>NVQB01000001.1 GCA_002319075.1 Sphingobacteriaceae bacterium | reverse complement strand
TTATCACTTTAACTATAACCAATACTTTTTCTGCAGGTGTCACTTGTTCTTCAACAGCGCAGAAAAATGTGACGGTTTATGCGCAACCTGATCCAACATTCACTACGTCAGCTCTCTCTTGTAATAATTCAGTTACCCTGGGATTAACTGCGCTAACTAATACTTTTACTTCGTATACTATCAATTATGGCGATGGAACCAGCCCTGTAAGTTCAAATAGCACGGGTATTACTTCAGCCCATAAGGCGCATACTTATCCGACCAGTCCAGCTTTTACAGTTTATCCTTTAACTGTTACTTTATTTAACGGGTCTTGTTCTTTATCTTATTCTCAGGCAATTGTTATTAATAATAATGCCTCTTTGCAGGTCACTACTCCTTCTCAGTTTATTTGTCCTGGTAGTCTCGGATATCTGAATGCGGTTGTGTCGGCACAGTCAAGTGCAGCGCCCTTTACATACGTTTGGGCGGGGCCGGCCGGCTTTACTTCGAGCCTTGCTTCGATCACCGCCACCTCAGGTGGTGTTTACAATGTAACAGTAACCAGTGCAGCCTGTTCTTTGAGTTTAACCGGAACAAAAACCATGACGCTATTAGCGCAGCCAACGGGCACCGTTACTGATATTGCGAATATTACCTGTACGTCGGTTGCAGGAGGAACCGCCAACATCATCATTTCTTCGAGTCTTCAGGTGCAGGGTTTTGTTATTAATGGGGTGACCGTTACTCCAAATAGTCTGGCTACTACCACGCTCGCATATCCTATCTCAGGCTTAGGCCAGGGTGCAAATTACGTATCCATTGCCAACGGCCTAAATGAATCGTGTCGCTCTTCCCTTCTTATAAATATTTCTAAAATTGAGCCGACGCTAAACGTCGCAGTAACACATGCTTCCTCCTGCGGTATGGGGGCCAGCGGGTCTGCTACCTTAACACCGTCCATTGCTGGTGGTTCTGTCAACTGGTACGCCTCCGCCAGTTATCCCGGTACAGCGCTTACTTCAACTTCAGGCTTGCAAGTTACCAGTTTGGTTCAGGGGAATTATGTTGTAAAATATATACTATGGAACCTGTACAACAACTTCAAATTTTGGCATTCTACAACCTGCTATCTCACTTTCAAAATCAGGAGGTGTCTCAACTTGTGGCGGTGGAGCAACAAGTGCGGTGACGATTCATGCGCAATTTGCTCCTTCCTCTGTTTCCGGCACTTTTAATTATACGCTTAAAGATCTTACCACATCCGCTATAACCGGACCTGGTACAACAAATACATTCGCCGTTTCAACCGGCAACTACTCTGTTACAGTTACCGCAAACAGTTGCGCTACCAGTATGAGTTTTACGGTTAAAAAACTGGATAATATAAGTTTGTCGTTTCAAACGAGCGAACCCAATTGCCACGGTCCTGGTTATGTTATGGTCCTGCCATCAGGTGGCGATGGTAGCTACAGCTATAAATGGTACATGAACGGTTCTTTGGACCCTACAACTTCAAATGTACTTAGCCTTGTAGGTATTACCGGTCAAAGCACTATTACTGCAACTGTAAATGACCAGTCGGGTTGCTCAGCTAGCGGACCTACACCTGCTATTGTTGTCGATCCTTCTTCTATCGTTACCCTTTACGAGTTGCAGTGGCCCCTACGCACAGGGTACAAGCAATGCCGCGAACATTACAGCTTGCGAAATCAATGCATGCGTAACAGGCGGAAAAGCGCCTTATAATTTTACCTGGTTTAAGCGTGAGCAAAAGTCGCATGTGGTAGAGTGGCGTTTTGCTTACGATTCACTGGGCAACTTCATTAGTACCACGGAAGCGGAAACGCATACTATAGTCGTGCCTACTGCTACGCCAATTAGTCTTGCTGATAATCTTGACAATTCTATTAATACTGTGATGTATCCTTATTGGGCAACCTTGTCAACGCCGTTTAAACCTTTGGTTAATAGTGTGGGTTTGGCAGCGCTGAGCTCAGCCACAGCGGTTAGTACAAATTCTGATCACTATTTCACAACCCTTGAAACGGTTACTACTACGTTCAAAAGCTTATTACCTCCTATGATGGCAATAGCGGGCAAACTGCTGATAATTTTGGTTTTAGTGATGGGGAGTATGATTTGCAGGTGATAGATGCCAACGGATGTATTTACAATTTCGATATGGGAACGCTTACATTCAATGCCGCTGATAATTTTACTTTAACTTTCGATTATGCCTGGGGTATCCGCGAAATCCCAGCGCCCGCTCCACCCGAGGAGGAGGTCGATCCTATTCTTCATGAAAATATGATTGAAGCAGCAGCGGACCTGGCTTCTCAGGCCGGCGAATGTAAAGCAACCAAACAGACTGCATTGAAGGAGTATTTGAGAGACGATTGCAGTGATCTAAGTGGTTTTAGAGATGCGCTGATTGCAGAGTACGAAATTACAGATCATCACCATACATTATATTATTACGATAGGGCCGGTCGATTGACCAAAACAGTTCCGCCGGAAGGCGTTGAATATACGAGTTTGGCAAATATTGCTTCAATAAAAACGGCAAGGTCAAATACATCTACACCAACCTGGCCAACCGGTCTGACACCACATCGTATAGTAACGACTTACGAATACAATTCTCTTGGACAGTTAATAAGTCAGACAACTCCTGACGGTGGTCTCACAAACTTTATTTATGACGCTAACAATCGCCTGCGTTTCTCGCAAAAACGATAAACAAAAAACCACATCAGCTTACTCTTATACAAAATACGATGCACTTGGCAGAATTTGCGAGGTAGGGGAGAATACTACAAACGTGGGTTCACTCAATTTTACAAATCTAAGTGCAAGTGCAAATACAACAGCCGCTAATTCTACTGTATCTCCTGCAACAGGCAACAGGCAAGTTACCAGAACAGTTTATTCGGATATTTCATCCGTTACTTATTATGGCAAGCCTCAGCGCTTTGTTCAGAACAGGGTTAGTTACAGTTTTATTGATGAAAGTTCAGCCTTGGGTGATGAATACTATACTTCTACAGCTACGATTCCCACGGCAATGTAGAATGGATAGTTCAGGACCAACCCGGGAGGGATGGCTAAAAATAACATTGCTTATGAATATGATTTGGTGAGTGGCAAAGTTCTGCAGGTGAAAGTATAACGAGAAAAGGGTCGATCGCTTCTTCCATCGCTATACCTACGATGCCGAAAATCGCCTCGTGAATGCAGAAACTTCACGCGATGGACAACTGTGGGATAGAGATGCGCATTATGAGTACTACGCCCATGGTCCTTTAAAAAGAAATGTACTTGGCGAGGACCTTGTACAGGGCTTAGATTATATCTACACCGTTCAGGGTTGGCTGAAGTCTCTCAACTCACCGAGTCTTTCAAAAACCGATGATCCTGGACGCGACAACGGTTCGAGTGGATCGCCGCTAGACCGCGTAGCCGCCGACCGGTTTTGGAATGGTTCTGAAGTATTTTGATGGAGATTATACGACTTTGGCGTCCAGCAATTTTTTAATGAACACTGCTCACTACAGCCTTAGCACATTTACAGCGTTGTCCGCGCCAAATCTTTATAATGGAAATATCAGTGGCTGGATCCAGAGTCAGCTGAACAGCACCGCTACAGGAACTCTAGCTGCCAGGGCAGACCTTTACCAATATGATCTTCTCAACCGCATTAAACAAAGTACATCAGTAAAAGAATCGGGTTCAGGTTGGGCAAATATCGCTTCCGCCAAAACTTACCAGACAAATTATACTTATGACGCGAATGGTAATATTATGTCTCTCGATAGATACGATGATGAAAGTGTGTCGTCCACAAAAATGGATCAACTTCAATACTCATACGCACTTACTTCTGGTAAAAAAAACAAATAATAAATTAGTGAGCATCACAGATGGTTCTTCCAAAACCACGGCCGGCCTTAGCGATTTTCAGGCTACTCATGATTACACTTATGATGAGATTGGTAACCTCGTTCAGGAGAAGGGCAAAGAGCTCTTATCCACTGCTACCAATACACCTCCTGCATTGCATGATTTTACAACGACTATAAGCTGGACGGTTTATGGAAAAATTAAAGAGATTTTAAAAACCGTGAAGGATGGTTCATTTGATTTAAAAGAACGCATTACTTTTAAATATGATGCCGCAGGTAACCGTACTTCTAAAGAGTATTGGAAAGATGATGAGCTCAGTCATAACGGTTCTGAAGAAACTACGGAGCTAACGGCCACATATTATGTGAGGGACGCAGCTGGAAATACCATGGCAACATATAGGCGTTACTATGATGCGGTTGCAACGCCTACACCGCTGTATAAAATAGACCTCACAGAGCAACCGATCTACGGTAGCGACAGGTTAGGGCAGAACGACAAGCCTGTTACACTGGCTTCAGCCACCACGCTGTCGGCGCTTGCTATCGCCTCTAACGGTGCCATGGCTATTTCAGAATACCAAAACTGGATCACTACCACCAGTAAAACGAGCTTGTTACCTAATGGTGCCACAACCGACAATTTGTGCCAGTGCAAGGTAATTTCAATGTCCAACAGTGGCAATTCTCAAAATTATCAGAATGTTCAAAATGCTGTAGAACTACTGGGCATAGCTAACAACGGAGTAGCAGTAGCAGAGGATCTTAATCGTAATCTGCAGTTTTTTGTGGTAGTGGCTAAGAAATACCTGGGGGCTAACGATGTCTGTCTGGTATTTGACAACGCCGGTAAGCTTATGAAAAATACAGACCTTATAGGTTCTGTAGACCCAAATAGCAAGCCGGTAATTGTAAGAATTCCAGGATCTACTAAATACGCGGTTGTTACTTTAAATGCTGCTAAACTTCCTGTTTATCATGTGGTGGAAATGAATAGTATTGGCTACGGGCCAATCGGCAATATGGGCGAAGTGCAATCCGCAAACAATGCGCTCACGACGGCAACAACTGGTGTGCAGCATGGTTATCATTTCACGGCGGTAGAGGATCACATAACCGGTCATAGCATCGTTTACAACAGCCGTTATTCTATCGACCCGCTCGATGCTAATAAAGGAGCTACAGATATTATGGCTTACGACTTCGGTTCCTCTACAGTAACGCCTGCTCCTTACGTCATGAAAACTATTAATGGCTGTGGAAATACAGACAAGGGCCAGCTTCAGATTTCTCCAGATGGTGCTAAAATCGGCTGGTGGCAGTACGACGAATACGTCTCAGGCTTTGATTACCGAAAAGCCTCACTTTATACAATGACTTTTGATAATCTCCGCACCGGAATAACGGGCACTATAGGCGTAAAACCAATAAGTGAGGCAGGAAACAACGGCAACGGCATGTACGACTTCATGAAAAATAGTACGGACATACTATATGCTCAAAGAGGTGTTTACAAAGAAGGCAACGGACTCACTAAATATGATCGTAATGTATGGAAATATACGCCTCTGAGTACACCAGACCTTGCCTCCATCAATTTAAATGTAGGCTCGCCACTGGTAAGTTATTTATTTGGCGAGATCAAACGCGGCATCGACGGTAATTTTTATATCCCACAAATGGGTGAACACCTCGACCAAGTGCATGCCTACACGGGAAGCGCATGGAATGCCACTGTCGCTGCTCTCGACACCTCCTACAGGCTTAATTCTTCTCTCCCTACCCAGGTCTACAAGATTTTTGATGATCCTGCCCAGGAACTTAAAGAATTTAAACGGACGGTGGGTGCGAAGGATTATGAGCTTAAAGATCATCTTGGAAATGTTCGTGTGGTAATTTCAGATGCTAAACTATTATCAAATGTTGGGACTGATGCTGTAAATGTAGATAACCGCGATGAGGTTTTACCTGAAGTATTAAATTATACCGATTACTATGCCTTCGGCATGGAAATGCCAGGCCGCAGATACCAGGCTGCAGGCAGCTATAGGTACGGATTTAATGGCAAAGAGAATGATAATGAAGTGAAGGGTTCGGGCATTCAGCAGGATTATGGATTGAGAATTTATGACACAAGAATTGCAAGGTTTTTGAGTGTCGATCCTCTCACTGCCGGGTATCCTTCTTGGTCACCATTTCCTTTTGCTATGAACAGACCCATTGACGGAATTGATTTAGATGGTGGGGAATGGAAACCTGTTAAAGATGAGGGTGGAAATATACAGGATTATACATGGGATGGATATGACGAGAATGGGAAAGCACGCGAGGGAACAGTTGCTAACGCTACCCTAAAAAAAGATGATCTTACATTAAGATTTGCAAGCAATGCTGAAAAACAAATGGGCCACGTGTATATAGAAGGTAAAACCGAATACACAAATTTTATCTTTGGTAATGTGGATAATAATTTCCTCGTATCCACAAATATCAATCAACATATAGTTTTTTCTAGTGACAACGCAGTTTGGGGTCCCGCAGGTTGTCCTTCATGTGATATTAGTAGCATGAGTGGAGACTACAGCGGTGCAAGTGGAGCCGAAATCGCAAGCCTCGCAATGCCAAAAACAGTTTTTAAGGCAACTGGACGATTAGAAGACTGGTATCCTGAGACCTTTTTTATCCCAGTTGAAAGAATATTTTTTATTGGAGCGAAAATTTTAACCAAACCAGTAATTGGCTCTCTGGGTGCAGCCGCAAAAGGCTTGGCTAAATCGCAAAAATTTATTTTTCCGTCATGGAAGAAAGTAAAAATTGATATGAAAGAGGTATCATCGGGGCATATGACAGGTGGGTCGAGAATTGCCGAGAATTCAAAAAAAGATATTTTTCCTACGATGATGAATGAAAACCAAGTTAAAACCGCTATCTTTCAAGCATACAACAATATACACACTATAGTTAAAAAGCAAGGTGAAAAATATTTAATTCAAGGAACTACTAAAACAGGGATGGAGATAGAAATGTGGTTCAACAAAACTACCAAAGAAATTGAAACAGCCTATCCACAATACTAAAAAACGAGTATGAATATAATTACTGAAATTGACTCTCTAAACAAAAAAAATGACAAGGTTACTGGCATAATTTACATTAAAAAGGTGATATCTGCTTTCCGGAAGAAAATTGGAATGATTTCATTGTTACTATTACAAAATGGTGGCTGGATAATGTTGTTGGTATTCTTGAATCTCAACATTCAGAATTTGATTTTAGTTTTATGGATGGTCCATATTCATTTAGATTGTACTTAGTAAATAGTCAAAAGGAGGTGGAAATTACATTGATAAAACGCCATAAAGAGGAGATATATTCTTTTAAGCTCGATAAGGAAAGTTTGGTTTATGAGATAGGTACGTTGGCAGAAAATATACTCGCAAAATGTAAAAATGAAAATTGGGCCAGCATAGAAATTGAGGACTTAACACGGAGCTTTGCTAAATTTTCCGCACTTCGAAAAAGTAATATCAATTAATTTGAATTGTTATAGAAATAAGTTTCTCAAAGAGCCGATACTTTACGGCTCTTTTTTTTGTTTATTGGGAATTCACAAAAGGCGTATCTTTAAAAACGTCTTGAATTACCCCATCTGGATTTACTACACCAAATTCTTGTATCTTATAATCTATTCTGTGTATAAATCCACTTGTATCTTTGAACTCTTCAATATTATTTCCACTTCAACTTAAGAGATCTTCACCATATTTAACTAAATCTTTTTCGTCGAATAAATAAAAAAGTACATGAGCTTACGGTTTTATTAAATACGCTTTTAATTTTGATCGTATTACTTCATATATCTTGAATAGAGTATTCGAAAATAATCGAAAAGATTAATTACCTCTCGCATTATTTCTGATAGTAGTGAAGAGTTGTCAATTGTGAACAAAAAATTTAGTAAAGTTTTGTAACGATATCCTTTCTAATCCAAGTTGATCATTGTTTTTATCCATCTCTTCATTGTATACGCATATCATAGTTATTACATTTTTCATTGAAAGTTCTGATATTGGAAGGTGGTTAAAAGTAAAATATAATCCTTTAATATTTTCAACGTGAAAGATTAAATCTACGTCGTCGTAATACAAAGTAAATTGACGAATAACTTCTTCAAAGGTAGATCCTATCTTAATTATCTCCGAGTAACTTTCATCGCTAGCTACATCTAAACTTATAAGGACTACAACACTGTCCCCATCAATCCTGAAAAATAGTTCATTTAATTTATATTGTTTCTGATTAAGTGAAAGATCCTTAATAAATACAGCGTTCGGATAATCACTTAAATGATTACCGATTCTAATATCTCCTAATTGGCTACCGGGTACTATCATTGAACTTTATCGAAACATTGACATGCTGGGAAAATTCAAGAAAACTATCGATCCACGCTGATTTTAAATTTTTACTTTCATCGTCGTCTTTAATAGCCTTGTCAATGTCAAATAGTAATTTTTGTATGTTGATATTAAACTTTTTTTGGATCTCAAATATAAAATTATATACATGCGTCAATCCTTCTTCTATATCTACATCTTCCCTAAGTATATCTTCTTCTTTATTATATCAATCCAAAGAGGTTTCAAAGCGGTGTCTATCGGTTCTCCACCAGAAAAAATTTCATAGTCCATACTTCCTAACACTCCGCCAAGATCATCTAATTTGGTTTTTTCATAGTATTTATCTAAAAATGAAATCATATCTTTATACGCCGAAAAATAACCTATTCTGTTACTCATTGACGTCTTTTGAATGAAAAATGACTTGCATAGATTGTCGATTATTACCCAATCGTTTCATTTTAGAAAGAATACTTCAATTTCGCATTCAAAAAGATATGATTATGTATTTTCAAGTGTATCTAAGGCATCGAAAAAATTACCTAAGTGTTTCTTTGAGGCATGTTTATATTCTCTATAAGATTCAGAGCAGTAAACGAGTTTCTGCGCTTCGTTACGATCTATTTCGAGAACCCCTGCTACGATTATTCCACAGTAATTTGGTGGTACTTTTTTAGATCTGAGGTCTCGTATAATGAGGTCTATTGAAATACCATCTTTATATTTTGCGATAGCTTCCTGTAAATAGCCTTTAATTTTTTCTACCATACTTTAATTTTCGTCAACGTCATAAATTTTAGACTTCCTATTTTTTTTCCCTTAAGTTTCCTTCCCCTCTTGTACCTTTAAATTCAAAAGTTTTAGCACCCTTATCTTTTGCAAATTTTTTAAACTCATTCAGAGTTTCTTTTAGCTTATTAGCTGAGGTTGTGGTTTTCAGTAGCTAGATTTATAAAAAAATAAGGACTTGCCGTTCTGCTAAGAGATTCCCCACAAGGACATAATTTATATTTACGATTCACAAAAGATTATTTATTAATCTGACGGATATAATTTCAACAAAGCTGGATATTCGGAAACGGAAAAAGGACCATTTGTGAGATAGTGAGTTGTTATTTTTCGTTGACTCACATTCTCTTCACGGGTTTTAAAATCAAAATCACCATCTATAGAGTAATAGATCTCAATTTCAGGAAATTTTTCCGAGAAGAATTTTATAATGTATTGTATCCAATCTTCACTAAAAAGTTTCGTCTGAAAATCCTTATCATCAATGGTTAATACCACGCAAATTATTTTATCAAATTTTTCAATACTAATAGGCAAATAATAATCTTCGCCATCCAATTCCTTTATCTCTAAAATATTATCCGCATAATTTTCGTTGGCATAATTAAAAAAGTCGAATTGAAATTTTGGGTAAAACAAACCTTCAAAAGATGACTCCGTCAAGGAACTTAACAAAGAAATTGAATTTTCTAAGCTACTAATTTCGTTTTTAAACACGACTATTAATGCTGAAATCATCATTATTGTCTACCAATTTACAATTTTAAGAAAGGTTTATTTGAATTAACATATTTTATTTTCATGCAGATAATTTCATACAAATGTACATCAGAAAGTCGCAATGCCAATATAGTGAAATAATTTAATATTCAAAAAATATCAAAATCCTAATTTGTAGCTTTGATAAGAAGTCCCTTAGCATCATAAGATTTAATCCCCTCCTTGTTTAGACCATTCACTATGTCTTGACTAACTCCATTTGCGAAATAATATCGCACTTCACTTTTACCTTCATTTTTAGCCAGCTGTTTAATTCGTAACATTTGGTTTTGTATTCCTTTTCGCCGATAAATGTTTGATATGTTTTATCAGCTAAGTTTTTGTTTTTAACTTCTCCGAAAAATGTCTCGCCAACTAGATCAATTTCGGCTTTGGTTGTCGCAGACATTCCTTTTGAATTGACAAAGGTAACAGACTTGAATTTTCTATTTACCTCTACTAAATCATCGACAGCACTGGCAATTTGTATTTCGGCGAGTTTTGCCTCGTAATTTGCCAGCACTCCATCCGCATATTTTATTCCGTCTTTAGCTAACTTTTGCTCATAACGAAGATATTCTTCAGCCGCTTCTTTAATTGCCTTATTCACCCCTTGTACTCCTTTTAATTTCGGAAACATTGTTGGAACATCTGAGTAAATGCCTTCTAAGATTTCGACAGCTTCGTCTCCATAGTTAATTGTTAAATAGGAAATTCTTTCAACAACTCCACTTATCCCTCCTGCCGCGTAAATGTTTCTAACAAACATAACTTCTGCACTAACTGTTGACCATCCCCATATGGCTGATGCAGCTACACCTGATAAACAGGCTCCTGCTAATACTCCTGCAGATTGGCCTTTATTCATGGCATTTCCCAACATTTCTATTTTGGCCTGTGACATCTTATTTTTTCCCTTAGCCGTTAACTGACTTATATATAAGGCGCTTTTATAATCAATATTACACATGGAGGGGTACATACCCCATTCTAAACCATCCACATCTATTCCATCGATAGGCCTATTACTAGCAAATTGATATGAACTTAATTCAGGATAGGAGGTACAAAGAGGGTCAACACTCAAAAACTTCCCTATCCTTGCATCGTAGATCCTCATCCCATAATCTTGTTGGTTCCCACTTCCCTTTACTTCATTATCATTCTCTTTGCCATTAAATCCATACCTGTAGCTGCCAGCAGCCTGGTATCTGCGGCCTGGCATTTCCATGCCGAAGGCATAGTATCCTGATGACTGCACGGACTTGTTGGTAGTGGCTTAGCTCTGATAGGATCCAATCGTAATTCTGCATAAAAATTGTGTTTTTAGCAATTTTTATTGCGCCGGAGCCAGTTTTTTTTCATTCAGTTTTTTATGTACCGTGTCTATCTCGCTATCCATGTAATTTTGTGCAAAAGCAACGTACCGATAAAACTCTTTGCTGTTAGAAGTATGACCACTTATTTGACGTACCATCTGCTCATTCATCCCAAGGCTTATCATGGTAGTAATGGCAGTTCGGCGCATGGTGTGTGTAGTCACTGCATCACAAAACCGTAACGAAACTTTTTTAACAGGATCCTTATAAATTATGTGTGGAACTCCTCGCCGCTGTCTTGTGCGAATAATGGGTTCCGTAAATCCAGCCAGTTCTGACAGGAGCTTAACTTTTTTATTTAAGTAAGCTTTTGTAAAGCCCGGCAGGAGTTTGTTTTTACAGCAGGTTGAATAGTTATTTATTATTTTGACTGAAAAGTCCGGAAGTTTCACACGCGTGTAGGTTTGTGTCTTTTTAGATTGCATTTTAATGTACATTCTGTCATTTATGATTTCAAGGTTTGCTTTGTTTAAAGCCATCAAATCTGAAAAACGCAGTGCCACAGAACATCCGAATACGAAAACATCTCTGACTATTTTCAAATCAGGACTTAAGCTCGATTCAAATGGTTCTGAATAAATGAGGTAGTTCAAACGTTCCGCAGACAAAACGATTATATCTACGTCCTCAGCCGGTGCATAAAAACGGCGGTGAAAAAATCCAACCGACAGGCCTTTTTCATTAACCAGGTAGTTAAAAAAACTTCTCAGAAGTTTGATCATCCTGCCAACATAATTGTCATAATGTTTCAGCTCGTCGTATAAGTAGTTTGTAAAAGCAAGGTAAAAGCTTTGCCAGTATTTTTTTTCATCGTCAAATTGTTTTTTTGTAAGTCCCGTTACATTTTTCATACGAATGGCAAAACCTTTCTGGATACTGAATTCTCTTAAAAGATTTTCCAGGTAAACATAATTGTCGATACTCCCTGTCTTTATTCTTTTTCCGTTTTTCTGGAGATGTTTTCCTTTTTTTAGCTCGTTTATAAATTTTCTGAAGAGCGGTAATAGTTCATAGGTTTCAATTTTCTTTGGCATAGGGTAGGATTTAAATAACTTTCAGTTTTTGTTATGAAATTTTGCTCCATGCAAATTACTTTATGGGCAGCACAAAATTCGCTGGGTATTCACATAGAAATCGAGATAATAGGAACTCTTGTAATATATTTGTATTTAGAGTCTGCCTATGCAAATCATATATAAAACCCAAAATAAAATGCGAAGAAATTTTGTTCTATTATTCATAGCTGTACTTTCTCATATCAAGGCGCAAAAACTCCAGTTTGAATGGGGTGAAAGTTTTGAAGGTGTTACTATTAGGGGATACTCAATGCTTCGACTTCCCTGTGCAACGGATAGCATCTGTTTTTTTACTCAGCTTAAGACTATTTATGCTCCCTCTGCTTTTTACATGACCAAAAAAACATTTGGCGGGTTGGGTTCAAATAATGGAAGGGTAATTAAAATGCCTGAAGTAAAAGGGCAGGGCACAGACCTTTATTACATTAAAGCTATCGATAACAGGCCTGTTCTTCTTAGTTATCGTAACGACAGAAAATTTCATTTGCTCAGGTCTTATTTGCATGTGCTTAAAAACGATTCTACTGTCGACGAAAACTACCGTATCCTTGGTGAAATAAGAGATTTTAGGCACACGGATGATTTTATACATCTGAGTTCTCCTGATACACGAAAATTCATGACGGCTTATTTTGAAAAACGGAAAAAAGATCAGAAAATACGGGTTAAATGCCACGTCATTGATAAAAATATTAACGTGGTTTGGAGCGAACTGCTCGAATTACCCTATATCGGCAGGCAATGCAAAGTATCCGAAATGCAAATTATAAACACTGGTGATTTTTATTTCATGGTGGAATTGAAGTTTATCGAAGAAGGCAAAAAATTAAAAAAGCCTGTGTACAAACTCTTTTTTTATAAATGGAAGGAAAAAGTTCTAAGTGAAGTATCTATAAATTCAGAGGATAACTACCTATTCGATCTAAGATATGAAACGGATCAGGATAGTAATATAGTTTGCGGTGGATTATTCTGCGAAAAAAAACAGAAGATCAAAACGGGTACTAAAAGAATGGAGCACTGGGTGAAAGGTGCGTTTTATATCAAGGTCGACCCCAAAAAAAAGGAAGTTATAGAGCATAATAAATATGCGCTGCCCGAAAGCCCTTTTTTGAGAGGGGAGTATCCAGCTTACTACCTCGACCACATGTATTTGATGGACGAGGGACGAGTTATCTTTTTAAGTGAGCGTAGATTTGTCGATCAGGCTCAGACGAAGGGAGCGCCGGCCATTCAAATGAATGAAGAGATTATGATAATTAATATCGCTCAGAATTCCGCCAGCTCCTGGTCAAAGTTCATCCCAAAACATCAGGCACGTATAGTGGGACCGGGAATTGATTATTCTTCTTATTTCGTTTTATCAAACAAGGATGAACTTAATATTTTATATAATGATACTAAGCATTCACTGTTAAAAGTGGTTTCTGCAAAAGGTGGGATCACCGACAATCCTGTGTTTCAAAATTCGGAGCAATATGTAATTCCCAAACTGCGGGTTCAGATGAGTGACAACGAAGTCATCTTTTATTCACAACATAAGCCAGACACTTTTAGGTTTGGTAAAGTTAGACTGATTAACTAAATCTTGATTATTTTAAGGAGTACTTTTTTTTCCGCGGCAGTGATCCTTACCAAATAAAACCCGTCTGGATATCCGCTGATATCAAATGAAGCCTCATCTCTGGTTAACTTTCCTTTTACAATCAATTGTCCGCCAAGATCAAAAATTTCCACTTCACAAGTAGTGTTATTGTATGGTAAAGAGAGTATAAATTTTCCAGTACCTGGATTGGGGAAAATAGTTGGTAGAAAATTTGCTGCTTGCAGTTTGTCCAGAGAAGTACATTCTTCTATATGTTGTGTAACCTGGGCGGAAGTAGCGCAGCCGTTGCTTATTCCGGTCACCGTATAAATACTGGTCGCTGAAGGACTAACGGTTATTGCTGTGCCAGTTTCACCATTACTCCAGGTATAGTTTGCTGCACCGGAAGCTTCAATCAAAACACTTTCACCACTACAAATAATCGAATCCGCAGAACTTACAACCACTAGGGGATAATTGTGAACCGTGATTTCTATTGTTTTTGAATTAACGCAACCCTGCGCACTCATACCATTAACGGAATAGGTAGTTGTGGTTTGAGGACTCTCATAAATAATGTTGACTAAACTGCCGGTATTCCAACTATAAGATGCTGCTCCCGTGGCTATCATAGTTGCGCTTGATCCGATACAGAGATCAGTTGTATTGCTGGAGATGGTCAGTACAGGTAGTGGATGAACAATAACACCGATGGTTTGGCTTGAGGCACAAAGCAGGGAGTTTGTTCCCGTTACAGTGAATACCGTGTTTGCAGATGGTTGCACAACGACGCTCTGCTGTAGAATATTTCCAGGTTCCCAGGTGTAACTGTTAGCACCGCTGGCATTCAGTGATAGCGTATGTCCTAAACAAATCGAGCTGCTGGAACTGCTGCTTACTAGAGTTGGATTTGAGTTTACTATTAAAGTTACTGACGCAGTATTGTTAGATCCAGTGCACGCTGCCGAGCTTGTTCCTGCCACCGAATATATAGTCATACTTAGGGGAGATACAGTTATTGTTGGTCCACTTTGTTGTGTACTCCACGTATAAGTGGATGCTCCTGCTGCTATTAATGTCGCGGTTTTACCTGCACAAACCGCAGTTTGAGATCCCATAGCGGTTACGGTAGGATTAGGATTAACGATAATGGTATAAGTGGCAGATGTAGTACAACCGATGCTTTGGGTTCCCACTACTGTATAAGTATTGGTGACGGAAGGGCTAACGGAAATAAATGGACTGTTAGATCCGGTACTCCATGTATATGAACTTGCACCTGAAGAAATGAGATTAGCTGTTGTACCTGGACATATAAGTGATCCTGAACTGACGATAACTATTGGCGGTAAAACACCCACTGATACCACTGCAGAGGCAATGCAGTTCTGAAGATCAGAGCCGCTTACAGTATAGGTTGTGCTGGTAGTAATGGCAAGACTCGTGAGGGAAGTTGTGGCGCCTGTGCTCCATGTGTAAGATAGCGCGCCGCTCGCAGTAAGAGTATTAGTGTTTCCGCTACATATAAGTGTGTTAGTGGCTAATGCCGTAACGGGTGGGAGAGGATTTACGTGAATGGTTAAAACCTTAATAGCAAGACAACCTAAAGTATTAGAAGTGCTAACGGAATAATTTGTCGTGACTGTAGGACTTACAACTTGCGAATTGGTCGTTACACTGTTGCTCCACGCAAGTGTTGCTGAACTGGAAGCACTGAGAGATACGCTTGCGCCGGCGCAAATTACCGATTGACTGGTAGTAGCTGTGATAGCTGTGGTGTTAGTAAATACAGTTAGACTGTGTGTGCTCGTGGCCGGCGTACTTAAACAGCCATTGTAAGAACTAACCAGAGAGTAGGTGACATTGCTTGTTGGTGATACTATAGCAATAGAACCGTTGCCTGCCGGGGGAAACCATGAATAAGTAGCGCCACCACCAATCGCTGTTAAGGTTGTAGAGGAATTCGCGCAGACAGTAGGACTGCCAGATATACTTACTGTGGGTATAGCCGTGGGGCAGGTCGTACCTTTAACAATTACATTATCTAAACTCCATCTAAATACATTTATAGAATTTGCCCCATAAACTTTAAACTGAATCTGGAAGGCTTGTCCTGACATCCCCGGCAAAATCATATTGGTACTTGTGTAAGTCACAGCGCTGTTTGCTGAATTGGTATAGGTTGCAAGTAATGTCCACGTGCTGGAAGACACATCCTTATATTCTACATCCACATATTCTGTTGATGTAACATTATTCGGATTTACTAGAAGCAAATAATCAAGGGTAACTGGTCCATTAATGCTCGTAGCATATATCGTCCCGCTTTGTAGTGCATATGTATAATTCAGCGCAACGGACGCCCAGTTAAAATAGGCATTGGGAGCGCTGCCTCCGGAGGGTGTATCAGTGTTACCTATAGTCCAATTTCCCTGCCCATTGGGAAATGTCCACCCGTTACTTGAAAAAGAAGTTGATGAAAAATCATCGCTGAATAGGGTACTGATTTGTGCGTTACCTGTAAACGTTACTAAAAATGTCGTAATTAAAATAAGCAAAGCTTGTGAATTTTTTTTCATGAGATTGAGTTATGGGTAAAGAAGGTTTATATGAAATTATAAAAGTAAAAATTATAGTCACACTAACGATTTTTTTTAATGCTAGTATAAACATTATTTTATTGCGCTGGCAGGTGAAGGTATAGGATTGGCGTAATAGCCTAATATACACCTAGTAGTTTACATAGAGTCTATTATGTCAGAACATAGTAATTGCAAAACGACTTTCACTTAACGGATTGATTTTAAATTTTTTGAATAATTTTTAAATTTCGTGCAGTACTTTAGGGTTACCGGTAGCTGCAAAAAAAACGTTTTAATTCCTTAAAATTGTCAATGAAGAGTTCTATTGCAGAATTCTTAATCTGAAACCCATTAATATTATTTATTTATGAAAAAAACAAAAACACTTATGGCAATGCTATGCGTTGCGACTCTGGCTAATGCTCAAACCTTCAATCCTCCGGGTTCAGTGCCAGCAACCAATGTTTTCAGAACTGGAAGAACTGGTTTTGGCATGACTTCGCCCCCTTTATCTAATCTTGTCGAACTTCAAACCAATCTTGCAAATGATGGTTTGAGGATTACACAAACTGCTTCGGGCGCTAGCCTAATCCATTTAAACAATAGCGCAACTGGAGGATATAATTGGAGCATTAATTCACACGACAATTCAATGTCTCCTTCCGGTGGGTTTGCAATCAAAAACACTACCAACGGAACCACAGATTTTGTTATCGATCCTCTTACCCGTAATGTTGGCATAGGAAAAACCACTCCTACAATTGCCCGCTTGGATGTTGAAGATAATAACGGAAACAGGGCAGGTAATTTTCAGCTCAATGTTTCCTCCGCCTTTGGTGCGGCTAAAATTGGATGCTATGGCGGGGTTACGGCAGCTACAACAAATACTATTTATGGAACTTATGGTAACGCAGTAGGCTCAGGTAGCCTGGGCTTTTCTATGGGTGCTTTTGGATCTGCTTCTGGAGGACAATACAATCATGGTGGTTACTTTCAAGCTAGTGGCACTAGCTTAAGCAACAACTATGGAGTGATTGCTTCTGTGAGTGGAGGGGCATTTGCTTTGGCGGGATATTTCATTGGAGATGTTTCAAGAACGGGAACAGATAACTTTACAAGCGACAGAAAATTAAAAGAAAATATTCGTCCTTTGGAAAATGCTCTTGACAAAATTTTGCAATTAAAACCAAGTAGCTACACTTTTAAAACGACAGAATATAAAGATATGAACCTACCAGCAGGTAAGCAGATGGGACTTATAGCACAGGAACTTGAACAAGTTTTTCCGGAGTTAGTTAAAAACATTGCTGCGATAAACCTCCCGGGCAAAGCAGGAGAAGAACAAAAAAACATCCCTGAATACAAGGCTGTTCAATACGTAAGCTTGATCCCGGTGCTTATAGCTGCTATCCAGGAGCAGCAGGCACAAATTGAAGAACTTAAAAAGGGTAATGCTACTACGGGCATCACAACTGCAGTTAACGCCGACAACGTTTTTTCAATGTCACAAAATGAACCAAACCCTTTTAACAGCGAAACAAAAATAAATTATGTGTTACCAGTTAAAAATAAGGAAGCCTATCTTGCTGTTTATGATCTTACCGGAAAGCAGGTTACAAGTTTCTTTTTAACTGAAAAAGGATCGGCATCAATTATATTAACTTCTGAAAAACTCGCAGCGGGAATTTATATCTACTCCATTATTGCCGATGGCAAAGTGATGGATTCTAAAAAAATGATTGTTGCAGGAAAATAAATTTGCCTCTATATTAAAAGCTGTCTTTTAAGGCAGCTTTTTTTATTTACTTACATAATGAGTTCAATCGTTAAAAAGTTTAAGTAAGGGAACTTCGGCTGATTACACTATTTCTGCTGCCAATGGTAATTGCAGTTCGTCTGTAGTGAGCAGTGTAACTGTCCACTCCCGACCAGTGATTACTGTTACCAATAGCGCATATCTCTGTTTCGGACAATCTTTTACGCTAAGCCATCAGGGAGCTGATACTTACAGTTCAGAGGGTTCTGGAGTTGTTTCTCCTTCTTCAAACTCAAATTATACAGTCACAGGCTTTAGTCAGCAGGTATGCTCTTCTTTAATTTCACCTGTTGCAAATATTCAGGTGCTTAGCTTGCCAGCTTTAACTTTAAGCGGACCCAATTCTGTGTGTTCAGGAAGCACTATTTCACAATTAGTCAGTACTTCTGCACCAACGTTTACATGGAATACTGGGTCTACTGCAAATCCAATCGCATTTAATTCGACGGTAACTTCAGTATGTTCGATAACTGTAAAGGGAAGCAATGGCTGTAAAAATGAGATGAGTAAAACAATAACGGTAAACGATTTGACGTAACTTGCTGTTAAAGCCTCGGCAACGGTATTGTGCTTTGGTGAACAAGTTGTTTTAAATGCTTCGGGAGCGAAGGCTTTGGTCTTGACCGAAAATGTTTTGAATAATGTACCTTTGACTCCTGTAAATTCGCCAACTTTTGGTGTAACAGGCACAGATGCTAGTGGCTGTGCAAAAACAGCCATTGTTTTTGTCAGCGTTAATTCCCTGCCATCATTAACAATAACTTCTTCTTCAAGTGTTATGTGCGCCTCAGAAAGCACAACGCTTGCAGCTAACGGCGCTCTCACTTTTACCTGCAATACGGGCGAAAATTCCGCATCCCTAACCATTACGCCCCCGGTTACAACTATTTACACGCTTGGTTGAACAAGTATGCAAGGCTGCTTAGCTTTTCTTATTTATGTTCAGGAAGTATAGGAGTATACTAGTCTAAGTTCGATAATAAGATTTCAGCACGAGATTGTTGTTTATCCAAACCCTACAAATGGCAACGTCATTGTTGAAGTTAATTTGGTTTCAGAAAATCAATTCGAAGAAATTTACACTAGTATAGGACAACTAGTTATGAGTAAAACGCTATCGGAGGCAGAAACAAAAATCGATTTGAAAAATCTGCCAAACGGTATCTATACTGTCATTGTGAGAACGCAAAACAAAACCCTTAAAGCAACGAAGGTGGTTAGAGAATAATTTACGGTTGAATGGCTGAGATTCTCTGATCTGGTTTATGTCGCCAAATTAATTCAGTTCCACCAATCCATTCTTTAAAGCGTAACGCAAAAGCGTAGCCACATTATTGCAATTTGTTTTGCCATAAATTTTTGTGCGGTAAAAATCTATAGTGCTTGCAGAAAGATGTAGTTCTACAGCTATTTGTTTATTGGTTAAGCCGTCACAGATCTTTTTTATAATCTCTCTTTCTCTTTCGTTAAAACTTATTTCCTGCAATAAGGTGGCTCTGTGTTTTTCTTTTAGTACTGTGGAAAGCAGGGCTTTGGATAAAGAACTGTTAAAAAAAAATCCCTCAGAATGTACTTTACGAATAGCCTTCAATAACGTTTCTACATTCGCATCCTTTGAAATAAAGCTGTTGGCGCCATAGCCCATAAATTCAGATTGTAATTCTGCGTTTGATTGGGTGCTTAGCAAAATAACTTTTATCTCGGGAAAACGTTGCTGAATAACAGAAAGCACAGCTCTGCCATTCATTACAGAAAGATCTTTATCCAGTAAAACAATGTTTGGTTGAATGTGTTTTAAAAATTCAATTAATTCTCTTCCGTTGCCCACTTCATAAATAACATCGATATCCTGCTCTGATTTTAAAAGCTTACTTAAACCTTTTCGCAGCAGTTCCTGATTTTCAGCAATAAGGACTTTTATTTTTTTAGGAGTCATAGTGTATATTTTAATTTGGGATTACAAAATTCAAATAAATATAGATCTCATTTAAGGGGAGAATAAAAGTAGCGATTAACCAGCCAAAATTTATGGCGACTTTCTGAAATGAGACTTTGGATTTGTAACTGGCTGAAGTTAATTAACACTGTGTTCAGTAACGACTAATAAAAAACGTCACCTATGTTTTGATATTACACCTTAAACTTTCTGAGATAGGTATTCACCTAAATTTTTGCTGGGTGTTTACATAGTTATTATGGGGTCTTTACAGGCTTGAAAAATTTTTAAATTTTACCTTCAGCCTGATTATTAAGATTTTATAGATTTTTCGATACAGAATTATCACAAAGCCCTTACAATTCATCGTGTTCAGGCTTCTCTCAGCTATTCAGATTGCCTGCATCTCTGCAAATATTAGCCTATTTTTAAACCATGTTGCTCACCCAAATCACTGCAGAACTCAAAAATCAGGTCACGCTTGACCAGGCCTGGTACTATGGAATAGTGCCTGTTAAAAGTGAAAAAGATTCTCTGAATTTACTGGTGAGCGAGTCCAAAAAAAAATCGGATCTACAAGCGGAACTGGAAATTATTTTTGGTAAGAAAATCGTCCTGGAGCCCATAAATCCTGATGAATTGGATAAAGTTTTAATGAGTAACTATCCACGGTCAAAGGCTAACAGTACCCAGGGTGTTGCTCAATCAGAAACTTATAGACTCAATGTCAACGATTCAAATTTTCTGGAAACCCTTGTTAAAGAAGCAAAAGATCTTCGGAGTTCTGATATTCACATCGAGACCTACAGTGAAAAATGCCGGATCCGTTTTCGTGTAGATGGTGTACTCATCGATCGTCACAAGCTCAATAAGATAGAATATCCAACGCTGATTAATAAAATTAAAATTGCGGCATCCTGCGATATTGCTGAAAAACGTATGCCTCAGGATGGAAGGATAAGGTTCAAATTTAATAATTCAAATTTGGATATTCGTGTTTCGATTCTCCCAACTTTATATGGCGAAAAAATTGTTCTGCGTTTGTTGGGAAGCGACGCAAGCCACATTCATATTGATAAGCTAGGTTTCACTAAAGAAGAATTAGAGCGCTATGAGATAGCTGTTAAAAAACCAAACGGAATTATTTTAATCAGCGGCCCCACTGGATCGGGTAAAACAACCACGCTCTATGCAACTTTAAAAGTCATCAATAAACCTACAAACAATATCCTGACTATTGAAGATCCCATTGAATACACCCTCGATGGCGTTAACCAGGTGCAGCTAAAAGAAGAAATTGGATTATCCTACACCGAAGCTTTACGCACATTTTTGCGGCAAGATCCCGATGTAATCATGTTGGGTGAAATACGGGACGCGCAAACCGCACAAATGGCTATCCGGGCAGCTCTCACAGGGCATTTGGTGCTATCAACAATTCATACAAATTCTGCCTGGGGAACTATTTCTCGTTTGGTTGATATGGGCATTGCTCCCTACTTACTGGCGAGTGTGATGAACTTGTCTGTGGCTCAGCGCCTTATTCGCACACTTTGTCCGCATTGCAAAAAATCGGTTCCTCTCAATAAAAAAGAATTGCCGGAGAATTACAAAAATCTTGAAATCGCTACACACCACATTGCTCAGGGTTGCCAGGTGTGTTATTTCACCGGCTACAAAGGCAGAAAAGCTATTTACGAAGTAATCAATATTACCAAAGAATTAGGTGAACATATAAAACAGAGTGCAACTGAGATAGATAGTTATCTTAAAATAAATAAGATTGATAAACTTTCAGAAAACGCTTTTAAACTTTACAAGGATGGAGAAACGAGCCTGGAAGAGATTTATCCTTTTTTACTGAGTGAGTCCTGAAAAATTAAATAAATTACGATGCGGGTTAGATATATAGTTGGAATTTTTTTACTTGTTTGTTCCTTTGTCAGAGCACAGGACCGTTTTGATATCCTTGATGAGAAGCTGTATCAACTGGCTAAAAATTATCCTGGTGTAAATGAGCAGGTAGATCTTTCTATGAATGGAGCGACTATCCAGGAATACATCAAAACCATTGGTGTCACAAACAATATTAATGTCAATGTTGATCCGGGTTTGGATATAAAACTTTCCAACAGTTTTAGTAAAGTCACAGCCAAAGAAGTTTTTATCTTTTTATGTAAACGCTATGATCTGGATGTTTTATTTGTCGGTCCTATTATAACCTTTGTAAAATATAATCCTCCACCAGAGCCCCTACCAGAAAAGAAAATAGTAAGCAGGAAACTTAACATTAGCTACGAAAAAACAGCCAATCTCCTAAGCTATGATTTAACAAATGATACGCTGGGAACTGTAGCGCGTGAAATTACTAAGCAAAGCGGAAAGAATATTATTTTTTCCCCTGAGCTTGCAAACAAAACACTAAGCGGTTATATGCAAGCTGCGCCCTTCAATTCAGCACTTGAAAAACTGGCCTTTGCCAACGATATGAAAGTGAGTAAAACTCCTGACGATTTTTATGTATTTGAAAAAAGGCTTGTAACGATAGTGCCGCAAAATCAGCCTGATCCCAATGCCGGGCCTTTCGGAAGTTTAACACAAAATCCGAATCCCTCAAATGCAGCTAAAAACTCTAAAATAAAAATTGTGGACGGTTTAATTACTATGGATGTTCAGTCCATGCCCATTAACGAAATCGTCAATTCGGTTTCTCAACAGCTTGGAAAAAGTTTTTTCTTGTTTAGCGACCTTAAGGGGAACGCAACCTTAAAAGTAGAAGAGGCACCCTATGAAGAGTTTTTGAAATTGCTGTTTAACGGAACGGATCTTACTTTTAAAAAGGATGGCTCTACTTATTTGTTTGGTGATCGTAATTTAGAAGGGTTGCGTCAAAGTAAACTCATCACGCTAAAAAATAGAACCATTGATAAGATCGTAGATTTCATTCCGGCAGAATTAAAAAAGGGCATAGAGTTAAAAATGTTTGAAGATCTGAATGGAATTATTGTTAGTGGATCCCAGCCAAGGATTGCGGAATTGGAAACTTTTCTAAGGCAGGTAGACCTTGTTGTACCCATGGTGCATATCGAGATCATTATTGCAGATGTGAGAAGAAGTAATATTTTGTCAGCGGGTATTTCGGCTGGCATTGGAACTAACTCAGCCCGGACTACAGGCTCGCTAATCCCGGATTACAATGTGTCGCTGAATTCTTCTTCGATCAATAATTTGTTGAGCGGAATAAATGGTTTGGGCATCATAAATCTCGGAGCGGTCACTCCAAATTTTTATCTGAATCTAAAGGCTATGGAATCCAATGGTATTTTAAAGATCCGGTCTACGCCTCAGATTGCCACGCTCAATGGACATGAAGCTAAATTAAGTATCGGACAAACTGCTTATTATCTGGAAGTAACTAACAATGTTATTGGTACCCAAAATCCTCAGAATCAAATTACGCAAAATTACAAACAGGTAAACGCAGATCTTACTGTAGCTATAGATCCTCAAATTTCGGGTGACGAACAAATTACAATGGTTATCAATGTAAAACAATCAACCTTTACAGAGCGAATTAATCCCAGCGCGCCGCCGGGCACCATTAACCGCGACTTTCAATCGCTTGTACGAGTTAGAAATGGTGAAATGATTATGCTAGGAGGCCTTGAAGAAACGCAAACAAACAGGTCGGGTAACGGCATTCCGTTCCTTGCGCGTATCCCTGTTTTAAGATCTATTTTCGGTACACATACAAAATCTAAATCTGAAAACAAGCTCACGATATTTATCAAACCTACTGTAATTTATAACTAAGATGTTTTGGGATAAATGGATACCGCAAAAGTATTATGTCAAATCAGAGGTTTGCGCAGTAGAGATTTGTTTTAGAGAAGAGGGAAAGGTTTATTATTATTCGCAGCTCCGGAATAAAAACAATAAGCTCGAACTTATAAGTAATGGCACCTTACAGGATTTAAACGCTCTGCCAGAAGTTATTCGGAAAAATAAAATTCCCTTGGTGCTTATTGTAAACGGTAAGGGAGTGATACTTAAGAAAATTAATTTTTTGGAAGGTGAGCAAACAGGAATGGAAGAAATTATTCGCCAGAATTTACCGGCGATACATCTTACAGATTTTTATGCGGATCTCTACAAACAGGAAGATCATTCGGGTTTCATTGCGCTCTGCAGAAAAGAGCAGGTAGAACACCTTATTTTAGAATTCAAAACTAAAAAACAAGAGCTTGCTGCAATATTTATTGGTGTACCTGTGATCATGGGTTTACAGCCTTTATGGGGAAATTTTAATAGCCTCGCAACAAGTCTGCATAAAGTAGAATTAAGTAACAATTTGCTGGACACCATTTCTTCTGAAAGTTCGGGTCAGCAGGAAAAAATAAAAATTGAGGATCTGGTGTTTCATCCGGACTATACACTGGGTTTTGCCGGCGGGCTCACTTACCTCATGAGACGCAAGCTTAAAGAGACAAATGCGCTGCAATTAAAAAAAATAGAAGATACCCATGCCGAGAAAAATAAATTTCGCTTTTTACTTATAGTGGCTGTAGGGCTCGCTTTTTTTGCAGCTATTGTAAATCTTGTTTTTTATACTTCCTATTTTGATAAGAATAATAAACTTGAAACCGAGCTCTCTGTTTACCAGGGAAAATACGAACAGATCAATAAGTTGTTGGACGACTATCAGAAAAACAAAAGTCTTATTGAAAACGCTGGTGTATTAAATGGAAATAAATTAAGTGAATATGCCGATAGAATAGGGAAGACGCTGCCTGATGAGGTGGTGCTTACTGACTTGTATTTTAATCCTAAACGAGAAGATATTGAGAGTGAAGATAGCCTTGTCTCCTTTAAAACAAAAAGCCTCTTGCTAAAGGGAAATTGTTCTAAGAGTTTTATTGTGAACGAATGGATCAATGTTTTAAAAATGCAAAAGTTTATTAAAGATGTTAGCCTCGAAAAATTTGTTTACAACAACCAGGGCCTCTTGCCAAATTTTGAAATTAAACTCATTACAGAATAATGTTTGAGAACTCAACTTATACAAAAAAATGTTATTTGCTTTTCGGCGGACTCTTCTTGTTTTTTGTATTAGGCTACAGGATGAGTTTTTCAGATACATTTAGTTTAGTGGATGAAATTGCTGCAAAAGAAAAAAAACTTTCCTGGCTTAAAGACAAAGAAAGGGAATTACCGGCCTTAAAGTCAAAAATGGAAGAGTTTGAAAGAGCTTATGCCAAAGGGGATTCCACCGCAGTAAGGGATAAATTAACGGCTTATATTTCTGACTTTGCAGAAAAAAATTCCTGCCTCGTGACAGAGATCCCGCTTAATTCTTCTTTTAAGAACGATAATTTGAATGTTCAGACCAACACTTTTACGATTAAAGGGAATTTTTATAGTCTTTTATCTCTGCTTCATAAAATGGAAAACGATTATAAATATGTTTCAAAAATTATGTCCGCACGATTCTTTTCAGTAAAAGATTTGCAAACGAAAAGAAAAAATTTATACCTCACATTGATAACCCAATCTTTTGAACAAAAAAAATAATATGAAAAAGATTTTACCATTCATAATCGCTATTAGTTGCGTCTGGGCTTGCCAAAAAGATTTTGTGGTTTCCAATATTAGTAAAAAGTCCCTCAAAATAAATGCTCCTTCCGACAATGCCTCCACAACTATAAACCTGGTAACTTTTTGGTGGGATGTTTTAGACGGAGCCGAACAATACAATCTACAAATTGTAAAACCCGATTTCACCAATACGGTTCAGTTGCTTGTAGACACAAACGTGATTACGAATAAATTTAATTTTGCCTTAAAACCAGGGACCTACCAATGGAGAGTGAAGGCAACGAACGCAGGATATTCCACGCCTTATCAAACATTTAATTTAAAGATCGATACAACCTCTGATCTTAGTGAGCAGGTCATAAATCTTGTGAGTCCTGCCAAGGGTGCTATTGTGGGTAATACTGCAGTGACTTTTAACTGGAGCTCTATCTCTGTGGCAAAAAAATACAGGCTACAAATAAATGAAGGCCTCATCTTAGACACAACATTGGTTTCAAAAACATCGCTAAGCTATAATTTGCCGGCAGCAAAAAGTAACACGACGGCTTATACCTGGAATGTGAAAGCAATCAATGATTTCAGTGAATCACAGTTTAATCCTGTGTCGTTTACAGTTACTGTCGATTTAAAAGGACCAACAACTCCTGTACTGCAGTTTCCGGCTATCAATGGCACAATGAAAACAAGCGACTCTCTTAAATGGAATGCCAATGTAGATATCCTATACGATAGTGTGTATGTTGCCGATGATTCGCTTTTTTCGAATGTCTTCCAGGTTAGAACGGATATAAATTACATTCCCGTGTCGGATTTAAGTCTTAGTCCAAATGCCTTGGGCACCTTTTATTGGTGGAAAGTAAGAGCTTTCGACAAGTTTGGAAATCCTTCAGGTTACACTTCAAAAAGAAAATTTAGCCTCACTCAATGATATGCTAAAAAATAAAAAAGCAGTATATATTTTAATTCCGATAAACATTCTTGTCTGGGGCTTTTTCGGATACAGGATCTATTCTGCGTTCTCAGAAACCGACCTGGCAGTTTCTGATAGCACATTGCCTTCTGTAAAAAGTATCACAACAAGAGATAGCGTGACATATAAGTTAAAAATGGATTACCAGGACCCATTTTTAAAAGACGTAAAAAAAGAAGCTCAACTAACCATTCAAGGTTCTTACGTTAGCTCAGAACCCAGGCAACAGAAAGCGCCTGCACCAAAACCAGCGCCGATAGTTGTTCCAAAACAATTGCCGGATATTAAATACCTGGGCCTGATTAAAAATACTACCAGTGGACAAAGCACAGCTTTAGTTTCCGTGAACGGTCAGTCCAAACTCATAAAACAAAATGAGGCGATGGATGGAATCGTTTTCAAAAGTTTTAATAAAGACAGCCTTGTTGCTAAATGGGGTAAAGAGCGGATTGTGGCACGTAAGTAAAAAATTTCCCTCGCACTAGTAGCAGTTAGTCTTAAATTACAGGCATACAACTATTTGTTTTTAGTTATTTGAACTAATAACAAGGGGTGTTTGTGCCATTTGAAAATTATTTTTCACTTTAAAAAAGGGTGATTTCCCCTGCTTTGATGTCTACTGGATCAGATATTTTTACAGAAAAAAAATCATGAAAAAAATCTATTTATGCTATTATTTATTTGGGTCTTTAATTTCCGCTAGCGCGCAGACTAGCGAGTCGCCGGTTCAGAAGGACTTCCGTTTCACACCAGAATTTCTTAGGTTTGAAATTCCTTCTATAATAAACGGATCAAACTTAGATCCTTCACCAATAAGCAACGCGTCAGCGAATTTCGCTGAAAATAAAGTCTCATTAAAATTGGGCGTTCCAGCTTTATTCCGATCAGCCGCCGACAACGATAATTTTTGGAATACGGGATTTATTCAGGGCAATTTTAAAGCCAATAACGGGGTTTCTACGCTTTACAAAACAGATAACCCGCCTCTTGAATACGGAGTTTCAGGTGGATACTCCCGCATCATCAGCCGCTACCATTATTTACTTGTGGATGCCGCTGGCAATGTTACAAATGATACTTCCTCCCAGGCAGTGAATTGGATAAGCATTAAAGGAGGACTTGACCAGGCGAAATATAATTTAATTACACCAACAGCTGGCTATGGGAATATGAACAGTCAAAGAAATGATCTGCTGGGAAATGTTTTTATAAGTTTTAACAGATACTATCATTCGGATCTCAATTTCCTGAACAGGCTGGGGCGTGGCATATGGTCGGCTGGATTGGGGTACGCAAAAACAAATAATTACAACACATTAAACGAGCGAACCCTTCAAGATGGAGCTCTTATTTACAATGCTGACACTACTGCCTATCAAACGGTTGTTGAATCTAAAAGCGGCGTGATAGGAAAACTGGAAACCTTTGAAGGCATAACAGTTTTTGGTGAATACTTTATCCCGCTCGTACGAAGAGCTCGCGGTGGTTTTTATTTTGGTAATCGTGTTACCTTTTATGCCGTTAATACTAAAAAAAATATTGCGAATGGAAATTCTGGTTTTTATGTGAACCTGAAAGAGAAGGGCGGTAACGATGTTTTTAGCTTTTCGTTAATTGCTCAATTTAATCAGTTTAATAGAATTGAACAAAGCGATTATTTTGATAAGTATTTTAGTGTTGTACTTCAGGCGGCCGTTCCACTAAGATTTAATTAGGTAATAGAAGCGCGATGTAGTTGATTGGCGAGCGCCTTGCCTGGCAAACATTCTGAATAGACAAAAACGCCAGGCTATCCTGCTTTTCTGGTTTAGAAGCTGTAAGAAAATAGTGAGGACGTTTTCTCTTTAGTGGAATAGTTTTATATTCGTCATAAATAATTTTTTATGATAGATGACGACGACGGTGACTTCGATTTTAATGCAGAGTTTTCTGAAGAAGATAATGCCGAATTCGAAAGGCAACGAAAAGAAGACGAGCGCCGGCTAAACGAACATCCGCTCTACATCCAGGCGAACGAGATTATGAATATCGTAGATGCTTTGATGGATACAGCAGATGAAGAAGCACGAGAAATGCATGCGCCTCTGTTACGGGAGTCCGCCATGATCATTTGCGCAAAATTATCTTCCGGACTAACATCTGATTCTTATGTGATTTGCATGCAAAAAGCATCCGTCATTCGAGATCATGCAGAATTTTTACGGCTCTCCAATCACACCTTAGATTATTCAGATGCTTTTGATCCCAATTACGTAAAACTCTTTCGCGAAGAAATGGAAAAATTCAGGGAGTTGTTTAAATTATGGGCTGCTGAAATTCATAAAATGATTCCTGATTTTGAGGATAACGATTGGGGATTGTTTGTGAAGTAATTTTCAAATAATTACTAACGGTTGTTGGAGTGACGCATACTTCGCAGTTAGCTCTGATTGTTGCGCCCATCAAAAATTCACCAAAGGCGAATTAAATCCATTTGATTTTCAGGAAACACCCAGTTCAGCGTCGTCCGCGAAATCTGCGTCAAACCTTCAGGCATCCAGATCAGCGCCCATCAAAAATTCGCCGGAGGTGAATTAAATCTATTGTAACTTTTTAAACACTAAATCTGTACCATCTGCGTAATCTGCGTCAAACCTTTAGGCATCCAGATCTTAGCTAATCAATAAGTTTTTCACACAAAAATCTGTGTTATCAGCGAAATCTGCGTCAAAAACATCCACGCAATCAGCCCCATCACTTCGCCATCATCTGCCGCTTGATCAAATAAGTATAGAGAATGTTATCAAATCCCTTATTAATATCCGCTTCCACATAATCAATTTTATAATGACCACATTTTAAAACAAGCTGTTCTTTAAAATCACTTACCGATTTTTGGTATTGCTCTTTTATCTGCGTTGGATTTAATTTTATTTCTTCGCCACTTTCAAGATCTATAAAGTGATAAGGTTTGTTCTCGAATTCAAAATCTAGTTCCTTGCTTTTGTCGACTACGTGAAATAATACAACTTCATGTTTCCGGTACTTCAAGTGTTGCAGGGCAGAAAAGAGTTCTTCGTTCTCAGAATTATCTTCAAACATATCACTAAAAATAACTACAAGTGAGCGTTGATGGATGATCTCTGCTATTTGGTTCAGCGCGGAGGCTGCGGAGGTGGTGGTTTGCTCTGTTTTGTCGTCTAAAAGTTCCTCAAGGGTATTTAAAATGAGTTTTTTGTGCAGCGGACTTGCTTTTGCGGGTAAGTGTTTGGTGATAGTGTTGTTAAACAGCGTCAGACCGAAGGCATCGCGTTGTTGTTTTAGCAATTCGCACAAAGCAGCAGCTGAATAAACACTGAACTTTAATTTGGTAGTCTCAGCATCCTTAGGAAATTGCATACTTGCAGAAGTATCTATCACTATCTGGCATCTGAGGTTTGTTTCTTCTTCGTAGCGCTTTACGAAGAGTTTTTCAGAGCGGGCAAAGAGTTTCCAATCGATGTGCCTCGTACTCTCACCAGTGTTGTAGAGCCTGTGTTCAGCGAATTCAACCGAGAAACCGTGAAAGGGACTTTTGTGCAATCCCGTTATAAAACCCTCCACAACCTTCTTGGCCAGAAGCTCTAAATTCTTGAAAGGGTCTATTTTAGTGTGATTAATTAACATTGTGATGTTGTAAATATCTTTCTTTTTCAGCAAAAACAAGGATATTACAACATTTTTTGTATATTTTTGCTTAAGATTTGAAAACCATCGACAAACATACCGTTTTTGCATGACGAAACATTTATTGATTTTAGTATGTGCATTTTGTATTTCTGTTAAATCTAAAGCCCAGGTTGATACAAGTTTTTGGTTTGTCGCCCCCGACATCTCCAGTACAATGGGCGATTTCCCTATTGTCTTCCATTTTCAAACCTATTCGCAACCCAGTATCATAAACATCTCACAACCTGCATTTCCTAATAGCAGTGCACTAAGCGCAACGCTTACCGTGCCGGCTAACAGTATTTATACGCTTGACGTTACTTCGTACATCGCCGTGCTCGAATCTGCGCCGGTTAACAGTGTCACGCCTTATGGTGTATATATTAGTTCTAAGGAAAATATTTCAGTATACTATACTATAGGCTCCGCCAGTAACAAGGAAATGATAAGTCTTAAGGGTCGCAGGGCGCTTGGACGGGACTTTTACGCGGCCATACCTTCTTCATCTAACGTATTAACCTACACGGTATCTGATGGTGGTGTTGGATTTGATGTGGTAGCAACACAAACAGGGGTCACCACTATCCTAATCACGCCAAAAGCAGCTGCTGTAGGACATGCAAAGAACTCAACCTTCGTAAAAACGCTCAACAGGGGAGAGACCTTCTCTGTAAGGGACAATAATACTGCTAATCCAAGTCAACTAGCCGGTTCAATCATCTCTGCTGACAAGGATGTAGCTGTAACCGTAAAAGGGTCTATAACCGGACCGAACGCTTGTGCCTCGTATTTTACAGATCAGTTAACGGCAAGTAATCACATTGGCAAAGACCATGTTATTTTGAAAGGTAATGGCACTCAAGATGTTGCATATATTTTAGCCCCCTTAAACGCTACAGGATTCACGGTAAGTACTTCTTCGGGAAGTTCTCAATGGTTGATCAATGCTACAGAGACCTATTCCGTAAACATCACTAATGCAGTTACTTATATTAAGTCAGATAAACCTGTTTACTTGTTGCATGTAAGTGGTTACGGCTGTAAAACGAGTGGCGCCCAATTGGCTCCGGTTTATTGCGCTGGTTCTTACGATGCTGCCTTTACCCGTTTAAGTCCCGATTCGCTCAATCTGAACATTTGTACCCGCTCAGGCAATCAGTCAAACTTTACACTGTTAAGTAACGGTGTTTCCCTTCCTTTGGCTTCTTCAGGATTTACAACCGTGCCGGGAAGTAATAGTGATCTTGTTGCCGGGAGGTTTTACTTCTCTACGACCGACATCCCTGTAGGTTCCTACAACCAGCTAGTTAACAGTACGGATATCTTCGGCCTCAGCGCCGTTAACGGAGGCTATTCTACAGGAAGTACCTATGCAAATTCCTCAGATTTTGAAATTACTTCGTTTGCTTTTGCCAACGCTGCACCCACAGCTACAATCTGCGGAAACACGCAGTTTACTTTGAACGGGGTAGTGGGGGGTGGACCAAATACGGGTATCTGGAGCATTTTACAAGGGTATGGCAGTCTTTCGGGCTCAAATACACAGCTTACTAATAATATTTACACGCCTAGCTTATTAGATACTACCAATAATGCTCCGACCATTCCCGCTTCGCAACGGTATGTAAAACTTATTTTGAATACCACGGGTATTTGTCCTATGGCCAGCGATACATTCAAATTGCACGTGAAACAGCCGCCCATTGTGTCTGCAGGATCGAGTTCTATTGTTTGTGCGAATAATCCAACAGTGCAATTTAACGGCAATGTGTATGGCGCTACCAACCAGGGTTTCTGGAGTGTTATGGCTCCTGGCAGTGGAACATTCCTTTCAGGTATAAATACATTTACACCAAAGTATCAGCTTTCTTTGGCAGATACCGCTTTGAGTCAACTCTCCTTTATTTTGACGAGTACAAATAATGCTGGATGTAATCCTGTTACCAGTACTGTTAATGTCACTATTAATAAACCGCCTATTGTAAATGCAAGTACACTTCCTAACATCGTGAAGTGCTCAAACAATGCAACTGTAAATTTAAATGGAACGGTTTCGGGAACAACTACTTCCACAGGAATCTGGCAAACACAAGGTACGGGCGTGTTTCTACCGAACAACGTAGCTTTAAGTACAAATTATATCCCGAGCTTAAATGATGTCACCCAGGGGAATGTTTGGCTGACACTGGAAAGCACCAACAATGGCTTATGTTTTCCTACCCGTGATAGTGTGAATGTTATTTTTACAGAACCTTCTTATGCCAATGCAGGAGCTGATGCCAATGCCTGCGAGAATGATCCGCGGGGTGTTATCTCCGGCTTAATTACGGGCACAGTGACTTCCACCGGAGTTTGGTCGGGTGGAGGTGGAACGTATTCGCCGTCTAACAGCGCTTTAACCGCAACTTATACGGGTACGGCTTCTGAAGTATTAACGGGTTTTGTAACTCTTACGCTTACTACCAGTAATAATGGCCTCTGTTTAGGTACAACGGATATTGTTAAAGTTAATTTTCAAACAAAACCTTATGCTAATTTTTCGGTGACCTCTGTGTGTTTGAATCAATTAACGGATTTCAGAGATCAATCACTTAATCTTTCAGGAATCGGCGCTTTAAAATCCTGGTCCTGGAATTTCGGTGATAACTCCATCGGCTCTACAAAACTAAATCCTTCGCACACATACTCCAGTGTAGGCATTTTTACAGCGCAACTCGTGGTAAGGAATACCTTTAATTGTGCTGATACGATTGTAAAACCTGTTGTTATTTATGAATTACCGGATGTAGATTTTGCTGTTACCCGCGCTTGTAGTGGGTCTGCACAGCTTATTGGTTTTAAAGATCAGTCTACTATCGCGGCCCCTTCTGCCATTTCAAGCAGCGGTCATTATTGGGATTTTGGAGGCTTTGGTTTTTCTAACGCAAAAGATACTTCTATTGTTTTTCCAAGTGAAGGCCTATATAGCATCACAAAAATCATCACCTCTAATAAAGGTTGCCAGTCTGCGATTTCTAAAACGGTAAACATTACACCGCGTCCCGTTGCCAGGTTTGTTCACATCAATAATTCTATTCCGGGTTTAGGAGCCAACGTGTCATTCCGCGATACCTCGTCTTATGCACAAAGCTGGAATTGGGATTTTGGAAATGGCGAAACAAGCTCCTTAAAATATCCATCCACCTTTTATAAAGAGAATGGCTTGTATGTTGTCTCCTTAACTATTACCGACCAGTTTGGTTGTCCGAGTTCGTATACTACTGAAGTGCGGGTTTCTACCATTGTGGCTGACATTTTGAAGCTCATTCCCAATGTGGTAACACCTAACGATGACGGAAAAAACGATTATTGGCGTCTCGATTTTATTGACGTGTACTTTCCGGAAGCAGAGATTGAGATCTACAACCGTTGGGGTGTGCGCATTTTCAGAAGTATAGGCTACTCAAATGCCTGGGATGGCAGCTACAAGGGAGATGCTTTGCCTGTAGGCGGCTATTTCTTTACCATTAATTTACATGACAAAGACGCAACCCCGGTAATTAAAGGCACATTGACGCTCATAAAATAAAACCTTTACACAAAAATTTACGTATATAGAATTCTATAGTAACCCAAATAAATGAAAATTAAAGTATATATATGCCTTGTAGTGTTTTTGAGCATGGGAGCATCCTTTGCCCAGCAGCAGACTTTATATACAAGTTACCTCATGAACCAGTACATCTACAATCCTGCGTATGCCGGTGTTGAAGATGGCACGCAATTTAACCTGGGTTACAGAAATCAGTACGTAGGCTTTGATGGTGCGCCGAAAAGCTACATGTTTAGTGGGTATGGTAAGTTTAAAAAGAAACCGAACATGGCGGCCGGTGGCTTAATTATGACGGAGAAAATAGGTCTTCTTCAACGCACATCTTTTTATGCAACTTACAGTTACCATTTAAAAATAAATAAAAAAGCAGCTATTAATTTTGGACTCGGTGCCGGTGGTATTCAATACAAAGTGCGTGTTTACGATGCAAGACCATACGATAAAGACGATAATTTTTTATCGAATGATGTGTTAAGAGCCTGGTCTTTTGATGCCAACGCGGGCTTTTATTTTTATACCAAAAACTTTTTCTTAGGGTTCAGCGATCAGCAAATGCCAGCAACTAAAATCCGTTGGGACAATACCAATGGGAAAAACACGACGCACTTTTATGCTTACACCGGCTACAGTATTCACTTCAATAAAGAGTGGGTTTTACAGCCATCGGTATTAGTGCGTTCTGCCAGTCCGGCACCCTACCAGATTGAGTACAACGCAAAAGTTATCTATGATGAGATGTTCTGGGGCGGATTTAGTTACCGTCAAAACTCGTCTGCTTGCTTTCTCTTTGGTTGTAAGATAGATAAGCGGTATAGTTTTGGATACAGTTATGATATGACTATAACTGCTTTAAACAAATACTCAAGTGGAAGTCATGAAATTGTTTTGTCTTATTTGATTCCTTTCAAACGTAAAAAATCGAAGAGTGAATTGGTGAAAGATGCCGATGAAGAAGAATTGAACAAAATCGATAACTCTTTAAAAACAAATTTAAAGAACAAAAAGAAGAAAGAAGAAGAGAAGAAACAAGAAGAAGAGAAAAAAGAAACACCGGTTGAAACACCAGGTGTTACGCCTTCTGATACACCTTCCACACCACCAGGCGAAACGCAACCAGGCTCAGAGAATAAAACGGAAACGCCAAACTTGGAAACGCCGAATACTATCAGTCAGCCGGAAACAAACTCGGGAACTGAACCCCAAAAGCCTGTCGAAACGGTTAGTCCTGCAGTGGAAACAGCACAGCCAGTAATTACACCAGAAGTTGAACCTAAAAAAGAAGAACCTAAAAACTAGTATGAATAATAAAAATAAGATCATAGTACTCTTTTTATTTTTTGTGTTCAAAACTGGTATTTCGGTTGCGCAGATTGATACGCTCTTTTATTTTGCTCCGCCATGGGTAACTCCAGATCATAATCCAAAGCAACCGATCAAGTTCCATATTTCAAGTTTTTCCGCACCTGTAACCACAGTACATATTTTTCAGCCGGCCTCTCCATTATCGATGGATACTATAATTTACATGACCCCAGCACAACTCGTTGACATTACTTATTGGAGGGGAGCATTGGCAAGTCCTACAAGTTTAGGATATGATTCTCTAGAGACGCGTCCTGCAAATGTGGTAAGAACAAACGGAGTAAAGATAACCTCCAGTTCAAAAATCACGGTAGTATATGATGAAATAACTATCACACCCAATAATCCTGAAACCTATTCACTTAAGGGGCAAAACGCTTTAGGAACTGAATTTTTATGTCCATTCCAAACAAAATGGAATAATCGATTTTTATCTCCCGCCGGCGGTAACCAGGATCAAAACGGAGATGGGATTTTCACACAACCTAAATCGATGATTAGTATTATTGCTACCAAGCCTAACACCATCGTTTGGATTACCCCAAAGTGCGATATCGTTGGCCACCTGGCAAATGTCAGTTTTAGTGTTTTTCTCCCCCGTGAAGGTGCATGTTACACAGCCGAAAATGTTACCCAGATAACAAATGTATCGGGGCAGAATCTTAGTGGAAGTATCGTGGTATCAGATAAACCCATTGCTGTTACTGTTTCAGACGACTCTGTTAATCCTACGGGACAAGGCTGTTATGACTTAATGGGAGATCAGATCGTACCCGTTGATCTGGTTGGCACAGATTATATCATTAACCGGGGACAATTAAATGCAGGGTCGGGGGAAGCGTTTTTTGTAGTAGCTACTCAGAATTTTACGAAGGTTGAAATTGTCGGGGCAGTAACTACTACTGTTCTTCTTAATAAAGGCGATACCTACACGCATAATATGGATAACAACCTTACCTATGCCAGGTCAGATAAAAATGTTTATTTGTTAAGTGCTTCCGGATATGGTTGTGAATTAGGAGAAGCAATTTTACCTCCATTGAACTGTGCTGGGTCTGACAGTGTTACATTTACAAGGAATAATGGGAACACCTTTTTTCTAAATGTGTTGTGCAAAGCAGCAGCTATTTCTAATTTTACTCTTGTAAACAGTTCTAATACTATTGCGATTTCCGCCAGTTTATTTACAGTAATTCCGGTAACATCAACTCTCCAGGGAGGACCATATTATGGTGCTCAGTTAGGGCCATTCAGTACATCGCAAATTCCGGTAAATTCTTCCAATCTGCTATATAATTCTACCGGTTCAAATGGATTTTTTGCTATGGGCGTCTTTAATGGCACAACGAATGGAGGAACGCTCTTTCACTACATGTCATCATTTCTCCGAAGAACCCAGGTTAAAACTCAGACCACAACTCCCATTTGTGCCGGGCAAGCTGGTACAGTCGCCTTAACGGGAACCGTTAGTGGAGCGGATATTGCTGGTTACTGGAGTACAAGTTATACTAGTGGTAGTGTTACAATTAACGGCGGAGGTAGTGGCACATTTCCCCCCCTTTCATCTTATAGCTCTTCACTTAATACCGTTTCCGCTATTTACACTGTATCAGTAAACGATACAACGTTCTCTGTTCCTACGAGAACTATAACCTTATATCTTAATTCACTCGGAAGTTGCAAGTCTGTTACAGACTCCGTTAAGCTAGTCATCAACCAACGTCCCAAAGTTTTAGTTACAGGAAGTACCATCATGTGTAAAAACAATGTTGTACCTGTAGCTCTGTCTGGTACCGTAACCAATGCGGTAAGCGGCCAGTGGAGTGGAGGAAACGGTGGTACTTTTGGAACGGGAGTAGTAACATCTTACACGCCTTCTCAACAAGACCTTGCAGCAAATTCTATCACGTTAAATCTTACGAGTCAGGCGCCGTTGCAGGGTTGTCCGAATACAGTGCAAAGTCTAACTGTTGGTTTTATAAATCCACCGCTTGTTATTATTACGCCCAGCATAGCAAATGTTTGTACAAATTCCAGCACCATAGCCCTTAATGGTAATATCAGCGGTGTAACCACTTCAGGGATATGGCAGGGTGGTACAGGAGCCTACACGCTTACCAATGCTTCTCCTACTGCGACTTACATTTTGAGTCCGGCTGATCTTTCTCAAAATACCATAACACTTACTTTAAGTTCCACTATTAATGGCATCTGTGCTGCTGAAACGGCAACCATGCTTATAAATGTGCTGCCTAAGCCAACCTTAAGTGTGCCTTCAGACTTTACGGTCTGTGCCGAATCTTTAACGACCTCTTTAAGCGGAACTGTTTCGGGTACGGCAACGCAAGGTCTCTGGACCTCCAATATGACCAACGGTGCGTTTTCTGATCTGCAACCGCAGGTTTCTCCAATTAACACCACCTACAGCTTAAGTCCGCTTGATACAAATTTTGTTTATTTTATTTTAGAAAGCTCAGGAGGAATTTGTCCTGTGGCGAAAGATTCTGTGAAAGCTTCGATATTGGCTGCTCCGATAGTGAGGGTAAACGATTTAATTTCTCCTTCTTGTAAAAATGCACAAATAGCTTTAACAGGAACTGTTTCTGGTTACACCAATTCAGGGGAGTGGAGCACGAGCAGCGCCACATCCAGTCCGGGAACTTTTACACCCGGTGCCAATTTCGTTAATTCCTTTTATCAGCCAAGTGAAACAGATATTCAAAATGGATTTGTAACACTTACTTTAAAATCTACAAACAATGGCCAATGTCCGGGTTCTTCTGCAGCTTTCACGGCCACATTTGTACCCTCACCTACGGCCAGGTTTACCTTTTCACCAAAACGTTGTTTGAATGCACCTTTAATTTTTACCGACGCTTCTTTAGCTAACGGTACAGCTTTCTTAAAATACAATTGGGATTTTGGAGATAACAATTCTTTAGGAGGTTCTTCCACACCGAATCCCGTTAAGACTTACAGCATAGCCCAACAGTATTTGGTTACACTCACGGTAACAGGACAAAGTCTTTTGAACATTGAGTGCAGTGATGTATTTGATACATTGATCCGTATTAAAACACTACCCATAGCTGATTTCCGCGTGGCTCCGGCTTGCCAGGATTTCCAGGTAGTGTTTACAAATCAGTCGCTTGCACCTCCAGGTTCAGATCCAATCATTGCCTGGAAATGGGAGTTTGGAGACAGTATTCAATTCAATGCCCCTCCTTTATACACCAGCTTTCCAACTACTACAGTAGGTCACGTCTACACTTCGCCTGAACGGTTCTCTGCCTTTCTAACGGTTACTGCCACACCGGTGGGCGCCTCGCGCAGTATCGGATGTGTTTCGGAACCTCACCGTGAATATGTGGATGTGTTTTCGAAACCAAAAGCAGAATTCGGTTTAACAAATAATCCATCTGTTGTTCAGGAGCCAGTTTATTTCTCAGACTTTACAACCCCTGCTGGTAACATAGCTCAATGGTACTGGGAGTTTGGAGACGAAGGTGCTTCTACCGAACAAGCGCCAGTGCATACCTATCAACAAGCGGGTATTTTCAGTATTAAACTAACGGTTACCGACTTCGCGGGCTGCCAGGATACTTTGCGTAAAGACATTGATGTGACCCTCTTACCACAATTACCAGGAGGCTTCACGCCGAACGGTGATGGCGTAAATGATCTTTTGTATATAAAAGGTGGACCTTTTGCTTCCATGTTATTTAGAGTTTACAACAGTTGGGGTGAATTGGTTTTCGAAACAAGTGATCAAACTCTTGGCTGGGATGGTAGAAAAAATGGGGTAGAACAACCTGTTGGTGTTTATGTATGGACAATGGTGGTAGACATGTACAATAACCGGCAGGTAAAAAAGAACGGTGATGTAACCCTGATCAGATAATGAAAAGAATAAAATTATATTTAATCATTTTGTGTACAGGGTCTATACTGTCCAACAAAGCGCAGGATTTTCACCTGAGCATGTATGACGCAGCGCCTATCTTTTTAAATCCGGCTATGACGGGATTGATAGAAACAAAAATGCGTGCGCATATTCATTTCCGTAATCAGTGGAATGCATTAGCCTATAAACCATACACAACTGCCCTTGCAAGCTTTGATGTACCGAAAGGGAAGTGGGGTTTTGGCGGACAGATTTCGAACATGCGCGCAGGTGCCGGAAATTATAATGTACTTCAACTTTTAGGTTCTGCTTCTTACGCGGTACCTATAGATAAAAATAAATACCACAACTTATCTTTTGGATTGCAGGCTGGCTTCACACAAAAACGTATCGAGTACCAGGTACTTTCTTTCGATTCTCAATGGTCTACGGCCAACGGCGGTTCTTTTGATAAATCGGTTTCCAGCGGTGAAAACTTTACGGGTAATAATCAATTCCAGGAGGCTGTGAATTTTGGCGCACTTTATTTTTATGGAAAACAACAGTCGCGTCTCAATCCTTTCATAGGTTACAGTGCCTTTAATTTAACACGTCCCAAAGAGTCATTTGTGGGCTCCAACAACCGCTTGCCTATCCGTCAATACCTTCATGCCGGGGTGCGGGTAAATGTGAGTGAAATCCTTTATGTGATTCCTAAAGTATTAATTTATGGCCAGGCGAGCATTATTCAACAGACTTATGCTTTGGATGCCGGTTATTATTTTAAAGGAGAAAAATTTTATGCACTGGCGGGATACACCATGCGTGTAAAAGACGCGAGTATTTTTTATGTGGGTTTAAAGAAAGACAATTATATTTTTAAAATGTCTTACGACTTTAATGTTTCCACTTTAAGAGGAGTTTCTAAAACACGCGGTGCTTACGAGTTATCGCTTACCTGGTTAGGAAAGAAAACAAAAAGTACTGAAATTAAAAACTGTCCACGCCTCTAGGCATTTAAAAGTATGTTGCATAAAAAATCACTCTTAATCCTTTGTTGTTTGTTCCTTGTTTCCTTTGCATTCTCGCAATCGAAAAAGGTATGGATCGACCTTGCAGATGATGCCTATGCCAAACGGGATTATGCCAATGCCGCGATTTATTATGCAAAGGTTTTGGATGATACCACTGTGCTTAGGAATTACGTGCTTCCTTACGAGCCGCAGTTGGTGAATCTAAAGATGCCCTCACTGTTTAAAGTGCCTGAACTTTCTATCACTAAAATTAAAGACAGTATTAATATTGTAAAAGAGGACCTGGTACAATCGAGTAAATACGATTTTATATTATACCGCCTCGCGCAAAGCTACCGTTTGAATTTCGATTATTCGCATGCGGCTGATGCTTACAAAAAGTGCGTGGATAGAAAGGTGTATAAAGATGCCGGCTACTATTATGGAATCAGTTTGATGAACCAGAAGGAATATCAAATGGCATTAAAAGCGTTTGATACTTATGTGCAGGAGAAAGAAGGGTCTGACTCTTTAATTTTATTAGCAGCCAAAAGAGAAACCTGGTGTTATTTTGCATTAGATACTCTTGTGCCTAAAAAGGCCTCCATTCGTATGATGGACACTATGGTGTTTAACCGTGGTACGAGTAATTTTGCTGCCATGTACTATCTTACAGATGAAAAAGTAATTTTTACCAGCGCAAGAAGGGGAGGCGTGGTAACCGATCCTTTGAAACAAGACTCGCGTTATTTTTGCGATCTTTATTTTTCTACGATCGAAGATACTATCTGGCAACGTCCCATCAATTTCGGTCGCCCGGTGAATACTTCTTTGCATGAGGGCGCCGGTGTTTTTACTCCTGAAGAGGTCATGCTGTTTACCCGCTGGAGCGACAATAACCGTTACGAAGCTTTTATCTATATGGCCAGAACTACCGGCGGTAAATTTTATGAAGCGATGAAGCTCGGTACAAATATTAATATGCCTGGTTATAAGTCCCACCATCCTTACGTTACAGCAGATGGTCACCGATTATTCTTTTCTTCTAACAGACCCGGTGGTAAAGGTGGCTTCGATTTATGGATGGCAAATATTGATGAGAATGGTTTTGTAGGGGACGCAAAGAACCTGGGAGATCAAATTAATTCAGAAGCAGATGAGGTTACACCGTTTTATCATGAGTTAAGTAACACACTTTATTTTAGCTCCAACGGCTTACCGGGATTGGGTGGCTTAGATATTTTTAAAGCGAGTCTCAACGTAGACGATTCTACATACATGGCTCCAACGAATTTAAACCAACCTATTAATTCTTCTAAAGATGATGCGTATTATGTAACAGACCGTATGGGCACCAAAGGATTTATTTCCAGCGACCGCCTCGATTGTCCTGATGGACATTGTTATAATATTTATGCTTACACAAATGATCCTATTAAGTTTGATTTAGAAGGGATAGTAACCGATGAGGTAACCGGGCTCCCTATCCCTTCGGCTCTTGTAACTATTAAAGACGTGCACGATAACGATGAACCTTTTTATGTGGTGACCGATGAGCAAGGCTATTATAAAACAGACCTGAAACCTAATTTTGAATATTTCTTAAAAGCTCAGAAGAGTAAGTATTTCGGTAAGTCGGCAAGTGTTATTACAAAAGGCTTAACAGATAGTAAACATTTCGAGCAAAATTTTGAGTTGACGCCAATTCCTGAAGGAGACATAGAAATTGAAGGAGTAGAGTACGACTTTAACAAAGCAACACTTCGTCCTAAGTCTATGGAAGTTTTGGATAAGCTCGTAGATCTTCTTAAGTTAAACGATAATTTGTCAGTAGAGTTAAGTTCACACACCGACTCTCGCGGTAATGACGCATACAATATGAAGTTATCTCAGGCGCGTGCCCAGAGCTGTGTTGATTACCTTATAGCACACGGCATTGCGAAAGACCGTTTGGTTGCCCGTGGCTATGGAGAAAGCAAACCTATTATTCCACAGGCAGATATTGATCTGATGGTAGATAAGAGTCCTGAATTTGAAGCAGCGCATCAAAAAAACAGACGTACAGCTTTCCGTATCATTGGTGAAACGAATCTTAATCTGATCAACGCTACTAAATAATTTCTTGAATGATCCGCAGTTATAAAATCGTTGTAAAAGGCAAAGTGCAGGGCGTTGGTTATCGCTACAATGCACAGGCAGCAGCACATAAGTTTGATCTCACAGGCTTTGTAAGAAATCAATTTGACGAAAGTGTTTTAATTCATGTGGAAGGCGAGGAGGAAGGCATTCACAAATTTATAGAGTGGTGTAATGTGGGGCCGCGTCTGGCCGATGTAACGGAAGTGGATTCGGAAGAGCAGGAGTTGAAAGGCTATCAGACTTTTGAAATCAAGCGATAAAATGTCAAGTCATTTCGAGCGTGGTTGAATGTCACATCGAGCATACCCGACTGTCAGATCGAGCGTAGTCGAGATCATTGACTGTCAGATCGAGCAGGATTAACATCCAGTGGATGTTAAGGCCAGCTTGTGCATAGCAGCATGTCAGATCGAGCCTAGTCGAATGTCAGATCGAGCATACCCGACTGTCAGATCGAGCGTACCCGACTGTCAGATCGAGCGTAGTCGAGATCATTGACTGTCACATCGAGCAGGATTAACATCCAGTGGATGTTAAGGCCAGCTTGTGCATAGCAGCATGTCAGATCGAGCGCAGTCGAGATCATTGACTGTCACATCGAGCATACCCGACTGTCACATCGAGCATACCCGAATGTCAGATCGAGCGTAGTCGAGATCATTGACTGTCAGATCGAGCAGGATTAACATCCAGTGGATGTTAAGGCCAGCTTGTGCATAGCAGACTGTCAGATCGAGCAGGATTAACATCCAGTGGATGTTAAGGCCAGCTTGTGCGTAGTCGAATGTCAGATCGAGCGTAGTCGAGATCATTGACTGTCATTTCGAGCGTAGTCGAGAAAAACCCTAAACTAATACTTAGCAAAGCGCATTTGCAAAACACCAAGAAAAGCCTCTTTAAAAATTTTAGTGCTCATTTTACTCACACCAAGAACGCGGTCTGTAAATAGGATCGGCACTTCTACAATTTTAAAACCTTTACGGTAAGCCCTGTATTTCATTTCGATCTGGAAGGCGTAGCCCATAAATTTTATTTCGTCTAAAGCTATGGTTTCAAGGACTTTTCTACGGTAACATTTAAACCCCGCTGTAGTGTCCTTCACAGGAATCCACAAAACCATCCTCACATAAACAGAAGCGAAATAACTCATCAAAATCCGTCCAATAGGCCAGTTACTTACTTTTCCGCCTTTTGTATAACGCGAGCCTACAGCAACATCCGCGTCTTTTTCGCAGGCTTCCAAAAGTCTGACAAGATCTTTCGGGTCGTGGCTAAAGTCACAATCCATTTCAAAAATAAAAGCGTAATCTCTTGCAAGGGCCCATTTAAAGCCATGAATATAGGCTGTTCCCAGGCCTAACTTTCCTTTACGTTCTTCTATGTGCAGTTTTCCGGCAAACTCATTCTGAAGAGATTTTACATGATTGGCCGTACCATCTGGTGAGCCATCATCCACAATCAGTAATTCAAACTCACGGGTCAAAGAAAAAACGGTGCGTACCATTTTATCGATGTTTTCAATCTCGTTGTAAGTTGGAATTATGACTAAGTTTTTGCCCATTAGAGCCAACGAATATAACGGTTTTGCTAATAAGTAAAAATAAAAGATACCAAATGCTTTTCTTAATAATTGCCAAAAAGCGTAATTTAAACTTTTCATTTTTGCTTGAATTTCTTTTCTTTTTCCATAAGGTTTTTGTTGCTTGTAAGTCTGCTATGCACCGAGTTTAGTGCTCAGACTATTGCTGTTGAAGAAACTACTCCCAAAAAAAGACGTTCCTTCTTTGCTTTGCCACTTGTTTTTTATACACCCGAAACACGCTTCGGCTTTGGTGCCAGCGGCTTTTCCTATTTTAATTTTAAAAAAGACAGTCTTAACGCAGCCAAATCGAATGTGAGTTTAGGAGTGGCCTTTACACAAAACAAACAAACGCTTTTTGCTGTACCTTATAATTTATTTATCAAGAACAGATCCTACCAGCTGTATGGTGAGATCGGTTATAATAAATACTTCTACAATTTTTATGGTGTGGGAAACCGACAAGCTAAAAATTATGTAGAGCGCTATGGCGTTGAATTTCCGCGACTGAGGATCACCGCTCTAAAAAAAATTGTGCCTCATTTTTATGCGGGACTTCGTTATGCTTACGATAAATTCAGTTTGTTTAAACTTGACACAGCAGCACAACTTGCAAAAGGTACCATTCCAGGATCTAAAGGGGGCGTGGTTTCCGGCGTGGGTATTGTGTTTGTTTACGATAGCAGAGATCTTGTTTTTTATCCTTCGAAAGGACTATGGACCGAATTCGTCGTCTACCACGATGATCCCGCTACTGGAAGTTCATTCAACTACACAAGAATAGCTTTCGACTTCTCAAAATATTTCAGTTATAAAGAAAACATTCTTGCTCTGAACGCCTATAGTCTCTATTCAGATAGTGATGTTCCTTTTTTTCAGATGGGTGTTTTGGGTGGACAGAAAAAAATGCGGGGCTTTTATGAAGGACGTTACCGCGATAACAATGCTTTGGTTTTCCAGGCAGAGTTCAGACGGCATTTGTTCTGGTTATTGGGATTTACGGTGTTTGGCGACGTAGGCCAGGTAGCTCACAGGTATTCACAATTTAATTCTACCGACTGGAAATACACTTATGGATTAGGTCTTAGATTGATGACCGACAAAAAACAAAAACTAAACCTCCGCATCGATTTTGCTGTTGGAAACAATAAACTGCTTCCTTATTTTACGGTGGGTGAAGCTTTTTAAATAAGAATTTAAAGTAATTTAATGTTTAGTACCGGCAGATCTGCATCGATTACAGCCATCCTAAACAAAGAAAAATTCCAAAAACAATCAGTGCAAGCCCAACAATGTATTGAAGACTTTTAACTGTAATTTTTTTGATGAGTTTGTTTCCAAAATAAGCACCGGTAAAAGCACAAATCGTCGCGCAGACAATCAAGCTGTAATTAAGTTCTGAATTACCTATCACTTTTTCTGAATAAATAACCAGTCGCGATACATCCACCATTACTGCAATTACAACTCCTGTAGCAATAAAGGTTTCTTTTGAAAGACCGGCCTTTACCAGGAATGCACTTCTAAGAGCGCCCTGGTTACCAGATAGCCCTCCAAAAAAACCACTTAACAGTCCGCCCGCAATCAAATATTTTTTATCAAACTCCAGAGAAGTTAAGCGGGGAACGAGATCGAACAAGGCAAAAAATATAAGAATACAGCCTATGATTAATTTTACGGGCGTAATCAGAAAAATATGTTCATTGAAAGTATAGGTAAACAAAGGATTAACTCTGCTGATAAAAGACAGGAGAAAAGCCCCAGCGAAAGAAGCTAATAAAGAAGGGATTCCAAAGCGCAGAACAGTTTCTTTGTCGAAGCGGTTTCCAACAAGAAAAAGTTTAAACAGGTTATTTAAAAAATGAACAATGGCCGTAAGAGCTATAGCAATATCGATTGGAAAAAAGAGGGCGAATACAGGTACGAGAATAGTTCCCAGGCCAAATCCTGAAAAGAAAGTGAGGCAGGATCCCAGCAAGGCAACCAATCCAATTATGATATACTCCGTCATGATTTGCCCTGTAAAAATAACATAATGATTGAATTAACAAGAAGTAAATTTTGAGGCAAGCCACTGGTTTCCATAAGCGTTAAAAAGACAAACACTGTTTTTTTATACGAAGAGGATTTGTATATTTAATTGCTGTAATTAAATAATCCTTTAACCCTAAGCTATGAAAAAAAATCTATTTTATCTACTGATTGCTGCAATTGCGATCCCAACAGCTTTATTCGGAGGTCCTGCACCGAAATTTATAAGTTCTGCGGATCCTTTTGGAACCCGGGTCTTCGTAGAAAACCGCGGTCAGTATGATAATCTTTTGCCTTCAAAAGAAAAGGTGCATTTCGTTTTAGAGAATGGCCTGGAAAAGATCTATTTTACAGAAAAGGGACTTGTGTACGTGATGAGCAAAATTTTTCCGTTAACTGAACGTCAGCGGGAAGAAATTGAAAAAGGCAAACACAGCACTCATAAACAGCCTGAGCTCCATTATATAAATATGAACTGGTTGAATGCCAATAAGGATCTTGTAGTGGAAAGAAGCGAAAAGCAAATGCATTATTTCACTTACGGCCAGGCGCAATACAACTCTTCCACCTATAAAAAAATCACTTATAAAAATGTTTACAATAACATTGATATTGAATATACTATCCCAGAAGATAAAGATCATGGTATAAAATATAACGTGATTGTTCGTCCTGGTGCAGATCCTGCTCAAATTAAACTCGCCTATACAGGCGATGTTTCCAGAATTAAAAAAGACGCCGAAGGAAATATTGTTATCCAGACTTCATTATGGGATATAAAAGAATATGCTCCAAAAAGTTTTTACGAAGATAAAACGCCGGTAGCCTCTGCTTTTACTTTACGCAATGATATAGTGGGCTTTAGCTTTCCGGATAATTTTTCGCATGATAAACTATTAATTATTGATCCATGGGTAGGGTCGGCAACAACTCTTACCAGTAATAATTATGCCTATGATGTGGATTATGATTTTAATGGAAATACCTATATATACGGAGGATACAATCCCTTTAAAGTGGCTCGCTACAGTACAACAGGTGTACTCGTGTGGACTTTTGCAGGAACGGTAACAACACCGGCCTGGAGCAGCGCACCTATTATTTCACAAGCGAGTAATTTTGCTGTGAATAAATTTAACGCTAAAACTTACATCGGTCAGGGATATGTGGGCACCGGAAATGAAGTAATTCGTCTTGATGCCTCAGGTAACTACGATAACTTTATGAACACCGCTAATAATCAGTTTGAGGAAGTGTGGGATATGGGCTTCCATTGCACTACCGGGGAAGTTTTCGTATTAGGCGGAGGAACCTCTTCGAATATTTCGGCTGTAACTATTAATCCAACTACCGCTGTGATTGCCCTTACTACTTTTCAGCCAACCAATACAACTATCGCTCAGGATGTAGTTTCTCATGCCATTGATAATAATGGAAATATATTTGTGAATTATGCCGGTAGTACTTTAACTGACAAGATCTGCGCTGTAAATACAACCTTCAACGGAAATTTATGGACACAGCCCAGCGGTTTTACTGTACTGGGGGAACAACAAAATAAAACCCAATATGTAGGCGGACCCGGACTTAGCTCGAATGGGTATAACTCGCTTGCAGTGAATGGAAACTATTTATTTTATTATGATGGAATTCACCTGGCTTCTTATAATAAAACTACCGGTGCACAGGTGGCCAACACTACTGTTCCTACTCAGACTTTGTTGGAGCAGGGCGGTATTGCAGTAGATGATTGCAACAATTTATACCTTGGAGGCAATGGTTCTATTGTATGTTATAATTTTAACGGCACCACATTTAGTACGCTTACTCCCATTTCTTTAGGGGTTACAAGCACCAATAAATATGTGTTTGATATCAAGCTTGATAAACCAAATAAGCTCCTGTATGTTTCGGGAAGTGGTTTTGTGGGGACATATGCGGCAAGCAATACTTCAGCTTGTGCTACCGCCACGAGTCCTTGTTTTTTTAGCATGCCTCAGGATTTTATTATTTGCTCAGGTCAAAGTGTTACTTTAAGTATACCCAATTCAACAAGTTTAACAGGGGTGAGTTATTCGATGCAACCGGGAAATAATACCAGTAGCACTGGAATTTATACGGTATCACCCACTTCTACTTCGATATACACGTTATTTATTACAGGCACTAACCAGGGAAATGTTAGTGTAACAAACAGCGTTGTAGCCACCGTTTCGGTTTTTCCGCAACCATTTGTAGCTCCAACCCTTACTCAAAGTGGGTGTACAAGTACAGTCAACGCATTTGACCTACATCTTACCTGGAGTCCCGCTTCACCTGTACCGAGTTATACAGTTAGTTGGACTCCCTTACCAAATGGGATTAACAGCAATACACAAACTTCAGCCACAGGGGGCATTGCTCCTGGTGTTTATAGCGCCAATGTTACAACCGACTGGGGATGTTCAGCAGCAACGGTGTTTACTATTAATACAATTCCGGTACCTCCGGTGTTCAATATTAGCCCTCCGGGAGGCAATTACCTGATCACTTGTCTTAATCCTACTTTAGAAGTTATCTATACGCCATCAACTGCTATCAGCTATACAAGTTCAAATGGCTCGTCTGCGCCATTCTATGGGCCGGGTGCTGTGTTTAGTCCCACCAACTCTTTTGGTACTTGGACGGTTATTGCGTTAAATCCTGCGTCTGGTTGCGTGAGTACAAAAACCTTTGTGATCAATACAAATACTTTTGCACCCTCATCAACGGTTACTCCTTTGTTTCAAAACATCACCTGTTCTGTTACTTCGGTTATAACGGTTACGGCTTATGGTAATCCTTCTGTAAATATTTCGCATGCCTGGATTGCACCGCAGGGTGCAACACTATCTGCAAGCGGATATTCCACAACTTTTTTTCCAGGAGGCCCGGGAATCTATACGCATTGTTTAATTAATGATGCAAATGGATGTAGCAGTTGTAAAACATTTACAGTGGCATCTTCTTCTGGTTTTCCAACCTATACTTTAAGTAGTCCACAAAACTTTACACTGGGTTGCGGTTCAAAAAGTGTGGCTACTATTAATATCCTAAATGCAAGCACAACGCCTACACCTGGCGGCCCTGTTTCCTACACCTTATTAGGTCCACCAACATCCACAACTGTACCTTCAGGTTCTTTAAGTACCAATGCTACCTACAGTGTCGCGGTTCCGGGTACATGGACGGTGATCACAAAAGACAATACCAATTTCTGCGAGACACGTGTTCAGATATCTGTCCTTCAAAATACCCTGGGGCCACAGGCTACAGCAGTGGTACCACAACTTATTCTCGATTGCAACACACCAAGTGTAGTGCTTGAAGGACAAAGTTTAAATACAAATGTGAGTTATCTTTGGTCTTTTCCGGGCAATCCCGGCAACCTGGCTAGCAACACAATCACCGTTTTATCCAACTCTTTAGCAACCACCAGTACGGTAATTGCCAACTATACGCTTACAGTAACAGATGAGAATAATACCTGTAAAACAACAACGGTAGTTCCTATGTTACAGAACTTATTTAAACCAAATGCTGTGATTAATGGCGGTAACCAGGTAACTTGTGTTACCCCAACGCTTATACTAACCAATGGTAGCAATTCCACCATACCGCCGGTTTATCCGCATCCTCTGCCAGCAATAGCCCTTTTATGGGAGGGACCAACGCCTCAAAAGCCTCTACAGGTTAGTACCACTTATGTGGCAGGAGTTCCGGGCGTTTATACAGTGACGGTAAAAGACTTAAATAATGGTTGTTTAGCAACAGGTACAAAAACAGTTGTTGACTTTCGCGTATATCCGGAATTAAATAAGCCTAAGGCTCCAGATCCTTATGTTTTAGACTGCGGTTCTAAATCGCTGGTAATTAAACCGATTTACGGCGATGCAAACACTACGCAATATGATTATTTGTGGACCCCTCCAGGACCTTTTAATGGACCTACTAACAGTTCCACTTTTAATGCAGTTATTCCCGGAAGATACCAGGTGGATGTAGTAAATAAACTGAATGGTTGCGCCAGTGTGGCCTTTGTGGATGTAGTAGATGGCGAGTTAACCGCCGATTTTATGCCACAACCAACTAGTGGTACCGCTCCTTTAAGCGTGGTTTTTAACAACAATTCCTCATCCACAACAGGTAACGCCAACATTAGTTCTTACTGGAATTTTGGTAACGGAACCACTCAGACTACCAGCTCTGTTGGAGTTTCACCAGAAACTGTTTTTAACGCGCCTGGTACTTACACTATAACCATGTTTGTTACAAAAGGAGCTTGTCTTGATACGGTACGCAAAGTGGTAAATGTTGAAATTCCTTCCGAACTCAAAATACCAAATATCTTTTCGCCAAACAATGATGGAGTAAATGACATCTTCTTCGTAAAAGCAACAAATCTTACAAAAATCTCCATTACGATTTTTGACCGTTGGGGACATAAGGTGTATACGCTTGATAGCAGCACCGGCAACATTGAATGGGATGGAAAGAATCCATCAGGTAAAGATGCTTCAGAGGGGGTATTTACTTATATTATAACCGCGAAAGGCTCTGATGGTAAGGATTTTAATACCAGCGGAACCATTACATTAGTGCGATAGTTTAGCACAAAGTCCAACTATAACTGGCAAATAAAGAGCTTATTCCATAAGGAATAAGCTCTTTTTATTGGAGTGAAATGGATTAGAAGCTTACTAAACTGTTAATACATGTGTTTTGAGCTATGTTACCATCCCTCTCAACGAAGCAAAACACCCTTCGCCCTTTCTCTATACCTGGAGGCGCGCAAGAATCTGTATATCATGCGTGCCTGTGGCTTTTTAGCTTTTTGAGATCGTTGTATGACGATTTTGGGGATCGGCTTTTTTCTTTTCGCAGGTAATTGCTAAAATTAAACGGTTTTTTGTTTTCGATTCGTATATTTAGAATTACAATTCGAAACCCAACATTCTAAACACATGAAAACACACTTATTTTATTTAATAGTTTTTGGAATTTGCATCTCAAAAACTTTATTTGGAGGGCCGGCTCCTGATTTTATTAGTTCTAAAGACCCATTTGGAACACGCGTATTTGTCGAGAACCGCGGACAATACGACAATAGTTTGCCTTCTAAAGACAAGGTTCATTTTGTTTTAGACAACGGTTTAGAGAAAATCTATTTTACCGACAAAGGTTTAGTGTATGAGATGAGTAAATTTTTTCCTTTAACGGAGCGCCAGCGTGAAGAAGTTGAAAGGGGAAATCTCAGTGTATATAAAAAGCCGGAGCTTCACTATGTTACTATGAATTGGCTGAATGCTAATAAAGATATTGTAGTGGAAAGAAGCGAAAAGCAGATGCATTATATCACTTACGGACCATCTCACTACAACTCCTCTACCTTTAAAAAAATTACATACAAAAATGTTTACAAAAATATTGATATTGAATACACCATACCCGCTGATAAAGAGTGTGGGATAAAATACAATGTCATTATCCATCCTGGCGCAGATCCCGCGCAAATTAAACTAGCATACACCGGCGACGTGACTAAAATTAAGAAAGATGGCGAAGGCAATATTGTGATCAAAACCTCTTTATGGGATATTAAAGAATACCTGCCTAAAAGTTTTTATGAAGATAAAACACCGGTTGTATCAGGATTTAATTTAAGCGATAAGACAATTGGATTTAGTTTTCCCAATAACTTTTCACACGATAAGACTTTAATTATTGATCCCTGGGTAACTTCTGTCACGAGCTTATCAAGCAACAACTACGCCTATGACGTAGATTACGATTTTGGAGGAAACACTTACATCTATGGAGGATATAATCTTTTTAAAGTGGCGCGCTACAGTTCAACAGGAGCATTGGTATGGACCTTCTCTGGCACTGTAACCACACCTGCATGGAACAGTACACCACTCAGTTCTTATGCCAGTAATTTTGGTGTGGATAAATACAGTGGTAAAACATATATAGGTCAGGCTTATTCCAGCTCAGGAAACGAGGTTATACGCATTGATGCAGCCGGTAACTATGATAACTTTGTAAACACTGCCAATAACCAGTTTGAAGAAGTATGGGATATGGGGTTTCACTGTGTTACGGGCGAAGTATTCGTATTAGGAGGAGGTACTACTTCAAACATTTCGGCTGTAACTATCAATCCCACAACTGCCGTTATTAATCTTACAACCTTTCAGCCATCTAATCCAAATGCCGGGCAGGATATCGTATCTCACGCTATCGACAATAGCGGTAAAATTTTTATTGTCTATGCTGGCGGTGGTTTAAACGACAATATATGTTTGGTTAACACAACCTTTAATGGAAATGTGTGGACGGCGCCCAGCACTTTTACGGTTTTAAATGAGGCGGGAAATAAATCGCAGTATGTGGGCGGGACTGGTGTAAACTCAAATGGTTTTAACTGTTTGGCGGTGAATAATAATTATTTATTTTATTATGACGGTATTCATCTGGCTTCTTATAACAAAGCAACCGGAGCATTAGTAACGTCTGTAACTGTTTCCGGTTTAAATTTATTAGAGCAGGGCGGAATAGCCGTTGACGACTGTAACAATCTTTACCTGGGAGGAAACACAAACATTTTGTGTTATGCATACAATGGAACTGCTTTTAGCACTTTAACTCCTGTTTCGCTAAGTGTTGCCCCTACAACTACCAACCAATATGTGTATGATATTAAGCTCGACAAACCAAACAAACGCCTTTACGTTTCAGGAAGTGGTTTTGTTGGAACTTACCCGGCAATGCAATCCTTTGCTTGTCCTACCGCAACAAGTCCCTGTTTCTTTAGTGTAGCCCAGGATTACAATATCTGCGCGGGACAAAGTGTATCCTTAAGTGTAGTGAATTCCATCAGTTTAACGGGCGCAAGTTTTTCCATGCAGCCCGGAAGTTTTACAAATACAACCGGTAATTTTACAGTTACACCCTCTTCAACCACGGTATATTCTCTATATGTTACAGGAACTAACCAGGCAAATGTAGTGGTAACCAACAGTGCCATTTCTACAGTGTCTGTTTTCCCGCAACCTTCATTCGCACCAACCTTTACGCAAAGTAGTTGTACGAGTACTTTTAACGCCATCGATCTTCATCTTACTTTTAATCCAGCTTCTCCTGTGCCCAGCCATACCATAACCTGGGCACCTTTACCAACCACTTTTACCAGCAACACACAAACTTCTGGCAGCAATTTAACTCCAGGGGCTTACAGCGCTACCGTCGCCACCGACTGGGGATGCACAGCTGTTGCCAATTTCACCATGAACCCGATTCCCTTGCCGCCAGTTTTTAATATAAACCCTCCGGGAGGCAATTACCTGATCACTTGTCTTAATCCCACATTAGAGCTTGTCTACACACCTTCCACAACGGTTACTTATACAAGTTCAAACGGATCATCCGCACCCATCTATGGTCCCAGCGCAGTATTTAGCGCTACAAACTCTTTTGGAACCTGGACAGTGATTGCACTGAACCCTCTTTCAGGATGCATCAGCACCAAAACTTTTGTGATCAATACAAATACTTTTGCACCCTCATCAACGGTTACTCCTTTGTTTCAGAACATTACCTGTTCTGTTACTTCGGTTATAACGGTTACGGCTTATGGTAGCCCGTCTGTAAATATTTCGCACGCCTGGATAGCACCGCAGGGCGGAACTTTAACCGCAGGGGGTTATTCCACAACTTTTGTTCCGGGCTCTCCCGGAATCTATACGCATTGCGCGATTAACGATGCTAACGGTTGCCGTAGTTGCAAAGAATTTACTGTTGCTTCCTCATCAGGATTCCCAACATACACTTTAAGCAGTCCGCAAAACTTTACACTGGGTTGTGGTTCAAAAAGCGTTGCTACAATTAATATCCTCAATGCCAGCACAACGCCTACGCCTGGCGGACCTGTTTCCTACACCTTATTAGGTCCACCAACATCCACAACTGTACCTTCAGGATCTTTAAGTACCAATGCTACCTACAGTGTCGTGGTTCCGGGTACATGGACGGTGATCACAAAAGACAATACCAATTTCTGCGAGACACGTGTTCAGGTATCTGTCCTTCAAAATACCCTTGGGCCACAGGCTAACGCCGTGGTGCCACAACTTATTCTCGATTGCAACACCCCGAGTGTGGTGCTTGAAGGACAAAGTTTAAATACAAATGTGAGTTATGTGTGGTCTTTTCCAGGCAATCCTGGCAACGTAGCAAGTAATACCATTACAGTTTTATCCAACTCTTTAGCAACCACCAGTACTGTACTTGCCAACTATACGCTTACCGTAACAGACGAGAATAATACCTGTAAAACAACAACTGTAATCCCTATGTTGCAGAACCTGTTTAAACCAAATGCAGTTATCAACGGGGGAAACCAGATCACCTGCAGCACTGCTACCTTGATTCTGACCAATGGAAGCAACTCCACAATTCCACCGGTTTACCCGCATCCTCAGGCAGCGGTCGCTCTTTTATGGCAAGGACCAACGCCTCAAACACCGCTACAACTCAGTACGACCTATGTAGCAGGTCTGCCAGGTGTTTATACGGTAACTATTAAAGATCTGAATAATGGATGTCTTTCAACCGGAACTAAAACGGTAGCCGATTTCCGCCAGTATCCTAGTTTAAACAGGCCCAAGGCTCCGGAACCTTTTGTTTTAGATTGTGGCGCAAAATCTCTTTCCATTAAACCAATTTATGGAGATACCCAAACGTCGTATACTTATTCATGGACTTCTCCGGGTCCCGCTATCGGAACAAATACAAATTCCAGTCTTGTTGTGAGTGGTCCGGGAAGGTACCAGGTAAATGTTGTAAACAGTCTTAATGATTGTGCCAGTGGGGCATTTGTAGACGTTGTGGATGGTGATCTCACGGGAGACTTTGTTGCAGAACCAAATAGTGGCACTGCTCCGCTAAAGGTTTTGTTTTATAATAACTCTTCGTCAACCACTAACAATACGGGTATCAGTTCTTACTGGAATTTTGGAAACGGTACTACACAAAGTACAAATTCCGTTAGCATTTCTCCCGAAACTGTTTTTAATGCGCCGGGCACTTATACAGTAACTATGTTTGTGACAAAAGGTACCTGCCTTGATACGGTGCGCAAAGTGGTAAATGTTGAAATTCCTTCGGAACTCAAAATACCAAATATCTTTTCACCAAACAATGATGGGGTGAATGACATCTTCTTCGTAAAAGCAACAAATCTTACAAAAATCTCCATTACGATTTTTGACCGCTGGGGACATAAGGTGTATACGCTTGACAGCAGCACCGGTAACATTGAATGGGATGGAAAGAATCCAGCAGGTAAAGATGCTGCAGAGGGGGTGTTTACTTATATCATAACCGCGAAAGGCTCTGATGGTAAAGATTTTAATACCAGCGGAACCATTACATTAGTGCGATAGCTTAGCACAAAGTCCATTATAACTTGCAAAATAAAAAGAGGCTGTCTCAAAAGTCGAGATCAGCCTCTTTCTATTCGGGTACCTATCCGATTCAAATTTAGTTTAAGAGATTCTCAGTGACTTCATTTTACTTTTGAGACAACCTCTTTAAATTTAGCGTGGATGTTTTACATTTTGTACCGTAAACTAATAATAAAGTTTCTTCCAGGAGCACTTACTCCACTGGCAAAAACTCTGTAACGATTGTCTGTTATATTCTCGCAGGACGCATTTACACGTAAATTTCTTGTAAAATTATATCCTATCCTTAGATTAAGGGTGAACCAGGCGGGCATATACCCGGTAATGGCGTTGGCGCTGTAAAGAGCATTGTCTTCGCCAGAACTACTGTAATCGGATCCTGATTTTTTTCCGTTGTAGCGAACGAAAAATTCAGCGTCGGCATTTTTTTCTTTAAAGAGTAAACTTGTTTGTCCGAATACGGGTGGAATATGGTCTAAAGGCAGCACTGTATCGCGTTTTACATCCGCATATCTTCCGTAAGTATAATTTATAATACTTTTAAAGGAGATATTTTTATTAAAGTCAAACTGAACGCCAGCGGTGAGCCCGTAGATGTAAGCTCTGTTTTTATTCTGAACTGCCTGCACTTTTCTTTTTGAGCCGTTTATATTAAGCGTGTCTTGCCCCTTAAAATTATAGTCTGCCATTACCAAGGCATTTTCAAGAACAGTATAAAAACCTGTCACGTCAAACTTATATTTTTGATCGAAAATTTTACTGATGCTCATTTCAAAATTATAAGCGTATTCGGGTTTTAAATTGATGTTAGGCACAACAATAATAGTTCCACTGCTTTCAAACACTTTGCTCATATCATCAATATTTGGCGTTCTAAATCCTGTATTGGCAAGCAAACTCACTTTGTAATCATTTTCTTCCTTCCAGGTAAAACCTAAACTTCCGGTTGCTGCCTGGTTGGTTTGTTTTCCTGAGCTGTAAGGGAATTTAAAAAAAGTTGTGTCGTTGAATTTTGATTCCAAAGAGTTAGCAGTAAATCTTATTCCATCGGATATAACAAAATTTCTTGTTACTTCCCACGCATGTGAGAGATAGATGCCTGCTGTAGTCATTTTGTTTCCTCCGTCTCCGTAACGTGTTGCAGCAGGCGACTCCACATTGGTTACGATTTGCAGGTTATTGGCTGTTGACTGTACATCGTTCGACTGAATTTCAAAACCATAGCGTAATTCATGTTTTTCTTGCACACGCTTATAGGCGTCGGTGTTTAAAGAGAGCACGGTGACATCTTCCATTTGGGTAACGCGGTTGTTATTCTGGAAACGTCGTGAAATTCTGTCCTGATCTATTTTTTGGTAAGCTGCAATTACTTTTACATTATCTGTTAAGAAAGTTGCTTTTTCAAAGCTTAAGGTGTAAGCCGCCATGAATCGTTGTTGTGGCCCATAGTTCCACTCTGCAAAACGCAAATTTGTTCCGGCCATTTCTGTAAGACGATCGTAACGCGGAATGTCAGAAGATTTACTGTACTGGAGATTTAAATTATGGGTAACAAAGTTTCCTGTTTTAAGTGAGAAACGTTGCATCAGGTCTAGCTGAGAATAGGCTGTTCCTAACTGAACATTATTATCCGGATTCTTAACCATGCTGTCGCGGTTGCCAAAACGTTGCACCGAGTAGTTGCGGTCCCAGGTATTCGGAGAGCCGGTCAGTTTAGTTCTGCCGCTTCTAAGGTCGCCAAAATCAGAATAAGTGACATTGGTCATAGAGGCAAATTTTTTCCATCCCAGGTTAAGATCCAGGTGCCCTGTTTGCTCATTGTTAACGGTGGCATGACGAATGAAGGCGTTTGTCTTTACGAGTGGTTTTTCAGAAGTGCTGAATTCAGCATTCTTCGTATAAAAATGCATTACTCCTCCCAACGCATCACTACCATATATGGTGGAGGCCGGGCCAAAAACAACTTCCGTTCTCTCCAGCATATTTGCATCCAGAGTTATCACATCCTGTAAATGCCCGCCACGGTAAATCGCATTATTCATGCGTACACCATCTACAACAATAAGCACTTTATTAGCTTCGAAGCCCCTTAATATAGGGCTTCCACCGCCCATTTGACTTTTTTGAACAAACACCGCGCCTGTATTTTGCAGTACGTCAGCGCTGGTGGGCTGATTACCAAACTCTATTTCTTTTTGATGTATAACATTAATAGAATAAGGAACATCTATTTTATGTTCCCTGGTACGGTTGGCTGAAAGCACGATCTCATCGAGGTTAACAGCTTTCGACGTTAATCGTACTTCTGTTATGCTTCCAGACTTTTGCTCTTCCGTTAAAGCGTAGGCAGAAAAGGACGAGTGGTAAACCAAAAGCGGGCCATCTTTATCAAGGCCGGTGATGTCGACTTTTCCTTCAGCATCAGAGCTTGCTGATTTATTGTTTTTATCTTGTATGATAACGTTGCTTATTTTTTCGCGACTCGAGTTGTCGGTAATGATCAAAACCTGCGCTTTTGAAAAAAAGCATGACAGGGTAAATAAAAAAAGTAATATTTTTTTCATGTTGAGTTTTTTTAATGACTAATAGAAACAAGATGAATAATCCTGTTTAAAATTTTGGCTGAAAAGGTTTGTGCTGCGCTATATCCGAATGTTGCAGAATGTTAAATGATCTGCTGGAATTTTGGAGGCTTTATTAATTCAGCATGAAATTGCTGAGGTTTGAAGAAAATATGCGTGTTTTGTTTTTTTATAAGTGAAAAGAAATGTTTGAGAGAAATGTCTTCAAAACTAAGAAAACTGAGATTGGAAAGCAGTTTAATAAATTCTACAAGTAAGGAAGTATTTGTAGTAGTCAGACAAAAAAACTTCTGAAACAGACGCGTTTCATTTGCGTCTTCAAGAATAAAAACCACCGCAGAATCTTTAATCAGTTTAATACACACAATTTCAAAATAGCTGCCGCTTTTTACCAGTTCTTTGTTATCATCTTGCCAGTAAAGTCCGTTCTTATCTTTAAAAAGATCTTCAGACGCAAGTTTAATGCTTACCGTTTTTGACAGTTGATTAAGGATAATATAGTTTCTAAAAGCAGGTTTTTGAGATTCTAAAAAACCCATAAATACAAGAAATCGTCCTGTGATGAGGAAAAATACCATGATAAGGAAAAACGAGATGACTGTTTTTTTAATTTCCATGTTAGAATAACAAAAGTAAGATCTTTCCTCACACTACCAAGAATTATCCAATTTAAGGCTTCTCTTTTACGGCTTAAGGTATTTTAGGATTTATTCTTTTCATTATCAGACTTTAAACTTTAAATTTACTCTGTGCCAAATAAATTCAATGTAAGAGTATATGGTGTGCTTATTAAGGATGGCGCAGTTTTGGTGTCGGATGAGTATATCAAAAAAAATAAGATCACCAAATTACCCGGGGGAGGATTGGAATTTGGAGAGGGATTAAAAGACGGTCTGATCCGTGAATTCAAAGAAGAATTAAATTTGGATATCGAAGTTGCAGAGCATTTTTACACGACTGATTTTTTTGTAACCTCTTCCTTCGACACAAATAGCCAGGTTATAAGTATTTATTATCTTGTAAAAGCTTTGGGAAATCTGGATTTTAAAGTCAGCGAAATTTTGCATGATTACGAACTCACAAACGGTGCACAGTCTTTACGCTGGATAAAACTCAAAGATTTAAAAGATTCCGATTTCACGCTTATTATTGATAGAAAAGTAGGGGAGATGCTTATTAAATCTTATACTTCTTAAATGAAATTTATTGCCTTAGCATTTGTGAAATTTTACCAGGTGGCCATTCGCCCATTGTTGCCAAATGCCTGTCGTTACACTCCTTCCTGCAGTGAGTACGCTGTTCAGGCAATAAATAAGTACGGTGCATTTAAGGGAGGCTGGTTAGGCTTCAAACGTATTTTGCGTTGTCATCCCTGGGGTGGGCACGGTTATGATCCTGTTCCTTAACTATTATTTTTGTAAATTCGCATATGGTTATTTTCAGATTCTTTTCAGTCCTAATTCTTACTTTTTTTCTGAATTCGTGCACCAAAAAAGATCCCGAAATCAAAGAAGAGCCTGCTGTTCCGGGAACAGTTTCATTTAACTTCCAGGCAAAGGTAAATGGTAAAAATCTGCTTCCGGATACTAAATACACAAACGCTTCTCACGATACTTTTACTGTTTCGAAACTCACTTACTACATTACCAATGTAAAACTGACCCGTGCAGATGGCTCGGTAGTTAACGAGCAAAATAGTTATCACCTGATTCAACACCTCGAAAATAAAACGTCTTTTGTTTTGACCGACATACCGGAGGGAACCTATACAAAAATAGAATTCCTCATTGGTGTGGATAGTCTTACAAATGTGGGCACTATTAGAACCGGAGCTCTTGATCCTGCAAATGATATGTACTGGGCCTGGGAAGGTTACCTCTTTTTAAAAATGGAAGGGGTTTTTAATTCCGGCGAGCGGCCTGAAACGGGAGATTACGCTATTCATGTAGGTGGATACAAAGGTCCGAATGCCTGTTTGCAGACTTGTTCTTTTTCTTTAACCACACCAATAGTAATAAAACAGGGTTCCAACTCAAGTGTTTTGTACACCGTTCAGGTGGATGAAATGTTTACAAAACCTCTTCCCATTGGTTTTGATTATTATTATGACCGCATTGCCAGCGATCCTAAAATTTTTCAGAAAATTTCCGAGAATTATAAAGACATGTTTGTGGTTTCCGGAATTCAGAATTAGTGTATCTTTCGTCATCTTTTTAATTATAAAACCATAGGTATCAGGCTCACATATTTTTTACTACTCATAAGCTTCTCGGCTTTCTCACAAAACATTCTTATCAGGGGAAAAGCACATCCGTCGTACGCTGGTAAAGTCATACAACTGTTTTCATCTACCGACGGCATTACTAATCTTCAACAAAAGGAAAGTCAGGATACCATAGCAGCAGATGGTTACTTTGAATTGAACTACCAGTCGCTCTACACCCAGGCTGTTTTTTTTAGAATTGGAAATGTAGTATCGCAGATGTATGTACAACCTGATTTCGTGTATGGCATCACCATTCCCGAATTAGAAAAGGATTTTGATTACAGGAATGATGCTGATCTTTTTATAAACATTGGAATTGTAGGGCACGACAGCACAGAACTTAATGCCCTGGTTTTTGATTACCAGGAACAATACAATAATTTTTTCCTGATGCAGGATTCTCATTTTCGTCCCTCAATGTTTAAACGGGCAGACTCTTTGCAGAAACTCTGCTATGAGAGATACGCCAAAATCGATAATGCTTATTTCAGAAGCTATGTTGTTTACTCCATTGCCTCAATAAATGCCAGCGTATCGCGCGGGGAGAATTTTCTGATTGACTCTTATATCAACAATAAGGAGATACAATACAATCACTATGAATATATGCAGTTTTTTAATGCCTGTTTTAAAGGTTACCTCAATACCATTGCATCGCAACATAAGGGGCAGTCACTTTATAACCTCATTAATGTAAAGGCAGATTATGCTGGTCTCCTGAACTTTGTAAGGCAGGATAAACTTCTAAAAACAGATAGTCTGCGTGAATTGGTAATACTTAAAAACATGTGGGATTTTTATTTCAGCGTAGATTTTGTTCCGGATGCTGTTGAAAGTATTGTTTCGCAGATAAATCTTCAAACCAGGAATAAAGAACATAAAAAAATCGCTTCAACCATGCTTGCTTATTTTAATAAGATGCAGGTTGGGTCGGCCGCCCCCGGTTTTTCAGCACGCAACAAACAGGGCACTATCTCTAGTTTGAGTGCCTACAAAGGCCGCTGGATATATTTAAATTTTTTCTCCACAAAAAATATTGAGACATTAAAAGAGATGCCAAAGATTGCAGCTTTAAAAAAGAAATTTGAAGGCAAGGTGGTTTTTCTGAGTATTTGCCTTGATGACAGCTTGAGCAGCTATACCAATTATTTGCGCGCAAACCCAAAATTTGACTGGCCCATTTGGTTCAATAGTGAAAAGTCATTAACTAAAACAGCTAAAGAAAATTATTTTGTAACCGGCACAGAAGATTATTTTTTAATTAATAATTTTGGTTATCTCGCTCAATCGCCTGCCAGTTCTCCTTCAGGAGGTATTGAATATAAATTGAATGTGATATTTAAGATCAAACAAAAAACAACAAAAACCGGGATTCGATAAATCATGAACGCTAAGATCAATAAAGAGTCTATTTGGAAGGAGCAGATCGTTTACGAAGACAATCATATTATAGTGGTGAATAAACTTCCTTCAGAGATTGTTCAGGGGGATAAAACCGGCGATATGCCGCTGAGCGAGAAGATAAAAAATTTTATCAAACTCAGAGATAATAAACCAGGCAATGTGTTTTGCGGAGTTATTCACCGCCTGGATCGTCCGGTGAGTGGACTCGTGATTTTTGCAAAAACAAGTAAAGCTCTTTCCCGCTTTAACGAACTCTTTCGCGAGAAAACGATTCACAAAACTTATTTAGCTGTTGTAAAAAATAAACCGCCAAAACAATCAGACAGGCTTATCCACTACCTTACAAAAAATGAAAAAACCAATATGTCTAAAGCCTTCAGTAAACCAACGGGAGAGGCTTTAAAAGCAGAATTGGAATACGAACTTTTAGCTTCTTCAGACAATTACCACCTTTTAAAAATCAAATTATTTACAGGAAGACATCACCAGATCCGTTGTCAGTTATCTGCCATAGGTTGCCCGATTAAAGGGGATCTCAAGTATGGTTTTAACCGCACAAATGAAGGTGGATTTATTCATTTGCATAGTTACCAGTTAAACTTTGTACATCCGGTAAAACAGGAAGAAATCAGTCTTGAAACCTTTCCTATAAGTGATGACGCTGTCTGGGCTTATTTTAGAAAAAGCATTCTGTGATTATTATCTACCTATGCAAGCATTAAAATCTTTCAATGGGTAGATGTGATTTGGTAGAATGTCAAGTTTCGCTTGGTTCTGAAGCTGAGATGCAATATCTTTATTCCGCACTAAACCATGTCTCATATCTTTGCTAAAAAACCTGTAAAAATCACCGCTTACATTTTGCTGTGCTTTACAAGTCTGTATTTTATTTTTATGTTTTCATACGGAGGCTTTGGACGAAAGGAAGCTGCCCTTGATCCAAATAATGCTGTACCTGATGATAAATTATTATTTGCGCACCGTGGAATCGATCTTTATTATCCTGAGAGCTGTGAACTTTCTATAGACAAGGCGAAAGACGCTGGGTTTGCGGCACTCGAAATTGATATTCGTCGTGATAAAAATGGAGAGCTTATTGTTTTTCATGATGATTTTTGCGATCGGTTGCTGGGCATTAAGGGTGAAGTAGATACCATGACTTACAAAGATCTAAAGAAGTATCCGCTATTGTACAGGGAGGAAAAGTTTGATACGAATGTATACATGATCACTTTGCGCGAATTACTTGATAAATACAGTGAAGACTTTTTGTTTTATTTTGACATGAAACTCACCGATTTTAAAACAGCTGAAGACATGGTGGCCATTATTAAGGAATTTCACATAGAAAAACACGCCATTATTGCTAATTCGGATATCTTATTTGTTTTTTACCTCGAAAACAAACACCGCGGAATTGCAACTGCACTTGAAGGTTTTGATTCGGGCAAGGAATGGACCTATTACCTCATGCCAAAAATGCTTAAGCCCGATTTCTATGCAAGTTTTTACTGGAATATAGATACAGATCATATAGCATGGTTGAAAAAAAATGAATTGATGGATCAAAAGATTGCTTACGGCATGGTTCCTCCGGACATAAAACCAATGATGGATTTTGGTATTTCAAATATGATTGTTGATTTTGACTCCACCATGCTGGGGAATATAAGTGGAGAAGATAAGCTTAGAGTTCCACTTGTTAAGTAGTTTGCCCGGTAATTAAAATTGAATGTAGGGCAGAGAGGCCGTGACCTCTTTCAAATAGATGATCCCATGAATGCCGCTTGCTTCAAAGGCTGGGTCTATCAGAATAAAAGCAGTTTTTCTGAGGAAGTTTTTAAATTGGGAGTTGTCAGGTTCCATTTTTCTTTCTTTGCAAATTCCCTCCACACAGTTATACGCGGTTCCTTCCTGGTAAAGTATGTTTAATGAAATCACGGTAAGCCCCAATTCTTTTTTTAAATAATAGCCCATGGTTTGGTAACCTTCTCTAAATCCTTTTTTGGTATTCGAATGTATGTTGCCAGATAATGAAATTAGCACAGCTTCGGGATTTTGTTTTTTTATTCTCAGGATGTTTTGAGCCATAAGACTGTCTCTGTAAGTATTGCTGCTGTAATAATCTGAAACGTCAAAACAAACAAGCTGGATGTTTTCTTTTTTATAAACACTTTTTATCAGCCTGGCCATGGCTTCGCTGGAACGGCCGTCTCTGGTATCAGTAAAGAATTTAACTTTTTGTAAAATAGTTTCGTCACCGTTTTTTAAATAGCGGTTAATTTCTTGCTGGTTCTCATCTGGAATTTCAAGGGCAATTATTACCTGCTGATGTTTTGAGAAAATATCAGCAAGAGATTTTACGATAAGCGGAGCTTCCGCAGTACCGTGCATTTCGCCTAAAAGTAAGCAGCTGTAGTTGCCAAGACTTTCGTATGTTTTGTTCGGGAAATGAGAAAGACTGTCCACCTCAATAAAAGTTTGCTGAGCATGGCATTCTATCCAAACAAGTACAAAAAAAAGAAATCTCATACTTAAAGATACTGTAATTTTTTCGCGCTCCTGAATGCATAGTCTCTAAAAGGTTACGCGCTGTTCAAAAAAATAAAGTTTGTACCATTTTTTAAATTCAGAATTTATACACATGAAACAAGGTTTATCATCTTTTAAACACCGGCAACTAACTACTGATTCTTACTACTCACTACTAAATACTAAAAACATGGCAGGAACAAAAGAAACCCCCAGGCAAAAAATGATCAGCTTAATGTACCTTGTTCTTACCTGCTTACTGGCACTTAATGTCAGCAAAGAAGTACTACAAGGTTTTGTACACATTAACGAAAGTATAGAAACAACAAATTCGAATTTTACAAACAACACAGGTAAAATTATGGAAGCCTTCGAAGAGGCAATTAAGCAGGGGCGACATGAATTCGAACCTTATTACGCAAAAGCTAAAGAAGCAAATCGTTTAAGTGATAAAGCTTATACTTATGTGGATAGTTTAAAAAGAGAAGTCATAAAGTATACTGAGGATACAAAAGGCGCAGATACTTTGACTTTGGCCGAAGTAGAAAGCCTGGATAATTATGATAAGCCGACTTTTTTCCTGATGGGATCGGATGAGTTAAATCCTAAAAAAGGAAAATATTCGGCAGACGAATTAAGGCAAAAAATTACTATGCTGGCAGACTCTTTAGAAAGAATGATAGATCTTATGAAAGACAAGAAAGGATCAAAATTACCTCCTGAAGATTATTTGGCGCTAAAGAGCAAAATAAAAGCCTTGCGTCCGCTTGATAACTCTACGGACGAAGAGGGTAAGCCTGTAAAATGGGAATACAAGAATTTTTACAACCAGCCTTTGGCAGCAGTCATTACAAACCTTTCTAAGATACAAAGTGATATTCTTAACATTCAGGGCTACACAGTAAATACTTTTGCTTCAGCTTCCGGAAAATTATCGGTGAAATTTAATCAGCTCGAAGCCCGCATCGTTCCCATAAGTAATTATGTACAAGCTGGTTCGCCATTCACCGCTGATGTTTTTTTAAGCGCTTCTTCAACTGATTTTAAAGAAGATAATTTGCAGTTTATTATGGGTGACATGGATACAGCCACTGGAGTTATTTCTAAAGACGCACAAATTCTTCCCATTGACAACGGTACGGGTAAAATTAAATTCGGCACTGCTGGAGCAGGTCACAAAGAGGTAAAAGGCTGGATCAAATTCAGGAATAACAATGGTGAATACAAATATTTTCCTTACGCGAAAGAATACGTTGTGGCTAACGCGGCGGTGGCTATTAGTCCTGATAAAATGAATGTGTTTTATGCAGGCGTTGACAATCCTTTAACTGTTTCTGCGGCAGGTGTCGCACCGGTTGATCTTGTTGTGGATATTAAAGGCTGCAATGGTACCCTTCAGGGGCAAAATAATGGAAAGTACATGGTAAAGGTCAAGGGAACAGGTACATGCACGCTTTCGGTGTTTCAGAAGTTGGAAGGGAAATTGGTTCAACAAGGTCCGCCGCAAATCTTTCGGGTAAAACGTTTTCCGAATCCTCCTTTAAGAATAAATGGAAGAACAGTAATTGGAAACATGGATATGAAACCTGCAGACGCAAAAAATGTCGGATCCATAGGTTTGGATGTAGCGAGTGTAGATTTTGAAGCGCCTTTCAGGGTAACTGAATTTTCCATGACAATCTTTACTCAGGGTGTAGGAGTTCAGTTTTTCAAATGCCAGGGCAATCAGTTATCAGAGCCGGCCCGACAAGCTATGTCAAAGGTTAAAATAGGATCTAAAATTTACATCGACGATATTAAAGTGCAATCACCCGAAGACATAAGAGATCTTCCCAATGTGAAAATAACGGTGAGGTAAATATCTGTGATAGTTCTTTACGTGTTGTTGCAGCACTATTGGTTTAATTTACTCCGTGAAATTAGATCATACAAAAGCTATCGGATCTGTTGCCCTGTTTAGCTCATCCTGAAATTAATTTCTTAATTTCGCGGCTGCATGACAAACATACTAAAGCCTTACACAAAGGGAGACATAGAAAAATTAACCCGTAAACGCAGCGGAGAAGATAAGATAGGAGAAGCCGTGCAATACGTTTCTTCGGATTGGAAAAAAGATCTTGAAAACACGGACGCCAAATTTGTAGTTATTGGAATCGCTGAAGATATAGGTGTTCGCGCAAATTATGGAAGGGCAGGAGCGGCCACTGCTTTCAGACCAGCCCTTGATAGTTTTTTAAATCAGCAAAATAATGATTTCTTAAAAGCCGAAAGTGTTTTTATACTTGGAGAGATTTTAGTGGACGACCTGATGCATGAGGCTGAAAATCTGGATATGAAAAATAAAAATGAGCTTGTAAAGTTGAGAGAGCTTGTTTCATTATTAGATGAACGCGTATCGGAAGTAATAAAACTAGTCGTGACGTTAAATAAAGTTCCGGTGGTTATTGGCGGAGGGCATAATAATTCTTACGGAAATATTAAAGGTGCTTCGCAGGCGCTGGGCAGGAAAATAAACGTTATCAATTGCGATCCGCACTTAGATTTTCGTCCACTCGAAGGCCGACACAGTGGAAATGGTTTTTCTTATGCGTATGAAAATAATTTTTTGAACAGGTACGCAGTGCTTGCCATGCATGAACAATATAACAACCAGGGGTCCATTCAAAAATTTAAAGAACACCCTGTTCATTTATTTTATACAACTTACGAATCCGTTTTCGTAAGAGAAGAACTAAATTTCAAAACCGCTTTGAATCAATGTATTGGTTTTGTGAAAGAAGAACTATGTGGTTTGGAAATAGATTTGGACGCTATTACCAATGTGCCGTCAAGTGCCAAAACCAGCAGTGGAATTTCGCCAACGCAGGCCAGGCAGTATGTTGACCATTGCGCAAGGAATTTAAAATGTCTTTATTTTCACATTGCTGAAGGAGCGCCTGTTCTTTCTCACATTAAAGCAGATAACAAAACTGGTAAACTCATTGCTTATTTGATGACGGATTTTATAAAAGCCAGTTTTAGCCAAAACAAGTAGCTGCAATCTGCATTCGCCAGGCACAAGACCCGCACCCGCAAACGAAGAACTTGCCGGCTTAGCGTCACATGTTTACTAAGCGTTTTCATTTTTCCGTTCACAGAAGATAAAATAATCTTCCAAACGTATACGTCCATTTTACAAGCCCGCCTCTTTAAAAGCCTCGTCCCAGCCTTGTTGTAAGTTCGCAGTTGAAATGATTTTTGCGCCCGGCGATCACTTATGTAAAAACTTTTATTCCTGGTCCAAGCCAATAGTAAAAAGAAAAACCCCGTCAGATGCTATTACATCTGGCGGGGCTGTTTTTCCTTACCCAACAAAAGAAAAACTCTGGTATAAAATTACATATAGCATAAACGCTATAGGTTACAAGTTCTGCGAAAATCTTACAAATGTAAATAATCGGTTTTATTTCTTAGATAGATGCTTTTACCTGATCGGTGTCCCGTCCTTAATTTCTTCGTTGGCTTTGTTTAGTAGCTCCTCATTTATTTTTAGATCCCCGAAAACTTCTGTTTTGTCTTCTACGTCACGTCCTTTTTTTACAGGAATTTGTTTTGCTTTGTTGTCTACTACAGCAATTACATAAGTTCCTTCGTTTGAGTTTACCAGCGCCGTTTTTGGAACCACAAAGCTGCTGTCTTTGGAAGCCAAGGGTATAAAAACTTCCGCCACTGTTCCGGGTAATAATTTTTTTGCTTCATTTTCTATATCCATTTCTATACGTTCTGATCTTAATCGCAGATCTAATGCCCCGGCCATCCGTTTTATGGTCGCTGTAAAAGTTTCAGAAGGCATTGATTTAACTTTAAAGGTCACCGCATCGTTTTGATTTAGTAGTCCGGTGTAAGCTTCGGGAATAGAAACAGCAAGTCTCAGATGTTTTTGTTCCTGTAAAGTTAGCAGGGGAAATTCAGATCCTTTGCCGCTGGGACCCACGTAGGCACCGGGATTTACATTCCGCGAGGTGATGATCCCGTTAAAAGGCGCGCGGATTTCTAAATAACTTTTTATAACACCTACTTCTTTGTACGAAGCTTTGGCGCCTTCGAGGTTAGAGAAGTCAGCATTTTTTTTGGCATTGGCCTGGTCTAAATCATTTTGCGAAACAGTGCCGGGAATTTTACCGGCTTCTACTAAACGGTTGTAATTAGCACTGCTGGCGGTGTAATTTGCTTCCAGTGATTTTAAACGCGATTCTGCTGCTGCCAGTTGCGATAACAGTTCTGGAGCTTCCAGGGTCATCAAAAGCTCACCGGCGCTTACTTCAGAGCCAATGTCAACATGCAGTTCTTTTACAAAACTGGTCACTTTTGCATAAAGATCTACCTGTTGATACGCTATCAATTCTCCCGGTAAAACAAGACGTGTGGAGAATTTGTTTTTTTGCAGTAAAAATGTTTCCGGGTGGGTTGCCAGTTCTTTTTTTTCTTCTTTTTTTTCTGAGGAAGAACAACTTTGCAAACTAACCAAAGCAAAAAGTCCAACTATAATTTTATTTTTTATCATACTATCTGTTTTTCAAAATAATTAAATGCCACCTGTTTGAATGTAATGTTCGCTCTCCTGGTCTTCCGGGTCAAGGGATACAGACTTGATACTTGTTTTTTCCTGCACCCAGGCAAAAATGTTAGGAAGAATAATTAATACGGCAAAGGTTGAAAAAAGTAAACCTCCAATTACAGCGCGTCCCAGAGGTGATACCTGGTCGCCGCCTTCCCCATGACCGATAGCCATGGGTAACATACCCGCAATCATGGCCACACTGGTCATAATGATCGGACGTAGCCTTAGAGAAGCTGCCTCCCTGGCTGACTCCAGGGCATTGCCGGAAATGCGCCTTAATTGTTCGGCATTTGTAATTAGTAAAACGGCATTAGCAATCGATACACCCACCGACATAATAATGCCCATATAGGATTGAAGATTTAAAGTAGAACCGGTGAGTTTTAGTAAAAGTAATGACCCTAAAACCACGGCAGGTACAGTGGTTAAGATCACAAAGGAAACACGGAACGATTGGAAGTTAGCGGATAGCATTAAAAAGATCACAACTATCGCAACAAGTAATCCTGATTGCAGACTGCTCAAAGTTTCATCTAACACAGTTCCAAGGCCAATGGGTTCAATAAATAAACCGCGTGGCAATTCTCCCAGATCCTTAATGGCCTTTTTTACATCTTCAGAAGCAGTTCCCAGGTCTGTTTTGTAAAGATTGGCGGTTACCGATAAATAAGGTGTTGCACCAAGATTATCATTTTCACCATAGGTAACACCCTTTGTAATACTGGCTACGTCGCTTAATACGGGACGAATAGCATTTTTCAACAAAGGTATTTCATTGATATCGTCTAAACTTTGCATCTTGTTAAGAGGCACCTGTACCTGTACATTGTACGATAGGCCTTGTTTTTCGTCTACCCAGATATTTTTTTCGGTATAACGGGAAGAAGAGGTAGAAGCTATAAGTGAACGGGAAATATCATTCATGTCCACTCCCAATTGCGATGCTCTTGTTCTGTCGATGTTAATGTTCAGAGAAGGATATTTAATAGGTTGAGCAATTTGAATATCACGCAGGTAATTTATTGCTTTCAGTTTGGCAATTATTTTGTTTGCGTAGTCTTCATTCACCTTTTTGTTTTTACCCGCAATCCTTACTTCTACTGGGGTAGGAGATCCCTGGCTTAATACTTTATCGATAAGTTCTATAGGTTCAAAAGATAATTTTACATCAGGCAAGACTTTGGCAATACGCTCTCTGAATTCGTCTTTAAAAATATCCATGTCTGCATGGTAGTCTTTCAAACTCACCTGGAAAACAGCTTCCTGCGGGCCAGACATAAACAAATAAATTGGATTCACTGAAAATAAAGAAGGGTGTTGCCCCACGTATACAGAAGTAATATTCACATGCTCTTTGCCAACCATCGAATCCAGTGCTGCAAGAACCGTTCTTACTTTTTCTTCGGTACGCTCAATTCGTGTGCCATCGGGGGCTCTGAGTCTTAATTGAAATTGACTGGAATTTACTTTCGGAAGTACGTCACGTCCGATAGTCGCCAAAAATAAAACGGCGAGAAGCGAAATCACAAGCAAGTACATAACGGTTACCAGCTTACGGCGTTTTAATAAACGGTCTAAGAACCGCATAAACCGCATTCTGAATTTTTCGAAGCGCCCGATTTTGCCGTCGTTATTGCTATCCATGCGCTGTGCCATAATGCGTTTTTGTTCTGCGGTATCAAAGGTTAATTCTGAAGCATCGCGTTCACCTTCTTTGTGGGCGTGTTTATGTTCTTTCATCATCCAGTTAGCTAATACCGGAACAAATGTTTGTGACAATAAAAACGAAACCACCATCGAGAAGCCAATTGCCAGGGCCAATGGTAAAAATAAAGCGCCCGGAATTCCCACCATGGTAAAGGCCGGAGCGAACACGGCAAGAATACACAAGAGAATTAATAATTTAGGAAGTGCGATTTCCCGGCAGGCATCCCAAATAGCTTTGGCTTTGGGTTTGCCCATATCTAAGTGTTGGTGAATATTTTCTATCGTTACGGTACTCTCATCTACAAGAATTCCAATGGCTAAAGCCAATCCACTTAAAGACATGATATTGATCGTCTGTCCGAAAAGTTTTAGAAACAATATCCCTGAAATAATAGAGGTTGGAATGGTCATGATCACGATCAGCGCAGCTCTGCGGTCTCCTAAAAATAAAAGCACCATTAAGCCTGTAAGGATAGCACCGATAATACCTTCACTCACCAAACTTTTTACGGCGTTAATCACGTATACAGATTGATCGAATTCGTAAGTTAAAGTCACGTCTTCAGGAAGTGTGCTCTGAATTTTTGGCAGATTCTTTTTTAAATTATTTACCACTTCCCAGGTAGAAGCGTCGCCTGACTTTGCAATGCTGATATAAACAGAACGTTTCCCGTCAATTAATGCATAGCCCGCAGCCACGTCAGCACCATCTTTTACGGTAGCAACGTCGCGTAAGTATAAATTCTGCACGCCTTTAAAAAGTGGAATGGTTTCAAAGTCTTTCACTTCTTTAATGGTATTGTTGGTGGGAGTTAAATAATTTTTATCGCCTATACGCACATTTCCGGCAGGAGCTGTTTGATTATTTAACCGGATGGCTTCTACAATTTGATCTACACTTAAATTATGCGATCTTAATAATTCCGGATCTACGTTTACTTCCACTGTCCGCACATTGCCCCCAAAAGGAGCAGGAGCAAGAAGGCCGGGAATAGACGTAAAAGAAGCACGTACATAAACATTGGCTAAATCCTGCAGTTCGTTATTGCTTCTGATCTTGCTGCTCAGTACCAATTGTCCTACCGGCAGAGAAGAAGCATCAAAACGAATAACAAATGGGGGATTTGATCCCGGCGGAAAAATAGCCTGCACACGGTTAGAGAGCGCACTGATCTCAGCCGCCGCCTGCGCCATGTTTGTTCCCTGGTAATAGGTTAATTTCATCAAGGTTAAGCCCTGTATGTTTTTTGTTTCAATACTTTTTACACCGTTAGCGAACAAAAGAATATTGATATAGGATTTACCAAAATAGGTTTCCATTTGTGTAGGTGAATAGCCACCGAAAGGATGGGCAATATAAATTACCGGTAAATTCATGTTTGGCAGAATGTCTATCTTGATATCGCGCGTAGCATTTATACCGAAGAAAAATAAACCTGCCACCAGTACTAAAATGGATATGGGTTTGCGAAGGGCGAAACGGATCATGGTTAATGTAGTTCGTTAGTTAATAATGTAATGTCTCCGGTAGCAGCAGCCTTTAATACCAAAGCCTGCCAGACATTTGTAAAAGCTATGTCGCGGTCGGTTTCGGCGCGGTTAAGTGTGTAAAGTGTTTGAGTGACTTCTACCATGGTTGCTAATCCGTTTTTATATAAAGTTGTTTTCTGGAGATAAGCATCCGACGCAGCTTTTACTTGCACAGGTGCTTCTGCGTAATTGTCGAGCGCGTTCTTCATTTTTGCATCTGACAAAGCGTCCTGCATTTTTAATTGTTGATTGGCTAAATCGTATTCGTTTTGTAAAGCTTCGACCATAAATTTTTGAGATTTTACCTGCGCGCTGTTGCGAACAATAGTGGTCAGGTTCCAGTTGAGGCCAACTCCTAATAAATAATTTCCACGCACAGGTTTTACACCGCTGGCATAGTCTTTGGTAAAAGCAGTTTGATTGGTGGTATATCCTGCTTCGAAGCCTGAACCTCTCTCTTGAACAACGCCGAATAAAGAAAATGTTGGAAAATAAAACCTGCGGTAATAGCTGGCTTGTGTGTTTCCCAGGTCAATACGACTTTGATAAAAATTTAAAACAGGATGCTGTTTTGAGCCCGAAGCTGCAGCACCCGACGGCACGCGGCTTACAAGATTGGTATCCAAAACAAAATCCGAAAATGTCAGTCCGGTTAATACAGCGAGTCTGCCCGCTTGTTCTTGTTCAGCATCTTTAGCGCGGGTTAACGCTATTCTTGCACTTGAAACTTCTGCGGCCGCTAAAGAAGAGTCTACACCTGCAATCAATCCGTTTTTGGCGCGGGTTACGGCATTGTTTTTAAAGACTATGGCGCGTTCTAAATTTTTTTGCTGCGAGCGGGTGATTCTTTGGGCGGCTATTAAATTCAAATAAGCTGAAGCTACCCGCACCTGGTGCTGAAATTGTTCTTGCGCAAGGTCGTTCTCATCGCGTCTTAAAGCTTCTTCAGAAATTTTAATCCTTTGACGTGTTCTTCCGAAAGTGAAAAATTCCCAGTTAACGTTGGCAAGATAAAGCGCACCATATGCGGCATTCCAGTTTTGAGTGGCGAGTGGAAGCCCTGATGAGGCAACGCCAAAACCGCCAAAACCATAGAGCGGACCGTTTTGACCATTGATAGTTCCGTAATCTTGTTGTGCAGAGAGAACAAGGTTTGGAAGGTAATCTCTTTTACTTTGTTGCACGGAAGCTTTTGACGCCTGTGCGTAATTTTCTTTTGCTTTTACGCTTCCGTAATTTTCAAGTCCTTTTTGTAAAGCGTCTTTTAATGTAAGCGTTTGTTTCTGGGCCAGGGCAGGAGAAAAAAACAAGAGGCTTAAGAGTAAGGAAACAAAACTGTTTCTGATCATGGTTCGTATAAATGAAATTGGAAAAAAAATAAAATTTCAGTTCACAAATTTCAGAATAGAATAAAAATAAAAATTATGGATTTCAAACGATTAACTATGCAAATCAAACAATGCTAATTTAGCTCTGTGAAAGAATGTTAACGGTTTTTTGAGGAATCGGGAATTGTATGCTGGAATATTCTACGCAAACGTTTACGCCCGTGATCTCAGCATCCCCGGAGTTTTACTGGTTTGTTTTTTGAAAAAAATGTTGAAGTTGGAAGGGTGTTCAAATCCAAGACTGTAGGCTATTTGAGCAACGCTGTTGTCGCTGTGTTTTAACAGGGCTTTAGCTTCGTTTGCAATTCTTGCGGAAATAATTTCGGTGGTGCTTCTGCCTGTTACTTCTTTAACCGCTCTGTTCAGATGATTGACATGTACAGAAAGTAAGTCGGCAAAGTCATGTGGTGTTTTTAATTTTAAGGATTGTTCTGTAGAATCCACCGGAAATTGGCGTTCGAGCATTTCGATAAAAAGTGAAGAAATGCGTGATGAAGCGCTGGAGTACTTATCACTGGACGAGCTGGAGGGCTGCATCTTGTGAGCCTCATGAATAAGGATATGCAGGTAATGGCTCAATAATTCATATTTTTTTACATAGTCGCCATCTACTTCCTGCATCATTTTTTTGAAAAGCATGTCAAGTTCTTTCGCCTGATCTTTCGTAAGATCGTAAACCGGATTAAGATTTGTATTGTAGAGCGGAGAGTTTCTGAAATTATTGTCATTCATAGCCGGAGCAATGAAAGTATTATTAAAAAGACAAAAATAACCTTCCTGCTTTTCGGAGATGGGCTCCCACATGTGCGGCGTCATAGGGTTATAGAAGATCAATGCTCTGCCTTTAACTTCAATCTTTTTATCTTCCAGGTGTAAAATACCGGTACCAATCACCAAAGCAATTTTATAAAAGTCCGTACGGTGAATTTGTGTCAGACGTTTACAGAAAATTCCTCTTTGAAAAACATTAAAATGTCCCATCTGTGGCAGTAATACCAAAGGGTTATCTTTCTTCGGCAAATACTCCGTGTAAAATTCCTGTAAGGTAAGCGTCTTATTCATATTGCAAAGTTATGGATTTCAAACAATACAAATCTTAAAAAATGTAATCACAAATGCAATAATTCAATAGATTCAACAAGTTCTGCCTCGTTACATCGTAAATAATAAAAGGCATATCTGCGCTCTAATGCTATACTTGGCATTAATTTGAATTTGTTGAACGCAGCTTTAGCGTCGGCCTTAAAAGTAAGATAGGGGAGTCCCTCAAACAATTTTTTTTCGAAGATCAGTTCCTTGTCTGCAAAATAGATCTTGATTTCAGAAGGTCTTTCACTTTCGTTTTTTAGAATTAACTCTAAAAACTTTGGACTGAAATCTTTATTTGACCAGCCTTGAGTGGATGTTGTTTTTTCTATTTCCAGTCTCATGTTCTCTTTTTTTGACGCAGATTGCTCAGATAACACTGATCTGAATGACTATAAATGTAATCAGAGTTATTTAGCCTTCTACAACTAGTGGCTTAACAATTTAAAATTATAAGTTGATCGTGAGTCATCCAGGAACGTTCCTGGTAAACTTAGAGGTTTTATTTTATTTCAATCTGTGCGATCTGCGAAATCAGCGTCAGACTCCGCAAAATCAATACCCGAAGTTCTTCAACCGGGTATCATTGCTCCGCCAATCCTTATCTACCTTTACGAACAATTCTAAAAACACCTGTTTCTTAAAAAAGATTTCCATGTCTTTACGGGCAGCTGTCCCCACACGTTTGAGAGCAGAGCCTTTGTCGCCAATAATAATGCCTTTCTGACTATCCCGTTCCACCAAAATATCCACCTGAATTTTAATGATCTTTTCTTCTTCTTTAAAGGAGTTGACGATCACTTCAACGCTGTAAGGGATTTCTTTTTTATAATTCAGTAGAATTTTTTCTCTTACGATTTCACTCACAAAAAAGCGTTCCGATTTGTCAGTGAATTCTTCTTTGTTATAATAGGCATCTCCGGTAGGAAGTAATTCGATGATGCGGTTCATGATCTTATCGATGTTGAATTTTTCAAGTGCAGAAATAGCCATGATCTCAGCCATTGGTAATCTCTCACGCCATTTTACCAGAGATTCTTCCAACTGGGCCTGTGTGGCGATATCTATCTTATTTATCAGGAGCAGGATAGGTGTTTGTGTTTTCTGAAGTTTTGCTAAATAAGATTCTTCCAGTTGAATGTCCTCAAAAACATCGGTGATGTATAAAAACAGATCTGCGTCTGTTAAAGCCGTAATAACAAACTGCATCATTTTCTCTTGCAGTTTGTAGAGCGGTTTTATAATGCCGGGAGTATCGCTGAATACGATCTGATAATCGTCGCCACTAACAATGCCCATTATACGGTGACGCGTTGTCTGTGCTTTAGAAGTGATAATGCTTAAACGTTCGCCTACTAAGGCATTCATTAGGGTAGATTTTCCAACATTCGGACATCCAATGATGTTTACGAAGCCGGATTTATGAGGTGTAAGTTCTGTCATTTTGAACCGTAAAGTTAGTGTTATTTGTGGAAGATAGTTTTAAAAAAACCGGCGTTCTACTTGAATTGTTGCCTGGTTAGAACTTTTTCAACTATTTTAAAGTAATTTTAAATCTCATCCGTCTACAGTAATAATGCAGGTAGATAGTAACGTATTCATGGCTGAAAAAAAACAAACTATTGTTCAAACGGTTGCGCTCTATGGCAAACAGCTATTGGGTTTTATTCGTGGCAAAGTAAATAGCGATGAAGATGCCGAAGATATTTTACAGGATGTATGGTACCAGTACAGCAACCTGGATGAAGTGGATGCCATTGAAAGTGTTAGCGGATGGCTGTACAGGGTTGCGAAAAATAAAATAACAGACCGTTTCCGCAGGAAAAAACCAGAACGCCTTGAAGATTTTGCTTTTGAGAACGAAAGCGGTGAAATTAATTTTAAAGAAATTCTTTTAGCAGACCCGCAAAATTCGGAGGACGAGTTTTTTAAAAAGATTTTCTGGGAAGAGCTGATGTCTGCGTTGGAAGAACTTCCTGAAAAACAAAGAAGTGTTTTTATACAGAATGAGCTGGAAGAAAAAAGTCTGCAGGAGATTGCCGATCAAAGTGGAGAAAGCATTAAGACAATCATTTCCCGCAAAGGGTATGCAGTAAAATTTTTAAGAGAAAGATTAAACGATTTATATAACGAATTTTTAGACTACTAATAAAATGATAAACAGAGGATTTAAACAAAGAAGATTTTTTATGTTTCCACTCTTCGGACTGGCCTTTGTGGCTGCCGGCGGCTTAGCGGTTATGTTTTTGTGGAACGCCATTTTGCCACCGGTAGTAAGTGGAGTAGGTACTCTTACTTATTTGCAGGCAGCAGGGCTGTTGATCCTTTGCCGGATCTTATTCGGCGGTTTTCGAAGAGGGCGGACCGGACCGGGGCATAGAGGTGGACCGCCCTGGAGACAAAAAATGATGAACATGAGCGAAGAGGAGCGTGAGAAATTCCGTGAGCAATGGAAAGAGCGTTGCTCAAGGAAATAAATGATAAGCCAGTTTTAGGACTGGCTTTTTTATTTTCAAATAATTAAAGTAAAAATACATCTTGCTCGTCTTCCTATTATAGAAGGCCTTCTGAAGCGCTTCAGTAAACCTTCCCAAACTAAAAAAACAAATAAAATGAAATCGCAGATTCACGAAGACAATAGTCTAAAAACAAAAGTTATGAGTACAAAACAAATTTTAAAAACAGTGTTAGCCGGTATTCTTGCGGGAGTACTACTTTTTATGATGCCTTTTATAATTTTAAAAGTGCTGGTAGTTCTTTTCCTTCTTAAATCTATTTTCCGTCTTATGGGAGGAGGCAGGCACCGTCACCAATGGCGTTATGCCTATGCTCAGAAATTCAATAACATGAGTGAAGATGATCGTAAGGCCTTCATGGAAAAGTACGGACACCGTTGCGGCCCACACTACAAAGGTGGTTCGGAAAACTTTGGAACAGAAGAAAAAAATAAAACAACAAATTTTTAATTTTAAAAATTGAACAATGAAAAGAGGAACAAAAATAGCAGTGTTTGTGGCCAGTATGGCACTGACTTTCGGAAGTTTAATGGCTTTTATTGGTCCGCGCCACTGCGGCAGAGGCATGCACAACCATTGGCAAGATCACAGAACAGGGGCGGCATGCAGCGAAATGCATAAAGTAGGCGCTTCACAAAACTAGTTTAAATTAAACTATCACTCCTCAGGGTTTCTCATCCTGAGGTTTTTTTATGCCCGTAAACGAACAGTTATTATAAAATTAAATCGAAATAAAAAATGTAAAAAGGCATGTTTTGTAAATTAAAGATTCAATGTAAAATAATAATCCGTACTAGCGTTAAAAAGCCTTAAATCAAGCCCCTGGCTTTTAATATTGGTTACATTTACAAACTATTTTAAGATGAAACGGTGCACTCTAAACTGAGAAAAAATAAAGATATTCCCGTGGGTACAAGGGCGCTGATTCTTTCAAAGCTTTATTTTGGTGTTTTAAGTAAAAGTCTTGAGGATCTTGAAATAGAGAGGTATTTCTCCGTTCTTTATTTTTTAAACGAAAACAACGGTTGCAGTCAGCAATTTATTTGCAATCATCTGGCAATTGATAAAACGGCCATGGTGAAGGTGCTGGATTACCTCATTAAAGCAGGCTATGTTTTGCGGGAAATAAATACTGAAGACCGCCGAGAACACATTGTTATTTTAACGAAAAAAGGACAAAAGTATACGGCTGAAATCGTTAAGTCTTTCGATGAAATTGACGAGCAAATCTTTTCTACTATTACCAAACAGGACAGGATAGCTTTCACAAGAGTACTGTCTACATTGTCGGAAAATTTAAAATTATTACCCGGAAATGATCTGCAGTTTAATTATAAAAAAACAAGAACGCTCTCAAAAAATAACCGCAGTCTTTCGATAACAAAATTGAAAGCACAAAAAAGCACGCACAAAAATTAAGTTTTCCCTCATGAAAAAAATACCTAACTGGCTCATTATTGTTGTTGTTATAGCACTGCTCATAGGATCCAAATTTCTTTTCTTCTCAAAAAAACAAGAGAAAGTTTTAACACCACAGGAAAGAAAAAATATTCCTATAGCCGTAAATTATTACGTTACAAAAGCTACATCTTTTAATAACGATATCTATACAACCGGTAAAATAGGCGCTTTTAACCAGATCGATATTCTGCCGGAAGTAAACGGTAAAATAATCTCTGTAAATTTTAAAGAAGGTGAATCTGTAAATAAAGGAGATCTCCTGGTGAAACTTAATAGTTCTGATTTGGAAGCTCAACTTTTAAAAACAAAAACGCAATTAAAATTATCTGAGCAAAAATTAGAGCGCCTTAAAAAGCTTTTAGGTATTAATGGCATCAGCCAGGAAGAATTTGATATGCAGGAAAACGAACTGGCAGGTTTTAAAGCTGACCAGGCATACATAGAAGCCCAGCTTGCAAAAACAAACATTACGGCTCCCTTTAGCGGTGTAATTGGACTTAAAAATATTAGTCCCGGGTCCTTTGTAAGTCTTACTACTCCCATAGCTTCTCTTATTCAACTGCAGCCGCTTTATGTCGAATTTTCTATTCCTGAAAAATACAATGCGCTTTTTAAAAAAGGAATTCATGTTAATTTTTCTAACGACAATTTAAACTCTCAAAAAACATTTTCTGCAACAATCTATGCTATAGAGCCACGTGTTGACGAAATAACCAAAACAATAAAAGCCAGGGCCATGTACAATGGTTCAGAAACTTTTTATCCAGGAAGCTTTGTAAAAGTTTTTGTAAATATGGGGCAAACCAACAATGCTTTAATGGTTCCAACCCAGGCGGTGATAGCTATTTTAAAAGGACAAAAAGTTTTCGTAAGCCGGGGTGGTGTGGCTACCGAAGTGCTTGTAGACATTGGTGTTAGAACCGATGATAAGATCGAAATAGTTAAGGGCCTTGCACCGGGAGACACCGTTATTACAACGGGTTTACTCTCTGTAAAAAAAGATTCTAAACTTAAATTACTAAAAGCGGTTAACTAATGGATATAGCTTCGTTAAGCGTAAAGCGCCCGGTTTTAGCAGTAGTAATGTCAGTAATCATTGTGCTCTTTGGTGCTATTGGTTACAATTACCTCGGCGTGCGCGAATTCCCATCCATCGATCCACCTGTTATTACAGTTCGCACCAATTATACCGGGGCCAATGCCGACGTTATACAGTCGCAGATCACCGAACCTCTTGAAAAAGCCATCAATGGTATCGACGGGATACGTTCTATCTCAGCTTCCTCAAACCAGGGGTCGAGTATTATAACCGTAGAATTTAATTTAGGAGCCAATCTTGAAGCTGCTGCCAACGATGTGAGGGATAAGGTTTCGCAAGCCTTACGACAATTGCCACAGGATATCGATGCACCGCCCGTTGTATCTAAAGCAGACGCTAACTCAGATGCCATTATTTCCATGACATTGTTGAGCGATTCCCGTTCGTTATTAGAAGTGAGTGATTATGCCGAAAATGTGATCGCTCAAAATCTTCAGACAATTTCAGGGGTAAGCTTGGTGCAGATCTGGGGACAACGCCGCTTTTCGATGCGCATCCGCCTGCATCCCGATAAACTTGCGGCTTATAATTTAACGCCACTCGATGTGAAACTGGCATTAGATCGCGAAAACGTGGATCTTCCATCAGGTAAAATTGCTGGTAACGCCACAGAGCTTACGGTAAATACAATCGGTAGATTGTCAACAGTGCCGGAGTTTGAGGCCATGATCATTAAAGAAGATGCCAGCAACATTGTGCGTTTAAGAGATGTGGCACTGGTAGAGCAGGGGGCAGAAAATGAAGAGACGATTTTAAAAGACTCTGGAGTTCCCATGGTGGGACTTGGACTTGTGCCGCAGCCCGGAGCTAATTACATCGATATTTCAAAAGAGTTTTACAAACGTTACGAATTGCTTAAAAAGGAGTTGCCGAAAGATTACCATGTGAACATTGCTCTGGACAATACAAGGTTTATTAAGAAATCCATTGTAGAAGTTCAGGAAACACTCATCATCGCTTTGATATTGGTAATCCTCATCATCTTTTTATTTTTCAGGGATTGGTTAATTGCTTTTCGTCCTTTAATAGATATTCCGGTTTCTTTGATTGGCGCTTTTTTTATTATGTACATTATGGATTACTCTATAAATGTATTGACGCTTTTAGCAATTGTGCTTGCAACTGGTTTGGTAGTGGATGATGGAATAGTTGTAACCGAAAATATTTTCAAAAAAATTGAAAAAGGTATGAAGCCCACAGAGGCGGCAATTGAAGGCACAAGGGAGATTTACATGGCAGTTATTATTACTTCCTTAACGCTGGCAGCAGTATTTATGCCGGTTATCTTTTTAGAAGGATTTGTTGGACGTCTCTTTCGTGAGTTTGGTGTGGTAATTGCGGGAGCCGTTATTATTTCTGCTTTTGTTTCACTTACCCTAACACCCATGCTGAATGCAAAGCTGGTTAAAAAAGACCCGACTAAAAAAAGTAAGTTTTATCATATGACCGAACCTTTCTTTGTTGGTCTGGATGCCTGGTTTAAAAAAACAGTTACCAATTTTCTTCAAAAAAGATGGTGGGCTATAATTATCATTGCAGCTTCTTTTGGCGCGATCTTCTTTTTCGGGTCTCAATTACAGTCGGAGCTTTCTCCCTTGGAAGACCGCAACTGGCTCAGACTGCAAGTAACAGCCCCCGAAGGAACTTCCTTCGAAGCTACCGACGCTTTAATAGACAGGATCTCGGGATTTATTTCCGATTCTGTTCCTGAAAAAGCAGTAGCCTTAACTGTTACTGCACCGGGCTTTGCCGGTTCAGGTGCGGTAAACACAGGATTTGTACGTCTCGCTTTAACAGAGTCTGATCATAGAGAAAGATCGCAGGCGCAAATAGCTGCCGCCATTAATAAAAACGTAGGACAATTTCCTGAAGGTCGCGTCTTTGTTATCCAGGAACAATCTATTACTTCCGGCGGCGGACCCCGCGGTACTTTACCTGTAGCATTTGTATTGCAAACACAAAACTTCGGGAAACTGCGTGAAAAACTTCCGCAATTTATGGAGCTGGCCAGCAAAAACCCTGTATTTGGTGGTCAGGTAGACGTTAATTTAAAATTTAATAAGCCCGAGTTGGTAATTGAGATCAACCGCGATAAAGCAAGAACAATGGGTGTTTCCATTGCTGATGTGGCACAAACCATTCAGCTCGCTTTAAGTGGCCAGCGTTTCGGATACTATATAAAAGGAGATAAACAATACCAGGTTTTAGGTCAGGTAACCCGCGAGAGCAGAGACGATCCACGCGATATCCAGGATCTTTTCGTGCGTAATGCCAGTGGAGAAATGATTCAACTGGATAATGTTGTTACCGTTGTTGAGCGCAGTAGTCCACCTCAATTGTATCACTACAACAGGTACCAGTCTGCTACCATTACTGCAGGTTTGGCTCCTGGTAAAACTATTGGAGATGGAATTGACGAGATGAATAAAATTGCAGCCCAGGTGTTGGATGATAGTTTCACAACCTCCTTAACAGGCGCTTCACGTGACTATGCAGAAAGTTCTTCTAATATTTTCTTTGCCTTTGCTTTAGCATTGGTTTTAATTTATTTATTACTGGCTGCACAATTTGAAAGTTTTGTAGAGCCTTTAATTATTATGATCACTGTACCCATGGCCCTTTCAGGAGCTGTTTTTTCATTGTGGTATTTTAATCAAACCTTAAATATTTTTAGCCAGATTGGAATGATCATGCTAATCGGACTGGTAACAAAGAATGGGATTTTAATTATTGAATTTACAAATCAGTTAAGAGAAAGAGGTATGCCCGTGGGAGAAGCTCTTATTGAGGCTTCCACTGCCCGTATGCGTCCGATTTTAATGACCAGTCTTGCTACCATCCTCGGTGCCTTGCCCATTGCTATGGCTTTGGGTGCGGGTTCAAAGAGTAGAATGGGCATGGGGATTGTGATCATTGGCGGTTTGTTGTTATCAATGATCCTCACACTGTTTGTGATTCCAGCTATCTATTCCTTTATGATAAAAGACAAACCGAAGAATAACGAAGAAATTAAACCACATGCTTAAGAGTTGTTTACATACTACAAAACGAACGATAACACTGGTATGCGTTTGTTTTTTGTTTGCATTTGCTTCACAAGCACAAGATAAACTCACGGTAGATGAAGCGATTAAATTAGCTCTCGAAAAAAACTACTCTGTGCTTATTGTAAAAGGCAACCAGGAAATTGCAAAAGCACAAAACAATTTGGGTAATGCCGGCATGTCGCCAACCGTTACCGCTTTAGCGAATTTAAATCTCGCCACTCTGAATTCACACCAGGTATTTAATACAGGCGTAGTGCAGGATAGAACAGGGGCCCAGACCAATGCAACGGGCGCCTCTATCAACGCTGCCTGGAATGTGTTTGACGGATTTAAAATGTTCGCCATTAAAAAACGCCTCGAATTAAACGAAGGACTTTCAGCTATCCAGCTAAAACAACAAATGGAGAATACTGTTTACGATGTGATCGTTACTTATTTTAATATCGTAAAAACAAAAGAGTTGCTGAAAGCCGCAAAACAAAATTTAGAGATTTACCAGGAACGCCGCAAAATTGCAGAGTTAAAGCTAGAGATCGGTTCTGATTCTAAAGTAGATGTTTTACTCTCCCGATCTGACGAAAATAAAGCGAAGAGCGAAATTATTCAGTTAGAACTGGAGCTGTTGAATGCCAAAGTTCAATTGAATACGCTTATAGCCCGTCCGGCCGACACTGATTATCAAACCACAGATTCTATAAGTGTAAATTACAATCCGAATCTTGATGATCTGAAGAAAAACGTTACACAAAGCAACTCCTCTGTTCTTATTTCCAAACAAAATGAACTCATATTCGGCCAAACCATAAGAGAAGCACGCTCAGCAAACATTCCTTTAATCCAGGTAAATGGAGCTTATGTTTTTACACGAAACCAAAGTCAGGCCGGTATCGTATTCTTAAACCGTCAGAATGGTTTAAACGGCGGTATTAGTGCCAGCTGGTTAATTTTTAATGGTAACAAAAATAACAGGCTCGTGAAAGAACGCAGTATACAAGCATTAAATCAGCGTTATTTTACCGAGCAAACACAATTGCAGATAGATGGACTTGTTTACGTGAGTTACCGTTCCTATTTATTGAATCAGCAAATTGTAAGCATGGAAAGACAGAATCTTGCCGATTCAAAAGAAGTGCAAACTATTTCCTTAGAACGCTATAAAGTGGGTAAGGCTAATCTGTTAGAAACCATCGAAACGCAAAAAAATCTCGAAGACGCACAGGTTCGTTATATCAACGCTCTCTATGCTATTAAGGTAGCCGAGGCCGAGTTGCTGCGGGTCAATGGAAGTCTGGTGAAGTAATTTCAAATGATGGATTATTTTTAATATACAGTGTCTCGGCATTGCAGAAAGCTAGTCAAGAGTTCAGATGATCCCGGCGGTTTTTTCAGCACACCTGTTAAGTTGTAAGTTCCTGTAACTTTTCAGTTCTTCCGCCCGTCTTAGCCTTAAAACTTATAAAATTTTAAGAAAACGCAGCTCTAAAGCTCTTATATTTTAAGTAAATTTACCACGCATGTTAAAATTCAGATTCACCCTCCTGCTCGCCTTGTCAGCTTTAATTTTCAAAGCTCAGCAACCTATTGATAAAGTTATAGGCGTTGTTGCCAAATACCCTATTCTTTTGAGTGATCTTCAGAACAGTATGGTGGAGCGCGAAAACCAGGGCGCACCGCTTGATAAATGCAATGCTTTCGAGATGTTGGTTTTTCAAAAACTCCTGGTTGCCCAGGCAGACAGAGATAGTGTGGTAGTGTCGGATGCCGAAGTGGAAACAGAATTAACGCGCCGTATGAATTATTTTGTTCAACAGTTTGGCAGTGAAGAAAAAATGGAGGCTTTTTATGGCAAGCGTACCAATGTAATGCGTGACGAGTTAAAACCGGATATCCAGGAACAATTGGTTGCCGAGAAAATGAATGGCAAAATTACCGGCGATGCGAAATTAACACCAGCCGAAGTACGTTTATTTTTTAATACCATTCCTATAGATAGCCTGCCCCTAATTGAGTCGGAAGTGGAACTTCAGCAACTCGTTAAGCGTCCTACTTTTAGTTCTGAAGCCAGACTGGATGCGCGTGAAAGCCTTGAATCTTACCGTCAACGTGTGGTTAAAGGTGAAGTTAGTATCAGCACCATTGCGCGTTTATACAGCGAAGATCCGGGTTCAGCAAAGGACGGCGGGCACTATGAATTTGGACGTGGGGTAATGGATCCTGCTTTTGAAGCTGTTGCTTTTCGTTTAAAGAAAGGGGAGATCTCCAATGTTTTTGAAACAGCTTATGGTTACCATTTTATTCAACTCGAACAACGTAAGGGAGAAATGGTATCGGTGCGTCACGTACTTGTGATGCCAAAGATGAGCAATGAAGATTTTTTCAAGTGTAAAAAGCAGTTAGACTCTATACACGATGCTATAAAGGCCGGAACCATTAGTTTTGAAGATGCTGTAAAAAAATTCAGTGATGACGAGGAGACAAAACAAAACGCCGGTTTAATGATCAACCCTTCAAATGCTTCTACCAAGTTTGATAACGAAACTTTAAGCCAGATCGATAAAAATCTGATCGCGACTTTTAATAGCATGCAAATTGGTGAGTTTAGTAACCCGATGCAATTTTCAACCCAGGATGGAAGAGCAGGGTATAGGATCTTAAAGCTTAAAAACAGAATTGATCCGCACAGAGCTAATATGAAAGACGATTACCAAAGAATTTCAGCAATGGCAAACCAGGTTAAGAAACAGGAAATTGTAAAAGAGTGGATTAAAAAACGGTCTAAAATCACTTACATAAAACTCGACCAGGAATATCTTTGTAAATTTGAAAACGACTGGGTAATTTCTGCTAACTGATTTATTAGTACATTGAGCTGTTAATTAGCTGAATGAAAAAGTCTTCAATTTATTGGTACTGCCAGATTTTCGGCTGGTCTTTTTATATCATCGTTAATTCCGTTTTTTTCGGATTAAGCTACCAGTCCAGTTTTAAAGAATACCTCATTTATTTCTTAATGCTGCCTATTGGCATTGCCATTTCGCATTTTTACCGGAATTTTATTATCCGTCAGAAAATTCTGGAACTTCGCATTTCCCTCCAGTTAATCTGCATCGTTTTGTTCAGCCTCGTCAAAGCGGTTATCTTCTTTTTAATTTTTTCTACCTTATTCGTTTTATTCGGCCTCCTCGATTCCTGGCCCGATTTTCTTTCCATATCGACATCTATTACTGATTTTACAGTGGTTTTCAGTTTATGGAATATTATTTATTTTGGATTCCAGTATTTTCAAAACTACAAACGTGCAGAGATTAATTCTTTACGTTATTTGGCTGCAAGCAGAGAGTCGGAACTTAACAGTTTAAAAGCCCAGTTAAATCCCCATTTTATTTTTAATTGTATGAACAGTATTCGCGCTTTAATTGACGAAAATCCTACGAATGCCAAAACAGCGGTCACACAATTATCCAATATTTTGCGTAACACTTTACTGATGGATAAAAGCAAAGAAATTTTTTTGAAGGACGAAATTGCTCTGGTAAAAGACTATTTAAACCTTGAACAGATCCGTTACGAAGAACGTTTGAATTACACGTTTAAAATTGAAGAAAATATAAGCAGTGCCTTTATTCCACCTTTTATTATTCAATCGCAGGTAGAGAATGCTATTAAGCACGGAATATCACGCCTGCCGGGTGGCGGACAAATACTCATAGAAGCTTTTAAGGAGGAACAGAAACTTAAAATCCAGGTGTCGAACAGCGGGAAAATCAATTCTGAAACACCCTTAACCGGTGTAGGATTTAAAAATTCTATCTTACGGTTAGAATTACTTTATGGTTCCGCCGGAAAAATTTCAATACACGAAGCAAACGATTTGGTAGTTGTAGAGATAACTATACCTTTGAAATAAAAATAGAATAAACTTTAATCAGACCATGAAAGCTATAATCATTGACGATGAACGCCTGGCCCGCCAGGAATTAAAAAATTTATTAGCCGCCTACAAAGAAGTCGAAATTATTGCAGAGTGTTCTGACGCTCAACAGGCCAGGGAGAAAATCAATGAATTAAAACCGGACATTATTTTTTGTGATATTAATATGCCCGGAAAATCGGGCCTTGAGCTTGCTGAGGAAATTTCAGGAGCTATTGATGTAGTATTTGTAACGGCGCATGATGAGCACGCTATTAAAGCTTTTGAACTCAACGCTTTCGATTATCTTTTAAAACCGGTGCAGGCAGAGCGTCTTGCTGAAACTATAAAAAAATTATCCATTAAAGAAACCGCCACCCGCACCGATAACAATACACCTCTTACTGAAAAAGACATGGTTTTTATTAAAGACGGTGAAAAATGCTGGTTCGTGCGGCTCTCTGACATTCGATTGTTTGAATCGGAGGGTAATTATGTGCGTGTGTATTTCGAAAATTTCAGACCGCTTATTCTGCGCAGCTTAAATAGTTTAGAAACACGCTTAAACGAAAAACAGTTCTTTAGGGCCTCTCGTAAACACATGATCAACATGAGTTATATAGCCAGCGTTGAAACCTGGTTTAACGGTGGTTTAAATGTAAAACTAAAAGACGGTAAGGATATTGAAATCTCCCGTCGCCAGGCTGTTAAATTGAAGGACATGATGAGTTTGTAAATTTGTTCCGTTTTCTCACACTAAATTTATAAATTAGCCGTTATTACCGAGTTGAGAAATTTAGTACTCTTTATATCCGTTTTTATAGTCCTCGAAAGCTTTTCGCAAATAGGAGGTACCCGCACTTATCGTTTCCTCGATATTCCAATGACGGCCAGGGCTGCCGGTAATGGTGGTTCGGCCATGAGCATTTGGGGTGATGATATTAACCTCATAAACAGTAATCCTTCTTTGTTAAATCCTGCTATGACCAAGCAGGTGGCGTTTAATTACTGCAATTACGTGGGGGATATAAATTTCTACCAGGCCGCCTACGCCCATAGTCTTAAATCTTACGGCACCGGGGCTATAAGCCTGCAGACATACAATTACGGAAAGTTCCAGGGCTATGATGAGCTCGGGCAAAAAACAAACACTTTTAAAGCAAACGATAACCTCATTACTCTCAATTACGCCAAACCCATGGCAGATTCTATGTTTAACATTGGAATCGCATTGAAAACAATCATTTCTCAATACGATGTTTACCAGTCATTCGGTAATGCTATTGATTTTGGGGTGACCTACCACAATAGAAAGAACATGACAGTAAGCCTTTTGGTTAAAAACGTAGGCTTTATCTGGAAGAGTTATTCCAACAATGGGGTGAATGAAACTTTGCCTCAAAATGTTCAGTTAGGTTGGAGTAAAAAGGTGGCAAAAGCGCCTTTTCGCTTGTTTGTAGTTTATGATCAATTACTGAAATGGGATTTAAAATATATTAGTCCCGTAGATACAACTGGCAAATCCAGTTCGTTGAACCTGAGTGATAAAACAACAGATTCCACAGGTTTTCAACGCTTTAAAGTACGTGCAGGAAATGTGGGCGATAATTTTATGCGTCACCTGGTAATAGGAACAGAAATTTCTTTTGGAAAAAACTTTTATCTGCAGGTGGCTTATAATTACCGCCGTCAGAAAGAAATGACCTTACCGGAGCGCAGAGGCGCTAACGGTTTGAGTTTTGGTGTAGGGTTACGTATCAAACGTTTTGGTTTTTCTTATTCCTTTTCAAAAATGGCCTTCCCCGGCAATTCCAATATCCTGGGTTTAAACTTTGCCTGGTAACAGTCTTCTTTTTTGCATTAATTAGCCATAATCCACTTATCGGGCGAATGCTGCCAATTACTAATACGCTAAAGATTTTTATCTTTGGTAGAGTACTTTTAGGGTACTAAATATGTTAAAATTGCTCCGACATAGCTTGGTTCTCTTGCTCATTATGTGTTTTACCCAAAGAGCAAAGACACAATGTATGTATCCAGTCCCTTCACCTTCATACAACTGCGGCTCAGCAACGGGCGAATTAACGATTAGTATAATAGGAACCGGGATAGCGCCTCCGTACACCTTAACCTCCGTTGCTCTCGGTATTAATACAGTGGTTACCAATACATACGTAACATTTGCCAATCTTCCTGCGGCAGGATTTTATACCGTTAATATTTACAGCGCCGGAACTTGCACGTATGGATATGTACAGGGGAGTTTTCCTAATCCTACTGCTTCTATAAACATATCGCTCTCAACAAATAATGTGGATTGTTATGGAGGAACAAATGGTGGTGCATCAGCTACTTATCTGTATCCTACCGATACCCACCAGTGGTCTACAGGGGCAACAAGTTCTTCTATTGGAGGATTATCAGCCGGAGTATATTCCGTAGTTATGACCACCACGTCGGGATGCAGCGCAGGACGAAGTTTTACAATAAATCAGCCACCTCAAATAGATAGCCAGTTGAGCAGCACGCTTATTCCTTGCTATGGAGGCACAATCAATAGTGTCGTCACTACAACAGGTGGCGTAGCTCCTTATTCCTATACGGTTAATGGAAATCCTGTGTCCTCTTCGTCGGGAAGCATTGCTACTGGTATAGTAGCAGGAACACAAACCATAATCACCAAAGACAGTAAGGGCTGTTTACAAAGCAATGTTTTTACTCTTAGCCAGGCCGCACAGCAAATTATAACACCAACCATTACTCAGCCAAATTGCCCGGGAGACGCGAACGGCGCAATCTCCGTTATTGTAAATGGACCCGTAGCGGGTTATACTTATTCCTGGACGCCCGGTTCGGCTAGCGGATCCATTTTTCAAAACCTTGCTGCCGGAAACTACACGCTGGATGTTTTGGACCTGAGTAATTGTATAACACGGAGCGTGATTACCGTGCCTCCTGCACCAGCAATTGTCCCCGCTGCGACCATTACGAAAGAGAATTGCAGCGCTGCTGATGGTTCTTATACTTTAAACGCTACAGGTGGTATGGCCCCTTATACTTACACCACCTTGCCCGGTAATCTTCCGGGAAACACTGCCAGCGGGCTAACCACAGGAACTTATACAACCATTATTGAAGATGCAAAAGGCTGCATAGACTCCTCTTTGATTTATGTCGGCAACCTTAGCACCGTTAGCCTGCATATTCTAACGGTTACCCCGGTGCAATGTTACAACATGTGCAATGGAAGTGTTTTACTGAATACACAGAATGCTGTGCAGCCGGTAAGCTACAGTATAACGGGTTTGCCGGTAACCACAAACAGTGTGCTCTCTAATTTATGCGCTGGGTTTTACATGGTAAAAGCCTTAGATGCAAATGGTTGTCCTGCTTTTGATACGCTTAATTTTCCTCAGCCTGCCGCTTTTTCTTATTCAGCGGCGTCGCCTGCAGCTATTTGTATAGGAAGGTATGCGCAACTGAAAGCTTCCGCCGGTGGCGGAACCGGAGTTTTGAGTTACCTCTGGAATCCGGGTTCTTTGTCGGGGCAAACAGTAAATGTTGAACCTGTAGTTACAACAACTTATAGCTTGAATGTCTACGACTCAAAAGGGTGTACACTTGACCCGTATGCCGTGACAGTGAATGTAAACCCGAAATTAACTATAGATATCAGTAATTCAAACGCAGGCATTTGTCCGGGCACCACGGCGCAAATTACGCCCACGGTTACTGGTGGCGACGGCAACTATTCTTTTTTATGGCTTCCGGGAGAGTCTAAAGGCGCATCAATTTTTGTAGAGAATATTAAAATTCCCACTTATACGGTAGTAGTGAATGATGCCTGTGGAACCCCAACGGCCTATAAAGAAATTACTATCAAAATCCATCCTGTTATTCAACCGCTCTTTAAACAAGAAGGTAAAGGCGGTTGCACGCCTTATTGCACTAGCTTTATCAATATCACACCCGATTCGAAAAATGCCATCTGGAATTATGGCGATAAACCTTTTGAGCAAAGAGGCGATACAACGTTTTACTGCTACGAAAAAGCAGGTGATTTTAATTTACGTTTAAGCGTTACCGATGCAAATTCCTGCAAGGCTTCTTATACCTATACAAATGCTGTGCACGTGCTTGTTAAGCCCCAGGCAGGGTTTGTTACAGAGCCTGGCACTATAACGCTTAACGACGCAGAAAATGTGCAAATTAAAAATATAACCAGCAATGCATCTTCCTACAAATGGTATGTGGATGGTGTCTATTTTGGAACGACTGAAAATATCTCCTATTCGTTTAGAGATACAGGGTGTTATGATATTCGTTTGCTTACAGAAAATGCGAATGGTTGCAAAGACTCTACCATAAGAAGTATTTGTGTGTTTGAAGGGTTTAATTTTTATATGCCCAATGCTTTTACACCAAATAACGATGGAATCAACGATGTGTTTCTTCCTAAAGGTACAGGGTGGCTCTACGAAAATTATTCACTGAACATATATAACCGCTGGGGACATAAAATTTTTTCCACCACAGATGTTTACAAAGGCTGGGATGGAGGCATAGAACCAGATGCAGCAGTACCCGACGCTGTTCGAACAGATCCCAATGATATTTATAGCTGGCGGGTTGTAGTAACTGATAATCTTCAAAAAGAACATGTCCTGCGCGGCTTTGTGAATGTCCTTCGCTAAATAATTTTCTTTTTTACAGCCTATTTCATTCTGAATTAATATTTTTGAGAGGATGAATAGATTTTCTTACAGACTACTGAGTGTACCTTTATTTTTGTTCCTGGCCTCCTGCATGAGCCTGGGTTTAAACTTCAAACATAAAACACCAAAAAAACCGGCGCGTCTTCCAGATTTTACCCAAAAAGATTCCCTACTTGGATTTAATAATGCGAACAGAAGCTGCTTCGATGTGAAACACTATGATATTCATATCTCTATCGATACAGACAAAAAAAGTATTTCCGGTAAGGTCACTACACGTTTCGACTTAATTAAACCTTCTGATAAAATACAAATAGACCTTGATCCGCAATTCAAGATTGATTCTATAAAACAGGGCGCACAAAGACTTTCCTTCACACGCAAAGCCACTGCTATTACAATAACGCTGCCTTCTAAAGAGGTATCACAGCTTGTTACTGTTTATTACCAGGGAAAACCCGTCTCTGCAAAACGTCCACCCTGGGAAGGCGGTTTTGTTTGGAAAAAGGATAAGAATGGAAAGCCTTTTGTATCGGTAGCCTGCGAGGGGGCGGGGGCACAGACCTGGTTGCCTGTAAAAGCCTGGTTGGGTGATGAACCCGATAGCATGACGATGCACCTCAGTATTCCCAAAGAGCTTGTGGGCGTTTCAAATGGCAATTTAATTTCTGTAGAAGGAAAGGAAACTGTGAAAGTTTATACCTGGCAAACCTCTTACATGATAAATCCTTACAACATAACATTTTATGTGGGAGATTATAAACTTATGGAGCAACCCTACACTTGTATGGATGGTGAAAAAATGACCTTAAAATTTTATGCGCTTTCTGAAAATTTCACAAAAGCGGAAACGCATTTCTTACAGACGGAGAAGATTCTGAAAGTCTATGAAGCGTTATTCGGCAACTATCCCTGGACTAAAGATGGTTATAAGTTGGTGGAGAGTCCGTTTGCCGGCATGGAGCATCAAACGGCAATAGCTTACGGCAACGGGTATAAAAATGAAAGAAACGAGAGTTACGATTACATTATCCTTCATGAAACAGCTCACGAATGGTGGGGCAATGCTGTTTCTGTGGCAGATTTTTCTGATGTATGGATCCACGAAGGCATGGCCACTTATGCTGAAGCGCTGTACGTTGAAAAAACAAAAGGCTATGAGGCTTACTTAAATTATGTCAACTGGAATAGTATTACGGTGGCAAATAAAAAACCGGTTATTGGTCCTTCGGGAGTGTATTACTGGAACTACAAGGATGGAGATCCTTATGTAAAAGGAGCTGCCATGCTCCACACGCTTCGTAATCATTTGCAAAACGATACTTTATTCTTCGCCATTTTAAAAACATTTTTTAAAGAACAGTGTTACAAAACTACAAGTACCAAAGATTTTATAAACCTGGTAAATAAAATGAGTGCTAAAGACCAAACCTATTTCTTTGATCACTACCTCTATCACCGAAGTTCTCCTCTGCTTCTCTGGAATTTTGATTATGATTTTACTTTAGAAAAAGATCAGCTTATTTTTCAATTTGATCGCGTAAATCACGATTTTACCACACCCATAGAAGTAGAGCAGGGGTCACATAAATTTTTTATTTATCCTACTAACGAAATTCAGTTTTACACACTCCCTGAAGGAGTGACATCTCCTGTAAAGATGAATATGCGCGAAAGCTACCTGGAAGACGGATTTAAAAGGCTTGAAAAAATAAAGAGCAAGTAATTTGTTTACTTGCTCTTTTCTAAAAATCAATTACAGTTTTAAGCCATTTGCGCCACGGCCTGAATAATATCGTGTTTGGTAATGATATGCATGTTACCTCCCATGTCGCGTAATAAAACCGCATTGTTATCTTTTGTAATCAGTTTACTTACTTCTTCAATGGGCGCTTTTTCGCCAACAATAGGAAAAGCCGCCTGCATAAGGTATTTCACAGACTTGTTTTTCACTTCACTGTCTTCGATCAAACGTGTAAATAAATAACTTTCGTTTAACGACCCCACATAGTGACCTTTTTCGGTTACCGGAATTTGTGAGATATCATATTTGTTTAGTATGGCCAAAGCATCACTTACAGTCGCTTCAACGTCCACGGTCAATAATTTTTGGTTCTTGTGATTAGCAACAAGGTCAATGGCTTTTGGTTTACTCATCTCTAAGAAATGACGTTCGCGCATCCAGTCATCGTTAAACATTTTTCCTAAATAACGGGTGCCATGATCGTGAAAAATAACAACTACCACATCGCCTTTTTTAAACATGCCTTTCATTTGTAAAAGTCCTGCCATAGCCGATCCTGCGCTGTTTCCAGCAAAGATGCCTTCTTCACGGGGAATACGGCGCGTCATTACTGCCGCATCTTTATCGGTAACTTTTTCAAAATGATCGATCACATTAAAATCCACATTAGCTGGCAAAAAGTCTTCTCCAATGCCTTCTGTGATGTAAGAGTAAATTTCATTTTTATCGAAGATGCCGGTCTCTTTGTATTTTTTAAATACTGAACCGTAGGTATCAATTCCTAATATTTTAATATTCGGATTTTTTTCTTTTAGATATTTTCCTGTTCCGCAAATAGTTCCACCGGTTCCAACTCCTACAACCAGGTGAGTGATTTTGCCGTCTGTTTGATCCCAGATCTCTGGCCCTGTTTGTTCGTAGTGCGCCTGGCTATTGCTTAAATTGTCGTATTGATTAGGTTTCCAGGCATTCGGAATTTCTTGTACCAGACGTGAAGAAACAGAATAATACGAACGCGGATCTTCAGGTTCAACGTCAGTAGGACAAACAATGACTTCGGCACCGAAAGCACGCAAAGCATCTACTTTCTCTTTACTTTGTTTATCTGTAGTTGTAAAAATACATTTGTAGCCTTTAATAACAGCGGCAATGGCAAGACCCATCCCTGTGTTTCCACTCGTGCCTTCAATAATAGTTCCGCCTGGTTTTAAGCGGCCATCCAACTCGGCATCTTCTACCATTTTAAGTGCCATACGGTCTTTAATGGAATTTCCCGGGTTAAAAGTTTCCACTTTAGCGTAAACATCGCAGGGAAGATCTTTTGTGATTTTATTGAGTTTCACCATCGGGGTATTCCCAATAGTTTCAAGTATTGTCTTGCAAATTTTCATAGTCGTGTAAATGTTAAAGATAAGGGCTTTGGCTGGCTTGAAATAGTTATTTTTTACAAAGAAATATTTTACTTTTTAACATTTATAATGCCCTCGTGGCCGCCTTCAACGTGATCAAAGAAATAAGAGCTTTACTTGCTCAACTCCCCGCGGAGATCTGCCTGCAGCATCTTCTTTAGTTGAGCAGGTTTTAATTTTTGACCCAGTAAAAACATAAGTTTGGTAACCGCACTTTCAAAAGTAAGGTCTGAACCTCCAATCACCCCTAGTTTTTTAAGTTGTGAACTGGTCTCGTACATCCCCTGTATAACGCGCCCTTCGCTGCACTGGGTAATGTTTAAGATGATGATGCCTCGGGCAATGGCTTTCTCTAACTCTTCTACAAACCAGTCTTGCGTGGTAGCATTACCTGCTCCAAATGTCTCTAAAATAATAGCCTTAATGCCTTTTGTATTTAATATAGCCGAGGTTATTTTTTTACTGATACCCGGAAATAATTTTAGTACCGCAATATCATTATCTAAAGTTGTGTGAATTTTTAAGGGCTTCGACGCTGATTTTAAGAGCGCTGGTTTGTTATAGCTGATAGTTACACCGGCCTCGGCAAGGGCAGGATAATTGGGCGATTTAAAAGCGTCAAAATGCGCGCTGTTATATTTGAATGTCCTGTTACCACGGTAAAGTTTGTATTCAAAATACACGCACACTTCTGTTACAATAGATTTTCCTTTTTCTTTGGTTCCCGCAATCTCAATGGCAGTTATCAGGTTTTCTTTACCATCTGTTCTTATAATGCCGATTGGTAATTGTGAACCAGTGAGCACTACAGGTTTATTCAGATTTTCGAGCATAAAGCTCAGCGCGCTGGCCGTAAAACTCATGGTATCGCTGCCATGCAACACTACAAAGCCATCGTATTTGCTGTAATTTTTTTCAATGATTTTTGCCAGCTCTATCCATACTTCCGGGTGCATATTCGAAGAGTCAATCGGATTTTTAAAGGAGATAGAAGAAAGGTCAATATCGAACTTTGTGAGTTCTGGAATTTGTTCGGTGAGCGACTTAAAATCAAAAGGCTTTAGTTCTCCTGTTCTGGCATCCTGCATCATACCTATAGTTCCACCGGTATAAATTAAAAGTACAGATGATTTTTTAGCCATAATTTTTGATTTTTAGATTGCTTTTAAAGCAAGATGCAAGACAATTTGTCTTGCATCTCCATTATAATTTTTTGTTTTCTGATTAGAAAGGAAGATCGTCGTTATCTCCCGGATTGCTTGTAAATACTGGTGCAGAGGAGTTGGTTCCCATACTTGTATTCGAGCCTTGATTTGTGTTTTGAGTAGATTGTGACGCTGTATTGCTTCCTGATACACGTTCAATTCTCCATGCTTCAAGCGTGTTAAAGTATTTAATCCCTTGTGGACCATTCCATTCGCGGCCACGTAAGTTAAACTGCACTTTTATTTCTTCTCCATCGTTAAATTGATCTAAGATCGTGCATTTATCTTGTGTTACCTGAAAACTAACGTGTTGAGGGTAAGGTGTGTTAGCTTCAGTAGTTAATACAAATTCGCGTTTTTGAAAACGATCGCTTACTTTCTGCGTTTCGAATTTCGTTTTTAGTGTTCCGATTACTTCCATGATATATTTATTTTATTGTTTACGCTATAAGGGTCAACTTTGTTGACATGACTAATTTAAAGAAATTTCTCAATTAACAAATCGGGAAATTATCAAATTAAAGTAACACCATCCAGGCTTCTTTCACCTTGTGGGCTTCCAGTAATGTTTTTGCAAACAGATGCTGCTCTTCGGTAGTGGAAAATGAGCTTATGGTTTTTTTAAATTCTGCAATTTCTTCTGCACCTGGTAATTCCTCCACACTTCCCAAAAGTCCAAGATTATTTCCACTTAACACAGTGCTGTTACGAATGGCAAATGGAATCTGATCTAAGCCAATTCCAATAGTTGTAATAGGCTTCTTTACTTCAAATAATGCATCTCCGCTGGCTCTGCAATACCAATTGTCGCCCATACGGGCTACGAGGTCAATCTTGCGGGTATCTATCTGGTTGTCGTCATTAAGAACAGAGTCTTCAATATGAATTCTTATAATTTCGCAGATAACAAGGTTACCGGCACCTCCTGCTTTTCCAAGTTCTTTTATCTCCACCACCTTACACTCCAGTTGAACCGGACTCTCTTTCACACGAAAAGGTTTAATCAGGTCAGATGCAAGTGGGGTAAATCCTGCTTTGATAAATTCATTCACACCCTTTGCAAAAGGACTGCTGGCCAGGCTGGTCTGCTGAACCATATTATAAGTTACCACATTAATTACTACTTCAGGCACTTCAAGAATATTCAACAAAGTGTCTTTGGCAGCGCCTGTACGTCCGCTGTAAGCCGGCGAAAAAACTGCAATGGGGGGATTGGATGAGAAAATATTAAAGAAGCTAAAAGGAGCCAGGTTGGGTTCACCGTCTTTGTTCACAGTGCTTGCGAAGCAAATAGGACGTGGAGCTACCGCGTTTTGCAGGTATTTTTGCAAAACAGGAATGGCTAATTCTTTAGGATTTAGTGTTAACATAAGCCTTCAAAATTACAAAAAAGCCAAGAATCTGAAAGTGATTTTGAGAATTATTAGGAAATGAATTTTCGCTAAAAGCGAATCTGCAACTTAACGTTTACCTGGCGGTTAGTAAGGTAATTAGGAACCGCATACTGGTTGCCTGTTACATCGGTGATCCAGGTGTACGACACCGTATTTTGAATCTGAAGCAAATTGAGCACTTCTAAAAAGATCCACATCTCTTTCAGATTATTAAAGTAGTTTTTACGTTTCATTTCGCGATCCGCCTTCAATACATTATAAGCCAATCCTGCATCGGCACGACGGTAAGGTGGCATACGCCGTGTTTGCTGCCAGCGTAAATGTGTGGGAGGTCCTGTAGGCAGACCACTTCCAAATTGAAGATTGAGGTTAAACTTGATAGAAGGATACCGCGGCAAATTATCCTGGAAAAATAATCCAAAAGTAATAAGCTGATCAGTGGGACGGGGGATATAACCCGGATCAACTCTCTGACTATCCGCACGCACCTGGTCAAAAGTAGAACCTCTTATGATTTTCTCACCATCTTTGTTATAATAAACATAGTGAATGTTGTCTTTTGAATATTCGTAAGTTCTTAAAACACCAATGGTAGCCCAACTTTCAACCCCCTTCACAAATTCACCGTTAATCCTTACATCGGCTCCGGTTGCATACCCTTTGGTATTGTTGTTCGCGAAATAACGGATCCTTACATTGTCAATTTCATAAGGAACAATAGCGTTAAGTTGTTTAAAATAAGCAGACATCATTAATTTAAAAGGGCGGTTCCACATGCGGAAGACGTAATCACTCGTAAACACGGCATGGATTGACCGTTGTGCTTTTACATTTTTATTAATTGTGCCGTCTATATTTCTGAGTTCACGGTAAAACGGGGGTTGATAATAAAATCCGCCGCTGAGCTTAAACAGCCAATCGCGCTTCCAGTCTGGTTTTAGTGCAAAGCTTACACGCGGTGAAAAAACCGTTTGATTATTTACCGTCCAGTGATTGGCACGAACGCCTCCGCTGGCCCTAAAAACAGCCCCTCCTTTTAAAGTAGAAGAATGATTGAACTGAAGATAGGCTTGTGATCTCCAACTGGGAAGCGTAATAGTGGTTTTGTAAACATCGGTAAGATTTATTTCGGTTGGACTGTAAGGCACATTAAACCCGGCAGAATCTACCGTGCGCCACTCTCCCAGTTTATCCTCAATTTTTTCAAATTGTTCGCGTACTCCCCATAATAACTCATTGTTGCTATTAATAGTGCGCGTGCCCTTGTGTTCAAGGTTGTAAACATTCGCCGTCAGATAATTTCTGCCATTGTTTAAAAACGTACCAACACCACGGTTAAATGCCACCTGACCAAAGTTTGGTTTACCAAGATCAGCTTCTAACTGGTCAATATAATACTGCCCCTGAATGGTGTAAACTTCCTGCTCATTAGCTCTGTAAGCCGAGGCAATGAGCTTTAATTTTGTTAATGTATTGGGGCGGAATGTTGCAGAGAGTCCTCCCATGTAAGTAGAATACTGCATCAATTCCTGTCCGTCGAAATACATGGTAACACGAATGGCTTCACTCACGGTTCCGAAATCGGTTTGACGATTTACAGGCTTTACCAGATATTTATTGTTCGCAATGTTGCCCAGAAATTCAATCCTTAATTTAGGATTCACATCAAAGGTCAGGAAGCTTTGTACATCCATAGCACTTGGCCTGTAGCCGCCCGTGGTATTTAACTTTGTGTCAAGGCTTTGTAATAAATAGCTGTTGGTACGGTACCTTGCACCTACGTTCCAGGCAACGAGGCGATTTTTTGAGATGCCTTCCAACTGCACATTTCCTCCTAAAAAACTACCTGAGGCATTTCCTGCAAATTTTAAAGGCTTGCGATAAGTAATATCCAAAACGCTACTGAGTTTATCTCCATACTTTGCATCAAATCCTCCCGCAGAAAAATTAATGTTGGACACCATATTCGGATTCGCGAAACTTAAACCTTCTTGTTGCCCACTGCGAACAAGAAAAGGACGGTACACTTCAATGTCGTTTACGTAAACCAGGTTTTCATCGAAGTTACCGCCACGCACACTGTAACCGCTGCTTAGCTCGTTGTTACTGCTCACCCCTGCCTGGGTTTTAATCATACTTTCAACATCGTCGCGACCAGGAATGGCAGATATAATTTGAGGATTTAGTCGCACAACTTCTTCATAGCGCGCCCCGGAAGTAATTTCAACGGTTGTAAAAGTGTTTTTAAAATTCAGTGTGGGTGAATAACTAATGTTTTCACCGGCTTTAGCTATAACAGTGTGAGTGCGCTGCTCGTAGCTGATATTTATAAATACCAGTGTGATTAATTTTCCTGCCTCAATCTCAAGCGAATAAAGTCCGGTTTCATCACTAGTAGTCGAAATTTTCGGGTTCTCTTTTACACCTACTACTACGCCCGTAATAGCCTCGTTATCCGTACCTCTCACAATTCCGGATATAGTAGCCGTTTGTGCCTTCGCCAGCGAAACAAAACAAATAAAAATAAAGAGGATATGTGGTCTAAGTGCTTTCAGAAATTTATTAAGATAACGAATATAGGGAGATATTATTATTTAGGGAAGCATTTATTTTACCCGTCCTGTATTGTGAAGCAACGTATGGTTGTAAGCCTGAATAAAAGCTCTGAAATCAACAGTTGCCGCTGAATCAAGAGCAGGTAGCTTGTTTAAAAGTTGTTGCGACAGTGTACTGTCATGTTTGTAATAATACACCTGAAACAGGTCTGGAACTTTAAAACAATAAAGGGCCGAGTCCTTGTAGAGATGATGAGTAGCATTTGCATAAAAATAATCGTTCCCATGTTTTTTCTCAGCAAAAGATTCACCAAAACTAAAGAAGGGTTTATTGTATCCCAGCAGATGCAATGCGCTTGGTAATATATCTACCTGTGAAAAAACCTCTTTGTGAATTCCAGTTAAAGAATTATCGGGTTTAAAAAATAAAATAGGGATGGTTTGGTTACCCACAACATTGCTGTAAAAGGGATCATCCGAAAGACTCCCATGATCTGCTGTTAATACAAAAAGGGTATTTTTGTACCAGCTGGTTTTTTGTGCGGCACTAAAAAATTTACGCAGGGCATAGTCTGCATACCCAACAGATTCTGAGTTTTCAAGATCTCCTTTAGGAAATTTATTTTTGTACTGAACCGGTATCATGTAGGGATGGTGTGAGCTTAAAGTGAAAATAGAGCTGTGAAAAGGTTGTTTGAATTCACTCATTTTTCTTACAGAGTACTGTAAAAAGGGTTCATCCCATATTCCCCAGAAATTATCAAAGTCATCGTCATTACCATACTCGTTTCTTCCGTAGTAAGCCTGGTAGCCCGCTAAAGAAGCCCAGGCATCAAAATTCATTGTACCATTAATGCCGCCGTGAAAAAAAGCAGTCTGGTAGCCTTCCGCTCCCAATACTGTTGCCAGCGAGGTTTGGTCATTTAAAGAATAAAGCGAATTAATAAAAGGATTTTCCATTAACGATGGCATGCTTGATAAGATAGCAGGAATACCTTCAATAGACTTTGATCCATTTGAAAAAGCATTGCTGCAAACCAGCGATTTGTCCATTAAACTATCTAAAAAAGGCGTATAACTGTGGCGTCCGAGCTTTGTATATTCTTTAGCAAAACTTTCAAGAATAAGAATGACCACATTTTGTTTCTTAAAAACAGAATCTTTGTATTCATGAATAGGATTGTATTTTGCTTTTAATTCGGCTTCTGTATAAAAAATGTATTCTTCTACAGCTTTATCTTCCATCGATTTTATAATGGTGAAAGGGGTATTCAAAACAATGGGAACTTCTTCAGAATTGGTCGCTGCGCCTGCATCTACAATGGTTATAGGAACTCTTTGCAAACCTCCACGCGCGGCAATTACGGCTAAGGTGGTACTGCCTAAAAAAACAAGAAAAATTACAAGCCATTGTCCAATATGGGAAAACGTGTACTTCTTTTCTGAAAAAACTTCTATGCGTTTGTAAAGCCAATTAAGGAGTAGAATCAGCACTATGAAAAACAAAAGCACATACCAGAAATCTTTCAGAAATTGGGGAATCAGGTTCATCACGTCACTCTGACCACCCACCTGTTTCAGAAGATCAGCGCTTGAACGCTTACGGATGTAAGGAAAATAACCTATATCGATACAGTTAACAGCAATAAAAATGGTATTGAAAATAACAAAAACGTATTTGAGCAGTTTCTGGTAAGCCTTATTCCAAAAGATATTTAAAGGAAGAAGGGAGAGTAAGATAAACAGGCTGTTGGATATAACTATACTAAAGGAGTCTGTACGCAATCCATAAAAACAATCTTTGGCAATGTCCCAAAATCCGGCACTGCGGAAATAACTCATGTTGGCGAAATAAAAAAGCAGGCGGCAAATAAAATATGCCAGGTAACAAATCAATAAACGCTTTATGAGCAGAAGTACTTGGTTTAAATAGGTGGAAATCACTTCAGTTTTATTTTCTTGTTAGTTGGACCCTGCTTTTCAGGAAATTAAATCGCGATTATTTCTGAAAATTACTGAAATTAGCGAAGTTTTGAGCGCAAATATAAAAGAAGATATTCATAGCCTGTTAAAAAAGTACTGGGGATTTGACAGTTTCCGGCCTTTGCAGGAGGATATTATTCTTTCTGTTCTAAATAAACACGACACGCTGGCACTGCTTCCTACAGGGGGTGGAAAATCCTTGTGTTTCCAGGTACCAGGACTAGTGCTCGGTGGAACCACCCTGGTAATTTCCCCATTGATTGCTCTGATGAACGACCAGGTGCAAAATCTTCAAAAACGGGGTATTTCAGCGGTTGCAATAAGTGCCGCCATGAATTTTAAAGAGATAGATGTTGCCCTGAATAACGCGGCAAGGGGGCATGTTCAGTTTATTTATATTTCTCCCGAACGTTTGCAGAATGAAACTTTCGTTCAGAAAATTTCCTATTTACCAATTACACTGGTTGCCGTAGATGAGGCGCACTGCATCTCTCAGTGGGGTTACGATTTTCGTCCCAGTTATCTTAACATTTCCGTGCTGCGCACTTACTTTCCAGACGTTAAAATCATTGCCCTTACCGCTAGTGCCACCAAACACGTGGTAGAGGATATTCAGAAACAACTCGAGTTTAAAGATCAAGCTGTTTTTCGGCAATCATTCGTTCGCAAAAATCTGCGCTACGTTGTGCAACTCGAAGAAGATAAAATTAACCGGCTCTTTAAGCTAATAAATAACATTGGTGGATCAGGTTTGGTTTACGTGCGTAACCGGAAGAAGACGGTAGAGCTGGCTGGTTTTTTAAAACGCAATAAGATTTCCGCTATGGCTTACCATGCCGGACTAAAATACGAGGAACGCCAAAATGTTCAGCAGCAGTGGATCGATAATAAAGTACAGGTTATTTGCGCTACCAATGCTTTCGGCATGGGCATCGATAAGCCGGATGTGCGTTTCGTAGTGCATCTCGATCTGCCCGAAAGCCTCGAAGCTTACTTTCAGGAAGCGGGCAGGGGAGGCCGTGATGGAAAGATTGCTTATTCTACTATTTTTTTCACCAAAGCCGATCAGCAAAAATTACTCGATAATTTTCAATTCGCTTTTCCTGAACTGGATTTTATCAGAACTACCTACCAGGCTATTTGCAATTATTTTCAGGTGGCTATTGGCGCGGGGCAAGGAACCAGCGTGGAATTTGATATTGATAAAATATGCAAGAGCTATAATCTCTCTCCGATTTTAGTTTACAACAGCATAAAGTTTTTAGAGAAAGAAAATTATGTTTCCTTCCTTGACGGAGGTTTCGAGCCTTCTAAGGTATTGTTTACAGCTAACAAAGAAGATATTTACCATTTCGAATTACTCTATCCAAAATTTGAACCCCTTGTAAAAACCTTGCTGCGAAGTTATGGCGGCCTTTTTGAAAATTACGTACACATCAACGAAAAAGACCTGGCTTATCGCGTAAAGATTAGCGCTGCAACCATCGCAGAACATTTGGCTTATTTAGATAAGCAGGAAATTATTTCTTACGTTCCCCAATCTTCTTTGCCTAAACTCGTTTTTATGCAGGATCGGATAACTACTAAATTTTTGGAATTTAATCCGGAGAACTACCATAAGCTAAAAGAAAATTACCGCTCAAAAATCAGTTCAGTTATCGATTATACTAACAATGATCAGCTTTGCAGGCAAGTACAGTTGCTCATGTATTTTAATGAATTTAATTACAGCGATTGTGGACATTGCGATGTGTGTATCTCAAAACGTCCGAAAGACTACGAAACTGTAAAAAATAAAATCCTCACCATTCTGCAAACTTCTCAGCATTCGCTGGAAGATCTGAAAGAAAAAATGAAAAGCAATAACAGTGAAACCTGGATCAAAGCTTTTAACGAGCTTATTGACGACGGTGTAATTTTAGTGGATGAAGACATTTACTATCTTGGAAGGTAACAGGCGCTAATTTATAAGCTTCTTTCTTTCTAAAATTAATTAACTATTATTGCAGACAAAAGATTTTTTGAGATCTAAGAAATTATACCTGCTTTTTTTTGTGGCACTGCATACTTTGCTTTGCTCTCAGTCTGAAATTTCACCTTACCCGGTCGCGAATTTTTCTTTTAATAATAAAAGCAACAGAGATAATTTAGGGGGCATTGAAGCTAAGTTAGTAGGAGTGAGATATACGGAAGATAGATTTGGCAATCCAAATAGCGCCATTTATTTATACGGAAACGAAAATAGTTACATTAATCTGGGTAAGAACAAATTACTGAAGCCAAGGGTTGGAAGTATTTCTTTATGGGTAAATCTTATAAGTAAAGTATCGTCGGGCGCAGGGAGTAAGATAAACCCCATTATCCTTACAAAATATACCACATGCGATGATTTTTACGAGTCCTATAGTATTTATTATAACTACGAAACCGGTATTCTGTCGGTAAACTGTGCAAAAGATTCTTTAAAACAGATGGTTATAACCAGTAAACATGAAATGCCGATTCAGGAATGGCATCATACAGTTTTAACGTTCGATGATACATTTATTGCTTTTTATCTGGACGGGGAGCTCCAGGGAAAGCTGGTGAAAAATTTCGGGAACATTTACCTGGAGTCCGATTCAGTTCTGATGGGTGTTACGGCTAATAAAAGAAACAGTCGCTTCCTCATGGGAAGTTTAGATGATGTGGAATTCTATGATAAGGTGCTTACTGATGAGGAAGTGCAAGTCTTGTACGATGCACCAAATCCTAATTCAAACAGAGTCATTTTAAAAGGAGCGTTAATAGTAAATGCTGTACTGGCACTACTTATGCTCTTTTATTTTTTTATTAGATACAGGCTTCGTAAAAAACAGAAAAAAGAAAAAGAAAGACTTGAATTAATGAATAAATTGCTCGAAATGGAACTGCGCGTGAACAGGGCTTTAATGAATCCTCATTTTGTTTATAATTCATTGTATTCGATCCAAAGTCTCATTTTAAATGAGGAAATTGAACAAGCTAATGTTTATCTCGTGAAATTTTCACGCCTGCTCCGCAAAACGTTAGAAAGTAATTTATCAGACACTATTTCACTTGAATCTGAGATCGAGCTTCTCAAACAATTTATCGAAATAGAGAATTTGAAATTTGAAGGCCAAATACAAAGTTCTGTAAAAACCGAAGGCTTTTCGTCCTTGGTAGATTGTCATATTCCAATACTTATGGTACAACCTTTTGTTGAAAATGCCATCTGGCATGGACTTAAAAATAAACAGGGGGATAAACAAATTACTATTTTATTTAAATCCATTAACGAAAAATATGTAGAGTGTACAATTGATGACAATGGCACAGGCCGCAGGAAAAAAAACTACCAACTGGAAGGGAATAAATCTCTTGCTATTGATTTTATCAGGGCGCGTCTAGTACTTGTAAATAAAATTTATTCTCTCGATTGTAATCTCACCATCATTGACAAACCTGAAAATTCTGGAACGACAATAAAAATAAAAATACCTCTTTTTGGGAACGAAAAATTTCTAAAGTCCGATCTTGTTAAGTAGCTCTTGTTTATAGGCTCTGGAAACAGGAATGGATGCTTTATTTTTAAGGATCAGGTAGCCACCATCACCTTTTATGTATTGATCGATTTCATCTAGATTAACCGTGTAAGCAGCATGAACTCTACAAAAAATAGTACCGCTGAATTTTTCGGCCAGGTCCTTTAGTGTTTTGGAAATTAAAATTTTTTCACCCGTTTTTAAAAATACTTTAGTGTAGTTTGAATCAGACTCGAGGTAAATAATCTCGCCGGGCGCTACCAGCGTTAACCCTTTACCGGTAGGAAGTGATATTTTTTTAGCTGGATTCTTAATACTTTTAAAAAAAGTCTCTAATTGTTCATTAGTTCTCTTATCGTTTTCCTTGATCCTTAAATGCGCATGTTGCACAGCTTGTATAAGTTCTTCTGTGTCAATAGGTTTTAAGAGGTAATCAATAGCCTGTATTTTAAAGGCCTTTAAAGCATAATTATCATACGCTGTGGTAAAGATCACTTTGTAATTGAGATGATTGGTAGCATCTATTACATCAAAGCCGGTATCCGGAGATATTTCTATATCTAAAAAAACAAGGTCAGGCTTAAGATCCAAAATACTTTTTATTCCCTCTGGCGCTGAATGTTTTATAGCCAGCAGGTTAACGTGTCCGCAATGCTTAGTGAGTAGTGTCTGCAGGGTGTTAGCACCAATTTTTTCATCATCAATAATTATCGCGTTCATACTTACTTACTACTCATCTTACAGTAAAAAAAATATACCAGTTGTTATCGAAAACTTTATAAAATTAAAGGAAATAATCCGCAGTCTCAATAAAATTTAATGTGAATTACTCATTAGATCCTGTGAACTAATCATTTCACTGATACACTTCGGCTTACCTGCATTAATTTCGTGCAACAAACCCACTAATATTAATTTAAAATGAAAACAAAACCAATTTTTCTAGCCGCTGCTATAGTTTTTAACAGCTTGTTGTACGCCCAAATACCAACTGCCGGTCTTATTGGCAGATGGGAGTTTTCAGGCAATGCCAACGATCTTTCTTCAAGCGGGAATGATGGCACTGTATTCGGTGCAACTTTAGTATCTGACCGTTGTAATAATGCCAATAGCGCTTATTACTTTAACGGGATCACTGATTACATTAAAATGCTAGCTCCGGGTCCACAGGGCAATAGTTCACGGTCTGTGGCTTTCTGGGCTAAAACAAATAATAACGGTACCATGGCGCTATTTACTTATGGTTCGGGTGGTATTGCCGAAGCTTTTCAGGCACAATATAATTATGGATGTGCGGGGTTAGGCCTTGATATTGCCGTACAGCAAATAACCAAGGGTAATTCCTGTATTACTGACAATAACTGGCATCACATTGCTCTCGTTTATGACGGTTCAGGAAATCAGCAATTAAACAGCGTAGATTTTTACGTGGATGCTCTGTTAGTTTCTTCGCAAGCCTGTGGCGTTGGAAACGGCACCCAGATTCTAAATACCGGTGGTCAAACCCCTATTGTGATCGGTAACGATAGTAACTTCCCAAATCCTATCCGCTGGTTCGAGGGAAGTTTGGATGATTATTATCTTTATGACAGAGTTTTAACACCGCAGGAAATATATCAACTTTTCACTGCATGCACTATTCCATTAACAGGAGAAATTGAGCCATGTGCAGGAAGCGAATATACCTATTCCGTACCTCCAATAACAGGCGCAACATTTAACTGGACTTTACCGGTAGGCTGGACAGGAAATTCTTCTACCAATGTAATTACAGTGACAACAGGATATGGTTTAGGCCCACAGTTAATAACTGTATCCATTCTTACTTCATGTGGTAATATTTTACCAATAGCCAGTCAAATGGTTTATGTAAGAAGGTGTGGAAAAAATATGTCTGAAGATGAAACTATTGATATGTCGATTACAGGCATAGAATCACGAAGTAATAAGGACTTAAATCTCACTATATATCCTAATCCTGCGCATGATTTTGTAAGTATTAAATCAGGAAGCAAAGCCTTGTCAGTAGTTAGTATTACCAGTGTGACAGGGCAGATAATTCTGGATGAGAAATTTAGTGGCGAAACGCAGGTAAATGTCAGCAATCTGAAATCAGGAGTATATTTTGTAACGGTAAAAATGGATAATGGCCAGAAGAAAACGGCAAAGTTGATCAAAGAATAAGTTTGATCTTCATTGAAACACTAAATTGATTTTGTTTATTTCAAAATACTTACGACTAAAAGAATTGTTAACACCAAAATCATATTTGCCCAAAAAATCAGGAGCTAGAAGTCTTTCTCTGTAAAGACTTCTAGCCAAATGATCCGTAATTCTCATTGGGTGTAAGAACTCCTTTAATAAATCCGCTTAAAATTAATGTAAACAAACTTACGGTTCTAAGTCTTTGAGTTGGATACGGTGTAGGCCATGTTGGGAATTTACCGGGTAGATTCAGTCAGCTACTCATTTTCAATCAGATTTTATCAGTGCGCAGTAACTTTAAGGCCATACCGCTAATCTGGTTTAAATGAAATCACTTACAAATAATAGTCTCAATCACTTTTAGAAAACTCTTGTTTAGTCAGATACTTAATGCGGGGCTCATTGCAAAATGGTAGTATGCAAACAGTAGAACACATAGGTTCGGATGCGGTTTCTGCGGATTTCCCGGCCAAAAGGTCACCAGAAAATAGTATAACTAATTAAAGAATAAGTCTGATCTTATTCAAATTCAAAAAAACTAATTAAATTTTAAATGACTATCTTAAGGATAGATCTTAACCTCCGATGATACTTTCGTAGTAAGGTTCATTTCCATGCATTTAAACTCATGGTAAAGACGATATGAGCTTAATACTGTAATGTACTCACGCGTGTACGTCAACTCATTATTTTTAAACGAAATTACCGGATTTCTATAAATCTGGTTGGGACAATTTTTTAAAAGCGTGTCTACCTTTAAAGAACTTATGTTGCAGCGAAAAATACCATACGAGTTGGACCAGAAAAAATTCTCATCCGTCTTATCAAGAGTAAGATTATTAAAATTGAAGTGTGTTCCATTGCTGTACATCGGGCCACTTAAAAGTATCCTCTCATCGCCGAGGTTTGTAAAGTCTCTGATTTTTACATTGGCTGCATTGTTTTTATTTTCTACCAGCAACGTTTTAAAACTATTTCTGAAGCTGGTAAAATAAGGCAGATCCATGTCGAACACGCCGGCCTGGTTTCCCAAAACATCTATTCTTATCATCGATGAATTAAATGCTGCAAAAGCTTCCTGGAAATAATAAATATAACTTCCGCTATTATCCCATTTCGGATTTTTACCATGTTGATAGGTAGTTAACTGGTACACGCTGTCCGAATTATTCTTTACCACAAAAATATTATTATCCACATCACTAAAAGTAATCCATCCGTTTTTGTTTACATCCGGCAAATAACTTCCCAGCGTACATATGTATTTAGATTGCTTTGTAGGCACGGTGTAAAAGAAGAGTTTGTTATAGCCCGATTCATCTCCGTTAATTACGTAAATAATTCTATCCGGATTTACGGGATCAAATAAAAAAGAGGTTACTGTCTTTGCTTTATTTTCGGTGGAGTCATACCAGCCAAAAGGTTTTGGAGGTTCAGGCAGGTCCTTGCAATCAGATTCTGGCTGAGGTTCGGGGTTGGGGTTTGTTGAACCCGTTGTGGTTGTCAGAGTAGAACCTGTTTCCTCTTCAAGGGGTTTATCCTTTTTTTTACAGGCACTAACTGTTAAAGCTGCAATTAAAATTATTAGGTGTATGGGTCTCACGAAAAAATATATAAACTTAAAGGTATTAAAAATTGGGTGGTTTTAGGGCTTTGCCTGTTACAGTTATTAAGACGCTGTTTTTTATAACGCTATTACTTCTCCCAAAGCGTTTTTACAAACACGGCATTCGAAAAATCTTCACCATTAATTTTTACATTTCCCACAAAACCTCCTAACAAACCCAGACTTTTGCAATTGCTGTCCATTACTTCAGAAGTCATGTCGTTACCGCAGCCATCCTGACCAAACACAAAAACTTCCTTTCCCTGGAAAGTATATTCTTTCACACTTAGCCCTTTCTCACAGGGATTTTTTTTAAAGTTCTCTACAGCTTTTTGCACGCAGGCAGGAATGTCAGACTTTTTTTCAGCAGTTTTATGGCTGTGACAACTTACCAAAATTAAAAGGCAAAGAGAAAATAGATACTTCATAGAAAGCAAATGTAATTAATTATATGTTCCGGCTGCCCAGTTCCTCGCAGGATTTATCCATTCGGAAATGGGGCGATAAAGGAATCCATGTTTTAATCCTGTGTTAATTTGAATTTCTTTATAATGCGTAATGCCGGATGATTTCGTTCTGTAAGCCTGGCAAGATCCTGCCAGGTCGCTTTTTTCATAAATGGATAAGATGTTTCCGTAGAAGTAAAGATCCGTTTCAGTTTCATTGTTGTAACAAGCAGCCATAAAAACATAGTTCACTGCTTTGTTTTTTACAAAGGCAGAAACATACATGGCAATTAAAGCACCTTTGGAGGCGCCAATAACCGTTATCTTAGAAGGAGGGATGCCCATCTTTATAAGACTGTCTATTTCCCTTTTTATCTTCTGAGCATAAACTCTTAAATCTGTGTCCTTTGCTCTTACTTCGCTTATTACCCTGGTAGAATTTTTTTTCAAAGAATCCAGGATGTCATAGTAGCGGTACTCACCATAACCGTTAACCTTGTCAACCGCTTCGGGACCTTGATTCTCCACAATTTTTCCATGTAAATAAAATATGTAATTCTGCGAACTTCCAGAAAAGGGAATTATTAAAAGGCAGAAAAGCACGATTCTGTTTTTCATGATTGGCATTGAATTTAAGTACACCGAATGTAAAAAAATCAGCGTGCTATTACAATTTTTTTACTTTGTAGTTTTCCATTTTGCAGGATGCACAGCGTGTAGAAACCTTCAGACAGTTTACTAACATCCAGCCTTTCCGTCTCTGAAAACGTCTTGCTTAGCACCAGGTCACCCAAAGCATTAAATAAACGAAGCTGCCCTTCTTCATAGCGAACAGTGGTAACATGAAGGAAGTCTGATGCTGGATTTGGACTTACAACCAAGGTGTTTTGCTCATCCAGGTTTTCTCTTTTAATACCTGTTGTAATTTCTGATAAAAACCAGGTGTTAGGACCGTAATCAGTACCACCACTTGACGATCTCTGATCGGAGTATAATAAAGGATGTGAAATTTTCTCAGAGTAGTAGTAGTGTATTGTAGTGTTTAAGGTGTAACCGTCAGACGTTCCGTTTACTGTTTGCGATTCGCTTAAAGTTCCTGTTATTCTAAGTACGTCTGTATAGGTGGCTGTTGGAAGTATTAGCGTTCCGGTACCAACTGCCTGTATGTTTTTGATGGCTGTCATTTTTAAAGTATCTAAACCACTAAGCGATGTAGTTACTAGTGTTTCAGTATGAATGCTGCCATACGAGAAGGGCAGAGGAAGTAATACAGATTGATTAGTTACAGACACTGTTGTAGAATTCGCTAATAAAATTCCATCATCACTCACCTCGAGAAATTTTTCAGAATTTCCTTGCAGGCAGACAAGATTGGCAAGAGGATACAAGCTCGACGAGGGAATGGAAGCAGCATCTGCATAGCTTACTTTTGTCGAACCCTGAAGATAATAGACCTGCGAAAAATTCCAAACCTGGTTTTTGCCGTTTGTATGTAGCACAGGAGAAGAAGTTTTAATGCTGAAAATTTCACCAATCTTTGGACAAGTAGAAGTGCAGGTAAGGGTTTGCGAGTAACTTTTTACCCCGGCTAACAAAAGAACCGTGTGAAAAAGAATTTGGGTGTTCATTTTCATAAATAGAATTTAGATAAAGATAAAAATTTTACCTGAATCTTTTCATCTTACACATGTAACAATTGAATTAGCACAGAGAAAATGGGAGTGGTAGCACGTTGTTAACGCATCTAAAAAAACTTAGTGCTTCAATGGCGAAACTTAAAATTTTGGAGACTGTTTTTTTATCTGAATCAACAGCAATAGTCTATCAACGCTCAAAAATTAATTCTTATCAAAATGCTCTGGTCTCTTTTTTGAATAATTTCCTCTTAATATATAGCCAAAATTAACACGGATGTAAAAAACCGGCTTACTGGCTTTTTCATTGTTTGTTTTAATAAGTACTTTGGAATTGGCGTCATAGGTAATACTGTTATTCTTTGTGAAAACCTTGCCGGCGTTTGCGCTTAAGTCGAGATAAAAGCGATCGCTGTAAAATTTTTTAAGACCTAAGCCAAATCCGGCTTGGTTAAAAACACCTTTTGTTTTATCCGATAAAAATGGGGTTTCCCATTCGTTATACCCTTCGGCAACACCCTCCGCCCATGATCGGTAGGATCCAATCTTATCATAAGCATTCAAATAAAAATCGCATGTTTTTAAAGCAAGAAGTCTGTATTTGTAATCCACGTAAAGGTAGTTTCGCTTTTCGTAGGTTTCGTACTGAGCTACATCATTTTCATCGTCCGATTCGAACCGCCAGTAAAAAAAGGAAAGGTCAAGGCCGAAGCTATGTCCGCCTTTAAAAGACAATTCAGTTCCAAGTGTTGCAGTAGAAAAATAGGCGTCTTCGATCACAAAAAAACTTATGGCTTTTCCCCGTAGTGCTAGAGAAAATTTGTCTTGTCTGTTTTCGGGTTTAGTAGTAGTGCGGGGATAGCGAAGGGGCGGATCAACAATCTGAGCGAATGAAAATTTGCTTATTAAAATCAGCGCAAGAATCAGAATAAATGCAGAAGACGTTTTTTTCATTTGCCTAGGGTTTGTAATTCAAATGTAGAAAAACAAGACTCTCTCCCAACTCAAGCCTGCGCTTTTTGATAAATGTCAAAAAGGAAGAAAATTGGTAGTCTTATAATTTTTATTTTTTCGCTGATTTATAACGGTAGGTGTAGAGCCTTTCTTCCTGTAGTTTCTCAACAGGATCACTTTGTTTTTCCGCCATGTAAACAGGCTGTAAATCATAAATTTTTTCTCGTAAAGAGCTTACTTTATTATCGGTGTATGAAAACCATTGTTGAACTTTTTTATAGATACAGCCTTTACTACGGCCTGTTACGCTCATTAAGCGTGAGCTTTCGTTATCATAACAGTAAAGCATTTCTCCTGAACTTCCCATCATATCGTACCCACCCACATAACGCACAATTTTTCCTTCCGGGTTATAAAAAATACTGTCGGTGTAATAGTGTCGAATGTTTGTGTAATCTGCTGGAGCGTAATAACCGTTTACCTGCTCAATACCAAATGTTCCATAAGTGTATAGCACCATATTGTCAATGTTATTCGAGTCAAGCTTAGCCTTAAATACAGTGCTCTGTGATGTGATTGCCTGATTTAAAAGGTAATTATAGCTGTTGATTTCGTTGCTATTAAATTTGCGTGGCGAACCCGAATAATTTATCATCATTGCCTCGCGGTGCTGCTCATCGTAATACCACTCTCGCTGCCACTGATTTGTGCAGGCTGTCTTCGTACCATAAAATTCTCTATAGGTTATCTTCTGGATCTTTCCAAAGGAAGTATAGTCAAGATCTACGCGTTCCAACAATTTTCCTACTGAATCATCACTGTCTTTTGAATAGATAAAAATACTCTCAACACGGCCATCCTTATCAACCTGCCAGACCTGATCGTCGTATGAGTCGTAGCCATGTGAATCGTTGCTGCAAACATAGTCATGACGGTAGCTGGTCATTCTATAGCTGTTTTTTTCTTCGGGAAACCATGACATACTTCCGGTGGGAAGTCGAAGTAGCTCATAAAGATCGCTACTGCCTATCCAGCCATGATGATTGCAGAAAATAAATTGAAAACTAAAATCAAGAGATCTGTTACAAATCGAAAAAGTTTTATCCTCCTTCATATCTCCCCAGCGAGGGGAGTGGAAGTCCAGATGAGAGAAAAAGGTGTCTCCACAGAGAACCCTGTCAACATAATCAAAATTACTCATAAAAACGGGTTGCAATGGATCAATCTTGAACCTGGGATGTAAATTGGCAACTACCTGCCCATCTGAGTTTTGCTGCATCCAAACCATTTGCTGCGCCAAAATTATATTATGACAAAAAAACAAAATACACAACAAGAAAAAGCCTGTATAACCTTGTCCATTGCATCGGAAGCGTAGCAACAGATACAAAGATCCCAAATATTTTAGTGGTAGAGTCATGGTGGGATACTGTCAGGAATGTTTTCGGGGCATTTCCCGGTAACGCTGGCTTTTTTAAATGTACGGATGTTTTGCGAACTGGCACAGCAGCTTCTGATTTTTATTGGGATTCACTACCGCCGATGCTAATCCGTGTAGCTATCGGGATTGAAGTTAAAATATTTTAAGCAAAAGCAAAACTATAGCTTACGCTGAACTTGTCGAGGCGTCGCGCTGAAGGCACCAAATTATAATTGGTTTTGCATACGGCAAATGTCCTGTGGACATTTGAGCGGAGCCTGTGCAAAAGCAAGCTGTCTCTTGTCCGCGGTGGCGCCACGTTTACTGTTACCCGTCTTGTGGCGATTGAAGAGACGTCAGCCTTTAAAACAATGATGTTTATCTTCGTCGACAAGTTTTAAAAAGTCGGTAAGTTTTTTAACCGTAGGCTTGGGATCGTACGAATACCATTTCAAGTCAGAACGTAACCAAAAAACTTTCCAGATATTTTTTTTCTGAACGAAAGTTGTCTTGGCATAACCAGACCGTTGAATGACGCTAGGGTCCCGCCAATTAGGTCGAATTTCCTGGAGAATAACACTCTGTCCGTCGATTTCATAGCCAAAGTCAAGTTTATTTCTAATTTCTTGTGCAGGTCTAATTTTGGATATATAATTTTCCATCGTCTCAATGATGTCAACTGATTTTGTTATGTCCAGGGCCATGAGAAATTTTATTTGAACGTTTTTATTTGAACGGAAGTCCGACCGCCACTTGCAGGTAACCTTTAGACTTGTAATCTAAAGATTTTGAATTTAAATTTAATGATATTAATCAAATTAACCGAAGACAGGGCGACCAATGCGCTAACAAGGTTCACGGCCTATAGTCCGATTGCGGACCCTGTCTTCTGGTTATGAAAGCCTCAAATAGATATTAAGGCAGTGCGGCCTATTATTAAGGTTTCGAGACGTATCATAACCGTGGTTAATTTAAACATAAATTAAATCTATGAAAAAAACAGACCAAATTCAAGACTGTTATGTCGGAATCGACGTTTCAAAACTAACGCTGGATGTCAGTGTTATTACAGCAACTGGATACCAAGATTATCACCAGTTTGAGAATAATAATTCAGGATTTAAAACCCTGTTTAAATGGCTTAAAGACAAGAATTTTTTCACAGTGGAACGCTGTTTGTTTTGTCTGGAGCATACAGGATTATATACGCGGCAGTTAATATCAGAGTTATTACAAAAGCAATGCAAGGTTTGGATGGAGTCGGCTCTTCACTTAAAAAGAAGTATGGGAATGACCAGGGGTAAAACCGACAAAGTCGATTCATACAGAATTGCCCGCTATGCAATGACTAACAATGACAGGGCCGTTTTAGTTAAATTGAGCGGTACAACACTTCAAAAGCTTAAAGATCTGTTGAGTAATCGCGAAAGACTTTCAAAAGCTTACCAATCCATCCGTATTTCAATTCAGGAATTAAAACTTGTAGATTTAAGTATGGGTAAAGAACTTGAAAAATTAAATTCAACTGCCCTTAAAGGTTTACTGACATGCAAGAAAAAAGTTGAGGGCAGAATGGAGGAATTAATAAATCAGGATGAAGAATTAAAAAGATTGTACAGTCTTATTTCCTCTGTTAAGTGTGTGGGTAAAGTATTGGCGACAGAATTGTTAATCTATACGAATGCCTTTACAAGAATGGAAAATGTAAGGCAGTTAGCTTGTTACTGCGGAGTAGCGCCGTTTGAACATTCCTCCGGAACAAGTGTGCGCGGTAGAACCGGCACGTCTAACTTTGCAAATATGCACCTTAAATCCACGTTGCACATGGCTGCGATATCGGCATTAAGATACGTCCCAGACATTAAACAATATTATGAAAGAAAAGTAACGGAAGGAAAACACAAAATGACGGTAATTAACTCCATTCGAAATAAACTAATAAAACGCGTTATGGCTGTTGTAAAAAGAGGAACTCCTTATCAGGAAAACTATTCCAAAATTAATTTGGAATTATCATAGATATCGGACCGCAAGCTGGCGTTCGTGCCGGCGTCCGCATTTTTATAAAAGTACAAATGTCCGCCGATATATTAAAATAAAAAGATGCCCGGCATAACGCTACGCTTGCTGTTATGTTTAGTGCGCCCTACACAGTATGTCCGGATGTCCACGAGAAACTGTTCCGAAAATTTGTTTTGAAACGATGTCGAACGGAATACTTGTCTAGGGGATTTTAAAATGCACTGGTTTATTTTTTTGCGAGCGATAGGAAAGCGCTTTGGAAAAGCGCCCGTCCTAATAGGGGTTTAGGCTGTTGGAGATTTTACAAGTTTATTTGGCGCACAAAAAATTATTTGCCAGTAAAAGAAAACGCCAAATGTACTTGTAAAATGCGGGCTGGCTTTCACACAGGTCAACGAGTAATGGGTAACGGGTTTAGGTCGATACACCCAGGTCAACGGTTATTGGTAATTTTGAGTTGTGTTACCATTGCGTTGTTATAGAAGTTATTTTCAAGTCTGGTCCAAATGTGATCTTTAGATTATGCATACCAAGATAAGTGGAGTCTGTTAAGTCGGGGTATCGATCCGATATTTGCTTGAAGTCGTGAAAATCAAGTTTTCCCTTTATAATTTGCGAAAGTTCTTTTAAATCTGATTCTGTTCCATCATCGCTGTCGCGCAAGTAGGTTAACGTGACGGCTTGGTCAACTATTTGATAAACAAGAAAAGTTGTCGTGGATATAAATATGACCATAAGAATCCAGAAACTCAATTTCCATTTATTTTTCATATTTTATTTTTTAGAAATTTTCTTACGCATTATACACAGGTCAACGAGTATGGTTGACGGGTTTAGGTCGATACACCCAGGTCAGCGGGTAATGGTTGATTTATTTTGCGAGTTTTAGATGTCCGCAAACTTCATTGAGAACTTCACAAGGGTCTATGTGAATTGCTTTAGCGATTAGATATAATTCGTCAGCTTGTAATTTTGTAGTTTCATTTAAAGTCAACTGACTTAAACGGGAAGTACTGATTCCTGTTCTCCGGGAAACCTCCGCTTTATTGATTGATTTTTTAGCCAAAAATAAACCGAGTTTTGTCATAATTGTCCTGATTATCAGGATATAAATATCGACTTATTAGTCTTTTGTTGAGAAATTCTACATACATATTTGGAATTTAAGTAGAATATAAATAATATTGTCCCGAATATCTACATAATACTATTTACTTTCCAAATATTTAAATCTATGAAAAATAACAAAAAACTTATTCTTTCTTTAATTAAAGACGACTTAATTAATTCCAAACTCAATATTGGTCTTGACAAACTCGGTCTGCAGCCGGAACTTTATTTGCTTGGATTAAGCGATACAGTTTTTATATTGCTTGGCATTAAAGATAATGAGCGGGGAGAAGCTCTGTTTGAGCACTATCTTGAACTGCGCCAAAAAGTGGAAAGAGTTGATCTTATAAAATCTTATGAAAAGCTCGAAGGATTGGCTTTGGAGATATATGACGACTTGATAGAAAGGAAAAAACAGTTGAAGGATTAGATTTTCGTACCTTAGCTGTAAGACAAGAAAGTATGAGTGAATATATTCTAGATTCAAAACAACTAGTCACTGAGAGTGACGTTGAAATGAAAGTGATTTTGCCCCTTGTTACTAATCCGGAACCATTAGGTTTAGGTTTTAATAATACTCAAATTCAAACAAAGCAAAGTTTAAGAAAATTATTAATAGGAAAGGGAGATAAAGCACAGTTATATTACCCAGATTTTGTCTTGAATATAAGGGGCGTTCCAGTAGTCGTGATAGAGGCAAAAAAACCTAAGGAAGACTTACAGGAGGCTTTTAGACAAGCTAGCTTATACGCTGGAGAAATTAATAGGTTATTTCCTTCTAAACAAAACCCATGCGAGTTAGTCTTAGCGTGTGATGGAATCCGACTTCTTGCAGGCACTTGGGATTCCGACAAACCTGAGTTCGAAATTGAAGTTAAAAATTGGATAGCAACGGAGATTCATTTTTCCTCATTTATATCCTGTTTTACTCAAAGCAAACTAAATAAATTCGCAAGTGATTTTCGCAAGTCAATTAGAACAGATGTCGCATTTAAGAATCCACTAAATCTATTAGGTGGAAAGCATATTCAGAATCAAAATACCAGAAATACATTCGGTGAATCTATTTCAATTCAATACAGACATCTATTTAATCCAAATGAAGAGACTGAGCGGAGAGATATAGTTAAAAATGCTTATGTGCATGTATCAAAGCATGAGTCACACGTGCAGCCCATAGATAAATTAATCCGCAAAAAAGTTAAACCTCTTAATGAAACGTCTGTAGAGATTGAGGACCAAGTTAAACCTCGCGAAATTTTAAAAAAACTTGAAAATGCTCAAAATTATAATAACCAAGTTTTATTATTAATTGGAAGCGTGGGTTCTGGGAAATCAACTTTTCTAACATATTTACGTGAAGTAGCGTTGGATGCTAGTATTACCGCCCGTACTTTTTGGGTAAACCTGAATTTAAATGATGCTCCCGTGACGGCAAGCGAAATTTATCGCTGGATAAAACAAAATTTAATTAAGCAAATAAAATCAGCTATCAAAGCCGATTACGATAGTCTTGAATTTATTGAGCAATTATACGAGCAAGAAATAGCATCTGTAAAAAAAGGAGCATTAAAATTACTAGATCCTGAAAGCGAAAAATACAAAAGTCTTCTAGTTGAAAGAATTTTGGAATTTCAAGCTGATATTGATCTCACTCTAAACTGTTTTATAAGAAAAGTTGTTCATGATGCCGGTAAGGAACTAATTATTGTTTTAGATAACTGCGATAAAAGAAATTTAGAGGAGCAGCTTTTGATGTTCGAAGTTGCCAATTGGATTAAGGATAACATTAAAGCCATTGTTTTCTTGCCAATTCGTGATACAACCTTTGACCACTATAGAAATGAGAAACCGCTTGACACAGTTATTAAAGATTTAATTTTCCGTATTAATCCTCCTTCACTTGAAAAGGTAATTTACAGTAGAATAAAATATGCAAACCGTCTAGCTGAGAAATCACCTGAAAAATTTTATACACTTTCTAATGGTTTTAAAGTTAGTTACCCATCTTCGGATGAACTTCATTATTTGAAAAGCATTCTTACTTCCCTATTTCAAAGTAATTTTTTTAAGAGATTAATTTCTGGTCTGGCTGGAAGGGATATAAGAAGGGGAATTGAAATATTTTTAGATTTTTGCAAAAGCGGCCATATTACGGATAAGGAAATACTAAAAATGAAGCAAACTAAAGGAGAATTCCGCATTCCAAATCATATTATAAGTCGCGTTTTTTTACGGGGTAATTTGGTATATTATTCTGACGCTAATTCACGCGTTAAAAACTTGTTTCATTCAGACCCTTCTGATGATTTACCGGATCCGTTTGTTAGATTAGCAATACTTAAATTATTAAATGACCTGAAAAACTCTAAAGGATCAGGGGGAATTTTAGGTTTTCATAAAACATCTTTTATTCTACAGACTTTGAGTTCACATGGCCACGCAGACTATAGAATCGAAGAAGAACTTTTATTTTTGATCCGAAATACTCTGATATTAAGCGAATCCCAAGACACAACTAAAGTAAATCTTGACGATTTGGTATCTATTTCAACCTCAGGAATAATTCATTTGGATTTATTAAAGAATATAGATTATTTGTCAAGTTGTTCAGAAAACGTTTGGTACAAAACAGTTTCAGTTGCTGAGGAAATTGGAAATAACATGGCGGGTGTTGGTCATTTCTCACATTTAGCAATACAAAACAGCCTGCGCCATTCGGAATTACTCATTAAATATTTGGACACATACTTTCAGGATCATTTTGCTTTCAACTACGATATAATTGCTGACAAGGATAATAGTGTACCGATGAATTTTGGCGCTGCAATTAAAGAATTGGAAGACTTTGGATCAAATTTTATAAGTAAAGAGCACTTGGAACTAGAGAAAGGTAGCGAGCATAAAATGAAAATAGTAAATATTCAATCGTACGGTGTATTCGTTGAAATTCCTGGCTCTCCAGTAGCGGGTTATATTCACAGTAGTAAATTACCAGCTGATTTTGATGATGTTTATAAACTCGGTGATGAAATAACTGGAATTATTAAAGCTTTTAAGGCTGAACATAAAAAGTACGACGTTATTATAAAAAAGAGTTGAACATTTCATTAAATCTGGAATTTAGCTTATTTGCTTTTTGCCTGTCTCTTGCAAAAACAAATGTACTAAATTAGCGATAGCTGTTCCTACGGCTTCCGAAGGAGCCGAAAAAAGCGTCAGCAAGCAACAAAATAAACACACCGAGATTTTACAGTTAACGAACCAAAGTCCAAAACCTGTCCTTGGTTGTCGTAGCGAAAATTAATTAAAGAACGTCCGAAACGAGGTCAATTGTCAGGGAGAATGCTAATGTACTTGTCAAGCCGTGATGAAGAAATAATTGTCAGCCGAGATGCTATTGTTCTTGTCAAGCCGAAATGTTAATTCGTCCACCGGGCGCATTGAACATAACGTATTGCATGCATGCCTTCGTGCCGGCTTCCGCAATGTTATAAATGTACGGATGTCCGCTGAGATTTTAAAATAAAAAGAACCCGGCATGAGGCATTTGCATGCTGTTAGTACCTTGTTGCCGCCACACAGTTTAACTTCTGGTCACGCGTCCGCCGATAAATTTTTAGAAGTGTCAACCCAATTTTTTACGTCCGAACTTTTAATTTTTTGTGCGATAGGTATGCAATTTGGAAAATTGCCCGTTCTAATGTCCACACAGGCGGGGAGGAAATTTTGCAAGCTTATTTGGCGCCACAAAAATATTTTCCTTGGATAGAAGCGCCAAATGTGCTTGTGAAATGTGCTGCTGAAATGTTGAGAAAAATGAAATTTAATTTTAAGAAAACTATATTTTGTAGCAAGACAAGGTTATGATCATGGCTACCTTTATTTAAAAAACTGATAACATGAATAAAATTAACACAGAAGACTTTCAGCTGGGAAAGGAAAAATACAAATCCAAACGCAATTCGGATTACATACTTAATTGGATTGAGGGTTTAAAAAAAGAAGCAGGCGTAGTTAAATTCACTGATGGTGATATAAGAAAAGATTTTTATAATTTTTTATATGATATAGGATACTGCTACTATATGGGAAATTTAGCTTTCGAAATATCTGATATGGGTCGTATGGGGAAAGTTCACTTTGATCATGAAATGTCAAACCTTGAACCTCATATTCTAAAATTGTATGAACTAACTGAAAAAGAGGCGTTGATTAAAACATATTTAAATTCGTTAAATCGAAATTTATTTATTGGTGCTTGGTCGACATTTGAACTTTGTGTAACGCTATTGTGTGATGCTGTCGCTTCACCTGATGAAAAAGAAAAATTATTAAGCTCTTCTTGTAAGGATATTATAAACAAATTTAAACGATCAGCTCTCAATGAAATTGACTTAGGTGCTTTTAAAGAAAGTTCAATCGACATTCATTTAACGCACGTTCCGATCACACGTAAGACGGACTTATTATTTAAGAAGGCCGAAAAATATCCAAAAGACAGGGTGAAAGAGGATAAAGAGTTTTTGCTGTTCTTTGGGCGTTTTAGAAATACAATGCATACGAATTATATTTACTTCGCTAAAAAAAACACAAAGTCTTTAACTTATTCCTTTTATAATGGAACTTACACTTTTGAAAATCAAAAAATTGTAGGATATAACAATTTGAATGTTCCTGCAAGTGAATTATTTCTGAGTAAATTAGATTTGCTAAAAGAAATCTGGAGTTTTTTAATTTCAAATATAGAGCATTCAAATTTCATTCCTTACCCAGACGATAGGCAAAATTAACGCATGAAAATATTGAATTAAGAATCACTATAAAACTTGTGGTTCAAGTTCAATTTCTTTTCCTGAAAATATCATTTTAACTTTATTGTTATTACTGTTTTCGAGAATAAAGCTGACTTTTCCGCAAATTAACTCTTCTGTATATATATTATTTTTGGGATATAGTCTTTTTCTTCTAATGTTGAAGGTCTTCGCAGTTGATCGATCTACTTCTCCATACTTATAATTAAAATACGTAACATTTACAAGTCCGGTTTCTTTATTATTAAAATCGCATAAAAAGTGAAACATAAATACAAGCAAATTATTGTCAGACATTTTTACCGTGATTAGTAGGCCGCTTGAGGCTTTATTCGTATCAATCACAGCGAGGTCTGTGTTATAATAAATGTTTTTGAAGCCACTATAATATATTGGTCCATCTTTACAATATGTAGCCATATTTGATATCATGTACTCTAGTCGATTATCTTTCGTTTCAAATATTGTACTAACAGATTTATATTTCGCCTTTGGATTAAACTTAGGTTTCTTAAGTTTTGCATTGTCTTGCTTTCCTAATAACTCTTCTGGAGAAGGCAGCCGCTGGGACTTACATTCCATAACACAAAGTATGATAACGAATATAAATTTGTACATATGAATTGAGTTTATAATGTAATATAACTAACTTAAATCAACTAATTTAGCTAATGAAATTTCCAAAGCATTCGCAACTTCAAGCAAAGTATAGAGCGTTGGATTCACCTTCCCATTCTCAAGTTTTTCAATAGCTTGTCTGTCTTTACTACAAGCTCTCGCCAGATCGGCTTGACTCCAACCTTTTTGTTCCCGGAATTCGATGATCCGTTGTCCGATTTTCTTTTTGAGTTTATCGCGTGTCACTAAAACAAATGTCAGCTAATTTGTTGACAAGTTTGTCATATTAAAAGTTGACAAATGAAATTCTCATGTTATATTTGTCATACAGTTATATGACGATGATTAATTTCAGAAAACTCAAAATTCACACAAAATACCGTACACGAAAGTATGATGAAACTAAAATTCCTGAAATCCGTCTCGAAGGCAAATGGCTGGAAGCACTGGGCTTTAAGCAAGGTCAGACTGTCAAGATTAAACAGCAAAAAAATAAATTAACTATTACAGTTGTCAACGAACAAAAACCTGTCCGCCATGCTGCCGCAGGCTTGCGCCTTTGACTAAGCGGAGCGAGACGCGCAAACACGCTTGCCCGTCGGCAAGCAACCAATTTGTTTTGCGCGTAGGCATTGCAGCTTATTTGTTTGGCTTTACTAAATGTCCTCCGATGCCAAACAAATGTGCTGCAATTGCGATAGCCAATTTGCCCCGCGTCACGGGGCAGAAAGAAGCGTAGGAAAAAAATTAAAATTGTCCTGGGAAAATTTGTTTAATGTTCGGATGTCCGCCCAAAAGCTGTCGACCGGAATGCCAGAAGTTTTTGAAAACGAAAACTCTGTTGTCTGCCGTAAAATTGTCATTGGAGATGTCCGCGGCAATTGGTACTAACGGATGGCACGCTGGCGTCCGTTTTTGCTAAGTCCAAGTTATGCATTTAGGCGCTAATGCGCAAAAATGGCGCTACGCGTGCTGTTAGTACCCAGTTGCCGCCACACAGTTTAACTTCTGGTCATGTGTCCGCCGCTAAATTTTAAGATGTCAAACCATTTTTTTCCGTCCGAACTTTTTATTTTTTTTGTGCGATAGGAATGCAATTTAAAAAATTGCTCGTTCTAATGTCCACACAGGCGGGAAGGAAATTTTACAAGCTTATTTGGCGCCACTAAAAATATTTGCCTTTGAAAGACGCGGCAAATGTGCTTGTAAAATGTGCTGTGGATTATAAAAAAATCAGGACATGCGATCTAATAGAGACTGGAATTGAGTAAAAATAGCTATTGTTAACTGGAGATATTTGTAAAATCAAAAATTAAGTGTTTCAATACTCCAATGTCAGAATGGTTAGATTCGTAATAGGTTTTTATTAGCTTATTCGATTTCAAAATTAATGTTTCCGTATTTCTTTTGTCTTTTTTTAATAATGAGTTAATACCGTTTATCGCGTCATTGGTTTGGCCTTCCAGAAGATATCCGATCAAACTACCATTTTCGTATTTTTTGGAGACGAAGTTGTTAATTCCTGTATCAATATATCTACGTTTTAATCCTGAATCGTTTTGTTTCAGATTTTTAGCTTCAAAGAAATATTCAAACTCATAAGTTGATACAAACGAAGTCAGTCTAAAATCTATCCTTGGAAATTTATCAGAAAACCCTTTCTCTTTCGGAATGTTTTTAGGAATATCAGCTTCTACATTGGTTGAAACTTTCCACTTCAGTCTTTGTGGATTTTTTTTTATATGCTGGTGTAATTCGGAAGAAATATCGTTTTCATTCCAGTCTAGTTTTATAACTTTCTCTACTATTGAAGTTTGATACGCATCAACTATTAGCTGACAACATTTATGCTCAAAAGCATTCCTGAATTTTTCGTAAATAGTAGTATTCAATGCCATCCTTAATTCCTGTTTAAGATTTCTAGAATTAATTCTGAAGCATCTTCCAATGCCATTGACTTCGACCAAAATCTACGCTGATTCGGTCGAATAATATAAATGTCGTTTTCTGTTTTATAATTTAGTTTTTTTCTAAAATAGATATTACTTGATTTTTCCTCCCATAAATGTTGATCTATTTTTTTTAGCTCATCTTCAACAAACTCATTTGAAGTAATAATTTCTTTTTGTTTTTTATCAAAAGAAAGTTTTATAATGATCAAGGGTGAAAGTCTGCTAATGTTATAAACTGTAGGATTTGCAAATAAATCCTGGCCATTAAGGAAATCATTGAGTTCAGAACTAATGATTTTTCCGTATTCTTGCGTTTGCTGTTGGAGTAAAGGATATAGAGCAGTTGATTTTTCTTGTTTGTGAAATAGTTCAATATTGTCCAGCAAATGTTGCACAATAAACTTTTCATTTTGTAGCAAACAGTTTAAGATTATGTCGTTTATTTGATTTTCTATTGACTTGTTGATTGTCTGAAATTCTTTATTATAAAGATCCTCATCAAACAGTTTGATAATGTGTTTTTTCTGTTTTTCATCCAGTTGTTCCAATAAAAAAGGAACTTCAAATAATTCCTTATGTTTAACTACATCTCTTTCGATTCCCCAACTAGATGTCATTAAGAACGAATAATACCGGATGAAATCAGAATTCAAATAAACCGTCAATAATTTTAACAGATTTGTATCGCCTTTTTTTGAGTAAATACCAACTATACCTTTTGAATAAGCACTTTTATAATCAACAAAAGAAGCTAACAAAGTCAACTTGCCATTATCAACTTTAATGCCTTCGTTTAGTAATATATGTGGGTTTTGATACGCTTCAAGTTTACCTAATCTATGGAATTTATCTATGTTTATTCTTTGGGTAGGTTTCGGAGTATAATATTTTAATATATTATTAGGAGTGTGAATTGGTAATTTTTTGATTTCTAAATTTTCAATATTTCTAGGATTACCCAGTTGATAACCTACACCATAATCAATATTTTCGTTTTTTAAAAAGCTATTAATTGAAGTGAATTCTTTATTCAGCCTTTGTATTAAATCCCAATCATTCATTCCCCCCCACATTGCAATTTTCCAGATATTGGTATCAGGCTTCTCACATTCATTTCTAGGCAGAAATTTTAAATCTGAAAAGTCAATACTTAATCCATCAATTATATTGGATTTAATAAATGTTTTTGGAGCATAGTATGCAATTTTATCTTTTGGATTTTTTGGTTGTTCTTTTTGATAGAATAGAATACTTATCGGACCTGTCGCATCGCCAAATAATTGTCCTCCAAAATTTTTCTTTGCATTCCGAAGAATGGAAAAGTTATATATTTTATCTACATAACATTCTTGAAACAGCCACTTCCTAAAATTTTGATATGTTCCACCTGTGTTCGTCAAAACTTTAGTATTAAAGATCAAAGCTATCTCGCCATTTGGTGCAAAATTTGTCGCTTTGTGAAGAAATGGTAGAACCATTTCTTTGGCAAAACCATATTTCTCACAATATTTAATGACTGATTTTGATAAATCAGTTGTTCCAAATGGCGGATTACCAACTACCAAATTGAATTCAATATTTTCAATTTCTATATTTTGCAGAATGGTATCTCTACAAAATAGATTTTTGCCTTGTGCTTTTAATGATTTATCATTAGGATTATTGATAAGATTAGGCAAACGATGTTTTTTCTTTTGCCATAAATTTTTAGGATCTAATTTATCAACTAATGCCAAGTATAAGCTAAATGCCGCTACTTTTATAGCTTGAGGGTGTAGTTCAATACCGAAAATATTATCAGTTAATAATTTATTTAACCTATCAAAATCCGTTAGCTTCTCCTTGTGCTGGTTTTCATAACGTTTTACCAAACGGTTGAAACTTTCAACTAAAAAAATTCCAGAACCACAACTTGGGTCTAATACTTTTATATTATAGTTTTTTTCATTTTTTCTAATCGGTAACTTCTCATTTAATATAAATTCTACCAGTGCAGGAGGCGTATAATATGTTCCTGTTTTTTTCTTTAAATCAGGATCGGTTTTGAATAAAAAGTTTTCGTAAATTTCACTTAACAACTCAATTTGTATAATACTGAAATCAAACAATCTCCATTCTTCAAACAATTTTGATTGAGGTGTGTTATCATTACCACTTATGAAACATTTTTTTATTAGTTGAAGTTGTTCTGCAGATATTTTTTCTCCCTTTTCTAAAGTAAAAACGTTCCCATTAAAATCTTCTTCCAAGCGGTCGAATAACAGGTATGTAGACTTCGTATCGTCTAAAATATCAAAATAAGATTTTGTCCCTTTTTTAATTTGAGAGTACAATTTATGGTCCGTAGCTCCTCTATCTTCAAGATACAATAAGAAAAGGGAACGAAGAATGATTTTATGAATAAAATCAACTTTTAGACCTTCCTGTTCTAGTTGTTGGGCAGTGTTAACTAAGCTTTCTACTAAGTATTTATCAACTCTACGTTGTAAATTTATTTTATCTCTAATAAATTGAGCTTCTTCTAATGTCCAAATAACTCCGGAATCAATGGCTATTCTTGAAAAAAGTTTATTGAGTTCTTCAAGTTGTTTTTTGTCTGAAAAAGAATAACTTTCTATTTCGATGCTTTGAAGTTCTTTTTGATAATCAAAATTCTCTTGGGTTTTAATAAGAGGTTTTTCAGAACAATTATATATACGAATTTCTATTTCGGAATAAACATATAAGAATAGTACTTTTTTATAATTCCATATTTTTCTGTGGGTATCAGCTATTACTTGCAATGTTTCCACGTCAAAACTTTTTACCTTTTTTAAAAATACGGCAGGAAAACTATTTCCGTTTTCATCTGTGTTAAAATAAACCGAATCAACTCCAAATTCACGAACATGATCAAATACAATAGACTCGCTTTCTAAGAGTTTTTTACTCTTAGAATTTATAGATTTAGCTCTGTCTAATCCAATTAATTCTATAACCTCTTGTCCTGTCATTACTAATTTGCCCGTCTATAAAATCCTTAGTCTAAATACTTCAATTTCACACAACTAAATTACGATAAAATGTAGTTGACGTTTGCTATATTTTATAGCATTCAAAATTCACTCTTTTATTTTTTTGTTGGAACCAATAATTCTCTCACATCTACATCTAAAACAAATGCTATTTCAAATAGAGTTTCCATTGTTGGTTGCATTTGATTTGTACACCACTTGGAAACAGTTGTTCTGTTTTTATCCAATTGTTCAGCAAGCCAATTGTTCGTTTTTCCTTGTTCCGCTAAAACAGCCTTAATTCTATTACTAGCTCTTTTTTTCTTCATAAAGAAGTTTTATACATTAATTATTCTGCAAAATAAGCATAATCTAAAAATTCTATTTTACTCATTTTCAGTCTATAAAGCATATTTTAATGCTTAATTATATGAATATATTGCTTATAAAGCATAAAATGAATATTTTTAAGCGGAATTCAACATCGATATTAAATAATTCAACGTCAATGATACAATTTAGAAAACTTAAAATCCTTACAAAATACCGTACCAGAAAATACGATGAAACCAAAATTCCTGAAATCCGTCTCGAAGGCAAATGGCTTGAAAGTCTTGGCTTTAAAAGAGGTCAGACCATTAAGATTAAACAACAAAAAAATAAATTAACCATCACCATCGTCAACGAACAAAAACCTGTCAGCCATGCTGCCGCAGGCTTGCGCCTTTGACTGGCCGGAGGGGATGCACGGCAAAAGTCCGGTGGACTTTTGAGCGAGCTTGTGTCAAGCCGCTTGCCCGTCGGCAAGAAACCAATTTGTCTGAGCGTGGGCATTGCAGCTTATTTGTTTGGCTTTACCATATGTCCTCCGAGGCCAAACAAATGTGCTGCAATAGCGATAGCCAATATGTGCCGCGTCCCGGCACACGGCAAATGCCTTGCGGGCATTTGAGCGAGCTTGTGTGTTAGAGCGTCGAAAAAAAATTAAAATTGTCCCGGGAAAAATTTGTTTAATGTCCGGATGTCCGCCCGGAAGCTGTCGACCGGAATGCCAGAAGTTTTTGAAAACGAAAGTTCTTTTGTCCGCCGAAATTGTCTTTGGAAATGTCCACCGCGGCAATTGGTACTAACGGATTGCGACTAAGCGCCGGCGAAAACAGAATGCTTTCCGGTTTTTAAGAGCCTCCGATGTCTGAACGAATTTACAATAAACCGAGCAAAAGCAAAAACTATAAATTGTCTGCCCGTAAATTTGCTTTTGCCTGTACAGTCGTCCGCTGGCGCTTAGTTGCTGTTAGTACCAGTTGCGTTCACCTATTTTTTTCCGTCTCGGTTAATGTAATAGTCCCGTGAGTCGATTGGAATTGTCCCGAAAGTTGTTTCGTAAGAAGTTGAATAAAATATATTTCCATTCCATTTATACTCAGATCCTCGCCATATTGTCGCTCTCAGGGAGATGAAGAATAGAAAGAGAAGAAATATAATTGTCAAAATGCGAAGTCGATTAAAGTTATTTTTAAAGATCAGTGTCAAAATTAATTGTGTCAAAATTGAAACTATAATGAGTCCGTACCAAAACAAGTCACCTAAGCCCCAACCGAACGCGATTTTTCCAAAGAGAAGTCCAACTACCAGGATTAAAACCTGAAAAGATAAAATAACCCAATTATAAATTTTCCAGTTGGGACTTGTCATTGTATATTTATAATTTCATCAAACTTCAAGTCGTGTTATATGTCCGCCTCAATTGGTACTAACGTATGGCAGCCTTGCGCCGTGCCGGCTTCCGCAATGTTATAAATGTACTAATGTCCGCCGAAATGCCAAAACAAAAAAGACCCGGCATGGACGCAAGACTGCCGTTATGGGTTGGCCGTTGCACACAGTTTTCAGTCTGATTAAGTGTCCGCATAAACATTTATTATGTGTTTTCAATTTTTGAACCTTTAGTCCGATTGCATTTCCAACAAAGAGTTTGCAAATTGTCTTCAGATGTAATACCGCCTTTTGAAAGCGGAATAACATGGTCAATCTCTAGCAATAAATTCTTTTCATCTCTAATTGATAAGCAGCATTTTTTGCAACAAAAGTTATCTCTTGATTTTATTTTTTCTCTTAGAGCGGATGTCATTAAGGCCCTTTGTCCCTGAACGCTCTTTTTAAATTTAATTAAATCATTTAAATATGAAATCAAGTTCTCTAAGTTGTCGATGTTTAATTTTATGTCACATTTTGTCGAGCTGTTGCCACCCGCAGACACATACTGAAAAGTGTAGACAGGTAAGTACAAATCGCTAAAATCGTAACTTTCAAAGCCAAGCTTCCGAATAACCATGTTCTTGTTGAAGTACATAATTAATTTCGGAATAGATTCGCTGATGTTGCTTAGAATTGAATCTCTTTCATTCCTTAGTAGTTCTTTTCCTTGTTCTGCCGCAGCAAAGTCATTAAGCACAGTTTCAAAACTCATTAATGTACCTTCATTTGTCTCGATATTGAAATATTTACAGAGGTATTTGATTGGTTGATTACTTGCGCTTTTACATACGGCTGCAGAACAGTTATAAATCTGATGATTCTTAATGTTATTTTGCCACTCCTTGCGTTTGAATTTGAAATTACTGTTGTCATTGAGTTCCCCTTGTCCATAGTCGTATGTATTTATGTCAACGAAAGAACTTTTTAATTCATTAATATGACTGTTCAGGTCGTTGCAATTCTTAATATATTTTTGAATGTCACTTTTGAGATTTAAAAATTTGCTACTATTGAAATAGAAGTGTCTATAAACTATATACGATAACGTCAACACACCGGCCACTAATACAGTGATGCCAATTGGAAGCAATAGAGAACTTACTACCGATATAACGACCTTTATTATGAATGCGATTATTGCAACAATAATTACAAGAGTGAAAAGAGCAGAATTACCTTTCATTAGATTTTATGTATTGTTGTCCTAATGTTTTTGTTCTTTAAGTTTTTCCAGTAGTCGTCCAACGGCTTTCCCATAATTACCTTATACCATTACCTTTCTTCCTCCAATCTGGCGAATTTTACACGATTGCATTACCTTTTGTAATGTTGGCGGTAAATCAAATATAATAGAATTTTTCTTACTCATGGCTTTTTAAACACCACTTTGTATAACAAAACTGTGTAAAAGTGTTCCTCGCAAATTTTTCTTTACCACTAGATCTTAATTCAAAAACAACTTCTTGTTCGGTTTTCCACCCATTATAAAAAGCACCTTGCCTCCCGATACAATTTCTGCATGCGTTAAATAGGCTCTTTTGAGGTCTTCTCCATTCAACAGAATTTTTTCTATATAAACATTTTTATCGCTCTGATTCCTGGTTTCTATGCTAAAGGTTTTTCCGTTCTCTAAAAGTAACTGCGCCGATTTTACAAGTGGACTCCCTATAGAATACCGGTCAGATCCAGGTGCAACGGGATAAAATCCTAAAGCACTAAAAATGTACCAGGCACTCATCTGCCCGCAATCATCGTTTCCGCCCAGGCCGTCTGAACCGGGTTTGTACATTTTTTTAAGGATCATGCGGATGTTTTCCTGTGTTTTCCAGGAGGCGTCAGCCCAGTTAAAGAAGTAAGCCACATGATGTGAGGGTTCATTGCCATGCACGTAATTACCTATAATACCGTCGCGACTGATATCTTCAGTTTCCGCAAAATACTTATCGGGTAAACTCATAGTGAACAGTGAATCGAGGTGCTGCGAAAATCTTTTTTTACCACCCATTAATTTTATAAGCGAGTCAGGTTGGTGCGGTACATACAGACTGTAGTTCCACGAGTTGCCTTCAATGTAACCGGCCTGGTTGGTACTCAACACATCAAATTCTTTTTTAAAACTTCCGTCGTTTAACCTCGGACGCATAAACCCAATCGATGCATCATACACGTTTTTATAATTTTCAGAACGTTTTATAAATTCATCGTAGAGCTCTTTGTGACTTAATTTTTTCGCCATCTGCGCAATGCACCAGTCATCGTAAGCATACTCTAATGTTTTTGAAACGGAACTTCCATTTTTGTCTTCGGGAATAAAACCGCGGTCCATATAATAGTCCAGGCCGTCATACTGTTTATTTCTGGCGGTCGTGGCACAGGCTAGCAGAGCTACTTCGGGATCAAACCCCGTAGTTCCTTTCATTACCGCGTCTGCAATAACGGAAACACTATGATAACCAATCATGCACCAGTTTTCGTTCGCGTAATGCGACCATACCGGCAACATGCGATGCACACTCTGATCGTAATGACTTAGCATAGAGCGGATCATATCTGAATTTCTTTTCGGTTGCAGCAGATTTAAAAAAGGATGCAAAGCCCGGTAAGTGTCCCACAAAGAAAATGTCGTGTAATTCGAAAATCCTTCTGCTTTATGAATGTTCTGGTCAAGCCCACGGTACTTCCCGTCAACGTCCATGTACAAAGTCGGACTCAAAAAAGCATGGTACATGGCCGTATAAAAATTTACTTTGTCTTCCGGATTTAGTGTTTCAACTTTTATCTTTCCGAGTTCATCATGCCATAACTTTTGCCCATCGCGCTTTACTTTTTCAAAATCCCAGTGCGGAATTTCTGTTCGTAAATTTAGCAGGGCGCCTTCCGTACTTACAGAAGACAGAGCTACCTTGAGTTTCAGAGATTCGTTGGCATCCGTATCGAAATCAAAAAACGCCCTTAGTTGTGTTCCCGCCATTTCAGCAAAGTTATGGCTTTGATCAAATTTTCTCCAGAAGCCACGGTAAACTTCTTTCTTCGAAAAGTTTTTATAGCCGTAATTCTTAAAAGCTTTAGAAAAAGAAATAGCAAAATAAACAGTTCTTGTTCTTGCCCAGCCATTGGTTTCACGGTAGCCGGTAATTAAAGAATCATTCTCCACACGAATAAACGTCCATACATTTTTAGAGTCGTAATTATAAATACCCGACATCATATCTAAAATAATATGACTCTGTTGCGATTTCGGAAAAGTATAGCTGTGCATGCCCACGCGCGCGCTGGTGGTCAATTCTGCCTGTATGTTGTGATCGTCTAATTTTACTTTGTAGTAATTGGGTTCTGCAAACTCGTTAGCATGTGAGAAAGCTGAACGAAACCCACTTGCAGGTTTATCGGCCGTTCCGGGATTTAATTGCAGAGCACCTTCCGTGGGCATAATTAAAATATCGCCAAGATCAGAATGTCCCGTCCCGCTAAAATGCGTATGGCTAAAACCCACAATAGTTTTGTCTGAATACTGGTAACCCGCGCAGTACTTATAAATATCGGGATTGTATTTTCCGTTGAGTTCGTATTGCAAGGTGTCGGTATCAGGACTCAATTGTACCATGCCAAATGGAACGGTTGCACCAGGGTAGGTGTGTCCCATTTTTTCGGTTCCCACAAAAGGGTTTACAAACTTAATCACCTCCATATCGGCAGGCTTCTGCGAGAAAGAAAAAAGGCTAATGAAAATGGAAGGGAGAGTGAGGCTAATTTTTTTACGAATCATTGATTTAAAATTTAGGGGTTACTCCAACCATCACTCCGAAATTACCATCCGTTTGTATCCAGTTTTTTTCGGGAAGATAGCTGCGGGAAACAAATCCATCAAAATAGAGCGCGTTTTTGCATCCCAGGTTTTTAAAGTACAAGGCAAAGTCATAAAAGTTAATGGGGTTTTTAGACATGGCAAACACCACTTTATTATCGGGAAGAATGCCAACACCATTACGAATGTTAAGGTTTTCGGAGCCCTTGGTAAAAGAAGAGTGTATTGCCCCGTCAATAACCAGCATTGGTCCCGATTGGCTTGCATAGCGTATGTTTTTTTGCCTGGAATAATCTTCGGTCTTACAAATACCGGCCTGTTGCAGATCATCCAGGTAAAACACACCATTGGGTTTCATATGAAAATTGCCTTTTCCACTGCTCGTATTCAGAGCGCGCAGTTGTTTGTTTTCTTTAATGAATAAACCAAGCGGAGATTGGTTTTCCATATACATACCCGCGTTGCAGGCAAATAGAAGTTTTACTTTTTTTCTTTCCAGGTAAGACTTTAACGCGCCAATGCTCCCCAACAGTTTACCATCGTCATCTTTCCAGTACAAACCAAGCTCCTGTTTTTTTGGGTCCATCACATAGCTAAGAATGTCCTTATCATCACGCAAACTATGAAAAGCGTACAAAGATAGAATCAGGACACTAAAGAAGACTAAAACGAATAGCAGTTTATACCTGTTAACCACGGCTTTGATTTAAAATTAAAAATAAGCATTTCAAAGATCAGGGCGATCATTTTTTAAACCTTTGTTTGAAACTAAAGATTCTGGTCATTTAACCGAAATCTTTGAATGTAAAAGTTAGTAATCAAAAGATAGAACTTGTTTATTCAAGAGAGTTTTACCCGGTACAGCGCAGCTGTACGACAGCTATCAGGGGCAAAAGTTGTGAAGGCATGGTGAAGTTTACCTTATGCCAACTCCCTGGTTCCTTGCGTAATACTCCCTACTTACCCCGTACATATCCCGTCTTTTAGTACGAAACTCATGCATTTACTCAGCCTCTCATACACCTTCCCTCAGAGGTCAATACACTCTTACTCATTCGTACAATTTTTCGTCCAATTTTCAGGTATCTTTGCATATGGCATTTCAGGTCGGTGATATAAAACTCTCAGGTACTGTAAATGGTATTTCTTTCTACAAAAGCGTCTTTGGCTGGCTGGTCAGGGCCAAGGGAGGGCCAAAGCGGAAACAATTCAAAACCTCGCCGGCATTTGTTCGATCAAGAGAGAACAGCGAAGAATTCACAGCCTGTGCCCGGGCTGCGTCTACTATCCGCCGCCTGGTAATAAGACACACCGGTTATAAAGACAAAACCCTTTACCACCGCCTCATGAAGTTGATGCGCCTGCTCGCAGATAACGATAAGGAATCCCTTCGTGGAAAGCGCGACCCTATGAAAGGGATGCAGACACGTCAGGCTCAGGCACTTTTAAAGGAATTTAAAATAACCAAAGATCTTTGCCTTTATGACATTCTACTCATAGCCGGGTTCATTAAAGAATCTCATGATAAAGTGAAGGAAGGCAGCACTCCTATTATCCTTTCAGGGGCTATCAGACGCAGACGAGCCAAAAAGCTATCGCCTTTTTATCCACTTTCTAAAGCTCTGCCGGCACACTTATCTTTAAGCCAGAAACAAATACAGGTTAACACCGCTTTCGGTTAAAGGCGTTTATAGAAAGCTTTTTAAATGGGTAATCAGGTTTACTAAAAATGAAACTTTATGTCCTTCTTTACAACTTTTGCAACCCACGCAAAGTTTTCCACTCACGGCAATGGTTAAAGCATGGTTTTGAGCGATAGTAGGGGCTGTATCTGTAAAGGCGGGCCTAATCTACACATCCGAATTACAGCAGCCTTTTTATAACTCTTAAAGTGTGCGAGTACTTTTTAGTTTCTGTATGAAAAATACCATAGTGGTCAAATTTATCAATGCGTACACAACCACTCGCATGAATAATCTGTTCGTTGTTTAATAAAATGCCCACATGAATAATCCGGCCTTCTTCGTTATCAAAAAACGCCAGGTCCCCGGCTTCTGCCTCTTCCACAAAACTAAGGGGTGTCCCGGTTTCAACCTGTTGGTAGGCGTCGCGGGGTAATTTATAACCGTTTAATTTGTATACTAATTGTGTAAAACCACTGCAATCAATACCGAAAGGACTCTTTCCACCCCACAAATAAGGAGCATTAAGGAATACATAGGCTGAATTGATAATATCTCTCGCTGATTTCTTTTCCTTTAGCGAAGCCGTTGCCCCTTCAAATCCAAAATCAAAAACATCAAAACTGGTAGTATGGTTTTTAAAAAAGGGTAGGGTAGCTCCAATACTCACCGGAAAATGGGTTTCATTCCTTTTATCATGAAGAAGTTGCACCAATTCGTTAGAATACACAGCATCTTGTTTTTCGAGCTGCTGGAATAAACTTTCAGGAATTTTGGTATGTTGTTTACCGTTGATCCAACATTCGTAATTATCAAAAGCGGTTTTTATGCGAAGCCAGTCTTCGCCCTGCTCAAGAATTGTGTAGTGTTCACCGAATAAAAGCTGGGTAACCATTTCACTTGTTCCAGAAGGTTCTTTTCTCGCAGGCACAATACTGAGCGTACAAATTCCGTGTTGCATAATTGCTAAATGTAATTAATTTATTACTGAAATTAAAAGGCTGCAAAAATATCTTTAAGGCGCAACTGTTAATAGGCGTATGCGTCCTTAATATACCAGGTTCGTCTATCAATTGGTAATTTTGGGCTAAATAACAAGGTGGCCCAAACTTTTTTATTTGCGATAAATTCAAATTATGTCTAATTTAGAAACTTAGTTATGAGCCAGGAGACCAAGGATGCTGTAAATAAAATATTAACTGATTACCTGGAAGTTAATAAACACCGCAAGACTTCAGAACGTTTTGCGATTTTGAACGAGATTTATTCCCACGATGGTCATTTCGACATTGAAGGGTTATATCTCATGATGAAGAATAAAAAATACAGGGTTAGTCGTGCAACTTTGTACAACAATATTGAGATTTTGCTGGATGCCGGGCTTGTTATTAAACATCAGTTCGGTAAAAATATGGCTCAGTTTGAAAAAGCCTATAAATACAGGCAACACGATCACCTGATCTGTACCGATTGTGAAAAAGTATTTGAGTTTTGCGATCCTCGTATAATGCAGATTCAAAGAAGCACGGAAGAAATGTTAAACTTTAAAGTACTGCACCATTCTCTTAATTTTTTTGCAAAATGTAAATTTTTAAGCGAATCTGGCGCCTGTCAACATTATAAAAAGTAAATTATGGTTTTTGATTTTACAATTTCCAACAACGGTAACTACGCCGTAATAAGTATGAGTGGTAACCTGATTGAAAAAGGTCAGGCTATTGCATTACTTGAAAAGTCGGAAGAACTTATCACTCAAAACTGCTCGCAATGGGTTATTGATCTTGAAAAATTAATTTACATGAATAGTAGTGGATTAAATACACTTATTCAATTACTCACCAAAGCCCGTGTGGCTGGTGGCGAAGCAGTGCTCTACAACATGAATAAAAAAATAAACGAACTTATTCTCATTACCAAACTTCACACGCTTTTTAAAGTAGCCGATACTCAGGCTGATGCACTTGCCATGCTTGGTGCTTAAAGAACTTTTACATGCCTGTTTTGTCAAAACTCCTTTTTATAAAGGAGTTTTTTTTGCGCTCAACTTTAGCTTTGGGTTAACTTTAAGTCTATTGTTAAATATGTATATCCCAAATCTAAAATTTTAGACATCTGGGGCTTGTTGTCGTTTCACCTAATAACAATGCATTTTACCTCATAATTAAATTTTCTGACTTAAAACTTGATTAAAATTAACTTTTTTCTTAACTGTTTGTTAATGTTTGTTATCTTTTTTCTCTACATTGTCGGCAACTAAACAACACACACATGAAACAAACTAACAAATTTCTAATGCTTTTTAGCGTATTACTCAGTGTAATGTCGCTAAAAATGAGTGCACAATGCACCAACTCCTCCTCCTTCGGATCGCCCACGGCGCCCGCCCCTGGAACATCTATTACCGCGGTATCCTGCCAGTATGCCGGTGAGTATTGCACTACCAGTTCTGTAGTGGCTGGAAATACCTATTGGGTAAATTCAACCGTTGCTACAGATTATTTTACGATTCGCATCGGAGCGTCTAACGGCACCCTTGTAGCTTCTGGCCCTGCACCATTGGTTTTTACGCCAACGGTTTCAGGTACTTATTACATCCATTGTAATACAAGTTCCGCTTGTGGTACGCAAAGTACTTGTCGTAATGTACTCATGGGTTGTTACGGCCCGGCATGTACACAAAGTTCAGCTTTTGGAAGTATGACTGCGCCCAATCCAACTCTTACAGTTTATATAGGCTGTCAGTATGCGGGAGAGTATGGGACTTTAAATTCGGTTACAGCCGGAAATGTTTATGTTTCAGCGTCTTCTGTTTCTACAGATTATTACACAATTCGCAGCGGGACTTCTACTGGTCCTGTTGTTGCGGCCGGCCCCTCACCATTAACATGGACAGCTCAGGTAGCAGGAACACACTACATACACGTGAGCTCAAGCTCCTTATGCGCTACACAAAGCTCGTGCAGGGATAATTCTGTAACGTGCATTGGTGGGGCTGTGCCTCCTGCACCGGCAAATGACTTATGTGCTGCTGCTATCACTATGGCGGTTCCGAGCTCAACAGCAGGAACAACGGTAAATTCAACACTGGAAAGTCCTGCACCCGGTACTTGCGGAACAAGTTTGAGTCAACCTGGTGTTTGGTACAAACTCGTTGGTAACGGTAACCAGATAGGCGTTGATCTTTGCGCTGCCAGCAGTTGGGATTCTAAAATTTTTGTTTACACAGGATCATGCGGTGCCTGGACTTGTGTAACAGGAAACGATGATAACGGACCAATGTGCGCGAGTGGCGCTGCATCGGCAACTTTTTGCTCTATACCTTCTACCAATTATTATGTTCTTGTAACAGGTTATAGTGCTGCAAGTGCCTTTACAATCGCCGTTACACAAACAGTTAACTCTGGCGCTAATCCTACAATTACAGCCACAGCATTAACACCCTCTATATGTTTAGGCTCAGCAGGAACACTCAGTGTTTCAGGAGCTACCAACTATGCCTGGAGCACGGGTGTGGGTGGAGCAAGTATCTCTATTACGCCAGCGGCCTCAGGGGTTTACACCGTTTATGGTTATGGGGCTGCAGGATGTAATTACGATGTTAAAACGGTTACAGTAACTTCTATCCCTACACCAACTATCAGTTTAACTGCTAATAACGGTTCTATTTGTCCTGGTGGATCTTTTACCACAACAGCCAGTGGAGCTGCGAGTTATACTTTTGCCGGCTCCCCGTCGGGAACGGTTATAGCAACAACCGCAACACTCTCTCCAATTGTTAATACCACTTATACTGTAAGAGGAACAGGCAGCAATGGTTGTTTATCGCTTCTGGCTAATTCGCCCTCTGCTACCGTAACTACCTTAGCGTCACCTTCTCTTACTGTGGTAGCTACACCTTCAGCGGTTTGTCCGGGTATTACCTCAAGCTTAACGGTTTCTGGTGCTAATACCTACACCTGGGCTTCCTTGAGCTCAAATGCTACAGTAGTTCCGGTTTCATCTTCTGTTACCACCGTATATACAGTATCGGGTACAGGTACAACGGTTTGTAATGGTGTAAAAACCATTACGCTCTCTGTTTATCCAACTCCTACCATTACGGCAGCTAGCGGAACGCTTTGCTCAGGAAGTGTATTTACAACGGTTCCTTCAGGAGCTTTAACTTATTCTTATTCTACAGGGGCAAGCACGGTTGCATTAACTTCTAATACAACTATTAACGTAACGGGTACAAGTTCTAACGGTTGTGTTTCATCAGCTCCTGCTGTTGTAAACGTTAGCATTGTTGCTTTGCCGGTTGTATCTGTTAACAGTGGAACTGTTTGTGCAGGATCGAATTTCCTTTTAATTCCTTCAGGTGGAACCAGCTACATTTATCCTAATTACTCTAATCCTGTTCTCGCTTCAACTTCTGGCACATACGCAGTTATTGGAACAAACTCTGCAGGATGTTTATCATTGCCTGCAATTGCAACCCTTACGGTATTCAGCACACCTGTTTTAACTGTTGCATCAACACCTTCTAATCTGGAAGTTTGTATTACAGGATCATTGTCTCTTACTGCCAGTGGAGCTGTAAGTTATAACTGGAATAATACTGCCACAGGTGCATCGTATGTTACAACGCCTACTGTAAACGGTTCTTATTTCGTAATCGGAACAGATGCAAATGGTTGTGTTAGCGCTGCTACAGTGCCATACACTGTTAATCCTTTACCTACAGTATCTCTTAACGGTAGCCCGTTATCCCTTTGTGCCGGTGGAGGTTCTTCTACTTTAACTGCAGGTGGCGCGCTTACCTATTCATGGTCAGCTTCATCTACCACTTCTGCAGTTACTGTAGTAACACCTACAGCTACCACAGTGTATACGGTTATCGGTTCAAATGTTTATGGTTGTTCAAGAACCAAAACCTTAAGCATTGGTGTAAATACTATTACAATTAATGAAATGCCTGACAGTTCACTTTGTCTTGGAAATTCTATAAGTGTTTACGCACCGGGTGGAAGTTCTTATACATGGACGCCTGTACCGTCTATTTTTAGCGCTGTAACTGTAACTCCGGCGGTAACTACTACTTATTCCTACCACACAATTGATGCAAAATCGTGTCATCATCAGGGTAGTATAACAGTAAGTGTTAATCCTGTTCCGGTTGTAACTGCAGTTGCTGCAAGCACTCTGATTTGTACAGGAGAAACTACAACTATGACTGCAGCTGGTGCAGGTAATTACCTATGGACTTCACCAACCACCACAGGTACCGCAGGAACTATTTTAGTAGTTAATCCAAATTTCAGTATGATTTATATGGTAACCGGTACAGATGTAAATGGTTGTTCTGATACGGCAATGGTGAGTTTAACCGTAAGTAAATGTACTGGCTTAAATCAGTTGGCTTCAAGAATGAATGGCTTACAGATTTATCCAAATCCTCACAATGGTGCATTTACAGTTGATTTGGCCAATGGATCAGAGAAAACAATCCAGATCATAGATATCTCAGGTCGTATTTTAAGTACTGAGATAAGCTCTGAGAACCTGGTAAATGTTAGAATGACTGAATTTGCTAATGGCGTTTATTACGTGAAAGTGCAATCAAACAAGGAAGTATCTGTTGTTAAAGTAATTAAACAATAAGACCTGCTCTTCTGATAAGTTTAAAAGTCCCTCAGCAATGGAGGGACTTTTTTTATGACATAAGCCCCCGGTGTTCCGTATTAAAACCTTTAGGGTAATTTGGCACAGAGTTAAAATAGCAGTCACTTTTCGACAAGTTTAGTAAATTGTTAGCCGAAGTTTAATTTTAGTGCAAAGCATATGTTAAAAGGTTCCGGGACCCTGTGTTTTCGGTAGGGGGGCTTATAACTATTTTAGGTTATTAGCGATTTAGGCACTAAATTTAGTGCTCAAAAATGTTCTAAAGACCCACTTATGAAATTAAAATCTACTTTGCAGTCCCTTTTACCTGCAATTTTTTTATCTGTGCAAATTTCGCATGCGCAGGTTGTTACGCAAACTCTTAATTACACGGGTAGCGTTCAAACGCTTACAATTCCAAACTGTGTGGGAGCTATCTCTTTTACAGTTTATGGAGCCAGCGGTGCAAATGGTATTAATAGTCCCTCAGGCGCTATTGGCGGTTCAGGAGGATTAGGTGCCATGGTAACTGCAGACGCTCCTATCACGCCGGGTACAACCTTAAACATATTTGTGGGTGGAGCCGGTACAGGTTCCGTTGCAGGTTACAACGGCGGTGGCTCTGGCTCTATAGGAAATTCCGGTGCAGGTGGAGGTGCTTCTGATCTCAGAATTGGAGGTATTACCCTGGCTGATCGTGTTTTAGTTGCCGGCGGTGGCGGCGGCGGCGGCGATGCAGGTTGTCCGAGCGCAACTATAAGCGGAGGAAATGGTGGAGCCGGAGGCGGAGCAAGTGGCACTGGCGGTGTTAGTGCTATTGCCGGCGGCGGCGGCGGTGGCGGCGGCGCAGGTTCTCTTGGCGGTGGCGCCGGAGTAGGGTGTGCTGGATTCACTGGTGGACCCGGTGGTGGCGGATCTTCAGGCCTGGGCGGATTTGCAGGATTTGGTTATTTAGCTTGCACATATGTTGGCGGCGGTGGCGGCGGCGGCGGATACGTTGGCGGTGGCGGCGGCGGCGGCGGCTCTTTAGGAGATGTTGCCTGCACGAATAACGACCAGGGTGCTGGCGGCGGTGGCGCCGGAGGTACTAACTTTGTGAGCGGAGTATTTACAACTTCAAGCATGACAAATGGTGTGCACTCAGGAAATGGTCTTGTCATCTACAGTTATACTATTAATCCTATTCCTAATATTAGTGTAAATAGTGGTAGTTATTGCGCAGGCGATGCTTTCACCATTACACCTACAGGGGCTGTTAGTTATACCATTACGGGTGGTAGTTTTGTCGTAAGCCCTTCAACCGTTACTTCTTACTCTATTAGCGGTACAAGTGCTTTAGGCTGTGCAAGTACTGTTCAGGCCGTAAGTACGGTTTCTGTTTTTGCTAAACCAAATATTACGGTGAGTAGCGGAACTTTATGTTCAGCTTCAGTATTCACGCTTAATCCTGTTGGTGGTGTTACCTACACTTTTTCAGGTGGATCTGCAGCTGTTTCTCCAACTACCACTACATCTTACAGCGTTTATGGAACGAATGTGGCAGGCTGTTCAAATGCTACGGCAGCTATTGCTACAGTTTCTGTTTTCACTACGCCAACAATCACGGTGAACAGTGGAACAGTTTGTGCGGGAAAAGTTTACACGTTTACACCTTCGGGGTCTTCTACATCTTACAGTTATTCAAATGGTTCAAGCACTATAGCTCCAACGAGCAATACCACGGTAATTGTTAGCTCTACAAGTACAGCGGGCTGTGTATCACAGCCTGTTACTGCTACTGTAAATATTATTGCCCTGCCAACTATTACTGCCAGCAATGGTTCGTTTTGTTCTGGTGGTTCATACACTATTACTCCTTCGGGCGGTGTGAGTTACAGCGTAACGGGTGGTGTTTTTGTGGTAAACCCAACAGTAAATACGAGTTATAGCGTTACGGGTACAAATTCATTGGGCTGCTCAAACGCTACGCCAGTGGTTATTACAGTAAGTGTGAATCCAATTCCAACCCTGTCAGTAAACAGTGGCACGAATTGTTCTGCCAATGCCTTTACAATAATTCCTCAAGGAGCAACAAACTATACCATTACTGGTGGAACGAATATCGTTTCTCCAGGTACTACAACTTCCTATTCTGTTACAGGTACCAGTGCATTTGGCTGCGCTGCCTCCAATACAGCTGTGAGCACCGTTACTGTATTTACCAGTCCGGTGGTGAGTTCACCAAGTGGTTCGATTTGTAACGGACAAGGCTATACTATCACCGCAACGGGAGTTTCTTCTTATTCGGTTATTGGCGGACCTAATGTAGTGTTTCCAACAAGTACGGCAAACTTCAGTGTTATAGGTTCAAGTTCTGTGGGTTGCCAAAGCACAAATACGGCAATTGTTACTGTCACTGTTAACGCAGTTCCTTCAGTATCTGTTAATAGCGGTGGTGTATGTACCGGCGGCGTATTCACATTGAATCCGTCCGGGGCATCTACCTATGTATTCTCTAACGGTTCATCCACAATTGCTCCTTCTACAAACACCACAGTGAGTGTTATTGGTACAAGTTCAGAGGGATGTACTTCTACTGCTGTAATTTCTACTATTGCGGTTTCTAATATGCCTACAGTATCTGTTAATAGCGGTACGGTTTGTTCGGGTGGTGTGTTTACCTTTTCACCTACCGGCGCTCCTTCTTATAGTTTCCAAAGTGGCACAAATACGGTGAGTCCTACTTCTTCAGGTTCTTATACCGTTGTTGGTATAAATCTGGGATGCGTTTCTTTACCTGCTGTTTCTAACCTTACGGTAATTGCTGCTCCGGTTCTTTCTATCACAGTGGTGAGTCCTTCAAATGCTATTGTGTGTGAAGATGCTCCGATTATCTTTTCAGCAACGGGTGGTATTACTTATACCTGGAATGCTACAACGGCAACAGGTACTTCTTATACAGCTAATCTTTCTACCAGCGGCGCCTTCAGCGTATCCGGCTCAGATTTAAATGGCTGCGTAGGAACTGCCACAACGCTTGTAATAGTGAATCCGGCTCCGCAGTTAACGCTTACGGCAAGTAGTCTTTCTGTTTGTGCAGGTTCTTCTTCTACATTAATTGTAACGGGTGGTCAAACTTACACCTGGTCTGCTCCAGGTACGGGCAGCTCCATCGTGGTATCACCTGTAACAAGCACCACTTATTCTGTAAGTTCTGATAATGCCTTAGGATGCGTTAAAACTAAAACACTCACTATTTCAGTAAATACAATTGTTCTGGCGGCTAGTCCAAACACAGCCGTTTGTGAAGGTGGCTCGGTTATATTGTCTGCTGATGGCGCTGTTTCTTACAGCTGGTTCCCTGTAGCATCGTCTGTGAGCTCTGTGCTTATTGTGCCTTCTACAAGTTCTACCTACACTTATAATGCCATCGACGCTATCAATTGTTATCATTCAGGAACTATAAGTGTTACGGTGAATCAAAATCCGGTAGTTTCAATTACAGGTTATAGTGTTATTTGTTTTGGTGAAACCGCTTCGGTAACTGCAAATGGTGCAAACACCTATTTGTGGAACGATTCGCTGAATACGGCAACTCCAGTTCTTACGGTTAGCCCGGTAACAAATACAACTTATGCTGTTGTAGGTACGGATGCAAAAGGGTGTGTTTCAAACGCGTCCATTGAGTTAACGGTAAATGCTTGTGCAGGTATAGCAGAATCCAGATCTCAACTTGTGGGCTTAACTGCTTATCCAAATCCAACTTCAGGTGAATTTACTATTGATCTTCCCAATGGATTAAATAAATCTGTTCAGATTACTGACCTTGCAGGTCGCGTGGTATACAGTACTTTTACTTCAGAGAATAAGATGACCTTTAATCTTAAAAATCTTGATAATGGTATTTACTATGTAAAAGTACAGTCTGGTAAAGGTGAAGAAGTACTAAAAGTCATCAAACATTAATAATTAAAACTTTAATAAAAAATCCCCCTGGTAAAACTGAGGGGATTTTTTTTTGCCCCTTTTTTAAGCATATTCTAATTAGCTGTGAACATGAAAGGTATTCCATAAAAAAAGGACCTTGCGGTCCTTCTTAATCTTTTTGATTTACTTCTTAAAACGAGTGCCCCATTTTATCTCTCTTCGTTGCAAGGTATTTTGCATTGTGAGGATTTGATTTTACAATGATAGGCACATTGTCAACAATCTCTAGGCCATAACCGATAAGGCCTGCACGTTTTTTTGGATTATTGGTCATCAGTTTAATTTTTCTTACGCCCAGGTCACGCAATATTTGTGCGCCAACGCCGTAGTCGCGCTCGTCCATTTTAAAACCTAGCTCCACGTTTGCTTCTACAGTATCCAGACCTTCTTCTTGTAATTTATAAGCCCGCAATTTATTTAAAAGACCTATGCCTCTTCCTTCCTGGTTAAGGTATACGATTACGCCTTTGCCTTCTTTTTCAATCATTTGCATCGACTGGTGAAGTTGTTCTCCGCAGTCGCAACGGCAGCTTCCAAAAATATCGCCGGTAACACAGGACGAGTGCATTCTTACGAGTATAGCTTCATCTTTTTTCCATTCACCTTTTATAAGCACAAGATGTTCCTGCCCATTGGTTTCTACCTGGTAATCTATCAATTTAAAATCACCATAATTGGTGGGCATGTTAACCTCTACTTGTCTTTTTACAATACTTTCTTTTGAAAGACGGTAAGCAATAAGATCTTCAATGCTGATAATTTTAAGATCGAAACGCTCTGCAATTTTCATTAACTCAGGAAGACGGGCCATCGTACCATCTTCATTCAGAATTTCAACAAGTACCCCGCAAGGTTCGAATCCCGCTAATACCGAAATATCTACGGTAGCTTCGGTATGCCCGGTTCTGCGCAATACTCCGCCTGGTTTTGATTTTAAGGGAAAAATATGTCCGGGTCTGCCAAAATCAGATGGTTTTATAGTAGGATCAATTAAAGCCTTTACCGTTTTTGAGCGGTCAGATGCTGAAATGCCTGTGCTGCAGCCAAAACCAAGCAAGTCGATAGAAACTGTAAAGGGCGTTTCATGTAAAGAGGTATTGGCCGGCACCATCATATCGAGTTTTAATTCGTGCGCTCTTTCTTCTGTAAGAGGTGCGCAAATGAGTCCGCGGCCGTGTGTTGCCATAAAGTTGATCACTTCCGGTGTTGCGTTTCTGGCGGCTGTTATAAAGTCACCTTCATTTTCACGGTCCTCATCGTCCACAACAATTATTACTTTTCCCTTTTGAATATCTTCAAGGGCTTCTTCTATAGTATTTAATTTAAATTCACTCATAATGTGGCACAAATTTAGGTAATTTAAGCCTTTGAAATAGGATTTTATTTTGGAACAATTGGTAAATAGACTTAAAACGGCACTCTCTGAAACACTACCCGGCATAGACGCGCAATACATGATGGCTCCGCTCAACCGCCAGCGTATGAACCAGGAACAACTTAAAACACAAAATTACAGGCCAAGTGCGGTGATGATCGTATTCTGCGAGAATGCAAACGGCGACTTGTATATTCCCCTAACTGAACGCATGACTTACAATGGTGCGCATAGCGGACAAGTAAGTTTACCGGGTGGAAAGTTTGAACCCGAAGATTTAGATCTTATGAATACGGCTATTCGCGAGTGTTTTGAAGAAATTGGAGTGAAAGAGATAGATGTTATCGGGAAACTAACACCTTTACATGTTCCGGTAAGTTCTTTTTTGATTCACCCTTATGTGGGCATTTGTAAAATCAAAGATCCGGTTATGGTAAACCAGGAAAGGGAAGTGAAAAGACTTATCAAATTAGCAGTTACAGATCTGCTGGAAGACAGCATAGTAAAAGAGGGAAGCATGCAGGTAATGGAAAGTCTGTCAATTAAGACACCCTGGTTTGAGGTAGAAGAACTGAAAGTTTGGGGAGCAACCGCAATGATCTTAAGCGAATTAAAACAAATTTTAAAACTTATTTCTTAAACTCAGTAAGTGCATTGTCGTAGCATAAGTAGTATTCACCTTTGCTGAGGTTATCTATTTTAACCTGTTTGCCATAGCCTTTTTTCACAACTACACCATAAGCATCGTAAACTTCATAAGCTGTTTCTGCTGTGAAATCGATGCTTGAATTGTTTTTAGGTATAGCAAAAGAGGGTTTGTTAATGGCTGAGGTTACAGTAACCTCTTTCGACATTTTGGTTAGAGCATTTAAGCCTTTTTGTTTGATGCGGTATTTGTTTTCGCCACTATGCATAGCTACCTGGAAAGAATAATCGTGCGCTTCAGGAGTGCCTGCGCCATCAACTTCTCCAACCGGAACCCATTTATTCCATTTAAATTGTTCGATAGTGTAGGGTAGGGCACCCATCTCATTTTTAGCTGACCATTTTAAAAGCCCTGTAGGTGTAATGCTCATCATTATCACTTCAAAAGTTGGCTTTGGCTTAAGGTCTTCCATGTTTAAAACCTTAGGTGTGCAGCCATCGTTGTGAACGATTTCAATGGTAACATTTTCTCCGTATTTTAAGTGCAAAGCTTTTAGATCGATTTCAAACGCACTGGAGTTAATTTCATCCGTGGTTATATTTCCGTTTACTTTGATCTCTGTGGTGCAGAAACCCACACCGCCAGCCCCAAAGCCATTGTGCACATAAACGTTTTTGTTTTGATATTTACCTTCAATAACAAGTGTGGCAGCACTGGCCATAAAGCCGGTTGTTAACGCACCTACGAGTAGCAAAAATCTTTTCATAATTTTAGTTTTTCAAAAGCAAAAGCCGGAATGTGGGCCGGAAAATACAGAAGCAAATATACGACAAAATGCCAAAAACAACCTACGAAGGCTTGTTTTTCAGAGAAATTTCCGAATTTTAACAATTATGAATTGTAAGATAAGGAAGAGAAGCAGGGCAATGATAACCTTATAAGCCTTGCTAAAATGGATTTTGTTCAACTTTTTCTCCTTATTGTAGCTCCAGATGAGCATAATAACGAAAGCCAGAATAAACAAAGACACAAAAACAATTCTCCCGGTGGTAAACATGGCTGCAAATATAGGGGATAATTTTTGAGGTCATTGCCATTTAAAAAGTAAAAAGGCTTCAATTTTATCAAAAAAAATAGCAAACTTCACCATCTGTTTTTGAGACGAAAACGAAATATCTATATTTTTTTAAGTTTTATTCTTTTTGGGAATCATTTCGCAAATGCCTCCAAACTGGAAAAAGGATTTGAAGCGCTGCGTATCTTCGACTATTTCCAGGCGAAAAAGATTCTGAGCGAGATGCATTTAAAAAAGCCTGATCCCTATGCCTCGTATGGCCTGGCCTTAATTTTCAGCCGCAACGACAATCCCTTTTCAAATATTGATAGCGCAGGAAAATACATTACTTTAAGCTTTCATCTTTTTTTGGCAAAACCAACTCCGCAAACATTGTCGGGTTATGTAATTGATAAAAGTACCATTCTGAGTCTTTCCGATTCCATTTCTCGAAAAATGTTTCGTTTGGTCAAACAGCTTAACACAGTAAATGCTTACAATTTTTATCTGCAGAATTTTTACCTGGCTGGTTCAAATTTGCGTGAGGCTGTACTTCGTTCGCGTGATGAATTGGATTTTTCACTGACCCTGGAGTATAATAAAAGTGATAGTACAAAACAGTTTATGGTGTTGCATCCGGAAAGCAGTTTGTTCAAGGATGCTTCTTCTCTGTTGGAAAAACAGCTTTACAATGAGCAAACCAAAGAAGCAACCGCAGAGGCCTATATCGCTTTCCTGGCAAATTATCCAAAAAGTACTTTCGTGAAAACTGCGCATGAAAAATTGTTTACGATCTACCGTCAGCAAAAAGACATAACGGGACTCGCCTTTTTTGTGAAGACTTATCCTGAGTCTTATCAGGCTTTGGAAGCATGGAAATTGTTATTCTCTTTAAGTGTTAAAGAATTTTCTTTTGATGAACTTAAAAATTTTGTGAGAGTGTATCCTGACTTTCCTCTCAAGACTTCTATTTTAAATGAACTCGAACTAAATAAATTAATCCTGTATCCTTATCAAAAAGGCGATTTTTCAGGGTTTATTGATGAAAAAGGACAATACGTCATTAAGCCGGTGTATGATTCGGCCAGCGATTTTTATGAAGGTCTTTCAGTTGTTTCTAAAAATGATTCTGTGTATTTTATAAATAAGAAAAACATAAATCCTTTTGGCAAAATATATTCTGATGCCTCCGTTTTTAAGAATGGCATTGCTCCTGTAAAGCAAAATACGAAATGGTGTTTTATTAATCGCCAGGGCCAGACTATTTCCAAAGTTTATGAAGAGATAAATGAATTATCAGACGGCGTGTATGTAGTGAAGTTCGGCGATAAGTATGGCGCGCTCGATCAGTTTGGACAAAGCATTCTCGAACCAAAATATGATAAACTGGGCGACTTCAAAAATGAGTATGCTTATTACGTAGACAAAGGGGCTTATGGTTTTATTTCAAAAGCCGGCACCCGTCACAAAGCAGAGTTTGAGTGGATCTCCGATTTTAATACATCACAAATTGCAATCATTAAACAAAATAATAAATACGGACTCATTACTGTAACCGGAAAAAAGATTCTGGAGCCGGAATATGATCAGATTATAAAAACCAATTCTTCTGTTTTTATTGTTGTGCAAAATAACCTCTATGGCTTCTTTAGTTCTGAAGGCTGTTTTTTAACCGGATTGGCTTACGACTACATGAAGGAAAAAATGCCCGACTATTATACCAATGGCGAACTATTTAAACTGCAACGCAAAGGCGAGCAATCTTTTGTAGATGCAAATGGTAAAACCTATATACCATTTGGAGCTTACCAGGAAATTAACTTCCCCGAAAACGATCTTATGAGGGTGAAGCAAAAAAATAAATACGGTTACCTGGACAAAAAACTGGCGCTTGCAATTCCCTACAAATATTCGCAGGCAAACGATTTTTCAGATAGTCTTGCGCTTGCAAAAGTTAAAGAGTACAATGCTATTATAACTGTTTATGGGAGTGAAGTTTTTTCAACCGGCGCCGAAATTGTAAAGATCTCACGCCATTATTACAGTGTGAACGACGACTCCCGTTCTGTAATTAACAATAAGGGTGAGCTTGTATTTACCGAAGTGGATAATGTGCAGAAAATTAACAACAAGCTGCTGATAGTTACTTTAAATAACGGAGAAATAAAATTGATATACGATTAAACATTATTACCTTTAAGCCTTTAAAAATCAATCTATGAGCAAAGTACATAATTTTAGCGCGGGTCCTGGAATATTACCGGAAGAAGTGTTGAAACAAGCAGCTGAAGCCTGCATTAATTTTGATAATCTGAATCTATCACTGCTTGAAATTTCTCACCGCAGTAAAAACTATGAGAAGGTCATTCTTGAAGCAAGAAATACCGTTAAAGAACTCTTTGAAGTAGGGGATGATTACGAAGTACTTTATTTAGGCGGAGGTGCAAGCTTACAATTTGCTATGATTCCATATAACCTTTTGAGAACAGATGGTACTGCGGCTTACGTAAATACTGGTGTTTGGGCAAGCAAAGCTATCAAGGAAGCGAAAATTATCGGTAATACAAATGTGATTGCTTCTTCAGAAGATAAAAAATTTACTTATGTTCCTAAAGGATATGAGATTCCGAAAGATGCAGATTACCTGCACATTACAAGCAACAATACCATTTACGGAACACAGATGAAAGAATTTCCAAACTCGCCGATTCCTTTGGTGTGTGACATGAGTTCTGATATTTTCAGCCGTAAAGTAGATGCTAAAAAATTCGATCTGATCTATGCGGGTGCTCAAAAAAATATGGGTCCTGCGGGAAGCACCATGGTGATGGTAAAAAAATCGGCGCTTGGAAAAACAGGCAGAAAAATGTTATCTATGCTCGATTACCAGGTACACATTAAAGGAGATTCCATGTACAACACGCCTCCTGTATTTCCTATTTATGTTACTTTATTGACTTTACAATGGTTAAAAAAGAACGGGGGAATTGCCTGGATAGAAAAAGTAAATCAGCAAAAGGCCGATGCTATTTATAATGAAATTGATCGCAACTCTTTATTCTATGGAACTACTGCGGTAGAAGACCGTAGTAATATGAACGTTTGTTTCCTCATGAATAAACCGGAGTTAGAAGCAGAATTCGATAAATTCTGGAAAGACGCAAATATTAGTGGTATTCGCGGACACAGAGATGTTGGCGGTTACAGAGCTTCTCTTTACAATGCACTTCCTTTAGAAAGTGTGAATGTTTTAGTAGATGTAATGAAAGAATTTGAGAAAAAATTCGCTTAACAAATAGCAGACTTTTTAAGAAGCCACACCTTAAAGTGTGGCTTTTTTAGTTTATTGGCAGATGAGGAGCCCTGTCCTTATTCGATTTCATAATCGTTTTGTATCTTTACTTTATCGCTTTAATTTTATTGCTTCGCATTCATGATACTATCCCGACTAAGAACTTTTAGTTTTCTTTCCGCACTTCTACTTTTAAGCGCACCATTTGCAGCGCAAGACAACGACCAGGACGAGGATACAAAACCTATACGTAAAAAAAGCAGGTTTTTAACGGGCGTTTATGTGGCTTCCTATTTTGCAAACAAATCTACCGCCGGCATTTATAATGGTTATGGCTTTGATTACTATGGGGTGAGAAACAGTTTTGCAAACAGTCTCATGTATCAAAAAATAATAAATGAATATGGTTACGGCTATGGGCTTCACGACCAGGTAGCCGATGCAATAGGGGTTGACCAGGGAGCCTGGCAGTTTACAGAAAGTGATATGCCAACCAACATGCGTTACACTCCCGCCGTCATAGTGGGTGCTAACTTTAAAATTCCGGTTGACCAGAAAAATTTTATTATAGTAAATGTAAATGGTACTAAAATAAACCTGGAAGGCAATTTTACAATAACCAAAACCAGGCCTTCTAACCCCGATCCCAGCGTTAACTCAAATATTGTAGTTTGTGGTATTCAGGGACGGGAGCAACGTTTGCAATTCGAATTAGGCTATCAGCATCTTGCAGGCTCTGATGAAAAGTTTAACATGTTGCTTGAGTTTGGACTGGTTGGAACGTTAGCAAAGTCTGACCGAAATATGATCTTCATAAATAATTTACAGATTGATCTTAACAGCTACTGGAACCAGGCACTTTATCCAAATTCAGTTGGTATGCCAAGAAGACTGCTTGGCTTTGGTGTTGGTGGTTACGCGGGCATTGGAGCTAACATTGATGTGAGTCCTAAATTTAATGTGCAGCTACTTTATAAACCTTCTCTCGAAAAAATAAACATGGGCGATACCCGCAAATTAAAATTGCAAAATGCGCTTGGTTTAAGAGTTTATTATAAGTTCTAAATTAAGAACGGCGGCTGTAAAATCTGTGTCCTATGCTTACTTGGTAAACTACATTTTTATAGCGTAACTCAGAGGAAGTTCCATTAGGATTGTTTTGTTGAATGTCCCAACCAATTCTACCGCTCACTAAAAAGTGTTTTAAAGTAAGGTCTGCACCAACGGCAAAACCTAAAGTGTTTTTTCTTGGATCTTCTTTATCAAACGCTATTTCGCGCTCAACACTGGTTGAACCATTCTTGAAAGTGTTTTTTTGTTTTAAAAGGTACGATAGTTGCGGACCGGCGAATAAACTTAAAAACTCACTAGGCTTGAATGCAAAGAGCAGCGGGATGTCGAGGTAGGTACTGGTGCGCGTCACATTATAATAACTTCCAAGAATATTTCCAGAAGACTGAAATCCTTTTTGTGAGAGCATTATTTCGGGTTGTATGCCAAAGAGTTTGCCAATTGGAATGGCTAAAAAGCCTCCACCTGCAAAACCTAATTTTGGATTCGCATCAAAAGATTGACCGCGTGAATCGTATACATTGGAGTAATTTACCCCGGCTTTAAGTCCTAAAACGAGTCTGCCTCTAACGTCAGTGGCAGTTTGCGAATACATAGTTAAGGACGTTAATGCTATTGCACAGCTTAAAATTATTTTTCTCATAGAATTTTTGGTTGGAATACCTATGTGATAATTCCATAATCATACCGCACCCAGATACCCTGCTATTGCTGGGAATAGTGGATGGTGTTGTGTATAAATTTGCCGAAAGTGAGAACCGGGATACTGGTGGCTAGCTCATAGTTGCGATTGTAAATCCCACTAAAGCAACAATCATTATCAACCATAAAAATCTTCCGATGCGAATATAGTGTAATCGCAACTCTGTGTTTTTTAATTTATACATGTAAACTAAAAGCAGAAGGTCGGTGAAAATGAAGGTACTTCTTAAATAAGAATAGTTCACCATGAAGAATAACGACACTAGCAGAATGAGGTATAAAAAAGCATAAACAACCCTCTTCGCCTTTTTCGCTCCGATAAGTAGCGGCAAAGTTTTGCAACCATCTGCTTTATCTCCTTCCATATCTGAAATGTCGAGGCTTAATTCTCTTGGAATGATAATAAGACAGGGGTATAGCGCATAAAGATAAATCAGGCGAATCAGTTTGTTACTATGTAGCAGTTCTATGCAGTCTTTCGCGAAAAATAAAATAACGAGTGGAATAAATGCTGTTAAAACGGCCATCAGGATGTTTCCAAACAGGGGAGTTCGTTTTAACCATTGATTGTATACTGCGGAGAGGCCGTAAACACCTATACATATAAGTGTCCACTCGCTAAACATATATGTGCTTATATACCAACTCACCAGGATAATAAGGAGAGTAAGGAAACCAAAGATCCACTTTGCTTCTTTTAAGGAAATAGTATTTTCTACCGTATGTGTCTTTGGTTTATTGACCTTGTCAATTTTTCTATCCCGGATGTCGTTGTGAACACAGCCCGTTGCTATTAGTAGTTGCACCGCAAAACAAAGAATGCTAAAATTGAGGAGTGACAGGTCACAGCTTTGTCCGGTAATAGAGATGAAGTGCTTTATAACCAGGTATAATCCTACAAATGGAATGAGAGCTACAAGTTCATGAAACCACCTGACTAGTTTAAAAAATCCTTTTATTTTTTCAAGAATCATTTGCCCTAAGTTTTTACAAGTAAATAAAGCGTTGAGAAGAGTGTTTGGGTGAAGCTGCGTTTTATTTTTTTCAGATCACCCAGCAGGATCCAGTGAGCTTTTCCTTTGTGTACATTGGAGCCTTTTACGTCAAGCCCTAAACGCAAATATTTCGACAGCAGTTTTTCCTGCGGTTGTTTTCTTGCCATGAGAATAAACTTGCAGCAGTTATTTCTCCTGATAATCTCTTTGTAAAATAACAGAAAAATATAATTACGGTACCTGCGATAGATTTTACTGCTTGTGTTTCCTGAAAGACGGTCTGAAAGAAATAACTCATTCTCGTTATACAAATAAGGATTTAGAGCTAATGTTCCGTTTTCATCACCTTGCAAACATTTCAAAATAGCCTCTTTCTCAAAATAATAGCGGGCCGTAAGCAAAGGTGTATTTGTTTTTTTATCGTAAACTATTACCAGGTAATAGTCTGACTGCATATCAGAATCATCAAAAAAATCCGGTCCGGTTTTAATAGAAGTTTTTTTGTAGGCAACAGCTCTTAGATTTTTCTCCAGGTTTATAAGGTTTTTAGTTTCTAAAGTAGCGGGCACGCCTGTTCGTTCACTGCCTTTAGTACCGGGTTTTTGCAGCCGAATGGTTTTAGCTTTTATAAAAAATGGTATTTTTTTTCTGATCAGAAAAAAAATACCCAGTACAACAAAAGCAAAGATAAAAATGAGCAAGGTCATTAATCGAACAGATAAGGTTTAGCTGAAAGAAGTCTGTTTTCTTTGTCTGTTAACACCAGTATAGGTTCAAAAGTATCGCATTCTCCTTCATTTAAAAGAGCGTAGGCCAGAACGTGAATCTGATCGCCTTTAGAGAAATGGTGAGAGGCGGCGCCATTTAAAGTAACCTGACCCGGAGTTTTACTTTTCACGGCATAAGTGGTTATGCGGTTACCGTTAGTTTTATTGTTTACATGAACCATCTCAAATGGTTTAATACCAGATGCTTTTAAAATTTCTTCCGGTAGAGAAATACTTCCGGGATAATGAATGGAACTTTCGGAAACGGTTAGCTCTTTAATTTTGGTCTTTAGCATTTGGATCATCATTGGGTTGCTTTTAGGTTGACAAAACTAATCATCTCACACTCATTATATTATTGAAATAAGCCGGTAAATTTTTTAAATCTGCATTAATCATTAATTGAACGCAGACCGTGCAGGTTAAACCCTCTTTTATTTTAAAAATCAATAATTCAATTCTTTAATACTGCATTTTCTGCAAAAAAAAAGGGTTATGGTAAACCATAACCCTTTCAAAATGATCGAAAAAATAATCCTTTAAATTTTCTCTAAGGCTTTAATTATGTCTTTATCGGTTAATTTATCAGGCATACTTGTACCGCCCGCAACATACCCACCTCCAAGTTCTTTGTAGAATAGATAATCTCCGGTGTCAAGATCTATGATGTTCAGAAAACGCCCTGGTATTGCCACATACCCTGTAAAGATAGCGTAACCCTTAGTTTTACCATCCGCTATTCTTTTAGCTATTTCTGCAAGACTTAAAAACTCATGTTTCGGAAGTTTTTTAAAAGCATTTTTTGTGATGCCGTTCTGAAGGTATTCTGTAGGAATAAGGATAGTGGTGGTTTTTATTTTTTGAGTATATCCTTCAAATTTTAGAAAATCCCCGTATTCTTTAGTGATAATTACTTCTTCGTACTGGCGAAGCTGAGCGCATAGATTCATAACTGCGATCGTACCTCTTAATTGCCATTCTGCTTTATCTATATCTATTCCGATACAGCCTGTTTTTTCGGTGGTCAGGTTATCAAAATGACATTCGCAGCTAATATATTTTGGCCCGGTAAATACAAGTTTAAGAAACTGATATTTTCCAGCCCAGCCTTTCCCCTGGTAGACATTTGTTGCAAGGAAAGGTTTGCTTTTATCTACTTCTTTCGCGTCTACATATTCTACTGGACATATTTTCCAATATTTTTCCAGCGCAGTTTTAATAGCCTCGTCATAATCTTCCCCGATTTCTCCCACAACAACCTGCAATGTGGATTCTTTTATAATTTCAATTCCTTTTTTGCTTCCCGGTACAATTCTTTCCTGTGAAAAGCTTGTGATTCCAATAAGCAGCAACAGGCCGATGGCCATGATTTTAATACGCATATAAGTTTGATTTTGAATAGTTGAAGCTAATGTACACGTTTAATCGGTATACAGGTGATGCGGGCAAAAATTAAGTCGTGGAAAAAACTTCTCCCGTTACTTTCAAGAACAGAATGGCTACCGAAGCAGCTTTCATTTATTCACTATCTTCGTTCTTAATGCCTTTAAAAATGGCGAAGATGGCCATGGCGTGGCCTTTACCGAGGTCAAAGTCGGCGGCTAACCAATCAACAATTTGACCTGCTTTGGTTTCAGGTTTTAATTTCCCTGCTTTGGTAAATCCTTTCTTATCAGCGAGAGCTTTAAAGTCTTTTGGTGTTTTACCTGTTTTTTCTTTGATAGTTTTTAAATAACCCTGAAATGACATACTCTAATAATGAATGATGAATGAATAAGACGAGATAAGATTTAGCACCTTGCCATTTTTTTCTTTTTGCCCAGACTTCCTTTAGCTTTTACTTTAGCAATATATTCCAAAGCATCTGGCACTTTGCACGATGTATCACCAACGTCTACATAAACCTCTCCGATTTTTTTTGCAGCTGCTAGTGCGTCTTCCGTTAGAGCGGGAACCCATGATCCAACCGCGATTATAAATCCATTCATTTTTGAACGCACCCTGTTTTCTGATTTATGAATTTCTTTTTGAACTCTTTGGAGGAGTGTTTTAAAAACTTTTAGATCCAAGTCGGGATCAGGGGTAATAGATACTACGCTGCTTAGTGTTGCCCAACCTGCAGAGGCGGTATCCGGATTTTTATCCTCAATCCATTTCAAACCAAGCTCCATACCAAATTTAGTTTCGGCGCTGAGCCAGGGTATAGTATATTCAATGATGTTAGATGATGTTGCCTGTTTTATCCAGGTCTCCAAATCTTTCTTTGTCATTTTGGTTTCGTCGGCGATGAGACCCGCAAGGTACATGGCATCTGCGTTGCCGGTAGCATAGAGGTCTAAAGCTAACTGATACTCTTTTTTGATTTTTTTCTGAATTACTTTCATGTCTCCAACTTTTACGCCGAAGAAAGGCTCTTTCATGCCATGTTTTAAAAGTACTTTTTTAGTACCTGGATTTCCTTTTGATTCGAGGAAACTCATGATCTCTTTAACAGTCATAATCCTTCTTTACTAAATAATTGAGTGAATTTAAAAAAAAGCAGGAATTAAATGAAGGAGAATGAGTGCTTCCTCATAATGTGCAGGCTAAAACTCTTCCTCAATCAATTCTTTATTTATCATAACCCCGGCCAGTGTTCCCATTGCTACTGAGTTAGCCAGAGAACGCATTGGCGAAGCAGCATCTCCGCAAGCCAAAATTCCCGGCACACTGGTTTTCTGAAAGGGATCTATTTTGATGTAGCCTTCTGCCAGCTCGCAACCCAAATTTTGAGGAATTTCAGACTGTTGCACAAATGGCAATCTTGCATACATGGCTTTTATAGTTTCTTTCGAACCATCTTTAAAATAAACGGTTTGAAGGTAACCGTCTTTGTGTTCTACTTTTTCTATTTCGGTTTCTATAATTTCTATTTTATTTTTCTTAACTTTTTCTGTTTGCTCCGCTGTTAGTGTGCAGGGGCCATTGGTAAAAAGTTTCAGATCTTTTGTCCAGTTGCTGATCAGTTTCGAAAATTCAAAACCAAAGTCTCCATTTCCTAAAATGGCTGTTTTTTCATTTCTTACTTCATAGCCATGGCAATAAGGACAATGTAAAACAGAAATACCCCAGCACTCTGCCAGGCCCGCAATATCTGGCATTAGGTCTTTTATGCCTGTAGCAAAAATCAACTTTTTAGCGCTAAAAATTTCACCCGACTCCAGCGAAATTTCAAACCCTTTTGCTGTTTTTTTTCCGCTGGTGGCAAGACCATTTTGAAATTTAACGGTTTTGTAGTTCTTAACCTGCGCTTTGGCTGTTTCCGAAATTTCTTTTGGTGTTTTTCCATCCTGCGTTATAAAATTATGAGAATGGGGCGTCTGCCTGTTACAGGGTTTTCCGCTATCTATGATAAGTACATTTCTTAGCGCTCTGCCAAGTGCCATTCCTGCTGAAAGTCCTGAATAGCTTCCTCCCAGGATAATTACATCGACTACTTTTTCATTTGCCATAAAATCAAAATTTTGGTTTATTACTTGGCAAAGTTAGGAATAAGTTCTATTATTGCAACTCAATTGCATTAATGAAAAAATGAAAAGACGAAATACAGCGTCCAAACAGTCGGTTTTAGACATTCTTCGCGCTTCAAAAAAAGCCTTAAGCCAGGAAAACATTGAACAGGAAGTGAAAGGCACAATGGACCGTGTAACTGTTTACAGGGCTTTGAATAGTTTTTGCGAAGACGGTCTTGTGCATAAGGTTTTATCGGATGATGGAAAATTTTATTTTGCCATATGCGTAAAATGCGAAGAAAAAAAACACACGCATAACCATTTTCATTTTCGCTGCGTTAAATGTCAGACGGTAGAATGTTTGAAGGAGGAAGTAAATTTTAGAATTCCAAGGGGTTATAAAGTGCAGGATGTTAATTGTATGCTCACCGGATATTGCAGGGATTGCGCTTGATTTTTGTAAAAAAAAAACATTGGAAAGATGAATAGATATCACCCCTCCAATGCTCTCCTAACTAACACACAAAAAGAGTTATTCCGAAAACTTTTTTATTTCTTCAAAAGCCAGGGCCTGACTTTCCGCTACAACCGGTTCAATAGTGTTTTCGTTTCCATTTTGAAGCCGGGTGTAGTCTTCTATTCTGAAAAAAGCTACCTGGTTTTTATCTGTCATTGTCCACATTAAATTTTTTGCGGAAGGATTAAGTCTTACAGGTTGTCCTTTTGCAAAACGGAAAACTGTGTTTTTACCTTTTTCAACTAAAAAAATGGTGTTGTATGAAAATCTCTTCTCAGCTTCTTCCGCCGTTCTCTGATCTCTTTTAAAAGAAAAGGCATACTGAACGAGGGGGGCGAGCGGGAAATCGCAATTATGAATGCCTAATCGCGCGATGGAAAAGTCTCTTAAAGCCACGGCAGTCACAATTTTTTCTGAAGCGCTTAATAATTGTTTGCTGTTATAAGTGGAAAGATTTTTATTCACTTTGTTTAAAGCTTGTTGTTTTTCAAACTCTGCCTGATCTCTTTGCTCATTCGCTTTGTTGTTTTTCTCTTCGAATTTGGCCAGTGCAGCTGCATAATCTTTCTTGTCAAACACTGGTTTTGCCGTAACGGAGATGGTTGTATCTGCTTTTTTTAATTTTACAAGGTACTCTCCGTCATTATCGCTGCTGTAAAGCGAAATTTTATTCCAGTTGATTTTATAGTATGAAGGTTTAAAACTTTTATCAGTTACTTCGAACAGCACATGTTCGTAAGCAGAGAGTTCCGGGAATTCGCTGTTGTCATAAGCAATTTTAAAAGAGAACTTTTCAGGATCTGCAAGTGCCGGCGCAGGCTCTGCATTGCCTGCAAACTGACGTGTGGTGGTTTGTTGTCTTTTTGTACCGGTTGCATTTGGCAGAGTTTGTCCTTGCTTTATTTTTTCTACTTTATCTTTTCCTTTGTAGAGCCAGTTTTTTTGGATGGTATCCAATTCATACAGGTTAAAACGTTCGTCTGCTGTTAAGGAGGCCATTTTAATTTTAATAGGACTTTGCTCATTCAGTTGTAAACTTTTTCCATTTTCAAAGGCCAGTATTTCGAGCATGCCTGCCGATTCGAGCGTGTTATGTATTCCCGCAGAATCGTAGCCCATTGGAATGCCGGAAAGAAAGATGGCCAAAGGGTCATGAAATTCGCGATACCTTATATCAACACTGTCAGTCACGGGTTTTCCCTCGTTTAAGAAGGCATTCGCAGGAATAGTGATCGCACTGCCTGTTGAATGGTTAATGACACCGCCTTCTTTTGCACTTATGCGATAAGTAGTGAAGGGCGTTTCCATTCCCGGAAAGGGTGGCTCAATGAAGGATTTGACCTCGTCGGTTGGTTGACTTTCTGTTTTGGAAAGCGCTGGATGTTTTTTGTTCGCATTCGTAAGTACAAGACCAGTTACTCCTGCCACGGCCAAAACAGCTGCAGTCCAAAGCATGATCTTTTTCATCAGCAATTTTTTTATCACCGAATAGTCTTTATGAAGTCGTTCAAAATTCTGGTGCTTAGCAATCTGCTCCGAACTTGGGAAAGTTCTGTCCGTCAGAATTTTTCTTTTGCCTGCGTTATCTTTCATTTTTCAAAAGTTTTTTAAGTTTGTCCAATACTCTGTAAGTGCGAACTTTCGCGTTGTTTTCTGTAATCTCTAAAATTTCGCCGATCTCTTTGAAGTGGCGCTTTTCAAAAAACCTTAATTCTATTAATTCCATTTCACTTTCATCCAAATGACCTAAGGCTAAATAAAGTTTGCTGTGGTCCTCTTTGTCTTCCGTGCCCATCTCAGCAATCATTTCTCCCACACCTTTCTTTTCGATGCTTACTACGAGGTCGATTTTTTTGTCGCGGTACATATCATATATTTCGTTGCGTGCAATACGAAACAACCACGATGAAAAGGGAAATCCCATATCCTTGTATTTGCTAAGGTTAGTGAGGGCTTTTAAAAAGACCTGAGAAGTCACGTCTGCAGCCGTGTCTTCAGATTCAACTCTTTTTAAAATGAACAGAAAGATCTGCTCATAGTATTTTTTATAAAGACCAGCGAACCTGGAAGAGTTTTTTTTAGCTGCTGCTATAAGAACTTGTTCCTGCTCAATCTGCTCTTTGTTCTGGTGATATGGGCTTATAATTTCATTCATATCAAAGGCATTTAAGGGTGCGTTTTAAGTGATAACTGAAAAGGGGGACAAAAAGATACAGTTTTCTAAAATTACTTTAAACTACTTTGTAAAAGATCGCCAATAGTGTCTAAATTCTTGTCAAAAACCTGGGTTTTAAAGAGCAGGGTTTCACTGGATTCGAAGTTTTGTTTGTCTATTTCTTCCGTATCTACCGCGCCCCAGTCGCCATTTCGCATCTGTATTATTATTTTGTAACCTGCAAATTGCTGCAAGCTGAGGGTATTTGGCAGAAGTCCGAGTGTACCGGCGTTCATGTAATAAAGTTTGTTTTTTGAGTCAAGCACGATAATGTTTGCAACGGCCAGTTTACCTGCTCCGTTGGCATTCATAAAATCAACCTCCACTGATTTTGTTCTGTAAAAAGCGGTATTGCTTCGCGTTGCTACCGTTGAAGGGTTTGTAGGTTCTGCAAATGCGGCATAACTTTTAAGTGCCAGAGATCTTAAAATAAAGGGTGTACTTAGCGAACTGCCATTGATGGCTTCTTCTTCGTTGGCTACAATGTTGTCGTAATACTCAAGCCAGTCTTCCTGCGACATTAATTTTTCTTCATCACTCATTCTTAGCTGCAGTTCTTTCCAGGCGTATTCCTTTACCTTATTATAGTTGCGATCATAAGTAGCCTTTTCACGCGCTTGCTGTTTTTTAAAATTCTGACTCCGTCTTTGAAGAAAGCGTTGATACAGGAGATATTTTTTAGTATAAGTTTGTGTGTTTTTATAAGGATCCATATAAGCAAAAACGGGACAAGCTGTGAATTCAGAAAATCCAGTATCGCTTTTAAGTTGAATGGTGAATTGGCTGTTGTTTTTATCAATGATCACACGAATGTCGTTCCATCCAATAGGAAATTTTCTTTTTACACGAGGAAAAAAGTAAGCGCTGCTTGGTCGCCTTCTTATTTTTAAATAAGTTTTTTTAAATTGTTTTTTTGTCAAGGGGCCTTTGTAAACCCAATACATGCCCGAGAATGCACGTAGTTCCTGAAAAACTCCTTCGAAAGGAAAGTAAAACCAAATCTCTTTTCTTTTTCCTTTTCCCTCACCACGGTTACGTAGTGTACGAAAATGAAAGGGTGGCTCGTCCATAACCCCTGCACGCATGATCCGGGAAGTACCTGCATACCTGAGATCTTTGTAACGTTCTTCAAAAGTGAGTGTATCAAAAGTGTATACTATGGGCTGAAAAAGCACAGGATAAAGAGCATAAGCACCCGATAAAAGTCTGGCTTCTTTTTTTACGCGGAGTTCACCTGTCCGTTGTGGACTAACGGTTTGCTCTTTAACAGCTGCTGGTTCTTTTGGTTCCTCTTCGTTAAGTGGAAAATAGATTTGAGCGGTAGGAAACATTTTTTTTATGCGCTCAAGGTCTTCACCCGATATTTCTTTATCCAGGGCCAGGTATTGGATAGTATTGTCTTTTAAATTTTCAAGATCTTTTGCCGGATCAACTAACAAGTTACCCTGGATACTTAGTTTATTAATTGCTTTTAAAGAAGAAAGTTCTTTGGGGAGTTCCGTCAGGTTGTTATTACTAACATCGAGTACCTGCAAGGCTTTTAACTGATCGATGTTTTTTGGAAGTTCTGAAATGTAATTTACCGGAATAGACAAGGTGGTGAGGCCCTTAACTTTGGTGAGTTGATCTACCAGTACCGAATAATCCAGCTGGTTGCTTCCGGAGATCGTGAGTTTTTTGAGCGAAGTCAATTGTGAGATGGTGGGTGGCGTCTTCTTTATATCATTATCAAGGAGTTTGAGTTCAGTTAGCGGAAGGCTTTTTAGTTTGAAGCATAAGTCCGAATAGTCCAGGCTTGTGTTTCCCTCAATGGTAATTGATTGCAGGTTGCGAAGTGTGCTGATAGTTTCGGGCATTTTTTTAAGTTCGTTTTCTCTGAACGTAACTTTGTTCAGATTTTTTAAAACAGAGACTCTGTAAAATAATTTTTTTAGCGTGTTTTCATCGGCTTCTCCATCAAGTGTAAGAGACTCCAAATAGCGAAAGGTGTGAATTTTTTTAAGAACCAATTCCACTTCTTCAGGATTGCTTAAATCGAGGTTAAGTGTTTTAATTTTTGGATTGGCTGTGTAAATGGTTTCTGTGGTGCTGAGTTCCGACAAGGAGTCGACCTGACCCAATAGGGGAAAATAACAAAAGATAATAAAACCAATTACTAGTAAATTTAATCTCATTCTTTATTTAGCCAGCCAGGCATTTATTTTGATAACTGAATTTTTTTTGAAAAGATACAAAGTTCAGGCACATTAAAAAAATGCATTTAGGAACTTTGCCAGAATCTTTTTTCCTGCTTTGTGCGATGGTTATAAAGCTTAAAGCGACCCGCGTTCAACCCTAGAGAGGGCTGTAACTGCTAGTATGCCAAATTACAATCCCGATTTTTTTTGCTTTTTAAAAATTTCAGGTCGATACCACAAAAATAGTTAGGATTCTTCGGACAGATCCATATCATCTAAAATCTCATCTTCTTTATCGTTGGGAGATTCAGCATTCGCATGGAAAAATGCTTTCATAAAAGGGGATCTGTAAATTAAAAGAGTAAGGATCGTTAAACCTATATAAACGAACAGTGCGATCATAAGCATGTTGGGAAATGCCAGGCCAAAAGCATTGCCAAAGACCAGGGAGTTGGTGTAAAAATGAAATAAGCCGCTCAGGCAGAGTAGAGGCAGGGCGTAAAAAAATACTTTTCTTGCTTTTTCGTTTCTGCCTGACATTAAAAAGCATAAAATAAAAACACCTACGGTACATAAAAGTTTTAGTACAAAAAGTGCAAACTGCAAAGATCCGGTCAGCATCCCAACGCTCATCGTATAGCCCGATACTACCGTTTTTAGATTCACCACTACCCAGAGGAGATGATAAATGGAGGTAGCGTTAAAAAATACAAGAACGCTTAAGATAAGGGTTTGGTAAATTTTTGCACGTTCATGTAGGTCTCTGTCTTTTCTAAAGTCTTTCCGTAGTTTTATAATCAGGAGTAAAAGAGCAATAAGACTTATAACGGTTGTCCTGGTGGTCATGCAAGGTTAGCTAGTATTTTCTGATGATTACTACACCCGTTATAACGAGCAGAATTCCTAAAAGTTTCATGTAGTTAACCGGATGTTGCTGTGCCACTAAAATATTGAAGTGTTCCAGTACCATGGAAATGAGCATTTGTCCAGCCACAATGAGACCGAAGGTTAAACCCGGACCTAAAATTGGAAAAGCAAGAATGATTACGGTTACGTAAAACGCGCCGAGCAAGCCTCCGAGCCAGATATAGCGCGGTGCTTCTTTAATGCCGGTTAAAGAAATGCTTTGCTTTGTAAATAAAATATAAGCGCCAAGGGCAAGTGTGCCTACCACGAAGCTAAAAAATGCAGCATATACAGGGCTTTCTAAAGTTTTTCCCAGCCTCGAATTTAACCCGGCCTGTATGGGTAAAAAAGCTCCTGAAAGAAATGCCAAAGTAATCCAGATAAGTTTATTCATTGAAGTGTTAAAATTAGTCTGCTCAAGGTAAAAATAATTCTTAACACCCCTAAGTATCTTAGAAAGTCTTTAATATAAAAAGACCTCCTGATAAATTCAGAAGGTCTTTAGCCAGTGTCAGCAGATAGCTGCTCGTTGAAACGTTATGTGTATTTTGAAAATGCGGGCACATGCTTTAGTGATTCAACTTCCATTTTTCGGCGAGTTCTGCGTTAAACCCTTCTCCGTCTTTAGGGTTTGGTTCGCCTTTGCCCGTTGTAATCAACTTGTAAAGACTGTTGTTCATATAGCCGGTCCAGGCGTCGTTACAAACTTTGTAACATTCATATGCCGGTACTAAGCCTTTATGGGTAAAAACAATTTTTGTTTTATCTCCTTCTTTTGTGATGTCGAAAATTAATCTGGTGCCAATCCATTCTGTTTTGTCCTTGGTAAAACTGAACTCGTTTTCCATCACTTCGTAAACCAATTTCTTATCAGGAATGCTTTCTACCAGTTTTATTTTACATAAGTGAATGTCTTTGTAGTGATAGAAAAATGTTTGATTTAGCTGATCAGTGGGACCTTCAATTTCTTCTGACCACCAGGCGCGGAAATTTTTTATGGCAGTAAAGGCCTGGGTTGAACTATTATCTACAATTAACGTAGCTGTGTAATCTTCTGTTTTCATAGGTTTATCTTTTTGACTTATTGCGTTTGTTTGGGTATAGCAGGTAAAGTTTGTGAAAGCTGGCAGGCTGAGCAGACTGAAAAGAATGAGTTTTTTCATAAATTTTAAAGGAACTATTTAAGCAGAACGAATTGTCCGGCGTGGTAAGCGAGGTGACTTGCTCTTGTAAGAAGAATGTTTAACTTATTACGGTGCGGTTCTTTATTGAAATCTTCTTCTGAAACTGCCGTGTGCTTCTCAAACCATTGTGCAGTTTTAAGACCGCTTATTCTTTGATTTAAAAATTCTTTGTGTTTTGTCCATAAAGCTCTAAGCTCTTTTGCAGAGGGGATCGTGCTTATGGCTTTATCTGGTGACTTAAGAAACGCTTCATGCAATTCGGGGTAAAGTTTATCGCCGAAACCTAAGAGAACGATCATTTCGTCGTGTACTGCTAAAAGATGCCCTAACAAATAAACTCCACGGTTTTTGCCCGGCGCAATCTCTTTTTGTAATTGCTCATCTGTAAGCAAATCAAGATCCCGGTCGAAATTTTTTAGCAAGGCCAACCATCTGTCTTGTACCATTTTTACCATTACATCAATAGCAGTCATGTGTTTTGTGTTTTAGTGAATATTCCTATCACAAAATTAGGGCGAAAGAGGGGGAATTGAGGGGTGTAAAATAGACATTGTAGCGGGTTGATTCGGACAAGCTGAATTTCTATCTTTATGTGAAATTTCAAACATGAAACATCTTACTATTGTCGTTCCCGAAGGAGAAAATAATTTAAGTAGTATTGTGGGCGCTTACAAACTTTTTTCAAGAGCAAACGACTACTACAAAAAAAATGGTAAGAAAGATGTTTTTAAAATACAGGTGGCGGGTGTTTCTAAGAAAGTAGATTTTTACGAAGGGCTATTTACGGTGAAACCACATATTGCACTTTCAGAGATAAAAAAGACAGACCTTGTTATTATTCCTTCATTAAATCATAATTATAAGGAAGCCTTGCTGCAAAATAAAACTCTTATTTCCTGGATCACCAAAAAACACAAGGAAGGTTCTGAGATTGCAAGTATTTGTACAGGCGCTTTTATACTTGCTTCCTCAGGACTTTTAGATGGAATGAGCTGTTCTACGCACTGGTCAGCAGCCGATGATTTTAAAAAACTGTATCCGCAAATAAATTTGCAGACGGATAAAATTATTACGGATGAAAAAGGCATTTATACAAATGGTGGCGCATATTCCTTTCTTAATCTTATGATCTACCTGATAGAAAAATATTACGACAGGAGAACAGCTATTTTCTGCGCAAAAGTTTTTCAGATTGAAATTGAAAGACAAAGTCAATCGCCATTTTCAATTTTTACAGGGCAGAAGGCTCATGGTGATGAAACGGTAAAAAAAGCCCAGGCTTATATGGAAAATCACCTGGATGAAAAAATATCGGTAGAATATCTGTCGTCTAAATTTGCAGTTGGAAGGAGAAATTTTGACCGCCGGTTTATTAAGGCTACAGGCAACACACCTTTGGAATATGCACAAAGATTAAAGATTGAATCTGCTAAAAAAGCTCTGGAAGCAAGTAATAAAACTATTAATGAAGTGATGTATGAAGTCGGCTATTCAGACGTAAAAGCTTTTCGAGAGGTTTTCCGGAAGATTACGGGTATGTCTCCGATAGAATACAAAGGGAAATATAATAAGGAAGCTGCTGTTTAATTCGTTTGCAGATTTTTAAGTTCTTTTTGGTTTACGTATTTCACAAACATAAGTGTTGATGAAATACCAAGAAGGCTCAAAAATCCGATACCAAAGAACAAAAACGTCCATGCTTTATGGTTCATCTCTTCTATTTTCATGGCATCAGACAAACAAGCCAGTACCATCCACAAACTTAAAAACAGAAAGATACATGAGACAATGAGTCCTGATGTTTTTCGGCGGAGAAGTAATTGCATTAGCAGTAGTCCCATTAAAACCGGGGCAACAGGATTTCTCAGACCCGCGTCCTGCCAGTAAAATATAACTATTAAAATCAGGATAATTTCCGGAATGATCCTTAAAAAGGGTTTTATGTTCTTCATAAATACTGAACGAAAACTCGCCTTGTTTATTGCTAAAACGCAGATTCACAGAATCTCAACTGCTCCAGACAATTTTAACTGCTGACAGTTTTTCCGTCTCTAGTCTTATCTGGGAATGAACTTCGAACTTCTGTTTTAAATAAAAATCCAGGGGAGATTTATAAAACGTTCCATTTGCTTTTAACGCATTGTCTTTATCAATTACCCAGGCATGCAAAGCAGTTTCGTTTTTCTGTATCGCAGTTAGAATCTTAGATCCATAGCCTTTGCCCTGAATTTTGTCGTCTAGAATAATGGCAAACCAGGTTGTTCCTTCGCGGGAGAATTTGCTTGCCCAACCTAGAATTTCTTTGCTTTCACTTGTTAAAAGGTAATGCTGTGGATTTGACAAAGTTTTCAGGTACTGATCAAATCCCTGGTCATCCGCAAAGTTTAAAGACTTTGGATATTCTTTGTTCCAGAGTCTTACTACTTGCTGTTTTTCGAATGATGTTAGAAGTAGCTTTTCAAGTACGTACATAGCTTTAAATTAAGCAAAATTTATTTATCTGAATTGCTGTATTTATTTTATGGCGACTCCTTTAAAAAACAGTAGGTGAGGGAAATCAAGAGGGAACCGGTGTAGCCTCTTGTTTCTTTTCCATTGAAGCGGGCGGGAGAAATATAACGGTATGTCGAAAATAAACAGGCAAGACCCACAAAGAGATTGTTCTTTTTACTTAACCTCAAAGACAAACTTGTTTTGCCACTTAAATTTACCTGGTTTATGTAATGATAGGTTGCTCTTCCGGCTTTTTCATTTACAAAAGTAAAACAAGGCCCGCCGAGAAAGTCAAACACAAAATGTCTGTCTTTTAAGGTTGTGAAACCTGCCAAAACGTAGGTGTTATAGCGGATCGTTTCAAAACCTTCCATGTATCTTAAAGCTTCGCGGCCCTCCAAAACAAAGTCATTCCAGGAGTTTGAAAAGCTAATATCAATGTCCTTATTAGCGTAAGCCGGATTTGAACTGAACGATTCAGCCCAATCATAGCCTAATCCCAGGCCAATTAATTTTTGCGCCTGTGTGTTTGACAAAATCAAGGTAACTAACAGTGTTGTTAAGATGCGCTTTAGCATTCCTGGTTTTTTTGGGTAAGGAATTTATAAGGGGGCTATAAAAAAAATTCGGTTGATATCAAGATATAAATTACCACTCTCTTGGCGCAATTAATTCTTCCACGTCAGCCTCTGTAAATCCGTAGCTTTTAGCAATAAATTCAAAATCCGCTGCAATATTTTCTCTTGCTGCTGTTTCTATCTCACTGCCATTTTCTTCGAACAGCTCCTGAAGGTCGTTAAATTTTTCGGTTGAAGCATGTGTCAATTTGTAAAGCGCATCTAAATTCGCCGGTTGTTGCGCTTCAATTTGAAAACACAGGTCAATTAAAATGTCTTTACCTTTGTTCACGCATAGAGTAGGGAAATAACTGTCGTTGTACATCTCTTTTAAAAAAAAATGTCCTTTTACATTTTCATTTTGTAGAGTTGATTGTGTTGTTGCCATGGGTTTACAGGAAAAGACCGAAATTAAAAGAATAAATAAAGCTAAGTGAATCAGGTTCATGAAAACTATTGGGTGTTTGCTGAGCCTAAAATAAACAATTGCATAATATTCAACAAGAAATTTCCCAACAGGTATATTTAGTAGTATACACTGTTTGTGCCAAACAGACTTTAACTGTTTTAACGGAAAGAAATTAAAGGAGCTTCTTTTGTATAAAAGCTTCGTAAGGGGTGGGCCCCGGAGTCATGATTACCTAAATGGATATCCGGCGATTATTTTGCAGGATCGTTATTTATTTTAGGTACTTCAGTCAGAACCACTTTCTTTCTGCGGATAAAACGAAGTTTATCAATGTCAATGATTTTTTCTTTGTAAGTGATTTTCTTAAGAATCACGCCAAGAACTAAGCCATAAAGTACATAACTCACAAATAAGATCACACCAGGTTGCAACGACGTTTCATTAGTGGCTATAGTGGCAAGTGTATTTTTTTTCATATTCAGTACCGCCATTTGGGTGTCCAGAATTCCTTTAAAACCAATGTAAGACATAAATATGGCCACAACCATTACGTCAGCCATCGACCATTTTCCTGACTTAAATGCAAACCAGCTAAGGAATTTGTTTTCTCTCACTTTATCGCTTCCTAAAAGGTAAATTTTAGTACAGATCAATTTGGTAATAGGGAAGACCACACTGAAAATTAAGATCAACGAACCTACCAGTATTGAATCTGCTTTTCCGGTGGCTATTAAAATGTGTACTACATCGAGAATACTTTTACTCTGATAAAAAATAACCTGGTCGGTAAAGATCAGTGATTTTCCAATCAGCATAAAATCGAACTCTTTAATCCGGGCATCTATTTCAATCATTGGTGCGATAAGACCAATCAATAGAACTACCAATCCTAACAGTACCGACATTACAAAAAGAGGCGTGTGCAAAGGTGTTTGGTTTCTGAGAAGCAGCCATAAAACAAGAAAGAAGAACAGGCAGATCACCATCATGTAAGTGTAGTTGTAACTTGTTTGTTGCAGTTGCTGAACTTTTAAATTAGAGATCATATTAAATTCTGCCACGGTGTTGGCTTGATATTTATTCAGTAATTGGCGAACCACTTCTTCATTGCTTATACTATCGTGTGTTTTTTTAGCCATCTCTGTAAATTTGTCTTTGGCTAAAAATTTTAATCTTTGTTTATTACTGGGTTTTTTTAGTTCGTCAATAATAGTTTGCGAAAACTCCGGAACTTTTGCACGTACCTTGTCTACGTCCACCACCTGACGGATAGCGAATTGTTTTATTTTTTTGTCAAGTTTGGTTTGTTTTTTATTCACCATGTCGTTGGCTTTTGTTACCACCGAGTTAAGTACTTTATTCAAAGCAATTTTTAAAGTATCTTCCTGCATGTCTGTAAGATCAAAAGCGTCGATCTGCTCATCCATAATGTCGGTGATATGCGAACGCCATATGTCTACTGAAAACAGGCCGTTTTTAATACTGTTTATTTCGCTGTAATCTTTTTTAATTTGCGACCGTTCTTCTACCAACTGGTGAATATTAAAGCCGCAATACATGGCAAATAAGATGACAGGCATTAAAACAACTGCCAATAAAATTTTGTAAATAAGTTTATCTTTTATCATTTGTCTGTTTTTACTTGGTATTAGTTAACGTTTCGGTTTCAGGTTTAATAACAGGTTTAGGTTCTTTTTTTATACGGTTAAAGTGAAAAATGGCTTTACCGATATCTGGCATAGTATCTCCAATTAAAAAACCAAAGGGTTTGAGTTTATCAACCCGGTCGAAGATTACTTTGGCAATGGCCGTTAAAGGAATGGATAAAAACATGCCCGCGACCCCCCATAGTGCTCCTCCTATGAGTACAACTATAATCGAGACCAAGGCGTTGACTTTTACTTTGGATGCTACAATCATAGGAACCAAAAAGTTGTTGTCTATAATTTGAATGATGATATAGGCGATTAATACAAAAAAAGCACAGGAAGGATCATCGGTAATTAATCCCATAATCATGGGAAGCGCAATGGCAACAATACCGCCGATATAAGGAATTAGATTTAAGATAGCTCCTATCACCCCTAATAATACGGCATACTTAATGCCTATAATGAGTAACGCGGTAGAATTCATAGCGGCTACTATGACCATTTCTAAAAGTAATCCAACTAAATAATTTTGAATGAGAACGCGTGTTTGAGAAAGAACTTCTGCCACAACTTTATGTTGATGACTGTCAAATAATTTTCCTACAAAATCGAGTAGTAGTGGTTTGTAGAAAAGAAAAAGAAAAATGTAAATCGGAATCAGGAAAATATTTACAATTGCGCCGCCAAGACCTGTAACCGTATTTGTGATCATTCCACCGGCATTATGCATCTGTTCAGCTTTTTGTTCTGCGATCCAACTATTCACTTTTGATTTGCCCACATTAAAAGTATGTGAAAACCAGGTGAGCCCCTGGTTGACGTATTCATTAAATGCTTTTTTTAAAGCTGGAAAAGAATCACTGAACATACTTACCTGCGAGCCTATAAAAAATAGAATTCCTCCTACGATGATGCACATAACAATGATCGCTAACGAGATTGCTATGATCCTGTTACTTCTGCGACAGAAAAAATTAACCAGGGGATTTAATAAAATGGCGATGATCCAAGAAAAAGTGAGAGGAATAAGTATGTCTTGCCCAATAAACAGAATGTAAAAGAAGCCCAGGAGCCCCATTGTAATTGTAGAAAGTTTTAGATAAAGTGGTAACCTGTCTATCATGTGTGCATTTAAAATATGTTAAGGATATTGCAAATAATGTGACAGAAGGTGTGGCAACCCAGGAGAGGTGTCATCTGATTCTACTGCTTCTGAAAGGCTTAAAAACACTGAGTTTTGTGGATGAATGTAATTGTACAAGGGGTTGAGAAAGTAGTTCCCGTTTTTACCAAAATACTCAACCTGGGGAAGAAATTCCCGGTTTTATGAGGTCTTTTTTTTTGTACTCGACTAAGTTTTAGCGATATTTTTCCAAAAATCCTAAAGGAGTTTCGCCGGTGCGCTTCTTAAAAAAACGATTGAAATACGAATTATCTTTAAAAGCGAGTTCGGCGGCTATTTGCGTAACACTCCATTTCGACTGAAGTAAAAGTCGTTTCGCTTCCAGAATCATGCGGTCGGATATAAGGTCGGTACTTGTTTTATCAAGACACGTTTTACAGATGCGGTTTAAATGTTTTTCGCTGATGTTCATAAGGGCGGCATAATCACTCGCCGTTATATGGTCCTTAAAATGGCCATCAATGAGGGTTTCGAATTTTTTAAGTTTTTCGAGGTAGTTTTCTTTTGTGCCTTCGGTGGGAGAACTGTATTGACGCGAGGTTTCGATGTAAACGAGATTCACCAGGGCGCGTAATTTTTGCAATTTGAAACGGTCGTTTTTCTGGTATTCTTCGTTAATCTGGTTAGCCAATTCTTTAATAGATAAAAATGAACTGCCCTTTAAAACGAGTAATGGACTGCTATGGTGCGATGAAAAAAAAGGAAAATCCTGTAAGTGTTCGGAAGTAAATCCTGTATCATAAAAGTCGCGGGTGTGAAAAAAAATAAATCCCTCGCAGTCGGCTGAGAGTTTCCAGTTATGCATCTGTCCGGGTTTTAGCAGAAATAGACTCCCTGTTTTTACAGGATATTTTTTAAAGTCGATTTCATGTGTACCTGAGCCTTTAGTAAAAAGAACTGCAAAATAGAAGTCATGTTTATGAGGACTATTTGTAAAGTCATGAAATTTTACGTGAGCTTTAAGATCATTGGAATAAAAGACATTTTCTTCCGAAAATTTTCTAAAATCTTTGATTTTGTAAACAGGTAACGATTTCATACTATAAAAATACAAAAATGTCTGAATTGTGCCATACAATGCGTAGTTTGTAATGGTTGTAAACCACGCTTCTTCCGTATATTTGTAGTGTAATTCAGACTCTATGAAAACGGCAAAAGGCAATTTGGTTTTAAATATTCTTACTGAAAAATGTCCGAATTGTGGACAAGGGCATGTTTTCGAAAAAAAGAAATTTTATCAGTTTCCTGTAATGAAAAAAAATTGTGAAGTGTGTGATTATCACTTCGACAGGGAGCCAGGTTACTTTTTAGGTGCTATGTATTTGAGTTATGGTCTTGCTGTACTGCAAGCCATTATCACTTTTCTCACTTTTTATTTTCTTTTTCCTTCCGTTCCTGTCTTGTATGTAGCATTCGCTATTGTGGGTGTAATCTTCTTATTCTCACTGAAAAACTTTAAACTTTCAAGGATTATCTACATACATATATTTCCCTGGTAAAACGTGAATGAGGTGAGAGCGATGTTGGGTTTTAGACTCAGGAATTTTGCCTCTCTCAGCTAAGCTCTCTGGTCTTTATTTCAATCCTCAGGAAATTAATTAGTAAATTTACCGCGTGAAAAGATGCCTTTCTATACTCTTCCTTTTTGTACTATTATTTCAAAGCCTCTCGCATCTTTTTATTCTTGGTTCGTTCTATTTAAACCGTACATCTATTTCAGAGAATCTTTGTGTGAACCGATTCGAAAAGATTAAACTCTGTAACGGTCAGTGTTATCTTACAAAAGAATTAAAAGAGAATGAAAAGAAAACAGAAAAATTTCCAGACCTGAAACAAAAAGAAATAAAGTTTGTTGAGCAGGAAGTGCGTTTGGTTGCATTTTATTTTGCCACAGCCACAAGTCAGGTATATGATGGTTACCTCAATTTTTATTTAAGCAACTATAAGGTTTCTGTTTTCCATCCACCGCAACAGGCATAAGTTTGAAACATTCTAACGTTTGTTTATTATAAGGCTGAATGGCCTGATCAACAATTTTAATTCACTTTTGCAGTCTTTTTTAGATTGCCTTTAATTTTAATAAAAATGAAAAAATATATTCCCTTAATGCTGCTCCTGTTATTCTGTTTCTTTGCTATCATATACGTGAACTATAGCAAAAGAGATAAAAAAGATAAAGTACGCCTTCTTCCAACTTTAGGAAACAAAATCGTAAATGATTTTGATACCACTTTTCATAAAGTGGCAGACTTTGCGTTTGTAAACCAATCAGGTGATACCATCACTCAAAAAAATGTGGAAGGTAAAAATTATGTAACAGAGTATTTCTTTACTACATGCCAATCTATCTGTCCGGTTATGAACAAAAATATGATGACGGTTGCAAAAGTATTTGAAGACGATACGACCTTTAAAATTCTGTCACATACTGTAAAGCCTGAAGAAGACTCTATCCCGGTTTTAAAGCAATATGCTGACATGCATGAAGCCAATGCAAAGAACTGGTGGTTTCTTACAGGAAAGAAAAAGGAGCTTTACGATCTTGCGAGAAGAAGCTATTTAATGAATAACGAAGAAGGGAATGGCGACAGCGATGATTTTATTCATTCGCAATTGTTCGCTTTAGTAGATAAAGAAAGACACATACGTGGATTTTACGATGGCACGAATTCCGAAGATATTCAAAAATTAATCAAAGATATTCGTCTTTTGGAGAAAGAACAGAGTATGAATAAATAAAATAAGAAGGAGTTCCCTATACCGGAACTCCTTTTCACTTTCACGATTTTCCGTCTATTGTTTTATTATTTTTTTTGTGATACTATGGTTGTAGGCTTTTATTTGCAGGAGGTAAACGCCAGCGGGTAGTTTGCGGGTGTCGATTTCGTCTGACGAATGGCATTGTTTCTCTATTGCCAATTGTCCAAGCTCATTGTAGATTTTAATGTTTCCGGTAAAGCCTTGAATATATAGTTGATCTGTGAAAGGGTTAGGATAGGTGTTTACAATGGATGAAAGCGACTGATCACCTATACTTGTGCAATTATTAACCAGGATAGAAACTACCGCCGTGCCGGAGATACAGCCTTCGGCAGATGTTCCGGCTACGGAAAAACTTTTTGTGCCAGCCGGTGCAGTTGCTGAATAGTTCAGGGTTGCGAAAGTAGAAGTGGAACTTCCCGACCAGCTATAAGTAGATGCACCAGAAGCACTGAGTGTAGCGGTTTTTCCGATACATAGCGCTGACGATGTACCTGAGGCTGTTACTGTTGGATTGGGATTAACAGCGAGTGAAACAGTTTGCGTGTTGGCGCAACCATTTGATCCTATGCCCCGGAGTGTAAATGAAACATTGGTTAAAGTATTTACTGTGGGCAGGTTTGCTGCAAGGGGGGTAGTAGTTATGGTTTGTGTTGGGCTGATGACGTAGGTGTAGGAATTTGCGCCGCTTGCGGTTACGGTAACAGTTTGTCCCGAACAGAGGTTCCCATTCGGGGACCGAACAAAGGAAACTGTTGGTGAGGGGAGAACATTCAGATTTGCTACCTCTAAATTGACGCATCCTGCAGTAGTTTCCATTAAGACGTAACAACTCTGTATTCCTGTATTAGAAGGTATAAAACTTGTGGTACTTGTGTTAACTCCTGTAGACCAGGTGTAAGAAGTAATGGCAGTGGTGCCTGCACCCATCACCGTTAAGTTAACAGGATTTCCAGCGCAGGGCTGAACATTCCAGGCAACGACAGCAGGAACGTGATTGCAGGGCAGGGAGTAACGGAATTCATCAACCCCAACAAAATTTCCGGTGGTGCCTGAGGCTCCTGCGTTGGTTAGATAGTAGCGTAACGCAAGACGTCCTACTGTTGGCGTGGCAATACCGCTGAGCGTTGCGGTCATCGAAATCCAGAAACCCGGATAACCTGTGGCCGCTTGATTGGCATTAAGATCGAAAACTATATTTGTAAATGTACCTGCGGTGTTTGTTGGTGTGCCTGCACTGTTTCCAACATTGGTGCCTGCTCCGGCATCGCTATAATACAGTTGAAGACGATCTGCAAAATTTGTATTAGCGGTTGTGCGGGTAGCAAATTGAACAATGGCACCATTTACCAAGTTAAGTGTAGGGGTAATCAGCCAGTTACTGATTGTATTGGTTGTTCCGGCACTTGATGTACTGTTGTAGTTAACAGCATAGTAATCTGTAGGTGCACCAACCAATGCATTGAAAGCAATCGTTCCCTGAAACCATGTTGCTGTTCCGGCAGGTGACGAAAGGTTTTGAACGCTCCAACCGGCAGAGGCAGGATTAAAGGGGGCTGTAAATGATTCATACAATGTTACCTGTGCAGGTGCAGCGGAAGCAACTGCTGCCATTAGGAGAAAAGAATAACAGGCTCTTTTACTCAAGTTCTGAGCTCTTAAATTAAGGCTTTGATAAAGGTTGAATTTCATGGTGGGTTTTTTAGAGTAAATAATGTTTCATAGAATTTTGTGTCAAAATTCTATAGTTTAAACCAGAAATTTCCTGAGGATTTGTGACCGGGGTCGCTAAAGAAAAAAGCGCTGGAAACAAATTTATATTCGTTTAGAAGTAGTTGTCTTTTGGCTGGAAAATAGCCTCGGGGGTTTGATTGTACTGTGTAAAACTAAGAACGTCTATTTATGCGTTATTCGCACAGAAATAGACGTTTTTGAGTGAAGATAAGAAGATGATTCGCGTGACTACTTTTACGGCGGATAAATGAATTTACATTCTGCAAGCAAAAGTTCTCTGCCGTAGTGAAACTTACTGAGCATTCCAGCCACCATCAATGGGTAGAGCTGTGCCGGTAATTGTGGTAGAAGTTTCTGCCGCTAAAAAGAGTGCCATCAAACCAATACTTTCTACGGTTACAAATTCTTTCACGGCTTGTTTTAAAAGCATTACTTTATTTACAACATCTGTTTCACTCATGTTGTGAGCCTTGGCCTGATCAGCAATTTGTTTTTCAACTAAGGGTGTTTTAACATACCCCGGACAAATAGCGTTGCAGGTAATATTAAAGGGAGCTCCTTCTAAACCCAAAGTTTTTGTAAGTCCTACAATACCATGTTTTGCAGATACGTAAGCGCTTTTAAATTCAGATGCAACAAGTCCGTGCGCAGAAGCGATATTGATGATGCGTCCGAATTTACGTTCTTTCATACCTGGCCAAACGGCTTTAGACAGATAAAACGCTGACGTTAAATTAATACCGATGATCGCATTCCATTTATCGTCTGGAAAATCTTCGATGGGGGAAACATGTTGAATGCCTGCGTTATTGATAAGCACATCAATCTTGCCGAATTTAGAAATTCCGTCGGCAACCATTTTACGGAGTTCCTCTGGTTTAAGCATGTTAGCATTGCTATACATAACTTCAATGCCATAATTTTTTCCAATTTCTGCGGCAATTTCAGGACCGTTAGTTTCGAGCCCGTTAAAAATAATGTTATACTGCTTTGTTTTTGCGAATTCTGTAGCTATTCCCAGACCAATGCCGCTGGTGCTTCCTGTAATAAGAACTGTTTTCATATAGGGGATTATTGTTGGCGATTTTCAGCCCCTAATTTACAGCTATTTTCGTTAAATGAAGGTTAAATAAAAACGCCACAGAGACACAAAGCTTTCTGAAAAGCTAAACTAACACGTTGTTGTTTCATACAAGGCTTTGCGTTTCCCCTTCTCTGTGGCTAATTTTACAGGTTAAAACGGTATATAGGATCAATGTCAGCGCTTCCGTCATGAATAACGCTAAGGTCAGTAATGAGTCCGCTATTAATTCCGTAAACCCATCCATGTAAATGGAGTTCTCTTTCTTTCCATGCTTTTTGTACGATACCTGTTTTTGCAAGATTTCTTACCTGTTCAACAACGTTAAGTTCTGTTAAGCGGTCTACACGTTTTTCAAAGTCACTTATGTTTTCCAATTCTAACTGGTGTTTTGAATAAACGTCTTTTATATTACGCAACCAGTTGTCTACATAACCTATCAGGTCGTTACCCATAGATGCCCTTACACCGCCGCAACCGTAGTGACCACAAACAATCACGTGTTTTACTTTTAGTACGTTAACAGCATATTCAAGCACACTTAGCAGATTCAGGTCGGTATGCACTACCATGTTGGCAATGTTACGGTGTACAAACATTTCGCCGCTTGAAGTATTTGTTACTTCATTCGCCGGTACACGACTATCGCTGCAGCCAATCCACAAATAATCGGGTTTCTGTCCAAGTGATAATTTTTTAAAGTATTCGGGGTCATCTAATTTTTTTGTAAGTGAGAAAAGTCTGTTTCCTTCAATAAGTTTGTTATATGATTCTTCCATTGTCGTCATTATTCGATAGTATATTTTACGAGTTGTATTTCTATTTGTTTTTGTTTTGAGACTTCAATAAATTCGTGAAGAACTTCTTTGACGTCTTTGTCGGTAGTTTTATTGATAGAACCATCAATGATCACCCGGCTCTCCGTTTTAATTTTATTAAGGTACTCAATTATAAATCCTTTATTAAAAAAAGTAATGTGTTGTGGTAGTTTTATCAGGTAATTTCTTTTTCCTTCGATCACATCTTCAGCCACTTCGAAAGAAGAGTTTATATTGAAGCGAATGATAAAGAAAATAGAAACGGCTATTCCTGCTCCAACTCCTTTTAAAAGGTCTGTGAGTAGCATCACTGCTATAGTTACAAGAAAAGGAAGCAGCTGATCGATTCCTCTTTGATAGTGGTATTTGAACAATTCAATTTTTGTGAGTTTATATCCCGTCATAATTAATATAGCAGCCAGGGCCGCATTGGGAATTAACATCAAAAGATTTGGAATCAGTAAAATACTCAGTAACAACAGCAGTGCATGAATCATAGCAGAGAGCTTGGAGGTGGCGCCTGCATTAATATTTGCAGAGCTTCTTACAATTACAGCAGTTACAGGCAGGGCTCCAATAAGTCCGCAAAAAATATTTCCTATTCCCTGGGCAATTAATTCTTTATTTGAATTAGAATCGCGTCGTTCAGGATCTAGTTTATCGGTAGCTTCAACGCTGAGTAGGGACTCTAGACTCGCAACAACTGCAAGAGTTACTACAACACCCCAAAAGCGGCTTGTGTGCAGTGCACTGAAGTCCGGGAAGATCAAGGTTTCTTTCAAATCCGAAAAATTGCGGATAAGCGGCAGTGCAACCATGTGTTCATCCTGTATATGCAGTATATTAAATGGATTGAAGGCTACATTTAACAATGCGCCTACAATTACCACAATCAGGGCCGGTGGAATTAATGAAAGAAATTTATTTGTTTTATAGAATGGTCTGTCGCCCACAAAAAGTAAGATGATAGAAATAAGCCCTATCGTTACAGCGCCAAAAGAGATGTAGTTAAACATGTAATAGAGGTCGGAGAAAGTGTTGTGCCCATCTTGTTGCAAAAAATCAAAATTGCCTTCCGGATCACGGTCGTAACCTACTAAATGAGGAAGTTGTTTCATGATCAGGATGATCCCGATGCCTGCCAGCATGCCTTTTATAACGGCGCTTGGTACAAAGTTACCAATGCCTCCTGCGCGTACAAGTCCCAGCATGATCTGAAGCACTCCGGCGAACATTACCGCTGCAATAAAAACCTCGAATGAGCCTAAAGACGCCACCGAAACAAGAATAATGGAGGTAAGTCCTGCCGCGGGTCCGCTCACGCTTAAAACTGATCCGCTAAAAGTGGTTACAAGAATTCCGCCGATGATGCCGGCGAGAATACCTGAAAATAGAGGAACGTTGCAGGCAAGTGCAATCCCTAAACATAAGGGTAGAGCTACTAAAAAAACGACAATTCCTGATTTGAAATTTGTAACAATAGATTTCATAAATGATTTAAAAATTAAAAAATGGAGAGCATCCCTGTTGAATAACAGGAGCGTTTTTTAATCTTAAATCTTAGGAGGAGGGGTGTCTTTGGATTCTAAAAGGTAGGAATAAAGGTTATTCCTGTGAGAAAAATGAATACTATGATTACTATAAAGGGAGGCATACTCGGATAAGAAAAAATAATTTAATTCTTGTTCAGAATCGTCATCGTCACTATCAGCATCTTTATCATCATCTCCATCGGCTGAACTATCTGCTTTTACTTTTTTTGCAAGTTCCACTTTATGTCCATGGGGTTCTTCCTCAAGGATAGGAATATACTGAAACACTGTAAACAGCATTCCTGCCAGGAAAACAAAAACGAATATGAATCTGATTTTTTTCAATGAGTGGAGGGCAAATCTATGTAAAAAAGAAATAAGATAAAACAAAAAATTACTAAAATAACGGATGTGCCAGCTTATCTCCTTAAATGTCTTCCAGTTTTTTTCGTGACACCCAGTAATAAAAAATCGGAAAAATTAAAAGCGTAAAAACAGTGGCCGTTACAAGCCCGCCAATAATAACTACAGCGAGGGGTTTTTGAGATTCAGAACCGATGCCACTCGATAAGGCAGCCGGCATCAGGCCAATAGCAGCCATCAACGCCGTCATTACAACAGGTCTGGTCCTTACTTTCACAGCGTCCACAATCGAAACCTGCAGACTCAGTTTGTTTTTTAAATTGCTGTGAAATTCGGAAATCAAGATAACACCATTCTGAATACAGATCCCAAACAAGGCTATGAAGCCAACCCCTCCTGAGATTCCGAAATTAATGCCGGTTAAGTGGAGTGCAAAAATACCACCAATGATTGCAAAGGGTACATTGATAAGCACCAGTAAAGCATCTCTGAAATTACCAAACATAATAAAAAGCAATATGAAAATTAATACCAGGCTCACCGGCACAACTTGTCCTAATCGATTTGTTGCGCGCACCTGGTTTTCAAATTCACCGGTCCAGCCGATTTTATAGCCGTTGGGTAACTTAATGTTTTTCTCAACATTGGTTTGTGCCTCAGCAATTGTACTTCCCAAATCTCTTTCACGGATGGAAAATTTTACACCAATAAAGCGTTTGGTATTATCACGATAGATAAAGGCGGGACCTGTTACTTTTTTTAAACTCGCAATTTCTTTTAAAGGGATTTTTGTTCCGCGAACGGTTGACACCATAAGGTTCATGATATCATCTTCGTCTTTTCGGTAGTCTTTGGAGTAACGCACGCGGATATCAAATTTGCGATTACCTTCATATTTTTGTGTAGCTGTTTTACCACCAATAGCCATTTCAATGATGCTCTGCGCGTCTGCTTTCTGCACACCATAGATCGCCATTTTTTCTTCATCGAGAATAACGCTTATCTCGGGTTGACCAATATTTCTGAGTATTCCCACGTCTTTGATACCGGCCACATGGTTAATCTGTCCAATTACCTGGTTAGCGATCTCATCCAGTTTATCAAGATCGTCTCCATAAATTTTAACCGCGTTACTGGCGTTGATGCCAGCAACAGCCTCCGCTACGTTATCTATAATAGGCTGGGAATAATTGTAAACGATTCCCTGGTAATTTTTAAGCACCTTGTCCATTTGCTCAACCAGACCATCCACGGTTATTTTTCGTGTCCACTCGTCTTTAGGTTTTAAATTCACCTGCATTTGCACGTAATAGAAGCCGCTGGGATCTGTACCGTCATTGCTTCTACCTGTTTGAGAAAGTACGCCGTTAACTTCCGGAAACTTTTGTAATTCGGCACGCAGGAGCGCCACCGTTTTTATAGTTTCGGTTAACGAATTGCTCATGGGTAATTTAGCTTCTACCCACAAGGCGCCTTCATTTAAGGGGGGAAGGAATTCGGTTCCCAGCCATTTTGTTGAGAAAAGAGAGAGTGCCAGAATTATAACGGAGATAATGAGGCTTAGTTTTTTGTTAGAAAACGTTACTTTAAATCCACGCATAACACTTTTATTAAAAAAATCAACAACAACATTGTTTTTTTCTCTGACGTTTTTCTTTAATAAAATAGAAACCAGTAAAGGCACCAGAGTCAAAGTGAAAATTAACGCCCCTAGTAAAGCAAATCCTAAAGTATAAGCTAAAGGAGAGAACATTTTACCTTCTACTTTTTGAAAAGCAAAAATTGGGAGCAGCGCAGAAATAATAATAAGTTTGGAAAAGAAAACGGCTTTGCCGAGTCCGGTTGCTGTTTGTTTAATCACTCCAAGTTTAGAGAGCTTGTTGTAGTTTTCCATGCCACGCTTTTCTGCGAGGTGGTTCAGCATTACAAACAAACCCTCTACCATTACAACGGCTCCATCAATAATGATTCCAAAATCAACTGCCCCCAGGGATAATAAATTGGCACTCATGCCTTTTAATTTCAAACATAAAAAAGCAAATAAAAGTGCAAGGGGAATGATGATGGATACGATCAGTGTAGTACGCCAGTCGGCCATAAAAATCAATACAATCAGCGTTACAAATACAATTCCTTCCAGCAAATTGTGCATCACCGTTTTTGTGCAGAAGGTCATCAGATTGTCGCGGTCATAAAATACTTCCATTTTTACATCTGATGGAAGTACGCTTGTATTGAGTTCTTCGATTTTCGATTTTAGTCTACCCAATACTTCGCTGGGATTTTCTCCTTTGCGCATTACTACAATACCTTCTACAACATCATCGTTGTCATTTAATCCTGCCTGCCCCACGCGTGGCGCACTGGCTTCATTCACTGCGGCAATATTTTTTACCAGGATAGGGTTTCCGTTAAATTCATCTACAATGGTGTTTTCGATATCTTCTGTACTGTTTAATAGACCCAATCCGCGCACCACATAAGCTTGTCCGTTTTTTTCAATAACATCGCCACCTACATTCAGGTTGGCTTTTGTGATGGCTTCATAAACCTGGGTAGGGGAGAGGTCGTATTTTTGAAGTTTAACGGGATCAACAGAAATTTCGTAAATTTTATCTTGTCCTCCGAAGGCTACCACATCCGCAATGCCAGATACTGCGCGTAATTGACGATCTATGACCCAATTCTGCAGGGTAAGCAAATCGCGGGTATCGCGGTTTTTCCCCGTCAATACGTAACGGTAAACTTCACCGGTGGGGCCATAAGGAGGTTGAACATCGGGATCTACTTCTTCGGGTAAGGCAATATTTCTTAATTGATTGTTAACCTGCTGCCTTGCAAAGAAGTCTTCCACATCATCTTCGAAAATAATTTTGATAACAGAAAGACCGAACATGGTAATACTGCGCACGTTTGTTTTTTTCTGCACGGAGTTCATGGCGATCTCAATAGGGGTGGTAACAAAACGTTCGACCTCTTCAGCACTTCTACCGTTCCATTCAGTTACAATAATAATCTGGGTGTTGGTTACATCGGGAAAAGCTTCAATAGGAATAGTGATGTAGCTGATCCAACCCGCTATGATTAGAATTCCTACCCAAAAGAAGGTAAAGAATTTATTCTTAAGCGAAAACGTGATAATGTTTTTGATGAATTTGTTCATGGCGTTATAAGTTAATCGTTCAACGCATCGTAAATTAGCAAGCCGTTTTTGGAGATAACATTGTCATATGCGTTAAGTCCGGAAGTGATATAAGTTATGTTTCCTAACTGGTGATAGACTTCTACCTGCCTGGTTTCAATGTGAGTTTTTGATTTAAAAACCATTACCCAATATTTATTTTTGTCGAATAAAACTGCACTCGAAGGCACTGCAATAAGTTGTTTCTTTTCAGAGAAACGGAGGTTTACCGTCGCATTCATTTCTGGTTTTAATAAAAGATCGGGATTATTTATTTTGATGAGAATTTTCATCGCTTTAGTTGTCGGATCAATAACGTTAAAGATCTTATCTACTTTTCCTTTGAATATTTTGTCGGGATAACTTAAAGTCTGAACGTCGGCCTCGTAACCTACTTCTACTTTTGAAATATTAGATTCATTTACATTCGCTAAAATCCACACTTCACTAATTTGTGCTATTGTAAAAACTTCTTCGGCACGATCGCTTCTCAATTCTTCGTTCTGGGTAATGTCTTTTCGGATAATAAATCCACTTATGGGAGCCGTCATACGGTACTCTGAACCTTCTTTCAAGTGGTAGATAGAATATACTTCGGTGATCCGGTTAAACTCTGCTTTTGCTTTTTCTAATTCTTTTTCAGAAGCTAATACGTCTTTTTCTGAATTTAATTTTCCGGCAAAAAGGTCTCTGGCCACCTGTAGGTTTTTTTCACTGAGTGCCACATCCGAACGTGCGTCCAATAGCTGACGTTGAAAATCTGCTACCTCACTACTTCTTACTATAGCCAGTAGCTGCCCTTCGTTTACATGGTCGCCTAATTCCACATTAATCCGGGCTACAATTCCTCCGGTGATGGGGTAAACGTGCGCCATTTTATTGTTGTCAGCTTCTACTTTTCCAAAAAGCTTAAGCTCACTTTTTACGTCCTCCGTTTTTACTTTGGTAAATTCACAACGTTTGAGCATAGTATCAGAAAGTACAAAGGTTTGTGAAACCTCTTCTTTGGCTTTGTCTTTACAGGCTGTGAAGCTTAGAGTTGCGAGGCAGATAACTGCCAGATATAATTTGAAGTTCATGTGTGGTTTGTTTAAACCCTGAAATATCTATGAAAGAAATCCAAGGATGTATTTTTAATATATTTTTGTAGCTGTTGTATAGTTTATTTGCGCCGCTGATTGTGCCAGTTGTTGTTTTATTCGTTCAAAGTCAGCGAGAGATTCGTTAAAAGCTTCAACGAAATCCACAAACTCCAGGATGGAAATATTTCTACGGTTAAAATTATCGTTGATTCCCTTGTTGACAATTAGAAATTCTTCGTTGTATAATTCCTTTACTTTGGTGTATTCATTTATGCTACGTTGCATGGTCGACCACGCCTTCTGAATGTCAAGTTCTACTTCCAGTTTTTTTTCCTGCAGATAAAGATCCATTGCCTTCTTGTCGTATTCGGCCGCTTTAATATTACCGCGGTTAGCATTGAGAATTGGGAGCGGCAATGAAATACCGGCATTAATCTGGTTGCGAAAAGCTCCGCCACGCTGATCGTAACTGGCGTTCACGGCAACATCCGGGATCGCCTGCTTCTTTTCGCGTTTAAGTGCGAGTGCGGCTAATAGGGCGCCTTGATCGGCAATTTTAAGGTCCGGCCTGTTCGTAATAGCAAGTGTTTGAAGTTCGCTGAGTGCTTTCAGCTCTACAAATTTTTTGAAGTCATCCTCAGAAACAACCGGATTTATATCCACATTTGTCTGCAATAAAAGTTTTAATTGTTTCTGATCTTCTTCATTCATGCTTGCTAATTCTGACTTATGACCGTTTATTTTAATGTAAACCGATTTCAAACGAATTAAATCCTTCAAGGGTAAATTTCCTTTGTCAGACTGTGTTTTATAAGCATTGATTATTGTGTCGAGGATCTGAAGTTGTTTTTGGAAGTTTTCAATAACAACTTTTTGACTGTTAATGCTGTAGAACCTGTCACTGAGTTGTGCTTTTAAATTCCGTAAGAGGTCTGCAAATTCTGATTCAGCCAATACCGTACTTTGTTTAGCAATCTCTATTTCTGTTCTGCGTTTGCCTCCTAATAATATTAGTTGTTCTACCTGGAAAGATTTTTGTCCACCTGAATCTATGTGAAGCACTTTCTTGTTTTGTGGATCGTACAAATTAATGTCGGCGCTGAAAATTGGATTTGGATAAGCTTTTGCCTGGATTACCAATGATTGTTTAGCGCTGATATTGTACTGTTGGGCGAGTAAAGACAGGTTTTTTTTGAGAAAAAGATTTTCGCAGTCTTCAATGGTTAGCGACTGCGAAACCTGTGCAAAACTCATCTGCTTAAAAATCAGGCAAAGAAACAGGAAAGCGAATGGTGTGTGTGTAGTTTTCATTTTCTTTAATTTTTGAAGCGTGTCTTATAAACCATAGAAGTTCTTTTTCGTCTGATGACAAAGGTAGTTGTGGGCATTTTATATGATTTTAGACCAGGATTAGAATTGAATTAGAAAAAAATTAGAATTTGTCGTGTTAACATATTTAGTGTTTATAATGTAAAATTGCATGCGTATGAAAATGTGCCATAAGGCTCAGAACCATTTTTAATTTTTAAAAACGGAAAGGAGAAAATTGCTCGTTAGAATTTAATAGAGCTTACAACCCTGAAAAAGAAGTTAGGAATAGGGAACGAAATACGATCTAAAACATGATCTGGTACTGGAGCGTAACGCTGCTTTTACGCGGACCTGTTGAAACAATGTCTTTGTTAGTAGCGTTAGTATAGAAAGTAGGTCGACTCTGATAATCCAGTGAGATTTTCGAGCGGTGACCATTCATGAACCAATTAATACCCGCATCTAAAATCACAGAAGCTTTATTTTGCAGTGCCGTGTAATCTGCATAGGTGCTTGTGAGGTAAGGCATTAATTGTCCGTTTTTTTCTCCCAGTAAAGATTTAGGAAGCATGAATCCAATCTGGGCGTAAGCAACCTGACCTGTACCAAACATAGGTACAGCATTTCCGTAACTGCTTGCCTGTACCATTGTTGGCAAGGCAGAAGTAAGTGCACCAGTTGCAGGATTCATAATGCCATTATATCTTAAGTATTTTGTTCCGTAGTTCGTATTATAATAACCGGCAAACGCGCTGATCATTGTTCCTTTTTCTTTATTTAAGGGCATGTCTAAAAATGTTTCCACCGAAAAATGAAGCATATTGTTGTAAACCGTATCTGTGTAAGTGCCTGTTTTGTTCGCTTCCAGATTCCATGTCGCATTTTTTTGATAGACTCCTCCAACCGCAATGTTCCATACTCTTTTAGATCCCAGGTAAGTGCCTTGCATATAAGGAGTCGTATGGTTTTCATTGTCTAAAAAATTATACGCAAAATATCCTCCAAACTGATTGTTAACACCCGGCCCGGAACCGTTAGCAATTGCGCCTGTATTTACAAAAGTTGCATTCCTGCCAATAGGAGGAGGAATACTTCCATTAGTGTTTATTGGAAAAGGATTGGAGAGATAAATTCTGTAATCGAACTTTCCTGCTTGTCCCCGCGCGTACACTGCAAGACGTCTGTCAAACTGATCTGTTTGATCGACGGTGTATTGGAGAAAAACCGGAACATCCAAACTCAGGATAGAGCCAACAGAGGGTTGAGAAAAACGTGAAAGTCCGTTGAGTACGGTTAACCCGCCTCCGAGTTTTAGCTGATTTCCTTTCGATATTTTGTATTCGGCAAGTGCATCATGAAAGAAGGCGGCAATTTTCCTGTTTCCCGTTCCTGCAGCAGAGTATTGTGCAGTGCTGTTAAAGTTATTCTGACCAAATTGAAAATATACAAAGGCTCTGTCAGTAATCTGTCCATACATCTGAACACGTGTTCTTCTTAATCCAATATCAAAAGTCTCAGGTGTCGCTTTAGAAAAACGGGTGGTACCAGGGTTGCTTTCATTATAACGCAACCACACCTGATTTAAGAACACTACCTGGAAATAGCGAGAGCCATCAGCACTAATGTTAAACTTTAGCCCGCTTTTATCAGGCGCTGTTTTTTTTACAGTGTCTGCCTGTTGCCCGTATAAAACAGTGTTAAACACGATGAATGTGATGATGATAATGCGAAATAGTTTCATAAAAATTTTTAGTACGTATATCCCACTATCTTGTCAGGGGCCCGGCTAATTTCAGCAGAAAACTATGAAATAAACTACTTAAAATGTAGCCGGGAACTGACAAGTTCTTTTGAGTTTATCAACTCAAATTAGTCTTGCCAAACCCACTTTAACAATCTGTCAGAAAACTATGAAATAAACTGAAGACAAGCGGGCCCGGCAAGGGGTTTTGAGACTAGCTCAATTTTAAAATACGTTTTAAAAATTGCTTCCTGGTTATTGAGACCATTGGAGTATAAAACTTTAATTTCATTTTTAATGGATGTAATTTTGATTTGAAAATAACTAGAACAGCATGAAGCCGTTACTCACCAGGCTAAGATGAGCGGCTAAATTATCAAATGCGAAAATTACAAACCGAAAGATATATCGGTGCTGAATGCTTAACTGCAGCAGAATGCACAGTTATACAAGTAGATTGTAAAACTTCTAAAGGAGAGAAAGATACTAAAAACGGCAGGAGTATTGCCGGAACTGGAGCATCGCTTTCTGACTCTGTTTCGTTTTCATTTTTTTCAAAAAAAGATTCATGCGAGCCACTGTTCTCCAAATCTGTTTTTGCAGAAATGTGTTTTTGATTGAAGTTAGAAGGGGAAGCGTTTTGTTTGGAGGCAAAAGCGCTAACAGAGGTAAATAAAAACGTCCCTACAAAAAGTAGTAAATTAAAAAAACTAATTATTTTTTTTGTCGTTTTCAAATTCGGTTCAAATGTAAGCTTTATTTTAAATGCCAAACTTTTTTTTGAAATTTTAACTGCAAGCCTCTGATTATGTTTAGACATTTGTGAGCAGGAATAAATCTTGATATATATTAAACCGATAAACCAAATCCTATGTTCAATTCACTTTCCCCTTCAGAAGTTCTTCCTGTTATGAAGGAGCATATTCTTGCCGATGGCTACCGCATGGTGCTAGACCTCGAAAAAAGTCAGGGCTCTTACATTTATGATTCTTTAAACAAGAGAAAGGTCCTTGATCTCTTTTCTTATTTTGGGACAAATGCTTTAGGACATAATCATCCTAAAATGAAAGAAGATCTTGAATTTCTAAAGGATTTGCAGCTTGCAGCCGTTGAAAATCCCAGTAATTCTGATTTTTACACAACACAGTACGCTAACTTCATGGCAACTTTTGCAAGGTTAGCAATGCCGAAACCCTTTGTGCATGCTTTTTTCATTTCAGGTGGAACGCTGGCAGTTGAAAATGGTCTGAAAGTCGCCATGGACTGGAAAGGTAAAAAGAATGCTAAGAAGGGGGTTAAGGGCGAGAAGGGCACGCAGATCATTCATTTTAAACAAGCGTTTCATGGCCGAAGTGGCTATTGTTTGTCACTCACCAATACCAAAGCTGAACACATTGACGGTTTTGCTAAATTCAATTGGCCCCGCATTGTTAATCCCAAACTAAGTTTCCCTATAACGGAAAACGCTTTGCAGGAGGCTAAGGAAAAGGAAGAAGAGGCAGTTCAGCAAATTTATAAAGCCTTAAAAGATAATCCGGATGATGTCTGCGCTATTATTATAGAACCAATACAGAGTGAAGGGGGAGACAATCATTTTCGCAAAGAGTTTTTGCAGTCCCTGAGAAAGATTTGTGATGAAAATGAAATTCTTTTAATTTTTGACGAAGTGCAAAATGGCGTTGGGCTTTCAGGGAAATTCTGGGCCTATCAGAATTTTGATGTAACGCCGGATATTCTTTGTTTCGGAAAAAAGATGCAGACTTGTGGTATCATTGCCACTTCACGCATCGACGAGGTGGAGGACAACTGTTTTAAAATAAAGGGACGCATCAACTCCACCTGGGGTGGAAATCTTGCCGACATGGTGCGTGCAACGAAAATCCTCAGGATTATGGAAGAAGACAAGTTAGTGGAGAATGCCGCAAAACAAGGGAAATACATTCTTGAAAAAATGATTCAGCTCTCAAAGAATTGCAAAGTCTCTAACACACGTGGACTCGGCTTGCAATGCGCTATGGATCTTCCAACCAAAGAATTACGCGATAAATTGCTGGAAGTTGCTCTCAAAAATAATTTATTATTGTTATCAGCCGGCGAAAAATCTATTCGTTTTCGTCCCATGTTAACCGTTACAAAGGAAATTATTGACGAAGCATTTGTTATTCTGGAGCGCAGTTTAAAAGAGATAGATCTTTAATTAGACCACATAATGTGGAATTCTTTCCTCGAATGAGATTTCTTATCCAGTTATACCCTTAGTTTTCAATAGTATTTTGCAGTGCATGGTTTTTGAATCAGATTCTGCATGCAAAATACACTCTCTATGATTACTTTTTTCAGAACATTTTTAAAGATGGCATTTGTAACTGCCGCAATTGCCATATTTGTAACTTCCTGCGCTGCTCACAAAAACTGCGGCGAGAATACAACAAATAAAAAATACCACGGAAAACGCTATAATAAGGCGCTTCATGAAAGAGATTCGTTGTGCAGTTTAACAAAAGTGCAAAAGGATGAACTGGCTAAGGCTTCAAAAGAGTACGAAGAACTAACGGCAAAATTCGAAAGTTTAAAAAAATCGTCAGGTTCAGAAGTAAATAAATTAAATTCAAACATTGATAAATTAAGCAGCGACCTTGGCAACAAACAAAGAACGCTTGAAGAACGTGAAGCCCGCCTAAGACAATTGGAAGCGATCTTAAAAAGACAAGATTCTATTTTAAACTTATTAAATAGCTCTGTAAAAAATGCATTGTTAGGTTTCAGTCCTGATGAGTTAACTGTTACAATGCGCGACGGTAAAGTGTACGTGTCACTATCTGATAAGCTCTTGTTTAAATCTGGTGACGCTAACGTAGAAGTGAAAGGTAAAGAAGCTTTGAAAAAATTAGCAGAAGTCCTCAATAAAAATAATGATGTGAGCATTGCTATTGAAGGTCACACCGATAACGTACCTATTAAAACGTCTCAGTACAAAGACAATTGGGATTTAAGTGCAGCCCGTGCAACCAACGTAGTTCGTCTTTTAACCGAAGACTATAAAATGGATGCAAAAAGATTAACAGCAGCAGGAAAAGGAGAATTTTCGCCGGTGGCCGATAATAGCACAACAGAAGGGAAAGCAAAAAACCGCCGTACCGAAATTGTTTTATCTCCAAAATTGGAGGAGTTAATGAAATTGATAACCAACTAAATGGTTGCATCCTTCTAAATTATTGACCTACTATAAAATCAACTACTGACCATCAACTATTGACTAAGAACTAAAACTCTGCACTATGAAATTTGATAACGAACTCCTCCGAAAAATCAAAAGAAAAAATACGCTATTTGCATTCTTAGCATTTATATTACTGAAGCTCTTTATTAACTAAAGTTTAGTTTAACCTCATTTAAAATCCTGTCTTTAAAAAGATGGGATTTTTTTTTACAGGGAACTTGCGTAAAACGGAATTTACCTCCTGTATCTTTCTTAAGTCTTTTTTAGTTATGGTTATAAAACAATTCCTAAAATCACACACTATGAAAAAGAATATACAAAGTCTGCTAATGTTCTGGATACTGTTCCTGAACTTTACTACCAAGGCGCAATCGGCTCATAAATTCCAGATCAACTACGAAAGCAATGCACGCGCACTTACTTTCCAACAGAAAGATAAGATAGATTCGGTTTGCAAATTACTTTCAAAAAATATAAAAAATTACGCGGTTGAAATCATAGGCCATTCAGACAACGTTGGTAACATGGCGGCAAATGAAGAAATTTCCCTAAGCCGCGCAGATGCTACTATGGACTATTTTCTGGAGAAAGGTTTTTCAGAAGAGAAAATTACTATAGCAGGGAAAGGCTTCTTAAATCCTGTGGAGGATAACAGCACGGAAAAAGGCAAATCGGCTAACAGACGCGTCACCATAACCATTCAGCCGGAACTTGTTGTTATGAAGCGGAAAAAGATTGCGGGTGACAAAGGCATCGCTGGCTTAAGAATAAAAAACGAGCGCTTTAAAATTAACGCTGACTCGGGGGCCGTTATTACATACAGTTCAGGAACCAGGGTCACCATTCCTCCTTCGGCCTTTGTAACGAAAGACGGTAAAACTGTTTCAGGGAAAGTGGACATCATGTATTGTGAATACCGCGATCCTATTGATTTTATTTTGGCAGGCATCCCGATGAGTCATAGTGAAAAAGGAAAATTGTATCAGTTTAATTCTGCAGGTATGTTTAAGGTGCTTGCATTTAGCAAAGGAGTTCCCGTTTACCTGAAACTTGAAAAACCTTTGGAAGTAAAATTTGCTGTTGTTTCTAAACTTCCGAATCTCAATTTTTACAACTTCGATACTATCTCTGAAAAGTGGACCGAGCTAGCACAGTTAACTGGTCCTGATGGAAAGGAACTTTCTACGAGGGTTTACGGTTCAGATAAAGACTATCAAAAGCTTTTAGCAGGAACTTCCACTTGCACGCTGAGCCAATGTACAACTCTAAGAGCCGGAGTTTATCTTGCTTATCATCCGGCACCACTTTACGAAAAACTTACAGAAACAGAAGCAACCTTCAAACAAAACAAAAGAAAGTTGATAGCTGAAATCGATGAGCTAAAGTCTTCTTCGGCAAAAAATAAAGCGAAAATAAAAGAGATAGAGGAAGAAATTAAAAAAGAGACCCATACTTATAAACTGCATAGTTTAAGAGAAAATACCAGGAGAACAATTTTTCATCTCAGCTGCTATTCAAAAAATAATAATGAGTTGGAATCATTTTCAAAAGTGCACTGGAAATTCAAAACAAAAGATCTTCCTCCTTTAAAGCCTGAAACATTTAATAATTACTGGACAAGCTGCGAAATTATTAAATCCGGGAACGATTACTCCCTTGTATTGGGTGACGGAAAAGAACAGATACAAATGGAGCATCTTACTATGAAAGTGAAAGGAGTACTGGGTAAAAAAAATAAAGCGTCCCGCGCTGAAGCTCTCCTTTTTGATTATAACACAGTTCGTAAAATGTATACTGAAAGATTAGAAGCATTAGCAAAGTTAAAAACACCTTATTTGCTGAAAAATGAATGTTTTACAAATCGCCTGGACTCTTTAGAAAAATTAAAAACGGCGAACGACTGGATTTATTCGCTCTTGCATTCAGGCGCCGATACTGCCACTTGTTTCTGGAATGGAAGTAAACCATTTATGATGGAAACTGAAGGGAAAATGTCTTTTAAAGAATGGTGCAGTTACTTCGATGCGCATAAGACAGAAATGACTGAAAGATACTCGCAGGCAAAAGAAAGAAATGGCGAATGCTCAGTTTCTGACAATCAATTGGCCATTTGCATAGTGCCACCTTTAACGGGCGGTGGAGGGAGTTCAGCAAGTGTTGACCGTGAAGTCAGTTTTATTACAGAAACCATGAATATCAATAGCCTTGGCATTTTTAATTTTGATGCATTAAAAAGTTTGTCAAATACTGTAGAGGTAGTAGCAAATTACAAGGACAGTAAGGGAAACACTATTTCTCCGGAATATATTTATATTCTGGATAGTTCATTGAATGGCCTTATCAGGTACGATGGAGCAGGGGGATACAATCCTTACAAGTTTGTCTTCACAAAAACTTCACTTGTAACACTTATAGCTTTTGATAAGAACATGACGGCTTACATTTGTAATTCTCAGGTTTTTAAAAACTTACCTCTAAGCGGCAAAAAAGTTAAAACGACTTTCACGCTGCAAAAAATCGAACGGTTAAAAAGTAAGGCACAGTTTAAACAAATGTTGTAATACATGTCAACGGGAAGTTTTGTAAACTAATAGTTTTGCTTTTACTCCATTTATAATTAACTTCATTTCAAATTAATATCCGCAAACTTAAACCCATGTCGTTTTTAAAGAAAATATTTGGAGTCAAAAGTGATTCTAATAAAGAGAATTCCGCGAGAATTAGTGAAAATTCAGATAAGGAATTGTCGGACCGTGAAAAGATCCTTTGTCAGGACTTAGGCTATAGTTTGGAGGATGCTTTGTTACTCAAGAGAAGATCAGCTGGCGAAATTAATCAATTTGAATTTGAATATGTTCAGGAAGATGATAAACCACCTTGTATTTTCGTGAGTGATTACGAGAAAGGAGCCAGGAAAATGGTGAAGGAACTTCGGGAGCAATTTATAGCGGAAGGAAAATTCATTTACCTTGGAGGTTATCAAGCATCCGGTGGTCAATACAAAGTAGTTTTAATAGATACAAATGATCCTTATGAAATTCTTCGCCACGCTGAAACAAACGGAATAAATTATGGGCTTGAAACGGAAGATATTATCACTCGATTAAAAACCTGGGATGAGAAATACGGCCTTCACATCTACGGAATTAGCCACGATTACCTGGATTTAAAATTTTTAGCAAAAGAGTTTGATAGTAAAAGTCTTGCAGCCGAAATTTTTGAATTTTGTCCTGACACTGAAGATGTGGACGAAGTCGAAAAAAAACTAAAGAAGAATGGCGAACTGGATTTATGGTGGGATTAGGTAAAGGCAACTTATTAAACCTCAATACCAAAGTAGATCATGCGTGATTATAACGAGAGTTGGACAGAGGAAGTGCCTCCAGTAAGAGAAGCCTTCATAAATTACGGAGATCTAAGAAATATTGAAACACTTCCTGCTAGTCACGTTCTAAAAGCACAAAGCAGACTTCAGGGCGTATTATTTGTTGTAGCCCCTTGTTTAATTTATTATTTCGCCTATAAATTTGATGTCTTAAACTCTCCAGGTAAAAAATATAACTATTTGAATATTCTTGTTGCTGGTATGTTTTTAATAATCGTTTTATTGCTGGCACTCAATTATTATTTTTCAAATGGGTATAGATCGGGTTTATCGAAACTGGTAGTAACCTTCGATGGGTTTCTTTATGACAATAAAATGGTTTTATGGGCGGATGTCGAAAAGATAGTCCGGGTTTACATGCAAGATGACGCTTCAAAGTCTCTTATTGCTATAGAAGTAAGAACAAAGCATGTTGGGACTGTAAAATTAAATGTGAATTATTATAAAATAGATAAAGAGTCGCTCCCAAAGCTGATCTCCATTTATAAAACCCGCTGGGATATGAAAGATGTAAATGCTAATGATGTAAATAACCGTTATAAAGAGACTTTTGAAACATGGGATAAGTTAGCTAGTCTCTACCAGGAAAAATTTATGCGCCTTGATTTCTATGATGAAACTTACGACAAATTTTTACTGCTTATAAGTCAAAAAAATGCAAGGATACTTGAAATTGGTTGTGGCCCAGGGAATATTACAAAGTATTTACTGAACAAACGTCCTGATCTGAAAATAAAAGGCACAGATGTTTCTCCAGCTATGATCAGGTTGGCGCAGGAAAATAATCCCGGCGCTAGCTTTAGGGTTCTGGACTGCAGAAATCTTAAAGAACTAAAAACAAAAGTCGATGCCATTGTCTGCGGTTTCTGTATTCCTTATTTGTCCCCTGAAGATTGTTCTATGTTTATAAAGGACTGTTCCGATTTAATGAACGATTGGGCTGTTCTATATTTAAGTTTTGTGGAAGGAGATAGCAGCCTGTCTGGGTTTCAGACTGGCAGCACAGGAGATCGAACTTATTTTTATTACCATTCACAAAATAATTTAAGAGAATATTTTATGAGACACAAATTTGAACTGATAGATAAATACATTGTTAACTATAAAAGGAGCCATGAGCAGGTTGAGAAGCATACTGTTTTGCTTTTTAAAAAAAATTAGCTTAATCTGCGTAATAATGTTCGCCAAAGGCGAATATCTAATTTTCATTAATCTGCGAAATCTGTGTCATCTGCGTTACGCTCCCAGAGAAGCGCTCCATTGTAAGTCTAAAGAATCTTAGCCACAAAGATCTGTGAAATAATTTTCGCCAAAGGCGAATATTTAATTTGTAATTATTCTGCGAAATCTGTGTCATCTGCGTCACGCTCCCAGAGAAGCGCTCCATTGTAAGTACATAGAATCTTAGCCAAAAAGCTCTGCGTAATAATTTCCGCCAAAGGCGTATATCTATTTTTAATCATTCTGCGAAATCCGTGAAATCTGTGGCAATAGTTAAACCGGTTCACACAAAAAATCCGCAGACACCTAAGTATCTGCGGACCTATTATCTCTGCGCATAAAATGCAGAGACAAAAATTAGAAACCTATTTTTCCCGGTTTCTCAGTTCGTCCTGGTTCAGGCTCTGCTACCGGTGGTTTATTGGTTTCACGTTCTGGTGTCTGATCAGGATCGCTCCCTGGTTTAGAGGGATTGATCTTTTTATCATCTTGTTGTGGATTCTTTTCCTTTGGATCAGATCCAGCAACTGTCGGATTATTTATTTCTGGTGTTGACATGATATATGTTTGTTTTGTATACTGATTGATCCGACTTACCAAATAAATCAGTAGAGGTGAGTACTAGTTAAAAATTACTTAGCGGCGTCGCGAAGAGCTTTAATACGGTCGTGAGCTTTTTGCAATTCAGCACTTTGCTTGCGAACGATTTCCAATGCTTCTGGAGCGATATCTTCAGTATGTTCTAGAGCATCTTTATAATGTTTTTTTGCAGTGTCTTCACCGAATTCACACGATGATAAAATCGCTTTACGATCATTGCCAGTAACGGCCGCTTTTAAATCCATCCAGGTTCTGAACAATTTACCAGTTGTTTTTGTTTCATCGCGTTTAGGCTGATCTTCGCCTGCAGGAACAAATTGACGAAGTTCTCCTGCGAATCCATTACTTTGAACGCTGTAAGAATTGAATAATTCCTTGAGATCTGCTTCTTTTGTTTCCTGAGAGGCTGTTTTATATCCTTCGTAACGGTCATTGTTAATTACGATAAGATCTGTAATTGCTGCTGATGTTTTTTCTTGAGTTGCCATAATCTTATTTTTAAGTGTTATTAATTATTTTTTTGTTGTTCTTTTTTTAGCTGCTTTTTTAGCCGATGTTTTTTTGGGCGAAGCTTTCTTTGATGCAAGCTTCTTAGCTGAAGATCTTTTAGCCGGAGCTGTCGGAACTTTTCCACCTGCTTGTTTTGCTTCTGAAAGGCCAATCGCTATAGCCTGTTTGCGGCTTTTAACTTTTTGACCGGAACTACTTTTTAAAGTTCCTTTCTTAAGCTCGTGCATGGTTTTTTCTACTTTTTCACCAGCTTTCTTTCCATACTTCGCCATGCATTTATTTTTTAGTTGAACGTTTTTTTGAAGCCATCTTACCGGTCATTTTTTTCGCTCCTTTAGCGGTAGTTTTTTTAACACTGCTGGCTTTGGTGGACATTATTTTTTTAGACCCCATAGATTTGGTTGCTTTTTTTGAAGCTACTTTTTTAGCTGATTTTGCCGCTACTTTTTTTGATGAAGATCCAATAGCTATCCTATTTGCCGAAGCTTTTTTGGGAGCTGACCTTTTAACAGATTTCTTAACGCTGGCTTTTTTAACAGCTGCCTTTTTGGACGCCGTTTTTGTAGCTTTTTTAGGAGCAGCTTTTTTAACTGAGCTTGCAGAAGAAGCTTTTTTTCCAGCAGGCGCAGATGTTTTTTTAGCAGTCGTAGGGCTTGTTTTTTTTGCTGTAGCTTTTTTAGCTGAAGCAGAGCTTGTTTTTTTAGACGCAGATTTCTTAGCAGGTGCTTTTGCTTTAACTTTTTTAGCAGGAGCCTTTGTTTCTCCGTCTTCGCCCGACTGGTTAGTTGTTCTTGTTATATACATGGGAGAACTAGTTGCAGGAGCTAAAGATCCCAATGAAGGATTTTCTTTTTCAGTGGCAGTACTTAACTGACTTGTTGGAATTAACGGAACCGTTGGCTTGTGACCAAAGTCTGTACTCAATTTTCCAGGTTTAGTGGTATGTATTTCGTGTTGTATTTCATTTTGTAACTTGTACAAAGCTGTTTTTGAATAGCGTGCCATAAGTAGAGTTTTTTGAGAGTTAATAATTAGTTATTATATCCAGCTCAATAAACGTACCTACATTGTCGGTTAAATACAAAGAACGTTAAGAGGTCTGAATGCCTTAATATTAAAGGAATTCAGACGCACGTAAAAATTATCTTGAAAAATTATTCTTAGATTTTTTTTATAAGATGTAGAATTTTCTCTACTGATTGACTACAAATGACCTAAAATAGTGACTACTTCTATTTTAGTTTTTGCCAGCGCTCTAACTTTGGAACTCCCTTCGAAAATAATCCGGCGAACAAACGGTAAACGCCGCCCATTTCTTTTAATTTCCCTTTTACAACTACTTGCATTTCTGCGGCGGTGATGTCAGGCTGAGTGAACTTTCCATTTTGATAACAGTAACTGCAATACTTATTGCTTTTAGTTCCGTCTGCATTTGTTCCGCCGTGTTGCAGATCATCTTTCAGAGGCATAGAGCAACTCTGACACATTGAATAAGATTTTTCCATGAGTTAAATTTTATGTTTATGCAAAGAAAGCATCAGGCAGTGACAACCTTATGGCAGTCTCTTTTAAACTAAATAAAAAAAATGGTTTAGTCTGTTCGGTCGGCATATTCTACACGTCCATCATCGTAGCGTGTTGCAATACGGGTAATTTTACCAAAATAATTTTTAAAAAATTCAACGGTAAAGCTGTCGTTGCCTTTCACACGCATCATACTTGTGGTCATTGGAATCAACGGGAATTTAGCCTTGCCGGTTTTTTGATAATAAAGTACTCCGTAAGAATAGCTGATTGCATAAGCTCCGTAAAGCCCCGTAAAACTATTAAAGGTAGCTGTATCCAATTGTACAGGATGATTAATCGATTGTACTAGTTCTAACTGCCATTTTAAGCTTTTTATTTCTGATGAGTCTTTTGCTTTGTTAAATGCATCTTCAAATATTTTTGTCTCGGCAATTTCCAGGGCTCTTTCCGCCGGTACTTTGAGATCTGGAATAACACCTGTTTTCTCCCAATTTCTTTTTGTTACCGGACTGGTAGCTCTTCCAAACGGAATGTCGCAAACAAAGCCACTGCTTAAAGGGCGATAGGTAACGGTGTGCGCGCCGCCGCGGGTAGTCTCGCCCACGACAGTTGCCCGTTTTAAAGCCTGCAGTTCATACGTTAATCCTTCTGCTGCCGAAAAAGTTTTGTAGCTTGTAAGAATATAAATCGGAATCTCCGTAAGCACGCCGTAAGAGGAGTCAGGCACGGTGTAGTAGGGTAGGGTGGCGTTCTCACTGCGAATGTAAATATCTACCACATGTGTTGGCATCTTAAAAAAGTGACTTATTATATGGTTCACCATGTCGGGAGATCCGCCAATGCCATAACGCAGGTCAATTATGAGTGCTCTTGAATTAGAAAGCAATTTTAATGCTGCGTCCGCCGTGGATTTGGAGTAACCGTTAAGCCTCGAAAAGGCACTGATTTCAAGATACCCAATGTTTCCGTTTAAAATTTCAGCCTTTTTAAACCCAAAGTTTTTTTCTTTCTCCTGTCTTAATCGCGTAGCCACCATCTTAGGTACATCGTCAATATTTCCAAGGAGTTCATTCGCCATCTGGGGATTGTATTCCAAATGAAAATGCTCGTCGCGGTTTATAAATAAAATATCAGAAGTCAGTGCGCCAGCTAAAGCATGGGGATCCTTGATGTTATTGTAATGCCCTTCTTTATATCTTTTTTTAATATAGCTGTTCATCTTAATGGCAGCATCCTTAAAAACGTAATATTTAATAATCTGGTTGGTGAGACTGTCAATAAGCGTTTTTGTAGCCAGTGGGCTTAAAGGAAAAACGTTCGAAGCAACCTGGGAATAGCAGGTTGATGCCGTGAAACTGATTAGAAAAATAGCAATGAATAAAAAAACCTTTTTAGGGTATTTTAAAGTGGTCTTCAAAAAATACTTTGTCATATTTAATAGCCTTTTAACGAAGAACGGGATTTTGTGTTTTATAAAGATAATAATTGTTTACAGACAAACAAATCCTCACAAAGTCCGCTAGCACGCGCAGATATGGATAGTGGCAGTGGCTTAAAGTTGCCTGTTAATACATGTAAGCATAGAATCGATACGGTGAGTTTACGTATAATGGAGAATTAAAAAAGCTCCGGATAAACCATGAAAGCTTTCAAGATCATAGACACAGAATCGCCTGTCCAGAGCTCACCTCTGCCAATCATTTCTAAAACCTGCTTTGGCTTAACTACCAAAACCTCAATTTCTTCAGTGCTATCAAAATGCTGCACGGAATTAAACGTGAGATTCCGTGCAATAAAACCATGTGTGACCTGGTTGGTCTTTGTGGGATTATTACTGATTTTTCCAATAAACTCGAGATTGTCAGTAGTTGTCTGAATGCCTGTTTCCTCAAGTAATTCGGCAATCGCAGATTCTTCAATACTTTTCCCGGCTTGCTGAAATCCTGCAGGAAGTTCTATGAGAATTTCGCCAAGACCATGTTTATATTGCTTTACTAAAACCATTTCGTTCGTTTTAGTAAAAGGTAAAACCATTACAGCATTCCCGAAAGGAGAAATAAAATAATCGTCAATTATTTTTTTGTTTGGTAGTTCTACAACATGTCTCAGTATAGGAAACCATTTCGACGGCGATACATCTTCTTCAGAGAGTATTTTCCATTTTTTAAGCATCTAGTTTTTACCTTTTGGAGAATTTACAAGGTCTAAGAAATGGGTGTTTACAAAATCAACTACAACTTTTGCAAACTCTCTATTTAATGGCAACAGCGGATCGTTGTAAGTTTTCAGCTGTGTCTCTTTTTCAGTGGTATCACAATCCTTTAATACGTGATTCATGTTTTTAATAATGCTTAACTGGGCTTTTGGTTGTGCTTTAGCGAGAAGCTGTGCGTCTTCTTCTTTCACCTGAATGTCTGTTGTTCCGCTTGTAAGGAGAATAGGAACATTTAGTTTTTTTATTTCCGTTTGAGGATTGTATTTCATCCAGGCCCTCATATAAGGTTGTATGCTTGGTCTGAATATGGCATAAAATAGGGGTGGCACGTTCGTGAGTGTATCACCTTTTTTGAGTTTATCCAGCATCTCATAAACAATGTTTTTTACATTGTCAGGAGTTTTAGAAAACTGTTCTTTTAATATTTCATCAATGGGTTTTCCTGCCCCTGCAATGGAAATAAATCCGCTTACGTTTTTATTATTGGCGGATGCTATCATACCAAATAAGGAACCTTCACTGTGGCCGGCTACAATAATTCTGCTGAAGCGCTTGTCCTTTACAAGTAGATTAATCCAGGATTTTACATCTTCAATGTACGTTTCGGGACGCATTTCAGACTCGTCGGTATGCATGGCAGCACTCTGACCAATACCACGTTTATCAAAACGAAAACTGGCAATGCCATTTTTTTGAAATTCGGCAGCGAGTAATTTTAGAGAATTATTTTCCATCTCGCTGTTATTGCCATTTCTATCCGTAGGACCAGAGCCTGCAATGATTAGCACCAGAGGAACAGGGGTACTTTTGGCAGGCATTAAGATACTTCCTTCTAAATCTCCTGCTGGAGTTTTTAAAGTAATAATTTCGTCCTGGGCATTAAATGATTGTGAAAGTAAAAAGGAAACGAGAAGCAGAAAGTTTTTCATCAGTAAAATAAAATTTTTCATGAAAGTACTGTTTTTTGACTACAGCCAGCTTTTCTTTTTCTCTAAAAGATTTTATCATCTTGTTTTGCTAACTTTGATTAAAGTTTTTTTATGAAAAGAATAAATCTATTGCTCTCCCTTACTTTACTGCTTTTTATTTCCTGCAAAAAGAAAGACACCCTAAGTACAACTCCAGTCGCTTTTATACCAGATTGTACCGGCACAACGCCAACTTATGCTGCAACTGTTGGACCCCTCATAAGTTCAAAATGCGCTACGTCAGGATGCCACGCGAATGGCAGTTCAAATGGTCCGGGAGCTTTAACCACCTACTCGCAGGTTAAAAATGCTTCGGCTACTGTACGTTCTTCTGTAATAAATGCTACAATGCCGAAGAATAATACTTTAACCGCAGTTGAGAAGAATACTATTATCTGCTGGATTGATGCGGGGGCGATCAATAATTAGATTTTATTGAGCGTTTTTCGTTTTTTATGATGAATTCAGTTATCGCCACCGCATGCCTACTACTCTAAAACTTCTTTTTTCAAAGTCAGAAGTCCGGCCATCATAATCAAGGCAGTAAAAATAATCACCTGGATGATCAACGAATTATTGACTAAAGGTATGCGCTGTGAAGAATCGATCGAAAGAAATAATAAAATGGTAATTAGTCCGCGCGGGGCTATAAAAAGTAAAGGACTTAAAGGAAGTTTGGATATTTTTAGCTGAATAAACCGGAGAACAAAAATACCTGCAACAACGCCTATGGACCAAATTAAAGTGGCCGGATTGAGAATTTCAGACGTCTCAAGCAGGTAACCAAAAACAAGAAAAAAAAGAGCACGCACTAAAAAAGTCGCTTCACCGGTTAATTCCTTAAACTTTTGAACCTCTCTGTTTAAATCGTCCGGCTTAAGTTTTTCAATCCATTTAAAGCGTTTCAATTCATCGATATTTCCAATGAACAATCCGAAAAGCAAAATAAATATTAATGCTGGCAAATGATACACTTTAGATACGGCATAAATTAAAATCACCAAAAGTATAATCGGAACAAATTTTATATGGTGCTCAATTTTATTGAGGAGATAGGAGAGTGCGATGGTCGCTAAAAAAGAAACTCCAATAATGATAAAAAGTTGCAAAGCAAAAACTTCGAACGAGTAAGTGCCAAAACTTTCGTTAAGTGCTACAAAATTAAAAAGTAAAACACCCAATATGTCAGAGAGACTGCTTTCGTAAATTACGAATTCTTTAGAGGCAGAGCTTAAACTTCTCACGCTTGGGATAGCTATGGCGCTGCTAATAATGCAAAAAGGTACTGCGTTTACTAAACCGTCTCTAAAAGATCCGCCACCATAATGACGAAATAAATATGCCAGTAAAAATGCGGATACAAATAAAGGGAGAAGGGCTCCGAAAAATGATTTTGAAATCATCTTAAACTTTGATCGGTTAAGTTCCAGTTCAAGTGATCCTTCAAGCACTATTAAGATAAGTCCAACAGTTCCTAATACCGGAAGAATAGGAGCGAAGTTCGGAAGTTGAATTCCTGAGAAGTCAATGATCTGCCGGATTGTCCACCCTAACAACAAGAGCAAAATTGCCGAAGGGATTTTTGTTTTGGAAGAGGTAAGGTCAAATACGTAAGCAATGAGCAGCAAAGAACAAAAAGTAATAATAATAGCGCTGGTCATAAGTCAGTTTGCGGATTAAAAGGTATAAAAAAATAAAGCTACGTAGTCTTACGTAGCTTTACAAAATATATTAATTATATATTATTCTTCCATCGGATAGTCTTTGGCAACCCAATCAGGCTTAATGCCTTCAGGAAGCTCAAGTACCTTTGTGTTTTTAAAACCCATTCCCATTAAAGCATCATAAGCAGGTTTAATGTTTGGACAGCTGGCATAAGAACAACAGCCACAATAAACTACTACTTGCTTTGTTTTGTTCTCCATCGATAAAGTAGATTTCATTTTTTCGACACAGGTAGCGCTGGTAGCTCTTCCTACAAAAACAGCAGTCTTAATGTTTTCCATTGGACCTACATTAAAAATGATAGGTTTATCTTTTGCATTTGTTTTAATTTTTTCAGCAAGATCTTTGGTCGGCATCAATTGTTCTTTCGTCCAAACAGGGGTTTGACTGTAAGCGCTAAATAATCCTGAAAGAGTCAGGGCGATAATCAATAGATTTTTCATGTGTGTTTCGTTTGTTCAAAAGTATACAAAAACCAATCCGATAAGTTCTAAAAAAAGCTAAAATTCAAAGTTTCAGAATAAAAAAAGCCTTCTCGGTTTAAGAAGGCTTCGGTGTAAGCAGTAATAAGATTAGCCTTTTACCAATTGAATTTCACAGTTGATTTTAACATCTTCACTTACCATTACGCCACCTGTTTCCAGAGCCGCGTTCCAGGTAAGACCGAAGTCTTTACGGTTAATTTTACCGCTCACTGTAAAACCGGCTTTCATATTGCCCCACGGATCTTTATTGATTCCACCGTATTCTACATCAAGTGTAATGTTTTTGGTTACATCTTTTATAGTAAGATCACCATGTAATTTATAATCGTCGCCTGAAACTTTTTCGTATTTAGTTCCTTTGAATTTTAATTCAGGAAATTTTTCAGAATCAAAAAATTCCGGTGAACGTAAATGACCGTCGCGTTGTTCAGAATTTGTATTTACAGAGGTTGTTCTGGTACTGAAGGTTACGTTGGCAGTTGTAAAGTCTTCGCCTTCTGTTTCAGCATCTACCGAAAAATCAGTAAAATTTCCGCTAACGTTAGTAATCATCATGTGTTTCACTTTAAAAGTTACTTCACTGTGCGCTGGGTCTAAATTCCATTTAATTTTGCTCATTGTTTTTTTGTTTTTAATTATTAATTATTGATTGCTTAAGTTTATTTTGCCACTAAGACACTTAAAATACTAAGGAAATCATTTAACTCACCTGCTTTATTCTCTTAGTGCTGCTCAGTGAAGTGCTCCTTCGTGACCTTAGTGTCTAAGTGGTTTTACTAAAATCCTTTTCCCTCCCCATGCTCTTGTAAACATCACTTAACTCACCTGCATAATTTCTCTTAGTGCTGCTCAGTGACCTTAGTGTCTAAGTGGTTCTACTAAAATCCTTTTCCCTCCCCATGCTCTTGTAAACATCACTTAACTCACCTGCATAATTTCTCTTAGTGCTGCTCAGTGACCTTAGTGTCTAAGTGGTTATATTTTAGATCGTCATCGGAACATCCATCAACAAAAACTCAGCATCGCTGTCGGCACTTATTGAAAGTTTATCAGTGTCCCAAATACCGTACCCATCGCGTTGATTTAATTTTTGCCCGTTAATTGTTACATCTCCTTTTAAAATAAAGGCATAAACACCATTTCCTTTTGCTTTGATAGAATAGTCTGAGCTTACACCTTTGTCAAATTTCCCTAAATGAAACCAGGCGTTTTGATGAATCCAAACTCCCTCATCATCTGCGTTAGGAGAAATAATTTGTTGCAATTTATTATGACGATCGCTTTCTTTTAAAGTAATTTGGTCATAACGCGGTGTTACATTTTTCTTGTTAGGGAAGACCCAGATCTGTAAAAACTTTACAAGTTTGTCTTTGTTTTTGTTATACTCGCTGTGCGTGATACCAGTACCTGCACTCATTACTTGTATGTCGCCGTTTTTAATAACCGCTGTAGTTCCCATACTGTCTTTGTGCTCCAAATCCCCTTCTAATGGAATAGATATAATTTCCATGTTATCGTGAGGATGAGTGCCAAAGCCCATTCCGGCATCTACCTGGTCGTCGTTTAAAACTCTTAATACACCAAAGTGCATTCTTTCAGGATTATAATAATTTGCGAAACTAAAGGTATGATGACTGTTTAACCAACCGTGGTTTGCGTGGCCACGTGTTTCGGCTTTGTGAACGATTGTATTTTCCATAATTTTTGAGGTTGTTGTGGGCAAATGATTAAATCCTATGATGTCAAGTTTATGAAGTTCGTCAATATCATTCGTCAATGTATCAGCAACTCCATTTCCTACCAGAAACATTCCTGTTCCCATCAGGCCTTTCTTAATAAAATCTATTCTGTCCATGTTTTGTAATTTTGATGACTCAAAGGTAGGACACCAGGAAGTCACCAGCTAATAACCTAGATTAAGAAATTTAGATAAGGTAGGTTAAGAGTTATACAGAGATAAGATTAAAGTCCTCTCTTATAGGCGAAACAGACGGCTTTTCAGACAATGAACAAGAAGGCTAAGATGTTTTTCCCGCCATTAAAGCACACTGGTAGCGCATTTTTTTTGGAGTTCTGTCAGTTCATGCAACAAAAACACGCTATCTCGGCGATAATTTTTCACCAACGATATCCGTTTTGCTGATTACTGACGAAACTTTGATCATTATATCCTTTTGCAAAATTTCGAATAATTTTTTCTTCACAAAATGGCGATGAACAACCATACCTACCGTGCGATAAGGCACAGGTGAAGAAAAACGGCCCACATGCATTTTTTCTTCTTTTGAAAAGTCGTTAACTGCTAAGTAAGGTAGGAGTGTAGTGGCTTTATTTGCTTTTACAAAACGCAACAAACTATCAATGGACCCTGCCATATATTCAAAATTTAGTTTGGTATCAATTTGTTGTTTACTGATATCGCAAAGCTGCAATACCTGTGTACGCATGCAATGCCCTTCTTCCATTAAAAACAAATTTTTCAGATTAATTTTTTTCATGGAGACAGTTTTATCAACAACATTGCCTGCATCAAAAAAAACAAAGGGCTCGTCGTAGAGTTTTATTTCAATAAGATCTTTATCTGCTAACGGAATGGAAAGTATGCCAATGTCCAGTTCACGCGACTTTATTTTTCGAATAATTTCACTGGTAGTTTCTTCTCTTACTTTTATAGTTAAGCTAGGAAATTTAGCGGCAAAATCCTGCAAAAATAAAGGTAGTAAAAAGGGTGCAACTGTTGGTATTACAGATAAAGTCACAGTTCCTTTTATTTCTCCCCTTACTTCTTTTACTAACTCTTGCAGTTGTTCAATGGTATTGGTAATAATTTTTAATTGTTCTATTATTACCGAGCCCTCATTTGTAATTTGAACGGGTTTCTTTTTTCTGTCAAAAATCTGAACATCTATTTCATCTTCAAACTTCGAAATCATGGTGCTCAATGTAGATTGTGTAATAAAGCACTTTTCAGCGGCCAGTTCAAAATGCTTGTGCTCTGCTACGGCAAGAATGTATTGAAATTGCTGTATGTTCATCTATTCTATCAATGTTAATATCTAAATTATCGTTTTTATCAAACAAAGATATGGTTTAGTTTTACAAACAAATTAAATCCCTGAAAAATTACAATGAAAAATATAATTATTGTTTCAAGTCTCATTCTATCAATTAACTCATTAGCTCAAACTCCTATGGAAAGTAAAGGTAAATGCCCCTTTGGTTACGACAGTAAATCAACAGCTTCTGCTGAACAACCTGTTATGAATTTTAATTCTAAAGGTTTTAACGCTACCGATTGGTGGCCAAATCAGTTGAATTTAAACATCCTTCGACAAAATTCAACTTTGTCAAATCCCATGGATAAAGATTTTGATTATTTAAAAGCGTTTAAAAGTCTTGATATGGACGCATTGAAAAAAGACTTGCATGAATTAATGAGAGATTCGCAAGATTGGTGGCCGGCAGATTTTGGACATTATGGTCCGTTTTTTATACGTATGGCGTGGCACAGCGCTGGTACCTACCGCACGGGCGATGGCAGAGGTGGAGCGCGTGCAGGGCAGCAGCGATTTGCACCTTTAAATAGCTGGCCTGATAACGGAAATTTAGATAAAGCGAGAAGATTACTCTGGCCAATAAAGCAAAAATATGGCAATAAAATTTCCTGGGCAGATTTGATGATTCTTACGGGAAACGTTGCTTTAGAAGACATGGGGTTTAAAACCTTTGGCTTTGCAGGTGGAAGGGAAGATGTTTGGGAGCCCGAAACCAACGTGTACTGGGGTTCTGAAAAAAAATGGTTAGATGATAAAAGACATACAGGCGATGCCCGTGCACTGGAATACCCTCTAGCTGCAGTACAAATGGGACTAATTTATGTAAATCCCGAGGGTCCCAATGGAAATCCAGACCCCCTTGCTGCTGCGAAAGATATTCGTGAAACTTTTGGCAGAATGGGAATGAACGATGAAGAAACGGTAGCCTTAATAGCCGGTGGACATACGTTTGGAAAAACACACGGTGCCGGGGATGCTGCCCTGGTTGGTTCTGCACCTGAAGGAGCGGCTATCGAAGAGCAGGGTTTTGGCTGGGCCAGCAAATACAAATCGGGAAAAGGAAAAGACGCCATTACATCCGGATTAGAAGTTACCTGGACTACCACGCCCACAAAATGGAGCCATGGTTTTTTTACTGCACTTTTTAATTACGAATGGCAATTAAGCAAGAGTCCGGCCGGCGCTCATCAATGGGTTGCAAAAAATGGTTCCGCTGTTGTTCCTGATGCGTTTGACAGCAACCAAAAGCATTTACCAACCATGCTAACCACAGATTTGTCGCTACGGGTGGATTCATCTTATGCGAAAATTTCCAGGTATTTTCTTGATCATCCAGATGCTTTTGCTGATGCCTTCGCCCGTGCCTGGTTTAAGCTAACACACCGTGATATGGGGCCGCGTACCTTGTACTTAGGCAAAGATGTTCCCAAAGAAGAGTTAATTTGGCAGGATCCAATTCCGGCTCTCAATCATCCGGTTGTTGACGCAAAAGACATTGCCGGGTTAAAATCATCTCTATTAAATTCAGGCTTATCGGTAAGTGAAATGGTAGCCACCGCCTGGGCATCTGCATCTACGTATCGCAATTCAGATAGACGGGGTGGCGCAAACGGAGCCAGAATTACCTTGTCGCCACAAAATAAATGGGAAGTAAATAATCCTGAACAATTAGAGAAAGTATTAAAAACTCTTGAGAAAATTAAAAATGACTTTAATTCAAAATCTAAAACCGCAAAAATTTCTACGGCCGATTTAATCGTATTATGCGGTTCTGTAGGAATTGAGAAAGCTGCAAAAAATGGAGGGTATACTATTGAGGTTCCATTTACTCCCGGACGTATGGATGCTACACAAGAGCAGACAGATGTGGCGTCAATGGCTGTTTTGGAGCCAATGGCAGATGGTTTCAGGAATTATTTGAAAACAAAATACACAGTTTCAACAGAAGAACTTTTGGTGGATAAAGCACAATTGCTAAAATTAACTCCTCCTGAAATGACTGTTTTGATGGGCGGTTTGAAGGTATTAAATGTAAATTACAATCACTCAAGTGCTGGTGTTCTAACAACAAAAAAAGAGACCTTAACCAATGATTATTTTGTAAATCTTTTAGACATGAGCACTGCCTGGACAACTAAAGGCGATTCGAAAGAAGAATTTGAAGGGAAAGATAGAAAGACTGGAACTCTTAAATGGACGGCGACCCGCGCAGACCTTATCTTTGGATCTCACTCTGAATTAAGAGCTTTGGCGGAAGTTTACGCAAGTGCTGATGCAAAACAAAAGTTCGTGACTGACTTTGTTGCTGCATGGGTGAAAGTAATGAACCTTGACCGCTTTGATTTGAAATAAAAACGGCTTAACACGAGCAAAGCCATCTCAAATAGTAGTTAAAACGAAAATTGCAGGTTGCTTTGCTTGTTTTTTTTAGGGGTTGTGGGCTTTTACCAGGAGGTTAACGTACTAACTAGCGAAGTGCATTGCAGGCTGAAGGACTACTAAAACAAGACGCTAACGGTTTTACAATAGAAGGCATGGCTAAGAGAGTGGTCACAGCAAGGCTTCGTTTTAGCATCGTTTTGAGAATCCTGCATTTGCAAACCAATTTATCTGCGTTAATCTGGTAAACGTACAGGTCAGTGTAGCTGGGCAACCTGTGTAACAACTTAGCTATTACTTACTTTTTCTTCAGAAACTCCGCTTTAATTTTGCTTAAAAACTCGGGCGTAACACCAATATAAGAAGCAATCTGTTTTTGCGGCAGGCTTTGCATAAGAGTAGGGTAGCGGTTGCAGAAAGTAAAATACCTTTCTTGTGCTGTAAGTCCCATATAGTCTATCAGGCGGTGGCTATTAGCAGCAATGGAATTTTCGGTAATGATGCGGAAAAAACGTTCAAACTTCGGGATTTTTTCAAAGAGTTGTAATTGATCTTCTCTTGTAAGGATAAGCATGGTGGTTTCCTCCAGGGCGTCTATGTTAAGTTTTCCTGGTTGGTTAGAAATAACGCTTGCCATGTCGGCGATCCACCAGCCGGGCGGGGCAAACTGAATGATGTGTTCAAATCCGTTTCGGTCAACGGAATACGAACGCAGGCATCCCTTGGTAACAAAGGCTGTAAACTTATTAAACTCATTTTCATGGACCAGGAATTGTTTTTTCTTCAGTTTTTTTTCCTGGAAGAGAGCGGTAAAACTTTCTTCCTCATTTTTAGTGAGGCTGATATGTTTTGAAACGCTTTGTAATAATAGTTGGTAATCCATATGGTTCTGCCTTTTCTGTACAATTATTAGGTGACAAGATAATCAATGTTGGACAAAAGGTTAAATTAAATGGGGAAAACGAGGCTTAAATTGCCCATTGCTTTCAATTAACGCCGGGAGTTGGGAAATATTCGCAACACTCAGAATGCCTCCGTCTAAGGATATTAGTGATTTGCAGAAGGTCTATATAATTTCATGCCCTGAAATCTTGTATTCATCGAGTATGCAGTAATTTTACTACCTTATATTTTTTATTTCAATATATTGGCACGATAATCGACTTACCCCCAATGCCTCTGGGTTAAGTTAACATTATTTACGAACTAGATGAAGAGACAAGTACTACTTGTAATTTTTACTTTTTTTTATTCAGCAGCCCTGCTGTCTCAGGCTCCTGCGTGGGTTTGGGGCAAAGATGCTAATTCATCTTCGTACGAAAGTGCCTGGGATGTGGCTTACGACAGTTTTTCAACAAATATATATGTAGGTGGTGAGTTCTTTGGGAACTTAAGTTCAGTTTACGGATCTTCGTTATCTTCTACCTACGGCAGTAGCGATGGTTTTCTGGCTAAATACGATCAGTCGGGAACAGTTTTGTGGGCTATTAAGATAGGAGGCACCAACAACGACGAAATTCATGGTGTTTCCTGCGATGGCGCCGGTAATGTATATGTAACGGGTTTTTTTACCGGGACTGCCGATTTTGATCCATCCTCTTCTACTTATACTTTGACATCTTCCGGTGGAGCTGACGGCTTTTTGGCGAAATACACTTCCGCTGGAGCGCTGGTATGGGCTACAAAGTTTGGAGGCTCAAACGATGAGTATTCCTGGAAAATGGCTTCTGATGCTAACGGAGTTTATCTTACCGGGAGCTATGAGTCTACTCCAGCAACATTTTATTCTTATGGAAGTGCTGTCACAAAAACAACCTCCATCGGTTCGGCTTCTACGCAAGTAAATGCATACGGTGCTAAATACAATTCCAGTGGGGTCATTCAGTGGGTAGTATCGGGTGGCAGTAGTAAAGATGACATGGGATTTAGTGTTACTGCAGATGCGAATAACGTGTACTTCATCGGACGCTATGATGACCATCTTATTTTTAAAGATGCTTCTGGTTCCACCAGTGCAACCCTCCAGGCGCAACAAAACAATAAAGCTCAGGTATATATACTCTCCGTAACGCAGGCTGGAATGTTTAACTGGCAGAATAACATTACCAGTAGCACGGGTGGTGATATGGTAGTAGGTTGGAGCATTGCACAAGATGCTTCGAACTTATATGTTACAGGCTACTTTGATGGAAATATAAATTTTAAATATCCTACACCTACATTAACGCAAAGTCTAACAACTGGCGGAAACCTGGATCTTTTTCTCGCGCAATTGGGAAAATCTGCTGGCACATTTTCGTGGAATGCCTCCGTAACCGGAAATGGGGCAGGTGAACAAATTGGAAGGGCTCTTGAAGTAGATGTTAATGGGAATATCATTTTGGGCGGAGTTTATACAAGTAGTATTAATTACAGTGCTGGGGGTGGACCAAACCTTGCGTCTGCGGGTGGTCATGACGTTTTTATCAGTTCCTACTCTAATACAGGAAGTTTTCTTTGGAGCACAAAAGCAGGTGGAAATGCCAGGGACTATGTGAATGGACTTACAGTTGACGGCACAGGAGGAATTTACACTTGTGGAGAACAGGATGGATCGATGGTAATTAATGCTACAACGACTTTACAAAGCGGCGGTGGCACAAATGTTTTTGTGGCAAAGCTGGGTTGTGCGGTAATAGCCAACAATACGGTAACTGCTACACAAACCATTTGTGCTGGAACTTCACCTGCTACATTTACCGGATCTGTACCCACTGGAGGAACTTTATATCTATGGCAAACCAGTGCTAATAATGCAACCTGGACAGCCGCTCCGGGTACAAACACAACACAGGGTTATACTTCGGGAACGCTTACCACAACTGCTTATTTCCGCAGGGTAGTGTCGTCTTCCGGTAGTTGCTCTTTATCTGCATCTAACAGCAACACTATTACGGTGAATGTTATTGCCCCACCATCAGCGGCAGTGGCGGGTACCAACCAAAGTGTTTGTTCTGCCTCCAGTGTTCTTGGAGCTTCACCGCCCTCTCCGGGTTCGGGTAATTGGACTGTATTGGGTGGCACGGCCACGCTTTCTGCCTCAAACTCGTTTTCTTCATCTGTAACGGGTTTAAGCATTGGTACCAATTCTTTTGTGTGGACTGTCTCCAATGGTCCGTGCCCGACTTCTACAGCTTTGGTTACTGTATTCCGTTCCGTGCCACCGGTATCTGCCGCCGGGGCAAGTCAAACGCCTTGTGCATCCACTGTTACTTTGGCGGCGGTAACACCTACTGCGGGTACGGGTTTGTGGTCGGTACTTTCAGGCACAGCTTCAGTTACGACTTTAACCAACCCGGCTTCTGCTGTTAGCGGACTTTCGGCGGGTACAAATCAATTTGTGTGGACGGTGAGTAATGGTGTTTGTACGCCCGCAACTTCTACAGTGACTATTTTCAGATATCTGCCGCCCACCTCCAACGCAGGCTTAACTCAAAGTGTATGTGCAGCCACTGCAACGCTTAGTGCAACTTCACCTACTATAGGGTCAGGTAATTGGTCTGTGTTAACAGGCACCGGGAATGTCACTTCTGTCACAAGTTTCTCGTCGGGTGTAACGGCTTTAAGCACCGGTACCAATCAATTCTTATGGACTGTCTCTAATGGTTCTTGCCCTTCTGCAACCTCCATTGCTACTATTATACGAGATATTCAACCAGTTTCTAATGCCGGAACGAATCAAACGCTATGTGCTGCTAACCATACCCTTGCGGCTGTTAATCCCACAGTGGGAACGGGTCTATGGACAGTCTTAACAGGCACCGGGTCGTTAAGTTCGCCGGGAAGTTTTTCTTCGCAGGCAACGGGTTTGAGCTTTGGTACAAATCAGTTTATTTGGACGGTTTCTAACGGTACTTGTACTGCCGCAACTTCTACCGTTACTATTTTAAGAGATATCCCGCCAACTTCTAATGCCGGAACGAGTCAAACGGTTTGTGCTTCTTCTGCCACGCTGGCGGCTGTATCCCCCACAACTGGTTCTGGCCTTTGGTCGGTAATTAGCGGTACAGCAAGTTTAGTTAGCGCTTCCAGTTTTTCTTCAGCAGTTACAGGTTTAAGCAATGGCAGCAATCAATTTTTATGGACAGTCACAAACGGTTCATGTCCTTCTGCAACTTCTATTGCTACACTAATTCGCAACATACAACCGGTTTCTAATGCAGGTACGAGTCAAACGATTTGTGCTGCTAACTATACCCTTGCAGCTGTTAATCCCACAGTGGGAACGGGTCTATGGACAGTCTTAACAGGTACCGGGTCGTTAAGTTCGCCGGGAAGTTTTTCTTCGCAGGCAACGGGTTTGAGCTTTGGTACAAATCAGTTTGTCTGGACAGTATCTAGCGGTATTTGTACTGCCGCAACTTCTACCGTTACTATTTTAAGAGATATCCCGCCAACTTCTAATGCCGGAACGAGTCAAACGGTTTGTGCTTCTTCTGCCACACTTGCGGCTATATCTCCAACAACTGGTTCTGGCCTTTGGTCGGTAATTAGCGGTACAGCAAGTTTAGTTAGCGCTTCCAGTTTTTCTTCTGCAGTTACAGGTTTAAGCACCGGTACCAATCAATTCTTATGGACTGTCACAAACGGTTCATGTCCTTCTGCAACTTCTATTGCTACACTAATTCGCAACATACAACCGATTTCTAATGCAGGTACGAGTCAAACGATTTGTGCTGCCAACTATACCCTTGCGGCTGTCAATCCCACAGTGGGAACAGGTCTGTGGACGGTTTTAACGGGCACCGGATCAATAAACTCTCCCGCATCGTATTCTTCGCAGGCAACGGGTTTGAGCTTTGGTACAAATCAGTTTGTCTGGACAGTATCTAACGGTATTTGTACTGCCGCAACTTCTACCGTTACTATTTTAAGAGATATCCCGCCAACTTCTAATGCCGGAACGAGTCAAACGGTTTGTGCTTCTTCTGCCACACTTGCGGCTATATCTCCAACAACTGGTTCTGGCCTTTGGTCGGTAATTAGCGGTACAGCAAGTTTAGTTAGCGCTTCCAGTTTTTCTTCTGCAGTTACAGGTTTAAGCAATGGCAGCAATCAATTTTTATGGACAGTCACAAACGGTTCATGTCCTTCTGCAACTTCTATTGCTACACTAATTCGCAACATACAACCGGTTTCTAATGCAGGTACGAGTCAAACGATTTGTGCTGCTAACTATACCCTTGCGGCTGTCAATCCCACAGTGGGAACGGGTCTGTGGACGGTCTTAACGGGCACTGGATCAATAAGCTCTCCCGCATCGTATTCTTCGCAGGCAACGGGTTTGAGCTTTGGTACAAATGAGTTTGTCTGGACGGTTTCTAACGGTAATTGTACTGCCGCTACTTCCACGGTAATAATTTTTAGAAATGCTCTTCCAACTGCAAATGCAGGAACTGCCGCCGCAGTGTGTTCTCCTTCCGCAAATTTAGCAGCCGTATCACCCACAGTTGGCACAGGGTCCTGGTCGGTGTTAGGTGGCAGTGCCACCATAACGGCTCCGTCCAATGCTTCTACACAGGTAACAGGTCTTGGTTCCGGGGCCACGCAATTTTTATGGACGGTTTCCAATTTTGCCTGCACTTCAGCAACCTCTGCTGTAACCGTTATCAGAGATATTCCTCCTACTTCGAATGCAGGAACGCTGCAAACCGTTTGTTCTTCGTCAGTACTTCTTGGGGCAACGAGTCCAACTGTTGGCGTCGGATCATGGTCTGTTGTTTCAGGATCGGCAACTGTGATATCTTCCTCTTCTTATACTTCACAAGCCACGGGTTTGAGCGCTGGGCCAAATCAATTTTTATGGACGGTTACAGGCGGGGCATGTGCTTCGGCAACATCCGTAGTAACGATCAACCGCGATCTTGCTCCTTTGGCAAGTGCGGGAAGTGATCAAACTGTTTGTATTTCGAGCACCACCCTGGCAGCGACTTCTTCTACTCCAGGAACGGGAGTATGGACTTTGCTTTCCGGGTCTGCTGTAATTACTTCTACAACCACAGCTTCTTCACTAGTCACAGGTCTGAGTACGGGGCTAAATCAATTTGTCTGGACTGTATCTAATGGTGTATGTGCTGCTGCCACTTCAACTGTATCTGTTTACCGAAGTCCGGCGCTTGTTGCTGTTGCAGGTAACAGTCAAACTGTTTGTTCTTCAGGTGTTACTCTCGGTGCCAGCAGTCCTACTGCCGGCACAGGCCTCTGGTCAGTGATAGGTGGCACTTCTTCCATCACAAATCCTTCGAGCAATACAGCATCGGTTACTTCTTTAAATGTAGGCGCTAACGTTTTTCTATGGACCGTCTCCAGTGGTTCCTGTCCTACAGGCACCTCTTCGGTACTTATATGGCGCGATGAGCAGCCTGTTTCCAGTGCGGGCAGCGATCAAAGTATTTGTTCATCAAGTTTCACTTTAGCAGCAACTAGTTCTTCTGTTGGAGTGGGTGCCTGGTCCACCTCAGGCAATGCCTCCATACTGTCATTGGGGAGCGCTGTATCTGCCGTTACTAATCTTGATCCCACTGCCAATAGTTTTGTTTGGACCGTCACTAACGGTATTTGCCCTGCTGCGAGTTCAACTGTTATCATTACACGCGATCTGCCGCCTACCGCACAGGCAGGTACAGATCAGGTTTTATGTGCCCAGGAAGCCACTCTTACTGCCAGTGTTACTGGACCAGGTTCTGGTTCATGGTCGGTGTTAGCAGGTAACGCGGCCATAACTTCTTCAACTTCTGCCGTAGCAAACGTAACGGCCTTGTCTACCGGAACCAATGTGTTTGCATGGACGGTGGTTAATGGTTCTTGTCCTTCTGCAATAGACACGGTGGTTGTTATCCAGGATGTTCAGCCTGTTGCTTTTGCAGGAACAAGTCAGACGGTATGCTCGGCAGATGCTACACTTAGCGCTTTACCAACGGTAGGAACGGGCGTTTGGTCGTTGCTCGGTTCCTCTGCTACTATCACTTCTCCCGGTAATGATACAACCCAGGTTTCTGGTTTAGCGGGCGGATCAAATGTTTTTTTATGGACTGTAGCTAACGGTGTTTGTCCTGCCGCAACTGCTACCGTAGAAATTTTAAGGGATTTAAATCCATCGGGTGCCATCGCAGGCTCCGATTTTACAGTTTGTGCCTCTTCCTGCACTCTTGCGGCACTACCAGTATCAATTGGCACTGCCAGCTGGACGGGGTATCTGATATCTTCTTCTTTATCTTCAGTAGGTAGTTCAACTGCGGTAGTCTCAAATTTAAGTGAAGGACTAAATCAGTTCGTATGGGTCGCAACCAATGGGGTATGCCCTGCATCTTCTGATACAGTGTTTGTTTTTGCAGCAACTCCTCTGCCGGATGCATTGGTGGGCAGCAACCAACAAATCTGCGCTACCGAATATACACTAACAGCTAATAACGATGGCTATGGGATCTGGACCTTAGGAAGTGGGGCTGGCATTCCGGCGAGTGTAACCAGCGCCACAACACAAGTCACTGGTTTAGGCACAGGCCTCTCAAGTTTTATTTGGACGGTTTCTAAAGCCTTCTGTCCTACAACTGCTGATACGCTATACATTACCAGGTATGAAACGCTTGGAGTGGCAAATGCCGGTAATTACCAGGAGGTTTGCGGCGACAGCACAAGTTTAAGTGCTCTACTTCCGGCGGGAACTACCGGCTTGTGGAGAACCTTGTCTGGTAACGCAGAATTTTCGGATGATAAAACGCCGCAAAGCACTATCACGCAACTGATTCCCGGTAATAATACATTTGAATGGACGATAACGAATGGTGTTTGTCCCGCTTCTGCAGATACTGTTTCTATTTTCTCAAATGCTGTTCCGGTAAAAACCGCTGCAGGCGAAAATCGTCTCGTATGTGCTGATGAAATTCCTATGTACGCTGATAAACCTCTTGTAGGCACAGGCACGTGGTCGCAGCTATCCGGTACAACTTCATGCGCTATTCTGCAAATAACAACAAATACAACACATATATCAGGTCTTAAAGGCGGACCTTACGAATTTGTATGGACCATTTCAAATGGAAATTGCCCAACTGTAGCTGATACAGTAGCCATTACGCGTACAGACAATCCTATTGTGCCGGATGCCGGCGCAGATCGAATTATTGAAACTGCTTCTTATCAATTGAATGCTAATGCGCCACAGTCAGGCGCGGGCACCTGGTCTGTCATTTCAGGTGGGGGTATTTTTACAAATCCTCACGATTCCTCCGCTACTATTGCAAACCTTCCTTTTGGAACAACCCTGTTGCGCTGGACTATAGCTAACGAATCTTGTCCCGATGTTTCAGATGACATCGTTATCCGGGTAAAAGAATTAAATATTCCCAATGCATTTTCTCCTAACAATGACGGAATAAACGACAAGTTTACAATCACCTCGCTCGATTACTACGAAAATGTGAAGATTTCTGTTTACAACCGATGGGGCACTTTGTTATATCATAATCCAGAATACCATAACGATTGGGCAGGTATTAACTCCAACAACGAAAACCTGGCCGATGATACTTATTATTATATTATAGAAATTTCTACCTTCAAAAACTTTACAGGGTTTGTTATTATAAAGCGCGATAAATGATAAAGAAATTTATTTTTTTAGTTTTGGTGTATATCTCGGCATTTACTTTAAATGCTCAGCATAGCAGTAATTATGTGCAATATATGTTTAATGGTTTAATTCTTAATCCGGCATATGCTGGCAGCCAGGAGGCCTTAAGCATGACTGGCCTCTACCGGAAACAGTGGATGGGCATTAACGGATCGCCTACAGAGGCAATGCTGAGTGTGCATTCACCGCTTAAAAATAAAAGTATAAGCCTTGGAGGAAATTTTCAGAATAGTCAGTTTGGTTTGTTTAATCATACAAAGGTGAATCTTGTGTATGCTTACCGCTTTAAATTTTTAAAGGGACATCTTGCTTTGGGACTGCAGGCAGGCATAGATTCCTATTCTACGAACTGGGACAAACTAAATATCACCGAAGCGGGAGATCCAAGTTTTGTAGCAAATGTAAATCGTAAAACCATGCCAGAATTGGGAGCCGGAGCTTATTATCATACCAAATCATTTTACGTAGGCTTATCGGTACCGAATTTATTTACAGGCCGGTTAAATCCCTATTCACTAACCTGCCTGAGTTCCGGCGTCGTGGTGGATATGGGTAAAAATTTTAAGGTTAAGCCCGCTGTTCTTATAAAATACATTTCAGGTTCTCCTATTTCGCCAAATTTTTCAGCCACATTTTATTTTAAAGAAATAATAGGACTCGGGGCCGGTTATACCTATAGAAGTTCTGCACTTGTTTACACAGATATAAGGGTTAATGAACAGCTACATGTAGGCTATGGCTACGAATACACGCTGAATGACCTTCAAACCTATATAGCGGGAAGCCATGAATTTATGCTTCACTACATTTTCCGTTATAAGATCAATGCAACAAATGTGCGCTTTTTCTAATTTTTATGAGGATCGGGCTTAGCATACTTTTATTATTAATTATCAGGATTTCTGTTGCTCAGGAGGTGAAGGATACGCTTGAAAGTTTTGTAGAGGGCAGAGAGGATACAACCACTATAAAAGTTCTGCGTTTAAAGCTGAATTCCGATAAACCAGATTTCAGTCCTTTCTTTGTGAATAACGAACTGTTTTTTGTGTCTGGAAGAAATAAGGAAGTGGGAGTGGATTATGTCGATGCAAACGGCGAATCGGAGATCACAGATCTTTATCGCTCTACGCGTGTAAGTCCGGTTAAATTTAGAAATACAAGGACTTTCGATTCGCGTATTAATTCAAAGGCGTATGAAGGTCCTTTCTGCATTAATAAGCAAGGAACCATCATTTATTTTACAGCAAATGACAAAAAGACGGCCGCTCTGAAAATTTTTAGATCCGAGAAAACAGAAAACAAGTGGTCAAGACCAGAGCAATTATCTTTTTGTAAGGATACCTTTTCGTATTTTCATCCAGCCCTTTCTCCTATGGAAGATCAGCTCATCTTTGCCAGTGATCGTAACAGGGCAAAAAATAAAATTGATCTTTATGCCTCCAGCCTGCAGGGCGATTCCTGGTCAGAACCACAGGCTCTCAACGCTTTAATTAACGACACAAACAGCCAGGTCTTTCCTTTTATTGGTCCAAACAACGTTCTTTATTTTTCCTGCGATAAAAAAACTGGCACAGGAATGGATATTTATTTTGTCTCTCTAGACTCTGCCAAAAAAGAACCCAGACTTTTGACTTTTCCAATAAACACAAAATACGATGATTTTGGGATCTGGGTCGATTCCGCTTCTTCATCAGGCTATTTTTCAAGCAATCGCATCGCTAAGTTTAAAGATGATATTTATTATTTTACCAACAGCATGCCTGATTTCAGGGACGCAAAAACGGTAATTCCTAAAACACAGTTTTGTTATTCATTTGTTGAAGAAAGTACCCTGGCTTCAAAAGACACATTAACCTTAACTTACGAATGGGATTTTGGTGATGGTAAGAAGAGCAGGGGACTGCGTGCTCGCCACTGCTTTCCTGGCCCGGGAGAATACCAGGTTGTTTTAAATGTAGTGGATAAAATGTCAGGTGAAATTTTTATAAGCGAAACTTCTTATCCTTTAACAATTGAAAGACCAACAAATTTAGTTATCAGTTGCAGCGAAAAGGCGTCTATAAATGAAGAAATTGTTTTAATGTCAAAAGATCTCTATATTAAAAACTGTAAACCCGATAAGATATGCTGGGCTTTTGGTGACGGACGTTTTAATTCCGGATCCACAGTAAAACATCGTTATAAAAAGCCGGGAACATATAAAATACAGTTGGGGGTGGTGGCAAAAAATAAAGACACTGAAAAAATGGAGCTCTACAAAATAGAGAAAACAATAATCGTGTCGGAGAATGTAAAATAATTTATGAAGCAGTTTTTTAGAATACTTATATATACTTTTTTAATCAGTTCTCTGGATCTTGTTGCTCAGCCGGTTCCTTCAGTCGATGAAAAGATCCCGTTTATCTGCACTTTTAGTAAACAGGCAGATAAGAATTGGGGCGATGATGATTTTGTACAAACGTTCTTTTTTATTGTCCCTGAGTCTTACAAAAAACCGGTTTATATCCGCGTCTTTGATCCGGATTGTGGTGGTATGTATGATGAGAATCATAACGATTTTAATAGCAAAACAAAATTTTCGGTGTATGGAGGTTCTAAAGCTCATTCTGATCCGGATGCGATAAGGCCTGATCCTGTTGGCAATTTTAAGAGTGGAATTTTATTGGCTTCAAAAATTTATGGTGATGATAAATCGGTAGATAACAAGTGGGTAACATTAGGACCATTTAATCCGATTGAAGGAGAGTTACAAAAAGAATTGGGAGGGCGCGTTTTTAAGGTAATCATCGAAGGCATGGAAGGCGACGATGGAAATTTGTACCGTCTCTTTTTATCCTCGGTAGCAGATGATAATAAACCTATTGAGGGAGGAAATGGGTTTGCCTACGAGTATGCGTTTCGTTTGTTTGATGCCAAAGGCTCAGTTTCTCACCTTTACCCCTTTGTGGCAGACAAAGTAACGGCAGTGAAAATTAAGGTTTTTGATTACGATAATGAAGGCATGATTCGTATTATTTCGGTTGCAAAAAAAGGAGATGCCTGTAAACTCAATGAAGAGGGCCTCTGGATAGAAAGTATGCACCGGGTGGTGAAAGAAGAAATCAATACTTCACTCGATATTCAATTTATCAAACAAAGTGCAGTAAAAAATAATAATATTGTTGTGTATATTGCTAATCAATACGGCGAATTGATGCCCTTTTTTACAACGCCCATTGGAGGAGTTCCAAAGTATTTGTATAAAATCGCTGTAAAAGAAGAGTAATGATTAAGAGATTTATTTTTTGTTTACTTTTTTTAGACAGTCTTCTTTCAGCACAGACCTATAATTTCGCGCATTATGCCGAAGAGAATGGCTTGATGCAGTCTTACATTTATAATATTTCTCAATCCCGTGAAGGTCTTCTCACTCTCTCTACCGGCGAAACCGTTTCCTGGTTTGATGGTGATAAGTTTACGTCCTTCTCTAATAAAGAACTGGCCGAGCAAATTGAATCCACGCATTTTGTAGATTCACGGGGCATCACCTGGCTTGGACATCAGAACGGTTTGTCTTACTATCAGAATGGCAAGTGTCATAAATTTGCAAACAAAGAAATCTCAGCACTTAAGATCACACAAATTGCAGAGGACGATAAAAAATGTATATGGGTAGCAACTTCCGGCGGCCTTTTTAAAATCAATCCCGATTTTAAAGTCAACTCTTATGAACCTACAAAAAAATATTATATCAATTCTTTTTTGGGAACAAGTCCTGGTCACCTTTTAATAGCTACCACCGAAGGATTAATTTCAGCAACTTTAAATACAAAGGAAGATAGACTCGTGGCAAGCACCGTAGATATTTTCGAGAATAAGAATGTAAAACAAATCATTAAAGCGGTGAGGCGCGGTACCCAATACTGGTTGAATGTTGAAGGCGAAGGCGTTTATGGGGTAAGGTTTAAAGGAATGACCTGTAAGATCTTTCAAAGATTATTCGATACTCCAGACTACGCAAATTCCAGTATCCGTTACATCTACAAAGATCATTCGAATAATCTTTGGGTAAGTGTTTTTGGTGATGGGGTGCGCAAATTAAGTTTTAGTGACAGTCGTTTTTTTCACCGGTATACCATGGAAAAAATTTCATCCAAAAATGGTTTAGGAAGCGATAACATTCAAACTATTTTTCAGGATGCGGAAGGAAACATCTGGTTTGGTACTTTTGGCGAAGGTCTTATTAAAAAACCTGTCGAATTATTCTCTTTTTTTGGAAAAGGCGAGGGTTTCCAGGAAGCTGATATCAATGCAATATCGGGCGCAGAGCGAGGCGATCTTTGGTTAGGAACAAATAAGGGTTTGGCACTTTATAATAAAGAATCAGGAAATTATACTTTGTACAATGCAGCTAACGGATTTATAGACGGACATGTAAATACAGTGTTGGCAGATAACGGAAGTATCTGGATCGGAACCCAGGAAAATGGCATTTATATTTTTGATCCTGCTAAAAAGAGATTTAAAAATTTTTCGCAAGAACACAGGTTTAATCACCTTACCATTAATTGTATTCGAAAGATCAATGATAAAATCATGATCGGAACTACCGACGGACTTTACATTTACGCTCCCGATTCAAAAAACCATGAAGACTTGAGTACCAACGACGGCTTATTTCATAACAACATTGTAGATGTTTTTATGGACAGTCGCGAACGCTTATGGATAGCTTCTCACGGAGCACCACCTTATTATATTAAGGACCAGAAGATAACTGCTTTGAAAAAAATTGAGGGCATGACTTCTTATAACGTTAACGCATTCTGTGAAGACATATTAGGAAATATATGGATTGCAACAGACGGGGACGGGGTGTTCAGGTATAATAACTCTGAATTCAGGCAGTATACAGCTAACGAAGGCCTGATCTCGAACTATTGCACCGGTATCATAGTAGATCGTAACAATGCCATCTGGGTAACACATCGCAGTGGCATAAGCATGTTACAGAAAGGCCGTAGTAAATTTATTTCTTACGCGAGGCAAAAAGGATTAATGTTCAATGAAAATAATCTAAACGCTATTTTTAAAGACGAGGTGGATAATCTTTGGTTTGGAACCAATAAGGGGTTGGTGGTATATGATGCAAAATATGGTGGAATAGAAGTAAAGACTCCTGAGATTTTTATTTCCGGCATACAGATGAACGACATCAATCAGCCTCTCGATAAAATTATTGAGATGGAGTATAATTATTATTCTGTGCATATCGACTTTAAAGCGGTGTCGCTTTCTGATCCTAATTCCATTGTTTTTAAGTACCGCTTGTTGGATGTGGATAAATCGTTTAATACTACCAGCATGCCTTACGTGGATTTTCCAAAATTAGGGGATGGTTCATATACTTTTGAAGTACTCGCTTGTAACGTGATCACAGGACAATGCAATAAAATCCCGGCAAAGATTTCGTTCGTTATTGCAAAGCCGATATGGAAAAGTGTTTGGTTTTATCTTCTGCTGATTTTCTTGGTGGTACTGCTTATGAACGTGGTGGTAATTCTGAGAACGCGTTCTTTAAAAAGAACACAGCAATTACTGGAAATGCGTATTGAACAAAAAACTTTTTTGCTGAAACGCGAAAAGGAAGCGGTTGAAGAAATTAAAGTACAACTCGAACATAAAAATAAAGATATAACTGATAGTATATTGTATGCTAAAAATATACAGGACTCTTTATTACCGCCGGAAGGTTTGATGAAAGAAATGTTTTCGAATAATTATTTCGTGTTGTATAAACCCAAAGATATTGTGAGCGGAGATTTTTATTGGTGCGCAGGACACACAAAAGCAAAAAGCGGCCTTGAGTTTGCCGGTGTTATAGATTGTACCGGACACGGTGTTCCTGGGGCATTTTTAAGTATCCTGGCAAATGATTTTTTAGATCGTTCGCTCATTGAAAATCCAAATTCTAAACCAAACGAAATTTTAGATTACCTGAATGAGAGCGTAAGTTCGCATTTGAATCAGCAATGGAGTAAAAATAAAATCCGTGATGGTATGGATATTTCGTTAATTGGGATCGATTACAAGAATATGAAACTTTATTATTCAGGTGCTAACAATCCTATTTATATTTTCAGAAAAAAAGACGAAGGTCTTGAAGAGATTATTTTAAAAGCAACTAAACAAGCAATTGGTTCAGTGCATGAAGTAATTGTGAAATACGAATTAAAGGTAATGGACCTTATGAAAGGCGATACAATCTATTTATTTTCAGATGGTTTCGCAGATCAGTTTGGAGGCCCGAGAAATAAAAAAATAACCTACAGAACTTTCAGAACTATTCTCGCTAGGGCCTTTCCTTTGCCTATGAATCAGCAAGTAGATTTTATAGAATCTGGCTTAGAAGCCTGGCAACGTGATACCGAGCAAACGGATGATATTTGTGTTTTGGGGATTAGGATGTAGTTCCAGACTACACCAGCACTGATAAGGATTACTACCGACAACACCGCTTAAATTTACAAACCCCAGGTAAGAACGAATATTCAAACTTAGATATAGAGGCATAGCATCTGTATGTCGAAGTCTTATTCTCGACCAGGCTCGAAATGACACGAACAGACTCTACCTCTAACTAAAGGCAAAACAGCTTTAACATATAGCGATTTAGCACACTCAATCACAGTTGCAATGTCGGGTTACAGAGTATAGATAGCCAAATTCATTTCTTGCGCTCCAGTTGCCATTAAAAGAATCTCAGCTCGTACAGGGCAAAAGAGTTACGACTCTTTGAACCCGATTGTGCGATAGTTTTCTAGCAGTGAAATGTCAGGTCGGGCAAAAGAGTTAGGACTCTTTGAGCCCGCTTGTGGATAGGTGTGTAGCAGGTGAATGTCAGCTCACAGGGCAAAAGAGTTAGGACTCTTTAAGCCCGCTTGTGGATAGGTGTGTAGCAGGTGAATGTCAGCTCACAGGGCAAAAGAGTTAGGACTCTTTGAGTCCGCTTGTGGATAGGTGTGTAGCAGGTGAATGTCACCTCGTACAGGGCAAAAGAGTTAGGACTCTTTGAACCCGATCGTGCGATAGTTTTCTAGCAGTGAAATGTCAGGTCGGGCAAAAGAGTTACGACTCTTTAAGCCCGATCGTGCGATAGGTGTGTAGCAGGTGACATGTCAGGTCGTACAGGGCAAAAGAGTTAGGACTCTTTGAACCCGATCGTGCGATAGTTTTCTAGCAGTGAAATGTCAGGTCGGGCAAAAGAGTTACGACTCTTTTAGCCCGATCGTGCGATAGGTGTGTAGCAGGTGACATGTCAGGTCGTACAGGGCAAAAGAGTTAGGACTCTTTGAGCCCGATCGTGCGATAGGTGTGTAGCAGGTGACATGTCAGGTCGAGCAAAAGAGTTACGACTCTTTGAGCCCGATCGTGCGATAGGTGTGTAGCAGGTGACATGTCAGGTCGTACAGGGCAAAAGAGTTAGGACTCTTTGAGCGCGATTGCGGATAGGTGTGTAGCAGGTGACATGTCAGGTCGAGCGTAGTCGAGACCCTAAAACCGCATTCCAACCCCTATTTCAAACCGATTTTGAAAAAGACGTATTCGGGATTCTTTTATGGGTATAGTATTAAATTCAGACTGATAAATAGTATTGAAGAAAAAATGATCTCCATTATAACCTAGTTGTAATCCCCCGCTGGCATAAGTAGGAATATTCACACGCAAATGCCTTTCACCGATTTGCCTGTAGCTTTGAAATTGAATTCCAGTTCCCAACATCACGTGCGGAGTGCAATGAAATTTTTTCACTACAATCTGGTAACCATAACCCGAAGAAATAATGGTTGTTAAGAAATTCCCATATTTTAATTTATCCAGGTTAGGGTAGAAGTCCCCTTGTCCCGGCGGAACAAAACTAGTGTCCGCATGCAACCATTGATAACGTTCAGAGAAGCCCAGCATAAAGGAACCCGCACTCTTTTTCTGCCTTTCGCCCTGAGAAAGAGCGGCGTTCAAAGAAAATCTTTTATTGAATGTGAAATTAAAATTCAAACCAGTCTCAAGAATTCTCAATCCTTTTGTCTTTGGATATCCCAACGAATCCTTGTTCCAATACGGGTAATAACTCTGATAATTTTTTAAATAAAATCCTTTGTAATCTCTGTAAAACATACCCCACTGCACAACACGTCCACGAATATTTAAAGCAATGTTCCTGAATTTAGAATAACCATACTTTTTTTTAAGAGCGTCGCTGGCTGGTAACTGCACACCAAATGAAATATAGACTTTTTTAATTTTTAGCGACAGTCCCACCACGCCAGGCATAGCGGGCAGATACATGAATTTACTTCCTTTTCCATCTCTGCGATTGGACACATTAATAGACATTAAAGGATAACTGTAACGTACCTTCACTAAGAAATTCTTTGGGAAAAATTCAATATTTTCTGGCGGCAGTTTTTCGCGTTTCTTTTTATCTGCGGCTTCCGTTTCACCTTTAGAATCTTTCTTCTGCTTCTGCTGTGCAAAAGCATTTAACCCCAGTGAGCAAACAAAAAATATCAAAAAAGCATAACGCATAAAAATGCAAACATAAAAAGAAAAAATAATTTTTTAAATCGAGGGGGAACGAATTCATTGATCACCTGTTATTCCATCACTCCAATTATTGTGCAAGAAATCCGTAAAATTTCGCAATCTGTGGCTTCAAACTATTTGCAGTTGTAATTCCGTCCCGATCACAGTTAGGAGTGTAAGATGAGCGCGATATCTGCCCAGAACCCTTACGACGCAATTTTTTGGCCTTAGGATCCTAATAGCCAGTTTCAGCGATTCGCCGTTGCTGCACATCCATCTATGGCAATATCAGATTGTCTTTCTCGTCAAACTCCCAGAATGGATTGAACGCCACTTCAAAAATATGGCCGTCCAGATCTTTAAAATACCCACTGTATCCGCCCCAGAATACTTTCTGTGCTGGCTTAATAATGGTAGCACCTAATTTTTCAACTTCCTTTAGCACGTCATCTACTTCCTTTTCATCTTTGGTATTATAGGCTAATGTTATTCCCGAGAAACCGCTGCCTTCCGGATGGATGGTAATGTCTTCTGCAAGTTCTTTGCGAGGATAGATGCCCAAAATGATTCCGCCTAAAGAAAAAAACGCTATGTTATCCTGGCTCGCAGAAGATTTTTTCCAACCCAACCCTGTTTCATAAAAGTGAACTGATTTCTCAAAGTCATTCACTCCCAGTGTTATGATATTTAAATTTTGTCTCATGTAATTTTAATTTCTAGTTAAGATGTTTAGATATTCCAGATAAACTTTTGCCCTGCTTTTTGCTAATACGTCGAAGAGTAAAAGAAAAGGACTAAAAATAAGCAAAGCGGTAAAAATTCCTTTAACAAAAGAATTAGATCTTACCATGAAAACGAGAAACGCGCTTGTTATTACCAGGGCAATTTCGATACCAATAATAACTTTAAAACCAGCGAGTACCCTTTGCATCCGTGGAAGTTCTTCTTTTTTTAAACCCTCCGTGTAGGTTTGTACATAAGTGTTAACGCGGCTAATGTCTTTGGAAGATCGCAGGTAAACACTTCCGCAAACAGCCAGAAATATGCCCCCTAAAAAAACAAATGGATAGGCCATTCCATTGAAAAAAGGGTGTTTTATCTTGATTAAAAAATAAGCAGCGGCCAGTAAACAAGTAAACCCAAAAATAATTCCGAACAAGCAGAAATTTTTCTCTGCATAAAAATATTTTTCTACTTCATTCATTCAAACAAGATAATGTTTTTTTGACAAAAAAAATTTACTGAATTTAAATTTCAGCGCTAAGAATTCTAAATTTTATCGCTAATAAATAGATCAGCAATCTTCTTAGGGCTTAGACTGCAATTATTTTTGTAAACTTGCAGTGCATGCGAAGAGTTCTCATAGTACTTATGTTTTTTTTGACGAGTATTTTTTCACGCGCTCAAAAAATCACTCCCTTTTACGGACCATTTCCTGAACCGGCACCCACAAAAAACATGTTGTTCTATCTTCAGAGAACAGTAGATAGAAACACAGTCATTTATGAGGTGAATCTGGAGCCAGATGGCGAACTCAATGCTAAAAATCCAATTAAAACTTACTGGATTGATTTTGACAATGAAGCTAAAAGAAGTTCGCTGACGTTTCTGCAAAGTAAATTTGCTTATGGTATTGAATCAGAACTTATTGATGAACCAAATAAAATTTACGCGATTTCACTGGTTTCCAATAAAAAAATAAAATTTTACCTTAAAAGGGATATTAAAACCAAACAGTATCACGTGCATGCAAACATTAAAGGAAAATCAGTTATTCTTAGCAGAATCTTCGTAAATATAATTGGCGGAACCTACATGCAGCCGACAGTTTCTTATGTTGAGTTAGCCGGCCATGAACCTCAATCTGAAAAAATAATCACCGAGAAAATAATAGTGAAATAGATTTGGTTCTTTTTTCCGGATGGTGCAGATATAAGCTAAGAAAATAAGGGCCATGAAGTCACTCCTGGTAAATCACGATGAAAACTCACTAATTGCCTGCCTGGATAATTTAACCTGGTTAACTTTAGGCTTTGAGATCGTTACGAATTTCCTTTTTTCAATTTTAAACACATAATGTAATTAAAATCAATAAATCAGTGTCAAACATAGCTATTCTTGCAAAATGCAGCGCTTTGTTAGCAGTAATCAAAAGGAACAATTTGTATATTTAAACACTACTATCCGATTGCCCGTGAAACTTAACGCCTTTATTCTACTAATTTTTTTACCTCTTAACTCCTTTTCCCAGACTGTTATTTCAAAATGCAATGCCACCTCCACTGCATTAAAACTTTACAAAAACGATGCTGACCGGATGGCGATTCGAAGGGTAAATCACATTGGTTCTTCGTACAAAGACAGTGTTACCATAGACAAGCAGCTTAGCGAAAAATACCTAAAGGCATTGGTTGCGGTAAACAATGCTACAGCGCTTTCCGCGGTTGATACCATAACCAGATTATTAAATATTCACACCTACAATCCAGGTTTAAATTCTTTGATAGTTATGGCCGATTCTAATTTAGTATGGATGACAAATCTGCGTTACAACATTTTGCCAACGCGCGATTACACCATTGATAAAATGATGCAGAAATACGGCCTTGAAAAACATTTTTATTCCGGGCTCATGCAACCAAACATGGTTGTGTTCAGAACAGATACCAATAGTAATCTTGTTCCTTTGGCAAGAAAATTAAAGTCAGCACTGGGGGTAAAGGCCGCAGAATCTGAATTTATGTATGGTGATGGGAATGACATTACCGATTCTGTAAATTCAAAATATACCGAATTAACTTATTCCTATGGATGGCAGGAATGTTCTACAGGATGCGAACAGCGCCGTTTCTGGAAATTCAGGGTATACTCAGATTGTTCGGTTGAGTATATGGGGAGTTATGGACAGTCACTTATTCCGGCTTTAATTTTAAGTGTGCAGGAAAATGAAAGTTTATTCACCGATATTTATATTTATCCGAATCCTGTGAGCAGCAAATTATATATAGCTTGTAACGCCAAACGGTCTACTAATCCTTCTTTAACAATAACAAATAAAGCAAAAGAAGTAGTTTATACTTCTGCAAATGTGGTAAATGGTCAGCAGATTGATTTATTTCTGCTGCCAAATGGAAATTATACCTTAAAACTTGAAAGTAATTCGCAAAAAAAAGTCTTTTTCCTGAAAGTACGTTCCTGAGAAATCCACTTAGTTTTGAGGGCCGTAGTTGGTCTCAAATTTGCATGAAAACAGGGAAGTCTGAGTTTTAAAAAGGCTATCTTTATACCAACACTATGCAAGAAGATTTTAAAGAGATAAGAAATACACTTAAGCTTCTGAGATTTCCATTTTCTGTGTTTTTGTTGCCTGTTTCACTCTTTTCTTTTTTTTATATCCAGCCTGACTTTAATTTTTCCTTTTGGCTTGTGATTTTTATCTGGCATGTACTTGTTTTTCCAGCAAGCAATGGTTATAACAGTTATAACGATGCCGATGAAGGTCCGATTGGTGGACTTGCCAGACCTCCAAAACCAACAAAAGCGCTGTTAACCAGTGTCAACTTTATGGATGGCCTGGCAGCTCTTCTCTCTCTTTTTATTAGCTTTAGTTTCACCTTTTTTGTTCTCGTTTATATTATCGCTTCCCGTTTATACAGTAACAAAACTGTTCGGCTAAAAAAATATCCTGTTTATGGTTTCCTGGTAGTATTTGTGTTCCAGGGCTTCTGGATTTTTTGCGCTAATATTTTTGCTTTGTCTGAACCAGGGTTACTCAATCACACACCTGTGCTACTTTCCGCTATAGCTTCTTCTTTCTTAATCGGAACCATTTATCCCATCACACAAATCTATCAGCACCAGGCCGATAAAAACGAAGGTGTTACAACTCTTAGCATTGTTCTGGGAATGAGAGGGACCTTTGTTTTTTCGGTAGTTATGTTTTCAATAGCCAGTTTGTTGATCTATTCATCTTTCTACCTTCAAAATAATCTCACTAATTTTTGGTTATTTAATATTGTGATGCTGCCCTCCACGTTATTTTTTCTTATTTGGGCTTTGCGGTCTTTTAGAGATACCGTGCATGTTAATTTTAAAAATACCATGATTATGCTGGTACTGTCATCCATGCTAAACAATATTTATTTTTTCGTGTTATTACTAAACTGATCTTATGTCCGCCATACTCTCCATATCAACAGCCGTTCCTCAGCATTCAGCTGATAAAGATGATTTTTTAAGATTTTATGCAAAAGCTCTTAATCCATCAGATCCTGCTTCATTTTCCCACAAATTAAATTTCATAAGCCTTAAAACGAAAATCGAAAAGCGTTACTCCTGCATTCCCGATTTTAAAGGTAATGCTTTTGAACTTTTTGAAAATGGTACTGAAATTCCTTCTGTAGACAAACGTATGGAGGTTTACACAAAACATGTTATTCCTCTGGCAACGCAGGCGATAGACAAAGTTTTAAAGGACACAAAATTAGATCCTTCGGATATTACACATTTTATAACGGTAAGTTGTACCGGACTAACTGCACCAGGTATTGAATTTCAACTGGCAGAACATTATGGTTTGCAACATACTGAAAAAGTAGGTTTAAATTTTCTTGGATGTTACGCAGCCATCAAAGCCCTGAAACAAGCCCATTACATTGCCCAGGCAGAACCGAACGCTTGCGTATTGATCATTTGCGCAGAATTATGTTCTCTGCATTTTTACCCTTCTGATGTGGACGAAGACATAGTGGCAAATTTGTTGTTTGCCGACGGAGCTTCTGCCGCCATTGTTTGTGGCGACAAAAATAAACACCTGGAAAATAAAACGGTTTTAAGATTAGAAGACTTAGGTTCAGCTTATATTCCAAATACATTCGATTTAATGACCTGGAATGTCAGCCCGACTCATTTTAAAATGCATTTGAGCAAAAATATAGCGACTACTATCAAAGAAAATATTTTACCGGTAGTAACTGATTTTCTAAAAAGCCAGATCCATGAAATAGATTTCTGGGCCATTCATCCGGGCGGTGTAAAAATCGTTGAAGCCGTGAGCGACAGGCTTAATTTAAGCGAAGCCAATGTAGAAGATTCTCTGAACGTTTTAAAAAATTACGGGAATATGTCTTCTCCCACTATACTATTCATTTTAAGTAGTATTTTCGATAAAATAAAAAACGGCCCTCCCGAAGAAACAAAGAATATTTTTTGTTGTGCTTTTGGTCCGGGAATTAATATTGAAATGTTACGTTTTTCGGCCGTAAATTCTCTTATTGCAAATTCACTTGTAGAAGATCATGCATTTGAAGTATAGATCAAATCAAAAAGAGTTGCTTGATGGCGATGCAATTGCCACAAAAGATCTTTATCAGAATTTGAAGGAACTCGATTTTATCAATAAGCATTTGGGCGGTTATATTGCTTCGCGAAAGGGTTTTATAAGACTTATCAGAGAAAACAAAGTTAAAACCCTTATGGACATTGGCTTTGGTGGCGGCGATTCTATCAAACAACTTGCAATCCTGGCTAAAAAAAAGAAAAACGATGTTTTTTTTTACGGGGTTGATCTGAAACAAGACTGCGTTAATTACGCTGAGGAAAATCTTTCGGCCTTAGCCAACAAAAAACTTATCTGCAACGATTACAGGAATATCTCTAAAGAATTATTAAATGACATCGATCTTATTCATTGCAGTTTATTTCTACACCATTTAACAAACGATGAAATTATCGGGCTCTTTCATTTTGCCCGCGAAAACAAATGTATGATTCTTGCCAACGATCTTCATCGCAACGTTCTGGCTTATTATAGCATTAAATGGTTAACAGCTTTGTTTTCGAAATCTTACCTTGTGAAAAATGATGCCGCGGTTTCTGTTACAAGGGGTTTTAGAAAAAATGAACTTCTTGATTTACTAAAACAAAGCGGCTTTAAAGACTATTCAGTTACCTGGAGCTGGGCCTTCCGTTACATCATCATAGCAAAATCATGATACACGATGTTGTTATAATAGGTGGAGGACTGGCAGGATTGGCCTTATCGCTGGATCTTAAAAAAAGAGGGTATACTATCGTACTCATTGAAAAAGGCTCGTATCCCAGACAAAAAGTTTGCGGAGAATATATTTCAATGGAGTCGCACAGATATTTGCTTTCACTTTGCCCGGCTTTATCTGGATTAAATTTACCCCTCATTAAAAATTTCAGGATCACCTCTACCGGTTTAAGAGATTTTAAAACTCCTTTAGGATCTGGTGGATTTGGTATAAGCCGTTATCTGCTGGAAGAACTTCTGTACGAAGAAGCAAAAAAAGCTGGGGTAATTTTTTTACTAGACACTAAAGCCCAGTCAATTGCAGCCTCAGAAGCTGGTATTTGTTCGGTAGTAACAAAATCAGAAACAATACGTTCGAAAATAATCTGCAATGCCAGCGGCCGTCGCTCAAATCTCGAAATGACGGAAAGAGGGCAGAAGCAAACGGGCACAAATTATGTTGGGATAAAATACCACATTAAACTAAAACGCGATGCCGGGTTGATAGAAATCCATAATTTTCCTGGGGGATATTGTGGCATCTCCGCTATTGAAGAAGATAAGTCCTGCTTGTGTTACATCGTGAATGCTAAAGAGTTAAACGCAGTGAATAAGTCTATACCTGAATTAGAAAAGAAAATACTTTCGCAAAATGTAAACCTTAAAAAAATATTTACAGATGCTGATTTTTTGTTCAGAGAGCCTGTCACGGTAAGCGGCATCAATTTTCTTATAAAAGAACCCTTAACTACCGAGCAGTTTTTCCTGGGAGATTCAGCTGGCAGTATTGCGCCTGTAACCGGAAACGGAATGAGTATGGGACTGCGTTCGGCATTTGTTTTAGCAAATCTGCTGGACGATTATTTTTCTGGAAACATCACGAAAGATAAATTGGATAAAAGCTATTCTGATTTCTGGAAGAAGGAATTTGCCATGCGCATCAAACTTAGCCGGCATTTTCAAAAATTGTCTGAATACTCCTCTTTAACCAATATAACTATCCGACTCTTCCAGGTTATACCTTCACTTGCTCGCAGAATTATCCGCCTGACTCACGGCAAACCATTTTAGTCTATTTATCTGCTGTGGGCGGGCTCAACAGCTTGTCTTCGTGAATATCGATCACCTCGTTTATAAAACGCATCAACATTGCTTTTTCCTCACTACCTACAGACTTAGAACTATCTGCAACCTTAATCATTGTGCTAATGAAATGACATTTTAAGTCGGTACTGAAATAATGTGAGTTTGTTTTTATTTCATTAATCGCCCAATCCATAGCAGTACCGGCATCTGTGCGTTCTTTATTTAAAAGCGCAAAAATAATTTCAGTTTCAACAATATCTTTTGCAGCACTTTGGCTGAATTCCTTTTTAAGGATCTCTGTCAGTCGTATTCTTTCTTCTACCTGAACTTCGCCATCCGCCATTGCAACCGCATAACAGGCTTCACCTAAAGCGTAATACAAATTTTTAAGCGCTGTTTCCATAATTTTTATTGAAAAGAGGTCTATTAGTGCAGAGAGCGATCAAATATAAATTTTATTTAACTAGCTGCATCTACCCTGGTACATGCATTTTGTTAAAATTAAACGGCGTTCGTCATTTTAATTCCTTGAAAACCTCGTAAAGACTGAGTTCTAGGCGAAATTAATTTGTAATCTCCATAATTTGGTGTATTTTGGAGTGCTAAGTAAAAAACTATGACTAAAGACGGACAAAAAATCTATCCTCGGTTTGTTCCAGCGGACAAATCAGCGTTTTTCCCAACATTACAGAAACGGGTTAGTGCCCATTTTAAGGAAAATAACATTTCCAGGAATGCCAATGCAACTATGGTGATGAAGACAATCATTTTATTGTCGGCCTTTTTTCTGCCACTCGCCTTAATGGTAATCTTTCATCTGAAACCCTGGGCCGTGTTAAGTCTTTACGCTATAATGGGCTTTGCAAAAGCGGGAATAGGTATGTCGGTGATGCACGATGCAAACCATGGCGCTTATTCTAAAAACCAAACTGTAAATAAGTGGTTAGGGTATACTTTAAATTTAATGGGGGGCATGGTCTTTAACTGGAAAATGCAGCACAATGTATTACATCATACTTACACAAATATTCATGGCATGGATGACGATATCGAAGAAAAATTAGTACTTCGTTTTTCACCACATTCAGAAGCCCGCAAGTTCCACAAGTTCCAATTCTTGTATGTATTTTTCTTTTATTCGATTCTTACCCTTTACTGGGTGCTGGCAAAAGATGTGATCCAGTATTTTAAATACCGTAAAAATGGCGTAAACCGTTACAGCGAGAAAGAAAATAAATTTTATTTCTGGAGCATGATCGCACTGAAACTCTTTTATGTAGGGTACATGCTGGTACTTCCTTTAGCTTTGCAGGAATATTCTTTTGGGCTTATTATTGGAGGCTTTTTAATTATGCACGCCATCGGTGGGCTTATTCTGGGCGTAGTATTTCAACTTGCACATTCAGTTTTAGAGGCAGACTTTCCTTTACCAAACAGCGCTAACATTGTAGAGAACGACTGGGCAATGCATCAGATGAATACTACGGTAAACTTCGCGCGCGAAAACAAATTATTGTCATGGTACGTGGGAGGCTTAAATTACCAGGTAGAACACCATTTGTTTCCCAATATTTGCCACGTGCATTATCCTGAGATTTCAAAAATTGTAGAACAAACAGCCGCTGAATTTGATGTGCCCTACTTGTGTTCACATACTATGAAAGAGGCTTTAAGTTCGCATTTACGTATGCTGAAAAAGTTTGGTTATACTTTCGAGCTGGATTTAGCTGCGATGTAATAAATTTAAAACTATTTGAACCGTCACCCTCAAGTGACGGTTTTTTTTATTCCGAAACCTGGGTTAAAACAAAATGAGTAGGGTTGGTTCTTTTCCTCTCATTGTCAAGCTTTAGCAGGGTTTCTTTTCCGCTTTCTCTTACGAAATACTGATGTTCACTGTCAGGAAGCTCGTCATTTAAAATATAAACTGTAGCGTTTTCATCTTTTTCAAAGCCTCGTTCCGTATTAAAATTACCCAGCTGGATATTTGGAGCGATTTCCGTTTTTAAGAATTCTTCTTTGAGGCTGAATTTATTAGAGCTTGTAGAAAGTCTAAGAGTGGTTTTAATACCGCCGCAATCTTTACAGGGCAATGTGTCCATGTATGTTAGATCATAAACAATATCCTCCGGTTCGGCTATCACTCCTTCAAGAATATCTTTAGGACTTCCGGTGCCGACTTCCGTTTCACTTTCATGCGTTTGCTGATTACACTCAACTAATGTAAAAAGTAAAGTGGAATAAAAAACAAATTTCAAAGATTTTACAGTGTTTAGCGTCATGTTTTTATTTTGATCTAAACCTACGGAATTATTTTTTACAAGAGTTGGTTAAATTTCCAGTTTAATAGTCACTTACTAATCATCTGATTCAGAGTTTCTTAAATTTTTTCGGCAATAGCGTAGGGGGCCCTTTGAAAAAATAATTGATTTTGATCATAATTCTTTTTGGGGGTAAGCACCGCTTTTTCCGTCATAGAAGAAACAATGTCCTTTTTTATAAAAAACTAAGCTAAATCACACAGGCATGAAAGAAGAATTACTAAAACTTTACCAGGACAGACAACTTAATTTTAAAAATGTAATAGGAACTTTTCCGGGAGATGATCTTGCCGGACCTTTCCTTATGTCGCCTGCACAACACTACCGCAAACAAAAGAAACCTTTATTAATAGTTGGACAAGAAACCAACGGCTGGACTTATCACGTTGATGAGATTCAGAAGCAAATGGACACTTACGAGGAATTTGAAGTAGGAAAAGGTTTTGATTCTACCACTTTTTGGAATGTAACACGTAAGGTGGAAAATGCCTTAGGTAATGAACCTCATTCCTGCGCCTGGACTAACCTGAGTAAGTTTGATCTTTACGGTGGCAAATCTTACGGCAAGTACGAAAAAGTTATTTCTTCAGTAGATAAAATTCTTTTAGATGAGATTAAAATAATTAATCCGAAAGTATGTTTATTTTTTACAGGCCCGGATTTTGACATGCGCTTAAAGAAAGTGTTTGAAGGTGTGCAATTTGAAGCTATAGGCGATTGGAATGTAAAACAATTCTGCCGTTTAATTCACCCTGAACTTCCTGAATACAGCTTCCGTTCGTATCATCCAAAGTCTTTAAGATTGCGTCGTCTTGAAAATGACCTTCTTGATTATCTCACTAAAATGGAAGTTAACTAAATTAAATCAGTAACATTTTGATAGCTATCAGGTAACCCAACTATGAGCACTCTTTCAAAAAATATAATTTTTTACATAACCATTGTAGAAAACGACAAAACAGACCATACTTTTTTAAGAAAAGTAATTCACAGTGTTGTACCAAACGCTATTGTAGATTCAGTTTACAACGATGATGAAGCATTGCAATATTTCAATAATTGTTCGGCGCTTCCGCATCTCATCTTTCTTGATCAGAACATGTTAAGCGTTTCAGGCAAAAGTACAATTGAATTAATTAAGAGAGCAGATGGTCTTGAACGAGTGCCTATCGTATTTTTAACCAACAGTTCTAACACGTTTCAAAAAACCGATTTTGTTAAACAGGGTGGCGACCATTATTATTCAAAGCCTTTCGGGGCTCAGGATTTGGTGAATATTGTGGGATCGCTGAACAGCACCTGGTTAGCATAAATAAAAAAAAGTAACAAATGATGAATTCTGAAAAAAAGTATTCAGTGCTTATAGTAGAAGATGATCCGGGCGACCAGTTCTTATTACAAAATGCCATTGCAGAAATAGATCTCACTATAAATGTAGACGTGTTGCACACAGGTCGCCAGGTTGTAGAATTTCTTTTAAAAGATCAGGTATATCTTGATTTAAACAGGCAGGAAGTTCCCGATCTTATTATAGCTAATGTAAAAGCAGATTTTTTCTGGCTTGAAGATCTGAAAGAAATCAGGAAGCACAGAGCATTTAATGATATCCCTATTTATTTATTTTCATCCTACGAATCAGAGCTTTTTAAGAATAAAGCCATAGAACTGGGAGCTACCGGTTTTTTTAAAAAACCCTATACCTTTTTCGATCTAAAATATATTCTCAACTCTATATTGGGGCAGAACGCCGCGTAATTTTTTAATGTGTGTTTAGTTAACCACAAGGAAGCTTTGAAAAGAGCTTCCTTTTTTATTTCCCAAAGTTTCTAAAGTGTTTTTTCCACCACCACTTTTTGTACTAATTTTAAATAGTATTTATGCTTAAAACTGACTATTATTTAAATCCTGACGTTGTTTTCCTTGCCAGAGATCTTATTGGTAAAACACTTTGCACACGTATTAATAATAAATTAACCTGCGGCATCATAACAGAGACCGAAGCCTATGCCGGCATAGTTGATAAAGCGTCGCACTCCTATGGCGGTCGCAGAACGAACCGCACAGAAACGATGTATAGCAAAGGTGGGGTTAGTTATGTGTACCTCTGTTATGGCATCCATCGCCTTTTTAATATCGTTACTAATGCCAGGGATGTTCCGCATGCCATTTTAGTCAGGGCTATTTATCCGACAAAAGGCTTAGAGGAAATAGTCAAACGTCGTGGTCAGAAATTTTCGCCGGCTTTATGTGTTGGCCCTGGCAAAGTTTCACAGGCATTAGGTATAGATCTCATACACAATAATGTTTCTTTAACGGGAAAAGAAATATGGATACAGGATGATAAAATAAAAATAAAAGAGCATGATATAAAAGTAGGTCCGCGCATAGGCATTGATTATGCCGGCGAAGACGCTAAGTTGCCTTACCGTTTTTGGACCACGAATTATGATTTTAATAATTAAGCGCTACCAGGCCTGCAGGTGGAATTCTATTCCGAGGCTTACTAGCTAAGAGCTTCTTGCACAAAATAACAAATAACAAATAGGTTTACTGTATAAACTTAGTGAGTTTTTGTTCGTACTTAAGAATAGTACTTTGACTTAAGCCAGAGCATATCTCTGGAAAAAAACCTACTTTTGCAAAAAAAATTAACTCATTGTTTTCATGAAAAAATCCCGACATTTTCTATTACCCTTAGTTTTATTCTTGATTGGTAAAATAAGCGTTGCTCAAATTATTACTCAAACGCTGTCTTATACCGGGGCAAGCCAAACCCTTGCAATTCCGGCCTGTGTTTCCCAGGTTTCCATTACTTGTTATGGCGCTAAAGGCGCCAATGGAGTAGGTACAGCTTCTGGCGCAATAGGCGGAACTGCCGGCCTTGGCGCTATGGCATCTGGAGTTTATTCATTATTTGCTTCAGGCATTACTTTAAATGTTTACGTGGGAGGAGCTGGTACAGGTTCTGTGGGTGGATTTAACGGTGGGGGTTCAGGTAACAGGGGTCCATCAGGTGCAGGGGGAGGAGCCAGTGATATTCGTGTTGGAGGAACTGGATTGACTAATCGTATTATTGTAGCTGGCGGCGGCGGCGGCGGCGGAAATGCCGGTTGTGCTTCATCAGCGATTAAAGGAGGTAATGGCGGATCTGGCGGTGGCGGTAATGGCACCAGTGGCAATAACAGTGTTGGAGGCGGTGGTGGTCAAGGTGGTAATGGCACTAGTGGCGGCGCTACAGGTATAGGGTGTTCTTTTGCTTCCGGTACGGTTGGCGTTAACGGTACTTCTGGCCAGGGCGGCAGTGGCGGAAATGGGCCTTCTATTTGCGGTGCTTTTGTTAGCGGCGGCGGTGGTGGCGGTGGCTACTTCGGCGGCGGCGGTGGTGGCGGCGGTTCAGCCGGCACTGTAAGTTGTACCCTTAATGATCAGGGCGGCGGCGGCGGCGGAGCAGGTGGAACAAATTATTTCTCAGCGGCTATCACTAACACTTCCATTTCTGCGGGTGTAAATAATGGTAATGGGTATGTTGTCATTTCTTATTCTGTTAGTCCCGCTCCCACGATTTCAGTTAACAGTGGCTCTGTATGTTCTGGCAATTTTTTTGTAGTGAGTCCTTCAGGGGCTAACTCTTATACTATATCTGGAGGTTCTTTTACCGTTAATCCCATGACTACCAGTTCTTATTCCATCACGGGAGATTTGTCGGGGTGTCCCGCATCTAATACAGTGGTGTCTAGTGTTAGTGTTTTTATAACCCCTACCATTTCCGTTAACAGCGGCTCTATATGCAGTGGTTCTGTTTTTACACTAACGCCTTCGGGTACTAATTCGTACAGTATTCAGGGAGGATCTGCAACTGTTAGTCCCCTGGTTAACTCTACTTATACTGTATCGGGATTGAGTAGTGAGGGCTGCGCGAGTAACACGGTTACCAGCACGGTGAATGTAACACTGACGCCAGTTGTTAGTGCTGCCACTACACAAACACTAACTTGTAGTTTAACCACCATTACTCTTAATGGATCAGGAGCATCTACTTATACATGGACTGGCCCCGTTATTGTTTCAGGTTCAACCAGTGCAAATGCTATGGTCGCTTCTGCCGGTACTTACTCTTTGATTGGTAGTTCAAACGGATGTACTTCTTCTGTAACAACAGTTGCTGTGACTGCAAATACAGTAGTACCAACCTTGTCAATATCTTCCTCAACCACTACCTTGTGTGAAGGTAACACTGCTACATTAACCGTTGGTGGGGCTGATAGTTATACCTGGAGTACAACTACACAATCCACTTCTATTTCTGTTTCACCCACCAGCACAAGTAGTTATTCGGTAGTTGGGACAAATTCAGTGGGTTGCACAAACACAACTGCTGTAACCGTATCGGTAAATCCAACACCATCTGTTGTTATTTCAGGCGGAAACCAGGCTCTTTGTTCAGGTAATTCTGCAACTTTAACTGTTTCGGGAGCCTCTTCCTATTTATGGAATACCAGTACGACATCAACAGTACTTACCATAACTCCTGCAACAAACTCTGTTTACAGTGTAGTTGGAACAAGTGCTTTTGGTTGCACGAATGCCGCTGTTACAAGTATTACAGTGAATACTACTCCTACAGTTTCTATTTCAGCTTCCAGTACAAGCATTTGTTCAGGAAATGCTTCAAGTTTAACGGCTTCCGGAGCATCGTCTTATTTATGGAGCACTTCTGCTACATCTTCGGCTATTTCTGTTTCTCCAGGTTTAACCTCTAGCTATACGGTTATTGGAACAAGCGTAGAGGGCTGCACGTCAACAGCTGTAAAAACTGTAACGGTGAGTTTAACACCAAGCCTTTCTATTGCAGCTACCCAGGCTACACTTTGCTCGGGAAATACCTCTGACTTAAGTGTTACGGGTGCCGTTGTATATCTCTGGAATACGACCTCCACATCGTCGGTAATTTCAGTTTCACCCCTTACTAACACCACATACACCGTAGTTGGTGTTAGTGCTGAAGGCTGCACAAATACTGCAGTGGTAACCTTAACAGTGTATCTAACGCCTACCGTAACAATTGCCGGTGGAGGAATTTTTATTTGTTCAGGTAATAGCACAAGTCTTGCTGCGCAAGGCGCTCCATCTTTTAGTTGGAGTACAGGTGAAATAACATCAGACATTTCGCCTTCGCCAAATGTGACTTCAGATTATACTGTTACAGGTATTAGTAGTGAAGGTTGCACGGCCACGGCTATTGCGAACATTAGTGTGAATGTTACGCCAACCGTTACGATTAATACTTCTTCTTTTAATCTTTGTGAAGGAAACTCTCTTAACTTGGCAGTAACAGGTGCAGGCAGCTATTCCTGGAGTACGAATTCCACCCAGCCTGTTATTTCTATCACACCTTCCATTACAAGCAATTACAGTGTTGTTGGTAGCAACCCTGATGGTTGCGCAGATTCGGCCTTTGTTACTATTACGGTAAATCCTAATCCTACGGTTACTATTGCCGTTGATAACACCTTAATTTGTGCAGGGGAAACACTTCTAATGAGTGCTTCAGGAGCACAATCCTATTCCTGGACAAATGGAGCCGGCACTGCTAGCATTAACGTAAATCCTACCGCAAATACTAGCTTCTCAGTGATAGGGTTTAGTGCGCAAGGTTGCACATCTACAGCCGTGCAATCTATTAGTGTAAATGCTTTACCTGTGGTAACCGCCTCAACCAGTTCAACTTTAATTTGCTCTGGCGAAACAGTGACCTTAGTTGCAACCGGGGCAGATAATTACATGTGGAGCACTGCTTCTGTAAATTCAGATATTGTAGTTTCACCTTTGCTTACAACTACCTATACGGTTGTGGGAACAAGTACCCTTACTTCGTGTAAGCTGACTGTTTTTATTACACAGAATGTTTCTGAATGTACCGCTCTGGCGGATAGAAATTCTGATTTAAATATCAGTTTATATCCAAATCCTACCAACGGACACTTTATTGTAGAAGCAAACACCGATGCAGATCTAACTGTTAGCAATCTGATCGGGCAAATTCTTTATTCTGAAAAACACATCGCAGGGAAATCGGCACTTAATTTAACAGACCTTCAGAACGGGGTTTATTTTCTAAACCTTAAAACGGAAGGTAAATCCTATCAGCAAAAATTTATTAAAGAGTAATTCTTTCTCTGCAGTTTATAAAATCCGGGACCTCGGTCCCGGATTTTTTTTGTTTCGAAATGTGCAGAAAAAAATCCGATACTCTAGTCCATTCAAACACTTAGTGAAGGATGACTTTTCTGCTTTACTGGTGACCCCGCGGAGGATCGAACTCCGGACCCGTTGATTAAGAGTCAACTGCTCTACCAGCTGAGCTACGAAGTCATTTCAAGACTGCAATGTTAGCAATAATTTTATTTCATTTCTTTAAAAGGTATGCCCTGTAGCTATAATATAGCTTTATTGTTTGCGGAGATTAATGCGCTTATTATCCGCAAATTTGCGGAGAATAGTTTTTTAGTTGCGGAGAATAAACCGTATATTTACCGCAATTATGCGGAGAATATATCTTTATCAGCAACTTGACTGGCCTCATTTTACTTGGGACAATGATAGTCTTTTGGTGCTCTTGTCTTCTGTAAGGCATAAGCAGGGCAGGTTAAAAGGCTATATGGACGCGCTTGGTTTTGCACTAAGAAAGGAAGCAACGTTACAAACGCTTACACAAGATGTACTTAAGTCGAGCGAGATAGAGGGTGAAATGCTGAATTTAGATCAGGTGCGTTCTTCTTTAGCGCGTAAACTAGGGATGGATATCGCCGGCCTGGTGCCCGCCGAGCGTCATGTAGATGGTGTAGTAGAAATGATGTTGGATGCTACGCGAAACGCCCAAAAAAAATTAGATACTGAGCGCCTTTTCGGATGGCATTCGGCATTGTTTCCTTCGGGAAGAAGTGGTATGCATAAGATCGTGGTGGGCAATTGGCGCGATAACGAGAAGGGTCCAATGCAGGTGATATCGGGCGCGATGGGAAAAGAAAAAGTGCATTTTGAAGCTCCTGATTCTTCTCAATTAAAAAAAGAGATGCGTTTGTTTTTTAACTGGTTTAATTCAGAGAAGAAACTCGACCCTGTTATAAAATCTGCTATCGCCCATTTATGGTTTCTAACCGTGCATCCTTTTGATGATGGAAATGGTCGCATAGCAAGGGCTATAGCGGACATGCAACTGGCTCGTGCCGATGGAGATGAGCAAAGGTTTTACAGCATGTCTGCACAAATACGTCTTGATCGCACCGCCTATTATGCCATGCTTGAAAAAACACAAAAGGGTACACTTGATATAACCGCCTGGTTGCTTTGGTATTTAAATTGCCTTGATCGTGCTTTAAATGCTACCGATGGGAGTTTGAAAAAGGTGATGGGTAAAACACAGTTCTGGGACAAGCATCAGAAAACAGGCATAAATGAACGTCAGCGTTTGATGATAAATAAATTATTTGAGGGATTTAATGGCAACTTAACGTCTACCAAATGGGCTAAAATAGCCAAGTGCTCTACAGATACAGCTTTGCGCGATGTAAATGATCTCATAAAAAAGAAGATCCTCAAAAAAGAAGAAGGGGGTGGACGCAGTACGAGTTATATATTAAAGCCGTAATATCCTGTTAAAAAAGCTGTTTAAAATCAATTTTCTTTTTAAGAACGTGTTATAAAGAAACACCGTTCTTTACTTACAAATCATGGACAAAAGAATTAAAAAGCCAATCGGACATTTTTTTATGTTCGTGATCATTATTTTTTTGATCGCGATTATTTTTATTACCGTGGGATGGGCAGCAAATAAATTGCTTGACAACGATAAACCGCTTACGCTTGACGATAAGAAAAAGCGTTTAAAAACAGTTGAGGACAAGATCATGGAACTTCAGGCAAAAAAAGAAGAAATGAAACGGAAAGAAAGGCAAATACTTCTTGTATCACGTTTCTTCATTGCTCTCACACTTTTACTGGCCAATTATTTTTACATGCAACATTACAAACTCCCCTTTGATCTTAAAAGGTCTTCGAATGAAATGTTGAGATTTAATTCGATGGTTCTTCTGGTATATTCTTTTATTGCCTTTGTGTCTTATGGCACACCGGCAAAATTTGTAGACTCTCTCAAATCTCTGATCACGTCACTGCTTCAAAAATTTAGTATTGATACTTATAGTCAATTTGAAAAACTTCTGAATGAAAGAGCAGTGTTGCTGACAGAAATTGACATTGAAGAAAAACAGTTAAAAAATAACCTGCTTTCTAACCGCCCCACGGTTATGAGCTATCAACACTAGATTTTAATGCAGGGTAAATAAATCTTATGGGTAATGGTTTGTTAGAGCAGGGCGTTTAAACCCATCAGGCAGGCAAAAACTCCCATAGAAAAAATAAAAACGTAAAGGCCAATTCCTTCACAATACACTAAAGATTGCTGAGGCTTACTGGGATTTACAAAAATAAATAAGTCGTCATTAATTTTAGCTAATCTTTGCTCCGCATCCGATTTCATCATGTTTACTTGTCCGCCTGTTAATTCAATAAGATAGACGGTATCTCCATGGTAAATTTTATCATTAACCAAATAGCTGTATTCGGCTTTTATTCCATAGGGTGCCCTGGAGGTTGAATGCCTGGAGTGAAGAATTAGTTCTTTGGAACTAAGAGAAGCCTGAACGCGCTGCCATTTTTTTACCTGTAAATAAAGACGGATCATTTTTACACTCATCCATAAACAGCCGGCCGCAATCACAAAGGCAAATATGGAAGTGAGGTAATTCATACTAATTTTTCTTTAATATAAATTCAACTCTCCGGTTTTTTCGACGACCTTCTTCTGTTGTATTTGTATCTACAGGTTTGGTACTTCCGAAGCCCTGATAGCTTATGTTTTCAGAAATCACCCCCTTGGCAATGAGGTAATCTGCTACGGACTTTGCGCGGTTAAGAGAGAGTTCCATGTTCTTTTTTTCTTCACCTGCGTTATCGGTGTGACCATAAATCTCCATCCGAAGTTTAGGATTGGAGGCCATGTGAGAGGCAATAGAATTTAGTTCAGGGTAGGAGAGAGGAGATAGAACAGCTTCACCAGTTTTAAAAGTAACGTTTCTGAATGCCAGTACTTCTTCATATTTTTCCTTGTAAAGATTGTTGAGCGTATCCGGCTCTATGACTACTGTCTCTACACTGTCTTGCGGAAGATTCGCGAAATAAGGATTTTCAGGCGCTTCGGTTGTGTCAATCACTTCAGGAATAAACTGGTGCAAACTTACATCATCAATATAATAATAAGCATCGCGCTCCATGCCCTTGTAGATGGGTGAACTGAAGCCCTGTGGCACCGTGTTGCCTGTGCGGAATAACTTGCGGAGGTTAAAGCTGCCAATCAGTAGCGTGTTCTCGCCACCCTGCGCTTTGTAACGCACTTTTAATTCGTGCCAGCCATCCGTATCTGTGCCAACTTCTTCTTCAAGTGGAATCTGAAGAGGACGAAGAGAGGTGATAACATCCGAGTTTTCAAATTTCACTTTGTCGTTCAGGAAACAAATGCCGAGCTTATCCACTGCAAGCGGTGCGTAATCAGCCAGACTCACGTACATGGTTAATTCGTATTCTTTGTTTTTTTCGAGGCGACTGTTGAGTGTTGTTTGCAAATATTCGCGGTAATAGCCGTGCGAGACTGCAAAAATGCCTGCATAGCATGTGCCAGTATGGGCTTCCTGCTGTCCCATGCCATTTTTAGGAACGTTAACGCGGGAGATCTTTTCCTGTTTCTTAGTGCATTTGCAAAACAAATCGGGAGTTGCCCTATTCGGTGAGTTCCATGCGGAAGATATGGATATGGATGAAAAATCCAAAGGAATAGTGGAATTGAATTCGAAGCTGGAATCAGGAACAAGGTTTTGTGCTGAAGAATGAAATAGGGAAGCCAGTAAAAATATACAGAGTAAAGTTTGTCTCATTAATTCGCTAAAGTATCTGCTATAATACACTTTTTTTTATTTGTTACAGGTATTTTTCATGAACAGCTTTTAATAGAGTATAAACGGATGAGGTTCATGGAATGCCTGGCTATATTGAATAGACGGATGCAAACTCAAATGGCAGACTATAAACTAAGAGCATGGCAAAGATACCATCTAAAGTTTTTCCGGCATTTAGTCGCCAGTATAGAAAGAGTGGGTTATAGCACAATCCATTGTCTTTAGAGAGACTCTTCAGGAATGATTTTCTTTGGAAATGAAACGGTATCCGACCCCAGATTCTGTAATTATGTATTTCGGCTGGTTTGGTTCTGCCTCGATTTTTTTGCGCAATTGATTTACGAACACCCGGAGGTACTGAGATTGTTCGATGTAGCCGGGCCCCCACACTTCTCTCAATAGATACTGATGTGTCAACACGCGTCCTTCGTTCCTGATCAAGGTGGTTAGCAGATCGTATTCTGTAGCTGTGAGCTTAATAATTTCACCCTTCTTTTTTACCAGGCGAAGTTGAGGATCTACATCCAACTCATCTAAAGCAAGCGGTTTAAAAAGAGGAGGAGTGAGTGAAAAACGTAACAGAGCCCGAAGTCTTGCCAGTAACTCGCCCGTACGAAAAGGTTTTACCAGGTAATCATTTGCGCCATTGTCCAAAGCTTTCACAATGTCTTCTTCTGCACTTTGCACAGAAAGAATAATAATGGGTTTGGTGTACCATTCCCTGAGTTCTTTCAAAACGTCGTGACCGCTTTTATCGGGTAAGCCAAGATCTAACAGGATGAGATCAGGATTTATATTTTTTGCTGCTCTTAATCCCTCCTGTGCCGTTAGAGCTCCGGTGACTTTAAAATCATTGGTTTGCAGAGTGATCTTCAGCAGCTTTTGAATCTGCGCTTCATCGTCAATAATCAATATTTCTGCGTTGTTCATTTTATCACGCAGGCGTTACAAATGAAAGTTCTGAAGGAATTTCTATTGTGAAAATTGCACCACCATCGGTCTTATTCTGCAGTGTTATCTTCCCATCCATCGCTGTAACAAACCCTTTTACTATTGAGAGTCCCAGGCCGGTTCCGCCAGTACCGGAATGTTTAAGCTTGTAAAATTTTTCGAAGACTTTTTCTTTTTCAGTTTCGGGGAAACCATTTCCGGTATCTTCTACTACCAACACAAGTTTTTTGTCTTTGCAAAATGCGCGGATTGTGATGACAGCGTGTGTCGGAATGTAGGTAACAGCATTGTGAACCAGGTTGTGAATTACTTGTGAAAGCAAACCGTAATCAAGTTTAAAAAGCGGGGTATTCTCATCCACAGCAACGTGTACAGGTTTATCTTTGACAGTATCCTCCATTTGATTCAGTACATCGTAGATTAATTCCTTTATATCGAACCAATCGGTTTTAGGTTTGATAAAACCAGACTCCAGCCGGGACATGTTTAACAAATTTCCTACCTGACGATTGAGTTGCATGGAAGCCTTTGAAATTTCGGAGACCAGCTCATATTTATCAGATTCCGTTAATTTTTTGGACATCGTCTGAAGATTGTCTGTAGCGCCAATAATTGTAGAGATAGGAGTGCGCAGCTCGTGTGAAAGTGAATTGAGTACAGTGTTATAAAGTTTTAAGGTATTTTCTTTTTCTTCTTTATTTCGCACTTCTGTTTCCATTTGCCTGATCTTAGAGGTTAAAACAGCGTTTACCATGGCAATAACAAAATACATCAGAAACATTAAATTGTCTTCTGTGCCACGAATTGCAAGTGTAAATTTGGGTGGTATAAAAAAGAAATTCCAGGTAAGAGCGCTCAATACCGCTACCAGCAAGACGGGCTTCATATCAAAAAACATAGCGATGATAGAAACGCTCAGCATCAAGATCAAAGCAACAACCCGGTAACCTACAAAGTCTGATAAAAGATAACAGCAACCGGCAATAACAAAAATAAACAGCAAGCTGAAAATGTATTGTTTGCTTAAACTTAGTTTGCGAAAGAGAAATCCGTCCATATGGCTTTAATGTTACAAAGATAAAGGGAAGCTGATAAAGATTTAGGGTAGAGGGTATAAAGATTATTTAAAGACGGATTGTAGGATTTAGGGTTGTAATGTGTTTGTAATTAGTGTATTCTGCATTTTAACTTAAACTGTTACGCTAAATTAATTCCTCGCAGCATTGAGTTGTTTGCTTTGTGCTATTTGAAAGTGCCGGTAAGAATTATTAGCCAAATCGCGACAAAGCCTATTTTTTTAAGGGTTGTGAGCAAAATAACTCAAATTTAATTAGCCTGCCAACCCTACTGGCACTATGTAGTTTTAGATAGCCTCATTAAATAAAATTTTCGTTTTATTTTTTTGTAATACCAAACAAAAGCCTAAATTTGCAGCCTGATCATGAAATGCCTTTGTGGCGGAATTGGTAGACGCGCTGGTCTCAAACACCAGTGAGAAATCGTGTCGGTTCGAGTCCGACCGGAGGTACATATAAAAGCAGAGAATTTTTTCTCTGCTTTTTTTATTATGAGCAAATACAAAACAGGAGAAGGAAAGAGTAGGTTAAGGGTAATTGTGGCCGAACTGTGTCAAAAGATGCGCCCGCCTGCCGACGCGCAAGGCTTAGCTTCGGCGGGCAGGCTGGTCTCAAACACCAGTGAGAAATCGTGTCGGTTCGAATCCGACCGGAGGTACCGCAAAGCAGAAAAGCTCTTTCGTTAATACGGGAGAGCTTTTCGCTTTATGGTTCGCGCATAAAGTTCGATAATTTCAAAGTGCGGGGTACATATAAAGCAGAGAATTTTTTCTCTGTTTTTTTTTATTTTTAGCAAATGGTATATGTATACGCTATAAAAAGCCTTCACCGCAACTACATTTATGTTGGTCAAACGGAAAATGTCCTCCTTCGGTTTCATCAACATAATAATAGAGAAGAAAAAAGTACAAAACCATATTCACCATTCCTTTTAATTTTTTCAATGCAATGTGATGATAGAATCGAAGCTCGCAAATGGGAAAAGTTTTATAAAACAGGAGAAGGAAAGAGTAGGTTAAGGGTGATTTTGGCCGAACTGTGTCAAAAGACGCGCCCGCCTGCCGACGCGCAAGGCTGAGCTTCGGCGGGCAGGCTGGTCTCAAACACCAGTGAGAAATCGTGTCGGTTCGAGTCCGACCGGAGGTACAAAACGATTAAATCAGATTTAATCGCATCAAATCACCGCTAAGTTGATAAAATATCGCTTAGCGGTTTTTTATTCCCTATCTCTTAAAATAGTTCCCAAATTGGGAACTATTTAATGTTTTTGCTTAACTTTGTAATCAAGATAAAGTTTGTGAGAATTATTGCTAAAAAAACATTAGTACTATTTTGGAAGAAACATGAAGATTGTGAACAACAATTAAAATCATGGTATGAGGAAACTGCAAATGCAAATTGGGTATCAACGAAAGACATTAAAATCAATTACCCTAGTGCAAGTTTTTTGAGTGATAATCGCGTAGTATTTAATATCAAAGGCAATTCGTACAGACTTATCGTAAGAATAAATTATAAATATAAAATGGTTTGGATCAGGTTTATTGGGACTCACGCCCAATACGACAAAATAGATGCCGAATCCATTTAAAATTAAAAATCATGAACATAAAACCTATAAAAACTGAAAAAGATTATCAAAAAGCTTTAACCCGGCTTGAAGAGATTTTTGATGCTCGTCCTGGAACTTCGGAAGGAGATGAACTGGATATTCTTGCACTTTTAATAGAGCGTTACGAAGATGAACATTATCCGATCGAAGCGCCAGACCCTATAGAAGCTATTAAATTCAGAATGGAACAAATGGGTTACAAACAAAAAGATCTGGAAAAGATAATAGGCTATAAAGGCCACGTGAGTGAAATTTTAAATAAGAAGCGTAAGCTGACTTTAGAGATGATTCGTAATCTTCATGAAAAATTAAATATTCCATTAAATGCGTTGATTCAGGCATATTGATTTCTTAGTAAGTTTTCTTAACACTCTAATTGCTTGGAAATCATCTAAAAAGTTCGATAAATCGTACCCTCCGGGTGCGTAAAGCAGAAAAGCTCTTTCGTTAATACGGGAGAGCTTTTTGCTTTATGGTTCGCGCATAAAGTTCGATAATTTCAAAGTGCGGGGTACATATAAAAGCAGAGAATTTTTTCTCTGCTTTTTTTATTGTTAGCAAATGGTATATGTATACGCTATAAAAAACTGATCATGCGCGAATGCTTTGGGAAGAAAATAAAGTTTGATTGTAGTGCAGATGCTAAGCCTGTAATTAGCTTTCTATAAACGCCTTTAACCGAAAGCGGTGTTAACCTGTATTTGTTTCTGGCTTAAAGATAAGTGTGCCGGCAGAGCTTTAGAAAGTGGATAAAAAGGCGATAGCTTTTTGGCTCGTCTGCGTCTGATAGCCCCTGAAAGGATAATAGGAGTGCTGCCTTCCTTCACTTTATCATGAGATTCTTTAAACAACCCGGCTATGAGCAGAATATCATAGAGGCAAAGATTTTCGCTTATTTTGAATTCCTTTAAAAGTGCCTGAGCCTGACTTGTCTGCATCCCTTTCATAGGGTCGCGCTTTCCACGAAGGGATTCCTTATCGTTATCTGCGAGCAGGCGCATCAACTTCATGAGGCGGTGGTAAAGGGTTTTGTCTTTATAACCGGTGTGTCTTATTACCAGGCGGCGGATAGTAGACGCAGCCCGGGCACAGGCTGTGAATTCTTCGCTGTTCTCTCTTGACCGAACAAATGCCGGTGAGGTTTTGAATTGTTTCCGCTTTGGCCCGCCTTTGGACCTTACCAGCCAGCCAAAGACGCTTTTGTAGAAAGAAATACCATTTACAGTACCTGAGAGTTTTATATCACCGACCTGAAATGCCATATACAAAGATAGCTGGAAATTGGATGAAAAATTTGACGAATGAGTAAGAGTGTATTGACCTCTGAGGGAAGGTGTATGAGAAGCTGAGTGAATGGATGTGTTTTATACTAAAAGACGGGATATGTACGGGGTAAGTAGGGAGTATTGTGCAAGGAACCAGGGAGTTGGTATAAAGCTTGTTAATTACAGCACTCCTTTTGAGATCGATCGTTTCCATAAGGCGGATCACACAAAATTAAATCAATGCTCTTACTATCAATTAACGGCATAGCCTGCAAGCAACAAGAATTATAAATCGTAATTCTTTCTAACATAGGATAAAAGTTGTTAGAGATCCTTAAATAAATGCGAACAATTGTACCTGGCGAACAACCCATCTATGGTTTGCATTTCACCTTTTCCAAATTTTTGTTCTTCTGAAAAGTACTTTCGGCCGTGTTTCATTATAGAAAGAAGTGTGTAACAATCTAGCCGGCAGAGTTTATTTCTTAGAATGGGATATAAGGAAAGAATTATTCTTACATCATCGAATGCTTTGCGATGTTTAACAGGAACGCGATTAAAATAAATGGATTTGGTAGTGGAGTTTAAAAGTAAATCTAACTTATGCGAAGTGCTGCGCAACAGTTCTTTACAGGTGTAGTGGGTAATGTAAATGCTTTTGCCTTTTTCTATTTCGTAGTCAAAAGGTTTGTAAATGTAATGGAATGCAGCTTCTTCTAAAGGACTTAGAACATGCTGTAAAATTTTACGGGATTGAGCAGATTTTAAAGAAGATAGATCTCCTTTTTCGAGTGGCATTAATTTCTTTTTCATAAGATTGATCTTTAGATGATTCGAAATCCGGAGATCGTGGCCTTATGAGCAATTATTTCAAATATAGAAGATTTATCTCTGAGTTCAAAATCCCAAAAATCGGGGATATGATTTCATTGGTTTTAGGGATTTTATTTAACAGCTGATTCCATAATATTGTACCATAAAAAGATTCAGATCATAAAAAACGACCTAAAGAAGCTCAAAACGGACGGTTTACCGCCCCTTTCATATAATTATCATAAACTATATTTGATTAAAAATAAACTCAACATGGCAGAATACAGAATATCAGGTGTGTGGAAAGATTCAAACAATGTGATTACACATTATGCTTTTCATACGGTAAGTGAAAATTCAATTTCAAGAGCGAGTAAAAAAACTAGGGCGGATGCAATAACGCTTTTGGAAACCAAAGGTAATAGTGCCACCACCTGGTTATGGAATTATACACAGGCAGGATGGAATATTGGTGAAACTGTTGAAGTTGTTAGTGGAAAAAACGGGAAATATCTTCGTTCTAACCCAGATAAAACATTGACCGACAATTTAGCTCACCTTATTGATTTTGACTGGATAGCGCCATAAAAGATAAGCTATGGATTTAGATAATTTCAAAATCGATTTAAAAATATTTAAAATCGACAGAAGCTTTTATGAATTAAGGGATAAATCCTTCGAGGATATTACCAATACATAAAAGAAAACCATATCAAAAAACTAAGACACAAGTTTGCGAACTTAGATTTGAAATTAGTTAACCCTCAAATAACAACACACGAGGATGGGGATTTCAAATTTTGGTCATATTGCTATAGACAACCAAAAGAGAAATTTTATTGGAAAGTGTTTTTGCCGGATGTATTAACACAAAATCAAAATTTTGATGTAGTAGAGTTTTCTTATGTGCTTTTTATTAAGTATAAATCTGAACTATACTGCGTTATTAGTGGAAGCGGAATGAGCGTGATCAAGAAATTCTTACATCCTTTGTTTGGTATAGAGATTTATCAAAGAATTGCGAGCCCTACTAACGATAATATCATAGAGTTAAACACAAGGAGTATTGCAAGCAATATTTCATATAAAAAAGAAACATACAATTTAAATCAAACAATTTCTGAAACATTAGTGTATTCTGATGTTCCCGTAAAAATAAAATTGAAGGTTCGAGATGAACTTAAATTGAAAGAATTTAAGAAATATAAGCTAGACGAAAAAATGTCTATTATGGAAGTTGGATCGTATTTCTATTTGAGAAAAAAAATAGATTTTGAAGATTTAAAATCTCTTATAACCGACTTAGATAAGATATATACTGATAATCCTCCGAAGCAACTTACTCTTTTTTCAAAAGTGAGCGATATTGATTTTTTGAAGCAGCTTGATGAACATCTTTTAGATTTAATTACAAACGATGTACAGATACATAACAATCCTTTGGCGTTAAAAAACTTTCAAAATGATATAATCGAAATTGTTCATCCATCGAAGCTTGAGAGGTTCTACGAATGCGACAAATTCGTCATAAGATTCAAATTTTCAAGGGGTAAAAAGGACTTAGAGATTTTTGAAAGAGGCGAACTGTATTTTAACGCTACCAAATACATATTTGAAAATGTTGAAGATATTGCCGATCGAGTTAAAATTAAGCAAGACATCTTTAAGTTAAATATTACTGGATTCGTTAATGATAAAGAAATAACATACGGTAATTTATTTTCTCATATTACAGCTGAAGTCGAGTTTAAAGCAAAAAAATATTTTAAAATAGATGGACACTGGTACATCTTGGAAGATGAATTTCTTGGTATAATGAATGAAGACGCCAAAGAATATTATAATAAGTACTTTTTAAAAGAAGACATCTTGATTGAATGGAACGATGAGGATGACGAGGACGCATATAATAATAGTTACAAAGACTTGGCCGACTATTACATACTAGACAAAGTGATTAAAGAAAACATTGAGTTATGTGACATCTTAGCCATTCGCGATAATACGGCATATTTTATCCATGTCAAAAATGGATTTAATGCGCAAATGCGCGATCTTTATATTCAGGTGATCTTGTCAGCAAAAAGACTATCAAATGATTTAAAAAATAATAAAGGCGTAAGCTATCTTAAAAGCACGCTTAAAGAATATAATAAGAGGAATGCCGACAAAAAAATAGATGTAACTGGTGTTGTAGAAAAAATTATTAAAAAAGAGCTAAATATTAGTTTTGTGATGGCATTTAAAAATAATCATTACAAAGGAGAGAAGATTATTGATCGAATAGATAAATGTAAATCGAATATTGCAAAGTACTCACTGGTACAGGTTGTGAAAGAGATGCAACAATTTAACTTCGGAATTAACGTGATTGATGTCTCCGATATAACCCATAAGTAAACTAGTTCGTAGATTTTGATCCTTATTTTATTAATTTTCTCTGTAACGCTCTTGAAACCCATAACTCAATATGAGTGACATTAAAACACAACTTCAACATTTGTACCTCTCTAAATGGTCAGCTTTTAAATCCGAGGTACTAAAACAAGATGGCGATAAGGATTTTGAACACCCTCATTTACTATCTGTATCCCCTGAATTTGAAGATCAATGGAATGCAGCCGACATACGTATAATGGTATTCGGAATTAGTACAAATGGTTGGGATACCAAAACAAAAATATATAATGTAGCAGATGAGCAAGGTATAAATGCACTAATGGACATGTATGAAGATTTTTATTTTAAAGGAGGTAATTGGCGTTATGGCAATGCGTTTTGGAATTACTTTTATGCTTTTCAGGAGTTATTGCAGTTTAATCTTAAGAAGGATATTAGTCTAATTTGGAATAATGTCTATAAGATCAGCCCTGAGCAAGTCGAACTAGAGCAAAGTCTCTTTAATGTTTCGGTAGAAGAGATTAAAATATTTAAACCGAATATTATTATGGTACTAGGAACGGACGCTAGTGATGTACTTCATAAACGTATTGATGGAAATACAGTAGATTGGAATGAGCACAAGAAGACGTATTTAGATCCCGATACAGAGAAAGAGAAGCTTTTATATTATTCTGTTTCCGGCGAAGAATATCCAATATTCAAGGATTTTCTTAAGAAGGTGTTTATTACTTACCATCCAAATGCGAGAGGAGAAGCGGGAATAAAGATGAAGTTGATGTTAGATGAATTATGCAGGGAATTAGCCAATTTTCGTAGATAAATAGAATCATAAGGTCGAAAAAGTTCGGTTTACCGCCCGTTTTTTGTCGTTCTTAAAATCTATTTTTACACATTTACAACAAAACACTATGTCAACATCTCAAGACAACTTCTTAAATCGCTTCACTACAATTCCATTTTTAATGGATATGCTTACCAGGCAAAAATTAACCTTGCTTAATCCTGCATTCTGGGAGGATTACAATGATAGGGTTACTATGGATCTATATAAAAACAAAAAGAAAGCAGGTAGTATATATGCACTTTGTTTATCTGACAGGAGAGAAACCATTCATCATTGGACTGCCTTTGCTAACGGAACCAGTGGTTGTTGTATAGAGTTCGATCGTAAGAAACTAATCGAATGCCTTGATAAGACAAAAAGTTTAAGCCACGGGAAAGTGAAGTATGTGAAAATAAACGACCTTGCAGACTACGGTTCGAATATTAAACAACTGCCTTATCTTAAAAGAGATCCTTTCGAGCCGGAAAGAGAATACAGGATTATAGCTTTGGGAAAGGAAGACCAAAAACCAGCATTTGATGTACCACTAGATATTAATTGCATTAGACGTATCACTCTTAGCAGCAGACTCCCCGACCCCGTTTTTAATAGCGTAAAGGATGGGTTGATGAATCTTGCTCCTGAATTTAAAGGTCGTATTTCGCACTCAACCCTTTTAGGAAATCCAAAGTGGATTAATCATTTTAAAATTGATTAGTTATGTCTATAGTAATCACAGATGAGCAAGAGATAAAAAAGCTCCACAAACTTTTTCACAAAAAATTAAATGCGTTTTTCACTGAACGAATTCGCTGCCGTGTGGGATTTCCAGGTGGTAGTATGGATACTACTGTACAATATTCACAAGAACTAGATATTTGGGTATGCGTTCAGGAACAAGAAAGTAAATATTGGAATGGCTTCGGAATAGGTAGACCTAAACAAGGCAGAAGCAATTCATTGAATGGTGAGATCAATTTTGACTATGAAGGTAGCAAACGAGTTGCAGGTGCATTTGCGGTTGACAACGAAGGTAAAATATTGATTCTCCACACTGGCACCATTGGTGGTGGAAAAAAGGGTATAGGCAAAAATTTCTTCCTTTCAAATTTCAGAGGAGATCCTATAAAAGCTATTCATGACGATAAAGAAGTAGACTATTGCCTCGTTGGTGAATTGAATTCACCTCATTTCCCTGAACAGGTCTCGAACTTCATCCGCGAAATTTATAGGGTAAAAAATCTTAACCAAGAACAAATAGAAACTGATTTTGGATACCTAGGAAACTTTAAATATACTGATGAACGCTCTGGAAGTACCGTCACGGAAAGTAACGATCCGCGCACAATTACAAGAACTCATGGTATTGTAGTAAATGCATTGCATGATGAGCTAGAAAGAAGAGGCCTTAATGCGTCAAACGATAGAAATCGTGATTTATTTATTCATCACAGATCACGAATTTCAACTCTATTTGAAGTTAAAACAAGCTCTTCAACGCAATGTCTTTACCAGGCTGTGGGACAACTGTTGCTTTATAGCATCCCAATTAGAAATCCCGTTAAACTGGTTGCTGTATTACCTGATAGATTAAGCATGCCTGTGGCAAGGAGATTTGCTTCTCTCGGGATAAGTGTTTTATACTACAGCTGGGAAAATAATGAGCCTGTATTTATAGGGCTTGATGATCTATTAATGCTATAACTAAAAAAACGGTCATTAAATAAAGCTAGAAATCTTTCCCCTGCAAATCTCCTCTGTCATTTTGCGTAGTACTTGCACGCGTTCACTTAAGTAATCCAGATCTTCTTTGCTGATCGTATAATCCATATTGTAGCGGGCATCTACGTAAGCCTTTTTAAGAAGTTCAAAGCGTTGGCGCTCTTGAGGTGATGCCTGCGGAAAGGCTTTGCCGAACTCCATATTACAGGCTTTGGCAAGGTTGCCGAGTTCTTCTATGTTATGTGTTTTTGGCTTGTACCCTGTAAATACTAGTTGAATAGCGCCGTAGTAGCGTTCAGTAGCTTGATGCAATTGGAAGGCAGCAATTTTTATTTGATCAACACTCACGGCATGTTGATACATTCCATAAAATCCATTCGCACTCTCAAACCAATTATCAAAATCGCGTTGTGCTTTTACCTGCACTTCGGCCGGGCTCATTTCGCGTTTATTGGCTAGTTGATAACGGTTCGTTGTAAATAGCAGGATTCCTTCTTTCTTAATATCGCCAAAAAAATAAGAGCCTTCGCGTAGTTCGTTATTTACAAATTCCATCCCATGATAAATAGGATGCACTGGAGTATCCAATTTTAATTCGTTTAACCTGGTGCTAATGCCTGAAGTAACACTGTCGCTATTAGCATGTCCGTTTTTACTCAGGATAATTAGCAAATCGTAATCGCTTTTATATTCGTAAGTATTACCTTTCTCCATGTACTTATCTTCCACCCAGGTGCCGCGCGCATACGAACCAAATAAAATGATCATTTCAATCTCGGAAAACCTTGGGATCAAGGCCGCAACAATGGTCTTTATTTCGGCCTGTTTGTGCGCTGGAAGGTTGGGAATAGTGGTTTTCATGGCAGCCTAAAGATAAAGAATTTTCGAAATTAGCGACAATAGAAGGTGGAAAGGTGTTAACAGGGTTTTAAACAGAAAAAACTGTTCATATTTAGCCTCCATATTCTATAATTTATAGCAACCGTATATTACCCCTACATTTATCTTTATAAATAAAGTGTAGAATGCATGAGTAAGACAAAGAATAATAAACCAAAAACAAAGCTAACCCAGGCTGCCGCTGTAAAAGACGGTAAAATTACTGGTTTGGAAGTGTTGGTTAATAGGAGAACCGGTGGTGCTAACAATATCAGGGGCGTGGAATTTCAGCTCTTGTATTCCTGTTTTCTTATTCTTACAATGCTGGACAAAGAAAGCCACCAAATACGCCTTGAAGGCATTGAGGATATCGACTTTTTGGGTGAGATAGATACCACAGAGTATGTGCAGCTTAAGACTTCTAAAAACATAATTGGCGCGAGTGCCTTTTGGGAAATGAAAGTACTTCAAAATTTTCTTGAAGCATATAAAATTGATCCTGCGGCCAAATTTAAGCTAGTTCATAATTCCGCTTTTACCGAGGGAAAATTGCGTGGTCTTTTTAATCGTAATTATTCAAACGAAACCTTAGAATACTGGAAAAATAGGTTCAAAGAAAATGGTTTTGATGTTTTAGGAATTGACTTTCCGGCTTTTATTGCAGCAATCACGATTGAAAAAACCAACGAAATTGATCTGTTAAATAATTGCCTCAAGCTATTGGCGAAGAAGTATTGCCTTAATGTAGGGACAGAAAAACAATATTTTAATGCGCTTTTTAATAGTGTCTTTCAATGGTCCAAAAACAGATCTACAATCAGTAAAAAGAATGTTGATGAGTTGATTGTATTAACAACCGAATCGTTTTCCAAGGCTCCTGTTAATCCTGCTATTCAAAATAGCTGGCTGTTACCAGTAAATTTCGAGATGACAGAATCTACGGATATAATGGATTATTTTGATGGCAAGGCGGCAAAACCGATTCATATTGCAAACAACCTGCCTGTCAAAAGACCCTTGTGGGAAAAGGAAATCCAGGAAAGCGCCACAGGTTTTGACGTAACAGTTATACGCGCCTCCAGCGGGCAGGGCAAATCTACTCTAGCTTGGCAAGCCAGTTATAGTTTGCTTACAGAGGGCTATACGATCTTTCAATTAAATTATTGCAAAGATTGGGATCAAGCCTCACAGATCTACGATCTGATAGAATCGAGAATTTATATTGGCCAAATACCACTGATTGTAATTGATGGTTTAGGCCACATGGTTGAAGGCTGGGGCATACTTGCTGAAAGGTTAAAGGAACGTCCAGTGAAATTTTTAATCACTGCACGCGAAGAAGATTGGGTGCGGTATGGCTACGATCATTCGAAAATCAAAATAAAGCCGGTGCAAATTAAATTATCCCAACAGGAAGCCCGTGAAATTTATTTGCAATTAAAGGAAAAGGGCAAAATTAGCGCCGATAACAACGGATGGCAGGAAGCGTGGGAAAAGGTTGAAGCCAAAGGACTGTTGATAGAATATGTGTATTTGCTAACACGAGGCCAGATGCTAGCCGAGCGGCTTCAGGAACAGGTGAAACAACTTGCTAATGAAAACAGCGGCGCGGCCAAGGCAGAAATACTTCGGTTAATTGCTCTTGCGGATATAATGGATATTAAACTTGAAACAAACCGAATCACTCAGCATATTATCAATACCGTAAGGTTTGATACGGATAGAAATGAAGTTTACCGACAATTAGAACAGGAATACTATATCCGGTTTAATGAAAAATATGTGGAAGGGCTTCACCCTATACGATCCCGGCATTTAGTGGATATACTACATAGCTCGATACAGGTTTCCGAAACTTTGTTGCAGCTATTCTCTATCATTAATTCGGAATATATTTTCGAATTTTTTAAAGCCGTTCCTTCGTTAATTTCTGCTTCAGAAAAGGACGAGATTTACAAGGAAGTTGCTACAGCTTTGGCAACAAAAGAAGTACCTAATTTGGTTCGCGCATTGGATGGCCTTATGAAATATGAAGCAGAAAAATTCTGGCTTGCCAATCGATCAACTTTTGACCGTGTTGCTACTAACATCCCTGCTGCGTTAGAGGTATTTATTTTTGATACGCTCCCTTATACAAAATTAAATATGTTGAGGCGATTGAAAGAAATTGATAATAATAACAGTAATTATGACGAAGTAATTGGCCTGCTGGATGGCCTTAGCCCATATGATGCCTCTAAAACCGATCTTTTTATTTTCCTTAAAAAATTGTCTTTAAAGATAAAGCCAATCGATAATCCGCATTCTTTTAAAGGATTAGATTTTTTAGCGAGGTGGTATAAGTGCTTGAATATTGAAGTACCAGTATTAGTGAATGTTAATGACGACATACTATTAAACGTTCTAAGAAAGCAAGAGCTTGATGAGGCTGCTGAATTGTTCGGCTATTATCAAGTCGCATTTCCTGTAAAATATAAACAGTTTACAATAAAAAATAAAAAGGAAATAATTTCGTTGCTTAAGAAACATACAGATACGTTGGCTGTTGAGGAAGATGGAGGTGATATTCACATTAAATATTTTTTAGGCGCGGATACTGGGAAAGCGAACCATCAAAGTATGAAACGCATAGATGCTTTGAGCAGTTTTTTGCCGGATTATGATCGCTACTGTTCAAAAGCCATAGTGCTGCCTTTTCCGTACCAGCAGATTTTTGATGTGGTTATTCAGGACTCAGTAAAGCAAATTTCGAAAGCTAACCTTGAAGACAAGTTTGATGTACATATTAACCAGATTTGGCACGGTGCTCTTGTAGCTAACTACCGCGTAGGTTCGTTATATGAATGGCAAATGCAGTATATTGAAATAAGGCAGGCAGGAATTGAATTTGCAAAAAAGTGTGTTAGGTTATTTGAAGCGTACCTGGAGCAAAACCAGGCTAGAATTAAAAGTGCTGCGCAAGAATGGGCTAGCCCAGCCGACAAGCTGCTGAAAAGTATTAACTCAAGTAAAAAGCTACCTAAATATAATAAGGATTACATTGAAAAAGATAAATACAAAACAGAAGAGGAAACGATAAAAAGCTGGTGTACATCGCTAACGAATTTTAGGAATCAAATGGTGAATATTGTTGCTCCAAAGGGAAATAACGACAGAAACCTTGCAGTAATTAATCTGGATGCTGTTGAATACAAGCTTCGGGCAATGCAACAAGCGTATAATAAAATTACCCAGGAAACATTTGACTATTATCCAACCGATGAATTATGTAGCTTAGAATTAACCTGGTATAGCCGTTTACTAAAAACAGTATTGTTTTATGTTCACATGATTAACGCTAAAAACCCAGGGCGAATTTTTGTTATAAAAACTGACATTGAACGCTGGTATGAGAATACTGAAAAGCAAAAATTAGAGCAACTACACTCAATAATAAAGGGTGGTGCCCATGATGGGCTAACACTTATGCTTCCTGATAAAATTATTAAGAATGAAAACCTGAAATATGCTGAAATAGGCATTGAAGGAGCGAATCTAACTGATCTTAGTGAGGATTTTACAATACTAGTAAACAAAATGCTGGATTTTGATAAGACGGAGATTAACTTTTTTACTTTTGTTTTCATATCGCAAGGCAAGGCAGTCTGCGGTATAAGGGTTACTAAAGATTATTTCAGTGTGATCAGAAAGTCCATTGAAACTGGTGAGTTCGATAAAGAGGAAATAGACAATCCGTTGCCTTTGTTTGCCGACAATCTTAAAATTTCTTCGTTGCCGGGTGTTGAAGTTCAAAAAAACATTGAGAATATTAAAGACGAGGCCTTTTTTAAAATAATGCAGTTGCTTGGTAAGTTTTTAGACTACAGAGAGAACTTGGATACAGATAGCGATATTGAATCAACTTGGCTGTCGGAAATAAATAAACAGTATCGTTCAGAGATCGAAGGCATGTATAGCGCTGCCAAATCAAACCTGACTGTTGAAGAAATAGAAGTTTTTGATGAATGTATCGAAGGTTGTTTAGGGACAGGAGATATTTCGAAACAAGATGTGGTTGATTTTATGAATCATCGCCTGAAAAGCATCAATTTACGTTAGGTTGATGATATCAATTCTCTAACTGTATAATTCCTTAAAATTTGAAATAACGCCTAAAAAGGCGCAAAAAGGACGGTTTACCGCCCTTTTTCTACTTCATTTTTAAATTTACGCTTGCATTTTAATCTTCAAAACTTATTTATCTTTAATCAAAATAGAAATTAATCTGATAAAGTATTTGCCATGACCGAATACACTCAATTTGCCCAAATTTACAATAGTTCAGAATTATTGAAAATCATTGGGGCAATGCAATTATTGCCACAAAATCATGGCAAAAAAGTTAGACTAGAATCTCTCGCTCGAGTTACTGTTACTAATCTTAATTCCTTTTCAAACAAGGTTCCAATATCTAAGTTTCAAGAAATAACCGCTAGAGAATATGCAGAGTCGGAATGGGAAGATTACCCAATAAATCTTTTCACGGAAAACGTTATGTTTTTTAGTGAAAATTATACCGTTTTTCCAGGTATTACGTACAGTGGTACTAGCATTCTGAACTTGTTGCTTCAGACGATTTTTATATATGATAAGGACAAGAGCTTTCCTAAATCATACAGAGACAATATTTACAATTCAGCAATGCTAATTCTTGGCATATCACGATTAGTCTCTGAAAAGACTGGTTTTTCCTATAATTACTTTGAAAAAGTATTGAAAAAACCGTTAAATTTTCCACTAGAGGATCAACTTCAAGAGTTAAAAAGTATAGTTACCTTTAGTAAACAAAACCTTACCGAACATTTCCTTAACCAGAAAATAAGTGTTGATCTTATCGACATCTTTGTTACAAACCTTAATGATACAGGCCTTTTACAGGATTTACCATACAATTCTCCTTTAAACAAAAAGCCATTTATCAAAATAGAGGATGAGTATATTTTGGTTCAACCAATTTCTCTAGTTGAATGCCTTATAAATTTTATATGGCAGGAAGCCAAAACCCAGAATTGTTATGATTTACTTCAAAATCTCTTCCAAAGTTTTGAGATGAATCAAGTTGAAGAGTATGCACGAAAAATGCAGTGGCCTTTAATAGATATCGGCTTGCCTACATCTTTTGACCAAGATCTATTCCAAGAGTCTGTATTTAAATTAGAACTTAATAAACTAGTTTATCTTTGTTTTATTAAGAAGGGAGTTGATCTCAAAATTGCGGAAGATAATTATCAAGAGCATCCACAGCCACTGGTAGAATATAGTGCTAGATTGCAAAAGCGACAAATTGAAGTCTTAAATCATCTTTCTAAAACTTTTGACTTACCCGAACAGTTAATCCTTACCGTCTATATAATTTCAGACGCATATCCTTCCGAATCCTATGCGGTTCCGTCTACTTCTAAAGATGTATTAGTACTTCATTTTAAAGTAACAGAGTTCAAATTTATAGCGTTGAGCGAAGAACCCGATCCATTGTTGCTATGGAAATTTGCTCGCAGCTATACTCATGCCTCAGAAGAGATGGATTTACTACATAATGGCGGTATGCTTGATGTATTTTTCGCTTATAAAACTAACGGTTACTCCTTATGGATTGAGGGAGAAGAGCAGCCAGGTTTGTTAGTAATTCCTCCTGGTTCATCAGCGAGATATAGATATAAATCTATTATTGATAGGGAAGAACACATTGCTCCTCAATTAGTAGGTGGAGAGATGACATATAAGTTTGTGTTCAAATATTGTACCTATGCTCCCTTTTATATGGAAGGATGGGATAATTATCCTCCGGACATTCTACTAGAAGATTTTATAGTTCCAATTTGGTTTGTCAACAATCAAAAAGAAAAACTGAATCAAGAATTGGTTAGCTCACAATTAGAGATGCTAGCCTTTTGGTCATACAGGCTGAGTAATCAGCTGAGAAATTTATTTGAATCTACAAATCTAGATCCCATTACTATTAATTTAATAATTGATAACCGTTTTGAAAAAGAGGTAAGGCTTCATGAAGTGCCTATAGTCGATTTAGTGAATATTGTTATTCCTGTTAAAGTCAGCTCTAATCTAATAACACTGACTATTCCACTTGAGATGGCACATTGGTATGCAAAACCTCACAACGACGGTGAGCGTCATGTAATGCTTAGTTTTTTAAAGACAATTATTAGTGAAGACAAACATGTCGAACTCGTTAACGTTCTTGACATAATAATGCCGAAAGGTCCAGCAAAAATGTCAAGTATGTTAGCTAATGCAAATAACTTACAGATGGAAAAACGGTTCTTACCTCCGTATCGAAAAATCCAGCAAGCCGATATATCAAGTGTTCAAACATCTTTGACCCGTAACTATGGAATAACTATTCAGCCCAGTGACCTTTCTACCACAGAAAACAAAAAGAAACTCAGTTATAAAATAGCAACAGTTATCCATCAAAAAATAATAGACAGCTTTAGGCGTTATGAACCCGAATCGTTGCTTCTCATCCTTATGAGTAATAATGAAGCTTGCGTTCAATTACGCGCCATCCGTAGTTTAGATCTTCCTGCTCGAATTGCTTGTCTTGATTCGCACTCTGAAGAAGTACTTAAACTGATAGTTAATGAACAAGAGCGTGTTAGAACGGCCCTTGGACTACGTTGCTTAATTGAATTAATTGTAGCTTATGACAGTGAGCCGATCATAGGTCATCAACTACCGTCTGTTGATGATATGGATCAACTAATTGCTCTCATGAACGAAATGATTGCTTGGGCCACTTTATCTGATGGCCTAAATCTCGGCTTGTATGACCCTGCAATCGAGTTACTACCATGCGGAAGATTAAAAGTTGATTATCCTTCGATCAATTCCCAACTCTATCCATTTAACGTAGCACGGTCTCAAAATGAAATACTTCATCATAATGAAGCCTATGGGGAATTATTTGATATACCGGATTCAAAAATACCCATCGATATTTCTCCTGAGCTTGAAGAAATTAATCAAGCATTTAAAGCAGATTGGGGTATAGAATTTTTACGACTAAACGACTTTATTACAACTCTTGCGCATTTTACTCGTACCAAAAATGCAACATTAGTATGCGCCGATGAATCGGATCTTTATAGTGAAATTCTAAAAGATTCTAATTGGTCTACGGCGGAAATCTCCTCAGCTTTAAAAGCTCTCTCGTTAATTTCGGGTTGGAAGGTTGGTATCCCTCCTCAGGGATTTTTAAATTCAGATACCTATCCCTGGCATTACAACCGTGAGCTGTCCTTCATACGAAGGCCAATCGCTAAACTTACCAGAAATAACAGAACTATTTATTACTGGAGTTATAGACATCTATTTGCTGCGTTTGACAATCTACTTGCTTTACTTTTAAATGGATCTTTACATGTTCAATCTGGTGGGGAACTAGATAAACTTGTAAAGGCCATTAACACAAAAAAGGGTCATCACTTTCGAAACCTAGTAACAGAATGGCTGAGTTCTAACTCAGAGTTGGACGTGAAGCCCGATGAAGTAAAAATTGGCCCTGGCGAATTGCTAAATAACACTATAGATATTGGGGATATTGATATCATGGCAATAGATCATAAACAGTCAATAATCTATTCTATAGAGTGCAAAAACACCGTTGATGCTAAAGTTGTACATGCCATGAAAACAGAAATGGACAAATATCTTGGAAGGGATGGTATGCCCGGAATGCTACAAAAACATGTTATTCGCGACCAGTGGCTCAAAAGCAATCTAGATAAACTAAAAGTTCTGTTAATAAATCCCCTCGCCTACTGCATAAAATCTGTAGTCATAACTTCCGAAGAAATTCCTACTGCATATTTAAAAAAAGAAATCTTACCCTTTCCAATATTTTCTTTTGCACAGCTTCGTAGAGAAGGAAGTGGTTGTTTATTCAATCTCAAAACTTCAACCAAACCATAGCTAAACTCTACAACCAAAATGAGTAATCCCTCCCCAAAAGAATTGTATCTAAAAGCTCATCCACTATGTGCGGATATCAGTTTTGAAGATTATTGCTTAAAAATACCGAAGTTTTATTTTAGAAAAGGCGTCCCCGAAGACGTAATAAAAAACTTCGAAGTTATCGAAAAGCTTATGATATTTGGTTATTATGAATATAGGTTTGTTGATGAGGCTTATGCAAAAGCCCTACTCACTTTTGAAATGGCTATGAGCATTCGATACAAGGATTTTTTTCCGGGTTCAAAAGACCTTACATTTAATAATCTCATCGGAGAGTTAAGCGCATTAAACCTATTTGATTTAAATTTAGAAGGTTTAAAACACCTCAAGTGGACAAGAAATTATTTCGCTCATCCCAAGCATTATAGCTTTGCTGGGATTGTTTTTTGGCATAGAGTTGAGTTCGTCTCCCGTACCATCAACGAAATGTATGAAGATGTTTCTCTTAGACTGCAAAGAAATGCGCTTGAGCATACATTCACGAAAAATCAGAACGAATCGAATTTATGCGAGTCATTAATACTTACTCTTGACAAAAAAGAAAATATTCTTTTTCGCTTTAAACTACTTTTTATTAACAATAAGCACTCCTCGCCGGTATATATTTTTTTATGTGTTCCGTTGTTTCCTATTTCTCAAAAAGAGAATGAAGCGGCTGTTCCGCAAATTTTCACTCTTCAAATTATTGATCCAGTTATTGAAAATAATGTTTTAACCGCAAAACAACATAAGACAAATTTGGAAGTCAAAATTTCATCAGCTTTTAATCTTTATGAATTCGAAACTTGGAAAGAAGAATATAATAAAGTAAAAAATACAATCATTTATGAGTCAGGTATTGATTTTATGACCCCCAGCCTCATTATCCCTGAAATTCAAAAATTCGAGCAAATGGATTAAATAGTATGAATAATTTAACGCTTTTAGCTAAATTTATAATATTATGGACAAAGTAGTTCCCCAATTGACGAAAACAGATCTGAGTGCGCTTAACGATAAGCAAAGAGAGGCTGTTATTAGTGAGGATAAAAGACTTTTAGTTTTAGCTGGCGCAGGATCTGGGAAAACCAAAACCTTGCTTCAAAAACTAATCTATTTAATTGAGGAGAAAGGTGTAAGCCCTTCGAATATCCTAGCGATTACTTTTACCAAAAATGCCACCAATGAAATGGTGGATCGCTTAATTATTTCCGCAGATGAATCGAAAGAATTTGAGGCCATACTTTTTGATAAATATAAAAGCAAAGTAGAAAAAGATACTGCAAGGTACGCATACGTCAAAAAGTATAAGTGGGTTGATAGCCTCACGGTAAAAACATTTCACGGGCTTTGTTACAACATTTTGCGAAATTATGGTGTTAATGAATTTGACAATAAATTCAGAATAATCGGAGACGAAAAAAAGGACGATGGAGATGAGTTGGCCAAGTATGCCGCCCCTGAAACGGTTTTTGAAGTTTTTCATAAAATAGTAATAGAACTTTGCGAAGATACCCAGTACCTGTTACACCTTAAAAAGTATATTCTTGACTATATCATTGATAGAATTCATATTGAAAGAAATCAAAAGATTTCGATTCCTAAAGATGGAAAGTATTACACCACTTTAAATGGTGATAAAGTGCGCTCTAAATCTGAACAATCAATTGCTGATTGGCTATACAGGCATAGCATAAAATATGAATATGAGCCTTTGTTAAATGTAAAAGACTTTGATTTCAGGCCGGATTTTTATATTCCAGATGCAAACTTGTATATAGAGCATATCAGCGATAAGAGTCACCCAATAAAAGCAAAAGAAGATCAGTTCGAAAAAGGCAAATTACTTTTAGTTAAAACATATGAAAGTATGACGAATGATTCGGCCTTATTCAACCATACATTAGACAAAATTGTAAAAAGCCGCTTACCACTTGATTACCATAAAACAATAACTCTATCATTTAAAGAAGAATTTAATAAATACCATGAAGATGTTAAGGATTTTGTAGTCCAAGTAATGCGGATTACTGATATGATAAAGGTTGAAAATACTGATATTAACTCAATCTTAGAAAAATCACAAACCGATCAACATGAGCGAATTCGCGCATTTTATAGAGTTGCTATTCCCATAATTGAAAAATATATTCAATATTGTGTAAACAAATCTTATCTTGATTTTAATGATCTAATCTCGACCGCGATTTCTCTATTTAAAAACCAACCTGATATTGTTCATCAATTTCAAAAGAAATATCAATATATTTTGGTTGATGAGTTTCAGGATGTAAATAACCTACAAGTAGAGCTTATAAAGCTACTTCTAACCCCTAATACTCAATTGTTTTGCGTAGGCGATGATTGGCAAAGTATTTATGGTTTTAGAGGCTCAAATGTGAGCTACATTGTTGAATTTGAAAAGCATTTTCAAAATTCAAAAACTATTAAATTAAACCTCAATTATCGCAGTACTCAAAACATTGTTGGTGCCAGCAATGAGGTTATAAAGCATAATAAGTTTAAAGTTGAAAAAGAGGTTTCGGCCTCCAAGATGTCAGAACATAAAATTGTGGTTTTTGCAGGAAGCCAGGAGGAGGAAAATATTAACTTTTGCGTTACTAAGATTAGGGAGTTATTAGAAGATGGTATAAAAAATGACGATATACTTTTTTTATACAGAAGAAGTAAGATGTTTTCTCCATATTTTTTTCGCTTTAAAACAGAAGGTTTAAAAGTTCAAGGGAAGACAATCCACGCGTCAAAAGGGCTTGAAGCAAAGGTTGTATTCATCCTGGGTCTTACAGAAGGAAACGGCGGATTTCCTGATATATGGCTCGAAGATCGAATTTTTCAGGTAATCAAAAAGGCAGATCACGACCTTCTTCTGGAAGAAGAACGTAGACTTTTTTATGTAGCTATAACAAGAGCGAAAGACAAGCTATTTCTAATCACTGAGAAAGGTAATGAGTCGAGTTTTTTAAAAGAAATACCTGATAATTTTACTGTAAAGACTAGTCTGCCTATTAAGTCTGTAATTGAAAAAATTGAAGTATGTGGTAGTTGTTCCAGTCAGCTTGAAAAGCTCTTCGCTTTTTGCCCCTACTGTGGGAGTAAAACATAGTAACAACTGTTATTTTGCCCTTAAATGCCAAGAAACAGCTTGATTAAAAATTTTCTTGTGGTTTCGTGTTTGGCCATAGATTTTTGGCTCGTTCATTATTTCAGTGGCGCGTCTAGCGTAACTGAAATAGTTACTTTTTAAGGGTCTTTTCTTAACTCCTGTTATTAATCTGAACTCACCATTTTCCTGCTTAAGTAGCTTTTTCCAGCGTGTATGCGTTTTTACAGTACTAAGATCTAAAGCGCTGTACAACTTATACAATTGTCTCCTATATACAACTGGTTTGCTTCCAGGCTGTAGTTCGGCGGTTTTTAAAGCACGCTTGGCCTTTCTTCTAACCGCAAATACCATGCGCCGATAGAATTTTGACAAATTGGATGATTTTATTAAGGCGTGGCTACCATTAAACTCAAAACCCAGATATATAAATGGCGAATAGGTATAATTTCCATCTTTAGATACTTTAAAGCAGGTAAGTCTTGGACTTTTGCTATGTATATCACTTACTTTAAAATGAAATTTTTCTGTCTTACCCTCGCTAATACGCACTTTACTTTCTTTAATAGATGTATTAACAAAATCCTCCACAAAATCTTTTTGTTCTACGTCGCAAATAATAGCAATATCATCGGAATAGCGCCTGTAATAGCACCCTTTTTTATTTACAAGCTCATCAAGGATGTTAATATCAAACTCTAAAAGATACAAATTAGCAAGAATGGCGCTTATAGGTAAGCCTTGCGGAATGCCTACAGGTTCTTTCTCATCATTTCTGAATGGATGCTTATAGATCTTTAGCTTTCCTGATTTTATTCTATCCCTAAATGCTTTTGGTGATTCGAAAAAGGAATGAAATCCTTTTTTATTCCTAATCATTGCCAGCTCTTTTTCGTCAAAAGGGGACTTTTTTCCAGATTTTAGTTTTTTATTTATTCGCAGTTCATCACGCATAATGTAGGAAAAATTAGTAGCTGCTTTAAAAACATTATAATGGTCTGGACTTAACCTATTTGTGTCAAGCAGCTTCATCCAAGCTTTCTTCAGCATTAAATGATCAAGGCGCGAAAAAAAGCTTTTAATGTCGAAGGCAAGTACAAAACATTCTCGTCCTTCGTTAGTACGAGTTCTTATTTCTTCGAATATTTCATGGGCAAAATGAATGGTACTTTTATTAGTGTCGTCAACCCCAGTGGGTATTTTTCGATAAGCAATAATACAGTCACTTAACCCCTCATATTTTTGTAGACTAATTTCATAACGTTTTTGTAAAAGCTCGGCGTAGTAACCAAATATTATGGCATCTAAATGAGTAGCATAATGCAAGGGTCGGTTTTTGACAGTTCTTTTATGCTCGCCTTTATTATCAATGTATGAGTGGGCTCGTTGAGGATATGGCAATCCAGTTTTTTTGTATTTGCGCTCGTCAATAATTAGATGAATTAGAGGATAAAAAGAATACCGGGCGACATAACCCGGATCGGTGACTTTATTATAGATCTCTGTTTTACGTTGAGCTATATCAATCTGAGCCGTAATGTGTAAATACCCTTTTGATTTGAGCCAGTTGTATTCTTCTTCCATAATTAAAAAAAACTTTGCAGTCGCTGTAGCGGACACTTCGAAGACATACACCCTTGCGGGTCGAACCAGTACCCAAATTCTTGAGTCACTATATTTTCGAAATCAGAAGAAGAAACTAATAATTCAAGCCATAAAGACCATGATAATATTAATTAAATCCTTATATTTATTGGGAGACATCCCATCTGCGATTCTATCGGTTGTATACCTTATATATGAAATATATAGATATATCAGCCTCAAGAAGGCGCAGGAATGTAATCCTTTTCCTCAACACCCTGACTTTATTGCCAAATGCGAGTACGTTCTTAAGAACGTTGCGGTTCTAACCAAAAGTCCTCGTCCTAGCGATCTGCAAAGTCGATTTAAAGTTAATGAAAATTCGCTAGTATAACTTATTAAGTCCAAAATCCGTATTTTGACCGAAAAGGGGCGGTAAACCGCCCCTTTTTTGTTAATTGGTTTCCATATATTCGTCCAATTAACAAGTTAAATATCATTTATGGATACTGAAACAGGAATTCCGGTTAATCCAACAGAATGGAAAAACGGCACAGTTGTAGCTTTGAAGAGCCATTTCTATACGGAAAAAGTGAATTCTGATATTATTGTTTATTCAGGTGAACCTAAAATAATTTCACCTTTGATGGTGATTGTTGAAACTACGCCAGAGAAAAAATCTTACCATCCTACTACAGGAGATTTGATAGACGGAAAAGATGATAAAAACTTTCAATGCAAATGCATTTGGTTTTCTAGCAAAAATTTTCATTTTGAAGAGGTTTGGATATCATCAAGATTATTGCGCATAATAAAGCCAGTTGATGAGCTAGTAAATTATAAATATGGCGATTTGGTTGAGCTAAGAGGTTCTGAGATAGAATTAGGCAAGAAAAAAAGTAGCTTAAAATTTAAAAACAATCAAAATGAAACGTCTGTTACTGCTGAGCTAAGCTTTGTAAGCCCTATAATGCAGGTTATTGGAACCACTAAGAACGAGATAAAAGAACCCTTAAGAGATCTTAATACTCAAAGGCCAAAGCGTTTTATTTCAAAAACACTTGTCAAGTGTAAATATTATAATTCAGCGTCAGAAAAAATGACGGAAGTTCTTATTCCAATTGACGCGTTATCTAAAATTCCCGAATTCAATAAAGACGCCTTGGAACCATTAAAAGATGCAATTGAAAGAAACAAGCATTTAATATTAACATTTCCATCCGCCAAAGAAGGTAGTCCTCCCAAAAAAATATTAGTTGATCCAAAAAAGATTAATTATAGGGCAGGGCGATACTACGTATCTGCATTTAATCTATTTAACGCCATGTTAGAAGAGTTTGCAATTTTATTAACTAAGTATGAGATTCTTGAATCATGGTATTCAGAAGAATTACCAAGTTTCAAATTAGTTTCTAATAAAGTAAACGGGCGTTTAATAAATGCTGAAAATATTAAGCACTTAATTGATAAGGTTGGAAAAGAGAAGTATTATTGGATTATTTATAAAGATTTTAAAGATGATGAGACAAAGAGGGTAATAAGTGACGTTGAATTAGTCGGAGAAGAACAGGGAAAAGACCTATCTGAAGAAGTATCATTAACTTATTTGAAAGCCTACTGCCATCTTCGACAAGCTACTCGTGTATTTAAAGTAGATGGAATAAAGGCGATAAAAGTTCTTAATATTTGATTAGATAGCTAAGAATTACCGTTTCCTCGTCGTTATAATTTTGAGTGTTTACAAGTTTATTAGTTCAACTATGGATAAGATAGCTATTAGTAAGATTGTGGAATTTAGGAGGAAAAAGACTCTTAGTTCGGAGATGACTTTTGTTAACAATTTGAAAAAAACTAAACCAAAAAGTGAACCTGGCGAAGGAGGTGATTATTGGATCCATTCCTTGAGCACGATAGGTAGTGTTTTTAGATCGGAACAAAACGAACTTTTAGATGAAAAAGTAGAAGTTTTGCAAGAAAAATACAAAGCCTCCGATGCGAAAATATCCAAAAATATGTTTCAACGGAACATAAAAATTCTGTCAGGCTTTATGAGTTTTAATTTTGCAAAACTCAAACCAAAGCTCAAGCTAGAGTATCTTTCGAAGCCTAAGGATAAGTCGATTTTAATGCTTAGAGGATTGCCAATTCAGGTATTACTGGAAATTCCGCACAAACAGACCCCAGTTAACCGCTCCAAATAGACCCCTCCTTTACGGAGTAAACTGACCCCAGTATTCCGGAGCAAATTGACCCCACCTTTTTTAGTATGATTTTGCTGATTTAGCAGGATGTTTTTTTGATTGTTGAGTTGTACTTTATGACTTCAGTAATCTTAAAAACTTCATGGCCAATAAAGCAATTAGTATGAGCAAAGTACGTCAGATCATCAAGCTTCATTCCCAGGGAATTGGCAAAAGAAAAATAGGATTACGCTTAGGCATGTCAAAAAACACTGTAAAGCTTTATGTTGGACAGTATCAGGCCTTGCGCCGACCTTGCGAGGAGTTAATCAAACTCACCGATTATGAGTTAAATAAACTCTTTCACCCACACAACAAGTAATACAATCCAATGAGCGCTTAAAACAACTGCATGAATTTTTTCCTGAGATGGAAAAACAAATGCGTAGACGTGGGATGACGATCTTAAAACAAATTTAGGTTTACAAAACGCTGCATCCAAAGGGTTACAAGGCCACATCGTTTTACATTTATTACAATCAGTGGAGTAAAAAAGTAAATCCAACTATGCACATAGAGCATAAGGTTGGCGATAAAATGTATGTAGATTATGCGGGAGCTACGCTTCCTTTTGTAGATACAGATACTGGTGAAATAAAAAACGCACAAGTCTTTGTGGCCATATTAGGATGGAGCCAGTACGCATACGTAGAGGCCATGCAGAGTCAAAACGTGGAAGATTTTATTAGTGCTTGTGAGAATGCTCTTCACTATTTTAAAGGTGTACCGCTAGCTATTGTTCCTGATAATCTAAAGTCGGCTGTAATAAAAGCAAGCCGGTATGAACCGTTAGTAAACGAAAATTTTACGGCCTTCGCTGACCATTACGGTATTGCAATTCTTCCGGCACGCTCCCGCAAACCACAATACAAGGCTCACGTAGAGAACATGGTGAAGCTCTCTTATCAAAAGATCTACACCAACCTGTCCGAGAAGAAGATCTTTCCTCTAAGCGAGCTTAATGAGCAAATCAGAACACATCTTGAAGCGCTTAACGATGCTAAACTCACCGGTAAAGAATGTTCAAGAACGGATCAATGGAAAATGGAACTGCCCTCGCTTCATCCACTTGTAGACTCACTTTATGAAATGCGAAAGATAAAACAAGTCACTGTTATGAAAAACGGACACGTTTATTTGAGTGAAGATCAGCATTACTACAGTGTTCCCTATGAACTTATTGGTAAGAAACTTAAGATGCAGTACTCCCGCTCTGAGGTTGGACTTTACCGTCAGTACGAGCTTGTAGCAAGTCACAAGCGCTTGCGCAGTCCCCATAACTACTCTACAGACCCTGCGCACATGCCAGCGCAGCATCGCTATGTAACTGAGTGGAGCCCTACATTTTTTCTTAGTAAAGCAAAAGAGATTGATCCAGTTGTAGAATATTTTGTAAGTAAAGTTCTGGAACGAAAACAACATCCCGAACAAGCTTATAAATCCTGCATGGGAATTTTATCTTTTGCTAAACGTGTTGGCAATCAACGATTAATTAAAGCCTGCAAGCGTGCTCATGAGATTGGTTATTACAATTACAAGATCATCGAAGACATCCTAAAGAACAACCTTGACAGACAAGAAGAAGATCTGCGGGAAGAAAATATGCCTACACATGAGAATATACGTGGGCCTCATTACTATCAATAAAATAAAAAATAAAAACAAAACCATGAATGACATCTTAACAAAAATGCGGCAGATGCGTCTGCTGGGAATGGCCAAGGCCTTCCACCTAACCCTTGAATCAGGTAAGAACGAAAAGTTTACTCCCGATGAAATGATCACTCACCTGATAGACTCAGAATGGGACGAGCGTTACAATCGTAAACTCGACAGAACACTGCAATCGGCACGCTTCCGCTACAAAGCAAGCATTGAAGAGTTGAGTTTTGAGAACAAGCGAATAGATAAAAATCAAATCCTTCGGCTTGCAGATTGTGAGTTCGTGAAACAAAAAGAAAACATCATCATCACCGGAAGCACTGGTATTGGCAAAAGTTTATCGCCTCTGCCATTGGTCATCAAGCTTGCGCGCTCGGGTATCGTGTTTTGTATCAGCACAGCACAAAACTTTTTGGAAGAATGAAAATCGCAAAAGCAGACGGATCCTATTTAAAAGAACTTGCCAAGATCGAAAAACAACAAGTCTTACTCATCGACGACTTTGGAATACAACCACTGGACGCACAAAGCAGGTTAACACTCATGGAAATAATGGAAGACCGGCATGGCAAATCTTCAACCGTCATCACCTCCCAAATACCTGTAAACAAATGGCACGAAGTCATCGGAGAGGAAACAATCGCTGACGCGATCCTGGATAGAATTATACATGATGCACACCGTATTGAAATGAAAGGAGACTCTTTAAGAAAGAAAAGAAAACCCAAAAATCAGGAAGAAATTGAACTAATAAATTTAAAAAACTAACTTAGCCAAACACTGCTAAAAATAGAGTAAGATTATCCCTAAAAAAGTAAGTCAAAGTGAGGGGTCTCTTTCAAGCGGAATAGAGGGGTCTGTTTAAGCGGAATTTACAATGACGACAGGCGTACAGAAAAATGCTCAAGCCAAATTTTTCCGTTTCGGGAAGAAAGTAGAGCTTAGAGGTGCCATTATTTGGAGAACTACGTTACTTTTCACCTAACTCATCTGAGCATCTTAAGACTCAAAAATAAGGTGATTTAAGTTTTGTTTTTCAGGTTGTTACAAGTAGTGTTTTGTTAAAAAACAATATTGAAAGAGCTTTCAAAATATTAAGTAATAAAGTACACTTATTTTAAGGAACGAGCTTTCACCTTGATAACTTTTCCATTTTCAGAAAAAACCAGGTAATCATCATTCAACTTAGCTTTTTCAACTAGACGTTCGAATGCTAGTTTAGTTCCAGCTATTATTTTATCTCTTAAATCAGAGTATGGATGATTATTGCCCATTAGAAATTCTAGACCAAATATCGGAATTTATTATGTTAAAACCTAGACTATTTGTGCCTTCGGCAACCAGTCTAGATTCCTTAGTATTATCAAAAACCATCCAATAGTCTACTTGCGAAATGTATAATTTTGTTAAATTTTGAATACCTCTCTTGTATCGCCTCTCAATTATATCTTCAGGAATATCGTGTCCACCTAATAACACCCTATGTTTGACCCTTTCTTTAGCTGTTTCGAAAGAATCTAGCCAGAAGAATACCAATGTTACTTTATACCCTAGTTGTTTTGCTTCTTTGATAAGGGAGACATAAGACCTTGTAGAAAGAGTTGTTTCAAAAGCAAAATCGTTCCCATTGGCCAGCAATTCTCTAATGCGATGAAGCATAATTCTTCCAGACTCAAAAGCTACTTTATCAGGTTGAAAAGGTGAAAGTCCTTTGGCTATTTCATCTGCATTTACAAATTCCTTGCAGTTTAAAATTTCGGGCAACATTGCATAAGATGCTGTAGTTTTTCCGGCACCATTACATCCTGCGATTATATATAAATTAGAGGATCAGGCGCAAAATCTGTGGAGTAAAATTTAGGCAAATAGTTTAGAGAGTCTAAATAGGAAGAAATTTACATCTGTAACTCCTCGGTATTGCGCTCTAAAAGCTTTGATTTTCGCATTAAATGATTCGGCTGAGGCATTAGTACTTCTGTTATTAAAGTAGTTTAGTATTCTTTTGTAATTGTTTTCAATGGTTCTGGATAGGGTATTGAAGGTCTTGAACCCAGATTGGGCAACCTCTTCATGCCATTTGGCTAATCTTGTAAACGCATATATTTTCTCTTTTGTATTGCTGTAGATCCAGGATAATTTTTGAGCCAGACCATACGCTTTTTTAATATCAGGATAACGATCAAAAAGTATGTTAGCTCTTTGGGATTGTTCTAAAGTCCAGTTGTGTTCGGCTTTGTAGAGTAAATAGCGGCTTCTTGCGAGTAGTTGTTTGAGAGTCTCACCATTACTTAAAATTTCAGGGACATAAGCTCTTTTGTTTTTCCGGGATTCGTCAATGCCATTATTTTCAGCCTCTATAGCTTCCCAACGATGTCTTATTCTTATTTCCTGGAGTGCTTCGGTAGCTAACTGTTGAACATGGAAGCGATCAATAACCATACTTGCATGAGGAAAACATTTTTTTACGATTAACCCCATGCTACCCGCAAGATCCAGTGTGACTTCACGAACTCTCTTTCTAAGATGTAAGGGGATACTTTGTAGCAATGAGATTATGCTCTCCGAGTGAGTCCCCTTTAAAATCGCAACTATGGTACCCTTCTTCCCTTTTGCCGCTTTGTTGGAGAGGATTGTGTAAAGCTCTGAGTGTGATAAACAGGTCTCATCAATGGATAAATAAGGACCAATGTTTTCAGGAAATATAATTCCTTGTTCGGCTTTATTCTTGTATTTCCAATCGTTATAATCACTTAATTTCTTACGATAGTAACGCTGAAGCTTTTTGCCATTAATGCCGTAAAATGAGCCTATAGTTTTAATGCTATGCGCATGCGTATCAACTAATTTCTTTTAAAAAAGCCGCAAAATCGTTTGTGATTCGCGTCCCTTTTGTAATGATATCCCAATTACGAAAAACTACACTTCCGGTCTCCTCATTAAGCCAGCGACGACGCTTGACATGCAGAAAAACATTGTGCCCCCGAATCGGAAAATCTTGTATAGTTACCTGATCAAAAAAACCTTTTGAAGTTAATCGGACAGTCGCGTACTCAGCAGGAATAGTGCTTATCTCTTGTAAATACAAATCAATGCGCTCGCTTTCTGAGTCTTTTTTATAACCTGTGAGTTCAAAATAATCGCAAATCCCCTCAGGTAATACTATTTTTAAAAAGTCATTGTAGGATGGGTCCATAGTTAGTTTTAGTCCCCGTAAAATTCAGATTATTTTTTCTTCCCCACAACTTTTGCGCCTGATCCAAATTAGACACGATCGTAAAAGTAATAATAAAAACCAAGATTTTTTTATGCGTCTCAGCCCAGACACTTTATGATCGGGCAATAATTAGGCATACTCTAAGGTTTGGCTTATAAGCGGTTTAAAGAGTTTTTTTGTTTTAGCATTTCCATATTTTGTAACAGCTTGCCGCAATGTCTTTGAAGGCATTTTGGAAGCTTTGGCTAGTAATTTATCCTGCACGTCAGTATTGTATTCTGCCTTTTTTCGTCAATATCTCTCGTCCTGAAATAAGTTGTTTACAAACATTAAAACCGCTGAAAATCAGCGGCTTTTTTATTTTTCATAGTTTCCAGGCTCTGGAAGAAGTATCTTCATGTCTCTTCGTAAAATTTCTCCCTGAGATGAATTAGCAACTCATTAGCCCTTTTCAAATCTGGCATCTCCGGCAGATCGCTCTTATCAAACAAATTTTCAATTTCAGCTACTTTTTCATCCGCCATTTTTACCAGGTCATCGTATTCAAAACGGCCAGAACGTATGCTGAGCAAAAACTCACGATCATTACGGCGCACGTTGATCCTGCCTTCTCTTGCAATTTCTTGGGCCATATTCAGAAGCCTGAAAGTATGCATCATGTTTTTGGCATCGTAGTTTTTTCCATGCTCGATGGTATTCTCATACCTGGCGTCATTCCGTTTCTCTACCCATTCCCAATAGGCCTTATAATCTTTGCAATATTTCGAATAACCATCTTTGTTAAAGCTCATCACAGCCAGGGGATCAAGGCCTGCAGGCACCGAGCTTAGGGAGATGTCATTAGCTTCTATGCCCGACGAAATTCCTTTCAGGTAACCTTGCTGCAACTGACTGTTATGAAATACCGAAAAGGTATCGCGCATATGAGGGATGTTTACAAGACCGCAATCTTGATGGCTGTGGCCTTTTTTAAGCAACCATGCTTTTAAAGAAACCGATCCCTGCCCACTTACTACATAACAAAAATCCAGGATGGACTTGCGCTCCTCATCTACCGGATTCACAATTTTTTTATTGAGCCCTTTTGCTTTTTTTACCTGAGATTGCGCATAGCCGGCAAAGGTTTGTTTGCACAGACGTGAGAGAAAAAGTTCCGGTTTTACATGATCCATCAATGGATGTCTTTCGATAACACAATCTTGTGGCGTAGCTAGTAACTCCAGGATATTAGGATTATTTTTTGTCAACAAATCGATGAAGCGCTTTAATTCATAATATACTTCATCGTTCGAGTCATTGTTAACCTGTTCGGTTTGCTCAAGACCATAAAATATATTTTTTGGCAAGAGAAACACACCCTTCAGATCTGTGTCAGACTGAGGCGTATGCAGGCCATAAGCGCGGCTGCCACTGATGCATTCGAGCAGGATCAACTGCTGATCTTTTAAATCCTTTATTGTCATACCCAGTATGTTTTTAATCCGTGCCTGAAAAACTCATCGAGGTTTACGTTCTTGTCTTTGCGACCTGCTAATGCCGGTGCTTTTTCATCGGCTAGTGTTAGTTGTGCATGTATAAATGTGTTGAGTTTTTTCTCGGCTGGGTGCATATAGCTTTCGTTTTTTCCTGATTTTAACTGAACCAGTTCGTCTATTCTTGTCTTTAATTTGGGATCAAAGTCTAATTCGTCCACCATGGTTTTAAAAACTATTGGTGGTATTGAGTCCTTATCTAAGATCCATTTGCAAGCTAAAGTAGCTCTTAAAGCATAAAATAATTTTTTAAGTTTTATTTCTTCTTTTCCTTCTATTTCAGAAAAGCTATTTTTCGCCATTCCTGAATAATGGTGCATGGTTGCTATCGGTATAAAACAGCGGTCTGCGTAATAGTGGAAGCGTTCGACTAAATCTAAAGTGTTACAATACACTATTGGTGATTGTATTCGCTCCAGCAAAGCGCCGTTAGATTTCCATAATAGTTTCAAGCACTTCTTAAAATCCCAGCCGGTTATGTCCAGCTCTCCATTGTCGAGCATTAACTCTATCGAATCTTTTTTATCCGATAACGTCAAATACCAATCAGGCTCATGCATATAGATCATGCGCACATCATAATCGCTATCCGGTGATGCAAAGCCCCAGGCCCGCGAACCCGTTTCGCAGGCATAGAGTATTTTTATAGAGTGTGTTTGTTCTATTTCTTTTAATTTATTTTTTATGTGTTGTTCCATTTGTCTTACACATTTTATAATTCAACATTTTTCTAATCCTCTCTGCTGCCATCATCTGCCATTCTCACCATCTTCGGTGTGAATTTAGCCAATACTTCTACTAATTCCGACTGTGCAGCCATTACCATATTGATATCCTTGTAAGCAAAGGGCGCTTCATCCAACCCGGCGCCAATTAAGGTAACGCCGTGGTCTTTCAGGATCTCTTGCATAGATGCTTTACTCACTGTTTTGATAGCTTGTGTACGGCTCATCTGGCGGCCGGCACCATGAGAAGCTGAGTTAATAGCATGTTCTTCTCCTTTTCCGCGGACTAAAAAACCAGGAGCAGTCATAGAGCCGGGAATAATTCCCAGTACATTTTTTGAGGCTGGCGTTGCACCCTTGCGGTGTACGATCACATCCTGCCCATTGTATTTTTCTTTCCAGGCAAAGTTGTGATGGTTTTCTACGCGGGCGAGTAGGGTGCCACCCATTGCTGCTGTTAAACGGTTATGGATCACTTCATGACAGGCCGATGCGTAATCTCCGGCAAGGTTCATAGCCAGCCAGTACTCTTGTCCTTCAGCGGAGTCAAGACTTAAATACGCCAGGTTCTTTGCTTCATCAGGAAGCTTGCAAAGATCTTTGGCCAGCCTGGTATAGTGCCCGGCAATGGTAGCGCCAAAACCGCGGGAACCAGAATGCGTTAACAAGGCTACGTAATTTCCTTTTGGAATGTTTAAAGCTACATCGTCTTTTTCAAATTCAATTATACCCCATTCTACAAAGTGATTACCGCCACCTGAAGATCCAAGCTGATGTACCGCTTTTTCGTGCAGGCTTTTAATAAAGGGCGTGGCATTAAATTCCGGGCGATCTAAAATGTTATGCTCTGCACGAAACTTTCCCTGCCAACCTTCACCGGCGCCGAACTTTGTCCACGCAATCAGTTCTCTTTTATACTTAGCGGCATTCTCAACAAAATGCGATTCTGGAAAATCATAAATGGATAAGGCCATACGGCAGCCAATGTCAACACCCACGCCATAAGGAATTACTGCATTGTTAGTAGCTAATACTCCGCCAATAGGTAAACCATATCCTTGATGCGCATCCGGCATCAATGCCCCCGCAACTGTTACCGGCAGCTTCATGGCTATTTCCATCTGATCGATAGCGCCTTTTTCGATATGCTGCTTGCCATAAATAGCATAACTATCCGCATTTTCTTTTAAAGGTGTTACCGGAATGCCATCTTCCATTTTTGGTTTGATAACTAACTCATTAGCAATTGGAGAGAGAATAGCATCATCTAAAAAGCTTTCCGGGTATTGAAACACTTTTAGTAAGATGGATAAAACCTCTTCTCTTTCCTGGTTCTTAAAGTTTTGCTCTACCACGCGAATAGCAGTTCCAATGGCTTTACCTTTTGGATAACCTAATGCTAATAGATCGTCACCTTTTATGTTTAATTTATTCATTTCTGTAATTTTTGTAATTTGATTTCTACTTCTTTTTTAAATGCATCTTTATTTATTTCTCCGCTTTTTAACTTGCAGATCTCTGAGTAAAAAGACACCACTTGCATTTTGCCTTCAACAATTCTCATCACCCTGGGAAATTTAACCATATTCGTTTCCTTGAACAAATATCCGTTCTCCATTTCGTTCTGTTTAATAACGATCTCATCTCTGTTTATCAGAATATCTTTATACTGTATATCCAGACAGGGTTTTAGATCCAGCTCAATGTTCTTTTTAAGGCGCCAATTGATGCCATACATTAAAAAATAATGTCCTTCATTCTTTTTTTTGAAACGTGAAAACTTTCCATCCTCTATAGCCTCTACACAAATGACAAACAGAATCACTGCAATAAGAAGCAACAGGATGCCGAGGAAAATGTAAACTAAAATACTCAGAATGGTCATGGCACTATCGCCACAAGTAATAAGCAAGACGAGTATGCCAAACCAGATCATGTATTTTTTTAATTCTTTCATGTTACAAAGAAAAACTTTGACTACGCAGTCAAATTGCGCAGATAAAAATAATTTTGTTAAATCTTAAAGTTCTTTCGTTTCTCCATTGTATTCGGCAAGCACGGCTTTACCAAAGATCACACGTGTCCAGCCATTCTCATAGCCATGATTATTGGCAATAAGAAAACCTTTAGCGGCATCGGTTTTGATAATTTTATGCGCGTCGATAAAACGCCCTTTTACTTTGCAAAATACAATGTCTTTTATTTTATAATTTTCTTCTTTTTTAAAAGTCAGCAAGGAGCCGCTTTTTAATATGGGCAACATAGAGTTCCCAAAACATTTCATTTTTCCTGTGCCTGAACTTTGCAGTTCCTGCTTCAGTCTTTCGTATTTATTCATTTTTTTTATTTTATTTCAGATTTTCTTGTGAAAATCCTTGTCGGCCTTCCGGGATTCGAACCCGGAACTCCCGTCTTAAAAGGACGGTACTCTGCCATCTGAGTTACAGCCGATGATGAATGGGTTAAAAGCGAATAAAGCACATGGCGCTTTACCACTGAGCTACAAAGCCAATCTGTTACCTGGGTCGATTAAGGCAGTCCCGATATTTATCGGGAGAACCTGCGACCACCTGAGTGACAGTCGAAGTATCTCTATTCTATGACACCATTCAATATTTATGATAAGGAAAAAAGCGCAAAGCGAAGAAGAAAACTGAGCTAACCGGTACCGATAGCTATCGGGGAAACCGGTGCCGGATTTGAACCGACGACCTTCCCGGTCCCGATGGTTATCGGGCCGGGGCGCTCTACCGAAGGATCGCTTCACTACGTCACTTATCAATAGCATTAAAAAACAGGTAAAAAACTATAAGAGTCTTTTTTATTGCTCTACCAGCTGAGCTATTTCATTTTCATGAAAGTTGGATTCGAACCAACGACACATAATTTAAACGAAGTATCTCTTATATACGACACTGTTTTAAAATCTTAGAAACAGGCAATGAGCTATAAGACCTTTTTAGGTGTTTCAAACGAAGTAAGTCTTATATACGGCACTGTTTATAAAAGAGCAAAAAGCAATAAGAGTCTTAAGGGATTCGAACCCCTTGCCTTTCGGCTTTGCCAAACGAAGTATCTCTTATTTACGGCATCTTTCAATAGTATTCCAGGAGCGAAAGTCGGAGCAGGCAACGGGGATTTGCCATAGGGATCATGTCCCTATACCGGACGTACCGGCAACCTCCCCTAATTGTTTTTGGCTCGAAGTAACCCACTTCTACGGCATCCTGGAAATTTAAGTATGTCAAAAGCAAAAGGCGAATTCAGAACGGGGATACGCATGAGGATTTGCACCCATACCGGCTTTCACCCCTATTGAGACCCGCCCTGTAGAGCGTCCCGATAGCTATCGGGCCATTCTACGGCATTTTGACAATTTCAATATTTTAAAGAACGTGGTCCTGACGAGATTCGAACTCGTATTTCTTTTCAGACAGTATGGCTGTAAATACGCTTCCCTACTATGATAAAATCATTTCGGTGCACTGTAAACTCTGTCCTTCACAACGCATAGTTGTGCCGGCATTTTCCATACACTCCGCGGTTAAGCTAATTTTGCCGCAGCTTTTCCTTTTAAGCTACAAGACCATATTAACCCCCTCTGACTGGATTGACAGAGAGGGATTTATTCTACAACACTACTTGTTTGATCTTTTCAACTGCACTCACACCATTCTCGATAGAATGCAATACATCAAACACTTTATCTGACCAGCCTGCTATCAGGCAGACGTCATTTTTTTGGACGTTTAACGGCGTAGTACCATAACCTGCCAGGTCGAACAAATACAATTTTGCCTCTGGCGCTATTTGTTTGTAGGCTTTCCATGATTTTTCAAGGCTTGAAACTCCAAACTTGCTATCCCATAATTGGCAGTCGGTAAACAACATTATTTTATCCATTACCACACCACGATTAAACAGGTCATCGATTACTTTGTAACCATTCGTTGAATAACCCACTTCACCTTCACGCTTGTAGTATTCTCCTACGTTTGCTAATACACCGCGGTTCGGCATATTCACGATCTTCCACGTATCACCAAACATACCGGTTACAACTCTTTTGCATTTTGAGTGCATTAACATGCCCAGCATTAAACCAATGTCAAACAACAACACTTTGCTTTTTGCAGAGATTGGCTTTTGCATAGAACCTGATACATCACAGGCAATCAATACACGTGTTGTTTCGACAAAACCTTTCATGTTCTTTGCACTTGCAATAACCGCATCTTCAAGTGCATTTAAGATCATAGTTGCAAATTCAGAGTTCATTATTTTTATTTCGCGGTAGGCAGCCAGAAAACGGAAAGGCAATTGTTTTGAATTGGCCACCGCAGTTTCGTTTGATAAGTAGTCGCCTACTTTTCTAACATGAGCTACCGATACGTTTGCCTCCAAAATATTTCGCAGGTTTCTCATTAAGGCCATGTAGCCTATTTTACCGCTGTCTATTAATTCTTCCCACTTGGCTTTAAGCGCCGCTGCTTTCGCTTTTTCATTCTCGTATTTTGCCTGACCTAAAGCTGATAACTCAGTTTCCCAGGTGTATGGTACAGCCAGGTTGTTGCCAGCAATTTTATTAAAGATCGCTTGTTGTGCTTCATCTTTTGCTTTAGGGTGAACAATGAACAATGCATCACGCAATTTCACTTCAGCTGCACGATTGTATTTGGCAAATTGATACTCATCAAAACGGTTAAACGCTTCAGACAAACCTCTTTGTATTTGCTTGGAAAGCTTGTTTAATTTTTTAGTGCCTGTTCTGTTATTGGCTAACTGGTAGTAGGCTAATAATTCAGTGATCTCATCTGCGCGTTTTACCACGCCGCTTACAGTTTTTCCAACAACTGCGTTACCTGAATTTGCTTTTGCCAGTTCAACTGCCAATACCATTGGCACGCTTCTCATATACATTTCGTTGCGGGTGTATACAGCCAGTTTTGCAACATACTCAGCATTGTTTTTCAACATCAACTCTTGTATACGGGCAAGACGGGTATCGCCTTTCTCGTAGAAATTGTCATTTAATCCGGCAGTTACTACTGCGGAATATAATTCCATTTCAGGAGTTAACGTGTAAGCTTTTGCACCTTCGTAGTTGGTTACAGCGTTTACGTTTTTTTTAAAGATGTTGAATTTCATACTCTTCTGTTTTTAATTATTACTATCAATTTGAATTTGTTTTTATTATTGTTTCATATTGACAAGACAAAGGTTTTATTTAACTACGCATCCGAATTGCGTAGTTTATTGATTTTTTTATTTTTATTTTAAGTATCTGAAAACGAGGAGAATTAATTTCGGTTAAACTCTCACCCGGTTTATACTACGCAAATACATTGCGTAGTTTTTTTAAAATTGTATCTTTAATGCGTTGAACCAGCCCCTTATTTTATGCCAATTAATAAGCTGGCGCTTATGCGCTATAAAACCATAGATAATTGCCTTCAGAATCGTTTTCGCAAATGGACGTTGAATGACCTTGTAGAAGCCTGCGCCGAAGCGCTTAACGAGTACGAAGGAATAAGCAAAGGCATCAGTGTTCGCACCATCCAACTGGACATACAAAACATGCGGAGTGAAAAACTGGGATATAATGCGCCCATTATTGTGACCGATAAGAAATATTATTCTTACGAGGACAAGAATTACAGCATCACCAATATTCCATTAAGTACGCAGGACCTGGGTACTTTGAATGAGGTTATGGAAGTACTAAAACAATTTAAGGGCTTTAGCTATTTCGAAGATCTTACAGGAATGGTTACACGGCTGGAGGACAAGCTGTACAAGCAAAAAAACAAAGGCCGTTCTTATATTGATTTCGAAAAAAACGAACTTCTCAAGGGCCTTAATCACATTGATACACTGCATAAGGCTATTATTCATAAAAAAACGATTCTCATCACCTATCAATCTTTCAAAGCACAAAAGCCACAGGAAATTGTCTTTTATCCCTACCTGCTTAAAGAATATCGTAACCGTTGGTTTTTGAAAGGCGCAAATAAAAAAGGGAAAGCTATTATGATCCTCGCGCTTGACCGCATTGAAAGTATTGCCGAAGCAGGTTCAGAAAAATATATCAAACCTGAACATGATGTCTTCAGTTACTTTAATGATACTATCGGTGTTTCAAAAATGCCAAGCCAAAAATCTCAGACTATTGTGATGAAAATTATACCCGAGCATGCACCCTACATTATCACAAAGCCCATTCACCATAGTCAGAAGATCTTAAAAGAAGAAATGGACGGAACTATTTTCTCTTTAGACGTGATCTGGAACTTTGAGCTTGAGCGAGAAATACTTGGCTTCGGAGAACAGATTAAAGTGTTATCTCCGAAACGGCTCTCCGGAAAGATTCAAGCGCGGCTTAAACATACAATTTCAAACTATCAAAGAACGGATCCTTGAAGTAGAACTCACAATGTTCGTTCACTTCAGGATTTGTGGGAGTAGCAGGAGTCGAACCTGCAAAGCCTTGCGGCAACGGAGTTACAGTCCGTCCCAACTCACCGTCGTTGGCGCATTCCCATTTAATAATTTTCTATGCCTGAACTCCAGGGTCAGCGCATTCTCATTTTTTTTTGACGACCAGTAATCCCGATAGCTATCGGGAGAACCTTAAACCTGCTGATTCGTATTCAGCCGCTCTTCCAATTGAGCTACAGGTCGTTTTTCTAAAGCAAACTCTATGGTTCACTTCAGATTCTGTGGACAAGAGTGAAATCGAATCACTTTCTTTGCTTTTTCAGAGCAACGCATACACCACGTCTGCCACTTGTCCCTTTCATGAAGCAGAAAGCAAAACTTACGCTTCATGATTTTTTAATATGAAGCGAAATTTATTCTACTTCACGTTTGGTTGAGATAGGGGATTCGAACCCTTATTGATAGCGCCACAAGCCACCGTGTTAACCCTTACACTAATCTCAACATCTGTCGGGAAGACAGGATTCGAACCTGCGACCTCATGCTCCCAAAGCACGCGTTCTGCCAACTGAACTACTTCCCGTTCTTTTTTGTCGGGGTGGCCAGATTCGAACTGACAACCTTGTGAGTATAAGGCACCTGCTCTAACCGTTGAGCTACATCCCATTTTTTTGTACCCTCTATTGGATTTGAACCAATGCTAACTTGTTCCTAAGACAAGCGCCTCTACCAATTGGGCTAAGAGGGTATTTGTTGCCGGGAGTGGATTCGAACCACTATACCCAGATTCAAACTCTGGTGTCCTACCAATTAGACGACCCGGCAGTAAAACAAAAACCCGATCTTTTCAGGGATCGGGCTTGAATAGTTTTTACACTATGGCACACGATTTCCCTGTCAGGTAAAACCTGGTTGATAGAAAAATATCGGTTGTAGACTGTGTCGTTTCATTTTCTTGTTCAATAAAAAACCCCGGTGTGGCCGGGGTTATGATAAATTAAAATAAATTTTTATTCTAAGTTCAACATAACCCAATACATCCAAATAGCGGCGTAAAGGCCGGTTGGTGTATGTTTTGGCGATATATTAAACTGTGTTTCATTTTGTTCTTTTCTTTAACTCTGGCACAAATGTAAATCATTTTTTTTATTCGATCCAAATTTATTTTTATTAAAATGGCGAAATGATATTTTAATATATCTATAACACCTCTGGAAACTCCATTAAAATCAGTACTTTCAGGGTCTTAAAAAATAATTTATATTTTTTCTGAATAGAGTGTTTCATTGAGTGAGCAGTAGTTTTAAATTCGTAAACAAGAAAACACTTTTTAATTTATTCAAGCGATGCTTTGAAAACCTTGACAGGACTGCCTCTCTGAAGCAAATGATGTTTCATCCATTGGTCTTGTGTTTGTATCATAGTTTCTTGCATCTGCAAGCTTAACAACTTATTCTTTAATCTTTCTCCGGCGGCTTTCTTATTCATTAGCTGCGATCTTTCATCAGATGCCGTTACACTTGTACCGGTTGGGTTGTGAATTGCCCTGACAGCCGATTCTACTTTATTTACATTTTGACCACCTGGTCCTGATGCCCTGAGGGTTTGAAACGAAATATCTTTTTCATTCCATGGAATTTCTTTTGGCAAATCATACGATATAATTCCAACAAACCAGTTCTTACGTTTGTGAAATTTGCGATATGGACTTTGTGCTATCCACTGAATGGTTCCTTCCCATTCTTTAAGAAAAGCTCCGATTCCTTTGCCGCTAACGCGGAATAAAACAGAAAGATAGGTTTCGTCAAATTTTCCATTTATCAGTTCTACTGGTTCAATTATCAGCGTATGTTTTATCGCTTCTTTTTTCATTTTATCTACTACCAGGAAGGCGGCCCGCTCACATTCTGCGGGGCCTTTTCCTGATGTAATTTGTATCAGTTTTGTTTCCATAATTATTCTTTGTTCATTCTTACGATTTTTGGGATAAATTTTCCGTGGATATCTACAAGGTCCTTCTGAGCGATCATTACTTCATCAATATTCTTGTAGGCAAGAGGAGACTCTTCCGGCGTGCCGCCAATTAAAGATACTCCCGCATCTGCTACCATTTTTTTAAATGAAGATACCGTGATGCTGTCCTTGGCCCTTCTTCTTGACATGGCTCTTCCAGCGCCGTGCGACGCAGAGTTGAGAGAGTCAATAATCCCCTTTCCGCAAACAAGATAACCTGCGTCGGTCATATTTCCCGGGATAATACCAAGCTCACCTTCACGTGCAGGTGTAGCACCTTTGCGATGAATAATCATCTCTTTACCATTTAGTGTTTCCCTCCAGGCGAAGTTATGATGGTTTTCAATTTTTGCAACAGGTTTTATTCCAAGTGCTTTTGTCAAATTAATATGAATTCTGTCGTGACAAGCTTTTGCATAGTCTCCCGCTAAATTCATACTTAACCAGTATTCTTGTCCCTCACCACTGTTGAGATCTAGCCACGCAAGGTGTTGTGCTTCCCTCGGTAATTTGCAGGTGTCCATAGCTATCTTCGTGTAGTGCTGTGCGACAGTTGCCCCCAGGCCTCTTGACCCTGAATGCGACAACAGCGCTATGTAACTGCCTGCTGGTAAATTTTGCGTATTAAATTCATTTAATGTAATGATCCCAAATTCTACAAAATGATTTCCACTTCCTGAAGTCCCTAGTTGCCGCATTGCTTTGCCATGCAATTTTCGCAGTAAAGGTGTGTCATTGAATTCGGATCGTTCAAGTACTTCATGATCTTGTTTTTTGTCTAAGCTACCTTCCATTCCAAAATGAGTATGCTCCTTTAAGGCGTTTTTTAATTCAAACGCTTTATGATGAATATACTTTTCGGGGAGATCGAAAATTGATAAGGCCATGCGACAACCAATGTCGACGCCAACGCCAAATGGAATTACAGCATTGTCAGCAGCGAGCACCCCACCAATAGGCAAGCCATAACCGCTGTGTGCATCGGGCATCAGAGCGCCTTTTAGGCTAATGGGCAATCGCATGGCAACATCCATTTGTTTTCTTGCTTCTTCTTCAATATGATTATAACCATATACTTTCACCCGTTCAGGCATATCATTCAACGTGTAAACCTTGAAAGGTCGCTCATCCGTTTTTTCTATAAATGTAACGGCAAGCTTTCCAAGCTTTTCATCCGCCAGATAGTCCTCCGGATTTTCTTTAACCAACTTAAATTGATTCAGTACTTCTTCTTTTGGGCTATGCTTAAAATGCTTTGAAGCGGTCATTATTGCCATGCTTCGTGATGCATCCTTGTCATATCCGATCTTATAAAGATCTTTTCCATTTAATTTATTAGTGTTCATGTTGTTTTTCTTTGTAATAGTCTTCCATTAAATTTTTAATGGAGTCGGTTTTTAATAATTGTTTGTATTTCTCTTTGGGTCCGGGGTTCCAACGGTATTGATGCCAGCCATCGACCACTTTATGAAGTCTGGGCCAAAGATTATTCCTGCACAGAAAGTTGTCAATTTCAGCTTGCTGTTGCAACAAGAGTGGATCGATTACTTTTACCTTTGTTATCATATTTGGCCGCACGCGCAAGGTATATCTCCAGGGTTCTGCAAATGCGTATTTTTTGCAGAGCTCTCGCTTTTGATTGAACTCCCATTTTTCTATGAAATACAATTTTTCTTTTTCAGTTAATTTCAGTTTTCTAAAACTCCATTCATAAAACTCATTTAGCTTTTGTACCCGAGGCACATGAATTTTTTTTCCTTTTTTTCTGATCTTTTTTTTAAAATCGCGACGATGGCTGTATTGCTCTGTGTTGATCTTATCTAAAAGTGCTTGAAAAAAAGCGCGGTCTTTAGTTCTTTCCACATCCGGTCTAAGTACAAAAGATCTTTTCCAACCTCTTTGTACCGGAGGGTCAAGTTCCTTGTGCCCCAGGTTCATCTGTTCTTTTTGAAGGCGTTTTAGTTCCTTATTAATTTTTATTAGTTTTTTGTCGGAATCCCATTTCCGAAGTCGCTCTTTTTGTCTTTTCGTTTTAAGGCGACTGCACAGAACATAGTATTCCCATTCGTTTATGTCCATTAATTTGCATGTAAACGGTATTTGGAAATTGTTGAATTAAAAAGCCAATGATGGCTTACCGTGCAAAACAAAGGGGCAACGAAAATAAATTCCGGTGATATGCGGACATCTAAATCAAAAAATCAGGAAAGTAAAAAATGCTGATAAAACGATCCAGAGCCGCGGTTACGCAGTGAATTGCAGGGATAATATGTTATTGCGCTCTAGCATGATCGATCCTCCTGTTGATTAAAAAATTAATACTGAGAAGTAAGATTGTGGTGCAAATGTAAATCATTTTTTTTTATTCAATGCAAATTTATTTTTATCAAAAAAATTGAAGTGTATTTAAATAGTTATTTAACACCTCTCGTAGCACTTATAAAATAAGGGCTTTGCGCCCTTTAAGTCTGGTTTATGATTTTTATAAAAAGAGTCGTTTCAATGAGTGAAGCGTGTTTTTTAGTTCGTAAACATATTCTTAAAAAAAAAACTTTCTCTCAAATTATTTAATTTTTAATACTTTTGCTTTCAGGTTCAGAAGCCAAACTCCATTTGGTAATTCAGAATGTAACTTTGTAAATGACCAGAAGTCGTGTAATTTTTTTCAGATAAGAAGTGACAGGCACCCGAAAGTATCGGCTGTGCATTGTATTGTCTAATCTAAAATAAATTATCATGTCTTTATCAAGAAAATATGGGAGAACCTACCATTATCCTTTTTCTCCCGGGACCAGCAGCGACGATAGAATAAACAAAGATTACTGGAAAGATATATCCGGTTTGAAAAGTGTTATTCATACTGAAAAGCTGGATGGTGAAAATAACTGCCTGAGCAAATACGGCGTGTTTGCCAGGTCGCACGCTACGCCCACGGTGTCACCCTGGACTGCCAAGCTGAGAGAGCGTTGGAGTTTAATCAAAAGAGATCTGGGCGACTATGAGATCTTTGGAGAAAATCTGTATGCTATTCACTCAATTAAATACTGTCATCTCGAAAGTCACTATTTTGTATTCGGAGTTAGAGAGGAGGAGCGTTGGCTATCCTGGGAAGAAACTGAATTCATTGCGGCAGCTTTTGATCTTCCGTTAGTTCCTGTGTTACAAGAATGCTCGAGGCTTACAAGCAAAGCAGAATTCGAAACGACTATTCTGGACCTGGTTAAAATGCCGGGAACCTTTGGATCAGTGGATACTCAGAGTGGAAAGCTTTGTACCATGGAGGGTGTTGTAACAAGAAATAAATATGAATATGAGGTAAACGACTTTCAGAAAAATGTGTTTAAGTATGTGCGCAAAGGACATGTGAAGACTGATGAACACTGGACGCGAAACTGGAAGCGGGCTCCTCTTAAATTTGAGAACGATGTGGACCTTAAGTAAAAATAAAAATTGGGATGAGCTCCGGAAACTTTCCTGGGTTAATGATATGCATGGCGTTCAGCAAAGCCCTGTGCATCATGCTGAAGGCGATGTGGCTTTGCATACACAAATGGTACTTGCTGAGTTGGAAAAGCTTCCGGAATTTCAAGAATTACCTGAACAGCAGCGCGAGCTTCTTTGGGCCTCTGCTTTAATGCACGATGTAGAAAAGCGATCTACCACGAGGGTAGATGATGCTGGCAATATCGTTTCACCGGGGCACGCAAAAAAAGGTGCGTTAACTGCCAGGCAAATCCTCTATCGTGATTTTAATGCACCCTTTGGATTGCGCGAAGCTATAGTCGCATTGGTACGGTATCATGGTTTGCCATTGTGGGTGTTTGAAAAACCTAATCCTATACAGGCATTGCTAAAAGCAAGTCTTGAAGTGGATACTAAATTATTGGTTATGCTGGCTAAAGCTGATGTACTGGGCAGAATCTGTTCGGATAAAAAGGAGCTGCTTTATAAGATCGATATGTTCAAAGAACTTTGTATTGAGCAAGATTGCTGGGGTAAGGCTCGCGAGTTCCGGAGCGAGTCTGGTAAGTTCGAGTTTTTTAGAAAAGAAGATCAAAGCCCTGACTATTTGCCTTTTGAAAATCGTAAAGGCGAAGCGATTATCCTGTCTGGTATTGCAGGAAGTGGCAAGGATCATTATATCCGAAAACATCTACCGCATTATGCCGTAGTGTCACTTGATGATCTGCGGCGAAAACTAAAGATCAAGTATAACGATACGAAGGGCAACGGACGGGTGATACAGGAAGCGAAAGAGCTGGCAAGACACCACTTAAGAGCTGGAAAACCATTTGTTTGGAATGCTACCAATATCACCACGCAGATGCGTAGTCAGTTAATAGATCTATTTGCGGTATATAATCCCCTGATGCGGATTATATACCTGGAAGTAGAATACAAAACTCTTATGAACCAGAACAGGAACAGAGAATATCCAATTCCCGGAACGGCTATTGAAAAGATGATTGACAAATTAGAAGTGCCAAGAACGTGGGAGGCTCATCGGGTGGAATATGTTGTGTACTGAAAATTATACTCTGTTAAACGACTTAACATTCTAATCGCCTGAATCATCCAAAAAATTCGATAAATCGTGCCTCCGGGTATATAAATCAGAAAAGCGTTTTCTCATTCATTTGGGTGCCGCTTTTCACTTTATGATATAGCAGCATACGTTTTGATTTTCGGACCAGGTTTTACGCAATAGAATGTGCTTGTAATCCTTTGAAAGGTTTATGTATCTTTGAATGTCGTGTAAAACAAATCCAAATGAATTTGATAAAGACATTCCTAACTAAGCCAGTGCTTTTTTTCATTTTTCTGTTCAATACATGTTTGGTTTCAGGCCAAACCATTTGGTCGATAGGGCCTATGTTACACGTAAATATTGGCGGTGAAAAGGTGAAGGTTTCGTATGCCCTTGAACTTGCTTATTGGAATTTCTCGCATTTTCCCTACAGTGTTGATTTTGGGATGGAGTTTGAACGAAAACGTATACGGTTATATAGTGAAGCACAAACGGGCATTGGCGTGGCAGGTATTGCGGCAGGCCCAGTTATCGAAATACAAACTGATAAACCAGCGGTGAGATTCGGTTTTCAGGGATCCGTATGGGCCAACTATTATCTTGGATTTGATTTTAGGTTTAGATATATAGATAAGAAGAAATTGTATTGTCCGGGTATTTATGTTAAGGCGCCATTTTATGCACGGGATGAGAACGGAGAAAAAATAAAATCCTCCTCCTCAAGGAGTGGGTTTGACGATTGATAATAAGAATTCCTATGCCTTTATTCCGATACAAAATTATAGAGGCAAGGAAAGATTTAAGTTTTCTTATTCTGTTAAAATCCGCACTAAAGTTCGATAATTTCAACGTGCCGGGTACAAAAAAAAGCAGGGAGTTTTTCTCTGCTTTTTTGATTTTTACCTAAAGGTATGTGTTTGCGCTGTGAAAAGTCTTAGTGGTAATTACATCACATCAGTGGCTTTCAACCGGTAATTTTTATTCCTTATCAGAAATAGTACTGTTTGACGACACTACTTTCTGTTGACCGGCTTCGAGGTAAGCTTTGAAGGTAAAATAGCCCTGCCTGGAAATACCAGCTTCTGTTTCGCTAAAAGAAGAATTTCCTGTTGGTGAAAATGTGTTTTCTGATTTCAGTGTGTTGTGGTCGGGTGAAGCAGTTACCCCTATAAACCATTTGCCGGTTACCTGCAAAGGTCTTTCGCTGGTTCTTAAAGTGAAGGTCATGTTTTTTTGAAGACTGTCTTTTGTATAAGAGATAACTACCTGATTGTATTTCATGCCGTAACGGTTCGCTATTAATTTGTAATTCTTGTTTTGTAAAATCGGCACGGAAAATATACCGTTTACAGCGTGAAGTTCGATGTTTGTAGAATCGGTTTCGTTTGTAAGCTTATATTTTACATCGTCGTATACTTCCAGGTCGTTAAATTGCAGAGAGTCATTTATGAGCGAAAATTCCATAAAAAGTTCGTCTGAGAAACTATAGATGTCTTCGGCACCCTTTCCATTAAAGCGGTCGGAGCTGAAAAAACCTCTTAGATGATTTCCGTCGAAACTAATGCCGAAGTCATTTCCGATAGAATTTACAGGTGGTTTTAAATTGGCGATGCTTGCCCATTTTTCATTTTCGAAATGCGCGCGAAAAATATCGAGCTGTCCCATTCCAGGATGTGCATTAGATGAAAAGTACAATTCACCGGATGAAGCGAGGTAGGGGAATAATTCAAAACCAAATGTGTTTACAATGTTGCCGGCATTTACAGGTGCGCTCCATTTTCCATTTTCCTTTACCGAATAATATATATCCGTCTTACCAAAACCACCTGGTTTATCGGACATATAAAAAATTTTTTTACCGTCTTTTGATAAACTGGGATGTCCAACTGAGTAATCCAGACTGTTGAATTCGAAAGCGCTGCCAGGGGTCGACCACTTTCCATTACTGTCCAGGCGGCTGTAATAGACCTGTAAGGTGTTAAGAATACTGTTGTTTGATTTGTCTTTAACCCCTTTAATAGTTTTAGTAAAATAAAGTTCCTTTCCATCGCTCGAAAAGCAGGCAGGCCCTTCATGCATGGCGGTATTGATTTCCCTGAAATTGACAACGTCTTTCGTTTTACGTTGCGGGGTTTCGATGTTTTCGATATCAATGCCATACAGGTCCAGGCGATGCATCTCTGTGCCGCCTTCAAAGCTGATAAGTGCTTCTGTGCTTCCCAGCCTGGAAGAAGAAAAAAACAATTTTCGGGGAGAATAAAATACAGGACTAAAATCGGATAATTCTGAATTTATTTTCACGCTGTTTTTAACCTCTTTGCCAAGCGTTTCGTCAAGCCATTTTTGAGCAGAATCGCAAGACATTAGAAAGATGGGCCCCATTGGGTCTTCAGGTTTTAAACGTATATATTCCTGAAACTGAATTACTGCTTCGGCATACTTGGCGCTGCTTTTGAGTGAGAGGCCGTAGTTTAAAACGTTAACAGGTTCTTTTTTTTTCTTCTTCAATATTTTTTTATAGGTTGCTTCTGCTTTTTCAAACTCTCCAGTTATTCTGTAACAATCTGCCAACTTTTGAAGAGCATACTCTGATACTTTTTTAGTGTGGGATTTTGCATCAACCAGGTAATATTTAATAGCACTTTCGAATAAATTCTGATTGTAGTACTTATCTCCTTTCGCAGAACTGCTCTGAGAATAAAGAGTAGCTGGCAACGTCAGACTCCATAAGGTACATGTAAAGATTATTAAATGGCTTGTTTTCATTTATCAGCGTTTAAAAATAATATCTTGGATGAATTTCTTTTTGCGAGGGCGGCGGCGGGAGTTTGATAGCGTAGGAGATAATGAGTTCGTGAGAGCCTTTTGAATAAAGACCAAGCTTTGATACCGTGTGGTCATAAGCATACGCTATTTTAAAATTTTCAGAAACAGAGATCTTCAGGAAAACAATAAAAGATTCTTTTGTACGTAATTGCAATCCCAGACCGATAACGTCGTTGTAATAAACAGTGGCATTCAAATCTATTTGTATTTTTGCCGCGTTCTGACATTTAATTAAGAGAGAGGGTTCAACTGTAAAATGAGTTGAAAGCTTATAGACATTTCCAGCGAGAAAATAAAAGTGTCTGTATAAATGCGCACTTGAAGTGGGAGTGAAATTGAATCGCTTTTGAAGAATATGGTACTGCGAAAACCCGGCATAAAACTGCTTCTTCTGATAATAGAAACCGTATGAAGCATCGGGTACGGTGGCGGCCATTGCATTAGGGGGCAGAGCAGCATCGCCTTGTTTATTTACCACCAGACTTGTGTAATTAATTCGCCTGTTATTAAAACCGAATTCAATTCCAGAAGATAATTTTCCTCCTGCAAAATTGAGATGGTAAGAAATTATTCCGGCCATATGTATGCTTGTTTGAACAGCGATCTTATCATTTATGATTTTGAGGCCAAACCCCAAGTGTTTTTTTTGTATCGGAGCGTGAAAATTCAAAGTGCCGGAGGAGGGGTGACCATTGAGGCCAACAAATTGCTGCCGGTGTTTTATGGTTGCTACCGCCCAGTTAGCGCTTCCCGCGAAGGCCGGATTAATAAGCATCTTATCCAGCATGTACATTGAATACATAGGATCTTGTTGCGAGAAAAGCATTACCCGCACAAGTAAAAAAATAAGAAGTATAATTTTTCTGTGGCCCATCTTAGCGTTTGATCAAAATGTAATTTGTAAAAGGCTTTTCACCATTTCCGTAGTCAAGGATGTAATAATAAATGTCGTCCGGCAAGTCATTGCCATTGTTTGATTTTCCATTCCATGTGTTTTTATACTGTCTGGCGGAATATACTTCGCTTCCCCAACGGTTATAAACCGTGAGCGTATTTTGACTGTATTCTTCTATTTTGTCTACCATAAAATAATCGTTTACCATGTCATCATTGGGTGTAATAACTGTTGGAACAGGAATGATTACTTTGACGGTAACACTGTCAGAAGTGAGGCAGCCATGTGCATCTGAAAGCGTTAGTACATAAATCTTTGTGTCTTCCGGATCAGCCACTGGCATGAGAATATTTTCGTTATTCAGTGATGACGATGGAGTCCAATGTGGTGTTCCTTTGCCGCTTCCCTCCAGAACTACATATTGAAATTGAATTATTTCTTTATCCGGACCTGCGTTTGCAACATTAACACTATACGCAGCTACCGTTACCGGCGGAGTATCTTCTGAATTACAGGTAGCACTTTTAAGCGTTGCTCTATACACGGTGGTGTTGACCACGCCAGGGTAAACCATCAGTGTATCCTTTATTCCCAGAGACTTCCAGCTTATTCCATTATCACCAGAGGAGAACCAGTCCAAAACAGTTCCCACAGAGTTTTTTATTTTTAAGGTATCTCCGGGTGAACCATAACAAAGTGAGTCGCCTCCTGAAATAGTTCCCGCTTTTGTTTTTTGATGAATTGTAAATGAAATGTTTTTTGTCGTATCCTTTGGGCAAACCGGCAGTGCGCTTACTATGGCGCGGTAAAGGGATGTCTGTGTGATATTTGTAAATGTATAGCTGGGCGAAGTTCCTGTCAAAATTACCCATGTAAGCCCACTATCGCCTGAAGATTGCCAGTAGTTCACATTTCCCACAAAGTCGTTTAATTTGATCACTCCACTTCCTGTTTCTCCACAAAAAATACCGCCTCCGGTCAGTGATCCTGTTTCACCTTTTACCTGAACTGTAATTGTGCAGGGTGCAGATGTATCTGCTGGAAAAGAGCCGTTTTTTACAATTGCCCTGAAGGTTGTTGTTTTCTTAAGGTTATTATAACTCTGCGAGGAAGTCGGATTCATGAGGCTTGTCCAGCTAACTGCGGAATTAATACGGGATTCCCACTTTAAAACTGTTCCGGAATAGTTGTTAAGGGAGATAAAACCTGAATTAATCGAATCGCAAAATGCGGTTGCACCAGAGGTATATCCTCCTAAGGACTGACTGCAGGCAGTTAGCCAGGACAGGAAAAATAGTAAGCTATATGCAAACGGTTTAAACATAGTTAGCGTTTTTTCATCGTTTTCTTTTTTATTTTTTAAAGCCCAAAATATTTATACCACACCCTTTTTTCTCGCCTTCAAAAAAGGCTTCCACATAATATACGCCGGTTGCTGCGCAGGTATAATTTATTATAGGAAATGTTTTTTTGCTGCTCTTTAAATAATTTGAGGCAATTAATTTTTTATTTCTGTCGTAGAGGTTTACGATCATTTTTTTACTTTCTGTATTTGCATCGCCAATAACAATACGGTAGCTGATGGCACGACTCAATACATAGGAATACTCTGTTTTATCATCTATTTTTTCTGCTGAAACACTAAATGATTTTATAAATACATAATCGTCGAGGCCAACTGCATATTTATTTAACAAGGCTTCGCCATCACAGGGTGGAGGAGACTTGAAAGAAAGTAATATAAAGGCTGAGGCTAGGAGCAGCGAGGCTATTTGCGTTCTTGTATTTTTTAGAGCGGTAGTTATGTACATGATTATTGGTATGAGATTAAAATTTCGGGCAGGAAATAAGTTCAAATTTTGTCTTTCTTTTTTTTGGATCGCATATTTGGAGAGAGAGCGTGATTTCGTGAGCACCTTTGGCAACTCTTGCCAAATTTGAAATTGTTATATCGTAACTATAACCCACTTTAAGTCTTTCTGTTTGCAGACCTCCAATAAAAGCAAGGGCGTCGTTATTTTGATAGCCTTTCTGATAGGCTTTTAGCAATGGAATTCCTCTGTACCATGCACCGACTGTGAAAATATGTTTGGTTAAATAAAATCCGATATCAAGTTGATCGAATTTTTTTTGATGTCGGTAATGCAGCACTGGCGTGAAGTATTTTTTCTGATGACTGTCTTTTTCTTCTGTATTAAGATCTATTTTAAAACCCGAGTGTAAACTTAACTGCATAGGAATACGTGAAGGGGAGCCATTGATCATGGATTCATTTGGTGCGTTAAGATGGTAAATAGAAACGCCTGTCCAGAACTGCTTTCCGTTTAGAAGAATACCGGCAGATAGATCAAAATATGTTTTAGACTGCATTGGAGCTTCAACAGTGGCAACGTTGTTACCGCCCCTGTAGATCTGATCTCCAAAAAGTAATTTACCGTAGTCAACGCTTCGTATACCAACTCCTGGCTGCATGCCCAGCCTGATGGAGTGTTTTTTAGTTATTTTAAACCCATATGCAATGGAGGGTTTTATAAGAGTAGTTTTCAAACTGCCGGCCCCTGCATGATCTTCCGCAACAATTAATCCTAAGCCGATGTGTTTGTTGTAAAGATAATGATCAAAGGAAACCATGTAAGAGGTATAAGGATTAGACATTCCGTTCCACTGTTTGCGGTAGATCAGAGAAACCCGCGAACAGCTGTTAGCCCCTGTGAAAGCTGGATTCAAATAAACGGGCGAAGCGTAAAATTGCGTGAATTGCATGTCCTGCCCATTTAGAAACCGCGGCGCTAAAAAAGTAAACCCGATAAAAAGAAGTAGTATGTTTTTCATTTCAGTAAAGTCAGATCTCCTGTTGTTTTAAATTCCCTTCCGTCATTTAGTTTTATGTGGGCTTTCCAGAAATAAACTCCTACCTGACAGATCTTATTCCTGTAGTAGCCGTCCCAGCCATATTTGACGTCTTTTGATTCAAATATCAATTCGCCCCAGCGGTTAAAAATTTGCATTTCAAAATCTACTACCCCTGACGTGTAGGGAAAGAAGATGTCGTTGTTGAGGCTGCTTACATCATAATATCCACCCGGCGCGTGTTCATTGTTTGGTGTAAAAGCCGTGGGGAAGGTTATGTCGGCCTTTGTTTCTACCGACTGGAAGGCGGTATCCGCACATCCGTAAGATGATAAAGCGATAAGTTCAATATTAAACAAGCCAATAGTTTGAGGTAAGTATTTGGGATTTTTCAGATCTGAACTTCCACCATCCTGGAAAAACCAGTTGTACTTTATTGCCCCGGTGGATGTATTACTTAAGACTATTTCCTGATAAGGCAGATTATAGATGGCGGCATTTGTTGAAAAAGAAGCAGTGGGTTTGGGAAGAGACGTGACTACAAGCGATGTGTCGGAATTATTTGTACAACCTTCACTCGTAGTAACAGAGAGGTTTACACTGTATACCCCTTCAGCGCTGTACAGGTGTGAAGGATTTTGTTTGGTAGAAAATGTATTATCTCCAAAGCTCCACTGCCATGAGGCGATATCGTCTCCAGCACTTGCGAGGATAGACTTATCTGAAAAATTAATAGTGCCAGGCGTGCAGGTAAACAGAGTGTCGGCAGTTAAGTCTACTAGTGGCAGCGGACGAACGATAACATAAATGGAGTCCTGCACTGATTTTCCGCAGGCGTTGGTAACGGTAACGTAGTAGGTTTTTGATTTTCCGGGTGACACCACGTACACTCCGGGGCCAGACCCCAGATTATCGTTCCACGCATACGTCAGATGCCCTGTATTTCCATGTGTTTCAATGAAGACGCTGGTTACTGCACCTGGACATATAGGACTAGCGCCAAAGACTTTTACATTTTGTGAATCGAAATTGTAAACAATTATTTTAGTATCGGCATCTACGCCGAAGCAACCATTTTGATCAAAAGCAGACACTGTGTAAGACGTATTAGCCGAAGGACTTAAAGTGTAGACACCTGTGTTTATAACGTTTGCAGGTTGCCACGAATAGTAAAAGCCACCTGTGCCACCCGTAGCGCTGGCAGTTAAAATGCCGGCAGATCCGATACAGATAGTGTCGTTATTGCTTACTGTTGTTTTAATTTGAGAAGGCTGGGATATAAATAAAGTGTTTGAGGTTGCGCAGCCATTCGCGTCTTTTATGTTTACCGCGTATGCTTTGCTCGGTGCGTTTAAAAGTGTATTGCCATTCTGAGCTGCCCCGGGACTCCAGGTATAAGTGTATGGCGCGGTGCCTCCCTCAGCGACAACTGTGGCATTACCAGCTCCGCCATAGCATAGGGCATTTTGTATATTGGTTATGGAGGAGGTTAACACAGTGGGTTGCGTGATCTGAATAGACATGATCCTCTTGCAATTATTATTATCCTTAAGATTCACTGTATAAATCCCGGCAGAAAGATTGCTTTTTATATTGCCTACACCAGAGGGTTGCCAGGAGAAACTATAAGCCGGCACACCTCCGCTGGCGGCTACGGCAATTGCAGCGTTGGATCCATTGGCACAGGCAACATTTGTAACGGATGCAATAGCAAGAACAAGTTGTGAGGGTTCTGTGATGTTGGTACTGGCAGTGGATTCACAACCTCGCGCATCTATTACTGTTGCTGTGTAAGTACCCTGCGTTAACGATGAAGCTGCAACGGCATTTCCACCATAGGGTGTCCAGTTGATCACAAAAGGGGCGCTGCCTTGTGCAATACTGACGGTAGCTGAGCCATTGTTTCCATCGAAACACGAAACGCTTTTTGAAACAACTGTAACAGTTGGTCCGGGAATATTAGAAATTGTTATACTGAAACTTTTAAGGCAGTAATTATTATCGCTGATTAACAAACTATATGTACCCGGAGTCAGGCCCGAAATTGAAGAAGCAGTGGATGCGCCGGCCGACCATGTGTAACTATACGGAATAGTTCCCCCGGCTAGTTGAGAAAAAACTGAACCATTTGCTTGTGCACAGGCCGGATGAATTGCTGTAACCGTTCCTGCAAGTGCAGAAGGCTGGGTGATGGGGAGAGATAAGTTAGTCAGACACCCATTTAAATCAGTGATAGTGGCTACATACGTGCCCGGACTAAGACCAGTAATTACATTGGTGTTTCCCACATTCGGATTCCATACGTATACATACCCAGGAGTACCCCCTGATGGAGTTATTGTTGCGGAGCCATTTGCAGAACCAAAACAGGTTATAGAAGAAGTGATCGCAGAGGCTGATAAGGCAGAAGCAGGTTGAGTAATGGTAAGTGAGGCGTCCGCTGTGCAACTATTTAAATCTGTAACCGTTAAGGAGTAGCTACCCGCGGGAAGGCCAAGAATCGAGGGCCCAGTGGATGAGGCGGAGTGCCAGTTAAAATTATAAACGGGAGTTCCTCCGTTTAAGGTAGAAGTGATAGCTCCATCATTTCCGGAAAAACAACTCACGTTGGTGAAAGAAAGAATGGATACGCTTAGCGCGGCAGAAGGCTGAGCAATCACAAAGGTTGAAGAAAGAGTGCAGTTGTTAGCGTCGCTTAACAGCAAGGTGCAATTACTAGCCGCTAAACCAATTGCCGAGGTTCCGGTTCCCGCAACGGGCAACCAGGTATAAGAATAGGCCGGTATGCCGCCACCTGAAAGTGCAGTAGCTGATCCTGACGTCTCTCCAAAACATTGTACCGAAGTTGTAGAAACCATAGCAAACAGCGGAGAGGGTTGTGTGATAGCAGCGCTGACTGCCCATACTGAACAGGTGTTTGCCGAAGATACTAAAACTGTGTAGGTGCCTGCCGGGAGATTGGCAACACTAGAGGCATTGCCCGTTGAGGGGCTCCACGAATAGGTAAACGGGCCTGTTCCGCCCGTTACGACCGCATTAACAGCTCCATCAGATCCGCCAAAACATTTTACATTTGCAGTTACCGAGACCGAAACTGCCGGGGCTGGATTGTCTGATAAAGTCTGGCCCGCTATGGCAACGCAATTATTTGCATCGCTAACGGTAACCGTATATGCGCCCGCACTGAGACCGACGGCATTAAAATTTGTGCCGCCAGAAGGAAACCACCCGTAGGAAAATGTTCCGGTACCTCCCGAAGCTAAAACGGTAGCCTGTCCATTTGCAAGACTGCAATTGGAGTTCGCCGCACTGATTGTAAGGCTTATAGCAGAGGGTTGATCAACTGCTACTGTTTTTGATAAAGCACAATTATTAAAATCTGTTGTAGTGATTGTATAAATTGCAGGAGTAAGATTAAAAAAATTCAGACCACTTATATTTCCGGGTGCCAGATTGTAACTGTGTGGTCCTGTTCCTCCAGCTGCCAGATTTATCACTGCACCATTATTTCCTCCAAAGCAGCTTACACCGGCAGGAGACAGAGAAAGGCTGAGTGCCGAGGAAGGTTGTGTAATGGCAAATGTTGACGTAACAGAACAATTGTTATTATCGCTGACTTGCAGAGTATAATTATCCGCAGGCAATGCCATTACCGAATTTCCGCTACTCATTGCAGGTAACCAGGTAAAAGTATAAGCCGGTGTTCCTCCATATACACTGGCACTTGCTGCTCCATTGCTTCCACCGTAACATAACACATCTGTTAAACTAAGAGTTACGCTGAGCTCCAGGGGTTCTGTAATGAGTGAACTGTTTACTATACCAATGCAACCAAGCGCATCGGTAACTTTAATAGCATAAATTCCTGTTGGCAGATTTGTTGCCGTCAGGCTGTTTCCGCCTGCCGGTATCCATGAATAAGTGAATGAAGGACCTGTTCCCCCGGAGAAACCAGCTTCAACGGCTCCGTTAAAACCACTATGGCAAGAAACATTTGTGGTAGAAAGGATGCTTACTACTGGTCCGCCAGTATCATTAATGTTTACGATTTTTGTTGACACGCAGCCACTACTGTCTAATACAGCTACCGTGTAGGTGCCTGCATACAACCCGGTGGTTAGAGTAGAAGTGCCCCCGGCAGGAGTCCAGGAATACGAAAAAGGCGGAATTCCTCCACTTGTTATCTCAATAGAAGCGAGGCCTGATTGCAGCAGACATGCAGAATTGGTAGTGCTTATTACGGATGTAATAGTAATGGGTTGATTAATGGAAAGTGTTGTGTTAATGATGCAGGCATGAGCATCTGTGGTAACAATAGTATAAGTTCCGGGTAACAAGCTTGAAAAATTAGAAGCTGAAATATTTCCGGGTATCAGGGTTTGAACGTAAGGAGCCGTGCCACCACTCATTGAAATCGAAATAGCCCCGTTGGCGCTTCCATTGCAGTTAACATCTGTAATAGTGGGAATGAGATTAAGATTTGCGGGTTCCAAAACTGAGACCGTATTTTGTGTTACACAGGAGTGGCTATCAGAAATCAAACAGCTGTATATCCCTGCGGATAGGCTATTTGCCATTGCATTGGCTGATCCTCCCGGACTCCAGGAATAGGAATAATTAGGCGTACCGCCAGAAGGAGAGGCTGTTACGGCCCCATTTGACCCACCATTACAGGATACATTTACCTGGCTGCTGAAACTTAAAGAAAGCGCAGCTGGCTCTGTAACAACAACTACTGTAGTGATGGTACAGCCTAATGTATCACTGAGAGTTAGCGAATAGTTGCCAGCGGAAAGATTAGTAACACTGTTTGTAGTGTTGGATCCTGGAAGCCACAGATAAGTGTAGCCTGGCGTTCCACCATATCCTGCGGCAAACACAGAACCGTTATTAAGATAGTCGCAAGTTTCATTTACAACTGTTGTTGTTAAAGCCAGCAGCGGAGGTTGAGTGATAGACGCGGTTTTGGAATTGGTGCAGCCCAGGTTATCAGTTACCGTGAGTGTGTAAATTCCTGAGCCTAGCCCGGTGATATTCTGCGAGGAACTATTTACTGGCATCCACTGAAACACGTATGGTCCTGCGCCTCCGGAAGCAGAGGTAGTAATGCTGCCATTGTTGCCATTAAAGCAGCTGACATTGGTTTGTGTAAAGGTCACGATGATCTGGGGTGATTGTGGTATGACATAAACGGCTGAAATACTGCACCCTTTATTATCTGTAAGTGAAGATGTATAAGTACCGGCCGTTAGATTGGAGATACTTGCTGTAGACTGGCCGAGGGGAAGCCAGAAAAATGTGTAGGGAGATGAACCGCCGCCGGGACTTAGAAGAACAGAACCGTCGTTTCCCGCCCAGCAGGATACTCCTACGGTAGTGCCTGTAACAGAAAGGGCAGAGGGTTGCGTGATGGTTACGGAGTTCGTCACAGAACAAGATTTACTGTCGGTGATCATTACGGTGTAAGTACCTGCCGAGAGGCTGTTTGCAGTGGCAGTAGTTAAGCCTCCGGGACTCCAGGAATACGCATAGTTTGGCGTGCCGCCGGCTACGTTAGCTGTTATCATGCCGTTAGACCCACCGTTACACGAGACATTCAGCTGACTAATAAAACTAACGGTTAAAGGAGCAGGTTTGGTAACGCTGATATAACTGGAAGTGGCGCAACTGTTCATATCGCTTACCACGACTGTATAATTGCCACTTGCCAGATTAGACAAACTACTTGTTGTAATGGATGATGGCTGCCATAAATAAATATAGCCACCTGCGCCCCCCGAAACAGTTGCAGCAGCAGACCCATCAGCAAGACCGTCGCAACTCTGGTTTACGACAGCTACAGTTAGCGTGAGTAATGAAGGCTGTGTAAGCGTAATGGTTTGAGTTGAGAGACAATTCATGTTGTCGCGGATAAAAACGGTATAGTTGCCGGCGGATAATCCTGATAGGTTCTGCGCAGTTGCGCCATTTGGCGCCCAACTGTATGAGTAAGGTGCAATACCTCCTCCAACAGTTAAGTTAATAGATCCATTAGTACCGTTAAAACAGCTGACATGTGTTTGAGAAAATACCGCGGTTATAGAAGCAGGTTGAGTAACCGTATAGGTAAAACTCGCCTGACATGATTTAGAGTCAGTAACTTTAACGGAGTATACACCCGCGGAAAGGGTATTGACTGATGCACTTGCGGCCCCTCCGGGAGACCATGAGTAAGTATAGGGCGGTGTACCGCCCATTGCGATAATCGATACAGAGCCATTAGTCAATCCGTTGCAGGAAACGTTGGTGATGGTGCCATTACTATTTAAAGGCGGTGGCTGCAATATAGCAACCGTTGTCTGAAATGTGCAGCCAATACCGTTTGTACCCCAGGCAGTATACGTAGATCCGGGTTGAAGATTTAAAGCAAACGATGTAGTTTGAACAGGTACTGTGCTCCAGGTGTAAGTATGTGGGCCAATCCCTCCGAGAATGCTTACTGTAGCTGATCCGTTAGTTCCACCATAGCAACTTGCCATGGAAGCAAGCGGTGAAAGCGTGCCGGTAAAATTTTTATAATAAATAACTACCGTGTCTGATTTTGAGGGACAACTGCCATTTCCACTACTGGTTAAAAACAAACTCACTGAACCTGTAGTTATTTCAGAAGGGGAGGGCGAATAAAAAAGATTTGCAGTGGCGCTGTTATTAGGACTAAAGGTGCCCGTGCCTCCCGACCAAAGACCTCCGGTTGCGCCTGTTACCGTTCCGCCTAGCGGGGTGACTGGGTTTTGTGCGCAAAGCGTTTGGTTTGCGCCCGCATTTACAGTTATTGGTACTGTGTAAGTTGTTACCACAGCTGAGTTGTACACGGGAGGGCATCCCGAAGCATCTGTTAGTTTAATGCTATATGTTCCAGACCCGACGTTAATTGTTTGAGAAGGATTTATATTATTCCACAGGTAACTATAGGGAGGAGTGCCTCCAGACCCCACCGCCGTTATTGTTGTGGACGATTGTCCATTACAGAGTGCCGGGTTTGCCGGCAAAACGGAAACGCTGAGTACGGAATTAAAAGATACTCTGAATGTGTCACAGATAAAAGCAGCGCCGCAGTTGGTGGAAGTTCCGCATACACGAAAATCTACATAAGAAGGTATAGAGCTGGAAGAGCCTGGAGCAGAGACGGTGGGATTTAAACAGGCGGCTGTACACGAAAGATAGTTGCTATAGGTGCCAATAGTTCCGGGAAAAATCGAAGTCCAGGTTGCCGAAGCAGCCGAGATACCACCTGCTTGCACCTTTATGGAACAACCGTTGTTGATTGTGAAATTGTTGATTGCAAGTGTGGGAGGAGGGGTAGGACAACTTAATACGTTAAATTGAAAATCTCTAAGTGTTTGCGAAATAAATACGCCATTCCGGTATTCCTTTACTTTCACTCCAACAACAAACTGCCCTATGGTACTGGGAGTGCACGTAAGAACTCCCGTAGTTGCATTTAGAAAAAAGGGTGAGGCGCCGAGTGGAGTAGTAGCGGTGTAGCCCGAAAGGTAGCCCACAGGTGTGAAAGATGCCGTATTAGACGGGAAAGTGGGGTCTAGTGATCCTGTGCCATTGTCACCATCGTAGGGCGCATATAGTGAGTAGGCCAGGGAGTCGCCATTACTATCCGTAGCGGAATGATTAAACGAAAATGGTTTATTCACACAGATGAAAAGCGGAGGAAAGAGATTAAATACGGCGTTATTATTGGAAATTGTGCTGGGTACATAGGCATAAAAACTCTCACCGACACAATTGCAGGAGCTATTGATATTTGTTAAAGACAGGTTACGTGCAACAACCTGGTAATACAAGTGGTAACCGCCTGTAACGGAGGGCAAAGAAATTGTTTTGGTATACACTCCTTCCTGAACGCATGGCAGGGGGTTTGGTGTAACGGCACAGGCAGCGAGATTTGACGGCAGCGTTGTTACTGTTCCAAGATTTATTGTGAGGTCGATGCTTGGTGAGAAAGTGCCACCATTAGCGCCCCGAATGCTAATGGTAACGTTAGATGGAAGGGCTGCAGACGAAGATCCACAGTCACGGTAAAGTAGTAATTTAATTGTGTAAACATTATTTCCGTTATAACTATAGTTGAGAACTCCGCCTACTACGTGCGTGGCATAAGATACAGTAGGGGTAAGTATAAAAAGAAAACATACCAGGCGTAGACTGATGATCTTTGTAAACTTGTTTATTTTATCACGCAATAGAGTCATTTGTTTTTTCATTAGTTATCGGTGCTTGCAGGATTAAAATCAAAAATCATACTTTCACTATATAATATTTCCAGCTGATCGTTCGGAGCGCGTAAATCTTAAAATTTTTGGATTGAGCATTTTTACGTTCAAACTTACCGGTATTTTTTTCTGTACCTTTTTCTTTTTTATCTGCTTCGCTGCTAAAACCACTTACACGAAGTTCCCACCGCTTTACGGAATGGAAAATTATATTCAGCGCTGCCAGTCGCACTGATTCTGACGATATATCTGTTCCCTCAAGTATCTTGTTAACTGAAAACGTGATAGTGTCGTTACAGACTATAAATGTGATGGCTTCAATTGTTCTAACATCCATATCGGCAGGCAACATTATTCTATCTTGTTCAGGCGATAAAATAGCGACGTTATTTTTTCCAATCTTCACAGTTGCAGATACTTGTTTTTCTTTGTTTTTGAATTCAACGGTGTCGATGTATATTTTTAGTTTTGGGTTTTGAGCGCAAAACTCCGACGAGATCAAAGCCAGTAAAAAAATATAAACGTTCTTCATTTGCATGTGGTTAAATTTTTATTCAGAACCTGATTTATTCTTTTATTAGTGATGCAAAAACGCCAAGGCCACAACCTTCAAGACCATCCTGGAAGTTAAAGGCTAAACAATAGTTGCCTGTGGTTTTACATTCAAATTCGAGTTCGTTATAAAATTTCTTGAGGTTGGCATTGTAGGTTATACCGAGTAGAAATTCCATTTTCTCATTGTTGTAAATAGAGAGTATTGGTAAACCTTCGTAATCGGTATTCCTTACAGTATAGAATTTATATTTCACGCCCCTGTTAAGTGTAATGATCTGTTTTTTAAATTCAATGGCGTCCTTTTTTTTCTTTTCCTTCATATAAAGTGGAAAATCCTGCAGGAGCGTGTATTTTTTAAGACGGTCCACGGCCTCCGTCATCAGACGTTCATGGTTGCAACCGCCCTTTTTAAAACCAAAAACAGGCGACAGAATTACGAGTGAGATCAGGGTAAGTATAAAAAAATACGTTTTCTTTAATGACTTATTCATATTCATTTGCGTGGTTTTTTAAGTGAGAGAGGATTTTTAACTATTGGTGGCTTAATTATTTGTCTATAAGAAAAATATCAGACCTTAATTTTTTTACTTCGATTGAGATTGTTTGAATATCGGCAGGTGCTACTTCTATAATAGATTCTGAATTATCCGTAACAACGAGTTCGCCGTTTACTTCTTTCATTTCCGGTTCTTTATAGATATAAGATATTTTTACATGTGCATATGCCTTTTTAAGTCCAGCCAGTTTCATTTTCAGATCCTTGTAATAAGGAATGTTTTCGATTTTATTCAGTATTGCATAAATATTGTCGATGATGACTTTTTGCTCGCCTATTCTTTTTTTAACCTCGTCAGATGGATTCTCTTGTACTATGGCGGTGAACATATGTAAGCCCTCGAGCCATGAGCCCACAAGAATCAATACACTCAGGTCTCCGCGATTTTGAGATCTTAAATATTCATTGATCTGATTAAAATTATTAGTTGAGATCTGGATCAGGGAGTCTACATTATTCCGGTTTTTTGCCAGGGTGCTTAAGACTGAAAAATCAAGGAATTGATTTACCCGGAGTTCTTTCGAAACTGTATTTATGCTTTCGAGGTAATTCATGGTATAAAGCATTTTATTATTCAGATTCAGGTAACCAAGATCTACGCCATAGCCGCCTAAAGCAAGCGCCTGTGAATATTTGTCAGAATAGCTTTCTGCATTTTCAGAAGGAATCAAAAGTTCTTTTTTAAATCCACCTTTCGACTGAGTGATAAGATTTGCCATTTCTATAGGCGATGGCAAGGTTTGCATCATATCATCGAGCACTTCCCGTGAGATATTTACAGATTGCAATGTATCTGATTTAGTATTTAAAATATCGGCTTCGTTTTTATTGTCTGAGGAAGTGTTACATCCCGAAATAAGAAAGCCTGATAGGATTATCAATATATTTTTTTTCATGTTGGCGGTGTTTGTTTGACTTTAAATAGTAGTTGTAGTTTTGGGAATCTTCATTTTAAATGTGCGGTTGTCAAATACGCTTAACAAGCGCTTGAAAAAATTGAAGTATAAAATAAAAAACAGGAGTAGGTTAATTACCCAAATTACAAGGAGATTAAAAATAAAAGTCGGGATGAGGATGCCTGCAAAATATTTGTTTGCGCTTAGGAAGTGGGCATCGTAACTCATGAATTTAGCAGATGTTTCAGGATCTCTGAATATGGGGTCGATGATCTGGATCAACTCCTCATCCATCTCAATAATTTTCTCTTTCTCAAAAGAAGCTGTAACAATTTCGTCAAGTCTTCCGTTCAAATACTTTAGTTTTTCTTCTTCGTATGATTTTTTTCCACCCATAGCCCGGATTTTTTTAGTCACGAACTGTTCTTTGATGCGAACGACCGAATTATTTTTTTCTATATAAAATTTAGTTAGCGTATCCAGGTAATGTAAAACTGCGGAGGCTGATTTTTCATCGGGAACATTTAGCGTAAATCCTAAATTCTTTGCATCTTTCGCATCCTTTACTAATTGGTTTCTAATGATGGAGCTGGTAGCAAGGTAGGCACTCGCTGTTTCTTCATTTCTGCGTCCAACGAGTTCTTCCATTTTTGGAATAAAATAAACCAGCTTATAATTCAACTTACTTTCCAGTTTGTCGTAACTAAACTTGTCGCTGTTAAATTTGTTGTTGGTAAACATATCTACAATAATTGCTTCGTAGGCCCAGCGCGAAACCATTAAATTTGCAACTGGAGGCACCTTGTAACCGCCGCCAAACAAGCTGTTAAGTTTAGAATAACTGAACATAGCGCCACCCAGAATAAGCTGGGGAATAATGATTAAAGGAATTATAATATAGATCGTTACCGGACTGTTGAATGTCGACGAAAGGATCAAGCCTAAAATATTTGAGAAGCAAAAAACGGAAAAGAGCATGATAAAAAAGTCCAGATAATTAACGCGGATTTCTAATATCACGTTGCCAATTGCAACAAACAGAAGAGATTGTATAAAGGAAATCGAAAAGAGAATAATGACCTTTGATAATAAATAGGAAAGCCTGCTTAAATGCAAAAACTTTTCTCGTTTTAGTATTTTTTCGTCCCTGTATATTTCTTCAGCACTTATAGTAAGTCCCACTAACAATGAAGCTATAATGGCCATGAAAAAATAGGCCGGTATATTGTAGTTGTGCGCATAGATGTAGTTATCCGTCTTATTTCTGTCGATATACCTTATTATAAGACTAAGAAATAAAACAAGCACAGGCACCTCTAATGCATTAATAAGCAGGTATTGTTTATTGCCAATCTTCGCGTGGAAATCCCGCAGAAAAAAGTATAAGGTCTGTTTGATTTTTCCGGGAGTATTTAAAGATGTTTTAATTTTTTCTGTCACCTGTTGTTTTATGCCCGTGTCGAAAAATTTTTGGCGGTAAATTTCATAAAAATGAACAGGCTTAAGTCTTCTTTTCGAGGTGTAATTTCCATACTCATCAATTTCTTTTAACTCAATCAGGTTAAAGATAGTTTCCGGATTTACGCTTCCGCACGTTGAACACTCTGCTACCTCTGCATTAATTTGAAGTGTGGTTTTTTTGAAATGGATCACACTCTCCACGGGGTTGCCATAATACGCTGCAAAGCCACCTTTATCAAGGATCATAAGCTTATCAAACATTTTAAAAATATCTGATGAAGGCTGATGAATAACTACAAAAATAAGTTTGCCTTTGAATGTGAGTTCTTTTAACAGGTCCATTACGTTTTCTGAGTCCCGCGAGGAGAGACCTGAGGTAGGTTCATCCAGAAAAATAATATGAGGTTCTCTTAATAATTCAAGAGCAATATTTAGTCGTTTGCGCTGTCCACCGCTTATTTTTTTATTAAGTGCGTTACCTACCTTAATGTGTTTAATCTCTTCTAGTCCCAGCGAGGCCAGTGTTTTTAGGATCTTGTCGTCTGTTTCTTGTTCACTTAAATCTTTAAAACAAAGTTTTGCATTGTAATAAAGATTCTGGTACACGGTTAAGTCTTCAATCAGAAGATCATCCTGTGGAACGTATCCAATGACCCCATTTAACTCTGAATTAGATGTTGTTACGGGGGTATTGTTAATTAGGATAGTGCCATTCGATGGTTTTTCCTGGCCTGACAAAAGCGTTAATAAGGTTGTTTTGCCCGACCCGCTTGCTCCCATGATCCCAACTAAGTTTCCGGAACTTTCCTCGATGCGCAATTCGTTCAATGCCACTGTGCCGTTCGGAAACTTATGTTCCACAATATGTGCCGAGAAAGAAAAAACAGCATCCTGACGCTCTTCGTTAAAAAGGGTAATTACGTTAGAATAATAGATGGACGATTGCGGTAATCTTAAGGTGCTGCCTTGCGGAAATAGGTAGATAGACTCTGGCTGTATGACAATGCCGTTGAGAAACAACTCAGCCGAACCGTGGTATTTCAGTATAATTATGTTTATACTTTTGATGAAGTGCAATTTACATCTGTCGGTATAGTTCGGAATGTCGATGTAATGTTTGCAATTGTTTTTCTCAGAATCCAATCCTGTGCTTATGAGAATCTGATTTTGGTCGATGGCTTTTTCTTCCTGAAAAACGAATTGTTTTATTTCATTAAACTCTTGTTTTTCTATTTTAAAAACATCAGCAACCGTTTCAACAATTTGTACGCGGTTGAGAGAATGTTGCGAGTCTTTCTTAAAAAATTCGAGGAGCCTGATAAGAACTATTAATTTTTGCTTTTGGGCTAAAGTTTTGTTTATTTTTTTGCAGATGGAAAGTGTTCTAACCGAATCTTTCATAGAGGTGCGGTTTCTTTCTTTTTCATCGGTTGCAAGACTCTCTGATTTGGTTGCCTTAAAAAACGCAGTATAGATTTCCATATACTCTTTAACTCGGTCGGCGCTCAGTTGCGACGACAAAAAATTAAATACGTACGCCTCGTGGTTTTCGATCAGAACACCATCTTGTCTTGCGAGAATTGCAAATAATTGCATTAAGGCTTTTAAAATTTCTTCGCTCATTTGTAAACCGTGTTATCGTTCTCAAGAAGGTGAAAAGTACTTTGTTGTGAAAAATGACTTTGGAGGTATTCGCCGAAATCTTTCGAATCAACATCTTCCAAATCGTAGTACCAGAAAAAAATTATTTCTTTGCCGTGAATAGAAAAAGTTTTGCAAAGCGCTACAAGATCAACAAGAAAGCGGGTGGTATAGGTGTTAAAATAGTCAAACTTCAAATAAATCCGCAGGTGTTTTTTTCCATACCAGTTAAAAATATTTACCCATTCCAGTATGGGTTCAAAATAGCTGGTAACCGAGAGTGGGGCAGAAGAGCCCGAGATAGAGATCTCGCTTTTGTAAGGATCAAGCTGAATACTCGGTAAATAATCATTTCCATAAACCTGCACGTGTTGCAGGGGATGGAAATTCCTGATCTCATGCTTTAATTCATCGAATGAAAACATGCCATAGTCAGAAACTACACATTGTTTTTCGCTAACCACATTTATTTCTTCTATTTTTATTTCGTCTTCGAAAGTATTATAAGGTCTGGCAGAGTAGAAGGTTTTAGTTAGAAAAAGATCGTACGTGTTAAAATACTTCATGTACTGTATTCTATTCTGATCTTTATTTTTAAAATGAATGTTTACACCTTTCGCTTTTAGTAAGGGATTAGTTCTTGCCGGACTTAAATATATACTCTCCTTTGTGTCAGCATAAAGTTTATTGCAGGAAAGGAAAACAAGCAGATCCTGGTAAACCGCTTCCTCTATGTGCAGAATGCGCTTCAGAGAAGCGATCATCTTCTCGAGATCGCTATTTATCTTACCGCTATGGGAGTCAAAGTTTAAATTAAGTACGAGAAAAAAGAGGTAAAAACGCATTTCGGCGGTTAGCGGACGATCTATTTTTGAGTTTTCATTTAGTCGGTTGAGCCGGCTTGAATTTCGACTTCCGATTAAAGAAATTATTTTTTTTAATAGCGTATTTTCCGTGAATGAGCTTCCCAGCTTTAAACGGTGGAGGGTAACCAGGCTGTCTTTAGGCCAATTAAGTCCTGAGAGTACATTATTTATTTCAGTTACCATGGTAGTTTGTTTTAATATTAATAGGCTATAACATTGAACGGAACTTCAACAAGCTCTTTGTATTCTTCGCCGGCCTCCTGCATGTCATCGTCTGATTCGTTATAAAACCATTCGATACTAATTGCAAAGTTGTTTGAATTTTGAAGCTCCTCTAGTTTCATCAGGATGTCCAGGATAATTTTGGAAGAAGCTGTGTTAAAGTATTCAAGCTTAAATTTAAAAACCGTGTTAAGGCTTGTGGTAGTGGCAAAAAAATCCAACCACTCAAACACGGGTTTATAAAATGTGCTTACGTCTTCCGGTAAAGATCTTCCTGAGATCATAAACTCTTTTGTTTCGTTGTTAAAGCTAATTTCAGGCGTATCCTCAGTGCCAGATATCTTCAATTCAAGCGTTTCCATAGTATATATATTTAATTGTTACTTATTTTAGTGTATAAAACAAAAAAGGACTGGGTGGTATTAACGTCGTAAAATTTATATTCTAATTTGTTACCCGATTTTCTTGCCATGTCTATAAAGCCAAGACCTGCGCCACCCACATCACTTATAACGCTTTTGAGCCTGGCTTGCTTGTAAAACTCTTTAAGTTCCTCTTTGCTAAGGCTGTTTATTTCGTCTAGCTTAGATTCAAGCATTGCGATTTTATCTTTATTTATAAGGTTGCCGGTCGACATGTTGTAGTAGCTGTCACCCGCGCCTACCATCAGGAAAGGATTATGCTCAAAGACCTCTGTTTTAAACTGGTGCTTGCAAATGTTCTGAAGGCCTTCTACCATTATATTAAATAATTTTCTTCGCAGGCCTTCGTCAACGTTATCCTGCATCAGTTTTTTTTCGGTCATGGCAACCATCGACTTTATTATTTCCTGGTCAAATAAGCCCTGGTAAATGATTATTAATTTGTTGTCAAGCATTAACCTGAACATGTTGTAAATATTAATCTGACTGTCCATTATGAGCTAAAAATTTGATAAGGTTATTTTAAAAGACAAAAACTTATTGGTGGTGTCGAAAATGAATTCGTCACAGGATATTTTTTCTTTCGTACGTTTTGAAAGATCCAGCAAACTCATAAGCAAATGATTTTCCGTATTCTCTTTTTTTATCATTTCCTGATATAATTTTTCCTTAAGGTCGGGAGTGGTCATTGCGTTAACTTCCGCAATAAGTTTTTGAATACGCACAGCCGCATGATTATCAAAAACACTTCCCAGGTAAACCAGGTAATCGTCTTTCTTTTTTCCAATCAGAAAAAGACTGTTGTAAGTCGAGTTAAGCCCGTCATCTGAGGTACAGATATTTTGTGCGCATTCTACCACAAAATGAAAAATTCTTTTTTTTACAGATTCATTTAAGTCGAGTGTCGTAAGTTTATTGTCGGTCATTTTTATCAATGATTTAAGAAAATCCTGATTAAAATTTCCCATAATGGAAACCACGAATTGATGCTCGGACATTTGTTTGTGAATGCTCTTCGTTAACTCTATATACATCTGATTAAAATTTTACACCCATAATTAAGATATCGTCAATTTGTTTTTGATCACCTTTCCATTCAAGAAAAAAATCATACAATTTCGTCCTGGTTTCTTCCATCGGTCCTTTGCAATTCGACTCGATAAATAGTTTAAGATTTCTTGTCATGAGTTTTTTTCCAGTGGAGCCTATCTGATCGGGAAATCCATCCGTAAAGAGAAATATCCGGTCGTTGGCCTGAAATTGAAATTGTGTATCCGTAAAACTGTTTAAGCCTTTATAATGCATTCCGCCGATTGGAAATTTATCTCCGCTGTGTACAATTATTTCTTCGTCTCTCAACAGGAATAGGGGCCTGTGCGCGCCGCTGTACACTATTTCCCGGGTTTTGATATTTATTCTGCTAAGGCCAATGTCCATTCCGTCGCTGGAGTTATTATCCTGCACATTTTGTTTCAAAGTCTGTACAACCGCTGCGTGCAAATGGTTTAAGATCTGTGACGGAAGCATGATGTCCGATCCATTTGTTATATCGTTTAATAGCAGATTGCCTATCATAGACATCATTGCTCCAGGAACGCCGTGTCCTGTGCAATCTACAGCTGCCACGTATATAAAGTCGCCATGTTGAAACAACCATGGGAAATCACCGCTGATCATGTCTTTTGGTAAATACAGAATAAAACTTTCAGGCAAACAGGTTTGTAGATCTGCTTCTGTAGGATTAATAGCGAGTTGTATTTTACGGGCGTAGTTAATACTTTCTGTAATACGTTTATTTTGATTTTCTACAACTAGTTTAGTTCTGTTTAATTCGCCGATTGTATCGGTTAATTTTTTCTTTAGATCACGTTCGCGCCAGGTAGCGGCAATAAGGTGATTGTTGGTTTCTTCCAGCTCGTGGAATTGTATTTTCAAATTTTGTAGTTCGTTTTGAAGTGTTGCATTTTCTTCCCTCGTGCCGTCGAGTTCTTCTAAAACTTTATTATATTTTTGGTCAGTTTCCATGTACGTCAAAGTAAAAGTTATGAGGGGTCAGAAACAATAGGGTAAACAGCTAGTACTTGTTATGTGTTTAATTTATTTTTTTTATAGATTCTGGTAGTGGCATCGTACAAAGTGAATAGTTCTTTTGAACTATCAGGCAGCATGTCATAATAACCTATAATAAAATAACCATCGTCTTCTAACGAATCGTAAAACAAACGGAGTACTTTCATTTTAAGATGTTCATCAAAATAGATCATCACGTTTCTGCAAAAGATCAGGTTAAATTTTTTATGCATCTTATCCTGAACAAGATTATGCACATTAAAAGTAACGTGTCCCTTGAGTTCATCTTTCACAATAATCGTATTTTCCTCAACCTTAAAATACCTGGTTGGATCACCTTTAGGAAAGTAGCTGAGATAAGATTCGGTGTATTTTTTAAGAAGCATTTTATTATAAACGCCCTGTCTGGCTGTATTAAGAGCGGTTGTGCTAAGATCAGTGGCATGGGCCTTGCTTTTATTGAGCAGGTGTTGTTCTCGTAAAACAATGGCCATAGAGTAAATTTCTTCGCCTGTTGAACAGCCGGCATGCCAGATGTTGATATTAGATTTTGACTTAAGCGTCTCAAGTAAATCATCTTTTATTTTTAACCATACTTCCGGATTTCGAAATAATTCGGTTAGGTTTACTAGAAGATCATCAATATATTTTACAAGGAACTCTTTGTCCTTGAGGATTTTTGACCATAAGCCGACAAGTGAACCTAAATCGTTTTTGGCTATGAGTCTTGCAAATCCTCTTTTAAGTGATTTAGGTTCATAGCTTGTAAAGTCAATGCCATAACGGGTTTTTATCGCTGTGGTTAATGAATTTAGTTCTTCATTGCTTATTTCAATGCGCTGAGATATTTCTTTGAGCAAGCCTGACATAGATAGAAAAAATTAGAGTAAATAAATTTTTAAAAGTTTGGCTTATTGCATTGTATTTAACTGTGCTGTGTATTTTTTAATACTTTCAGCAAAAGAAGAGTCAAAAAGCCATAAGAATTGCGGACCAAAGTCAAGGTTCTCGGAAACAAAATGGGTGTTAAAACTCACAACGAACATATCGTCTTCGAGTTTACCTTTGATGTACTGATTGATCTGTTCGCTGCTGATTTTTTTGAGAGCGGGTACGCCTCCATATATTTTATGCTTTAGAATGTTAGAAAATTGTGTGATCACAGAGGCTGAAATAATGTTGTCAACCTCCAGCAAAATTCCGTCGCTCATTTCGGCCATGATAGCAGGATTGTTTCTTATTTCTTCGGGTAGGGCAGCCTGGCGGAGTTTGTCGGCCTCTTCTTCGCTAAAAATAAGACAGCAAATTCCTTTTAGATCTCCGATTATCTCAGTTAACAACAGATGAATGTTATTGCCTTTCTTGCTTGTAAAATCTGCAGGTTCTGACGATTTATTAAAACTATAATCCATCTCGTCGAGCGAAATTTTCTCTTTCATAAAAAACGAAAGAGATTCGGCTGCTTTAAACAAACCTTTGTTTACTATTTCGCTGGCAGCAGAAAGTTCTATATCACTAATTTTATTCATCATTTAAATTTCAATTTTTGAGGTTAGTTTTTCCTTAAATAGATTTTTCAGTATGCCTGCAACGTCCAGTACCAGGCAAATATTTCCATCTCCGAGAATGGTTGCACCACTGAACATGTGAATGTGCTGTACAGGTTTTTCCAATGCTTTTTCTACGATTTCTTTCTGCTGCATTAATTTATCAACCACAAGTCCTACCAGGTGTTTGTTATATGAAACAATAACCACGTCTAATTTTTGTCCCTCTTTTATCTTATCAAAAGTTTCATGAAAAGCGCCTTCTTCTATGGCTACTTGCAGACTTTCCATTTCAAATAGATCGTTTAAAAAAATGATAGAGATGGTTTTTCCAAGGTATTTGGATATGAGGCCTGTGCTTATTTTGTGGATGTCTTTGCGTTCGATAGAGATGACAGCTTCGGTATGCGTGAGCGCAAGAGCAAAGGTTTGATTATTTAGTTCAAATAACAGGGCCCCTTTAACAGCCATGGAGGAAGGCAACGATAAGGTGAAAACAGAACCTTTGCCAAGTTGGGTGCTTATAGTAATTTTTCCACCAATAGATTCTACTGAACGTCTTACTACATCCATTCCTACACCCCTTCCCGAAACCTCCGTGATTTTTTCAGCGTTCGAAAAACCCGGCTCAAAAAGGCACATCATTATTTCGTCATCACTGATAATTTTTGCGTACTCCTGCGAAATAATTCCTTTCTCAATGGCTTTCCTTTTTATTACAGCCAGATCTATTCCGTTTCCATCGTCATGCACTTCAATATATACAGTGTCTTTTTCATTAATGGCCCGGAGCGTTACTTTTCCCGTTTCAGGTTTACCCCGGTCAACTCTTTCCTGGGGAGATTCGATACCGTGACTAACAGAATTTCTAACTAAATGAACGAGCGAATCGCTCATAATACGCAGTATATTTCTGTCAATTTCTATCTCAGTTCCTTCCAGTATCAGGTCTACTTTTTTATTTTCAATAACGGCCACGTCGCGTAAAATGCGGTGAAACTTATTAAATAAAAAACCTATCTGCACCAAGCGCACATCCATAATGCCGTATTGCAGGTCGGATGTTATCCGGTGAAGTCTTGCCAGATCGGTTGACTGGTATCCGCGCTCTATGTTTAGTGCCGTGAGTGTATCTTTTTCAATAATCAGCTCCCCGATAATGTTGAGCAGGGCGTCTAACTTGCGCACAGGCACCTGAACCACATCAGAGAGAACGATTTTTTGTTCAATGTTTTCTTCTTCTTCTCCCTCTGATTCTGTTTGAACGGGATGTTTAGCTTCACTAGTTTCTACGATGGAAGTAAGTGCGTTTATTTTTTGATCGTTTGTTGCCGAAATGATTTCAGCTGGATTGTTGTCAGTTGCTTTTTGATCGTTAACCTGATCGTTAACCTGATCGTTGCGTCTTACGTTTTTAAGTATTACCTCCAGTTTTGTTTTTATGCCTTTGTATTTGATTTCTTCTCCTGTGTTCAAAGAATTTATCAACTGGCCTAAAACATCGTTGGCTTTAAATAGGCTGCTGAAAATAATAGAGTCTAATTTTAACCTGGTTGATTTTACTTCGTTAAAAATATCTTCCATCACATGGCTGAGTTCGGCGATGGATGCGAAGCCCATGCCCATAGCATTGCCTTTCAAAGTATGTGTGATCCTGAATATTGCATCCACTGCAGATTTGTTATGAATGTCTTTTTCAAGTTCGGTGAAGAGATTATTCAACTCTTCATAACCTTCCTGGGCTTCAGCTAAAAATATTTCCCTGTATTCTTTTTCTTTACTCATAAAATTAATTTTTAAGAAAGGCAACTTGTTAGAAAACCGCCTATTTCATTCAAGGGAACAATTTGTCTGATACATCCTTCTTCTACTGCAGCTCGTGGCATGCCATATACGACGCAGCTTTCCTGGTTTTGAGCAATGGTATATCCGCCTGATTCATAAATAGCTTTCATACCTTCAACGCCGTCCTTACCCATTCCGGTAAGTATAACCCCAATGCTCTTACTTCCATAAACCTGGGCAACGGATAACATGAGTCCGGTAACTGATGGAAAATTAAATTCTTTATACCTTTGATGTGTGTAGTCGATCAGCACTTTGTCATTTTCTCTTCGCACAATGATGTTCCTGCTCCCGGGAGCTATCAATATCTTTCCTTTTTCAATGATGTCGTCTTTTCTTGCCATACTCACCGACAGGGGTGTTAGCGCATCCAACCTGGAAGCAAAAGAAGGAACAAAATTAGAGGGCATGTGCTGAGCAATTAAAACAGGAATGTTTAAGTTGCCAGGTAAATTCGTGATTACTTTTTCAACAGCTGTGGGCCCGCCGGTAGAAGACCCTATTACAATAATGTCAAAGTTTGATTGATCAATAAAAGAATGGGGATTGATGTTTATTATTTTGTCAATTTTTACCGGATGCGCAAGGCTGATTTCTGACGCCTCTTTTACTTTTCTTATTAAGGGCTCTCCAACTTCGCGGATGTTTGAATTGTTATTGGCGGGTTTATTAAGATAATCTATAGCTCCAAGAGATAATGCTTCCATAACCGGCGACATATCTGTGTTACCCAAAGCACTTAAAATAATGATGGGTGTGGCACAAGATTCCATTATTTTTTTTACGCCATAAATTCCATCATACTCTCCCATGGTCATATCCAGCAAAACAACATCGGGTTTGTGCAAAGCACACAATGCCGCGGCTTCCTTGCCGTCTTTGGCCTGCGCTATAACCTGTATCTGGCTTTCTCCTTCGAGAATATCTTTTATGAGTATCCTCATAAATACAGAGTCGTCTGCAATCAGCACCCTTATAGTTTTGTTAAGTCCCACCTTCTATATGAATTTAGGAAGTCATTACTTTATTCACAGCGGTAATCAGGCCCTCAGTGGTGAAAGGTTTTACAATGTAATCTGAAGCGCCAAGAGTCATGCCTTCCTGTATGACAGATTCCTGTCCTACAGCGCTTATCATAATGACTTTTGAAGCTATGCCTTCGTCTTGCTTCAGTACTTTTAAAATGTCCGTTCCTATCATGTCGGGAAGAATATTGTCAAGTGTTATGAGGTCAGGTTTTAATTCAAGGGCCATGTCTATTGCCGACTCCCCGTTTCCTGCTTGACCTACAACATCATAACCAGCATTTTTTAATGCTTCGTTTATCATGGTACGCATGTACAATGAATCATCAACTATTAAAACTCTTTTGCTCATAATGGTATTTTAGTTATTGTTTTATTAATACGTCTTTAGTGTTTTCTGCTTCTATCAATTTGATCATGTCGATCAGAATAATCATTCGCTCTCCCGATTTCACTACTCCTATAACACTGTTGGTGTCAAACGAAGTGTATTGAACGAAGTTAGAGGCTGTGTCAATATCAGATACATTGATAGAGAGGGTATTCGGAACTTCTTTTACAAGCACACCCACTTTATACTCTTCGCTTTCAACAACTAAAGTGTAATTGGAATTAGCCGATACCTCTGCTGATGTTATTTTTGTTAAACCAAATTTTTGCTCCAGGTCCATTATCGCAATTATACTACCGCGTATGTTGGCTACTCCCTTTATGTGTTCGGAGGTTTGCGGCATTCTTGCAATTCTTGGAGTTAAAACAACTTCTTTGATTTGTTCGATGGACAGGCCATACTCTTCACTTCCAAGTTTGAAAATAATGAGCTGCATTCTTTCAGAATGTTCGCGCTTTTGAATCTCCTTCCCGGCTTCACGCTTTACATCATCTAATGTATATTCTGTGGTTGAACTCATAGTGATTGTTTTAAGGGTTATTATTTTAGTTTGAATTTGGAAATACTGTCTTGTAGCTGATTCGCTACATTTGCCAGATCTTTGCTGGTTGCAGTAACTTCATTCATACCCTGACTTAGTTCTTTTCCAGAACTCGCTACCTGTTCGGTGCCTGAGGCTGTTTCTTCTGCTACCACTACAATTTTTTCGATATTTTTCACAGTGGAGTTGATCGATTCTTTTTGAATAACCGTAGCATCAACAATTTCTTTTGAAAGATCGAGCGTTTCACTGCTGGTTTTCTCAATGTTCTGAAACACAACTTCAGCTTCCTTAGAGGCGGTATTCCCGCTTTTAACACTCACTTCCATTGTTTCAATAGACTTACCCGCAGACGAAACGTCTTTTTGCACTTCACGAATCACTTTTTCAATATCTATGGCCGATTTACGTGAACCTTCCGCCAGTTTTCTGATTTCTTCAGCAACCACAGCAAAGCCTCTGCCAGCCTCACCTGCACGCGCTGCCTCGATAGCTGCGTTTAAGGCCAGTAAATTTGTTTGAGACGCAATGTCTGTAATAACGCTTAGTGTGCTTGCGATCTCTTCAGAACGTTGTGCCAGGATATTAATAGAATTGGAAGTGATAGAAGCTGAGTTTAAAATTTCGCTCATGTTATCCACCACTTTGCGTATCGTAGACAAACCTTCGGTGGCACTTTTCTGACCACGTTCTGCCGCAACATTAATTACTTCTGCTTTTTTACCCATTTCATTTGCCGATTTCAAAACGCCATCTATCAGTTTGCTCGACTCGTCTGTTTGTTGAGCTTGCTGTTGCGCTCCTTCAGCCATTTGCTGTGTTGCTGAGGCCACCTCCTGGGTGGTGTTTTTCATTTGCTCTCCTTTGGTTAAAAGTTCTTCTGCCGAGGAAGCTACAAGATTCGCGATCTGGGAAATATTGCTTAGTAAGCTGTTTAAATTAGCAGTTGCGGTGTTAAGAGAATCACCCATCATTTTTAGTTCTCCTTTTGAATCAATCGCATACCGTTGGGTAAGATCACCCGAAGCAAGCGCACTTACAACGCGTTTAACTTCTATAGTTGATTTTTCGGTTTCGAGTGTTGCTTCCTTTTGCGCAGTAATATCAATGGCAATTTTAATAACCTTTACTACTTTGCCTTCGTCGTTTTTTACAGGGGTGTAAGCTGCCTGGATCCACACTTCTTTTCCGTCCCTGGTCATGCGCTTAAACTGTCCCTGCTGTGTAATGCCATTACCCAGATCGTCCCAGAATTTTTTGTATTCAGATGAACGTTTAGTTTCGGAGTCGATAAACATAGAGTGATGATTGCCGACTAAATCTTTAGCGTTTGAATAGCCTAGTGTGCTTACGAAATTTTCATTGGCGTCAATGATGGTTCCTTTCGTATCAAATTCGATTTCGGCGAAAGAGGCATCCACTGTTGATTTTAAGCCTTGTGCATTTAGCGCTGCGATTTTCTGAAGGGTAATATCGGTAGCGATTTTAATCACTTTTATGACTTTGCCGGTGTTATCTTTTACCGGGGAATATACAGCCTGTAGCCATATTTCATCGCCTGATCTGGTAATACGTTTAAACTGATCGTTGTTTTCTTTCCCGTTTGAAAGATCCATCCAGAATCTCGAATAATCAGGTGTGTTACTATAATTTTTGTCAACGAATATGCGGTGGTGTTTTCCTTTAATTTCTTCCAAAGAATACCCTACTGCTTTTAGAAAATTTGTATTTGCGGTAAGGATGTTACCGTTAGGATCGAATTCGATAGAGGCAAAGGATGAGTCGATAGCTGTGGTTATGCCCTTCATTTCAGCACTTGCCCTGGCCATCTCCTCTTGTGTGGCCGACATTTCCTCCATCTGCTGGCGGATCTCTTCTTCCTGTGCTTTTAATTCTTCGGCTGCCTGTTTGGCTTCTTCACGCATTTGTACCTGTGAAGAGATATCGGTTGCGATCTTAATAACTTTAATTACTTTGCCTTCTTCATTGGTAACTGGAGTGTAGGCCGCCTGGATCCATACTTCTTTCCCATCTCTGGTAATGCGTTTAAATTCTCCGGCTTGCGTGAGGCCGTTACCCAGATCATCCCAGAATTTTTTATACTCTAAAGAACGTTTATACTCATTATCCACAAACATAGAATGATGACCTCCGAGAATGTCTTTTGAGGAATTGTAACCCAGCGTTCTTACAAAGTTTTCGTTAACCTCTAAAATATTCCCTTTTGTATCAAATTCAATCTCGGCGAACGAAGCATCTACAGTCGTTTTTAAACCTTGTGCATTAAGTGCCGCATTTTTTTGATTTGTAATATCGGTAGCGATTTTAATCACTTTTATTACTTTACCGGTGCTATCTTTTACAGGAGAATAAACAGCCTGCAACCAAATTTCATCGCCTGATTTTGTGATGCGTTTAAACTGATCATTGTTTTCTTTTCCGTTGGCGAGATCTACCCAGAATCTTGAATAGTCGGCAGTGTTAGCATAATTTTTGTCAACGAATAGGCGGTGGTGTTTACCTTTAATGTCTTCTAAAGAATAGCCTACAGCTTTTAAAAAATTTGCATTTGCGGTGAGAATGTTTCCGTTAGTATCAAATTCAATTGAGGCAAAGGAAGTATCTATAGCGGTAGTTATACCTTTCATTTCAGCACTTGCCCTAGCCATCTCCTCTTGTGTAGCCGACATTTCTTCCATCTGCTGGCGGATCTCTTCCTCCTGTGCCTTTAATTCCTCAGCCGATTGTTTTGCTTCTTCACGCATTTGTACCTGCGGAGACACGTCGGTAGCTATTTTAACTACCTTTAGTATTCTTCCCATTTCGTCTTTAACCGGCGAGTAAACTGCCTGCAGCCAAATTTCTTTTCCCGATTTGGTTATCCTCTTAAATTCGTTTATCTGAACGTTGCCTTGTTTGAGGTCTTCCCAGAATTTAACGTAGTCTATCGAATTACCATAGCTACTTTCAACAAATATGCGATGGTGTTTACCTTTAATTTCGTTCAGGTTATAACCCATCGAATTCAAAAAGTTTCCATTCGCTGTGATAATTTCCCCGTTAATATCAAATTCAATAAAGGCATAAGAGGCATCAATAGCGTCTGCAATTCCCTGCATGCGTTGATTTTCCAAAGTGCTCTGAGTCATAGATCCATTTCCGTTAGTAGTACGTTGGTCTGTGCCAAATTCGTTTTGATTTTCGGAAGTGTTGAACGTATCATCCGATTTTTTCATATTATTTCCTAAAGCCATAGTAGAGTGTTTTAATTATTTATTGTTTAATTGATATGTTCGGTTGTGTGTTTAAGAATCGTCAAAAGTTCGTTTGAGATATTTATATAATCTTTGGCGCTGGTGGATGTGGGAGCGTATTCTATAACGCTTATACCAAACGAGGGAGCTTCAGCGGCTTTAACATTGTTGCGTACGTGGTTATTAAAAACGTTTACGCTGTAATTGTCTCTAATGTATGTTAATACTTCTTCTGACAATTTTCTGCTTTCATTCACAATAACACCCAGTGCGCCGATCACTTTAAGATGAGGGTTTGTTGTAGTTTGAATTCTGGTTACTTCCACTAATATCTGATCAAGTCCTTGTATGGATAGTATTTCAAAAACCAAAGGGATAATTATTCCATTAGCCGCTGTAAAAGCGTTAACCGTGTAGATGGAAAGAGAAGGGGCGCAATCTATAATTATAAAATCGTAGTTGTTTGTTATTTTATCAAGAGCTTTTTTTAATAAAAATTCTTTATCCGCTTTCGCAGCAATTAATTCCATGCTTGTGTAGAGTCTGCCGTCAGCACTCAGTACATGCACATTATTTACATCGCAGGCAACCTCTTCAAAAGAATGGGTGCCAAGCATAAAATCGGCAACTGTCAGTTGCTGTTTTGCCAGTCCGAGCGAGTAGCTCAGATTTCCCTGAGGATCGAGATCAATGAGCAGAACTCTCTTACCGGAATCGCTCAGAGCTTTCCCTAGATTTATGACTGAGGTAGTCTTTCCGGTTCCTCCTTTATGATTGGCAAAAGCAATTATCATGGTTTTAATCTCCCTACAAACTAATGCAATCTTCAAGCGGAAAGGAATAAGGTGAAAAGCCGAATGTTATTCCTGTAAAGCCTCGGAAAACACTATTGATACTAGGGTAAATACCTAGTTCATGAGGTAGAGAAAAGTCTGTAGTGGCCTGTGTTAACAGGGTTCGCGCGGCTATTCATAATTTTAAGAAAATTACGCGTGTTTAAATTCAGGCCGGCATTTTAAACATTGTAGATAGCCATTTAAATATACTTTTGCGGTAAAATAGTCAGGCATGAATAAAATTGAAAACTGGAATCTGGATTCGCTTTACGAAAAGTTGCAGAATAAATACAATCTCGATCTTTCAAACTATGCCGCGGCCTCACTGGAGCGCAGGATAGAGAGGTTTTTAAGTCTTCACCCATTTGAAGATGTAGTTGCCTTAACTCAAAAGCTTTTAAACGATGTCACTTTTTTTGATTTGTTTGTGCAGGAGATCACTGTAAATACTACTGAAATGTTTCGCGATCCGCAATGCTGGAATAGTATTCGGACTGAGATTTTAAAGCACCTGAAAGAATTTCCTTCCATTAGAATATGGCACGCGGGCTGCTCTTCGGGCGAAGAAGTTTTTTCAATGGCTATACTTCTCAAAGAAGAAGGCTTATACCATAAAGCAAAAATGGTTGCCTCCGACCTCAATAAAGAAGTTATTTTAAATGCTACTAAAGGAAAATACTCCTTAAAGTCTATGCCGCTTAACGAGGAGAATTACATTAAATCGGGCGGCAGACACGCTTTGTCAGACTATTATACCACAAAAGATTCAGATGTAATTATGGATCCCTATTTATTGGAAAATGTAAAATTCCTGAAACATGATTTATCAGCAGGATCAAGTTTTTCAAAATTTGATATGATTCTTTGCAGAAACGTCATGATTTATTTTAATAAAACATTGCAGGAGAGAGTTTTTCATTTGTTTCATCAAAGCTTGTTCAAAAAGGGTTTCGTTGTAATTGGAAAAAAAGAAACGATGTCTTATTATGAAAATTTCAGAAGTTTCTCCGAATACGATTCGATAGAAAAAATTTACCAACTGATTTAATTTATGCTAAACAACAGGCAGGCAGTTGTAATTGGAGGTTCGGCAGGAAGCATCCCGGTGCTTAATACAATTATTGCAGCATTACCAAAACTATTTCCTTTGCCGGTTATTGTATGTGTTCACCGCATGAAAAATGTCGCCGAAGGAATCAAAGAGGTATTCGAATTAAATGCCAACTGCGCCCTTTTCGAGCCAAATGATAAAGAGCCTATTCTTCCGGGTAATATTTATATTGCACCTTCTAACTACCACCTCCTTATTGGCAGCGACAAAACATTCTCACTTTCAACAGACCGACTGGTAAATTACTCCCGGCCCGCCATTGACCTTACCTTTCAAACCGCTGCAAAAGTTTATAAAAGTGGATTGATCGGGATTCTGCTAACCGGCGCAAATAAAGATGGGGCACATGGTATGCTCGCGGTAAAAAATAATGGTGGAACTACTATAGTGCAGGATCCTGAAGAATGCAGTGCACCCTTTATGCCAGCTGCTGCTCTGGCGCTTAAATGTGTGGATTACATATTTACAGAGCGAAAAATAATTTCGTTTTTACTTGAAAAATAAATTAAGCCTTGCTGGTGACGAAACGAGTTAAGTTAGTTCAATGAATGTACGCGGTATTACTTTACGTCAATAATTTTTAACTTTAACGCCTTCATGATCATTCCGGCAGTATTTTTTACTTCAAGTTTTTTAAAAACATTACATCTGTGCGCATCCACGGTACTCACACTCAGATGTATTTTTGCGGCAATTTCTTTATTACTCAGCCCGCTGCTAATTAATTCAATAATTTCTTTCTCTCTCTTTGAAATATCTACCTTAAAATTTGCATTCTTTTTTTGGGGAAATTCTCGGTTAAGATAATTGTTGGCAAGCACGTTAGATATGGTACGACTTGTGTATACTTCATTTCGCATCACCATTTCAATGGCGGTAAAAAGTTCATTTTTTATAAAATCTTTCAGCATATAACCATTTGCTCCCGCTTCAAAGCACTGGTTAATATGATAATTATCTGCATGCATTGTTAAGACGATAACCTTAACAGACTCTCCGGCAGTTTTTTTTATCTTTTTTGTTAGTTCAATTCCGTCCATTCCTTCCAGGGTAATGTCGGTGATAACAAGATCAATTTTTGATTTCCCTAATTGGCTTAACAACTCTTCACCGCTTGCCGCTTCTCCAACAATTTGGTATAAATCAATCTCATTCAGCAAAGATTTTATTCCTTGTTTAACAATTTGATGATCGTCAACTAAAAAAATATTTACCATTGTTAATTTTTGGTAAATGTAGCGAAATACGCGGCATTCAAGCAATAACTTTTTCACTAGTAGCAGTTTTAAAATGAGAATTGTTTTTAACCGGAGAATTTATACTTGAAAAATATGGAATAAACAACTTGTAAAAGGCCTAATCGAATAGGGTAAATACCCTAGTAACAAGCAGGTCTTTATGCGTTCTTTTAACTACAGAGTGATACATTTATGTTGTAATTTCATATAAACTAGAGTATGTCATCACAAGAAAAATTTCGGGTATTTAAAGAAGTTTCTTCTAAGTATTATGCTATTAACGCAGAGAATATAGATTATTCAGAACTATGCGACGACTTGCTTCGTTTATCCGGGGCCAGTTACGCAATCATTAATTTTCTTTCAGAGGATAAGGCAAAGATTAAAAGCATCGCTCTTTCGGGAATAAAGAAAAATATTCTGAAAGCTGTGGGTTTTTTTGGTTTTGAGATAGTAGGCAAGGAGTGGCCTCTTGAGGAATTTGGTTTAGAAGCGCTTGGCTCAAAGACATTGGTACGGCGCACTAACGTTGAAAGCACAAGCACTCTCGTACATGCACGACTATTAAGAGTATTAAAGCAAGCATTGAACATAGGGGATATTTACTCGGTTGGTATTTATAGTCCTAAGGAAGTTATAGGTACATTGATGCTGGTGCTTACAAAAGGTCAGGAACTTACTGACCATGAAAATATTGAGCTTTTCGCCAAGCAAATTGGCGGCCTTATTTATAGGGCTGAAAGCGAGAAGAAACTTCAGGAAGAACAAAAAAAAAACAGGATTGTTACAGAGAATTCACCTGATCTTTTAACCATTGTAAATACAGATTACAAAATATCTTACATTAATAAAGTACGTGAGTTCTTTCATAACGCTAGTGTCAGCGCCGGGGATCACATCCTCCAGCAACTTCCCTACGATGTAAAACCTTTATATACGAAATGGCTTCGCAATGTTTTTTTAAATGGCGTAACTATTCACGAGGAGTTCACAACCTGCGATGATAAATCTTTTAGACGCTACTTTTCTATTCAGATAGTTCCGGTAAAAGACCATACTAAAATAACACACGCTTATCTTATTTTAAGTGATATAACGGAGAGAAAAAAAAATGAAGGCGAAGTGTTGCAAATCAAAGATAGAATCAATGATATTGTAGAATCGATTGACGATATGTTATGGTATGTCGATCGTAACACCGGCGAACATTTCTATGGGAAAAATGCTTTCAAAATATTTGGATACACGTCGAAAGAATTTACCGACGATAAAGATTTGTGGTGGAAGATCATTCATCCTGAAGATCTGGAAGTTATCATTAAGAAATATCAGTCATTAAAAAAACATGATAGTAAAGTTGAACTGGAGTACAGAGCAATAAAAAAAGACAAAACAGAAATAATCGTATTTGCACGCGTTAAGGTAGAGAAAGACGCTGCAAACAAACTGTCCAGAACACTTGGCGTATTTTCAGACATCACGAATCTTCGGGAGGCAGAACGTGGATTAAACCATGCTCAATCGCTGGCCAAAATCGGTAGTTGGGAATTTGATCTTAAGACAAGGTCTCTCTTTTTTTCAAAACAACATTACGAGCTTTACGAGCTATCTCCGTCTTCTAATGCAGACATATTAGAAGTATGCAGCAAAAAAATTATTAAAGAAGATTTGTTTTTAATTGAAGAAATTATCGATAAAGCACTTCTTGAGAAAAAGGATTATCAATTTGAATATCGTATCAGGTGCAACAATGGCGAGATTAAATATATCCTAAATACAGGTGAATGTGTTTTAAATGAAAAAGACGTAGTTGTAAGGTTAAGAGGAACAGGGCAGGACATATCGGAAAGAAAGGAAATTGAAAGAAAACTGGAACTGCAGAATAAACAACTCAGAGAGTTTACTGAAACCGTGAACCAGGGCGCAATGGTTGTGCGCTTAAATACAAAAGGACTTGTTGTTTTTGTGAACGAACTGTTCTGTAAAATATCCGGGTATGCAAGCAATGAAATAGTGGGCCAACACTATTCACTTCTCAATTCAGACTATCATACTGAAATTTTCTGGAAAGCTTTCTGGGATAGTATTTGTTTGGGAGAGATCTGGACGGGTGAAGTGAAAAATAAACGCAAAGATGGTTGTCATTACTGGGTCTACTCTGTGGTAAATCCCATTTTTAACGCAGAGGGAGAAATGGAAGAGTTTCTTTCTATAAGCTATGAAGTAACGCAACGCAAAAATGCTGAATTTGAGTTGACTACCGTTAAAAAGCAAATGGATGATATAATCAACAACGTTGAAAGTGCTGTTTGGTCTACAGACATCAAAGGCAATTTTATTTTCATCAATGAAGCTTCTGAGCGGCTTTCTGGTTATTCGATCGGGGAATTTATTCAGGATAAAAATACATGGAAAAAAATGTATTCTTCTGAAACATTAGAAAAAATACGAGGATACAATTTAGAACTATTTGAGAAAGGAACCGTTGAACGTGAATATGAAATTAAAACAAAATCAGGCGAAAACAAATGGGTTTCGACTAAAAGTAAGCTTGTAAAAAATCCGGCAGACGAAGTTGTTCGTATTGACTCAGTGGCCACAGACATTACGAAAATAATTCAAAGCGAAAATGAACTTAAGTATGCAAAAGAAAAACTCGACAGTATTTTTGATGAAATAGAGGATGTTATTTGGTCAGTAAGCATGCCCTCTATGAAGCTGTTGTTTATTACCCCATCTATCAGCAAGCTTTTTGGCATTTCAGCTGAAGAATTTATGGCAAACAAAGCGATTTGGGAGAAAGTAGTATTTGGTGAAGATGAAATTGTAGTGGAAAAAATACGCGAAAAGCTTTTTAATGATGAAGGTGCTTACGAAGAAGAATATAAAATTGTAGATGCTAAAGGCAGTTCGAAATGGATAAGAAGTAAAGGGAAACTTATTAGAGACGAACAAGATAAAATTATAAGGATTGATGGGTACATTTCTGATATTTCTGTTACTAAACTTTCGGAGCAAAGTTTAAAAGAGAGTCAGGCAAATTTAAAACAGGCTAAAGATATTGCCAAGATTGGGAGATGGGAACTTGATTTGCTTAGCAATAAACTCTGGTGGTCTGAAAACGTATTTAAGATTTGGGAGCTTCCTGACGAAAAGAAAGCGTTGACCTATGACGACCTGCTTAACAGCATCCATCCTGAAGATAAGGAAAGAGTAAATGCCGCTTATAAAGATTCGCTGATAAATAATACAGACTATCAGACAGAACATCGTTTGATAACGCCCGATGGAAAAACGAAATGGGTAATGACGTCTTGTATCACGCATTATGATCAAAACGAAAACCCAGTTAAGTCTGTCGGTATAGTGCAGGATATAACTTACAGAAAGTCTTCAGAACTGGAGTTGATACGGTTAACAGAAAATCTTGAACAGGCCAACTTAGTTGCCATGCTCGGCAGCTGGGAGTATGATCTGGAAACAGGCATCACAATGTGGTCTGTTATTACCCGCCTCATTTACCAGGTAGATGAGACCTACACGCCCACGAAAGATTTTTCGCTTTTTTACAAAGAGGGAGAGAGCAGAGACAGCATCCAAAAAGCACTCGAAAAAATACTGGTCTCCGGAGAGGGTTTTAACCTCGAACTTGAACTTATCAATAGGGGCGGTACTAATAAATGGGTAGAAGCTATAGGCAAAGCTGATATACAGCAAGGCAGGATACAGCGAATCTATGGAACATTCAGGGATATTACTGCCAAACGCGAAACACAGTTAATTATTGAACAACAAAATGAATTTCAAAAACTAATCGCTGAAATTTCAACAAACCTTGTAAAAGCTAACGTCGCAAATATAGAAGAGGTTGTCAGTAATTCGCTCAAGCTCTTCGGTCAGTTTATAGGAGTTGAAAGGTGTTTCGTTTTTCAAATTAAAGATTTTTTATTTTCAAATACCCACGATTGGCATGCAGAGGGTATTCTTTCTGCAAAACACCGCGTTCAAAATTTGCCGCTCGATCAATTCCCCTGGTTTGCAGAACATATTTACAAACAACAAGTATTTATTGTGCCAAACATTCGCGATGTGTCCTTAGATCTGGCCGCAGAGAAAGAAGAATGGGAAGAGCAGGGCATGGGTTCTGTTTTGTTTGTCAGGCTTGATAATAATGGCGCTCCTTTCGGCATTTTTGGAGTGGCAACAAACACATTTCTTTTAAATTTTTCAGACGACCAGATCGCGAAAATTAAGGTAGTAGCAAATGTTATTTCTGACGCGCTTACCAGGAGCAAATTTGAATTGGAATACATTCGTGCAAAAGATCATGCAGAATTTGCAAATATTGCTAAGACAGAATTCCTGGCCAACATAAGTCACGAGATAAGAACACCCATGAACGCGATACTTGGATTTGCCGATTTGTTACGCGGTAAAACCACTTCCGCAAAACATGAGAGATATCTGGAAGGTATTTTGGCAGGCGGACGCAGTTTAATGTCATTGATAAACGACATTTTAGACCTCTCTAAAATTGAAGCTGGTAAAATAGAGATCCATAATTCTATAGTAAATATCGAGCCATTGATGAAGGAGTTGTATAATGTGTTTAAGCAAACGGCTAAAGAAAAAAAATTAAGTCTTAGTTATTTTATTGAGCCGGATATTCCGAAGTGCCTTCTTATTGATGAAGGGCGTTTAAAACAGATTTTATTTAATTTGCTGGGTAATGCTATAAAGTTTACTCAGTCTGGCCAGGTGTCAGTAAACATTAGTTCCAACTGGAAAGAAAATGATAGCACCTTTAAACTGATCATCCGCGTAATTGACACAGGAATTGGAATACCCGAAGATCAGAAAGAAATTATTTTTGAACCATTCAGGCAAATGGATGGTCAAAGTACACGCAAGTATGGAGGAACCGGACTGGGTCTGGCTATTACCAAACGCCTGGTGAACATGATGAATGGTATCATAAGCATTACAAGTATGGTAAATGTTGGTACAACCGTTTCTGTGATTTTAGAAAATGTAGGTGTTGTGGCGCCCGAATTAAAAAAGGTAAACCCATCAAAGAAACCACAAACTGTTATTTTTAAAGATCAAACTGTTTTATTAGTCGAAGATGTAGAATCCAACCGGCAAATTGTTAAAGGATTTCTGGAGTCTACTAATCTTAAAATTATTGAAGCCGAAAACGGAAAAGTTGCTTTGGAAATGCTGGAAACAGTACAACCCGATCTTATTCTGCTCGACATGATGATGCCGGTAATGGACGGTTATGAAACTGTAGAAAGAATCAGATCGCAAAAACATTTGCAGCATATTCCCATTGTTGCCCTTACAGCATTGGCCCTTACGCACAACGAAAGTAATATCCGTAAATTTTGCGACGACTACATTCGCAAGCCCTTTAGTAGAGATAAATTAATTGCCATTCTCAAATATTATCTTGCTTTTCAACTCCTGGATAACTCACCAGAGGTTGAATCGAAAATGACTGTGAAGAAAAGTATTGCTTCCAAAAAAGCAACGGATTTTCAGATTGATCCACAGGAGCGCATACTATTTGACAATAAGTGGAAAGAAGTGTCTGATCTCATGAGCCTGGATGACATTAAGATTTTTGCAAATGAGATAATTCGTTATGCAAAAACAAATAAAAACAAGAAACTTGAAAGATATGGTGAAAAATTAAACTACTACGCCCATAGCTTCGACATCGAAAATCTTACGCTCCTGTTTAATGAATTTTCGGAAGTAACCTAACCACATTTCACTCATAAATAAAGAACAAGATCATGAACCCAACTCTAAAAATCACCCGGATCAATATGCGGGAATTCCAGGTAAATGAAAGTAAAATTTATCTGAACGAGGATGATATTATTTGTAATGAAGCCTATGGTACGCCAAGCATGGAAACAGCGCAGGCCATTAAAGACGCCAATCTTACCCTGGCGTGCTTGAATGGTAAGCCCAGTAGTGTACTTGTAGACCTTACGCACGCAGGAAAGCCCTCATTAGAGGCCAGGAAAATTCTGAAGAAATTTATCGAATGTACCGAGGTAGGCCGATTGGCATTTATAGGCATGCACCCGGTGGCAAAAGTGCTGGCAACTTTTTATATCGGTATTTCACAAAAAAAAGAGATAGCCCTCTTTAAAACAAAAACAGAGGCTTTACTATGGTTAAAAGAGAAATGATTCGAACTACATTTAGCAATGCAACCACCACACGTATGAGTTTAAAAAGCGACCATGCTGTTTCGGCTGAAAGGCTTAAAGAAATCTAAAAACGATGAATACAGACAAAGACAGGTTGCAAAGCATGCTGGATACCATTTTGCATGTAGCCCAGGGTAACTATGAGGCTCAGATAAAACTTTCGGGTGAAAATGATCACCTCGATTCACTGGCCATGGGTATAAACTTAATGGTTGACGATCTTAAGGATAGTTTAGATAGTATCGCGAAAGAAAAAGAATATTCTAATAACATTCTCAAATCTATTAATGAGATTTTTATCATACTCGATTGCACGGGCGTTATAAAATCAATCAATCATGCTGCACGGAAAATTCTCGAATACGATGAAAATGAACTCATAGGAAAGCCTATCGATATACTCTTTTTAGAAAAAGACTTCTCGCACCAGCAAACGCTTGCCAATAATTTGCCTCATCACCTTAGCATTGAAAGAGAAGAAAAAGTGTATGCGTCAAAATCGGGCAAAAAAATAAATATATTGTTTTCTTCGTCTCCCATACTTGCAGAAGATGGTGAAATTACCGGGATTTTATGCACCGCAACCGATGTCAGCAAACTCAAACAGAGCAACGCAGAATACGAAGCCCTAAACCTTCAGTATATAAAACTCAACCAAAAACTCCTTCATGAAAAAGAAAAAGCCGAGTTCGCTAATAAGGCCAAAACTGAATTTCTTACCAATATGAGTCATGAAATAAGAACTCCAATGAATGCCATACTTGGATTTTCAGAGTTATTGAAGGGTAATACCCTATCGCAGAAATACGAAAACTACGTCGATGGTATATTGATAGGTGGGCGTAACTTAATGTCACTTATAAACGATATTCTGGATTTGTCTAAAATCGAGGCTGGAAAAATGAAGTTGCAGACACGGGTAATGAATCTTGAAGTTTTAATGACAGAGCTTTATTTTATGTTTCGGCAACGCGCTAAAGAAAAAGAACTTGATTTGAGCTATTTTATTGAGCCGGAAACACCTAAGTTGATACTTCTTGATGAAGTTAGACTCAGACAAATTCTGTTTAATCTGATAGGTAACGCCATTAAGTTTACAAAAACAGGCGGTGTTATCATTCATGTTAATTCTGAACCTCAGGTGGATGGAAAAATCAAAATGATATTCCGGATTTCTGATACAGGTATTGGCATTCCAAATGTTGAACAGGAGGTTGTTTTTGAACCCTTTATGCAAATGGATGGACAAAGCACCCGAAAATACGGTGGTACTGGTTTGGGATTAACAATCACTAATAAGCTGGTTCATATGATGGATGCAAAGATCGTCATTGAAAGTAAGGTGGATGTGGGAACTGTTGTTGTGGTAGAGTTTAACAGTGTCTCCCAGCCTGATAGCAAGCGGAAACAAAGAAATCTCCCTGAACTTTAAAATTAAAGTTTAAACATTTACAGAGCGCTTTTGTTTAAACACTAAATCAATGTTTCTGAAAAAAATAAGTTTGTTAATTGCATCCAATCTTTTTAACAAAGTAAAAAGTAGCGAAGATTGCCCTTGTTCTAACAGCTACACTAAATTAAAAAAATGAAGAATGAAAGAGGGATATGGCCCACGTCTTACTTTTCTCTTTTGTATTTTGTTTAAATTTTCTTTTTTATCCCTTGTCATTTATAAAAAGGGATAGAATGAATTTAAATGTAACTTGTTATTATAACACTAAATGGATGCTGACAAACCAAAAATAGCTGGAAATAAGGTTTTACTTATTGAGACGAATACCGACGACATAAAACTAATTGGCACATTCTTGCAAACCAATGGATATGATGTTCTTGTATCACGCACTCACAGTCAGGCAAAAAAAATGGCACTCACTAAAAGCCCCGATGTTATTTTATTAGGGGCAGAATCGCCGTTACTAGCTATCGACTTGTTTAAAGACTTGAGAGAGAGTGTGGCTCTTTCTCACATTCCGGTGATGTTTATCTTTTCTGTACTTAAAAATGAGATCTTAGATTTACTGAGAGTTTATACGAACATCGATTTCATTTGTAAACCCGTGGTAACATCTGAATTGCTTTTCCGGCTTAATAGTGTAACGAATTTAGTCCTTAATGAGAAAGGTAGTAACTTCAGCAGTAAAATTAAAACGGTTTTTGAACTTACCGAAGTGAAACTTGAAATTCAAAAACAAAGTACCGGTAAATTTCCTGGCAGTAAAAAAAAATCTCTTGCAAAAAGTGTTGTAAGTCCTGAGCCTCTAATGCCAGCCTATTCAAACGATTCTGATAATTTATTGCTTAATGAGGGTGGTTATAAAATGACCCCAAAAACGGTAGCAGCTCAATCAAAAGGCATTGTCTTAGTAATTGAAGACAATGCTTTAAATCAGGCTTACATCGGATCATTAGTGGATGAAATAGGATATCAGGCAATAATAGCCGGTACCGGAAAAAAAGCACTTCAGCAGGCAAAAATCCACAAAGTAGATTTGATTTTGCTGGATGTTAGCCTGCCCGATATGTCCGCTTTGGAAATAGTAAAGAGCCTGAATGCACAAGGCAACAGCGCTCCGCTTATTATTATTTCCGGCTACTCAGAAGACGAAATTCGACGTGATAATAAATTGCTTGTTTATGATGATTATCTTTTAAAGCCCCTAAGTGTAGAAGACTTTAGGAGGACCGTGGGAAAGTATGTAGGCGTAAATTTTTCGGTGGAAGAAAGTAGTAAACCGAATACTTCTGTTAATTACGATTATTCCATGGCTCTTTCGATTACGGGAGATTCATCCAGCCAGCTGCAAAAATGGATCCAGGAGTTTATCGTTATATTAGAAAACGAGGCTTCTGAATTTGAACTGCTTAAAAAAAATCTGATTGAGAGTATTAATCCTAAATCTCTTCACCAGCTCTTAAATTATGGAGTCTATTTTGGAGCCACGGTTATGAAAGAGGCTATTTGGCAGTTAACGGATCTCAACGCACTTAGCACACCGGTAGATATTAAGCCAACTTTGCAGGTGATAGAAGTTGAAGTAAGTTGTCTGCTGAAATTTTATAAGGAAGAGCTTAACCGGTTAAAATCTTACGAAGAAGAGCCTTCCGAACCCGATCCTAAAAAGGGTAATTAAGACATCTTTAACTACTTCTGTTTTAAATAAACAGTGAATTTAGTGCCCCTGCCTTCTTCACTTTCCACTTTAATTCTTCCTCCCATGGTTTCTATCTGATACCTGGTAATATACAAGCCAAGCCCTCTCGCGTTAGGGTTATCATGAAATGTTTTGTACATGCCAAACAGATCGCTGCCATGTTTTTCTAAATTCATTCCTCTTCCGTTGTCGGTAATAGAAAAAACAACTTCTTCTTTTTCTGCCGAACATTTTAGCTCAATGGTCGCAACGCGTTCTGGTTGCCTATAGGTAATAGCATTAGTAAGTAAGTTCATTAAAATGCTTTCAAGGTAGGCAGGGTTGCATAAAATAACAGTGTCGGCACTAACGGCATTGAAAATAAGCACCTGGCTATGGCGAATTTGCACATGCAGTGTTGCTATGGTCTTAATAATATAATCATACAGATTAATTTCTATTAATTCAACCGTGCCGGTGTTTTGCATGTAAACCACTTCATTCAGGTTCTTTACTGTCTCGGTAAAATTCGTTGAAATGGTTTTTAGCTTATTTATTATTTTCACTTGCGATTCACTGGCAACATTCTCTTCCAGCATTTCCAGATATCCTGCAAAGCCATGAGAATAGTTGCCCAGGTTATGAGAAGTTACATTGGCAAAATTCATTAGCCGTTTGTTTTGTTCTGTAATTATCTCATTGGATTTAACTAGCTGCATTTCCAACCGTTTAATGGAACTGACGTCTGCCACATGAACAAAAAAACCTCTCACTTTTCCATCCATACTATCAGGGAAATAATTAGCGAGGGAGTAACGTAGCTCACCTGTTGGTAAACGTATTTCACGTTCAAAAGTTTGAGATCTACCTTCCAGGGCACCAGAAATATATGGCTCGTTTATGTCAAACAGGGGGCCCAGTAATTCTTTAATGGTCATCTTGTTTACCATTTCTTCCTTCGTTTTTCCAAACCAATCTCTGTAGGCCGCATTGGCAAAGCGGCATATAAGATCCTTATCCCAATAAGCAAGCATTGCTGAAACATGGTCGGCAACTTTTAACCCTAATAAATTATAAATGTTTTCTGATTCTATTGGCATATACTTCAACTGTTTTAAATGAACCCAGCATAACTACTATCCAGGTTCAAAACTCTTCGATGCTAAAATAAAACGATGCAGACCCTTAATATACACTATTCTGCTCATTGTTCTTCAAATTTTAAGAAGCGTTTTTAAGGATTTAGTGTCAGGTGTTTGTAAGCTTGATAAGAGTGCGCAAATAACCTGATATTCCAAAATAAAGACAGTGATCTTAAAATATGAAAAAGCCAGAGATCTTTAAATACCAGGTAATTGATCTGGTACAAAGGAGTTTTAGCTGTCAGTTATAACTTACTGACTAAGAAAAACTCCTCTAAATAAAATGGGTAGCTTATCGGCAAATAATTTTGGGGGCCACCTAAGGGAAGAATATCTCAGGAAGATTTATGATAAAACATCCCCTTCTTGAACGCAAACATACTCTATGGGTCACAAACTTTCAGCTTATACGGAATAGCTTACAAAAAACAAGAAAATCTTACATCTGTGTGGTAGTTCCAGTTTATGGAAAGATTCCAGTTTTTAAACTATCTATATTTGTTACGGAACTTAAGTACTTATTTTTTAACCACTAACAAAATGTACTATGACGCCATTTCGAATATTTATTGTAGAAGACGACCAATGGTTTGGTAATCTTTTAAAGCATCACCTCTCTCTCAATCCGGATTACGAAGTTTATCTCTTTGCAAGTGCAAAAGAATGTCTTGATAATCTTTATAAAAAACCACACGCCATCAGCATCGATTATGAGCTGCCCGATATGAACGGAAATGATTTGCTGGCGAAGATCCATGCGGTTAACAAAAATATTCCAGCTATTATCATTAGCGCTCAGGAAGATATTTCTGTAGCGCTTAATCTCTTAAAAGGCGGTGCAGCAGACTACTTTGTTAAGAATGATAATACAAAAGAACTGTTATGGAACTCTATTCAAAAAATCAGAGAAAACTCTACCTTGAAAGAAGAAGTAGCTGAATTAAAAGAAAAACTCGGGCAGAAATTCAGCTTTGAAAAAACGATACTCGGACAAAGTCCTGCCATTAAAAAAACCTTTGCACTCGTTGAAAAAGCGGTAACCTCTAATATTAATGTGTCTATTACAGGACAAACTGGAACAGGTAAAGAAGTTGTTGCCAAAGCCATTCATTATAGCAGTGAGCGTAATAAAAAACCCTTTGTGGCTGTAAACATGGCGGCAATTCCCGCTGAACTTATGGAAAGCGAACTTTTTGGCTACGAGAAGGGAGCCTTTACAGGTGCCGTAGGCCGTAAGATTGGTAAATTTGAAGAAGCAAACGGCGGCACACTTTTTTTGGATGAGATTGCAGAACTGGATTTGAATTTGCAAAGCAAAATTTTACGTGCCTTACAAGAACGTGAGATCGTAAGGCTTGGCGGCAATGAAAAAATAAAATTTAACGCCCGCTTAATTACAGCCACTCATCGCAATCTGGCTGAAGAAGTAAAGAAGGGAACCTTCCGCGAAGACTTGTTTTACAGGATTATTGGCCTCCCCATAGAACTCTCTCCTCTCAGAGAAAGAGGAAACGATGTACTTATCCTGGGAAGGCATTTTGCTGATGCGTTTACAAAAGGGAACGGTCTTGCACCCATTCTTATTTCAGCCGGGGCAAAAGAAACTTTATTAAAATACAACTACCCGGGTAACGTACGCGAATTAAAGTCTATTATAGATCTTGCCTGCGTGATGAGTGATGGTAAAGAAATACACGCCCAGGACATTACATTTAATACACTGCAAAGTGAAGCGGTTATTACCGCTACAGAAAAAACCTTGCATGAATATACCCTGGATATCATTAAACTTTTCATGAAAAAATACGACAATGACGTGCTGGAGGTGGCCCGAAGACTGGATCTTGGTAAATCTACTATCTATAATCTTATTAAAAAGAAAGAACTTGTCATTAATTAAAATTTAACGCCACTACCATGAAAGTAGCATCGTATTTATTTCAGAATAACCAACTCGGTAAAATTCAAAGTTCTTCAGTTATGCGCCAAGACGAATGTCAGCTGCTGCTCGGTTTTGGAGGAAAAAAGAACTTAAGCTCAGAAACATTGTACAGTGAACTCCGTAAGCAATTTCCAAATGCCCAGATAGCCCTGGCTTCTACTGCAGGAGAAATTATAGACTCGGAAGTAAAAGATGATAGCCTGGTGCTAACTGCGGTTGCATTTGAAAAAACACACTTACAAACAGCTATGGTAAACAGTGCTGATTTTACATCGAGTTTTGAAGCAGGCAAAAACCTGGTAAGTAAACTCGATAAAAAAGCACTGCGTTATATTTTTATACTTTCAGATGGTGCCACGGTTAACGGCAGCGAACTGGTTAGAGGAATAGATGAAGTTAACCCTGATAAAATACCTGTTACCGGCGGACTTGCAGGAGATGGAGAAAATTTTAATTCTACCCTTGTTGGCCTTAATTGTCAGCCTGCTAAAGGAAATATTTTGGCTATTGGTTTTTATGGTGACGCTTTAAGAATATCTCACGGATCCAAAGGGGGCTGGGATATTTTTGGTCTCGAGAAAACCATTACCAAATCCAGTGCCAATAAACTCTTTGAGATCGATCACAAGAATGCACTGGGTATTTATAAAAAATACCTCGGTAAATATGCTGAAGGACTTCCCGGCTCGGCCTTACTTTTTCCTTTATCGGTGAAACTTCCAGGCAGTGAAGCGGAAGTTGTAAGAACCATTCTTTCCATTGATAAAGAAGAAGAGAGTATGGTATTTGCAGGGGATGTGCCAGAAGGAACGCGCGTAAGATTTATGAAGGCCGATTTTGAAAGGCTCATAGATGCCGCCAGTGGAGCAGCCCAGAGTACTTTTTCTTTTTCTGATAACGCCCATCCCAAACTGGCCATTTTGATTAGTTGTGTAGGCCGGAAAATAATTCTCGATAAAAGGGTAGAGGAGGAAGTAGAGGCGGTTAGAGACACACTTGGCAAAGATGTGGTAACAACAGGCTTTTATTCTTACGGAGAAATTTCTCCACTCAGCAGCGGAACCAAATGCGAACTGCACAATCAAACGATGACTATCACCACCTTTGACGAGATTTAATTATGGCATTACATCCACACCTTCAAAAACAGATCCGGAAAAATCTCTCTGATGAGATTGCTGCGAATCCCGCCCTGGATAAATTTCTGCAGGGTATAAACGATGCATTTGTGGCTCACGACCGCGACCGTGAACTTCTCACGCATGCTTTCAGCATGAGTGAGCAGGAATACCAGAACATTAATCAGAGTCTTGTAAAAGAACACGAGTTAAAAAAACTTTCTATCGAAAAACTCAAACAGGCCATAAACAAAACCGCAAGGTCTGATGATTTTACATTCGGAGCAAACGACGACGAACTTTTAAAAATTGCCGATTATCTCAATACACAAATCAGTGAAAGAAAGAATGCTGAAAAAGAACTCAGTCGCACCGTTAATCTTCTGGAAACCCTTTTGAGTAACATTAACTCCGGAATTTTAGTGGAGGACGAAAACCGGAATATATTATTTTCGAACAAAATGTTCAGCGAATTTTTTGCTATTACGCTTGAACCTGAGCAACTGAAAGGATTGAACTTTTCTGGTCGCGCTGAAAATGACAAACATTTGTTTTCCGATCCTGAAAAATTTGTTCAAAGGATAACTACACTTCTTGCTGAAAAGCAAACCGTGCTGTCTGAGGAGCTAGTTTTAGTAGATGGGCAGTACCTGGAAAGAGACTTTATTCCAATCTATATTCACAACCATTACAAGGGGCATTTATGGAAATATAGAAATATCACAGAACGTAAAACGAATGAAAATGCACTTCGCTATCTTATCAGTACACAGGAGGCAATCTTAAATGGTACCAACTATGCTATTATTTTCACCGATGTGGATGGGATGATACAATCATTCAACAAGGGTGCGGAAATAATGTTGGGTTATAAAGCAGAAGACCTTATTGGAAAACATAATCCTTCTACGTTTCATGATCTTGGGGAGATAAAAGAAAGGTCGGTACACTTATCAAAAGAACTCTCCCGGGAAATAAAACCTAGCTTCGAAACCTTTATTGCGAAAGCTAAGCGGGGTGTTGTGGAAAGTCTTGAATGGACTTACATAAGAAAAAACGGACAAAAATTTCCGGTATCTCTGACCATCTGCGCCATAAAAAATGACGTGAATGAAATAAGCGGTTATTTGGGAATTGCCCGTGATATTTCGGAAGAAAGGCAGGCCAAGGAAGCGCTTAAGGTGAGTGAAGAGAAGTACAAAAACATTATCGAAAAATCTACCGATATTATTTACAAAACAAACAAAATTGGTTATTTCACTTACGTAAATCCTGTGGCAGAGCGGATAACCGGTTATTCTCAACGCGAATTATTAAACATGCATTTTTCTGAGCTCATTAAAGATGCTTATAAACAGGAGGCTTTAGAATTTTATAAGCAGCAGGTAATTGAAAAAAAACCAACAAGCTATTTTGAGTTTCCCATAAGCACTAAAAGCGGTGCAGAGGTCTGGATTGGTCAAAGTGTTCAGTATGCAACACTCGCCGAAACTAGTTTTGAATTGACTGCACTCGCTATAGATATCACAGAAAGAAAGGCACACGAAAAAACCATTCGTCTGAAGGACGAAAAATATCAGAACATTATCGCCAACATGAACATGGGTCTTGTAGAGGTAGATAAAGATGAAACAGTCCGCCACTGCAACCAGGCCTTCTGCGAACAATCGGGTTACAGCGCCGAAGAAATAATAGGAAAAAGCATTGTGGATATAATGGTAGTAGGCTCTAGCAAGGACCTGATCAAAGAAAAATTCATGAAACGTTTATCCGGATTGTCTGACACATATGAACTGCAAATGAAAAACAAGCGGGGAGAACTGCGCTGGTGGATTGTGAGCGGTGCGCCCAACTACGACGATGCCGGGAATCTTACAGGATCTATCGGGATAAATTTTGATGTCACAGAGCGAAAAAAACTGGAGCAGGAACTGGTGGTATCAAAACAAAAAGCAGAAGAGTCTTCTAAAGCAAAAGAAGCTTTTCTGGCAAACATGAGTCACGAGATCAGAACACCTTTAAACGCCATTATCGGAATGATCCGCGAATTATCGCGCGAAGAACTTACCGGTGAACAACGCATGTACCTGCAAAATACATCCGTTGCTTCACAGCATTTATATTCTATCCTCAACAATATTCTCGATATCTCTAAAATAGAGTCTGGTGAATTTAACCTTGATCTTCAGGACTTTCAGATGAATAACATTTTTAACGACATTGTTTCTATTATGGGAAGCAAAGCCATTGAAAAAAATCTGGCCCTTAATGTTTCGGTACTGCAGGGAGTTAAGCGGGTGTTTTATGGCGATCCTATACGACTCAAACAAATCCTGCTAAACCTGGTTGGAAACGCCCTTAAGTTCACAGAAAAGGGAGGCATTACTATCGGTTGTGAACTCAAAAAAGAAACGAAGAGGAGTCAGACTCTGCAGATCTCCATTACCGATACGGGCATTGGTATGGATGCTGAGTACGTAAAAAAAATATTTACAAAGTTTTCCCAGGAAGATTTATCTACTTCCCGCAAATACGGCGGAACGGGTCTTGGCATGGTCATTACACAAGAACTGATTCACCTGATGAATGGAACTATTTCGGTGAAAAGCAAAAAAAATGAGGGGACTACTGTAACCGTAGAACTTACGTTACCCCTGGGCGACGAAACAAAAATCGTACAGGAGCAGGTAATGTTTGAGGGACATAAGAACCATGAACCGATTCGTGTTTTACTGGCAGAGGATAATGAATTTAACCGGCTCACAGCCATTAAAATTCTGGAGAGAAGTAATTGCGTTGTAGCAGAAGCAGAGAACGGTCAGCAGGCAGTAGATCTTCTAAGAAAAAAACGTTTCGACGTTATACTCATGGATCTGCAGATGCCGGTAATGGACGGTATTGAGGCTACCAAAGTGATCAGAAATGAACTAAAGCTTGCTACCCCGATTATCGCTCTAACAGCAAATGCTTTTAAAAACGAAATATCAAATTGTTTAAACGTGGGAATGAACGATTGCGTAACAAAGCCTTACGAAGAAAAACTGCTGGTAGACAGCATTTTTAAACAGGTAGAATTGCACAAAGCAGAGTTTCCTCAAACTCAGGGTGAACAAAAACTTTATACCCTCGATAAACTGCGAACCCTGGCGCGGGGCGATAGAAACTATGTGCGTAAAATGATTGGTATTTTTATTGAACAGTGCAGCGTTTCGATGGAACAAATAAATGCCGCTATGGCAATAAAGGATCTTCCAACGGTTGGTAAGATCGCACACCGCATTAAACCCAGCATAGATGGCATGAACATTCAAAGTCTTAAAGCTGAAATAAGTGAGATCGAAAAAACAGCAAAAGAACATATCTATTCAAAAAGACTGGAAGACCTGGTGAAGTATGCCGATGTTGTGCTTAAAAAAGTAATCGCGGATTTGAACGAAGAATTATAGCAGGGAGCAACTTCTAACGCCAATCCGCAAAATAGCTAAACAATTTTTTAAGTCTTACACACGAGCACTTAGGCTTAATATGTTCTGCCAGTCTGTAGATATCCGGGAAACTGTTTTCATAATCTATATCTAAGTAACGAAATACTGCGGTGTTTTAAAACCTTACTACCTCTTGGTAGCATCAACTATTGGCCATGAAAGGCATGACGGTTTACCGCCCTTATTTGCTGAGTAGACCATGTATCAAGCGGCATAGGTTGGACTATAGATTGTAAACTTCAAACCGAACTGAATTTTTAACTCACCACAACTTTTCCGAAAGATTCCTTAAATCCTGGCAAACGATCCGAAATACGTATTTAGCTTCCAGTTTTTGGAATTCAATGCTTAAGTATTTTCTTGCAAAGCTCTATTTATAAGCATCTTACATGTTTGGCCCGGTTTTTATACTAAAGGATTAAGAAATTTATTACACATGATACAGATTGCCACAACACTAAAAAAACAAATTCTTACGTTTCTTTTTGTTTTAAGCTTTGCATTCGCTAATGCTACCGGCGAACCATCTACCTGGTTCAATATTTTTGTTCCACCAAATAATGATGCTGTTCATCGCGACGTATGTTTGGTTATTACTGCCATTCAAGACAGCACACATTTTTCTATCATTGACGATGGTGCCGATGGCGATACAGATGATACAAAAACGGGTGTGCTTATGGCAGGGCAGTCTTATATCTTATACATTAAGGACAATGGCATCAACGATGATGCGAAGTATGCATCAGGTGGAACCTTAAAACAAGATGGCGACTATTTTATGGTTACTTCCGATAAACTTATTTACGCCTCTCAATCTACTAACAGCGATTGGCAGCACGACTGGGTGCCCTCAACAACCAAATCAGGCCTGGGACAAAAATTTATTGTTTATGCGCCCCAAATTACCAGCTCAAAAAGAGACTTAAATACTTTTGCCTATTTTGACAGCACAGTGATTACCATTCGTAAAATCTCTTTTGCGCCAACCCTTATTACAGGTTATACGAATATCAGCACTGCAAGTTCGACTGTGGTAGTGCAGAAAATGTTAATGGTAGGGCAGGATATCATTTATTACTCAGGTGAAGGACGGGATCTTATGAGTTCAGGCGACACCTATGTCATTGAAGCCAGCAAACCTATCACACTTCAGTATGGCGCTTTATATGGCAATGAGCGCGACGGTGGCGGATATGTGCCTTCAGCAAATGGAAGCTCTGCGGGAGAACTTTTTTATTTTGGGGTTCCCTTTCAAAGTGGTACAAAGGGCGAACAGGAAATAAGAATTGCGTCCTGGGATAATTCTAATAGTATAATTCTTGAAAGATACTATGCGGGAAGCTGGGTTAGTATGAAAACCTGGACCGTTAATTCGGGTGCAGCCGTTGACTGGGTGGGTAAAAATAATGGCAGCGTAAATTACTCTACCAGTTTTAGAGTAAGATGCAGTGCCGGAAAAAAAGTATCTGTTTTTGAAGCCAATTGGTTGGAAACAGGCAGCCCGGGCACTGCAGACATAGGTACCATGGCGAGTTCCGATCTGGGTACAAGTTCTGGTAACAACTTTCTAATTTACATGGCACCTCCGGGTCACGAGGAAAATGTGAGAGATCCTTTTACCAATGCATTATTTGGTCAAATGGTAACGCACGCCTATTTATTTTCATTCAATGATACTTGTATTGTTTCTGTAAAAGACGCTTATAGTAATGGAATTGACATAAACAGAACATATACAGTTTTACCGGGTCGTTATGTAGATTGTTTTTTAACGCTGAGCGAATGGCAGTCTATTTACAACGGTACTGGCAATAACTCCGGACCAGAACGACCGTATTTGAAAATCACATCCAACAAACCTATCAGTGTGATGAATACTAATTTTAACGACAACTGGATGATGTATTTTGGATCTTCACTGGAACAGAGTTACAAACAAATTTCAAGCTCAACAGCCGATCATGCTGCACCAGGAGACACGGTTATGGTTTCTTCGCAGATAGTGTTTAGCTCTCCGCTTAGCATTGATAGTGCATACGTGTCAGTTATAGTGGGCAGCGGGGCAAAGGTAATATCTTCGGTATTAAAAGATCAAACAACTAATACTTCTGTAAATGGAACAATCACTGAACAAACATCTCAAACACTTGTCAATTTTGCAGTTCAGGATTCATTACTGGCTACTCATAGTTATGTGGTACAAACCCAGGTAATTGCACAAGTCATGTACAATAATGGCAGCCTGCTTCCAAACAATACAGTTGTTAGTGCAGAAACAAACATATCCGGTAAAATTAACGGCACCTTACAGCAATCTTCTTCTGTAGAAGGAATTCAAATTATCTCTGCCAACACTTCGAATCTGATGTTCTCAATAGCAAACTTCGGGGCAGACCTTACAGATTCATGGACCGCAAACATAGTAGATGTGGATAACGATGGCTTAGAAGATATCTATCTCACCGTAAAGAACGCAACGGTTGCCAATATCTACTATCGCAACACCGGCAATAATACATTTATTAAATCAACTATTGCTAAGCTCACAAGTGACGCTGCTGCCAGCATCTGTTCGTCATGGGCCGACTACGACAATGACGGCGACAAAGATGTACTTGTGGTTAACAACACAAAAAAGCCTAATTCACTTTACCGTAATAACGGAAATGGCAGCTTCACCAATTTGTCGAACAGCCCGGTGGCCGATCACGTGGCTTACTTTCACAGCGGTTCTTTCGCAGATTATGACAATGATGGATTTCTTGATATTTTCCTGAGCAACTACATGCCCACAAAGTTTAATGAACTTTATCATAATAATGGTAATGGTACATTTTCGTTGGTCACAAATAATCCTATGAGCACTGAATCTTATATGTCACTTGGTTCTTCATGGGCCGATTATGATAACGACGGAGATCAGGATTTGTTTGTTCCTAATGGTGAAGGCGTTAATAATTCACTGTTTCTGAATAATGGAAATGGAACGTTTACCAGACAAAGCAATTTAATTGTATGTAACGATGGAGGGAATTCTGTGGGGAGTTGCTGGGGAGATATAAATAATGATGGTTGGCTGGATCTTTTTGTTTCTAATGCCTCTAATGAAAATGATTTTCTATACCTCAATAACAAGTCTGGTGGGTTTACAAAGATTACAGGCGACCCTGTAGTCAACAGTGGTGGACACTCCCATGGATGCTCGTTTGCAGATTTAGATAACGATATGGATTTAGATCTTTATGTAACTAACGACAAGGGTGTGAAATTTCTTTACCTGAATGACGGGGCTGGTAATTTTACTAAAAAACAAGATGAGATAATAGCTGCCAATTTTGGAAACAGTATGGGCAATTATTTTTTTGATGCGGATAAAGATGGTGATCTCGATCTTTTTGTACCAACGCATTCAGGTCAGATTAATTATTATTTCACCAATAATGGCAATGCTAACAATTGGACTAGTATTCGTTTAGCAGGTTCTTTGTCCAATAAAGATGCGATAGGCGCCCGGGTGCAAATTAAAGCAGGAGGCGTTTGGCAATCGCGTGAAGTAAATTCACAAAGTGGTTTAGGCGGGCAGAGCAGTATCCGTTGCCATTTTGGCTTAGGCATAAATACGGTAATGGATTCAATTGTGGTTCTGTGGCCTTCGGGACAAAAGCAGTATTTGACGCAGGTAACCGCCAACACCTATAATACCATTACTGAGCCAAGCGGTGGAGTAATAACAGGAGTAACTTTTTACGACAGCAATAACAATTGCGTAAAAGATGGAAATGAAAACACTATCGCCGGCTTGAGAGTGGATCTCGGCAACAATTTTCACACCATATCCAATGCCAAAGGAGAATTCAGAGCGTCTCTTCCGGTAGGTGTATATAGTTTAGCGCTCCAACCACAGGGAGTATGGCAGGCAGGATGCCCGGTTGCACAGGTATCTGTTCAATCTGTAAATAGTTCCTATTCCGTGGCGCTGCCTCTTACATCTGCTGTAAGCGGCGTTGATTTAAAAGTAGACTTGGCAACTACCGCTATGAGAAGAGGATTTAAAAATAGTGTCTACCTGCAGGTTCAAAACAATGGAAGCAGCGAGGCTTATAATGTGCCTTTGAATCTAAGCTTTGGAGGTTATATGACCGTAAAATCAAGTCAGCCATCTTATACTACTTTCAATAATGGCATTTACACCTGGCTGGTGGATACGTTGAAACCCGGGCAGGTAAAAACATTCAGCCTGATGGACTCTGTTTATCTTTCGAGAGCTATTGGCAGCAGCCTCAACTTCACCGCAACAGCTACTTATAGCAACGATCTTGCGCCACTCGATAATTCCAGAACATACTCTGCCGAAGTAGTAGGGGCCATTGACCCCAATGACCTTGTGGTTTCTCCGCGAGGGGAAGCGGATCAGGGCTTTGTGAAAAAAGGAACTACTCTTTTTTACAAAGTGCGTTTTCAGAACGTGGGTAATTACATGGCTTCTAACATTTCTATCAGCGACCGGCTACCGGAAGGTTTAAGTTTTAGTAGTATTGCCTTTGTTTCAAGCTCACATCCTTGTGAGTTCAACTACTCAGAAAATGGTGAAGTGAATGTCCGTTTTGAAAACATTAATTTAGAAGACTCTTCGTCCAATTTCAATGGTTCGCAAGGCTACCTGATATTTTCAGTAACGGTGAAAGAGGATGTGGAAGAAGGTGCTTTTATTCCAAACAGTGCCGCAATCTTTTTTGATTATGAAGATGCACTTAGCACGAACGCTGTTCTTAATACAGTAACTTATGAATATACAAGTGAAGCTCTGTTAGTATTCCCGAATCCTGGCAACAGCGATGTAACCCTGCAACTGCTCTCCGACAAAGAACAATATCAGTCGGGCAGCATCATCGAAAAAGCAGAAGTCTTTGATCTTAACGGGCAATTAATAAAACGTTTAAATGTAAATCGCACTTCCAAAATCACATTCCAGGCGCAAACTGTTTCCAGCGGTGTTTATCAATTGCGTGTGCAGGATGGTAATGGACAGTATCACTTTAAAAAGCTTGTAATTGTGAGGTAGGGGAAACGCAAACCTTCGGTGATTTTTCCGGTCGGTATAAGATCAGATTTTCCATAAAAATGCTTAGTAGTTACAAATAGGCTTAAATAAGAAGATTTTAATCTTCTTATTTTTGCATTCCAGGCACTGATGAGAGAAATTAAAAACAAAGAAGATTAATGTCACAAGTCACTGTAGTTTATCTGAATGCTATGGTCTGCGACGGCTGGTATTAGCCAATAAACCTGCTTGCTTCAGGCAGCGTTTTCTCCAAACAACTGCCGCCTCCGGCTTTCGCTCAGGGCATCGGTTTTTATGCAGGTACTAATACAGGTTCTAAAGTGTGTACTCTCTAATTTTGTTTTAAATGCTTTAAAGCTTTGTGTGTTTTTCATAAAGCTGCAATACCACAACACGCTCTTTAGTTCCTGCCACTGATAACTATAACTTTTATCAAAATTTTTATCAAGCAGAAGGCCAAGGAAGTAGTGCACCATAAAACGTGTGTCCTTGTCTTTACAACTTAAAATGCATTGACTGACGCGCATCAGGAGTTTTAAATTGCAGCTTGTCTGCATAGCCATTTCTTCGTCTTTTTTTTCCAGGGCCAAAAATTCATTTAGAACTTTAATAGGTTTACCAGGCTCGTAAAGCAAAGCGACTTCTTTAATGTCGTGCGGACTGATCATGCCGTTTATAAAGCCTTGTAGCGTGTTAGCAGTTTACCTGTCAAAAATGGACTAATTTCCCGAATGCGGAATGAAAATAAAATCGCATTCGTAATTGCATTTGATAATGAAGGAGTTATAAAAAGGCACGCAAACTGTAAATCAAATGATATAAAATACAATATCATGAAAACAATCTACTTAAAAATTAGCATTCTCATTGTCCTCCTGGGTGTATCGTTAGCTGTACCCGCCCAGGCATTACTTGTGAAAGGGCACATAAAGAATAACGACAATGAAACAACAACGGCTTATTATACACTCTCTAACTCTTACGAGATGATCCAGGTAGGAAAATGTTCTGACCTGAAATTCAAGCTGGGATATAACGACTGTTATACAATCACTTTCTCAAAACCCGGGTGCAGATCTAAAACCATTACTATTTCAACTTTTAGTAAAGAAGATTACAGGTGTGAAATTAATTTCATTGTTACCTTAGAACCGTTAGCCGTCAAAAACATTCAGGAACCCGAGCTTTACGCGGGCAAAATATATTACGACAAAACTATCAGAGACTATAATTACATAAGTTGCTGCGGCCAGGAACTGAAAGAATCTAAAAAAGAATGCGCCTCCCGCGAAAAAGTGTATTACGTTTCAAGATGATTGTACTGAAGGCTCTTGCCGTCAGACCTGAAAGTGAGCTCAAAAAAAATCACGTAGCCTAAAACAAGTAGGCGTATAAAAATTCTCTGGGATAAGCCTTACAGACATAAATTTTATGAGGCTATGTACTTTAAAAAAATAAGAATCATTATATAGGCATCGGATGTTCACAGCAGGACCTGCATAGTAAAATAAGTACAACGAAATAAAAATGTTGAAGTCGAACTGCCATTGCAGTTTATTGGACTCTGCCGGTAGTTGAAGTAGGCGTTCAAAGATAGTTGTCTTTAAAAAAAATGTTTCCTTTGGCGGAAAAGAGTTTCTTTTGCGACACTGCTTTATTTTTATTTTCTGATTTTATGAACTCCCGCCGGTGGTAGTTCCATAGAAAATAAAGAGTGTGATGGATATTCCCTAACATCCAAAACTCGCCTGATTGTTTAAAAGCAATACAAAAGCACTCTGCACAGCAATTATTATACTGGAAAAATTTCCATTTTCTGGAAAAGTCCGGGTCCTATAGAAATCGCAAACATCACGCAATCAGTTAATTGTAATTACGGCATTCTATTGGCTTTGTATCAAACACAAAACACTATAACCATGGAAAATCAGCAAGACATAAAAATATTTTTAGTAGACGACGATGCTTTTAGCCTTAATATGTACCAGCAAAACATCCTCAATTTAGGCTTCAGCAATATTTCTATTTTTTCAAACGGAGTAGATTGTTTGAATAATCTGCATCAGAAACCGGAAATTATTTTTATCGATCACAACATGGATGTGCTCACCGGTTTTGAAGTACTGAAAAAAATAAAACGCGTAGACCCAAATATTTATGTGGTGATGGTATCGGCGCAGGAAAATATGAAAACGGCTGTAGAAGCTTTAAAATATGGCGCTTTCGATTACATCATTAAAGGCGATGACGAAGCTACTAAAATGCAGAAAGTCATAGACCGCATTTTTCTTATCAAAGAGGAGATTAGAAATAGTAATCCTTCTTTTCTTCAAAAAATACTTTCCATTTTTTAGAATGAAAACTATTCTTTACATACTTACCATCCTGGTAGTGGTTTCCTGTAAAAACCAAAACCTGCTTGTTCAGAACCGCGCTACCGTAAAGGCCGGGCAGCATGCTGCAGATTCGGTATTTGCCTACAATGCAGTTTACCAATACACCATCCGCGAGGACGATAAGATCTCCATCAGCGTATGGGGACAAGATGAAGTGAGTGTAGGTTCTACCTACGGAATTTATAATTCAAACGAAGTGTACGGCAAGTGGCTGCTGGTGGATGCAAACGGAAATATTGAACTCCCAAAACTTGGCAAATTTCAGGTCCTCGGAAAAACAGTAATAGAACTAAAAGACACCTTAAAAAAAATGTTGGCTCAGTGGATCTTGAATCCTGTAGTAGATGTGAAGGTATTGAACAAACAAATTACTTTATTAGGTGAAGTTAAAAGTCCGGGTGTTATAACTGTTGATAAAGAACACAACAATTTATTAGACATGGTAGCCCGTGTAGGAGGTTTTGAATTTTATGCCAACCTTAAAAAAGTGAAAGTACTACGTCAGCATGGCGCCGATGTTTGGGTAACCAACATTGACCTGACTCACGACAAAGACTATCTGAATCAAAATCTTGCTTTACAACCCGGTGATGTCATCATTGTGCCTTCCAAAAAATACAAAACATTTGATAAACGCATAGCAACCATTATTCCTTTTACAACAGCGATTAGCGCAGCAGCAATTATTTTTGGCTTATTTTAAAAAACATGGAAGAGAATTTACGCATATTAAAACCGTTCCTGAGAGGATTTCCGCTGGTACTTCTGGTAGTTATTGCAGCGGTTCTATTTGCGAAAAAGTACCTTAACTATGTAACTCCTATGTATGAAAGCACTGCTAAGCTGAAGCTTGCAGATGCCAATGAAGGCGTTCCCCACAGCAACCTCTTTAAAAATTTCGACGTATTTGCCTCAGCAAATAAAATTGCCGGCGAAATTGAAGTTTTAAAATCAACTGCACTCCTGGAGAAAACCTTAGAGGGGTTGAATTTTAATTTCGAGATCTACCGCGTTGGCGATGTGCAATCGGTTGAGCTATTTGGCAATTCGCCCATCCTGGTTGAAGGTACTTTCACTTCTGAAAAAGCAAAAGACAAACGCTATAAGCTAAAAGTTATTTCTCCCAAAATGTATGAACTGCTTTTACCGGGTTCTTTGCTGCCCTTAACCGGCATGTTTGACAAGCCACTGGCTTTTCCCTATGGTACTTTTTTTGTTTCACTAAACAAAGAATTCTTAAAGAATAAAGCAGATGCAAAACTGGCAGATACTTATGAATTTGAATTTTTAAGTCAGCAAAAATTGCTTGCCAAAATAAACAAGACGCTTGACATTGTTCCCGTAGACAAGGATGTACCTGTAATCCGCATCAACATTAAGAGCAATGTCCCTGAAAAAGCTGCTCTCTTTGTGAACAAGCTCGCCGAAACCTATATCTACGATTACATTGAAAACAAATACAAGGCAGCCAATACTACGGTGTTATTTCTTGACAAACAAATTAAAGACGCCGGTGATAAACTCGCAGAGTCAGAAAATAAAATAGAAGATTACAGGAATGAAAAAAGCATCACCAACATCCGCCAGGAAACAGAAACAGATTTGAGAAAACTTTCGCAGTTAAAAGTGCAACAAACAAATATGAAGATGAGCCTTCTTGCCATTGAAGATCTGAACAACTACATCCGTTCAGGACAAGGGAATTTTTTGGAACTAGCTCCCAACTTTGAAGCCTTCAACGATCTGCTCTCCACTGAAATGGTGAAGAATATTAAAAAATTACAGGCAGATAAAAAAGACCTTCTGCTTGTATATACTGGCAACGACGAGCGCGTGAAGGTAATAGACGAAAAGATAAAAGACCTTACAAGTTATTTGATTGAAAGTATTAACAACACCCGCAAGAACCTGGAAGTAAAATACGAACAACTTAACGCCGATATTAAGGCAGCCGAAGAAGTATTTGTAGATGTTCCTGAAAAAGAGAAAATGCTCATGATTCTGAACCGTGATTTTGACTTACTTCAGGGCTCCTATAATTTTTTAAATGAAAAGAAAATTGAAGCGGAAATAGCTCAATCGGCCAAGATCGCCTTTCACAAAATTATTTCATTCGGTGAAATTTCTAACGCGCCGGTTTCGCCTAACCGTTCCATCATTGTCATTGTATCAGCGCTGCTAGCTCTGTTAGGATCAGTAGTCATTATTTACAGTGTTCATTTTGCAAAAGCAAAAGTTAACGATGTTTACACCATTCAAACCAGTTCTGCAACACCTGTCGCTATCTGCACGCCGTTTCTTACTGGAAACCAGGCGACGGAAAATCATTTTTTGAAAGAGAGCATTCAGTTAGAATTAAAGAAAATTATTCAGAATCAAACTACTGTGACCTTTTCCTCCGCCTCCTTAAAAGAAGGTGCGCATTTTCATGCTTTGCATCTGGCCGAAGCATTGGTCTTACAAGGTAGAAAAGTAGTACTGGCAGACGCGGCCGGCAATTTAAATAACCTGCATGTTAAACCTGCTATGGAGAATCTGCTTTACGTAGACCTTACACCGCCGGAGTTCACAAGGTATTCAAAAATAAAAATGAAAGCCTGCTTAGATTCATTTCTTGCAGAATGCGATGTTGTTGTTGTAAATAATCAATCTCTTGCGGATGAAAAAATAGGACTGTTATTGATGAGCGTGTCTTCGAGCAACCTTGTTGTACTGGACTCGCGGAGAACTTCTTCCAAACAGATCACAAAGATGGATCTTCTTAAAGAAGAATATCAACTTCCTGATGTTTGGTTTGTGTTAAACCGTGCAGGATACAACCCGGGTGTTATTAAACAAAGTGTTGCCTGTGTAAAATCACTTGTAAGTAAACTCTCTCTTCTTAAAAAATGAAAAGTTTAAAGCGCATAATAAACTCTAATAGATTCCTGGTTCTTGGCGATCAGGGTATTTACAGCGCTACAAGCTTCCTGTCGACTTTGTTTTTTGCCCGTTTACTTAGCGCGCGTGATTTTGGCATTTACTCAACAGTTATATTGGTAAACTTTCTGATCATCAGTATTACAAATGCTTTGATCATCCAGCCCTTCCAGGTGAATGTTTCTTCCGCAGAAAACAACAGGTCCTATACGTCATTTTGCCTGGCATTTCAGCTCCTGCTTACCTTTTTATCTGTTGCTTGCCTTTGCTTATTCAGTAACATAAGTTTCTTTTCAGAACTTCGGCCTTTTATTCTTTATGTGAGTTTACTCTCGGCAGGATTTATACTTCATGATTTTTTCCGGAAATCATTTCTTGCTCAAGCCAAAACGAAAAAAGCTTTTCTGGTTGACTCACTCTTGGCTTTATCGCAGTTTTGCGCCATTGGAGTTCTTTATTACTCTGAACTGACAGAACTTTCAGGCGTTTTGCTTTATACTGGTCTTGCTTATTTACCCGCGATCTTTTTTTCACTTCTTTATGCGGAGTTCAGCTTCTTCAACTTTAAAAACTGGCGACAACATATAAAGATGCATGTAACGCAGGGAAGTTGGTTATTTCTTGTAGCAGTGCTGCAATGGGGCTCTGGTAACTTGTTTGTTCTTATGTCTGGTGTACTTATTGGCATCGAGGCGCTGGGAGCATTGCGTCTTGTGCAGTCACTGTTCGGTGTGCTTAACGTTATGCTTCAAACTTTCGAAAATTATGTATTGCCACAGGCTACGCGGTTGTATACACATTCTGTGTCAGACTCTAAAGTCTATCTTCGTTCCGTAACGGTTAAAGGTGCTTTCGCTTTTGGTGCGGTTCTTTTGCTGCTTTGTATTTTTTCGACCTCTTTTATAAGTTTGGCAGGAGGCTCTAAATATGCTGAGTATGGGTATCTCGTGCAGGGCATGTCGTTTTTATATTTTATCATCTTTATTGGTTACCCCATTCGCATGAGTGTGCGCATGCTTATACTTAATCGTAGTTTCTTTATAGGCTATCTTTTATCCTTCCTCTTCAGTTTTGCTACCTATAATTTCTTAATTCAGCGCTGGCACTTAGGTGGTGTACTTGCCGGGCTTATTCTTAACCAGCTGTTAATGCTGTTATACTGGCAGTATCAACTCAACAAAAACAAATTTTACTTATGGAAATAATACACGTCGTTTTAGGAAAAGCTAATCCCAACCGCATGAACGGGGTAAACAAAGTGGTTTATCAGTTGGCAACTTACCAGTTCAATGCGGGTATCAACGTGAGTGTTTGGGGTATTACCAAAGAAACAACAGTAAATTACGACGAACGTAATTTTATCACGCGTCTCTACAAATCGCACCGCAATCCTTTTAAAGTGGATGCACGCCTGGTTAAAGCTATTGAAGCAAAGGGTAAGGATACGATCTTTCATGTACATGGAGGATGGATTCCTGCCTTCTCCTCACTTTCGAAACTGTTTGCAAAAAACAAGTTAACCTTTGTATTCACGCCACATGGGGCTTATAACACCATAGCCATGAACCGAAGCTTTTTCACAAAACGCCTTTATTTTAGTTTATTCGAAAAGCCTATGCTTAAAAGGGCTTCAAAAATTCATTGCATTGGACAAAGCGAAGTGGAGGGACTTGGTAAAATTTACCAGTCCGGCAAAACCTGCCTGCTTCCTTACGGATACGAAGTACACACCGTTAGAGAAGAACATGAATATAAAAAAGGCTCAGAATTTATTGTTGGCTTTGTTGGCAGGTTAGATGTGTATACTAAAGGGCTCGATCTTTTACTCAATGCATTTGAGACATTTAATAAAACCCATAGTCATAGCAAACTGTGGATCATTGGTGACGGTACAGACAGGAAAAAGTTTGAGCTGGAAGTAAGGCGTAAAAATTTACGTGATAAAGTGATTTTATTTGGAGGCGTTTTTGGAAAAGAGAAAGATCTGTTGATTAGCAAAATGCATTTGTTTGCGCATCCATCAAGGAACGAAGGATTACCTTCATCAGTACTGGAAGCCTCGAGCCTTGGCATTCCTTGTATGATAAGCAAAGCAACAAATGTGGCAGAACAAGTAACGCGTTATAGATCGGGAATAGTATTGCCGAACAATGATGCTCCTTCAATATGCAGCGCACTCCAAACCTTTTACGCTCTCTGGCAGGAAAATAAACTTGAAGCATATTCGGATAATGCACAAAAAATGGTAAGCAGCGAATTTAACTGGAAAAAAATCCTCAGGGATTTCGGAACGCTTTACGCCGCATAAAAGTGATGACGACAGATTCAAATAAAGAGCATGCTGAGTTCCTGAAGAAGATGGATCGTTTTCTTTTTGTGATCTTATTATTAATGGTGGCTTGCTTTTTTACCTGGAGCGAAAATGTGATTATTACAAGGGGAATAAAAGTAGTAGGACGAATGGGGGTAATGATCTCTTCGATTGTGGCGTATAAAAAAATTATCCGCTATGGAGCCGCCGATTCGTTAAAGTACATAAATGTATTTGCCCCGGTTCTATACCTGGGGTATTTACTGCTTGGTCTTGCGTCCTTTACCTGGAGTACCAATCCAGGCTTCAGCGCCCTGCAGTGGTTAATGACTACTCAAAGTCTGGTCTTTGCCTTTTTCTTTGTAAAGAGTTTAATGTTGCTGGATGTATATTTTCCGGGTCATAAAATCAGAATGTATCACCAGCTGGGAAATACTGTTTTTATTCTCATTAGCGTTTTTGTAATCGGCATGTGGGTTGATCCTGATACTTTTTTTCGGTTAACAGACGGAGGAAAAGAATCGCGCCTGGGCGGCTACATCATGAATCCCAACGAACTGGGAATGCTGGCAGGTACCGGTGTTGCTTGTCTCATTTTTGACCTCTACAGAAATCACAATAAAGTGTGGACCTTGTTCAAACTGCTGGTTATCTTTTATGCGCTGTACATGACGGGCTCAAGGAGTTCATTAATCGGTGGCTTGTTGATTATTTTTTTTCACATCAATCAATCGAAAAATAAAAAGCTCAAAGCCGCTATTATTGGGGGCGTATTACTGATCATTCCTGCAGCTGTAAACCAGGTTTTTTTAAAAGGGGGTGATAGCAAAAAAATGGAAGAGGTGATGAGCATGACCGGTCGCTTACCTTTTTGGACTGCGCTCATCAATGAAGGCTTACCAAGAGAGCCGCTGCTTGGCTTTGGTTTTATGCGCATTGATTATAAAGAATATTTTCAAAGCACTCACACATATCCAGGTAAAATGACACACAATACTTTTATGCAGGTGTTGATGAGTTTGGGTTTTATTGGCCTTACGATTGTTATTTTCCAGATCATTTTTACTATACGCGGATTTCTTTCGGCTGAGAAAGAAAAAAAATTAATGGTCTTCGGAATTCTTATTCCCATTGTTATCAATTCATTTACCGAATTTGGTATTTTCGGCGAGTCTAACTACGGCATTCTGTTTTACCAGCTCCTTATTTTTTCTGTCTCCTTCAAAGACTCTGCACACCTCACATTAAGCCAGAAGTTTTACCTGAAAAGAAAAAGACCAGAGCTTTCTTTTTAATCGTTTAATTCCAACAAACGTTTTAGTTTTCCAAATATTGGAATGATAAACACTTCTTTCAGCATGTAATTGGTTTAATATTAGCACTTTGAACTTATGGCAAGCTACTTGGAAGGTATAAGTATCAAATCAACAACTCATGAAAGCTATCTTCGAAAAATTAGGGTACAGTGTTTCGGAAACAAAATCTGCCATACATTCAAAGGAAATAAAATTGTTAAGCATACTTAACCCCGACGGCTCTATCCGCTGGGTATGGCCAGCTGAACTAAAAACTCCTTTGTTCCTGAAGTTTTATAACCTGGGGAGCCTCAAGTCGGGTTTATTTTATTTGTTGGTGAAAATGATCTTTTTATGCCGCCTGCATAAGTTAGTTTTTAAAAGCAGATCTTTATTCGTGGAAGAGCACAGCGCGGAGTCACAGCTGGCTATGCGTTTTAAAAACTGGGCACTTTTTACAGGCACTACCGGCATTAATAACAAAGCGGTTCTATACAATGAGATTAACGGCCTTGGCACTTTCAAAAAAATTGCGACTACCGAAACTGCTGCCCGCTTAATACAAAACGAAGTACAGGCGCTCGACAGACTGTTCGCTTCTAACATCCGCAATTTTTGTTTCCCCGACACCATCAAGGTAACGGAAGCTACTCTTGAGCTGTCGGATATTTCTGAAGACGGGGTAAGAATAAAACATTTTACTCCCCTGCATATTTCAGCATTGATGGAGTTAAATGAAATATCCTCTTTTCTTACACCACTTCATGAACTAAGTAGCTGGACGAAACTAAAAAAGGATCTTAATTATTTGAAAGAGCTTAATGATCCGCGCATTCCAAAAGGGATGATTAGAAAACTGGAAAAAATGATGTGGCATACCAATGAAACTTCGGAAACTGAAATCTCTTTAAGTCATGGCGATTTTACTCCCTGGAATATGTTTGAGTGCGATAACAAACTTCATATCTATGATTGGGAATTGAGTAGTCCTATGAGACCACTTGGCTTTGATGCGTTTCATTTTATTATACAACAAGGTATTCTCGTAGACCGTAAAAGCTGGTCGGAGATAAAAAATGAAATAGATCTGAAAATTGATGCTAACACTTTTTCAAAGCTCTCTAAGTTTGACAAGGGCACAAAAGAAGAGTACCTGCAACTTTATCTCGTTTTTAATTGCGTAAATTATCTGCAGATCTATTCACAGCAAAAAAATTGGCACACACAGGTAAATTGGTTACTAAGCACCTGGAACGATGCCTTAAGCGAGTTTGCTTTGAATTGGGAGACACAAAGAGAAGTACTTCTGTTGGATCTTTTCGATTTCCTGAATGCGAAAAATTACGCAGCGATAAAATTTCCGAATGTTCTCCCTGAAAACATCAACAAATATTCTGATGTGGATCTATGTGTAGATGAATCTTTAAACAAAACGTTAAAAAAATATCTTTTAAACCATCCACTGGTGAGCAAACTAAAAACAACAAAGAGCTCGTTTATGGCTAATCACCAGCTGATCTGCAAAGACGGGAGTATGCTAAGCCTTGACTTGATCTGGAATATAAAAAGAAAAGACCTGGTAATGCTCGATGCAAAAACGCTATTGGCAAATGCCAGTGTAAACGCCTTTGGCATTCGTTGTCTTGAAACACTCGATAACGTGCGCTACATTGGTTTATTTTACGCACTTAACGAATGCAATATTCCTGAAAAATATAAAGTATATGCTGACTTGCTTGAAAAATCCGGTCAGAAAATTGACCAGGCACTGCTTCCTTTTTTTATTGACGACCATGGAAATAAAGCTGCTTACATAAGACTTGTTTTAAAATCAAATAAAGTGAACAAAGGTTTCAGTGCTTTAAAAAATCGCCTTAACTATATGTTAGATACAATGCGCAGCTTCTTCCGCTTCAATGGCATGATCATTACATTTAGTGGCGTAGACGGTGCGGGCAAATCTACCGTTATCGAAAAAGTAAAACACAGAATTGAAAAACAGCTCCGCAAAAGAGTGGTAGTCATTCGTCACCGCCCCTCTGTATTGCCCATCTTGAGCGCGCTAACAAAAGGAAAAGTTATTGCTGAAAAAGAAGCAGGTAACAGACTGCCACGCCAGGGAAGTAACAAAAGCGCTCTTTCATCATTATTACGTTTCAGCTACTATTACACAGACTATCTATTCGGTCAGTTTGTAGTGTATTTTAAATACGTGAGCCGCGGCTACGTTGTATTGTACGATCGCTACTATTACGATTTTATAAACGACAGTAAACGCAGTAACATCATCCTTCCCACTTCGTTTATTCGCGGAGGATTTCGTTTCCTGATGCGACCTAAGTTCAACTTTTTTCTTTACGCAAAACCAGAAGTGATTCTTGCCCGTAAAAAAGAACTGGATACAAAAACAATAGAGGAGCTTAATTCCAGGTACATTAAACTTTTTCAATCTCTTAAAGATGAAAACGTAAAGGGGCATTATGCAAGCATTGAGAATATTGAGCTAAACACCACCCTCGACACAATTTTTAACGATCTCACAACAAAAGCAGCTTGATCATGAAAACCCTGCTTCAGAAAATAATAAGACTGCGCAATCCTAACTTTAGTTTCGATACAGGCTTAAATAATTTTGCCCTCCTGCAGTTTATCTGGTTACAGGTATTTAATCTCCTGCGTGGCTTGCGTGTACTATTAGCTTTAAAAAATCCAAAAGGGATGTTGCGCGAGCCCGGTGTGCGATTCTTTAATCTTCCAAAAATAACCTGGGGAAAATTTGTAAAGTTTGGCTCGCATGTTTATATAAGCGCTCTTGGAAAAGGAGAATTAACTATTGGCAATGGTTCTGGAATTGGCGCATTCAGCAGAATAATTGTTTCTACCTCTCTCTATAAACTGGGAAGTTCGATCCACATTGGCAATTACGTTTCCATTGGTGAATTCGCCTACCTGGGTGGGGGAGGTGGCCTGGAGATCGGTGACGAATGCATCATCGGCCAGTATTTAAGCTGTCATCCTGAAAACCACGTTGCTAGTGACCTTAACGTTTCTATCCGCTTCCAGGATGTAACGCGCAAAGGAATAAAAATAGGAAAGAATTGCTGGATCGGAAGTAAAGTAACCGTACTCGACGGTGTTGAGATCGGCGATGGCTGCATCATAGCCGCCGGCGCGGTAGTTACAAAATCATTTCCCGCTAACAGTGTTATTGGTGGATTACCTGCAAAATTAATTAAAACAAGAAATTAAGATGATAAAAATGAGAACCATACTGGCCAGCGCTTATGCAGTAAATCCTTACAAAGGTTCGGAAGATGGCATGGGCTGGAATTTCGTCTACCAGATAGCCAGGTTTAGCAAAGTAATTGCGGTAACACGCGAGAATAATCGGCCCGCGATTGAGAAATATATGGCTGAGCATCCGGATGAGTTATACAGCAATATGCGTTTTATTTATTTCGATCTGCCTTACTGGATGCGCTTTTGGAAGAAAGGCAGCCGGGGTGCTATGCTCTATTATACCCTGTGGCAAAAGGGTTTACCGGGGTTTGTAAAAGCGCAGAATTTACAGTTCGACATTGTTCATAATCTTAATTTTCATAACGACTGGACTCCAAGCTACCTCTGGAAGCTTGACAAGCCATTCGTGTGGGGACCTGTGGGCCACCATCCCTTAATTCCTAAACAATACCTTGCTTCATATAAAAAAAGTTACTGGGTAAAAGACCGTCTAACCTGGCTGGTAAAAAAACTATTCTGGAAATTTTCTCCCGCGCTTAATACCACCATTCATAAAGCAGATCACATTTTGTGTATGAATAAATCGGTGCCTGAACACTTAAATCTGAAAGGTAAAAAGTACAGCGTTATTCCTTCTGTAGCAACACAGGACGTAGGCTTCTCTATAGATTTTGCACCGGATAAATTTACACTTATTACTGCCGGAAGATTGGTGCCCCTGAAAGGATTTGACCTCTCGATTCTTGCATTTTCAAAGTTCATTGCATCGGTTGATGAAGAAAACAAAGAGAAATGTAAGCTCATTATTGTAGGCAGCGGTCCTGAATTACCTTTCTATGAAAATTTAGTCATCGAAAATAAAATCGAAAAGCAAGTGCAGTTTATCGAGTGGATAGAGCGTGACAACCTTCTTGAGTTATTTAAATCGTCGTCGGCCTTTTTGTTTCCTTCGCACGAAGGGGCGGGAATGGTAGTTGCAGAAGCACTTTCAGTGGGACTACCGGTAATATGCCTGGATAATTGTGGTCCCGGTGAATTCATTGATCACGAGTGTGGCTTCGCCATTAAAGAAGATGGCTATGCGCAAACGGTAACGCACCTTGCAAAAGCTATAGCGGGTCTTTTTAACAACAAACAAAATCTTTTGAGAATGAGTATTTGCGCACGTCAGCATTTTGAAACGCATTTTGATTGGAACGTCCGTGGTCAACAATTATATAACGTTTATAAAAACTTGGTAGCATGAAAATATACGCCTTTCACCTCTTAAACGATTATAGCGGCAGTCCAAAAGTTCTGAAGCAACTCGTAAACATCTGGATCAAAAATAATAAGCAAGTAACCATTGTTACCTCCGGAGGCCGCAAAGGATTTCTTAGCGATATTAAAGGCGCTAACTACTCCTTTTTTTGGTACAAGCTCGCACCTAATCCTTTAATCCGTCTATTTAATTTAATGCTAAGCCAGCTGCTGCTGCTTTTAAAATTACTTTTTGTCGTAAAAAAAGAAGACATCATTTACGTTAATACAGTGCTTCCTTTTGGCGCAGCAGTATTAGGAAAAATAAAAGGGTGCAGGGTTATTTATCACATCCATGAAACATCTATGAAGCCGGCTATTTTTAAACGGTTTTTATTTGCGATCGTAAAATGGACCGCCAGCGAACTTGTGTTTGTTTCGCATTATCTTAAAAAAGATCTTCAGCTTGATACTGTAAAATCAAGGGTTATCTACAACGCCATTGAGGACGACTTTCTGGAAATTGCCAACCGAAGAAACCAACCGAAAGAGCTGAATAAAAATGTGCTTATGATCTGCTCGCTAAAAGAATACAAAGGAGTCTTTGAATTTGTACGCCTGGCTCAACACCTCTCTGATTGCAATTTCAGGTTAGTAGTAAATGCTGCTCAGCAGGAAATCGATAATTTCTTTTTAAATACAGTACTTCCACGCAATCTCGAGATCTATCCAACGCATGCTGATACTCATCCCTTTTACCGCTGGGCAAACGTGATCCTTAATTTATCAAAGCCACAGGGCTGGATAGAAACGTTCGGACTTACCATCATAGAAGGGATGGCTTACGGTTTGCCAGCCATTGTTCCAACGGTGGGAGGTATTACAGAACTTGTCTCTGAAGGTGAGAATGGTTTTAAAGTGAATTCAAATGATCTCAATGACTTGTGTGCTAAACTCAAACGACTTCTGGAAGATCAGTCACTCTACTCAAAAATGCGCACACAAGCCTTAATACAGATAACTAAGTTTAATGAACAGAATTTTTCTGAGGCGAGTATGAGTCTTCTGGCAGAAGAGAAAGTAAAGGTCTTAAAATCGGAAAAAATTCCTGTTTTTGGAATAAAAATTTAGCTACTAGTTCTATAAGCCTTTATTACCAGGCATTTAAGCCCTGGCACGGTATTGGGCTACCCTTATCTATCATTCGTAAAAAACTCTATCATGACGCGTTCAAATAAAAAAGTAGCAATTATAGGCACCGTTGGACTCCCTGCAAAATACGGCGGTTTTGAAACGCTGGCAGATCATCTTGTACGCAATCTCGGTGAAAAGTATGACTTTACTGTATATTGTACCAAGAAAAAATATGCAGTAGGAGAGCGACAAAAAAAATATCTTTCTGCAAAGCTTAAATTTTTACCTTTTGATGCCAACGGCATTCAAAGTATTTTTTACGATACCATTTCTATTGTACATGCTTTATTTTATGCCGATGTACTCCTGGTTTTAGGAGTGGCAGGTGCATGGATCCTCCCGTTTGTAAGACTTTTCACCCGTAAAAAAATTATCATATCTATCGACGGGATAGAATGGAAAAGAGAAAAATGGAGCTTACCGGCAAAACTTTATCTGTGGTGGGCTGAAAAAATTGCTGTTAAGTTTTCTCATATCGACATTTCCGATAATGAGTCCATTCAAGACTACACGGCACTGCGCTATGGCAGTTTAAGCCGCATCATTGAGTATGGCGCTGACCACACGGCAGTTGTCGAAAATACAGAACAAGACTACGAAGACTATCCCTTTATAAAACTTTTGTATGCAGTAAAAGTTTGCCGCATTGAGCCGGAAAACAATGTACACATGGTACTGGAAGCTTTTACAGAAATAAAAAACAGAACCTTGGTTATTATTGGCAACTGGAACACCAGCAACTACGGAAGAGAGTTAAGAGAGCGCTATAAAAATTACGCCAATATTATTTTACTTGATCCCATATACAATCAGCGGGTCATCGATATGCTCCGTGCGAATGCCACCGTTTATATTCACGGACATTCGGCAGGCGGTACCAATCCTTCTCTTGTGGAAGCCATGTACCTGGGTTTACCGGTAATTGCCTTTCATGTATCCTACAATAAAACAACTACCGAAAATAAGGCTATGTATTTTTCTAACTCCTCTGATCTTCGCGAAATTATTCTTGCTACTTCCTTAGACCGTTATAAACATTACGCCAACGTTATGAAAGAAATAGCTACACGCCGTTATAACTGGAAATTAATAGCCCAAAAATACGATCTCCTGATTACCGAAGCTTTAACGTCTGGCAAAAAGATCTCTGTGCATGCAACCCTAAGCAACATGCAGGACAAAGATCTGTTAAAGCATAACCTTGGTCATTTAAAACACCAACATCTTTTTTTTGAAAAACCTTAATACACTTAGTATGATACATTTTATAGAAATAGGAATCGTTGGCCTGGTAAGTTTTATCTTGACACACTTTGCCATACCTGCACTCAAAAAGATAGCGCTGCGCGTCAATCTCCTTGATAATCCGGGCAAACGAAAAGTGCACGCAAGTGCTGTACCTCTTATAGGAGGCATCTCTATCGCTTTTTCCGTTTTCCTGAGCCTTCTGCTGAGTCCTCTTTTTATGCAACAACTAATTTTACAAAGAGTTATGATTGGTGCTGCTTTTTTATTGCTCGTAATTGGTGTGTTAGACGACAAGTTTGATATGAAGGCAAAATATAAACTGGCAATACAAATGGCCTGCGCTTTTGCCATTGTTAGCTCAGGTACACGTATCACCTCCCTTTATGGAATTTTAGGCATTCACGAAATTTCTCTGCAATGGCAATATCTTCTAACCATCGTTGTTATTGTGGGAACAGTAAATGCCTTTAATTTGATGGATGGGGTGGATGGTTTGGCAGCAGGTTTATCCATCCTGGGCTTTTCTATTCTGGCGGTGCTGTCTTTTTTATACGGAGATATAGGGAAAGCCACTGTTTTTGTTGCTTTTATCGGAGCCTTGGTAGCGTTTTTAAAAGCTAACTTAAATGCAGATAAAATATTTATGGGAGATGCCGGCTCGCTTATGTTAGGATTTATCATGACTGTTTCAGGAATTCAGATACTGGAGTTTAGCCAGTCTTCCTCTGTTGTAAACCCCACCCTCGTGCTGTTTTTAGTTGCAGGTTTTTTTTGCGTACCAGTCCTCGATTCCTTACGTGTTTATCTGGGCAGGATGCGAAAAGGAAATTCGCCCTTTGCCGCGGATAAAAGTCACCTCCATCACCTGGTATTGCTCTTGGGCCTCACACATAAAAAAATCACCTTGCTCATTAACTTATTTATTGTTTTTCTTGTTACAGGAGCTGCAATTTTAGCTGTGTTTTTTTCTGAAACACTTATTTTTATTTTCATCCTCTTCACGTTTTATTTTATAACCAAGCTCCTAACTATGAACAAAAGTCTTACCGACTGGAAGTCAAAGCTCACAAGGCTTGAGAAAGATTAGAAAATCGTGTGATTGTTTTTAATCTTTTCCAAAAAATGGAAATTTTTAGTTATGTTTTAAGAGCCAAAGTACCATCTACTTAGCGTAAAAAGTGTATTTTTTTTCCTTCTTTTCCTTTAATAAGAAATAAAATAGTGTAACTTTAGTTAATAGGGATGTCTTAAAAAGCTTCCTTTTCTCTCCTTTCCCAAAGCATTAACCTATTAACGCAAAAGTATGGCAACCCAATCAGAAGACTATCGTAAATTACTACTCGAACTGGAGGACTATGCGATTCTTTTACTTGATAAAAATGGAACGGTTAAAGAATGGAATCTCGGGGCGCAAAAGCTAAAGGGATATTCGGCAGAAGAAATTATTGGTAAAAGTTTTAAACTGTTTTATTGCGATGAAGATCGCGCCAATAGGCTCCCGGAAAAACTCCTGGAACGTGCAAAAAGTGAGGGCAAAGCAAGTGACGAAGGATGGCGCGTCAAAAAAGACGGCTCAATGTTTTGGGGAAGTATCCTTATTACAGCGTCACACGATGACAAGAGAAATGTGACTGGCTTTCTAAAAATTACCAGAGATCTTACCGACAAGAAAATAAAAGAGCACTATATTCAAAAACAAAACGAACTTCTTGAAAAAGAAATAAGACAAAAAACAGAAGTCTTAGAAGCCAGTGAAATTAAATATAGAAAAACGCTCGACAACATGCTGGAAGGCGTGCACATTATTGATTTTAACTGGATTTACACCTATGTGAACGATACGGTAGTAAAACGAAGGAACTCTTCACGCGAAGAACTGATTGGAAAAACACTGTTCGAAGAATATCCTGGTATCGAAAAACTAGACCTGTTTAAGGTACTTGAGCGCTGTATGGTAGAGCGCACACCTGAACGACTCAAAACAGAATTTGTAGTGCCAGATGGAACCAGATCTTATTTTGAATTAAGTATTCAGCCAGTACCCGAAGGCATTTTTATTTTATCTGTAGACATTACCAAGCGTAAAGCTGCCGAAGAAAAAATAAAAGAAACGGAGTTAAAGTATAAGACGGTTTTAGAAACCATGCACGAATCTCTGCTCATTGAAGATCAGGAGGGTAAATTGATATTTGCCAATGAAGAATTCACTAAAATGTTTGGCTTCAGCGCCCAGGAGTTTGATAAACTAAATCTGAAAGATTATACCGCTGAAGAATCTTATGCCGAAATATGGGAAAGGCATAACAAACGCCTCAGTGGTCAAACTGTAGAAAATGAATTCACGTACAAGGGCAGGCGTAAAGATGGTACGGAGATCTGGATCGAAGCCCGTGTATCAGCCTTAATAGAAAACGAAAAAGTTATTGGAACCTTATCGCTTGAAAGAGATATCACCGATCGTGTGCAAGCGAAGGAAAAATTAAAAAGAAAGACAAGGTTACTTAGTTTTTTGAGTGCTATCAATCAAAGTATAGTACACGAGAAAGAGGAACAAAAACTTTTCGATCGCGTGTGCAACATTGCGCAGGAAATTGGAAAATTTAAATCGGCATTCATCGCTGTATTGGTAGATGGTGAGAGGCTGGAGTTTAAGAGTTTAAAAGCTGAACAGGAAGTTGCCAAAAAGATTTCGAAGATTTTTACATTGGGTATGAACAGTGTTCTGCTAAAGAATTCACCCAGCGCTCAGGCCCTATCTACAGGAAAATGCGTCGTTAATAACGACTTGTTAAATGACCCTGCTTTAGAGGCTTTTAAGGAACAGTTTGCGCTCCAAAGCATTCGATCAAGTATCTCATTGCCACTTTGCTTATTTGGCAACGTTATCGGGATAATTGGTTTTCATGCCGATGTTAAAGATTTTTTTGATGATGAAGAAATTTCACTTCTTGAGGAAGCTGCAAGCGAAATTTCTTTTTTCCTGGAGAATTTTGAAAAGGAAAAAAAACACAAACTGGCGGAAGAATTAGTTATTAATAGCGAGAAACGCTATCGGGAAACGCTCGATAATATGCTGGAAGGTGCACAAATCATTGGTTACGATTGGCGTTACCTGTATGTAAACAGTGCTTTGACAAATTATTCGAATTATCCGGGTGATAAAATGATTGGTCACCAGATGATGGAACTCTACCCGGGTATCGACAAGTCACCTTTATTTACAGCGCTAAAAAGGTGTATGGAAAAACGTATAACAATCCAGATGGAGAATGAGTTTGTGTATCCCAATGGAACAAAACGGGATTTTGAACTTAGCATACAGCCGGTCCCGGAAGGTATTTTTGTGCTTTCGGTAGATATTACCGACCGTAAAAAAGCATTAGAAAAAGTGGCGAAGAAAACCAGGTTGTATTCTTTCCTGAGTTCTATTAATCAAAGTATTGTGCATATTAAAAGCGAGAATGAACTTTTAGAGAGCGTAGTAGAAATCGCCAGGGAAATAGGTGAATTTAAATCTGCTTATGCTGGCATACTTAACCCCGATGGAAAATTAGAAATAAGGAGTATACACGCAGAGGCTCCGGTAGCTGAAATTATTCGAAAAATTTCAGGAATGGATCTCAACGATCCTCTTATGAAGAACATTGCCTGGGTCAGTGCCCTTAAGTCGGGAAAATATACTTTTAATAACGACATGCAAAATGATCCTGCATTAGCGCATTTAAAAGAAATATTTGTGCAGTACGGTGTTCAATCGAGCATCAGCTTGCCGCTCACAATGTTCGGACAAGTGATCGGTCTCCTGGCCTTCCATTCATCTTCAAAAGACTTTTTTGACGACGATGAAATTGCCCTTCTGGTGGAAGCCGCCAGTGACATTTCGTTTGCATTGGAGAATTACGAGAAAACAAAGAGGCATGAACAAACGGAGTTGCTTGTTGAGCAAAACGAAAAAAGATTCCGTGGCCTAATTGAAAAAAGTTCCGACATGATTACCCTGACAAATAAGGAAGGGAAAATTTCATACGCTAGTCCTTCTCTCAGCCAAACATTCGGGGTTAGCTCCGAAGAAATTATTGGCCAGAGTGCTATGTCCTTTTTCCATCCCGAAGATGCTCCTCAATTGATAGAGAAAAGAAATTCAATTCTTCAAAAACCAGGCGCCCATTATGATTTTACACTCCGTTTAAAACATAAAAATGGCAGTTGGATCTGGTGCGAAGGCACTGTGATCAATTATTTATACGATCCTGCCATTGAAGGACTTGTTACAAATTTCAGAGACATAACACAAAGAAGGCAACTTGAGTTGCAAAGAGAGTTTGATAAAAATAATCTGCATGCTTTAATCAACAATACCAAAGATCTAATGTGGAGTGTCGATCGGTTTTTTCAATTGATCACTTCCAACAAACCCTTTGATGAGTTAATTCAGGCCACTATAAAACGCCCGCTTGCAAAAGGCGAGAAGCTGATAACCGAGGAGTTTGGAAACGAGACGGTGAATTTCTTTAAAAAGTACTATGAGCGGGCTTTCCAGGGAGAAGCATTTACAGAGATCACCAGGAGTGAAAGCTCAAAAGATTTCTGGTCAGAAGTTTCGTTTTACCCGATAAAAAAAGAGAATGAAATTATAGGAACAGCTTGTTTTTCAAGAGACATCTCCGAAAGCATACGAAGTGCGGCAGAAAAACAAGCATTTATTAATCAGCTAACCCAGAATAACAAAGATCTGCGTCAGTTTGCATATATCACTTCTCATAATTTACGCGGTCCGGTAGCCAATCTTTTAGGGCTTACAAATTTGCTCGAAAACTATGATTTGCATGATCCTGATTTAAATAAAATTTTGAAAGGCATTAAAACGTCCAGCTTGCTTTTTGACGAAACTATAAGAGATCTGGCAACAATCTTAACTATTAAAGATAACCCCTCCACTAAAGTAGAAAACATAAAATTTGCAGATGTTTTTGAAAAAGTAAAACTGCTCTATGACAACTCACTTAAAGAAAGCGGCTCGCAAGTAGTCTGCGATTTCACCGCTGCTTCGCAGGTAGAGTTTAATAAGTCTTACCTCGAAAGTGTGTTTACAAATCTGTTAAGCAATGCAATAAAATACAGAGATTTTCAAAGATTTTTAAAAATAGAGGTAAGCACCCGGGTCGAAAACGAACAGATCATTCTGAGCTTTGCCGACAATGGCATCGGTTTCGATTCGGAAGCTCAGCGGGATAAAATTTTCCAGCTCTACCAGCGTTTCCACATGCATAAGGAAGGTAAAGGACTGGGACTTTTTATTATCAAATCTCAGATTGAAGCCCTGGGTGGAACCATTCACGTCGTTAGTGCTCCTGATAAAGGAACCGTTTTTACAATAAAATTTAGTAGAACGGAGTAATAGTTGGAAATATAATACGCTTCTTGTTTATGGGTGATGGCAAACAATTTAGTTATAGCACTGTTTCCATTTGTAACAGGGTTTCTTAAAAGTTGAGTTTATAGCAGGGCAAAGAAAATATCCGGTCAACTTTCAGCATCAGGCTAATTGCGCTAGCAGCATATACGCCCCAGCCCCGGCAAGATAACCCAGCAAGGCAAGCAAACTTATTTTTTTGAGGTACCAGAAAAAACTTATCTTCTCAATACCCATTGCTGCTACACCTGCTGCTGAGCCTATAATTAACGCACTACCGCCGGTTCCGGTGCAATAGGCCAGAAGCTCCCAGAAATAATGATCTGTGGGATAATCGCCCAGCGAATACATGCCTTGCACTGCAGCAACTAAAGGAACATTATCTATAATGGCGGAAATCATACCCAGGCTTAAACCGATTAAATTCTCATTTCCAAGGGTTGTGGTCATCCAGTTGGCAAAACCGGTGAGAATGCCTGCTGCTTGAAGTGCCGCTATGCTCACCAGTATGCCAAAAAAGAAAAGCACGCTGGGTGTATCTATTTTTCGTAACGCATAAACTACAGAAAGAATATGTTTGTCTTCATCATCCTTGCCTCCATGAAGAATTTCTGTAATGATCCAAAGTACGCCAAGGCCCAGAAGAATGCCCATATAGGGCGGCAAATGCGTAAGTGTTTTAAACACCGGAACTAAAATAAGAATGATAACCCCGGTAAAAAATACAATGGATTGCTGCTTTGCGGTTAATTTCTCTGTGTCATTTTTCTCCGCTAAAGCTGGACGTTCTACATTTCCCTTTAATTTAAAAGAAAGGAATAGTAAGGGGGTTACAAGGCAGATTAAACTGGGTAAAAATAATTTTGCAATAATATTTTGGGTCGTGATCTGGCCTCCGATCCAAAGCATAGTGGTAGTTACATCGCCAATCGGTGACCAGGCTCCTCCTGCATTCGCTGCAATAACAACCATACCTGCAAATAACATGCGGTCTTCGTCGTTTTTAATTAATTTGCGGAGAAGAGAAACTACAACAATCGTGGTGGTAAGATTGTCGAGTATAGAAGATAGAAAAAAGGCAAGCAGGCAAATGATCCACAAGAGTTTTACTTTATGTTTTTGAGTAATACGGTTGGTGATAATATCGAAGCCATCGTGAGCATCAATCAATTCAACAATTGCCATAGCTCCCAATAAGAAAAACAGAATTCCTGAAAGGTCGCCAAGATGAAGTGTTAGAACTTCATTTACCGCGTGTTTATCTGGTGTGTAAAGAATGTAAACAGTCCAGCAAAGTACCCCTGTTACAAGGGCACTTGCCGCCTTATTGATATTAAGTTTTTGTTCAAGGGCTATAAACAGGTAACCAATGATAAAAACTAGGAGCAAAAGTGGTGTCATTATTTATAAAGTAAATGCAAAAACGGCAAAAGGTTAAATTACAAAACAATTAATATACCTGATAATAAATTGTGTATGTCAGCGCTTATTTAGACGTAGTTGCGGTTTTTGGAGCTTATTTTGCTGCGTACTTATATTAGCCACCACTTTAAACAATAAGCCTAAAGGTCATAAACTGGTATGTTAGAGCCAGACTGAAAAATGCCCGTTTTGAAAATGCTGTTTAGCTGATGATCGCGCTTTTCATAAACGAGTTGGGGTTTTAAAGCGCTCAAAATGATTTTGTTTTTAGAAGATTTTTCGTGCCCGCAGTGCGTAAAGTTTACGTTATTAATTTTCCCAGTTAATGTTAATCCAGCACTATAAATTTCTGTTATAACTAACTTTATAAATGAACCTGCATTTTGTAATTATGAACTACGACGAAGACATTGATACGAAGAAAGAAGTGATACAATTGCTATTTGCCCTTGCATCCATTGTGGTACTTTTTATAGTATGGACAGTAATAACTTAATAGCGATCTGCAATAAAAATAAATGATATTTTACCAACGCATCTAAAAACAACTAGTATGTCAAAAGAAAAAGAATTACTTAAACAGATTCTTTCAAATACAAAAAGAATTATGGCGCATTTGAAGATTGAAAGTAATAAACCAGCCAAATTAAAAACAGCTAAAAAAGCAGGACCGGCTAAAAAGTCTTCGGTCAAAAAGACTCTGAACCGCACAAAGAACGCTTAAGAATAGAAGCATTGGGTAATAACTTATTTATACAGATGGAGTAGGGGTAAGTAGTTTGTTTATTAGCAGCGACTGAAGACTTTTCGCTTGGGTTATGTAGTCATTTGATATTTTTTTAAGCAGTTTAACTTCACTTGCCGGTAGTTTAACAGCTTTAAGATCTTTCTTAATATCAGCGGCCATAACATGACAGTCATGCCATTCGCCCAGCATTTGCGAGATTTTTTTATCGCCGGCATTAACAGATAGTATATCTCCTGATGCCTCGTGGATATATAGTTCCTTTTTCAATTGTTTTCGTAATTCGTGAAGTTCTTCCGAAGAAACCTTTGCCTTTTTTAGAATTTCTTGTTTCCTGTCATCACCCTCTTTTTCAAAAGCTTTGATTTGTTTCTTCCCAACTTGCTTAATTTGTTGTTTAAGTAAAGCTAAATGAGGTTTGGCATCCTTTATCACTTGCAATTCTTTTTTAAAGTTTTTCTTCTCGTAGTGGATGCGCAAATTGAGGTAATATAGATAGTTAGAGAGTTTATTATCTATGTTTTTTTTCTGAATAGCCTGCGCTCTTAATTGCACTTCCCGAAGTGCCCCAGCCATGGCAAACAGGCCTTTTATTAACCTTAAGCTTTTAGAAGATTTGTTTCCCGTTTTGCTGGTACGCAATGAAACCAATGCTCTGATTTTTTTGATATGAACCCTTAGACGGTGAATGTCGTCTGGTGATAATTTTTTTGACGGCAGTATCAGAACGCTATGCACTTTAGCTGCGCTTATGTCAAAATACTCTTTAACTGACTTTTTTACATCCATACTCAAAAGTATTAAAATTTAATGCCAGTGGTCATTTAGTGAGAGTTAAGTCTGGTAATTATGTAGTTTGGTTTACTGCTGAGATCTCCAGGATCTTTCTGTTGTGTATGATTTTCTCTTTAATGTTTTTACGCCTGTAATTATTTGGCAGAAGCAATGTAAAAATAGTTCCTTTGTTTTCATCGCTTTCTACAGAAATAGCTCCATGTAGTTTTTCAATAGAACATTTTACTACATAAAGACCTAAGCCTGTTCCTGCTCCCTTTGTTGTGCCTCTGAAAAACATATTAAAAATAGCATCAAGATGATCTTTTTGAATACCAATTCCATTATCCTCTACTTCGATTCTTAACATTTCTTCGTTCTGATCACTTATCAAAATTTTAATAAAACTGAGCTCAGATCGCGGAGAGGAATATTTAATACTATTATCAATAAGATTTCTGAAAATTGCTTTTACAAGTACCTTCGAGGAAAAAAAATCATTTGCCATGCGGATATCAACTGAGAAAATTATATTTTCTGAACGAGATCTGAATTCAGAAAAAGTTGAATTGATCAGCGCATTCAAATCTATGATTTCTGTTTTAATTTCGGCAGTGCGTATATTAGTTACAATTCCCAGTTCATCGGTTATGTTTAACAGTTTGTCCCACGACAAACCTATCTGGTAAAATGATTCCCTTACTTGAGGATCGGTAGAGCGAACAAAAGCCTGGCTGGTAAGTTCTTTAACCTTAAGTAACGGTGGCTTTATGTCGGTCGACGTGATATGAAAAAGCATTTCAAGATCTTTATTGGATTGACGGAGAGATTTCATTTGATCAACAATATGCTGCTCCATAATACTGAAATTAGTAATTAAAACATCTACCTCATTTACCGATTTTGTAATTGGCAAAACCGTGCGAATGCTAAAGTCGCTTTTTACAAATTCATCAATCTTTTCTGTAAGATCGGTTATTGAACGTGAAACCCTTTTTGAGATAAATAATGCCGAAAGTATAGCACTCAAAGCAAAGAGCAGGCTTATAACTAAATAAATACGCCTGATAATATGAATAGCTTCTTTTTCATTGGCTTCAGAAAACATAACGGTTTGGGCTAACGACGATTCGATGGCGTGTGAGATATAATCTATGTCGTGTTTTAAACCTGAACTGGTTTTTAATCCAAGTTTTTTATCGTAAAAAACTAAACTCTGAAATTTAACTTGGTAGTCCCCAAGAATTTTGAGGATCTCATTTTGTTTAGTGGATGAGATTTTTTTATTGTGTGAGACTTCTTCTTTTATAAATTTTACCAGGCTATCATGCATGGAAACATAGGGTAACTCTTGCCGGATAATAAAATCTTTTTCATGGCGGCGAAGTTGCAGGATATTATTCAGGCCCATTTCATTTTTATAGAGTTCAAGTTTATGTGCGTGGCTTCTCATTTCGCCTTCAATTCCATAATCTTTAAATCCTCTTATAAGCACATTACGAATGATCTCAGAACTGAGCGAAGTGTATTTTTCAACATTGTATTGTAGCCGGTTCAGCCTGCTGTCAAGCCTGAATTCATGTTTTCTTTGCAGAGCGTAAAGTTCTTTAAGATTGGCTTTTAATAAAATGCAAATACTGTCATGCATGCTCACGAGTCTGCTTTTACCGTATTCAAAAAATGCTGGATTAATCGTTTCATTCTCTATAAATTCATGCATTATAGTGAGGTCTTTAATGAGAAGAAAGTGGGTTTTCTCTGCCTGCTTGGTGATCTCATAAAGCGAATCTTTATTTTTTTCGTAATAAGAAAAAATAACAACAGAGACGAAAATAGTGATGAATCCAAATAAAAGTAAAATGCTTATGAGTTGTTTTCGAATTGAGATGAACATAGGTGTGTGATTATCAACACTAATGTATTAGCAGCGCATTAATACAAGGTGAACAAATAATTGTAAAATCATTAAACCTCAACATATTGGGTCAGGCAAAAAGAGTGTGTAAATGATACCAACTCCCTGGTTCCTTACGCAATACTCCCTACTTACCCCGTACATATCCCGTCTTTTAGTATAAAACACATCCATTCACTCAGCTTCTCATACACCTTCCCTCAGAGGTCAATACACTCTTACTCATTCGTCAAATTTGTCATCCAATTTCCAGCTATCTTTGTATATGGCATTTCAGGTCGGTGATATAAAACTCTCAGGTACTGTAAATGGTATTTCTTTCTACAAAAGCGTCTTTGGCTGGCTGGTAAGGTCCAAAGGCGGGCCAAAGCGGAAACAATTCAAAACCTCACCGGCATTTGTCCGATCAAGAGAGAACAGCGAGGAATTCACAGCTTGTGCCCGCGCTGCTGCTGCTCTGCGCCGCCTGGTAATAGTACACACTGCTCATAAAGACAAAAGCCTTTACCACCGCCTTATGAAGTTGATGCGCCTGCTCGCAGATAACGATAAGGACTCCCTTCGTGGAAAGCGCGATCCAATGAAAGGGATGCAGACAAGCGAAGCCCAGGCACTTTTAAAGGAATTCAAAATAAGCGAAAACCTTTGCCTGTATGATCTTCTGCTCATAAAAGGGCTGATTAAAAAATCTCATGAGAAAGTGAAGACATGCAAGACACCTGCTATCCCTTCAGCTGCTATTAAAAGAAGACGAACCAAAAAGCCATCACCTTTTTATCCTCTTCACAAAGCTCTGCCGCCACACCTGTCTTTAAGCCAGATCCGGAAACAAATACAGCGTAACACCGCTTTCGGTTAAAGGCGTCTATAGAAAACTATTTATAGGCTTAGCACCTGCACTACAAACAAACTTTATTTTCTTCCCCAAAGCTTTTTAGCTTGATCCAACACATCCTGGAAGTATGTAAAATCTTAGAGTTTATTGGGTTAAAAAAAAAAGCCAATAAGTACCCTCTTAAAAAAAAGCCATGCGATAAGTCGTTTAATGGAAATTCCGTCCACCATGAAAAACAGTGTATTTAAATGAGGCACCATCATTCGGTTTTACAAGTGCTTTATCTGCTTTTTCAGCGCCGGGATGACGGCTTACGCTCCATTCATCTGTAAGATCTTCTGATGCTCTCGCTTCAGGATTGTTTAAAGAGCCTAATAAACCAGTAATGTCGTAGCATTTGCTGGCTATTACATGAATCACATCACCTTCTTTTTGCACTTTACCCTCTACCATAAGCAGGCGGCTGTGCACAATCTCTTTTCTATACCTGCTAAATAGTTTTTCAAATACAACCAGGTTTGCATTGCCTGTTTCATCTTCAATGGTAATAAAACAAATGCCGCTTGCAGTACCTGGACGCTGCCTAACTAATATCAATCCCGCCACATTCACGTAAGCTCCATCACTACAATTAATAAGATCTTTATTAGGCGTTATGTTCAGGAGATTTAATTTATCACGCACAAAGCTGATCGGATGTTCTTTTAAAGAGAGGCCAAGTGTTCGGTAGTCTTCTATAACGTGTTGCGCCAGTGTCATTTCTGGTAAAGAGATGTCTTTTTCAAAACTGTTGTCTGCTGCTATACCGGCGAACAAACCTGTAACATGATCGCTAAGCGCTGCTACTTCCCAAAGCGCTTTTCGCCTGTCTAAACCAATGGATCTAAAGGCATCAGCATCAGCTAGTTTTTCTAATGCCGATAAAGCAACGCCCGCTTCCAATAATAAGGCAATGGTTGCTGCAGGAGTCTTGGCTTTTTTTGCTTTTGTTTTTACGCGCGTTGCTCTGAATGCTATTAGTAATTGCATATCTTCCTCTCGCAAACCTTTTACCTGCCTGAATCCTAAACGTAATGAACAATACTTTCCTTCTTTAGCTTCGAGTATATTATCCCAATAAGAGTAATTGATATCTACCGGCTTAATTATAACCCCATGCTTGCCGGCATCAGAGATAATCTGTGCGGGTTGATAAAATCCCATAGGCTGACTATTCAGTAATCCGGCAGCAAACACATCGGGGTAATGGAATTTTAACCAGGCAGAAACATAAGCGAGTAGCGCAAAGCTGGCAGAATGACTCTCTGGAAATCCATAACCGCTAAAGCCTTTGAGTTGTTTAAAAATTCCCCGCGAATACTCTTCCGTATATCCTTTTGCCATCATGCCTTTCAGAAGTTTCGTTTCAAACAATCCAACTTTACCATCTGCTTTAAAAGAGGCCATGCTGCGGCGTAGCTGATCTGCTTCCGTGGGTGTAAACCCCGCGGCAACAATGGCTACTTCCATAGCTTGCTCCTGGAATAAAACTACACCAAGTGTTCTTTTTAAAACTTCTTTCAATTCATCGTTAGGATATTCAACAAGTTCCTCCCCATTACGCCTGCGTATGTAAGGATTTACGGCCCCGCCCTGAATAGGGCCGGGACGCACAATAGCAATCTGAATAACAAGATCGTAAAATTCCCTGGCTTTTAAACGCGGCGACATACTCATCTGCGCACGACTTTCAATTTGAAACACACCAATAGTATCGGCTTTGCAAATCATATCATACACCAATGGATCATCCTGCGGTACACTTGCCAGTGTGTAATCAAGATTGTAATGCAGTTTAATCAGATCAAAGCAGATGCGTATGCAGGAGAGCATACCAAGGGCCAGAACATCTACTTTTAAAATGCCAAGATCTTCTATGTCATCTTTGTTCCATTCTATGTTTGTTCTGTTTTCCATACGGGCATTTAGTACTGGACACAGATCAGATATTTTGTTTTCAGTTAACACAAAACCGCCTGTATGTTGTCCTAACTGGCGTGGAAATCCTTTGTATTGATTTGTGAGATCTAATACTTTAAGCAGGTGTGGATCTTTTGCACTGAATCCCGATGAAGTTGTTTGTTTCCCTTCCAGCCATTCTTCCGTTAATTCCCAGCCGGATGAGGAGAGTGTGTTGATTGCATCAAGCGAAAGTCCCATAGCCTTGCCAACATCACGTATAGCACCTTTGTAATGCACTTGCGTAACAGTGGCTACAATGGCGGCGTGATCCCGGCCATATTTTTCGTAAATATATTGTATGATTTCTTCCCGTCGGTTGTGCTCAAAATCTACATCTATATCGGGAGGCTCGTTACGCGCATCACTCATAAACCTGCTAAACAATAATCTGTGCTTGGTAGGATTTACAGAAGTAATGCCAAGGCAATAACAGACAGTTGAGTTGGCCGCTGAACCTCGGCCCTGGCACAATATATCACGACGCCGGGCTTCACACACATAATCAAACACGGTCAGAAAATAATAAGCAAGATCTTTTCTTTGAATAAAAGCAAGTTCAAATTCAATATTCTGTTTGATCTTTTCAGGAAGAGTTTCACCAAACATTTTATGAGCACCTATCCATGTATGATAGGCGAGTTCTTCCTGGTGTGTGCGTCCTTCATTGGTAAGTCCTTTAGGATAAGTATATTTTAATTCACTCAGGCAAAACGTGCAGGCCTTTGCAATCTTCTGCGTATTCTCAATAGCTTCAGGATAGTGCGCAAATAAGCGCAGCATTTCTTCTTGTGATTTTAAATAACGCTCTGCATTTTGATGTAGACGATAACCGGCATCGTAAATAGTACATTTTTCGCGAACGCAGGTAAGAATGTCCTGGAGCTCCCGCCGCTCATGCATATGGTAATGCACATCATTCATTGCTACCAGAGGAGTAGAGTAGAGCTTGGCTAATTCGGCAAGACAAAAGATCTTTTTTGCATCATTAGCCTGGTAAGATCGTATGGCTCCTAAATAAAGATCAGCGCCAAGTTCTTTTTTATAGTCCTTTAATGCAGAAATAAATTCCGGCTCAATAGCAAAAGAAGCTGTCAAGGAAGACGGAGGAATCACGATAAATTTTATACCCTCCGCATAACGGTAAACATCGGCTTTACGTAAGTAACATTCACCTTTTTCTGCACGTCTGTTTCCTTCGGTTAATAAACCCGAAAGACGGGCATAAGCTTCCTTGTTTGTAGGATAAGCCAAAAGAGAAGGTCCATCCAATAAATTTAATCTGCATGCCGGAATAATGCGAATCGGTTTTTCTTTGCTGGCGCTATAAGCTCTTACCACGCCCGCTAGTGTATTATGATCAGTAATAGCAATTTCCGTATAACCCAGTTCTAAAGCATGATTCACAAGTTCTTCAGGATGCGAACCGCCTCGTAAAAAACTAAAATTGCTTGTTATTTGTAGTTCCGTGTATTTCATATTTATTTTTCTGACGTCTCCCTGAGTAATGCGATGTCAGTTCCAGCATAGCCGAGCATGTAAGTTCGAGCATAGTCGAAAATGTCAGTTCGAGCGTAGTCGAAAATGTCAGTTCGAGCGTAGTCGAGAACAGTTCCAGCATACCCGAGCATGTCAGTTCCAGCATACCCGAGAATGTCAGTTCGAGCGTAGTCGAGAACAGTTCGAAACATCCACATGTCAGTTCGAGCATACCCGACATGTCAGTTCGAGCGTAGTCGAGAACAGTTCCAGCATATCCGAGAATGTCAGTTCGAGCGTAGTCGAGAACAGTTCCAGCATACCCGACATGTCAGTTCGAGCGTAGTCGAGAACAGTTCCAGCATACCCGAGAATGTCAGTTCGAGCATAGCCGAGAATGTCAGTTCGAGCGTAGTCGAGAACAGTTCCAGCATACCCGAGCATGTCAGTTCGAGCGTAGTCGAGAACAGTTCGAAACATCCACATGTCAGTTCGAGCGTAGTCGAGAACAGTTCCAGCATACCCGACATGTCAGTTCGAGCGTAGTCGAGAACAGTTCCAGCATACCCGAGAATGTCAGTTCGAGCGTAGTCGAGAACAGTTCGAAACATCCGCATGTCAGTTCGAGCGTAGTCGAGAACAGTTCCAGCATACCCTAGGGGGGCCATCACGAAAAAAAACCGTGTAAAAACCATTTAACACTCTCACTTCTATAATCGCCCGAACGAAACACCCAATACCTGGCGCCCTTCTCATCTTCCACACAATAATAATCTCTGTACGCTCCTGTTTGTGTCCACCATTCCTGTTCTATCCTTTCCGGACCATCCGCTTTTTTTACAGTATGACGCAATCCTTTATAAATAAAAAGTAAAGGCGGATAATCGGGTATAGGAACACTGACTTCTATTTGTTCAGGTACTGAAAGAAGGTGCAGAGGTCTCGGCAAATCTGTTCTCCAGGCAGTTGTTGGTTCTTCAACTAAAGAACAGGCTTGTTTTATTGAATATTCGGGCCAGTAATGTTCTGCCGGTAAATAGCGATGTATAGACCCCGCGCCGGTTTTTCCTTCCAGCCTGTCCAGAAGCTCAGCTATAGACGATTCATTGGAATTGCTTACCGACCAGAGAGCATCCTGTGAACTTAACAACTCTTCTACTATGCCCGCTTCAAGTACAAATAATTCAATACCCAGATCAGGCTGTATTTCAGAAATCCGGATCTCAAACAATTTAAAGAGATGCATGACATTGCGCGAAGGCCTATTGGTGCCTATTCCTATTGATTGAATAGTTCCATCTATACGGTAGCATTTTAGCTCAGCTATTCTAAGTCCTTTGCTTTCACGGTTCAAACGAAGGCACAAAGTTTCCAGTAAATTTTTTAAAGCAATTTCAATTCCTGCTGCGGTACAAATAGGCTCTAAACTTGGTAAACGTTCCTGGTAAGGACTTATAGGTTGAATAGGGTTTATCAACTCCATTTCTGCGCCAAGAGCCTGATCCAATCGCTTCAGTAAATTTTGCCCGAACCTTCTGCGCAAAGCGGCACGAGGCATATTCATAAAACTTTTAATTGTAAGAAAACCAAGTTTTGCCAGTTTATCTAGCGTAGCGGTTTCAAGTCGCAGAGCTGCGGGTGGCAAGTCTTCTATAGCCTTTACCTGATCATTGGGTTTAACTGCCAGTGCAGTTTGTTCAAAACGGCAAACGGCCCATGCGCTGCCAATAGTATCAGCAATGCTTATACGTGTTGTATAACCAAAGTCAGAAAAACGTTTGTATATATCATTTATATACTCGGTTTCGCCACCCCATAAATGTGTACACCCATCTGCATCAAGTATCAAACTATCTGGTAACTCTAGCGATACAACAGGAGTAAAACGTATGCACCATTCAGCAAGAGCCGATAGAAGTTTTAAAGGTTGATCAGGATCATAATCGTATACCTGTAATTCAGGTACCAGGGCTTTACAATCTGCTACTACCATTTCTGTATAAATACCTCTTTCCTGGGCGTTTTTATTCACAGCCTTAATCACTCGCCGGTTACGTTCAAGCAATGCAAGCGCAAAAGTTTCTGTCTTTAGTTGAGGCTTGCGTCGCAGCAACCAATCTGTCATCAAATGCGGAAACCATATAATTACAATGCGCTGTGCCATTAACCCGTATTCCTGTTGTCATTATTGGTAGCGAAGAAAGTTTGTTTGTCGCCTGAAGGTTGTAAATATTCAAGTCCTTTATCGCTCCATTGCACCTGCCATTGGTGAGGTGTACCGTTTTTTACTTTTAATAATTCTATATTCCATCGGGGAAAGCCAATGCCTGGACTGTCGGGTAACCAGCTGGCAAGGGCGGTAATTTTCCAACGCGATACACAAGCAACTGCATTTACCGATTTAGGCCTGAAGCGATGAATAAAGCCTGTCACCTGACTGCGTTCTACAGCCAATTGTAAGCGACGAGAGTCATTAAAGCTCAGTTCATTGAGTTCGCCAACCACAACAGGTAAGGCATTGCATTTTAGCGCTTCTTCTAGTGCCCACAAGGTGTCTTTAGGTCTTTTAGCGTCAACAAATAAAATCCTTTCAGGGTCAACACCAAAAGATTTTAAAGCTGGAGGGAAGATGCTGCGACGCGGTACTGTGCTTATCCATAAACACGAACCTCCTGTTTGCATCAACTGACTTAAAATGATGGCCAGAAAACCACTGGTACAAGCAGCATCTTCCGAATTATAACTAATAAGTTCATGTATAGCTGCTCTCGGAAATACTTTATTTGGGAAAGCCGATTCAAGAAGTCCCAACCCACTTTTTTGTAAGGGCTCGTCGCTTTGTTGCCTATGGCCTTGCAAATTCAAAATCTGTTTTTGCAAAGATTCTATTACCGACTGATCAACCGCGCGTTTCATTTCCTGGAATTTAGTTTTGTGAAGTTAGTTATAATTTATAGTTATTATTTGCTATATTTTATAGTAATATGTTGTTAAAACTGGTTTTCAGACGGTTAAAGGAGGAAATAGTATAATTCAAGAGTGTGCCTGTAATCGAAGATTGTCTTAAGCAGCTTGAAATTTTACCCGAAAACTTTCAGCAGCAATTCCCTCAAAAATGTGCCAACCAGGTAGTCAGAAGTCTTAGGAATATCTTATTAACTTGTTGACGAAAGATTTCGGATGCGTAATTTTTTCTCCAATTATCGCGCTGTGACAACTTTCTAGGCTGGCATTGGCTTTTCATGGTCTTTTATCTAACGTTTTAAAACTTAAATCATGAAATCACAAAACACTTACCGTGGTAATCGTAATAACGATAACTCCGATCACAGGCAAAACACAAGTAATCGTGAATCAAATTATAACGATTACAACCGTTCCACAAACCAAAATAATTATAATGATGGTTTCCCGGAAGATAACCGCCGTTATGGATATGGATCCAGTAATTTTGGCGGCGATAATTCCAATAGGAATTCATACAACAGCGATACCCGCCGCGATAATGATTCTTACACATTCAGAAGTAGCGGTGGTTACGGCTCAGAAAATAATTACGACCGCTCGGGGCGCTACGATTCCGGTTCACAATCCTACAACGACCGTTACACTATGAATAACTCACGCCAATGGCCACAGGATCGTGAACCCGAAACTTCCCGTAACAATTACGATAATTCTTACCGTTCACAATCAGAATATTCTTCCCGTAATAACCGAAATACGAATAATGGAAGTTATAACGAGAACCGTGACTCGGACAACGAAGGCTACAATGGCCGCAATGCCAGCGATTATACAACGTCTTACGGCGAACGCAATTACGATCCTTCAGAAAATTATTCCCGTCGCGATGAACGTGGTTACACTTACCGTCACGATAACGATTATGACAGAGAAAATAACCGTTCGCGCGAAGATGACCGTTATAGCTGGGGTAGGGAAGATGCCGACCGTAGCAAAGGAAATTATGGGTATTACGAAAGTTATCCTTCTTATGGACAATCATCGTCTTACGGCGATCACGAAAAATATTCAGGAAAAACAGGCAACAGAAAAAGTCAAACAGATCAATACGGCGAAACAGATACTAATCACCAACGTCCAAATGTGAGAGACAGAAATTCCTGGTAAAAACCAAAACCTTATAAATAAAAAACCCCTGGAAATTACCAGGGGTTTTTATTTAGTATGTCATGCCACTACTTATTTCGGCATTACAACTGTGTCTATTACATGAATAACACCATTACTTTGGTAAACGTCTTTAATAGTTACAGTAGACATTCCGCCCTTTGCATCCGTTAAAACAACTTTGTTTCCTTTCATAGATACAGTAAGCATATCACCGTTAACGGTTTTAAGTTCTGCTTTCCCGTTTCCTTTTTTAATCATTTCTGATAAAGCTTTCGAATCTAATTTACCTGAAACTACATGGTAAGTTAAAATGTTTGTAAGCATAGTTTTGTTTTCAGGCTTAACCAAAGTTTCTACTGTACCTTTTGGTAATTTATCGAAAGCTGCGTTAGTTGGAGCAAACACAGTAAAAGGACCTGCACCTTGTAAAGTTTCAACTAAACCTGCAGCTTTAACGGCAGCTACTAAAGTGGTGTGATCTTTAGAGTTAACAGCGTTTTCAATAATGTTTTTAGAAGGGTACATGGCTGCACCACCAACTTCTACTGTTTTTTCTCCTGACATACTTTGTGCGCTTAAGCTGTTTACAGATAATAAAGAAGCGAAAGCTACTAATGCAAGTGTTTTGATGATTTTCATAATATTTGGTTTTAAGTTTTGGTTATTTGTATGCATTTACGGTCATAAATAGAATTTAGATTGACCCATTTGTTATTAAAAGCCAAAATATAACACTCACCGGTTTAGGTTAATAGAATGTTATCTCTGTAATAAAGGTTTGAGTTTATGGATTTTTTAAAAAGAAAGTCTTTTTTTAGCCTCTTTAGCCGTAAAACCACAAAAAATCCCTATATTTGCCATCCTTAAAAAAATGGAATCACAGGTAAAATTATTTTCAGGAATTGCCACCGAAGCCTTAGCTGCAAAAATAGCTAATGCTTATGGTCAGCCTTTAGGCAAAGTTGAGCATTATCGCTTTAGTGACGGAGAATTACAGGCTTCATACGAAGAAAGTATCCGTGGCCAAAGTGTTTTTGTAATTCAAAGTACAATGCCCCCGGCAGACAATTTAATGGAAATGCTTTTGCTCATAGATGCAGCAAAGCGCGCAAGTGCCAGGCATATTGTAGCCGTGCTTCCCTATTTTGGATACGCACGCCAGGATCGTAAAGATAAACCACGTGTGGCTATTGGCGCTAAATTAGTGGCCGATATGCTGGCTGTAGCCGGAGCAACCAGAGTTATGACTATGGACCTTCATGCTGATCAGATCCAGGGTTTCTTTAACGTGCCTGTAGATCACCTTTATGCCTCCACTATCTTTTTACCTTACATAGAATCATTAAAACTCGATAACCTTACCATCGCAGCTCCAGATATGGGTGGAAGTAAACGTGCCAACGGATACGCCAAACATTTAAAAGCGGAAATGGTAATTTGTTACAAGCAACGCGCAAAAGCCAATGTGGTAGAAAGCATGACCGCCATTGGTGAAATTGAAGGCAGAAATATTATTTTAGTAGACGACCTGGTTGATACAGGTGGAACACTTTGTAAAGCAGCTGAAATGATGTTGGATCGCGGTGCATTAAGTGTTAGAGCCATTTGCACACACCCGGTTTTATCTGGTAAAGCTTACGAGAACATCGAGAAATCAAGTCTGCAGGAGTTGATCGTAACCGACACTATTCCTTTATCACATGAAAGTTCTAAAATTAAAGTATTAAGTGTAGCGCCATTATTCGCAAAAGTGATTAACAGCGTCCATAATTACGAATCAATAAGTAGCAATTTTATTTTATAACAAACAAACAAAAATGCAATGAAGCCTTCGGCGTAATTCCATTTTACAATTTAAAAACAAACAAAAAAAAAACAAAATGAAAACAGTATCATTGAGCGGTTCGCCAAGAGCGAACGTAGGGAAAGTAGATGCGGCAGCATTAAGACTTAAAGGTTTAGTTCCATGTGTAATTTATGGAGCAGGTGAGCAAATTCACTTTAGCGCCGATATCCGTCATTTTAAAGATATTATCTTTACTCCTGAAACAAATCTCGTAAATGTTGAAGTAGGTGGAAAAACTTACAAAACAATTCTTCAGGAAGCACAATACCACAGAATTAACGACAAATTAATTCATGCTGACTTTTTACAGGTTAACGAAGACAAACCTGTAACAGTTCATTTACCAGTTAAAACAAGCGGAACATCTGAAGGTGTGAAAGCGGGTGGTAAATTAACTTTGAAATTGCGTAAGTTAAAAGTAAGAGGTCTTATCTCTAAATTACCAGAGTATATCGACTTAAGCATCGAAAAACTGGCTATCGGAAAATCTATCTCTGCCGGTGACATCAATATTGATGGCATCACTTTATTGCATCCAAAAAATATTTCTATCGTTAGTGTTGATACAACTCGTAACGTGGTAGTGGAAGAGCCTGCTAAAGCTGCTCCAGCTAAATCTGCAGCTCCTGCTGCAGCTGCAAAAGCTGCTCCGGCTAAGAAATAATTTAAATAAACTTAATAAAAAACCTCAGACACATCTGTCTGAGGTTTTTTTATGCCATCAAGTCTCATGTTAAACTGTATTCATCTGTAGAATTCTTTAGAAACAAAGCCTGCCTGGATTTCATATTCGTCATCATCCTGCAAACACATGCATTGCAGACTGGTGTTTTTTTCGGACATTTTAGGATTTAAAGTTACCGGAAATAGCCAGCGCAAAACCGCATCAAAAAAATGGAGAACCTACTAAAGAGTCTTCCGAATAAATTAGAATTTACTTCTTAAACGAGCAGATTTACGGGCTTTCTTAAAGGTGTAGCCCACAGTTAACTCAAGACTCATGTATGTGTCTTTCTGAGTATCGCCACGCTGAGCACCCGATCCGTCAGCATTGGGTTCCGTAGCTGTATAAAAAGGATTGTCTTCACCAGGAGGAAGAAGTCTTCCCTTACTCGGATCGGCCATCTCTGCCGTTAAACTGTTCTTGGCTTCTAATGCTGCGCGGTCGTAATAACGCCCGCCAACATCGTCAATATAATCAGTAAAGGTTTTACGGTAACAAAATTCAATCCCGAACGACCAGACTTTATTCAGCGTTAGTTTATAATATGCTCCAGCCAAAATATTCATGCTGAAATTAGAGTATTGTTTCGGTCCCCCTGGAAGCCCCTGACCTTCCGTACCCAGAGGTCTTAATTCTACCCATTCTCCATCAGCGGTTCTTCCTTTTGGATTAAAATAAAATGCACCCAGACCGGCAAAACCATAAAGATTATGGGTAATGTTTTTCATACGCCCGTAATTTCTGCGAACCCCGTAACGACTGCTCCCTCTTTTTGTACTTTGATAACCAAACTCAAGTCGGCCGGATAATTCAAAAATATTCGATTTAAAATTTAAGTTCCGGTTATTTCTAACTGGATTGTCGGTTTTAGCGTCATCACCTTTTACATTCAGATAACTGAATTTACCAACCACATTCACCGAACGTTTTAATTTATACCTCGCGCCTACAGAAAAGGCTGTGCGGCTTTGACTGAAATTTAAATCGGCCGGACTATAATCTTTACCATTTCCTTTCTGCCCGCCAAGGTCTCCTAAGAAATTAGAAGTGCCGGCAGAAATAAAAAGTTCCCGTTTATATTTCTTCCACTCGTTAGGACGCATAAAGCTTTGAGCCTCAGAAGCATAACAGAATAATGAAAATAAGAATAAAATAAAAAGTCTTTCCATCTATTAAAATACGGTCCGCATCCAGCAAAAATAAGGTTTTAGAGGCAGACTAAAAAATAAATTGATTTATTAATAAACATTAAAGAGTTAATAATTAATGCTTTATGAAAAAAAATGTTCATTGAAATTTATGAGGTAGATTCTCTCTGTAGCCCTTGTTATGGCTGTGTAAAGCCATCTTGTAAATCCATGGTCAACATTCTCATCTTTTAAAAATCCTTGATCTATAAATACAACAGGCCATTGTCCGCCTTGTGATTTATGGCAGGTTATTGCATAACTGAATTTTACCTGAAGAGCATTATAATAAGGACTCTTTTTTAAGTAAGACATTCTAACTCCTTTTATTGGCTCATCACTCACATCTTCTAAAACAGCTTCATACAATCTGCGTTGATCTTCAGGTAGTAAGGCTGGATTATCGGTGTATAAACTGTCGGTCAGAAGTTTAACCTGTTGCTCAGCCAAATTAGGATAGTCCACAAATTTTATAACACATTCACAAAAGTGAAAACCGTATAGTTCTTCGCGATTTATAATTCTTGTGATCTCCGCCATATCTCCGTTAGCAATAAAACCAGCCTCCCCATTATTTTCGGGTAACCAAAAATAATTGTTTTTAACGATCATGATTTTATCGCCAGCCACCAGATCTTCCTCATACAATTTTATACGATTCCTGAAACTCTGATTAAATAAATTGGCCCTTTTGTTACTCCTTGTAATAATAACCACATTCTCTTCCCCGTAATTCGAAAGGCACGAATTAAGTGTATCCTCCAGGTCTTCTCCCGAAAGTCGTACCACATCAGAGGTACACTGTAGTTTCGGCACTTCGAATTGTTCTGCGTCTATAGTTGTACGCAAATTGGTAGCATTCAATAAGATGCCGCTTTCCAACCTTTGACGGGCCACTTCTTTCAACTCAAAAAAATGAATGTTCAGGTAAAAAGCATTTTTAAGATACTCGCGATTCAGAGCCGGACTTTCATTACTCCCTACGGGTGGCAACTGCGCTGTATCTCCAATAAGAATCAGTTTACAATTATCTCCACTGTAAATGTATTCGAAAAGATTTTCAAGTAAACTATTAAAAAGACTTTCTCCTCCCGAATCGGCACTTATCATCGAAGCTTCATCCACTATAAAAAGCGTGTTGCGGTGAAGGTTATCAGCCAAAGAAAACAAAACACTGCCATTAGCATCCATCTGTTTCCTGAATATTTTTTTATGTATAGTTTGTGCCTGCCTTTGCGAATAGGCACTCAATACTTTTGCCGCCCGCCCGGTGGGAGCAAGCAGCACACTGCGCCATTTTATAACGGGTAAAGCTTTTGTAAATGCTGAAATGAGATTGGTCTTTCCGGTACCGGCATATCCCTTTAAAATAAAAACACTCCGGTCGTCACGGTTAAAAATAAAATCAGAGATCTTATCAATAGCCTCCAACTGATCTCCATTTGGCGAAAATGGCAGGTAAGTGGGAATAAGGTTTTTAAAATCCTGAACAGGGTCTTTTCTAAGCATTTGTCTTTTCAAAAATAGTCAGAATTAAGCAGTATAAAGGTCGTGACCGAAAAAAATAAAAGAACAAATCATCTTAATACAGCGATTTCTTAAATAAATTGTTTTTTAATTTAAGAATGTGTTAGCTTTGTTTCTTATGACCAGCGAGGCATATATAACAAAGCACTATTACAGCGAAAAACCGGCAAATGGTGAAGTGTTAAGCCTATCCATCCTGATAGGTCCCGCTTCTTTTGTATATGCCATCTCTACTCAGAATTTTAAAAATGTAATAGAATTATGCCATGTCGAAATTACGCACCTGGCAAATACTACGTTTGATCTGACCGATAAAATTTCTTTTCTCGTCAACAATTATTTGCTGCATCAGAAAAAATTCGAAAGAGTAAATGTTAGTTTTCTCAATACAGATTTTACAATGCTTCCTGAGGCTTTTTCACAAGTGGAAGATATTAAACCGATCTTGCATTTTGCGACCGGTGTTGAACTTGTAAAGCGCTCATTAAAACACTCGGTTAAAAACATTAATTTTTGTTTTACTGTTGAATCCGATCTGCTGAATTATTTTGAAAAGACTTTTCCGAATGCTTCGTTAAGACACCAGGGCGCTGTAAGCATGTCCTTGTTTTTTAGCCAGCATTCTTTAAAAAATGCCAATTTATATCTGAATATTGGCGATGGCTTTATAGAGCTCGCCGCCAAAGACAAAACAGAAGTCTTATTTTATAACGTGTTTGCCTTCGAGAATAATGAAGATATACTCTATTATGTTTTATTTATGATGGAGCAGTTTAATTTAAATCCGCTTCACGTAAGACTGTCGGTTGCCGCAGAAAGAAATGCCAACGACTCTGTTATACAAAGCTTGAAAAAATACATCAGGCAGGTCGAGTTTTGTGTAAGTGACGCTTCTGTGAAATTAAACGGAGAACTAGCTTCAATGCCTCAACATTATTATTTTACTTTACTAAATCAACATTTATGCGAATTATAGGAGGCACCCACAAAGGCAAAGTTATTAAAGTAGCCAAAGATCTACCGGTGCGACCTACTACCGATTTCGCAAAAGAGGGACTCTTCAATATTCTGACAAATAAGGTTGATTTCGAAGAGCTAACGGTGCTTGATTTGTTTAGCGGTACTGGACATATTTCTTTAGAATTTGCTTCCCGCGGAGCTAAAGAGATTGTAGCAGTAGATAAACATTTTAAATGTGCCGGTTTTTTAAGGGCAACAAGTAAAGAACTGAATTTTAATATCAACGCCCTTAAAAATGACGTGTTTGATTTTCTAAAGAATTCTACCTCGAAATTTGATTTGATTTTTGCCGATCCGCCTTACGATCTTCCTGAAATTCCAAACATTCACAAACTCGTTTTTGAACGTGGTTTGTTAAAAGAAAATGGTATGCTGATCATCGAGCACGGTCAAAGAACCAAACTGGAAGGTCTGCAGGGTTTTACAAAGCTTAGAAATTATGGCAATGTAAACTTCAGTTTCTTCGAAAATTCAAAGGAAGTTTAAAAAAGAGTAGGGCTTATTTTAATACCCCGATGTCTTTACCAATCTCACCAAAAAATTGTTTTACTTTTTTTGCCGTAGCGTCATCGCCCGTAGCACGCACATAAGTGTCTGTAAGTGTCATAACATTTTGATGAAAGAATTTTTTCATTTCATCTACCATCATGTCCTTAGTCCAAAGATCTATTCTCAGGGTGTTATTTTCTTTTTTATCCCACAAAGCAATCATTAAGCTATTACACTCGCTTGCTTCTCCCGTGTCGGGAGCACTCCATTTAATTGAGTGTGGTAAATTATTTTCATCAACAGTAACCGTAAAGTTAATTTCAGTAGTCTTCATTTTATTCTCCAAGTATTTTAAATTCTATTCTTCTGTTTTGTGCATGTTCCAGCTCACTGCAAGGTTGGTTATCTTTGCAATTGTTAAGGAGTTTTGTTTCTCCATAGCCTTTTGAAATAATACGTTTTATATCAATTCCCGATTTTGTAATATAATCCTGAACTGTTTTTGCCCGCAATCGGCTAAGTTGCAAATTAGATGCCTCATTCCCTTTGCTATCCGTATGAGCGCCCACTTCCAGTTTAAGTTGTTTGTTGCTATTTAAAACCAGGATAATTTTATCAAGAATTTCCTTTGACTGCGGTGTAATACTATATTTTCCGGTTTCAAACAAAATGTTTTCTACAATTGATTTTGGTGCTTCGGTTAAACTTCTTTTTTGACCGGTTCCTGGTTTTTTTGCATCCACAAATTCCAGCCAAGGATCTTCCAGTTCCAGGTCACGCATGCTCGATAGCTCTGCATTAACGGGCTTGTAAGAGAATTTGGAACCTTTCTGATGGGTCATTATTTTAATAAGGTTATCGTCGTTGCTGTAAATAATTATGTCCTTAAATACGTCCAGAATGTTGTCGGTATTTTCGGCACTTAAATAAAAACGTTTTAAGAAGGGAAGGTACTTAAATTTAAAAGTTCCAAAATCGTCCGTTACAGTACTGTCGATCACCTCATATTTATCATTCAATAAAATGATTTTTAGCTTCCCAATGGGCGTGTTTACATTGTCACCGTAAATAGTCGCCTTTACGTCCATTTTCATTTCATCGTCACCCACCGAAAGGTCGTTGAAGGCAGTATTATAATTACTCATAATTTTCAACCCGCGCTTCCCACCAGCCAGGCTATCGAGCGTCCCAATAAAATTATCTTCCTTGCTTAAAAGATCTACTTTTTCACCGGCAATATTGCTGGCGTCAATACCAATAAAATAACGATGATCAGGACGAATATCTTCAAATACAAATGTCCCGAATAAATTGGTTGTCGTCTTTCTTATAATAGTATTGTATTCATTCAAAAGGTAAACTTCTTTTTTTGCATAGAACTTTTTTTCCTTTGGTTTAGAGGATATAAGTTTTCCTCCAATATTACTTGTAAAGTGATTGTCTACTAATTTTATAAGTTCCGTAGTTTTAATTTTCCATTCACAATATCCATCCATTGGTTTCGAAATGGCCACCGAGGCATTCTTAGAGGTTACCAGGTATAAAGAATTATCAGCAGAAATATCCTTAATATCCATAACAATTTTAGAGACATCCATGGCTGCTATTCCCGAAAAAGAAAAAGCTCCGAAACGATTGGTATAAGTTGATTTAACCAGTTCACCGCTTTTATTGTAAAGGGAAATGGGCTTGTTTTTGACCGTTAATTGTGGATTGCAATTAAGAATAACTTTTCCGGCAACAATTGCCTGCACCTCAACAGACTTAACAGGGGTTATTTTAACACTGTCGTTATTACCGGATGACACCACTGCAGGATCATTTCTTTTTGACGGTTTTACAATTACCGTTTTCGCAAAAGCGGTGTTGTAGGCAGTGTCATCCACCATTTTTTTACTGCCATTAAAAATAACCCGGAAGAACGGGTTTTTAAATACAGTGGTATCTACATCTTCATCTGTCTTGTATACAAAAGGAATGTTGAGCTCGTAACCCATCCTGTACTCGTACTTTTCTACCGGAATCGTATTCGCAACCACCCGCATGTACATTACCGGACTCCTGGGATTTTGAAAATAGATATCGTATATCTTTCCGTAGTCGAGCTCTAGTTTAAAATCCGATTTTGATTGTGTATTCAGAGTCTTGGTGATTACTCCCTCAGTTTTTACACTGATTTGCACTTGTTTTACTGCTGAATTATTTAGCAGCGTATGTCCAACCAGGGTTATCTGACTATTGGAAATTAAACTAGAACAAACGGTGAGAAGTAATAAGTAGATTTTTTTCATTACGAATGTGCTAAATGTATAAGTTTTAGCTTGTTTGGCCAAAATTATCTTTTATCAAGTTTTCAAAAAAAAAAGCTATGCTTGCATAGAAGTTTTTAAACCCGGGTAAAAAAAGCTTAAACGGAACCTACAGCACTTACTTTGAGCTTATCCTCGCAATTTTTCAAAAGTTCTATCAGCGTTTTTTTAAGTAATGGATGAATATAGTCGGCTTCAATATCACATAAGGGAATTAAAACGAATTTGCGCAAATGCAGGCGTGGATGCGGTATATGAAGATGATCAAGATTGATAATTTCTGAATTATAGAAGAGTATATCTATATCCATCGTTCTGTCGGAGTTTTGTTTCTCCGTGCGAACGCGTCCTAATTCTGATTCTACACTAAGAATTCTCTCAAGTAATTCCTGAACCGTAAGTGAAGTTTCCATTTTCACCACCTGGTTAAGATAATTGTTTTTAGAATTCGAGCCCCAGGCTTCGGTTTCATATACGCCAGAAACTTTAACAATTGTGCCGCATTTTTTACTTAAGGCTTCTCTTGCATTCACGAGATTTTCCATACGGTTGCCAATGTTTCCGCCTAAACCTAAAAAAACCACATTCATACTATCTTTCCAAAAACAATCATTTATATTTTTAATTTTACAACCGTTACAAATATAAACATTAGCCCGTATGGCTGATAATTACTAATAAAGAATAAACTATGAACTAACCTTTTCTTGCAGCGATAAGGGGTACACTTTTTACAAATTAAGAAACAACAACATTATGAAACAGTTTTTCGGAGCATTTTTCGGATCAATTTTAGGGATTGTGATTGCCACAGTTCTCGCCATTTTTATAACCATAGCGGCAGTTAAGTCAAGTTTTACTGATTCTAAAGATAAAGACGAAGTAACTGAAACCAAGACCAACTCTATTTTAAAACTTGTGCTCGATGGCGAGATAGCAGAACGTGAAAAACAAAATCCTTTTAAAGATTTTGGCGGTATGAGTGAGTTTGGCGGAGGCGGAGGTCTTGCCTTAAATACCATGATCAAAACAATTGAAGCAGCAGCGTCTGATAAAAACATTAAGGGTATTTATTTATACGTAAAAAATATGCGCGCAGGTTCTGCAACAGTACTTGAAGTAAGAAATGCCCTCGAAGCATTTAAAAAATCGGGAAAATTTATTTATGCCTATTCTGAAAGTTATTCGCAACAAGAGTATTTCCTGGCATCTGTTTCTACTAAAGTGTTTTTAAATCCTCAGGGAAGTATGGATTGGAAAGGATTAGGCGCAAGCCTCATGTTCTTCAAACATAGCTTCGAAAAATTAGATATTGAAATGCAGGTGTTCAGACACGGCAGATTTAAAAGTGCTGTAGAACCTTTTTTGCTGGATAAAATGAGCCAGGCTAACCGTTACCAGTCGGAAATTTTTTTAAACAGCATTTGGAATACAATGTTGAGCTCGATTTCAAAAGACCGTAAAATAAGCATAGACGAATTAAACAGGATGGCTAATACTTTGGAAATTAAATTTCCGGAAGATGCTGTTGGTAAATTCATAGATCAGTTAGCTTACGAAGACGAAGTTGTTTCTGCATTGAAGAAAACAATCAACATGAAAGACACTGAAAAGCTTAAGTTTTTAGATTTTGAAAAATATGAAGAGAAAACAGAAACAAAAGTAAAAGGGGATAAAATTGCTGTGATCTACGCCAATGGTAATATTGGCAGTGGCGATGGCAATGATGATGAGATTGGAAGCGACCGCTTGGCAAAAGCCATCCGCGAAGCACGTCTCGATGATAAGATCAAAGCCATCGTGTTAAGAGTAAATTCACCGGGCGGAAGCGCACTGGCAAGCGACGTGATATGGAGAGAAGTTTTATTGTCTAAAAAAGTAAAACCAATGGTGGTGAGCATGGGCAATCTTGCCGCAAGTGGAGGCTACTATATTAGTTGCGCAGCTGATAGAATTTTTGCACAACCTAATACTATAACAGGATCTATTGGTGTATTTGGAATTATTCCTAACCTGAATAAAATGCTGGAGAATAAATTAGGTATAACAATCGATACTGTAAATACAAATAAACACAGCGATATGGGCACAGGACTTCGCGCGGTGTCAGGCAAAGAATACGATTATATTCAGAGTTCGGTAGAAAGAGTTTACGATACGTTTACAAAACGTGTTGCTGAAGGTCGCGGCATTACGCAGGCTGAAGTGGATAGCATAGGGCAGGGAAGGGTATGGACAGGGGCAGATGCAATTAAAATTAAATTGGTAGACGAACTTGGTGGTTTAAATGATGCGATCGCGTATGCCGCTTCAAAAGCAAAAGTAAAAGAATATAAAGTGCTTGAGTTGCCAAAACAAAAAAATCCTTTCGATGATTTCTTTGGAAAAAAAGAAAGTGAAATGGAAACCAAAATGATAAAAACAAATCTTGGTCCGGTTTATAAGTACTTTAAACAGTTACAAAACGTTATTAAATTAGAAGGCGTTCAGGCAAGACTTCCCTTCGAATTGGAAATTAACTAGGAAGTAATTTTTTGTAAAGATCATCCATGTCTTTACACAAGCGGGTATAGCTGAATTTGCGGATAACTTCCGCGCTCGCTATTCCCGCTTTTTTATTTACTTCCTCAAAATTATCTACGGCATAAAGTAGATTTTTTTTGTAAGCATTGGCATCGTCTGCCTCTGATAAAAGCCCACAATCGGGATGCAGAATGTCTTGTATGCCGCCCACATTTGTAGTGATAATATATTTCGATGCTGCCTGGGCCTCGATCAGACTCACAGGAGTACCTTCGTTTTTAGAAGTCAGGCAAACTAAGTCTAGCCCGGCTAAAGCGCCATCCACCTGCTTGATCCAACTTGTGAATTGAAAGAGTTGCTTGTCGTCCGCTTGAAGCGAATAAGGGAGTTGTTTTTGTTTGATATAAGCGATTAATTCTTGTTTTGTTTCTCCATCACCTATTATAAAGGCCACAATTTTTCGTTGAGAGTTTTTAGAAAGATGTTCTATGGCGTCAATAAATAAGTAATGATTCTTGATAGGAGCAAGGCGCCCAATAATGCCTATAGCAATATCGTCTTCGTTTAAGTGATATTTTTCACGAAAAATAGTTCTCTTTTCAGATTGCTTTTCCCTAAAACGATTTAAATCAAATCCCAAAGGAATAACCTGCATTTTTTCAGGGGCACAAATCGCGTGAATTTCAGTCAGCTCTTTTTTCTGCGCATTGCTGATGGCTACAATAGCAGTACTTTTTTTTGCCAGGTAACGTTCAATACTTTTAAAAATTCTTGTTTTAAAACTTCCAAAGTAGCCATGAAAAACGTGACCATGAAAGGTATGTATTAAGATAGGAACTTTACAGTGCGAAGCGGCTAAACGACCAATGGCTCCGGCTTTGCTCGCATGTGTATGTACAATGTCAGGTTTAAATTCTTTAATGATTTTTTTAATTCTCCGGTAGGCAAAATAATCGCCCAAAGGATTTATGCTTCGGCGCAATTCCTCGATAATTTTTGGTTCTAATCCCAATGATTCGGGAATATACAAAGAGCTTTCTTCCCCTTCTTCCTCCGGACCTCCAATCAGAAGTGTTTCGTAATTTGCCGGTAAAAATTTACTGAGATAAGATACATTGTAACTGATACCACCCAGGTTAAAACGGTTTATAATACGAAGCACTTTTGGCATCCTGTAAATTTTTAATTTAAGTTTTGTAATTTTTACCTTGTAATTAGACGAACCGTGACTTTACTGCGACCAAACACATCAAAGCGTTCAACTTTTTTATTTCGACAAATATACTTTTTTGTGATGTTTAAATTATAATTAACTTAGTCGTCCTGTTATGAAGATGCTTAAACCTGTTTTTTTAGTAACGCTGTTAACTCTTCTTAATTCTTCTATTGCCCAGCAATTAAGATTTAAGCACATCACCAGCGAGGATGGATTGAGTACGAACCTCGTTAAAACCATTATCCAGGACGACCTCGGTTTTATGTGGTTTGGAACCCAGGATGGTTTAAATAAATACGACGGCTACCAGATTAAAGTTTTTAAAAACGATCCTTCAAATCCCGGCTCACTCTCGTGTTCAGATGTTACCGCTTTAAAATCAGTAAGACCAAATATTATTTTGGTTGGCACCCGCGAAGGCTTAAATCTTTTTGATCCTACTACTGAAAAATTTACTTTGCTTGACAAAATCGATGGCCATTTAAACGCTCGCATTAACGTCATCTATAAAGTAGATGAAACAGCTGCTCTTATCGGTACCGAAAAAGGGTTATTCCTGCTTGATTTCATAACTAAAAAAGTTAAGCAAAAATTTCTGACAAGTGAAAATACCAATGTTACATGCGTTGAAAATGTGGGTGGCCTTCTCTATGTCGGAACTATGGGCAAAGGTTTGTGGAGACTTAACAATACGAATACTAAAATTGACAGAATTAATTTTATCGTGCCGGATTATTTGGAAGTAAACGTTACTAACCTTGAATCTATCACACACATTGATAGTTACGGCGGCAAACTTTATGTCGGCACTTACGGTTTTGGTATTTATAAAGTCGATGGTCAGTTCGAAATTGAATCAAAAATTTCTTTTACCAAACCAAACGAAGCTTCCAATTATATCAAAGATTTCGTTATTCGCGATAATAAAATCTTTGCTGCTACGGCCTGGGGAGTTCTGGTTTATAATCTTCTTAATGAGAAAGTTGATTACTACACAAAACAAGAAGGCCCTCTGTCTTTAAATTCTAATCCCATCAATTGCATTTTTAGTGACCGCGAAAATAATTTCTGGATTGGAACCGATCTTGGCGGAGTAAATATTTCTTTTTTCCGTTCTCAGAAATTTCCAAACTCCACTTACAATTACGAAACCGACTTTAGTAATATTTACGCATTTGCAGAAGATAAAGCAGGATCCGTAATGTTGGGTGGCGTAAAAACCTTTCATCAGTTAAATCTTGAAACGGGTACAAATATCCCCCATACTAAGGGAATACCGGATTATACCATCTTAAGCATTGCAAAAGAATCTGCAAATGTTTATTGGTTGGGCACATGGGGCAATGGCTTAATTCGCTACGACATTACTTCTAATAAGTCTCAGAATTTTTTAAGCGATGATGTTGGCGGCACTGTTGTAAGTTTAAAAATTGATAATGGTGCAATTTATGCCGGAACGGTTTCTGATGGTTTATATAAAGTAGATTTAACTAGTTTTGAAGTTACAAGCTTTAAAGAAAAAGATGGATTACCGGCAATCAGCATAAATACAATTTTTAAAGATTCTAAAGGACATGTTTGGTTAGGGTCTTCTGAAAAAGGCCTTATCAAATTAGAAGGCTTTGATAAAAATGGAAAATTAAAAGTATTAAATACCTTTTCAAACAAAGGCAAAGCTGGAGAAATCGCTTCGAATCTGGTACTTGGAATCAATGAAGACAAAGCTGGAAACATTTGGGCCGCGACTTCTACAGGATTAAGTAAACTATTAAACAACAATACCTTTTATAATTTTTATTCTAAAGATGGATTGGCAAATACTTATTTGTATTCCATCTTAAAAGATAGTGTGGATAATTTTTGGATGAGTTCAAACGCAGGCTTGATCAGGTTTAATCCCCTGCAATCTGAAAAAGAAATTACGTTTAAAAATTACAGTATTAAAGACGGTCTGGTTAACACAGAATACAATAGCGGAGCAGCCTTTGTTTCAGAGTCGGGGATGATGTATTTTGGTGGAGCTAAGGGATTTAATGCTTTCAGGCCCTCTTCTATAAAAGACAATTTGCATGCCCCGGAAGCCTATGTAATAGGCTACAAAAGAGGGGGCAATGATGTTGTTATGGATTCCCTGATTACCTACACCAAACAATTAAATCTCGATTGGCACGATAATTATTTTCAGTTTGAGTTGGTGGCCATGGATTACAGTGATCCCGGTAAAAATAAATTCAAATATAAACTCGAAGGGTATGATAAAGAGTGGTCAGCACCCACTACCGTGCGTTATGTGTCTTACACAGAACTTCCGGGTGGAGAGTACACCTTTAAAGTAAAAGCATCCAACAACGACGGTACCTGGAATGATAAAGCTTTTGAAATTCGTATCACCGTTGTACCTCCTTTCTGGAAAACAAAAGCCTTCTACGCCATTATTAGTATCCTTGGCATTGCACTAATATACTTCTATACACAATATAGAACCCGCGCAATCAAACTTAAGAATAAGGTACTCGAAAATAAAGTGGCCGAACGTACTAAAGAACTCGAAGAAAAGAACCGCGATATTATGGGTAGTATAACTTATGCTAAGCGTATCCAGGAGGCTATTCTTCCTTCCAAAGAAACAATTTATAAAAAGCTCAAAAAAGTATTTATCCTTTATCAGCCCAAGGATATTGTAAGTGGCGACTTTTATTGGTTCGCTGAAGAAAACGGCATTAAAATATTCGCTGTAGTGGATTGCACAGGTCATGGAGTTCCCGGAGCATTTATGAGTATGATCGGACATAACCTTCTTCGCCAGATTGTTTTAGAGAGAGGGGTTACAGAACCCGGAGAAATATTGAACAACCTTCACAAAGGCGTTCAGGAAGCACTCCGCCAGGGGCACAACGAAATTAGTACCAATGACGGAATGGACGTGTCCATTATTACCATCAGCGAGAAATCCAACGAAATCAAGTGGGCCGGAGCTAACCGTCCCTTAGTGATGGTTAATAAAGACGGTGAACTTTCAAAACTGGATGGAAATAAATATCCTATTGGAGGAGCACAGTACGACGTTAATAGAACTTTTACCACGCATCCGGTCAGCGCCGCAAAAGCTTCCATGGCTTATATGTTTTCTGATGGCTACGCCGATCAGTTTGGTGGAGAAAAAGGCAAAAAATTTATGGTAAAACGTTTCCACGAATTATTAGCCAGCATCCATTTAAAAAGTGCTGAAGAACAAAGATCTGAACTTCAAAAACATTTCGAAGACTGGCGTTTGAACCACGAACAGGTAGATGACGTTCTTATTGTGGGCATTGAGATTTAATTTAAATCCTTATATTTGCCCACAACAGCCTTTACCCACAGTGCTATAAAGTGACTTTGATGACAAAAACATTTCAAATCTCCCTGGTTTTAGCAGGATTATGTACGGTACTATTTACAAATTGCAGTAAAAAGGAAAATCAGGAAGTGGATAACGAAACGCAGTCTGTTGTAGATTACGCCATTATCGACCAGGAATTTCTGAGCATCGTGCCGGCAATTTATCAAAGTCTCCAGGCCACAAATGGCACAGGAGCCGCTACAACCCCTACCGTTTTTACCTGCGATACACTTTCTTATGTAAGTGGCGATACCAGTACTTTCTCGCCAAACGTGGTTTATTCACTTAACACATCAGGCACAACATGCGGAATGATAATGCCCGACGGTAAAACGAGAACAGGAAAACTCACTATCCGTTTAAACGGAAAGGTAAAAAAGGATTCAAAAATCATTGTTAAACTTGTTAACTACACATCTGAAAATATCAGTTACACCTGCGATAGCCTGGTTCTAACGACTTTGGAAATGAATACATCTTCACCCTCTTTCAATGTTACATTAATCAATGGACGTTGTACCAGCGGCACGGCGACTATTAAGTACTCCTTCAACAGAACTTTTGTAATCTATCCAAACGGCGATTCCAACGCCGACGGTGCAGTAATTCACGTGTTTGGCGATGCTTTCGGCACAAACCGTCAGGGCACAAACTTTTCAACAAGTGTTTCACAACAAGAAAGCCTGTTAAAACATAAAACATGCCGGTATATTGATAAAGGCCTAATGGAGCTGACTCCCGAAGGCTTTAAGACAAGAACAATAGACTTTGGAAATGGCACTTGTGATGATGAAGCAACTTTTACCGTTAAAGAAAATACTGTAGCATTTAAATTAAAATAATATATTTACAGCAAATTAAAACAAATTATTCCATAGTGGACGTTTTCGATATATACGATAAAATGGAGCGAAATAATATTTTGCTTTCATTTAAAGGAGAAATTACATCCGACTTATTGACGTCTATTCTTCAAATAATGGAGAATAAAATGGATAATATGCAGGAAGAACCTAAAATGAAAAAAAAGGTTTACAATGTTTTAGTAGAATGCCTGCAAAATTTATATCATCACCTCGATGAAATTACAGAAGTTGATTCAGAAAAAATCAGGTCAGCAATTTTTACCATTGGTAAAATTGACAATAAATATTCGATCATTACCGGCAACTACATTTTAAACGAAAACATCAATGGTTTAAGAGCCAGATTGGATGAAGTAAATGGCCTCAATAAAGAAGAACTAAAAGAATATTACAAGCGTATTTTAAATAACGGAGAAATGTCGATGAAAGGCGGCGGAGGTTTAGGAATGATAGATATCGCCAGAAAAACCGGTGAAAAATTAGATTACAATTTTTTGGAAATTGACAATAAAGTTTCTTTCTTTACACTTAATATAAAAGTATCAAATCAACAAAATTAAAAATTACAATTATGGAAAAATATTCTATTGAAGGCACACCGAAAACACCAAGCATAAACTTTGACTTGAATGGTGGGGTACTTGAAGTAAAAGGGCGTTCAATTCCAGAAAATTCTATTGAATTTTATAAACCTTTAGTAGATGCACTGGATAAGTATGCAAGCGCTGCAAAGCCTGCTACCACTGTAAATGTTCAGTTAGAATATTTTAATACTTCTTCTTCAAAATGTATTCTTGATGTTTTCAAGAAACTTGAAGGAATTAATAAAGGTGGAAGTGCAGTTACTATTAACTGGCACTACGAAGAAGATGATGAGGATATGTTAGAGGCAGGTGAAGATTATCAGGCAATTATTAATGTGCCTTTTAAAATGATTATGGTTAACGAATAATTTTTAATAAATCACTATAAAACCCTGTCCCCTTTTGAGTGTGGACGGGGTTTTTTTATTATATTTGTCTCCCTTTTAAAAGCAAAAATATGTCATCCAAAATTTCAGAATTATTAGGCGCAAATGCCGACTCTCTATTAAATCATACTTGCAAAACCATATCAAAAGATCTGATCCATTTACCGGGAAATGACTTTATAGACAGAACGTTTGCGCCATCAAACCGCAATCCACAAGTTTTAAGAAGTCTTAGTCAGTTATACAATACCGGGCGCCTTTCTGGTACAGGGTACATGAGTATTTTACCGGTTGATCAAGGTATTGAGCATAGTGCAGGGGCAAGTTTTGCTCCAAATCCAAGATATTTTGACAGTGAAAATATTATCAAATTAGCAATTGAAGGCGGTTGCAATGCTGTAGCATCTACTTATGGCGTTCTAGGATCAGTAGCCAGAAAATACGCTCACAAAATTCCGTTTATTGTAAAAATTAATCATAACGAATTTATTTCGTACCCTAACAAATTCGATCAGATTATGTTTGGTTCTGTTGAAGAGGCCTGGAACATGGGAGCTGTGGCAGTGGGTGCAACTATCTATTTTGGATCTCCTGAATCAGGACGTCAGATCGTTGAAGTAGCGCAGGCCTTCGAACGTGCACATGAATTAGGTATGGCTACGGTTTTATGGTGCTATACCCGTAACAATGCTTTCAAAAAAGATGGTGTAGATTATCACACAGCGGCCGACTTGTCTTCACAGGCGAATCATTTAGGGGTTACTATCCAGGCTGACATTATTAAACAAAAACTATCCGATAAAAATGGTGGATACACTGCTGTTAACTTTGGTAAAACGCATGCAAAGGTATATTCTGAATTAACTACAGATCATCCTATTGACCTGGCACGTTACCAGGTAGCAAATTGTTACATGGGGCGTATGGGCTTGATCAACAGTGGTGGAGAAAGCAAAGGCGCAAGCGATCTTGCAGAAGCAGTTACAACTGCTGTAATTAATAAACGTGCAGGTGGACAAGGATTGATCAGCGGTAGAAAAGCATTTCAAAAACCGGTACAAGAGGGTGTTGCATTATTAAACGCTATTCAGGATGTGTATTTGGATAAAACTATTACCATCGCATAAGCACAATTGAATAGTAATTTTTTCTCGTTGATTTTTAATGAACCGGAAAAATAAAAAACTAAGAACCAAAAACTAATAACTGGAAATTTAAAATGGGTTGGTTTAAAAGATTAAAGGAAGGTATCACAACTTCTACAAAAGAGAAGAAAGAAACACCAGAAGGATTGTGGTACAAATGTCCTTCCTGCAAAAAAATTCATACTGTTCAGGATCACACCGCGAATAAATACGTTTGTTCAGAATGTGGATACCACGAAAAAATTGGAAGTAAAGAATATTTCGAGGTTATTTTCGATAACAACCAATTTACCGAATTACACGAAAATCTTGTGAGTGGTGATCCTCTCGATTTTACTGACACTAAAAAATACACCGATCGTTTAACGGATACCATTCGCAAAACAAATCTGAAAGATGCTCTCCGCAGCGCTTATGGCAAAGTAAATGGATATGATCTTGTGATCTGTTGTATGGACTTTAGTTTTATCGGTGGGAGTATGGGAAGTGTGGTTGGAGAAAAAATTTCAAGAGCCATTGATTTTTGTATCCAGACTAAAACACCCTTATTAATTATTTCGAAAAGTGGAGGGGCCCGTATGATGGAGGCTGCTTTCTCTTTGATGCAGATGGCTAAAACCTCGGCTAAATTGAGCCAGTTGGCTCAACATAAAATTCCGTACATTTCTTTATTAACCGATCCAACAACGGGCGGCGTTACCGCAAGTTACGCCATGTTAGGCGATTTAAACATTGCTGAACCTGCTTCTTTAATCGGATTTGCTGGTCCGCGTGTTGTAAAAGAAACGATTGGTAAAGATCTTCCGAAAGGGTTTCAAACAGCTGAATTTGTTTTAGAACACGGGTTCTTAGATAAGATCATTCCTCGTACCGAGCTGAAAGAAAAGTTGGGACAATTGCTTAGAATGTTCAAGAACTAACTATTTTTTTTTAAAGATATAATCAACCACGATGCATACTACATCGTGGTTTTTTTTATGCTATAATATTCTGGCACTGTAATTGTTCAATTGGAAATGGAAGTGCCATATAATTAACCCACTTAATGGTTAATTAACCGAACCCCATTTTGCTAACCCTAAAAAAATCTCCCATGATCACACCCATCAAACTTGTTGTTTTCTTAGTAGCATTTTTAATTGCAGCTAAATTAAAGGCCCAATGCGATGCGAGTAATTCTCCAACGTTTCAAGTTGCTACGAGTAGTGTTACATTAGCAGTAAATGGCTTTTGCGGTACTCAAATGAATATTCAAAACGCAGCTACATTTCCCATGGCGGGAGGCCCGGTTTCCTTTACAATTTTGGCTCCCGGTCAGCCAGGTGTTACAATCCCTGAATACACAGCATCTTCTATTGCCTATACCGCCGGAGTCTGGACTTTACAGGTAATGGATAATACCAGTGGCTGCATTACAAGTCAGACTCTCCAAATAAACAGTTTACCACAACCAACTCTGTCATTAGCCACAAGTAATACAGTTATTTGTTCAGGACAAACCGCTACTATAACTGTAAGCGGCGCAAGCACCTATGTGTGGAATACCAACGCTACAACAGCGAGCATTGCTGTTAGTCCGGGAGCTACGTCAACCTACAGCGTAAAAGGAACGAGTAGTGGTGGTTGTCCAAATACTGCTTCTGTTGCTTTAAATGTAAACCCATCTCCAAACTTAACCGCAGGCGCCGACCAGGCCTCTCTTTGTGTAAATCAGGCTATTCAGCTCACTGCTCAGGGAGCCAACACTTATACCTGGAATAACACAAACACCGGCAATAACTATATGAGTCCTGTAATAACAACCACAGGTAGCATTACGTACAGCTTTCAAATTCAGGGAACTGGTCCGAACGGATGCGTGAGTACAAAAACAATTACTGAAAATGTTTGGGCGAATGCCTGTGAAAACCTGGTAGGATTAAATGAATACAATAAATTTAATCGGCTGAAAATCTTCCCCAATCCGGTTGCTGACATCCTGAACATTGAGTTGGAGAATAACATTTCGGAGATAAAAATCTACGACCTTACAGGAAAAGAGGTTATGAATTTTAAAAACGCCAATCAACTTGATGTCACCGCGCTACCGCAGGGGTTCTACTTTGTTAAAATTATAAATGAAGTGAAGAAGTTTTTGAAAGAATAGTTAATTCTATAATAAAGTTTACGCATTTTCTGTTGACCTTTCTTTGCCTTTAAATTTCTGAAGATTAAACAGATTTAGTTAAAAAACTGAATTTCAGCAAGGTAGATATATTTATTTACCCAACTTTTGCTTATCTTTATTCGTATAAGTTATTAAGACCGTTATTAATTATGAATATTCAGCCTCAACTGATTGCATTGTGCATTAAGCAGGACCGCAAGGCTGAGTATGAATTGTATAAAGTGACCTATAGTTATTTAATGAGTATTTGTATGCGTTATTCTAAAGATAAGGATACCGCTTCAGAATCATTAAACATGGGTTTCCTCAAAATTTTAAAAAATTTGGGCACCTACAAGCCCGAGATTCCTTTTAAGGCCTGGATTCGCAGGGTTATGGTAAACACTTTAATTGATGAGTACCGCAAAAATAAAAGGGAGAGAGAGAAAGTTACCTACGTGGAAGAATATTATGACAGTGCCGACTTTTCAGATGTTAATGAAGCTCTGAGCCGTATCAACTATAATCAACTTCTCACGCAAATCAATTTATTACCGGAAGCAACAAAAAAAGTGTTTAACCTTTTTGCCATCGACGGATATTCGCACAAGGAGATTGGTGAGTTATTGAGTATTAGTGTGGGTACATCTAAATGGCATTTGAATGCCGCCCGACAAAAATTAAAAGAATATATAGAAAATAGTGTATTAACCAGAATATAAGAAAGATGAGTTTCGAAGAAGAATTTGATAGTATAATTAGACGAAAGGCGGAAGGGGAGAGTTACCCGTTTGATGAGAGCAATTGGGAAAAAACCAGTGCTTTGTTAGATGCAGAACGTAATACCACCCGTGCTTTAAAAATAAAACAGTTATACCTTCCTGTAGTGTTGGTGCTTGCTATAGGTACAGCCGGTCTTATGACCTATAATTATTTCGACTCCGTTAAAGGAACTACTCAAACCGCAAAAGAACTTGCGGTTGTTGCAAAAGCAGATATCGCTACAAGTAACAACGAAAATAAAATCACCGTAAGTTCTTCAAAACTAAAGACGACTTCACTTGACGATAAAAAACAAAATGATGAATCTACTAATACAATAGCCAATAACGCCTCACAAAATACCAGCGAGATAACTAAAGCGGTTGTAGTGAAAAGTGCTGCTGAAAAGACCCACATGGCTGCTATTTCGAAAGAAAAGAACACTTCTACAAATCAAGAGACTGCTTTAAAAATAAAAGAAAGTAATTTACCTCTCTCTACAACTACTTCTAAAGAAGAAAAATCAAAAGCAGAGAATCAAAATGGTGAAAGACAAGAAAAATTAGCTGAACGTTCTGAAAATATAATGGCTGTTGAACCCGCCAATGCGAAGGAAGCTACTAATTTTGAAGCTTCGAATAAATCTGCCAGCACTGAGCTCCCAGAAATTACTTCTGAGAATAGCAGATCCGAAGCAGATAACTCCTATGTTATACCAGCTTCCGCAGCCCCTTCAGCTTCTGACTTAAATCAAGTGGTGAATGCAGATCAGCTGAGTGCGGTATATTCAACTCTGCCTTTTGAAGTGAGTGACCAGGAGATAAATTCCGGCCCCTTTGTCTATCTTAACAGATATGATGATGAGTACTACAAAAAGAAAAATGCTAAAACCCATTACCTGGATATTGAATTCGGAGCAAATTATCTTTTGGGCTGGAACGCTGCAAAAGGTAAGGATGGAGATGGAATGAACTGGTATGCAGGACTTAATTACGGACGTTATTTGTCGAATAAATTTAATGTGAGTATTGGTCTGCAAGCCTACAATATTGCTAATATTAAACAACCGTTTTATTTAGTAGCCGCTAAAGAATATGGTTTCGGTTCTAACCTTATTTATACACGTGTTACCAGTAACGAATTATATTATTTAGCCGTTCCTTTGAAATTTAATTACATGATCAATCGTAAAAACAGTATAGGCCTTGGTGTGAATGCCGCTTACCTTATCGGAGCAACCAATACTGTTTCTAAATATTATACTTTAGATAATGAGGTTAGAACTGTTGGGCCTTCAGATACACAAACCAAAGGGATCTATAAAGGTACAAACACAATGAACATCATGTTAACTGCCAATTACAAAACCCAGTTAGTAAAACGGGTTGGTTTAAATCTGGAATTTAACTACGGGGTAAGCGATATGTTTAAGAATACTGATCAGGTTAAAACAAGCGAAGTCCCCATGGGCATTCGTGTTGGCTTAACTTATGCGATTTTTGATAAATAAAAAGATGAAAAAAATTATTAGCCTTTCGGTACTTTTTCTTTTGTTTGTTGCTTCCTGCAAAAAACAAAAGGATTTGCCGGAACCTGAAATAAACGATCCGCATTTTTACGTGAACTGTACAATGGACGGTCAGCCTTTTAATATAGCAGCAGGCGATGACGACTATTATATGAATACCTCCAGCTATTTTCAGGATTCAGATCATGTGTATGTTTACAAGGCAAACCTCGCCAGACAAAATAGTTCTGGTTACCAGGTCACCATTCTTTTTAACGAAACACAAGAAACTACAGTGTATAATCCAATGAAAGTGGATAGCACTTTGGTAAAGGGAAAACTTCTGTATAATGATTTAATTATTGATGGTACCACTCAGGTTCTAACATTTAAAGCAGCTAAAATAAATAGTTCAGCTGCATATAAATGGTCCTGTACAGATGGAACTAACACTACAACGCGCATTGGCAGTGGAACCCTACATGCTACTTATTCGGCAACATTAGATGTTGGTAAAACCTATTCGGTAACTCTAAATTATGATGATGCTAGTGGTACCTGCACTCAGAGTTTAACGAATGTTTTCAGAATAGGTAACAAACTTCAAACCGGTATAACAGCAACAAAAATCAGTTCAAACGAATTTAAATACCAGTTTTTTTATCTACCGGTAGATGCGATGTTTAAAAATCTTCAGTCAACATGGAGTTTCTCAAATGGCGGAATAGATACAAGACCCTCTCCAGAAAAATTATTTGTATTTAATACTACTAATCTTGTAACACTAAATCTTACAGATTTATCTACAGGTGATTCCTGCATATACCGTTACCAGATTCATGCTACAAATGGTTCTGTTTGTGATGCAAATTTCCGAACTGAATTTTCTCCTATAATAAATACCCGTATACCATCTTCTGTTACAATTTTAGTGACTGATCCAAACGGTAAAGTTTATAGTTCTAAAAACCTCATTCAACCCCAGTCAAGCAACTTCGATATAACAGAAGTTGCAGAATACAACCTGAATGAGAAGGGTGAGCACACCAAAAGTTTAAAAGTGAAGTTTAATTGTATTGTAAAAAATGGTACAACAGAAATTAACCTTAAAGATGGTAACGCAAAAGTTGCTGTTTCCTACAAATAAGGCGAACCTTTTTAAAACTGTTGCGTATAAGCACCCAGTTAGTTGACTCAAAAGGGTCATAGTTGTGTCCTCGGTTAACTGGTTTAACCAAGTATCCCTTCTGATTAGTTGCAGGAGGGATTTTTTTTTAACAGCGCCTATATAGTGAGTCGTGACGGATCATGAGATCATGCTCAAAAGCTGTGGGGAAGAAAATAAAGTTTGATTGCAGGTGCTAAACCTATAAATAGCTTTCTATCTGCGCCTTTAACCGAAAGCGGTGTTAACCTGTATTTGTTTCTGGCTCTGACTTAAAGATAAATGTGGCGGCAGAGCTTTGTGAAGAGGATAAAAAGGCGATAGCTTTTTGGTTCGTCTTCGTTTAATAACTGCTGACGGGATAGCAGGTGTCTTGCATGCCTTCACTTCATCATGAGATTTTTTAATCAGCCCTTTTATGAGCAGAAGATCATACAGGCAAAGATTTTCGCTTATTTTGAATTCCTTTAAAAGTGCCTGGGCTTCGATTGTCTGCATGCCCTTCATTGGATCGCGCTTTCCACGAAGAGAGACCTGATCGTTATCTGCGAGCAGGCGCATCAACTTCATGAGTCGGTGGTAAAGGCTTTTGTCTTTATGAGCAGTGTGTACAATTACCAGGCGGCGCAGAGCAGCAGCAGCCCGTGCACAAGCTGTGAATTCCTCGCTGTTCTCTCTTGATCGGACAAATACCGGTGAGGTTTTGAATTGTTTGCGACTTGGCCCTCCCTTGGCCCTGACCAGCCAGCCAAAGACGCTTTTGTAGAAAGAAATACCATTTACAGTACCTGAGAGTTTTATATCACCGACCTGAAATGCCATATACAAAGATAGCTGGAAATTGAATGAAAAATTTGACGAATGAGTAAGAGTGCCTTGACCTCTGAGGGAAGGTGTATGGGAAGCTGAGTGAACGGATGTGTTTCGTACTAAAAGACGGGATATGTACGGGGTAAGTAGGGAGTATTGCGCAAGGAACCAGGGAGCTGGTATAAAGCTGGTGAATTTAAACCACTCCTTCTGAGCCTGATCCGTCTTAGCACTGCATACCCCGAACAGAGTTTGCAAATGCCAGAAATCCAGAGTTACTCAAGTTCCTTAATATGTGATTGCAATTGCGAAAGCTTTAGTTTTGCTTCCACAAAATCTTTCTCATTTCCTTTTTTAAAGAGTGTTGCAGGTATAGCCCCGCTCCAGGAAGCTGAAATTTTATTAATAAAATCATTCCCATTTACCTCGTCCAGCAAAACGCACTCCGACTGTATCTTGTGTTTTTTAAGAAAAGGTTTTACTTTTTTATCGAGCTCTTCGCTAAAGTCAAGGCTTACAAGGAGTATTTTAAGAGACTTATTTTTTAATGTCTGTAAAGAATCAAATGCCGGAAGTTCCTCTACACAAGGTTTACACCAGGTCGCCCAAAAATTTACCACATAAAAAGTGTCTGGATTATCTATGCGTTTTAACAGCTGGTCTATTTTATAAGTACCGCTAAAATTTTGAGCCGGATAAAGTGAAGGCAGGAAAAGTAAAGCGGTAAAAAAAATCATTCTACCCTTAGAAGAAATAATCAAATTTAAAAAAGTGCAAAATGTATATTTGAACATTGTAAGAGAAAGCTATATTTATGCAGGCTTAGTTTATCAAAATTACTCAGTAAATTTACATTAATGGCAATTTTAAAAAATAAACCTAAAGACGAGTTAGAACTTGGCTTTGGGACAAAAAATTATAAAAAACCCGTTCGTTTCCTGAATAAAGATGGAGGCGTGAATGTAAAAAGGATTGGCCTTGGCTGGATCAACAATACAGATATTTACCATTCGTTGATCTCTGCATCGTTGTTTAAATTGATCATGATTATCATATCGAGTTACATTGTAATCAACTTAATTTTTGCAGGCATTTATTATTGGGTAGGAGCCTCCCACTTTGGTGGACTTGACGTTGACGCAGCCTCGGAGTTTCAAAAATTTATGGGACTGTTTTTCTTTAGTGCGCAAACTATTACCACACTGGGCTACGGCCACATTTATCCAATTGGTAACGGAGCCAGTATTGCAGCGGCGGTAGAGTCTTTGCTAGGGTTACTTAGTTTCGCCCTTGCCACCGGCGTGCTTTATGGAAGATTTTCCAGGCCTAAAGCACATGTTTTGTACAGCAAGAATGTTTTAATATCCCCCTATAAAGATTCCACCGCATTAATGCTGCGAATCACTAATAAAAAACAATATGAACTCATCGAAACAGAAGCAGCTATAACCTTTACATACATTCACCCTGAACTGAATAAAAGAGAATTCGTGGCTCTAAAACTTGAGATCAGTCGTGTAAATTTTATGGCTATGAGTTGGACCATAGTGCATCATATAACTGAAGACAGTCCGCTTTACGGACTGTCTAAAATGGATTTGGAAACAAGAGATGCTGAGTTTATTATTCTGATAAAAGCCATTAACGATACCTATTCTCAAACTGTAAATTCGAGAAATTCTTACAAAGTTCAAGACCTTGTGGAAAACGCAAAATTTAAGCCCTTAACTCCAGAAGTTACAAAAAGAGGTGCATTAAAAGTTTCAGTAACAGACATTCATCTATTCGATATTCTTAACTAGCTGTATCAAAAAAGGATTGTACCGCATCTCTGAGGTTGTAATGATTACTCATTACTTCTCCGTACGCCCCGGCACTTCTTATAGCTATTAAATCGCCACGTTGCGTTTCCGGTAAAACAACTGCTTTTCCAAAACAATCACTGCTTTCGCAAATAGGACCCACTACGTCGTATTTTTTATCAGCAGCAGAATTCGCTTTACTTATATTTTCAATTTTGTGATAAGCCTGGTAGAGGGCAGGACGAATTAATTCCGTCATGCCGGCATCTAAAATTGCAAAATTTGTATTGATGCCATTTTTAATATAGAGCACACGGCTGATCAAACTTCCACACTGAGCTATAATGCAACGGCCTAACTCAAAATGTATTTCTTGATGTGGGAGTAATTCAAGAAATTGCTTGAATACGCTGAAATAAGTGTTAAAGTCAACGATGGCATGTGTTTCAGGTTCCTGGTAATTTATTCCAAGCCCGCCACCCAAATTAATAATCGCCGGCGAAAATCCTTTCTGGATAAACCATTTATTTATTTCATTTACGCGAAGGCAAAGATTTTTAAACGGTGTCATATCCTGGATCTGTGAACCAATGTGAAAATGCAGCCCAATAAAATGAATGTTCTCCAGTTTTTTAAGCTCAGCTAAAACCGATTCAAATTCGTAAGGATTAATGCCAAATTTATTTTCTTCTAATCCGGTAGTGATATACTTATGTGTATGGGCATCTACATTGGGGTTAATGCGTAGCGCGATATTGGCTTTTACATTTTTCTTTTTCGAAAGCTCGTTTAAAATCTGTAGTTCGTGCACACTCTCCACATTAAAACAATAGATAGCATGATCGAGCGCATAATTTATTTCCTTGTCACTTTTTCCAACACCGGCAAAGACAATTTTTTTAGGATCAAATCCTGATTCAATAGCCCGTTTTACTTCATTGCCACTTACACAATCAGCACCGAAACCTGCATTTCTGATAGGTTCTAGAAGTGTGGGGTGAGCATTAGCCTTTAGCGCGTAGTGAATATGATAGTCTTCAGGCGCAGCCTTTTTTATGGCTTCCAGTGTCTTTTGAAGTAAGTCTGTATCGTAATAGTAAAAAGGCGTTTCAAGGGAATTGAAATGGTCTGTAAGATTTTTAGAAAACATGTTTAAGTCTTTAGTAATTGAATAATCCGTTGTTTAAAGCCTGAAGGGCATCTTTTTTTAAGTTTCCATTTACCAAAACAGAAATATTATTGGAGCTACCACCATAAGAAACCATACGCAAAGGAATGTCTTTAATAGATTCAAGAACTCTGTACGCGTAACCCGATTTATCCTTGGGCAATTGCCCTACAATACAAATGATGGTTTGATTTTCATCGATTTCAACCTGTGCTATTTCTTTTAATTCTTTGGTAATATCAGCCAGATATTTGTTGTTGTCGATCGTAAGAGAAACGGCTACTTCACTGGTACAAATCATATCTATGGGCGTTTTGTAACGCTCAAAAATTTCGAAGACTGCTCTTAAAAAACCGTGGGCTAAAAGCATGCGGTCACTCTTAATGGTAATGGCCGTAATACCATCTTTTGCTGCTACTGCTTTTATTCCCTCGCTTGTGGAAATATTGGCAATTAGTGTACCAACGGCTTCAGGCTGCATGGTGTTTTTTAAGCGCACCGGGATATTTCTTTTTTTAGCGGGTAAGATGCAGGTAGGGTGCAAAATTTTTGCTCCGAAGTACGCAAGCTCTGCGGCTTCGTCAAAACTAAGTTCCTGTATTGGACGTGTTTTATCAACAATACGCGGATCGTTGTTATGCATACCGTCAATATCTGTCCATATTTGTACCTCAGGACTTCTAATCGCAGCACCAATAATAGATGCAGTGTAATCACTACCTCCACGTTTTAAATTATCGATCTCTCCAAAAACATTACGACAGATATAACCCTGCGTAATAAATAATTTCTGACCAGGGAATTTTTTTATTTCTTCTAAAATGAATTTTTCGATGTACGCCATATCGGGTTCATCATTGGCATCAATCTTCATGAAATTCAGGGCTGGGAGCAGGGCAGAAGCTACACCAATTTCCTCCAGATAATAGTGATACATGGCAGTGCTTAACAATTCACCTTGTGCAAGAATGGCCTTTTCTTCGTTTGCCGTAAACATATCCAGGGTGAAGGACTCGACATGATTAAAATGATTTGTTATTAGTTGCTGCGCTTTCTCACTACTTCCTGGTTTTTTATAGAGCTCAGAAATTTCTTTTTGATACTTGGCTTTGAGGGTTGCAATCAGTGAGGTAGCTTTACTCAAGTCTTTAGCGTACAAAGCATCACAAATTTCTACAAGAGCATTTGTAGTGCCGCTCATAGCACTTAACACCACTATTTTAGGAGTGTCGTTAACGGTAAGGCTAACAAGGTCTTTCATGCGTTGCGCTGAACCAACACTTGTGCCACCAAATTTTAATACAAGAAACATATTCTGTTGAATTGATTTTTAATACTGATTAATAAGAAAAATTTGAATGGGTTTAGAGACCGTAGCTCTAAAATAGAATTATAATGCCTTAGAGGCATTTATACTTAGTCTTTATTTGAGAAGAACCGAACATTCAGGTGCGCAAAGAAAAAAATATTTTCAGGACTTACAAAATTTTCTTTAAAGGTTTTTGTAAATAAGTACTAAAGTGCTCTGGAAAATGGATGATGGGTTCTTTTTCGAAAATGCCAAATACAGCGCTCCCACTGCCACTCATACTGGCATAGAGCGCTCCAGCGGCATACATGCTTTCTTTTAAGACTTTTACCTCAGGATATTTTTTAAAGATCGAACCTTCAAAATCATTTACGAGTTTTTCCTTCCATTCTTTTAAAGGAGAGGCTAAAATAGTACCCAGATCATTATCCGGATGTTTTGGTATCAGTCCATCGTAGGCTTCCTTAGTATTACTGTGAACATTTGGGTACACCAAAAAAATAAAATACTCCGAGAGGTCTACTTTTATTTCAGAAAATTCATTTCCCTTGCCTTTTGCAAAAAGAGGCGTATTCTTGATAAAGAAGGCGCAGTCGCTGCCGAGTTGCGAAGCAATGCCTGTTTTTTCTTCCTCCGTATAATTCAAATCGCATTGATCGTTCAGTAAATTAATAAAGTAGGCCGCGTCCGAACTTCCCCCGCCAAGACCCGCACCCATGGGAATATTTTTATGTAAGTGAACTTTTAGCGCCGGTAGTTTTTTTTCTGTTTTAATGATTTCCCAGGCTTTGTAGATCAGATTTTGTGAAGGATCACCGGCAATTGGAATGCCACTTTCAGTAAAGATAAATCCTTCCTGTGACTCTTTGTTTTCGAGTACTTCAAGCCCATCACACCAACTCACAGGATAAAAAACAGTTTCAATATTATGAAAACCATCAGTACGTTTGTTCACAACATGTAAACCGAGATTTATTTTGCAATTTGGAAAAACAAGCATTTCATTAGTAAAGAGTTTAAAGTTCACCATTTAATTTTTATTTAGTGTTTTTCTTTCCAATTTATTTTTAACAAGTTTTGGTACAATCCTTGATGAAGTCAACTTACAACCTTTAATCTTACCAACTATGAAATCTACCCAAATTAAATTAGGCCTGTTAACCATTGCCCTTGCTCCCTTTTTAATGGCGTGTCCGAAAGCCAGGCACCCGGCGGCACCGGTGGCAGACTCCGAAGTACAAAGCTCGGTTGATGTCTCTTTTGCAAATTTTGTCGCTACAGATATAGATATGATCTGCGCCTTTGTGGCCGAAGCAGATCTTGATCCGGATTTTTACAATCTTGCGCCGGGAGAAAATCCGGTTGGTATTGATGTGGACCGAAATTTAGTTACAGACCAGGTGACTGTGGGATACAACAGTGGTAAGTGCAGAGATGGTGTATTAAGAGACGGCACTATTTTTATGTACAATCCACATACGAATCCTAACGCCAAATATTACCGGGATTATGAATTTCGTGGAAATGTGATTTTAGATCATTATTACGTAAACGGCTGGGCCGTTAGCATACCCGCAGGTAAAACATTTCAGATCTATAATAACTTGACAAAACCTTCTTACGATCCTTCAAAAACCACGCTCAGCTGGCGTATTGAAGGAAGTTTATTGTTAGAACATCCTACCGATGCTTCAAAAAATATTCTGTGGGAGGGTAAGTTGATCAAAACATTAAAAAACTCAACGGACAATTCTGTATTTCATACATCAACTCAACAGCCAATTAACTGGTCGAAAGGAGTAGTCGAGTACCGCGGATCTGTTACCGGATTAACTTCTACAGACGTTCCGTATACACTTGAAATTAATTCTGAAAAACCACTTGTGAGAGATTTTTCTTGTTTCGCGGATGTTATTGGTGGGGTAGAATCGGTTCAGCCTTTTAGAACATGGAACAAAGAATTTCATCCGGTAAAAAGTGGTGTGGCTACTTTTAAAACAGGTGACAAATATCCACGCCAGATTTATTACGGAAATGAGGGTAATCCTGGTTTACCGGCTCAGTGTGACAACTCTGGAGAAGTGTTAATTAAAGGGAATTCTTACAGTGTGAATTTTCAATAAGGAACTGATAATAAATTCCCTAACATTTTTTGTTAGATTAAAATAATAGTACTAAATTGCAAACAAATATTTCTAAAAAATATATGACGATGAAAAGAATTACCCTAGGGTTTTCAGCTTTAGCTTTAACAACCGCTTTTGTACTTGGTTGTAATCCGAAAAAAAATGTAGAACCTGAAGCAGATGTTGAGACAGAAAGCGCTGTTTATGCTTCCTGGATGAACTATGTTGTTACTGACATTGACATGATGTGTAGTTATCTCGCAGAAAACAATTATGATGGTAAAACATTTTACAGTCAATATCCTGGTACCAGTCAAACCGTTACTGCGGTTAGAGATACACAAGCCATTATGATTCCTGTAAACGGAGTTCTTACAGAACACGATCAGTTAGTTATAGGTTTTAATACTACAAAGTGTTTAGATGGAAATGTTCGTGACGGATCTATTTTCATGTATGTGCCTCAAAAAACTCCAAAAAATAATAAGAATGTTAGATATTCACGTAACTACGAATGGCAAGGTAGAATTATCTTCAAAAGCTATTTCATTAATGGCTGGGAAGTTAATAACTACGGTTTAGATACTGTTCCTGCCTACATGTATAATACACTTTCAAGTCCTAACTACAGTACGGGCACTACAAATTTAACATGGAGATTTGCTGGTCACTTAAAATTTACTCACCCTTCAGATCCTAATAAAAATATGGAGTGGGAAGGAGAGTTACATAAAACTCTAGCTAATACAAGCGATCCAAAAGTTTTTGCAGTTAGCAAACAAGCAGCTGTTCAATGGTCTTTAGCTGTATTAAAATATGATGGAGATGTTAAAGGTAAAGTGCCTCAAATTAATGCTGAAGCAACACCTTCTATTGTTGCAAATGTTCCTTTCTCGATGTCAATTCATCCTGAGACTCCATTAGTAAGAGATTTTCAGTGTTCACCTGATCAAGTATCTGGTGTAGCATTTACTCCTACAGGATCTGTAACGCAGCGTGGCGACGAACATCATCCATTTAAAGCGGGTGTTGCATCCTTTTCTATTGGAACACCAGCTCAAAATTTTTATCCTCGTCAAATTTATTATGGCAATGAAGGGCAACCTCAATTGCAAGCGGCATGCGATAATGTGGGAGAAGTTCTTATCAAAGGAATTTCTTACCGTGTTAACTTTATGAAATAAATAAACTTTAATACTTTTTTAAAAAGGCTGTTCTTTAAAGAGCAGCCTTTTTTTTATGGATATGTTTTTAAGATGTGTTGGTTAGTAATATTCTACTCCTTCCTTTGACCTGGTGGCCGAAATAGATATATTTGCATAAAATCAACATTATGAAGCGTATTTTGGTAATTTTTTGTTTGACAGCAATGTTTTCTTTTTTGAAAGGTCAGATTACTATGCAGACAAATTTGCCCAAAGCCATTCCTCTTAATTCAGATATTACTTTTGAGGTAAAAATTAATAAAGGTTCTCATACTAATTTCGCGAAATACCAGATGGAAATTCCCAGGGGCATCGTTATGAAAGAGGTAGATGTTAAATCAGGTTCTTTTACTTTTGAAGACAATGTGGTGAAAATTATTTGGGTTATGGCTCCTGTGGAATCTGAATTCACTATCAGCATGAAGTTGATTTCAGGAGTGATGCCCGGTAAAAAAAGCTTCGTACAAAAATATTTTTACGTTGAAAATGATGACAAGAGAGAAATAGAAATGGAACCTGTAATGGTTGCCTTTAAAGACTCTGCGTCTTCTGCGGCGTCGGTTTCAACAGAAGAATTCTATACATTGACGCCCAAAACAGCGCCTTCACTTTTAACTACTACAATTAATGCTGCCGAAATAAGCACTAAAAATCCGGAACTTCTAAAACAACAAGTATTACAACTAAAGAAAGATTCAAAAGATGCGTATGAGGTAGGAGAGAGAGAAAAGAAAAAAGCAGAATTAAAATTAGCTGAATCTGCTGAAGCCTTAGCAAAAGCAGAAGGCCTGAAAGATGAAAATGAGAAAACGGCAGCTATTGATAAAGCAAATAATGATAGAAAGAAAGCTGAGAACGATCTGCAGGTAGCGTCGAGAGTTTTGATTCTGGCTAAATCACTTGATGAAAATGCAAATGAAATCGACTCCATCAACAGGAGTATAAATCCTTTGAGTTATTCAGGACAATCTTCCGTAGCGGCTGCAAATACGCCAAGGGTAACTGATAATACGCAACAAACCGCTACTGCACTTAGCGGTGATGATAAAACTGAAACGGAAAGCGGTACAAAAAAATCAAGAAAGAAAGAAAAAGAAAAAGCTGAGGACGCTGCTGCAAATGCTTCTGAGACTGGGTTGGTATACAAAATTCAATTGGGTGCATTTTCCAAAGAACCATCAAAAAGAGATTTTAGAGCGCTTGGTAAAGTAAAGATCACAGAAGAAAATGGAATGTATAAAGTTCTTTATGGCAGTTTTACTTCTAAACAAGACGCTTTTAAAGAAAGAGAACAAATCATAAGCAAAGGTTTCGATGGCTTTGTTGTAGGTTACCAGGATGGTGTAAGGATAAAATAATTTTTTCATTTTGTTTTAGGCTTATCACTTACAACTCTTACCTGTCGCACTGGTGTCACCCTGTCACTCGCGACTGTCATTTTATAACAATTTTAGAGTTTTTCATGAAAATCTGACCAAATATCAGGTTATATTCACGTTGGCATAATTAATGTAAAAACCAGTGGAAATTCACAATTTATTAAATCAAAAAAATATGGCAAAATCAAATGTAAATGTAAAGCCTTTGGCAGATAGAGTTCTGGTTGAACCTGCGGCGGCTGAAACAAAAACATCAGGAGGAATTATTATTCCTGACACTGCAAAAGAAAAACCAATGCGCGGCAAAGTTATTGCTGTAGGTAACGGTAAACCTGAGGAACCAATGACTGTAAAGGTTGGCGATACAGTGCTTTATGGAAAGTATGCTGGAACAGAATTAAGCGTTGATGGTAAAGATTACCTTATCATGAAAGAAAGCGACATTTACGCGATCGTTTAAATTCCTGGTTTTTACTTCCAGATTGCCGGGTAACACCAGTAATCATTACTGAATAGAAACAATAAACTTAAAACAAGAAACAAACACAGTGAAGCAGAATATCCCGATAGCTATCGGGGCACTTCATAATTAAAAAACAAAAATATGGCAAAAGATATAACCTTTAATATTGAAGCTCGTGACGCTCTGAAACGTGGTGTAGATGCGTTGGCAAATGCAGTAAAAGTAACTTTGGGTCCAAAGGGGCGCAATGTAATTATTGACAGAAAATTTGGTTCACCTCAAATTACTAAAGATGGTGTAACTGTAGCTAAAGAAATCGAATTGAGCCATCCTGTAGAAAACATGGGAGCGCAATTACTTAAAGAGGTTGCTTCTAAAACGGCTGATGTAGCTGGTGACGGTACAACTACTGCTACCGTGCTAGGACAGGCAATTGTGACAGCAGGATTAAAAAACGTTGCAGCAGGTGCAAATCCAATGGATTTGAAACGCGGTATTGACAAAGCTGTTATTGCTGTTGTTGAGAATTTGAAAAAACAATCTCAGAACATTGGTAACGAAAATAAAAAAATTGAACAAGTTGCAACGATTTCGGCTAACAACGACAACACAATTGGAAAACTTATTGCAGAAGCAATGGGCAAAGTGAAAAAAGAAGGAGTTATTACTGTTGAAGAAGCTAAAGGAACAGATACAACTGTTGAAGTTGTGGAAGGTATGCAATTTGACCGTGGTTACATTTCTCCGTATTTTGTAACTAACGTTGATAAAATGGAAGTGGTTATGGAAAGCCCTTACGTTTTAATCTATGAAAAGAAAATTTCTGCAATGAAAGAATTATTACCAATTCTTGAAAAAGCAGTTCAAACAGGAAAACCATTGTTGATCATTGCAGAAGACTTAGATGGCGAAGCATTGCAAACATTAGTGGTTAACCGTTTACGCGCGAACTTAAAAATCTGCGCGGTAAAAGCTCCAGGTTTTGGCGATCGTCGTAAAGCAATGTTAGAAGACATCGCTATTTTAACTGGTGGAACTTATATCAGCGAAGAACAAGGACGTAAATTAGAAGACATGCAGTTAACTGATTTAGGTAAAGCTGAAAAAATCACTATCGATAAAGACAATACAACTATCGTAAATGGTTCTGGTAAAAAAGCAGAAATTACTTCACGCGTAAATCAAATTAAAGCACAAATCGAATCTACAACTTCAGATTACGATAAAGAAAAATTACAAGAGCGTCTTGCCAAATTAGCAGGTGGTGTTGCAGTGTTATACATTGGTGCAGCGAGCGAAGTTGAAATGAAAGAGAAAAAAGACCGTGTTGACGATGCTTTAGCCGCTACACGCGCAGCTGTGGAAGAAGGAATTGTACCGGGTGGTGGAACAGCTTACATTCGTGCGATCGAAGCTATCAGCAAATTAAAAGGATCTAACGAAGATGAAAATACGGGTATTTCAATCGTAAAACGTGCTTTAGAAGAGCCTTTACGTCAAATTTGCACTAACTGTGGAATCGAAGGTTCTATCGTTGTTCAACGTGTAAAAGAAGGAAAAGATGATTTCGGATTCAACGCCAGAACGGAAGTATACGAAAACTTATTAAAAGCAGGTGTTATCGATCCTACTAAAGTGGCACGTGTGGCTTTAGAAAATGCAGCGTCGGTAGCAGCAATGCTTTTAACAACAGATTGTGTGTTAGCTGAGAAAAAAGAAGAAAAACCAGCTATGGGTGGTGGTGCACCAGACATGGGTGGTATGGGTGGAATGATGTAATCAAGCTCTTTCCCGGTAGCTATCGGGACGTAAAAAGGGTTAGAGATGCCAGATATTAGTGCGACGATGATCATCGGATTATATCATTAAACTTAATAACTCTTGAAAATTAAATTAGAAAAGCTCCTTCATGAAGAAGGAGCTTTTTTTTTGATGAGTATATTTGCGCTTTATCCAGGTAAGTGAAAAATAACATTATTCTTTTTTTTTCTTTTGTGTTTATAGTGACTTGTTTTGCTTGTCATGAAAAGAAACACTCTTCCCCTGGATTTTCATACCATCCCGCTGGCTATTATTACAAATTGCTGGCCTTTGACCTGGATAGTTCTATTTACAAGCCGGGTAAAGTTGCATGGGTGGCCGCTACCTTTAAAAATCAGGCAGATTCTGTGTTCTGGGATAGTTACAATAATCTTAACGATAAATACTACATTAAGAATGATTCTGCCGAGAATAATTTCTTTAAAAATTATATGTCCAAATGTACAGACCTGGATAGTGGATGTGTTCTTGTAAAAACAAAAGATTTTTTTCAACAGCAGTTTAAAAGTTCGGCTATCCCTTATTTTTGCCAGAAGGATTCAGTGGTCTGCGTGAACTTTAAAGTGAAACGTGTTTACGAAAAATCGGAATTTGTTAAAATCCAGTACGATTTATTAAAGAAAGAAGAAGAGAAAATTAAACGCTATTATGGCACAGAAGAAGAGAAGCTGGCCGCACAAGATCCACTGGGTTTTTATTGGATAGAACATGGCCCGGGTTCGGGAGACCTTATTCCAAAAGAGGGAGATATAGTTACCATAAGCTATAAAGGTGAATTTTTAAATGGGCGTTTTCTTGAAAAATCGGGTGCTGATTTTGAATTTATTTACGGAACGCCGGACCAATTATTGCCTGGCTTAAATTATGTTATCAGCAGGCTAAAATTGGGTGAGAATGCAAAAATAATCTTACCTTCACGCCTTGCTTTTGGAGTAGATGGAAGTAGTAATGCAACTGTGCCACCGTTTACCCCATTAGTGTATGAAATTAAATTAATTAGTTTAAAAACAAGCGAATCTACACTCAAAACAAAACCGGTCCCGATGGCTATCGGGACAAAAAAATTAAAACGTAAAAAAAGATAAATGAAAAAAGTTACATTACTTGCAACTGCAGCCATCGCATTAGTTTTTGGCGCTTGTTCCGATTCAAAATTCGATGGCTATACAAAAGCCGAAAATGGTTTACACTACAAATTTTACAACCACGATGAAGCTGGTAAAAAAGTTGAAATGGGTGATGGTATTGTTATTACTTATGTAATCGCAAAAGAAAAAAATGACTCGGTGATCGTCGAGTCTAAGTCAGTAAGTCAGGATGGTACCGGTACGGTTAATTTTACAATGAAAAAATCTTCATTCGTGGGAAGTTTTGAAGATGGTATGATGATGATGGCAAAAGGAGATAGTGCTTCTTTTATTATTTCGGCAGATTCATTTTTCCTGAAAACAAATGGTCAAAATGAATTACCAAAAGGATTTAATAAAGGTGATTTCTTAAAAGGTTCTTTTAAAATTAAAGAAATCCGTTCAGCAAAAGAGGTGGAAGAAAATGCTAAAAAACAACAAGCTGAAGTAGAAACCATGCTTAAGGAAATGGAAGCTAACGAAAAACCAATGCTGGATAAATACCTTGCTGACAATAAAGTTACAACCAAAGCATTACCTTCTGGTTTAATTTATATTGAAACAAAAAAAGGTACAGGAGCTAGTCCTAAAGCTACCGATATGGTAAATGTGCACTACACCGGTAAATTTCTTAACGGGCAAATTTTTGATAGTTCTGTACAACGAGGTACTCCCGTTGATCTTAACTTGACGGAAGTTATTCCGGGTTGGACAGAAGGTATGCAATTAATGAAAAAAGGTGGTAAGGCTACTATGATCATTCCTTCTTCTATAGCTTGGGGTGCTCGCGGAAGTCAATGGGATCCTCGTAGCAATCAAGGTATTCCTCCTTATGCTGCGGTAGTGTTTGAAATTGAACTGTTCGATTTTAAACCAGCACCTGCTCCACAACAAATGCCTCAAATGGCTGAACCAGGACACTAGAAACAAAGAGTATCAGTTAATCAGATCAAAACAATTTAACTTCTGGAGCATAACCAGGTTCAGAAATAAGAACGAACTATGATGAAGCAGAACATCCCGATACCTATCGGGGCCTTCATGATTTAAAAAATAAAATAATGGATAAAGAATTTTTAGATAAACAAGCTGATGGAATTTACGCCAAATTTGAAACAAGCAAAGGCGATATCTACACTGTATTAGAATACAAAAAAACTCCCATGACTGTAGCAAACTTCGTTGGTTTAGCAGAGGGGAAAATTAAAAATAAATCAAAAGCAGAGGGGCAACCTTACTACGATGGATTAAAATTTCACCGTGTGATTCCTAACTTTATGATCCAGGGTGGGTGTCCTTCAGGTACCGGTACAGGTGGTCCAGGATACAATTTTCCGGATGAGTTTGATTCTACTTTAAAACATACTGGCCCAGGTATTTTAAGCATGGCTAATGCGGGTCCCGGTACAAATGGTTCACAATTTTTTATTACACACGTTGAGACTTCCTGGTTAGATGGAAAACACACAGTTTTTGGTCATGTTGTAGAGGGGCAAGACATTGTAAATAAAATAGCAGGCAACGACGCTTTGAATAAAATTGTTATTCTTAGAAAAGGCGCAGACGCGGAAGCTTTTGACGCTGAAAAAGTATTTGAATTTGAAAAGGGAAATGTTGGCGCAAAGGCAGAAGCAAAAGCAAAAAAAGAAGCTGCTGAAATGGCAGAAGCAAATGCCGCAGCTTTAAAACGTTTTGAAAGTGCTAAAACAACATCTTCTGGATTAAAATATATCATTGAAAAAGAAGGAACGGGCGATTCTCCTAAAGCCAGTAATAATGTGAGTGTTTTTTACAGAGGCATGTTTACAAATGGAATCGAGTTTGATGGAAATATTGGAGGTCAACCCATTTCATTTGGACTTACCCAGGTTATTCCAGGATGGACAGAAGGTCTGCAATTAATGAAGCCAGGAGGAAAAGCCGTTTTTTATATTCCTTATGCACTTGGTTACGGAGCCAATGGTTATCCGGGAGTTATTCCTCCAAAAAGTGATTTAATTTTTGAAGTAGAACTTTTAAAAGTAAGCTAAGCTTAAAAAACTATAATTTTTTAGAGCAAGAAGAAAGTAAAATATAATTTTAAGTATCTTAGAATATAAAAAACATAAAATCTCATACATGAAAAAATTATTTTTAATGATCTCTGCCTTATCTGTTCTGACTTTCAGTGCAGAAGCACAGAAGAAAGCAAAACTAAGTAAAGCAGATAAGGAGTTTTTAGCGAAACAGGCTGACGGTATTTATGCAAAACTTGAAACGACCAGAGGCGATATCTATACACAACTGGAATTTAAGCAAGTGCCTATGACTGTTGCAAACTTTGTAGGTCTTTCAGAAGGAACGATAAAAAATTCAGCAAAAGGTGCAGGTGTTCCGTATTATGATGGCATAAAATTTCACCGTGTTATACCAGGGTTTATGATACAGGGTGGAGATCCAATGGGCACTGGCGGTGGAGATCCGGGATATTCGTTTGAAGACGAGTTTTTACCAAATTCTGAACTTGCAAAAAATGGTTACAAACGTGGAGTTATGGCAATGGCAAACCGTGGACCTAATACTAATGGTAGTCAGTTTTTCTTAATGCATGCAGATTATGGCTTGCCATACAGTTATACTATTTTCGGACATATTGTAAAGGGAATAGAAGTTGTAGATTCTATTGCAACAGCCCCTAAAAACGGAGGCGATATGCCAAATGTTGATCAAACTATTAAACACGTAACTATTTTACGTAAAGGTAAAGAAGCAGAAGCTTTCGATGCCGCTAAAGTGTTTGAGACAGAAAGAGCTGCGGCTCCTGCTAAGGCAGCTGCCAGAATAAAAGCTGAAGAAGAAGCTGCAAAAGCAAAACAAGCCGGCGCTGCTGCAGAAGCAACAAAGATTTTAAATGAAAAATACTCTTCAGCTCAGGTAACTGCTTCAGGACTAAGAACAATGATTGAAAAAACAGGAGAAGGTGCAGCTATTAAACAAGCGGATAAAGTTGTACTTCATTGCACCGGAACTTTAATTGATGGTACTAAATTCTGGTCATCGTATGACGGAGAAGGGAAACCGTTGGAAGTGTCGTTGGGAGTTTCACCAAGATTGATTCCTGGTATGGAAGAAGGCATTATGTTGTTGAAACAAGGTGGTAAAGCCAAACTCATTATTCCGCCAAATATTGGCTATGGTGAGAGAGGACAACCTCCTGTTATTCCGGGAAACTCCTGGTTAGTATTTGATGTTGAAGTTTTAAAAGTTAACTAAACTGATATGTAATAAAATTTAAGCCTTCCCTTTAGTTGGGAAGGCTTTTTTTATGAACTTTTTTCGTTCTAATTTTTAAGTAAGTATCTTAGAAAAAATAAATCATTAAATGAAGAAACTAATTTTATGGATATCTGTTTTATCCTTTTTCAGCTGCGGAGTAGAGGCACAAAAAAAAGGAAAGCCAACGAAAGAAGATCTTGAACTTCTGGCAAAACAGGAAGATGGCATCTACGCGAAGATTGAAACGAATAAAGGAAATATCTACCTTTTTCTCGAGTCAAAAAAAACGCCTATGACCGTAGCTAATTTTGTTGGTTTGGCAGAAGGCAGCATAAAAAATAAAGTGAAACCCGAAGGTCAGCCATATTACGATGGAATGTTATTTCATCGTGTTATGCCTAATTTTATGATTCAGGGTGGTTGTCCAAACGGTAACGGTTCAGGCGATCCCGGCTATGAATTCCCCGATGAATTTGATCCTAGTTTGCAACATACAGGGCCGGGCGTTTTAAGCATGGCTAATCATGGCGCAAATACAAATGGCTCACAGTTTTTTATTACACATGTAGAAACAAATTATCTGAATAACAAGCACACTGTTTTTGGGCATGTAATTTTGGGCCAGGATGTAGTTAATAAAATTGAGGCCAATGATGTTATGAAAAGCGTCCTTATCTTAAGAAAAGGTAACGATGCAGAATCTTTTGACGCTGCAAAAGTATTTGAAGCTGAAAAAGCAAAGGCGCCACAAAAGGCCGCCGCCAGAGCAAAAGCAGATGAAGAGGCGAGGGTTATTGCAAATGCTTCGGCCTTAAAAAGATTTGAAACAGGCAAAACAACTGCATCTGGTTTAAAATACGTTATGGAAAAGGAAGGTTCGGGCCTTTCTCCTAAAGCAACAGATGAAGTGACTGTTTATTACAGAGGTACATTTACTGATGGCAAAGAGTTTGACGGAAACATTGGCAAAGAACCAGCAACTTTCAGACTTAATGGTGTTATTCCGGGCTGGACAGAGGCCTTGCAGCTTATGAAACCAGGTGGAAAAGCGCTTTTATATGTTCCTTACACTATTGGTTTTGGTGAAAATGGTGGGGGGAGAATGCCTCCTAAAACAGATATGATTTTTGAAATAGAATTACTAAAGGTTAATTAAGTCACTTTACTTGTACACTGCTTAAAACTAAAAAGTCCCGTCCGGATAACTATCGGGACGGGACTTTTAATTTTTGTAAAAAATTATTTTTTGTTCTCAGCAATTATTTTTTTTGCCATTGTAACATAGTCGTCATTTTTAGCTTCAGTAGCTAAAGTGATAACCGTTTCAGCGCTTGCAATTGCACCCTTTGAATCTTTTTGTTTAGCCTGAATTTTTGCTTTAAGAAGAACAATCCAGAAAGCTTTTGGATTAGCTGCTATAGCTTTATCAACCCACTCAGAAGCTTTTACAAGATCTTTATCGTTATCATAGTAGTAACTTGCAGCCTGGAAATAAGGACGTCCGTCGTTAACAACAGAAGCGTCAATTGTTTTCATAATTTTGGCATCAATGTCGGCAACAACGCTCACAACTACGCGGGTTTTTTCCCAGCTTAATTCAATGTTCATTGTGCTAGAAGCAATATCCGTAAAATTGATAGTGAAATTTTCTACTTTATCATTTAATGATTTTGTTGGAACAGTAAAGTGAACCAGATCATTTTCTTTTTTATAATTAGAAACATCACCACCTAAAGTAAGATCTTTATAAATAATAATTTCCCAGCTGTCTTTATTAGGAACTGTATAAAGCGCATAGGTTCCTGCAGGTACTGCATTTCCTTGAACTTTAACGTCTTCGCCGAAAGTGATCTTTGTAGAACCGTTAGCACCGGTACGCCATACTTTTCCGAATGGAACCACATCTCCGAAAATAACACGGCCTTTAGCACCAGGACGGGAATACTCAACCGAAACATCAGATAGAGCAAAAGCTTGTTTTACTGTTTGCAAAGGACTTGGCGCAGGCACCTTTAATACCTGTTGTGCGTTCAATGATGAACTGGCAATTGCAGAAATAACAACTGCGGCCGAAAAGCTTTTTAATTTTTGTAACATATGAATTTTGAATTAGATTTTTAAAGTGGCCAAAGTTAAAAATTAATGGAAGTAATTATCTTGACAAAGGTGGTTTAAACATTTTTTACCATTTGTTTTTTTTTAATTTAATTGCAGCTTTAATTCTGGATCTTAAAACGTTTTGTTAATGCCAAGCATCCACCTAAACTGAAGGTAATCTGTTTCAGCAAAAGGTAAACGGCTTACAAAAAACGGAACGTCAAATCGGATAGTTAAAGGTTTAATGCCATAAAGATTACCCCAACGAACAATGCTTAGCGTTGTACCCACACCGGCATCGGCCATAATAGTACTCATGGTGTTTGCTGTGCCGGGTGCATTGGTGTTTATAGAACCCGCGTCGCCAAAAATATAAGGTTGAAATTTAAGAGTGTTTTTAAGAAATCTTGGGTTAAAAGCTTTAAACAACTCTCCAAACTCTATCTCCGCACTGGCTGAAACACCTGATGTGCCCTTATAATTGTAACTTAAAGAACCATCTGCATTTTTTTGTGCCAGCAAATAGCCCGAGTAGCCTCTTAAATTAAGTCCACCACCTGCATTAAAGTGATTTGTTGTGGCACCATATCCACCCCAGTCTGGAGGAATGATTCCCATTGCACGGGTATATTTATTATTCATCAGATCTTCATTATTCGCACCTGCTACAAATAACATAGATTCTGAAGGCAACTTACTCCCAAATCCAGCCTGAGCGAAAATGCGTGTATTTATATTAATACGACCCAGGTCAGTTTTATTAATCATGGTAAGTGTTGCAGCCGAAAAATCGTAATCGTTTGTAAAGGCAGAGGAACGAAGATTTAATGTAATATTTCCCAGACCTTTTTTATAACGGTAAACATGTTCCATACCTAAATGAATGGCACTGTTAAGTTTTTGATACCCCCATTCGTTGCGATTAATCAGATAAACCATGTCCTGCGGTTGGTCACGCCACATGGCCTTCAAATGGGTATAAAAGCGTGTTCTTTCATTGTTGCTTTTTCGCTCAAAACCAATGGTTCCGCCGTCTAGACCATCCAGTGATTTTGCCTGCAAATAAAAATTGGTTTTTTTAATATAGCGGTTTATCGATGTTTTGTAATCCAACCAAAACGAAATGGTATTGTATTTGTTTTTAACTGGTTTTCCATCCACCACCGTTTCATCAATGTATGCCTGGCCAAGACCTGTGCTAAAAAATAAACCGAATTCAAAAATGTGTCTTGTGTTTAAATAATCCCCACTCAACACTGCACCAAGTTTTACCCCGTCAAAACCATTGTACCAAACCCCCGGCCTGACACGCATATCGTAACGTTTCCAGTTAGGTGGATTGTATACTTTAGAATCGAACCTTAAACTCACACGTCCATGTTTCGAATTATTTGTCATGTCGACGTCTGCTAAACGGTAGGAAGGATCTATCACTACATTTTTAATTTTTGCACCTATGTTTAGTGTTGCTGTGTAGGTTGGTTTAAGTTTTGGTCCCCAGCCAATCCAGCGGGGCAGGGTAGTGGCGCCGGTTGGTTTTTGAAACCAGGTGTTAGGAATGTAATAATGACGAGCCGAATCATTCATATCAATTACTACAAAATCAATGGGCATTTGCATTGTGCCTTTACGTTTGAAGGTGATTTCATAAACATCATTTTTTTTATGTTTAATTCTTCCAATTTTATAATCGATTGTTTTGCTCGTCTCAAGCCATTGGTCAAAGAACCAGTTAAGATCCACTCCTGTATATTGAATAATTGAATTTCTAAAATCCTCCGGATAAGGATGGGCGAATTTCCATTGTTTAAAATAGGCCTGCATGGCTTTATCGAATAGCGCGCGCCCTAAAACGTACTCCAGATTTTTTAACATGGCTGCAGTTTTTGTGTAGGATTGACTATATCCGCCGCCGTGCCGAATGCCACCATTAAAATCGTCACCGTGTGTATTTAAAATAACTTCTTCATTTTTTGTAACTACCGCATTAAAATAAGGAGTGTAAATTTGATCATCCACAATCCTCACCGGCTCGGTGAAACGCTCTATATAACCGCTTTTTGATTTTGGTTCTATGGATAAAGGACCATCTATAAATTGATAAGTATCTGCGGTGTAAAATTGCGTAAACCCTTCATCCATATATGCACGGTAGGTTTCGTTTGTTCCAACCATACCTTGAAACCAGTTATGCGTCATCTCATGAATCAATAAAGTTCTGTAATCGGGATCAAAGCCTCCACAGAGCGTTAGCATGGGATATTCCATCCCGTCCTGCGCATCAGCAATGATCATTTTCGGATGATGATAAGGTCCGATGTTATAAGAATTTACTTCAATTACTTTAGCGGTATACTGCGCTGCATTGTGCCAACCCGCGGCATGAGGTTCCTGTACCATTGCTATACACCTTACACCTTCCCAGTTTACTTCTCCAATACGGTAATTGGGATCGGCAGTGAATGCGAAATCGTGGACATTGATGGCGGAAAATTTCCAGGTCTTTTTTGTTCCGTCTCGTTTTATAATAGTGGAGGGAGGAGAGTTAAAAGGTTTTTGCAGGAAATTAGAGATATCCAGTTTTTTGCGAAGTGTATCGGGTAAAACTTCTTTTTCATTGATCATAGTGCCTGTGCCGTCCCCAATGTAGATGTTCGGCATCGTCAGTTCTACATGATAAGAACCAAAATCGCCATAAAACTCATGGTCCATATGTTGATCAGTTGTCCACCCAAATTTTCGGTCAATCACTGTAACGCGCGGATACCAGTGCACTACATCGTAGTGTTTTTTTCCAAACGAATTAAAAAGCTTCATACGATTACGAATGGCTTCTTTGTCGAAATAGGTTTTAAAATTTAAATTGAGTGTGATAGACTCTCCGGGATTGACCACCTTTGGCAGGTAGACCTTTAATATTGTATTGTCTAATTCGTATTTTAGCTCCTGGCGATTCGCGCCCTGCACGCTTTCTACTTGAGTACCCAGATTTTGTGAACGGTATTTCCCAAATTTTAAATTGTAGTTGTTGTTTTTGTAAAGATCGGCAGCGTAAGAATCTTTGGTTTGTGCATTACTATACAAATGAAAATACACGTAAGAAATAGAGTAGGGGGAGTTGTTCCAGTAAATTAATTCTTCTGTACCTGTAAGAATATCAGTGCTATCGTTGATCTCAGCTTTAATGTTATAGTGAACATCCTGTTGCCAGTAGCCTTCAAAAGGTTTACGGTTTTTCCAATAGAGGGGATTGGTAGCAGAGCGGTAATCTAGATATTCGGTTTGCGCAATTACTGAGAAGCTGAGTAAACTTAGAATGCAAAGGAACGATTTTCTAATAGTTAAAAGGATTGAAAAAGTAGTCATACAGGAAACTGAATTTTGCATAAATATAGATATTATTGATTGGAACCGAGAAGCAAAGAGGGAAGATTCAAGAACCAAGAACTACGAGCATTTATCGTTTACCAATAGTGTTTCTTGTATCTTGCGTCTTGAATTCTTAAGAGGAATTTGGATAATGTTACTGATTGTCAATAAAATATCTTCGAAAAACCCTCTCTTTTTGGTGCAATTAAATAAATTGACTATATTTGCACCCCTATTTAAAAATAAACAATGGAAAAACGCTATGAGACGGTCTTCATTTTAACTCCCGTTTTGTCTGATGATCAGGCAAAGGAGGCCGCAAAAAAATTTAAAAAAACCATCACTGATCTGGGAGGCAAGATCGTGAATGAAGAGAACTGGGGCCTGAAAAAACTGGCTTACCCTATTCAAAAGAAAACAACTGGTTTCTACCACTTACTGGAGTATGCAGGAGAAGGACAAGACATCATCAACGCACTTGAATTAAGTTTCAAACGTGATGAACGTATTCTTCGTTTCTTAACTGTAGCTTTAGACAAGCACGCTGTAGCTTATGCTGATAAACGCAAAGGTTTAGTTGCTGATGGTAAGGTTAAGAAAAAAGAAACCGCAACTTCTTAATGGTTTAATAAATTAATTAGAAACAAAAATGGCAGCACCAAAAGATATCAGATATCTGAACCCTCCAACAGCAGAGGCTAAAAAGAAAAAGTATTGCCGCTTCAAAAAAAGCGGAATTAAATATATTGATTACAAAGACCCTGATTTTTTATTGAAATTTGTAAACGAACAAGGTAAATTGTTACCACGTCGTTTAACAGGAACTTCTTTAAAATTTCAGCGTAAAGTGGCACAAGCTGTAAAACGTGCCCGTCACTTATCATTAATGCCATACGTGGCCGATTTAATGAAATAATAATCAGTAAGGAGGAAAACACAATGGAAGTTATTTTAAAACAAGATATTAAAGGTTTAGGTTACAAAGACGATAAAGTTACCGTTGCAAACGGTTACGGTCGTAACTTTTTATTACCTAAAGGTATGGCTACATTAGCTACCGAAAGCGCTAAAAAAATGCACGCTGAAATCTTAAAACAACGTGCGTTTAAAGAAGATAAATTACGTAAAGAAGCAAGTGCAAACGCCGAGAAATTATCTGGTGTAAGCATTAAAGTTGGTGCAAAAGCAGGCGAAAATGGTAAAATTTTCGGTTCTGTTACCACCATCCAGATAGCTGATGCTTTAACAAAAGCTGGTTACAACATTGAACGTAAAAACATCGAGATTACTGAAGACACAATCAAACAATTAGGTACCTATTCTGCAAAAGTACGTTTGTACAAAGAAGTTGCGGCTACTGTAAGTTTTGAAGTTGTAGCTGAATAATTTTAGATTCCCATTTAAAAAAGCCCTTCCTGATTTTATCGGGAAGGGCTTTTTTTATTAGTTTAAAACGGTCTATTGTTTTACTAACTTAATTTTTCGCAGGCCATACTCATTTTGTGCCTCTAAAACATACAAGCCATTTAAGGATTTGCATAAATCAAGTGTATACGAACCGGGAGATAGTTGTGTGTTATAAACTAATCTTCCGGAGAGGTCTACAATTTTGATAGTTGTATTTTGCGTTACCTGTATTTTATAGATCCCATCGCTGGGATTCGGATAAACCATCACTCCCATTTCTTCCACCATATTCCTTTCGAGACCAGTGCAAGGCGAAACCGTTAAAGTAAACACTTTTGAACTCTGGCATCCGCTACTGGCCGAAGTTCCGCTCAAAGTATAGGTAGTGGTTAGGGTTGGTTGCACACTCATGCTTGCCTGTGTAACGCTTCCATTTAAACTATAACTTGAAGCACCCGAAAAATTTAAAAGCGCATTCTCTCCTAAACATATTTTTGATTTTGTAGTGAGGGATAAACTCGGTAAGCCACTAACCGTTACCATTTGTTTAAGTGTATCAGCGCCACACTTATAGTTTAAAACTAATTTGACTGTAAAAGTGCCGTTAGCCGAAAACAGGTGAGCCGGATTGCTAAGACCGGAAGTATTTGAAGCTCCTGAAGAAGGATCTCCAAAATTCCAGTGGTAAGAATACACAGAATAGCCTGCAATTGCGCTTAATACAGGCGCTGAAAAAGTAGCAACACCACATTGCACGGAACTACTTGCCTGGGTAAAAGCAGGTTTTTGTTCAAAATAACTACTAATGAAACAAGGAAGGCCCATGCCAGAAATGCATAAACCAGGTGGGTTGCTTGACGCGTTAAGAGTACCTAAAGCTATAGCATGAGGAGAATAATTACAGGCTGTACCCAGAGCGTTTGGATTAGCAATAAGCCCTATTGAGTTTAGCGTTGGCTCTGCAAGATATATTTTACCATCCAGGGCAAGTTGAAGCGCTTTGACTTTTGGTTGTGCGCTATTTTGATAAGAAAATGTATCTGCCGCAATAATAGTTTTGGACGCAATGATCGCGGTAGCTGAGCCTGCCGACAGATCATACTGACAAATAGAAGGATGTTCGTTCAGGTAACTCACATAAAGCTTGCTCCCATCGGGAGAAAACTCAATTCCGTAGGCGCTGGGTCCAGTAAAATTGTTAATTAAAGTAGGAGAATTTATACTTTCTAACTGGAGAACATTTGAAAGTTGCCCGGTCGCATTGTCAAAATCAAAAAGTTCAACCGTTCGGTTGGGAAACGTGGAGCAGACTTTCTTTCCATTCGGGGAAAATTTCAGAATCCCAAGTCCGGGATAGGTTTGATTGACATGATTATATTCATCTACCTGCATCGAACCAATAGCCGAAATAATAGGTGTGCTATATATCGAATCAGGTGTTACCTGGTACGCATGAAAATTTTGACTTCCTAAAAGTGTAGACGTTTCATGAGCCAATAGCCAATAATCCGTTCCATTGCAATGCTTAGTACCAGCAAGTTTTGTAATCATGCGCACGTTTGGTTGGCTAATTGTATCTGAACTCTGGATCACAGATCCTAAACCGTTTGCAGCAGCCATGTCTACTATGCAATAGGTGACAGGTTTTGGTCCTCCGGGCTGGTTTAAAAATGGGTATTGAGACATGACGACATAGTACTTTTTACCTGACTTTGGAAAAATCAGTGCTGCCTGACTAGCTGCGATGTTGGAACTCGGCCCGACAGTTGCGCCGTTTGTCATTGTTACATGATTTTTATTCCAGATCTTTACTCCATTGGTATAGAATAGCAAGTTTCCCGCACTATCTGCGACCGACGCGGCACAGCGTTGGGAAGGATTCATACTACTGGTGGCAGGTGTCGGAGGATTGTTATTGAAATTAAGAGCCGTAAGATTTGAAAAATGCCATTGGCTGGTTTCCAATTGGGCGAAACTAGAAATAGAGATTAAAAGAAGAAGTGTTATGAAACATCTGTTCTTTATTCTTAAAAAATGGTTTCCTCTTTTAAACGTTACTTTCATGATAAAGTATTAGCGGTGTTAAAATATAATTTGTTAGCTAATCAACTTTAAATAAAAATAGAGATTTAATTAATATAGTCAAATCTCTATCTCAATTTGATTTTCGGTCCAAATATCAAATCAAATCAATCAAATTTAATAGTTTAGTATTCAGGAAGTGCGGATATCGGCACTAGTGTATAGTCCGGCTTCTACCTGGATCTACAAGTATTGTATATAGTGCTCCTGCGGGACATGTGCCACTATTCGTAGGTTAAGGTATAAAATCACTGTACTGGTTTGCTGACAGCCGCTAAATTTTACATTCAAAGTTTCTATTTGTAAATTTATTTGGTCAAACGAATCGAATTAATCAAATCTGTAGTCAAAGGTTTTTCAAGATAATCAGCTACATTTTTATCTGCCAGTGCTCTGCGACGATCGTTCTGATCGATGGAAGAGGAGAGCATGTAAACGCGGACTTGTTTTTTAATATGTTCATCCAGCTTGTCATAGAGCTCGAGAAACTCCCAACCTGAACAAAATGGCATATTTACATCCACAAATAGTACGGTAGATTTATATCCTTCTTTGTATTCTTTCGCTAAAAATTCCAACGCATCTTCTGCACTATTAAAACCAATAGCTTTGGCTTCTCGTGAAACGTGTCGTATAATGATTTCGAAAAGCTGACTGTTCAGCTCATCGTCATCAATGACCATAAAATATTCTTGTTCGTTCATAAAGTTTCACTGCGAATTTAATGCTAATTCACATCCCGGTTTAAAAGCATGTGATTTTTTTTTCAAAGAAGTATGTCTATAACATTCTTTTCATCTGTCACCGGAATGATATTTGTATTTTTGATTCTGTATTTATATGCCATTTGGTACGCTATATCTTATTTTTCTTGCTTTTGCGGCCCTTGTAAGCGTAGCCATGTGGCTCGACTATTTCAGGCAGATTGACGTGTTTGAGAAGGAAGGCATCTTTCCTATGCTTGTAGCTTTATTTATAGGAGGTTGCACACCTTACCTGAGCCTTGAAGTATACAGTATTCTTGATAAGCTTGATTTTACAGAAAAGGGATTATTCGTTAACGATGCTTTTTTTTCAATTCTGGGAATTGGACTTAACGAAGAGCTTTCAAAGTTGGCTGGTATCACAATTGTATTCAGGTTGTTACGAAAGCAGATTAACGAACCTATCGACTTTTTAATTTATGCAGGCATCACCGCATTGGGCTTTTCGCTGGTTGAAAACTTCAATTATTTTTATAATCACGGTTTGCGAATCATAAGCTCGCGAACTTTTTATTCTGGCTTAGAGCACATCATTAATAGCACCATCATTATCTACGGTATTTTACGCACAAATTTGTTTAATAAAGGAAATCCTATTTTAAATACCATCACAGGTTTTGTACTGGCTGTTCTTTCACACGGACTTTTTGATTTTTTTCTCACAGATACTTTTTTTGGAATTCTTACTCCCTTTCTTTCTTTGCTCATTTACCTTATAGGAATAAACTTTTGGGTGCAGATGTTGAACAATGCGAATAATTTCTCCAGCTTTTTTGATTACCATAAAATCAACTTTACTCCGCGACTCGTATACCGCCTTTTTTACTGGTATCTCTTAACCCTTATTATAGCTTTCTGCAACAACTTTACAATTGCCGGATTTAAGTTTTCCATTTTGAATTTAGCGGAAGGCTTACTTTCTGACGGATTACTTTTCTGGATAGTAATACTTCGGGTTAGCCGCTTTAAGATATTCAAGATGAAGTACTTCAAGGTTAAGCCTGTTCTGCCATTCTACATTACAAAAAACAATGATGAAGATTTTAAAGTTCCTTTACTGAACCTGAGAATAAAAATACGTGGCGAAAATTTTCAGGAGCATTTATTGACGAAATATTTAAACCGACGAGTGGATTTACACCCTGTAAATGAGAAAAACAGCTTTATCAAGGATACTATAAGTGTTTTAATTTCAAATAAATACCTCTTATTTGATGATGTAATAGTTTATACCATACAAGGTGAGCAATTACAGAGTGCTGAAGGTGTTATTTATGTTTTAAAGCCCAGAATGGGGGGTATTAAAGAAATTGGCTTCAGATACCCGGTAGAAGGATTGTATTGCGTTAAACTCGAAGGAAAGCCGGGAAGATTAGAAAGAATTGATCACAACAAATTAAAGTTTTTAGAATGGGTGTACTTGAAGCCAGACCCACATAAAGGATTAATAAACGGGTAAGGTTCTTGTAAAATTCGTCCTTTTTTGTACCTTTATTTTGAAAGTACCGTATAACAACTATCTAAACAAAATAAAAAATGAAGTCAAAAAAAATCCTATATGGTTTTGCCTTGTTGAGTTTTTCAGCAGCGCTGACCTTTACAGCTTGTAAAAAGAAAGAAACCGATAAAGAAGAACCCGCTGTTGAAACCCCAGATGGCCAGAGTGGAACAGATAACCGCGAAGTTACAAGTGAAAATGATCAGTCGATGAGCGAAGCTAATGATGCCTTAAGCAGTGCGCCAAGAATTGCGGGCAAGGGACAGTCAGCTCAAAGCATTACTGGAATTTGCGGTTACGATATCGACTCGGTAAAAATTAAGCATGATACTATCATTTTGAAATACAATGGGATAACCTGTAATAATAGAACCCGGACTGGTATGATTATTTTAAGCTGGGCACCTGGCACAAAATGGAGCACGGCCGGAGCAATCATAAAAATTGACTATGTTAATTACAAGATCACAAGAGCTTCGGATCAGCGCTCCATCATGTTTAATGGTACACAAAATCTTACCAACGTATCGGGTGGAACCTGGCTTAACCTTGTTTTAGTTACGAACTATTCTCTTGTAAATTCAATAACCGGAACTAATTTGAACGTAAAGTTTGAAGATGGAAAAACCGCTGTTTACAACATCAATAGAAAAATAACTTATACCTATCCGGGAACTTTTCCAAATGGTATATTGACAATTAAGGCGGAAGGAATTGGTAGCAATGGATCTTTGACTAATCTTGAAAATTATGGAACAGCCCGTAATGGAGATGTTTTCACCAGCCAGGTAACTACCCCTATTGTTTGGAATGTAACTTGTGGTGGAGCAGTATTACAAGGTGCTGTAAGTTTAACAGATGTTACAAAAAACTACAACCTTAAATTTATTTATGGGGTTGATGCTAATGGTAACATTCAGACTGTAGGCGCCAATTCTTGTCCTTACGGCTGGAAATTGGAGTGGACTGCTAACGCCGCTACACAGTCTAAGGTTTTTGGTTACAACTAAGCTTTAGTAATTTTAATATAGACCCGCCTGAAGAAAAGCAGGCGGGTTTTTTATTAATAGCTCCTTGCAAACCAATGAGAGCGGCAATGGAAGCATATTTTTCATATCTTTATATCACATTAGTGTTTTAATCAATAAATGAATTTAGAAAGAGTTTTTGTTAGGGTAGTACTTGTTACGCTGGTTATTTGCAGTGTTTCCTGTAAGAAGAAAAAGGCATTTAAAAATGAAAACGGGCAAGGATCTGAAGACGTAAGAAGCGTGCAGGCTCAAAGTGATGAAGTAGCGAGAGATCTCAATACTGCGATTAAAGAACAACCTCTACTTAGGGGAGGAGTGCCAACAAACCAGGCAGTAAGGACGCAAATTTGCGGAGCGGAAATAGATACTTTAAGTGTTGCCAATGGAGTGATAAGACTTCATTACCTCGGAGCTACCTGCAATGGCGTAAAAAAAACAGGGACTATTGTGGCAACGCTTACGGATTATCCAACTACTAAGTGGAAAAATCAAGGGTGTTCGCTTAAAATAGAATTCCTGTCTTATAAGGTTATCCAATCTAATGGTAAACTTGTTCAGTTTGATGGCACTGCATATATGAAGAATCTGAGCGGTAATACCTGGTATGAAATGATGAACGGGTTAACCGCTTCAAGTTTGATTCAAACACAAATGACTGAAGGCCTGGTTGTAACTTACGATGGCAATAATACAGCTGTATTTAATATGAACCGCAGTCTTACCTACAACTATACAGGATCGGTAACAAGCTGCAGAATAGAAGGACTTGGATCGTCGGAAGGCAAAAGCAATTTAGACAACTGGGGCCAGGATCGTATCGGTAATAATTTTACAACAGAGATTAATTCAGCACTTGTATGGAAAAGTAATTGTGGCATTAACTCACTCACTGCAGGAGAGCAGACACTTCAAGTGGAAGGCAAAGAATATGATATGAAATGCATTTTTGCTGTAAACGAATCTGGAAGTCTTGTATCAGATGAAAATACGTGTTCATACGGTTGGAAAGCCAGCTGGACTTATAGAAGGAAAACCAATACTCGCGTATTCGCCTATTAAATTCCCATAGCAATAGGCATAACAGATTATTAAGACCTTTCGAATTTTGGTTTTTTATAATTTTATATTTAGTTTTATGTTTAGATCTATGACTCAACGTTTACTTTCACTTCGCTCTATTTTCTTTCTTTTGGTAGTTTCTACCGTGTTTTTTGGATGCACTAAATCTTACAGGTTTAAATGGGTCAACTATGATGAAACCTATTGTGCTGACAGATGGGAGAAAAATATGAATAACGAGAGATTGAAAGACAATGTTATCGCCTACATGGATGGTAAAGGTGTTAAGATTTACGAAATTGAAATTATTACAGATAGAACCCCTGATTCGTGTACAGAATGCACCTGTAAATCTGGTAGACGAATTAAATGCAAAGTAAATAGAGGCGACATTAAGAGAGCTAAAGGTGAAGGGTTCTACGAGTAGGTTCTCGACTACGCTCGAACTGACATTGGCTGTGCACAGGCTGGCCTTAACATCCACTGGATGTTAATCCTGCTCGAACTGACATCCTGCTAAGCTCGAACTGTTCTCGACTACGCTCGAACTGACATCCTGCTAAGCTCGAACTGACATCGACTACGCACAGGCTGGCTTTAACATCCACTGGATGTTAATCCTGCTCGAACTGTTCTCGACTACGCTCGAACTGACATTGGCTGTGCACAGGCTGGCTTTAACATCCACTGGATGTTAATCCTGCTCGAACTGTTCTCGACTACGCTCGAACTGACATTGGCTGTGCACAGGCTGGCCTTAACATCCACTGGATGTTAATCCTGCTCGAACTGTTCTCGACTACGCTCGAACTGACATTGGCTGAGCACAGGCTGGCTTTAACATCCACTGGATGTTAATCCTGCTCGAACTGTTCTCGACTACGCTCGAACTGACATTGCTTGTGCTATTGCTGGCCTTTACATCCGATGGGCGCCAATCCTGCCAAATTTTACAATCGCAGCCTTGATCAGTAATTCTTAGCAGGCTTTAAGGTCCTTATTTGAAGTTTCAGGTTAAAAAAAATCCCGGACTGAAATTCAATCCGGGATTTTTTTAATTTGTATAAAATAGATTTAACTGAAGGCATTAAAGCCAGTAATGTCCATTCCTGTAATTAATAAATGGATGTCGTGAGTTCCTTCATAAGTAATAACACTTTCTAAATTCATCATGTGACGCATAATTGGATATTCACCCGTTATACCCATGCCACCATGTATCTGACGTGCTTCACGTGCAATTGTAATTGCCATGTGCACGTTATTACGTTTAGCCATACTTATTTGAGCAGGACTAGCGCGGTGTTCATTTTTTAAAACACCTAATCTCCATGTTAATAATTGCGCTTTGGTAATTTCAGTTATCATTTCAGCTAATTTTTTTTGAGTCAACTGAAAAGCACCAATTGGTTTTCCAAATTGGATACGTTCTTTACTGTAACGTAAAGCACTGTCATAACAATCCATTGCGGCTCCAATAACTCCCCATGAAATTCCATAACGCGCACTGTTCAAGCATCCTAAAGGACCTTTTAATCCTTTAATATTTGGAAAAATATTTTCCTTTGGAACCATCACATTATCAAAAACCAATTCACCTGTTGCACTGGCACGAAGACTCCATTTGCCATGTGTTTCGGGAGTTGTAAATCCTTTCATTCCTCTTTCAACAACTATTCCGCGAATATCGCCGGCTTCATCTTTAGCCCAAACCACTGCAATATCTGCAAAAGGCGAATTGGAGATCCACATTTTCGCTCCGTTAAGAACTACATGTTTACCATCTCCAGCATCTTTAAAATTAGTAATCATACCATTGGGGTTACTTCCATGATCTGGTTCTGTTAAACCAAAACAACCCATCATATCGCCAGATGCTAATTTCGGCAAGTATTTTCTTTTTTGTTCTTCGCTGCCATAAGTGAAAATCGGAAACATTACAAGCGAACTTTGTACTGAAGCAGTAGAGCGTAGGCCACTGTCGCCACGTTCCAGTTCCTGCATAATTAAACCGTAAGAAATCTGGTCAAGACCCGCTCCTCCATATTCTGTTGGAATATAGGGGCCAAAGGCGCCGATTTCTGCCAAACCCTTAATCCATTGTTTTGGAAATTCAGCTTTTTGACAAGCCCCTTCCACAATTGGAGATACTTCTTTTTTAACCCAGGCACGGGCTGTTTCGCGAATTAATTTATGTTCGTCGCTTAAAAGCTCGTCCATTAAATAGTAGTCGTGTGCTTGAAAATTGTCAGTTGCCATATCTTTTAAAATAAGGCACAAATCTAAGGATTTTAATGCTAACGATTGCGGTTAAAATTTTGTATTCTTCAGTTAGTGCTCTAAATCGGAACATTTCGTTATATTTGTTTATAGCACTTAATTGAGATTTGTTCACTATATATTTTTCGGTTTTTTAGTACTTCTTGCTGGCAGTGCCCATGGTCAGGATATTCACTTTTCACAATTCAACGCTTCTCTCTTAAATCTTAGTCCGGGTTACACGGGCATGTTTAATGGTGACTACCGCGTTGGAGCTGTGTACAGGAGTCAGTGGAGTGCTGTTCCTGTATCGTATAATACTTTCGGAATCAGCGGAGAAAAACGGATCAAACCCCGTCAGTTTGAGAAAGACATGATAGGCGTAGGATTGATGTTTAATAATGACCGGGCTGGAGATGCGCGTTATGGTACAACACAGATCTATGCCAGCGGTTCATATATTTTTTTAGCAAAACCAGATAGCTCGCTCATCATTACACTAGGAGCAAATGCAGGTTGGTGCCGTGTAGGATTTGACTATGATAAAATGACGTTTGATAATCAATACGACGGAATTTCTTACAACAAATCTATTAGCAGCGGGGAACAATTCAGCTGGACGAATGTGAATTTTGTTGACATGAGCCTTGGTTCTGTTGTTCAGTATATTCATCATGCCAGGCACCGCTTTTCTTATGGGCTAGGCTTACAGCATTTAACCTCTCCTATAATCACTTACCAAAGTAATAATTTAAGCCGTCTTGATTTTAAGTTTACCAACTGCTTAAGTTATTCGGCACCTATAGCTGATAAAACAGACATTATTGCAGAAGCGCTATTCACCAAGCAGGGCAACAATTATGAGTTAATTCCACATGCTTCTTTTAAATATTATTTCGACAGAGAGGATAATAAAGCAATTCTTGGCGGACTTTGTTTAAGAGCCAGAGACGCTGTCATCTTTAGATTAGGCTATACCAATAAAACCATGCAAAGTGGTATTTCTTATGATATTAACGTCAGTAAATTTAATCGCGCATCTAATTATAGGGGTGGCATTGAACTCTTTATAAATTATATCATTAGAATAAAACCCGGATTTATTGCCAGAAAGCGTTACTGCCCGGTGTTTATGTAATATGAAGAACCTTCTTTTTTATATAGCATTTTTTGTCAGCATATATTCTGCTTCCAATGCGCAGAACAGCGCGATGTTGCGGTCTCAGGCACTGGAATCAGAAAAAAATAAAGACTGGTACGGCGCCACGCAATATTACAGTCGTTTGTACGCCATTGATAGTTTGAATTTAAAAATCCAGTACGCTTTTGCTGAGGCAAGTCGCCTCAGTTATGATCTGCCCTTAGCGCTCTATCTTTATAATAAGACGGCAACAGTAGATAATGGAAGAAAATATCCGCTGACCTTTTTCTGGATCGGTCAGCTTCTGAAAAATAAAGGTCAGTATAAAGAAGCTAAAAGGTGGTTTACAAAATTTAATAAGCTTAACTTAAAAAAAGATAAGTATCAGTATTACAAAACAAAATCGCGCCTTGAGGTGGAAGCTTGTGATATTGCTCAAATACTGGTAAATAGACCTTACATGCCGGCGCCTGAACATCTCGACGTTACTATTAACAGCAAACAAAGCGAGTATGGTGCATTTGAAAAAGATAGCTCCTTATACTTTTCGTCGATTCGTTCGCCCGAAACAAAAGCAAGAGATGCTGAAGAGGCGAGGTCGCTGGCAAATGAATTGGTTTATTCTAAAATCTACAGATCAGATATTAAAAATCAAAAATTCAAAAAGATTAAAGCGATGGATACTTTGATTAATTCGAAGGTCTATCATAGTGCTAATACTGCTTTTAATGAAGATCAAACCCAAATGATCGTTTCGCGTTGCGTTGCTTTGAATGCCAGCGATTACAAATGTGAGTTATATTCGAGCGAACTTGCAGGCAAAAAATGGCGACAGTCATTGCGTATGGACGAACCAATCAATCAGGCCTCGGTAAGCACTACTCAACCTAACTTTGGAGTAATTAACGGAAAAACCGTTTTGTTTTTTGTTAGTAATCGTCCGGGTGGCGAAGGTGGGCTGGATATTTGGTACGCAGTGCGCAAAGCTGATGGTAGTTATGAAGAACCTGTTAATGCTGGAAAAACAATAAACACTCCTGATGACGATATTACTCCGTGGTATGTGAGTGATAAAAACACGTTGTATTTCAGTAGCACCTGGCACAAAGGGTTGGGAGGCTACGATATTTTTAAGAGCAAATTTGTAAACAACGAATTTACTGAACCTGAAAATGTAGGTTCTGCATTAAACAGTAGTTATAACGATGTGTATTATTCTGAGAGTAAAGATGGAAACCGCGTTTACCTTTCCAGTAACCGCAAAGGGTCGTTTTTTGAAAGCAAACAAAATTGCTGCAATGATATTTACAGGTGGACGATACAGAAAGATTCTCTGGTACCGCCACCATTAATTGATACTATGATGTTGGTAAAAGAACAGCTTAAATTATTAGTTCCATTAACGCTTTATTTTCACAATGACGAACCTGATCCTAAACGCTTAGACACAACAACCATAAAGAATTATGAAACCACTTTTAATGATTATAAGTTGTTAGCTCCACAATACATTGCTGAATATTCTAAAGATTTAAAAGGTGCAGAAAAAAATCTGGCGACAAATAAAATAGAAAATTTTTTCACTGATAGCGTTGATGCAGGTCTTGATGATTTAAAAAGATTTTCGGGAATGCTGGAAAAGGTTTTGGCCAGCGGAGAGACTGTTAAAATTACTTTGAAAGGCTATTGCAGTCCACTTGCGGGAACTCAATACAACATAAACCTGGCGAAGCGCAGGATTAGCAGTTTAACTATGTTTTTTAAGCAATATAAAGGCGGAGTCTTCTATAGGTATATTAACAATCATAGCCAGGGCGAGGGTAAAATTATATTTGAGTTTGTGGGAGTAGGCGAGTTACCTGCGAGTAAGGCCAGTGATAATTTAAAAGATAAACGAAATTCCGTATATAGCCCTTATGCCGCTTCAGAGCGGAAGATTCAGATTATTGCTGTGAGTTACGGAAAGTAGGCGCTTCAGTGTGAGGACACAAGAGACTACGGGGGTGTGGATAATCTCAGGTTAGTTTTGCGGCCTGCATTTTTGTTCTACTCAAATCTCAAACTATCAATAGGATCTAAGCGGGAAGCTCGTTGAGCGGGAAGATAGCCACTTAATAAACCCACAATCACACAAATAATAACACCAGTAATAATCCAGAACCAGGGAATAAAGAAGCCAGTGTCTAAAGCAAGGCTTATGAGGTTTCCAATAATAATTCCGAATATAATTCCTATCAATCCGCCCAATACGCATATCACCACACTTTCGATGAGAAATTGATTTTTAATAATGGCTTGTGTAGCACCCATCGCTTTACGGATACCAATTTCGCGGGTGCGTTCGGTTACACTTACCAGCATGATATTCATTAAGCCAATGGCCGCTCCCAGTAATGTTATTAAACCAATTATGGTTGCACCCATGGTGACTTTTTGAAGATTGCCAATTAGCATAGTTGCCAGGTTATCCGATTTTATAATATCGAAATCAGATTTACCAGTGATCGGAATCTTTCTTATTTTTCTGAACAAGCCTTCTGCCTCGTGCAATAAAATGTTTACAAGCGCACTGTTTTTCGTAAGAACATTAATGGTAAAGCTCATATCGGGTCTTCCAAAATACTGGCGCGCAGTGCTGAGAGGTATTAATGTGATCTTATCTCCGCCAAATCCTGAACTATTTCCTTTGGGTTTCAAAACACCAACAACCTTGTATTTGCTGGCACCGATTTTAATAAACTTATCAAGCGCGTTTCCTTTTACCCCGAATAAAGCCTGTTCAACATCTTTACCTATGAGGGTTATATGCGTACTACCGGAAATTTCGGAAGCAGTAAAATTCCTTCCTTTTTCCAGTTCGTAACCCGCAGTCGCAAGATAATTTTCATCGCCACCAAAAACCTGTATGTTGGGATTAGTTTTTACGCTCCCATATTTTAAACGGGCCGAAAAGCTTGCTAAAGTTGAGACAGAAGTGAGTGCAGGGTAGTTAAACTCATTTTTGAAACGTACAGCTTCTTTAAAAGAAATGGCTTCGTAAGTCTTGGCTTTGCGTCCTCTTTTTCCAACACGAATATTAACGTCGGCATTACGAATTGTAAAAGTATTGGCCCCCATGCTGGTGAAATTATCATTGATGCCATTCTTGATAGCGTCGATGGCAGAAAGAATTCCTACTAAAGCCATAATCCCAATGCTAATAATCAGCATGGTAATGACAGCTCTTAACCGATTGGCTTTGATAGAATCAATAGCGATAGAAATATTTTCTTTGACGAAGCTCACGAAAAACAAAATTAAGAATTATAGCGGCGTCACTGAAGATTACTTTACAAGCTGCAATTAAAAGGTGTGAACGGTAGTTGAATTAGGTTTTTCACGCATAAACGACTCACTTAAAAAGATCATTTCACAATTATTTCAAGATTGGTTATTGTTTTTTTCGCTCCATTAAATTTTTCCAGATACCAGCCGCTGTCAGAATCAACTTGTATGGTCCCGATCCATTGCCTTGGAAGAATTCTCGAATTATAGATAAAGTTCCCATTTTCATCGGTTACCACACTAGCAGTGGCATCATTTTCATGTCCTCTTGCTCCAAGTATGATTAAAACTTCCTGATGTGGGATTGGAATATGATGAGAGGTATAAACCGTACCGTTAACATTTGCTCTTTTACAAAAAGAAAAAGTAAGTATGATAAGAGGTATTAAGATCCTGTAACTTCTCATGTATCTAAGATATAAAAAATTAGAAAATCTATAATTTTGTTTTCTTCTTTTTCTTGTTACTTTAGTTCCCTACTAACAATTTAATCTTACATACATGGAGCCAATCATTCACGTAAATTTTCTCGCGATTATTATCGCTGTTGTGGCAAATTTTGTTTTTGGGTTTATCTGGTATACACCTTTATTTGGAAAAGCATGGGCAAAAGAACTTGGCATAACTTTAGAACCTGGACAAAAGCCACCAGCAGGACCTCTCATCAAGGGAATGATTATGAATTTAATAGGGAATTTTTTCCTTGCCTTTGTGTTTTATCATAACATCGCAGTATGGAACCCTATTACCTGGGCGCAACCTGCTGATGGGGGCTTGGCCTGGCAATATGCGTTAACAGCGTCTGGTTTTACCTGGCTTGGATTTTATTTACCTGTTGATTTAAACACGGTTGCCTGGGAAGGAAAATCATGGAAGTTCTTTTTTATAAATACAAGCTATCATTTATTATCGTTAATTTTGGTAGCGATGATCCTCACACATATGATGTTTTAGATTATACGTTTAAAAAAAGCCGCATCCTAAAAATGATGCGGCTTTTTTATTTAAGTTTTTTCACCAGTTCGTCGGGACTAAAAACCGGGAGTTCTGAATCGCGGAAGTCTTTAATATTGCGGGTAACAATACAATCCATTTTTTCCACTGAAGAAGCACAGAAAATTTGCAGGGCATCTTCAAAGTCCTTATGTTTTGATCGTAATCCTTTTTTTATCACATCGGCGTCAACTGAAATAACCTGGATAAACTCCATGAGGTCGGAAAGTATTTCGCGAAGATCTTTCTCTTCTCTGTATTCTTTTAAAAGGTAATGTGTGGTGGCAATCGAGTGTGAGGACGTGAATAAGCGGATTTTTTTCTCTTCTGCTTTTGTAAAAATCTCCAGTGCAAATTTGCTGTATGGTCGCCGATCAGCAATTAAGTCGACAAGAATATTTGTATCGACAAATATTTTTTTCATAAATGTTTCTTTTCTAAATAAGCGCGAAGTTCGTTTTCTTCATCAAAGTTCTTAGGAAGCTTAACCGAGCCAAGTATCTTTTTTAATTTTGGGGAAGGCTCGTTTACAGTATCAAGCGTTAAAGTATCGAGATATGATTCGATCAGTTCGGAGAGACTGCGGCCAGTATTTTTAGCGTACACCTTGGCCCTTTCGATAACGTCTTTTTCGACTGTTAATGTGAGTTTAGTTGTCATATACGTATGTTTTATACAAATATACGTATTTATCGCCGGGTTTCAAAATACTGTATCCGAAGTCGTTTATAAAGCCTGCTAATCGCAGTTAGCATGCTTCTGAGTGTCTATTTTGAGATAATAATTTTTCCTTGCAAGGGAGTCGCAAAGTCGGGCGATAGGACAGTGTAAAAATATATTCCTTTTTCATGTGTACTGAGATCAATCTCTTTTAATGTTGACCCCGAATCCAGTGTGTTGCACTGTATACATTTTCCTGTAAGGTCTTTTAGTTCTAACACCGCTTTTTTAAATGCAGACTCAGAACGTATAAACAATTTACCATTACTGGGATTTGGAAAGATGCAGAGCCTTGGCGTTTCATATTCTTCAATACCAACAGTAGCAAATTTTGCACAATTACGAAAGTACACATAGGTATAGTTCTCTTCCCAACCATTATTACCCCACGTTTCAACCAATTCATTTGTTTTATTGCCATTTGGGTCATACGAGCATAAACTGCGGAACTGATTAGTCCAGTTATTGTTTAAAAAAGCCTGGTTTATGCTGGCATTTATACTACCATTGTTATTATAAATGATCGAATCTTTTTGCGCCGTATGCCAGGCGTTACTATACCAACTTTTAGTAAGAGTTGTAATTAGTAAGCTACTGGAAAAGGTTCTGTTATGTTGTAATGAATTTTGCCAGCTATTTGTGGAGTTTTTCCAGGATTGTTCCAGGCTTTGAATCTGGTTGTGATTTTGATCGTAAGAGTTTAGTGTTTGTATAGAAGGTGCCCAGCTGGAATTAGAAGTAACATAGGTTTCTGTTAGCGAACTAATAAGATCGCCGTTACTGTATGTGTTTGTAGTTCTGTTCCAGGGGAGCCAGGAGTTACTCATTGAATCAAAATAAGTGCCAAGCTTTTGTGCAAGCAAGCCAGTTGTAGTGTAGCTATAATTTGTAATTCCGCCGCTACTCCAATTGTTGCCAGGCAGCTGCCAGAATTTTTCTGCAGAGATCAGGAGCTTTCCATTAGCCGAAGTCGTGAAAGAACTCAAGGTATTGTTTTCCCAATTGTTTGAAGTGTTTAATTTCAAATTGAGAACACTTGTCAAATAGCCGTTGGCGTTAAACGAATTAAAAGTTCTCTGTGCGGTCGTCCATACAGTCGGACTTGTCCAGTGATATTGAAGGTGCGAACTGTCCGCTGTGCATGTAAGGGAATTGGAAGGGTTTTGTGCCAGACCTAAGAAAGAAGAAAGGATAAAAACGAAAATAAGGAGTAGAGTTTTTTTCATCGTACTTGGGTTTAGAAGTTTAAACTAAGTTATGAAAATTTGTCTCTTACTGCTTACCTGACTTTAATAAAAAGGGAGCCAGATATAAATTAAGAATAAATTTCTTTTTTCGCTGCTAACAAGGTATTTTTAATTAATGATGCAATGGTCATAGGACCAACACCACCCGGCACCGGAGTAATATAACTGCATTTTGGCGAGACTTCATCAAACTTAACATCGCCTTTTAATTTAAAGCCACTCTTTGTTTCAGTACTAGGAACGCGTGTTGTGCCAACATCTATAACAACTACGCCCTCTTTAACCATATCTGCTTTTAAAAATTCAGGCTGACCAAGTGCGCAAATAATGATGTCGGCGTTTAAGGTATGAGATTTTAAATCTTTGGTTTTGCTGTGACAAAGCGTAACAGTGCAATTTCCCAAATTTGTATTTTTAGCAAGCAATATACTCATGGGTGAACCTACTATATTACTGCGGCCAATTACCACACAATTTTTCCCGCTTGTTTCAATCTTATACCTATTGAGCAGATCTAAAATGCCGTTAGGCGTTGCGCTCACGTAGCAGGGCAGGTTAAGAACCATTCTTCCCACATTTATAGGATGAAAACCATCTACATCTTTTTTTGGATCAATGGCTTCGATTATTTTTTGTTCACTAATATGTTTAGGAAGAGGTAATTGAACTATAAAACCATCTACATCAGGATTACTATTCAAAGCGTGAACGGTCTCCAGTAATTTTTCCTGAGTAACACCAGCTTCTAAACGAATAAGCGAAGATTTAAATCCTACATTCTCGCAGGCTTTTATTTTGCTCGCAACGTAAGTTTCGCTACCCCCGTCGTTACCCACTAACACAGCGGCGAGGTGAGGCTGTTTCATTCCGGAAGAAATTATGTTCTTTACTTTAATAGCTATTTCTTCTTGTATCTGTAAAGAGATTTTTTTTCCGTCGATTAACTGCATTAGTTTTTTGTGTAGTAAGTGAAATCAGTATCTATAATATTAACCCTTTGGCATACCTTTTGGCATAGCACGCATCATTTTTGCCATGGCATTCTTATCATTCATCATGCGCATCATTTTGCGTGTGTCTTCAAACTGTTTTAAAAGTTTGTTTACCTCCTGTATACCTTGTCCGCTGCCTTTAGCCACACGTTGTCTGCGAGACCCATTGATCAATTCAGGTTTACTGCGTTCTTCGGGAGTCATACTAAAAATGATAGCTTCAATTCCTTTAAATGCATTTTCATCAATATCCATATCTTTAACAGCCTTTCCCATACCAGGGATCATCCCAACGAGGTCTTTAATGTTCCCCATTTTTTTGATCTGGTGTAATTGATTCAGGAAGTCGTTAAAGTCGAATTTATTGGTAGCGATTTTTTTATTGAGTTTGCGGGCTTCCTCTTCGCTGAATTGTTCCTGGGCACGTTCAACGAGGGTTACCACGTCACCCATTCCCAAAATACGGTCAGCCATACGCTCCGGATAAAAAACATCCAAAGCATCCATTTTTTCGCCAGTACCAATAAATTTAATAGGTTTATTTACAATGCTCTTAATTGAAAGAGCAGCTCCACCACGGGTATCACCATCTAATTTGGTTAAGATAACACCGTCAAAATCCAACCGTTCGTTGAAGGCTTTAGCAGTATTTACCGCATCCTGACCGGTCATACTGTCCACAACAAACAGGATCTCATTTGGTTTTACCGCTTTTTTAAGTTCGGCAATTTCGGTCATCATTTGTTCGTCAACCGCCAAACGGCCGGCTGTATCTATCAATACAACACTATTGCCATTTTCCTTTGCTTGTTTTATTGCAGCTTCAGCAATTTTAATGGGGTTTTTTTCTTCCTTGTTACTGAATACTTCAACCTCAATTTGCTCTCCGAGCACATGCAGTTGGTCAATTGCAGCAGGACGGTAAACGTCGCAAGCTACCATTAAAGGTTTTTTACCTTTTTTTGATTTTAAATAAAGCGCAAGTTTTCCGGTAAAAGTTGTTTTACCAGAACCCTGCAAGCCACTCATTAAAATAACGGTAGGATTTCCGCCCAGGTATATATCTTCTTTTGTACCACCCATTAAAAGGGCAAGCTCGTCGTGTGTAATTTTAATTAAGAGCTGACCCGGCGACAAGGAGGTAAGCACATTTTGTCCAAGAGCTTTCTCTTTTACTGTGTCGGTAAATGTTTTGGCAACTTTGTAGTTAACGTCGGCATCCAGCAAGGCTTTGCGCACTTCTTTCAACGTTTCTGCCACGTTTATTTCTGTAATCTGTCCCTGACCTTTTAATACTTTAAATGCGCGGTCGAGCTTATCCTGTAAATTATCAAACATTGCAATTAATTTTTAGAGGCATAAAGGTAAGAAAAAAAATAGTGCATTAGTTTTTACGCTTCACTTTAAAAAGCCAGGTAACACCTAAGTGAGTGCCAATATAACTTAAGGGCCCTTTTAGTTTCATAAAATCAGTTGTTTGGTAGGTGCTAAAAGACGAGTATGTATCGCCTTTGAACTCGGTGATGGTAAATGCCGGGGTGTAATAAAAGTAGTTGACGCTTCCGTCTAGCGCCAGATCAGCCCATTTGCCTTTAACAAGTATAAATTTTATAGCTAATTCGGGAACTATTGAGGCATAACTTATAGTACTTCCATCCATCCAGGAGTCTTGTTCTCTTCCGTTATTGTCAGAATAGCTAATAACTGGACTATAGCTGTAAGATAAGAACCCACCACCAAAATTAATTTTGGGCTGAATAATACACCTTGTGCCGAGTTTAAAATATCCAGAAATGCAGCCATAAACCGCTCCTCTAACTAACAACACTTCTTCAGGTATGTAATTTTTATATACCCTTTTGCCAGCAAAATGGCCCATTATTGAGTCGGCGAGCAATTGGTTGTTCAATTTATAAAAACCGTAATCCATGCCGAGGCCTAATCCTAATTTTTCTTTAAAATAACCCTCTATGTTAAATCGGAAACTACCGCCTGATTTATACTTTCCCAATAGATTTTCCTTATCAGATTTCTTTGAAATGGTTCCGGTGGGGTAGGCTGGACCACCGCCAAAACTAACGCTAAGAAAATGATACTTTTTAGCTGGAAGGGTTGATTGTGATAAGGCAAATAATGGCAGCCACACGAGTGACGCAAAGAGAAGCTTCATAATGGCTAATTATTTTGAGTGACCAAATATAAAAGTTTTTTTAGTCTGGGTTTTTGGAAGTGTAAAAAAGTTTGTTCAACAAACACTGACTAAAGTAATGGTATATAATTTGTGATAAAATGTATGGTAAGACCAAATTTTTGCTATAATTTTACTTGCTATGAACCACGAATACTATATGCAGCAAGCCCTTGAGCAGGCCAGATTAGGCTGGCCGAAGGTGGCGCCAAATCCTATGGTGGGTTCGGTTATTGTAAAAAATAACGAAATAATTTCGAGTGGCTACCATCAAAAATTCGGTGAAGCTCACGCAGAAGTAAATGCTATAGCAAACCTGCCGTCTACCGTTTTACCGGCTGAATGCACGCTGTATGTGACTTTGGAGCCTTGCAGTCATTATGGTAAAACGCCGCCCTGTGCAGATCTTATTATTGCAAAAGGATTTAAAAACGTGGTTGTGGGGTGTAAAGATCCTAATCCTTTGGTGGCCGGAAGAGGGATTCTTAAACTTGAGAGCGCAGGAATAAAGGTAATTTCAGGTGTTTTAGAAAAGGAGGTACGTGCTCAAAATAAACGGTTCATTCGTTTTTTTGAAGAAAAGCGTCCCTACTACATTATGAAGTGGGCTATTACGGCTGACGGCTATATCAGCAAATTTCCCGTTCCAAAAATAAGAGAAGAGAATTATATTACCCACCGCGATGCGCAGGTTTACGTGCATGAGATGCGTTCGGAGGTGATGGGTATTTTCGTTGGAAAACACACCGTCTTGAATGATAATCCCCATTTAACAACAAGATTGGTAAAAGGAGAAAATCCTGTAAGAATTTTTATTGATAGAAATCTTGAGGTTTCCAGGGACTTTAATATTTATAATCAGGATGCGAAAACTATCGTTTTTAATGCTAAAAAAAACGCTGTTGAAAGTAATATTCAGTTTATCAAGCTGAATTTTGAAGACGATATTCTTTCACAAGTTAACGCTAAGCTGTATGAGCAGCAAATACAGAGTGTGCTTGTGGAAGGAGGAGCATTTTTGATTAACGAGTTTCTGAAAAATGATCTTTGGGACGAAGTGTTGGTTTTTCAGAACCCGGATCTCTATTTTCGCGAAGGCCTAAAAGCACCTGTTTTCGCATTAAAAAACACATTCGACTTAGTGGGCAGTGATAAACTTTACCATCATTTTCGCCACGAGAGTTTAACTGCAAATGGGGCGTTTGAGAAAGAAATATTTTAAAGTGCCCATACTTTTCAAGAATTGACTACTCATAACTTTGAGCTTTCTAACAATTTTAAGTGCATTTTAGCTGAAAAAAGCGTATATTTGCGCCTCCAAAAGAGTAAAAAGGACAAAAATTTAAATAATTGCAATAATATACGTTTCACATTTTGTATATTAAGATTCTTATAGTATATTTGCGTCCCTTTTAAAAGGAATTTAATTTTAAGATAAAGATTTATATCATGTCACGTATTTGTCAGTTAACAGGAAAAAAAGCGATGGGTGGAAACAAAGTATCGTTTTCAAACACTAAAACCCGTCGTCAGTTTAAAGTAAATTTAAAACGCAAGCGTTTCTTTATTCCGGAAACTAACGAGTGGATCGTATTACGCGTATCTACTTCGGCGATCAAAAATATTAACAAGAAAGGCATTAGTGCCTGTTTAAAAGAAGCCAAAGCTAACGGCCTTCTTGCATAATTTAAAACAATAAGAGAGAGTCATGGCAAAAAAAGGCAATAGAATCCAAGTAATTTTAGAGTGTACCGAGCATAAAGAAAGCGGTAAACCGGGAACTTCCCGCTATATCACTACTAAAAACAAAAAAAATACAACTGAGCGTATTGAATTGAAAAAATATAATTCAGTTTTAAAACGCATGACAGTTCACAAAGAAATTAAATAATCCCTTTTAAAATTTTTATACAATGGCAAAGAAGGTAGTTGCAACGCTAAAAAGTGGTAAAGGAAAAGACTTTACTAAAGTTATTAAAATGGTAAGATCAGAAAAAACTGGTGCTTACAATTTCAAAGAAGAGATCGTTCATAACGATCACATTGCTGATTTCTTAAAATCAAAATAAGAATCAATTTATGAATTTTTAAAAGAATTCTTTCCTTTAAATGGGAAAGAATTTTTTGTTTTGTGTAAGTTCGTAAAGGATTTGCAGACATTTAAAATCTAATCCTTATCACTATGAGTTTTTTCTCAAAACTATTTACCAAAGAAAATAAAGAAAGCCTTGATCAGGGACTGGCTAAGAGCAAAGAGAGTTTTTTTGGAAAAATAACCAAAGCCATTGCCGGAAAAAGTACTGTAGATGCTGATGTTCTGGATAACCTGGAAGAAATTCTGATTATGGGTGACGTGGGTGTAGGAACTACCATAAAAATTATTCAACGCATCGAAGAACGCGTAAAACGTGATAAGTATGTTGGTACCAGCGAACTTAATACGATTTTAAAGGAAGAGATTGTTAATCTCCTTTCTGAAAATAATAAAACGCCCGCTCACTTTTCCGAACCACTGAAACAAAAACCCCATGTTATTATGGTGGTTGGAGTAAATGGGGTTGGTAAGACAACCAGCATTGGAAAGATTGCACACCATTACAAACAGGCAGGCAAGTCTGTTATTTTGGGCGCTGCAGACACTTTTAGAGCTGCAGCGGTAGAACAGTTAATTATTTGGGGCGAAAGGGTAGGAGTGCCGGTGGTTAACCAGGGCATGGGTGCTGATCCTGCAAGTGTGGCCTTTGATACTTTGAGTAGTGCGAAAGCGAAAGATGCTGATGTAGTAATTATTGATACAGCCGGACGACTGCATAATAAAGTCAATTTAATGAACGAGTTGACTAAGATTAAGAATGTGATGAAAAAGGTTGTTCCTGACGCGCCACACGAAATATTGTTAGTATTGGATGGAAGCACTGGTCAGAACGCCATAGAACAATGCAAACAGTTCACGGCAGCTACAGATGTAAATGCTTTGGCTGTAACAAAATTAGATGGCACGGCTAAGGGTGGTGTGGTTATTGGGATTTCAGATGAATTTAAAATTCCTGTAAAGTATATTGGCGTAGGAGAAAAGATGACTGATCTTCAAGTATTCAGCGCTCCTGAGTTCGTAGACAGCTTGTTTAGTAAATAGTATTTTTAGTAATAAGAGAAGTAGGTTGTCGTTAAATTTTGCCCGTTATAGAGGCATATCTCTTTTATAGGAAATCTTTGTTCGTTATAAGTTCTGGAGTAAGAATACTAATTTACATTGTTATAATACACTGCTTCAGACTTTAGAAGCTCGTGTAGATTTTCTGGGATTGTTAAACCTGCGTTAAAACTTTTACCTGCTAAATTGATGGTTTGACTATGGATGTAAAGTTTTCTTGATATGAGAACACTTAATGAATCGTAAATTAGTGTTGAATCTAAATCTTGAGTGTAAAAATTTATTGTTGTATGTTTTTCATACTATGATATAAAAAATAAAAAAAACACGCATAACCTCCTTTAAAAAATGTTGTGCGTGTTCTTTATGCTTTTTACCTACGCTTTTATAGCCAGTCCACCAACGGCAATATCATTGGCTTTGCAAAATTTAATAAGTAGCATTTCTGCATCTACTTTTTCTTTTTCAGCGGCAGCATGTTCTGCATCCCAAAGCACACGGGCTTTGTCGTATTTTTCTTTATCGTTTTGAATGCGATCGGCTTTAATAAACGAATCAAAGAGCGCTGTAATAACAGTAGCTGCATTTTCATCTTTGCCTTTTACCCTTTCTAAAAGCTCAGCACGTTTTTTAAAACTGATAAGATCAGTGTTTGGAATGTTGTAATGCTCTGCAAACCTGAAAAGGTATTGCATCAATACGTTTTTTGTGTCGTTCTCCATACTCGTAGTTTTTAATTATTAATTAATAAAAAGAAAAAAACGCAAGCGTTTATGAGTAGAAATATAGCTATTTTTATTTTGTGAAGGAAATTCCAGCCAAAATTATTAAAATTCTGTTCTACATCTTTTTACTTTCATCCTTTTCGATTAGTGCTCAAATTAAAATTTATCCAAACACTAATTATTTTATTCGCGAAGATTATTTAACTGACAATAAAAAACTCGATAGTCTTGACCGATTTATTGATTCTCTGCTCATGAGATTTATGCAGGATCCTGAAGTTGCAGGTATTAGCATTGGAATTTTAAAGAAAGGAGAAAGTTATTTTTACAACTATGGTGAAATAAAAAAAGGCTCGAAAATTTTAGCAGACAAAACTACCATCTACGAGATTGGTGCCTTAACTACCAGCTTCACCGGACTTCTATTAACTCAGGCAATCTTAGAAAAGACTATAGATACAAATGCAGACATTAGAGACTATTTGCCAGGAAAATACTCTTCTTTAGAAGTTAATAGGGTACCAATACTTGTAAAGCACCTGGCAAACCATACAAGTGGACTTGCGACTACGCCAGAAGATTTAAAATCAATGGTTTCTTACGATTCCTTAAATCCATACGCAAGTTATAGTAAGGAGATGATTCTCTCATATCTGAAAAATACCAAACCAAAAACAGTTCCTGGAAGCGAATGCAATTACTCTAATGTAGGAATGGCAGTTTTAGGAATTATTCTTGAAGAGATTTATAAAAAGTCATTTAATGAATTAGTAGCAGAGAAAATTTGTTTGCCCTTGGGATTAAAAAACACAAGCACTGTGATTGATGCCGAGCAGATTAGAAAATTATCCACAGGATACAATCAGGATGGTAATTTTACCCCCGCCTGGAAGCTTGGCGGATTCGAGGCTGCCGGGTCTCTAAAGTCGAATACAGAAGATTTGCTTTTATATTTGGATTATCTTCTGCACCAAAAAGACAAAGCCGCCAGAATAGTAATTCAACCAACATTTAATGGAAGACCTAAAGTGGCCACTACCTGGTATTTAAGCCAAACTAAAAAGAAAACCACTCTCATTTCACAAAGCGGCGTTACATATGGCTTTGGAGCATTTAGTGGATTTATTCCGGAAAAAAACTGTGCCGTGGTACTACTCTCCAATACAAACCGAAGCCTTGATTTTTTGGCTCTAGCACTTTTTAATTATTTACAAAAATGAAAGTAGAAGAACTCGTTAACTATTTGAATTTAAGTCCACACCCTGAGGGTGGCTTTTACAAAGAAGCTTACAGATCAGCAGGAACAATCTCAAAAGAGTCATTGCCCGAAGAATTTGGTGGTGATAGAAATTTTGCGACAGCGATTTATTTCCTGATTGAGAAAAATAATTTTTCTGCGCTTCATAAAATTAAAAGCGACGAGACCTGGCATTTTTATTCGGGAGATGCTTTAGAAGTTATTGAAATCAATGAGCAAGGAGAGTTAAAAATAACTCTAGTAGGAAATAAAATGGACGAGGGACAGGTTTTTCAATATACCGTTAAAGCCAATACCTGGTTTGGATCGCGCGTTCAGCAAGGTGGTGAGTGTGCGCTAGTCGGCTGCACCGTAGCCCCTGGATTTAATTTTGCAGATTTTGAGATGGCGGGACGCCATTCATTAATTTCGCTATATCCTCAGCACAAAACCATCGTAGAAGAAATGACGCGCTAAGGTTCACCAGGAAATAGTTTTCGTTCGGGTTGGTGTAATAGCTCCGTTTTCGTACATGTCAATGATTGCGGTGCTGTGCCCTATGAAAACAGTATGTATGTCACTTTTAACAGGAAAATTCACATAAAATTCCTTTTGCGAAGGGCTTTGGTTGGTGATATACCATCCTGTTTGCGATCCTGAGAAGGCAGTTACACTTCCGTTATTGTCGAGTGTTCGCACTACAACCCTGAGACTCGATTTATCACCGATAATGGCGCACATACTATAAGCATTTCTAAGGATGTCCTTCAGACTATCCGGTTTAATAGTGATGGTATCATTTCTCAAAATATTTCCGCCATAATTTCCAAAGGCAGGATAGCTGGTAGGACAATTTCCGCAAGGACCACCGCAATCCACAGCGGATTCTCCCTGATTTTGAATTCCATCTGAACAAGTAGCACATTTGGAACATTTGCCACCACAGTCTACAGAAGTTTCGTTTTGATTGAGGATACCATCTGAACAAGTTCCAGAGTTACTTGAATTCTTTTTACAAGCGCCAAGTAGAAATAATGTGTAGCTAAGAAGTAGGAATGCTTTAATTTTCATATCATGTAAGTTTTAATTAGGATTGTAACTAAGCGCACATTTAGATTACACAGCCGCTAAATAGAATAACATTCATAGTTTGGCATTTTGGGATCACAATAAATATATAAACTTCATTTCGATTAATCGCTCCATCTCAAAAAAACCGATTTACTTTTTTACCAATCCGCTTATATAAAAACAGCTGCGGTAATCTAAAGACTCCAGCTAATTTGTTTAGTTCTCGTAGGCGTAGTTGCGCCGTATTCGAAAAATTCGATGAGTGCTGAACCGCTGTTTTTTAAAAATATTTGTACGTCGCAATTTACCTGTCCACTTGCGTTAAACTCTTGTGCATTGTTTTGGAAATTACCAATAGCCCAGCCAGTTTGAGTGCCACCATAAATGCTCCATACACCTCCAGAAAGTGAAGTGATTTTTACCTTAAGCAAACCATTGGCAGGTAAATTTGCACATAAACTATATTTATAAGAAGGTTGAGCAACCGGAGTAGTCATACCTTTTAAAGTGATGGTGTCGTTTCTGAAAACATCAGGACCATAAAGTCCATTCATTGGATAAATTATAGCGCAATTTGCACAAGGACCACCGCAATCTATTGCCGTCTCTCCCTGATTTTGAATTCCATCAGTACAGGAAACACAAGCAGGACAAGGACCGCCACAATCGACACCGGGTTCATTTTGATTTTGTATACCATCGATACAGGTAGGACAATTTGTACACGGGCCACCACAATCTACGCCCGTTTCACTCTGGTTCTGTTGGTTATCAGAGCAGGTGCCCGAAGGTGAGCAAGCATTAATAAATGATAAAAAGAGGATTACTACTACTGCACTGATTATTTTTTTCATGGGTATATTTTTTGAGTTTGGGACGCAATGTAAGAAACTATTCTTAAACACACCTAAAATTATTAGCGATCAGAATTAGTCAGACCTAAATAGAATCCAGAACTTGTTTTAAAACAGTCAGGCTCTTCAAAAGCTCTGCATTCGTAATAGTCAATGGTGGCGCTATGCGCATAGCGGTATTACAAAATAAAAACCAATCGGTAATCAGTCCACTTTCAATGCAGGATTTAATTACTTTCATATTGATGGCTTCGTCTTTAAAGTCAATAGCACCTAAAGCTCCGTGAACACGTAGTTCTTTTATAAGTGAATGTTTTAAATTGCCGAGAATCAATTTTTCAATTTCGTTGGCTCGTGAAACTAATTTTTCTTCAATGATAACTTCTAAACTTGCTTGCGCTGCAGCCACGCAGACTGCATTCCCACCAAAAGTATTTATGTGACCCAGAACTGGATTAGATATAAGGCCGGACATAATTTCCTGTGAAGAAATAAACGCTCCGATGGGGAGTCCACCGCCCATGCCTTTTGCAATCAATAAGATGTCAGGAATAATGTTGTAGTATTCAAAAGCAAATAAAGTGCCCGTTCGGCCAAAGCCAGTTTGAATTTCATCAAAGATGAGAAGTACGTTGAGTTCAGAACATTTTTTTCTTAGAGCTTTTAAAAAATCAGGATCTGCTTTTCGAATGCCTGCTTCGCCCTGTATAGGTTCTATAATAACAGCGGCAGTTCTATTTGATATAAGATCGAGTTCTGAAAGGGTATTAAATTCTAAATGCTTAACGTCGGGCAGGAGGGGACGAAAACTGTTTTTGAAATATTCATCACCCATCATACTCAGGGCGCCATGCGTACTTCCATGGTAAGCGTTTTTGAAAGAAATTAATTCTGTTCGTCCGGTAGCGCGTTTGGCTAGTTTTAGCGCACCTTCCACAGCCTCGCTTCCTCCGGTTGTAAAATAAACAGTATTGAGTTGTGCTGGTAATAGTTTACTTAGAGTAGTTGCGTAAAGCACTTGCGGCCCCTGGTTAAATTCACCGTAGACCATGAGGTGCATGTATTTATTTGCCTGTTCGTTTATTGCCGAAATAACTTTTGGATGACAATGTCCGATATTGCTGACAGAAATTCCGCTAATCAAGTCGATGTATTCTTTCCCATCGGCATCGGTGAGGATTGATCCTTTCGCGGAAACAATGTTAACGTCTACTCCCGATAAAGGAAGGTCGGAAGTTTGGGCTACATGTCTTAAAAATAGTTCGCGTTGGTTCATGTTTTTAACACAGAGACACGGAGCAACAGAGGTCACGGGGTTTATTCAGCGACTTAATTCTTCGAATCTTATTGATTTTGTTTTACTAAATTAATGAATAACTCCCGGTCTTTTCTTGGTTTAATTGAATTGTAGCAGCGTTCGAAAGTTTTTACTTTTAAGGTTCCGGTGATGTAAGTAAGGTATTCTTCTTTGTTACCACCAAAAGGAGGTTTGTCTGTATTTAATTTATCATCGAATAAAACGCCCACGAGTTTACCTCCGGGATTTAAAAGTTGTTCTATTTTTTTGAAATAAGTACTCCTCAGTTTCGGATCAAGGGCGCAGAAAAAAGTCTGTTCGATTATCAGATCATAGGTCTCGACTACGCTCGACCTGACATCGACTACGCTCGACCTGACATCTCCTATGCTTGACTTGACATCTCCTATGCTTGACTTGACATCGACTACGCTTGACTTGACATCTCCTACGCTCGACTTGACATTTCCTATGCTTGACTTGACATCTCCTATGCTCGAGCTGACATCTGCTATGTTTGACTTGATATTATTAAGCTGAAAGAAATCCACTAGTAATAAATTTTCTGATTTAAACGTGGGACATCTTTTCTTCAAATTCTTTAGAGGTTCTAAAGCTATGTCACAAACATACACATTGGTGAAACCATTCTTTACAAGGTATTCAGCTTCGTGTGCGTTACCGGCACCCGGAATAAGAATTTTTACCTCTTTATTGAATAGTTGGTCGAAATAGGTTTGAAGTGGTATCGTTATTGTTCCTGCATCCCAGGCGAAATCGTTAGTAAGATATCGCTCATTCCAATATTCAGGACTAAGAAATTGAGTCATTGTTTTCGGAAACTTTTAAGCGAACAGATTCCACACTTTGACGATTACGTTTTATAATAGTAATGTCGTACCCGTCTTTCTGGCGCTTTTCGTTGATGGCAGGAATTCTGCCGAAAATGACGTTAATGTAGCCTGAAACTGTTTCGTATTGTGGGTTTTCGGGAAGTGCAATTGGTAAGGCCTGATTTACGTCAGTTATTGGAGCTTGTGCATTCACAATAAATTCAGTATCACTTTTCTTTTCTACGTTTGGCATTTCCTCATCATGTTCATCCTGAATCTCGCCCACAAGTTCTTCAATAATGTCTTCCATGGTAACAAGTCCGGCTGTAGAACCGAATTCATTTGTAACAATGGCCATCTGGTAATGGTGTTTTTGAAAATCGCGTAAAAGTTCATTGATCTTCATGCTTTCCGGAATAAAATGCACCGGGCGCATAATCTCTTTTAAACTTTTGAATTTGTTATCTATTAATGCTTTTAATAAATCTTTACTGTGAACGATGCCTACAATATTGTCAATATCACCCAGGTAAATCGGAAGCCTGGAAAATCCTTCTTCAATAACACGTTTGGTTACTTCGTGTCTACCTAACTCTACATCAATTGCTACGACACGGTTTTGGGGAACCATCACCTGTTTTACAATACGATCATCAAAATCAAATACGTTTTGAATGAGTTCATTCTCACTCGGTTTAATGGCGCCACCTTCTTCACTTTCAGTTAAGATCAAGCGTAATTCTTCCTCAGAGTGAAAGTCTTCTTCGCCTACTTTTTTTACACCGATTATGCGTAGCACAAGATTAGAGGTTTGGTTGAGGAACCAGATAAAAGGAGCACATATGAAATAAAAGATCCTCAAAGGCCATGCTATAATAAGAATGGCTTCAGTACAATATTTTATTCCAATCATTTTTGGGATCTGTTCACCAATGGTAACATGAAAAAAGGTAAGAAGTGTTAGGGCTATAGTTAAAGAAATACCGTGGTTGGTTACGTTTTGTAAACTTGGAAAAACATTTTGTATCAAATGCGAAATAGTTTCTTCTCCTATTGCACCTAAAGCAAGAGATGCCAGCGTAATTCCTAATTGAGTAGCGGATAAATAAGCATCTAGTTTTTCGAGTAAGCTTTTAGCTAATTTAGCTCTGCTGCTGCCTCTTTGAACTTTTACATCCAATTGTGAAGCGCGTACTTTTACCAAAGCAAACTCTGCTGCTACAAAAAAGCCATTTGTAAGAATCAGTAAAAAGGTAATAAAAAGATCGCCGGTCATATATTAAGTAGTAAAGATAAGAAATTGTACAAATCAGGATTTTATATCCAGTTTTTTCAATTGCTCTTCTTTTAATGTGATAATTTGTTTGAGAAGTTTTATCTCTGTATTGAGTTCGTTAGCGGTTTTTGTATCGTCGTCGCCGGTCCAAAGCTTGTTAATATAAAAGGGTTTTTCGGAGGGGTTAAACTTAAAGCCTTCAGTCCTAAAAAAACTGTATAAGGGCACCCTCAATGCTTTTGAAATAGCTTCGAGGTTTCGTAATTCAAGGGTTTTATTCGTAAGTTCCATTGTAAGACCATCCTCTGTCATGTGCAGGTATTCAGCCAGCTGAGTGAAGGTGTAATTCTCTTTCGAGAGTATTTCAATGACTTTAGATTTAATATCCATATTACAAAATTATAATAATCCTGAGATTGCACTAATAAAAAAAGCCGGTGTTATTAACCGGCTTTTCAGTGTATCTATATAAAAGACTAATCTTTTTTATCTTTATTGTTTTGGATTTTTTCGCGGATACGTGCCGCTTTACCAGTACGATCACGAAGATAGAATAATTTAGCACGACGAACGATACCAACTTTATTCACTTCGATTTTATCAATAAAAGGAGATGCGATAGGGAAGATACGCTCAACGCCTACACTGTTACTCATCTTACGAACTGTGAAAGATGCAGTAGCTCTTTCGTTTTTGCGTTGAATAACAACACCTGTAAATTGTTGGACACGTTCTTTATCACCCTCTTTAATTTTGTATGAAACAGTGATTGTGTCTCCTGCTTTAAAAGAAGGATGTTTGTGATTTGCAGTAAGCTGCGTTTTTACGTAGTCTAATAAAATGCTCATTTTATCTTTTTTTATTTATGAATTGTTCCAGCATACTTTACCTTGTGTAAACAGCGGCTTGAAACAGGGAGGCAAATATACAATTAATTTTGTAAAAAGAAGCAAATTTAATCTGAATTTTCCAGTTTTAGTCTCGTTTTAAGCTTGGATTTTGAGAAAATGGCTGATTTAGGGAGTGTGCAAGAATGTACTAAAAAGAATGGTTCTCAAGTAGCGGTCACTGGGTGATTTTATGCGGAAGTCTGCACAATAGGATAACTGACACTAATGAGCTATATTTATAAATGAAACTTTTAAAGATTTTACCCATCTCATTTTTGGCCCTTTCACTTAGCAGTCAAACCATTCCGCAAACCATTAATGTTCCGCCACTGCATCCCGACCCGAATGTGCTCTTTACCGTTATGCATTTTGACTCGCCTGTAAAAAATCAGTTCAGTATTCTTTATTATTATTTTGTATCGGGCAGCGTACTTTCTCCTGGCGAGTTTGTTCAGGATACTGGGTCAGTAGTGTTTAAAGACAAAAACTGGAAGGAACCGATTCAAAATAGTACCAGTGCTTTGCTGATAAAGCGCCAGGTACTGGATGTTACAGGCAAAGAATTGTCCAGCGAAGAGCATTTACTTTCTCTGCGGAAGCTCGACCCTCAAAGCAACTATAAACTTTATTTTCCTAAAAACGCTAAGGAGCCTGTTGTAACAAACCGAACTACACTCACAAAAAGTATTTATAATGTTCAACAATTGCCAAATATGACCGACGAAGAACAGTTGGTTTTGGTAAAGTTTTGTGCCAGGTATATTCCTGTTGACCCCAACACTCAGGCAGCGCAAGTAGATAAATCGCGACAAAACGGGTGGACTAATCCAACCATAGTGGATGATTTTAAGGACATGAAGAAGCAATTTAAAGCTATTGGTGATGCACGTAAATCTATGAGAGGCGATTTACCGCGCGGAGAGAAAGTTCAAACACGTTTTTCGGTGGGCGAACTAACTTATGTGGTAACAAAAAGTAAAGGTACTAGCGAGTATCTGAAGTTTTATCTATCCGAGAATGATCTGGCATTTGAGTGTCTTGATTCAGCGAAAATCAACGGTGATGTATTGGTAACATCTGTGGCAGTTGCTTATAACATGAAAGCTCAACCGGTAGGCGCTTTTACAAACTTTCACTACAAATACAAAGACGAGAAGGGCGAAGAGATAAGCAGGCAATATTCTTTTGTTATGGATCCAGAATTTAAAATACATGGTTGGATACATTCTACAGGAAAAGATAAACTCAATTCTTTGTCACCTGAAATGTGCTGGTTTGAAGGCAATAAATTTTATGTGCTCAGCGATAACCGTGAAAAAATCTTTAAAACATACGCCCAGGTGCATGAGTTTACGTTAGGTGGCGAAGCGAAATTGGTTTTTCCGGCAAATGATGAAGAAAAGGGAAGTGAAAAGACCAAGTATGTTAGCACCTTTCAACCGCCAGTACCCATTAATGCTTCGCAGGTAACACCTGTTCCTGAAAGATATGTGCCACTCTACGCGCTCACTTCGGGTGGAACGAAGTACTTTATTGCCGAAGGTGTAAAATATAACGACGCAATTAAAGCGAATGAATATCTCACCGTAAAGATCTACAGATTTGAATCCACCGGCAAGCTTACAAACATCGATATTCTGGGCGATTATCGTTCTAACAGACCCTTCCCTCTGACACCGATCGTTAAGAATAATCAGAGTGAATATTTCTTGTTAGAATATCCTATCCGTGTTCAACTTGCCATCAGTCCTGAAAAGGCAGGACTCTCTCAGATAACCGATGACCGCAATTTTTTAATTGAAACCAGTGAGGGAGGCTTTGTGAAACATGCTCCAAACGGCAGTCTCATGCTAAAGAAACAGGGGATAGGGAATAAGATGGAAATACTATATTATGCTGGAGGAAATTAGCGATTATACAAGAGGTACTTATTCATGTATGGGAGTCAATTAAATGAATATTACGGAGTGAACACCTAGACCGGGCACATGCGTTAATTTAAGTTGTTGCTTTTCGTTCCACCCTTTCCTTTACAGCATTTTTGAGAAACTTTTATTAAATCATGTTGAATTTTTTTGCAAGCTAACTCTCTGTTTTTTTAGGTACTCGGGCATTTAACGACACAATTCACAAATTGTTAAAAAATAGCTTGTGCTATGCCTCATTATTTCAAGGCTAACACTACCTTTGCAGTCGAAAAAACTTTATTATTTATGTCTCAAGTTGAACATATTACCTGCCTGATCATAGGATCCGGTCCTGCTGGCTATACTGCTGCTATTTATGCTGCCCGTGCCGATCTTAAACCTGTTTTATACACGGGCTTAACACCAGGCGGACAGTTGACTGAAACCACTGAAGTAGATAACTTTCCCGGGTATCCGAAAGGAATTACCGGGCCTGTGTTAATGGAAGATTTAAAATCTCAGGCTGAACGTTTTGGTACACAAGTGCGTTTTGGAATTGTAACAAAAGCAGATTTAAGTGTTAGTCCAAAACGTTTATGGATAGACGAAACAACTGAGATTACTGCTGATACCGTTATTATTTCGACAGGAGCAAGTGCTAAGTGGTTAGGACTTCCAAACGAAACACGTTTACGTATGAACGCAGGCGGTGTGAGTGCTTGTGCAGTTTGCGACGGATTCTTTTTTAAAGGTCAGGAAGTTGCAATTGTTGGAGCAGGGGATACTGCCGCTGAAGAAGCAACCTACCTGTCAAAACTTTGCAAAAAGGTGTACATGATTGTTCGTAAAGGAGAAGGTGAAATGCGTGCCAGTAAAGCAATGCAGCACCGTGTGATGAATACACCCAATATTGAAATTTTATGGGATTCAGAAACAGCCGATGTTTTAGGGCAGGATGCGGTTGAAGGAGTTGTTGTAAAAAATAACAAAACAGGAGAAACTAAAACACTCAATGTTACTGGGTTTTTTGTGGCTATAGGTCATAAACCAAATACAGATATTTTTAAAGGACAATTAACGATGGACGAGCTTGGTTACTTGCAAGTAATTCCGGGAAGTTCAAAGATGAATATTGATGGCGTTTTCGCAGTAGGCGATTGTGCAGACAAAACTTACCGTCAGGCTGTAACGGCTGCTGGAAGTGGTTGTATGGGCGCGCTGGATGCAGAACGTTATCTGGCAGCCGCTGAAATTCATTAGTCCATTTCATACTGAATGAGAGGGTTGTTAACCTTCTCATTTAATCTGTTGATAACTTCTGACACCTTCTTATTTGACTTATTGCAGCTTTTTGACAACCTTTAAGCTATGGTAAGCGAAAATATCGATCATCTGAATAATTCTGCTGATTTTGAAAATAGAATTTCAATCAGGGAGATGCATGAGGAAATGAATGAGTATAAGGCTACCAAAAAAACGGTGAACGACCTTCTTAACTACAAACGCTCTCTGATTGATATTGAAAACAGTGATTTTGATAAGATCAACGAAATCAAGGGAAAAGCAATTGATGCGATTAATAACCTGTTTAACGATATTATCAATACAAAAAAGTAATCAGTTTATTTTTTTAGTATTATAGAGATTTGTGCGTTTTAAAATGCCAATCGATCTCTTTTTAGCGTTTTCCACAAAAAAAAATAAATTCCCCACAATTGCCTGATGTTGCGAAATTAAATCACTATGTTTATGTGTAAAATTTTTACTCAGATATGAAGCGACTGATCGTCTTATTTATTCTAATACCCTTTTTATTTTCCGCTCAATCTTCAAAAAAATATCCGGCTTTATTGTGGAAAATAAGTGGTAACGGATTAAAGAAGCCATCGTATTTGTATGGTACCATGCACGTGAGTAACCGTGTTGCTTATTACTTATCTGAACAGTTTTTCGATGCTCTTAAATCTGTGGATGTTGTAGGACTGGAAACAAATCCAGGGGAGTGGCTGGAGAATATGGAAAGTACCGGAGAGTTGGATGAACTTAGCCAATTACGCAATCCAAATTTCTACAATAATGATTTCTACAAGAATGCTTTTACTGCATCGTTTCCCGAAAAGAGAATGCTGCAGGGAATTTTAAGTTACGATCCAGATATCATTAACGGATTGCTTTATAGACAAAACAAAACCAAAGAAAATTTTGAAGAGAGTACATATATTGATTTGTTTATTTATCAGTCGGCCTCAAAACTTGGTAAACAATTAATAAGCCTCGAAAACTTTGCGCAATCTGAAATTAAGGCACGTCTTTCATCTTTACCCGATGAAGATCCCGAACCTACAACTTCGCGAAATTTTGCTTACGGCACACAAACTATTGAAGATGCGTACCGCGAAGGAAATCTCGATAAGTTGGATAGCTTAAGTAAACTTGGCAGTTCTAAAAATACACAACGCTACCTGATCAACGACCGTAATGTGTTTTTTGTAAATACAATAGATTCTGTTTTAAAAACCAAAGCTCTTTTTAGTGGTGTAGGAGCAGCGCACCTGCCAGGAGACGAGGGCGTTATTGAATTGCTAAGAAAAAAAGGGTATACAGTTGAACCTATAACACCAAAAGTTTCTAAAAAAAGTACGACAATACGTGAAGAATTAGATCAGCAAATTAAACCTGTGAGTTTTCAAAAACAATTTATTCCTGATTCGCTTTTCTCGGTAAACCTTCCTGGTAAGCTTTATCCTATTGTAAATATTGGGCATTTAAAATACTACATCTACGCAGATATGGTTAATGGCAGCTTTTATACTATTGTGCGATTAAGACATCTTGGTCCGGTTTTTAATGTTACTCCTGAAGTTTTAATGCGTAGAACGGATAGTTTATTGTTTGAAAACATTCCGGGAAAAATTACCTTGAAAAAAGAAATTGTAAGTAATACCGGGGTTAAAGGCCTGGAAATTATCAATAAAACACGCCGCGGTGACGAACAACATTACCAGATTTTTTTTACTGACCTGGAGCTTATTATGTTTAAGCTTGGAGGAAAACACAATTATGCGAGTAGTACAGAGTCAAAGCAGTTTTTTAATTCAATTCAGTTTTCCTCAAAATCAGATAAGCCTGTCAATTTTAGCTCTAAAACAAAAGGTTTCAGCGTAAATCTCCCGGCTGATTATAGTTATTCCAAACATTCAGGGGCTTCTGTTGCCGGCATTGTTGAAGAGTTGTATGCCTACAGTAAATCAAAAAAACAATTCTACGGTGTGCAACAAGCTGTATACAATGACTTTAGTTATCTAGAAGAAGATACTTTCGAGTTAAATCAATTAGCGAAAAATATCCTTTTAAATTATAAGTTTAAAGAGGCAACTACTTTATTAACTAAGACAGAACAAGGCTTTCCCTGCATTGAGCTTAGCGCTAAAAATGCATCAGGAGCAAGCCTTCACGGTAAAGTTTACATCAGAGGTGTTCACTATTATTTCGTGTATTTAATTTCAGAACAGGAAACATCCTTTGAGTCAGATTTTTTTAAGTCATTTAAATTGATGGATTTCAATTTCACAAATCCAATCAAGGAGGTAACGGACAAAGATTTTTATTTTAAAGCGAAAGATGAAGTAAGCGATAATGCTCTCAGCCGTTTTAATGAGGCGTATGCAAAAGCATATGAAGCAAGTAGAACTAAAAAAGATTCCGTTAAAAAAGATTTTGATTTCAGAACTGAGAACAAGTTTTATTATTCTCCTTCGAGCAATGAATATGTAAATATTACCTACGAAAAATATAACGACTACGATTACCGCGATAGCAAAGAGATTGATGAAAAGATTACAAAGATTTTAACAAGCACAACAAGTATGTTTGTGAGCCATAAAAAAACCGGCTTTAAAGATGGACTTTTTACTTATACCTGTAGTTTGAAAGATACCGCTACTTCGAGAGCCATAGATGTTAAAGTCTTTATTAAAAATGGTTTAATGCATGAACTTTCGGTACCCTACGATACTACTGTTGGATTAAAAGGCTGGGCCAAAGAATTCATGGAGTCTTTTCATCCGATTGATTCTATTGTTGGCAAAAATATTTTCGAGAATAAATTTGGTCAATTACTTAACGACCTTGCTTCGACCGATACACTGATAAGACAAAAAGCCAACGTTTCGGTTAATTCTATTGGTTTTCAAAAGGCTTTTGGTGATGAGTTTGTCAAGTTTTTATCCAGCCCTAAACTTAACCTGGTTAATGAGGATAGCCGTGCGCAATTATTTGTGAATGGAGGAACGATTGAAAACGAAAAAATAATTCTGCCTTATAAAACGCTTTACAAACAGTATACGGATAGTTTTTATTTACAACTGTGTCTCTTAAAGGGGCTTGCTTATTTAAAAACACAAAACTCGTATACCGAATTTTATAACCTCTTAATGAGCGAGGTGCCGCTAGTGGGAGCCGGTAATACAGTAGGAGATGTCTTCTCGACCTTACACGACTCTCTGGAACTCTGCAAGAAGTTTTTTCCAGGAATGTTAACGCTTACTAAGTACGATGAGTACCGAGAGGCCGTTTATAGCCTTATGGCCGACATGCTTAGCAAAAAAATAATTACACCGGCCGTTTATATTCAACAAAAAGACAATATTCTTATAGACGCTAACCTAGCGTTAAAGCGTTATAATCCCATGGCTCAGAGAGCTCCGTCTGCGAGCGAGCAAGGTAATTTTGATTATCTTGAGAAATCAGCAAAAGAGCTTGCCGAAACAATTAAAGGAAGTTTGGAAGGATTAGCTAACAACACAAATTACAAGGGGTCGCGTTACTTAAGAAGTCTTGAATCTTATAACCGTTCTCCCCTCGTAAACTATGCATGGCTTTTGTCTCCGTTTTACAAAACCGATGAAAAAACAAAGCAGTTTTTTGGAAAGATTACAAAAATTAAAACACAAAGTATTGCTATGCCCGTTACTATCGATTTGCTTAAACAAAACATTGTGATTAATGATACGCTGGTTGCCTTTTATTGTAAAAACAAATTTACCCGCGCCTATTTTTACAGCGAACTTGAAAAAGAAAAGCTCACTGATAAATTTGATAAAAAATATTTGACTCAACAAAGCCTTATAGAATCTGTGCTTAGCAGTCAAAAGCAACTTACCAGTTTTTACAACTATGAGAAAGACAAGTTGAAAAAAGATAGTCTTATTCTTGTAAAAGAAGTGAAAGCAGCGAACAAGTATCAGAATGGCAAACTTTACATCTATAAAAGTCTTAAATTAAAAAATGAAGAAGAACAGTGGAGTGCTGTGTTTGTTCAGAATTCTAAAGATGCCATTACGTCGAAAATGGAAATCGTACAGGCAGGATATTACGTTGATAATACAAAAAGCGAACAAGAAAACATTAACGACCTTCTCGATTACTTTTCCTTAGGCTTCCGCAAGAGGGCACAATCGGGCGGTGGCTCTTACGAATAATTTTTTTGTCACTTTACTTTGAAAATGAATTATAGGCTCATAACCCAATTATGAGAAAGATTTTCTTTTTTGCGCTGTTAGTGTTCGCTGCACTACAATCCTGCAGGTACAGTCCTTATCTTAAATATTATCATACTTCTGCTAAAACGCATTTACCGCATTTTAATAAATGGGAAAAATACGTTGGCTCAAATACAAATGCTCTGAGAAGCTCCTACAATGTTACCTGTTACGACTGGTATGTGAGTGTTGATCCGGAAAAGCAAAAGATTAAGTCGGTCATGAAAATTTATTTCCGAATGGATTCTGCCCAAAAAAAGATCATGCTGGATTTTGAAAGGCACATGAAAATAGATAGTGTTAAGAGTACTGTTCCTTTAAAAAAGTGGACTCGGAAAAAAGATATTGTATACTTTACCTTTTCTAAAGAACTTCAAAAAAATGACAAAGTGCTTTTGGAAATTTTTTATCACGGGAAACCTATAAATGTTCTAAGCTATAGCACCGTTTACTGGAGAAAAGACAAGAACAATAAACCGTTGGTCTGTACTTCTACAGAAGGTGTTGGACCCCAACACCTGATCCCCTGCAAAATGCTTTTGGGAGACGAACCAGACAGCTGTTTTATCAGGGTGGGCGTACCAAAAGGTTTATCGGGCATAGCAAATGGAAAATTTTTAGGTATAAGAGATACTCCAGATGAAACTATATTTAACTGGGCGGTGATGAATCCTATTAACATTTATAACATCTCGTTCAATGTGGGAGACTATGTAGAGTTGGAAAAAGATTATACCGACATTAACAAGCAAAAAAGAAAGATCGAAATATACGTTTTGAGTTACAATAAAGCTAAGGCTGATACTTTTTACGACCAGGTGCCTTTGCTTATGCGTAATTATGAAAATCTCTTCGGCGTTTTCCCCTGGTGGAATGACGGTTGCAAGTTTATTGAATCGAATTTGCATAACAATGCTATGGAACATCAATCGGGTATTTCAATGGGAGAGGGGTATTATTACGATCATAAAAAAATGAGTGTTACTCTTGCTCATGAGTTAGGTCATGAATGGTGGGGAAATAATATTACGGGTTACGACTACGCAGACATCTGGCTTCACGAAGGGTTCGCTACGTTTTGCGAGTTTGTATCGGCTGAGGGGCTTTACGGGGCGGATGATTACAACAATTTTGTGCGGTACTATGCAACAACTGTACAGAACAAACGGCCGGTTCTTAAAAAGTATGAGGTCAATTACAACGCTATGATTCACTCACAAGACCAGGATATTTATGCGAAGGGCGCCATGCTTCTTCATACCTTACGCCGTCAGTTAAACAATGACGCTTTGTTTTTCGGTATTCTTAAAAAAGCGCAGAAGGTTTTCGCCAAAAGTAATATCCGTACAGCGCAATTCATTCAGCTTTTTAATCAAGCATCAGGCAGAGATTTTAGTCCCTATTTTGATATTTACCTGAACCAGGTGCAGCCGCCTATTCTTGAATATTCTTTTATCCCTATGGATTCGCTACACTCAACCATGACATACAAATGGAAAAATAACTTGCGTGAGGATTTTTCGATGAAAGTAGCTCTTGATTATAAAGACACATGTTACGTTCTGTATCCTTCTAATACCAATCAAAAAGTAGTAGTTCCTGCAAAAAAAACAATGGATTTTAACCGGTCTAAGTTTGGTTATATTTTGGTGGAAGTAGTCAAAAATTAGATGAAATCGGTTGCTGAAATGGCAACTTTAGAAAGTAGTATTTCTTGCTATGAATTTCCCAAAAAAATAAAAAACCTCAGACTATTCTGTTCTTTTCGAAGGCCTGAAATTTAATTTTATATGTATCTTAGTACCCTATGTCTACAAATTATAAAAGTGATACCGAAGCTATTGAAGCTTTCGTTGCAAAGCACAAAGAACTTACGGCTGAAATTGGAAAAGTAATTGTTGGTCAGGAGGAGACAGTAAAAAATGTCCTGATTTCTATCTTTAGCAGGGGACATTGTTTGTTAGTGGGTGTACCCGGATTAGCGAAAACTTTATTGGTAAATACCATTGCCGATGCTTTGGGTTTGAGTTTTAACCGTATTCAGTTTACTCCCGATTTAATGCCCAGCGATATTATTGGAAGCGAGATTCTTGATGAACAACGTCACTTTCAGTTTATAAAAGGACCTTTGTTTTCAAACATTATTCTTGCCGATGAGATTAACCGTACCCCGCCTAAGACTCAAGCTGCTTTGTTAGAAGCCATGCAGGAGAGACAGGTTACAGCTGCGGGAAAAAAATATATTTTAGATAATCCATTCTTTGTATTGGCAACGCAAAATCCTATAGAGCAGGAGGGAACATACCCTTTGCCGGAAGCGCAGTTAGACAGGTTTATGTTTAATGTATGGTTAGATTATCCAAAATTTGCTGAGGAGTTACAGGTTGTAAAATTGACCACCTCCGATAAAAAAGCAAAATTAAATAAAGTATTAAATGCAGAAGAAATAGTATTCTTCCAGGAATTGATCCGTAAAATTCCGGTAGCGGATAATGTGATTGAGTATGCTGTTAAATTGGTTCATAAAACACGTTTAAATAGTGAGCATACTACAGAAGTGGCTAAAAAGTATTTACAGTGGGGGGCCGGTCCGCGTGCATCTCAGTACCTTATTATTGGCGCAAAATGTCACGCTGCCATGAATGGAAAATTTAGTCCGGATATTGAAGATGTAAAAGCCATTGCAGTGCCTATCCTTCGTCACCGCGTGGTATTAAATTATAAAGCAGAAGCAGAGGGTGTTACTGTAGAAGAAATTATTAAACAATTATTGTAAGAGAAAAATGGGAGTTGATGAATTATTAGATGAGGATGCGTTTGATCCTGAAAAACTATTTAACGAAGAAGAATACAGTACGCTGATTATAGGGCGTGAAGGGTTTAATAAAAAAGAAAATAGTACAGCAGATCTTCTTGAATCCTTAATGGAGAAGGGCATTACCCGCCAGGAAAGTGAAGCTATCTTTTCAAAATTAAAAGAAACCAATTCGCAAAAAGTGATGATGGATGCTTTGCAAACTGCGCAGCGCGTGAGCGAAAAAACCATTATAGCTGCAGCTTGTTGGGAATGTGGCCTGGATTTTACACCGTATTTTTTGGATTTTGTAAAACTTGCAACGCATGATGATTTTCAGTTAGCTCTTGAATCTTTATCGGTAGTAGAAAGTATCGAAGGGGTTTTGGATGAGAAAACACTGACCCAAGCGATGGAAATTGCGCAGTCTGAAAAAAGTCCGAACAAAGAGTTGGTGAGCGACCTGGTTGATAATATTAAAGCAAGAATTTCTTAAGTATGTCTGATAAAACTTTAACATCATGGTTAGAAGTGGATGTAAAATCCGATTTTTCTATCCATAATATTCCTTTTGGAATTTATAGCGATAAATCCGTGAAACACCGCGCTGCTTCAGCCATTGGTGACTATATTATTGACCTTTATGAACTGGCTGATGCCGGACTTTTACAGGTTGATAAGTCTGTTTTAGACGCGCAATTTTTAAACGACTTTATTGATTTGGGAAAACCCATAACAAATGCTGTTAGGACTTCCATAATTAAACTTTTAAGTTCTGATTCATCTTTAAAAACAGATAAAGAATTGTTCTCTAAGGTATTTAAGAAGCAAACGGATGTAAAACTTCTAATGCCTGTTAGAGTGGGTGATTACACTGACTTTTATAGTAGCATTGATCATGCCACCAATATTGGAGCTATGATTCGCGATCCAAAAAATGCTTTGATGCCGAATTGGAAACATTTGCCTGTAGGCTATCATGGCAGGGCTAGTAGCGTTTGTGTAAGCGGTCATTCTTTCTACCGTCCAAAAGGTCAGCAAAAACCCGCTGATGCTGAATTACCGGTTTTTGGTCCCACCAAATTACTGGACATTGAACTGGAGACCGCTTTTGTTATTGGAAAATCTACACAAATGGGAGATAGCATCAGCACAGAAAAAGCAGACGATTATATTTTTGGAATGGTTTTGTTTAATGATTGGAGTGCAAGAGACATTCAAACATGGGAATATGTGCCGCTTGGGCCCTTTCTTGCTAAGAATTTCGCGAGTACTATTTCTCCCTGGATTGTAACGTTAGAAGCGCTGGAACCTTTCCGCACAAAAGGATATGTGCAGGATCCGAAAGTCTTGCCTTATCTTGAATACAGCGGAGATAAAAATCTTGATATTAAATTAGACGTGTTTTTAAAACCAGAAAACGGAGAAGATAATCTTATCTGTTCGTCCAATTATAAATATATGTACTGGACCATGGAGCAACAGTTAGCGCATCACACAGTAAACGGATGTAATGTAAATACTGGAGATTTAATGGGAAGTGGCACCATCAGTGGACCAGATCCAAAAGAATATGGAAGTATGATGGAGCTTACCTGGAGGGGGACAAAACCGATTACTTTAAAAGATGGATCGGAGCGTAAATTTGTAAACGACAATGATACAATAATTATTAAGGGGTATTGCGAAAAAGACGGCATTCGGCTGGGCTTCGGCGAATGTGTGGCAAAAGTTATGCCCGCAAAATAAAGAAGACAAAGAAATTAAAACGCCATTACAGAAACGTAATGGCGTTTTTTGTTTTATATTGATTAAAAATCAGTTCTATGATAAGCTACAAAAAACTTGAAGAAACAGAGACCACTCTTGCCAGGACGTTAATTCTTTGGTTCCAGGAAGACGATTTGGTTCCTCAGCCTGTTGCTCCATCTGATTATTATTTAAGAAATTTACTTGTACGGGATGATTTTCACATGCTTGTGGCTATGGATGGCGATAAGGTGGTAGGTGGCTTAACGGCGTTTGAACTACCCATGTATAAGGAAGAAGTAAATGAGATTTTTCTTTATGAAATAGGGGTTGATGAAACGTATAGAAAAAGAAATATAGCGACCGAACTCATTGAATGCTTGAAAAAAATAGCCGCTAAACGAGGTATCCCGGAAATGTATGTGGGAACTGAGATGAACAATGTTCCGGCCCGGAAGCTTTATCAGAAAACCGGGGGGAGTTTTGGATCAATAGCCTGGTACGTTTACAAACTTGAAAAAAAAGCACATTGATCGTAAAACTCAAACTAAAAAAGAGAATTTTTTTTATTAAATCGTTAAAGTATGCATAACATTCAAACAGTTTTGTTATCTTAACCTTGTACTAAAACCCTGGACCTATGAAAGCAGTGAAAGATGTTATGCGCCAACTTCCAACTTCTTGTGGAAGAAATGACAGTTTACAAACTGTTGCAACTAGAATGTCAATTTCTAAACTAGAGTTTCTGCCTGTCGTCGACGTAAATTCAGAAGTTATTGGAACACTTATTTACAAAGATATTCAGATTAAAATGTCACAGGATAATTTTTCCAACCTCCTTGTTTGTGATGTTATGAAGGTGGATGCATTGCTTGTGAATACTTATGATGACGAGGCATCAGCACTGAAACTAATGAGAAATAATCACGCTTCTTATCTTCCCGTGGTGGATGAAAAAAATCATCTTAAAGGAGTTGTTAGTTTTGTGGCCTTAGCCAGAAGAATCATTCAACTCAAACAAGAATTGAAAAGGGATTCTGAGAGAATGAAAGTTCAGGGTCTCGGACTTTCTATTTAAATTTTAGTTATAATCTGTAGTTCATTTTTCGTCTTCCGTCGAAAATACAGCTTGCTTTTTCCTAAAACGCGGGCTTAAAGGCAAAGCAGTCTTGCACTTTTCAAACTTATTAATACTTTAGCAGAAGTTTAAGGAAAGACCTTCAACTTTTTCTCATACAAAAGATTTGAAAATAATTTACCTTTTTAAAAATTAGCCCATGACTAAAAAATTACTTTTAATGAGTCTGCTTATAGGCAGCGCCTTAGCCGTTTCTGCACAAACAACCGTAACTTCGAAAATTTCAGCAGCACTCGACGATCACGAAGAGAAAATTTCAGGGCCCCTTCCTGTAACCGGCACAGCAGGTGATATGTATTCAGCAAGTACAGCATTAAATTTAGGAAGTGAAACCGCTACGTCGAATCCAGTTATGGTGGGTGTGCGATTTACAAACATCACAGTTCCAAAATTTGCAACTATTATTAGCGCCTATATTCAATTTAATGTTCAGGGTACATCAAATGTGGATCCCTGCACTATGTCAATTTATGCCGAAAATAATGTAAATCCGGCAACATTTTCTGACGCGGCTTCAAATTTGAGTTCGCGTTCACTTGCCCCGGGTTCGGTTAGCTGGAATGTAAGTGGAACATCATGGAGCACCGTAGGCTCAGTAACAGCCGATCAAAAAACTCCGGATATAAAATCTCTGGTAACGCCTTTGGTGTTTAAATCTACCTGGGCACCTGGAAATCCGATGGCTTTTTTCTTTAAAGGCCCTGGAATGCGTCAGGTGTATTCCTTTGAAGGAGATCCTACAAAAGTTGCAGAACTGACTATTACTTACAGCACAACCGGAACTTCTACGGTAGTAACAGGCACCGGAATTACGGAAATGCATAATACATCTTCGGTGAATGTTTATCCAAACCCATTTAAAAGCACTTTTAATGTAAAGGTGGAAGTTGAAACTCCTGGTGATGTTAAAATTTCTGTTATCGATATAACCGGAAAACTTGTGGAAGAGAAAAACTTTGAGCAAGCTGCGATGGGAACACTGAGTTACACTTTTGCTTCCCATTTAAATTCGGGGATGTATTTTGTAAAAGTTCAGGCTAATAATAAACAAGAAGTGATTAAAGTGATTTCAGAATAAGAAGTTGATAAAATTAAAAAATCCCGGGAGCTCTCTGTTGCTTTCGGGATTTTTTTATTTAGGCATTAGTCAATTATTTTCGGTTAAGCGGAGGAGCAGAAAAAGTTCTTTTTGTTCAATCTCTTTCACATCGCCAGGCTGCATGTTTCCAAGTTCGAGATCTTCAATTTTTGTGCGGATCAAACGTTTGCAATCGTGCCTCACTGCAGCACACATTTTCCGTATCTGCCTGTTTTTTCCTTCTGTAAGAATAAACTCCAGCCAGGAGTGTGGTAAAAACTCCTTAAAGGTATGAGCACGCTCCGGTAAATTTGCAGGTTTGTCGATAATAGTTACTTCGCAGGGCAGGGTAGTGTAGGTTCCTTTTTTCTTAATCAGGATATCCAGTCCATTACTCAGCTTTTCAATGGCTTCTGTTTCCACTTTTCTTTCTACCTGAACAATGTAATTGCGTTTATGTTTTCGTTCAGGATGAAGTAAACGTTTGGTAAGGGTTTTGTCTGTTGTCAATATTAGCAAACCTTCACTGTCATCGTCCAATCTTCCAACTGCATTTGTTCCTGCAGGGAAAACAAAATCAAGATCTCCAAGAAGTCTGTGGTCATATGGACTCACAAACTGCGAGATCATTTTGTAAGGTTTATAAATAATAAAGTAACGATCCATCTAAAAATTAACTCTGCAAAAATAAGCAGAATTTTCCGTCTTATTTTGCTATTTTTAAAGCAGGAATAAAATGAAAGAAAGTGCACAAATACAGATTATCCGGGCAGGGCAAGAGCAACTTTCTCTTCTTAAAAATATCAGCGTTCAAACCTTTAGCGAATCTTTTGCAAATGCTAATACGATGGAGGACATGGACCTTTATTTAAAAGATACGTTTAATGATGCTCTTCTTGAAAAGGAATTAAAAGACCATGAAACGCTTTACTATCTTATTTTTTTTGGGAGTGAAGCGGCTGGTTATTTGAAATTAAATCTTGGTGAAAATCAAAAGGAAAGTCTGAAAGAGGCGGTAGAGATTGAAAGAATATATATTCTCAGAGAGTTTCAAAACAAAAATCTCGGCCTGCACTTACTTGAAAAAACATATGCTGTAGCGCAGGAGAATAATTTAAAGCAGGTCTGGCTGGGTGTATGGGAACACAATCCTGGAGCTATACGATTCTATAAACGAAATGATTTCGTTGAATTTGGACAGCATCCTTTTATTTTAGGAACCGATAAACAAACTGATATTTTAATGAAACGTTATCTATGAACACGCTACTCCACTTTTTAATCGGCACCTGGTTTATTAATTATACCAACTTTCCAATGTGGACGAAAGGAGATAAACTGAATCCGACTTTTACTTACACCCTTATAAAAAAGAAAGAGGGTTCAGAATTACTTTTTGACGAAGTGAAGTATAAAAAGAAAACCAAAATAAGAACTATCAAAGGGTTCGATCATCCTGATAAACAAGACTCGTCTGCTTTTGTATGGAAAGGAAAAGGTATTTTAAGTTTATTAAAAAGTAAATGGAAGGTCGCGTTAAAGGATGAGGGCGGTGAGTGGGCGGTGATTTATTTTTCAAAAACTGCATTCACGCCAAAGGGTGTAGATGTTATCAGTAGGCATTGCTCGTTATCTGAAACGCAGCTGGAAAAAATTAAATCCATGATGCTGCAGGATAATTTGCTCAAGGAATATGTAAGTACCTTGCAACTTTTAAACCATAAGCAAGAATGAATCGCATTGATCGTTTGTTTGGAATTCTGACACTGTTACAATCGAAAAAATATGTACAGGCCGAAACTATTGCAGGTAAATTTAATATCAGTATCCGAACCGTGTACCGTGACGTGAAAGCACTTTGTGAGCAAGGCGTGCCGGTAAGTTTTGAGCAAACTAAAGGTTATTTTATAGTAAACGGATATTTTTTGCCTCCTATATCATTTAATTCTGATGAAGCAAATGCGCTGCTTTTAATAGAAAGCATTGTCTACGGATTTTCTGATAAGTCAATAAAAAAAAATTATTCAAGCGCTTTAAATAAAATTAAGGCTGTGTTGAATGCAAAACAAAAGGAACAACTGGAAGCATTGAACAATACGACGCATCTTCAATTACCTTCGCGCATCACACCAGAACTCGACTACCTATCGCCGCTGCAGGAGGCAATTTCTTCGAGACAGATTATTGAAATGGAATATGCTAATTCGAAAGAAGAGGCAAGTAAAAGAGAAATTGAACCTATAGGCCTGGTATTTTACGCCTTAAGCTGGCATGTAATAGCCTGGTGTCATAAACGCAGTGAATACAGAGATTTTAAGCTTTCTCGGGTTAAATCCCTGAAACACACAGGCACGCCGTTTACGCGTACCGAGCATATGGAACTTGCAGAATACATTAAGCAGCTGCCGGTTACGTTTTAAGCAACCCTCATTTAAGTGCAATAAAGATGATCTCTTTTTGGATTTAAACATTATTGCCAAATAAATAATAAAACAGACTGCCATAAGGTTGTCACTGCCTCCTCCTAATTTTGTCGCATAAACTTAAAACGATAAGACTATGACATTAATTAAAATGCTCTTAAAAGAGATGGATGCCGAATTTCAAACCACTAAAAAAATGCTGTCCTGTATACCCAATGATAAATATGATTGGAAGCCCCATACGAAAAGCATGTCTGTAAAAACATTAGCTACACACATTGCAGAGTTGCCCTCCTGGGTCACAATGGCATTAACTACCGATGGATTAGATTTTGCAAAAGAAACTTATAATCCACATCCGATAAATAGTACAACGGAGCTTTTAGAGTACGCGGAAAAAAATTACACGGATGGAAAAGCACACTTGGAAAAAGCAACAGAAGCAGATCTTTTACCCAACTGGACATTAAGAAATGGGGAACAGGTTTTCAGTGTGGCCACGAAAGGCGAAACTATCCGTCACGCTTACAGCCAGATTGTTCATCACCGCGCACAACTGGGCGTTTTTCTGAGGCTTTTGGATATTCCTATTCCCGGTAGCTATGGACCGAGTGCCGACGAGATGGCTCTGGCATAATTTTTATATAAAATTCACAGGGTTGCTATACGACCCTGTGAATTTTGTTCAAAGCTTAATTCATGATAAAAATTATACCGTATTATGAAGAAAGGTTTAAAAATTTTTCTGGTTTGCTTTGTGTTGGTCGCCGCTGTGGGAGGCTATTTCTTTTTCCATCCAAAACGGGCTTTAGACATTATTATTCCAAAATTTGAGAACATTGAAAATGTTCATATAACACCATTGAGCGATACATTGCTCATAGATGCAGATGTGCAGTTTGAAAACAAAAGTATTTTTAAACTCACTATCGACAGCTTTATTTATCATGTGAAACTAGACACCCTAACGCTTCTTTCAAAATCTCAAAATCTCAACATAAAGATGTTACCTTCAACAAAAGATACTGTTCGTTTACCTGTATCCTTGCCATTTAAAAGACTAAGTAAAGAAATAAAAAATCTTCAAGATCAGGATAGTGTTGATATCACTTATGATCTGCGAGTTGTTTATTCCACATGGCTGGGAAAGGCCAACCTTCCCTATAAAAAGACGGTAAAGATCGCTGTTCCCATTCCGCCCAAATTTGAGATCGAAAAATTAGACTATAAAAAAAGAGAGAAAAACCTTTTTTATTTTGATGCCTACGTAAAGGTTATAAACAAAGGAAAATTAGACCTTCATTTGAGCGATATCAAATATAAACTTACTGTAAAAGAAAATTTAAAGGTAGAGGGAAAGGATGATCAGGACATTCATTTAAAGCCAGGAACCGAAACACTGGTAGTGTTGCCGATTACCGTTGAATTTAAACATCTTCTTAAAACACTTGTGAGTGTTGTTACCGATAACGATAAAGTGAACTACCATTTAAAAGTTACAGGTATGGCGCGTATGGATAAGATAAGTACGAAAAAAACGCCGGTAGAAATAGAAAAAAAAGGAATTACCGAATTAAAGAAATAGATTTGTTTCTTTTCTAATCACCCATGCTTGAGCCCAATTTTATACCTTTTCCTGTACTAACAACGCAGCATTTAATTTTGCGACGGTTAAGAATAGAAGATTCTCCTGAAATTTTTATACACCGTTCAGATCCTGCAATCAACGAATTTATTAAGCGCGATCTAGCATTGAACGAAGAGGATGCGAAAAACTGGATACTTAAAGTCTTAACCCTGGAGGAAAAAAATGAAAGCATTAACTGGGCAATTGCGCTAAAAAGTCAAACGGAATTAATTGGTACAATTTGTTTGTGGAATATTGAAAAAGACAATCATGTTGCCGAGGTAGGATATAGCCTTCATCCCGATTATTTTGGTAAAGGTTTAATGACAGAAGCCCTTCTCGCTGTTAATAATTATGGTTTTGAAACTATGAAACTCTCCAGAATTGATGCTTACACACAAAAGGGCAATGTGCGTTCCATTAAAATGCTGGAAAAAAATGGTTTTAAGAGAAATTTCGATTTTGAAAAAATCTATCCCAATAAGGAAGAATTAGAGTACAATGGCATCTATACTCTTAGCCGAAAATAGCTCATCGAATTTTTTATCTTTGTTGAAACAATACGCATGAGAAATTCAATAATTTGTGTTCTGATAAGCTTGATCTTTAGTTTCTGCAGAAATGAAGACCCTGGCAAGGAAATGAATGCCTGGTTTGAAAAAGAAATAGCTAACCGCAGACAGATCTTAGATACTTTGAAAGTTTCTAACGACTCTCTTAAGATTAACACAGCTGCAGTTCATGAAGAAGTTGCTGATCTGATATTACTTTCCAAGGATGTTGAGAATCTGTCGGCCTGTGTTAACAGGGCGAACGCTTATTTTCTAAATCTTGCTAATAGTTATGGCATTAATCAATCTGATTTTGGAAAAGTATCTACAGAAATGCATATAAACGTTATTGCAATCACTCTCAAACAAAATGAGTTAAATCTACTCAACCAATTAATTTTTAAATCTCGGCCAAACCAGTTAATTCCTTATACAGCCCAATAATTGGTCCGATTTTTGTAGATTTTATGCTGTTAATTATTGGATATTTTTGTACTTAAATCTTCATTATTTGACGGAAGTCCTTGATTACAAACTAATAGTTTAATATATTGTACTACAGTTCATTAAAAAAAATTATGAAAAAAATACTCTTAACATTTTGCCTTATAACGGTAGGGCTTTTCGCTCAGGCACAAACTAACCTTTTTTCGAATTTAAAGAGGATTATCTCTGAAACGGCCCCTGAAATTAACATAGATAATAAATTGATTGCCATGAATGTATGGAGTCTTGATAACATGGAAAGTCGTGAAGCCAATAAAAGTTTTGAAAAAGCGTACGGTGTTTATGAAGTTGCCATTTTAAAAGGAGGTAGAAAAGGACTGATAGTTTTGGCGATTAATAAAGATGAGCTCACCAGTGAAGCCGTTATAACCCTGAAAAAAGATGGCGTAACAAAAATGATTTCTGTTAAATTGAGCGAGCTGCCTGGCCTTGATGCTAATACCAGTAATTTGGTTTTTGACAAAGATGGAAATGAGATTTACAGAAATCTCAGTTCACCAAATGTTTTCAGTTCAATTAATCATTTAATCACGCGCTAAGCATACCGATATGAAAAAAATACTATTCTTCTTTGCTTTACTGGTAAGCTTTTCTAAAACATTCGGCCAGATAAATAATAATTGTGTCGACGCGATTCCATTATGCAGCACCCCAAGTTTTACCTTTAATGCGGGTAGTGGCCCTGGATCTGTAGTTGACTTTTCCACTCCGGCCACTTATTCAGTTTCTAATCCCGGTACTAACCCTGGTTCTGCGAATAGCGGGTGCCTGCACTCCGGAGAATTAAACCCTCAATGGCTTTTAATTACTATAGGAAATGCAGGTTTGCTGGAATTTGTTTTTGGCGCGGGTAATAGTGCCAATCCGCAGGTAGGATGTTATGATTGGGCCATGTGGCCTTATTCACCAACCACATGCGCTGATATTTTTAATAACACTTTGGCTCCCATTCGTTGCAACTGGAATGGCACATGCAGTGGTGGTACGGGTATAGCTTCGGCTTCCAACATGGCAACCTTTAACGGAAATGCGGCAGACTTCGAGCCGCCTTTACAGGTAAACGCTTGTCAGCAGTTTATAATTTGTATTTCCAACTACAGTGGTGTAAATACCCTCGTGAGTTTTTTAAGTATGGGTACCGCGAGCTTATCTTGTAGTCCGAATTGCAGTCCGAATTATAATGTTTGTTATGGCTCATCTGCTACGGTTACACCTGTGAATTACGCAGCCCTTTCAAGTCCTACATTTGCTATTCCCGCACTTAATCTTTCGAATACTACGGGTAGTTTTGTAATTACACCATCTGTTACAACTACCTACACAACGCTCATTACCGGTATTAATTCTGTTAACTCAGTACAAACACTTACTGCAACTTCTACAATAACTGTAAATCCAGTTCCCCTTGTTGCTCCAACAGTTACTAATACAAGTTGTACCAGTACTTTAAATGCAGTAGATCTTCACTTAACATTTTTTCCTACTACTAACCCGGCGCCTAGCTACACTATTAACTGGTCGACGATACCAAACGGGGTCACGACGTCTTCGCAGACTACCTTTACAGGCGGTATAGCGCCTGGAGTTTACACAGCAACGATAACTACTGCCGCGGGCTGCGCTACCATTACCAGTTTCACTATCAATCCTCAGCCTACATCGGTTAATTTGATAGTAAATCCATTAGGCTCAACGCATACAATAACTTGTATATCGAATGTGACTTTAACGGCTATGAATCCCGCTTATAATTACACCTGGTCGAGTACGGTTGCGGTGTTTAACGGATCGGTTGCTGTTTTCACACCTACCATGGTTGCCACTTACACCTTAACTGGTCTTGATCCAGTGTCCGGGTGCGTAGGGACCCGCACTTTTGTAATTGGTCAGAATACTATCACTCCAATTTCTTCCATCGCTCCTGCGTTTCAGAACATTACCTGCAACTTAAGTTCCATTACTACTATTACTGCAACAGCAAGTCCTTCAGTAAACGTTACACAAATTATCAGTTCGCCTCTTGGTGGAACTTTTGCAGCACAATCCTATAGCACTATTTATACGCCCGGTGGGGTAGGCGTGTTTACCGTTTGTGCGGTTAATGACGCTAATGGATGTACGAGTTGCAAAACCTTTACAGTAGCTTCAAATCAGGGGTTTCCAACTTATAACATTAGTAGTCCTGACAATTTTACTTTGGGTTGTAACTCAAAAAGTGTTGCAGTCGTAAATATTATAAATGGAAACACAAGTCCTCAGGGAGGTCCGGTATCCTATACCATTCTACCTCCTGGTGCAAGCAGTGTAACCCCAAGTGGAAACTTGAGTACTTTATCCACATACTCTATAACTGCACCTGGAACTTACACGGTTATTACAAAAGATAATAACAGCCTCTGTGAAACCCGTACACCTATTTCTATTCTGAATAATATTTTAGGTCCAGATCTGATTGCGTCTGTGCCAAGAACTGTTCTTGATTGCGATAATCCAAAAGTAAAATTACAAGCATCGAGTGCATCACCCAACGTGAGTTACCTTTGGTCATTCGCAGGAAATCCCGGTACGCTGCAGGGTGATTCTATAACTGTTAACTCTGTATCTACCTCTGCTACAAATTCAATGGTAGGAAATTATACTCTAACTATTACAGATAACAGCAGTACTTGTAAATCAGATACAGTTGTTCAGATTCGTCAGAATTTATATCCCCCGCAAGTCGCGATATCGGGTGGTAGCGTTTCTTTAACTTGTAAAACAGGAACCTTCGTGCTTACAAATCAAAGTAAAACAGGTATTCCACCCGTTACTGGTTTCCCTTATCAAAATTATGTTATCGGGTATATTTGGCAAGGCCCTTCACCGCAGCAGCCATTGCAATTGAGCACGACTTATACTGCAGCTACTACAGGACTTTACACTTTAACTGCTAAAGATTTAAATAACGGTTGTCTCGGTGTTGCTACCACTAGTATTGGTGATAACAGGACTTATCCAGAGGTTAATAAACCTGTGGCACCAGAACCATTTACATTAGACTGTGGCTCAAATATTAGATCAATTTATGCGGCAGTTACAGGGTCTACTTCACAGTATTCGTATTTTTGGAATGCTCCTCCAGGAGCCCCCCTTCCCAGCCAGGCGAATTCGGCCACAATCACCATTAGTAAAATTGGTATTTATAGAGTTATTGTTACAAATACTGTGAACGGTTGTGGATCGGTGGGTGAAGTTTCAGTTATCAACGGAACATTGAATGCGGATTTTGAAATGCAACCAGCAAAAGGTCCAGCTCCTTTATCAGTTACTTTCTTTAATAACTCAACGTCCAGCTTAGGGGCGTCTAACATCAGTTCCTACTGGAGTTTTGGAAATGGAACTTCAACAGTTACCAATGCCAATACTCTATCTACTAGTAATGTTTTCAATTTACCAGGAACATATAAAGTAACGATGTTTGCTACCAAAGGAACCTGCCTGGATACAGTGGTAAAATATGTTGAAGTTGACATTCCAGCCACACTTGAGATTCCGAATGTATTTACACCTAACGGCGATGGTGCTAATGATTTATTTTTCTTAAAAGCGGCTAATCTGGAAGAAATTTCGATGGTAGTTTTTGACAGATGGGGGCATGTTGTTTATGATATCATCAGCAGAACGGGCAACGTTGCATGGGACGGAAAAAATAAATCAGGAAAAGATTCTGCTGAGGGAACCTATTTTTATACATTAAAAGCTAAAGGAAAAGATGGTCAGACTTTCGAGAAAAAAGGAACCATTAGTTTATACAGGTAAAAATAGATTATAAAGTATAGGTCTGTTTCGTATTTTTAGATAGTTGAAAATAATAATTCATTTGAGAAATCTCCTTATCAGCGTCGGGAGATTTCTTGATTATAGAATGACAGATTAAACAGGTTGAATTTTACACACACACACAATACATCAGGATATGAAAAAAATAATAGTTGTACTCTTTGTTTTAGTAGGTCACTACTTAAGCGCACAATCCAGTTGTGCAAATGCTGCACCATTCTGTGCTGGTGGTCAATCTGGGATAACATTTCCAGCAACGAGCACAACCGGTACCCCTCAAAGCGCTGAGACAGGGCCTAACTATGGATGTTTAGGGTCAACTCCCAATCCTGCGTGGTATTATCTTCAAATAAGTAATAGTGGAAATCTGGATATCCTCATACAGGGTCAGGCTACTTCGCCTCCAGGACCCGGTTCGGATGTGGATTTTATTTGCTATGGACCATTTAACAGTCTTACTGGCGCATGCAATAGTCTCACTGCTGGCAATACGGTGGACTGCAGTTATTCAGGAAGTTATACCGAAACTCTAAACATCTCGAACGGTGTTGTAGGGCAATACTATATGGTTTTAATCACCAACTTTGCCAATGTTCAACAGGATATAGAATTTAGTCAGTTTGGCGGTAATGGAACAACCAATTGCGCTTTGCTCACCAATAATTCAAAGATATGTGCGGGAAGTTCAGGAACAGTAGTTGCCACCAACACATCTAGTTTAACAACCCCCTCATATTCAATGAATCCCGGAAATCTTACGAGTTCAACAGGTAGTTTTGTTGTAACACCTACGGTTACAACGGTGTATACGGTTTATATTTCAGGTACAACTGCAGCAAGTGTGGTAATCACACAAACAGCGGCTTCAACGGTTTCTGTGGATCCCCAGCCCACAGTAGTTCCCACGGTAACGAATACGAGTTGTACGAGTACTCTGAACGCGTTTAATTTAAATTTGAGTTTTTTCCCGGCCACGCCTGCTCCTGGTTACACGGTTAACTGGGCTTCGGTTCCTAATGGGGTAACATCTAATACAACAACATTTTTGTCGGGCAGTGGTATTCCGGCGGGTCCTTATACGGCTACGGTAACGGCAGCGGGTGGTTGTTCAGCGGTGGCGAATTTTACGCTTAATCCTGTTCCTGCACCAGCTCTTATTACCATACTTCCGGCAGGGCCTGTATATTCGGTTACCTGTTTAACTCCAACTGTAAATTTAATTTCTCAGGTATCTACTAATACTTATACCTGGACGAATGGAACCAGTACGGTGATTAATGGTTCAGTGGCAGCCATTACCAATTCAACGATTGGTAATTACACGCTCTATGCTCTAAATCCTGTTTCAGGGTGTACCTCTTTTCAGACCTTTACGGTGGGGCTCAACATATCCACGCCCTCAGCAACATTAAATCCTTTGTTTCAGAACATTACTTGTAATTTAACCTCTATAACAACAATTACATCAGTTGCTAGTCCAACGATAAATATTACCCAGCAAATACAGTCTCCCTCTGGAGGAACTTTTGCAACTACCTCTAATACCCTGGTTTATTTACCCGGTGGGGTAGGTAACTTTACGCATTGTGTTATCAATGATATTAATGGTTGCTCCTCTTGCCGTATTTTTACAGTGAGTTCCAACCAGGGATTTCCTACTTACAATGTTTTGAGTCCTGATAATTTCACTCTTGGGTGTAATTCAAAAAGTGTGGCTGTTATTAATATCGTCAACGGAAATACCTCTCCCCAGGGCGGACCGGTGTCTTACACTTTACTTCCCCCGGGAGCAAGCAGTGTAACGTTAAGTGGAAATCTTAGTGTTTTATCTACGTATTCAGTAAATGTACCGGGTACCTGGACGGTGATTACAAAAGATAACACGAGTTTTTGTGAAACCCGTACACCGATTTCAATTTTATCAAATACTTTAGGCCCAGACCTTAACACCAGCGTTCCAAGAACCATATTGGATTGTTATGTTCCAACTATCACTTTGAGGGGAAGCAGTAGCACTCCCAATGTAAATTACCTATGGTCATTTGCCGGTACTCCGGGTAGTTTGCAGGGAGATAGCATTACAGTTTATTCCAACTCCATAGCTCCCACCAGTTCAGTGGTTGGTAATTATACCCTGACAATAAGGGATAACAGTAGTACTTGTAAAACAGATACAGTGGTGATTATGCGCCAGAATTTATATAAACCCATTGCAGCAATCTCTGCAGGTTCACCTTCTCTTACCTGTTTAACCTCTACCATTGTTTTAACCAATCAAAGCAGCAGCACCATTCCACCCGCTACGGGCTTCTCTCAAGGACTTCCCGCTATAGGCTTTTTATGGCAGGGGCCCTCTCCGCAGGAACCAAGACAATTAACCACTACTTACATTGCCGGAACAACGGGTATTTATACGATCACTGCTAAAGATTTAAACAATGGTTGTACCTCTACAGGCACAATTGTTATTGGCGACTATAGAAAATACCCTGACTTAGAACCAAATTCTACCATCAGTATCGATACCCTGGATTGTGGTTCAAATTTTTTCAACATCACTCCACCCTTAATACTTTCGCCCGAAAATAAGAATTATGCATACAGTTGGATCGCTCCTTCCAATGCTTCTATTTCTTCATCCAGCTCAGCTAGTATAAGTATAAACAAAGCAGGTAACTACCGTGTGGTAATTACCAATACCGCTAACGGATGTTCTACCCCTGCACAGGTAACGGTTATAAATGGAACACTGGATGCCAGCTTTACAGCAGATAACATGAGTGGTTATGCTCCATTGAATGTTACCTTTAGCAATACCTCTTCATCGAGTTTAAACAGCTCTGGAATAAATGCTTATTGGAATTTTGGAAACAGTACAGCTACCCCAACTCTAAGCACCTTATCAACGGCTAATGCTATCTACACCCAGCCTGGAACTTATACGGTGAGTTTATATGTTACCAAAGGCAGCTGTTTGGATACAGCGCAGCTTGTTATACAGGTAGATATTCCTTCGGCCATCGAGATTCCAAATATTTTCACCCCAAATGGTGACAATGTAAATGATTTATTCTTCTTAAAAAGTTCAAATCTTGATAAGATCACCATGCAGGTTTTTGACCGTTGGGGCAATCTTGTTTTTGATATCCAAAGCGCCTCTGGCAATGTATCGTGGGATGGAAAATACGAATCAGGAAAAGAAGCTGCTCCAGGAGTTTACTTCTACATTATCAAAGCAAACGGGAAAGACGGTTCTAAATACGATAAAAAGGGTACGATTACTTTAGTAAGATAGTCATCACATAATTCTTGAATGAATTTTAAATCCCGGGTTGATAAAACAACCCGGGATTTTTTTATAGAGAATATTGCTTTACAGCTTATTTAATTTGCCATCCAATACCTGTAAGGTTCTTTTTCACCGAGAATATTAGTGATCATTAGCATTCTTAAGTTCAAAAAAAAGCCCTGCATTATGCAGGGCTTCTTGTAAATTAGTTTATTCCTAATCTTTAATAAATTTAGTAGTCTGCTTAAAACCATTTTTTTGAGTAATAAGCAAGGTATATACGCCACGCGATAAACTACCTATCTGTATTTCTGTTTTGTAAAGACTTAACTCTTGTTTTAAAACTACTTCTCCTAAAGCATTAAAAACTTCAAATGTTCCTGCGCTTTCAATTCCTTCTGTTAAAAGTGTTACAACATCGTGCGCCGGATTTGGAAAGAGATGAATAGAGAGTTGAGACACCGTGTTTTTAGTTAAACCTACTAAATTACAATCTCCAAAAATTACAGCTGTGGTTTGTGCGGTACAATCATTGTTGAGATCTTTAGCGATCATGGTGTAAGTTCCACTGGTGGATGCCGTATACGTTGTTGATACTGCTAATGAGTTTTGAGAGGGCGCGAACCAAGACAACCCAACTACAGGCTGATTCACCGGAAAACCTGTAGAAGGCGGGATGCCCGAATAACTTACATTGGATAAAACAATAGTTGGGGTTGTGCAGGAAAGAGTATACATGCCACCGGCACTAATAGAAGCTATCGGGGGAAATAAATTCTGATATACCGGAATAACTGAATTACTGGTACAAGTGTTATTATTATCCGTCACCACAAAAGTGTATGTGTTTGCTATTGTTTGAGTGACGTTGGCATTCGCAGAAGCAGTGATCGTTGGGCCGTAAACTGCACCATTTGCAGAATTCCAGTTTAGTGAAACGTTTGTGCTAGTACTCGAACCTTGTAAGATCAATTGATTGAGACTACAGTTCAAGACGGTGGTAGGTGTAGTTACGGTTACATTCGGCGAGACTGTATTCTGTAAAATGGTAACAGGAATTTGCGTAACGCAGAAACTTGTATTGTCCTTAACGATAACATAATAAGTTCCTGGAGTAGCCACAGTGTAGGAACTTAACGAACTTAGACTTCCGCTGGGTGCAGGATTTGTTTCAGAGAGAGGCATAAAGGTGTAGGATACAGGACCGCCCGGAGGACTTGTGGTTGCATTGATAATATTTACTGTCACAACACTCTTCGTGCGGCAACCAAGCGTGTAATTCTGAGGACTTACCACACTAAATGTCGGAAAGTTCTGACTGCTCACAATCGCAAATGTTGATGAACTTGTGCAGCCATTGCTATTGTCCGTTAAAATATGCGTGTATGTTCCCGGACCTAAGGGTGCGTACGCCACAGTTCCGGTTGCAATCACAGAGGCGCCGTAGGGACTCACAAAAGTGTGGGTGGCACTTCCGGGGAAATTAGAAGAAACGCCGCTTCCGAGTGCAGTGTTGCAAGCTATGGTTTGTGAAGGAGGACTTACTGAAGAATTGGGGGGAGTAGTGTTAGTTGTAACACTTAGATATTGCGTATCAAAAACGGTGTTTGTTGAGTCTGCAATAGTGACTGTGTAATTGCCGGGAAGTGTAATAGTCACGTTGGGTCCGGTGAGCGAGGTACTTGGACCTGTCCACACAAAATATATAGGCGGTACTACGGCTGAATTTGCTGAAAATGAAAGTGAAGGAGTTAAACAGGTTAGACTAGTTGACCCCGAGTTGTTAGTAATTGTAAAACTAGAAGGAGCCTGTGCAAGTGAACTTAAAGTCAGCTGAGCGAGGGAAAGTAGTAAAAGTAGTTTTTTCATAGTAAAGGGTTTTTGTTATTAATAAGTGTGTGGGATTTTTAGGGCGTCCCTAACTTATTAAACAAATTTATTAATTGAAAGGTTGGGTAAGCCCTCAAATCTATTCTCACTAGTCTAAATGAACTACTCAACTTTCTTAAACTAAAAAATCCGGTCTTTCGAACCGGATTTTCTGTTAAAATACGAATTGTTATTTTTTTGCGTCTGCTAAAAACTGAGCTAAACCAATGTCCGTTAAAGGATGTTTTAACAAAGCGCTGATAGCGGATAGAGGTCCGGTAATAACATCGGCGCCTATTCTGGCACACTCTATGATATGCATAGGATGACGAACACTTGCAGCTAAAATTTGCGTTTCAAAACCGTAATTGTCATAGATTAAACGAATGTCTTCAATCAAACGAAGTCCGTCTGTACTAACATCATCCAAACGACCAATAAATGGTGACATGTAAGTTGCTCCGGCTTTAGCAGCTAGCAAAGCTTGTCCAGCAGAAAACACCAGTGTGCAATTTGTTTTGATACCTTTTTCTGTAAAATATTTTATGGCTTTAACACCATCTTTAATCATAGGGATTTTTACAACAATACGCTCATGAAGTTCAGCAAGTGCTTCTCCTTCTCTTACCATTCCTTCAAAATCTGTGGAAATAACTTCAGCACTTACATCGCCGGTAACAATGTTACAAATATCAACATAGTGTTTCAAAATATTGTCTTGTCCCTTAATGCCTTCTTTAGCCATAAGGGAAGGATTTGTAGTTACACCATCCAAAACGCCCATATCCTGAGCTTCTTTAATTTGTGCCAGGTTGGCCGTGTCAATAAAAAATTTCATTGTTTTTAGTTTAAATTTTGAAGCGTGAAGATACTATATTGAGTGGAGTTAAAGAAAATTTGTTTTCGTTTCTTTTAAGATTTTTACGGTAGAACCGGGGATATTTCACTTATCCGATGCTTTTACGGGGTAAACTATACCGGAACCGAGGATGCGCAAATATAAGCTGTACTCCAGGCCGCCTGGAAATTAAAACCGCCGGTGATACCGTCAATATTCATCACTTCGCCGCAAAAATAGAGTCCAGGTACAACTTTACTTTGCATAGTTTTAAAATCTATCTCTTTTAAATTAACACCGCCACAGGTTACAAACTCTTCTTTGAAAGTGGTTTTGCCTTCCATCTTATATCGGCTGTTACAAAGCAGTTCCACGAGTTTATTGATGTGCTTGTTACTGACTTCCGCCCAGGGCTTATCGTTAGCGATTTCTGCACTTTCACATAAAAATTCCCAAAGCCTTTTTGGCAGCTCAAACTGAGCGTTCGTTCTCGGTAGTGCTTTATGTTTTTCTTTTTGAATTTGTTTTAGGTTAAACAAAACTTGCTCATGTTTGAGGGGATAAGCCCAGTTAACTCTTATACCTGCTACGTAATTGACATCAAAAAATTCTTTCGCAGCAAAAGCGGATAATTTTAAAACTGCCGGACCGCTCAAACCCCAGTGGGTAATGAGTACAGGACCGTTGTAATTTAATTTACTGCCGTCAATAAGAACCTGCGCATTTTTAACACTCACACCTTGTAATTCTTTTTTTATTAGCTCATTCGGAAAATTTAACGTGAATAAACTGGGCAAAGGATTATCAATTGTGTGCCCCAGGTTTTTAAGAATATCGTAAGCGCCTGATTTGTTATGTCCTCCTAAAGCGCAGATCAAAGCATCTGATTCCATAACATCTTTGTTGGTTTTTAAAACAAACTTTTCATTCACTTTCTGAATAGCAAAAACCTCGCACTGAGTAATAATTTGAATGCGATATTGTTTTGTTAAATCAAGAAAACAATCTATGATAGTTTGACTATCGTTAGAGTAGGGGAACATCCTTCCATCTTCTTCTGTTTTTAAAACAACACCTTGTTTTTTAAACCAGTCTATAGTTGACTGTACGTTGAATTGTGAGAAAACTTGCAGTAACTCTTTACTTCCACGAGGATAATTTTTCACCAGCTGCTGATCTTCAAAACACTGGTGAGTAACGTTGCACCGTCCCCCGCCTGAAACTTTCACTTTAGAAAGAAGTTTATTTGTTTTTTCAAGAATTGTGATTTGCGCACCGGGTTTTTGCTGCGCTAAATTAATAGCAGCGAAGAAGCCGGCAGCCCCTCCGCCAATCACAATAATTTTTTTAGGATCAGAATTAGCCACTACAATTTATTTATAGAAAAGCTTAATTCTTGATTAGCTCTATCCAACCTTTAATAACTTTACTGCCATCACCAAGATCTATGATATAGAAATAGGTATTCGAAGGTAAGTTTTTAATTTCATCTCTCACTGGAAATGCTTTATCAAGGTTATTGTAGCCTTTTATTTTAAAAACTTCTACACCCCAGCGGTTATAAACCGTAACGTTATTATTCGGAAACTCCTCAATATTCTCAATAGCCATCACGTCATTTACACCGTCGTCATTTGGAGAGAGGCCGGAAAATACTTTCACGTCACAAGGACCATTAAGATCAGTTAACACGATTGGGGCCATAACCAATGAATCTTGTTTTATTAAGGTTTTATTTACGGTATAAGTGATTTTTACGGTCAGGTAATAAGTTCCCGAAGGTAAATTTTTAAGCGTGTCGCAGTTGTTTGCAGAACACAGCGTTGAAGAATTCCAGTGATAGCTATAAACGGGATTTGAATACGAACTCACTGCTGTAACTACTATAGCGCCATTATCTTTTCCTAAACAACTTATATCCGTTTTGTCGATTGTTGCCGTAAAGGTGCCAGGACAAGGCGTTACCGACTGTGTATACGAAACGGTATTTGTACAGGCATTTGCATCGATAGCAGTTATACTATAGGCAGTGGTAACTGTAGGCGTAATTACAACAGATGCTCCGTTTTCTGAAGTACTCCATGTATAAGAGGCAGCTCCGTTTACAGTAAGTGTTACCGATTGCGCTTCGCAACTCACACTCGCTGAACTTACCACAGTTAGCAGCGGCAAGTTATTAACCGTTATTGTACTTAAAGCTTCAGCAGAGCAACCGTTATTGTCGGTTGCCGTTAAAGTATATTGTGCCGTTGTAGTGGGTGAGAAGGCGGTACCGTTTACGACTCCATTACTCCAGGTGTAAGTGAGAGCGCCGCTTCCGTTAAGCGTACTCTGACCACCCAGACATATCACAGAGTTTGTAACTGAAACAGACAGAGCTGGCAAAGTATTTACAGTTACCGAAACAAGAGCAACATTCGTACTAGTACAACCTGCGCTGTTAGTTCCTGCTACCGAATAAGAACCTGTGGAAGCTGGAGTAAAGGCTACTCCATCAACAACTCCGTTATTCCATGAATAGGTGGAAGCTCCTGAACCATTTACTGTGATTGCTTCACCCGCACAAACAACAGAGTTTGAAATAGAAGCACTTACAGTTGGTAATGCGTTTACGCTTACAGATTGTACGGCCAGATTAGTACTTGTGCAACCGGCAGAACTTGTTCCAACAACTGAATAAGTAGTGAGTATCGATGGTGTAGGATTGAAGACGGATCCAACGAAATTTCCTGGATTCCACGTATAGGTCGCAGCTCCCGAAGCAGTAAGCGTTGCTGTAGTTCCGTTGCAAATCACTGAATTAGTAGTGCTAATAGATACTGTCGGCACTACGTCAACCGTTACACTTTGTACAGCCAGATTTGCACTCGTACATCCAGTTAAAGTGTTGGTTCCTGTAACCGTGTAAGCTGTTGTTCCAGCAGGCGGTGTAAAGATTTGACCGTTTACTGCAGTGGGATTCCAGGTATAAGTATCTGCGCCACCTCCAATAAGAGAGGTACTTCCCGTGTTGCAAATAACAGGATTACTTGCAGTTGCTGTAACTACAGGTAAACTATTAACCGTCACCGTGAGTGTAATTGAATTCGAGCTTATACAACCTGTTGCTCCATAACCAACGGCAGTGTAGGTGGTGTTTGTAGAGGGAGAAACAGTAATAGTTCCGCCACTTAAACTTCCAGGAAACCATGAATAGGTTGTAGCGCCGTTTACAGATATGGTCGTTGAAAATGTATTACAAATAGCAGTATTTACAGACGTTGCTGAAATAGTAGGCGTTGTATTTACTGTAATGAGCTGACTGATACTATTTGTACTTGTGCAACCTGCTGTGCTTGTTCCGGCAAGACTATAAGTCGTGCTGGATAGTGGAGAAACAATAAGAGTTGTAGCATTGGATGCTGGTGTCCATGTGTAAGTTCCGCCGGTGCCCGCACCTGATGCTGTAAGTGTCACATTTGTTCCAGAACAAATTGTTGTAAGCGGAGCAGAAATTGCTACTGTCGGGATAGCATTTACAATAAGCGACTGTGTTGCAATATTCGTGTTGGTGCATCCTGTTAACGTATAAGTTCCTGTGAGTGTATAAACCTGGCTGGCAGCCGGAATAAAAGAGACTCCATTGCTCACTGTTGGTGTCCAGGTGTAAGTGTCTGCACCCGATCCATTTAATGTTACCGCACTACCTGCACAAATAACAGAGTTTGTAATACTTGCAGAAACTGTTGGAAGTGCATTTGCAGTTCCAGTAATAACGAAATCAAATGCACCTTCGTCGCAGTCATTATTATTAACTGTTAAGATAGCGGAGTGTGATCCTACCGATTGCGGCGTAAATGAAAGTGAGAATACTGCAAAACTATTTGTAGCAATAGGACTAGCGGGCGAAATGACGCCAAAACTAAATGAAGAAGCACTGGCACCCGATAAACTCAAACTCGTAACGCTTAAAACAGCTGTGCCCGTGTTTTGCAGAGTGAAAGTTTTGATCACGGTGGAGCTAACACAAACAGTTGAAAAATCGGTGCTGTTGGAAATAGTTGAAGTTACTGCCCCGTCAATAATAGACACGCCATTTCCAACTACATCAATTTCAGACGAAGTGAAGGCAGAGCAGGAAGATCCGGATATAATGGCTCCCGGTGCTATAAAATTAGAGGTGCTACCAACCTTAGACATAGCCATAAAAGATCCGTTTAAAGCATTTCCAGATACATCAGGAAGAGCGGTAATAGTTGAATTTGCACCAGAAGCAACTCCTTCATTAAAATGATAATTAGCCAGTAGGCCACTTGCCGTTGTTGTAATTTCGCACTGCAAATAATTTTGAATTTCTGCTTCGCAAAGTGCCCTGTTCCAAAAACGTGTTTCATCCAGTTTACCGTTAAAGAACCAGGTTGGCACCGCCGAAGACCCCGCAGAAGCTTCTCCACCTAATAGCGTATTATTGGCAATGTAATCAATGTTGTAATTGTTTAACGCATCGTCTGTAGATTTTAAAAGCCCATCTAAATACAAACGCGTATACCTTCCATCGTAGGTAAGACCTACATGATGCCAACCAGGGCTTAGCCCCGATAATGGAGTATTCACAGTTCCCCAGGAAGAATTTCTTCTCACCAAACCTTGTAAATCGCCAGTTGCGCTTGTAAAAATGCCATACCCCGCACTCTCTGTGTTACCCAAAATCGTTCGGTCGAGGGCAGGCCAGGTGGCGCTGTAAACCCATGTTTCAGCAGTTAACGCCGCGGTGGGTTTTAAGATATTCGAATTTCCGAGATCAACATAGTCGTCGATTCCATCAAAAGAAAGGGCTGCTCCTGTTACTGCCGTGGCTGTGATCACAAAACTGAAATCACCATGAGCGCAGTCATTGTTAGGAATTAGAATTGTTGCACTAATAACTCCTGTTGAAGTCGGGGTGAATACAACTTCAAAAGAGGTACTTGCTGATGTGCCTAAACTTTGAGAAGGCTGACTTGCCAAAGAAAACTGAGATACATTTGCTCCGAGTAGTAGTGGAGTGCCAATATTTAAAATGCCCGTTGCACTATTTTGTATAAAAAAAGTGCGTGTGGTTGAACCGCCAAAATCTGTAAAGTTTAAAGTACTGGAAGTGGTTGCACCGGGAGTGATGGAATTTGAATTACCTGTAATTAAAATTGAAGCGGTTGGAGGAGCAGGTGTAAAAGATCCTGAAATAACTCCACCGGGAGTAACCCAATTGGAAGTAGCTCCAGTAAGATTAAATGTACTTAAGGTGCCGTTATTTGTACCGGCAGCATCAATAAGCAACGACTGAGTAGGGTTGGCTAATCCGGCAGCACCCTGATTGAAATGATAGTTTGCAACGAGGCCACTAGCAGTGGTTGGTATTTCACAATTCATAAAAGACTGGATCTCGCATTGCGTGCGTGCATAATTCCACACCCGCGCCTCGTCAATCACGCCGTTTATATTGTATGCAGCCATGTAAGCGCCGATGTAAACCATTCCCCCGGAAGTCAGGGGTGACACCGCTGTGTTTTGGGAAATCATCACGCCATTCTTAAATAGCCTCATAGTTGTGGAGGGTGCATCGTAACTCACCGCGACATGGTACCATATTCCAGGCAACATGGTACCAGTGTCGGCAACATCAGCAAGGCTTGAGTTATGCGCTGCACTCAGTGTTCCGCCCGGCATCCAGAATGAATGAGGAGTAGTGGCATCTCCGGACATCACGTTATTGGCAATATTAACTGTGTTTAGTTTAACCCAGGCTTCTTTTGTATAGGAGCTAGTTAAAATATTCCCGCAGGCTACATAATCATCCGTCCCATCAAAATCCAGAGCAGATGCTGCTGCAGGGGTACCACCGATAGCGCAATTAAAAAGAGGAATATTGCAATCATTGCTATTAATATTTAAAGTAGCTGTTCTAAAACCTCCGGTAGTAGGCGTAAAGGCCACCACAAAAGAAGTAGTAGCGGAAGCAGCTAACGATAATGAAGGTAAAGTTGTCACAGAAAATTCAGAAGCATTAGCTCCCGTAAAATAAGGTGCAGAGATATTTAACGTTCCACTTCCTGAATTTTGAATGACAAATGTTCCAGAGCTCAAAGTTCCAAAATTAGTATAATTGAGGGTTGAAGTGCCAGTAGAACCATTTGTAATGACGTTAGAATTTCCACTAACTGTTATAGACGAAGCAGGAATACTTGGAGAAGATACACCAGATTGAACTGCACCCGGAATCACCCAATTGGACACCGTACTGGTTAAGGCAAACGAAGTTAAAGTTCCTGTGTTAGAACTTCCGCTAAAGTCAGGTAGAGTAGCATATCCCGCATTGTTAGAATTAACGAGACCTTCATTAAAATGGTAATTGGCTACAAGTCCTGTAAAGGTACTCGTAATTTCAGTATTCATGTAGGTTTGAAGTTCACATTGAGTTCGTGCTGTATTCCAAATTCGCACTTCATCTAAATCTCCATTAAAGTAATACCCAGATTGAGGGGTTGCACCCGCTCCTGCTTCTGCTCCCAGGAGGGTGTTGTTACCAGCATACGTTATTGGGTAATTGGCGCCAGCATCGTTTACGCCTCCTAAGATACCATCAATATAAAAATGAGTATACCGTCCGTCGTAAGTAAGTGCAAAGTGATGCCAGCCAACGCTAAGACTTGCAAGTGGATATGTTACTGTTCCAAATGCACCATTTCTGTATACATATGCCCCAATAGTATTGCCTGCAGTAGCTGTGCGAATAGAGAATCCTCCCCCAGATGGGTTTCCAAGGATAGAAAATGTCCCTGTCCAACTTGACTTGTAAGCCCAGGTTTCGGCAGTAAGGGCTGTGGTTGGTTTTAAGGTATTTGAACTCCCTAAATCAACATAATCGTCTGCACCGTCGAAATTTAATGCAGCAGCGGCCATGAGGCCATTAGCTTGAATAGCAAAACTAAATGGGTTTTCATCGCAATCATCGCTTATAATGTTGAGGGTTGCTGATTTAAGACCAATTGTTGCGGGTGAAAACGTAATGACTATGGAAGTACTTGCAGAAGGAGCAATACTAGTTGCGGGATTCGTGGTAATACTAAAATCAGAAGCATTGATGCCAGATAAACTGAAACTGGAGATGGAAAGTGAGCTTGTTCCTGCATTGAAAATAACAAAAGTACGCGTTGATGATGAACCAACAAAGGCATTATTAAATTGTGTAAAATCTGCTGGATTTGGAACAGTGGATCCGTTTGCAATATTCATCGTACTGCCTTGCACAGCTATATCTGGGTAAGTAAATGCCGGGCAATTTGAACCGCTTATGACTCCACCCGGGCTTGTCCAGTTTGAACTAAGGCCACTTAATGTGAAATTAGATAATGTGCCTGTATGTGTGCCTGCTGCATCAATTAGCAAAGTGTTGGTTGCATTTGCACCGCCTGCAACCCCTTGATTAAAATGGTAGTTTGCTATTAATCCTGTGGACGTTGTGGGAATTTCACAATTCATATGATCCTGAATCTCGCACTGTGAGCGTGGTGTGCTCCAGACACGTAATTCATCCACAGAACCATCAAATAAATTTCCACCATACCCTGCATCACCAATGATAAAAGGCCCGGTTCCCAAAAAAGCGCTTGGAGACTGATCACTGGCGACCAGGATACCGTCAAGATAAACGAAACGGTTTGTGCCCGTTGCCGTAGCATCATAAACACAGGCCCAATGATGGTACTGTTGATCTGTACTGGCTGTTGTTGTAAAATTAATATCGTTGCCATAAAACGCAAATGTAAATTGATTTCCCGGCGCATTACGGAAGCCTATATGCAAAGCATTATTGTTGCTTACTATAGAACCAAGTCCTGCCACCATATTGTTTAGTGTGCCGGTTCTTTTTGCCAAAAATTCTATAGTGAAAGATTGATTGTTTAAGGTAATGCCGGAAGCAACGGTTATATTATCATTCACACCGTCAAAATTCATCGCAGCTCCCGGAATACCCGTTGCCGTTATTACAAAATCATAAAGCGATTCGTTACAATCGTTAGACGCAATGTTAACGGTAGCATTTTTTGCGCCGGCAGAAGTAGGAATAAATGAAACTACAAAGCTAGTACTTCCAATACCGCTGATAGAGCTGGATGGTAAAGTGGTAACCGAAAACTGATTGGCATTGGCTCCAGTAATACTTAGTGTGCCAATAAGCAAAGTTCCACCGGCTACTGTATTTTGAACCACAAAAGTACGTGTCATCGCACCATTAAAGTCTGTAAAATTTGTTGTAGATGCAGCAGCGTTTCCATCAGGGATAGAGGTACCGTTACCAGTAATATCTATTTCAATGAGAGAGGTCACAGAGGCTGTATTACCAGATGTAACACCTCCGGGGGCTATCCAATTTGACGTTGACCCTGTTAACGCAAAGCCGGCATTTAAAGTTCCTGTGTAGGCACTGGCAGACGCATCAACAAGCCTGTTAATCGAAGGATTAGCGAGAGCATCAGCCCCCTGGTTAAAATGATAATTGGAAACAAGATTGGAAGCGGTTGTTGGAATCTCGCAATTCATGAAGGATTGGATCTCACATTGTGTTCGCGCTACCTTCCAGATACGCAATTCATCCATCGAACCGGTGTACCAACAACAGTTATTCTGAATCCACCCTCCGATATTTAAAATGTTTGAAGGATTTACCGTTGAATTATCAAAATTGTGTGATGCGGTCTCAGTAAAGGTTGTGGAGAGATTACCGTTTATGTAAAGCTTGTAGTTACTTCCTGATCTAACCACTGCGTAGTGACCCCAGGTACCTGGTGTGATGGAATGAGTAGCATTAAAAGTAGCATAGTTACTTCCTCCATTTCCGCATTCCGCCATTTCCATACCGATAATGCCCGTGCTACTAGTCCCAATAGTATACCAATAACCGGTTTGAAATCCTTCACTAAAACGCGAAGAAACAATGAAGCCACCTGCTGCGGAAGGCTTAATCCAGCCTTCGATAGTAAAATCGCTAAGTCCAATTACCGGATCTGTTGTGTTTATGGCATCACCGGTGCCATCGAAGTTTAAAGCGGCCGCAGCTGCTGCCCCCGTTGCACTAATTGAAAAAGTATATACACTTTCGTCACAATCGTTATTGTTAATGGTGAGAAGAGCATTTCGGGCACCCAGCGTAGAGGCTGAAAATGAAACCACTATAGCTGTACTTCCGCTGGCAACAACTGATGCAGTTGGATTTGTTGTTATAGTGAAACTCGTGGCGTTGGCGCCTGTTATATTATAAGATGAAATAGTTAGAGAAGCTGTGCCTGTATTTTGAATAACGAATGTTCTGCTCAGTACCGAACCTAAACCAATAAATCCGAAATTAGTATGGTCAGAAGTGGAAGGTGTCATGTTTCCATTAACTATATTAACCGTATTTCCTTTAAGATTTATTTCCGCATCCAGATATGCCGGGCAGTTTACCCCACTTGCTACAGCTCCGGGAGCACTCCAATTTGAACTCGGTCCACCGGTAAGTGTAAAGTTGGTCAAAACGCCCGGGTTATTAAATACAGCAGCGTCTGCCGCAATAGTAAAAGTTGAATTTGTACCAAAAGCGATACCTTGATTAAATTTATAATAGCCATTAAGATCAGGGTAGCTGCCCGGCGACAGAATTTCGCAATTCATATTGTGTAAAATTTCAGGAAGACAGAGCGCACGGTCGTACACCCTTACTTCGTCTATTTCTCCGACAAAGTTATTGGGAGCCTCCGGCGTATAATTGTTATAATTTTGCTTCCCGATTTTAAAGCTGCCTGCACCGTTATTACTGTTAGCAGAGTATCCCATACTTCCGGTATGATCCACACCATCCACATACATATGCCCGGTTCCCGAATTACCTGATCCTGAATAGTCCCAAACAAGGGCCAGGTGATGCCAGGCGCCATTGTTCACCGCAATATTACCGGTAATATAGCCGTTATTAAACCCTACAAAATTTGGAATTCCCGAGGCGTCAAGATAAAGACTCATTTCTCCAGGTTCCCAACCAGCATCGTTGTCGCAGTAAGTAATTATTCCTTCAGAAACCCCGGTAGTCTTAATCCAGGCTTCCATGGTAAAATCTGCCTGACCGAGTTGGGCGAGATTAGCGCCTGTTTCAACGTAATCATCCAAACCGTCAAAACTTAAAGCTGCGCCCGCAACACAGGTTGCTGTAATACCAAACATATAAAATTGTTCGTTGCAATCCTGGTTGTATATATTAATGCTTGCAGTTTTTACACCGAGAGAAGTAGGAGTAAAAGCCACTATAAAGCTTGCTGTTCCGCTTAACGTAGCCAGTATATTTGAAGAAACTGGAAATACTGAAAATGATGAAGCGTCAGGACCTGTAATAACTGGCGAGGCCACATTTAATGTTTGAGAACCTGTATTGTAAATAATAAACGTTCTTGTGGCTACACCATTAAAGTCTGTAAAATCGCCGGTAGAAGGTGTTACATCGCCATCTACTATTGTAGTAGCATTACCCTTAACATCGATTTCTGCTGTTGGAGCAGAGGCTGTTGTCGTATAACCGGATGTTACACCACCGGGTGCCACCCAATTTGAAGTGCCGGAAAGATTGAGACCAAAATTAGTCACCGCGCCGGAATGTCCGTTGCCGGTTGCATCTGACAGCGTAAACGGAGCTGCGAGTATATTTAAAACACTGTTCGCCAGTCCCTGATTGAAATGATAGTTGGCCACCAAAGCGGTAGCAGTTGTAGTTATTTCACAATTCATAAACTGCTGAATTTCACATTGTGAACGTGCTGTACTCCAGATACGTACTTCGTCCATGTCTCCCTGGTAGGGATCAAGCAGCCCCGAGTTCGTATTATTTGTTCTGATTCCTAAATAGAAAGGGTTTGATGAGTTAGAGAAGGGCGCTGCCTTAGTTCCAACAATAAGCCCGTTTTTGTAAAACGCATAAATTCCATTATTAAAGGTTACAGCAATATGGGTCCAAACTGCGTTAGAAATACCAGTGGTGATAAACCCTCCCTGCGGACCATCAACAAACACAGAACCATTTTGAACAGCAACCACAAAGCCCTGCATGTTATTGTAATAGGATTGTCCTAATACAGTATTCCAATTTCCGGTTAAATTTGTTGGTCTTATCCATGCTTCGGCGGTCCAGCTTGTACCAAAAGAAAACGAAGACATTTGAACGTGGTCATTAGTTCCATCGAAGTTCAAAGCTTCACCAATCTGGGCTTTAAAAGAAGTATGAAATGAAAAAAATAAAATAAAAAGGAAGGAATTCCTGATCAAGGTTTTGTAAATGTTTTTCACGGTATATAAGTGTGTTTGTCTATTCTTTTTTTTGTTGTAGTAAAAGATCGGGTTTGTGGACCTAAAATTTTAATATCCAAGGGAATACAAATATAAAGGTTTTAGACAAAGTAAGGCTAAATCCTTGCATTTTTCAACTTAACGATTCATGATAAAGTTGTAAACCAAGTCTTCTGATTTGTGTTCAGATCCATCCAGCCCGTAATGGGCTTTCTGTTGTCTCCCAGGTCAATTACATAAAAATAGGGGTTAAACCGCAAGTTATAAATCAGCACCTGTTGGTCATACTTTTCCACATTAGCATAACCTTTTGCTTCAAAAATCTTAACACCCCCACGGTTATAAAGTAATACTGTGTTTTTGAGAATGCCCGTAATATTCTCAATTTGGCATGTCTCGTAAACTTCATACCTATTGGCCTTAGGCCGTTAAAGATCTTTATGCTACAAGCGCCGTTCTCGTTAAGAATAGTAATTGGCTTAATCGCAATTGACTCTTGTTTAACAAATATGTGTTTAGCGCATATGTAACTTTTATAGTAACGCAGTAAATTTCCGCCGGTAGAATTTTAACCACACTACCTGTAAGAAGTCCAGATGTAACTATAGAATACCGTTGGAATGTCTCTGCATAGAAACTAGACCTGTTTTTCCATCTGTTTCCTCCCAACAAGCGATATTTTGAGGAAGAGACAATAGCTGTTAAAAGGCCTTTACAGAAGTGTTACAAACTGCCTTCAGGAACTACTAGTAATATAGCCCCTAGTAGTAGTTCCCGCTACAAACTATGATGTACTTATAGTGGGTGTGGCAAAATATTCCTTAGCGTTCTAACTAACCAATTTAATTCACATTCAAATCTATCCAGCCTTTAATTAGAGCACTACCGTTGCCCAGGTCAATAATGTAGAAGTAGGTGTTTGATCCATTTGTCTGAAGATCTTTTCCAGTCGGCCAGGCTTTGTCAAGATTGTTATAGCCCTCTACTTCATATACTTTTATGCCCCAGCGATTAAATACCATCACCTTGTTTTTTGGAAACTCACTGATATTTTCAATTGCCCAGGTGTCGTTAATGCCATCACCGTTAGCGCTTATGCCATTAAAGATCTTCAGGCTACACGGACCATTGTCACTCGCAATGGTTATTGAGGGAATAACAATAGAATCTTGTTTCACCAAAATGTTGTTCAAAGTGTAGGTAGCTTTTACAATCACACTATAGTTTCCTACCGGTAAATTTTCCAGCGTACTGCAAGTCATGGATGCACATGGGATGTTTGCTGACCAGTGATAAGAAAGGGTGCTGTTTGAATAGGTCTGGTTGGCGTTAATGGTTATTTTTCCATCAGTCTTATCGCCACAGCTTACATTGGTAAATGCACTTATGGCAGTAAGTGTACCGAGGCAAGGAGATACCGATTGTGTAAAGGCTGTTGAGTTTATACAGCCGTTAACATCCGTTCCTGTTACAGAGTATGTCGTGCTTACAGTTGGGGTAATAACCAATTCAGAAGAAGTAACTTTTGTACTCCAGGTGTAGGTAGAGGCTCCATTAACGCTTAACGTAGCTTCAGCAGCTTCACAAAGAAGGGTACTGGAACTTACAATATTCACGATCGGTAAGTTGTTAACGGTTATGGTTGCAGTTGCCGTATTCTTGCATCCGTTAGCGTCTTCGCCAGTGAGGCTGTAAACGTTTGTAAGCGTTGGAGAAAATGAGATAGCATTGGTTACACCGTTTGACCAGGTATAGGTAGACGCACCGCTACCATTCAAAGTACTGGTCTGACCATAGCAGATCACCGGATTTGTTGCACTTGCTGTTACAGTTGGCAAGGCGTTCACCGTTACAGAAGTCTGCGCGCTGGCAGTACTTGTACAACCAGCGGCACTGGTTCCAGTTAAAGTATAAACCATAGTGACGGCAGGGGCAAAAGCCTGTGCATCTGTAATACCACCTGACCAGTTGTAAGTTGCAGCGCCAGTTCCCGAAAGTGTTATAGAGGTTCCGGCACATACTACTGTGGAGCTTATATTAGTGCTTACGTTAGGCGTAGGGTTTACAGTTAGGGTTAAAATAGCGGTATTCTGACAACCGTTAGCATCTGTCCCGGTCACCGTGTAAACACTGGTCGCTGATGGAGAAAAGCTTGTGTTGTTTGAAATGCCGCCAGTCCAAACATAAGACTGTGCACCGCCTCCGAAAACAGACGTTGTATTTCCTGAGCAAACTACAAGGTTAGAAGCGCTTGCAGTTACTACCGGAAGGGCATAAACCGTAATGGATTGAGTAAGTGTATTGCTACTTAAACAACCAGCGGCACTGCTTCCGTTAAGCGTAAAAATTGTTGTTGCATTAAGGGTGGGGCTTATAATAGCTGTTGTAAAGTTACCAGGAATCCAGGTGTAGGTGACCGCGTTAGCCGCTGTAAGAGTAGGCACGTTGCCTGCACAAAGTGTTGGATTGATAACGCTTAAACTAATAGTAGGGCTGGGATTTACACTGATAGTTTGTACAGAAAGATTAGTGTTTGTACAGCCGGTAAGTGTATAAGTTCCACTTAATGTATAAGTAGCCGTTGAGGACGGAGCAAAGCTTGTAGCATTACTTATTAAAGGATTCCAGGTGTAGGTATCTGCACCCGTTCCAATTAAAGAGGTTGTGCCGCTATTACAAATCAAGGAATTACTGGTTGTTGCCGTCACTGTCGGTAAGGCATTTACCGTTATGATCTGAACAGCGAGATTAGTGCTGGTACAACCTGTTAATGTGCTTGAGCCTGCCACCGTGTAAGTTGCCGTAATCGTAGGGTTAAAAGGTATATTATTAATTACCGGAATATTACCTGTCCATGTATAAGTATCTGCCCCCAAACCATAAACACTGGTAGAGGCGGTATTACAAATGATAGAATGACTTGTAGAAGCGGTAACCGTTGGCAATGCCAAAGCGGTTCCACTTATAACGAACGTAAAAGCAGATTCATCACAATCGTTATTCGTGATATTCAGTGTGGCAGTTTTAATTCCACTACTTCCAGGAGTTAGCGTAACATTGAACGACGCACCAGATCCCGCGGCAATAGGCGATGCTGCACTTAATGCTCCCACAGCAAATAAAGATGCATCCGTTCCGCTCATCGACACCGAACTAATGGTGAGAGCGCCTGTGCCGCTATTTTGAATAGAAAATGTTTTTACAATAGCCGTATTGCTGCAGAGGGCTCCGAAATCGGTAAAGTTACTTAGGGTAGGCGTACTGGACCCATTTAAAATACTTGATCCGTTGCCTGTGATACCAATCTCTGAGTTCAGAAAAACCGTACAGGAAGATCCTGTAGTAACTGCGCCCGGCGCCACCCAATTTGAAACTGTTGAAGTAGATGCGAAATTTACAAGTGTCCCTGTATTAGCGCTGCTTGTTGCATCAGTAAGGGTTGTTACTGCTGTATTATCTACGTTCACATTCCCCTGGTTAAAATGGTAAGCGCTAATAAGTCCTGGCGCTGTGGACGAAATCTCACAACTAATATTGTTTTGAATTTCGTTCTCACAAAGTGCCCGGTTCCAGATCCTGAATTCGTCCAGATCAACATTAGGACAGTATTGGCTATAGGAATCGAAGGTGCCTATTTGAAAAGCTCCACCAGCAGGCAAAGTGAGCGGTGTGCCAAAACTTAATGTTTCAATATAGCTTCCATTAATAAATAGATCATTAGTATAACTGGATCCTCTATAATTGACTGCAACGTGCGTCCATACGTTTGGAGTTATGGATGCGGTTGAAGCCATAAGATCAGGTCCGAGATGATGAATTCTGATTTTATTGCCATTGCTTCCGTCATAGCCAATTGTCACCATAGAGCCGGCGGTAGGAGTTCCCATATATGTTATCCAGCGGTGACTGGTTTGTGTTGAGTTTATTTTCACCCAGAACTCCACGGTAAAATCTGAATTGCCTGTAGGCAAATTAGTAGAAGGCAGATTTATATAGTCGTCGGCTCCATCGAAGCTAAGGGCCTCTCCGGGCGGCGCGTGTCCATTAATGACGAAGTTAAAAGTCGGAATGGTACAATCATTATTTTTAATATTCACAACAGCGCTTTGCACGCCTCCTGCAGTGGGTGTAAATGCAATAACAAACGAGGTTGTTGCTCCTGCAGAAAGGGTTGGCGAAGGTAAGACGGTGATTGAAAATTGTCCAGCATTTAAGCCTGTTAAAAATGGAGCACCCACATTCAAAGTTCCGGTGTTTGAATTCTGTATCACAAAGGTGCGGGTAGTTACCGTTCCAAAATCGGTATGATTTAATGTACTCGCACTTGTCGCATTAGAGGAAATTGTATTTCCATTACCACTAACACTTATAGAGGCCGTAGGTGCATTAGTAATGGAATAACTATTGGCAACCGAACCTGGTACAACCCAGTTAGAGTTTGCACTGTTTAAACTCATGTTTGTAAGCGTGCCGTTTAAACCGTTCGAAGAAGCGTCGGTAACAGTTGTAATTGCTGTGTTATTTAAACCGGCTGCCCCCTGGTTGAGATGGTAGTTTAAAACCAATCCGCTTGCCCCCGCAGGAATTTCACAATCCTGGTAAGTTTGAATCTCACACTGAGAACGGGCAATATTCCAAACTCTCACTTCGTCTATATTTCCGTTGAAGGGTTCGCCGCCACAAAAACCACAGGTATAACCAATTTGCATATTGGCATTATTGGGTACTGCATGACCTGCAGGAAAATCCTGCCCATAGAGAATACCATCTACGTAGATGGAACGTACTGTGCCATCAAAGGTTGCAGCCAGATGATGCCAGCTGCCATTTGTAAGTGTTGGTGCAGTGATCATTAAATCATTAGCGTACCAATAGTTGTATACAGCTCCGCTCGGTCCAAGACGCAGGGCATTAACTTGATTAGTTGTTCCATAATTCCCCCAGCCAATAATGCCTTCTGCAGCGAAGAAATTTGGTTTTATTTTGGCTTCAATGGTATAAGGACTGTTTCCTACCGGGATATTTGCGTTTAAAGGAACGCTGATATAATCGTCGATACCATCAAAATTAAGCGCAGAAGCCAACGGTGCTGCACCATGAATTTCAAAATTAAAAATAGGAATATTACAGTCGTTGTTATCAATGCGCACAGTTGCAGTTCTTGTTCCGCCGGCAGTAGGCGTAAAAGCCACAACAAAAGAACTGCTGGCAGATGCTGCCAGCGTGGAAGAAGGTAGCCCTGTAATGGAAAATTCGGCTGCATTTGCACCCGTTAAATAAGGAACGCCAATGTTCAATGTACCCGTGTTTGAATTCTGGATAACAAAAGTGTGACTGCCCGCAGAACCAAAATCTGTAAAATTAAGAGGGGTAACCGTTGTCGAGTTGTTAACGATTGGATTTGAATTACCCGTTACACTGATCGAAGCTGTAGACGGAACTGCTACAGTATAACCATTCGTAACTGCACCGGGAGAAATCCAGTTAGAGTTGGTGCCTGTTAAATTGAAGTTGTTTAGCGTGCCCGTAATGTTATAGGCAGAGGCATCGTTCAAACTAGTTACCAGAGAATTATTTATGCCGGCTGATCCCTGGTTAAAATGATAATTGGCAATGAGTCCGGTAGCCGCGCCCGGTATCTCACAATTCATGTAAGCTTGTATATCACAAGCAGATCTAGCCAAATTCCAAATTCTGATTTCGTCCAGCGATCCGCTGTAATAATAACCTAACGCCGTTAGCCTTCCTATTTGCAGAGATTCGGTATTGGCGGATAATGTTCCCTGGTAAGGCCCAGATAAATTAAGAGTACCATTTACGTAAACATTCATCATTGTGCCGTTCCAGGTGGCTGCCAGGTGAGTCCACACTCCAGAGGCTACTGTATAGTTATAGGTTACGCCTATATGAGCGTTGCCATTATACATGTGAAACTGTGGTATTCCATTAATCAGTACAAGTCCATACTGTCCATTCAACATATCGTTCGTGCCTTTCGAAACAACATACTGAACGCCGGATATGTTTGTTGGTTTTACCCAGGCTTCAAGACTTAAAGCGGTAGTTAACATAAGCGTAGAAGAGTTTGGAGCGCCCACAAAATCATCCGTCCCATCAAAATCAAGGGCAGAAGCAGGGGTTGTACCTGTTCCTTCCAAAGCTATAACATAAGGACTTTCATCACAGTCGTTACTGGTTAAAGTCAGCGTTGCCGATTTTGTTCCTACCGTTGATGGCGAAAAAGAAACAACAATAGAGGTGCTGGAAGTTCCAGCAACAGTTAAAGCAGTTGGTGTAGTAATTGAGAAGTGAGAGGCACCGCTCCCGGATATAGCTGCAGCCGTTATACTCAACGTTCCTGAAGCATTGTTTTTAATAACGAAAGAATGTGATAGCGTTGATCCCAGTGCAACATTTCCAAATTGGGTGTTATTGCTAGTTGCTGGTGTAGCAAAATTTAAAGGAATGTAATTTCCATTCCCATAAATTTTAATATCTGGTAAGGAAGTCATAGTGCAGCTGGTACCGGACAGGAAAGGACTTGTTCCGACCCAGTTTCCCGTAGTGCCATTAAGGTAAAAACCGTTGAGTGAACCATGAATAGCATTGGATGTGGCATCCGTGAGCGTTGTAACTGTATTAGAACCGGCTGCAACTCCTTGATTAAAGTGATAATTGGACGTAAGCCCTGTGCTGTTAGTCGGAATTTCGCAACTCATGGTGTTAACAATCTCCGAAGCGCAGAGGGCGCGGTTCCAGGTTCTAATTTCATCCAGGTCGCCCTGGTACATATACCGTGGAGAACAGCCAAACCAATAACTGGGATCACCGCCAATAACCCTGTACTGTGAGTTGGTTACGGTAAAGGTGGCCACAACAGAAGAGGTTTGCAAAGCCCCGTTAATATACAAGCGCATTACTGAACCGTTGTAAGTAGCGGCTACATGTGTCCACCCAGTTGTAGAGATCACGTTATCAGATTCTACAACGAAGCCTGCAGCATTAAATACGAGGTGACCAGAAGTGCCACCGCCTCCGCAGGTAGATTCAGGTCCAAGCGACATAACCCAGGAGGGGCAAGCCAGGCAGCCAAAACCGGAATATAGAATGAGACGCGTGCCCGATACGGTGCTTGGGTTTATCCAGGCTTCCACGGTGAAGTCGTCACCCAGATCCCAGGAGGATGCATAGTCAGGAAGGGTCACATTAGTATTGTACCCATCGAAATTAAGGGAAGAGCCCGTCTGTGCCGAAACGGATGAACTTGTGTAGATTAGTATGCAGCAAAGAACGACGTTGAGTTTAGATAAAAATGATTTCAAAATATTGAAATTATAAAGGGTGAAGTAAAAAGGGTTTATTAAGCAGATCAAATATAGACTTTTTAGAGAAAATTTCTGTTAAATTAAAGATTCGAAATGGTGAATTTTTCCTTTGTTTTAAAGTGGATTTGGCCCACGGGCATTAGAAAAAAGGGAGTGGTTTACAAGCAGGCGCGTCGATTGAAAAATTCGGGTCTGTTTTATGTCGCGATTCTTGCCAGTTGTATCAATGCAGAAGTTATCACGCACGATGTTGCTGATTGCAAGGGGATAAATGCGACTAAGAATAAGAAGTCAGAGATTAAACATACTCAATTAGAGAATTTACCGAACGGAATCTATGTCTTAAGCGCATTCGAAAAAAAATCAAAAGAGCTCATCTAAAATTTAATAATCAATCCAAATCCGCATCAATCCTTGTAATCAATCCACCAGCGTTGATTGTAAAATTTAAAGTTCCGGTCTCGTGGCCAAAATTTCCTGTAAAATCTACGTGCGCATGAAAGTGTAACGAATCAATCACTTTTAATGACAGTAATTTTGTTTTGGTTTTGTAACCCACAAAAAAAGTCTCTAAATATCTTCGGACACCTGAGGTGTTTTTAAATTCACTACCAACCGATACGTCATCGATAACCGCTTCAGGAGCAAAAAGTGTGAGCACTTTTTCGACATCGAATTTATTAGCCGAGCTTAAAAAACTCTTTATAAGCGATTCTATTTTAGTTTGTTCGGTGGTCTTCATCTTTACATTTACTAAGTTGAAATAAAAATATTGGGTCGAAAGCCAAAGACTGTATAAGAAAAATTGTAAGCGGATAAAAACTACTTCTTCTTATAAATCAAAAACAACAATACGGGCAATAAAAATATATCGGCCATCACTGCAATTACCACCGTAATACAAATTAAAAATCCAAAATAAAAAGTGCTGTTAAAATCGCTGATCATCAAACTCATAAAGCCTCCCAATAAAATAAAGGTAGTGAGAATAATGGGTTTACCTGTTTCAAAATAAGTACGTTTAAAAGCGTACATCAAACTTTTACCATAAGCAAGTTCTATTTTGAGACGCGAAATAAAATGAATAGTGTCGTCCGTAGCGATGCCAAAAGCGATACTGAAAACCAATGAGGTGGCGGCTTTTAACTCAATTCCTGCAAAGCCCATAATACCTCCTATAATAATCAGTGGGATAACATTTGGGATAATAAAAACCAAAACCATGCGCCAACTCCGGTGAAGAAAGAAAGTCAAAATGCCAATAACAATAATGGAAAAAACAAAACCCTGGGTCATGTTGCTTACCATATATTCATTATTACGATCAATTAAATGGGCAGCACCGGTGACTTCAAACTTAAAAAGATCTTTTTGAATATTCTTTTCAATATAAGCCATTAGTTTTTTATCGTGCTCGTTTATTCTTAGGCTTCCCTGATCGCTGATCTTGGCACTTATTCGGGTATGCAGACCATCTACGCTGACGATCCGTTTAATATCTTTATTCTTACGGTTCTGTTTTAAATAATCTGCAATAGGTTCGTAATCCTCCTTGCCGGGAAATCCATCGGTTGGATCATTTACTGAATTCGCATAAATAGTCTTTACAAGACTGGAAGGCGAAAGAATAAATCCCGCGCCGTACTCTTTTTTTACAAATTCATCGATCTTATAAAGCTCGCTCTGCACCTCATAATCCCAAACAGATTTTGTTTTGTCCTTTAAAACAACATTAAGCTCGAATGGACGAACACCACTGTAATTGGTATCGAAGAAATTAAAATCGCGTTTCAGTTTTACTTTGTCACTGAGGTCTTCCAGTAAAATATTGTTAACCCTTATTTTACTGATTCCAATAACCGAAAAAACAATTAACAAAGCGGTTATCGCTAAAATAGTTTTCTGACTTCTGAAGATCCAGAAAAGTCCCTTACGCAATAAATTATTTGTGCGGTTGTTAGTGCCGTGTACGGTGACTAATTTTTTTGGCGTGAAAAAATAAAGAAGCGCCGGAAGAAGAGTATAGGTTAAAACAAATGCTACTGTAACACCCACAGAAGTATATATACCAAATTCTTTAATAGGTTTAATACTGGAAAAAAGTAAGGATAAAAAACCTACAATGGTGGTTATCAAAGTAAGCAGAGTAGGGAAGCCTACCTCTTTCAAAATAAGCGGATAAATTTTTTCGCGTTCGGTTCCTTTTGCCAGTTCCTCAAAATACTTGGAAAAGAAATGGACCACGTCGCTCATTCCGGCAATAAAAATCATGGTAGGCAACATGGCACTCATAATATCAATAGGCTTGCCAAAAAGATCCATGATGCCAAGCGTCCACAAAATAGCGATCAGAACAATACTAACCGGAACCACAATGCCGTAAACAGAGCGAAAGCTTAACCACAGAAAAATAATAACAACAATAAAGGCAAGGATTAAAAAGATGCCGAATTCTTTTTGCAGCGTGACGAGATAAACATTCTGCGCAAATATCCGCCCTACCATATGCACTTCATCAAAATGATAATTTGCTATCGTACTTTCTAAATGCGAAGCCAGGTAATCACATTGTTTTTTGGTGAGAATGTCGTCCGTTTTAATAAATAAACTCAGCGACCCTGCGTTCTTAGGAAAATACGAGCCTATTAAAAAAGGGGAATTGTAAATAGCTGTGCTATCTGATTTATACGAGGTGGGATCTTCAATATGTAACACCTGCGTTTGAACAGGAAAGAGTCCACCTAGCGATAATGTTTTTAAGTTGCTGGGTGAGGTAACTTGTTTTACATGTTTCAGTTGAGCAATTTCTTTAGTGAGACTATCAACCCGCAATAGAAAATCTTTTTGAAAAATTCCGGCCTTATTTTCCACAGCAACCAATACAAACTCATTGTCGTACTCAAAAGTTTTACGGTAAGTGTTATAATGCTCAAGTTCCGCATCTTCGTTGGGAAAAAAAGCTTCGAAGTCGTAATTAAATTTGAGATTTAAAAGGCGGGTGCCGCAAAACACCGAAAAAGCGAGAACAAAAAAAAGTGTAAGAAGGTAATATGTCCTCTGATTTTTAATAGCGGCACAAAGCTACACACAAAACAAATACACACGGCATTTTTTGCCACAGATTGCACAGATTTCGCCGATTATTTTTTGACCCGTCATGAAAAAAGTTTGCACCTTTTAAAATTTCATAAAATCTTTGTAATCCAATAAATCGCCAAAGGCGATTTTATCTGTTTCATTTTTTTCCGCGGTTTTGATCAGCGATATGTGTGCGATCAGCGTCAAACTAGGCATAAAGTTCTGCTAAATCCATCAGTTCGCTACAAGCGATCCCGATGGTTATCAGTTCCGTTAATTTTAGGCGCACAGATTGGTGCAATCAGCGGCAACCACAGGCACAAAGATCAGTGTTATCTGGGCAATCAGCGTGAACGCCACCCTGGATGATTGAAATCCGAGTCCCGATAGCTATCGGGAGCGGCAACCTTCCTGTACTAGAAAACCAACACTAAAAATTCCTAATATGCCTCAAAATTTCACTAAAGATAGTATCTTTGAACTCTTTTAAATCGGCCCTAACCCGAAATAATAAATAAACAACTCGAAATAAATAGATATGCCAAAAGGAATTTATAAAGTGCCCGTAGCGGTTAACGAACCCATTAAAAATTATGCACCTGGAAGTCCGGAGCGCAAGGAATTACAAGCTATGCTAAAAGAATTACGTAGCGTAAAAACTAACATTCCAATGCACATTGGTGGCAAGGAGGTTGAAAGCAACGTAACCGTCCGCATCTATCCGCCGCACGATCATCAGCATGTACTTGGACATTTTCACAAAAGCGATAAAAACCATGTAACGCAGGCAATTGATGCCGCTTTAGCCGCAAAAGAAAAATGGGCTGCTTTAAGCTGGGAACACCGCGCCAGTATCTTTTTAAGAGCTGCTGAACTAATTGCCGGTCCTTACCGTGCTAAAATGAACGCCGCTACAATGCTGGGACAAAGTAAAAGCGTTTACCAGGCAGAGATCGACAGTGCCTGTGAGATCATTGACTTCTTGAGATTTAATGTGCAGTACATGACCGAAGTTTATTCTGAACAACCTATTTCTTCACCTGGAGTCTGGAACCGTTTAGAATGGAGACCTTTGGAAGGATTTGTTTATGCACTTACACCATTTAATTTTACGGCCATTGCAGGAAATTTACCAAGCAGCTGTGCCATGATGGGTAACGTTGTAGTTTGGAAACCCAGTAATACTGCCGTTTATAGCGCTAACGTATTAATGGAAGTTTTCAAAAAAGCTGGTGTGCCGGATGGTGTAATCAATTTAATCTATCCTAGTGGTCCCGATGCGGCCGAAGTGATTTTTAACCACAAAGACTTTGCTGGTATCCACTTTACCGGAAGCACAGAAGTTTTCCAAAACATCTGGCAAACTATCGGAAATAACATTCATAAATACAGGTCCTATCCACGTATAGTGGGCGAAACGGGCGGTAAAGATTTTATTATGGCTCACAAATCGGCTGAAGCGAAATCTTTAGCAGTAGCTATTTCGCGTGGAGCTTTTGAATACCAGGGACAAAAATGCTCTGCCGCTTCCCGTGCCTATATTCCAACGAATTTATGGCCTGAAGTAAAAGACTTTGTGTTGGCTGATCTTAAGTCTATGAAAATGGGACCTACAGAAGATTTTACCAACTTTATCAACGCAGTTATTGACGAAAAGAGTTTCGATAAGCTAGCAAAATACATCGATGCTGCTAAAAAAGATAGCAACGTAGAAGTTATTGCCGGTGGAAATTACGATAAGAGCAAAGGCTGGTTCATTGAGCCAACGATCATTGTTACCAAAGATCCAAACTATGTAACCATGTGCGAAGAATTGTTTGGTCCGGTTCTAACAATCTTCGTTTACGATGAAAATAAATTTGAAGAGACATTAGAGCTTGTTGATAGCACATCTATTTACGCCTTAACTGGAGCTATATTAGCTACAGACCGTTACGCTATTGAATTAGCATCCAAAAAATTAAGCAACGCTGCTGGTAATTTTTACATCAATGATAAATGTACCGGAGCTGTTGTTGGTCAGCAACCCTTTGGAGGAGCCAGAGGTAGCGGAACCAATGATAAAGCCGGAGCTAAAATCAATTTATTGCGTTGGGTTTCTCCACGCACCATTAAAGAAACCTTTGTACCGCCAGTAGATTATAAGTATCCTTTTTTACAGGCAGATTAAACACAGATAAGAGCTTCTCAACGGAAGCTCTTTTTTTTTGAGTGCATTGTATTGGCTCCATCAAAATCAATATAAAGTTTTGCGTTCAACCCGAGCCTATTCAAGATCATGCAATGCCACATCGAGCCTAGCCAACTGCCTCATCGAGCAATTCAGACTGTCACATCGAGCCTAGCCAACTGTCACATCGAGCACACTCAACTGTCACATCGAGCAATTCAGACTGTCACATCGAGCGTAGTCGAGATGCATCGAGCAGGATTAACATCCTGTGGATGTTAAGGCCAGCTAGTGCACAGTCGAGATGCATCGAGCGGGTCATAAAAAGTGTGTCATGTAAATATTTAAAAAATGGATGCGATGTTTTCTACCAGAATTAAATCAAAAGAAAAGGCCACATTGCTGAGGCCTCTCTTGTCTATTTAAATGAATTTAGATCCCTTTTATTGTACAATAACTCTGAAATTGCCTGAAGCGACATTACTTCTTACTTTGATAAAATAAATGCCATTCCCATGTTTTGTTATGTCAAAGGTCTCAGATTGATTTTCAGTAGATCGTATTTCAAGCGTTTGACCAATTTCATTCAAGATCAAAATTTCTTTAGTCCCTTCAAATTCAAACTGAGTTGTGAAAGCACCTGTGGAAGGATTAGGAAATATTTTTACTGAAGAACTTAATTGAGAACGGTTTTCAATGCCCGTGCACTCAGAAACGTCCTGTGACACTGTAGATGTATTAACACAACCATTTGCATCAGTACCAGTAACCGTATATATAGTTGTGATGGTTGGTGAAATACTGATCGTATTTGTATTTTCTGAAGTACTCCAAACGTACGTCAATGCTCCATCTGCACTAAGGATTGTAGATTCCCCTTTACAAATAGTTATTTTCCCGCTGCCGGCATTTACTGCCGGTAGTGTATTTACGTGTACGTGACTTGTTACCGTATTTGTACTTAAGCAACCTAAACTACTCACCCCGGTTACGGTATAAGAAGTCATGATAGTGGGATTTACAACCGTGCTTCCTCCCTGGATCGTGTAAGTATTTGCGCCTGCTGGAACTATGGTAAATGATTGACCTGCGCAGATGGTACCACTGTTTACAGTAATAGTGGGATTAGCATTTACATAAACGGTGCTTACTGCAGTGTTAGACGCTGCACAACCGTTGGTGCCCGTTCCCGTTACAGAATAAGAAGTGGTTGTTGATGGCGTCACCGTGAAATTACCACCCGTGATGTTGAAAGCAGTGATACCCGTGGAAACCGGTGTAATGGTCACGGAATTACCTGAACAGATAGTAGCACTGTTTACGGTAATAGTTGGCGTTGTATTAACTGAAACAGTTGATACGGCAGTATTAGAACTTACACAGCCATTAGTTCCGGTTCCGGTTACAGAATAAGAAGTGGTTGTAGATGGCGTCACAGTGAAACTACCACCAGTGATGTTAAAAGCAGTGATACCCGTGGAAACCGGTGTAATGGTCACGGAATTACCTGAACAGATAGTAGCACTGTTTACGGTAATAGTTGGCGTTGTATTAACTGAAACAGTTGATACGGCAGTATTAGAACTTACACAGCCATTAGTTCCGGTTCCGGTTACAGAATAAGAAGTGGTTGTAGATGGCGTCACAGTGAAACTACCACCAGTGATGTAGAAAGCAGTGATGCCAGTGGAAACCGGCGTAATGGTCACAGAATTACCTGAACAGATAGTAGCGCTGTTTACGGTAATAGTTGGCGTTGTATTAACTGAAACAGTTGATACGGCAGTATTAGAACTTACACAGCCATTAGTTCCGGTTCCGGTTACAGAATAAGAAGTGGTTGTAGATGGCGTCACAGTGAAACTACCACCAGTGATGTTAAAAGCAGTGATAACCGGGGAAACCGGCGTAATGGTCACAGAATTGCCTGAACAGATAGTAGCGCTGTTTACGGTAATAGTTGGCGTTGTATTAACTGAAACAGTTGATACGGCAGTATTAGAACTTACACAGCCATTAGTTCCGGTTCCAGTTACAGAATAAGAAGTGGTTGTAGATGGCGTTACTGTGAAATTGCCACCAGTGATGTTAAAAGCATTGATACCAGTGGAAACCGGGGTAATGGTCACCGAGCTGCCTGAACAAATTGTAGCACTATTTACAGTGATGCTTGGTGAAGTTTTTACAGAGACTGTTGCCACAGCACTATTGCTGCAACCAGTAAGTGTATTTGTTCCTATAACGCTGTAAGTGTTATTCGCTGTTGGGGTAAATGCTGCTGCGTTTGAAATACTTCCGGTCCATGTATAATTAGTAGCCCCAGCGCCGGCTAAGGTAAGTGTGTTACCTGAACAAACGGTTAACGAAGGACTAGCGGTAATGCTAATGCTGATTGGCGCTAATGTTGTGGTAGCACCTGAAACAACCCCACCTGTACCAACCCAGTTGGAAGTGGAACCCGTAAGAGAAAAAGTGTTTAATGTTCCGCTAAATAAATTTCCAGAAGCATCCACCAATGTGGTTACTGTTGAATTGCTGCCTGAAGCTAAGCCCTGATTAAAATGGTAGTTGGCAATTAAATTGGTATAGGAAGTCGGGATCTCACAGTCTTTAAACGAACTAATTTCACATTGCATTCTTGAGGTATTCCAAATTCGCACTTCGTCAATGTCTCCATCGAAACTTTCGCTAATGGAGTTGGTGCCTAGAATAATAGAATTTGTAGTTGCCGCAAAAGTGTAACTGCCCACGGCACTTCCACTTAAAACCCCATTTATGTAAATCGAAATTAAGGTTCCATCGTAAGTCGCGGCAACATGTTGCCAAACGTTAGTGCTTGCAGTACCCAGGGCTGTACCTGCTGGCGACGACGTTGTTCCTACCCCCGAACCAATTGAGAAGGTATAATAGGAATAGTCTCTCCTTAACATAAACTGTACCTGGTTAAAAGGCGTGCCATAATTACCAACTATACAGCCAAGTCCAGTCACGGATGTAGGTCTTACCCAGGCTTCCACAGTGATTTTATTATTGCCTACTAAATAGTTTGTGCTTATTGCTTGTGGCAATAAAATGTTATCTGCACTTCCGCCTGAATCGAAATTAAGAGCCGCCCCGGCCTGGGCTCTAATTGTGTGGGTAAATGCAAGTAAAGCTACTATGCAAATAGCTTTATAGAGTTTAAATAAGTTGTCAAGCATGTCTATTTTATTTTTTTTATTTTGGTTTGCGCAAAAGTAAGTTATGAGTCTAAAATACCGCTGCTCCGATAAGACATAATTTAACCAGAGTGAAAATCTGAATGCGGAAAAAATTAACAGGAAGGTGAGCTTAACATTTACTTGGTACAGAACTATTCGTTGCAATAGTCTATTGCAACATTAAATCAGAAGGTGTCACTTCAAATTTCTTTTTAAATACAGCCGAAAACTTACTTGGGTTCTCGTATCCCAGCAGTTTTGCAACATCTTTAACCTGAAGTTTTTTTTGGGTAATAAGTTGATGTGCCGCCTTCATTTGTTGGTCACTGAAATATTTATAGAGACTCGTATCATGAATACATTTAAAGTCGTTTTTGAGCTTAGTAGGAGATATGCCTATTTTCTTTGCAATAGTATCGATGCCTGGAAATTCGCCGAATAATTTTTCGTTTAAGAATTGCTCTGCACGCTGTATGTTTTTGCGATCTTTGTCATTCAAATTAAAGTGCCCCTGCGCTATAAGCTCACGGTTGGTTTTTACAATAAAATTCTCAATGATTTCGAACGCATGATTTTTAATGCTTCTGGTGTTTTTACCATCTGAATTTTCTTCAGATAAGCGCATCATGTGTTCATGTATATGATCGTAAATGGTGCTTTGCTCTTCCAGCAACATATAGGTATTGGGCGACTCAAAAAAATCACTGAATTTACTGTTTTTGAAATGCGGATGCTTTTGCTTTTGTTTTTCAAGCCAACGGCTAGTGAAAAAAATGGTTATGTTTTTTTCGGTAGATTCTTTAAAATGAAATTCGGTAATAGCATGACCAGCCTTGAACATTGACCAGGTTCTATCTGTAAGAAGCAAGCCATTAATTAAGGACTTGCTGGCAATACTTTTTTCTTTAATGTGAATATTGAGGAAATGATATTCAACCGGTAAATCTCTATCGTAAAGGTTTACCATGGACACGTTTTTTTTAAAGTAAAGGTGCGACATAAATACCCACAACTCATCTTCGGGATTGCAGTAGTAATTCATTGATTTCAAAAACATGGTATCCGACACCTGTGTCTTTTTTACTTTATCATGATGGCAAAAAGGGGTATTCTCAAAGCTATCAAGCATGGTTTGGGGGGAATTAAACAAATTGTACAAATGATATGCTCCCTTTTTATAGGTAACCGTGTAGCGCCTGAACCTCGCCAACCATTTTGCCAGCTTTTTCACGTGATCTTCACCAATCATAAGAAGTATTTTTCCGGGCGTAAACCTAATTTAAATTCGAAAAAAAGACCACTCCAAAAAGACATTTTTTTTACAGAATTACCTGGAAAAATATATTGTAGCGAAAAATTCGTAATATGTCACTTCGAGCAGGATTAACATCCAGTGGATGTTAAGGCCAGCCTGTGCACAGCCAATGTCAGTTAGAGCGTAGTCGATGTCAGTTCGAGCGTAGTCGAGAACAGTTCGAGCGTAGTCGATGTCAGTTCGAGCGTAGTCGAGAACAGTTCAAGCAGGATTAACATCCAGTGGATGTTAAAGCCAGCCTGAGCACAGCCAATGTCAGTTAGAGCACAGCCAATGTCACTTCGAGCACAGCCAAAGTCAGTTCGAGCGTAGTCGAGAACAGTTCGAGCGTAGTCGATGTCAGTTCGAGCGTAGTCGAGAACAGTTCAAGCAGGATTAACATCCAGTGGATGTTAAGGCCAGCCTGTGCACAGCCAATGTCAGTTCGAGCGTAGTCGAGAACAGTTCGAGCACAGCCAATGTCACTTCGAGCACAGCCAATGTCACTTCGAGCACAGCCAAAGTCAGTTCGAGCGTAGTCGAGAACAGTTCGAGCGTAGTCGATGTCAGTTCGAGCGTAGTCGATGTCAGTTCGAGCGTAGTCGAGAACCATGCACCCAGCGCTTAAAAAGTAGCGAATAAAAAAACGCAAGATCAACCAGTTTATCGCAATAATACCGCAGTACGTCGGTTTCTTTTTGTAATCTCAGCCTTAAAGTTGTAAATTGCCTTAAATCTCCGAAATTAATCACACTAATTTTTTTAAGATCAATGAATTTTAATTTTAAGTTACTTTTTGCAGCATTAGGATTGTCCTTATCGGTTAGCTCTCAAAACACATCATCAGAATCGCTCATGATAAAACGGGGCTGCGGAACCACTGCGCCAGATGCAGCCTGGGATGCCTGGTTTAACGCAAAAGTAAAAGAATATAAAGAAAATAAATCAGCGAATAAAACAACGCAGAATGTATCTATAACTATTCCCGTAATCGTACACATTATTCATAATGGCGCTGCAAAAGGTACTTTTCCAAACGTAACTGCAGCGCAAGTGTACTCACAATTCAATGTTTTAAATAAAGATTTTGGTGGAATGGGTTATAACTCTTACCAACTGGCTAATACAAGTTTTTCTACAGTAGGTGTGGCTAATACAAACATTACCTTTTGTCCCGCGCAGATTGATCCCGATGGCAATGTATTAGACGAGCCGGGCATCCACCGTGTCAATTATAACACCATAACTTCCTCAAATCCTACCTCGTTTTCAAGCTTGAACAACTTTAAAACATACATGGACGGTACTATTAAGGCAAACACCATCTGGGATCCAGCTTCCTATTTTAATATTTGGATCAGTGACGTAAATGTTAACGCAGGAATTTTAGGTTATGCTACTTTTCCAGGCGGATCGAGCTTAAACGGTATCAGTTCAAATATTGGAAATGGAAGCGATGATGGTATTTGGGTATGGACAAGATCCTTCGGAACATCAGGCTCCGTGCAGGCTCCGTATAACCTGGGCAGAACAGCAACACATGAGACAGGACATTATTTTGGACTTCGTCATATCGGTGGCGATGGAAATGGAAATCCCGCCGGTGATTGCGACGCTACCGATTATTGTGAAGATACACCACCGCAAAAAGGCGGGGAGAACGGGGGTTCTTATGGCCAGAATTTTGGTGGGCCAAGTTATCCTTTGCATCCTAACGTTTGCGCATCAACCGAAGGCGATATGTTTATGAATTTTATGGATTACACCGATGATGCCTACAACTATATGTTTACGCCAGATCAAAACGACCGCATACAAACCGCTTTGGCAAACAGTTATTTTCGCAATCTGTTGAGCGCAAGCTCCGCAACACAATGCACAGGCATGCCACTGGCTGATATTTTTGGAGATGCTTCAGTATGTTCAGATGGCTGGATTCCTACAAATGGTACTGACGGCTCTCCGACGCCCACCTATTCTTGGGTTGTAAAGCCTTCGGTCGGCGTTACCTTTTCACCTTCAAGCACAAACGCTACCCCTCGTATTCAGTTTCCTGCCAGCGGCGACTATACAATCACCGTTATTGCTACAAACAGTCTGGGATCAACCACTGCAACATTTGCCACAAGAGCTGAAGACTGCACGGGAATTAAAACTAATAAAGCATCATCCCTTAATGTGAGCCTGGTTCCTAACCCAACATCTGGAGTATTTACTGTTTCAAGCCTTAGAAATTTCTCTGAAGGTCTACAAATAACTGTTTACAATGCTTTAGGACAAACGGTCCTAACTAAAGCTTATACATCTTCTGATTCTCCCACTATTAACATTGATTTAAGTGCTTATCAAAACGGTGTGTATTCAGTAGTATTAGGAAACAGCACTGAAAAAACCGTTAAACGCCTGGTACTTACCAAATAAAAGACCGCTTTCAGGTAGTAAAAAATGCTCCGTTTTTAGGAGCATTTTTTATGAAGACTACTTTGTTAAAATGTATAAACACAGCTTTTGTTAAGAATTAATAAATATCGAAACGTCCCGAGCGCATTATACCTCTATTTTTGTTGGTAATGGCAGCGAAACGTAAAACAGAAATAAGCCTGAAGGAAGTGATAGCACTTATCACGTTACTGGACGATCCCGATGAAATAATTTACTCTCAGGTAAAAGAACGTTTTGTAACGCTGGGTCCACCCACCATTCCGCACCTTGAAACAGCCTGGGAGAACAGTTTTGACGCTATCATGCAAAAGCGCATTGAAACTATCATCCATACTATTCAGTTTGAGACGCTTCAAAAGGCTCTTAAACTGTGGGCCAAAGACGATTCAGACGATTTGATGAAAGGAATTTTAATTCTCGCACATTATCAGTATCCCGATTTGGATGAAGCTAAAGTGAGAAAACAATTACAAACTATCAAACAGGATGTATGGTTAGAACTTCACGAAGATCTTACTGCGCTTGAAAAAGTAAAGATTGTAAATCACATTATTTTTGAGGTTCATAATTTTAGTGGCAACATTACTAATTATCATGCACCACAAAACTCATTTATAAATAACGTTCTCGAAAGCAAAAAAGGAAACCCTTTAATGCTGAGCGTGGTTTACATGCTCATCTGTAAAGAACTTAATATTCCGGTATATGGCATTAACCTGCCCCAGCACTTTGTATTGGCCTATATTAACGACAACGCAAATTTGATGGATGTTAACAATAAATCACTTTCAAATAACATCTTGTTCTACATAAACCCTTTTAGTAAAGGACTTATGTTTACACAAAAAGACATAGATCAGTTTTTGAAACAATTAAACCTCGAACCGGAGGCAAAATACTATCTACCCTGCAATAACATCGAGATTTTGAAAAGGTGTCTCAATAACCTCATTTTTTCTTACGAAAAGTTGGGATACCTTGAAAAAGTAGAAGAGTTAAAAAATCTAGATAGCCAATTGTAGTTCTAAAGGGATTCATTACTTTTACTTATCTTTAAAATAAAAATTCTCATGAAAAAAACTCTCTTAACACTTGGATTTATTGCCCTGATAAGCTTTGCATCTAACGCTCAGGATACTAAAAAAGAAGCAAAAAAAGCGCCTGCCGCTAAAGAAACTGTAAATCCTGATGGTACACTAATTGCACCTGAACCAGCTCCGGCAGCTACAGAAGCACAAACTAATACTTCTAAAGATCAAAAACAACAAGGTGGTACACGTATGGCAATAACTGAAAAAGGTGTTCCTGCGTCAAAAAAGCCGGTGGAGAAAAAACCTGAAGCTGTGAAAACTGAGCCTGCAAAAACAGAAAAACACTAATACTTTTACTAATTAAAAAAACCTCTAATCCCAGTAGATATCTGGATTAGAGGTTTTTTTGTGTCTTTAACCTGTGTAAAATTATGATTTTTTACGTTGATTCAGTTCATCTCTTATCTTAGAAGCCATCTCATATTTTTCTTCATCTAAAGCCGTCTGCAGCATACTCTTCAATTCTTCGCTGCTTTTTCCTTTATACTCATCTAAATCGCCACTTTTGGCAGCTTCTTTTACTTCTGAAACACTGGATGCGGGTTCAGAAATAGAACTCACCTCAATATCGTCATCGAGAACAATACCGGCACTCTTTAAAATAAACTCATAAGTATAGATTTCACAACTAAAGCGTACCGCCAGGGCAATCGCATCACTCGTTCTGGCATCAATTTCCACTTCGCGTGTACCATCTGTACAAATCAGTTTTGCATAAAAAATACCTTCTACGAGATTATAAATCAACACTTCTGTAACTGAAATATCAAAGGTCTGTGCAAATGATTTAAAAAGATCGTGCGTTAAGGGCCTGCTGGGACTCATCTTTTCAAGCTCTATCGCAATAGCCTGAGCTTCGAAACCGCCAATAATAATGGGAAGCCTTCTTGACCCTGAGCTTTCACCCAAAACCAAAGCATAGGCCCCGCTTTGTGTCTGGCTGTAGGATAATCCAACAATTTCTAATCGAACTTTTTTCATTAACTGAATTCTAATTTAAGAAAAATACCGGCTTAATTTTGGTTTGCTTTAAATTTTTTAATAGCCTCAGTTAACTTAGGAACAATGGTAAACGCATCACCCACAACACCGTAATCAGCCGATTTAAAGAAAGGGGCTTCCTTATCGTTGTTAATTACCACTATGGTTTTGCTACCGTTTACACCCGCCAAATGCTGAATAGCTCCTGAGATCCCAACGGCAATATATAAATTCGGACGAATAGCAACACCCGTCTGTCCAACGTGCTCATGATGCGGTCTCCAGTGCATATCCGCAACAGGACGTGAGCAAGCAGTAGTCGCTCCTAATGAACCGGCAAGATCTTCAATGATTTTCCAGTTTTCAGGACCTTTCATACCTCTGCCTGCGCTCACAACTAATTCAGCCTCAGGAAGGGGAGTAGTGCCGTTTGCATCGTTTGACTTTACCTCTTTAACTACAATTCTTGAATTAACAGAAGAAAGATCAACCGAAAAATCTACCACTGTAGCTTTGTTATCACCTGCGGTTACAGGGAAACTGTTAGGTAATAAAGAGATGATTTTAACCTCACTATTAATGCTGTATAAAGCTGTTGCTTTACCAGAGAATACATTTTTCTTAACTTCTAAAGACGATCCGTTTACGCTTGGATAATCTACAGCGCCTGCAACTAATCCTGCTTTTAGTTTTGCAGAAAGTCTTGGAGCTACGGCTTTACCAACTATATCGAAAGCAAACACAATTACCTTAGCATTTTCTGCTTTAGCAGCTTGCTCAACAGCAGCACTTACCAGCATACTATCCGCATTAAACTTATCATTTTTTACCGATAAGATTTTTGTTGCTCCTGCCTTACCAATCTCTTCTAATTGAGCGGCATCTGCATTGTTTACAAAAGCTGTAACTGTTGAACCAGTTAGTTCAGCGATCTTAGCTGCGTAATTAATGCACTCTAAAGATGCTTTCTTAACACGGCCTTTATTAATTTCTGTATATACTAAAACTGACATATTTTTTGAATTTTAGATTTATTAATTTTTTTAAATTAGATAACCTTAGCCTGGGTGTGCAACAATTGAACAAGTTCATCCATATTATCTTCACTAATCATTTTCACTGCAGTACGACCTGCGCTCAGTGTAAACGACTTAACAGAGGTTAAGGGCGCTGCACCGTTAGAGGCAACCACTGTTAAAGGTTTTGTTCTTGCCGCCATAATTCCTCTCATGTTTGGAATGCGTTGTTCTGCCATTCCTTTTGCACAGCTGATTACTAATGGCAATTCGCATTCTACAATCTGTGTACCGCCATCTACTTCTTGTTCAACGGTAGCTTTGTTACCTGCAAGGTCTAATTTATTAGCTAAAGAAATAAATGGGAGGTCTAAAACTCCTGAAATCATAGCTCCTACCGAAGATCCATTATAATTGATAGTTTCCTTTCCAACTAATATTAAATCGTAAGCGTTTGCTTTGGCGTAAGCAGCTATTTGATCTGCTACGAATAATGCATCAGGACCTTCAGCATCAATTCTTACTGCATCATCAGCCCCTAAAGCCAGCCCTTTACGAATAGTAGCTTCACTATCGGCAAGGCCAACGTGAATCAGAGTTACTTTTTCGGCTAGGTTTGCTTCTTTTAATTCAAGAGCTCTTACAAGTGCATACCACTCATCGTAAGGATTAATAACGAATGTAACTCCCGCTGCATTAAATTTTGTATCTCCGTCCGTAAACTGAATTTTTGTTGTGGTGTCCGGAACATTGCTGATGGCAACTAAAATTTTCATATGTAGATGTCTTTAAGTTTTTATTAGCTGGTTAATAGTTTCTTCTTCAAGTCACTTAAAATTTGAAATTATTTATCACCGGAAATTTTACCGCAAAGTCCTCAATTTCAAAATAAAATGGTGGGCAAAAGTATAAAATAATTGCTTTATTTCATAGCACTAAGACCCATTAAGCCGCTTTTTGTTAAAAAGAAAGCAAGTAACTAAGTGTTTCACCACAATGTTGTGGAATACCCTGTTTTAAAGCCTATAATCTGGTTGACTTTAGTTAAAAAGTAGCTTTATGAAACGTACCCCGGTTTTTGAATCGTTTACAATAATTGAATTCTGAGAATTCATGTAATTTGGAACCGCCACGGTAGGACTCAATAACACATACCGGATCTTGTAACTTCTTAAAAAGTTAAGCTCCAGGCTGTCTTTATCAATTCGGTCAGCGGTTTGTTGGTTGTAAAAACTGTAAAATAATTCATGCTCCAATAATCGATCGTAGTCGGCCTGTACCACAGGCAAAGGAGAAGTATAACGGACTTCAGGCAAAGACATTCTTAATGGAACAGCATCCATACCGAGGTAGCTTAAGTGGTAAAGGTAATTTTTCGATCGATTCAAGAGCAAAGTATCAGCGTCAGCCTGATTATAAATAAAAGCCACCTGGTGATCTTCTGAGTCGGAGATCAAGGCTTTTGATTTGATCAGGTAATCGTTTGAAACGCTCATACTTTTATCTAGGATGTTATACTCTTTTACAGAGCAATAAACCGTGTAGCCAAAAAATGCAAGGATAAAGAGTCCTGAAAAGGTTTTTACCAAAGCGGTAGAAGTATGTAAAAGTTGTAAAAGGATTACAATGCTCAAAACATGAAGTAGTGGTAAAGTATTGGTAAAGAGTTGATAGTTGTCCAGCATTTTGTAAAAAAAGCAAGCCACTAGAAGGCCACACAAACAAAGCGTTGAGAGAAATAACAATGGCCTGACAACTTCTCTTTTTAGAAAAACAAAGCCAGCCAGATATAAGATTGGTAAATAAAAATAATTCGCAAGGAAATAAACCAGACTCTTAAAAAAGGCGTAAATAAAATTAGAAATTGCCAGTTTAAACCATTGAAATGAAAAGCTAAGAGTTTCCAGATCGCTGAATTCGTAAAGTCTCCAATTATCAGTATAAGTATAATCAGAAGATGCGAAGTACTTATAAAACGCTAAAAAACAGAATAAGAATAAGAACGCACGAAAGAAAACAACTTTATTCAGGCGTCGGAAAAAAAACAGAGTAATAACTAGTGTAAATACAATAATCGCAGGAAGCATGGTGGAGGAAACAATACAAAGACTTAACCCAAAAAGTAAAGCCTCTTCGTGCAACTTGTTTAAAAGCAGTAATACACTAAAAAGAACGAATGGATAATACACCGAAAATTTTTCTCCATAGTGTTGGAGAGGAACTTCTGCAGCAAGTGTATTAAAATGATAGTTTGACTGTTTAATGCTGAAAACAGCGCCAATAAACAAAAGCAGGAACGATAAAATAACTCCGGTGAAAGTTACTTTTGCATAGTGTTCCATTATCGCCAAAATCCCGAAACAGCTTATGAGGATGAGTAGGGGATAGGTTACCAGGTAAAAATTTAAAAGGGAATTTGTTTTAAAAACAGAACTAACAAAAGCGTTCAGCCAGCATTCAACATAATGATAGGGCTCTATTGATTTAATGGAAGAATGATCCGTAAAATAACTGAACCATTTATTCTCAATACCTGTACTGGCTATATAATTAGAAAGATGGCCGTAAACCGCATTATCGTATTCGAGAGCTTTATAATGGTAGCCTCCCGTTTTAAAAACCTGCAGAGCAAAGTAAATAAAGGGCAAAAGAACCAGGAAAACGTTTCTAAAAAAGAATACAGGTTTTCTTTGGTCGATATATGATTCTTTTGCTTGTAAACGTATGATCTTACCCTTAAATGCAAAAATGCAGACAATAGGAAAAAAAACAGTAACCGTTAGGAACTGGGTCTTAAAAATCGCGAAAAGTGTCACTGACACCAGTAATCCGCATAACAAACAAACGAAAGTTTTGGTATAAAACCCTTTTAAGACAAAAATACTTTTGAAAAATTGAAGGGAAAAAAATCCAGAGAAGAATACAAAAAACAGGAAACACAGGTAGATGCTCAAAAACAAGAAAACATCTGCCAGCATAACTTATCTTAAAACAACTTCCATTTTACGCTCTTCAATCATTTTTTTCAGATTGAATAAAGCATAACGCATTCTTCCAAGGGCTGTATTGATAGATACATTTGTGAATTCAGAGATTTCTTTAAAGCTCATGTCATAATACATGCGCATTAACACAACTTCCCTTTGATCGTTTGGAAGTTCATTGATCAGGGTACGAATACTTTTTTTGAATTTTGTGGTTTCAGCAGAACGCATATCATCATCAGGAGCGGCTAAGGAATTAAAAACGCTGATTTCTTCTCCTTCATCATTTATGTAAACAGGCACGGGGGGCATTTTTTTTGCTCTGCGATAATGGTCTATTATGAGGTTACGCGCTATACGGATAATCCAGGGCAAAAACTTGCCTTCTTCATTGTACTGTCCCTTTTTAAGAGTTTGAATAACTTTAAAAAAGGTATCCTGAAAAATATCCTCAGCCAACTGATGATCTTTAACAACAACAATGATAGAAGAAAAGATTTTTCTTTTGTGTCTTTGTAATAAGGTGGCCAGGGATTCTTCGTTTCCGCCAATGTAGAGTTGAATTAACTCATTATCGTTTAATGACTGGATAGACATGATTTTACTTGCGTTTAGATGATTAATGCTAGTAAATGTCTATTCTATGGCGTTAAGGTTTAAAGTTTCTCAAATTTAATCCATTTTTACTAAGGGGCAATGAAAAACTGTTAAAATAGTTAAAATTTTGAGTGAAACATATCTTTGACTGAGTGAATGAAATAATTCCTGGGTGAAATGTTGATTTTTATCAGGTACCAAAGTTCCGGATTTTAATTTTTTCTCTTAATTAGGCACTGTGTGTTGCAATTAAACAGGTCTTTGTGTCTAATTCAGAGTTTTCGCTTAAACCAGTAAAAATTAATTCTATTGATTATCAACGTATTTGAAGAAGAATGCAGTTTAGGGCAAAATAATAGTTGCAAAATTCTGAAGAAAAATTTAATTTTGATCATTCATGTTTTTTTTGGGTAAAATGTGAATTAATGCCTTATCGGGAAACTGGTAAGGCATTCTCTTTTCAGGGAGGTTTCAGTCTGACGTATTACCGGTCATTAAAGGGATTAAAGAGTGTTTTGCTCCTTTAATGACGACATTAAGTAATAGCGGGGAAGTGGAGAATATAAACTCCAATTGAATCCAAGGCATTTTTGTCCCTCGGCTGGCAAATTCAAAGGTAATACCTGCTATTTTTTATCGTACAAAACCAAGGGAACAGTAAGCCTCAAGTTATAAGATACGCCCACTGCATCGGTATAATAACGAAATCTATCCAAATATTCCCGGTAACGACTGTTTAATAAATTTGTAGCGCTAAAGTGTAAGATCATCTTTTGTTTCTTTACATGAATCTCTGTTGATACTTCTGCACCTAAAAGAGAATAAGCGGGTGGGGGTGCCGAAAAATCTACATTTGCAGGGGCCCGCCATTGTTTACTCACAAATTGATTGTTGAGCTGGAAATAACTATTTATGAATCTATCACCAGTAGGCAATTTTATTTTCAGGTTCAGGTCTGCTCTGTCGGAGGGCATATAAATTAAATAATCTTTTATACTGGCGTTCCAACCTCTCACAATCATGCCTTTAGCAACGAAAGAAAGCATCTTAGACAGTTGAAAATCAGTTTTAAGATCTATCCCACTTATGCGCACATTGTCCTGCTTGTAAATAAACACCGGAAATGCACCACGAATGGTAAGCTCCAATTCACCTGAGGGATTTAAGTAAATAAAATTTTTAAACTGGTTATGATAAGCAGTTAGCTCAAGACTGAATTTTTTACGTTTATAAATTCCTGTTACAGTAATATTTTGACAAGTTTCTGATTTAAAGTTTGGATTACCTCGTTCAATAGTCCCTGCACCCTGGTGAATACCGTTACTATACAGTTCGTTTGGTGCCGGCGCCCTCCAGGCAGAACCTGCGTTCACAAATAAATTGAAGGAACTCGCCGGTTTCCAGATGAGTCCGGCGTTATAAGTCAAATTTTTGAAAGTGCGGGCATGTTCTGTCCAAACACTACCTTCAAAGAAATAAGAAGTAAGGTACTTTTCATCGTAACGCACCCCTGCTTCCAGCTCAATGATGTGTTTTACATAACGCTCGGTAATAAATACCCCCCAGGTTTGGTTCAGGTAATTGGGAATGAAAAATCTTCCAGTATAAACATTTTTTTGCTGCATGTAACTAGCGCCAAACAACCCTCTGAAAGAATTTATATTATCGTGTTCCATGAGTGCATCTATTGTTTGCGAAGCTACATGCAAGTCAAGGTCAGGCGCTACAATGCCGGTTTCTTTTTCTATCGTGGTTAATCTTCTTAAATCATATTCCTGTCTCAGATTATATTGCCAGGCATACTGCAACTTCGCACGCCAGCGCGGCGAAAAATGGTAATGAGCCAATCCTTTCACTAATTCATGGGCCACTTCCTGTCTTGGCCTGCCTATTGAATAAGAAAATACGGCAAGACTATCGAGTGGTTTATTATAGCGTAAGGCGTTATTAAGATCAGTAAGATTACCGATGTGAGAGCCCGTAAAAATTCCAATGCTGGCATTGAACTGAGAGTAGTAGAGTTCTACGCCCCATTTTTTATGATGATATCCCAGAGCATAAGAAAAATTTCTCTCCTGCGTGCCGGTATTGTTCAGGTAGTAATTAGGAGCCTTTACAGTGCCTCCTTTTTTTAAACTACCCTGTACACGCCAGCTTAAGCCTTTGAGCTTGTCGAAACTTCCTTCCAGCATGGCTGATGCAGCCCCTGTTTGCCCATTACTTAATCCAACAAGATTCACTTCTCCGGTTACAGCGGCGGTATCGGGAAGCTCGTTTGGTTCAACTAACACAACGCCGGCAATAGCGTCGCTTCCGTAACGAATGGCACCAACTCCTTTTATTACAGAAAATTTCTTTGCCATAAAGGGATCTATTTCAGGTGCATGTTCATTACCCCACTGCTGACCTTCCTGCCGTATCCCATTGTTTAAAATAAGTAAACGGTAACCCTGCATGCCATGAACCATGGGCTTTGAGATGCTTGCACCTGTATTTAAAGAAGTAACACCGCTTATGTTTTTTAAGGTTTCTCCAAGACTTTGTCCTTTGCTTTTCTGAATGTCTTCTTCAGATAAGTCATCCACAGCCTGGGTCCTTTTCATTTCTACCCGTTTATCCATTATGTCTACTTCACTCAGATTATGAGAACTGTGTGGAAGTTTCAGAATCACTTTCCGCGATTTTTGAAGATCTACAGTGAAAATGGTGTCTTTACAACCTATGTGTTTTACAAGTAAATCGTATTTGCCCGAACATAGATTGTCAAAAACAAATTCACCTTTTTCATTTGTCTGTAGAATTATTTCGGGAGATAAAAGTTTTACAACGGCGAATTCAAGTGCTTCGCTATTGTCTTCATCTATAAGTGTTCCCTTCATTTGCAGTTTGCAGGATTGTGATCTTGCAAGCGAAAATGCTAAGATGAGAACACATAAAAATATGTGTTTTTTTAAGGACATGAGATGTGATCATGCTAAGCATGATAATTTTCTGATTAATAAATTGGATTTTGTTTATTAAGCAGCAGGAGGTCCGCGTAGCAGGAGCTTCAATGTAGCTCTGCTGAATTTTTCACACTGATAAACAGGAAATGATTTTTCTTTAGCAGGACTCGGGACAATAGAAAGCTGTTCGCTGTTGTGGGGTGGAGTAGAAGATGACGCGAACACATATGCGCAAATAGAACAGTGGTGCTCTGCTTTGCAAAAATGTGTTTCCGAAACCCTGCATTGATCTTCTTCCAAATGTCCCAGCTCATGCATAACTTTTTCGGCTACCGGAAGAAGCAGCAAAGCGAGAAAAAGAATAGAAATATAGGTTTTGAATTTCTGCATTGAACAGTACAAAAGTAAGGTTTTTATAGGAAGTCAGAACGAACGGTTAAGAATAGACGTCGTAGTTGAATTTTAAAACTCATAATGGAGAAGTAGAGCCGTATTTAGCAGGTTTACCACCCATTAACCTGTAATCGATGGATTGCGATTTTAATTTCTATTTTCTATTTTTGAGAGTCTTCTCCAAACTTTTATAAAAGCCCCTGCGTTATGAGATTATTTATTTTAGTATTACTGCTTACGCAGTCACAGTTCAGTTCAGCACAATTATGGACTTGGATGGGCGGAGGTAACGGAACAAGTTCTGTAGCGCCGGTTTCTGCAGTTTATGGAACGTTGGGAATTGCCTCCTCTTCTAATTATCCCGGCGCCACTACAAATGCTGCTACCTGGATGGATGCCTCCGGAAATTTTTGGATGTTTGGCGGATCAGGTTCTTTTTCAGCTTCGGCTTCTTCGAACGACCTTTGGAAATATAATGTTAGCACGAATGAATGGACATGGATGCACGGTTCGGCTACCGCCAATAATGTGGGTTCATTCGGAGTACAAGGCGTAGCGTCATCAACAAATATGCCTAGTGGCAGATCTGGTTCTTGCAGCTGGGTAGATGCTTCGGGAAATTTTTGGTTGTTTGGAGGTTTTGGTTATACGTCTTCTGGAGTTGGACATTTAAATGATCTCTGGAAGTATGCTCCGGGCACAAATCAGTGGACATGGATTAGTGGAAGTACTTCCACTGCTCAGAATGGCTTATATGGCACCATGGGTGTTTCTAACGCAACCGTATATCCCGGTGGCAGAAGTTGTTATAGTAAATGGAGCGATGCTTCAGGAAATCTCTGGCTTTTTGGTGGACAAGGTTATGCTGCCAGCGGCGGTTTTGGATATTTGAAAGATCTTTGGAAATATAACATTGCTTCCAATCAATGGACCTGGATGGGTGGCAGCAATGGATTAAATCAGGCTGCACAATACGGCACACAGTCTGTTGCCTCATCTACAAATAGTCCGGGCGCTAGAAACGGGTCCGCGGTTTGGAAAGATGCATCAGGCTTTGTATGGCTTTATGGAGGAAATGGTTATGCTTCGAGTAGCAGCAGTGCAGGTAGTTTGTCTGATTTATGGAAATATGATATTACGAATAATCAATGGACCTGGGTAAGAGGCAGTAGCGGACTTAGCAGTACTGGACTCTACGGAACAATGGGTGTTGGAAATGCGACCACTACTCCCGGAGGGCGGGCTTTTTCGGCCGTTTGGCCTGAAATAAACGGAGATTTATACATGTTTGGAGGCTCCGGGCAAAATGCTAATACTAGTTACGTTCATTTAAATGATATTTGGAAATATTCGGTTAGTAACAATATCTGGACCTGGGTTAACGGTAACGATCAAAATGCACAAACAGGCGTTTATGGTGTTCAAGGTTTAGCATCAACTTTAAATATGGCAGGCTCCAAACAAACAATGGCTGCATTCAAAGACGCCTCAAATAATTTGTGGACTTTTGGAGGATCGGGAAGTGTCTTATCGAGTAGTTTTGTGGTAGTAAACGAACTATGGAAGTACGAACTATGCTCCACACCTGCAGTTCCTGTAAATACCACAGTTCCAGCCCGGCAGAACATCTGCGCAGCTACAACCACAACTTTAACAGTTTTGTCCGATGCTCCCGCTACCTGGTACACAAACTTAACAGGTAGCGTTAGCCTGGGAACCGGTTCAACTCTGGCCACACCAGTTCTTGCAGCGGGCACGTACAGCTATTTTGCAGAGGCAAAACTCTGTAATGCCAGCGCTACCAGGGCCACACTTATTGTTACAGTAAACCCAAATCCGACTTTGAGTGTTGTCAGCGGCTCTATATGTTCGGGAGATTCTTATACACTTAGTCCTTCGGGTGCATTTAATTACACGTATTCCGGTGGTAGTGCTGTCGTTAGCCCGGTTAATACAAGTACGTATTTAATTTCAGGAACAAGTTCGTTTGGTTGTCCGGCAACAAACTCGGTGACTGCCACTGTAAGTGTTAACCAAAGTCCAACAGTCACAATAACAGGTACAAACGGTATTTGTTTTGGTTCGACAGTTACCCTTACTGCTAATGGCGCTTTAACTTATTCATGGACGGGTGGCACCAATACAAATTCACTCATGGATACTCCATTAACCAGTACTACCTATTCTGTTAGCGGAGAGAATCAGTATGGATGCATCAGGGGGGCGAGTATAGCTGTCAGCGTTTATTCCCTGCCTGTTATTGCTGTTAACGATGGAACTATTTGCAGCGGCAACGTCTTCACTTTAAATCCTTCAGGCGCAGCCAGTTATTCTTTTTCGGGAGGCAATCAGGTTGTAAGTCCTTTAACAAATTCATCTTTCACCATAACAGGGTTTAGTGTAAACAACTGTAAATCAACAAACACAGTCATAGCTACAGTAGTTGTGAATGCGCTTCCGGTTTTTACCTTAAGTGGCAGTAGTAGTGTTTGTAAAGGCTTACCTGTAACTTTACTTGTCAATGGCTCTGCTGTAACCTATACGTGGAGTAATGGCTCCAATGCGAATCTTGTTGTTTTCACTCCTACAATAAGCACAAGCTACTCTGTAAGTGTCACCGGAACTAACGGTTGTCGGGATTCCGCAAGCAAATTTGTAACAGTTAATCCATTACCCATGGTGATGGCAAATGGCAGTGCAACACTTATTTGCGAAGGCAAAGAACTGCTCCTCTTCGGAAGTGGTGCTGCAACTTACAGCTGGACAAATGGTGTTATTAATAACATATCCTTTACACCCCAAATTTCTAACAGTTATACGGTGACGGGTGTAGATGTGAACGGTTGCGAAAATTCAAATGCTGTTCAAATAGATGTTGCTCCTTTGCCAACAGTAACTATTATGGGTAACCTTAATCCAATCTGTGCAGGCGAAAAAATTATTCTTACCGCATCGGGTGCGAGCACTTACAGCTGGAGTACAGGAGACTCTACTTTCACGATGGTTAAGTTTCCGACAATAACAAGCACTTATACCGTCATTGGAACTTCATCAGACGGCTGTTCAGCTGAATTTTCTGCAACTCAATTAGTAAATGATTGTACCGGCCTTGGCGACCTTTCAGGGTCAGAAAGTTCAATCTCGGGTTATCCTAACCCTACTAACGGAATGTTTAATTTGGAAATAGATCCTAAACAAGGCGCTGAACTTGTGGAAGTATACAATCTTTATGGCGAAAGGCTTGTTAGCCAGAAATATACGCCGCTTGATACCAAAATCAATTTGATGAATTTTGCAAGCGGCATTTATGAGGTAGTTATATTAAAATCTGGCAGGGTCCTAAAAAAATTAAAAGTCATTAAAGAGTAACGAAGTCTTTGTAAGGAGGTTTGTTTTCTAAAAAGATAAGAAAGTAGGGGTGGGCATTCTCTAATTCATTCGGGCTCTGCTGCTATTAGCGAGTGTCAGGCCTCGTTCCAACTAGAGATATTTGATTATGTTTTTCAATTGATGTAAATGCCTTTGAGTATGAAAGAGTATAAAGTAAAGCCATTCTAAACCAGTAAAAGCTGTTTCGCCAGGAACGGTAAAATCAAGACAGGTCTTGGTAAGATCTAAAGTCTGAATCATTCCTTTAACTTGCTCAACTTTCTCTTTAATAGATTTTATAAGGTCTTCTGTATGAATGAAAGTTTCTACCGGAAGTATAAAATCAGGGGATTTCATTTTTATTTCGAAATTTAAAAAGGTTTCTTTCAGCATCGGAATTTTTTCACCGGGGTCGCGGTCAGTATCTTTTACAGTCCCGTTAATGACATCTCCTATACCATAAAATTTAAACACGTGGTCACCCACTTGCCCGGCAGTCCAGCTTCCTTTAAAAGGAACTTTATTAAGTTGTTCGTCGCTTAAAGATGAAAGAAGAGTGATAAGATCCGCAGATGCTTTTTCAATACCGTTTAAAAGTTCCGTATCCATATTTTTATGATAAAGTTACATGCTCAATTTAGATACCTGGTATCCGGATGCGACAAATGAAAGGCCAATTGCGACAGTTTAGGGATCAGGCCCAAGAAGAGTGATGTAAAATTCACCAGCTTTATACCAGCTCCCTGGTTCCTTGCGCAATACTCCCTACTTACCCCGTACATATCCCGTCTTTTAGTACGAAACACATCCGTTCACTCAGCTTCCCATACACCTTCCCTCAGAGGTCAAGGCACTCTTACTCATTCGTCAAATTTTTCATTCAATTTCCAGCTATCTTTGTATATGGCATTTCAGGTCGGTGATATAAAACTCTCAGGTACTGTAAATGGTATTTCTTTCTACAAAAGCGTCTTTGGCTGGCTGGTCAGGGCCAAGGGAGGGCCAAAGCGCAAACAATTCAAAACCTCACCAGTATTTGTCCGATCAAGAGAGAACAGCGAGGAATTCACAACTTGTGCACGGGCTGCTGCTGCTCTGCGCCGCCTGGTAATAGTACAAACTGCTCACAAAGACAAAAGCCTTTACCACCGCCTTATTAAGTTGATGCGCCTGCTCGCAGATAACGATCAGGTCTCCCTTCGTGGAAAGCGCGACCCAATGAAGGGCATGCAGACAATAGAAGCCCTGGCACTTTTAAAGGAATTCAAAATAAGCGAAAACCTTTGCTTGTATGATCTTCTGCTCATAAAAGGGCTGATTAAAAAGTCTCATGAAAAAGTGAAGACATGCAAGACACCTGCTATCCCGTCAGCAGCTATTAAACGAAGACGAACCAAAAAGCTTTCGCCTTTTTATACTTTTTCTAAAGCTCTGCCGTCACACTTATATTTAAGCCAGAAACAAATACAGGGTAACACCGCTTTCGGTTAAACCCGCAGATAGAAAGCTATTTATAGGCTTAGCATCCACGCTACAATCAAACTTTAGTTTCTTCACCACAGCATTTGAGCATGATTCCGTTTTAGTTTGGAAGCACTTGAAGGAAAAAGGTATTGGTTTTTGAAATCCCAGACTTTAGGGCATAAAAAATGGGTAAGCTACTTCCATCGCACCGCTCAACCACATACCCTTGCTTCGTTCCCAACCTGGGGGATTCAGCAGGAGCTGGTCGTGAAAGACTTACCCGCTGCAAAAGTAACAATTATTTTTATTTTACAATAAAAATAGCAAAATTTGTGTCTAATGAATTGCGTTATTTACGCAGCATTTTATGAATCTATCAATTGTAATCCCCTTATTTAACGAACAAGAGTCTCTGCCTGAACTGCATGACTGGATTGTGCGTGTGGTTGAAAAAAATAATTTTTCGTATGAAATAATTTTCGTGGACGATGGAAGTAACGATAATTCATGGTCTGTTGTGGAAAAACTCTCAGCCAGAAACAAAAATGTAAAGGGAATTCATTTCCAGAGAAATTACGGAAAATCGCCTGCTTTGCACGTAGGATTTGAAATGGCACAGGGCGACGTGGTGATTACCATGGATGCTGATTTACAGGATAGTCCAGATGAAATCCCAGAACTTTACCGCATGATTAAAGACGAGGGATATGATCTGGTGAGTGGCTGGAAACAGAAACGCTTTGATAATGCTTTTACAAAAAACCTGCCTTCTAAACTTTATAATTACGTAAATCGCAAGATCAGTGGCATACAGCTTCATGACATGAACTGTGGTTTAAAATCCTACAAAAACAAAGTAGTGAAGAGTATTGAGGTTTATGGAGAAATGCATCGCTTTATACCAGTAATGGCAAGGAATGCAGGCTTTTCAAACATTGGAGAGAAAGTAGTTCAGCACCAGGCTCGCAAATATGGTGTAAGTAAATTTGGCTGGAACCGTTTTATAAATGGTTTTCTTGATCTGCTTACAATTACTTTTCTTTCAAAATTCGGGAAACGTCCCATGCACTTTTTTGGGGTGATCGGAACTCTTCTGTTTTTCTTAGGGTTTGGTTTTGCATTTTATCTTGGTGCTTATAAATTATGGTCAGCTATTACGCATCATCCAGCAAGACTTATTACACAAAGACCTTCCTTTTATATTTCGCTTACCTGTATGGTTATAGGAAGTATGATGTTCCTGGCCGGATTTATAGGAGAGCTTATTCTCCGAAACAGTTCGATACGAAATACCTACCTGGTTGACAAAAAAATAAGTTAAAGGTCATGACGAGCGAACCTTATAAGAGACCTCGCCGTAATCCTTTATCTTCTGAAGAAGTAGCCAACATTATTGCTCACAAGAAAAAGAAAGAACTTGTTGAGCTTCGCAAACTTAAAAAAAGTAAAACTTATAAGCTTCTAAATGTATTCAATATTCTGAGTATGTTTATTTACCTCGAAATTTTATTTTGTTTCTTCGGGCCCTGCCATTACGAAACCCGAACGTCTATAAATACAGTACAGCATTATGGTCCGGGAAGTGTTTCTGCAGCGAAACCCTTTATAAATTCGTTGGATATTTATGAAGCAGGTAAGCCGCTGTATAAATTTATGATCGAAAATTATTTACCGTCACAACCAAAAAAAATTCAGTTTGTTATAGGTAAAGACTTTTTATTGCAGAAAGAGCTAAAAGGCTCTCTGAAAGAATCGGACGAGGCTTATAGACTTTTTGCTGCGAGTCCCCTATTATTTTTATGTGGTCTCATGTCTTTCTTCTCGGTGTTTGTTTTTGTATTAGACCTCAATGAAAAAGTTTATACATTGTTTAGTTTGAGCACCCTCAATTTTTTAACACTGCTTGCCATTCTGTGTATTTAAACTTAATTGAAGTTTATTTATTTTTTTACCTGAGCTGTATAATATTCCTGAATAAGCTGATTCCCGGAAGTTTTAACAGAAAAAAAGTAGGGGTTTATTTTTATTTGGATATTTTTATAATGACATTTCTTGTTATACACACTAAACACTTGACCATGAAAAAAAACTACTTAAAAATTTTATTGGCTGCATTAACCATAAGTACTTCGGGAGAAGTAGTGAATGCTCAATGTACAACGCCCACACCCCCAAGCGTTTCAGGAACAACACTCGCGTCTTGTACAAACAGTGCTGTGTTTACATTAACTGGAACAACCACAGGAACCAATGTAATAGGATGGTATCCTAATTCGTTTGGTGGAAATGCTTTATCTACATCCACTGTGTTTACTACACCAACCTTAACCCAGACTAAAACCTATTATGTAGGGCAATCAGCCAGTTCAACAAAGATTGATACCCTTGCAATGCCTCAATATTCCGAAACCGTTGCAAGCAATGAAACCAGAGGGTATTTCTTCACTGCACCTAACGATTTTATTATCACCGGTCTTCGCGCACCTTTGGCTATTAACTCTTCAACGCTTTCGGCGCTTGCTGTTGTTAAATTTTCGGCGCCTGTTCCCTTGTACGCCAGTACTTCGAATAGTTTTGTGACGCTGTTTTATAATCCAGCAGCAACAGGAACAAATGTTATTCCCGTAAACATTCCGGTTTATGCAGGAGATATTATCGGGGTGTTAGGGGCAAGAGGAGGCTACAGCTGTTACGGGCCCTATGTACTTCCAGTCCAATCCACTCTTGGAATACCTACTAACACGTTAAATTTGTATAGATTAGGAACCTTCAAAGATCTTTCGGTGGATGCACCTGCTGACTTTTGGACGGAAACAAGCAACCGGACTATAGGCCTTGTAGAGTTATATGCCAAACAAGGCTGTAATTCCACTTTAACACCTGTAACGGTTAGTCTTGCTCCTGTTCCTACTATTACAGTGACACCTCCGCCTAATATTTGTGCTGGCTCACCTTATACCTTAACGGCTAACGGTGCTTCCACATACACATGGTCCGGAGGTCCTCAGACTTCCACCTACGTTGTTACTCCTTCTTCCAACACCACTTATTCGGTGATGGGAACTGTGCTGGGAACTTGTAACTCTACATTGAGTTCAGTTACAATAAGTGTACAAACAGCGGTTCCTTCATTAAGTGTGACAGCTACTACCACAGTTGTTTGTTCTGGTGATCCCATAACATTAACGGGTAGTGGAGCTACAACATTAACCTGGTCTGCTGTAAGCGGTACTGTTATTAATGGCTCTCCTTTTACACCAGCGTCTAGTCAGGTTTACACCTTATCTTCAGCTAACTCCTGTGGCATTGGCACTAAGACTGTCTCCATTCTGGTAAATCCAACACCAACGCTTTTAACAGCTTCCAGTCCAACATCGGTTTGCGAAGGACAGACTGCTACGCTTACCGCTAGTGGTGCAGTTACTTATGTTTGGAGTAATGCTACGGCTCCGGGTGCAACTTTTGTCGTAACACCTACACAATCTGGTTCGTACAATGTAACGGGCGTTAGCGCTGCAGGTTGTCCGGCATCAGGTGCACAAGCTTTGGTAGTATATCCAAATCCCACAGTTAACGCGGCTTCAAATAAAACTATAGTGTGTTCAGCGGGTCCTGCAACATTATCTACAAATGGCGCCGATACTTATAGCTGGAGTACAGGATCAATTTCTAATATAACCGTTGTAAATCCTGCAGTGTCTACTGTTTACACAGTTACGGGAACTTACACGGCAACAGGTTGTTCATCTACAAAAACAGTGAATGTTGCAGTTTTCTTACCAAATTTACAGGTGAGTAATTCGGCAACAGTTTGCAATGGATCAGCGATAACACTTACAGCGAATGCCGGAGCAGGCTCAACCTATTCATGGAGCAACGGAGGTAGCTTTGCATCCAATAATATCACAGCAACCATAGCAGCCATTTATACTGTAACAGCTAAAACAAGCACTCCCGGAGCTTCGAATTGTACTACTACGGCAACAGTAGAATTAGGTATTTATCCAAATCCAACTATTACAATTGCAGCAACCAGAACAGCTATATGTAAGGGTGAAAAACTAGTATTAACGGCAAATGGCGGATCAACTTACACATGGCCAAGTTTAGGCGCAGCTACACGTACTGTGCAAGTAGGACCAACTATTATTAATTCTGTAAATGTTTACACTGCTAGCGGTACAGATGCTAACGGTTGTGCCGCTACAGCTACTTTTGCGGTAAAAGTAAATGCCTGTACGGGAATAACTGAATTGGTAAACGATAAAACTTTGGTAAATGTTTATCCTAATCCAAACAACGGAAGTTTTGTAATCGAAGTTAAATCGCAAATGCAGTTGACTTTGGTTAATCAACTGGGACAAGTCATCAGAGAATTAAGCTTTAACCAGGAAAATAATTATAAGCAAAATATAAAGGATCTTAGCAATGGAATTTATTTCATTAAAGGTTTGAATGGTGGAAGTACTATTCAAAATAAGATTGTAGTGAATAACTAGTGAGGTCTTAAGTGATTAAGGGAGGCTGCCAGAAACGGTAGCCTCTTTTTTTGTATGTTTGATTAATCTTGTGGGATCCCAGTGCTACTGCTTTTTGACACGATAATCAATTTCTCAAAGTTTTAACAGAAAAAAAGCCGGCTTTGATTTAAAATTAGATATTTTTAGCACACTATAACTCTTTTATCCATACAAAACCCGTCAACTATGAAAAAAACCTACGTTAAAATTTTATTAACTGCATTAATGTTCTCTACTTCGGGAGAATTAATTAATGCACAGTGCACCACGCCCTCTCCTCCAAGCGTTTCAGGAACAACAATAGCCGCTTGTACAAACAGTGCAGTATTTACATTAACCGGAACCGCCACGGGAACGAACGTAATAGGATGGTATCCTAATTCGTTTGGTGGAAATGCTTTATCCACTAACACCGTGTTTAGCACACCAACAGTCACACAAACTAAAACCTACTACGTAGGACAGTCGACCATAACAAGTTTAGATACTTTGGCTCTGCCAACCCAAACATCAGTTTTGGTAAATGCTTCGGTTACCAGGGGGTTCTTTTTTACCGCCCCTCACGATTTTATAATTACAGGTTTACGAATACCGCTTTCTGTAGGCGGCACTTCTAATTCTGCGATGGGTGTAATGAAACTTTCGGCTGTACCTCTTGCTGGGACAGCAAATGCTATAACCACTTTTAGTATACTTTATTTAAATCAAAGTGTTACAGGCACCAATGTTGTTTCAGTAAACATTCCTGTTTCCCAGGGAGACATTATTGGAGTAATGGGCAAGAGGGGTGATGAAATGTCTTATGGTGCAAATGCCTTTACTTCCACTTTGGGTATCGCTGGTACAACCGTAAGTCTGTTCAGACTTGGAACCGAAAATGATATTAATACAATAGCCCCGCCAGATCTATGGACTGAGACTACCAATTATATTGGCAGAGTTGAAGTTTATACTTCGAGAGGTTGTAATTCCACTTTAACACCTGTAACGGTTAGTCTTGTTCCTGTTCCTACTATTACAGTAACACCACCTCCTTTCGTTTGTGCGAATTCACCTTATACCTTAACGGCTAACGGTGCTTCTACATATACATGGTCCGGAGGTCCTCAGACTTCCACCTACGTTGTTACTCCTTCTTCCAGCACCACTTATTCGGTAATGGGAAGTGTACTGGGAACTTGTAACTCTACACTGAGTTCAGTTACAATAAGTGTACAAACAGCGGTTCCTTCATTAAGTGTGACAGCTACTACCACAGTTGTTTGTTCTGGTGATCCCATAACATTAACGGGTAGTGGAGCTACAACATTAACCTGGTCTGCTGTAAGCGGTACTGTTATTAATGGCTCTCCTTTTACACCAGCGTCTAGTCAGGTTTACACCTTATCTTCAGCTAACTCCTGTGGCATTGGCACTAAGACTGTCTCCATTCTGGTAAATCCAACACCAACGCTTTTAACTGCTTCCAGTCCAACATCGGTTTGTGAAGGACAAACAGCTACGCTTACCGCTAGTGGTGCAGTTACTTATGTTTGGAGTAATGCTACGGCTCCGGGTGCAACTTTTGTCGTAACACCTACACAATCTGGCTCGTACAATGTAACGGGCGTTAGCGCTGCAGGTTGTCCGGCGTCAGGTGCACAAGCTTTGGTAGTATATCCAAATCCCACAGTTAACGCGGCTTCAAATAAAACTATAGTGTGTTCAGCGGGTCCTGCAACATTATCTACAAATGGCGCCGATACTTATAGCTGGAGTACAGGATCAATTTCTAATGTAACCGTTGTAAATCCTGCAGTGTCTACTGTTTACACAGTTACGGGAACTTACACGGCAACAGGTTGTTCATCTACAAAAACAGTGAATGTTGCAGTATTCTTACCAAATTTACAGGTGAGTAATTCGGCAACAGTTTGCAATGGATCAGCGATAACACTTACAGCGAATGCCGGAGCAGGCTCAACCTATTCATGGAGCAACGGAGGTAGTTTCGCATCCAATAATATCACAGCAACCATAGCAGCCATTTATACTGTAACAGCTTTAACAAGCACTCCTGGAGCCTCTAATTGCAAAAGTATCGGTACAATAGAAATAGGCATTAATCCGAATCCTACTGTTTCTATTGCAGCCACAAGCACAGCGCTTTGTAAGGGAGAAAAATTAACTTTAACTGCTAACGGAGGTTCCACTTATGCGTGGCCAAGCACAAGTGCTACTACTAAAACATTACAAGTTGGGCCTACAGTAATTAACTCTATTACTGTGTATACGGTTTCAGGTACAGATGCTAACGGTTGTGTAGCTACAGCTACTTTTGCGGTAAAAGTAAATGCCTGCACGGGACTTACTGAATTGGTAAACGATAAAACTTTGGTAAATGTTTATCCTAATCCAAACAACGGAAGTTTTGTAATCGAAGTTAAATCGCAAATGCAGTTGAGTTTGGTTAATCAACTGGGACAAGTCATCAGAGAATTAAGCTTTAACCAGGAAAATAATTATAAGCAAAATATAAAGGATCTTAGCAATGGAATTTATTTCATTAAAGGTTTGAATGGTGGAAGTACTATTCAAAATAAGATTGTAGTGAATAACTAGTGAGGTCTTAAGTGATTAAGGGAGGCTACCAGAAATGGTAGCCTCTTTTTTTTAGGATACGCTTATAGATTTAAATTTTAAAGCACTCCTCTTTCAGCCAAGATTTCGGAAAGTTTTAACAGAAAAAACTCAGGTTTTCATTATAAATTAAATATTTTTATAAGACTCGCAATTTATAACTAACAAACCTGTAAGACTTATGAAAAAAAACTACTCAACACTTCTATCCCTTCTGTCTTTGTTTACTGTTTCGGTAAACACTGTAGAAGCTCAATGCACTGCTCCGGCACCACCGGCCGTTTCAGGTTCAACAGTTGCCGCATGCGTGTCAAGTAGCGCATTTACTTTAACGGCTTCCGGAACCGGAACTAACCCCGTAGGCTGGTATGCAAATTCTTTTGGAGGAAATGCTCTGTCAACTAATTCAGTTTTTACCTCTCCAACATTGACTTCAGGAGCTACTTATTATGTAGGTCAGGCTTCTGGTGCCCTAAGTGCATCAATGACTTTGCCCGCTCAGGCGAGTATATATACTGGTCATTTAACACGGGGATTTTGGTTTACTGCACCCGTTGATTTTATCATAACCGGATTAAGAGTTCCATTAGATATTACGGGTACTGCAAATTCAGGAATTGCCGTTATGAAATTCAGCGCCGTACCTCCTACATATGCAACAACTACTAGTTCTTTTAATACCCTTTATCTTGATCAGGCCATTACGGGTACAAATGTTGTTGCTGTGAACATTCCTATCTACGCAGGTGACATTATTGGTATTCTTGGAGAAAGAGGAAGCGACGTTTCGTATGCTGCGAGCCCTTATACATCTACGTTGGGAGTAGGAACCAATACATTAACTTTGACAAGGCTGGGAATGCAATACGATCTCGCAAATACTACGCCTCAGGACCTTTGGACGGAAGTAGGAGGTAGTATTGGTAGAGTAGAAGTTTACACCACTATAGGTTGTAACTCAACATTAACTCCAGTAATAGTAACTGTTATTCCTGCTCCGAACGTTGTTATTGCTGCGCCGCCGCGTATATGTGCTAATTCTTCATATACATTAAACGCTACAGGTGCTACTACCTACACGTGGTCGGGAGGTCCGCAAACCTCTGCATACGTAGTTAATCCATCAACAACAACTACATACTCTGTAATGGGATCAATTCAATCTACCTGTAACTCTTCACTAACTGCTGTAACTATTAGTGTAGACCCAGCGGCTCCTACAGTTACTGCTAGCAGTAGCAGCTCTATGGTTTGTTCAGGAAATACTTTGGCATTAACAGGTGCAGGTGCAACCAGTTATAGCTGGTCTGGTAGTGCGGTAACTCCAACTAATGGTATCGTTTTTATACCATCAGTTTCGCAAACATATACACTTGTGGGATCCAACTCATGTGGAACAGGATCTGCCACTATAAATGTACCCGTTAATCCAACTCCTACTTTGATGACCGCAGCCTCTTCATCCGCAGTGTGTGATGGACAAACTGCCACATTAACCGTTACCGGCGCGTCAACCTATACCTGGGAAGGCATAAACAGTGGATCAACTTTTGTTATTACACCCAGTGTAACTGCTGCTTACAACGTTATTGGTTTAAGCAGTGCAGGTTGTTTTGCCAGTGCAGCTCACCCTTTAATTTTATACCCGAATCCGGTTGTAAACGCTATAACCAATAAAACTATTGTTTGTTCTGCTGGTTCTGCAACGCTAACGGCAAATGGGGCAAACATTTATAATTGGAGTACTACTGCAACCAACAGCGTTACAGTAGTTAATCCCGTAACATCTACAGTTTACACCGTTACCGGAACCTACACAAGTACTGGATGTGCTTCATCAAAAACGGTGGAAGTTGCAGTCTTTATCCCTAACTTACAAGTAAGTAGCTCTGCAACGGTTTGTGATGGATCGGTTGTTACACTCACTGCAGGTGCTGGAGCCGGCTCTACTTATACATGGAGCAACGGTACTTATTTTTACGCAAATAATATTACTGCCACGGTGGCTGCAATTTATACGGTAACAGTTAAAACAAGTACTCCTGGAGCTTCCAATTGCACTACTACCGCAACGGTAGAACTAGGTATTTATCCCAACCCAACTATTACAGTTGCTGCAACGAGAACAGCTATATGTAAAGGCGAAAAATTAGTATTGACTGCAAATGGCGGCTCAACATACACCTGGCCAAGTTTAGGCGCAGCAACACGCACCGTACAAGTTGGACCGACGATTGTTAATTCGGTAACTATTTACACTGCAACTGGTATTGATGCAAACGGCTGTGCATCTAACGGTACATTTGCAGTAAAGGTAAACGCCTGCACAGGGCTGGCTGAATATCAAAATGATGAATCTTCGCTGAACTTTTACCCTAATCCAAACAATGGCAATTTTGTGATAGAAGTTAAATCACAAATGCAATTGAGCTTAGTTAATCAACTCGGACAGGTTGTAAGAGAATTAAGCTTTAATCAGGAAAATGAGTATAAACAAAATGTAACCGATCTTAGCAACGGGATTTATTTCATAAAAGGTTTAAATGGTGGAAGCGCTATTCAAAATAAGATTGTGGTTAGTAAATAATTTTTTTAGATATACAAAGAAGAGGTTGTCTCAAAAGGACGACCTCTTTTTATTTTATTCATACTATTTTAGCAAGATATACGTTGTATATTTGTAAGTCTTGAAACTAATTTTTAAAATAACCGCATTCTGTCTCTTTATTTTCTTTGTGAGCAATTTTAGTTCTTGCAAAAAAGATAAACTCTTAAAAGACGCAAGTGCAAAGTTGGAATTCTCGCAGGATTCCGTTCTTTTCGACACCGTTTTTACGGGCATAGGTTCAGCTACTAGAAACGTGAGAATACGAAATACCTACAATCAAAAGCTTAAAATTTCTTCGATTCAGCTTTTAGGGGGTAGTGCATCTCCATTCATTATCAACGTTGATGGAGCCAAGGGCACAAATTTTACCGATCTGGAAATTGCTGCCCACGACAGCATGTATATTTTTGTGCAGGTAAATGTAAATCCTACAAATGTCAATTCCCCACTTATTATTTCGGATGCGATAAAATTTGTAGTAAATGGCAATGAACAAACAATGATTCTTGAAGCATGGGGCCAGGATGCTTATTATCACCGCCCAGATAGCGTTATTAAATTCCAGGATGGGTCTCAGTTTCCATACTCAGTAGCTACCGCCGTTCCAAATTCGTATAATAAAGTGGGTGACGAAATAGTGTGGAAGAATGATAAACCCCACGTTATATACGGTTACCTCGTAGTGGACGAGTACCAAAAATTAAAAATACTTGAAAATACTAAAGTCTACCTGAATTATAAAGCTGGTATTTGGGTATATGCAGGTGGTCAAATACAAGTACTTGGTAAAAAAGATAAGGAAGTGGTTTTCCAGGGAGCTCGCCGCGAAAAAGATTATGCTGACGAAGCAGGGCAGTGGGACAGAATCTGGATCAATGAAGGGAAAGCCAATAATATTATTGATTATGCTATTATTAAAAATGGTTATATAGGTTTGCAGTGCGAATTTCTTGGAGATGATGTAAAATACAAGGATACAGCTCAATTGGTGTTGACTAATACAAAAATTCAAAACATGAGCTATTGGGGCTTATATTGCAAATACTTTACAGTGTATGCAAACAACACCGTAATCAGTAATTGCCAGGAACATAGCGTTAACATTTCTTTGGGCGGGGGTTACCGGTTTGCCCATTGCACATTTGCCAACTATTGGAGTAAGGATAAAGTAAGAGAGAAGGCCACGCTAAGTATTAATAATTACAACGACGTTCAAACCCTTCCTCTAAATCTTGTTATAGCAAATTGTATTGTGGACGGAAAACTTGAGAATGAGGTAAACCTGGATATTAAAACCGCTGTAAACACCCAGGTAACTTATACATTTGCTAATTGCTGGTTGAAAACGAATATTAACACCACCGATCCATTAAATTTTATCAACGTAAGGAAAGGTGCAAAAGCTGACGTCTTGGAGTACAAAGATATTGCTGTTTATAATTTCGAGCCTTTGGCAAAAGAAAATCGCATTACAAATTTTACCGGACCTCTTGCCGAACAATACGCCAAATATTTTGGCATGCCCTATGTGGACATTAACGCCAAGCTTAGGAATACAACTAGCGTAACCGCTGGTGCCTACGAGACACAGTAAGAAGATTTCTTTTAAAGGCGATGATACTTCCATGACAATTGCTAAAAATCATTGCCATTAATACTTTATTTAATTGCTAGCTAATCAATTTCGTTTTAACTTTGCGAGCAATTAACAATGACTTCAAATTCGCAAGAGATTAATTCTCAGACCCCCAACAAGCAGATTATTTACTGGCTTTTAACTGGTTGTTTCTTAATTTATGTAATGGTAGTTGTTGGCTGCCTCACGCGTTTAACACACTCAGGACTTTCCATAACAGACTGGAGTTTTATGGGTTCTATTCCACCTTTAAACGATGATATGTGGATGCAGCGTTTTGCAAAATATCAACAGAGTCCTGAATTTCAAAAGGTAAACTTTGAAATGACTTTGGAAGAATTTAAACCGATTTTTTTATGGGAATACATACACCGAATGATTGGTCGTGTTATGATGTACGTTTTTGCAATTGGGTTTATTTATTTTCTCGTTAAGAAAAAAATAAACCGCACTATGGTGCCAAGCTTTATTCTCTTATTTTTTATGGGCGCTATGCAAGCTGTAATTGGCTGGTGGATGGTTTATAGCGGACTTCAGAATCAACCGGCCGTTAGTCATTACCGCCTGGCAACCCATTTAATGAGTGCCTTTACGCTTTTTGCTTTTACATTTTGGTTTGCCTTAAGATTACTTTATCCAAAGGAAAAGGTGGTTGAAACGGAAGGAAAGAAATTAAAAGGCTTAAGCATTTTGTTTTTTTGCGTGCTTATTATTCAAATTATTTATGGCGCATTTACAGCAGGGTATGCTGAAGGCGATAATTCAAAAATAAGACCTGGACATATCTTTAATACCTGGCCAAAAATGGGCGACCAATGGGTAGCAGAGCAGGTGTATATGAAGGATACGTTTTTTGAAAATATCCTTGAAAATCCCAGCGGGATTCAGTTTATGCACAGAACAATTGCTTTAATTATTGTGGCATTGGTTTGCCTGCTCTGGTACAAGTCTGATAAATTACAGTTAACTAAACAACAGACATTAGCAATCAACATGCTTATTTTTGGCGTAACCATTCAATTCATTTTAGGTGTACTAACTTTGCTTTATAATGTTCCCGTTATTATGGGAGCTTTGCACCAAACTGGTGCATTTTTCCTATTTTTAAGTTGCATTTACCTGATCTTTCATTTATTCAACAAAAACCAAATTTCCAGTGGACGAACCCTTTAACTCAGCTCAGAATTCATCAGAAGAAAACCCTTCACGGGGAATTTTTCCACCAAAGCCGATAATTGCTGAGAAAAGTCAAAATTCTTTAGTGCGTTCGCTGATAAGTCTTTTCGTATACGCGTTGCTGTTTTATTTTATCTTCAATCAAAACATCGTGTACATCGCAGCCATTCTGCTTGTAATAATAGTTCATGAAATGGGCCATTTTCTCTTTATGAAACTATTTAATTACAGTAATGTCAAAATTTTCATTGTTCCTTTACTAGGTGCATTTACTTCAGGAAAAAAGCAAAAAGTCTCGCAATGGCAATTAACTTTAATTATTCTGGGCGGACCTGTTAGCGGGATTATAATTGGTTCGGTGATTTTTTGGTTAAACAAAGATTTGCACAACGAGACTTTAACAATGCTGGCATCTTGTTTCCTGGCGATAAACCTTTTAAACTGTTTACCTTTTCATCCTTTAGATGGCGGACGATTAGTGGAGACCTTATTTTTTAAAGAAAATTATATTATCCGTCTGGTGTTTGGTATTATTTCGATTATCGCCCTGACCTGTATTTTTATTTTTACAAAAAGTTTGCTTCTGGTTGTAATTCCTGTTATGATCGGACTTGAACTCTTTAATGAAAGCAAACATCAAAAAATAAGAGAGTATTTAAAACAGGAAAGAATAAATTATTACACCGATTATGAAAATCTTCCCGACAAAGATTACTGGTTAATAAGGGATTGTCTTATTTTTTCGTTCCCAAAAAAATATAGTAGTATCAGAGCAGGACACTATGAATATTCACCCATCGAGCCAGTTATTGTTCAGCAAATAACAGCAGTATTGCAGGTCAACTTAAAACAGGACCTGAATGTTTTTAAACGCATTCTGGTTTTACTATTTTATATTTTTCTGTTCGTAGGGCCCATTATTCTGGTTTTACTGAATAGCAAATCTTTCTAAGAACAGTTAACCTGTAAGGTATTTCTAAAAGCGTTGAATTATTTCTACAAGGCTACCTTCTGAAATAGTGTTTTCAGTGGTTTTGTTTACTGGCATAGTATTGTGTATTTCAGTAGTAAAACTATGTATTATGAAAAAACTCATCATTCTTTTATTCGTTATTACGGCTCTTAATGTTCAATCACAAACCTTTGGCATCGCTAAAGGACAGAACGAAACTTCGTCTTCTGAAACTCCGGAGGTTATAGCTAAACAATTTAAAAAAGACTACCCGGCTTTTAATCCTATATGGTCGCGTGAAGGTGACGACTGGAGAGCCGATTATACAGATCCTGCAACTAACCTTGCCGGTATGGTAGTATATAACAGAAATGGACGAACTTTAAGGTCTGAATCAGAACTTCAGGCAAACAGTTATCCCGGAAGTATTGGAGATTACCACACAACAAATCTTCCAAGCAGAACGCGTTACAAAGTATACGCCAAACAAGATACTACAGGCATTAAGAGTTATTATAGCACTGTAGATGGGCAAACATATTATTTTGATAAGAACGGAAACTATACCACTCCAACTGAACCTAAGCCGATTCCTGCAGACAAAACAAAAAAGAAAACGAAATAACAACAACTAAAAAAAAGATCCCCGGTAAATTTACCGGGGATCTTTTTTTATTAATACTATGTGATCAAATCATTCGTAAATGCTCTTCAGACTTATTTAAAAATTATTTAATTTTTAGTCTTAGCCCCGCGTAAAGCATCCTGCCATAAATAGGACCCCAAACCATACTTGCATCAAAATACTTGCTGTAAGGTGCGTCGCTCGCAACTATGGGATTGGCTTGTTTGTAATTTAAAAGATTTTCAACACCGAGATAAACATTAAAATCAGCTTTTTTAATTTTTGTAACATAAGTTATCTGGCCTAACAAATTAAAAAATCCTGGTGAAAAAGTTTCTCTCTGGTATTCTGAAGGATTTGTTTGCGTTAATGGCAAACGTTTAGCTCCATTATACTGAGTTGTAAAATCAAACAACCAATGCGAATCTTTAGTTTCGTAACCAAAATTTATGAAAGCCCGGTGCTTTGATACCATTGCTTTCTGAAGCAAACCTTGTTTGTATTGAACTTTCGTATCCACGTAACGGTAAGCGGTTTTAATGAACAAACGCTTGCGTGGTTCCATATTAAATTCAAATTGGAAGGTGTTGGAGTAGGAGGGGCCTTTTAAATTGTAAATGTGAACTTCCTGTGTATTGGCATCAATGTCAGTAATCACCTGGTTTGTAAAATCCGTCCGATATACATCCAATGTAATATATGCATCACGGTAATTGATCTTAAATTTTTGCGTAAAGTTTAATCCGTAATTCCAACCTGTTTCGGGCTTTAAACCATAAGGTAAACTCAGGTCTGAACTTTCGACTATCCATTGACGCGATGAAGCCATAAGGTAAGAATTGTCCGTAAAAATATTCGCGGTCCGTAAGGCTCTTCCACCACTGAATCTCAGCACTGTGCTGGGTTTAAACGCATAACGCAAATGCAAACGCGGAGTAAAAAATAACCCATAGTAATTATGCTGATCTGCACGAATACCCGCAATCAAATTAAACTTCTCTTTGTAGTTTTTGGCATACTCGATAAATGCGCCGCCAACTTGCTCGGTACGTTTATATTTGAACAAATTAAAAGATTCGCCCACCTCGTCATTCATAAAACTTGCTCCAATTTTATAGGTATTATCAGTTGTGCCTAAAATTCCCTGGAAAATATAGTTGGCATAAAAAGTTTTTTGAAGTCCGTTGTAATCATTTAAACCATAAAAATTATGCTGCTTATGATCGAGATACGACAATTGAAGTCCCATACTTGTTCCGGGATGTTTTTTAAAAACATAACCGGTTTTACTATAGACCTCCCATTTTTCGTTATCAATGCCAATTTTATAAAGGGGCACTGTATCGGTATAATGTGTTAGTAGGTTAGCATACTGACCACCCTTGCGTTCATCCTTTAGGTATCCTGCGCCGATTTGCGCCTCAAATCCTTTATGATTAAAGGCATATTTATTCATAAAGTTGTATTGTCTTCCTGTAGGAATATCGGCGAATCCATCTTTATTGAGATCTTGCACCAAAGGATTATAACTCACATGGCTCAAAAGTCCCACAGATAATTTGGGATTGAGGCGGTGCGACAAGTTTAAATTGTACTCGTTACGTGCATTTTCATTCACGTAAGTATTGAAATTTAATTTATCGGTCCCTTCAGGATTCTGAAGCTCAGTGTTAATTTGTCCCGTAAAGCTTTCATATCCGTTTACTACAGAACCTGCGCCTTTACTAAGCTGGATAGATTGTATCCACGTTCCGGGAACAAAAGTCAATCCGTAGTTATTTGCTAGTCCCCGTAAATAAGGCATGTTCTCTTTGGTTATTTGAGCATATTGGCCCGATAATCCCAACATCTGGATCTGTTTTGTTCCGCTTACAGCATCCGCAAAGTTTACGTCAATGCTTGGATTCGTTTCAAAACTTTCAGAAAGATTACAACAGGCTGCCTTCATTAAAGAACGCTCGTTCATAACTTCCATTTTTATAGGATTTAAATAGGAAATTTCTGTACCACTGGTGAAATAAGTTATCTCCACCTCATTCAGATCAACACCACTTTTAAGAACAAGTAAAAGAAATTTACTGGTGTCTTTTACCACGACCAGTTTATCCTCATAACCAACAGCCCCAATTTTTAGTCTGTTTGTTTCTGAAAAAACAGGAAGGGAAAAATTGCCATTTTCATCTGTAGTGGCGGCAATGGCTGAACCTTCCCAAACCACTACAACACCCGGAACTACCGTGGTATCTGACTTTTTAGAGATTTCTACAATTTTTCCCTGCACCTGAGCTTTAATGCCGGCATAACATAATATGGCAGCAAAAGCAATTAAATACCGTATGTTTCGCATGATTATTTTTTCTCACACGCTTTGTCACGGTATTTACAGCACTCGGGAAGTTTTTTGTAATTAGCCTCGTTGCCTTTTAAATCTGCAACATCGTGACCACTGGCAGCAATAGCTTTTTCAATTTGCTCAAGTGTAACTTTATCTGATTTGTAAGTCACTGTAAGGGTTTGTTTATTTTCGTCCCAATTCGAAACTTTAACGCCTTTTATGTCGGCAGCATTTTCTATACGTTTTTTGCATTCTTCGCAATTGCCTTTTACATTAAGTGTTGATGTCTTTAAAGTAGCGTCTTGTGCAAAGCCTGAAAGTGATATAACTAGGGAAATAATTACTAAAATGATTGTTTTCATGATCTTGTTTTTAATTGTTTAGAAAATTGTTTGTTTTTCAGATAACTGAAAATAATAGATTTTGGCACAAACACATTCTAGACTCTGAGAACAGAAGTCGAAACAATAAAATCCTGCACCAGTTTGGGAGGAGGAGATTCAGTAAAATTATTTTCAAAAAAAGAAGCAGGTTCAGGTAAAGAAACTGAAAAAGGAAGTGAAATAAAAAACACCTCGCTAAAAGTTTTTACCACGCTATAATCGTGGAAGCTTTTAAGCGTAAAATCGAGATCACTTTTTAAAATAAGATTTTCGTCCTTGCAGCAATCGTTAGCAGTTTCTGATTCATCTTCGTCAGCCCCGCAGCAGCTATTACCTTTTAAAACATAGTTAATCTCTTCCAGCTCGCCACCGCAATAGTGATAGTAAACAGGTATGCCGATCGCCGTAATTACGTAAGAACTAACGATAAGGGCGAATAAATATTTTTTAAATAAATTGATGGCACAAATATCGGCAATTTTAATTTAGAAAAGTTAAGGCTTCTGTTAAAAGGTACAAAACCAAATAACCAGGTTTCCCGAAATGGATTTTTACTTAAAACCAAAGGGGTGATTTGCTTTGTAGTTTTGGTTATTTGGACTTAAATTAGTTAATTTGGACATACAATAAAACAATCCTAGATATATGTCAGTTTGGAGAGTAAAACCGGTATCGGCGTTTGAGGCCGATATGAAAAAAAGTGATCTAAAACGTGTTTTAACAAGATGGGGGCTTACCTCCTTAGGAATAGGAGCCATTATTGGCGGTGGAATTTTTACATTGACGGGAATCGCAGCTCATGATTACGCCGGTCCCGCGTTAGCCCTTGCTTTTGTTATTGCCGGGATAGGCTGTATGTTCGCATCTTTGTGCTATGCCGAATTTGCTTCAGTGCTTCCGGTAGAAGGTTCAGCCTATGCTTATGCTTATGGAACCGTGGGAGAATTGTTCGCCTGGTTTATTGGCTGGAATTTGGTATTAGAATACATGATGGGCGCAACAACTGTTGCAGTGGCCTGGAGTGGTTATTTTGTAAAGTTGCTTCACCTTTTTAATATAGAAGTTCCTATTCAATGGTGTAACGATTTGGCTACAGCAACCGATAAATGCGCAACATTAGGACTCGAAGCTCCCACATGGGCGTTCAATCTTCCCGCATTCTTAATCACCTGGGTTGTAACTTATATTCTTGTGAAAGGTATTAAGGAGGCCGCGAATACTAATAATGTTATAGTTATAGTTAAGATAGCAGTTGTATTATTTGTAATTGTAGTAGGTGCTTTTTATGTGAACACTGCCAATTGGACACCTTTCATTCCTGATAAAGTTGCTGTTTTAGATAGTCTGGGAAATCCCACCGGCAGCTTTAAATTTGGATTTGGAGGCGTTTTAACTGCCGCTACCATTGTGTTTTTTGCTTATATCGGGTTTGACGCTGTTTCAACGCAAGCAGGGGAAGCCATCAATCCGAAAAAAGACGTTCCTTTTGCCATTATCGCGTCATTGATTATTTGTACTGTACTTTATATACTCGTATCGCTGGTTTTAACAGGCATGGTTAGATATGATCAGTTAGATAAAGCTGCTCCAGTTGCTTCGGCCTTTTCAGGTATTGGAATTAATTGGGCAGTGTTTATTATTACTATTGCTGCTACTGCCGGATTAACTTCAGTAATGCTTGTGATGATGCTCGGTCAGACCCGAATATTTTTAGGGATGGCTAAAGACGGACTTTTGCCAAGAAGTTTATTTGCCACCTTACATCCTAAATTCAAAACACCTTACAAAAGTACTGTTCTTGTAGGCGCAGTAATTTCTATAGTTGCTTCGGTTACGCCAATCGATAAGATTTCTGAGATGTGCAGCATGGGTACTTTACTGGCATTTGCTATGGTTTGCGTGGCTGTTATGATTTTGCGCTATAAGAAACCAGAATTGGAAAGGCCTTACAGAACGCCTGCTGTATATGTAGTTGGAACTTTAGGTGTTTTATTTAACCTGTTTTTAATGACTCAGGTTCGTCCTGCTACCTGGGTATTCTTTATAATATGGGGCGCTTTTGGTATTCTTGTTTACTTCCTTTACAGCAAAAGCAGAAGTAATTTAAACAAGGCAGAATAAAAGATAACAGAGGCGAAACCGGTTAAATTGTGCTCTCAGCGTAGTACTATCACTGCAATAATTTAATTAAATTGAATAAATTGATAGTGCGTAAATGAGACAGTTTTTATTTTCTGTGTTATTTATTGCGACATTATTTATAAAGCGCAAACACCCGCTATGCCATTACAACAAACTTCAGAAATTCGTCTGATGCTAATTCAGGTTTCACTTTAAGTGGCGGTAAATTACCCGAAACAGTTTCCAGGCTATTCAAAACAGTAGTCAATAAAACACTTAGTTCTTTTAAAGTTTTCTCTTAAACTATTTTTGATTGTTGTTACTAATTTTGACAGTCATTAATCAGATGAAAACGCTCCTATCATTCTATTTGTCCCAGTTATTGTGCTTTGCTTGTGCAGCGCAATATCCTGGTGGAATATCAACAAATTTACGCGGTTGGTACGATGCTTCCAGGGGCGTCACTCTCTCGGGTGTAAGCAATGTAAGTACCTGGGATGACCAGAGCGGAAATTTGTTTCATGGAACTCAAACGAATGGCTCTTTGCGACCTTCTATTAATTCTGCAGGATTTAATTACAATCCCACCATTACATTTGACGGGCTTGATAATTTTTTAAATATCCCAGATCTTACTACCTCTACTGTAACGGGCTTGTCTGCCTTTGCAGTAGCAATGCAAACCGGAACCGGAAACGATACCTGGGGAAGTATAATTTTAGGTCAGGCTAATGGTCCAGCCTGGACCGGCGGAGGTTACGGCTTAACAGCTTCAAATTCCGGGAACACTTCTTTTGGTTTTTGGGTAAGAGACTATAGCACAAACGTGGTGTCAAAAGCCACAACGCTTTCTGTTCCAAGTTTAATGTCAGGTATTTGGAATGGAACCACCACAAATAGCGTGCAGTATTTTCAGGATGCGAGTTCACAAGGCACCGATGCTTATACACCGGGATCTGTGGGCGACAATGGAAATTCTTATATCGGTACAGGCTATGGTTCGGGAACACAGTACTGTTTTTACGGAGATATAGCTGAAATAATCGTTTACAATAGCGGACAAAGTGTTACCAACGCGTCAAAAATAAATTCTTACCTCGGGCTTAAATATGGAATTACTTTAAATGCCAATTATATAAACTCCGGAGGCACCGTAATTTTCTCGCCCGCCGGCGGGTATACAGCAAACGTTATAGGAATAGGGCGCGATGACAATAGTCTTTTATATCAAAAACAGTCGAAAAACTACAATGATAGCACCCGCATATTTATCTCTGCACTAAGCGCAGCCAATAGCGCAAACACCGGCACTCTCGCTAATAATCAATTTGTTGTGATAGGTGCAAACAACGGCCGACTATCCGGTGTGCAAACGGAAAAACCTGGCGGTATTTATTCGCGTATCCAGAGAGAATGGAAAGTTACCAATACAGGACTTACTTCCACTTTTAATTTTAGTATGAAATTAAATGCCATTGGTATTCCGGGGTCTGTTGCAACCAGCGATTTAAGATTGTTGGTTGATACTGATGGAGACTTTTCTGACGCAACAGCATATTCCACAGCCGACGGATTAACGTTTTCGTATGCTACCTCTCTCATAACAGTGCAGGGCATTTCAACAGTCATGATTCCGTCAGGCTCGACAAGATATATGACTATAGGCTCTAATAATTCTGCAACACCATTGCCCGTGGAACTATTAAATTTTAAAGCTTTTACGTGTGAGAACGAAGTCTGCATAAACTGGGAGACTGCATCAGAGAGAGGCAACGATCATTTTAATTTGCAAAGATCAGCGGATGGTGTAAACTGGCAGACGCTTAAAGAAATAAAAGGGAAGGGAAATTCCAATACCACACTATCTTACGTGGAAATAGATAAAAAACCCATTGAAGGAATCTCTTATTACCGCTTAGAGCAGGTAGATTTGGATAATGTAAAATCTTACTCGCCCTTAGCTGTAATCAATTATTTAGTCAAAACTCCTGAAATTAAGATTTATCCAAATCCATCAGATGAAACCTTGATATTAGAAAGTGTAATAAATGCCTCTCAGCTTTCATTAAAAAATGCACTTGGCCAGGAGATTGCTATTGAATCTCTTATTCTCCCTTCAGAAAGCTCCATTAAATTGACGACCGAAAATTTAAAAGAAGGTATTTATTATTTACAAATTAGCTCGTCTGTTAATAAAACCTTCGAGATCAAAAAACTCCTTGTTAAGCACAATTAATTTCTTTAAAAAGAGTATTAGATGCTTAACTTAGTAGTTGTATGAAATGGCTTTTTTCTATCGTAGCGGGACTGTTTTTTTTCAATAGGGTTCATGCGCAAAATCAAACATTTACCCTTAGTCTTTATTATGCTATTAATGAATCAAACTCTCAGGATAATTTCAGAAGGGTTGATTCCATTATTTCTTTGTTAACCTCTGGAACTTGCGAAATTACTATTTACGGTTATGCAGACTATTTGCACAACACAGATTATAATTTAAAGTTGTCTCAAAAGCGGGCCGATGAAATTAAAAAATATTTAGAACAAACTAGTGCTTCCACCACTATGTCTTTTTTAAAATGCGAAGGTCTGGGTGAGAAAAATTCAGCTAACAGAAACGATAAAAAGGGTGACGCTTCCCAGAGAAGAGTGGATGTAATAGTAAGTCAGCGAAGGGTCGTGAAAAAAATTGGCACAAGAGAAAATGTCATTCAGGAAGATTCACTTAATACCCTTCAAAACAAGAGGAAACCAAAAACAAGTTCAGGAAGAAAAAGTCTGGAAGATCTGGAGAAAGGAGAAACATTAGCTATACAAGGGTTAAATTTTATTCCCGGTAGACATGTTGTTGTCAAATCTGCTATCCGTGTTCTGGAAGAATTACTGGAGACATTAAAAGAACATCCGGAATTGAAAATAGAAATACAGGGTCACATTTGCTGCCTCGATCCGGATGAAGAAGACGGTTTGGACTTTGATACAAAAGAGCGAAATCTCTCTGAAAACAGGGCGAAGGCTGTTTATAATTACCTGGTGAGAAATGGCATTAGCGCAGATCGGCTTACGTATAAGGGGTATGGACACCGTTATCCAAAAATAGAGGTTGAAAGGTCACCCGCGGATGAACAAGTTAATCGTCGTGTCGAAATAAAAATTCTGGAAAACTAATGGCTGCAATTTCAAGACCAGACGGTATTCCATTGCATTTACTTCCCGATGCACAGTTTCTGGCATCTGATGTATCACTTGCTTTTGGAGAGCACACATCCAGTCATAGGATTAATTTCTTCGCCCTGGTTTGGTTTATAGAGGACGCTGGCGAGCATTTTATTGACTTCACATCTTATCCCATTAAGAAAAACCTTGTCTACTTTATTTCCAAAAATCAGGTGCATTCCATTCCTTCAGCTAAACTGCCAAAATCAAGGGTGATAGTTTTTTCTACGGAGTTTTTTCATCACATAGAGGAAACACAGTTGCGCCAGTTATTCTTACCTTTTGAAAATGAAGGCGTCCGAATTCCAGATGAAATGGTTAAACCTTTAGAAAATTTATTTGATCTGATACTTCTTGAGTATAAAGGCTCTTCAGACAGAAGCTTGCTTTTAAAATACACAACAGCGCTTTTACAAAATCTCAATCGTTTCGGAAAACACCGTCTGCATGCAGCAGCTGGCGAAGACATCCGCATGATGAAGCTTTTCCAATTAATGGAAGAGAATTTTAAAGAGAAGAGATCGCCGAATTTTTACGCCAAAGAAATTGGTTTAACACCCAAGCGCGTAAACGAAATCCTGAAAGAAAAAGCAGGAAGCACCATGAGTCAGTTAATTTCTCAATTACTTTTAATTGAAGGGAAACGGGCATTGTTTCATGGTGAATCTTCGGTAAAAGAAATAGCCTACAACCTCGGCTTCGCTGACCAGTCTTACTTTGCCCGCTTCTTCAAAAAACATACAGGCACAACACCCGAGCGGTTCAGAGAAGAAGACAGTAAGAAATTTAAAGTAATTCACAATTAAATACAATGTTCAAATTGTGCTAATCATTGGCCGGATTATGCTTATCATTGAAGGAGTGTTTTCTGAATTTTACTTAAAATAAGTTTAATTTAAAATTTAGAAAACATGAGCAGATTAAAAAACAAAGTAATCGTAATCACCGGCGCAGCTATGGGACTTGGCTACGCAACAGCTTTAGAAGCAGCAAAGAACGGAGCTTCTTTGTCTTTGGTAGATTATAATGCAGAGATGCTTAAAAAAGCCAAGGCAGAGATTCTCAAAAATTATCCAGAAACAAAAATTCATACTTCCGTTGCTGACGTTTCAAATGAAGATGCCGTGAAAAACTACATCGCTGAAACAGTGAAAGAATATGGTCGTATTGATGGATTTTACAACAATGCGGGTATCGAAGGTAAGCAGGCGTCCATGATTGAATACGATCTGGATGTTTTTAAAAAAGTAGTGGACATTAATTTAATGGGGGTTTATTACGGCATGCGCCATATTCTTCCTATAATGCAAAAACAAAATTATGGTAGAATAGTAAACGTAGCTTCTGTGGGAGGTATAAGAGGTGTAATGAACCAAACTCCTTATGTAGCAACGAAACACGCAGTTGCAGGGATTACTAAAAATGCGGCCCTGGAATATGGACGTTATGGCATTCTAACCAATGCTATAGCTCCGGGAGCAATCTTAACACCTATGGTGGCTGAAGCCTTTAAACAGGTTAATGCCGAAGATCCGAAGAAAGCGGAAGAAGAATATGCTCAGGCTAATCCTACCAAACGTTTGGGCTTGCCTGAAGAAGTTGGTAAACTTGTTGTGTTTTTATTAAGTGATGATTGTAGCTATGTCAGCGGACAGGTAATTGCAATTGATGGCGGACAATCCAATTCCTACGGTAACGTTTAAATACTACACTAAAGTAAAAGCCCCTGCAAAGAGGCTTTTACTTTTTAAATTAACTTAACTTTTGATACGTCTGCCACCAGCGGTCAGGAATTTCGTTGTTGGTGGCCATTTCATAATCTTTATAACTGCAGGGAATTAAAGTATGTCTTTCAAATTTTAAATCTTTGTGAGGCGGGTAGGGGATTTCCATCCACCAACGGTCGCTTTTTTTACTCTTATAAAAATTGATTTCGTATTTGTCATCTTGCAGGATCACATGAAAACGTGTGTAATCCGGACTTGTACGATTTGGAAAATCATTCTTGCGATGGTAAAATCCATCCATAAAACACCAGATCATTTGTGCTGCAAGGTGTGCTGTTTTTCCACTTTCGTCGTACTGCGGGTTAATTTCATAAATTCCAAGAGAAGATAATTTATCGTTCATGCCGGCGTAACGCATCATTTGACAGGCTTCTTCAGCATAAAATCCGTTTGGGGAAGCATTTGGATTGGCTGGCGCATCTGAGTGTTTAATGGCAGTCATATCAAAAGTAATCATATCGGCTTGACGAATGATAGGTTCAGCCTCTTCTATTTTATCACGCACCTGGCCTAAGCGATAAACATCAAAATACAATTTGTTCATCATCTGCAAACTGTTTTGATCTACCAGGTAAGTCTGATAACCAATGTTACTATAATTGAAGAGAAAATTTGGCTGGTACAAAATTATTTTTCCAAGATAGGAAGTATTGGTAATGTCTTCATCCGGATTACCGAGATCAAATACACTATCCACGGCCACAATATTTATCGTTTGCTCCAGATCTTTGTATCCGAGAAACTGCGCGTAAGTGAGATCCTGCGATCCCCCAATGATAACGGGCACGATGTTTCTCCGGATCAGAGCATCTATAGTGCTTCTAAGTGCAAAATAAGTATCTTCGGTAGAATGTCCCGGATTAATATTGCCAAGATCAGCAACGCGTAGTGAAAAACTTCCACCATATAACTTGTAGAGATAAGCACGCACAGCATCTGGGGCAAGATTACAGCCATCATTATTTTCAGCATTCCTATCTTCGGTTACTCCGATAATAGCAATATCTACCATATCTAAAATAGGAAAACCGGAATCATCGTGAATAGAAAACATTGTTCCAAACTGAAATTCCTTTAACGGTCTGCCTTCAAGAAGATCTTCTGTGTTTACAGGACTAAAAAAATGGGCTATATCGCTCATGCAAGTGTAATTATATCTTCTAAAAGTAAAATTCATTAGTGCTTCAGAGTCCTGCAATCTATTTTTATATCAACAGTCTCATCTTAGGAACTCAAAAAAAGATACCTGTTAATAAGTTGAATGTTAAAAAGAAGAAAAAAACTTGCGGATCGAAACATTAGCTTTAACTTTGTATCACAAAGTGCTTTAAACATGAAAAGTAATCAGGAACAACTCGAAGCTTTACAGGACATTCGCCAGATGATGAAACAGTCAACCCGGTTTTTATCATTGAGCGGTTTCTCAGGTATTTTAGCTGGTATCTACGCGCTCATTGGTGCTTATTTCGGTCATGAACTTATTCATGACTACGTCACGAAATACTCTTATAGCGAACGTGACCAACAAGTTTATTATTGGACCATGTTCAAAGGATTTTTAATCTGCGCAGCTATTTTGGTAGCTGCTGTTACTACGGCTTTAATTTTAACAAAAAAGAAAGCAGCAAAAACCGGGCAGAAATTATTAGAACCTACAGCCATTCGTTTACTTATTAATATGATGATTCCTTTAAGTACGGGCGGTATTTTTTGCATTGCACTTATTTTGAGAGGCTATGCTTCACTTGAATTTGTGGCGCCAAGTATGTTGATCTTTTATGGCTTAGCTTTAGTGAATTCGAGCAAGTACACCATCCATGATATCCGCTACCTGGGCTGCCTGGAGATACTTCTGGGATTAATCTCAGCATTCTATGTGAATCACGGCATTTTGTTCTGGGCTATTGGTTTTGGTGGTCTGCATATTGTTTACGGAACAATCATGTGGTTTAAGTACGATAGGAAATAACATAGTCAGTAGTTAATAGTTTTATTTATCAATGATCAATCCTAACATTCATAAACTCCACAAGGCCTTCGAAAGCAGGGTTAGACTTGGCATTATGAGTGTACTTATGGTGAACGATAGTGTTGATTTTAATACTTTAAAGGATTTACTGCAGGTAACAGATGGGAATCTCGCGAGCCATTCTTCTGCATTGGAGAAAGAAGGATTCGTACACATAAAAAAAGAGTTTGTTGGAAAAAAGACTTTAACTACCTATAGCGCGACTAAAACCGGGGTGAAGGCATTTGAAGAACACCTCGATGCTCTTGAAAAATTATTGAGAAAATTAGATTAATATTTTTTTGTCCAATTACTTTGAAATACAAAGTGCTTTTTAATATAATGTAAAATGATTGAAATTAATTATCAAACCGAGAAATCATGGAGAGCCAAGACAGTTTTATGGCTACTTGAAAAAGGTGTTCCTATTCATGCCGGATTAAACAAGAGTAGGGTTGCCTGGGATTTAACGCCTGAAGACTTTTTAAATTACCCGGATGGAACACTAGGAAAATGTTTAGGTAAATTTTATAAAAAGGAAAAATTTGAACCCATTCCTAAAGCAGAACGACACGATATCTTTCATATTTTATTAAACTACTCAACAAATGTTATAGACGAAGCAGCGATGCAATTTTTCCTACTCGGAAATGGTAAGCCTTCTTTTTTCACTACAGGTACCTGTATCTTCACGGCTCTATTATTTCCCGACAAAATAGGCTATTTCACTCTGTCTTTTAAAAAAGGACTACAATCTACTTCTATAAGGCACTGGGATTTCAAACAGTTGCTGAATGAAGATCTAGGTCTATTACAAAACAAAATATTTAACCCTAACATTTAACACATGAAACCACTAACTAAAATCAGAGCAGCCTTAGTCATTTTTATTGTATTACTCGTAATAAGCGGTGTCACCGCTTTTCCACTAAGAACAGAAATGGACTTTTTAATCAAACACAAAAATGCGTTTCCAGACTTTATCACTTTATGGATTGAAGCTATTTATTTGGCCATTTCACAAACACCCGATCTTGTTCTTTACGGAACAGATTGGTTGGCCTTTGCACATATTATCATAGCTTTATTTTTCATTCCTGTCTTTATCGATCCTAAAAGGTACAAAGCAAATCTCATCATTGCTATGGCCGCCTGTTTTGCGGTATTTCCATTGGCCTTTATTTGTGGACCAGTTAGAGGTATTCCATTTTTTCACCAACTCATAGACTGTTCTTTCGGATTCTTTGGTTTTATACCCCTTTTCTATGTCTACAAAAAAGTTAAACACCTTAATACTACAACTCATGAATACACCCGTTAAACAGAGTCCAAAGCTCATCGCATTTTTATGGAGAATACACGAAAAAGTTTCTTCCTATACCGCACATCTCATAGGTCCTGTTGTTTTCAATTTCGGAACAAAGGAAACTCCCTGGAACATGAAAACGAACGAGTTTTTGAATTTTCCCGAGGAAACTGTCGGTAGAAAACTTGGTGAGTTTTTAAAACTAAACAAACTTGAACCCATTGCCGGAGCTGAATCACACGATGTCTATCATGTGCTGTTTGATTTTACTTCTTCTTTTAAAGATGAAGTAGCACTTCAGTTCTTTCTGAGAGGTAATGGTAAAAATTCTATAGCTTCTTTCAGCACTGCGATCGGCGCCTGGTGCCTTCTTCCTTTTCATTGGTCTTACCTACGTACATCTTTCGCCCGCGGAAAAAGCTGCATAGATATTTCTCAACTGAATTTAAAAAGTATTCTTTCCGAGGATTTACAACAAATAAGAAGTCAATTATTTACTACTAAAATTAAAACTCTGTGATATGAAATCGAATGATCGTTTAATAATAATTGCTACGGCAGCTTTTACCTATTTATTTTACCAGCAAAATGCCGGTATCAATTTTTTGTTGTTTAACCTCGTGTTTACTTCTGTATTAGTTTACCGGGACAAAAGTCTCCTCCGTCAAAAGCCATGGATACTTTCTGCTACAATGTGCCTGATTTCAGCAACAGGCATAGTACTTAACTCGAGTGCACTGGCTATTATTACGAATTGTTGCGGACTCTTATTGTTATCTGCCTATTCTATGAACCGAACAAATTCTTCAATTCTTGCCTTTCTGTTTGGTTGCTATTCACTCGTAAGTTCGGTTATTTTTGCGGTGACGGACGCAGCCATCCGCTCTGAAAAAAATAAAGAGAAAGAAAAACATGTTTTCTCCAGCTATGGTTTCTTAAGCGTTTTTATAGTGAGCTTACTCTGCATTCTATTTTTCGTTCTCTACAAACAGGCGAATCCCTTATTCGCAGCAAATACAGAATGGATCAATTTTAACTTTATCAGTTTCTCCTGGCTCTTATTTACAACCTTTGCTTTCTTCACTGTTTACGGCCTATTCTATAGCAGAAAAATTAAAACGGTTTTAGATTTTGAACAAGGGTTAAAGTCTTTAAACGAAGCGGCAGACCTTCAAAAGGAATCCAATTTTAAAACAGAAATTTCCGCAGGAATTCTATTGTTTCTCTTTTTAAATTTTATGCTCGTGATTTTAAATAGTGGAGATGTAAATACAATCTGGTTTCATAAAGCACTTCCAAAAGGAATTTCGCATTCTGATTTTGTACATGATGGCGTTAACATGATTGTTCTTTCAATACTTATCGCCACAGCTCTGATTATGTTTTTGTTTCGGAAAAATTTCCAGGCAATCAGGAACTCTAAACTGTTGAGATTTATGGTTTATGCATGGATTTTCCAAAATCTCATCATGTTATTTTCAACGGCAACACGCAATCAGCTCTACATTCACGATTACAATTTTACCTACAAAAGAGTAGGAGTGTATGTCTGGTTGATTCTAGCGACTGTTGGCTTGAGTATTACCTTTTACAAAATCTTGAAAGAGCGATCTAACTGGTTTCTTATTAGCAGCAATTTTACGGTATGGTTCGCTTTCCTCGCTATAAGCAGCGTTTTTAATTGGGACGTTCTAATTACCCGGTATAATTTAAAAAATAAACCTTTAACCGAAGTAGATTTTAACTACCTGTTTTCGTTATCAGATGCTAACATCCCCGAGCTTCTTAAGGTTTCGCAGGATAAAAACTTTAAACTTATAAATGGTCCTTTAAAAAACTTTAAAGATTTGCGAGTTTACCAAACACAGAACCATACAGGAAGAACTTTTAAGGCACTTATGAAAATGAAAATCAAATATTATCTCAAAGATTATAAAAAAGAGTGGCAGAGTTGGGATCTTAGAGATCGGGATATTCTAAACAGCATAAACTATTAAAGTATGAAGACGACTTATTTTCTTAAGCTATTTGCTTTCTGTATTCTCTTATTAATTTTAAGGGCTTTACAAACTGGTAACCTGAGTTTTTTCTTCCTTTTATGGAATCTTTTTTTGGCCTGTATCCCTTATGCACTCATCAAAAAGTATAATCCCTTCGCTAAAGCCATTCAGAGAAATTTAATTTTAGTGCTGACATTACTCTTTTTACCAAACGCACCCTATATCCTGACCGATCTTTTTCACCTCACAAAAAATTTAATAGCCCCTATGTGGTTTGATCTGATTCTGATCCTCAGTTTTTCCCTATTGGGTCTCTCCCTTTTTGTTATGACAATCGCACGTATTTTAGATATTCTCTCTGATCAGATAAAATCAAGGGTACAACTTAACCTCTTTAAATTTTTGATTCTCTTGTCAAACGGCTATGGCATTTACCTGGGAAGGTATTTAAGATTTAATAGCTGGGATGTTCTCTCAAATCCCGATGATTTGGTTTTGCAAATGTTTTACTCCGTTTTTGATAGTAAGAATTGCAAAGAGACTTTGGGAGTAACGTTTACATTCACTATTTTTCTATATTTAGTTTACGAAATTTACGACTCGTTTAAAACGAGAGAGGGGGGAAAAACAAATGGGCTACTTTAAGAATAGAATAAATGCTTTTGGCTACGCATTTTCAGGCATTTACCAAGCTTTTCGGCAGGAAACGCATCTTAAGATACATGCCGTAATTGCCCTTTTAGTGATCGGACTCGCTGCTTTTTTTGAAGTCTGTAACGAACATTGGATCCTACTACTTTTAGCTATCACATTGGTGATTGCCCTAGAGATGCTAAATTCAGCCGTTGAGAAGCTCTGCAATATTATTAAGCCTGAACTTGATCCAAGAATTAAATATATTAAAGACGTTTCTGCCGGCGCGGTTCTTATAGTTTGTTTGTTTGCTGTTGCTGCCGGAATAATTGTTTTTTCACATTATTTTTGATTTTTATGTTTGTACTGATTCATCTGCAAGCCGCGATAGCTCTGGGGCTGCTAATGTGTGCAATAGCCGCCGTAATAATCTTTATCGTTTTTCCAATTATTCTGATTGCCTTGAATAAAGAATTTTTGAAAAGAAAAAAACTACTACACCCGCGTTTAAATTTAAAGGATCGCTTTATTGTTTTTTTTCAAGCCTTTACCTATTCTCTTTTAGCCATTGCATTACTCGCTTTCTCAATATATCAGTTTCTCAACTATTTAACACGGGATCTGTATTGCAGTATATGAGCAGGGAGAATTAACATTCTTTTCCCCATAACTTTCCACGGTTTGTTTTTCAAATCCACCGAGCTTTTTTAACTTAGGGCTATTAATTTTATACTTGTATATTCAGAAAAAAACAGTAATCGTCTTACTTATATTTTAAAGACATTGCTCAGCGAAGGACTAGGTCTTGATTTCCGAATTACTACCGCCCCTGAAGAATTTACAGAGAGTGCTGAACCAAAGATAAATTATTCAGAACTTCCATTTGAAGATGCCTTTGCCATAAAGCCACATACTATTCTTTTTGATCATGGCATCCGCGACTACCATTTACAGGTGAATACGAATGCTCAGTTTGAAAAAATATTTTTTAAGAATTCAACACATCCTGTTCCTTTCGATTTGTTTGGCGCTGCCTTTTGGTTATTATCACGTTACGAGGAATATCTCCCACACAAAGGAGATCAATATAATCGATTCAATTTTAAATCGAGTTTGGCCTATCAATACGAGTTCCTGCATTATCCGCTGGTAAACGTCTGGCTGAGCGAATTTCAAAAACTGCTCGCTGAAAACTTCCCGGATCTTGAATTTAAGAAAAGGACCTACAATTTTATTTCTACCATAGATATTGATAACGTTTATAAATACAAAAATAAGGGCTTCGTGAGAACACTGGCGGGATTAATTTCTGATCGCAACTTCGCAAAAATTAAACAACGCATGCGCATCATTCTTGGTAAAGAAAAAGATCCCTTCGATTGTTATGAATTTTTAATTGATGCCCACAAACAAACGGAAACAAAGGCTATTTACTTTTTTCTTTTAGGCGATTACGGTCCGAACGATAAAAATCACTCTTCGTCAGACCTCCGGTTTCAATCCTTGATAAAACACCTGGCCGATTACTCCATGGTAGGAGTGCATCCTTCATTTGGGTCCAACAACAATTTGCGTCAGCTCAAAGTTGAAACAAGCCGACTTGGTAACATCACACATAAACTCATTACAAAAACGCGCCAGCATTTTTCCATGTTAACTTTTCCTCTTACCTATAAGGATCTACTGCAGGCTGGTTTAACGGCTGACTATTCTATGGGATACAAGAATGCTAATGGTTTTAGGTCTTCGTACTGTTATCCCTACAAATGGTACAGTCTTGATATTGAATCGGTAAGTTCTTTAACCATTCATTCTTTTGCCATTACCGAAAATAATCTTCTGGCGCAGGAAAAAGAAGGGAAAAGTCTTGTAGATCTTGCTAATCCATTAGTGAATGAAGTAAAAAAATACAATGGAGAACTCATTTCCATTTTCCATAACGATGTCTTCACTACTAAAATGAAGTTGTTTTACATTGAGTTCTTAAACCTGGTGAAAAAGAACTAACTGTGTAAATCGAGGTAAATTGTTTTTATTACGGTGGATAAACTCGAGAGAATCATTTGAACACCAATACCAGTTACAATAAAGCCCATTATTTTTGAAAGCGCTGTCAAGCCTGATTGTCCTGCGTATTTCATAAGCCTTGGGGCAAATTTAAACACAAAATAAATGGACAGGATAACAAGAAGAATTGCGATGATTGCGAAAACATCCTGGTAAATGGCCTCGTTAACATTATTGCTTCTGTTCGAAAATAAGGTAATTAAAAAAGACATTGAGCCGGGACCTGCCAAAAGAGGCATGGCAAGTGGCGAAAAAGAAATGTCATCACGGCTTCCAACTTCTTCTTTAATATTGCCACGCAATTCTTTTTTGTGCTGAACATTTAATAACTGCCAACCTGATCTAAAGATAATAAGTCCGCCGGCCACACGCAGGGCTGGAATAGTAATGCCAAAGAAATGAAGCAGATAAACGCCCAGGTAATACGATACTAAGCAAATGACAAAAACATACAGGCAGGCTTTTTTAAGCGTTCTTAATTTATTCTCTTCCGAATCATCCTGCGTTAAACCCAAGTAGATCGGCAAAGCGCTTAATGGATTTATTAAAGAAAACAAACCGATAAGAATGGTTATAAATAATGCCGGGTCAAACATGCGCGCAAAAATAAGTTTTTAAAGCAAGTCAATATACTCGCTTATTTATCTTTTTCGTTAATAAAATACAAACAAAATTGTACTATTTTTGCGTGCACAAATTCGACCAGATGGCATTAAACTTAAAAACATTAGGAACAAGAGCACTAACAGCACTGGTATTCGTAGTTGTTCTATTGGGCTGTTTGCTCTGGAATTACTATTCGTTCAGTATTTTCTTTTTTGTTGTATCCTTAATGGGTTTAAATGAGTTTTACAAACTGTCAGTTAATTTAAATTCGCAACCCTATAGAGTCACAGGGTTTATTTGCTCAATAGTACTTTACGCAAGCTTCATTGATTTCAATTATTTAAATGACTACAGCAATCCTTTTCCTGATTTCAGGCTTCTTCTGATCCTAATTCCCTTTATCATTTTTACAGTAGCACTTTTTTCAAAACGCGATAAACCTATTCAAAATTCACTTTTTACTATTGCGGGACTTATTTATTCAGTAGTACCGTTTGCTCTCTTACATGGCATAGTTATAAGCCAGGAAGGCGAGAAGGTACTTCCTTATTTTGATCCGTCGATCTTGTTTGGGATTATTTTATTGATCTGGAGTAACGATACTTTTGCTTACCTGGGAGGTAGTCTTTTCGGAAAAAACAAAATGATTGAACGTATTTCTCCAGGAAAGACCTGGGAAGGAACACTCTTTGGCTTCTTAATGACGATAGGATCAGGCTACATTGTAGCGCGATTTTTCATTCATGGAGACACTTTCATGTGGTTAATTTTAGGAACTGTAGTGCCAGTAATGGCAACCATTGGCGACCTGGTAGAAAGTATGATCAAACGTCAGGCCGGAATAAAAGATACAGGTAATTTGATGCCGGGACACGGAGGTATTTTAGACCGTTTTGACAGTCTGATATTTGTTGCTCCTTTTGTTTATGTAGTGGTTAAGCTATTAAACGCTTAAAGAATGTATCCTGTTTATCGGAATACCAACGCCTTGTTTTAAGATAACGCGTTTGTCAGTAACCGCCCAAACTGTAGTTTCAACAAGCTTGCAGGAATTTTCATCCTCAAAATAAATCTTAATCTTCGAATGTTCCAGGTTCCCTAAAGACAGAGCGCGTTCGAGATCTGCAGTTCTTTGTGTAATTTTTGCTGGATCATTTAATACTTCCGATGATGGGAATTTTAGGTTCTCAATCATTTCTTTTTCAATGTTTTCAAAATCTGTAGCAACCATAGATCGGGGGGTTAAATTAATTTTGGTTTATTTACTCAATATCAAATTTAAAAAATAGAGGCTACAAAAACAAGTAAAATCAGGATTTTTGTTCGAGTTCTGCTTTAAGAATAGTGTAAAACTCCTGGGGTTTTTGACTTCCAATTTTATAGGTAAACCCTGTATTATCAATAAGTTCAATAAAATCATCGCCACTCGTGTAAAACCTGATAACGCCCATATTGTGCAAATTGTAGACCGCTCTTCTGAAAATATTTTTTTTATAACGGCTCTTTCTGATCGAAGTAATGTTACTCAGGTCTATTTTTATTTTGCGGGAAGTCCAGAATCCATCAAGAATCATATAGCCGTGATAGACCTTTGTTTGTATGTGTAAAACATAGGTAAGTCCAGCGCTCAAAACAAGAATACTGGTACCTACAATAAAAAATATTAAACCAGAATTACTGATATTTTGAATAGGGTAGGAGCCTATTTTAAAAAAAGATACCTGCACTGGTTTCGGATTTTCGCTCCAATAATAGCCCATAAAGCAAAATAATGCAAACATGGTACGGATCACCATGCTTAGACGATTGTGTCCGAGGTATTGTTTTTCTTCGAAGAGTATTTCGTCGCTATTCAATTAAACTGAGTTTTAAAAATACTTTTTTATTTTGATCTACTTTATAGCGATCATCACTTCTTCGACCGATAACCCAAATAATTTCCGCGTTGCCATTCACCAGTACCAGACAGTTTTCTTTTTCCACAGAATTCGCCTTTTCATCTTTTAAAAAATCACTCAGAAGTTTAAAGCCTTTCATACCGAAGGGTTTAAAGCGATCGCCGGTTTGTTTTTTTCTTAAAATTAAAGGAAAAACTAAGTGATCCTTTTGAAGAATAAGTTCATTTTTTTCAGGTATTACAAATTTCTTAAGTGTTTGAACAATAAAGGTTTTCTGATTTTCAAGATCCTCAAATGTAGAATAAATCTCATCGCTGAAAACTTCCTTTAAAAGCGGCTTAATAATCAGGTCATTTCTATCAATAGTTAACTGATGTGTGCCGGATGTAAAGGTCTTTCCCGGCAAAGCGTCAGTTATTATGTTTTTTAGGATATTTTTTTCCTGGGTCTCGTTAAAGCCATAACCGCATACTATATAATGAAGTACACTTTTTATATATTTTTCACGCTTTAATTTTTTCTTATTTATAAATATAAGACCGGGAGTTTGTGTCAATAAGTCCATAGAGCGCTGCTCAAGGTAATCTTTTACTATTTCTGATTCTTCTTTAAAATTGCCTGCATTCTTTGTAAAAGTTTCTTCCAGGTTTGGATTTATTTTTTTTAGAAGCGGAATAACATTTAATCGTAAAAAATTACGTTCATATTTATCTTCCAGATTACTTTGATCCAGACGAAATTGAATCTCCTTTTTTTTAGCATAAGATTCTATTTCCTCTTTGGTGAAGTTTAACAGGGGACGAATCAGCTGCTCTGCTTTTTCTGAGATACCCTTTATACCCTTTATGCCCGTTCCACGCAATAAGTTAATAAAAATTGTTTCTACAACGTCGTTGGCGTTATGAGCGGTTAACAGATAAGCATAGTCATGTTCTTTCAGGAGTTCGTTGAACCATTGGTAACGTAAATTTCTGGCAGCCACCTGAATTGTTGCCTTGTTTGCTATGCAATAGGCCTGAGTGTCGAAGTGTTTTGTGTAAAGTTTAACACCGAGTTTTTTAGAAAGCGCTTTGCAAAAATTCTCATCAGTGTCACTATCTTTTCCGCGCAACTGAAAATTACAATGCGCTAAAGAAAATTTATACCCCGCTGCTTTTAAGAGATGAGCCAAAACAACAGAGTCACTGCCACCACTGATTGCCAAAAGCAACTTCTCCTTTTTGTGAAAAAGTTCCTTTTTAACTATGTTTGACTCAAATTCTTTTAACACCCTATAAAGGTAGTAAAATGGCAGCAAAACACGTAAGCAACGCAGATGAACGCGTAAATGACTATATAAATGGTTTACCCGACTTCAGTAAAAAAATATGTCAGCGCTTACGGGAGATCGTTTTAAAGAGTGATCCTAAGATAATTGAAGATTGGAAATGGGGTCCGAATTATTACCTGAACGGAATGGTTTGTGGCTACGCGGCCTTTCAAAAACATGTGAATTTTGTTTTCTTTAAAGGCTCTTTGCTCAAAGACAAGCGTAAACTACTGGAAAATACAGGAAGTATTAACACACGCCATTTTCACATAAAGAGCGCTAAGGATATTCATGAGGACATTATTCTTGAGTATGTTTTTGAGGCCATTGACAACAATAAGGCTGGTAAGAAAGTAATTGCACCAGACCTAGCTTTAAGTGGAAATATAAAAAGAGAATTTAAAGCAGCAGGCGTTCTGAAACAATTTGAAGCTCTTAGTCCTTCCCAAAAAAAGTTTCACACGCAATGGATAGAATTGGCCAAAAAAGAAGAGACCCGTATCAGGCGTATATCCCAGGCTGTTTTGAAACTACGGGCAATGTCTGCTGATAAACTGAAGCGAAAAGCTAAATAGCAGATTAACAAAACATCGGGAAGGTGATTTATTTACAACCTTATTTCGCTATTTACAATAAAAAACAAGCGATGATAAGGGGGGCTTGTTAGAGAATCAGACTTTGCAACGACCATTAGCTCGCTATAAAGCACAAGCTGTAAAATACTGGAAAACTACTGAACAAAAGGAGGTGCATTTTGTTTTAAAAGGCAACAAAGCGCTTGATTTAAAAGCTATATCCGCTTTTAGCAGGCTCTTTTAAAAAAGAAAAAAAGAAATTAGCTGTGTGGCAAAATTAGGGGTATGAAATTTATCATAAACTGAATTCCAGCACTTAATTTTAAGTAAATTTGACGCATGAGTAAAAGTGTTACTATAGTAGGAGCCGGTTTAGTAGGATCTCTGTTATCTCTTTATCTAGCGAAAAAGGGATATAAAATCAATATTTATGAGCGTCGCCCTGATATGCGCAAAAACAATTTGCTGGCAGGGCGGTCTATTAACCTTGCATTGAGCGATAGAGGCTGGAAAGGTTTGGAGGCTGTTGGTATTGCCGAAGAAATTAAAAAGATCGGAATTCCAATGTACGGAAGGCAAATTCACCATAAAGATGGCACACAGGTTTACATTCCCTATGGTAAAGACAACCAGGCCATTTATTCAGTATCACGCGCCGACATCAATATGAAATTAATGGATCTTGCAGAGGAACAACCCGGTGTAAACATCCATTTTGATAAAAGATGTGCCAATATCAATCGTGTGGATTTAAAAGCCACATTTGAGGACAATGTTACAAAAGCAATCACAGAAGTAAAATCAGATCTTCTCTTTGGAGCTGATGGAGCTTTTGCCGCATCACGCTTAAATATGCAGTTGCAAAGTGATCGTTTTGAATACAATCAACATTACATCAATTGCGGTTATAAAGAACTCATTATTCCTCCAGGCGAAAATGGCAAGTTTATGATGGAGAAAAATGCTCTGCATATCTGGCCTCGAGGTACCTTCATGATGATTGCCCTGCCTAACCCCGATGGAAATTTTACATGTACCTTGTTTATACCTTTTGAAGGCGAAAAATCTTTTGCCGCCTTAAAAACAGATGAACAAATTAAACGTTTTTTTGAAGAAGAGTTTTATGATGCTCTGCCTTTAATGCCAACCTACCTCGAAGATTTTAAAACCAATCCAGTGTCGTCGTTAGTAACAGTAAAATGTTTTCCATGGACATTTGATGATAAAATCGCTTTAATAGGCGACGCAGCTCATGCAATTGTGCCATTTTACGGACAGGGTATGAATTGCGGCTTTGAAGACTGTGTTGTACTAAATGATCTCATTGAAAAACATAAAGAGAACTGGCCTGCCATTTTAAAAGAGTATGAACTACTGCGCAAGCCCGATGCGGACGCTATTGCAAGTTTGGCTGTAGATAATTTTATAGAAATGCGTGATAAAACTGCAGACCCCAAATTTATATTGCAGAAAAAAATTGAAGCAAAATTCTCTCAAAAACATCCAGATAAATGGATGCCACTTTACAGTATGGTGACATTTAGTCCTGAGATACGATACAGCACTGCATACAATCAGGGTAACAAGCAACAGGCTATCATGGATAAAATAATGGAGCGCCCTGACATTGAAACAAATTGGGAATCTCCTGACATTGAAAAGGCAATTTTGAGTCAGCTAAACTAGTTTGCTTATGCATTTTGATTACCACTTTTTTTATGACACATCTATAAAACTTCTTGTATCCTTAATTCTGGGAGCTTCAATCGGAGCAGAACGGGAGTACAAGGGCAGAAACATTGGCTTTAGAACTATTATACTGATTACTTTAGGTTCTACTTTTTTTACAATAATTTCTTTTATTATAGGAGAGAAAAATGATCCTGCACGAGTTGCTTCTAACATAGTAACAGGAATAGGTTTTTTGGGTGCCGGCGCCATCTTCAGAGACGGCGTGAGTGTGAGGGGCGTTACAACCGCGTCTATTATTTGGATCAGCGCTGCGATTGGAATGGCCTGTGGTATTGGTCAGTACGAACTTGCTGTAATGGTAACGGTAACCGTATTGTTAATTCTTTTGGGGTTTGCCTGGGTGCAGCAATTCATAGATAAATACAATAAAGAAATGGTTTATCGAATCACTATTTCTAACGATCTGGAATTAAAACTTGAAATTGAAGCCGCTATAAAATCATACAAACTAAAATTCGTGTGGCTAAATTATACTAAAGTAGAAAGCGATCTCATCATCACCTACGAAGTAAGCGGTGGCGAAAAAAATCACGACACGTTAATTCGTTTCTTAACGACTTCGGAGAAGATTAAAAATTTCAGCGTTTAGCTAAAATACTAATAACCAGTCGGTTAAAATCTATTTTAGTCTGTAACAAATCCTGGCTAACTTCGTCTTACACTTAGAAATTGACTTTATCTGATTATAATAGCTGTGTAGATCTGCATGCCGATGGCGTGTATAGATTTATATTGAAGCAAATTAAAGATAAAGATGTGGCTAAGGACATTGTTCAGGATGCTTTTGAAAAAATGTGGCGTAAGATTGAAACAATTGATGCTTCAAAATCAAAGACCTATCTCTTTACAACAGCTTATCATACCCTGGTAGATTACACCAGAAGGGGAGCAAAGCAGGCCAGTTTTAATGAAGTAGATTTTAATCAACACAGCCATAACAAACAATACTCCGACCTCAAAGAAGTTTTGAATAAAGGCCTCGAGCAATTACCTGAAATTCAGAAGACTGTTTTATTGTTGAGAGATTATGAAGGTTACGATTATGCGGAAATAGGAAATATTACCCAATTAACCGAAAGCCAGGTCAAGGTTTATATTTTCAGAGCCAGGACTTTTTTAAAAAACTATATCGGGAAAGTTGAAGCCGTTATTTAATGAGCGCTATTGGTTTACATAATTATGAAGGCTTTTTACTGGATTACAGTGAAGGAAACTTAAATGCTGCGGAAGTTGCTGAGTTAAGTTCCTTTTTATTGGAACATCCCGAACTTGAAATTGATCTTGAAGATTTTAGTCTTGTTTATCTTAATGAAGAGAATCATAGATTTGAGTTCAAACAAGAATTGAAGAAAACCGAAGAGCAGGTTCCGGATGAAGAACTTCTCAATTACCTCGAAGGCAATTTGTCTTTAGAAGAAACTATCCGTTTGGAGTTAAAGCTTGAGCATGACAAAGAGCTATCAGCATCTTTTGAAAAGTACAAAAAAACTATCCTTGTTACCGATACAGAAATTACTTTTAGTTCTAAAACCAGCCTTCATAAATCTGAAAACGACCTGGTGGTGAACGACCGTTTACTGGCTTATTTCGAAAATCAATTAACTGATTCAGAAAAATCAGAATTTGAAAAAGAAATCCGCACTCATGTATCGCTTCAGAAAGAATTAGATCTTTATACTAAAACAGTTTTAGTTGCAGATAAAAGCATTTTGCATCCGGATAAAGAAGCGCTTAAAAAAGAAGCCAAAATCATTTTCTTTAATTTAAGAATAGCTGGTTCTATAGCTGCAGCTCTGCTCTTAGTAGTCGGACTTGCCGTTGTTTATAACTACTACAGTTATAAAAGAACTGAGTCTTCTGCGTTATCTGCTAATACCTCTTCAAAAAAAGACATCGACACTTTAACTGCACCAACTGCACCAACTGCAACTTTGAGAACTGAAGTAAATAGTGGAGGAAACAAGGGTAAAAACGATTCTTCAAATAAGAAGGCTGTTTTTTCAGCGACAAAACAGATGTTTGCCTTAGTAGAGCCTGAAGAAGCGTTACAAACAGGGATAGAGAAAGACGTTAAGGAAATTGCAAACAAAGAAGAAGCCGTTAATAAGGAAACTTCAAGCGAAAAAGAAGATAAAACCGAAATTGCGAGTATTCTAAACACCGAAATACTGGATAGTACAGATAAAAAGAATTATTTGCCACTGGCAGAAGACATTGCTTATGAAGATGAGTTGATAGAAGTAAAAGAATCTTCTCTTAACGGAAAAAAAGGATTATGGAGGCGCGCTGTGCAACTGGCTCAGCAGGCAAATAAACTTGGCGTTAAATCTATTGATGGTCAGGAAAATTCAAAAAACAATTACCGTTTATCTTTTAATTCTTTCAGTGTAGAAAAAAAATAACTTTTACCTGTAACAATTTAAAATGAATAAGCGTCTTATTCTTAAAACCAACAACGTTGTAAAAGAATAAAAAATTAAATCTAAAATTATAAAATCATGAATAGGATCTCACTTTTAGCAATTACTCTCGTTTCCACCTTTCTTAGTTGCAATGCTCAGAAAACTCAGGATAGAACAATTTCTGCTTTCAATAAAATTAAAATATCAGGAGCTGTATCTGTTATCTATACAAATTCCGATACTCTCTCTCTTAGCGTGAAGGCTAAAGAAAATGATCTGGATAACATTGAAACAAAGATTGAAAACTCGACACTTATTATTTCGAGTAAAGGAACAACTCGCTCAGATCTTCTGGTGTATGTAAAAAACAACCAATTAAAAAACCTGGTTGCATCGGGCGCTTCCAGCTTTAAAACTATAAATGGCTTAACAGGCGATTCTCTGACATTTAATTTAACCGGTGCTGCCGATGTTTTTGCTAAAGTGAATGCGAAAAGCCTGAGATGCCAGGAAGATGGTGCCGCTTCCCTTGTTTTGGAAGGCAGCACCGATAAACTTAACGTAGAAATTTCGGGAGCATCCAGTTTAAAAAGTTATAATCTCTTGGCTAAGGATGCGGCTCTTTTAACGTCTGGGGCTTCCAGCGCAAAGGTACATGTTACCGAAAAATTGCGAGCCACTGCCAGCAGTGCTAGTGAAATAAAAATAATGGGTGACCCAAAAGATGTGGTAACCGAATCAAGCACCGCAGCGAGCGTTACGCGAATAAAAGACATGTCTTCAGCTGATTTAAAATCCGAAAGTGATACTACTTTTCTCAATTGGAAAAATAAAAAAATACTAATTATAGGTGGCAGTAACGAATCTCAGGAGAAAACGGCTAATGTAAAAGATGAGCGTTTTAAACATTGGAGAGGTTTTTCAATGGGAATCAATGGTTACATGAATCCGGGCGGGGGAGTAAATCTTAATGAGAAATACAACTTCCTGGATCTTGAATACAGAAAAAGTCTAAACTTCCAGTTTAATATTATTGAACGCCAAATAAATCTTGCGAGCGATAATGTAAAAATTATTACCGGATTTGGATTTGATTATCATCTTTACGAGTTTGCCAATAAAACGACTTTAAATGCAGACACTAATTATACCTGGGGTGTGATTGATAGTAGCAACACTTATTCATACAAACGTAACAAACTTCGCGCGACCTATTTGCAGGTTCCCTTGCTGTTAGAATTTAATACTAGTAAGGATTCTGAAAAATCATTTCACATTGCCTTTGGTGTTATTGGCCAGTTCTTGATTGCTTCGAGAACTAAACAAGTACTCTTTGAAGGCAAAGATAAGTCAACAAATGTTAGAAAAGACGGTTACTATCTTAGTCCTTTTGCCGCTAAAGCACATATAAATTTGGGATACAGAAGTTGGACCTTTTTCGGGGAATACAACTTGACGCCGCTGTTTCAATCGGGTAAAGGTCCTGAACTTTATGCTTTTACGGCAGGAATCAGGGTGTGTCCATTTGGCTAAAAATAAGCAGAACCAAAATAATAGGGCGAAGGTAGATACTTTCGCCTTTTTAATGCTTAAAAAAAAATCGGGCACTATGTTAGAGGATTTAGTATTTAGTCTACATTTGTTTCAATGGATACATTTCTGGTACATATTACTTTACCTGATGTTTTTTCAAAGAAACTCTACGAAATCATTCCCAAGCAGCGCGAACATATCAATAAACTGCTTGAACAACAGCTCATTTTAAGCTACTCTCTCGATATGGAGAGAAAAAATCTATGGATATTTATTCAAACGGAATCGGAAAAGGACGTGATGGACCTGCTAAGTAACTTTCCGATAATTAAACACGTAACACTTTCTATCCACGAACTTGCTTTTCACGACTCTTCCCATAAAGCTTTACCCGATTTAATAATGAATTAAGCGACTTTCAATACAATAAATGATTATCGGGTTTTCTCTTTTTATTGTTCTAATTTTATATCTTGTTCTCGATAAAAGACCTCTTAAATAGCCATAAGATTGGTTAATTCGTTATGAACTTCCAGAAAATTAAAATCTTTATTTTTCTTTTTATACTACAAAATCTCATTACAAACGCACAGAGAGAGGGTTTTACGCGTTACACCACCAGAGAAGGCTTGTTATCTGACGAGGTTTATAATTTACATCAAGATAAGTCAGGCTACATTTGGCTTTTTACCAATTATGGCGTTTTAAAATACAATAGTGTAGAATTTAAACCCGTTCTTAAGAACTTGCCGTTCAGCGAGTCATTTATTTATTCCATATACGAAAATAAAAATGGCGAGAAATGGGTAGCAAATTCCAATGCTAAATTTTACAAAATCATCAATGATAGCGCATTCCTCGTAAATGTTCCGAGCGCCATTTCAGAAAAACTTAAACAGAATGTGTGTGAAATTTACCAGCTATATGTAGACGATAGCTTGAATATTTATGCTATTACGAAGCAATATAATTACAAGTTTTTACGGCAGGGAAATTCCTACATTCCCATCGATCTGGCTGACCAGATTAAAGGTGATACAATTTCGATAAGGGTTTTTGAACGAGGAAACACCCTGTTTGCTGTAAGTAAATATTTTGACAAGGAGATTTACAATTTTTACAGGCCAAATGATAAACTAGGTATGGTATTAGAAAGTAACGGGAATTTGATTTATGGGGAAGTTGATCGCAAAGCGAATGGCGCACCCAGACTTTTCAAAAAGAGTAGCAATGGTATCTATTTCTCTTTTTACAATCGCTTGGTCAGATTTTCGCAAAAAAAACCCATGGCATATAATGGTTTTAGCTCATTTATAACAAATTTTGCGATAGATAAAAATGATCATAAATGGGTAGCATGCTTAAATAATGGGATTTATGAGTTGAATGAAAAAGATTCTATCATAAACCATTACTTAAAAAATACAACCGTAAACGACGTACTGATTGATTCGCAGAATGGCTTGTGGGCCTCAACTCCAGGTCTAGGACTGTTTCATTACGAAAATATAAATAACTCGCATTTTAGCGGTAATAGTTTATTGTCTCACTCAATCAATTATTTAAAAATAATTGATAATGAGCTTTATGTTGCCACCTCTAACGATGATGTTTTTAAAATCCGCAACAACCAAATAGAAGCTATTTATCAGCATAACGAAACCGCAGATCCGTTTTATAAATCAGAGAGTACTTTAGATATCGCAAAGTTTGATGGGAATTATTTTCTTTCATTCATGTACAGCCTAAAGAAAAAGAAAATAGGCGCTGGCAAATCCACTAACTCCTGGAATCTCAAAAAAATGCAGAATATTCAGAAGTTTATTTATAAAAAATCTGATACAATCGTTTATCTTCAAAGAAGGGGGTTTGGCGCTATTGTAAAAGAAGAGCTTATTAAGCGTTTTGACGTAAATTCTAAAACTTTAGACTGTGAGTACAGAAAAGGAGATTTGATCGTAGCTACTGAAAATGGACTTTACCTGTGCGACCTGGGAATATTTAGATCGCCCGAAACTTTTAAAGATGCTTGGCGCGTTGTGAAAGTTGAATTAGATCGGCCAGTTTATCTAAAATCAACTGAACACAAGATTATCCGCAAAATCACAAAAGACAAGTACGATAATTTTTGGTTTAGCTCAACGGGATACGGCATTTTTTTTCTCGACAAACACGATAATCTGATTAACATTTCTACAAAAGAAGGGCTTCCAAGTGATATTGTGAACGCTGTTAATTTTACCGAACAAGATGCTATTTTATTATCTACAAATAAAGGGTTGTTTTATGCCCAATCAAACCGAAATAACCCTATGCTTCTAAAATGGGTTCGTATTTACACAGGTGATGTTCAGAATGCGGTGTATTTTGAAAAAAAGATCTATATGGCTACAAAAAACGGACTTGTAATTGTTGACTATGATAAAATTGCTACAGAGGAAAATATCAATTTTAATTTAAACAAGATCTATGTTAATTCTGTTGAACAACCTACGACTGTTTTAAAATCACTGAGTTATTATGAAAATAATATTGAATTTGACTTTGATCTGATTCATTTTTCTAATAGCAAAACTGAAATAAAATATATTCTTAGCGGGCCGGCTATCGAAAGTGGCCTAACATATGGAACAAGTATTAAATTTCAAAAATTACCTCCAGGAAATTATACATTAAACACATACCCTGCAATAATTCAGGGAGAAAATTTCAAACTCGTTGTCCCATTTTCCATTGTACCTGCGTTCTGGCAGACACCTTACTTTGTAGTAGTTGTAGCGGTAATAATAATTCTTACAATAATTTTGAGCCTTTCGTTGGTTTTTAAAAACTTAAAAAATAGAAGAACCCGCAAAGAGAACGCTGAAAGACTTATTATGGAGTATAAGCTTATTGCGCTGAAAGCGCAAATAAATCCACACTTTATGTCAAATTGTTTATCTGCCATTCAACTCTTGATTGTGAACAATAGGGTAGAAGCCGCAACAAAGTACATTGCTAAGTTCGGCTTACTGGTTAGACAAATCTTAAATTTTTCAACACGTTCGTTGGCTACTGTGCGCGAAGAACTTGAAATAGCTGTTTTAAATATGGATCTTGAACAATTGCGATTTGAGAATAAATTTAATTATGAGATCCATGTGGGTGAAGATATTGATCAGGAAAAAATATATGTGCCGGCTCTGATATTAAATCCTCTTATCGAAAACACAATCTGGCATGGGTTATTACCACTGAAAAATTTAAGGAAGGGGAAGCTAATTATTAGTATTGTTAAAGATTCGGATATTTTAAAAATTATTATAGAAGATAATGGCGTTGGCCGTCAAACCAAAAAGAAGAATATTGGAAATATCAGGCAATCAAAAGGTTTACAACTAACAGAGCAGCGATTAAGCAATATCAATTATCTTTTTGCAATTAACACGGCTGATATTCTTTATACTGATCTCGTAGATGAAAAAAATGCACCGTGCGGAACAAGAGTCACTATACAATTACCTTTAAATTTGTCTCCCCTAGTTTATGAGTAAAATAAAAGCAGTTATAATTGACGACGAATATTTAAACAGGAAACTGATTGAGCTTTTGGTCGTAAAAATAAACCCCGGGTTTGAGATCGTAGGCGAAGCAGAAAACGTTCGCGATGGAATTAGTGTTATAAAGCAGTTTAAGCCGAATGTGGTTTTTTTGGATATCAAAATGCCGGATGGTAGTGGTTTTGATCTTTTAAGCCACTTCTTGGAAATAGATTTTGATGTTGTTTTTATAACTGGCTTCGACGAATATACTCTACAAGCCTTTGACTTTAATGCTTTAGATTATGTTTTGAAACCAATTGATCTTGATAAGTTTAAAATCACTTTAGAAAAAGTGGAACAAAGCATAAAGAGTAAACAAAACAAGTCGGATAATCTTAAACAAATTGTCAGCTTATATAATTCTGAAAAGGTTTTAAATAAATTATTGCTGAACATCAACAACACTGCGGTACTACTGGATATTGAAGAGATTATGTATATAGAACAAGGTAGTAGCGAAACGCTATTCACAAAGTACTATTCCGAAAAGCATACCTCTGCGAAGCCTTTATCCGAATTTGAATTCATCCTCAAAAATTTCTCTAATTACCTGAAAATAAATGAAACTAGTTATGTGAACGTAAATTTTATTGAGAAATGTTCTACCGGTTTAAAACACTATATAACTATGAAAAATTCTACGGTATTTTATATTTCAGAACTAAAGAAAAAAGAAATAATCGCATTGCTAGGGCAATAGGTTACTCCCGACAGATCTTTTTGCTAAATTTGACTAATAAAAAAGATTAGGGAGTAGTATTCTGTATTTTATGAGAGTTCTTTTAGTAGCAAATATTAATTCGTCTCATACAAAAAAATGGGCCCTGGCTCTTAAACACAAACAGGTAACGGTAGCTTTGTTTAGTATAAACGCCCCAACATCAGAAGATAAGTGGTATGAAGTGCTTAAAGACGTGTATTACCCTAAAAAGCCTTATAGAAATTTAGTATCAAAATATATTGAACTTTATTTAAAATTAAGGACTATGATAAGGCAATTTAAGCCAGATATTTTGCATTCTCATTTCATTACAAATTATTCACTTCTTGCAAACCTTACAGGCTTTAAAAGACATCTTGTAACGGCATGGGGAAGCGATGTTTTTCTTTTCCCCACACAGGGTTTTATAAATAAACAGATCATTAAATACAACCTAAGCAGGGCTTACAGTATAATTTCTACAAGTCATGCTATGGCCAAAGAGATGAGTTTATATTCAAATCGGCCTATTTGTGTTATTCCTTTTGGAATAGATTTTAGCCTTTTTAGAAAAAGAGAGCATACACCGCTTTGCAAAGACAAGATAATTTATATTGGATGTTTTAAAAAAATCGAAAATATATACGCACCAGAAATACTCCTTGAAGCATTTTCTCTGGTAACAAAAAAAATTCCGGAATATAAGTTACAGCTTCTAATGGCGGGCGATGGCAGTAAGTTGCACAAGATGAGGCAACTGGTAAAAGATTTAAAAATTGAAGATAAAGTTGAATTTTCAGGCTGGATTAATTCTGAACAAATTCCAGATCGGTTAGAGAAGATCGACATTTGCGTTTATTTATCGAAACAAGAAAGTTTTGGAGTCTCGTTAATTGAAGCAATGGCATGCAAGATACCTTTGGTTGTTACACCCACACCTGGTTTTTTAGAAGTTGTTGCTGACGCGAATAATGCTGTATTTGTCGATTTTAATAATGCACAACAAACGGCGGAGGCGATCACGGACCTGGTTTTACACCCTGAAAAATATTATTCCATGATCGATAGGGCTTATAAGCAAGCTTATGAAAACTATCAGCTTACTTCCAACATTGATACTCAAATTAGCTTGTATAATAAAGTGTTATCTTCGAAGTAGTAAAGCAATTCGCACACGGCGATATGTGGTGTATTTCTTTTTCAGTACTGATAATCATAAATTTATGCTTCAAATGATTAACAAGCTTTGACTAAATTTACCCCGAAATAATATTATTTTTGCTCTGAAATTAAAGGTATTGGAATGTTATCTTCATTGCGACAAATGTGCCATAAACAATATCAAATGCAATTTTAAGTCTATATAAGTGGGGGAAATAAAAAAACAAAGTATAAACAACACTTTATTAAGCTACATTGGTGCTGCTCTTGGCTTCTTAATAATTTACATTCAACCAAATTTAATTTCATCGTCAGACATTGGGTTAGTACGTTTACTTTTTTCTTTTTCTTGGATGGCCGCAGTTTTAATGCCGCTTGGAATAGGGAGTATTACACTTCGTTTTTTTCCTAAAATTAGAAACGACGACAATCGGCATCATGGGCTGTTTACCTTAATTTTATTAGTAAGCTCATTTGGAGCCTGTATTATTGGTTTTCTCATATACCTGGGTAAATCTTTTTTTGTCGGCTACTACCACAATTCGCCGGAGTTCCCCAAATATTTTAACGAATCACTTGTTTTTGCCTACATATTATCTTTAATCTCTGTTTACACCATTTATTCCACTGCCTTACTTAAAACAACTTTTACTGTATTTTTAACCGATATTTTTACAAGGGTTGGACAACTTATTGTGGTTCTGCTTTATAGTTATAACGTTATAGATAAACACTTTTTTGTATTGTGCTTCATAGGTGTTTTTTTAGTGCAACTCATCTTACTTCTTATTTACCTTCTTAAAAACAATTCCATTTCTTTTAGGATAAACCTGGCATTTTTTAAAACTTTAAATCTGAGAGAAATTTTCTTTTTTGGTTTTTTAATGATGTTAACCGCCTTCGCATCGCTTGGTATTAAGTTTATAGATCAATTGCTTATCGGACATTTTTTAAATGAAAAATTGGTGGGAGTTTATGCAACCTGCGTGATGATGTGCGCGGTTATGGAGATTCCATTTAACAGTCTTGATAGAATTGCCAGCCCGAAAATAGCCTACGCATGGAATATTAATGACAGGGCAGAGGTGGCAAAAATTTACGAAATGAGCAGTCGCTACATGTTTTTTGCAGGCGGAGTTCTTTTTTGTTTGTTATGGTCTGGTATTGATTTAATTTTTATGAATCTACCTGCTGAGTACCACCAGGGTAAAACAGCTTTTTTTATCGTTTCATTTTCGTCCTTATTTAATCTGCTTACGGGAGTTAATTCTTCCGTCATTCTTTATTCTCACAAGTATTTCGCAGCTTCCTTTTTCTTATTTATACTTATAGTAGTTTCTTTGTTTGCTAACAATATACTGATTGCCCGTTTCGGGATTTCTGGTGCCGCTACAGCTACACTTCTAGCGATTGGCGTTTTCAATATTTTGAAATATTTCTATATCATTCTGCGCTTTAAAATGCAGCCTTTTTCAAAACACACTTTTTTTATTTTGATCTGCATTATAACCTCTGTAGCTTTTATTCTGCTTATTCCAGCATCCTGGCATCCGCTTGTAAAAGCATCTCTTGGTAGCGCGTTTACAGTCATCATCTTCTCCCTTATGAATCTTAAATTTAAAACCATTGAAGAAGTCAACAAGGTCTTCAAAAGGTTTAAACTCATAAAATAGATACTGCCTGGTTGGGATATAAGTGGTTGGCATATAAATTGAAAGATTCAATTTAATAACGTACTTTTAATTACGCCCTTCATGATGAAATATTTAAAATATATTCTCTTATTAATTGTTTTATCTGCGGGTTTAGCAAAAGCCCAATCACAATCTCTTTTACGCGTGACTTATATGCGCTTTGGAAGCCCTAAAATTATTGACGTATTAAACACTGAAATGCTGGAGTTTAAGTTAAAAGGTGAGCATCATTTTAATAAAGACAAGATTATCAAGTTACAAGACAGTACCATTCTTTTTGAAAACTATACAGAAGTGAAGTTGGACCAGATAAAGGCTTTACGTTTGAGAAAACACAATCCGCTGATAACTACTTTTCAGACAATCTTTTTTATGGTTGGAGTGGGATTTGTCACACTCAATACTGTTAATAATGTTATTACCGATACTTCGCCTGTTTTCAATGAAAAAGCGGCCTACATTTCGGCCGCTTTGTTAGCTACAGGTTTTTTAATAAGAGAAATTGGAATTGTGCGGGTTAAGATGACTAAAAACAAGAATATAAAAATAATAAATATAGATTTTCAACACCTGAATAGTGATACCACAACAACTTCTTCCAAGTAAAGGTTAATGTTCTTCTTCGCTATCAAACCCTAAATCCTCAGCGCCTTCTTCGTCGTGTCCTTCTTCGTTTTCTACTTCTTCACCTTCCTCACCTTCAAGACTATTTATATCATCCTCCTCAACCCCTTCTTCACCTGTGTCAAGTGTTTTGTAAGCGGCGTCATCCTCATCTTCTTCAGGATCGGCAAGCAAACCGGCCATCGCCATATCTGGACTAAGTTCTTCTTTAGCAAGATTAACTTGTTTATATTGTTTTGGGGCAGTACCGTAACTTTTTATAATTGCAGGGTAGTTTAATTTAGAGTTTTCTTCCACAATCTTAATCATCTCAATAAGAAAAGTCCATTGAACAACAGGATCAAAAACGTAAACAAAACGCTGGTGCGGCTGCTCGATAAACTTTGCAATTTTCGTCTCAGACATTAACTTCTTTGGATCTACATTTTTGCGAATTTCTTCTTCTTCTAGAGGAAGATCCTCTTTTCGAAGAGTAATTTCCTGACCTTTGCGCCAGTAATCATCACTTACAAAAAACGCGGAGGCATGCTTTGCATCAAATTTGAAAGCCTCTTGTATAATGGTATGGAACTGCTCAAAGGTCTGTGCAGCTTTAATGTCAATGTCTCTAAAAACATCTTCATTATCTTCCAGGAAAACTTTAAAACGATAAACCGCCATCTTATTTAGTTTTTGGTTTTATAAATTTCTGATTTTAACAATCCTATACGGTTGAAGAAGTGTGTGAACGAAACTCCTAAAACTCCCATTCCGTATTTTGCACTTCTTCTAAAATTTATAGAACTGGCCTCTGGAAAATATTTTGTAGGACAAGTAACTTCAGCTATATCAAAGCCGGCGTAAAATATTTGTGAGATCATCTGGTTATCAAACACAAAATCATCTGAGTTTGCGTGATAATTAATTTTTTGAATTACTTCTTTAGAAAAGGCACGGTAACCCGTATGGTATTCAGATAATTTTTGATTTATTAAAACATTTTGAGTGAAGGTAAGCATACGGTTAAAAATGTATTTATACAATGGCATACCACCTTTTAACGCGCCTTTTCCTAAAATTCTTGAACCAAAGGCTACAGGGTAAAGGTCATTTGCGATCAAATAGCTCAAGCTTTGAATTAGTTTAGGAGTGTATTGATAATCGGGATGAAGCATAATTACAATATCAGCTCCCAGATTCATAGCAGTATCATAACATGTTTTTTGGTTTCCGCCGTATCCTTTATTTTTTTCGTGACGGATCACGTGCTTTATTCCAATTCCTTTTGCAACTTCCGAAGTGTTATCTTTACTGTGATCATCTACCAGCACAACATCGTCTACAATATCAAATGGAATTTCGTCGTAAGTCTTCTTTAATGTGAGTGCCGCATTGTAAGCGGGAAGAACCGCAATTATTTTTTTTCCGTTTATCATAAGTCAACAAAAATAACAAAGTTTGTTTAATTTATAAATTAAAAGTAAGCAAATAACTGTATTTTTATACACGAAATTGTGTTTCTGAAAAAATTACATACACTAACGCTCAAGTCGTTTTTACCTCCTTTTTTTGCGACACTTTTCATAAGTGTTTTTCTATTGTTTTTGGTGCAAATTGTTATTACTTACCTCGACGATTTTATAGGTAAAGGACTTAAAACCACAGATTTATTACAACTGTTTGCCTACGCCTGGATCGCCATAATTCCCCAATGTATTCCATTAGCAGTTTTACTGGCGTCTATTATGAGTTTTGGTAACATGGCCGAAGCTTACGAACTGGCCGCCATGAAATCTTCCGGACTTTCGCTTTTCAGAATTATGAAGGCTGTTTTTATTCTGATCTTATTTCTTGCCGGACTCACTTTTCTTTTCAATAATTTTATTTTACCTGTAGTGCAGTTAAATTCTACCGCACTCTTGTACGATATACGGCAAAAAAAACCCGCAGTAAATATTAAAGAAGGGATATTCTACAATCAGATCGATAATTACAGTTTACGCGTTGGAAAAAAATCTCCAAAAAAAGACGTACTTTATGATGTTTATATTTATGATCATAGTTCTCACCAGGGCAATACCATTCAGATGTATTCTAAAACTGGAAAGATCACCACAACCGCCGATACGTCTGCATTAGTGCTAATTTTAAGAGATGGTAACCGTTATATGGAAGATGATCAAAATAAATCAGGCTCTCAAAAAGCGCTTTCTCATCTTATCTACAAACAACTCCAGGTTAAAATTCCGCTTGAGGATTTTAAAATGAAACGTACAAATGAAGAACTTTTTAAAAATCATGGTGAAATGCTGAATGTCTGGCAAATAGATTCGGTAGTAGATTCCACCAGGAGGGTTTTAAGGAGGCGTGTAGATAATCTAATTCATCAATCCAAAACTTCCTTTTACAGCAGAACTTCTGCGCTCATAGGTTCTAAAAATGCTTTTCCTACTAGCAATGTTCAAATTTTTTATGATAGTTTAAAGACCGATCAGTTTAATATGGCTATTCAAAATGCATTAAATATTGCCCGCACGGCGGCAGGCAATGTGGATAGTTACAGCATCGGCAGAGAGGGGGAAGACATGCAGATTAATCAATTTCTGATGGAATGGCATAAAAAAATTGTAGTGTGTTTTGCCTGCATTATTTTATTTTTTGTAGGCGCACCGCTTGGTGCAATTATTAAAAAAGGTGGTTTGGGGCTTCCGGTAATAGTTTCTGTATTTTTCTTTCTTACTTTTTATATCTTAACGGAAATGTTTAATTCGTTGGCGATAGATGGCCTTATGCCTCCATGGCAAGCTCTGTGGGCGCCTCTGGTAATTTTTATGCCGATAAGTATTTTTTTAACAGTTAAAGCAGCCAACGATTCTGCTATATTTGATGCCACGGTCTATTATACATGGATTGGTAAATTGTTCAAGAAAAAAACACGTGTTTAAAGTTTTACAGATATCTAATAAAGCGCCTTACCCTACAAATGACGGGAGTAGTATTGCTATCTTTAATATGGCCAAGGGCTTCATTGAAAACAACATTCCTTTACATTTACTAACCATTAATACAAAAAAACATTTTAAGGCTGATTCTGAAGTTCCTCAAGAATTTAAAATCAAATCACACTACGCTTCTGTATATAATAACACCAATACATCCGCCCTTGGAGCGTTTTTTAATCTATTTACAGGTAGTTCCTACTTTGTTTCAAGGTTTTATTTTAAAGCGTTTGAACGAAAATTGATCGAAACATTAAAGTCAGAAACCTTTGACATAGTGCAGGTAGAGGGCTTGTTTATGGGTGTTTATATCGACACCATAAAAAAATATTCAAAAGCCAGGGTAGTTTTGAGAGCACACAATATTGAACATTTTATCTGGAGAAGGCATATTGCTCACGAAAAAATGAGTGCTAAAAAAATCTATTTAACCCTCCAGAACAAGCGTCTTAAAAAGTTTGAGATGGAAGTTATGGCGAAGGTGGATGCAATTGTACCTATCACGAAAACAGATGAGGATGAGTTTAAAAAATTAGGGTTTACTAAACCGATTTTTAGTTGCATAACTGGTGTCGACGTTAAGAGTTACCAGACCAAACTCAATCTGAACGAGAAAGCCAAAACTATTTTTTATTTCGGATCGATGGATTGGCTTCCCAACCAGGAAGCGGCGAATTGGTTTTTGACTAACTGTTGGGATACAATTCACAAGGAGGTACCAGAAGCAAAATTAATAGTAGCGGGCAGGGGCATGCCTCTTGAATTTTTTCATATAACCAGACCTAACGTAGTAATCGTTGAAAATGTTGAAAATGGAAAAGCATTTTTTCAACAACACCAGGTAATGATAGTTCCACTTTGGTCGGGTAGTGGTTTAAGGATAAAGATTATTGAAGGTATGGCTTATGGCAAAGCAATAGTTAGCACCAGCATTGGCGCAGAGGGTATAAATTACACGGATGGTAAAAATATTCTTATAGCTGATAATGCCAAAGAGTTTTCAAATGCAGTTATAAAACTTCTAAAAGACAATTCGATAAGAACAGACCTGGAAAAAAATGCTGCTGAATTTGCCCGTGCTGAATTTGATAACTTCAAAGTAGCGGCCCGCCTTGTTGAATTTTACAACAAATTATTAAATGCATAGCTTTCTGCTGATAGTTTTTACAGCGTCAGTGGCTTTGATAGTGCATACCTACCTGCTTTATCCCGCAGTTATGATGATTTTTTTTTCAAAATCAAAAAATAAAATCCTTGAATATCAAGCTGACGAACTTCTTCCAAATGTCGCAGTTCTAGTGGCTGCCTACAATGAAGAAAAAGTAATTAAAGAAAAAATCGACTCTATTTTTAACACTACCTATCCGCCAGCTAAAATAAAAGTTTATGTGGGATCCGATGCTTCTGCCGATAATACAGACGCCATCGTGGAATCTCTCAAGAAAAAATATCAAAATCTTGAACTCGTAAAATTTACGGGAAGGGTTGGTAAAATCAGTATCATTAACCATCTGCAATCTATGGGAGATGAAGAAATTTTGATCATGACCGATGCCAATGTAATTTTTAAACCAACAACACTTTTTGAACTGGTGAAAAAATTTAAAGATCACCGGGTTGGAATTGTGGCTGGTAACATTGTAAAAGAGTCATTGAACGATGAGGGAATAGCAATTCAAGAGAAAAAATACCTCTCAATGGAAAATAAAATTAAGTCCTGCGAAAGCAATGCATTTAATTTAATTATGGGGGCTGAAGGAGGCTGTTATGCTATTCGTGATAACCTTTTTAGCAAAGTGCCACTAAAATTTATAGTAGACGATTTTTTTATTACCATGCAGGTTTTAAACCGTGGAAAATATACACTTTTTAATTCAGAAGCAATTTGCATTGAGGATGTGCCCTCTGATACTGCCGGCGAATATAAACGAAAGGTCAGAATCTCTTCCGGAAATTTTCAGAATCTTTTTTTCTTTAAGAAACTGCTTATTACTTTCTGGAAGCCAATTAGTTATACCTTCTGGTCACACAAGGTTTTACGCTGGCTCACACCTTTTTTTCTCATCCTGAGCCTTTTTTCATCACTCTTTCTTTGTTCATTCCAGCCTATTTTTAGCGTATTATTTTTTATGCAACTCTTCGGACTTTCATTTCCCATTCTTGACCATTTTTTTAAATTTCAAAACTCTTTTTTGAAATTCATTAGTCATTTTTACCTCATGAACCTGGCATTACTCGATGGGTTTATAAAATTTACACAAGGCATTAAAACAAGTGTCTGGCAACCGATTAAAAGAGATGTTTAAAAAAGTTTTTTTTATATATTTTAGTCTGGTGAGCTATTTTCAAATTGTAGCACAAAAATCGCCTCTATTGCCGCCCTCAAAAAAACAAATTGAGATCAGAAATGCGGATAATCTTGAATACGACGGTGAAAAGAATGAAGCAAAAATTTTAAGTGGAAATGTAATTTGTGAACACGAAGGTGCTTTATTGTATTGCGATACAGCGTATATCTATTCTGAAACAAACAGGATGAAAGCTTACGGGCATATTCTAATTACTAAGGGAGACAGTATCAGGGTAACGGGAGACAGCCTCTTATACGAAGGTAAAACCCGAATTGCAACACTTAAAAACAATGTAAAGTGTGTGGAAAAAGACATGACTCTCACAACAAATTACCTGACTTTTGACGTAGGAAATTCTATTGCTAATTATTACAACGGCGGAACTATTGTAAACAAAGAAAACACACTGGTAAGTAAAAACGGACATTATTATTCTGCTACCAAAGAAGCCACCTTTCATTATGATGTGGTTCTCACCAATCCGGATTACAAAATGAACTCCGACACACTTAAGTATAAAATCCCAACAAGAACTTCGTATTTTCTAGGGCCAAGCATCATTTTAAGTAAAACAGATTATATTTATTGCGAAAATGGCTGGTACGATACCAATAAAGAGAAAGCAGCTTTCAGTAAAAACGCTTTACTTGTTACATCCCAACAAAAACTGAGGGGCGACAGTTTGGTGTATGACAGACTTCTAAAATATGGGAGAGCTTTTAGAAATGTCACTCTGGTAGATACTTCCCAAAAATCTATTATATATGGCGATTACGTTGAATATCATGAATTAAAGTCAGAAGCACTAGTAACGAAAAAAGCCATCTACGCACGCATCATGGAAAAGGATACTTTATTCATTGCCGCCGATACACTTTACCACAGAGATCTTGATTCTGTAAATAATTTTCTAAATGCTTATCATCATGTTAAGATTTATAAAACAGATCTTCAGGCCATGTGTGATTCGGCAACCATGAACACACAAGATTCTTTAATGAAACTATTTAATACTCCGGTACTCTGGAGCACAAATTCACAGGCAACTTCTAAAATTATAAAAGTAGATATAGGAAAAAGTTCGGTCAAAGGCTTTCATCTCGAAGGCAAAGCTTTTCTTATTCAACAGGTCGATACGCTAAACAATAAAAATAAATTTAACCAGCTGTCTGGCAGAGCTATAGACGGACTCATTTCGAACGATACTATAAGGCGTGTAATTGTAACAGGCAATGCAGATGTTCTTTATTATCCAAAAAACAAAGAGAAATTAATAGGTCTCAACAAAACAAATTGCTCCGAAATCTACATGTGGTTTAAAAAAGGGGATATTGAAAAAGTAACTATGAAACCATTGACGAATGGAGACATTGATCCGATTAAACTTGTGGATGTTGAAAATGCAAAGATCAAAGGGTTTAACTGGCAGTATGCTAAACGTCCCCGTTCGAGATTTGAACTTCATACACTCCCAAAACAGTTACCAGAAGAAAATAAAATGCCCGAAAATTCTAAAAAGAAAAGACTAAGTAAATAATGCTTTTAATTCGGTAGCGTCCTCGGCCTTCATTCTTCCTGCTATAACTAAAGATAATTGCCTTCTTCTTAAAGCTCCTTCATAACGCTTAATTTCCGTTTCGGTTTCAGGACTCAAAGGTGGAACGGGCAGGGGAGAGCCATTCTGATCAATGGCCACAAACGTTAATATTGCTTCGTTGCATTTGGTTTTTGCCCCGGTAGTTGGATTTTCTACAAAAACATCCACAAAAACCTCCATACTGCTTGAAAATGCACGGCTTACTTTCGCATCAAGTGTTACGATACTGTTTTGGCGGATGGGATTATCGAACGATACGTGATTAATAGCAGCTGTGACAACCACTCGGCCGCAATGACGTTGGGCGGCAATCGCACCTGTAATGTCAACCCACTTCATTAAAGTTCCTCCAAATAGATTTCCAACGTGATTGGTATCTGTGGGAAGAATCATTTCGGTGTTTATTGTTGCGGATTGCGATGGCGTCTTGGATTTCATAATTTTTGTAAGGTTACAAATTTAGGTAATTATACCTTACTTTTGCGACATGGATTCTACACAAATTAAATATATTCTTTCGCTACACATAATCTTCGTAGTATGCTGGTTTGCGGCGCTCTTCTATATTGTTAGACTTTTTATTTACGCTGCAGAAGCTCAAAAAAAAGATGACGTAGCAAAAAAGATTTTAACCGATCAGTTAACTTTAATGCAACGCAAGCTCTGGTATATTATCGGGTGGCCGTCCATGATAGGGACTTTTGTTTTTGGTGGATGGATGTTGTATCTGAATTGGGAATTCTATTTAAGTCAACCATGGATGTGGTTAAAATTAATTTCTGTTGGCGTTCTCACCATTTATCATATCGGCTGTCAACGCATTTTATCGCAACAGAAAAAAGGATTATTCAATCTTTCATCATTAAAACTCAGACTCTTAAACGAATTGGCTACAGTATTACTTGTAGCAATTGTTTTTCTTGTGGTAGTAAAATCCACTTCAGGCTTATTAGTTGGAATACTAGGACTCTTTGGCTTTGCAGCCACGTTGATGATTGGGGTCTTGATTTATAGAAAAAGTCGTAAGAAAGAAAGTAGTGAAAATTTAGAAGAAAAAAAGTAGATCTTACTGATCTTTTTTAATCCAGGCGTGAGGAAAGAAATCCTTCACTTCAATAAGTTTTGTGATAGCCTCTTCTTTTGTGGCGTAATTGCCATTGCTTACAACATACATTCCTTTGTTATTTTTACCACTTACCGTGGCGCGAATGTGTTTAGAAGACAGCTTGCTTACCATACGTTCAGCATTCTCAAGTACCGTAAAACAACCTAAAACAATTTCGAATTTTCCAGACCCAAGGTTGGTTATATGAGTTGATCCTGAGTGTTTTAAATCGGGCGTATTAAAGCTGTTTTCAAGGGCTTTAACTGCGATATGTTTTTTAGCATCCAGTTCAAGCGTTGCAATTCCATTGGCATCTGCAACATAGGTGGGTTGTTTTATATCGCTACCAAGAATACTTAGATCAGCGTAATTAAGTGGCGTATAAATACCTTTTGTAGTTTCTCCGTATAACGAAGCTCTCAAATCTCCTTTAAATTGCGTGTTGTTTACAAGCAATCCAAGAAGAGCAATTAACACCGCAACAAGCGAAACAGGAATCGCTATCTTCGAATAATTTCTTCTGCTTTTTACCGGACCATTTACTGGCTCTGAAATATGTTCTGATGTATGTAAAGTACGGTCAACAAAGACAGTTTCTTTTTTAGGCTCTGTTAAAGTAATCTCTAGTTCTTTTATAGAAACAGAACCTAAACCAAAACTTTTTGTTAAAAAGTTAGAATCCTGTTGTGGTTCAAAACAAATATTATTTTCAAAGTCAAGATAAAAGAAACCTATTCCTTCAAGAGCCAAACGCCTTTTAGCATTTAAAATGCCAGTACAAAATTCTGAAAAGTCAGTTAAATGATTTAGCGCCTCGTTGGCACGGCATTTTAAAGCATTTTGAAGCCAGACTGCAAGAATACCATCATTTTGCTTTAACTGAGCATTGAAACTAACTGTTTTTGAAGGAGGTACAAGTAATCCGCCGGAAGCGGAAAAGTGTGAGGGGGTCGATTTAAGAACGAAACCTCCAAAATTTGGCAAAACAAGATAGTTATTAAAGAAGAGTTGCTCTTTAATTCCTTTAATTATGGTTTGCTGAACGCTCATTGATTATGGACCACAAATGTAACCTTCTATTTCAAATATATAGAATGAATTTTATGCAGAAACAATTTTTTATTAAATAATTTTTAATAAACCGTAATGATTATAACGATTATAGTATTTTTGCGCTTCGTATGAAAATAAATATATCTCTACTATTTGTTGTACTTTTTTTTACTCAACTGGGTTTTGGCTATTCCCAAAAATCAGATCTTAACTGTAAAGACATTGTTATCAAGAGTCTAAAGTCAATTAAAGAAGTAAAAGGGCTTAAATACCACCTTAAGATAACCGAGCGCGGAAAAAAAGGGTACAATTATTATGAAAGTGCCGTAAAATTCAGCCGCAACCCTCGTCTTATATATCTTTACATCAAAGGAATTGAAGTGCTTTGGTTGCAAGGGCAAAACGAAGGAAAAGCGCTCGTTAAACCTAATTCTTTCCCCTATTTTAATCTGAATCTGGATCCCATGGGGAATTTAATGCGCCAGGATCAGCATCATACGCTGAATGAGATGGGTTATGACTATTTCGCCAGTATTATTCAAAATACTATAGACAAACTGGGTGAGAAGTTTGATGATGTATTTTCTTACGCTGGTGAAGAACGGGTTAATAACCGACCTTGTTATAAAATTTTAATTGATAATAAAGATTTTAAGTACATCGATTATACCATTGGTGAGAATGAAAGTATAACATCTATAGCACGTAAATTTCACATTGCTGAATATATGATCCTCGAAAAAAATCCAAAATTCAAGGATTATTTTGATATTCTTAAAAAAGGTCAGGTTATTAAAATTCCAAATTGGTATGCCAGAACAGTTACCATGTATATTGATCAACTTTACTTTTTACCAATCAGTATGAAAGTTAATGATGAAAAGGGAATCTTTGAAGAATACAATTATCACTTCCTGCAAGTGAATCCCAAGTTTGAAGAAGGCGAATTTACAAAAACCTACAAAGATTACGGATTTTAACCCTCTTGTTTTTACGCTCATAGTTTCCATCTTTGCCTTAGAAAGTGTCATATAAGGGATGCCAGGGTTACACCAGCTTTAACCAGGGTATTTCAGACTTTATTTTTCAAAAATTGAAGTGTTAACAAATTGCGTTTTTTTACAACCCTACATTCTCTCAAGTTTCTGTTTCTTTTCACTATATTTAAATACTTGAAAAATCATGTATTTATAGTTGCTGGTCTCATTTTATTCTTGCTGGTATCCTGCTCTAAAAAAGAGATTGCTCAAGATTCATCCCTTTTAGGGCTCGAGTATTATCCAACTGATCTTGGCAAATTTGTTATTTATGATATTGATAGTACCGTTTATACGCAGTTACCTAAAGATACCCTTGTTTACAAATACCGTATCAAAGAAAAATTGGTAGAGAATTTTACAGATAATACTGGTCAACCCGCTATTCGAATAGAACGTTCTGTTAAAAGATTTGATCCATTAAAATCCTACGACAGTATTCCCTGGACCATTAAAGAAGCATGGATGATTAATGCAAATAAAAGTAGTATCCAGGTTGTGGAATCAAATCAACGTATCACCAAGCTTATTTTTCCGGTTCAGGAAAAAATCAGTTGGGATGGAAATGCAAATAATACTTTGGGAATACAAGAATTTACCTACGACTATATAGATAGAACAGAAACTATTGCAAGCACAAGTTTCCCAAGTGTATTACTTGTAAAACAAAAAGATTACCGAACTTTAATCTCGTACGAATATTATATTGAAAAATATGCAAAGGGAGTAGGACTGGTATCCCGCGAAATTAAAGACCTTCTGTCAAATACTATTGTCGCTAACATGCCTGTGGAAAGCAGAATTGAAAGTGGTATAATTTATAAACAAACTTTGGTTACTTATGGTTATGAATAAAAAACTCTCTGCTTTAATTTTAATTTGTTTTATTTTTTCAGGATTCACATCCTTTTCACAATTTAAGTACTGGATCAAGCTGAAAGATAAAACAGGAACCCCTTATACACTTACCAACCCTTCTGCCTTTCTGACTCAAAAATCCATTTCCAGGCGATTGGCTTATTCTATTAATTACAATGTCACAGACTTGCCCGTAAATCCAAGTTATGTTTCACAAATTGATAGTGTTACAGATGTTACTGTGTTGTTTTCCTCCAAGTGGCTCAATGGTGTAGTTATTTCTGTACCAAGCCGATCTCAAGCTGTTACAGCCCTTGCAACAATCAGCACTTTTAGTTTTGTTTTAGATACGTCTAAAGTAAAAAAATACCATATTTCCATAAACGAACCAGTAAACACCAATCCTGAAACCAACTTTGCCCAGGGACGCGAAGCGAAAGAAACTTCATCCACAAGTTATAATTACGGCGGATCATTCTGGCAAAATCAACAACTTAATGTTGTCTGCTTGCACGAACAAGGTTATCGCGGCCAGGGAATGACAATAGGTATTATGGATGCAGGTTTTTCAAATGTAGACACTTACCATGGGTTTGATAGTTTAAGAAATAGGGGAGGGATTATTGGAACAAGAAATTTTGCCGATGGTGGCACAAATGTATACATGGGTAGCACTCACGGAACAGCAGTTCTGTCAACAATTGCCGGAAACATTCCGGGACGCATGTTGGGTTCAGCACCGCTTGCTGATATCTGGTTATTCAGAACCGAAGAGGCGCAGGAAACTCTGAGCGAAGAATATAATTGGATTCGGGCAGCTGAGTTTGCCGACAGTGTAGGTATCGATGTGCTTACAACATCGTTGGGTTACACGCAGTTTGATGACCCTAATCAAAATCACACTTACGCTTCGTTAAATGGTAGAACTGCCCCTATGAGTATTGCTGCAAATATGGCCGCAAGAAAAGGTATGCTCGTTTTAAATGCCGCTGGAAATGAAGGAGCGAACAGTTGGAAATATATTAGTGTTCCGGGCGACGCAGATAGTATTTGCACTGTCGGTGCTGTGGATACTGCTGGAATAATTGGTGGTTTCAGTTCAGTTGGACCCACCTCCGACAAAAGAATTAAACCAGATTTTGTTGCCACAGGAGTAAATACCTGGATTACCGGGGGAGAAATTGGTAACGATGGATATCCTGGTAGCGGAACTTCTTTTGCAACACCAGTTCTCGCCGGAGCCATGACCTGCTTTTGGCAGGCTCATAAAAATTTCAACAACATGAAGGTAATTGATACCTTGAAGAAAACATCTACAAACTACTGTGCACCAAACAATTCCATAGGCTGGGGAATTCCGAAAATGTGCCCGGCCACAAAAACACTTGTAAAGTCATCAGCATTGCTCGATGGGAACACAAACCATGCCGGCATTAAAATTAAATTTGCAGCAGTATCCTCGGGTGCGGTTACTGACTCTACTTATACACTAGCTGACGGTTCGTATTCCGCTCTTTTAAACAACGGTATGTACCGCGTCATTTTTTCCAAACGCAATTATAATACTAAGAACTTTAATTCAGGCGCAGCAACTCTTATCGATATTTGTCCAGGATTAAGTTCTGTGACTTTGACTGCCATACCTGTTCCGGCATTTGATTTTACAGCTTATACTAACGAGGCGAATACAACCATGACAATCTTGCTAACAGATGCAGGTTACGAGTATGTTAAAGTAGAACTCATTGATCTTGCCGGCAAAACTCTATTTTCTACAACTACTGAACCTACTCTTACAAAAATTAGCTTTGACATTTCCGGACTCGCAAGTGAAATTTACCTTCTTAAAGTAAAAACTTCTTTGGGCACAAAAACCATTAAGGTTTTAAAAAGAAAATAGTTCTTTCACCTGTATAGAAAAAATATCCCACTACAACTATGAGTAAAATAGTTTCTGGTTCTTCTTCTTTGAATAAAATAATCATTGTAGCTGCCCTAGGCTATTTTGTTGATATTTATGATCTTGTCCTTTTCAGCGTCGAGCGGAAAGATAGTCTTACAGAGCTTTTGGGCAGGGCTGCAACTTCTGAAAACCTTAAGTCTATTGGCATGTCGTTGCTCAATTGGCAAATGGGAGGAATGCTTTTAGGAGGAATATTCTGGGGAATACTCGGAGACAAAAAAGGAAGACTTTCGGTCTTGTTCGGTTCTATTTTAATGTATTCACTCGCAAATATCGCCAATGGATTTGTTACAAGCATCCCCATGTATTCGGCGCTTCGTTTTATTTCCGGATTTGGACTAGCGGGAGAGTTAGGGGCAGGAATTACTCTGGTAAGCGAGACCATGAGTAAAGAGCGGCGAAGTATTGGCACTATGATTGTTGCCACCGTGGGTGTATTTGGAGCGGTTGTAGCAGGGTTTATGGGCGATGTGATAACAAACTGGCGATGGAGTTTTTATTTGGGAGGCGCCATGGGTCTGGTTCTACTCATACTCCGTATTGGTATTTTAGAGTCTGGTATGTTTGAGAGCCTTCGTAAAACCGAAGTCAGCAAAGGAAATTTTCTTGATCTTTTTAAAAATCGTAAAAGAGCAGGGCAGTACCTCAGTGTAATTATGATCGCTGTACCGGTTTGGTATGTGATGGGTATTCTTATCACTTTCGCCCCTGAAATTTTTGTGTCGATGAAAGTTACAAGTTTTAAACCAGATGCGGGAAAATCAATTATGTACGCCTACCTGGGAATTACCTTGGGCGACATTGCAAGCGGTCTGTTAAGCCACTATTTAAAAAGCAGGAAAAAAGCTCTTGCCGTTTTTATGATTATGACATTTTTGTCCATTATTCTTTATTTTAAATGTGCCATTATTTCAGAAGTATATTACTACAGTGTTGTAACTATAATAGGTTTCGCAACCGGATACTGGGCTGTTTTTATGAGCACAGCAGCTGAACTTTTTGGCACAAATATCAGGGCCACCGCCACTACAACTGCTCCTAATTTTGTTAGGGGCTCAGTTATTTTTCTCAGCTTCTTATTTCGTTTTTTTGAGACTCAGTTTCGAAATTCAGATGGAACATCAGATCTGCAAAAAGCTGCCATCGTGGTTGGCATAGTAGTTGCAATTCTTGCTTTAATAGCGTGGATAAATCTTAAAGAAACTTTCCACAAAGACCTTAATTATACAGAATAATGAGCAAAGCAACCGCCATCATAGGAGCCTCTCCAAAACCTGAGCGCTATGCATACATGGCCACCAGCCGTTTAAAAAAATACGGACATCCCGTTTACCCAATAGGAATTCACCAAGGGAATATTGAAGGTGAAACAATTTCAACTGACAAGCCTCAACTAAAAGATATTGATACAGTTACGCTATACGTGGGACCTCAAAATCAAGGAGCTTGGATAGATTATATCTTAAGCCTTAAACCGAAAAGAATTATCTTTAATCCAGGAACTGAAAATTCTGATTTTGAAAAACAAGCAACTGAAAAAGGCATTGAATGTATTGAAGCTTGTACTTTAGTGATGTTAAGTACAGGACAATACTAATGCGTTATATTCTAAAAGACTTTACATCGTTATCCACTCAAGAGCTTTTTGAGATCTATAAACTGCGAAGTGATATTTTTGTGGTTGAACAAAATTGCGCTTATCAGGATGTAGACGACAAAGATCTTTCTTCGTTTCATGTAATGCTTTTTAGTGATCACCAGCTGGCCGGATACAGTCGTCTTTTACCTCCAGGAACCTCTTATCAGGAACCCTCCATTGGAAGAGTAGCCGTGAAAAGAGAGTTCAGAACTCAAGGGCTTGGAAAATCACTAATGAAGCATAGCATTAAACAAACACTGGAATTATATAATAATCAAGCTATTGTAATTTCCGCACAAGCTTATCTTCTTAAATTTTATACCGATTTAGGCTTCACTAAAGAAGGCGAAGAATATCTTGAAGACGATATTCCTCATATAAAAATGAGGTATAAAGTGCATTAAAATAATTCAGTATATTTATCACTTCTTATCCTTTTGAAAAAGATCTGTTTCATATTATTTTCAGTTTTTATTATTAGCTATGTGTCAAAGGCGCAGGATAGCGGGTCGAATGAAAATGTGCTATGGAGCACGCAAACCCATGTACTAGATAGCACTGAAGGCATTCTTATTTATAATAAAATGATGAAGATCCTTAAAGAGGATTACGCGCTTATAAAAAAGAATGGCTATGAAGTAAAAGGCTGGAACGAAGAATATTATGATAGCGGACAATTACTTCATATAAGTTATTACCGGGATGGGCGCCTTGTACTTTTCAAAAACTTTTATGAGAACGGCCAATGCGAACACAATGTAGCTTACACCGATTCCTTAAATTGCAACATCGATGTCTATTTTGATAACGGTAGCATTAAAAATCAAATAGCTTTTTACAGCGGAATGCCTAAAAAATTAACTGACTTTTTTCCCAACGGCCTTCCCAAAAATAACATCGAGTACGATAAAGAACAACAAAGTGTTTTTTCTAAGCGTAATTGGTTTTTAAATGCTGAAACTCAGTCTGAATTAGTGATGCTGGACAAAGAAGGTAAAAAATATTCTCATAAAACATTTTATCCCAACGGCCAGGTAAAAGAAGATGGCGAATTGGTTTACCTTCCAAAAACTCGTGAGTACTTAAAAACCGGGACCTGGTCTACCTACGAAAGCAGCGGTAAAAAGAAACATAGTGAAAAATTCAAGCTTAAGTTAAAAACCAATTGATAGGCTTTAATTGATTCTCTATCAGGTAGGTATTTGTTTTACTAAAATGTTTACTTCCAAAAAACTTACCTCTTGCCAGCGGTGACGGATGCGCTGCCGTTAGAACCAAATGTTTGGTTGAATCAATTAATTCCGACTTGGTAATGGCATAATTTCCCCACAATAAGAAAACAACCTTTTCTTTTTTATCGCTTATTAATTTTATCAATGCATTGGTAAAGAGTACCCAACCAAACGCTTTGTGACTTCCAGGTTTCGCTTCTTCAACCGTTAATACAGCATTTAACATCAAAACACCTTGTTTTGACCATGCTTCCAGATTCCCTGATTCAGGAATTTGAAATCCAGGAATATCCGATTGAAGTTCTTTGAAAATGTTTTGGAGGCTGGGGGGCTTGCGCATTCCATCGTTCACCGAAAAACTTAACCCATTTGCCTGACCATAGCCATGATAAGGATCTTGTCCAATGATTACGGCTTTTGTTTGCTGAAAGGAGCAAAGCTGCAACGCGTTAAAAACCAATTCAGCGGGTGGATAAACAACTGAGGTTTTATAAGCCCGACTTACGGATTCAATTAAGCTGGAAAAATATGGTTGTTCAAATTCATGTTTAAGTAATTCTCTCCAATCGTCATTCAGCGTTTTTAGTGGCATCAAAATGTTGTTAATAAAACTAAGGTTAAATTAAGTTTTTAATATACAAAAACGAAAGTAAATAGTTATCTTTATAAAATATATACTAAGCATGAAAAAAATAATTTCTATCACCCTTATAGCTTTTGTAGTTTCCATTTCTTTATCTTCTTGCAAAAGCCATGAAAGATGTCCTGCATACGGTAAAGTAGAGCAGAACCATAAAACATCTCTTTAAGCATTATTTGCCTTACTGATCCAGCTGTCTCTTCCAAGACGGCTTTATTTGTTTAAAGCTTTAATTGTTATTAGCTTTTATTCTAAAATCTCTCTAATTAGATCATAGTGTAAGTGCTTTTGGCCTCAGTCACGAATAGTAAAAGTGTGCATATTGCTTAATTCTATTTAACATAATCGGGTATTATGCGGGGACTGTCGAAGCTGAAAGCCGACAGGCAACGTATAATATCACATTATGTCTCAATAGCTTTGGTTGTGCGTGAGAGGCGAAGGTACGTATTGGGGGACGGGTTTAGGGTAACGGGAATTGGTTATATTTGGAATATGCTAGTAAAGGTTTTCAGGATTAACGGATCTGATAGATACGATATTACAATTGATATAACGAAAGAAAGAGTAATATACAATGAATATGGAATATTTGCTTTTTATGACTATACTTATGATCCTAATTATATCAAGCTGGCAAAGAGGCTTAGTAGCGAAAAAAAACCAAATTTCAGTTTTGATGTGGAAGGGATACATGGATTTCTTTACGCACAGCTCAATATTTTTCAGCGATTTAGAATTTATTGGATGCGTGGAGATACTGTTATTCAAAGGCAAGTATTTCAAATAGTTCCCATATTTATTTCAATTCTTGCAGTACTGGCTACAATTTACCCATACTATAAGACATCAACATTAGACAAAGAATTGCTTGAAGCCAAAGCCAAAATAACTGAACTTTACGCGCGTCAACGAGTTCTTGAGTTGCGAGATTCACTGGAAAAAGTGCGTCGATAAGTTTTAATAGCCAGCTTCGTTTCATTTGGTAGCGCAAGGGATTGGAGTGAAAATCCCGCAGCGAAGCGAGGAATTGAAACGTAAAGCCCGTCCCGAAGGGTGCGCCCAAATACTTGGGCGGTGGGTGGGCGAGGCTACCATGTAGCCGAGGTTTTGTGTATATTCGTTGAATGGGATTTTCATTTGACGGGTTTAGCAAACTGCATTTAGATATAAAATCTTTAATTGTTGGGGTTATATTATTAACTCCATTTTGGTATTTAGACCTTTATTTATTTAAAAAGGGTTTTGATGTTGGTACTTAGCATCGTATGTGTCATCCATTTCTTTTTTCAATTTAATTTTAATAAGCATAAAAGACAAAGCCGACGGAAGAGAAATGGAGAAGAATAAAGATAATGTAGTTCCAATCTTAGCAAACTTATACGCGGTATTTGTTTTATCTTTTTTCACCATTATCGGGTATTTTAGAAGCTGGAATTTAATAGATATTTTTGATGCGCTATTTGGCTTTACGGTTTTCTGGTTTAGTTTATCAGTTTTTATTTATCAAAGAAAAAACAAAGCCCAATAGAATATAGAGACAGTAAAGTAAAAAGTAGTATAACGTATTCTGTTATACCAAACGTAAAATTATAGGCTTTATATTTACTCGATCTCTCCAACGTCTGCACCGCAGGTGCTGCTAATATTATAGGACGATACGAAGCGCGAAACACAGGTGCGTGGTGAGGGTCTATTTAACATAATGTAAATTATATTTCAAAATAGATGGGTTGAATAGCCTGATTTAACGGGAAATACCAATATTGGTAAAACGCGACATAGCAGTTTTAACACATACTATTAAAGGTTAAAAAACTAGCTTTGCCCTCTTATTTGAATTAATTTTATAAAATGAATAAACAAGGGAATTCTCCGAAATCGGACAGCAACTCAGCTAAGAAAAGTCCTACTAATTTTGTTCGTAAGACTGTTAAATTAGCGACAGTTAAAAAATCACCCCTCTTCGAAAGCCAGTTAAAAAAAGAGTCTGGCTTTTTAAAAAAGACAAACGATTCCTGGGACTATTAAAACTCTGGAACTTAATTTTGATCTGAATTTCCGTTCACTCATTTCCCCCCAAAGAGTGATTTGTTTCTATTTTTAATCTTTTACTTTTAGAAAGATGAATTTAAAAAGTGTGTTAGATTTATTCATCTGAACCGCTCTCATACTGGAGCGGTTTACTTTTACCTTCCCTTTACAAGCCGCCGGCTTAAATCGTGAACTAATTGAAAAAAGTTCTATATTTACTATAATCTTAAAATTGTGAAATATGATACGATTCGACCTAAAGTTACTTGAACAAGACGGTAACAACACCGCGGATTCAAATGCAATTTCCCATTCCAACGAAGTTGCTCAGTTCACCTGTAATCATTTAAAAAAACTTATCGGTAAAAGAAAATGCCGAAAGCACCCTAGCAGTCCGAATAAGATTAGAATGTATGCTGTTTTAAATGGCGATCCCAAAGCTGAAATTGTGAGCTACTGTTGTCCTGATTTCGTTAAACGCATCAGATAGTTTGAACTGAAATTTATTTTTTTATTTTATGAAATGGATTAAACTTTTCAGTTTGATAACATTTGCATAATTTCTATTGTTCTCTGGAAGCGTAATTTTGTAACGTTGAAAGGCTGTTTTGGTAGTTCAGTTTTTCAGATATAGATTGGTTAACCGCTTTCAGCTGCAAATGAGGAAGGCGGTTTTTCATTTTAAGCGACAAGACTTATATACAAGTCTTCCACTTTTTTCCTCGCCCAGGGTGTTTTTCGTAAAAAAGTCAGGCTCGATTTTATACTTGGATTTTCATTAAAACACCGGATGTTTATTTTTAAGCCTAGATGATCCCAACCGTAATAGTTTACCAAATGTTCTAAGATCATTTGCAGTGTTTTTCCATGTAAAGGGTCTTTAGACGCTGGATTAGTCATAATTTAATACAGATTTTCTAACTTGTTTTCTAACTATAAGATCTACTTCGCGGTTTATTTCGTCGCCATCTTTTTGATGCGCTTTAATTTTAAAAAAATTTAAATCGTGTGTTTCTATCTGTTGAATTAACCTTGTAACCAGATCTACGTTTTGAATCGGGGTACCTTTATTGGTTATAAATTTTTTTTTGTTTTAATTTTTCTTTGCGAACTAAAAGATTCACAACATATTGGCTATCAGAGCATATTTCCACCTTTGAATTTTGAAACGCTCTTTGGTCAAGATAATCTACAGCTTTTATCACTGCCAGTAATTCCATCCGGTTATGCGTAGTTTGCGCTTCTTCACCCTTCAAAATAATTTTTTCGTTGCCGATAAAAACAATGGCTGCCCATGCACCGCAAAGCAATTGTGTGTGACAGCTGCCATCTGTGTATATTTTTATTGGTGCCTCGTTCACTTAGTTAACAGGTAATTGGTGATTTAATTTTATAAAGATATGTACTAATAAAGCCTTATCCCATTACTTTTAGAAATTAATGACAGGTCAGTATCATATCTTACTAGTAGAGGACGAAGAAAATCTTGCAAACACCCTTGCATTGAATTTAAAACTTGAAAATTATCTGGTAACAGTGGCCCGAACCGGAGATGAAGCGCTTAAGCTTTTTACCAAAAACAGAACGTATATAAATCTTGTCTTGCTGGATGTAATGCTTCCGGATATAAATGGCTTCGACCTTTGCAAAGAGTTTAAAATTATGGAACCCGGGATTCCGGTTATTTTTTTAACAGCAAAAAATCAAACAGCAGATAAAATTGGAGGCTTGAAATTAGGCGCCGACGACTACATTACCAAACCCTTTGATCTTGAGGAACTTTTACTTCGCATAAGTAATTTATTAAAAAGAACTCAGAAGGAAGTAGACACTGTATTTAGTTTTGCAAGCTGTAGTATTAATTTTCAAACCTACGAAATTGTGGATATCAGGGGCGATAAACAAAATTTGTCCAAACGTGAAATAGGACTTCTTGAGCTTCTTACTTCCGAGCCTAACAAAGTTATTTCCCGCGATGAAATTATAGAAAAGCTTTGGGACGTTAATGAAAATGCATCCTCCAGAACAATTGACAATTACATACTCAATTTTCGGAAATATTTTGAAGAAAATCCAAAAGAACCCAAACACTTTCACTCTATAAGAGGCGTTGGGTATAAGTTTATCGCAAATAGTTAATATCTTTGCACGACTGATGTTCAAAGAAAAATTAAATAAGAGATTCTATACCACACTTGTAGAAAATAAATTGGAAACCCCTACTCCATTGCAGGAACAAGGACTTCCGAAAATTAATTCAGGCGGCGATGTTATTTTTGTGGCTCCTGAAGGCTCCGGCAAAAGTACACTCGTGAGCATTGCCTCCATTCATAAATTGCAACGTGCCATCGATGATGTGCCTAAAGTATTGATTCTGGCCGGGAGTAACGAGACTGGAAAAACCTTGTTGGAGCAATTAAAGTCATTTACCCGTGGTACAGATCTTAGAGTAAACGCAGCTTTCGAAGATGGCAAAATAGATGCTCAAAATGCCGAGATTTACGAAGGCACCGATATTTTGATAGGTACTCCAAAAAGGCTTCTCGATCTTTATTTTGCCAGCAGCATTAACCTTAATAAGCTGAAATTGTTTGTTATGGATGATCCTGAACTGATGATTAAACATTCATGGCAGGGCCAGGTAGATCGCCTTACTTCCAGTCTGCCCAAATGTCAACACCTGGTTTTTACAACCGAATTAAATGAAAAGGTAGAGAAGTTGATTCACAAATTTATGGTAGCACCATATCTTATAGAGATTGAATAATCCATTACGGATTATTCTTAATGTATTCAGACATCTCTTTCTTCGATCCGCTTAAGCTGAAAACATCGTAAACCTTAAAGTAATTAGATTTATCGATGGTGCGTGAATAAGCATATTTCGCGAAGTTTAATTTGGAGTTTTCGAGGGAAAAAACTTTTAAAATACCCGCTACCTGCGCTGAAGAAAGATGCTGATTTCCAAAAAACGTTTTTGCCATTTCGAGTTTTGTACCCTCAAGGCTTTCCTTTTTTACTGATTTGATCATTTCATTATAATCCGCATCCAACATGGCGGTTACAACGTTAGCCTGAGGAGCCGGACTAAAACTCTCTGCGCCCGGTAAAGGCTGTGGCGATTGATTTTGTTCCGTTATAAGGACTTTGCTTTCCAAAATCAAAGAGTAATTTCCTGTATTGTCTTTGTTTAAAATATATTTGGAAACATAATTTGGAGCGCTGCTTACCATAAAAGAAAGGATGTTCGCAGAACCGGCCTGCAACAGTTTTACCCGGTAATTTTTTTCCTCGAGATAGTCGAAACAGATCGTTGAACTGTACTCATTACTGGTTCTAACCCCGTTCAGGGATATTATAAACCCGGGGTAGTTTGGGCTTGCATTGCGAATGATAACCTTTCCAAGGTCCTGTGCGCTAAGGCTTGAAAATAAAGCGATACAAAGGCAGATTTGAATAAATAAATTTTTCATAGATGTGTGTTTCATTTCATAATTCAAACGGCGTGCTATCTTTTGAGTGAAGTTCCTAAAATTACTTAAAATTTAAAATCAAGATGGAAATAAAAGATGGTTTATTAAATATTCCTTTCTTACTTTTAACCTGCTTAAAAAGCACTCTAAAATATGAACCAGCTACATAATTATGCCTGCGGACAATGGGTTGCAGGATCTGAAAAAGGACAGGATTTATTTAATGCCATTACCGGTGAAACCATTGCTACAACAAGCAGCAGAGGACTCGATTTTGGAATGATGTGTGATTACGCCCGCAATGTGGGTGGACCAAAGCTGAGAAAAATGACCTTCCAGGAACGTGGGCTGATGTTGAAAGCCCTTGCCCTGCATTTAATGAGTAAAAAAGAAGAATTTTACAAAGTGAGTTGGGCCACGGGAGCAACTAGAATAGACAGTTGGGTAGACATTGAAGGAGGAATAGGAAATTTATTTTCATACGCCTCTTTGCGTCGTCAATTTCCTAACGAAACCTATTGTTATGATGGAGATGTAGCAAGACTTTCAAAGAACAATACTTTTATCGGGCATCATATTTGTGTTCCTAAAGAAGGTGTTGCTATTCATATTAATGCATTTAATTTTCCGGTTTGGGGCATGCTTGAAAAAGTGGCAGTGAATTGGTTAGCAGGTGTTCCCGCAATTGTGAAACCCGCAACTGTTACTTCGTTCCTTACCGAGGTTGTTGTAAAGGAAATTATTGCCAGTAAAATTCTGCCAGAAGGGGCACTGCAACTTATTTGTGGAAGTGCCAACGGGATCTTGGATCATGTGATGAATCAGGATGTGGTAACATTTACCGGATCTGCATCAACCGGCAAAATGTTAAAAGCACATCCTCGGCTTTTGCAGGAATCCGTTCATTTTAATATGGAAGCTGATTCACTTAACTGTTGTGTACTTGGAACCGATGTTACCACTGAGATGCCTGAGTTTGACATTTTTATTAAAGAAGTAGCCAGGGAAATAACGACCAAAGCCGGACAGAAATGTACAGCTGTTAGAAGAATCATTGTTCCCGAAAATATGGTGGAGGATGTTCAAATTGCTTTAGGAAAACGTTTGGCACAAAGTGTTATCGGAGATCCTAACGTTGAAGGTGTTAAGATGGGCTCATTGGCAGGCCAAGCACAACTTCTGGAGGTAAAAGAAAAAGTAGAACTTCTCAGTAAATCTCAAAAAATAATTATTGGCGATTTCGAAAAATTTGAAGTTAAAGGTGCTGATAAAAAGAAAGGTGCCTTTATGCCTCCAATTATTTTTCTTAATGAAAAGCCTTTTTCAAATACCGATTGCCACAATGTAGAAGCTTTTGGTCCGGTAAGTACATTAATGCCCTACAAAACCATTGATGAAGCTATTGAATTGAGCCGTATGGGCAAAGGAAGTCTTGTAAGTAGCATAATCACAGCTGATGATCGTATTGCTCGTATGTACACTATTGGCGCAGCTTGCATGCACGGCAGAATTCTTGTTCTTAATCGCGAATGCGCAAAAGAAAGTACCGGACATGGATCCCCTATGCCACTGCTTGTGCATGGCGGACCGGGGCGTGCTGGTGGTGGAGAAGAAATGGGTGGTAAACGCGGGGTTTTTCATTACCTGCAACGTACTGCAATACAAGGATCCCCAACAACTATTACGCATATTTTAAACCAATATCAACAAGGCGCAAAACAAATTGAAAAGGATATCCATCCCTTCCGTCAATACTTCGAAGATCTTGAAATTGGGGAAACTCTGATAACGGCTAAGCACACAGTAACTGAAGCCGACGTAGTGAATTTCGCCAATGTTAGCGGAGACCATTTTTATGCACATACAGATGTAACAAGCCTCGATGGTACAATATTTACAGGCCGTGTTGCCCATGGATACTATATTTTAAGTAAAGCGGCTGGCTTGTTCGTAAATGCAAAAAAAGGTCCGGTTTTGTTGAATTATGGCATTGATGAATGCCGTTTCACCAAGCCTGTTTATATGGGAAGTACAATTGGCGTGCGGTTTACCTGCAAAGAAAAAATAGCGCAGGAAAAAAAGAATGAGGAAGATATTGCAAAAGGGATTGTTAAATGGCTGGTAGACGTTTACGACGAAACCGGCGAAACAGTTGCCATAGCAACTATTCTAACAATGGTTAAAATGAAGAATCAGGATTAAAGCTTAAAAATAATAATTACCGTTTTGTATAAATCTTATATTTGTTTCACTAACTAAGCAATACAATGAAAAAAATCATCAATACCCCTAACGCACCTGCTCCTATCGGGCCCTACAACCAGGCTATTATCGTAAATAATATTATGTTTGTTAGCGGCACCATAGCTATGGACTTACAAAGCAAACAACTTGTAAAAACCAGTATAAAAGAAGAAGCTAAAATGGTAATGGATTATATTGGAGAAATTCTGAAGGCCGGCGGATGCACGTTTGACAATGTTGTTAAGAGCACTATATTTTTAAATGATATGAACAACTTCGTACATGTTAATGAGGTTTATGCTTCCTATTTTAAAGGGGAGTTTCCGGCAAGGGCAACTATCCAGGCAGCGCGTCTTCCAAAAGATGCAAATGTTGAAATTAGTGTTGAAGCAATTCTGTTTTAAGTTGACAAAAGTCAATTTTGTTAAATATTGATTAATATTTAACAAATTTTGTTGAAATATTTGCTTTTGTATTTTTTATCTCTACCTTTACTAGACACACAAAAACAGACAACTATGAACATTTTTATCAGCAACATCAGTTTTAAAGTTAGAGAACAATCACTCAGCGAACTTTTCTCACAGTATGGTGAGGTAACTAGTGTACGAATCATTAAAGACAAGGAAACCAGAAGAAGTAAAGGCTATGGTTTTGTCGAGATGGCTAATGACAACGATGCAAACGTTGCCATCAACGCTTTAAATGGCACAGAGCATTACGAACGCAACATTGTTGTGGCAGAAGCAAAAGGTAAAAAAGAACCTGCGCAGGAAGCACAACAATAATTATAGGTCTTGTTCTATAAAACCCGGAATCAAAAGTTCCGGGTTTTTTATTTGTGTTTTATTTAATATTTAGTCAATATCTTTCCTAAAAAAAACGCATCTTCTTATTATCTTTGCAGGATTTTTAATCTCAAAAAAACAAATGCCTAAAGATACTTCCATAAAATCCGTGTTAATTATAGGTTCAGGTCCCATCGTTATTGGACAAGCCTGCGAATTCGATTATTCTGGTTCACAATCTGCTAAAAGTCTTCGCGAAGAAGGAATTGAAGTGACGCTGATCAACTCCAATCCTGCAACAATTATGACGGACAAGGTAACTGCAGATAATATTTACTTGTTGCCATTGGAAGTTAAATCCATAATAAAAATTCTTGAAGAACAACAAATAGATGCTGTACTCCCTACCATGGGGGGACAAACCGCTTTAAACCTGGCTCTTAAATGTGAAGACATGGGCATTTGGGAAAAGTACAATGTGAAAATGATTGGAGTAGACATTGAGGCGATTAAAGTAACTGAAGATCGCGATCTTTTTCGTGCTCGTATGGAGGAGATTGGTGTGGCAATGGCACCGAGTAAAATAGCAAAATCTTTCCTCGAAGGAAAAAGTGTTGCACAGGAATTTGGTTTCCCTTTAGTTATCCGCCCCTCGTTTACCCTTGGTGGAAGCGGCGGTTCGGTTGTTTATGAAAAGGAAAATTTCGATGCGTTATTAAATCGTGGGCTTCAAACTTCCCCGATACACGAAGTACTTATTGATAAAGCTGTTCTTGGCTGGAAAGAATATGAATTGGAATTATTGCGTGATAAAAATGATAACGTAGCCATTATTTGTTCTATCGAAAATTTCGATCCAATGGGAGTTCACACCGGAGATAGCATTACTGTTGCTCCTGCACAAACTCTTAGCGACAGCACTTATCAGAAAATGCGTACCATGGCCATCAAAATGATGCGCAGCATTGGTAATTTTTCGGGTGGATGCAACGTACAATTCGCGGTAAGTGATGACGAGAAGGAAGAAATTATCGCAATAGAAATCAATCCTCGCGTTTCGCGATCATCAGCATTAGCCAGTAAAGCAACAGGTTATCCGATCGCACGTATTGCAAGCAAATTAGCAATAGGATATCAACTTGACGAATTAATAAATCAAATTACAAAATCTACTTCAGCCTACTTTGAGCCTACTTTAGATTATGTTATTGTAAAAATACCGCGTTGGAATTTTGATAAGTTCAAAGGCTGTAACCGCGAATTAGGTTTCCAGATGAAATCTGTTGGCGAGGTGATGGCTATCGGAAGAAGTTTTCAGGAAGCTTTACAAAAAGCCTGTCAGAGCTTGGAAATTAAACGTAATGGTTTAGGGGCTGACGGAAAAGAAATTACCGATCAGGCTGAACTTCTCAGAGCATTGGAACGTCCAAGCTGGAACCGCTTGTTTATGATCTACGATGCCATGAAAATGGGTATCTCTATCAAAACTATTCAGAAATTAACCCGCATCGATATGTGGTTTCTTCAGCAAATTGAAGAAATGATTGCGCTCGAAAAAGAGATAGAAAAATTTGATTTGAAAGGCCTTTCAAAAGATCTTTTATACGAAGCAAAACAAAAAGGCTATGCCGACCGTCAGATTGCACATTTACTTCGTTGCAAGGAAAGTGAAGTTTATGCAAAAAGAAATGATTTAGGAATTAAACGCGTTTATAAATTAGTGGACACCTGCGCTGCAGAGTTTGAAGCGAAAACGCCTTACTACTACTCTACTTTCGAAGACGAAAATGAAAGTGTAAGTAGCAACAAAAAGAAAATCGTCATCCTGGGAAGTGGTCCTAACCGTATCGGACAAGGTATTGAGTTCGATTACAGCTGCGTACATGGAGTTCTGGCAGCGAAAGAAATGGGTTATGAAACCATCATGATTAACTGTAATCCCGAAACTGTTAGTACAGATTTTAGTACGGCAGATAAACTGTATTTTGAACCTGTATTCTGGGAACATATTTATGATATCATTCTTCATGAAAAACCTGAAGGTGTAATAGTACAATTAGGCGGCCAAACCGCACTTAAGCTTGCTGAAAAACTTGATAGGTATGGTATTAAAATCATTGGTACAGATTTTAAATCTTTAGATCTTGCCGAAGACCGTGGAAGCTTTTCGAACTTATTAAAAGAAAATAATATTCCTTATCCTGAGTTTGGCGTAATTGAAGATGCAGAAGAAGCAATTACACTTTCCAAAAAATTAGGATTTCCTTTATTAGTGCGTCCAAGTTATGTATTGGGTGGACAAAGCATGAAGATTGTTATCAATGAGGAAGAACTGGAACAACACGTTGTAAAATTATTAAACGATCTTCCAGATAATAAAGTTTTACTGGATCACTTTTTACAAGGTGCCATCGAGGCCGAGGCAGATGCAATATGTGATGGAGAGGATGTTTACATCATCGGAATTATGGAACACATTGAACCTGCAGGTATTCATAGCGGTGATAGTTATGCTGTTCTGCCGCCCTTCGATTTAAGTGACGATGTTATTAGACAAATTGAAGATCACACTAAAAAGATTGCTGTTGCTCTTAAAACCGTGGGCTTACTAAATATCCAGTTTGCTGTTAAAAATGGTAAGGTTTATATTATCGAAGCAAATCCAAGAGCTTCACGCACTGTGCCATTTATTGCCAAAGCGTACGATGAACCTTATGTAAATTATGCTACGAAAGTGATGCTGGGAGCTAAAGTAAAAGATTTTAAATTTGCTCCAAAGAAAAAAGGGTACGCCATAAAAATCCCAGTTTTCAGTTATGAGAAGTTTCCTGAAATTCAAAAAGAATTAGGTCCCGAAATGAAAAGCACTGGTGAAGCAATTTATTTTATTGATGATTTACAGGATGAGTTTTTTCAAAATGTTTATAGCGAAAGAAACCTTTATTTAAGTAAATAGTAAGTGCTTGAAATAACCATGTTTGCCCAATACTAGCAAACAAGGATAATAAGTGTCAAGCGCTATAACATACGAGTATAAATTAGCCATACTAACACCATATGAAAAACATTAAATATTCCTTAATTGCAGTTGGCCTTGTTTTTTTAGCCTATTGCAAGACTACAAAAAAAACCGAGACTACTCCCCCACCCGCTCCGTTAGTAGCAAAGCCCTCTTACACACCTTCTGACAAACAGTTAGAAGTTGCAAACAAACGTTGGCCAAATACTACTCTTGCAGAAATACAGGAAGGTCAGGGTATTTATACTGGTAAGTGTGCCAGCTGCCATATGCTTTACGATATTATGGAATTTGGAGAAAAAAAATGGGTTCATGAAATTGAAAAAATGTCTCCAAAAGCTAAGTTAACAGACGATGAAAAACTTAAAATGAGTAAACACATCTTATCTTATAGAGAGGCGAATGCAGTTGTGAAGCCAAACTAGTTTTATTTTACTAAAATTGAAAGCGGCAGATGAAATAACATCTGCCGCTTTTATATTTATGGCTATACATAATTATATTTTGATGATCCTGAAGAAGTTATTCAGAAATCATATCAAAAAAAAATCCGGTCAATTGACCGGATTTTTTGATAGTATAAGTTAGTTTTAGCGGAATAAACTTATAGTTCCCTTTTTATCATAAGTCGATGCATCTTTACCGGTGGCTTTAATAGTGTAGAAGTAAACGCCTTCAGCAGCTTCCTTACCCTGGAGATTTTTTCCATCCCACTCAATGTTTCCGCTTTTTGAATGCAATTCATAAACTGTTTTACCCCAACGGTCAAAAATTACCGCCTTAATATCCGTTAGGTTACTTGCCTTAATATAAAACAGGTCATTTACACCATCTTGATTCGGAGTAAAAACATTCGGAATTTCCAGTACTGAAGGAATATCGACGTTAATTACCCTTTGTTTACTGGCCAGACAAGTTCCTTTAGTAGCATAAAGGGTAACCGTGTAACTTCCAGGTTGCGTATATAAAGCACTTGAACCTGCTACGCTGCTATAGGTTAGAGAAGAACTGTTACCGAAATTCCATACCGAATTTACATTGGATGAACCATTTGATGATGAAGATAAATTTGTGAAATTAACAGTAAGTGGGGCGAAACCGGTTTCAGTACTTGCAACAAAATCAGCATTTAATGATCCATTAACCACTGCAAAATTAGCACCTCTTAAACATCCGTTAATTGTATTAGTTACTATAACAGCATACTCACCGGTACTACCTACCGAAAACTCTTGCTTATCCGATCCTGACACGCTTACTGTAGGTGGCGATGTCCATTTGTACTCATATTTCTGTGTCGGATCAATAGGGACAGCTTTTAGCTTAACTAATGTTGCGCCGCAATCTAGAGTGTCTATGAGCTTACTGCCTGTTAAATCAGGATATAATTTACCGTCAAAAACAGTGGTGGTAGCAATAGCTGTGCAACCATTATTTAGATCTTTTGCAGTCATTGTGTAAATACCAACAGTAGCACCGGTATACGTTGTAGATGTGGATAAAGGCTGTTGTGGCGAAGGTCCGTTCCAAATATACGCTATAACAGGTTGTGGATGCGGATATGCTGTTATACCCGAAGCGCTGTTATTAGTCAAAACGATCGTTGGAGTCTTGCAGGTTACAGAAGGTGTTGATCTGCTTATCGAAGGTAATGGAAGTGCCAGATTCTGATAAATTGGAATGGTAGTATAACTTACACATTCACTGCTCTGATCTTTGATTACAAAAGTATAACTGTTTACGGTTGTAGCATTAGGGGTGGAATTAAGTGCATACGCTGTTATAGTATCGCCCTGCTGTGTGTTAGGGGTGCCGACAAACATCCAGGAGTAAGCAACATTTGGTGTTGTACTCGATCCTTTTAAAGTTACCCTCGGACGATCGCAATCTAAAACCTGCGTATCGAAAGAGGTTGCCATTGCTGGAGTAACTGTATTTTGTAAGATAGAAATTGGCACACGGGTCTCACAAAGACTGGTATTGTCTTTTGTAATGACCGTATATGTTCCTGGAGTACAAACAGTATATGTTGAATTTGTACTTAAAGGCCCACTTTGTGTTGCAGAGGAACTCGAAGGAGCAAGAAGTGTATAAGATACCGGCCCTCCCTGAGGGGTTGTATTTCCATTTACTATATTGACAATGGCGCAACTTTTAGAGCTACAACCTAAACTGAAGTTTTGAGGACTACTAACATTAAAACTTGGAAAGCCCTGATTGGATGTTACTGAGAAGTTTTTTAATGTTGTACATCCATTGATATCATTTACTACAACATATGTAAACGTTCCTACACCGCCTGGTAAATATAGCGCAGTATAAGAGGTAGAAGAAAAAGTACCACCCTGAGGGGCTAAAATTTGCTGGGTAACATTTACAGTTGGATTTGCAGTAATCGTAACTGGCGTTACACTTGTTAAGTTACAGGTAATGTTTTGAGTATTTGGGTTTATAACTGATTGCGGAGCTACAGTGTTGATTCCAAGACTAATCAAATTTGTACTCTTACAATTTGTAACCGGATCTGTACCAGTCACGGTATAAGTTCCAGGATTAATAGCGGTAATGGTATTAGTAACAAAGGTGGCACTGGCACTTGCCCAGAAATAATTCAGAGATCCATTATTGTAAGAATAGGTGGTAGTTGCCGATAAATCAATCGTTGGATATGTACACGTAATACTTGGTGAACCTGTATTATTAAGAAGGGCGAATGTAGGAGTTGGGGGAGCGGCATCAACGTTTATCGTTGTTGTTATTTTACAACCTAAAGGGTCACTCGCCGTTATTGCAACAACAACAGGAGGTCCACCAACGGGCAAAACAGAATAAGTACCTTGTGTGGTTGTACTATTGAGAGATACTAAATTTCCTTGCGACCATGTTATAGAAGATGGGTTAGCTGCTGAACCACTAGGGGTAATTGATACTACCGCTAAAGAATTTCCGCATTGGGCTTGAATAGCTGATGCATTTAGTAATGGTGCTGGAGTAATGGTGCTATTAACAACACGTGAAATAGGCGCGCAAGAACCCGCGGGTTGCATCGAAAGTGTAAATTGAGCAGAAACTGTTGCTGTGATGCATTGGTTTGTATAAGATGGGAACGTTTGACTTGCAGTTAAACCTGGCCCTGACCAAGAGTATGGCCCTAGTCCATCAGCAGCGCAAATTGTTGCACCAGCAGCGCCACAAGTAGGAACAGTGACGTTTAACCCGGCATCATAAGCATTCCCGTTTCCGTAAACCATCATCGGTCCACACTGCGCGTCAAAATAAATACAGCCAAAGTGACCACCTGCGTTACAATCAGAAATGATAATGTCGATGGTTATATTTTGCCCTATGTACGAAGTTAAATCCATGGAGTTAATTTTCCATGGATGATAAATGTTACCGAAATTATTGTTCGGATCATAAACCGATCCGTCGCCGCAATTGTAGTATGTAACAGGAACCGTTCCTGTACAGTTACTGCTGGGTGCCGACACTGAAAAATTAGGACAAGGAATAACTGTATTAGCACTCGCATTACTTAAACGGATTTGAAAACCACCCGCGTCGCAACAAGAGTGGCCTGGGGCAAAAACTGAAATAAAAGCAAATTGAAACAATGCATTGGAAGCTGTTACAGCGAAAGTTTTCGATAACTTTTCCAAGCTAAAATCTGAAGTCAATTCATCATTTAATCTTAGTACTTTGGTTCCAAATAAACCCTGAGTTATTTGGCTATTGGCAGCTGCAGCTCCACTCACTGTGCCTGTACCAAATACAGAGTAAATAGAATATTGGGTTCCAATTGTTGCGTCGAAATATCCACCTGCGGCACTGCAATCTATGAGTTCAGAGTGTGCTGGAGGCATTGGGCAACAACCAAGTAAATTACAAGATGTTACTCCAGGAAGTCCGCTGGGAAAATAAGGGCTGTAACCCGCTGAATTTGTCGGACTAAATGGTCCGGAAGTGGAACTGGTAGATAGATATGGATTATTTAAGCCTCCAGTAATTGTCCAGCCCGTAATTTGCGTTGAACTTGTTATAACTCCGGGAGATGAAGCTTCAAAATCCTCATTTACACAACCAGGTTGCGCTGCTGGTCTGTTATTATCCAAATAAGTATTGATATCATACATTATAGGTGAAGTATGAACCAGATTATATTTATTATTAATAAACTCCCTCTTCAACCTGAACATTCTAATCTTGAATTCAGAGCCTAAGAAGCGCTCGGAGATCGCAGACGCACGTGCAGCATTTTCGTCAAACCCTACTAATGAATCTTTATCGAATACATGATAAAATAGTGGATCGATAGCAAATTGAGCAGAGCCCGTTTTGCATATAGATAATAATAACAAAATTATTAGCGGGATGGAAATTTTAATTTTACTCATTGATTGGTTTTTTAGAGTTAAGTAGTGTGTTAACGATTCAAATATAGTACCAAATAATGTTAATATAAAAGAAAATGCCCCACTTCTGATTTTATTCAGAAACAGGGCATGAGTAATTGTAGAAAGCAATTAACTACCTAACCAGCGTAATCGTACCCTTTTTATCGTATTTAGAACCGTCTTTCCCGTTTGCTTTGATAATGTAGAAGTAAACTCCTGGAGCAGCTTCTTTTCCTGATTCGTATTTTCCATCCCATGATACATTGCCAGAGGCGCTTTGGATATCAAAAACAAGATTGCCCCAACGGTCAAAAACCTGCATGGTGATCTTATCAAGATTTGAACTTTTTAAGAAGAATAAATCATTTACATTGTCACCATTTGGGGTGAAAATATTTGGAATCTCGATGGCCGAAGGAATATCTACCTGTATAACAAGCTGCGCTGTATCCAAACAGCTGCCTTTGGTAACATATAAACTCACCGTATAAGTTCCAGGCTGGGTGTAGATAGCATTAGCCGTTGATAAGGTGCTTAGAGTTGGGGTAGCTGTACTGTTTCCAAAATTCCAATAAGCATTTATTCCAGAGCTGTTTAAACTCGATGAAGAGGTATTGCTAAAGGTAACATTCAATGGAGCATAACCACTCATGTTATCTGCTGTAAAGCTGGCATCCAGTGTTCCATTTATAACCGTTACCTGTGCAGGGGTAGAACATCCGTTAGCGGTATTGGTAATTACCACACGGTAGTTACCTGCTTTGTTTATACTTATACTAGCTGAGCTGGATGAAGAAATAGAAGCATTGGAAGGAGCGATCCAACTGTATGCATAATTCTTATTTTCGGGCGAAAGTATTAAGGGGGGAGTGATGTTGAAAAAATTTGAACCACAATCCAGGGTATCGATACTGATGGTAGAATTTGGTTCTAAGTCAGGGTATTTTCTATAGTCGCCAATAACAATTGTGCCTGTAGAGGTACAACCATTGTTTAAATCTTTAGCAGTGATCGTATAAATACCCGTTGTTCCGGCAATGTAAGTAGTGGTTAATTGTCTTGGTTCCTGCGGAGAGGGCCCCTGCCATAAAAAGCCTATAGCGGGAAGTCCTTGAGAGAAGCCCGTAGCGGGTGGAATGGTGCTGCTGCTTTGATTGGTTAAAACAATGGTAGAGGTTAAACAGGTAAGAGAAGGTGAACCTGCAGAGATTGCTGCAATGGGTTTATATAAATTCTGGCGCATAATCACCACTGTATCTGTTTTACAAGTACTACTGTTATCCCTTATTGTCAGGGTATAATTACCAACCACTGAACTGGTGGGAGCTATGGAGTTGGAATAAACTGTAATGCTATCTCCCTGCAAACTACCCGGAGTACCGGCAAATGACCATAGGTAATTTACATTGGGAGTGCTACTGCTTCCCCTCAAAGTGATAGTTGGAACATAACAATCCAATATGGTTCTTGGAACGCTGGTGTTAAGGTCTGGGCCTAAAGTATTTGATAAAATTGAAATCGGTGTACGGGTTTCACAAAAACTCGTGTTATCTTTTGTAATCACCGTCCAGGTACCCGGTACATTTACTGAATACGTAGATAAAACACTAAGATTTCCACTTAACGTTACACTGCTTGCTCCCGGGGGAAGTAAAGTGTAAGACACCGGTCCGCCCTGGGGAGAGGTATTTCCGTTGACGATATTAATAACAGCCACACTTTTTGAATTACACCCAAGAGTGAAATTATCAGGACTCAAAACATTGTAAGTAGGAAATCCCTGGTTGGAACTCACTGTAAAAATACGGCAAGAGGAGCAACCATTAATATCATTGATAACACAATGCGTAAAGTTACCTACCCCACCGGGTAAATAAACCAGGGTATTAGAGGTAGTTGCAAAAGTTCCTCCAGAGGGAGACTGTATTTGCTGGGTAATATTTATCGTTGGACTAGCAACTGATGTAATTGTTGTTATAGAGGTTAAATTACAAGTAATGTTCTGAAACAAAGGATTTAATGTTGCTGAGGGCGTGGATATGTTGAGCCCCACCGTAAAGGTCTGAAAAGAGGTACACCCTGAAACAGGATTTAGAGCATAGAGCGTGTAATTGCCTATCGTTGAATTGGTAATGGCTGCCACTGAACCATTAATCACCGTACTGGTTCCATTCGTCCAGGTATAAGTATTAGTAGATACCTGAGAAATTAAATTTACAGTTGGAGTTAAACAGGTAACCGAATATACAGGCCCTGCCGGAAGTATGGTAATAAGAGCTGGTGCAGGAACAGGATTAAGCGTAAAATTCGCCACCGCTGAACAACCACCCACTGCCGTTACCGTAGCCGTATAAGGACCAGCAGGAATACCACTGCCCGACAAAAATGTTGTTGTATTAGATGTTACCCCATTAGGAACCGAAGCCCAGTTAACCGTGTAACCAGGAGCAGGAGTGGCCGGGAAAAAACTCAAATTTAAATTAAACGCGTTCAGAGTACTCGTACAACTCGTATTCGTTACCGTGGGAACTACTGTGGGCTGGGGATTCACAGAGACGTTATTAATGGTTGTTGCAGTAAGCGTTTGATTCAAACTTGTTACTCCGGTAAGATAAGTTGTATAAGTTGTACTTACAGTCGGTGTTACAACAAATGATCCTGTAGTATTAACAGTACCGCCAGGTTGTATAGAATAAGTAATATTTGAAAGCGTAGTTGTATTAGCTACGGTAAGCGTTCTGCTGGCGCCGAAACAAATCGACGCATTATTTATTAAGGAACAACTGGTATTTCCTGTTCCACCGATCTGACTCAAAACAATATTTTGAGGTGTGCTATAAAAATTGGTAATCATTACCATGTAATACTGCCCCGACACGGCACTTCCAATGTTTAAAGTTTCGGTGAAGCTTGAAGAGTAACTACAATCCACTGTCATGTTCGCAGTAAGACTTCCACATATTCCGGTGAGAGAACTAAATGGTCCCCAGCACACAAAATCCACATCGGTACCCGGACTCGTATTCGGAGCTGTGCCTATTTGCCCTTGAATAAGAATATCAAGACTGCCCGATTGACCAACCTGGATATAGTACCACGCTGGACTAGGAACATAAAAAGAGATATTACTGCCAACAGGCCAGCCTGGCAAGCAGTCGTAATTCGGACCTGTCTCACCAATTGCTGTTAAAGTAGATGCCGGAAAAGTAACTCCTGATACGCCACCGGCGCAAAAAGGCAATGCAGTGGCACATGTATTTTGAGCTTTACTTAAAAAGAGAGTAGTCAGAAAAAAAAATAAAAATACTTTTTTCATAGAAATGGATTTATTGGAATTACAAATCTATAAATATATTTATCATATGAAGTTAAAATATCTTGTAGGGTGATTTAATTTAAGGGATAACAAGCTTGCGTCAAAAAGAGCTTCACGCAAAAAAATAAGTCATTTTTTTAGCTACTTTTGCCGGCATTTCAAACCCAAAACACATATGAAAAAACTTTTATTTTTAATTTTATTTGTTACCACCTCATTTATCAAAAGTCAAACTACAATAAACACATGTGCCGGAACGGCCGTAATATTAACTGCCCCCAATCCACAGAATTTAACCACTCCAACTTATTCGATGAATCCCGGAGGTCTTAATAGCTCTACTGGAACATGGACCGTTAACCCAGCCTCAACCACAAACTATACACTTTTCACAAATGGTCAAAACGCTTCAAATACTAATACTACCACGTCGGTTGTGATCACAATAAGCGTCCAGGCACAGCCACAAACTGCCCCAACTGTCACTTCCAGTACCTGCACAAATTCACTGCAAGCATTTCACTTAGGATTGACATTCACGTCAACTCTTATACCGACTTATACAGTTAACTGGGCAACTATTCCGAATAATGTTTATTCCTCCACTCAAACAAACGCCTCGGGAACATTTGTTGCTGGATTGTATCAGGCAACTATTACCGCTGCCGGTGGATGTTCTACCACAGCCAGTTTCAGCATAGGGAGTCCGATAATGCCCGTTATAATTTCCTTTCCCCCAAGCAACCAACCCAATTTTGTTATTAACTGCTACACCCCTACTTTGACAGTTAACATGAACCCTTCAACATATAATTATTCATGGATGAAAACAAATTCATCAACAGTCACTGGGTCCGTTATTTCTTTTAACGCTTCATCTATAGGAAATTGGACTGTAATTGCAACTGATCCGATAACGGGTTGTAATGCACAGCAAACTTTTAATGTTAGCCAAAATACCACTACTCCAACTTCATCATTGTCTCCTCTGTTTCAAAACATTACATGCAATCTTTCAAGTGTTACTTCGGTTAGCGCATTCGCAAATCCTTCTTTAAATGTATTACATCAATTCATTTCTCCTTTGGCTGGAACATTTTCTAGTCCTTCATACTCCACTATTTATGTGCCCGGAGCTCCGGGCACTTATACACATTTTCTAACGAATACTATCAGTGGCTGCAGCACTTTCAAGACTTTCACAGTTGTTAGCAATAACGGATTCCCTTCTTTCACCGCAACAAGTCCCCAAAACTTTACACTTGGCTGTTCGAGTAAAAGTTTTGCTATAGTCTCTCTGATTAATGGTATCACTTCTCCATCCGGGGGACCAGTTTCTTATACCATTCTGCCGCCAGGATCGAGCTCATCAAGTCTTCCTTCAGGATCACTCGGACCCGTTTCCTTTTTTTCTATTACAATTCCAGGCACTTACACCTTCATAACACGAGACAATACAAGCTTTTGTGAGTCGCGCGTGCCCATAACTATCTTGCAAAATACAACAAGTCCCTCGGTTTATTCTGTTTCGCCATCTGGAACGATTACATGTTCTATTACACAAATTAAACTCGAAGGGATCAGCTCTACAAATCACGTGGGATATAGCTGGGTATTTCCAAACTCCGTTGTTAATAGTAACACTATAAATGTTACCTCGATCTCATCCATTCCTTCAAACACCCTGGTAAATAACTATACGCTCACTATGCAGGACAGTTCTAATCTCTGTATTACGAAACAGGTAGTTCCGGTGTTTCAAAATATATTTCCGCCGAAGGCCATAATTGGCTCCTCTATAACGGCGTTAACTTGTAATAATCCTTCCATTATGCTGTTAAATTATAGTCAATCCACTATCCCTCCACAAACCGGATTTCCAAACTATATGTTTGTTATGGCGACTCTTTGGAAAGGACCTGCGCCACAACTGCCGTTACAAAATAGCACTGGGTACACGGCGTTCGTTCCTGGAATTTACACCCTCACAGCTTTGGATCTAAATAATGGTTGTACCTCTAAGACTATTACAACGGTAATGGACAACAGAATTTATCCGAATGTTGTTACGCCTGCCACTTTCTCATTCCTACCCTGCCCTGGTATTGTTACCATATCACCACTCATTATTGGTTCTACTTCAGGTTTAACTTACAGTTGGACAACACCGCCAAACGCTTCAGTATCTATTAGCGGAGCGAACCTCACTACAAACTACCCCGGCCCATATACCGTTGTAGTAACAAATTTCCTTACAGGTTGTTCCGCTTCAGTAATGATACCCGTTTATGCCTGCGTAGGTGTTAATGAAAGTTATAATGGGTCAAAAAAAATAAATATTTCTCCAAATCCCGGTTATGGAGTGTTCAAACTAAACTTTGAAGCAGATTTATCTTCCCGTTATTCGGTAGAAATTTTTAATGCCCTGGGACAATTGATAAAATCAGAAAGTGTTTCAGGAAACAATCATATAATTTCCATTGAAAATGAGGAAACGGGCATTTATAGCGTGCGCTTGTTCCAGAATAACAGGATTTATGCTGTTACTAAACTCGTAAAACAATAGAAATTGAATAGCAACCCTGTATGGCTGGGCAGAATCGTTTTATTAGTTAAAAAAGAGAAGCATTTTGCTTACATTTTTTGCGGTTAATTAATTATTTATTATATTTGTCGCCTCAATAAAAAAAAAGAATAATGTATTTATCATCACAAGTTAAAAAAGACATTTTTAAGAAGCACGGTGGAACGGAAAAAAACACTGGAAGCTCTGAATCACAAATAGCATTATTTACTCTTCGTATTGACCATTTAACGGGTCACTTAAAAGGTAATAAAAAAGATTTTGGTACACAACGTGCTCTATTAAATTTAGTAGGAAAGCGTCGTGCATTATTGGATTATTTAAAGAAAAATGATTTGATGCGTTACCGCGCGATCATTAAGACTTTAGATATCCGTAAATAATTAAAGATATTAGACTTATTTAAAGGGGGCATTTCGAATAACAATTTCGAAGTGCCTTTTTTGTTAAATCGTGGTACGCTTAAACACTGAGGTACGGAAGCCGCCGGGTAGCAAAGAAGACATTTAGTTTGGTTAAAAACAAAACTAAAACTCAGTGGCCTCAGTACCTCTGTGTTGAAAAGAAAAATAAAACAATATAAACCCGTTTCGAAAACGTCGGAACATAAAACAAAAAAATAAAAACATGTCACAAACAGGAATCACCCACAGCTTTGACCTCGGCGATGGCCGCATGGTAAGCTTAGAAACAGGCAAATTGGCCAAACAAGCTGATGGATCAGTAGTAGTAAGATTAGGAGATACCATGATCCTTGCTACCATTGTAAGTAACAAAGACGCAAAAGAAGGCGTAGACTTCTTACCTTTAACAGTTGATTACCAGGAAAAATATGCTTCGGCAGGCCGTTTCCCGGGAGGCTTCTTTAAACGTGAAGCAAAATTATCTGACTATGAAGTATTGATTAGCCGTATCGTTGACCGTGCTTTACGTCCACAATTTCCGGAAGATTACCACGCAGATACACAATTAATGTTGTCATTAATTTCATCTGATAAAGAAAATATGCCTGACGCTCTTGTAGGTTTAGCTGCTGCTGCTGCTATTGCAGTGAGTGACATTCCCTTCAATGGTCCGGTTAGTGAAGTTCGTGTTGCTAAAATTGATGGCAAATTAGTTATCAATCCAACAAAATCTCAAATGGTTGGTAACACCCTGGAGATGATCGTTGCAGCTTCGGCTACGGATATAGCGATGGTAGAAGGTGAAATGAGCGAAGTAAGTGAAGAAGAAATGTTAGAAGCAATTAAATTTGCGCACGAAGCTATTAAAGTTCAAATCAAAGCTATCAACGAATTTGCTGTAAAAGCTGGTTTAAAACCAAAACGTGAATACAACCACGAAACCAATGATGCCGATTTGAAAGCAAAAGTAATGAAAGAAACTTACGATGCAGTTTACGCGGCCGCTAAAAAATTAGATCCGAACAAAAACAACCGTAAAGTAAATTTCAAAGCTCCTTTAGAAGAATTCAAAAAACAATACACTCCTGAGGAATTGAAGCCAATTGAGTCGTTAATTAACAAATATTACCACGAAGTAGAATACGTTGCGGTTCGTCGTTTAGCGATTGATGAAAAAGTACGCTTAGATGGTCGTAAAACCGATCAGATCCGTCCTATCTGGGCTGAAGTAGGTTACCTCCCTTCACCACACGGTAGTTCAGTTTTTACACGTGGAGAAACGCAATCTTTAACCACAGTGACTTTAGGAACTCCAATGGACAAATTAAGAATTGACGGAGCCTTTAATCAAGGCGAAGAAACTTTTATTTTACATTACAACTTCCCCGGGTTCAGTACAGGTGAAGCAAAACCTAACCGTGGCGTTGGTCGCCGCGAAGTTGGTCACGGTAACTTAGCTTTACGTGCTTTGAAAAAAGTTGTTCCATCTGATTCAGGATATACCATTCGTGTAGTGAGCGATATTTTAGAAAGTAATGGTTCATCAAGTATGGCAACTGTTTGCGCAGGTTCGTTAGCTTTAATGGATGCGGGTGTTCAAATTAAGAAGCCGGTTGCTGGTATCGCTATGGGTTTAATTACAGATGACAAAGGCGGTTATGCTATTTTATCGGATATATTAGGTGATGAAGATCATTTAGGTGATATGGATTTTAAAGTATGTGGTACAAAAGACGGTATCACAGCAGTTCAAATGGATTTAAAAGTAAATGGTTTACCTTATGAAGTAATGGCGAAAGCTATGGCACAAGCTAAAGAAGGACGTTTACACATTATGAACGAAATGCTGAAAGCCATTGAAAAACCACGTGAAGATTACAAACCACATGCTCCTCGTTTTGAGAAGATTGTTATAGCTGGTGAATTCATTGGTGCCATAATCGGACCAGGAGGAAAAGTTATTCAAGAGATGCAAAAAACTACCAATACAACTATCGTCATTACTGAAGATGGAAAAAATGGTATTGTAGAGATCTTTGGTACAAACTTAGCAGACGTAACAGCTGCGAAGAATCGCATTAAAGGTATAGTAGCCGTTCCTGAACTAGGAGACGTTTACCAGGCTAAAGTAAAAACAATTATGCCTTACGGTGCATTTGTAGAGATAATGCCAGGTAAAGATGGTTTATTACACATCAGCGAATACGACTGGAAACGTATTGATACTTTAGAAGGTTTATTAAAAGAAGGTGATACCATCGAAGTAAAATATGTGGGAGATGATCCTAAAACCAAAAAAATCAAATTAAGCCGCAAAGTTCTTTTACCGAAACCGGAAGGGCATGTTGAAAGACCTGAGAAAAAAGAAGCTTAAAAATACTAAAGCTTGAATCTGGCCTGGTTAACTCTAATAAAAAACCGCTCTTAATAAAGGGCGGTTTTTTTGTAAAACTTAAACTTTAAACGAAACTTATTCCTTCAAAGCATTTATTAAATATTCAACTTTATCACTTTGTATATAATCAGGATTTTTTTGAATAGCTTCCAAATTGTCTTTTTCTGTGGATGCGTTGAACAATGCAATTCTTAGATTTTGCTTATGAGCTTGCTCAATTTCCTCTTCACTAATCTTCGCCATATCCATGGTAAGCCCGTAAAGAGATATTTCTTTTGCAGTTGCCAAACCAACCGTACTCTCATCAGTATATAAAAACAAACGAAGATCTTTATTTTTCGATTGAACAATTTTCAAAAAGTCTACATTGAAACTTTCAATAAAACAGTTGTTCTGTAATTTATATTTATTAATATGTTTTAGTAAGGCTCTTGCAAAGAGTTCGTAATACTCGTAGCTATCATCCATAGTTTTACAATCAAAAGTAAAAATCTGTTTTTCGCTCCTCTGCACCCTTTCAAAAAAATAGGACGCCTCAATAAGATTTGCCTTTGAAAATAAGGGCTTTTTAAAACGACATCCCTGCAGGTCACGTGAGTTGCTATTCCTAATTAAACCACTGCAATCTGTATTTTCGTCGAGATCTTGCGTATGACATAATATAAGTACACTGTCTTTTGTAACACAGACGTCCATTTCAGTTCCATCAACTCCTTTGTCCATACACTCTGACAAAGATTCATAGGAGTTCATAGGATAACTATTATATATCCCCATTCCGCCGTGACCGAATACCGAAATACTATTATTGTTTAAATTTTCGATTTGCCATATAACAGGATCCTTTCTGCATCCTAACAAAAAAATCAGTAAAGCATATGTAAAGGTCCGCCACACTCAATCTTAAAATTAATAATACCTTTTCAGTAATCCTTTATAAAAAACTAAAAAAAACATTCAGGCAAATCGCTATCTGGTAAATACTTGATACAGGCCGCAACATATCTTCTGCAAAACATCGGTTTTAGTACTATAACAAATCTTTACGGCGCTATAAAAGATAATGAGAATTTACCCCACGGCAAAAAGCAATTACATTATTTAAAAAGGTAGAATTTCTGATTTTCAATTAATGTCTGGCAATTTCTTAAAACGTTTGCTCAGTATAATCAGAAATGCCGTGTTTATTGAAAGGAACTTTTTAATTAAAATTCATGTGGACAAAAGCTTTTTGAACCGAACTTACTTCGATTGAAACCTTCAGTGAACCAGGACTTCCCGCCGGCAGTATTATTACGAATTAAACTATAAAGAAAACAAAAGCACCAAGACAAATTACTTTTTTACTGATTTAATTTCCCTGGTAGTAGCGCAAATAATTTAAGCGCCAGGCTTTGTTTGCTTTTGCATTATATTTTTCAAGTAGTGGAGCGTTATCAGTGTTACATAAAGTAACCTCCTGCAATTTTTCGTTTAATTCATATGGCAAAATACCTAACTCTTTCAGAGAGGCTACGAAGAGAATATTGCGGTAAGCTTCGTTTAAAGAATAAGAACATAACTTCACTTTATATCCTGCCCTTTGCAACGTATTGTTTAAAATAGCTGTACCCAAACCTTTTGCATCGCTTGTGTAACCATGCCAGTTAATGAGGATAACCGAAGAATCTGTGATATTTTGTTTTAGTTTCTTAAGACTTTCCAAAGTAAGCACATGAGAAGGCTGTTCTTCTCCTTTGAATATATCCACAAGTATAACCTGGTATTTCTTATCACAATGATTTAAAAAATAACGCGCGTCCTCGTCATATGTTTTTACAGTTTCATCAAGGTAAAAAAAATCTCTTGCAGCTTTGGTAATTCTTGCATCCAACTCTACTCCTTCTGTTCTATAATTTTTTTTCACTAAAAGATTAGCGGTTAATCCTCCCCCCAAACCCAATACCAGGGCGTTCTGCTTAACCGAGATGTTCTTCAACAGTGTGTCAATTAACGTTACATATTTTGAAAGTGATCTTTTACTTTGTAAATCCATCTCACTTTGAATGATATCATTGATGGTTAAAATGCGGTAAGGTTTTTTCCTTCCATCCATTAGATCTCTTACTTGTAAGTATCCGAGTATGCTATCAGAACTCAGCAAAAAATCTTTTTTCTTTTCAGTAAACTGAAGGTTAAGATACGCGAAAGAAATTGCTAAAAAAAAATGAAGCCCTTTAAAAACTCGGAATACAAAAACATTCATTACAAATAAAACAGCTCCAAACGCAAGTAAACAAGTGTTTAATCCAAATTCAGGAATGAAATAAAAGCCGCATAGAAACGTTGCAAAAATACCACCTAGCGTAGAAACCGCGTAAACAGTACCGCTTACTTTTCCTGCTTTTTCATTTTCTGAAGTTTGTACTAAAATAAATAAGGGAGAACTTGCTCCTAAAAAAAAAATGGGAGGAAATAACAAAGCCAAAGTACTTGCAACCACGCCTGTTAAAAAAGGAAGATACGAGATGCGAGGTACCAGATAATAACTGATAACCGGCATTATCAAAAGAAACATAGCTGCCGCACTCAGCAAGCGAAATAGATTAAGAGAATGATTGTTTTTTTTTTCGGAGACCCTTCCGCCGAAAAAATAACCAGAAGCCAGCGCAGCCAGCGTAATGCCCATTACAGAAGCCCAAACATAAAGACTGCTTCCAAAAACAGGTGCTAAAAGTTTCGCTCCGCACAACTCTGCAGCCATTACTGCAGCGCCTTCAACAAAACTAAGTAGCAGCAATTTTTTTAGCATGGATTTATAAATTTGAATGAAAGTTTATCAAACCTTCCATAGGCGATCTAATTACTGTGCCCATTGTGTAACCATGTTTTGCTGCAACCTCGGCTATAAGGTCTTTATAATAATACCCAATAGATCCAACAGTATGCACGGTGTATTTTCTTGATTCTGAATACTTATTAATCTGCTGAACAAAGAAAGATTCGAAGCATTCCTTTAAAAGGCTAATAATGTAAGGATGATTTAAATGCGTACAAACAAACCCATTTATCGAAGCGAGATATCTTCCAGGTACACTGTGTTTATAAACATTATCCAGAATAACTTCTCTGTTGTAGCCGGCATCTTCAAAAGCTTTAACCACTTCAGAAGGTGTTCTTCCTTCAAAATAATCACGTATAAAATACTTTCCTATTTGTGATCCTCCACCGTAATCGCTCCATAAATAACCTGTTGAAGGAACATTTTCAAGAATATCTTTGCCGTTGTAAAGACAACTATTGCTGCCGGTACCAAGAATACAGGCTATTCCCCACTCCTTTTTACACAATGCCCGTGCCGCTGCTAAAAGATCATGATCGACATTTACTTTAGAAATACCAAGAGCCTTAGTTATACTCTCTTTTATCAAATTACGATTCGCATCCGTAGAACAGCCAGTACCATAGTAATGTACCTCCTCAACTTCTTGAAGGTGGTTATGAAAGTGTGGCTTTAGGTTATTGATCAGTTCAGCGCTTATCTGCTCTACTGTTTGAAAATAAGGATTAAAGCCAATGGTTTTTACCTCTTTAATAACTTCAGAGTCTTTTAAAAGTATCCAGTCAGTCTTCGTTGATCCGCTATCGGCTAATATCACGTACATGGGCGCAAAATAACAAAAAAAAACCGTCCCGGAAGCGGGACGGTTTAAATATAATTAAGAGTTTTATTTATCCGTTAGTTTCTTCTGAAGCGGGTGCATCTGTAGCTGGAGCTTCTGATTCAACTGCTGGTGTTTCTGCTGCTGCTGCATTTTTAGCTGCAATTTTAGCTGCTTTCGCATCTTTTGCTGCTGTTTCTGCTTTGTGGCGTTCAGAAGCTTGTTTGCTTGACTCAGTTTTTAAACGATCGCTTTTTCCAACAATTTTACCTGCTTTTTCGCCAACCCATTTGTTGAATTTTTCTTCCACCTGAGCTTCGGTTAAAGCGCCTTTTTTAACACCTTCTAATAAGTGTTTTTTCATCATAATACCTTTGTACGAAAGAATCGCACGAGCTGTATCTGTAGGTTGAGCGCCTTTCATTAACCAACTTAAAGTTGAATCAAAATTAAGGTCAATAGTTGCAGGGTTTGAATTAGGATTATAAGTTCCTAATTTTTCAATGAATTTTCCATCACGTGGTGCACGACCATCCGCAACTACTAAATGAAAGAAAGCTTTATCTTTCTTACCATGTCTTTGTAGTCTAATCTTTACTGCCATTTTTTTATTGTTTTAAAATTTGAGGATGCAAATATCCAACTTTAATCTGGTTTTACCAAAAAAACCTAACAAAAATACAGGTAAAACCGATTAAAACTCCTAATTTCGTACCTGCTAATTATTTTCCCTATGCAAATTAAAGAAAGAGGAATTATTCTAATTCCCATTGATTTTACCAAACAATCATTAGCTGCTGTAAAGCAATCCTACAATTTAGCAAAATACACGCACTCAAAATTGGTGTTGCTACATGTTTATCAGGCTCCTGGCGACGAAAGCTTCGAAGCTCTGGCCAAACTTGCCAAACAAACCGAACAAGAAAGTACTGTCCCTACAGACTTTATGAGCGTTAAGGGCGATATTTATGATGAAACTGATAGAGTTGCGGGGGAAATTAATGCTACTCTTATAATTGCAGGACTTGAAAGTCATATGAAGTTCCGTAACATTATAGGTTCCAGCGCCAGCAAACTGATAAGAAAAGCACCTTGCCCGGTAATTACCATTCGTGGAAATGATCACCGCGATGGTTGTGAAAATATTTTATTACCCCTTGATCTTTCTGCGGAAACCCGCGAAAAAACAGATATAGCGATACAATTTGCTAAATACTTTGGCGCGAGTATACGTATTCTTGGCGTTTTTGATGCCAAAGATGCTGATTATGAAAACAAGCTTCTAGCCTACTCTCACCAGGTAAAACAATTTATTAAGAGCAAAGGAATCTCCTGCACAAATAAGTCTATTCCTACTCTCGATATCGCTCAAAGTGTAGTAGATTACGCTGATAAGATTGAAGCCGATCTAATTATGATCATGAACAAACCTGACCTGGGCGTTCGCGAATTTTTTAAAGGAACAGATTCTCAAAAAATAGTTGATATAAGTGCTATCCCGGTAATGACGATTCAGCCAATGAAACGTGAAAGCATAATGAGCTTTGGTACGGGACTATAGAAAAATCTTGTTCAAATTAAGAAGTCTAAGAAAACGAAACTAATTAGCTTTCAGTTATTTTCGAATATTTTGTTGTTCCCGAAGGGTCTACAGTACCTAGAAGCTCCAAAACCTTTGTTTTTTCCTCAGGAGTTCCTCCTTTAAATATACTAACTAACTCATCTCTTTTAGCATTAAAAAAGAGTTGCATGTTATAAGATGCTGGTCTGGCTTTGGCAACAGGTACAAGGTAATCTAAGGACTTTAAAATAGCCGCCCGGGCCTCGTCTGCACTCTCCTGCATATGATCGAGGCCTTGCATATGGTACGAATACATGCAATCTCTGATGCCTTTAAATAGTGGTTGTAAAGCATTTTCAACTAACCAATACCGGTTTTTTTGTCCTGTTTGGCTTTGTTTCCATCCCGACTCATTTGCTGACTGCGCATTTTGAACTACCAGCTGAGCTTTTTGCCAATAAGTTGTTCCGCCTTGCGGAGCAAATGTATCGTAATCTGAAGCGAGAACTACATAGGCATAGTACTGTAAAACCGAGGTCAAATTATTTTGAAAGGTGTTCATGTTATATTCCAACTGAGAAAATTGTTGAAACTTAAACTGAAAGTACTCATCTTCAATATTTAAAACCTTTGCAGAGAAAGAACTTTTAAAGACCGGGCGGCCACTACTTACCTGAATAGTTCCTGAATAATCGTCAGTTCCTACCTGTTCTTTAATAACGATAAGAATATAACATTCTATTTTCTCCTGCTGAGTAAAAACTTCATTAGTCCATTTGGTGTTATTCATAAATTCGAGGATGGAACGTTTCAACTGATCAAAAATCTGCTTGTTTGCAGAGCCCTGAACCTGTGTTGAATTAATCTCCACCTGGCAATTTAACTCCTGCGAAAACGAAGGATTAACGAGTACAAAAATGAATAAGATAAAGAGAACTTTTAGTTTCATAAGATCAATTATTTATAAAGGCAATAATGTAGTGAACTATATCTTCGGCTACTTCCTGCTTACTTTTTAACTCAAAATTAGTAATTTTATTGTGTTTGTCAATTATCATTACCTGGTTACTGTCAACGCCAAAGCCAGCTCCTGCAACACTCGCCGAATTTGCTACAATTAAATCAAGGTTTTTGTTTTTTAGTTTTTCACGGGCATACTCTTCAACATTGTTTGTTTCCAATGCAAAACCAACGAGACATTGGTTGGTTTTTTGTTTTCCTAATTCACTTAAAATATCTTTTGTTTTTACCAGATCCAGCTTAAAATTTTCTTCTTTCTTTTTAATTTTAACATCGCTTACGTTTGCCGGCTTGTAATCAGCCACAGCTGCACTACAAATTACGATGCTCTTCTCCGAAAAATTAGAAAGCATTGCATGGTACATTTCCTCTCCAGATTCAACGCGAATAAGATCTATGTTTTTGTTTTTAATAACTAAAGATGATGGACCAAGCACTAGTGTTACCTTTGCGCCCATTGCAGCAAGGGTTTCAGAGATAGCTACACCCATTTTTCCACTACTTCGGTTACCAATAAAGCGAACAGGATCTATGGCTTCATAAGTAGGTCCTGCATTTACCAAAGCACTAAATCCTTTTAAAGGTAGGTCTTTAGAAAAAAAATCGACAATAAAATCCACAATATGTTCAGGCTCCGCCATTCTGCCCTCTCCTACAAGTCCGCTGGCAAGTTCGCCGCTTTCTGCCGGAATAATCGTATTTCCATAGGAACGCAACGCATCGAGATTCTTTTTTACTGTAGGGTGTTGGTACATGTCCAGATCCATCGCCGGAGCAACTATGGTTTTGGTTTTTGCAGAAAGGTAAGTGGCTAGTAAACTATTATCACAAATACCATTTGCCATTTTAGCAAGCGTATTTGCTGTAAGCGGAGCTATTAAAAGTACATCGGCCCACTCTGCCAGATGCACATGATTATTCCAGTTGAAGTTTGCGTCAAAAAAATCGGTAGTTACCTGGTTTTTACTAAGTACTGAAAGTGTTTGTGCGGTAACAAATTGTGATGCTGCCGGCGTTAAAATTACTTTAACTTCAGCGCCTGCTTTAACTAAGAGGCGCACCAGCTGAGCGCATTTATACGCCGCTATGCCACCGGTAATTCCAAGTATTATTTTCTTTTGCTCAAGCATGTTTTATCATGAATGGAAAAAGGCAGTAGAATAATTACTACTGCCTTTTAATGAATGTGCTGACTGACTTTTGTACAAAGCCTGCGCTATTATTTAATTCCTGCCCCAGCTTCTTTTGTAGGATTGCGGTAATATACTTTTTCTTCCAAAAATTCCTGGATAGAAATCAATGTTGGTTTAGGAAGTTTTTCGTAGTGTTTAGAAATCTCGATTTGCTCTCTGTTTTCAAACACCTCTTCTAAATTGTCAGTATGACTGCTGAATTCCTGTAATTTTCCAGATAATTCTTCTTTAATTTCAGAGCTGATCTGGTTGGCGCGTTTACTCATAATGGAAACCGCTTCATAAATATTTCCGGTAGGACCGTCAAATCTACGAATATCACGGGTTACAATACTTTGTTCTGCGTTTGTTTTTTTAAAATCCATGTTAATTTAAATTATCTTTTAGGCGTTTACTACTATTATAAATACTTTCTGAGCGGCTAATGTACGAACTTTTAGGGTATAAATCCAAGAATTTCACATAATTTTCGATAGCTCCATTCAATCGTTCCTCTTTTTTAGAATAAATACTGTTAATTGCAAGCGTATAATAGGAGTCTATAATCATATAATACATTTCCTCATTGTAGTTACTTGAAGGATATTCCTTAATAAAGTTTTTTGACGCTACAATAGCGGCTTTCCAGGTTCCAAGTTTATAATACTGCTTGGTTATCTCGTATTCTTTCTTCTCTAATTTTGATCTTAACTGGTCAATTAGCAGATTACAAGAATCCATTCTTGAGCTTTCAGGGTAAAAATCAATGAAAGACTGGAATTCTTTAATTGCATTTTTTGTGTAACTCTGATCGAGCTTATAATTTGGGGAGTTTAAGAAGTAACAAAAGGCATTCATGTAATAACACTCTTCCACATGTTTACCATTAGGAAATTGTCGTGTATAGTTTTTAAAGTGGTACTGACTCAAGATATAATCACCAAGATTATATTCGCTCCAGGTGTAGTAGTAGTATACCTCCTCAGCTTTATCAGTACCCTTAACAACCGGCATTAACTCTTCATAGAGCTGCGAAGAACGTATGTAATATTCTTTATCGTAATATTCTTTGGCTTTTCTGAGCTTAAGCTCATAGTCTGTACTTTTCAGAAGCTTATTGTAGCTATTGCAGGACGTAAGAACGAGAGTTACAACTAAAACGAGTATTGATATTTTTTTCAAAGGTTCAAAATTAGTATTTTAAAGCATATAATTTGCTACTAAGACGTATATTTTGAAGTATTTGTTACACTAAGTTGGCGGATTAACATTTTTTTAGTTGTTGATCGTGATGTGGGTAATAAAAAACCCTCCGTTTTCGCGGAGGGTTAAATTCAAAAAAAGAAAACTGATTATTATTTTATAAGTTTCACGAGTCTTGTCTCGTTGCGGTCGCTCGAAATTTTAACCATGTAATTACCTGAAGGTTGAGAAGAAAGATCAATCTCAGTAGTTTCTTCAGAGCTTTTTTGCGTAGCTACGATCTGACCTAAAGTGTTATAAACAGTAATAACGTTGGTTCCAGACAATCCTGAAAGTGTAGATTTACCCGTAGCACTTGGATTAGGATATAATTTAAGATCAAATCCGTTTGAAGTATTAGAGCTGATAGCTGCACAAGCACTTACAACAACTGGTACAGTTATAGTGTTACTTTTACATTTACTAACACCGTCAGTACCACTAGCAACGTAGTTCACCGTTCCGGAAGCACCAGCTACCGTTGGAGTAACAACAACTTCAGCACCACCAAGGTTTCCTGGAGTCCATGAGAAAGAGCTTGACCCGCCAAAAGCGGTTAAGGTTACAGAATTCGCTCCATCTTGTTTACAGATAACTGTTGAGGAAGCATAGGCTTCATCTAATGTTGTTTGAGAGAAGCTCAAAGTAGCTTGTAATCCTAAATAGCCCATTTGATTTTGAGGAGATCCAATAGATCCGCCAGAATTTGGACAGAAATAATATAAGTTCAAATTTGTAGTTGCTAACACATCTAATGTTCCGAATGCAAAAACACCTGAGGTTAACTGTGAAATTCCATAGAAATACTGAGTATTTGGTGTTAGTTCAACAGGAGGAGTAAACTTAAAATTCGCATAAGTGCCGTAGCTTGCTGCTGATAGATTAAGTGTATTTGTAGTTGCGAGGATAGTTCCACCTGCATCTAACAAAACACCACGCATTTGATAGCTTCCACCAGGAGTTTGTGAAGGAGCATATTTGATACCTGTAATACTGCTTGAACCAGACGACATGAATGGTGTGGCAATAGTTGCCTGAGCGCCATAAGATTCAGAACTAAAAGAAGACGCTGCAACTGGTGGGTTATTTCCGTAATCAGCACAAGTTACTGTTTGAGTCCAGATTAAACCGTTATTATAAACGTACTGATCAGAAGGTACTGTAACAGTCATATTGTTTGCACCACTCACTGTAGATTGGTGAGCTGGAAATACAACCACTGTAGTAGCCCCTGGAGCAAGAGTGGCAACAGTTTGTGTGTTAATATAGCTGTTTGCACCAGTAACGCTTAAAGTAACAGGAATATTTGTTAAAGCATTTAAACTATTATTTTTAACAAGGGCAAGAACTTCCTGGCCACCTGTTTGTCTTGAATCTAAACCTGGCGTTTGCATGATGTTAACACCTACCTCATTAGTAGCTGTATTCGCAGCTTTAAAACGCATAGATGGACGAGCGATGTCAACTGTGAGAGTAGTAGGAGCCGGTCCTGCGCTTGGAGCCATAGCGTTTACACCCATCGTTGAACCATCATAGGTAGCCAAATATCTTGCGTAAGCAGTTGAAGTTGGAGCTGAAGTATACCAGTCCCAGGCTACATAAATTCCACCACCAGTATAGGTAAAGTTGGAAGACAACGGAACGCTCACAGCTGCAGTGGCCTGTGTAGCAGCCCCTGGCAATATCAGTGCGCCGTTGTAGTTTGTTGACATACCTGTAATTATTGACGAAAAGGTTGTTCCTTTATTATAAGTTACATCAGAAGTATTTTGTAGATATAGAGTAAACTGACCTGTAACAGCAGTACTTCCTGGTCTGTAAAAATCAAAACCAAAATCAGTTACAACACTGTTAGTGGCAATCATACGCGTTAATTCAGCTTGTGTAATTAAATAACAAGCTCTGTTGTAAGCCATTGTTAAGGTTGGAGAGGTAACTGATGAGGCATAACCATTAGGACCTAAGAGAGCTGACCAGTAACCATCGTACTGAGGAGCATCAATTGAAATAACAGCCTGGCTAAAAGCGGGCTTTGAAAAAGCGGCCAGAGCAAATAATAAAAGAGTAATTTTTTTCATTCTATAAAGTTTAATAATTTTTCTAAAAATAGTGAAAATAAATAAACGCTGTACTTGTTTTTTACAAATGGTGGGAAATGAAATTATTTTGGACTTTTTTTGTTTGTTTTGCGAGCAATAGGGCTTAGCCAAAGCCTCCTATCACCCTATATGGGGTATTTTATAGTATGTACTCTTAATTAGTGTGAACGGCTATTAGGCTTGGCTAAGTTCCATTATATTTGTATTCATACACACTATGATTTGCCTCTAATGGCAAATCTTTTATTTAAAAGAAAAAAAATGAAAAGAATATTAATCAGTGCATTCCTTCTGTCTGCCTTTCTCTTTAAGGCACAAAATACTAAGCGACCAGATAATTGGTTTAACCTGGATGCCACAAACGATAAAGTGAATGGCGTGAGTTCAGAAAGAGCTTATAAAGAATTATTAAAGGACAAAAAATCTACCACCGTAATCGTTGGTGTTATAGATAGCGGTGTTGATTATGATCATGAGGATCTTAAGTCTGTAATGTGGACCAATCCTGGTGAAATTGCCGGCAATGGTGTTGATGACGATAAAAACGGTTACATCGACGATGTGCATGGCTGGAATTTTATTGGCGGAAAGGATGGTAAAAATGTAGACCAGGATAATCTTGAAATGACTCGTTTGGTTCGCAAATTAAAACCGAAATACGAAGGCAAGCTTGAATCCGACTTTAAAACCAAAGAAGAAAAAAACGAGTTTAAGCTTTTTCAGGAAGTATACAAGGACTATACAACCAAGAAAGAAGAAGACGAAGGAAGATACAATCAGTACCTCGCTTTATCCAATGGTTTAAAGGAAATCAATTCAAAGATTAAGGACGATCAAAAAGTCGAAAAAGTTACCATCACTGAACTTGAGAAGTTTCAACCCGCTGATAAAACCGGCCAACAAATTAAAGCTTTCGCGCTAAATAATCTGTTAAGATCAGGACAGTTTTCGAATCTTGACGAAGGAGTTGTAGCTTTAGATGAAGGAGTAAATTATTTTAAGAAAGATTTAGATTACGCTTTAAATCTAAACTTCGACCCAAGAAATATTGTAGGAGATGATTACAATAATTCTTCTGAAAAATATTATGGAAACAGTGATTGTAACGGTCCTGATAGTTTTCACGGAACGCACGTAGCGGGTATTATCGCGGCAGCGCGTAACAACGGAATTGGCATGGATGGCGTTGCCGCTGATGTAAGAATTATGGCCATTCGTTGTGTGCCTGATGGTGACGAACGTGATAAAGATGTTGCAAATGCTATTCGTTATGCTGTTGACAATGGAGCCAAAGTAATTAATATGAGCTTTGGAAAGAAATACAGCTGGGATAAAAAAGTTGTGGATGATGCCGTGAAATATGCAGATAGCAAAGGTGTACTTTTAATTCATGCTGCTGGAAATGATGGAGTGGATATTGATGTGGTAATGCACTACCCTTCCAAAAAGTTTGAAAGCAAAGGTGAGGCTAAAAATTTTATGGATATTGGAGCCTTAAGCTGGCAACCAGATAATAAAATGATTGCGCCGTTTTCGAACTACGGTAAAAAAACAGTGGATTTATTTTCGCCTGGTGTTGACATTTATTCAACCACGCCAAAGAACGGTTATAAAGATGCCAGCGGAACCAGTATGGCTTCTCCTGTTGCTTGCGGTGTAGCTGCTGTTATTAAGTCCTACTACCCTACTCTAACACCGGAACAAATTAAAAAAATCCTTATAAAAAGTAGTTTAAAAACTTACAAAGGAAAAAAAGTAATTAAACCCGGAACGAAAGATGAAGAAGTGAAATTCGAGAAATTAGGAAAAAACGCGGGCACTGTAAATTTATATGAAGCTATTAAGATGGCCGACAAATACAGCAAGACAAAAACCTAAATTATAAAACTATTATTAAAAAAGGGAAAATGTAAAAACATTTTCCCTTTTTTAATTTCGGTCATTTTGGTCCGCTTGTTTTTGAAAATCTAATTAGAAAGAAATTTTATCTAAATAGTTTTTATGAACTGATCAGGGATAGTACTGATTGGAGCGTCATAAAATCCATTCTTCTTAGCTATACATCTTTTTGCGTTGCTCTGCAATAGCTGGGTTTTCTAGATACTCATCATAAGTACAGGATTTGTCAATTATACCTTTGGGCGTTAATTCGATAATTCTGTTAGCTACAGTTTGCATTAACTGATGGTCATGGCTTGTAAAGAAAATTACACCCGGATAATCTTTAAGCGCATCGTTATACGAAATAATACTTTCAAGATCTAAGTGATTGGTAGGTTCATCGAGTATTAATAAATTTGGATTAAGTAACATCATGCGGCTCGTCATGCAACGCACTTTTTCTCCGCCACTTAAAACATTACATTTTTTCATTACCTCTTCCCCACTGAACAACATTTTTCCTAAAAATCCACGGATATAAGTTTCGTCTTTATCTTTACTAAACTGGCGCAACCAGTCAATTAAATTTAGATCGCTCTGAAAAAATTTATGATTATCGTTCGGTAAAAAAGCTTTGTAAATTGTAGTCCCAAATGTAAACGAGCCCTTAAAATCAGTATCCTCACCGGCTAAAATTTCGAATAAACTAGAAACCGCTAGTTGATTTTTACTAATGAAAGCAATTTTATCCCCTTTAGTAACATTAATATTTGCCTCTTTGAAGAGTATATTTCCATCCTTACCGGTTTTACTTAAATGTTCTACCAATAAAATCTGATCTCCAACTTCGCGTTCTTGCCTAAAAATGATTCCCGGGTATTTACGTGTACTTGCAGGAATTTCATCTACAGTTAATTTTTCTAATAATTTTTTACGACTTGTTGCCTGGCTACTTTTACTTGCATTAGCACTAAACCGTCTAACAAACTCCTGCAGTTCCGCGCGTTTATCTTCAATTTTTTTATTCTGATCACTGCGTTGTTTTAGTTGCAACTGACTCATGTGGTACCAGAAGCTGTAATTACCACTGTAGATACTCATCTTAGCATAGTCAATATCACAAATATTTGTACACACAGCGTCTAAAAAGTGACGATCGTGACTAATAACAATTACAGTATTTTGAAAGTCAGCTAAGAAATTTTCTAACCAACCAATCGTTTCAACATCTAGATCATTCGTAGGTTCATCCAACATTAAAATATCCGGGTTGCCGAACAATGCCTGAGCTAATAATGTTTTTACTTTCTCCTTCCCTGATAAATCTTTTACAAAATGTTGATGCGTTGCGGGCATAACGCCCAGGTTGGTAAGTAATTCCGCAGCCTCGCTGTCCGCATTCCAGCCGTTCATCTCAGCAAACTCACCTTCCAACTCACTCGCTTTTATTCCGTCAGCATCCGTAAAATCTTCCTTTGCATAAATAGCGTCTTTCTCTTTCATGATTTGATAAAGGCGTTTGTTGCCCATCAATACCGTATCCAGAACTGTAAATTCATTAAACTCAAAGTGATTTTGTTTTAGCACGCTCATGCGCATGCCAGGTAAGATATTTACACGACCTTTTGTAGGTTCAATATCTCCCGCTAAAATTTTCATGAAAGTAGACTTACCAGCACCATTGGCACCAATAATTCCATAACAGTTTCCTGGAGTGAAATTTACATTCACTTCGTCAAATAAAACACGTTTGCCATATTGCAAACTCACATTGCTAGCTGAGATCATTCTTTAAAAAAATAAGGTGGCAAAGATACGATTTTTTATGGTAGTATTTTGGGCAAACTTAAGGCTCTGTGCTGTAAAGTTATTACTTGTGTCCACTGGCATGAGACTTGAAACCAAATAAAATATCTTTGTAAGAACAACATAAAAAGTCCTCATATGAAAATAGCAACCTACAATGTAAATGGCGTAAATGGAAGACTACGGGTACTTTTACGCTGGCTGGATGAATCAAAGCCTGATATTGTTTGTCTGCAGGAGCTCAAATCTCCGAATGAAAAATTTCCGCTGCAGGCCATTACAGAGGCTGGTTACAAGGTTATTTATCATGGGCAAAAAAGCTGGAACGGGGTTGCTATTCTCTGCAAAAAGAAATACCCTATCGAAGAATTAGGACGTGTGTTACCTGGTGATCCTGAAGATGTGCAGAGCCGTTATCTTGAAGCTATTGTTAACGGAATTTTAATATGTTGCTTGTATTTGCCAAATGGGAACCCTGCGCCAGGACCAAAGTTTGAGTACAAACTCGCCTGGTTCAAACGTCTTAATACTCGAGCCAAAGCGCTTCTTAAAAAGAAAATTCCTGTGATTTTGATCGGAGATTTTAATGTGATACCAACTGATCTCGATTGTCATAAACCAGAAAGCTGGGTGAACGATGCTCTGTTTTTTCCGGAAACAAAAGCTGCATACAAAAAATTAGTCGGTCAGGGATGGACAGATGCCCTGCGAACTTTATTTCCTAACGAAAAGATCTTCACCTTCTGGGATTATTTTAGAAACGCTTTTGGGAGGGATGCAGGCATTCGTATAGATCACTTTTTGCTTTCACCTGAAATCGCTTCTAGTTTGCAAAAAGCAGGCGTAGATCGCCATGTAAGAGCATGGGAAAAAACCAGTGATCATGCACCGGTTTGGATAACTTTGAAAAACAAATAGATCCAAACCATTTCCTAACACTATGGCATGCTTTTATATACGTTTTTAGCATGAGTATTAAGAAAGACACAATGCGTTTAATCCTGGCTGTTATCGCCGGGATTATTACCGCTATGCTTCTTTCAGGCTTGACGCACGAACTTTTATATCTCCTTTTCGATTATCCTGCGCCATTAAAGCCTATGTTTGAAGCTGGCCCTTTATGGATTGCACTTTTCTATCACAGTATTTATGCTGTGATCGGAGCCATGATTACCGCCCGAATCGCAAAAGAACGTGCTAAAAAAGCAGTTTTTATTCTGGGAACAAAAGAAGCGATTATGTGGCTGTTAGGAACAATTCTTCTTTGGAAACATGCGGCGCCCTGGTACAATATCACAAAAGCAATTTTAGGGATACCCCTAGCACTGCTTGGAGGATGGATATATTCGTATTTCCAACGAAAAAGAAATTTACCAAACACTTTTAAATTATAGCAATAAAATAACAAGCTATAACATTTACTGCTTTACAATCTTAGTTATGACGCTATCGCCTGATTGACCTGTGATTTTAAAAAAGTATAATCCTGCCGGTAAGGTTTCCACTGAAAATTCGTTGATTGCAGGGTGTAATTTTAAAGTTTCTACTAATATCCCTCTAGAATCCACAATAGTCAACGTACAATCAAAATTACTTTTTAGATCAATAGTCATTTTATTTTCAGAGGGATTAGGGTAAATAAGACCACCAAATTCATGCTTGGTGTCTTCGTTGATTGCAGTAGCTTGAAGAGTTGAACTTACGACATGCGTCATGAAACGAAAACATTTCATCGTTTCGTTTTTAAAGGTCGGAAAATTAGTGGTATGGGCTACATTCGGGACGTCTACAAAAAGAAACGTTGCGGTGTGAACACTTAAAGTATCGCGCAATATAACATTTGTCGGGTGGAAGTTAAGATCGCCAGATCCCGTGCATAAACAGGTTTTAGTGGTAGTATTAAAGTTGAAATTCGTTTGATCAATTTCACTTGTATCAATGGCCGCGTGCCAGGATATCACACCTTTATACTTATAGTTTGTTTTAAACATGGCATCATGCAGGGCCGCGAAACCATTACATGAAAATCCCAAAAGAAAAACTTCAGCGGTGTCAATATTATAAATCAATGCAGTTGTGTCTATCGCAGTTTTAATAATCCCCATGTCTGGTGGCCCCATGTAGCCCGAATTACCTGGCAGTCCTGCCGGACAAACCACAATTGCCTGTAAACTGTCAGACAGAAATTTTAGCTCATTCCGAAACCCAATCGCATTTCCGCCACAACCATGTAGCCCAATGACTAATCTGTGAGGGGTGGTGCTTGTATAATTTAAAGGCACATTGCATACCAAATAGCGAGTCTGAGCATTATAAGTAATTGCTTTGGTAAAGCTACCTTTCTTTTGAGAGAACACTTGACCGGCAAAAACAAATAAAAAGGTGAGAGTAGAAATAGTGATTTTCATTATGGGGCTTTTAAGGAGGATTTGTTTCTTACAGCGAAGAAATAGTTCCCAAGCCAATATACTTTACAGTTTTTTTAAGTGGTCATAATTATCAGAGATCTGGGTAATCTATTTTAATTATTTCTTAATAGTTAATACAATCGCTGACTAATAACAATTCAATTTTCTTATTTTAAGACATCGCTCTAAAATAAATAAGATCTTCATCTAGATATTCACAAATTAAATTGGTTTTAATTTAAATAATATCTTTACAGGATATGTTAACTCATTTATTCTCCGTAGAAGGCCTGTTGAGCCTGTTAAGTCTTACAGTAATGGAAATTCTTTTAGGCATTGACAATGTCATTTTCGTGTCTATCGTTATGACGCGACTTCCAAAAGAAGATACAAAAAAAGCAAGCCTTATATGGATGGTTGCCGGAATCATCATGCGAATAGCATTGCTGTTCACTTTATTCTATTTGATAAAAGGCGAACAAGAATTATTTAGTCTATTCGGACATTCAGTGGCGTTAAAAGACATGATCATGTTAGCTGGGGGGTTATTCTTATTGGTTAACAGTACGCTTGAAATTCACAATAAACTCGAAGGCGCTAACGAAGAAGGCCACGATGCTAAAAAGAATTTAAAAAAAGGATTTCGCGCAATCATGGCTCAAATTTTATTGATTGATGTGGTTTTCAGCGTTGATGGTATTATTACAGCTATAGGTATGGCAGGAGACATTATAATTATGTCTATTGCTGTTATTATCAGTATGTGTATTATGTTTTTCTATGCTCCTAAAATTGCGATCTTTATCGACAAGCATCCAACCTTTAAAATTCTTGCTTTATCTTTCCTTGTGTTAATCGCGGTTTTATTGGTAGTTGAAGGCATTCATGTGAATAAGATCGAAATTCCAAAAGGTTATATTTATTTCGCTATGGCTTTCAGTTTCGGAGTTGAACTTTTAAACTTAAAACTTCGTAAGAAAAATAATCCCATTGAATTGCGAAAAAACTCTGTAGACGAAGAATAATTTATCTTTATTTTTTGATAAGTCCTCTCCCTTTATTTTCTAAAAATTACACCAATACATACCGATGTGTTCGGTAACAGTCATCTTAACTTGTTACCTCTCTTCTACCAAGATTATGGTATCCATAATCGCTGTAAGCCTCTAAAATACCTTAATCCCGGTATTGTTTGGAATTATTCTAAATAGCATTTTTGCAAAGTTTTTATGTTGGCCTCACACAAACAAATCAAACTAAACATTATTTAGAAAACACACTTATGAAAATCAAACTTAGGGTAGCTTTAATTATAACTATCTTTTTAACAGGAATAACCCTTTTCTCACAAACAGGAAACATTCGCGGAATTATTAAAACTTCTGATGGAGCCTCCGCCGAGTTTGTAAACGTTGGAATAAAAGGTAGCTCGAAAGGAGTTACGGTAAATAAAAAAGGAGAATACGAAATAAAGAATATCCCGGAAGGAGCACACATTGTTGTCGCATCCTTTGTTGGTCTTGAGACTAAAGAAATCAATGTGGAAGTTAAAGCTAACGAAACAACAGTTGTTCCTGAGATCACTCTTTCTGAAAATGCACAAACATTAAAAGAGGTTGTTATTTCCGGTAGCACCAATAAATATAATCAGAACACACCTTCTTCTTCTTTACGTTTAGCTACACCACTTTTGGAGGTACCACAAAACATTCAGATCGTAACCCAGGATGCCTTAAAAGATCAACAGGTTTTAAGTATGAGCGACGGTTTAATTCGCAATGTAAGCGGAGCCGTGCGATTAGAGCATTGGGGCGACATGTATACAAACATAGTTTCCAGAGGTTCACAAGTTCAGGCTTTTCGAAATGGCTTTAATGTTGTAAACTCTTATTGGGGACCACTTACAGAAGACATGAGCTTTGTAGATCACATTGAGTTTGTAAAAGGCCCTGCAGGCTTTATGCTTTCAAGTGGTGATCCCGCTGGCCTGTACAATGTAGTTACAAAAAAGCCTACCGGAATAACAAAAGGTGAGGCGTCTTTTACCCTCGGTAGCTTTGATCTTTATCGCACTACACTTGATCTTGATGGAAAATTAACTCAAAACGGAAAATTGCTTTACCGCTTAAATCTTTCTGCTCAAAATAAAAAATCACACCGCGCAAATGAATACAATAACCGTTATGTTATAGCGCCGGTAATTTCTTATCAGTTGGATGATAAAACAAAACTAACGCTTGAGTATACTTATCAAAATGCACAGATGAGTGATGTTGGATCTTTTTATGTTTTTTCAGCTAAGGGATTTGCAACACTACCAAGAAACTTCACAACTCTTCCTGCAGGTATGCCGGGCACAAATATCAATGATCACAGTGCTTATATTAACCTTGAACATAAAATAAATAATCATTGGAAAATTACCGGCCAGTTATCACGCTTCATATATAGGCAACAGGGCTCGTCTATGTGGCCGTCGTCAATTGATTCTTCGGGAAACATGATCAGAGCTACAAGTAGCTGGGACGCGAAAAGTACAATGACTATGGCTCAGATATTTTTGAACGGAGATTTTACAACAGGAAAAATCCGTCACAGGGTATTAACCGGATTAGACATGGCTAACAAGCAGTACTTTGCAGATTGGGGACAGTACCATGAACTCGATTCTATCGGAGCAGAATTTAATGTTTACGATCCAAACTATGGCACGCCTGTTAATGGATATCCAAACTTTAACTACTCTACTCCTCTTGAGCAAAGAGCTCAGGCTATCGGCGGATTGATGGATCAACGTTATTCAGCTGTTTATTTACAGGACGAACTTGGCTTTTTTGAAAACAAGCTGAGATTAACTCTGGCAGGTCGCTACACCTCATTAGCAGTGGCTGAATGGGGCGCTGCAGCAGCTAAGGCAGATAAATTTACGCCGCGTCTTGGTTTAAGTGTTTCGGTAGACAAGCAAACTTCTATTTATGCGCTATATGATCAATCGTTCATTCCACAAAATGGTAAAATGGCAAATGGCAGCAAAGTAAATCCAATTACAGGGGATAATATGGAAGCTGGTATGAAGAGGAACTGGTTCCAGGGAAAATGGAATACGAGTCTCTCCGTGTATCGCATCATTAAAAACAATGAATTAACCGCCGATCCCAACTCTCCGCCAACTTCGGGATTGAGTATTGTTGTTGGACAAAAAACAGCGCAGGGACTTGAGTTTGATCTAAGAGGTCAGATTTTCAGAGGACTCAATCTGATTGCAAATTATGCATATACAGATTCGCGTGTCTCAAAGGTAGCCGATGGTGTTACCGTTATGAAAGTTGGTGACGTAGTTCCCAACTTCGCGAAGCACACCATGAATAGCTGGTTAAATTATTCGCTACAAAACGGTGCCTTAAAAGGAACAGGCATCTCTGCAGGGTTCACTTACCTTATTGGAAGAGAAACTTATTGGGATGTTTCTGAAAATCCAGAAGAAAAAATTCCGGATTATTTTAAGTTAGACGGTGGACTTTTTTGGGCCAAAGATAATTTCAAAATCACTGCAAACGTCTTCAATATTCTTGATACGTACTTGTACAGTGGATCGTACTACGCGTGGTTAAAAGCTTACAACTGGCAAACAGAACCAGGACGCAATTACCGTTTAACCGTAACTTATAAATTCTAAAAGTGACCTTCAAAAAACTTATAGGAGTATTACACCTTTGGCTCGGATTGATCTCCGGGCTTTTGGTTTTTATTATAGCGATAACAGGTTGCTTATATGCCTTTCAGGAAGAAATTCAAAATCTCACACAACCTTACCGTTTTGTTGCGAAACAAGATAAATCTTTTATCCCCCCTTCTCAGATTATAAGTTTGGCAGAAAAAGAACTTCCTGAAAAAAAAATTCATGCCGTTATGTATCAGGGAACAAAACATGCAGCGAAAGCCATTTTCTACAGCGATAAGGAAGCCTACTATTATTTTGTTTATGTAAATCCGTATACAGGAGAAACGCTTAAAATAAGTGATGAAAACGCAGGGATTTTCCGATTTATACTTAACGGACACTATTATCTTTGGCTACCACCAACTGTTGGTCAACCTATTGTTGCATCGGCAACACTTGTATTTTTTGTAATGGTTATAAGTGGAATTATTCTTTGGTGGCCTAAAAATAAATCTGCCACAAAACAACGCTTCTCACTTAAACGTAATGCGCGTTGGCGAAGACGAAACTACGATCTGCATAATGTTCTTGGATTTTACGTCTCATGGATTGCACTAATTTTTATTATAACCGGATTAGTATGGGGGTTTCAATGGTTTAATAAAACTTATTACGCAGTCATTACAGGCGGCAAAGAGTTTATAGATTATCAGAATCCTGTATCTGACTATTCTCAGGCAGATACGATGAAGATCTCTTCACTCGACAAAATTTGGTTGCTAATGAAAAAAGAACATCCCGATGCAGAATCCATCGAAATCCATCCAGCTGAAGATTCTCTATCTTGTATTGCTGCAAATGCAAATCCCAACGCCTCCACTTACTGGAGAACCGACTACCGGTATTTCGATCAATACACATTAAAAGAACTTTCTGTAAAACATATGTGGGGAAGATCTAAAAACGTTTGTTTTTCAGATAAACTTATGAAAATGAATTATGACATTCATGTCGGAAGTATCCTTGGTATACCTGGAAAAATCCTTGCTTTCTTCGCAAGTTTAATTATTGCCTCTTTGCCTATTACAGGTTTTATGATTTGGTGGGGACGGAAAAATAAAAAGAAATAACATTTTAAACTACTATCAATAAAAAAACCCGTTCCGGAAATCCGAAACGGGTTTTATATTAATTTGGAAAAGATTACTCTTCAGTTTTAGCATCTTCAACCGAAGATGTATCAGCTGATTTACCTTTAGCAGGTGCAGCTTTTTTAGCTGTACCACGACTTCTACGAGTAGTTTTAGCTTTAGCAGTTGTGCTTGTGCCTTTTTTACCGTTAGTGTAGATTTCGTTAAAGTCTACTAGTTCAATCATTGCCATTTCAGCAGCATCACCCTGACGGTTACCCGTTTTAATAATACGAGTGTAACCACCATTACGTTCTGCAACTTTAACCGCTATATCTTTGAATAAAATACTTACAGCTTCTTTGCTTCTCAAATAAGAGAATGCAGTACGACGGCTATGAGTAGTATCATCTTTACTTTTTGTAATAAGTGGCTCAACGTATAAACGTAATGCTTTCGCTTTTGCAAGGGTAGTGAAAATACGTTTGTTCTCGATCAAGGCAATAGCTAAGTTCATTAGCAAAGCATGACGGTGAGCGGTTTTTCTACCTAAATTATTTATTTTATCTCCGTGTCTCATTGTTATTGTGATTCAAGATTTCAGAAACAAGATTCAAGATCAACTCTTGTTTCTTGGCCCTTGGCTCTTAGTTTTTAATTAATCTTTATCTAATTTATATTTTGCAACGTTCATACCGAACTGAAGTGTTTTAGCTTGTACTAAGTCTTCTAATTCAGTTAATGATTTTTTACCAAAGTTTCTGAATTTCAATAAGTCATTCTTATTGAACGATACAAGTTCTCCTAAAGTTTCAACGTCAGCCGCTTTTAAGCAGTTTAGAGCGCGAACTGAAAGATCCATATCAACTAACTTGGTTTTCAACAATTGACGCATATGAAGGCTTGTTTCATCAAATTCTTCTTCGTTACGTTTTTCTTCTGCATCCAAAGTAATTTTTTCGTCAGAGAATAACATAAAGTGGAAAATAAGAATTTTCGCAGCTTCTTTTAACGCGTCTTTAGGATGAATAGAACCGTCGGTAACGATATCTAAAATCAAACGTTCGTAATCCGTTTTTTGTTCAACACGGTAGTTTTCGATAGTGTATTTTACATTCTTAATAGGAGTGTAAATTGAATCAATAAAGATAGTTCCGATTGGTGCACTGTTTGTTTTATTTTCTTCAGCAGGAACGTAACCACGGCCACGTTCAACTGTTAATTCCATTTTCAAACGTACAGATGGATCACAATTAAAAATAACTAAATCTGGATTTAAGATTTGAAATCCATTTACATATTTACCGATATCACCAGCAGTGAATTTATCAGCACCAGCAAAATGAACAGTAATTTTTTCGTTATCGTGATTATCTAATTGTTTTTTGAAACGAACTTGTTTTAAGTTTAACACTATCTCCGTAACGTCTTCCACAACACCTTTAATTGTAGAAAACTCATGATCAACTCCTTCAACTCTTAAAGAAGTAATAGCGTAACCTTCTAATGAAGACAACAAAATACGACGTAAAGAGTTTCCGATTGTAATACCAAAACCCGGCTCAAGTGGTCTAAACTCAAATTGGCCTGTTGTTTCGGTTGAATTAATCATAATAACCTTGTCAGGTTTTACGAAATTTAAAATTGCCATATCTTTAGCTTGTATTAAGTTTATTAAATTATTTTATTATTTAGAGTACAACTCTACGATCAGTTGTTCCTTAATGTTTTCAGGAATTTGTGAGCGTTCTGGGCGCGATAAAAATTTACCACTTAAAGTTGACTTATCGAAATCTAACCAAGGATGTTTGTTAACAGCTCCCGATGTAGAATTTGTGATGATTTCCATTGATTTTGATTTTTCACGAACACCAACTACATCACCTGGTTTAAGTGTGTAAGAAGCGATGTTAACCATGCTACCATTAACGGTAATATGAGCGTGAGAAACTAATTGACGGGCTCCACGACGTGTAGGAGCTATTCCTAAACGGTAAACCACGTTGTCTAAACGACTTTCAATTAGTTGTAATAAAACTTCACCCGTAATACCATGAGAACGAGCAGCTTTATCAAAAGTTCTTGCAAATTGTTTTTCTAAGATACCATAAGTATACTTAGCTTTTTGTTTTTCCATCAACTGAATTGCGTATTCAGATTGTTTAGCACGCTTTTTTGTGTTACCGTGCTGCCCTGGAGGGTAGTTTTTCTTTTCTAATGCCTTATCAGGACCGAAGATTGGTTCTCTGAATTTACGGGCGATCTTTGATTTTGGACCTGTGTACCTTGCCATTTTAAATAATTGTTTTGTTTGTGGTTGAACTGATCAATGGAACTAATTCAACCGGGTTATTATTTAAGTTGAAAACCCTATAGATTATCAACTCCAAATCCCTCCAAAAAGGAAGGACCGGCTTTTTTTGTTTGTTTAAAAATTAAACGCGACGACGTTTTGGAGGACGACAACCGTTGTGAGGAATTGGAGTTATATCCATGATCTCAGAAACTTCGATGCCTGAAGCAGCAATTGTTCTGATAGCACTTTCTCTTCCACCACCTGGTCCTTTAACGTAAACTTTTACCTTGCGTAAACCTGCTTCGTGAGCAACTTTACTGCAATCCTGTGCTGCCATTTGAGCCGCATAAGGAGTGTTCTTTTTAGAACCACGGAATCCCATTTTACCAGCACTGCTCCAGGAAATTACTTGTCCTGTCATATTGGTTAATGAAATAATAATATTATTGAATGTAGCACTAATGTGAGCTTCACCTACTGCTTCAACTTTCACTGTACGTTTACGTTGTGCAGCCTTTGCATTGTTAGATGCTGTTGGTTGTTTTGCCATTTTATATCTAAATCTATTGTATTAGTTATTATTTAGTCGCCATTTTCTTGTTAGCGATTGTCTTACGTTTACCTTTACGGGTACGCGCATTTGTTTTAGAACGTTGACCACGAACAGGTAAGCTGTTACGGTGACGGATACCACGGTAGCTGTTGATATCAGTTAAACGTTTAATGTTTAACTGAGTCTCTGAACGTAAAGCTCCCTCAATTTTATAATTATTGTTTATGGAGTTACGGATGGCATTTTGCTCATCATCGGTCCACTCGCTTACTTTTTTATCTTCGTGAATACCAGCTTCACTAAGGATTTTCGAAGCTCTGCTGCTTCCGATACCGTAAATATAGGTTAAACCAATTACGCCTCTTTTGTTTTTCGGTAAATCAATACCAGCTATACGTGCCATTTATGTTAAATAAAATTATTAAAAAACGTTTGCAAAGATAAAAATTACTTTTGTCTTTGTTTAAATTTTGGGTTTTTTTTGTTGATTACATACAATTTACCCTTACGACGCACGATTTTGCAATCTACGCTTCTTTTTTTGATGGATGCTCTAACTTTCATTTCCTTTATTTTAAATTCTAAATACTAATTTTTAATTGCGCTTTCCTATTTGTATCGGAAAGTTATTCTTGCTTTTGTTAAATCATAAGGACTCATCTCGAGCTTTACTTTATCTCCGGGTAAAATTTTGATGTAGTGCATCCTCATTTTTCCCGAAATATGCGCCGTAACCACGTGTCCATTCTCCAACTCTACTCTGAACATCGCGTTACTAAGTGCTTCAACTATAGTTCCGTCAATTTCAATATTTGATTGTTTCGCCATATATGAAATTAACCTTGTTGAACCATCATAGCGTTAGCGCCTCTACCCTTGATTCTGCCTGATTTCATCAGACCATCATAGTGACGATTCAATAAGTACGTTTCTATTTGTTGTAAAGTATCTAAAACCACGCCTACAAGGATCAATAAAGATGTTCCTCCGTAGAAGTCAGCAAAAGCACTGTTAATTCCCAATTTTTGAGCGAAAGCAGGCATTACAGCCACACCCGCAAGGAAAATAGATCCTGGTAAAGTAATTCGGCTCATTACCTGATCAATAAATTCAGCAGTTTTTTTACCTGGTTTAACACCTGGAATAAATCCACCATTACGCTTCATATCATCAGCCAATTGATTAGGATTAACCATAATAGCTGTGTAGAAGTAAGTAAAGAGGATGATTAAAATAGCGAATACAAAGTTATACCAGAAACCATATCTTTCTTGAAACACACCCCCTGCGTTACCCATAGCATTGTTAATTGCATAAGGAATAAACATGATCGCCTGAGCAAAAATGATAGGCATAACACCCGCAGCATTCACTTTTAAAGGAATATACTGACGCACACCTCCATATTGTTTGTTACCCACTATTTTCTTTGCAAACTGCACCGGTATTCGTCGTGTACCCTGAACTAACAAGATAGAACCAACTATCACAAGCAACAATATTACAATTTCAATCAGGAAGATGATCAACCCGCCGTTGCCAGCTGTTCTTGATTTAATTTCTGATAAGAATGCAAAAGGTAAACGAGAGATAATTCCAATCATAATGATCAAAGAGATACCATTTCCTAATCCTTTATCCGTAATTCTTTCACCTAACCACATTACAAACATAGTTCCGGTTACTAAAATAAAGATTGACTGGATCCACCAGAAAGAAGTCATTTCAGGGAAAGCATTAGGAGCAGACATTCTGATTGAACCAATATAACCTGGTGCTTGAACTGCTGTTACAGCAATAGTTAAGAACCTTGTGTACTGGTTAATCTTTTTACGTCCACTCTCCCCTTCTCTTTGCATTTTTTGGAAATAAGGCACAGCCATTCCCATTAACTGAATAATGATGGATGCAGTAATGTATGGCATAATTCCTAAGCCGAAGATAGAAGCACGTAAAAACGCTCCACCAGCAAACATATTAATTAAACCTACGATCCCGCCGGCTTGGTTGGAATTACTGGCCGCAGCTAAAGCATCAACATTAACACCTGGAAGAACCACATAGGATCCTAGGCGATAAATCAATACTAAGCCAAGGGTAACCAAGATTCTTTGTCTTAGTTCCTCAATGGTCCAGATATTCCGAAGGGTATCAAAAAAACGCTTCATATATTATTTTGTCTCAGTTTTTGCGGTGATTTTAGTACTTGTAACAGTACCGCCTTTTTCTTCAATCGCTTTTTTTGCAGACGCAGTAAACGCATCTACAGTGATATTAACTTTTGCAGTTAATTCGCCACGACCCATGATCTTAACTAAATCATTTTTATGAGCCATACCGTTTTGAACCAATACATCAAGTGTAATGTCAGTTACTTTAGTGTTGTCTACTAACTTCTGGATAGCATCAAGGTTAATACCGTGGTGCTCAATGCGGTTAATATTCTTGAAACCAAATTTAGGTAAACGACGTTGTAAAGGCATTTGACCACCTTCAAAACCACGCTTTTTAGAGTGACCTGAACGTGACTGAGCACCTTTATGTCCACGTGTAGCTGTTCCACCGCCACCTGAACCTTGTCCACGACCACGACGGTAGTTTGATTTTACTGAACCATTTGCTGGTTTTAATTCATTTAATTTCATGTGCAATTTTTATTTTGACCAAGACATTGAAATAACCTTAAGATTACTTCACTGAACTAAGTCTATTAAATATTTTCAACTTTTAATACGTGTTTCACTTTGTTGATCATGCCATCAATAGCAGGATTCGTGTCTTTTTCTACCGAACTGTGTGTTTTGCCTAAACCCAAAGCAACTAAAGTTGCTTTCTGAGCAGGAGAACGCTTAGCGGTACTTTTTACTAATGTTAATTTTACTTTTCCCATTGTATAAATTTTTTAACCGTTAAACACATTCGTTAATTTAATTCCACGTTGTTGAGCAATGGTGATAGGATCACGCATTTTCATTAGCGCATCTAAAGTTGCTTTAACCACATTATGTGGGTTAGAAGATCCTTTAGATTTTGCAAGTACATCGGTAACACCAACACTTTCTAAAACAGCACGCATCGCACCACCGGCAATTACACCAGTACCATGAGCTGCAGGTTTTAAGAAAACACGAGCACCACCAAATTTACCTAATTGTTCGTGAGGAACAGTTCCATTAAGAACAGCCACTTTTACAAGACTTTTCTTAGCATCTTCAATTCCTTTAGTAATAGCATCTGTAACTTCATTTGCTTTTCCTAAACCCTGGCCGATAACACCTTTTTCATTTCCTACTACAACAATAGCAGAAAAACTAAAGTGGCGACCACCCTTGGTAACTTTAGTTACACGTTGAATGGCAACTAATTTATCTTTTAATTCTATATCGCTCGATTTAACGCGCTTTACTACTTCTTTTGACATCTTAATTCGTTTTTTAGAATTTTAAACCTCCTTCGCGGGCACCTTCGGCCAACGATTTAATACGACCATGGTACAAAAATCCGTTACGATCAAAAACCACAGAAGTGATTCCTGTTGCAACAGCTTTTTCAGCGATCAGTTTTCCTACCATCTTCGCTTTTTCGCTTTTGTTAACCTTAGAGCCTGAAATTGACTTATCAACAGATCCAACTGCTAATAAAGTTTTTCCACCTTTATCGTCAACTAGTTGAGCATATATTTCAGCATTACTGCGGTATACACTTAAACGAGGCGCTGTCGTTGTACCTTTTATGGTTTTACGAAGCTTTAATTTAATTTTTGTTCTTCTATCTTGTTTACTTCCTGCCATCTTTGCAATTTTTTAAAGATGATTAATACTTTATTGAATTTTATTACTCTTAGCTTCTAATTATTTTTTAGAAGCTGATTTACCAGCTTTTCTTCTTAATTGTTCACCGGCGAACTTAATACCTTTTCCTTTGTATGGTTCAGGTTTACGTAAGCTGCGTATTTTCGCAGCAACCATTCCGATTAGCTGTTTATCAGCACTTTCAAGAATAACTTTAGGGTTTTGACCCTTTTCAGTAGCTGTAGTAACTTTAATTTCTTTTGGTATTTCGAAGTTAATGTTGTGAGAATATCCTAACGATAACTCTAACATTTGTCCTTTATTCGAAGCACGGTAACCTACACCCACTAATTCTTGTTCTGTTTTATAACCATCACTTACACCTTTAACCATATTAGCGATTAAAGAACGGTATAATCCGTGTAATGCTTTGTGACGTTTTTGATCAGTTGGACGGGTAACAATAATGTTTTCGCCATCTACTGCAACAGTAATATCTGTATCTACTTTTTGAGTTAATTCTCCTTTTGCACCCTTAACGGTTACTAAACCATTGTTTACTTTTACCTCTACTCCTTTAGGTAATGCGATCGGGTTTTTTCCTATACGTGACATGTTAATTTTCCTCCTTTAAATTATGAAATATAACATAAAACTTCTCCACCAACATTCATTTTCTTAGCTTCTTTATCAGTGATAACACCTTTAGAAGTTGAAATGATGGCAATTCCTAAACCGTTTAATACACGCGGCATTTTAGCTGCACCTGAATACTTACGTAAACCTGGTGAAGACACACGGTCTAAAGAGCGGATTGCGGGAAGTTTTGTTACAGGATGGTATTTTAAGGCGATCTTGATTAAGCCTTGTTTGTTTTCGGTGTCTTCGAACTTGTAGTTCAAAATGTAACCTTTTTCGAAAAGAATCTTAGTGATTTCTTTTTTGAGATTTGAGGCCGGAACCTCTACCACGCGGTGGTTTGCTTTAATCGCGTTTCTAACACGAGTTAAGTAATCTGATACTGTATCTGTCATTTTTTTAAGTTTATATGTTATTTCGTACCAAAAGGGACAAAATAATTATATGAAACAATTATTTATTTTTTTTGAGGGGGCAAATATACGAATATTTCCTATACCTCCAAGTTTTATTTTTATCTCTTTAGCAAAAGCTGCACAAGCACTCTCCTGCTAAAGAGTTAAAGGGGTATTACCAGCTTGATTTTGTTAAGCCTGGGATCAATCCGAAAAGAACCATCTCACGGAAAGTTACACGACTAATACCAAAATCACGCATATAACCACGTGGACGGCCGGTCATACTGCAACGATTACGCATACGAACTTTTGAAGAGTTACGTGGTAATTTTTGCAAGCCAACTGAATCACCAGCTTTTTTAAGTTCTTCACGCTTTGCTGCGTATTTTTCAACTAATCTTTTACGTTTGACCTCACGGGCCTTCATTGATTCTTTTGCCATGTGTTATGCTTGTTGTTTCTTTTTGAAAGGAATACCAAATTCAGTTAATAATGCGTGAGCTTCTTTATCTGTAGGAGCTGTAGTTACAAAAGTAATATCCATACCTTGTATTTTAGTCACCTTATCGATATCGATCTCAGGGAAAATGATTTGCTCAGTAACCCCTAATGTGTAGTTACCACGACCATCAAATCCTTTATCGTTAACTCCTTTAAAATCACGGATACGAGGCAATGCAGAAGCGATCAAACGATCTAAAAATTCATACATTTTGTCGCCACGTAGTGTAACACGTACACCGATAGCAACACCTTTACGTAATTTAAAGTTAGAGATATCTTTTGTTGAATAAGTAGGAACAGCTTTTTGACCAGAAATTGTAGTCATTTCTTTTACTGCCGATTCAATCATTTTTTTGTCAGAAACTGCATCACCAATACCCTGGTTGATACAAATTTTCATCAATTTCGGCACCTGCATTGAAGAGGTGTATTGAAATTGTTTTTGAAGTGCAGGAATAACTTCTTCGCTGTACTTACCTTTTAATCGAGGTTGATAGGTTTTCGTTGCCATTATTTAACTGCCTCCTTAGTTTTTGAAGAGATACGCTCTAATTTCTGAGTTTTCTCATTTAATTTACGACCAATGCGAATAGTTTTACCACCTTCTACAAACATTAAGTTTGAGATGTGAATAGACCCTTCTTTTTTAACAATACCTCCGTTGGTGTTTTTAGCATTTGGCTTTTCGCTTTTGCTGATCATATTCACACCTTCAACGGTAGCACGCATTTTTTTTGCGTCTATGGTAACGATCTTACCTTGCTGACCTCTGGCTTCGCCTGAAATCACCTTTACGGTATCGCCTTTTTTTAATTTTATTTTAGACATGTTTTTAAACTCTAAATATTATAGCACTTCTGGTGCTAATGAAATGATTTTCATAAATTGTTTGTCACGTAATTCGCGGGCAACTGGCCCGAAAATACGAGTACCACGAATCTCGTCAGTAGTGTTTAATAACACCGCTGCGTTATCGTCGAAACGAATATATGAACCGTCAGGACGGCTGATTTCTTTTCTTGTTCTAACAATCACAGCTTTATGAACTGTACCTTTTTTTACGTTTCCGCTTGGCATAGCATGTTTTACTGTAACTACAACTTTATCGCCTATTGAAGCGTAACGTTTTTTTGTTCCACCCAATACGCGGATAACCAACACTTCTTTAGCGCCACTGTTATCTGCTACTGTTAATCTTGATTCGTTCTGTATCATCTTAAACTATTCTTATAACGATTAACTAATTATTTAACTTTTTCAATTACTTCTACTAAACGCCAGTTCTTTGTTTTACTCAAAGGACGAGTTTCAGCAATCTTAACGGTATCACCAATACTGCATTCGTTTTTCTCATCGTGAGCTACGAAAGTACTGGTTTTGTTAAGGAATTTACCGTACTTCGGGTGTTTTACTTTACGCATAACAGCAACAACGATAGACTTATCCATCTTGTTGCTTTTTACTACACCTACTTTTTCTTTTCTTAAATTTCTATCTTCCATGATTTAAAGCGATAATTTATTTGGCTGCTTTTTTGCGGTTATTTGCTTCAGTTAACATCACTGCAATATTTCTGCGGGCAATACGTATTTTCGACGGATTTTCTACAGGAGAGATTGCATGATTTAAAGTCATTTTATTCAAATCCGCTTTTTCAGCAGTTATCTTCTCATTTAATTCCTGATCAGATAAACCTTTTATTTCTTTGGTTGCCATTGTTTATTTGTTTTAATTACGGTGCACCTTGCACCTGGTTGACTTCGCTTTAATTAAAGTAACGGTTTAATTAAAATTCGGTTATGTTATTTTATTCTTACTACTTAACTGCAGCTACTTCAGTGTAATCACGACGTACAATAAATTTTGTAACGATCGGTAATTTTTGAGCAGCTAAACGTAACGCCTCTTTTGCAACTGCTAAAGGAACTCCTTCAGCTTCAAAAATGATACGTCCACGTTTTACAGGAGCCATCCAATATTCAGGAGCACCTTTACCTTTACCCATACGAACCTCTGCAGGTTTCGAAGTTACAGGACGATCCGGGAAAACACGGATCCAAACCTGACCTTCACGTTTCATAAAACGGGTAATAGCGATACGGGCGGCTTCTAACTGGCGACCAGTCATACGGCACTCGTCCATAGCTTTAATACCAAATGAACCAAAGGCTAATTCAGAACCACGTTTTGCGTCGCCCTTGATTTTCATTTTATGTGATTTTCTATATTTTGATCTTTTTGGTTGTAACATGACTTAATTTTTTATCTTGTTGTTTAACTTAGTTGAGTGGTATCAAACTACTCAACTACTTGTCTTCTCTCTTTGTTGGTCTTTTTTTACCTGCAAATTTCGGACGGTCATCTCTTCTATCTCCTCTGTCGTTTCCTGCACCAGGACCACCTTTATCGTTTTTCATTAATCCTGCATTAGGAGAAAGATCACGTTTACCGAAAACTTCACCGCGGCAGATCCAAACTTTTACGCCGATACGACCGTAAGAAGTATGAGCTTCTGCGATAGCGTAGTCGATATCAGCACGTAAAGTATGCAAAGGAGTTCTTCCTTCTTTGTAACCTTCAGTACGAGCCATCTCTGCTCCACCTAAACGGCCAGATACTTTAATTTTGATACCTTCAGCACCTAAACGCATGGTTGAAGCCATTGACATTTTAGCAGCGCGACGGAAAGAGATACGACCTTCGATTTGACGAGCAATACTATCCGCTACCAAACGAGCATCAAGTTCAGGACGTTTAATTTCGAAGATATTGATCTGGATTTCTTTTTTTGTTAATTTTTTTAATTCTTCTTTCAGTTTATCTACTTCTTTACCCCCTTTTCCGATAATGATACCCGGACGAGCTGTATTGATAGTAACTGTAACTAACTTAAGAGTTCTTTCAATTACGATTTTAGAAATGCTACCTTTAGGTAAACGAGCTTTTAGGTAGTTTCTGATGGTGTTATCTTCAACTAATTTATCAGCATAGTTATGACCACCGAACCAGTTAGAATCCCATCCTTTGATGACACCTAATCTTATACCAATTGGATTTACTTTTTGTCCCATTTCTTATTAAATATTTTTTGTGTCTAAAATTAAAGTTACATGATTTGTACGTTTGCGGATACGGTATCCACGGCCTTGTGGAGCAGTACGTAAACGTTTTACCATTAAAGCGCTATCCACCATTACCTCTTTTACGAACAATGTTCCTTCTTCAGCACGTTGTTGGCTTTTAGCTTCGTAATTTGCTATTGCAGACTTTAATAATTTTTCTAATCTTCCAGAAGCTTCACGTGTATTGAATTTCAATATATTTAAAGCTAAATAAGCATCTTTACCTCTAACAAGATCCGCTACCTGACGCATTTTGCGTGGAGAAGTCGGACAGTTATTTAATTTAGCGAAGAAAGAAGTTTTGTTTTCTTCTTTACGTTTCTCAGCTACTAGTCTTTTTCTTTTTCCCATGGCTATATCTTATTTCTTGTTATGGCCAGCGTGACCTTTAAATACGCGAGTTGGTGAAAATTCTCCTAATTTATGACCAACCATATTCTCAGTTACATAAACCGGAATGAATTTTGCACCGTTGTGTACAGCAAATGTATGCCCTACAAACTCTGGTGGAATTGTTGAACGACGGGCCCAAGTCTTAATTGCAGACTTCTTTCCGCTTGCGTTCATCTTTTCAACCTTGCCTTCAAGGTTGTAATCGATAAAGGGACCTTTTTTTAATGATCTTGCCATTTTTTTGTTTTTAGTTTTGAAACCCCTGCCCCTTCTCGACTAAGCTCGAAGTAACAGAGACCATTAAACGTTTATATTAAATTATTTTTTTCTTCTTTCGATGATGTGTTTGTTAGAAGCTTTCGCTTTGTAACGTGTTTTGTAACCTTTAGCAGGAATACCTTTACGGGAGCGTGGGTGTCCACCTGAAGCACGACCTTCACCTCCACCCATAGGGTGATCTACCGGGTTCATCACAACTGGTCTTGTACGCGGACGTACACCTAACCAACGATTTTTACCAGCTTTACCAGCAACTTCCTGATTGTGATCAGGATTTGATACAGCACCAACAGTAGCTTTACAAGTAATCAGGATCATACGAACCTCACTTGAAGGCATACGAAGAATTGCGTATTTACCATCACGAGCAGATAACTGAGCGTAAGAACCTGCGCTACGTGCTAAAACAGCACCTTGACCAGGACGTAATTCAATGTTGTGAATAATTGTTCCTAAAGGAATTTCAGATAATAAAAGTGTGTTTCCGATTTCGGGAGCAGCACCAGCACCTGACATTACTTTTTGATCAACTTTTAAACCTTGTGGAGCAATGATGTAACGTTTTTCACCGTCTTTGTAAAAAATAAGAGCGATACGAGCCGAACGATTTGGATCGTATTCGATAGATTTTACAGTTCCTTCAATACCGTCTTTATCACGTTTGAAATCAATTGCACGAATAACTTTTTTGTGACCACCACCAATGTAGCGCATAGTCATTTTACCTGAATTATTACGACCTCCGGAAGAATAATTAGTTTTAACGATTAAGCTCTTTTCAGGTTTGTCCGTTGTTATCTCATCGAACCCCGAAGAAAGTTTGTATCTTAATGTTGGTGTAAGTGGTCTATATTTTTTTAATGCCATTTTTTTAATTTTTTGATTTGTTGAGTTGAAGAGTTGTTGATTAAATTCAACAACTCTTTAAATCTCCAATTTATATACTTGCGTAAAAATCAATTGTTTCGCCTTGTTTCAAAGTTACGATAGCCTTTTTGTTACGGTTAACACGCCCAACAGCTACACCACGTGTAGTGTTACGAGTTTTAACTTTACCAACGTATTGTTGAGTATTTACAGAGTCAACTTTAACACTGTACATTTTTTCAACAGCAGCTTTAATCTCTAACTTGTTAGCCTCTTTTGCCACCACGAAGCCATAGCGATTTAATTTTTCGGCTTGTGCGGTCATCTTTTCAGTGATGATTGGCTTTATTAAAATTTCCATCTTACTTGTTTAAAATTGTTTCAATTACTTTAACTGAACTTTCTGCTAAAATTAAGTTCTCTGCATTTAAAATATCATAAGTATTTAAATCAGAAGCTTTTACAACTTTAGCACCCTGTATATTACGGGACGACAAATATACGTTTTTATTCGTATCGCCCAACACTAAAAGAGTCTTCTTGTCGCTTAAGTTCAAATTCTTCATCAGATCAACGAAGTTCTTAGTTTTAGGAGCTTCGAAATTGAAGTCTTCTAACACTGTAATTGCGTTATCTTTTGCTTTATAAGTTAAAGCTGAAACACGGGCTAAAGCTTTTACTTTCTTATTTAATTTGAATCCGTATTCGTGTGGTCTAGGACCGAAAGCACGACCACCACCAACAAATAATGGTGATTTCATTGAACCTGCACGAGCTCCGCCTGTTCCTTTTTGACGTTTTAATTTCTTTGTGGTACGTGAGATTTCTGCACGTTCTTTTGATTTATGTGTTCCCTGACGTTGGTTAGCTAAAAATTGCTTAACGTCAAGATATATACAATGATCATTTGGCTCTGCTGCAAAAATTGAATCAACAAGATCAACTTTTTTAGCTGTTTTTTTACCACTTATATTTACTATTTCTACTTGCATGATTATTTCTCAATTAAAACGTAAGACCCCTTTGCACCTGGAACCGATCCTTTAACAAGAATCAAATTCTTTTCAGCCATAACCTTAAGTACGATCATGTTCTGAACTTTTTTACGGTTACCACCCATTCTACCTGCCATGCGCATACCTGGCATAACACGTGAAGGATCGGATGATGCACCTAATGAACCAGGAGCTCTTTCACGATCATGTTGTCCGTGAGATTTGTTAGCGTGACCTACTCCGGAGAATCCGTGACGTTTTACAACACCCTGAAAACCTTTACCTTTGCTGGTTCCGATAACATCCACGAAATCACCCTCTGCAAATAAATCTGCAGTAAGGATATCGCCTAAATTTTTTTCTTCCTCGAAATGACGAAATTCAACAACTTTACGTTTTGGAGTCGTTTTTGCTAATTCAAAATGACCTTTCATTGCACTTGATGTGTTTTTTTCTTTCTTCTCATCAAATGACAATTGTACTGCTGTGTAACCGTCTTTTTCATTGGTTTTTACTTGCGTAACAACGCAAGGACCTACTTCAATAACTGTGCATGGTAAATATTTACCATTGGCATCGAAGAAGCTAGTCATTCCTACTTTTTTACCAATTAATCCTGACATTTTTGTTTTTTATTAATTATTACTAGTTTTATTTTTATCTAATATGAATAGGGTTATCCCCTGCTCCACTTTTTCTTCATTGATTTAAAGTGCAATGAACACAGAAGGCTAAACTTTAATTTCTACTTCAACACCGCTAGGTAATTCTAACTTCATTAAAGCATCCACAGTTTTAGAAGATGAGCTGTAAATGTCTAAAAGACGTTTGTAAGCACATAATTGAAACTGATCACGCGCTTTTTTGTTAACGTGTGGGGATTTTAATACTGTAAAAATACGCTTGTTTGTAGGAAGTGGAATTGGTCCGTTAACTACTGCTCCTGTAGCTTTTACAGTTTTTACGATCTTTTCTGCTGATTTGTCAACTAGATTAAAGTCGTACGATTTTAGTTTTATTCTGATTCTTTGGCTCATATTAAAAGAACGTATTTATTTATCGTTAGTTACTAATTAAACTTTTTCTGCTCTGCCTTTTGCTTTTGAAATTACATCTGCTGCAACGTTAGCCGGAGCTTCGTTATAGTGACTGAATTCCATTGTGGAAGTTGCACGACCTGAAGTTAAAGTACGTAACTGAGTTACATAACCAAACATTTCAGAAAGTGGCACTTTAGCTTTGATAACTTGTGCGTTCCCTTTAGAATCCATTCCTTCAATTTGACCACGACGACGGTTTAAGTCACCTACTACGTCACCCATGTTTTGTTCTGGAGTTAAAACCTCCACCTTCATGATTGGCTCAAGTAATACTGGTTTACATTTAGGTAATGCTTCACGGTAAGCCGTTTTCGCTGCAATTTCAAATGATAATGCATCCGAGTCAACCGCGTGGTAAGATCCGTCAGTTAAAACAACTTTCATACCTACTAATGGGTAACCAGCTAATACACCTGTGTTTAAAGAAGCTTTAAATCCTTTTTCAACAGCAGGAATAAATTCACGTGGAATATTACCACCAGTAATTTCATTAATGAACTGAAGATTGGTTTTTGTTGTATCAAAATCAGCGTCCATTGGACCAACTGTAAATTTAATATCGGCAAATTTACCACGACCACCGGATTGTTTTTTATAAACTTCACGATGTTCAACAGTTCCATTGATTGACTCTTTGTAAGCAACCTGAGGTGCACCCTGGTTAACTTCCACTTTAAACTCACGTTTTAAACGGTCAACGATAATTTCTAAGTGAAGCTCACCCATACCTGAGATAATGGTTTGACCAGAATCTTCATCCGTTTTAACACGGAAAGTAGGATCTTCTTCAGCTAATTTATTTAAGCCCACACCTAAACGATCTAAGTCACCTTGAGTTTTAGGCTCAATAGCGATACCGATCACCGGCTCAGGGAAATTCATTGCTTCTAATACGATTGGATTTTTTTCATCACATAAAGTATCTCCTGTACGGATATCTTTAAATCCAACTACAGCTCCAATATCACCAGCTTCTAAAAACTCAACCGGATTTTGTTTGTTTGCATGCATTTGGAAGATACGTGAAATACGTTCTTTGTTTCCTGAACGGGTGTTAAGTACATAAGAACCAGCATCTAAACGTCCGGCATAAGCACGGATAAAACACAAACGGCCTACAAACGGATCAGTAGCAATTTTAAATGCTAATGCGGTAAACGGTTCTTTAACGTCTGGTTTACGTGTAACTTCTTTTTCTGTATCAGGATTAGTTCCTTTAGTCTCTGGTTTATCCAAAGGTGAAGGCATTAATTCCATTACTAAATCCAACATTGTTTGAACACCTTTGTTTTTGAAAGATGAACCACAAACCATTGGAACAATTTTATTTGCAACACAAGCTTTACGCAATGCATCTAATACTTCTCTTTCTGTTATAGTTTCAGGAGCATCAAAAAATTTCTGCATGATGTTATCATCAAATTCTGAAACTGCTTCTAACATTTTCTCTCTCCACTCTGCAACTTCTTCCAACATGTCTTCTGGAATCGGAACGATTTTGTAAGTCATCCCTTTATCTTCTTCATTCCAAACCATTCCACGGTTGTTGATTAAATCAACCACACCAATAAAAGTTTCTTCAGCACCAATTGGTAATTGAAGAGGAACAGCATTACCACCTAAAATTTCACGTGTTTGCTTAACTACATTTAAGAAGTCAGCTCCCTGGCGATCCATTTTATTAACGAAGCCTAAACGGGTAACATTGTAGTTATCCGCTAAACGCCAGTTGGTTTCAGATTGAGGCTCAACACCGTCAACTGCTGAAAATAAAAACACTAAACCATCAAGAACACGTAATGAACGATTTACCTCTACGGTAAAGTCAACGTGACCCGGTGTGTCAATAATATTAATTTTGTATTGGTTGTCTCTGTACTTCCAAAAACAAGTAGTTGCAGCAGAGGTAATAGTAATACCACGCTCTTGTTCCTGAGCCATCCAGTCCATTGTTGCAGCACCATCATGTACTTCACCAATTTTGTGGTTAACTCCTGTATAATAAAGAATACGCTCTGTTGTTGTGGTTTTACCAGCATCAATGTGAGCAGCGATTCCAATATTTCTTGTATAACGTAAGTCCATTTGTTTAATTAGAATCTAAAGTGTGAAAATGCTTTGTTAGCTTCTGCCATTTTGTGGATATCTTCTTTCTTTTTGAATGAAGCACCTTCCTCTTTTGACGCAGCAACGATTTCACCAGCTAATTTCTGAGCCATAGATTTTTCGTTACGTTTACGTGAATAAGAAATTAACCATTTCATCGCCATAGAGATCTTACGATCAGGACGAATTTCAGAAGGGATTTGGAAGGTTGAACCACCAACACGACGTGAACGTACCTCTACCTGAGGGGTTACGTTTGCAAGGGCTTTTTTGAATACTTCCAATCCATCTTCATTGGTACGTTTTGCAACGATACCGATGGCATCATGGAATATAGTTGAAGCGGTATTTTTTTTACCGTCGTACATTAAATTATTTAAAAAACGGGTTACCAATGTATCATTATAAATTGGATCAGGTAACAACACGCGCTTTTTTGCTCTGGCTTTTCTCATTGTTTCAGACTATTAAAATTATTTTTTCTTAGCTGGAGCTGCAGCAGCACCCGCTTTTGGACGTTTAGTACCGTATTTAGAACGTTGTTGTTTACGACCTTCAACACCTGCGGTATCTAGGCTTCCACGAACAATATGGTAACGCACACCTGGAAGATCTTTTACACGACCACCACGTACCAATACGATACTGTGCTCTTGCAAATTGTGACCTTCACCTGGAATATAGGCAATTACCTCTTGCTTGTTCGTTAAACGAACTTTAGCCACTTTGCGCATTGCAGAGTTTGGCTTCTTAGGGGTTGTTGTGTACACTTTGGTACAAACACCACGGCGTTGTGGACATGAGTCCAAAGCGGCCGATTTACTTTTGTTGGTCGGTTTAGTGCGACCTTTTCTTACTAATTGCGATATTGTAGGCATTTTAAATCCTTTGAATTACTTGATTTTATTGGTATTTCAGCTATATTTCCTTTTACGGGACGGCAAAGATAGGAAAATAATTTTATCCACCAATCATTTTCGCTAATTATTTTTGATTTTGTGAGTATTTTTTTTCACAAAGGCCTTATTTCTGCTCAAAAAGCAGACTGGTCGAGATTCCCGATAAATTAAAAATTAAACTTTTTGGGGAAATCGGCCCTAAAATTGTGGGGGTAAAATTAGAAAATTTTTGTCGATTTTTTAACTGAAAATTTCGATCTTTTTCAAAAAAAAACGAGTTATTAAAAATCAATTAACAGGAAATAAACAAAAAAGCAAAGAAGTTGTCTTCTTTGCTTTTAAATTTTCTGAAGAAAAGTCTTAACTTTTTAACAATTCGATTGTATGGATCAACTTCGATGGTTTTACTTCTAAGTTTCTACTGAAGTTAAGAATGTTTTGAAGAGTACGTTCTGATGGTTCTGCATGGTCTAAAAAGGTATTTTGTTGTTCTTTTTTGTTAACGGTTGCAGTAAAATCAAGGTCCAGAGTAAATGTTCTTGTCATAGGCTTAAATCAATTTATTTTAGTTTTCTTAAATAACGGGTTACCTGGTTGAATATTGTGCTGTGTACGTAAAATTGTTTACGTAGGTTGGCATAATTTCGAAAAAAACGGAAAAAACTACTCGCATCACACTTAACATGCTGAAAATTAAATCGTTAAAATAACATTCTGGATCTTTAAAATTTCGCTCTCATTTTTACACGTTTTTTCTCTATTTCTATACTTCTGTTCTTTGGATACCGGATAGAGTATGTGTAGATGATCTTTTGCGATTCCCCAGGACCAATTGAAAACTTCCAACTTACCTTTCCATCATCTTTATTCACCAGGCCTTTTGAGAGTTCAATGGACTCTACTGAGATCTCACTATTCTGAGAAATAGGTAATTGGTCTTCCAGATCGATGTTTATGGCACTTTTTCTGTTATTTTTAATAATCATTTGATAAGAATACTCCAATTTCCGGTTATTTCCTACCGTATATTCTTTATTAAAATCTTTAATTTTTGTGCGGGTTACAATAACCTTACTGTCGCGGCCAAATGAGAGATCTAAAGTGTCGTTTACACTTCTGGGGTTAATGTATGACTGACCTACAAAAGTGCCGGCAAAATAAACGTTTGCGGGTCCTTCAATAAGATCAAGATCTTCCCATCCAGTGATCCTGGCCAATAAAAAAGCATCTTTCTCGACTTTTGGTACAGAATAGTGTTTAAAAGAAGCATTCAGTGTATAGCTTGTTACTTCTACAATATAGGGTTTAGCATCGCAAGGAACAGAATACAGTTTTTTGATATCGAACTCTGCACTCAATTCTGAAATTTGTACCTGTTCATAAATTACCTTATTTTTTTCTTTCTGTTTATCAGATGAAAAATAAGCTTTCATTGATTTTATATCACCTTCATTTAGAGTCTGCTGTTTATCCAGATTTTGATTCTCAAGATTCTGATTCATTATTTCAGAGTTTTGATATTGCGCGGGCGCCGCATCATTTAGTGTTCGATCGTTTCTATAGTTTGTTCCTGCGGGAGTGTAAGAATTAAAATTTAAAAACCATGGGCTGATGGAGGGTTGTGTTGCGTTTCTGGTGGGATCGGAAGTAGACAGTTTTAATTTTACATTTTCCCAGCTAATTCCTGTGTTATTAAAAGCCCTGGCCCTATAAACAAGTGTAATCGGTTTACCGATATCTTCTGCTTTTAACTCATAGAAAGGCGCCCATCCTGCATCAGAGACAACATACTTCAAATCGATGTTGACTGCTGCTTTATTTTCGGTTTGCAATAAAATAATAATTTCTCCTGTAGGTTTATTATCATTTATATTAAACTCGTACAACTCGCGCTGTAAGCGGTTTGCAATTAGTTGTGATTCTGCTATCCGGGTATCCAGCCTTAATAATTCGCCATTAATCTCTTTCATGCGTGAGCGATAAAAGTCTGCCGCAAGTTTAAGTTCTGCTATAGAAACGCCTTTATCGGCACCGCCGATGCTATTATTTTTTAAAAGCAAATCTTTCTCTTTATCATAAGCATCTCTGTCGGAAACCAGCTGCGATGTTCTGTATTGGTGATTTTTGAGAGAATCTTTTAATTGTTTGGTTTTGGCTGACTCATTAGAACTGCTGAGAAAATTAAGTTTCTCAGATACGCTCAGTACACTAATTCCCTCGCCAACATTAACCTGAATACTTTTAGGAATTAATTTAGACGATAAATTCGTAAACACAATGGAGGTGATGCCAGCATTTACATTAACACTTTTTTGTTGGTTGATTTCTGCGCCATCCAGATAAAGAGTTACTGCTTTAACTGGACTTTCCACCCTCTGTTCGGGATTTTGTGCTTGCGAAAATGTTAAAACCGGGACCATTAAAAGCATTATAATTCTTTTCATGCGGGAATGATTTTTTTTTAAAAGTAATATAAAAAAACTAGAGTGCGATAACACTCAATCGCAAATACAGCACATCACCAAAGTTATAAAACCAAAAACCCGCTCCTTGTAGGAAGCGGGTTCTGGCTCTCAAAAACTAAAAACCCGGCAAGGTTTTTAGTTGCCCTGCTAAACGACACGTCGTTACAGGGAGTTCTTCTCGACTACGCTCGAAGTGACATCGAACGGAGTGGAGTAAACGGATTATTTTTTACCGTCTAATTTATCTTTAAGATCAGATAAGGCAGAGATATCACCTAAAGTAGTTTTCTCTTGATTATCTTTCACTTTTTTCACAGCTTTTTTACTGTCTTCAAAATCTGCTTTTTTAGAAGCTTTATCCGTTTTGCGAGCTTCTTCTTTCACTTCTTCATGAAGACGTGCGTGAGAAACAACAATACGTTTAGCGTCTTTGCTGAATTCAATTACTTTGAAGTCTGCAGTTTCTTCAGCTTTTAATGAAGTACCATCCACTTTATTTAAGTGACGAGCAGGACAGAATCCTTCAACACCATAAGTTAAGCCAATTAAAGCACCTTTATCGTTTACTGAAGTAACAGTTCCTTTGTGGATAGAATCTACTGTAAATACAGTTTCAAACACATCCCATGGATTTTCTTCAAGTTGTTTGTGACCTAAGCTTAAACGACGATTTTCACCATCGATTTCTAATACCACAACATCCATTTTCTCACCTACTTTACAGAACTCACTTGGATGTTTGATTTTTTTACTCCATGAAAGATCAGAGATGTGAACTAAACCGTCAACACCTTCTTCTAATTCAACAAATACACCGAAGTTAGTGAAGTTACGCACTGTACCTGTGTGTTTAGAGCCTTTAGAGTATTTCTCCATGATCATATTCCAAGGATCAGGAGTTAATTGTTTCATACCTAAACTCATTTTACGCTCTTCACGATCTAATGTTAAGATAACAGCTTCGATTTCGTCGCCGATCTTTACAAATTCCTGTGCGCTGCGTAAGTGTTGTGACCAGCTCATTTCACTTACGTGAACTAAACCTTCAACACCTGGAGCTATCTCGATAAATGCGCCGTAATCGTTGATCACAACCACTTTACCTTTAATTTTATCTCCCACTTTAACTTCAGAGCTAAGAGCTTCCCAAGGATGAGGAGTTAATTGTTTTAGACCTAAAGCGATACGTTTTTTATCGTCGTCAAATTCAAGAATTACAACTTGAATTTTCTCGTCTAATTTCACGATTTCTTCTGGGTGGTTAATACGACCCCATGATAAATCTGTAATGTGAATTAAACCATCAACACCACCTAAATCGATAAACACACCGTATGAAGTAATGTTTTTCACAGTACCTTCCAATACTTGTCCTTTTTCTAATTTAGAGATGATATCACGTTTCTGGCTTTCTAATTCAGCTTCAATCAGAGCTTTGTGAGAAACCACTACGTTTTTAAATTCATTGTTGATTTTCACAACTTTAAATTCCATTGTTTTACCAACGTAAACATCATAATCACGGATAGGTTTAACATCGATTTGAGAACCTGGTAAGAATGCTTCGATACCAAATACATCAACGATTAAACCACCTTTAGTACGGCATTTAACGAATCCTTTAATGATCTCATCATTGTTAAGAGCTTCGTTAACACGATCCCAGCTTTTGCCAGCACGTGCTTTTTTATGAGATAAAACTAACTGGCCTTGTAAATCTTCAGCCTGGTCAATAAATACTTCAATTTTGTCACCAACTTTTAAATCCGGATTGTAACGAAACTCTGAAAGAGCTACTACACCATCTGATTTATAGCCAATGTTTACAACTACTTCACGGTTGTTTTTAGCAACTACAACACCTTCGATGATTTGAAGATCTGCAATAGTGCTTAATTTTTGTGAGTACAACTCATCCAACTTCTCTTTTTCTTCTGCTGAATAATTGTCTTGTTTTTTTCCGATTGAATTCCAATCGAAATCTGCATTTCCAGTAACCTGGTTTTTTTCTGCCATTCTTTTTTTAAATTGTATCAAACCTCTAAGGCTGGTTTGAGAGATTAAACATTAATGATTTTTCGTCTTAAGCCTCAGTTAAAACGGGGTACAAATATAGTCAGAATAAGGGAATTGTCAGGGGAAATTTGATATTTTAAAGACTTGATAAATAAGATGTTGAGATTTTTAACAGTCCTGAAGCGGTTTTGCGTTTTGGACCAAATCATCCAGATAAAATTGGGATTTTTCGATAACTTCAACTCTATCAGGAATTTATCGATAAGATGTTAAAAAAATTTGACTTTCTTAAAAAGAGAAAGGTCATTTTCAAAATGAAAACGACCTTTTAGACATGTTGGGTAAAATTATTTTAATTCACAATAGCTTTCTGACCAGGGAATAGAATTTTCTTCATCATTGTGTTTATCGCAAATAGATTTCGCTTTTGTTTTGGTTTCTGTGAACTTATAGGTTGCGGTAATCCCGCCAGGATTTCTGCATTGGCAGGTGTAATCTTTTTTACAGTTGCTCAGAGCAATTATTAAAAATAGTAATGTAGTTGTTTTATAAATTTTCATTGTAAAAATTTTAAGTTTCTTTTAAAAGATTTCAATACCCATTCTAACGAGAATACAGTTTTTTCGAATATCGTATTTGTCTGTCTGCTCTCTCGCTGGAATATAAGTTTTGTAACTGTAGTCATAACGCGATTGTTTCATGCAGTAACTGACATCGAATGAATAAAATAGTTCTTTTCCGATCCTGGCTTTGAATCCCAGTCCAATACTGCCATAGTAGCCAACCTGCTTTTTATATTTTCCGGATTCTCCGAACGAAAGCCTTTCTGTTATGAAATTTGCACCAAGGTCTGTGAGAACGAAAAAATTTTTCTTTTTATTTATGTAGTATCTAACATCAGCGTATACCGCGGAAGTATTGAATGAACCGGGCATGTAGTAATAATAATAGTATTGCCTCCTTGCGAATTCAGCATCCACTCCTACTCCTGTAAAAAATCTTTTGAAACGAATACCGTTAATCATGTGAAAGCCAAGGTTGCTTCTACTCTCGCTAAAAACAAGGGCGCATTGCTGAATGCCACCATACTGTATTTGACTTTGCAGGCGGTGGGTGGAAAAGAATAAGACTAAAATAAAAAGATGGTTTATTTTTATCATAAGAAATTAGTTTTTGTTAAGTGTTCCTAATAATGTTAAAGCAAACTGTTGGTCATACGAATAGATCTTAATAGCGTCTTCAAGCATTACGAAGGCTTTGCTGTTGTAGGCTACAACGTCGATTGCCTTGCCAGTGGCAAGGGTTTGTTTCACCTGCAGGTTGCTAACATTACTGGCATCGATCATTTTTAAACCAGCGGTTCCATCGCAAACAAACATTACATTTTTGTCCTTGCTTAAACCATGCGGATTTGTGAATGGAAATGATTTCAGCAGAACAGGTGAAGTAATTGTACTAATATTTACAACATCCAATTGGTTAACTGTGCCGCCACAAGTAGTGCCGTTTCTAAGGGTTACAAAAGCGAAATTATCATCTGCAATAACCGGGTCGCACACGCGCATGTGATTGAATTGTGAGATATAATTTGGCTTTTGAGGATTGGTGAGGCCGTAAATAAACATGCCAGACATAGAACCGATAAAAAGTTTGTCTTTAAATGGAAAAATGGTTTCCACATTCCATCCAATCTGTTGAACCGATAGTTTGGCCGGATGAAGCGCATCGCTCAGAGAAAATGAATTTAATTTTGAATCGTCAACCGTGTACAAATAATCATTTACTATTGTAAAAATAGCCATACTGCTTCCCACGGAGGTAGAACCAGAAGGGTTATTGTTACCTGGCTGAGCCATTGAACTGAACAAATGCATGTCGCAGTTAGGGCACTCATATTGCTGATTTTTATAATCGCTTTGAGAAACCGTTGTATCTTTTTTAATCCATGTGAAAGCTACATAATTACTGTCGTCATTTGCGTAATTTATAGTATAAGGAAAAACCTTGGTGAGCGTGTTCTCAAGTGTGATATTTTGATCAGATTGAATTTTAAAAACGAAAAGGTCGCAATAACAATCTGCATATAAAACATTGTTTTTAATGGATAAACCTTTGTTGCCGGGAATTGGTATAAAGCCCTTGTTTATCGGATTTGCCGGATTAGTGTAATCTACAACGTGAATACCTTTATTCTTCTCGTTTATGTACATTGCATTATTGTACAAAACGAAACTACCAAGATCTTTCAAACTTCGTGGACTTTGCAGTTTTGCATTTTCCATTACTTCCGGTTTGATGGAATATTCTGAACGGTAAATGGAGTAGGTTTTCATCCTTTTATCTTTAAGACAAGAGCTTAAAATAAAGGCAACAAGCATTAAGGTTGTGAGGGTTTTTATTTTCATATCGATTGGATTTATACCAAGAAGACTTTGAAAATTTGAAAACGCTGCAAGAAATAAACTAATTATTTGGCAAGTACTGAAAAACTGCAACTCACACTTTCTCCAAGATCATCTGTAATTTCACAAAAATGCGGACCACTTTTTGGAATAACTGACACCTGATGAAATTTCCGGGTTTCTCCAATGTATTGGCCATCTAAATGCCAGAACAGCGTAGCGTTGGGATTTTTATGAGTTGCTTTAAAAATACAACGGCTTTGCTCACCTGATTGATCTACAGGCACGTAAATTTGAAACCCTTCTTTAGGATAAATAATATCAAGTTCTTTATGAGTCGTTTCATTTTCGCAGCCTGACAGGTAAGGAGGTAAAGATTTGTATTGCATATTGTGTTGCTTATAAAAATATTCTTCTGCGGGGGAAGCAATAAACCAAGCCTGGTGTAACATCTTTGAAACAGGGTAACAGGAACTGCTCACTCTATACATGCCAGTCTCATCTAAATGTATGAGTTTGTGGAAAGGGCAGGGCCTGGTTTTTTGCGCACCTTTTGGATAGTCACGAACTTCAGTCTGGTCACAAATTTGCGAAGCTTTGTATCCACTTTGTTTGCAAATTTTTATTTTCTCCAGATCAGATGTAGGTTTTTGAAACCATTTCTGATTCTCCAACACGTTAAAGATGGAAAACATGAGGGGCGCTGCAGCTGAAGTTCCGGTTAATTCTGGTCTTCCTTCACCGTCTGCGTTTCCAACCCATATAGCCACAGTGTATTTTGGGTTGACACCAACAGCCCATGCATCTCTGAAACCAAAGCTGGTTCCGGTTTTCCAGGCGATTTTACTTTTTGACAAAAACTGTGCCCAACCAGTATAATCCTGAGGACGCAATAATTCCGTCATTGCTAAAAAAGTATAGTAGATGGCAGATGCATTCAGTATGTCCGATTTCAATTTTACGGAAACTTTTTCGCGCTGCTGATTTCGGAGGTAGTTCAGTGCGTGATAACTTTTATCAGCATAAAGATTCCTTTTATTCGAGTAATGCAGGAGAGCTCTTGCCATAGAGCAATAAGCAGCAGTTATTTCAAAGAGCTTCGCCTCTCCCCCACCTAAAATTAAAGATAGCCCGTAACGGTCGGTGGATCTTTTAAAAGTTGTAAACCCTAATTGTTTTAAGCGTTGATGAAATTTTTGCGCCCCATAATCCTGCAGCATTTTCACGGCGGGTATATTTAGAGATCTCGCTATAGCTTGATTTGCCGGAACTAATCCATCATATGAAAGGCTGAAATTTTTTGGGCCATAAGACCCTATGCGTGTTGGTATATCTTCAAGTAAACTTGCCGGAAGCAGTTTATTTTCATTCAACATAAAAGCGTACAGAAAAGGCTTAAGAATACTTCCAGTGCTTCTGGGCGCCTGAATTACATCTACATAATTTTGATGTTCGTTTGTTGAAGAAAAGCTATTGCCCACGTAAGCCAAAACTTTTCCGCTTTCTGTTTCTACAACCAGAGCACAGGCATTATGAATCTGGTTAGCTGAAAGATTTTGACTGTGACGATTCAATAATTCTGTAACGTGCAGTTGAAGATCCTTAAGGAGTGTGGAGTGATAAATTTTTGAAGAACCATTTTTTGCCGCACAGGTAGCTAACAAATGAGGAGCTAACTGAGGGATTGGAAAAGGTTTGTGAGGAAGTGGCTCGAGAATGGCTAATTGATAGGTTGCAGAATCAATCGTATTTTTCTTGAATAACTTTTCCAGTAAGCGATTTCTTTTTTTCAATAAGCGCTTCTGATTTTTGCCGGGATAGATTAATGAGGGAGCGTTAGGGAGTACCGCTAGCACGGCTGACTCAGCCCAGGATAATTTTTCGGGACTTCTGCCAAAATAACGCCAGGAAGCCGCGGCAAGGCCAACCACGTTACTACCAAAAGGAGCGTTGCTGCAATACAAATTAAGGATAGAAGTTTTTTTATAAGATGCCTCGATTCTAACAGCAAGTAATATTTCTACAATTTTCTGATAATAATTTCTGTTTTGATTATTACGCATCATGCGCGCCACCTGCATGGTAATAGTGCTTCCTCCGCTTTTAATTTTAGAGGAGTGTAGATTTCGTTTTAATGAATTATAGATAGACACCGGATTAAAACCAGGATGGTAACTGAAATATTCATCTTCAAAAGTGACGATACAAGTTTTAAATTTATAAGGGATTGAATCACTTTGCGGAAAACGCCATTGACCATCTGAAGCAATTTGTGCAGCAAGAAGCTCGTCATTCTTGTCTAATAGCACCGAACTGCAGGGCTTATCGAAAAGTTTCGACGGAAGCCATAGCCAAAAAAGTAAAACACCTAAAAATAAAACACTTAGTTTTATTTTATGTCTACCCAGAAAGGATATTATTTTTTGTTTTAGAGCCATGGATCTTTCGCACTAATTTAATTTTTTATTCAGAGTGTTTGGAAAAGTGTTATCAACGAAAGAAAGAAAGAAAGAAAGAAAGAAAATATAGAAATTTTATAATATGATAAAACGGACTATTATTACCCAGGTAGAAAAACATGCCAAAGAATTTCCGGTGATAGTTATCCTGGGGCCTCGCCAGGTAGGAAAGACAACACTTGTAAAAATTGTAGCGAAATCATTAAAAAAAGACCCACTACATGGACCTTGAGAAGAATAGTGATTTTGAAACATTAAATCGCGATGCTGAAGATTACCTTTCTTCTTATTTAAATGAATGTGTTTTAATAGATGAAGTACAGCGTATGCCTCGACTATTTCCGTTATTGAGAGCTATGGTAGACGAGAATCGAAAACCTGCGCGTTATATTATTACAGGTTCAGTTTCACCTGAACTCTTAAAAGGAGCTTCAGAAAGTCTTGCCGGACGGGTGTATTATTTTTATTTGAATCCAATAGGTCTCCATGAACTTCCGGATACGATCCGTTTAAAAAACACTGGTTCAGGGGTGGCTTTCCTAAAGCTTTAACATTAAAGAGTACGAGCTGGCTTGAGGTTGGCTGGATGCCTTTATTACGACTTATATTGAAAGGGATCTTGCTATTTTATTTAATATAAATTTTTCTCCAATTGTGATGCGTAAACTGTGGGGGATGCTGGCTCACCTGCAAGGCAGTATATTAAATGCGGAAAAACCAGGAGGCTCTTTAGATGTTAGCGGAACTACCATAAAGCGGGATATAGATTATCTGGAAGGTGCCTTTTTGGTACGCCGTTTACCACCTTTTTTTATAAATGCAGGTAAGCTCCTGGTGAAGTCCCCTAAAGTTTATATTAATGATAGTGGTATACTTCATCACTTACTCCGGATATTCAGTGAAAAGGAATTACTGAACAATCCCAGTGTGGTGCTTCCCGGGAAAGTTATGTTATGTCACAAATGATAAATGCTGCGCCCAATCGTATTGACGCCTATTATTACCGGACGCAAGTTGGCGCAGAATGTGACCTTGTACTTGTACATGGCAGTAATGTGAGAGCGTGCATTGAAATAAAACTGAGTAAAGCACCGGTTCCATCGAGAGGTTTTTATAATTCTGTTACCGATCTAAATTGTGAAAACAACTTCATTATCTCTTCAGCAGACCTTGATTATAAAACCAAGGAAAACATAACTATTGTTGGAATACAAACATTCATCGCAAAATATTTGCCAAAAATATAAAAACAGTAACCTTGAAAAATTCAAATCACATTTGAATTTTTCAAGGTTTAACAATTAGGGAACTTTTGTAGATTTATTTTTTACAACTGAAATCCATTGACCTTTTGTTCTTGCATAAACCGTATTATCGTACATGGCCTCTACGTTTAAGCCCGGCAAATAAAAGCGGCCTTCATAACTAGCATTAGCCAATATATTAATAGTTTTGGTCTCATTGCGCCCCAGATCAAAATAGGTTTGTACACGGTCGTCGCGAATATCCTGATAAGTGTAAGATGAATTTTTTAAAACTGCTTCATTATCATCCATGCGCGAATTATGAATTTCCCAACCAGAAGGAATATAATTAATCATGGCAATGTTTTGAATCTCCCCCATTATTCCCAGATTTTTAACTGTTACTGAAATCATAATGTTTGTTCCTTGTTGAAGCTCTGTAGGATCAATTATGTTGCCGGACATATCTTTGTAAATTACGGATGCAGAAATATTTTCTGCAGCAGCTGTCTCCTGCCCGATGGGTGGCTTGCCACGGTTTACACATCTTACATTCAGCATACCGCTTCCATTATTTTCTACACTAAATGAACCACCTGTGTTACCTTTATAAGTAAGAGGGATTTGCGAGATCGCAGCTTTACCTTTTACAGACGCATCTTGTCCATTAACATTGCACTTAGCCTGCATGGCTGAAGAGCCTCCATACTTCATTATAAACTCAGAAACAGCAACGAGTCCAAAAGCCGTGGTTTGAGTACTTAGCCAGCTTTTAGAGGACAAGTATTCCGAAACTTTTTTAAGCTGAGAAAATGCTTGTTGCTTTTTATTTAAAAGGCAGAGGGTTTGCAAAACGATAGCCATATCTCTATCTGAAGAACCGTAAGTGTAGTAGTTTACTTTATAAGGAGGAATTTGTGTAGTTGCCAGACTGATGAGCTTAGAGGCTTCATCCAACTGCCCTACCTGCGCGTAAGCTGCTGCCAGTAACCAACGTGCCTGGCTCGTTAAAGCGCTATATTCTCTTAAACGATTCATAGCTCCCATAACAGGATTATTTGCGAGCGCCAACACATATAAACGGTATGCTTGCAACTCATCACTATTGTAAAATTTGCTTTTATTTATTTCGAAATTCTGTGCGGTAGTTTGCTGATAACTGATCCAACTTTTTTTCATGCCTGCAGGCAATGTGTATCCTTTTTTCTCCGCAGATAAAATAAAATGTCCTGCATAAGAAGTGCCCCAGTCATTCTCTTCTGTATTACCCGGCCAATAAGCAAATCCTCCTGAACCTAACTGAAATTTCCGAAGGTCATTAATTCCACCTTTAATATTCGTTTCAATAATCGTTCTACGTTCAGGACTTAACTCCATAATATCAGGCAAGTGCAATTGGGCAAAAATTTGAGAGGTAGTTTGTTCGATACACCCATGTGGATATTGAATGAGGTAATGTAAGCGCTCTTCGAGATTAATGGGAGGAATGGCGGAAAGTTCCAAAGCTCCAGTATTTGTTCCGGCAACTCCTGACGGAGAATATGTTTGTTTGATCGCTTTACCGGCATCTACCCAATATTCTGTGCTTGTGATTTCGTAAGGATTTGGATTTCGCACATCGAGTTCCATGTCGTAAGTAGCCGAATGTCCGCCACCTGAAGCAGTGATTCTTATTTTGGCTATGCCTGTTAAATTTTTTACTTTCAGATCAAAAAGAACAAGCTTTTCATCATTTTTATTTACACTAACGGTTTTAACATTGCCGCCTACTGGTTGTAATAAACCATTGACCTCAATCTTTACTTGCGTGTTACCAATGTTTGCTTCACCACCAAAAATAGAGATGGGCAATTTAACTTCTTCAGTAACACTCAATACCCGTGGCAGAGTTCCAAGGATCATCAGAGGAGCTTTTACCGGTGTTGTTTTCTCGGCTGTTCCGTATGCGCCTTTATTTCCGGCTATAACCATAGTACGGACCGAACCCACATACATCGGCATTTTAAAACTGATTGTTTTCTTTTCTCCTTTCCCTAAATGATAGGGGCCGAAGAATTTAACCATTGGTTTAAACCGGTTTGCTTTAGCGCCATCGTTATTCATCTCACTTCCATCGCCACCAATACTTAAAATGCGTTCTAAATCAGCGCCAAACGCCCCGATTACATTATCGTATACATCCCACGTTTTCACACCTAAAGCTTCCTTCGCATAAAATGTTGGGTGTGGATCAGGTGTTTTAAAACGTGTAATATCCAACAATCCATCGTCCACAATCGCTAGTGTAAAGGCCATTTCCCTATTGCTCTCTTCACCAATTACAATACTCACGTTTTTTTCAGGCTCAATAACGTTCGGCATTTTTATTGTAGGTTTCAGATGTGAATTCGGATCGTCAATGGTAACAGGCAATACGCCATACAGGCGAATTGGAAGATCGTTTGTGCGCGCGTGAGGTTGCATAAGGGAAACATGGACGTAGACATTGGGCGACATTTGAGGTGTTACTTTAAATTTGAAAGTTGTACTCCCTTTTTCTGTTTCTAACCAATGCGCTTCCATTACTTTAGTGCCATTTTCAATAGTAATTAAGGCCCGGCCATTTTGAGGAGACGGAAGAGTTAGTTTCACTTCTTCGCCTACTGTGTATTTGTCTTTATCGGTTGTGAAGTTTAACATGTTTGACAAGATTTTAGTGTCAGAATTTTCCCCACCCCTGTCCATCCAGTTAGACCAGTCAAAATAAGTTGTTGTGGAAGTGCTGTGACCTCCATCCATGTCGGTTATCCGAATTAAATATCTACCCCAATTATTTTCATGAATGTTGACTTTTACATTAGCCCTTCCATTTTTCGTAGAAAAGGATTGACTTTGAACAGGCTTGTGATATTCGTCTGATGCATAGTTAGCAAGATCATTTTCATACTGATCCCACCACCAACGCCATTCGAGTTTATACAATTCAAATTTCATATTCGGACGGGACACAGCATTACCGTTTGCATCAACGGTTGCTACTTCAATAAAATGATCTTTGCCTGTATAAAGAATCCCTGTATTTTTTTCACCGGTAGGTAATTTTAAACCCGCATAATAGGTGTATGGAGAATAATTAAGCGTATAACGGTCGACACTAAACGCTCCGCCTGGTTCAAAGACATTTGTGTTAAAGGCTGCTTTCAGCATACCAGGAGCATTATTCTCCAGGTTAATAGTCAAAGGAACAGAAACATTGCCCTCTTCATCCGTTTTTCCGTCAAACACTGATACATTTTGTGCCTCAAAGCGCTGTGTAGCGTCATCGAAGTTATAATCTTTAAATTTTGGAAACTCTGTAATAGCCGAAGTCAATGCCACATTCATTTTGACAGCGAGATTCTTTGCAGTGGCCCCGGTAAGCCAGTTTGTATGCAGTTTAATGGAATTAGATTTTGAAGCCTGAATGAGTTTATCATTTCCAAAATTGAGTTCGATCTTTAAACGATTTGGCATAATGGTTTCGATACGGAGTGATTTATTAAACCGCACTGAGCCCACTTTTACTTCCGCATTCCAAAAACCTGTGGGTGCATTTTTGTCGGTTGCTAGAGTGAAATTGTAAAAACCATCCACACTTTTGTTTGCAACAACACGCTTGTATAATTGTCCTTGCGGATTAAACAAAGCCAGTGACAAAGGATGATTGGCCGGAATGGACGCTGGTTTATCTTCTAAAATAAAATTGAGGAATAACGAATCGCCAGGACGCCAAACACCACGTTCGCCGTATATGAAACCTTTTAATCCTTTTTTAATCGCAGCACCTGAGACATCAAACATACTTAACGGCAGAGTTCCGGCATCGTCAACACGGAGATAAGCAAACTGCTTATCATTTTTAGCTACTATAAAAGCAGGTGTGCGTTGCGGAGAAATAAATACCTGACCGTCTGAATTAGTGCTTGCTGTTTGAATTAATTGCTTCTGATAATCGTAAAGTTCTATCTGAACGTTGTTTAAAGGTGTTGTAGAAATTAAATCGTTTGCTACCACAAAAAGGCTTCCATCATTTCCCTTTTTCAGTGTAAGTCCAAGATCTGAAGCTAGAATATTTTTTGAGACGGTTCTCTCTGAGCGGATGTAATAATATGATTTACAAGGATCATCGCGGTCTTTCCAATCATACTCTTCTTCTCCATCGTAATAATAATTGTTGTAACCGTACTCGTAGTTGTAATTATTAAAATAAGAAACGTCCTCTTCCGGTTCTGTTTCTGTTAACTCTTCCATTTCAATATCATTGGAGTTTCCAAGACATGGATACGAAGAGTACGCTTTTTTGAAAGAGAAGCTCACCCTGTAGATAGCTCCTGGTTCTGCTTTTAATAATGCAGACAAATCCAACGCCGATTTTTTCCAAGTGCCAAGATCTGCAGGATTTGTGATACCAAGATTGATGCGTTTACGAACGACTTTTTTTCCGACTTGAGTTAATTGGTAATCGCTATCGAGTGTATTGTTTTGTAAAAACTGAAGAACGTTATTGGCGTATATCTTAACAATGGTAACATCTACAGCACGTAGATTTACTGTTTCGAAGGGCAGAGATAATCCTGTGCTTGAAGGAAGAATATTTCCACCACCTGCGAATCTAACGGCAGGATTCACCTGGCTGAAAGCTATACTGTGTTCTGAAGAAACGCCCAAGGCTTTCCCTCTGGCATCTTTCACACCTTCATTTACTTTTAAAACATAAGAGCCTGTTTTTGTATTTTGTGGATAGACCATCACCTGGTTATGACTCACAATATATTTTACTTCATTTAATCCGGTAATGCTTATCAAACCTTCCAGAGAAGTTGTTTCATCAATGGGGTTGGAAAAATTTAAAAGTACGAAAGGATCACCCTCTCTGATTACTTTGACATTCAGTAATACAAAACTCTCTTTTGCCGGCACAGGAAGGTTTTGATTAGCACTGTAATCTACGCTCATGTCTTTTCCGTTACAATTCACACTTAAAGTTGCAGTTCTGTCAGATGGCCTCTCAATACTGTCTATCAGGTAGCGGTGCATAATTCCATTATCTTCATGTGTCCATTTTACATTTAAATATTTTCCGTCGAGACTGGCGCTAAGACTTTTTTCGATTTGCGTTTTATCAGCCACATCGGCACTTGCTACATGCCCTGTAAGACTATAGAAATTAAAATCGCTGGAATGATAACATTTAAGATCATTCGTTACCAATTGTATAGACTGCTGAATGGTTTGAAATTGAAACTCAAATTCTTTTAGTTCTTTTTTAACATCCGCCAGTTTGTGTAAAAAGAATGTTGCTTCATAGTTCTTTCCCGGCTTTAAAGGTGCTTTTGGTACAAACTCCAGAGTTTGCGCATCTCTCCAAACGGTTGTACCCTCTATAGAAGGACTAAAAGAAAAGTAGGTTTCCTCTAAGGGGGTATTTAATTGTGTTGAACCCGCAAATTCTTCGTTTAACCTCACTTTGATGGTAGAAGTTGTGGAAATAAAACCGGAAGTAAAAGAATTGATATAGCTGGCAAAAGCAGGATTTATGCTGTATTCAGACTCAATACTACTTTTTTCGCCTGATTTTCTATAATCTATAACTTTGTAAATTATAAATCCAAGAATAGCGGCAATAGCTAACGAAAGGACAATCTTTTTAGTTTTTGAAGATGACATAGGGTTTAGGAATTTGTTTAAAAATAGATGTTTTTTCAAGCTTCGTTCAGCCAATTTGCTAACAGTTTGTGAGGATTATCTGAAAGAATTCAAAACTTAACATTCTACAATTTGTAGCAAGGTTGCACCAAAGAAACGTATATCTTTAACCTATGAACGAGAATTTAGATGCGAACGAAGGAACTTTGAGTCCGACGGATAAAGACATTGAAAGGGCGTTAAGACCGATTGCCTTTGATGATTTTAGCGGACAGGAAAGTGTTGTGGACAACTTACGCGTGTTTGTGGCTGCGGCTAAACAACGTGGCGAAGCTCTTGATCATGTATTATTACATGGGCCTCCAGGATTGGGCAAAACAACTTTGGCACACATTATCACGAATGATTTAGGTGTAAACTTGAGAGTAACCAGTGGTCCAGTATTAGATAAACCAGGAGATCTTGCAGGTCTTCTTACCAATTTAGAGCCTTACGACGTTTTATTTATTGATGAAATTCATCGCTTAAGCCCTGTAGTGGAGGAATATTTGTACTCTGCGATGGAGGACTATAAAATTGACATTATGATTGATAGCGGTCCTAATGCGAGAAGCGTTCAGATTAAATTAAATCCTTTTACTTTGGTTGGTGCAACTACAAGGAGTGGTTTACTGACCTCTCCCCTACGCGCCCGTTTTGGTATTACCAGCCGTTTAAATTATTACGACAGTAAAGTATTGACGGGAATTGTACAACGGAGTTCCGCTATTTTAAATGTTGAAATTAAAGATGAAGCCGCATACGAAATTGCCCGCAGAAGCCGTGGCACGCCACGTATTGCTAATGCTCTTTTACGCCGCGTACGTGATTTTGCGCAAATTAAAGGAACAGGCGATATTGATATTGATATGGCTACTTACTCTCTTAAAGCTTTAAATGTAGACAAGAATGGTCTCGATGAAATGGATTTAAGAATTCTTGCCTGCATCATCGATAAATTTAAGGGTGGTCCGGTTGGTATTAGCACCATTAGCTCTGCTGTGGGCGAAGAAGCCGGAACCATTGAAGAAGTTTACGAACCTTTTTTAGTTCAGGAAGGTTATTTGATGCGCACCCCGCGTGGACGTGAAGCTACAGAACTTGCCTACAAACATTTAGGCAAAAATTTTTATAAAAAAAGCGGTGGCTTGTTTGATGAATAGGTACTTCCTTTTCTAAGGACTCATCTATTTTTTTCCTCTATCTGCTAACTTTTTACTTTCCAAGTTTACAATTTACTTAGGCGCATTTTAATTGGCAAATATTGTGAGGTTAATTGCTTTGCCCTGTCAGACTTGGTAGGACTTGCAATTTTAAGCCTAATACCTTTTCTTTTAAACTAATCGCTAGCTAAAAACCACGGTGGGGATTTTTTTGCCCAGCACATATAGTTGTGCCGGGTTTAATTACATCACCTTTACTCAGTGAAAATAAATTCACGTTTTATATTTCAAAAATGAAAATCAATTTACAACATCAATTACTCGCTCTATCATTTCTATTTTTATCAGGTAAACATTTTGGGCAAGCCCCGACCTTAGGAACCGCTGCAAATTTTGTACTTTTTTCAATTAACGGCTCGGTAAGCAACTCTGGCATTTCACAGCTCACCGGCAATGTGGGAACTAACAATGGCTCCAGCACAGCTTTCGGCAATGTGAACGGCGGAATGCATGATGGAGATGGGGTTAGCGCCCAATGTGCAACCGATCTTTTAATTGCTTATAACCAACTTAACAGCGCAATACCTGCATTTTTCCCCGCGTCTCTTTTGGGAAATGGCCAGACTTTAGTTCCAGGTATCTACTCAATAACTGGCAATGCCACCTTAAATCTTGATTTAAATTTAGATGCTCAGAATGATCCGAATGCTGTGTTCATCTTTCAGATACAAGGAGCCTTATCAACAAACGCATCTTCTAAAGTAAAATTAGTTAACGGAGCACTTGCCTGTAATATTTATTGGAAAGTAGAAGGCATGGTTAACATGGCATCAGGAACAACCATGCGCGGAACCATAATAGCAAATAATGCAGCTATAAGTATGAATACCGGCGATACGCTGGAAGGAAGAGCTTTGTCGACCACGGGCGCCATCAGTGTTGACGGGGTATTTGCTTACACTCCTATAGGGTGTGGTAGTCCGGCTTTAAACGGTCCCGCTGCGCCTAATCTTGGAACTGCAGCTTGTTATGCTCTATTTTCTTCCATAGGTTCTGTTTCAAATTCAGGCTTAACAACTATCACGGGTGATGTGGGAAGCAACAGCGGGTCGCCGTCTGGTTATAATCCACTTCTTGTTAACGGGTTAATACATCCCAATCCGGATGCCTCCACCGCTCAGTGTGCAAACGATTTACTGGTTGCTTACAACTACCTAAATTCTTTAAACCCTGATATTGAATTGTTATATCCTGCGCAATTTGGCAACAACCTGGTGCTAACACCACACGTTTATCTCTTAAATGCAGCTACTGTTTTTACTGACACACTGTACTTAAACGCCATGGGAAATTCCAACGCGATTTTTGTTTTAAAAATAAAGGGAGCACTTTCTACAAGTACTTACGCCAAAGTAAAACTTATAAACGGAGCTCAGGCAAAAAATGTATACTGGCAAATTGAAGGTGCGGTTAGTTTAAATAATTATTCGGTTTTTAAAGGCACCATCATTTGTAATAATGGTGCGCTTGGGGCAATTAATACGGGAGTAACACTTGATGGAAGAGCGCTGATAACTAACGGAGCTTTAACAACAACCGCTATGACAGCAATCGTGCAAGGTTCAACATCCAATTGCTCCAATATTACCGGAACGCTTGTAACGTCTGTCAATTCGCTGCAACTTAACGCTGCCATTAAAGTGTTTCCGAATCCTTTTGAAAATAGCATTACCCTTAATCTGAATTCGGTACAAAATGTAGATAACTTTATGTTACGCGTTTATAGTGCTTCAGGAACCGAGGTAATCAGCAGCTTACTTTCAACAGAATTAACTACAATTGAAACGGAAGATTTAGCTCCAGGAATATATTTTTATACGCTGATTGGAAATAATAAAATGATTCAATCTGGTAAACTTATACGCACAAATTAAGTTTAATTAATACTGCATTCTTATAACAAGAAGGTTGTCTGCATAACAGGCAACCTTTTTTTATAGTTAAAATCCGCGGCAGTAAGGCTATATACCGCACTTTTCTGCATTTGATAACTAATAGAAACCCAACAAAACAGCTTTAATTTAAATTTCTATCTTTATTTTTATGTGGATGAATATTCAGCAAAAGTATATTTCAGATATTGAAAATGCGATACAACACAGCGATTTCAGTTTAGTAACCCGAAGACTTATGGATCTGGGTGAAGAATTCGAGATAGAGGCGGAAACCCGCAAAGATGTGCTGGACCTGAGAAAAGCTTTTTTGGAGGGAGTAGTTGAAAACGACCAGCTAAACTTTGACAGGGATTTCCCTTCTAAGGCTTCACGTTTGCTTGATCAACTCAAACAAGTCAAATTTACAGACAAAGAAATTGCTGATACTTTAAAAGAATTCGTTTTGAAAGCAGAGGGAATTTCAAAAGTATTTTCTAAAGGAAGAAATCGCTTTACTTTAAAACCTCTGAATGTTTATTTAAGAAGCGGTGAAATTACCGGTGTAGTAGGAGAAAATGGAAACGGCAAAACAACACTTTTAAGGATTCTTGCAGGCGAATTAAGCGCAGACACTGGTACTTTGGATTACCCGGCATTGCAGGGTCTGAAAAAGGATTGGTACGGGATAAAAAACAAACTCGCCTTCATTCCGCAACGCATAGATAAGTGGCATGGCACTTTATTGGAGAATCTTAAATTTCACGCCACTATTCACGACATTAAAGGCAAAGCAAATGAGAAACAAATAGACTACATTCTTTTTCGGTTAGGTCTTGATAAATTTCGTGACCTTAAATGGACAGAAATATCAAGCGGGTACCGATTACGTTTTGAACTTGCAAAGATGCTTTTATGGAAACCGAAATTGCTTCTACTGGATGAGCCGCTTGCTAACCTTGACATTAATGCGCAGCAATTGTTTTTGCAGGACCTGCGTTTTTTCACTCAGTCTGCCTCCCACCCTATGGCTGTTATATTAACTTCACAAAATCTTCACGAAATTGAAAAGGTAGCGGATAACATAATTTTTATCAGACAGGGGGAAACTTTGTATAACGGTCAACGCGGAGATTTCGCGCTAAACCGCCAACACAATACTTTTGAAATATCTGGAAAGTTTGATCTCGACCAACTTACTATTTGCTTTGCAGGGAAAACAGATTATAAAATTGAAAACGCCGGAACCTCTTTTATCATACATACAGGAACCGACAGCACCCTTTATACACTCACCAAGTTACTTGAACAAAAAGAAGTCGAGCTGAATTATATCCGTGATATCAGCCAGTCTACCCGAAAACTCTTTCACAAAGACATTTAATATGTTGAAATCCATAACTCCAAAATTTTTAAATAAGCTGGATACCCTTTTACTGGAAAATTATCCGGTAGTATGGATGAGTAAAATCCATTATGCAATCTGGCATGGCTTTGTGCTTATGTTCCTGTCGGCTCTCCTGGGAGCAGTAATACCTTTTCAGTTTGAAAGTAAGATTAACTATGGGCTTTGGTATTTCCTCATAAGCCTAATCGGGTTTGTATTTATTTGCATCTGGACTTACAATTATGTAATTTTTAATAAGGATAAAACTTACGGAAAACAACAAGCTCCCGATTCTTACCTGAGTTTTATCCTAGTATTCCTATCGCTTTCCATTTTCGCACTATCGCCATATCCTTTTGAATTTATCTATAATCAAAGAGTGGCGAACACATTTGATAAAAGCGAATTACTTAACGACATTCACACGCTTAACGAAAACTATGGGTATTTGGTAAATTCTAAGACGAAATACCAGACTTACCGCTTGAGCAATAAAGATGATGAGAATGAAAATCAGTATTTTAATTTAAAGAAACTGAATAATTCTGCACGGGATTATTTTACTCCATACCTTTCTAATCAGGATTTTCACAACGCTTATAAGCTTACCAAACCAGGTCACATCTATAATTCCCGAATAAGTGAACAAGAACTTCATCAAAGAATTAAAGATTATTTAGAGGTTTCAAAAAAGTATGGTGTCCTTTACAAGTTCAGCGAAGAAGAGTATAAAAAAGAATATTTATCCTTAAGAAATCTTAGACGCATAAACACGGACACTACTTTAAGATATTCCGAGTCTTATGGTAGTAATATGAGGATGATCCTGCAAAACGTCAGTGAAGCTCAGTATTTTCATCTTTTTATTTTTACGGCAGATTATTTTAAGACCTTACTCCATATCATTTTCTTTTTCACTACGTTGCTGATATTGTTTAAGATGAACAATTGGAGACAATATCTCATTGTAGCGCTCGTCTATATTTTTTATCCTATTGTTGCGCTTATTTTCTCACAGCTTATTCATTTTGGTTACACAGATTCATCAACAAATGCAACAACATTCTGGACATTTTTATTTGTGGCAGTCTGCACGGTAAGTTTATTCTTTGGGTTGCGTAGTAATTATTTTAAACCGGACGTCAATATACTTAACCAGGCTTTTTTTGTATTCGCAGCTTATCTTCCTTTAATAATAGTCATCATCTTACATGAATATACAGAGTTGTTTCACAACCATGAATACCGGTTTAATTCCTATGATATCGATATCATTAAAGACGGCATAAATAATCCTGAAGCTCCCAAGATAAAGGTAGATTATGAAGGACGCTTTCTTTACGATTATTGGCGGGCTGAATATGAGAAGTGGAACTCAATTTGTATTTATTTCGGTCTAATTGCTTTTATAGTTTTTCAGCCTCTTTTTAATCGACTTTTTGCAAAACAACTAGCGCTTCCAAGGAAGGCGTAATCTCCCTAAAAATCTTAATTTTGTAATCTAATTTTATACGCGTGTTTCATTTCCTTCTAAGAACAATACCCCGCCCTATCCTCATTTGGTTTAGCCTTGGCTTTAGTAAAATTGCTCCAATACTTTACTACGGCAATCGTTACGAAGATCCTATTACCGGCAAAACCTACCGTAAGTTTTTACCTTATGGCTACAGCGGTAAAGCTAAACGTAAAAATGTTTTATGTCCGGGCAGCTTATCCCTAGAGCGTCACCGGTTGCTGTGGCTGTATCTTAAACAAAAAACAGACTTTTTCACAAAGCCTCATAAAATGTTGCACATCGCGCCAGAGCAGTGTTTTTACAAATTATTCAAAGCGCAGAAAAACCTGGACTACACGACTGGCGACTATAACAGCCCTATTGCCGACATTCATTTCGACTTACACAAGGCGCCATTTACTGACAATAGCTTTGATGTTATTTTTTGCAATCACGTTTTAGAACATGTTGAAGATGCTGACCAATGCATGCGTGAATTGTACCGTATTATGAAACCGGGAGGCTGGGGAGTTTTTCAAGTGCCTCTAGATACCACCCGCGCTACAACCTACGAAGATAAAAGCATTACCAGCGAAGCAGATCGCGAAATTCATTACTGGCAAAAAGACCACGTACGTTTATTTGGATTAGACTACAAAGACAAGTTAGCAGCAGCAGGATTTAATGTCACCGTGGATGATTTTGTAAACACTTTGAGTCCTGAATTGGTTGACAGATACAGACTTCCGGCCGGAGAAATGATTTACTTGTGCAGGAAATAATTGCGGGTTTATAATTCATTTAAACTATTCCCAACTTGTAAACGAAATTAATTCCTGATAGTTATCGGCAGGAATAATTAATAGCCTCCTTTCACGTAGTCTTCAAAACTCATTCCCCTCATAAACTCTGCAGAATAAATAAACTTATACATGTGATCGGCCCATTCTTTGTGACTTTTGCTATTATCAAATACGGTATAGCTAAAAGGTTTACCGAAATGAATACGAATAGTTTTTTTATTTGCCCGGAACATTTCGTCCGGTAAAAAGATCATTTCAAGGTTCGCTTTAATGCCCAAACGTTTACGCCATTGAGCAAAATTGTAAAAGAATTTTGAGTTTGTTCCTTCAATAAAAGTTGGAACAACCATACGTTTATGGTCTATGGCCTGGGTAACAAAACTTTTTTTCCAACTTAAGTCACGAACAATTCCTTCCTGTTTGCGGGATACAAGTCCAGCTGGAAAAATAAGAACCGCGCCACCTTGACGAAAAATCTCTTCCATTGTACGAAGAGAACCCGCCGATGCCGCACCAAGTTTATTTACAGCCACAAATACGTCCCCATAGTTGGTGAGGTTTTTCAGGATATCATTCACGAAAAAATGGACATCTGTGCGTAACTCCCCAACGGCCTTTATTAGTGCCATGCCGTCTAATCCACCAAGAGGATGATTCGATGCAATAGTTACATTTCCGGTTAAAGGAATATTTTCAGGATGAACTGTTTCTACTTTAGCTCCAAGTATATCAAGGGCTTTTTTATTAAAAACGAGCCCCTTATCATCCTTTAATTTAACCATTGCTGCGTTAATTTCCTCTTCGTGAAGCTTTCGTTTCAACCAATTAATAGCAAAGCCAGGCATCCATCTGTAAAGTTTATAAGCCTTTTCCTTAAGGATCTTTTCGATATCGATAAACTTTTTGTTGTCCATAATTTAGAAGGTCAAAGATATAAGAAATGCCTAGATATTTGTATAAGACTCGACGTATTGGCCTTTTATATCCCTGTTTTAACGCGTTTTCTCTCAAAACAAAATAAGTTATTGATAATCAAGTTTATATTTGTTCGTACCAGTTTTAATGGTATAACTATTGCATGTTAAAAGCAAAGATTTCAAACTATGAAAAAGATATTAATTCCCTACGATTTTACAGAAAACTCCGAAACTTCTTTAAACTATGGAATAAACCTGGCAAAAGAACTCCATTCAGAAATAGTTTTAGTAAATGTTATTTCTTATCCTTTGGTAACACCGGAAATAGGCTTACCAGCATTTTCATACAAAGATGTTATTGCAGACAGCTTAAAAGAACTTCGTAAACTCGCAACTAAAATTGCACAGAATAATTCGCACCTAACGAAAATTGAATGCTTTGCCGAAATGGGCGATATTACTCAAACTCTTGCAGAATATTGCGAGAAACACCCAATAGAATTTATAATAATGGGCATTTCGCACCAGGATAATAAATTGTTGAAGGCTTTGATGGGAAGTAATGCCCTTGAGACCTCTCGCAAAACAAGATGTACAGTGATTGTAGTACCTCACGCCTTTGCTTACAAAAAACCAAAGGCGATTGCTTTTGCGAGCGACCATAGTGACGTGAATTCTCCGGATCCTTCTTTACAAAAAGCAAAAGCGATAAGTAATTTATTTGGAGCTGAACTTGAAATTATACAAGTTGTTGGAGAGAATCATCACTTTGCACCCAGTGAATTTGTGGTTAATCATTTCTTTGATAAAACACATGAAAAACAAGAACACAAGTTGGTTATAGTAACTGAGAAAAAAGTGAGTGAAGGACTCTTAGGAATGTTGAATAACAATTTGGTTGACATGATGATTGTGGAGCCCAAGGAGCACAGTGTGGTTTACAACCTCTTTCACGAAAGTGTGAGCAAGGAAGTAGCTTTTGCCAGCCCTGTTCCGGTGATATTGATGCACTCTTAATCCATCTCTGCATAGGTGAATTAAAAAAGCCGGAGCAATAGCATCCGGCTCGCAACTAAAATCAGATTATTATTTACTCAGAGCCTCATCGATCTGAAAGTCGAGGGTTACGGGTTTTAGTTTAACCATGTCGGCTTCTACAAACGTATTTCTCCAGATAATAAGAAGCTTAATTAATTGCATGTCGGTCTTTCTTCCACCTTCCATGCGATTCCAATACATCGTAAATTTTTTAGACTCGCCTTTTTCGACTATAATGGGAGCTTGTGAAGACTTGGCATTAGCTACTTCTGTGCCATCAGGTAATTTTACAGCAGCTCTTCCAGGATGAATTACCCCAACTTTATTGCCAGTATAACGGCATTCGAATTTTACTTTTGTTTTATCAGTTTCCTTATTTAAATCACTCATAGTGCAGGTAAAATTGCCTGTCTTAAATTCATTTTGCGAAGGAGGTAATACAAAATCTTCTGTTTGTACTGAATTTGTTAGTGTAGAAACTTTATAAATACCTTCCATAAGATAAGAATAGGAATTCACCATAAATTCCGGTCCTGTAAAATTTATAACCTTACCATCCGTTTCTGTAGGCGGAACTTCCATAGTTTTTTCTTTCGGTTTAAATTCTTTAGAATTGGCCTTTAAGGTACTTTCGTCTGGTTTAAACACAATAATATCATCCGTCTTATTGGTAATTTTAATTTTAAATTTTGTCATTTCTTTATTAGAAACCCCATCCTTACCAACCAAAGAGATTCCATCGCTTTCGACAGTAACATCTTTGTACATGATTTTTTCATACTTTTTCTGTGCTTGTAAAGAGCTAAGGGTTATGCAAACCGAGGCAATAACAACGAGTATTTTCTTCATAATGATTTTGTTTAATGAGTCAAATTTAATAAAATATATAAACCTATTACCTTAAGACACTTTTATGTAGGTTACCCCCTATTTTCTGAAAACAAATTACTAAAGGCTATTGCGTAACTAAAAAGTTACTTATATTTGTGTAACTTTTTAGTTACTCATTAATGAAAAACACTTACACTGATCCTTTCCAGGCAATAGCTGATCAAAGCAGGAGACAAATTCTTCATCTGCTTGCCAAGGATGAACAATCCATTAATTCACTGGCTTTAAATTTTAAAATGAGTAGACCCGCTGTTTCTAAACATATTAAAATTTTGTATTCTGCGGGATTTATAACCATCGAAGATAAAGGCAGGGAAAGATTGTGCGCTTTAAATAAACATGGCTTTAAAGAATTGCAAAGCTGGATCAACTTCTTTGACACCTTTTGGACAACAAGATTAGATGCCCTGGGAGCTTTCCTCGAAAAATCACAACCGAAAAAAAGTAAAATCACTAAAAAATAAGATTATGATAAAATCAGAACCATACACCATCGAAAGAACGTACAAGGCACCCTTGTCTAAAGTTTGGAAAGCCATATCTGAGAAGGAACACATGAAAGAATGGTATTTTAAATTGGCTGAATTTAAGCCGGAGCCGGGGTTTAAATTTGAATTTACTGGTAAAGGCAGTGATGGCTCAGACTATGTGCACTACTGCGAAGTAATAGAATCTGTTTTTGAAAAAAAGCTTTCCTACACCTGGACTTATAAAGGTTTGGCAGGTCGTTCTCGTGTAACCTTTGAACTTTTTGCCGAAGGACACACTACACGTTTAAAATTGACCCATGAAGGCATAGAGACCTTTGCAAACCATGGGAAAGATTTTCAAAAAGAAAGTTTTTCAGAAGGGTGGACACATATTGTTGGAAAATCATTAAAGGATTTTCTTGAAAATTAGTAATTCAAAAATGAGAATGCGTCTACACTACTTTCCTATCTGGTACTACACCTTTATGTAGTTGACATAAGCACTTGATTGAAATAATTTTGAGCCATAACTTAAAATTATAAATCATGAAAAAAGTATTACTCATTTTATCCTTATGTATACCTGCTTTTGCCTTTACGCAAACCTGGGCAGATTTAAACAGTACTATTACCAATGATCTTGACGATGTATTTTTTACCGACAATAACAATGGATGGGCCGTGGGTCGCCAGGGCAAAATTGTACGCACCACAAACGGGGGAACTACCTGGTTGGAACAGAACAGCGGAACAACCAAAGATCTGAATAAAATTTTTATGGTAAGTACCGGTGCTGGTTACGCTGTTGGAGATGGAGGTACGGTTATTAAATACAATGGAACTTCATGGTCGGCTTTAAACATCAGTTTCTCTCAGGACATGTACGGTGTATTCTTTTTAGATGCCAGTACAGGTTGGGTTTCAGGCGACTGGGGCTGTATTAAAATGACAAATGATGCAGGTGCCACGTGGACTACGCAAATGAGCAACTCTATTTATTCAAACACTTTTAACGATTTACACATGCTGAGTGAAACAGAAGGTTGGGCGGTTGGAAGCAGCGGTAGGGTTCTTAAATATAATGGTACGAACTGGACCAATGTAAGTAGTCCGGCAACTGCAAATCTCGACGATCTTCATGGAGTGAGTTTTACTGATTCAGATGAGGGATTTATGTGTGGTGAAAGCTCTGGTATGTATCACTGGGATGGTAACAGTTGGAGTACATACAACACAGCATTGCCAAACAACAGCTACCATGTTTATGATGTACATATGGTAAGTGCTACACTTGGATATGCCGCTGCCAGCCCTGGTTTTGGAGGACAAGGAATGGTCTTAAAATACAACGGAAACACTTGGGTAAAAGACTATGAATACCCCGGATCGGGAACAGAATTGTTTACAGGCATTACTTCTACGCCTAATGGAAATATTTACGCCGTAGCCAATACAGGAATAATCAAAACAAAATCTTCTGGTGGCACCGCTACCGGACTTATAAAAAACAATAATGCAATAAATTTAAGTGTTTATCCAAATCCATTTGTGTCCACTTTTGTGTTCGATTTTCCCGTTAAAGAAAAAGGTGAGGTATCTCTGACTATTAAAGATGTTACAGGTAAAATTTTAAAATCTGCCAGTGAAAAGCAACTCCTGCATGGTAATTACAGTATTGCTATTGATGGTAGTAATTTGCCTTCAGGCATTTACTTTTATACTTTAACAAGTTCTAACTTTTCTCAAACAGGTAAAATTATTAAAAACTAGTTATCAGCCTTCAACTTTAAAAGAGATTTCTCAAACAGGCTTAAATTGTCTTTTGAGACAATCTCTTTTTTTTGTTTATTTTACAAGTACCATCAATAGACTTGAAAAATTTCATATATAGCTTTTTTATTTTTAGTTGCATTTATGTGAAAGCACAAATGCAACTCTTTACAATAGACGATGGTTTATCCAGTAAGGATATTACATGCATTCTTCAATCGCAAAGCGGTTTCTTGTGGATTGGTACAGTTAATGGATTAAATATATATGATGGCTACACCTTTAGAGAATACAACCGGGAAAGCGGCCTTAGCAACGGAAAAATAAAATGCTTATACGAAGATAAGAATGGCTTGTTATGGATTGGCACCTGGCGGGGTTTAAATATATTCAATCAAAAAACCGGTGAGATAAAAACCTATTTCAATAACGATAAAAACCCTGCAGACAGCATTTTCAGTTCAGAAGTTACTGCGATAACTAATCACGCAGATGGATCTATTGTTGTAGGTTTGGGCAATGGCGAAGTTTTGAGATTCAGCGACGCAAATACTTACAGGAAAGTTTTTCAATTTCCAAACCGTGAAAAAGTTTTCAAATATCAGATTTACGATTTTAAAGCAACTCCCGATTCCTGTTTATTTATGCTTACAAATTTCGGCTCTGTTCGAAAGTTGGATAAACATTTCGAGGAAAGTAGCAGTTTTAAAGTAAAAACAGAAGACATTGTTCAAATGGAATTTCTTCCTGGAGAAATGGAGATCATTATTGCAGATGTTTTTGGCACTATTAATTATATCTCCGCGCTTAGCGGAGCGAATGTTGCTGGTAAACCAACATTGCATATTTCAGACGCACCTGACCGTGTTATGGTAGCTTACCTATCTAACCGAAATAATATATGGCTGGGCTTCGGTGACGGATCTTTATTTGAAACCAGTCTAACAACAAACAAAACTACAAACTTTAGTGCGCAAATGAACAGATTCATTACCGGGGCGCCTTCTGTTATGTATGAAGACAGTAAAGGAATCTTATGGATCGGTACTCACTATGGCTTAATAAAATTCTATCCAAAAAAAAATCTGTTCGAAAACTATTTAACTATTTATGGTGGCGAATACAAAGACAAAAATAGCATCCGCGGAATGATTCAGAACGATTCCGGGGATGTTTACATAGGCAGTTACAACGGACTGTTCAAACTTTATAAGAAAGACAATTCTGTAAAACGTTATAAATTCAGGAGTCGTAAATTGGCTGGTGCAAATGCATATTACCCCTATCGTTTGCTTGAAGACAAGGATTACATTTGGCTAAGTTCTGAAATAAAGGGGCTTTACCGCTTTAATAAAAAAACTAAATGCATTGAATTTCCGCTTAGCACGTCCGAATTTTTTAAGAGTTGTGCTATGCTGGAGAATGGAAGCAATAGAATTTGGGTTGGAACACATAATGGGTTGTTTTTGTATGATAAATTAACCAACCGCTTAACCAAGTATAAAAGTAACAATGGAGCTGACATCTCTAATATTGAAATAACTGATCTTGTAAGAGATCCATCAGGAATTATTTGGATTGGCACCTATTCATCCGGTATTTTTAAAATGAACGAACAACAAAAAATCATACAACATTTTTCTGAAGCCTCTACAAGTGTTCCGGTAAACTTTATAAGTACACTCTTCTCTGAAAATGATAGTATGCTTTGGGCCGGAACACGCGGTTCAGGTATTTTCAAAATAAATACGAGAACAAAGAAAATAAAAAACTACACAAAAAAAACCGGTCTGGCAGACAATTCTGTTGCTGGTATTCTGAAAGACAATTCAGGCATTCTTTGGATAAGCACATTCAACGGACTTTCGAGATTTGATTCTAAACTAGAAAAATTCGAAAATTATTATGACAAAGATGGGCTAACAGACAATGAATTTAATATTGCGGCTCAATTAAAGGCCAGTGACGGAAAACTTTACTTTGGTGGATTGAATGGGGTAAATGCTTTTTATCCTGACTCTCTTAAAAAAGAAACAGCACAAAAACCGAGAATTTTTCTAACGCGATTTTCAAAGTATGATGGGTTAAAAGATAGTATTTCCGAACGCTACGGAGATTTGTCGGAGTTAAAAGAAATTGAACTTTCCTACAAAGACAATTTTTTTTCTTTCTACTTTGCCCTCGATGATTTTTATGATCCCCTGAGAAATACGTTTTATTACAAACTCGAAGGTTATGACAAGGATTGGACAAACCTTGGCACTCAAAACAATATACGTTTTAACGCTATCCCTGCAGGCACCTATATTCTCAAATTGAAAGGTGTAAGTAGCGAAGGCATTTTGAGTGAAAATCAATTAAGCATCCAGCTCTCAATTTCTGAACCTTTCTACTCCACCTGGTGGTTTTATTTAGCAGTAGTATTGAGCGTGTCAGCGCTGGTATACAGCATTGCGCGATACCGCATATACCAGGTTTTGAAAATAAGAAAGCTTCGCACCAAAATATCGAGCGATCTTCACGACGAAGTTGGAAGTTTGCTTACTCGTATTACAATACAAGCCGAATTAATGAAACAGGGAATTTCAGAGCATGATCCGGTTATGGAGGTTTCAAAAATAGCAGATACAAGTCGTTTAGCAACTGCTGCTATGAGCGATGTATTATGGTCGATTGATGCACGCAATGATAAAATTGGTAACCTTGTAGATCGCTTAAGAGAGCAAGCGGGAGAAATTTTGTTTCCACTGGAAGTGGAAGTTGAAATTACAGCAAACAATCTTGATACAGAGAAACAGCTTGATATACTTGTTCGCCAGAACCTTTTTTTGATTTTTAAAGAAGCTATTCATAATATCGCTAAGCATTCAAAAGCAACACATGTAAAGGTCCTGCTTGAGAATCGTTCACGGCAATTTGTTATGGTTATTACCGACAATGGAGTTCCCACAAAAATGCCGGCTGGCAAACAAGGCCAGGGATTGCGTAATATGAAAATGCGCGCTGAACTTATGGAGGGAACTTTAGAAATCTCACAGGAAAAGGGTTACCAGGTTCTACTTAAAATAAAAAAACTATAGCGCTTATGAAACATTCCAATATTTTTATTGCAATCATTGAAGATGATGCGGATGTGAGAAAGGGCCTGGAACGTTATTTTTTAAGCCAGCCAGAATTTGAAAAGATCCTGGCCGTACCATCAGTAGAAGCATTTTTTGAATCCCCGACAGATTTTTCGAAAATAGATGTTGTATTGACTGACATTGGATTGCCGGGAAAATCAGGTATAGAGGGAATTAAGCTTATTAAAGAAAAAAACCCGCAAACAGATGTTATCATGATAACTGTTTTTAAGGACTCAGATAAAATTTTTAAATCTCTTTGTTCAGGCGCTACAGGTTATATTTTAAAAGGCACGTCTTTTGAAGAAATTAAAGAGAGTATCCTGACTATTCTTAAAGGTGGCAGTTATATGTCACCCACCATTGCCCGAAAAATTGTAGAGTACTTTAACCCGCTTCAGAAGTTGACGGAAAGCAAATTAACACAACGGGAGGAACAGATTGTAAAAACACTTGTAGACGGCCTGAGTTATAAGTTGATTGCCGACAGGCTTAGCATATCGGTGGATACGGTGCGTTTTCACATTAAAAACATTTATACAAAGCTTGAAGTAAACAGCAAGTCTGAAGTAATTGCAAAATTTTTAAAAAATCCAGATCTATTTTAGCACGCAATTCATTTTAAGTTCTTTTATGACCCTGGCATAATTTTATTATATACATTGAGTAGATAAAATGCCATCCTATGTCACTCTTTTCCAACATCAAAAACGCATACCGGTTATTTAAACACGTCGATTTAAAAGCACTAGGAAAACTCTCTCAGAAAATAGATCTCGCGGAAGTGATGCAGAATGTGAGTAAGCTGGACGACAAGCAGCTTGCCGGTTTAAGCAAAATGTTAAGCGAAGGAAAAAAGAAAAAAGACCTTCCTCCTATTGAAGGCGACTTTTATAATATCGGACATACCCTTACAAAAGAAGAACGTGAATTACAGTTAAAGGTCCGTGCTTTTTTAGAAAAAGAGATAAAACCCATCGTAAATGATTATTGGCGTCGCGCCGAATTTCCACACCATATTTTACCGAAGCTTGCCGAATTGGATATTTGCGGAATTACTTACGAAGGATACAGTACACCTGTTCGTTCTTGTTTAATGGAAGGAATTTTAGCGATGGAAATGGCCCGTGTAGACGTCTCCTTCGCTACCTTTTTTGGTGTGCAAAGTGGCTTAGTAATGGGTTCTATCTATTTATTGGGATCAGAGGCGCAAAAACAAGAATGGCTTCCCTCATTAAAAAATCTTACAAAAATTGGTGCTTTTGGATTAACTGAACCTGAAGTGGGATCTGCAGTTGCCGGAGGTTTAACTATGAAAGCAAAACGCGAAGGAGATAGCTGGACTTTAAACGGTCAGAAAAAATGGATAGGTAACGCCACTTTTGCTGACGTAATTATTATCTGGGCAGAAGACGAGGCCGATAAACAGGTAAAAGGATTTTTGGTGCGTAAGTTTAATCCTGGACTTTTAGTAGAAAAAATGGAAGATAAAATGGCTCTGCGCATTGTTCAAAATGGACTTATTACACTTACCGATTGTAAAGTAGAAGAAGCTGATCGTCTTCAAAAAGCAAATACATTCAAAGACACTGCAAATGTTTTACGGCAAACGAGAGCCGGTGTTGCCTGGCTCGCTGTAGGATGTGGTCGCGGTGCATACGAAGCTGCTTTAAAATATACCAGAGAAAGAAAACAATTCGGAAAACCAATTGCTGCTTTTCAATTGATACAAAATCACCTGGTTGAAATGCTTACGAACTTAACCGCCATGCAAACCATGGTAGCCCGACTATCTGAATTACAAGATCAAAAACTGCTCACAGACGAACAAGCATCCCTGGCAAAAGTTTTTTGCAGTTTAAGAACGCGCGATATTGTAAGTAGGGCCCGTGAAGTTATGGGGGGAAATGGGATCCTTCTGGAGTACGATGTGGCAAGATTTGTAGCAGATGCTGAAGCCATTTATTCTTATGAGGGAACCAAAGAAATCAACACGTTAATTGTAGGAAGAGCAATTACAGGCTACAGCTCCTTTGTGTAGTTCTTAAAGCGGGTTTTGATTCGTGATAAGAATAGTTCTAAATATTCTAAACTTCGGGCATTTTTGCATCTTCAATGACTATTAATTATACCTTCATGGTATTAAATCTATCATATGAAACCTAATATCGGAATTACACCTGAAAACCTAATTAAGATAACTAATGCGTTAAATACGCTTCTGGCCGACGAACATATTTTGTATATCAAGACACGAAATGCACACTGGAATGTTGAAGGTGCCGACTTTCACGCCATGCATCTGTTTTTTGAAACGCAATACACACAACTTGAAGAAATGATTGACGATGTGGCAGAACGTATTCGTTCTCTAGGACACTATGCTGTGGCTACTCTCAAAGATTATTTAAAGCTTACACATTTAACAGAAAAAGGAAATGGCAAAAATACCAGCGCCGGTTTCATAAAAGAGCTATTGGAAGATCACGAAACAATTATTTCTCATCTGCGAGCTAACGTCAACGTTTTTGCAGACAAGTACAAAGATGTTGGAACAAGTGATTTTATTACGAGCCTTTTGGAGTCGCACGAAAAAATGGCATGGATGCTAAGGGCACATTTAAAGTAAGACTATAAATTACCTATTAAAAGCCGGCGGTGTTGCCGGCTTTTCTAGTTTAAACTCCGCTTTAAAATTTTCCGCTAAAGTGATCTCGTTTCCATGAATCCGCTAACTACACTCAGATTATGGTTACTTAATTTTTGACAACCTTTCTTTGGCTATACGCTTTTGTTACCGCGCCGCATTCTTTTCATTTTCTGTATTTTTTTTATTTCTGCGCGACACGAAAACTGTTAGACAAAGTACAGCTATAACCGCAAGCACTGCAATTGTGCAGTAAAAAACTATTGGTTGTAATTTTTGTTGTTTATTTAAACCTCTGCGTTCCTCTTCAATATTTAAACTATCTGCTCGTAGCATTCTTTTGTATTCAAATTGAATAGTTTTTTGAACAATGGCTTTTCGACTTGCTTCGCTTGATACACTGTCGTTCATCTGTTTAAAAAGGAGCTCCATTTCATTGGCAGACTTCTTGTTACCTGTAGCTTTGTATATTTTACTTAGCGTAAAGCTGGCATCTTTAATATTTTCAGGAAAACCAATTTCCTGTGAAAATTTTAAACTCTGTTTAGCAAATGATTCCGCCTCTTTTAACTCGCCTCGTTCAAGAAAGACGATGGCCAAATGGTTGCTGGTTAAAGCCATTCCCTGCTTGTCGTTTAATTTTTCCCAAAGCACAAAGCTTTTGCGCCAGTAGTTTAATGCTTTTGGAAGGTCGTCTTTTTTCTTGTAGATAGAACCAAAACTATTAAGGCAATGGGCCATGCCAACCATGTTGCCTGACTCTTCTGAGATAGTCAGACTTTTATCAAAATAATCTAATGCTTTGGACGTATTGCCTTGTTTTTCGTAAATATGTGCTATGTTATGAAGCGAACCAGCAAGTACTTGTTTATTATTAGCTTCTTCCTGCAGCTTTAAACTTTTTTGAAAATACGTTAGAGCTTTGCTGTAATCGTCTTGTTGCTCATAAAGAGTTCCCATATTATTGAGACTAATACTCATCCCGTCTTTATTCTTGGTTGCCTCTTGAATGGAAAGAGCCTTTTGATAATATTCAAGAGCCTTTGGAGCATCGCCCAGCTCGTTAAATATAAGACCGAGGTTATTATACGATTCTGAAATGCCTCTTTGGTCTTTCACTTGCTGTCTTAATAAAAGACTCTTGTTATAATAGTCAAGGGCCTTTGTAATTTTACCCTGATACTGGTAAACAGACCCTATATTATTTAAGCACTCCGCAATTCCTTCTTTATTTTGAAGCTGCTCCTCCAACTTCATACTTTCTTCAAAGTCATGTAAAGCCTTTTCTATATCTCCCTGCACGTTGGCAAGATATCCTTCGTTGTTGAATGTTGCTGCCAGGTACTTTAAAAAAAATAAATTCTGTGAGCTGCCCTTAGCATATTTTTTTAAATTAGATTCACAAATTGCCCGTAGCTGATCATTGTACTGTGGCCAGATATTGTCATCCCCTTCTAATTCAACAAGGGCAGTTAAAATACGGCATCTCGTAGAGTCGAACCGGGCGTCTTTAAGTTCACGGTTAAGTGAATCTAAAGCATGGCTCTGAGCTTTGTAAGCATCTACGGATAGAAAGAAGAAAAAAAACAGAACAATCAGTTTATTAAATTTCATTTGCGATCAAAGTTAGTTTTAAGGTCGATACATTTCCATGGCCAGACGGGTTTCCTCAAGATCAAGCTCCTTTTCAATTTTTCTTAAAACCTCCTGACTTGCTTCGCCCGAGCGGTGCAATCGATCAAGCGTCTTTCGTTCTACCTGGATCAAATCTATTTGGAGTTGTGTAAATTCATTAAAAATATTTCCTTCCAATGTTTTTCCAGCGCCAAAATAATTCGAAGGAAGGTCTGTTTTTTGAAGTCGGTTGTACTTAACCTCGTACTTGCTTTTAATATTCCGTAACAATTCGTCGTGAATCAGGGACAGATTATCTTCGATGTGACCTATCGTCAGTGACACCATCTGGGTTCGCACTTCATATTCCTCAGCAGCGCTCGAATAGGGTTTTATCTTGAGTAATTTCACTACCCATGGCAACGAAAGTCCAAGTAACACGAGGGTTGACAAGATTACGCAAAAAGTAATATAAATAATTAAACTGCGATAAGGAAATGGAGTGCCATCTTCCAAAGTGATTGGCAGGGCCAGCGCCGCTGCCATAGATACAACACCACGCATCCCGGCCCAACCAAATACGGCAAGATTGCGAGGGTTAAAATCTTCTTTATTCCTAATATGTTTGCCTAATATTTTAGGTATAAATGCTGCGGGCACCACCCATATAAACCGCACCACAATAACAACCGCACTAACGGCAAGTCCCCAAAAAACGAGCGACACACTGGAATATTCACTGATGCCATCCATCACATTTCTTAATTGAAGTCCTATTAAAACAAAAACAAGCCCATTTAAAATAAATCCTACAACCTGCCAAACCGAATAAGCCATAACCCTGCTTTGATGTGTAAATATTTCGCCTGATCTGAAAGACAGGTAAAGCCCTGTTGTTACCACCGCTAATACTCCCGAAAAATGAAAATGCTCTGCAAGCAGGTAAGAAGCAAAAGGTGTAAGAAAAGTAAAGGTCACTTCTATAATTGGATCGCAAACAAAGCGTTTATGAACTTGATACATAAGGTAACCAATCGTGAGTCCAATAGCGATGCCCATAACGGCTATTAAAATAAAATTGAGACTGGCTTGCCACAAAATAAAATTACCAGCCGTAATTGCTGTTAAAGCATATTTATAACACACCAGTCCACTTGCATCATTCAAAAGACTTTCGCCTTCTAAAATAGTGGTGAGTCGGGGCGATAATCCTAGCCCTTTCGTTACCGAAGTTGCTGCAACCGCGTCGGGTGGCGAAACAATGGCTCCAATTAAAAAAGCTAAAGGCCAGCTGATATCCGGAATCATGTAATAGATAACAACAGCAACTGCAGTCGTGGTAAAAACTACGAGTCCTATCGCTGCAAGACCAATTGGACGAATGTTTGCCCTAAACTCGTGCCAGCTTGTATTCCAGGATGCCTCATATAATAAAGGCGGAAGAAAAACGATAAAAACAACCTCCGGACTAAGCGAAATAATAGGAAGCCCGGGAATCACACTAATTACAACACCACACAGAACCAAGGCAATGGGAAAGGGAAATTTGTATTTATAGCTCAGAATGCCTAAAAAAGCAACCCCGAACAGAAGCATGATTATTACTGTAATATTCTCCATAATTAAAAGTAAACGAATTACACAAAAGTGACGAAACCTGGCTACAAGATAAGACTCATTCTATAATTTTTAACACTAATGTTTCGCAAACGCATGTATAAAGTTTTTATATTTAGCCCCAGTTAATTGTTAAACCTTAATCTTTTCAATGAAAAACCAATCTGCAGCTACTAGAGCAAAAGCATTTACATTTGTTATCCTATTATCACTCTGTTTTTTCAGGGGAATTTCTCAAAAGGTGGATACATTACATTTAATTTATCATCACACACAAAATAAAGCTCATGATACAACGCTAAAGCACCTTGATCGTTGGATAAAAAGTCTTAACGGTACCCATATGGATATTACAGTTGTTGGGTACTATCCAACAACAAACTTTAAACCCTTTGCTCAAGAGCGCGTAGACGAAATGTTCCTGATCCTGAACAGAAAAGGAAGAGAACTTTTCACTTTTGGAGAGTTCTCATCAAAAAAAGGTAAGGATTATCAAAGAACAACGGTAGACATTATTTACACACCAACAGGTGGGGCAGCAGCCGCAGCAAAGGCAGAGGCCGAAAGAAAAGCAGCTGAAGATGCTGCAAAAGCTGAAGAAAAGAAATTAAAAGATGCCGCCAAAGCCGCAGAAAATGCAGAAGAGAAGAAAAAGAAAGATGCGGAAAAAGCAGCCGCTGCTGAGAAAAAAGCTGCTGAAGACGCCATAAAAGCAGAAGAAAAGAAAAAGAAAGAAGCTGAAAAAGCAAGTACAACTTCTGAGAAAAAATCAGACGATCCTAAGGCCGACGAAAAAGCGAAAAAAGAGGCAGAGAAGGTTGCCGCTGCTGAGAAAAAAGCTGCAGACGCAGCTGCTAAAGCGGAGGAAAAGAAGAAGAAGGACGAAGAAAAAGCAGCCGCTGAAGCTGAAAAGAAAGCAAAAAAAGATGCTGAAAAGAAAAAATAATTTCATAAAAGGCCACAGAGATGTGGCCTTTCTTTTTTTAATAGAATTCATTCCTAAAAAACATTATTACTACTTTTAAAGCATGAACAACAAACTTCTACTTTGGATCTTCACCGCAATTTTTGCTCTTGGTACTTTTATGGATATTATGGATGGCTATCTTCCTAAACTCATCAGCTCTGTATCTATGACCCTTGCCCTACTCTGTTTTGCTCTTGCAGCGGGTAAATCCGGAAGTAAATTGAATACTGTTGGCTATACTTTTTTGTTTGTGGCTCTGTTAGGGTTTATTTACCGCCTCGTTAAATTCTACCATGTTTTTTAATGCAGTTCTAGGAATTAGACTCTCCTGTTGCGCCAAAAAAATGTAACATGGTTTCTAACGCGATTTCGCTATGCATACGCACACCATTCTCAAGGGACTCTTGCGCAATTACAGATGCTCTTTTAAACATGTTTTCTTCGTAAAAACTAATAGCTTCCTGCAGATTCCTGTACCTAGTTGAAGTCAGACAGTCACTTAACTCGAGGGCGTCAAGCATGGCCATGTTCACCCCTTCACCAGCAAAAGGAGGCATTACGTGCGCAGCGTCACCAATCAAAGTTAAATTATGTTTTGCGTTCCAACTTTGATCCAGAGGCATGCAATCAATAGGTCTTGCAACAAAGGGTGTTGAAGCACTCTCAAATAACTCATGCCAGGTGCTGCTCCATTCTGGGTAAGTTTTTCGGAACCACCCTAGTAGTTGTTTTTTATCAGAGAAATTCAGACCACTGTTTAAGGACCAGTCTTCCCCGGATTTAAAGCTGGCGTAGAAGCCTATTTCATTATTTGCTTTCTGACCCAGGAGAAGATTTTTCCCGTTTCCAAAAGCCATGATCTTTCCTCCACGAAGCAAAGCATGCATTCCCGGAGCTGTTTCGGGAGCATTATAGATAGTACCCTCCAGCATAGTAATACCAGAGTAAAATGCCTTTATATCTGTCAGATAAGGTCGGATCTTTGAATTGGCACCATCCGAACCAATCACGATGTCAGCATATTCAGACGCACGATCTTTAAAATGAAGGAGCCAACCATCTCCCTGAGTTTCCATCGAAATAAAATGACTACCCCACACAATAATGCCTTCATTCAACGATTCTAATACTATTTTTCTTAAAACACCTCGGTCTATCTCCGGACGAAAATGTTCATAGCCAAAGTTTTCTTCAGGTTTTTCGTCGTGATCACTAAAAAACACTTCCGCCTGTTCATTCATAATTTGCATGCGATCTGCCCCCACCATATAATTTTCTTTGAAGGCTTTCATAAGATCCGCTTTTTGAAGAGCTGCCAAACCCGATTCCTCGTGCAAATCAAGTGGAGAACCTTGCACCCTTGAGTCTTTGTTCAAATCTCTCTCGTACACCTTTACACTGATATTTTTAAGCTGTAAAAGTCTTGCTAAGGTTAAACCACCAGGACCACCGCCCACAATGGCTATTTTTTTATTTTCTAATAACATAATTGTATCGTTTTATAACGGTACAAAGGTTCTAAAAACCTGGGCGATGAAATAGTAAAAATCGGTCGTTTTATGCCGGGAAGTTTTTGATGGCGGTAATATCAATAAACCTGCCATCTTTGTTTTTGCTCAGCTCTTTGGGCGTAACCCCAGCGTACTTGCGGATCTCTTTAATAAAATGAGTTTGATCTGTAAAATTTTGTTCCGGAAAAAGATTGCCTTCACTGAGTTGTTTAAAAGAAGCGCCGAAGCGAAGAATGTTGCAATAAGTCTTTAAAGAGATTCCAAATTGGTCATTAAAATAGCGGTTGATCTGCCGGCTGCTCCAGGCAACATGTTCAGACAACTCCTTCACCGTGACAGAACCTTTTGTGGAATAGATAAGTTCAAAAAGTTTTTTCTTTCTAGGATCACTATTTTCGCAGTAAACAGTTTTTATTTTACGTGTTGTTGTTTCACAAAAAGACTCAAGGCTTTCAAGTTCCTTATCACTATATCGCCAGTGATCATCTTCAAAATTCCTTCCGAAGTTCAGCACATCTTTCACCGGACTTTTTAAGAGGTATTCCACTGCAAGCAGCTTGAATCCTACAGCATACATTCTTGTATGTGCAGGCACCGTAGCTTCACCGGGAACTGTGTCTACCCCTCTTACAACCATTTTCCAATTACCCGAATTAACGCTCATCAAGTTCATGTCCACCATACCATTCGGCAGCAGAATAAAAGCAACATCTTCTTTTGTTTTATTTTCCAGCATCCATAAGCTATGAACAAAATGCGAAACCGATGGGTCCGGCAATGCTGATTTTATGGCAAGATTCATGAATAAGACATTACTAACTGTCACAAAGATAATCGCTTATTCAACAAATGAAAGATCCTGCTTGTCAACCGGTTAATACAAAGAGCTTGTTTATTGTTGTCATGTATACTATATTTGCGACAACAATTAAATCGTTTATTATGAAACAACTCACATTTGCATCTCTACAGGTATTAAATCTGGAAGCATCCAAAGATTTTTACACAAAAAAATTAGAATTTGAAATTAGCACTACCAATCCCCAGGCTTGCATTTTTAAATACGATCAGGGACAAGCCAGTTTCGCTATCCGCACACCTCTCGAGCCCCTCGAAGAAAAGGAACTAGGACTTGGGGTAGCCCTTTGGTTTGCTGTTAACGAGAACGTGGACAAATTAAAAGAAAAGTTTATTGCTAATGGGGTAACTACAGCAGGACCAATTATCGAAACGCCTTTTGGCAGAGCATTTCACGTAAAAGATCTTGACGGGTACAAACTCACATTTCTAGAGTCAAAATAAACTGACTGTGTTTTCAAAAAAATTAATTTTATTTGATAAAACGTTTAAGGAAAATGCAGAACAAGATCAAATTCAAATTTAAAAGTCCGGAAGAAAGTCCCGGATACTTGCTGGGTCAGCTCAACTTAATTTGGCAACGCAATCAAAAAAAGGTTTTAGACCCTTTAGATCTTACACAAACACAATTTGTTTTGTTGGCAGCTCTTGCATGGCTTTCTAAAACTAAAAACGATGTAACGCAGGTAGACATTGCCAACCAGGGAAATGCAGACAGAATGATGGTATCGAAAGTGTTGAGAACTCTAGAAGTAAAAAAATTCATTAGTCGGCAAGAGCACTCTTCTGATACAAGAGCAAAAGTGGTAAAATTAACTCCTTCGGGCGAAAAGGTCTTACATTTAGCTTTAAGTAAAATAGAAAATGCGGACATTGAATTTTTCTCAGTTTTAGAAAAAAACCTTCCATCTTTTAATAAGAATATGTTTAAACTTATTAACGAAAATAAAGACAGATGATCTTCTTGCTTCAAAAAGCCTAGCGTTGAAAGCGTGAGAAATAAAACCTTTTGTAAGGTCTGGGCTTAATGATTAAATTTGACTGTCCTCTAAAGACTCTCATGTTTAAAAAAGCTTTTTTATCTCTCACCCTGCCTCTTCTCTGCGCCGTCGTATCTATGAGCTTTGGCACTATAAAGCAATCAGCCGACTCGTGGTATGAAGAAACCAAGGCGGAAATCCTGAAACAAGCTGCACTTAAATCAGACAGTATAGGATTTCTTTTTAATTCAGACAGCTCTAAAAAGAAAGAGATGCATTTTTTTAAGGGCCATATGTTTCTCGCAAAATTTTATAAAAAAGGTGCCCCGACTTCTGAATCGTATTTTAGTAAGGACGGAAATTTTGAATTGCGACGTTTATTTTGCGAAAATGCTATTGTCTCATTTGAAGGAATAGCTTACAAAACAAGCCTTTTTGGTCCTTTTACCGAGTATTACTGCAGCGGGAAAATAAAGTTGCAGGGATTTCGCTTCCAGAGCGAAGGCATTGCCACCTGGAAAACATTTAATGAAAGCGGAGTGCTGGTAGACGAGTCAAACCTCAAAAATCATTCACTGCTCAACTCTCTGCCGCAGATTGTAAAATAATTTGCTAAACAAAAAATGTCCGACTACAAGTACAAAATAGAATTTAAAAATAACGAAATCACTCTTTTATTTGGAGAAGATTTCTACGGGGATAAGTCTACCTTTTGGAATGCTCATCAATCAATGCTCACAGGTTTGTATAAAAAGGTAATCTCCACAGAATTTCCATTTACAATTACGCTGCTAACCGGTGTCAGTTTAAAAATCAACACTCAAAAAGACTTCGATACCTGGATAACAAAAAATCAGCCTTTTACTATTGCTGGATAACCGCTTCAAACGAAAAGATAAGAATACTCCTTTCAGGAAAGTTTATTTTGATTGAAAACGATTTTTCCAGGTTATCCGTCTTTGTAGAAACTGACGTGAATATTTTTTTACTACCTCTAGCCTCTCCTGTTTGTAGGAATATTTTTCGCAAAAAAAATGACTGAATAAACTGTCCCATGTTGATGTCCCTTTATTTGGTAAAATGTATTTGAGCAGTATCGGGAATATCGAATAAAATGGATAAATTCATTACTACTCTCAAGTTTAAATGTATTTTTTGATAATTCGACCGAGTTGTTTTTGTGTACATAATATGGCATTTTTATGTTATTTTAATAGATATAATGAGTTTATTATATGTTATTTTTATGTTATTGTGTATAAATTGATACTTTTATAGTTATGACCAAAGATTTGCAAGGAAAACTTAAAAACGAACTAAAAACGCAGGCTTTAAAGGAACTCGTGGGATGGTCTAATGGCGATCTTATAGCCTACATTGTTGATCTGCGACAAGAGATCAACGACTTGAAAGGTCAGCTCAATAAATCCAGCTCCGATGATACGGAGCAAAATGAACTCTTAACCGAAAACAAGTTTAAGCAGGACTGGTCTTATCCCACAAAGATTCATTTTCTTTTGGAACTACATCAAAAGCCGCTTACCTCAGAAGATCTACATACGCTTCTTCTAAAAATAGACGATCATTATAAAAAGTATAACGCACCGCGCAACAATTTGTCTGTTGCTTTAGGAAGAGTGTGTAAATCGGGCCGAATAAAAAAAATGAAACAACCGGGCATTAAACTAAAGTATTTTGCGCTACCTGAGTGGATGAATGAAAAGAGTGAACTTAAGCAAGAATTTACAAGGTATTTAAAATTATTTCGTGAGTAATTTAACTTTGCAATAGAAGGTTCATAATTAAGGAAACAGACGCCAAGATTCATATGCTGTCTGAGAAAATGAATCAGAATACAATATAATTTTTAAAATCTCCAGAAAAAATCGCGTCTTTACACCAGCTTAATCGTTACTCCTGATTGTTTTCAGGAAGTATAACATGCCCAGGTGTTGGTCCCGATAGCTATCGGGAGGTATACAAGTATGTTTGCTGAGGGTTGCTTTATTTTTTGGGAATATTACTATTCTTAAGATTTGAACTTTATGGCAGCTGTTTACATCTTGTTTTCTAAAAGTCTTAATAAATTTTACATAGGGAGTTGTTTAGATTTGAATCAACGTCTTTTAGATCATAAAAATAGAACTTATGTCCGATCGTTTACATCCATTGTAGATGATTGGCAATTGGTATACTCTATCGAGGAACTGGATGGAAATCTGGCCCGCAAAATTGAAGCACATATTAAAGCCATGAAATCAAAAAAGTACATAGAAAATTTAGTAAAGTACCCTGAGATAGTTATCAAATTAAAAGAGAAATTTTAAAATCTTTTACAAAAAAATCGCATCTTTACGCCAGCTTAATCGTTACTCCTGATTGTTTTCAGGAAGTATAACATGCCCAGGTGTTGGAATGGTATACAAGTACGCTTGAGGTGCGTATGCCGTAAGGTGTGGGAGTTCGAGTCTCCTCCTGGGTACATCACAGAAAGCCTTGCTAGTCAAGGCTTTCTTTTTATATTAAAATAGATTATCGTACTTTTCGAATTGCGATGTCTCGTTTTCAACGGAAATTTTCACAGCTTAACAAAAATCCGAATCTCTTAACCAAAAGTTTGAATCTCCTTTAACTCCTGACTCCGACCTCACTTTATGTTCAGAATTAATCCAACCAGAAAGTAGCATATAACCAAATTCTCACCTTAGCGTTAGTTGCTGCGCGGAAATTTAATCACGTTCCCTAATTTGGAAAAGTTTTTTACTGCATTTATCAAGACACATCAGACGCTCAACAACACTGAACTTGTAGACACATTTTCCAATCTCGTCTACGCTTGCCTGCGTAATCAGAATAGGAACGTTATCTTTGGATAATGGTATCAGAAAGGCCCATCAGGTCAAGATTTTTTATTAGTTTTCTTCATATTTCGGCGTGGACTATTATTTTTATTTTGCCACTGCTATTTGATAAAAATGGCCCACGGCCTCCGGATAACTTTAAACCAGTTGTTGATCGGGCGCATAATTTCCAGATCGTATCTACCTTAATGAATCTTTCTTTTATCCCTCTTTTTTACTTTAACGCACTTTTTCTTGTTCCCAGGTTTTTCAACAGGAAAAATTGGATGATTTATGTTACTATCGTTATTGGATGTACTTTGCTTATTGCGGGAATCAATGAATTGGTTAAGAACTTTATGGGCCTTCACCATCCTTTTCCACCTTTTAACCGAGTTTTTATTCTCTTAAGTGTTTGCATTCTGATTACGAGCACAGCTTATAGTGTCATACAAAAGAACATTAAAAACGAAGAATTGCGAAAGGAGAAGGAATCCGAAAACTTAAAGACCGAGCTTTCCTTTCTTCGCTCGCAGGTGAGCCCTCATTTTTTATTTAATACGCTGAACAATCTTGTGTCCCTGGCACGCAAAAAGTCAGATCTATTGGAGCCTTCCTTATTAAAACTTTCAGGTTTATTGCAATATATGTTGTATGAAACCGATCATGAAAAGATCAGTATTCATAAAGAAATAGAGTACCTCGAAAATTATATAGAGTTGCAAAAGCTACGGTTTGGCAGCGAGGTCACCGTGAGTTTTTATAAAGAAATAACGTTCTCTTCTTCTGTTGAAGTAGTGCCTATGATCCTTATCCCTTTTGTTGAAAATGCATTTAAACATGGCGTCGTGTACATAAATGATCCTGAGATTTCGATTAGTATTGTTGTTATCGGAAACCTTCTGACATTGAGCGTTAATAACAAATACAAAGTAGAACGTGAGGAAAAAGACAAAAGCACGGGAATTGGATTAGCGAATGTCAAAAGACGTTTGTTTTTACTCTACCCTAAATGCACACTAAACATTACAGCACAAAATAATTTTCACTCTGTTAAACTTTCGATAACCTTATAATGCTTAGATGTATCATTGTTGACGACGAGCCTTTGGCCCTTGACCTACTGGAAGATAACATAAAACAGATTCCTTTTCTTTGCCTGGTAAAACGTTGTAAAAATGCTTATGAAGCTATAGAAGTTTTACAAGAGGAAACGATTGATTTAATTTTTCTTGATATTCAGATGCCTGGAATTACGGGTCTCCAATTTTTAAAATCGCTTTCTTCAAAACCAATAGTTGTATTTATTACGGCATACAAAAATTATGCGCATGAAGGATTCGAACTTGATGTCCTGGATTATATCGTGAAACCTTTCTCTTTTGAACGCTTCCTGAAAGCTGCTAACAAAGCGCAGGAGTATAAGGCCTTTAAGAGTAATCGACAACCCGAACAAGAGAGAGATTACGTTTTTGTTTATTCAGAATACAATTTAATTAAAATTATGATTCATGAGATTAACTACGTTGAGGGCTTAAAGGATTATATTAAAATTCATATTACAGGTTCCGAAAAACCGATCATTACGCGGCTAAGCATGAAGGCAATGGAAGAAAACCTTCCTGTGAAAAAATTTGTCAGGACGCATAAATCTTTTATAATTGCCGTTGATAAGATCAAGTCGATTCGTAACAATAGAATAAAACTGACTACTACTGAAATTCCCTTAAGCGAGCATTACAAAGATGCCTTCTTTAAAATAATAGATCCTAGGGCACTCCTCTAACCGAATATTATCTCCCATCTCTATCGCACCTCAACCCTCTCTCAGCTGAAGACCTTCCCTTAAAAATTGATAGCGACTTCCCTGGTGGACCTCTTCTATGGGCCAACTTCCCATCGGTACTTGTCTATATGCGGGTGTAAAATCACTTCTCCACATTTCTTCATCTTGTCTACACACTTACAGCCGAAGTATATTATATTTTTTTACTGTTTTTAACCCTTCGATATTTGGCACACAATCTCAGTAAACAAAAAGTGTATTTATCAACTCCGCGTCATCTAACGATTTGCCTTTTCTTTGTGGTACTTTTTACTCAACAGTCTTTCGGGCAATCATCTTCGTACAGGCAATATTCCTTTAATAGCCAGGGAGGTGTTTGTTACTTTCAATACGTGATGTTTTCGCCTTCAAATAATTATTCGGCCACGAAACGACCTTATGTTTTTGTGATGGGCAATGCCGGTCAAAGTGCCTTAGAAGCATATGAGGCGGATTCCTTAAAAGACGTTCCGCGGTTTTACAACTATTTGTTTGTGTACGCACCCAATGTAGGAACAAGATCAAGCGAAAAGCTTGATTGTTTAAACGCTTTAGCCTCGCATGTAACCTGGAATTATACGTGTGGTAAGAAGAATGTCTTTCTTTCGATTTATGATCCGTCAGTTACGCCAGCCGATACAACTTCCAACAACCTTAAGGAATCATTTCATTCGATTCACTTAAATCAAGCACAGGACAACCTATCTTCTACCCCAACCCGGATAGAAGACGATTTCAAAGAAGACGTTAAGGCTTATGATCAGCTTGAAGGCAACGAAGATGAGAATCTCGGTACATTCTATTTTGAGGAAGATAAAAAGACTACCGAAGACGAAACCAGTCAGCACAATCCCTATGCAAATAAAACTTATTATGGTCCTCCGCAAAGCAAAGATTTTACACTTTCCGGATTGGTAAAAGATAAATCCACGGGCGAGGCTTTACCCTTTGCAACGATTCATCTCAGAGGCTCTACAAAAGCCATTTCAACAAATGCTGACGGCTATTTTACTCTTAGCAAAGTACCTACCGATACCAGTGTTTTAATTATATCTTATGTCGGCTACGCAAAAACAGAAGTATATCTCACGCCTTTCATCTCCAGGAAAAACCTGATCATCGAAGTGTCTTCAGCCGGAAATCAACTCAAAACTGTAACGATCGTTGCTGCGAGGGAAGAAGTTGTACTTGCAAAACAGGAAGAAGTAAGTGTGATAAAAATCACACCCAAAGAGCTTGAGAAATTACCCAACATAGGAGAAAAAGACGTTATGCGGTCTTTTCAGTTAATGCCCGGTGTTAGCGCGTCACAAGAATCTTCCTCCGGACTGTATGTCAGGGGGGGCACACCAGATCAAAATCTTGTACTCTATGATGGATTTACAGTATACCACGTTGATCATTTGTATGGCTTTTTCAGCGCTTTCAATGCAAATGCTGTAAAGGATGTTCAGCTCTATAAAGGAGGATTTGAATCGAAGTTTGGGGGGCGCTTATCAAGTGTTACTGAGATAACCGGAAAAGATGGTAACCAGAAGAAGATCAACATAGGTGGTGATTTAAGCTTATTAAGCGCCAATGTGTTTGCAGAGATTCCAATAGGAGATAAATTTTCTTCGGTTATCGCTTTTCGAAGGTCATACAAAGGGCCGATCTACAATAAATTAGTTGAAAAGTATAGTAAAAGCAGTTCTTCCGCTGCCACAACACAGCAAGGAACAGGTGGCCCAGGCGGTGGAAGGTTTTCACAAAACACTGTAGCTAAATCTTATTTTTATGATCTGAATGGTAAGTTTACTTACAGGCCAACCCAAAAGGACATTATTGCGCTGAGTATTTTTAACGGAACAGATAAATTCGACAATAGTGTCGACAATTCAAATCTGCCTTCTTTTGGTGGTGGGACTTCAAACTTTAGTTTCAGCTCAACCGATCTTACAAAATATGGAAATATTGGAACCAGTCTGAAATGGTCGCGTAAATGGGCGCCGCGCTTTTATGGAAACACACTTATAAGTTACTCCAATTTTTACAGTGACAGAGATCGTTCGCAGCAGCGTACAGTAACCGATGCAAGTGGTAACGAATCCACCACAAAAAATGGCATATTTGAAAATAACGATCTGAAAGACTACAGTCTTAAGTCCGACTATCAATGGGAGATGTTTGAAATGAGCCAGCTCCAGTTTGGCGTTTTTGGAACAAACTATGACATTAAATATACCTATGCTCAGAACGACACTTCAACCGTTCTTGACAAGAGTAATAAAACAATTTTAGCGGGCGGGTATGTACAGAACAAATTCAAATTACTTAAGAACAAATTGATTTTTGTTCCAGGTATTCGGGCAAGTTATTATGGCATCACCAAACAAAACTATTTTGAGCCAAGGGCATCTTTAAGTCTCAAACTAACCAAGCAGTTAACACTTAAAGGGGCTACAGGAAAATATTTCCAGTTCGCGAATCGTGTTACGCGAGAAGATATTCTTTCTGGGAATAAAGAGTTTTGGCTATTGTCGGACGGAAAAGACGTTCCGGTAAGTTCTTCCCTTCACTATATTGCCGGGTTATCTTTTGAAACAACACATCTGTTGTTCAGTGCAGAAGCATACTATAAAAAGATCCAGAATCTTACTGAATACTCTCTTCGCTTCAATAGCAGTCCTGCGGGGACAGATGTTGACGAGAATTTTTATACTGGTAACGGTTATGCCAGAGGAATAGAATTTTTAATGCAGAAAAAAACAGGAAAATTTAATGGCTGGGTGAGTTACACTTTAGGTGAAGCCAGGAATCATTTTAGTGTGTATGCTGATGGCTATTTTCCGGCTAACCAGGATGTCTCGCACGAATTTAAAATCGTAACACTTTATAAATGGAGACGGTGGGATTTTTCCGCCACCTGGGTCTATGCTACGGGACGGCCATACACGGCTCCTTCAGGGGCTTACAATGTTACTTTGCTCGATGGCAGTACTCAGGATTTCTTTACAGTTACAACAAAGAATGGTTTACGTTTACCGGAGTACCATCGTGCAGATATTTCAGCGAACTATAAACTTTTAAAGGGTTCGAAAGGTGACAAGAAGAGAAGAGAAGTTGGCTATCTTAGTTTTTCAATTTTCAATGTCTACAACCGCACCAATGTATGGTATAAAACCTATTCTATTGAAAGTGGATCGGTTATCGAGACAAATGTCAATTATACCAGTATAACACCAAACATAACTTTGTCCCTAAAACTAAGATGAGTAACACAAGAATAGAAATATTAATGTCGACATGCTTATTTATTCTCACTGCCTTCCTGCCCGCCTGTAAGAAAAAAGAAGTTTCCGAATTTACCGACTCACCCATTATCGACGGATATTTAAGGCCTAACGACTACCTAAGCGTTAAGATTAGTCGACAGATTCCGTTTTCATCGGATGTTAAGTATTCGTCTGACGATATAAATAACCTTTCTGTAATTATAACAGATAAAGATGCCCACATTTACTCCTTAAAACCTGTTGGCGACGGAAGATACGTTGATAGTACTACCGTTGTTACGGCTGGAAATAGTTACACCCTCTCTTTTACTTACAACAAAAAAGAAGTGCAGGCATATACCTACATTCCAGACGGACCGCAAAATGCGACTCAGTCTCTGACAGAGTTAACTATTGAGAAAAGAGATACTACAACACGCCCCACTCCTGGTGCAAGTATGCCAGATCCGGTTAAAATAAACTGGAGTAATCCTGATAATTCCTACTACCTGGTGCTGATAGAAAACACCGAAACAGACCCTGAGGCAATAACTGATTTTAGAAGTAATGCGCCTCCTGCAAGGATATTTCGTAAATCGCCTTCTAACTTTTCTTCCGAAGAAGTGCGCGCAATGGAATTTCAGTACTTTGGAAAGACAAGGATCATACTTTATCATGTTCTGCCAGATTATGCCACCTTATACGATCAAGGCAGTACCAGTTCACAAAACCTCACAAATCCTTCTACAAGTATCAAAAACGGCTATGGTATTTTTACAGGGCTTAATTCTGATACGCTTTGGGTAGATGTTAAGAAGAAATAGTTTATCCGCATTACCAGAATAAAAATTTTATTTATTAGCTATTGAAAAATACGCCACAATTTGATCCAAGACCAGCACAAATGAACTGGAAATTAAATCCGGCTTAAAGAATTGAGCTTTACTACTGTTTAATCGTCTGAGAGATTTCTCTTCTCTAATGGGATTAGAACCCTCGATGAAGTTCAATAACTTCAAAGTGCTTACTACAATAAAAAAAGGCTGCCTTTTTTTAAAGACAGCCTCTTCTTTTTTAAAATTTGTTTAAGAAAATCCCCCGCCACTTGTATTCGAAATAGGAAAGTTTGTATCGTCTAAAAAAAGATCTTTAGGTTTTACAGCAATTACAGGCACTTTACTTAAATGAATTACTTGTTGTGAGTAAGGGCCTAGAAAGAAACCGCTTAACTCCGCATCCTGGTCTGTCATAATCACTATAAGATCTGCGTTTACTTTTTCAGCATAGCTTACGGTAGCTGTAGCTCTGTTTTTCAGGTTGTTTAATAATTCAGATTGAAACGTTACACCTTGCTCTTCTGCTAATTTTTTAATTTGATTTAAAATCACTTCCATTCCGGCAAATTCGTTTTCTTCGTTGGTTCCTAATAGTCCAACTGCATATACTTTTGCTCCGAATTTTTTAGCCATTTCTAAAGTATAATTTACTTTCTGACGAGAGTTAACTGTAGCATCGATGGGCATAACAATATTTTTGTATCCCCTGTGAGCTGCAGCATCACTCATAGCCATGGTTGGACAAGGAGCTTTGGTAATAACTTTTAAAGCAACACTTCCAATAACTAATTCTTCCAAAGGAGAATATCCATGAGTTCCCATTACGATCAATGAAGCGCCAATTTCTCTTGCCACGTTTGTCACTTCCACACTTGGATTTCCCACCTTAATAATACACTGCGCGCTAACGCCGTGCTCAGCTTTAATCGTATTTACAAGATCATTTAATTTCGCCAATGCTTTTTTCTCCACATCACTATTGTCTTCAAGACTTACTATTGGTAAAAACATATTTTGCGACATGAACGGAGCATTTACCACATGCAGCAGATAAAGCTCTGAGCCTGCAGTTTGCGCCATGAAGGCCCCATGTTTAATAGCTAGTAGCGATGTCTCACTGAAATCAACAGGGATTAAAATTTTTGCAGAGTTAAAATGGATCATATGTTTTAATTTTGTTTTAAATATATAGATTTATTTTTTGTTTATTTAGTCTCACCTTTATTTTTGGATGCGTATTTAAAAATAAGTCCACCCGAAAGAAGCGCACCAGCATCATAACCTGCTTCAAAATTGAGGCCAAACCAGTAAAGAGGGTAATACCGCAGACCAAAAGTTAAAGCGAAAGTAGGAAGGAAATCCGAAGGATATATCTGATCAGCTAAAAGGACAGGGCTACCGGAATCGAGGGAATAATGCTGTTCTTTGTAAGAAATTCGCGTTACACCCAGGCCGAATCCTACATATGGATCTATCTTCTTATAATTTCCGAAATGCCTGTTCAGCCTTAAAGTCAATGCCTGAAAAGTAGCTTCTTCTTTGTTAGAAGCTGTATGCATTGACCCGTAATTTGCCATAACATGCTCTCTGTAAATATAAACCTCACTGGTGTTATATTTCCACAGGCCGATGCCCAGTCCCACCTCTACTTTTGAACTCCTGGCATAAAGGCATTTTAAACTTAAAACACCTGTATTAGAATAATTTTGGGTATAGTCGCCGTTGTAATAGACCGACAGTCTTTTCTGATAAAGTGTTTTTTGATAAAAGGCAGCCGCATTTGGCTGCCCATAATTCACATTAAAAAGAATATCTCCCTTTTTGAAAGACTGAGCTTTCATTTGGAAAATTAAACAAGAAAAAGTGGTAGCTAAAAGAATTTTGGGTAATGCTTTCATCTTCTGTTTTTATACTGCTAGTTTTTTGTAACGTGGTCTTTTCGGTTCAACATTGCCTAACCGTTTTTTACGGTTCTCTTCATATTCACTGTAACCGCCTTCAAAATAATAAACACTGCTATCGCCTTCAAAAGCCAGAATATGAGTGCATACACGGTCTAAGAACCATCTGTCGTGACTAATAATCACCGCGCAACCTGCAAAATTTTCGAGACCTTCTTCCAATGCACGGAGTGTGTTAACATCTAAATCATTGGTAGGCTCATCCAGTAACAAAACGTTCCCTTCTTCTTTTAATGCCATTGCTAAATGCAGACGGTTTCTTTCTCCACCAGAAAGCACACTTACCTTTTTACCCTGGTCGCTTCCGTTAAAATTGAAACGGGAGATATAAGCCCTTGAATTCATAGATTTTCCACCGAGCATTAAATTCTCTAGCCCGCCACTGATAACATCATACACCGTTTTTTCGGGTGCCAATTCTTTATGATTTTGATCAACGTAACTAATTTTTACGGTTGGACCCACCTTAAATTCTCCTGTATTCGGAGTTTCTTCGCCCATGATCATACGGAATAAAGTAGTTTTACCAGCACCGTTTGGCCCAATGATACCAACGATTCCCGCTGGCGGTAATTTAAAATTAAGATGTTCGTATAACAACCGGTTTCCAAAACCTTTAGACACTTCATTAGCATCAATTACCTCGTTACCAAGGCGCGGACCGTTAGGAATAAAAATCTCCAGGTTATCTTCCTTGCTCTTCACATCTTCACCCAACATTTTTTCGTAATTATTTAAACGGGCTTTTTGTTTCACGCCGCGTCCTTTAACACCTTGACGAATCCAATCTAACTCACGCGCTAAAGTTTTCTGGCGTTTGCTTTCTGTTTTTTCTTCTTGTTTTAAACGTGCTCCTTTTTGCTCTAACCAGCTGCTGTAGTTACCCTTCCATGGAATACCTTCTCCCCTATCCAATTCTAAAATCCATCCCGCTACATTATCTAAGAAATATCTATCGTGGGTTACGGCTATAATGGTTCCCTTGTATAATTGTAAATGTTGTTCTAACCAGTCAACACTCTCAGCATCCAGGTGATTGGTAGGCTCATCCAACAATAAAATATCAGGCTCTTGTAATAAAAGACGGCATAAAGCTACACGGCGACGCTCTCCGCCAGAAAGCACTTTTACCTGTGCGTCCGGCTCAGGACAACGTAAAGCGTCCATAGAACGCTCTAAACGGCTGTCCAGGTTCCAAAGATCATGTTGATCGATGAGTTCTTGTAATTGTGCCTGACGGTTGATCAACTTATCCATTTTATCCGGATCGTTCAGAATTTCTTCATCACCAAATTTGTTGTTAACCTCTTCGTATTCGTTAAGAATATCCACATATTTTTGAACACCTTCACGTACAATTTCAATAACGGTTTTACTTTCATCAAGCTTAGGCTCCTGCTCCAGCATTCCGATAGAATAGCCTGGCGATTGATGAATTTCTCCGATATAATCTTTATCCATACCAGCAATAATACGCAGTAAAGAAGATTTACCAGACCCGTTAAGACCCAGGACACCAATTTTGGCGCCATAATAAAATGAAATATAAATATCTTTTAAAACCTGTTTTTGGGGTGGATGTATCTTCGACACATTCACCATACTGAAAATGATCTGGCGTCCCTCTGGCGTTGCTGACATATTATTTAATTAGAATTTAGATTTGAGCCTTAAAGTTACGGATTGTTTAAGAAATATGAAATGTTTCTTACTTCGGGGTTTCTGATTCCTTGTTCGTGATTACCTAAAAACGCTTCACGGTTTATTGTTTTCGCGTCACATTCATTCTATTTTGTTTTGTATAAGTCATCAGTCGTCACTTTACTTTGAATAAAGCAGGCGGACTCCAAATAAAAACATAAATTCTATTAATTTAATTCATTGTTAAACAAAATTAAACTGTTATTATTGCGCCTCGTAACCCATTTCACTCACAAGCATGAAAAAAATTCTATTAGTTTTAATAAGCATGGTATGCTTTCAATCATTTGCGCAAAAAAAAGACAAAAGCGCTTCCTTTCCTGAGCCTGAGGGTTGGTGCAAGCTCGTTCAATTAAAGAACACCAATACCTGCTTCCTGGAATTTACAAAAAAGGAGGGTATTAAAGTTATGCTTTATGATTCTCTGCGCAAGAAAATTGGCTCAGGCAAACTTGCAACAAAGCTTATTGACGATAAATTAGGCTACCACATACTTAGTGGTATTTATGAGATAAATGGCGACGTTGTTATCTTCTTTGAAAAGGGAGAAGACAAAACTCCCATTATGATAAGGTTGATCGTAGATGGTAAAACTGGTAAATTAAAAGCTGAAGACAAAATAGCAGAACTGGAGAAGATGAGCATGAAAGATGGCTATGCTATTGCCTTTGGTGGTCTCGATATCCCAGACATCAGAATAGTTAAAGATCCAGAAAGTGACTATTACGCAATGATTAGATACAATACTTTAGCCGCTGAGACAAAAGATCGTATTGAGGTTTTTCACTTTAGCCCTGATCACAAAATAATAAATAAAGCAAATTATACCACACCAAATAATAAATACAAATACACCCGTTATCTGAACGCTTATGTCCACAAAGACGAGTATGTAATTCTGGGTACATACGCTTTTAATACAGATAAGTCAGGAGGCGACGAATCGCGCTTCTACATTTCTCAGCTATCTAAAGGAAAAACAACTTTTTTACAAAAGGAATTAGGTCTAACAGAATATTATAAGCATCCTACTTCAGAGTTTGTCTATAACAATGTAAAGGGAATAGTTCACATGATTATCATGCCAGGTGGAAAGTCAAGTGGAGAGGGAATAAATATTGTTTTTCAAAACTTTAAGCCGTCTACACTAGCTGTTGAAAAATCTTTTGTCCCGGATGCATCGAAAGTGAATGACTACTACAGAAATACTATTGGAAGTAAAGATGACTTCGCTGGGATGATTCAGGGAGCATTTGTTGACAAAAGCGGTAACTTGGTACTGATGTTCCAGGAGACTACTATAAAAATTGACAAGTTTGGCACCGTTACCGCAACATTTTTAGGAGATGTGGCTTTACTATCAATATCTGCAGAAGGCAAAACAATAAATGGCGCTGTATATCCTTTTTCATCAGTCGTAAGTGGTGATCATTCAATGTACAATTCAAACAAAATAAAGACGGGATTCAGACCTGCTTATAATTTTGATGACAAAGGTTTGGCAAGTGAGCAATACTACGGGATAGATTTTATTTCTACTGAAAATGCCAGTTATCTATTATTTAATAATATGCCGAAAAACATGGAAACGGATGATGTAAAAAGCATTAAAACGGTAAAGGCAATTAGCGGATCCACAGCGGTGAAATACATATATAAAGGCGATGCTATTAAAAAAGACTATCTTTTTAAAAAGCCCAAAGAAAAAGACGATGTTACTTTCTGTCTTTTTGGCTGCTCGTCTTATTATGCTCCACGCAAATCATACGCTACAATTTATACAGATCCAGAAACAGAGAAATCAAGTGTGGTTTGGATCAAATTAGATTAAAAATCAAAACAACATTCTCAACCGGCAATTTCTTGCCGGTTTTTTTTTTTTGAGGAACATAAGCGAAGCTTGCGAGGAAACCTGCCCTATTTTCTCTCTTTAAACATTTGCTTTGCGGTAAATTCTTCTACCTGCATCCTCAGCCATTTTAGTGCTTTTTCACGATCGGTAAAAAGTTTGGTTTTTACGTGGGGCTTGTTTATAGAAAGATAAATATTACCTATGATCTTCTGTTTTTGATTGTAAATGAGTATGGCTTTAGCTATATTTAATTCAGCCATTTCTTTAGATGCCAGAAGAGCGCGTGCTTCATCTGTAATTAAACTCTCTACTTTAGGATCTACCAGTAGCGCGTACTTTTTCCCTTCACATAAGCGAAGATTTAATTGTTTGATCATACGCACATCGTTGGGCTCCAGGGTAACTCCAGCAATCAAACTATTTTCAATAATAATGCCTTCCAGTTTGAAAGCTTCCGCTTTTTCTATGCTATATCTGTGTCCCACCATTTTTTACGGCTGCCTTCCTTCTAGCTAACCCACTCCTAAATTACAACAAATTTTAATTCGCTGAGATTTAAAGACCCATCTTCTGCAAGATTTAGAAGCAGTCCAAACAAGTAACCGAATGCCCCAGTAAAGTATTTTTTAATTTCAGATCATCCCGGCGAATGTAGAAACTAAAGCACATAAAACTGTATATTTAAAGCTCCGTTAAACTAAGGAAATGAATGTTCCGGTATGAGCAGTACTTACGCAATTAGCAAATCGTCCTTTATAAAATTTGAACAGTGTTCGAAAGCTTTTTTCTTTTATAAAAATCATCCTTATTTAAGAGATAAGCTAAGTGTTGACAAACAGCTTACTTTTAAAAGAGGCCACGACGTAGGGTATTTTGCCCAACAACTTTTTCCGGGAGGAATTGATGTTTCTAAAGAAGCAAAAGGTTCTACAGCAGGAGCAGAACTTACCAAAACACTGATTGAAAATAAAACAGAAGTAATTTACGAAGCTACTTTCATTTTTAACGGTGTGCTTATTATGGTGGATATTCTTACTTTTTTTGAAGGAAAGTATACTGCCTACGAAGTAAAAAGTTCTATGAAGATTTCAGAAACTTATTTAAAGGATGCGTATCTGCAATATTATATTCTTAAAAATTCATTAGAGAAGTTTGATGATCTTTTCCTGGTAACATTGAACCCTGACTACATTCGCGGGGAGAATCTTGACCCTAAAAAATTGTTTAGAAAACGAAGTGTAAAACTTAAGGCAGAGGAAAATTTCGCTTACTTCGAACATCAGATTAAAGCCGCACATAGCGTGCTGGAGCAAAATGTTATCCCTAATGTGTCTATTGGTAAACAGTGTTTTCGTCCTTACCAGTGCGATTATTTCGGCACTTGCTGGAAAGACACAGTTACTGAAAATAGTATTTTTAATCTTCCCTATATCGATAAAAACAAATTGTTTGAATGGTATAACGCAGGCATAAAAACTATTGAGCAGGTTACAGATGATTTGATTGAGAAACCTGCTGCTTTAAAAATTAAAAAGTCGTTTGTTAGCAATGAGTCTATTATAGACCGGGATAAGATACGCGAATTTTTACTAAGGATAAAAGAGCCCTGTATTTCTATGGACATGGAGATCTGGAGTTCGGCTATACCTCAACTACCGGGAACCAAACCTTTTGAACAAATTCCTTTTTTAGTTTGTTTTTATGATGGCAAGCAGGCCTCACACTTTTTTGCCGGGCATTCTGAGGATGAAAGGAAACTTTTCGCAGAACAACTGGTTAAACTTTCGAAAGACTACCCCACTGTTGTGGTGTTTGATAAAACAATGGAAGTAAGCGTTATAAATTCGCTTATCCACCGCTTTCCCGAATACGCCACCGAACTGGGTGAATTAAAAACCAAACTGGTAGACGTCTTTGAGATTTTTATCGAATTGGCTTACTATAATCCAGCCTTTAAAAGTAATTTTTCTTTAAAGGTGGTGTCGGCTATTCTATTAAAGGATATTGAATATACAACCATAACTTCGGGACTGGAAGCTATGAATTACTTTGAGCAATACCGTATGGCAGAAAATGAAGTGGAGAAAGAATTTTTAAAAACACAATTGATCAGCTATTGTGATACGGATACCATTGCTACCTTAAAGCTCGTTGATTTTTTGAGCACGCTCGCTAAATAGTCCATTTCATTCCTTTTCATTTTAGTTTGCTGAAAGTTTGTGGGCGATAAAGGCACAAAAAAAACCTTTAACTTTTGGTTAAAGGTTTTTAAAAGTTTCTGCTATTAATTAGTGTTTTTTTCCACCTTTGTGAGAAGCAGCAGCAACAGAATCAGCCATACGGATTGAATCTTGTTTCATTTTTTCAGCAGCTTCTTGAGCCATTTTCTCTTGCTCAGCTACTGCTGCAGCCATAGAATCTTGCTTAGCTTTTTCAACAGCAGCAATAGAATCTTGTTTTAGTTGCTCGGTTTTTTCCATTTCTTCTTTAGAAGGACCACAAGCTACAAATGCAGTTGTCATAGCAGCAACAGCAATGATTGATAATACTTTTTTCATTTTGTTTGAATTTTATTTTTTATAATTTGGGAGCAAAAATACATTTTTTTTAATTCAAAATGTAAAAAAACACAAAAAAGACAAGTTTTTTCTTAACATTTCAATTGTTAATCAATTTAGGTATCGGAATTAACCCTAATTTTAATGCCGCATGTATCAACTATTAAAGGCTTTCCTTTTTCGTTTAGCGCCTGAAAAAGCGCATCACCTCACGTTTTCACTTCTAAAATTTCCAACTTTTAGCTCCATTGGCGGTCTTTTTTTTAAGAAAGAACACCCTTCGTTAAAAAGAACAGTGTTTGGATTAAACTTTAAAAATCCGGTGGGTTTAGCTGCCGGACTCGATAAAGACGCCATAGCATTTAACGAATTAGGAGATCTGGGCTTTGGTTTTATTGAAATAGGAACCGTTACTCCTAAACCTCAACCGGGCAATGATCAACCACGCCTGTTCCGTCTTCCAAAAAACGAAGCGCTGATTAACCGCATGGGTTTTAATAACCACGGTGTTGTGGATGCGGCAAAGAGACTAAAAAATCGAAAAGACAAAAGTCTGATCATTGGTGGTAACATTGGTAAAAACAAAATTACGCCTAACGAAAATGCGGTAGATGACTATATTATAGGATTTAACGAATTATTTGATGTGGTAGACTATTTTGTGGTAAATGTTTCTTCACCAAATACACCAAACTTAAGAGATCTACAGGAAAAAGAACCCTTAACCAAACTACTGAATACCTTACAAGAACTAAATAGTAAAAAAAACACACCGAAACCTATTCTCCTAAAAATCGCTCCCGATCTAACAAATACGCAGCTAGACGATATTATTGATATTGTAAAGCAGACAAAGATAGCGGGAATCATTGCTACCAATACTACTATAAGCCGCGATGGATTAAGCTACGATTCTTCAGAAATTGAAAAAATTGGAATGGGAGGCTTAAGTGGAAAACCTTTAACGAAAAGAAGCACAGAAGTAATTCGTTACTTAAAACAGAAATCAAACAATGCTTTTCCAGTGATTGGTGTTGGAGGAATTCACAATGCAGACGACGCTTTGGAGAAAATAGACGCCGGCGCAGATCTTATTCAACTTTACACAGGCTTTATTTATTATGGTCCGCAGTTAATAAAAGACATCAACAAAAAATTAATAAAAAACTGATATGATCCATATCACCGAGTGCCCCCGCGATGCCATGCAAGGCATCAAACAGCAGATTCCAACCCACTTGAAAGCTGAATATATAAACCAGTTATTAAAGGTTGGATTTAAAACCATTGATTTTGGAAGTTTTGTTTCTCCAAAAGCAATTCCCCAACTGCAGGATACAGCAGAGGTTCTTAAACAACTCGATCTTGCAACCACCAAAAGCAAGCTTCTTGCTATTATAGCAAACGCCCGCGGTGCGCAAGATGCCTGTAATTTTGACGAGATTGCTTATTTAGGATTTCCTTTTTCCATTTCTGAGACTTTTCAGCAACGCAATACCAATTCTTCTATTACAGAATCACTGGCGCGTGTGGAAGAAATTCAAAGTCTTTGCCAAAAACATAATAAAAAATTATTGGTTTATATTTCTATGGCCTTCGGAAATCCATACGGCGATGCCTGGAATCCGGAAATTGCAATCGAATGGTCAAGAAAATTAACTAGTCTTGGCATTAATGACATTGCCTTGGCAGATACCACTGGCTCTTCGACTCCTGAAAGTATCAAGCAGCTTTTTTCTACACTTTTACCTGAACTTAAAAACGTCACTTTGGGTGCTCACCTCCACTCAACCCAAAATAAATCTCAGGAAAAGATCCGCGCTGCATACGAAAGCGGTTGTCGTAACTTTGATGTGGCTATTCATGGTTTTGGTGGTTGTCCGATGGCGGCCGATGATTTAACAGGAAATATTGCAACGGAGGAACTTGAAAATTATTCTATCATAAATAAGATAGATCTTAGTCTGGACAAAGACGCGCTTAACAAAGCCTACGAAATGAGCTGGAAAGTTTTTAACGCTTATCATTAAGCCGGTATTTACATGAAATTTTGCTGTAGTATAATCCCATTTCTTGTGTTAATACTGACTTCGAATGCACAGACTCCGAATTTTAAAAGCATAGATAATTATACGAACCTTATAAGTGAAAAATACAAGAGTAATGCCCTCAAAGAAAAACAGCTGGAAGGCAAACGTACTCCAGGAGGAACTGTTACCGGGTATTACATGAAAAACAAATTGGTGCTGATTACTACACACAGCGCCGACGAATTTGCTTACAATGATTATTTCTATTACATAGAGGCTGATTCTTTATTATTTGTGCGTGCAAAACACATTGTAATGAAAGAGCCTGTGAATGAAAAAGAATACGCCGAATACGAAAAATACCTGCTATTTAATACCGATCATAAAGGAAATACGGATGTAAATAAATGGCCCCTAATTACGGACCTCAGTAATGAATATTACATCGATAATAACCAGATAATCAGGTACGATCTTAAAAACTCCGGAAAAGCCTTAAAGGCCGCAGATGGTGAAATCGAAGGTATAAGTAAAGATCTTATCACCCGCTTCACATCCCATATGCAGGAGTTAAAATAGATGTGGATCGTTGAATTTTACGGTCGAATTTTTAAATCCTCAAATTAAAACATACTTTAGTAAGATGATTAGCAGATTCTTTGTTTTTAATTTCTTGGTACTCCAGGTTCTTGTTGTATCAGCGCAGAAAGAATTCGATAAGTATGGTCCTATGGGAAGCCAGGTATACACCGACTTGAAAGAAGCATTAAAAGTTCAAAAAAAGGTTTATAAGATGGATTTAAGTTACCAAAAACTTGAACTCAAAGTTTATGATAAACTCGCGGCTTTAACCGATCTTCAGGCACTTAAATTAAGCGGAAACGAAGTAACAACTTATCCAAGGAATTTTGAATCTCTGTTTAATCTTCTGTATTTTGCCTCTTACAACAATAAGTTAAGCACTTTCCCACCAACGAAAGGCCTTTACAACTTGGCCTATCTTGATCTACAGCACACTACTATCGATAGTATTCCCGCACAAATTGCCTACTTAAGCAAGCTTCAAAGCTTTAAATTTGGAAACACCGATGATACTTTAAAACTTCCAACGACTTTTAAATTTTTGAAAAAACTGCAGGATGTTTCTATTGAAAACTGCATTATGGACAGCTTACCTAAGCAACTCTTTGCCCTCTCGTCCTTAAACTATCTTAATATTTCAAACACTAATACACATTACCTAAGCAAACACTTTGAACGCCTTCCAAATCTTGAAGTTTTAATTGTTGAAAACAATCCACTTAAAACTGTCCCGTTTGACATTTATAAATCTCCAAAACTGCGCCTTATTTCTTTACGGGGTAATAAACTCACCAAGCTGCCTTCTACCATTTCTCAGCTCGAAAATTTAATGCTGCTTGATTTAAGAGGTAATCCTATTGATGCGGAAGAAATAGAGATTATAAGAGCAATGCTTCCAGGGTGTGAGGTTAAATTTTAAAATCAGACTTATTCCGGGGAGTTTTAGAGTTCGATATTCCCTTTATCAGTTCAATCTTCTCTTTCAGGTAAGTTTTTCTTATAAAGCTTAAGTGCGGATTTTTTAACTCTGTTTTTAAAGAATTTGAAAGGCTATTGAGCAGTTCCTGTTTACGATTCAATTCTTCATGCATGCTACGGGTGATTTTGAGCTATCAAAAGCATTTACGTCAACAAAATAAGTATAGATGTTAAATACTCAGAGAATTGACAAAAAGAAAACTCCTAATTAAATAAATGAGATTTTCACTATACCTTAAGACGTTGGCCGATTCTTAATTTTGAAGTTGGTTTTAATCCGTTTTTACGACACAACATCTTAACAGAAGTTCCACTTTTTCTGGCAATGGCTCCTAAAGTATCTCCAGATCTAACTTTATAAGTGCCACCTTTCACTGGATATTTCTTGCCGCCTTTTTTACGGGCCATTAAATCACTCTTGTGACGGTTGTGAAGAGCGCGTAAATCGTATTTGTTTTCTACATCAGATTTTCTGAGAACAAAACTGTTCGATTTTAACTCTCCTTTTTCGTAATCAATAAAATCCTGAGTATCTAAAGCTTGTCCTAGATAACGGAATTCAAAATGAAGGTGACTTCCCGTTGAATGGCCGGTATTTCCGCCAAGACCTAAGAGATCGCCCGCTGAAATTTTCTGACCAGACTCTACTAGTATTTTTGATAAGTGGGCATATACAGTTTCAAGCCCATTTCTATGGCGAACAATCACGCAGTTTCCATAACCATGGTAAGCTTTTGCCACACGCACCATTCCATCAAAGCATGAAACTACCGTGTCTCCCGTTTCCAGGTCTATATCCGTACCATAATGAGGTCTGTATTTTCTCCATCCAAATAAACTGGTAAGTCCACCTTTAAAAGGCATTTTAAAACAATTGTCTTCGCCCTGAGTTAAATAAATAGTTACGCTGTCTTCTTTAAAAGCCTGGTTAAAATTATAGGGGTGGGCAGTCATTGTATCCCAACTTGTGTACAAGTCATGGCTCGGGAATAAGATTTGATTGGTATCAGGAGTTTCTTCGTCTCCGATTTCAGCAACAAGGTTTTCCTGGTTGATAACCATTTTGGTGGTATCTTCCCGTTTAGCTTTGCTCTTCTTGTCATCACCCGGCTTGTTCCTGTCATCCGGGAAATAAGATCTGGATGCATTTAGATTAGCAAATGCAATGCAAGTAATTGATAATATGTAAATTAACTTTTTCAATTTCTGAAGAGTTGCAAAGATTGGATTTTTAGTAAAAAATGCAAACGATATTTCGCAAGAACGACCTAAAGTTATTAACATTTGGGAAATATTTTACATATTTTGGTGATTTTCGGGTAAATTTTAACAATTATGGATTTAATTTCCCAAAATGATACGTCCTTCTAGATTATTATTTTTGAATGTTTTGCTTTTTCTGAGCTCCAACACTGGTTTGAAGGCCCAATCAGTATTAGTAAAGGGTAGTGCTAAGCGCATTACACTTAACCGGGAAATTAAAGTTGTATCCGGCGAAATACATGCTATTAAAGGAATTAGAGACTTAGTCATAAAGTTTGACTACACTTCTAAAAGAGTATGCAGTTTTCCAAACGATCAAGCTTTTGTAGATCACATAAAAAGGAGTTATTCCGAAAAAAAGGGGCGTGCCCTGATTGATGAGTGGAATACCTTACCAAGAAAGCAACTGGAAAATAAGTTCACTGAAATTTTTAATAAAAATGCTGCAGATATTGGACTTTTTGCGCAGGCAGATTCCACCCACCCCTTGCCCTTTTTACTTATTAGAATACTTCACGAAGACCCTCATTTTCACACTGGTGTCGACGGCATGCCTCCAAATATTACACTGGAGTGTACTTTTTTTGACAAAGAAGGCGAGTTTTTATTGAGGTATACCCTAACATCTTATGGATCGAAACAAAAAGTTTTGATGAAGCGTTTCGAGGAATGCTATGAAATTGCCGGTAAAATGCTGGCCAGAGATTTAACAATGCGGATGCTCAAATACGACGAGCAAAATTTTAAAAAAGACTAGCATGTTGGGTATGTTTGAGAATTCTTTTATCTAGTTTTGATCGAGTTCGAGTTCATTTGAAAATAAACCCAATAAACCTCAGGTATGCACAAATTCTTTCGCTACTGCGTAACATTTTTAATTCTCTGTTTTGTCCATATTGAATACGCATCCGCGAAAACGGTGTAAATTGGGTCAACTGGGTTTCGTAGAGGTTTGTGCGTGTTAAAATTCAAAGTCAGGAAGATGTCAAACTGATTGCAGGATGTAGAAACGCATTGTATTCCTTAAATAAAGTAAATATCCGCTAAAGAGCCTCACCATCATACAGCTGGCTGGAGCAGCCCCCGGTATATTGTCATTGAATGTTCCTTTTATAACGAAATGGCCCAGGAACTAACCGTATTTGAACTAAAAGCGATTGGGTCGCCAAAGGGCGATAATGAAGAGGGTTTGCGCGATTGCTATGCTATTGCTGGTACACTACTATCCAAAGAACTTTATAAAAGAATGAACTAAGTCTGGTTGGTTCTTCTAAAATTCGAAAACCGAAAGCTTTTCGGGATTACTTACTTTCAAACTTTTTTTCTGACCCTGCACTTCCAGGTGCATGATGTTGGTCTGATCTTTTATATGATCGTAAAGCACTGTATTCTCTATTTCAATTTTCTTAGGGAATGAGCAATTTTTTAGTTCTATATATAACCAGATAGCTTCCTGCTCGTTTTCAAAACCCAGGAGATTGAACGATTTTAGTTGTCCGTTGATTTTAAGAAGAAGGTGTTTTTTAAGGTAGTCCTCCAGCAGTTTTTGAATTTTAAGTGTGTCTCTAGGGTTTATAAGATCAATAGTTTGTCCATGAGCCTTCTTTAAAGCGCCTTCAAGATCGTTAATAAAAACCTTAACGCTACCCTGCAGTGCTTTCTCAGCTCTATTGTATTTAAGATCGGTAACACTCAAATAAAAAGGGTGACTGAATGAAAAAAATAAAATAAGTAGGGCGCTAAAACAAATTATCTTTTTCATTTACCAGGAACTGTTTACTTTGCGAAAAATTTCAGCTAATATAATGAATGAATTCGGCTTATGGTTTATGATGGGAATGGAACACATTCTTAGTCTGGGAGCTTATGACCACATTCTGTTTGTTGTTTTATTAGTTTTAGCTTCGTCACTAAAAGAGTGGAAAACGCTATTGATACTTGTTACAGCATTTACCCTAGGTCACTCTATATCACTTGTTCTAAGTGTTAACGATTACATTACAGTCAACAGTCCTTTAATTGAGTGGATGATTGCTCTCACCATTCTCCTGTCGGCGGTATACCAGGTTATAAATTTCAAAAAAGCAGAGCACTCCAAAAAAAGCTTTCTTTATATCATAATCACGCTTTTTGGGTTAGTACATGGATTAGGATTTTCTATACTTTTGAAAGATCTGCTGGGACATGAAGAAAATGTTATTCTGCCACTGCTCTATTTTAACCTGGGAATAGAGTTTGGTCAGATTATAATTGTAGGGATTGTTTTAGTATTTTCGCTCCTTTTGATTAAAATAGTTAAATGGCCTTTTCATTTTTACAAACTTATACTAACATGCTGCATCACTTTAATTGCCTTGAAAATAAGCGTAGAACGCTTTCTGGAACTTTTGCAATCGCACTCATAAGCCTGGCTTCCGCGCAAAACATTCAAAACAATCCTCAGTCCAATCACGGTAATAAATTTGAACAGTTAGGAGGTATTCTTCCAACACCGAATGAATTCAGATCGGCCTCGGGCGCTCCGGGAGCTAAGTACTGGCAGCAACGTGCCGATTATGACATCGATGTAAGACTGGATGAAAAAAATCTAACAGTTATAGCAACCGAAACGGTTACTTATCATAATAATGCCCCTGAAAATCTAACCTACCTTTGGTTGCAGCTTGACGAAAATCAGCACGACCCAAATAATGAAGTAAATTATTTCGATGAAAATAAAATTAGCGATCCTGTCACCCAAAACTCTTTAAAGTCTTTGGACACTAAAAACAGCCTCGCTGGTTTGGGTGATAAAATTGATGGGGTTACTGACGGTTTAGGCAAAGCGTTAAAATACACCATTAATGGAACGATGATGCGTATTGATCTTCCAAAGGCCCTGGCTTCAAAAGCTACTTTTAAGTTTGTTGTAAAATGGCATTATAAAATGATCAATCGCATTGAGTCTGGTGGTCGTGGTGGTTATGAGTACTTCCCTGAAGATGGCAATCATTTGTTTACAATGACGCAATGGTATCCACGCATGTGTGTTTACAGTGACTTCCAGGGATGGCAGAATAAACAGTTTACAGGTAGAGGAGAGTTCGCATTAGCTTTTGGAAACTTCAAGGTAAAAATGACAGTTCCGGCTGACCACCTGGTTTGTTCAACAGGGGAATGTCAAAACTACGCGCAAGTCTTAAGTCCTGCACAACTTACGCGCTGGAACCAGGCAAAAAGTGCAAATGAGCCTGTGGAAATTCAACTGTTGGAAGATGCAAAAGCGGCAGAAAAAAATAAATCTGGCGCCACTAAAACGTGGATCTTTAAAGCAGACAGTGTTCGCGATTTTGCATGGGGAAGTTCGCGTAAATATTGCTGGGACGCCATGGCTGTGCAGTGCGAAGGGAAAAAAGTAATGTGTATGAGTTTTTATGGAAAAGAAGCTTACGGACTCTACCGTAAATATTCCACTAAAGTTGTAGCGCATACCATTAAGACTTACTCGAAATTTACCATTCCTTACCCCTACCCGGTTGCACAAAGTATTGAAGCTGCCAACGGAATGGAATATCCTATGATCTGCTTTAACTTCGGGAGAACTGAAAAAGACGGCACTTATACAGAAGGAAGCAAGAACGGAATGATCCTTGTAATTATTCATGAAGTTGGCCACAACTTTTTTCCCATGATTATTAATAGCGACGAACGTCAATGGAGTTGGATGGATGAGGGTTTAAATACCTTTGTACAATATCTTACAGAGCGGGAATTCGACGCTAATTATCCTTCTCAACGTGGTCCTGCTTATAAAATGATTGATTATATGCGATTGCCTAAAAATCAGTTAGAACCTATTATGACCAATAGTGAAAATATTATGAATTTTGGCGCAAATGCTTACGGAAAACCTGCAACAGCCTTAAACATCTTACGCGAAACAGTCATGGGTCGTGACTTGTTTGATTTTGCTTTCAAACAATACTGTAACCGTTGGGCCTTTAAACACCCTGAACCGGCAGATTTTTTCAGAACCATGGAAGATGCCAGCGCGGTTGACCTTGACTGGTTCTGGAGAGGCTGGTTTTTTGATATTGAACCCGTTGATATTTCTGTAGACACCGTTAAAGCTTACACTTTGCAAAGAGGTGCCAAAGTAGCTTTGAAAATGGACACTATGTATACCTATCCCAAACCAAAAGAATACGAATACATTACAACCATTCGTAATCGCGAAGCAGGAATAGTTTCATTAGTGGACAAAGACACAACCCTTCGCGACTTCTATTATCATTACAAAGGTGAGCCAACCGTCATAAAAGAACTAAAAAACAAAAACGATTTCATGGAAGAAATGCCTGATAGCTCTTTCTCAAAATACGACGGAAAATATATTTACGAAATAAAGTTCTCCAACAAAGGCGGCTTGGTGAGCCCGATCATTATCCAGTTTAATTATACAGATGGCAGCAGTGAAATTGAAAGGATTGGCGCGTATATCTGGCGTAAAAATGAAAAAGAGGTGACTAAAACATTTATGAAGTCTAAGAAAGTAGCTTCCATAAGAATTGATCCTTACAGAGAAACTGCCGACATTAATGAAAGAGATAATGCCTGGAACATAAAAACTGAACCGGGAAAATTTGAAGTATTTAAAGCTAAAAGCGCAGCGGCACGAGGTCAAAGCGCCGGAGAAAATCCAATGCAGAAAGCTAGAAAAAAATAATCTAGTGGTATAAAATTAAGGCTCCTTTATAAGGAGCTTTTTTTTTGAAATACTGTTTTTTTTGAAATACTATTTTATTGCCGGGCAGGGATGACAGATTGAAAAAAGACATTTTAGTTGTAGTGTATACATTAAACAAGCTGATTTACGTTTCCCCTTGAACCCGGCAGAAATACTAAATTAGAGCTTATACGACAATTCAGATTACCAAAATCCACCGCTCTGCTTAAGATCTACCTCTTACGAGTTGCAACTGACTCTATACGCCTACCTTATAATATTCACATTCCCCGTTCTTGTATAGTTTTTCCTGTTAGCCCCTTTGTATTTTATGATGTAAGTATAAGTACCAACAGGACATGCAACATCCTTAAACTTCCCATCCCAGCCTTTGTGAAATTCTTCGGAGTAAAAGAGACGAATTCCCCAACGGTCGTATATTTCCATAGAGATCTCAGAAATATTTTCTCCAAAAATGAGGAATTCTTCATTTATTCCGTCATTATTTGGTGAGAAAGAATTAGGGACATAAATAGTAAACTCCTCTGTCAATTCAATACAAATATCATCCTCAACAGTGCATCCTTCATCGTTTATAGCCAGCACATTGTAGCATCCACTGCGCGTCGGATGAATCTGAGTTATCGGACAATCCAGGCAAGTAATGCCTTCGCCTTTCATCCAGGTTAGAGTGCCGGTGCCGGTAGCGTGTATAAATATCTGATCATTTATATTATAACTTGTGTCACGACCCGCGTAAACTTCAGGTACAGGATTTACAACAACCATAACGGTAGTAGATTTGCCGCAAAATGTATTGTGAGAAATGTCTACTGTATAAATAGTTGTACTGCGAGGACTTGCAACAACCCTCGAAGCATCTGTAAAATTAAGCCCTTCGGCGGGTGACCAACTATAGGTATTTCCTCCCGAAGAAAACAATGTTGTTTTTTGACCTAAACAAATGGTAACCTTATCAGAAATGACCGGCTGAACCGACGGCATTACAACCACCGAATAACTTATTTGGTGAAAACAAGACACCGAGCCAATTGAATTGGCACCTATTACAGTGTAGTTTGTACTTACAGGCGGAAATGCTGTAACGGTAGTGTTTGTGCCGGAAACATACACCAAATCTGCGGGCAACCAGGTATAAGTCTGTGCGCCCTTTACACTTATGGGCAAAGATGAACCGGCACAAATCTGGTTTGCTGTTGTTGTAAATTCAAGGTCGGGCCGTTTAACTGTTTGAACACGAATGGTTGTAGATCCGGTACATATTCCGTTAAAACCATGAACCGTGTAGGTTGTGCTTTCTCCGGGAGAAGCATAAACTGAACTTCCACTAGCATAGTTTAAGCTTTCTGTAGGATACCAGAAAAATGAGTTAGCTCCTGTTACATTGAGATGCGTACCTGAATTACTACAAATAACAGATTGCGAGGTGGTAGCATGTATAACAGGCATCACGATAACAGATACTGTGGTAACAGCCTGGCTCGTGCAGGTATTTAAGGAGGTTTTAACAGTGTAGGTTTGCAATGCACCGGGGGTTGTTAGAACCTCAGTTCCGGCTGCGTTGAGCAATGTTGTTGAAGGTGTCCATGAATATACAGATCCTGTACCCGTTGCAGACAATGTTAAAGAGTTTCCGGCGCACACTGTATAATTTGGTGGCACAAAGATATCTGGAACGGGTAAAACAAGCAGTACGGCATTCCTGGATTGGCTCCTGCACCCATTTTCTGAACCCGTAACGGGATAAAAGCTGGTTAAAATAGGATTAGCAACCATACTATTATTTCCAGTAACAGTAAAATTAGGCATAGGCAGCCAGGTGTAAGTTGTTGCTCCTGATACTGAAAACGACTGACTCTGGCCCGGACAAATACTGGCCGACAGAGGACTAACAGTAAGTACAGGATTTGGAACTACCAATATGGTGTGTGTTATAGAAGTGGTACAGACACCTGTGTTTCCAAATAAAGTAACAGTTATTACAGCAGGGCCGAATATTGCTGTACCAGATGGAACGGCCTCCATAACAGGTCCATTAGGAAAAGTAATGATTAGTTGTGGGCCTCCCGCCAAAGAGTAGTTAGAAGCACCCGAAGGTGTCAAACTTATGGTGTTAGGTGAATTGTTGTAATTACGGGAGCACATGCTGTAGTTAGTCAAACTCAGCCCCAAAACGGGAGGTTGAACTACCGTAATATCGCAGGTAGCTATGGCTGTGCAAGAATTTAATGAGCCCGTAACAGAATAATACATATTTGTTGGTGGCATAACACTTATACTCGCGCCGTTCGCTGAAGTTAAGAGACCGAAATTAGGTCCCCACGTAAAAGAATTTGCTGTACCAGATGCCACTAATGTTATAGTAGATCCAAGGCATATAGTTGTATTAGTTGGCGTAACCGAAAGCGTTGGGAGCGGAAGTACAACAACATTCACGGTTTGAGTAATGCTTTTACAGCCCTGGTCAGTACCCAATACGGTATAGGTCGAATTACCAGTAGGAGTTGCAACAACATTAGATCCCGTGTAGGTGTTCAGGCTCAAACTTCCACCCCAATTATAGAGCGTTGCTCCTACTACAAATAGAGGCAAACTATTTCCGGGACAAATACTGCCTGATAATTGCGAAAGACCAATATTTGGATTGTCAATAATTGTAAAATTTAACTGTGTTGTATCGCCACACGCACCGGTGCTTCCTATAAGAGTACCTGTTGCAAGTGGGGGTAAATTGCCTGATAGCGTGGAAGGCGATATTGGCATAATGGTGCCATTTGGCGAACTTGTAGAATAATTAGAGCTGGTTAAGAGCGTATAATTTGTTGCTCCCGAAGGTGTAAGTGTAATAGAATTCGGACTTCCGTTATAATTATAATAGCAAAGAGAATTGCTGCTTAACGCTAGATTAACTGTGGGTGTTGTGTTTATTAAAACAGTACTGGATTTAGAACAACCGCTCGCCGGGTCGGTTACCTTAACAGTGTATGTTCCAGGAAGGGCAACGTTTACGGTACTGGTGCCTGTTACTGAGGGCGTACTGGGGCCATTCCAAAAAACAATTTCGTTAGTTGACGAATGCGTTACCGTTAAGAGCTTTCCGGTATTCATTCCTACGCATACATTGCCAGAGGGTGTAAGAGCGGCAACAACGTTCACGGAATTGTTTACAACCGTTGTTGTGAATGTACCCTGCGTTGGTGGACAGGATGAAGTAATAACCAAACACGTGTAAACACCAGCGGCATTCACAGAAATAGCCGCAGTTGTAGATGATCCCACGATGCCCGGGCCGGTCCAGTTATAAGACAAACTTGTTGCTGTAGAAGAGGCGGCAATGGAAGTAACCGTAAAAGTGCAGTTCAAAGTTCCGCTGCTCAGACTTATTCCTGTTAAGCTCACCGCAGAATTGCAAACCGGGCACGACGCAAAATCGCCCGGGCTGTTAGTAAACCCTGAAACTGCGGTAAAAGTAACGCCAGTTCCAGAAATAGTTCCTATATAAAATCCGGCCGTGGTATTATTTTTTACGTAAATCATATTTCCAATGATTGCGAACCCACCGCCGGCAGAAGTGTTGGGCATTCCACTCAAACTGTAGGTACATTGGGGATTGCCGCTCGGATCATATATGGTTAACGACTGATTCGGATTCGTGGTGTTAAGCGCATAAAAATTACAATTACAATCTGTAACCAGATCAAAAGGTCCGCCTCCATTAAAATTAGCCAGGGTTGTAAGGTAAGTACCGTTACCGGTACCATCGTATGTATAAACATCACCTGAGCCTCCAACAAGATTATAAATTTTTCCGCCACAGCCTGCAAGATTTACTGCAGAATTACTACCTACCGAATGCCCCGTATTTTGCCAGGCAGTACCGCTCCAATAATAATAATCACCATTAAAAACTGAATAAAAAGTAGGACTTAAAGTACCACCATTTATGTTGGGCATAAGTGTAAGCCCCCCGCCAAAAGTAGGAATGTTTGTATTAGAAGGATTTACAGCGGAGAGAGGTTGTGTAGGATCATAATAGCTAATGAAACTTCCCCCGTCCATATAAACATAACCATTACTGCACAGGGGGTTTTGGGCGACATGAGACAATGCTGATAGAAATAAAATAAGAAATATGGTTCCGGGATTTTTCATCTCTGCATTTGGGCCTACCATAAATATACCCAACAAATCTCTTTTTTCATAAACCAGGTACCAAACCCCGTTTTAAATTAGTAAAGGGCGTCTTTGAATGAGTGAAGCAAATTATGTTTAAATCTTCTACAAATCGTAGCACGACCGAATTGAAAAAATTAGCACTTTTATAGGATGGATCACTACTTAGACGAACTCAATACATTACAACGTGCAGCAGCAAAGGCAACCGAAGGTCCGGTTATGATCATAGCCGGCGCTGGTTCAGGAAAAACAAGGGTACTCACCTTTCGCATTGCTCATATCATGGAAAAAGGCGCCGATGCCTTTAATATTTTAGCCCTCACTTTTACAAATAAGGCGGCTAAAGAAATGAAAGAAAGGATTGCGAAAATAGTTGGCCCAAAAGAGGCTAAAAATTTATGGATGGGAACTTTTCATAGTGTGTTTGCAAAAATACTGCGTTTTGAAGCTTCCAAACTCGGCTATCCCAGCAACTTTACAATTTACGATACTGACGACAGTAAGAGTGTTATCAAAGAAATTTTAAAACAATTTAATCTCGACGATAAAATTTACAAGCCCTCTTTGGTACTCAACCGTATTAGTGAAGCAAAAAACAAATTGGTTTCAGCCGCACAATACATGAATAATCCTGTTACACAACAGGAAGACTCGAGCAGCCGCAAACCGCTTCTCGGCAAAATTTATGACGCTTATCAGCGTCGTAACTTTAAAGCCGGCGCAATGGACTTTGATGATTTACTTTTTCAAACAAATATCTTACTGCGAGATTTTCCAGATGTGTTAAACAAATACCAGGATAAATTTCGCTATATTCTGGTAGATGAGTACCAGGATACAAACTTTTCACAATACCTGATTATTAAGCAACTTGCTGCAAAATTTCAGAACATTTGCGTTGTAGGAGATGACGCCCAAAGTATCTATGCATTTCGCGGAGCCAACATTCAAAATATTTTAAACTTCGAAAAAGATTATCCTGATCTTAAAACTTTTAAACTGGAGCAAAACTACAGAAGTACAAAAACTATTGTAGGCGCAGCCAACCAAATTATTGCGAACAATAAAGACCAGTTTAAAAAAACTGTTTTTACAGAAAACGAAGATGGGCAAAAGCTTAAAGTTGTAAAGGCAGGTTCTGATAACGAAGAGGGTCAGAAAATCGTAAACAGTATTTTTGAAACACGCATGCAAAATCAGGCGAAGAATAGCGATTTTGCAATACTTTACAGAACCAATGCGCAGTCGCGTTCATTCGAAGAATCGCTTCGTCGCTTAAATATTCCTTACAAGATTTACGGTGGTGTTAGCTTCTACCAAAGAAAAGAAATTAAAGATGTGTTATCTTATTTCCGACTGGCAATAAATAATAATGATGATGAAAGTCTTCGCCGTATTATCAATTATCCAGCCAGAGGAATAGGCCAATCTTCCCTTGATAAAATTACCGTTGCTGCGGCTGAACATGACATTAGTATGTTTACTGTAATTAGCAATTTGAAAGACTTTAATCTTGGTATCAACGCAGGAATTTCATCGAAAATAAATGACTTTGTAACCCAGGTGAAATCTTTTAGTTTGCTCTTACCTTATAAAGACGCTTATGATTTGGCAAATCATATTGCTGTTTCAAGTGGCATAGTAAAAGAACTTTACACCGATAAGACACCCGAAGGCGTAAGTCGTTACGAAAACATTCAGGAGCTGTTAAACGGGATCAAAGATTTTGTTGAACAACCGCGTACCCCGCAGGAAGATGAGCTGAATGATGTGATTAAATTAACCCTTCAAAAAGACGAAACACAATTACAACTTGAAGAAGCCGATACCAGTATAAAAACACTGGATGAGTTTATGCAGGAAATCACCCTGCTAACAAGTGTGGATAAGGAAGACGAAAAAGATACAAATAAAGATAAAGTAAGCATGATGACTATCCATGCTGCCAAAGGACTTGAGTTTCCGTATGTCTATATTGTGGGTTTAGAGGAAAATCTTTTCCCTTCGCAACTTTCTATCAACAGCAGAACTGACCTTGAGGAAGAACGCCGCTTGTTTTACGTCGCCGTAACTCGCGCTGAGAAGCAAGCCACTTTGAGTTTCGCTACCATGCGATACCGTTTTGGTAATGTAACTTATTGCGAACCCAGCAGATTTATTGATGAGATTGATGATAAGTTCTTAGATTATCCCGAAGAACCTGCTACACCTGCATTTTCGAAAAATACTTTTGATCGTTTTCGTGATAATTATAATTCAGGAACAGGTTCTATGGAGACTTCAAACATAAATCTTAATCTTAAACCAAAAAAACTAATTCGCTTAAATACCAGTTTATCATCGAGCACAACAACTGTAGATTTAGCATTAAATAAATCCTTGCAAGTAGGAGATAATGTAATGCACGAAAAATTTGGAACAGGAACAATTGCCTTACTCGAAGGCCCCTGGCCGGAAACAAAAGCAACCATTGATTTTCAAAAAACAGGAAGCAAAAGCCTTTTATTAAAGTTTGCACGATTAACTAAATTGTAAACTTTTAACTACGATGCGAAAGACGCCTGTGCAGAATGAGTGGGTGATTTTTTTAAATGATTATTTTTTTTTACTTTTATTTACGATAAAAATCCTAACCAACATGAATAAAAATTTATTATTAGTTTGTCTGAGTGTTCTTAGTTCTTTGTTTTTAAGTGCTCAAGCACCGCAACAAGTTCAAAATTCTTGTGGCACACCTGTTCCTCCTCAACAATGGGAAGAATGGTTGAGCAGTAAGGTGGAAGAATTCAAAAAGAATAATCTGTCTGGCAAAACCGCTGCTATCCATGACATTCCGGTTATTGTTCACATTGTAGCTTATAATGAAGCACTTGGTACATATCCAAACCTTGATACAAACCAGATAAAATCCAACATCGCATCTTTAAATGCAGATTTTGCAGGTATTGGATTTAATGTTGGCAACACGCCGCCTTATTTCGCCGGTGACGTTGCAAATACTGGAATTCGTTTTTGTATGGCTGCAAAAGACAGACAAGATCTACCTTTGGTTCCTCATGGTATTGACCGTGTGAGTGCTTTTCAAAACAATTGGTTAAGCCCAAGTACAATGACTGTAGATCTTCAAACGTATTTTAATACTGTCATTATTCCAGCAACCATTTGGGATCCTACAAAATATTTAAATATCTGGATTAGCGATAAACCCACTAACTACCCCCTTAATGGCTGGGCAACTTATCCTCCAAATTCGGGTCTTACCGGTGTATTTAATGGTACTGTAGGAACTGCTAACAATGATGGAATCTGGATATGGGCAAAACAATTTGGCGTTGGCACAGGTGTGGTTGCTCCTTATGATAAAGGACGCACCCTTACCCACGAAGCGGGTCACTGGTTAGGATTAAGACATATCTGGGGTGATGGAAATTGCTTATCAGACTATTGCCAGGATACACCTCCTGCAAAAGCTGCTCATTACGGATGCCAAACCGTTACGCCTGCTGACCAATGTGGTGTTGGTACATCTCCAAACGGCCAGATGCCTATGAATTTTATGGATAGAACAGACGACGCTTGTATGTATATGTTTACAAATGATCAGAGTATTCGCATGAACACAGCATTGAGTCAAAGCAGCCTGCGTTACCAGTTAGGCACGCACTCGAAGTGTTCTCAAACGGGAGCTCCAAGCACTTCAGCCGTTGCGTCATTTACAGTACCTGCCGATCAGTGTTTGAACTCACCTTTTACGCCATTTAATACTTCAACCGGCTGGCCAATTCCAACTTACGTATGGAGTTCTTCTCCTTCAGGGGCTTTTTATCCGAACAATACAGTTGCTAATCCGGCAGTAACCCTCAGCAATCCTGGCACGTATACTTTAACACTGGTTTCCACCAACAGCGTTAGTTCTTCAACGGCCACTTTCGTAGTTTCTGCCCAATTTACCTGTGCTACTAAATCATTCTGTTTTGACACATTATTAATGATAAAAAACATTGATACGCTTGTTGCCTACAGGTCTCCAACGAGCGCTGTTACAGGTTGTAGCTCAAATAATTCTACAGGTTTCCTAGCGGGAACAAATTGTTACCAGGATAAGGAATTTGCGCAGTACTTCCCGGCCAGTTCTTATGTTTCTTTTGCAAATCCTCAAGTTAACAGTGTTATTGTTTTATTTGATTCTGCGGGAACAAAAGGTAACGCAGGAACACAGATAGCGTGTAGAATATATGGTGGATCTGTGGGAAGCGGACCAACAAGCTCACAGGCTGTAAAATTTGATAGCCTTGGTAGAATTATGAGCACACCAACTGTTAAGAGTGTGGGCTACATTGGAAAATCTGGTGTTAAGCCTATTACTAACAACAAGATGATTCCATATAAATTTGACTTTACACAACCTGTTATCATAACGAGTCCGAATGCTGGTTTCTTTACTTCCATCTCCATTCCGCAAACGGGTTCAGATTCAGTGAACATTATGACAAACACAAAATTTAATTCTTCAAATGATTCAAGTGCTTGGTATTTGTCTTCTACTACAAATTGGAAAACGATGAGAACAAATAGAAAGGCTAAAGTACAATTGGCCATTTTACCAATTGTAACCTGCGGACCAGTTGGTATTAATGAATTAGCAATGAATAAGTTTAATTCAAACATAACTATTATGCCAAATCCAAGTAACGGTGTATTTAACTTTATGTTCACTTTACCTCAAGAACAAACGCTTACTATAAACGTTTACAATTCCACTGGTCAACGAATTATTTCAAGTGAATTAAAAAATGTGATGAATAACAGTATTAATTTAGATCTGAGTGACAGACCTGACGGAATTTATTTTACCGAAATCACAAATGGTAAAGATAAGGCTGTTAAAAAAATTATTGTAGCACGTTAAATGTTTTTTCCTTTATAAAAACCCGCCATAAGAAGCGGGTTTTTTTATTTTTAATCTATACATTCACTCCATTATATCTATGAAATTATACACTATTAATACAGGACATTTTAAACTTGACGGTGGCGCCATGTTTGGCGTTGTTCCTAAAACTATCTGGAACAAGTTAAATCCGGCGGATGAAAATAACATGTGTAATTGGGCCCTGCGATGCTTGCTTATTGAAGATGGTAACCGGCTTATACTTATAGATAACGGAATGGGAACAAAACAGGATGCTAAATTCTTTGGATACTATTACCTGAATGGAAACGACTCGCTGGAGAAATCTTTAAACGCCAACGGTTTTACTAAAAACGATATAACGGATATGGTATTGACGCATTTGCATTTTGATCACTGCGGTGGAAGTATCGACTATAATTCAGACAGAACCAAACTTGAACCTGCTTTTAAAAATGCAACCTATTACTGCAACGAAAAACACTGGCAATGGGCTACTCATCCTAATCCAAGGGAAAAAGCAAGCTTTTTAAAAGAAAATATTTTACCCATTGAAGAAAGTGGTCAACTAAAATTTATTGATAGCTCAACAAAACTTATTCCCTCCCTCTCATTTTTAGAAGTGAACGGTCACACGGAAGCCATGATGTTGCCGGTGATAGATTATAAAAGCAAAACGCTCGCTTACATGGCTGATCTTATTCCAAGTGCGGGGCACTTACCGATTCCTTATGTGATGGGTTACGACATGCGTCCACTCGAAACCTTAAAGGAAAAACAGGAGATTTTAACAAAAGCCGTTGAAAACGATTGGACATTATTCTTTGAACATGATCCCACTATTGAATGCATAAGTCTTGAGAAAACGGAAAAAGGCGTTCGAAAAAAAGACAGTTTTCCCTTAACCGAATTTTGAATCGTTTTTCAAGCCCGGAACCAAAGTTCCGGGCTTGCTTGTTCAGGATACAAAGCAAGCCGATTTGATACTTTCATTTGTTAAATGAGGTAAGTAAACTCTTCACTGATTGAATAGGAGTTATGAATGATTAAACGACTTGCGAAAGGTTAGCTAATTTCTTAAATTAGAGAATGTTGCACAACGGCCTAACCTAATTTTAGACTAACCCACTAATTACCAATATTTTGAAACTCAACTACCTACTTCTTGCCCTCCTTTTAAACCTCTTTGCTTTATCACAAAACGAAGCCAAAAAATGGTACTTCGGAAACCAAAGTGGTCTTGATTTCAGTAATAGTCCACCTACCAGTCCTTCGAACGGAGCTATGTTAGCCTACTACTCTTGTGCAAGCATAGCCGATGCCAGTGGAAATTTATTATTTTATACAGATGGAGCTACTATTTACAATTCGAGTCACACTACTATGGCGAACGGATCGGGGCTAATGGGATCTTCATATAGTCCGCAAGGTTCAATCATCGTTAAAAAACCAGGCAGCAGCACGATCTACTATGTTTTCACGGCTGATTATGTATGGTCTACAAACAGCACGGGTGGCCTTTATTATACTACTGTAGATATGAGTTTATCTTCTGGAAGTGGATCTGTTACATCTATTAATACTCCGCTGTATTCGGGTTATATTACAAAATTAACAGGAACAAAACATTGTGATGGTTTAAGTGTATGGCTGGTAACCCAGGAAACTATGTATTACAACAGCACGGGTTCGGGAACTTTTACGCCTAGCTTTGTATCATTTTCGGTAACAGCTGCCGGTGTTAATACCTTTGCTGTGGTATCTCCCGGAATGACGTATACCTACACGAACGGATTTTATAATTACTGGGGGGCTATGAAAATATCACCAAATGGTAAAAAACTAGGCTTAGCTAATTATGATAATGGGTGGAATACAACCAATTCAAACTTTGAGCTTTATGACTTTGATATTTCAACAGGACTTGTCTCTAACCCTATTCCACTTTCCGCAGGAACTGCATCTAATTACGGGGGCTGGGGTTGTGAATTTTCGCCGGATGGCACTCATTTTTACGGGTCGAGTTATTATTGGAATTCAGGTGTAGTGCAATGGGACCTTTGCGCCGGTTCGCCCACAGCTGTGATAGCTTCTGCATACACTGTTAATACAGGAACCAGTAATTGGGGTGGAACAATGCAGCTTGCTCCCGATGGTAAAATATATCTCGCCACCTATCAATCTAATCTTGATGTAATTAATAGCCCAAATTCAACTGGGTCAGCATGTGCCTATTCTGTAGGAACACAATCTCTCACTGCGAGTAGTTATTATAGTCTTCCGAATTTCCTCGCTAGCTCATTGCTGCAACATCCAACCCCTACTCCTTTTACTCATACTGTAAGTAATGGTTATGGCTGTCAGGCAGTTCTTTTCAATTCTAGTTATACTCCCAGTATAAGTGTGGTTGGATGCTCGTCATCAGGATTTTCGCTTACAGCTCTGAAATGGATTTTTGGTGATCCCGCATCAGGAGCCAGTAATACTTCTACAGCTGTTTCACCTATACACGCCTTTACAACCCTTGGAACCTATTCGGTAAATCTTGTTTTGTATTATAGTTGTGGAGGTGGCACAGACACGCTCAAACAGACAGTCAATGTCAATCAACCTTGCATATCTGTTAGTAGTACATCTATTACTTGTGCTAATTTAGGGTCAGCTACAGTTCAAGCTACCGGAGGGATAGGGCCATTTTCGTATACATGGATGCCTACCTCACAAACTAATTCGGTGGCTACTGGTTTAAGTCCTGGCACCTACACCTTAACGGTGTTTGACTTCGGAACTAATTTTACATATACGGCTTCTACTTCATTTACTTCGCTGATACCTTTAACAGGAAGTTTGAGTTACGCCAACAACGTGAAGTGCTTCGGCGCTAGTTCGGCAACAGCTGCCGTTACTAATATAGCCGGGGGTTCGGGTACCGAGAACTATCTTTGGCAAAATTCAAATGGTACCACCTCTACCAGTCCAACTCCATTGCTCAGTGCAGGCTTATGGTCTCTAACGGTAACCGATGCTGTTACTGGTTGTCAGATCATACAATCCTTTTACATTAGTCAACAGCCAGCTCAAAATTTAATTTTATCTACTTCTAACGCCACAATTTGTGCGGGCAAAACAGTTACATTAACAGGTGTTAACTCCGGTGGAACTCCTTACACCGCTACCGCTCCTTATACGTACAGCTGGACGGGCGGTCCGCAAACCGACACCAGGGTTGCTACACAAGCTTTCAGTGGTCAATATGTTTATTCACTTACCAGTAAAGATTCATACAGTTGCGCTATATCCAAAACAATTGCCGTAGATTATATTAATAATCCTGTTTTAAATGTCACTAACAGTTTGATTTGTCCGCTGGAAACGGGGATTGTTTCCGTAAGTGGTGCTAGTACCTACACATGGAATAACAATTCAACTGGAAGTAATTTATCCGATAGCCCGGTTTCTAATACTCAATACACTGTTATAGGCTCTGCCTTGGGGTGCACCAGCTCTGCTGTTGCCAGCATCATTTTAAAACCTACACCTTTCCCTCTCTTGAATAGTAACAGTCCAATTTGTGAAGGACAAAATCTGAATCTGTCTGCATTTGGTGGTGTATCTTATTTATGGTCAGGACCATTGAACTGGTCTTCAAACTTACAAAGTCCGGTTATTAGTTCAACAGATCCAACGCATAGCGGAACCTATACTGCCATAGTTATTGGCGCTAACAGTTGTACTGCATCTGTTACAAAGACTGTACTTGTAAATCCTACTCCAACACTCTCAGCGGTAGGAAGCACTGTTTGCAACACACAAACTTTAAATCTTTATGCCTATTCGTTTCCGGGAGCTAATTATGTTTGGAATGGTCCAAATACTTTTAGTTCGAATGCTCAAAATCCTACACTTGTATCACCTCCAGTAGCAACCTCTGGTGATTATACGGTGAGAGTAACTTCTGCGGCAGGTTGTACCAATTTAGCTGTTGCAAATGTAACGGTAACTGCCATACCAATTCCTACCATAATAAGTAACAATCCTCAGTGCTTCGGATCAACACTAACATTTAATGGCAAAGGCGGTTCAACTTATCAATGGACGGGACCGGCAGGTTTCACATCTACTTTACAGGCACCATCAATTCCGTTAGCTAACCCAGCTAACAGCGGAAATTATAATCTATTGATATCTCTGGGTCCGTGCACGAATAATGCTGTTTACAATGCCACGGTTTTCCCATTGCCCTCTTTCACTGTAAGTAGTAATAGTCCTGTTTGCGAAACAAAAAGTCTGAGTTTAACAAGCAGCAACGTTAGCAATGCCGCTATCTTTTTGTGGCAAGGGCCAAACTGGAGCGGCAGCCAGTCGCAAAATGCAGGCAGAGATTCCAGTAAAGTTGCATTTGCGGGAGTTTACACACTCACCATTATAGATCAAAACACATGTGAAAATACCGCGACACATACCGTTAGCATTAATCAAAATCCAAAATTAATCCCTGTAAGCACCACGGTTTGTTTAAACCAACCTGCTACATTAAGTGTAACCGGAGCTGCGTCTTATGTATGGTTGGGACCAGATTTTTATCAATCGTACGATCAGTACGCTTTCGTTCCTTTAGCAACAAGCCCGGCACCAACACACTACACTGTAGTTGGAACTGCAGCTAATCAATGTACTTCAGTTGCTAATGCCAGCATTACCACGCTTAGTTTGCCTTCTCCCGCATTAACTATTTTTCCTGGCAACAAGATATGTCTTGATAAAAAAGTTATCCTGGAGGGGTTTGGCGGACAATCTTATGAGTGGAAGGGTCCGGGAAATTATAACTATCGCCAAAAAATACTGACTTTCACCGCCAGCAGTATGTCTTATGTTGGAACCTACACTTTGGTTGCCACCGATGAAAAAGGATGCACAAATTTTACTACAACCACTTTAGATATCGGTACGTTGCCTCAGGGAAGTCTTATAAGCTCGATACCAGAAGCCTGCGTACCTTTCCAGTCAGATTTTAAGTATTATTCTGCTCTCCCATCTTCGCAAATAAAGACTACCTGGCAAATTAATAATGAACCGGGCTTTACGGCTAATACCTTCTCGCGCAATTTTAAAGTAGCAGGAGATTACCTGATTAAAGGACTATTTCTGGATACAGTGACAACTTGTGAAAGAACCTACACTTTTGTTGTGCATGCAAGACCGGTACCTTCTGCAGAATTCACCTATCAGCCAGAAAACCCTGTGGAAGGGCTCGACCATGTGATGTTTTATAATGCTTCAAAAGGCGAGGAACAAAGCAAATGGAATTGGTATTTTATTAATAATGCCGGCGCGATTTCAACAAACGAAAACAGTTCTTATTTCTTTGAGAATGCCGGTATTTATCCAGTAGCGATGATTGTGAAAAACAAATGGGGTTGTTCTGATACTGTTATGAAAGCGATACATGTTAATCCTGATTTTAATGTCTTTGTTCCAAATGTGTTTACGCCTAATGGAGATTCAGATAATGATAGTTTCCTTCCGGTTTTAACGGGTGTAAAACACTATGAACTCTCTGTCTTTAATCGTTGGGGTACCAGGGTCTTTCAAACTACAGATTATACAATGGGTTGGGACGGAAAGTTTAATGGGGAGGAAAGCAAAAATGATGTTTATGTCTGGAAGATAAGTGTTTCGAGTCAAACTGGCGAAGCTAAGAACTTGCAGGGCCACGTAACTTTATACCGTTAGGGCTTACTTCCCATGTCAAGAAACTATTTTACCGAGAGTTCTCATTATAATTTTGAGATCTGTAACTAGTCCGGCTTCTGAAATATACTTTTTATTCAACTCTAACTTTGCTGGCATTATCTGCTCTATGTAAGTTTTTTCAGGATCTGTAGAGGTGGCTAATAATTCGTTCTCGCTAAAGTAGTCGAGCGATGCGTAATCTGTTATGCCCGGCTTTACATTCAAAACTTTTTTTTGTTCCAAAGAGTAAAGATCTACATACTTTCTAACTTCCGGTCTCGGCCCCACAAGGCTCATGCTTCCGAAAAGAACATTTAAAAGTTGAGGCAATTCATCTATCTTATATTTACGAAGGTAATAACCTACTCTGGTAACTCTCGGATCTCTTCCTCCTACTGTTAGTAGTCCCTTTTTTTCTGAACCCGTTCGCATTGTCCTAAATTTAAAAAGCTTAAAACTTACACCGTGAATACCTACTCTCTCCTGAAAATAAAAAACTCCGCCCTTAGAACTTAAGCCAACTATTAATGAAACCAGAATTAAAAAAGGAGAAAGCACTATAAGCCCCAGCAAAGAAACTAAAATATCAAACAAACGTTTTAGCATACTGTATCTACAGCTCTAACAACGGCATTAACTACAGTATGAATTTGCTCATCACTTAAATCGTAAAATAAAGGGAGTGTGATTTCACGACTGAAATTATCGTAAGTAACTTTGTAGTTGCTCAGATCGTAACCCATATTCTTATAGAAACTCATGGCTGGAACCGGTATAAAATGAACGTTAACACTCACGTCTGCGTTAAAAATTTCTTGCATAATTGCGTCGCGCTGTTGCTCCGTAATATTTTTTATTCTCAAAGGATACAAGTGATAACAACTTTGTTTGCTGCTCGTCTTAAAAACAGGTAACTCAAAACGCTGGTCTTTTTCAAGCAGAGAATTATAAACGTCTACAATGTGTTTTCGTTTAACAAGAGTATCTGCGTCGTATCGTTCTAATTCTATGAGCCCAAGGGCCGCGGTAATATCGGTCATATTGCATTTATAACCGGCTTCTACAATATCGTATTTCCAGTTACCCTTTTGTGTTTTTGCCAGCGCATCTTTGTTTTGTCCGTGTAAAGTTGAAATGCAGAGTTTACTGTACACCTCCAGGTTATCAAAGGGTTCAGGAAGGTTTAAGGCTACGGCTCCTCCCTCGGCGGTAGAAAGATTTTTTACAGCGTGAAAGGAAAACACACTCACATCGGTTAAGGATCCTGTTTTTTTACCGTCATAATCGCCACCAAATGAATGGGCCGAATCACTTAAAACAAGAATTCTTCCCAGTTTTTTTTGATTTTCGGTAGCCGCGATAAATTTGTCGGATGCCTTTTTTACCAGGGCATTCAATTCATTATAGTCGCAGGGTAGCCCACCAAAATCAACAGGCATAACCACTTTGGTTCTGCCGGTTATAGCTTTTTCAATTTCTAAGACATTAATATTAAAATCGTTTTTATTTACATCTACAAAAACAGGTGTAGCACCGCAGTGAATAACCACATTGGCTGTAGCAGAGTATGTATAGGCTGGGAGAATAACTTCATCGCCGGCCTGCACTCCAAACCAGCGTAACATAATTTCTAATCCGGCTGTAGCCGAGTTAAGGCAAATCGTATTTTTATTTCCGCAATATTCTGTAATTTTCTTTTCAAAAGTTTTGGTGCGCGGCCCTGTGGTAATCCAACCACTTTTTAAGGCTGCAACTACTTCATCGCAAATTTTATCATCAATGCGGGGAGGTGAAAATGGAATCATATAAATGTATTTACTTTTATAAAATATTTACCTGAGTGGCTCCGTAACCATACTCTTTATAAGAAGCGTCTTGAAAACTGACGCCTTTAGTTTTTTTTAGGATGGAGGCTATTTCCTGGCGCAACCTGCCGTTGCCCACACCATGAATAAAAATAAGCTTTTTCATGTTTTTTTCAAGCGCTTCATCCAGTTCTTTTTCAAAACGTTCAAGCTGAATGTTAAGCATTTCAAAATTGCTAAGGCCATTTGTGTTTTCAACCAGCTCTTCAATATGCAAATCAATCTCCTTTTCCAGAGATTTTAAATAGTCGCGGGATGATTTGGAAACCTTTTCTTTTGATCGAAATTCTTTGATGCTTTTCAACTTTTCAATATCTACCAGATTTAATTCCGGCTCCACCAAATGCACAGAAGCAAATTCATCTTTTAATAAAAATCCATACACAGGGTATTTAAACTCATCGTGTTTGATTGTTTTTGCTTTCATTAAACCTTGTGTGGTAATGTGCAAAACCTCTGCAACAGGGGTTTGTGCTTTAAAGAAAGTGTTTTTGTAAAGCAGGCATTCTACTTTGTGATAAAAATACTCTTTAAAAAACTGGATCTTCACCTGCCTTAATAACACTTTTTGATAAGGTCCCACCTCGCCATGCTTGAGTGTTTGAAAGTATTCTTCATCTTTAATGGAATACGTGTAAAGCAAATTAAAAGACGAAGCGTTAAAAAGATAGAGTTTGTAATCGTTTATTAACGAAGGAAAATCATGGTCTGGTTCAATAACAAAATAGATAGCATCTGTTAAATGGGCTTCCGGATTTAACTCGATATTCTCAGCATCTTTATCTAAAATAAGTTCTGTGTGAATGGGAACCAACTGATTTATTAAGAAAGGAATTTCGAAACCATCCTGCATTTCCACATACACTGTGTTTTTGTCTTTCATCCGGGAAACTATCCCTTCTCCGACTTCGTTTAGAAATCTGACTTTGTCGCCTATTCTGAGTTTCATTGCAATGACTGGAGGTAAGCCCCCCGCTGTTTAGTGTTATAAAAACTAAGTCCAAAGTTACGACTTAATTCCTCAGTCTTGGCAGCAACATAGTTATTATTTGATCCATCGGACACCAGCACTTTAAGATTTTTAAAGAGCCGGAGATCTTTTGCCAATAGCTTAAAATTATTAGATAGAACAAGCGTTGTTATTGAGGGGTACTTAATTTCGGGCCAAAATCCGGCTTTATCCAAAAATAAAATCGATTGATTTTTCGTTAGAACAAAATTAAATGGTTTTGTATCAAGATTTGCGTAATTAAAGGAATTAAAATGGGGCTTTATATTAAAATTAAAGGTAGGAATATCGGTTTCATTTAAAGAGAAGCAGGTTTTATTTTTTACAGAAACAGCTCGCTTCTTTTTCACATTATAAACGGTTAATAAAGACTCATTTTTAGTTTGATAGGAATCAATAATACTAAAAATTTGCCAGGTTATAAGAAGTAGTAAACCCTGCAAAACATGTCTGTAAGCTCTGTAATGAAAAGCTAGGGAAATTAAAATAACTAGCAGAGAAAGGAAAACAACATCTATAAACGTGAAATGAATGTTGTCTATAAAACCAAAACCCTTAGCGCTAAAGAGATTAATAAAGGCAATTAATAACCGAATGCTGTAATTTATCAGAATTGCAAAAAAGTTTAGTTTAAGTACTACAAAAACAGCCATTAGTAAAATCAGAAATGTAGCAGGCACAACTACTACGTTGCAAATGAAAAACCACAAAGGAAATTGTTTGAAATAAAAAAGTGTGATTGGCAATGTACTAATTGTTGCAGCGAAGGAGGCAGTAACACTTTGCCACAAAGAGTCCAAAAATTTGTTGTCAGTTTTCCAAAGCGCTGAGAGTTTCGGCTGAAAATACAAGAGTCCGAATAAAGCAAAATAACTTAAAAGAAAGCCCACATCTGTAATAAGAAAGGGATTGTACATAAGCAGTATAAAAGCAGAAACCAGCAGAATATTTAGCTGGTGACTGAAGCGTGCCCGGAAATAAATTTTGCCAAAGCCTAAAAGATTAAACATTAAAACGGCTCTCAATACCGGCGCCGAAAAACCTGTTATCAGCGCGAAAAACCAGAGACTAAGGGTTATAAACACTAATCTCATTAGTTTATGTTTCTTTTTCGGATCAAAGAGATTAAAGAAAAAATTAAGAGCAAGATAAATCAACCCGGTATGAAGTCCTGATACCGAAAGCACGTGAAGAGTTCCAGAGTGTGAAAACGCATCCATTACCGATCTGTCTATTTCATCGTCGTAGCCTGTTATAAGTGCAGCACAAATGGCATACGAATTCGGATCCAGCGAAGAATTTTTAAGACGGCTAAGTATAAAGTCTTTACAATTCAAACCGAATTTCCATATGGGATTTATTTTATCTGAAAGCGGCAGCAGAGTGCACGAGTACTTATTCAGAAATATAGTGTGGTTAATTTGTTTGTGATTTAGATAAGTTCTATAATCAAACTCGTAGGGATTTTTGGGAGCACTTAATTCAACCAACTTACCCTTTATCAGGTAGGTTTGTCCGGCTCGTAAACCCCAATTATCTTCTTTTCTAAAATAGCCCATAATGGTTCCGGTAATTTGTTTGAAAGATGTTCCGCACCGCATTTCTTTCATTGAGAATTCCGTCTTTATAAATTTCGTCTTCTCTACCGGCAGATCATTTATACTTGCGATAAATGTCACTGAAGTGTCGTGAAGCATCAGATTTGCGTAGTAAGTATCAGATTTGGTAATATCTTTCTGGTACACCAAAACTGATCCAAAAAGAAACAAAATTAGATCGGCGCAAAGCATAAAGGTCCACTTGTGAAAACGTTTTGCGGGCGTGTAAAAATTAAAAACAGTAAGCGGAATAAGCAGTACAAAAAGATAAAACAGTTGGATATAAAAAGATCCTTTATTTATTGCCAAAAGAATTCCAGCAACAAAAGGCAGGAGTATCCGAAAAAAAGGAATTTGGGTAAATGCTTTCATCCGGCGCTCAAAGTACTAAAAAAAAAATCCCGGCAGGAAGAACCTACCGGGATTTTAAAGAGTTTTAGACGAATTAATTAATCACCAGTTTTTTAGACATTTTTGCTCCGTTCACAGATAAGTTTACAAAATAAACCCCTTTAGAAAGAGTAGCTCCTTTGTTAACTGTTAATACCTGTTCACCTGCGCTTAAAGTAGTCTCAACTGAAGGAACCACTTCTCTTCCCATTACATCCACAACAGTCATTTTTATTGGAGACGCATCCTGAAGTTTGAAAGATAAATTAGCTTCCCCGGTGGTAGGATTTGGGTAAAGCGCTAAACTTACACTTTTCGTTAGTTCGTTAATTCCAACACCTGTAGTTGGATTTGTAACACTTACGAAACTTACAACGTCCAGAAAAATATTACCTCCAAAAGGTTGTGAACCCGTAATGTAGTTAAAACGAACCAATACATTAGAAGAACTTTTATATGACTGCCAGTTTGGATGGGCTGAAACAGTGTAAGTTTTCCATTCTTCCAGCGTTGGAATAAATTCATCGGTAGAAATTCCACCAGAACCACTTTGCATAGAAGCTCCCGTTAAGGAATAAATGGTAGACCATGTACCACCACAATCTTTAGAACCTTCAATTCTTAGAATATCGTTGTAACTACTGGCATATTGACGGTAAGCATAGGCAAACGTTAAAACACCATTTTGGTTATTCAATACATCCATTCTTGGCATTTGAAGAATATCCGATTGTCCGTTTGGATTGTTAGATCCGTTAATCTTAAAAGAGGCAGCGCCATCATAAGCCGACGCAGTAGTTTGTTCCCAAGTTACACCATCACTACTTCCATCAACTACAGCCCAATCTTGAGGAACACCAGGATTTTCAAAACTCTCCATACTTACCGGACCAAAGCCGATAGGATTATCCACCACATTTACTGATTTCGTTACAACATCACTCCCCTGAGCGGTACTCGCAGTTAAGGTAATGTTAGTTAAACCCGCATTTGGAAAATTAATACTGGTAACAGATGCATTAGGACTTACTACCGTAGCGCCATTATCGGCAGACCAGGTGAGGCTGGTAATAACTCCATTAGAAGAAAAATCTTTAAAACTGAGTGAACCTCCTTTACAAACAATAGTGGCACAATTTGTAGGATAAAGTTCTGCTCTGGCAGGGCATAAGCCCGAACCATTCACATCCGTAAAGGCTAAAGTGGAAGGCGTTGATAAATTGCTTCTACCGCTTATGTTTGACCCAAGTGCCGAACGCATCCAGGCCGTTTGATCTGTAGTAAAATTTCTAGGGCAATCAGAATAATTCATAATATTCTGCACATTGTTCAGACCATTCATTGCTGGATTGGTTTGAGTACAAGTTGCAATAAGGCTATTTGCACAACCACCAAACTCTCCTTTAGTAATAGGAGTATCATCTATATCATCATTTGTATTGCAACTAAGTCCAGGGTTATTGCTACCACCGAAAGTATGATTTAGATTAAACCAGTGGCCAATTTCATGTGATAAAGAACGTGATTTTGGTACATTACCATTATTTCCACCCAGAAAATCCATGTCATAAACGATGGCATCATGAGCATTACCCGTTCCCCAGGTGCCAGGTCGGTAGGTGTAACCCACTATAGTTCCTCCGCCTGTAACTGTACCTTGAGGGATAATTTCAGCAACGATGTAAACATTCAGATATTTTGTAGGATCCCAGGTATACTCCCAATAGGCGTTTCCAGCAAATGAACCCGAATTGGCAGTGCCCTGATTCCAGTGGGTTTTTGAATTTTCATGTCTTACAATTCCGTTAATGCAATTTCCGTTAGGATCCTTTTTAGCAAGCATTAATTTAATATCAGAATTAATGTATGATGTTTTAAAAGGATTAACAATCAGGTTTGTATCAGCGCTATTTCTTGCATAGTCATTATTCACTTCCGCTAGTGCTGCAATCAGTGTTGCATCAGAAATAGTTTGACCGTTACATTCATACAATACATGAAAAACAACAGGCACTGAATATACTGGTGCAGAGTTCGTAGATTTTGAAGCTTGAGTTTGCTTATAAACCTGGTGTTCCTTCTGCATTTGTACCTGTTTTGCTTCATACTCAACACGCGCTTGCGGATTTTCGGCAAAGTACTGTTCCATTGCAGCGAAAGTGTTGCAAGGTTGAATGTGATTCTGCGCAAAGGTCGCAAAAGAACAAAGAGCTAGGGCAAGAGTGCTGAACTTTGATAGTTGTTTTTTCATTTTGATATTTTATTTTTTTGTATTTTGATTTAATTGATTCAATGCCATCATATCTTTCATCGTTTTTTGCATGCCTTCAACACTACCATCCAAGAAGATGACATTTCCTTTCCCTTCCTGAGCAAAGTTTTTCACAGATTCTGTCCACATACTAAATAAGATGAGTGAAGAATCGAGGTGCGCCTCTTCCATTTCTTTAGCTGCGCCCGCCATTCCTTTAGCTACCTCCTGGCGAAACAAAGCGATACCCTGGCCTTTTAACTGAGATGCGTCTTTTTCAGCCTGTGCAGAAATCTTAATAAAGTTTCCTTCTGCCTCCGCGGCCTTCGTACGCGTAATAAGTAAGGCTTGACCCTCGTTTTCAGCAGCGGATTTTAAATTGTTACTGGCTACTACCTTGGCCATTGAACGCATTACTTCATCATCGAAAGTAATATCGTTTAACTGAAGATCAATGAGATGGTATCCCCACTCTTCCAATGTTCTGTCCAACTGATCTTTTACAGCTTCTACGATATCTCTTCTAAGAATTAAAACCTCTGATTGTTTTTTTGTTGCAACAAAAGCACGCACGGAGCCTTCTACAGAACGCACAAGTGCCTGCATGAAGTTTTTTTCATCAATAAATTTAAAAGCAACATTTTTAATAGTTTCTTCATCGCTGTTAATTACCGAGTAAAGCAACATCGCTGTAAAGTTCACGTTTGCCTGATCGACAGTAACTGCCTGGAAACCAAGTTCAGAACTGCGATTTTGAACGGATATTTTTTTGAAAACTCGCTCAATTAAAGGAATTTTAAAATTTAATCCAGGACGAAGAATACGCCTGAATTTTCCAAAGATCGTTGTAATAGCAATAGTACCTTGCTGAACAGTCACAAATGAAAAAAACAATGTGAGTAAAATAAGAACAAGTAATATGAGTGTTCCGAATGACGACATAAGGTATTATATTTGTATAAAGATAAGCAATTTAATCTTTTTTTTCCAAAAGCTAATAGCCGTGGTAATAAGCTTTTATAAATGGTTTGTATTCGTTGGTATCTGGCTTTTATGTGTTAAAAGTTACGGGCAGGAAGCGAAAAAAGATACCACCCAAAAAGGGGGGTATGAGGAGCTCTATAAAAAAGCTGTAAAACTCATCGATTCTGCAAAATACGAGCAGGCTCTTCCACTCTTAAAAAAAGCGCTTAAAGAACAACCTAATTATTGGGAAGCTCTAAATAAATCGGCTTATGCCAAAATAAAATTGCTGGATTACAAAGATGCTTTAAAAGACCTGGAAAAAGCGGAGAAAATAGCTCCGATGAATTTCGAGTCGTTGAAATTAAAAGCCATTACGCTTTACCTTACCGATAAATTTAAAGAAGCAAAGGTTGCGATGGATACCGCGGTTTATGTTCTAGTGCAGGAAAAGCTAGACGACCATGAGATATTTTATTACAGGGCACTCTTAATGTTTAAAGGAAAAAATTACAAAGGGGCCTTGGAGACCTGTGAGGCGGCCCTGGAAGCGAAGTCAAATTACATTCCCGCGATGCAGTTAAAGGGGGAAGTGCGCTTTGCAAAAAAAGAATATAATTATGCAATTAAGGAATTAAACGAGGCTATCAAACTCATGGATGAAACAAACCGCGACTATAAAGCCTATAAACTCAGGGCCAAAAGTAAATTTGAAGCAGCCGATTATGCTGGGGCTGTGAAAGATTGGGACGCTTATATTGACGGCATGCCAGAAGAGGAAGAAGCGTTAGTGGCCCGGGGTGCTGCAAAAATTAACAAAAATGATAATTCAGGAGCCATTAGTGACCTGGACCATGCCATAAAGTTGAATGCAAAAAACCCGGTAAGTTACTGTTACCGAGGTGTTGCGAAGGGGGGAAATAAACAATACGTAGAAGCTTTAAAAGATTTGGATTATGCTATAAAATTAAAATTCGATTACGCTGGAGCTTATGTGAACAGAGCTGCTATTAAGATGGCCAGTAAAGACAAGCGGGGCGCCTGCGAAGATCTTGGTAAGGCAGATGGCCTTGGAGATGAAATGGCAGTGAAATTGTATGATCAATACTGTAAAGATACACAGCGTTAATTAATCTCTTTTTCTTAATAAGAAAAGTTCTTCCATTTAAAAAAATTTAAACTACTTTCACAAAAACCGAATCTCTTATGAAGAAACAAACCGTAAAAAAGTCTGCGAAGAAAGTCACTGCAAAAGCCCCGATAGCTATGGTGTCTAAAAAAGCTTCCAAAAAATCGACGTCCAAAAAAACGGAAAGTAAAATCCAGTATTTTGGGCTTGTAAGCTTGAGTAAAAAAGTTGGCTGGTTACATTTTGCTTTTAAAGAAGCCATAACTGCCGCCGAACTGGAAGCTTTTAACGAACACAACCTGGCTAGAAGATTAAAAGCCACAGCCGTGGTAATAAGTAAAGACATTTATGATTATTGGGTAAGTGAGGAAATTCACAATGTTCTAGAAATGACCGACCTTAGTTCAGAGCCTTTCGGTTTTTTACCCGGAAAAGATGATGGAATTTATGAAGAGATACTTGAATTGAATCCTGGTTACAAGATTAAATAAATGAAGAAGCCGGCTCATCACCGGCTTTTTCTATTCTTTTATTCTAAAACAACTAATTCATTTTAGCCGGCACAATAAGTTCAAATTTTGGAATTTCCACATTAAATTCTTTACCATCCAACAGTTTCAAAAGCGTGTAGTAGCCTTTCATATGTCCCATTTCACTGGTGAGGTTGCAACCACTGTTATATTCAAATTTTTGACCTGGCTCTAACACAGGGGTTTCGCCCACAACTCCGTCGCCATCTACCTGGCGGCTCTCACCAATGCTATCAAAAATATCCCAATGTCTTCTCAATAATTGAACTGAGAAATCACTCTTATTTTCGATAGTAATGAAATAAACGAAGAAATAGTGATTCTCCTTTGGCATGCTATGCTGCGGCCAATATTTTACTTCTACAGAAATTTCGATATTGTGAGTACTTGTCTTTACCATGATCTTCCTACAAAATTAAACTGTTTCGCTCTAAAAAGCCAGCAAATATTTTTTTTAACGCTTACCCAATACACCGTGCTTCTTATAGTTAAAAGTAACAAAAATTATACCAGACTAAACACTTATTGACTGATAGATTCTCTCACAAGCAGCTCATTATAAACCTTTTCATAAAGCGGAAGGATTTTTTCAATATCAAATTGTTTAGCCTGGTTAAAGGCATTCTGTTTAAATTGTGCCAGCAGTGTATCATCTTTCAATAACCGTACGGCATTTTCCGACATTTCCTTCACATCTCCCACGTTACTTAAAAAACCGGTTTTGCCGTTTATATTTACTTCTGGCAAGCCTCCGCTATTGGTGCTAATGACAGGCACTTTCATGGCCATAGCTTCTAAAGCTGCCAAACCAAAGCTTTCTGTTTCCGAAGGTAAAATAAACAGGTCAGCAACACTTAATATTTCTTTAGGGTCGGTAATCTTACCAAGGTTAATAATATCGTGCTGTAAATTCATTTGTCTTGAAAGCTGCTCAATGTGTGACTTTTCAGGACCATCACCTACAAAAATCAACTTAGTAGGCACTTCTTTTCTCACGTTTTCAAAAATGCCTAAAACGTCTTCTATTCTTTTTACTTTTCTAAAATTACTTATGTGCACTAAAATTTTTTCGCCTTTTGGAGCGTATTTCCGTTTAATACAGTACTCTTTGCTTTCCTCGTAATCTTTGATATTAATAAAATTGGGAATTACCGTTATCTTATTATCAATCTTAAAGGTTTTTAAGGTATCTTTTTTTAGACTTTCAGAAACCGAAGTAATCGCATTACTATTGTTTAGTGAAAAACGAATAACTGGTTCAAAAGCGGGATCTCGTCCAACAAGCGTTATATCTGTACCGTGCAAGGTGGTAACATAAGGGAGATTTATTTTCTTTGATTTTAAAATTTGCTGGGCTGTGTAGGCAACTGATGCGTGCGGGATCGCATAATGCACGTGAAGTACATCTAGCTGCTCGTAAATAGCAACATCTACTATTTTACTTGCCAATACGCTTTCGTAAGGCTGGTATTCAAAAAGCGGGTAATCGTTTACGTTAAATTCGTGGTAGAATAAATTCTCGTTAAAAAGGTTCAAACGAAAAGGCTGACTATAGGACATAAAATGCACTTTGTGACCTTTGTTTGCAAGGGCAATTCCGAGTTCTGTTGCTACTACTCCGCTTCCTCCATAGGTTGGAAAGCAAACCATTCCGATATTCATAGGAGGCAAATTTACGGATTTTCTTGCAGCGGATCGTGTATACTTAATGTTAGACAGTTTTAGTTTAATGTGAATAGTGACGGAGGCCACGGGCAAACACCAGATAACGGACCCCGGCACGGAGATGATGGAATAAAGTGAATATTTGCTAAACCAGTGATGAGAATTATTAATGCTCATTGTGGGTTACGAAAAACAATTCCCTACCTTTACGCGCTTGAATTACAAATTACATAGCCTAAGTGCCGGCGATGACGTACTGCTGAAAGCCGGGAAATTATTGCCTTTAATGGAAGAGTTTTATACAATCCAGGGAGAAGGTTTTAACACGGGTAAGGCCGCCTACTTTATCCGCATTGGTGGGTGTGATGTTGGTTGTCATTGGTGTGACGTTAAAGAAAGTTGGGATGCGAATATTCATCCGCTTACTCCTATTGAAAAAATAGTTGAAAATGTTTTAGCTTACAAAGCTACAAGCGTTGTGGTTACAGGCGGCGAACCACTTATTTACAACCTTGAGGCGCTTACTTGGTTACTGAAACAAAACGGCATCGAAACTTTTATTGAAACTTCCGGGGCGTATACTTTGAGCGGCAACTGGGACTGGATCTGTCTTTCACCAAAAAAGACCATGGTACCGTTAAAAGCTATTTATACAAAAGCGCATGAACTAAAAGTGATTGTGTTTAATAAGCATGATTTTAAGTGGGCCGAAGAACAAGCTGACCTGGTGAGTAAAGACTGTTTTTTATATCTGCAGCCAGAATGGAGCAAACATGCGCAATTGGTTCCTGAGATTATTGAGTATGTAAAATCAAATCCGAAATGGATGATTAGTTTGCAGACTCATAAGTACATGAATATTCCTTAGTGCCGGAGAGTAGCTATCTCTACTTAAGCCTGACTTTAAAATCCCCCGAAACGAGTGAGACGGTGAACCGCAATTTTAGTAGATTTGATCTGAAATTATAGCGGGTCGTGTAAATGAAGTGCGTTGCAAAACATATTCTGAGTTTTATTTTTTTGTTTTGTGCTGCCTTAAATTTTTACGGGCAAAAATACAATTTTGTAAACTGGACCGTAGAGGACGGTCTTATTCAATCGCAAGCTTCATTTATTTGTCAGGATAATTACCGTCAGCTATGGATTGGAACAGAAGGGGGAATAAGTCGTTTTGACGGAAAGAAATTTACCGCCTACACAGTTCAAGATGGGCTTGTGGCAAATCATATTAACTCCCTGCTCTGTGATAAAAATGGTAATCTTTGGATAGGAACTAATGGCGGCCTTTCCTTATACAACGGAAAACAGTTTACCAATATAAAAGGATTAAACGGTCTTTTATATTCCATTTCTGAAATAGTTCAGATTGAAAATGGAGACATTTATGCACTCAATAATTTTTCTCTGATAAAAGTAAAAAATCTAACCGCTGAAAAAATTCTGGTTACAGGAGATTCGACGGAAAGAGTTACTACAGTTTTTAAAAGTCCGTCGGGACAAATAATGGTAAGCGTTTTTAAAAAAGGCATTTATGTTTTTGATAAAAAATGGATTTTGGTTAACGATCTGGGCGAGAAACAGGCAAAACTTTTTATCCGAAGTATTTATGTTACCACGCATAGCGACACCTTAATTTGCACGGGAATTGGATTATTAAAAATAAAAAATAAAAGAATTGCCCCTTTTACAGTGGGTAATAACTCTGCCTTTGAGCTTAACGTATTTAGCGTTACTGAAGACAGTAAACAAAATCTTTGGCTGGCAACAGAAAAAGGGTGTTACAGACTCGAAGGCGCTGTACTGACGCACTTCGATCAAAAAAGCGGGTTTACAGACAACTCTGTAAATCACATCTACAAAGACATTGAGAATAACTTATGGTTCGGCACTAATGGCGACGGTATTTATAAATTCCGTGAAAACACTTTTACCTATTATGACAAGTCTTCAGGGCTCGTAAACACTATCGTAATGGGTGTTACTGAAAGCCGCGACAAAACAATTTATGCAGCAGGTTATGGTGGTGGTTTGTATAAAATTGAAAGAAATAACGATATAAGTGCTGTGATACATAATGGTAAAACGGTGCTTGACGATTCTCGTATTAATACACTTTATGCAGACGATGAAAATTCTGTTTGGATTGGAACTTCAAATAAAGGAGCTTACCGTTATAATAAAAACGACGGGCTTCAAAAGATAGAGGCAAAAAACAATTCTGAAATAACTTTGAGAGGCGCAACCGTTTTCCTTAAGGACAAGACCGGAAACATGCTCATTGGCAGCAACGACGGGCTATATGTAAGAGATAAAAACGAGACCATTTACAAAGTAAAAAACTCGCCCGCGCTAATAACAGCTTTAAAACAGTTTGACAATGAGCACGTAATTTTAGGGAGTTCGAACGGCATTTTTTTATTAGATAACACCTATACAATTAAACCGTTCAACGAGGCCGTTTTTGGAAATGCGTCAGTACTCTGCCTTTCAAAAAACGGGAACAATATCTGGATTGGAACTACAGACAAAGGTGTTTTAAATTGGAATCACACAACCAATAAAATTATCTCTTACACAACGGCCGACGGATTACCCAGTAATTTCATCTACAGCATTGATGTTTCTGAAACCCAAAAGGCCTGGATAGGAACGGGATTCGGGATCAGTAATCTACAATTCGACAATAAAGGAAAAATTCTGGCGATAAAAAATTATGGGCTCTCTGATGGCTTATTGGGCATGGAATGCAATCATAATTGTTTGTTAAAGGCTTCTGATTCCAGTCTTTGGTTTGGCACAACAAAAGGACTTTTCCACTTTAATCCATCTACAAATATTGCTGAAAAAAACAAACCCTTTGTTCTGCTAAGATCCGTGAAATTATTTTCTTCGCCCATTACAGATACTACCCTTTTTAAGAATTCGGGAACCTGGTTTAATATTCCTCAGGGTTTAAAACTTTATTCTAAACAAAATCATCTCACTTTTGAATTAGGATCTATCTACTTTACAAATCCTGAAGATGTTTTTTATAAATACAAACTTGATGGTATTGACAAAAACTTCACAACCACCAACAATCCCTATATCATCTACCCTGCCCTTCCTCCGGGTAAATACACATTAAGGGTGACAGGGCTAACTAAAGGAGGAGCTGTTTCTGTTAATGAAATAAGTTATGCTTTTGAAATTGAAAAAGCATTTTACCAGACCCGGCTCTTTCAATTAATAGTTATCTTATTACTTTTAGGAACAGGGGCCTTGATAGCTTATGTGTTTACCCGCGGAAAACAAAAACGCAAACAAAAAGCAAAGGAGATTTTAGAAAAAATACGTGAAGAAGAATTCATGAAGCTTCGTCAGCGTACGGCAGAAGATTTTCATGATGAAATGGGCAACAGCCTGACACGCATTTCTGTACTGACAGATATCTTAAAATCGAAAATAAGCGGCAAAGAGCAGGACGTTAGTAACCTTGTAATGCAGATTAAAGAAAACACACGCACGCTGTATAATGGATCAAAAGACATTATCTGGTCTTTAAATTCGCAAAATGATGGGCTTTACGAAATCGTTGAGCACATCAAAGACATTGGCAATGAGCTTTTCCAGGAAACGCAAGTGGATTTTAATTTCAGTCATACAATTGATCCAGATACCAAACTCAAGCTCAAGCTGGATTACAGTAGGAACCTAACGATGATCTTTAAAGAAGCTTACAGTAACATTTTAAAACATTCAAGCGCAGATTGTGTAAATGTAAGCATCTCGTTGACTGTTTATAATGATCTTGAAATTTTTATACGGGATAGTGGAACAGGCTTTGATAAACAACTTGCGGTAAATGGAAACGGATTAAAGAACATGAAAAACCGTGCCGACCGGATGAATGGAATGATGCTTACGGACTCGAAGGCCGCAAAGGGAACGCAATTACATTTTATTTTAAAAGATATTTTTACTTAATTCAGCTATGGAAAACCAGGACATTATTAAAGTTGTAATCATAGAAGATGATGAAACCATAAGAAGCGGTTTCACTTATCTGATTAACGCTTCAGAAAAATACAAAATTGTTAATTCCTATTCCAGCGTGGAAAATGCCCTGCCAAACCTTGCCGCCGACGAACCACAGGTAATTCTTCTGGATATTGAATTACCGGGTATTAGAGGTGTTGACGCCATTCCTAAAATAAAGACACTTTTACCTAAAACACATATTTTAATGTTGACGGTGTATGAGAACGAAGATAATGTGTTTAATGCTCTAACTAAAGGAGCTGCTGGTTATCTCGTAAAAAGCGACAGTACAGAAAAAATAATGGACGCCATACAAGAAGTAGTTAACGGTGGTGCGCCAATGAGTATGAACGTGGCTAAGATTGTTATTAAATCATTTCATAAAAATCAAAATTCTCCCCTTACAAAACGCGAAACAGAAATTCTTGAGCAGGTTGCAAACGGAAAAAGTCGTAGCAAGATCGCTAAAGAAATGTTTATAGATCTTGAAACCGTTAAATCACATATCAAACACATTTATGTGAAGCTGAATGTTCATTCGCGCGAGGATGCCATTAAAGAAGCCAAGAATAATAAATATATCTAAGTAGATACCTTACTAAAAATCAGCGTAAGGTAAACGGTCTAAAAATCAGACGCCTGTAATTCATTCCGGTAACGTTGCCGTAGGTAAACTTCTCTTTACAATGTAAATTAATTGTAATTAAGTGAAGTCAATACCTTGTTTCAGATGCTATTCTTAATAATTTCATTAAACTGAACTAATGCTGGGGTTGGACTGTGCGGGTAGTTTTGCTGCATAAAATTAATTAAACCTCTATGAAAAAAAATCTAACACATTTAATGATGGGTTTTGGAATAATCGGTTCTGCTATGGCGCAGACAATTGTTACAGGACCAAGCAGTTCACAAACACCTTACCTTCAGCCTTTGGCAGCTGGCTCAACAATTACTTCAATATTTACAACAAGCAGCTCAGTTGGTGGTTACACTATGTGCGGAACTCCTGATGGATTAGGAGCTTACGATAACAATGACGGAACCTTCACTTTATTAATGAATCATGAGTTTGGCAGTACCGCTGGTGTTGCCCGCGCTCACGGTCAACCTGGAGCATTTATCTCAAAATGGGTTATTAATAAATCAACCTTAGCAGTAGTGAGTGGTGCTGACCTCATGCAAAACATCAATCTTTGGACTGGAACAACTTACACTACTTACAATGCAGCTAACACCTCTACACTAGCAGCATTCGGACGTTTTTGTTCGGCTGACCTTCCCGCAGTTTCGGCTTATTACAATGCTGCTTCAGGAAAGGGAACACAAGAACGGATTTTCATGAATGGCGAAGAGTCAGGAACTGAAGGTCGTGCTTTGGCGCACATTGCCACTGGACCTAATGCCGGTAATACTTATGAGCTTCCTCATTTAGGAAAAGCGTCATTCGAAAATCAGGTTGCATGTCCTTATTCGAGTGATAAAACGATTGTTGTTGGACTAGATGATGCTACTCCGGGACAAGTTTACGTATACATCGGTACAAAAAGCAGCACTGGGAATGAAATAACTAAAGCTGGTTTAGTAGGCGGTAAACTGTACGGAGTTGCTGTTTTAGGTTTATTAAATGAAGTAAGCACGGGCTTTCCAAATGCTGGAACAACATTTAACTTAATTGACCTCGGAAACGTTTCTAATCAAACGGGTGCAACATTAAACACTAACAGCAATAACGTTGGTGTTACAAACTTCCTTCGTCCGGAAGATGGAGCATGGGATCCTTCAAATCCAAGAGACTTTTATTTTGCAACAACAAATGCTTTTGCAAGTCCAAGTCGTGTTTGGAGACTTCGTTTTACTGACATCAACAATCCTGAATTGGGAGGCACTATTACTACTGTATTAGATGGTACTGAAGGTCAAAAAATGTTAGACAATATCACTATTGATCATTATGGTAACATGATGCTTGTTGAAGATGTTGGAAACAATGCACACAATGGAAAAGTTTGGAATTACAAACTCGCTACAGATAATTTCAGTCTTTTTGCTCAACACGATACTACACGTTTTATGACAGGTGGTGCAAACTTTTTAACTATTGACGAAGAAGCTTCTGGCATTCTTGATGCTCAAGACGTATTAGGTGCGGGTATGTTTTTAATTGTTGACCAGGCTCACTATGCACAACCTGGTGCTCTGGTAGAAGGCGGGCAGCTAATGACATTGTATAATTCAGCTGCTGCACTTTCAAATCCTGAAATTAACGTTCAAGGAAATGCAGTAAATATTCCAACTGGAAATACAGCAGTAACTGCGAACGACAATACTAACTTTGGATCTGTGAATCTTGGTTCTTCTGTGCAGAAAGCTTTCGTTATTCAAAACGCAGGACCTGGTGTACTATATATAAACAGTTTAAGTTTCTCAGGTGCTAACGCAGGAGATTTTACATTTGTAAACTCACCTGTTTCTACAACTATCGCGGCAAATGCATCAAAAACTATTTATGCTCAATATTCTCCTGTAGTTTTAGGAACCAGCAACGCAAAAATAATTATAAACAATAATGATTTTAACGAGTCTGGTTATTCTTACGCGATTCAAGGTTCTGGTGTTGCTCCTGAAATTAACTTAACTGGTAATAACGTAAACATCGTTAGCGGAAATACTGCTATCAATGCAAACGATAATACAGATTTCGGTTCAGTAATTTACAACACAGCTGTAACTAAAGAATTCTCCATTCAAAATACTGGAACAGGGACTTTAAACCTTACTGGAATGTCAATTAACGGAAATAATGCAGCGATGTTCACATTCGTTAATCCATCTACTTTCCCTGTAACTCTTGCTGCTAATGCAACCAAACAATTCACAGTGCAATACTTATCTACCTCTGTTGGAACTCATACTGCTTCCATCGCTGTAAATAGTTCTGATTCTGATGAGAGTATTTACACGTTCATGGTTGAAGGAAAAAGCTTACAAGACGTTGGCATTAAATCACTTTCAAAATCAGAAAACTTTGTTAGTCTTTACCCTAATCCAGCAAAAGACGAAGCTACTTTAAGATTTAATCTTGACGATAACGCTCACGTAGCTGTAACTGTATTCGACATTCAAGGTAAAGTAGTAATCAACTCTTTAGAAAAAGATCTTGAAAAAGGACAAAGAGAAATTACTTTAAATACTTCTTCATTAAAAAACGGAGAGTACTTTGTAAAACTGAATAACGGAAGCAAATCAGCTAGCGTTAAGTTAGTTGTAATTCACTAAACATTTTAAAAATTATGATAACCGGACATGAAATACATGTCCGGTTATTCTTATAAAAGTCATTACCATTGTCAACTAAAACCGCCATAATAGCTACCCTACTTCTTGTAATTACATTTGTTACTTTTTCCTTTAAGAACGATCAGCAACAAACAAATTATTCACTTGGTTATTTTAAAGGGTTAACCGAGTTTAACAAAAAACAATCCACACTGTTAAGCAGTATTCGTACAACTGATTTTAGTTCGGCTGAAGCACGAAAAAAAATAAAAGCTCAGATCAATTTGGTTCGAATGGATTTAAAAAAAATGGATTTCTGGTTCCGGTATCTAGAACCTGTATCCTATAAAAAAATTAACGGTCCCCTACCCGTAGAATGGGAAACAGAAGTTTTTGAAAAATTTGAAAAACCCTACAGGCGCGAAGGCGCAGGCTTAACATTAGCCGGCCTTTATATTGAGGAAGAAACTATATCTAAAGACTCAGTTTTCAACCTCATGCAATCTTCACTTAAAGCCTCACAAATTTATAATGAAGATTCTATCACCGTTCACCTTAAAACCTTCGACCATTTCTATTTATGCAACCGTTTATTTTTATTAAACCTTGCAGCCATTTATACAACAGGCTTTGAATGTCCCGATCCTGAAAGAATAATTCCTGAGCTCAGAATAATGTTGGGAAATACTTATTCAACTTACCTATCTTTTAATGAAAGTTTTCCTGCCAACGCACTTTCAGAATCTTATCTGACGCTTTACAAGGAGGCTATTACTTTCGCAAATACACAACCGGATGATAATCTTGAATTTGATCACTTCACTTTTATAAAAAAATTTGTAAATCCTCTTTTTGCTAAAAACCAGCAATTGATAAGAGATTACAAAGTTGTAACAAAAAGTTATGTTGATTATTCTTTAAGTAAAAGTGCGACCTCTATTTTCAGTAAATCGCTTTACAAAGGTCAAAACGCCAAGGGAGTTTTTGTAAGAGTTTATGATGAAAAAGTTTTAGAAGAAATTGATAACCTTGGAAAACTTCTATTTTACGACCCTATTCTATCTGGAAATAATCTGAGAAGCTGCGCTTCCTGCCACAAGCCCGAGCAATTCTTCACAGACACCTTAACGGCAACATCACTTCAATTTGATGGTAAAAGCGCCTTACCACGCAACTCCCCAACTTTGGTAAACGCTAATTACAATCATTTATTGATGGCAGATGGTGTTCATACTTCCTTGCAAGATCAGACACGGGCTGTGATCACAAACTCACTGGAGCTCTCCTGCGCAGAAAAAGATGTCCTCAAAAAAATTCTCAGCTGCGACGACTACAAAAATGGATTTAAAGAGTTGCTAAAATATACTCCCCAACTATCCGAAATATCAATGGATCATATAACGTCCGCAATAACCATGTATTACAGCAAATTTAGCAGGTACAATGCTCCATTTGACATGGCCATAAACGATGATAAAGAATTGGCCAAAGACGCTATGGCAGGCTTTAATGTGTTTATGGGTAAGGCCCAGTGCGCCACATGTCATTTTGCGCCTCAGTTTAATGGTGTTAAGCCTCCCTATGTGGGATCTGAATTTGAAGTTATTGGGGTTCCTAAAGACAGTAGCTTTAATTATTTAAGCGGAGACCAGGGAAGATACACTGTAAATCCATCAGAACAAACTTTAAACGCATTCCGAACAGGAACCGTTCGTAATGCAGAGAAAACCAAACCCTATATGCACAACGGAGTATTTAGGGATTTAAATCAGGTAATTGATTTTTATGATGCTGGCGGCGGTGCTGGCCGTGGCTTAAACGTGCCAAATCAAACATTATCTTCCGACTCTTTACACTTATCTAAGGAAGAAAAAACTAACCTCCTTGCTTTTATGAAATCTCTCACTGAGGTGATCCCCTTTGAAAAAGCCCCAGACACTTTACCAAAATCCAAAATAAAAACTCTAAATAAACGAAAAGTGGGAGGCGAATACTAATGAAACTAATTTACATCACCTATTTGTGTGCAGCTATCCTGCTTATTGTAGCTTGTAGCTCTCAAAAAAGAATTCAGTACGAATTACCGGAGGCTATGTTGCCACATGTTAAAGTGGAATATGCTAAACGCTGCGATCAGGGTTTAATTCTATATAACATGAGTTGTGGCAGATGTCATACTACTAAAGTGAAAGGCAGAGATGTAATTCCTGATTTTAAACCCGAAGAATTAACCGGGTACACACTTAGGGTTTCTAACGCCCGTCACGAAACAAGTATGCCCGACTCTCTTGTAACCGAAGAAGAGCTAGGCATCATAATGACATTTTTAAGCTATAAGAAAAAAAATAAATTATAAAAAATGAGCTACCTGCGAAATGAAAACATTCCTTTTGCAGGTAGCTCAAAAAGTTTTATTTAGACCTTCTGATGGAGTCTTGGCGAAGCGAATCAATTTTGGCAGCTTCAGCAGCCTTGTTCTTTTTACGTTTATCAAGTACTGCACCACCTACAGCACCTCCAATGGCCCCGGCAACGCCTCCTATAATGGCGCCTTTGCCGCGATTTTCTTTACCAATAATAGCACCGGCGGCTGCACCCGCTCCTAACCCTATGATGGCACCTTTGGCGGCGTTGTTTAAGCCTTTTTTCTTCTCAGGTGTTGAAGCTACAGTTGAATTATCTGCAGGTGCCACAGTAGAGCCAGAAGGCGAATTTGTTTGTGGCTGAGAAGCGGGTGCGTTGTTAGTTGTTTTAGGTGTATTTATTGCTGGCTGAGAACCAACGGACGGTATATTTTTCCTGGGAGCTACTTTTTCATGCCCCGGAGTTAAAGGAACCATCGCTGGGCTTTCTTCCTGTATGCCCGCTGACAGTGATACATTTGTCAAAGCCTGTAGCGAATCTATAGTACGCTGTTGCTTATTTGCATAAGAAATAGAATCGATGGTAGCTTGTTTCATGCGCTGCGCTGCAGCGTTCTGTTTATCTTTACTGTTGCAGCTTGCCATAAAGGCTACACTTGCAATTATTATCATTAGTTTTTTCATAATTTCAAATTAAATAGTGCTGCCTATTCAATAACAAAACTATGCCAACCATCAAATCATAGCATTTTCAAAGCTTTTCAAGGAAAAAAGTTTCGCAGAAGATGTACACGTAGATAAAATTCCTCAAAGCATAAAAAAACAAAAAGCCGCAGATCTCTCCGCGGCTCTTTAAGTGGCACCAATTATTTTTTTAATGATTTGGATATTTCCTCACCACGTTATGGAGTTCAATAAGTGGTTTTAAATACTCTTCAAGGTCATAAACACAAAGTTGTGAGGCTGCATCACACAAAGCTGTAGAAGGATCGGGATGAGTTTCTACAAATAACCCATCCACTCCACTGGCTACTCCTGCTCTGCCTAATACGGGTAAAAATTCACGGGCTCCACCTTTTGCATCTGAACTTGGAATACCATACTTACGCACGCAGTGGGTTACGTCGAATACCACTGGATATCCCAATTTATTCATATGGTAAAAAGCACGTGGATCAACAATAAGATCGTTATATCCGAATACATAACCGCGCTCTGTTAGAATTACATTATCATTTCCCGCCTCAATACATTTTTGCAACGGATGTTTCATATTATCTGGTGCAAGAAATTGACCGTGTTTAATATTTACCACCTTCCCGGTTTTTGCAGCAGCTACTATGAGGCTGCTCTGCATACACAGATAGGCAGGAATTTGAAGAACGTCACAAACTTCTCCTGCAATTGCTGCCTGATAACTTTCGTGAATATCTGTAATCAGGGGAAAGCCGAACTGCTCTTTTACCTTCGCAAGAATCTTCATCCCTTTTTCCAGTCCCGGACCATCATAATATTTTAAACTACTACGATTATCTTTTAAAAAACTCGATTTATAAATAATTTTAATGTTAAGACGAGCGCTTACTTCTTTTAATTTTTCAGCAGTGTCCATCATGATTTTTTCGTCCTCAATAACACAAGGACCACTAATTAAAAAAAGCTCATCAGAACCACAATTTATATCTCCAACTTTTACTATTTTTTTCATATGTACTTATATAGTTTTTAAATTTTGATTTAAACCGAATATTTCCATCATTGATCTACAATAAACTGGCACTCGACTAAAATACAGCTGCAAAGATAACATTAAATAATTTAATCTTGAAGCGTCAAAATTCTACCTACTCTTCATAAACAAACACTTTGATGAAGTTTAGGTAATTTTTACTTAACAAGGAAAGTACTTAAGTAAGCTACTTTTACGGCCATGCTCACTAGTTTAAGATTCTGGCTCATTTGTTCCTTTTCAGCCATTCTCCTCATTTGCCTCATTGCAATTTTTCTTTTTATTAACTCAATAAATACCTCTAAAAAGCTGGAAGATTACCACTCCAATTTAAAAACAACACGTATTCTTTTACTAGAAACAAATAAGTTAAAAGAAGATATTTTAATTGGTGATTTTAACGACTCTACTTTTTATAGTGAAGCCTTTTCAGCACCCGAAAAAAAATTCAGTGACCTCAATAAGAAAACAAAGCGGGCTCTCAGATATCTTGAAAAATCAAGCATTACCGACGCTTATAAACTAGAGTGGAAAATAAATGCAATCCAGAACTATTTCTCTGGGTATAAAAACACTTACAACGAACTAATTTATTTATATAAATTAAAGGGGTTTAAAAATTATGGATTGGAGGGAAAGATGAGGGAATTTGCTCATCAGATCTATAACTTTAAAAATAAAGATGTACAATATTTTTGTCTCGTTTTGAGAAAGCACGAGAAAGACTTTTTATTGCGAAAAGACCTTCAGTATGTGCACCAATTTAACATGGTAACAAAAAACTTTATCGAATTTATAAACGAGAGCACAGAACTTGAACCCCTTGAGCGAAATTTCCTTATCAACAACCTTTATTATTACACGAAATACTTTAAAATTCTTGTACGTATAGAAAGCAAAATTGGCACCAAAGGAAGCAGCGGTTATCTTGACACTTCAAAGCAAATTTTTGATAAGATCGCCTTGCTAATTGAGGATATGGATAATGAAATTCTCCTGATTAAAAAAGAACATAAACAAAAGCTTGCAGAAGACACTATAATGGTTGTTGTTATTTTAATCATCTTTCTCATCTTAACCATTATATTCCTCACGCAACTCATTACCAAATCTGTAAGATCCATCTCCTCATCTTTTCACAAATATATAAACTCTGGATTTAGCCTCGATTCCCTGACTTTCAAGCGCTCTAAAATAAAAGAGTTTCACTCTATTTACATTAACTTTCTTAAAATGGCTCAGGAAATACACATTTTCACAAACTTTTTCAGAGAGAAAGTTTTGGAACGCACCCTGGCGATCAATCAACAAAAAGAGGAAATTGAAGCGCAAAGAATACAGATTGAAGAACAGTACGCAACCCTCCTTACAAAAAACACAGAGCTCAATGAACAAAAACAACTACTGGCTTTAAAAAATCAGGATGTTCAGGAAAGCCTTCGCTATGCTAAACGCATACAAGAAGCATTGCAACCCGGAAAAACCAAACTCAAGGAATGTTTTGCGGACAGTTTTATCTATTCAAAAGCAAAGGATGTTGTGTCAGGAGATTTTTACCTTGTTTACAGAACCAGCAGAGTGGAAGGTTTTGCAGAAGACCGCATAGTATTCCTGGCCTCCGATTGCACAGGACACGGAGTTCCAGGGGCCATTATGAGTGTTTTGGGAATTAACACCTTATACAAAAACATTAAAGAACTTAAGAATACCGATCCCGGAAAAATAATGACCTTACTTGATAAAGACCTTAATGAGGTTCTGGCTCACGGTAAAAACCGGAACGATATTGTAGCAGATGGTATGGACATTGGAATTTTCTCTTTTAACAAAGAAACTTATGTACTCGATTACAGCATTGCGAAATTTCAGCAAGTATTGGTAAGAGATGGAGAAATAATTCCTCTCGATATTCAAAAATCAACCATTGGCTACAGTTTTTTTGAAAATGATAAAAAATGTTTCAAGACTTCCAGCGTTCAACTTCAGTCTGGCGACTGTCTTTATTTATTTTCGGACGGTTTGCAAGACCAGTTTGGCGGGCCTTTAAACAAAAAATACAAAAAAACAAAAATTAAGGAGCTCATACAATCAATTTATAAGTTACCAATGCAGGAACAAAAAATTCTTTTTAAGCGCGAACTTATTTCATGGAAAAAAAGACTTCCACAAACGGATGACGTTATGGTTATGGGCTTAAGATTCTAGATTTTTTAGGCCTATAAACACAACATTGTGTAAAATAAATCTTCTGCATTTTATTCCAGTCACTACAAAAGCCTACTTTAACTCATTAATTTTTAAGAAATGAATAAAGTACATTTGATTGCCATCGGTGGAAGCGCTATGCACAATATGGCTCTGGCTCTTCACGAAAAAGGATTTGAGGTAACAGGAAGTGACGATGAAATTAATGAACCAAGTAAAAGCAGGCTGGCTAAAGCAGGTATTCTTCCTGAAGAAATAGGCTGGTTCCCGGATAAAATCAAGGGCGATTTAAATGCAGTAATTTTAGGAATGCATGCCCGTGAAGACAACCCTGAATTAATTCGCGCAAGACAAATGGGACTAAAAATTTATTCTTATCCAGAATACATTTACGAGGCTACAAAAACAAAAACCAGAATCGTTATTGGTGGAAGTCATGGCAAAACCACTATTACAGCTATGATTCTTCATGTAATGAATTATTTAAAGATTGAAACAGATTATCTGGTAGGAGCTCAATTGGAGGGCTTTAATACCATGGTGAACTTAACAAATACTTCACAATACGCCGTAATTGAGGGCGACGAATATCTTGCATCACCTATCGACCGTCGTCCAAAATTTCACCTTTACAAACCAAATATTGCAATTTTAAGTGGCATAGCCTGGGATCATATCAATGTATTTCCAACTTTTGAAATATATGTTGATCAGTTTAAAAAGTTTATCAATCTTATTGAACCAAATGGAAGTTTGATTTATTGCTCAGAGGACAAAGTGCTGGAGGATGTTTGCAAAACTACCACAAACTCAAAAATTGACAAGATGCCTTACTCTGTTCCAAACCACGAGATTATTGATGGCACTACGTATTTGCTTGTAAACGAACAAAAAATTCCTTTGCAAATTTTTGGTAATCATAATTTAATGAACTTAAACGGAGCGCGCCTCGTTTGTAACAAGATCGGAATTTTAAATACTCAATTTTACGAAGCTATACAATCTTTTAAGGGTGCGGCAAAGCGTCTAGAATTAGTATACAAAAAAGATACCTTTAATTTCTACAAAGATTTTGCTCATTCTCCTTCCAAGCTAAAAGCTACGACTGACGCTGTGAAAAAACAATTCACAAAGCGTAAAATTATTGCATGTATGGAACTTCATACATTTAGTAGTTTGAACGAAGAGTTTTTAGCACAGTACAAAGACTCTATGAATTTGGCTGACGAAGCAATAGTTTATTTTAATCCGCACACCATAGCCCATAAAAAACTTAAAGAAATTACTCCTGAGCAGGTACATGCTTGTTTTAACAGAAAAGATCTTGAAGTGTTTACTAAAAGTTCAGATGTTACAGATTATCTGAAATCTAAAAAATGGAACGACTCCGTTTTATTGATGATGAGTAGCGGTAATTTTGACGGTGTAGATTTTAACAGTCTGGCAAAAGAACTTGTTATTTAAAATTTTATATATTTGGCAAACACACCTGCCAATGAAAGTAACTTTTACTACTGCACTTCTTGCATTCTGTATTATTTTTTCAATTTCCTGTAAAAAGGAAGTGAAAAGAATGGATTGGAAAACCGAAATCGAAAATTTTTCAGAACCTAGTGCCAGTTATAAAGCTTCTGACTTATTTATTCAGGAAGGAGATTCTGTATACTTTGAAAATTGTTCTAAGATCTATGATAAAATCAGTTGGGATTTCGGCGATGGAACCAGCTCGAACGAACTAAGTCCGAAACATATTTTTAAAGCAAAAGGCATTTACGCCGTTTCTATCACAACAACGTACCGTAAGGTGGAAAGAACGTTTACACAACAGGTGTATTGCGGCATGCAAGCTGCTGCAGATGTAACCTTTAATTTTTCTGATTGGAATATTCCCGCAGATTACCTGAATAAAAACTACACCATCGTAATTGATTGCAGTCTGTATAGAAATTCTGATACCTTAAAAAAAGTCTCAACATTTACCCAATTCCATTATCTCTTAAATAAGAATGATCCGTTTAAAGTAACCTTTCCTTTGATAGACGAACGCACAGACTATCAGGTTAAAGCGGTGCTCAGAGGCATTTACCCGATCTTAACCGGAAATGGAACTGACACTTATCAAACTGAAGACCTTGGAAGCATTTTAACCAGTTCTATTAGAATTTTCGGACCATCAAAAATAAATAAATCTTTCAAGGTTAAATTTGCTACTCTTAATTACGCGTCATTAGTAACCATCAACTAACTACATCGCTACAAATCCAAATTTTTTTAAAAGACTATCATCTTTCATGCTATTACCTTTAGGTAATCCAGACACATTTTTCTGCTCTACTACTGGCAAAGACTCCAAGGTATTTAACTTCCCCGAAATGGCAGATTGCGATGAATCTATAACCGAATTTTCTTTGAACGCAGATTTTGCGGATTCTTTATAAAGATAAACAGTATCATGAATATGTTCTGGTTCAGCGCTGATTTCTTTAGTCACGTAAACCGTATCTGTACTAGCTACCTGCAAAACAGAATCTGCTTTTTGAAGATCAAAAACACGGTAAAATAACCAGCCTGATATTAGCATTAAGATGACTGCTGCCGCTTGCCAGGCAATTATAGTTTTAAACCTTGCTTGCTTTTTGCGTGAATAATTTACATCAAAATGATTGAGAAGGGCGTTTTTCCTGCCAGTATTGGCTACTTCCGGAGCCCTTTTCAATAAAATTTTGACCCCTTTTGAAGTTTCATAAATCCCCGTATAATCTTCTTCAGACATATAAAGCAAAACTTGCTTTTTCTGTAAATTACTTAATTCGGTGTACGACAATTTTTCAGCCCAATCAAAAACAGTATTGGGCGTTTTTTCAAAATTAATATTCATGTGTAAAGTCTTTTAAATGATGAGCTAATTTTTTTAGTAGATAATAGATGCCTGATTTAATTGAGCCTTCCGGTAATTCGAGTATTTCAGCAATTTCCTTAATGCTTAGTTCCTGTTCAAATCGCAGGGTGTAAATATTTTTTTCCTTTTCGGTGAAGTTAATATAGACTTTTTGTATCTTCTCTTTCAACAAATTAAAGTCTGAAAATCCCATAAACCTGCTTGTTTTTTCAACATAAGGAAATACATTTTCTTGTAAGATTCTTAAACGGTTCTTTTCATCTCTAAGAACCTGTTTACAACGGTTAGACGTAACCACATAAATCCAGGTTGAGAATTTTTTTGATTGATCAAACAAATCAGGATTTTCAATAACCTTTATAAAAACATCCTGCACAAGATCCTCTGCCCTATTTGTTTCGTCGACAAATCCTTTGGCAAACCAAACTAATTTATTAAAATATCTGTCATAAAGCGTCTCAAAGGCTTGCCGGTCGCCATCCGTGAGTTGTAGCATGAGTTCTTCATCACTACTGTTAACTTTATCGTGTTTATTGAATTTAAACATCAAGAACTTACTGAGCTTGTAAATGTTTAATTATTTCAACTTCATTGTCTGTTCCTTTACTTATTGTGAGTAGTTTTGATTTTGTCCATTCGCTTTTTAAATTTTCTCCGGCAAGTTTATAGTGATCATAAAGTGTCAGTAAGGGCACTATATAATTTCCATTTACCATTTTTACGATGTCAGGAGATATCTCATGATAAAAAGGTTTGTCTAGATAATCAAACGCGTATTGATGCTCCACATTATTTTTCAAAAGGGCAATGTTATCTATGGGTTCTTTACTGTACAAGTAAGCCAGCCCTGTTAGATAAAGTTTTTCCTGGATTGCTTTGGTATACTTATCGTCACAAGCTGTGGTAAGAGCCAGGTACAATGGATAGTTTTTGGAGTTAGAAGCGATGTGTGTAATAATCGTATTTCTATCATGCTCGTGATCCGCGTCTGCTACTTTCGAACCGGCAGGTTTCTCCCATTTTGTAAGGCCTAATTCCTGAAAGAGTTTTTCGCGATAATCATCTAACTGAACCAGGTACATATTAATAACTGTAACGTCTTTTCGAATACCTTGTGATTGCAAATACCAGATAGGATAGGTGTCGTTGTCGCCAGATGTTATTAGAATTGCATTTTCCCTCAACCCCATTAAAACATTGTAGTTATAATAAATAACGCCTGTTGAAAATTGCCCTGCCTCGAACTTTTTCTGAGAATAAATCTCGCGATCTTTTATATTCCTTGTCAATTCTCCTTGATTAATCATATAGTCGAGGTGTTCTGTCCGCCCTTCTCCTATCTCGATAGCCTTTTTTAAATAGGGTAAAAATTTCGGATCATTTCCACCTATCTGCCACTTCGCGATATTGTACTCATAACTTTCCGGAACGGCTTTGCCCATCTTATCAACGATGCTATTTAACAGATCACTTTTTTCTTTCGGACTACGATTACTAACTGTATCATTAAAAAGAATGTTTCTGTTTGCGTAGTAATAATTATACCAGGCAGCTGCATCTTTTGGATTCTTTTCCAGTTCCCTTTCCCAGGCAGCTGACTGCTCTTTGTAATAACCTATGGATTTGTGCTGTCGGGCATTTCCAAATATTTTCTCAGATTTTTGCGAAAACCCTATAAGGGAAAATAAGGAGCAACTAAAGAGGAGTAAAGTTTTCATGAGAATACTTGTTTTTATCTTATACGCGTAAAAAGAAAGTAAGTTCAAAGTCGTGATTTTTTTTTTATGCCTTTTTTATAAATCCCGAAAAGCGACATAATTATATTTTTTTGGCTTAAGACAATACACTTTCAGAAGCTAAAACAATAAGTGTAAATTTCTTAATTTAGCAAGATGAACTACCTCGCTCACGCTTTTCTATCGAACAATGACGAAGATCTTTTAATAGGAAATTTCATTGCAGATCATTTGCGGGGCAACAACTTTACAGGCCTTTCGCAAAAAGTTATTGAAGGAGTTTTACTCCACCGTAAAATCGATTCATTTACCGATGAGCACCCCGAATTTAAAAAAAGCAAACGTGTTTTTTATGACGGTTTCGAAAAATACAGTGGCATCTTGATTGATATTTATTTCGACTATTTTCTGGCAAAAGACTTCTCCAGCTATTCAAATGTTTCACTTGCAGAATTCTCAAAAAAGGTTTACAAGGTTTATTCAGACAATCAACATCTTCTTCCAAAAAGCAGCAATAGATTTTTAGAATACGTTATTCAAAACGACATTTATCACTCCTACTCCAAAATTGAAGGAATACAAACCGTTCTGAATCACCTTTCACACCGAATTAAACATCCCGTTCAGCTCGATAACTCTATTAAACTTTTTAAGGAGTATGAAAATGAACTTCAGAGTAATTTTGACGCTTTTTTTAAAGATGTTTTTAAGGAGTTTAAAGCGTCTTCCTGAGAATTATTTTACTCAACACGTCGAATATAAATCTCTCAATACCCTTTATCCTTATAGAATTGCAGAGACTAAGGCGCCTGACATCTGTTTAGTTACAATTAGAATAAAGACTATCATGAAAAAAGAAGAAACAACCAATTCCGGTAAATCTAAAGAAGAATTTCCTGGCTATCCTTCAAAGCCTTCAAACGAAGACATTTATAATAACGATAAAGAAACTGATCTTGATCCTGAAACTTTGCATAAAAAAACATCTATTTCAGATCACGATGCTCCAAATCATAAGGGAAATATGAAAGATATGTCTGGTGAAGATCTTGATATCCCGGGTTCTGAATTAGATGATGTACAGGAAAACATTGGCAGCGAGGACGAAGAAAACAACTTTTATAGTCTTGGTGGCGACGATAAAGAAGCGCAGGAAGAGGATAAAACCCAGTAACTCATTTAAGGCTCAGTGTTTGAGCCTTTATTTTTTATCTTCATTGTTATTCATCAGCCTCCGCCTTATGTTTTAGAAACAGAGGGTTTAAAACTCTAAAGACTAACGATGGTAAGGATGTTTCGACTTCCCGTATCTTCCACCTTTCATACGAAATGTGCCATCTTTTTTAAACAACCTGCTAGTACCCATTTTTTTAGTCCTGACTTTTATCTCAGGTGTAGGCTGCCTCATCGATTTTTGTGATTTCGTTGTTTTATTTTTAGCTATTAAGGCAGTCTTAGATTGATTTTCACGCACAGCCTTTAAAGAATCGGTCTTCATAACCGTCGATAAACTATCTTTAGATCTTCGAGAAACACTTACTTCCTCTAATCTCGATAAACTATCCGCGGTAAGTTTCTGTTTTAAAACACTAGCTGATGCTGTTTTTTTATGTTGTTTTATTGTCTTATTTTTTTGATTCCGTTTCTTTGTGGTATTGCTAGAAGCTTCTATTTTCAATGGAATAACAACCTTTGATATCGAGGTGGGTTTTACCTTCTTAATTTCTGAAGCCTTTATGATTTTTAAACTCTGAACGGTTTCTACTTTTGCAATTGGAAAACCTTGCGCATAGTGATAAAAACACGTGAGGCAGATCAACAGCGAAAAAATCAAAAACACCAAATTAAGCCGGTAAGAAGTAAAGAAATTAAATCTGTTTTTTTTCGATAAAGTTCTCTGACCAACAGCAGACAAAACTTCCTTATTTTTCAGATTAGTCTCAAAATCAAGACTCAGAAAAGATTCTCTCAATAAGTTATCCAGCTCATCTTCTGTTATATGTCTGGAATGTTTACTTTTCATTGGTACTTTTATTTAAAATATCATTCATATCATCCAGTAACTTTTTTTTAAGCCTTGCATAATAAACTTTCAATTGTTTCTCTGGTTTATTTACAAACTTTCCTATTTCACTGTAAGGCATATTTTGTCCACGCATAAGCAACAGCATTCTTTCCCAATCTTCCATTTCATCCAGTAAATTCTGAAGCACACTTAATTTTGGATTTACAGAAGCCTGCTGCTCCTCACCAACCAGCACAAAATCTTTCAGCTCTACCTCAAAATTTCGGGTCTCAAAAGATTTGTTGTCTCTAAAATAGTTCCGCAAATAGTTTATATGAGTTTTAAAAATGAATGCAGTGCGTTTGTGCTCATTTTCGAAAGTGTACCTTTCTCTCACGTCAGCCATTCTGTAAATTGTCTTATAAACAAGATTCATGGCATCATCTTCGGCTAAATGATAATTTTTGCGGGTGTAGGCCAATAATCGCTTTGCATAAACTTCGTAGAGTTCTTTTATTACCTGCTGAGAGCCGGCTGTGATATGTATTTCGTTAATTGCAGTATCCATCTTCCACTTAGTAACTATAACACAATTTGGTAACAAAATAACGATTAAAAAATACCAAATAATCCTCTGATTCACTTATGCAAAAAAAAGAGAAACTACAGGCTAAATGCGTTGGCGTTTAAGGGCGAATGTTAGGATAGTCGCCTGGGTTTGGAAAAGCCGATACTTCAATAAACGCACAAAACCCTTCTAACCTGTGTAAGAAGGGTTTTGTGATGCTGGTGAGTAAGTTACTGTTAATAGCGTTAGTCTGTAATGATCATCTTTCTGGATTGCATTACCTTACCGTCTCCCACAATAGAATACATATAGATCCCTGCTGGAAAGTCAGTGGTACTGATTTTTATTGACGATTCTCCCCTCATTTCGAGTGGATAGGATGCTATTTTTTTACCCACCATGTCATGCACATCAATGCTAGCATTAGTAACCGAGGCAGGCAGTAAATAACTTATAGTTGTTTCATTATTAAAAGGATTAGGAGTGTTTTGGCTCAGAACATCTAAACCCGATCCCAAACCGTACTTATTTAAACCAACAGTTTCCATATCTTTTTTAACATCGCACGCAGGATCTCTGTAATATAAATACTCTACTTCCGATGCGCTTAAACATCTATCATAAAAGCGAAGATTGTCTATACTTCCCAGAAAAGACTGAGTGAAATTGGACTCGTTGGTATTTCCGAGTACCACACTTTTAATCGGAGAAGCGTAGTCCCAGGTAATACTATGGCTAACCGAATTATTCAACGTACCGTTTATATACAGGGATATATTATTATCATCAATACAGAAAACAACATGGGTCCAGTCGCCAACTCCAGGAATTGGATGAGCGGAGGTAACATTTTGAAAAAGCTGTACACGCGAACAACTTCCATCTGCTTTAGAAACATAAAAACCGCCGGTACCAGGTCCCATGCTGCCGGGCGCCAGGAAATTTAAGGCATAAGCTTCGAAATTGGAAGTACAGTTGTTTTTTGTATAAACAAGATAGGCTTGTCCAAGATCGTCAGACTGATACCACCCCGAAACTGAAACAACATTCGTTTGAAATAAAGGGTCTGCAGGTAATTCAACATAATCTGAAGCTGTGCCGCCAAAGTGTAAGGCAGTAAACGGCGCGCTGAGATGACCTGGTACGCAGGTTACGTTGTTATACAGTGTGCCGTTTAACGCATTTGATGTCATGTCTGTTGCGTTACAATTCAAGGGATAACAAGCTACTAGCCCCGAAGTGACTTGTGCAAATCCGAATTTAATTGATAAACTCAGAATTAAGATTAAAGATTTTTTCATTTGTTGGAAATTTAAGATTTAGCCTACTCTATACGCTTTTCGGCTTCCGCTGTTGATTGATACAATTAACTTTTACAAACTTACAATCAGAGTTACGGTGTTTAACTTCATGTTGCATCCAAATGTATAATGACTTTATAAGTGGCAGCAGACGGTACGCTCTTAAAAGATGAGGGTTTTATTAGCCCTATCAACGGCGAATATTCCGCTGGAAAAAAAACAAAAAAACATGGCGTAAAATAAACAACCACTTATTAAGTAAATAGGGCATTTCACGTATTCAAAAAATATAGATTATGTAATGTATCTGCAAACCATTAAATTTATTTTTTTAAACCCAGCTTAAACAGTGAAAAAGTATCTACTTACCAGGCTTTTAATTCTATTGGCAATAAATCCCGGTTGGTCGCAAAACGAAAAAAATTTAGTTGGAAAATTCACATTCAATAATAAAAGTTTAATAAATGAGATAAGTGGTAAACCTGTTAAAGCGCTTGGCAAATCGTTTGTAAGCGATAGATTTGGAAATGAAAACTCCGCTGTTTTTTTATATGGAGGGCTTGGATCTTATATCAACCTGGGTACAGACGATGAATTAAAACCGGTTAGAGGTACTGTTTCAGTATGGATCAATATCGAAAACATTATCTATAGAGGCCAGGGTATTGACGTAAATCCGGTTATACTTACTAAAAACACAAGTGTTGATGATTTTCATGAAGGCTATTGTTTGATGTATCATTATGATACGCATCGTTTTTCGGCTTCTGCCGGTCTGGATCAACAAAATCAGGTATGTGTTTTTTCAGAATCTGAAACAGATCTCAGAAAATGGCGCCATTTAATTATGACTTTTGACGATGACTCCCTTCATTTTTATATTGATGGCATTCTGCAGGCCTGCATTGTAAAAACATTTAAAAATGCCTATTTGAAAGGAGACTCAGTGATGGTGGGCAATACCGCTAACAAAAAAAACAGCCGTTATTTTAACGGACTAGTAGATGACATATATATTTACGACCGTGTGCTCAGCTCAAGCGAAGTAAAACAACTATACGAACAGCCCAATCCTAACCGTACGTCGATTGTTTTAAAATGGATTTTTGCTTTTACAGGATCTGCTTTGGGTATTTTTTTTATTGTTCTGTTTTTTGTAAAACGTCAGAAAAGAATATTCAAAAAAGAAAATGAACAGATTGATTTGAAAACACGTCTTCGCGAAATGGAGACCAAGGCAATTCGGTTACAAATGAACCCTCATTTTATTTTCAATACACTTAACTCCTTGCAACGCATCATTCTGGAAGGAGACATTTCTAAAGCCAACGACTATCTAAGTAAATTTTCTGTCATGCTCCGTCGCATATTAGAAAGTTACGATTCGGATAATATAAGTTTAAAAGAAGAATTAGAAATACTGGAAATCTATATAAACATTGAGAAAGTGCGCTTCGGTAATTCATTTGAATACACCATTCATTCCGATGTGAAAAATCCCGCTGCTGTTTTTATTCCATTTATGCTTATTCAGCCTATTATAGAAAATGCGATTTGGCATGGCTTATTACCCAAGGAAGGTGAAAAAAAATTAGCAATTGCGTTTACCGATAACATTGGATTTATAACCTGTAAAGTGGAAGACAACGGGGTAGGTATAAATGCTGAAAAACATGAGCCCTTGCTGACAAACAGAAAACGTTCAATGGCACTGGAGTTCATTAAACAACGCCTGTCTATTCTAACGGAAGTAACTCTAATAAAAGGAGCAATAAGCATTACAAGCAAACGCAACAAGATTGGAAAGAACGAAGGAACTTTAGTAGAACTTAGAATTCCGAAACGATGAGTGAACAATTACGGGCTGTAATTATAGATGATGAATTTGATGGCGTAAAAGCCTTAACTTTAATTATTCAAAAATTTATTAAGGAGGTAGAAGTTATTTCCTCATCCACCAATGCATTGGAAGGAATTAATTTTATTAACAACTACCAACCTGACATAGTATTTTTAGATATAAATATGCCTGTATTAGATGGCTTTCAAGTCTTAGAAAACTTACATTTTAAACAATTCAGTCTGGTATTTACAACAGCGCATAGTGAATATGGTTTAAAAGCACTTAAAAATGGAGCTGTCGATTATCTTTTAAAACCTATTAATATTGAAGAACTTAAGCTAGCCATTGAACGTATAAAAAACAAACGCCAACAACCTGTTCACAAGTTAGATCTAAGCATACTATTCAATCTAATGAATATCCAGGCGCTCAAAGTCTCTGTCCCAACCAAAAACAGCATAGAGTATATTTTCGCAAAAGACATTGTTTGCATAGAAGCTGATGATCACCATTCAAAAGTAATGTTATCGAACCTTAATCAGGAAGTTTTATCATCTAAAGCCTTGAAAGACTACGAGATTTTGCTTTGCAAAACAGATAGTTATTTTATTCGGCTCCATAATTCCTTCATTGTGAATACGAACTTTGTTTTTAAGTATGTAAAGGAAAACGGAGGGTATATCATTATGCAAAACAATAAAAAGATCCCGGTGTCTAAAAACAAAAAAACGGAGCTTTTAAAGGCCATCAATATTTTTGAAATAAGCTAGTCGGGTATTAGACGTTCACAAAACATGTGTTACTAAATTTAGATGAGTCCTTTAAGGGTTCCAGCCTATTTTCGGAAATAACAGCTAAGATGTATTAAAGTCCCCCCTCAGGTAGCTCACGTGTTTAGACTAGCTAGGAGGATCCATTGGGCTGAGCTTAGCAGGAGTGCATACTGGTGTGGTCAAGTTATATCAACCTATTTAAACGCAAAAAGCCCTACACTCTCGTGGGGCTTTTGACTTAAAGCTGATAGTTATAGGGAGGCATTCACCTACCCTGCTGGCTGGATAGTTTGAGGTTTAGACCAATTACCATCCATTGGCCTGAGCTTAGTTAAGGGGCTTGCGGGTGTGCTAAAATAAGGTTATAGCAACCTATATAAACGCAAAAAGCCTTACATTTCTGTAAGGCTTTTTGACTTTAAAATTGGCATCGACATACTCTCCCGGGCTTTAGACCAAGTACCATCTGCGCAGGTGGGCTTAACTTCTCTGTTCGGAATGGGAAGAGGTGATCCCCACCGCAATAGACGCCATAAAGGGATCATTATTTCGGGTTGTTTAGTAATTATTTTGGGTTTAGAACCCGCCATAAAACAACTCGTAATAATTAATAAATTAAAACAATATTGAATAAAGACACAAGAGATTAATTAAGATTATCAGCCTGAAGTAGAAAGCGAACTTTCACTTCAGGCTAATCTTAAAATATTTTTTTAAGAAAGCTTACGGACAATTAGTACTACTCGACTTTGACATTACTGCCTATACATCTGTAGCCTATCAACGTGGTAGTCTACCACGATCCTTATAAAGAAAACTTATCTTGAGGTGAGTTTCGCACTTAGATGCTTTCAGCGCTTATCTCATCCAAACATAGCTACCCTGCGGTGCTTCTGGCGAAACAACAGGTACACTAGCGGTTTGTCCGACTCGGTCCTCTCGTACTAGAGTCAGGGCCCCTCAATTTTCTAACGCCCACAACAGATAGGGACCGAACTGTCTCACGACGTTCTGAACCCAGCTCGCGTGCCACTTTAATCGGCGAACAGCCGAACCCTTGGGACCTTCTCCAGCCCCAGGATGTGACGAGCCGACATCGAGGTGCCAAACCCCCCCGTCGATATGAGCTCTTGGGAGGGATCAGCCTGTTATCCCCAGCGTACCTTTTATCCTATGAGCGATGGCCCTTCCATGCGGAACCACCGGATCACTATATCCTACTTTCGTACCTGCTTGGCTTGTCGGCCTCACAGTCAAGCCCGCTTATGCTATTGCGCTCTACGTACGGTTACCAAGCGTACTGAGCGGACCTTTGAAAGCCTCCGATACCCTTTCGGAGGCGACCACCCCAGTCAAACTACCCACCAAACAATGTCCTCTTTGCAGAGTTAGACTTCTAGTAAGTAAAGGGTAGTATTTCACATTTCGGCTCCACAATGGCTAGCGCCACTGCTTCAAAGCCTCCTACCTATTCTACACATCACTTACCCGAAATCAATGTTAAGCTATAGTAAAGGTGCATGGGGTCTTTCCGTCCCGTTGCGGGTAATCAGCGTCTTCACTGATACCACAATTTCACCGAGCTCGTGGCTGAGACAGAGCGGAGATCGTTACACCATTCGTGCAGGTCGGAACTTACCCGACAAGGAATTTCGCTACCTTAGGACCGTTATAGTTACGGCCGCCGTTTACTGGGGCTTCGATTCAAAGCTTCTCTTGCGATGACCTCTCCTCTTAACCTTCCAGCACCGGGCAGGTGTCAGGCCTTATACTTCAACTTTCGTTTTTGCAAAGCCCTGTGTTTTTGTTAAACAGTCGCCACCGCCATTTCTCTGCGGCCTGCATTGCTGCAGGCACCCCTTCTCCCGAAGTTACGGGGTTAATTTGCCTAGTTCCTTAGCCACGGATCACTCGAGCGCCTTAGTATATTCTACTTGACTACCTGTGTCGGTTTGCGGTACGGGTAATACTCACCTGAAGCTTAGAAGTTTTTCTCGGAAACATACTTGGATGCATATCCTCTTGTCTGACGACTCAAGGTACTTTCACCTTTCAGACACCTGGCGGATTTGCCTACCAAGTGTAACCCTACGGGCTTAAACGAACTATTCCGTCAGTTCGCAGCATTTACGTTTTTTCGTCTCTCCATCGCAGTGGTATTAGTACTGGAATATTAACCAGTTGTCCATCGATTACGCCGTTCGGCTTCACCTTAGGACCCGACTAACCCTGAACCGATTATCGTTGTTCAGGAAACCTTAGTCTATCGGCGAATAGGTTTCTCGCCTATTTTATCGTTACTTATGCCTACATTTGCTTTTCTAACCGCTCCAATAGCGCTTACGCAACTTCTTCAACGCAGTTAGAATGCTCCCCTACCAGACAACACTTGACGTGTTGAATCCAAAGCTTCGGTACTATACTTGATGCCCGAGTATCATCCACGCCCAATCGCTCGACCAGTGAGCTGTTACGCACTCTTTAAATGAATGGCTGCTTCCAAGCAAACATCCTGGCTGTCAATGCAATCGGACCACGTTATATCAACTTAGTATAGATTTTGGGACCTTAGCTGTTGGTCTGAGTTCTCCCTCTCTCGTCCGTGGGCCTTAGCACCCACGGGCTCACTGCAGAGTATATCTTATAGCATTCGGAGTTTGTCAGGACTTGGTAGGAATCGCTTCCCCCGCATCCAATCAGTAGCTCTACCTCTATAAGACTTAACCTCTACGCTGTCCCTAAAGACATTTCGGGGAGTACGAGCTATTTCCCAGTTTGATTAGCCTTTCACCCCTACCCTCAGTTCATCCGGAAGCTTTTCAACGCTTATCGGTTCGGACCTCCATTCCGGGTTAACGGAACTTCATCCTGACCAAGGGTAGATCACAAGGTTTCGCGTCTGCCTCTACTGACTATTCGCCCTATTCAGACTCGCTTTCGCTTCGGTTCACGGACCTTAAGTCCTTAACCTTGCCAGTAAAGAGCAACTCGTAGGCTCATTATGCAAAAGGCACGCTGTCACCCCACTTAAGGGCTCCAACCGCTTGTAAGCGCATGGTTTCAGGTTCTATTTCACTCCGCTGTTCGCGGTTCTTTTCACCTTTCCTTCACAGTACTAGTTCACTATCGGTGTCTTAGGAGTATTTAGCCTTACCGGATGGTGCCGGCAAATTCCTACAGGGCGTCTCCGACCCCGCAGTACTCAGGATACTACTAGGTATAAAATTCATTTCATATACGGGACTATCACCCTCTATGGTCGGCCTTTCCAAACCTGTTCTATTATAAACTTTAAGTCCACATTGTAGTCCTATAACCCCAGCGTAACCGTAATTACTCTGGTTTAGGCTCTTGCGCGTTCGCTCGCCACTACTTGCGCAATCATTATTTATTTTCTTCTCCTGCTGTTACTTAGATGTTTCAGTTCACAGCGTTTGCTCCTATTGCTAGGTGATATATCTTCAATATACCGGGTTGCCCCATTCAGAAATCTACGGATCAATTCGTATTTGCCAATCCCCGTAGCTTATCGCAGCTTATCACGTCTTTCTTCGCCTCTAAGACCCAAGGCATCCTCCATGCGCCCTTATTTACTTTCTTCTTTTGTCTTCCAATGTAATTAAATACCTCAGAGACACGGTATGCAGCTTTTGCTCCGCATGCCAAAGAATTTTGTTTTTTTAAGTGGTTTCTTTCCACTCTTCATGTGTTTAACTTCATGAATTTAAAATAGATCTTTTATTTAAAAAAGTCTATCTGTTGTTCACCAATCTTAATAAATTAAAATTGGCTCTCGTGTCTTTATCAATATGTCAATGAACGTAATTAATTCTTCGTAAAGAATCAATGTGCCCAGAATAACGGAGTCGAACCGTATCTCTTAAATCAAAAATTTTACTTCCTGATCTTTGCTCTCCTTTAGAGCTTATTCCTCATTTTTTCAATTTAAAATCTTTACCGTTGTAAAGAAGTATTCCTGTGGAGAATATCGGAGTCGAACCGATGACCTCCTGCGTGCAAGGCAGGCGCTCTAGCCAGCTGAGCTAATCCCCCAAAATTCAAGCTAACAAGTCTGCAGCTTTCAGTCAGCAGACTCCAGTTCTCACTGCTTGCTGCTTTCTTTTGACTGTTGACTGTTTGTGTAGTCCCGAGCGGATTTGAACCGCTGACCCCTACATTATCAGTGTAGTGCTCTAACCAACTGAGCTACGGGACTGTGTTAATCCTTCCGCCTGTTGGCCAAGCTCTTTCACCCAGCTCTTGTCTTGGGTTATTCCAAAATTTTAAAAAAGATTGATAAACAAAAAATAGTAAGTAACTATATATTACATAACAGACACCCTTGTTTGAGGGATGGCTCCAGAAAGGAGGTGTTCCAGCCGCACCTTCCGGTACGGCTACCTTGTTACGACTTAGCCCCAATCACCGGTTTTACTCTAGGCGGCGCCTTACGGCTACCGACTTTAAATACTCCCAGCTTTCATGGCTTGACGGGCGGTGTGTACAAGGCCCGGGAACGTATTCACCGCGCCATTGCTGATGCGCGATTACTAGCGAATCCAGCTTCATGGGGTCGAGTTGCAGACCCCAATCCGAACTGAGACTATTTTTGAAGATTTGCATCATGTTGCCATGTAGCTGCCCTCTGTAATAGCCATTGTAGCACGTGTGTAGCCCAGGACGTAAGGGCCGTGATGACTTGACGTCATCCCCACCTTCCTCACCGCTTGCGCGGGCAGTTCCACTAGAGTCCCCGGCCGAACCGCTGGCAACTAATGGTAGGGGTTGCGCTCGTTGCGGGACTTAACCCAACACCTCACGGCACGAGCTGACGACAGCCATGCAGCACCTAGTTTCGGGTCATTGCTGACTAACTCCTTTCAGAGTTATTCCCTAACTTTCAAGCCCTGGTAAGGTTCCTCGCGTATCATCGAATTAAACCACATGCTCCTCCGCTTGTGCGGGCCCCCGTCAATTCCTTTGAGTTTCACCGTTGCCGGCGTACTCCCCAGGTGGATTACTTATCGCTTTCGCTAAGCCACTAAAGGTTGCCCCCTAGCAGCGAGTAATCATCGTTTACAGTGTGGACTACCAGGGTATCTAATCCTGTTTGATCCCCACACTTTCGAGCCTCAGTGTCAGTTATAGTTTCGTCAGCTGCCTTCGCAATCGGTGTTCTATGACATCTCTATGTATTTCACCACTACATGTCATATTCCGCCAACGGCAACTATACTCAAGACCAACAGTATCAATGGCAATTTCCGAGTTAAGCTCGGAGATTTCACCACTGACTTATCAGTCCACCTACGCTCCCTTTAAACCCAATGAATCCGGATAACGCTTGCATCCTTCGTCTTACCGCGGCTGCTGGCACGAAGTTAGCCGATGCTTATTCTCACCATACTATCAGCTATCCTCACGAGGATAGGTTTTCTCCGGTGTAAAAGCAGTTTACAACCCATAGGGCCGTCTTCCTGCACGCGGCATGGCTGGATCACCCTTGCGGGCATTGTCCAATATTCCTTACTGCTGCCTCCCGTAGGAGTCGGATCCGTGTCTCAGTATCCGTGTGGGGGTTAATCCTCTCAGATCCCCTACTGATCGTCGCCTTGGTGAGCCGTTACCTCACCAACTAGCTAATCAGACGCATACTCATCTTTAACCGCCGGAGCTTTCAAAAAAATTCGATGCCGAATCTTCTGTTATGGGGTATTAATCCGAATTTCTTCGGGCTATCCCCCTGTTAAAGGCAGATTGTATACGTGTTACGCACCCGTGCGCCGGTCGCCAGCGATATTGCTATCCTGCTGCCCCTCGACTTGCATGTATTAAGCCTGCCGCTAGCGTTCATCCTGAGCCAGGATCAAACTCTCCATTGTAAAAAAAAGTTTGTCCTCTAGATTTACCATGTATCACTACATGGAAAACTTGCTATTGCTCATTTCATATTTTATTATCTTAAGGACGTAATGTTGTCTTTTGCAACATCCCTCAAGGGCTAGTTGTACTTGCGTACATTTAAAGCTAATGTGTTTGTTCGTAATACTACTCAATTTAATGAGCGAATCACTTACCATTATTGTTTACCAATCTTTTCAATGAACGTCTTATATTTCTTTCGGATCAATTAATTTGTAGTTACCTACTCCTTTATCTTTCCTTCAAAATGTCAGTCTTTAGAACGTGTCCCACTTAATCTCTCTCTACTTTTCTTTTCTTCTTTCGTTTCGGGGGTGCAAAATTACATCTTCTTTTCTTATCCTGCAAATATTTTTTAATTTATTTTAAAAATATTTTTTTCTCTCTCACTCTGTAACAATATCGGAATCCCTTCCTCTATAATACTCAGGAACTAATTCCTGATCTTGCACCTTAATAACTCAAAAAACGGGAGGGCAAAAGTACTAATTGTTTTTTCATTCTCCAAATATTTTTTAAAATAAAATACTTTTTTCTCTCTCCTCTCAATCCTGCACTCTCACTACTCAAAAAACGGGAGGGCAAAAATACTAACTCTTTATGTACTTACAAATAAAACTTAACGATTTGTTAATAACTAGGCTAAATGTTAAAAAAAGTACGGGGTCTTATAAGCTCAAGATTTAGAGTTAAATTTGAATCAAAGTCGCATCCATAGCGGAAAGTGACTGTTTCACGAAAGATCTACACTACATTAAACATATGTCTGGGGTTAATAAAGTTATATTGATTGGAAATCTTGGAAAAGATCCTGAATTAAAATTTCTAGAGGGAAATATAGCAAGATTGAGTTTTAGTCTGGCTACTACTGAAATTTATAAAGACGCAGCTGGCAATCAGGCAGAACACACTGAATGGCACAACATCCTACTGTGGCGATACCTGGCAGAAAATGCATCAAAAGTATTAAAAAAGGGAACCCAGGTTTATATAGAGGGTAAGCTCCAAACCCGCCACTGGGTTGATAAAATGGGCCATAAAAAAAACATTACAGAAATTATTGGAGAAAATTTTCAAGTGCTTCAAAAAAAAGATAGTACCAATGCTCCCATCAATCCTGGCTTTGAATCAAAGCTCAATATTAATTCAGATAGTAAAGGGCTCCCTTATTAACAACCTCATTGTAAAATTGCAAAACTGAAGACAGCTATTTTAAATTCGGATTTTTACTTTTGTATATGAATTTTAAAGTTTTAATTTTTTGTGTGCTAGTTAGCATAACGCTTATTTCCTGCGATGAGGAAGAGGAAGTTTACGCTCCCCGACCTCGTGGATACTGCCGCATTGACTTTCCTGAAAAAAGCTATAGAGTTTATGATAGCATTTGCCCCTACAAATTTGAAATTCCACTTTATTCGCATTTTGTGCAGGACAAACACAAGGGTGCGGAGCCTTGCTGGTTAAATCTCGAGTTCCCTAAGTTTAAAGCCACTATTCATTTAAGTTATAAAGCGGTTAATAATGATCTGGCAAATCATCTTGAAAATTCTCATTACTTTGCCAATAAACATCAGGTAAAAGCCACGGGGTTAGATGAAGTTGTTATTTTACGTGACAGCGCTAAAGTTTACGGATTACTTTTTGATATTGCGGGAAACACCGCATCACCATTACAATTTTATCTTACAGACAGTACAAAACATTTTTTGAGAGGGGCTCTCTATTTTAATAGTGTTCCCAATATTGATTCACTTAAAATTGTAGTGGATTTTATCAGAGCAGATGTTTTGCACATGATTAACAGCACAAGCTGGAAAAAAGATGATGCCGTAACGCAAAAAAAATAATCTTAGTTTTTTACGGAAAGCGAATTTCCGTTGTAAGAAGTTCCGTACAATCGCAATGCCCATTCTGCAGGTCCTTTAGTAATAGAACCGTCGAAAATTCGCCATTCAGAACCGCTGATTGTATCTCTTAATGTAAAATTATCTTTTTGAACCACTACTCTTGCTGCGGGATTGTTAGGAAGCGAGGCAGAAGTTCTTTCGATCGCTACAAATTCTTCCTGAGATTTTCTATAAATTATTATTCCGTTGACTCCATAATTTTCAACGTACATCCAACCGCCAATAGATTGAATTTTAAAATTTAAAGGATCGTTAGGATAAGTTATATAGGTAACAGGAACACTGGGCACGGGATGATTTGCAATATTTTGAGTTGTTTTCTTTTTACATGAAAATGCAAAACAAACAAGAATTATAGCAAGATTTTTTTTCATCGGTCAGCCTTAAAACGCCTCTATAATGGAATTAGTATGCTAATTTATAATTTCCTTTTTAGTTATAACGTTAATTAATTTAAAAAGCACATCAGATGTTTATTATAAATCAGTATTTAATTACCTTTAAACCTTAATCATTTTACAAAATATTGTGTCAGATACACCAGAATTCTCTTCAGAACAACCTGTTATAAAAAAATCAAATCCTTTCATGCCTCTTTATTTTGCGCTGGTTTTGGCTGCAGGTGTTGGCATAGGTTATTATTTTACATTTAGCTCTGCTTTGTCAGGTAAAACTGCAACTTTCCATACTAAAGGGCAAAACAACAAGATTAGCAATCTTCTGGATTATATCGAGATGCAATACGTGGATACAATAAATCGCGAACAGCTAGAGAATAAAACCATATTGTCAATGCTTAAAAGTCTTGATCCACACAGTGATTTTATACCCGCTTCCGATTTCAGTGCAGTAAACGAACCTTTAGAAGGAAATTTTGACGGTATTGGTGTTGAATTTAACATCATCAACGACACTCTAAGAGTTATTACACCAATTATTGGTGGACCTTCTGAAAAGCTTGGTATAAAAGCCGGAGACAAGATTATTAAAGTGAATGGCAAAAGTATTGCCGGCATAAAAGTAACGAATAAGCAGGTATTTGAAAAACTACGTGGAAAAAGCGGCAGTGTAGTAACCGTTAGTATACTTCGCGGTAATGTTAAGAAACCTATTGATTTTGAAATTACACGTGGAAAAATTCCAATTTACAGTATTGACGTTGCTTATATGTTGAGACCGGGAATTGGCTTCATCAAGATTAGCCGTTTTGCAGGAACAACCTATGAAGAATACCTGAGTGCTTTTAATGCACTCTCTAAACAAGGTATGAAGAAATTAGTGCTTGACCTACGCGGAAACGGCGGAGGTTTCCTAAAAACAGCAGTTGAGCTTGCCGATGAGTTTTTAATGGATGGTTTGCAAATTGTATATACCGAAGGGAAAGCTCACCCTAAAAAGGTTTATAATGCATCAACACGCGGTGGCTTTGAAAAAAACCAACTGGTTGTTTTGATTGATGAAGGCAGTGCAAGTGCCAGTGAAATTGTTGCGGGTGCTTTGCAGGATAATGATCGTGCTACTATTATTGGTCGAAGAAGCTTTGGGAAAGGACTTGTGCAGGATCAAATTGATCTTCCAGATGGTTCGGCTGTTCGCTTAACTATAGCTCGTTACTATACGCCAACGGGTCGCTGTATTCAAAAACCTTACGATAAAAGTCTGGACGATTATTACAATGAGGAATCCGAACGTTACGAGCATGGAGAACTTTATAATGCTGATAGTATTAAAGTAGATAAATCAAAAGTCTATCATACTCCGGGCGGGAAAACAGTTTATGGAGGCGGAGGTATTGTTCCTGATGTTTTTGTACCACTCGATACTGTTAAGTACAGTCATTCGCTGAACAGGTTATACAATACAGGCACATTAAATACTTTTGCATTTGAATATACTGATCAAAACCGGACACAGCTTTTAAGTACATATAAAATTGCGGCAGACTTTATTTCTAATTATAAAGTGAGTGAAAAAGAAATTGCTGCTTTAAAAAATTACCTGGAATTAAAAAAATTAAACATTGTTACTTTTACAGGCAAAGAAAACGGATTTACACAAATTTTAAAGGCGCTTATAGGGCGAAACCTTTTTGACAAAGATGCCTACTACCCTATATTATATGAGAATGATACGGCAATATTAAAAGCGATCGAATCATTAAAATAACTATACTAAAGAATTAAAATCCAGCAAATTTTGCTGGATTTTTAATTTTAATTCTAAAAGTTAAATTGATTTTTTTGTTAGTTAAATATCATATTAAACCGCTCTTCACATGAAATTATTTAGTTATTTTACAGCTTCTATTTCACAAAATAGTCACCGGATATATGAACGATAAAATAAATTTATTAGAACAAAAAAAAGCTGAAGCACTTTTAGGTGGTGGTCAAAAAAGAATTGATGCACAACATAAAAAAGGCAAACTTACTGCGCGTGAACGCATTCATTTTTTAATGGATGAAGGGACTTTTGAAGAGATTGGCATGCTGGTTCAACACCGGAGTAACGATTTTGGTTTGGATAAAGAAAGGTATTTGGGAGATGGTGTGGTAACCGGTTACGGTAATGTTAACGGACGTTTGACTTATGTTTTCTCGCAGGACTTTACTGTGTTTGGAGGAAGTTTGAGTGAAACGCATGCTGAAAAAATATGTAAAATAATGGATCTCGCCATGAAAAATGGAGCTCCGCTAATTGGCCTGAACGACAGTGGTGGCGCGCGTATTCAGGAAGGCGTTGTTTCTCTGGGAGGGTATGCTGATATTTTTTACCGGAATGTAAGAAGCAGCGGAGTTATTCCGCAGTTGTCTGCTATTATGGGGCCTTGTGCCGGTGGCGCCGTTTACAGTCCAGCTATGACAGATTTTATTCTCATGGTTGAAAATACCAGTTACATGTTTGTAACTGGGCCTAACGTTGTAAAGACAGTAACACATGAAGAAGTAACAAGTGAAGAATTAGGTGGTGCAATGACTCACGCTACAAAAAGTGGTGTAACTCATTTTGCCTGTGCTAATGAAGTTGAGGCGATAAATTATTTAAAAAGCATCTTAAGTTATGTACCACAGAATTGTGAAGAAGATGCTCCTTCCCTACCCTATGAAATCGGTAATGAAGCGCGTCCGGATTTAAACAGTATTATTCCAGCTAACGCAAATCAACCTTACGACATTCGTGAAGTTATTGAAAAAGTAATAGACGATAACTCCTTTTTTGAAGTACATAAATTATTTGCTGAAAACATTGTTGTGGGTTTTGCCCGTTTAGCAGGAAGAAGCATTGGTATTGTTGCAAATCAACCCGCTGTTCTAGCTGGAGTTTTAGACATTAATTCATCGACAAAAGCAGCAAGATTTGTACGTTTTTGTGATAGTTTTAATATCCCTCTTTTGGTATTTGAAGATGTTCCGGGATTTTTACCAGGTACTGATCAGGAATGGAATGCCATTATTACAAACGGCGCTAAATTACTTTATGCTTTTAGTGAAGCAACGGTTCCAAGAATAACTGTTATTACCCGCAAGGCTTATGGTGGAGCTTATGATGTAATGAACAGTAAACATATTGGTGCCGATATGAACTATGCCTGGCCAAGTGCAGAAATAGCTGTGATGGGTGCTAAAGGCGCTGCCGAAATTATTTTTAAAGGAGAAATTTCGGAAGCTAAAGACAAAGACTTGAAATGGAAAGAAAAGGAAACGGAATACCAGACTATGTTCGCAAATCCTTACCGTGCGGCAGAAAGAGGCTTTATTGATGAAGTTATTAAACCGGAGGAAACCCGCACAAAACTTATCAAAGCATTTAAAATGCTTGAGAATAAAGTGGATAAACTTCCAAAGAAAAAGCATGGTAATATACCTTTATAAAAATTTACCTCTCTTATAATTTGTAAAAACAAAATCCCAAATCAAACTCCATGACATCCCAGATTACTAAACACGCATTTGTACCTAAAAAAAATAGTAGTAAAAAAACACTACTCTTTTTATTTTTAACCTTAGCAACAGTTACCTTGAGCAGAGCCCAACATTGCAAGTGGGACCAGGTTTCAGCGATCATTGTTGAAGTAAGAGATAATGCAACAGGGCAGTTAGTTAATGGTTTGGATATTACTTTAACAGATTCGCTGGGTAAACCTTACAAAATGATGGCTGCTGAGACTGTAAAGTTCAATCAGAATAAAGCAGATCATAAACAATATGCGGAGACCGGTGGACCTTTTGCATTTGAACAACATTTCTATGTGCTTTCTCTTACAGCCTCTGCTTATCCTCATCTTTATAACCATGGTAATGCTCTGATTGAAGTGAAGGATAAAGACGGAGCGAAAAATGGTGCATTTAAACCAAAATCCGTTTCTTTTTACGCCGATAACATCGTGAGCCTTTGCACTAATCACAGTATATGGAATGATGAGAAGTCGATGGAGAAAGTAAAAGTGCTTATTTTGGTTGATCGTAATAATTAAGTGCTGGTTTATTTTTTCAGGCAGACACATTCTTTAATTAACTTGCAAATTTCGTATAAGCGGTAGATAGACATCACTTTATGTCGCTACTTTTATTTTATGAAAGCCAGCGTCAATACAAGATACGGACCTCCCGAAGTTCTTCAGATCAAAGATGTTATAAAGCCTATTCCAAAAGACAATGAGGTTCTTATAAAAGTACGCGCAAGTACCGTAAATCGCACAGACACTGGATTTCGCGATCCCGCCTATTTGGCAGTGAGAGTTGTTGGCGGTTTCTTTAAACCTAAAAATCCCATTCTTGGAACAGAACTTTCGGGAGATGTTGAAGAGATTGGCAAGGATGTAAAAACTTTTAAAATAGGAGATTCAGTATTTGGGTTAAAATGTTTTCATTTTGGTGCGCACGCAGAATATATTTGTGTTCCCGAAGAAGGTTCTATTGCTCTAAAACCTCAGCATATTAGTTACGAAGAAGCGGCAGCCTCGAGCGAAGGTCCATGGTTTGCGCTTACGGGTTTAAAAAAGATGCAACTAAAAAAAGGTGATAAAATTCTTATTAATGGTGGCACAGGATCTATTGGTTCGGCAGCCATTCAGCTGGCAAAATATTTCGGCGCTGAAATTACTGCAGTTGCCAATACTAAAAATCTGGAGCTTGTAAAATCTTTGGGGGCACATATGGTGACCGATTATACTAAGCAGGATTTTACAAAGACGTTAAATCCAAATTCCTTCGATTTTATTTTCGACGCTGTGGGAAAAAGTTCCTTTTTTAAATGCAAAAAATTGCTGAAACCCGGTGGGATATATTATTCCACAGAGCTTGGCTATATGTCGCAAAATATTTTCCTGGCTTTGTTTACGCCCCTAACCGGGGGCAAAAAAGTTATCTTTCCAATTCCAAAGGACAAAAAGGAAGACATTCTTTTTTTCAAGAAATTAATAGAATCAGGACATTACAAAGCTGTAATAGATCGCATTTACAGTCTAGATCAAATAGTAGAAGCTACACGCTACGTCGAAACTAAAGAGAAGACCGGAAATGTGGTTATTAAAATTTGCTCTGAATAAACCTATGGCACGATAATGGATTCGGTAGAACTTAAATAATTCTTTAACTTGATCCTTTTTTGCTTCCAAACTATGAAGACACCTGGTTTCATTTCTTTGCTCTTACTTTCTACTTCCTCCATCTTCGGTCAAACAACAGGTATTACAGACATTGAGCGGACTGTTTTCTATATGAAGGAAGGCATAGAAGTATTTGAAAAAGTACAAAAAGAAAAAACCGCGACTTCACAAATTTATATCTATTATCATAAAGCTGAACCCCAAATAATCCGTTTCCAAAAAAAAGAGAAATTGGAAAAGATCGTAGATTGGTATTATTTTGAGCAAATTCTCATCTATACTGAAAGTAACTGGCAGGACACAACAAGCGGTAAAGTACTATTCACCGAAAAAACTTACCACCATAATGGCTCGCTAATTGCGTGGCTTACTTCTGAAAACACTTTTGTAAATAGTACCTTACCGGAATATAAAAGCCTCGAAAGGCGCCTGGATACAACCGCAATACATTTAAGAGAAGAATTTCTTTTAAGATAAGGAGTTTTATGGTCTTCTAGCCTACTCTGATTTTTCTTTTTTATACTATTTTTGTTTCAAACTTAGAATGAGTACTATACTTTTAATAGAAGACGAGAGCAGCGTTTCCAATTTCATAAGAAAGGGATTGTCTGAAGAGGGGTATAGTGTTTCTGTTGCTTTTAACGGTTCATCTGGAATTCAAATGGCAAAAGAATCGGCTTTCGATCTGATTGTTCTCGATATAATGCTTCCCGACATAAACGGAGTGGAAGTTTGTCAGGAGCTACGCAAACAGAACCTTAAAACCCCCGTACTTTTTTTAACAGCCTTGGGAACTCCAGAGAATATTGCGCATGGTTTAAACAGTGGTGGCGACGACTACCTTGTAAAACCATTTAAGTTTATTGAATTAAACGCAAGAATTAAAGCGCTATTGAGAAGGTCTGATTCTAAGGAGCAAAATGCTGATCAACAAAATATATTCACTCTTGCTGATTTGAAAGTAAACGATTATGCAAAGAAAGTGGAACGGAATGGCGTACCTATCAGTTTGACTGCCACGGAATACAGACTCCTTTTGGTTTTGCTTAAGAATAAAGGTCGGGTTTTATCACGCTTAGATTTGCTTGAAAATGTGTGGGACATGAGTTTTAATATGGGAACCAACGTGGTTGATGTTTATATTAATTACCTGCGTAAAAAAATAGACGCTGATCGTGATAAAAAGTTAATTCATACCGTTATTGGTATGGGCTACGTAATTAAGGAAGAATGAAAACCCAGAGTAAAATCGCGCTTATCTTATTCTCATCGAATGTGGTGATGATGTTGCTTTTTGGCAGCGCTATTTATTATTTCCAAAACACTTACTCTTACACTGATTTTTACAAGAGATTAGAGACAAGAGCACGCGTAGCTGCCAGGTACAATTTACAATCGGACCGTTTAAATGCTGAAGCCCTTAAAACTTTAAGAGAGCAACACCTGGAAAGATTAAGCAATGAAAAAGAAATGATTGTAGAAATTTCTGATCCGGAAAGCGTACAAAGAACAGCCGTTATATACCAGTTGCCACAGCAGTTTTTGCAGGATATTTTAAAGGAAGGAAAATCAACATTAAAGGAACGTCAGTCGTTTTATGCAGGAATTCTTTACACGACGGAAGGAAAAAAATACATAGTTATTGTTTCTGCAGACAATGCTTATGCGGTAAGACATCTCACTTTTTTAAGGAATGCCATTTGGAGCAGTATCGGTATAATCATGCTTATTACGATCGCTTTTTCGCTTTTCTTTTCCAAACGCATTTTCGATCCTATTAAACAGATTACACTCAGAGTAAAACAAATCAGTACAGAGAGTATTCATCTTCGTTTAGACGGAAAAGACAAAGCTTATGAAATCAGCGAGCTCATCTCCACATTTAACGACTTGTTGAACAGGTTAGAAACCTCATTTGAAACACAAAAAAACTTTATAAGCAATGCATCCCATGAATTTGGAACGCCTCTTACTTCAATTATTGGCGAGGCAGAAGTTGCTCTTATAAAAGAAAGAAGCTCCGCAGACTACCAGGAGACGCTTCAGAATATTTTAAAGCAAGCCGGACGTTTGGATCAGATCACCCGCTCTCTGTTGTTTCTGGCGCAAACAGGTTATGAGGGAAAAAAGATAATTTTCGAAATTATAAGGATGGATGAAATTCTTTGGGAGGTAAAAGAAATTATCAATCAATTGAATCCAAAAAACAAGATATCGATCGATCTAAATTCCTTGCCCGAAGACCCTAAGAAGTTAAAAATAAAGGGCAACAGGGAATTATTAAATCTTGCGATAGCAAATTTGTTTACCAATGCCTGCAAGTATTCGCATAACAAACCCGTTAGTGTAAATATCGAGTCTATCAACCAGGAAGTTGTTATCACCATAAAAGATCAGGGGGTTGGTATTCCTGAAAATGAACTTCCTTTTATCTACGATCCGTTTTTCAGAGCATCTAATACGCACACCTTCGAAGGTTATGGAATTGGCTTGCCTTTATCTCGAAATATCATTTTATTGCATCATGGAAGTCTGCTTGTTTCCTCTAAAGCTAACGAGGGCACAACCGTTCGGATAAATTTTCCTGTAAGTTAAAATACATTAAAAGTCCGATTTCTAATCTCGTTCTAATCTCTTTGTTAGATTGCTCTAATGTGGCTTTTCCACTTTTGCATTCTAAACTAAAGGACATGTTAAAAACAATTCTCATTCCAACTGACTTTACTGTAGAATCGCTAACTATTTTGCATCAAGCTGTAGAAGAAAATGCCATTTTTGATTTAAGCGTGATTCTACTACATGGTCATCTTTTGAACGATTCTATTACCGACCTTTTGTTTTATTCTGACGATTCAGTTATTAAACCTCAGCTCACTCCAGAATTTTCGGAAGCCATATTGATTTTTAAGGAGCGCTACCGCGAAATCAAATCTATAAGTATTGATGTAACACATAGCATACAACAAGAGCCATTTAACCGTCTTTTGAAAACAAAAAAAGTAGACGAGATTTACCTGGAGCTGGGATATAGTTTGCGGCTTTCAAAAAAAGCATTTGATACTCTGCCACTTTTAAAAGAAAGTGGATTTCCGATAAGTGAGTTTGTGCCTAAAGAACGTCTATCGCAAAATATAATTAATCCAGATAAAACCAAATCAAACTATGTTACTCGATAAGAAACTTCCCTTCAGTTATATTATAACTAAGGCGAAGAGACATTTTATAATGGTGACTCTGATTTCAATCATTATCTACCTGATTCAGCAACAACTTATTAATTTTATTCCGCCAATTCCTGTTAGTATTCCTATTTTTTTAGGCACCGCAATTTCCCTGATTCTATCATTTAACCTGAACCAATCTTATGAACGCTGGTGGGAGGCACGAAAAATATGGGGGTCTATTGTAAACGATTCGCGCATGTTAGTAATGCAGGTTAAATCTTTTGATAAGACAAATGATCCTGTGTTACTTCAAAAAATCGCTTTCCGTCAAATTGCCTGGTGTTACTGTTTCGGGCAGTCACTTCGAAAAGATGAGCCTTGTGGAAACATCGCTCCTTTTTTAAGTAAAGATGATCTGGCTGCATTGGTTTCGCACACTAATAAACCTTTGGCATTAATGGACCAGCACAGTCAGGATCTGAAAAAATTAAAAGAGTCTGGAGGAATAGATATTTTTCATCACGTTCAGCTTGATAACACTTTGGTGCGTCTTGTAAACTCAATGGGAAAAGCTGAACGCATAAATACTACCGTTTTTCCTACAACCTACAGCTTTTTCATGCACATGCTCATTTATATATTCATTACTTTATTATCGGTTTCTTTGTCTGAAATTGATGGGCTTTTTGAAATCCCTCTTTTGATTCTAATTAGTGTGCCGTTTTTATTATTGGAAAGAACTGCTAAAGACATGCAAGATCCATTTAGTGGTTACGCCACGGATACCCCCGTTACAGCAATTGCCCAAACCATAGAAATTAATCTTCGTCAGCTTATTAATAATCAAGATCTTCCTAAACCTGTTGACATGAGTGGTTTTTATGTAGATTAAGGCTTTACGGGATAGGTAATTTATTTTGAGGGACTAATTTTCACCTTTAATAGTTTGCCCTTCGCAAAAAAGCCCGTATCTTTCCGCCCCTAAACATTCTTATGGCAACTACATCCGACATTTCAAAAGGCGCTTTTTTCAGATATGAAAATGAATTATTAAAGATTATGGATTATGATCATATTACTCCAGGAAAAGGAAATGCGATCTATTCTGTAAAATGTCGTAACGTAGAAACAGGAAAACAAAGTGAGATCCGTTTTCGTTCAGGAGAAAAAATTGATTTTATTCGTGTAGATGAAGAGGAAATGCAATATATCTATACCGAAGGAGATTTTTTGGTTTGTATGAACCAGGAAACTTTTGAGCAAATGCACATTCCTAAAATTTTATTTGCAGATAGCATTCAATTTTTAAAGGAAGGAATGATCCTTACAATACGCTTTGATGACAACCAAAAACCATTAAATGGCGATCTTCCTAAATATGTGGAACTGGAAGTTACTTACACAGAAGATGGAACTAAAGGAAAACTCTTAAAACCTGCTGAAGTGGAAGGTGGCATTTCTATCCAGGTTCCATTGTTTGTGAATATTGGCGACAAACTCCGCATCACTACCGAAAATGGTGAGTACGTTGAACGTGTTAAGTAACTTTTTTAACACGTTGCACTTTAAGCTACTACCTTAAATACTTTAAATCTAATAGATAACAACGTTAGTCTAAGTAATTGAGAAGCCATATGGCTCCCGCTGCTGCTGATTTAAACAGTCGTGTGGGACGTCCGGGTTTATTTATATTCAAATAACCTCTTCCAAGAATTTCCATCGCAAGGCCTTTAATAACAAAAGCATCGGCTTTTATGATTTTAGAAACTTCGTCTGAAGAGATATATTCCCGGGTCTCCAGGTCAAAACTGTTATCTTCCTCGAAAAGCACAAGGAAAAGACATTTTTCAGTTGTTTTGAGTGCTTGAATTACAGCAACAATATTCTTCGCATCGTTTAAACCAATCGTAAAACCTTCGTTAAAACGAATCTCGATTATATCATCCGGCCTTCGGCACAAACTATATCCTTCAAAATGCCTTGCGTCGGAGATCATATTTTCAATTTTTATAGTGCTCATAAAACGTGCTTAAAGACCTAGGGCGCTAAATATATGAAATTAAAAATAGTAGGGGCTTTTCCAGAATTTTATTTGTTCTGATAAAGCGATTGTCTATTTTTAGAACTTAAACACACTGCATGAAACTGATATCTGAAATTTTAATAGCCTGCGTGGCCATACTTCACATTTATATACTATGGCTGGAAATGTTTGCCTGGACCACGCCACGTGGCCAAAAAGCTTTTAAATCTATCCCGGCTGACCTTTTTCAAAAAACAAAAGCTTTGGCTGCAAATCAAGGTCTATATAACGGCTTTCTGGCCGCCGGATTAATCTGGTCACTGATTATTACAGACCCGGCATGGAGCGCAAATGTTGCTTACTTCTTTTTAGGTTGTGTGATGGTGGCGGGAATATACGGAGCGCTGACTGCACAAAAATCGATCTTATTTATTCAAACTATTCCCGCATCTATCGCGTTGATTTTTACAGTATTAGCTACACAAGCGTAACCTTTTTATTAAGCAATGGGCTTTCTAAACGCAATTCATCACGTTGCCATTATCTGCTCCGATTACGAGCTGTCAAAAAAATTCTATACAGAGGTTTTAGGTTTAAAAATTGACCGAGAGGTTTATCGTGAAGAACGGAGCTCTTATAAACTTGATCTCTCCTTAAACGGAGTATATGTTATTGAACTCTTTTCCTTTCCTAACGTTCCTGCCCGGCTAAGCCGACCTGAAGCCGCTGGGTTACGGCACCTTGCCTTTAGCGTTGACAATCTAGAAGAAACCCTGCGTAATCTTCGGCAAAAGAACATTGCTTTTGAAGATATTCGAATAGATGACTTTACAGGTAAAAAATTTACTTTCCTATTCGATCCTGATAATTTGCCTATTGAACTTTATGAATTTTAAAGAGGGGGTGAGTTATTTTTACTGAATTAAGGCCTTAAGCATATCATTACAATTAGCTGGTCCTTATTAATTTTAAACTAATATCTTGATTTAATTTGAAGTGCTTTCCTGATTAGAGTCGCTGCTGTTCAAATTCCAGGGTATCAAGTTTGCAGCTATAATTAAAACATGAAACTTTTTACCTCATTAATATTATTTTTTATCATGAGTACATCATCGTCGCAAAATAAAGTCACAATGGTTGACTTAAACAAATTCTCAGGTAAATGGTACGTTATAGCCACGATACCTACAGGTTTTGATAAAGAATGGGATTATACAACTGAAACCTACACCCTCAACAAAAAAGGGAAGATTGATATCTACACCACCTACTGCAAAAAAGGTGAGGAAAAAGAAAAGTCTGTTAAGTCAAAAGGTTTCCCCAACAAAGAAACATTTAATATCAGCTGGAAAGTGCAGTTTGTGTGGCCTTTTAAAGCGGATTACCTGATTGAAGAACTTTCGCCGGATTATACTTATGTAGTAGTTGGACACCCCAAAAAAAAGTTCTTATATATCATGAACCGAAGTGGTAAAATGGGCCAAATTCAATACAACGAAATTGTAGAAAGGTTTAAAGAAAGGGGTTACGACGTTTCAAAACTTCAAAAAGTAAAACAGGGTTTTTAGACCGAATATAATTTTTCACAAAAGTAATCCCAGTCTTTGTAGACTTCACTTCATCCCTGTATTTTAGCAACCAGCTATTTACAATGACGTCTATTTCAAAACTTAAAATCCTGGCAATTTCCGGAAGTTTAAAATCTACTTCTTCCAACACCACTCTCTTAAAAGCACTGTCCAGATATAAAACGGAGACCGTAGCGTTCACCATCTTTAAAGGGTTGGATGAACTTCCTCATTTTAATCCGGAGAAGGAAGAAGGCACTGACGCAGTAAAGCATTTTAAAGAGCTCGTCAAAAAAGCGGATGGTGTCATCATCAGCACACCCGAATACGCCTTCGGTGTACCGGGAAGTTTAAAAAACGCCTTAGACTGGACTGTATCTTCGGGTGAGTTTAATGAGAAACCCGTTATAGCTATTAGCGCATCTCCCATGTATGAAGGGGGCCTAAAAGCGATGACCTCGCTCCTGCTCACTCTGAGCGCTTTAGGAACAAAGATGGATGAGAAATCACATCTAAGTATTCCTAACATTTTAAAGAAAATAAATCAGGATGCGATTTTTTTAGAAGACGAAACAAGACAAAATCTTCTTACTCTTTATGATCATTTACTCTCAGTTATAGACAAAACTAATAACGAGGTTAACTTGGAATCGATCTAAAAATTGTAAAAGCCGACTACTTAATCTTTTCGTCGAGATTAAATTAGGTAACTTCACCCATCCGTTTATCACACATAATGAACAGGAAAGACTTTATAAAATCACTTGCCCTTTTACCTTTAGCAGGAAGCGCTATGGAATTAAACGACTTAACAAAACTCATTACAAGCTTTGGTAGTACTGACAAAATGCCGGTACTTTTTGTAGGACATGGAAATCCTATGAATGCCATAACAGAAAACATTTACAGTAAAAGCTGGGCAGAGATCGGAAAGAAACTTCCGGTTCCAAAAGCCATTTTATGTATTTCGGCACATTGGTTAACAAACGGAACTGCAGTTACGATGACCGATAAACCAAAAACTATTCATGATTTTGGCGGCTTTCCTGACCAGTTATTTGCTGTACAATACCCAGCTCCAGGGGCTGTGGATTATGCAAAGATGGCCATCTCTTCAGTAACCTCAACCAAAGTACACGAAGATTTTGAGTGGGGATTAGATCACGGTGCCTGGTCAGTTTTAAAAAACATGTATCCAAAAGCTAACGTACCTGTTTTTCAAATGAGTATCGATTATGGGAAATCGCCCGAATATCATTACAAACTTGCGCAAGAACTTTCTAATTTGCGTTCAAAAGGAATTTTAATTGTTGCCAGCGGAAATGTGGTTCACAATTTAGGTATGGTAAGTTGGGGCAACGAGGGTAAAAAATACGATTGGGCTTTAGAATTTGATGCCTTGGTAAAGAAAGGTATTGAAGACAATAATCCTGCTCCACTTATCGATTATCAAAAACTTGGGAAAATTGCCACGATGGCTCACCCAACAAATGATCATTATTTGCCTTTGATGTACGCCCTCGGCCTGAGATCGAAAACGGACAAGTTCGAGTTCTTTAATAACACTTTTGATCTTGGATCGATTAGTATGCGCAGTGTCATTTTTAGCTAAGTATATCATAAAAAAATCCCCGGCAAGTACCGGGGATTTCTAGTTCTATAGATTTATTTCTTGTCAAAACTTTTCCGTCAAAAAGTTACGCGGAAGGTAGCGATACCCTCAGCAGAAGCCTACTTAAGCTTATTACTCATCTCTACCGCTTTAGCATTATCTCCAGTTAAAAGATAAAGTTTACGAAGTGCCGACATTGTAGCACGATCATCGCTCTTAATCGCTAAAGCACGTTCCAGGTAAGGAATAGCTTTTTTATAATAAACTTGTGCATTAGCCTCATTTTCTTTTTGGTATTTCGCCATATCTGTAATCTTTTCAATTTTACGGGTAGAAAGATAACCACCATAGTTGTTATACATGGCTCCAAGATTATACAGCGAATTATACAAATACTCTTTGTTTGAAGGATTAAGATCAATGGCCTTTAAATAATTTTCTTCAGAACTAGTAAACAGCTCATTAAAATTTTTAGGTTTCTCTAAATCTTTACCAGTTACTTTATCTTTTGGGTTTGCCATGTTTTCGTAAATCTGCCCGATTATAAAATAAAACAAGGCATTCTTAGAATCTTTTTCAATAGACACTTTTAGATTTGCCAAAGCCTCTTCTTGACGCCCTTTTGATAAAAACAAATTGGTTTCCTGGGTTAACAAACCAATGTCGTCTGGAAAAGCAGTTCTTCCTTTTTTAAGAGTTTCAAGTCCTAAAGCCGTGTCTCCTTTTGCAAGCTGTGATTGATACATAGCTTCGTAATTGTAGGGTGAGGCTATTTTCACATCCACCATTTTCTTGTTGTACTCAAGAATCTTGTCGTTATTCTTCGTTTTAGCTGCAGCAATGCAGGCATTGTAAAAATTGGCTGTGTCTTTTGTTTTGTAAAGTACTGTATTGATTACAGCCGTTTTATAAAAGTAATCCGCAGCTTCATCGTATTTTTTTGCTTTGTATTTTCCGGAAGCAATATTTCCCGCTTCCATTTTTAACTGCTGCGCAGCAAGTGCAAATTTTAGTTCGTCTTCATCCAAAGCAGAGACACCTTTTTCCAAACCATTTTGAATGGTTTCTAAAAACTTTGGGTCCAGATCTTTTATAAGATTTAGTTCTTCAGAAGCTGCCTCAAAATCAGTTAACCCAATATTTCCATAGGCTGTCATCAGGCGCTCATTTTTATCTGAGATACTGGGTTCCAGTCTTTTTCTCTCCTGATCGAGATCGTATTGAAACTGAGCGTAACTGATACGTAATTTATAGGCGTGCGTCTTAGCCTGTTTCTTGGTATCTTCATTTGCCAGTGCCAAATCAATAGCTTCTTTTGCCTTGGTAAGATAGCTTATGTTTGGTTTTCCCTCTGTAACCGTTTCTTCATAGTCACTAAGACCTCTCCATGCTGTTTGCACTTTACTTTTCTGAGCAAATGTGCTTGTTGCTATGAGAACAGATGAGATTAAAATTACGCTTGAATATTTCATTGTTTGTTTTTAGATCTTTGTTTATTTATAATCGCCAGGTGAATTGTGAGCTTCTTATTCCGTTTAATAGTGAAGTAAGCTCTAAGTCATTATTTATATTTTTCTGCTTTTTCAGTATCACCTAATCTTAAAGTAATCTGGCGTAGAATTTTCTTGGTATTAGCATCTTTAGTTACCTCGTAAGAAGATTCAAAATAAGTGACAGATTTCTTAAAATATTCGTTCGATTTACTTTCGTATTCTTTTGTTTTAGGATCTTTCATGGCAAGAGCGTTTAATTTATCATTCCACTCTTTGGCCTGGCTGTAATATAACACCCCAAGATTATAATTGGCAGGTTCATAATCAGATTTTAATTCAAGTGCTTTAAGATATTCTTTTTCAGCATCTTCAAATTTTCCTGTTCTTCTGTAAACGTCGGCTAAAACAACATGCAGTACTTCATTATCGGGAGCAATTTCAATTGCAGCTTTTAATTTATCTTTTAAAACATCTGTTTTCTTACGTGCCATGTAAATGTCAATCTCGGTTCCAACCAGACTCATATTATCTTCAAACATCAACTTTCCTTTATCGATGTAACTTAAGGCACTGGCAGTATCTTTATCTAATAAAGAAAGTTTAATCATATCAGTATAAATCTTAACATCCTTATACTTCATGTCCATCAATTTGCCGGCGTATTCTTTTGTTTTTTCTTTATTAGCGGCAGATTTATACATTTCGAATTTTTCGAACATGATTTTTTCTTTGGTAATATTCTGGCGTTTCATGCCCTGGTCAAAATCGAATGGAAGAGCCTGTTCTAACAAATCATAACAATACAACGCTTTTTCATATTCTTTATTATAAGAATAGAAACCAGCCTTGCGTTTTGTGGCCGCCGCTGCAGATACCAAACTTCCTTTCGCGTTGTCGCTGTTAACATTATCGATGTAGATTTTTTCCTTATCAAATTTAAAGCAGTTAATGTATGCTTCAAGTGCTTTCTCCTCTGCCATCGCGTCGATTTCACGTATTTTTTTAGAGGTATCGCTATAAATAGCCTTATATACATTTCCTCTGTACAACCACATTTTTGCACTATTTTTTGTTGTTTCATGAACCGCCGCCGCATCAGCCGATTCCTTTGCTTTTACATAATCTTTATTTCTTAAGTAATTAGCCATATTCTGAACCTGCATATTTTGCGCAAATGCAATTGAGGTTAAAGAGATAAATACCAGGGTGATCAGATTTTTCATGTTTTTTATTTTATAGAATTTAAAAAAAACCACTAAGCTTTTTCAACTTAGTGGTTTTTATTTTTTGTGAGTTTACATTAATTTATATATAGACGCAAAGATTGCTTATTTACATAAATTAATCAATAGATATTTTCTTTAATTTAACCTTATTTAGTACCTCTTTGTTATTAGCGTTTTTAGCCTCTTTGTCTAATTGACTTTCGATTATCCATTTATCACCTACTACCACTGTGGTAAGCTTGTTAGAGTCGAAGTACTTTTTAATTTGTTGATTTAAATCATCCTTTGTCATGTTTTTAAGGATTTGATTCTGTTTAACAGTATAATCTTTTTCAAGGTTAAATCTGGCAATTGTAGAAAGAAAATCTGCTTTTTGATAAGGATCTTCATATTTGATTGCTTCAGTGTTTAAAAGAGCACTTTTTGTATAGGCAAGTTCAGCATCTGTAATCCCGCTTGCTTCATACTTTTTAAACTCTTTAATAATTTCTGCTAAAGACAAAGCAGTAGCGCTTCTTTTAACAGCTGCTGAAATCTGAAAGGTTCCACTGTATTTTCCACCATTAAATCCTGAACGGATACCATAAGTGTACCCTTTGTCCTCACGAAGATTTAAGTTTAAACGGCTATTGAATGCTCCACCAAAAACAAAGTTCGCAATTCTGTTTTTGTAGTAATCACCGGTTGCATCAAACTTTAACGACGGGTATCCCATAGTGATAATGGAAGATGGCGCTAATGCTTTGTTATAGATAAAGAAACGTGGTTCTGTTGGAGTAACTGGTTCAACAACTGGTTGTATTGCTACGTCCTTCGCAGCCCATTTATTTAAAAAATCAAGTTTTGCCAAAGCATCTTTTTCTTCAATATCGCCCACTAAAACAAGGTTACTCACCGATGGTGAATAATAATTGGCGTAATACTCTTTAACATCTGCCAGTTCTATATTGTCAATCGATTTTGTAGTTGGTGATAATCCCATTACAGAGTTACCATACATAGAGAAAGCAAACATTTTAGAAGCTGTTGTATTTGCGTTTGTTTCTTCGTCTCTCACGCTTTCTTTATATTGTTTCTTGGCAAGTTTAAAATCCTCATCACGGAAACCAGGATTTAATAGTTTTTCCTCCAGAATTTTTAAAGTTGCATCCAGATTCTTTTTCAAAGTGGTAACGCGAATGGTTGTAGCTGATTTTCCTGCAAAAAATCCGATTGAACTTCCTAATACATCAAGTTTAGAACTAATTTCTTCCGTTGTGAAATTTTTAGTTCCTTCATTCAACATGCTAGCTGTTAGTTCAGCAACGCCCAATTTTTTCAACTTATCAGCAGTAAGCACAAGACTACCACCTTCCATCGTGATAACGATAGTAACCTCAGGAGTTTCTGTGTTTTTTGTTCCAACAATGTTTAATCCATTTTTCATTTTGCTTGAAAAGTAATCAGGAACTTTCACTGTTTTTTCAGCGCCAGCAACTGGTCTTTGCCCTCTGTTGAATTTTTCAACAGCCGCAGTGTAAGATAATCCATTGTATTCAGGATTTGCGGGAAATGTTTGCCCAGCATATGGATTCACACTTTTTACAGAATCTTTAGGATCTACGATTGGATACGTATTTAATACGGCTGCTCCCGAGCCTTTAATGTATTTGTTGAATACACGCGTGATATCTTCTTTGGTTACGCGGGTATAACGGTCAATTTCGTCTGAAACATTTGATGATTTACCCAATAAACGCTCCCACTCAGAGATGGTTGCATTTTTACCCCAAACAGAATTCATTTGATCGTAAGCGCTTGTTTCAATCTGACCTTTGGCTCTGGCCAAAGCTTCATCCGTAATACCAACTATTCCAAACGTATCAATTGTACTTTTTACTCTTGCATCAATGTCTGTAAATAATTTTTCAAGGTTATAATCATCCGGTGGATAGGCAAAAATATCAATAGTAAATTCTCCGGAAAGTTCATCTGAATTATGATTAGCACTTGCCTGAACAGCTAATTTATTTTTCACAAAGTTTTTGTAGAAAATAGAGTTATTTCCTTGTCCCATCATAGCTCCTAATAAATCTAAAGCTGGCTCGTCGCGGTGGTATTGAGGAACCGTAGGGAATACACGTAAGTTTAATGGAAAGTAAGTCTTGTCCCTGTAAGCGGTATATTTATCTGTAGCAATTGTTACCGGAGCTACTCTTAATTTTTTAACCTCAGGACAAGGTTTTAAATCTCCAAAATATTTATCGATCATTGTTAAAGCGTCGGCAGATTTAAAATCTCCTGAAATACTTAAGATAGCATTGTTTGGTCCATACCAGCGCATGAAAAAATTCTTAACATCGTCAAGATTTGCGCGGTTAAGATCATCAACGTAACCAATAACAGGCCAGCTGTATGGATGTCCCGCCGGGTAAAGTGTTTTATTAATCTCTTCTACGTAAGCCATAGCATACGGCTGATTTTCTACGTTCTGAGATTTTTCGTTTTTCACTGCATCGCGTTGATTTTCGAATTTTTTTGTGGTTAATGAGTCTAATAAAAAGCCCATACGATCAGACTCCAACCATAAACCCATTTCTAAATAATTAGAGGGTAAAGTTTCGTAATAAACAGTTTTATCACGTTCAGTAAATCCATTCATGTCTCCTCCTGCAGTTGAAACCATTTTAAAATGCTCTTCGTCTGCAACGTGCTTGGATCCCTGGAACATCATATGTTCAAAGAAATGCGCAAAACCTGATTTACCAAGACTTTCGCGGTCTGATCCTACTTTATACGTCACCATAATATTTACTACAGGATCCGAGTGATCTTCATGCAATAAAATAGTTAAACCATTTGGTAATTTCCATCTTTCGTAGGGAATAACCACCTTATCTGTTTTTGCTTCTACTTTTTCTATTAATGTAGGTTGTGCGACCATAGCGCTAAAGCCTAAAAGACCCAGAGCGCCTGATAGTAAAATTTTTTTCGTCATTGTTTGGTTTTTTATGTTTTTGAACACTTAAACAAATTTAGTTCAGCGGCGCTAAATTACGATTCTGTTTTTGGTGGACAATTTTTTGATAAAGATAATTTTTTGAACGGTTTGTGAGATTCCGCTTTTAACTGATATTGTCCGTTGGTGTATTAACATAAAACTCAGAAATTAAATATCCCCCCTTTTGCGCATAAAAAAGGGAATTACCTTTATGATAATTCCCTCACTAGTTTTAAAACTTAAAATCCCTAATCGATTTTTTCTTCGGAAGTACCCGAGTCCTCTTGCGCTGGACTATCTGTTTCAGGCGTTTCTGCCACTGGTCCCGCGGTTTCTGTTATAATTCCTTCTGAGCTTACTTCTTCATCCTCTTCATGATCTACCTTTGTTACTGCAGCAATACTGTCGTTATCCTGAATATTAATCAAACGAACACCTTGTGTAGCGCGTCCCATAACACGAAGATCTTTCACGTTCATACGAATGGTAATTCCGTTTTTGGTGATGATCATTAAATCGTTAGCATCTGTAACAGATTTAATAGCCACTAAGTTTCCAGTTTTATCAGTAATGTTAATGGTTTTTACACCTTTTCCACCACGGTTGGTTACTCTGTATTCATCAATATCTGAACGTTTACCATAGCCTTTTTCTGACACAACCAATACATTAGCGCTCATGTCGGCAATACAGATCATTCCTATCACTTCATTTTTAGCGCCTTCTTCGTCGTTTAAATCAATTCCTATAACACCGCTGGCATTACGACCCATCGGACGAACTTTTTCTTCGTTAAAACGACATACTTTGCCCAATTTGGTAGCAAGCATAATTTCGTTCTTACCATTCGTTAGAGCAGCTTCTAATAAAATATCTCCTTCACGAATAGTAATGGCATTGATACCATTAGCACGCGGACGGGAATAAGCTTCTACAGAAGTTTTTTTAATGATACCTTCTTTAGTACATAAAATAATAAAGTTGTTCTGAATGTATTCTTCATCATTCAGATCTTTAATATTAATGAATGCTTTTACTTTATCATCAGGCTGAATGCTGATCAGATTTTGAATTGCTCTACCCTTACTTGTTTTATTTCCTTCCGGAACTTCGTACGCACGAATCCAATATACCTGACCTTTTTCCGTAAATAATAAAATGTAATTATGTGTAGAAGCAATAAACATGTGCTCTACAAAATCTTCATCACGGGTCGCTGTTCCCTTACTTCCTTTGCCGCCACGGTTTTGTGCTCTGTACTCAGCAAGATTGGTACGTTTCATATAACCCATGTGTGAAATTGTAATAACTACATTTTCATCTACAATCATATCCTCTATGCGAAGATCATCTCCTGCATAAACAATATCGGTGCGACGCTCATCGCCATATTTTTCTTTGATCTCTACTAACTCTTCACGAATGATAGAGAAACGCAAAGACTCATTATTTAAAATATCATTCAAGTGAGCAATGGTTTTCATTAACTCTTCATACTCTGCTTTAATTTTATCACGCTCAAGTCCGGTTAAAGTTCTTAAACGCATATCGAGGATCGCGCGCGATTGAATTTCTGATAAACTGAAACGGGAAATTAATTCATCGCGAGCAACATCAGGACTCTCACTCTCACGAATAATTTTAATTACTTCATCTAAATGATCGATGGCAATTAATAAACCTTGTAAGATATGCGCACGCTTCTCTGCTTGTGCTAATTCGTATTTTGTTCTGCGAACAACAACCTCATGACGGTGCTCCACAAAATACTGGATCATGTCTTTGAGGTTCAGCATTTGTGGGCGGCCTTTAACCAATACCACATTGTTGATAGAGAAAGAGGTTTGTAAGGCCGAGAATTTATAAAGATTATTTAATACCACGTTAGACATGGCATCTCTTCTTAATTCATAAACAATACGCATTCCTTCACGGTTACTCTCATCACGAATCTCGCTTATACCTTCAATTTTCTTTTCATTACAAAGTTCCCACTGACGCTTGATCATTTCAGCTTTGTTGATCTGGTAAGGAATTTCCGTAACAACAATGCGTTCTCTTTCACCAACAGGCTCAATATTTGCTTTTGCGCGTAGTACTACTCTACCGCGACCAGTATGAAATGCATCCTTCACCCCCTGGTAACCATAAATGGTTCCGCCGGTAGGAAAATCAGGAGCTTTAATATGTTTCATCAATCCATCAATGTCAATTTCTTTGTCATCAATGTATGCCAAAATAGCATTAATACATTCTGTCAGGTTATGCGGAGCCATATTGGTAGCCATTCCCACGGCAATACCAGATGAACCATTCATTAATAAAGCAGGGATACGTGTAGGAAGCACGGTTGGCTCAGTTAAAGAATCGTCAAAGTTGGGACGAAAATCAACCGTATCTTTTTCAATATCTGCCATCATCTCTTCCGCAATCTTGCGGAAACGTACTTCAGTATAACGCATGGCAGCCGGTGGATCACCATCTACAGATCCAAAATTTCCCTGACCGTCAACCAACATGTAACGAAGGCTCCAATCCTGCGCCATACGCACCATTGTATCGTATACCGACGCGTCACCATGCGGGTGATATTTACCTAATACCTCACCAACAATACGGGCAGATTTTTTATAAGGACGGTTATATAAGACACCTAAATCCAACATTCCATACAATACACGTCTGTGTACTGGTTTTAATCCATCTCTTACATCAGGTAATGCGCGCGACACAATAACCGACATCGAATAATCGATGTAAGCTGTTTTCATTTCATCTTCAATGTTAATAGGAATTATTTTCTCTCCGTCTGCCATAGTTGTTTTCTATTTGTTGTCTTAAATTTTTGTCGTTTCTGTGTGAATCGTTATGCTCTTTTGTCAGTCAATTTCATTTAACACTTGTAGCAAAAAAAACACAATTAAAATCTTCTTTTGAACCGATGAAAGTACCGAAAAATCAGCAAATAAAGCCAAAACTTATCAACAAAATCTTTGTTAAAAAAACCACTTTTGTAATTCCTCTTTCCACTTATTTAGAACTATTTTTGGTTTTGGCATTAAATATGTAACTTAACCAAACAAAACAAGGAAACTGATATATGGAAGCAAAATTTTCGCCCAGGGTAAAAGACGTGATTACGTACAGCCGGGAAGAAGCTCTTCGATTAGGGCACGATTATATAGGTATTGAGCATTTAATGCTTGGAATGATCAGAGATGGAGACGGTGTTGGGATGCGCTTATTAAAAAACCTGGGAATTGATTCTGCAGAGTTAAGAAGAAGCATAGAACAAAGTCTTACTCCTGGTTTACGCAAGTCTAACAATCTTGCAAATATTCCGTTGGTTAAGCAAGCTGAAAAAACGCTTAAACTCACTTACCTCGAAGCAAAAACATTTAAGTCAATTCAAATAGGCACCGAACATTTATTGTTGTGCATCTTAAAAGAAAATGACAATGTTGTAACAAAAACATTATTAAAGTACGGTGTAGATTATGATGCTGCGCGTGCTGAATTAGAAGGGTTCTTAGAGAATCCGGGCAAGATCGAAAACTCTGCTGCAGGTGGAGATGAAGACGATGCTGAAGAATCGGCCTTTGGCGGTGGCGGAAGTGGTGCCGGCGCTCAAAAGAAACAAGGAGAAAGCAAATCGAAAACACCTGTGTTGGATAATTTCGGAAGAGATTTAACCAAGATGGCTGAAGATGGAAAGTTAGATCCTGTAGTTGGTCGTGAAAAAGAAATTGAACGTGTATCGCAAATTTTATCGCGTCGTAAAAAGAACAATCCTATTTTAATTGGTGAACCAGGTGTTGGTAAATCAAGTATTGCGGAAGGTTTGGCTTTACGCATCGTTCAAAGAAAAGTGTCGCGTGTATTGTTTGGTAAACGTGTAGTGACTTTAGATCTGGCATCTTTAGTAGCTGGTACCAAATACCGTGGTCAGTTTGAAGAGCGTATGAAAGCGGTGATGAATGAATTGGAAAAAAGTCCGGATGTGATTTTATTCATTGACGAAATTCATACTATTATTGGTGCAGGTGGAGCAAGTGGAAGTTTAGATGCCAGCAACATGTTTAAACCGGCTTTAGCGCGCGGAGAAATACAATGTATTGGCGCTACTACATTAGATGAGTACCGTCAGTATATTGAAAAAGATGGTGCTTTAGAACGTCGTTTTCAGAAAGTAATTATCGAGCCTGCGACACAAGATGAGACACTTCAGATCTTAAATAACATTAAAGGGAAATACGAAGATCATCACAATGTAACTTACACAGAGGAAGCTCTAAAAGCTTGTGTAACTTTAACTGCAAGATATATTACCGACAGACATTTACCGGATAAAGCAATTGATGCTCTTGATGAGGCTGGAAGTCGTGTTCATATAACAAACATCAATGTTCCTCAAAACATTGTTGAGATTGAAGGAAAAATTGAAGAAATAAAAGAACTAAAAAACCAGGTGGTTCGCAGCCAGAAGTATGAAGAAGCCGCAAGACTTCGTGATACAGAGAAACAATTGCACGCACAATTGGAAGCTGCTAAAAAAGCATGGGAAGAAGAAACAAAACAAAATCGTGTTACCGTTACCGAAGAGAATGTTGCTGAAGTAGTGAGTATGATGAGTGGTGTTCCTGTTCAACGTGTCAACCAGAATGAAGGTGAGAAATTGATCAAGATGAATGCTTTATTAAAAGGTAAAGTTATTGGTCAGGATAAAGCGCTTGAAAAAGTGGTAAAAGCTATTCAACGTAACCGCGCTGGATTAAAAGATCCGAATAAACCAATTGGTTCTTTCATTTTCTTAGGTCCTACGGGTGTTGGTAAAACGCAATTGGCAAAAGTTTTAGCGAAACATTTATTTGATAATGATGATGCGTTAATCCGTATCGACATGAGTGAATACATGGAGAAGTTTGCTACAACCCGCTTAATTGGAGCGCCTCCGGGATATGTTGGATACGAAGAAGGTGGACAATTGACTGAAAAAGTGCGTCGTCGCCCCTACTCTGTTATCTTGTTAGATGAGATAGAAAAAGCACATCCGGATGTTTTCAATATGTTATTACAAGTATTGGATGACGGTATGTTGACAGATAGTTTAGGAAGAAAAATCGACTTCAAAAATACTATCATCATCATGACCAGTAACATTGGTGCCCGTCAGTTAAAAGACTTCGGTGTGGGTGTTGGTTTTGGAACAGCTACAAGAAAAGAAGGTGAAGAAGATTTATCGAAAGGTGTAATTGAGAGTGCTTTGAAAAAAGCTTTTGCTCCTGAATTCTTAAACCGTATCGACGATGTGATCATGTTTAACTCTTTACAAAAAGAAGACATACATAAAATCATAGATATCGAATTAGCAAGTCTTTTCGGACGTGTTAATGGCTTAGGTTTCATCATCAAAATTACAGATGCTGCAAAAGACTACATCGTTGAAAAAGGATATGATGCGAATTACGGTGCAAGACCATTAAAACGTGCCATTCAAAAATACCTTGAAGATCCTATGGCAGAAGAAATCATCAAAAGCAGCTTGTCTGAAGGCGATGAAATTGAAGTGGATTACAACAAAGAAAAAGATGAAATCGTTGTAAGTGCCCACAAGCCTAAAACTAAAAAAAGCAAAAAAGAAGATAAAGCTTAAACACTCTAAAATTAAAAACCCCGGAAAAATTTTTCCGGGGTTTTTTAGTTAGCAGAAGCAGGATTTTATTTTGAGATAATGAGTTTGGCGTATATACACTTTGATTCCAAAAAATAAAATCCCGGTGGCAAGTCAGTAACCATCCGATAAGAATCTTTGCTTGAGCCAATATTAAGTTTCTTTACACATTGCCCAGCTTCATTATAAATAGAAACTTCTGTTGGCTCATCCCGGTCAGAAATAATGGTGAAAGTGCCGTCATTAGGGTTGGGAAAAAACGAAAAGGACTGAAAATTTATTTTTGCTTCCTCGATTGCAGTGCAGGGTAAAACAGTAACCAGCATTGTAGTCCTTAAAGAGCAGGGTGTTGATGAAAAATAATTAGTAGTTTGAACAGTATAGTTTGTGGTTATGTTAGGTGAAACAGTAATTGCCTGAGTGTACAAGTTTGGCGGATTCCATGCATAAGAGTTAGCTCCTGCCACTGCGGTAAGGGTTATAGACTCGCCTTTACAAATGGTTGTAGGACGACTGGTCGATATATAAGGATTATAAACATAAACCGTTGCAGTTGCTGTACTGTAGCAATTATTAGAATTTAAACCATTTAGGCTATACACTGTCGTACTTGATGGATATACCACGCTTGATAAGGAATCTACAGGATTGTGATACCAGAAGTAGTTTGCTCCACCTGACGCTGTGAGCGTGGCTGCCTGGCCGGCACAAATAGAAGGGTTACTTACAGAAATGTAAATGCTAGAAGGTAAAACTGAAACTGTTTTAACAGACATAACGGTGCAGCCTGCAGATGAAGTGATATAAACAGAGTAGTTCGTTGTAACAGATGGCGAAACTATAACCATTGCGGTATTCATGTTGCCAGGCTGCCATACAATGGAAGTGAAATTGCCTGTCGCGTTTAATTGAACAGAGCTTCCTGCGCACTGCGACTGCGCATCGAGTCCTATTTGTGCATAAGGTTTATTAGGTATCACCTTACTATTTCCAGCTACGTAGCATGTACTACCATTAGTCCCCAGCACTGAATAACTCGTAACGAAATTCGGATTTACAATAATACTTGTCCCCTGGAAATTTCCAGGCTGCCAACTATAGGTTGTATTAGCGGCTGGTGATACTACCGAAAGAGTACCAGAATTAACACAACTGCTACTTGACACATAAACCAGCGGTAATCCATTAGCGGTATTTCCTACAGACACTTGCTGTATTGCTGTTTGAGGACAATTAATTGCATCAGTGTAAGTGTAAATAACTGCATAAATGCCATTTGTTAATGTGGAAGCTGAATTGAAATTATAGTGTGTAGTGGTTCCACTTGTGCTAGGTACCGTAATTGTGGAGATGCCAGGTCCGGAAAACGTACCTCCTTGCGGGTTAACGTATTGTTGGAGATTAGTCAGGCTTTGGCCCGTGCATATTTGTGAGGGTATTTTTAATTGAGGTGCTACACTACTCTTTCTTAACGAAACGTCATCTATCAAAGTATAGAAAAAGTATTCTCCAATCGCATTAATGCCAAGTGAACTTAAAAGGTGGTTGTAAGTAAGGTTTTTGTCCATCCCAATATATAACCAACTCCCGGGAGCCACTGCGGTGGCTGTGAATGTTATTGTATAGTGCTTCCAAGTATTAAACACGTTTGATAAAGTTACAGATTGTATTGTTGTTAATCCTGGATACGGGAACGTTTGGTAAGGCGACGAAATATATACGCTATTAGTTGCAAACGACAGTACCGCGCTTACAGAAGAGCTGTTAAAGCTTTGTGGGGGATAAGTAGTGGCATTGGTCATGTAATCGGGATCGGATTTTGAGCCGACAAACTGATAAGCCCAAAAACTAAGCGTATATGCCTGGTTATTTATAGTTGGGGAACCTAAATAATTTGCCAAACTCTCTGAGAGATCGAGCTGAGTATTTCCGGAAGTAATTGCGCCGCCCATTCCGATAACCGCGTTGTTCGGCGAACTATTAAAACTATCAAAAACAATAGTTGAACTATAGGTGTTATTTCCAAGATTCGCGGGAGGAGTGCTAGTTGTGCAGCCTCTTACAAATAAATCGGGAGACAAAGAACTTGCCAGCCAACAAGAAGCTAAAGTAGCTGAATTTAACGTGGAGCCACAGCCGGAGTTATTTTCAAACCCACCGTTCTGAACCAAGTCACAAGGTGACACCGATCCGCAAACACCAGTGGATTGTGCTAAGAATTTTCGCGGAATAATAACGCTAATAATGCAAAAAAGTGTGCGAAGTCCTATACTACTTATTGTTCTATTCATCAGAAATATTTGGGTTAAGAATGGTACGTGTGTAAAAGCTAAAATATATAAAAAAACATCAGGTTAAATACAATTTCGTCCAAGGCCGCAAAATCACACTCTAATATGTTGCGCATTGTGTGTGGAGGCTAAGAAACAGCCTCTTTTGCGGGCGGAATTTTTTTTGTACTTTTGTTTACCGATTTATTAAAAATGATAACCTTTAACGAACCAGATATCCTGGAATTGGAAATTACGGAGACCGTAACAAAAGAGGAGGCTGTGAAAGCGCTTATTCTTTACAACGACGATGTAAATACTTTTGACTTTGTTTCTGAATCGCTGATAAAGGTCTGTAAACACGACGCTATTCAGGCTGAACAATGCACTTACCTTGTTCACTATACCGGTAAATGTGTGGTTAAAAATGGCACCTTCAAAGTTCTCAAACCACTTTGCGAAGCGTTATTGGAAAGAGGTTTGTCGGCAAAAATCGAAGACTAATTAGTAATGGTAACATGCGCCAACTGGCCTCAATCTTGCATGTAAAAACAAAATTTAACTATGAAGACTATTTCCCTATCTATACTTAGCGTCGTATTATTTTACGGCTGCCAAACCAATGCAGTAACCGGTAAAAAGTCGCTGCAACTTGTTTCTGAATCAGAAATGATCAATATGAGTTTAACAGAGTACGATAAATTTCTCGCGCAAAACCCGCCACTACCTGCCACCGACCCAAGAGTCAGTATGGTAAGGAGTTGTGGAACCAGAATTCAAAAAGCAGTTGAACAATTTTATGCTCAGAAAAATGCCACAAAAGATCTGGAAGGATTTCAATGGGCTTTTAATGTCGTAGATCAACCAGATGTTAATGCCTGGTGTATGCCTGGCGGAAAAGTAGTAGTTTATACGGGCTTGTTACCTGTAACCAAAGACGAACAAAGTCTGGCCGTGGTAATGGGTCATGAAATTGCCCACGCAATAGCCAGACATGGAAGTCAGCGTATGAGTTCTGCTATGCTTGTACAAGGCATCGGCACCGGGCTTTCAATAGCCCTGTCACAAAAACCTGCTCTAACGCAACAGGTTTTCGCCCAGGCTTACGGCGTTGGTTCAACCTTAGGGACACTAAAATACAGTCGCAGTCACGAAACCGAAGCGGATAAAATGGGATTAATTTTCGCAGCTATGGCCGGATATGATCCTGAAGTTGCTATAGCTTTTTGGGAAAGAATGGCTGCAAGTGGCGGTGGACAAAAACCACCCGAATTATTAAGCACTCACCCGAGCGACGAAACGCGTATAAAAGATTTGAAAGCTTATATGCCGGAAGCTAAAAAATATTACAAGCCGCAATAATAAAAAAAGCGGTCCCGATAAAATCAGGACCGCTTTTTTTAACTCAGAATAGCTTAGCTTTCATAAACTATTTACTCAGTAGATAATTTAACAATGTATTCTTTTTTATTTGAACGGTTCCAGAAAGGAAAATAAAAGTTTCCCTTGTTGTCATTGTAAACACCGTTCGGCTCAAGTATTCCTTTATAAAAATCATCTTCTACCCTGTCTTTTAATGCGTTTTTATTAAAACCTCCTTCCGCAAAAAATCTGTAAAACACAGGACCATAATTTACTTTATCCGTGTTGATAGGTTTTATTTTATCAAAGTCTTTTGGGCTGGCCAGGTTAGTATTTTCAGGATCATCGTTATAGGCTAACAAAATTCTATCACCAGCCGCTGCGAAACACATATCCAGGTGTCCCCATGGATTAAGACCTATTTTTGTATGGAAAGGCAGGTTGTAGTTATTAAGCAGGGTGTCATTCTTAAAATCCATATAAGTAACATGTCCTATCGAAGATCCGTTAAATCCGCCCACTCTGTAGTCCATAGGATAAACCAATAATCTAGCCCGTCCATCTGCTACGACTGATTTTGTGCACAGATTACTCACATTCACAAAAGAAAAGTCTTTAACGAAAAGATCTTTTTGCAAAAGATTAAGAGCTTTTGAACTATTTTTAATTTCGAATTTACGCATGCTCACCACATACTCTTCTTTTGCCGTTTTGTCTAACTTAAAACAATAGCCGTAGGTAAAATCTGCAGCCTCCTGCACTTTTACAAAATTGAAATAATTTGCGAATTTATTTGTATTCACTTCAAGTATCTTTCCTTTAGTATCCGGAAATAATATGACGTGTCTAAAAAATTCCGGATCATTATAATTTATCAATAGTTCATAAGCAATAGCATTCGAATACAATTTCTCTGGTATAAAGCTATGCACGTAACTTTTTTCAGGCACCGAAAAAACAAACTGGTCAATCATATTAAGATTTTTATCTACAGTAGTTAATGAAAAATAGTGGTCTTTATAGTTGCCATAACTCATGGCGCAGCCTCCTCTTACAAGTATTTCATAATAATTTTCTCTTTCCATGATTTTGATCTGTGCGGGAATGTCTTTCACTAAATCGAATGAAAAACGTTTACCTGTTTCTTTTAGTTCAAGACTATTCGTCAGAATTTGTTTTGTAATCGAAACACTTTGGCCCGATCTTTCAACGGAAACAATTTCTATCATGTTGCCAGAATTAAAAAACTTCATAAAACGTTGATCGCCGTAACTATAATTTTCTTTTGGCAGCTTTACTTCCCCCAGGCGTTTTCCGCTTGCAAGATCCTTTAACCATATTTTGTCGTTCAGAAAAATAAAGGCTGAATCATGGCTTACTTTTAATATTTGAATATTATAAGGGTTAGCAATGTTTTCCATCCATACTATGTCGGGATTATAAAAAGTTTGACTGCTAACCGTAAAAGGCCACACAATGCATAACAGAGATGCAAGTCGTAAAAATGTATTCATATTTGTTTTGGGATTAATAGAAAACTGAAAAGTTTTATGCGAGTATTTTTTTAGCCAGGAGACAAGTCATATTGCCATCTTCATCAAAATCTTTTACTGTAACTGGTAAAGGCGTATTACAAAGCGAGAGATCGTAAGGCATTTTCACTTTCACATAATTTTGTGTAAAGCCGTACATAAACCCTTCCTTGTTTTCGTATTCAAAAATCACGGTTAATTCTTTGCCTTTCTGTTTTTCATAAAAAGAACGCAATTTTTTAGCGGATAGAATACGAAGCATTTTGTTTCTGCGCTTTCTTTCAGGAATAGGAATAACTCCGGGCAAATGAATAGCTTCGGTGTTATCACGTTCGCTATATGTAAAAATATGCAGGTAAGAAATATCAAGAGTATTCAGAAAATTATAAGTCTCCATAAAATGCTCGTCCGTTTCTCCGGGAAAACCAACAATAACATCTACACCAATACAACAGTCTGGCATCAGAGTTTTAATTTTTTCTACACGTTCGGCGTAAAGCTCCTTTACATACCGACGTTTCATCATTTTTAAAACAGGATTGCTGCCACTTTGCAAAGGCATGTGAAAATGCGGTACAAAGCGATTAGATTCACTTACGAAAGAAATGATCTCATCCTTTAATAAATTAGGCTCAATAGAAGAAACGCGTAAGCGTTCGATTCCATCCACCTGGTCTAAGGCTTTTACAAGATCAAAAAAAGTATATTCTTTTCGCTTCTTTATGTCGCCATCAATAAATTGACCATAGCCGAAATCGCCAATATTTACGCCTGTTAAAACAATTTCTTTAACTCCGCTCTCTGCAATCTTTTTTGCATTTGTCAACACATTTTCAATAGTATCACTTCTACTCTTTCCTCTTGCCAAGGGAATAGTACAAAAAGTACAGCTGTAATCACAACCATCCTGCACCTTTAAAAACGAACGCGTACGATCATTGGCGCTATAGGCTCCCACAAAAAAATCAGCCTCAGAAATTTCACAATTGTGAATTTGCGCGTGCGTTTGTTTTCCGCTAAGATCTATGTAGTTTAATAATTTAAATTTTTCGGTAGCTCCCAAAACCACATCTACACCTTCTATCCTCGAAATCTCTTCGGGCTTTAGCTGAGCATAACATCCTACAACTGCAATAAAGGCTTCAGGATTTTTAGCAAGCGCCCCTTTAACGATCGCCTTGCATTCCCTGTCAGCATTCTCCGTTACAGAACATGTGTTTATCACGTAAACATCTGCAGCATCATTAAATGTTTTTTTCTCAAATCCTTTTTCCTGGAATAGACGTGCTATGGTAGATGTTTCGGAAAAATTGAGTTTACAACCCAATGTGTGAAAAGCGACTGTTTTACCGGAGAAAGACATGCGGCAAAGATACTACTTTTTTAAAAAATACCGTGTCAATTTGAATGATCGATCGGCCTGCTAAGCAGACTTTCCGGTTTTTTATTTGTTTGTAAAAGCCTTGATTTTATAGTATCTTTATCCTCTTTTAAATTTTATGGAATTAAATGCATTAACCGCAATTTCACCTGTTGACGGTCGTTATAGAAAAACTACAGAAGCTCTTGATATTTATTTTTCAGAGTACGGATTAATCAAATACCGTGTGTTGGTAGAAATTGAATATTTTATTGCTTTATCTCAGGCCGGCTTACCTCAATTACCAGAGATGAATGCTTCACAAAAAGAATCTTTAAGAAACATTTATAAAAATTTCACGCTTGAAAACGCCTTGAAAGTCAAGGACACCGAAAAAACAACTAACCATGATGTTAAAGCGGTAGAATACTTTATCAAAGAAAAGCTCGAAGAACTTAATTTATCCACCTATACAGAATTTGTACATTTTGGTTTAACCTCGCAGGACATCAATAACACCAGTATCCCTCTTTCATTAAAAGAGGCTTCTGAAAACGTTCTGGTACCTGCTATTAAGGGCATTATCGAAAAAATTACGAGTTTTAGCCGTGATTGGAAAGACGTCACTTTGTTGGCCCGAACTCACGGGCAGCCTGCCTCTCCAACCAAGCTTGGAAAAGAGTTTTACGTATTTGTGGAGCGCTTGAACAATCAACTCGACCAACTTACAAAAATTCCTTTTTCCGCTAAATTTGGTGGCGCTACCGGAAATTTTAACGCCCACCAGGTAGCTTATCCTACAAACAACTGGATAGCATTTGGAAATGATTTTGTAAATAAAACTTTGGGATTAAGCCGTTCACAATTCACCACACAAATTGAACACTACGATAACATTGGTGCTTATTTTGATGCTTTAAAACGTATAAATACAATACTTATCGATTTTTCTCGTGATGTATGGACTTATGTGAGCATGGATTATTTTAAGCAGAAATTAAAAGCCGGAGAAGTTGGTTCATCTGCTATGCCTCACAAGGTAAATCCTATCGATTTTGAAAATGCGGAAGGAAATTTAGGAATTGCAAATGCCTTATTGGAACACCTTTCTGTAAAACTTCCGGTATCTCGCCTGCAAAGAGACTTAACAGATAGTACAGTACTTCGTAACATTGGTGTGCCACTTGCCCACTCTCTTATTTCCTACTCCAGTATTCTAAAAGGATTAAATAAATTAATTCTTAACGAAGGGGCGCTTAAAGAAGACCTTGAAAACAACTGGGCGGTGGTTGCTGAAGCCATTCAAACCATTTTACGAAGAGAAGGCTATCCTAAGCCTTATGAAGCTTTAAAAGACCTTACGCGCACCAATACTCACATTACACAAGAATCCATGCATGAATTTATTGGCGGATTAAATGTTTCTGATGCAATAAAAAAAGAATTAAAAGCAATCACTCCTCATAATTACACAGGTACCAATCCTAATTTTTAAATCATGAACAGAGTCTGGACATACATCATTAGCAAGCCTTTAAGTCAGGAACAATTAGAGAACCTGGTTAGCGAAGGAAAAAAATTTGTGACCAGCTGGACTGCACATGAAAATAAATTAAGCGCTGATTTTAAAATTTTTAAAAACAGAATAATCGTTGTAACAGTTGATGAGGATGTTGCCAATGCCAGTGGTTGCAGTATTGACAAGCTTACCCGTTTTATAAAAGAAACCGAGGCGAACTTAGGAATTGAACTCCTGAATCGTTTTTACATCGCTTATAAAAACGGGGAAAATTTAGAAGTGGTTCATTCAGGCAAAGTGAAAGAGTTGTTAGAAGAAGGTCTTATTACCGAAAATACAGTGGTTTACAACACAGCAGTTGCTAACGAAAATGAGTTTTTAAAATGGGAACAAGCTTTGCGAGATACCTGGTTAAGTAAATATCTGACCAAAGTTTAAAACTGCAGAAAGCCCTCCACCTGTGCCATACAGACCTTCATCTGCCCTTCAGAAAAATTTCCATCTGCATCCATCATCTTATTCACTATTGAGATAGGAAGTTTATCGTGGTAAACATGCATTTTCAGGTATTGAAGAATTCCAGTTAAATGCTCCATCCCTCTAAGATTTCCGGCTCTTCCATCGGCAATACCAACCAAGCAGGCATCTTTATTTGCCCATTCCTTCGGATGCATACTGTCGAGAAAAGTTTTTAAAATTCCAGGGAAACTGCCATTGTATTCAGGTATTATAAAAATAAACTTGGAAACAGTGCTTACATATTCGTCGATCAGCCTGGCGTATTGGTCGCTTCTCTTACCAAATGTTTCGCCAAAAGCAAGATTTTCGGGAAGCATTGTAAAGTCAAGAACGCTCACATTCGCATGGAATGTCTTTAAGATATTTTCATATATCTTACTAACCTTTAAGGTGTTACTATTTGGGCGATTGGTGCAGCTTACAACGACGATCTTCTTCATAAAAATTTATCAACATCCTGTGAATTTTTTCACCGATTTGTTTAAAACTAAGGTCGCGTAAAGTCGGTAATTAATTTAATTTTACAATCAGCAATTTCAGTCAAATTTTGGGTATTTTATGAACATTCGCTATTACGATCATTCTTGTTTTGTGGTGAAAATTAATGTAAAGAAATCAGCTTTTCATTCCCGCTTCACTTCAAACAAGTTATCGAAAAGTGTTAATGCAAATGCTTTATTTGTTGATATAGTTAGTTTACACACTAATGAAATTGGTACTAATAAAGCTAATGAGGACTTAAATTAAAACGGAACAGAATGGGAAAAATAATAGCGATAGCGAATCAAAAAGGCGGAGTTGGAAAAACCACAACAGCCATTAACCTGGCAGCCAGCCTGGCTGTTCTCGAATACAAAACATTGTTGGTAGATGCCGATCCGCAGTCAAACGCCACGTCTGGAGTGGGAATAGATCCTTCTAATGTAAAGGCTGGTTTGTACGAATGTATTATCGACAGTATTCATCCCAAAGATGTTATTCTGAAAACGGAAACTCCGAATTTATTTTTACTTCCAACAAATGCAGATCTTGTAGGTGTTGAGCTGGAGCTGGTAAATCTTACCAACCGTGAATACATGATGAAGAAGGCGCTTGACAAAATAAAAGACAAATACGATTTTATTATTGTGGATTGCTGCCCCTCTCTTGGGCTAACCGTAATCAACTCGCTATCTGCCGCTGATAGTGTGATTATACCTGTTCAGTGCGAATATTTTGCTTTAGAAGGAATGGGAAAATTATTGCAAACAATTAAGATTGTTCAATCGCATTTAAATACCAGTTTAGATATTGAGGGAGTATTGCTTACTATGTACGACGGACGTTTGCGCTTAGCCAACCAGGTTGTGGAAGAAGTAAAAACACACTTTCAGGATATGGTTTTTGATACGCTTATTCAACGAAATACAAAACTTGCAGAAGCGCCTAGCTTTGGAAAAACAATTATTATGCACGATGCTGCGGGTAAAGCTTCTAACAGTTATTTAAATCTTGCCCGTGAGTTGCTGCAACGTAACGGTTTAACTAAGATTAGTGATAGCAACAGAACTATCAGCATCCAGGAACAAACAGAATTAAGCGAAGACATCTAACAAAGTTTATAGGCGATAGTTTACAACCAACCGATGTTGGCTCCAACTATTGACTATTGACTCTAAACTATAGACTACATAAATGAGTAAAAAACCAGCATTAGGAAGAGGATTAAGTGCATTGTTAGAAAATGCAAAAACAGACATTACAACAAAAGGTATTGGCGAGAACGCACCCGTTGTTAATTCGGTATCTGTTATCAGAATAAAAAACATTGAAACAAACCCGTTTCAACCGCGTACTAATTTTGAAGAAACAGCTTTACAAGAGCTAAGCGACAGTATTAAGCAACATGGCATTATTCAGCCCATTACAGTAAGAAAATTAGGCTACGACCGTTACCAGCTTATTTCGGGAGAACGTCGTTTCAGAGCTTCTCAAATGGCAGGACTAACGGATGTACCAGCTTACATTCGTATTGCTGACGATCAGGAAATGTTAGAAATGGCTTTGGTTGAAAATATTCAGCGTGAAGACCTTGATCCTATTGAAGTTTCTCTTTCGTATAAGCGTTTAATTGATGAATGCAACCTAACACAAGAGCAGCTCAGCGAAAAGGTTGGAAAACAAAGAAGCACTGTAACAAACTTTTTACGTTTATTAAAACTCCCTGCTCCTATTCAAAAATCTTTGCGTGATCGCGAAATTACTATGGGCCACGCTAAAGCTCTTATCAACATTGATAATGAGGACCGCCAGTTAGCAATTTTTGCAATGGCACTTGAGCAGGATTTTTCAGTTCGTCAAATTGAAGACCTGGCCAGAGGCGAAAAAGTAAAAGTAACTCCTAAAGTTACACGTGTTGAAAAACCCTTAAGTGTAGAAGATAAAGAGATTTCGAAAGGCTTGGATAAGATTTTTAATAAGTCTTATTCTCTAAAACGTAATGCTAAGGGTGGCGGTAATCTAACGCTCAGTTTCAGTAACGACCAGGAACTACAGCACATCATTTCCTTTTTTGGGATAGAATAAACATACTCGTCATTTCTTTTAAGGCTCTGTAAGGTTTACAGAGCCTTAATTTTGCTGTAAACTATAACATTGAAAAAAATTCTTCTGATATCCGATACCCATAGTTACCTGGACAAATCTCTATTAAAACACATTGAGGCTGCTGACGAAGTCTGGCACGCGGGTGATATAGGTACTATGGAGCTTTGTAAAGAAATTGAAAAATTAAAACCTTTCAGAGCTGTTTTTGGAAACATAGACGCTAACGACATCCGCATTACTTATCCTGAAAATTTAATTTTTGATTGCGAAGGCGTCAAAGTACTTATGACGCATATTGGGGGTTATCCGGGCAAATATCCTGCAAGAATTAAGGAACTGATAATAAAAAACAGGCCTAATTTATTTATATGCGGCCACTCCCACATCCTAAAAGTAATGTATGATAAGCAGTATGACCTGCTTCACATAAATCCCGGGGCATGCGGTGTGCATGGCTTTCATGCAGTAAAGACGGTTGTAAGATTTGAAATAGAGAACACCGACATAAAAAACCTGGCAATAATTGAATTAGGAAGCAGAACATCCTTACCTTCGTAACATGGATCTGAATACATATTTTAGTGATGAAGCGCTTGCACGTTTTGTAAGCGCTCAGGGAAAAGTCGTTGAAAAAATTGTTTGTCACTTGTGGCAAAATACCGTTGATAAAAATGGCTCTGTTGAGCTGATAGATAATTTAGAACTTCATTTTACAGACAAGCAAAAACTAACCATTTCCTGCAATGAAAACGGCGATGGTTTGGACGCTATTAACTTTAACTATAAAGCCGCGGTAGCTGAACTGGAAAAGGAATTTGACGGGAAAATAAAATTATTCGCAGTAAATGCGTCCACAACCAAAATGTGGGAAGATGTAATTGGTTTAACGCTTGAAAGTGTTAGAATTATTAAAGAAGGTGACTATCATAAAGCCGGTTCAGCTTTGTTGGTTTTTGGAAAAGAAAAACGCATCGTATCTATTAATCCTTTAGATGGATTGGTAATTGATTATTACGAAGAAGATTAAAGAGTACCTGAATTTATAAGTAAAAAAAATCCAATACTATTCGGTATTGGATTCTTTTTTAAGTATCTAAAATTACTTGAGTAACTCCATTGCTTCCTGTATTGAGATGATCTCATTTTTGAAAGTGGCGATGATAAACGCGTCTGAGTAACCTTTATCTTCTAATTCTTTTCTTAATTTTTCAGCGGTATCTAACCTTGAAAACTCTCCACCTGCTGTGTAACGAATGTTTCCAGTAGCAGTTGTCTGTTTGTCAATAGCTTTCAGATCTTTCACTTTTTCATCCATAGAAGCTTCTTGCGAAGGTTTTTTCAATGGTCCTAATTGAATTTTAAATGCTAATAATTTTTTATCAATCGAGTTAAAAGTTTTATCCTCACTTAAATCTTCTTTATAACCAGCCTCCATAGTGGCGCCTGTTTGATTCATCGGGATGCGTTTACCTCCTTTGTAAGCTGTTACGAACGCATCACTGTAACCCTGAACCACTAAATCGGCTCTCACTGCAGCAGCATCACCAATAGTTCTGTAACCTTTAGTTACATATCTGTAAATATTCTCGCCTGTTTTTAATTCAAGTACACCGGCACTTGTATTAAATACTTTTGTAGAGATCTTATTTTTAAATGCGCCTAATTGCACACGGTAAACCACATCATCTTTTCCAAAAATACCGGCTTCCTCAGGAAGAATGGCAGATGCGCTGACACCAGAACTGTCATTCACATTCACATTCATCAGGTCGTCAATTTCAGTAGCTAGCAGTTTTTGAAGTTCATCATCACCCACCTGAACAATTTCTTTCCCTTTGATTCTCGATATACCTGCTCCTTTACTACCAGTAGTCCTGAATTCATCACGACGTTTGATGGCTGTACTCAATTTATCGTAAGTGCCGCTTGTGTACACCACAGTCGTTCCGTCGTCGAGTGTTACCGAATTAATATCTCCAATACTTAATAAGAATGCCAATTCATCGGAAGGAATAGGTCCTGCATATCTCACTAATTCTACAGTAAAATTATCTTTTTTCTCTTTCGGTTTCTTAGCTACTGCAGCGTAAATATTTCCAATTGTTTCAGTAGTTCTATCCGTGGCCAAAGAATCGTTCAAATAGTTGTCATACCATTTTTGCCAGTAATCATCTGTTTGTCCTACACCACGCGCATTTACAGGAACGCCTGCAGCTGTTGTTAACTCATCATCGCGGTAAGTCGGAATACCATCGTTATCTTCGTCTACAGGACAGCCTTTCAAATCTACTTTCGCGCCTTTTGCAGTTCCCTGGCAGTCATCCTTCATATCTGGCACACCGTCTTCGTCTGAGTCGCTGTTATCGAGCGCAAACCAGTCAGAATTACTAAGAGTATCGAGAGCTTTGCTTGACTTAGGTTTATTTTTAGCGATAAGATCATATTGCAAAGCAAACGAAGTATATGTCCAGTTGTCTCTGCTTTTGGAGCCTGCTCTCTCACCCAAACTCTTATTTGAAATACCGTCAATATAATCTGTGGTTGAGAAATAGTATTGAAAATTTAATTTCAGATCAACGCGATCTGTGACCTTCATTATGAATCCTGCGCCCAATGGAAAAGCGAATGCACGTTCGGTATATTTTCCAAATCCATCCTTATTTAATTCGCGAATATCGGATTCATAGACGTAATCCCTTTGAAGATCCACTGCGTTCTGAGCTTCCGGAGCACCTTCTGCTATATCCTTAATACTTCCGTCGCTCCAATAAAAATAAGTACGACCGTTTTTATCTTTTAAATCTGTTTTACTTAAAAATTCAAATCCGTACGCTCCAAAACTAATAAATGGCCTTACCTTATACTGGCTTGGGATAAAATTCCCAAAATCATATACCAAATTAACACCGCCTGCTCTTATTTCTGATCTGAAATTTTCATTTCTGTTATCGAGACGTTCATTTCCGCCAAGTTTTCCAAACAACACATTAAAATCGAGCTGTAAATAACGCGTGATACGGTGAGAGATAGCTAAATCCAAAGCTGGACGTCCCATAGACAAAGTTTGAAAATGTTTTTTATACAGATCTCCATTAAAGCCCATACGCCCCACACCAATGCTGATTTTTGGTTTAAGACGTTGTTCAACACTATTTGTCGTATCCAGATCCTGTTCAATTTCGCTCTCTGTGCCGTCACCGTGCCTGCTCAGAGCCTCTCCATTTACAGTGGTGGTTGGAATGGTCATAGGATTCAAAACATAATAAACAGAATCACCAATATCCGGTCCCTTATAAAAATCAGGAGGTTCTGGCTCTGTTTGATAGTACTGTAAAAGTTGGTCAGCGGTTAAACTATCCAGAGGCAAGGACCTGGGATCAACCGTGGAACTGTACGCCGGAGTTTTAACCACTGGAGTGTCTGGTTGAACAGGTTTATCAATAACCGTGGCGGGTTTTATAGGCTCTTGTATAACAGGTTTTGTTTTGGCTGTATCAGGTGGCGTAATGACTGGCTTTACCGAGTCTATTACTTGTTTTTGAGGCACAACAGGCTGAGTAGGCTTTGCTTTGGCTGTATCAACAGGCACCTGAATAACAGGTTGTGTTACTGGTTTTGATTTGGTTGTATCAGCGGGCGCAACCACCGGTTTAAGAGTGTCTTTGGGCGTTACAGGTGGGGTAATTTGAACGGGAGGTGTAATTTGAACGGAAGGTGTAATTTGAACCGGGATTACCGGTTTTTCAACCTCAATTGGACCCAGAATATCGAGCAATTCCTGATCACGGATACTATCCTGAATGCGTTGCGCTCTCAATAAACTATCCTGTCTGGATAACCCATTTTGTCCGTTTACGGATAAAGAAATAAGAAATATTGTAAGAAGAAACAGATTCTTCATAATTTTTTTGATGCGGTAAAAATAGGCTTTTTTTTTATTTAAACCATTTTTGATTAGTGATCATTAATGCTTCCTGTACAGTTATTCTTTTACCTTGATTATAAGCAACTACAAAAGCAGTCTTTACACCATTCACCGACTTCATCGTTTCCCTTTGATTACGCGCAGTTTTGTATTCTGAATGAGCACCTATCATAAACTTAGAGTAACCTTCATGCAATTCACTCTTTATGGTTTCGGTAATACTGAATTTTCTTTTTAGTCGTTGAGCCGTAACATTAGCGTTGGTAAAAGCGCCAACCTGAACCATATAGTTCATAGTTCCATCTTTCTTCTCAATGGTTGTTTCCATGCTACTTTCAGAAAGTTTTTTAGCCACAGTTTCTTCCACAGATTGAACAGTGGCAGGAATTACAATTTCAGGATCCTTCACTTCAACGGGTTTTGATTCTTTCTTTTCCTCGCCGGCAATTTGTTTTGTCTGGAAAGCGATAGTTTCCATAGGAACTTTAAATTTCTTGCTTTGATTATCTTCCAGATAAGAATATTCGCCCCCCAGAACTACAGCATTGGAGGTGCTTCCGCTTATGGTGTAAGAGATTTCTAATTCGTCTTTCTCAGGAACATTTACCCAAACGAATTTAATTTTACCATCTGCAACAGAAAATGAACCTCCATCTGTTTTAGCTGCCTTTACAATAATGCCTTCTGAAATATCATCACTGTATCTTGCAAATCCTTTAGTTCCATCTTTCTTAATTTTTAGCGTAATTAAAAATTCATTGTCAGTTGTTCCTGCAGAGATTACCCTTGTAACCGTGATATTTCCGGCTGGTTCAGCTCCCGTATTCACTACCGGTGTGGAAGTTGTAACGGTTGCTGAATCTGCATTCAGTGGTGTTTCGGTTTTTGTAGCAACTGGCGTTCCCGGATCTGAGCCAGGCGGTAGAATCTTTACTTCAACCGGATTCATTTCCACTACCTGTTTTACATTATTTTCTACGTAAGAATATTTTGACGCAATAAACTTTGTTCCTGAGGCAGAAGATTCAACAAATAAAGTTACGCTTACAATAATTTCGCTTTCCATAGGTAATGCAGGCCAAACCCATTTTGCTATCCCTGCGTTGTAATTATAGTTAGCGCCTTTGTCATCGGCAGCTTTAACGGTTATACCTTCAGGAAGTTCTAATTGTAATTTTGCAAAACCACTCATTCCACCTTTATTCACTTTTAATTCGATGGTTACTTCCTGTCCTGCAACAAGGTTAGCAGGAATGTTGCTGGTAACAGTAATGCCATTGTCACCGGCAAATAAGCCATAAATAAAAAGTCCGAATGAATTGATTATAATAAATAAGTATTTAATCATGCGTCTAAAATACCCTAATTAACTGCAGCGTTTTTGTAAGTGTTAACTCTTTTAGTAACAGTAATTTGTTAACTTCTACAAGGAGGATGTACGCCCGCCATCTACGGGAAGGTTAATTCCATTAATATAAGCTGCTGCTGGCGAAACCAGAAAAGCGATCGCATTTGCAACTTCCGATGCTTCCGCAAATCTACCTAACGGAATTTCGTGCAACATTTCCTTCTTTACTTCGTCGTTGTTTACGTTTGTTTTCAAGGCTTTATTTTCAATAATGGTAGATAAGCGTTGTGTTGCTGTTGCTCCTGGCAACACATTGTTTACCGTAATTCCAAATTTGCCGAGCTCGTTTGCCAGTGTTTTTGCCCAGTTACCAACTGCCGCACGAATAGTGTTACTTACTCCGAGATTGGGAAGGGCTTGTTTTACCGAAGTGGAAATGACATTCACGATTCTTCCGTAACCACTGTTTTTCATTCCTTCCACGCAAGCTTGTACTAGAACGTGATTACAAATCAGGTGATTATTAAAAGCAGAAAGAAATTCTTCGGGTTTTGCGTTCGTAATCGGACCTGCGGGGGGGCCACCTGTGTTATTAACCAAAATATTAACCGGACCCGTACGTTGAATGAAATTTGATACAAGTTCTTTTAGTTGTTCCGGATTATTAAAATCCACACACAGATACGAGTGTAATTGATTACCGCTATTTGCAAGTTCGCTTTTCGCTTGTTTTAGACTTGTTTCGTTTCTTGCTATAAGTGTAACGTTTGCGCCCATCAGAGCCAGTTCCAAAGCAACTGCTTTTCCTATTCCTTGTGTACTACCGCAAACAATTGCGCGTTTATTGTGTAAATCTAAATTCATTTTTTTGCGGGATAAAACTTACGATTTTTCGTCGTGCAATTTACTTAAATTTTCTCTTACAAGGTCGCTTTCAAAGCCCCTTGATACTAAATAATTTAATACAGAGTAATATATTTTTTGCGCGTTTGAAGATGTTGTAAGGCGCGTTTTTTTTGCTATTACTTTCTTTATAATTTCTTCATATTCTAAAGGGTCAATACTCTTAAGCGCCTTGTTGATGCAATAGTCGGACACTTTATGTTTTTTAAGTTCAATTTTTATTTTTACCTTTCCCCAGTGTTTAATTCGGAATTTTCCGCCTGCAAAAGCAATGGCAAAGCGCTCTTCATTTAAAAAATTCTCAGTGATCATGTTTGATATGATTGCCTCAACATCCTCTGAATGCAAACCATATTCATAAAGTTTTTGCCTGGTTTCATGCTGTGATCTTTCCTGGTAGGCACACCAACTCATTATTTTTTGCTGCGCCAGCTCGGGTGAAAGCTTTATTTTAGTTACTTTGTGCTCCATAAATTAACAAGGGCGGCTTTAATAAGCTGCCAGGATTGAAAAACAAAGAAACCGTTTAATTTTAGAAATGCCAAGCCTTCCACCGCAACTTTTAGAAAGCCTGAATCACCTGAGTCATTTTAACGAAGCAGCTTTTGTGGAAGCCCATGAGGAAGAAAATAAAATTACTTCGATCCGCCTTAATCCGTTTAAAAAAGCGGGGCATTCGGCTACCGGACTTGATTTTGAAATGGGAGAACCCGTAAAGTGGAACAGCGAGGGCTTCTATCTCAGCGAACGCCCTTCATTTACTTTAGATCCCTTGTTTCAGGCAGGGTGCTATTATCCACAAGAAGCAGGAAGTATGTTTCTTGAATTCGCTTTAAAAAACAGTCTTGATCTTTCGCAAACACTCAAGGTGTTGGATATATGTGCTGCTCCGGGTGGAAAAAGCACTTTAATTAATTCTTTACTTAACAAAGACAGTCTTTTAGTTGCCAACGAAATTATTAAATCAAGAGCAGATGTTTTAGCGCAGAATCTGAGCAAATGGGGCACTTGTAATACAGTGGTCACAAATAATGATCCGCAGCGTTTTTCAGATCTTCCTTCTTTTTTTGACGCGATTGTGATCGACGCTCCTTGCAGCGGCAGCGGGCTTTTCAGAAAGCAACCGGAAGCAATAGACGAATGGAGTGAAGATAACGTGAAGGCCTGCAGTGTTCGTCAGCTAAAAATTTTGAATGATGTCCTTCCCTCTTTAAAAGAAAACGGAATTCTCGTATATAGTACTTGTTCCTACTCTGTTGAAGAAAATGAAACTATTGTTGCAAAATTGATTGATGATTTTGAAATGGAGTATGTGCCTTTACCGATTGAAAAAAATTGGGGCATAGTTGAAACTCAATATGGATACAGGTTTTACCCACATCTTACAAAAAGCGAAGGGTTTTTCTGTGCCGTACTTCGAAAGAAAAGTAATTCAGGATCTGTATATCATTCAAAAAAGAAAAATTCACTCGAAGCAAACAAAACTGAATTATCTCTTCTGAATACATTTGTAGATATAACTACTTGTTCTGTAATAAAAAAAAACAATCAGTTTCATTTGCTAAATGCTGAAGCTGCAAGCTTTCTAACGGCCTTCGAAAAACAATTTTATTTTAAGAAGGCCGGGGCTGTGGTAGGCGAAATTAAAGGGAAAGACATGGTTCCTAACCAGGATTTAGCCTGGTGTTTGGAAGTAAGAAAAGAAGTAATCAAATTGGATCTCGATAAAGAAACAGCTTTAAAATTTTTGCGAAAAGAGAATTTTACGGGAAACGAAAATATAAAAGGTTTGGTGTTAATGTGTTACAAGGGTATGGGTCTGGGATGGGCGAAAATACTGCCAAACCGGATAAATAATTATTTTCCAAACGAACTTCGAATTCTAAAGCAATGAGCATAAATAAATTATGAAAAAAATAAAAAAAATTTCAAATAAATGTTTGTCAGAATAAAAAGTTTATGTAGATTTGCACTCCCATTTTGAGGGGTAGTTCTTTAAAGTATTATAAAAGCCGCTTTAGCTCAGCTGGTAGAGCAACTGATTTGTAATCAGTAGGTCGCTGGTTCGATTCCGGCAAGCGGCTCTCTTTTTTGAACGGGGATATACCAGAGTGGCCAAATGGGACAGACTGTAAATCTGTTGTTTCGACTTCGGAGGTTCGAATCCTCCTGTCCCCACAGTAACTTTGGTTATTGAGTAAAAAAAGCGAAAGTAGCTCAATTGGTAGAGCTCCAGCCTTCCAAGCTGGAGGTTGCGGGTTCGAGACCCGTCTTTCGCTCCAAATAAAATCCAGGTGGATTTTAGAATTGAAAAGTGAAGTTGAAAATACGCCTTCTGATCCCGATAGCTTTCGGGAAGGATTTAGAGGCGACAAAAAGGTAGAGAGCTGGTATCAGTTTTCGAAATTTTTGAAAGTCCCAAAAAGAGGGACTTTTGGCATGTGCAGACGGTTGTTCTTTAAGATATTGACAATTTGAGCAGCTTTAACTCTAAAAATAGAGCATAAGCTGTTGTAGCTCAGTGGTAGAGCACCTCCTTGGTAAGGAGGAGGTCGGCAGTTCAATCCTGCTCAACAGCTCAATTAGGTGTTGAGCATATGAAAATGTTCAACTGGGATGTAGGCCTGCATAGTCGGGATCAACAGCTCAATTAAGATTAAATACTAATTAAAATAAAATATAAACAACAAAAGTAAAAATAACAACTATGGCAAAAGAAAAATTCGACCGTTCCAAACCTCACGTAAACATTGGAACTATTGGTCACGTAGATCACGGGAAAACTACTTTAACAGCTGCTATTACAACTGTATTGGCTTCTAAAGGACTTGCAGAAGTTCGTGATTTCTCTTCAATTGACAATGCTCCTGAAGAAAAAGAACGTGGTATCACCATTAATACATCACACGTTGAATACGCAACTGCTAACCGTCACTACGCTCACGTTGACTGTCCAGGTCACGCTGATTACGTAAAAAACATGGTTACTGGTGCTGCTCAAATGGACGGTGCTATCTTAGTAGTAGCTTCTACGGATGGACCTATGCCACAAACACGTGAGCATATCCTTTTGGCTCGTCAGGTTGGTGTACCTAGACTTGTTGTATTTATGAACAAAGTTGACATGGTTGAAGATGCTGAGTTATTAGACTTAGTTGAAATGGAAATCCGTGAATTATTAACTTTCTACAAATTTGATGGTGACAACACTCCGGTTATTCGTGGATCTGCTTTAGGTGGATTAAATAACGATCCGAAATGGGTTGACAAAATCATGGAATTAATGGATGCAGTTGATACCTACATTCCAATTCCTCCACGTGAAAAAGATAAGCCATTTTTGATGCCGGTTGAAGACGTTTTCACAATTACTGGTCGTGGAACTGTTGCTACAGGTCGTATCGAAACAGGAGTGATCAACTCTGCTGATCCAGTTGAGATCATTGGTATGGGAGCTGAAAAATTAAACTCTACTGTAACAGGTGTTGAGATGTTCCGTAAAATTTTAGATTACGGTGAAGCTGGAGATAACGTAGGTTTATTATTACGTGGTGTTGAGAAAAAAGACATCAAACGTGGTATGGTTATCATTAAACCAGGAACTGTAAAACCACATGCTAAATTCAAAGCAGAGGTTTACATTTTGAAAAAAGAAGAAGGTGGACGTCACACTCCATTCCAAAATAAATACCGTCCACAGTTCTATTTCCGTACAACTGACGTAACTGGAGAAATCGAGTTAGAAGCAGGTCGTGAAATGGTACTTCCTGGAGATAACGTAACAATTACTGTTAATTTGATTAACCCAATTGCTATGGATAAAGGTTTACGTTTCGCGATCCGCGAAGGTGGCCGTACTGTAGGAGCTGGTCAGGTAACTGAAATTTTAGACTAAGCCATAGTCATAAATATAGGCAAAATGGCTCCCTTAAACGGGAAGCCATTTTGCTATTTTTAGAAGGGCCTCTAAAACGTTAATTTACTTTAAAAGAAAACAGGCAAGTAGATCGTAGATCTCTTAACTGTAAAAACGGGTGTGGTGCAATGGTAGCATACCGGTCTCCAAAACCGTTGATGGGAGTTCGAATCTCTCCACCCGTGCAAAAAAGATGAAGCCGATAGTTCTTCATAACTATTGACTATCAACTTTAAACTATAAACTTTTAAGAATATGAGCAGAATAGGAACTTATTTTTCAGAGACTAAAAACGAATTAGTAAATAAGGTAAGCTGGCCAACCTGGCCTGAGTTACAAAGCAGCGCAATAGTAGTAATGGTTTCATCTATAATTATTGCTTTGGTTGTATTCGGAATGGACAAGGTTTTTCAGATATTAATGGACCAAGCATACGACATTATTAAATAATCGTATTTAAAAAATTACTAAATAAATGGCTGATGTAGTTAAAACCGACCTGTCGCAAAAAAAATGGTACGTTGTACGTGCAATTAGCGGCCAGGAAAAAAAGGTAAAACAATATATTGAAGTAGAGATTACGCGTTTAAAACTAAACGATTACGTTTCCCAGGTTTTAATTCCAACGGAAAAAGTAATTCAAATTCGTAATGGGAAAAAGACTACAAAAGAACGTTCTTTTTATCCTGGTTATGTATTGATCGAAGCTGTGTTAGCAGGAGAGATTCCTCACGTAATTAAAAACATTACGGGTGTTATTGGTTTTTTAGGTGAAACTAAAGGCGGTAATCCGGTTCCAATGCGTATTAGCGAAGTTAACCGTATTTTAGGTAAGGTTGATGAATTGGTAGAAAGTGAAGGAACTGTATCAACGAATTATGTAGTTGGAGAATCAGTTAAAGTAATTAACGGACCTTTCAATGGCTTTAACGGCGTTATCGAAGAAGTAATGGAAGACAAACGTAAAATCAAAGTAACAGTTAAGATCTTTGGACGTAAAACTCCAGTGGAGCTGAACTTTGGGGAAGTTGAATTAGAATAATTTTCTATTTGGAGATTTCATTTCGAGTTTCGAACCCGAAATAAGTAATCCGAAATAAATACTATAAATAAACACATTGATGGTTAATTAGTTTTAGAATGAAATGAGCGCTTTGCTGCTTCCAACTCAAAGTAAATTGCTTCTAAAATGAAAGATCTCGATAAAACAAACAAACAAATAAAAAAATGGCAAAAGAGTTATCGGCAATTGTAAAATTGCAAATCAAAGGTGGAGCTGCTAACCCCTCGCCTCCTATTGGTCCTGCATTGGGTGCCAAAGGTGTTAACATTATGGAGTTCTGTAAGCAATTTAATGCTAGAACTCAGGAACAAGCTGGTAAAGTATTACCGGTTATCATCAATGTTTACACTGATAAGTCGTTTGATTTCGTTATCAAACGTCCGCCTGTTGCAATACAAATATTAGAGGTAACTAAGATTAAAGCAGGTTCTGCAACAAGTAACCGTAAAAAAGTTGGTGCCTTAACATGGGATCAAGTACGTAAAATTGCTGAAGATAAGATTGTTGACATGAACTGTTTTACAATTGAATCCGCAATGAACATGGTTGTAGGAACAGCTCGTAGCATGGGTGTTACAGTTAGCGGTGAAAAACCGTACTAATCAATTATTAATTATTTAAAAACAAGCTTAAGAAATGGCAACGTTGACTAAAAAAAGAAAGGCTGCTAACGCGAAATTCGACGCTAGTAAGTCTTACTCCGTGGCTGAAGCATCTAAAATTATTAAAGACATTTCGTCTACAAAATTTGATGCATCAGTGGATCTTGCGATCCGTTTAGGAGTTGACCCTCGTAAAGCTAATCAAATGGTACGTGGAACTGTTACTTTACCTCACGGTACAGGTAAGACCATGCGTGTTTTGGCTATTGTAACTCCTGATAAGGAAGCAGAAGCAAGAGCAGCTGGCGCGGATTTCGTTGGATTAGATGAATACATTGAAAAAATCAAAGGTGGATGGACAGATGTAGATGTTATCATCACAATGCCTTCTGTAATGGGTAAAGTTGGAGCTTTAGGACGTGTATTAGGCCCTCGTGGTTTAATGCCAAACCCTAAAACAGGAACTGTAACTATGGACATTGGCAAAGCGGTAACAGATTCAAAAGGTGGTAAAATTGATTTTAAAGTAGACAAAGCAGGAATTATTCACGCAGGTGTTGGTAAAGTATCTTTTGATGCTGCTAAATTATCTGAGAACGCGAATGAATTGCTTCAAACAATTTTAAAGTTAAAACCTTCAAGCGCTAAAGGTACTTATGTAAGATCAATTACCTTGAGTAGCACTATGAGTCCAGGTGTAACTGTAGATCCAAAATTATTCTCTTAAAAAACTGCTAAAAAATGAATAAAACCGAAAAAACACAGGTAATAGAGGAGTTGGTGGAAAAATTAAACGCCAACAACAAGATCTATTTAGCAGATTGTTCGACTTTAACAGTTGAAAAAGTAAATGCGTTCCGTAGACAATGTTTCGATAAAAAAGTATCGGTACAAGTAATTAAGAACACATTGCTTAAAAAAGCAATTGAAAGAGCAAACGACAGTAAATTAGCTGAATTAATCCCGGTATTAAAAGGCGAAACTGCTTTAATTTTTACAGATACATCCAATGTACCTGCGAAAATTATGAAAGAATTCCGTAAAGGTGGTAAAAAACCAGCTTTAAGAGGAGCTTACGTTGAAGAAATGATTTTCTTAGGCGATGAGCAACTGGATGCCTTAGTAGGATTAAAATCTAAAAACGAATTAATTGGCGACGTGATTGCATTGTTACAATCTCCAATTCAACGCGTTATGGGTGCTTTGGAAAACAAAGGTGGTGGCGAAGACGCTGCAGCATAATTTATTGAACAATCTGGCAGGTGGATTTAATCACCGCAAAACACTAAAGCAGATTTGAAATCACTTTAGCATTAAACAAAATAAATAATTAAATTAACAACGCTGAGACCTTAAAATTTCAGCACAAATAAAAAATAAAATGGCAGATATTAAATCATTAGCTGACACATTAGTTAGCTTAACAGTAAAAGAAGTACAAGAATTAGCTAAAGTATTAAAAGACGAACATGGTATCGAACCAGCTGCTGTAGTTGCTGCTGCAGGTCCAGGTGCTGGTGGTGGAGAAGCTGCTGCTGCTAAAACTTCTTTTGACGTTATCTTGTTAGAAGCTGGTGGAGCTAAATTAGGAGTAGTAAAAGTTGTAAAAGACTTAACAGGTTTAGGCTTAAAAGAAGCTAAAGATCTAGTTGACGGTGCTCCAAAAGCAATTAAAGAAGGAGTTGGTAAAGAAGAAGCTGAAGCAATTAAGAAAGCTTTAGAAGAAGCTGGTGCTAAAGCAGAAGTTAAATAATTTTTGCGTATATTACTAGAAAATGATCCTGCTCCCGATAGCTATCGGGACGGGATCATTTTCATGTTTTTTTGTTAGAAGAAAACATAAGCTTTGAAAAAGTCAAAATTGTATTAATTTAATATCTAAATAACATTGGCTGCAAGTACAAAAATTCAAAAACGGGTTAATTTCTCGTCGAATAAATTTCCGATCGAATATCCGGATTTCTTAGATATTCAAGTAAAATCCTTCCAGGATTTTTTCCAGTTAGAAACAACGCCGGAAAACCGTAAAAAAGAAGGGTTATTCCGTGTGTTTGCAGAAAACTTTCCTATTTCTGATGCGCGTAACAATTTCGTATTAGAATTTAAGGATTATTATATTGATCCGCCTCGTTATGCTCTTGATGAGTGTATTGAACGTGGACTTACCTACTCTGTTCCTTTAAAGGCAAAATTATACCTTTATTGTACAGATCCTGAACATGAAGATTTTGAACCAATCATGCAAGACGTGTATTTGGGAACTATCCCTTACATGACTCCTAAAGGTTCATTTATTATAAATGGTGCAGAACGCGTAATTGTTTCTCAATTGCACCGTTCACCAGGTGTATTCTTTGGCCAAAGCCGTCACGCGAATGGTACCAAATTATACAGCGCCCGTGTTATTCCTTTCAAAGGAAGCTGGATAGAATTTGCAACTGACATTAACAACGTAATGTACGCTTACATCGATCGTAAGAAAAAGTTACCTGTTACTACTCTATTGCGTGCTATCGGTTTTGAGAGTGACAAACAAATTTTAGAGATATTTGGTTTAGCTGACGAAATTAAAGTTAGCAAAGCTGGTTTAAAACGCGAAGTGGGTCGTAGACTTGCTGCACGTGTTCTTAAAACCTGGTTAGAAGATTTCGTTGACGAAGATACCGGGGAAGTAGTTTCCATCGAACGTAACGAAGTTATCTTAGACCGTGAAACGATTTTAGAAGATGAGCATATTGATCTTATCGCTGATGCTGGTGTAAAATCTATCATCCTGCATAAACAAGATGTAAATACCGCTGATTTTGCGATCATCTATAACACGTTACAAAAAGATTCAACCAATTCTGAAAAAGAGGCAATTGAATTTATCTACCGTTTATTACGTAACGCAGAACCACCTGATGAGGAAACTGCACGTGGCGTAATTGACAAATTATTTTTCTCTGACAAACGTTACGATTTAGGTGAAGTTGGTCGTTACCGTATCAATAAAAAGTTAGGTTTAAACATTCCTGCTGAGATTCGCGTATTGACTAAAGAAGACATGATCTTAATCATTAAATATCTGATCGAGTTAATTAACTCGAAAACAGATGTGGATGATATTGATCACTTGTCAAACCGTCGTGTGCGTACTGTTGGTGAGCAACTATTCTCACAATTCGGTGTAGGTTTAGCCCGTATGGCGCGTACTATTCGTGAACGTATGAACGTACGTGATAACGAGGTGTTCACACCAACGGATTTAATCAACGCTAAAACATTAAGCTCTGTAATTAATTCGTTCTTCGGAACAAATCAATTATCGCAGTTCATGGATCAAACCAACCCTTTATCGGAGATCACGCACAAGCGTCGTCTTTCGGCACTAGGGCCAGGAGGTTTAAGTCGTGAGCGTGCAGGTTTTGAGGTTCGTGACGTTCACTACACTCACTACGGTCGCTTATGTACGATTGAAACTCCTGAAGGACCGAATATCGGTTTGATCTCTTCTCTTTGTGTATATGCTAAAGTAAATAAATTAGGCTTCATTGAAACTCCTTACCGTACGGTAACAAACGGTAAATTAGATTCAAACAAACCAATTATTTATTTGACTGCTGAGGAAGAAGATCAAAAAAATATTGCGCAAGCCAACGTTGATTTAGATGATAAAGGAAATATCGTTACCAAAAAAGTAACAGCACGTTACGAAGGTGACTTCCCTATTCTTGAGCCAAATGCGGTGCATTTGATGGACATTGCTCCAAATCAAATCGCTTCTATTGCAGCTTCGTTGATTCCGTTCTTAGAGCATGATGATGCTAACCGTGCCTTAATGGGTTCGAACATGCAGCGTCAAGCCGTACCATTGTTGCGTCCACAGGCGCCAATTGTTGGTACAGGAATTGAAGCCCGTGTTGCAGAAGATTCACGTGTATTAATTAATGCAGAAGGAGAAGGAATTGTTGAGTATGTAGATGCTCAATCCATCACGATCCGTTACAACCGCAACGAAGAAGAAAAGTTAATCAGCTTCGAAGGCGATGTAAAATCATACAAATTAACCAAGTTCCAAAAAACCAATCAAAGTACTTGTATCAACTTAAAACCTATCGTTAAGAAAGGTGATAAAGTTCAAAGAGGACAAGTATTATGCGAGGGATATGCAACACAAGACGGTGAGTTAGCTTTAGGCCGTAACTTAAAAGTGGCGTTCATGCCATGGAAAGGTTACAACTTTGAGGATGCTATCGTTATCAATGAAAAAATTGTTCGTGAAGATATCTTTACTTCGATTCACATTGATGAGTATACTTTGGAAGTGCGTGACACAAAACGTGGAATGGAAGAATTAACTCCGGATATTCCTAACGTGAGTGAAGACGCTACTAAAGACCTAGACGAAAAAGGTATTATTCGTATTGGTGCTGAAGTAAAAGAAGGTGATATTTTAATTGGGAAAATTACTCCTAAAGGAGAAACAGATCCTTCACCAGAAGAAAAGTTATTACGTGCGATCTTCGGTGACAAAGCTGGTGATGTGAAAGATGCGTCTTTACGTGTATCTCCATCTATCAAAGGTGTTATCGTTGACAAAAAATTGTTCTCTCGCGTAATTAAAGATAAAAAAGCAAAAGCTGAAGAGAAACCTTTAGTTGAGAAGTTAGATACAGATCACGAAAAAAATAATTACAACTTAAAATTAAAATTAGTTGACAAATTATTTGTACTGGTTAACGGTCGTACTTCACAAGGTGTTACTAATATTTTAGGAGAAGAAGTTGTACCACGCGGTACTAAATTCACTCAAAAATTATTAGAGCGTATAGATTACAGCGAAGTAAATCCAAGCAACTGGACTACTGATAAAGAAAAAAATGAACAAATCGAACGTTTATTGCATAACTTCTTAATCCAATTCAACGATTATTTAGGAAGATACAAACGTGAGAAATTCCAAATCACTGTTGGTGACGAGTTACCAAATGGAATTGTTCAATTAGCAAAAGTTTATATTGCTCAAAAACGTAAATTAAAAGTGGGTGATAAGATGGCTGGTCGTCACGGTAACAAGGGTATTGTAGCCCGTATCGTGAAAGAAGAAGACATGCCATTCTTGGAAGACGGAACACCAGTTGACATCGTATTAAATCCATTAGGTGTACCTTCGCGTATGAACCTTGGACAGATCTACGAAACAGTGTTAGCATGGGCCGGAGAGAAATTAAAATTAAAATTCTCTACACCAATTTTTGACGGAGCAACTGTAGAACAAATTGATGAGTACACGCAAAAAGCAGGCTTACCTCAATTCGGTCGTACGTATTTATACGACGGTGGAACTGGAGAACGCTTTGACCAACCTGCAACGGTAGGTATCATTTACATGCTGAAATTAGGTCACATGGTGGATGATAAGATGCACGCCCGTTCAATCGGACCATATTCACTTATCACACAACAACCTTTGGGTGGTAAAGCTCAATTTGGTGGTCAGCGTTTTGGTGAGATGGAAGTTTGGGCACTCGAAGCATACGGTGCAGCAAATGTGTTACAAGAATTATTGACAGTAAAATCTGATGATGTTACCGGCCGTGCAAAAGCTTATGAAGCAATTGTAAAAGGTGAGAACATCCCTACTCCGGGTATTCCTGAGTCGTTCAACGTATTGTTGCACGAATTAAGAGGTCTGGCGTTAGATATTACAATGGATTAATAGCCCCCACTCAACCCTCCCCTTAACGGGGAGGGTTTGAAGGGCACATGTCTCGACTAGGCTCGACATGACAAAAAAGAGCAAGTCATTAAATTCATAAACGAAAACCATAAAATAAAACATGGCGTTAAGAAGAGATAACAAACAAAAATCAAATTTTTCGAAAATCACCATCAGTTTAGCTTCTCCTGAAACTATTCTGCGTCGCTCAAGCGGTGAGGTTCTTAAACCTGAAACCATTAATTACAGGACATACAAGCCCGAAAGAGACGGGTTGTTTTGCGAACGTATTTTTGGCCCGGTGAAGGATTATGAGTGCCATTGCGGTAAGTACAAACGTATCCGTTACAAAGGGATTGTTTGCGACCGTTGTGGTGTTGAAGTTACTGAGAAAAAAGTACGTCGTGAACGTATGGGTCACATCAACTTAGTTGTGCCTGTTGCTCACATCTGGTATTTCCGTTCGTTACCAAATAAAATTGGTTACTTGTTAGGACTACCTACCAAAAAATTAGACATGATCATTTACTACGAACGTTACGTAGTAATTAATGCAGGAGCTGCCATGGAAAATGGCATCAGCTACCTCGACTTCTTAACTGAAGAAGAATATTTAAATGTTGTTGATACCTTACCAAAAGAAAATGCTTTATTAGACGATACAGATCCTAATAAATTTATCGCTAAAATGGGCGCTGAATCTATTGCAGATTTGTTATCGCGTTTGAACTTGGATGAATTATCTTATGATCTTCGTCACAAAGCAAACACTGAAACATCTCAACAACGTAAAAACGAAGCGTTAAAACGTTTACAGGTTATCGAGGCTTTCCGCCAGGCTAATCAAAACGTAGTTAACCGTCCTGAATGGATGATCGTTAAAGTTGTACCGGTAATTCCACCAGAGTTACGTCCTTTAGTTCCATTGGATGGCGGCCGTTTTGCTACTTCCGATTTAAATGACTTATACCGTCGTGTTATTATTCGTAACAACCGTTTAAAACGTTTAATTGAAATTAAAGCTCCTGATGTAATCTTACGTAACGAAAAACGTATGTTACAAGAATCAGTAGATTCATTATTTGATAACTCACGTAAATCTAATGCTGTAAAAACTGACAGCAACCGTCCTTTAAAATCATTATCTGATTCCTTAAAAGGTAAACAAGGCCGTTTCCGTCAGAATTTATTAGGAAAACGTGTGGATTATTCGGCTCGTTCGGTAATTGTTGTAGGGCCTGAATTAAAATTACACGAGTGCGGATTGCCAAAAGAAATGGCAGCTGAATTATTCAAACCATTTATCATCCGTAAGATGATTGAACGTGGTATTGTTAAGACGGTTAAATCTGCTAAAAAAATTGTAGATAAAAAAGAACCAATTGTTTGGGATATCCTAGAGAACGCATTAAAAGGTCACCCGGTTATGTTAAACCGTGCCCCGACATTGCACAGATTAGGTATCCAGGCTTTCCAACCAAAATTAATTGAAGGAAAAGCTATTCAGTTACATCCATTGGTTTGTACAGCGTTTAACGCCGATTTTGACGGGGATCAAATGGCTGTGCACGTTCCATTGGGACATGCAGCTATCCTTGAAGCTCAGATCTTAATGTTAGCGTCACACAACATCTTAAATCCATCGAATGGTGCGCCGGTAGCGGTTCCATCTCAGGATATGGTGCTCGGTTTATACTACTTAACTAAATCGAAACGTAACTTACCTAACGATGTTGTAAAAGGCGAAGGAAAAGTATTTTATAATGCAGAAGAAGTTGTAATTGCTACGAATGAAAAAGCAGTTGATTTACATGCACAAATTAAAATCAAAATCACCAACGCATTAGAAGGAGATAAATTAGTTACCAAGGTAATTGATACTACTGCAGGACGCGTGTTATTCAACATGGTTGTGCCTCATGAAGTAGGTTACATTAACGAATTATTGACGAAAAAATCACTACGTGATATTATCGGGATGATCGTTAAGAAAACAGGTATGGCTAAGACCGCTAAGTTCCTTGATGATATTAAAGAATTAGGTTTCCGTACGGCTTTCAAAGGTGGATTATCATTTAACTTAGGCGATATTCAAACGCCGGTTGAAAAAATGACCATCATTAACGAAGCACAAGGTCAGGTGGATGAAGTTATTAATAACTACAACATGGGCTTTATCACCAACAATGAGCGTTACAACCAGGTTATTGACATCTGGACGCATACCAACTCTAAGGTGACTAAAAAAGTACTTGATAACTTAAGCACAGATCGCCAGGGCTTCAACCCGGTGTTTATGATGCTTGATTCAGGTGCTCGTGGATCTAAAGAACAAATTAAACAGTTAAGCGGGATGCGCGGTTTGATGGCTAAGCCTCAAAAAGCAGGTGATACTACGACTTCCATTATTGAGAATCCGGTATTATCTAACTTCCGTGAAGGTTTATCGATCTTAGAATACTTTATTTCAACTCACGGTGCCCGTAAAGGACTTGCGGATACGGCTTTAAAAACAGCGGATGCTGGTTACTTAACCCGTCGTTTAGTTGACGTGGCACAAGACGTTATTATTAATGAAGCAGATTGCGGAACCCTTCGTGGATTAAGCATGTCAGCTTTAAAAAATAATGATGATGTTGTTGAAGCTTTATACGATCGTATTTTAGGACGTACCACTGTAAGTGATATTTACCATCCAACTACAGGTGATTTGATCATCTCAGGTGGAGAAGTAATTACTGAAGACATTGCAATTGCTATTGATAAATCACCAATTGAAAACGTAGATATTCGTTCGGTATTAACCTGCGAATCACGTTCAGGTGTTTGTGCAAAATGTTATGGCCGTAACTTATCTAACGGACGTTTAGTTCAGTTAGGAGAAGCTGTAGGTGTAATTGCTGCACAGTCGATCGGTGAGCCAGGTACACAGTTAACGTTACGTACTTTCCACGTGGGTGGTACTGCATCGAATACTGCTGCATCAAGCGCATTAATTGCTAAACATGATGGTATTCTTGAAATTGACGAATTACGTACCGTTGAGCGTTTAAATGCTGAAGGAGTTAAATCTAACATCGTTATCGGACGTTCTACTGAAATGCGTATTGTTGACGCTAACACTGGTATCACTTTAACCACTGGTAACGTTCCTTATGGTTCTAGCCTATACGTTAAGCCAGGTGCTAAAGTGAAAAAAGGAGAATTAATTTGTGATTGGGATCCGTATAACGCTGTTATCGTTTCAGAATTCGGGGGAAGTGTTGAATTTGAGCACATCAAAGAAAACATTACATTCCGTGAAGAAAGCGATGAGCAAACAGGTTTCCGTGAAAAAGTAATTATTGAAAGTAGAGATAAAACAATGAGTCCATTGATTCGTATCGTGGATAAAAAAGGTGAATCTTTAAAATCATATAACATTCCGGTTAGCGCTCACATTATTGTGAACGAAGCTGCGAAAATTGAACCAGGACAAATCTTAGTTAAGATTCCTCGTGTTACAGGTAAAACGGGTGATATCACCGGTGGTTTACCTCGTGTAACCGAGTTATTTGAAGCTCGTAATCCTAGTAACCCTGCCGTGGTTTCTGAAATTGACGGTATTGTTACTTTTGGTAAAATTAAACGTGGTAACCGTGAGGTTGTTGTGGAAGCAAAAACAGGCGAACAACGTCGTTATTTAGTGAACTTAAGTAAACATATCCTGGTTCAGGAAAATGACTTCGTAAAAGCGGGTGATGCTTTATCTGATGGTGCTGTGAGTCCTGGTGACATATTAGCTATCAAAGGGCCAACAGCTGTACAAGAATATTTGGTGAATGAAATTCAGGAGGTGTACCGTTTACAAGGTCAAAAACTGAATGATAAACACTTTGAAACTATCGTGCGTCAAATGATGCGTAAGGTTGAAATTGTTGATCCAGGTGATACTATGTTCTTAGAACAACAACTGATCAATAAAGGAGACTTTATGACTCAAAATGACGAGATCTTTGGTAAAAAGGTTGTTATCGAACCAGGTGATAGTCCTGAAATGAAACGCGGTCAAATCATCACTGCACGTAAGTTACGTGATGAGAATTCTGTGTTACGTCGTAAGGATAAAAAATTAATTGAAGCTCGTGATGCGGTTCCTGCAACTGCAAATCCAATTCTTCAAGGTATTACACGTGCGTCGTTACAAACCAATAGCTGGATCTCTGCTGCTTCCTTCCAGGAAACTACGAAGGTGTTAAACGAAGCTGCTGTAAATGGTAAAGTAGATACTTTATTAGGATTAAAAGAAAACGTAATTGTTGGACATTTAATTCCTGCAGGTACAGGTTTACGTCAGTACGAAAAACTAGTAGTAGGAAGCAAAGAAGAATACGAACGTTTAATGGCTTCGAAACAAGAAGTTGGCGAAGAAGCTTTGTAAAAATCTTAAATTCTAAATTTTGAATAAAAGGCCCCGTCAGAAATGTCGGGGTTTTTTGTTTTTATAATGGGATGGCATTAGATTTTTATGTTCTTAAGTGAATTATAAAAATTAAAACTATGCCATATGTTAAAACACAAGGAGAAACTCCTGTAGAATTATATTACCAGGATCTTGGTAAAGGAAAACCCGTTATTTTTATTCATGGGTGGCCGTCCAACAGTTGCATGTGGGAATACCAGTTAGGCGAACTTTCAAAAAACTTTCGTTGTATTGCTTATGACCGCAGAGGTTTCGGAATGTCAGAAAAACCATTTGATGGTTACGACTATAATACTTTGGCTTCGGATCTTAAATCTTTAATCGATCATTTAAATTTAAGTGATGTTACTCTTGTCGGCTTTTCTATGGGTGGCGGGGAAGTTGTGCGTTACTTAACAAATCACGGTTCGGGGAAAGTGAGTAAAATTGTCCTTGTTTCGGCAGTAACTCCTTTTATGTTAAAGACCAATGATAATTCGGATGGAGCGCCCAAAGAGATGTTTGATGAGTTTGAAAAAACTATCAAGACGGATCGTCCGGCTTTTTTAAGCAATTTTGGAAAACAGTTTTTTGGCGTAAATCTTGTTAGTCACCCGGTAAGTGATGATTTGCTGCAATGGGCACAGGGACTCACTTTACAAGCAACACAACTCTCTACTTTAGGATGTATGCGTGCGTTTTCAGAAACTGATTTCAGAAAAGATTGTTCAGCTATCACTGTCCCTACGCTGATTATTCATGGAGACGATGATAAAACGGTTCCGTTTGAAACTTCCGGAAAAAAAGCTGCGGAATTAATAAAAAATTCTACGCTGAAAGTTTATGAAGGAGCTCCGCATGGTTTATTTGTAACAGAGAAAGAACGTTTAAATCAGGATCTCTTTTCGTTTATAAGTGGCGCAGGAACGTCGGTATCTGATGATAAGCCAACAGCCATGAATGGCTCCCACTCCTGATGGACCAGTGAAAAAAAGTCCCTGAATTCATGTTTCAGGGACTTTTTTTTATCAGCTCTTGATCAAAACAAAATGCGAACATGCTGATTTTATTTTACCTGTAATTTTAAAAAACTCTCACCCTCTAAAAACCCTTCCAGTTTGTCGCCGATCTTCACCTGCCCTACCCCTTCAGGAGTGCCCGTGTAAATAAGATCGCCTACTTTTAGAGTTATAAATTTAGAAACATAACTAATAACTTTATCGAAAGAAAAAATGAGGTCTTTAGAATGGCCAATTTGTTTTGATTGCCCATTAACTTTCAATTCAAAATTAATATTTTCAAGATTCAATTTTCCTTTATCTATAAATTTTCCAATAGGAGCGCTGTTATCAAAGGCCTTTGCTTTTTCCCACGGGAGTCCTTTTTCTTTGGCTTTGGTTTGCAAATCACGAGCGGTGAAATCTATTCCAATACCAATTTCATTGTAGTACTTATGTGCAAATTGCTCTTCAATGTGTTTTCCGGCTTTGCTGATCTTAATAACCAACTCAATTTCATGGTGCAGGTCATTTGTAAAATCTGGCAAATAAAAGTCTTCTTCCTTTAACAGCGCGGTGTCTGGTTTCATAAAGAAAACAGGTTCCGTTGGAAGTTCGTTTTTAAGTTCTTTGGCGTGTTCAGCGTAATTGCGGCCGATGCAGATTATTTTCATTATTAACTATTTAAATATTATCGTGATAAATTTAAAACACATAGAGACATAGGAGGCATAGAAAAATGCGTTGCGCAGAAAGATACACATAGTATTTGAAGCTTTGCTTAAAATAGGATCTCCTTGTTATCACGCATGGTCAAGAGTTGTAAATGTCGTATTAAAGTGCTGTAAATATAAAGCAAAATCCAGTGATAATTTGGTACATTTGCTCAACATTTATGGAAAATAATTTCGACATCATTATCGTAGGCGGAGGCATTGTTGGCCTTGCTACGGCATATAAATTAACGTTGCAACATCCTAATAAAAAAATTCTTGTCCTTGAAAAAGAGAAGGAAGTTGCCATGCATCAAACGGGTCATAATAGTGGTGTGATTCACAGTGGCATTTATTATAAACCAGGATCTTATAAAGCAATTAATTGTGTTTCCGGCCGACGTGAATTGGTGCAGTTTGCAAAAGATTATAAAATTCAACATGACATTTGCGGGAAAATAATTGTTGCTACCGAACAAAGCGAGTTGGCTCACATGACCAAGGTTTATAATAATGGCGTTGCTAATGGCGTAGAAGATATTGAGATCATTGACTCTAAACGAATAAAAGAAATTGAACCTCATTGCGAAGGTATTTCGGGTTTATGGGTGGGATGTACCGGTATTATTGATTATACCGATGTGGCTAAAAAATATGTAGAATTAATTCATGCAAAAAATACTGGCAGCAAGGTTTTAACTTCGCATAAAGTTACCGGATTTGAAAAAAACACAAACAACACAGTTGTTGTTACAGAGAAAGGAAAATTTACAGGAAACTATATTATTACTACCGGAGGTTTACAAGCTGACCGTCTAACCAAAAAAGAAGGTACTAAAACAGACTCTGCGATTGTAGGTTTCAGAGGAGACTACTATGATCTAAGTGAAAAAGGATTAAGTAAGGTAAAAAATCTTATTTACCCGGTGCCCAATCCTAAATTCCCCTTCTTAGGTGTCCATTTTACACGTATGATTAAAGGTGGTACAGAGTGTGGTCCGAATGCTGTATTTGTATTTGATCGTGAAGGTTACACTAAAACAGCATTCAGCATGAAAGACACGATGGATGCTTTTTCTTATAAAGGCACCTGGAAATTTTTCGGTAAACACTGGCAATTCGGTTTGGATGAATACCGCGGAGCATTTAGTAAAACTTATTTCTTAAACCGTTTACGTAAATTAATTCCGGATCTACAAATGGATGACATCGTTCCTGCCCGTTGCGGAATAAGAGCTATGGCCTTAGGACCTGAGGGAGAAATGCTGGACGACTTTAAAATTGAAAAAAATGGAAATGCCATGCATGTGATCAACAGTCCTAGTCCGGCGGCTACTGCAAGTCTGGCTTACGGAAATGAGATAGCGATGCAGGCTACGGAGTTTTTCAACCTGAAATAAGACACTAATTACACCAATTTTCACAAAGGAATAAACAGATTTATAATATCAATGAGCAATAAAAATTTAAGAGGAACGGGAGTAGCGATAGTGACTCCGTTTGACAAAAAAGGTAATGTAGATACAAAAGGATTAACTTCTGTTGTAAAACATTTACATGCAGGTAAAGTAGAATATATCGTAGTGCTGGGTACAACCGGAGAAAGCGTGACGCTCAGCAAGGATGAAAAGAAGCTCGTTATAGAAACGGTTATAAAAGCGAATAGTAACAAATTACCTTTGGTATTGGGCATTGGCGGAAACAATACGCAGGATGTTCTTGATAATTTTGATAAAACGGATTTAAAATCATTTGAAGCCATTTTATCTGTGGCGCCCTATTACAACAAACCCAACCAGGAAGGGTACTACCAACATTATAAAGCACTTTCAAAGGCTACTAAAAAAGATATTATTTTGTATAACGTACCCGGACGTACCGGAAGCAATGTGACCTGGGAAACGCAGGTTAGAATCGCAAAAGATTTTAAAAATATTATTGCAACCAAAGAAGCCAGCGGCAATATGGAGCAGATTATGAAGATCATCAAAAATAAACCGAAAGACTTTATGGTGATCAGCGGTGACGATAACCTGACTTTACCAATTATTGCAGCAGGTGGAGATGGTGTAATTTCTGTAGTTGCCAATGCTTTCCCGAAAGACTACAGCGAGATGGTTCGTTTATCTTTACAGCAAAAATTTACAGAAGCGCAAAAATTACACTACGGCTTAGTTGATATTACGGATCAATTATTTGCAGATGGAAATCCGGGTGGAATAAAATACGCTTTGAGTTTATTGAAAAAATGTGATCCTTACGTTCGTCTTCCTTTGTGTGAGCCAAATGATAAAGTGAAACAAACATTAGCTCAACTGATTAAAAAATACTAAGGTTATGCGCACTTATTTCTTATACTTTTGTTTCATTACAGGTATAGTTTTAAGTGCGCAAAATAATACTCCGCGAATCTTTAAGCTTCAGGAAAGAGCGGTTACCAAAAAAATTCAGAAGTATCTGCATCACGATACTATCATTGAAACACAACAGGCTTTTATTCACATTAATTATTCTAACGACCCTAAAAAACCCTATCTACTCCTGCTTCATGGTATGGGTGTGGACGCAAAAACTAATTGGTTCAAGCAGGTAGCTTACTTATCACGCTATTATAATTTACTTATGCCAGACCTGGTATATTTTGGAAAAAGTAGGGCAAAAGAAACTAATTATTCTGTCGAATTCCAGGTAGAACAAATTCATGAGGCTATAAGAAAAATAATTTCCAAGGAAAAGATATCGGTGATGGGCTTTAGTTATGGAGGACTGACTACAGCCATGTACAATGAGATTTATCCAGGCGAAGTAAATAAACTTGTTATTATTGATGGGCCCGTAAAATTTTTCTCTATTGAAATGGCTGACAGTTTGGCAAAGATAGCGGGCGTTGAAAGCATGACCAGTATTATTGTTCCGCAAACTCTATCCGATTTCAGCGCTATGCAAAAAGCTGTTCTATCAAAAAAATATCCGGCCACGCGTAAATTAAAGAGGAAACTGATTGCACACTATTTTAGTCCGACCTTAAAATCGCGCCAATTACAATTAAGTTATTTAAGCAGTCATCAAAGTGCTTATCAAAACTACAACTACAATTTAGACAAGACCCCTACTCTATTGATTTGGGGCAAAAAAGACGGTGTGGTGCCTGTTTACGTAGGAGAAAAATTACACGCTTCTTATCCGGGCACAACCAGGTTAATCATTTACAAAAAAGCAAAACACGACACTCATTTTAGGTGCGCAAAAAAACTTAATAAAGCAGTCATATCCTTTTTAAAGAATTAACCTTTAATTGTTGATTGTTTATCACAGCTTTTGATTATTTTTACTCAAAGTGATTTAATTTTAGAGTTGATCTGCGGGCGCTTTGCAAGATCTTTTATCAGAAAACAACATGAGTGAAAAAGTAAAAATACTAGACACCTTACAGATAAAACAAAAACTTAACCGATTGGCTTTTGAGGTATATGAAAATAACTTTACCGAGAAAGAGATTTTGGTGGTAGGTATTGATGGTAACGGCTATAAGGTAGCTCAACAGATCAGTGAAAAATTAAAAGAGATTTCTCCACTTAAAATAACGCTTGGAAAAATAAAAGTTAACAAAGACAAACCCTGGGAAGGTGAACCGGAAGTAGATTTCACCGAAAAGGAATTTGTAAATAAAACAATTGTTCTTGTAGACGATGTGTTGAACAGTGGGAAGACACTTATGTACGCTGTAAAATTATTTCTCGATAAGCCGGTAAAGAAGCTGAATACTGTAATTCTTGTAGACAGGAGTCATACACGTTTTCCGGTTAAGGCCGATTACGTTGGATTGACTTTAAGTACGACTTTGCAAGAACACATAGAAGCAGATTTTTCGAAGAAGAATAAAGAAGCAGTATATCTTATTTAAGTGGCTGAAAACGCAAAAATATCTAAACAAAAACGCATCCAGGATCTAAAGCTGAATGCTTTACTTGAAGTTACCAAAGCGATCAATAATAATTTTTCGACGGCCCAGCTTCTTGATCTTTACCAGGAAATACTAGAGAACCGCTTAGGTGTGGGAAAATTAATTCTATTTCATTTCGACAATGAGTGGAAATGTATTTTGAAATATGGGATGGGTAAAGAATTTACAAATACCGTTTTTGAAGAAGAACTTTTAGCCATACATGAGATTGAAACAATTACATTCAGTAAAGGCTTATTAAGTAAAAGTTTTGAAATTGTCATTCCGGTTTTTCACAAACACACGCCGCTTGCTTTCGTTTTATTAGGAGATGTAAACCAGGAAAAACTTGAACTCAGCGCTGCAATTAAACATTTACCTTATGTTCAAACGCTGACCAATATTATAATTGTTGCTATAGAAAATAAAAAACTTTACAAAGAAAATATTCAGAGAGCAACTATAAAAAAGGAGTTGGAGTTAGCGCAAAGCATGCAGCAAATGCTCTTTCCGCGCGAATTGCCTAATACTGAAGCATTCCAGGTAGCAGCAAAATACTTACCGCATCAACAAGTTGGAGGAGATTATTATGATTTTATAAAACTTAATAATCACGAATTTATTTTCTGTATGGCTGATGTGAGTGGCAAGGGTGTGGCAGCTGCCTTACTTATGAGTAATATGCAGGCTACTCTTCACAGCCTTATAAATTACACGCATAATTTAAAGGACATTGTTCTTGAATTAAATAAACGTGTTATCGATAACACCAAGTCCGAAAAATTTGTATCTCTCTTCCTTGCTAAGCTTAATACCAAGAGCCAGCAATTCAGTTATATTAATGCGGGACATAACCCTCCTATTTTTTATTACGAAAATAAATTCCAGGAATTAAGTAAAGGGTGCACTCTTTTAGGTATCAGCGAAAATCTCGCACAGATTAATGTGGAGACGTTTAATTACACTTCTGAATTTACCCTGGTTTGTTACACCGATGGACTTACAGACACCTCGAACATGGAAGATGACTCGGTGAGCGTTGAAGCTCTGAAAGAAATTATTGCAAAAAATAATAAGTCGGGTCCTGAGTTTTTAAACGAGGCTCTGCTGTATTTTGCAGAAGAATTTAAAGGAGAGAATGAATTTCCAGATGATATCGCTTTGCTAACTTTGAAAGTAAGCGATCTTAATTTCTAATCAGATTTTCACAAGTTTATAATGCACCTTAAGCTCGCCTGGAAAAGCGAGTCTCAAAACATAATATCCTGCAGGCAAATTTTCAGTAGAAATTTTCATTTCATTTTTTCCGGTAAAGTACGCTAGAGCACCGTTGTTTGCAATGGATCCGATTTCATTGATAATTTCATAGGTGGCATTCCCATTAGAAGGGCTGGTTATTTCAAAATTTACATCTGAAGAAGCAGGATTTGGCCAGATCTTGCTGCAAGAGATCTTTTCTGAAGCATTCATGACCGCGATTACAGAAGAATAAGAAAATTTCTGATCGATATCTGTCTGTTTTAAACGGTAATAATTTATCCCTGCGTAAGGCTTTGCATCCAGGAAAGAATACTGTTTTGAAACCTGGCTGTTACCTGCTCCGGGAATATTTGTTAATGGAACCCATTCGATACCATCTTCGCTTTTTTCAACAGTAAAAAAAGAATTTTCTGTTTCCGTTTGTGTCTGCCAGCTTAATATAATTCCGGTTTTGGTATAAGCTCCCGAAAAATAAGCCAGACCTATTGGCAGAGGAACTACCGAAGAGTTACAGTTAACAGTCTGATTATTGATGCCGGGACCATTAATGTCTACGGTAATTGTACCGCAATTTAAATTAGAAGGATTTGCCGCGGTGCAACTTGGATGAGTCGTATAAATATTATTACCATCGGAAGCGATATAGGGATTTGTACCCGTGGTGTATGACCCTGTTGCGGCATTGTTTGGTAAATCAAAAAAAAGATTTTGACCGTTGCAGGTAAAATTACCTTGTAAGGTATATAAAGAACCTGGAATGTTTGAACCGGTAAATGCTACAGTGTAAGTTACTACCAGATTGTAATTGTAACCCCAGGGACATGAATTGCTACTGGGAATAACTGAAACCAAGGCGACACGGACATTTACATTGTAACCATCGGTGGAAGAAACTGTAACATTGCATTGAGCGTTCGCCTTAAAAGCGAGGCAAACACATAAAAAACAAATAGTAAAAAACCTCAACATGTGTGCTGTAAAATTATTGTTTGATCTTGAAGCTTTTCTTATGTAAAGTTTAAATAATGTAAAATTGACTAGCACAAAATTCCTTTTAGTGGCATTGCCCTTTTCGGAAGCATATACGAAGAAACTGGATAAAGGTTTTGCTTGTTTTTGAAAAAGAGGCAGAAATGAAAAGGATCGGGTTAAACCTTTTTCTTTTTAGGATAATAAATATCAAAGCACACCAAAGCAGCAGCAAAGGCCCAGAAAGGCAGAGAAAGCTTATCAGTATCGAGAAAATTATTGATGAAACCGTGTACAAAATAAGTCATGATACCCAAAAATATTCCCGTGCAGAGAATTCGGTCATCCCGGTCTTCGAGGGAATAGACGAGTCTGTATCCCAATGAAGTTGTATATAGGAGAATGATGACGACGATAATCAATCCCATCAGACCCTGCTCTGCAAGAGGACCGAGGTATTCGCTATGCGCATTACCGTTAGTACCGAAGTTTGTACTGATGATGGTAAGCTCCCTGCTTAATTGGTAAGGTGCGTATTTAAACATGTAAGTTCCGGGTCCCCAACCTAAAACGGGTTTATCTTCCCACATACGAATAGCACAGCTCCAGCGGTTCAAACGTTCAAGATTGGAAGCGTCGGTTGAGATGTTGGACATAGATTGAATATTATTTCCAAAGCCACCTTTAGCGTCCTGGTCGTTTCTGCTCAGTACCATCAGAATCTCTGTTTGAAAAATGAGAAACAATCCCAATAAGGAAAAGAAAGTAACGAATAAAGTTTTGAATTTAATTCTAAAAAAGAGGGTAATATAAATGGAAAGGGCGAGGGCCAGACTACCCCACCCTGCGCGGGCAAAGGAAAGAATTATCGCCAGCATAAACATAAAGAACAATCCGATGGAAATTAATTTAACCCTCTTTGAAATAGATTTTAAAAACCAAAAAGAAACCATTACCGGGATAAACATGGCCAATGCTGCGCCGTAAGCAGTATGATCGTTATAGAAAGGAGAAACTATCCAGTCAGCGATTTTTTCGTCAAAATTAAAACGGGCATGTGAAACTGTTGTATAGCAAACAACAATCAGTAGAGCCAAAGAATAAACAAGGATGAAGTTGATCATGTTCTTCCTGTTTTGAAACAGGTGCGGAATGATGATGTACCCACTGAAGATGAACCACAAACGGGAGATCAGATACTTAAGTGATATTACAAACTCAGTGCTTGTGCAGGTCGTAAAAAACATCCAGAGTAACTGAACGAAAATTAAAATACTCAGAGGATGATTCAGAAATTTTTTATCTGTTACCGTCTTTTGAAAATGGATCATGACATATAAAAGCATGATACCAAACATAACCGGTTCTGTGGGAAGACTGAGATCGGGTCCCTCTGTTAGTCCGAGCTCCTTTAAGGACACAGCCAATGGAGTAAAGAAGGCCAAAAACAAAACAAGATTTTGCAGATGAAAAATCGCCGTGTAAATAATAAAACATGCAACAGGCAGCAAATTATAAGGATAAAAATAACCCCTTTTGTATACCATGATGTAGGCATCACCTAAAATATAGGCCAACATCAATAAAGGAAATAGATATGCTTTTAAATGCCTGGTCAAAGCGCTTGGATTTAAAATTAATTCAGGTAAAGCTTCTAGTGTTCTGCTTTGCCAAATTTATCTCTGAATAAGAGAAAGAATAATCCCATAAAGTTAGCTGCCAGAACTGTGATGGCTATAATGGTCATTCTCTTTGGTTTAGCTTTAAATTCATCGCCCTGAGCTTTTTGAACTACAAATTTATTTGGCACCAAAGTGTTGTAATTTACTTTTGCCTCATCGTATTTCATTTTAATATCAGGATATTTCGAACCATACTTTTCGAGGTTATCATGAATGTTCTGGTAAGCACCACCATATTTTTTCAGGGTATCAAATTTTGCTTCAAACCGTTTCATTGCCGCTACATCATTTTTTTCTATAGCTTTCGCGTAACTTTTTGAATAAGCTTTTACTTGCTCCTTGTAGTGAAAAACACCTAAGCCCCTGAGAACATTTAAACTGTCTTCCAGAATTTTCATTCTTGCTATAGTGCTGTCGTATTCCATTTTCACAATTTTGAGAACCTGGCCCGAAAGTTTCCTGTTCATATCGAAACGAATAGAGTCACAATAATCCGAAATACCATTAGCTACAAAGGCTGCACTATCAGCAGTATAGTCTAAAACTTCAATTTTGATACTGTTGTATTCTGTGCGTTTAATGGTTACCTGATCGTCCCACTTTTGTTTTAAGAAATGCAGAGCAAATACTGTATCTTTCAATTTCCAACGCTCCCAAAGGTTAAAGCGGTCAGCCACTTTAATTTTAATATCGTCTGTTGCGAAAATCTGCATTAGTTTTTCGCAATCATCTGCATCACCATACATCATGTAATCTTCCTGGTTACCTGCGTTTGCTTCGATAACTAATTTTGATACCGAAAACTGGCGGGCCGGAAAAACAATAGCAGTAGATTTGTATTGTTTAGGCATCAAAAAAACGATGACTCCGGTAACAATTGCAGTTACTATAGTAATCCACAGAAACTTTTTTCTCCACTCAATAACTTTTTCGATCAGCTCTCTTGCTGAAATATTCTCAACCATAATTTATTTGTATTTAATAAAACGTAATACTGATTTAGGATTTACCATACCAGTAACAAAGGCTAATAAACCACTAAAGATAAGCATTATAACAAAATTAAACATCCAACTGTCGCCATCTTTGCCCAGTAAATCCCAGGTGAAATAATTAATAAAAAATAAACCCGCAATGAAGAAAAACAAGGACCTCAACAAACGTTTGTTCACCTTGAAATTAAACACTTTGTAAGACAGGTATACCTGATAAAATCCGGTAAGAAACTGTGTAATTAAACTTGCAATTGCACTACCCATGGCCTGATACCTTGGAATTAAAAGAAAATTTAAGATTAAATTAACCAAAATGCCTCCAAAAGCCATTATGTTTAATTTTTTTAAATCGCCATTGGCCGTTAAAAGTGTTCCAAAAATACATGTTAATGAAACTGCAGTAAAGCAATTCATCAACACTGCCAAAATCTCATAGCCTTCAGCCGCATCGTAGGCAGCATTTGTAGAGTAATTTATTTTTTCAAAAAAATGTTGAGCATAAAAAATAGTACTTATTGAGACGATTAATGCCGGTGTAACCAATAATGTGAAAGATAATTTCACAATGTTTTCCATGTTTTCTTTATTTTTTATCATCCTGCTGAATAAAGGAATCAACTGAATGGAGAATAACATTGCTATTTGATTGGCTGCATCTAATAACCTAAAACTCTTTCCATAAATAGCGCTTTGCTCTTTTCCCAGATCACCCTGTAGTAGCTCCTGAATCATAATGGGATCGAGGCGATTGTAAAACGTCATCAACAAAACCAATACAGCATAAGGTAAACTCTTTTTTAAAATTAAAATATTAAAGTGCCAGTCCCAGTTTAATGTAAAAGTGAGTGTTTTTCTTATTACAACTATAAAACAAATTAATCCTGTAAGCGCATAACCCACCGTCTGCGCATACGCAAAGTTCATAATAGAAAGCTTTAACCAAAACATGTTGAATAGCATTGCTAAAACAATGATTATTTGTATTACCCTGTCTAAAACAGAAATAAAGCTATCTAATCTAAATAAATGCAGGGCCTGTAAGTTTGAACGTAAAAACACGTTTAAACTTAATAAAAAACTATTGAGGCATAAAATGACAAGCAGCTGAACGTTGTACCCGAAAAGTAAATAACCAATAGAAAAAGAAACCACAAAGTACAATAAGCCAAGTGTAAACTTCAGGCTTAACATTTTACCAAAATGTTTACTCAGTAAATGACTGTATTGTGCAATGTTTTTATTATTAAAATTGGTTAAGCCAAAATCTAAAAATATATTGAGTAATAAAGAGAATTGGAAAATAGTAAAATACTCACCATAAGTTATATTTCCCATTTGCCCCTGAACTTTTGGCTCAATAATTACAGTCCAGAATGGCTTAATAAGGAGATTAAGGATGATCAGGATGGCGAGGTCGAGTATGAACTTTTTCTTTTGCATTAAAAGCGGACAAAGATAGTTTTTTTTATCGCTTTTACTAATCTAATTCATAGATTTGCGGGGTGCAGATCGTTGTTAATACCCGGTTATTATTGAAAAACCGACTTGAGGGAATTGGTTGGTTTGGTTACCAGACCCTGAAACGTATTACCCGGAAAAACCCGAATGTTCACTTTGTATTTTTATTTGACCGACCCTTTGACGAGGAGTTCATTTTTTCGGATAATATTACGCCATTGGTTGTTTCTCCTCAGGCGCGTCACCCCTTTTTGTATTATGCCTGGTTACAATTATCCGTTAAGGGTGTGCTTACTAAAATGAAACCCGATTTGTTCCTGTCTCCTGATGGATTTTTAAGTCTTGGAGCTCCCTGCAAGCAATTGCCGGTGATTCACGATCTTAACTTTATACATTACCCAAAGGATAGTAAATGGCTGACCGCTAAATATTATAATTATTACTTCCCCAGGTTTGCGAAAGAAGCTAGCAGAATAGCTACTGTTTCGGAATTCAGTAAACAAGAGCTCATTTCAAATTACAAAATCGAAGCTTCTAAGATTGATGTGGTTTACAATGGTATTCATTCCTTTTTTAAACCTTTAGATGAGCTCACGAAACAAAAAACCAAAGAAAAGTTCTCCTACGGAAAAAACTATTTTGTGAATGTGGGTTCTTTACATCCGCGAAAAAACATCCCTTCTCTGATCAGGGCCTTTTCTGAGTTTAAGAAAGAAAGTCATTCTGATTTTAAGTTAGTGCTTGCAGGGCCTGGCTTTTGGGGACTTTCGGACATAAACAAAACCCTTGAAGAAAGTGCTTATAAAGAAGACATCATTTTTACCGGAAGATTAAGCGATGAGGATCTTGGACTTGTTTTAGGGAGCGCCACTGCATTGACTTTTATACCCTATTACGAAGGCTTCGGCATTCCTTTAGTGGAAGCTATGGAGGCAGAAGTTCCTATCATTACCAGTAATGTAACCAGTTTGCCAGAGATTGCCGGAGATGCCGCATTACTTGTAAATCCGACAGAAATTCACGACGTAAAAAATGCCATGCTTCGTATGTACGGTGAAGAGGCTTTAAGGAATGCTCTTATACAAAAAGGAAGAATTCAGAAACAGAAGTTTTCATGGGATAAGAGTGCGGATTTGTTGTGGGAGAGTGTTTTAAAAACGACAGACTAGGACTGGAATGCATCTTTGATGAATTTTGATTTCACGAATCTGTTCCAAGACCTGCCCTAGTCCCAATTAATAAACCCAAGCACCTTCTCCGTAGTTCCTGAATTTTTCGCGAAATAAGTACTTAATCTCTCTTCCACTTTTTTAATTTCCTCGTGTGAATTTAAAAAATGAAGGATTTCTTTTTCTGCTTCATTGGCGTTAGAAACATTTTTTGCGGCGCCCATCTTAAGAAGGTCTATAGCTTCATTGTATTTGTGATAATCGTCACCACCGTAAAAAAGAACGGGTTTTAAATACACTGCGGGCTCAAGACAATTATGAATACCGGAGTTGAAACCACCGCCAATATAAGTGACAGTCGCGTAATGGTAAATCTTGTTTAGGAGACCCATCGCATTTACGATTAGGATGGACGAAGCGGAATTTTGTTTTTGGTCGCTATACAAAGTATAAACGAGATCGTTTTTTGAAAGCAGGTTCTCAAGGTTTTGAATGGTTTTATCATCCACATGATGCGGTGCTAAAATTAGTTTCAAATCAGGATCATTTAAATTTTTAAACATCTCAATTAAAAGTTCTTCATCTTTGGGCCAGGTACTTCCCGCAATAATTACTTTTTTGTTACCGCAAAATTCTTCAAAAAACGGAAGCGGCGTAAAATTATTTTTTATCTCCACCACCCGGTCAAAACGCGTATCACCGCACACTTCGTAGTTCTTCATCCCTATACTTTGCAATAAAGCAGCGGAGGCATCATCCTGGATAAATAATTCTGTGAACGTTTTTAAAGATCTTCTGAATAAGCCTCCATACCATTTAAAGAAAGGGTGGTGTGGCTTAAAAACCGCTGAAACCAGGAATGTTGGAATATTTTGTTTTTTTAAGCGGAATAAAAAATTTACCCAGAATTCGTATTTAATAAAAAGAGCTATGTTCGGATTAATACTACTAATAAACGCTTTTGCATTCGCCCTGGTGTCCAACGGAAGATAACAAATAAGATCAGCTCCGCTCCAGGTTTTAAATGCTTCATATCCGCTTGGTGAAAAGAAACTAAGCACTATTACATAATCCGGATGTTGTTTACGAATGGCTTCCATTAGCGGTCGTCCCTGCTCGAACTCGCCATAAGAGGCGCAATGCACCCATACTCTTTTACGTCCTGCAAAAGGGGCGATTTTGCGGCTAAGTTCCAATCTCCAGTTCTTTCTTCCGCGCACCCATTGTTTTGCTTTTTCTTTTCTGAGAGAAGCTGCAAGAATTACAAAGCCGTATAAACGAACGATAAAATTGTAAAAAAACATTCAGAATTAATTATAATAAAATTCGTTAGGTTTCTTTTTGTAAAGTGGAAGAATCCAACCTGCCCTGAAGCCTAAAAGTCCGTCGAAGCGTTGTTTTGTATCAGGTAGTCCCGTGGTGTAGTTTAATTTTCTGAAACTTTTCGCGAAGGTTTGGTATGATTCAAAACCGAGGTAAAAGTTTAAAAGCCTATTCTCACTGAGATGCAAATAGCCAATGAACTGACTTATGGAGGGCCCTCCACTAAAACGGTCGTAGCCTTTTTTAAGATCTTTATATATAGCCGCTACACGATTTTGTGCGTCGTAAAGATTAACCTTGTGTTGCAAATAGCCTATGCCAACGGTTACCATAATACCCGAATTGGGGAAGCTCTTATCAATATTAAAGATGCGTCCGAAGTGTGCATGAACTCCGATGCCACGCTCTGTTATCCGCAGATCTGCAGGATAGCCCTCATTGTCGGTAACATAGCCTTCGGGGGTTTTAAGATTTACAAGAACATCTTCTTTTACATTTCTTCCAAATATGTAAAATGCATCAAGGCCATAGATCCAGTTCTTTTTTGTTTTGATCAGGAAAGAACCACCGGCCCTTAAATTTAAACCAAAACGATTGGCTAAATCTCCATAAGGGATTTGTCCTCCAAAATTAACTCCAACTAAAGGAACAGTTATTGCAGAATCCTTTTGCCCCTGCAGGAAAAAAGATAAAAATAAGAGCGGAATCAGGAATCTCATAAGGCCTTAAAATTAAGTGATATTATGGGATTAAAAAACCGATTAACCCAAATTGCTTAAAATCTGTTTATCTGGTTAAAATCGGGCAAAAAATGGAAATGACAAAAACAATCAGTTTTTATCCATTTCTTCCATGCGGTTTTTGTAGGTGGTGATTTTTGTATTCAAAGAATCGCTTTCTACAAGCCCATCTTTTAAACGTACTATGCGGTGGGCATGAAGAGCTATGTCTTCCTCATGAGTAACAAGAATGATTGTATTTCCTTTTTTGTGTATCTCTTCAAAAAGCCCCATAATTTCGACAGAAGTTTTACTATCGAGATTTCCGGTTGGCTCATCGGCAAGAATGATGGCGGGATTGTTAACCAGTGCTCGGGCAATGGCCACACGCTGGCGTTGTCCACCGCTTAATTCATTTGGCTTATGATTCATGCGATTACCCAAGCCAACACTTTCTAAAACTTCTTTTGCGCGTTTTTCCCGGTCTGCTTTGCTGAAACCGGCATAAACCAACGGCAGAGCAACATTATCCAGTGTTGTAGCCCGGGGCAACAAATTAAAAGTCTGGAAAACAAAACCTATTTCTTTGTTGCGCACTTCTGCCAATTCATTGTCCGTCATTTGCGCTACCGAAAGACCATTTAAAATGTATTGACCAGAAGTAGGACTATCGAGACAACCAAGGGTATTCATCAGGGTAGACTTGCCGCTGCCGGAAGGACCCATGAGTGCTACATACTCATTTTTATAAATACTTAGCGACACATCTTTAAGCGCTTCTATGATCTCGTCGCCTATTTTATAAGTCTTTTTTAAACTTCTTATTGAAATGAGTTCTTCCACTGCTGTAAAATTAGGCCTTTACAACATGATTAAAAAACCACTCGTAACAATTTCGGATATTTTGTTTAATGCTTCAGGCTTTGCAGAAAAAGATGGTTCGATTAAAACCTTGATGGATTTAAGATTACGGCGTTTAATAATAACATTTAACTTTAAACTTTTAAAATGAGTTTTTACCGAAGAATAAAATATTTTTTAGTGCATACCTTAATGCTCAGTAATAAGGCAGCCGCAGAACTTATTGAAAAAGGCCTGGTAGAAATTGATTCTCTGCAAATTTTCGAAAACGTTTTTCTCGAAGATCATTCTGAAATAAAAGTGAATGGAAAAATTGAGCGTTTGAAAAAGGAGTTTGTGTATTTAAAATTTCATAAACCAACCGGATATGAAAGCACTTTAAACAAAAACATCTCAGAAAATCTCTCCACTTTCTTTCCCAATAATCCTGATCTGGCAATAGCGGGGCGACTCGACAAACAATCGGAAGGCCTGATGCTTTTAAGCAATGATGGAAAATGGGTAGAAAAGATGTGTAATCCGAAATTTGAAAAAGAAAAAGAATATTTGGTGCGTTTAAATAGAACACCTACGGAAGATTTTTTTACCAGTTTTCAAAACGGCGTTCAATTAGGAGATTACCTTACCGCACCCTGTTATTGTGTGCGAATGGATGACAATCAAATTAAGATCATTTTAAAAGAAGGCAAGAACAGACAAATACGGCGTATGTGCAAGACCCTCGGATTTACTGTAACCGAATTAAAAAGAATTCGTGTTGACAGTTACGAGCTTAACGATCTCGGTTCAGGTGAGCAAAAGTTATTTTCTTTAAGCTAAAGTAACCGACTAAAAATCATTACAATAACATTTCGCTTACAAAAATTTAACAATTAGATGTTTAAACATTAGATGTTATAACATACATTTGCCCTATAATTATAAAACAAACAAAAATGAAAAAAGTATTTACAACTGCAGCTGCGTCGTTATTAATGATGTCTGCAACATTTGCACAAGTTAACTGGAAAGTAGATGCTTCCCATTCAAAACTTGGATTCTCTGTAACCCACATGATGGTTAGCGAAACAGAAGGAAAATTTAAAGTATTTGACGGAACTGCAAGTTCAAAAAGTGAAATGGATTTTACAGATGCTAAAATTGAATTTACTGCTGATCCAGCTTCTATCAATACAGAAGATCCTAAGCGTGACGGTCACTTAAAAAGTGCTGACTTTTTTGACGTTGAAAAATTTCCTTCTATTACTTTTAAAAGTGTTAGCATGAAACCAGATCCAAAAGGTGGTAAAACAGCTTATATTTTAGAAGGTGATTTAACTATGCATGGTGTTACTAAAAGAGTAAAATTAAACGCGATTGGTGCTGCAAAAACAGTAAAAGATCCATACGGAAACATTAAAAATGGTTTCAAAGTTACAGGTGTTATCAACCGTAAAGATTTCGGTTTAGCTTGGAATGCTGCTTTAGAAGCTGGTGGTGTTGCTGTAAGTGAAGAGGTTCAAATTAACCTGAACATTGAGTTAAACAAAGAAAAATAATAGTTCTTATTGGTGAGGACACAGGGATTCAGACGCCTTGTGTCCTTTTTTTTTAAAGTCTGATTTAGCGCCATGAAGCTCGAAGATGAAATACAACAAAAATCGTTCAAGACAGAATATCAAAAACTGGCTGTGAACCTGTTTTACACGACTAATTGGCTGAACAATCATTACAGTGAATTTTTCAAGAATCTGGACCTTACCGTTCAACAATACAATGTTCTTCGCATTTTAAGAGGCCAGCACCCTACTCCCTGTCATTTAAAACTTGTGAAAGAACGTATGCTTGACCGTATGAGCGATGCTTCACGTATTGTAGACAAGCTTGTAGCAAAAGAATACGTGATACGTAATGAATGCCCGAGTGATCGTAGAAGTGTGAATTTACTTATTTCTGATTCGGGACTTAAGTTGCTGAAAGAGCTTGATTACATTGACGAATCGACGAAAGATATTTTTAAAAGCCTGAACCCTGACCAGGTGCTACAGCTTAATACCTTGCTGGATGAGCTTCGCGGCAAAGGACAATGATTTTAAATCCTTCATAAAACCACATTTTCTCATCTTATTCCGGTAAAACCCCCTTTTCATAGGGTGGTTTTCAACCTTTATCTAATTTTCAGCGAAAAATTTGTTTGGCATTTTATTTTTTTTAAGTACTTTTAGCCAGGCACAAACTGTTTGGCGACACACCATACAGATTGTTTTACTCTTAAACACATTAAAAAAATAGACAAAACAACGCGGCATTTGAATAAAGAATGCCTGTTGTATTCATAAGGACCCAATTTATGAAAAGCAAAATTTCAATACTGCTTGTTTTTTATAGCCTGTCAATCAGTGCCCAGATATTTCCCGCAACGCACACTTCTGTACATGAAAACCTATTGTCGTTAGACTATTCATCGGGATTATTTTTTGAGAGAGGTGAGTATTCTTATTTATCGGACCTGGAGAGATTAAACCTATCAACTTACAATTCTTTTGCACAACCCGCGGCTCCTATACTAACCAGCCATGCGAGTGACCTAGAAATTTGTACAGGTCACAGCACACGTTTAACGGCAACCAGCGGGCATTCTATATACTGGTACACCGTTCCACCGCCGCTTGGCACTCCTGTAGCAACAGGCCCGATTTTTATAACTCCCATTCTCAGTACCGGTTATTATACTTACTATGCTGTAGCAGAAAATAATGGGGTTCGCAGCGAAATTACATCTATGGAGGTGGTGATGGTTTATCCCAGTCCAAGTTTAACAGTTACAAGTAATGCAACCAGTGTATGTGCTAATGAAACAGCAACGCTTACTGTAAGCGGTACCACTTATTATGAATGGGAGTTTGGTCCGATTGCTTCGCAAATGACTATTACCCCTATTGAGACGCAAACCTACAAAGTTACCGGTATTAATACTGCTGGATGTAAAAGTACCGTAGAATTCACACAACATGTTGATTTGTGTTATACAGAATACCTGGCAAATTCGGTAAGTAAAAAAAGTAATTCTTTCCCATTAGAGGAAACGGGAGAATCAATTTTCTCTGTGTTTCCTAATCCAAATAACGGAGCCTTTACAATTCATTTGGGCGATGTTACCCAAAATACAAGAGTGGAGATCTACAATGCTTTGGGTCAATTAATTTATAGTAGTAAAATCTCTGAAGAACTCACTGCTATAGCCATTGACGACGTTCCAAATGGTATATACGTGATTAGAATTCTGGAGAAAGACAAAGTTCAGAGACAACAAAAAATTCTAAAGGGCTAAAGTAGTATTAGGCCATAACAAATTTTTTATCTTTTAAAAAGAACTTGCAACTATCTGCAAGGATATGCACGGTGAGATTTTCAGCCACTATTGCCGTATTCTCGTTGGCATCGTTACCATTATTCTGCCCCATTTTACTGGCATCTATAATAATAACCATACCCGAACCTTTGCATTCTGCTTCATTCTCACCACTAATTAGCAACGATGTATTTTCACTCAGACCAATCCCCAGACAGGAAGGATTTTGTATCACTGCCTGCGCTAATCTTGCAAAGCGGCCGCGCTGAATAAAATGTGTGTCTACAATCATATTACTAATCAAACCAAATCCTTTTCCTATCTGCAAATCGTCTTTAAAAAGAACTTCACCGATCAAACCATCTTCAATAATAATGTCAGAGAGAGACATGGCTCCGGCGCTGGTACCCGCAAGTATAAATTGTTCGTCTTCCTGGTATTTTTTTATAACAGCTTTAAGAATTTCGCTTCCTTTTATAGTTTTAACCAGTTTTACCTGATCGCCCCCGGTAAAAAAAACGGCGTGTGCTTTTTTAATGCGTTCGAGGTAGACCGTTTCCTCATCCCTTGTCCACTTATCCATATGTAAGAAGCCAATTTTATGAAAGCCTTCTCGCTTGTAAGCTTCAAGGTACCACTCTTCTATCTCCTCAGGAACGGAGGAAGCAGATGTGATAATTTCGATTATCGTCTCTGACCCGGCGGTTTTATTAATAAGAGAGCCAAGTATTTCAAAAGGTTCATAGCCTTTTACGCGTTTTACAACGTTTAAGCTTTCTTCTTCGTCCCCTTTTTCCTCATGTCCCCCAATAATCAGAAGCTTTCCTTTTGGTGCCATATACTAAATGGATGTTTAAATTTTTTTCAAAAACTCTGTTCTTAAAACTATACTGCTTCCGTCAACACGACAATCTACTTCTGCCGGATCTTCCGTAAGCTTAATATTCTTAACCGTTTTGCCTCTTTTTAAAACGATGGAAGATCCTTTTACCTTGAGGTCTTTTGTAAGTGTTACTGAATCTCCATCTGCAAGAATATTGCCATTACTATCTTTTGTTTCCATGTGGGTAAAGGTAATTTTATTTTCCGCAGGCAGAAATGATCTAAATCTGTTTTCACAAACTTTAGAGTGTGCATAAGCTTTGCTCAGCCTTATTCTGGCAGAATCGTTATCTTAGATAAAGATTTAGCCATGAAAAAAATTGTAGCGCTTTTTTGTATAGGTATTCTTTGTTCGGCTGGCCTTTTGATTGAGGCCAACTGGCAGCCTTTGAGAGGTGCCCGGGTGACTTTTAAAATTGATGGTCCATTTGGAAAGGATGTGAAAGGAAGTCTTTCGAATTTAAAAAGTGACATTGAATTTTATCCCGACGAAGTTTCGCGCTCTACTATAAAAGCCAGTGTAAGCTCATCGAGTATCTTTACAAAAAACAGAAAAAGAGACAGCCATTTAAAAAGTCCTGATTTTTTTGATGTGGAAAAATTTCCCGCAATTAGCTTTGCTTCAACGAGCTTTAGAAAAGTGGGAGAATATTTTATTGTAGAAGGAGATCTGACTATAAAAGACCTCACAAAACCGGTTACCATTCCTTTTGAATTTATTACAAATCAAGATACAGCTTGGTTTCGTGGCGACTTCGAGATTAATCGTTTAGATTATGACCTAGGCAAAAAGAGCAGGATGATGGGAAATAAGGTGGAAATACATTTGGATGTTCCTGTATTGAAAAAGTAGCAGCGTGTTATTTTTTCAGGAAATCGAAGACCGCATTATAATAGGCTGTTGCTACTTTATTTAAGCGCTCGTTTGCCTTTACGCCGTACATGTCCAAATCTGAACGCATAAGCATGGAAGACTCCTTCTCATTATCCTGGTATAAACTTTCTCCGTATACCAGGGGTGAATTAATTTTACGGCAAAGTGCAAGGTTACGACAAAACACACCCGGGCTGGCAGTTATGAGACAATTATCTTTCAGGTAATCTGCATCCATAGCTTTAGCTATTGGAATCTCAAGGATTTTATTAAAATTAGAAACCGTTTTTGCGGAAAGATCTTCTGAACGATTTAACTGGTCGCTTAGTAATAAACGTGTAAAGTTGACCTTACTTTCCATTTTGCCCAGATCTGTGAAAGCGCCACCAATAAAGGTCATAGAGAAATTCTTTTTAGTGTGCTGTTTCCAGGGCGCGTTTTTCTCGTCCACGTTGTAATGAATAATAATCGTAACATCTGGCGCATAGGCATTAATTTTATTTGCTCGGTTAGCCAGGTCATAGTCCCTGAAAAAATCCCAGAACAGGGTGTAATTATTGCATTTTAAAAGTTTAGCGTGTTTTTCAGCAGACAAGGATCCATTTTGTTTTAAACTGTCGAGATGACGTTTACGGTGATTTTTAATCCAGTTGGGGTAAGTGCAGTTAAAAGAAGTGAAATCAGATTGATTACGGCTGAGAAAAACTTCAGCTCCTTTAGCTTCCAATAAATTTTTTAAAATGTGAGCCGTGTTGAAAGTAAGAAGACTCTCAAAAATTCTGACGGTATCTCTACCATGTGAACTATCGGGTACAAAAAAAAGAAATTTTTGTTCAGACTGTGCGTCGGTCATATTCGTGGAAAAATGTCCAGGATCGAGCGCTATTCTGTATCCTTTGAGAGGCTGCTCAGGTGTTTTAAGATTGGGTTGTTCCGGCTTTCTTAAACTTAGTGTCAAACTATCGATTTGTTGTTTTGACAATCTTTTAATTCCTTTTGCTCGAAATAACTGCTCTTGTTGTTTGATAGAACTGTGTTGCAGGAATTCTGACAACACTTTTATTTCATTTTCGTAAACAGCGAATTCCTTCTTGCCCGCATTAAGCAGGTAAATAGCATCCGATTCAAATTTAACCTCCCCGGTTAAAGATCCACGAAAATTAAGATAAGTATCGAAGCGTTGTTTGCATTGTTGAATGCTTTGTGCAGCTGATAAGAAAGTTAAAAGACAAAAGAGGTACAAAAATTTCATCGCTATAAATTTAAAGCGCCGGAATAGATAAAATACAGCAATTGAGAAGTATTATGAGTCTTTATTTGTTAACAGTTGTGCTAATCTGATCCATGAAATCCTAAGAATACATGGAAGAATTTTTTGTATTTTTAAAAACAAGAAGAGCCAATTATGTTGACAGAAGAACAGGAATTTAAAATCCTGAAAAAAGAATTAAGTTTTCAAACCTCCCGTTCTGGCGGTAAAGGTGGGCAAAACGTGAATAAAGTAGAAACAAAAGTGGCTATTGATTTCGATGTAAATGCTTCCACTGCCCTGAGTGAAAGACAAAAAGAAGCGATCTTAAGAAAGTACACGGATCTTATTGGAGGATCGGTGATCCAGATCGTTGGCAACAAACACCGCAGTCAACTTGAAAATAAAGAAGAGGCAAAAACCAAACTTATTGCCTTACTTAACAAACTCCTGAAACCTGTTAAAAAACGCGTTCCCACTAAACCAGGGAAAGGGGCAAAGGAGAAAAAACTGGATAATAAAAAGCAACGCGGTGAAAAAAAAGAAATGCGTAAAAAGATAACGGATTATTAATTCCGGTTTCCTGAATTTTGATCGTCTATAGTTTATACCTGCTAATATTCTTAAGCCTGATCTACTTCAATGGCTTCTTTGGGCTACTTGAAGATACGAGTATTACCGGTAAAAAATTGAGTTTGTTCTTTTTTGGAAAAGCGCTCGCTGTTCCTGTTTTTCTCTATCTGCATACAAAACTGTATGGTGGGATAAACAATCTGGACACAGGTAAATTTTACCATGATGTAACAACAATTTACGATTATGGCAAAACCGATTTTAATTTTTTGGTCCGCCTTATTTTTGGATTACAAAACGACAATCCTGGCTCTGCAGACTACGAGCATGTTTTAAAAAACACTTTGAATTGGGACAATGGTACTGCAAAAGATTATTTCTACAATGATAACCGGGTTGTTATAAGAGTACATGTTTTACTTAACGTGTTTACTTTTGGGTGCTACCCTGTTCACGCTCTATTTAGTTGCTTTTTAAGTTTCGGAGGCCTCTTTTTTTTATACAAAACATTCAAAGAATGGTTTATTGGCAAAGAAGTGCAAGTGCTTTTCCTATTTTGCTTTTTTCCATCGCTCTGGTTTTATACCGGAGCATTATTAAAAGAAGGAATTACCATTTTTATTCTTGGTAATGTTTTGTTTCAGCTGAAAGGTTTCATCGACGGCAAGTTCTTTATTTTTAAAGGGTTATGGTTACTTTTCCTTTTATTCTTATCGCTGCTTTTAAAACCCTATCTGCTTCTGTTTTCAGTGTTTTGTTTTGGATTATTTTTTGTGATTCATCATTCTAAAAAAATCAATAAAAAAATACTTGTATATTTTTCTATTATTTGTGTGCTGATTATGACTGCTAATACACTATCCATTTTGGTAAAACACAGATCTCTTTCAGAAGCTGCAACCAGGCACCAACAGCGCTTCACTGGTATCTCAAAAGGAGGCATTTTCTTAAGTGATTCGATCACTTTTATACGTTTAACCAACGACACAAATCAAATTATCCGTGACAAAGAAAATCACTTCCGGATCAAAAAAAATAGTTCTTATATGTATTGGCGGGGAAGCGAAAACGACACTTTGTTTGTGCCCTTAAACAGCGATACAACTTCTGTTTATGAGTTAGCCTATAGTATTGAGCCAAGCAATTCTAATATACTATTGCCTACTTCCAATATAGTGGCGATTGCGGGTGCTTGTCTTTATTACACCTTATTTTACCCGACATTCTTCTCAGCAAAAAGCGCTATACAAGTACTCGCGGCGGCTGAAAACCTAGTCATCCTTGCGGCTCTAATCATCGTGTTGTTCGGTTTGATAAAAATAAAAAGGCAGAAGTTTCTAGTTCTGGTGTTTTTATTTTTCACTCTAGCACTTTGTCTTTTAATAGGATTTACGGCGCCTAACAGCGGCGCCATCTTTAGGTACAGAAGTCCGGCGATGTTATTTCTACTCCTTGGAGCTTTGTATTATTCTGATGATTTAAAGCAATTTTTATTAAATCGAAAAAAGCCCGGTTTACGTAAATAAATCCGAGATCAGGCTTGGGAAAAACGTGCGTGGATCTTAACAATAAAATTGCAAATCATTCGTTAAATCAAGGTCAACATTGAGAATTTTAGCTTAAATTAGTTGCTTAGATATGTATAGAATTACCCCATTTTTCCTTCTTTTTCTTTCTTTTGGTCTGCAAGCGCAGGTTCGTAAATACAGTAATGAGTTTTTAAGTATAGGTGTGGGTGCCAGAGCTTTAGGCATGGGTAATGCCAACATAGCTTCCGTTGAGGGGGTAAATTCGGGGTATTGGAATCCGGCAGGCCTTCTGAAGCAAAAGAACGATATTGAAGTAGGTTTAATGCATGCCGAGTACTTTGCCGGCATTGCTAAATACGATTATATAGGAGCCTCTAAACGGATTGATTCCAATAGCGTAGCTGGGATCTCTATTTTACGTTTCGGAGTGGACAATATTCCCAACACTTTAGACCTTGTAGATGCTAACGGAAATTTTGATTATGACAGAATTACCAAATTTAACGCTGTTGATTTTGCAGCTTTATTAAGTTATGCGCGCGTAATGCCTAAACTTAAAGGTGTTGAAGTGGGTGGAAATTTTAAAGTTATCCGTCGCCGTTTGGGAGATCTTGCCGGAGCGTGGGGATTTGGTTTAGATGCGGGGGCTAAATACTCTTACAAACACTGGACCTTCGCAGCTATGGCCCGCGACATCACCGGAACATTTAACGCATGGACTTTTAATCTGGATCAAAAACAGATAGCTACCTTACAACAGACCGGAAATGAAATTCCAAGCTCTTCATTGGAAGTTACGGTGCCTAAATTGATTTTGGGTGTAGCAAGGAATTATAAAGTGTGGAAGGATCGGATTTCAATTCTAGGAGAAGTAAATTTCATAAATACTTTCGACGGTATGCGTAACACCGTAATTAATTCGGAGGTTTGGAGCATGGAGCCTGCTTTTGGTCTGGAAGTGGGATATAAAGGCTTTATCTTTTTACGCGGTGGATTAGGCAACATTCAAAAGCAATTAAACGATAGAGCAACACTTTATATAACTACTGTGCAGCCCAATTTTGGGGTGGGTGTAAAATATAAAATATTCACTTTAGATTATGCTTTAACGGATATTGGAGACCACTCAACAGCATTGTATTCAAATATTTTTTCATTAAAAGTTGACATAAATAAAAAGATGAACAAGTGAGATTCGTACTTCTCTTAATCATAAGTTTCATTTTTGCATTTGCCGGAAACGCTCAAAAATACGGCAATGAGTGGATCAATTTTTCTCAACAGTATTATAAAATTCCGATTGCCAAAGAAGGCATTCATAGAATTGACTCCACCACTCTATCAAATTATTACGATCTCACTACCGTTGATCCCAGAAACTTCCAGGTGTTTTTCAAAGGGAGGGAACAACATCTTTATATTAAAGGCGAAGCGGATGGGAAAATAAATGCAGGTGATTATTTGGAGTTCTATGCCAATCCTCTTATGGGAGATATTGACTCGCTGGTGTACACTAATATCGCTTATATGCCGAATCCCTATCTCAGCATTTACAATGATACTTTATGTGCCTTCCTCACTGTAAATTCATCTCTGAATAACAAACGTTTTATACTCGAAACAGATACGGCATCCGCTCTTTATCCTACAGCAGATCATTATTATACAACTAAAGTTTTTACACTGAATGAATGGTATAATGCGGTATTAGAACATTCGAGTTCCAGCAGCGATCCGCATTTAACACAGTCCGAAGGAAAAGGATTTTTCTTTTCAAAGAACGCTTCTTATACTTCATCCCATTCTGGTTTAAATATTTATACAGCAAACCCACTTCCTTTTTATGTTACCGTAAATTATTCCGGTTCTAGTCTCTCCGGCAGCTACAGTCCCGATCACCAGGTACAGATTTTTTATCATGATCAAAGTAACGCACCTGTTTTATTACACGACAGTACCTTTTTTGGTTATGCTCCTGCGCGAAAAAAATTCACATTAAATGCGCCAAACGTGAGTCAGACTGCAGGACTTACCTTTAGCTCTGTGGCTGCACCAAGTTTCACCAATACAAATGGTACAGTAATGCATTACCTGCACTATTATTATCCGCACACTACCGATTTAAATTATGATTCGAAAATGCATCTTGTTGTAGATGACAATTCGTCTGCGCAAAAAACCTTTTACAATTTCAGCAGTTTTAATTCAGGAAGCAATCCAAACGCAAGCCTGCTTGACTTAACAAATGGTAAACGTATAAGTGTGGTGGTAAACGGCACGCTATTGAGAGCTGTTATTCCGAATGGCGGAGGCTCTAAAAAACTTTTTCTTGCTTCTGAAAAGGACACTATTGTAGTTAGAAAACTTAGTAAAGTAAATGGCAGTGGGAGCTTTTTCAATTACAAAACCATCAATGCTGCAAGGCCTTATGTAATGATCTATCATAAGACTCTGCAAAATTCTGCGATGAGTTATAAATCATACAGGGAGAGTCAGGCTGGCGGCAATTTTAACGTAATAGACGTAGATATAGAAACTTTGTACGAACAATTTTCTTATGGGGTGAGAAAACATCCACTGTCGATTCAGAATTTTATAAAATTCTTGAAGGATAGTTTATCGAAGGAACCTTTATATGTTATGATAATTGGAAAAGCCATGGGCTATTCTTACCTTTTACAAAGCGCGAGTGAAAAAGACAATTTAGTACCTACCATCGGAATTCCCAGCGCTGACAATCTTTTAGTGGCTTCTCTAACAGCGACCAATACAAACGGCTATTATCCTGAAATTCCGATTGGGAGACTTGCTATGATTACTAACAGCGAGGTAATGACCTACCTTGCGAAGGTTCAAAAATACGAAGAACCAGCGGCTTTGGTAGATTGGAAAAAACAGGTTCTGCATTTTGTTGGTGGCGATGATGAAGTATTATTAAATCAGCTCAGTGGGTACATGACAGGTTTTGAGCAAATTATTGAAGATTCTCTTTTTGGCGGCAATGTGACAACCGTTAAAAAAAACACAACTGCTCCTGTTCAAAGTAACATCAGCGATAGTTTGCGCAATGTGATTAACAGAGGGGCAGCCTTAATTAATTTTTTCGGACACGGTTCCGTAAGCGGATTCGACCAGGCCGTAGATGATCCTGAAACATATAACAATAAAGACAAATATCCTTTTGTAATAGCGAACTCCTGTTATTCGGGCGACATTCATGTAGACAAGGAGCGGTCGGTGAGCGAACGTTTTGTAATTGCGAATCAAAAAGGAAGTATTGGATTTTTAGCAACAACGTCTTATGGTTTTCCCTGGAATCTTGACAAATTCACAAACGGTTTTTATCAAGCTTTGTCCAAAACCAATTACGATCAGGGCGTTGGAGATCTTATTAAAGAAACTTCATCTAAAAATTCTAACGGAGATATTTTAAATAAACTCGTATGTCTTGAAATGACTTTAAGTGGTGATCCGGCTGTGAGGATCAGCAATGGTTTACTGCCCGATTACCAAATCTTTAACAACGATGTTTCGTTCGATCTAAAAAAATACACAGACTCTGTTGGTATCCGTATTAAATACAAAAACCTGGGCAAGGGCATCCGTGATACGCTGGGACTAAAAATTGTGCGCACACTGGCAAACGGAGACACAGCAACCGTTCTTAAAAGATTGAAAGCTGCCATGTACATGGATAGCCTTACTTATTATTTTCCGATCGACTTTAACAGGGGCATTGGTTTAAATAAATTCTCTGTAAAAGTAGATCAGTACGAAAAAATTACGGAAGTATCTGAGACCAATAATACCGTTGGGGCGTTAGAATTATTTATTCCCGGTGGTGACGTCTTACCAGTGTATCCATATAAATATGCCGTGGTTCCAAAAACGCAAACCATCACTTTAAAAGCCTCTACAACCGATCCCTTTGCCCCCTTAACTACCTACCGCTTGCAATTAGATACCTGCGACAAATTCACCAGTCTGCTTAGTACCACTCTCATTACAAGTGCCGGTGGCGTTGTAGAATGGAAAGTAAATTTACCATATAAAGATAGTACGGTTTATTTCTGGCGCATCAGCCGCGACAGTATTTCCCCTCAAAAAGCATTCATCTGGAAAGAAAGTTCTTTTCAAACCCTTGGCGATAAACGCGGTTGGGGACAGGCACAATTTCATCAGTTTAAGAATGATGCTTATCAATATGTGAGCTACAATAAAGCTCAGAGGCAGTTTATTTTTTTTAATGACAAACATACTTTAAAGGCAACCTCTGGCCTGTTCCCGACTCTGAAGCTAAATCAATTCACTTTCTTTTTTGATGACATCTTAAAAGAAGAATGGCCCTCGGCATTTAATGGATGGAATATTGCGGTTTTTGATACGAACAGCGGGCAACCAAATAAGATCTATAGTCTTAACACCCCTAACACAGGGGTTGGACAGTATAACAATTGCGTAGAGTATGGCGAACGTTATGTTTATTCATTTGGAAGTATAAATGCTTGCGGAACATCATCTCTTGTGTGGAAGGCAAACCTGGAAAATTTCCTGAATTCCATTCCACATAATCAATACATTCTGGCTTACACCACCGGTGCAAAATTATTTGGGGATACTACTTATTCCCAGATTTCTTCCTACAGTAATTCTCTTTATACGGCTTTTGAAAGCTTTGGAGCTAAAAATATACGTACCACATCAGATACAGTTCCTTATATTCTGTATGGTAGAAAAGGAATGAGTGCCGGACAAGGTCATGTTCTAATCGGTGCCAACAAAAAATCTATTATCACTCTCGACGACAGTATACAAAGCCGCTGGCACAGTGGCTTTGTTGCTTCCGAAATTATTGGTCCTTCTAATACATGGAACAGTCTGCATTGGAAATTAAAAAGCCTGGACAATACAGCTGGAGATACAACGCTTTTAAAAGTAGTTGGGATAAAAGCCAATGGACAAGTAGACACCCTCGTAACATTTAACCAAGACAGTTCGGATGTAATGGCACTTTCGGCTTATGCCGATGCTTCTGTTTATCCTTATTTAAAACTAGTGGCCTTTATGTCGGATGACGTATACCGTACCTCTCCGCAGCTGAGTCGCTGGCAGGTATTGTATGACGAAGCTCCTGAATGCGCCATCAATCCATTAAAAGGCTTTGCAAGCATTAATGATACACTTCAGGAAGGCGACGCTGTTTCTTTCCGCTTTCCTATTGAAAATATCGGGGCGAAAAATTTCAAAGATAGTCTAGTCATTACCTATTGGATCGAAAATAAAGACCGTACTAAAATTCCACTTCCGCATAAGTTAAAAGCAGCGCCATTCGCTGCGGGACAAATACTGATTGACACAGTTACCATTAATACCTATCAGTATAAAGGCGACAATGCGCTGTGGATTTATGTAAACCCCATTACTGATTCGAAGTATCAGTACGAACAGAGTCAATTTAACAATATTGGACGCTATCCTTTTAAAGTAAACTCCGACATCACTAACCCCTTACTGGATGTGACTTTTGACGGGGTTAGAATATTGAATGGAGATATTGTTTCTGCAAAACCTAATATTCTTATTACACTCAAAGATGAAAATAAATACCTGGCGTTGAATGACACCAGTGCATTCACCATTTATTTGCAGTCGCCGGATCAGAGTCTGCAGCAAAGGATTTATTTTGGGGAGCAACTGACTTTCACACCGGCTAATCTTCCAAAAAACAGTTGTAGTATCAATTACAGTCCTACCTTTGGAGTAGACGGAAAATACACTTTAATTGTTCAGGCTAAAGATCGCAGTGCAAATACCTCTGCTGCCAGGGACTACCGCATTCAATTCGAAGTAAACAATCATCCAACGGTAACACAGGTTTTAAATTATCCAAACCCCTTTAGCACCAGCACGCGTTTTGTATTTACTTTAACAGGTAGTGAAGTGCCCGAAGTGTTTACTATACAAATAATGACCATTACCGGGAAGATCGTTCGAGAAATTACCCGTGCCGAATTGGGCAACATTCACATTGGCAGAAATATTACAGATTATGCCTGGGATGGGCGGGATAATTATGGAGACCGGCTGGCCAATGGTGTTTACTTATATAAAGTGAACACAAAACTTAACGGGCAAAACATTGAGAGAAATGCCAGTGGTGCTGATAAGTTTTTTGTAAAAGAATTTGGCAAAATGGTGCTGATGCGCTAATAGTTATCCTGATCTTAATTTAGCTGAGATATGCGCTTTAACAAGATCAAAACGGCACGGAAAAGGCAGCATATCCTACCACTCAAGAGTAGGCATTACTTCTCTCAAAATTCAGAACAATTACCCTGAATAAAGCTTAAAAATACTGATTAACAGACTAGTTGTGATACAATAAATTGTTATTTTTGCCCACTATGAACGCGAACAAAAAAGTGGCTCCTATACTGATAAAGAACCCTCAAACGAGTTACGAAAAGTTTGAGAACTGGGCAGCCAAAAACGATCAAAAGATCTTTGGTACTTTAGTCATCCTAAGTATTTTTTTATCCTTTATATCTTTTAATGCACGCATAAGTGAAGCGCATGACGACGCTCTTTACCTGGAAGGCGGCTGGCGCTATGTAAATGAGTTTCCGAAGTATTTTTACACTCAGAATGCACCGCTCTACCCTTTGTTCCTGGCTTTTCTGATTAAAATTATTGGTTTTAAACTGATAGTCTTTAAACTTTGTTCGACCTTGTTTAACGTTTTTGGATTTATCTTCTTTTACAAAGCGTTAAAAGGAAGGGTTCCGGCTATCGTTTTTATTCCTGTTATTATTTTTCAGGCTTGCAATTATTTGATTATTTATTATGCCAGTATGACTTTTACGGAAGCTTTCTATTTTTTCCTGCAGGGTCTTTTCTTTCTTTATGCTGTAAAACTTCTTGATCTTATAAAACGCGATGGTGTTGATCTTAAGCCGCAACTGAAAACATGGCTGATGTTTGGCTTTAGTATGTTTTTAATAAGCACCGCCAAAAGTTCCGCCATTGTTGTTATTCCAGCGGTTTTATTATTTTTTACGCTTGAAAAAAACTGGAAAGCACTTGGTCTTTCTTTGGCAGGTTATCTTGTTTTTAAAATTCCCTATGAACTCATTGTAAGAACTGTGTGGACTGCGCAAAATCAATTTGCAGGACAAAGTAAGATTCTCCTGCAAAAAGACCCCTACGATAAATCTCAGGGAGATGAAGACCTTGCAGGTTTTATTGTACGTTTTTTTCAGAACACAAATCTCTCTTTAAGCAAAAGATTTTATCAGTTAATAGGTTGGAAAGATGAGATGAACACAGATACCCACGGTATTCTTGCTGTGATAACTGTAGCCTTGGTCCTTTTTGGATTTTATAAACTTGTAAAATCGCGGAACAAAGTCATGCTTCTTTTCAGTTTATTTACCGGAGCTCAGCTTGTACTTTCTTTTCTAATACTGCAAACCAAATGGGATCAACCACGTATTACCCTGGTGTGTATGCCAATTGTTTTAATTCTGATATTTTACGCAATTTACAGCTTAACGCTCAAACCAGGTATCGGACAAAGCATATATATAGTGATTGCCGCTCTTGTAATTGGTTCTGTTTGCTTGTCTTCTTTTAAACGGGGATTTAAGAACATTCCTGTCATTCAAAAAAATCTTAAAGGCGATAAGTATTTTGGTTATACAGCAGACTGGCAGAACTTTTTAAAATGCAGTGAATGGTGTGCTGACAGTCTTAATTCCAGTGCGCTTGTGGCAAGTCGTAAAGCACCGATGAGTTTTGTATATGGCAAAGGAAAAAAATTCTTTCCTATTTACAGTGTAATTTACCGAGACACAGCCACACGCATGTCTAACCCCGACAGTGCACTCGCCTTTTTCAAGAAAAATAAAGTAACCCATGTTATGCTGGGAAGTTTGCGAGCAAATCCAAATGAACCTGGTATGGGCATTATAAATACGGTTCACCACATTATTGTGCCTATCATGGAAGCTTATCCTGACAAATTACGCCTGGTTCATACAGAAGGCGCTTATGAGCAAACAGAGTTGTACGAATTTCTCTATTAGAAATTGATAGTTAGGGCATGCAGTGTTATTAAAAAAAATTAAAAAAATGTCATTCAGTATAAAACTCGGTAATTTTCTTTATAAAAATGCTTTTGCACTCTACAAGCCGCTTTATACCAGCTTTAAAAACAGGCAGGATGCTTTTGAAATTCAACTTCTTGAAAAATATGTTCAGCGCGGCGATGTAGTTCTTGATATTGGCGCCAATATTGGTTATTACGCTTTAATTCTTGCTAAACTGGTTGGTGAAAAAGGACGCGTGCATTGTTTTGAACCAGATAAGAAAAACTTCTCACATCTCGAGAATGCCACGTTAAATTATGGAAACATTTTAATTAATAATCTTGCCGCTGGTCCTAAAACCGAAACACTAAAAATTTACACTTCCAAAAATCTAAATGTCGATCACCGTACTTACAAGCCTGAAGAATTTGATCAGGAGCTGGAAATCGAAGCTGTAAGCATGGATGACTACTGGGTGAAAAAAGATCCCGCGGAAGCTGGTCGCGTTGATTTTATAAAAATGGATATACAAGGCTTCGAAATGCAGGCTATTCAAGGCATGAAAAGTATATTAAGAAAAAACACCGACATCAAAATCATTTCCGAATTTTGGCCTTACGGATTAAAAAAAGCCGGTAGTTCGGTGACTGATTATTTCACATTTTTAACTGAACAGGGATTCAACTGTTACCTGCTTACAAAAAACTCACTTGAAAAATTAAGTCTCGACAAAGTTTTAAGTTTTGAAGGCTTAGGAGAAGAGACTTACTTTAATATTTTTGCAAGCCGTTCAAATGTTTAAAAAATACACTATACCCTTTGACCTCGATGATCCAAAAACAACACTGGCTCACCGTGATATTATTTTACAAAAACCATTTTTAAAGAAGCTTTATCTCGACTGGTATACTGTTTTTATAGAACAGGCCCGAAAGGTAAAGACTGGTAAATATCTTGAGATTGGCTCAGGAGGTGGTTTTTTAAAAGACGTATTCCCGGAAGTGATCACTAGTGACATTTTGGCTCTGCCTAATGTAGACCAGGTGTTTAGCGCTGAAGAATTGCCTTTTAAAGAAAATGAGCTCGGGGCCATCATGATGCTAAATGTTTTTCATCATATTCCAAAACCGCATGCCTTTTTAAGAGAGGCGCAACGTACCCTGGTTAAGGGTGGTAAGATAATTATGACGGAACCTGCCAACAGTGCTTTGGGAAGGTTTATTTATAAAAACTATCACCACGAACCTTTTGAAGAAAACGGAGGGCGTGAAATAGAGGCCGGAAATCCTTTATCGAACAGTAACCAGGCCCTACCCTACATTTATTTTGAACGTGATCTCGATCTTTTTAAAAAAGACTATCCCCATTTAAAAATAGTGTCTGTAAACTACCACTCTCCCTTTTCTTACGTAATTAGTGGTGGCGTTTCGCGCAGTGCTATGCTTCCATATTTTATGTATAGCTTTGTAAAATTGTCGGAATGGTTACTCTCGCCATTCGCTAAACAGTTAGGATTATTTTGTACTATTGAAATAGAAAAAATTTAAGTGGAAGAACCAACAAAATACTTTAATACCCTCGCCGCTAAGCGTCAGAAAAGAAAATTCAGTGCTTATTACTGGAATGAAATAACCAATTATACCAATTATTTTTCTCATGAAGACAGCTCCGTTCTTGAAGTGGGTTGCGGAAGTGGCGATTTACTAGCCGGAATTGCCGGAAAGAAAAAAGTTGGAATTGATTTTAGTGAAGAATACATCCGTTGGGCAAAAGAAAAACACGGCGATAAAAATATAGAGTTTTTAGTGATGGATGCTAACGACATTCAATTCGATCAAAAATTCGATTTAATTGTAATCAGTAATTTAATTGGGTACGTCGACGATATTCAAAATGTATTCGAACAGGTTAAAAAATGTTCGCATGCAAATACCAAAGTTGTTGTGCAGTTCTACAATTCTTTATGGGAACCCTTTTTCAAGGTTGCAGAATTGCTTGGATTGAAACAAAAAACACCCGTACAAAACTGGTTAAGTACCAGCGACATTAATAACTTACTGTACATTTCAGGATTTGATGTTTACAGAAATAGCAAGCGTTTGATCATCCCCTTTTTCTTCCCTATCCTATCTTTTATCTTTAATAAGTACCTGGCAAAGTTCCCTATTTTCAGGTTCTTTAGTATCAATATATACAGCTTCGCGAAGCCCTTACCAGAGATACACGAAGAAAATTATCTGCAAAACTACTCTACAACCGTTGTAATTCCTGCACGTAATGAAAGTGGAAATATTGAGAATGCCATTTTACGTCTCCCAAAATTTGGAAAGCATGTGGAAATTATTTTTATTGAAGGAAATAGCACAGACGATACCTGGGAAAAGATTCAGGAGATTCAGAAAAAATATGCGGCGACGCATGACATAAAAATTGGGCAACAAAAAGGTAAAGGAAAAGCCGATGCGGTGCGCGAAGGATACAAAATTGCGACTGGCGATATCTTAATGATCCTGGACGCCGATCTTACAGTACCGCCTGAAGACCTTCCTAAATTTTACAATGCGATTGCCAGCAGCAAAGGCGATTTTATAAATGGAACGCGCCTGGTTTATCCCATGGATAAAGAAGCAATGCGTTTCTTAAATTATCTGGGAAATCATTTTTTCAGCTGGGCTTTTACCTGGCTGCTTGATCAGCGCTTTAAGGATACGCTGTGCGGCACTAAAGTGATGTTCAGAACCGATTATATTAAACTCACCAAAAACAGAAAATACTTTGGAGAGTTTGATCCATTTGGTGATTTCGATTTGTTATTCGGAGCGCACAAATTAAATTTAAAAATTGTGGAAGTTCCCATTCGCTACAGAGAAAGAACATATGGGTCTACAAATATTTCGCGCTTTAAACATGGTGTGATCTTGTTGCGCATGTGCGCGTTTGCAAGCAGAAAATGTAAGTTTATATAGCCATTAAAGATCCGCTGATCGCGAATCCAGGATAGAAATTTAACACAGCGATTCAGAGATGAGGAGGAACTCAATTTTTAGCATCAACCTAAATTTGCAGGCTCAACAAACTAGTTTTCAGAATCTCTTACTGAGATGGAAGATGACGTATCCTTTTTGTTCGTCAGGAAATAAATGGCCAGTCCAGCCAAGACCGTTACCATACCATACAAGGATTCTATTGGCTTTTCTATAACTATATTAATAAGCACCCAAAGAATAATCACTAAAAAGATGATGGGCGTTAAAGGATAAAGGGGCGTGCGATAACATGCTTTAATATGCCTGAATTTGTACCGCAGGATAAAAATTCCGAACACGGTTAAAAAAGTAAACATGTTTAGTGTAAAGCTTACATAGGTTATCAGCGATTCAAAAGAAGAAGTTGTAACCAGAGCCAGCGCAATTAGCGATTGAAAAATAATAGCAACGTAGGGTACATTATTTTTATTAGCTTTTGCAAAAATCCGGAGTCCGCTTATGTTTGTCCCCATACTTTGCATAACCCGCGGTCCCGCCAGGATCATAGCGCTGATTGTAGAAATTAAAAGAACAGCTATTACAAGACTCATAAATTGTCCCACTTGTAATCCGAAAATTTTCCCGGCACTTAAGTAACCCACTTCCAATACACCTTTTAATTCATTAATCGGCACAGTATAGAGGAAGACATAATTTAATAACGTGTAAATGCCCATAACGCAAAGCGTCCCTAAGATCAAAGCACGAGGTAAATTTTTTTGTGCATTTTTTATTTCTCCCGAAATATAGGCGGCTGCATTCCAGCCACTATAAGCATAAGTTACATAAATTAAAGAACCTGCGAACGCAGTTGAAAATACATCTTTCCAGGCATCGGCTCCTGGTACAAGGCTAATGGTATGTTCTGGAATATAGAACAAGCCAAACCCAATAAACATAATGATACAAATAATTTTCACCCATGTAAACCCCCTTTGGAAAACACTGCCCGCTTTCAGGTTAATAGAATGAATAATGGTGATAACACCAATTACAGAGCAAGACAAAACCATTTCATCTACGGCGGGATAAATTTTTGTTACGTAGCGGGCCAGTGCCACAGAGGCTGCAGCTATTGGCGCGGCGAAACCAACGGTTACACTCACCCAACCACTTAAAAATCCGAGAGCAGGGTGATAAAGTTTAGAAAGATAATTGTATTCTCCCCCACTTTCGGGAAAAGCAGAACCAATCTCACCGTAGGTAAGAGCCCCGCAAAGAGCGATAACACCACCCAAAACCCATAATAATAAAATAGAAAATACCGAACTCATCCCCATTACCTGGAAACCAAGACTTGTAAAAACTCCCGTACCAATCATATTGGCAATAACCACTGAAACGGCAGTATTAAACTCTATTTTGTGTTCAGACATGATGTAAAGTAAAGAAATTCCTAAAGATTGTCAGTAGGATTTAGAAACTATTTTTAAAGGGTTTAGACCAGGGCTGTTGTTTATGAATGATGGAGTATTTAGTTTTGTCGCTCTACTTTTCACATTAACAAAAACACTTACAATGAAAATAGCGGTATTAGGCACAGGCGGCGTTGGCAAAGCCTTCGCAGTAAAGTTAACGGAATTCGGACATGAAGTGATGGTAGGAACACGAAATGTGTCGGCTACTCTTTCTAAAGAAGGAGATAAAACATTTAAAGCGTTCCTCGAAAACAATTCAAAAGTAAAGCTGGGAACTTTTGCTGATGCGGCAGCTTTTGGAGAATTTGTGATCAATGTAAGCAAAGGCGAAACTACCTTAGATGTGATTAAGGCAGCCGGGAAAGAAAATCTGGAAGGGAAGATTCTGGTTGACATTTCTAACCCACTAGACTTCAGCAATGGCATGCCTCCATCATTAGTTCCATCTTTAAGCAATACCTATTCGCTGGGTGAAGAAATACAAAAGAACTTCCCCGATACAAAAGTAGTGAAGACTTTAAATACAATGTGGAATGGATTAATGTTGAATCCTGCGATGATTGACAATGGAGGACATGTCAATTATATCTGTGGCAACGATGAGGAAGCAAAACAAAAAGTAATTTCTTTTTTAAATGAACTGGGTTGGAAAAGCGAATCTATTCTTGACCTTGGCGATATAAGCGGCGCAAGAGCCACAGAAAGCCTCATGCTGATATGGCTTAGAGTGTATGGTGTAAAAAAAACCGGAGCTTTTAATTTTAAGATTGTTAGTTAACAACTAGATTCTATTTGTAAAAAAGCCACTTTCCTACTTCACGCCAGCTTGTTTTTTTACCATACATTAAAATACCTGTGCGGTAGATGCGACCTGCAAGCCATGTGGTTAGCAGAAAAGAAAGGAATAATAATGATAGTGAGAGCATAAGTTCCCAAAGCGGCACACCACTTGTAATACGCGACATCATCACTATTGGCGAAGTAAAGGGAATCATGGATCCCCAGAAAACAGAGCTTGAATCGGGATCGGTCATCGTTTTTATAGCGAGGAAATAGCCTATCATCAGCGGGATCATGACCGGAGTGATAAATTGCTGGGAGTCTGCCTCTGAATCTACCGCGCTGCCAATGGCCGCCATTATGGAGCTATAGAATAAGTAGCCTAAAATAAAATAGAGGAAAAAACATATAAAGACCTGAGTAAAATTGATTTTTTGAATTTTTTCAAGTGTTTCAAAAAGTTCAAGTTTGTCATCAAATTTTTCGAGTTTGGTAAAATCCACGTTTGTACCATTTTTTTTAACCAGTTCTTGCTGCTGCTTAAAAACCTGGAGCTGTGCCATAGAATCCTTAAGAAAAAAGACACTTAACAAAGTACTTAAGGCAAAGGTTATAATTCCCATGATCACAAACTGAATGATTCCCAAAATGGCAACGCCCAAAATTTTACCAAGCATGAGTTCAAAAGGTTTTACTGAAGACACGATCACTTCAACAATCCGGTTTGCTTTTTCCTCCATAACACTTCTAAAAACCATCATGCCATAAAGCAGGATAAAAATAAACATCAACGCTCCGGAGATAAAACCGATAAAGCCAAAGCCCGTTTGTTCCTGGGTTTTACCTACATCGTCGACTTTTTCCATCACCATCCGGACATTTTGTTTTGAATTATGAATGATATTAGGATCGATGTTATTTGCACTTAAAGAGTTTTCATAAATAATTTTCTCAAGCTGATCTTTCATGTAAGTTTGAAATCCAAATCCCGGTGACTTTTTGTAATAAAGTTTCACTGTTCCGGCAGCGCCACCTACTACGGTTTTGGGAATCCATAACAAACAGGTGTAACCTTGCTTGTAAAACTTTTCAACGCCCTCGTCAATTTTCAGGTTCGAAAAAGAAAGAGAAATATAGTCGTTACCTGAGAGTTTGTTTTTGAATAATTCTGAGTCATCTATCACTAAGACTTTTTGTTCCGTTTTTTCAGACTCCGACATTTTTACTATAAAAGCTATAAAGCCCGTAAGTAGCAGCGGCGCTAAAATAGTCATGATAATAAAAGTTTTATTATACAGCTTTGATTTCAGCTCTCGTCCTATGATTAATCCTATTTTACTCATATCTATTTCGAGTTTCGTGTTTTTTATTTCGTGTTGTTTCTATCGACTTGCAACTATAACTATTCACTATTGACTTACTCCGTATAACTACTCTTAGTTCCCACTACAGTGCCATTACCCTCATTTACTTTGGTAATAAAGATATCATTCATGCTTGGAATCAATTCATTAAAAGAAACGATTTCGCAAGTTGGCAGCACCGTCTGTAAAAAATTACTGGATGAAAAATTGGGAGCCAGTTTAATTATAAAACTATGAATATCGTCCTCTGTGTTTTTTTGAAGGATCTCTCCTCCTGTCCACAAAGCATTGGTAAACCCCAGAGCATTGCCTTTAAAAGCGATCTTATAGGTGTTAGACCTGTACATTTTACGAATATCCTTTACAGAACCATCGAGAATTTTTTCTGCCTTATTTATTAAAGCAATAGTATCACACAGTTCTTCCACGCTACCCATATTATGAGTGGAGAAAATAACGGTTGCTCCATTTTTTCTTAATTCAAGAATTTCATTTTTTATCAGCTCAGCGTTAATCGGATCAAAACCACTGAAGGGTTCATCGAGAATAAGTAATTCCGGTTGATGAATGACCGTAACAATAAACTGAACCTTTTGCTGCATCCCTTTACTTAATTCTTCTACCTTTTTCTTCGCCCAGGTTTCCATCTCGAACCTGGCAAACCAATAGTTTATACGTTTTCTTGCTTCCTGACGACTCAACCCTTTTAAGCGCGCGAGATATAATACCTGTTCACCAACTGTCATCTTTTTGTAAAGGCCGCGTTCTTCCGGCAGATAACCGATTTGTTCTACATCATCTGATTTTAATTTCTTTCCTTTAAAAAGCACTTCTCCACTATCAGGACCAGTAATTTGATTGATAATGCGTATAAGAGAGGTTTTACCCGCGCCATTTGGGCCCAGTAGACCAAGCACAGATTTTTCAGCAACGCTTAATGATACATTATTTAAAGCTACGTGACTGCCATAGCGCTTTGAAACATTATTGATCGTTAGAATTTCTGACATGTTAAAAAATAATTTTCAAATTTAAAGAATTTATACAGCCGCAAATAAGATTTACATGAGCGGGCAAAATCAATCGACATCGGTAACACCACCGCTTACAACAAATTTCATAGCATCTGAGGCGTTGCCTTCTAAAGGTTTTACATTTTCGGGAGAAACAATAATTAATTTACCTGATAAAGAATAAGATAGAGGTAAATAAACCGCCACTTTATCGTGAATATGAAAATCTTTTAAATCTTCCTGCGTGATGAATCCGATTTCATAAATACCCGCCGCAGGATTGGTAAGTACTAAAACAGGCTTATTGAATTTTTTTTTATTTCCCACAAAGGCATTGGTAAAATCTTTTACGGGAGAATAAATGTGCCGGATGAAGGGCGCGTGTTCGAGCTTATCTTCAAAATAACTGAATACTTGTTTAAAAATGTACGACGAGGCCAGTAAACCGAGGATCAACACAAAACCAAGGGTGCCCAGAAAGCCTAACAATGTGTTTAATATGGGATAATTACTGAATCCAATGAAGGAGAAAAGGCCTGCAAAGAAATCAAAAAGTTTCACCAGGATAATTCCAGTAATGATTAAGGGAATAAATAAAATGAGACCTTGAAGAAAAAAGTTGAGAAAGCGTTTCATTTCTTTTTTAAATTGTTTTTAGTAGTCGTTGAAAAGGTTGCCCGGCCCAGTTAATACCAGAGCCGGATTCTTAAGTTTTAAATTTAAAAAATATCCGGAGGGTTAAACTATTTATTTTCAATTTATTTTACACTTGTATAAATTAAATAGTGGCTAAGGCTCTACACTATCAGGGTGATTTTCCTTTTTGACAAATGTCAAAGGAATCTCTGAGCGGATGAGGCTAATTTGGTGAAAATTAATATCTTTACTTTAAACCTAAACCCATGAACAAACTAACGCTTCTCTGTATGCTTTTGACTCTTGCTTTCGTAAGCAAGGCGCAGGATCAACTTTATAAAAAAGACAATACCAAATTACTGGTAAAAATTACAGAGGTTTCCCCAGAGGAGATTAAGTACAAACTGTTCAGCAACCTCAATGGTCCCGCTTATGTTGTAAATAAAAGTGAAGTGAGTTTGCTGATCTATGAGAATGGTCAGCACGAAGTAATAGATGTGTCGCCTAAACCAGCCACTTATGACCAGAGACCTGTAGTGATGCCAGCGCAGCCCCGAAGCAGCATAGGGATGACGAAGGCGGACTCATTAAAATATTACCGCCACGCTTCAAGTCTTTCTCTTAACTTTTTTAATTTCATTAACAGCGAAATCAGTTTAATTTACCAACGCGAATTTTACAAGAGCAATTTTAATATTATTATTCCAGTGGCTTTTGGTCTCGACAAGCCTGTATTGACTGAATCTATCTATTACAATAATGGAAACGCCAACCTTACCTTAAATCATAAAATTATTGAAGCCGGTTTTGGAATTAATTACTACCCCTCGTTGCGTTTTCCGGTTAATTATTATGTAGGACCAGCGTTTCGCTTCCTGCAATATGATTGTGATCAGACGTATTATTACCAACCACCTTATAACCCTTCTAATCCTTATCAGGCAGGAACTGTTATAACGGAAAGCTCAACGCTGTCAAGCTACTGCTACAGTATTACCAATGGGTTAATTTTTCGTACCAAATCCCGATTGATGCTGAACATGTTTGGATCCCTTGGTTTTAAAAGCGACCGATTAAGCAAACAGGTTGTTGACCCAAGAACCAACCAGGCGATCAATCCGCTGCCCAATCCCGTATCCCTTTATTTCTGGACCGGTTTCGCCATCGGCTTTAGCTTCTAAGAATTGTGCTATTTGTAACAGAACCACTTTTATTAAAATAGTACATTTGTTTGATGAAAAAATTATTTCTATTTCTGCCTTTTTTTCTTTTACTGTCGTGCAGCGTACAGAAACGTAAATACCAAAATGGATTTTATGTAGACTGGCATGCTAAAAATTCAAAGAAAGAAACCTACGCTTCCAGAACTTATAAGAAGGCTCCAGTTACTGCTGCCGAAACTCAAGAAAAACAAGAAATAGCACACGAAAATCTACCTGCTCTGAATCGTAATGACCTGACTTTTCAAAAATCTATAAAAGCCAATACTCCTCCTGAAGACACTTGCGATGTTTTGGTCTTTAAAGATGGTTCAGAGATAAAAGGAAAAGTAAAGGAAATAGGAAGCAGTGAAATTAAATACAAACGTTGCGATATTCCCGATGGTCCCACTTACGTTAGTAAGACGTCAGAAATTTTCATGATCAAATATTCCAATGGTACTCGGGAAGTTATAAAATCAGAGCCTGCCCCGCGCGTTCAATCGCCTGAGCCGGTGCGCTCACGTCCAAATAGCAATCAAACTACTGATTACCGTAAAAGTAAGTATGCCAGGCAGGTTCATCCGGCAGCTATTGCTTCACTTGTATTTTCGTCTCTCGCGCTGTTTATACTTTATCTTGGGGCGCTGGGTGCAATAGCTGTTAGCGCAATATATCTTTTACCTTTTCTATTTGCATTGATTGCGATAATTACCGGAATTGTAGCGTTGCGTAAAATCAACCAACAGCCCGAGCTATACAAAGGCAAAGGACTTGCTATGCCAGGTATGATAATCGGGATGGTGATTGCAAGTATTTATCTGCTTGTTTTACTTATATTATTACTTGTAGTAATTTAATTTTACTTTCTTATGAAAAACAGTTTATTTCTCCTTCCACTACTGCTACTGTTCTCCTGCAGTGTACAAAAGCGCCACTATCAAAAGGGGTATTTTGTTAGTTGGAAAAAGCATGCTCCTGCAAAAGAAACCCAGAGCAACAAACCAACCTTAGCGCTGACTAAAAAAAATTCCACGGAAATTCCTTCAGCTGTTAAAGAAGAGCAGAAAACTGAACTTAATGCTGATGCGTCGGCAACTATTGCGTTTAAACCTGCAAAGAAAACTTCTGTTTTTAAATCTTTTACTGATTCCTGCGACGTGATCATTTATAAAAATGGTTCTGAGGATAGAATAAAAATTCTGGAAGTGACAGGTACAACCATTAAATATAAAAAATGTTCTATGCCTGATGGTCCCGACTACATTGTTGAGAAGAGCAATGTGTTTATGCTGAAATACTCTAATGGCACAAACGAAGTTTTTAAAGTTCAGGAAGCTCCGGCGCAGCAGCCTGCTCAGGCGAATAATTACACTCCGCAGCGGTATGTGAAGAAGAGAACAGCTCTGGCAACGAATAGTTTGATATTTGGTATTCTTGGTTTTTATCCGTTGGTTATTATTGGCGGAATTATTGCGATAATAACCTCGTCCATTCAACTGCATCTCATTGCAGGCGATCCGGAACATTATGGCGCGGAAAAGAAAGCCCGGGTTGGTTTTGTATTGGGCATTGTGAGCGTGATTTTGTGGGTAGCTTTAATTGGATTGATTATCCTGGCAGGGTAGCGAAACCAATCTGTGTTCCGAAACTTCTACACTTTCCGAATGAAGCATTTAGTCGTGAGAGGATGCTAGATAAAATTTAATCCCGATCGCGTGAATTCTACCGGGTTTTGTAAAAATAATAAATATCGTCGTCGGTATTGTTTTTGCGATTACTGGAAAGATAGCCCCTGGAGCCGTTTTTTAAAACCAATACACCAAAATCGTCAAAACGGCTGTTCATATTTGCTCCCGCGTTTTCTGATTCTTCAAAAATTTTACCTTTTGTAGAAGATGGTCCCGCAATAAAAATATCTAATCCTCCAAGACCAGGTAAATGATCGCTTGAATAATACAAGGTATTTTCGTCTGTAATAAACGGAAACACTTCGTTACCGGGACTATTCACTTCCGGACCAGCATTTACAGGCGTTCCCCAGCCATTGCTGGTCCATTCGCACATAAAAATATCTTTTGCACCCAACGACCCTTTCATGTCACTTGCAAAAAATAATCGCTTCCCGTCTTTACTAATATTAGGATGCATAAAATCGTAATCGGGAAGATTGTATTTGAATTTTTTTATTTCAGGTTGAAGATTATTTACCGTACTCATCGTTAAAACATACATCTGATATTTAAAAAACGGCACCGAACTTTTCACTTTCAATTCGCGGTTAGAAACTGCCTGCGTGAAATACAAATAGGCTCCGTCAGGTGAAAAACAAAAGGCTCCACTGATTGGTAAAATATGAAGTTTCTCGAATATAATACTTGGAAAAAGATTTAAGGAGTCTTTTTGCAGTGCACCTCCCACATGCTGGGTTTCTTCATCACTTAAAGCATAAAAAAGTCTTGGAGACCTCAGCGCTTCAGAAACATAAAATAGTTTGCCTTTTGAGATTACCGGCGAAGATTCTGGAAGTTCTGTGTTCAGCCCTTTTACTTCTACTATGCGCGTTGCTCCCGAATCGATATAAAGTGCTGCGGGATTCAAATACATTTTGCCCCATGCTGCTAAAGATTTGTCTGCACTGCGACTCAAAACCATGAAGATTTTCTTTGCTTGCGGAAGACGGTTGTTTGCCAGTAAAGATTTTCCATATTCCAGGTAATCCTGTTCGGTAGCTTCGCTACTCTCTGCTACGATTGGCCAGTGATCAATGGCGTCATCGGGTTTGTTTAAACGGTTGTAGCACAGCGCGGTTTGGCGCTCGGCATAATAATCTCTGGGATATTTTTCAAGGTATTTAAGATAAACCTGAACAGCCTCCTCGTAATGGCGGTTAATAAATAATTTATCCGCTCTCAATAGCGTGCTGTTTAAGACTTCCTGGGCATGCGCTTTGGGAAGAATCAAAAATAAGAGGCAGGTAAAAAAAGCAATTTTTCGAATCATAGTTTTATTCAGCAATAGTAGTACCATTGCAGAGTATAAAAATACTATTCGTTTTTAATAAAACAAGAATTCGATTCAGCCTGGGAGTTATAAATTTTAATATAGTATAAGCCTGCCGGAAGTGAACTGATAGTGAGTGCTTCCGTAAAATCAGATACAAAAATTACCAGCCCCATAAGGTTAGTGATTTCAATCTTTGTATTTTTCTGGTAAAAAACAATGTCCGCTTTAATAGTTAAAATCTCTTTAGCAGGATTTGGGTACAAACTTATGTGCTCAAGTGTATTTTCTTTCAATCCTGTGGTAGATGTGGCAATTGTTACAGTCACCATAGAGCTTACGGAATCGAGCTTACAGCCTTGTGAATTTCTTATGACTAAACTAACCGTGTAATTTCCGGAAGCTGTATAAGTGTGAGTGGTGTTTACGGAAGTGGATGTTGTGGCATCTCCAAAACTCCAGAAATGTTGCACTGCGGGCGTTGCTGATTGAAATTGAAAGGCTCCGGCACCCTGGGCTGTCACCGTAAAAGAACCCTTGGTAATATATTTAGGACTATTAGTAATGGCTGCACTATCATTCACTAATTGATGCGCAATTTGGTTTAAAAGCGAAACTGTTTGTGATGCCAGTCCGGCAGTGTAAGTACTTGTAAGTACTGATTTTTGAAACAGTGTTTCATAAAAAACGGCAGCTGCCAAATAGGAACCCTCTAGTGCAGGATGACTCTCATCGGGTTGATAAAACTCAATGGCCGTATTGGTTGCCCGTGCCAGCTTCCAGGCCTCCCCTACCGGAGCTAATAAAGCGTGACAAGTATCGGCAAATAGTATATAAGAATCGCGCAGCCGCCCCTGCATACCACTGTAAGTGCATAAAGGAGGATAGAACGCGCAGTTGGGAGCATCGCCGTTTTTACGTCCCCACGTTTCGTAGAAAACGGTGAGAGCGCAGGGATTATAGTGTTTTACAAGACTGTCAAGTTTCCTGGCATAAGGCAGGGTTTGCGCGTTAACCTGCGAAGGTGGAAACGAAGGCTCCTGGCTTTGTGCCTGTAATACAACATAATCCCAGGTGCCTAAAGCAATCTTGGCCTTTGAATTGGCATCCGTAAAATGGTTTCCAAAAGAATAACCACCAATGGCATAACTATCGTAAACAAGCGTATCGCCTTTGGCCAGGGCCAGATCGCGCACTAATAATGGAAGATTATTTACATAGGTATAACTGTTGCCAATAAACAGCACCCTTATTTTTTTATAAGGAGTTTGTGCGGTTAACAAAAGAGGGAAAATAAAAAGGAGTAAAAGTCTATTCATTTGCCAAAAGTAAACGAAAGAAAAGAGATAGCATTTGTGATTTAGGGAAAGGCGGTTTGTACTGAGGGAATCCAAAACAAATATGAGTTAAGCTGTTCCTCGATCAAGTCACACTACCCCGAAAAAAAAATTAATTGCCTTGGTTCCTTGAGATACGAAGCTTTAGGCCTCATCAGCAAAAAGACAACTTAAAAAAGGGTGACAAAAAATTTTAAGCACCTGTTGGAACAGAATTAGCGTACTTTTTTTCCTTCCTCGCAATCTTTAATAAATTGCTGAAGTCTTTTTTGCCTCGTTACTTCTTGTTTTGCATTCGTAATATGATGAATGGCCAAGCGTTTATATCCCGGTGCAAGAGATTGAAAAAATGTCCAGGCGAGTTTATGGCTTTTAAATTCCTTTTCCATAGAGGGTTCCAGCTTTGCTTCGGCTTTCTCGTAGGAATAAATTTTTGAGCGTTGCTCGGTACGTTTTTCAAAGGCTTCCAGTCCGGCCGGCTGCATTTTTTTTTGCTTAATAAGCTCGGAAATTTTTTTGATATTAATGCTGCTCCAGTTGCTGGTTGATTTGCGCGGGGTAAAGCGTATGGTATAACTTTCTGAATCGTGTGACTTTCTAACGCCGTCAATCCAGCCGTAACAGAGAGCCTCATCAACAGATTCAGACCAGGTTATACTTTTTTTCCCGGTAGCAATTTTATAGAAACCAACAAGCAGTTCTTTTTCCTTTTTATGGTGTTTTTTCAGCCAGGAATTAAACAGCGCCGGTGTTTCAAAAAATAGTGGAGTCATGTAAATCTATAGAGGCAAAATTAAACAATTATGAGGTCAAATCGTAAATATAACGGTGGTTTCAAGGGTTTTGTCTTTTTCAGTAAATAAATAAATTTTATATTTGGTTCGTATGAAACGCAAGACTCCGTTTTTCGACCTAATTCTTTTACTCTTTGTTTTTATTATCATTGCGGTTTCACTTTTATCGTTTAAACGTATTAACGACCTTATCCGGTCTTCTGATTATGTAAATCATTCTAACGCTTTAGTTTTAAGGCTTGAACAGGTTTTCTCTCTTATTAAAGATGTAGAAACCGGTCAGCGTGGCTTCTTACTTACGCGAGATTCTTCCTTTCTTATACCCTATCACCGGGCCCTTCCAAAAATTCCAATGCTTATGTATGAGTTGGATTCATTGAGCAAAGACAATGTCATTCAACACGAAAAAATTAAAACGCTGGATAAAATACTTGCCTTAAAGATAGTTCACATTAATAGCTTGATCTCTTCACCCGAATGGAAAGCAAATCTCAAACCTGTTCTTAAAAAAGGCAAGATTTTGATGGATATGATCCGTTATAAAGTGGTGGAGATTGAAGAGATAGAGCAAGTTCTTTTAGCAAAACGCATTACCGTTCGGGATAATTACATTTCGATTACACCGGCCTTTTCCCTATCGTTAATTACGTTCACCCTGGCAATTATTATAGTTTCGTTTTTTAAGATCAGAAAAGACAAATCAGACATTTATCGTAAAAATGAAGAATTAACAGGTATAAAGACTTACCTGCAGGCGATCTTAGATTCGTCGTCAGACATTATTTTAACGTTTGATGAGCATCTTAATTACACCTCGATTAATAATGCCGGTGAAAAATATCTGCAACATACCAGAAGCGAGCTTATTGGAAAAAACGCGTTTGACATGTACCCGCAGGCCCGTAATGATCAGCGCCACAAATATATGTTGAAAGCTCTTGAAGGCGAGACGAACCAGATTGATGTGATTGCAACAGTAGTAAATGAAAACATAAAAATTCAAAGCACCTTTATTCCTCTATGGATCGAAGGGCGCATAGTAGGAGTTCTTAATCTTGCAAAGGATATTACATCACTCGAGAAAGCAAACGAAACAATTCGTAATACGAACGACTTGTTAGCGCAAAAAAATGAGGAGCTACAAGAAGCTAATAATAGTTTAGTGTCATTTAATTACATTGCCAGTCACGATTTAAAAGAACCTCTTCGTAAAGTTCAGACCTTTGCTAAATTACTGATGGATGCCGAGAATGAAAAACTCTCAGATAACGGTAAACATTACCTTGACCGTATGGTAAGCTCTACCGCCCGCATGCAGGCTTTGATTGAGGCCCTGATGGATTTTTCTAAAACCCATGTAACGAATGTGCACTTTCAGCCAGTAGATCTGAATGTTATTTTTGACGAGCTGAGAAAAGAATACAAGGATGCTCTGGAGAAAATACGGGGAAGTATGGATTACCAGAAATTACCGGTTATTAAAGGTGCAGCGCCTTTAATCAGCCAGCTGTTTTCGAATCTTATCAGCAATGCAATAAAGTATTCTAAGAAAAATGAGCCGCTTAAAATCACTATTGCTTTTGATAAAGTAAACGACGTTACCATACAGGGAAAGTTGTATAAAAAAGCTTACTGGAAATTTGTGGTACAGGATAATGGTATTGGATTTAATCAAAACTATGCTGAAAAAGTTTTTGAGTTATTCCAGAGATTGCATTCAAGTTCTAAAAACTATGAGGGAACCGGTATTGGACTAACTATTTGCAAAAAACTGGTGCAAAATCATAAAGGATTTATTTACGCCGAAAGTGAACCAAATGTGGGATCGAAGTTTGTGGTATTTATACCGGAGGAGCTGTAAGACAAATCAAGAAAACTTTTAAATCGAGATCCACTGATTTTACAGATTCGCAACCCGTAATAGTGTTCAGGAGTGCTTTAAATGGGCACAGGTAGACTTTTGCGCCAGACAGTGTGAGCTCCAGCGGATTTATCATAAAAAAAACGCAGACCAAAAAGCCTGCGTTTTAATTCTAATTTATATGAATCACTAGATTCTGGTTACATTCACGGCGTTAGGGCCTTTTTTACCATCTTGCATGTCGAAAGTTACTTCGTCGTTCTCACGAATTTCGTGTACAAGTCCTGAAGCATGTACAAATACATCTTGTCCATCTTCACCTTTAATAAATCCAAAGCCTTTTGCTTCGTTAAAAAATTTTACTGTTCCTTTATTCATTTTGTTTTGTTTTTTTGCCACCAATTGGTGACGGTTATTATTTAATGTTTTTAAAGCGGCCGCGTCTTCGCAGAGAAAGCCTGTTCCTGAAAAAATGTGTAAAAAAATATTGAAAGTAATGAAGCTTTACAAATAGATTGAGATACAATCTTCAAAAGAAGTTGTGTAAAGATACACTAAATTTTCCAAACAGAAAGGTAAATATGACAAGATTTGTGAAATAACTTTTTTGCTCCCAATCCATCAGCTAAACGATTGAGCAATAAAAACCTCATAGTACTAATTTTCCCACAGTTTTTAAAGACAAATGCGGGTAAAATAAACGGTATGATTTTATAGGTATTCTAGAAAAAAAACGATGCTCAAAGCCGCCCGTATAACCATTTTTAAGGCAAGAAAAACAATTGTATTTTTCTCTGCGCTGAACTTTTTATTTTTTATTGGGTTTATGATGCTGGTAAAATACACGGGCTTGTTGCATATTACAGGGTTAAGAACTGTTAACTATGTTTTCCTTACCGTGTTTTCACTGCTGCACATTAATCGCCTTATTAAGGAATTAAAGGGATACATCCCTTTTCTCCAGGTAATGAGTATCACTTTTTTTACAGGGACTATCTCCTTCTTTTTATTTAGCATTTTTCTGTTTTTTTACTCGTTTTCTGATCCCTATCTTAATAGCATGTTTATTATGGATACTGAGGGAATGTCACGACTAGTGCCTCCCCTACTCGTGTTCTTTGAGGGTTCAGGAATTAGTATTATAGTTGGATTGATAACTATGATCTATTCAGAGAAGTTTTCGGATAAAGAAACAGCTTCATAATCTACTGTAGCGTCAGAGTCTTGACAAAAAAAGAAATCTGTATTCCTAATCAAATTTCAATGTTTTAATCGGAGTCAGTTTTGTAAGAATGAGGGTTGGTAATAGCAACATCAACGAACAAATGATGAATGTTCCAATATTCAGAAGCAGGAAATAAAACCAGTTAATATAAACTACTACATGGTCTACATAGTAGGTTTCACTATCGAGTTTTACAAATCTAAAATAGTATTGCAATAAGCAGAATCCTATACCAATCACATTTCCCCACAACATGCCTTTGCCTATTAATCTGAAGCTGATGTAGAGAAAGATTCTTCTAACGTTAGGATTAGTCATGCCAAGTGCTTTAACAAGACCAACCATGTTTGTACGCTCTAAAATGAGTATTAGCAGGGCAGTGATCATATTCATGGTAGCTACCAGTATCATAAGCACCACTACTATCACGCCATTGATATCGAGCTTTTCTAACCAAACAAAAATATTGGAGTAAATTTCTTTAACATTATTTATTGAGTAATTGTAACCTATTAGTTCTTCTATTTTTTCCTGGTTAGCTTCCACCTGCTTAAAATCTTTAACTTCTATTTCATAACTACCAGTGCTTAAACTGTCCCACCCACTTATATTTTGAATTTGACGCAGATCTACCAGGCTCAATGTTTTGTCAAAATCAGAAAAATCAGTTTTAAAAATTCCACAAATGGTGAACTTTCGTGAAAGCTGTCCGGTTCGCACTATGACTTCGTTCGCAAGGCTATCGTAAACTTCTTTCTGAGAAATAAAATAAACAGAAACCTTTTCGGCAACTTTCAGATCCATTCTTTTCGCCAGAACTTCGCTTATCAAAATATCTTTGCTGGCTTCGCCTTTTTTAAATTTCGGTAACACTCCTTCCGTTATGTGCTTTTTAAGAAAAGTAAAATCGTAGTTTTCATCTACTCCTTTTAAAAGCACCCCTTCATTCTCAGTTTTTGTTTTAAGAAGTCCGTTTTTAAAGCCTGTTTTTTGAATGTGTTTCACAAAAGGCAAATTGCGAATTGTTTCTATTGTGTCGTCGCTGATATAAATGGGTTCCGGCTCATTGCTCGAATTAAGGTTGATGCTGCTTATGACTATATGCGTGGTAAGACCTGTAATTTTTGAGATAATTTCTTTCTTAAAGCCCAAACCAATGCTAAGGGCTAAAAGCATCACAGAAATACCTGTTGTAATGCCAATAATTCCTATTTTTACAATAGGCTTGGAGATACTACCTTTGTTTTGTTTAGGATCTGAAATCCTTGCCGCTATTAATCTTTCTATGCTCAAAAAAATATACTTATCTCACAAAAATAATAAATTGATTCGCTTAAGCCTCTTTTTAATGTGTTTATCTTCTTTAAGCCTGGCGCAGGGTCCCATAGCCATTAAAGAGTACAGTACAGTAATCATAGGAGCGCAGCAATTCGAAGCTTACGTTCCAAAGTTAAAGGGCAAAAAAGTAGCTGTAATTACTAATCTTACGGGCCTGGTTGGAAAAACCAGTATTGTAGACACACTTTTAAAATTAAAGGTAAACATCAAAAAAATATTCGGACCCGAACACGGCTTTCGCAATGATACTGAGGCTGGCGCTCAAGTTAAAAACAACAAAGATCCTAAAACGGGTTTAACCGTGATTTCGCTTTATGGCGCTAATAAAAAACCTACCAAGGAACAATTAAAAGACATTGATGTTGTGATCTATGACATCCAGGACATAGGCGTTCGCTTCTATACTTACATTTCTACGATGGCTTATGCCATGGAAGCTTGTGCTGAAAACAACAAAGAAATGATAGTGTTGGATCGTCCGAATCCTAACGGTTTTTATATTGACGGTCCCATTTTAAATGATGAGTTTAAAAGTTTTTTGGGCTTGCATCATGTGCCGGTTGTTTATGGTATGACTTGCGGGGAGTATGCGCAAATGGTAAATAACGAAGGCTGGTTGAAAGGAAAAATAAGTTGTAAGCTCACTGTGATTACCCTGAAAAATTATGATCGTAACGCCTCTTACAGGCTTCCTATAAATCCCTCTCCAAACATTCCTAATGCGGAAGCAGTGCTTTTGTATCCGGGTCTGGGTTTATTTGAAGGCACTATAATGAGCTTGGGCAGAGGCACCTCTTTTCCTTTCCAGGTTATTGGCCATCCACAGTATCCAGACACCAGTTTTTGTTTTATTCCTAAGCCCACAAAACTTTCGAAAGGACCGCGTTATTTTAATCAACGCTGTTATGGCGTAGATTTAAGAAAAGACAGTTATTTAAAACAACATCCCCGAAAGTTAAATCTGCAATGGTTGATGACCGCTTATAAAAATCTCAGTAACCAGGCATTCTTCGAAATGAATTTTAATTACCACTCCGGAAACGCTTTATTGCAGGAGCAAATCAAAAACAGGGTTTCAGAAGCTGAGATTCGCGAAAGCTGGAAGCCGGGTCTGGATACCTTTAAAGAGATGCGTAAACGGTACTTACTGTATCCGGATTTCAGTTAGTTCTGTTTTATGACTTTCAAGGTTTGCTGACTTCCGTTTTTATAACAGCGCACAAAATAGATACCATTCGGCTGCGCTTCTAGATTGATTTTGTTTTTTCCGCTAATGAGTTCTTCATTTCTGATTAACTGTCCCAAAGCATTTAAAATTTGAATGGAAGTTTCGTAACTGCTTTCTATAGTGAATTCTCCGGCGTTGGGATTAGGGTAAATTGACAAAGGAAAAGTACTTAGCACTGAAGAACTCACAAATAAACAAGCGTCTACATTCTGAACAAGCTGCATAGAATTAGTGCAACCCAAATTATCGGTACCTGTTACTGTGATTGTTTGAGTTTGTGCAGGACTGATAACAATTGGATTCGTATTTTCACCTCCGCTCCAGGCATAAGTTTCAGCTCCAATGGCTGTGAGGGTAGCAGTTTCACCTAAACATAGAATAGCAGGTTGCGTACTTAAAACGTTTATTATGGGCAATGCATTTACCGTAATGGATGAATTTGCGGCACCTACACAACCGTTAGCGTCTGTACCGCTCACTGAAACTACAGTACTGTTGGCCGTACTATACACTGAAGAATTACCTGGATAACTATATGAATTTGCACCTGAAACATTAAAAGTAAAAGATTCGCCTGCACAAACAGATCCGCTATTTACCGAAATTATTGGTAAGTTGAGAACTGTTAAAGACTTTGTAACAACTACCGAACAGGTATTTAAAAATCCGGTTACACTATAAGCAGCTGAAGCAGTTGGCGTAAAAGTTATCAGGTTTCCTGTCAAACCATTACTCCAACTATAACTGGTGGCGCTTCCATTTGCAATTAAACTCAAAGGAGAACCCTGACAGACAAAAGAATTTCCACTTACACTAAAAACTGGCAGCGCAACTACGGTTACCTGACCTATTGCAGGTACCGAAGATATACAGCCAAAACTGGTTGAACCTGTAATTGAATAAGAACTATTATAAACGGGCGACACAACTTGTCCCCCTGAATAGGTGAATGTATCGGCACCTGAAGCAATAAATGTAAAAGAATTTCCCGCGCAAACAGAGCCACTATTTACAGATATAATCGGTAAAGGCATAACGGACACCTGGCTTATAGCGCTGCCTGAAGAAATACACCCCAGGCTATTTGTGCCGGCAACTGCAAACGTCGTAGTAGAGACAGGCGAAACAACGGAACTTCCTGAAGAAAAAGTATATGTGGCAGCTCCCGCTGGAATAAGCATGAAAGATTGACCACTGCAAATTGTTCCACTATTTACCGAAATAACCGGCAGATTATTAACAGTAACAATAGCAACAGCCGCAATTGCTGAGACGCATCCGCTGCTATTTGTTCCTGTTACAGAATAAGAACTCGTTACTGAAGGACTTACCACAGCCGCACCACTGGAAAATGTAAAGGTAGTGCCTCCCGAGGGATTTAATGTAAAACTCTGACCGGAACAAATCGTTCCACCACTTGCATTAATAACAGGAGAAGGAATAACCGAAACATTTATCGACACTGGAAGTGAGACGCAGTTATTAAGTGTACCCGAACCAATTACCGAGTAGGATGTTGTTGCAGCGGGAAATACTACTGCCGAACCACCTGCGAAAGTATAAGACGCGGCACCCGATGGACTTAAAGTGAAACTCTTTCCCTGGCAGACAGTTCCGCCACTCGCACTAATTACAGGTAATGGAACAACTGTAACATCAATAGAAACGGGAAGAGATATACAACCATTAAGTGTGTTAGTTCCAACAACGGTATATGAAGTGGTAACAGTGGGATGCACTATTGCCTGGCCACCTGAAATGGTGTAAGAATTTGCTCCCGATGGCATGATAGTAAAATTTTGTGCAAGGCAGATACTACCGCTGTTTGCAGTAACTGTGGGTAAAGGTAAAGTAGTTGTTAGAGTATTGGCTGGAACGGTGGTTACAGCCGACGCGTAACATCCTCCGAAAGTTTTGCCCACTACTGTATAAGTAGTGATGACACTCGTAGCAGCTGAAATAGAATGAGTAGTTGCTCCGGTGTTCCAGGTGTAAGTACTAGCACCTTTTACTTTTATCAAAACGCTGTTTCCCTGACAAGCAATATTGGTAGTACTAAGTGTTAGTGTGGGCGGCGCATTTAAAATAATCTGTAAATAATATATGCCTGCATTTAATATAACGAGGTCTGCTTTAGCATCATTATTTATATCTTCGGAAATTATTTTACAAGCACTCGATCCAGCTGTAAATTGCACATGTGGTGCAAAGACAGCGTTTCCTGTTCCCAGGAATACAGATATAGTTGCACCTGTGTAATTGGCAACCACAATATCCTTAATCCCATCTGAATTGTAATCGCCCGTAGTTATTGAAAAAGGGTTATTACCTGTAGCGTAATTTGATTGTGCAGCAAAACTGCCAGAACCAAGACCTACTAATACTGTGAGACTGTTGATCGGACTCGCACTTACTACCACAATATCATTTATAAGATCTGCATTGAGATCTGCAATTTTTATATCTGCCGGACTACTTGCCACCGAAAAAGTTCCTCCCACAGCGAAAGTTCCCGAGGCCGAACCAAAGAGCACACTCACACTCGAATTGAGCTGAAGTGAAATAGCCAGATCGTCATATCCGTCTCCATTTAGATCACCGGCTGCTATACCAGTAGATTCTCCAACTGTGTAGGTTATTGCAGCTGAAAAGCTTCCTGTTCCTTGTCCTAATAAGATAGATGTGGTGTTGAAAACTAGATCTACACTTGCAAGGTCAATATTTCCATCCTGGTTAAAGTCCCCGAAGGTAATTTCCTCAGGTATTAATCCCACTAAGTAGTTATCATATAGTGAAAATGTTCCCGATGCAGAGCCTAACAATATTGAAATAGAATGGCTGCCTACAGTGATTGCAATATCTGGATGCGTATCGTTATTAAAATCTGCAACTAGTGCATTGCCTGCTCCGGCATTTACAGTATAATTTACGGGTGGAGAAAATACCCCATCTCCTTGTCCGAACAAAATTGACATAGTAGTAGAACCGCTGCACATAACCAAATCGATTTTTCCGTCTGAATTAAAGTCACCCGATCCTAACGTTGTTGGAAAAGAAGCAGCCTGATAAACATTAGACGAACCCAAAGAGTTACCTCCTTCGTTCATGATAACAGTTACCTTACCTGACTGAGGACTGCATGAAGCGAGGTCAGGTATACCATCAGAATTAAGGTCAACTGCTATTAAAGCCATCGACTGATCGGTCAACTGATAGTTTCCTGAGGGAGTGAAAGACCCGGTAGAATTTCCAAGGAAAAGCGAAACGCTATGGCCAGCGTAATTACCTGTAACTATATCAAGATGCCCGTCGCCATTGTAATCTGCAATAGCATTCGGTATCGCTCCGAAACCAATGGGTATGGGATAGAAGACCGGAGTTGAAAAAGTTCCTGTGCCTGTACCTAATAAAACAACAAAATGATTCCATCCATAGTCGCATACTACAAGATCTACATTTCCATCAACATTCAGGTCTGCACATGAAGCATTGTAAGGCAAAGCCGCTGATAGTATGCTAAAAGACGATGCAAAAGTTCCTGTTGAAGATCCGAGTAATAATGCACATCCATTTCCAGACCCCGTTATAACAATGTCTGAGTTGCTATCGTTGTTAAAATCGGCAATGCACAACACACCGCCCGCCCCGAAAGTTGTATAACTCACCGCAGCAGCGAAAGTACCACTTGCTGAACCTAATAACACCGAAATGTCGGAGGAACCAGAATTTGACACAGCAAGATCACTATTTCCATCAAGATTAAAATCGCCACCGCGAACGCAAGAAGGAGCTGTGCCCACGCTGTAATTCAAAGCTGTGGCAAAGGTTCCCGACAAAGATCCGAACAAAACCGAAATAGTATTTGTGCCGGAATTGGCAGTAACCAAATCAGGATACCCGTCGCTGTTAAAGTCTGCCGAATAAACGGAGCGCGGAGCCGCCCCAACAGTATAATTTGTACGCGATACAAAACTACCGGTACCCGAACCAATAAGTACAGATATGTTATTCGATCCTTCATTAGCCGTAATAAGATCAGGCTTTCCATCATTATTAACATCCGCTGAACACACCTCCCTTGGCGTAGATCCGACGGTTGATATGTTAGCACTTGTAAGACCATTAAAACATACAGGGGGAACCTGAGCTCCGACCATCAGATGCACATAGAAAAAAACAAAAACGAGACACTTCTTCATAAAATTGGGTTTTACAATGATATCTTTTTATCAAAAATAAATATCCGGTAATTTAATTAAAGATATGAAAAATACTAAAACAAAAAATTGGCTATTCCCCTTTAGAAACCTATTTTTGTAACTCTTAAAAAGAAAAAGGAACAATGGCGAATTTTGATTTGATCATGCCTAAAATGGGCGAAAGTGTGGCTGAGGCTACTATTATTAAATGGACTAAAAACGAAGGCGATAAAATTAAAATTGATGAAACAGTTTTAGAGATCGCTACTGATAAGGTGGATAGCGAAATTCCTTCGCCTTTTGAAGGGACTTTGATAAAACGTCTGTTTAATGAAGGTGACGTTGTTCAGGTAGGCGCCGTAATTGGTGTGATTAGCAGCGATGCTAATGCTTCTGTAAGTGAAGCGCCAAAAACTTCTACTCCAGAAACTGCAAAAACGGAAACCAGCCAAGCGAACGCAAACGTTAGCGCTCCTGTAGCTGCTGCCAATACAAACTATGCTGACTCTGATAAATTCTATTCGCCACTTGTTAAAAGTATTGCTAAAGAAGAAGGTATTTCTTTGGAAGAGCTTGAGTCTATTAAGGGCAGCGGACAAGAAGGTCGCGTTACCAAAGCGGATATTTTAGCTTATTTACCTAACCGTAATAAACAAGGAGCTTCAAAAGCTACTGAAACTTCAACAAGCTCTGCACCTGCTCCACAAAAAACAGAAACAAAATCTACAGGTGCCGGAACTATGGTAGGAGAACATGCTATCATTGTAAATCGTCCTGCGGTATCGGTGGGTGCTGGTGATGAGATCGTGGAAATGGACCGTATGCGTAAAATGATTGCCGACAACATGGTAATGAGTAAACACGTGTCGCCACACGTTACTTCTTATGTAGAGGCAGATGTTACAAATCTTGTGATGTGGAGAGACAAAGCGAAAAAAGAATTTGAAAAACGCGATGGAGAAAAATTAACCTTCACCCCACTCTTTATTGAAGCGGTTGCAAGAGCTATCAAGGATTTTCCGTTAATCAACGTATCTGTAGATCAAACAGGAACTAAGATCATTAAACGTAAAAATATTAATATCGGTATGGCTGCGGCTTTACCAACAGGAAATTTAATTGTGCCGGTAATTAAAAATGCAGATGAGAAAAATCTTTTAGGCATTACTAAAGCGGTTAACGATTTAGCTAACCGTGCACGTGCAAATAAATTGCAGCCTGACGAAATTCAGGGTGGTACATTTACTTTAACCAACGTGGGTAGTTTTGGAAATTTAATGGGCACCCCTATCATTCTTCAACCTCAGGTAGCCATTCTTGCAGTAGGAAGCATTAAAAAGAAACCTGCAGTACTAGAAACTCCGCAAGGAGATGTAATTGCTATAAGACAATTTATGTTCTTGTCCTTAAGCTACGATCACCGTGTTGTGGATGGTTCTTTAGGTGGCACCTTCTTACGTCGCGTTGCTGATTACCTTGAGCAATGGGATATTAACAGAACAGTATAATTTTAGAAGCCGGTTTACACACCGGCTTTTTTTATGGAATAAATTTGGTAAAGTTTACGTAGATTTATTGTAAAACTTTTCAAATCTAACGCCTTAGAATGGGGAATAGTTAGCGCAAAATCTTCCTTACAAAGGCAACCGTAAAATAACTCATCAGAAATATCCCTGTAAATCCTTCGCAGGCCGCGAAAATTTTCAGATAGCCTTGCGCAAAATAATCGCCATAGCCTACCGTACAAAATGTGATCGCGCTATAATACACACTGTTCCAAAAATCGTGAACATGACTTAAATCCGGAGGCAAGGTTGAACCAATTGTTCCTAAGTCTGGGAAAAATTCGGTGAACCCATAAAACAGGAATGCATATAAAATTACCGCTACTAAAGCGTTCAGGAGTACACGAGTGGGAGCAGTTGCGTAACGGCCTACAAAATCAAAAACGTATTTTTGAAAATAATAAATGGGATAGGCTGTTAACCTTTCAATGCCTTTTTTCGAAAATGCTTCCTGCAAATTTGCTTTTGCCTCACAGCGTCTGAACTCCAAATAGGCCGCGTCTTCGTCTTCATACTGCCCGTTATTGCGGAAGTTTTCTTTTAAGATGCGAAACTGTTCCGCCTTCTGAAACATGGAAGTTGTTTTTTGATTGTAAATCAGATCATACACATCATTGCCTCTCCAGTCGATAAAGAGACGTCCGAGAATACGCATATCGGCAAGGATCATTTCTTTAATAACCACTTTTTCGCCTTCGGGTTTTACATCCAGAATATCTCTCACAATTGTACTTCGCAGATCGATTAAATGACATTTTCCAAAGCGTAAATCCATGTAAGCATCAAGATGACAATTCCTAAAAGAAATATCGGTAGCTGAAGCCTGATTAAAGCTTATTGTTCCTTTTCCAAACTTCACCAGGTCAAACTGTGCTTCTCCCCTGGCAAAATCAGCAAATTCAAAAGTTTTATGCCCTTCACCGAAAACGGAACTTCTAAAACTCACTTTACCATCGCCAAATTCAACGCCTTCAAAACAAACGTCCCCGTCATTAAAATCAATACGTTTAAAATCAATCTTTCCCCCACCGAATTCAACATTCTTGAAATCTTTCCTGCCTTTTCCGAAGCTGGCCTTTTCAAAAGTAATATCACCGCTTGCAAATTTCGCGAATTTAAAATCCACGTTGCCATCTCCAAAATAAGTGTTCTTATAATCCACATTGCCATTGCTGAAGTCAGCATCCACAAAACTCAGGTCGCCACTTCCAAAGTTGGCGTTATTAAAAGTAATATGTCCGTCGCCAAACTTAACAGACCGAAAGCTTGTGCTGCCACTTCCAAATTTGGCTTTGCGAAAACTTACATCTCCGTGACCAAAATTGGCATTAAAAAAATTTGTAAAACCATTTGCAAAAACAGTAGACTCGAAATTTGTTTTGGCACCTTCAAACTGCGCGTAAGAAAAATCCGTTTCCAGATCACAATCAAAAAATGTTTTTTTTGCTGAAAGATCATGAAGAATAACGAGTTGGTGCTCATCCAGATGATTGAGTCTGCGGTATTCGCTGAGTGAAAAATCTTTGATGTAGGAATTATCCAGATTAAGAGTCTCCCCCTTGCTAATACGCTCGTATATTTCTTCTTTAGAAAGAACGGATAAATTATATGTGGACGCGCGTTTATCGTTCTCATCATAAAAAACGATCGCTGCACTCTTATCCGTTTTAAGCGCACCGGAAGTTAACACCGTCGAAGAACTCTTTATCTCCACGGAAAAACGTAATAAATGATGTTCATGCAGATGGGTCTCCAGCATAAAATGTGTGCGTCTTTAAATAAATGGAACGCGCGAAAATACTACAATGCGATGAAGAAAACAAACACTCAAAAAATGAGGTGAAATAAAGCGTTACTTCTTTTTTCCTTGCATAAAGAAGTTTATCATTGCTTAATAATTTTGACAGAGTCGGAAAAAATAGCGCTTCTAAAATCGGGTGATTCGTTTGCTTTCGAATCTTTTGTAAAAGAGTTTCAAACCAAGGTTTACAATACCTGTCTTGGAATTGTTCAAAACACTGAAGATGCGGAGGATCTTAGTCAGGAAGTCTTTATTCTTATTTACAGATCCATTAAGCGCTTTAAAGGCGAATCTTCTTTATCCACCTGGGTTTATCGTGTTACAGTTACCACAGCGCTTGATTTTTTAAGACGAAAAAAACGAAAAAAAAGATTTGCGTTCTTACAGTCTCTCTTCACTAATCAAGGTGAAGAAATGAAATTGCCTGTTTCTGATTTTTATCATCCGAGAGTGAGGCTCGAAAATAAAGAAAGAGCTGTTATTTTATTTAAGGCAATCGACCAGCTTTCTGAAAATCAAAAAACAGCTTTTATCTTGCATAAGCTCGAAGATTTGAGTTATGCAGAAATAGCCGGTGTTATGAATATTTCACTAAGTTCTGTAGAATCTCTTATGTTCAGGGCAAAACAAAAACTGCAAGGGCTTTTGAAAAATTATTACGAAGAAAATGAAAAATAGCGCAAGTTTTTAAATTATTAAACATCTAATAGTATATGAACGCAAAAGAAAAGTGGATAAACGAAACCGAAAATAGCCTGGAGCGTATACGTCCGGCTGAGGCGAGCCCTTATTTGTATTCTAAAATCTTAAACAGACTTCAGAGTGAGGAAAAGGAATCCATTCCCACCCGCCTGGCCTGGCTTGCAGGAGCAACGCTGCTTTTGCTGCTTTGTATAAATCTGCTCGTTATCAGCATATCCGGTTTTGGCACAACTAACAGCGGACTAGAACCTTTATCGCACGATTTACAATTAATGAATACAAACAGCATTAATTACAATTAAAATGAAGCGCTCAAAATTAATAATCCTAACAGTGACGATCTTAGTGCTAGTAAACCTGGCTACCCTTGCATTCGTTTTATTCAGCAAAACGGCCAGACACGAAAATTTCGGGAGGCCACCACGAGGCGAAGGACCAAAACAAATTATTATTGACCGTCTTGGCTATGACGCGGCGCAACAGAAAGCTTACCAAATCACCATCGACGCGCACCGTCGCAATAGTCGCAAATTAGAACAAGCCTCGCGCGCACTTCATCAGCAACTTTTTTCTCTTTTAAAGGAGCCAGAGTATATGAAAAAATCCGACTCATTAATGAACCTCATTGCCTTAAACCAAAAAGCGATTGATCATGTAAATTTTAATCACTTTCTCGAAATTAAAGCCCTTTGCAAAAAAGATCAACTTGAAAAATTCAATTTACTAGCAGATGATCTTGCAGCTTTATTTGCTCACAATGGTCCACCCAAATAAATTTTCAGAAGCGCGCAAGTTTTATTTTAAAAGAACATCTAAACAAACAACAGTCAAAAATAAACTAACACACATGAATAAAACAAAATTTTTAGCAGTCGCATTTTCAGCGGCATTCACCGCACAGGCACAGGTAGGTCCAGAAATCAGTTCCTGGATCCGTAACACAACTAACGCTACGGGTTATGCTGGTATTCTTTCCAACGTGCAAACCGTGCAGTACTCAAGCAACGACGTTTATGTGAGTTGTACCTGCATTCCGGGTTATGCCATTGGTCCCTGGTCTAATCCAAATGTGGCAAGTAACCAGAATTTCGTTTTTAAAATAACGCGCAATCCACAACAAAACACAGGTACCGCAACTGCCATTGGAAATGGGCACATTGGCGTTTTTAGTAATGGCGTGAGCATTTTTAATGTGTCCGACGCTCAATCTTATAACAATGCTGGTGTTTGGAATAGAAATGCCTATTATTTTGAAGAGCCGAGCTTCGATAATTGCTTGGGTCATGCACAACAACAGGGCGAATACCATCATCATGTGAGTCCTAAGTGTTTATACGATGTGAATGATAATACAAAACATTCTCCAATTATCGGTTATGCTTTTGACGGTTTTCCTGTTTATGGCGCCTATGGGTATGCAAATACAGATGGTACAGGCGGAATTAAACGTATGGTAAGCAGTTATTCGGTTTCGACAGCAACAACCCGTGTTAACGGACCTGCAGTAAACACTACTTATCCTGCAGGCTGTTTTATTGAAGATCATATTTTCACTGCAGCTTCAGGAGACCTTGATTTCAGAAACGGAAGGTTTTGTAAAACACCTGAATATCCGAATGGGACTTATGCGTACTTCGTTACAATAGACGCGAACCTGAACCCGGTATTTCCTTATACACTTTTCGGAACCTATTACGGAGTGGTGCAAAGTGGTAACATAGCCGCTGGACCAAACAATCCGGGAGGACACAATACTATTACGGAATCAACTACTGTTTATAGTCCTCTTGCAACCGGCTTAAAAGAAAATCCATTAAGTACTATTAAATTTAAGATGATGCCGAATCCAACCCAGGATTATGTTTTTATTTATATGGATGAGCAAAGTAAAAACAATGTAAAAGGAAACTTGTATGATGTTAGCGGCAAACTCGTTAAAACAATGGAATATTTACAGCCAAGTATCGCTTACACACTTGACATGACAGATCTTCCACAGGGAGTTTATTCTTTGGTTATGGAGGCAGGCAAAGACAAAATCACTCAGAAAATCATTAAAAAATAACTAGTGAAAAGCCGGGTAAAAATGGGGTCAGGCTCCTTGCTACGAGTGATCTACTTGGTAATCTTATCCGGCTTTTCTTTCTTTTTAAGTGCTCAAAATAAGGGGCAACTAGAACTCGCTATTTCACATGTTGTTGGATCTCTTCCCTTAAAGCTAGACTCGACGAGTTATACCAACACACTTCATCAAACTTTTACTATTAGCAAGTTCAAATATTATCTCGGACAATTTCAATTAATGCAGGACAACGGTAAAGTTTTTCAATCAGACCTGTATTTTTTAGTAAACGAAGACGAGCAGCAATCAAAACATCTGATCCTTGAAAACATTCCTTTTGGGAATTTTACTTCTTTAAGTTTTATACTTGGAGTAGACAGTTTGCATAATTGCAGTGGTGCCCAGTCAGGCGCTTTAGACCCTGTTAATGCTATGTTCTGGGCCTGGAATAGCGGCTACATTTTTTTAAAACTGGAAGGAAGCTCTCCTGTTTCGCCCCTGCCCGCACATATTCTGGAATACCATATTGGTGGCTATAAAAACGCAAATAACTGCATACGTAAAATTTACCTTCCGCTAAAAGATCTAAAATTCACTGAGAAAGATTCGCGGCAATCACTTTATTTAGAAGCAGACGTGTTAAAAGTTTTAATGAGCAACACTCCAGTCGATTTTGAAAAACTTCCTTCTGTAACAGACTTTCATAACGCTCCCGGCATTGCAGACAATTACAAAGAGATGTTCAAACTTTTGACTTCGAAGCATGAGAATTAAAATTACATATTTCTCTTTTACACTTCTCCTGCTTTGCTTGTTCTTTGTAAGCTTTACGAATGACAATCCCTTTTTCAATATAACAGCGAAGGATGTTGAATTAAAAATACCAAAAGGATTTCCTAAACCTAAGTATACCTTTGCTAAAAATAAATTGAGTCCCGATGTTTTTATATTGGGGCGGAGATTATTTTACGACAACATACTTTCAAAAGACAATTCCATTAGCTGTTCTTCGTGTCATCAGCGTATTGCAGCATTTGCGCACATTGATCACCGCTTAAGTCATGGCATTAATGGACGCATAGGGACAAGAAATATTCCAGCATTACAAAACCTGATCTGGCAAGACAGTTATATGTGGGATGGCGGCGTAAATAATTTAGAAGTTCAGCCTTTAAATCCTATTACAAATCCCCTTGAAATGGACGAAACATTGAGCAATGTTCTCTTAAAACTAAAAAGGGATTCCACTTACGCACAGTTATTTAAAAAAGCCTACCACGATACAATCATTAATTCTGAACGTCTTCTGAAATCTCTCGCACAATTTACAGGACTTATGGTTAGTTCAAATTCCCGCTACGATAAATTTTTAAACCATCAGGATACCTTTTCAAAAGCTGAATTACAGGGATTAAAACTCTTCCGCTCAAAGTGCGCTAATTGTCATACAGAGCCGCTGTTTACAGACAATAGTTACAGAAACAACGGCATAAAAACAGATACATCACTCAAAGACTCCGGACGCTTTAAAATTACTGGTGTGGAAAAAGATAAAAATTGTTTTAAAGTACCCGGTTTAAGAAACATTGCGATGACCTATCCTTACATGCACGACGGGCGGTTCAGGAATTTAAGAGAAGTAGTGAACTACTATTCCAGTCCAAAAAATTTTGAGAAATCTGCAGATCTTTCCCTTTTAAAAATAGGAACACTAAATGAGACAGAAAAGAAAGATCTTCTCGCTTTTTTAATGACGCTTACAGACAAAGAATTTTTATACGATAGAAGATTTGCAGATCCAGGAGTGAACTATTGATCTCCATTTTCATCGTAAATAAGCTCTGCATCTATAACACCCACGATTTTGAAATCAGTGTGCGTAAGCTCTCACCCATTCTCTCTTCAATATCGCCACTGTTTGACTTAATTAGTCGCGTTTTGTTTTACCCGCTAAAAATAGAATAACCTAACCTTTTTGAACCGTCAAATAAGGCTGAGCATTTATACATTAAAACGAGTGCTTTTTAAACTCCTTCAACAAAAATTAACCAACGCATCCCTACTGAAAGTATACTAGAAAGAGAATTTTTACCCGACAAAAGATTTACAGATATGCGAATGCGCGATTACTCCTCGTTAGAATAATTGATAATTTCAGCATCCACAACACCGACAATTTTAAAATCTGTACGTCTGTTTTTTGACCGGCCTTCTGGGTTGTCGCTGCCATCTGGTTTTTCGTTTGGAGCGATGGGAGAACTCTCGCCAAATCCTTTAGCTCTTAAACGCTTAGCATCAATACCCTTACTAATCAAGTAGGATACAACGCTCTCTGCCCGTTTTTGAGAGAGTTTCTGGTTATAGGCGTCACTTCCTTTATTGTCGGTATGAGACTGAATCTCGACGATAATTTCCGGATTTAATAGCATTGTTTTTAATATAGTAGCATCTAAAGCAGATTTACTTTCCTGCAACAAATTAGATTTATCGAACTCATAAAGAATATTTGGAATATTAACCGGCTCTTTCGGTTTCTCAATCATTTGTAAATCTCTGATAATATCTTTCGAATTTGTAATACCTACTGTAGATACGTCTTCGCTGGTTCCCAGAAAATCATCTTTTTTCACCACAAGGAAATATTCCTGACCGGCATCTACTGCGGTTCTGTAATTTCCCAGATCATCCGTGTTTATTGTCTTTACAAGAAATTTTTCGTTTGTTTTTTTATCTTTAATATACAATTCTATGGTCGCGTTTTTAACAGCATCGCTCTTATCTAAAATATTACTTATGTTTCCTGCAACAAATAAACGAACGTACTCAGCGTGTTTATAAAAATAAATATCGTCGCAACAGGTTTTATTTTTTAAAGCGTTCCCCCCTTTGCGGTTACTCACAAAAAAACCTTCACCCCTATTGGTAGAAATCGTATAAAAAATATCGTCAGCGCCAGTGTTAATAGGCTGACCAATATTTTCGCTGCCTGTAAATCTTTTACCGTCTCCTTTACTTCTAAAAATATCGTAACCGCCTAGTCCACCTAGTCCATTAGAACTGAAATAAAGTGTACGCGTTTCTGTATCGAAGAAAGGACTGATCTCATCCTGCGAAGTATTTATTTTGGATCCCGCGTTTTTAGGGGCTTTGTATTTTTTATTTTTCTTATCATAAACCGTGTACCAGATGTCCAGACCTCCCCTGCCCTCCTTGTTGTTACTTACATAATAAATAACATCATTTCCTTTTACAGGATCGATGGTTACCGCCGGCATGGTAGACGTATATTTCGGATTATTAATTTCTTTAGGAAGTTTCACTGGCTCAGTCCATCCATCACCACTTTTTTCAGAAACATAAATGGCACAGACCATTTTTTCCATAATATTTAATTTGCACCGTGTAAAATAAATTCGTTGCCTGTCGGGACTAAAACTGGCGTTTCCTGTATTAAAATCCGGGTCGTTAAGATTGGAAGCGTATTCACTGCCAAACTGCCAATTGTCATTTACTCTTTTCGCAAAATAAAGTTTTCTTTTAATCGCCGCCGCCGTATCGTCTTCGATGAGATACTCTTCTTTTTCTGTACGCAGAGAGGTAAAAACAAGCTTATCGTCATCAAAGTTTACAGGAGCGCCCTCTGTATTTATTTTATTTATAGAAGTATCAAGATGTTGGATAACAATTTTAAATTCTGAACCAATAATTCTTACAACCGAATCGCAAAAAACGATTTCACGCGTCGCCAATTTTTTTAATTTTTTATTGTCTCCTTTGTATTCTTTTTTAAACTTTTGAAAATTCATTCTCGCGCTATCGTATTGGGCATTCGATTTCATCATCAAAGCATGATAATACAAGGCTTCTGGAGCCTTTGCTTTGTCGGTGGTGTAAGCCTTCAAAAACATGTGCTGAGCACGGTCGTAGTCACGAATTTCCATGTAAGCTTTTCCGAGTAAAGCCTGGGCTTCGGCATCTTTTTTATTTTTTGCCACGTAGGCCTCCAGAAAAATGATGGCAGAGCTGGGATCATTCTGCTTTAAAGCGCTTTTTCCCAGGCGTTTTAAAGACTTACCACCAGCCGTTTTTAAGGTAGTACTATCAGTTTGCGACCAACACGTCGCAACCAAAAACATAAAAAAACATATAAGCCTAATATCTCTCACAAGGAATAACTTTTTTGGTCAGACGTGTACTTTTTGCGCGGTAAATAAAAGCCAACTCCAGGGCTCCTTTACTATTAACTGCTGTTTTTAATTCCGACAGCGTAATGTCGTAGCTAAACCCAACAGTATAATGACTATAGTTAAATCCCGCTGTTACAATTCCTGCATCGTAATTTCTTTTAAAACCATCGCGCCACATGAACCCCACAAATACAGAATTAGCGAAAAAGGCTGTACGCGATAAAACGTATTCCACATTTAAACCACTTACCCAATCGTTAGCCTTGGTAGTGTAGCCATATAAGCTGTGAAGTTTGAGAATCACTTTGGGAGTTACTGAATAGCTGATGGCCCCATTGAGAGCCTCTCTTACCGGAAGCTTATTATTTTTATTGTCTAAAAAACTTTCGCGTGGACGATTTAAATGAAAGGCGGCAAAGCCAATCTCGGGTTCAAACTTTCCAATCTTCCGGGAAGCTGCAAACCCAGCATTGAGATCGAAATAGGTGAAACGTTGACCAACATTAGGCTCTGTATTAGGAAGCGTGTTGTCGAATTCTCCTGTATTCCAGTTTAACTGATTCGGAAAAGAATGTTTGTAAAAATCAATAGTCTTAATAACAATACCCGGCTGCACACCTGCATGCAATTTAAAACCAGCCAGTTTTAAATGTATTGCCGCAGAAGGTAATATTTTGGTTACCGACAAATAACTCGCAGAGCGGTCGCTGATAAATAATAAGCCAGGACTAACATTTACATTGTTAGGATAAAGATTAAGATCTCCTCCAGCTGAATAAGTGTTATAAGCCTTGTCTAATTCTCTCCACTGACTACGGTAGTTTCCGAAGATGCGGTAATCGCCGTGGTAGTTGCCTGTGTTTGCAGGATTTAAAGACAAAGGGGAAAAATAATACTGACTGAAATGAATATCCTGCGCCGATGCTGTATTTATTAAAAACAGAACCATCAACAAACTATAAAAGCTAAATTTTTTCAAGACTACTTTATTAATTTAAAAGTTCCGGTTTTTAAAATGGGTTCACTGTCGATATAAGTATCTACAGAAGCCTGGTAAACATAAGTTTCAATGTTCTGCATTACACCTCTGTACACCCCATCCCAACCTGTTTTTAAATCGTTTGTTTCAAATACTAATTGTCCATACCTATTAAATATACGAAAATAATTTAGTTTTTTTATGCCCCAACCTGCTACATATATCACGTCGTTAATACCATCTCCGTTGGGCGTAAAGGCAGTAGGAACATCGATGCTCGACTTAGGTAAAATCTTAATACTGTATTTACTTGTTATAGCAGAGCAATGCAAAGTATCTTCAACAGAAACACTGTAAGTAATATCTACAGTTGACGTTGATAGTGGGCTATAACAATTTACACAATTGAGTGCACTCACAACGGGAGTCCATGTATAATTGTAATCACCAACATAGGCATTGATAGGTACAGGTTCTCCCACAACCACCGTTGTATCCCAGATAATAACCGGAGGCGGCTGCTGAATAGTAATAGTTGTTGATGTGGGCATGCTCACACATCCTTTTTCATCAGTAACACTTAAAGAATAAGTAGCATCGTACGAGGCTATGGCAGAAGACGAGAATGCAGAAGATGCGGTGGTAAATGCAGGAGCACTAACCATGCCTGAAGCCGGCGACCAGGTGCCGCTGACCACTCCGGGCACACTGTTGGCGTAAATTAAAAATGGAAGATTCGGACAATTCGCTCCACCTGAAATTGTAGCCGTAGGCAAAGGAAAAATCGTCATGTTTTTTATGGCAGAAACTTTACAATTATTTTCTCCGGTAGCGGTGAGTGTTAACTGGTAAGAACCCGCATTTGTAAAAGTGTAAGCAGGATCTTTTAATGTTGAATTAAAACCATCTGAAAACTTCCAGGCATAATTTAAGAAGGATGAATTAGACACAGAAGCATTTGTAAAAAGATCGGGCACATTCACACAGTGCATAGAGTCTACCATTAAGAGCTCGTTGTTACGTTTAAAATCCGGATCAATGTTCACAATTCTTACAAGCGTATCTGTACCCTCCTTACAGGCGCCACCATTTGACCAATAGATTAACGACACACTCGCAATTCCAGCTGTAGTAGAGGTGTAATTTGTGTAAGCATGGGTTGTATAATTAGTTGCAGATCCACCCGCAAAAACAGTTCCGCTTGGCGTAGCATCTCCATAATCCCAAATCCACGAACCAACATTATTTGCATTTGCAATTGTAAGCTTAATAGAATCACCCACACAAACAAGTGTTTTGCTAAGCGCTATCTCTGCACTCACAGCAGTGATGGTAAAATTTTTAGTGACAGAGCCTCTGCAATAAGCAGGTGCTCCGGTGCCAACCGTTAGAGTAACTGCTACGACACTTGAGGTTGGTGTTGTATAAAAAGCAGTCACCACATCCCCATTATTTGTAAGAATACCAGAACCTAAATTCCAGGTGGGAGTGCCAGGCGCAGGGAGACTTACATTTGTAAAAGTTACCAGTTTGCCAGAACAAAAATTATAGCCTCCTGTAGAACCTGCGCCATTAAACAGAAACTCGGCAGTGGGCGTTACAACGGCATTAATGGTAAGGCTGCCGGAATTTAAACAACCTGCCGCATTCTTCACTTGCATTGTTACAAAATAGCTTCCAGCATTTGCGTAAGTATAAGATGTGCTGGCAGCACTTGTTATTAGGGTTGAACCCGGACTAACGCCATAATTTAAAGTATAACTGGAATTCGCGTTTTGAGAAGTAAAGTTTACGGTTCCAGGTGATGTTCCTACAAGGCAAAGATTCTGTGGCGAAGCTAAAAAACCAACCGGAGGAAGTATTACTTGCAGATTAGTACTTACCGTTTTGCTGCAACCTACAGAATTTAAGGCCGTTAAACTTACAGTGTAATTTGTGAAAGGAACAATGGCAGAGTTATAAGAATGTGTAATAGGTGCCTGGGAGGTAGTAGTAAATGATTGGCCATCTCCAAAATTCCAGCTGTAGTTTGTAACCGGATCGGTAAGTTGCGAAGTTGTATTAGTAAGTTGAATAGTGCTTGTAGACAAACAAACCGTGTTTGAATTCATTGAAAAAACCGGCGTCACGCTACTTACCCGAATGGTTTTTATCACGGTATCACTGCAGCTGTTTACATCTTTTACCCATAAAGTTATAGTATGAATACCCGTGCTTGTGAATACCTTACTAAAAAAAGGAGAATCATCTTCAACAGGAGGAAGATTATCAACATACCAAACATACCCTCTCCGGCAGGAAACAAGAACATCAGCAGACGCACTTGCATTAAAGGAAGCATTTGACGAAATACAACTTACAGAAGAACTTGAGAAACTTGCGGAAACATCCCTTACCTGCACCACTGTTGTAAATGTACTGTTACCACATCCGCTGGTAGCATTACTGCCTTCGATCTTTACTGTATAATCGCCACTGGCCGAATAGGTATGCGCGGGAAAAGAATTGACAACAACGCCATTTGGATTACCTGTAAAGGTCGTAGAACTATTATCTCCAAAATTCAGCGTAGCATTACTAACTCCTTCTAATGTAGAAACAAAACCAACATTTAAACGGTTAGTGCAATTGGTTTCAAATCTGGTTTCAACGATGGGACCCTTTACCTGTATGGTTTGCGGAGACAGCGAACTACCTTTGCAACTGTGCAGGTAACCTGACAAAGAAATGGTATGCGTTCCGATATGTGTAAATTTCCACGAAGGTTGTGCATCATTCACGCAGCCTGAGAAAAAACCATCATCACTTTCCACATGCCAGTGTTGTATAGCCGTAGAGTTTGTAGTGAGGTTGGTTATTTGTACAGCCTGATTCGGACATACAACTGCAGGAGCAAATGAAAAATTTATAGTAGGAGTGTTCACAACAATTACCGTGTCAATGAAAGAGATGTCAGTACAGCCATTAGCTGTTTGAATAATCAAAAAAGGCGTATAAGTTCCGGCTGCACTGTAGGTAAAAGACTGTGCAGGAATTTTATTTGGAGGGGCAACCGCTCCTGAGACAATAACAGGGGGTGTTTCCCCGCTATTCCAGGTGTAACTGGTAATAGGGTTTGGACTAGGTGTATTTGCTGTAAATATAAAACTGCTATCTCTAAAATTAACGGTTAGCGGACTGCAGCCTTCTTTTTTATCTTTATTAAACCAGGCTGTAGGCCTTTCTATAACAGTATAAACATGGCTGGCAGTACCTATGCAACCCGCCGCCGAGTTCACTACCAGGTTAACTGTAGAAACATAAGCACTGTAAAAAATGGTATAAGGATTTATGCTCCCCTGGGTGAATGTGAGCGTTGGATTTGCCAGTGTGTTAGTAAGTGAACTACCCGTGGGATATTTGCTGTAAGTCCACGAATACTGCGTAGCGTTGGCTGAAGACTGGTTCGTAAAAGTTAAAGCTGCTATGGAACTACAGGACACACTCGAAGGACCTGTAAACGCGGCTGTTACCTGATCTACAATTACCGTTTGTATAATCGGGGTAGCTATGCAAGGAGCACTTCCCGCCGACACGGTGATGGTATAAATTCCTGAAGCTGTATAACCAGGAATAGAGATGACCGTAACAGATGAATTGGAAGCCGGAAAAATAGAATTTCCGTTACCAAGATTCCAGGAAGTGAATGGTTGGTTGGTTGTTACTGTAGCCGCTGAAGGTGCGTTCAGGCAAAGGGTACCGGGTATAACAACACTTAATGTAGCAGGACTAACGGTCACATAAGTCAATGCCACTGCAGTGCAACCGCCTGCGCTTACTGTTAGAGTTACCGGGTAAGATTGCGATTGAGAAGTGAAGGTAATACTGGAACTGGTCATCTGTGTGGATGTTTGACCATTGCCAAAATCCCAATTGTAGCTAAGATTGGATCCCACTGAATTACTGGCGCTGAACGCCGCAGCAAAAGTCGAAGAGCAGCCTGTTAGTAAAGCAGGATTAGAATTAATTATTGCAATAGGCGGATTTATAACGGTAATGGGCCCGTAGGTATATTGTGCATCACAGCCATTTGCATCCGTTACAATGAGCGCAATGCTATATGCGCCGGGAGACGTATAAGTATAGGCATGGGTACCTCCGGTGGAGGAAACTAACTGGTTACCGTCTCCATAAACCCATTGCCAGTTTTGCAGTGGAGAAGAAAAAGTACTTACATCGGTAAGTGTCACTGTTTTTGGCGCGCAGGAATTTGCAGGCTCACTAACACTAAAACTGGCTGTAGGCTTCGCGTGTACAGCAACAGGAACCGTAAAAGTGACGTTACTGCCATTTACTATTCCGCTAAACACAGCGTTAAAAGTACTGGCGGTGGTTACGTTAAAGTTACCAGAGGGAATGTTGAAAGTTCCATAGGCTCCGAAATTCCAGGTGACGCTGGAAGCGCCTGCCGGTGAGCTATAGGAAACACTGGAAGGAGCGCATAAATTAATGGGTCCGCTTGTTGAACTTATTTGTGCAAGAAGAGTGTTGCTAAGTACCAGACAAAATAATATAAACCAAATGGAACTTTTTTGTTTGGGCATCTAAGAAAAATTCTAAATTTGAAAGTCAAATATAATTAAAAAATTCATTTACATCAGATCTACCCAAATTTTGAAAAACAAACTCTTCCTCTTTTTTATACTTTATTTTTTTAAAGGATATTCTCAAACCGCTCCATCAGCGGGCAACTCAGGTTGCGCAGCTGTTCTTCCGGCAAATTATATGCAGGTAAGATATAATGCTGCTAACACCCAAAACCTTGTCAATACACTAAACCATGACATTTGTGTAAATAAAAAACTCTCCATTGTATTTTACATCATTGCCGACAGCAGCGGAAACAATGGTGTAACTCAGACCAATCTCAATGATATCATCAACCGTTTGAACAGAACTTTCAAACGCATTTGTGTTTCGTTTATGAATTGCAGTACTGTTATAATTCCGGTGCATCCTTATAACCGCTGGTCTAAAGACACAATAGAAGCTGTAGTTACCAAAAACTGGTACACAGAGAATACCATTAACTTTTATATTCCTCAGACAATTTTAGGAGAAGCAGCTGGCTATGCTTACTATCCGGGTGGTAAAGATGTGATAGTTGTGGAGAAAGCTTCCATGGCTGATACTTCCGGAGTTGTAGCGATTCATGAAATGGGACATTTTTTAGGATTACCACATACCTTTTCTGAAATAAGTTCAACGTCTACATCAACGCCAAGCCAGGAACTCGTTAACCGAACTAACTGCACTACCAAAGGAGATGGCTTTTGTGATACCGAGGCCGATGGTTATCCTCAAAACTCAGGAGGCGGCCCTCCATGTGATAATTCACCGGGAGCAAAGGACGCAAATAACGACTACTATATCTCTCCTGTAGATAATTACATGAGTTATTTTAACTGCCGCTGCCGTTTCTCTCAGGAACAATATAATTTTATGGCAACCATTGTTTTAACGCAGCGACATTACCTGCATTGAGTTTAGCGAAGTAATTTAAAGGTTCCTGTTTTAGAGAGTGTGGGCTGTTTGTCCGAAAAAGTTTCAGCCGATACCTGGTAAACATAAGTTTCCATATTTTGCGGAACACCCTGAAAAACCCCGTCCCAACCTATATTCAGATCATTACTTTCAAAAATAAGCTGACCCCAGCGGTTAAAAATTTTAAAGTAATTTAGTTTACGAAGGCCCCAACCATTTGGATAAATGATGTCGTTAATGCCATCCCCGTTAGGCGTAAAAGCGGTGGGCACATCAAGACTAACTTTTATTTCCACATTAATTCTATAAGTATTTTTCACAACCGAACAATTCAATTCATCTTCCACGGCTACGCTGTAAACAATACTTGCAGTAGTGCTTGAAACCGGGTTATAAATGTTACAGACATCACAATTTAGGTAGGAAGTCAAAGGTGTCCATGTATAAGTGTAGCCAGCGCCCACAAAAGCATTCAATGGCACAATCTGGCCAATAATTACGGTTGTATCCCAAATGATTTGAGGAGCTGCTTTTTGAACATTTACATAATAATTATTCGATACATTGCTACACTTATTCTCGTCAGTTACGGTTAAATAAATATTTCCGCTGAGTGTTAAAGTTCCTATGCTGGTAAAAGTATTGGCTGCATTAAATTTTAAAGTGTCACTCATCACAGGATTCATAGTTCCTGTAAGTAAGCCTGAAATTCCCGGTGTTCCCTGGCCTTCAATAAGAAACTGTGCATTCGGACAAACATTTGGCCTGGCACTTATTGTGGCGGAAGGCAATGGAAATAGAGTCATCTGTTTTGTGGAGATCGCTTTACACCCGTAATCTATGTCGCGCGTAGTTAGTGTGACTGTGTATACTCCGGCATTTGTATAAGTGTGCGTATACGCAGCCTGCGGACCACTACCGGTAGTTTGATCGCCAAAATTCCAATCGTAATTTAAATTCAGTTCAGGAAAATTGGTAGCTGTGCTGGTGAAGGTGTCGCCGATTTTTAAACAATGAGCATAGATGTCCGCCAGGTTTTTAAAATCAGATTCCACCTTAATTATCCGAATGGGGACCTCAACTGATTGAGGGCAGCCATTTTTTCCATCATTAGTGGCATTGTAAGACAAGGTCACCACTGCATTTCCGTTTACTCCGGATGTTGGAAATGTGGTGTAAGCATAACTCTCTAAAGTTGGTGTAAAGGCCGTGTTGTAACGAATGGGTTGTTGTACAAAATCGCCAAAGAACCATTGCCAGTGCGCCACATCACGTTCAATTTGTATACTGACATTTAATTTTTCTCCGAGGCAAATGAGTGTTGGGCTAACGTTAGCATACGCTAGAGGATCATAAATATAAACATTCACGGTTGTTGTACTCGGACAGAACGAAAGACTCGTCATAGATACGATTAAACTCACCGTGGTAACCGGCGCAAAATAAGTATTTCCAAGAGTATCTGCATTCTGACTGCTGATAATACTCCCAACATGCCAGCTAAAATTCGTGATAGGAGTAACATGAATATTGGAATTACTTTTTAAGATAACATTTGAGCCTTTGCAATAACCAATTCTACCATCCGGAAAAGCTATACTCGCGGTAGGCTGACCAAGAGCCGTAATGGTTAAAGATTCACTTGCCTTACACCCGGCATTGTCAGTAACGGTAAGGGTTGGAATATAAATACCGGGCGGCGAAAAACTTTTTATAACGCCATTGTAAGTGTTCGTGTTGCTCCACGTAGATGCCGGTCCACCATAATTAACACTATAAGACGCATAGCCGGATGTTGCTGAAAAAGAAACCAGTCCGGCCGAACCCTTTGGTACGCATGGAAAGGAGGTACTCGGAAAAAAGTTAGGGATAGGATTATTTATTTGAATAGCATGAATCGTCGTGTCAATACAGCCCGCATCGTTCGACGCGATACACATTACTGCAAAGGTTTGGCTTGGAGGTGGTGTATTGTAATATTTATGTTTGGGAATAAAATAAGGATTGTTACCACTCGTATCAGCGGTATTATCGCCAAAGTTCCAGGTATAGCTGGTAATGGTATCGGGAGGGATCTGCGCGTTTTGTGTCGTATTTATCACAGTAACTTCACCGGCAGATAAACATGCCGGATTTTGCGCGAAGGTAAATACAGGTACAGCACTGCTTATTCGAAATGGTATTCTTTGTTCGTCGATGCAGCCATTAATATCTTTTACACGCAAACCAATGGTGTAAGTGCCTGCATAGCGAAAAGTATCACGCGAGATGGGGTCAACAACCATAAAATAAATCGGCGGCGGCATTATTACCGAGGAGAAATTTTCCCTCGGATGTGGAGGTGATGAAATAAAATTCATGTGCGCAGGAGCCAGGGTATAAGTGGGCGCTTCATAAAACCAGGTGTAATGACTCTCGCAGCTTAGATCGTGATCGGTTGAATATTTTCCGGTAAAATCATAGGGATCCCTCACACATGCCATAGCTGCTGGTAGGGCGGGAATGGGATTGCCATTATAAAGGATGTTGGCTTTTGCACTTCTTATTTTGGCGATCTGCTGAAACACATAAGGTGCGCACCCATTATTGCCGGAGCTGGTGAGCGTAACCGTGTAATTTCCACTTATAGCGTAAATATGACTAATACCGGTGGTGTAGCTTACAGAACCGGATGGATTACCAGATAAGGTTGTACTATTGCCGTCTCCAAAATTGAGTGTCGCAGAGGCAGCTTCCTGAAGGCGAACATTAAAATTTACCTCACGTTTGTTGCCACTGCAATCCGTGATCATCCTGAATTTTCCAACCGGCCCCTTTACGAGTACAGTCTGTGCTAAAGCCGTTTCACCCTTGCAGCCGGCCGTATATCCTGTTACGGTGACTGAGTGGGTTCCCGGATGTGTCATTGCAAAAGAGGGATTTGAGGAGGTGACGCATCCGGAGAAAAAAGAGGTATCTGTAGTAACATGCCAGTGATCTACCAAAGTAGAGCTCGGTGTGCTGCTCAACGACATCGTAAAGGGTTGTCCGGCACAAACAGACGCAGGAAAAGTAGCGCTTAAAACAGGCGGAGCTGCTACTACGATGGAGTCCAGAAATGAAATATCCGAACATCCTCCGGCAGTCGCAATTATTAAATAAGGGTGATAGGTACCAGGGATAGAATACGTGACACTGATGGTTGGAATTCCACTACCAAAAGGGGGTGGACTAGAGATGGTACCTGTTGTGTAGGTAGGTGGCGCTGTGCCACTGCACCAGGTGTAACTTGTAATTGGAAAGTTGGTGTGCGAGGTGCTCACATCCGTAAATGTGACGACCAAAGGCACGCAGCCCTGCATTGTATCTTTCTTGAAAAACGCGGTGGGTCTTATTAGGATAGAGCCATCCAGTAAAAATTTAGATTTGCAACCAAAAGGCGATTCCGCAATAAGCGTAATCATGGGCTGGAAAGGTTGGTAAATGGTGTAAGGATTTGGATGATTCTGAGTAAAAGTGAATGAAGGACTTGCCGATCCTACAATGATCGAGCTTGAAGGAGTTCCATGATTATAGTTAATCGGCGCATTGTCGGCATTCCAGGTATAGGTAAGAATGCTACTGGTATTTAAAGTAGTTTGATTTACGAAGTTAGCTATAAGCGGATTATGGCAGGTAACTGTGGGGTTTACCCATGAAAAACTTGCAGTAATCGATTCGACGAATACAGCCTGTGTGTAAGTCAGTGCAGGGCAACCCGCAGGTTGAACGCTAACTACCAGAGTATTTAATCCTGCTATAAACGGAGGTATGTTCGAAAGAAATACGGTGTCCTCTACAAATACACCATTAAATACCGGAAGAGCCGTTGACCCCGGAATTCCCAAGACACTAACGGTAGCGATAGACTGATTTGTTGTGATGGTGCCTGGTATAGCAGCATTAATACATACAGTACCAGGAAAATTAGCTGTTAAACTAGGGCTTACAACAGACACGTACTCTGTTTTGGTACCACTGCATTGGTTGTTATCTGTACCCGTTAGCGTTATTGTATGAATGCCGGCGCCAAAAGTAATAGCTCCTGATGACACACCAGCGGCATTAGAGGGATTACCTGCGTTAAATGACCAGGCATAAGTAAGTGCACCGCCCAAAGGTGATCCCGTAGCGCTGCCATTAGCATCGAAGTTACTTGTAAAGGGAGGAGCACAGGCATTAAAACCATTGGAAGAATTTAGAGTTAAGACAGGCGGAGACGAAACATTGACGGTAGTAACATTAAGTGCTGTAGCAGTGCAACCACTTACAGCGTCAATCACTGTTAATATGGGCACAAAACTATTAGCTGTAAGGTAAGTATGCGTAACACTCGCTCCTGACCCGAGAGCACTCAAATCTCCAAAAGCCCATACATAAATACTTCCGGGGCTTCCCCCCGACCCATTAAAGCTCACCGCCACAGGAGCACAATGATTTTGAGCAATGTTTGCGACATAACTTGCACTCGGTTTCGCCTTTACCAAAATTTGCGCGGTATAGTTAACAGGCGCGTTATTTACAAGAGCGGTATAGGTTATATTGTAAGTTCCGGGAGTTGAAAAAATGGGATTTGGAGTACTCAAAGTAGCCGAACCCATTGCTGATCCAAATGTCCAATAAATATTGGTAGCTCCTGCGGGGCCTGACAGTAATACCGAGTAGGGCGCGCAACCTGTAAAAGACGGTGTTGCCGTAATCTGTCCCAAACCTGATTTAAAACATAAAAGCAAACATAGAAAAAGAAAGGAGACTGATCTTTGCTTGTACATCTTGGGAAAAATTATTAATTTGGGCTTATCAATTATAAATATAATAATTATTTAACCTTAACCCAAAGGCCTTGAAAAAAATTTCCCTGATAGTTTTGTTTACTTTTTTACTATCCAGTTTCTTTGGCCAGGTAAAACAGAATGCTCCAAAACAAGCTACAAAAGAAGCTCCTAAAACTTCCCAGAAAAAATACCAGCCGGCAAATACACAAGCCGCTCTCGTAAATAAGCTTCTGCATGATACCTGTCTGGATAAAAAATTCTCTGTTGTGTTCTACCTGATACAGGATACGACCTTTAACCTGCTGAATACTACAAATACTCCCATTATCCAGGCAAAGCTCAATTCGGTAATTACTATTTTAAATAATGCTTTTAGCAATATCTGTGTGTCGTTCGAATACTGTAAGCTTGTAGTTATACCGGACTATAATTACGACAAATGGAAGCCCTTCGGAAATGGCCAGGTCGCCATGAATAATTATTATATGGAAAATACTTTGGGAATCTATCTTCCAAACGAGCTTGTGCCAGCACTTCCCGACGTGCCGGAAAACAATTACGCTTACACGTCCACACCAGCTACCCCTACTACGCCACCCGCAATTAATGGTATAGTTGTTCAGTACATCGATGTGGCGAAACCAAATGCACTCGGGTTTAAGGGTGAGGGTTTGCTCCATGCCATGGGCCATTTTTTTGGTCTTCCGCATACTTACGCTGAGATCAATCCAGGTACCGCAGCTGCCGTTACTCCACAGCCACCTACAAATGTCAGTACTCCGATCGGTACGCGCGAATTTGTTAACCGTATTAATATGCAAAATTGCGAGGAACATGGTGATGGTTTTTGCGATACGGAAGCCGACCCCTACCCATCAGTTGCTACCACTCAAACTTTTGTCTCTGCAACCTGGAATTGCTCCAATACCAAAGGATTAAAAGACGGCCATGGCGATTTTTATCTGCCACCCTGCGACAACCTGATGTCGCACTACGGACTGCGCTGCAGATTTACACAGCAGCAATACAATTACATGGCTTATTTTATTCTCAAAAACAGGATGTACCTGCACTAAATTTTTGCTTATTTATCTCTCAATTAAGTCTGTGAAAAATAAAAAACAACTTAAATTGCCGATCATTCTTTATCTTTGCCGACACAAAAATTAGTTTTTCTATGTCACATCTTGTTGCTCCTTCGGTATTATCTGCAAACTTTGCTAATCTTCAAGCGGATATTGAATTGATAAATAGCAGCGATGCTGATTGGTTTCACGTGGATGTTATGGATGGGGTTTTTGTACCCAATATTTCCTTTGGCTTCCCTGTTATTAAAGCATTACAGAAGTTCGCTAAAAAGCCACTTGATGTGCATTTGATGATCGTGGATCCTGACAAATTCACACAGGCCTTTAAAGATGCCGGCGCTGAGACTTTAACCGTGCATTACGAAGCTTGCACGCACTTACACCGTACAATTCAAAACATTCAACATCTGGGCATGAAAGCCGGTGTGGCTCTCAATCCTCACACCCCTGTTCATGTACTCGAAGATATCATTCAAGACATTGACCTGGTTTGCATGATGAGTGTGAATCCTGGTTTTGGCGGACAAAAATTTATTGAGAACACTTACAATAAAGTGATTCGCCTGAAACAAATGATTACTCAAAAAAATTCAAAGGCTCTTATAGAAATTGACGGTGGGGTTGACCTGGTTAATTACAAAAATTTAATAGATTGCGGTGCCGATGTTTTGGTTGCCGGTAATACGGTCTTTAATTCTCCAAAACCTCTCGAAACTATCACGCAGTTAAAGCACAAATAAAGCGTTAAAATCTCATTTTGAAGATTTTAATACTCACAATGTAGATTTTTTTTCACAGGTTTTTCCCCAACACAGGCTACAGCCCTTTATTTACGTTATGGTATGGTTATTGACATTATTTAGATGTCTATTTACTCAGCAAAAAAAGGGCGATAGAATTTACAATTAAAATAAAAATAAACTGCGTTGTGTGAGCATTTGTTTTTTATGTAAATTCTATCCCCTTTTCCTTTTTAGATAATCGCTCAAAATTTTCTTTACAAAAATTCTTTGGACCAGGCGCAAAAGCTGTGGGGAAGAAAATAAAGTTTGATTGTAATGCAGGTGCTAAGCCTATAAATAATTTCTGCGCCTTTAACCGAAAGCAGTGTTAACCTGTATGTGTTTCTGGCCCGGGCTTAAAGACAGGTGTGGCGGCAGAACTTTGTGAAGAGGATAAAAAGGCGATAGCTTTTTGGTTCGTCTTCGTTTAATAGCAGCTGTCTTGCATTCCTTCACTTTCTCATGAGTTTTTTTAACCAACCCTTTTATAAGCAGAAGATCATACAAGCAAAGATTTTCGCTTATTTTGAATTCCTTTAAAAGTGACAGGGCTTCGCTTGTCTGCATCCCTTTCATTGGGTCGCGCTTTCCACGAAGGGAGACCTTATCGTTATCGGCGAGCAGGCGCATCAACTTCATAAGGCGGTGGTAAAGGGTTTTATCTTTATAACCAGTGTGTCTTATTACCAGGCGGCGCAGAGCAGCAGCAGCGCGGGCACAGGCTGTGAATTCCTCGCTGTTCTCTCTTGATCGGACAAATGCCGGTGAGGTTTTGAATTGTTTGCGGCCCGGCCCTCCCTTGGCCCTGGCCAGCCAGCCAAAGACACTGTGGTAAAAAGAAATACCATATACAGTACCTGAGAGTTTTATATCACCGACCTGAAATGCCATATACAAAGATAGCTGGAAATTGGACGAAAAATTGGACGAATGAGTAAGAGTGCCTTGACCTCTGAGGGAAGGTGTATGAGAAGCTGAGTGAATGGATGTGTTTCGTACTAAAAGACGGGATATGTACGGGGTAAGTAGGGAGTATTGTGCAAGGAACCAGGGAGCTGGTATAAAGCGGGTGAATTTTAAACCACTCCTTTTGAGCCTGATCCAGGAATTTTTTGGGCGCCTCCCTATGAAGCAGAAGGGCCTGGTTTATCTCCCTCTGGCCTTTCGCTTCTGAGGGCCCTGCCCGCCGCTATATCCCGCTTTGGTCGGTGGCGAAATACTGCTCTTTGAATCGCATTACCACATGGCATCATCTTTTCAGTATACCAGAAAAAACTTTTATGAAATTACTTGTTCAGACTTTAATCACCATTTTTATTCTTACCGCTTGTATGAGCGCCTGCAAACCAGAAACCGCTACAGACGACCCTGTTGGTACCGGGCAGGGAAAAGTCAAAGACATGGGGCTTTCTCAGGATAGCGCCGCTGCGACAAAAACAGTGACCTACACAACCGACGGAAAATAATTTTCACACGAGACTATGGGTGAGCTCTCGGTCAGATGGAGCAGCATTACTATCCAATGGATTTAAAGCCAATTGGCGTGTGCGCCGTCAGATCGAGCGTAGTCCATGACCAGCGCATTTAAGCACAGTTTGACTGTCAGATCGAGCGTAGTCCATTACCAGCGCATTTAAGCACAGTTTGACTGTCAGATCGAGCGTAGTCCATGACCGCGCATTTAAGCACAGTTTGACTGTCAGATCGAGCGTAGTCCATGACCGCGCATTTAAGCACAGTTTGACTGTCAGATCGAGCGTAGTCCATGACCGCGCATTTAAGCACAGTTTGACTGTCAGATCGACCGTAGTCCATGACCGCGCATTTAAGCACGATTTGACTGTCAGATCGAGCGTAGTCCATGACCAGCGCATTTAAGCACAGTTTGACTGTCAGATCGACCGTAGTCCATGACCGCGCATTTAAGCACAGTTTGACTGTCAGATCGACCGTAGTCCATTACCAGCGCATTTAAGCACAGTTTGACTGTCAGATCGAGCGTAGTCCATTACCAGCGCATTTAAGCACAGTTTGACTGTCAGATCGAGCGTAGTCCATGACCGCGCATTTAAGCACGGTTTGACTGTCAGATCGAGCGTAGTCCATTACCAGCGCATTTAAGCACAGTTGACTGTCAGATCGAGCGTAGTCCATGACCGCGCATTTAAGCACAGTTTGACTGTCAGATCGAGCGTAGTCCATGACCGCGCATTTAAGCACGGTTTGACTGTCAGATCGAGCGTAGTCCATGACCAGCGCATTTAAGCACGGTTTGACTGTCAGGCGGAGGGTCAAAATGTCGAAGTCGCTTGTACAAAGATATGCTAAAAATCTACAGACTAAAAGCTGTATTCTAAATATTATCCGTCAATATTGATGGATAATTCGCCTGTTTTGATTGGTTACCTTTTGAGTACCTCAGATGTTTAATATAATTTCTTCTCTTAATTTTAGTGTACATCCACGGAAAACTGCTTAAGAATACCTTAACGCCATGTTGAAGTTCTACCTTTATTGTCCGTTATTATAATATTCCTTTTCATACTCTCGATTAATATTTCTCTCAGATAAACTAAACGAAATTCCCAGCATAACAATCTTTTTGTTATTACCAGAGTATTTCTCGTAATACCTGCGTTCTTTTATTTGTTTAATAGCAGAAGTACTGTCAGAAGTTTTGTATTCTATTATATAAGTAAGATTATCAAACTCAACAACCGAGTCAATTCTTCCATTGTTTACAGCTTCTTCTGACTTTACGTTGCATCCGGTGACGTACATCATTGAATGAATAATTGAGTGATAGTAATTCTCGCCAGATTTTTTGGATAAATGGTAAGGAATACCTGCGAAAACTGTGTGAATAATATCAATAAACTCGTCAACGTTTTCATTTTGAAGACTCGCTTTTAAGTTCGAAATATTGTTACTTGTTATTGAACCAAGCAAACCCTCCATGTAGTTTCTAAAATCGTCTTGTGCTGTTATGAATGCAGTTATAATATAATCATATCTTTTTGACGATTTAAAAAGTCCTTCTAAAAATGATTGTGCTATAGGCTTATACATGTTTAAAAATCCGGATTTCATTTCATCATCAATAGCGTCTTTCAACATAGTTTTATTGGAAATCTCTTTTAGTTTATTACAGGTGTCGTGAACACTCTCTCTGTCGAAACCTCTACCTTGAAAATCAATATCCTTCAAGTCATTGATAATCTTATCAAAATGATAAAGACAAAAATCTAGTAATATTCCAATGTATTTCTCAATAAGATTGTCCTTTTCTCCGTTTATTTCTGCCTTAATTGTTTCAATTGTGGCATTAAGAAAAGCTATTTTATTTTCTTTATTTTTCCACGTTCGGCGCTCAAAATCCCAAGTTAAAATGTTCCGCATTTGTGGATTGAGCTCGTCAACTATCTTTAAGCCAATGAGATCTTTTAATCTATCAGCATTAGATACTACAACACTTTTTTTAGTTTGCTCTGTAGTTGTGTGTAAAGCATCAGCTAGGGTGACAAGCCATACCAAATTCACTATTGCACCGTTGCTCTTCTGTTTACAACAATACTCGTCGATTTTAGATTGTATTTTAATATAATTCCCTGATAAAAATTCTTCAAAATTCTGAGTTTCATCCAAAACCTTATAAAGTTGTAGAAATCTTTGTACGTTTGATATTTGGCCTTCTCGATAGTTTTTGAGTCGTTTCGATTCGATCCCCTTTTTATTCATAACGATCTATTGTTGAAAGTTGTGGTATATTTGTGCGTAATTGAATGTACCAAATCTAAACTTAAAAGTTGTTTAACCGAAAGATTCTTTAACCTATCCCAAAAAATTTCAAGCCAAATACATATAGAAGGAAGTTTTGAATCTGAAAAGTCATTATTTTTACAATCAGTTAGGCTAAATCCCATATCTAGTTTATGAATAAGAAATCACGTAACGAAACTATACCAGTGCTCGATAGGAGATTCGCTATAATCATAGGAATCAACGATTATGATGACAGGCCTCTGAAGTTCTGTGTAAATGATGCTAACGCAGTTTCATCGGTGATGATCGAGCGGTGCGGTTTTTTGGAAGATGATATTTATTTAATCACAAGTAGCAAAGAATTATCGATTAAGGATATTTGGAAGAATTTTGAAAAAGCTCTTGACGAAATAAAAGAAAAAATGATCCAAAATGAGGATTCTTTATTTTTTTACTTTGCTGGTCACGGTAAATTTTCCTTTGAAAATTCTTCCCTACTATTTAATGACAGCTTTGTAGAAATGAGAGCAATATTTGATAAAATTAGTGCACTCCAGCCAAAATATCAATGCTATGTTATCGATGCTTGTGAATCCGGTGCAAAAGTTCTTTCTCGAAGTACCAAAGAAAATTCCAAAGAAATAATTACTAGCTATTTAAATAAGAGTAAGGGAATATGTTTTATGTTTGCTGCCGCAGAAGATGAGTCAGCAACAGAGCTAGGCAACTTGCAGCATGGCCGCTTTACTCATCATTTTCTTAGCGCTATAAGAAATGATAAAAACTATGAAGAAGGCACACTTACCGTAAATAGAATAATGGATTCGGTAACTAGAGAAACTGCTAAAGACAGTAAGTTCAAACAGACGCCTGTCATTGAGAGTAGAGCGATAGGTCTCTATCCATTTGCGATTATTACCGAAACTCAAAAAGTAAAAGCTTCCTCAAAAAAAGTCGGTATTTCTGAGAAAATTAAACCTAATAAAACTATGGAAAATAAAAAGGATTTAAAGAAAACTGAAATAGGCAAAGAACACTTCCCTGACGTTCCGTTAGAAATTCGCAAACAGGTTTTCGAAGAACTGAAGGTCCAAATTGCAAAAAATAAAGATAGCTGGGTAAAGTCGGTAAACTTAGATAACTATAAAATTACGGAGGGAAATGGTGGAGACTACTTTTATCACACGGTCAGAGACGAATTGGAAATTGAAATAGTAAAAGCAGCTGATAGTAAGAAAATATTTTCCTTAAATGATGTGCTACAAACAACAAAGCGTGAAAATAAGCGCTCAGTTTTCAGTTTTATTGATGCTTTTACTCAACAGGATAAATACAGCACGCATTATAGTATAAACTTTCAGCATGCCGACATTATCGCCCTTTCGATCCACTTTAAATCTCTAGATGTTCGTGGCGTTTCTTTTGGGGTTCTCATCACCATTTTTCAAGCACAATTTGGTTTAGGTCTTGCCAAAAACCTCTTTGACTTTAAGTATACTGGTTATGAGGATAAAAAGCAAAATCAAATTACCACTTACATCACAGCATATAAATTTCACGATAAAACCGTAGAAAAAATAATCACAAGTATCGCAAACTTCTTCACAAATATTAATAAGACGAAAGACGCATGGAACGAAGAAAGGGCAAGTAATATAGATGCTTTTGATAAAATTTCTTTTTAAATTAATTAAGTATCTGATGCATTCATGGTTTAAAGGACTAAATAAAAAATCCCCTGTCGTGTAAATACTCGCAAAGCTTCATTACTTGTTAGTTTAGCTTATAGCTAAGAGAAAAAATAAATAGGAAAAAAATGACAATTAAATATCTTTTAATATGTCTGATATGATAAGCTGCAATTCTTTTTTGTTGCAGGTTTTTCGAAGTATCCTTTTGTAAGCCCTATTTATTTCATAATTTGATCAGGCAATAAAATATCTTGAATAGATTTGTTTGCAATTTTTTTTATTCTGTTGTCTTGTACCGTTGAATAGGATAAGGATAATAAATCAAAATCAAGTGTTTTGCTGCTGAAAGGATTTTTAGATAACCAAGAATTATTTGACAACATTGAACTTGCGGTCACATGTGATATTAATACACCGGAAACTCGCTTTAGCTTTGGATTTTTTGGACTCCCATATACTCCTTCCCAGCACCTTTCCATCTTCTCGTCTTTATGGGGTGCATCGAGCGAATACGTAATTTTGTTTGCACCGTAGAATACATCATTCACTAATATTTCAGAAAATCCAAATGAGTAAGGTGAATTAACGCAGAGAATCAATGGTTTATCCAAAGCGCCATATCTATTTGACTTTTTTATTATTGAATTTTTTATAGACTCTGTAGGACTTTCATATTCCTCAGCGGGAAAAATACCTATTGGATGAGCGATTTTGTTTTCTTTGAAATTCTCTATCACAGGAATTAATGAAATTATGACCAGAATAGCCGAATCTTCATATTTGATAGTAGTTTTTTGATGATTATTAATCAAATTATAACTCACTTCTTGATAAGAATGCTTAGCCAACTCAGTTTTGAAAAATTTTACAATTAAATTACTATTTGGTTGATTTGACGTTTTTAAAGAAAATTCCTCAATACTAAATAGCATGCCTCTAATCTCTATTTTATTTAATGCATCGTATAAAGAATTTTTAAGATTATTAACGCCCTTCTTTGTCATTGATGGATTAACTTCTGTGGCTTCAATGTAAAATTGGATGCCCCCTTTTGTAGCTAAAAAGTCTGGTCGCTTTAGGGACCCTAAAATCTCAGGATGACATGATAGTTTAAAGCCTTGTTTAATGAATAGAGTATAGATATAGAGTTCATAAAATGCAGGCGAAAATGAATCTTTAAATCGAGTCCTGAGTTCAGATTGTTCAGCAGTGGGATAAACAGAAAACCACTCATTTAAGCAGTTTCTTATTTTCTCGCACTCTTCATTAGGGAATCGATCTAAAAAGTCATATTGACTTTCTGACTGGGAGCCAATTGCATTATCATATCGTTCTTTACTTTCAAATAGCATGGTACGCTTTTATTTCCATAGTTAAACAATAGCCAATTGTAATATAAAATTTCTGAATATTTATAGACACCAGTTTTCTTTACTAATATTAAGTCCTCTACTCCCCATGAAGGAAAGTTAACATTCTCCCCTCATTCCGGTCTTTAACTATCGGTGGATTAGTAAGCAAGTTAAAATTGCTTCTGTAAAGAACTGTATATTTTTGTAACTGATATTTAAAATGAAAATTAAAATCGACGTAATAATAGCCGTTTTGACTTTTAATAATTTCTTCACTTACAAATCTGGTAAGATCGACTTCATAATTATCCTGCCAATTCCCTATTGCAGGTGGAGCAGACCCGTCAATGGTTTTCTGAAACAGTGTTTTTACATTATTATCACTGTCGTAATCATATAAATGTATATTAACTTTTTCAACAGTTAAAGCGCGTGAATAGAAGTCAAATTCTATCCAAATATTAAATTCAAAAAAATTGTCAGGAGCTAGAGTCTCGTTGATGTATACAGTATTTATTGACTTTCTCTGAATAACTATATTAGGGAAATAATTAGAAGGTTCAAGTTTGTATTTCGATTTCTGAGCTTTATAATATTTGAGAAAGTCATACTGATGATTAATTATAAAGCTGCTGTATTCGTCCTCAATACAATCACAGTATAATCCGACTATAAATTTTTCATAAACAGTTAAATAATTGAATAGAATGTCATAGTATAAGGTTTCTGGCAGTTTCTCGTCTACTACTTTTATTAAAGTAATTAAGTCACCAAAAAACGAATGAAATGCATGGCTATAATTTTGTAAGGTGTAGAAGGGATTATTATTAGTGAATTTCGCGCTTTCAAAATGCCTCTTTTTTATCCGTTCATTGTAATTTGAAGTATCGTGGAAAAGCTCATTGTAGAAATTAGATAGGCCTTGAATACCTATCTTATTGTGAAAGTTTAGGCCTTCAATTAATGTAGTATGCGCATTAAGTAAACTAAAAAAAGTTGTTTGATATTGCTGACTTAACAAGACTGTATTTTGCGCGTCTTGTGCATCCGCTGATCGCTTCAACTCTTCTCTGGTATCTTTTAACTCCTCTCGCTGCAAAGCCAGCTCTTTACGCTGTAGGAGAATTGTAATAATTATTCCTCCAAAAGCCAAACCTGAAAATAGTGCATTAACACCACCGAACATATCGCCGAAAGTACCTCTGGCCGTCTCTGTCTTTCCGCTCAATGTATACAATGTCAATAACCATAAAGCTATAATTAAGAAAAATATTGAAATAGAAATAACAATTAGATTCTTGTCGTCTTTTTTAGCTTCGTTATACTTATTTTCAGTCATATGATTTACTGTTTTGTCAGCCACGGTAATTCTTATTTAAATCAATTTATTAAATATAGCGAACGCCATCAAGTCCTGTAAATTCTGACACTTGGTTCTATCCATAATATTTGCCCGGTGGAATTTAATAGCAGCCACCGAAACTTCCAAAATCTCAGCAGCTTCTTTATTTGTGTGGCCTTTACAAATTAATTTTAAGACTTCTGTTTGGTGTTCGGTTAGATCCAGTTTTTGAGTGTCGTAAAGTGTGCTGAGTTCGCTAGCTAAAATGAGTGCTACTTCATTATCAATATATCCACCTGCAATATGGGTAGTTTCAATCGCTTCAACAATCTTGTCAATTTTATACTCCTTTCTTAAAAACCCTTTAACTCCAAGTTTAAAACACTCGACTATATAATCCTTTTGAAAGTGGCCACTCACAATAATCACCTTTAATTTAGGGTATTTCGATCTTATAACTCTTAGAACTTCTTGTCCTGTCATTACAGGCATTTCTAAATCCAATAATAATATTTCAGGTCTAATTTCTTTGAGTTTCTCTAACAGCTCTTTACCGTTACTAACATCAAAAAGTATTTCGAATTTCTGTTTAGCTTCTAACAAGCTTATATAACCTTGTCGCAGAGTACCATGATCTTCTGCCAGTGCTATTTTAATTAATGATTTCATGATCTATCGGAACTCTCAATATTATAAATGACACCTCTTTTTCAATCGAATAATCAATTGTTGCGTTAAGTGATAACGCTCTACTTTTTAATGACTTTAGCCCTATTCCGGTACTCTGATTTGTAAGGTTTTCAATTGTTTGGTTTGTAATTCCAATTCCATCGTGTGTAAATACTAAACTAAAACATATTGGCATTTCTTCAAGAGAAACAACTAGATTATTATATTTTACATGCTTAACTAAGTTAGTTAAAAGCTCTAAAAATATTCTATAAATGGTTAATTGTTTATTAAGAGATAATGGAATTGTTATATTGCTAAGTGAATTATCTTTAAAAACAGCCTTTATATTTTCGTTGTTCAATTGTTTTAGTGCAATTTCAATGGATTTAAGTAAACCGAACGTAGTAAACATTTTCGGAATTATCCCATGAGCAATTTCTCTAACATTATCAGCAAGATTAGCAAAATTGTCTATTGTAGTCTTAACTTTTGAAAAATCGTTGCTGCCTTTTTCTAATTTTTCAATTTCTGTTATAAGGTTTAATGCCGTTAAAGTAAGAACTGGTATTATTTGATCGTGGAGATCGCTTGCAATCTTTGTCTTTTGTGATTCTTCTGTTTCAACAATGGTTTTAATCAGCTCTATTTGTCTTTGCTTCTCTAAATAAGCGAACTTATTTTCTTTTTCTAAAATTTTGCGCTTTGACCAAAGAATAACTACAGCAATAAGAACTATAAGAAAAAGAATTGCAAAAACAGTTAAAACAATAAATAGTGTTATTTCCTTTGTGTCTTGCATATCGCAATGGTAAATAAAGTATTACAAATAACATTAATACCATCGTGAATCCCCCAAATAAAATCAGAGCTTTCGTCCGGCGCATTTTTAATAAAATTTCTAAACATAAAAAAAATAAAAGCCGTTCCAAAATATAAAAGGTTAGCGAAAGCAATCCAAAAGAAATATTGATAGTTTATACTATTTACATCCGAAGTAAATAGAAATTTTAAAAGGTAAATTATAGAAAAAATACTCAAAATAACCGCCTCAAAAGTGCTAGCAATTGTCTCGATTTTTGTAGATAAATTTAAATACAGAAACTGCCACAACGAAAGTCCTATGAATAGCAATAAAGAAGCAATCACGAAAGTTTCTATTTTTTGATCTTTAAATTCTATATAGTAAATAAGTGATATAATAACGCATTCTATCACTGTAAAACCATTTCGAAATAGATTTTGAATTTCGTCATACTCCGAATAAAAATAACTTAAAATGTCCGAAAGAAGACAGATACACAGGTAAACGAATAAAGCCCTTAGTGTTATGCTAAGGGCTTTTCGCATGTAAAAACAGGCTGCAATTGGAATAATTACACTTATAATGGAAATGTAAGTAAGTGAATTATAAAAATCTTTTGAAAGCATCAAGAATTCAAAACGTTTGGTGAACCCAGGTCTTTAACTGACCTATTTCCCAATACACCATCAACCATGTCGTTGCCATTTGCATCAATTCCTACCAATACGTTAGAAGGTACTCCGGTTGCGTCTAAACCCTTATAGACCCGAATCCCCTTGCAACCGGTTTGCGCAAGGATTTGCTCGATTATGGTTTTTCCTGATACTTCAGCCTTTACCGCTGTTGGAGGGTTTGCTGCTCGGAAAGCTTGGGTTAATGCTACTGCTTGTGCGAGTGTGATTGTTTGGTCGAAGTCTGTAAACATGTAATTTATCTTTGAGGATTAATGACTTAAATATATACGTTATAAGTCAATTTTTTTTCAAATTGACACTGTTGCAAAGTAAAATGCTTATAATGAACCATAAAAAAACTAGCCCTGTAGCTAGGGGATTATTAATCTCGTTTTTTGCGCGGTTTTGGCTGCTGAATATTGTTATTAAATATGCCCTTTCTTATCGCATACTTTAGTAAATCCATGTTTGTTTTACTTTCAGTTTTTCGAAATACATTTGCTTTATGATATTTAACCGTGCCTGCACTAATATTCATACTATGTGCAATCTCTTTAACTTGCATTCCGTCACAAATCATCCTCATTATTTCTACTTCTCTATCTGAAAACGACTCGCCTTCTAATGATGAAATGTCCTTTCCACTTCTGAGCTTAATTATTATTTCCTGTGCAATCAAATCATTGAAGTAAAATCCATCCTCAGAAACGCTATCAATCGCTGCTACTATCTCCTCCATTGTCCCATCTAACTTGTCAATATAAGCGCGAGCTCCTTTCAAAATCGCTTCTTTAACTGTAAGGGTATCGAATTCACTGCTTAACATTATTGTCTTAATATTTGGATAATCAGTTTGAAGAACCTTAAGTACTTTCCAGCCATCCATTTCAGGCATGTAAATATCAAGAAGTATTATATCCGGTATATGTTCCTTTAACAATTGAAGCAATTCGATTCCATTTTTGGCCGCGCCAACCATTTCAACTCGATCAGAATACAATGGAATCTCTTTGAAAAGTAGTTCTCTAACAAGTTTATGGTCTTCTGCAACCATCATTTTTATTTTTTTCATAAATCTGGCGATTTAAACCTTTATTCAAAATCTGGGGTTTAAACGAAATTAGAGAAAATTCATCATTGAAAAAACTAGCCACGCGGCTAGGTGTAAAATACTTTTTTCTTCAATAATTTTACCTCGAAACAAAACCCCATAATTATGTTGCAATTAGAACAATTAAAAGTTTGGTACGGACGTTATGAAGACTTTTGGTCTGAATGGAAAACCTACACAAATACAATGAACAAAAAAGAAGTTATCGCTATTGAAATTTACCGGGACAATAATTTTTTAATTAATAGTAAGGCATTAGAAATGTTCTATGAGAGGGATTTGATTACACAGCATCTTATAGATACCCTTGTAAAATGGCTACATGACAACTATGAAAATTACAAAAAAATGATTGTTAAAATTTTTCAAATTAGCTTAATTAAAAAAGCACTTGATCATGGTTGGGATGATTTTTTCAACACACCAATATATAAGCTTAAGATTGACGAAGATTTCAAAGGTAAATTAAAATCGTTTTCGTGTAAGACAATTCAACAGATTCAATGGAAATACGCTAATGATTTTGGTTATTGCAACGAAAAGGTTTTTCTAAATGTTCTGAAATTTAAGGATTCCATTAAGGCGGAATTATCAAAAGAAACTAATAATGCCGGGTCTTATTTAAGAAAAAAAATCTTGAATAAAAAAATAAAGCTTGATATAAACGAATGTGTTATATAGTGGAATAAATAACATTCCTTCTTTTCTAATATGAAAATCATGCTAGGATTAAGAGCTATTAACTAAATATTGCTAATTGATACTGAAACTATTATAATGAGAAAAAAAATAAGAGTGGGTTTAGCCGATAACCATCTTATAACTCGGGAAGGTCTTGTTGCTCTGTTAAAAAGGACTGAAAATATTACGGTTTCTCTCGACGCAAATAATGGCTTAGACCTCTTGAAAAAACTTAAAATCGCAAATAATATCCCGGACATTATAATTCTTGATATTGATATGCCTTTCATGAGTGGTAAGGAAGCTTTACTACAAATCGTAAATCAATATCCTAAAATTAAAGTGATTATATTAAGTCAGCATTACTCAGCAAATCTTATAATCGAATTTATTAAAATAGGCGCGAAATCATTTTTGCCAAAAGAATGCGGAATAAAAAAGCTTATTGAAGCGATAGAAGCAGTTTATGAATTTGGTCATTATTACGACAAATATTTATCAGAAATTTTAGCTAACGAGATTAGAAACATTTTAAACTCCGAATATCCTGCGAAATCTAAAATCAAATTATCGACTCGCGAATTAAAAGTTTTAGAATTACTTAGGCAGAATAAAACAAATAAAGAAATTGCAGGTCTTTTATATATCAGTGAAAGAACTGTTGAAGGTATTAGATATAATCTTTTGCATAAAACAGGATCTAAAAATCTCGCCGCCCTTATCACGTATGCGTTAGAGCACAATTTAATCGCATAACTTAATTTGCAAAAAGTCTTCTTTTCGTATTAATACGAAATTTTTTTTGCGTATTTCCGCAAAGAAATCACGTAAAATTACGTGAATGTTAAATCCAAAAGTCACGTAATTCTACGTATACAAGATATTATACTTCTCTTTATAATTGCTAAATAAGTTTTTATGTCAATTGTCCCATTATTTCTGACAGAAAACTAACACAATTTATATTCAATCTTATAATTTTTAAAAAAGGAGGTTACAAAATTAAACCGGAACTGTATTCTTAACTAATTATTCATTCAAAAACCTAACATTAAAATGATTAAAAAAATATTATTCTGCGTGTTAACCATAGTGGTTATAACCGCGAAAGCTCAATTTCCGACACCTTATGTTGTTCCAAACATAGATTGGATTAATTATTATAGTCAGCGAGACACCGTCAGCAGTGCGCCAAGTTCAATTGACGCGAATAGTAACGTTTATACAACAGGCTATTCTGGCTTTACAAGCGGAGCTGATCTAGTGGCAATTAAATACGATTCTACGGGTGTACAACAATTTGTTTACACGTACAATGGGGGTTCTTTCGATGTCGGTAATTCAATAAAAGTTAGCTCTGCCGGAAATGTTTATGTTGCAGGAGTGACAACAGCGACAAGCGGTACAACTGCAAAAAATTATATAATCGTGAAATTGAATTCGTCAGGAACTCAACAATGGGTGAAAACTTATGATCGCGGCGTTAATGGAGATGACGAAGCAAGCGATTTAGCTGTAGACGCTAATGGAAATGTTTACGTAACTGGAAAAAGCAAAAATTCAAGTGGAAATTATGACATAGTTACTCTAAAGCTGAATGGCTCTACAGGAGTAACAACGTGGTCGACCGCCTACACAGGGAGTGGTTTCGATGATTACGGCGTAGCATTGGCATTGTCCCCTAATGGTTCCTATCTTTACATAACAGGTAATACATTTAATTCTAGCACAGGATGGAATATAGTAACTCATGCGTTAAACACAGGAAGTGGAACATCATATTGGTCTTCACCGATAGTCACAAATGGTTCTGCTAACGCCACTGACAGAAGTAATGCAATAATGATGCATGGGACGGACGTGATCATTTGTGGCGAAAAAACTAATGCTACTACTGGACTCGATTATTCTGTTATTAAATACAGCGGAGCTAGTGGAACAATTTTATGGCAAAATTCCTACGACTACAATAATACGGCTAACCGGGCCACTGCTTTGGTTAGGGACTCTATGGGAAATATTGGTGTTGTAGGAACTGTGTTAAACGGTGCATCCTATGAATATCATACAGTTTTATATTCGAGCTTTGGGTTTCAGTATGCCGTGAACATAGAAAGTACAGGGTTAGGAATACTTGTTACAGATCCTACAATTGCTAATGATACCATTGCACATCATTGGTATGTTGCAGGGGAAAAACTGATGAGTACGAAAGATATCTATGTTTATCAGATAACTCCGAGCGGCAATACCTCTTGGCGTCAGAACATTGACGGAATTGATACCGATAATGATGCTGGAACAGCTATAGCTGTTAACGGCGTTGGAGTAGTTTACGTTGGGGCTATGTCCAGAAATTCTAGTGCTCAGTTTGACTACACAACTATTAAGTTAAATCAAACTCCTGTTTATTGGCCGCCTGATTTTAATAATGATCCAGTAAATCCGAATCATTTATATATTAAAAACCAAGGTCAACTACTTAAAACCAACTCAAGCCGAGCTAACGAAGTGCTTTATTATACAGCAAACGCTAACCCGGAAATATTTATTGAGAAAGATGCTTTTGATATTGTCTATCGAAAAACAGATATTAACAGACCCGATACAGGCGGAACTGCAACAGACACGGTCGAAAAAATTAAATGCAAATTTCTTCATTCAAATTCATTTGCAAATCATCACGACTTTGTGCCTTCAGGATATGAATATAACTATTTCCTAGGCTACGCTAGCAAACCGGAAATAACCGATATTAAAGGGAATCAAAGAGTATTTGTGCCGAACTTTTATCCATATATTGACTTACATTACTTTAGTGGACCAAGTGGGATAAAATATTATCTAGTGGTTAAACCCGGTGCCTTGCTTGATAACGTGCATTTACAAGTTGACGGCTCTTCATCGACTTCACTAGACGGAACAACTGGCAACTTGAAAATTCAAGGCGTTCTAGATGACATACAGCTCAAGAAACCAATTGCATATACCGTTGACAATCTAGGGCAGGTAGTGTCTATCGCCGGAAGTGCCTCTTGGTCTAGTCTTGGGGGCAATACCTATAAAATTATACCACCTGTTTATACTCCCACCTTACCATTAATAATTCAGGTCTCATCAGGAACCCTTCCTACTTCCACACCTAATGGAAGTATAGGTAACCTTGCATATTCAACTTACTACGGTGGGCCAGGGAATGAATGGTTCAACGATATAGCTGCTGCTAATAATGGTGACCGACATGCTGTAGGATACGCCGATGCAATTACTTTTCCGGCCGTAAATTCCCTACAGCCTTATAAAGGCAATAAAGACGTGGTTTTCGTGAAATATCTTGCTAATGACACTTTAAAGTACGCCTCATTTCTCGGTGGCACCGGTGCGGATGTGGGTAATTCAATAGCGTTGAACTCATCCGGAGACGTATTCGTAGGAGGTCAAACTTTTTCAACAGATTTTTACACCGCTTACCTAACAGGAGCTTCTAACCAAACAGTGAATGGGTATGCGGGGAACCCGGGACTAGGTTTCAAGGCGGATGGGTTCTTGTTCAAATACGTTCCCTCAGCTGCTCCAACTAACAAACTCCCTTGGAGCCGTTATGTTGGAGGTTCAAGATCGGATTGCATTAATAGCGTTTGTGTAGATGTAAACGGCATTTTATATTTTGGTGGTTATGCAGATTCACCGGACATGATTATGACCAATGCTTGGCAATCTTCGATGGGTACATGGAATGTTGTTTATAATAGAGACGCTATTTTTGGGAAAATAAATACTAATCTGCAAACCTCTTGGATGACTTATTATGGCAGTGCAGCTAACGGAACAAATACAAGTTCTGCTTATGAGGAGGCTCTTGATGTGGTTGTTGATAATAGTGGCCGACTCATTGGTGCGGGATGGACAGAATCACTTAGCACACCTATTGGCAATTCCACTGGAAATACTAACACGTTTTATCAAAGTACTAGAAAAGGTTCTGTTGATGGTCTTCTAATTCGCTTTTCAACATCTGGTACACCTGACTTTAGGTCTTTTTTTGGTGGAAAGGGCCAAGATAAAATTACCCGCCTTGCTTATAATTCTCTCCATGATGAAATCTATTTTGCAGGTGAATCCGACTCATCCTCTGCATTTCCTTTTCATACTAAAACTGGTGCAACCAACAGCCAATATCGCGTGAAAAGAAATGCGTTTATAGGAATGATGGATGGGAGTTTAACTAAGTTATGGTCGTCTTTTTACGGTAAAGGTGTGAATAAAACTTACAATGTAACAGGCTTGTCAGTTGACGACTACGGTGTTACATATTTAAGTGGATGGACAAACAACGATACCTTACAATATCCAGTTAGTACACCAACTAATGTCGTTTATAACGACAATGCAATAAATGGCTCCGAAGATGGGTATATTGCAGTATATTCACCGAGCAAAACCTTGTATCACGCACATTATTTTGGCGGCTCGTCCGATGATAGGATTGCTAGCTCCGATATTGGTCAAAATTCCAAATTATGGGTAGTAGGTAACACCACGAGTAATGACTTTCCGATAGCATATAACTCTTCAAATGCTTTATTAATTGATCAGAGTTATAATGGGTCGAATGATGGTTATATCAGTCGGTTTGATTTGATAAATTATCAAGTTACAGGTTTATCAAATGTTGACTTTGATAAAGCACTTTTAAGTATTTATCCTAATCCAACCAGTACCCAATTTATTGTAGAGTTAGAAGGCGAGTTATTGTCAAGTGCTAAAATTCAGGTATATAATTTAATGGGTCAAATATTGTTGGATCAAACAATTGATAATAATAAAACCGCAATAAATTGTGAGTCTTGGACAAATGGAGTATATTTAATTAAGATTACTAATAATAATTCTCAAACAGTTTATAAATTGATAAAAAATTAATGAGAGTATTTTTCATCATCACATTCTCAACCTGTCTCTGCTTTATGCAGGGGCAGGTTTGGAATAATGTTATTTCAAATGTTGGCCCAAACAGCTATAGCTGGTTTGCTTCTTCAATCGTGGATTCCACTAACAATATTCTATACTTAGGAGGAGACTTCTCAGGAGTCAACCAACATAATACAAATGCAATAATTCGTTACGATGGAATGGTATTTGACACCTTGCAGAGTGGATTAGATGATCAAGATCACGGTGGTACTGTCGTGCGATCAATGCAAATATTTCAAAATAAACTTTACGTTTTTGGAACTTTTCAAAAAACAGGTAAGTACTTTTGTCGCTTTATTGGTAGATGGAATGGGATAAGTTGGGATTCAGTTAACTTTAAGCCACGTGGGGATATTTGGTTTTCTGATGTTTACAATAATGAATTATATGTAGCAGGAAGTTTTGATACAATAGGTGGCATTGCATCCAATTGTATATCAAAATATGATGGTAATCAATGGTATAATATCGGTCACCCCGTGAAAGACAATCTGGTAACTGCTATGAAAGTATTTAAGGGCGTTCCATACATTGCAGCTCAAATAACTGAACAATCTTCTTCAGCGAATATATCTTACTATGATGGTGCAAAGTGGGTGCCGTGGGTCGGGGTATCGGGGGATGTTGCGAAGTATGTTGCAGGAATGACAGTAATTGATTCTATGTTATATGTTTATGGACGATTCAATAGTATTGCCGGAACAAATTGTAGGGGTCTGGCAGCTTATAACGGCAAAAATTGGTATGGATTTGGGTCTGGTTTATCTAATAGTGGTTGGGAAACTATTAAAAGTGTGAAAAAAATTAATGGAGAAATTTATGCAATGGGCGTCTTCAACTATATTGAGGGTATAGGAAATCCAACAAGTGAACCATTGTATACAAACATTGCGAAATTTGACGGCCAAAAATGGTGTTTATTTAGCCCTCCGTCAGATAATGAAATTAATGGATTAATAGAATACAACAATGATGTCTATCTTTTTGGAGCAATAAAAAAGATGGGCAACGATTCAGTATTGGGGTTTTTAAAATGGAATGGTGGAAATACCGTGACCGAATGCAGTCAAGATGTTGGTATTTATATGAGTACAGTTGGTATAAGAGAGAGTATAAATAAATCTAATATGAATATTTACCCTAATCCTGTAAAAGACAAATTAAAATTAGATTTCTCAGGTTTTGAAACGAATAAGATCACTTTGCAGTTAATTAACTCTCTAGGTCAAACCGTTTGCAGTTTTGATAATAGTATACAATACAAGGAAATAGATTTGAGTAATTTTCCAGCCGGATTATATTATTTAAAAGTTCAAGACGGTAATAAACATAAGGTGTTTAAAATCCTTAAGGAATAATTGGATTAGAAATTTCGTTCTAGTGCGTAAATATCTTTACATTTATAATTGTTCAATTGATAGTGTTCCATTTGGAGGCCAACCTGACATTTATTGTGCCGCTGTAGACTAGTATGAATGGCGAAAGTACCAAAGTATAAAGAGCAAATATCTACTGTGGAGGACGCAAAAAAAACTCCTTGTGTTGGGAAAGATTATTCGGAGATGGATTGTGATACTTATCGTTGGACATTTGAAGATATTAATGATGAACGCAACTTTAGACCAAGAGTAATGGACCCTTCAAACCCCAGTCGAGAAAAAATTGGCAAAGAATGTGGTGGCTGGTCACTGTCCTTGTTTACCGCTGAAGACTTTGCGGTGAAGGAATTAGATAGAATATGTCACGACAAGCCTAATTTATACAAGAAATTAGGCACACATGTCGCCCAAGGAAAAATTGAGAAGAAACATGGCATTTGCGGCGATTTTAATGATAACGGACATTTTGAGCACTTGAAAAATTAGTTATACCTAATATACCCAATTTAAATTTCGTTGATTTTTATACAGTTACTCTCGAAAGAAGTGAGATTAAAAATATAGCAGATGCCGACTATAAATTTGAAACGAATATTCTATCAGCTGCACTTTATTCTTAAGATTAAGGTTTTACTACAAGATTTTCAAAATCAAATTTTAAGTCTGTAATTCTTTCTATTGTTAAGTCTCTGGCCTCCTCATAGTAGAGGGTATTACGGGGATCATCCTTTAAGTTCGCACATACCGCTTCCAAATACGTGTTCCTATAGTTTATCCAGTGCTCTTGTGACTTAATAAGTAAATCATAGTCTACGTTACACTCCATAGGACCCATAGGGTTTTCTTTAATAGCAGCCACATATTCTTCCAAGTCTTTTTCCGCTTTAAAAAATTCTTCTTTTGCTCGTTCTGCCAAAATTTCTTCTTCTTCGAAGGTATCTGGAAAGAGGATCGGATAAACAAAGTAGTACACCTGGTAATTAAATAATCTTGTACTCGTTACAATCCTAGTTACCTTTTTTAAATCTAATTCCATTGTTGAAGCCATCTCATGGCAAACGATATGTCGAATTTCAAAAAGATCATTCAGATCAGAAAAAATGTGTTTTGAAATTGAATTAAAACTCTTGATTTTGTCGCTGAAGTATGGTTTAATAAAGTATGGAGTTGGATCAAATTCTTGGAGCGTTTTAATAAAATTTGTGCCAAGAATCGTCTTAAAATTTGTCGCAATTTGATCGAAGTTGCTAAAAGAAAGTTGATGCGATATGAGTTCCCCTAAAGTAAATTCTCTTTTTTGAATTTGCCGCATTAGCTCCCAGTCCAAATTTGATTTAAGAAGATCTTTTGCATTGTTCAAGTATTTCTCATCATGATTTATGAGCTTGGCACAGGTTGATCTTAAAAATGATTCCATTGATCCGACTAAATTGACTGGCACATATTTTATCAGTTCCTTATGTACAGGAGTGTCAGATTTCTTCAACTCTATTAAAATTTTACCAATTCTGGTAAATGCTTCTCTTAGTTCCCAAAAAGTCTCAAACTCTTTTCGGCTCCGTAATTGCCGTATATGTTCTGCTATATTTTTGTTGTTCTTTTTTGATGACATAGTTATCCTACTTTATTTCAAATTAGTAAAAATAACCCACTCAAAAAAGTCTTTTTTTTTCTATTTATAAGAAAATGCTGTTATGAATAAACTACAAGAAATAAGAAACCTAGTCCGCAAAACATTGATGGAAGGAGTAAATAATTTCCTTCAAAAAGATGCAGAAACTAACACCAAACAGCTAGAAGACAATTCTAAAGCTCAGGAGTTCGGTGATCCAATCTCTGACATTAAAATGAATCAAATGGCCAATGAACTTGGCTCAGATGGTCAAAATGCTCAAACGGTTGCTGTCAAGGTAGGTGAAGCCAAAGGTGGAAATGGCCCTGAATCAGGCCAGCGAAAGGCAAACTTCCAAGACAAAACAGAATTAGCAGAGGCAACCCTTCCAGGTAGTGAAGAGAAATTACGGGAATACATCTCAATAGCTTTAAATGAAAAATACGGTGAGTCAATAAAAAAGGAAGAAGAAATTAAAGAAGGGGCAGCCGAAGAATTGATAGGAGAGCCAATCCCTAAAGAAAGAGCTGATGAGATCGACGAAGCTGGATGATCTCATACAAGTGGTCGTACAACCCCTCTAAAACCCAAGAATTATCCTGATAAGCTTAGGCGTTGATAGCATTGCCAAATGATTTTGGATACTCATATTTTTTATTTAATTTTCAAGAAATGAATGAGGTAGATTTTTTTCCATATCATAACAAGCACATCGTTTTTAAACTTAAAAATGGAAAGGAACTATCTGGAGTGCTTTATGACCCGACGCATCATGAGGATGGTGAATCTAGAACCGTTTATCGCTTTATTCCAACATTTAATATGATTGAGTGGAAACGAGCTGAAGAAAACGGGAACAAGCAAAAACAAAACTCTTTGGAAGAGAAGGTTGATATTAACAACATTGTTTGGGCTGAAAGAGTAAACTATTAAGGCCATGACAAGAGAACTGGAAATCCAATTTCAAGAAAGGAGTATACGTGCTCTTCTAAGTGAAATGGAGAAAATTTCCGATTTTTTGAGAAGATTCCCAGAATTAGAAACAAACAAAAACCCTGATTTTACCGATAAAGAAATAATGCAATACAAGACGGCCGAATTTAAAAGACTTGGATCCTTCTACTTATAATGTCTGCGGAAGTTTTGCAGAGTTGATGAACAACACTTACGATAGTCTTGATACACGGCTCGATAATTTTTATTTGAGAATGGCCGCAGTTCCAGGGTACTATGAAGCCGCGAAGAAAAATATCAAAAGTCCTACCTTAGAACATACCGAATTGGCGATCAGTCAAAATCTTGGCGGAGTGTCCACTTTTGAGGCGGACCTGGAAGAGGTTTTAAAAAAATCGAAACGAAGTGCTGACGAAAAAGAAAAACTAAAAACCCGCTCTAAGAACTGTGCCGCAGCTGTTAAAGACTACGCAGTATTTTTAAAGACTTACAAAAATAAAAATCCAAGAAGTTTTCGTTTAGGAAAGGAGCTCTATGCTAAAAAGTTTGAGTTTGATATTCAGTCTGGCTATAGCGCTGATCAGATCTTTGAAAAGGCCCTGGCCCATAAAAAAGAGCTGCATGAAAAAATGTTTGCTTTGACCCAGGAACTCTGGCCAAAATATTTAAAAGACACACCTATTCCTGAAAACAAATTAGACGCCATTAAGTCAATGATTGAGGTGCTATCTGTAAAACATGTGCAACCTGATTCCTTTCAGTCGGCCATCGAACATCAAATTCCGGAACTTGTGGCCTTCGTCAACAAAAAGAAACTCCTTTATTTAGACCCCTCAAAACCTTTAGTAGTGCGCAAAGAACCGGCTTATATGGCTGGACTGGCAGGCGCTTCGATTTCTTCTCCGGGTCCCTATGATAAAAACGGAAACACTTATTACAACGTAGGCAGCATGAATGGCTGGAGCAAGGAAAAATCGGAAAGTTATTTACGTGAATACAACCATTACATTTTACAGATCTTAAACATACACGAAGCCATTCCCGGACATTATACGCAACTTATTTATTCGAACCAATCACCAAGTATCATCAAAGCACTACTTGGTAACGGTGCTATGGTAGAAGGCTGGGCTGTTTACACAGAACGTATGATGCTGGAAAATGGCTATGGTGCTGATAACGGAGCAGAGACGGCTAGTGCCGAAATGTGGCTCATGTATTATAAATGGAATTTAAGAAGTACCTGCAATACCATTTTAGATTATTCAGTGCATGCCAAAAACATGGAGAAACAGGAAGCTCTCGACCTCTTGACCAAAGAAGCCTTTCAACAAAAGGCCGAAGCGGAGGGAAAATGGAGACGCGTAACCCTGAGCCAGGTACAGCTCTGCTCCTACTTCACCGGCTTTAAAGAAATTTATGAATTACGCGAAGACTTAAAAGCAAAACAAAAAGATAAATTTGATCTCAAAGTTTTTCATGAGAAATTTTTAAGTTATGGAAGTGCCCCGGTGAAATATATTAGGGAGTTGATGATGATGGATGGTAAGAATATTAACTAGTTCAATACGTTCTAATTGCATTTATAACCAGCGAGGGTAAGGGAAAGGAAATTGCATGCAGGCTCCCAACTATTTACCCCAACTCCTAAACCTCCTCCACAATAATATTTTCTGCCACCTTAGGTGTGATGATGAGTTGTTTGTTATCGCATAAAATAATCATAGAATTATCAAACTCTTCTATAGATTTAATGCTTATGCGTGCGCCGATAACCAGTTTATTTTTGTCGAGGTATTTTAAAAAAGCAGGTGAGTGATCTGAAACACCCATGATACGGTACTCCGATTTTCCTTTTACTTCGGTCAGACTTAGGAAATTACTTTTGATGATTTTTCCTTTTTCATCAGGAATCGGATCTCCGTGCGGATCATAATTAGGGTTACCTAATATTTCAGAAAGCTTCCGAATGAGCTTATCGTTTTGAACATGTTCTAAAGCTTCTGCTATTTCATGCACTTCGTCCCAGCCAAATCCTAGTTCTTTTGCCAGGTAAGTTTCCCAGATACGATGACGGCGTATAATATTTAAAGCCAGTCTTGAACCTTGCGCTGTGAGACGTGTTCCATAAGATTTTTCATAGATCACATAATTAAGCTCATGTAATTTACGAAGAGACTCAGTAACCGACGAAGGTTTAATATTTAGTTTTTTAGCAAGTTGAAAATTCCCTACCGCAGCTTTATTATCCTGCGACAAATGGTAGATCGTTTTTAAGTAATTCTCAATGGTTTCGTTCCGCATAAAAAAAATATTAGGTCTACCAAATTTAATAATTCTTATTCATAAATTAAAATAGACCTTTAAGTAATGAAAATGATAAAAAGAAAATACATAGTTTGTATCGTGATGGCGTGTCTTAGTTTACTGGCCTGTAAAAAAACAGGACCAAAAGCCGCAGCGGAAGAAGAGCTGCTGGATGGTCCGGTGGAAGGATTAAGCGGACAGGAGAAAGAACAATTCTTAAAAGGAGATCGTGCATTCAATAATGACATTTTCACTAAAGAAAACGGGCTGGGTCCGATCTTCGTGGCCAACTCCTGCGGTAGTTGCCATGCCGGTGATGGTAAGGGACACCCTTTTACTTCTTTAATACGCTTTGGTCAATACGATAGCACCGGCAATCAGTATTTAGATTTTGGCGGTCCACAATTGCAGAACCGCGCGATCCCAGGATATAACCCTGAAGTACTCCCACTGGGCGCAAGAAGCTCCAAACTGTTACCTCCTGCCAATACAGGCCTTGGATATCTGGATGCGGTTAGTGATGCAGATATTCTAGCCATGGCAGATCCTTATGATGCCGATGGAGATGGCATATCTGGTGTAGCAAATTGGGTTCATACACCCTCTTATTGTGATTACCGTGCGCAAAGCATCGAGCGCAATGGAAAACACATTGGTCGCTTCGGAAGAAAAGGAGCCGCTTACGATCTGCTGCAACAAACGGCGAATGCCTACAACCAGGACATGGGGATTAATTCCTCTTTTGAACCTATAGACACTTATTCGCATTCAGAAGTAGATCCTGAGATAAGTAACGCTGCCATTCATAGTGTGGTCTTTTATTTAAGAACACTAAAAGCACCTATCCAGCGTCAGCCTGCGAAAGTAGAAAGTGGCCGGCAAGTATTTACGTCACTGGGCTGCGAAACGTGCCATAAAGCACAACTAAAAACCGGAGATTATAAAATCGCAGTGTTAGCTAACAAAACATTTTATCCTTATACAGATTTATTGTTGCACGATATGGGACCTGGTCTGGACGATGGATATACCGAAGGCTCAGCAACAACGGCCGAATGGCGGACACCAGCGCTTTGGGGTTTAGGTTTATCAAAAAATTCGCAGGGTGGCAATTACTATTTAATGCATGACGGCAGAGCTACCTCTATTGAGTCAGCCATTTTAATGCATGGCGGTGAAGGAGAAAAAAGTAAACTGAATTATCAGAGCCTCTCGGTTACAGATAAAAATAATCTCATTCAATTTTTAGAAAGTCTTTAATATGAACCGGAAAGAATTTATAAAAACCTGCGGGACTGCTTGTCTTGGTGTTACAGCAATGTCATTATTACAACATTGCAAGCCGGCAAAACAAGTTCAAAGTGTGACTTCCAATAACCAATTGCAAATTAACAAGAGCGAATTTGAAGTCATTCACAAAGAGAAAAAAAAATTCCGCAGAAGCATTGTCACTAAACCTGAGCATTCAGATTTTCCGATTGTCGTTTACCGTTTTTCAGATACGGAGTATTCTGCCCTGCTCTTACGCTGCACGCATCAAAGCAGTGAGTTGAACCTAAATGGCGACATCATGACCTGCTCAGCTCATGGCAGTGAGTTTAACAACAAAGGGGAAGTTATTCAAGGTCCGGCTGAAGAGAAGCTGCATGCATTTAAGGTGACGAGTGATGAATTGAAGATTTATGTGCATTTGAGTTAGAGCAGAGACAAGACTAAGGGGACTGAAGGGAGCCAGGACTGAAGGGAATCAGGACCGGAGAGACTGAAGAGATTCATGAAGGAACAAAAACACGAAACAACAATGAAAACAACACTACTTTTAATTTTAATATTGTCTTTCACAAAGAATTTTACGCAAAGCGACAGTGCTTTGTTTAAACGAGTTCCGGCAGATACTTCTAAAATGAAGTTGAATATGGATGCAGTTTATAACCGTCCTTTTCTGCAAGCCGGAAAACTACCGGTTTCGCTTGGAGGGTATTTAGAAGCCAATAGCAGCTATTTTATTACAGACGGGGTAACAGACGGACTATCGTTCCAGGTGCCGCGCATGACTTTGTTTGTCGCCTCTAGTATAAAAAAACGGATCAAGTTTTTATCGGAGATCGAATTTGAAGAAGGTGGGAAAGAAATTTCTATTGAGTTTGCATCGATGGATATTGAATTACACCCTCTGCTTAATTTACGTGGCGGTATTGTTATGAATCCTATTGGTGCCTTTAATCAAAATCACGATGGGCCGAAATGGGAATTTGTGAGCCGTCCTTTGTCGGCTACCACTATTCTTCCAGCCACCTGGAGCACAGCAGGTTTTGGTTTGTTTGGAAAATACGCACACAATAATTTTGTTTGGGCTTACGAATTTTATGCAAGCAATGGTTTTGATGATAAAATAATTTCTAATGCACAGAACAGAACTCATTTAGCGGCCAGCAAACCGAATCGGGATAGGTTTGAAGAAAGTTTTAATGGTGTGCCTTTGATTACAGCTAAAACGGCATTCAGACACCGAAAGGTTGGAGAAATCGGCTTATCCTGGATGGGAGGCATCTACAATAAATTTGAAGACGATGGGTTAGTGCTGGATAAAAGGAGAAGGGTCGATGCATTTGCGATTGATTTTAATTCTGTCATTCCGCGAATTAAAACTTATATAACCGGTGAATGGTGCTGGGTGCTGGTAGATGTTCCGGGCACGTATAGTCAGCAATACGGCAGTCAACAACAAGGAGGTTTTTTAGACATTGTGCAACCTCTTATAAAACGAAAATTATTTGGCTGGGAAAACAGTACAGTCAATGTTGCAGCGCGTTTAGAGTATACAGATTACAACGTCGGGACTTTTAAAGAAACAAATGGAACTATTTCTGATCATATTTTTGCCGTAGTACCGGGACTCAGTTTTCGTCCCTCACAACAAACGGTAATTCGTGTAAACTATCGCTATCATTGGCAAACGGACCTGCTTGGGAATCCAGCGGCCAGGACGTCGGGGATACAGTTTGGCTTCTCGACGTACTTTTAGTTGCAGATTCTATAACTATCAGATTCGTTGATCGCAAGAATCTGTATGCTTAAAGTTTGACGCAGATTAAAGCCGATAACACAGATCTGTGCGCATAAAAATCAGATAAATCAATTCGCTTGCAGGAAGTTAAAAGCATCTGTGAAATCTGCGTCAGTTTTCGCGCACACCTAAAACTTAACCCTCAAAGTCACATAAAAATTGATGGGATCGGCAGGAATGATACCGGGTCCGGGATACCCTTCTGCTCTTCGTGTAAAATACTTGGAGTTGGCCATATTATTAATTCCGGCTATGATACCCACTTTTTTATACGTGTAATTTGCAGAAAGATCGACGATACTGTAAGCTGGAATTATTCCATAAATTCCCCCGTCTCTGTCGCTGGTGGAATTCGTTGCTTCTGAAAACTGATCGCCCGTATGTGAATATTGACAAGTCATTCCGAACTTTTTATAAGCATAAGTAAATCCTGTTCTCAAAATAGTTTTAGGTACAAATTCTACGATTTTGCCATCGTATGCTTTTTCGTTGCTGATATACTTTGCATCAATGACTGAGAAATTTACGAAGGTCGAAAATTTGTGAGCTGATTTTTTCGTAATGAGTTTTATCCAATCCAGTTCAGCAAAAGCTTCAACCCCCTGTGTACGACTCCTGCCAATGTTTGTGCGATAGCGGATAAGTTGAAAGGTCTGCGGATTTACAATCAAGGTAGTACCAATTCTTTTATTGTATCCTAAATAAAAAACGCTGGCATCAAAATATAAAACATCTTTTATAATACCTCGAAATCCTCCGTCTATTGTAAATCCTTTCTCATCTTTGATATTTGGGTCTACCTGAAAATTGGGATTTTCAACCCGCATATCGTTAAAGTTTATGGCGCGGTAATTCTGACTAAAGTTGGCATAACACTCAATTGCTTTATTAAGTTTGAACTGTGTGCCCATGCCGGCCAATAAGAAATGACGCTCACTTTTACGAGTGTCTTCTATTTTTTGATCCAGCAGATTATTTCCTGCAAGATCTTTATTAATAAGACGGTAATATCCCTGAGAGGCAGTATTGATGTATTCGTAACGTAAGCCCGGAGTGATCATCCATTTTTTTGTAAGTTGAAGGATATTTTCAATAAACACAGCGTAGTTGCGCGACGGAAAAGTGTAGGAAGAATTTTCAAGATTGTCTGGATGTAAAAATGTGAAAGAGGCTTTATTGCTTTTATCTGCATCGCCTTGCCGCCTCACCGTTTGCCCATGATAGTACCTGGCCCCAATTAAGAAATGACTGTTATTCTTCAACCATGTGTAACGGTGTAAAAAACGAAACTCTGCACCATAATTTTTGTAAACGTCACTTAATAAATTCCTATTCGCACTGGTATCGTCCTGGCGGTTGGCGCGACCCAACACTCCTAAAGCATCTCTTCCGGCATACAATCCAAACGTTCTTAGATCAATGCGCGTTCTATCGTTCAATTTATAATCTGCGCTTACTGAAACTAAATTCCAGTTGACTTTAAACCAGTTCCTATAGCGGGTCACCAAAGAATTATCTGACTCAAATTGTTTATCGGTAAGTCCTCCCGGTTGCTGGGCAAGGTAATTTAATTTGGTATATTCCGCTTTTACTGCAAACCTCTCAGTGAATTGGTATTTTAAACTTCCAAAAGCAGTGTGACTATTGAGCTCTGACCTGGCTCTCCATCCATCATAATGCTTATACTGGTAAAACACATTGTAAGAAAGTTTTTTGACTGTACCATATAGCTGGTTAAAAGAGTTAACAAAACCATAAGAGCCGCCTGTCTGTCTAAAGTTACCCGCTATTTTTTTATCGGCAGGCGCTTCAGCAAATTTATAATTGATCATGCCGCCAAATTGCGTTCCAAATTGTAAAGCCGCGGCGCCTCTTAAGATCTCGATGCGTTCGATAGCCTCGGTTGGCGGCGTGTAATAACTTTCGGGATAGCCCAGCGCGTCAGCAGAAATATCATACCCATTCTGGCGAACATTAAAATTGGAGATCCTGTTAGGATCGAGTCCCCTTCCTCCTATTCCTATGGTTGCTCCCGAACCATCGTTTTCGAAAACATTTATGCCCGGAATTTTTGAAAAAATCTGGCGACTATTATTAGATGCAAGATTTGCGTTTAAATCCTGAACATAAATGGCTTCTGATTTTTTTCCGGCGTAAATTGTTGTGCCTTCTACATTGTTTAAACGCGATATACCGAAACTGTTATCTTTTTCAGCCTGGATGGTTATTTCTTCTAATGAAATAAGATCAGGTTCCATAAAAATACTGAGCGCAGTATCTTTCTTAAAATTTATGTAGATGGAATACGCCTTAAATCCAGCGTGTTTTATTTTTAGATGTGATAAAGCATTCGGCATTGCCTCCAGTTTAAAGTAGCCGTTGGAATCGGCGCTTACCGTAACATTATCGAGGGAAATAATTGCAGACTTAACAAAAGAACCCGATTGAGAATTCTGTATGGAGCCGCTCACAGTAACTTTAGTCTGCGAAAAAAAAGTCAGATTCAGAAAAATAAATATTTGCAGATAAAACGCTTTCACTAGTAACTCTTAACCCAGGTTTTAGAAACAAAAATAGAATTGCTTTGCGCCGAAAGATCAATTGTAGGATCAATAAATTCGCGCGATCCTGACCCATTCATGGTAACATAGCTTTGCGCATAAACACTGGCATTGGTAAAACCTTTGGCCTGGTATTCCTTTTTCAAAAATTTCGCATAATCTACCATCATATCAGGTTGTGTCGCCATCATTTTTTCCTGCATAAACGTGAGATACTCTTTATTATCGATAATGGTTTGCCGTCCTGTTGCTGTATCTTTTACATAAAAAAAAGCGCTGCCTGCTTTTTCCATCAACATTACACGCCACGAAAAACGATACCCTTGTTCGGTCCAGAATAACTTGCCTGGATAAAGCAGATAACGAAAAGGCATAACAAATTGGAAAACAAAATACAGTAGAAAAAATGCTGGAATCCATTTCTTTAAAGGATTCGATTCAAATTTTTCGGCGAGGTGTGTTTTATAAGACGTCAGTTTTTTTAAACCGTGAAGTAATTTTATATGAAATTCTTCTTTAAAGAAAATACTGGTGATGGTGATCATGATGTAAGGAAACATGCCAATATTAAAAAACAAAGCAGTTGCCAGGTGAAAAATAAGTACAGCCAGGTAGGCGGCGTTAACAGTTCTGCGATTGAATAACAAAAACCCTATAAGAAGATCATAAGTGCAGCCAAACCAACAAAAAACATAGGCCAGCCATTTTTCTTCCATAAACCCTCCAATAACCGGAAAATGAGAAAACGCCGGAAGCCATATACTGAGAGGTTTTGCATCAAACAACCAATCGGCATTTAGTTTTGCAACACCTGCAAAAAAATAAACCAAAAACATCTGCAACTGAAGCATAAAAATGTAAAATCGTGGAATAGTGAAATGCTCTTCCTTTCTGAAAATTTTTGTATCCAGCGAAAAATTATCTGAGGCAGGACAAAAAATCAAAAGAAAAGAGACGATACTCACAAAATAATAATGGTTGAGATAGTTTGTTTTGTCGATGAGCTCCACATAGGTAAACAAAACGAAAAATGTCAGGATGCAAACACGATACAAGGCACCCAAAATAATTCCCAGACTACACAACAACAAAAGTGCAAAAACAAGGTACATGCCCATTGCCGAAAAAGGCTTTACCCATTCGAAACCATAATAGGGGAAAAATAGTTTCGGTTGAATATACATGGAATAAACCCAGCCTTTATAGATAAAACGGCTGATAGAAATAAACATCAATGCCCCGAAGGCAATCCTGAAGATAACCAGCGGGGCAATGTTTACGGGGAAACTTAAATATTTTAAAAGGCGTTTAATCGCCGTCTCCATCCTGATATGTAATAACCACTCCAAGACTGGACGGCATATCTGTTTTTAATAACACTAATAATTTCACTAATTCCGTATAGGCTTCATTTACAACAGTTGGAGTTGTCAAAACTTTTTCTGAAAGAGGATTTCCAACCGCAGTAAATTTTGCGCGTGCCACTCCAAACTGGCTTTTTATAGCCGTATTCAATGAAACATCCACATGCATTACTCCCAAATGATCGAGGTAGTCGTCAAAGCCCAAGCCGTCTGCATTTTTTAAACTTCTGCCAAGGTAAACATTTTCCATCATGTTTAAAGTTTCTAAAGCATACTGCATGGATTGTTGGCCATAATATGCTTCACTATTGGCTGGTAAGGGAGTTCCGGCACTTCTCAAACCCAAAGGTGTTGCTATTTTTGAATTCTTTAAATAATCAAGTTCATAATTAATTTGGTTGATTACATAGCCCAAAGAACTTCCTACATCTGTACTCAAAGAATTTACAAATGTTGTGCGGTAGGTTGAATTCCAGGTTGTAATAACGGTAGCCAGCTTCGCCGACATTTCACCAATAACATCACTAACATAAGCTTTGCGTTTTGCATCAGTGAAGGATTGAACAATCACATCATCCGATCTATTAAGGTCGTAAAAAAGGTAATCAAGCGCCGGTAAGCCTTTGCAGGCAAAGTTTGTAGCCGAAGAAAGGTTATAGGTTCCAGAGCTGATATTTGCTTTTATTTTAGTTGTGTCGCAGGGAAAAATATTAAAATTTGTTCTTACACCGGCATCCTCACCCGGACCAAAGCCGAAGATACTGATGCGCTGATATTTTAAATAGGCGATAGCAAATTTTTGTCTTACGCTTAAAAAATCAGATTTGGACCCGGAAACTTTAAACGTTTCGAATGTTTGTGTAACGCTATCTAATGCTGTCTTAAATTCATTATATGCCGGTAAAATAAGATTGTCTGCCAGGTTGGTTAGCAGAGCCTGTTTATCAAACGTTTCGTCTGCAGGCGTTTCTTCTTTCTTTGAATCTTTCTTTTTGCAACAAACAATAAGCGTAAGGGAAGCCAGTAAAAGTACGCCGGTGAAGGATTTTATAAGCTTATTTTTAGTAAAAATCATGTTGCGGTGTTTTGTAATAAAATACAAAAACAGATCCGGAAAAAACCAGATCTGTTTTTGTGTAAGTAACTATGTATTAAAGTTTAGTAGCATCAAGGTTAAATACCGCAGCCATCTTATCAATTGAAAGCTGGATGTTAGTTTCCGTTACTTCGTATAAATTGCTTCCGATGTATCCCATTAAAAGGTTAATGTCTCCATCAGATATAGTTTTAGCCGGATTGTATTTGAATGCGCGGATAAAACCAACACCTTCAGATAAAGAATGATTGCGTGCACCGTCGTTTGCAAAATTTGTTTTCGCTTGTTTCATGTAAGTGATAAAACGTGCCGCACCCACTTTTTCCCAGGTAGCTACAACAATGTCACGCGCCGCATCACGACCGGCCACGTCTTTGTTACTGATAGCAGCGCGACCTTTTAACCAGGCATTCATGATAGTTGCGTTGGTACCAAGAACACCGTTTACAGAATTACAGTAACTTCCCCAATAAGCAACACCTGTAGTAGTAGTTGGAAAACTAACCGGAACTGAGAAATAACCAAAAGCCTCGTCCCATGCATGTTCCATAGCAGTACCCTTACCGGCAATCACGGTTGTGTTATCATAGCTGCCAATATTTTTAAGAAGTGTCATTGCTTCAGAATACATTAAAGCACCCATTCCGCCTTTTTCAACAAGTTCTTTGTATTCAAAACCTTTCGAACTCATTAAATAAGCAGCCTGAACAGCTCCTGTAGTGGTTGGCACAGGGCCTAGTACTTTACCGGCAGTTCCATTTGTTCCACTAACGGTTGTTTGACTAACGGTCGCAGCTTCTTTAAAAATCGCTTCTAATTCCTGTGCAGCCCCGTAGATATTGTTGGTTTTTTCTTTCAATGAAATTCCACTCGCATTTAACCCTAAATTTCCAGCATCAGCAAAAGGGTTTCCTGTATTGGAAAACATATTTATCATTTTTTGCTCTGAGAGAGTAACATTTGCAGTGGCAGTATGAGTAGATCTTACATAAGTAATAAGTTCTCTGAACATAGCCACACGCTGGTTCGAACTTGTAAGGCTCATGTTTGCCCCGAAGTCATAAGTTACAGGCACAGTATAGCTAGCCGGAGTTTCAACAACTGGTTCAGGTTCAGGATCTTTCTCGTCTTTTTTACAGTTTGTAAATACCACGAAAGTGGAAAGAGCCGCTAAAAGGACAGGGTTAATTCTTTTCATTTTTATTCGATTTGGTTTAGATTGTTTTCCGCAGCAAAGATCTTATTTAGATCAATTATAAACAATACCCGAAATGTGGTAGTACTCCAAAAAACAGGTTACCAAATTGTTAAGAACGAGCTTTTATCAAAGGACATCAACTTGCAAAGATCCACTACTCCAGTCTTTTTGTAGTGACATAAAAATTTACATCCGCGTTAAGGAAAGTATCATCAAAAGAAACAGACTGCCATTTATCGGTAGGCTTTAACACAAATTCTTTTTGTGAAGCGCTAACTTTTAAAGGCATGTTAAATCCTTTTACGCAATTGGTCCAGCGGTACAGCAATTTGTCTTTTACGACTTTGTATTCGAGTTCAGGCACCTTTGTGGTTCTTAAATACTGATCGAATATTTTTTGAAGATCAAGTCGCAAATAAGCGGCCATATAAATTTCTATCTGCTTGGTACTTACTGTCTGATGCCAGAATGTTCTGTTTAAGTCGCGTAACATTTCACGCCATAAAGAATCGTTGTTTACGATCTGTCGCATAGCATGCAACATATTTGCCCCTTTGTAATATAGATCTATAGAGCCTCCAGCGTTTACATTATAGTCGCTTATGATGGGTTTATCATTTGCTATTGCTTTGCGTGTGCCGATCACATATTCTGCCCCTGCTTTTTTCCCATACAAATATTCGGTGTATAAATTTTCAGCGTAAGCCGTAAAGCTTTCATGAATCCAGTTATCTGCCACGTCTTTAGCAGTGATGCTATTTCCGAACCATTCGTGCCCCGATTCGTGCACAATGATAAAATCCCATTTAAAGCCCCATCCGGTAAGCGAAAGGTCCCGTCCTTTGTAACCATTCATAAAATCATTTCCATAAGCTATATCACTTTGGTGTTCCATGCCAAGAAAAGGCGCTTCTACCAACTTATAACTGTCTTCGTAAAAAGGGTAAGGTCCAAACCAGTATTCAAAACAATGCAACATGGTTTTAGCTTGTTGAAATTGTTTTTTTGCCCTGGCTTCGTTTCCTTCAAGCACCCAATAGGAAAGATCCAGTAATCCTTTCTCACCACGAATGGTATCCGTAAAGTTGGTGTATTTGCCGATGTAAGGAATGATGTTATAATTATTGATAGGATTTACAACTTTCCAGAAATACGTTTCTGATTGGTCAGCGTTGACTTTTGAAGATTTTAACCGGCCGTTGGCAACCGCTACCAAACCCTGGGGAGCAGTAATATGAACGGAAGCACTATCTACTTCATCATACATATGGTCTTTGTTAGGAAACCAAACCTGCGCAGCCATTCCCTGACAGGCGATCGAGATCCATGGATTTCCTTTTAGATCACGTGACCAGATAACACCGCCTTCCCAGGGGGGAAGTTTAGCTACGCGGGGCTTACCATGAAAGTAAGCGACAATGGTTTTAAGGTCATTCTTCTTTTGTATTTCACCGATATAAATAAAATGCGCGTTACCATCCCGTTCAACACTGCACTTTTTAGAATCCAGAAGAACACTATCAAGAATCATGGGCGTCATAAGATCAAGTTGCAATTTTGCATTCGTTCCTAAAACTTTATAAGTTATTTTATTAACTCCTTTCAAACTACTATCTGCATTATTAAAAGTAACATCCAGATCATAATGCAGAACGTCCCACCAGGCGCGCTCAGCCGAGACCGTTCCTTTTAAAGTGTCTGCGTGTGTGTAAGTTTGAGTCTTTATTACCGTTGAAATCATCAACAGCAGCGTTAAAACAGGAAAGGAAATAATTCGTGAATTCATTGTTGCTAAAAGTACAATTAAAACGAAGTAAAGTCGTTGGTTGATTCGTTATACAAATATAAAAAGTTTGACTTTTTACGGGTATTAAAAAAATCCAAAGACTAATTAGGGGCAATCATCGGTAAAAAAAGCTTGAACTTATATTGCGTTTTAAATCAGTTGATGCCTGTTTTACCTTTATGCAGGTTTAGATACGACCGGGATGAAAGAGTTATTTCGCCTTGCAAAAGGTTTTTTTCCATACTCTTTTATTCCGGTTTTCTAAAAGTAAAGTTCTTTAAGATTAAACTTTCGTTGAATTGTAAAGTCAAACCTTAGAATTCATTCTAAAAAAATAACCGGCGAAGAAGATGCATTGTTTCTATTTAGGTGTGTGGCATTAAGTTAGAAATCGCATACTTTTTTTCCGGTTTTATAAAACATTATTATGGCTCCTCGCGTTCTATTACTTGCCGACATTTCTTCATCACATACAGAAAAATGGGCCATAGGCCTGGCAAAAAAAGGCTACCACATCGGTATCTTCAGTTTAAACAAATCACTAACGCAGTGGTACATCCCCTATCAAAATATTGAGGTATTATACGATGGTCCACAGGAAATAACAGGCAGCTTTATTCAAAAGTTATCGTACGTATTTAATATTACTTATCTCCACTCCTGCATTAAAAGTTTTTTACCAGACCTTGTACATGCGCATTACGCCAGCAGCTACGGCTTATTGGGAAGCTTGTGCGGATTTAGCCCTTTCATTATTTCAGCCTGGGGATCTGATATATATGAATTTCCTCAAAAATCTTTTTTTCATAAAGCCATCTTAAAATTTAACCTTAAGCGTGCCGATAAAATTTTATCTACGAGTTATGTCATGAAGGGAGAACTTTGGAAGTACAGTTCTAAAGAGGTTGACGTTATTCCCTTTGGTGTGGATACTAAAGTATTTTATCCGATGCGCGAAAAGCCTGAGGAGAACAGAGATGTTATTCGCTTAGGCACTATAAAGGCCATGGAAGATATGTATGGTATTAAAACTATTGTAGAAGCTGTTGATCTGGTAAAAAAATGTATGCCGGATACTAGTTTAAGGGTTTACCTGATTGGTGCCGGCAAACGTTCTAGTTACTATAAAAAAATGATTGCTTCTAAAAATCTGCAGGAAACTTTTGTCTTCACAGGAAAAATCTCCTATACACACATAGCGACTTATCACAACCTGCTCGACATTCTTTTAAATGTGAGCACTGTAAACGAGAGCTTTGGCGTATCGGTAATAGAGGGCATGGCCTGCGGAAAACCTGTTATTGTTTCAAATTCTCCCGGACTAAAAGAAGTTGTGAGCGATATTGGAATTGTGGTAGAAAAAGAAAATGCGCAACAACTGGCAAAGGCCATTATGCAATTAATTGAATCACCTGAGTTGAGAAAGAGTCTCGGAAAATTCGGCAGACAACATGTTTTAGATAACTATGATTTTAAAACTTGTATTGAACAGATGACAGCGGTGTATGATAAAATGCTTCGCCTGAATGAAAAACATCCTTCACATTTACAAGAAGAGGTAGGCGCTTAACTAGCATTGATGCCAAAATAATATGGCCTAATTTCATTGAGCTTATTGGCCGATTAATTTTTAGTGTACTCATCTGCCAAATGCCCTTCCGAAAATTACAAGTTGCTCACCCACTCGCCTGGAAAAGAATGTTCCTTTAACGGAACACGGCAAGTCAAGTTTTCTACTCCCACATAACGTCTAGCAAGGTCCTTATTAACCATCCACCACTCTGCAGCCATCTGATTGAATTTTGAAATACGCAAAGGCAAGGGAGGATGTGTGCTTAAATAATCACTAATAATGGTTGTAGACCGGGAAGTTCGTCTTCCTTCCAATTTTTCCAGTTCCACAAAGGCTTCACTAAAAGCCATAGGATTGTATTTCGTATTCAACAAAAGTGCGTAGCCGTATTCATCCGCATCATTTTCCTGAGTCTTACTAAAACTATGTCTTAAAAATAAATTGAAAACAGCATCGGCAAACTGCCCAACAGCCTGCGATTTAATTTTTTTTAAACTTAGCTCATATTTTATAGCTTCAAAACAATGGCCGCGCTCTATGTGTCCCATTTCATGCGAGAGAACGGAGATGATCTGCGCTTCTGATTTTAAAGTGATTAGCAATCCCTTCGTAACACAAATAACCCCGCCTGGCAGGGCAAATGCATTAGGTGCCGAAGTTGAAATTAGAAACACCCGATAGTCAAAACCTTTTTTTGAAAATACAGCTAATTCTTTTATGAGCTTATTTAAATACACATAATCTGTATCACTTAAATCTGCCACGGCTGAATAACTCTCTGCAATAGCATCACCATAAGCCATCTCATCTGATCTGTTTATCGGCATTACTCTTGTTAGAGCTGTATTTAAGCTTTTTGTAGATTTGCCAAGTAATTGAAAAGCAGGCGAAAAATTAGCGCCCAGGGGTGCATGCAATTTATTTTTAGATAAAACATAAACCACAGCTAAACCTCCCAACAAGATCAGCAATAGAAAAATTAGTCTCCATCTACTCATTCAAACCTATTTTTAAATTTATTGTAGAGCGAGTTCATCACCAACATTATTATTCCGACGCTTAAAAAAACGATAGCACGGGTAAGCGTACTGGATTGTGCCAGATCAAAAAATATCAGGCGAACAATGCACAGGGCAAGAGCCCCCAATGCTACGTAACGAAAATGTTGTTTTTTAAGTATCAAACTTATCATAAAAATAGCCAGACATTCAATTACCCAGAGCAGTGTGAGCAAGGACTTATCAAATGTCCAGAATAAAAATATCGCAGTACAAATAATGAGCGGATAAAAAACATAAGTATTCCTGCTCTTGTCAACTTTAGCAATAAGCTCTGTTAAGAACGATAAGGATTTTGGTAAAACAACTTTTTCAAAACTGCATTTCAGATAAAAATAAAGCAAGAAAGCAAACTGAAACAAAAGAGATAAACTTCCGTAAACCCAAGGCTGCGCGAAAACTTCATTAGACGGCACAACATAAGAACTCGTTATAAATGCCGTTTGAAACGCGGCCACCCAATAAAGTACAAGAGCGTAAAATAAAAAACGGGAAAGATTTTCATATTTAGAATTTCCGGCCAGGGAAAAAATAAACGATAGCGCTACCCATATTAAAGGCTGCCAGATACCATCGACCTCTAATGCGATTGTAAAAATAGAAAACAAAACTAACAGCTCAAGTAATAGAGGATGTAGGTATTCCCAACTCTTGTAAGTTGTGGTTTCGGGTTTCTTTAGGGTGGCGCAATAAGTAAATACAGCCAAAGCCAATAATTCGATTAGCAACCTGATTTTAACACCGCCAAGATAACTTTCTATTTGAATATGAACCAATAAGTGTCTGATTACAAAAGCACTAATAAAAAAATAACTTATTTGCAGCATATACCTGTCAACATTGAGAATAGCAGATCGTTTCCCATAAAAATAAAGTGATAAAGTGGCGATGAGTGGCGACAACAAAAGCCAGATAACTCCAGGAACTATTTCTGATACGTGCACGAACATAAAATACGTGATCAGTAATATAAATACGCCGAAGGCATACACACCCATAAAAGCTGCTGAGGCCTGCAGCTTATCGCCAAGGTATTTTAAATTACTAAGTAAACCCGGTGTGGGGATATCTGAAAGTCTGGCATATTTATAAAATACAAAAAGGTAAGTTAAAGCCATAATTGTAAACACACTGGCAACTATGAGCTCCTGAACTGGAAAAGGAGTGGCATTGTTAGCTTTAAAGTGCATGATAGAGCAAATGTAAATTTGCTGAGCTATGGCGAAAAGAAACAAGCCGAAAGAATAGAGCGTAAGTCTGCCAACAGATTGATATTTCCAGTTCGCCAAAGCAAAAGTAATGCCCGAAATGCCTAAAAATATAAGCGATAAAAATTGATAGTTTACTTCATAGGCTAAAGACAAAATTGAAAATACCAGAACCAATTCCACCATTAAGGGTTGAAGATAGAGCCAGGATTTGTACTTAGCGTTTTCTTTATTTTTCGCAATAGTCCAAATAAGAAAAACAACAAAAGCAGTTAGTTCGGTCCAGACACGGCCTTTTAAAGGCCCCCAGAATTCATTGACATTTAAATTATAAAATGTATGGCGTATCAAGAAGAGACCTATCAGCAAATAACCAACATGCAAAATATAGCGATCGAGATGATGGTACCGTAGTGCTTTTTTAGCTATAAGCTTAACTGTTCCCAAAGCAATTAACGATAAAACCAACCACGCCACACTCACCGCTAGTGGAGAAACAGCATTGAACAAGTAATAACTCAGAAGTATAAATTGAGTAGAAAACAGATATAATCCTATCCAGTTGAGATATTTCGACACTGCATTGACAAATGAAAACTTAATACTTAAAAGTGCAACTAACAGAATGGGAGCGCCCACAATTAACATCTGCGAAACAGGTTGACTCTTTAAATCAGAAAGTGCTACCCAGTTTACAAAGTGAGAACCCAAAAGAAAAATAAGGGTTATTAAATTAAACTCTGCAGATTGTGATTTATTTCGAAAATAAAGTATGCCTGCGAGTAAGAAAACAACAACATAAATAGTCCAGCTAATTTGAAAAACATAGGCATAAGACGTCACAAAGAAAATACCAACAAGCAGACTTAAAATAGGATGCTTGGTTTTTTCGTCTACGTTAATATTGAATGCTTTGAATAGACCACTTACATCGAGGGTGTTCGAAGTGGTGGAGTAAAATAGAAAAATGGTTCCAACTATTGCCGATCCTAAAAGTGATGCAGATTGTCTGTAGCGTAAAATAGTGTAGGAAAAGTTGGAGGAAGCTACACAATAAAAAAGCAAGGCAATTCCTATCAGGTTAATGGCAACAGATCCAATCTTATACAAGACTGAATCGTTTTCTTTTCTGGCAATGACTAAGAAAAGAAGCCCTTCCATAAATATACTGGCCAATATAATAGAGTTGTCTACTTCCCATCTGGTGAGCGTAATAATCGCAACGATGGCCGTAATCTGCGCCACCAGACTATCCGTGAGAAAGAGCCAGCGGATATCCAGTTTTTTTGCCCTCCTTGATAAAAGATACGCTGTTACTGATCCCGCTGCCAGTACAAAGGTTGAAAACTTGCTTCCATTTGAATAGAGGTATAAACTTAAAGCAAAATAAAACCAGTTAAATAAGTGTACGATAAACGGAATTCTTTCAAAGGTTTTTTTCGAGTAAGCTTCACGGTAATGAACCAATGCTACCGCTACTCCCACAGAAAGAACAGTTATTATTCCATAGATCCGGTCAGTGTTTGAGAAAGTACTTTTAATGCTTATCCAATAGAGTAAATGGAACGTAAAAAAACTGGAAATAGTCAACAACAAGTGATAATCCCATTTCTCGCGATAAGTGAGGGCAACTCCAAACAGTGTGATAAGTCCCGCAATTATAAGGGTCATCGGTGAAGAAGGCAGTATCCAAACGCCGACTAAACTCAATAGTACATGCAAAGAAGCCAGACCCTGATTCTTACCGACGTATCCTAAAAATAAATTCACTAACACTCCCGACGAAAGAATAACTAACTGCATGGCTTCGGTTTCAACCCATTTTAAACCTGGCACGGCAATAGATCCTGCGCAGGCAAAAAGAAAAATCGCACCTGCACTGCTTCTTAGCCACAATGCAAGTTTAAGCCACTCCGGTTTCTTATGTAGATAAAAAAACAAACCTCCAAGGGTGGCCGCAAATCCTGAAATTAAAATAAATCTTCCCAGGGCTGAAATTTTTAACGCTGCATAAACTCCTAAAAAACCAACACCTACTACCATTATCACTGACCCTAAAATTCCAGTCCAGTTTTCGATAAATTGTTTTTCTAATTTTGCCCAGAATTCGCTTTTCTCTTTTTTAACTACAGGCCTTTTAACTTCAGTTGGCTTTGGCACGGGCGCAGTATAATAAGCCTTTGCAGGTTCATCTTTAACAACGTTTTCCGGTTTAACTACCTTTATCTCTGGTACAACTTGATCGATTTCCGTTAAATGAGGTACAACCGGTTCTTTTTCGCTAGTATTTAGAACAACCTTAGGAACTTCTTTAAGTTCTTTTTTTATCTCTTCTTCTACAGGAATTATAGTCTCTACAACTTCAGTGACAATAAAAGGCAAGTCCGGAAGTTTATCTTCGGGTGGATTTATTTTTTCTACTTCTTTCTTAATTTCTGAAGTTTCCTTTGCTGGTTTAGTCTCGTTTAGCTCCAATTTTTTAATACGGACTTCCAGTTTTTTTAAGTGGGCGGTAAGTTCCTCTTGTTTAATTCTAAGGGAACTATTCTTGTTGATTAAATAAACCAGTATTGCAAAAGCAACAATTGAAATAAAAACTGCCATTTTAAATTATTTTATTGATACCAGACTTTTGACTAGCAATGAACAAGTTATTCTCCATTTTATCAGATCATCCGTCAACGCTAACAAAAGGTCATTTGGGTAAATAGTAGCTCATAAAATAAAGCAAAATAACTGAAACTAACTATTCCCTGACTACACTTAACTCCATTTTTTCACATGATAAATCTACTTGTCCGTCTACCATTTAAAACATACAATTGCTTTCTGATTTCTGCTGCGACTTCCTTAAAGGGAATTGCAGCACTATGGTCAACTAAAAAATAAGAATCTAAAAACACAACAGAATTTGCGGTTTTTTTCACCGTACACTTATAGAAAAACAAGTTTATTTTTATGAGTATTTAACATGCTTAGAACCATAGTAAATACTGGCCCAGAAGAGTGGTTAACAAATCAGCTCTATTTGTTACAACAAAAGTGGATATTTGTCGGTAAAAACCCCCCAAACGTCCATTTGATGAACATAGGTCCCTCCTTTTTCCGAAATTTGAGTAAATTATAACAATGGTTTTAACTAATAAAAATCTCCCTCTTCTTAAAATCTTACTCCATTTTACAACCTGGTTTGTTCTCTTCTTGTTTCCTCTTGTACTTACGCAGGATCAAAATGCTCCGGCAAACCTCATTCATCTTTTAAGATTTGCGTGGCTGCCACTTCTCCTTTACGCTGCTATTTTTTACACGAATTATTTTTTTCTCACAGAGCAACTTCTCTTCAGAAAAAAAACTTTATGGTTTGTGCTGATCAATATCGCCCTGATAAGTTTATTTACATTTTTACAGATCGAGATAAAAGATTTTTTAAAAATGGTCTCAGAAATAAAGCCTGCCCCAATGCGTGGAATGCCGCCGCCTCAAAAACCGCCCTTTAAACTGTTTATTTACAAGGACATTATTTCTATGCTTATTCCTGTTATAATAGCTTATGCTGTAAAGACAAATGAGAAGGTGGCAGAAACAGAAGCTCAGAAAAAAGAAAAAGAAAAAGATATCCTGAATTCTGAACTTCAACATTTGAAGTACCAACTTCAACCTCATTTTTTCTTTAATTCACTGAATACCATTTATGCGCTTATTGAAAGATCTCCAGCCGTAGCGCAAGAAACGGTGCACAGTCTTGCCAAACTTATGCGTTACATGCTTTATGAAACCGAGAGTGGTAAGGTGAACCTTAACGAAGAAATTGATTTTATGAAGCAATACGTAGAGTTAATGAAACTGCGTTTAACTGATAAAACTAAAATAAAAGTAGATTTCCCCACGTTGTCAAAATCCCACCAGATTACTCCTCTTCTCTTTATCTCTTTACTTGAAAATGCCTTTAAACACGGAATTTCAGCCACACATCCTTCCGAATTGTTTTTCAGTCTTACGGTGAATGATAACAGCATTCGTTTTTTTTCAGAGAATACTAATTTTCCTAAAACAGAGAAAGATAAGAGTGGCTCGGGAATTGGTTTACTCAACTTGAAAAAGAGGTTAGAACTTACTTATCCCGGAAATTACAAATTTGAAACAAAGTCAGACGGAAGAGTATTCACTGTTTTGCTTGAGATTAACACTAAGGCCTAAGAATTAAGATAAATAACGATGAAAAAATTAACTTGTATTGTTGTCGATGATGAGCCTTTAGCGCTTGATCTGGTTGAAGGCTACGTATTGAAAACACCCTTTCTCGAATTGAAAGGAAAGTGCTTTAACGCCTTTGAAGCTATGCAAATTCTTAATAGCCAAAAAATTGACTTAATTTTCCTGGATATACAAATGCCAGATATGAATGGCGTCGATTTTAGTAAGACGCTCTCTTCAGATACCAAAATAATCTTCACTACAGCCTTTAAAGATTACGCCTTTGATGGCTTTAAAGTAGATGCTATAGACTTTCTACTGAAACCATTTAACTATGCCGAATTTTTAAAATCTGCCAACAAAGCTATAGAACGCATTTATCCCGGCGACGAAAAAACAAATCAGAACTCCCGCGATAATTTTATGTTTGTGAAATCAGAGTACAAGCAAATAAAAATTAATCTTAATGAAGTACTCTATTTTGAGGGGTTAAAAGACTATATAAAAATCTGGCTTACCAGCCAACCCAAGCCCATTTTAACCCTCATGAGTTTGAAGAATCTTGAAGAAGAACTTCCCTCAGAAAAATTCATGCGCGTACACCGTTCCTTTATTATTGCCCTTGATAAAATAACTGCCATCGAGCGCGGGCAAATCCTTATAAACAACGAGCGTATTACCGTTGCAGAACAATACAAGACAAAATTCCAGGAATTCATTGACACAAAATCATTTCACTAAAATCCGCCCACATTCTAAATACCATGCAACCTTCTCTCAAATCATTTTTTAGTTTCCTTACTTTCCTTTTAATTTCCTCAAAACTTTTCTCTCAAACTGAAGTTACTGGAACGCTGATGGATAAAGTGGGACAAGTACTTCCAGGGGCAACGGTAAAAATTTTAAACTCCGACTCGGGGTACGTTAAGGGAATTGCTTCAGATATTGAAGGGAAATTCAGCCTGTCGCTCATTCCGGGAAAATACATTCTCGTTTTTTCATATATAAGTTACCGCGACAAATTCCGTAACATTGAAGTAACGGCAGCTCCATTAAATATGGGACAGATCTCGTTGAAGGAAGATGCAACTACGTTATCGGAAGTAGAAATAAAAACATTGCAACAGCGTGGCGAGCAAAAAGGAGATACTACAGCTTTTAATGCCGATGCTTTTAAAACCAATCCTGACGCTACAGCCGAAGATCTTCTTAAAAAAATGCCCGGGGTAACTTCCGATAACAACGGTGTAAAAGTAAATGGTGAAACAGTTCAAAAAGTTCTGGTAGATGGCAAACCATTTTTTGGCGATGATCCAAATGCCGCTCTTAAAAATTTACCTTCCGACATTGTAGATCGTGTGGAAGTATTCGATAAAATGAGTGATCAGTCAGCGTTTACAGGCTTTAACGACGGCGATCAGCAAAAAACGATTAACATCGTTACCAAAAAAGGAAAGAATGAAGGGCAGTTTGGCAAAGTTTATGGAGGTGTTGGTGCGGATGAAGAGGGTACACTAAGATACAACGGAGGAGCAACACTAAACAGTTTTAAAGACAAAAGAAGAATTTCTCTTTTATTATTGTCGAATAATATTAACCAGCAAAATTTCAGCATCTCTGATATAACCGGCGCTCTTGGCAACACAGGTTCAAGTGGCAACGGAGGCGGTGGCCGAGGTCCCGGTGGTGGCGGCGGTGGCGCTTCGAGTTTACTAACTGCTCCACAAAATGGCAACACTGCCACGCAGTCGGCGGGCTTAAATTATTCTGATGCCTGGGGAAAAAAGATAAATGTTTCGGGAAGTTATTTCTTTAATTACACCGATAATAAAAATATATCCAATACCACGCGCAGTTATTTTACAGAAGACAATCTACTTTACAAAGAAACAAATAACACAAGCCGAATTAATCAAAACCACCGTTTTAATTTTCGATTTGAATACGCTATTGATTCTTCAAATAAACTCACCATTGTTCCGAACCTGAGTTTTCAAAACAATGATGCAAAAACCGCCATGAATGGAACAACCAGTCATTTGGACAACATTATTTTAAACAACGCCCAAACAAACTCAAGAAGTTTAAATACAGGTTATGATTTTAATAATTCTATTTTATACCAGCACAAGTTCGAAAAAAAGGGCAGAACAATTTCTTTGAACGTTGGAACCACACTTTCTGAAAGAGATAACAATGGAAGTTATTACTCATTGTATAGCGACACAGCAGAAACTATTCGCGATCAGAAATATAACACTTATAGTTATAATAAGAAGGTTTCTGCAAATCTCTCGTATACCGAACCTTTAAGTAAATACGCGCAAATACAATTAAACTACAACCCTTCTTATACCGAGGGCAAATCTGATAAATCAACAAACGATTACGATGCTGTTACAAATACATACTCTGATTTTAATACAACGCTATCTAATAAATACACGAATGTTTATGAAACGCAGCGTGCGGGACTTGGATACCGTTACACTAAAAATAAATTAAACCTGAGTTTCGGTGCAGATGCCCAGCAATCTACGTTAACCGGCAAACAAACCTATCCCAATGATTTTGATCTGAATCAATCATTTCAAAACATATTACCAAACGCTATGCTGAACTACAAATTCAGCAAAACAAAAAACTTGCGCGTCTTCTACAGAACCTCCACAAACATTCCCAATATTTCCCAATTGCAAAATGTACTCGACATCTCTAATCCTCTACAGGTAAAATCAGGAAATGCAGCCTTAAAACAAACCTTCGAAAACAATCTGAATATTCGTTTTGGTGGTTTTAATAAAGAAACAGCGCGTAATGCTATGATTTTTATAAATGGTAATTACACAGAGAATTACATTAGCAACGCCACCTACATTTTAAAAAATGATTCAGTAATTCAGGGATTACCAGTGTCGGCAGGAAGTCAATTAACGAAACCTGTTAACGTAGATGGATTTTACAGCATGAGAGCATTCGGAGTTTATGGTTTTCCTCTCAAAGCCATTAAAAGCAATTTGAATGTAAACGGAGGCGTAAACTACAATCATACGCCTACACTCATTAACGACGTTTTAAATTATTCGAATACTTACGCTACTAATGGTGGAATTTTTATTGGAAGCAATGTAAGTCAATACCTTGATTTCTCTTTGGGTTACAGTGGTAACTACACCCTTGTAAAAAACACTACGCAAACCAATTCAGATAACAGCTATTTCACGCATACCGCCACTGCTAAGATAAATTACATCTATAAAGGCTTTGTGATTAACAGTGATATTAGTCAGACCTTATACAACGGACTAAGTCAAAGCTTCAACCAAAGGTATTTTTTGTGGAATGCTTACATTGGTTATAAATTCCTGAAAAACAACGCACTTGAAGCAAAAATTTCTGTCTTCGATATTTTAAATCAAAACAGAAGCATCAGCAGAACGGTAACCGGCGCGTACACCGAAGACAACTATACGTCTGTTTTGAGGCGCTACGGCATGGTGACCTTAACTTATACCATCAAGAGATTTAAGAATGGCAGCAAAGCGCCTACATCAGAAGACCCAAACAATCCTTTTCCAAATGGAAGACCTCCGGGAATGCCTCAGGGCCCACCTCCGGGAGGACCTCCTCCCGGTGGCGGCTAACAAAGTTCTCGTAAAGGCTGAGAGTATTTTAATCGTGTTTATAAATTCCAGATCCTGTGTCTACAAATTTTTTCACTGAGAACCAGCTGGTATCAGTTAGCTGGTCTTTGAACTCGTAAATAAAATTTTGATCGTACGGAGCACCTTCCAGTTTTACAGCTTTGATAGTTAAATTACGCGAGCGGATATAATAATTGATGCTTGGACCAAAAATCCAGTTATGTCCAACTACCGCAGTCTTATTCAGATCATTTATAGTCATTACCGCCTCCTTGGTATGTTTATCATATTTCCATTCAAAAGTCTGACTAAGATTCATTGTCCTAAAAAAATGAATGGTTAATGGCAAAGAAACTATGATCAAACCTGCAGCTAAAAAAGCTTGCTTCTGAGAAACTTTTCTGTTTTCGATAAACTGAATAAAAAGGTAAGAGATAAATAATCCAAACAAAGGAATAAAATAAACACCGGTGCGTCCAATTGGAAAAAGCGTAGAAAATAAAAAGTGTTCAGCTTGAAATCCTAATAACAGTAAAGTCATCAATACTCCCAGCTTAAAAAGCGGACCCTTGTAATTTTTTCTAAGAAGCGTGATTATGAGTCCAACAGGAAAAATATAGGCAATAAATGTTTGAAGAAACTCCGTAAACCAGAGAGGATAAGGCATAAAATAACTTGATCGCTCTATAAGTGTAGAAATTGTCTCATCAAAATCACTCGCTCCTACATAAAGATCATTGGCTTCTTTTAAGACCAATAACCGTTTAAAACTAAAAAATAAGGGCACACAAGCAAGTAAAAGAAGTCCGGCAAATTTCAAATTATTTTTTCCAGTTCTGTTTTTTTTGAGCACAAAAAAATAGTCCCCGCAAAAAAGTACGATCAAGGCTATATAGAAATTTATAAGCGACAAATTTGCAATCAGGGCTCCGGCAGCAAATAACAAAGAAAAAGCAGAGTCTATAATTACAGATGATGAAGTCTTCTCATTTATGTAAGTTGATCTTAGAAAATAATAAACACTTGCCATCATAAAGCCCATGGAAATTCCATAGCCGCGCGCCAGACCAAAAAAATCTATTACAAATGGATTTAAAAAGACCAGGGGAATAGCGAAAAAAATATAAACAGATTTGGTGGATTTAAGAAACAGCTTAGCACTGTAAAACAAATAAACAGCAAAAAGAAGGATAGATGCCAGTCTCAAAACTAATTCCTTCTCACCAAAAATATTGATAAAAAGAGCCATGAGCCAGGTGTTCATTAAATGATTATTAGCCGTAAAGCCAAAGTAGTCATGATCTTTTACAAGATCGTAAGTCAATGCTTCGTCATGCGTCAGCGAAACCAAACAGGCCCGCGCCACGGCATAAACAAAGAGCAAAACACAAATTATTACAAGTAAGTTTTTGTTACTATAATATTTACTTTGAATCATTTTTTACTGGCAGCCGTTTAAGTCTTTATAAATATACGTAATGACAAGTATAAAAAAGGAAACAAAAAACGCTCCACAGGGAGCGTTTTTGATTCTAATTTGTTTGAAGTGGTTGAAAACTATAAATGAATCACTTCACCATATGCAGCAGCAGCAGCTTCCATAACAGCTTCGCTCATGGTTGGATGAGGATGAATAGTTTTAATGATTTCGTGACCTGTAGTTTCCAGTTTACGCATTGCAACGGCTGAAGCAATCATCTCGGTAACATTCGCGCCAATCATGTGCGCTCCTAAAAGCTCACCATATTTTGCGTCAAAAATCAGTTTTACAAATCCATCAGCAGCCCCGGCAGCTTTCGCTTTTCCTGACGCAGAGAATGGAAATTTACCAACTTTGATTTCGTAACCCGCTTCTTTTGCTTTTTTCTCAGTAAATCCAACACTTGCAATCTCTGGTTGACAATACGTACAACCCGGTACATTATTGTAATCAATAGCTTCAACATGCATGCCTTTAATTTTTTCCACGCAGGTAATCCCTTCAGCACTTGCTACGTGAGCCAGCGCTTGTCCACTTACACAATCACCAATAGCATAATATCCCGCTACATTGGTTGCGTAAAATTTATCTGTTACAATCTTGCCTTTGTCCGTTTTAATTCCTGCTTCTTCCAGGCCAATTCCAGCTATATTTGCTTCAATACCTACCGCTGATAAAACGATGTCGGCATCAAGACTGATATTTCCGGTTTTTGTTTTAATATTTACTTTACAACCTGTTCCTTTAGTGTCAACGCTTTCAACCGAAGCATCAGTCATGATTTCAATACCCGCTTTTTTGAAAGATTTTTCCAGTTGTTTACTTACTTCTTCATCTTCAACAGGAACAATGTTCGGTAAAAACTCAACGATGGTTACTTTAGTGCCCATAGTAGCGTAAAAATAAGCGAACTCTACACCTATCGCTCCACTACCAACAACTACCAATGATTTCGGTTGTTTCGGAAGGCTCATCGCTTCACGGTACCCGATAATTTTTTTACCATCTTGTGGTAAATTTGGAAGTTGTTTTGAACGTGCTCCAGTTGCAATAATAATGTGGTTAGCGGCCAGGCTGCTTACTTTTCCATCAGCTCCTGTTACTTCCACTTTTTTTTCTGCTTTTACTTTTGCAGTGCCCATAATTACATCGATCTTGTTCTTTTTCATTAAGAACTGAATACCTTTGCTCATGCCTTCTGCCACATCGCGGCTGCGCTTCACAACCGCACTAAAGTCGGCTTTAATATTATCAGCTCCAATACCATAATCTTTTGCATGGTTTAAATATTCAAATACTTGTGCGCTTTTAAGCAATGCTTTGGTTGGAATACAACCCCAGTTTAAACAAATTCCGCCAAGACTTTCTTTTTCAATAATGGCCGTTTTAAATCCTAATTGAGAAGCTCTGATGGCTGTTACATATCCCCCAGGGCCGCTGCCTATAACTATAATATCGTAGTTCATGTGTGCTTGTTTTTAAAGGCTCTAATTTACTATTAAATTTTATAAGGTTTAATAGTTCTCTTAATTAATAATTTTACCATTAGCATCGATCTCTATGACATCAAAACCAAGTTTTTTCACTTTCTCGAAGTTGCTGGCTTTATCACCTACCACTATAACAACCATGTTATTATACGGTAGACGTTTCTTAGCAAGTATATTCACTTCTTCCTTTGAAATTGAATTTAAAATAGCAGTTTGCTGAGCCACGTAATCTTTCGGAAGATCATAATCCAGAACGCGTTTAATAAATCCTAGTTTTTGGATCGGAGACTCATATTTTAAAGCATCACTTTGTGCCATGGCATTTTTTGTAAAGTTTATTTCTTCATCCGTAATCCCCTCTGCTGTGTATTTTTTAAATTCATTGAAAAATTCTACAAGAGCACTGTCAGTTGTATTGGCTTTAAAGCCGCCGCTTATAGTAAATGCACCTGGGTATCTTGTTCCGCTGAATCCGCCGCGTGTACCATAAGTCCAGCCTTTGATCTCACGTAACAAATAATTGGTTCGGCTATTAAAAGCGCCAGCGAAACTAAAATTCATGATGGTACTTTTAAAGAATTCGCCGGTAGCTTCATAGGGCATAGCTATATAACCGATACGAATTTCACTTTGTGCCGCGTTCTTTTTGTCTACAAAATAAATCCTTGTTTTTTCTATGGTAGGCGTTGGAGAAACATCAGCCATTAATGCATTGCCACTTTTTAGTTTTGAAAGAAATGCAAGATCGGCTGTAATTTCATCTTTACTGATGTCGCCACTCACTGCTATCGAAACCATTCCCGAATTTAATTGGGCATAATAGTTTTTCACATCATCTAAAGTAATTCCCGCTACCGTTTCAATAGTACCATTGCTTGTATATCCCATAGCATGATTAGTACCATAAAGTATTTTACGATAAGCCATATCGGCAATTGCCGAAGCGTTAGTCTGACTTTGCGTAATGCCATCCAATTGTTTTTTCTTTTCAAGCTCAAATTCTGAAGCATCAAATTTTGGTTCAAATAAATTTTCTTCCACAATTGCTAAAGTGGCTTTTAAATTTTGTTTTAGAGCCTGAATGCTGATGTTAAAATCTTCATCACCAGAAGAGATACTTAAAGTTGACCCCAAACGGTTTAATTTATTTTCTACTTCTTCAGCATTTGTTTTTTGAGAGCTTTGCTCAAGCATTGATGCTAACAACTGTGACAGACCTGACTTTTCTTTCGGCTCAAAACGATGACCTGCTTTAAAAGTGATCAGGATATTTACTTTTGGAATTTCATTTTCGTTTATACCAATTATAGGTATAGTAGAATTAACTTTCGCTGTATAAAAATCAGGAACAGAAATAGCTACGGCCGCTTTTGCAGCAGGCATTTCCGAACGTTTAAAGTCATCTTTTGGTTCAATATAACTTAAATTTTTATACTCGGCGCTTTCTGTTTCCACTTTACGCTGGTACATTTTCCAGGTATCTTCATGAGCGCGCATATCTCCTTTTCCTTTAGGAAGACAACTTAAAATAACAGCCGGCTTATTTTTAACGTAAGTAGTGTAAACACGCATAACATCAGCCTTAGTAACCGACATGTAGCGCGCAATTTCTTTTTTAAGATTGTTAGCGTCTTTTGTTAAGGTGTAATACGAAGCTAAACTTGCGCCCTTACCCTGAACAGTGCTTAACTGGTTATAAAGATTGCTTTGAAATTGTGCCTTAAATTTCACAATATCATCGTCTGTAGCGCCTTTTTTCTCCCACTCAGCTAAAACTGTTTTTAACTCTTTTTCAATATCAGCTAAAGAACTGGCAGCATTTGCACGTATAACAATTTGAAATTGCCCCGCCAGTTCACGCGAATACTGGTACGCCTGGGCACTTACCGCCTTTTTACTTTCAATAAAAGACTTGTACAAAGGAGATCCCTGACTTCCAGATAAAATTTCAGCAAGTACATCTAAAGCGGCATCGTCTTTGGTGTTAGCCGGAGTTGTAGGATATGCGATGTTTAACATCGGAAACTTCACATTGTCTTCATAAGAAATATAACGGTCTGCGTCTAATTTAAAAGGGGCCACCACCTGGTTGGTAACAGCAGGACCTTTATCGATCTTTCCAAAATATTTTTGAGCTAGAACTAATACTTCCTCTGTTTTTACATCACCGGCAACTGTTAACACGGCATTATTAGCCCCATACCAGCGCATATAAAAACGTTTCAAATCGTTTACATCTACGCGATTCAAATCTTCGATATAACCAATGGTGGTCCAGCTGTAAGGATGGCCTTGTGGATAAAGCGCTTCTCCGATTTTTTCGCCAACTACACCGTAAGGAGCATTATCGTAACGCTGACCTCTTTCATTTTTTACAGTAGCACGTTGTACTTCAAATTTTCTCTGTGTTACAGAGTCTAATAAAAATCCCATCCTGTCGGCTTCCAGCCACAGCATTTTTTCTAATTGATTGCTGGGAACTGTTTCAAAATAATTGGTCCGATCGGTGTTGGTTGTACCATTTAAAGTCCCACCTGCTTCTGTTATGATCTTAAAATGTTGTTCGTCTGCTACGTTCTTAGAACCCTGGAACATCATGTGTTCAAAAAAGTGGGCGAAACCACTTCTACCCTCCTGTTCACGAGCACTTCCCACATGATAAGTGATATCTACGTAACAAATCGGATCACTATGATCTTCGTGAATGATGATCGTTAAACCATTCGGTAATTTATAGCGCTTGTAGGGAATAACAATCTCATTTCCTGTCTTTTTAACTTCTTCCAAGAACACGGGCTTTTCACTCGCTTTGGTGCTGGTATTGGAAGCGGGTTTTTGAGCAATGGCCGCCGTTAAACCAAACAATAACAGGGCACCGGTAATAATTGATTTTTGCATGAATTGAATTTTGTCCGGCAAATATAGAGTAGAATTTTGCAATTCATAAATTAAAACGTTTTAAAACAATTTAACATGCTTCTGACTAGGGTTGATAAATTGTAGCTACCTTTGTAAAACAAAATCAACCAAATCATGTATCCAGAAGCTATTGTAAGTCCGATGAAGGCCGAGTTAACTACCGCCGGTTTTCAGGAATTAATAAATCCAGAAGATGTAGACAAAGCCATTCAAAATGAAGGCACTGTTCTTTTAGTAGTAAATTCTGTTTGCGGTTGCGCTGCAGGTGCAGCCCGTCCGGGTGTTAAGAAAAGTCTTGACAATGCAAAAAAACCATCGAAGTTAACTACTGTGTTTGCAGGGTATGATGTAGATGCTGTAAACCAGGCGAGAAAACATTTTAGTCCTTATCCTCCTAGCAGTCCTGCTATTGCTTTGTTTAAGAACGGAGAATTGGTTCACTTTGTTGAACGTCACAATATTGAAGGTCATAATGCAAACGCAATTTCAGAACATCTGAAGGCGGTTTATGACGAATTCTGCTAGACATTAGACCAAACTAGTAATTTTAAAGACGCTTTAAGCGTCTTTTTTCATTTCCCGAAGAATAATTTTTTACTTTTGTCCCGAACCAACGACCAACAAAACTTAAACTTAACATTATGAAAAGTATAAAAATTATTATTGCCTGCTTATTTCTTGCATTCTCAAGTCTTACCGTTACAAATTGTAAAGAAGAGGATAAAGGAAATCCTTTGGCCGATAGTCTAAAAACAGCTAACGGAGATCTATCCGGACAACTCAACGAAAAATCAGCTGCCTTACAGGAGTTTATTGAATCGTTTAACGAGATCCAGGAAAACCTAAATGCCATTAAAGAAAAAGAAAAAATTGTAGACAACGCAAGCAGCAAAGGCGATGTTAAAAATAAAGGCAACCAGATTAAGGAAGATATTCAGGCTATCTATGATTTAATGGCCAAGAATAAAAACAGGATTGCTTCTTTAAGCGCAAAATTGAAACAAAGCAACCTCAAACTTGCTGGCATGGAGAAGATGATTGAGAATCTTCAAAATACTATTACGCTAAAAGACGAAGAAATTGCTGAGTTAAAAACAAGAATGGAAGGTCTGAACATTGAACTGGCTAACCTTAACACAAACTATAAAGTTGTAGAAGGAGAAAGCTTGCAAAAAACAGATATGTTAAATACAGCCTATTACACTATTGGTACCCGCAAAGAATTACAAGACAAAAAAGTGATTTCTAAAGAAGGTGGCTTTATTGGTTTAGGTAAATCAACGAAAGTAACTGACGATTTTAACAAAGAATACTTTACCAAAATCAACATCGAGCAAACTACGAGCATTAACATTGGTGCTAAAAAAGTAAAATTGTTATCTACTCACCCTAAAAACTCATACAAATTGGTGGGTGAAAAACCTATTGAAAAAATCGAAATTACAAACGCAAAAGAGTTTTGGGATGCTTCAAAATACCTTGTGATTGTTATTGATTAATTATTACCAAAAAGAAGTATTAAATTATGAGTAAAAAAGGCCCCTGCTTCAGGGGCCTTTTTTATTTTAGAAATCCTCCGTTTTATCATTCCACAAACTCAGACTGCATTTTCACAAATTAAAACCAGCCATCCACAAACTATCATACAAAATTAATACCAACTATTTTGTTTAGTAATTTCCCACATATATATTTACCGGAATTATAACCCCTAAACAAACCAAATTATGAGAAAAGTATTATTAGTAGCTGCTGTAGCAATGTTCGCAATGACTTCATGTAAAAAAGAATACACTTGCGAGTGTACAGCAACTGTAGGTCAAAACGGTAGCACTACATCGACTACTGCAAGCACAACTATTAAGGACAAAAAAGATGATGCAAAAACAACATGTGAAAACGGAAGTTCTGATGCTAGCTCAGGAGGTTACACTTCTAAAGTTGTTTGTGTTATTAAGTAATCAAACCTAAACTTAGTAAAAAAACCGCCCTCGTGATCGCTGGGCGGTTTTTTTATGCCCATATCTTTCCGTTAAGAATTATTTTATCAATCAGGTCACTTCCAAATGCGTATGGCAGGTAACCGTAAGTACTTATTTCTTTTGTAATAATGAGATTAGCCAATTTACCTGGAGTAATTGAACCAACTTGATGCTGTAAATGCATAGCATAAGCACTGTTTAATGTCACTGCATTAATGGCTTCTTCAGGAGTTAAACGGTATTGTACACAAGCCATACTTAAAACCAACTTCATATTGCCACTCGGACAGCTTCCAGGATTATAATCACTTGCAAAAGCAACAGATAATCCTGCATCAATCATTTTACGGGCAGGTGGTAAAGGTAAACTCAGGAAAAAGGCGGCTCCCGGCAAAATGGTTGGCATGGTTGAAGATTTACCGAGTAAACGAATGTCGTCATCATTGCAAAATTCCAGGTGATCAACACTAATGGCACCGCATTCAACAGCGGCTTTAATACCATTAGCATGACTCATTTGCTCTGCATGCACTTTGCCGGTGAGCCCGTGTTTTTTGCCGGCTTCTAAAATCTGTTTCGTTTCAAATTCATCAAAATACCCCTTCTCGCAAAACACATCAATAAAATCAGCCAGCTTTTCGTTTTCAATTGCAGGCAAAATTTCAGAAATGATAAGAGCGATGTATCCTTTTTTATTATCTTTAAATTCAACAGGCACCGCGTGTGCGCCTAAAAAAGTAGCTTTTACCGGAATCCAGTTAAGATCTTTTAAACGCTTGATAACACGCAATATTTTTAATTCGCTTTCCAGGTTCAAGCCATAACCGCTTTTAATTTCTACCGCTCCGGTTCCTTGAGAAATAATTTCTTTCAGCCTTTGTTTAGATTGTTCAAACAGCTCGTCTTCTGAAGTCTCGCGTAATTTTTTTGCTGAATTTAAAATTCCCCCTCCCCGCTTTGCGATATCCTCATAACTCAAACCACTGATACGATCCACAAATTCCTGTTCACGATTACCTGCATAAACAATGTGTGTATGACTGTCAGCAAACGATGGCATCACAATTTTCCCGGCGCAGTCAATTACTTCAAGCCCTTTCCAGTCTGTAATTCCGGGAAAATCGTCCATACTTCCATAATCTGCTATCAATCCGTTATCGCAGGCTAGCCAGGCATTTTCTATACCTGGCAACACTTTCATTTCTTTTCCTTTCAAGCGCTCAGGTGCTATATCATGCACTCCTATAAGGTTTTTGATATTTTTTAAAAGCAATTTTTGCATACTAAAATTCTATTTTATACGTTAGAGGTTCAAAGGGATTAAAGTACCGATAATACCCTGTTCTAAAGCGCCCTAAGGTATAAAAACCGTTTTAAATTAAATGCCATGATGCGTAAAAAGAATTTCACTTTGGTGTTTGTAGCACTCACATTTGCTGTCTCAGCCCAGGACACTTTATCCATAAAAAAGAAACCAGCAAAACCTCACGAAATAGGATTTAGTGTATCTTCCGTTTTCTTTTTGTTAGCGGGTGTTTCTGACTTTAATGAAAGATATACCAACGTAACTTACCGCTATTTGTTTACCGAAAAACAGGCTGTTAAATTATTTGCAGGTGCCAGTATTTTTAACTCGGAAGCAAATAAACTGGAATCGACAAAATTATCCAGCGTAAATAATACTACGCTTTATTCCACCTACGAAAAAGCCACTCCTTCCAATTTTCAAATGGGTTTGGGATATGAATACATTCTGGGTAAAGGAAAAATTAAACACGTAATTGGACTTGACCTTCTTTACAATAACAAATTTGAACGCGAAAGAACTTATTATTCTACTGCCAGCGATTCTATTGATTCAAAGGGACATGTTTTCGCACATACCACAACGCTGGATTCTGGTAGGGTGAACAGATCGCAGAACTTCGATAAATTCGGTATCAATCTCAATTATTCTCTAAGATACCAAATCTCAAAAAGATGGGTCATCACCACAGGCCTCCTTGTTTCATTCAAAACTTATAACGTTAAGACTCCTCAAGGGACTTCGCGCATGGGAGATACGAATTTTAATGGCCTGATCTCAGATGTAAGTTTATTCTATAAATTCTAGATTCGAAAACCCGGAGAATAAAAAAACCTCTGGTTTAATTTTAATATCTTTACTGCTTATGGCAGGAAATTCTTTTGGCACACTTTTTAAACTGAGTTCTTTTGGCGAAAGTCATGGTCCCGCAATTGGAGGAACCATTGAAGGTTGTCCGGCAGGTCTTGAAATCGACGTCGCTTTTATTCAATCAGAACTTGATCGCCGAAAACCCGGACAATCGCACATTACCACACAACGCAAAGAGCCAGATACCGTAGAATTTTTATCCGGAATTTTTGAAGGAAAAACAACCGGTACACCCATAGGGTTTACAATCAAGAATGAAGACGCAAAATCAAATGATTACACTCACTTAAAAGATGCCTTTCGTCCTTCTCACGCAGATTTTACCTACGAACATAAATATGGACTCAGAGATTTCAGAGGCGGCGGAAGAAGTAGCGCACGTGAAACAGCCTGCAGAATTGTTGCCGGAGCCATCGCCAAACTATTTCTCAGGCAAAAAAATATAACTGTAGCGGCTTTTGTAAAACAGGTTGGTGAAATTAAAGTCACAAAATCGTTTTCAGAACTGGATCTTTCAAAAACAGAGCAAAGTATTGTGAGATGTCCTGATTCGGAGATTTCTGAAAAAATGATTGCTTACATTGAAGAAATAAAAAAACAAGGCGATACTGTTGGTGGAGTTATTCAATGCGTTATTCAGAATGTACCCATTGGTCTTGGAGAACCCGTATTTGACAAGTTGCACGCGGTACTAGGCCATGCCATGTTAAGTATAAATGCAGTAAAGGGATTTGAAATTGGAAGCGGATTTGAAAGTGTGAACTTTAAAGGCTCTGAACTTAACGATCTTTTTAATTCAAAAGAACAAAACACGGCTGGTCTTACTAAAACCAATAACAGTGGCGGCATTCAGGGTGGTATAAGTAACGGAATGCCCATTTACTTTAATACAGCCTTTAAACCTGTGGCAACCCTTCTTCAAAAACAAAATTCCATAAACAAAAACAACGAAGAAATTATATTAGAAGGAAAAGGCAGGCATGATCCTTGTGTTTTACCAAGGGCTGTTCCTATTGTAGAAAGCATGGCTGCCCTCGTTATTGCTGACTTCCTGCTGCTTGCAAGATGCAATAGACTTTAGACTATACCTTTTTAGCGATATTTATTTCAATTCTAATTAGTCCCGATTTGCTTATCTGTTAAGGGCTTTGCCCTATTGTTACAGTCAAAAAACTCAAAAGTTTAGTTTATGTATGTTTTAATATTCCCAATAATTACATAATTTAGGGGTCTATAAAAATAACTCCTATGGCTTTTGATATTGACATGATTAAGAAGGTTTACGCACAATTACCTTCTAAAGTTGAAGCCGCCCGCAAATTGGTCGGCCGCCCTTTAACACTTACAGAAAAAATTCTTTATTCGCACTTACACAGCGATCAAAGTCCGGATGTTTTTGAAAGAGGAAAATCATATGTTGACTTCTCACCAGACAGAGTTGCTATGCAGGATGCAACTGCCCAAATGGCTTTACTGCAATTTATGCAGGCAGGCAGACCAAAAGTAGCAGTACCTTCTACGGTACACTGTGATCACTTAATCACAGCGAAAAATGGCGCCGCTGAAGATTTAGCTTTTGCTAATAAAGAAAGTAAAGAAGTATTTGATTTCTTAGGATCTGTTTCCAATAAATACGGAATTGGTTTCTGGAAGCCAGGAGCAGGTATCATTCACCAGGTAGTTTTAGAAAACTATGCTTTTCCAGGTGGAATGATGATTGGTACTGATTCTCACACGGTAAATGCCGGTGGTTTAGGTATGTTAGCAATTGGTGTTGGTGGAGCTGATGCTTGCGATGTGATGGCAGGCTTAGCATGGGAATTAAAATTTCCAAAATTAATTGGCGTTAAGTTAACAGGAAAATTAAGCGGTTGGACAGCGCCAAAAGATGTGATTTTAAAAGTAGCTGGTATTCTTACTGTAAAAGGTGGAACAGGTGCAATAGTTGAATATTTTGGTGAAGGTGCAACTTCAATGAGCTGCACAGGTAAAGGCACTATTTGTAATATGGGCGCTGAGATCGGAGCTACTACTTCAACTTTTGGTTACGACGATTCTATGGAGCGTTACCTTAAAGCTACTGGTCGTGCCGACGTTGCTGAATTAGCAAATGGTATCCGCGAGCATTTAACAGCAGATCCTGAAGTGTATGCAAATCCTGATAAATATTTTGATCAAATTATCGAAATTAACTTATCTGAACTAGAGCCGCATGTAAACGGACCTTTCAGCCCGGATTTAGCGACTCCTATTTCAAAATTAAAAGAAGAGGCTATTAAAAATGGTTGGCCTTTAAAAATATCGGTGGGACTTTTAGGATCTTGCACTAACTCATCGTATGAAGACATTTCTCGCGCAGTAAGCCTGGCAAAACAAGTATCCGCAAAAAACTTAAAATCAAAATCAGAATACCTGATCAATCCAGGCTCAGAACAAATTCGTTTCACGATTAAACGTGATGGATTTTTAGATGTTTTTGATGAAATCGGAGCAAAAGTATTTACCAACGCTTGTGGACCATGTATTGGCATGTGGGACCGAATGGGTGCCGAAAAACAAGAAAAAAACACCATCATTCACTCTTTCAACAGAAACTTTGCGAAACGTGCCGATGGTAATCCAAACACATTTGCTTTTGTAGCCTCACCTGAAATCGTAACAGCTATGGCTATTGCAGGTGATCTTACTTTTAATCCTTTAACAGATACTTTAGTAAATGAAAAAGGAGAAAATGTAAAATTAGATGAGCCAAAAGGAGATGAATTACCGAAAAAAGGATTTGCTGTGGATGACGCAGGATTCCAGGCACCTGCAGCAGATGGAAGTGGTGTTCAGGTAAATGTTTCTCCAACAAGTGATCGTTTACAATTGTTAGATCCTTTTACTCCCTGGGAAGGTGTTGATTTAAAAGGACTAAAACTTCTTATTAAAGCAAAAGGGAAATGTACTACAGACCATATCTCTATGGCGGGTCCATGGTTAAAATACCGCGGACACTTAGATAACATTTCTAACAACATGCTTATTGGCGCCGTTAATTTCTTCAACGAAAAAACTGACAGCGTTAAAAACCAATTAAACGGTAAACACGAAGCTGTGCCTGCTGTTCAACGTGCTTACAAAGCACAAAACATCGGATCTATTGTTGTGGGCGATGAGAACTATGGCGAGGGATCTTCACGTGAACACGCGGCAATGGAACCTCGTCACTTAGGTGTACGTGCTGTACTTGTAAAATCATTTGCTCGTATTCACGAAACCAATTTGAAAAAACAAGGCATGTTGGGTTTAACTTTCGCAGAAAAATCGGATTACGATAAAATTTTAGAAGACGATACAATTGACATTATTGGTTTGACCTCTTTCGCTCCAAATACACCATTAACACTGGTATTAAACCACGCGGATGGAAGTAAGGAAGAAATAAGTGTAAATCATACTTATAACCAGCAACAAATTGAATGGTTTAAAGCCGGTGGCGCTCTTAACATTATCAGAGCAAGTATCAAAGCTTAATTTATAACAAACCTCAACACATAAAAAAAACCGTTTCAGATCGAAACGGTTTTTTTATTTTCGCCACTACCACGAAGTGACATTGCCAGATGTTGTCTTGCTGAGCGTATCAGGATGTAAGTTCGAACATAGCAGGATGTCAGTTCGAGCGCAGCAGGATGTCAGTTCGAGCGCAGCAGGATGTCAGTTCGAGCGTAGTCGAGAACAGTTCGAGCAGGATTAACATCCAGCGGATGTTAAGGCCAGCAATAGCGCAAGCAACGTCAGTGCGAGCATAGCAAAATGTCAATGAGAGCGCAGCAGGATGTCAGTTCGAGCATAGCAGGAGTCAGTTCGAGCGTAGTCGAGAACAATTCGAGCATAGCAGGAGTCAGTTCGAGCGCAGCAGGATGTCAGTTCGAGCGTAGTCGAGAACAGTTCGAGCATAGCAGGATGTCAGTTCGAGCATAGCGGGAGTCAGTTCGAGCGTAGTCGAGAACAGTTCGAGCATAGCAGGATGTCAGTTCGAGCGTAGTCGAGAACAGTTCGAGCATAGCAGGATGTCAGTTCGAGCGTAGTCGAGAACACTACTGTTGAACATTCAATTTCCCTGCTACAATCTCCAAAACGATCTGCTTGGCAAACATATTCTCCATGCCTTTGATTACTATTTTGGAAGGGTCAATAGAAAGCAGAAAATCCATTCTGTAATTTTTAGTTTCTCCTTTTTCAGCAAGATTTATAGGATCGAATTGAGCCACGCCCGAAACTGAATTAGTATTTACAGTTAGAACACCCGACATAGGATAAGATTTCTCATCATTTTCCTGGCGGTTAAAGACCATTAAATTTTCTCCGATATTTCCTTTGAATGAAAGCATCTGACTACCATAACTGGAAACAAGAGAATCCTGTCTTTTATTTCCTGTGGAAATTGCAGAGAGATCTGCATTTAAAGTAAAATCTCCGTTCGAAAGCGATAAAAGCATATAAGCATTGCCAACCGAATATTTAACCGCGTGACCAGCCTTGTCTTCTGAAACAAAAATTAAATTACTTTCTACTACTGCAGGAACTAAGTTTTGAGAGGTAGCGACAGCTCTTACAATCAAAAACATTAAACAAAAGACTTTCCACCTACTCATTGTTCTATTTTATTTTTCTGGCAGCCACCATCATTTCTTCACCAACATTTAAAGAAGATAAGGTGTTGTAAATAAGGTTATGCACAAAAACGAAAAGTTTCAGTTGCCACATAGGTCGGCTTGTAAACTTATTGAAATACTGCTGACGTTCAGCAGCATTAATGGTTGTATTAGTTTGGCGAAGGTTTTGATTTTTATTTTTCCTTAGTTTTTTAATAAGCGGCAGTAATGTGTACATGATAAATAACTTGATCTCGAAAGAAGATTTTATCTGCACCACTTCATAGCCATTATTTGCAAGAATTTTAGTGATAGTTTCTTTTCCAAAATAATTTACGTGATCGAGACCCATCATTTTCCAGTTATCCTTATGTTTTTTCGCGAAATAACTATCTATTTGCGGCACTTGCAAAAACAAGTAACCACCCGGCTTTGTAAGCTTCGAGCATTTTGCTAAAAACGGATTCGCCTTATCTATATGTTCTAAAACGTCCCACATGGTTATCACGTCGAATTTTTTAGACTCGTCCATTTCAAAAAAATCAATGTGATCTACAGGTAACTTTAAATCGTTTACACAATATAAATAAGGCTGTTCTGAAATCTCTACCCCATAAACGTCATAACCTAACTCTTTTCCCGCAAGCATAAAGTGTCCCCACCCAGCTCCGAGATCAAATAATTTTCCGGACTTGATAAATTTCTGAATAAACTTAAACCTTAACTTATGCCTTTGTACTTTAATCCAGTTATTTCCTGCACGCACGGCAGCAGTAACATCGGCATTTTTATATTGTGTGTATTCAATCTTTTTACGGTAATACGGCGGTATAAAATGGAATAAACAGGTATTGCAGGTAACTACCGCAAAATTCTCTTTTTCATACTTGACTGTAAAATGATTCGGATCTTTATTTCCACAAACAGAACAGTAAATTTCTTCGGCCATAAAGGCGGGTAAACCAGACATACTAAACCTTATTTTTTTGTTTCCTGCTCAAATACAACCTCAGTAATCGAATTTCCATCTCTAAAGCAAGCTATCCCGCCCCAATTGAAGATCTTCTTCTCGTAAACATAAGCCACCTGACCTTTAACCAGTACACGTTTAATAATAACCACCCCATCACCAGGGAGCATTTCTTCCGTAACCCCTGCAGGATATTTTGCTAATAATGCCTTTTGTCTTTGATCTACTTTCTGCGCAGCATCAGCATTAATTACTTTTTCACATTCTATAAGTTGAGCCTTTGCGTAAGCATCTCCACCTTTCAATAATAAAGCTTCTTCATAAACACCCTTAGCGTCTGCATAGCGTTTCGCTGCGAAAAATCCATCTGCTTTTTTAATGGCATCTTTAAATTTCTGATCGGCTGCACCCGCTGTCATTGCTGCTTTGGCTTTGGCAGCGGCGTCAGCCAAGGCCTTAGCTTTAGCATCTGCCTCGGCGTTTGCTTTAGCGGCTGCGTCTGCTGCTGCTTTTGCATCTGCGTCAGCTTTGGCTTTCGCCGCTGCTTCAGCATCTGCCTTAGCTTTCGCTGCGGCATCTGCTGCTGCTTTTTCTTTCGCAATTCTATCTGCTTCTGCTTTTGCCTTAGCATCAGCCTCTGCTTTTGCCTTAGCTGCTGCATCTGCTGCTGCTTTTGAATCCGCGTCAGCTCTGGCTTTCGCCGCTGCATCTGCTGCTGCTTTTTCTTTCGCAATTCTATCTGCTTCTGCTTTTGCCTTAGCATCAGCCTCTGCTTTTGCTTTAGCTGCTGCATCTGCTGCTGCTTTCGCATCTGCGTCTGCTTTGGCTTTCGCCGCTGCATCTGCTGCTGCTTTCTCTTTTGCTATTCTTTCAGCATCTGCTTTTGCTTTGGCATCCGCCTCTGCTTTTGCTTTGGCTGCTGCATCTGCTGCCGCTTTCGCATCTGCGTCAGCTTTGGCTTTCGCCGCTGCATCTGCTGCTGCTTTCTCTTTTGCTATTCTTTCAGCATCTGCTTTTGCTTTGGCATCCGCTTCAGCTTTTGCTCTAGCCGCTGCATCTGCTGCCGCTTTTGCATCTGCTTCTGCTTTTGCCTTGGCGGCTGCGTCGGCATCCGCTTTGGCTTTTGCTATTCTTTCAGCATCTGCTTTTGCTTTGGCATCCGCCTCTGCTTTAGCCTTAGCTGCTGCATCTGCTGCTGCTTTTGCATCTGCTTCTGATTTTAATTTCGCTGCTGCTTCAGCATCTGCCTTCGCCTTGGCGGCTGCGTCAGCTGCTGCTTTAGCCTTTGCTGCCGCTTCTGCCGCCGCTTTCGCATCTGCTTCTGCTTTTAATTTCGCTGCTGCTTCAGCATCTGCCTTCGCCTTGGCGGCCGCGTCGGCAGAGGCTTTTTCCTTCGCAAGTCTTTCTGCTTCTAATCGGGCTTTAGTATCCGCATCTGCTTTCGCTTTTGCTGCTGCATCTTCCGCTGCTTTTTTAGCTGCTGCTTCATCTGCTAATTTTTTTGCTAACGCATCTGCTTCGGCTTTGGCTTTCGCAGCTGCCTCTGCGTCTGCTTTGGCTTTCGCGGCTGCGTCTGCCATTGCTTTTTCTTTCGCCAATCTTTCTGCCTCCGCTTTTGCTTTCGCATCTGACTCTGCCTTAGCTTTCGCAGCTGCGTCTTCAGCTGCTTTTTTAGCAGCTGCCTCTTCTGCCTGCTTTTTTGCTAAAGCTTCCGCGTCGGCTTTTGCCTTGGCTGCCGCATCTGCCGCTGCTTTTGCTTTGGCTGCCGCTTCATCTGCCGCTTTTTTAGCCGCAGCTTCTTCAGCTTGTTTCTTTGCCAATGCTTCAGCCTCTGCCTTAGCCTTTGCTGCTGCATCATCTGCTGCTTTCTTAGCCGCGGCTTCTGCATCTGCTCTTGCCTTTGCCATGGCTTCTGCCTTAGCTTTTGCTGCTGCTTCGTCAGCCTGTTTTTTCGCTAAAGCTTCTGCATCTGCTTTCGCCTTTGCCTCGGCCTCGGCTTTTGCTTTTGCCTCAGCTTCCGCTTTTTCCCTTGCTAATTTATCTGCTAATTCTTTTTCCGCTTTTGCTTTTGCCGCTGCTTCGTCAGCCGCCTTTTTAGCCGCAGCTTCTTCTGCTTGTTTCTTTGCCAATGCTTCAGCCTCTGCTTTGGCTTTGGCGGCAGACTCTTCTGCAGCTTTCTTAGCCGCAGCTTCCTCTGCTTGTTTTTTCGCTAATGCTTCCGCATCTGCTTTGGCTTTTGCTGCCGCTTCATCGGCTGCCTTTTTTGCTGCTGCCTCAGCTTCAGCCCTTGCTTTTGCCAGGGCATCAGCCTTAGCTTTTGCCGCTGCCTCTTCTGCTTGTTTTTTCGCTAATGCTTCAGCATCCGCTTTTGCTTTGGCATCTGCTTCAGCTTTTGCTTTAGCTTCTGCTTCCGCCTTTTCTTTTGCTAATTTATCTGCTAATTCTTTTTCTGCTTTTGCTTTTGCCGCCGCTTCATCCGCTGCTTTTTTAGCCGCAGCTTCTTCTGCTTGTTTCCTGGCTAGTGCTTCAGCATCTGCCTTTGCCTTTGCAGCTGCTTCATCCGCTGCCTTTTTAGCTGCTGCTTCCTCTGCTTGTTTTTTCGCTAATGCTTCTGCTTCCGCTTTTGCTTTAGCCGCTGCCTCTTCGGCCGCTTTTTTAGCGGCTGCTTCAGCCTCCGCTTTTGCCTTGGCCTCTGCTTCAGCCTTAGCTTTTGCTGCTGCCTCATCTGCTTGTTTTTTTGCAAGTGCAGCTGCCTCGGCTTTAGCTTTTGCTTCTGCGTCAGCTTTGGCTTTTGCTTCTGCTTCTGCTTTTTCTTTTGCTAATTTGTCAGCTAATTCTTTTTCTGCTTTGGCCTTTGCTGCTGCCTCGTCTGCGGCTTTTTTAGCGGCTGCTTCTTCTGCTTGTTTTTTTGCTAATGCGTCTGCTTCTGCCTTGGCCTTAGCTGCAGCGTCTGCAGCTGCCTTTTCTTTTGCTAATCGGTCTGCTTCTGCCTTTGCTTTAGCTTCTGCGTCTGCTTTTGCCTTCGCAGCTGCTTCCTCGGCCGCCTTCTTAGCTGCTGCATCTGCCGCTGCTTTTGCTTTTGCTTCCGCATCTGCCTTTGCTTTTGCCTCTGCATCTGCCATTGCCTTGTTAATGGCTGCTATCTGTGTCTTAGGATAGGTTTCTGCTGGCTTTAATTTTAAGGCTTCCTGATATTTACTTGTTGCTCCCGGCCAATCTTTTGCAGCAAAAAGCTTATCACCGTCTTTTAAAAGGTCCGTGTAATTTCCCGCTAATGCTTTTTCCTTATTTTTGACAGCTCTCTCTGCTTCTTTAACAGTTTCAAGGGCTTCAAGCATCTGGTTTAAATATCCTTTATCGTATTCGAAGTTTTCTTTTGTGGGATTATAAACGTATTTAATAATAGGTTGATTTAAGACAGAATAATCTACTCCATCCACTTTTTTAAATAAAGAGATCTCTGCACCAATGGGCTTAAATTTTAAAGCTGCACGCTCAGGTGTTACACCGTTAGTACTAATGGTGAATTTTTTCGATACATAACCGGCTTTGGAAACTACAATCAAAAATTCGCCGCCGAGGGGAACATTGAAATTATACTTTCCCGTTGGATCGGTTAAAGCATTATTAAGAACCTTGCCTCCCTGGTTAACCTGGAGGTTCACTCCACTCAAATCGGAAGTTTCATCAGAGACGGTACCCTGAACTTCGACCAAAATGTCTTGTGCAAAAAAAGAAAAACAACTAAATACTAAAGAAGTGAAAAATACTACCCGCTTAAAATTAAAAAACATGTCTATTGGAATACTCTAATTAAGGAAATAAATTTACAAAAAAAATCCTTCCTTAAACGCACGTTTTATGCAATTTATTAACGACCAAAACTATAGCTATTGGGAAAGAAAACATTTTTTTAATCCCTTTGATTTACTGGTCATTGGAAGCGGGATTGTAGGGCTTAGTACAGCCATTTCTTTCAGGGAAAAGAATCCCAGGGCCTCTGTGTTAATTCTTGAATCGGGATTCATGCCTAATGGAGCAAGTACCAAAAACGCCGGTTTTGCCTGTTTTGGCAGTGCGGGCGAAGTGTTGGATGACCTCAGCCAGATGCCTGAAACAAGCGTGTGGAAAACAGTAAAAATGAGAAGCGATGGCCTCCAAATTTTAAGAGATCGCCTGAAAGATAAAAACATAGATTATAGGCCATATGGCGGCTTTGAATTATTCACCGATGAAAAAGAATTTCTGCAATGCAGGGAGCAACTTCCTTTTTTAAACAAGGAAATGAAACGCGTTCTAGGTTTTAAAACATGTTACTCTGAAGTTTCAACTGGAAAAATGCGTTTCAATGGAACAAAGGGCGCAATCTTAAACGCATTCGAAGGACAACTTGACACGCAGTTGATGATGAAAAACCTTACACTGCTCGCCCGCAAAAAAGGGATTGAAATTTTAAATGGTGTAACTGTTTCAGGGTTTAACGATTTGGGGAGAAGCGTTGAAATAATTAGCGACAAAGGAATTTTTAAAGCCCTTAAAGTAGTTGTTGCAACGAATGGTTTTGCCAAAACACTTCTTTCTATAAAGGACGTTGAACCTGCAAGAGCGCAGGTTTTAATAACAAAACCTATTACTAACCTTAAAATAAAAGGGGCATTTCATTTTTTTAAGGGCTACTATTATTTCCGAAACATAGATAACAGGATTTTGTTCGGCGGGGGTAGAAATCTGGATTTCAAAAAAGAAACAACTCAACAACAGGGACTAAATTCTAAAATTCAAGATCACCTGCAAAAATTATTAAAGGAAATGATCTTGCCTGATACCCGTTTCGAAATTGATCAAAGATGGAGTGGAATAATGGGTGTAGGTTCAGAAAAACAGCCTATTATTAAGTTTGTAAGTGCTAATGTTCTGGCGGCAGTGCGTATGGGCGGAATGGGAATAGCCATTGGCAGTTACGTAGGCGAAGAAGCTTCAAAGAAAATTTCCTGATAAAAAGTTTAAAGCCGTATTTTTGTTAAGATAGTGTTAAAATTTGAAGCTCTTTTTGTTAAAATGGATTGAGCGCACGCAATTCTCAGTTTTTCGAGGTTAAAAAACAATGCTTCGTCTAAATTGCATAACTTGTTAAAAACCTTTTCCGTATTAGTCCGTAAACATTTGTGAAATAGACCTTAAAAAGAAAAACCTTAACAGAAATATATAAAAAATGCTCTTTTTTGAATCAGTAATTTTACTATCTTTAACACTCTTTTCGAGTAGTGACTATTTATAAAAAAAGCGCTCTTAAAGTAATGTAAAAAACTAATTTACAGATATTTAAGTATACCTATAAAAAACAGAATATAAGTGACAACACACAGAAATAATTGCACCGAAAAATGAAATCAAAAATTTACCTTCTTTTTATATTGACTTTTTTTGTTTCAGTCACCGCTTTTTCTCAGAAACAGAAAGCTTTGCAGGCAGATACCGGTTTCTTTAATTATAAGTACTGGAACGGAGTTGCTGACAAAAAACACATGACAGCAGCTGAAAGGGCTGAAATGATTGCGGGTCAGAAATCTATTTACCTTGAGCAACTCACTCATAAACACGTAAAGGATGAAGATCTGGTTTGGGTGACCCACGAACCTGTTGGCGCTAAGGGAAAAAAATATAACGGAGCTTATACAAACGCGGGACCCTGTACCAACATTGATTTTGAGCAAGGCACTTTTGCAGGCTGGACAAGAAGCACCGGTTTTAATCCCTTAACCAATGTGGCCGGTTGCTGTGGCACTGCAAATGGAGATCAAACGATAATCAGCACCACCGGGAATGATCCTTATGGTGGTTTTCCTATGGTTTATCCAGGTGGTGGAAGTTCTTCGGCAAGACTGGGAAGCACTGCCACCGGTGGTAGGGCGGATCGTATTTCACAAACCTTTTTTGTTACCGCGGCAACTGCAAATTTTACTTACCGTTACGCAGCTGTTTTAAACGACGGTGGACATAGCGTGGCAGATCAACCCCGCTTTACCAGTGAGATTATTGATACACTGGGCAACCCTATTACCTGTACATTTTACCAGGTTTCTGCCGGAAGCGGTGTTACCGGTTACAGTACTTCTGCATTAGGAGCTCCCGGAAATAATTCTCCCGTAATTTATAAACCCTGGACCAACGTTACGGTTGACCTTACTCCAAACATCGGTCAAAATGTTACGCTTCAGTTTACCGTTTATGACTGTGGTCCTTCCGGTCACTTTGCGTATGCTTATCTTGACGGTATTTGTACAAGTTACGAAACTGCAGTGCAGGATACTGCCTGTCCTAACACTCCTGTTGCTATGTGCGCTCCTGCCGGTTTTTTGACAACTAACTGGAATGGACCAGGTGTTGTGAATGATCCTAACCAGTGTATTATTGCAACCATTCCTGGTGTTTACACCTGTACAACTTTATTGGTACCAGGTTGCCCAGGACCAACATTTTCGCACACTCTAACGAATTTACCTGCACCGGTTTTATCTTTCACCGCAGGAAACGCCAGTGCCTGCGCACCAACATATAGCTTTATAAGCACTAAGACCATTTCCAGCGGTTTTATACAATCTTTTTACTGGGATTTTGGAGATGGAACGCCTGTATCAACCGCCCCCAATCCAGTTCACGTGTATGCGAATTCAGGAACCTATGCTGTTAAACTACGAGCCGTATCCAACCGGGGCTGTGCAGACTCTACTATAAGTTTTGTAACCATTTATCCTAACCCTAACCTTAGCTTTGTTCCTTTTACAAATTGTATAAACAGCCTTGTTCAGTTTACCAACACCTCGAATATCCCAGTTGGATCTATTGTTGGTTACACCTGGTCATTAGGCACAGGGAATACTTCTGTACAAACCACCTATACAGATAATCCAACGGAAACCTACACCACTATTGGGATATACACTTTAACCCTCGTGGGACAAAGTAACCAGGGCTGTATTTCCACACTTACCCAAACTATGGGCATTTTTCCACCTCCTATTATTGACTTTACTGCAAATCCTTTATGCGATAAAAATGGTACAGCATTTACGCCATCTATATCCACTTCGGTTGCGGCCGGAAGCCTTGCTGGTTTCAGTTGGAATTTCGGTGATGGTCAAACTTCTGCACAACCTAGTCCCGTGCACACTTATACCGCGCCCGGCATTTATACGGTAAGTTTATTAGCCATGAGTAATCACAATTGTTATGCTGCAATTAGCCATAGCCTGCAAATTTCACCTTCGCCTACTGTCGCGTTTACCACAACCTCTGTTAATGCCTGTACTCAGAACTTTACCTTTACAAATAATTCAAGTATCTCTTCTGGATTTGTAACTTACACCTGGAGTTTCGGGGGAACAAATACGACTACTGCAACAAATCCCACTTATTTTTTCCCTTCTATTGGTAATTATACGGTAAAACTTATTGGTGTTTCTAATTTAGGTTGCGGCGACACTGTTACCCAAAAGATCCAGGTTTTCCCACTCCCAACTTTAACCGTATCTGTCCCTGCTTCTTGTGAAAGTGCGGTCTTTACAGCTTCCGCAAATCCATCGAGTGGAACCATCACTAGTTATGCCTGGGATTTCGGAGAACCCTCTTCAGGAGCGGCGAATACATCGACCCTGCAGAATCCCATACATCTATATGCCCAAACAAATACTTTTGTACTTACCCTTAGCATAGTGAGTAATGCCAATTGTCCTTCGACCCAGACGGTTCTTATAACAATTTATCCAAATCCCGTTGCCTCATTTACCTACGCCACATTAAATAATTGTTCGCTTCCTTTCACCTATACCAACAATTCATCCGTCGCAAGTATTGGTGCGAGCAGTATTGCCAGTAGCTATTGGGATTTCGGCTTCCCTGCGGGTATTAGTACCTTTTCAAATCCGGGGACAATTAATTTTCCAAGTTATGGCACGTATACAGTCACACATATCACTACTACAAATCGTAATTGTAAGGATACGGCAACCCATGTTATACAGGTGCATCCCTTGCCACAGTTAAGTTTTTCTTTAAATTCAGGTTGCGTTAATTTACCTGTTACTATCAACACTTCGGCTACTATTTCCCCTGTTCCTCTACCCACCGCCTCTGTAGGTAGCTTGTTCTGGAATTATGCAGACGGAAATTTTGCCATATTGCCAAGTTCAACAACCCTGAGTTCGCATACCTGGACTGTACCAGGTAACTATAATGTTACTTTCACGGCCACCAGTGATATGGGATGTACTTCTGTTGCGCAGAAAACAATAGACATTTATCCTTCAGCAGTCGGAAATTTTACAACCAGCGGTACAACCTGCCTGAATAGTGGAGTGCAATTTACCAGCAACCCCACGATAGCTCCTCCTGGTGTTATTTATGCTATGAATTGGGATTTTGGGGATGGAACCTTTGGGTCAAACGCCATCACAAGCCATACTTACGCCGCGATTGGCAACTACGTTGTGACCTATTCACTCATAACCAACAATGAGTGTTTAACCACGATTACAAAATCCGTCTCCGTAGACCCAGTTCCAACCCTCACATCTGCAGTTAATGGGGGCTGTTTAAATACTCCTAGCCAATTTACGTCAAACGCTACTGTACCGGCGCCCGGTTCTATAGCAAGCTACACGACTTTCTTTGCAAGCACAGCTTCTTTAGTTTCTCAAAATCCAGTTTTTACCTACACAACTGCCGGAACCAAAAATCCAACAGTTATGGCAACATCCGACAAGGGATGTATCGCTACCGTAATAAATACACTCGTGATAGATCCACTTCCAGAACTGAGTTTCAGTCCCCACGATGCCTGCCAGGGAGCCCCCGTTCAGTTTTCGGTTACCCAAAATATATTAACCGGAAGCATTACTACTTACACCTGGAATTTTGGCAACGGAACTACTTCCAACCAAATGCTCCCAGCTGCTAATTATAGTACCTATGGGGTTTACACCGTTACACTAGGTGCCACTTCGCTTTTAGGATGTTCCAGTTCAACCGTTGGGGGTCTGACTATTCATCCTTATCCTGGGGTTACCGTTACGCCTACCCATAACTCTTGTGTAAATGATTCTATTCGTATAAACACGAATATCGACATTTTTGCCGATGCCGTTCAATCTTACTCTTTGAATTTTGGCGATGGACAAACTACAACTTACACAAATGTTTCATCTACCTATTCTGTTAATCATAAATATACAGCTTATAATACTTACACTATTATATTAACTGCCATCTCTACTTTCGGTTGCAAAAAGGACACTAGCGCTCCTATTATCGTTTACCCTAAACCATTTGTAAACTGGACCGCTAGTAAATTTTGTTATGGTGATTCTACGAAATTTTCAAATTCAAGTACCATACCAACAGGTTATACTATTGATTCACATCTATGGAACTTTAATGATAACAGCGCAACTCCAACATCCACCTTATCAAATCCTACCCATTTTTTCCAGACAAATAACTCTTACAGTGTCTATGCGGTTTCGTTGACCGAACTGAGTTATCCCGAAGGAACATTACTCGCTGTACCTTTAACTTGCAGTCTTATCGTTGCCAAGACTATCACAGTGTTTCCTGTGCCTGTAGCAAATTTCGCAAGCAATGCAGTCTGCCTAGGAAGTCCTACTCAATTTACAAATCTAACGCCAACACTTAACACAGCTGGTTACTCCTGGTATCAATATAACAATGGGGTATTGGGCAGTCTTGCTCCTAACCCTTCTTTCACCTACTCTAACTCCGGGACTTATACCGCTGCGCTTATTGTTTTAAATACATTTGGGTGTAGAGATACTTTTCAAGATGTAGTTAAAATTTATCAGAATCCGGTTGCATTTTACACCACTTCTAATAATTGTTTAGGTTTGCCTAGTGTATTTACAAACTCCACGAGCTTTCCGGAGGGTTCTCCAGCAGGGTTCAGTTGGGCTATTGACAATACGACTTTAACTACTACTGACGCGGCTTACCCTTTCTTAAGTGCCGGTACCTACACGGTGGGGTTAACTTCAACATCAGACCTTGGCTGTTCTAGTACTTTTAATTCAACCATTACGGTTTATCCTCTACCTTCAGTGAGTTTCACGAACTCCCAGACCTGCATAGGGCAGAACACCCAATTTAATAACCTGACGCAGGGTAATATTGTGACTTATGCCTGGAATTTCGGTGATCCGTCCTCTGGTTCAGCTAACACCTCTGGATTAATTACTCCGTCGCATCAGTATGCCAGCCCAGGAACCTATGCAACAACACTGATTGCCGTAACCGATAAAAATTGTTCAAGCAACTTTGCCTCGAATGTGATTGTGCATAATAAACCTACCGCTAACTTTACCCACACCACCATTTGTGCTACGGAAAAATTATCCTTCACGGATTTATCTACCACCCAGGATGGAGCTCTTACAAGGTTTGACTGGGACTTTAACGGAGATAATATACCAGATCAAACAACACTTACACCAAGTTATGTTTATAGTGCTCCTGGTAATTACCAGATCCATCTTACTGTAACGAGCGAGTTTGGTTGCTCTGACGATACTTTAAGACAGGTAACAGTAAATCCAAAAGTAATAGCAGGCGTTTCTTCTGATTTTAAATCTGGCTGTCCTACCCTGTGCGTTAATTTTAAAGATGCGTCCAGTATTGCTACCGGATCGTGGACTACTGCCTGGGATTTCAGTGATGGCAGTCCAACTACCACATTCTCTGCTGCAACACGTTGCTTCCCTGCTTCCGGAAATTACGATGTAGACTTAACGCTTGTGAGCAATGCTGGTTGCAGAACCAGACAACTTTTTCCGGGTTACATCAACGTTTATCCCCTTCCTAAGGCCGGCTTTAAAGTTGAACCAGAGCAGGTTGACGAAGATGAGCCTATTATTACCATTAGTAATGGGGCTTCCGCAGATGCAAATAGCATACGTTATTATGTAAGTGATGGATCTAATTTCAGTACCCCTGACTTCACACACCTCATTAAAAATCTGAGACAAACCAAACCAATGGTTGTGCAGATAGCAAAAAATCAATTCGGTTGCATAGATACGATCATGCAGGTTCTGGATATCAAACCATCTTACACGGTTTATTTTCCAAACGTTTTTACACCCAATGGCGATGGTGTGAATGATGATTTCAGACCCAAAGGAGTAGGTATAATTAAATTTACTTTGCAAATATATGACCGTTGGGGACACCAGGTATTTAAAACGAATGACATTACAGATGTATGGAACGGTCAATCGAAAGATGATGAAAGCATTAAAGAAGATACTTACACCTGGAAAGCCCAGGTAACAGATGTCTTTAATAAAAATCATTTCATGGTTGGCCACGTCACGGTCATACGCTAAAGGTTTTAATAAAAAGGCAGCTTCCAACGAGCTGCCTTTTTTAATGAGAAGAGATTAAAATTAGCTTTTTTGAGCGGTCTGCTACATAAAACAAATCACTTCACTCATTGAGACATACGTTTCACCCTAAATAAAAGCCATTCCACTCATTTAACATAAAAAAAATGTAACTGAGTATCAAGTACTTAATTATAAAGGTAAAGTTATTTGAAATTTTGGCGTAACCCTGCGGGCTTATTTAGGTTATAAGTCTATAAGCAGTTTTAACCCTCCACTATGGCAATTAACCCCCATTTTCACCACACTAATCAGCAGCTTAACGAGGAGTTAGTAATTATCGAAGCTGCGAAGCTTAATCCGGAAAAATTTGCTCCTTTGTATAACAAGTACTACAAGCAGATCTTTAATTACGTGCATCAACGTATGGATTCAAAAGATACTGCCTTTGATATTACGGGGCAGGTTTTTCTAAAAGCACTTACGAACCTCCCTAAATACCAGTTTAAAGGTGTGCCTTTTGCCAGCTGGCTGTACCGTATCGCTCATAACGAAGTGATGCAGCTTTTTAGAACACAGAAAGACAAACGTGCTGTAAATGCTGACATTGGCGATCTGCGTTTTATTTGCGAAGAAAACGAAGAGCCTTTTTTTGAAGAATATATTCCGGCTATAAAAAGACTTATCCTTGAGTTAAACAGCGATGATTTGCAAATGGTTGAATTACGGTTCTTTGAGAAAAGGCCTTTTAAAGAAATCGCCGAAATATTAGACATTACCGAAGTTAACGCCAAAGTACGCATGTACAGGATTATTGAGAAATTAAAAAAATCATTGAGTAAATTAAAAGTGTAGTATGAGCCCTAAATTTAATATAGACAGACCGAAAGTAAGCGACGAGGAGATTAAGCAACACCAGAATTTTACTGAATTAGTTGAACGCTTTAAACAGCAAAGTTTAAAACAGGCCCGCGGGGATGAGAGTTGGTGGCAGAATAAGAAAATCCGATACTCCACGGTAATAGCCGGAATAACGGTAGTTTGTACCGTTACTTATTTTTCTTTATTCAGCAATCAACAACAAAACAACAAAACGCATGAAACATTAATTACTCAGAATACTACTCCAAAAAATACCAGTAAGCCAGCATTTATAAATGCTCCTTCGCAAAAATTAAAACCTTCTTACTCCACCTACAAGGTAAATAATGCAAAAGGAGGAAATATTACGCATACAACATCCTCTAAAATCAAAGTTCCCAAAAATAGTTTTGTAGATAAAAACGGGAAAGACATTGTTGGAGACGTAACTATTGAGTACCAGGAATTTCATGATATGGGAGATGTTATCGCCAGCGGTATTCCTATGGCCTATGATAGTTCTGGAAGGCATTATAATCTTGAAAGCGCCGGAATGTTTGATATAAAAGGCTCTCAGGATGGCGAACCCGTTTTTATTAAATCCGATAAAAGTCTTGAGGTAGAATTGGCTTCTGCAACTACTGAAGACAAATTCAATCAATACTACCTCGATACACTTGAAAGAAACTGGAAGTATATTCAAAAAGATAAGGCATTCGAAAATAAAAAGAAAGCACAAACTGCTGTCAATTTACCAGCTGCGAGGAATACAAAGCTTGAGGTCTTAAAAAATGAAATAGAAAAAATAATTCCTAAGAAAATTGACAGCGTAAGAGTAGTATATACAGCAAAGGCAGATAAACTACCCAGACCTAAAGAGCCTGCAAAACCTGTAAAATTCAATCCCGGCAAGCCTACCTTTAAGTTAGATGGCAGTTATTCTGAGTTCCCTGAACTCGCAGCTTTCGATAATATCGTTTTTGAAGTGGGACCCGAAAATAAAAATTACACTAAGGAATTACACGAGATCACGTGGAGTGATGTGAAAATTTCGCAGGGACCTGTAAAAGGAAAAAATTATATCCTGAACCTGATCTACCGTAACCGCTCTGAAAAACTGGTTGTCTATCCTGTTCTTCCGGAAAATGAATTCGAAAAAGCTGAAACCATTTACCAGCAAAAATTTGAGGCTTACGAAAGTCTTGTTGAAAAACGGGTGCAACAAGAAAAAAAATTACTAGCCGAAATGCAATCCAAACAAGCTGCTTATTTGGCTGAACAAAAGAAAAAACAAGCAGATTACGATAAAGAAAAAGCAGCCATGCAGGCTAAATACAATGTGGCAGAACAAAATGAGATGGCTTCTAATTTTAATGCCATGAGTCTGCAGGTTAAAGCTACCCGGCTCTTCCAGGTATCACGTTTTGGTATTTATAATTCCGATTGTCCACACTCTGCCCCTGCTGGAAATACAACAGTTCCTACTTTTGTAATGCAGGAAAGTCAAAAAGCAGTTAGCCCGGATCTCATTTATCTTATCGATCATTCTAATAAAACAGTGTATGCTTTAGACAAAGCCACTAACTTTAAAATGGTTTATGATCCCCAAAAGACCTATTCTATTTGCGTGTTCACTAAAAATAAGCTGTACCTCTGCAACAAAGAACTTTTTAGAAAATCAGCTGAAGCCGAAAGCAAAACTTTTAGCCTGCAAGAACTACCGGGAACTGCTGACAATCTTGTTGATTTTAAAAAGGCAATTGAGATCTAGCTCTAAGTGTGTTCAGTTGTAATTTTGAGTTCTCCAGGCTTTCATCTATTCACACTTTAAGGCCTAACGCATCATAATTTAATATTTTTTTTGATCTCGGTTTGATTAAAATCTCCCTGAATTTTAGCTATTTAACCCTATATTTGTTGCCTCAAAATTATGGCACAATTAATTATTTTCCGTCACGGACAAAGCACCTGGAATTTAGAAAACAAATTTACAGGATGGGTAGATGTTGAATTAACTCCAAAAGGCATTGAAGAAGCTAAAAATGCGGGAGTAAAATTAAAAGGAATGTCCTTTGATTATGCCTACGCGTCTGACCTTAAAAGAGCGCAAAACACTTTGAACCTGGCATTAGAAACAGCAGAACACGCGCCTCTTAAACCCGTTTATGATAAAGCGCTGAACGAACGCATGTACGGCGACTTGCAAGGACTTGATAAAACAGAAACCGCAAACAAATACGGTGAAGAACAAGTAAAAGTATGGCGCAGAAGTTACGACATTCCGCCCCCAAACGGAGAAAGTCTTAAAGACACGGCGGCGCGTGTGATTCCTTATTTTGAATCTGAAATTATTCCGAAATTAAAGGCCGGAAAAAATGTTGTGATCGCTGCTCATGGCAATAGTCTTCGTGCGTTGATCATGTATCTTGAAAAAATGACCCCAGAACAAATTTTAGAATTTGAAATTGGCACGGCACAACCTCGGCTTTATGAACTGGATAAAGACATGAAGGTTTTATCAGCAAAAAATTTATAAAACAATGAAATCCTTTTTAAGTGAAAATAGCAAAGTACTGGCCATCGATTTTGATGGAACTGTTGTAGAGCATAAGTATCCAGCCATTGGAAAAGAGATGCTCTTCGCTTTTGCGACTTTAAAGGCATTGCAGCAAAAAGGTCACAAGCTTATTTTGTGGACCATTCGCACGGGCGATCTTTTGCAGGACGCCGTAAATTACTGCAAAGAAAATGGTGTGGAATTTTACGCCGTAAATAAAAATTATCCTGAAGAAGTACTTGATGAAAAAACCTCACGCAAATTGAATGCAGATATTTTCATCGACGACAGATGCATAGGCGGTTTCATAGGCTGGAGCGAGGTCTGGCAAGCACTTCATCCTGAAGGGGGCGACTTCTCTCATCAATTAAAAAATGCAGAGGCTCATCACAATTATAAGAAAAGTGAAAGCTCTATCTTTAAAAAAATATTCGGAACAAAATGATTTACTTAAAAAATAGAGAAGAGATTGAATTGATGCGCGAGTCGGCGCTGATGGTGTCGCGTACTTTAGGTATTATTGCCCGCGAAATAAAACCAGGAGTTATTCCTGCCAATCTTGATAAACTTGCTGAAGAATACATTCGTGATAATGGCGGAATTCCCGCTTTTAAAGGCTTTAAAGGTCCCAGAGGCGCTCCTGATTTTCCTGCAACACTTTGTATTTCAATTAACGAAGCTGTAGTACATGGTATTCCAACCAAACAAGCTTTAAAAGAGGGAGACATTATTTCGGTGGATTGTGGTGTTAAGAAAAATGGCTTTTATGGAGACCACGCCTACACGTTTGCCGTGGGTGAAGTGAGCGCCGAAGTGAAAAAACTGATTGAAGTAACCAAAGAAAGTCTTTACCTCGGCATCCAGCAAATGGTAAGTGGTAACCGGATTGGAGATATTAGTCACGCCATTCAGCAACACGCTGAAAAAAACGGATTTGGCGTAGTGAGAGAGTTAGTGGGTCACGGTCTTGGAAGAACTATGCACGAAGAACCAGAAGTTCCTAATTATGGAAAACGCGGGGATGGTCCTAAAATTAAAGAAGGCATGGTACTCGCTATTGAACCTATGATTAACATGGGGACAAAAAACATTAAACAATTAAACGACGGCTGGACGATTATTACAGCTGACAATAAACCGAGTGCCCACTTTGAGCATGATGTAGCGGTGATTGATGGAAAACCTGAAATACTTAGTTCCTACGCGTATATTGAAGAGGCATTGGCACTGGTAAAATAATTTTTAGATCTCCGTATTTAATAAAATATCTATCCGCGAATTACGGTACCTGGTAATTTCCCGAGAACAGCGCAAGCTCTCTGTTTTTAACAGAATTGTGTTGTGGCTTCACTACCTTATCATTCTGAGTCTGCTGATTGCTGTTTTTGCCAAATACATTTCGCCCGTACTTTTCTGGCTACCCGCTTTTTTCGGACTCGCTTTTCCTTTTTTATTCCTGTTAAATTTTTTCTTCATCCTTTACTGGATGGTGCAATTTAAACCCGCATTTGTGTTTGGACTCGCGGCTTTTGTAATTGGCACTCCTACTGCTTTAAGATATGTGCAGGTTAGCGTTACCCGAACCAAAGTAGAAACCAAGCAACTTAAAGTAACTTCTTACAATAGCATGTTGTTTGATCTCTATAACTGGAAAAAAAATCACGAGACCCGTCCTAAAATCATGAACAGTCTGGTAGATATTAAACCAGATATTCTTTGTCTGCAGGAATTTTACACCTCTGAAGAAAAAGGAGACTTTAACAATATTGACAGCGTAAAACAGATTTTAAATACACCTTATTATCACTGTGAGTATACCACCACGCTCCGGAAGTTTGATCACTGGGGTATTGCTACCTTTAGTAAATACCCCATCATTAAAAAAGGCAAAATAGTTTTTAATACCACGAGTAATAACATTTGTATATACTCCGACATATTGGTGAATAAAGACACGCTGAGAGTTTACAATGTACATCTGCAATCCATAAGTTTCAGTAAATCTGATAACCAATTCCTGGACGATGTGATATCTGAGAAAAAAAATGCAGAGGATGAAGTAGTTAACAGTAAAAACATCCTTCGCCGCTTAAAAAGGGCCTTTTTAAAACGCACAATGCAAGTAGATATGATTGTATTGCATATGAAGTTATGTCCCTATAAGATTGTGTTGTGTGGTGACTTTAACGAAACGGCTGCCTCCTACTCTTATCAGCAACTTGCGCGGAAACTCCAAGACTCTTTTGTAGAAAAAGGGTTGGGCTTTGGAAGAACTTATGCGGGCAAATGGCCACAATTCAGGATAGATTACATTCTGCATGATAAAGGATTGCATTGTAGTAAATATAAAAGAAGCGATGAAACATTTACCGACCATTACCCGATAACGGCATATTTTGATAACATCGACTGGTTCAAATAATGGAGTTAAACTGATTAATATCAAGCTTATGGGCTACATTAATTGATTCTTTTTAACAACTGCCAGGCAAATAATGTTTTATATTTGTATGAATCACGTAAACCAAAACAAAATGAAAAAAATATTTTTAATGGCTGCTTTCGCAGGATTGTTAGGAAGCTCAGCAATTGCCAACACCTTTGGTGATGACAAAGACAAAAAAGCAAAAAAAGAATGCGCTAAAGAAGGTAAATCTTGTGCTGGCGAAAAAAAAGAAGGATGTTCTAAAGAAGGAAAATCCTGCTGCAAAAAAGAAGCCTCTACTGAAAAAGCAAACGACACAAAAACAACAAAAAAATAATTTCTGATAACATTAAAAAAAGCTCCTGTGAAAGATCACAGGAGCTTTTTTGTTTAAAGAGGAAAGCAAATAATTTCTATATAGTTACAAGCTTATCACCCATAGTTACCTCTACTTTAATTTAAAATAATGACATTATTCCGACCACTGCTTTGTTTGTTTTGCATCCTGGTATTTACACAAATTTCCTTCTGATAACTCAACCCCGGGGTAACGTCATCTATTATCCGGAAAAATAAAAAAAAACAGACTATGGTATCAGTCGTGAATTAGGTTGCTCATTTCTATTCGGCAGCAAAACAGCTTTAGGTCTGGAGGTAAGGCACGGTGCAGGTCTTCGAAACATAACCCCGGTAGCAAGTTATTTAAACGGTAAAACAATTAAAACAAATTCCACCAACCTTATTTTGTCTGTAACGCGCAAGATCGGATTTCGGAATTAGTAACATGCCATTGCCCAAACGCGTTTACATCTTCCCAACTACACATTCAATCAGGTCTTTTTCCTGAAGGTATTTGTTTGCCAGGTCTTTAAGTTCTTCTGGTGTCACCGTTTTTACGGCGTGAAAATAGTTGTCAAAAAAAGAATAGTCAAGACCGAATTCCCAAATGGATTTAAATTTATCAGAAAGAGAAAAAGGTCCGTCTACACTTCTTAAAAAATTACCGAGAATGTAATTTCTTACCGTCTCTAATTCAGAAGGGTCAACAAGTTTTTCGCGTAATAAAGCTATTTCTTTATAGATCTCTGTCAGGGTTGCTTTTGTTACGTCTGCTCCCACTTCTGTGGAGATAAAGAAGTAACCACTGTGCACCAGGTTATTTAAACCACTACCAATGCCATAGGTATAACCTTTGTCCTCACGGATATTCGCCATAAGGCGCGAGCCAAAATAACCTCCCAAAATAGTATTCAGTACCTGGAATTTAAAATAATCGGGATGTGTTTTATTAAACAAAATCCTTCCAATGCGAATGGCAGATTGAATCGCATCATCTCTCTGAATAAAGTGTTTTTGTTGTTTGGTAGTATCTAATGCAACCAGTGCTTTAGATGGTTCGGCCTGCACGCCACCCCATTTATCCTTACCAAAATACTTGTTTAAAGTATCCCGTAAAGTAGAAGGAAGATTTCCAGACGCAAAAATGGTGCAGTTGAGGGCATTGTAGTGGCTCTTAAAAAAATCTTTAAGTTCAGTTATACTGATTCTATCAAAATCTGCTTCATATACATCGCGTCCATAAGGATGCTCAGGACCGAACAATAACTCCGAAAATTTTCTACGCGCCAATACACTTACCTTTTGAGAATTGATGGCGTGTTTTTGTTTTTTATTTGTAATGTGTACTTTAAATTCATGTTCCGGGAACACAGGATATTTAATAATATCTTCTATAAACTTCAGACTTTCATCCAGGTATTTATTTAAAGAGAACAAAGTAATGGTTGCAAAATCCTGCTCTACCTGCAATTCGAGAAACGAACCAAAAAAGTCGATTCCATCGCTTAACTGATCTGCAGTATAAGATTTTGTTCCGCTTTCGAGCATTACATTGGTTGTAGAGGCTATCAGGGTTGCCGGCTGATGGTACATTCCCGCGCGAAATGTAAATTCAAGTTTCACTATTTCCTGGCTTCCGGCAGATACAGAATAAAGATCTATTCCATTATTTAGTTTTTGATGTTCTGCTTTGATAACATCAATTTTATCAATCGTTTTAAAAGAGGGAGCACTGCTTCTGTTCAACATAACTTTAAATTTTAGCTTTTGAAATTACTTTAACACCATCGCCCTTTAATTGATAAAGACGGAAAGAGTTTATTTTAATATGAAGTTGTTTTTTATCAATATTCCACAAATACGCAACGATGCGTTTAATTTTCAATGGAATGTTTCCACTGGTAATAGAAAGTGTAAAGTTATTGGCGCCATTCCAATCGTAGCGCACAAGATTCATAGGAATGCGCAGAAAACTATTTTCGCCATTCTCTGTATCTATTTGCAAAACAAGAAATGCATTAAGTGGTTCAGGTGCCAGTTTCACATCAAAATTAAACTCTGCAACCAAAGGATTTTCCGAATTAAATGTGGTATCCAGTTTTTCGTATGCATTGTAATATTCTGAGTTTCCTGTAAAATCAGCACTATTTTTAGTTGCATATAAAACATGTCTTTGCAAGGCTGTTTTTCGTTTTAAAAGACGGAAACCCCAATCGTCTTCGGAAGCTAATTCCGTATAGTAAGGATCGTACCAGGGCTTATCTTCTTTGTAAGCAAGTGCATAATCTGTATTCATCTGAAGTGCTTCCGGAGACGTCATGTGATTTAACTTGATGCTGCTCTTGTAATTTAAAAAAGCATAAAAGAACTCACGCACGCGGTGTCCGCCAATAGTAATACGGTGATCGGCGGTAGCCTGTTCTGACTTAAGAATACTGAAAAATTCTGCGGGCATAGTTTCATAAACGCGCCATGGATGTACTCTTAAATTTACATGTAAAGCAAAATGCGCCAGGTATACAAATGGTATTACAAGTAAAAAAGCCTGCAGATACTTCTTCAATTCGCTGATCATAAATGCAAATGAGATGCAATAGAACACATAGAAAAAAAGGCCGGTGCGGTCTTCTGGATAATTTACACCCACTAATTTTTTCAAAAGATAAAATAACACAATTAATGTACAGAACGTAAGGAAGGAGATAGAAAAGCTACTGTTCAATACAAAGTCCATTTTTTCTTTGGCGCATTTATAAACCCAGTAAATAAGCATGATAAAAAAGATTCCCACCATGATTATATTTACCATGTTGTCTTTAAAGAAGATGGTCTCTATCAATGATTCAAAAGTAACCTTCCAATAACTTTCGCCACTTCCGTAATAAAGAGCACCGCTTTCTTTAAGAAAAAACGCATACTTGATCCAAAAAATTGTGAGTGCTGCGTGCGTAACAAGAATAATCAGTGTTTTTGCATCGCTTAATAATTTATTTTTAAGCTGCATGATTACAACGAATGCTGTTGTAACCATTACCACAAAAACCAAGGTAAGATTGGCGCTTAATGCAATTTGCGAGAAAAGAATAAATTTCCAGAAGTGATTAAAAGCACCATAACGCAGATAGACGAAAAAGTAATAAAGCGCTACGGTTAAAAATGCCATTGAGATACCATAGCCGCGACAAAGGGAATAAAAACAGATAAAGTTGTAGGATAGAATAAATGCGGAACTAAAAATAATTTTAGTAAAGAGTCCGCTAAATAGTTTATTTATTTTAAAAACACCAAAACATAAAACAGCAAAAGCAGCGATATCGGGAATGCGCAATGCCTGTGGAGAGGAACCTACGAGTTTAAAACAAATCCAACTCGTAGCACTGGTAAGAAAATGTCCGTTTGCATCGGGATGCGATAAAAAGGGAAGGAAGTTTCCGGGTTGAATGTAGAAATTGAAGGTTGCTACTTCATCGTGAGAAAAAGGAACTAAAATACAACGTAATACAACAAGTATAAATACTATAGCACAACTGAGCCAGTAAAATTTATCAAAATGCTTTTCGGGGAAGACAGACATCTTAATCTAAGAGATAATTTTGGTGCTTATTATATTTTTGCAATGTACGGATACCAGAAGAACTGATGTGCTCAAATTCTTTATCACAAAAAATATTTACGATCTTAATATCTGGCATTAACTCCTGTATGTACCGGTACTGATTTTGTTCATAGTTGAAGTCGGTAGAGTTTCGCAGACCACGTATTACAACTACTTCGTGTTCGAGTGACCCTACGAAATCTGTAAGTAATCCATCATAATTTTCAAGTTGCCGGTTCTTAATAGAATTGGGGGCATTCTTAATACTCTCTTCCTTCTCAGGATTTTGTCCAAAGGCAATAATGACTTTGTCGAAAATCTTTTCTGCCTTTTGCAAAACGTTGTAATGACCTTTATGAAAAGGATTAAAGCTGCCGGCGAAGACCGCTATTTTTGGAGCAAAAACTTTTAAATAATCCAGACTCAATTGAGCGTAAGTTTGTTTTCTTAAGAATTCCGACCTTAAAGAAATGTACTCTTTCAAACGTAGCGATTGATGTAAGTGAAACTGTTCCAGCTCGTGGCTGATAACAGCATCGAGTTTATGTTCTGCGCTAAAAAAAGAGGAGTCTTTAAATTCTGTCATTTTTTCGCTAAATAATATAAGGTGCTGCAATTATTTTCGTCCAGCACAAGATTCGCTTGTTCTTTAATGCCTTCACGTGTAACGGCTGCATACTTTTCAATCTCCTGGTTAATCAGAGCTGCATCACCTAACAACTCTGAAATGGCAAGGTTAGTTGCTTTGGTTAACACATCGGTCTCGCTAAATGTCACACTTGATTCAACTTTATTTTTACATTTTTGAAGTTCGTCAACATCCACTAATTCCTGTTTGATTTTCTCGAGCTCTTCAAAGATGGCCTTTTCAGCATCTTCCATTTTCACATGATCAGGCGTTTTTCCGCTGATCACGAATAGTCCTTTATCAAAATCGCCCATTACGTATGCGTTGATCTCTGTGAAAAGTTGCTTTTCTTTAATGAGAGTTTTGTAGAGACGCGAAGAATTTCCCCTGCTTAAAATATCTGAGATCACATCGATGGTGTGGTATTCTGGATCTTTGCGTGAACACATATGATAAGCTTTGTAGATCGAATTCGCAGGCACATCGCGTTCTACAGTCAATCTGCGTGGTTCTGTCTGCTTCGGTTCTTCAGGAAGATTACGTTTTGGTTTTTCAGTAGTTTCAATGGGTTCGAACCATTTTTCGCAAAGCTGTTTTACCTGCTCCAATTCCACATCGCCGGCAATAACCATAATGGCATTTGAAGGATTGTAGTGTTTTTTAAAAAAAGATTTTACATCCTGCATCGTAGCGTCTTCAATATGCGAAATTTCTTTTCCGATAGTTGCCCATTTGTAAGGGTGATTTTTATACACAAGCGGACGTAATAACAACCATACATCACCATAAGGTTGATTCAGGTAACGTTGCTTAAATTCTTCAATTACAACGCTTCGTTGTACTTCAAGGCTCTTTTCGGTAAAGGCAAGGCTCAACATGCGGTCACTCTCCAACCAAAACGCAGTTTCAATATTCTCGGCAGGAACAGTGCAATAGTAATTTGTAATATCGTTAGTAGTAAAAGCATTATTTTCTCCACCTACCAGCTGCAAAGGCTCATCGTAATTAGGAATATTTACACTTCCGCCAAACATTAAATGTTCGAAAAGATGCGCAAAACCCGTTTTACTTTCGTCTTCGTCACGTGCACCTACATCATATAAAATATTGAGGCAGGCTAAAGGGGTACTTTTATCCTGGTGAACTATAACAGTGAGATTATTTTTTAATTTGAATTTGTCGAACTGGATCATAAAGAAATAATGAAACTTTAAAATTAAAGATTAAATAGCTTAAATTCTAACCTGTGCGCGTAATTCCTTAAGCACTAAGGCTAGTTAAATTCTTAACAACATTCTGAAACTCCGAATAAATTTCATTTACAATTTCGGCCGCGGGTTTTATTTCCGTAATGCCGGCACTTACCTGCCCTATTTCAAGTTCGCCTTCAATGAGGTCGCCTTCAAACATTCCTCTTTTAGAACGCGCTCTTCCTAACAAATCAGTAAGCTCTTCGTTGGTAGCTCCGCGCATTTCGGCCTGTTGCACTTGGTTAAAGAACTTGTTTTTAATTAATCGTACAGGTGTAAGTTGTTTTAAAGTAAGATGTGTATCTCCTTCGTTTGCTTTTAAAATAGCGTCTTTAAAATTCTGGTGACCACTGCTTTCCGGCGTCGCAACAAAACGACTGCCCACCTGCACACCTTCGGCACCAAGTGCAAAAGCGGCAGCCATCTGAGATCCGAAACCAATACCTCCGGCTGCAATTAAAGGCAATTTTACTGCCTTACGAATTATGGGAATAAGCACCAGTGTTGTACTTTCTTCGCGACCATTATGTCCCCCCGCTTCAAACCCTTCTGCAACAATAGCATCAACACCCGCTTCCTCACATTTAAGAGCAAACTTTACTGCACTGACTACATGCACTACAGTAATTCCTTTTTCCTTCAGAATTTTTGTCCAGGTTTTAGGATTTCCCGCGCTAGTAAATACAATCTTCACCCCCTCTTCGATGATTACTTTCATATGGTCTTCAATATTGGGATAAAGCAGAGGAACATTTACACCAAAGGGTTTGGAGGTTGCAGATTTGCATTTTTGTATGTGTGTTCGAAGTACTTCAGGATACATACTTCCGGCTCCTAAAAGTCCCAATCCACCGGCATTGCTCACAGCACTCGCCAGTTCCCACCCACTACACCAGATCATACCTGCCTGAATGATGGGCTTTTCAATTTTAAATAATTCGCAAATGCGGTTATTTTTCATAAACAAAACTCACTAATTTTGGAGAAAATTAACGCTTTTTAATGTAAAAGCTCCAAAAAACGATGATTTTATTTATAAAACCGTTAATTTTTTTTATATTTGAGACTGGCTTTAAAATTTGTTAATAAGAATGAAACTATATATACTTCTTTTGTTTTCCGTTTTCACATTATCCATGCAATCGCAGTGGTTATGGGACTTTGGAGTGAATGCGTCGGCTGCTAATTATCTTGGCGATATTGGTGGAGGCGCTGGAACCCGCCGTGGCTTTGTATCCGATTTAAAACTTGCTAAAACACGTTGGAATTTCGGCGGCTTTGCGCGTTATAAATGGAGACCAAAACTTTCTTTAAAACTGGCTGTAGATTATCTTCGTCTTGAAGGCGACGATAAGCTGTCTAGCAACCCTGGCCGTAGATTCAGGAACTTTAACTTCAGAAATGATATTTATGATGTAGGTTTAACAGGAGAGTATTTTTTCTATGAGAACAATGACTTAGGAAATACTTACCGTTACAGAAATGGATTCAGAGCGTATGTGTTTGCTGGTGTTGGAGGTTTTTATTCTAATCCCAAAACGTATTACAAGGGCTCCTGGGTTGCATTACAACCTTTAGCTACAGAAGGCGTTCAGTACAGGAAATTCGTAATGAACATTCCTATGGGTGTTGGTTTTTATTTTACTTTCAACAAGAAAAGCAGAATTGGTTTTGAAATTAACTATAGAAAAACGTTTACAGATTACCTGGATGACATCAGCGGGAACTACCCAGAAGCTACGGGTGACCCTTATCAGGATGGTTTAATTTTAAGAACTACAGAATTACAAACCACAGATCCTCAGTTGGTAGCAAGTAACCCAGGAGCATTTGAGTCTCATCAGTTTGGCGGTTACAAGCGCGGAGACAGTAAACATAAAGATGCGTATTTAACTATGGGTCTTTCTTACAGCTATGTGTTGAGAGGCAAAAGCAGTTTCTACAGAACCAGAAACAGCGGCTTCTTCAGTAAAAAGCGTAAGATGCGTAAGATCAGAGCAAAATTCTAATTCTTTATATTTTTGAAACTAAAGATCCCAATTGTTTTTAAATTGGGATTTTTTATTTCTTATTCCATCATAAACTATTTATCTTTACGCCCATTATGAAGAAATCATTTATTGTTCTCTCTTTTTTAGCTTTTTTTTCGTGCACTAATTCTAATGTCGATGGTGTGGATACGGATTCTGTAAGCAATTCAGCCAGCGCTAACGGTGATGAAAAAGGCGATCTTCCTGAAATAAAATTTACGGAAGAAGTGTTCGATTTTGGAAAAATTACACAAGGTGAAAAAGTGAGTCACGCCTTTACTTTTAAGAACACAGGAAAGGGTAATTTAATTATTAGTGGTGCAAGCGGAAGTTGTGGATGCACAGTTCCTGAGTGGCCTAAAGAACCAATAAAGTCTGGGGAAGAAGGCACGATCAATGTAGTATTCAGCAGTGAAGGAAAAAGTGGAATGCAGGAAAAAACAGTTACTGTGATAACTAATTGTGAACCGGCAACGCGTGTGATCAGAATTAAAACGGAAATTATTGTTCCGGAACAAACCAAGTAAAAATCAATCAAAAATAAAAAACAAACAATGAATCAATTACTAATTTTAATGGCTCCACAAGCAGGATCAGGTGGCGGAGGAATAATGTCTTTTTTACCTTTGATCGCGATCGTAGTGGTATTTTACTTCTTTATGATCCGCCCTCAGATGAAAAAAGCAAAAGATCAAAAAAAATATATTGAAGCTTTAAAAAAAGGAGATAAAATTTTAACCATCGGCGGTATCTACGGCAAAATTGTTGAAGTGCGCGATGATGCTACCATTATTATGGAAGTAGAAGATGGATCAAAATTAAAGATATCTAAAAACGCAGTATCTAACGACGCTACAGCAGGTTTAAATGCTGAAAACAAACTGTAAAAAACTTGAGTACACCGGGTACAAAATATTCATCTGATAAAAAAAAGCCTGGTAAAGCCAAGGCTTTTTTTATTTGTTTACTCATTGCGTCGTTCTTATGGCTCGTACATTCTTTGAATACGGTATACACCTACTCTTTAAGGGTACCGGTGGTTTTTAAAAATCAACCGCAAAATAAAAAACCTCTTTTTCAAATTCCGGAACATCTATTATTGGATGTAAAGGCTAGCGGACTTAAACTGACTTTGATTTTGTTGAACAAACCGTTTAAACAACTGGAAATTGACTTCAATACTTTAAAGTCAGTTAACAGGAATCAAAATTATGTGCTCTCGTCTTCTCATCTTGATTTTAAAAGCATTTTTAAATTTGAGACTCAAATAAAACACATTAGTCCTGACACACTTTATTTTTCGGAGAAGAATGGTTTTCAAAAAAATGTCCCGGTTAAAGTTCCACTTTATATCAAATGCCAGGAAGGCTATGGCTATAAAAAACCTGTCATCAATCCGGCTTTTGTAACCATGTGGGGCGACAGTGCTTTGATTAGCAAAATCGATACTATTTATACCCAACCGCTCACTCTCAGTAATCTGAGTAAAAATGTAAATGCACAATTGGAGCTATTAAAACCCAATCCTATGATCTACACAAGCTCAGGTGAAGGCAGTATTTTTATTGAAGTAGCCAAGCTTGTAGAACAAACACTCATCTTACCTGTTCAGGACATTCATAACTCTCTTCAGCAAAGGGTTAACATCTTTCCTTCTTCCGTTAAAGTAAAATTTACATCTATTCAAAATTCTTTTAACGCTGAAGATACCAGCTTGTTTAAAGCCACAATTGACAGTCGGAAAATAAACCGCGATAGTAAAAAATGTCCCGTGCTGCTCAGTACATACCCCGGCCATGTTACCATTATGAGCGTTGAGCCTCATGAAGTAGAAATCTTAATCTTTAAAAAATAATGGTTGTAGGATTAACAGGAGGCATTGGTAGCGGTAAAAGCATAGTTGCCAGGCTTTTTGAACTTATGGGCTGCCTTACTTTTGAAAGTGATGTAGTGGCTAAAGAAATTTATTTTGATCCGGAGGTGCGTCAGCAGGTGATAGGGCTGCTTGGGGCAGAAAGTTATTTGTCTGAAACCACTCTCAACAAAGCGTACATTAGCTCCAAAATATTTTCAGACGCAAAGCTTCTGCAGTCTCTTAACAGCATAATTCATCCTGCCGTTATCAAAAAATCACGTTTGTTTGTGGACGCAAATCCTGGTAAGATCGTGATCAAAGAAACGGCCTTACTTTTTGAAGCAAAGCTGGAAAAACAAATGGATAAAATTATTCTTGTTGTGGCTGACGACGAAACCCGCATTCAACGTGTTATGCAACGCGACGGAATAAGTCGGGAGGAAGTTTTAAAAAAAATAGACAGTCAATTGCCACAGGAAGAAAAAATAAAAAAAGCAGATTACGTCATTTATAATTCTTCAACGCAGTTACTTACTCCACAGGTAGTTGCTGTTTACAAAGACCTGCTTAAGTTTCAGCATGCTTAGAAAAGATTATATACAAAGACAATTTGAGCAGTTTGGAAAGGTACTTGCCAGCCTTTTGGCTAAAAAGCTTCTCAATGATTATGATGCTTTTGAAAAAGAAATGGCCGAAGCTGTGAAGCAGTTTACCGATTTTGAAATCCTGGAACTTGAAAATATCTCATTAGACGCCTTCTCTCAAAAAATTAATTCTTCCCATTTAGAATTCGATCAGAAGAAAATTCTTGCCAATCTTTTATTCGAAAAAATGACTTACTACCAGGAAATTGGAGATCTGGAACATTATAAAGCTTTAAAACTGAAAACGCTCTTCTTATATCAGGTTATAACAGATGACCTCACTCATAACGAATTTGATCTCGAAGCGCATTATCGTCTTGACCGCCTAAAAAAAGAACTCTGATTTTTTAGTAATTTCAGGCATTGGAATCAGTAGTGCATACCTCATTTGTCAAAAGACTTCGCTGGCTCGACTTTTTCTTTTATTTTTTTATCCTCCTCGTTTTAGGAAACAGAGTACTTCTGTTTACATTTCTCAACCTTGATCATATTGATTCCGATCAACCCACTATGTGGCTTGGGGCACGACATTTTTCAGAGGGACTTTTTTATGAACCCAGGTTTTATGGTCAAAGCTACAATACTCTGCTGGAGGCTTTATTGGCTGTGCCGTTTGTAAGAATAGGAGTTCCGGTTTATTATGCTGTGCCTATAGTAACGCATATTTTATCTTTGGTGCCTTTTTTATTCATGGCCGTTTATTTATTTCACTTACAAAAAAAATTACAGGCCTTACTGGTGTTAATACTTTTACTATTTCTACCTACTGGGTATGATATTATGAATGCCATTCCCAGGGGTTTTGTAAGCGGAATTTTTTTTACCACTCCTTTTATCCTAAGTATTCAGAATCCTACGAAGCTTCGTTATCTTTTATTAAATAGCTTCTGCGCCGGGCTTGCATATCTTGTCAATCCAAACTCACTTCTTATTAGCTTTCCCTTATTTTTTTACCTCTTTCTGATTAATTTTCAATCTAAAAAAGCTTATTTGTATGTAGCTACAGGTTTTTTATTGGTGTTACCTTTTGCCTATTTGCTAAATCACTTTTACACTATACACCCTGATTATATTCAGCATCCGTTCGAAAATAAATTTTCAGGATACTATTTTACAGAAGCTCTTAATAGCCTTGATCAGCGCTTTGCAAATATTACATTTTTCGAAGACGAAAAATGCATTTACCTGTTACTGACATTGTTCATTTGCGGAGTTTTATTCTTCAGGCAAAACAGAAAAGTATTTTATGCTTATACTTTATTCCTACTTTTTATACTCCTGAGCTTTTTTTCTTCGAAAGTTGCTGATGGTTCTACATGGGTCTATTTTTCGTATAGTCGCATGTATCTTGGCATTCCGGTAATCCTTTCTCTTTTTCTCAGTACTGTTTCTTTTAGTTCACAAAAGTTTTTTTATATTTTGATTCCACTTGCTTTATTATTTACAGGATTTAAACTATTTTCTTTTGAAAAAAATATTGCCTACCAAACAGATAACAAAAAGTGGATTTTCATGCATCTTGGTTCTATTAAAAATACACTGGAAATTACTCAACATTATAAAAAGGTTTGTTTAGAAAATAAAGTGAACGATCTCGTTATCATGGATGATGTTTTCTGCAAAGAAGAATTAGGGTTCGGTGGTCCTGCAATAGATAAAAACTTTCCCAACACTCTGTTAACGCATGGAGAAAGAAGAACCTGGAGGATTGAGGAAGAGAAGAAACGCCTTACACCAAGGTTCGTCATACTTTGTGCTGATTATGACCTCGATAGAAGAGGATATGACAGCCTTTATAATTTTACTATTAAACGCCTTGACTTTTACGGGTGTTTCTTAGTTGAAAATAATAAGAAGACCTTGCCGCATTTTCTACAAGCACTCGGAAGACCAATTAACGGTAAAAAGGAAGATTAATTTAGTTAAAGAAACTTTTACTTCCATTCAAAATTCCAATAACTTTTCCTTTAAGACTTTGTCCTAAAAACGGAGAGTTGCGCGAGCGCGAATTATTAGTTCGCTCTGTCAAGGTAGTTTGATCGCTTAGCGTAAATAGAGTAAGATTAGCTTCATTCCCTTCTTTTATTTCTACTTCATCCATTCCCAAAATTGCCCTTGGATTGGTTGTGAAGGCACGAACGATGCTTTCAATACCTTTTTCTTTAAGGCCTTCAAGCGCACAGTTAAACGCGGTTTGTAGATTTATCATCCCCATATCGGCATGATCAAATTCTAACTCTTTACTCTCTATGTCCTGTGGTAAATGATCGCTTACAATCACGTCAATAATTCCACTTTCAACGGCATTGCGTAAAGCCTGCACATCTTTCTTAGTTCTTAAAGGTGGATCTAATTTATAGTTAGTATCAAATTCTTTTAAAGCCGAATCATCGAGAAAGAGATTTACCGCAGCTACTCCGCAAGTTACATTCACTCCATTGGCTTTGGCTTTCTTAATCAGCTCTGCACTTCCTTTAGTGCTAATGGTTGGAATATGTAATTTACCTTCAGTATACTCTGCAATAGACAGATTTCTCTGAATCATTAACTCTTCGGCAAGCGCGGGCATGCCTTTTAAACCAAGAGCAGTTGCAGTTTCACCCTCATTCATTTGTCCGCCCTGAGAAATACTTTCATCGTTACAATGTGTAATAATCAAGGAATCGATACCTCCGGCATACTGCAAAGCCCGCATTACCATCCCTGCATCCTTAATAGGATTTTTGTAATCGCTGAAAGCCATGGCCCCTGACATTTTCATGTCATACATTTCCGCCATGTCTTTTCCCTTTCCATCAATTGTAATAGTTCCAAAAGGTAAAACATCCACAACTTTATTTCGTGTACTGTTTATCAGGTACTCTATCTGACTTTTATTGTGCAGTGCGGGTTGATTGTAATTGTGAACGCATACTGCGGTAAATCCACCAGATGATGCACATTTAATAAGTGTGTCAAGATTTTCTTTGAATTCAAATCCCGGATCGCAGCTTACGGTCTGCATATCTATCCAGCCGGCTGAAACGTGTAACCCTTTTTCTTCAATCACCTTTACATTTGCTTTGGGATTGATGTTCTTTTTTATCTCTACAATAACACCACCCTCAATCAAAAGATCCATTACTTTAGTATTCAACGAACTGTTTGTTGAGATGATTGTTGCGTCCTTAATTAAAATATTCATGCCGTTTTTATTTTAATAACCGTAATAATGCTACTTCCAATGCGATAAATAGCAGGGTCAAAATTATAAATAATTTCCATAATTTTTTTCCCTCAGCACCAAGCAAAATTTGTTTAGAGATATCGGTCTGTGTATCGTTAATAAGGCTCACCGACTTCCACCCTTTTTCTGAAAGAAGTTTTGTTAGTTCGTCGTCAGAATAACATTTTAAATCAGATTCTTTACGTGAGTAATTAAATGCCATCGGTAGTAAAACCTGGCCCTTATGACTTACTTCATAAAATCCGGGAGTACCTATTTGTCGCTGTGTATAAAGGAATACGCCGTTATTTATGATGCGCATCTCGGGAATTACATCGAGCGTATTATCTGCCTTTTTAATATGCGGAGGCTGCTCGGTCATATTTCCCGCATTTTTTAAATTAACTACAACATTAGAACTCGTTTGATAAAATAAAGGCGCCGATTTTAAACTGTTGAAACAAACCTGGTAAAAGGTAGGCACAAATAAAGCGTGTTTATTAAAATTGGTAGAAGACTCGTTGAGCGGTGCTGAAAACAAATAAAGGACTGCGTTTCCAAATCTTGCTCTTCCTAAAAACACCTCGTTGTTTTGTAAAGACAAGATGGGCTCAAAATCGCTGCGACTTGTTTTAGCCAGCGAATAATGTTTTGTAACTACGGGTAAATTCAGACGATCTTCATTTTTTTCAAAAACCCCATCGTAAAATTTAGAAGCTAATTCAATCTTATCTGTTTTTACAGTACTGCTATCTAAAGCAACAAGTGCAGGCAGTTTCAATGAACTAAGGGCAAGATTGTAAGAGGCTATAGTTGATTTTTGCGAAGGAATTAAAACAAGAGCTCCACCTTTATTTGAAAATTTTACCAGCTCTGAAACCAGACCGCTGCTGAGTTCTGCCAATTGATTGAGAATAATAACATCGCTTGTTTTAAAAGCAGTATAATCGATAGTCTGCTCGGAAAAAGAAGTAAAGTTGAAGAGACTATCATTTTTAAAAAGTGATGAAAAGGAATTAACGGGGTTTTGCTCCCGGCCATTGATGAGGCTTACCGCAATATTTACTTTAGAGTTGAAGGCAAAAAACAATTCGTCGTCGAAAGTTACCGGATAATCCTCAATTTTGATGGAGCCGTAATTTAGTCCGCTTTGTTTACACTCGAAGGTAAATTTAATTTCGGTTTGAGAATTGGGTTCTAAAGAAAAAGTAGCAATAGCAATTTGCTGTTTATTCAAAAATAATTTGGCTGACGAAACATGTATGGTCGTATTTCCGTTATTAACCACTTTTGCATGGAGTTTTTGAATAAATCCTTTTTGTTGCAGCGGCGATTCAAACCAACAAGTATCTAAAAAGACGTTGTTTACCTGGTTGGCTACCAGAGGAACCAGCGTCGTTAAAATAGAAGTATCCGGTTGAATTTTAGCGAGATTAAACGTTGAGCTTTGCGCATCCGAAAAAACATAAATCTTTTTATTTATAAGATTGGAATTATTCAGAAAATCCGATTGACGTTTCAAAACGTCACTCAAATCCCTTATTGCCGAAGAAATTTTAATTTCCTCCAGCACATTGAGTGCATCTTCCTTACTATGAAAACGCTGGTGCCGTCCTTCAAAGTCATTTGTGATAATTTGAAATTTATCTGCATTGCCAAAAACATTCACTACTTCTTTTGCATGGGTTTTAGCAAGTTCCAATAAAGGGCCCTGCTTGTTTACATTTTCCATGCTGAAGGAATTATCAATGTAAATACTAATGGCATTTGCTCCGGCGTTTTTTACCGGATTGTTTTTATCGGGAATAACAGGTTGACTAAATGCGAATACCAAACAGGCGATTGCCAGGCAGCGTGCAGCAAGTATAAGAAGTTCCTTTAAACGCGATTTAGATTTACTTTCCTGCTGAAGTTCCTTTAAAAATTTAACATTGCTGAAATAAACAACTTTGTATTTTCTGAAATTAAATAAATGAATGATAACAGGTACAGCGATTGCCGCTAAAGCCCACAAAAACAAGGGAGAAACAAACGTCATAGATCATAAAAATACTAATTTGATCGCGGTTGCACAAACACCCTTTAGGATAATTTAAGAAAGATTTCGCCAGGGGCACGTAGTTACTACGTTAGAGGAAGATCTGTTCAATTTTACAATAATTACTTAGCATGTACTTTTTTTGTATATTTACATAGCTAATACCAAAATTATGAACTCTGCACTGGCTTCCATTGGAAAGAATCTTATTTTAGTGGCGATCGTTTTTCTTTCGGCCTTTAATTTTTTTTATACCTGGTTAAATTGGAAAGAACTACTTGGCGTGCAAAGCCTGGTGGGTTTAGCATACATATTTCTTAGTTGTTACGAGTACCTCAACGCCAGCTACAAGGCATCTTTGCCAGTGCAGCGTTATCCGTATTTCACCAGTAAGTTCATTATGTTTCGTTCATTAAAAATCAGCATTTTTGTTGCTTTTGCTTTGTTACTTTATTTTTCACGCAGCAGTGTGAAACTGTTCTATCCTATTTGTATTATTGTTGCAGCTACTGAAGCAAGTATTCTTTATTTGAAATATAAAAAGGGTCTATGTTTCGTTAATATTTACGCTAACTATCTATTAATTGTTGAAAGCAAATTCACCAAAGTTTTTGCTTCGGAAATTATGATCATTGAATTCAGACACGATATTTTTTATTTTGTAAAAAAGAACCGTAAAACTGTCGCTATAAAATTAGAGCATATTCGGTACCGTGAAAATTTCGCACAAGGCATTAATGACTGGATTAACCGCAACAACATTCTTGTAAGTGCGGAATCAAAAGTTAAAATAGCCGAGCTGATCTAAAATTCCTTTTCGAAGAAATTAACTTATAACTAACTCATTTAAAGGTATTTAATGAGTTTTTTTGCTTTTATCGCTTTCAAAAGACATTTAGTGTAGCTGCCAATTTCAGGCATAAATCACATAAAAAAAACCCTTAAAGATCTAATCTTCAAGGGTTTATTGTAGCGGAATCGAGAGTTGAACTCGAGACCTCAGGGTTATGAATCCTGCGCTCTAACCATCTGAGCTATCCCGCCGTTTTCGGGCTGCAAATATAAAACATTCGTGCATAATCGCCAAAACATTTATTTTAAGCTTTTAATTTGCTTTGTAGGAATTTTTCTATATATTTCACAAAATTTTACAGTATGTCGAAAAAGAAAAAGGATAAAGAAAAGTCAAAAAACGCTGGAAAAAAGACCGCGGATAAAAAGGCTTTGAAAAAAGGTTCGACCAAACCTGCTCCGACTAAAAATGCTGCTAAAACTTCTAAGCCTATAAATGCAAAAAAAGCGAAACCAGTTGTTAAAAAAACAGGTGTTAAGGCTGCTAAACCTACAAAAAGTACTCCGGTAAAAGCATCAAAACCCAAAGCTGCTGTTAAAACTAATAAGCCTAAAGAAATTGCAAAAAAAGCTGACCATAGCTCTAAAGGATCAAAAAAAGCGGTGGTTAAGAAAGTTGAGAGCAAAAAAGCATCCCCCAAAGGAGTGATTGCTGTTACGAAACCTTCAAAGTCAGGTAGTAAAGAACCTACATTACCGGTTAAGAAAACAGCCGCGAAAGTTAACGGAACAAGCGCTGCAACATCAGGGAAAACCCCGTCAATTAGTGCGCCAGTTGCAAAGAAGGAAGGTGCTGCGGCCGATGAAAAATTAAGAAAAGCAGAAGTTGCAACAGCTATCGCTACTAAAAAACAATTGGCTGAGAAAAAGTCAACTGAAGTTTTAGCCATAACAAATACCATACCTGTAAAGGCAAAGCACGAAATTTCAGCATCGAAAATTGCTTCTATATCTCACTCTATAACGAATCCGATTAAAAAAACAGATTCTTATGCAATAAAACCAGAGAAAGAACCAAATGGAAAATTTGAATTAGAATTTGTTGTACATTCCTCTGCGGAGATGTTATATGAATTCTTGTCGACACCAAGTGGACTTTCTGAATGGTTTTGCGATGATTTAAATATTCGTAATGGCATTTATACTTTTATCTGGGAAGATCAATTGCAGCAAGCACGTTTACTTAAAACAATAGATTTGCAATTGGTTCGTTTCCAATGGGTAGATAAGACCGATGGAAGTTATTTTGAGTTTAAAATTCAACGTGATGATCTTACAAATGATATTTCTTTAATTATTACTGATTTTGCGGATTCAGTTAGCGACAGAGAATCTTCTAAACTTTTATGGCACAGCCAGATTGAAAAGTTAATGCAGGTGATCGGCTCGATTTACTAATCGCAGTGCAATCTATAAAAAAGTCCTGGAAATTATTTTCCGGGACTTTTTTTTTGATAATTTATCTGCTAACCATTTATAAGGTAAATTCAAAGTTTACTTTTTACAAAATAAAAAATAAAAAGCCAGGCAATGCCTTTCAAAAGGAAAAATACAAATCCTAGTAGTCCTATCTTTTTCAAGTATGTTTTAAACTTCGCGTTCAGAGGTTCATAGTTTAATCCTGCAAAATACGATTTATTGCAAATTCCGGGTAATGAATAGTTTCTGAATAGGTATAAAATTCCCAATTATGTTTGCAGGGTGAAAAAAAAATCCCGGTGATGCCGGGATTTTTAAGGAATGTTTTTTTAGAATTTCAGACTTACACCACCCAAAAAATTTACAGGGGCCGCCGGAGCCAGATAATTGCTTGTATAGAGCGTAGCATCGGTGTAAGCACTATAGGTATAGCCATTTGTTTCATAGTTTTTATTCAGCACATTGTATACCGAAAGCATGAAACTAATTTCAGGAATAACTTTTGTTTTGATCGTGTAGTTTACACGAATGTCTACAACATTGTAGGCACTGATACTTCTCTTCGAATTAGTTGTGTTATCCAAAAATTGTTGGCCCACATATTTATTGATCAGAGATATTTCCAAACCTTTTAAAGGTCTGAGGCCTAACATAACAGATGATACCACGTTTGGTGAAAAAGAGATATCCGTATTAGTATATTCTTTTTTAAATTGCGAGTAAACTGTGTAGTCGGCGTCGGTGCTATCAATAAATTCTACAAACTTCGAAATTTTATTTTGCGAGAGAGCAATGTTTCCACCAAGATTTACGAATCGGTTAAATGTGTAGTTCACTTCGATCTCAGCACCTCTTCTAAAACTTTTGTCTACATTTATTCTTGTATATGCCCCCACGTCGTTAATCTGCCCGTTTAACACGAGTTGATTTTTATATTGCATGTTATAAAAATTGGTCGCAAAATATAATTTTTTAAAATTATATTTTAATCCTGCTTCCAGATCTACTAGTTGCTCGTGTTTTGGACGGCTTGAGGGGGTACTTTCCACAAAATCATTTCTATTGGGTTCTTTGTTACCAACTGCAACAGATGCGTAGAGGTTTGCATTTTTATTCAGGTCATAACTCAAACCCATTTTCGGGTTAAAAAACGTGTAGGCCTGACTTTGCATTTTCAATTCCGAAGCTCCCGCTATAGTATCGTTAAATCCTAAAAACCGGTAGTCTACTTTTCTAATTTGTAAATCGACAAAGACATTTAAATTAGAAAGGGGTTTATAATTTGTTTTGAGATAAATATTTCCGTCATTTTTGTTCGCTGTGTTTTTGTAGTATTCGTGATCAATTTCTGAATCACTTGCATACTGTGCCCACATTACCCTTCCATAGTGCATGCCAAAATACGTATTATAACCGCCGCCAAGGGTAAATATTAATCTTGAATTTGCTGTATAATTTAAATTAAAAATTCCACCTGCAAAATCGTTATTTAGCCATAAGCGACGGATGAGATCCGTTTTTGAAATCGTGTCCTGCTTAGGGGTAATAACGTTTGCAATGTTGTAATCAGCGAGATTACGATCTTCTTTGTATTGCTCGTAATATCCTTTTCCTTTGGTATAATGGCCGGTGATATTGAAATTTATTCTTGAATTTACCTGATGAATAAAATGTAACTGGAAATTATTTTGCTTGTAGTTATCGGTTTCGTTCTTATAGTATCTCACTTTACCATTTGCATCGTAATATTCGCCACAGGAATTATAAGTGCGGTTTCCGTTTTTAATTGAATCTTCCAAAACATAATTCCAGGCCTGGTAGGTTTTTTCCTGTCCCAAAAAATTTATGAATTTAAGCACGGACTTTTTTCCGTAATAACCCGCAGCAATATAATAAGACTGTAAATTTGATTTGGCCCGATCGATGTATCCGTCGCTGGAAATATTTGAAGCTCTGGCATCGAGTGTAAACTTATTGTTTAGTAAACCAGTTCCAGCAGCAAGCGTATTTCTAAACGTTCCGAAAGAGCCCGCTGTAGAGATCACGTTTGCATAAGGTTTATCTTTTAAGTCGTTTGTCTGAAAATTAATACTAGCTCCAAAAGCACCTGCCCCATTGCTTGAGGCCCCTACTCCACGCTGCACCTGGATATTGTTGACACTGGAAACAAAATCAGGCATATTTACAAAAAAAGTTCCCTGCGACTCTGCATCATTTACTGGAACACCATTTATGGTAACATTAATACGCGTTGCATCCGAACCACGAATTCTAAGTCCCGTATATCCAACACCATTACCTGCATCTGAGTTTACAACAACTCCAGGCAGCTGATTTAGCATGTAAGGAGCGTCTTGCCCAAGGTTTTGCTTTTTTAAAGTCTCTGCATCCACATTGCTGTAGGCCATTCCGTTGTTCTTATCCACCCGCGTGGCATTCACTACTACCACATCGAGTTGCTTGTTCGATTCTACAAGCACGGGACTAAAAGAAAAGTCGCCTGTAAGTGTGATCGTATCCGTTTTTTCAAGAAAACCCACGCTTCTTGTTGTAAGGATGTAGACATCGTTCTTAAGATTTTTAAAACTAAAACTGCCATCTGAATTAGCCGTAGAAGCCAACTGCGTGTTTTTAATTCCAACAACGGCAAAGGGAACGGGCTCTCCGCTTGTTGATTTTACTTGCCCTGAAAGAACAGATTGTGCATGCGAACTCATGGAGTAAGCCAATGCGGTTGCAAAAAAAGTTTTTGCAATTTTTTTGTGGTTCATTTTTTTGTGTTTTAGGCAAGCGGAGTATTTGCTCCTGCTTAACCAGTTAATTAATACATTGACACAGGGGTGTGTCAACTTTTAATTAGTTTTCCCTCCGCACGAATTACCGTGATCAGGTGTTTAACAGTAAATGTTGGTCATTTTACTGTTAACGGGTTTAATCTCAGCCTGGTTAGTTTCTTGTTCCTCATTTTTTGTTTGAAATTACAAACCAAAAACTTCGAACTTGAACCTGATCAAGCACCCCTTAAGACGGGGCGAAATTACGTTGTGTAAATGGATTGTGCAAAAAATAATTTTGCGACACCGAAATTATTCGGAGTTTTGCAGCACATGGAAGAGAAAAAACGCATTGCCGTTATTGGAAGCACAGGAAGTATTGGCACCCAAGCATTAGAAGTAATTAAAGAACATCCCGATCTTTTTGAAGCAGAAGTTCTGGTTGCCAATTCAAACTCGGAATTACTAATTAAACAAGCATTGGAATTTAATCCAAATGCCGTTGTAATTGCCGATGAATCAAAATACGCAGAAGTAAAAGCCGCGTTAGTTCCGCACGACATCAAAGTTTTTGCAGGAGCGAAGGCCGTTGAACAAATTGTAGAGATGGACACGATTGATCTTGTGCTGGCAAGTATTGTGGGTTACGCAGGTTTGGCAAGTACAATCAATGCCATTAAGCATAAAAAAAATATTGCACTTGCTAATAAAGAGACCATGGTTGTTGCTGGAGAACTGGTAACAAAACTTGCACTTGAGAATGCGGTGAATATTTATCCGGTAGACAGTGAGCACTCGGCCATCTTCCAATGTCTTGCCGGTGAGTGGGAAAATAAAGTAGAGAAAATCTATTTAACGGCCAGTGGGGGGCCATTTAGAGGTAAAGACAAAAACTTTTTATCGTCTGTAAAAAAAGAGCAGGCCTTAAAACATCCCAACTGGGTAATGGGTGCAAAAATCACCATTGACTCTGCAAGCCTTATGAACAAGGGTCTGGAAGTTATTGAAGCAAAGTGGCTTTTTAATTTAAAGCCAGAACAAATAGATGTTATTGTTCATCCTCAAAGCATCGTGCACAGTTTGGTTCAGTTTGAAGATGGAAGTTTAAAAGCACAAATGGGTTTGCCTGATATGAAGCTCCCTATACAATACGCTATGACTTATCCTCAGAGGATAAAAAATAATTTTCCACGGTTCAACTTTTTAAACTATCCCACACTTACATTTGAAAAAGCAGATATGAGCGTGTTTCCTAATCTTGGACTGGCGTATGAAGCTATGAAAAAAGGAGGAAATGTACCTTGCGCTTTGAATGCAGCGAACGAAATTGCGGTACAGGCCTTTCTTGAAGACAAGATAGGATTTTTACAAATGAGTGATATCATAGAGAAAGTTCTCGAAAAAACAGCCTTTATAAAGTCACCTGATTACGCTGCATTTATTGCCACCGACAAGGAAACCAGGGAAATAGCGGTACACTATTGCAAATCATAATATTCTTTAAAAGCCAACAAAATCTTATTAAATCAGTCAAAAAACATTAATTTTACGCTGCTTGTAGAGAATTGTAAGCTACAACACTAACACACAACTAAGTCTCACTATGTTCATAAAAATAGCCCAGCTTTTTCTAAGTCTAACCATTTTAGTAACGCTTCACGAATTCGGACACTTTTGGTTCGCTAAACGTTTTAAATGCCGCGTTGATAAATTTTACTTATTTTTTGATTTCTTATTTCCTTTCGCTTCGGTAATGAATTTTGCGATCTGGAAAAAGAAAATCGGTGATACGGAATATGGTTTGGGCTGGTTTCCATTTGGCGGATATGTTCAGATTGCCGGTATGGTTGATGAGCAAATGGATAAAACTTTAATTGATGCGCCGCCACAACCCTGGGAATTACGCAGCAAGCCGGCGTGGCAACGTCTTCTTGTAATGATGGGTGGAATTCTTGTAAATCTTATTTTGGGGGTATTCATTTTCTGGATGGCTTTACTGGCTTACGGAAAAGAAACTCTACCTATTACAAACATAACTCATGGATTAATGGTGGATAGCTCTGCTTATAACCTGGGATTAAGAAATGGCGATTTTATTACTTCACTGGATGGCAGGCCTGTACGCTCGATAAATCGTATTCCTGTAGAATTAATTATGAATGGCGTAAGCAGCATCGAAGGTGTGCACGCAAACGGTGAAAAATTTTCTGTCCCGGTAAATAACGACGATAGAGGAAAAATTTTGAAACGGATGAAGAAGTCTAACTTTGTTCAGCCTCGTTTTGCAGCTAAGATAGACTCTGTTGATGCAACAAGTTTTGCCGCCAACGCGGATATAAAAAAAGGAGATCGCATTCTTGCAGTGAACGGTCAAAAAATAATCTATTATGACGAATACAGAAGCATGATGGACGCTAATAGAAATAAAAAAGTAGATTTTACTTTATTACGCGGCAAAGATACAGTGACCACTTCCTGCATGATTAGTGATATTGGAACACCTGGATTTTTTCAGACTGCAATAGAAAAGGTAAAAATGGAAGAACAAAGCTTCAACATCGGCCAAGCCTTCGTGCAGGGGTTAAAAGATGGTATGGAACTGATTGTGATGCAGGCGAAACAATTTGTTGTACTATTTACAGTGAAAGACGCGCATCAACAAGTTGGTGGATTTTATACAATGGTTCAACAAATGAATTCTACCTGGGACTGGCAACAATTCTGGATGTTTACAGGGTTTTTATCATTGGCACTGGCCTTTATGAATTTTTTACCAATTCCTATGTTAGACGGCGGTTACATTATGTTCATTTTATGGGAAATGATCACTGGTAAAAAAGTTTCTGATCAGATAATTTATTACGCTAATAACGTTGGTTTATTCATAGTACTCGGTCTTATGATTTACGCAAATACCGACTGGTTACGCAACTAGAAAATCCCGAGAGGATTTAAAAATGAAAATCAATTTTTACATAACTGTTTTTCTATTTTTTTCTATCCTGATAAAGGCTCAGAATACAACTCGCAGTCAAAAAAAACCTGTCGAAAAAGAAACTGCAACCGCCCATAAAGTGATGTTGATTCCTTTTGAACCCAAACTTTATATGGGTGAAGTGGATCGGTTCATACATGCCGAAACAAAACTTTCGTCTAGAGAAATCCGTTACAAATTTCGTGACGGATTAAATGACCAAATGTACAGGGCTTTTAAAGCGGCCAAATACACAGTGGTAGATTTGATGGAAGACACCGTTAAGTACAAAAAAGAACTTGATGGCGTTTATCAATACCTTAGTTACGAGTATCTAAAGGTTCCGGACCAGGCTAATTACAAAGCCCCAAAAAGAGAAAAAGAAGAAAGGAAAATTGAGAAGGGCCAGGTAATTGTAGAAACCAATAGTGACAAGCGTTACATGGAAGCCCGCTTAACAAGTCCCAAAGTTGTGCCTCTGCTATACGGAAAATACAAGACAGATATTTTTATTTTTATAAATCAGTTGGACATTCTTGCCAGCGGATCAAAAGACCCTAATGAAATGGGTGCAGGAAATCCAAACCGAAAAATCGTTGTGCATTACACGGTTTACACGTTCGATGCTAAAGAAATAAATTCAGGAATTGTAGAGGAAGAGTTTGATCCTGCTTTAAACAATCCAAAAAAAATTATTGATAAGCACTTTTCAAAAATCGCAGCTATCCTGGTACAACGTGTAAATAAAGGTCTGGAAGCCGGACCAGCGCGGTAAACGCATTTCCGTTTTCAATAAAGGTTTCTAAACAAATGCTGTATGCTTACAAACTATTTCTACATAGCACTTTTTATTTTTTGCGGAACTTTTAGCAGGTCTCAAAATTTTTCGCATGAAGGTGAGTTAAAGGGGATCAAACGCACGAGTTATTATAAAATTCCTTTGAATCCGGAAGTAAAAACGCACATGACCAGAGATCTGCGCGATGTACGTCTTTTCGACTCCGCAAATCATGAAGTTCCCTATTACTATTTAAGTGAAGGTCCGTTTAAGGAAAAAGAAAATTTTACGCCTTTTAAAATTCTTTCTGAAAAGCATTTTCAAAACTGCACTGAACTGCTTGTAAAAATTGCTGCCGATGAAGAACTGACAAATCTTGCTTTTAAAACCTCGTCGCCGGGTTCTTACACCTATTGTTCTGTAGAAGGGAGCATTGACTCTCTGCAATGGCTAAGTGTTGGCAACTCTCAGGCATTAAACACAATTTATTTAGCCAGTTACGATTCTTTATATCGCTGTGTTTATTTTGCGCCATCTGACTACCGTTTTTACCGCATCAAGCTGGAAGGTCCTGACACAGATTCCTTGAACATAATTTCTTTAGGAAACTTTAAAAACTCTTTATTGGCTGGCGAGACCTTTCCACTTAAATTCAGAAGTATGTTTATGGAAGAGCCTGCAAAGAAACTAACCGTTGTTAGACTTTCTTTTGAAAAAAACCAGCAAATAGACCGGCTAACCTTTAGAATGAAAGACACGAGCGCTTTCGTTCGTCACGTAACAGTTTACACCAATAAAACAGAGCAGCAAAAACACAAAACAATTCACTACAGAGATAACCTTTTCGAATTTGATCTCTCGTCGAACCAATCTTTGATTGTGAATGTACCAGCTATAAATGAAAAAGAAATTTTCCTTGAGATTGAAAATAAAGATCTTGCTCCTCTGCCCATCGAAAGTATCAGCTGTCAGCAGTTTGCAAGCTATTTGGTGTGTTACCTCGACTCTTTAAATAGATATACTTTGAAATGTGGAAATCAAAAACTACGAGCCCCAAACTATGATTCCGATTTTTTCGAATCAACCCTTCCACAACTCCTGCCCGATTTGCTCTTAAATTTAAAAGAGATCGCGCCAGAGCCAATTGTAGTTGTTGCTGAACCACCCTTTTTTGAAACAAAAACTTTTTTGTGCTTGTGTCTTGTTTTGGGTGCAGCAAGTATTATTTTCTTTTCAGTATTCTTATTAAAAGACATGGGGAAGAAAATTCAGTAATAAATTCCCTTCCCCATAGGTGCTTTTAATTTTATGAAATAAGAACTCTATCTGGATCTTTTATTCCACTGTTTGTTTTTCCTGATGCTTTTTATGACAAACCTTACAACAATAAGTAAAACAATTATCCATACCAGCACCAGTAAATAAATCATCCGCTTACTCTTTTAGAAGAATTTTCATCTCTACCCTTCTGTTACGTTGGCGTCCTTTAGGAGTTGCATTATCGTCAATCGGCATTGTTTGTCCAAACCACTCGGTGATTAATTGATCCTCTTTAACACCTTTTTTCGCCAGGTATTTTTTCACAGCCAAGGTACGTTTTTCGGACAGTACCATGTTTTTTTCTGCTATACCTTGATTATCCGTATGTCCAGCTAACTTCAATTTCCAATCAGTAGAATGCGCAATCATTAATTTGGCAAGTTCGTTCAATGCCGGTAAGGATTTTGGTTTAATGATATCTTTTGCTGAAGCAAATTCCAGACTGGCAAAGGCCTTCTCGATAATTTTTTTCTCAGCGGCCTTCATTGGAACCTCCTGTGCTACAGGATCGGATGGTTTTGAAACAGGACAACCTTTAAGTTCAATTACACCAGCCACTAGAGGACAGTCATCATCTTTATCCAACACACCGTCTTTGTCTGTATCCAGATAAGGACAACCTTTATTTTCAACAGGACCTGACTGATCAGGACAATCATCCTTTTTATCAACGAGACCATCATTATCTCTATCAGGACAACCTTTATTTTCTTTTGTTCCGAATACGTCCGGACAGTCATCCAATTTATCTGGTGTGCCATCGGCATCTTTATCAGGACAACCATTAAACTCTGACAAACCAGCTTCGGCAGGACACTCATCTAACCGGTCAATAATTTTATCATTGTCTGTATCAGGGCATCCCTTAAACTCGGCTGTTCCTGCCGAATCAGGACACATGTCTTCCCTGTCTGTAATTCCATCACCATCGCGGTCAGGGCAACCCATAAGTTGAACAAGCCCTGCCTCATCAGGACAACGGTCTTCCGAATCCTGAACGTGGTCGCCATCCTTATCAGGGCAACCTTTAAACTCCCATATACCAGGTACTTTCGGGCATTTATCTTTTCTATCGCTAATACCATCATGGTCACGATCCTTCTTCATACCGTATGGAATTGGAATTTTCAGGAGAAAATAAAAATCGGCACCATAAATTTCTGAAGCAAAATAATTAAGAAGATTGTTAGAACCTACAACCAATGGCCCGAGACGCACCATAGTTCCAACGCCTACGAATTGTCCGTGTTTGGCTGCTAAGGTGTTGTATGAAACCGGAATACCTAACCCAAACCATTTACCTTCTACACGCGGTGCTATGCTAATGTTTGTGTAGTCATAAACTTTGGATTCTTGTTTCTTAAAAAAATTAGTAAAATTTGCCGTCAGATTCACGTAAAAAGGTTTCCATATTCGATAATCCACCTGAGCATTTACAGACATTGGCAAACGCATGGTGAAAGTTCTTTTATCGTTTTTTGCCGGAAATTCCTGTGGATGGGCTTTAATAATGGAATCAAATTCTGTAATGTTATCCGCATTATTAAAAACGCCAATATTAAAGCGCGTTACATCAGCAGTAAAGTCATTAGACAAAGCTCCTTTTTTAAAGCGTATTCCTCCAATATCGTTTATAGCTAAGCTGGCTTTTACTTTGTATTTATTTTTATCACGGCGAAATAATCCAGACTTACCGTCCATCTCGTACTGGTAATCCAAATATTTTGGTCGCCATTCGTATACTGCCCCTAAATCAAAACCAAAACCTGGTGACGAAGTGAATTTGTAGGCGCTTGCAGGGTTATTGCTGGTGAAATCAAGATTATCTGAGTGACCATAGGCTACTTCTGTTTTAAAAAAACTCATGGTATCTTTTGTACTTACCTGGTAGTCGAGATCTCTCACATACACATAAGCCGCTTCGAGGCCCTGAAGAAGTTTGACTGTAACCCCAGCTTTAAGAAAATGCGGACCATCGGGTTTTATAACCCTTGCGTAGGTTAAACCATACTCTGCCCATGACATTTGCTGCATGTCAAGATTTTTATTTTGCAATCTTTTATTTAAAAGGCGTGTTAAGGACAGATCACTATATAAAAGATCTGCGAGATCCTGCGAAATTCCACTCACATTAATGAAATTACGTACACTCCAGTTAAAAGCAATGGCATTTTTTCTGTTTAAAGAAATCATAAAAGAAGGAAGTACAAGTCTATTGGTCATATAAATAGCCTTAGACTTACCATTATTGTTGAGCTTAAAATTATTATCCCTGTTGTTCCAGCTCGTGTCTGAAAAGCCAATGCTACTGCGTTTGATTCCCAAATAGTTATTGTGAATTCCTGTATTTAAACCTAACAGAGCAATATCAACAACAAAACGGTTGTCAACTATATTAGCGGCATTGCTATAAGCCCCGGTAACTCCGGCGTAATTACTGCTTTGAAGTCCTAAAAAATCCTGGGCTTTAACAGTACCAATAAAACAAAGAACTATTAATAGTAGTAGATTTTTTTTCATAATAAAGAAGATTAGGGATGCGAACAAATATAGTTAATTTGTAATTACTTTAAATTCTAATGCGATGAGAGTGCTTGATTTTCGATAAAAGAAGATTATAAGCTGACCAATTTACTCAGCAAATATTAAGCTTTTTGAGATTATTTATTTCGAATGAGTTTAAAACGAAAGTCATCGAGATAAACGGTGTCGTTGCCCCGATTAAAAACAGAAAACTCTCCGTCAGCGGCACAATCATTTGAAAAGGAAAAGAACACTTGCGTCCTGTTCCATCCACTATCGCTTTTTAACTTAACATTATGATTAAGGAATTTATAGGGCGAACAACTTTCGAAACCCGTTGCTTCTATTTCTGCACCCTCACCTTTTCGCCAGAAGAAAATTTCTACAAGATCTTTTTTTTGTGCTTTATTAAATTTGTAAATAAATCTTCTGGAAGAGTCGGGAGCCAGCGCTACAGAATACCTGGCACTTCTAAATTGATTGGAGCTTCTTCCTTTTACATTTATAATTTCGCCGTTCATCTTCAACACCTCCTCTTCTTTAAAAGAATCAGCACTATAAAAAAGTTCAGTAATCTCAGTAAAACTATTTATATACTTTACATAAAGCATACGACAACAATAGATGTTACTGAAAACAACCAAAACCATTACAAATAAAGCAGGATTCAGTTTGATTTTTTGCCAGCTATTATTTAAAAGTAAAAAGATGAGCGGAAATATAGGCACCAGATATCTTCCCTGGAAAGAGCCAATAATAGTGTTTCCTATACTATTCCACGTAAGGTGTTGCGTTAATAATAACAGAGCATATGTTCCAAATGCTGAGAGAAAAAGGACCATCTTTTGAAAATAAGAGAGCGATCGTTTTGTGAATTCTGTGCAAGCTACAAAAATGATCCCCATGTAATAGAGCAGCGATAACCAATTTGGTATCGGACTATCGAGGAAAGTTCCAAACCTGCCTATATAACTGTGCAAATAAAAATCATCCTTAAACAAACTGTTTAGAATGACTTCGAAAAAATGAAAAGGGTGCTGTTTTAAATGTTCTTTTTGCAGGTAATAATTCGCTTTCTCGTGTACAGTTGAGAATTCCCGCATTACTTCATGATACTCATTGTAGGGAATATAATATTTCATGATCTGTGCCGACCATAACTGGGCTACAATACAAGCAATAATAAAAATAATTCCACTGTAAATTAGTTTTCTTCGACGTGTACCGAATTTTTCGGCAGGAATAACAAAGACCAATAACACTAAACTTATGTAAACTATCTTAGTTAGCGCCAGCAGAATTCCGAAAATCAATAGCCAACAAAAATCTTTTAAGGTGAAGGGCTTATCATCGAATGCTCTTTGCAGAATGTGCGCAATCAACAACAGAGTCAGAACATTGGTCATTAGATCGGCGCTAAAACTATTGTTAATATAAATATCTCCAGGCATAAGAATCAGTAAAGCAAAAAGCCATTTATAGATTGGCAGCTTACGGATCACAAAAAACATAGCTATCAGCCACACCACGTATGAGAACATTCTACTGCCATAATACAAAAGGCCTACCGAGGGATTAAATGGTTTAAGTATAAAGATCGCGAATGACTGTGGAAGATACGATACTGGCGAGTAATAGGACGTATTAGGAAAATCTATAAACTTTGTATCGTTAGTTGAAAGTTTAATTTCCAAACCTTCCCTCATTTCTTTTAGTCGCGTTTTATAATCAGGCAGGTAAGTACATGGAACATATAAAAATCTTAATTGATCAAAACTCATTGGAATTTGACCACCTAATCTTTTATCCGTTTTTTCCGGAAAAAACTTTCCTTCAGCGATCTGGTAAGCTCTGCAAAAATGGTTGAACTCGTCGGGTGACTGCAAAGGTGGCCTTACACAGCCATAAAGAATGCCAAAAGTTACCGCTGCAAAAATAAAAAACGAAGCGGGCTTTATAGTAATAAGGGATTTAAACATGAACTGCTTAGTTTTTTGTATGGGTTATTTTTTGAAATTTCAATACTACCCTTTTTCCTGCAAACAGCAAAATGATCGCATCGCTCTGTGAACATTAAAAATTCAGATCACCTTGCGTATGCGTCTTAATCGCTAACTTCCGTGCCAATTAAGGTTTCAATTTTCGTTTCAGCTTAAAAGTAAGATCATCTACGTAAGCTGTTTGGTTAGATTTACTTCGCATAAAAAATCCAACATTCACAGTATCGCACGAAGAATCAATTACGAAAATACCATGCAGATTTATCCATCCGTTTCTATCAGTGTATTGCACGTCGCTGAATTCATTATAAAAATCGCCACACTCTTTTTTTCCTCCCAATACGCACAAAGTAGCGTCACCTTTTTGCCAGGCACTAATATCTATTAGATCTCCGGTGTGGAATCCTTTAAAAACATAAGTGAGAATATAAGGCAGTGCTGGTGAAACTACAGCGGAATAATTGCCGTTTCTTTTTTCAACAGAAGTTTGATTGGAACGGCCTTCGAGATAAACACCAGGAGAAGAGGTTTTATAGTTCCCTGATTCATCAAGCTGTTCAGCCCCGCAGGTAATGACCGTTACATCATCATAAGGGTCAGAGATATACCGTTCGTAAAGTGCCCACACCGAAAAAGCCATCAAACAAAAAACTGAAACTACAACCATGGCAGCGACTTTAAATTTTAATTTCGGGAAAGGATTGCCCAAAGCCATAAATATTAAAGGAAACAAAGGTGCAAAATAACGGCCCTGTAGTAATTCTACACGCCCGCTTCCAACACTATCCCAGGTTAGGTGTTGAGAAAGTAAGAGTAAAACAAAACAGCTGAACGCAGCTATAAAAAGAACAAGCCTTTGACGTCCAGAAAATCTCAATTCATTTTTCTCACTAAAAGCTACAAAAATAATTACACCGTAAGAAAGAACGATAAGCCAAAGTGGAAGGGTGACATCTAAAAAAGCCCCAAAGGCACCAATATAAGTGGCCAAATAGGTTTTATCCGGGTTAGAAACAGTATTACAAATCACTTTCGGAAAATAAGTTGGATGGTTGAGTATGTAAGCTTTTTGTTCGTAATAGTTAGCTTCAGGCACTATTGTTGCGGCGTTGCGGTAAGCAGGGGCATACTCGTCATACAACAGGTAGTTTTTCATTACAACCGACGACCAAAACAAAAAAAATAAAATCGACACACCAAAAACACTGCTTATAGCGACGACACGCTGTTTAACCGACTTAAATTTTTGCCCAGGAATAAGAAAAAGCAAGAAAATCAAAGCTACATATACCAGTTTGGCAAGAGCTAATAAACCGGCTATAACCACCAGCCAGATAAGGATCTGATCGGTGATCTTATCTTTACCAAAAACAGATTTAATAACAAGCGCAATAAATAAAAAAGACAAAATATTGGTCACATTGTCGGCGCTGAAAGAGTTCATAATAAACAGGTTCATGGGAAGCAGGGCCAAAAGAGTAAAGAGCCACTTATAAACCGGCATAATTTTAATGACAAAAGCCATAGCAAATAGGCATACCAGAAACATAAAAATCCGGCCCGCATAATACAATGTGGCGGTTGAGACACTAGATTGTTTAAATACAAAAAGGATTAAAGCCTGCGGCAAATAAGATACAGGACAATAATAGGAGGTATTGGGAAAATCGCGGAAGGCGCTTTGATTAGACACCGCATTTGGAAAAGAATCTGAGTGACCATTTCTGGCCGGCCTTAATTCAGGTACTCTGCTTGCCATTTTAAAAGGCGCCACAAAATCAGAAACATCATAAGGAATATCGCCTCCCAATCTAGAGTGCTTTTGTTGCGGCAAAAAATACCCCTCCGAAATCTGGTAAGCGCGGTAAAAATGATTGAATTCATCGGGCGACTGCAAAGGCGGCGTTACCCAATTAAACAAAATTTCACATAAAACGGCGGCAAAAACAAAAAAGCAGTGAGGTTTTATTTTATGAAAAAAATCAGGCATGTAGCGGTGAATAAAGCTTTACAGCGACCTCCGGTCAATTTACTGTTTCAGCAATTCAATACTAGGATTTTTTAGCTAAACAGCCAAAAGAATTGGGCAATTTCCTATCTTTACACTCCTAAAATTACTATGTTAGAAAAGCTAGAAGAAATAAAACGCCGTTACGAAGATGTTGAGCTGAAGCTTGCAGATCCAAAGGTGATCAGCGATATGAAATTATTTAAGAAATTAAATATTGAATATAAAGAACTGGGTGAAATTGTAACGCACATTAACGAATACAAAAAAGTTCTTTCCAATATGGAAAGTGCTAAAGAAGTACTTGCTACCGAGAAGGACAAAGACTTTTTAGATATGGCGAAAGCTGAACTGGAAGAGAATCGTGAAAGAGAAGAAAAACTGACCGAAGAAATTCGTTTACTCCTCATACCAAAAGATCCGGAAGACATTAAAAATTGTGTGATGGAACTTCGTGGTGGAACCGGTGGTGACGAAGCTGCCATATTTGCTGGAAATCTTTTTGAAATGTATTCACGCTTTTGCGAGAAAAAAGGATATCAGCTGGAAGTCGTGGACTCTAGTCCCGGCACTATGGGAGGCTTTAAGGAAATTGTTTTTAATGTAAAAGGAAGCGGTGCATACGGAACCATGAAATTTGAAAGTGGTGTTCACCGTGTACAACGTGTTCCTGCAACCGAAGCACAGGGACGCGTGCATACCTCAGCGGCCTCTCTTGTTGTGCTGCCCGAAGCCGAAGAACTGGATGTAGATGTAAAGGATTCTGATATCGACATGGCAACTGCGCGAAGTGGCGGGGCCGGCGGGCAAAATGTAAATAAGGTAGAAAGTAAGGTTATTCTTACACATAAGCCCACAGGCATCGTTGTTACTTGTCAAACAGAACGTAATCAACTCGGTAACCGTGAAAAAGCGATGCAAATGTTACGTTCGAAAATTTACGACATCGAATATCAGAAACGTCTGGAAGAAACTACCAAGCGTAGAAAAACCATGGTGAGTACCGGAGACAGAAGTGCAAAGATCAGAACGTATAACTATCCCCAAAACCGCATAACCGATCACCGTATCAATGTAACGCTTTACGACCTCACTGGTTTTATGAGTGGTGACATACAAGAGATGATTGACAAACTTCAATTCGCGGAAAATGCCGAACGTATGAAAGAAGGGGGATTGGAGAATTAAAAACTAACAGTCAATAGTAAATAGTTAGAAAGAAGTAGTGTACTAACTGTTTAATATTGACTATTGGCTATCGACTATAAACTTTAAACTATAAACTAGTTAATGACATCAGAAGGAGAAGACAGAATCAGGGACGCGTTTGCAAACAAAGACTGGAACGACATCAAAGCACAAAACAGCTGGCAGATTTTTAAAATCATGAGCGAATTTGTAGAAGGCTTTGAAAAAATGAGTCGTATCGGACCTTGTGTTTCTATTTTTGGAAGCGCACGCACCAAACCTGAAAATAAATATTATCAGTTGGCAGAAGAAATAGCTTTTAGATTGGTAAAAGAAGGCTATGGTATTATTACAGGTGGTGGTCCGGGTATTATGGAAGCCGCTAATAAAGGAGCTCGCAGGGGTGAAGGGAAATCGGTAGGTTTAAATATTGTATTGCCTTTTGAACAATCCAATAACGATTACATTGATACCGACAAGTCTATCAACTTTGACTACTTCTTTGTACGCAAAACAATCTTTCTTAAGTACTCGCAAGGATTTATTGGTATGCCCGGGGGATTTGGAACCATGGATGAATTATTTGAATCTTTGACCCTCGTTCAGACCAATAAAATTGCACAGTTTCCGGTTGTATTAGTGGGCAGCGATTATTGGAAAGGAATGATTGAATGGATGAAAAACACCATGCTCGATCAGGAGCATAATATTAACGCGATAGATCTTGATCTTTTTAAAATCGTGGATACAGCCGAAGATGCGGCAAAACACATTGTTGATTTTTACAGCAAATATCTACTCAAACCAAATTTCTAGTGAGCTGGCTTTTTAAAATATTCGTACTGCCTCTACTCTACTTTATTTCCGTTTTACCGTTCTGGCTGCACCATATTTTCAGCTGGAAACTTTATGTACTAGTATATTATGTTGTAGGTTACCGCAAAAAAGTAGTTCTCCAAAATCTGAAAAATTCTTTTCCTGAAAAATCGGACGCAGAAATAAAAAAAATCAGTAAACAGTTTTACAAACATTTCTGTGACGTTATTTTTGAGATCTTAAAACTTATGACGATCTCAGACGCCGAGTTTAAAAAACGTTTCGCCTTTACAGCGAACGGTATTGCAATAATTGAAAATTATGAAGCCAGGAAACAAAGCATCATAGGAGTGATGGGACATTGCGGAAACTGGGAATGGGGCGCCATCGCTCATCAATTTTATTTCGACCAGCTTATTACCGGCGTTTACCATCCTTTAAGCAGCAAAAGCTTTGACGCTTTTATGTTGAAACTACGTGGACGAAAAGGTGGAAACATTGTAGCTATGAAAAATCTTTACCGCGAACTACTTGGTCTTAAACAAAAAAATATTCCCACAACGGTTGGGTTAATCGCCGATCAAACGCCGCCGCCCGAAAGCGCCTACTGGACCACCTTTTTAAACCAGGACACTCCTGTTTTTAATGGCCCAGAAAAACTTGCGAAAAAATTTAATTACCCGATGATTTATGTTCCGGTAAAGAAATTAAGAAGAGGCTATTACGAAATGGATGCTATAATTATCACAGAAACTCCAAATGAACTTCCGGATGGGGCTATCTCTGAACTTCATGCAAAAGCTCTCGAAAAAAATATTATAGAACAGCCCTACACCTGGTTATGGACACATAAAAGGTGGAAACACAAAAGACCTACTAACTAAGTTCGGGTAATCTTTTGTTTAATTTCGTATGACTATAAATCCATGATAATTTTTCTTTGCACCTTCTTCGATCAGAAGTGTGTAATAATAAGTTCTTTCAGGTAGTAGTCCATTTTCGAATTTCAGTGTAGAAACATTTGCCTTACCGTTCCAACTGTTATCGTAATTTTTATTGCGATATACTACATTTCCCCAACGATTATAGATGGTAAGGTCCGCTACCCGGAGGGCGGCAAAGTTGCTTCGATTTAATTATAAACTGCAGTACATCTCTAGCTGAGAAGCTCTTCTCAAATATAAATTATCAACCGCATTTATTTCATCAAGGTATCCATCAAGAGTATATTGAATGGTTTGCTCAAAATTTAATTTAGGTTTCCAGTCAAGAAAATTGACTGCCTTGGTAATATCTAACTTTAATAAACCAGCCTCATGCTTCTTCCCCTTCATTTCCGGAGCGTCTATTTTTACCGAAGGAATAATTTTTTTAACTTCGGCTACAACATCTCCAACACTATAGTTTTCAAAAGCCGAAGGACCGAAATTCCAGCCCCCGCTAAATTTCTTGCCCTCGTTAAATAATTTCTGAGCAAGTTTTAAATAGCCGTAAATGGGTTCAAGAACAAACTGCCAGGGTCTTACTGAATCCAGATTTCTTATAATAACTGTTTGGTTTGACTGATAAGCCCTTATAATATCCGGAATAATTCTGTTTTCAGCCCAATCGCCACCACCAATAACATTCCCCGCTCTTCCCGAAGCTACCTGAGCGCTGCCTTCTGTTGTAAAAAAAGATTTTATGTAAGAATTGGTTATTAATTCGGAACACCCTTTTGAGGCGCTATATGGATCATCCCCTCCCATGGGATCATTTTCTCTGTAACCCCATATCCATTCATTGTTCTGATAACATTTATCTGTGGTAACATTTATAGCCACTTTTACAGAATCACATGCTCTTACAGCTTCAAAAAAGTTAACTGTACCCATTAAATTTGTTTCAAAATTATAATGGGGGTTATGATAAGATTCAATAACAAGCGGTTGCGCGGCCAGGTGAAACGCTATGTCAGGCTTCACCTCAGCAAAATATTTTTTCAACTTTGTAAGATCTCGGATATCCCCGTCTTGGTGATGAATTTTATTTTCAAGGCCTGTTGATACAAAATTATCTTTGGCAGTTAAGGGAGGTAAGGCATACCCATATACTTCAGCCCCCAATTCTTTAAGCCAGATACACATCCACGAGCCTTTAAAGCCGGTGTCACCAGTTACCAGAATTTTCTTACCCTTGTAAATGCCGGAAAACAGATCTGTCATAATTTGAACGCGATTACTTATTTATGAAATTCTTACCAGATTTTCCACTCTGCTTTATTTGTATCCCAGTATTTGTTCAAATCCTGTTTATCTTTCAGCGAGTCCATAGGTTTCCAAAACCCAAAATGTTTAAATGCGGCAATCTCTTTATCCTTAGCAATATTTTCTAAAGGTTCCCTCTCCCAAATCGTGTCATCTCCCTTTATATATTTAAAAATAGCCGGTTCGCAAACAAAAAATCCGCCATTAATCCAACCACTCTCTCCTTTTGGTTTCTCCATGAATGATTTTACCTCATTATCGGCATTAATATCCAAAACACCAAAACGGCTCTCTGGCTGCACAGCAGTAACCGTTACCGCCTTTTTGCTTTTTTTATGAAATTCAACAAGTTCAGGGATATTGATATTACTTACACCATCACCATAAGTGAGCATGAAGGTTGAATCATTCACATAGTCTTTAATGCGTTTAATACGGCCCCCTGTCATAGACTCTTTACCTGTATCCACCAAAGTAATTTTCCAGTTCTCCGCTTCCGAATTATGGACTTCTACTTTATTATTTGCTAAATCAATAGTTACATTAGAACTATGAAGGAAAAAATTCGAAAAGAATTCTTTTATAACATGACCCTTGTAACCAAGGCAAATCACAAACTCATTATAACCATAATGTGAATATATTTTCATGATATGCCATAAAATTGGTTTACCGCCAATCTCTACCATTGGCTTTGGTTTAATGTCTGTTTCTTCCGAGAGTCTTGTTCCAAGTCCGCCCGCTAGTATTACAACTTTCATAAAATTTTAAAAAGCGAATATAAGAATTTAAACCAAAAATCTTTCAAGGAATGGTGGGTTATCAAAAAAAGTGGTTGGGTAAATCGAAAAAGCATTACATTTAACAAAAAAATCCCATGAGAATAACTATTTTTTTCCTCACTTTAAACTTACTCGTTAAATCACAAATTCCTTCTTCAGGATTGGTTGGAGCATGGCCTTTTTCTGGAAATGCTAATGATATTTCTTTAAATTTAAATCATGGAACGGTTTCAGGTGCAACTCTCACAAACGACAGGTGTGGAAATCCAAATAGCGCCTACCATTTTAACGGGACAAGTGATTATATTTCCATGTTAAGCGCCGGGCCAACCGGCAGTGCATCCCGTTCTTTGTCTTTCTGGGCAAAAACTACAAATACAAACCTGATGTGTTTATTTGCCTATGGTAATGGAACTGCTGGTGAAGCAATTGGCTTTCAATACAATTATAATTGCACCGGAGTTGGAATAGACGTTAATAATCAGGCTCTGACTAGGGGCAATTCATGTATCATTGATGGGCAATGGCATCATATTGTGGCGGTGTTAAACTCCTCAATAGGAATTCAACTCAGCTCTGTTGATTTTTATGTAGATGCTATATTATTATCCAGTATTACTTGTGTTATAACCGGCTCTACCCAGACCATCAACACAGGCTCTATGTTTCCTATATCGATTGGTAAAATACATGATGCCCAGACAAGATTTTTTTCGGGGGATCTGGATGACTTTTACCTTTACGACAGAGCCTTAAGCCTTGCTGATATTCAGCAGCTATACAACGCATGCTCAGCACCCATTTTCGGAAACACTGCGCCCTGCCAATCTGCCCAGTCTGTTTATAGCGTAACGCCTATGGGCACCGGATCGTATACCTGGAGTTTGCCATCTGGCTGGACAGGAAGTTCAAGTACAAACACACTATTGGCTACAAGTGGTATAAACTCAGGAGTAATAAGCGTATCGGTAAGTGGTAGCTGCGGTGCTCGATCATCATCGTCACTGGCAGTAAATGTGAGTTCGATTCAGGTTTCATTATCTGGTAATAGCAATACAATTTGCACTGGACAAACGGTTTCATTAACAGTATCAGGAGCCTCCACGTATACATGGATGCCCGGTTCACAAACGGGAAGTTTATTGACTGTAACTCCCAGCGTATCTACAATTTACATAATCAACGCCCAACATTCATCTGGCTGCGCTTTAAACTCTACAGTTAACATTAGCGTGTCAAAGTGCACCGACATAAAGGATTTAGAAAAAAATAATAGTTCCGCAATTTTCCCGAATCCTGGAAATGGTTATTACAAAACAAACCTTAAAGGTTCCTATTCTGTGCAGGTAAAAAGTACTGACGGAAAATTAGTTTTCGAAAAGAAATTTTTTAATGAAAATATTGAAATAGATATCGCGTCTTATCCTAGCGGGGTTTATTTCGCGAGATTATCTTCTGAGAATGGAACGGAGAATATTAAGTTAATAAAGAATAGGTAAATAAAATTTACCTATTTTATCTTATTCAATTTTTCGACCGAACCCCATGTATGCATAGGTTCATAGTCCGGATAAGGATAAAATCCTAAGTTCAATTCAATGCTTGAATTGTGTTTTTTGATATAATCCTGGATAATATCTATCAACACCACTGGTTTGCCGCTGCAACAGTTAATAATACCATTTACCTCTTTTTGAATAGAGGCACGAACAATAATATCCGCAATTTCTTCTGAAGTAAGGAAGTCGCGTGTTTGTTGGCCGCCTGACATATTAAATGTTTTGTCTTCTCTATTTACGGCTTCGGCTAATAAAGTATAAAGATTTTTTCTGCCCTTTACTTCACCAAACACATAAAACACACGCATCCATTTTAATACAAAATCAAAATTTGCTTGTTCTTCCTGCAGGAACTCCCGCAGTAAATTTTTGGCTATGGAATATTCTACCGTGGGCTCCGAAGGCATATCTTCTGATAATTCTCCCTCGGTAATTCCATACTCGTAAACGCTTCCAATCACAGTAATATCTTTTAATCCATTTTGTAAAAGATTTTTCAGAAAGTCTTTATGCTGCCCAAGGATCACCTGTGTGTGCATGGGGTTTTTATATTCGGCAGCTCCCAACTTATCCCAGGCGCAATGAATGAGTGCGTCTGGTTTTTCAAAATATGCGTAAAGATCTTCTCTTGGATTGTTCTCAATGCTGTAAGCCTTAAATATCACCTTATTAAAAAAGTCACTTTTTTCAGCCTTCGCTTGATCTCTGGATGTTGCAACAACTTCGATTCCACGACTCAATAGATTATTTACAATCAGTGTTCCTAAACCTCCTGTCGCGCCCGTCACTAGAACTTTCATAAATCAAATACGTTTATTAAAATTTAAAATCATTTTTAAAATCTTCAAAAGATACTGCTTTGATATCTTTCTCTGATAATATGGGATTTACAATATCTTTTGCAAAATCAAAAGACCTGTAATCAATAGCTCCATCCGTCGCGGGGTCAAAAACTTCAGATGACTTATATTGCATGATTGCAAAATCCGATTTAACCATATAGCCATGTGCCAGGCCTTTATCAAGGAAAATAGATTTGGGAGACTTTGCATTTAGTTCGAATGAAACATATTGACCGTAAGTTGGTGAGCCAACTCTTAAATCTACAATGTAATCTGTTACTTCACCGTGAACGCAATAAACAAGTTTATAAGTTGCAGTTGGAGGATTTTGAAAATGCATACCGCGAAATACATTTTTATGAGAATAAATAAAAAATTCTTCCGTAAACTTCATGTCCAGATTTAACTCCCTAAATATATGTGCGTGAAATGTTTTTGTGAACGATCCTCTTAAGTCTTCAATCTTTTTAAGTTGGATTTCGAAACACCCGGAAATTTTTGTTTGTACTACATTAAACATGCTATAGAAAGTAATATTGGATAATAAATTGATGTCGAATGTAGCTAAAATATTTTATATTTGGCGCCAAATAAGTTACATTTATAATTGAACATGGCCCAGGTTAAGGTAAGTATTTGTATTCCTGTATATAATGGAGCAAAATATATCAGCGAAGCAATTAATTCCGTTCTCAACCAAACTTTTCAGGATTTCGAAATTATCATTTTAGACAATAAATCCACAGATAATTCTGTTGCTGTTGTAAAGAATTATACGGACCCAAGAATAAAACTTTTTCAGAATGAATCAAATTTGGGTATGTTGGGAAATTGGAATAAAATTCTGACTCTTGCGACAGGTGAGTACATCAAATTGCTGCCGGCTGATGATGCAATTTATCCTGACTGTCTGAAATTACAGTGCGAAATTTTAGACCAGGATAAAAAAAAGGAAATAAGTCTTGTTAGTGGAAGAAAAAATATTGTAAACGCTAAAGGGAAAATTATTTTTAGCCGGGGCTTTTCCAAAAAAAGAATCAGGGTAAGCAAAACAGATGCAGTGAATAAAAATATCCGTTCTGGAGGAAATATAATTGGAGAACCTGGTGTAGTATTGTTCAGAAAAGAACTTCTTGAAGTAACCGGCGTGTTTGACGCCAGTATTTATTACACTATGGATTTAGATCTTTGGTTCAGAATGCTATTACATGGCGACTTATTTGTCATACCAGATAACGTATGTATTTTCAGAGTATCAAATGAATCAGAGAGCACAAAAATAATTAACAGGCAGAAAACAGATCAACAAAATTTTATTAGAAAAGTGTTTTCCGCTCCGGAGTATCAACTAACAAAATTCAACTACAGAGTAGGATTATTCGCAGTAGTACTTTCAACTTTTTTTAAAAAGATCTTGTACAAATTTATTTTAAACTGATGTGCACTTAGGTTTTAAGCAATGATTGTCCAATATTTAAACCACGCATCACGCAATCGTCCGTCCAGTAGTACTTCCACTGCCCAAAACGTCCTGCCATAACCAAATCTCCTAAAGAATTTTCAGAGTCTAATTTTTTATTCCAATCTGTTGTGGGTTCTAAATCATCCTCTTCTCTCGCCAGGCCGAAATTAGAAAGATATGTGTATATTTTTTCCAGGGCACCTCGTCTCTGATGATCAAAAATAACGTTAGCGTAACAAATCTGCTTCGTGTTGACTTCTTCGATATTCTCAAGGCTCTTAATAAGTCCCATTTCAACCAATTCTTTGCAAACAGAATCTATAATATGATTAAGATTTTCGGTTTGTTTTCTGTATTTAGAAAAATAGACCTCCACCTGAATACCAGTTTTACCACGAAAACCATTTGACTCTGCGAATAACTCTGTTATGGAAATACGGCTAGAGTACTTTTCTTTATCGTACACATACAACCATTGATTAAGGATGGTTGCCGGATGATTTGCCACAACATTAATGAGGAGAAGCTCTGAACACGAGAGCTCTTCTGCCGCATCTTTAATCGGTTTCGGAGCATTCGACCTTAATATAAATTCTGGAAGGGCAATAGTATTTATAAGCCTTGTATAAATTTTAGTACTCCCATCTTTAAAGGTAATTTGTCGTTTATCAAGATCGATATACTCAAGCTCTTTATTGAAATGAATTTTAGCGCCCTCTTTCAATTTGTCGGCATAAGAATAATAACCACCTTTCTTAGGGTAACGCGCAGTGGTTAAATAATGCTTTGATTTCTCCGGAGCCTTTAAATAACCTGATTTTACATCTTCAATAGCCGGAAAGAAAACACGTTCTCCTACCCAATCTGTGGTAAGGTTTTCAGCTGAAGTAGTCCAGTATTTCAGGGTATAAATGCACGGAAATTCTTCTGCAAACACCTCGCCGAATGCCTGGTACAACCATTCCTTATAATTTTCGGGTTTGGCATTCGTATTATTTTCCTGTCTTGAGGAAAGAAAAGATTCTAATGATCTGGTGCGGATTGGCTCAGGCAAAGCATAAAGATTTGTTTGTGCGGGATGAGCCACCCAATGTCCTTTATAATAATTGGTTGGAAAAGTAGGATATTCCAAATATTCACAGCTATCCGCAAAAAGCTGTTTTACGTAATCGTACTTTGTAAAAGATACATGAGGCCCTTCATCCCAGGTAAATTCATTAATTTTCTGAGAATGTATATGTCCACCGGAATGACTGTGTTTTTCAAAAATTTCACACTGATGGTTCAAATGATAAGAACTGCTAAGACCCGCAAGACCTGCCCCTAAAATAATTGTCATAAAATTTTATTTTGTGTCAAATTTATTATTCTTCCAAAACTACGAATTTTATTTAATCCTGACTCGTTGTAGCAGGCCCGAATCCTCCCTATTTTTTTAAAAGAAATTCTTTGCTTTCTCTTATTAAATCTGCACCCGGATACAATTATTATAAGTATTTTTACTTTTTACCTTTAAAAAATAAATACACACAACGGAAGCTAAAATAATCTTGTTTAATCTTAATAATTTTAGAATATTAGACTAATGAAATTAACTTCGCTTTTTAATTAAACTCACTGAAATGAATATAGAAAGAAGAACAGATCTATCTGTAATTATTCCAATTTATAATGAAGAGGAATCAATTCCCGAACTTTACGACCGCTTAACTAAAAGTGTCTCCGGTATTACAAGTAACTACGAATTTATTTTTATAAACGACGGGAGTAAAGACCGCTCATTGTTAAAGCTGATAGACCTTTCGAAAACCGATCCAAAAGTTTTCTTTATAAATTTTAGTAGAAACTTCGGACACCAGATCTCTGTAACCGCAGGTTTAGATGCTTGCGTAGGCGACGCAGTAGTTATTATTGATGCAGACCTGCAGGATCCGCCAGAACTTATTCCGGAGCTGTATAAAAAACACAAAGAGGGCAATGAAGTAGTTTACGCTACCCGTTCGCAAAGAAAAGGAGAAACATTTTTCAAAAAATTTACAGCGAAATTGTTTTACCGTCTTTTGGTTAATATTACCAATATCAAAATTCCAATTGATACAGGCGATTTTCGTTTGATAGACCGCAAAATTGTGGACTATCTAAAATTGATGCCTGAACAAAATAAATTTTTGCGTGGACAAATTGCCTGGCTGGGCTTTAACCAGGCCTCAGTAGAATATAGCCGGGACGAGCGTAAATTCGGAACTACCGGCTATCCGCTTAGTAAAATGATCCGCTTCGCTCTTGACGGTATTACTGCATTTTCAGACAAGCCTTTAACCTTTGTAACGCAAATCGGAGTATTTGTATCATCTTTATCCTTCATTGTGATTCTGGTTGCCTTGCACGGTCACTTCATAGCCCACAGAACACTTACCGGATGGACCTCCCTGATCATAAGCAGTTTGTTTTTAGGAGGAATACAGTTAATTTCCATAGGAATTATCGGTTTATATATTAGCCGTATCAACAAGAACGTTATTAATCGTCCATTGTATCTTATTCAAAATTCAAATATTCCAGGCGCTGTGAAAGCTTAATAATTATATGAAAACAACTGTTCAAAAAGAAAAAACTAGTGAGACAAAAAAATCATTTTTGAATTTATCTCCCGAAGAGAAAATCTCACTTGGTATTTTAGTGATTATCCTTATAGTGATCGCCAGCATTCGTTCAAAATTCTCGGGTATTGGCTTTGAGAGAGATGAAGGGGCATATAGCTATTATGGGAAACTTCTACTTGAAGGCAAAACGCCTTACGTTGACTTTTACGAACAAAAATTTCCAGGGATATTTTATTTCTACGGCCTAATGGTTGGTTTGTTTGGGTTCACGGTAAAAGGACTTCACATGGGCTTTATGCTTTTAAACATGGCCTCCGTTATCCTTATCTATTTTGCCGCACGCAAACTTTTTAATCCGTTTGCGGCAATAATTGCCGCAACTACTTACGCTTTCGTATCACTGACTCCAAACCTCAGCGGTTTTACTATTCAGTCGGAACATGGTGTTGCTTTTTTTATAAGCTTGGGGATGTTATTTTTTGCTTTATACAATGACAAAAGAAAATGGCTTCATCTTTTTTTAATGGGCATCTCTTTTGGAATGGCTTTTATGATCAAGACCAATGGCGTGTTTCTCGTACTTTGGGGTGGTGGCACTCTGATCTTAAATTATGTATTTGATAAAAACAGGAGCGTTAAACAGTTGCTGATCAACATTGGTATTTACGGAGCCGGTGGTTTCCTGGTGATTTTATTTTTCTTCGCGCTGATTCTGCTAAAAGGTTCTTTCAATGAAATGATGTTCTGGGCTTATGAAGTGCCTAAAAATTACGTTGGAAAAATAAAGTACGAAGACGGTGTAAAATATTTCGGATACACACGCGACGCCATTGTTGAGAATTACAAATTTTTCTGGATGTACGCCATTCTTGGCGTTTTCGTTTGCCTTTTAAAATCTATAAGCTGGAGAAATAAATTGATTTACGTAACCCTTGCTTTCTTTTCGTTCATGACAATTGTTCCCGGCTTTTATTTTTACGGACACTATTGGATTCAGCTTATTCCGGGACTTTCCATATTATCTGCCCTGGCTTATTTCGGAATTATAAACTTCCTTCGCGACTCTATGAATTTAAAACAGCCTGTTATAAAATATGCATACCTGGCCATCTTTTTTATTCTTACCATTAAACATGTAAGCGCATTAAAGTCATATTATTTTCACCCGAATTACGAGCGTATTTTAAGAACCGTTTATGGCAGCAATCCCTTCCCTGAAACGTTGGAGATAGCGAATTATATCAATGCGAATTCAAAACCCGAGGATCAAACGGCTATCATTGGTTCAGAACCGGAATTCTATATTTACACGAATAAAAATTACCTGTCACGCCACGCTTATTTTGCGGCTATTGTAGCTGACTTCAAACAACATCCACAGTGGCAAAGAGAATATGCCCAGGACGTTGAGAAAGCAAAGCCAAGATACCTTGTGTTTTATAACCATGGCATTTCTTTATTTGTTCAACCAAATACCGATAAATACATTTTTGATTGGGTAAATAAATACGTTGCAGAAAACTATAAAATTATTGGTGTTGCCGATATGGTAGATGGTCAGCAAACCACTTACGCGTGGAAAGAACAACTGAATGGTTTTCAGCCAAAGGGACAAAATGTAATTTACATTTACGAAAGAAATACAACCACACCTCAACAAGCAGCGGCTCCGGCTAATGCTACAGAACCAGTTAAATAAAAAAAGAATTTAAAACGAAATTCATATGTCTGATTTTTCAAATTACAAATTCGGTACCAGGGCTATTCACGCGGGTGCAGATCCAGATCCAAGTACCGGTGCCATTATGACCCCGATTTACCAAACCAGCACCTACGTTCAGGAATCTCCGGGAACAAATAAAGGCTACGGTTACGCACGTGGAAAAAATCCAACAAGAGAAGCACTTCAAAAAAATATTGCAGCTCTTGAAAATGGCAAACATTGCGTTTGTTTCAGCAGTGGCATGGGTGCAACAGATGCTGTAATGAAACTACTTCGTCCGGGAGACGAGGTTATTACCGGGGACGATCTGTATGGCGGATCTTACCGGATGTTTACCAAGATCTTTCAAAATTACGGCATTAAGTTTCATTTTATAGATCTTACCAATGCAGACAATATTAAAAAATACCTGAATGCTAATACAAAGATGATATGGGCAGAAACTCCCACTAATCCTACCATGCAGATCATTGATATTGTGGCATGTTCAACCATTGCAAAAGCTAATAATATTACTTTAGTGGTAGATAATACTTTTGCCTCTCCCTATCTTCAAAATCCTTTAGCATTAGGTGCCGATATCGTAATGCATTCTGTTACCAAATACATAGGAGGTCATAGCGACGTTGTAATGGGAGCTCTAATCACCAATGATGACAAACTTCACGAACAACTTTATTTTATTTTAAACAGTTGTGGAGCCAATCCTGGCCCTATGGATTCGTTTTTAGTAATGCGTGGCATCAAGACTTTGCATTTACGCATGGAACGTCACTGTTTTAACGGACGTAAGGTTGCCGAATACCTTAAGACCAATTCTAAAATTGAAAAAATATACTGGCCTGGTTTTACAGATCATCCCAATCATGAGATTGCTAAGAAACAAATGCGTGACTTTGGAGGGATGATTTCTATCGTTTTGAAAGACAAAAGCATCGAAAATACTTTTAAAATCGCCTCTTCTTTCAAAGTTTTTTCTCTGGCAGAAAGCCTGGGTGGCGTTGAATCTCTCATCAATCATCCAGCTACCATGACACATGCCTCTATTCCAAAAGAAGAACGTGAAAAAGCCGGTGTTACCGATAATTTATTGCGTTTAAGCGTTGGTGTTGAGGACATTGAAGATCTAATTGAAGACCTAAAACAAGCACTGGGATAAGAAATCTGTGCTGTGCTTTTTTTACTGCAATAGTTTAAACAAATTGCTTACTTTTACTTTTATCTAAACTTTAGCCCATGAAGCAACTTCTCTTGATTCTTTTATTGTTTGCTGGCAATCTGCTTCACTCACAAGTGGTTATGTGTAAAGATGGAGAAACAAAGTTTACCTCAGAAGCTCCGCTGGAACTTATTAAAGCCCATACTAATAAAACCACCGGAGTTGTAGACTGCGCAACTAAAAACGTTGCCTTTTCCATCGACATTGATTCATTCGAAGGATTTAACAGTGGCCTGCAAAAAGAGCATTTCCGTGAAAACTATATGGAAACTGTAAAATATCCGAAAGCTACATTTAAAGGAAAAATTATTGAAGATATTGATTTTTCAAAAAACGGAATGGTATCTGTAAGGGCAAAAGGTATCTTTACCATTCACGGTACCGACAAGGAAAAAATCATAAAAGTAAAAGTTACTATAAAAGATAAGGACATGTTTGTTGAAACTTCTTTTGAAGTTCCACTTGAAGATCATAATATTAAAATTCCGAAAGTCGTAAACCAAAAAATAGCTTCGGTAATTATGGTGGAAGTAAAAGCCACTTTAAAACCTAAAGCCTAGTTCTTATTTGTGTTGAAGCAACTTAAAATAACACTTGTTCTATTTGCTTATTCCTCACTCCTATTCTCTCAACTCCAGGTTAAAAATTATTTTTCGTTAACAGGAAAAAAAGACATTTCTGTAAACGTAATAATGCAGGATTTTTCGGGCTATTTATGGCTTGGCACTAGCGACGGGATTTATAAGTTCAATGGTCGCTCCTGCACAGAAGTTGCTAAAGAAAACGCAATTTTAAAAAAAGAAATCAGTGCTCTTTTTATCGACTCTAAAGAAACCATTTGGATCGGAACAAAATCGGGTAAAGTATATTATATCAAAAAAAATAAAATTGATTCTCTTCTCTTTACAAAACCTAATGAAGAAAAAATCACTTCTTTCTGCGAGTTAAAGAGTGGTGTTTGCATTGGAACCTATGGCAACGGTGTTTTCTATTGGTCTGGTTCTCAACTTACTCATTTTACCAGCGAAAAAGGTCTTAGTGATAATGTTATTTACAAATTAAGCAGTGATCTTATAAATAAAATCTGGTGTGGCACAGACGCAGGGATTACAGAAATTGACAATGTAATCACAAATCCACGTTTTACAATTATCTCAAACAAACTCGGATTACCTGATAACATTGTAAGAGACGTTACTTTTGATAATGGCCGTTTACTCATCTCTATGCAGGATTCAGGGATCTGTTATTATAACTTTGCGAAAAAGAAGATAGAACGTAATCCCTTCTTCACGAGCTGGGCCCTGGGTCCGGTAATGAATGCTTTCAGTCAGACTACGACTAAGATGGTTGTTGGTACTGAAAAAAACGGATTGATTCAAATTGACAAGGGTTCTATCTTTGTATATAACTACGAAGATTACATTCAAAGTTCCGGCATTAATCAGGTTTTTATTGATCGTGAAAAACAAATTTGGTTAGCATCAAAAAAAGGAATCAGCCATTTTACAGAGCGCCGTTTTAATTTTATTAATACCACCAAAGGACTCAGTGATGATAAAATACTTGCCCTGGCGATTGATAACGATAACGCCGTTTGGGTTGGTACTACAAAAGGAATCTCGAAGATAATGAACGATGCGGAAGGTAAAACCATCGTGAATAAAATTCAGGATCTTAATAAATATACGATTTCCTGTGCTACCAAGGCTCCGGATGGAAATATCTGGTTCGGCACTTATGGAAATGGAATTATTATTTTAAGTTCTGAGACAAAAAACACCGTCATTATTAATTCTAAAGAAGACAAACTGGCTAATGACAACATTAGCAACATTTATTTCGCCGATAAGAATACCGTTTATATTTCCACACTTGGCGGAGGACTCGTGAAAGCAAGAGTAGAAATGGATGGTATGAAAAAGAAGTTCTCCATCGAAAAAACATTTACAGAAGCAGAAGGCTTGGGAAGTAATTATGTATACGCCTCCATTACCGATGACAAAGGAAATCTTTATTTAGCAACGGATGGAGGTGGGCTGCAAAGACTTGAACAGGAAAAATTTATTGATCTGACTAAAAAATTTAAACTTAATTCCAATACGGTTTTTTCTCTATGCAAAGACCAGTACAACAACATTTGGGCAACTTCTAATGCCGACGGCGTAATAAAATACGATGGCAAATCTTTGTTAAGCATTAAAATGTCAAATGGTTTAAGAGATGAACAACCTCAGCAATTGGTTGCTTCAGACAACACGGTTTATGCTATAAATTCAAAAGGGATAGATAAAATAAACTGCAAAGATAATTCCGTGAGTTACTACGATCTTTACGACGGAGATATGGAACCGAATTTAAACGCGGTATTTTATTCACAGGATAAAATTTACAGCGGCACAAACAATGGCGTTCTCACTTTTCGAACTAATACCGAGACAAGCGATTCTATAAAACCACAAATTTTTATTAGTTCCTTCCTCTTAAATTTTAAACCTTTCCCTCTTGATTCTATTTATGAATTCAAACACAATCAAAATAATATTGCTTTCGAATACAATGGCATCTGGTTAAAAAACCCCGGCAAACTTCTTTTCCGGTATATGTTGCATGGACAGGACGAAGATTGGATTTATTCTGACGAGGGTGGCATCGTAAATTATAACAACCTTAGTCCGGGTACCTATACGTTTAAAGTGCAGGTTAAGAATGAAGAAGATGTTTGGAGCGACCCCACCGGCCATGCTTTTATCATTCTCACACCTATCTGGAAGCGCTGGTGGTTTTGGATCCTGGTTGTAGCTGTGGGAGCTTCATCCATTTACTTGTTCGTAAAATACCGTTTAAAGGCCCTGCAACGTGAAAATCTTTTATTGGAACGCCGCGTAAAAGAAAGGACTTCGCAAATTGAAAAACAATCGCAAATTATCGAAAGTAAAAATATTGAACTCGAGCAACTCTCTCTGGTGGCAAGTAAAACCGACAATGTTGTTTTAATTCTTGAAGCCGATGGCAAATTAGAATACATAAACGAGAGTTTTGTGAAGCTGAATAAAATGGATCTGGATGAGCTTAAGAAAAATTATGGGGACACCATCTACTCTTTAAGTAACAACAAGGATATTAGATCTATTATTGAGGATGCCGTTCGTAACAAACGTTCTGTAAATTACGAGTCTTTGAATAAGAAGATAGAATCCGGAGCTGAAACGTGGGAATCTTCCACTCTTACACCGATCTTTGATGATCAGGGTCAGCTTAAAAAAATTATCATTATCGATACGGATGTTTCTGTAAGAAAAAAACAAGAGCAGATCATCATTCAAAAGAACAAAGACATCACCGACAGTATTTCTTACGCCAGGAAAATCCAACACGCCATTTTACCGGCAAATGATCTTATAAAAGCGTATATCCCCGAATCTTTTGTGCTATACATGACTAAAGATATTGTGAGTGGTGATTTTTACTGGTTTACACATTTTGAAGACTGTTCAATTATTGCCGCTGTAGATTGCACAGGACATGGGGTTCCGGGTGCCTTTATGAGTCTTATCGGCTATAATCTTTTAAACCGGATAGTTAACGAAGAAAAAATTACAGACCCGAAAGATATTTTAGTGGCATTAAACAATGGTGTTTTAGGTGTTCTACATAAAAATGAATCTGAATCAAAGGATGGAATGGATATTGCGATCTGCAAAATAAATCATTCGAAAAACACTTTAGAATACGCGGGTGCTATGCGCCCACTTTGGATAGTAAATTCCAACGGTGTATTATCAGAAATTAAAGCAGATAAAATCCCTATTGGTACCAAGCAAAAAGACAGGGAAGAAACCATCGTGTATACTACGCATACTCTAGAGACTAATAAAGGCGACATCTTCTATATTTTTACAGATGGTTACGCAGATCAGTTTGGAGGATTAAAAGATAAAAAATACAGCACATCCCGCTTTAAAGATTTGCTGGTTAAAAATTCGAAATTTGATTTTGATTCACAGGAAAAAAATATCAAACAAGAACATTTAGACTGGAAACATGAAAATGAACAGGTGGATGATATTCTTGTTATTGGATTTAAGATTTGAGTAATTGCCCATCCAAACCCAGAAGCGGATTTTGAATTTCAGCCAGTAAACCCCATTGCCGGGCTTGATGACGTAATTTTTTATAATACCAGCCGCGGTGATGGTCTTAATTCGTGGAGCTGGTTTACCACCTTAGATTCTAAGGCAATGACTAAAAAAAACATCAAGTACAGATTCACTCTCGCAGGGAACTATCCAGTAGTATTATTTGCCCAAAACAAATGGGGTTGCAAAGACACAGTTATAAAACCGGTTCTGATCAATGACGAGTTTGGATTATATATACCAAACGCTTTTACTCCAAATGGCGATCGACTAAATGACTTATTTAAACCGCAGGGAAGTGCAATAAAAAAATACAGCATTGAAATTTTTTATCGCTGGGGAGAAAGCATCTTTTAATCCTACGATTTTGCGATGGGTTGGGATGGAACTTACAAATCTAAACTATGCAAAACAGATGCTTATGCATGGAAAATTACGATTACCAATTTTTCCGGCAATACCAAAAACCTTAACTGGCAAAATCACCTTACTCAAAGGTTCACAAGGTGCTGAGTATTAAAACCCCCTTGATTTAGCTAAAAGTTGCAGAGGAATGTAAAATTGGACTGAAGGCGTTGATTGATGAAGGGTTCCAGGTATCAAGACGTTCATTTAGAGCTTTCAAATGGCATAAAATCTAAGATCATCCAATAAATACCATCTACACACGCGAAGGCAACAAGGTTTTAGGTTCTCTTCTCTTAAATCCCCAACTCCTTCAGCATACTAATGCAATTTTTAAAACCATCCATTACGTGAAGATTGTAATCTTCCACCATTTTTTTTAATTGTTTAAGCTGCGGCTCTTGCAAATCGTTTAGATCAATTCCTTTAAAAGCGTGAAATTCCTGGCAAATACTGCGATAAAACACATTAAAATAGTTTTGTCTCGGTTCGCTTGATAAGAGTGCTGCGGCAGCCATCAGCTTAAAAAGGATATACTCAATATCTTTTAAACACTTCTCCATTTTTTTAGAAAGATCGGGAGAAGATTCGTGTGAAATTTTAAGATCCGTATATATTTTTAAGAGTCCAAGATTGTTTAGAATTTCTGAGATTTTTCGCGCGAACAAAAAGTAGTAGTGATCAATTCTTGCCATCGGGAATTCTCTTTCAAAACACTCTGTGTAGTGCGACACCCAATTAAAATACTCTTCAAAAGATTGTGGATGTTTTTGAATGTCAATATCAAGATGTTCTGCAACACTTATAGCTGTTTTAAGATGCGCATTACTTTCGTAGTACTTGTCCTGCAGAGTGTCTGAAAATTTTGAAATGTATTCTGATAAAACTTCGTCCTTCTCGTTTTTACAAAATTCTATAAACTCAAGCTCACTAAAATAAAGGGCAGGCGCATAAGCAGTGAATCCGGCATAAAATAAAGTAAATCTCTGACTCATCATATCCTCTTCGAAAGTAACGTCTGGGTGAAAACATACCGCACACACGGTGCAAAAATGTTATGAAAACAAAAATAGAGAAAAAAAAACAGGTCTTCTCAATATATTTATCCCCCGATAGTGGTAATTTTAGGGGGATTGGGGGGTTAATTGAATTTACCGCAATCTTATAGACGCATTGTATAACTTAGTCGTTATTTAAAACCGATTAATCGAAAAAAGACTATAAACATTTTTTAAGAAACAGAGTCGCGATAAAACTAAATTTTTAATGATTTTTGACCTCAAAATACTCAAAAAGTTGTATTAATTGAAAATGAAAAAGTATATTAGCACACACAAAAGAACTGAGCACACACAATTAACTTTATTCTAAACCTTAATTTACAGTGATTATAAAAATCAGGTTATACTTATTTGCTATTCTCAGCTTTATTCTCACGTTCTCCGCATTCTCTCAAAAGAAAGGTATTACCCCAGCTCAAATGAAGGCGGTATATATCTACAAGTTTACCAATTACATTACATGGCCATTTGAAGATAGAATGAATGAATTTGTTATTTGTGTAATGAGTTCAGAAGCTCTTCATTATCAACTTAAAGGAATACCAAATCTGGTTAAATTTCGTGGCAGAATTCCGATCAAAGTTGTTTACTGTAAAACAGTTAATGACATTAGTCCGAATTGCCAGATGCTTGTTATAGACGGTTCCCGCAACGATAATTTCTGGTCTATTTATGCAAAAATCAGAGGTAAGGCGGTATTGATGGTGGCAGAAAAGCTCCAGGATTTCAAAAAATCCATGATCTCTTTTGTAGAAACAGATGGAAGGATAAAATACATTATCAATAAATCAAAAATGGAGGAGTCGCCTTTGATCGTTAAAGACTACCTCTACGAAAAAGCCATTGTAAAAGAACAAGAATGGAAATCCATCTTCGATAAATTCAGCGCTATAGCATCTTCGGGTAACGGGCAGATAGCCGTTGACAAGGACGATATTAAAAAATTAGTTTCCAGTTATAAAACCCTTGAGGAAGAGAAGAAAGCAAAAGAAACCATGCTTGTGCAGATGGAAGATACCCTGCGTATAAAGTTGGAAGTTTTGAAAGCGAAGCAGCATGAGTATGACCAGGTAAGTACGCGCATCCAGGAGCAAAAAGATCTGATGGCAAAACAGGATAAAGAGATTCGTGAAAAACAAGCCGATATCGATGCCAACGTCGCTAAAATCGGACAGCAGAGTACAGTAATTTACATAATTACCATCCTTTCGTTTTTTGCAGTGCTGTTATTAATTTTCACTATCCGAAGTAACAATCAAAGGAGACGTGCCAACAAATTATTATCTGAACAAAAAAATGAAATTGAAACTCAGAAACATTTGGTTGACGAGAAACAAAAAGAAATTCTTGATAGTATAAATTATGCGAAGCGAATTCAAACGGCTTTAATGGCCAACAGTAATTTGATGAGCGCTAATCTCACCGAACATTTTGTACTATTTAAACCTAAAGATATTGTTGCCGGTGACTTTTACTGGGCTACCCGTTTACCAGACAGTTTTATCTATATTACGGCCGACTCAACAGGTCACGGTGTTCCTGGAGCTTTTATGAGCTTATTGAACATTAGTAAACTGAATGACGCCATCAATCAGAAAATTACACGTCCCGATCTTGTTTTAAACGAAGTTAAAGCGGGAATTATCAGAGCCCTTAATCCTGAAGGGAGCTCAGAAGAAAGTAAAGACGGGATGGATGCCATCTTATGCAAGCTCGACATTCGTAATATGAAATTACAGTTTGCGGCAGCTAACAATAGCTTCTGCATTATTCGTAACAAAACTATAATCAATTGTAAGGCTGATAAAATGCCGGTTGGTAAATCACATGACGATAGTGGCGTTTTTACATTTAACGAAATAAGCCTTGAAAAAGGTGATATGATCTATACCTTTACAGACGGATACGGGGACCAGTTTGGCGGACCTGACGGCAAAAAATTCATGCACAAACAACTCCGCAAAATCTTTGTGGAAGTCTCTGAAATGCAAATCGACAAGCAAAAAGAAATCATCACAGATCGCTTTGAAGAATGGAAAGGTGATTTAGAGCAGGTAGATGACGTTTTGGTGATCGGGGTTCGGGTTTAACGAATTCGTGTTCTTCTTCTGTCTTCCTGGTTTAGGCTACCTCTTATCTTTCGATACTCTATTCTGCATCTATGATTAATGTGCCATTGTTTGGCTCGAAATCATTAACGCGATTACTCAATAAATAGCTACGTCACACAAAATAGGCATCTGCGGAGGGATCTTTTTAAAGTCCCCTAAAAGACCGTGAGCTAACGGCGAGGGTATTAATAATAAAGCTTTATCCCCACTTTTTAAATACTGAAGCCCGTGATGAATGCCACTTTCAACATCGTCGTGTCCGATCACAATAGTTTTTCGTCCTTCTGTTTTGGAAGAGTAACACAAAGTGCCATCTAAAAGTTTAATGTCAAAATCGAGACCAACCGTCATTCCATCTCTAATGCTATCTCCTTTTACCGACGGTTTGTACACAAAATACCGTATACCCGACTTAGTTCTTACAAAGGCCATTTTATGCGACTTCGCGTAGTAATCCATTTCATCGTTTTCTTTTTGCGCTAATTGTTGATTGGCCCTGATAAATTGCTCACGAATTTGTTTGTCTGTTGCTGCGTTATCTTGTTGATGAGGAATTTCCTTAGGATGATTTTCACATGCAGCGGGAAGAAAAATAAGTGCTGACAAAAACAGTAATAAAGTGAAGTCTCGCATAGAATAAATAAATATATCTTTAAACAAAATTAAGGATTCCTTTATAGCTCTGATTACAAATTACACTAAATTTACTTTTTCTATGACAAAGAAGGAGCGCTACGAAAAAGTATTGGAATATTTTGACACCCACTCAGCACCTGCTGAAACAGAACTCATTTATTCTAATCCCTTTGAGTTACTTGTAGCCGTAATTTTGAGTGCACAATGCACAGATAAGCGGGTAAATCTTACAACTCCAAAATTATTTAAAGATTACCCTACTGCGCAAGCCATGGCAGAGGCCAGTTCTGACACTCTGTTTACATATATCAGAAGCATTAGTTATCCCAACAACAAAGCAAAACATCTGGCCGGCATGGCAAAAAAATTGGCACAAGATTATCATAGTAAAGTACCATCAGATGTGGAAACTTTAATGACTTTACCCGGAGTGGGCCGAAAAACAGCCAATGTAATAGCTTCTGTTATTTATGATAAACCTACTATGGCTGTAGATACACACGTATTCAGAGTAAGCAACAGAATAGGTTTAACTACGAATGCTAAAAATCCCTTGCAATCTGAAAAACAATTAATTAAATTTATACCAGAACAATTGGTACCGAAAGCACATCACTGGTTGATATTACATGGCAGGTATATTTGTTTGGCACGAACTCCAAAGTGCGAAATTTGTCCGATTACGATGTATTGTAAGTATTTTGAAAAAAATTATATAAACATACAGAAGCCAAACACCCCGCCAACTAAGGCTTCGACGAAAAAATTAAAATCTGATCAAATCAATAATTTAAAAAAATAAAAACCCTATGGCAAAGAAGATAGCTAAAAAAACTGCGAAGAAAGCAGTAAAGAAAACAGCGAAAAAAGTAGCGAAAGCGGTTAAAAAAACTGCAGCTAAAGCAAAAAAGGCAGTAAAAAAAGTTGCGCCTAAAAAAGCTACGGCAAAAAAAGCCGTTAAAAAAGCAGCACCAAAAAAAGGCGCAGCAAAAAAGACCGCTAAAAAAGTAGTAAAGGCTGCAAAAAAGGTGGTTAAAAAAGTAGCGGCAAAAAAGGCGGTTAAGAAAGCTATAAAAAAAGTAGCTCCTAAAAAAGCAGCGAAAAAAGTGGTTAAAGCAGCGAAAAAAGCTGTAAAAACGGTTAAGAAAGCTGTTACCAAAAAAATTGCTCCTGCAAAAAAAGTGGTAAAAAAAGCAATTAAAAAAGCGGCACCTAAAAAAGAAATAAGTACAATTGCTGCAATAACAGGTGCTGTTACTGATTTTGTAAAAAATGCAGCTCACAACGTGATGGAAAAAATAACACCTTCTCACGACGAAGAAAACGATACAAAAGCAAACAACAATTACGATCACTCTGCGAACACGAACTCATCAGTAAATGATGATGATAACGATGGAGAAGATATTGCACGTGGAGATAAAAATGTCCGTAACGAAGAAGAAGAATAACGAGGCGGCTTTTAAAGCACATACGAGTTCTTTAAAACCGGGAGATAAAGCTCCCGACTTCGAAACAAAGGACCAGGATGGAAATACTATTCGCTTAGCAGACTTTTCTGGCAAAACCCTGGTCCTTTATTTTTATCCGAAAGACAATACTCCAACCTGCACTAACCAGGCGTGCAATTTACGCGATGAGTACAAAGTTCTTGCTCAAAAAAATTACGCAGTAGTTGGAGTGAGTGCTGACGACGAAAAATCGCATGCGAAATTTGCTAAGAAATTTTCACTCCCCTTCCCGCTTTTAGCTGATGTTGATATGAAAATAATTAAAGCGTATGATGTATGGGGTACAAAAAAACTTTTCGGGAAAATTTATGATGGCATCGTGCGAACAACGTTTATCATTGATTATAAGGGGTTTATTAAAGAAATAATAAGAGAAGTAGAAAGTAAAAATCATGGTCAACAAATTTTATCTCTTTAAAATTATTTTTTTTGAAAATAAATTTTGTAAACTAGAATTAATCTGCTAAATTTGCACTCCCGATTTAACCACGGGAAATCATTAAGATTTAGAAATAAAGTTTAATGATCAAACGGATTGGTAGTTCAGCTGGTTAGAATGCCGCCCTGTCACGGCGGAGGTCGCGGGTTCGAGTCCCGTCCAGTCCGCAGAAATAAAATTAAACCCCTGAAAATCAAGTATTTTCAGGGGTTTTTTCTTGACCGTTGTCGGTTTAAATGCCGATATCGGGGATCAGGGATCAGGCGCAAAAGTTGTGGGGAAGAAAAAATAATTTTTGTAAGTTTATTTATATTTAGGCACAGCCGCCCCGAAAAACAATAAAGTTACCGAGTTATGCCATTTTAACCTTATTGAGCGCTCCTTCTGCCATAAACCGGTTTGATTCGATAGCAATCCCGATAGGTATCCGGAGAACTTGCAACACGCTATTTACAAACAGCAACTCTACCACTAAGGTATACCGGAATAAACCCTCGTCCCTACTGAGACGAGGGGCTTATCTTTGTTCGGTTAATTACTTAGCCGGAACAAATATTTGTTTTAATTGATCCACTAACTGCGAACCACCTGACAAAGAAATGTTGTTGATCTTTTCTGCAATCTTTTCTACATATTCCATTTCTTTTAATTTGAATAACATCGCGTTATCTTCCATTAATTTTGCAGTGTTCAACAAGCTTCTGGTCGATGCGGTTTCTTCTCTTCTCATGATAGTATTTGCCTGTGCTTTTTTCTCAGCTACTAATACTTGGTTCATGATGTCCTTCATATCGCCTGGCAATATGATGTCTCTGATACCGCATCCATTTAAGGTTACACCTAACGCTTCTGCTTTTTTAGAAACAGTTTCTATAACGTAAGATGATACGTTCTCTTTCTTTTCCAGCAATTCATCTAAGGTCAATGAACCTACAAACTCTCTCAAAGCCAGTTGCATTAATACATACAATTGCTTGTCGTATTCTTTGTTATTAACTACTGCCTTAACAATATCTTTGATATTGTACTGTGCATAAAAGTTAATTCTTAATGCAGCTTTGTCTTTAGTCAGAATTTCTTGTCCGGCTATTTCCATTTGAATAGCTCTTAAGTCAGCTCTGGTGATCACAATCGAGGTGCTGTTTTTCCAGAAGTAGTAAGTTCCTGGATCAATTATTTTAGTGAGCTTGCCATCTACATACATCACCGCTTTTTCATATGGTTCAACAGTGTACGATCTTACAAATGCCAGCAACTCTTTTCTTGACAGCAGTGACTTATCAATTCCAACATCCATTTCTCTGGCATTCAAATCAGCAACAATAAACTTGTAGTTGATCAAACCTTTCCAGAATACATATCTACCTGGAGTTAATACATCTTTGAATAAACCGTTTTCATATTGCAAGGCGATCTCGTTATTTTTTACTTCAACAAGAATAGTTGCATTTACAAAATCTTCGTTCTTCAACAGAATATTTAAATTCAACGGTGCATTAAATGGTCTTGCCATATCATACTCCTTTACCTCGGCGAACAGGTTTAGCCAGTATACACCTTCGTTCAATACCCTTACCAGGTTATCGTTCTTAAACACTAAGCCTTTTTTCCAGGCATTTATTTTTACTATTTTCATTTGTTTTTGTTTTTTGATAAACGTACCGGCAACGTTCATCGGGTTGATATTTATTTTCTAATGAAGCAGAATATCGCTTCATTGTTTATTTATTTTATTTAAAAGAAGAAACAAAATCGCTCATTAAATTTAAACGGAGGATCTGCTTGAGCTAAAGCCTCCAATGTTGGTTTTTATAACATCTGCAAACCTTCGTGAAGATTTGTTTGCTTTATAGAAAGCAGCATTTTTGCATAAGCGGTATCTGCATACCTTGGTTTATTGCCAATTGCTTTTTACCTATTGCTAAGTGTAAGCAGAACGGCTTTATTCCTTCTTTCGGTTGACTCATTTGTTTTTTGGAAGCGAGCCTGCTCCCCCCTTCTGGATTAACAGTCCAGCACTCTACCACTGAGTTACACGATCAGAAATCGCGGCAGGATTCGAACCTGCGCTTTGAGTTGTTGCTCTAACCAATTGAGCTATTCGTTTTTCAGGCGAAACGGGAATTGAACCCATAACACACAACGTGTTGGTGGCACGCTAAATAATCACTACTGCAGAATATTATCAGTCAGGGGATGACAACACTATGGGGCTTTTGGAAACCCGCAACAAGGCAGTACGCGCATTTACGCACCGGCTTTCCTTTTCAGGAAAGATCTTCGTTCCATTGTATGGAACAATTTTTTTCAAAGAACTACCCTTGAGGTAGAACTAATCCCATTCGTTCACTTCAGTATTACGGTAGAAGCGGCAATCCCGCTAGCTATAGGGAGAGCAAGAGGTTGGATTTGTGTACATAAATCATAGTTTACTTGACTGAAAACAAACGTTTGAATGGTCTTAGCGTTTTACTTTTTATTCGTTTAATTCCAATTTTCACTTCTTCTACCTCGTAACGCGAAACTGCAAAACGTTCTGCATCATAGTAACTGTTCAAAGCTTTTTTAAGATCTCCGTTTATCTCATGCGACTTTGCTTTTTCCATAAGAATAATACACTTGTTCATCCCTTCTACTTTCAATGCTTCTGATACAAGTTTCAGTAAAGCTTCCTGTCTGTTCAGATGATTGAGTACGCGTGCATAATTCACAAATGCTGCCGGATAAGTCGGTGCAAACATTACTGCCAGTCGTAAATGTTTTTCCGCTTTGTCCTGGTCATCCAATATGTAGTAATACAGGCAACCAATGAGGTGATGCGCGCGACCAAAACCAGGCTCTTGCTCAAGCATGTCGAGTAAACGGCGTTTGCATTCTGAATACTCACCATCTTCGTACAGTCTATCCACTTCAAGGATCTGTTCTTCCATATGTATTTCATTTTCCATTTCTTTTTTGTGAAGCAAAATTTTTTAATTCGTTTTCTTTTAGTTGTGGACAAGAGTGATCCCGATAGCTATCGGGAGAATCACTTTCTTTGCTTTTTCAGAGCAACGCATACACCACGTCTGCTACTTGTCCTTATTATGAAATGAAAATTATTTTTCACTTCATAATTTTTACCGGTTGAGATAAGGTTCCGATAGCTATCGGGAGAATCCATATTGCCGGTACCACAAACCAGTGTGTTAACCCTTACACCAATCTCAACATATGTCGGGAAAACAGGACTCGAACCTGCGACCTCAAGCTCCCAAAGCCCGCGTTCTGCCAACTGAACTACTTCCCGTTCTTTTTTTGTCGGGGTGGCTCCCGATAACTCTCCTGCCTTTTTGACTACCCGGCATAAAAAAACCCGATCCTTTAGGGGATCGGGTTGAAATAGTTCACACTATTGCATACGATTCCCATGTCAGGTAAAACCTTTTTGATAGAAAAATATATTCTGCAAACTGGGTTGCTTCATTTTTGCTCAATAAAAAACCCCGGTGTTTAGCCGAGGTTATGTTTTAAAAAATATAATTATTTTTCAAGCTTTAACATAACCTCATACTCCAGCATACCGGGGAAATCCCCTCCTGGCGTAGGTTTTGATGATATGTTAAACTTGGTTTCATTTTTCTGTTTTTTAATTTCTGACACAAATGTAAATCATTTTTTTTATTCTGCAATAATTTTTTTTTATGAAAAGTACGAATGACTATTCGGAATGATTTTAAACAAGCCTTAAAACACCAGTAAAATTAATACTTTAGGACCTATTAAATATTCAGAAAATATTTTTAATATATTTTATTTCAATGAGTGAAGGTCTATTTTAAATTCGTAAACCGAATTTTCTAAACCAAAAGGGAATTTGATGTTGAATACGCTAAACAAAATAACACCAAAACATCAATAAAATCAATACTTTCAAGACATTCAAAATCTTTATTAGTCTCTCTAATCTTATAAATAAGATATTTATTGCGACCATTTATTTTGATTACGGTATTTAAAGTTGCAGAGCTTCCTTATCTTTTCGTAAAAATCCATATTTGATGGGTGGTGCTTAGCTGTTTGGTAAGCGTTTTAGTTAGCTTTAAGTCACTTATAAATTTCCGTTCTAACTCTTCGTTGTTGTTGCCAGCTTTAAAATAAATAATATTTGTATAGTTTTTCGCGTCGGTCATACTTTCACGAACTGATTCAGATAAAACAAAAACATTTTCTCTCTGCATCAAGCTGTCCATCATGTGATATTCGCGATTGTCAGAGATCGACGCAAAATAAACTCTGTTATAATAGTAAGTTAATGACAATAATGCATCGTGCTGTGAAATAATAACTGCAGTGTTTGGACCCTTATTCGACTTAATAAAGGCAGTCGCTTCCTGCATCTTTTGCTTTTTATTGTTTCGGAAATTTACTGACAAGCTGAAACTTACAATAACAGCAAGAAAAATAAAGTTTTTCAGGATCACATTCCTTACAAGGTAGTTTATGCTCAGAGTAATAATGATGTAGTAAGCGGGAAGCGCAAAAATTAAATACCGACTTAGATACATCGGCACGAAATAGGAAATAACGAACATGCCAAAAAACGGAAATAGAAACCACACAGCTATAAAGATCGACTCCTTTTTTAACCGGAAGAAATCTTTTGTGATAACTAATTTAGCCAGAGATAGAACAAAAATCGTTATTAAAGCAACCGTAATAGCAGGAAAATTACTAAAAGCCCAAAGCATGTTGTACAGGCTTTCAGTACCATTTGGCTTTTGCAACCACGTTCCGTTTTTCACCGAATCCCCCATTCGGGTTAGCAGAGGGTAAAGATGAGGGAGATAGAGAGCAGCTATAGTAAGGTAATAAAAAAGAAATTTGATCCATTTCGTTCGAAAAAAACATAGGAGGTAAATACCTTGAAAAAGAAGGATAAAAATTCCAAAATAGTGAGCGTAAATTAACAGGCTGCTTAATGTTATGAAAACGGCAATCGTAGATACCTTCTGGATTTCCTGACGAACAAGTTCCATGAAAAAATACATAGAAGACAAACTTAAAAGTAAGAATAGGCTGTAAACCCTCGAATCGTGGGAGTAATAGGATGACAATTCAGAAAACGATAATAAAAAGCTACTGACAACTCCCACTTGAAGTGAGAAAAAACGCTTACCAAAAAAATAGAGTATTACTGGACATAGAGAAGCAAAAATAAGGGGAAGTATGCGAACAGACACTGACGAAATTCCAAATACCTCTATCCAAACATGCAAAATTAGTTCGTAAAGAGGGGGGTTATTGTAATTCTTTAATTGTTCAATGATAGTCGACAAACTGAATTGAGCATGATAAATTGTAAACGGTTCATCCAGGCCAATATCTTCATAATTTAAGAAAATGAATTTAGAAACTAGATTAATCGTGAAAAGAACAATCGGCAGAAAAAACAATGCTAACCTCTTTATTTTTTGATAGTCTGACACTTAGTTGATTGTAATTAAAGTTTATGAAAATAATTAAAATTCTTGCAACAATTATAGTTTAATCATCTTAAAAAAACGAACTGTACTTCCGGTTTTCACATTTATAAAATAAATTCCCGCGGCCAAATTATTCATATCATATTCATTTTTTTTCATTGAATTCAAATCTAACCTTCTTTATATATCCCCAAAACTGTTTCTTGAAATTCTTCCTCGTTCACATAAATTTTAAAGGGTCTTTGCCAACTATGAAAAATATAACAGATCCAACATAAAGTGTGCAGATGAGCTCTAAGACTAACTTAAAATTATTTATTCCTCAACAATAGTTGACGCTGTTCTCACAGAAGTGACCCAGGTGATTCACTCCAAAAGTAGTTTCAAAACCGTCTTTTGTATATGTTTTTGTAGTTCCTGATTGCACTCCTGCATTGCATACTATGCCATGTAAAGGAGGTAGTGACCCGTTATTTAATTTACTCTTCACTTCGGCCGCAAAATTTCTTATAGATGCAAATGACGCTAAATCAAGTGCCATCGCTTCAACCCTTGCATCTTTTCCAGCTAAAGTTTTTAATTTGCCCACCGCCTCGTTCGCGCGCTGCTGATCTCTGCATGCAATAACAACGTGCCAGTGCGCTCCTTTTTTTGACTTTAGTAGTTCTGTCGCGCAAGCATATCCAAGTCCGGCGTTGCCACCTGTAATTAGTACGGTTTGCGCGGAGTTATTCTGATTTTCAATTTTCATTTTAGTTTGATAAGCTACAAAGGTGCGACAAGCTAAGTTTATAAAGCTGGACTAACCCCTTAAAAAACCGGACAAATCTTGAGACATCAAAGTCTATATTTTCCTTGGCTGTAAAATAATAAACAAAAAAAAGGCCACCAATAGGTGGCCTTATCTTTTAATACCGGCCAATAACTGCCAATATCCTTCTTGTACGCCACACAGGACCCAATTTGAATGGAAAGCTAGAAGACGCGCGGGTTCTTGCTCAGATTTGGGACTTGTATGGAAATGTTATGAAGGACGGGCAAATTTAGCCATCTCATTCAACCCATCTCCTGAGCGCCATGTATTTCGGAATATCCATTCGCTAATTCGCCAGTGACCCTCCACTTTGATCGCCTTAGTCGTTAAGACACCGCCTGCATGAAAGTGTTTGCCTTCCAGTGAAGGATTTTCATTAATTAATCCCCACACATGCATAGCACTTAGGTTAGTTCTGATGGATGCACTATCATTTGCTATTTCAATAATGAAATCGGTGCACACGTGTTGTGTAGCCTTAAATCGTAAAAAGCTTTTTAGTTGTCCTTCAAGTATTTCATGAGGCCCTACTGATATTGCTCCATTAGGTTTAATGACCTTTGCATCACTGGTGAAGGTGTTTTCGACAATTTCTTTATCGAGTTGCTTTTCATCAATAGCTCTGAAATAGTTAAAAAGTAGATTGCTTATTTCGGCCTTTTCTACTATTTGAAAAAGTTGATTTTCCATCATTATTGGCAATTATATCAAAATAAAAGTACTTAATTTTTGAATAAAACAGAATCTCCTTCAAATCTGAATTATACTTCTGAAATTTATTTTAAAGCTTGACAGATCGCCTCTTCAACCGGACTATAGTTACAAACTTAATAAAAACAATTAAAAATTCTAGGTTTACCTATCTCTGCAACCACTTTTTAAACACTCCAATCATAAACGGCATTAAGAAAAATATCATTGCAGCGGAAATAAAAATCGCTCTTAAAATCCCGGCAAAATAGGAAAGCGGGATTAGCGTTTCTATAAAATTCACTACAACAGGAACAACTATCGTGAGTGGATACACTGCCATTAGTGTTACCAACCATTGTTTCCATTTTTTTGCTTTCACCATTTTGCTGAGCCAGAATGTGTCCCACTCATGAATGGCTTCTTCTTTTGAACTTAACCACATGGCACCTAAATCTTCAAGCATTGTTTTCCTTTCTTCCGAACTCTTCCATGCATTTGCATGCTCCGTCGAATCAAATCTCACTACAACATAGTGATAGGCGTTATTCGGTGAAGCGTGTATATCTATAATGTTTTTATACCCTCTAAACGTGCGAATTACCAATTCCATTTTTGACTTCCACGTCTCAAAGACATCTAATTCTTCGGCGCCCACTTCATATCTTACAACAAATATTCCATCCATAGTTATGTTTATTTAATTGATAAACCGGAAGTATTGATTAATCAATACTTCCGGCTCATTTTGATTAAGAAAAATTATTTTGGTTGGTTATACATGTAACGGGCAATTTTCCATGTGCCGTTTTCTTTTTGCATAACAAATGTTTCACGGTATTCAGCCGGTACAGTTTCTCCTTTTGCAGTGATTACGAATGAACCTTTAGAAGTTGAACTCACAATGGCGTAATTACCAATAACATTAATGTCACCAATAGTAACTTGTAATGAATACTTAAAGTTATCGAATACATATTTGAATGTACCGTTAACCTGATCGCTACCAGATGCTGTTGGAGCGCCTTGCGCCAATAATACGCCGTCTTTAGTGAATAGAGCAGTAACTTTGCTTGCATCTCCTGCATTTAGGGCATCAAAGTAAGTGTGCACTAATTTGTCAATTGTGCCTTTATCAGACTTACTAGCTACTTCAGTGGTTTTTACATTGTTTGTTTGACTTTTTGCTTCTTGCTGTGTAGCAAATACCGAAGCGATGATTGCTGTTGTTAAGATTATTTTTTTCATGTTATAAATTTTAGGGTGCAAAGTTGCAGCAATCAAACCTTTTGGTCACTTGATCTATTTTAAGAAATACTGTGAAACAACATTCATTGTATTTATGAAACTAGTTGATGGGTGGGAATGATGAAGACTGACGAAATTTGTATTTATAAAAAAGAACAAAATGGAAAATAATTCAATCTCAAAAACTTTATCTGATTATGCCGCAGTACTCAATTCAGCTAAAGCAGACCTGATCCCTTCTTTTTATACGAAAGAAGCCAGGTTCATGCCTGAAGGGGTAAAAACTTTACATCCGGGTTTATTAAGAAAGGCTGGCGAAAACAATTTATCTAGCAACAAATTTGCAATTGAATATTCAGTGGTTAATGTTACAGAAGAGGGCTCTTTCGCATTTGTAGAAGCAATTGCACATACCAGTAGCTTGGATACAATCTCAGGAAAGACTATAAAAAAGTCCAGCCGCGATTTTTTTGTATTAAAAAACGAAGACACTAACTGGAAAATACATCGCTACATTTTTAATAATGTAGAAAGTACATAATACTATGAAGGCAGTAGTTTTAAAACAAGCGGGTGGATCAGAAAACTTCCAGCTTCTCGAAAAAGAGATAGAACAACCCGGTAGAGGACAAGTTCTAATCAAAGTGAGAGCTTTTGGGCTTAACCGCTCGGAACTAATGACTCGCAAGGGATTCTCACCTGGTGTAAAATTTCCACGGGTTTTGGGAATAGAATGTGTGGGCGAGGTTGAAGCTGATCCGTCAGGCACATTTAAAAAAGGGGAAAAAGTTGCTGCTTTTATGGGTGGAATGGGGAGAGATTACGATGGAAGTTATGCTGAATTTACGCTTCTTCCCATTGAAATAATACAGTCATTTAAAAGTGACCTTCCCTGGTCGACTTTGGGCGCACTTCCCGAAATGTTTCAAACGGCCTACGGATCATTACACCTCGGCCTTAAAATCCAGGCAGGAGAAACATTGCTGATCCGTGGCGGCACATCTTCTGTCGGGCTGTTAGCAGCTCAAATCGCTAAAAATGCTGGATTAAGAGTTATTGCCACCACACGGAATGTAGAGAAAAAGGACTTGCTGCTTAAAAACGGCGCTGATGAAGTTCTTATGGATGATGGAAATCTCTCGGAACGAATAAAGATCAATGCCCATGTGAAAGTGCAGAAAGTGCTTGAACTGATCGGTACTTCAACTTTAAAAGACTCGCTGCGTTGCGTTATACAAGGCGGACTTGTCTGCATGACGGGAATGCTGGCCGAGCAATGGTCTTTTAAAGATTTCGCTCCAATGGAAGTGATTCCCGCCACTGTTGGACTCACGGTGTATGATAGTGGACAAATGCGAGTAGAAGCTAAGTTTTTTCAGCAGTTTGTAGATGCTGTGGCCGATGGCACGGTTATTCCAAGTATTAAAAGGGTGTTTGAATTAAAAGATATTGCAGAAGCCCACCGCTATATGGAAAGCAATACGGGAGGCGGTAAAATAGTTATTGTAACATAAAAAAATTGATCATGATCTTAAACAAAAACAGAACCACATTAAACCGGGAACACTCTCCGGTTAATTCCTCTGATAAATTCCGTGAAGAAATTCTCGACGGTCTGACAAACAGCCCTAAGCACCTTCACTCAAAATATTTTTATGACAAAGAGGGTGACAAGCTCTTTCAGCAGATCATGGAACTGCCGGAGTATTATCTTACACGTTGCGAACTGGACATTTTTAAAAACAAAACAGAAGAACTCATTGCTGCGATCACTAAACAAGGCGACTCATTCGACCTTATCGAGTTGGGTGCCGGGGATGCGACAAAATCTTCTTACCTGCTCCAGGAACTAGTTAAGCGCCATGCTAAATTCAGCTACATGCCGATAGACATCTCTGGAAATATTCTCAGAGTGTTGGATGAAAAACTTTGTAAAGAGGTTCCCGATTTAGATGTTGTTTGTTTAGAGGGCGAATATTTCGATATGCTCTCCAAAGCATCCACCTTATCATCGCGCAGAAAAGTAGTGCTTTTTCTTGGTGGCAATCTTGGTAACATGCCGATAAAAGATGCCTACTTATTTTGCAGTGAACTTAGACAAAGACTCCATCCCGGAGATCTGGTTCTCATAGGTTTTGATTTAAAAAAATATCCCCAAACAATTTTAAACGCTTACAGCGACAAGTCCGGCGTTACTGCTAAATTCAACCTGAACCTGCTAACACGTATTAACAGGGAGCTAGATGCAAATTTCGATCTTAAACAATTTCAACACTATCAAACTTACGATCCCAAAACCGGTGCCTGCAAGAGTTACCTGATAAGCCTTAGTAAACAGGAGGTCCAAATAGACAATGCAACTATTTGTTTCGAAAAGAATGAGGCTATCTTTATGGAAATTTCTCAGAAATTCTCACTCTCCAATACACGTGATATGGCTGAAAAGTCAGGATTTGAGCCAGTTAGCGAGGTAATGGATTCTAAAAAGTGGTTTGTCGATTCAATTTGGCTCGCAATTTAAATTTATATTACAGTCATGGAAAATAAAGCCTTAATAGATACCCGCACACAAGAGCTTATTAAGAAATATGCCGAAGTCCGAAAACATTCTGAAGCAATTTGCAGCCCATTAGAAACGGAAGATTACGTGGTACAACCTATTGCAGACGTAAGCCCTCCCAAATGGCACTTAGGTCATACGACCTGGTTTTTTGAAACATTTATACTAAAGCCTAATTTTCCGGATTATAAGGAATTCAATCCGCACTATAATTTTGTTTTTAATAGCTACTATGAAACCATTGGGGCCCGTGTGATCAGAACAGACAGGGGAAATTTAAGCAGGCCTTCCGTTGATGACGTTTACAAATATCGCACGCACGTTGATATGGAAATGGCTCTCTTTTTAAAAAATCACTCGCTCTCTTCTGAACTGCAAGATTTGCTCGAATTAGGTCTCAACCATGAACAACAACATCAGGAATTATTATACTCTGACATTAAATATATCTTAGGACACAATCCTTTATTTCCGGCCTACGGTAATGAGTTGTCAATTTCCGAAAAATCTATCTCCTTAGCACAATCAATAAAAATACCAGAAGGTATCTACGAGATCGGTTTCAAAGAAAACGCCTTTTGTTTTGACAATGAGTTAGGACGTCACAAAGTGTTTTTACATGATTTTGAAATAGCTTCAGAACCGGTGAGCAATGAAGAATATCTTGAGTTTATTAAAGACGGAGGCTATACCGATTTTCGCTTTTGGCACGCCGATGGTTGGCAATGGGTAAATGAACATAATGCTGTAGCCCCATTATACTGGCATCAAATGGATGGAGGCTGGATGAATTATACCTTAAATGGGTTAAAACCAATAGCACCGAAAGAAGCTGTTTGCCACATCAACTTTTACGAAGCCTCTGCGTTTGCAGCATGGAAAGGGATGCGACTTCCTACCGAATTTGAATGGGAAGTTGCCTCTGATAAAACGAACTGGGGGCAGCGCTGGGAGTGGACTGGCAGCGCTTATCTGCCCTATCCGGGATACAAAAAAGAAGCCGGCGCTATTGGTGAATACAATGGGAAGTTCATGGTAAATCAAATGGTACTTCGCGGAGCATCTGTTGCTACACCAAAAGAACATAGCCGCCCAACCTACCGGAACTTTTTTCAGCCCTGGCATAAATGGCAATTCACAGGTATAAGACTAGCAAAATAATTACAGGATGATAGAAGTAAAGGAAATTTCAAAAAAATTTGGTACTGCATTAGCGGCAGACAACATTTCCTTTCGCGCTGCTTCATCACAAACCTTGGTATTGCTGGGCACAAGTGGCTGCGGGAAAACAACCACGCTTAAAATGCTGAATAGGCTGATCGAACCAGATACCGGGACTATTTTAATGAACGGTAATGATATCCGGAATCAAAAACCTGAAGAACTTAGAAGAGGCATTGGATATGTAATGCAGCACGGCGGTTTATTCCCTCATTATTCCATCCGCGATAACATCGCAATTGTTCCGCGTCTACTTCGATGGGATGAGAAAAGAATATCTAAGCGCACATACGAACTCTTACAAATGCTGAATCTCGCTACAGAAATCCTTGATATGTATCCTCGCGAATTAAGCGGTGGTCAGCAGCAGCGTATTGGTATCGCACGTGCACTCATTTCCAATAGTCCGGTGTTATTAATGGATGAACCTTTCAGTGCTTTAGATAATGTTACCAGAGCAGCCATTCAATCAGAATTTAAAGCTTTGGAAGAGCTGAAAAACAAAACCATTGTAATGGTAACACACGATGTGCAGGAAGCATTTAAACTTGGTGACAAGATCTGCCTTATGGATAAAGGAGCTATCGTACAAACAGGCAGTCCTGCCGAGCTATTATTTAATCCGGTAAATGATTTTGCGAAAACGTTTTTAAATAGCCACAGGCTTTTGTTGGAATACCAGGTCGTAAAGTTACAAGATCTTGGTCACCTGCATGCAAATCCACAACAGCTATATATCGACACAGCTCTCCCCCTAAATGCGAGCGTATGGGCTGCTATGGAAAAGCTGAGCAGCGATAAAAAATATTCCGACAGCTATGATGAACTGATCAAAGCATTTCATGACTATCGAAAAAAAGTTATACACTGATGGAAGAACAAGGTTTTTGGCAATTCATTTCCGATCAACACGAAAAGTTGTTTACTCAAGTACTTCAACATTTGGGCTTAACTTTTATTTCCCTCCTCTTTGCGATTGCAATAGGTGTTCCATTGGGTATTCTTATCGTCCGCAGAAAAGGATTTTCAAAACCGGTTCTTGGCCTTGCAGGTGTGTTGCAAACCATACCAAGCATTGCATTACTAGGCTTCATGATTCCCGCTTTAGGCATTGGCGCAAAACCCGCCATCGTTGCGCTTTTAATCTATGCCTTACTTCCCATTATTCGTAATACGTTCACCGGCATTGTTGGTGTCAGCTTAGACACCACGGAGGCTGCCCGCGCATTGGGCATGAGTAAATCGCAAATTCTTTTTAAAGTTGAATTACCCTTGGCGCTGCCTGTAATAATAGCCGGGATACGTACGGCTGCTGTTATTAATGTTGGGGTTGCTACACTGGCCTCTTTCGTTGCGGCAGGAGGTCTGGGTGAATTTATATTTGGTGGCATTTCTCTAAACAATACAAACATGATACTGGCAGGCGCTATACCCGCTGCGCTTATGGCAATAGTGCTTGATACTGTTATTGCGGGCTTGCAGCGCCTGAGTTACAGAGCTTTTAAAAAAGTTCTGTTTGTTACTGTTATTATACTTGTTATTCCATGTCTTTGGTTTTTTATACCAAGGTCAAATTCAAAATTAGTGGCAGCATTCACACCTGAGTTTATGGGCCGGCAGGATGGCGATCTTGGATTACGATCCGTATATGGCCTGCATATGAATCCAACCATTGTTAGTGATGCCATCATGTATAAAGCTGTTTATGAAGGAGAGCTGGATGTGATCAGTGGCTACTCAACGGATGGAAGGATCAAGGCTTACAATCTTACTGTGCTTGATGATGATAAAAAGATCTTTCCACCTTATCAGGCCGCACCGATAATGAAGTTCACAACGCTCCAAAAATTTCCTGATCTGGAAGAAACACTTAACCTGCTGGCTGGAAGAATCACCGATTCAGTAATGACTAATTTAAATTATAAAACTGACTATTTAAATCAAACTCCCGAAAAAGTGGCTAAGGATTTCTTAATTAGCGCCGGTATTTATAAGGAGCCAAGAGGTGGTCATGACGGCACTGTCCGAATTGGCTCGAAAATATTTGGAGAACAGTATATCCTGGTAGAACTCTATAGAATAATAGTTGAAGGCTATACCAATTACAAAGTACAAACAAAAACAGGCTTAGGCGGCACTAAAATATGCTTTGACGCTTTAATGAATGATGGCATTGACTTCTATCCGGAATATACAGGAACCGGTCTACTGGTGCTTCTGAATCCCTCGCCCGAAGTTGTGAAAAGAGCGACTGCCGATTCCAAAAGTACCTACAACTATGTGAGTACAGAGTTTCAAAACAAATACAGACTTAAATGGTTAATGCCGCTTGGCTTCAATAATACCTATGCGCTTATGATGCGAGAGCAACAAGCCAGTACACTAAAAATCAAGACTATTTCAGACCTTAAAAGTTGTATGAAAGACAACTAAAAAGCGGTTTTTTCATACCTTTACCAATAACCAAAACTACCGCTATCGCAGCCCAAAATCAAATATCAAAAGAGTCTCAGGAGATTGTTTATCGTCATTTTAAAGAGTTTTTCCCTCTGAATAAAAAAGAGCGTGATGAAGTCACACGTCTGTTTACTGAACGTACTATAAAACGTAAAAACTATCTCCTCCAGGAGGGCGATGTTTGCAAACACTATTCATTTGTTGTGTCAGGATGTTTTAAAATGTTTGCTGTTGATCTAAAAGGTGTTGAACATAATTTGCAGTTCGCTGCCGAAAACGAATGGATAGCAGACTTTCAAAGCTTTTATGAGATGAGCCCAAGCAAGCTGAATATTGAGGCTGTAGAGCCCTCGCTGGTTCTGCAAATTGCGCATGACGATCTGCTTTACCTGTATATCAATTACCATAAGTTTGATCGTAATTTTCGGATCATTATTGAACAAAAATATATCGAATTGCAAAATCGCGTGTTGCAAAGCATCAGCTCTACGGCAGATGACAGGTATGTTACATTCAGGGAACAATATCCGCAATTGATCAACAGGCTGCCCAATACAGAGATTGCTTCCTATCTTGGTATTACACCACAATTTCTGAGTAAGATCAGAAAGAAAATATCCACGCGCAAATCAGTAAAAAGAAAAACGGCTAAATAATGAAAGCAACTCCATTACCCAGTTCTGCCGCGCCTTTGGTGGATTATTTTAACCGCATTATGCCGTTAACGACAGAGGAAACAGAGTTAGTATCAAATAAATTTCATTCCCGCCTGTATCGAAAAAAACAATTTTTACTACAGGAAGGTGATTTGTGCAATACCATCTCCTTTGTGGTTAAAGGTTGTTTACGCATGTATAAAGTAGATGATTCGGGAACTACACATATTATTCAGTTTGCTATTGAAAACTGGTGGGTGTCAGATCTTGGAAGTTTCTACAAACGGTATCCTTCTGCGTTGAATATAGAGGCCATAGAAGAAACGGTAGTTTTGCAGATTAGCCATGATGACCTATTGAATCTTTACGAAATTGCTCCAAAATTCAACCAGATCTTTAGAGTATTGATGGAAAATAATCTTGTGGGTTTACAAGAGCGACTATTACAAAACATCAGTACCGATGCGCGGGTGCGCTACGAGTCCTTTCTGAAACAATACCCCACTATTGTGAACCGTGTACCTAATACTTACATAGCCTCTTTTCTCGGCATTACGCCCGAATTTCTAAGCCGAATCCGCAATGAGCGGGTATCCCAGAAGCACCCTTAAACTAGTTTAAGAGTATTTCCTAAACTAGGTCATTGGCCCGAGGTCTTCACTCTACCGATCTTTGTATCAGAAATTTAATCTAATACAAACGATCATGGAAAATTCAACAAAACAAAAAGTAGCCATTATTGGGCTAGGCAATATAGGAAACGCACTTGCTACAAATCTTGTAAAAAGCAAACGCGAAGTAATTCTGGCAGATAAAACGTTTTCAAAAGCTAAAGAACTATCTGAAACTTTAGGTACACTTGCTCAACCAGCGGAAATAGCAGATGCTATTAAAGGGGCAGATATTATTGTATTTGCCGTTTACTTTGCTTCTATTAAAGAACTGTTTATCGAATATGCTACTGAATTAGAAGGCAAAATCATTATCGATCCTTCTAATCCAATTGCACCGGACGAAAAAGGCGGATTCAAAAAAATAATCGGACAAAATGAATCGTCCGGGCAAATTCTTTCAACCTTGTTACCTGAAAACGCAAAGTTGGCAAAAGCTCTCGGAAGTCTCGGTGCTGCCTCTCTTTCGATTGCTGCTTTTAGTAATCCAGTTTCAGTAGAATTTTATGCTACAGACGATGTTACAATCAATCCAGCCATTGAGCAACTTATAAAAGATAACGGCTTTGAACCTGTAAGACTTGGGGCATTAGATCAATCTATTCGCATGGAAGTTTTCGGAGATCTGCATGAATTCGGAGCTATGGGTAAAGCTGTCACACTTGAAGAAGCAAAATCAAAAATATAATTCAAATACAATTAACCTTAAAATAAAACCAATCAACATGAAAACAATTAAACTGACAATCTTAACTCTTGCGCTTTCAGCAGGCCTTTTTCAAAGCTGCCAACAACCAGCGGACAATTCTTCTAAAGTTTCTAACGAAGAAATCGAAAGTTTGAAACAACTTGCTTTAAAAGTTGCTTCTGAAAACGACAGCATCGCTGCACACTTAAAAACATTTGACGAACTCGATTTTGATGTATTCAGCAACCAAAAATGGGACAGATTAAAAGAAAGCCATGCAGCAAACATTAAAGTATTCTGGCCTGATGGACACCTTGCGCAAGGTATTGAAACGCATATTGAAGATCTGAAAAAATTATTTGTACATGCTCCTGATACACGTATCAAAGAACATCCAATTAAATTTGGCTCAGGAAAATACACCATCGTAACCGGCGTTTTTGAAGGAACATTCACATTACCAATGCCAATTGGTGGTGGCAAATTTATTCAACCAACTGGCAAAGCTTTTAAAATGCCAATGGCAACTGTAGGACTTTGGGAAAACGGTGTGATGATAGAAGAACATTTGTTCTGGGACAATCAAACCTACGCCACACAATTAGGTTTAAAATAATAATTAATCAAAAGAAGAGGTGCTATCAAGTACCTCTTCTTTTCAAAACATAGAAATCATGGACAGGAAAAAATTCATACAATCAGCAGCAGTTGCAGCAATGGGAATCACAACACTTTCGGCTTTTAAAAACTTTACACAAGAATTGAAAGAACAGGAAGAAGTGATGCCGGTTTTATTTGTAGGTCATGGCTCTCCAATGAACGGAATTGAAGATTCAGAATTTAATCGTCGCTGGAAACAAATGGCGAAAGAAATTTCTACTCCTAAAGCTGTATTGGTCATTTCAGCCCATTGGTTTACGAATGGCACTAAGATTACCGCAATGGATTTTCCAAAAACCATCCATGATTTTGGTGGTTTCCCAAAAGAACTCTTTGCGGTACAATATCCCGCTCCCGGCAATGCGGCTTTAGCTGCTGAAACTGTAAAATTAATTCACTCTGCTAAAGTTGAGATGGATCACGACTGGGGTTTAGATCACGGTACCTGGACTATTGTCAGACACATGTATCCTGATGCTAATATCCCGGTCTTACAGTTAAGCATAGATTATAACAAAGGGCCTCAATACCATTACGATCTTGCAAAAGAACTTTATGCACTACGCAAAAAAGGAGTTTTAATTATGGGTAGTGGCAATATCGTTCACAACCTTGGCATGGTGGCTTGGGATAAATTGAATGATACCGAATACGGATACGATTGGGCAATCGGTATCAATAATAAATTCAAAGGCTTTATCCAAAATGGAGATCACAAACCTTTGATCAATTATTCTTCCCTTGGAAAAGACGCACTGATGGCTATCCCTACCCCCGAACATTATTTACCATTAATGTATTCGCTCGGCTTGCAAGGAAAAAATGAGCCGGTATCATTTTTTAATGACAAGGCAGTTGGAGGTTCTTTAACAATGACATCGGTAAAAATCGGCTAATGACACTTAAACTAAAATACATTTCAATAATGCTTTTTATTACAGGCATTATCGCAGCACAAACAACTAAAGGAAAAGAAATAAAAATGAACGAATTAATATCCAGCAAGTCCGGCTTAAAATATTTGGTGCATGAACCTCAAATCAAATCGGTAAAACATAAAGCAGTAATTCTGTTACACGGAGTTGGAAGTAACGAACAGGACCTATTTAGCCTGGCTTCTCAACTTCCAAAAGACCTTATAGTCATCTCAGCAAGAGGTCCGGTTACTCTGAGCGAAGGCAGCTATGCCTGGTATCAGGTTGACTTTTCAACTGGCAAACCCGTTTTTAACCATGAGCAGGAAATATCAAGCAGAAAGATCATAATTGATTTTATAACGGAAATTAAAAAGAAGTATGATCTTGATGAAGTGTATCTGGGTGGTTTTAGCCAGGGTGCGATCATGAGTTTTAATGTTGGACTAACGCATCCGGAATTGCTCAAAGGCATTGCAGTTCTTAGCGGAAGATTGATGGATGAAATTAAGCCTTCTGTGTTGAACGCAAAAGATCTCCAGCAACTCAATGTATTTCTTGCGCATGGCAATCAGGATGGAACTTTACAGGTAGCCTATGCTAAAGCTGCTAAAACCTACTTAGAGCAGCAGAAGGTAAAGTTAAGCTATCACGAATACGCAATGGGACATCAGATTATAGAACAGGAACTGAATGACTTAAATAGCTGGTTTAACGCCAACTAAAACTATTTAAATACTAACCAATTAAAATAGTTTATTATGCAAAAAGAAATTACAGCCGCGGTAGTCGGCAAAAAGGGTGGCAAATTTGAATTACAAAAAGGTATTGCTCGATGATCCAAAGCCAGACGAAATTCTGGTTCGCATTATGGCGACAGGAATTTGCCACACCGATAGGGTGGCAAGAGATTTTATTATGGTCGCTATTTGCTAAAGAACTTGGTGCAACACATCTCATCAATAGCATGACGGAAGATGTTCAAAAAAGAATTAAAGAAATTCTTCCGAACGTCGCTCAATATGGCCTGGATACAACAGGCAGAAAAACCGGCCCCTTTTCGATTTTAACATTTTAGTGGTGTAAACTTAATCATTCATGTAAGAGTCGATTTTATGCCTATTGATCCATCTATGCTGGCATTCAGCAACCCCTTGCGCAGCAATCAAATTCACCCTCAAGCAAGCTTGGCGATTGATCCAAAATAAAAAAACTTGATAAGAAAAAAACTACTTCCCGATAATTTTCTTTCTGTGAAAATGCCCCCATTTACGAAGCGCATCAATAACCGTAGGCAATGTGTCTGTATGTTTGGTAGCGGAATACTCAACAATAGGAGGAAATGCATCGTAAACTTTTCGAACAATGAGTTTATTTGCTTCCAGGTCTTTCAACTCCTTTGACAATATCCTGTCGCTTACAGGCCTAAGCCAGAAAAGTTTCGATCCATTTTAAAACCGACACTCCTTCGCAATAAACGATCGTTTTGAAATGTTTAGTGGAGTTAACATTTTCTTTTACGATAGGGCAACACCTGATCCATATTTGCTTCCACAACTTTTGCGCCTGATCCTTTTTTATTTTCCCCCGGCCTGCAAGCGAGCTTGCGTGCGGTGATAAAATAAAAAAACCTTTCAGCTCAACTGAAAGGTTTCCTTTAGTAGCCCCTCAGATACAAATTACGAACGACTTACTAGAAGACAAGCGGGTTCTTGCTCAAATTTTGGGACTTTTACGGAAACCAGTTATAGGTGAAAAAACTTGTAACTGGTAAGATTAATTATTCTACAAGTTCCAGTTCAGTTTTAATAAAGTCTTTCACACCTTCTTCTCCTGTTAATTCCAGCCAAACTTCTTCACCTGAAGTCAAAACGTTGAAGGTGAAAAAATCGCAGCACTGGCGTTCAGATTTTATAAATTCATTCAGCTTATCAAGCATTTGGTCTGAACAATTGAATTTAAAGGCATAGCCATTTACCAATTCTTTTCTTTCAATCACCGCTTTTCGGAGCTCGGCCAAAACGGTCTCTTTTCGTTTTCTTAGTTCAGGACTTGTGAGTTTACAAGCCATTTCTTTAGGTTTTCCCATTACATTATTATCTTCTGAGGTGCAACAATTCGACGTGGAATCGCATTCACTTACTACTGCCGATTCCTTTTCTTCCGAACATGATCCGGGAGTACATTCTTCTCCCGCACTGCATTCAGTTGGCTGGGCAGCAGCAACATTAGCTTGGTATTTCGTTATCTCAAAATAACTTAAGAACCCACTACTCAAAATAAGACCGATCCAGAAAACAGCTTTATTAATATTTAATTTACGCTTCTCTTTTACACTGGGCTCGCAAGCACAACCGTTCGGAGTAGTGCAGTTTAGTTTTGGCAGTACGTACAACGAATAATAAGAAATAGTAAATGAAACAGCACTAAGAGCGATCAACAATGGTTCAAGTGCATTTACAATAGGCGATGCGGCCACGGTTGCGGATGAGATTCCAAATAACGATGCTACCGGACTTACACAAACACCTACGCAAGCGCCCCCTTTGCATACTGAAAACAAAATCGGAGCTGCCGATGCAAGACCTCCTGTTAGTGTTGTCCAAAACGATTTTTTTCCTTCCATTTATTAGCTGTTTGTTTTATAATATCTATTTCTTATCCAAAATGCGGCATTTACCAATAGAATTAAGGCCGGTACTTCTACCAATGGCCCTATAACCCCAACAAACGCCTGCCCGCTATTGATTCCAAATACTCCAATGGCCACGGCAATGGCCAGTTCAAAATTATTTCCCGCCGCTGTAAAAGCTATAGAGGTACTTTTAGAATAATCAGCACCCATCTTCTTCCCAATGAAGAAGCTGATAAAAAACATGATAGCAAAGTAGATGACTAAAGGCACTGCGATTCGCAACACGTCAAAGGGAATCTGCACTATTAACTCCCCTTTTAAGCTAAACATAACAACGATTGTAAACAGCAATGCTATCAATGTTATTGGTGAAATGAGAGGTATAAATTTTATGTCGTACCAATCAATACCTTTTAGCTTTACCAATACCAACCGTGAAATTAAGCCCGCTGCAAATGGCAAGCCGAGATAAATGCCGACACTTTTTGCAATTTCTCCAATAGTAATATTTACTTCCAAACCTTTCATTCCAATTAACGGTGGTAATACTGTTATAAAAAAGTAGGCGTAAACACTATACAACAAAACTTGAAAGATGCTATTCAGTGCGATTAATCCGGCTGCGTATTCCCTGTCACCGTCGGCTAATTCGTTCCACACTACAACCATTGCAATACAGCGCGCTAATCCAATAAGAATTAAACCAATCATGTATTCAGGATAATCATGTAAAAAAAGAATCGCAAGCACGAACATTAGAATCGGTCCGATGATCCAATTAAGAAACAGTGACGCTCCTAGAACTTTTGTATTGCGAAACACTTCGCCCATTTTTTCATACCGTACTTTTGCTAATGGCGGATACATCATCAGAATTAATCCAATAGCTAATGGGATATTTGTTGTGCCACTTGAAAACGAATTAATAAAGGTTGCAGAAGAAGGAAAGAAGTTACCAATGGCAATACCAATTGCCATTGCTAAAAATATCCATAAAGTTAAGTATCTGTCCAGAAAGCTTAATTTTTTTCTTCCTGCTGCGGGAGCACAATCGTTTGCTGTCATATCTTGTTACTATTTGTTTTTTGTAAAATCTATGTAGGTGATCCGGGTAGCTTGTAAATAATAGTGATTAAACCAATTTCTATTTCCAATGTTCCAGGTGATATACAAAATACCTATTTCAATTTTATTTCTTTTGTTTAGTTTTTTTCCTGATGCTGCATACGCCCAATTTTCTCCATACACAGCACCGGGGTTTATAAATGTGTTGGAAAAAAGCTTCCTCATAAGCAGTGAAATATAATTTTTCATGGATAGACATAACTTCCTGTTAGTAAAAATTTATCCGTCAGTTTACTTATTAAACTTCCTGAGTGATCTATTGTGGGAAAGACCCCTCCATCGTTAATGTTTTGCGAGTTAAGAATTAACGCACAAAATAAGAAGAACGAAATGAATATAAAATTAAGCCCTTGCATGCACTATTTTAAATTTTAGAAAACACGTAAAGAGTTTCTAAAGCAATCTGCCGGCATCTTTCATCGTATTTGGCATCTTGTTGTTCTGTATTGTCAAATGCTTTGGGATCGTCATAGGTAGTGCCAATTCTTAAATCGACACCTGGAATAAACGGGCAATTTTCTTCCGCATCGCTGCAAGTCATAATTGCTACAAAATCTTTTTGTGGATTTTTTGGATCATCATAAACTTTAGAAAAACACTCTAGCGGACTTTGATTATCATCGTAATGCACATGATAAATAGTATTCTTATCAAAGCTTATTGGTTTAATATGAAAGCCCGCTCTGATTAATGCATTAATGGCATTGCTATTAAACGCTGTAGCTTCAGTACCACCAGAATAAGTAGTAATATTTGGAACGTTATAATATTGACTGGCTACCTTCGCCCAAATCTGTCCAAAATGACTACGACGAGAATTATGCGTACAAATGTATATAAGATTAACAGGCTCATTGCCTAAACCTTTTTTTGCTATGTATTGAGATATTTTTTCCAATAAGGTTTTTCTTTCCTTTGGTATTTCATCGAACTGTGTTTTAAGGGTATCACAATAGTTTTTTATTGCTGTAAACATTCTTAATTTATTTTTAAATAGTCTTCAATTTGTTTAACTGTATCTCTTGCTGTCCTGCCAACTCCAATAAGAGTAGCCGATGCGAAGCCCGTCCAGCCGCCATAGCCCACAAGCCATAAACCATCAACCTCCATCGACTTGCTTTCCTGCGTTTCTGCTTTTCCTCTTTCGTCTGTATGAATAAGAGATGCTAAGTGTTGGGTAACATAACCGAAACCTGTACACCAAATGATTGCATCAAATTCCTCCTTTGTCCCATCCGCCCAGATCACCCCACGCTCGTAGAGTTCATTAAAATTACCAACAGAATGAAGAACGCCTCTTTCGCGGGCTTCTTTTACTGGTGGAACCATTACCACATTTCCGAGACTGTATTGCGTTTGATCAAATGGTTTACCTTCCTTCTCTGCATGATACTTTGCTGAAGCTGCATTGAATAGCACATGCCCATCCACATTGTCCGGTAAAAATTCAGGCGGCCTTTTGGTTGACCATTTCACGCTGGCTACTTTAGATACTTCCGCTATTAGCTGTGCGCCTGAGTTGCCTTCACCTACAATTAATACTTTTGATCCTATAAATGAATCTGAGTTTTTATAGCTGGCTGAGTGGCTTTGGTCACCGGTATAAAGTTCAATACCCTTTACGTTAGGTATAAATGGATTGCTCCATGTTCCCGTAGCAGAAATAACAGTGCGTGCAAAAAAATCTCCTTTATCTGTTTCTATCCTAAATTTTTTACCTTCTTTAACTACATGTTTTACTTTTACAGAATGCTTAATGGGTAGTAAATACCGTTTTTCATACTCTAAAAGATAGTTAATGACTTCCTTTTTTAAGGGAAAAATAGTTTCAGATTTTGGCATCATCCAGCCTGGTAGTGAACTGTGTTGAGCTGGTGAAAAAAGTGTCAAACTATCCCAACCATGCAGCCATGCTCCACTGCCTGTTTCCCGATCATCAAGAATTATATAATTTAATCCGGCCCGCTTAAGGTAGTAACCACTAGCGAGGCCACTTTGCCCGCCGCCTATTACCAACACGTCCCAAACGGCATCCATCATTCTACTTTTTTTATTTAATTAGCAACATTTACCGCCTGGGGTGCAAGCGTTTTGACTAGCCGTTTGTAGATCTGCGAGTTTTATATTTTGCTTGTCAACAGGAATGCCGCATTTATCAGGAGCAAGACAGTCTGTTTGCTTGTTAGACAATACAAAGTTCTTACCGTTAAAACTTAAACCGTATTTACCGATAGTCTCTCCCTGATATTCTACCTCAATTTCTCCATCTTCAATTTTTAATACTCTTTCCGATAGGGTGATAATGTCGTTTAACTTCTTAGGCGCTAAACGGTGATCAAAATCACCGGCTTCCCATAATTGGAAATTCACCACCTTTTCTTTTCTTTCCGTTCCACCGCAATCTATAAAGTGCTTGGTTACTTCACCTATTTCTGTGACATGGAAATATTGAGGAACAATAGTGCCATTCGGCAATTCAAAATTTATTTCCTGGATAGTGTTTAGTTTTACTTTTAATTCAGAGAGTTTCATATTCTTTGTATTTACTATTTGGTTGGCATTCTAATTCGATACAGCTATTTTTTAGCAGCATTTATTTTTATTTATTTTATAAGCTTCGAAAAATGTGCTTAAGTAACTTTGAGCATTTGCCCATTCCTTTTCATCAATACAATAGCAAACCTTCACGCCATCAATATCACCTTTAATAAGGCCCGCTTCTTTCAATTCTTTTAAATGTTGCGATACCGTACTTTGAGACAAAGGGAGCTCGTCTACAATGTCTCCGCAAATGCAGGCTTGTTTTTTAATAAGAACCTGCAATATGGCAACACGCGCAGGATGCCCAAGGGCTTTAGCATATTTGGCAATCTTATTGTCTTTAATTGTAAATTCTTCTGTTTTTGTAGTTCCCATAGTTATTCTTTAACATTCTTCATTTGAACAGGGTGTATTGTTGGGATTTACTTTATCCTTATTTCTTATTAAGGACAGATAAAGTTCATCCACTCCCTGTTTCCATTGTTCTAGTTTTTCGTAGTTGATACAGTAGCTCATTGTCTTTTTTGTGAACGAACCATTGATTAGCCCTAATTTGGCTAACTGTTTTACATTCTGTCCTACAGTGAATTTTGAAATCTCTTCCATCTCCATAAAATCCCCGGTAATGCAGGAGTCAGTTTTTGCCACCTGTTGCAATATTGCTATACGAGTTGTATTACTCAGCGCACTGCACATCTTCGAAAAAATAATCTGCTCTTTGTTGTTTTGAAATTTTCTCTCCATAATCGTAAAATTACGATACTATTTTTACACTAAAAAGACTGCTTGATAAATTGTTTACAAATAACTGATTTTAAACAGCTTACCTAACGATTGCTTTCCACCTTAAGAATCAGCTTTTGCTTTACATAATCCATTATAAAGAACATTTCCCTGGCGATCTGACGGCAACGTTCATCGTATTTCTGATCTTGTGAAGGTGTATTATCATAGTACTTCGGATCTTCATAGGGTAAAGCTATACGTGTATCAGCACCATCAATCACCGGGCATGACTTATCAGCATCTGAACAAACCATTGCGGCAAGGAAATTACTCTTAGGATTCCTTGTATTGTTATATTTTTTGGAATATATAAATCCTAAAGAAACCTTGTTTCCTGCATTAACAGAATAGTAAGGATTATCATTTGCCTGGCTTGTAGTTATACTGTAACCACAACGTCTGAGCGTAGCAATGGTGTTTGGGTGAACGCGCGTAGCCTCTGTGCCACCTGAAAAAGTCATTACACTGTCAACACCATAATAGATAGCAGCACTTTGCGCCCAAATCTGCGCCATATGACTTCTCCTGGAATTGCTTGTACAGATAAATAACAAACGGCTACTCCTGTGCGAGATCTGTTTTTCGATAATGTAATTTGCTATTTCCAATAGTTCCTTTTTCCGTTCTTCATTTATCTGGTTAAACTCATTTGGCAAACTGCTGCAATACTTTTTTAAGTCTTTGTAAAAATTTACTTTGTTGTTAATTGGAGTGAATGCGCCACTTACTACAAATACTACTAGCGTTACAAAGATTTTTATTGTCTTAGGTAATTTCATGCTGATTTTTTTAGTGAAAGATTTTTAAACTGCAATGCAAAGTTCAGTATAAGATCAAGTTCACGTGTTAAAGCATCGTTAAATTGCGATAGATGAAGTAGAATTTACTTGCTAATGCTTATTAACAAAGGGTTTCACAATTGTTTAGCGATCTTTTCACGCAAGGGTAGCAATTTTTTCACAATCCAATGGAATCAAATATTTAAAGAGATAGCTTTCAATGGAATCGAATTTTAAAGAGAACGTTAAATCTGGACTTTACATTTAATATGCGTTTCTTTTCCTTAATGATTACATCAATTCTCAGTGATATCCACTGCCTGTGGCTTATCTAGCTTTGTAGCATAAAAATTAAAAATTATGAAAAAACATTTATCAACGCTATTGGTGGGTCTGGGAATAGGTGCCACATCAATGGCTCAAACTACGCTTACAGGGCCTAGCACGGCGCATACGCCCTATATGCTTCCAGTTGTCCCTGGATCAACAATGACTTCGATTTTAACTGTGACAGAAACCGTTTCTGGCTATATGTTGGCTGGACTTGGTGACGGCCTTGGAGCTTATGACAATGGCGGAGGTACATTTACGCTGCTTATGAACCACGAAATGGGAACGGCTGTTGGGGCTGTTCATGCTCATGGACAGACAGGCGCCTTTGTTTCAAAATGGGTGATCAACAAATCTAACCTTTCTGTAGTAAGCGGTGCCGATCTAATTCAAAACGTTTATTTGTGGACCGGTACAACTTATACGATGTACAATTCTGCAAACACATCAACGCTTACTCAATTCGGAAGATTTTGTGCCGCTGACCTTCCAGCAGTAACTGCATTTTATAATAGTGCAACGGGAAAAGGTACACAAGAACGCATTTTTATGAACGGAGAAGAAAGCGGTAACGAGGGCCGTGCTTTTGCTCACATTAGTACCGGGCCAGCTGCAGGAAATACCTATGAACTTCCACATTTAGGAAAGTTCTCTTGGGAGAATTCAGTGGCAAGTCCGCTCGCTCAGGATAAAACTATTGTAGCCGGAATGGACGATACAACTCCGGGACAAGTTTATATCTATGTAGGAAGTAAAGCCACAACAGGAACTGACATTGCAAAGGCCGGCTTAACAGGTGGTAAATTGTACGGGGTTTCTGTAGTAGGATTAGTAAATGAACAAAGCACTAGTACTCCTACAGCAGGAACACCTTTTAACCTCGTTGATATGGGTGTTGTGCACAATATTACAGGTGCAACTCTTAACACAAATAGCAACAACGCTGGAGTAACTAATTTTTTACGTCCCGAAGATGGTGCATGGGATCCTAACAATCCAAGAGATTTCTATTTTGTTACTACAAACTCTTTTGCAGCTCCAAGCCGTATGTGGAGACTTCGTTTTAATGATATTAACAATCCTGAGCTTGGTGGAACTATTACTGCTGTATTAGATGGAACAGAAGGGCAAAAAATGGCAGATAACATGGTAATGGACAATCACGGACATATTATGATCCAGGAAGATCCAGGTGGACAAACCCATACTGCAAAAATCTGGCAGTACAAAATTTCTACAGACGCTTTAACTTTAGTTGCGGATCAAGACCCTAACCGTTTTACAACAACTGGTACCAACTCATTAACCATTGATGAAGAATCGTCAGGAATAATAGATATGCAAGGTATTTTAGGTGCCGGTTGGTTTATTCTTTTTGATCAGGCGCATTATTCTATTCCTGGACCTGCGGTAGATGGTGGTCAGTTATTGGCATTCTATAACCCTGCAACTGCTGCAGCTAATCCGGAAATTAACTTGCAAGGAAACGCTACAAGCATACCTAGTGGAAATACAGCCATTAGCGCAGGAGACAATACAAATTTTGGATCTTCAAATCTTAATACGCCCATTACAAAAACCTTTGTTATTCAAAATACAAACTCAGGTACTTTAATTGTTTCTGCGTTAAGCATGAGCGGAACAAATGCAGGGGACTTTGTAATAACGAATGCACCTTCATTCCCATACAGCATCGCACCAAATGGCTCTTATAGTATTACGGTACAATTTAACCCTGCCCTATTGGGAGTGCGTAACGGAATCATCAATGTTACGAGCAGTGATTACGATGAGCACCTGTATACGTTTGCAATTCAAGGTAATGGTGTAGCTCCGGAAATTAATTTGGAAGGAAATAGTGCCGTAATTACAGATGGTAGTACAAGCACCAGCCAAACAAATAATACTGATTTCGGAACAGTAATTTACAATATGATGGTTACCAAAACTTTTGAAATTAAAAATACTGGTACAGGTACACTATCTGTTTCAGGGATTAATATTTCGGGTTCTGGCAGCAGCTTCTTCACACTGCTTAATGCTCCTGCTTTTCCTCTAAACATTGCTGCGAGCGCCTCTCAAACTTTTGAAGTACAATATCAGCCAATGGTTGTTGCTAATCACACAGCGAATGTTAGCATTATGAGTAACGATGCTGACGAAACCTTATACGATTACAAAATTTCAGGTCAAGGCGCAATGGATGTTGGTATAAACAACATTGAAAGAACAAATAGCTTTGTAACACTATTCCCTAATCCTGCTAAAGATGATGCTACTTTGAAATTCACGTTGGAAAATAACGCTCACGTTGTTATTACTGTGACTGACATACAAGGTAAGGAAGTATTAGCTTCGCAAACTAAGGACTTAGAAAAAGGCGAAAGAGAAATCATCCTGAATACCACTCATCTGAAGAACGGAAATTACTTCGTTAAAATAAACACTGGTTCTAAAGCCAACACAATTAAAATGATTATCAATCACTAATCATTCTTAATAATCTAAAGGCCGGATATGCATTTATCCGGCTTTTTTTATTTGCAGCCGTTTGTATAAAATTGAAAAGCGCCCTTCAGTTCCTATGAAGAGCGCCTCTCTATGAAAAAAAATCTTAACACATAAGATTTTCCAAAAGTAAAGGTACAGCGCATTTAATCGTTTTGTTACGCTGAATTTTTGCAAAGTACTCTAGTTAATGGAAATGTAAAGGCAAGTTTACAATTTGATTAAATTGAAAAAGTAGCTTAGATCAGCAGCATATAATTTTCGAACGAAACCTATTCCAGTAGTGGGCTGTTGAAGGAAAAAGAACCATGAGATGCAATAAGCTCATTAAAATGCCTCCAGGAATGAGGTTTTTAACCAACCACACAAAAGCAGGATAATTACCAACTGAAGAAAAATCAGAACGGAGCTCTATGCTGTGCTCCGTCACGTTTAACTTAATGATCAGCAAAACTGCTATGGAAGCAAAATGAAATCCATTCACGAATAAATGAATTATGTACTCCCATCTTGGCAGGCCACCCATAAAATCGCGGCTATCTTTTTCAAGGTAAGCATCAAAAACCAATGTGATAATATCGGCCAGTACAAAAGCCATCCCAATATAAAAACAAGCAGCGCAGTCTTGTCTTAAATAAAGAAAATAAAGAATACCAGGAAATAATGCTCCCCTGATGGTATGCGTTAAATGTTCTTTTCGACTTGCAGGATTTTCATACAGACGGTATTTAAATATGTGCAGGTAAAATCCATCATATAAACCTAATAAGGCAAAAAGGATCAGTAAAACGATTGAAATAATAAATGCGAATTCCATAGTAGTTTTTACCCGTAAAATTAGAATGCATCAAATGAAAGCTATTTGACAAATGTCACAAAATAGAAGTAGCTGCCTGATTTCTGATCCTGCTAAGTGTTTCACGGGATACGCCAAGGTAAGATGCAATGTGCTGGAGAGATGCGCGACGAATGATAGACGGTTGATCACTTAGCAAGCGAAGGTATTTCTCCTTTGCAGTTTCTCTGTTCAGGGTAGATGCATACTTTTCCATGACAAGGAATTCTTTTTCAACAAGAATACGACCAATAGCTTGCCATGCTGGTATAGTAGCGTATAGCTCCTGAAGGTCGCTATAGTTAATCTCAAGGAGCTCAGATTTTTCTAAAGCCTGTATTGAAAGGGATGACTCGGTTTGAGATACAAAACTTTTAAAAGAGGTAGTTAACTTATTTTCAGTACAAAAGCAGTAGCTTGTATCTTCTCCTTTTTCATTCATATAAAAGGTGCGCAAAATCCCTGTACCTATAAATGCCGCCCGCGAACAGGTCGATCCCGCCTGCACGAAGAACTCTCCTTTTTGAAGAGTCACACTCTTAAAGTATTTCATAGTTTGAGAAAGCTCCACGTCTGACAACGGAACAACTTCATTAAGAAATACCTGAAAGCTGCTTACTATACTCATCCCGGCAAAGTTAACGATTTATAAGCCAACGCAAAATCTGTGACTTAACGGACACAAAGTCCGAAACCCTCATTGCCAAAAGCCAAAAGAAGCCATTTGCCCTGAAATTCCTCTCTGACAATACATTCGTGGCACAACGAATGATACACAGCGTACACAAAATTTTAAAACCATAAAGATGAACACAGCAAAAAAAAATTAAGCGCTTGAAGAGAACGAACAGGGTAAAAAGCAGGAATTAACCTCAGACAGGGTTTCCTTTGGTAGCCCCTCCGATACAAATTTCGAACGTTTGCTAGAAGACGCGAGGCTTCTTGCCTGGATTTGGGACTTGTACGTTAAAGTATCTAATGTATAAAAAAGAAAATGTTCCGTCTCTCTTTACTGCAAAAGAGGGGCAACATTCCGAATCTTTTACCAAGGGATTTACAAGCCATTTTTAGTTTTTCTTTACTGCCATAAAGGCAAAATTCAAGAAGCTATCAAAATATCTAGATGCCGAAAGTTCGTTTCAAAAGGAAAATTGGTTAGCTTTTATTTACAACTTCGATTTCATAACCGTCCGGATCAAGTACCCACGTTGCGTAATAACCAGGATAGTATTCCGGGAAAATTCTTGGAGCATGTATAACTTTTGCTCCTGCCGCTATAGCCGCCTTGTAAAAAGCATCAACCTCTGCATGGTTTTTTGCCACCAGTCCAATGTGTACGGAGTTGGAATCGGCCTTTCCTTCTTTCAACCAAAAAAAGGCACTTGATGCATTCCCGAAACCATTGAGATCAGGGTGTTGACCTTCTCCTTTGTACTCCATACTTAGTTTTAGCCCTAGCGCCTTAAACGCAAGCGTGTAAAAGGTTGTTGAAATTTTGAAATTGCTTACTGTAATAATAACGTGATCTAACATGTTTTTTATTTTTAGGTTCGATACAAGTTTAACTTTATACCAATGATGATGAATTTTGTGAATTATAAACGTGAGCAAACTCATTCAAAAAGTCGGCAAATTTTGTTGCGCCCCAAACCGCAGGTTTATTCTTATTGAAATCTTCAAATAATTTTCCGCTGTTTATCGCATTACCCATTTCTACATACGTAGCAGCAATAGCCGGTGACATTCCTGCGCTGGTCATTCCTGCAAGTGTCTCTTCATCCGAAAATTGCACCCAGGGTAATTCAGGTTTTCCAATAGAGACGCCAAGTTCCTTTACAATTTCTGATACCTTACGTTCGTCACTCGTAACGTAACGGTGACTATTACCATTAAATGAATTTTGCAGTTCTTCCGCTGCTACCACTGCTATGTCTCTTGGATGCACCATCACTACCTTTGTTCCTTGATCATAGTTATTTCCCATAATCCCCATGTGTTTAATAAGCGGTATATCAAAAAAGAAATTAATGTAGAAGATCCCCGCTCGTAAATGTTTTACAGAGACGTGTTCCAATTTACTAAACGTTTGTTCCACGTCATACAGTCCGGCTATCGGGCCTGTACCTTCACTTAAATGCGCCCCAATGCTGCTTAAGTTTACGACCCGTTTTATGTGAGAGTGTTTAATCGCTTCAAAATAATTTTTACCTGTTTGATTAATATATTCTCGGTAATTTGCTACTCCCCAGTTTGGCGGTACCATCGTGTAAACGGCATCGGCGCCTGTAAAACTTTTTGTTAGAAACTGAACATCTGAAACAGAACCTATTGCCGCTTTTGCTCCTAAGGCTTCAATAGCACCTATCTTCTTCTCGTCATTACTTATTATCGTAACCTCGTGACCGTTTTTAATTAATTTTTCAGCAAGCGGCTTACTGATATTCCCTAGTGATCCTGTAATGGTAATTTTCATTTTTAAGAATTGTTTATTTGTTTCGTCAAAGGTATATTTGCACATACTTAATTACAAGTACATACCCCAAAGTAAGTAACCATGACAAAAATAAAAGAGAGTTCAACCCTAAATTACAACAAAGGAATTTCTGCAACACTTTGCCCTATAACCTACGTTATGAATAAGATTGGTGGACACTGGAAAACAATCATTTTGTATTATCTCATAGATAGTCCTAAGCGCTATAGTGAGCTGAAAAGAACAATTCCAGCTATTACCGAGAAGATGTTAGTGCAACACTTAAAGCAATTGCAGGAAGATAATTTGATCGTAAAAAAAGTAGAGCAGATTATGCCTCCGATCACAATTTATTCTTTAACTCCTTCAGGTAAAAAATTGGGACCCGTTCTCATGGCGATGGCTGATTGGGCTGTGAAAGACAGTAAAAGTTTCAAAAGATTAAAAATGGCCTGATAAGTTATGCTTTGGAAGTCCAAACCAGTGTTCGAACCTACATTGACTCTGAATCATACAATTTAGTAACCAGCCGAAGAACATATAAGAAATTACGAACCATACAAACCTCTGATGATTCACTCACCAGAGGTTTTGTTTTTTTTGCGCGGAACGTTACCCAATTCGAAACTCAAGCTGTTAACAGGCAATGCCAGATGGACAAAAGCTTGAATTCTTATACCGCTAATGAGCCAAAATAACTCGCGAGATAGAAAGACATAAAAATAATGCCGAAAAACAGTGCGATCCAGATTAACTTATTGCGTTCCCTGATTTTTACAAAAAACAATATAGAAAATCCAACAAGAAAGTTAATACTGGCCCACAAAACATTTAGAGTTGGAGAGGAAAGTCCCTTGCCGGGAGGGTTAGCAAACGGCGTTGGAAAAGATTTACCGGTAATTCCATTAATAAAATGAGGCAGAATATTGGTCAGAAAAACACCTGCCAAAAAAATTAAAAGATAGTGATACCATTTGGTTTGTAAAGTATTATTGCTTTGTGCATTCTCCATTGCTCTTATGCTGTTTATAGTTAACCCGGGCACTATTGCCCAATGGGATTCAAAATTACAGATTAAGGATCGTTCGGATGTGAGACAAAAGTCTCAAAATTATTTTTTTGCCCTAATACGGGTTATCGTTCTTCGGTTCATACCAAGATAGGAAGCAAGGTTTGAAACCGACACACGTTGTAAAAGATTGGGAGCATGTTCTTTTATGTATGCGTAGCGTTCTGTGGGTGAGTATATTTTCAATAACGTACTGTCATCCTGCAAATCCAGCGCCATTCTGGCTACCAAACGTCTTCCGAAAGTCATCATCTCATCGTTGGAATAACATAACGCTTCTAATTGTTTTCTGTTCAATATCCAAACTTCACTTTTTTCACCTGCTTTTAGCGAGAATGAAGAAGGAATTCCGGCTTTTGCATTCCTATGATCAGAAATTATGTTGCCTTCAAAATGAAAATGTGTAGCGAGATTAATCCCATCTTTAAGATAACAAGTATAGAGATGTCCTTTTTCAACAACATAAAAGGCATTACAAATTTCACCTGCGTTTAGAATCACATCGCCGCTATTGAGACTCTTCTTTTCAAAGTTATTTTCTAATTGATGTATGGCCTCTGGATATTCAGGAATAAGGAGCGTAAGAAGCTCTATCAATTTTGAGTCAGCCATAGTCAAATATACAAAAAGATTAAAATAATTACCATAGAGCTTAACTCCTAATTAAAGGATTATTCAGAACACTAAGTCCGAAAACCTCACTGCCAAAAGCCAAAAGAAGCCATTTGCCCTGAAATCCCTCTCTGATAATACATTCGTGACACAACGTATGATACACACCGTACACGAAATTTTAAAACCATAAAAACGAAAACAGCAACAAAAAACTTAAGCGCTTGTAGAGAACGAACAGGGTAAAAAGCAGGAATTAACCTCAGACAAGGCTTTCCTTCAGGTAGCCCCTCCGATACAAATTTCAAACGTTTGCTAGAAAACACGCGGGTTCCTGCTCAAAATTGGGAACTGTACAGACATGCTAAATCTTACTTGTACAAGAATCTTACTCCTATTAATTAAAAGATCGTTTGAATTGCAGTGGTGTTAGTTTTGTTTTTGCCTTAAATAGTTTGCTGAACGATTGCAAATGTTCGAAGCCCAAGGCATAAGCAATTTCACTTACCGATAATTCAGTCGTGGACAAAAGTTCTTTCGCTTTGGAAATAAGTTTTTCGTGAATATGCTGCTGAGCATTCTTTCCAGTTATAGCCCTCAACGCCGCGCTCAAATAATGTGGAGAAACATTTAGCTTGTCAGCGAACATAGACACGGTTGGCAAGCCCGATTTATACAGTTTTTCACTATCAAAATGTTTGTTTAGCTGGTTGTATAATTTATCAAGCAATGTGTGACTTGCCACGCTGTCAGTATTAAATTGCGTTTGATAAAATCGCTCGATGTACGCCAGCAGCGCATCTATTAAAGCAATAGAAATTTTTTTACTAAGCTTATCAGATATCTTTTGAAACTCACGAGAAATATTTAGTACGAGGGTATGGATTAGGAATTGTTCTTCTTCAGATAGAAATAACGGTTCCTTAAGATCATTGTAAAAGAAATCGTAACTCCTGATTTTCTTTGCTAGTGGAGTATGCAGTAAGAAATCCGGATGAATACAAAGCATCCAACCTGACATAGAAGATATTGCTGTTTTATCAGGTTCAACCTTCACAACTTGTCCAGGTGCGCGGAAACCCAGTACTCCCTTTGCAAAATATTTAATTCGTTGACCACGTTTAGGCTTAGTTGCATGGCCTCTTTTAAACGATATAACATAAAAGCCGAATACTACATTTCCTGATTCAATTTGCCTGTATTTTGGAACTTTGGCAACATCTATAAGACCAATCAGCGGATTCGCAGGCGCAGGTAAATTTCTTAACTTGTAAAATTGCTCAATTGTTTTTATTTGATGGATCATTGAATCACATTGTAAGCACGACTTTTCCGGCGGTGCGACGGGTTTCAACCTGTTGATGTGCTTCTGCCATTGAATCGAAAGGATACGTTTTAGCTATGTGTGATTTCACCACTCCTTTGGACAAAAGGTCTGCGAACGCTCTAAGATTTTCACCACTAAATTGCAGTGCCCTTAAAGACAAATTTACATTTTTTTCCTTCGCTTTTTCCATAAGGCCATCTTTAGTAAGAGCCAAAATTGAAATAATTGTTCCTCCCGGCTTAGTTATATTGATAGAATGTTCTAAAGTCTCACCGCTTACAGTATCAAAAACAAAATCCACCTCTTTAACTATTTGCCAGAAATTTTCTGTTTGGTAATCAATATGGTTATCTGCTCCAAGAGACAAAATAAAATCGCGGTTTTTAGCAGAAGATGTGGCAATTACTTCCGCACCCAGCTGTTTAGCTATTTGCACGGCAAAGTGGCCTACACCACCTGCGGCTCCATGAATGAGAACCTTGTCGCCTTTTTTGATATTCATTCCAAGAATCAATGACTGCCATGCTAACAAGCCAGCCATTGGTGATGCTGCAGCTTCTTCATAACTAATACTATCCGGTTTACGCGCTAACAACTCAACATTGACAGCTACAAATTCGGCGTAACCGCGCGCATTTTGTAACAACGCGAAAACCGCATCGCCTATCTCAAACCCCTCTGTATTCTCAGCCTTTTCAACAACCTCGCCGGAAATGTCCCAGCCCATTACGACTGGTCGCTCTTGCCCGAATATTGCGGAAATAAAGGCCGTGTTGTTGCGATAAATTGTATCAGCAGGATTTATACCTATTGCTTTTACTTTGACTAAGACCTCGCCACTTTTTAAAGTTGGTCTTTGCGCTTCGCCTAGAACCAGCTTATCGGCTCCTCCGGCTTCATATAATAAGAATGCTTTCATATCTCAAAGGTCGGGACAAATCATAATAGTGATTTAGCCTAACCGAATTATTGTTTAGCCAAAATGGAGTTGAGGCAAATTTAATTAAAATGAAAATAAAATAAAAAATACTTTTGCCGAACTAAAAATGGAAGAAACATTCTCTCTTGAAGACCAACCGCAGACAAATCAATCAAAACTAAAATTTACACGCTACGAGGTTTCTATAATCCTTTTACTAGCGCTTACACAATTTACAGTTGTCCTGGATTTTATGGTAATGGCGCCGCTGGGCGATATGCTCACAAAATCAATGGGATTGACTACTGGCCAATTTGGCTTTGTTGTATCAGGATATGCTTTTAGTGCCGGTGTTTCGGGACTTTTGACGGCCGGCTTCGCAGATAAATTTGATCGTAAAAGATTACTGCTGTTTTTTTATATTGGATTTATTATTGGGACTTTATTTTGCGCGCTTGCAACAAATTACGAAACATTGATTACCGCAAGGATCTTCACCGGTCTATTTGGAGGTGTAATCGGTTCTATTTCCATGACTATAATAACAGATATCTTTTCATTAGATAAACGCGGTACTGTTGTAGGTTTCGTACAGATGGGTTTCGGTGCCAGTCAGATTCTAGGAATTCCAATTAGCTTGTTCCTCGCCAATACATGGGGCTGGAAGACCCCTTTCCTCATGATTGTTTGTTTAGCCACTCTTATTTGGTTAGTTATTTTGATTCGTATTCAGCCTATTACAAAACATCTTGAAATTAAAAGTAATCGCAATGCCTTAACTCATCTATGGCTCACAATTAAACAACGTCGCTACCGCATTGGATTTTTAGCGACTTCTTTGCTCTCTGTAGGGAGTTTCATGATACTTCCATGGGGAAGCACTTTTGCGATCAACAACTTACACGTTTCGCAAGATCGTCTGCCGATCTTATTTATGGTTGGCGGTGTGAGCGCCTTATTTATTATGCCCTTGGTAGGGAAACTTAGCGATAAAATAGATAAGCTCAAATTATTTGGCGTCGCGTCACTTTGGATGATTGTAACTGTTTTAATTTACACAAATCTAACCCCTGTTCCTTTTTACATGGCTATGGTCTGTTATGTATTAATGATGATTGGTATTATGAGTCGCATGGTACCTTCAATGGCGCTCGTGACCAGTTTGCCTCAAATCCAGGATCGAGGAGCTTTTATGAGTATTAACTCATCTTTACATCAAATAGCTGGTGGCGTTGCCGCTACCATGGGAGGATCGATTGTATATCAACAAGACAGATTCAGTCCGTTAGAACATTACAATACCTTGGGTATTGTGGCAGCATTATTATCACTCGTTGGAGTATTTTTTATTTATCGGGTCAACCAAATAATTAAAACACGCATACCTGAGTAAGCTCATCCACTGAGTAATTCGTCCTTTTCTCCTTTTTCTTAATGAAACAAATACCGTTCGAGAATCGAACAGTAAGTACTTCAGAAAAAATAAGATGATTGGTTTGTGATTGCTTACATTATAAATTTACCCTCGTCTTTGTACACATTTGGTTGATGTATCGGTTGTTTCTCGAGTTCAGCTTTTTCTGAAGCTCTAGTATAAACGTTAACAATGGAGTCTCCACCCTTTCCCATAATATATTTTCCCATTTTTCTTTCCAGCCAACAACTTGCCACGACCCCAACGAACTTGTAATATAGAGAACCAGAAGTTGAAACCGCTTTGATTAAAAGCACCAATCGCTATTTAAATAAAAATGTCAACTCATCACAGAGTGCGTCAAAACTATAATGTTTCGTGATAACACCATTTGCTCCCGCTGCTAAAACAGAGTCTTTATCTTTTTGAAGTGATGAAGTTGTGTAGATTAAAATCTGAACTTGTTTATATTCTGGAATAAGCCTGATTTTTTGAAGAAATTCCAATCCTCCCATCTTTGGCATGTTCAAGTCCAGGAAAATTATATCAGGAGCTTTGAACTCTTTATTCGAAACCATTGCTAATGCTTGCTCGCCATTTTCAGCTTGTACAAAATCGCTTTGAAGTTCTATGGAATTTAACGCAGCCTGAAAAACATCTCTGTCGTCAGAATCATCGTCAATAAGAAAGATCTTTTTCATGTAGGGAGTTAAAGATAGCCAGAAAAAACAAGATATAACCACACTGGCGCGAAATTAGAAAGTACAATGTGAGGGGCTAAAAAGCCCTTTATTTAATTATTAATTATATTTGATTTACAAGTTACTATTGAGAAAATGAATAAGATTTCTAATAAAACGCTCCCCTTTCTAGCTGGCGGGGAAGAAATGGGCGAATTGACTCGCACGTTTGATTGGTCACAAACATCGGTTGGAAGTCCCGAAACATGGCCTCAGAGCCTGCGCACGATGGTGAGCACTATTCTCCGTTCTAAATTTCCAATGTTTTTATGGTGGGGTTCTGATCTTGTGCAATTTTATAATGATGCCTACCGACCAAGCCTTGGCAATGGGGGTAAACATCCCTCAGCATTGGGTAGCAAAGGTGTGGATACCTGGCAGGAAATCTGGCCTGTCATCATGCCTCTTATAGACAGCGTGCTGGCAACCGGAGAATCCACCTGGAGTGAAGATCAATTAATTCCTATTTACAGAAATGGAAGACTTGAAGATGTGTACTGGACATTTAGCTATAGTCTGGTATTGGATGACGAGGGCAATAATAAAGGTGTACTTGTTACCTGTACTGAAACTACAGAAAAAGTTCTCGCGCATAACAGGCTTACTGAATCCAATACCCAATTGAATGCCGCTATTGAAGCTTCGCAGCTCGCTACCTGGGAACTTAACCCTACAACCCATAAATTCGTTGCGAGCAGGCGTTTAAAAGAATGGTTCGGCTTACCTCTTGAAGGTGATTTTGCATACACCGACGCCGTAAACGCAATTCCTGAAAAGGACAGGAAAAAAGTTTCTGATGGCATCGCAAAAGCGTTAACCTGGGAGTCTGGCGGTGACTATTTAGTGGAACATAGCATCGTCAATAATAAAACTGGAGAAGTACGATATGTAAGAGCAATTGGACGTACCATTTTTGATGAGCAAAAACAGCCGCTTCGATTTAACGGTACTATCCAGGATATAACGGAAAGTTACCTCGCAAAAGAACGTACGGAAGAAAGTCAACGTCAATTATTATCTCTCTTTGAAGAGTCCCCTGTTGGCATTGCTACACTAAGTGCAACTGATGATCTGGTATTTGAATCAGCCAATGCGTTTTACGGCGTTCTTGTGGGAAGAAAACCAAAGGACATTATTGGAAAGCCTTTATTAGACGCGCTTCCGGAACTTAAAGGGCAGGGCTTTGATGATTTGTTGAAGGGTGTCATCACTACGGCTAAACCTTTTATTAATGAAGAAGTCGCTGCACAGCTATTTCGCAATAACAAACTTGAGACGATCTATGTTAATCTCACTTACCAACCTAGAATAGAAAGTTCCGGAGCGGTTTCAGGAATTCTCGTTGTTGCCACCGATGTTACTCTGCAAGTAACGAGCAGGCAGAAAGTTGAAGAAAGTGAAGCAAAACTAAAAAGCATTATTGCAGCCGCCCCTGCCGGTATAGGCTTGTTTGTAGGGCGCGATCTTATTATTCAAAATGCCAATCAAACATTTATAGATATTGTTGGCAAAGGACCAACTATTGAGGGCTTACCGCTTAGAGAAGCCATGCCAGAGCTTCTTGCAGAGGGACAACCTTTTCTTAAGATCTTAGACGATATTTTTGAAACAGGCAAACCATTTCTCGCTCCTGCTGCACTTGTGAAGATCGTTCAGAATGGCGTTCTTAACAATAACTACTACAATATTTCTTATACACCGGTTTTTGATAGTGATGGCAAGGTCTATGCTATTTTAGATATTGCTATAGATGTGACTGCACAAATAAAAACACAGCATCAATTAGAAGAAGCGGAATTAAGCATGCGGGGCGCAGTAGAACTTGCGCAACTGGGCACATGGAGTATTGACGCTGCCACCAATGGCTTAACCTATTCGGACAGACTTATTGAATGGTTTGGGTATGATCCTGCAGCACAGGAATACAACCAAGTGATCCCCATATTAAGTGATGCAGACCAGGAACGCGTTGCCAAAGCTGTTGCCAAAGCTTTAGATCCTGACTCGGATGGCGTTTATGATGAGATCTATACCGTTATTCATCCTAAGACGGGCAAGAAAAGAATTCTTCATGCACAGGGTAAAGCTATTAAGGACAATACAGGAAAAGTCATTCGCATGAATGGAACAGCACAGGATATAACCATTCAGCACGAGCTTCAAATGGCTTTGGAAAACGAGGTGCAACTTCGGACCGAAGAGTTAGAAGCAACTAATGAAGAAGTAAGCGCTACTAATGAAGAACTGTTCAAGTTAAATGACAGGCTAACAGCATCTAATGAAGATCTTTCTCAATATGCTTATGTTGCTAGTCATGACCTTCAGGAACCTCTTCGTAAAATACAGGTTTTTTCAAATATGCTGATAAAACAAAAAACTATTTCAGAAGAGAATAAACCTCTTGTCAATAAGATAGCGCAGTCAGCAGAACGAATGACTTTATTAATTAAAGACCTTTTAAATTTTTCAAGCCTCGCCAAAAAAGAAGATACAACTATAACTGTGAATCTGAATGCAACGCTCAAAGAAATCATTAAGGATTTTGAATTGTTGATTTCTGAAAAACATGCGGTCATTAATATTGGCGCGTTACCAAAAGTTGAAGGTGTGGCTTTGCAAATGAATCAATTGTTTTATAATCTCATCAGTAACTCTCTCAAATTTACGCAGCCCGATGTGCCTCCTATAATCCAGATCAGTTATTCAGAACTCACTAAAGATAATCTCGCTACTTATATTCAAAAAGTAATTCCTGGTAAAACCTACTATCACATTACTGTTAAGGATAACGGAATTGGTTTTGAAACAAAACACTCTGATCAAATATTTGAAGTGTTTAAACGTCTACATGGCAAAGATGCTTATCCAGGTTCAGGAATAGGGCTTGCTTTATGCAGGCGTATTGTGATCAATCATGGAGGGCACTTATTTACTGAATCGGAACCAGGAGCAGGAACTACTTTTCATGTGATCCTACATTCTTAAACTCAATAAAAGGACTACATTTAAAAACTAACCAATTAGTAAGTTACCGGTCGGTTACATTAGAATATTAAATACCGCGTCTGTAAAATAAATTTCAGATTTAGATTATATTTTCCCGTCATACATTTTGAATTGACCTTGATAATCGCCCAGTTCCATATATTTTAGCGAAAAACCGAAGTAACCGTGTGTGTTATCTATTCTCCAACTTACTTGTGATTGAGATGATAATACAGTAAGAATTGTAATCAGGGCTAGTATTAATCTTCTCATAAGGTTGAATTGGGTTTTGTTCCTATAATACAAAAACGCGAAAAGTATACTTAGTGAATAAGAAAACAACTAAACTACAAAACAACAATACGGGACTCGAACATACAAGTCACTGAAAATCAACGCTGGATTTACGTTACAGATAGGCGATATTAAAAAAGCCACTGATAATCAGCGGCTTTCCTTCCGGTAGCCCCTCCGATACAAATTTCGAACGACTTGCTAGAAGACACGCGGGTTCTTGCTCAAATTTGGGATCACTACAGTAACATCGAACAAATAACTAGGAATATGTAAGTTCCTCTTTGCGGAAAGAAAGTTACCCAGTTCGAAACTTCGTTAGCCCTCAAAATGCCGAAAAGTGTAAACGTGAATCCGTTAAAAGAGTAACCGGTATAAACGGGCATAAACAGTAAAATTACGAATCGTCACTGATCCATAAGTTTTTATTGGATGCTTTGTCCAGCAAGGCTAATTTCTGTTTTACTAACCTTATCTAATGATTTATTTTAAGTAAGTCTTTGTCTTTGAAATAACTCTTTTAATTAAAACATATTTGGCAGTGCCCTAATTTCCTTTATGGGTAATTGAGATATTATGTGTCCCACATCATATTCTGATTTATTTGAAAGGATGAAGCCGACCTATGAGTTTTCGTTATTACCCACAAAATTTTCACCAAACATTGTTATCTTATATACAGTACAAGCATCGGCTGAAAGTAACTTAATAAAACTATGACGATTGTTAGTTTAATTTTCATATTAATGTTTACGTGTTATAAATTGTCTCATTGATCCAATGAAACCCTCTGTTTATTAAAGGGTAGTCACCATAGGTTTTTTTACTAAAAAAAGCCGTTACCCTTTTTCCTTTCCATATACCTGTGAGCTGAAACCTTCCGTCATTTTCAGCATAGTTGAGTCTGTATTTTATTTCAGCTTTGTCTAATGGCGAAAATGTGATAGTCCTGGCAATGCTATCCACCGCGATATTAAACCTCTCTACGCTATCCGTCATCTTTGTTACTTTTGAGAAACTCTGAGAAATTATTATACTTTTCCATCGAATTGAATCGGAAGTAAGTGGCGGCACAGTATCATTTTCAATTACAAACTTATCGGTATAGTACGCTCCATTAATTCTACTTTGAGCAGCGTAAGGCCCTGAGGTAAAGGAATAATTTAAAAAAATAGTGAAGCAAAAAACTGTATAACCTACAATTACTAGTGCCTTCAAAATAAACCTGGCAGTTTTGTGTTTGGTTTCCAAACTCACGATGACAGGCAATTGTGCAGGCAGACGTAAAATAAAGAATGCGTATAGAGATTTTAAATCTGGAATGGCTAGAAATACCGTTATAAGGACAAGATGCGAGGAAAATAATTTAACCGGAACATCATAACAAAAGTTGATTAAGACAACATTGATCATGATAACAGTAGTTAAAAGCAAACCAACTGTTTGTGTTCGCTTAAATAAAATTAGATAACCCGAAAAAATTTGTGAGCAACCAATAAAAATAGTATATGGCTTTGAAACTCCCATAAAAGTCCATAGTAGACCCATCGGAGATGAGTTACCAAATGTCTGTTCAAGTTTTCCATAGGATGGCATGCTAAATTGCCCCTCGCAAAGTTTGGCTATTCCATAATTAATCATGAAAAGTCCAACGTAATATTTAGCATATAAAAACGTAACGTTTCTTAGCCGTTGAATCGGAAATTTGTTTTTTAATGTCAGCAAATAGATTAGACCTGAGAAAATAGACAAAAGTAATAGAGTGCCAATTCTCACATAATCAAAAGTTGTATCTCCGCTATGGCTCGATTTTTTTGCAAGTAAGGTTAAACCGAACAATGCTTCTCCTACAAAAAATATTACTGGGTCGAAAATTCCACCGAAAAAATTCTCCAGCGGGAACGGGAACATGTACAGAAATAAATAAATTAAACCGGAAATCTGGAAAAATCTCTTCATGCTTGGGATATTGTCCGATAAAAATAGGCTTCTTGATAATACATGGATTTACCGTCTAACACTAAATTCTTAAAAATAACTTTTTTTCTGGATTTAAAGCGAATACGGGGCCATCATAACCCGAAGTAACGATACAGTAAGTTACTATTTGGTTGGTTCGCAGCGTTTCTCGGACACTAAGTCCGAAACCCTCACTGCCAAAGGCCAAAATTTGACCTTTCTCCTTTTTCTTAATGAAATAAATACCCTTCTAGAATAGAACAGTAAGTACCTCAGAATAAATAAGATTAATTAAAACAAAACTTAATGCAAGCGTTTCGAACGAAAAAACCCTTGATAATATTACTTATCAAGGGTTTTTCTTGCTTTGGTAGCGGGAGATGGATTAGCTTCGCTGATCCTTAGGGAAGGGCTTTACCAAATGAAACCTTTCAGCGAAGCTGAAAGGTTTCATTTGGTAGCCCCTCCGATACAAATTTCGAACGAGTTGCTAGAAGATACGCGGTTTCTTGCTCAATTATGGGATGTGTATGGCAATATTTTGATAAGTCAAGCTTAGCCATGAACATTATTAATTTCCTTGTCGAGAAAAATTGGATACACTTACAGGGGGATGGATAACGCAGTTGTTTTAATTGAAATATTTATTCCCTAAAATCAGGCTATCTCTGTCAACCTCTTGCAACAATTCATCATCGCTTTCAATAAGCGGATCATACCAGTTTACTTTTTTCTCCGCCCATTCGAGATATTTTTGGTTATCGCCGCTTTTACTTATGCTCTTCAGATCCGATAGATAGTTCCGAATAAACATAGCTTCGTGCCAACGTCTTGCATTTTTCAGCAATGTTTTAAACTCAACTAACTCTTTTTCCTTTCTATGCATCAATTCCTGCTCGATTTTTCGTTTTTCTTCGTCAATAGATTGCTGCGCTCTTCTCCGCTCAGTCGCATGCCTTTCTTCTTCGCCTTTGATTTCTAGCTTGGCAATAATTCTGGCAATCTGATTTTCTAAAAGCACAGTTCCGTCCTTCCATTCAACATTTCGCCAACTGATCTTCGCGATAAAAGCCAGTTTCCCGGTGGGAACATAATCATACTCTTGCCAACTGTAATTGCTCGGCTTCGGAACTCTTTTTATTTTTTCTCTCAGATTAACTTCAAATTCCTCACCAAAAACAACAATAAAAGTCAGATTGTTTTTCAATACTACCTGATGCCCCCGTTGGATGAACGCTTTGATTAAGGTATCCATAATTCTAAAGGCTCTCGGCATGTTACTTTTACTCGCTATGATCCGCAAGCTTTCGCCCGAAGTCCTTGACATATTACCCCTTTGGTACCCGGAGTTATGACGTATGTTCTGCTGCGCTCCTGATATTAGTTTATGCGGCTTAGAGAGTTTTTCCGGCACATTGAGATATATTGTTGAATCTTTTTCAATTTCCAGAATTATCTTCTTTTCCGGAGCTAGTAAGCTCATACAGTTTTCCCTTCCGTTTTCTCTAACATTAAGTTCAATTTCTTCCGGGCCATTAAATTCTGGTAGCTTTACTAAAATTACTCCTTTATGGGCTTTCAGTTTCTCCCAGTGACCGACCCTTGGAGTTGGAATGTCCATGTCCTTACAAATTTTCCGAACCTGTGTATATGTGAGATTATAGTGTTTAAGAATGGATGTCAGTGGTGTTGACCAAAGAAGGGCGTAAAATTCTTTTCTTGTTATCATTTTTAAATCAATAGGGTTTTTAAATGAAAATTATACTTCTGTTTCGTTTAATACTCGTTTTTTCTTAGGTTATCAAAGTATATAAATTATTGGATATCAGTCGCCTCTGGCATCAAATTAGCACAACTAATTGGAAATTAGTATCTTTGTAATATGTTAGCCACTGCCAAAAACATTGATGTGTTCTGTCTTCAAATGAAAAACCATTTTGAAGAGCTTGATCATCCTTTGCAAAAAGAAGTGTCTGGCTTATTAGATTCAATAAAAAGAATAGTTGGTTCAAGCAGCCCTATAAAAAAGCATGTCATCAGCGCTTTACCGCAAATTTTTAACCTTAGAATTAAGGGTATGATTTGGCTGATTGAAGAAGGTGAATTAGATTTTTCCAATATAATTGACGAAGTATATCCGCAAATTGAAAAATTGAAAAATAATCCTCGTCTTGAAATACTGGCGGAAAATATTCTATTTGCTCTGCGGTGTAATAAAAAAGTAGTGGAAAAACTCAGTACTATTGAAGGTTTCTCTGAAGAATCAGTAGGTAAAAGCGTGTCGCAGTTATCCTCAATAACATATGAGCAATTTGTTACTGGAATTGCCCTTAGTATACCTGATGCGGAGGCAACTCAGAAGTTTCTTGACTGGATTAATAGCTCACTCTTCATTGAATTTGTTGCAACTGCAGCCGTGATCATTGATGAAGAAAATGTTCAGGCTTCACCAGAAAACATAAACGAACTCGCATTTCTCATTTCTGATGCTGCGCAGGAATATATTGCACTTGCCACAGAACTAGGTTTATTAAAAACTGAATCCACTCCAAATTCCCGTTCTCAATTAAATTTTGACAGTACTTTTGTTTTACAGCAAAAAGCCATAGCTGATGAGGGGTTCAATGCTCAAGATTGGCCAGCTGCATGAGAAAGGACTTTTTAAAGGGGGAAATAGTTAATGTAGACCTGGGTCTTCCGCCCACTTCGATTAAAGGACACGAACAGGCGAAACTTCGGCCCTGCGTGGTTATCAAAAGTTTTTCGAGTATGCAATTAGCGGTCGTACTACCTGTTACAGGGTCAAGTCCACCCTCACACTTATATACATATGTGCTTGTTCCAGCAGGTGAAGCTGGTTTAACAAAAGATTCATTTGTGCTTTGCCATCAAATTCGCACCGTTTCTTTTGATAGAATCCAAAAGTCTATTGGGAAATTAGGAACAAAAGATTTTCTTAAAATTAAAGCGGTGCTTTCTGACACCCTAGAGTTGTGAACCATTTTTATACTACATAAAATGGCTTAAAATGTTTTTCCAGTTTTTTCTCTGTTACCCCAACTAGCTTAAAGCCTATTTTAACAACTTTTCGAAGGTTGTTTTCAAGTAAAGCTACTATTCGTTTGGGTTACTTAGTTTTTATCGACCATTTTCGGCTGTGCCGAATGTAAGTGATAAACTAACTTGATTCTGTTTAATTGTCTCTTCGAGTATCATTAAAAAAGATTTATTAAATTCCGAGTCTACCATTTTACTCACCCTACATAATACGTAAAGTGCTGCAAATTATAAAGTCTACACTTAGTTTTTTTTTAAAAATGACTTCTAAAAAGTGGTTCAATTAATTCTATATAATTTCTGTAAGTAAATTAGATTAATCAATAATCACAGGTTGATAATTGAGAATACCAACGAAACCACCATCACAAAATGCTGCATTATTTGCTAAGGCACTTAGTAATACTGTTCGCCAGTCATTGAGACCGAATCTGTTTTGGTGTTGCCTTGCTGTTCTGGACAATAATATTCGAATATTATCCGCATTGTTATGTGCAGCATAAGCCTCGTTTAAACTTTCGCAAGCTGAAAATAAAAATGTATTTACTTCTCGCTTTAGTCTCTGGTCTAAGTTCACCCGGCGGATCTGAAAACTAAGTTTATGAAAAACTTCGTCGAGCATTGATGCAGATTGTATAATTGAGAAGGTAGTTTGAAGTGTATTACCGGAAATCGTAACTATTACATTAAGGAACTGTTCTGCTTGCGGAACATCGTCATAATAAACATGAATAAATCTCTCTAGCGGATTTTCTCCCGTAACAGTGCGTTTCTTGTTATTGCATTTATGGCAAATGGGGACAAGGTTGCGGCTGTAGGTAGCTAAAGCGTGATAGACAGATCTAGGAAGATGGTGATCAAGTTCGTCAGCAGCTGAGATACCGCAACACGGGCACCTGTCAGATGAAAGTAACAGTCTGGACCGAAGATCAGAAAGTCGGCGTTTCTCCTGAATTTCATCGTAGGCGTCATGAATTGCATCTTTCGATCCGGGTAATAATGAATTCGCTAACAAGTCATCATGCGCAACACCTCTTAAATTATCATATCTTTCGAACGTAATTTCGACTGTTCTCCATTCGGCAGCCGTAAGACTATGTTTTGGTTCACCCCCTACATAAGTTAGCCCTACAAAAAGTTCAGGTATGGCATCTGTATTATCTGGCAACTGAACTTTCCACATATTTTAGTTTTGGCGTTCGGATAGTTTACTTAAAACGAAAGCTCTCGCTTGCATACTCAGATTTCCATCGAAAAGTGATTCTATTTCAGCAAGTATTTTTTCCTTGTTAAAATTCTTTTCTCGATAAGTGTAAGTTGCAACAATATTTTCTAAAACCTCATGGTAATCGGTAATGTCTGTCGATAAACCGAAAACATGCGATGTTATTATTCCAATATTCTCACCGAAAGTTTGAATGCTCGGTTTATTGATTTTAAGAAAATCTCCTTCTCTCCTTATTATAAAAACATGTTTAGATAGTGTCTCCTGAACTACCACTGGTGAATGAGTAGCGACAATCATGAAACCGTTCATTTCCACTATCACATTCCTGAGTGCTTTCATTAATACTGCAAGAAGGGGTGGATGTAAATGATTCTCGGGTTCATCAAACAGCAAAAGGCTTCGTGGCTGAATATACCACACCACACTAATCAAGGAATGAAGCACAAATTTGTGCCCTGTGCTTAATTCATTAAAAAAATCAATCGCTTTCTTACCCAAATCAAAAATATCTAAAGGTATGGCAGAGTTCATTGAAGATTCCTCAATTAAAATATTAAATACTCTTTCCAGATTTTCACGGCGATTAGAGTTTTTAATTCCTTCAAGACAAGTAAAAAACTCGACGCCCAATTGATGACTAGATTTCAGGACTGTATCCATCTGCCTGTCCTTAAGTATATCTGCGACGGATAGTCGGCCATCCGGGTCCGGATGAAAAAAGGGCAATTGAGACTTTAATTCTGCTGCAATATCCCGGACACCACAAAAAATATACCGTCCCTCGCCCATTTTTACATCTTTGGCGATTTGTTCTTTTTCTTGAATATGAATACCGGGCACATGAAAACTGTCAAATGCGTTGTAAGCCAGATTAATAATTCTTGGGAACCCCAAGCCCACAGGTGTCAATTCTCCAACTTGTTTTAAACCGCTAGTTTTCCGGTCTGTTGTAGAGGCGAAGACAATTCGAGACATTTTTGCTAGAAATGAACTTTTACCGGAGCCATTGCGACCAATTAGGACGGCAATGCGATTTGGCAAGCTTTCTGAAAATCCATATTCAGGAGAGTCAAAATCAAAGGTTATTGGCTGCTCCATTCCGCTAGTCTTGAATGTAAAATGTAAATCTAAACTAGGTAATTTGTGAAATTCCCGCGAAATTAACATCGGAGCTAAGGCAAAAATATCATCATTAGCAGCAAAATCTCGCATAAGACTGGCACGTAGACCCTTTTCAGCACTAAAATCTTCCCGAATTTCTAAATTTAAAGCGATGTCTCTCAGAGACTCAATCAATTGATTTCTGATATTAACTTCTAGTTCCGCAATACGTTGGTAATAGTCGAGTGATTGACCTAAAGAGCAATAGTTTGCCGGGAGAGCTTCCAACAATCCACCACGGAGTTGAAGTTGATCACCCTCTTTCTGATTTCTCTTTAAAATCTTCACCAAACCAATCAAACCGGGAGTCCGATCTTTGGTGAATCTTCCAGACACGTAGAGTTGATAACTAGTTTTAAAATGAAAATCGTCCCAGTTATCGTGAACAAGATAAAAGTATACTCTATTATCTTGGGACTCTCGAGGGGTACCCTTTTCTTCTATTACCTGGATCAGCATTAACTAAATTATTTTTTATTTTTTTGCATTACCATCTTTGCCTTTTGGAATCAAAGGTGGATCTGCGGCAAGAATATCAAATTCATCCGAATCGAATGTCACCGAATATACTCCCATAATCCCTTCTTGTACAACACTCTCGTAAAGGGAAAAATATGGTTCAATCTCTTCGAAATTTCCAATTCTATCTGTTAAGTAATTTGCCAAAACACGATCAGGCAAAATAAGAATACCTCCAATGATACTCTTCTGTTGAATGCCAATAGCGATCTTATTAAGTGCGCGGTGAGAAGATGATATATTTCCGGTTTCCCACTCTACAACAAAAATTCCAGCGGAGGTTTTTTTTAGCACGTCTACCGGCCCTGGGTTTATCCCACTTGTAAACGCCATTCTTTGTTCTGGAAGCCAGCCTTTGCTAACTAGGTACTTTACAAAATTCGATTTAATTGGAACAACACCGTTACCTCTACGTACTGGTTTTATGTGAAATCTTGATTCATGTCCCCACGTTACAGCCATTATTGCTGCATCTAGTTCTTCCAGTATAACTTTAAACTCCGGTTCTTCAAAGAACTTACAGCCACGAGCAAATATTATCTTCTTATTTGCTTGCATTTTGCTTCTCGATAAGTTGAACGATTTTACTCGGCGCTACTTCAAGAGCATTTGCCAGACTAAACAAAGTCGATAAAGTGGGTTGTCGTAAACCCCTTTCTAAAAGCGAAACATAGGTTCTGTCAAGCCCAGAAAGTTCAGCTAAGTGTTCTTGACTAAACCCTTTTTCTGTTCTAAGCTCACGTAATATATCACCAAATACTTCCTCTGTCATTTTGCGGACTATTGTCTACAAATTTGTTAATAAAAAAACTGCTGCGCCACAGACTATAGTCTACAAAATGTTTATCTTTATCAGTCATGAAACATCCTCTCTTAAGTGCTTGCGGCATACCGATCGGCGATAAAAAGTCTTTGCAGGATTTTATCAATAAAACTGAGGTGAGCGCAGCGAGTTTGAAATATTACGACTCAAATGGAATCCTGCCATTCGACAATGATTTGAATCGTATTCTGGCTCATTTAAAAATAGATGAGACGACGTTTAAAATCAGAATGGGTATTTTCGATTACACGGTCAGGGAGTTTTTGGCTTCTAAGCATGGAGCGGTAAATACGGAAGCCGATAAAGCGCAAAAAAAGCATAAACTAGACCTGCAAAAACCAGCATTCAAAACAAGATTGGGAAAAATGTATAAGGGCGACTGCATAAGCCTACTACAATCACTTGAGACAGATTCCGTTGATATGGTTTTTGCTGATCCACCTTTTAACTTAAAGAAATTCTACTTATCAAGTATCGATGATGATTTACCACAGAATGAATATATTAGATGGACAGAGGAATGGCTAAATGACTGCATAAGAGTGTTGAAGCCTGGCGGAAGTCTTTTTATCTGGAATATTCCTAAATGGAACACATATTTTTCAAATTACTTAAACAGCAGATTGACATTTCGCCACTGGATTGCGACAGATATAAAATTTAGTCTTCCAATCTCTGGTCGCCTTTATCCTTCTCATTACTCACTTCTTTATTATGTCAAAGGAGAAAGGCCGAATACTTTTACACCAGACCGAATGCAAATGGAGCTCTGCCCCTCCTGTTACGTTGATCTTAAAGATTATGGTGGTTATAAAAATAAGATGAATCCCGACGGCATAAACTTAACAGATGTTTGGTACGACATTCCGCCCGTAAGACATAAAAAGTACAAAAGAAGATTGGAGGCAAATGAACTTTCAATTAAACTTTTAGATAGAATTATCGAAATGTCTACGAAGCCTGGCGACATTGTTTTTGATCCTTTCGGCGGATCAGGAACCACCTACGTTACTGCTGAGTTGAAAGGTAGGAAATGGATTGGTGCTGAACTAGGCCCCATAGACGCAATTGTTGAAAGGTTTGATATGTTAGTAGAAGAAAAACAGTTGCTCGACAAGTATCGCTCAAATTACAACAAACTTTTTCCGACAGAGATAAAACTCAAAAGAAAACAACTAAAGATGTGGACTGATGACAGTTTTAAATAAACCCTATAAATGAAAAAAGTTTTTGATTTTATTGAGTTTAAAGTTTACAAAACCAAATGGATAATTTTAAGTTCGATTCTTTTTGCAGCTATACTTTTTAGACCTAAACTAGAAAGTTGGGTGTCGCTAAAAATTGTAACACCGTATCTTTCACACATTCGCTCAAATATTATTCACGATATTTTGTTCCTTTCAATAATTATTTGTACGCTTGTTATTGGACTAAACAGATTGCGCAGAGGTTATCTTGTCGGTTCATTCAACTTCGCAGTTTATCTCGCACTTCTTTCAAGTTTTGTTTATTACCGGGCACTTAAATTTCCGTGGAGCTTTCATCGTTTTTACTCTTTGGACATTTATTATCTTGACGCGCTTTTTTTTCCTTTTCTTGTAGGAGTAACATTATTTTTAGTTAACATTTGCTCTATACATAAGTTTGTGGCATTCCTTAGTCGAAAGTTGTCGAATAAAAAGGGGTCAAAACACTTTACACCTTTCATTTTGGATGAAGCTTTGAAAGCACATGAAGATGACCTTTTAAATCGTCGTTCTGATGCGGAAGAATTAGTTAACCGGATGTTAGTTACAAATAGCGACCGTTCAATCGTGATCGGAATAAACGGAGAGTGGGGTTCTGGAAAAAGTTCCTTTACACAAATGATGAAGGATAAGTTGAATAATGATCGCCGAGCAGTAATTCTCGACTTTAATCCTTGGAGAGGGTACAGGCAAAGTGCGTTATACAACGATTTCTTTATTTGTTTAAGTGAAGCAGTAGGAAAGCAAAGTGATTTATTGCGTGTAGATCTTAAGAAGTATAGCGACACTTTGGCGAGTTCTAAAGATAACTTTTTGGAGTCTATCGTAAGTGTAGGTACTAATCTCTTCATCCCAGATTCTCTTGAAGAGCAACACGAAGAAATCAACCGCGCGCTAAGAAAAATCGATCGAAGTTTTATAGTTTTCATTGACGATTTGGATCGACTTGCATCAAATGAAATTGCCGATATTGTAAAACTTGTTAGGAATACGGCAGATTTTTACAATCTTAAATTCGTTCTTGCATATGATCGTGGCTATTTGTTAAGTGCACTTAAGACTATCAATGAATACAATTTCACCGCTTATCTTGAAAAAATAATTCTATATGAACATTCGCTGTCTCCCGTAGGTTCAACGGCAATCGAAGCAGCCATCTTAAAAATTTTAAGTGAAAACATAATACCTTCCGCTCTTCCAACAATTGATAAAATTAAACCGGTTTTTTCTAGAACCACGCATGTGAAGCATTTTTTAGTGAATCTTAGAGACGTTAAGAGATTCGCAAACAATTTTTTATCAACTTACAACAAAAGACACGAAGAAATTGATCTTACTGATTATATTAACTACTCGATCTTACAACTTCGCTATCCAACATTGTTAAGGCGACTATATTTTAGTCGAGAATCATTCTTCATTGAAACAGATAACGGTGTTAGTACCTTGACCGCAGTAAATGGAAAGCCTGAACAATTGATTCTATTTAATTACATCGAAGAAAATTCGAGCACCCTGCAAATAGATCTGGCTGATAAGCAAAAGTTATTTGAGTTACTTAGGACATTGTTCGTTGTTTCGCCTGTGCACTCTAAAGTTCCTATTAAGTCTATAAAACGTATAAATAATATTAATGCTTATTTCAGAGAAACAGACTCAGAAATAGATTTGAGTTATAGAGATTTTAGAATACTATTGAATAAAAGTCTATCCGAAGTTAATACAGAAATGACCGAGCTAGTCAACGGAGGGAAGAGACGGGCATTAGTTGAAAAATTTACTCACTTTAATACTACTGAAGACTGTAATTCAAAGGAAGATTTTGAAAAGGTCATCACAAGTATGTTTTACTTGGGCAATATTCCAAGCGGTTCAAAAAAAGAGTATCATGAATTTCCTTCAAGGGAACTATTCAATAAATTGTACTACCAGAAATCAATCGCTAATAAATTTTACGATGGACAGATTGTAGATTACAAGAATTTTTTGTTGCGTACTCTTGATTCAGCAAAGTTTCCCTATTACAATGAATCAGAGTTCCTAAGTTTTTTGTCCGGGACATTTAGTAGCGATTTCATTCTTGGTCAAACAGAAGTAGAAAAGTACCTTTTATACTATTTTCAAAAATACTGTAACGAAAGACAAGAATTTGAACAACTTTTTTGGGCCCTGTTTCACAACTGCATTGAAAAAGTTACTGGACCATCTGGGTCTCTAGAAAATAAAATATTAGATGGCGCGAGAAAAATTCAAATTGAGTTCGTGTTTAAGAACTCGAAAATATTAAAAGGTTATTTACAATCTATTACCAATATAGACCGAAGATCCGATGATAAACAATATAGTGTCAGTGGTATCGTGGATACTGTTTTTGGAAGTATTGAAAAATTTGTTTTAGAACTAAAAAAATCGAAATACAAGGAGCTCGATTTTGTCCAAGAATTTGTTGTTTTTGAGGACGCATTGAGGAGCTCCGGGAATTCTTACATTCCGTTCGTGTTTGCGAAATTGCAAATTAATTGATTAAATATTAATAATTCTCAAGCCCTTAGATCCAGTGTCTTTTATTCTATTCTTATAATAAAATAGAAAGGCGATTAGTATGTTGTCACTTTAGGGCTTACCACGTGGTACGTTTCTTTGAGGGTATTATCCTAGGATTGTTTTTGCCCCAGCCTCAACCATCTTTTCATTGCGTTAAACTCTTTCTGATTACTAATAATAAAAGTAACACCACCCTCCCAATCTTTTGTATTAACCTGGCTTCCAATCTTCGCCTTAATAAGTTTTTTTGCCTTTACTTTGGAATCGAATGTTACTCCCACTCTTAAATGCTGATTCATTACATAAAGATCAAATCCACCTATTGTTGTAAACGCTGAATTTCTAATTGCCGAAAACCGCCTGTATTGAGGTTGACCAACCTTCCCTTCTTTCAGGCAAAGCATAATAGCTTCCTTTATAAATTCTTTGGATGTTGCTCGTGAAACTTCTTTCCATTCAGTTTTCGAAGCTAATTTATATTCTTTAGAATTATTATCCTTCTTAAACGCTTCAACTCTTTTTGCCTTTGGATTTTTTAAAGGCTTAATATCTTTCATTAACTGCGCAGCTATCTTTATAGCTTTCTTTTTATCAATTTTAAAGTACTCTTTGTTTAAGTGATATTCACGCAGTTTATAATGAAGTGCTTTTTCAACCGATTGATTGTCATCCTCAATTTTATGCTTCCAAATTACAGAGTACTCGCCCATCGATCCAGTCTGACGCGAAAGTAGTTCTGCCCTTTCCTCCGCATTGTTCGCCTCGCCAACCTTAATCACATCTGTATTAATAGAATTAGCAAGAATATATACAAAACCTGCTTTGGTTTTCTTAATGTTTGAAGCCATGTATAAAAATACTAATTATTTTAATTTGCCATTGGCCAATGTTTTACGACGCATTTGCGGACACAAAGTCCGAAACACTGACTGCCAAAAGACAAAAGTAGCCATTTGACGTGAAATCCTTTCCTGACAAGAGATTCGTGGCACAGTGTATGATCCACATCGTACACAAAATTTAAAAATCATTAAAAAATGAAAACAACAAAAAACTCAGAAAGCAAAGTACTAGCTACAGTACAACAAAAAAACTATGTGATGATGGCGCCAAGCTCTTTGATCGTAGATGAAAAGAAAAACATCCGTGAAGAGTACGGGAACATCGAAGAACTAATGAACTCGATAGTTCAGAACGGAGTACGCAACCCTGTAAAAGCTTTTACCGATAAGGATGGTAAAATATATTTACGTGAGGGCTTCCGAAGAATGAGAGCGGTAAACCTTGCATTGAAAGAAGGCAAAAAAATAGAGCGCATTCCGGTGATACTTGATGAACGCAAAATGAGCGAGGAAGAGCGCACGTTGGAGTTCCTGATCAACAATGACGGCAAGCCATTCACAATGTTAGAACAATCGGAAGTGATTAAACAACTGATAAATTTCGGACTGAAGGTTACCGAGGTGGTGGCTCGGACGGGAAAAGCAAGAGGCTACATTGAAAACCTGATCTTATTAGCGAACGCCCCTGCAAAGATAAGGGACTACATCAAAAGCGGAAAGATCAGTGCACATGCCGTAATACAAATTATTCAAGCTATTAAAGGTGATGAAGCCAAAATGCTGGAGGAAGTTGAAGACGCCATCAAAGCCGCAAAGGAAGCAGGTAAAGAAAAAGCTACTCCTAAACACGTGAAGAACCAAAAAGTAAAAGGAGCATCGCACGGTAAATTTTACAAATTTGTAGAGGAGATTTTAAATATTATAGCAGGACAGAAAGCAACTTACAAAGAAAAGGAAGATGTAATTTCTTCTGTAATGGTTGCCTATGAAAACGGCCAACCTGCTAAGGATGTTGCCAAGCGCTACTTTATCGACAAAACGAAAGTTACTATAGAACCTTCTAAAGCTGTAAGTACCAAAAAATCTCCAGCGAAGACAGCGCCAAAAAAAGTAGCTGCTAAAAAAATAGCTAAGAAAAAATAACCAACGCCAAGGATAAATAGAAGCCCTGCCGTACCGCAGGGCTTTACTAGGTAATAAAGGTAGCTGATTTTATAGTCAACCCCGATGCATCATCTTCATTCCTTCCATTTCGTTAAATCCTACTTTATTGTAAAATTCGAACGGAAAGAATTCTGATGACGTAAAAAGAATAATTGCGTTGATATTAATTCGTTCTAACTCAGCTGTGAGAACGTTCATAAGTTCCCGTCCTATACCTTTGTGCTGCGCATCGAAGGAAACAAACATTTCTTTCAGGTAAAAGTAATCACCAGAAAAATAAGGTTCAATATTACCAACACAACAACCTAAAAGTTTGTCGTTTTCATATGCCATCCAACCCAGAAATTTAGGAGAGTTATAAAAGCACATCAATTTTTCGAGCGCTTTATCTTTCGTCCACTCATCATTCCACGGCTCTGAGTTGTAAGCGTTAACTAACACCTCGGCACAACTGGGCAGAGACTTGGGTGATTCAATCTTAATTATTGTTATTTTTTTCATTGTCGTAATTTTTAAAATTATTAATAGGAAAATCTTAGGTACAATAGCAACGGATGTGCATGAAAAAAAAGTCCGCCGGATGGCAGTTTTCAAAAATACCAAAGCAAAAAAATTACGCAGTCATGCTTCAAATCTAATTATTTTCTTTCAATCTTAAAAGTAAACCCTGCTCAAAGAGCAGGGCATTCATATCAATACGTCAAAGATCGTCGAATCCAAAAGCAGTAAAACGAATCCGGCATCAAAGGTAGAAAGCAAAAAAGGCTCCGTTGCCGGAACCTTCAGTTATTGACGTTATTGGCGGTTATTGAGCGTTATTGGCCTACTTAAATAGTTTAGAGCAACTGTATTTCATAAACAGATTTTCAAGCGCCGCAATATTCGCGGCGCTAAATTTATGTTGTTCGAAAAACGCTTTTCCTTTTTGCATAATAGAAAAAAGGGTGTAGCACTCCAGTTTACAAAGTTTATTGCGTAAAGGAGGAATTAGTGAAAGAACTATCTTGGGATCGTCAAATGTTTCCCGCAGCTTAATAGGAATTCCTTGGCTTAACTTGTCTTTAGTTACTGCCGCATTTAGCCGCTGCAGTTTGTGTAATGTGGAAATTAAAAGATGCTTACAATGCAGGGCTGAAATGTAGATTTTCAGATCGGCAATTTTGTAAGTGAAGGGTTGCCACTTTTTATTGAGAGCGGTCAGTTCCAGTGGACTTAAAATGGGTGTAAAAAGAACCTTTGCTGCCTTGGTTTTAAGAGAAGCAATATCTTTTGCGGTAATTAGGTCGCTTTTATTTTTCATAAAGTTGATTGGTTTGATTTAACAATCAGGATCAACCACTGAAAAATTATTTGGTAAAGCTTTCTATTTTACGTTTACAAATTTGTTCTGTTAAGTTCTTAAGTAATTGCACCCGCTCACTCAAATACTCCAAATCAGCTTTGCCAATGTTGTAATCCATGTTATAACGGGCTTCCACATAAGCTTTCCTCAAAAGCGTAAACCGGCGACGTTCTTCAATAGTTGCACGGGGGAACACTTTTCCGAATTCCATGTCAACCGCTTTTGCAAATCTGCTAAGAACTTCAATGTCGTGAGTTTTCGGCTTGTAGCCAGTAAACACCAATTGAATCGTGCCTAAGTATCGTTCTGTAGCTTGGTGTAATTGGAATGCGGCTCCCTTCAAATTTCCGTCACGCATCCCGTGTTCAAAAAAAGTATAAAAACCATCAGCGCTTTCAAACCAACCATCAAAATACTTTTGTGCTTTTTCTCTTTGTTCTTCCGCACTCTTCGGTTGCTTTTCGTCCAGCTGATAACGGTTAGAAGTGAAGATCTGCACACCATCCCTTTTTATTTCATCAAAAAAATAATTACCGTCGCGGAGTTCTTTATTTACAAAATCAATCCCATGAAAGATTGGATTCACAGGCGTAGGCAAATTAAGTTCTTCCAGTTTACCGCTTATGGAATTCGTCAGGCTGTCGCTATCCGCCTGAGCATTTTTTGTTGTGATTATTAGTAGATCGTAATCTGATTTGTATTCGTAAGTAATGCCCTTGTCCTCGTATTTATCTTCCACATAGTTACCCCGCGCATAGCTTCCAAACAGAATGATCATTTCGATCTCTCCATACCTGGGGATAATTGCATCCCGGATAGCTTTAAGCTCGGCCTGCTTGTGTTCCGGAAGATGGGTAAGGTCGGTTTTCATAAGGTTTGCAGAGCAAATATAAAAATTTGCTTCAGAATACTTATGTTATTATAAAAATGATTATAAGACTCCTTACAATTCTTTTGCAGACCCCCAACTACGATCCGGGAAAACGTCCTTGTTGGTTGTCATTGAAATCGTATTTTTAGAGGTATAAGTGGAAAAATAGAGCCTTCCAGATTTGTATTTTCATCTGAAGTTTTTTCTTTACATCCTAATGATAGCAATGAAAACATCACTATGCTAAATATTATTTTATTGTTCATTTGTTGCACAGGATTTATTTTGATTTTTCAAAAAATAAAAGAAGAACAACAAGTGACCTGCCTTTATAGAATGTTCCACTTATTTCAAATTTTGATTAAAGAATGTAGCTAACTTATCAAAGGGAATAACATCTACCTTATCATATAAATCTGTGTGAACTGCATTCGGAATGATCATTAGTTCTTTTGGCTCGTTTGCATCAGCAAAAGCTGTTTCGCTAAAATATAGTGAGTGTGCTTTTTCTCCTGCAATAATTAAAACCGGTCTGGGTGATATTTCTTTTATGTAGGTTAAGATAGGCATGTTCATAAACGATAAAGGCGTAGTTGATGTCCAGGAATTTCCAGAATTTACCGAACGCTTATGAAAACCTCGTGGCGTACGATAATAATCATAATACTCTTTTAAAAATTGTGGTTCATCACCTTTCAATGCTTTATTGCCCTCTGGTCCATAAGCAAATGTGCCATTTTCAGCATCTTTCCACCTCTGCTGCCCTAATTGTTTTAGAGTTTGGGTGCGTTGTTCTAAATTTACAGCATCATTATATCCTTTAGACATTACCCTTGTCATATCATACATATTAGAAGCAACAACAGCTTTTACTCGCTTGTCAACCGCTGTTGCGTTTAATGCAAAACCGCCAAAACCACAGATACCTATAATCCCAATTTTCTCTCTGTCCACATTTTTTTGAAGACCTATAAAATCTACAGCAGCACTAAAATCTTCCGTATTAATATCTGGAGAAGCCACATTACGAGGTTCACCACTACTTTCACCGGTATAAGAGGGGTCAAAAGCGATCGCAATAAATCCTCGTTCTGCCATTTGATTAGCATAGAGCCCTGACGACTGTTCTTTTACCGCGCCAAAAGGCCCGCTAATTGCCAGAGCAGGAAGTTTTTTTTCATCACTATTTTTAGGCATATATAAGTCACCAGAAAGTTCAATCCCATAACGGTTCTTAAATTTAACTTTTTGACGGGTTACTTTATCACTTAACGTAAAAGTGTAATGCTCTTCTTTATTCATTTTTTCAGATTTTGATTTTACATTTTGTGCAGATGTGCTCCCTACTATTAGAAACGCCACTGCAATTACCAAAGCTTTTTTCATTTACTTGTGTTTAAATTGTTTTTAAAATTTTTGCAGGAATTCCACCTACAATCGTATTACTGGGAACATCCTCCGATACTACTGCTCCTGCCGCAACAACTGAGTTTTCACCGATAGTTACTCCCTGCAAAATAGTTGCGTTAGCTCCAATCCACGCATTCTTTCTTATTATAATTTTACCTACAGTCAGCATCTGTCTATCTTTAATTCCTGTAGGGTGTCCTTCAGTTAATAGACTTACTTTAGGAGCGATCATCACATTATCCTCTATAACAATGCCACCTAAATCCAGGAATGTGCAATCAAAATTGATAAATACATTCTTTCCAATTTTGGTATGCTTTCCGTAATTTATTTGAAACGGAGGGAAAATCGTTGTCGTGGCATCAATAGAGGAACCTGTTATGTCGCTCAATAACTGATGAATTTCTTGTCGCGTGGCTGCCGCGTTCATCTGAATCAGGATCTTTCTGGTTTCATTACAACTCTCTATAATGCTGCTATAATGGGGATCAGTGAACGGAACCGACTGCCCGCTAAGTAGCCGCGTAAAAATATTTTTCTGAATTTCCATTTTTCTAACTTTCTAACACGAAGATCGGGAGATTAAATGCGTAATAAGTTACACTTTAAGAGCACATAATGTCACAAATGACTTATCTTTGTGAAAGTCTGTTAATCCATGAATAAGGAAACCTCGCCAAGAATACTGGTCTTAGAAGCGAACAGGAATATAAAATTTCCAGGGTATTTATCCCATCAGTTTCATACACATATTATTTGTCTGGCAGGAAAATTCAGTTTTACTTTTAATGACAGGCCATATACATGTGAAGGTGGAGGATTTGTTTTTTTCTTCGCGAACAGCAAATCCAGTGATTTCAGGTTTTCTAAGAATTTCAAAGCAAAAGTTCTGCTCGTTGAAATGAATTTTCTAAATGAGAATATTCCTGATCAAAAGCTGAGCATGGACGCTTTTTTATATTCCAGTCAGAATCCGGTGTTGCATTTAGACGACGAAAAGGATCAAGAAAAAGTCCTTTTGAATTTTCGATCTTTGAATGAGCGTTATTTAGAAAAGACTCATCGGTTCTATGAAGAAGTTTTACGACGTCAAATGCAGCTATTTATTCTTGACATGTGGCACACATTTGCAAACAATTATGAGCGTAGGAAGCGCTCAGTTCATAGCGGAACTTTATATGAAAGGTTTATGGAGTTGATGCTTGAGCACAGCACAAGGAACCGAGAAGTTAAGTTTTACGCAGATAAATTGAATATTACACCAAAGTATCTAAACTATGTTAGTAAGCAAAATACCGGAATCACAGCATCAGATTGGATTCAACGGCACACAATTGAAAGAATCAAAAGATTTCTTGAAAATGAGAAATTAAATATTTCGGAAATTGCAGACGAGATGAATTTCTCCACCCGGTCTTTTTTTACGAGATATGTAAAAAAGCTACTAGGGATGACACCGAGTGAATACAGGAATCGGTTGAAATAATAATCATGAACTGGAAAAATAATTTAGGAAACTGAAGTTTTGATGAGATCATATTCATAAAAAAAGGTCACCAATAGGTGACTTTATCTTCAATACCGGCCAATAACTGCCATTATCCTTCAAGTAGCGGGAGATGGATTAGCTTCGCTGATCCTTAGGGAAGGGCTTTACCAAATGAAACCAAGCCTTGCTGAAGGAGCAAGGCTTGGTTTTTTAATTTTCCATCTTCACCTGCAAGCTCGCTTGCGGCTTGATGTAAAATTAAAAAACCTTTCAGCGAAGCTGAAAGGTTTCCTTTGGTAGCGGGAGATGGATTCGAACCAACGACCTTTGGGTTATGAGCCCAACGAGCTACCCCTGCTCTATCCCGCACTATATCTTAAATTTTGTGATTTACAAACTTAGTGTGTCCCGAATTATAATTGAGGTATCAAATTCGGAGTGCAAATATACTACTAGTTTCGGTACTATGCAAATTAATTATTAACAATTCTGAAATTAGCCGGCACTTCGGGCAAACTTTTCCGAAGTAACTTTCTGCAAACTCACTTTAAACGCAGGGGTTTGCTTACAACGTCGGTGTCTAGCAGCTCCAATACCGAGTGACTCAGGCTTTTAATAGGATAAAAGGTTTTATTGATCTCTTGCTCAAAACTCAACTTTAAAACCAACAGGCGAATTCCTTGTTTCATTAACAGCGGCTCGGCGGCTAAGAGTAAATTGCTTTTTGTACTTTTTAAACTCACGCGCACTTCCTCACTTTCCTGCACAGCCGTGGCATTTTTACTTACATCCACGCACACTAAAATAGATTTAAACACAATGTGCGTCGCGCCTTTCGGGGCAACTATGTGTAGTTTAGGCTGCAAGCCTTTCACTGAAAAAGTCCCTGCAGCCATATCAAAAGTATAAGAGGCTTTTAAAACCTCAGCGAGTGCCAGCGACCCGTTAAAATTAAATCCCTTAAATAGATCTCTTGCTGCCTGTTGAGTTAAGCCCACTTCTATCGAACGTAAACCACGTTTCGATACGGTGTCCATATTTTTAATTTTGATGAAACTTTTAGTGAGCCGCCCGATCAACTGTGGATCACGCCTCGTACCAAGATACAAGGCCAATGCTCTTCGCACCTGACCAGCAGCTTTTCCGCAAGCTCCGAATTCCTTTCCATTCTCTCTCACGCGAACAAACCTTTTGTCTGTTTTCATTTTATCCGGGTCCGGTCCGCCCTTCTTGCGGGCCAGCCAGCCATACTTGCTGTTATAAAAAGTAATACCGTCTATCGTTCCGGTAAATTTTATAATGCCGTCTAATTTTGCCATGAGCTTAAAAAGTAGACTAAAGATAGCAATTAGCCCTGAACCCTCAAAATACCAGATAGCAGTACATTAGCAGGATATTGCCTCTATAATACCAGTATCCTGCCTGGTACCTTTAACACATCCACGTGAAACCACCTGCCCCGGTACTCTGCACATGCAAGACGATCTAAAGGCAGGGGTATTATGTTAACAGCTTTGCCATACCAGGTGATAAACAAGTCTCTCAGGCGACCTCACTCCCGTTCAGGCGCCCTTTATAACTCCTGAGCAGGACTAAAGGATGGCCAAACGCGCAGGGCAAGCCTCAAAAAAGGGAAAGGTGCAGTTTTTGGGGAACGATCTTGTCACTGCTGCACAGGAGTCTTAACACTGCTCTTAGTGCAGGATAACGATGCGCTTCACTGCCCTGGCCTGCTGGGTTTCGAGTGTTACAAGATAAACACCTTGCGGAAGCCCGGTTTTGATCAGAGAATTAAACTGCAAGTTTCTTTCAGCATAAACCACTCTGCCTGTAAGATCTGTAATAAAAATCCGAGCAGCATCTGACGCGTCACCCTTATTGAACAAAGTAAATTCACCGGCATTCGGATTGGGCGCTATGCTCCACGAAAGAGCTTCTTGTCTGGTTTCGCTCAGCCATGCCACCAGGCCTGGCTTCATTACGTTTATAAAAACAATTTTCGCTTCCTCTGTAGTTCTGTAAACACTGTAGGAGGTGCAACTGGTAGACACATCACCACAGGAGACTGTTACCGTCAGGCAAATACTGTACATACCTGCTGCTGCGTATTGGTGCGAAGTATAAAGCGTGTTTGAACTTGATCCATCTCCCCAGCTCCAGGTGGCAGCACTTACATTCCAGGGATATGTGGGAATAACATTCCATACCTGCGCGGTAGCTGTTGGCACCAATGAGAAATTAGAATTCGCTGTGCAGGCAATACCAGATATATTTACCGACTGAATTACACTGTCAGAACACATCAACATGCTGTTCGTGATTTTAAACTTCACCAGGTAAGCTCCTGTGTTTAAATACGTGTGAGTCGGGTTTTGAAAGGTAGAACTTGTCCCGTCACCGAAATCCCAGAAATAAGAAGCGTTTACACTCGAACTCATAGAGACATCGTTAAATGTGGCCTGACCACTCGTAATAGTATGAACGAAGGCAGGTGAAGCTCCAAGAACGACACTCACAGTTGCAACATTTATGCAGCCGTTATTGGAATCTTCTACAACCATGGTGTAGGTTCCTGAAGTGTTTGCCACAAACACCGTAGTGGATGAGCCGGAGCCTGCCGGACCCTGCCACTGTTGAACAATTACAGGCAAATTTTTGGGAAATATTCCCGGAGGAATAGCACTTGTACTTTGATTAGTTAATACAACCGTAGGTGTGCAAAAACTAAAATTGGGAGCATAAATCACAGCATTAGGTTTGTAAATGTTCTGGTAAATGAGTGTTGAGGACATGAACTCACAGGTATTGTTAGTTTTGGTTGCTACTAAAGTATAAGTGCCTAAAATACTCTGGCTGGGCGCTGCGAGGTTAACAGATGCATTCAGACTGTTTCCGTAAACAGGTCCGGAACCATTACTTGTGAGCCAATAACAAGAAACTCCCGAAACTGCATTTGTACTGAGCGTTACCGTCGGCACTGCACAACTGAGCACGTTGTTAGGCACCTGTATACTATTTGTGGGTGCAGCGTTATCGAGCGTAACAGTTGCGGAACTCCACGACTCACACAAACTAGTGTTATCTCTTACTACAATAGTCCACAAACCCGGTGTAGTTAAAGTTAGGGCTGCAACAGACCCCAATGGTCCCCCGGGGATTACTGACGAACTCCCGGGAGGCAGAAATGTATAACTAATCGGACCACCCGATATGGGAATTGTTTGAGCATTCACAATATTTATAATGCCAACGCTCTTTGTACCACAGCCCAAACTAAAGGAGTTGGGCGAAACCAGGTTGAAAGCTACACCACTTACCTGTACGTATACATTATTGATTGTAGTAACAAGCAACGAATTACTATTCGTGCCTGTTACATACAAAGTATATACTGTGCTGGCCAGTGGAGAAACAGTAAAAGAAGGGTTTGAAGAAACAAGTCCTCCCGGATTCAGTGAATAAGAAGCATTTGTGAGATTCTGACTATTCTGCGCGCTTATAACGGTAGTGGTACCGGCGCAAATAGAAATGGTCTGGGCTCCTGCCGGAAAAAACAGTAAAACAAGAAGCAGGCCTATTATGATTTTAAAAACTGTTGTCATGCTTATTTATAAGTTACCGCTATTGCAGCATTATCACTTTTAAACCAAACTTTGCGACCGCCACCCGACAATAATACATTAAAACGTAAAGTCAACAACCTTCCCGACTCGCCTCTTTCATTCTCTGCATAAGGCTCCGAACCAACAACTTCAAAATAACTTCCTGCGGGTTGCGTAATGCTATCAGATCTTAAAACTCTGTTTGCCTGATCTTTCCACTGAATTTTAACACCATTTAAAAACAGGTTACGTGTGCCCAGATCAGATAAGGTAATGTTTGCCGAGCACGAAGATGGATCATTTCCGGCAATGTGTATATAGTTTGTTTCACAGAAACGATTATCTGCATCCCATACCTTCACTGTTACCGGGTAACTACCTGTCCATTGGTAAGTGTGATCAGGAGATTTATCGCTGCTCACTGCCCCATCGCCAAAACTCCACTCAAATCTATATGGCGCTTTACCGCCCTGAATAACGGCTTTAAATGTTGAAGTCAAATTTTGAATCAGAGTGGCATTAACCTCACATGCAAAGTAGCCACTGGCATCCACATAAATTTTATTCACTACCCTGCTCTCGCAATTGTTTTTTGTCCGCACAGTTAAAGAAACGGTTTGCACTCCCGGCTGACCAAATTCGCAATTCATCTCCGTGCTTTCTGAACTTGCACCGGTACTGATATTCCAGTGAACCGCGGAAATTTCTTTATTAGAATTTGCCACAAGCTTTATGCTTTTCATTTTCTCGAGTCCCGGAATAAAAATGCGTGACCCTTTACCAAAAGAAGATTCAACCTCAACAGAAGATCCCGGGGCACGTGTTTTGGAATCTGATAATTCTACCTGCAAAGCGTTCGAGCAGGGATTACAATCAAACTTTCTAAGCTCTCCACTAAAAAGATATACGCTGTCCGTACGTTGTTTATAAGACGAATAGCAGTAGTATCCGTCTGCTCCTATTTTCAGATTTACAGGTTCTCCATCTACAGAACCTGTAACATAAATATCTTCTTTTTCTAACTGAACATTTTCCTCAGGGTATTTTCTTTTCCCGCAGGCAGCTGCAAGCAAACATAAAAGTAATATCCCCGACAATTTTAAGTTTTTCATCTTTTATCTTTTTTGAATGCAAAATAAATTAGCGAGAGTTTCAGTCCTGAATTTCTTTCCTTACCATCCACACCAAAAAACGCGTCTTGTTTAATGTCCGTAAGTCCCACAAGAACCTCAGCTTGCAACGCTAGCGAGTTTAAGAATTTTCTTCTGTAAAAGACCGCAACCTGGCTGTCGTACCAGGAGAATCCATCTGTATAGCCGCTTAGTTTCACAGTGCTGTAATTTTCCTTTACTCCTGGTTTTTCATCATAAGTAGTTACCTTAGAAACTACAGTTAAGAGATAAGCGAAATTAACCCCGCCACCAAAAGCATTTTTCTGATCCACAAAATAATGGAAGCGTAAAGGTGCCACGAGATAATGTAAGGTTGTTGGAGTAACTACTGTCACCTTACTTTGCTCTCCATATTTGTAAGTCGATACGCGGGACATCTTACTGCTGCTGCTTAAATTTCCAACTTGTAAATACTGAACACCAAAAGACAGAGCAGATTTTTTACCAAGACGATTCATATAATTAATTCCTGTTAAAGGAGAAACACTGCGCGCATCGCGTTGTTTAGCCCCTTTCCAACCATAGTAACCAACGGCACCAAGTTCGTAAAACAGTCCTTCGCCCGAAAGAGGAACGTACGAAGGCAAGAGTGTATCTGCAAATGCCATCTCAGCTGATGATTCTGAATCAGCAATAGCAACAGAAGAAGCATCTGTAGAATTGGGTTGAAGTTTTTCTTCATTTGCAGCGACTACATGGTTATTTTCACCTATATTCTGTTTTTGTTCCGCCACCAGGCTGCTTTGCGATTCCCCTTTTATGTGTTCTTCTTGTTTTTCTGCTTGAGTGGTTTTCTCTTGCTCTTCATTATTCACATTCTCAACGCTAGCAGAGTTGCTCTTGTTAGTGGCGCTGCTTTTCGCTTCAGAACCAGCATCAGACTGTTCTTCTGTCTTCACTGCTGATCCTGAGTTCGCCTCTACCAGATCGTCATCATTCTCTTGTATTAATCCGGGTTCAGGCGTTGCGGCTTCTTTAGCCGGCTCGACTTTTCGTTCAGGATAATTTTCTATTCCAGGAATTTGTTTTTCAACTTTATTAGTTGAAGCCGGGGATTTTACCAGGCCTGTTTCTTGTCCAGAACTGGCCTCTGTAGTTTTAGTTTCCACAGGTGTATTAAAAAATACGGAGCTCTTCTTTTTTAAATTATTTTCTTTAGGTTCAACAATTTTGATTTTGTTTCTTTTTTTTGAGTCGGCCATTTTCGGCTGAGGAAGCTCGGCGACAACTACCTCATGTTCTTCAAGACTATTTTGTGCTCCCTGCCGGGAAATGCCTGTTGCCAAATGTTTGGGCGTATCCTGGGGAGTCAGAATTTTAAAAAGTGTAACAGAAATACCAAGCAGGAATACTAAAATGAATGCCAGTTTTCTCCTCCTGCCATTTTTTCTTTGCTGGTCAAGATGAGCACTGGCACGCTCCCACTCATTCTCTGAGAAAGATGCCTCCTGGTTATCATAATACTCACGAAGAGTTTTCTTTAATTTATCTTCCTGCTTCATTTTAAATTTCTAGTTTAATTTTTTTTTCAGCGAGCATTCCTTTTAATTTTTCCCTGGCCGCATTCAAATGCCATTTGGACGTTCCTTCGGAGATATCCAACATTTCTGATATTTCGTGATGCGAATACCCATCCACAATAAAAAGATTAAAAACCTGGCGGGTGGCAGCGGGTAATTTTTCTATCATCAGCGCTATGCGATTCACATTAAATTTTTCTATGGCATTATTTATTTCCGAATATTTTTCGTCATCATGCAAAGTTTCCACATACATATAATTTCCGTAGTGCAGTTTTTCCTTCTTATGTTCGTTAATAAGCACATTTACCATGATTCTTCTTGCCCAATACTGAAAAGGCGCCACCGGCTTATACTTGCCAATGTTTAAAAGCACTCTGCAAAATCCAATATTCAACACTTCCCGTGCTTTTTCTTCCTGGCGGATGTAACGCCTGCATATGCTCATGAGAAAACCATACAAATTCTTGTACAATTCATTTTCTGCCTTTCTATCGCCGTTTGCACAACGTGCAATCAGGTCTGGATGAATCTCCATAAGTTACAACAGGCTTTTTACTAATAAACACTTAACAGGGCATTGGGGTTGGGTCTTCCTTAAAATTAAACTTTATTTTTTCTTCCCTGCCGAAATTAACAGTGGAAAAAAATTAACCGAACTCCCTTTTCTAAAATCGGGTTTGTCTTTTTATGAAAAAAAGCATCCATTTTAGACCAATGGTCAAAAAACACTGATGAAGTTTTCTTCAAAACTACATATTGCTTAAAACAGCCAATTATTAAGACTTTCAGCCCTTATTTTTTTAGATTTATTGCTGATTTTGTTTACATTCGTAATACAATCAATCTCCACTTATGACTAAAACATTACTTAAAAAACTAAGTGCTTTTTGCGCTTTTTTCTTAATTTTTAATAGCTCGTTTGCCCAGGATTTTACCTGGATTAAAGGAAGTAATCTTACAGGGCAAAATGGTCACTACGGCCAAATGGGAGTTCCACAATCAACTACTAGTCCGGGAGCGCGTGATGGCGCTGTAACATGGACCGATGCCAGTGGAAACTTCTGGTTATTTGGTGGAGACGGGTATGACTACATTGGAAACTATGGCCTCTTAAGCGATCTTTGGAAATACAGCGTCACTACCAATCAATGGACTTATATGAAAGGCAGCGACTTTGTTGCACAACTGTCCGATTACGGTCCCCTGGGAGTTTCTACCGCAACAGCTAAACCAGGTGGAAGAAGTTCTTGCGCCACATGGGTAGACGTTTCAGGCAACCTTTGGCTTTTTGGAGGATATGGACACTCCTCAGCGGGAATTGGCTATTTAAATGATCTCTGGAAATACAATCCCAACACAAACGAATGGACTTATGCCAACGGAAGCACCGTTGCTTATTCTCCCGGCACTTATGGCACAATTGGCATTGGCTCTAATACAAACACTCCAGGCGGAAGAATGGGTGCCCTAAGCTGGGTAGGCCCCAATGGTAATCTCTGGGTATCTTCTGGTTTAGGCACTACAACTTCGTCGCTCAGTACCGGGCACATCAGCGATGTTTGGCAATACGATATAAGTACAAATGCCTGGACCTGGATGAAAGGCAGCACCACACTCAATTTAAATGGCAATTACGGAACGCTGGGAACCACCGCTATATCTAATAATCCGGGCAGCCGTATGTCCGCATGCGGATGGGTGGATGGTTCAGGAAATTTCTGGATGTTTGGCGGGGATGGCTGGGATGCCACTACTACATCCGCTTCCGCCTTATTAAACGATCTTTGGAAATACAACATGGCAACTAATCAATGGACATGGGTGGGCGGAACAAATACAAATTCACAACTGGGCTTATATGGCACACAAGGCATCAGCAGCAGCACAAATATGCCTGGTTCACGCTCAGGTGCCATCAGCTGGAAAGATGCGGTAGGAAACCTCTGGTTATTTGCCGGAGAAGGCTTTCCTATTTCGGGTACAACTGCGGGGTCACTGAATGATCTCTGGAGATACAATCTAAACACAGGTGAATGGATATGGACCAAAGGCAGCGCAATTTTAAATCAATTAGCAAACTATGGAACGCAAAACGTAGCAGCGTTCACAAACAATCCAGGGGCAAGAAGTATTCACGCAGGATGGATTGATTCGCAAAATGATCTATACTTTTTTGGAGGTTATGGGTATACCTCTTCAGGTAGTGCAGGCGATCTGAATGATTTATGGAAATACACAAATTGTTTTATCAGTCCTATCACCATGACTATCACGGCACGCGATAGTGTTATTTGCGCTGGCGAATCTACTTCTTTAACGGTTGTAGGATCTACTAATTATTTGTGGTTAAACAACACTTCTATACTGTCATACAACGTTATTGCTCCCTCCATTAGCACCACTTACACTGTTTTAACAGCAGATTCAAAAGGATGCAGGTACTCTGCAGTCTTTACCGAAACGGTGCTTGCTTGCACTGCTATGGATAAAACAAGCAACGCTGTTGAGTATTCGCTTTTCCCTAATCCTGCCAACGGAGAATTTACCATCCGCATAAACGAGGCAGACTTGAACTCCGAATTTACAGTGTTTAATGCACTCGGACAGATGGTTTATTCTGAATTGCTGGCAAATGAATCTACAAAAGTGAAGCCGAATTTGGTGCGGGGAATTTATTATTACCAACTTAAAACGCGCTCCAAAAGCTCAGGATCAGGAAAATTAGTGATGGACTAATTTCCTAAACTCTTAAGATCAATAAAAATTAAAGCTGACTGCAAGATCTCTGTTGCCGGATTGACTATGGCACCCTGTGCAAATACTTTCTGCTGAATTAATACTGTGATGGATGTTGCCTCCTGGCTCTATTTCGGCCCACAACCAGGTTCCTGATCTTTTATACATGAGCGCGTAAAGGTTCAAAGCCCCCCCTGAATAAATATCTTTTATGATCAGCGAACCATCCGGAAAAACATTTCCTACAGGCAAAGTACCTTTATCTGTAAGCGCCCTGTAGGCGATGGTATTAAAGCGTAATTTAAAAGTGCCATGCGGGCCATGCGCTCCAGACAACAAAGTGGTGGCATCATCCTTATAATAGTAATGCCTGTTTTGTTTACAGCTATCCAGCAAGGCGTAATCAGTATAAGCCAGAGAAGGGTTTTTACCCTGATCTTTTGTACAACAAATCAATGCCATAAGCACTATGAGGAAAGGAAAAATAAACTTCATTACCTAAAGATAAAAAATCTACTTATGCCTGTAAGACTTTTTGAAAAGATTCGATAAGTTTTTCCCAGGTAAAGTGATCTTTCATAAGCTGAAGTGCTTTTTGTTTTTTAGAGGAGATCACAGACGGGTCTGTGGCCAGGATAAGATCTATCACGGATCTTATTTCACCGGCATCTGAATTTTTAAGAAGCCAGCCGGTTGCTTCGCTTACCAACACATTTGTAGCACCAACATCTGTGGCCACAACAGCCAGGCCGTTAGCCATGGCTTCGAGAATAACGTTTGGCATACCTTCAGCCCAGCTGGGACAAATAAGAATGTCGGAGCTGCGCAATAAATTTTGAAGAGTGGCCTTGTCGCGGATTTCTCCGTGATAAACAACATTTGAATTTTGCAGTCTTTTGTCAGAAGGGATAGGCCCGATAAAATGAAATTCTGCATTCACAGGCTGTGCCGATGCAAAAAGTAATTGAATGGCTGTATTTAATTCTTCAATGCCTTTTCTTCTTTCGTAACGACCAAGAAAAACAAATTTTAGTTTGTCTTTAACGGGATGAATGCTGCCTGCTAAGATAGATTCTTCTACACCTGAAGGAAGCTCTATGATCTTAGAGGGATCAACACCAATTGACTTGATGATCTCTGTTATTTTTCCACCATAAGAATACACAAGGTCTGCTTTTTTAGAAAGGCTTCTAACAGGATTTCTCAGTAAAAAAATATGCTGAAGTTTAATTTTAAGATCCGGGGGTTTCTGAAACATTTCATAACCATGAAATTTAACGGCGATCTTCGGTGCTTTAATTTTCCCTTTATATTTTTGGTTAATCAGGTACCAACCGGTAAATCCCTTCGTGTAAAGGAGATCATAAGTATCTAATTTATCTTTAACCAGCTCATAAATGAGTTTCGAATGCCGGTAAGAATTGTAAAGGTAATGTCCGGGAAAAGGAAAACTCGCAGGAAAAGGAACCGTGTAGGAAGTAATAAATTTTTTTTCTTCCTCTGTAAAAAACTCAAGTTTTGTAACGTCGTAGTTGCTGCTGTTAAAATGAAACAAGTCTACATAAACCTGTTTCTGCGCAAGATATTTACAAAGATAATAAGAATGCTTTTGCATCCCTCCTAGTACGTAAGGCCAGATACCATCTGTAATAAGGGCTACACGCATTTAGAATAGGTATGATGGAAAAGTAAAGATTAAAAATGGGTTTAAATTACATGGAGGGTTATACTTTCTCTGCATTTCCCATCTTACATCTCACCTTATTTTTTAACGTACATTACTTCTTTAACCGCTTTAACCACGCGACTAACGTTTGGTAAGCTGGCTTCAATTAAAGTTGGAGCGTAGGGTAATGGGGTATCAGCAGTAGTTACCCTTAAAATAGGAGCATCTAAATAATCAAAGGCTTCTTTTTGTACCTTAAAGGTTATTTCTGAGGAGATGCTGGCAAGCGGCCATGCTTCTTCTACAATAACTAGACGATTTGTTTTTTTCACCGATTCAATAACCGTGGCATAATCAATTGGTCTTACTGATCTTAGATCTACCACCTCAACGCTGATGCCTTCACCTTCTAATTCTTTAGCAGCGGCCATAGCTACCTTCATAATTTTACCAAATGAAACAATGGTTACATCCGTTCCTGCTTTTTTAATATCAGCTACTCCTATTGGAATTAAGTATTCTTCTTCCGGAACCTCAGCTTTGTCACCATACATCTGCTCACTCTCCATAAAAATTACAGGATCGTTGTCACGGATAGCACTTTTTAAAAGTCCTTTAGCATCGTAAGGATTACTTGGTACAACCACTTTTAAACCCGGACAATTGGCAAACCAGTTTTCGAATGCCTGTGAGTGCTGAGAGCTTAACATTCCGGCGCTGGCAGTAGGGCCACGAAAAACGATGGGTACATTGTATTGTCCGCCGCTCATGCTATACATTTTCGCAGCACTGTTAATGATCTGATCAATAGCTACAAGACTAAAATTAAAAGTCATGAATTCGATAATAGGACGTAAGCCATTTGAAGCCGCACCTACTCCAATGCCTGCAAAACCAAGTTCAGCAATGGGAGTATCAATTACACGTTTTGCGCCAAATTCGGCCAGCATGCCTTTACTTACTTTATAAGCGCCATTATATTCGGCAACTTCCTCACCCATTAAAAATATTTTATCGTCGCGGCGCATCTCTTCTGACATGGCTTCACGAAGTGCTTCTCTGAATTCTATAACTCTCATAGTAGTAATTTGTAGGGCTCAAAAATAAGAATAATTAGCAACAATTAGTGCAAAGAAAATGAAGACTAAAAACAATCACGCAAACGATGCCAGGAGACTAAAGCAAAATAAAAAAAGCCCTCCCGGCATGCGGAAGGGCTTCTTAGCTCTTATAAAAACCTTTTAGTGGTCGTTTAAAATTTTGAATACTTTTACTTTATTTTCAGAATTGGCAATTCTTACTACGTAGGTACCTTTAGGTTGTTTTGCAAGGTTTACTTCGAAATTGGCGCTTTCGGTAATCTCTTTTATAATGGCCTGTCCAAGCATATTATATACCAGGATGGAGTTTGAGCCCGTTAACCCTGAAATAGTTGTTTTACCGCCTGCTGCCGGATTAGGATAAACTTTCAGATGGTTGTAATTGTTCAATTTTGAAAGTCCCACAGTATCACCATTACAAAACCTTAAACACACTATAAATTTTTCATTAAAAACGTATTGGGCAACTCTTGCCTTTGCTCCCATAGGCTTTAGACGGCCTCTGAATTCGTTATCCGTAAAACAATCTGGATATACAGCATACCCCGTGGGTGCATTAATGGTTCCGGTGTTAACATAAGGAAGAAATTTACGGGAGTCGTTTCCCGGAGGCACATTGTCGTAATATTCAAAACTCCAGGTAATAGAAGAGTCTGCTGAAAAGTAACTTGGGAAATATAAGGGATCGTATAAATTCCATTTCCTGTAGAAAGAGTTAAGATTATACTGCCTATGCTCAAAGAACTTTGAAGAGGTGTTGGTATAAATCAGGTCTCCCCTCGTACACATCGTATCGGCAACGTTCTCTGTATCATTTACCGAAACTACACCTGCAGGAAAGGTTTGACTCAATTGCGCCGTATACGTAACCCGTGGGGCTACCATGAATTCATAGGAGGTTCCCGTGCCAAATGCAGGATTTAAGGTGAAGTCAGCGGTGCTGTAAAATGTACTTTTGTAGCGCACAAATCCGTAACCATCGCTGTAACGTTTCGGACCATTCCAGTTGCTTGGGGTTACTGCATCTGTTCTGTAGAATCTTGCAAAATCTCCAGCAATAGGTGCCATATTTCTCACGGCGACACCAAAGGCAGAAGTCATGGTTCTGGCCGCTAAAGTAAGCGTACTGGTAAAATTGCCACCAACTTTTGTGGGGTAAAGGCCATTAGTGGCTACAATGGTTGATACTGAATCAACAATCAGTGGTTTGGGCAAACCCGTGGCAGCATCAATATTAAATAAATATAATTTTACAGGCACACCAAGATTTCCATTTTGCAGATTTTTAGAGGCAAAGGCTTCTAAGCCGGTCACCACAACTGTTTCTCCCGGGGGCACTTCAAATATCGACCCACAGTAAGTAATGTTGGTGAAAGATGCCATTGCTGTGGCATCAGTATAATAGTAAGGATAGTTGGCCATGCTTGTATCACCTGTTTTAAAATAATGTTTATTCAGGTAATAATGCAAAGTATCGTGAATAACCATAGAGTTGGTAGAAGCGGGCTTTGCAAAAGGCGGCGTTTGTGCTTTAATAAAACAGGCAAAAAACAAAAAGATGAAAACAGGCTGTAGTTTTTTCATGGGTTTTGGGTTAGAGGGTTAATCAAAAATAGAAAAAAATTAAACAAACGGAAATAAAAAAGCCCTTCCGGATCACGGAAGGGCTTTAAAATTAACAAATGCGTTTAGTGCTCGTTTAATATTTTAACCACTTTGATATTATTTTGAGAATTAGTAATCCTCACCAAATAAGTACCTTTTGGCTGTTTTGCAAGATTCACTTCGAAATTACTGCTTTCGGTAGTTTCAGTTATAATGGCCTGTCCAAGCATGTTATAAACCAGTATAGAGTTTGTACCTGTTAAACCACTAATAGTTGTTTTACCATTTATGGATGGATTCGGATAAACTTTCAGATTTTCGTAGTTGTTTAATTTTGATAACCCAACTGTATCACCATTGCAATATCTTAAACACACAATAAATTTCTCGTTAAAAACTAATTGAGTTCCTACACCCTGTGCAGCCATTGGTTTTAATCGACCTCTGAATTCATTGTCAGTAAAGCAGCTTGGATAAACAGCGTAACCCGTCGGAGCATTAATTGTACCTGTGTTTACATAAGGAAGGAATTTACGGGAATCATTTCCCGGAGGCACGTTGTCGTAATATTCAAAACTCCAGGTAATAGAAGAGTCTGCAGAAAAAGAACTCTGAAAATACAATGGATCATAGAGGTTCCACTTTGTGTAGAAAGAGTTAAGGTTATATTGTCTGTGTGAAAAGAATTTTGAAGAAGTGTTGGTGTAAATGAGATCTCCTCTTGTACACATGGTATCTGCAACATTCACTGTATCATTTACTGAAACAACTCCCTGAGGGAAAGCCTGGCTTAACTGCGCGGTGTAAGTTACACGGGGTGCAACCATAAACTCATACGAAGTTCCGGCACCAAAGCCCGGAGCTAAAGAAAAATCTGCAGTGCTGTAAAAATTACCCAGGTAACGCACAAATCCAAAACCATCACTGTAACGTTTTGGCCCATTAGGATTTGTTTGAGTTACTGCGTCTGTTCTCAGGAGCATAGCATAATCTCCACTTACAGGCGACATATTTCTCATGGCTACTGCATAAGTGTTTGTCATAGTTCTTACAGGGTGAAGCGGATCAAAATTACCACCTACCTGAACCGGTACAGTTGATGAAACTACTGTACTAACAGAATCCAAAGGAGGCATAATAGGCATGCCTGTTGAAGGACTAACATTAAATAAATATAATTTTACGTTTACCTGAAGGTTTGCGGTAGTTACCGATTTAGTAGCATACGCTTCTAATCCTGTAATAACAACCGATTCACCGGCCGGCACTTCAAATTTAGCCCCACAAAATGTGACAGCAGTACTCGATGCTAAGGCAGTTGCGTTAGTTATAAAAAACGGATAGGTTTTTAGATCAGTTTGTCCGGTTTTAAAATAGTGCTTATTAAGATAGTAATGTAATACGTCATTAACAACCATTGAATTTGTTGAAGTTGTTTTTGAAAGACCTTGCGCCTGAGCGTTCCCAGCAAAACAGGACACAAAGAGGGCAGTGGCAAGTAGTAGTTTTTTCATCTTTATACTTTTAGGTTTTAATTTGGTTTTCTCAAAAATATGAAAAAAAATCCTTGATTTAGCATATTCTTATGCAAATTCTTAAAAGGCGATTGTTTATTCCAAAAACGCTGCAAAACCCTCAGTATGGAATTTGAGGACATATAGCATCTTATTAGAAACAAAGTGTTCATATTTAAAATTAAAAAGTTTTATCGATTTTTAAATATTATTAAATTTACAGCAATTGTGTCTATGAGTTTAAGGTTTTTTGCCTTAGTATGTTGTGCTACCCTAAAGTTTGCTAAGAAGCCTTTAGTCGTATTACTATTGCTTTTAGCAAGTAACACCTATTCTCAAAGCCCCTCCTCTAACGAAGATCTTAAAAAACAGGCCAATAAATTATTCGAAGAAGAAGATTATTCAAAGGCCTATAAACTTTATTCACAGCTCGTTTCAAATTTCCCTAAAGACCCGGTTTACAACTTCAGACTGGGCGTTTGCATGATTTACAGCGAACCTGATAAAAAAAAGTGTCTTCCTTATTTAAAATTCGCTGCTGCTAATTCCGAAAACAAAGAACTTAAAGATGTGCTGTTTTATCTTGGTAAGGGGTATCACATTAACTACCGGTTTGACGATGCCATAAAAAATTACAACGCCTATAAGCTCAATGCCTCCGCTTCTCAGATAAAAAAACTGGAGGTAGACCGGGAGATCAAGGCCTGTTCCTATGGAAAACATCTTCTAAGCAATCTTACCGACCTTGAAGTGCTTAGTAAAACTGAGCTTTCTGAAAACGATTATTTTCGTAATTATAAAAAAGTAGGTGGCAAACTTCTCGTAAAGCCAGACGAATTTAAAACGCCTGCGGATAAAAAGAAAAAAGAAAAATCAGTGATTTTTCTTCCTAACGGTAGCGACGTTGTTTACTACAGTAGCTTTGGCGAAAATTCAGAAACCGGCAGGGATATTTACAGCGCTTCGAAGCAGGCTAACGGTACTTTCAGTAAGGGCGAAAAAGTAGGTGGAATTAATACAGAGTTCGATGAGGATTACCCTTTTCTTCATCCAGATGGTAAGACGCTGTACTTTGCCAGCAAAGGCCATAATAGTATGGGTGGCTACGATATCTTTAAATCGGTTTACAATGAAGACACTAAAAGCTGGGGTAGCCCGGTAAATCTTGAATTTCCGATCAACTCGCCCGACGATGATTTTCTTTTTGTAACCGATTCTCTCGAAACCATGGCCTACTTCAGTACTGGCAGACAGAGTCCTCCGGGGAAAATTGATGTTTTGAAAGTTAAGACCAAACGCCGACCAATTGATGTGGTTGCGCTCAAGGGCAGCATCATTCCAGGATCGCCGGAATATGGATTAAGAAGTACCATCAATGTTAAAGATGTGTTCACTCAAAACGAACTAGGCACCTATAGTTCAGAAGAAGACGGAAGCTATAGCATGGAATTGCCAAATGGCGGGAAGCTTCTCTTTACCGTTGAAACCCCGGGACTGGAAACCCAATCTGCCCAGGTCTCTATCCCACTGGCCTCTGCTGCTAAAAACTTTAAACAAACCATTTCCTACGATAAAGGCAAATTGAAAATTCTGAATTATTTTGATGAAGCAGTAAATGACAATTCTTATTTACAATACCTCTCCGTTATTGAAAAGAAAGCAAAACTTGATGTCACAGCAGAAAGCCCTGCAGCTCCTCTAGCAGTAAACACCAGCAACCCTGAGGTAACACCTGAATCTGCTTCAAAAACAAATCCTGAAACTGCAACTGAAACTGCAGTTACACCAACTACTGCCACCCCAGAACGCGCGTCAGGCATGGATAATAAACAATTAGCGAGTATGGCGCGGCAGGATGCGGATGAATCGTTGCAGGAAGCCGGCCAATTACACAGAGACTTTGTGGCAGCAAATGAAACCGGTTTAAAACAAAAAGAGGAAGCAGATAAAAAAGCAGTAGAGGCCAGCGATGCATTGTTTAAGGCCGAAACTATTTCTGATCCCGCTGAGAGAAAAATAGCAGTCGACAATGCCAATGTGTTGAAGCTCGCTGCAGAGAATGATCAGGCAACAGCTGCTAAAATATTAAAGTTGGCGCAATCACTCGACGAAGACGCTAAGACTAAGGAAAAGGAAGCAAAACTAAATACTCAGTATGCAAACGAGTTGGAGAAAACAATTAAAAAAGATCCAAAAGCCTCGCCCGAAAAACTGGCCGATCTTCAAAAACAAATTTCCGCACTTCCCAATAAAACAAATGCCTCAGAAAATTTAGTTAAAGAAATTAAGGCCGACATTGAACAGAAAGAAAAACAAATTGCTGATGTAGAGCAGTCAAATACCATAGCGAAAACAAGTCTCGAAGAAATTAAAACGGCAATCACTGAAAAGGAAACAGAACTGGATAAGACGAAAAAGAAGGCGGCTAAAAAAGAACTAACTACTCAGATAGACGGATTAAAAACCGAGCAGGATGAGAAGCTGAAACAAATTGCCTCTAACGATGCAGAACTGAAAACATTAAATGAAGATCTGACAGTTTCTAAAAATCAACTGGACGTGGCTACCAAAATTACCACAGAACATGTAAATGCTGCTGTTCCGGTTACTACTCCTGCTGTTTCTGAAAAAATTTCTACAACAAGTTTAGAAGAAAAATACAAAAACACAACTGCTATCACTGATCCGAATAGCCGGTCGAATGTAGAAGAGAGCACCTTGCAGCTAAACAACTTTAACAGAGAACTTGACCAGCTGATCAGCAAAAACAAAACGGAAGTATCTAAAACGAGAAATCCCGATTCAAAAGCGAAGTTAAATGCAGAAATAAAAAAAGCAGAAGCAAGCAAAAAACAAAATACATCACAAATTGCAGCTAATAATGCCAGGCTCACAGAACTGAACAAGCTTCCTAATGCAGAAGCCGTTAAAAACACCTTCGATCCTATAACAGCAGAAAACAGCAGCGAGGCTGTTAGCAAACTCGATAATCTGAGTACGCAGTTAATTGCTACTGATAATGAGAATTTTGATTATAACGGTTATCAAAATGTTGCCGCACAGAATTTAAAAATTGAGGCAGATGCAAAAATAAACGATGCTATAGCTAAACAGAAAAAACTAAAAGAAGATATAAGTACCTCTAAACAAGAGCTTCAAAAAAGTGGCCAAACGCTTAGCTCTGAGCAGCTGAGTAAAGAAGGTGATGAGTATTTAACGCAATCTCAAAAACTAAATAACGAAGCAAAAGGCAGTAAAGGCGCTGAGAAAGAAAAGCTGCTAAGTGAAGCGAAAAACCTGGAAGAAAAAGCCAATACAAAGTTTATTGAAGCGGCAGATGTTACGCGTGCTGACAATAGTGCCATTGTAGCTGCAAATCAGGAAAATATTCAAAACCTTATCAACGACGGAAAATCATCTGATGCCGAAGTGGAAAAAGCAAAAAAACTGAATGAAGAAGCTAAGATTGCATTCAAAAAAGCGTCAGATATTCGTGTAGAAGGCAATTCTTTAAGCACTGCCGGCGCCAAACTTGGTAGTTTTAGCAATGCCGAAGAAAAAGAAGCGGAGGCTATTCAGAAACAACAACAGGCTCTTGATATTCTAACCAAATCGAATACAACCTTACAATTAAAAACAGCTATTACAAGTTCTTCTGCTCCCACCGAAAATGCCGGTAGCAGTGCCGACGTTCTTTCTAAGTTGCAAACAGTAAATAGCGGGCTTACAGATCTTGCTGCCATAAAAATTGAATCGTACCAAAAACTTTACGAAGCCAACACAGCTGAAATTGATCAATTAGTAAGCGAAATAAATGCCAATCAAAATTCCGCGAACAATACTCCCAGCGTAAAAACGGATTTTATTTCAGCAACTAATAAAGTGGAAGCCGCTAAAACTTTGAAGCAGACCTCTGACAACAGCGCTAATCCAAATGAAAAATTAAACGGTCTTATAGCCTCTAATAAGAAACAAACAGAGGCCATTAAACAACTTAATGCTATAAAAGTTTCTCTCAATGTTAGTTCTGCTCCGGCAAACGTGGCAGTAACCTCTAAAGTAGACACAGGCATAGCGGTTACCGAAACTACCACTACTAATCCGGATGATCTTTTTTTTAATGATAGTCCTGCCACTCCTACCGCAGCAGCAACAGCCACTGAAACTTTTGTAACAGATGAGCTTGGTTTACTTTCAGAAGTAGATACAAGAAAGATAGAAGTCTCGCAACTGGCGGAAAAAGATACGACTACAGGACAGGTATTATCTTATTTTGATAATTCTAATGTTACTTTAAGAAATCCCCAGGCAAGTTCTAGCGTAAAAACATCGCTAAGTCAGCTAAAAGATATTGAAGCCCAGGAAGCAACTCTTGATAATGCCTTAAGTAAGGTGGGTAGTGAATCAGAAGCTCCTTCTGAAGCTGCTGTTAATACACAGGAATTAAACACCAGAGCCGACGTGTTATGGGATGAAGCAGAGACATTGAGCGGAAAATCTTTTGCATTAAAGAAGGAAGCCGAAGGTAAGGAGGGTACTGAAAAAGAGGCTTTACTTACTCAGTCAAAAGAATTAGAGACCCAAAGTCAGGATAAAATGATAGAAGCTGCGGATTTCAAGCAGCAAGCCAATGAAGGCGAATACAGGGCTAACACGAGTTCCATTTCTGAGCTTCTTGCAAAACTAAAATCTGACGATCCCGCTATGGCTTCAGATATTGAGGCAAGGCGTGATGAATTATCGCCTTTAAAAACACAGATCAGCAATCTGAGAAGTGAAGCCAATGCTTTGAGTAATAAGGCGGCTAAGCTGGGGGCAATTAGTAACGCAGAAGAAAAAGAACTTGAGCTCATACAAAAACAAAATGTATTGCTTTCGGAGTTAAAGAAAAAATATCCAGATTATGCTGCCGCGCAAAGCAACCAAAGTCCGGAAGAAAAAACGGCAGATCTTCAGCAAAAAAAATCGCAGTTGCGCGAAAAACAATATTCAGAACTTACGAATCTGACAAATGGTTTAAGTCTTGAATATGAATCTTCTAAAACTAATGTTCCGGGTAAACTCAATGCTGATCAACAAGCTGTTAAGGCTAATGCCGACGAATTAAATGCTGAATCAAAACGTTTATTGATTCAATCTTCTCAGACTAAAAATGAGAATGAAAAAATTAAACTCTTAACTCTTGCTGCGAAATCTGGAAATGCTGCCGTTGAAAAATTAAACAAAGTGCTGCCTAAATTTACTCCAGCTACAAAAAATCGTGGTGACTTTGATGATCTGGAAACAATTGGAGAGAATATCAGTAAATCCAATTCGGATGTTCCATCAAAACCAAACAAGGCGAATACACCTAAAAGAAATCAGGGTGAAGGTGCCATTAAAATTGACGGCCTGGAAGTTACGCGAGGGAACGCTTACTCTGCATCTAATCCAATTCCTATGGATGCCCCAATGGAAAGCGGCCTGATATTCAGAGTTCAGATAGGTGCGTTTAAAACGCCTTTACCAAATAATGCTTTTAAAGGATTAAGTCCGCTAAACGGAGAAACGGCCGGCAACGGGTATATTCGTTACACCGCCGGTAATTTCGTGAAGGTGGAGAATGCAAATGCCGTAAAAAATGATCTTCGTAACCTGGGATACAGGGATGCTTTTGTAGTTGTTTACTTTAACGGAAAAAGGATTAGCCTTGCTGAAGCACTAGCAGAACTAGAAAAACAAGGTAAGTCAGTAGATCCTAATGCACCACAAACTGCCGGCATAACATCCAATGTAAATGTTCCGAAAGCTGCCGCCAACCCTGTAATGCTTGAAAGTGTTACGGTAAGTAAAGAGTTGGAACAAACAGACGGACTTCTTTACACGATTCAGATTGGTGTTTATACAAAAGAAATTACTAAGTCACAAATATTAAGTCTGCGTCCTATTTTCAGAGAGCAACTTAAAAACGGACTTTACAGATATACTGCCGGGATCTATAACAATCCTGAAAAATTATTAGCAGATAAAAGCAGAGTTGTGAATATGGGCATTCGCGACGCTTTTGTATCGGCGTATTTAAATGGTAAGCGCGTTCCGTTTGCTGAGGCCAGAGACAGACAAGCTTCGAACGACGCAACGTTAAAAGTACAGGCTGAGAATCCAATTGTTTTTCCTTCGTCTAATTCTACATTTGTGGCTGACCCTCTGGAAAAATTATTAGTGAGTCCGGTTACTCCGTTTAAAAACGAGGTTAGTAACTACCCTGCTCCAACCGCCGAAAATGGCGTTAAAACGAACGAAGAAGGAATAACTTACAAGGTTCAAATCGGCGCTTTCAGTAAACAAGTGCCAGATGATGTAGCAGCGAAGTTTTCGGCTATCCGCAACTGGCCGGTTGACAATAAACAGATCAATGGTTTATTTATTTACAACATTGGAAATTTTGGCGATGCTAACAACGCAAAACGTTTAAAAGACGAAGCTGTACGATTAGGAATTACAGATGCATTTGTAACGGTTTACCGTGACGGTAAAAAATTGTATGGTCCTGAAGCGGAGAATTATTTACGGTAAGCCGCAAGACCTATCAGATATTCATGAAGAACATTTTTCCTATTCTACTTTTTTGTAGTATTTTTTTGACAGATTGTGGGTATTTTGAAAATGACGGCATTGAAAAAGAAGTTTCTGTTTTTGGTAAGATCAAACTCCGGAAATATGAAAATTCAAATGAGATGGAATTAGTTCTTCAGCAATCTCCTCAAATATCCGCTGTCATCGTGCAAAACTGTAAGAAAGTTTGCACAGACTCATCCAGACGACACCTATTTATTGAAAGTGAGATAAATGCCTATAACATGAAGTACTTAGATGTTTTTATAAAAGATTCGACATCTGTAGATACTCATAAGGCATTAAAGATAACACCAATTTCTGTCCAAACCTTCACCAACTCGGTAATGGCCAAAAGTGCTAACACACTTCTTGATAGATGAGAGATAGTTAAGTGAAGGAGCTACGCCGTGTGGCAGTTTTGAGTATGTAAAAATCACACCATCAGGACGATTCAAAATCAAAAAAAACGCCTACAATTTCTTGCAGGCGTTTTACAATTTATAATCTAGACAAAGATCAGATCATCTCTAGACTACGTTTAATAAAGTTAGTGAGTTTTTCACCTTTCAATAAGCCCTGAGATAATAAAGCTAAGTCAGCCGCTTGTTTAGCAAGTGTACTTTGTTTTTCTTTATCGCCTTCGGCTAAAATTTTTGAGATCAAAGGGTGATTTGAATTTACCACGAGGTTGTACATGTCAGGCATTGATCCATAAAAGCCCGCAGCGCCTCCACCCATTTGATTCATGTCTTTCATACGACGCATAAATTCAGGACGGGTAATGATCATTGGCGAGTCTTTCTCGCTGAGATTTTCAAACACCACACTAAATTGATCTTTGCTCACCACTTCTTCAATAATAGGTTGAAGTGTTTTTTGTTCTTCTTCACTGATCTTACTTACCGTGTTTTCGTCTTTGCTGATGAGTTTATCAATAGTATCAGCGTCAACACGCACAAAAGAAACATTTAATTTACTTTCCAATTGATTAATGTAATGCGGATCCAACATAGTTTCCATCAACAGCACCTCGTAACCACGATTTTTAGCAGCGTCGATATAGGCATGTTGTTCATTTACATTGGTGGCATACAAATAAACCAGTTTGTTCTCTTTATTAGTTTGTAAAGGCTTTACATGATTTTCAAATTCTTCGAAAGTAAAGTACTTATTTTCAGTTGTTTTGAAGAGTGCGAACTTTACGGCTTTTTCGTAAAACTTTTCGTCGCTGATCATTCCATACTGCACAAATATTTTAATATCGTCCCATTTGGCTTCAAAATCTGCGCGTTCTTTTTTATAAAGTTCTTCCAGTTTATCTGCTACTTTTTTGGTGATGTGACTTGCAATTTTTTTCACGTTCCCATCGGCCTGTAAATAACTCCGGCTAACATTTAATGGAATATCCGGGCTATCAATTACTCCACGTAATAAGGTTAAAAAGTCGGGAACGATATTTTCTACGTTATCTGTTACAAATACCTGGTTGGAATACAATTGTATCCTGTCCTTAGGCATTTCGAGTTTATTGCTAAGTTTTGGAAAATATAAAATACCCGTAAGGTTAAACGGAAAATCCACATTTAAATGAATCCAGAATAAGGGTTCATCAAACTGCATAGGATATAACTCCCTGTAAAAACTTTTGTAATCTTCGTCTTTTAAATCTGCAGGCTTTTTAGTCCATGCCGGAGTGGGATTGTTAATGATATTGTCCACCTCAATCTCTTCCGTTTTTACATCTTCAGGTTTTTGACCTTCTTTAGGTTCAGGGGTGATGCGGTCTTTACGCATTCCAAACTTAATTTCTACAGGTAAAAACTTACAATATTTATTTAAGAGCTCTTCAATTTTAAACTTTTCAAGATACTCTTCACAGTCGTCTGCAATATGAAGAACGATATCGGTTCCTCTTTCTTTTTTAGTATCGACTTCTTCAATCTGGTATTCAGGACTTCCGTCACATTCCCAACGCACAGCTTTAGATCCGTCTTTGTAAGATAAAGAAAAGATCTCCACTTTTTGGGCTACCATAAATGCGGAATAAAACCCTAAGCCAAAATGACCTATTACTACATTTTTGTCAACTTTATCTTTGTATTTATTTACGAATTCTTCTGCCCCGCTAAATGCAATTTGTGCGATGTATTTTTCAACATCCTCTTTAGTCATACCAATACCTTTATCTTTAATGGTAATGGTTTTAGCTTCTTTATTAACTTCTACCTCAATTTTAAGGTCGCCAAGATTGCCCTTTGCCTCGCCCATACTGGCAAGTGCTTTCAATTTCTGAGTAGCATCTACCGCATTACTAACTAATTCTCTTAAAAAAATCTCGTTATCGCTGTAAAGAAATTTTTTAATAATCGGGAAGATGTTTTCGGTTTGTACGTTTATTTTTCCTGTCGTGCTCATGGTGATTTTTTGATTTCGCTTGATACCAACAAATATAGGGCCATCCGATCAATTGTGCCAAAATGTCAAAATTTAATCAGAAATGGTAAAGTTTCCTTAAAAATCAAATTAGGTTTTATTTAAAATTGGTTTAGGCAGTATCTCGCCTATTTGTAGCATAAGCGGTGTGTACAAGGCAAAAAACTAATTTTTTTTGTATATTTAGATGCTATTATACAGGTGATAAATTGAATGTGAAGGCATATAAAACGGGTGGACGTGTTAAATGACTCTCCTGGATTGCCAAAAATTTATAAAGAGCATGGATAAATACGTTGAACCCTTGTGAAATCGAGAGTTCTGCAATAAATTTATAAAATCGAAGTTAAAATTAAACAAACCAGACACAACTAATCTTTAATCTTAAAACCTAACAAAAAAAAACAAATGAAGAACATCTACCTCGGACTTAAAAATGTTTTTAAAACATGTTTGAAAAATCCCCTTTTTAACTTGCTTCTCTTATCAGGATTAGCAACAACAAGTAATGCTCAATGCACTATTAATCTTACTGTTAGCGGATTAAATACCAATAGCGTGCTCTGCAGTGGAAACAGCGTAACTATTACAAGCGATGCCATCAGTAATTATTCATGGAGTCCTGGAAATTCTATTTCAGCGGCTCTGATCGTTTCACCAACAGTTACAACAACTTATACTTTAAGCGCCATGAGTGCGGCTAATTGTCCGAGTACAGCTGTGGTAACGGTTAGCGTTGTGTTAACTCCAACTCTTGCCCCAACGGCAACTCCTTCGATGATATGTGAAGGTAAATCGGCGGTACTTACTGCTACAGGTGCTGCAGGTACAACTTATACCTGGACCGGTGGCTCTGCATCTGCCAATACAAACACTTACCTTGTTACTCCTCCTGCAGGAATTAATAACTTTACAGTAACAAGAGCCATTTCGGGCTGTACCAGTACTGCCCAGCGTATCCTTATTGTAAACGCATTACCAACCGTTTTTGCCATCGTTAGTCCTACCATTGTTTGTGCAGGAAAACCAGCACAGGTAACGGTTGCAGGTGGTCAAACTTATACCTGGACTTCTCCAGGAAACCCACCTTCAGTGGCCTCGTTTACTTTTGGAGGAGCTACTGCCCAGGTGTTTCCACCGGTAAACACAATTTATACAGTTGCTGCGCATGATGGAACCTGTGTTAATACAACTACCGTAGAATTGCTTACTAATCCTAATCCAACGATTACTGCATCAGCTACTCCATCTACAATTTGTTCGGGCAATTCTGTTACTATTAATGCTTTTGGAAGTAACAACTTTACCATTGTATCTTCTTCTAATCCAAACCAGACTCTTACTTCTGTGCCTTTTACGCAAACACTTACCCAGGCCACTTCATACGCCATAACAGGAGTAAATTCTTTTAACTGTTATACTACCTATAATCAGATCGTAGTAGTGTCTCCTATACCAACTATCACAGCCAGCATTGTTGGCACAAAAACTATGGTGTGTTCAGGTGGTAGTACTTCCATTGGCGCTAATTCTGGTAGCGGTGGATTTGCGGTACATTCCTACACATGGAGTACTGGTGCACTTACACCAACAACTGTTGTAAATCCTGCAAGCTCGGTTACAGGCCCGGTTGTCTACACAGTGAGCGGAACTAATACCATTACAACATGTCAATCTGAAGCTACGGTGGCAGTGGCAGTGTTTATTCCTACCATCTCTGTTACAGGCCCTACTGCTACATGTATCGGTAAAGGCTTATCTCTTTTTGCAAACGGAGGAACCGGCGGGCAAGCTTATAAATGGTATACTGTTCCAGGCAGTAGCAGCCCTACAAGCACTAACTCCGGACTTACTATCGGATCGCTTACCGCTACAGCACAATACACTTTGGTAGCAAGTACAAGCACCGGAAGTGCTCAAAACTGTATTACTACAAGAACCATTGATGTAAGTATCTATTTTAACCCTACAATTACTGCGGTTGCTCAAAGAACACCTATTTGCTCTGGCGAATCTGTTGATCTTACTGCTGACGGAGGTGTAAGTTATGTATGGAATACTGGTGATGTTGGACAAGTTGTTGCTGTATCTCCTACTGTTAATACGAATTATACTGTAACTGGTCAGGATGCAAATAGCTGCGAGAATACTATGACGGTTCAGGTAAAAGTTTCTGCCTGCGTTGGTGTTGGCGAATTAAACGCTGTAAATATTGGTTTAAATGTTTATCCTAATCCTAGCAACGGAGAATTTGTAATTAAATCTGCAGGTAACTTAAAATTAACGCTTGTAAATGATTTAGGTCAACTCATTCGTAGTATTGAATTATCCGGAGCTAATGATTACAAAGTTTCTGTAAGTGACTTATCAAAAGGAATTTATTTCTTAAGTGGTGAAAAAGATAATCAGCAAATTCGTCAAAAAATAGTTGTGGCTAAATAATCCCAACTATAGAATTACCTTAATAAAAACCAGAATGAATCCCATTTCTTTAACAGGAAATGGGATTCTTTTTTAAGGCATAGGCTGTATCTTTGTATAATCCATGCATACAGACGACAAAACTATTAAGGAGTTTTTAGATGAAAAATATTTTCATTATAACTCTAAAGATTTTATTGAACTGGACCCCGTAAGCATACCTCATCTTTTTACAAAAAAGGAAGACCGTGAAATTGCAGGGTTTCTTGCCGCTACTATCGCCTGGGGAAACCGGAAATCTATCATTAACAATGGCATGAAGCTCATGAACTGGATGGATCATTCGCCTCATGAATTTATTTTACATCATAAAAAAAAGGACAGAAAAGTTTTCGAGAAATTTGTACACCGCACCTTTAACGGATCGGATTGCATTTTTTTTATAGAGTCTCTTCAGAATATTTACACGAATCATAACGGTCTTGAAAGTGCTTTCACAAAAGTGAACAGCGCAGGACTTATAGATAATATTACACAATTCAGAACTGTATTTTTGGAGGCTGAGCATCTAAAGCGGGCGGAAAAGCATATTTCAAATCCGCTTCAAAAATCGAGCGCCAAACGTTTGTGCATGTATTTAAGGTGGATGGTGCGGAAAGATAAAAAGGGGGTAGACTTTGGTATTTGGAAAAACATTTCTCCCTCACAACTGTGTTTGCCGCTGGATGTGCATACCGGCAATGTAAGCAGAGGCCTTGGTTTATTGACAAGAAAACAAAACGATTGGCAGGCTGTAGAAGAAATCACAAGCGTTTTGAGAAGTATGGATCCTAAAGATCCTGTGAAATACGATTTTGCTTTGTTTGGTTTGGGAGTAGATAAATTTTTAAAGTAAAGGCATAAAAAAAAGAGGGTTAGAAATAACCCTCCTTTTTTATTTTACAATTTTTGATTAGTTGTTAGTCAACTTATTTCTTAAGACAACCACTTTATCCGAGATCGCTTTGAATTTCGCATCGTTCATTTCTTTCGGATCTTTCACCGCAACAATTTCCTCATGAATAGATTTAAGGTCCTTGATTAATTCAGCGCATTCTTTTTTGTCTTTATAGTCACCCAATAAATTAATAAGATTTCCTAAATGGAAACGTTGTTCCCATAAGTGTTTGCGGGCTTTTTCTTTTAAAGCAGGGTCTGTTACCTGTTCATTGATTTTACAGGTTAAATAAAGACTTTCTAACCAGCTTCCGGCAAATACCGTTGCTGCGGTGTAAACACGTTCATTTGTTTTAAGATAGGAATCGCTTCTGATAAAGATCTCATCCAAAATTTTGAATAAGCTGTCTTTACTATTTAAGTTAGACTCAGCTCTTTTGCCAATCATTTGATCTACTGCACCTTTTAAGCCCAATGCATCGCTAAGAATTAAAATGTCTTTCATGTATTGTAAAACATCCGGACCTTTTTCATTCATCATGGCATAAGCCATGTCAATATTATAAACTCCAAGGTTAATACTTCTCTGGTATTCAGTGGTATATTTTGAAGCATTTTTCGGGTTATTCAGAATTGCGTTATCGTAGGTAACACCCCATTGCCCAAGCTCCTGCATAGCGTTAGCAGGGGAAGGTATATTTGCAATAGCAAAATCAAATTTAAATTTCGTGGTATCGTCAACCGTTACCGGCGTTGTGTCTTGCACTACAACTGTAGAATCAGCATTCTCAGCAGTTGCATCTGTTTCTTTTGCCCCACCGCAAGCGCTTAACAATAAAGCCGCAGCACCAAAGGCCATAAATTTGTGTGATAATGTCATTTGAGTTTTTAATTTTAGATGGACAAAAATAACTTAATTTTTGAAATACCAATGTTATTTTTATGCGCAAAAAGCCAGCTATAAAGCTGAAAATCACCTCTTAAAAGCTTAAGCTTGCAGCGTTTTTTCTCAGGCTTGGTTCCCTACTATTTACGCATGGGTACCACCATGCATGTAAACCTGCACACGCAACACACTTCGTTTTTATGATCGGTTATGCGAATATCCCATACATGTATTTTACCTCCTACTTTAATGGGAGTGCACACTGCGGTAACAAGTCCTTCAGTAACCGATTTTATGTGATTCGCATTGATCTCCACTCCCACTCCAATAAACAAGTCGCGGTTTACGGAGCACCAGCTTGCCACACTCCCTATGGTTTCAGCCAGGGCAACGGAAGCACCGCCATGCAAAAGTCCGAAAGGTTGTTTGGTTTTATGATTTACAGGCATTGTAGCTTTTAAAAAATCGGGGCCAACTTCCGTGAAATTGATCTCAAAAAACTCACCGAGGCTTCCCTTTCCAAGGTTGTTAATTAACTCAGTGGTTACTTCTCCATTCCAGATACTCATAGGTAAATAAAAATAATAGGCTTAAATTTAAACATTCGCTTTGAAATCACTACACCTTAAACTATTTCTGATGTTACAATTTTTAAACTTTCCTGCGCTTTTTAAAGGGCAGCCTACGAGCAGTATACATCAGTTTACCGCTAACAGCATAGAAGGAAAAACAGTGGACCTGTCAACTTTTAAAGGGAAAAAACTTTTGATCGTTAACACGGCAAGCGAATGTGGATTAACCCCACAGTTTAAGCAATTGCAGGAAGTTTATGATGCCTATAAGGATAAAGGCCTTATGATCATTGGTTTTCCGGCTAATGATTTTAAACACCAGGATCCAGGAACCAACACGGAAATAAAATCATTTTGCGAGCGCAATTACGGTGTAAGCTTTTTAATGATGGAAAAAATAACAGTAAAGGGAGACAGCATCCATCCAATTTACAAATGGCTTACTTCTAAATCTGAAAACGGTGTGATGAACTCTCATGTGAAATGGAACTTTCAAAAGTACATGATTGACGAACAGGGATACCTCGTAGATATGGTGCCACCTCTTAAAAAGCCAGATTCAAAAAAAATCATAAACTGGTTGAATAAAAAATAAAAAATCTACCCCTTTGAAACAAAAAAGAGCCGCATCGTTATGATGCAGCTCTTTTTTTTTGTAAATCTAATTAGTTTACCAAAGAAACGTTAATGGCGTTTAAACCTTTTTTACCGTTTTCAGTATCATAAGTTACTTCATCATTTTCACGAATGTCTTGTTTTAGAGCAGATGCATGCACAAATACTTCTTGTCCATCGTCGCCTAGTATAAATCCGAAACCTTTAGCGTCGTTAAAAAATTTTACTTTACCTTTTTTCATTGTTGTTGTTTTTTATTTGTTATTTATTTAATTGAATTTGCATTTCAGTTTTCAGCAGTGCCAAATGGCTTTTTCCACTGAAGATTTTAAGGGGGTTTAAACGACTTTCCGTTTCACAGGTCTAAAGAATCACTCTTTTGTTTTGACTTGTGTTGTAACTTAATCAGGTCATCGTAAGGTACAGTATTTAATTGTATTTGCAACCATTATTAAAAATTAGTAAAAACACGACTTTTACCTAATTTAGTAGCGTAAAAGCGTCTATTAAAACAGCTATCTGAGAATCAATCGTCTGATTCGAGAAACATTCCAAATACCTATGAGCATGGAAGATGATCAAAAGCCAAAACACGTGCGTCGCGAGCGCTACAAGGGTTCGCATCCAAAAGAGTTTACCGAAAAATACAAGGAACAACAGCCCGAACTGTATTCTGAAGACGTTGCAAAAGTGATGCAACAAGGCCGGACTCCTGCCGGCATGCACCGTTCGATTTGTGTGAAAGAAATAATGGATATACTGAAAGTGGCACCCGGTGAAACAGGTTTGGACGCTACTTTGGGATACGGAGGTCATAGTCTTGAAATTTTAAAAGCGCTAAATAAAGAAGGACGATTGTTCGCAACAGACGTTGATCCCTTTGAACTGCCACGTACGAGAGAGCGCTTGCAGAATCTCGGTTATACCGAAGACTATTTGGTTTTGAGACAAATGAATTTTTCAGGAATCGACCGGATTGTTTACGAATCGGGGCCGTTAAATTTTGTGCTGGCTGACCTTGGCGTTTCCTCCATGCAGATTGATAATCCTGAAAGAGGATTTACTTTTAAGTTTGAAGGCCCATTAGATCTGCGATTAAATCCCAAAAACGGTAAGTCTGCCGCCGCGCTCTTAAAAACTATTTCACCCGAACACTTAGAAACTATTTTGGATGAAAACTCTGACGAACCTTTCTACCAACAAATATCGGATGCTATTATAACAGCAATTGACAAGAAGCAACCTCTTGAAACTACCATTCAACTAAAAGACCTTATAACAAAAGCAATTACTTCTTTTTCACCTAAAACAAGTAAAGAAGACATTAAAAAATCTTGTCAACGGTGCTTTCAGGCTTTGCGTATTGAGGTAAATAATGAGTTTGGAGTACTTGATCAATTTTTAGAAAAACTTCCTGATGCATTGGCCTCCGGGGGTCGCGTTGCTATTCTTACATTTCATTCGGGGGAAGATCGTCGTGTAAAGAAGTGGTTTCAACATCATTTCAGGGAAGGTGCTTACAGTTCAATTGCTCCAGATCCTATACGTGCCTCGGCGGAAGAATGTTTTACGAATCCACGTGCTAAATCGGCGAAGCTTAGATGGGCTGTGAAGGCTTAAGCCATTTTGTACGCCCCAAATCGGGATAGTTTCTTCAACCTTCCCATTATGTGCATCTAAAAGCGATGCACCTATCGTCTCAAGCCGCACCGTATGACCTGCTTGTGAATTTGAAAGCGTGATTTAAAAGAGGTTTGAAATTTGCATTCATTTATCGAACGCAATTTCGTGATCGTTAAATTTTAAACTATGAAAAATTCACCAAAAGAAAAACCTACAATTCGTCCCGAGCCCGAAACAAATCCGGTTATTCCTCAGAAACCAGAGATAGGTCCGCAAACTGAAAAAGTTCCCGAAATACCTGTTGTACCTGAGATTGAGCCGTTCCTGCCACCCGACATAAAGCACCCAAAAAAATAAAAAGGTTCAAACTAAGTATGAAAAAAATAAATAACATTACGGTAGGCATTGATTTCTCAGAAAACTCTGTAAATGCATTTCACTATGCACGATCTTTTGCCAGGAGTATTAATGCTTCACTCACGTTAGTGCATGTGAAAGAGAGTCCGGTAATTGTATCAGATGTGATGATTCCTTCTTTCCCACCAGAAGACAACGAAAGTCTTGTAAAAGAACTAGAGAAAATTATCGCCCAGGAAAATTCAGCAACAGAAAAAGTAAAGGAAATTAAAATTAAAATTTTAACGGGAAACGCTGTTTCTACACTTAGTGAATTACCTGAAAATACGGGTACGGATATACTTATTCTTGGAACTACAGGTTTGTCGAAGGTAATGACAACGCTCCTTGGTTCAACATCGCTCAAAATTTCTAACCAGGCTCATTGTCCCGTTATCCTAGTTCCATCGGATGCAAAATGGCAGGCAATAAGCCAGGTGATGTTTGCAAGCGATTACGATTCGCTAACCTCAGTATTTGTAAATAAGATCACCGAATTTGCCCAGGCGCTTCATACCAATGTACACTTCGTAAATGTGCGAAATTATGATCCCATTCTTGAACCTAAACAAAAAGATATAGACTGGAGCGGTTTGTTGCAAAGCTATCCGGCAAACCTGGCTTATAAAAAATCGACTGTCTACGGCAACGATACGGTTGCAGAATTGCAGAATTATTGCGCGTCTAATACCATTCAACTTATGGCTTTTGCCAGCAAACACCGTAACTTTTGGGCGAATCTGACCCACAAGAGTATTACTGCAAAAATGGCGTTGTCAACACAACTCCCCATGATGGTCATGCATCTTGACGATGAAGTTTAAACCCGTTTCAACTGGTTGATAAGTAAGTTTATTTATAAAACTAAAACAAAGATTACTGAATTGTTTATACAGACCTTAGGGATATGGAAATTCGTTTAAAAATTGGAGAAGTCATTAAGATCATCAGCTTTATTCCAAAAGCTTTTCATGCCAAACACTTAACTGTAAATTTAGCAGGAAGCTCAAAACCCGGTGATATTAAAATTTACTTTTCTTATGGAAAAACAGATCTGGAAACCCGAAATTTTGATGACCTGGCCTACATTCAATTTAAGGCCGATCCTGAAAAGTCGAAATTCAATTTCAAACCAATTTACAACAGCCTCGATAAAGCTTACGACTACTGCTTCATTGAGACCGACAAGCCTGCAGCTATAGGATCAGAACTTGTTTTAGTTTACGAAGGAATTTAGACAGCTATTCTTCAAAGTAATAAACCTTAATTTGCACAGAAGGTTTTATCAGATCTATTTTATTAATTGAAATACGGTGTGCGTTAATGCCCGTGCGTTGTTTGATATCCTCTATCAATAAAGTCTGATCCGCCTGACGTACAAGTTCCATGTTATCGTAATTAATTACCTGAATGGCTTCTTTTTTAAAGAGGATTTTACTTTCAAGTAAGTAGGCAAGTAAAATAATAGTTCCGTTTATAAGAATAAGAAAAACATACTCAAAAGAATCCTCCGCATTTTTAATTTTGGTAACAGCGCTGATTAATCCGATCGCTATTACCAGAAAAAGGTACGACATGTCTTTGATGCTGATATCTTCAGTTTTGTAACGCAACATACTGAATACCGCAAAAAGTCCAAATGCTGCGCCCATACTGAGATCGACTTTATTTAGTAAAAAGCAGATAAGGAAGATAACGAGATTAAAAATAAAAAAGGTGAAAAATAATTCCAATCGTTTGTAAACGTGATAATACACCCCACGAATTAAAACAAATACAGAAACAAAATCTATTAGCAGGCGGTAAAAGAGTTTAAAAGATATTTTCTGCAAAGCATCTATCCCGGTTACTACCGGCTCATCCGCAATCTGAAGCAAGGAAAGAAAAATCATAATCTAAATTTATTTATATCCGTAAACTATTTTTTTTGTCGTAACCAGAACATTGGCTGCATCGTAAGTCTTTTTTTCGGTTCTCAGACCTTTTGAATTGTAAGTATAGACAAAACGTTTGATTTGTTTACCGCCACCATTCACAACACGTTCTTCTGTCTTTTGAGCCAAAACATTGTACACCATCGTCCTCTTCTCTTTCAGCACATTCTTCTCATTATATTCCGTTTCTTCAATAACATCTTCATCGCTGTTGTACTTATAACGAAGTATTGATGCCAGGTTTCCGTCGTTATTGTATTTTATTTCTTCAATTAAAAGTCCCGCACTGTTATAGGTAAGTTTTTCATCCCTGAGTATCCTTGCGCCCAGCGTTTTTGTGCTTGTTATAGTTTTCACACCATACTTTTTTATTTCCTTTTTCTTTTGAGCTTTAGAGCAAAAAATAAAAAAAGTAAGCAATAGCATTATAAAATATTTCAAGCCACTATTCATTATTTCCTTTAAATTTAGTCTTCGTCGGTTTTATTTTATTTTTCAAGTTCTTTAATAGCCTGGTTAAAGTTAAGACACTCAATATCGTTTGTTTTTAAGTAGTCTACAAGCCATATGTACCAATCGAGCCAGGTTTTAAAGCTGTGTGAAAAATAACGGTCGTGAAAATCAATGCCAAGGTAGTTCAACTTATTTTCAAAGGCTTTATCAATCATCCGTATGGTATTTTCCTTTGCCTGAAGAAGGTTCAAAGACTGCCATTTTTTATAATTCTCTATGATCCAGCCATCCATGATCTGAAATGGGAACTCCCACATGTTTCCAATTTTATATGGATTTTTAAATGCATGTTCGGTACTGTCGTAGCTGTAACCGGCTCCGGAGAGCAGTTTATAAGTGCTTTCCGTATTGCGCACATAATGCATACGAATACCAAAATTTTCAGATTGCGTTAAGTTTTTAAAGAGATCAAATTCCGCTTTGATCATCTCCGGACTATCGTAAGCTATACCATGAAGTCCAATTTCGCAATTGCGAAGTTTCATTTGTTCGATCCACAGGAGTGCCGCCTCATTAGAATAATTTAGACCGATACCTTTATTAACCGCAATAAAAAAAGAAGAAGGCACATTATTGATATTATTGAATGTAATAAGCTCATCAATATTCTGCCATTTATTTTTAAAAAAATCGGACCAGCGCAAAGTATATTCACGCGTGGAAATTTTTCCGGCGAACAATTCAATATGCATTCGCGCCAGGTACTTGGGAATAATGGTATCCCTGAATAAATGTTCCCAGACAGTTATGTGGTCTATATCATGCGAGATTATAGCCTTCATTTATTTTTTTTTAAATGTAACACCAGGTAATAAATTAAAGTGTGTTGTTGAAAATAATAGTGTTTATAAGCCCCGGTTTGAAGAGCGCGGGTGGAAGCAAATGCTTCCAGCGCCCCAGTTCCTTTTAAGGGAAAGTGTTGGTTTATTTTTTGAATAAGTTTACAGGCAGGATACACTTTTAAAGTGTGAAAAATTTCCTGCTTTATAGTGCTGAGTAATTTTTTCATTAGTTCTATGATCTGTAAACTATTTTTTTAAAAGTTTAAGTAATGGGTTCAGATTATTTATCCGTAAAAAATAATAATTAAGTTGTGTTCCTCCCAGCCCTTTATAAAAGCCAGCCAGTCCAGCGTTCAAAGAGCCGCCACCGAAGTCAAAAATTTCGCATTTATCTTTAAAATAATCAATAGCGTAACTTATAAGAATATGCATACTGCCGGAATTGTCTTGCTTATCGATGGTTGTACCTTTTAAAAATAGCGCATATCTTTTGTTAAAAACAAAATGTCCCATCGCTTTAATCTCATTCGTTTCATTAACAGTTTTGAATGTTAGCAAAGAGTGGTTTTCCATACAGTTCACCAATAAACTGCCAAATTTTGCCACTTCGTTCTTTGGTAATTTAAGTTCCTCTAATAAGAATGGGTTTAATAATTTTTCAGAAAGATCTAAAATCTCCAGATCAGGAACCTGTTTTACAACCAATCCGCTGGCTCTAGCTTTTGCAATATTCCTTGTGGTATTCTGATTGTATTTAAATTGATTGGCATACTTTATAACAAACGTATTTTTTGGACGGTTGTAAGTTGAATCAAGTTGATTAGAAACATTTAATTCAATTTCTATTAGCTTGTATTTTTTTTCAATAAAGTCTCTAAATTCTTTTTCGATTTGGGGATTTACTTTTCCAAAAGCTCCTAATTGCGAAGTAAAATAAGGCTGAGGAAGATAAGTGATCCCAAGTTTATTTTTCCAGGTCAGCGGAAAAATACTTTCGTAATTGTTTATCACGAGGGCATCCCAGCCAGGACTGGTTGCATTCAAATAATACGATTGGGCGAATACTGTAGGGAATTCAGAATGCAAAATAGTTTCATCCCATTTTTTAAAATCAATGTCCTTATGTTTTATGTATGCAAGGTTTGACATTAAAACAATTCACGTTTTTTAAATTTCAGCAGTATTTCCAATGGCATATTTCCTTTATTAACCGTGTAATACGGAAATAATTCAGGACCAAAACCCCTGAAAAATTTCTCTACGCCTTTCAACATAGAGCCTTCAAAATCAAAAATCCGGCAATTTAATTCTTTTGCTGTTTCAATAGCACGTTGTACTAAGATATTATTAATCCCTCCCACCCCGGCTGTTTTATTCACGCCTCCGAGCAGGTAGTAGCAGGACGTTTTATCAAAAACACAGAAAACCACGCCTAAAAGCTCATTGTTCTTTTTAGCCTCCAGACTAAAGGAATTGGAATTATCTGAAAATTTTAAAAAAACATTTTTTAATTCCTTTGTGTAAATATTGGCACCCGTTGTGCTTAAGGAATTCACGAAAAAATCATAGAGATTTTGTTTGTTCAAAGTGTTTTTCGATACAACAACTTCCTCTTTAATAGCTTTATTTATGACATTTCTGTTTTTTGAATCAAAATTTCCTTTGATCTCTTCCATGGATTTTTGAAGATCAATTCTATAAGTGTAGTTTGGAATAACTTTATACTTCTCCCAGATAAAAGGTTGCATATCCACAACAGAACTTGGAAAGGCCAGAACCGTTAAAGCAGCTTTCTGCTGAGAAATATAAGTGCAGACTTCTGAAATTACTTCTTTAGAAAAACTATTTACAGAAGACTGATTTTTGCTTTCTGAAGTAAAAAACAAACCGCAATGCGGCGTGTAAGGAGGTAGTTTTATAAAGGCAAAACCAAACTTTGTAGTTTTCATCAAATAAAACCCACCAATCATCTGGTGTTCATCTTTAAATATTCCAATAAAATCAAGAGACTCTTCATAGGCTGAAAGCCATTTAGCGCTGCCAAAAACACCTATAGATGCTTCTGCTTTTTCAGTGTAAACTTCTCTTGTTATAGTTTTAAGTATCACTTCTTTTCGGTTAAGTCTGAATAAATTTGCATCATCTGATCGAGGTTTCCATTCCAGCTATAATTTTCAATCACATGTTTTCTCGAATTTTTTGCAATGCGGTTATAAGCATCTTTATCACTTATTAAAGCATCCATTGCAGTTATTGTTTGCTCAACATTGCGTACCTCAACCTTAAGTCCCAGACTATCGTCCTTTACAATATCTTTTAAACCACCTACATTTGTAACAATAACAGGCTTTTCGCAGGCCATGGCTTCAATTACAGAAACGCCAAAACTTTCGTATTCGCTTATGTTAACGAGCACATCGATCATATTATAATATTTATGAATCTCTTTAAATGGAATTCTTCCTGCAAAGATTATGGCATCTGCGGCATTTAAACCGCTGGCAAGATTTCTCAGCTCCTTTTCTGCAGAACCTTCTCCTGCAATTAACAACTTAAGCTGCGGATATTTTGATCTTAATGCTGCGAAGCTCTTAATTAAAATATCAATATTATACAATTCCTCTAAAGGCTTAATACTGCCAAGAACAAAGTCACCTTCTTCAAATAAGGAGGTTACTTTTCGCGGAGCAAAGTTTGCCACATCCACCCCAAAGGGAACTACACTAACGTCTTTTTGAATGACTTCATGAATACACTTCCTGATAGTTTCAGAAGTAGCGCATAATACATCGGCACTTTTAAAATTATATTTGAGAAGAGATTTAGCGACAAAATTCTTATTTGGAAATTTCATCACATCGGTGCCCCAGCTGGAAATAACGTAAGGATGAAAATGGCTGAGTGCCCCCACCAGGCCATAACTTGTAGCATAGTGCGCATGTAGAACGTCAGGCTTAAAATGTTTGATGATTTTTTTAAGAATTGTCACATATTTCAGATAGGCCAGCTTTGTAAGTGTGCTTTCAGCATTGATCTTCTGCTCAGGTTCAAAAAAAACAGTAATATTTGGATGTGCGTACCATTCGTAAGAGGCTTTATTAAAACTAAACAAACCTACTTCTACACCCTTATTGGCAAGTCCAAGCGCCCATTTTTCGGTATGTTCACTGTACGTGTCAGATAAAAGCAGGATTTTCATTTAAAAAAATACGATTGATTTAGGAAAATAGTGATAGCATTGTATTTCTTTATAAAGCGCCAAAGATATTAATAAAGATAAATATTTATCAGAATAAGTAGCTATTTTTCAGGTGATTTTTGAGCAAATAAGGGGCCTTACCGAATTAAGTTTATAGATAGCGATCATAAAGCTTATATTTGTAATGTGGCAACCTATTCCATAATCGTACCCTCTTACAATCAGGAAACATTTATTGAGCAAACGCTCGCTAATCTTGCCGAACTTAAGAAAAAAGCTGAGAGTACCAATATTGTTATCCAGATTATTGTTGTTGACAATTGTTCTAATGCTCCCACTTTAAGAATAATTAATTCTTATAAAGACGTTATAAATAACCTTGTAATTGAAAAAGATAAAGGTCAGTTCGACGCTATCAATAAAGGCTTGAAGCTAGTTAAAGGAACATACTGGACCTGGCTAAACACCGACGACCTTATCGATATTGATGGTTTTTTTAAGATCACACAGTATTTGGATCTGCGTACTAACATCGACTACATTTATGGTAATGTGGCCTATATTGACGAACATTCTAAATTTCATAAAGAATCAAGTACTGGCGAATTGACGCTTGAAAAGCTCGTTTTTGATGATGCTTCTATAAGTCAACCAGGTTCGTTTTTTCGCAAACAATTTACAGATACCATCGGAGAACTATCTTCCTTTCATTTTGCTTTTGACTACGAATATATTTTAAGATGTCTTAAAAATGACGCCAAGGTTGCAAAAGTCGACGCTAACGTTTCTTATTTCAGGTATTATAAAACATCTAAGTCTGGAAGCCAGGATTACCGTTTTCTTAAAGAACAGTTAAAAATCAACCAGCTTTATGGGGGGAGATTTTTTTCGAAGCTTGGACTTTTTCTCCGCCTGAGAATTTTAAAAAGAATGCTTGTTAACTAAGTTGGCAGACCTGAAAGAAATAACTGTATTTACAGTAGGAGATGCCAGTGAGCTAAGTGCGTGGTCGAATGTTCCTTATTTTTTCACTAAAAGTTTCGAAGAAAAAAATATTAAAGTTAACAGGGTGAATATTGAAGAGAATGTTTCTTTAAAAATTCTCTATAAATATTCTGTTTTCGCCGTTTTGAAAATTTTTTACAGGAATTCTGATCACACTTATTTTCGTTCTGGATTAAATTATTTTCTCACGAATCTTAAGATTAAATCTGCAAAGAAAAAACACGCAACGTCTGATGCTTTTATCTTTCTGACTTACAGTTTTTGTGGTAAACAAACAAGCTCTGAAAATTGTGTACTTTTCAGCGATTGGAGTTATTTGTACAGAATCCGGAATCTTTTTAACCGTGATCCTTATTGGTTTGAGAAAAAAGCCCTGAAGCGGGAAAAAAAAATTATAGAGTCTGCAGACCTTGCTCTAAGCTTATTTCCAGGATCGCTTGAATTTAATAAAAATAATTACCCGGCGGCAAACTGTTTTTATCTTGGAAACGTTATCAATTCTGAAAACGTAATTAACGAAGAAAAACTGCTTGAGTTGAAATCGAAAAGTCAGTCGCTACTCTTCATCGGTAATAAAAAATATCTGCAGGGTGCCATGGATCTGATTGCTGCATTTACTGAGCTCAAGAAAAAATGCAGTCTTGCTCAATTGCATTTGATTGGCCTCGAAAGTGCGGTTACAGGCGTGACAGGAAAAGACATCTTCTATTATGGCTACCTGGATAAAGGAACAGTTTCAGAAAACAAACAGTACTACGAATTGCTTTCCTCTGCACGCTGCATTGTGAATACCACTCAGGGATGGGGGGCTTTTTCTGCCATGACAGAAGCCATGTATTACTACACACCTGTAATAACAAGTGCTTATAGCGAATTTGTAAAAACTTACGGCGACAAAATAGACTTTGGAACGTATGTTAACAGTGGCGCAAGTGCTGAGCTGGCAGACATTTTAGAAAAGATGCTTTCTTGTTCTCCCGAAATTTACCAAAGAATGGCGCTGAATTCACATGCAAGGGTAAAGGACTTCAGCTGGAAAAACTATACTGATAAATTGCTGGCGCTTATTTCTTAAGCCTTGACAGAAGCCTTACCCAGGGTGTTCCGTTTTTATACTGGTGAATTTCCTTAAACTTCGTTTGTTCTTCCAGAAACAAATTATGCTGACGGTTTTCTTTTAGATTGACCTGGTAGGCCTGGTAACATTTCCATTGAAAGTAAAAATTTAATTTAAAGCTGAGCTTTATGGATAAGTGAGACCGGAAGATCATATAAACTTTGTCGAAAAGCAATAACCACGCAAACACCATGGGTTCAATATAATGCAGCTGAAAATAGTTCTGTGTAACGTTAGTTGTAGTTGTAGATTGATTATGAATACGAAAAGCACAAAGTTTTTCAGGAATATATGTCAGTCCGTATTTCCCTGAGACTCTCAGGGCAAATTCAAGATCACAAATTTGTTTCAGGTCAGCGTTAAAAAAACCGAGTTCCTGGGTTATTGATTTTTTAAAGAAGATAAGACTCGGTTCTCCGATAAAGTTCATGCACATATTTTCTACTGCAATTTTCGCGATAAGTTCAGCAGGATAATGGGTGTCTTTGTGAGTACTTGTATTTTCGAGGGTCCTGACCACCTTTGTATAATAATCAATATAGTCCTTTGAAGCATTTTCCGGTAGAATAAAATTCCTGGCGCACACACTTATTGGAACAGAAGGATTTACAGTTTGTACAAACCGCTGTAAACAATTCTGCGTAATGTAATCATCCTGGAAAACAAACTTGATCCACTCTCCTTTTGATAGTTGTACGCAGCGATTCCAGTTTGCAACAAGTCCCAGATTTTTTTCATTCTTAAAGAAACTTATGTTTTTGTATTTAGTGCGATACTCTTCTATGATCAAAGCTGAAGTATCCGTTGACCCATCATCGCAAATAACGAGTTCATAATTCGTATAACTTTGGTTCAAACAGGAATCAAGACACTGCTTAAGCCAGGCTTCACCGTTATACGTTGGAATACATATGCTTACAAAAGGTTCTGTCATGATTTCCACGTAAAACTACCTGTTCTTTTTTATTAGTTTATACATTCGGATTAAAGTTCTTGAACTCTGATATTTTAACTTATCTAAAAGATTCATTTCCTCTTTTTGATCTTTTAATTTATCTAAATCAATAATTAAATCCGGGCTTGTTCTTTTTATAAGATCCAAATAATAATTGCGATCAATATTAAAGTTCATTCTCGCCAAAGTAAAAAGTTCCGTTTTTCTGTAAGAAGCAAACATTATCTTCTTTTTGATCATGGGTACACCTTTGTAAATATGATAATCAATGCAATGGTAATAAGGGCTAAACTCACCACTATAACCGTTATTGTCTATAAAGGCCGCAATCTTTAAGCCTCCTTCCTGCAGATATTTACTTAATCCAACTTCGTAAGTAGAAATCACTTCAGAAATGGTATTTAAAACTTTATGCTTTTGAAAATAGTCTGCTGTAAGTTTAACAGCGGCGCGATTTAAAACTAAAAAATAAGATTGTATGTGAGGATAAATGGCATCTGAATAAGTAATCCCCTTAAGATCAGATCCATTGCTTCTGCTCCATTTTGTGAACCCATCGAGGGATTTAAACAAAACGCTTGAATCATTTACCAAAGCTATTTCATCATAAGCATCTAAATCTAAAGTCTGAAAAGCGTTGTACCAAAGTCCAAAATCAAAACCCTTATTTTCCTTTTGTAAATCCACCTGAATTCCTTCTTTTTTTAAAAACTCATAACCAGATGCCGCTAATTTTTCTTTGGCTACCAATAGTAGTACTTCTCCAAACTGTTTTTTTAGTTCCTTTAAATAAACAGTAACGTAGTAAGGAATCTCTTCACTAGGAAAATAGGAGGCAAACAGGCAGATTGATTTCATCTTTCAAACATTAATGTAATAATTTCTCCCAGTTTTCAAGAATTTGTGGCTTGTTAAAAGACATGGCCAAGGCATATTTCGCTGATTTGTTATTTTCAGCCCGCTGTAATTCGAACTGCATCTGTTTCAAATAACTCTCCGGCAAACTGCCTAAAGCAATGATAGAGGCCAGGTTGTTATTTAAAAATTCGGCAACTCCACCGCAGTCATTTACCACCAAAGACAGCCCAAGTGCCAATGCTTCAAGGGTAGCCATGGAAAAAGATTCATAACTTGAAGTAAGTAAAAACCCGTCACAGGAAGAAAATTTTCGAATATAATCGTTATAATTTTGCGTTTGGATAAAGTTTACAGGAAGATCTTCTTTCTTCAGTATAGCGCTTATTTCCGAAAACAAGTCTGGTTCTGATTTGGAATTGTAGAGCCATACAAAATTGTAGGGTAAATTTTGTTTTTTTGTCTCCCGGGCAATTTCAATAAATAGCAGAGGATTTTTATTTCTATCAATAGAACCAGCCATAACCCAGGTAGTTTTTGCTGATTGCCTCGTCTCTTTTTCCACTTTTAAAGAGTCAATCAAATCTACATCAATAAAGGGCGGCAGTACATCAATTTCTTTTTTTGATCCTGCTTCTATCAAATGTTGTTTTGTGATTTTAGAATTTGCTATTAAGCGCGTGGATTTATTGAGAGCAAAATCCAGCTGTAGTGCCGATAAAACAGAGTACATGTGCTTTAATTCATGTACATGCAGGCAAAAGTCGATCTTATTGTCAACAGCGTATTTAACAGGTATAGGAAGAATAATAGTATTTACATACCATAAGTGTTTTTTATAACGCTTCAAAAGAAAAGGCAATGCTATGTGAATTTTAAATCGCCTGATGATTTTTGCCGGAATGGTTGCAGGATTACCAATTTTTAAACTATGAACTTTTACCGATTTGTCGAGCGCGCTTATTAGGTTTCCATGATTAAAACAAATAACAGAAACAGCATACTGCTTTGCAATAAAATTGATGAAGTGAAATAACAAGACCTCAGAACCGGTGCTGGCCAAAGAAGGTGTTATAAAAAGAATATGCTTTTTACCTGATTTCATTCCTTTTAACTTGTTCGTCTCTTATACCAATGATAATAAAATTTATCGTAGGCTACATTTATCCATTCTATTGCTGGAATAAACTTATAAAAAACCGAGTTTCGTCCCAGATTCCTTATTTCCAAAAGTTCAGCATCCTTTAATTGCTCGGGGCTAAAAAAAAGCGCCTGAATTTTTTTTCTTTCGTCCACCATTAGTTGAAATGATGCTGAATTATTACTAACTCCATCCAGATTAAAGACAGCGATGGCGAGTGGAATATGTTTTGCACTCACCTTGTACTTTACCACAGTTTTTACAAAAAATCCATAGTCTGCGGCTATTTTATAACCTTCATCATAGCATCCGTATTTTGCAAATAGTTCTCGTTTGATAAAAGAGGCAGGATGCCATAAAGTGGAAACTACAAAATGCCTAAAATCTAAATTATCTTGTGAACGGATGTAAGACCGTTTATTTGAAGCCTCTTCCGTATAAATATCACCGTACACAATATCCGTTCCATCCAGGTGTACAGCCACTTGAGACAACACCTCCTTTTCAGATAAGTAATCACCGCTGTTTAAAAAAAGGCAATACTCTCCATTGGCCTTTGCAATGCCTTTGTTCATGGCATTATAAATACCGCTATCTCTTTCAGAAACTGAATAATCGAGTTCGTTGGCATATTTTGCAAGAATATCTTTGCTTCCATCGCTTGATCCGCCATCAATGACAATATATTCGAGCCTATCCTTAAAAGTTTGTCCAATAACACTTTTTATGGTCTTTTCAAGCCCCGCAGCATTATTATAATTAATTGTTATAACAGATATTTTTTTCATTCTGCTATACTAATTTTTTAATGGTTTCATATACCTTTGCAACGCCGATACTATTAATATCAAGTGGCGATCCGTGTTTACAGTACTTTTCCCATTTCTCTTCTTCGGAGGGAAGATTTAAAAGTTCATCGGGATAAATTACCGCGCTGGATGTCTGCATTTCTGCTGGATACGGCGTGAAGCGTCCATAGTTATTTCCGTTAGAGATGCAGACGGCTTTTTTACCGAGTGCCACCGCAATATGAAAAGGTCCTGAATCGTTTGTTACAATCAACTTTGCATTTGAAAATACAGAAAGCAGTTCATTAAGTCCGAGCTCGCCTGTGGAGTCCTGAAAATGCACCGTAGAATTTCTTATAATTTCTTTTGCGAAAACACTATCGGCAGCCGATCCGCAGATCACAAAATCTTTTTCAGGGAAATCAATTTTTAATTTATCGCACAAGGCAGCAAAATTAAAGGGTGACCAGCGTCTGAAAGAATCCTTTGCTCCGGGACAAATAATAATTTTATTTTCCAGCTGGTTCTCAGATGTAATAGATGGTCGTGAAAGGCTGATTTTTTCGGCAAGAATACTTTCAAAAAAAAGTTTATTCCGGTAAAACTCAAACATACATTCTGAAGGAGATTCTATAAGTTCAGAGTAAGCCCGATTATTGTTTTCCTTTTGAGACAAAGTAAGATTAACAAGATCGCCTGAAAAACCAATTTTAATTTCTGCACCGCTGTTTGCTACTATGAGGTCACCAACTGAATCACGTGAATAGGTAGGATGAATAAGTATTTCAAATCCCCGGTTATGAATTTTCCTGAGTACTTTGAACCTGTACAAAGGGTCTGCCATTTTCATGTAATCAATCCAGATGAATGAGCTTACTGTCTGTGAATCCAGTTTTTCAGAAAGTTCTTTCCACCAGATGTTCCCACATAGAGTAATTTCATAGTTCTGGTAACGGGAAGAACTTTTTAAGGAATCAATAAAATTACGGAAGATCACATAATCGCCTATAGAATCTAATCGTAAAAGTAAAAGTGATTTTTTTTTTGTACGAACTGTCTTTTTGCTGAACAATAAAGTTTCAGCCTTTGAGAGTATTTTACTCAAAATTCTATTTTGATACGTATGTATTTTTTGAAGTAAACTCAAAGCAAACTAAGACTTAGATAAAAGCTTTTTTTCAATGAAAGCATAATCCTGAGGCAGCAACGATTGCTTTTTGGCTTCTTGTACCGGCTTATTAAAAATACGTCGTATTAGTTTTTCTGAAAAAGATTTTTTCTCACCTGAAAATACAGCGTCTAACGTTGTTTTATCGATCACTTTAGCCGTCAAAATATGCAGATTAACGCCGTTAGAATAGAGCTGCTTATTGAATTTTTTAGCAAGAAACTCTAAAGTTCTGAAGCTATAGAATGCAACGTGTTGACCTGTTAAGGGAGAAACATACCACCATGTTTTAAAATCTGCAGTGGTATCAGGCGCCAGAACAGTGCTAAAAATTAATGTTTCGGATAAAGTCAACATTTTGGCAATCTCTTCCACTGGATTAATAAGGTGTTCAAAAACCTCAAAAGTGGTGAGCAGGTCGAACTTAGTTTTAGCCGGGAGATCTTCAAGGTCGAAACACTTTGCGAAAAGATTTTCACAGTAAATATCCTGACGGTAAAAATTATAACCCAAATCACGCATCATCCTTACGAACAAGCCGTAACCCCCTCCATAATCTATCATAACTGTACTGTCGGCAAAAACACGGTCTATGATATTGGCTACCTGAACTTTAAGTTCCAGGTTTCTTTGTATCAAACCAATGTCTAACGAAGTGATTGCCGAAGAATACGCCTCTTTAATCCACACGGGTTCCGAAGTCTGGATGAACCCACAAGAGCTGCATTTATAATAATCAGCCTCATATTTTTGAAGCACCGTGGTACTATAAAATTTATCGGTTGTACTATTACAAATTTTGCAATTAATCATATTTTCAACTTGTGTATTCAATGGTAAATTTATCTGCTTCTGAATCAATACGCCTCTCTTTAGGATGCGTAGTTATTTTTAAAAAAGAAGTTGCGAGATTTGAAAATTTATTGTCTGAGTCAAAAGTGTGGGTGGCGTTAGCGCCAAAGCCAATATTACTAATCAGGTTGACGTTGGGAGTAATTACTTTACCCTGATTTTTCCAGATCGCATAATTCCACTGATAGTCCCAGGTATCGATCATTTTCTGATTCATCTTAAAAAAAATCTCGTACCAACTCGCTTTCGCTTTTTTATTGTTAAAGTAATAATTCAACTTATCTAAGTTATAGAAATAATTGATGTCCGACAGATTAAACTCATACTTCTTCCAAGCCCTCCTCCAGCCGGCCCATCCCCAAACGTGAGGAAATGCACTAAAATAATAAGAACCCTCTCCTCTTACAACGCCCTGCTGAAAATTACATCCGTTAATATGCATAATTTGCTCATCATTTTTATAACGGTCAAGCAGGTCAGCACAATAACTATAAAATGAAAGGTCGGGTAAGATATCGTCTTCCAGTACAATACCCATTTCTTCATTATCGAAAAACCAGGATATTGCCTGACTCACAGCCTTTCCGCAACCAAGGTTAGCCGTGCGATATAATTTTTTCACCTCGCATGGCCAGTCAATCGTATCGATGAGGCTTCTTGTTCTTTCGCACAATTCCTTGTCCTTTGCATTACCCTCGCGGGGGCCATCTGCAGCAACATATACACGCGCGGGCTTTACCCTTCTGAAATTTTCAATTACCTTTTCTGTGTGGTCAGGACGATTAAATATGATAAATAATATGGGAGTACTAAACATTTATTTTTTTGTTATTGTAAAACGTGGCAACACCATTCCCTGAATCTGCCCTGTATCATTGAACCCATAAGGATTTCCATCAAGAACTTCAAAACTTATAGTGTATAAAAGAAAATCCTGTATTACATCTTCCGCCCTTAAAAAAAGAACCAGATAATAATCGCCTGGCTTTAGATTATTTTCTATCTCTATTCTGTATTTGCTGTCGTCGCTGTCATGGTCGAACCGCGCGTCAACGAACCTGTTACTGGCGTGATAAACTGTTTGATAATTCTGGTTACAAATATTAATACCTATGTCAATATCTTTAAAGGTTTTAGAGATAAAAGATTTAAACTGCACGTAAAAACTTATTGGTGCGCCAAACTTTACAGGCATCTCATCAAAAACAATTTTACTGTAAATTATTTCTCTGGCGTGATCGGTTCTTTCAATATCCAGTAAATTAAAAGAAGTCTCGCTCATTTTATAGTTACTGTTGTAATTATTAAAGACCTCGGTAACGGCGCCCTGTAGAATCAACTTGCCTTTTTCCAGCAGGATAGCTGTGTTGCATAAAGATTCTATAGCTGCAAAATTATGCGATACAAATAGAACAGTTCTGCCCTCTCTGGAAATGGAGTTGAGTTTATCAATACATTTTTTTTGAAACACCGAATCGCCAACGGCCAGTACTTCATCCAAAATTAATATTTCCTGGTCGAGATGCGCGGCAACTGAAAATGCGAGGCGAACATACATACCACTGCTATAACGCTTTACAGGAGTATCTATAAATCTTTCTACTTCAGAAAAACTTACAATCTCATCAAACTTACGGTCAATCTCCCCTTTCGACATTCCGAGTATAGAACCGTTGAGATAAATATTTTCGCGCCCGGTTAAATCGCCATGAAATCCTGTACCTACTTCCAGTAAAGATGCCATTCTTCCGGTATATTCGATTTTTCCGGATGTGGGAGGCGTAATACGTGAAAGTATTTTTAGTAAGGTCGATTTGCCTGCTCCGTTGCGTCCGATAATTCCTACCCTATCTCCTTTTTGTATTTCGAAGGACACATCTTTCAATGCCCAGAATTCTTCTTTTACCGTTTTTTTAGTAAAAGCCTTTGCATTTTTGAACGAGTTTAGCACAGATCCATATAACGTATCTGTTTTTTGAGACGTGTTTTTACTGATCAAGTATTTTTTACTTAATCCTTCTACTTTAATAATAGAATTTTCACCCATTCAATTCTGTATCTAGTATTTAAAATAATCTTTCGTATAGATTTGAAACGCGCGCGGGAGAACATTCCCGTTCATTTTTTCAACCCTTAAAATTAACACAAAAAAAGGGATTTACCTCTATTTTTAAAGGCCTGATAAGCCAGTTTATAAACGCTCGGGATTTAATAATTTGCGCGAAATCTCAGGCTAGATATAATCTACAAAGTCTTTCTCAAACTTGTAAAAATAACGGATGCCTACTATAAGAAAAACGAAGGAAGAGATTAAAGACAAAACGAAATAGAGCGGATTGTAGTTTAAGGGGGTTGTGAACAAAGCGTACTTAAACCCATCTATAGCAGCTACCATAGGATTGAGACAAAACAGCCAGTGAAGACTCGTTGGAAGTCTTTCAAGATAATAACTGGATGAGAAAATAACAGGAGTTACATACATACCAAACTGAATCATTACAGGAACAATAAATTTAATATCTCTGTATTTTACATTGATAGTGGCAAAATAAAGACCTAAACCAAATCCGTTAATCAAGGTAAGGAGGATGAAAAGCGGCGCAAAAATTATTTGCCAGTGGAGGCTTTGTCCGGAAATAACAAAGAGAACCACCAGGATAACGAGAGAAATTAAAAAATCAATAAGACAAACAAAGGTGGCACTTATTGGGATAATGACCTTTGGAAAATAAACTTTGGAAAACAAATTAGAATTTCCAACTATTGAATTGCTAACATCATTAAAAACGTTTGAGAACAGTTGCCATAAAACCATTGCGGCGGCTACATAAATAAAGTTGTTGATTGTACTCTCGCCGCTATTTACTTTGCTGGAAATGTATCCAAACACCAGGATATTGACCAGAGGCTTTATAAGTGCCCAAAGAATACCCGCAAAAGCTTGTTTGTAGCGGATAAGGAAATCGCGTCGTGCCAGGTTATTGAACAGGCTGCCGTAACGCTTTAATTCCCCGATGTTCAGGAAGGATCTATCATCGCTTGTTATTACAGTCTTCATTTAATTTAGAGATTGTAAATATACATTAAAAATAAGATTTTGCGTGAATTTGGGCCCTCTGGAACGAAACTTGTGAAGCTCTTACATCGACTTGCGACTATGCTCTATCATCAATTGCTCGTACTGTTTTATAATTTTATTCCAGGAATAATTTTCGGATATTCTCTCGTAATTGTTCCTGATTTTTCTTTTCGATTCACTGGACATTCTGTCGCAGTTTAGCAGCAGCGAGGCAATATCTTCTACTTTATTAAAGTAAAAAGTATCCTCTCCTAAAACACTTCTGTTAAATTCGTTATCGTGGGCAATTATAAAAGCCTGGCAACCCATGGCTTCCAGTAAGGAAGGATTTGTGCCGCCAACAGAATGTCCATGAAAATAAAATTTTGAATAGTACCTGAGGCTATTCAGAATATTGGAGTCGTAGATAGCCTCGGTAAACACAATTGCTTTGTTATTTCTGAATTTATTTTTAAGGTACGTTCCAAATTTATTTCTGGTATTTCCAACCACAAAAAAGATCATGTCAGATCGTGACAGATCAATGCCGTCCAGTATCATTTCGATATTATTTTCCGGCTCCATCCTGGCTACTATCATATTGTAGTTAAAAGGCTGCACATTAAACGGTTTGAGTGCAGCAGCATCCGGCGAATCGAAAAGCTCGGCACCATAAGCAATAAATTCAGGACGGACGCCGTATTTTTGGGTAATGTAAGTTTGAATAAAATGCGAATCTGCCACCAGCAGGTCTGAGTGGTGCACGGCAAGCTTTTCAGCATATTTTAAAAAGCCCTGGATTTTTTTGCTGTATTTACTGCGTTTCCATTCTAAACCATCCATATTTGTGATAACGAACGATTTTTTCGGGAATAATCTTAACCAGACAGAACTACTGGTATAACCGAGGTTAAGAATAACATCGAGATTTTGTTTTCTTGCATTGAGAATACAATTAAAATCGTAAACAAATTGCCCTGTTGCACCCAGAAAATTTTCCGGATCGAATTGATGAATAATATTTACACCCTGCCAGGTTTTAGCCTTATAAAAATGTGTGTGTGAATTATAAACATAAACCTCATGACCCAGGTTTTTTAAACCCACCGAAAGATGCTGAGCCAGCTGCTCAAATCCTCCATAATTGTTTGGAATTCCTCGTGTTCCTATAATTCCAATTCTCATACCTGATTTTTATAGTCTAAAGATATTATTGTTTTTATATACTTCTGTTTCAGACCTTCTTAGTTACAAGACGATGATCTACATTAAAAGGTTGGTTATTAAGTATGGCCGCAAGGTTTTTCTCGAATACAGCACTGGTAAAATGCATTTTAAAATACTCGAAAGACTTTACGCTCATGTTCAGTCTTAGGGCAGGATTTTCGATTAAATACACAATTGTGTTACAGAGTTCGGCCGGAGTTATACTTTTAAGAACAAGTCCCCTACCGTCTGCTAAAACCTCGGGAATTGCTCCAACAGAGGTAGAAATGCAGGGAAGCCCGAATTGCATAGCCTCGAGCAATACAAGCCCGAACGTATCGTAATTAGTCGGCAAAATAAAGATGTCTGCATTTTTTAGCTCAAGGTATTTGTCCACTCCGAATTTTGGTCCAACAAGCGTTACCTGCGAGGAAAGTCCTTTTTCATTGAGAATAGTCTGAAGCATCGGATAGGTAATGTCATTTTCTGCGCCCGCTATCCGCAGATGAAATTGCAAGCCGGCATTCTTTATCAGGCTTAAAGCATCGAGTAAAATAAGAATACCCTTGCCAGTTACAAGATTAGAAAGATATAAAAGCTGGATGGGTTCAGTTTTTAAACTGTAAGTATTTACAAAATTCACTTGTGGAATTCCATTTGGCAAAACAAGTACCTCTCCATGATAGATCTCCTCAACATCTTCAATTAAGCGTTCTGACAAACAAATAACCTGTACTTTTTTGAACACATATTTGTAAAGCTTAAATCGCCATGCGGAGGTTCGTGCTGCTTTTTTAAACCCATAGGTATGCAAGTGCAGAAGAGGTTTGTAGTTAAACAGCTTGCAAATAAAAACCACGCCAGCATCTTTAAAAAAAGAGAATCCAAATGGAAAGATCGTTATGTAAACCTTGTCGTACCGCTTAAACATCAACTTAGCAAGAACTTCAAAAATAATTTTAAAAGTTCTCAAGAACTTAGCAGGGGAAGATTTCTGCAGATCGCTGATTTGCGACGACGTTGCCAGATTAATATAGTCGCACTGAAACTGTTCATTTAATAGTTTACTCTCTTTTATGATCTTACTCATAACAGACACGCCATGCACAGGTGGCGGAAGTTGCATAATGAACAAAACCTTTCTCTTTTTTTCGCTGCGCATAAACTCTACTTACCTAAATGCCTTTTCGGGCAGAACAAACCTCAGAACTTAAACCTTTGGGGATCCGGATACAATTTCATCCTTTTTAAATAGACAAAAAGAACAAAATAAAAAATTAAAAAAGGCGTAGAAAAAAATGCCCTTATTACTTTCAAGAACATTTTCTGTAATACAACTTACAGAAAAAAGCAATGTGAAAGCCAGGTAAAGGAAGTTTCTGTTTTTTAAAGCCGTGTAAATTGCATAAAGTATTGAGATAAGAAACGCGGTTATTCCTATTATTCCAGATTTAATACCGAATGCCAGGTATTGATTATGGGCATCGTAATTATTTATTTCAGCATTCTTAAGATTGTACTTTTGATATTTCTGCATCAGCACTTCTTTTTCGCTCCCGGTACCGCAACCCAATCCTGGTTTTTCTTTAATTATTTCAATGGCGCAAAACCATCTGTCAGCACGTGTTTCTCCGCCATACTCCGGTTTATAGGTAGAGTCTGCTTTAAGAAAAGGTTTTAATTTGATCTCATCGCTGATATCATCTAAGAAGCGGTCTTTTATAAAATTACTTTCCCTCAATAAAAAGATGGATATAGAACAGATAACTACACCGGCCATTGCCAGCACTATAATATATCTGAGTCGCCCTATAAAAAAAGGATAAATCAAAAACAGAATGGCCACCACCGAAGAGATTACCATTCGGGAAGAGAGCAGTAAGAGGGTTGCCAGAAGGACAATGTTGCCTAAGAACACCAGAACTTTAATCTTCCAGTTATTCTTCTTCACAATCCAGTCGAAGCCAATAAAAATTCCCAAGCCTACATAAAGAGAAAGGTATGTTGCATGCATACCAACAGGCCTGGCAAAAGCATGATACATGTTCCCCTGCACAAACCACTCTTCAAGAGGAACGCGCATGATCATAAATTTTTCAGCAGAATACTCGAGTAAATATGCGCTCACCATTACGATAGAAATGAAGAACATGCGAATGACCAGGTGAAATTTAAATCCATCTATTTTAAAAGCCGTGAAGCCAATTACTGGAATAAACAAAAGAGCCAGCTGACGTTCAAGAACACGATACCCTTCAGGCTTATTAGAGCTGTAGTATAAAGAAAATACAGAAATAAAAAAGCAAAGAGTAAATATGAGAACGGGAATGATATTCCTTCTCAGGTTTATAAATCTGAGGCTGAATAAAAGCGTGAACAAAAAAACAAATAAAGCCAGACTGTTCAGTTTTTGACTTAAGGTTAAGGATACCGTGAAAATAAGTAGCAGCAAGAGCTGGATATTTTGCAGGGCAGAATAACTTTTAAACTGCGAAACGATTTCTTTATATTTTAAATGCAGGGATTTCAAAACAATTTATAATTCAGATTTTTTTGTTAGCAGCCATTTTATAGCTTTCAGTATAAATATAAAATTCCCAAAAATGTAACGTTTATACATTCTTTTGGGTTCGCTCAATAAGCGGTAAAACCATTCCATTCCGGTTTTTTGAAAAATAGCCGGAGCTCTTTTTTTAATTCCAAAATAAAATTCATAAGAAGCCCCGAGAAAAAAGAACAAACACGAACTTTTATAATTCAGCGCCTGAAGTTTTTCAGTAACATTTTTAGCAAGAGCTCCTTGTTTAGGTTCTGATATTCCAATAAAAACGTAATTTAAATTTCGGCTTACAATTTCTGAAACCATAAGATCCCCTACTGCATTCAATTTAGCAGGTTCATTCATTTCAAAAAACTCCGGTATTATAAAAGAAGCATCAGGTTTTTCTGATAAAAATTTTTCTTTCAGAGACTCTTTACTCAAAATAAAAAGACATCTAAAGTCTCTCGTTTTTACTTTATTAAAAATAACGGGAAAGAAATCACTGCCTGTTAAACGCTTTTTTATGGGATGCTTTGTAAATTTACTCAACCATACAAGGGGTTGTCCATCTGGTAAAACATATTTTGAGTGTTTACAAAATTCGTTCAGTTCAGGATATTTGGCGTACATATTAATGCCGTGAGCATTTGGCGTAATAAAATTGCTAATGCCTAAAGTACCTGAACTTATTTCAGCAATAATTTCATCTGACAAAGCTTCGTAGCTAGTGTCGCAAATAAAATTATATCCAAATATGTTTGTAGTAAATTTCACTTAAGTCCGGTTAAAATACCTTTTATTCCCCATTTAAAACTTTTAAAAGATGGAAATGTTCGAATACAGGTGATGGCAAGTAAGTTAACAATTGCACAGGTGGTATAAAACACGCCATAATGCTTTCTGCTTAACAGCACCGCTGAAGTATTATAATAGTAGTAAAAAAGGTATTTTTTTCTGTTTGTGCCCCCGCCCAGCTTGTGGTACACTGTACTGTCGAGGTCCAGCACGAGCCGGTAATTGTTTTGCTGCAACCGTAATTCAAGATCCAGCTCCTCTGAATACAGAAAAAACCTTTCGTCAAAATAGCCGGTTTTTTCAAGTGCGCCAAGATTAAGCAGCAAGCTGGCTCCATTTAAATAATCAAAGTTTATCTCGTGTTTTCTGTCCAGCTCTTTATAAGGCTTATTTTTATTTATAAGTTTTGAAACTCCGAAAAACTTATAATGTTTAACTCCTGTGCACTGAATCAATCCATTGTCTGGATAGTTTAGCAAGAGAGAGCCTGCTGCTCCAATTGTTGGGTCTTGTGAAAGCTTTTGCTTTAAAAGCGCCAGAGCCTTCTGCTCAGGCACAGCATCATTATTTAAGAGCCAGGCGAACTCAAAATTTTTATCCAGATCTTTCAGATATTTAAGAACAACATTATTTCCGGCACCGAAGCCCAGGTTTTCTGAATTTGTTACCAAATACCATTTTTGCTGGAGATCAAAATTCTGAACGAAGTTTTCCCGGTGCGTAGACCTCAACGTGAGCCCTTTCGCAGTAAAGAAAGATTTGATGTCTGTAACCGAAGTATCCGTTGAACCATTGTCGATTAAAAATAAAAACTCTGTTGGCGTTAAAGTGGGGAGTAATGATTCAAGGCAGCGGATAGTATCGGCGCCACCATTCCAGTTTATAACCAAAATAGCTGTATACTTCATGAAATAAATAATTTAAGTCTTGATCTGGTAAGCCTATAAAAATTATATACTTTAAAACGCAGAGGCAAATTTTTTGCCATAAATTTTCGAAGCTGAACTCCTGCAAGAATTAGCTTACGTTTGTCGGACATCATACTTTCGTGACCAAATCTAATGTATGTAGAAACTGCCGGCTGCCCGCAATACTTAAATTCGATTCCCGCAAGGGCACATCTTATCCAGAAATGCCAGTCTTCGTAGGACTTATAAGCAGGATCAAAATTTCCTGTTTTTGCGAAAACCTGTATACGCAACAGGGGCGAACTTACCACAGTTAAATTTTGTTCAGTTAATAAAGCTATCAATTTAGTTCCTTTACCACTAAAAGTGGGCAGGGAAGACTCTTTTGATTTCAATTTATTTCCATAAATTTTTGAAGGGTCGGAGGTCTCAAAAAACATTGCCTTACCGTAAACAATATCCGCATTAGGATTTTGCGTAAAACAATCGACTTGTTTAAGAAGCTTATTTTTGTCGAGTAAATCATCTGCATCGAGAAAACAGATAAAACTACCTTTAGCGCGTTCGATACCATAATTGCGGGCAGAGGAAAGTCCGCCATTATCTTTGTAATGATAATAAACACCTGTATGTTTTTCAGCAAGCTGTTTTGCCACTTCGGCTGTGTTGTCTTTTGAGCCATCATCTATTATAAGACACTCCCATTTTGTGTAGGTTTGATCCACTACACTTTGAACAGCATCGTTTAAAAACAGTGCGTAATTATAACACGGAATAACAATAGATACGAGCATTAAGACAACTTACTTTTTTTACTTAAATCCAGAAACATTAAAAATTCAAAGAAAATAGTAATATCGAGTGACTCGAAAAAATAGCCATAATTAAATCCTATTAACAGCAAAGGAATTAACACTAAACCAAAAGTGAGCTGACGAAAGCGCTTCACAAAAAAGCCTATGTAAAAACAAAAAAACAAAATTAAACCTACAAGACCATACTCAGACAGCAACTGATCGTAAACCCCGTTGGGGAAATTATTTATGGAGTGTTTACCAATCTCCAGGCCTTTGATATACCGGTACAACGAACCATGATAGGCGTTAAATACCTTATAAGAAGGAACTGGTAAATTTTTGTTAAGAAGCGTTGGACCGTAAAATACTCCTGAAAAATTATTGGCGAGTTTAGAAGAAAACATTCCCGCTCCTGAACCTAAGGCTGTGTAAGCATATTTTGTTTTTAAAAATTTAAGAGTTTGCGTGTAACTTATTCTCTTTCCCGAAACTTTATCAAAATTATAAGAGGAATCTATATTCAGCAAAGTTTCATCGACTGCTACCACTGGTGCGCTTGGTATAACCTGCCGGGGAGTGTTTTCTGTTTGCGTGTCTCTACTCTTAACATTCGTATCCACTGTTACAGGCTTGTTTTCTACTGGTTTGCTCTCGGCGATGAGAGGATATTCGTTGCTCATTGCCGAAGAAGCCGACTTCAGAATCCGCTCCCTCAGATAACCAGCATTTTCTGGTGTTACGAACGCGTAAAAAAGTGCCGTAAGAAGCACCAGAGAAGAAATAAATAATTTTGCCTTTTTTTCTTTCAGTACAAAAAACAGAACCGCAAGAGCAAGCAATGTTGTAAGAGTAACCAAGTTAAAACAAATTACTGCAATAATGACAAAAGTCAAGAAGGCGAAAAGGTATTTTCTGTTATAAATAAAGAAGATAAAACAAAGTTGTGAAGCTATGGCATTAATGTGATTATCGTAAAAAATACCGCGAATCTGGTCGCCTGAAGACTGACCATACGGAAACATGACATCCGGAAAACGAATATCAGGCGCTAATACATGCACCGAATAGGGATTCAGAGAATGTGTTAGAATCATTACATGAATAAACTGCCCAATACATACTGCAAAATTTAAGAGTGTGAAAGCCTTCAAAGTATTTTCAGATTTTTCGTACCCATTCTTTTCAATACTTAGTTTAACCTGATGCAATGCTAAAAAACTCATTCCCCAATACAACGAACTCACTAACACAGTGGCCCAGTTACCCAGGTAGAGATTGCCCATTAAAAAGTACTTTACAACTTCCCCAGCTATGATAAACAAATAAAACAAAGGAAGTCTCTTGTCTTTAAGCCCGAATTTTAAATTAAAACGTAGTATAAAAATAAAAATGATGGCCGCCAATTTAACAGGGATGCGATCCTGAGACATCATAATGATAAATATCAATAGCGTGTAATCAAAAAGATTCAATTTGCTTTTAATATTTGAAATGAGTTGTTGTAACATAATTATGAATTGAAATTAATAATAACTTGACTATAATGTTTAATATGTTCACGAGCGATCTCTGAAAGATTGAATTTGCTATTTATCGTCTCTATCCCATTTTCAGCATAGGTTTTTTGACGTGCTGCATCTTTAAAAAGCTCTGATATCTTTTCTGCAATTTCCGTAACATTATCCGGATCAATGAGTACGCCATTGATTTGATCAGTGATAAGCTCTTTACCAGAAGACCTTTTTGTATAAATAACAGGACAACCCACCGCCATTGCTTCCATGGGAGCAAGGGCAAAGCATTCAGAATACGAAGGAAAAACCGCCATAGTAGCAGTAGACAGGGTTTTAAAAAGTTCAGATCGGCTCACATGTCCTCTAAAACTAACGCTGGAAAGAGTTTCCACCGGAAGTTCTTTTTTCAATAGATCCGTATCGCCTTTACCAAATACGATAAGTTGTGCAGAAGGGTGTTTCTTATGCACAAGCCTCCATGCTTTTATAAGTTGAAATATGCCTTTTTTTGCGATAAGGCTTCCCGTAAAAATAACGGTTTCCTTTTCTTTATCCTTTTTAAAATCTATGCCCGGATTTTCAATGGCGTTGTAGAGTACTTTAATTTCGCGGGTAACACCGAACAATTTTCTGTTTATACTGGCTGTGTATAAACTCACTGCAGATAAAGCATCAGCTCTTTCATACAAAGCACTATCAATAGCATTTAGTTTTCTTTTAAGCGGCTCCTTCATTTCATGAGCAAAATAGGTGTAAGACCCATGAGATTTAAGAAGGAGAGGCACTTTAAATTTAGGCCATTTTACTAAAAAACCGATACGCATTGCAAACGTGTTCCAGTCAGGAATTTCTACAATGTCAATTTTTTCATCTGAAATTATTTTCTCGATAAAAGCAACATACCTGTTAAAAGCTTGCCGTCCGTTTAAATACTGCTTTATTGGCCCTGGTATTTTATTAACTATTTTATGAATAATGTTATCAGCACCGAGTTTTAAATTCAAACCGTAGCGCATGCGCCATACTTGAACACCTTGATCTTCTTCATAGTTTTTTTGCCCATAGCTATAAGCGTACAAACCCACCACAAAAACACGGTGTCCCTGACGCACAAGCTCTCTGCCCAACACCTGAACCACCGTTCCTATACCGCCGTTTTTTCCAGGGGGATACTCGTCGCAAATAAAGAGGATATTCATTGGGGGTACAATCTTATTTGGTAATAAAACATTACTTTTCTAACAATATTTTTTTTATTTGACGGAGGCTTATTTGTCTTGTTACAAATGTCAGGCCTACATACACTGACAAAGCGGCAAGCGTAGCAAAAATAACACTATTAATTAAATTAACGCTTAGTACAATTGCTCCGAGTGCAGTAAAAAACGATAAAACTGCCGGACCAGCACTAATCTTGATTTTACTTTGGTCGATATATTTAAGATAAAGAGCAAGCTGAATAAGCGTGCAAATTAAAAATGCAAGGGAAGAACCCGTTGCAGAATATAACGGGATCAAAATAGCATTTGCAACAATATTTAATACTGAAACTATGATGGTAATGATGAGAATAGGCTTTAATTGTCCCTGCACAAAGCCAAGTGTCCAAAGAAAATTTATTACGGCGTGCAGGGGAATACAGGCAGCAAGAATGCGGAAATTAGTTTCGTTGACAGCCCCGTATTTATTATTTGTGAAATAATCTACAAGTGGTGTCCACGAAGAAATTAAGAATACAGGGATGATCATAATCGCAAACATTTCCAGTTTGAAGAAAAAATTGATTTCCTCTTTTTGTTTTAAAGTTATTTCTTCTTCATTTTTAAAGAGTTTGGAAAACCGGGTTAGTAGAACTGGTGCAATAATCAGCAATGGCAATTTTGATATTTCAAAGACTTTATACGCAAAGCTATATTCGGCCGTAGCAGCAAGCGTGCTTATTAAACCTAATAAAATCCAATCGATTCGCGCCAGAGCTGAATCAAATAAAACCACGCCTAATTGAGGTAATGATTCAAGAATAAAGTATTTATAGTCGGTAATCCTTAACAGAGGTTTTACTGGAGCTGACAAATTCTTATTGATTAAAAGATATCCCAATACAAATTCTATAAGAGATGTAACGGTGTAAGCAAAAACAACGTTCAAAATGGTGAAGTACCCTAAAAGGTAGAGCAAAAGAATAAGTGTGAACTTGATTAAGTTCACACACAAAGATATTAAAGCAAGGTGTTTATAGGCCTCTAACCCGTTTAAGCAAAGTTTAAAAGAATTGGCCACGTTAGCGATAGCCAGATTTAAAAAAACATAGAAGAAAAATGGATAACGATTGGTGAAAGAAGGAACAAATTGCTGAACAAAAAAGATGCCAACCCCGAGAATAAGAGCTACGAGAAGCGTATGAAAAAAATGAATACCACTCATTACAAGAACATCTTTACCATGAGCGATACGTTTTACAAAAACAAGATCAAGACCTAATGATGAGATGGCGATCAAAGTAGAACAAACCGCCATACACCAATTAAAATCACCAAAATCGTCTTTTATAAGATACTTTGAAGTGAAGTAAAAAATCATTAACCCAAACACTTGTGTAATCACTGTTTGAAGGGTGTTAGCTGATATGTCCCTGATCAGTTTTTTCTTGCCGGGCGTTGAATTCATAGTTTCTTTTCACTAACACCTTAGTGTTCACTAATCTTTTTTAAAATCAAAGATTACAAGCTGTATTTAGTTAAATTTATCCTTATAAAATTAAGGTCTTTTAGCAGTTTTATGCGCTCAAAGTTAAAAGAGATTCGCGATTTTAGAGTAATTTTGTTTTCCATTAATCAACATTTATTTAACGATTGACTCAAAACAGTGCAATATTTGATAAAGATGCTTTTACCCTTGAGCATAATGTACAACTGGCAGAAGCTGTAGAAAACAGAAGAAAAAGTTTTCTCTTCTTAAAACGTGCTGTGGATATTGTTGTTTCTATGTTAATTGTTCTTCTTATCCTAAGCTGGCTGATGCCTATTCTGGCAATTCTTATAAAGCTGGATTCAAGGGGGCCGATTTTTTTCAAACAAAAACGTACAGGCTACAAAGGAAAAACTTTTAATTGTTTTAAACTGCGTACCATGCAGGTGAACAAAAAAGCTAATGATCTGCAGGCAGCCATTAACGATCCCCGCATTACAAGAATGGGAAGGTTTTTAAGGGTTTCTAATCTGGATGAATTGCCTCAATTTATAAATGTTCTTATCGGCGATATGTCCATAGTTGGTCCTCGTCCCCACATGCTGAAGGATTCTGAATATTTTGCGGAGATTTTTCCAGGTTATTATAACCGTTATCTTGTTGAACCAGGAATTACCGGGCTAGCTCAAATCAATGGTTTTCGCGGACCCACACCAAATATTCGTTCCATCTATAAACGTCTGCAATGGGACCTGTATTATGTAGAACATGCTACCACGGGAATGGATATTCGTATTATTCTGCTAACAGCACTTGAAACAGTGCGTGAAGCATTAAAAATCAAGGTAACCAAGAAAATGCCTTCCAGCAGAGATCAAAATTAAAATTTTCTGTTTCCTGTTCTTCTTTCTCTAATTAAGTTCTTCCTGTTTCTTTATTTTTAACTGCATTAATACTAAATTTACCTGTGCATACTATTGAACCTTTTTATAACTGGCAACATCTCTACATTGCGGCCGAAGACCCTGAATCTCCCTTTTATGGCAGGGAATACAGCGAATTTGAATTTACCAATACCATCTATAATTTTTACATCCATCCTCAATGGGATGACATTGGAAGTGAAACACTTTACATAAAAATTTTGTTTGTTGATTACGAGGAGAAATACGCCGTTATCGAAATAATAGGAGAATGGAACGATGCTATTACCAATGATATTATGCTGCTCAAGCGCGATATCATTGATGAATTAAATTATCACGGTATAAACAAATATATCCTGGTAGGAGAAAATGTTCTTAATTTCCATCAAAGCGACGATAGTTATTACGAAGAATGGTTCGACGATAATGGAGAAGATGGTTGGGTGGTGATGCTAAATTTCAGAGAGCATGTTCTTAAAGAATTTAAACAAGCCGGGCTCGACTACTATTTCATTTCAGGTGGAGAGCTGGATGACTTTGACTGGCGTAAGTTTTCACCTGGCCAGGTTTTTGGAAATGTAAGTAAGATAATCACCAAGCGCCTCAGTTAATATGGAATTTATTCAGGACGAACTTTTAGAGTACTGCGAAAATTTTTCGGATAAAGAAAGTGAGCTGCTTACCAAGTTGAATCGCGAAACTCATTTAAAGATTGGAAGTCCGAGAATGCTGAGCGGACATCTGCAGGGGCGTTTGCTAAGTTTCTTTGCAAAGATGATTCAGCCCGCTTTTATTCTCGAGATAGGTACTTATACGGGTTATTCAGCCCTGTGCCTGGCCGAAGGGTTAAGAGAAGGAGGGAAATTGATCACCATTGATCCCAATGAGGAAACCAATCATTTTGCCAAACAATTTATTGCTAACTCATCTCTCAAAACAAAAATTGAATTGATCGAGGATAAGGCAGACAAGGTTATTCCAGGTTTACATCACAAATTTGATCTGGTTTTTATCGACGCTGATAAAAAAAATTACGGGCTTTACTTCGATCTGGTGATTGATAAAGTGAATTCAGGCGGCCTGATCATCGCGGATAACGTTCTATGGAGTGGCAAAGTGTTAGATGAAAAAAAAGACGCAGATACTCAGATCATTCACGATTTTAATGCGAAAATCCAGAATGACTCAAGAGTGTCTAATCTCTTGCTTCCGGTAAGAGATGGTTTAATGGTGATGCGGAAAAATTAGATAGCATCTGCCCTTTCGGGAAGATAACTAAGTATTTTACGGATACAACAGATCAGGCTGAAAAATAACTCCCTGAAATTTGTGTTATCCGTGACTATTTTTGTTGTAGTTCCTTTTTCAAAAAAGGAGCCGTGTAGCTTTTTTTATCCTTAGCCAGTTCTTCCGGAGTTCCGGTAAATAAGATCTCTCCTCCACCCTTTCCACCTTCGGGACCAAGATCGATAATGTGATCGGCAACTTTAATAATATCAAGATTGTGTTCGATTACTAAAACTGTATTTCCATTTTCTACGAGACGATTTAAAACTCCCAGAAGAATGCGAATATCTTCAAAATGAAGACCTGTTGTAGGCTCATCTAAAATATAAAAGGTGTTTCCGGTGTCGCGTTTGCTTAATTCTGTAGACAATTTTACGCGCTGAGCTTCGCCGCCACTGAGTGTTGTAGCTTGCTGTCCAAGTGTAATGTAGCCCAAACCAACATCCTGTAAAGTTTTTATCTGCCTGAAAATATTCGGGACATTTGCAAAAAAATCGCAGGCCTGATCAATGGTCATGTTTAACACATCGCTGATGGATTTTCCTTTAAAGCGTACTTCCAGTGTTTCTCTGTTGTAACGCTTTCCATTGCAGACATCACAATTCACGTAAACATCAGGCAAAAAATTCATTTCGATAGTTTTAACGCCAGCACCACCGCAGGTTTCACAGCGTCCACCTTTTACATTAAATGAAAATCTTCCCGGTTTATAGCCGCGAATTTTCGCTTCAGGAATTTCAGAAAATAAATTTCTAATGTCGGAAAAAACATTTGTGTACGTAGCAGGATTACTTCGAGGTGTTCTGCCAATGGGAGACTGATTAATATCAATAACCTTATCTACGTTATCTAAACCTGTAATGGATTTATATTTTAAGGGCTTTTTCTCTGAGTTATAAAAATGCTCTGCCAGCAAAGGATAGAGTGTTTCGTTAATTAAACTACTCTTCCCGCTTCCACTTACGCCTGTAACACAAATAAATTTCCCCAATGGAAAATCAACGCTTACATTTTTAAGATTATGTCCCGTGCAGCCTTTCAGACTTATTTTTTTTCCATTGCCTTTACGACGCGTTTTCGGAACTTCAATGTTCATCTTGCCCGTCATATAGTTCGCGGTCATTGTATCAAACTTTAGCATCTCCTGAGGTGTTGATGCCGCCACTATACGACCACCGTGTACTCCTGCGCCCGGGCCAATATCGATAACATAATCACTTTCCATCATCATGTCTTTATCATGTTCTACAACAAGAACACTATTTCCTACATCGCGCAAATTTTTAAGAGCTGAAATCAAACGCACGTTATCGCGTTGATGAAGCCCGATACTTGGTTCATCGAGAATGTATAAGACACCAACCAATTGCGAACCAATTTGTGTGGCTAAACGAATCCTTTGTGCTTCGCCTCCACTAAGCGATTTGGATGATCTGTTGAGAGTGACGTAATCTAAACCAACCTCCACTAAAAACTGAATGCGCGCGCGAATCTCCTTTAAAACTTCTATGGCGATGATGTTTTGATTCTTGCTTAATTTTTTTTCGATGTCCTTAAACCAAACCTGGAGAACAGAAATATCCATCTCTGCAACCTCCGAAATATTTTTGTCAGCAATTTTAAAATACAGAGCCTCTTTTTTTAAGCGTGCGCCATGACAGGTGGGACATTCTTTTTTATCTGTAAAACCCTGCGCCCACTTTAACATCGCAGGGCTAGGATCATCTTCAGACTGACGCGTTATAAATGTAGCGATACCTTCAAAATTTGTATTGTAACTTCCTGCTTCAGTAGTTACCACAAACATTTCGTCGCTGCCATATAGCAGCACATTTACTGCTTCTTCGCTGATATCTTCAAAAGGGGTCTCCAGTGTAAAGCCATAAGTGCTGCCGATAGCTTCTACCTGTTTAAAAATCCAACTTCCGCCGCCCCAGGCTTTTTGTGAACCAATGGGCGCAATAGCACCTTTACCTATAGAAAGTTTCGGATCCGTTATGATCTTATTGATATCAATTTCGGAGATCTCTCCCAGGCCATTGCATTGGGTACAAGCACCATAAGGGGAATTAAAAGAAAATAAGTTCGGAGCCGTTTCATCGTAGCTGATGCCGGTTGTAGGGCACATTAAAAACCGGCTAAAAAAACGAACCTTTCCAAATCCGAAACCTACTGTTTTTGTTTTTGCAGTTTTTTTTGCTTTAGGATCTTCTTCCACATGTTCAATCACCATGATGGTTCCCTTGCCATGTTTCATAGCTGTTTGAAGAGACTGATAAAGGCGTGAACGAATGTCAGGAGTAACTTCCAGGCGATCGATTACAATTTCGATGTCATGAATTTTGTAACGGTCTACCTGCATTTTTGGAACAATGTCTTTTATTTCTCCATCAATACGAACTTTATTAAATCCGCGTTTGCGAACATCTTCGAAAAGCTCACGGTAATGACCTTTACGGCCTTTTACAACAGGGGCAAGTAAATTAATTTTTTTTGCTTTGTAATCTTCAATAATAAGATCCACGATCTGGTCGTCGCTGTAACGCACCATTTTTTCGCCGGTATTATAGGAATAAGCTTCCCCTGCACGTGCATATAACAGGCGCATAAAGTCATAAATTTCGGTAATAGTACCCACTGTAGAGCGCGGATTCTTGTTTACCGTTTTCTGTTCGATAGAAATTACCGGACTTAATCCTGAAATTTTATCTACATCGGGGCGCTCCATATTTCCCAGAAAATGCCTCGCATAAGACGAGAAACTTTCAATGTAACGTCTTTGCCCTTCTGCATAAATTGTATCAAAAGCCAGTGAAGATTTTCCACTTCCACTTAAACCCGTAATAACTACTAGCTTATTACGTGGAATAGTAATGGAGATATCTTTTAAGTTGTGCGAACGTGCACCAATTACTTCTATATTTTCGTCCTCAATAAATTCTGCTGCCATAAATAGTGGTATGTTGCTTTGAAAAAAAGATCCAAAAGCAAACCTTTAAAGTTAATGAGGAAGAGAGGATTTAACAAGAATATTTACCAATCATTAACTAAAAGGTAAAGGGTGTTTAACACTGGTAACACAAGCAACTTTAATATAATAAAAAATCACATAAAGAAGTTTTTTCTCAGAGGATTTAGGTCGTCCTTTGCAAAAAATAAATAGACACTAATCTTCTACCCATGACAAAAATTATGACCCGAGTTACTTTGGCCCTCGTTCTGCTTTTCTCTTTTACTTCAAAAATGTATTCGCAGCTGGCCCCCTCTCCAACCTTAGCATTAACGAATGTTCCCGAAGCTGCACTCTATGGAGTGTTGTATCAGATTGATATTCCGGTAGATGCAAATTACACCGGCACTGTATTACCCATTTATGCCATCAACAACTCCACCTTAACACTTAACTACAACCGTGTGGCCTACTTTATGCAGGTAGACGGCAATTGGGTGTGGGTGTCTATGAACAAATTTAATACTACAAATGCTCAGTTAGGTATCCCTTACAATAATTCTGGTATCATCTTTCAGCAAACGGTAACAGCAATGAATGTTGTTGGAAGTCCTACTTCCGGTGTTACAAGTACAACTGGCATTAATGGTAATATAGAGATATGGCCTGACTGCTATAATCAGGGAGCTTCTTTGGCAGGTATTGGCGGAAGTGGAGCGACTTACGACTATAACGATACCCGTAATGCAAACACTAATTGCTTTGGCTCATTCCAGGTTCACGATTATACTGCTGGAAAAACTTTGTTTGCCTGGAATAGTTTTATGAATAACACCAATTCAAACGATGACCTTGGAATTGGAACAAGATCTGTTAATGACCCTGACTGGACATTCGCTTATAATGCCGGAACATACACCACACGTAAACTATGGATTTTAGTTGACAATGGAATAAAAGTTATCGGTCAACCGTCAACGCTGGCTAACAGTGCTTGTCTTAACGGAACAATTAGTCCATTGACCGTTACCACTGCGGTTCTATCTACCACTCTTACAAACTACCAGTGGTACAGCAATACAAGTGCGGTTAATTCAGGAGGAACGCTTGTTGCCACCCACACTTCTTCTTTAACCACTGATTCTTATACCCCTTCCACTCTTTCGGCGGGAACTTTATACTATTATTGTATTGCGAACGGCACCGGCACAACAAGTGCAAAGAGTAATATCTCCGGAGCCGTAACCATCGAAAATCCAACTTTATCCATTACAGGTGCGGGAACGGTTTGTACCGGCAATGCCTTAACTTTGTCAGCCAACAGTACTGCTGCAGGTTCGACCTTTACCTGGTCAACCAACGAAACTACCTCAAGTATTAGTGTGAGTCCAGCTGCAAACACAACCTATACTGTTTCAGGAACTTCTACTTTAGGATGTATTGGCATTAGCGCTCCGGTTACCGTTAGCGTAAATTCCTTACCTGTTATTTCTGTACCTAACGGAACTATTTGTGAAGGCGCATCATTTGTATTAGTACCATCGGGAGCCGCATCTTATACATACAGTTCAGGTTCTGATACAGTTACACCTGCAAGTACAAGTAATTATACGGTTTCAGGAACAAGTAACGAAGGTTGCGTGGGCACTAATAATTTAATAAGCGTAACTGTTCATACTTTACCAGTAGTTTCTATCACCGGTACAAATGCTTTGTGCGAAGGAACATCAGCAACCTTAACGGCAAACGGTGCTGCCACTTACACGTGGAGTACAGGAACAAACGCGGGGAGCATTTCTGTGACTCCAACCCTTACGACTACTTACTCTTTATCAGGAACCAGCAGCGATGGTTGTGTAAATTTAGTACAAGCAACTACAGAACTAACTGTTCATACGTTGCCGCTCGTTTCTATTACAGGAACCAACGAAGTTTGCGCAGGATCTTCTGTTAATTTAAGCGCAAGTGGGGCTTCTACTTATACATGGAATACATCAGAAACGACTGCTGTAATAAGCGTAACACCCTCTGCAAATACAAGTTATTCAGTTTCAGGAACAAGTGCCGACGGCTGTGCAAGTGCTTCTAATGCTGTTACAACTGTTACTGTGCATGCTTTACCGGTTTTAAGTATAACCAGCGAAACAACAGCTATTTGTGCCGGTGCTTCTGCAGGATTCACGGTAACGGGAGCAAGCACTTATACCTGGAACAATGGTTCTACTGCCACAAGCATTTCTGTAACACCAGCTTCTAATACCAGTTATTCCGTTTCAGGAACCAACTCCCTTGGTTGCGTTAGTGCGATTCAGGCCGTTGCGTCCATTACAGTGAATGCTTTACCAACTGTAACAGTTTCCGGCCCCTCAGCAATTTGCACAGGCGGTTCTGCAACTTTGGTTGCAACTGGCGCATCTACTTATGTGTTTGGAGTATCAGCACCTAGTCCCTCAATTAGTGTAAATCCAACAGTAACTACAAGCTACACTGTAGTAGGTATCAGCGCTGAAGGTTGCGCAGGTATGCCTGTTATAAAAACGGTAAGCGTTAATACATTACCTCTGGTGACTATTACCGGTACAACATCCATTTGTGAAGGACTTACTACCAGTCTTGTAGCTGGCGGTGCGTCAACTTATTCATGGACTGGCGGACTTGGTTCATCAACCTCTATTGTTGTTTCGCCAAGCGTTACAACTGTTTACACACTTACCGGATTAAGCTCAGCCGGATGTTCAGGCGCTTCTACCAAAACACTTACTGTTAATTCAGCCCCATCTGTAACACTTAACGGAGCAACCGGTATATGCACCGGACAAAGCGCCACGCTAATAGCACTTGGCGCAAATTCCTATTCATGGAGTACATCTTCAACAAACTCCCTAATTGTAGTAACGCCAAGCATAAGTACTACGTATTCTGTAATTGGAACAAGTGCTTTAGGATGTTCTAAAACTTACACTCAATTCGTGTCAGTTGCTTCATCTTTATCGGTATCTATTGCGGGGCCAACGGTTATTTGTTCTGGCTACCCAGTTGATCTGGATGGATTGGGAGCAACTACGTATACATGGAACGACGGCACTTCAAGTTCAAGCATCACAGTTTTTCCAACAGTTACAACAACATATAGTGTAACCGGTGCATCAGGAACATGTTCTAATACTGCTGTAGTAACGGTGAGTGTTAATGCAAACCCGACGATAACTATTAATGGAAGTTCTTCTGTTTGTGTAGGAAACTCTGCAACACTCACGGCTTCTGGGGCCGACTCATATTTGTGGGACAATTCCTCATTCACTGCGTCTACCGTTGTTACCCCTCTTCAACTTACTAGTTATTCAGTAATAGGATACGTAACACTTACAGGTTGTCAATCTACCGGCGTTATAAACGTAACTGCTCAACCACTCCCCACTCTTTCTATATCCGGAAGTAGTGCAATATGCTTCGGTTCTTCAACAGCATTAACTGCTTCCGGTGCAACTTCTTATACCTGGAGCAATGGAGCCACTATTAATCCTATTTCTGTAAGCCCGGGCACCAGTACTTTTTATTCAGTTTCTGGTTCGGATGCAAATGGATGTGTAAATACTACTACTCCTGTAAACCTTGATGTTTACCCTAATCCTACTATTACGGTCTCAAGTTCAAGTACAACGGTTTGTGAAGGTTCGCCGGTAACATTAAATGCCAGCGGCGCCGATTCCTACACATGGACAAACGTGGCAAATACGGCTACAATTACAGTTAATCCAACGGCAAGCACAAATTACACAGTAATTGGAACTACTACTTTAGGTTGTTCTTCTTCTGCCGCTGTTTTTATTACTGTTAATGCTAACCCTGTTGTTGCCATTAGTGGCCAAACGATTATTTGCACAGGTACCACGGTCGATTTATCTGCAAGCGGAGCGTCTTCTTACATCTGGAATACAGGTAGTACTAGTACATCTATTTCAGTAAGTCCTACAGTTCAAACATCTTACTCTATTGCAGGAACAAATAACGAGGGTTGTGTTGGAACATTTTCACTCGTAGTAAAAGTGAGTGACTGTACTGGTCTTAACTCTATCGTTGCAAACACTACCGTAAAATTGTATCCGAATCCAACTCATGGTGATTTTACTGTTGAATTGGAAGATGCCTCAACTGCTGTAATTACAATTCGTAACGTAGTTGGTCAACTGCTTCTGAATAGCAAAGCAGAATTAGTTAACAGACTTTCTTTAGAAAGCTTTGATAACGGAGTTTACTACATCAGCATCACTAAAAACAATGCTGTTATTTACACTAAGACGCTTATTAAGAATTAAAAGAAATAACTTCAGCAAAAAAAGGTCCGGAAAAATCCGGACCTTTTTTGTTTAGTAGCGATCCGTAAAACTAATCACAGCAAATTGCGACCAACTGGTTTGCACCAAATCTGTTAAAGGAATTTCATAGTGCTTTTTGTAAAGTAAGATCCGGTAAGCTTCTTACAAAAATCCTGATAGGTGTAGATCAAATCAATCTGGATTAGCTACAAAACCTACCGAAGGATCTTACATATATCACCCATTAATTTTATTATTTCTCAAAAATGGCTTTCAGGGCGTTTCGCTAAAAGAAATTTAATTGGTATTATCGCATAGGATTATGTTGTTCAGTTCGCTCCAGTTTTTATATCTCTTTCTGCCGATAACGCTGTTGGGCTACTATCTTTCACCCTACAAAATAAAAAATTATTGGCTCCTTTTAACCAGCTTGATATTTTTTGCCTGGGGTGGCGTCAGTCTTACCGCAATTCTCCTGGCTTCCATCATTCTAAATTATTTTTTCGGAAGATTAATCCAAAAAAATAGCGACTCGCGAAAAGGCTATTGGTGGACATTTACCGGCGTTTCTGTAAATATATGCTTACTTGCTTTTTACAAGTATGGAAACTTTTTCATTTACAATCTCAATAATTTTCTTGACTTCATGATGGCCCCTACCCTGCCTCAAAGTTCTATCATTCTTCCTATCGGAATTTCTTTTTACACTTTTCATTCGCTCTCCTATCTAGTAGACATTTATAAAGGAAAAACACTGGCGCAAAAAAACATTTTCGATCTTGCGCTTTACATTTGTATGTTCTCACAATTAATTGCAGGTCCTATAATTCGCTACAGCGACGTATGGCAACAGCTAACAGAACGCACACATACCCTCATTAAATTTTCTTCAGGAGTAGAACGTTTTCTGATTGGTCTCGGTAAAAAAGTTTTACTTGCAAATACCTTTGCCAGAGTTGCAGATCTAATGTTTACAAGCGATGTAACCACTCTGGGTGCTGCCAATGCCTGGCTGAGCATAGTGTGTTACACCTTACAGATTTATTGCGATTTCGCGGGGTATTCCGATATGGCCATAGGATTGGGGCGCATGTTTGGTTTTGATTTTAAGGAGAATTTTAATTTCCCTTATATGGCAAGCTCAGTAAAAGAGTTCTGGCGAAGATGGCATATTTCGTTATCCACTTTTTTCAGAGATTACGTTTACTTTCCCCTTGGCGGTAACCGCGTAGGTAATGCACGGACATATCTCAATCTACTCCTGGTTTTTTTACTAACGGGTTTCTGGCATGGTGCTAGCTGGAGTTTCGTCGTATGGGGGTTATTTCATGGATTTTTCATGGTAATTGAACGCCTCGGTGTCGAAAAAATTCTTGACAAGCTATGGAAACCTTTTTCTACGCTCTACACCTTACTCGTTGTAATGTTTGCCTGGGTTTTGTTCAGAGCCGATACATTAACTTATGCAATAAACTACTGGAAAGCCCTTTTTGATTTTAATGTAAGCTCTGAACAGCTAAGTATTTTTATGCGTTCTATTAACCGTGAACTCATAATTGCCCTGGCTATTGCGGTAGCAGGAGCATTCGGATTTTTCGAATGGCCGCATAAAAAAATAGAACAACTTACTTTTTCGTCAAACCCTGCTGCCAGGTCACTCATTTTTGGATTGCATACTTTCTCTATTCTGTTATACGCAGGCATTATTGCCTTATGCACGCTATACCTGGTTGCTGGTACTTATAATCCTTTTATTTATTACCGCTTTTAAATGAAAGAAAATAAATTCCGCATATATGCCTTAGTGATACTTTTTCTGGCGGCGATCTCTTTCCCGCTGATAAATAGCCGCCTGCATTTGCTCCACGACATTCAAAGTTTCGAAAATCGCGCAATGGCAAAGAAGCCCGTATTTGACATTGAACACCTCGATCCTTTTCCTGCACGCTATGACACTTTTTACACCGATCATTTTGATTTAAGAAATCGCTACATAAGATATTTTAATATTTACAACGTACTTACTTATCGCAAATCACCCCTGCCCTCGGTAGTTATTGGAAAAGACAATTGGCTCTATATTATGGGTGAGGAAATGGATTCTTACATGGGCAAAAACCGATTCTCAGAAAAAGAACTCGGCGATTTTAACGCCGAACTTACCTACCGCAAAAACTATTTTGAACAACGAGGCATCAAATTTTATTTTCTTGTTGTACCATGTAAAGCAAGTATTCACACGGAGAATATTGGTTACGAATATTTCAGAATGCATAAAGACTCTTGGGGAGAACAACTAAATTCTTACTTGAATAAAAACACTTCTGTTAAACCTATTGAAGTATTTGATTCTTTGAGAAAATACAAAGGCACTCAAAACCTCTTTTACAAACTCGACAATCACTGGAATGACCTGGGCGCATTTTACACAGCAAACGAAGTTTTAAAGCGCATGCACACCGACTTTACTGAAATTGAACCTTTAAACCTGAGTGATTACACACTAAATTATTCGGAAAAACCTGCAGGAAACCTTGAAAAAATGTTAGGAAATCTAGGCGTTTTTTCAGAATCCTATGTAGCACTTAAACCAAAGAAAAACCTGCTCGCCCATGATGCCGACAAAGCAAATTACCCGTCCACACCCGGATTTGCTTATCCCTGGGAATACGAAAAGGTTCGGGAAATAAGTCCTTCTAAAAAGCCAAAACTGCTTATTATCAGCGACTCTTTTGGACGCAGTATTTTCCCCTTTCTTTCTGAAAATTTCAGCAAAACCGTTAAGATTTTCGATTCCTGGCAATACCAGATTCATGAAGAAATTGTTGCCCAGGAAAAACCTGACGCCGTTTTACTTATGATTAACGAACCTATCCTTAGAAGTTTTCTCAAGAGTTCTCCCAGAATTAAACACTAACGTCATCCGTTTGTTACTTATCCTCGTATCTTGAAGATGAAATGTTATTTTTTATCATATGTCAAAAAATAACGTAATTATGATTTTTTAGCCCTTGCGGTTACAAAAGCAAAACGACATTTCGGTAACTTTAATTGCGTGAAGATTTTTACACCCATATTCCTTTCCTTAATTCTATTCGGCGGCGCTCTTTCCTCACAAAACTTTTCTGTGAGTGGAAATATTAAAGACGCTACGAATGGTGACACGTTAGTTGGAGCAACTATCTTTCTTAAAGAAATAAACAGCTCCACAAACAGTGACTTAAACGGATTTTTCTCTTTAAATGCTCCCAAGGGCTTATATACATTGGTATTTTCTTTTACCGGATACAAAACCATTACTCAACAACTATCTCTTGACCACGACATTACCCTGAATATGTCTTTCGTGCGTGCAGAGACTGACCTGGAAGAAGTTGAAATAAATACAAAACATACAGATCAAAACGTAAAAAGCACTCAGATGGGCGTTGTGCAGCTGGATATGGCAGAAATTAAAAAAATCCCTGCATTTATGGGAGAAGTAGATATTTTAAAAACCATTCAACTTTTACCTGGAATAAAAAATGCGGGAGACGGAAACACAGGATTCTATGTCCGTGGCGGAGGGCCCGACCAGAATTTAATTTTACTTGACGGAGCCAACATTTACAACGCGTCGCACTTACTTGGCTTTTTTTCGGTATTCAATAGCGATGCTATAAGCGATATTACTTTGTATAAAGGCAACATGCCAGCTCAATATGGAGGTCGCCTATCGTCTGTACTCGATATTAGCATGGCAGATGGAAACAATAAAGAGTTTCATGTAGATGGGGGAATTGGTTTGATCGCATCCCGTCTTACCATTCAAGGCCCGATCCTTAAAAATAAAGCGTCGTTTATTGTCAGCGCCCGGAGAACTTATTTGGATGTTCTTGCAAAACCTTATATTAATAAGTCGGATTTTAAAGGGACTTCTTATTTCTTTTACGACCTCAACGGGAAGTTGAGCTACACGATAAATAATAAAAACCGGCTCTATTTGAGTGGCTATTTTGGTCGTGATAAATTTATTTACAACGACGAGGAGGGTGATTTTAAGGCTGCTATTCCCTGGGGAAACGCCGCTGCCACGTTAAGATGGAATCATGTATTTAATTCTAAACTCGTTGCCAATACCTCCGCCATTTTTACAAATTACGATTTTAGTTTCGGAGCGCAACAACAGGATTTTGAACTTATCATAAAATCAGGAATAACAGATTATATCTTAAAATATGATCTCAGTTATTTTCCAAATTCCAGGCATAGCATTAAAACCGGGGTAAATTATATCTTTCACACCTTTGTGCCAACAAGTGTGAGCGCAAGACAAGGTTCAACGGAATTTGATCTTGGAAAAAAAATTAAATTGTATTCTCACGATGCTGCTATTTATGTGAGCGACGATTGGGATGTAAGCCAAAGAATCCGATTGAATGTGGGACTAAGATTTTCGAACTTTACCCAGATTGGTCCGTTTACCCGCTATAAAAAAGATGATTTTGGCGTGATCTACGACACTGTTACTTACCGTACCAATCAGGTCGTAGCCAATTACAACGGTCTTGAACCGCGTTTTTCAATCCGGTACTCGCTCAGCAAAACACTCTCTTTAAAAGGTTCCTATTCGCGTAACTTCCAATACATACACCTTGCTTCTGTTTCCTCTATTAGCCTTCCAACCGACGTTTGGATGCCATCTACAGAAGTCATCAAACCACAAGAATCGAATCAGTATGCTTTGGGGATTTTTAAAAATTCGAAAGACAATACCTATGAAAGCAGCGTAGAAGTTTATTATAAAACGATGAGCAACCAGATTGAATATAAAGAAGGCTCTCAACCAACCGATAACATTTACGACAATCCTGATAATGCTTTCACTTTTGGTAAAGGCTGGGCGTACGGCGCTGAATTTTTTCTCAAAAAAAGCAGGGGTAAATTTACAGGCTGGATAGGCTATACCCTTTCATGGACCTGGCGACAATTCAACGAAATTAACTACGGATTAAAATTTTTAGCTAAATACGACCGTAGACATGATGCCTCATTGGTACTAACTTATGAAGCCAATAAAAAATGGAATTTTGGAATGGTTTGGGTTTACGGATCGGGTAACAGAGGAACACTCCCCAACGGATTTTTTCTTTACGAGGGTAGTTTGAGTAACGATTATGGTTTAAGAAATTCGTACCAGTTTGTGCCCTACCACCGTATGGATCTTAATGCAACCTTTACACCCGACAGAACAAAGAAACTCGAAAAACGCAAACGTCTTCTTGTGGAGATGTACCTGCAACAAGGCAGAGATACATCTAACATACAGCTGACTAAAAGGTGGAACAGAAATTTCAGTAATAGTTTTACAATTAGTGTATTTAATGTTTACAACCGTTATAATCCATATTTTATTTACCTCACCCGTGATGGCGATTTTAGCAATGGCACACTTAAAGTGGGAGCAAAACAAGTGTCACTCTTCCCTGTATTGCCAAGCGTCACCTGGAACTTTAAATTTTAAATGAAAAAAACAGTAAGCATAATTATTTTTTTTCTCTTGTCTTCCTGCAGGAAAGATGTGAAACTCACCTTGCCGGATTACCAGGAAAAGGTGGTGATAGAAGCTGCTATTGAAGCAGGAGGCACTGCGTTGGTGTATCTGTCTTATTCTGTTCCCTACTTCGGAGATTTTGATTATACCACTCCAGAAAAAGCGTTTATTAAAGGAGCGGTAGTTACTATAAGCGATGGAACCACTAAAGAAACTTTAACCGAGCTTGATCCTTCTTATGGTTATGTGTACGCAGGATTCAACCTGAAAGGACAAATAGGTAAAACCTATAGAATAACCGTGCAGGTAAATGGAGAAACGTACACAACAAGCAGCACCATTCTTAAGCCTGTTAAGCTGGACAGTTTGTACTTTGTAGAAGTCAGAGGCGATACACTCGGTTTTATTGGTCAGAAGTTATCAGAACCGGCAGGTAGCGGAGACTGTTACCGTTGGTTTGCAAAGCGTTTAGGACGCGATCAATTTTACGCAGCTCCTTTTAATTCAGCTTTTGACGATAAATTTGTGGATGGAAGAACTTTTGATTTTAGTTACGATCGTGGGCGACAACCGAATTCTTTCACCCAAAGTGAAAATGATCCTGAGCGTGGCTATTTTAAAGCCGAAGATACCATAGTTGTAAAATTTTGTAAAATAGGAAGAAAGGAATATGATTTCTGGTTTACTTATTATCAAAATAAATTAAGCAACGGCAATCCATTCAGCGCTCCCGCAAACGTAAAAAGCATGTTCGACAATTACGAAAAGTGTTTTGGTTCCTTTGTAGCCTATTCACCTGTCTTTGATACGATTATTATTCCTAAAGAGAAAAAATAATATTTCCAGTTAAAAACACTTCCTGAACATTTTCGAAAGTTCCTCTATAGAGAATGCTAAGCCCCTCTATTTATCCAATTGAAGGGTCATCCATGGCTGCCAGGTTTTTCCATTTTCAGAAATCTCCCATATTGCCTTCATACTTTGGCTGGCTTTGCCTGCTTTTAAGGTGGCCCTCATCTTTTTATCTCCAAACACTAAAACTCCCGGTTTTTCTGAAGTGGCGTACATTAAAAGGGAGGCACCCTGGCTGTCAAAAGATTTCATAAAATAGGATTTACGATTTTCATCATAACCAATTATTTCAACAGCTTCTGTTCTTTCTTCGCCCATAAAAACATCTACACGGTGCAGTATAAACGCCCCTGATGACACCCATTCATAACTATCCATTCCTCTAATAGTGTTAGCAGAGGCCGACGGAGCATTTAAAATCCGGCCACTCGTATGCCATACACCGATCAAAAAATTTAATTTTTTAAGCTGACTAGCCGCTTTTTTAGAAGAAGAATTATGCTTTACCATTTGGTAAGTAATATAAAAGGTTAGAAATGAATTATCACATAACTAAATCCACATTACGCTATGCAGGTTAATCTTTTAAAGACGAACATTAGGTAATGCGTCGTGTCTTTATGGTCTTTACCCATTCAGTATTCTCGCAGACCTCGCACCTTTTCTCCCCCACTGAAAGTTTCTGAACATCCGCACATTTTGAACAGGCATATAAGCCCGAATCAGCTATAACCTTAGTCTTTTCACAAAAGAGTTCTGTTACAATTGGTAAACCATCTTTTACATCTTCATCTTCGTAAAAAAAGATACTTACATCGCCCGTTGTTTCAATATATGCCCGTCTCACTTGTCCCAAATGTTCCACACTTTTTAAACGCAATTCCGTAAAAAATTCATCCTGCGCTAAACTCTCGCGATCAAATTTCGAAAAAGAAAATTTGCCATCTATAATTAAGCATTCCGTTTTTCCTTCCACGAGTCTTTCAAACCACGGACTCTTACCCGTGAGCCAGGTTACCGCCCGATAAAGTAAAAGCACAATTACAAAAACCGTAACGGCAGGAACAATGCCTACATCTTCGTAAAACATCGGGTCTCCAGCAGCCGAGCCGAGTGCTATAATGATTACTGTTTCAAAAACAGATAATTGTTTTACGCCCCGCTTGCCCGTTAAAGTTAATACAATGAGTAAAGTGATAAACATTACAGAAGAACGTAACACCACTTCAAATAAAAAATGGCCTGGTAAACCGTTAAACAGTATCCTGTCCCATTCGAAAGCATAATCCATAATCCCTTTCAAGAAAAACTGATGCCACCCGTGTAACATTCTGTTAAGCATTTCGTCTTACATACAGTCGAACACTAAATCAAAGATTTAACCGTTAATGCTAAAACTATAAACACCATGAAATCGAAGATTCTCAAAAGTCTTTTACCAAAAGCAAAATGCTTGAGTAAAAATCAATTTCTAATTTTGCTGGCAGTTTGCCATGTTCCCCTTCTGTTTTCGAACTTAAATGCGCAGAACAGAGACAGCGTTTTTAAAGAAAAGTATGAAAAGGAAACCGTCTTATTAGATTTAAATACAAATTGTTACACTAAAAATAATACAACAAAGAAGATTGGTTTCTTTGGGAAGAAAATAAATACTGAGTTCGAAAACGTGGGTCCTGAAAGTCAACAAGAATACAAACGTTTTAGAAAACAAACCAAACGCGGAAAAATACTTGCCATTGCAGGAGGAGTTGCTTTTCTAACTGTAGCAGCTGCTGCGCCGGTTATTGCGATTCCAGTATTTGCAATTGGTTTTGGCGGCGGCGTTGGTGCCTATTCAATTGGATTGACCGAAATTTACAGATCGAGAAGGCATTTAAATAAAGCGGTGTGGTTGCGTAACAGAGATGTGCTAATGAAGGGTTAAAGGGAAGGTTAGAAGTTGATTTAACAGATTTTGCTGAATTATGCTGACTATAAATTTACCGGATGAATTCGCTTTCAACCAGTAAACTAATTTCGCAGATCTGTAAAACCAAAGAGGTATCACCCCTGTGATACCTCTTTAGATTTTTTAGAAAATCAATACTTCTCCAGTTTCTCACTAAACCTGAGGTCCCGCGTTGCCGCATGTATCTTGATATTGATAAGCAACTCATCGCAATTATGTTTTAAGGTTTCTTCCTGTATATCTCTTATGAGTTTATAAACGGGCTCTGTTTCTCCTTCTACTACCGTTTCGAAAGGACAAACTTTATAGTTGAGTCCGCTGTTTTGAATGAGTGCTATGGCTTTATCTATAACTTCGTAGCGGCTTCCTTTAGCTCCTAGTGGTAATAATTGAATGGCGGCGTTTATTTTCATTTTCTTAAACGGTTAGTTGAGATAATTTTAAAGACATGGTATTCACCAGTCCTGTCAGAGGTTTCTCTGCCATGGCTTTTATAAAAGGATTGAGGTCGCCCAGTAAATCTATTTTGCATTCGCCAGTTTGTTCAGCATCTCCAATGAATTGCACCTTTAAACTGAAATTGAATTTTGCAAGTCCATCACTTGAAAATAAAATAAATTCGTAAGGCACTTTTTCTGCTACCTTAATAGTCATAGGTGTAATGCCTTTGATATTAAAAGAACACTCGGTTTCGGTATATTTAAAATTATCTACTTTGTCTTCTGGTAATAAAGAACCGAAGTTTTTAAAATCACTTAGAAAAGTGTAGAGATTTTTTAAAGGAGAAGCGGTTTTATTTGTTCCGCTAATGATAGTGAATTTTGCCACGGTTTAGTTTTAAGTTGTGAGTAGTAAGTAGTGAGTAGGTGTATTTTACTTAGTTAGGATTTCATACCTCACTAAAAAGCCTGAACGGATTTTAATTTTTTTGAATGAGATGTCTGAACTTTCGGCATTACCACCTACACTAACACTATTCATAGCCATTTTATCCATACGCCCATAACCATACACGGGAGGTTGATCCTGAACATAATTTTCGGTCTCCATTATTTGTATGGGAGTTCCTGCTTTTTGATCTACTGCGGCTAAAATATAATCTACTTTTTCTTTGGCAACCTTAATTGCTTTAATGCGGCATTCTTTTTGGAAGTCAAGAATTTTAGAATGTGTGTATCTTGAAATATAAGCATCGTAAGCATTTATCTTGTCCAGTTTTTCATAGACTTTCGATAACATCTCTGCATCTCCTACTTTTAAAATATAGGCTTTGCTTACAAGAACATCTTTGTTAGATTTACGAACCTTTCCGTAATCTGCGTCTGCTTTGCTTAGCGTTAGATTAGCAAGATCAATATTTAATTCTTTTAAACTTTTTTTAAGTTCTGCTTCTTGTTTGTCTATGGTAATTTTTTCTTTACCCTCCATTCTTTCGAGAAGCGTAATAGTAATATACAATTCATCTGGCGTGATTTCCATTTCGTTTGTCCCGGTAATTTCTATATACCTTTTGTTTGTGAGATTATCTGTTACCTGGGCATTACTAACTGAGCATGCAAATAAGAGTCCGGCTACGATCAAAATTATTTTTTTCATATATCTGTTTTTTAGTTCTTATTATGGAGATGCATGAAATAAAAGAATTCCATAAATCTCTAAAATAAAAATGCATACCAAAAGTATGCATTAGAATTTAATAGGAGAGAGAATTATACTTATTTCACATTCGCTTATTTTGCAATGCTTTCGCTCCATTTGGCCGGATTAGCACGCCATTCTTTCAAACTCTTGATATCTTTTTCATCAATGTACTCCTTTTGAAGAGCTGCATTTATGAGAGTGGTATAATTGGTAAGTGTTTCTATTCTGCACTTGGCTTTCTTGAAATTCTGAACAGCTTCATCAAAACCATAAGTAAAAATGGCTACCATACCCTTTACATCGCACCCTTTCTCGCGAAGAGCTTCCACAGCCTTTAAGCTGCTTCCTCCTGTACTGATAAGATCTTCTACTACTACAACAGACTGGCCTTTTTCAATTTCGCCCTCAATCATGTTAGTGAGACCGTGCTTTTTAGCTTCGCTTCTCACATATACAAACGGCAATCCCATTTCCTGCGCTACGAGTGCTCCAATGGCGATGCCGCCGGTGGCTACACCAGCTATCACATCAGGTTTGGCAAAATGCTCATTAATAGTTTCCACAAAATGCTGGCGGATATACGTCCTTATTTTCGGATAGGATAAGGTTTTCCTGTTATCACAATAAATTGGTGATTTTAATCCACTTGCCCATGTAAAAGGATTTTCAGGCTGAAGTTTTACAGCTTTTATTTGTAATAAAAATTCAGCAACTTTATACTCGGCATCATCAAACGAAGTCATGCCGCAAAATTAAAGTTTAGTTCCTTTACAAAATCAGATATTTATGAACACACGAATATATTTAAATGACAAATTTTTAGAGTTCGTATCCCTTGGTACGCAACCTTCGCAAGATCAATCAATTAAATTAGATGAGAGCGAAGAGAGTGAAAAAAAGTTAAAGCAAATTATAGAAAACTTTACTGATGAAACACAGAAAAACTCTGTTTTTATATCTGGATTAGCATTCGAAAAAGCATTTCCCATTCTAAAAAAGTCGCTCCACTACATTGAAGCTGCAGGTGGATTTATTGAAAAGAACAATGAATTTTTATTTATCCGCAGGCACAACCGATGGGATCTTCCTAAGGGAAAACTGGAAAAAGGAGAAACTATTGAAGAAGCAGCCGTACGAGAATGTGAAGAGGAGTGCGCGATTAAAAACTTAACACTGAAAAAGCAACTTCCCTCTTCCTTTCATATTTATCAATATAAAAAAGGCTATGCGATAAAACAATCGTATTGGTTTTATATGACCACCGATTATTCTGAGAAACTTATTCCCCAGGCAGAAGAAAGTATTACTGAGGTGAGATGGTGCAGCCGCGAAGAGATTGAGTCCAGTATTTTGAAAGACACCTATTACACCATCAGTGATGTAACTCGGGAAGGTCTCAAAAAATAAATTTCTTTTAAAAACGCTTTTGGAGTAAGTCGTTTTACAGCGACGTCAGTTTTTTTGCTTATCTTTAAAGGCAAGTTGTTCTACCGCTATGTATGCAAATTACATAGAGGAAAGTCCGGGCAACACAGGGTAATCCGCCATTTGAAAGGATGGGTGCAAAAGCAGGAATGTTTTTGTAACAGAAAGTGCCACAGAAAGCAAGGTAGCCTTGAAGCAAGTGCTTGCGCTTTGCATCAGGGTGATAGTGAAAATGTGAGGTAAGAGCTCACAGGCAGAATTAGTAATAGTTTTGCAGGGTAAACCTCGGATGTTGAAAGGCCAAATAGGTTGCGGTAGTTAAGGCGACCCGTCTTATTCTTGCGAAAGCAAGGAGCCGCAATGGGTAGGTCGCAAAGATAAATGGTAGATATACCTTTCTCCTTAAAAAGAAAGACGAAACAGAACCCGGCTTACACGCTTGCATTTATTCATAAAAAACTTCTGATCGCCAATAAACGATCGTAAAGTTTACAACATCATTCTTCACAACAAAAAAAAGACCCTGCTAAACCAGGGTCTTTTTATTTTTCACTTAATTTGCGAGATGACTATCTAAGGCGTCTTCGTTAAAAGAGACCTCGTTTTTCGGATCGGGGCCATATTGATTTGGACCTGACACGCCATCCGTACATAGTAGCGATAGCAACCATATTCCTCCCACCACGGGAACGAAATAAATAAAAAACCAACTGCCACTTTTGCCCATATCGTGCAGGCGCCTAACTGTAACGGCCAAACCTGGTATCAGCATGATGAAAAAATGGCCGATTAAAAGATAGGTGATGACTGTATCGGTTTCATCGCTTCCGTTTGTCAAAAAAGAACTCAGTACGAGCAATGCCATCCAAATTAATAAATTAAAAAGAAAAAACATCCAGAACTCTTTTCTTCTGGCTCTGCCTTTAAAATCGGCATATTGCTTTAATACTTTTAAATACCAGTTCATAATAGTTTGGCTAAGTGCTGAGATGGCTATCTAAGGCGTCTTCGTTAAATGACTCTCCGTTTTTTGGGTCAGCACCATATTGATTCGGACCTGAAGTGCCTTCCGTACACATAAGCACAAGAAGCCAAATACCTCCTATTAAAGGAAAGAAAGCTAAAAAAAACCAGGTTCCACTCTTGTTTTGATCGTGGAGCCGTCTCACTGTAACGGCCAGACCTGGTACTATAATACCGAGGTAATAAATGGCTAAAAGGATGCTTAACACCGGCGCAGCGGCCATGCCACCGGTGATGGCCAAAATCATACTTACAGCGACCATGACCATCCAGATTATAAAATTGAAAAGAAAAAACATCCAATATTCTTTTCTTCTCGCTCTGCCTTTAAAGTCAGCATATTGCTTTAATACTTTTAAATACCAATTCATGATTACAAATTTATAGTAATTAAGTTGTGAGGTGACTGTCCAAAGCGTCGTCGTTAAAGGACTCTCCGTTTTTTGGATCAGCGCCATATTTATTTGGTCCCTTAGTACCTTCCGTACAATGAAGTACTAGTAACCAAATCCATCCTATGATTAAAAACAACCAAAGAAGAAGATACCAGCCCGATTTATTAACATCATGCAAACGCCTTACGCTAACAGCCAGTGAAGGCACCAACATAACCAACGAATAAATACTATAGAGAGGTCCATAATCGCGACCATACATGCCTAAACTAGAAAATTGAATTCCTAGCATGTAGTCTAATAGCTGCAGAGCAAAACCAATGAGAATGGATACAAGTGTAAACATCCAGAATTCTTTTCTTCTTGCTCTGCCTTTAAAGTCGGCGTATTGCTTTATTACTTTTAAATACCAATTCATAAAAAAAATTCAAGATTAATAAACTAAATAACTTTTAAAGTTAAAATAAAATTTTAAAGGGAAATTGAAAATAGCAGACAGACAAAAGTGTTTTCAAATCCTGAAAGTCATTTATTTTTGTAAAAAAAAAGACCCCGTATATTACAGAGTCCTTTTATAATTTCAGTAGAAATTTAGTTAGCAAGGTGGCTGTCTAGAGCTTCCTGGTTAAACGAATCCTGACCTTTAGGATCTGCTCCAAATCTGTTTGGACCAGCATCACCTTCAGTACAAGCAAGAATTAGATTGTAAATAGGAATTAATAAGAACCATCCGCTTTTGTTAACATCGTGCATTCTACGAACGCCCACAGCAATGGTTGGAACAAGCACTACCAAAGAATAAATGTTGCCCAAATAAATAAATTCTACCATGCCTCCAACAAATCCAAGGATCAGGGAGATGATAAAGTTTATCAAAACGAACATCCAATATTCTTTTCTTCTTGATCTGCCAGTAAATTCAGCATATCTTTTTAATACCATTAAATACCAATTCATAAGTTTGAGTTTTTAGGTTAATAATAATTTTAGATTGTTTAAAGCTAAATAAAATTTCCAATTATTTTCATCTTTAACAAAAAAGACGATTTCTTAGGAATTTATTAACCGACATTAGATAAGTCCCCGGTTTTTAAGCTCTAAATATTTATTAATAGCAGAGACCGATAAATTTTCGGGAGTGCATTTTATAGCCTGAATTCCATGTTTTTGTAATTCTTTAAAAATTTGCCTTTTCTCAAAAATAAACTTCCTTGCTATGGTAAGTTGGTAAATATCGAGCAAGTCTGAGGCTTCAGTCTTTGTATACGCCTCTAACTCCTCGTTTTCAAAGAAAACCACCACAAGCAAATGATTTTTATTTATTAAACGCAGTACGCGTATATTTCTTTCCAAAGCATAAATGCTGTCAAAATTTGTGTACAGAAATAATAAGCTTCGGTTGGGAATGGTTTTACGAATTGTGCTGTAAAGCGCTTCGTAATTTGCTTCAGAGTAATCGTACTTTTCTTTGTACAAAGCATACATGATTTTTTTCAAATGGCGTGGGCCCCGATCTGCTTTTAGCAAACCTCCAATGCCTTTTGAAAAAATAATGAGACCCGCTTTATCCTGTTTTTTAAGCACTATGTTTGAAAAAGCCAGGCTTGCATTAATCGCATAATCCATTAGCGTAAGACCATTGAAAGGCATTTTCATAACACGACTTTTGTCTATGATAGAATAGATCTGTTGCGAACGTTCGTCCTCGTAATTGTTCACCATGAGCTCATTTAAGGTGCTGCTGGCTTTCCAATTTATGTGTCGCGTATCATCACCCGGAACATATACTTTGATCTGGTCGAACTCATAGCTCTGCCCTAATTTCCGGTTCTTATTCTCTCCCTGCACAAACGACGGATGATTCATCGCAACAAGCTCCTGCTGACTCATCTGGATGATGGATGGATAAACAGCTACAAGCTTTTCGGCCTCCGTGGTTTCCTTTTTGTAAACTAGTCCGATTTTTGTTTTCACAAAAACATTTATATCTCCAAAAAGATATTCTCCCCTAACCAGGGGTTTCACGTGGTAATTGATTGTTTCTGTTTTTTCTTTTTCAAGACGCACATGAACTTTAAAATCCCTTTCGTTAAACTGGTAGGGAATTTCATCAATAATTTTAAGATCGATAAAACGCCCGGAAAGATTGGTAACCGTTAAAATCACTTTGTTTTTATCACTTAAAGACAAAACACTGGCGACATTTCTTGCTGCGGAAACCAACGTTGATTTATAAAGAAAAACCAGATCTGCTAAAACCGCCATACAGAAGGCGAAAAGCAAAAAGAGAGCGATGTAAAAAACTACAGCATACACGAATGAAACGAAGAACAGAAATATACATGTTCCTAAAGCATAGAAAACTCTATCGGTAAGATATAGACTTTTAAAAACTTTCATTATCTCGGCACTTCAATCTCTTTAATCATTTCACGAATAACATGCTGAATAGTTATTCCTTCCATTTCTTTTTCGGGTGATAAAATAATGCGGTGACTTAATACAGGATAACACACTAATTGAATATCATCAGGCGTTACAAAATCTCTTCCTTTTAAGGCGGCAATTGCTTTAGAAGTTTTAAGAATGGCCATTGAGGCACGCGGCGAAGCTCCTATAAATAAATTTCCATTATTACGCGTTTGGTGAACAATGGTTGCTATATAAGTAATGAGTTCATCCTTAATATGCACCTTCTCAATAATAGAAAGACACTTTTCAATATCGTGCGCGTGCACCACTGAATTTACAGTCTCTGTTTTTTTCTGCTGGAAATCGCCTTTAAAACGTTGCAGGATAGCGACTTCATTGTTAAGATCAGGATAATCAACGTGCAATTTAAATAAAAACCTGTCGAGTTGCGCCTCTGGTAACTTATAGGTTCCCTCCTGCTCTATTGGATTTTGAGTACCTATTACAAAGAAGGGAACGCCTAAAGGATAAGTTTCGCCGTCAACAGTAACTTGTTTTTCTTCCATCGCTTCAAATAAAGCTGCCTGTGTCTTTGCCGGCGAGCGATTAATTTCATCAATTAAAACAAGATTCGAAAAAATAGGTCCTTTTTTAAAGGTGAATTCTGTTTTTTGCATGTTAAACAACGTCACACCAATTAAATCGGAAGGCAATAAATCGGGAGTAAACTGAATACGTTTAAAATCGATATGCAAACACTGCGAAATTAATTTGGCCATCATAGTCTTGGCAACACCCGGCACACCTTCTAAAAGAATATGACCCCCGCTAAACATAGCAGCAAGAATAAGCTGAATGAGATCATCGTTGCCAATAATCACTTTGTGAATTTCTCTTTTTGTTTTTTCGTAAATAGAATGCACAAATTCTATATCCAGTTTCTCAGGTATCGGCACTGCGGAAGAATCTGACTGCTGTATTTCAACTTTTTCCGGTGTATTTTCTTCCGACGATGGATTTTCTATACTCATATTATTTTCGTTTTTTATTGTAATTTTCTATAGCGTTATGAAGATTTATTAAATCATCAGCACTTGCGTCCTCACTGGAACGAATAAATTTAAACTGTTTAAACAAATTATATAAAACAGATTTGTCTATACCCGAACGTATACTTAATAGTTCTACCAGATCGAGTTCAGCCATGTCGGTAGAAAGATTGTAGCGGGTGCGAATCTCTGATAAAAAAAGAATATACATTTCGTTTGCAATATGTGTGTGCCCCTTGCTTTGAAAATAAAGCGTGCCAATAGCTTTTGTATATTCCACAGAAGCATTTGTATTTACGGGCATTAAAGGAATTATGCGCTGTTCTCTCTTTGAACGGAAAACAAGGTATAAAACAATGGTAATTAAAAATAAATACCAGGCCCACTTTAAATGGGGATGCGAAAATAAAAATTTCAGAGGATTAACATGGGCGCTACGACTGCTATTTGATTGAACAGAGGTATGATCATCCCAATACACAGGGCCCTTATGCAATTTCGAAAGCATGTTATTTGCATGCTCAAAACCATTCTGTCCAACCATGTAATAATTGGTAAATAACACTGGATTCGCGTGTAGAATAAATTTTCCTTTTCCGCAACGCACATAAAAGGCATTGAGGTTTGAATCATTTAAAAAAGAAATAGGTTCAAAATCGTATGTACTTAAGGTATCCTTGTAATAGTTGCTTCCGTAGTAACTCCAGTAAGTACTTGCAGTATCTTTCAAATACTGATAATGGAAATCTATTTTCTTTTTAAAAGGAACCGAATCGCCCCTAAAATCAAGACTTATCAAACTATCCATTCTTCCCCCGAAACCATAAATGGTATCGTGTAGTGGAATAAAATTGCGCAAAATCTCCAGGGGACTATAATTACTCGAGATTAAAACATTATTTCCCTTCTCCACGTATTTTATGAGGCTGGAGGCGGCGACAGAATCAATGTAAAAGTCGTCCCCAATAAAAACAAGATTACTGTTAGAACTATTTGTGTCAAGCAAATGATAGGATTGATTGTAAATGATGGTTGTTGAATGGTTATTTTTAATCGTTGTGTAGGCTAATTTTAGTCCATATGGTTGTTCACTATTTATTTTGTAATCGGGTGTCCAATTGTACTTTGGAAAGTAAGCATTCTTATAGTAAATGAACACTCCTATAAGCAGCGCTATGAGCAAACTAAAAACTATCAGGCTTCTGCTCATCTTGTCTTCAGTTGGTTTTGCAGAGCCTTGTAAGCAGGTTCCGTGTTATGATAATCTAATTCAGTTAACAGGTGCTCTCCGTACCAGAAGATTTCAAAACTTTTAATGATCTCTTTAAACTGGTCAGCTAAAACCGTTTCTTTTAACTCGGAATGGTATTCCCAGTTAGTTTTTTCTTTAGCCCAGTTTATTTTATCTCTTTGCGAAAGTAGTTTTATGACAATAAGAAAATTGAGTCGTAGCGCTATCCTGTAATTTTTTGCTAATACGGCCTCGTTTAACAAAGCTTCAAGATTTACCTCATGAATATGTTCTTCAATATGAGTCATGGAATCAATGGTTACCGTGAGTGGTTTCACTTCTTTATTGGAACCTAAATTCCTGAAGATCCAATAGATCAAAAGACCTATAACAACAAATACCACGATGTAAAAAATATAGTTAAAAGCTCCAAAGCGAAAATCAGTTTTAAAGTCGCTTGTTTTAACCTGTTCATTCTTCTTATTTTGCTCCTGTTCTTTATAAGTCTCGGTATAGTCTACACCATCAGACATCTCTTTCCATTCCTCTTGACTTATTGGTGTTGCTGCATCCTTTTGAGCATCCAGTTGAAGGGATAGAACAGCCATACTAAAAATTAAGATCCATCTGTAAAACTTCATTTTTGCAGGCTTATGGTTTTAATTTTTTTAATAAGGTGTTCGGCCGACTGTGTTTCTTTTACGGTGAAATATAAAAGACTATTTGAAATGACAGATAATGAACTATATAACAGGAAGCTAAAAAAGCTTTGAAATGCCAGAAGTCCCATAGAAATTTTCTCGGCTGTGGTTTCATCGTCTGTCAAAATCCAGACCAAAGCGTCTTGAATAAATAAGAGTTTTAATCCATACATAGCTGTTGAATAAAGGATCATACTCAGAATAAAAAACACCACTGCCGACGAGAGAAATTTTGACCAGGAACCAGCCAGCAGTGTCGGGGTTCGCTGTATAGCTTCCAACACAGTTATGTCTTCGTAATTAGAAACACAGCAAATAAAGATTATAAAAGGAAAGAAAATTTGCGCCAGTGTAAAAGTAAAATCAATATCTGTGAAAATAATAAAGACATATAGAGCAAGACTCAAAAAAACCGAAGCAACTAATTTTAAGGAGACCTGCGTTTGAGAAGCAGACCCATCCTTCTCTTTCGGTTTTAATTTATTTTTAAGATAAATAAGAGAGGCTGTAATAGTGATTCCAAAAATGAGAAGTGAGGCTACTCCAAGAAAAGGGAACTCGTCGTAATCAAAAAAGTTAGTCATAGCAAAACTATAATCTTCAAAAAAATGAAAAAGATTTAAAGGATTACTGGCTACAAGAAAGGCGCAGAGCAAAGAGAACAAAAGAATATAACGTCCAAAGAAAGCAAAATAACTAAACAATAAACGGAAAGTCTCGGTCAGAATTTTAGCGCCCGTATATATTTCGGAAGGATCAAAGACTACAGGTGCTTTGTAAATGAGGCTTTTTGTTTCTGTAGTTTCATCCTTTTGAGACTTAGCCACCCTGCGGGGGTATATGAAAAAATAAATAAGTACGAATGAAAATGCAATTAAAATAAAAACAAAACGGATGAGATCGGGAATATCTGTATGACGGGTTAAAAAACCTTCTATAAAAGCCGCCAACAAAGTAAGTGGTGCAACTCCTATAATTATTTTGAGGCCATTCATGCCACTTAATTTAAAAGCCTGGAAGCGTGAATGTGTTCCGGGAAATAAAAGACCTCGTCCGAGCGTCAGTCCTGCACCACCACTCAGAATGATTGCCGGAATCTCCAGAGACCCATGCGTCCAGATTCCTAAAAAAGATTCCCAAAACAACCCTTTCTCGATAAAAAAATATTGAAAAACACCTACCATTACCCCATTTACTACCATTATTACCAAAGAACCTATGGCCATAAAAATGCCGGAGAAAAAAGTAAGGAAATCTACTTTTAAATTATTGTAAAGAATAGGAAGAAAGGTTTTCATCTCACTATCTCTTTTGTAAACGCCCATGGCATCGCCCTTCGCAATGTTTTCATTGGTCATGTTTACATAATCTTTACTTAAAATTGAAGCTGCAAACTCTTTATCCTGGATGCTTGTTACCACTCCAAGAATAAAACAAGCTACAAAAACCAGGAAAGAGATCAGCATGGCTCTGCGCGAATGGTACATAGTTAGTGGAAGATCGGTTTTCCAAAACTTTATGAAAGCAGCAGATCCTTTCTTTTGTGATTTATTTAAATCGTTGAATAATAATTTGGCGGTGCCATTTAAATAAAGTTTAACGGAGCGGCTCTTATAAAACGTGCGCGCGTAAGAAAGATCGTCAGTAATCTGAACGAAAAGTTTGCTGGTCTTTGCGGGATCAACATCATTTTTCTGGAGATTATTTTCAAACTCCAGCCATTTTTCCTTATTTTGCTCAATAAATTCGGACTCCTTCATTGGGTAATGTGAACGTCCCAAATTACATAAAAATTGAAGAATATTGAAATAACCACCTCACAAAATGTTACTATCCAATATGGCCTTGCAAATCCGTGGGAACGTGCTCTTGCATTAGCCCTCGATTTAATTTTGATGGGCCTGGTAACCCTTTTAATATTTGGTATTCAAGGTCTGATCGGTATGGAGGTAGATTACCTGCTATACTTTTTCGTTTTGCCCTTTGTTTTACTTTACAGTCTTGGTTTTGAGCAACTTAATAATGGACAATCGTTCGGAAAACGCGTTCTCAAGCTAAGGGTTATACGCATGGATGGAGAGCAGGCAACTTTTTTAGACTATTTGATGCGTTGGATTTTCAGGGCACTTGACATTTATTTTTCTATAGGGGGTGTAGCTGTATTGAGCGCCATTTCTTCCAAATACAACCAACGTTTAGGCGATTTATTGGCCAATACAGTAGTTGTAAATGTGGGCAAAAGTGAGCGCATGGCACTGGATACACTCTTAAAGCTTTACAAAACAAAAGATCATAAAGTAACTTATCCGCAAGTGGCAAAAATGTCGGAAGAAGCCATGTTAATTGTAAAGGAAACACTCAGCAAAAAACTAACGGTTAATAACCCGGCGCACGATGAAGCTTTAACTTTATTGACCGATAAAATGGTAAAAGAATTAAATCTTAAAGCACCAAAAGACAACCAGGCTTTTCTAAAAACGCTTTTGAAAGATTACATCATTTTGACGCGGTAGTTAGGATTTTGAAATTCCGGGCACACTAGCTCGCAAGATTCTTCACAAACTCCCCGCAAATAAACTCTGCAGCTTTTCCATCACCGTACAACTTTGGAAATTTTAAATCTGTTTTTGAAGTTAATTTTTCGAAAGCCTCTTTAATCCTTTTCTCGTCTGCATCCGCCACAATAGCCGCACCACATTCTACGAGTTCTACCCACTCCGTTTCGGGACGCAAGATCACACAGGGTTTCTCAAAATAAAAGGCTTCTTTTTGAACACCGCCACTGTCGGTCATAACAAGTTTACAATTTTTTTCCAGCGCTACCATTTCTAAAAAAGAGGCCGGTTCAATAATTCTGAATTTCGAATTGGATTGAATTTGCGCGTACAAAGTTTTATCGAGGTTGGTTTCCAATAATTTGGAAGTCCGCGGATGTAAAGGAAGTACTACTTCCAAATCATGCTTTACAGAAATGTCCTGTAAAGATCTAAAAAGCGCATTTAATCTTTCAGGCTCGTCGGTATTGTTGTTACGATGAATTGTAGCAAGAATAAATTTATTTTTTTCAAGCTTTAATTTCTGAATGATGTCTGTTTTATTTTCTGAAACTTCGCTAAAAAACAAACTGTTATCATACATCACATCGCCGCAGTGATAGATTTTAGGATTATCAGCAGAGAAAGGCGCTTGCGCATCTTTATTAAAGCCTTCGCGCACCAAATTTTCAAAACCGGTTTTAGTGGGGGAAAATAAAAGTGTACTGACGTGATCGCACATAATACGGTTCACTTCTTCCGGCATGGCTTTGCTAAAAGATCTCAGTCCCGCTTCGATATGCACCACAGGAACGTGAATTTTACTGGCCGCAATTCCGCCCGCCAAAGTAGAATTCGTATCTCCGTAAAGTACAATGGCATTAGGTTTTTCTTTTAAAAGAATTTCTTCAATGCCAGCAAGCATTGTAGCTGTTTGTTTACCATGACTTCCACTTCCTACGTTCAAATTGTAATCCGGTGTGGGAATTCCCAGTTCATCGAAAAATACCTGGCTCATGTTGGCATCGTAATGCTGGCCCGTATGAACTATAATCTCTTTAATTTCTGTACTGAATTTTGTTTTGATAGCGCGGCTTAGTGCAGCAGCTTTAATAATTTGCGGACGTGCGCCTATGATGGTGACAATTGTTAACATAAAGATAAAGTGAAAAAAGAAAGTCCTCGTTTATTTGTTCAGATCTTATTATTTGTATTCAGAAGTTCCCCTCTACTAAGTATTTCGTTAGCTTCCTTTAGTTTTTCAGGAAATAATACAACATTTTCGTCTCTCTCCAAATCTTTTAAAATTTCAATGACAATCTTTGATTTTCTAAGTTTTTTAACGGAGGTTTTCATACTTTAAATTTACATGTTTTTTTTGAAATAAAAACGCTTCAAACTCTATCCCTTTACTAAATACGAGCCACTATTCCCCTTTCAATCCAAAGAGGATAAAATCGTCTTCTAATTCCACCAGATTGTTAGTTATTACGATTCTATATAGTCGTGTCCTTATTTCATTACTTCCTTTAAAGAATATCCGGGCCTCAGGAAATTGATTTGTAAATACATGAACGATAGACACAACTGTTGAAACAACTTTTCTTAAATCACCATTATCAGAATTAACCGTACCGTCAATTTCGCCTATCCCCGAAACCAAGATTATTATATCCTGGCAAACTCGTCTCGCTGAACTCTACTTGTTTAATTATTTCTCCTCTGTGACCAACACTTTTAAACTGAAAAAAAAGAAATTTTGAATCAACACTAACTATGTATTTATCATACTTCATAAAACTTAGTATTACTTACATAAACTTGTTTTCTCCAACTTCTTTATCCGCGACCTAATCGAACCTTCCGTCCGGCCAAAATGCAGCGCCAATTTTTTTACAGACAAGTTCATCATCAAAGTTTCTAGTTCTTTATCCAAGGCCTCTGTCCATGGACTGTATGCACCTTTATATGTTTCACGCATCTTTTCCACGTTGTATGCTTTTTCTTTTGTTGGAGAAGCCTCCAGAAGAATAGCAGAATCCGGATCCAGAGCAGTATTCGATAACTTGTCGCCGACGGGACCTACTTTTGCATCTTCCGATACCTCTTCTTTTATTACGCAAATAGTTTTAGAAGCAGGGAAATCTTCCGGCAAAGTTTTAGCGTGAATGTGTAAAAGATGTTTTGTTCTGGTTAAAGCCACGTATAAAAGATTTATTTCTTCAAGCAATTTTGCTTTTGCATTTTCCTCCCGCAACTTTTTCGACGCGTCTATTACTTTTTTTTCGGTAATAAAATCAGGCGCCAGGTAAATTTCGTCATACTCCATGCCTTTGCAGCGATGCACGGTAGAAAAGATCCATTCTGCTTTCTGCTTTTCATCTCCTTGTACATGGCGGGATTTCAGGTCTCTGATTAGCCCGGGAATTGCGTTACCATATTCTTTTACAATTTCAACCATTATGCCCAACTGAGCATCCTCTGTTTTTTCAATATACTCTTCCAGCTCGTCAAGATTTCGCATGGTGCGAATTATTTTATCTTTTATAGCACCGCGCTTTCTATTGTAAAGATGGAGCACATCATACAATGAAGCTCCATCTTCTGCGTAGGTGTATGAATTTATATTTCCCTCAAAATAAATACTTGTGCCATGTTCTTTTTTGGTGATAAAACTAATGGCTTCTAAAAGTAATCCCAGGTTTGTTCGCGCAATAATCGCTTTTATTTTAAGACCCGTTGTTTGTCCCCCACCGTTTATAACTATGTTCTCCTGAGCCCTGAAATAATTTTTCCAACCCAGTACACGATTTGCCAGATGCGCTATGTCTTTACCAAAACGAAAGCTGGTGGATAAATGGAAGGTCTGAAAATTTACTTTTTCAAGAGAGTTTATAGCATAACGCCAGCCATAAATTTGCTGATGTGTATCGCCCACTATCACTTTTGTACCGGCTTGTTTCAAAAACACATCAAGAACAGCTGCAGAAGCATCCTGGCCTTCATCAAAAAGTATGTAGTCATACTTTAACTGCGGCCTGGTCAATTGAAATTTCTTGAGATAAAAATCATGTGTGACTTCAATTTCTGCAAGTTCCATTTTTTGAAATAATTTTTCTGCCTGCATCTCGATGTAACGATAGCAACTTTTCACAAAGTCTCTGGCGTTAAAGTCAGTAAGAACTTCCAGATAATTGAGATCCTTTATTCTTTCTTTGTCACTATTGCAGAAGTAGGAAATAAATTTTAAGATGTGATTAGCCAGCACAAACTCTGCGTGTTTTTCTCCCCCTCCGTTTAGTCCAAGTATTTCAGCGATCTCATGGGTTTTATAAGTCATATGCCGCACTTTGTACCTGCTTCCAATTACCACATGTTTATATGCCAAAGAGTGTGCCGTCTCTACTTTTACATTATGAAGCCCATTGTTTCTGAATTTCTCTTCAGCTTCTAACTTTACTGATTTATTAAAAGCTAAATAAAGTATAAGCGATTTATCGGGGCGTGTTTTCGCGTATTCAATTACCGTTGTTGTTTTTCCGGATCCCGCTACTGCATTTATTTTTATATTTCCGGCAGATGCAATTATGCTTTTTTGTTCCTCGCTCAGTGATATCATAGATTTTGAGTATATCAATTCTTTCATGGTTATAATTTTAAAGTAAGCCGTCATCTGAAAAACTACAGTACTTCTGATCGCCGATGATCACATGGTCTAGCAAAGAAATCTCAAAAAGCTTCAGGGCCTCTTTTAATTTTTTGGTAATCGATTTATCCTGCTCACTGGGAAGAATTTGTCCACTGGGATGATTGTGTGCAATAATAACACCACTAGAAGATGACTCCACTGCCATCTTGCAAATGAGACGCACATCTACTACAGTTCCTGAAATCCCGCCTTTACTTAAACATTCTTCTCTTGTTACCTGGTTGGCGCGGTCCAGAAGAAGTACCCAAAATTCTTCGTGCGGCAGATCGCTTAAACGTTTATTCAAAAGTTCGTAAGCCACATTGCTGGAAGTTATTTTGGGTTTCTTAATAGATTCGGATTCTTTGCGCCTTCGCCCCAATTCAAAAGCAGCCGCAAGAGTAATTGCTTTAACCTCCCCTACCCCTTTAAATTTTTTCAAGTCGGCCAGACTTAATTTGGCCAGTTCGTTAATATTGTTGCCACAGGCAGCCAAAATGCGCCTTGCCAGCTGTACGGCAGTTTCATCCCGGTTTCCCGAGCCAAGGATAATGGCTATTAATTCTGCATCACTCAAGGAATGACGCCCTAATCCAGAAAACTTTTCTCTTGGGCGATCGTCTTCCGCCAGTGCTTTAATGTTTAAATGTTTTGCATATTCTTCCATGGGGTTTCTGTTTAATACTGTTATTGTTATTTGCTTTTGCTTAATTTTACAGCCGATTTATGTCTTTCATCAAAACGGATTCCCTCCAGGTTTTTAAAATAAAAGAATTCAGACTGTTTGTTCTTGTTCGTTTGTTTTTAACCCTTGCCATTCAAATGCAGTTTAGTACCATTTACCTGCAGGTTTATTATGAACATTCAAAAGATGAGTTAACTCTTGGTTTTATAGGGCTTGCGGAGGCCATCCCTTTTATCATTACATCTTTTTTCAGCGGGCATTATGTTGATCTTATTTCTAAAAAGAAAATCATTTTTTCCTGCAGTGCTTTGTTAATGCTTGGGGCTTTGTTCTTATTTTTAAACGCTCAAGTCATGATTCACCTGCTGCACAGCGCAGGAATCGTTGTTTTATTTTCAGTTGTTTTTCTTTTCGGCATCGTCCGCGCTTTTTTAGGAGCTGCAACTAATCCTTATCTCAGCCAGCTTGTTCCACGAAAAGATTACACGCATTCCGCTACCTGGAACAGCACTGCCTGGCACACCGGCGCCATACTTGGTCCAGTACTTGCAGGGTTTGTTTACGGACACAAGGGTACTTTCAACGCAGAATGGTGTCACGCTATCGAAGTCGTTTTATTTCTTGTGTCTTTATTTCTTCTTTACCAAATTAAGAATCCTGGTTCTTCAGAAGTTTCTGAAAAGAAGGAGAACATTTTTGATAGTATGAAAGTGGGCCTTAATTTTGTTTTCAGTAATAAAATGGTTCTTAGCGCAATTTCACTCGATCTGTTTGCTGTTTTGTTTGGTGGTGCCGTTGTACTAATTCCTGCCTTTACAGATAAGGTGTTGCATTTAGGCCCCGAGGCATACGGACTTTTAAGAACCGCTCCTGCAATAGGCGCTGTTATTTCTGCATTTATTATGGCCGCATATCCTCCTGCTAAAAAAGCCGGCGTTGCTTTATTGTGGTCGGTTATTGCTTTTGGAATTTTCACCATTTTGTTTGGATTTTGTACAAATTATTGGTTGGCTTGCGCCGCCTTGTTTATGACCGGTGCTTTTGACAATGTGAGCGTGGTTGTGAGACATAGTATTTTACAGTTAATGACTCCGAATAATATGCGGGGCCGAGTGAGTGCTATCAATAATATTTTTATAGGAAGCAGTAATGAAATTGGCGCTTTTGAAAGCGGAGTTGCTGCTAAACTTCTGGGCCTTGTACCATCCATTGCTTTTGGGGGTGGCATGACTATTCTTGTAGTGCTCGGTATTAACAAACTCAATCCGAAATTGAAAAAGCTGGATATTAACGCCATTTCTTAAAAAGAGCTGCTGCTTCCATTTGCTCCATCGCAAACTAAGTGGAAGCAGCCTCTCTATAATTTTAAGATTGTTTCTGGTTAATTACCACATCGTTTGCTACAACTTCAGTGATGTATTTTTTCACTCCGTTCTTGTCCGTATAATTCCGGGTCACTAATCTTCCCTCGATGCTTACAAAGCTCCCTTTTTTAAGTTCGCTTTCTACCCGCTCTGCCACTTTGTTCCAGGCCACGATAAAGTGCCATTGGGTGTCTGCAGATCTTTCTCCGCCGCGGGTTGTAAATTCTTCTTTTGTTGCTATCGAAAATTTTGCAAGCTTGCCGCTTTCAAAAGTTTTAATTTCCGGGTCGCTGCCAAGGTTGCCTGTTAATTGTACTCTGTTTACTGTATTCATGATTTCTGATTTTTATGGATTTATATTTTTTCCACAGATGACGCTGATGACACAGATCTTAGAACATATGCCTTCGTCACTGTTATTATGTTTTATGCTGCACTCTTTTGTGTGAATACTAATAATTCGTTCGCAACAATTTCTGTACTGCTGCGCTTCACGCCTTCTTTATTTGTGTAAGAGCGGTTAAATAATTTTCCGTCCACATTTACCTGTGTACCTTTTTGAAGAATCTTTTCTGCGATCTCCGCAAGGTTGCCCCAGGCCACAATGGAGTGCCATTGTACGTCCGTTACTTTTTCACCCGATTTTGTTTTGTAGGTTTGTGATACGGCGATGTTAAAGCGGGCAAGCTTGTTACCATTCTCTAATACTTTTACTTCCGGGTTTGCACCTAAACGTCCGATTAAGTGTACGTGATTTTTAATGTTCATCATGATTTCTGATTTTTATGGATTTATATTTTTGCCACAGATGACGCTGATGACACAGATCTTCGAACATGTGCCTTCGTCACTGTTATTATGTTTTATGCTGCACTCTTTTGTGTGAATACTAATAATTCGTTCGCAACAATTTCTGTACTGCTGCGCTTCACGCCTTCTTTATTTGTGTAAGAGCGGTTAAATAATTTTCCGTCCACATTTACCTGTGTACCTTTTTGAAGAATCTTTTCTGCGATCTCCGCAAGGTTGCCCCAGGCCACAATGGAGTGCCATTGTACGTCCGTTACTTTTTCACCCGATTTTGTTTTGTAGGTTTGTGATACGGCGATGTTAAAGCGGGCAAGCTTGTTACCATTCTCTAATACTTTTACTTCCGGGTTTGCACCTAAACGTCCGATTAAGTGTACGTGATTTTTGATGTTCATCATTTTTTGTTTTTTTTATTTATTTTTTTGGGCCGTAGATTTTTTGATTTGCAGATCTATATCGATAGTCAATCTGTGTTATCTGGGCAATCTGTGGCTTCTTATTTCTTGATCTGAAAATTCGTTTTCTCAAATCGACGATACAAAGGTCTGGCGACTTCCAAACTTTATTCGGTTCTTACGCATTTACATCCGTATAAAAGCAATTGTAAACGTTTGAAATCGGCTTATAACACTAATTTACAGCGACTTAAACAAACTAGAAGAATTCCAAAAAAAGCTCGTTTAATTTTAGTTTTGTACGTTAATTGTTGGATATTTGGTAATATTAGATGGTAGTTAGGTGCAAGCTTAAGACAAACAGCATGAAAAAAGAATTCCTTATTATTTCGACAATATTTTTATTCTCCTGCAATAACGTTGACAATTCAACCGTGCCGACAATTACAAAGCCCGTGGAAAATATCACAGCGACTAAAGACCAACAGGAAAGGCGAAAAAAATCTGAAGACTATTGCAAATCTCATAATGTTCCAGTTTACAATACTCCAAATTCCTTGTTTGTTGATCCCGAAAATGAAGTAACAATTCGTACGCAAGACGAGGTTGTTGACAGAGCTTTTGCGCTTTGCTATTTAGGCTTAAAAAGCGAAGGCCTAGAACAAGTTCACCTTGACAAAATGGACAAGGATTTCGGTATTTCAACAAAACTAAGCCCTAATGAAATTGCATATGCAACTGCTAAACAACCGACAGAACAACAAAAAATAGACGCAAACTGGAGATATGAAAGTTTGCACGTTATGCTTTGGGCATTAGGGTTTGTTGATAGTTTAAATTATCCTGACCAAGTCTGTAATGTTACCGACGACGTTAAAATCATTCATGACTTAACGCCAGACGAATTTCGAAAAAAAGCTAAGTTGAGAAGCAAAAAAGAAATTCTTGATCAAGCCGACTTAATACTAAGACTTAATTGGGCTTGTGTAAGCGCACAAGTTAAAAATGAACAAGCGCCAAGCAAACTCGACAGAAGCGTCGTAGTTGAAAGACATTATTCCTTTAACTGGTTAATAAAATATATGAACCAAGACTGGGACAACGTATCGACCGACACGTAAGCCAGCACCTAACAGCAACTAATGGCCATTGGGCGGACGAGGGTCATCGCCGCGCGCTATTAACAAGGTCGCTTCGCGAAATTTAATTTGCGGCGGCTAATAAACATTGGTATCTTTAAATAACCTTTTGTCGGTTAAGAAAGTTGAGTGTTCCAAAAGCCCAACGGCTATTAGTCGCCATCCGTTAGTGGCAAGCATAGACGACATCGCACAATAAGACACGATAATGAACAAAAGAATTTCCAATATAGAGAATGACGTGCAAGACAGAAATTCTGTTGCTTGGAAAAAACTATGTGACTATGTTGACAAGGTAGCAGCAGAAAACCGGGACGAATTTTCACCCGTAGAGGAACTTGGACAAGAGTTGTTTTCCCAAATACATACTTTACCTGAGACAATCTCAAAACTAACAAAGGTTAAAAAAGTCTGGCTTTATGGTAGTAAACTAAAACGTATTCCACCAGAAATTGGACAAATGGAAGCACTTGAATATTTTGACCCTTATACTTCATACGACTTACACTGGTTTCCCCACGAAATTACAAAGTGCAAAAATCTTAAAGACAGTAGAGTGAGCACAAGAGCCCTGTATGGCAATTGGAAAAACAGAATGGGTTTTCCTTGTTTAACCCGTAATCCGGTTCGGTATTCAGGCGACACTGTAAAGTGTAGCGTTTGTGGTAAGACTATGACTTACGAGCAAACAAATCAACTTTGGATTTCTTTAAAAGTAGGCACAGACGTTTTACCTCTTTTGACAAATCTCTGTTCAAAGGAATGTGAACGCAAATTGCCAACACCACCAAAAGACTATATTCAATTTGCACACAAAGGTAATGCAGACTTGGAACAACCACTTGATGAAGATGAACGATTTGAATTAGAAATAAAAAATTATAACGACAGTCAAAGTGAAACAACCATAGTTACCACACAAACTCACAATAACGACACTCCATTTAACAAACCAACTGACCGGAAAGAATTTCGATTACTGAAACTAGTTAGAAAAATATGGGAACGATAGGAGTGCCAGGAGCTAACACGGGTTTTGCGTTAGCGAGCTGACGGTGCGAATAGAACCATTTAAGCAATTAATAAACGTTGGTGCTGGCATACAGTTTTCGGTTTCAAAAGCTCACCAACGCAAAGTCCGCAACCGTTACCTCCAATGCCATGATACACAAAATAACACATCCGAAATTCTCCGCACTTTTAATCTTCGGTCTTAGCATGACAACTTTAATATCTGCAGCACTGTATATTATTTCATTTATGTGGTGGTTTCAAAGGGACGCAATTATTGCATTCGTTTGCACCCCGACTATTATCTTTTTATTATTCACGATTTGGTTGGACAGAAGATTTTCTTTCAAATTTAAACGATATTCTATTTTAACAGTTGGCATATTGCTAATTGCACTTTCCTTGTTCGGGCCGACAAAGAAACGATTGATAGTAGCTACTGAGAATAAAGGCAACTTAATTTTGACAACAATCAAAGAATATAAAAATAAGTTTGGCGCATATCCCAAAAACCTGGAAGATCCTTTTTTCATAGACCTAAACAAATCAAGTCTACCCTTTCGACCTTTTCATTATCAAACATTCAATGACAAAGACGGACCGAATTGTGAGATTTATTACATTTCCTTCGACGGTTACGTTGGACATCTTCGAGCCGACGCTGACAAATGGTTTTACGTGGATTAGGCACTGCAGATAACACGGAGCCATAGCGCCAGCCGGAAGAGAGCATATTTACGCGCACCAGCTTCGCTCACACGCATGTCAAAAATTAATAAAGTGATCATCGTTTCTTTTTTACAACATGGACAAACCAGAGGATTATAAGTTTCTCGTTTTGTTTTTTCAGGTTAACTTTGAGTTCGGGTAATTGCTTACCAAACAAAAGAAGCGATTTGTTGATTTTAACAGAAAAGTAAAAATGAAGATATTAGAATGGATAGTGGAAGCTTTAAGTTGGCTCAATATAGCTGCCTCACCAACAATTTTGGGTCTGTTTCTTGGGTTCCTATTTTATCTATATAAGCCTGATGTTGTTGGTTTAATCTTTGGAAGTTTAATTTCTATTGTCGGGTTAGTTATTGGAATTACCCTTGCCACAAATATTTCTAAAAAAATGGGAGCGACTGAATTTAATTCTCGAATTTATGCAAGTCCAGACCTTGACAAATTAGACGAGGAAAAAACAGACTCTTAAGAATAATCTAAATAATCAGAACTTCAACAATTCGGACACTGGGACATCCAAACCTTTGGCAATTTTATAAAGACTGGCGACAGTAATATTTGAACCCTGACTAGTTAACTTAACAAGGTTCGACTTCTCAATATCACATCGTAAGGCCAGTTCCTGAAAGGACAAATCCTGCTTCTTCCTTATTTTATCAATATGTTTTCCTAATGACTTTAGGAATTTTTGTTGGTCGGACATGAAACAATATTCTGACTTTTAAACAAAATTATCGGTAGCATATATACCACCTCGGTGTTTTTTATACTACCTTTAACAAAAACACTTTTATGGACAAAAAAGTAATAACATCACTCGAAGAGTTATTCGAGTTTGCAGAACCACACAGCCTAAGAAGGAGCCTAAACCATGTATTTTTTAATTTCCTATTAAACAATAAAAACTCATTACCCCAGGACTTCGACACAATTACCGAGGACTTTTATTTTTTAATCGATTTTCTTGAGAAGGCTGACCTAAAGACAGAAACAAATAGCCCTTAACGGAAAGCGTGGCGCCATTTTTGCGCAGTATCACCTAAATGCATAACTTGGGCTTCTCAAAAACGAAAGCCAGCGTGCAATCCTCTTGCAGACAGAGGTTTCGGTATACAAAAAACGATGGAGACAACTTCATATCTTAAACAAAAAGCAAACTCCGGCGACAAAGACGCTCTATTTAAACTTGGGTATCGACTTGCATTTGGCGGCAAGCGAAAAAAATGGGCAGACATTATTAAACTTTGGAGTGCATCTGCTGAACAAGGACACACAAGAGCAAAATTTTATTTAGGTACATGTTTTGACTTTGGCAATGGAGTTAAAAAAAATATTCATAAGGCTATGCATTGGTATATTTTGGCAGCTAAGGCCGGACATTCTGTGGCGCAATACAATGTGGGCTATTCATATCGTAACGGTGAGGGCTTATATAAAAATTTGAGAAAAGCGTTTTACTGGTACAAAAAATCTGCGGACAGTGGCGACATTGAAGCGATGCGCGAAGTAGGTTACTCCTATTTTTATGGACTTGGAGTAAAGACTAATAAAATATCAGCAGTTTCTTGGTACAAAAAAGCCGCACTAAAAGGTGATAATAAAGCTCAATTCAATTTAGGACTATGTTATCTGCATGGTGACGGTGTTAAGCTATCAAAACGTTGGGCGTTACACTGGCTTTCAAAAGCAAAAGTTAATGGTAATATAAACGCTAACAAAACTATTAATCGTGAAATTGCTGACGCGTAAACGAGACGTAAGCGGTGTACGCAAATCGAACCGCTAACACCAAAAAAGCGTAATTTTTTGAATTAGGTGAATTAAAACATGTTCTGGTTTATCAGTCAAACTGGTTAACTCTTCGATTACATTTAAATTGTTCGTAATGGTCAGTTTATTTATCTTTTTTTACACTTGATTTAAGAATTTTTGCGCCGTCCGTCCAGATTGCCAGTTGTTCGTCTTTGCAGGCCATTACTCCTAACTAACGGCTCGGTACTATACGGACATACCTTTGTTCCAAAACCAGCGATCATAGTTTTATCGCTTGGCGTTTTTATTTTGCAAACGCGCATACTCGCTCAAAAATACACCGGACTTTTCCCGGATTGCGTATCTCGGTTTGTTGTACTATTTTAGCTTTAGGGCAAAAACCAGCCCCGATAATTATGGAAAGTACCCTTTGAAATTGAGCATAAGGCCCATTCGCAAACATTAGCGGTCAGATTAACTTGCAACACACATAGACTATGACAGATAGAGACTATTTAAAACAACTAAGAATTCCAACAAAAGACAATCCTCTTAGAATTTTGATGAGTGCTTGTTTGTCGGGCCTGGCTTGTGGCTGGGACGGAACGGCAAACGGCGAATATCCTTCTGCATTAAAAATAGTGAAGTACCCAACGGTAAAGGTTGTAAAATTTTGTCCTGAGGAATTTTCTTTTGGCTCTCCAAGAGAAATGTGTGACATTCATGGCGGGACAGGGTTTGATGTGTTAGATGGAAAGGCGAAACTTTTAACTGAAAGCGGAAAAGACTGGACAGAAGGGATAATTAGAGCCTCAGAAAAAATGCTGGACATCGCTCATCACGAAAAAATTGAAATTGCTGTATTGATGGACATTAGTGCAGCTTGCGGTAGTCAAGTAATCTATGAAGGTAACAGGTTTTCTGGCAATAAGGCTTATCAAATCGGTGCAGGAGTTGCTGCGGCTCAGTTAATAAGAAATGGTTTTAAAGTGATAAGTCAAAGAGATTATGCTTCCCTTGAAATTTTGTATTCCAAAATTGACCCCACACACCAAATTGACCCAGGTAAACTTGACCACCACGAAATTGAGTGGTACAAAGACTATTTTAAAACACCTTAAGTTTTTGATTAAAACCGGCCATTAAAAAAAGCCGGAGGACTAACGCTTTATGCTGTAGTGAATTTTAGATGACCTATCACTTCGTTTGATAGTGAATGATTAGTGTTTGCCCTGCCACCGCTTGCTGCGTTTCAGATAGGTTATTCCATTTACGAATGTCTTCTTCGCTCACTTTTAAAAAAGTAGCAAGATTTTTTAAGGGTTCATCTATCTTCACCACATAACTGATAGATTTTTTTACTGTGCCTGTTGTGTCAGTATCTGCAACCTGAAGCGTTGCAACGGGATCTGAGGCATAATGCACTACTTGCCCCTCTTCAGCTAAAAGATCCTTTAAATACCCTGAGTAGTCGGCCTCCAGGTTTTTTGGAATGCTGATTTCGTAAACTTTTTTTGCAGGATTATTTAACTGATCTCCCAAAAGCCAGGGATTATACAAACGAATTACTCCTGCTGTTACTCCCTGCGATTTAGCAAAAGCGGATAAACTGCTGATAGTAGAATCCACTTTTAAAACACGCACCGGAATTTTTGGGTAATAAGTCCATTTCTTTTTCTTAATTCCAAAATGACCCGGACTCGAGAACAATGTTTTGTAGGCAAGAATACGGTACACAAAACTTCCTGTTTCACGGTTTAGCAAAAGATCGTGGTAATTATCCGTTTTTTGTTTCGCCATAGCACTTTGAATTCCACCAATACCACGGTTATAGGCTGCCGCAGAAAGCGTCCAGTTTTTAAAAACCGCGTAAGCATCTTTAATATGTCCGCATGCCGCATGAGTAGCCTTTTCAACGTGGTAGCGTTCATCTACTTCTGAGTTCACTTCGAGGCCATAATTGCGGGCAGAATTTGGTACTAGTTGCCAGAAGCCTGCTGCACCTGCCGGCGAGGCTGCATTAGACAAATGACTTTCTATCACGCAGAGGTATTTAAAATCATCAGGCACGCCTTCTTTTTTTAAAATTGGTTCTATATAGGGAAACCAGCGTTGTGCCTTTTGAAAAAGCGCGAGGGAATTATTTTTCCAATAAGCGCTATTAAAAAACTCTTTCTCCAGGTCCTTCTTGATATCAAAATCGTTGGAAGGAATTTTTTCGCCACAAAATTGTAAATCTGGTGGAATATTAAGGTCGAAAACATAAAAATTATTATTTGTGTAGGAAACAGAATTGGGAAGCGGTGGAAGGATATACGCTTTCAGAAAAAAGTAAAAAACAACAAAAGCAAAAAGCAGCACGAAAGGACGTGTGAAGTTGTTCCTGAATAAGGTATGCCTGAGCTTCATACTTGTTAATTTCATATCACCATTAAGGAGAAATTAGTTATACGAAGACCCAGCTATTTCGTTGCATCCAATAGCTACTGGAACGGAAACGGATCAGGTCTTCCTTTTAAGGACAGTGACAAGGTACAAAGAAATAAATACCGACAAAATGTAGAAAATTGAAATAAAAAACAGGATATATGAAAAATGGATTACCAATAAATACGCAAATAGAATTCCGACACCGCCGAGACCAAAAAATAAGATCGCGATTTTTTTCTCTGTAAGTCCTCTAAAAAACAAATGATGTGTCGTATGATCTTTACCTCCTATAAAAGGAGATCTTCCTTCTTTTAACCGGTTTATAACTACAGTAATAGTATCTGTAAGGGGCAATAAAAAAACCAGTAAAACTATAACAATGTTAGCAAGCGGAAAGCCGTTAAGCGAAGGAGAGGTTGGATTATTCCAGCAATTATCTATTCCCATTACAGCGAGAAACAAACCCAGGAACTGACTTCCCGTATCTCCCATAAACATTTTAGAGGGGTGGAAATTAAAAATTAAAAATCCACACAAGGCCCCCAGAACTCCCAGATTAAGAGTGGTGGCGTAACTGCTGGTTTTAAAAAGCGAAACATTTACCCCTACCATAAAAAAACAAGCCAGGATCGACACCAGACAGCTAATGCCATCCATATTATCCAGCATGTTTATGGAGTTCATTAAACCCACTACCCAAATAATGGTAACCAGGTGATTTAAGAACTGATTCTGAAAAATAATAATACTGTGTCCCGAAAAAATAATAATAAGCGCACAAAAAATCTGCGTCAGAAATTTTAATAAGGGTTGGGTATTAAAAGCATCGTCAGCAAGTCCCATAAGGAAAGCAAGCGTAGCCGCCATAAGAATACCGATGATCTGGATATTAAAACCCGCATTTTGGTGAGGCAGAATAATGGTAAAAATAAAAGCAAAAAGAAAAACCACATAAAACGAGATCCCGCCCAATGAAGGTTTAGAATCAGGATTCCAGCGCACCTGTTGTTGTATTTCGCGGTTGCGCATGCCCAGTGTTTGTGCAAAGCGCAGCAAAATATAATTGATGAGCAATGAAAAAACAAAGCACACCATAAAAATAGTGGTAAGTATAAAATGGAAACTTAAATTCATTAATTTTTTTTTAATACTGTTTGTTTGGGTAACAAAGTATCTATGCGAATAAACTTACAAAATCTTTAATGCGTTTTCCCAGCATATCTTTTTCAGACAACAGCGGATCACTGATAGGCCATTCAATACCGATATCCGGATCGTTCCATAAGAGACTATATTCAGAAGCCTTATCGTAAAAATTCGTGCATTTGTAGGAAAATATGGTATCATTTTCAAGTGTAGCGAATCCGTGTGCAAAACCTGCAGGAATGTACATCATGGTTTTATTTTTCTCATTAAGCTCAATGCCAAACCATTGACCGTAGGTTGGAGAACTTTTGCGAATATCCACCGCAACATCATACACAGAACCTTTGATTACACGCACAAGTTTACCCTGAGCCCATGGATTATTTTGAAAGTGAAGTCCGCGTAAAACACCTTTTTGTGACAGGGATTGATTGTCCTGCACAAAATTTAAATCCAGTCCCGCTGCTTTAAATAGTTTTGCATTATAACTTTCATAAAAATACCCACGCTCATCTTCAAACACTTTAGGTTGAAGAACCACTACACCTTTTAATTTTGTTTCAATAACTTCCATTATTTTTTCTTCTTGGTTCTGTTTTTAAATTTTTCGTCGTCGCTATAATACCCGCTGCCGTAGCCGTAGCCGTAACCGTAGCCATATCCGTAATTGTAACTGTAAATTTTGCGGCTTACATCCACATCGTTTAATACCACTGATAAATTTTTAACCTGCGACTCGTTTTTAAGCCTGTCGAGAATCTGCGTAAATAACTTACGCGAATATCCGGCCCTAAAAACATAAATGGGGTAATCAGCCCTTTGAATCGTAGCAATACCATCTGTCACCAATCCAATAGGGGCGTTATCTATAACTATGTAATCAAATTTTGTTCTTAAATAGTCGAGCACCTCATCCAGCTTGCTGCTCAAAATTAACTCAGAAGGGTTTGGAGGCGAAGGACCGGCCGTGATAAATTTCAGATTATCCATGGGGCTATTCATAAAACAATCTTCCACCGCAGTAATTCCGGTTAAAATAGTGCTCATTCCAATATTGTTATTTACTCCAAAACCCTTGTGGATTTTAGGTTTACGCATATCCAGGTCAATGATAACAACTTTTTTACCGGTAAAAGCCAATACTCCGGCAATATTAATGGCGACAAACGTTTTACCTTCGCCGCTGATAGTAGAGGTTATGGAAACAATTTTCGTTCCTTCCTTTGCAGAAATAAATCCAAGATTTGTTCTTACCGTTCTGAAGGCCTCGCTGATTAATGCTTTAGGATTTTTATCCACGATGAGCTGAGACACCGGGATGTCATTTTCGTATTTCGGAATAATGCCCAGTAAAGAAACATTTCCGCTTGAATGTTTTGTAATATCGGCAAGAGAGTAAATTTTATCGTGAAAAATATAGCGGATAAATACAAGACCCATAGAAAATAAAAGAGACACTAAAAAGGCTATTACGACCGCGTTCCGTTGACTCGGGGAAACCTGTGTACCAAGGCCAAGAGCCTTTTCGAGTATAATATTTTTAGAAACGTAACCTGCATTTGAAATACGGAACTCCGTTTTCTTTTCCAGTAACATAGTATAATATTTTTCGCTGATGGAATACAAACGTGTAAGACGCGAGAACTCCACTTCGTCTTCGGGACTCTGAGTTAACCTGTTCTTATAACTGGAAGACTTTTCGAGCAGGCTTTTGTATTTACTTTTGTATTTTAAACGCACCCCATCGAGACTTTCCAGTAACAATTTTCTCTGGTTCTCTAACTGGTAATTAACCTGTTTAATATTCTCAGAATTTGGAGTTACCGCGTAAAGCAAATTTTCTTTTTCACTCAAGAGCTTTTGAATATTCTGGGTAACATCTTTGATAACACTTTCATATTCCGTTCCTGACATGAGCGAAATAAGCTGGTAAATATCGATGTTTTTGTTTTTGGCAATGTTCGCCTGAATCTCTGTGATGAGCGTCTCTTCCATTTGCGCCTGAAGCATTTGATCTTCAATGGTGGAATAGCGCATTAATTCTGTGGTAATGATCTTATCTTTTTCGCTGATATTCTTGTCCTTCTTAAATTTCTGAAGATCACCTTCGGTATCTTTCAAAGCATCGTAAACATTGCCTAACTGACTATCGATAAAAGAAATAATATTACGCGAACTTTCACTCTTACGTTCAACGTCAAATGCCAGGTACTCTTCTGTAATAGCATTTACTATATCGGACGACTTTGCCGCATTGACATCTTTTACACGAATTAAAATTGTTTTAGCCAGTTCATTTAAAAGTTTTAATTCTACTTTGGCCTGCAGTTGGGCTGTAACGGCATCCACATCATGAACAATAAAATAAAACCCTTTATTATCTTTTACAATTTCGTTGATCACTGACGCCTGGATATTCGGGTTCAGGTAGATATTTATGTCAAAGTCAGCAGTCTTAAGCCATGAATTTAAAGCGAAATTTAATTTTTGAGTGCCAATTTTCAGCACACCACCTGTAAGCTGCTTATTAAGTTCAACTTTAATCTGACTGCCGTAAACGGTTCCTTTCTTAGCGTTGATTTTTATAAGGTAGGGCGAGGAATCATAAAGCTCGTTATTTTTAAAAACACCCTCACTGTAATAGTTTACGCTTATGTCAAGTTTTTCTACTACACGTTTTAAAAACACTTTAGAGCGAATTTGTTCGATAGCTTCGGCAAGTACATTACCGTTGTTACTTAAACTATTCAATTTTAAAATGTCGTCAGCCTGATTGGCATCATTGATCTGAATTATAGCCCGCGATTCATAAATGGGTTGGCTATAGCGCAGGTAAAGAAAGGCAAGAGAGAAGGAAATAACAAAAAACAGAACAATGTAAATTCTGCTTTTCATGAACAGAAAAGCAATTACGCCGATATCAAAACCGGAGTTAAACTTTTCGGTAATGTCCTTTAGCTGGTTATTGGCCGATTCTACCTGTGGGTTAAACATGGTGAGGGACTAGCGTGAAAACTGGTAAATAATTATGAATGCAGTGAGCAAAGTTATTACAGGAGCAACTTCTTTTGAAAAAGTAGCCAAAGGTTTGTAACGCGGTTCTACATAAATGATATCTCCCGCCTGCACTATACTTTGTCCTGCCAGAATGCCATCTACGTGTGAAAGATCCATCAGGTATACCTGTGGTTTTTGTAATGGGTCGGGGTTATTGCGAATAAGCTTTACTTTGTAGGCTTTACCATCGTCAACAATACCACCCGCGCTGGCAATAGCCTCCATAACCGTTGTGTTATTATTTACTATAGGTAAAACTTTTGCAAGACCGCCGTTACCCGGAAACACAATAACCCTGCGGTTATTCACCTTAAGAAACACAAAAGGCTCAACATAGTAATCAGCGTATTTTTCCTGCAGTAATTTCTCAGCTTCTTTTATGGTAAGTCCTGCAATTTTTATTCTTCCAAGACCCGGCATTTTCACTGAGTCTGTACTCTCAACGATCACTTCAATGTCGTTTCTGAAAATATTATTTGATTCCGAAGCCAGGTTAATCAATTTGAATCCGTTGTTTGGATACAGGCGAAACAAAATAACATCGTTTTTTGCTATTCTATAGTCCAGTCGGCTAAGTGAATCCACGAGTTTATCGTAAGTAAAATCTTTAGGCGTTTTAAGCATGAGATTTGGTCTGAAAACCTTACAGGATGATAAAATAAGGATGGAAAACAGGAAAATTGTTATATACCGCATAATTGTGGACAAATATATGTTTTTTTTAGTGTTTACGAGCTAAAAAACGTTTCCAGGCCCCGTTAAGATGGATATTCGATGCGAGCATGGTAAATGTTCATTAAGCGTTTTTTGAATATTTTTTTAATGGTCGTAATATCTTTAAAGGTAATATCTGAATTGATAAATTGATTGTTGGCGATCTTGTAGTCAATAATATTGTCTACCAAATCATTGATCGTAACAGCATCGTGTTTTTTTAAACTGCGGGAGGCTGCCTCTACTCCGTCTGCAATCATTAGTACGGCCGTTTCTTTGCTGAAAGGAATGGGGCCTGGATAACGGAACTGGCTTTCTGCAATTTTAGAGTCGTGCCCTTGTTTTCGGAAAAGATGGAGGAAATAGCGTACCGATGTGGTACCGTGGTGCGTGCGTATAAAATCGATTATCTGCTCGGGTAATTTATACTTTTTAGCAAGTTCAACCCCAATTATAACGTGGTTAATAATGATCTTAGCACTATCAATAGGGTCAATCTCCTGGTGCGGACTAAAACCATCTGGTTGATTTTCTGTAAAAAAATAAGGATTTTCGAGTTTACCAATATCGTGGTACATGGCCCCGGTTCTTACAAGTAAAGAGTTTCCACCGATATAATAGATAGCTTCTTCGGCAAGGTTGGCTACTTGTAAACTATGCTGAAACGTTCCCGGAACTTCTTTGGAGAGCTTCCGTAACAAGGGATGATTAAGATCACTTAATTCTAAAAGTTTAAAGTCTGAAATAAAACCAAAGAACTTTTCAGTGAGGTAAATTAAAGGGTAAGCCAGCAAAACCAGCATAGAACTGATGAGGAAAGGGACATAAGAACTCAGTTTAGTAACGGTTTGTATGGTACCGTAACTCAACTGATAGGTGATGAAAATAAAAACGTAAAATAAAAATACAATAATGGCAGCATTCAAAATCTGCTGCCTCCTCCGCATTTCAGCTACCACAAACAAAGTGCCAATGCCGGGAATGAGTTCGAGTAAAATAAATTCAAGTCTGTCTGCCATAAAAAAACAACAGAGCAAAAGAATCATCAGGTAGGTAAACAAAGCTGTTCGTCCATCAAAAAACACCCGTACCAGAATTGGCACCAATGCAAAAGGTAAGGCAAGCATCATCAATCCGTAACGGTGAAAAAAGAAAATCCCGAAAACGGAAAAAAGCATCAATAAAAAAAGAAAAGAGACCTGTTTATTCTGTCCAAATATTGCTTTTCTGAAAAAGGCCAGAAATACCAGCAGAACCATGCAAAGAATGAAGGTAAGGCCCCATTTACCCAAAAACTTTATTAACGAAAAGGCTGCATTCTGATTTTGAGAATTAAAATACCGGTTAATCAAAAAGCGCTTGTTATTGGTAAGAGGCTCTGCTTGCTTTACAAGAACCTGCCCCTGCTTTACAACATTTTTGTAAAGTGAAATTTGTTCAAGTTTTGCGTTTAGAAAAAGATTGGTTTTTTCTTTGTTTAGAAAATAAGTAACGGTAAGAAAATCCAGGTAATTTTTATCGGGCAATTCAGAACTCAGGTTGCGGCTCAAAAACTCAACAGCGGTTTGAATGGTAAAGAAATCGTAATACATCGCCGACTCTGCATAACTTCCGCTGGAAATAAAAATACTTTTTTTCTTTGAGTCTTCGTCCAGGCTCTCAATAACTCCGCGCCTGTAAATACTGTCAAATAAAGGTCTTAGAAGTCGGTAGGCTTTCGGATCGGTTAACTCAAGATTATCGAGTTGAGTCATTTTAAGATCGCGCTCGGCGGTGTTTGCTTCAAAAAAGAGGGGCGATTCGCGTTTGATCTGTTCTTTTTCGATCTTCAATTCAGAACCCAATTTACTGATGAGAAAATCCTGGTCCACCACCAGGTCGGCGTAGGGCCAGATAGGCGTAAATGAATCTACTTTATGTCCCTTAATTTCTTTGTTTGGAAGCATGAATGCAATCAAAAAAGAAACAAAAGCCACAATCACCATTTTAAAAACAAGATTGTGTTTTGCCTGTATATACGCTAGAATATTCACTATACAAAGAAAGAATTTTAGGGCTTAAAAAGGTTCTTGTAAAGATAGGGTTTTAAACACTGGATTCTTAATACTAAAAAGCAGGTCTTTGGCTCCAGATTCCACTGATTCGCGGATCTTTAAATGGTACCTGGCAGTAGTTTTTTGAAAGACGCAAATCTGACCAATACCGCTGGCAGATATAATTCCGGTTTGCTAACGATAAATTCCGTAAACCACAGGAACTTTGTGCATAGCGGGTTTCGGGCCTTTTTTCCATTCTGCGACTGTTTTTGAAAGCAGTAATTGTTTGGATGAAGAAATATCGCGTCCTATAAACACAAGGGTTTGCGGGGCGAGACTTTCTAAAATGGTATCCAGCATTTGTTCATTGCGGTAGGGGGTCTCAATAAAAAACTGCGCCTGGTTTTGCTTTTGGGCAAGGATCTCCAGTTCTTTGAGCCGTTTTACTTTTAATGGTTTTTCGATGGGAAGATATCCCACAAAGGCAAAATTCTGACCATTAAACCCACTGGCCATAATGCTTAAAACAATGGAGCTGGGGCCAACCAGGGGAACAACCTCAATGCCGCTTTGATGGGCGAGTTTTACAACATCAGCGCCCGGGTCGGCAATACCAGGACAACCTGCATCACTCATCAAACCCACATTCTGCCCGTTTAGCAGAGGTTTTAGCAAAGCAGAAAGATCTCCACTTTTTGTATGTTCGTTAAGTAAAAGAATTTCCGCCCCGGGAAGGTTTGGATAAGCAAAACCTTTTAAACAACGCCTTGCTGTTTTAGCATCTTCCGCAATAAACGTCTTAAGCGTTGAGATGATTTCAGAGTTGTAAGAAGGAATAAACTTATGTCCACCCTCCTCTATGATTGGCACCGGCAATAAGTATAATTTTCCTAAATGACCCATGCTGTAATATTAAATAAAATATTTTATCGTTACTTTGTATTCTATTAAACTAATAAACATGCTGGGCTTAAAACTCGAAACTGATCCTCACTGGGTAAATATAGTTGAAAAAAACATTGAAGAGATTCTTACCGATCATGCCTGGTGTGAGCAAAAAGCGGCTACCAATGCCATTTCTATCATGATCAGTTACCCCTATCACAGCGATTTGGTTGACGAACTTTTAAGTCTTGCAAAGGAAGAACTCAGCCATTTTGAAATGGTGCATCAGAAAATAAAAGACCGGGGTTATAAGCTGGGCTTCGAACGCCGCGATGAATATGTGAACGAACTTTATAAATTTATGCGCAAGGGGCATAAAAAAGAAATTGTACTTATCGACCGCCTTTTGTTTTCTGCCATGGTAGAAGCAAGGAGTTGCGAGCGTTTCAGGATTTTATCATTGCATATTAATGATTTAGACTTACGTGAATTTTATCACGAATTAATGATAAGTGAAGCAAATCACTACACTACTTTTTTGGCTTTTGCACGAAAATACGGAAACGCCATTGAAGATGTGAACGCACGCTGGCAGCAGTGGCTGGACTATGAAGCCAATGTGGTAAAAAGTTATGGGAAGAGCGAGACCATTCACGGGTAAGCGTTACTTTTGACGCAGATTTCACAGAATGAAATTCTTAAGCTGTAAAAAACGGGAAGCTTCGCTTAAATTTCGCAGATCTAAAAGGCAAACCAATTTAAATTTATCTTATTGCTTGCACCTAAAAAAATATTAATCATCCAAACCGCCTTTATTGGTGATGCCATATTGGCTTCGAGCCTGGTTGAAAAACTGCATGCTTATTTTCCGCAGGCAGCTGTGAGTATTCTGGTAAGAAAAGGCAATGAAAGTATTTATGCAGAACATCCGTTTTTACAGGAGACTTTGGTGTGGAATAAAAAAGAAGGGAAACTTAAAAACCTTTTTAAACTCTTAGGACGCATTCGCAAAAATAACTACGATACTGTAATTAATTGCCATCGCTACGGAAGCTCCGGTTTTTTGACTGCCTTCTCAGGTGCGCGTCATACCGCAGGTTACAAAGAGAATCCCTTCTCTTTCGCTTTTAACTATACAACGCGGCACGTTATAGGTGATGGTCGCCACGAAACAGAACGTTATAATGCATTGATTGAAGATTTTACTGATACAAAGATTTTCAAACCAAAACTGTATCCTTCTGCAAAAGATTACGAATTTGTAAAAACATTTCAGGAAGCAAACTATGTTTGCATGGCACCCGCTTCCGTTTGGTATACAAAACAATTACCGGTAGAAAAATGGGTTGAATTGTGTAATAAAACAGATGCTTCACAAAGCATTTATTTGCTGGGGGCTCCCGGCGATATTGCTTTGTGCGAGAACATTAAAAATAAATCTTCACATCCTGCTATAAAAATTGTTGCGGGCCAGCTTTCACTTTTGCAATCTTCAGCCTTAATGCAATCGGCAGAAATGAATTATGTAAACGACAGCGGACCTTTGCACCTGGCCTCCTCTTTGAACGCCGCCGTTACGGCATTTTTTTGCTCCACGGTTCCTGAATTCGGCTTTGGTCCTTTATCTGATAATAAAACTATTATAGAAGTAAAAGGTTTAGCTTGCAAACCTTGCGGACTTCATGGTTACAAGACTTGTCCCCTTGGTCATTTTAAATGCGGGCATGAGATGGTACTTTAACACTCCAACGAAAATCTCAGCACTTTTAAATTTTGACATATAATTTCTCTTCCCGATATTCGTTTAAAACTCTCACCACATGACTGAGAAGGAAAATTTAGAAAATGACATGCATCAGGATCCAAAAAACTGGAGACTAGGTGTTTTCTATTACAATACAAAAGATACAAGGCTCTTCGTTCCCAAGCGCCATGAAAACAAATGGAATAGTGGTTCAACAGCTAATTTCGCTCATCCTGTTACTTATCTTCTTTTTCTGCCGGTTATGCTTCTGCCTATGATCATCCTTGCAGGGTATGCAATAAAATCTTAAGTTTTTCAGGTTGCCGCAAAAATTGTATTTTTAAAAATCGTGAGGCATTTTTTTTCACGAATTAAAAAAACAAGATGGATCCTAAAACAAAACAAAATATAAACATTGGAATTATCAGCCTCTGTGTGATTGCTTTTATTCCTGTTTTTAAAGCGGACTTCGTTAATTACGATGATCCTGAATATGTTCTGAACAATCCTTACATCAAACAGTTTTCGCTTCAGAACATCATCGCTATTTTTAAAGGGAAAGCCAGTTTGCTCTACGTGCCGCTTACGCATCTCAGTTATTTACTACAAAGCCTTTTATTTGGAGAGAAGCCTTTCGCTTTTCACTTCATCAATTTGGTTTTACACATTTTAAATGCTTTGCTGCTCTTTAAAATTTTACAGGCTCTTAAAGTAAAAGATCTATTTATTACCTGTTTCATTTTACTTTTCTTTTCTATTAGTCCGCTTGTGTCTGAAAGCGTTGCCTGGATCACAGAGCGAAAGGACGTTCTTTATTGTTTGTTTTATTTCCTATCGGCTTTGCGTTTTCTTGATTTCCTTCAGTCTTCAAAAAGAAAAGATCTGGGGCTTTCTTTCCTGTTTTTTATCCTGGCTTGTTTCAGTAAACCAATGGCTGTAACGCTTCCGGCCCTCATGCTGGTTTACATTCTATTCATCTATGGAAAAGGACACAAACCTTACAGCTTAAAACTACTACCGTTTTTTTTAGCAGCAGTACTTTTTTCACTGCTAACTTTTTATAGTGTTAGCGGCGGGAAAAACCTTAACGAAAACAATTTGCATTATGGTGTGCTTGAAAAAATAGTCATTGCATTTGCTGCCATTGGTTTTTATTTCTTTAAACCCTTTATGCCCTGGAATCAGCAGGTAATTTATCTTTTTCCCTCGCCTGAACATTTGATGGAAAGCGCCGGTTTACTCCTGTACGCGGTTTCGGCAGTTGTTTTACTCGCTGTTTTTCTCTATTCTCTTTTAAAAACGCAGAATAAGGTCATTCATACGCTATTTATCTGTTGGCTAATTCTTGTAATTCCACTTTTACAATTAGACGACAACAATCATTCTTATGTAAATGAACGCTATTTTTATATTTCCATCATATTTCCTGCCGCTGTTGTGTTTGTTTGGCTGCAGCGCTTTAAACTGAATCCTGCCCAGGTTAAAAACGGCCTGATAGTGCTAACTATCTTATTTACTATCCTTACTTTTAAAAGATCTCTTGCCTGGAAAAACACCTTGACGCTCTTTACGCAGGAGCTTAAATCAGAAGCTGGAGATCCCTATGCTTTAAACAATCTCGGTTTTTACTACAACTCCTCAAACAATTTCCAAAAGGGCCGGGAGTCACTTCTTGAAGCCATGCATATTAAACCCAACGACCCTATATTTTTAAATAATTATGGCTGGTCGCTTTCAGAATTGCGCGAGCCAGACAGTGCCATGTACTTTTTCAAAAAAGCTTTGACAATTGATAAAGATTACATTCCTGCTTTGAATAACCTGGGACTGATGTATTCCAAAAAAATGAAGATAGATACTGCCGGAATACTTTTTAACCATGCTTACGCGTTAGATCCGAATAATGGTGAAACAAATTTTTACATGGGAGCTTACATGGAATATTTGGGTATGCGTCAGCAAGCCACCGGATTTTATGAAAGAGCCCGTCAATTGGGAAATAAATCAGCAATTGGAAAATAAAAAATCGAAGATGATCTTCCGTGAAAATTTTAAACCAAAAACAGATGTTCTCTAAACTCCATTTTTTTCTTCCTTTAGTTTTTCTTTTAGCCTGCGATTCGCGCGATACTACTTCTGGAGTAGTAAAAGAAGACTCTCTAAAATCAAGGGTAGATAGTATTCCAATGGCGCGCAAAGACAGCGTTAAAGTAAGTGCGCCCCTTGAAAAAGATGTGGAATACAAAAAAGAAATAGTGCGCCAGGCTAATCAAATGAATGTTTTTCTATTGAAGAAAGATTACAAATCATTCATAAAGTATGCCAATCCCGCTCTTGTAAATAAACTCGGTGGAGAAGCCGAAATGATAGTTGCCTTAAAAAATGGTTTCAAAGAAATGAAAACCGCCGGAAATTCAATAACTAAAATACTTGTTGATGAACCCAATAAAGTTCTTGCCGTTGGTAATGAACTGCAGACAACCGTTACAGAAACACTTGAAATGAAAGTTAAACGCGGATTGCTTATCACCAAATCTGTATTGATCGTAATTTCAAAGGATGCCGGCAAACACTGGTATTTTATGGATACATCTGGCAAAGATCTTAAGACGCTGCGCACAGAAATGCCCGAACTAAGTGAGGAACTGGTGATTCCCCCACCCGTTCAGGCCAAACTTTTAGAATCAACTTAGTATCCTTACTCAATTTCAATAAATTGAAACCCATTTTAAACTTTTTAATATTTCTTGTTTTTGTCGGAAAATTTCCGGCTCAGTTAAACCGACAAATTAATTCATTGCTCTCAGATAAGAAATTTCGTTTTAATGGAGTAGTTTTGATTAGTCGGGATGGAAAACAAATTTATTGTAAGGTTAAAGGCTATTCACACTTTACGGATAAAACACCTTTGAAAAAAGATCAGCAGTTTGTAATTGGCTCATTGAGCAAGCAATTTACTGCCGTTATGATTTTGCAGGAATATGAAAAAGGACACATCGATCTCTTTGCTCCTATAAGTTTATATCTTCCGGAGCTAAAACCTTCATGGGCAGACACCGTAACAGTGCACCAACTTCTTACTCACACACATGGAATTGTAGATCTCACTAATTCAACGGAATTTAAGCCCGGGACAAAATTCTCCTATTCTCAATTGGGCTACGAACTGCTGTCACAGATAATTGAAAGAATATCGGGAAAATCGTTTGCTGCTTATTCGAGCGAACTTTTTAAAAGTTGTGGTATGGGAAAAACTTTACATCCTGAATTTCTGAGCTATCCGGGTTTTACAAAAGGTTACACTTTAGATAGCAATAGTGTTTTACAGGTGGAATATAATTCCTTTCGAAATTATGCGGCCGCGGGAACTTTTATTTCTACGGCAGAGGATCTTCTGATCTGGAATAATGCGTTGTTTGCGAATAAACTTCTGAAACCTGCTACTTTAGAATTAATGGTGACTCAAAAGAAAATGGCCATCCGCAATCACCCATTATTTGGAACCACCTACTACGGCTATGGTATTACCAGGGAAGAGAAGGGAGATATTACAAGTTTTGGTTTAACAGGATTTACACCGGGATTTGTCTCACTTAATTTTTTCTTTCCCGAATCTAAAACAAGCGTCATTATTTTGCAAAACATTGTGTACAGTGATTACATGGCACTCAACTTTTTTTACCACCTCAACATTTTAATGCTTGTTGAGGAAGATCTAAAAAAACAAACTAAAAATTAAGTTTATTGCCAAAAAAAAGGATGTTGATTTCTCAACATCCTTTCTGAATTCTCGTTGCCGAAAATTATTTTCCTTTATTAACAGCAGTTGCTAAATCAGCACCAGCTTTAAATTTTACTACTTTTTTAGCAGCAATTTTAATAGCTTTTCCTGTTTGAGGATTACGTCCCATACGAGCAGCACGTTTAGCTACTGAGAAAGCGCCAAAACCTACTAAACCAACACGGTCACCTTTTTTTAGGGATTTTTCAATAGCTTCGATAGTTGCAGCTAATGCACGACCAGCGTCTGCTTTTGTCAAATTTGAGCCAGTTGCGATAGCTTCGATCAATTCTTCTTTGTTCATTTTGTTTTTTTTTAAGGTTAAACAATTTAATTCTGGCACAAACATAAGAGCATTATCTAAGCCTGTCAAGTGTCTACCCAAAAAAAAGCCCTATTTTGTTGATAACCCGGCTCTTTTTTAATAAATAATTGAATAAAAGCGGCCCGGATAGCTAATCTCAGAGATTTTTACAAGTAATGAAGCCCGGAAACGTATAGTATATGTACATTTTAGAATGACGAATGAAAACCAAAAAAGATAAAAAACAAAGAGCGCCTTTTTTAAAGCGCTCTTTATTTATGCAAGAGAATAACTAATTACTAAAATCCGAAGTTGAAACCTACGTCCAAACGGGCATTCCCATTCAGATCTGTTACACCATTCGAAGGATAAGTATCAATTAACCCTTGATAGTAGCTTGCATCAACGCTCAGCCAGATTGCTCTTACCAAACGGTAGTTAAAGCCTAAAGAAGCGCTGGCACCAAAATCTGTTTTATTAAATCCTTTGGCATCGGCAGAGTTAGTTAAGAACCCAACTGTGGGAGCAAGGGAGATCTTAGGACGAAAATCCATTTCATAAGATCTAAAAAAATAAATCGCTTTTGGAGCAAGGCGAATGTAATTGAGATCTATTGTACTTGTATAATCAGAATTCTGGAGTTTAGAACCCTCTGTAGAATAAGTTGCATCCAGGCCGAACCCAAAGTGTACATAAGGCGAATAAACTGCCGACAATCCTGCATCCCACGATGGCATAAATTTATAATTTCCATAAGGAATTAAAAAAGCGTGTCCAAAGCCACCTTTCACACCGAGCGAAAATTTCGATTCTTCGATAGGAGCCGGAGGAATGATATCGTTGTTGTTTTGCGCGAAAGATGCCAGGGATCCAGACACAAGAGCTAATAGTAAAGTTAATTTTTTCATAGTAGTTTAGTTTAATAACATTTACTTAAACTATTTACAATAACGTACCAAGCACTGTTTCCCAGTAAAAACGGGCTTTTTTAAAATTAAATGTAGATTTGCCACCACAAAATAGGGAAAGAAATTTCAAAAAATACCAACTGCTTGGCATTTTGCTTTTGCTCCTAATGTAAAATACATCTGTTATTAAATGCTTACCTTTAAACTTTCAAAGTTTATTATGAAAACTCAACACACCACCGATCCTAAGACCATTGCATTACTGGAGGCAGAAATACTGGAAGAAGTCCGTAAAACCAATCCCAAACACACGGTTCAATTTACTTATTCAGATCCTTTTGAAGTAAAAGTAACAACGTTTAATCCTTTGCTTGTTGAATTTTTCACACTGGCAACCGTTAGTAGTGAAATTTCGAAAGAAGACGCGCTTACCAAGGTTTTAAATTACATTAAGACTCACCGCGAAGAGTATCATTCCTTTACGGTGATCTGGGCGAAAAAAATTGTTGGCTCCGACGATACAAAGCCGGCGCCTTCCGTTTTCTATTGTAACAACATTCGTCAAGTACTCGATAAGTTTTTTGACGGTAAAGAAGAAGACATGTATATAATTTATGAGATTAAAATGAATCCCATTTCTTAAGCCGCTAACCTACTACTACAGAATGGCGTCTTACGGCGTCATTTTTTTTGTCTGATCATTTCTTCCAGGTCAGGCCAGGCACCCCCATTATATACCTCTTTAAATCCATGCTCCTTTAATAAAGTTACGGCTTTTACACTTCTAAGACCATGTGAACAGCAGGTTACAATCACTTTGGTTTTATCAAGAGCAATAGAATCTTCATGCAACTTGCTCAGAGGAATGTTTACAGCCCCTTCTATGTGCCCGGTTCTATATTCCCGCTCGGTTCGCACATCCAGAATAACCGTTGCTGGATTTAATTTTTGCACCAGCTTTTTCTCAAGGGTAAAATAACGGTACGTTTTGTATGTGAAATACACAGTAAGTAAAACACAGGCAATAACAGTAAGAGTCTTCATACATTTTGAATTTAGACAAATATACAAAACATACTAAATGGTATGTTATTGCGCGGTTTAAAAAGAGCGAAATCAGCACTTATTTAAAACTGGTTTGCCATGAGAATAAGCCATATCTTTAGCGGGCGAAATTCGGGGCAAGATTTTATGGAAAATTACAGTGTTATTATAGTTATTATGGCCATTATGATTGGCCTCTCTGCCCTGGCTGATAAGATAAAGATCCCTTACCCGGTACTTTTGATAGCTGCAGGCATTGGCCTGGGCTTTATTCCTTCTTTACCAAGAACTGAAATAAACCCGGAAGTTATTTTCCTGATTTTTCTTCCCCCTTTATTATACGATGCTGCCTTTAATTTATCTTTCCCGACTTTTAAAACAAATATCAGCACCATTAGCACATTGGCTATTTCCCTTGTGTTTATGACCGCCATTGGTGTTGCTGTAGCTGCCTATTATTTAATTCCCGGCATGACCTGGCCCCTTGCCTTTGTGCTGGGATCCATTCTTTCAGCCACCGATGCAGTTGCCGCCATGAGCATCACCAAAGGCCTGGGACTTTCACATTCTACAAACACTATTCTGGAGGGTGAAAGCCTGGTGAATGACGCCTCTGCGCTTGTAGCCTACCGGTTTGCTGTTGCCGCTGTTACGGGAAGCTCATTTGTTTTCTGGAAAGCTTCGCTGGAGTTTGTCATTCTTATGGCTGGAGGATTTTTGGTGGGCGTGATTATGGCCAGGCTGCTAGGATTCTTTTTGAGCAGACTGCACCATAATTTTATGGTAACCATTGGCTTAATGTTATTAATGCCTTTTGTTACCTACCTGGTTGCGGAAGAAGTGCATGTGTCGGGTGTAATTGCCGTTGTTATGCTGGGACTTATGATTTCACGCTTCAGTAAAACCATATTTCCGGAAGACCTTAAAATGCAGTCGAAAGCCATTTGGGACATTATAATTTTCCTTCTAAATGGACTTATCTTTATTTTAATCGGGCTTCAGTTTCCTTATCTTCTTAAAAGTATTCATCCTGAAGATATTCTGCGCTTTACGCTCTATGCCTTTATCATTACACTTGTGGCATTACTCTTAAGAATCATTTACGTTTTTCTTCAACGTCGTAACTTACTTAAGTCTTTTAGAGGCCAGAGAAGAAGGATAACCAAAGATGCCTTACTGGATTTTAAAAGCAGTATTATAATCAGCTGGTCGGGTATGCGTGGTATTGTGTCTTTGGCTATTGCGCTTGGTTTGCCCCAGGAGTTAGCAGACGGTTCAAAATTTCCCTTTAGAGATCCGCTTATTTTTATTTCGGTTGCCGTGGTAATTTTTACGCTGGTTGGACAGGGACTTACCCTGCCCTGGATCGTAAAAAAACTACAACAAACCAGGTAGTTCTCAGCTATACTTTTACAATATAATATTTAAACGAAGTGGTAAGCAGGCTATATACTTTATAATCTTTCCCTGCCGCAGTTTTCTCTTTCTCAACCTTACTCGCTATTAAATGATGTTCTTTGCTGGCGTATTTAAAATTATCGATCCGCAGATCCCATTTTTTAATTTCCTTAAACATGTAGTACAATTCATCAACGGCGTTCTTCTCAGGGTGTGTTTTTAAATCTTCAAGTAGCTTTGCTACCGTAAAAGTGATTGTATCATTTTTAATAATGAATGTCAGGGCTTCTATTTCATGTAGTTGAACATGTTCAGGTAAATTTATTTTACTTTCCTGCGTTTTTAAAATAGAATAATATTTGCCATTCGATTTCACAAAAGCATAAACAGGAACTTTTGTTTTGTTTACTTCTTTTGTATCCAGGTAAATATTGAGGACTGGATTTTGAGAAAAGGCGATATGCGTAGTGCATAACAGAATGATTAAAATTAAGCGCGTCATATTAAATCTGTATTATTCTTTAACAAGGGAAGAAAAAACACCTAGCGCACAACCTTCCATACCATCCAGAAAACTGAACGAAAGACAGTAGTTGCCGGTAGTTTTACATTCAAACTCCAATTCATTATAAAATTTTTTAAATGTTACATTATAGGTTGATCCTAAGAGAAACTCCTGCTTCTCGTTGTTGTAAATGCAGAGTATTGGCTGGCCTTCATATTCTGCATTTCTTACGGCAAAAAACTTGTAACGCACTCCCCTGTTCAATGTTATAATTTGTTTCTTATACTCGGTCTCCGCGTCTTTCTTTTTTTTCTTCATGTAAAAAGGAAATTCCTGGATCATAGTAAATTTTTTCAACTGATCTACGGCAGTTGCGGTCATCTTTGAAGTGCTGCAATCTCCTTTCTTAAAAGTAAAAAAACCAGAACACACAAAAATTAAACTTAGCGCCAGAACCAGCAGCTTGATTTTTTCCTGTACTTTCTTCATATAGCCTGAGCGTAAAATTATTTGTAAACTATAAAAATCGCATTTCTTAGTTTGGTAATTTCTCTGTCAATCGCTTCCAGATCTTTAGCCGTTACTTCCACTACCGATTCAGAACCGTCTTCGATCACCAACTCACCGTTTACTTCCTTGGTTACAGGTTCTTTGTATACGTAAGAGACTTTTACGTTTGCATAAACATCTTTCAATCCTTTTAACTTCTCTTTTAATTCTCTGTAGTAAGCGATCTTATCTATTTTATCGAGAATAGCGTAAATATTGTTTATGATAATTTTTTGCTCGCCTATGCGTTTAGTGATTTCTTCTGAAGGATTTTCTTTTGCGATGTTATTAAACATGTGAAGACCTTCTACCCAGGAGCCAATAAGAATAAGTACGCTCAGGTCGCCACGTTCTTTGCTGCGAAGGTATTCATCGATGTGGTTAAAGTTTTCTGTTGAAATACGGATCAAAGAATCTACATTGTCCCTGTTTTTTGCCAGGTTGTTTAAGGTTGAGAAGTCTAGGAATTGGTTTACTTTTAATTCCTTGGAAATGGTGTTTACACTTTCGAGGTATTCAACTACATAAAGCATCTTATTGTTAAGGTTAATGTATCCAAGATCCACGCCGTAACCACCAAGGGCAAGAGCCTGTGTATATTTATTCGGAAAGTTTACTGCATTCTGAGCAGGAATTAAAAGCTCTTTTTTAAAACTACTTTTAGACTGAGTGATCAGATTTGCCGTCTCTATAGGCGATGGCAGGGTTTGCATCATTTCATCCAAAACATCTCTTGAAATAGAAATACTTTGTGAACTGTCGGCGGAATCATTCATTAATTCCGCTTCCAACTCTGAGTTTTTGGAATTGCCGCAGCTCATAAGGATTAGAGCGGATAAAGCGATCATTGTTATTTTTTTCATACGTTTACTGTTGTTTTTAACTATCATTATTTTTAGGGATGGGCTAAGCAGTGAATTTTTACAGGCGTTTTGGCAATGCATTTTGCTTCACATTCGTCTGACTATTTTATTTTGCAAAATTGGTTTATTGTTTTTATTTTATTATTGAGTTTATATTTATTTCTTCTAAGGGATTTCTCTTACTTCATCTTAGTAAAAACTCTCTTAAACACATCCAGATAAAGGAAAAGGAATAAGACACCATTCATTAACCAGATAACTAAAAGATTAAAATAATAAGTGGGTATAAGCTTGTTAAAAAGATATTTACTTGCCGAAAGAAAATGAGTTCGCGTGCTGAATAAGGTATTTTTATTGTCGGGATCCTGAAAAACGGGATCTACAATCTGAACAAGGGCGTTATCTTCCACAACGATTTTTTCTTTTACAAGACTTCCTGTCATAATCTCGTCGAGGCTATTGCTAAAATAATTCAGCTTCTGTTCTTCGCACCTGGCTTCACTTCCGAGCATCTTTACCTGTTTTGCTATAAACTCTTCTTTTAATCTCGAAGCATGATTAAATTTTTCTCCATAAAAGGTGTTTAAATTCTGCAGATAGGCTAAAACAGATTCGGAATTTTTAAAATCCGGAAGCTCGTCTTTAAAACCGAGTTTTTTAGATTCTACGGCATCCTTTTCAAGTTCCGTTCTTAAAAGATCCGTTTTAGCAATGAACTCATCTTTCAATTGAGGATCTCTTGCTTTTACGATCTCTTCTAGTTTTGGAATAAGATAAACCAACTTGTAATTAAACTTGGATTCTATTTTTGAATAAATAAACCTGTCTTTATTATAAGGATTAGTGGTATAAAGATCTACAGCCAGGCCTTCGTAAGCCCAACGGGAAACCATCATGTTAGCCACCAAGGGAACCTTATAGCCGCCGCCAAATAGTGCGCTGAGTTTAGAATAGCTGAACATTGCGCCACCCAAAATTAATTGTGGAATGATGATTAAAGGAATGATGATGTAAATGGTAACAGGACTATTAAAAGTAGAAGAAAGAATAAGTCCCAGAATATTTGAAAAGCAAAACACCGAGAACAGCATGAAGAAAAAACTCAGGTAACCCGAATGAATTTGCAGAACAAGGTTGCCTATTGCCACAAATAAAACAGATTGAATAGCTGAGATGGCAAAAAGTAAAATAACCTTGGAAGACAAATAAGATAGTCTGCTCAAATGAAGAAATTTTTCACGCTTTAAAATCTTCTGATCTTTAAAAATTTCCTCTGCGCTTATCGTTAAACCAACTAGTAGTGCCACAATGATGGACATAAAAAAATACGAAGGAATATTTGTATTGTGGAAATAACTGTAATTTTCTTCTTTTGTTTTATCTACGTAGCGGATGATCAAACTCAGAAAGAGCACTAACACAGGCACTTCTACCAGGTTAATCAAAATATATTGTTTGTTGGATAGTTTAGAGAAAAAATCTCTCAGAAAAAAGTACTTCGTTTGTACAAATCTATTCGGCACGCTAAAGGTGCTTTGTAGTTTGCCCATTACGGTTTTTACATTTATCTTTTCAAAAAACCGCTCTTTGTAGTATTCATAAAACTTTACAGGCTGAATTTTTCTTTTGTCCGTGTAGTTTCCGTACTCATCAATTTCTTTTAATTCCACCAGGTTAAAAATTGTTTCGGGGTTCACACTTCCACAAGCATAACACTCCCCTACTTCACTATTTATCTGGTTGGTAATTTTTTTAAAATACATTACTCCTTCAATGGGGTTTCCGTAATAGGAAGGATACCCGCCTGTGTCGAGAATCAGTATCTTATCGAACATTTTAAAAATATCGGACGAAGGTTGATGAATAACCACAAAAATTAATTTCCCTCTGAAAGTCAACTCTTTCAAAAGATCCATTACATTTTCAGAATCCCGGGAGGAAAGACCGGATGTTGGTTCATCTAAAAACAGAATGTGCGGCTCACGAATCAATTCAAGCGCAATATTGAGACGTTTCCTTTGACCGCCGCTGATTTTCTTATTCAGAGGGCTTCCCACCTTAATGGTGGCTATTTCGGCGAGTCCCAGGGATACTAATGTTTTGGAGATTTTCTGAGTAATTTCATTTTCACTCAATCCTTTAAAACAAAGTTTTGCATTGTAATATAAATTTTCAAATACAGTAAGATCTTCAATTAAAAGATCGTCCTGTGGCACATAACCAATGGCACCTTTTAGCTCTTCACTATTTTTGTTCAGATCAAGGTCATTAATCTTCACCAGGCCGTTAGAAGGCTTTTCCTGTCCCGAAAGAAGTGTGAGTAAAGTAGTTTTACCAGAGCCGCTTGCTCCCATTATTCCTACTAAATTACCCGAAGTTTCAGCAATTTTTAATTCATTCAGTGCCTTTTTTCCATTAGGAAATTTATGCTCAGTAATGTGTGCTTCAAAAGAAAAAGACTCTCCGGCCTGATCTTCGGTAAACTTAGAAATGATGTTGGAATAATAAATTGTTGTTTGCGGTAAGCGTAAAGTGCTGCCGTGCGGAAACAAATAAATGTTCTCAGGTTTTATAACTACTCCGTTTAAAAACAGTTCTACACTTCCATGGTATTTTAAAAGAATAATGTTTATGTTTTTTAAATAAATAAACTTACAATTACCCTGGTAGTGCTGAAATGGCAGATAGTGCTTACAGTTACAGGTCTCCTTGAGACTTTCTTCTCCAATTACAATTTCATTTTCACTTGTTTCTTCCTGTCCTTCAAATAAAAAGTTTTTTATTTCCAGGAACTCCTGTTTTTCAATTTTAAAAACATCGGCAACAGTTTCTACGATCTGAATACGGTTGATAGACTTTTGAGAATCGTTTTTAAAGAATTCTAACAACCTTATTAATACAATTGTTTTTTGTTTTTGTGCAAGTGTCTTATTAATTTTTTTGCAAATAGCCAGCGTTCTTACCGAATCTTTCATCGACGTTCGCGCTTTGTCTTTCACTTCAGCGTTAACCGGTTCTGGTTTTGCTTCATTTAAAAACTCATTGTAAAGATCGAGATACTCCTGCACACGATCTACACTCAACTGTGAAGATAAAAAATCGAAAACGTACTTTTCGTGATTTTCGATCAATACACCATCCTGTTTAGCAATAATGGCAAAAAGCTGCATTAATGCCTTTAAAATTTCTTCGCTCATACCAATTCTTCTATTCCGTCGCTTATTAAACAATTTGAAAAACCCTTTTTATAAATGCCCGCGAGATGTTCGCCAAACTCGCGCATGTCGGTATCTTCCGGATCGAAATACCAGTAAATGTTCACCTCTTTAGCGTCTTTAGCCATGGTATCGCATTGCCTGCATAGTCGTACCAGGAATTTTGAAGTGTAAGTATTAAAATAGTCGAGCATGATAAAAATCTGAAGTGGCTTTTTCCCCATAGAGGCATAACCGTCGAGCCATTCAAGAATCGGTGTAAAAAAATTTGTGGGCGAAAAAGGGGATGAGGAGCCGGAAATAATAACTTTCCCGTTTTCGGGGTCGAGCACTATTTTAGGCGTATTGCTGGTAGCAGCCAGTTCGTAATATTGAAAAGGCCTGTGACTTAATACTGCTTCCACAATTTCGTCAAAGGTATGGTAACCAAAATCGTTCATTAAATAGTTTCCTGACGTAACAATGTCTATTTCTTTAACGCTTACTGCTTCTATAAAATGATAAGGGTTATTTTCTTTAATAAAAACTTTAGAAAGGAACACGCCGTATTTTTCAAAATACTTCAGGTAAACAATTTCATTGTTTCTGTTTGCTGCATGCATAATGTGAGCTCCCACATGAACATTTAATCCACCTCTTTTTTGAGCCGTAAAATAAACCGCTTTAATTTTGTCAGTATAAGGCTCTTCGTTAAGGAAAAAAGAAGTGAGCTGCTGTTTATCCTCATCACTAATTGCTAACAGCTCTGCCAGCTTACTTATTTTATTTTCCGATTCGCGCACTCTTTTTTTTGAATAGGAATTAAAATATTTATGAAAAAACAGTACGAAGATGTAGAATGCAGCCACAGGGTCGGTTACATCAAATTCCAGGGGAATAGCATTTTTTGGCCAGGGTCTTAAGCTGGCAAACAAAGATTTTAGTTTTGCTATCTCTGAATTATAGGTAAAGGTTTTCCCAAGAGCAAGTAAATCCTTGTCGGACTTCTTTTTGCCCGCGCGCAAAAGTTCCGTAATATACCCGGAGAGGTTAACCTGTGATTGAATTCTCATTTTTTTTAACAGGAAATTAAATGGAAGGGAATTTCTACCAGCTCTTTGTATTCTTCGCCAGCCTCTAACATATCGTCGTCTGACTCAAAATAATACCATTCTATTTTAAGTTTAGATTGTTTTGCTTCCATCATATCTTCCAGTTTCATTAAGATATCGAGGATAATTTTAGAAGAAGCTGTATTGAAATATTCGAGTTTGAATTTAAAAGTTGTAGTTGGCGTGTCGGTGTCTGAAAACACTTCAAGCCATTCAAAAACCGGCTTGTAAAATGTAGTTACGTCTTCTGGCAGAGAACGTCCTGAGATCAGGAATTCATTTGCCTCACCGTTAAACGTAATTTCTGGTGTGTCTTCTGTTGCTGAGATGTTGAGCGTTTGCATAGGGAATTATTTGTTTGTAAAGTATTGGTAAATAGAATTGCTTGTGGTTTATGTTAGTTACTGCTGATTTTACTGTGAAGAATAAAGAAAGAAAAGTCATTATCAGAGTCATAGAATTTATAATCCAAAGGATTTCCCGATTTTCTGACCATGTCGATAAATCCGAGTCCGGCGCCACCAACCTCGCTGATTACACTGTTTAAACGAGCCGTTTTGTAATGTTCTTTTAACTCGTCTTTATTTAAAGAATTGATGAAATCAATTTTCTTTTGCACTATGGCTATTTTATCATTCTTGATAAAATTTCCGGTAACCACATTGTATGCCATCTCTTCCTTGCCTATCATTAAAAAAGGATTTTGAACATGCTCATTTGTTACCAGCTGATGTTTGCATATATTTTGCAAACCTTCTACCATGACGTTAAAAAGTTTGCGGCGCAAACCTTCTTCGATATTTTCCTGAATTAATTTTTTCTCTGTCATAGAGATTACAGACTTTATCATTACCTGGTCAAAAATTCCCTGGTAAATAAGGATAATCTTGTTATCCGACATGGTCTTATAAATGTCGTAGATATTAATTGTAGATTCCATCTGTAAGTTTTAAATTGGAAATAGTTGTTTTAAAAGATAAAAAAGTGTTTTCATCGTCAATGCGAATCAACTCGTAATTTATTTTCTCTTTTGTTTTTTTAGAGATGTCCAGAAGGCTCATCAGTAAAGGGTTTTGGTTGGCAAGTTCTTTGGTACTTAATTCACTGTAAAATTTTGTTTTTACCTCTTCCGTTTCCAGGCTATTTACTATATCCAGTAGTTTTTGAATATTATCTGTTTCTGACTTTTTCATGGCGCAGCCGAGATGAACCGTATACTGATCATTATTTTTTCCAATGAGAAAAATATTATCTCCGGTAAACTGGTCGTTTTGTTCGATGCGCGACAGATTTTGCGCGCACTCAATCATAAAGTGAAAAATCTTTTTCTTAATTGTGGTATCAATTTCGAGGCTTGTTAGTTTTTTATCGGTAATATTCAGGAGCGACAGCAGCAAACCCTGATTAAAACTTCCCATGATTGACATGACAAATTGGTGGGCTACCATTTTATCATATATTTTTTTTGTTAAATCTATTTTCATAATTAAAAATTAAGGCCTAAAATTAAAATGTCGTCTACCTGTTTATTCGTGCCCTTCCACGCTTCGAGATAAGTGTAGAGTGTTTCTTTGAATGACTGCATTTCGAGGTGAGCATTTTCTTCCATGAACTGTTTCAAATTACGGGTCATTAATTTTCTTTTTTCAGGGCCTCCTGTCTGGTCGGGCAATCCATCGGTGAACAAAAACATACTATCGCCCTTTTTATAAGGGAGCACATGATCTGTAAATTTGTTAAGTCCTTTGTAATGCATGCCCCCTATAGGAAATTTGTCACCGCTGATTATTTCTACTTTGCCATCCTGCAAAAAGAAAAGGGGGCGGTGTGCTCCGCTAAAAATAACTTCAGCTTTCTTTTTATTAATGCAGCAGAGGCCAATATCCATACCGTCGTTGGAGTTACCGTCTGACGAATCCTGTTTCAGTGTTTTTACAACTGCCTCGTGTAATCGTCTTAAGATAACCGAGGGCATAAGCATTTCACCGTCGTTTACAATATCGTTTAATAATAAGTTGCCAATCATCGACATCATTGCTCCCGGAACACCATGACCAGTGCAGTCTACAGCCGCCAGATACAGATAATCTCCCGTTTCATACAGCCAGGGGAAGTCGCCGCTGATAACGTCTTTTGGGAGATACAGAATAAAACTATCCGGATTGTAAGATTTAAGATCGTGCTCTGTTGGATTGATTGCCAGCTGAATCTTACGAGAATAATTAATACTTTCAGTAATACGTTTATTTTGACTTTCAACAATTTGCCTGGTATTGTTTAGTTCGTCGAGTGTTTCAGAAAGCTTCTTTTTCATCTCCCGTTCGCGCCATGTGGCAGCAACAAGATGATTATTTGTTTCTTCGAGTTCTGTGAAATATAACTTTAGTCCGCTCAATTCTGTTTTTAGGTTTTCATTTTCCTTTTGCAGCATTTGAATGGATTCCGTGGGCACTATCTGTATTTCTTTTTCCATAATGATGCTACAAAATTACCCTGCCAACCTGGCAAAAATCTAAGGGTTGTTTGTAAAAAAACTAAGGGTTTTATTTAGGTAAGAATAGTGTTTCCCCCTTATAAAAAAAGAGGTAATTTAAGTACATTTGATGTATAGTAACTACATACTATTGAGAATTCGTCACACCCGGATAAACAATAGAATTGCATGAGCCCTTTACACAACTTAATTGAAAAGCAAAAGCTTTTGTTTGAGCTTTCGTCGAAGTATCTGGAACTATCGTTCGATGAAATATCGGTAGAAAGCATCTGTGATGATATGCTTCATCTATCGGAGGCATCTTACGTGGTCTTAAATTTGCTCACGCCTGGAGGACAAACCACAAAAACGGTAGCGGTATCTGGTATTCAGAAAAATATTCAAAAAATCTTCGGTCTATTTAAGCAAAAGCTGATTGGCAAAGAGTGGCCATTGGATGAGCAGCTCTCTAATGGCATGCAATCCCATTCATTGGTATACCTCGGAGAACTGGAGGATGCCAATAGCTTTTTCAAAAATATAATTGGCGACGTTCTTAAAAAAACATTCAACATTGGAAAACTCTACAGGCTCGGTTTATTTGATAAAGAAAAAGTGGTTGGCGACCTGGTACTTGTTTTAAAAAGAGATCAGCAGATTGAGTACAATGAAGAGATCGAATATTTCGCAAAACATATAGGGCGTTTGATGTTGCGCATCGAAAAGGAACGAGAACTTTCGGAAGAGAAGCTAAAGCTTAAGGTTATATCTGAGAACTCTCCTGATCTTCTGCAAATAGTTAATAAAGAGAGAGAGATACTTTTTATAAATAAAAGTAAGCTTAACAAAGCTTCTGATCTTCTTGGAAAAAACATCCTGACGTTTGTGCCGCAAAAATACAAGCAACTTTTTGACTCGTGGCTTAAAGAAGCCTTCGAAACAAAAAAAATAGTTCGCGGTAAAATGACTGCCTGGGGTCCGAATAGCGCCAAAACACGGTATTCTATGCAGTTTATTCCTTTGCTCAGTAACAAATCGGTAGAATCTGTGTACATCATTTCGACCGATGTAACAGAAAATGAGCGACTGCTTGACAAGCTGAATAAACAAAAACTTATTTTTGAACAAGCCGGTCACCTGGCTAAGTTTGGCGGATGGGAGCTCGATTTTGAGTCGAACACAATAGTGTCGAGTGAAGCCCTTTCTGATATCTATGGGCTAAAAAAAGGGACCATAACTTCTTTTGATAAAATATTTTCAACCTTTGAGTGGGATGATCAAAAAATACTGATCAATTCTATCCTCAAAGCAAAACAATTGGGACAAAGTTTTTCCTTTGAGGCCCACCAAACCACATTTGATGGAAACAAAAAATGGCTTAAACACTTTTCTAAACCAAAATTTGAAAACAATAATATTACCGGACTGTATGGCACAACGCAAGACATTACCGAGCTCAAAACTTTAGCAGACGAACAAAAAACAACAAGTAACCAATTAGCTCAATTTCAGTTTGCTTTAAATGAGGCCAGCATTATTTCCAAGACAGATGAAAACGAAATTATTACTTTCGTAAATCAAAATTTTGAAAACATCAGTGGTTTTTCTGCCGCCGAATTAATTGGAAAATCACATTTATTAATTAACGCGCACTATCATTCGCCTGCTTTTTGGGAGCGTCGGCATGCTCAAGTATCCAGTGGCCTTGTGTGGCGCGGAGAAATAAAAAACAAGGCAAAAAACGGTTCTTATTTCTGGACCGATACCTTTGTGATTCCGATTAAAAACACTGTTGGAAAAATTGAAGAATATTTATTTATCAGGAATGATATTACTGAAAAAAAACATAACGAGTTTGAATTAAAACTCACTAAAAACAGGCTTGATAATGTGCTCACCTCTATTGAAGACGCTATCTGGTCTATTAGTTTATCGCAAGGTGAAATGCTTTATATTAATCCTGCGGGGGAAAAATTATTCGGATACACACTTAAAGAATTTAACGCTGAAAAAGTTCTCTGGCAAAATTTATATCAGCCCGAAGACGTTCAACTTAGATATCTGAAAAGAACAGAGCTGTTTGAAAAAGGCTATTGCGAATTCGAACAAAGCTCAGTTAAGGATGGTAAGAACATTTACTTTTTTGTTAGGGTATGGTTGATTAAAGACGACAAAGACAATCGCTCGCGGGTAAACGGAGTAACCTCTGATATAACCGCCCGGAAAATTGCCGAAAAACAACTTGAGAAAAACAACAGACTTTATGAAAAATTAATCTACCAGGTACCCGGCCTAATTTTTCAATTCCGCATGAAATCGGATGGGAGTTCAAATTTCATGTACATGAGTCAAAAGTTTAAACCGCTGCTGGGCATAGATACCGACGGACTTTTAGAAGACGCTTCAGATGCCTGGAGAAATGTACATCCCGACGACACACTTAAATTAATCCAGGGCTTTCAGAAATCGGCACAAACCTTAGAGGATCTAAATGTTGAATTCAGGGTAAATCATCCTGATCATGAACTACCACTCTGGCAGGGTATACAAGCCACGCCGGAGTTGCAGAAAGACAACTCAGTGGTATGGTACGGGTATGTTGCCAATATTGATTTCCAAAAAAATTACGAGCGAAAGATTTTAAAGGCTGAAGAAGAAGCAAAACGTTCGCATGATTTTATCAAAAAGATCATCCGCCAAATTCCCGGAACCGTTTTTCAATTAAAAATCTCAAACGAAGGAGAAACCGAATTTATTTTCCTGAGTGATCTTTTGAAACCTCCCGGAAAGGATTATTACAGTACCATGCCTCATTTGAGCCAGGTTTTCGATATCATTCACCCGGAAGACAGGAATGCTTTACTGAATATCCTCGACACGTCTACAAAGCAAATGAGTTCCATTAACATGGAAATAAGGCTAAAATCAGACCTCACAAACAGCTATTCCTGGAGACTTTTACAAGCAACTCCCGAACGTGATAACAACGACAATATCATTTTCTACGGATACCTGGGCGGCATTGACGAAATGAAATCGGCCCAGTTAAAAATACTGGAAGCTAAAGAAGAAGCCGAGAGAGCTAACAAAGCAAAAACCGAATTCCTTGCGAACATGAGTCACGAAATACGCACACCTATGAATGCGGTGTTAGGATTTTCTGAACTCTTAAAAGGGAACACCAAAGGGCCAAAATACGAAAGCTATATAAACGGTATTCTTTCAGGAGGTAAAAACCTGCTTTCTTTGATCGATGACATTCTGGATCTTTCTAAGATTGAGGCAGGGCAGATGAATATTCAGAATGTATCTGTAAATGTAGAAAAACTGGCAAATGAGTTCCGGCAACTTTTCGCTCAAAAGGCTGAGGAGAAGGGAATTGAGTTTATTATAGATTTTGAAAAGGGACTTCCGAAAAACATACTTATTGATGAAACACGTATTCGCCAGGTACTCTTCAACCTTCTTGGCAATGCATTTAAGTTCACACACACGGGTTCTGTAACACTTTCGATATCTGAGATAGCAAGCCATGAGGATAGCAAAATCTCGCTGATATTCAAGGTAAGCGACACCGGCATAGGCATTCCACAAAATCAGCACACCCTTATTTTTGAATCCTTTAAACAACAAGATGGACAAAGCAATCGTAAATACGGTGGCACAGGCCTTGGGTTAACGATCACAAAACGCCTGGTAGATATGATGAATGGTACCATTCACCTGGAAAGCGTAGCCGGCAAAGGCGCTAGTTTTTCTGTTACCCTTCACGACATTGACATAGCAGTGGTAAGAGAAGAAGATGATGAAGCGATCGTTGAATCTCCTGACTACACTTTTGAGGGACAAAAAATTTTACTGGTAGAAGACGTTCCATCCAACAGAGAAATTATTAAAGGATTTTTAGAGCCTCTGAACCTGGAAATCACCATTGCGGAAAACGGACAGGATGCGCTGGATATTTTAAAATCAAGCCTTCCCGACCTTATTTTAATGGACATGATGATGCCAATTATGGATGGATACACTGCCACCAGGATTATTCGTGGAAAACCGCGCTACGATAAAATCCCGATCATTGCCCTTACAGCTTCAGCATTAAAACAAAGTGAATTAGAGATCAGAGAATTTTGTAACGACTATTTAAGAAAACCGGTAAGTAAAAAAGCTCTGGTGCAGGTGCTGGGTAATTTTCTGGAGCATAAACTCACCCATAAAAAAAAGAAAATCACTAAACCCCAACGTGATAAAACTTTTCCTGAATTATCGTTTGAAGCAAGAGAACTCTTAAGACAAAATTTTCTTGATTACTGGAAGGAGGCCGCCAGATTAATGAGCATAGATGACATTATTAAATTTGGTCAACTTCTGCTGGGTTACGCCATTAAAACGAGAAACAGTGATCTGGAAGAGTACAGTAAAATGCTTTTGGAATTTGCCGATAATTTTGAGATAGAAAAAATGAACGCCACTTTTTTAGTCTTCTCCAGGTTAATCGAAGATCCAACAGACTGCCCTAAGTAAGTATTTAATTTGCAAGCGCATGGAAATAAAACGACCTACAGAAGCAACTTTGAGCAGAGAACCGGATAGTCAGGACCATCTGCTCGACATCTTATCTAACTATTTTGGGCATGATAAAACACATTTGTCGCTGCAAACCATTTGCGACGACGCGTTAACCTTATCCGGAGCGAGCTGGTGCCTGATTAACATTTTTAAAGAAAAGACAGCACTACTGGAAACACATTGTGTATCCGGCTCTATTGAAACGGCGAACCGTCGCCTGATCAAAGCTACCTGGCTGAATGAAAGTTTAATGGGTGCTACTGTGCTTGCTGAAACATTCACACAGTGTTTGCCAGACGATTCACTTTCCCTTTATGGTTTAAAATGCTCGAGCCTTAATTATATCGGAATGGTAAATGAAGGGCGTTCGCTGGGCTCGTTAGTGCTGGGTTTTGAAGAGCCTCATGTATTCTGCAGTCAAAAATCACTTACCTATTTTATCCAACAGGTACAAAAAATAATTCCTTTCCTTTTAAAAGAGAGCGAAAAATTAAATGCTCCTATTGAAGAGAATGTCCTGCTTAAAAAGAATGACAATGACATTGTTTTTGTGATCGACAAAGAACTTTGTGTGATTGACACGAATACCAATACATTTCCGTCCGAAGGATCTGGTTTTATGGCAGACGCCATCCTCCACATTGTGCCTGTTAACCTAAAAGCTACTTTTCTAAAAACACTCTCACATTGTTTTGACTTTGGAAATATTGACTATTTAGAAATACCTTTGTTGTTGGAGGGAAAAACAACTATAGTGTATGCTATAAAGTTTATCCCCATAAAGAAAGACAAACAGGTTACATCCGTCTGTATTATTGCTACCGACACCGAAGAACAAAAACACATACTGCGCGATTTTACGGTTTTACAGAATTTCTCGAAAATAGGCTGGTGGGAATTACATGTTCCATCCAATAAACTTTTATGGTCTGAAGGTTTGTACCGGCTGATGGAACTGGAGCCCCACGAGATAGAATCATCCGACGATCTCTATACAAAATACATTCACCCGGAAGACGCTCCTTATGTTTTGCGTTCCTACCAAAAAGCCCTGAAAGACGGAATTACCGAATACGAAATTTCTTACAGGCTGTTGATGAAAGACGGTAGAATAAAATGGATTACAGACAAATGCATCACTTACTTTGATGACCACGGAAAACAATACCGGTCACTTGGAATTATACAGGACATCACTCAGTTAAAGCGTGCCGAATTAAAACTTAAAAAAATAAACGGAGCTTATAAGCGTTTGAATGACCAGGTACCCGGCATTATTTTTGAATACCAGATTTTTGAAACAGGCGAACGGCGATTTAATTCACTCAGCGAGAAGGCTGCCACACGATTAGGAGTTGATGTGGAAGTACTAAAACAAAATGCCGAATTATCCTGGAAACAAATCCATCCTGAAGACCTGGAGCGGATGAAACTTGCCTTTGCTGAATCTTCACGTACTCTAAAAAGTATTAACCTCGAATACAGGACCATACTTGAAGACCAGGGTGGAAAAATTTCCTGGAAAAAAATGGAAGCTAGTCCTGAAAAACAGGAAGACAATTCAAGAATATGGTACGGTTATATCTCAGAATTTGATGATATGAAAGAAGCTCAGCTTAAAATACTTGAGGCTAAAGAAGAAGCTGAAAGAGCAAATAAGGCCAAGACGGAGTTTTTAGCGAACATGAGTCATGAGATACGTACCCCTTTGAACGCTGTTTTAGGATTCTCGGAACTCTTAAAAGGAAACACTAAAGGGCCAAAATACGAAAGTTACATTGATGGTATTCTATCCGGCGGAAAAAATTTACTCTCACTTATTGGTGACATTCTTGACCTTTCAAAAATTGAGGCCGGACAGATGACCATTCAAAGCATGGCGGTAAACCTGGAGAAACTGGCTAGTGAATTCAAACAATTATTTTCTCACAAAGCCTACGAAAAAGGCTTAGACTTCATTATCCGCTTTGAAAACGAATTACCAAAAAATATACTCATCGATGAAACACGTATTCGTCAGGTATTATTTAACCTTTTAGGCAATGCGCTGAAATTTACACACCAGGGATCGGTTACCCTTTCGATAGAAAGCATAAATAAAACAAGAGACCAAAGTAAGATCTCTTTACTTTTTAAAGTAATAGATACGGGCATTGGTATTCCCGAAAATCAGCATCAGCTTATCTTTGAATCTTTTAAACAACAAGACGGGCAAAGTAATCGCAAATATGGAGGAACAGGTCTTGGATTAACCATTACGAAACGACTCGTTGACATTATGAATGGAAACATTACACTCGAAAGTGAAGCCGAAAAAGGATCCACTTTTTCTGTTATGATACCGGACGTAAGTGTATCGAGTATAGAAGAAGATGAATGCGCGGGACATGAGTTTAATTATAAGTTCATGGGCCAAAAAATTTTACTTGTAGAAGATGTTGCTTCCAACCGCGAAATAATAAAAGGATTTCTCGAACCTTTAAATCTTCAGATAATTATTGCCGAAAACGGGCAGGACGCTATAGACTTGCTTAAGAAGGAAACACCCGATCTTATTTTAATGGATATGATGATGCCTGTAATGGATGGGTACACTGCTGTAAAAATTATCCGTAAAAAAAGGAAATATCTGAATATTCCTGTTATTGCTCTTACTGCATCAGCTTTAAAACAAAGTGAGATAGAGATCAGGGCCTTGTGCAACGACTACTTGCGAAAACCCGTGAGTAAAAAAAATCTTGTGAGTGTGCTCAGTTGCTACCTTGCACATAAAATTCGCACAGACGAAGAAAGAATGCCTTTGCCGGAACAAAAAGAATTTCTTGTGAATGATCTTTCAGAAGATTTACGACAAGAGCTTAGCGCCAACTTCTGGAACCACTGGCTCAAAATATCAAAACTTATGAGTATAGACGACATCATTAGCTTTACAAATAAATTGAGCACCTATGCTTCTACCATTCACAGTAAATCATTGGAAACACATTGTGAGAATTTATTAAAACATGCTGAAAACTTTGATATTGAAAAAATGAATGCTGCTTTTTATGCACTTAAAACCGTTTTGAACGACTACCCCAATGACTGATCCGCAACTCTATACAACGTCGCACACAGCGATAGACCAGCACCACAGCCGTCTTAACCGGCCGCGCATCATGATTATAGATGACTCTTCGGCCAACGTAAAGATCATAGCATCTTTACTGAGCAAAGAAGGTTACGAAGTACTTACAGCTTTGGATGCCCGCAAAGGAGTGCTGATTACCGAATCAAAACTCCCCGACCTTATACTGCTTGATGTGATGATGCCTGACATGAATGGATTTGAAGTATGCAGCCTTCTAAAATCCAAAAAAAAGACCCGGGAAATTCCCATTATTTTTATCAGCGCACTTTCGGAAACCGAGAGTCTTTTAAAAGGACTTGAACTGGGAGCCGTGGATTACATCAGGAAACCTTTTAACCCCCCGGAAGTACTGGCGCGTGTAAAAAATCATTTAAAAACACACACCTCTTCAGGGCAATTAGGTGCGCTTTTTGAAAGCAGGTATCATTCTTTTATAACGCTTAATAAGCAACTCGAGATCGTTGCGTTTAATGAAATAGCAAACGAAAGAGAATTTCTTTTTAACCAAAAATTGTATAGGATCGGTGATTCAATATTACATTACATTCCTCTTGCTAACAGACTTTCCTTTGAAACAAAAGTAAAAAGCGTATTTACCGGGAAAACACTTTCTTTTGAACGGAAATACGATGCAGATAACAAGCACTACTGGTTTCAATATCTCTTGGAGCCTATCCAGAATAAACAAGGCTCAATAGTTGGGTGCCTTGTAAACGGAACCGACATTACCGAAAAAAAAGAATATGCAATAAGGGCCAACGACTATCACAAAAAGCTTAAAGACATTTATACTGAAACACAGGAAAGCCTGTCTTACGCGAGTTACATTCAAAAATCTATTTATCCACAGCAAGCAATACTGAATAAACAGTTCCCGGATCACTTTATACTTTTTAACTCCAAAGAAAAAGTCAGTGGTGATTTTTACTGGTCGCACCGTTCGGGAAACAAAGACATTCTTGTGCTTGGCGATTGCACGGGGCATGGAGTTCCAGGTGCCTTATTAACTACCATAAGTATAGTATTACTCGAACGCCTTGTAAAAGATAATAAGATTACCTCTCCTGAAAAAATTCTTTCACAAATGGATGTTTTGGTAGCAGAAACCCTTAAACAAAAAAACGGCGGCATGCATGTGGGGCTTGAAATGGCAATTTGCGTGTTTGACAGAAAATCAGGCACTCTTAATTATGCGGGAGCAAAACGCTCACTGCTGATGGCACACGGAGACGATATCTTTGAAGTGAAAGCCAGTCGCCATGATATTGGAGACGGGAACGCTAACAAAACCTTCCAAAAGCATCTCATTCATCCCGTACAAGGAAGTTGTGTATACCTGCTTTCAGACGGTATAACAGACCAGATTGGCGGGAGCAAACAAAAAAAATTCATGAAAAAAAATTTAGAAAAAATTATACTTTCAGCAAACGCAAAACCGATGATTGAACAGAAAACAATTTTCCAAAATGCCATTTCAGAATGGAAAGGCAATGGTGAACAAACCGACGATATGCTTTTAATTGGAGTTAAAATTAAATAAACCCCCATACCCTCCCAAATATGACCACCCATACAACCATACTCATAGTTGATGATTCATCAGAAAATCTCAAGTTACTTGGCAATAGTTTAAAAAACGCCGGCTTTAACATACTGGCCGCCCTCACAGGTAAACAAGCGCTGGCACTGGCGGCAGGCAAACAGCCCGACCTGATACTGCTCGATGTAATGATGCCTGAGATGAATGGCTTCGAAGTATGTGAAGCGTTAAAACAAAACGACTCTACTTGCAGAATTCCCATAATCTTTTTAACAGCATCGGTTGAAATTGAAAGCATTAAAAACGGTTTTGATGCGGGTGGAGCTGACTACATTGCGAAGCCTTTTAACCCGGATGAATTAATTTTACGAATAAAAAATCACCTCAAACAAAAAACAGAAAGAGAGAACCTGGAAAGAGAACTGCGGTTCAGATCTTATGTTTTAAAAAATATCAGTAACGGTATTACAACTCCCCTTTCACAGCTCCTGCAAAACTCCGATCTCCTTTCCCAAAATTCGTTTCCCGAAGCTTTTAAAATAAGCCTTGAACAAATTAATGCCTCGGTAAATGCCATCATGAAATTCACCAGCAATTTAACCGACCTGGTATATACAGAGGAACCAAATAACAGTAAAGAAAATCAAGAAGTGTTCAGGTTAAAAGAACTGTTAGAAATTCTTCAGACCAAAGTAGACATTACGCTAAAAAACACCGCGAATAATTTTGTAATTGATGCTCATGCCGTTCCTGACTTATACACAGGCAATAAAAATAAATTGCTGCAAGCATTAGTGCGGCTTGTTAGTGCGCTGCTTAATCAGTCTGAAAAAGGGTTTATTACTGTTACAGCAAGCGTAAAAGAACGGCGTGATAAATACGATGTTATTTTACTGGAGATTAATAATCTTTACAAAGAAAAAGGATTTGTGGCCGAAACCTATGACAGCTCGTCTTTGCATGAAATAAGCCTGCTCACTGCAAGAGAACTTCTACTTTTTGTTAATGGAAAAATTACAAGTACACCAGGGGCTTCTTTAAGCCCCAATTTCGCGATTGAAATTTCGTTAGAACGCTTTGTACACAAAACACAGCGTGAAGAAAAACCAAGCTGTGCGTCTTTTTCGGGAAAAAACATTTTAGTGGTAGAAGACAGCGAATTGAATCAACGCCTGATTGAAAGCGTACTTCAAAGTTACGGAGCGCATACTACAATTGCCACCAACGGTGAAGAAGCTCTGGAAAAAATTTTAAGTCAACCCTACGATGTTATTTTAATGGACGTGAATGTTCCTTTATTAAACGGGATTGAGGTAACAAAAGTTATACGGAACCGACATGCCATACAAACTCCCATTATAGCCATATCAGGATATTCAGACAAAAGCTCCCTCGAAAAATGCAAAGATGCGGGTATGAATTCTTTTCTATTAAAACCTTTTGAAATAAGCGATCTTCACAAAATAGTTTTAGGTGAGTTTGAAAAAAACAAAAATCCAAACGCTGTGGCAAAAGTTAAAAACTTCGCAAACATTGCAATACAGGTTAAAGAGGTGAACCAGTACAATTTAGACCGGTTAAACATCCTTAGCAACGGCGACCAAAAACTGATCAAAAACTGGATGAATCATTTTAAAGACCTTGTAAAAAAAGGGATTTTAGAAGTAGATTCTATTATTAAGGCAAATGACTATTCGACGGAAAGTAAAATATTTCACGAACTGAATAATTACACCAGCTATTTTGGTGTTGAACTGCTGCGTGAGTATTTAAAGGACTTGCCAAAGATCCACAAAAGTGCTTCAACAGAAGACCTTATGGATCATTTCAGGTTAATTGCCGAAGAACTTATAAATATTGACTGTTATTTTGAGTCAGAACGCTGAACAAAGACTCCCTAATTAATAATAATAAGTTTAAGCTTTATGGCTTTGGTAATCATCTCAGCTGTATTTTTCACTTCCAGTTTTTTTAAGATGTTATACCTGTGAGCATCCACTGTGCTGATGCTCAAGAGAAGGTTGGAGGCAATTTCCTTATTGCTTAACCCTTCACTTATAAGTTGTATAATTTCCTTTTCACGCTTTGTTATTTCAATTTTATAACCTCCGGCGGTTTTACTATTGTATTCTTTATTAATAAAATTATCCGCCAGAATTTGTGATACTGACCTGCTAATGTATTTTTCACCTTTTACGATTTTCTCAATGGCTGCGTAGAGTTCGCTCTTTTTAAAATCCTTCAAAAGATAGCCATTTGCGCCAGCTTCGAAACACTGGTTAATATAAAGATCATCGGCATGCATACTGATAACCAGAACTTTTATTGCACCGTTCCTGATCTTCCGCACTTTTTTGGTAAGTTCAATGCCGTTCATTCCTTCCATAGAAATATCAGTGATTACGAGATCGGCATCTAAGGCAGGGAGCTCCAGCAAAAGATCTTCAGCATTATCTGACTCGCCAATTACTTTAAATTCAGGATTCAGGTCCAGCATATTCTTGATTCCATATCTCACGATGTGGTGATCTTCAACGAGATGTATTTTTATCATAGTTTTATTGTTTTTGTTTTTACCGCTATATTAATTTCGAAACCTTTATTTTTAGTAGTGGTTATTTCTAATTCTGCTCCAATAAGCACCGCTCTTTGTTCAAGAGTTGAAAGGCCAAAAAGTTTTTTCTTTTTTGCAGCCAATTCTCTTTTGTTTATTCCTATTCCATTGTCTTTTATAAGAAACATAAGTTTGCCATCGCGATAATTCAGTGCCATGTTTATAGTGCTTGCCCCCGAATGTTTCAGCGCATTTTGCAAAGCCTCCTGTATTATCCTATAAAAATTAAGTTCCACTGCCTCGGGAAATCTTAGATTTTCTATATTCGACTTAAACGTAATATCAAGGGTTTTAAACTCAGTATGGAGTTTTTTAACCAGTTGAGCAAAGACAGCATACAAACCAAATTCAAAAAGACTTACAGGAGAAAGATTGCTCGAAAGGCCTCTTAGATCTTTCATAATTTCTCCGATAATCTTATTTACAAATTCAATTTTATTCTTTTGTTCAACAGTAATTAACTCATTATCTCCAATATTCTCAAGATTCATCATAGCCACTGAAAGCATCTGATTTAGCCCTTCATGAATCTCTTTTGCAAACTTCCTTCTTTCGTTTTCATGCCCCTGAGCTAATGACAGAGTTCTGCTTTTTTGTCTCTTAATTGCCAGTGTTTGTTCAAGATGATTGTTTCTAACAGTTTTAAGAGCCTCCTGCCTTTCGTGTGTAACATCTCTTCCTGTAGATATAAAGTTAGTGATTTCTCCCTTGATGTCTAAGTAAGGCGTAATAATTTTCTCTTCAATAAAGACTTCGCCAAATTTATTCTTGTTGTAAAAATCTGCTTTAAAAGGCTGGCCTGATTTCAAAGTATTCCAGAGGTTTTTGTAAAATGATTTGCTGTGCCTGCCAGATCTCAGAAGATCAGGAGTGTTGCCAATAACTTCATGAAACTCGTAACCTGTAACGTTTGTAAACATAGGATTAACATATTCCACTTTACCGCTTCGATCGGTTATCACTATTAATTCGTGAGTTTGCTCTGCAAGATTAAAAAGCTTATGAACTTTATCAATGCTGTTTTTATTGGAAGTTATATCGCGTACAATCATGAGTATTCTTCCGTCTTTAAAAGAAGTCATTCTTATTTCGTACCAGTTGAACAGTTCGTTGCGGTAAACATCTACTTCAACCACCGCAGTAGTGAGCGTACCGTTAATTTTACCGGCATTTTCGAGAATACGCCCGGCAACTCTTTCATCAACTACTTCCTCAATTTTTTTACCTGCAATGTGTGCTGATTTGTGAGGCAAAAATAATTTTTCGCTCTTTCTGAAATAAGACTGAATTATTTTACCCTCCTGGTCAACGATCATGAAAGAATCTGCAATAGAGCGTATGATCTTTGCCTTTTCTAATTCTCCACCGAGCCATTCCTCTTCAAGCAATTTAATTTTCGTAATTTCCTGAGCGTAACCAATTAGTTTTGTGGCTCGTCCTTCTGAATTTTTTACAACGATTGACTTATCACAAATCCACTTCAGGCGCCCATCTGGTGTAATAATCCTGTACTTTACAACATGTTCGTCGCTGCTCAGGTTTTTAAGGGTTCTTCCAAGCACTTTATCTACATCATCGGGATGAATATATTTGCGAAGGCCTTCTACTTTATACATTTCCTCCAGTGTTATTTCATACAGCAGTTTAAAAGCCGGACTTAAATATTGAATACTTTTGGTTTCGAAAGAAAAGACCCAGAAAGCTACGTCGCTTTTACTGGTAATTTCACGTAAAAGCGTTTCAGTAGCCGCATACAGAGCTAGTTGTTCTTTTTTAACGGAAAGATCGGTTAAAGTTGCAATAGAGCCAATCACCTTTCCGTTTTCATCGTGGTAAGGCGTTCCGCTGACATAAAAATTCTTCAACTCCCCGGATTTCGTTTTTATTCTCAGTTCGTACCGGCTACTCAAACCTTTTTTCCGCGTGGCAATAGTGTCTGCCAGTTGTTTAAAATCTTTGCGCTGCAGAAAAAATCTACAATTCCGGCCCAGTACATCTTCATTCGTGTAGCCAGACAATTCACCTAATTTGGTATTAGCAAAAACAACTTTAGAATCTAAATCAATTTTAATAAATCCTTCATTACTTGCGTTAACTGCCGTTTTAAAAAGGTTTTCGCTTCTCGATAACTCTTTCATACAGTTTAATTTGTCGAGAAACAGATTAACACTTTTAAAAAACCAATTTAAGTTGTCGAAATCTTCAAGTGACAATGCACTGCGGTTTCTTTCTGAATTTAGCACGAATACACCCAAAGACGCGTTCTTAACCTCTATGGGGAAGGCCATCCAGCAAGCGCTGAGATTTAAAGGATTTTGGAATTTTTCTTTACGGTTAAATACTTCAAACTCTTTTCCACGCAGCAACAAAGGCTTCTTTGAACCTGCAACAAATTCGGCATAGCCCGCAAAACTCGGTGCAGACTTTTGTGTATTTAGAAACTCAGATGGAGAAGTTTGCCCATTAAAATCTTCAAACCAAACAGCATCCAAATCCGGAATTATTTTGCTTATCTCGCTGGCAACATAGGTTGTTACTTCTGTGATGTCGGCATCGGAACGATCATATAAAAAACTCAGCTTATCTAAAAGTTCAAATAATTCTTTTTTAATCTTTTTGTGCGTTACATCTACCAAAATGCCCCTATAGCCGCTATGCTTGTAATCTACGTATAAAGGAGTTAAAGCTGCCTCAATACTATATTCCTTTTTGAAGGTGTTTACTAGCAAAAACTCTCTCTTAACATTCACAGAATCAATAAAACAACTTTGCTTACTTACTTCTAAAACAGAGCCCGATTCATTGCCGGAAATATAATCCGTTAGCATAAGGCCACGTTCTATTTCAATTTCCGTAATGCCAAACATCTCCATACCATGCCGGTTGAGTTTAAGTATCTTTCCCCCGAGGTCACATTCGATAACGGTTTGAAGAATTGCGTTAGAAAGTTCATTGTATTTTTTTTCGCTTTCCTGGAGCTTGCATTTCATGGCATGACGAAACAAAGTTAGTTCTACGGTGTCAACCAACTCTTTTTCTACAACAGGTTTTAAAACAAAATCGTGTAAGGTGGAAGACTTTAATTTTCGCATTACTTCCTTACCCTCCACTGTTGTGAGAAACACCACCGGAATTTGATAGTTTTGATAAACCAACCTGGCGGTTTCTAAATATTTTTGTTCTTCACCAGACTCTACCTCCATTATAAGTAAGTCAGGTTTTTCTTTCAATATCCAACTAAAAACATCGGATGATTTAGTTTTATGATCTGAAACACCATACCCAAAATTGCGAAGAGTCGACTCAATGTCCCTCGCTATAACGGTATCTTTTTCCAATAACAGTATAGTATTCGTTCTTGTCATTTTTCACTTACAAAGTGTCATTCCTAGGTTCTATTTACTGGTTATTGGGCATACCGGCTCATTTCAGACAAAAGTAAAAAACCGGTAAAGGATTCCACTGGAGTTAATCACCTATTTTGCACTAAATAAAACCCTTAGTTTTTCTAAAAACAACCCTTACTTTCTTTCAGAATAGAGCCGGTAATTTTGAGTCCTGATCAATTAGCGAAAGTATGTTCAATTTCCTTTATAAAAAACAAACCCTCCTGATATGCGTGTTGTATTTACTGTCAACCGGCGCCATACACACACAAACCCAGGAAAAGGCCATCTATAAAAAATTCGCGCTCCGTGATTCCCTCTCGGCGCACAAATCTGCTGAACTCATTTTCTACGCAGATGGCAGTTTTCTCAATTTTGGAATCTATGATAACAAAATTGAGAAAGATCTTTATGTATGGTATAAAGCCGGAAGCTGGATTTTAAAAGATAATCAGCTACTCTGCGTGGCTGACGATAAAAGAATAAAAGAAGATGAGCTCAAGAAGCTGGTAAAATTTCATTACAGAAGACACCCCGACAGGGTGTTAATTACCAGCTACTATGAGTTTGTACATGAAAGTTACACCAGCGGCACACTGTCTGTTTCAGATCAAAATGCGTCAGACGCGGAAAAGAAAATTTCGTACTACCCAACACAACTAAACACTTCATTACAATAAAATGTCAGCAGAATTCGATACCAATGCCGATTTTCTTCCTTCCATCGTAGAGGAACAGGGCGTAAAACTGTCTTTCCAGCCTTCAAAAAGAAAAAAAACAAAAAAGATAAGTATTCTTATTGAAGGAATGTTTACTCTTCAAAACGCAGGGTTTGTTAAGGAAAAAATATCCCTGTCGTTGCACGCCTATGATTTCATAGATATTACTTTAAAAAACATTGAGCAGATAGACCTTGCTGCTATTCAGGTAGCGCATTTACTCAAAACAAACGCTGCCCTTTCTAACAAACATATCAGTCTTGATGCTGAACTATCAAAAGAAGACAGGTCATTATTATTTAATGCCGGTTTAATGGCATTGCTTACAAAAACAAAATTAACGGATTAACGAAAAACGCATGAAAAAAAACATTTTAATAATCGATGACTCTGAGAGCATACGTGAAGTAATTGCTACAGGACTTGAAAGTGCAGGCTACACTGTTATTAAAGGAATAAACGGTGAAGACGGACTAAAATGTCTTGCTGCCAACCCTTCACTTGAGCTAATTATCACCGATTTAAATATGCCGGTAATGGATGGCATTAGTTTTTTGAAAGAGGTTCGTAAATCTGAAAAACACAAATACCTGCCCGTTATAATTCTAACCACCGAATCGCAGGAAGCAAAGAAACAGGAGGCTCGCAATGCCGGTGCTACAGGTTGGATCATAAAGCCATTCTCTAAAGAAAAACTTATAAACGTTATAAAAAAAGTTGTACGCTGATGGACGCAATGAGAACTACCTACCTGGAAGAAGCAAACGATTTGCTATCGAACCTGGAAAGAGCTTTGCTTGCTTTAGAAACAAACGCAAACGATAAATCCTACATTGAAGAAGTGTTTCGCGTTATGCACACGCTTAAGGGCAATAGCAGCATGTTTGGCTTGCCTGTAATAGCCGAATTTGTGCACGACCTCGAAACCATTTATGACAAGATCCGCCTGGGGGAAATGCAGTTAAGTAAAGAATTGCTCGACTGTACTTTTTCATGTCTCGATCACCTAAAAATAATTATTCACGACTCAGATCTTTCGAACCCTGTAAATAAAAACAACCACGAAACGCTCATTCACCAGATCACTAATTTTATTAATCAAAAAGGCTTAAGCACAGGCAAACAAGAGCAGGCAAACTCAGAACACACTTTAAAAACCTATCATATTTATTTTGAACCTCACGCGAGCATCTTTAACAATGGTACCAATCCACTTTTCTTAATAAGCGAACTCGCGGCGATGGGCGTAAGTAAAATGATTCCCCATTTTAAAGTGCCGGAAGAAAATCAGGAATTTGCTTCAGAAAGCTGTTTTACCTACTGGGATATCTACCTCGAAACAGAAAAAAATGACAAAGACCTTATGGATGTTTTTGTATTTGTAGAAGACAGTTCAAAAATAGAAATAACAGAACTAGGATCGCTAGACCTTGTAAACAATAAAGAATTTGATGCATTCATTAACCGTGGTATTTATAAGCATGTAAAAACCGACCTGGAAGAAATAAAAGCTTTCGCAGGAAAACTACAGGAGCTAAGCAGTGGTAAAACGGAAACAGCTGAAACGGTAAAAACAACAGAACTAAAATCTGTTAAAAAGGAAAAAGTAGAAAAAACCATCTCCAGCATACGCGTTTCATCTGACAAACTGGATGAACTCATGAACCTTGTGAGTGAGCTTGTAACAACGCAAGCGGGCTTGTCTTTGTTTGCAGCTAACAATAAAATTACCGAATTAGAAGTCATTACCGAAAACGTTGAAAAACTTTCAAGAAGATTAAGAGACATTGCTTTTGGAATGACGCTGGTTCCCATAAATAATATGTTCGGACGTTTTCAACGCATGGTAAGAGATGTATCGGGAGTGCTGGGAAAAGAAATTGAATTTCTGACAGAAGGCGGCGAAACAGAACTTGATAAAACCATTATCGAAACGTTGACGGACCCTTTGATGCATATTCTCCGAAACAGTCTTGATCATGGTATCGAAAGGGCCGAAGAGCGCGAGGCTAAAGGTAAATCCCGTTCAGGCAAGGTAGTACTAAAAGCCTTTTATTCAGGAGTGTTTGTATACATTCAGATTGTGGATGATGGTAAAGGAATTGATGTAGACGCTGTTCGTTCTAAAGCCATCAGCAAAGGAATTATTAAATCAACCGACTTTTTGAGTGAGAAAGAAATTTTCGACCTCATCTTCTACCCGGGTTTTTCAACAGCGCAAAAAGTAACAGACGTTTCAGGGAGAGGCGTAGGAATGGACGTTGTAAAACGGAATATAACGGATTTAAAAGGAACGATTTTAGTAGAGTCGAAAATAGACGAAGGTACTACCCTTACCATTAAACTTCCACTTACCCTCTCTATTATTGACGGCTTACTGGTAGTGATCGACCATGTAAATTATATCATTCCACTATCGGTGATAACCAAATGCTATGCAGTAAATAATAAAGACATGATGGGTAGTTTTAATAACCTGCTCATACTCGATGAAGAACAAGTTCCCTTTATTCATTTAAGAGATGAATTTGGCTACTCTTCTATGCCAAACGCTCAATCGCAAATGATAGTGGTTAACAACGGCGAACGTAAAGTAGGAATAAGTGTTGACACTATTATTGGAGAATACCAGGCAGTTGTAAAACCCCTTGGCAAATACTATACAAAACAAGATTTTGTTTCAGGCGCATCCATTCTGGGTGATGGCACTATTGCGCTTGTACTCGATACAAACAAACTAATAGAATTATTCATTAAAAAAATTCAAACCGAAGAAAAATCATGGCAACTAAATTAATCAGGGACGAAAAAACAGAAGCTACAAAATCATTTTTATCGTTCAAACTAGCGGAAGAACATTTCGCCATAGAAGTAATGAAAATTATGGAAATTCTGGAAGTTCCAAAAATCACCAAAGTTCCACACGCGCCCGACTTTTTAAAAGGCGTGGTAAACCTGAGAGGCGGCGTGTTGCCGGTAATCGATGCCCGTATCAAATTTGGCTTACAACCCATTGAAATGACTGTGGATACATGTATTCTCGTTTTAAGTATTGGCCTGAATGACGAAACAGTAACGGTTGGCGCCATGGTGGATTCTGTATCCGAAGTATTTGAAATGGAGGAAAAATACATTCAACCCTCTCCAAGCATTGGCTCAAAATACCGCGCAGATTTTATCCAGGGAATGATTAAGGAGAAAGATCAGTTCATGATGCTGTTAGACATTGATAAAGTTTTCACCTCGCAAGACCTGGAAGCGATTCTGGAACCTAAAACCGAAAACCAGGTCGCTTAAAACTTGTAAGTGTAGCTAAGGGAAATCACTTACAAAAACTGTATAAAGCAATTACAAGTTAACGTTGGTACTGGACCTACTTTTACAAACATTAAATAAAACAAAAATGAAATTATTAAAAAATTTAAAAATAAAATTTAAACTAACCGTTGCTTTTGGACTCGTGACGTTAATACTCATTGGTCTCTCCTGCTCTATAGTTTACACTCTTAACCAGATCGATAAGCAAGGCAACGACATCACCGAAAGCATGAAGCTTTCAGATGCGCTTAACGAAGCGAAATATAATCTCACCTGGGATAAACAACTGGTAATGGAAGTTTTAGCTTCTGAAGCTACTGAAGAAGTAGAGGAGCAGGTAACCAATCACACCGAGGCCATAAAAGGATTCGACAAAAATATTAATATCATACAAGAGCTTTGTGGTACTAAAGAATGGGGTTTAAAATTTGATACCATAAAAGAAAGGGTCAGTAAAATAGCCCGAACCCTTGATGAAACGCATAACACAGAGCTTACCCCCCTATTTAATAAACTTCATGCTCAGAAAATCGAGTACCTAAAACTTTTAGAAAACACAAGCCAGGTTCACGCTATAGCAAATCCCGTGGAAACAGAGAAATTTAAAGTATTACTTGAAACCACTAAGAAGGAACTTAGTAAGACTGACCACGCTTTCGACAAAATTGCAAATAGTGTGAATGCAGAATTACTCAAGACAGAGGATGACATTGCCCTTATCGTTGAAGGTTCTGCGAAAGCCACCGATGACCTGGTAGCGGCTTCTATTACAGGCATTCTTATAACTTCACTGGCAAGTATTTTAGTATCCATACTCATTGGCATGGCTATTACCAAATCTATTGCCGGTCCTTTAAAAGCAGCTTCGGAACTTGCAGAAAAGATTGCAAACGGAGACCTTACGGCGACCATTACTATCGAGCAAAAAGATGAAGTGGGAGACCTGGCAGCTTCTTTGAAAAAAATGGCAACCAAGCTCCAGGAGGTTATTGGCTTTGTAGTTAGCGCTTCTCAAAGCATTTCCGTGGCCAGCAACCAAATGAGTTCGTCAGCCCAACAAATGTCTGAAGGAGCCACCGAGCAAGCCAGTTCAGTAGAAGAGATCTCTTCTTCTATGGAAGAGATGGCCGCTAACATTCAACAAAACACAAACAACTCAAAAGAGACAGAAAAAATAGCGCGCAGTGCAGCAAAAGATGTTACTGAAAGCAACGAGGCCGTAGCAAAAACAGTAGGTTCAATGAAAACAATTGCCAATAAAATTTCAATTATTGGTGAAATTTCTCGACAAACTAATTTACTCGCTCTTAACGCAGCAGTAGAAGCCGCAAGAGCCGGCGAACACGGAAAAGGATTTGCTGTTGTGGCTGCCGAGGTAAGAAAACTAGCCGAAAGAAGTCAGCTAGCTGCAACTGAAATCAACGAGCTTTCTTCTCTAAGTGTTGATATTGCAACAAGATCAGGTGAGCTTTTAAACAGTGTAGTTCCTAACATTCAAAAAACATCAGATCTGGTTCAGGAAATCAGTTCTTCAAGCGTGGAGCAAAACGCCGGAGCCGACCAGGTGAATAACGCCATCCAACAACTCAATCAGGTAGTTCAGGAAAATGCCGCTACCGCCGAGGAAATGGCCGCCGGTTCGGAAGAATTAAATGCGCAGGCGGAAAGTCTTAAAGACATGGTTTCGTTTTTTAAAATTGAATCGGGTACGCTAAACCTCGTAAAACAAAAATCACACCAACCTTCAGCGCTGCGAAATTTGCACGCAACCACATCAAAAATGGCAAAAAAAATAAAAGAAGTAAAACTAGACCTGCAGGCGGAGCCCGTATTAGCATTAGATAGCGACTATGAAAAATTTTAAGATTATAACAAGGATGAAGCTTCCTACCCGATTGCTTTTTTGTTTCAGCCTGGCAATGGCATTCAACACTGCTACAAAGGCACAGGAGATAAGTATTGACGGCGAGTTCAGACTAAATCCCTTATACTCCATGGGCTTCAGAAAGCCACACTATGCCGGAGACAAACCGTCTTTTTTTAATCTTCAACGTACCCGGATCATTTTTGGATTTAAAAAAGAAAATGATCTCGATGCCGAAATTATCATTCAGGATAGACGCTTCTGGGGAGATCAAAGCGACCGCGACGATTTACCAAACATAGCGCTATACAGGGGATGGGTAGAAAAACATTTTACGCCTTCTTTTTCAGTGCGTGCAGGCAGACAAGGATTTGTTTATGATTCAGAATATTTACTCAGTGATCCTAACTGGGTGGGAACAAGAGCGCACGATGCCGGCTTACTGAAATTTGAAAAATTTTCGTTCAAGTCGCACCTGGGTTTTGCTTTTAACGCTAACGGACAGGACCTGAAGCGCGAACCCTATATTTATAAGTTCTACAAAAACATGCAATTTTTATGGTTGCACCAGGATTTCACAAAAGCTAAAGTCTCTTTTATCTTCCTTAACCATGGTATGGAAAAAGGCGACACGACTACAAATATATACTATACCCAAACGTTTGGCCCTGACCTGAGTTTTGAAATCAGCAAAAGATTTTCTTTCAAAGGTTTATTCTATTACCAAATGGGAAAAAACACCAGCAAAAAAGAGGTATCGGCCTACTTCTATTCTGCGAACCTTACTTATAAGATGACTAAATTTCTTGATCTGACACTGGGCCTGGATGTTGGATCAGGTACGAGTCAAAACCACCAGAAAGACGCTTCTTATACTAAATCGCAAACCTTCGACAGGCTATATGGATCGCCCCATGCGCACTTCGGACAACTCGATTATTTTTATGTAAACACACCAACACTCTGCGGCATCAGAGACATGTATCTTAAAACAAAACTAAAGATTACATCAAAACTTTCTCTGGAAAATGATGTACACTATTTTGAAACAGATGCGAAAATAAACGACACTAAAAACAAGGACATAACACTGCCAAGCTACCTGGGCACAGAAAATGATTTTAGTTTACACTATAAAGTGTCATCAACAATAAAAGCAAGTCTGGGCCATTGCATTATGTTTGGTACTCCTACATTAGATGCCTTTTTTGGCGGAAAAGTCAGTAAACAAAAACAATATGTTTATGCAGTAGTAACCATTAGTCCCACTTTTTTTAAAAGTAAAAAATCAGAAAACCAACCAAACGTAAAAATAGACATACAAAAATGAAATCACTCTCAAATTTAAAAGTAGGACAGCGCGTATTAATAACCTTTATTGTTATTACCACGCTTTACATTGTAAACATTGCTTATAACATTATTAATCTGGATGGGATCACGCAAAACGTTACCAGCATATACAGCAATCGCTTGCTGAGTATTACTGCCTTATTAGAAGGCGACCGTGACGCCTACCAGTCGCGCCTCACCATCAGTGAAGTTATTAATACGGCATTTGTAGCAAAAGACGATAGCAGCAAGAAGTTAACAGTAGACTTTAAAGATGTTAATGAAAATCTTGAGCAGCTTAATACACGCTTTGGTAAATTCAAAACAACTTTTCTTTCTACGGGCGGAAAAAACACTTCCTCATTTGATGTGTTTGACAAAAAATTCAACTCCGTAAAAGACATGTCAATTTCACTGGAGCAGCTTATTAAGGATAAAAAATTCACAGACGCATCCCTTTTGTACTTCGGTGAATACATTAACGACTTTGATAAAATGCGTGAAGCTATTAACGAACTCACCGAAATAAGCTCGAAACAAACTGAAGTAGAATACCTTGCCAGTATAGATCAGGCCAAAAAAATAAAACAGATAGCTTTTCTTTTCTTCGCTGTAGTATTGATATTTCTTGTCCTTTCGGGTGTTTTACTAACCCGTAGCATTGTACGACAGTTAGGATGTGAACCATACGAAGCTGCCAGCATTGCCAACAACCTGGCCAACGGTAAATTAACCTGGGAATATACAAAAACACGTGAAGTAGGTTTATACAAAGATCTTAAAGTGATGATGGAAAAACTGAATGAAGTTATTTCGGGAGTAGTTGCAACATCGCTTAGCATTTCTACAGCCAGCAATCAAATGAGTTCATCGGCCCAACAAATGTCGGAAGGAGCAAACGAACAGGCGAGTTCGGTAGAAGAAATCTCTTCGTCGATGGAAGAAATGGCGGCTAACATTCAACAAAACACCAATAATTCAAAGCAAACCGAAAAAATTGCACGAAATGCGGCAAAAGACGTAACAGAAAGCAATGAGGCCGTTGGTAAAACAGTACACTCTATGAAAACCATTGCCACTAAAATTTCAATCATCGGAGAAATTTCGCGCCAAACAAATCTATTGGCCTTAAATGCAGCTGTAGAAGCTGCCAGAGCAGGAGAACACGGAAAGGGCTTTGCTGTGGTAGCTGCAGAAGTAAGAAAATTAGCCGAACGCAGTCAGTTAGCTGCTACAGAAATTAACGAAGTGTCTTCCGCTAGTGTAGACATTGCACAAAAATCTGGCGAGCTTTTAAACAGTGTGGTTCCCAACATTCAAAAAACATCCGACCTGGTTCAGGAAATAAGCGCTTCGAGTGTGGAGCAAAATGCCGGAGCCGACCAGGTAAATAATGCTATTCAACAGTTAAACCAGGTAGTTCAGGAAAACGCTGCCACCGCAGAAGAAATGGCTGCCGGAGCAGAGGAGTTAAACGCCCAGGCAGAAAGCCTGAAAGAGATGGTTTCGTTTTTTAAATTAGAAGAGAATCTTTCTTTGCACACAAAAAAAGAAACCAGTTCAACGGTTACCACCACTTCCAAAACTAATCCGGTAAAACAAAAAACATCGCCCTACTCTAAAATGCCTGTATCACGAAAACCGACTGCTAAAACTCAGAAGTTAGATTTGGCAGACAGTGATTACGAAAGTTTTTAATAAAAAGACTCAACGCAAAAATTATCATGCAAGCACAGAATTTTATAAATCAGTATAATAAAGAGTTGAGCGACGCTGATTTCAGACGGCTGAGTCAGTTTATATATTCCAACTACGGAATAAAAATGCCTCCCGCTAAAAAAGGCATGCTACAAGCAAGACTGCAGGGAAGGTTGCGTGAAAACAATATGAGTTCTTTTAAAGACTATTGTGATTTTGTGCTTTCTATGAAAAATGGCGATCTGGAAGTAATTCAGATGATCGACGTGGTATCAACGAATAAAACAGATTTTTACCGTGAAGCTGCCCATTTTGATTTTATGCACTCCACTGTTTTGCCTGAATTTCAAACTACCTCGTCGGGAGACACACTCAAAGTATGGAGCTCTGCCTGTTCGAGCGGCGAAGAAGTTTACACTATTGGCATGGTGATTAATGAATACCTGAATGGTAAAAATCATTTTGATTACTCTATCCTAGGAACCGATATATCTACACGTATTCTCGATAAAGCAGCTAACGCAGTATACACCGAAGACCGTGTGGCAAATATCCCTTTAAGTCTTAAACGAAAATATTTACTAAAAAGCAAAAACAGAGAAAACCCAAGCGTGCGCATTGTTTCAGACATAAGACAGAGAACAAACTTTACGCGCCTTAACCTGATGGATAATGAATATCAGCAGATTCCCCGAAATCACGACGTGGTTTTTTGCAGAAACGTGCTGATCTATTTTGACAGACCCACACAAGAAAAAGTAATAAATAAATTGTGTGAGCACCTAAAGCCCGATGGATACTTTTTCCTGGGCCACTCTGAGTCCATCACCGGAATTAATGTTCCGCTAAAACAAATTAAACCCACCATTTTCAGAAAAATCAAATAGCATGACAACTACGCTTACAGATACAGAACTCATAAATGAATTAAAAGAGCGTTTCGAAAAAAACGAACAGCTATTCAGAGAGCAGCTTTTGCTAATGACAGAACTTAAAAGTGTCAATGAAAAACTGGTAGTTTCTGAAGGATTAAAAAGTAATTTTTTATCCAACATACGAAACGAAATTAATAACCCGGTAGCATCTATTCTCGAACTGGCAAAAAATATTTCGGAAGGCAACATGAGTGCAGAAAACATTAAAAAATTCGCCAAGCTTATTTATAGTGAAACCTTTGGTTTAGACTTTCAGTTGCGTAATATTTTCGCTTCAGCAGAAATTGAAGCCGGCGAAGCAATCGTATCTGCTGTTTCAGTGAACATAGTATCGCTGGTAGAGAACACGATCTCTTCTTTTAAACATCAGGTAGAGAAAAAACACATCCATTTACATCTTAGCAGCTCCATAAATACGAACGCTACCTTCTGCTCCGACCCTGAAAAACTCCATTTAATTCTGAGCAACCTTCTCTCTAATGCTATACAATTTAGTAAGGTGGGCGGATCTGTTCAAATAAGATTTGAAATCGAAGAAGGACAATTATGCTTTGCCATTTTAGACAGTGGGCCGGGAATAAGTGAAGTTAACAGAACTATTATTTTTGACCGCTTTCGCCAGATAGAAGAAGGATCGACCAAAACTTATGGTGGACATGGGCTTGGACTTTGCATTACAAAATCGCTGCTGGAACTTCTGGAAGGCGAAATAATGCTGGAAAGTGAAAAAGATAAAGGCAGTTTATTCTCTATTCGCATTAAAGAATCTGAAAACTCAGGATCGCAAAACGACATCTTTTCTTCTGATGGTAATGACTTTTTATTTGCAGATAGTGAAAACATCGTATTTTAAATGACAACAACAGATTTATTAAACAAACACTATTTATTTCCATCCACACTTTTTGTGGAGAAGGAAGGATACCTTATCGACACCATTCTGGGGTCGTGCGTGGCTGTTTGTTTGTATGATACGAAACTTAAAATTGGAGGCATGAATCACTACATGTTGCCTCTTTGGAATGGTGAAGGACTCGCTTCACCAAAGTACGGTAATATTGCGAATGAAAAATTAATTGAAAAAATAATCAAACTGGGCTCATCAAAACAAAATCTGATTGCAAAAATATTCGGAGGAGCCAATCAGATAAACTCGTCGATCAATGTCGGCGACAGAAATATCCAGATAGCGAAAGAGCAACTTTCTTCTTATGGAATAAAAATAGCGAAGGAAAATCTGGGTGGTACTATTGGCCGGAAAATCCGTTTCGATTCGTCAACCGGAGAAGTACTAATGAAATTTCTATCAAAACAATAAGATGAAAAAAATAAAAGTATTGATCATCGACGATTCTGCACTGGTACGGCAAACCTTGTCGGATATTCTTTCTGCTGACCCTGCTATAGAAGTGGTGGGAACGGCCGCCGATCCATACATTGCCGCACAAAAAATCAACGAAGTTACTCCCGATGTTATTACACTCGATGTAGAAATGCCACGGATGGACGGGCTTACTTTTCTCAAAAAACTGATGTCGCAGCATCCCATACCCGTTGTGATCATTTCAACGCTAACAGAAAAAGGAACCGATACAGCTCTTCATGCTTTGGAATCAGGAGCGGTGGAAGTGGTAGCTAAGCCTAAAGTAAACACAAAAGATCTCCTTGAAAAAGTGAGTAACGAGCTTTGTGAGAAAATTAAAATAGCCTCCATGGCATTTGTAAAAAGAAGAGCCATTTCTGACGGCACTCATTCGGCAAAGGTTGCGCCGAAATTATCTGCAGATGCGATGTTAAGCAAAAAAACATCCCAAAGTTTAATTCAAACCACAGAAATAGTTATAGCTGTTGGTGCTTCCACAGGCGGCACTGAGGCCCTTAAAACGTTTCTGGTAAATATGCCGGTGGATGCTCCCGGAATTGTTATTGTTCAGCACATGCCTGAACTCTTCACCAAACAATTTGCTAAACGCCTGGACAGCTTATGCGCTATCACTGTAAAAGAAGCTGAAAATGGAGACGCTGTACTTCCCGGCCAGGCCCTTATTGCACCGGGTAATATGCATTTATTGCTAAAGCGCAGCGGGGCAAGATATCACGTGGAAGTGAAAGACGGACCATTAGTAAACAGGCATCGTCCGGCTGTAGACGTGCTGTTCAGATCGGTGGCGCGCTATGCCGGAAAAAATGCTCTTGGCGTTATCATGACCGGCATGGGCGACGACGGTGCTAAAGGCTTACTGGAAATGAAAGAGGCCGGTGCTTTCACGATTGCTCAGGATGAAAAATCGTGCGTTGTTTTTGGTATGCCTAAGGAAGCCATAAAATTAAACGCCGCGAACGAAATATTACCACTCGATCACATATCAACTTATATAATCAATAAAATTAAAAACTAAACAGAACCATGAAAAAAGTACTTATCGTTGACGACTCTCTATTTATGAGACAATCTATTAAAAGCACGTTGATTAACAGCGGAAAATACCTCGTGGTAGGCGAGGCAGCAACGGGCGACCAGGGCATTGAACTTTCGCTTGATCTTCAACCCGACATTATCACAATGGATAATATTTTACCAGACATGCTTGGTATCGACATTATTAAAGAACTGCGAAAAGAAGAAGTTTCGGCAAAAATAATTATGGTAAGCGCTGTTGGCCAGGAAAGTATTATTCAGGAGTGCAGAAATTCAGGTGCCGATGATTACCTCGTTAAGCCATTCAGCAACGAAAGTCTTATCGAACGCATGGATAAGCTGGCACTTGATCTTAACTAGTCAGGAGTTACGCCTTTGGGTTAAAGTAAAATTTAAAATAAAGAATTAAAAAGAGTAATGGAAAATTTAAATACCACAGAATTATTTGCTGCAAAATCAATCATCAACCAGGGGCTATCGAAGGCTGCCGAGTCGCTTTCATTTTTTATGAAAGAACAAATCAGCTTCAAAGAACTGAGTTTTAGTATTAATAAATTAAACCCGGATACAAACTTCACACAAAAATCAGGCGAAAATATTCACCTTTTAATCACAAATGTTATTGGCGAATTAAAAGGAGTATGTTGTTTGATTTTTTCAGAGCAGGAAGCCGACAAATTACGTCATACTGCCCTTCCTCCTGAAATAGTTTCTAACCCTGAGCTCATGGCTGAAATGTCAGACGCCATTATGCTGGAAGTCGACAATATCATTTCGGCTTCAGTAATTACTCAGTTCTCAAACATTCTCAACCATAAAATATATGGTGGCGTGCCTGAACTGAAAAAACTTAGCTCTGTGGAAATGAACGACTACATGACCTCTCATTTTTTGCAAGACCTTTACATTATTAATTTCAATACGCAGTTCAAGTCTTCGCAACTAAATTTTAATCCGGAATTTATTTGGCTATTTGACACAACGTTTTTAGATAGTATCAAATCTTTTGCACTTGACAATGCGAACATTACAAAACTGGAGGTGAATGATTTTGCCTAAGCCGCTACCATAAAGGTTTCTAACCAGTCAAACGCTTTTTTTTGTTCTTTAAAGGAGGCCACCGGTACGCTGGAAGTGTCGGCCTCGAGGTAAAAATTATAGATAACAGCTTTGGAAAAGGAATCGACTAAAAACGCGTTAGCAAGCCTGTACCTGGCGTACTCCTCTGTTGAACGGTATTTAATTGCACTTTTTGAAAGCATCATAAAGCCAGTAAAATGAATGCATGCAGGCAATTTTTTACCTCCACCCAGATCCTGGATATTTTTGTTAATATACAGCAGATGGCTTTTTCTGATTTTAGAAAGAGTTGGCGCTAACTCGATCTCAACAATGTTTTTTGAATTTAATTTCAGAGAAATAAGGGCCTCGTTCTCTGTTTGACGTTTTGATTTTGTTGAATTTTTCATTGCATTGTTTTCCGTACTGGAAAATAAAGCGCAAAGGTATCAGGATGATCTGGTATACAGATGTTAAAGAAATAATTTTCACAAATAAAAACACAATTCTGCCCGTATTTTAGATAAACCCAACGTTTTGGGGGCCTAATTTTATGCAAAAATTAATTTCCCCTTTACGCAAACGTTTGCGTAATGTTACAAAAATGATTTTAGCCACTCCACTGCTTTTTCATGATTGTCAAAAATCTTTGTTGGGCGGGCAGGCTTTTTATACTCCACATAAAAATTGCCAAGAATTTTTAATGGAAGAGAATCCATAATTAACGCTTCGCAGGAAAAATACGGACAGGTAGTCTTAGGATCAGCCCAATAGGCAGTAGATTCGGCGGTAGGGAACACACCTTTGTCGTAAGTAGCCAGCAGCGGAACTTTCTTATAATTTACCATTTCACCAATCGCGGGAAACAGGATTTCGTAATCTTCGGGTTTCCATTTACCGCCCTTAGATACATGGCCGTTCAAAATGCCATCGTCTCTATAGGTTATTGTGTAAATCGTAATGGTAGCTTGAGCCAAAATTTTAACGCCGGTATTGTAATCCTTTATCGTCATAAATTGATCAATTAAATGTTTCACAAATTGCAAACTCTTTTATCAATCCACTCCATTTCAAATCCTATCTGTTTGTATTTAAATAGCGCAGCCAAATTATCTTCTTTTACATAACGGGTGAGAGATATTTTTTTACGGGAAGCATGCGCATAAACACATTTCTAATTAAAAAAACTAACAAAGAAATTAAACAGACTCAGCTGCCAGATACTATAAATAAACGGTGTGTCTATCAAAAGTAAGAATATTAATCTTCAAACAAGAAAAAATAAGACGAAAACCGCTGTTTAAGATCCAAAATTGCGTCGTTTAATGATCCATTTTGCCTCTTAAAATAATTTCTGCCATAGTTTCATTTCCAAACCTGGTTACTGCAATTCATGTAAGTTGTTCGGCTTTATAAAAAAACACCAGGCCAACTCGTTCAATCTCCCCCAACAAGAAAAGCAGTCAGCAACTTTTTGCCTCTGAAAAACCTTAAGCCGAAAATAAAACTGTAGTAGAAATCACTTACAAAAATTATATAAAGTCACTATAAGTCGCGCATAAGGGCCCATCTACCTTTACAAAAAAAATACCGAAAATTTAAAAAACAAAGCAAGATGAAAAAAATAATACTCTTACTGATGGTTTTCCTGGGGATGAACCAACTCGTAATTGCGGGTGAAGATGGCAACGACGATAAAATGAAACTGCCTCCAAGTATCAAATACGTAGATAAAAACAAAGATGAAATTGTTTCTTTGGAAGAAGCTATCGTTATCTTCGAACACTATTTGTCTAACGAGGCAAGAACCCTTGAAAATGATCTAACGGAAGACGTAGAATCAACAGTTATAGATTTAATAAGTTATCTTGAAGGTGTAAGTTGCAGCGATATTAAAAGATCAGTGGCAGCTAAACGGTTTATTGAAGTTTACTATGCAAATAAATTTTTCGATCTTACAAATGCACCTTATCCGGCTGATCTTAAGCCAAAATTAAGCACCACGCATGATACCGGTGGCATCGCCTCTCCCACAATTAATCTTTACGAAGACTTTCCTGAAAATATTGTAACCGATCGTCCCGATCAAACAGAAGCCCCTCAATTAACACCGGTTGGATTTTTTCAGATAGAAATTGGTACTCAAACAGAATACGACGAGGATAAAATCAATAAAGTGAAAACACAAAGCTCCCTGTACAACACAACGCTTTGGAAATATGGGGTTACGAAAAATTTTGAATTACGTTTGATTACCGAATATGCTGCAGATAAAATGCAATTTAAAGGCCGCTCCGATCTGCCTGACACTACTTTTACCATGAGTGGATTTAATCCTATTGCAATAGGTTCGAAAATAGCACTTCAGAAACAACATGGTATAATACCCGAAATTAGCTTAATTACACATCTTGAACTTCCGTTTTTCGGCTCCGACAATTATAAACCCATAAATATCATTCCACGTTTTCGTTTTTTGTTTGCACATACTTTAAATGACAGATTTACTTTTTCTTATAATCTTGGTGCTGAATGGGAAGACGGCTCTAGTGTGTCTACAGAGATCTACACAGCTTCACTGGGAATATCTGTATGCCGCAATTTGTCAATGTTTGTAGAAGCATACGGCTTTCTCAAAGAAAATGCAGCAGCAGATAATCGCCTGGATGGGGGCTTTACTTATTTGATCAACAACAATATCCAGTTAGACTGTTCTGGTGGAATTGGTTTAAGTGAAATATCTCCTGATTATTTTATTTCAGCTGGAATTTCAGTTCGCTTTAATGCCTTTAATAAAGCCATGAAAAATAAAAGCAGGTCAAAATAATAAACTGAGTACTGGTAAGTAAGAACTAAAAGCAATAAGCAGTTAAAAAAATATTCTTTTGAAAAAAAACAGCAAGTACCACTTACCAAACCTACCCCTGATAATGAATAGAGAAACTCAAAAAAATAATGTCAGTTTGTTTTTGCATTGCCAAAAACTGATTGCCAAACCCAAAAGGATAAACTACAATGAATTGAGATCTTCTCTCAGCTCATTGGTTAACGAGTCTGAATACCATGCTATCTTAAAGTCTATTTTTAATCTTGCCGATCATTATTTCCTGCTGGAAAAATATCAGCATCCCACCAAACTTATTATCGAGATAAACCGGCTAGCGGATAAGGTTCGCCTGAACATGAATCCGCATCAGAAACTTATCTTTATAACACTTGTTCTCAAACTCATTAAATACAATAAGCAAGAAAACAACACACATCTTGACCGGGCTCTATTTTGTATTGCAGAAATATTCTCTTACAATCAAAATCAAACAAGAAGGATCAAAGAATTATTTTTTTCTGATGAGCCAAAGGAAGAAGACTACCACGACTCGTTACTACTTACACATGAACCACCTGATTATATTAAAGTAATAGATGGCTTTAGAGTTATCTACAATCCTGCTTTCCGTTTTAAGATCTGGGTCCGAAACATAAAATCGGTTAACAACATGCTTTTTAAAATCATATCCCTTTGCGACCACGATTGTAATTACGGAATAAAGGAAGGCGATGTTCTGCCGTACGCAGGTGCGGTAATGAATTTACTTGGAGAGTATAACCTGACTCTTAACGACCTTTCATCAAAAATAATTGTAAACATAAGCAGCCTTCCGCGTATTGAAATTCCAGCAACAGAGCGGAGTCCGAAAGTTATTTTAAATAGTCTTCAGAATCGTATTGAAATGGAAGGAATTTCTATGACCAATCATCCGCTTAATTTTTACAAACCTGTGTTTTACTGGCTTGAGAAATTAAAAGATACAGCACCCGACAGTTTCTCAGTCCATTTTAACCTTAACTTCTTCAATACCTACGCCTCAAAAATTATCCTTCAACTTATGCAAAAGTCTCTGGAGCTCGAAACGAAAGGATGTTCTGTAAAATTTTACTGGCACTTTGAAGAAGATGATGAGGAAATGAAAGAAACCGGAGAGCACTACGCCTCAATTATTAACAGATCATTCAATTTCATTTCAACTTCACCAGCCGATCTTATCAGCGCCTAAGCCCCACTGCATTTTAAATCAAATTCTCATTTAAATCCTGAAAGAAAACTTTCAGGATTTTTTTATTCCACTTTACCGGTAAACCGGAGAGGCTCTTTCTAAGTGTTTTATTTAGATCCTTCTAAGGCTTTTTCCTTAGAAATCTGCATTTGCTTTTAAGCGTTTTTTTATCTGTTTTTAAATTATTGCCTTACACATTTACGAGGGTTGCGGGGATAATTTTGTCCTATGAATCTGAAGCTAAAATCTGAACTGGATCCCAGAGAAATCTTATTGAGAATAGCGTTTGCCATTTTCGCCATAGTTATGAATATCTGCTTGATATATCTGCTAATCAGTTAAACCTAACGTTACTATCAAAACCATCTCTATTAATCTAAAAACGAGAACCGAACATGCTAAAAAAAATAACACTATGGCTGATTTTCTTATCACTACCATATTTATCATTTTCTACGCATATTGTGGGTGGCGTATTAAACTACACCTACAACGGCGGAAACATTTATACAATTACCTTAAAGCTTTACCGCGATTGCGGTTCCTCTTCGGCTTCTTTTCCCAATAGTGCAACCATTAAAATTAAAGGAAACAATGGCGCCAACTTTTCGCCAAGCAAAGACCTGACTATAAGTCTTGGAACAATAACGACTTTATCAGCTAACCTTATGCCGTGTGCGGTGGCGCCCAATCCGGTTCCATGTGTTCAGCAAGGCATCTATACACAAACCATTTCATTGCCTGCAAATACGGGCGGCTATCATCTATACTACCAGGTTTCTGCACGTAATCTTTCTCTCACCAATATTAATGGCGCCTGCAACTGCATTGGAGAAAGCTTCTATGCGTATATACCGGACAATACCGTGAGCTCTAATTCAAACAGCAATGCGGTCTTTTCGCTTTTTCCTCCTTTATTTATTTGTGCAAACCAGCCTTTTTCATTTAATCATTCTGCCACCGACGCCAACGGCGATTCGCTGGTATACTCTTTATACACGCCTTACGACGACAATACTGCTCCTACCTACACTAACAACGTTGCATTTTTTCCGCAAGTTGTTTATCAAAGTGGTTACACCACCAACAATCCATTGGGGGCTACGCCATTTAATTTAAATTCTGCCACAGGAATATTAACGGGTACTCCCACCACAATAGGGCAGTTTGTTGTAGGTGTCCGGGTGAAAGAATACCGTAACGGCGTTTACATTTCTCAAACCCTTCGCGACTTTCAATTTAATGTGTTAAACTGCCCCGCTCCTCCGCCAACACTGGCTGTTTCAAACATGACAATTAATAATGGCTGCTCGGTAAAAGTAACTGCTACCGGTATTACATCAACCTCTGCAACCTGGCAATCGATTTATCCAGGTACACCGGGAGCCTATAACGGATATTTATCCTGCACCTCCGGCTGCCTCAGTCCCACAATAGCAGCTACAACTGGCACTCCGCCTCCCTACGCCGACTTTGTTGTTTGCGGTATCGCCACTAACTGCCTGGCAAATAATGTTTGCGATACTTTCAGAGTGTATTTTAATCCACCACTCAGTGTGTCTATAACTCCCGGAAATCCTGCCCTTTGCAATGGACAAACCTCCACTACTCTTTCTGCCCTTGGATCCGGGGGAACGCCGCCTTATACTTATTTATGGAACAATATAAATCCAACGCAAACCATTAGTGTGGGCGCTGGCACCTACAACATTAAATTAACAGATGCTTCGGGTTGTCCGCCCGCCTATAGTTCAGCCGTTGTCATTTCTTATTCTGTTCCTGTTTCTGTTAATGCGGGAGCCGACAAAACGGTTTGTATTACAAGTCCTGTTACTTCTTTAAATGCCACTGTAACTGGCGCCAGTGGAGGCCTATGGTCTGGTGGTACAGGAACTTTTAGCCCCAATAATACTACCACTTCTAATTTATTCTACACCCCCGGCGCTTCTGAATTATCGGCAGGTTTCGTAACTCTTTCTCTAACCACTACTGGTAGCGGCGCCTGTCCTTCTGCAACAGATTTAATTACCATCTATTATTCAGGATTCACCGGAACGGTTTCCAGTTTTACAAATCCAATAAGTTGTTATGGTGGAAGTAATGGTACTGCGTCGGTAAACGTGGCCGGAGGAAAGGGACCTCATACTTATCTTTGGACCACCGTGCCCACGCAGAGCACAGCAACTGCATCCAATCTTTCATTGGGTATTTATTCTGTAACGGTTAAAGATGCTATTGGCTGCGAACGGCAGGAAACTGTTGCAATTACCCAACCTTTGCCCATAGCACTAAATTCAACTCTCAGCAATGTTTCCTGTTTTGCGGGAACTAACGGTTCACTTAGTGTTGCTGTAGTTGGAGGATCAGCGCCTTACACTTACTCCTGGACACCCGGAAACCAAACCACTGCAACACTTACAAATTTAACCGCAGGCACATATTCGGTTAAAGTAACCGATTCAAAAAACTGCATATTAACCAGTACTCTGCCTGTTACTCAACCTTCTTCGCTTGCAGTTGCTTTTACTCAAACACAGGTAAGCTGTTTTAACGGATCAAATGGCAGTATCAGTGCTCTAGTAAGCGGCGGCTCGGTTCCTTACACCTATAGTTGGAATCCCGGTGGAGCAAGCTCTCCAGCCATTTCAAACCTGACAGCTGCTATATACAGTTTGACCATAACAGACAATCTCAACTGCGTGCTTGCAAAAACCGTTAGTATCACACAGCCCAGTTCATTAACCGTAACAAGCACAGTAACTAATGAAAGCTGCAGCTATCTTAATAACGGATCTGCGGGAGCACTTGTTTCGGGTGGCACCGCAGGATACACTTATTTATGGCTACCCGGTTCTTTCACAACAAGTGCAATTTCGAATCTAACAAGTGGAAATTATTCGTTACAGGTTACGGATGTGAAAGGATGCTCGCAAACAACGGTACTCACTGTGACAGAGCCTGGCCCGTTACTCATAAACTTTATCAATCCAACAGCTGTAAAATGTTTTGGCGGAACTACAGGCAGTGTGACAGCCAATGTTTCCGGCGGAACTCCCAGCTATACTTATTCGTGGTCGCCTTTAGCTTCGTCTTCGGCAACCTATACAAATCTTGGCAGCGGAAGTTACACGCTGGTGGTGAGCGATACAAAATCCTGCACTACCACAGCCTCCTTAACCATTTCTCAACCTTCTTCCTTAACACTGAGCAACACGCAGACAAACATTACTTGCTTCGGAGGCAGCGATGGCAGCGCCACCTCTACAGTTACTGGTGGCACTTCGCCCTACTCCTTTTTCTGGCTACCTTCCGGTCAGACAGCTTCCGTTATAACGGGACTTAGTGCCGGTACTTACACCACCCTGGTAACGGATGTAAAAGGGTGTACCATATCCGCCACGCAGACACTGACGCAAACGAACTCTATAACCATAGCGTTTACACAAACACCTGTAACTTGTTTCAACGGCAGTGATGGAGCATTAAGCTCGCTATTATCAGGCGGAAACGGAAACTTTTCATACAGCTGGAGCCCTGGAACATCCACAGCATCTGCTCTCTCGGGCTTAACCGCAGGAACCTATACACTTTATGCTACCGATGTTTTTAATTGCAGCGCTGAAAAAACAGTAAGCATCACTCAACCCTCTTTACTTGTAATTTCAACAAGCTTTACCAACGAAACCTGCAACTATCTAAACGATGGAAAAGCAAGTGTTACGTTGTCGGGCGGCACTCCTGGCTATTCTTTTCTATGGCAACCCGGCGCTGTAACAACGGCAACACTTTCAAATTTAGCAAGCGGCAATTACAGCGTTACAGCCACTGACTCTAATGGATGCACAGTTAATACCCTGGTAACAATTGGAGAGCCGGCCCCTTTAAGCGCCACTATAAGCAATGTAACCCAGGTAAGTTGCCCCGGCGGTACTAACGGATCTGCCAGCGCCGGCGCCAGCGGAGGAACAGCCAATTATTCTTATACCTGGTTGCCTTCAGGTTCTAGCGGAGCGGTACTTGCCAATCTTAGTCAGGGAATTTACACGGTGCTTGTTTCCGATAGTAAATCCTGTGCAGCGCAAGCCACGGTTACCATTACTCAGCCCTCTTCTATCACCCTCGCCATTACTGCCGGCCCGGTAGCATGCTTTGGAGGCAACAACGGTTCTCTTTCTCTTAGTCCTGCGGGAGGAACATCTCCCTATACTTATTTCTGGTTACCAGGAGGTCAAACAACTCCTTCTTCCACCAATTTAACAGCAGGCACTTACACGGTTAATGTACTCGACGCCAATAATTGCGCCGCCAGCTCCACATATGCCCTGAGCCAATCAGCCAGCATTACCATTGTATTTACCACTACGCAGGTGAGCTGTTTTGGCGGCACTAACGGAAAAATAACTTCTTCGATAACTGGCGGCAATGCCCCCTATACGTTTAACTGGAGTTATGGCGCTATATCTACCCCAAGCATTGGTGGTTTGCCAGCAGGAATCTATACTCTTACAGTAACCGATAACCTGGGTTGCAGCGCAAGTAAAACGGTTAGCATCTCCCAGCCCTCTCTCTTAGTTATAACTGCTACTGTTACCAATGAGACCTGCGATTATTTAAATAACGGAACGTCCGTTGCCCAGGCTTCGGGTGGTACAGCTAGTTACTCTTATCTGTGGCAGCCTGGTTCGTTCACAACGGCGTCTATTTCCAATCTTGCCAGTGGCACTTATACAGTTTATGCAAGCGATATTCTGGGATGCACTTCCAGTACAACTGCAATTATCAGTCAGCCCGCGCCTGTAGCTATTTCATTTACAAATCTGGTAAATGTAAGTTGTAATGGAGGCAACGACGGCTCTGCCACTGCCGTTGGTTCTGGTGGCACCCCTAATTATTCATATACCTGGAGTCCTGTAGCCGTGACCGCGAACCTGGCCAATAACCTTTCAACAGGAATTTACAGCGTTACTGCTTCCGATAGTCACGGATGCGTCACAGGGAATACCGTTAGTATCGCGGAGCCCGCACCTTTAAATTTAATCCCTTCCATTTCGAATGTTATATGTAATGGTGGATCGAACGGTGCCATATCCATTGCTATGAGTGGCGGCACTTCTCCTTACACACATGTTCTGATGCCTGGAAATATTGTTGGCGCCAACTTTACCAACTTGCAACCCGGAACTTATTCCATCCTTACCAGCGATGCGCAAAACTGTTCCAATAACACTACCATTTCGATAAATCAACCCATCAATATTTCCACAGCCACAAGTTTTACAGATGCCGATTGTGCGCAGCAAAACGGTGTTGCCTCTATTTCTGTTACCAGTGGCGGAACACCGCCATTCACCTATAACTGGTTACCGGCGGGAGGCACTTCTTCTGTTACAGGGGCTTTGTTTGCGGGCAGCTATTCGGTACAGGTAACAGACTCCATAGGGTGTGTGTCTACTAAAATTGTAAATATTAATAATGTCAACGGCCCCGTGGTAAGTATTTCATCGTACACCAATGTAACCTGCAATGGCGGATCTAACGGTGCTCTAAGTGCTGCTTTCACTGGCGGAACGGGTGCTACCACGTATTCATGGAGTCCGTCTGGCGGCACCGCCTTAACCGCTACCAATCTGAGCTCCGGCCTTTATGTTATTCAAATTACAGATAATGCCGGTTGTATAGGTCTGGCAACAAGTTCACTACTTGCAGAACCCCCTCCTATTGTGTTGAGTGTGTTTCCTTCAAACGTAAATTGTTTTGGAGGTAGTAACGGAGGGGCTTCTGCAAATATATCGGGTGGAACTCCTGGCTATACGTATAACTGGCTACCAAGCGCATCCGGCGTAACAACCATTTCAGGACTCTCTGCAAATGTCTATACACTCTCTGTGACAGATGCGCAGAGCTGTATAGAAAGTGTAACGTTTGCAGTTACGCAGCCTGCAGCACCTTTAAGTGTTTCCGCTGTGGCGTATTCGGTTTCTTGTTTTGGAGCAAGTGATGGAAGTGTTTCTTCCACAGCATCGGGCGGAACAGCTCCTTACAATTATGTTTTACAGCCAGTGAATAGTGCCGGCCAAACTATTTCGAATTTAAGTGCGGGCTCCTACACAGTTCTTACAAGTGACTTTAAATCTTGTACTGCATCAACAGTTATTTCGGTTATCGAACCTCTACCTATAAGTCTGAGTACGGGCGCCGTAAACGCAAATTGTAGTCTGGCAAATGGTCAGGTTTCTGTTACCGCTGCCGGTGGCACAGGTGCGTTTGTTTATACGTGGTTACCCGCTGGTGGAACATCCTCTCTTGCATCCAATTTATTTGCCGGGAATTACACGGTTATCGCAACCGACGGGAATAACTGCGTCTCCAGTGCGAGTCAAACGCTTTTAAATAATCCCGAACCGCTTGTTTCCATTTCATCCGTTACAAATGTGAGTTGTTTTAATGGTGCCAACGGTGCCGCTGCCGCAGTAGTAACAGGAGGTACAGGACCATTTACCTATTCCTGGATGCCGAATGGCGGAACAGCTGACACCGGAACGGGTTTAACTGCAGGAAATTATTCGGTACTAGTAAGCTCTGCAAATGGCTGCACTGTTATGACTGAAAGTCCTTTGATCACACAACCTTTTCAATTATTTATAGCTGTTACTACAACAGAGGTAAGTTGTTTTAATGGAACTAATGGTGTAGCATCTGCTTTTGTAAGCGGAGGTACTGGAGCCTTTGCTTATACCTGGCAAACAGGTGTTTCAACAACCAGTACTGCAGCAGGATTTAGCGCCGGAACTTATTCTATAGAAGTAACTGACCTTAATGCTTGTGTTAAAACAGCTACGTTTGCCATTGCTCAGCCAAGTGCAGCACTGAGCATTTCTCTTGCAAGTCTTCCCGTGTCTTGTTTCGGAGGAACTAACGGTTCAGCAACTGTTGCATCTTCTGGCGGAACATTCCCTTATAGTTTTAACTGGTTGCCCGGTAATATTAACGGCTCCTCTATCTCTAATTTAATTGCAAACAGTTATACATTAAGTGCGACCGATGCAAAAGGCTGTTCTGTTTCAGACGCCATTACCGTAAGTCAATTTCCCGCTATACAACTTAGCATCGCCGCGTTAAATTCCAATTGCAGTTTGGCTAACGGTCAACTTTCTGTAACGGCCAGCGGCGGCGCCAATGCGTTCACTTATACCTGGAGTCCTTCAGGTGGAACAAATGCACAGGCTACTAACTTGATCTCCGGCAACTATACGGTAACCGTTACCGATGCAAACAGTTGTGTAAGCACTGCTACAGAAACAGTAATCGATAATCCCGCACCCTTGGTTTCGATTGCAACATTAAGCCATGTGAGCTGCTTTGCCGGAGCCGATGGCATAGCGAGTGCCTCTGTTTCGGGTGGTTCCGGTCCTTTCTTGTATACCTGGCTACCGGCTGGAGGAAGTTCTGCGACAGCCTCTGGACTTCCTGCGGGAATCTATTCCATCCAGGTGATTGCCTCCAATGGATGTACAGTTATTTCGTCCAGCTCAGTCATCACCCAACCCCTGCCTATAGCTACGAACGTTACAACCTTTTCTGTAAGCTGTTTCGGTGGCAACAATGGTTCTGCATCTTTTATCAGCGCCGGTGGAACGCCCGGATATACTTATATTTTGCCTGCAGGAGCTTCGTTTACGAGTCCTCTCTCAGCACTAAGTGCCGGTAATTATACGATCTTAGCACAGGACGCAAACTCCTGCGTTCAAAGCGCAACGTTTGCAATCGCCGAACCCGCATCGGCTTTAAATGTAGCCCTGGTATCATCAGGTCAGGTGGGCTGTTTTGGAGCATCAAGCGGAAGCGTTACTATTGCTGCAAATGGCGGAACACCGGTCTACTTTTATAACTGGCTTCCTTCAGGAGGAAACGCCGCTTCTGCCACTTCTCTTTCAGCGGCAACCTATACCGCAATTATTACCGATAATAATGGATGCACTACTGACGCAACCGTTAGTATTACTCAACCCTCCCAGGCCCTTTCAGTAATCGACAGTACATCTGCAGTGAGCTGCTTTGGGGGTACAAATGGTTCAGCTACAGTAACGCCTGCGGGAGGAACCCCTGGTTATTCCTATCTTTGGTCACCTTCTGGCGGATCTTCACAAACAGCCACAGGCTTGAGTTTCGGAACCTATACAGTAGTAGTAACGGATCAAAATTTTTGCCAGACGAGTCTCCCTGTTATCATCCAACAACCTTCTGAAATTACAGGAAGTCTGGTAGCCATTAATTCTTCGTGCGATCTTCCCAATGGTTCCATCCTCCCTCAAATCTCGGGCGGTACGGGACCTTACACATATCTTTGGCAACCTGGTGCTTTAACCCCTAATGGTTTAAATAATCTTGCACCCGGAACCTATACACTTCAAACTACAGATGCACAAAGTTGTATAAAAAACTTCACGGCTTCGCTTATCAATATCCCAGGTCCAGGACTTACCATTCCTTTTACTAAAAACGCTTCATGCTTTGGAGGCAATACAGGTTCTGCCACCTTAAATATCAGCCAGGGAACAGCGCCTTTTTCCATAAGCTGGGCTCCATTTGGCGGCAGTACTACCACAGCAACTTCTTTACTGGCTGGGACTTACACCGCCAACGTTACTGACGCTTTAGGATGTGTGGCTACAAAAACAACTTTAATCAACGAACCGTCTATGCTGGTTGCATCGGTTATTTCGCTTAAAAAAGTATCCTGTTTTGCGGGTACTAACGGCTCTGTGTCTGTTATAGCTACTGGAGGAACACCGGGCTACACTTATCTTTGGAATACAAACTTCCCCGGAAATAACATTACTAATCTGGCGGCAGGATCTTACACGGTAAAATTAAAAGACGCAAACAACTGTACTGTTTCTATCTCTGCTAATATACCGCAACCCGAACCAACTACATCCACCGTTACCGGTATAGAAAACGCGCATTGTTACAGTGGCACCGGAAACGCTACTGTTTCTGCTGCGGGCGGTGAAATCCCTTATAGCTATTCATGGAACAGCAATCCCGTGCAAACCGGAAACATCCTGAGTTCGGTTGTGAGTGGAAACTATACAGTTAAAATAAAAGATCTGAACAATTGTGTCACTCAAAAAACTATTAGCATAACACAGCCCTCACAGGTTATGACCTCAGTAACTAAAACAGATACTATCTGTTATGGACAAACCGGAGTTCTCACAGCCATTGGTAGTGGCGGTGCCGGTAACTATCATTACACCTGGCTTCCAGGAGCTGTTACCAATTCCGGATCTCTGAGCTTTACTGCCTCTGCGAACGTAATTTACACAGTACTCGCCTTCGACGAGAACGGCTGCGCTGGTAAAGATGCATCCAGCACAATAACCGTTTATAATCTTACCGCTGCAAATATTACTATCGACGGCCTCGATCTTGTATGTCCTGGCAGAAGCAGCATACTCGAAGCTACCACCTATGGAAACACAGGTCCGCTTAAATTCTCATGGAACAATAGCCTTCAACCCAAAGCCGGCCCTCATATTGTTACACCTCAAAAAGCAACAACTTATATTGTGAACGTTTCAAACTCCTGTGGTTTATCTCTGGCGGACTCTATTACGGTGCAAATTAACGACCTTCCGCTGGTAGATCTTTTATCCGATACGCTGCGTACATGTTCGCCTGGTAACATTCATTTTACCGATAAATCAAAACCTGTAAACTCAGCAGATCCGCTTATGTCGTGGATGTGGGACTTTGGCGATGGAACATTTTCAGGAGAACAAAACCCAACACATGCCTATACAGAGGCTGGAACCTATACTGTAAATCTGGAAGTAACCACAGATAGAGGGTGCACCAATACAAACACTTCAACTCCTGTTATTATTCATGCCTACCCAAAACCCTTTGCAGCCTTTGTTTTAAATTCAGACTCACTGGATCTCCCTTACGATATTCTGAAAGCTACCAACCAGTCTACCGGCGCTGTTAATTACAACTGGACTTTCGGGCAGGATGGGAATTCATCCCTTCACAGCCCTCAATTTGAGCTGCAAAGTTTAGGTGATATAAAAATTCAATTGATAGCCATTTCAAACTATGGTTGCCTGGACACTGCTTACAGGTATGTGAACACAAACGCAGACATTGTTTTTCCTAATGCATTCACACCTAATACTAACGGCTCCAGCCTTGGCGCTTACAGTGCTTCAAGTCTCAGCAACGACGTATTTTTTCCATACACATCCGGTGTAACGGATTACAACCTCCAGATTTTTAACCGCTGGGGCGAATTAATTTTTGAATCAACAGACCTTGCATATGGCTGGGACGGCTACTATAAAGGAAAGTTGTGCCAGGTGGGAGTATACGTGTGGAAAGCAAATGTGCACCTGAGTAACGGAAAAAAATTCAGAAAGTCTGGCAACCTTACCTTATTAAGATAAACTAATAGATGAACTCACTACTTAAACTCAGTTTTTTAATTCTGCTTTTACAGCTGCAGCGCTCTGTGGCCCAGGATATTCAGTTCACGCAATTCTACGCGGCTCCCATGTATTTAAATCCTGCTTTTACAGGAGCAAACGCCTGCTCAAAAGTAACGCTTATCTACAGAAGTCAATGGCCGGGCATTTCGAATGTTTACACCTCGAAACTCGTTTCGGCTGAGCATGGTATTAAGAACAGCAATTTTGGGATGGGAATTACTTTTGCTCAGGATGATGCCGGTTCAGGAAATTTAAAAACAACACTCATTAATCCATCTGTCTCTTACCAGGCAAAAATCAATCGCGTTTCCGCCATTCGCTTCGGCTTGCAACCGGGTTTCGCCATTAAAAGTATCAATTTTAATAATCTTGTTTTTGGCGATCAGATTTATCGTGGCGGCAATGTTGCAACGGTTGAACAGCTCCCTCAAAGCAAAGCCTACTTTGATCTTGGTGCGGGCGCACTCTACATTAACTCCGATTATTGGGTAGGCGTTTCCGCCTATCACCTTACTCAATCTAATGAGTCCTTTTATAACGACCCCTTAAATACACTGCCCGTAAAATACAGCCTGCACATGGGTACAAAATATGACCTCGACAAAGAAGAAAAAGAAAAACGTCTGAAAAGATACATCAGTCCGGTAATTCATTACCGTGCCGAAAATAAATTTGATCAGGTTGACCTGGGCTGTTATTTCACAAAGCACATTCTTACTGTGGGCCTTTGGTACAGAGGGATTCCGGGCTTAAAAGCCTATAAAAAAGGCTACGCTAACAACGATGCAATTTCTCTTATAGTGGGCTTGCAAACCGAAAGAATAAAAGTGGGTTACAGTTACGATAAAACTATTTCTAATCTCTCCCGCTACTCAAAGGGCGCGCACGAAGTCACACTGTCGTTTCAGCTCTGCAATCCCAAGAAGCGAAAAACAAAATTGGTACTTGTTTCCTGCCCCAAATTTTAACGCTTAAAAAAAATAATTCAAACAGAAATATATTTTAAAATTCAGTATCCATGACATCACTTACAAAATTCTCAAAACTTTTAGCGAAAATCAGCGTTTGTTTATTGATCAGTTCCTTTACTTTAAGCGATACCTGCGATCCGGAGGAACTCTTAAAAAAATACGCGGCATCACTCGATGACTATGTTTTTATCAAATCTTTTCCAATCGAAACCTCTAAAACAGGCGACAAAGATGAGTACTCCTATGTTCTAAGCCGTGGTATAAACTATCGCATTGTTGTTTGCGACCAGGACGAAGCCGGAAAAAAAATGGTGGTTAATTTATTAGATCGCAATAAAAAACTCATTGCCACAAATTATTTAAAAAGCAACAAAAAATTTTACGGCACATTAAATTACATCTGCTCTGCTACAGGTGTGTATTATGTTGAAGCTTTTTTTGAAGGAGAAAAAAAAGGCTGCGGATTAAATATCTTAGGTTTTAAAAAATAGATAAACTCTGCCATGTCCTTTAGAAAAATAGTTCTGTTATTCGTTACTGCCCCACTCGCATCCTGCATGTCCGCCCAATCTGTGGGGGGAATTACAACCGGTGCTGTGCAATATTGCGATTCCTTAAACTCCGGCTTTATCTCTCTGACCCTTCATTCAGGCCAGATTCAGCGTTGGGAAGTTTCTACCGACAAAGGACTAACCTGGATTAACTTACCCAATACCACTTCCACACAAAGTTACAACAGGCTAAAGCAAACAAGTAGCTTCAGAGCTATTGTTCGCGACGGACAATTGCCGGAAGACACTTCTTCAATTTCAACGGTAACCGTTTATGTGAAAGGAAACACTGGTACTTTAAGCGGTGGTGGAAATTTTTGCAATCAGGCAGAGCCTGGAAGTATGGCCCTTAATAATCCACCCGGCAACATCAAATACTGGCAATTTTCTACTACTGAAGGAGCAGACTGGAGTTCAATTAACAACACCTCCACCCAATTAAATCACGGCGTCATTACGCAAAACACAAAATACAGAGTTGTACTTCATACCATTCCTGGTTGTCCTGATGACACCACTTCCGCTCTTTCTTTTAACATCCAGCAAAAAACCATAGCAGGAATCATTGCAAAAAGCGATTCTCTTTGTTACGGGGCGCCAGGCGATACTTTGCGACTCACAGGATATGCCGGGAAAATAGTTTCCTGGTTTTCATCCAAAGACGGAACCCTCTGGAATCTGCTGCCAGACACTGGTGCTTTTACCACTTATTCAAATGTTACACAAACCAACTGGTATAAAGCCACTGTAAAAAACGGCATTTGCCCTGCTGAGACCACAGTACCTGCAGTTATAGCCCTGCACAATGCAAATCCAGCCAGTGCCGGTGAGGATGTTACTATAACGCGAAACGAAAAAATAAATCTCCAGGGCAGTGGAAATGGAAATCCCGAATGGAATAATCCCGAATACTTGGGTGATCCAAAAAGTTTTACACCCCTTGCCGACCCTTTAAATACAACGCTTTACCAACTTACACTAACAGATGAACATGGCTGTATCACAAAAGATTCTGTTACTATCACTGTAATAGTACCTCTGCCAACTGCTATTACACCGAACGGTGATGGCCTGAACGACTTTTTTGAAATCGATAAGATTACTGATTACCCACAAAACTCACTCATGATTTTTGATCGCTGGGGACTACTCCTTTATAAAGCTTCCCCCTACACCAATAACTGGAATGGAAAATCAGAAAGCGGCCATGACCTTCCTGACGCTCTGTACTACTACATATTTGATTTCGGGAATGGTGAAAAAATTGTATCCAACTGTATCCTCATAAAACGATAAAAAAATGAAACACATTACCCGGCTTTTTTTGTGGACCATTACCCTTGGGCTAACTCTAACACTTTCTGCGCAGCAGGATCCTATGTACTCACTTTACATGTTTGATAAAATGCTTATAAATCCAGCATTTGCAGGCAGTTCAAACTGGGTTGCTGCAACCCTGAAATACCGCAATCAATTTTCCGGTATCAACGGCCATCCCAAAACTCAAACCTTTAATATTCACGCACCCATTCAAAAAAAACACATCGGTGTTGGATTTAAACTTGTGAATGATAAAATGGGTGTAATGACAAACCTTAATGCAGCGGCGCAGCTTTCTTATCATCTCAATTTTGCCGGTGGAAAATTATCAGTAGGCATTGAAGCAGGCCTCTACAATAAAAAAACAAATTACCAGAGTCTTATTGTAAACGATCGCGGCGACAATGCTCTTCCTCCCAATGCCGCTTCCTCTCTTATCCCTGACGCTTCGTTCGGAATCTACTATCAAAAAAAACAATTTTATGCAGGCTTCTCAAATTACCATCTTTTCAATAAAACATTTGATCACGCTGCACCTTTTACTTCGCAGGCACATCTTTATAACCATTATTATTTCCTGGCCGGTAATATTTTCGATATCTCTAAAAACTTAAGTATTGAACCTTCGCTGCTTTTAAAATACCAGCCTTCAAGCGCTTTACAACTTGATTTAAACGCACTGGTTTATTATAACGAACGCTTTGGGGCAGGCATTCAGTACCGTACAGGTGATGCACTTGTAACCATGCTGCGAATAAATATTACTGAAAGCCTTCGTATTTCTTACGCTTATGACATCACGCTTTCCAAACTTTCACCATTTGTTAAAGGAGCGCACGAACTCATGATCACTTATGGTATTAAACTGCCTCCGCCACCCACACAAAAAGAAATTCACCCCCGTTATTATTTTTAATTCAGAAAACAGTTTTATGAATTTACCCGCTATACTAAAAACAAAAGTCATCTTGCTCTTCTTATGCATGACTTCCTTGCTGTATTCACAGAAAAATTCAGAAAAAGGAGACCGCTATTTTGATCAGAATTTATTTGAAATGGCTATTAAATACTATGAAATGGACATTCATTCAAAAAGTAAAAAAGTAGCGGAATATGCACTTCAAAAAATGGCTAACTGTTACCGTATTAGCGGCGAATTTGAAAAGGCGGAAGAAACATTTAAAAAAATTCTGAGAAAGAAAAAGAAAGAACCTCTTAATTATTTAAATTATGGCCTGGCTTTAAAAAACAGTGCAAAGTATGCAGAGGCCAGTGTTCAGCTGCAGGAGTACGTTAAAATGAAACCAGAAGACAAAATGGGTCTTGTATATTTACAATCCTGCGATTCTGCTCAACTCTGGCTCGACCAAACCTTAGGAAAGGAAGTGAAAAACCTGGAAAACATAAATACAGAGCTTGCTGATTTCAGTCCAACCTTTTTAACTCCAAAAGAACTTTACTTCTCCTCTTCGCGCGAAGGAAGTAAACGGGCCCTGATAAGCTTTGATGGTGGCGGCGACATCCACCGACTTGATCTTTACACCATCAACATTGATAAGATTGAAGAAAAGCAAAACATACAAAACACTCTTGTTAATTTCAAAGAGATTAACACTCCCTTGCACGAAGGGCCCGCTTGTTTTTCAAACGAAGGCACTGAACTGTATTTTACGAAAACCATTAAAGGCAAACGCGATAAAGAAACCAATGAAATACTTGGAACACTTCAGGTCTTTTATAGTAAAAAAGATACAGCAGGCCATTGGTCTGTTCCGGTTAGCGCTTTCGATTTTAACAGTGCTAATTATTCGGTAGGTCACCCCAGTATTTCGCAAGACGGACAAACCATTTATTTTATGTCGGATAAGCCCGGTGGTTTTGGAAAAACAGATATTTATTATTCTCAGAAAAACGCTAAAGGTAGCTGGGGAGCTCCTGTGAATGCAGGGAACAAAGTAAATACTTTCGGTCACGAATTATTTCCTAACATTTCTGCTACAGGAGAATTATACTTCTCTTCAAACGCACATCCCGGAATGGGGCAATTGGACGTCTTCAGAGCCACTAAAATAAATGGGGAATGGAACAATGTACACAATTTGAAACCACCCATTAACTCTATCGCCAACGACTTTGGAATTGTTTTCGACGGAGATCAGCCCCGCGGTTTTTTTAGTTCCGATCGTTTCAACGGTAAAGGAGCGGAAGATATCTATAGCTTTTCTGAAGAATTACCTCTCACATTTACAATCAGGAACGATTCACTGATTTTAAGAGATCTCACTATTTTTGACAATACCAGCTACAAACTCTCTAACCAAACAGATTCGCTTGCCCTTAACTTAGAAATTACATCAGGTTACATGACGGTTTTGCTGGAGAAAGAAAAAACCTATCAACTCACAGCCAGCAGATACGGCATGAAACATAACACCGTAATTTTTAATTTTTCAAAAAATACCGCTGATACAAGCATGACCCTAAACTTCAAAACTGAAAAAGACATCCAGGTTTTTGGTAGTTTTTACGTTGGAACAAAAACTACCAGCCTTTTAAAAGAGCCCAACTACGAGCCTCTTCGTTCCACAGAAATTTCCGGGTATCCCGGTGAAAAAAACATTGGCCTTTCAAAAGACGGTTACTTCACCTTCAGCGCATTCATTTCAGGCGGCACAGAAACCAAAATAAGTTCTGATGATGTTATCAGGGAAGTTCCAAGAAAAGATTAATGAATAAAAAAAGGAGCAAAAATCTCTGCTCCTTTTCCGGAAAATGGATTGGAAAAATCGGAATGTCTGACATCAATAGGGTACAAGCTCGTCTACCGTTTCGTTGGTCAGGGCAGGAAGGTTGGGAAATTGCCCTGTTCTCGTTGCTATTGCGCCAACCTGACAACTATCGGATCTTCAGATTTACCAGTCATTTTCAAAATCAAACTTATTTTTTAGCTGCTCCAGCAGGTGTTGGTGTCGATCCGTTTGCACTGGCTGACGCAGGGGCCGAAGCGGACATTACTGCATCTGATCCGGGCGCACCACCTGCTCCATCTGTTCCCTGAATCTGTCTCGACTCTACTGTCCCTGTCCCTTCTGCATTCATAACGGTGCTTGTAGCAGGCGTTAATTGACTATCTAAAGTGTCGCTCAAAGTGGTAGATGTTTCGCCCGGAACCTCCGAAGGAGTGTTTTCGTTGCAAGCTGCAGCGCTAAGCAAAAAAGTTATCGCTGCAACTTTTATAGTGGAAAGAAAAGTATTTTTCATTAGTGGTAATTTAGTTCTACTCTACTGTTACAAACCCGTGCCAGCGCTAAAGCCGCGGTATTCGCATAAAGTGAGTAAAATTTAAAACATTTGTGCTAATTTTTTCTACACTGCGCTTCAGGAATTATTGGAGATAGCCTTCCTTACTTGTCTCCTCTTTAGTTTGGCTTTGTAGTAGTGGTGACGCTTATTGTACTTTGTTTTTACCTCTCCAAGATATACATGTCCGTCATAAGCTCTCTTATCCGAAGCGTTTGCAGTTTCATTATACAGTACTATATAGGTCTCAGGCAACGGTTCTTTAAAGGCATATTTTCTTTCTGAGTTTCCGGTTTTTTTAAGCGGAAGCAGCGTGTCAGCCGCAGGAATAAACAATTTCACGGCATAGTTCCTGTACTTATAGGGGACTTTTAAGCGGATTTCTTTCTTCTTTTTAAAATAAATTATTTTGTCGTAAGCCTCAATAGGTATTTCAAAACACCAGCACTTTTTTTCTTTGATGCGCCCACTGTCACATTCTGCCTCGTAACGATCGATGTTGCCAGAAAACATGTAACCTATGTTATTTTTCGCAAGCCCCTGGTCCTCAAAAAACACACTTCCTTTTCCTCTGTAGCTAAACCTCCATATATTCACAGACTCTACACCATTGCCATATATAAGTCCCGAATTAACAGCTCTTACATTCGTTGTTCTCCTGCTTCGTGCAAGTTCGGGAACAGCAATAAGGCCTATGGAATCTTTCAACCGTCCGGTACTCGTACCCATTCCGCCCCGCTTATCGCAATTTATTCCTGAAAGCATATTGCCTAATCCGGGACAATAATTAGCGCGCATGATGTAGCATTTATTTTTGGCATCGTATTCTAGTTCGCCCTTCTCGTCTTGCTCCCACTTGATAGCACCTGTGGTACTTTCTCTACTCACCTTCCACACTCCCATCTCCGGGTCAAAGTTTGCAGCGGGTATTCTGATCACTACATCCGAACACGGCCAGGTTTTTTTTCTATTACGGTCAATTCTATCCGGGCAATTCAATTCTAAATTCATCATCCCGCCGGTTATAAGATTATCCCCATCTGTTGTTTGCAGTGAAACGCCTTGTTGCGCAGCCTGTTCGTTAGTAAACACCTCGGTCATTACGGGTTTGCTTCCACAAACACCACACGATCCAAAATAATTTTTATCCAGGTCTATCTCCGTACCACCTTTAGCTTTTAAAGTAATTTTATCACCCTTCATTTTCCAGTAAAAAATATCAACGCGTCTATTCCTTGCCCTACCTTCCTCCGTAGCATTGCTACCCGAAGGCATTTCCTCGCCCGAATAGTTTCTTTAATTTCAAAATAAGCAGAGGAATTCTTTTTTAAATAGCTCACGATCGTTTTCAATCTTTTGCCCGCCAGTTTGTAATTGTATTCAACAGACGCAATGCTATCGCTGAAAGAATAAACTTCGAGCATAAATGTGTCCGTTTGTTGCGCAAAGACTTTACAAAGCTTCTCCAGCTTTTGACCTTCGTTGCCTGAGATGTTGTATTTATCAGCATCAAAAAAAACAGAAGTTTTTTTGTCGCAAATCTGGCTCGCTAAATTTGCACTCAGCAGCATCAAAAGCAAAGTGAGCCTTGAACAAGACCATAAAATGTTTTTAATTTTTATATCCCTCTCGTGAAATTTAAAAGGAGAAACTAGTATCGCTGGTTGAATTGCAGGTGTTTCCATAAAGTTAAGAGTTAGCGACTCATTGAGTCTTTTCCCTGAAAACTGTAATCTCTACGAAAAAGATACACCTGAAACGGTAAATTTTGTTATGCCACTATTGACTGACTTAAATCATATTTCTCACTGACCCGCATCATCCGCGCAAGAGCATTTGTAAATGACATTTGTTCCACTAATACAGACATCATGATAAAGCTGAACATTTCCCGGATCCTGGTTCCTTTTGATTTTTCATTCACTGCAAAAAAAGCTATCCGCCATGCGGCATTGCTGGCAAAGGCAAACAAAGGGGAACTAGTACTTCTTTATTTAAGCAAACCCCGCTCCTTTATAAACATGGGGCTTTCTCAGGCTGAGCTCCGTCAAATGGCTGAGGAGAAAAAAAACTACGAGATACAAATGGAAGAAACCGCCGCAGAAGTGCGGGAAGAGTATGCCATTCCAGTTAAAGTACTCGTTAAAACCGGAAGACATGTTTCAGGGATCTCCAAATTTTGCGAGAAAAATAACGTTGGACTCATTGTTATGGGCACAGAAGGTTTTGAATCTGTCAGCAATCTTTTAAGTGGAAGTAACTCTCATAAAGTCGTTTCAAAATCTACGCTACCCGTTATAACCATTCGCTCAGAGTCACACAGTGCCGGTTACTCAAACATTCTGGTGCCGATAGATTTATCAGAACATACCCGTCAAAAAATGATCATTGCCATTCAGGTCGCAAAACTCTTTGGTGCGAACATCGACCTGCTTGGACTTTTAGTAAAAGGAGATGCAGAAGATGAATTCAGACTGAGACAAATTATGCATCAGATTGAAAAACGTTTACAAGAAGAAGAACTCCCTTATAGCACCGAACTGATAAAGACCGACAGTCCCGCACTCAGAACCCTTGCCGCGGCGAAACGTAAAAATGCCGACCTTATTGTTACAATGACCGATCAGGATTCAGGATCTTCCTCCCTGATTTCACGTTCTTATGTACGCGAGTTGGTAGATGATTCTGAGATTCCGGTATTATCTATTCCCCCTGAAACGCACGATGAAAACATTGAACCTGCCAGCATTGGCGGACTCTGGTAATTTATTTCTCTAAAACACGCTTATGAACTGGCCAAAACTTAGTACTCAGGAAATTAAATTAAAAATTTTTGAAGCACTCGGAAAAAACCTGAATTACCGCAGTGAGTATATTCTCGGTGTTCCGGCAACTTTTCTTGACAGTGAAGTATTTTATGAAGACGCACCTTTTTTAAAAGAAGCCCCTTTTCTTTCCATGTTGATCGCTAATCCCAATCACATTGGGTGTCATACTCTTGACCATGAAGGAGAACCGGTGTTTAAAGGCACGCAGGAAATTGAGCGCGATCTTATACGCATTTGCTCTGAAGAAATTTTTGGTGCAGAACAAGGTAGCTGCGATGGCTATGTGTCTTCTGGCGGAACTGAAGCAAACATAGAAGCGCTTTGGATTTACCGTAATTACTACATGCAGGAATATGCTGCAAAACCGGAAGAAATTGTAGCCGTCTATTCGCAGGACTCGCATTACTCTTTTCCTAAAGCTGCAAATTTACTGGGTCTCCGCTCCCTGGTATTTACCGTAGACGAAGCCACGCGCGAAGTAAACATTCAAGACCTCGAACAAAAGCTGGTGAAAGAATTACACCGTGGAGTAAACTATTTTATAGTTAACATAAATTTGTCTACCACCATGTTTGGCAGTGTCGACGATATTGATAAGATCACGAATCTTTTACATCTGCTGGGCATTAACTACAAATTACATATAGATGCTGCCTTTGGAGGATTTATCTATCCCTTTACGAATTCTAAAAGCAAACATAATTTTAATAACCCACACGTAAGCTCTATAACAGTTGATGGACATAAAATGCTTCAGGCGCCATATGGTACAGGTATTTTTTTAGTGAGAAAAAACATGCTTCAATACGTTTGTACCAACGAAGCCTCTTATGTAATGGGAAAAGATTATACCTTATGCGGAAGCAGATCTGGCGCTAATGCAGCTTGCATGTGGATGATCCTTCACATGTATGGATCGGTGGGTTGGACAGTGAAAATGCATAACCTGTTGGATAAAACCAGGTCACTTTGTTCAGCGCTGGATGCATTGCTCGTTGACTATTACCACAATCCTTACTTAAATATGATCAGTATTAAAAGTGAGTTTATTTCCGTAGACATTGCGCGAAAATACATGTTGGTACCCGACAACCATGAAGAACCTGCCTGGTATAAGATCGTGATGATGCCCCATGTAAAACCAGGGGTATTGGATCAATTTATCTCCCAGCTTTCTGACGAGTTACTAATTAAACGCTTATTAGCATGAAGCTCATAGACAAATACAATGTTGCAGTGCCCCGTTATACCAGCTACCCCACGCTGCCCTATTGGGAAAACCGTGTTAGCCAAGAGCAATGGAAACAAAGCGTAAAAGAAACCTTTTTAAAAACCAATGATGCAGATGGCATCAGCATTTACATTCATCTTCCTTTTTGCGACAGCCTGTGCACCTATTGCGCCTGCAATACGCGCATTACCGTGAATCATGGTGTAGAAGAGCCCTATATAAATGCTTTGCTCAAAGAATGGAGTTTGTATCTTGATTTGTTTAAAGAGGTGCCAAGAATCCGCGAACTGCACCTGGGCGGCGGAACTCCCACTTTTTTCTCAGCCTCCAATCTCAAAAAATTAATCTCCGGACTGCTCACAAACGCTGCAGTTTGCGACGATGCCGAATTTAGCTTTGAGGGCCATCCTAACAATACAAGTAAAGAACATCTGAAAACGCTGTACGACCTGGGATTCAGACGTGTAAGTTTTGGTGTGCAGGATCTTGACGAAAAAGTTCAGCTGGCCATCAACCGCATTCAACCACTTGAGAATGTGCAAAAGGTGGTAGCCATGGCGCGCGAAATAGGTTACACCAGTATTAACTTCGATCTTGTTTATGGTCTTCCCTTTCAGGAACAAGCCAAACTCCTCAAAACGATTCAATCCGTTATAGAGTTAAAACCAGAACGCATTGCCTTTTACAGTTATGCCCATGTGCCCTGGCTTAAGCCCGGACAGCGGAAATTTACAGAACGCGATCTGCCCGATGGAGTACAAAAAAGAATGCTTTATGAAAGCGGTTTGAATTTATTTAAAGCCGCCGGTTATCACGATGTAGGCATGGATCATTTTGCCCTGGCCTCCGACAGTTTATATAAAGCTTTTCAGAATAAAACGCTACACCGCAATTTTATGGGCTACACCAGCAACTACACCGAATTAATGATCGGCCTGGGCGCTTCTTCTATCAGCGATACCTGGGATGCCTTTGCTCAAAATATAAAGGAAGTGGAAGCTTATACAGCAGCAGTAAATAAAAATACTTTTCCCATCTTTAAAGGACATTGTCTTAGCAACGAAGATAAAATCGTACGCAAACACATTCTAAACCTCATGTGTCAGTACCAAACCACCTGGGAAAAAGATTCCTATAATTTTTCCGTTTTGCAGGAAGGCGTATTACGCTGTATACCTCTTGAAGAAGATGGACTTCTTAACCTGATACCCGGACATTTGTATGTGACGGAAGCAGGAAAATCTTTCCTGAGAAATATTTGTTTGTGCTTTGACAAGCGCTATTGGCAAACCATTCCAAAAGAAGGCGTTTTTAGTAAGGTAGCTTAAATCACATCAGAATTTAAAGCCATGCTTCTTCGTTTCCTCCGGCACGTTTCTTTATAAAGGCAAGGCAATCTTAAAAACAGATCCCACCCCTGGTTTGCTCTCAACATCCACATAACCTTTATGATCTTCAATTATTCTTTTTACCAGGGCTAGGCCAATACCGGTACCTTCAAATTCTGATTTGTTTGCCAGACGTTTGAAAGGAAAAAATATATCGCTTTTATATTTCTCGTCAAACCCTATACCGTTATCTTTAAAACTTATCTCCAAAAAGCGAACGTCTTTTCCATCACTATTTTTCACAACAGTAGTGTGTGAAATTTCTATACAGGGAATTTCCGTACAGTATTTTAAACCATTGGTGATAAGGTTGAGTACTACCTGACCTATTTGGTACTTTACACCCTGAACATCCGGTAAAGAAGCGAATTTTACTACCGCTTTTTTCTCAGCAATAGTTAATTCAAGATCTACCAGAATATCATTTATAATCCTGTTGAGATCTACCGTTTCTGTAATAGAGTCTACTTTACCGGTACTCGCATACTCCAAAACATTTTGAATCAGACTTTTCATCCGTTCAGCACTGCGTTGGATTTTTAAGACTGTATTTTTTTCTGCCGGCAACGTTATTGAATTCGAAAGTGCGTCAGAAAATATGAGGATCTTACGAAGGGGTTCCCTTAAATCGTGACTCAAGATATAGGTAAAATGTTCGAGTTCAGAATTTGCTTTTGTTAGCTCCAAATTATACTGCTCAAGTTCTTTAAACAACCGGGCATTTCTCTCAACCTCCTTTTCAAGTTCTTCTGAAGTCTTTAAAGAAAAAGCTGTAGGGAGCAGTTTAAATAAATGGTAGACGGTTAACCAGCTGATTATTGCCGTAGCAAATCTAAGCAAAGCATTAAATCGGTAAACGGGAATCCAAAACATCACCGCATCTACCAGATGCGTTAAACCACACGCCAGTATAAACGCAGCAAAGTATAAATACGCCTTATGAAACCGAATACTGTTTCGTTTTGAAAGGTAATTGAGAATAAGAAGTGGTATGGTAAAATACGCCGCCCATATAAGAAGATCACTCACAATATAGAGCCAGCCGTGAAAGTCAGACCAGTAACCACAATGCCACCTTGCTGGCCATAAACTGCTTTCAAAGATACTGCTTAAAAACTCCTCTATTTGGTTCATACTAAAAGCTTGGAAGTGTAACAAATTTAGACAGACAAAGTTTATTATTTTTCTTGTAATTTTATTTTGTTCCCCAATTTTTTTTTTCGTGCAAAGATTTCTACACCTTCAACATTATACTTAGATCAGTAAGCTTCTCCATCAAACTTTAAAAAACAAGCGGCTTCGATTGCCCCTAGGTGTTTGCTTGAAGCCTTTGGTTTGGACATATGTTTTTCCGGCAATTCTTAAAATGCAAGTGTTCCATGTAGCTAACCAACAAAAAGTAAAGATATTTTACAATCCTGTAGAACTGTTTAACATATGATAAATAATTATTTCGTTGCCCTGATACGACTCAAACTTACCTGTGTAATACCCAGATAAGAAGCAACATGCTTTAACGGAACACGTTTAAGTATATCCGGCATCTCCTTTATGAGTTTAGCATAGCGCTGTTCGGCTGTATGAAATTGAATACTTTCGAGACGATGTACCGTTTCAAGATACCCGGCTTCGAATAATTTCCTGAATAAACGTTCTATGTCGTGATGGGTATCGTAGAGCTGAAAGAGTTTGTGGGAATCAACTGCTATAAATTCTGTGTCTTCCAGCACGTGGATAGCCTTCCGCGACGGTTCTCCGGAAAGAAGACTTTCTACCCGGACAATCATGTTGTTTTCAAAAGAAAAACTTTCTGTAATGTCCTTGCCATCTTTGAAGTAATATATTCTGGCACTGCCCTTATTAATAAAGTAGATGGTTTTGCAGGTATGCCCAATAGATTGCAGTTCACCATTCTTTTTTTCGGAAACCACTTTTGAAATGCTTGTGATAGCTTTTTTAGCCTCTGCAGAAAGGGGGTTAAACTGATCAAAAAATCTAAATAAATTTTCCATACTTTTTACGAACTTACTTCACTGCCTGTTTGTGCGAATGCGCTAAGAACTTTATAAACCGGGCGTCAACACTTCATTTGAAGTGGTTGAAAAATTTATACTCATGAATCAACATGTTTATTTAAATTCATTTATTCTGGTGTACTTCACACTCCACGTCACTTCCACGCGCAGCTGGTTTGAGCTGAACAACTAACCTGATTATTTTTAAATGCTGTTTCGAACACTGCATAGTCGTTAAATAGGATGTAAGTATAGGATTTGAGTTCGCAAAAAACCAAATCCTGCTTTTTAGTTTTAGTTATAAATTTATAATTTTTGTTAACTAGAATAACACTCCCTTTTGCCAACTTCTTTTATTCAGCAATATGCGAAATATTGACGGAAATCAACTAAATGGTGAAGCTGCTGATTGATTCCGGGCCTTTTTGGGCACCTTCTCCCGCTTTTTAAAAAACTCCTAACATCCTTTTACCATCATGCTCCCAATTTTCTATGATCTGCCAGTTAGCATCTCACAAAATTACAAGCATAAAAAATCCGGCCTCAACCCACAAGTCAAGGCCGGATGCAGCTTTGTTTAGATCAGGTTAATAATCAACAAAACAGTATTTACGAGGATACTTAATGTGAAGAGATTTACGATCCATTTTGCCGGAGCCTGCGAAAGGCAAGCTACAAGCACAGCCATTGTAAAGCTTACACTTAAAATAAATTCAATTAAAGGAGCATCGTGTTCAAAAATTTGCATAGTCGTAATTCCTCCTAAACAACTACTGATAAGAATACTTAAAGCGATCAGACCGAAGTAACTGAACTCTAATTTTTTTATCAGGCGTGCGTAAAAAGTAGCGGAGTGATCTGTTTGAGCATTGCTGTGCGAAGGATTGTAGGTTTTAGTGAGAGTAGTCATGATGATTGGTTTTTATAGCTCAAAATTACGTCCCCTTCTTCTGCTGAAAGGTGACACAGATCAGGTACAAAAGATGATCTTAATCATTTTTAAACTTTTATTAAACACGATCCTTTTTCATTTGCACGAAACAGCTCTTAACCAGCTAGCTTGCAGGATTGATATAGATCAGTTTCATCTATGACATTCGTCCTTGCTGCTTTCTTATTCCACAAATAACTTTGCGGTATAAATTATAACCATGAAAACTATTCTTATTCCCACTGACTTTTCAGGACCTGCAGATACCGCTTTTAACTACGCACTCTCTCTGGCCAAAAATTTAAATTATAAATTGAGCATACTGCATGTTTACCAGGTGGTTGCCCCTATAGCAGAAATATCGTTTGCGGTACTTAACGAAGAACGACGCATGTTGAAAGAAGAAGCTGACTTGAATTTAAAACTCATGGAACAAAAACTAAAAGCTTCAGGACTTACCGCTTATGAATGCCTTATGGAAGAAGGAATTGCCCCGGATACAATTTTAAACTATGCCCGCGCTGAAAAACCAGAAATGATAGTGATGGGCAACAAGGGAAAAACCGGCGCCGCCAGCATGGCTTTTGGAAGCGTGAGTCTTAAAGTGATAGAAAAGGCGGATTGCCCTGTAGTGGCAATCCCTGCGGAGTTTAACCCTGGCAAAACCATTAAAAAAATCACTTACGCTACCGATTATCATAAAAGTGATTTGGAAGCCATTCAAAAAGCCGTTGACCTGGCCCAGGTAAGTGGGGCTCAACTTACCATATTACATATCTGCGATTCTATTATTGGTGCTGACGAAGAAAAAACATTGATGAAAAACTTTATGGAGAAGGTAGAAAATGTCACTACATATTTTAACTTATCTTTCCAGATCATTCATGGTTTTAACATCGCACAACGCCTCGAAGAGTACCTGGAAGATCAATCGACAGACATGTTGATGATGGCCACACATTACCGGAGCTTTTTCGATCACGTGTTCGGAAAAAGTATCACCAGGACGGTAAGCCGCCATGCCACTATTCCCGTGGTTGCTTTTCATTACCAGGCCAAACCCGTCCTCAAGATCTTCTAAAGCAATTCACGGCTAGCATTCGCGATCTTTCGTTTTATTGTGTTTTGCGATCGGCGAAGATTTTCGCAATTTTCTCAAAACATTGTTCCAGCCCAATTTTCGCAAAGTGTGACGTTTGTCCGAAATCGGCATATTCATTTACAGTCATCTCGGTGGTATTTTCAGAAATGCGTTTGAAAGTCACCAGGGTTCTTATGTCTTCGGGAAAATCAGCGGGCATTCCTACTGCTGTGGGTTTCTGTTTCACGCCTTGCTTGTCTGCAAGATTTTGAATGTATTCTATCGACTCATACAAATCTATTTTTGTGTAAGTCCAAGTACTGAAATGCTCAGCTCCTCCAAAGGCTTGCGGAGCTTTCATATTGATAAGGGTGGTGCCGCCTACCCGAAAGTCTACCTGCGCTATATCACAAATAAATTTATCGGGACCCCACCACAATTTTAATAACCCGGCATCGGTCCAAATTTGCCAGACGTCTTCTACAGGGGCATCAAAAATTTTACTAACTGAAAGATGTTTTGTCATAAAGCTGCTTGTTTTAATGTTTCAATATCAAACTTTTTCATTTTCATAAAGGCCTGAACTACCTTTTGAGCTATTTCAGGATCAGCCATCAGCTCTCCCAACACAGCAGGAATCACCTGCCAGGATAAACCGTATTTATCACTACACCAGCCGCACATATTTTCTTCGCCTCCATCTGCTGTTAGCTTATTCCAATAATAGTCTATCTCTTCCTGGTTCTCACATGTAATGACAAAAGACACGGCTTCGTTAAATTTATGTGGCGGCCGCCTGTCGTTAAGCAGCATAAACCGTTTGCCGTTTAATTCTATATTTACCACCATCTGTGATTCGTTTAAAATTTTTGAATTTGGAAATACGCTGCAATAGAACTTTGCAGCTTGTTGGGCTTGATTTTCAAACCACAAACAGGGATAAAGCGGATGAATCATTTTTCTATGTTTTTAAGTTTAGAGGTTTTAATAGCTAATTGTCCTCCCAGCCAGGCAGCAGGCATGGTAAGTATTACCAGGGAGATAGGATACCAATGCGGCGGTATGTGCCACATGGTTACAGTACCAAGTATTCCAATCGCCGTTCCAATAACTCCAAGAATCAGAGCATGTTTCATGGGTTTTGACGGAGCCAGTTTAGCGGCTACAAAAGCACCCAAAAGATTGAATAATGTTCGGTAGAACACAACCACTGCTATGAGACCCGGAGGATTTGCATCGAAGGGATCGGTTTTCATAAGGCCTGTACTTTCTAAAATTTTATCTGTCATCACAGACAACACAGCTCCTGCCGCCATACCTGCCACGATAGCGCCCGCGCTTTTTAAAAGTGAATACTTCATCGTTTCTATTTTTTAGTTTTTATTTTTTTTAAAACTGCATCCATGTGTTTAAATCTTCCTTCCCACAACTCGCGGAACTGTTCTGCCCAGTCAGTGACTTCTTTCATCTTTAAGGGGTTTAATTGGTAGTAGATTTCCCTGCCTTTAGAGTCTTGTTTTAAAAGCTCACATTCGGTAAGAATTTGTAAATGTTTAGAAACTGTGGAGCGGGCAGAATCGAAAGAGTCTGCTATGGCCCCCGCCGTCATCGTATTTGCAGCCAGCAGCACCAAAATTGTTCTTCTTGTAGGATCGGCAATGGCCTGGAACACATCTCTTCTTAATTCCATATTTCGTTATTTGACGACAAATATACATGTCGTCATTTGACGAAACAAATTTATTTTCATTTTTTTGTGGAACTACTAAATAAGCGCTTTCAAGAAAACGCTTTTAGTGAAGAAGCCGGGCTCTTTAATGAAACTTCTCCCCTTTGGCAAGCATCAGGATAATTTCTTTCATACGCTTATTCCTGGTCTCTTCTTTTTTGGCGGTCTGAAGCCGAAAGCTGATAGAGAAAAGATTGGTTTTGTTGAGCGTCTTAAAAAACGTTTCTGCTTTTTTATTTTTGTGAAGCTCTTTTAAAAAATCTTCTGGGATGGTGGATTTGCCTGGAGAATCATAAGCCTTTGCCCAGCTGCCCCCTGCTTTGGCCTGCTCCACCGCTTTTATTCCTGCGGCTTTCATTCTGCCTTCCCGTGTCAATCTTTCCACATGTTCTGTGTTTATTTTAGACCAGATGCTTTTTGTTTTCCTGGGACAAAATTTTTGCAGCCAGGCCACTTCGTCATAAGATTTTTTTTGAGCATCGATCCAGCCATAACAAAGGGCTACCTCCAATGCTTCTGCATAACTGATGGTCTTTTGCCCGGAATCTTTCTTATACACTTTGAGCCAAAGTCCGGCGGAGTTTTCGTGATTTTTCTCCAGCCAGCTCTCAAAGGTTTTGGTCGTTTTAAATTCCAGGGTTGGGAGGAGATTTGTTGTTGACATGGGCTGTTTTTTTCTCTACAACAGGTTATTAAGGCTTAACAAGCAATGAAAACTGTAGCTAGTGTAATCCCTGGATGAAAGGAAGGATCTTGTCTGTTCCGTTATGGGTTAATACTAAAATTAATTCACTGGATGTCAGCTTCATGATTTTGTAATTTTCTATTTTGTTGATCGCAGCTGTTCCCGGAGCATTCATATAGCCCACTCTTTTTGAAAATGTCAGTGTTAGCGTTCCGTCTTTTTCGTTAAGATTCCAACTTCCCTGACGTTCGTATCCGGAGCCACAGGTAAAGGGATTAGCAAAACTTGCACTTGCATCCTGGTTTAGAGTTAACTGGTACGAACCGCCCCTGCTGGCGTCGGCCTGAATCACCGTACCGTTTGGATCGATTTTTCCCTGGGTCCACGTCGTAATAAGGTGCCCGTAGTCAAGGCTGTTTTGCGCGAAAGCTAGCGCTGTTGTTGCTAAGAAAAATAAAGTGAATAGTGGTTTCATGTTTTTCATTTGTGCTAACAGTGAAGTTAAACTATTTTGAGCAAATGCAAAACTATAGCTTGTCGAGGCCTCCCATGCTTAGCGTAGCAAATAAAATTGTTTTGCATCTAACGAAGCCTTCTCTATTAAGCAGTGACGCCATGTTTTCTGTTAGTGGCTATTATGGGTTGCCTACTACGACCCTTAGCTTGTGTCCATCGGGTTCTGAAACTAAAGTATATAATCCAGGCCGCCACTTTTGCCAAACCGCTGTTATGCGGTCGGCTTTCTTCGTCTTTTGTCACTCATTTCATTTCTTAACCAAAGTCAACGAATAGCAAAAGTTGAGCAGGTAATTTTGTCCTTTGAAATAATTCATTTAACAAAAAGGAAAATAATGAAAGCAAGCATAAGTAAAATTTATGGAAGTTCAGAGGTGTTCAAAATTGAAGATGTCACCAAACCTGTCCCGAAACCTAATGAAGTGTTGGTTAGAGTTTATGCCGCCACTGTTACAGGGTCAGATATTATGATGAGAATAGGCAAACCTTATGTGGGTCGGTTATATTTAGGATTGAGTAAACCTAAAACAACACTACTCGGATTTGACTTTGCTGGTAAAATAGTCGAAACAGGAAAAGATGTTACTTCATTTAATGTTGGTGATAAAGTCTTTGGTGGAACAACAGCTCTGGGGTGTTATGCTGAGTACACTTGCGTCAATGTTGATGATGTAATAACGACCATACCCGAAAATATCAATTATCAGTCTGCTGCACCTGTGAGTGGAAGTGCCATTACTGTGATGAATTTTTTAAAAGGTCTAGCTAAAATAAAGGCAGGAGACAAGTTATTGATTAACGGTGCTTCAGGAAGTCTTGGAACTTATGCCGTTCAAATTGCGAAGTATTTTGGCGCCGAAGTAACGGGAATTTGCAGCACAACAAATATAAAAATGGTTAAGGAGTTGGGAGCAGATTTTGTCATTGACTATACAAGTGAAAATTTTACAACGAATGGCAAACAGTATGATATTATTTTTGACACAGTAGGGAAACTCACGTTTTCATCTTGTAAAAAATCGCTTGGCGAAAATGGTATTTATATTTCCTCTGTTATAAGTATGCCACTTTTGTTTCAAATGATTAAAACATCTTTATTTGGCAAAAGGAAGGTAAAGTCCTCATCAACTGGTATGTTGCCGGCTAAAGTGCGTTTAGATTATTTATTAGAGATAAAAGAAATGCTGAAAGCTGAAAAGATTAAAACTATAATTGATACTTCCTATCCTTTGTCGCAAATGGGTGATGCACATAGATATGTAGAAAAAGGACACAAAAAAGGAAATGTTATTATTACTATATAACCGAAAACAGGTTACTGTTTGCCAATTATTCTTTTTCTTATCCTACTTAAAGATTCAGGCTTAACACCAATATAACTTGCCATATGATATTGCGAAACTCTTTGAAACAAGTCGGGTCGAGATTTTAATAATTTTAAATACCTCTGTTCAGGGGTGTCGGTATGGTAAGAGGTCATTAGTTGTTGTTGATCAGCAAAAGATTTTTCAACCACAACTCTGGCTAAGGTTTCAAATCGAGGAAACTTTTTAAATAGTTCCTGAGCCTTTTGTTCGTTGCCTATAACTAATGAAGTGTCTTCCATACAAACCAAATTATGAAATGATGGTGTATTTTGTGTTAGACCATTCAATGAAATAACCCATTGTCCTTCGGTGAAGAAATTGGTTGTTTTTTCTTCTCCGTCAGCCGTGCAATATTGACGCAAGCATCCCTCTAAAACAAAATAAGTGTCCATTGAAGTTTGCCCTTCCCTAATTAAAAAGGTGTTTTTCTTTACACTGGTTACTACCATTCCTTCTTCCAAAGCTTTTACTTCGTCTTGGTTAAGGGTGGTAATTTGAGAAAAGTATTTAACAATTTTATTTTCCATTCTGGATTTGTCTTTTAAGCTGCCGCATAACGAGCCGGCGGCTTGGCGAAGGTGGCGACTTTTATCACAAACGTTGATGCAGAGAACCAAACTTTGATTAACCATAAATGTGTCTGCGGATCACTTAACCGGCACTTTTGCCAAACCGCCGTTACCTGCCATTTCTTATTCTTTCCACGTTTTTATTCATTTTGTGTCTTACAATTTTACGAAAAATAAATTTCTTAAATGCTCCAAGTTTTTGCTGGTGTTTAGCGTAAAATTCGTCTGGTGTGTCGAATAATCCAAAGTCTTGATTTATCCCTTTGTCTTGAATGTAAGTGTTGTTTAAGTTCCATTCAATTGGCGGATTTGCAAAATTGTCCGTATAAGCACCGTATCCGCAAAAAGTTGTTTTACAATCTTTATTTTCCTCTTGCAATTTGGTTAAATATTCTTTGTCAAGAATAACACCTTCAAGAAAATACCAACTGTCGTTAACATAAATTTCAACCCAACTGTGAACGATGCTTTTTGGCGAAAGTTTATACCAAATTCCTGTAACTGCACCTTTTTGTAATGCTTTGTCAATAGTGAAACCGTGAATTCTATTTGGAATTTTTGTGGCACGTAGAAGTGCCATTAGCAAAGTTGCTTTTGTGTTACACTGTCCGTAACCGTCTTGCAGTACTTGCTTTGCAGTTATGTCATCAGACACATTGTAGCCAAATTTAATGTCATCTCTAACATAGTTGTAGATTGACTTTATACGTTCAATAGTGTCCATTGTTAACCAATTTTTGTTTTTCACTAACGACTGAATGGAACTGTCTGAAAAGTTTAAAATTGGGGTTTCCTTTAAATAATTGTTCATACTTTTTAAGTTTGATTGTGAAAATGCTTTTACTTGTAAGGCCAAAAGCAAAATGAATAATATACTTCGCATTTTTTATTGATTTAATTACATTGCAAAGGTGCGAAGCATTTAAAACTTATAATTGTATAAACTGGCTAATTATATTTTTTGTAATAATTCATCGATTGAAGGTAAATCGCTAATACTTTTCCCATAGAAATTAATTTGCTGTACTTCCTTGTAAGATTCAATACTTTCATTCGTGCTTTGTAAGACAACAAAAACCTCTGTGTTTTTATTTCTAAATGAAGATAAGTTGTCATCAATACGCTTACTATCAAGCTTACAAGCTAAACAACCAACATAGCGTAAGAAGAAGATACTACTTTTTTTATTTTGGCTTTCTGTGAAATATTCTTTGGATTCATTATCAAAATGAGTTTGATAATTAAAATTTGGGGTAAAACTTCCATTCTGCAATCTATTCATACTTTCATAGTGGTTTTATACACTACAAAAATGCGAAGTATTTCAGACTCAGAATTGCATGAAACGGCTATTCCCGATGTAGAAAAAATTTCGGTGTTACTCCAAATGTTTCTATGAAGGTTCGGGTATAGTGAGAACTGTCAGAGAAGCCAAATGTGTAAGCTGTTTCAGTAATTGAATTTTTCAATAAATAAGGGAGCGATTTTACTACCTTATTCCAAAGTTGATACCTTCTAAAACTTAGATTTGTTTTTTCTTTAAACAAATGCAAAAAACGAGTTGGCGATAAGTAGCAATGTTCGGCAACTTCTTCTAAACTCAATACTTTTCCAAAATTTTTGTCTATAAACTCAAAAGCTTTGATAATTCTGTCGTCTTGCAAATGATTATCCAATTCACAATTGCATTTATATTTTGTCAGAATTTGTAAAGTTAGAACACATAGGTTTTCAAATGTTATTTCCCGGCTCTCAAACTTATTAAGAACTTCAATCAGTTCATCAGATAAATAGCCGTTCAGAGTTAAATGGCTTGATGTTCCATATTTTAAATACAACTGGTGTCCTATTGCACTTAATGGATTTATGAGAATGGTTAATTGCTTAGTGTTGCAGATTAACTTATGTTCAACTTTTGAATTTAGAAAAAAGGCTTTACCAATATTATCCGGGTGATCTTTTACAGAAAGTGTAAAATTTGATTTTGACGCAACACTTATTTGCAAAGCGTAATGTTTGTGAAATTTATTATCAGTCAATTGCCCAATAAATAGCCCAAAGTTTTTGTCAAAGTGAAACATATTGTCTGTCTATATGGTGGTTTGTTGAAATGGCTGGTGACGTTTGGCGGCCTTGCGCCGTTTTTTTGCTAAGTCCAAATTATGCATTTGAGCGTAAACACGCAAAAAATGGAGCAGACCGCTGTTATGTGCGAGGTGGCGGCACAGATAAGTCACGTTGACGTGTCTGCCGTTATTATTTATACTTTTTTGTTTTCTTAATAATGCTAATACCTGTAACATTCTTTGATAAATAAAAAGTCGAGTCTTTGTCCATCACAAGGGGTAATTTAGCTTTAGAAGATTGCTCAAAACGGATTCCATTGTATTCTTTAAATATTTTGTAAGCAGTATAAGTCCATTGTGTTTGTCCGTATTTAGTTACCACTTCTTTGAAGTTGTCATAATTTATTTTTATGTTCTTGTCAGTGGTCACGGAAGCGGGAGTTTGAAAATGGATTAAGAATATTGATTTTATGTTTTTGTGCCTGAAAAAAGAAATGCCTAGTGAGTCGTAATAAAGTCCGTAGGAATAGATGTCCGTTTTTGATATCCTGATATTTACAGTATCGTCTGAAAAAACGTCGCCTAAAGGTTTAACATAGAAAGTGTCGACATGATTGTTTGTACCCATTTTGGCTATTATTTCCTCGAAAGTTGTCTTTCCGATTATAAAGTCATTAAAGCCTTTACCAGGAACTACTGTAAATGTCGACGTCTGTCCGTAAATAATTTGTGAGGCTATAAGAAGTAATATAGTCGATATGTAAATTCTTTTCATGTCTGTCTACATTGTCCGGCGGGTTTTGTCCGCCACTTGCGCATAAAGGATTGCGACTAAGCGCCGGCGAAAATAAAATATTTGCCGGTTTTCAAAGCCTCCGATGTCTGAACGAATTTACAATTAACCGGGCAAAAACTATAAAAAAGAAATAGCCCATCCGTTTCACAAAACTGTTTTGAATTTTATTTCTTTGATGCGGAGCATAAATGTTCTGACTCGTGGCAAAAAAAGATAAAAAACTCCGCGCTATTGTTCCCTGTTGAAAAAGGCCTTTCTTTAATAAACCGGAATTTCTGAAGAAAGCTCGAGGCGGTTTTCGATGCTCATTACGCCCGGTGAGGACCAAACCGTTAGTTCGGCATCTCTCTTCTCGGCGTACGAACGCACGGTACCCGTTAAGATCACTTTATCGCCGAGTACTTCTACTGTAATTTTATTGGCGTCTAAACTCGCGTGACGTTGAAAAGCACTGGCAATTTTATGTTTTACATCCTCTGCTATTACTTTGTTGGTAACGCGGATGTTGTTGGTGATGCGGCTGACGCTTTCAAGGTTTTCAACGGCTTTTTGCGCGGAGCTTTTCTGAAAATTCCATTCTGCTTCGCCTTCCAAAGTTACTTCTGCATTCTCCACCTGTACTTTAATTTTGCTTTCATCTACCGTGCTGTTCCATTTCAAGGCGTTTAAAACCGCTTTGGCAATGTCTACATCGCTGCGTGTTTTACTGCCGGGAACAACCACTTTGATTTCTTCCGCTACGGCTTTTACTCCACTGAGTTTTTTTGTGGCCTTCTCGGCTACCACTTTTTTATAATAAGTATCCACTACTCCCGAAAGCATTACTACGCCCTGGTTTACGGCCACTCCTATCTGTGTTCCATCTAAGGCGGGCTCCCAAAGAAGCTCCGCCATAACATCCTGTTGAATTTCGAAATCTGTTTTCATGATAATAATTTTAAAAACGTTTACTTAAAAAGGTGTTGTACTCTTTGCGCAAATTGGTAAAGTTGTTTTCGAAATCGCTTACCATTTCGCGCTCTGTCACGTGGTCTTCGGCTTTACGGTGATCAGAAGCAACGGGGTTATGTTTAATTTCTGCCTGAATTTGTTTTTCTTCTGCAGAAATATGATGACTGATCTTGCTGATAGTATCGCGTTGGATCAAAAACTGGTTCTGGAAATGTTCGATCTCCATGCGGATCTCTGTGGCGGTGTTTTTTTGGCTCACTTCTGCAAGACGGTTTTCCATGACTTTAATTTCGTCTTTGTAAAAGTCCAATTTGTTTTGCCATTCTGTGTGTTCGCTGTGTTGGTTATAAAGAGAGGTTTTCATATTTATTTTCTTATTAGGGGTTAATACTGCCGTAAAGGTCGTAACACAGACCTCGCATACCAATGAGATCAATCAGCAGCAGAACTGATCTAAATCAGTTTTTTTGACTGCAGCCTTTCCGAACTTTGAATAAAAAAGAAATGACAACTACCAATCAACACATTGCCGAACTGCTGATTCGCTTATTTATAGGGATCTTGTTTTTGTTCCAGGGTTATGATAAATTGTTCCGCATAAAAATTTCGGGAGTAATCCAGGCATTTAGTGCAGAGGCCCAAAGCAAACGTATTCCCTCTTCCCTGCTCGGCGCTATGGCCTATTACACCAGCTTTGCAGAATTTTTCGGTGGGTTATTTTTACTCTGCGGTTTCCTGACTAATTATACACTCTACGCGCTTGGCCTCGACCTCCTCCTGGTAACGGTTGGTTTTAGTTACCTCGAACCGATGTGGAATATGAAGCACGTTTTTCCAAGACTTGTGTTAGTAACAGTTTTATTGTTGCTGCCCGAGTCCTACAGATCTTTCAGCTTAGATCATCTTTTATCTATTCAATAAACCGCTGTCAGTACTATGGTTACCATTCAAAAAGGAATGAAAATTTCCACCGTTCAAAAATTATTTAATACCGCATTTCCTTTCCTCAAGATTGAGTTTTTTAAAAATAAAAAAGGCTTAGCTCATGCGCACGCAAAAAAAGATGCTCTGAAAAACGACTTTATACTTTGGACCGATCAACAAACTGTTGAACAGCAAGGGGTGGCGCTAAACGAAAACATGTCGGTAGGCGCTGTAGAGCAACTCTTTATTGATTATTTCGGCTTGTCGGCCCAGGTGCTGAGAAAATCGGGCATCAGCTGGCTGGAGACTTCCATGACGGAAGACTGGACTTTGAAAAAACAAAACGAAGAAGGTTTGGAATTAAGTGGGTATAAGCATCTCGACTACGCTCGATGTGACAAACCTATGTGATCTCGACTACGCTCGATCTGACAGATTTGTTATCATCTCGACTGCGCTCGATCTGACAGATTTGTTATCATCTCGACTGCGCTCGATTTAACAGCCTGCTATCATCTCGACTACGCTCGATGTGACAACCCAATATAATCTCGACTACGCTCGATCTGACAGATTTGTTATCATCTCGACTACGCTCGATTTGACAACCCTATGTGATCTCGACTACGCTCGATCTGACAGCCCAATATAATCTCGACTACGCTCGATCTGACAGATTTGTTATCATCTCGAATACTCTCGATTTGACAGCTCTGTTATCATCTCGACTGCGCTCTATGTGACAGCCTGTTATCATCTCGACTACGCTCTATGTGACAAGACTATGAGTGTTCAAAGACTATTTTTTCGTTCTAATAACTCTTTTGTTTCATTGCTTTAACGGAGTATTGAAATCATCGCAGAACGAGGCTCTTTAAAAAACAGGAGGGGGTTTAGGCTTTGAGATTTTTTAGTTTTACAGGATCTATAATGGTAATGCTACTGCCTTTTATTTCAACCAGTTTATCTTCTTTAAATTCGCTTAAGGTGCGGATGAGCGATTCTGTAGCTGTGCCTACCATGTTGGCCAGGTCTTCGCGGGAAATAGCCATACTGAAGTTTTGATCGGCGGGTTTGCTGTAGCGTTCCTGGAGGTGCAGCAGCGCTTCGGCTACGCGTTTTCGAACGGAGCTATAGGCCAGGTTGATGAGTTGCTTTTCTTTCTCAGCCACATTGCCAGAAAGCATTTTTATAAAGGTGCGCATCACATTCATGTTATTATGAACGAGCGCATAGAAATCTTCTTTCGGTATGAGGCAAACTTCCGAATCTTCGAGTGCTTCTGCTGTTTCAGTGTAAGGTTTTTCTTCTAATAAGGAATTGTAGCCGAAAAAATCACCTTCTTTATAAAGTGTTGTTATCAGCTCTTTTCCATATTCATGTGAGCGGTAAGTTTTCACCTTACCTTTCACCAAAAAATAAAGAAATACAGGAATGCTTTCTTCGCTGAAAATAGTTTCTTTTTTCTTGTAAGTTTTAGTGCGGCGGTCGGTAGAAAGTTTTTTAAGGTCGTCAAATTTTTGAACTTCATTAAAAAATTTATTCAGGCCTTGCACGTTCTGAGAGTATTCAGCTTTGAGAACATCGTTTTTTCTCAGGCGGCTTTCCACTGCATTGAGCAATTCAATGTCGTCAAAGGGTTTACTGATATAATCGTCAGCTCCCATTTCCATGCCTTTGCGCATATCGGTACGTTCGCTTTTGGCCGTTAAAAAAATAAAGGGAATACTTGCCGTCTCCGGGTTTTTATTCAACATATGAATCACTCCATACCCATCGAGCACAGGCATCATAATATCACAAATGATCAAATCTAACTTTATATTTTGGGCAATGTCTACACCTATTTTTCCATTCTCTGCCTGAATTACCTTATAACTGGCCATCTCGAGGATCTCTGTGGTATTTTCGCGAACATCTACATTGTCTTCTATTACTAAAATAGTTTTCATAATTAGTCTGTTACTGTTTTTTCGTTTGGTATGGTGATATAAAAGGTAGTTCCTTTATTCAGTTCGCTTTTAAAATGAATAGTACCATTCATTACTTCAAGGTATTTGGCAACAATGTTTAAACCTAATCCTGTACCTTGAATATTGGTGGCGTTTTTAGAACGGAAGAAGCGTTCAAACATGTGTTCCTGCTCATCGCCTGGAATTCCAATCCCTTCATCAGAGACTTCCAGTTTCAGTTCCTTTTCTGTAACATTCGAAACTAGTTTAATACTTTTATATTCCAGCGAAAACTTGATGGCGTTTGAAATCAGGTTGAGCAGAATATTCCGCATGATTTGTTTATCGAAATAAGCTGTTGCAGAGCCGCTGTGCTGGTACTCTATTTTCTGTCCTGGCTTTAATAAGCCTGTAACTTCGCTAATAATGGAGCTGGTAAGATCCTGTAAATTATTTTCTTCCATCCGCACAAACACTTTTCCTTCTTCGAGTTTTTCGGCAGATAAAAAGTCATTCAATATTAAAGTCATATTCGTAACAGCCGACTTAATGCGGTGTACATGCTTTTCTACTTTCTCGGTATTGTCTCCGTGATCGTATTTATTTACAAGCGAGATGGAAGATAAAATAGTACTTAAAGGTGTGCGGAATTCATGTGAAGCCATGGTTACAAAGCGCGACTTCATATCATTCAATTGCTTTTCAGAAGCCAGGGCCTCGCTGAGCTGCTCTTTCGAGTTTTCAAGCTCAATGAGTGCTTCGTGCAATACCTTGGTACGCTCTTCTACTTTCTTCTCAAGGTCCTGGTTAAGTCTTAAAATATTTTCTTCGTGTTTTTTGCGTTCGGTAATATCAATTATAAAGGCAATGGCAAAAGTTTCTTCTCCTTTTTTATAAAAGGTGAGACTGATCTCTACAGGAAATTCTGTATCATCTTTGCGACGGGCAAACAAATCTGTGTTCTTACCCATGGAGCGCGCATGAGGATTTGCATTATAACCACTCCGGTCGTGTACATGTTGCTCTTTGTATTTTCTGGGTACCAGATCTTCAATCACCTTACCAAGCAGTTCATTTCTTTCGTAACGAAACAAACGTTCTGCGCTTGGGTTAGCCTTTATTATTTTACCAGATCTTTCCGAGATTATTATACCTTCGGTGGCGTACTCAAAAAGTGCATTCAAACTTTCCATTTCGAATAGATTATTTGAAACTAAAGTACTCATTTTAATAAGGATAAAGCGAAATGATTGTTATTAAGCAAAACTAATGGTCTACCGCCTAAGAAGTTCTGATATTGATCAGTTTAAAAACTGATTTTGATCATATCTGCAATTACTGAGATCAATCATGTTTCCCGGTGATGCCAGTCATAAATCATTGCTACTGGATGTTTTAATTTTACTTTTCAAAGTAAACGATTATGAAACTTATTCTCGCTCCTACCGATTTTTCGAAAACTGCGCGCAATGCTCTGAATTATGCCGCTGAACTTGCAAAACGTACGAAATCAAAGCTGGTTTTGTTTCATGCCTGTCATCCGGCAATTCCCATAACCAGTGGAATTGCGGAAGCCACTGTTTTTCCGATGACGGAGGATTTAGAAAAAGATTCTAAGAAGCGTTTAAACCGTGTCAGGCTCGCACTCCATAAAAACTATGGTCCTAAGCTTTCTATTGAAACGGTATGTGTCCTTGGTTTGGCGGCCGATGTTGTACTGGAATATGCGAAAGAAAAAAAAGCAGACCTCATCGTGGTTGGCACACACGGTGCTAATTATCTCGAAGAGAAGCTCCTTGGAAGTGTGACTTCCGAACTTATTAAAAACGCGTCAGTTCCAGTACTATCTATAGCGGCCGAAACAAAGTTTAAAAGTTTAAAAAAATTCGTTTTGGCCACTGATTATGAACCTTTAGAAAGTGATGAGATACTTTTTACTTTAAAACACCTTGCAGAACTTTTTAAATCGCATATCTATATTTTAAACATTACAAAAGAAGAAAACAGTACTACCAGTGTCGGTCAGGCTGTACAGGGCTTAAAATTAGAGCGTCTCCTGGCCGGTCAGGACCATAGTTTTCATTCAGCCGTAAATAAGGATGTGGTGAAAGGCATAACTAACTTTGCAGAAACACATCGCGTTGACATGATCGTTATGTTTCCGCATCACCGTAGTTTTATGCAGGAATTTTTTAAAAAGCGAAACAGCAAAGCCATGGCATTTCATACAGAAACGCCGCTGCTTACCATACATAACTAATACCTAGTGGTGTAGCTAAAAAGATAAGCAAAACAAAAAGAACAACTATTTTTAAATTCATTGAGTCAGCAAATGTGAAAGATTTAAACGGGTATACTCTGAGTGCAGGCAGCACCTAACAAAAAATTACTAAATACTACATATAAAATAGCCATGTTGTTTTAGCTAAAACACTCCGGTGGTCATCGGCACAGTTATGGCTGTTACATATGACAAATAAGAAAAAACGAAAAACTACATATGAAAATTGCTATTAACGATAAACGCAAAATCTTTGCAATACAAGAAAGTTTTACAGAAACCTTTCCTTACCTAAAGCTCGAATTTTTTGCAAAGCCTCATAAAGTTGGTGGTCCTTCCCCAAAAAACCTGATGAACCATCCTTCTAAAACACTTGGAGAATGCAGAACCATTCATGAGGGTGGAACTATAACTATTACAGGAACAATGACTGTTGCAGAACTGGAACAACGGTTTGCCGATGTTTACGGCTTAAGTGTGCAGGTATTTCGCCGTTCAGGTAATATGTGGCTGGAAACCACGGTTACCGATGGTTGGACTTTAGATCAGCAGAACGCCGAGGGAGAAAGTTTTAATAAGTATTTGGTAAATCAAAAGGCATCGAAGTGAGAAAGATCACTTCTAAATGTGAGCACCATCAATTACACCTGCATACACACAAGCTACCTTTGTACCAAAGAATTCACAAAAGTAAAACCTAAAAAACAAAATCATGAGCCTGGTAAAATCACACAAAAATGAGGAAGCCTTTCCTTCGCTGTTGTCAGACTTTTTTGGCAACGATAATTTTTTAAGCAACCGTTGGTTTGAAAAAGAATTTAACCAGTCGCTGCCACCGGTTAATATTAAAGAAGACGGAAAACAATTCGATATCGAATTTGCTGCACCCGGTTTCGGCAAAAACGATTTTAAGATCGATTTAGATGGCAATGTGCTAACCATTAGCGCTGAGAAAAAAGAAGAAAAACAAGACGATCACAAGCGTTTTACGAGAAAAGAATTTATGTATACGACTTTCTCCCGCTCCTTTACCTTGCCGCAAACCGTTAGTGGAGATAAAATTGATGCCAGCTACAACCATGGCATCTTGACCTTAAACATACCCAAAAAAGAGGAATCAAAATCAGGCCAAAAAAAACAAATCATTGTAAAGTAATATACCAATGATTTGCATAGAAAGCCGGTTTATTCCGGCTTTTTTTATTTTATACGCATAAGAGTTTACCCATAATCAAAAAAATCGAGAAAAAAACTGATAAAAATCATATTTTTCAGATCAACACATTCTCCTATTTTTAGTGCCCTATGCAAAAATTTGCTTTTCAAAGTATAATGATTATTGACGACAACGAAATGGATAATTGGTTGGCTGAAATTCTCATTAAGAAGGTTGGCCTTTGCGACAGCATTAGCACTTTTAAAACGACCCAGTCTGCTTTCGACTATTTAAAAGCCATAGATGGTACTCAAGGCAAACTTTCTTTGCCTGATCTCATTTTTCTTGATTTAACGCTACCCTCTGAAGATGGTTTCGATTTCCTTGAAAAATATGATAAAATGAATCAGTACGAAATTGCCATTTTTATTCTAACTGCATCTATTCTTGCATCTGAGAGGGACAAAGCCATGCGTTTTAAATCTGTAAAAGGCTTTGTAATTAAGCCCTTAACAGAGGATGTGCTCAGGGAAATACACAGTACATTCGAAATTTCAAAGTCCAACTAAAAGTCCTTTTTACCGCCTTTAAGTGTAGTATTTATAAAAGAAATCATGATAAATATCAGGAGTAGATCTGATATCACTCACTCATTTAGTTTAGATTGTACAGTAGTTTTATTCTCAAATAAACTAAAAGACTATGAAAACACTTATTGCCGGAACAGATTTTACACCCGCTTCTGTAAATGCCTGCCGCTATGCCGCTTTGCTGGCAAAAAAATTAAATTGTAAACTTGTTATTTTTAACCTCTTTCAAACACCGGTTTTCCATTCAAATGCCGGCTTAGTGGGTTTTTCTTTTCAATCCTTAAAAAGAGAAAGTCAAAAAGGACTTGAAGGAATTATTTCGGCTCTTATAAAAGATTTCCCAGGTCTTAAAATAAGCGCTTTGCAGAGTCCAAATACCTTAAAAGACGAGCTGGAGACTTATATTCACAAACACCAGGTTATGGCTGTGGTATTAGGACTGGAAGCCAAAGACAAGATCTCAAAATTTATTTACGGAAGTGAAGGCGTTAAACTTGGAGGGAAATTAGCCGCACCGGTTATTATTGTTCCGAGCCGCTATACCCAACACAAACTGGGCACTTTGCTACTTGCCGTGGATAACCAGATGAAAGTGAATGCACCAAGTTTAAAGACTCTGAATGCATTTGTAAAGGCAAGCCAATCCCATGTAAAAGCCGTTCATATACGCACTCCCGAAGAACTTATCCTTCCTTTAAAATCAACTACCATAAAATTAGGCAGCACTCCGGTTGAAATTGAGATCGCCAAAGGGGAGACCATAGAAAAAGGAGTGAAAAAATATTCTACTGCAAACACGGTAGACCTGGTTGCCATCATAAGCAGGAAACACTCTGCCTTATATAATTTTTTTAGTGAAACAGTTACCAAACGTGTTGCCTTTGTTTCTACTATACCGGTAATGGCTATTCACGAATAAACCATGCAGGCAAATTGATCTGAATCGGCTAAGCAAATAACCCACTCCACTACTGGCAGCGCCTAAAGACTTCTCTTATCCGCAAATGAGAGAATTGCATACGACAAAAAGAGATTGACTTATCGTAAAAAATATAACGTACAACCATATCTTAATTGCCGATCAGCTTAAGTACAAGACACACCTTTTTGTAATAAATAATGGCGCCAGAACTTAGAAAAAGCCAGTTGTTTGAAATTAATTAAATACTAAAAATTACCCATGGATAAGATTTTAATTATAGATGACAACCAGCATTTGAGAGATAATTTTGTTGAATTACTGGAACTAAACAATTATGAAGTGCACCAGGCTGCAGAAGGTTTAAGTGGATTGCTAATAGCACGCCAGGAATTACCACAGATCATTCTTTGTGATATTCATATGCCGGTGATGGATGGGTTTGATGTGTTACAGGGAATCAGAAATCAGGCCCTGACTTCTGCTATTCCCTTTGTTTTTTTTACTGCTGCCGCCGATAGCGAAACCCATTGCAGGAGCCTGGAGATCGGCGCAGATGATTTTATCTCTAAAACCAGTACAGAAGAAGAATTTCTCAGTGCTGTGCGTTGCAGAATTGATAAAGGCAAACTGATCGCTGAAAGAAGAGCGGAGGATAAACTAAAGTACGTAAAAGAGTTGGAAATCCTGCTGTACAGCATTTCGCACAGCGTAAGAAGCCCTTTGTGTTCTAGTCTTGGCTTATTGAACTTGTGGGAAGCAAATGAGCAAAAGGAGATTGACAAAAAAACTACGGACATTATTTTGAACGGCATCAAAACCAATACACTTAAATTAGATGATTACACCAAGGCATTAACGGTTCAACTTCAGGAGTTGTTAGCGAAGATTCAGCAGCAGATTTAAGCGTACACCTACACAGTAAGTCACAATACAGAGGGTAAACTACTCACATTACTTTTAAACACAACCATGATCGATCATCTTGCAGTTTTTATTATACTCGCTCTACTGGCAGAAGTTCTGGGAACGGTAGGTGGTTTTGGATCTTCTTTATTTTTTGTGCCGCTTGCAGGATATTTTCTTGATTTTCACACTGTGCTGGGCGTTACCGCAGTATTTCATGTTTTCAGTAATATTTCTAAAATCAGTTTATTCAGACAGGGCTTTAATAAACAACTGATCATTACTGTGGGCATTCCAGCCGTTCTTTTTGTCATTCTTGGCGCATATCTCACCCGCTTTTTTAACAGCAGTATTTTACAACTTGTTTTGTCAGGTTTTTTAATTGCTATAAGTTCTCTCTTTTTATTCATAAAAAATTTAAAAGTAAAGCCTACAACTTTTAATTCTATTACAGGCGGCGCCCTGTCTGGTTTAACAGCTGGTTTATTAGGTTCAGGAGGAGCTATTCGCGGGCTTACTCTGGCAGCATTCAGTATTGAAAAAAGCGCTTTTATTGCTACCTCTGCTGTAATTGACCTGGGTGTAGATTTAAGTAGAAGTGTGGTTTACTTTTCAAACGGATATATTCAGGCGAAGGATCTTTACCTGATTGGCATTTTGTTTTTTGTGAGTTTTGCAGGCACTTATCTTGGCAAAAAAATCCTTCGCTACTTCAGCGAATCTCAATTCAGGTATTTTACTCTTTCCCTAATCCTTATTATTGGCGTAGTAAGTTTAGCGCACGAGATCTAATCAAGCACTCATACAAGATTTTATTTTCGTTCGTCGTAAATCACACGACATTACTTATGGAAAGTACAGTGGAAGTCGCGAAACGTGAGCGGTGAATAGGAAACATTTCCATTATTTATTTCATGGATCGATTAGCCATTTCCAAATATTAAAAACTAGAAATAATCGACTCCCGCGCCACTCCCAAAGCTATCGGGGTAACCGCATCCCCATCAAGTCTGCCTGCTTGCGTTTTGAAACATTTGGAGTTCATTCGGCCTTGCCAGCCTTATCTGTAAATAAATTATCAGCCATGAACGATAAGTAACGGAACCTGAACCGAAAAGGCCAGTTTTCTCGTAACACTTTCTTCAAAAAGTGTTTCAAAAAACGTATGTTTTTTAGGATTAACCATAACCAGGTCGGTTGTGTGAAATTTAAGATAATAATCGAGCGCTCTTGCAACGTTATTGTCTTTTATATAAACTGTTTTGTGCTTTGTATTTTCCAGTCGTTGTTCTAAAAAAGTATAAGGTTCATCTTTACTTGAAACCAAGGCCATATCTTTCTTTTCTACAGTTACCAGTTCAATCTCTGCATCAAATGCCGTGGCAAAATATTTTGCTGTGTAAAGAACTGTGCTTTCTTTGATCTTGTCCATATCGCAGGCAAAACAGATATGATGTATGCGGCGGTATTCGGCCGTTTCAGGTACAATAAATAACGGAAGTGTTAGTTCACGCGCCGCGCGCAGGGCAAAGCTGCCAATGAGGTGCTGTTTTAAAAAACCTCCTTCACCTACCATGCCCATTACAAGCATGTCGGCAGAATGGCTGGCAGCAACATCTTTCATAACAGTAAAAGCATTTCCAATTTCAGAAACAACTGCAATATCAGCAGAATAATCTTTGCGAATAAGTTCCTGCTTTAAAGATTTTAGCAGTGTTTTCGAATTCTCCATGAGGTCAGCCATCACTTCTAATGGTGCGCCTGTATCGTAACCGCCAAGCGGCATGGGTACAGCGTTTACCAGAACAAGCTTAGCACTAAAAAATTTGGCTAGCTCTGCCGCATAATACACAGCGTTTTTTGCGGGAGAAGAAAAATCGGTACCTACCAGGATTGTTTTCATTATCTTTTTTTCAAAGATATTTTGTTCTACTACCGGGTAGGCTGAGAAGAATCTTTATAAATAATGATCTTTATCATACGGTGAATTTCTGTGTTTTGTACTTTTATACCGCATTTACCAACGCTTGTTGTTAAACTGTTTAGGGCATGGAGCATAAAGAAAAACACCTCAAAAGTTCTGAGTTTATCACCGATGTTGTTATTGGTATGAGCGATGGTCTTACCGTTCCGTTTGCACTGGCTGCAGGATTGAGTGGCGCGGTTGCCAGTAATGCCATTATTATTACCGCAGGAATTGCCGAAATTGTAGCAGGCAGCATTGCCATGGGACTTGGCGGCTACCTGGCTGGAAAAACAGAAGAGGAGCATTACCAAAGCGAACTTCAAAGGGAATATGAGGAAGTAGACAGGGTTCCTGAACGCGAATTACAGGAAATAAAAGAGATCTTTGGCACATACGGTTTAAGCAAAGAATCGCAGGAAACCATCGCTAAGGAGCTTGCCAAAGACAAACATAAATGGGTAGACTTTATGATGAAGTTTGAGCTCGGCCTCGAAAAACCTAAAGCGGGAAGAGCAACCCACAGCGCGTTAACCATAGGTATTTCTTATGCCATAGGGGGTTTAATTCCTTTAACTGCTTATTTCTTTACAGATCATCCGTACCAGGGTTTGATTGCTTCTTCCATTATTACCGTACTCTGTCTTTTTATTTTTGGTTTTTTAAAAAGCCGCGTAACCGGGCAACCAGCCTTTATGGGGGCTCTGAAGGTAACTGTTATTGGAATTATTGCAGCCGCATCAGCCTTTGCCATTGCCCGCCTGATAGCATAATATTATGAAAAAATATACTCTACTCCTTTTTGTAAGCAGCATTTTTTTACTGCAAACCTGTACTAAAGATCAGGCAGGACCCGATGCTTGTTTTCAGGAACAGGTACTGCCTGTTTTTATATCTAACTGCACCATGTCCGGCTGTCACAATGCTACCGACAAAAGAGCGGGATACGACCTTACTACTTACGAAGGGATCATGCAAGGAGTAAAGGCAAAACACCCTTTAACGAGTGAGGTGTATACAGTTATCAGGGGTAAAAACCCTTCTATGCCTGCACGTCCTTATGCCAAGCTAAGCTTGCGTGATGTGAACATGATAAAATTATGGATAAATAAGGGAGCGCGTAATACATCCAATTGTATCAGTTGCGATTCAACGAACTTTGATTATGCAAGCCGCATTCAACCCATTATGAATGCCTGGTGTGTGGGCTGTCACAACAGCAGCAACGCCGGGGGCGGATACAATTTATCCGATTACAGCGGAGTAGTGGCTGCTATCAAAGCCAAAAGACTCATGGGAAGCATCCGGCATACTAGCGGATATCTGGCCATGCCTCAAACCGGTGGACAACTTTCAAGCTGCGACATAAGCGCCATTCAAAAATGGATAGACGCTGGTTACCACGAAAACTGAGAAGGTTTTTGTTAGCAGAGAGAAATACGATTTGTAGGATTTTTTTTCGCATGCCTTTGCTCTACTTTTTTATCCACTACTTTTTAAAATTATCTTAGTTGTGTAGCAGGCAAGATCACATTAAACACGGCACCATTTTCTGAACTACCATCTGCATTTATAATCCCATGATGATTTAAGACAATTTTTTTACAGAGCGCCAAACCTATACCGGTTCCTTCAAATTCTGATTTGCGGTGAAGTCTTTGAAAAATATGAAAGATCTGCGCGGCATATTCTGGTTTAAATCCAACACCATTGTCCTTAAACTCGATCTTATAAAATAAAAGATCTTTCGGCAAACCAAGTGCTGTCTTTTCAAGCCGTGTAAGTTCAGAAGAAAAAATACGGATACGCGGCTCTGTGTCTTTTCTGATAAACTTCAAAGCATTTCCAATAAGATTACCAAACAACTGCGACATCTGCAAAGGTATGGCCTGTAAAACAGGCAGAGTGTTACATGACACGTTTGCGCCCGTTTGTTCAATCAATAAATCATAATCTGTTTTAATGCTTTCGAAAATTTTATTTAAGTCAACGGTCTCAATCAGGTCTCCGGTTTTTGTGACTTCTGAATAGGCAAGCACATCACGAATCAAGCTGTTCATGCGCTGCACAGAAGTATTAATTTTATTAAAGTAGGTTTTTGATTGTTCACTCATCTCTGCTTCAACACTTTTCTCAAGCATCTGCGAGAAGGTTCCGATTTTGCGAAGTGGTTCTTGTAAGTCGTGAGAAGCGATATAGGCAAATTGGGCCAACTCGCTGTTAGATTTTTGCAGATCACTATTAACGGTGGCCAGTTCCTTGGTTCGTTCAGCCACCACTTCTTCAATTTTTTGTCGCGCAATTACTTGTTCACTCACGTCGATAGCAACTGCAAGAATGCCCGAAATAGAGCCATCGCCGTTTCTCAATGCCTCGTAAACAAAATTAATGTAGGTCGTTTCAATTTTGCCATGACGCGGCAATCCTACCGCCATTTCATTCGCTTCAAATTTTTCACCGGTTGTAAATACCTGAAACAATAATTGTTCGAGTCCTTGTTCTTTTGCTTCGGGCAGTCCTTCAAAGATGGGCTTGTTAAGAACTTCATGCGCTTGTTTTCCCCATAAGCCAATCATCATGTTATTGGCTATTTCAACGGTGTAATCAGGTCCTCTGAAAATACACATCGCAACGGGAGCCTGCAAAATCATATTCCGGATGTTTTTTTCGCTTTCTTCAATTTTATTTTTCGCGATAACCATGTCCGTAATATCCTGGATGATACCGATTAACTTAACAGGAATTTGCTGATCATCGCAAATCACCTTACCACTGATTTTTACCCAATGAACACTTTTATCTTTCCATATTACCCGCGTTTGATAATTTAAGTGGCCTGTTTTTAAAGAGAGACGGTGAGCCTCCTCACGGGCAGCAAGGTCGTCAGGGTGAATCCGGGCAACGTATTCACTTCGGGAGTGAGTGCCCTCTATTCCCCATATTTCGTTAAACCGATCGTCTTGATTTACTTCATTGCTGGAATAATTAATTTCATAAACGCCCAGCTCGGCAGAATTAATGGCCAGGCGGGCTTTTCCTTCGGCTTCTTCAATTTTTTTTCGGGCAAGTACCTGATCCGTTACATCAATAGAGATGGCTAAAACTCCCACTACTTTATCCCCTGCATCTTTGTAGGGCTCGTAAACGAAATTCTGATAAACAACTTCTTCTTTTCCAAAACGAATTAAATTAACCGGTCGTTCATTCGCTTTAAATGTTTCGCCGCTGGTATATACATGTGTGAGAAGATCTTCCAGACCTTGCTCACGGGCATCCGGCAGTCCCTCAAATATTGGCTTGTTCAACACATCTTCCACTGGTTTGCCCCAGAGTTCGATCATGAGCTCATTGGCGACTTCTACAATAAACGTCGGTCCAAGTAAAATACACATGGCAACAGGAGCGTGTAAAACAATGTTGCGGAAATTATGCTCACTTTGTTCAATTTTTCGTTTGGCTACATTTAATTCTGTCAGGTCAACGCCTGTGTTCATCACTCCATAAACCTCACCTTCTTTATTAAACAGAGGTGTAAGACTATAATTAAAATAATATTTTTGAAGAACTCCATCCACCAAAAGATCCAAGGGTTGGTTTTTAATATGAAAAGGAATTCCTGTGATGTATACTTCCTCCAGTTGTTTAAAAACTTCCTGGTTGTCGAGTTCAGGTAACACCTCACTAAACAGTTTGCCCACCACGTCAGAGCCTTTGCCCCAGATATCCATGATGGATTTGTTTGCCAGCGCCACACGCATTTCTTTGCCTTTGTACACGCCAATGGGAAATGGTGCACTCTCTACCAATGCGCGAATTTCCTGCTCGCCTTCCCCTAAAGCTTTGATGATTTTTACTTTCTCAGTTGTTTCAACACAGGTAACAAACACGCCGTTTATTTGGTTGTCGTCGCCGTATGCCGGACTGTAACTAAAGGTCCAGTAAATATCTTCCTTTTTTCCATTTCGGTAGAAGCCTACCAATTGATCTTCAAAATAAACCGGTTTGCCATTTTCAATCACTCCATTGATCAGAGGTCCTATGAAATCCCAGATATCGTCCCATACTTCCTCCCCTTTTTTACCAATGGCCGGATGCTTCCCGTCTCTTCCCAGGCTCAAACGATATGCATCATTGTAAAAGCAGATTTTGTCTTTCCCCCAAAATAAAAACATCGGAAAAGCGGAGTGCAATATGATTCCAAGTGTTGTGCAAAGGCTTTGCGGCCATTGATCAGGATTACCAAGAACTGACTGCGACCAGTCGTATGCCTTGATCAGTTCTCCCATCTCTCCTCCATTATCAAGGAATAAGTACTTGTTTTTTGAAGATTGCGAGTCTGTCATGAGCTTTTTTAATTTATAATTGGCCTAAGAACATTTATCAGATCATCAAAACTTGTGGGTTTAGTAATAAAATCGCTCGCACCTAATTCTTTTGTAAGTTGTATAGTACCTGGATGAGAAGAAGTTGAAAAAATAATAATCGGAATCTCTTTCAGACCTTCTATCTTTTTAATTTCTACAAGAAATTGCTGGCCATTCATAATCGGCATATTCAGATCGAGAAATATCACCTGGGGATGACTTTCTTTTGAAATAAGTTTGTTTAGAGCTATTCTGGCAGCGCTGAAGGTGCTGCATTTTACAGTGGAGGATATTTCACTTAATGCCGCCAGAAAAATATCCTGATCATCCTCGTCGTCGTCAATTAGCATTAAATTATGATAGCTCATATTTTTAGTGTTGTGTGCTAAAAATAAAGCTTTTTTTTATATAAGGGTATAGAACAATTTACCACTCTGAACTAATAATTTCGCGGTTTACCCTTATAAATCTATCTTAGTAAATGACGGTAAGTTTTAAGGAGCCAGACCTCTGCTAACCTGGGATCTTTAAAAAATTTGATGGGAATAGCAGGTTTAAAATAATACATGAAAAAATTAGCCATTAATCTTTGACTAATTGTTGAAATCACATAGGCTTTAGCATGCGCATAGCCGGCAGCATCCGGCTCGGCCAATAATTTTAAAGCAGCAAAGGTCGTAACCGCCATAGGACCTGTTTTTACAAGTATCAGATATTTTTGGTTTCCGGCAATGTATTTTGTATTGTCAATTATTTGCCTCACATCGTCCACATCATAGGTCATGTCTGATTCTGCTTCTATACCCAATACGCCGGTATCTTTTAAATAAACTGTAAAGACTGCGTTTTTAAATTCTTTTAATTTTTTTCTCCCTTTTACTAAAAGCATGTGTGGTTCATTTAAATTGTTTTTTGATGCTTATCGGGAATAGCGTCATTTGCAAGGATAATGCTTAAACAGCAAGGCTTGAAAAAAGTTTCATTTCTTCATAACTTATCATTTATATAAGGGTAAACCCTTATACACCTATAATTCAAAAGCCACAGCCCTTCTTGAATGGATGTTCGGTTTTTTACTTTCCCACCTGGGTTTATACGAATGATAAGAAAAAAAATTTACTAAGCTCTGCCTAAGGCCTTTAGTCGCACAATATGAGAGTGCAAAGCGGCACGGAAACTAGGTTTTAGGTTGTAGGGAATATTAAAATCTTTAGCGGTCTTCTCCACTATAAAAGCAAGGTTCCGGTAATGTATGTGACAAATACCTGAAAACAAATGATGCTCTATCTGGAAATTCAAGCCTCCTACATACCAGCTCAATAACCAATTATCTCTTGCAAAATCACTGGTAGTTTGCAACTGGTGAACATGCCATCCAGCTTCTATATCCTTAGTGGAATCTTCCTGACTTGCACCTTCTACTACATGCGCCATTTGAAAAACAAAACTCAGAATAATACTGGCTACCCAATGCATGATAAAAAAGCCAAGAAGAATTTGCCAGAAGGTAAAAGGGGTTAACCACAAAGGCAATCCAAAAATGAGAGAGAGGTAAATCACTTTCCTGATAAACATTTTAGCAAATTCTTTTTTTAAACTTTTATCCTGGCTGGTAAGTAAACCCATTTTGGCATATCTTCTTAAACGCGTAAAATCATTGGTGAGCATCACAATGGTCATAAGTCCATAAAAGAAAAAAGCATACAGATATTGAAACCTGTGAAACTTTTTAAGCGCTGTATTTTCTGACAAACGAATCGGACCTTTAGAATCAATATCCTCATCCAAACCATTAATGTTGGTATAGGTATGATGCAACACATTGTGTTGAATTTTCCAGTTCAACACATTACTGCCAAGCAAATAAAGTGAGCCGGCGAGTAAATCGTTTACCCATTTTCTCTTGGAGTAAGCTCCGTGACAGGCATCATGCATAACACCCATGCCCACTCCGGCAATGCCAATACCCATAACTATCACACATAACAACGCCAGCCAGGCATTCATTGGAATAGAAAGAATCAAAACAAAGGGCACAATGTAGAGCGCCAGCAGCATAAATGTCTTTATCACCATGGCTGTATTGGCTTTGGTAGACAAGTGATTGGTTTTAAAATAGTCGTGAACATTTTTTTTAAGAGCGGCAGCAAATTGATTGTCTCTTGCATCTTTGGCAGTAAATCGTATAGAGTTCATAGTAAATTTAAGAGCGCAAAGCTACTTCATATAAAGTCCCCGCGAAGTGACCAAGATCAGTTCTGATAAAGATCATGTATTGCTATGAGCAAGGTTAGCGCAGTGGGCGTGGGTGCTGTGTAAATTTGATTAAAATTATATCTCATGGAGGCACCCGAAAAAACTTTTATAGATAAACTTATTGCAGGTTTAAAAAATGCGGCTTCAGAACTGGAAGAGTTGCAAGTGCAGGTAGCACTGGGCAAATCAGAAGCAAAAGACCTTTTTGAGGAGCTTAAGAAAAATTTCGAAAACCGCCTTCAGCATCTGAAATCAGGGTATTTAGAAACTGAGGGTGATAAAACTACTTCGCCGGTGCTTAGAGCTTTTGAACAACTCCGTGTACAACTGGGCCTGGGTATCGCAGAAACAAAAGAAGTAGTTGAAGAGCAAATCCATAAAATCCGTAACGAATTAACTAACCTTGAGTTTGCACTGAAAGAAAAAGATCTTGTGCAAAACTATGCGGGCGAAATTCAACTCGAGTTTGAAAAATTCAAAGCAAAACTCGAACTTATAGCATTGGGCTTCCAACTAAAAAAACTAAAAACGGAATTTAATATCGAACAAAAGAAAATTGAATTCCATCTTCATCTGGATAAACTAAGAGCAAAGATTTTATTAAAACAAGCTGAGGCGAAACATAAATGGGATTTTTTCAAAAAAGAAATTGATGAGGCTTATCATCATTTAAAAATAGCTTTTGTACAACACTAAAACGACTTAGCATGAAAACTTTCGTATTTCTTTTTTTTACAGCATTATTACAGTACACTGCTATTGCGCAGAACGGTACAACATCTGCTTCAGCGCAGTATCCAGTGGGTATGACAGTAGATCAGTTTAATTTAAAATTGAAGACAAGCACTAAACCTTTATTTGTAAACTTTACTGCCGACTGGTGTGTAGTATGTAAACGACAAAAACCTATTCTCGACCAGGTGATGTTGGATACGGGTAATAAAGTTGATTTTCTCATCATTGATATGGAAAATAATCCTGCTATTGCCGACTACTTTGAAGTGGATGGATTACCCGTTATTATCCTCTACATAAATGGCTCGATGATATGGAACCGCGTGGGCTTGCAGGACAGAACCCAGCTCCTGAACCAGGTAGGCACATACATACTTCAAAACACAACTCAGAGTCCGCATTAAATATTCGAATGCGGGCCGGGAAAAATCAGAGAGCTATTCCTATTTTATTTCTTAGAGGATTTAATGCTTAGTGTTGATTAGGGCATGAGTCGCTCCATCTTCCAGTTTTTGTCGTGCTGATGGGTATAACGGATGCGGTCGTGCAGCCTGCTATTACGCCCCTGCCAGAATTCGAAAACAGAAGGCAGTACCACATAACCTCCCCAGTGGTCTGGGCGTGGAACTTCTGTATCTTCATATTTTACGAGAGCTGCATCGAATTGCGCGTCCAGGGTCGCCCTACCGCTTATAACTTTACTTTGTTGTGAAGCCCATGCTCCCACCTGGCTCTCAAAAGGTCTTGCTTTAAAATAGGCGTCCGATTCTGCTACCGGAAGAAACCTAATTTCTCCCTGTATCTTAACCTGCCGTTCAAGTTCTTTCCAAAAAAAACTTAAGCAAACCTGCGCGTTGGCATCGATCTGCTGTGCTTTGGCGCTATTGTAATTTGTATAAAAAGTAAAACCTCCGTAAGAAATATTCCTCAGCAGCACGATCCTGGCATCAGGCATTCCTGTTTTTGTAACTGTGCTAAGGGTCATAGCATTGGCATGCAGACTATCTTTTTCTAAGGCCTCCGCCAGCCAAAGTTCCATTTGAGAAAAGGGATCTGGTTCGCAATTCTCTTCAAGTAAAACATCTCTGAAGTAGTCTTTCCGCACTTTACCTATAGCTGTATTAACCGCAAATTCTTTTTCTTTCATAATGGTTATTTTTGATCAAATGTCTAAAAGTCCCGCATTTGTCCGGCTGATCAAACTCATTCGATCTGGTGATAGTTGTCATAGAGATTCGTGGTTTGCTCAGGTATTCTTACATCTGCATTTCTGAACACGTTTGTAGTGTTCAAATGCGAGTGGGAGCTGAGTCAAAAAATAAATTATCCTATGATCTTAAAAAGCCCCCAGAATACCAAACTAATGCCAAGGGTGGTAAGACCATACAAGGCCAGATCAATAGATCTGTTTGTATTGAAATTAATACAGGTAATTAAAAAACCCGATAAGCCGGTAATGCATCCAATCAGTAACAGTCGCAATCCTTGTTTTCTTAAACCGGCGTAATGAGCGTTTCTGGCCTCTTTAATTACAACAGTGATCAGCACAATGTCTTCGCTCTTTTTACCAAGATGCTCCTGAATTTCTTCGTGGTGTTTACCTTCTTGTAATAAGGTTAAAGCAACCTGGTAATATTCTTCATAAAGATTTTGCTCATCTTGTTTCATTACTACAAGATAGATGCAACAGCAGGAATCTCAAATGACTTAGGTCAGTTGAAAAGAGCTTAAAAAGATCAGCTCATCTAAACTTCCCTATTTGTGTTTAACTGTTTGTTTTCTTTAGTGATTTCGCAAAAAGTACGAGCATCTGTTTCATTACTTATCTGATCACCAAAACCAGCTGTTTGTTTTATTGCGGCAAAACCACCCTTAACATCCACCAGGTTATTATAACCTTTGCGTTTAAGTAAAGAAATAAATGCCATAGACCTGTAACCGCCGGCACAGTAAACAAAAGTAACCTTATCTTTATTTATCTCTTCCTCATGTTCTTCCATATACTCAAGAGGCAAATTTTTTGCGCCCGGTAAATGACCTTCTTCAAATTCTTTTTGATTCCTTGCGTCAATAATGTTAGTGTCAGAATTTTTAAGCAAGGTTGAAAAAAGGGCAGGTTCAATGCTGCTAATTTTTTCTACAGGAAGTCCGGAGTTCTTCCAGCTTTCGAAACCTTTGTCAAGATAGCCGAGAATAGTATCAAACCCTATCCGCGCAAGACGTGTGACTACTTCTTCTTCTCTGCCAGGATAAGCGACAAATACAATGGATGTAGTGGTATCCTTTATAAGCGTTCCGGCCCAGGTAGCAAAACTTCCATCAATTCCTATGTTAACCGAGCCCGGCACAAAACCCTGGGCAAATGTTTGGGCATCTCGTGTATCCAGAATTACGAGCTCAGTCGTTTCAATCATTTTTTTAAATTCATCTGTTACCAAAGGTTTTAGTGAGCGCTGAAAAACATGATCTATAGAAGCGTAACCTTTGACATTCAGCAAAACGTCTTGTGGAAAGTAAGCTGGTGGCTGCGTTAATCCAGTTAAAACCTGGCGGATAAATTCTTCTTTGTTTAACGAAGTGTTTAGCGCGTAATTTACTTTTTTCTGGTGACCCAAAGTATCTGTCGTTTCTTTGCTCATGTTTTTGCCACATGCACTGCCTGCGCCATGACCCGGACAAATTATAAGATCATCGGGCAGCGGCATAATTTTATTTCTTAAGGAATCAAACAAATGACCCGCTAATTTTTGAGGCGTAAGTTCTGCGATTACTTTTTGGGCAAGATCCGGACGGCCTACATCGCCTATAAACAAGGTATCTCCGGTAAATAAAGCCACTGGCTTGTTGTCAGATTTCAAAAGATAACACGAACTTTCCATGGTATGACCCGGGGTATGAATCAATTGTATTGTAACATCGCCCAGTTGAAATACCTGACCATCTTTGGCTATAACAGCTGGAAATCCGGTTTTAAGTGTGGTGGGTCCAAACACAATAATGGCATCGGTTTTATTGGAAAGATCGATATGGCCACTTACAAAGTCTGCATGAAAATGTGTTTCAAAAACATAAATAATTTCTGCCCCCCTGCTCCTGGCAAGATCAAGATAGGGCTGTACTTCTCTAAGAGGATCTATCACCGCGGCAAAGCCGTTACTTTCAATATAATAGGTGGCTTCTGAAAGACATTTTGTATAAATCTGCTCAATGTACATAGGTATTTTTTTATACAAACCTATTATCCAAATAAGTAAAACTGCCTGACATTTGTCATATACCCGGCATGAGATTACTCAGCCCCTACCCTTTGCTGCACGCTTAGTTTTGTAATAAAAAAAGAAATGAAAAAAAACATGGGAACTGCCGACAGTTTAATACGGGTTATTATAGCGGCGATTATTGTGGCATTGTTTGCATTTAAAATCATTAGCGGAACCCTTGCGATTGTGCTGCTCAGTGTTTCAGGAATTTTCATTCTCACTTCCTTTATAGGTTATTGCCCTTTGTACAGCCCCCTCAAAATAAGTACCCGTAAAAAGACGAATTCTTAGTATGGCTACCCTGGCTGCTCCTAAAACCGCTTGCTACCACTGCGGCGAAGTTTGTGATGATACGCATATTCACACAGATGAAAAAATATTTTGTTGTGAAGGCTGTAAAATGGTTTATGCCATTCTCGATCAAAACGGCTTGTGCAGCTATTATGATCTTGAAAAAAATCCGGGCCTTGCTCAAAAAATAAAAGTCAGGGATGGAAAATTTGCTTTTCTCGACACGAAAGAAATTGCTGACAAGCTCATTCACTTTTTGGAAGGCACACAGCGGCACATAATTTTTTATTTACCACAAATGCACTGCAGCAGTTGCATCTGGCTGCTGGAGCAGTTATCAAAACTCAACAAAGGCATTTTAAAATCGCAGGTTAATTTCTTAAAAAAAGAAGTTACCATCATTTTTGATTTTCAAAAAACTAACCTGCGCGAAATTGCTGAATTGCTTACAAGCATTGGTTATGAACCCCATATCAGCCTTAATGACCTGTCACAGTCTAAATTAAAACCCTACGATAAAACACGTTTGTACAAATTAGGTATTGCGGGTTTTTGTTTTGGTAATATTATGCTGCTCAGTTTCCCTGACTATTTTGCTTCGGGCGATATTCAGGAAACAAGTCTAAAAAATCTCTTCACGTTTTTAAATGTTGGTTTATCCCTTCCAGTTTTTTTTTATTGTGCCTCTGAATTTTTTATTTCCGCCAACAAAGGTTTGAAACAAAAATTCCTGAACATCGACGCGCCTATTGCGCTTGCCGTGCTAATTACCTTTAGCAGAAGCCTCTACGAGATCTTTACCGGAACAGGTGCAGGGTATCTTGACTCTATGAGTGGAATCGTTTTTTTCATGCTCATTGGCCGTTTTTTCCAGGATAAGACCTACCAGTCGCTGACTTTTAACCGCGATTACACCTCTTATTTTCCAATAGGTGTAACACTTTTAAAAAACAATACAGAAATACAGATCCCAGTATCGGATTTAAAAAAAGGAGATCGTGTTCGCATCCACAGTCACGAAATTATTCCCGCCGATGGCATCCTGTTTATGGGCAGGGCAAACATCGATTATAGTTTTGTTACGGGAGAATCGCTTCCTTCTGAAAAAACCATTGGCGAAATACTTTACGCGGGAGGAAAGCAGGTTGGAGGTGCTATTGAACTGGAAATTATTAAAGAAGTTTCACAAAGTTATTTGACACAGCTTTGGAACAACGCTATTTTCAAACAAAAAAAACAAGAACGTAAAAAATCTTTCGTGCATCGGGTGAGTCGCTATTTTACCTATGTATTATTTTCCATTGCTGCGATCACGGCTGTGTATTGGAGTATATATGACACTACAAAAATCTGGCCTTCTGTTACAGCCATCCTTATTGTTGCTTGTCCATGCGCCTTATTACTTTCGGCCACTTTCACCAATGGTAGCATACTGGCACGCTTGCAGGAAGCTGGCTTTTTTATCCGCGACGCTTCAGTACTTGAAAGAATCGCTGAAGCTGACACTGTTGTATTCGACAAAACAGGTACCATTAGCCGGCAATCGGAAGCTTCAATACACTTTCAATGTGGCGCACTCAGCGCATTCGAACAGCAGCTGTTGCGATCGCTGGCGATTCAATCCGCTCATCCACTCAGCAAAGCGGTGGTTTCTAACCTTCCTGTACAAAAACTGTTAGCGACTAAAAATTTTGCAGAAGAAAAAGGCAAAGGTTGCAGTGCTACGATCCAGGATCATCAACTTAAACTTGGTTCTGAAGAATTTGTAACAGGTTCTAGATCTGTGCATCTGCCAGATACTTCTAAGGTTTATGTTTCGGTTAACGGCGAAGTGTTAGGATACTTTGCAATTAAATCGGCTTACCGCGATGGATTAACAGGACTTATTGACCGTTTACGCAGAGGCTACAATCTGGCAGTAATTTCAGGGGATAATAACGCAGAGGAGAATAAAATGATGCAGATGTTTGGGCAAACTTCCGAAGTTTTATTTGAGCAAAGTCCTCAACAAAAATTAGACTACATAAATGCATTGCAGCAAGCAGGTAGTAAAGTAATAATGATAGGTGATGGCCTTAACGACGCAGGGGCCTTGCAACAAAGCGATGCAGGAATTGCCATAAGCGACAACATCAATAATTTTTCTCCCGCCTGCGATGCCATCCTTGACGGGAAACAATTTGCGAATCTTGATAAACTGTTTGCCTATTGCAAAAAAGAAAAACCCATTATTTTTGGCAGTTTTATAATTTCCATTCTTTACAACATAGTGGGTTTATCCTTTGCTGTGCAAGGACTTCTCTCACCTGTTATCGCTGCGATACTCATGCCTTTAAGTTCTCTTTCCATCGTTATTTTTACAACGGTAATGAGCAGGTGGTTCGGCCGCAAGATTTAAATTTTAAGTAGTCCACTTCAGGATTCTGATTAAACGTGTATGTATTCATAGCTGTAGTATACGTTTTTATGCCCTATTAACAAGCAGCGAGACCTTGCTATCAGTGCTTTGCGTTAAAGAGCCAGGTTGCCTGAGCTTTATCTTAAATGAAGAAGCATTCTAAAAACAATTAAGCTGATTGGTTTCACACGCAAAGAAAATCTGATTCTGATATTAATCATATTTTATCCTGCGCCTTATCATAAGGCGCTTTTTTTTTGCCCGCTATTTTTACACCCGTAAATGAGCGTCATCTTAATACTTCTCACAGCTAGTCTCAGCATCGCCATCGGTTTTTTAATTGCCTTTATCTGGTCGGTTAAGAACGGTCAATACGACGACGATTATACGCCCTCGGTAAGAATGCTTTTTGACGATGCGACTGTAAAACCTGAATTAAAAACTAAAGAACACGAAATAACCAAACACACAAAATAAAAAACCTATGGAAATCGAAAAATTTCAATATGACAACAAGATCGTGAAATACTTTGCCTATGCTACCATGCTTTGGGGCATTGTAGGCATGTTGGCCGGACTACTTGCTGCTTTACAGTTAGTATGGCCCATCTTTAATCTCGAAACTGCGCAAACTACTTTCGGTCGTGTGCGTCCTGTGCATACGAATGCTGTAATTTTTGCTTTTGTGGGCAATGGCATTTTTATGGGTGTTTATTACTCTTTGCAACGTTTATTAAAAGCCAGAATGTTTAGCGACACTCTTAGCAAAATTCATTTTTGGGGCTGGCAATTGATCATTGTACTTGCTGCCGTTACACTGCTTGCCGGAAAAACAACCGGTAAGGAATACGCAGAGTTAGAATGGCCAATCGATATTTTAATTACAATTGTATGGGTTGTATTTGGCTGGAACATGTTTGGCACAATCATAAAAAGAAGAGAACGTCACCTGTATGTGGCTATCTGGTTTTACATTGCCACCTTTGTTACAGTTGCTCTGTTACATATTGTAAACTCCATCGAAATACCTGTTTCCTTCTGGAAATCGTATTCCTGGTATGCAGGTGTACAGGATGCCCTGGTGCAGTGGTGGTATGGACATAACGCTGTTGCCTTTTTCTTAACAACGCCTTACCTGGGTTTGATGTATTATTTTTTACCTAAGGCGGCAAACCGTCCTGTGTATTCTTACAGACTTTCCATCATTCACTTTTGGGCACTCATCTTTATTTATATCTGGGCTGGTCCACATCACTTGCTTTACACCGCTGTGCCAGACTGGGCACAATCATTAGGCGTAGTATTTTCCATCATGTTGATCGCACCATCGTGGGGTGGTATGATCAACGGTTTACTCACCTTACGAGGCGCATGGGATAAAGTGCGTGACGATGTTGTTCTGAAATTCCTGGTAGTAGCTGTTACGGCTTATGGTATGGCTACTTTCGAAGGTCCGATGCTTTCTATTAAAAACATCAACGCCATCAGTCACTTTACCGATTGGACTGTAGCTCACGTACACGTAGGAGCATTAGGCTGGAACGGATTTTTGACTTTCGGTATACTTTACTGGTTGCTCCCCCGCATGTTCCGCACGAAACTTTATTCTACCAGGCTTGCCAACATGCATTTCTGGATCGGCACCCTGGGAATCATTATCTATACAGTGCCACTTTATTTCGCTGGTATCATGCAAAGTTTGATGTGGAAAGAATTTACACCAGAAGGCCAGTTGAAATGGCAGTTCATGGATACTGTAACGAAGATGCTTCCTTTCTACGCTGGACGTGCAATTGGTGGAACTTTATTTTTAATCGGTGCTTTGATAATGTGTTATAACCTTATCAAAACCGTAAAACAAGGAGACTTCCTTGCTAACGAAGACGCTGAAGCAATGCCTTTAGCAACTACTTACAAAGCACATCACACCGATCACTGGCACCGTTGGATCGAACGCAGACCAATCCAATTGATGATAGTAAGTTTAGTGGTGGTGTTAATTGGCGGGGTAATAGAAATTATACCTACGTTCTTAGTAAAGTCAAATATTCCCACCATCTCGAGCGTAAAACCTTATACTCCGCTTGAATTGCAGGGAAGGGATATTTATGTGCGCGAAGGCTGTTACACTTGTCACTCTCAAATGGTAAGACCCTTTAGAGATGAAACGGCGCGTTATGGAGAATATTCAAAGGCTGGCGAATTCGTATATGACCATCCTTTTCAATGGGGTTCCAAGCGCACTGGTCCAGATCTGGCCCGCGTGGGAGGGAAATATCCTGACAGCTGGCATTACAACCATATGATGGATCCTACTTCTATGTCACCGGGCTCTATCATGCCAACCTACCCCTGGCTATTAGATGATAAAATAGATGTAGAAAGCACCGTTGGTAAAATTAAAGCGATGCAACGTTTAGGAGTGCCATATCCAAAGGGTTACGAAAAACAAGCTCCTGCTGATATGAAAAAACAGGCCGAAGAAATTGCAGCCAATCTAAAAAAAGATGGTATTCAAACTTTGCCAGACAAGGAAATTGTGGCCCTGATTGCTTATCTGCAAAAATTAGGCAGAGATATTAAAGCCGCACCGAAAGAAGAAATTTCAAAATTGTCTAACTAATAACAGTTGAAATAATGAAAATTATAAACTTCATACAAGATTCTACCGGAATTGAATTTTCCGTCCTGCTTACCTTTTCACTATTAATCGTGTTTGTTCTGTATTCGGGTATTCGCATTTACAAGTGGATCAGGGTTTAGCACTTTAGCTCTTCATATTTAATCTTTAAAAAAACGCATTATGAAATTCATAAATTATTTAGAAAGCATCACGGGCATTGGGTTTTATCCGCTGGCATCATTCCTTATATTCTTCCTGTTTTTTTTGGCAGTCACCATTTATGTTATTAGAACCGGGAAAACCTATTTCGATGTTGTGGCCGCAATTCCACTAGATACAAAAACAACAGATTCTGATTATGAAAACAACTAGCTTAAACAGTATGAAAAAAAACTATTTTTTAATGGGGATTTGTTTACTTCCAATAGTGTCACTGGCACAAGAACAGGAAGTTCAAAATACGACGACCTATTTTTCCAACGCTTTGTTTAATACCCTTTTGGTGGTGATCATTATACTGGCCATAATGGTAATGGCTTTAAGCAGTGCCTTAAAGAACATTATTGGTTCAGACATGTTCCTGGAAAAAATTAAAAGGGATAAAGAACAAAAAAACAATGGCAGTCTAAAAATAATGGGATGGCTGTTCTTCTTTTTGTCTCTGAATTTTGCTGCGTTTTCGCAGAGTAAAGCGGCGCAGGTGATCGACGATCGCATTGGAGGACTAGACCAGTTTACCTTTTACACTATGGTAATTGTGATAGCACTTGAACTGGTTGTACTGGCTGTTATGTTTAACACTTTTAGAAGCATACTCGGCGCTAAAAAACCTAAGCTTGTTAATGCCGCAGAAGCAAAACCAAAAACTAAAACCTTGCTCGACAAAATTAATGATACCGTTGATATTGAAGAAGAACAAAGCATCATGCTCGATCACGATTACGATGGTATTAAAGAGCTCGACAATAATTTACCACCCTGGTGGAAATACGGTTTTTATCTCACCATACTGATTGCAGTAATTTACCTTATCAATTTTCACGTCATAAAAACCTCACCGCTTCAAGCTGATGAATATAAAAACAGTATTAAAAAAGCAGAGGCTGAAATTGCGGAGTACATGAAAAACTCTGCCAATAATGTGGATGAAAGTACTGTGAAAACACTAACCGATCTTTCTGATTTAACCGCCGGGAAAGATATTTTCATCTCAACCTGCTCGGCATGTCATGGAAAGTTAGGCGAAGGCACAGTAGGCCCCAATTTAACCGATGAGTACTGGATTCACGGTGGCAGCTTAAAAGATATTTTTAAAACCATCAAATATGGCTGGCCCGACAAAGGGATGAAATCGTGGAAAGAAGATTTCTCACCCATACAAATTGCTCAGTTAACAAGCTATATCAGAACGCTTAAAGGAACGAATCCTGCTAAACCAAAAGACAAACAAGGCGAACTCTATATAGAAAAAAGTATGCCGTCTGATTCTTCATCTGTAATGGCCGATAGTACAAAAACAATTGCCTCTGAACTTAAAAACTAATGTCCCAAACCGATAACATACAAGATAGTTTCCGCGATTCCATTGCTACCATCGACGAGCAGGGAAAACGAAAATGGATTTATCCGACCAAACCAAAGGGCCGACTTTATGACCTTAGAAAATATTTCAGTTACGTCTACCTGATTATTTTCTTTGGCCTGCCCTTTATAAAAATTGAAGGCGCCCCTCTTTTTTTGTTCAACATTTTAGAACGTAAATTTATTTTGTTCGGAATGATCTTCTGGCCGCAGGACTTTTTCATTTTTGGATTGGGCTTACTCATCTTTATTGTGTTCATCGCTTTGTTTACCGTTATTTTCGGACGGATCTTTTGTGGTTGGGCCTGCCCGCAGACCGTTTTTATGGAGATGCTTTTCCGCCGGATAGAATACTGGGTGATGGGTGATGCAAATCAACAAAAGGCCTTCAAAAAAATGCCGTGGAATAAAGAGAAAATCTTACGCACATCGGCAAAATACAGTTTGTTCTTTGCTCTTTCTTTCGTTATTGCTAACACTTTTCTCTCTTATATTATTGGAGTAGATCAGGTGATGAAGATTGTAACAGATCCTTTAAAACAGCATCTTGGAGGACTCATAAGTATTTTAATTTTTACCTCTGTTTTCTTTTTTGTGTATTCGTGGTTTCGTGAACAGGTCTGCATTATCATGTGTCCCTACGGAAGAATGCAGGGCGTATTACTCGACAAAGATTCTATCCTGGTAGCTTACGATTATCTGCGCGGCGAACCAAGACACAAATTCACCAAAGATCCAACGGTAGTAAAAGGCGATTGCATTGATTGTAATTTATGCGTAAAAGTGTGTCCCACCGGAATAGATATTCGTAATGGAACACAACTCGAATGTGTGAATTGCACAGCCTGTATTGATGCCTGCGATCACATGATGGAAAGTGTGAAGCTGCCGGTGGGTTTGATACGCTTTGATTCTGAAAAAGGAATTGCGGAAAAGAAAAAGTTAAGATTCACAACCCGCATGAAAGCTTACTCCATTGTACTTTTTATTCTCATTGGCATAGAAGCTACACTTCTTGCAACACGGTCTGATTACGACGCCACCATTTTAAGAGCTAAAGGTATGTTATATCAGGAGAGAGAGAATCAACAGGTTAGTAATTTATACACCATCAAATTTGTAAATAAAACCCGCGATAGTTTTCCGGTAGAATTGCGCCTCGAAAATCTAAAAGGACGGATTGAAATTATGGGCAAAGATCTCTCTACAAAAAAAGAAGCCATGTCGCAAGGAGAATTTTTTGTTTACCTCAACAAATCTGATCTTAAAAGCAGGAAAACAAAATTGCTCATCGGCATCTATTCAAACAACAAAAAAATAAAAACAGTAAAAACAAATTTCCTTGGCCCTACCACCAATTAAAAAAAGTAACGAAAACAAAATAACCATAGCGTATAAACTATTGACTATCTACAACAAACTATTAACTAAAAACTTTCATCTATGAGTTGGGGAATAAAAATAACCATTGTGTATCTTAGCTTCGTAGCCATCATACTAACACTTGTAATAACATGCTTTCGGCATAAAACAGAACTGGAATACGCAGACTACTACTCAAAAGAACTAAAATTCCAGGATCAGATAGATGCCACCTCAAACGCAGACAAACTATCGGTTCCCATAGATTATATCATTCGCGAGAGATCTGTACAAATCATCTTACCACAAGAAGTCGTATCAAAAGATCTGAAAGGGACAATTGAATTTTTAAGACCCTCAGATGCCTCAAAAGACAAAACAATTCCACTTATTACCGACGAAAACGGAATTCAAATGATTGATCCGGGATTTATAAAAGGCGTTTACAAAATGCACATCTCCTTTGTGAGTAAAGGAAGCACCTATTTTAAAGAAGCGATCGTAAATTTTAACTGATGAACTTTTTGCTTGCGGCTATTAGCTTAGGTTTTTTAGGAAGTTTTCACTGTATTGCCATGTGTGGGCCAATAGCTATGGCCCTGCCCGTTCATCATAAGCCGCCGCTCATTAAGTATGCACTCATCCTCCTTTACAACCTCGGAAGAATTATCACCTACTCCCTCCTGGGTCTCTTCGCAGGAATTATTGGTAAAAGTTTTGCACTTGCCGGACTTCAGCAAAGTTTATCCATCACACTTGGAATTCTTCTTCTTGTTTCCGTTTTTCTTCCTTTTAAATATTCTTCAGGCGCTTATCCTTTTTTCTTAGGCATTAAGACAGCCTTCGAACGTTTGTTTTCAAAGGGAACTCAGTCTTCCTTATTTTTTATTGGCCTGCTAAATGGTTTGCTGCCTTGTGGTTTAGTGTATGTTGGCCTTGCAGGAGCCGTGGGTACAGGAGAGCTTTTAAACGCCACTCTATTTATGGCCGCCTTCGGTGCAGGTACTTTACCAATGATGCTACTTTTGCCTCTGGCAAGCGGCATAGTAACAGTTCCTTTTAGAACTAAAATGCGGAAAGTTATTCCGTTTGCAGTTACACTCATGGCTGTATTTTTTATACTAAGAGGTCTTAACCTTGGCATTCCCTATGTAAGTCCTAAAGTAAGTGGCGGCGAAGCTATCAATTGTCACGCTCTCAATTGCCAACCAACAAAGAAACAATAAGGCATAAAACAAAAAAGCTACTCCCCACAGTTATCCGGATCGGTGTGGTTTTTTCGCCTTAAGTTAATTTGTATGTTTGTGCTCCCTAACTGAGCTAAATTGGTTCAATAGCAAAAAGCTAATTTTAGTTGAATTGACGAAAAGTTATCAAATGAATTATTTCTACTTTAATAATTTCCTTTAATGTATAGCCCGGTCGAGATAGTTTAATCTTTCAAAATTCATTGTTAGTTTAGTTCGCTCATTTGGCTCAGAAAAGACAGGACATTGTTTGTACCTATAAAGTTGTATTTGGCCTTTGTTTTATCCAACCCTACTTTGATGGTAACATGCGCCGCTTCATTCAGAACTTCAAACATGTCCTCGTCTGTACGGTCATCACCAATAGCCATTACAAAGTCATACTTCCCTGTAGAAAGCAATTTATGTGCCGCCTGTCCCTTATTAATTGTTGCGCATTTAATTTCCAGAACTTTATTGCCCTGCAGGATCTTAAACAGGTTGTTTGTATTGATAGCAGTGAGTTTCTTATTTAAGTCAATAAATAGTTTTTCATCCAGTTCAGCGTTTACTGCGCGGTAATGCCAGGCTACAGAATATTCTTTTTCTTCTACAAAGGAATCGGGATAGATAAGCAACTGTTTTTCCAGAACTTCTTTAACGGAAGGTTTCCAGCTAATGTCTACATTTTTAATCTGTATCCATTCGCTGCTATTCGTAAGTTTAAAACTACCTCCGTGCTCTGCCACCAAAGTCAAATTATGGTTCCCAAACCAGGCCTCAAGGTCAGAAGATCTTCTCCCGCTTATCACACACAAATTGTTCTTACTGTTCGCCCCCAGCCTTTGAAGAAGGTTTAACAGGTTTTCTTTTGGCTTGGCATGTTCTGGCAAACGGGTAAACTCTGTCAATGTACCATCATAGTCCAGCAGGATTAACCGGCTTTTAGATTGCTGATAGTTCAGCATTATTTTATTTTTTGCTTCAAATGAAAGTGCATTTGCATGGAGTGATTTATTGGCAAGGTAAATTTCGTTACAGTCTTTGAGGAAACCGTTAAGCCAGTGATTGATCGTGTTGTTTAGCACGATTCTCTGCATTACTTCCATTCGGCGCACTTGTTCACTTTCCGGCATTTCCAGGGATTCAATCAGTGCATCCTTTAATTTAACAAGATCGGTAGGATTCACAATCACCGACAGGTCGAGTTCATTCACTGCTCCGGCCATTTCACTCAGTACCAAAACGCCTTTAGTGTCTTTTCGTGAGGCGATAAATTCTTTGGCCACCAGATTCATACCGTCGCGCAGGGGCGTTACCAAAGCTACATCGCAGGTGGTATAAAAAGTAAGAAGCTGGTTAAAATTCAAATGCCTGTATTGATAAATAATGGGTTGCCAGTGTACATTTCCGTATTTGCCATTGATACGTCCTATACTTTCCTCGATCATGGTTTTCCGCTGTGTATATTTTGTAATTCCATCGCGTGAAGGAATCACATTGAGAATAAAAATAACTTTCTCTTTGTAAACGGGATGATCTTCAAAAAGCTTCTCCAAAGCATTTAACCTGTTAATTACACCCTTTGTATAATCCAGCCTGTCTACCGAAAAAATCAGCCGAACGCCTTTGTATTTTTCCAGCAGACTGATTCTTGCTTTTTTTACAACAGGACTATCGAATGCCTCATTAAATTTTGCATAGTCGATACTGATAGGATAATCACCAACCTGGCATAAATGGCCATTACGGTATATTTTTCCCTGGTCATTTTCAATGCCAAGAATGTAGGCTACGGTGCCAAGAAAATGATTTGCGTATTCCTTGGTTTGAAAACCAACCAGATCTGCCTTAATAAGATTGTTTAGCAACTCCTCTCGCCATCTCTCAGGCAGCAGGCGAAATATTTCATAAGATGGAAAAGGAATATGCAGAAAGAATCCTACCTGTAATTCGGGGTTAATTGTTTTTAACTGGCCGGGTAAGGTCATAAGGTGATAGTCATGCACCCACACAACGTCACCTGGCTTACATATCTTCACTATTTCTGCCTCAAAAAGACTGTTCACCTTTTTGTAGGCTTCAAAATGTTGTTCGTGAAATTCTGCGAAAGACGGAAAGTAATGGAAGAGTGGCCAGATAGTGGAATTGGAAAGGCCATCATAATAAGCTTTCTCGGTTTTTTTATCTGTTATAAATACCGGCTGCACATCAAAACCCACATTTGCAAAAAGATCCTGGTTATCATACCACATCTGGCGGGTAAAATCCGCTGTGCCAACCCAGGTAATTTTGTATTGGTCTTTATAATTTTCAATTAAACTTTTTAACGCAGATACAAGGCCTCCGCTGGAGGTGATCAATTCGTATTTCTGATTTCGCTTTTCGATTTTAAATGGTAAGCGGTTGGAAGCAATAATTAATTTTTTCTGCATAACTCGTTTGTTTAATCAAGTGTTCCTGTTTTCAGCACCATAGGAAAACAGGGCATTAGCGGCAATTCCATGGTGTGCGGAAGGCTTTAGATTCTGGCATAGGCGAAACATAAAGCAGGAAGAAATACAACAGAGTAAATTTAGTGCGATCAATTATAAAATGAGTTGATAATTGTCAATTTGAAACCGGATTTAATTACTTTAACTTACAAAATGAATTTTACAACGGAAAAATATTATCTGAAATCTTCGTCTTTTTTTGATCACCTGTCAAAGAAAGAGTCTGCCTTTATTAAAAATAAAATGGTAAGAAAAGAATATAAGCCTGGGCAGATTTTATTTAAAGAAGGCACTTATTCTCGCGGAATTTACATAGTAAAAAAAGGGAAGATTAAAATATTTCAAACAAACGGTGAGGGCAAAGAAAGTATAGTTTACCTATACCGCAAAAACGATTTTTTTGGATACAGGCCTTTACTGGGCGACGATCCTCATCCCACCTCCGCTGCCGCAGTAGATACCGTGGTGGTTTCTTACATTCCTGCAGAGGTTTTTTTAGAAACCCTGGAGAATTCAACTGCCCTTGCTAAAAGACTGCTCGTAAACCTTTCAAAAGAATTTTCTGTCTGGATCAATAAACTTTCTACCTTCTCCACATCTTCGGTAAAAGAACGCATAGCAATAAGCCTGCTTATTTTCAACGAGATCTATCATATTGATCACAGTAAAAATAAATACACGGTAATTTCAATCAACCGAAATGATTTTGCTGCCTTTGTTGGCACTGCTAAAGAAAACCTTGTTCGCATTTTAAGAGTTTTCAAAGATGAAAAGATCATTGCCAGCAAACGCACAAACCTAACCGTGCTGAATCAAAAGGCCTTGATGGAATTATTGAATGGCATATAGTTTTTAAGAAGCAGATATTTGATCACGGCCCTGAATTATTTTTTTACGTTTTTTAAGAACAACATACACCACACCCAAACACGCCAATATAAGAGTTAAAGAAATGAGTGTTACAGGTATCAATAAATTTAGAAAGTTCATTTTAGTGTCTTATAATAATTACTGCAAGTAAATAAGTATAAAAGATAACGGCATTGATATTTATCAATCGCGTTTTATTTCAAAAGCAAACCTTCCCCTTAATACAAAATCTCTGCATGCTGATATAATGGTAGCCGGCACTGGTGTTGTAGTGTCTTTTAGAAATAACAGCAGGTAATACAAACTCAAATTCCTAAAGTCAATTTGAGCATCACCGCTGAATATTTGAGGTGCAAACAGGAAAGAACCCACGGTTGCTGTATACTGTGGGTTCCTTCACCTATGCTATAAGTAATTATCGTTTCAAAAATAATTCTAAATGTTTGAATTTAAATTGATAAATGTCAACTTGAAATTTTGTTTTACATAGTAACCTTAAGCTTTAATAATAATGTGATCTTTCTTGTAAATTAGTTAAGGTATGTCAATTCGCTTTCAACTGTTAGCCGGCTTTTTTATTCTTATTACAATTTTTATTGTCAATTTTTTTATTAATCAGCGCTTATCTGATCAGATTGTAAAAAATACTGCCTACCTCAACAATTCGGAAGCGGTGATCCGGAATTCAAACATGCTCCACAAAGAAATGATTGAAATGCAAAGCGCTTTCAGGGGCTTTTTGCTTACCGGACAAGAGGTTTTTTTAGAACCGTATTACGAGGGCATTAAATCTTTGCCTCCCCTTTTAATTGATCTGCGGAGTCTTGTATCGTCAGAAAGCCAAAAACTAAAACTGGATTCAATTGACAATCTGCATCGCGAATGGGTCGATTATGCCGACGCTTTAATTACAACACGATTGGATACTTTTCCAGAAGCAAACAAAATGTATAAAACTTTATTTGAAACAAAACTTCGTATGGAGGTGGGAAAAAAGATCAACGATAGAATACAAAAGCTTTTCCAGGTGTTTGATAATGAAGAATATGGTTTGCGCTCTCAGCGGCGCGAAGTACTTAACACTTCTATAGAACGCACACGCCTTATCAGTGTTTCTCTCACTTTGTTTTTTATACTCTTAGGATTGCTGTCGAGTATTTATTTTATTCGGAATATAACGAGTCGCATTACAAGTATGGTTAGCCTTGCTGAAAAAATTGCGGTAGGTAATTTTCAAACGATTGAGGATACAAAAAGGGATGAATTAAATAAACTATCACTTTCATTAAACAGCATGTCCAAAACTCTGGAGAAGAATTTTACTGAGTTAGATCAATTCGCTTATGTTGTTTCGCACGACCTGAAAGCTCCTCTCAGAGGTATTGCCAATATTATTTCCTGGATAGAAGAAGATCATAGTAGCGACCTGACCTCTGATTTAAAAAAGAACCTGGAATTAATTAAGGGCCGCGCGCTGAGACTTGAAAAAATGATAAATGGACTGCTGGAATACGCAAAAATTGGAAAAATCAAATGGCAAAAAGAACGCGTTGATCTTAACAAACTTTTAATTGAAATTGTTGATTTAATAGTGCCTGAAACTTTTGAAGTTATCATTCAGGACAGGTTGCCAACACTCGTTACAGAAAAACTTCAGATCGAACAAGTATTTTCTAACCTTATTAGCAATGCTGTTAAGTACAACACTAAAGAAAAAAGAACCATAATTATCAGCGCAAAGAATTTAGGATATTTTTATTCTTTTTCAGTTACAGACAATGGCTCTGGTATAGGAAAAGAATATTTTGAAAAGATCTTTATTATTTTTCAAACCCTGCAGGAAAGAGATGCATTTGAGAGCACAGGCGTAGGACTCGCCATAGCAAAAAGAACAGTAGAAGAACATAAAGGGCTTATGTCAGTTGAATCTGAAGAAGGTGTGGGTTCAGTTTTCACATTTACCTGGCCCAAAAATTGATTTTAAAATTCAAGCAATATGAGTAAAGTAATATTATTAGTTGAAGATGATTACCTGGATGTGGAGAGCATTAAACGTACTTTAAAAAAGTGGCAGGTAGATAATATCCTGCATGTAGCTCACAATGGGGTAGATGCCCTAAATATGATTACACGCGAAAACGAAAGAGTAAATCCCGATGTTATTTTGTTAGATATAAACATGCCTAAAATGAACGGCCTGGAGTTCCTTACTATTATTAAAAATTATTACAGTCTAAAGAATATCAAAATATTCGTAATTACAACTTCTGGCGAAGAATACGAAAAAATTGTTGCCCAGAATCTCGGCGTAACCGGTTACATTGTAAAACCACTGAACTTTAGTGATCAGAAATCGGAAAGCGTAGTAGTATTAAAAGAAGAATTATTGAAGTTTAATAACGATCAAGACCCTTCTAAAAAGTAATTTAATTCTGAATTGTTCTATCTCTTAAGCAATCGGTACTTAATTCTAATTTGCAGTGGTCGCATAATAAGCATTAAACTCTTTTATCGCATTAAGCAGGGTTTGTTCGTTGAAGGTATATTTATCCAGATCGCTCCAAATCATAAGCTGGTCCTTTAAATAAGGCTTTAAGGCTTTTTTGTAATACTTAGTAGAGATCTTTCTAATTTCACCCAGGTATTTCTCCTCACCCTCTGCCCCGGTATCTTTTATAAAATATGCCGACTCAATAGCGGGATTACCATCGATTTTGCCATGAAATCGCATCTCATAAAACCGTAGCCTACCCATAGCAAGCCTCTCGACGAAGAGTTTTTCGCCCTGATAATCCACCATTACAAAATCACGGTTCTCAAATCCATAGCCTTTTATTCTGCTTGAAGTAGTGAAGCTTTTTGATTTTTTACTTTTTGGAGCCAAAAAAGCAAATTGCTTGTAAAACTCAATTTCATCATCCGGATTAATTTGCACCTTCCCCTTTACAGTATCGCCTTTTACGTTAACGTAATAACCGTTAACAAATACCTGAGCCATTCTCGCAGGTCTTCTTGATTGCGCTGCTATTGTAAGCGCTTGTAAAATAAATGAAAATAGAATAATTTTTTTCATAACTCTGAATTTTAGCTACCATTAAAATAACGGGAGTAGTGAATAAGGTTGTTCAAACTAAACCCTTCCAAAATTAAAACCTTTAAAAAAGAAACACATTGATAAATGTTAATTACGAAATGAGGTTAACATATTTTCTAACTTTAGCTAAAATTGAACTTATAAATTAACAGAAGATAAATGGCATTGGTCCAGCCAAAGCCACTTTGTGTGGGATAGCGCGCCGGATTATAAACGCCGGGTTGACATCGGACAACATCATATTTTTCCCAAAACTTTCCGGTCTCCTGAAATAATTTAAGATTCATGTCTACCCATTTGCGTGCGATCCTTTCTGCGTCGGCTATAAAACCATAATTTAAAAGCCCTTTTATCACTATCCATTGCTGATGTGGCCAGCCATTTGGATAATCGTGCTGTTTGGTTACTTTTGAAAGATGAGTGTCCTGTGAGTTTACTATACCCCCTTCATATTCGAATCTCGGTAAAACGTATTCCCGGATGACATCTGCCTGCTCTTGTGTAGCCAGCATAGCCCAAAGCGGATAAAAACCTGCCACGGAATAAAAACTACCAGCTTGCTTTTCAGGAATGTTATAATCGAAAAAGAATTTCTTTTTTTCATTCCACATTAATTCCTGCATAGTTTCTTTTCTTTCGGCTGCCTGCTGCTTGTACTTTTTGGCCTTTGCGTATTTTTTTAAGCGAGTATATCCTTCCGCTAAATCAATCTCATATTTGTACAAACACGAATTGAGATCCACGGGCAGATAATCGAGGCAAAGATTATTAAAGCGAGAAGTCATATCCCAACCCGATTCGTGTTCGGCACCTAAATGCGTGATGTAATGATCACAGTACCTCGATAGTTTTTTATAAACTATATGCGTTTCAGTTAATTTCTCGTTCATCCAATACCCACTTAGCTCTCCCTCGGCTACAGCCAGAACTTTTCCCAGCCAGGCGTCATCCTTCTCAATGGCATAAATTTCAGAAGCCATAGAGGTAAGAAAAGGAATTTGAGAAGTGCCAAGATTATAATACCGGTTTCGCATAGGGATGATGTTAAAACGTTTGTAGAGGTAAACAAAATTATCAACCATGCCCTTCGCCAATTTCACTTTGTTGTCTTTTACGAGTCCAAGTATTACAAAATAACTATCCCAGTAGAATTGATCATATTTAAAAATATCGTTGTTGGGTGCAATATATTTATTAGGCAAACCAAGGTGAATACGCTCGTCCTTTGGGTTGAAATAAGTGATCTGCTTCCAGTAGTAATGAATATATCTGAGGCTATCGCTATACTTGTTTTCTTTTTTCATAAACAATTGACTGGTTAAGATGGTTAATTAGAACTGAAATCAAATGACATCCGATTCGGCAGCGTGAAACCCCGGTCTTGCATATTTCGTTTTACCACGCTCCCTTTTCTTTTTTCCTGCAGCAGATAACAGGCAAGATCTACCGTATCATTAAGTATATTATAAAAATTGTTACTAGTAAGTGTAAGCGCTATTTTACCATCTGAAAAAATAAGACATAGCTCGCTATAAAAAACATTTTCCTCAAAAGTGAGCTTTAACCTGGCCCATACAAGGTCTTTATCAATTTGCATAAGCGGCTCTAATTGCTCGTGTAAGAGCCCGGTAAGTTTTATTCCTGGTTTAAATCCTTTTATTTCAATACTTATTTGCATGGCTATAAAATCTATTTACACAGTACGACTGCAAGTTGAACAATGAAATAAATAAGTGCATTGATAAATATCAATTCAAAAACTCCCAGAGCATGTAACTTTGTAAAAGAAACTTAAAATAAAAAGCCATGGCCTTAAAAAAATGGATACGACTAATTACCGGCTTATACTTTGTAATAGCTGGCTATACTTTGCTGGCTAATCCAAATGAGCCGGATCCTCTTCATAAAAGAGAATTTAATGTGAGTATGTCTGAAACAAAAAACGGCACGGTAGGAAAAAAACCAATTGCTGACAAATTTTACTTCAAAAATGGAAAATTGCGCAGTGACTTTCTGTATAAAAAATTTGGATTTAAATGGATTAGATACCGCATTAATAAAGATTCGATTTACACAGACTCCACAGACACCGAGGTTCGGTTACTGGTGATTGAAGCTTCGGTAACGGATGAAAAAAATCTGACTGTCTTAATGGATTTTACAACGTGTGAATGGGACATAGACGGCGTTATTAGAATTACCAAGAATGATAAACCAAGACGTTATTACGATTTTGCCGGAAGAGAAAAAGGGGGCAAACCAAAAAAAATAAAGAAAAAAGACGCAAACCCTACTCTTGAACTTGTATATTAACGCCGAGGGTTTAACACAAAAAGGTGTTTTGTATGACGACAAATACATGCCGTTTATGAATTCAAACATTGAAGCGTACTATGAATCGCATAAGAAACTCTTTAAATGATTTATTTTATCCGGATTATTTTATGCAGTTTTAAGTCTGCAATTGGTTACATTTTAGTGCAGGCATAATCTATCAAAGAAACTTGAAACCAGAAGATAATATAATTTATAGGTCACTTGTAGATAATTTCACGCGTCGCTTATGGCTTTTATTTGCCCCTTATTTTAGTAGTGGCATTTTTATGGCTCTACCCATTTTGTTTAATTTGAAGGGAGATAAATTTATTATTTCTCTTTGGCTTTCACTCGACCTGATTATCATGCTAGTACTTTATTGAAGCTGCTATAAATGGTCTTTAAGAAAAATACTTCAACTGTCGGAGATAGAAGGTGGGCTGGAAATTGAATTTGTAGAAAAGGACAAACATAAAAGATTTATGGTTGCTTCAGAAAATTTAAAAATCACCACAAAACGAATTGGCACACGGCCGTCGGTGTTAAAGCTAACCCTCTTGGATAAAGATAAGAAACTGGTAGAAGTATACGCGCCAGGAAGTTTCAGAGAGCTGAGTGAAGTGGAGCGACTGAAATATGAGATTAATAAATACCTGAATTAATTGAAAAGGAGGTTCTATTTCCGTGCTTGCTTTTATCGCTTGCAGGATCAGGAATAGAGGTTTTTAACCAGCATCACCAACATGATGGTTAGTGCAGCAAAAAGGATGACAACTTTATGTTGACCAAAGAAATAATAAGCAGGCAAAATACTGAAATAGCAGCAATCAACGCTGCTGAAATAAAAAGATCGATCTGATCTACAAGGAGGCATTTTCCGTAAGTGCATTTAAGCAGGAATACTTCTGCAATTCAGTGTATCAGAGTAAGAATAATAACAATGATAGCTCCTTACGCAATTGTGAATTTGTTAGTGTTAAACCAGATTAATCTCATTGATCTTAGTTGTACCTGCTCAATAATTTTTTAATAGTAAGTCCCTGTACAACAATTGAGAACAACACAATACAGTAAGTGCAGACAATAAAAACGTTTGCTTCCCGAATACTGTGAGTTAATGAGAGTGCCAATGCAATAGAAATACCTCCTCTTAATCCTCCCCAGGTGAGCACAGCAAGATTCAGACTTTTTCTGGTTTCGTTTCTGCTAAATAAAAAAAATGCTGGCAATAGCGAGATGTAACGCGCTGCAAGGGACACAACTACAAGGATACCTCCAATTATTAAATAATTAGCGTCGTAAGAAACCAAGAAAATTTCAAGTCCCATCAGGACAAATAAAATTGTATTGCAGATTTCATCAATTAGCTCCCAGAATTTATCCACATATTCAGCAGTGGTGTCAGACATGGCATTCTCCTTCCCTTTATTGCCAATTAATAATCCCGCTACTACCATTGCCAAAGGTCCCGATGCATGAATAGCAGCAGCGATGGAATAACCTCCTGTTACCACTGCAAGGGTAATCATGATCTCAGTTTGATAATGGTCGATGTTTTTCATAAAGAAGTAACCAATATATCCAATTATAAAACCTGTTCCCAGGCCCCCTAAAACCTCCATCCCGAAGATTTTGAGAATGTTAACAGCAGTAAAATTTTCCTGCCCGCCAGTTATGAGGGAAAGAATAACAGCAAACACAACCACACCTACTCCGTCATTAAACAACGATTCTCCAACAATCTCCGTTTTGAGTTTTTGAGGTATTTTATATTTGGAGAGGATGCCGATAACGGCAATAGGATCTGTTGGCGAGATCAGGGCGCCAAATAAATAACAATGAATAGGAATGATGTTATAGCCAAACGCGTTTAGAATAAGCCAGGTTACTGACCCGATAATTAAGGTGGAAATGATTACGCCAAGTGTGGCATAAGAAAATACTGTAGCTTTGACGCCCTTTAAATGTTTAAGGTTTACATGAAGTGATCCGGCAAATAACAAAAAACAGAGAATAAAATCAAGCACAAAGGTACTGAAGTCGAAGCCTGTGAGGAAAGCCCGGAACGGCTCAATATAAGAAGGCTGAAGGCTTTCTACTGTTTTAAGACAAATGCCTATTGCAACGCTGATGAGCATAACACCAATGGTAGTAGGAAGCTTCAACCACTTGTGATTGATGAACCCAAATAAAGCCGAAATACTAATAATGATTGCAAAGAAGGCTAACATAGATTACAAAAATAGCAGAAAAACTGTTGCTACGAATTACTTCTTTTTATAAAATTACTCTACCACTCACTACTTGCATCAAGATCATGACTAAGCTAACGTTTCAGGATAATCAGACTATTAAAAACCGTAAGTCAGGTCGCCAGGAGCACAAATTCAGGGTCGGAAAAAATACCGCTCATTGCAGCGAATGCCAATGAAACAGAAACCATTTCATTTTATGGTGACCCAGCCATAGTAATTAAAATAAGACATCCCTTGCATTCAAAAAAAATCACAAAGGTTAATGTAGTGCATTTATTTAAATTGTTACATTTGATAAAGCATGCGTTTCAAATTTCTTTTATATTGTTTTACAGTAATCCTTTTTACTGGCGCAAGAGCGAGTTTTTTTTCAATTAAACCGTCAAATAAATCACTTCTTACTGAGAAAAAACTTTTTGCAAAAGAATCGCATTTCAATAGCCTTACACTGGTTTTAAAAATATCTCCCACAAAAAGAAAATACAAACCCAGAGCAATTGAAGAATTTCCTATCGTACTAGCTGACCTAAAAATTGAAAGGAATTACCATTATAAAAGAAGCAGTTTCAATGAATTCCCCTCCTACTCTTTCGTTTCATTAAAAACCAGTCTCTACAGAAGAGGGCCCCCGCTTTTTATCTTCTAAATACCAGTGAACCTGCAAGTCTGCAGGGTCTAATAGTTCTTGACTTATAAATGAGTTTAAAGCAAGTACGCAATTAATCTAATTTAAGTTGTATGATCAGCTTCAGAGATCTGAAGGACGTTTGTAAAAATATTGAACGCCTTAGCAGAGGAGAACTTATTAAGGATTCAAAGAAGATTCCAGGTGAAATACTGTCTCTAATTCTAAAATCAATAAGAAATTCTAATGAATTTAGAATTGAAAATATTCGTAAGTACTTTAGAAATGGTTCAATGATCACTTCGCAATTTCCTGATGCTATAACACGTTGCGAACTCATTCAGATAGGTTCCAGGTATAAGGTAAAAATGATTTTCTATGGTAACAGATGGATTTGCTACAAACATACATTCACTCAGGAAGAATTAAACCTGATTCCACCAGGCCTTAAAAATCTCATGAAGTTAGTAGCAGATTCTGGCTGGGGGCTAAACCTCAAAACAGATGCGATTACAGAGCAGTCTTTTTAAATAAGGTATTTTAAAATTTTATGGAACTAACTATGCGCAAACTTTTAATCTACATACCCGTATTTATTTTTTTCGGCTGCAGTCAAAAAAATTCAAATAGATCATCCCGGTTGTCTTCTGTCGAAAAACGTGCACCTGCTGTTTCCGCAGAACAATATGCTGTGCCAGATACAGCAAGCTTAGCAAATGATGATTGGGCCAGGGCGGTTAAGTATGGACTATTGCTTGTAAAAAATACAGCACACTATATCGGCCCCGAAGGTACTGTAAGCAAAAATCTGAAGAACAAGATGAATTGTACCAATTGCCATTTAGAAAACGGAACAAGGCCATTTGGCCTTAATTTTTTCGACTCACACCGAACCTATCCACAATACAGAGCAAGAGAAGATAAGATTTTGACAATGGAACAACGCGTTAATAACTGTATCGAACGCCCTCATAGTGGAAAACCTTTGCCTTTAAATTCGAAGGAAATGGTAGCTATAGTGTCGTACATCAAATGGATTGGAGAATCGTACCATCCCCAAAGGCATGTCGGCTATGGATTAAAAACTATAGACTATAAGGGTTTAACTGCCGACCCGTTACGCGGAGCGGCTGTCTATAGCACACATTGCGAAAGTTGTCATCAAAAAAACGGAGAAGGGAAAATGAACCTTGAAAACACCACCTACATTTATCCTCCCTTGTGGGGAGAACACAGTTATCAGGAAACCTCAAGCATGCACCGCGTTATTAAAGCAGCAAGCTTTATTAAATACAATATGCCAAATCTTACAACCAGTCATGATAATCCCACGCTAAGCGATCAGGAAGCTCTGGATGTAGCGGCATTTATAAATGACGGAAGAATTCATAAAAGACCAAAAACACCCTACAGTTCTTATCAGAACACGGAAACAAAACCCATTGACTTTTTTCAAGGACCTTACACCGACCCGTTTTCAGAAGAACAGCATACTTTTGGTCCGTGGGATCAAATAGAAGAATATTACTTAAGCAAAGGACTCAGGATTCACAAATAAAAATGAGTGTCCAAATTATAAAAATGAAATTCTTATTTGCCTCGATAAATCGCCTTCCACTCATGTTGTATTAAACGCTGCCCGCGACCTGATTTCAAAAACTTCTAATAACGCAGACATTTATGTATTGCATATGATTGGTGAAACACTTGCAAATAGCATTGATGAGGCCGACATTGAATTAAAATCGGCCTTAAGAGCGCGAAGCCGGGAAATAGAAAGAATGGCGGAAAATACATTTCTAAAAACAATTACCTACCTCGAAGAATATGGCTTGCCCAACGAAAAAATAACCGAACTTTTAAAAAAATCTGATTACGATTTACTCATTGTAGGATCACATGGTAGAACGCGGTTAAAAAACACTTTATTTGGAAGTTACGCGACGACTGTTTTAAGCGATTCACCCAAGCCGGTTACTATCGCCAGAGTTTCATTAAATGAAAAAAAATAATTATTTAAAGAAAAAGTGTTTCGCAATTTAAAATCACCTGTTAATGCTCTCTGAAATTTTACTTTATTAAATATCTGATTCAGCTAAAAAGGCTTTACTGGTGGGAAACAAAACCTTCTCTTAAACTATCCGACCGTTGCTTTTTTTGATTTATTGGGATTTTATTTTCTGAGAGCACCTTCGTATTGATAATTGTCAACCTTTGCGAAAAAAAAAACAAATAAGTTAGAGCTTTCAAATTTTAAAGCTTTTGCAACAAATGCTCATTTGACCTTTTGTAAGCATGAAGTTTTTCAGGTCATTGTTTGATTTTTTTAATTTGATTTTTTGTCGAAGCACTTTAAATACATAGCTGTTATAGTATTGGCGATTCTTTCGCTCGCAGGAAAGAGTATAACTACTGGGCTTATCACAAAGCGTGATTCTGCATGCGTAATTCTTAGTGCGAAAAGTAATATTTCAGATGACAAAAAAAACCAGGTAAATAACACTCCGGATGAAAATCCTAATTTTAAAAGAAAATATAAGGCTAAAGGCACCCAGATTGCAATCTTACAGATCACAAAAGTAAAAGTGGATCAGTATTTTAGATTTACCGGATATCCATCTCTTGTTGAACTAAAATCAAGCGTTCTCAACGACTCTTTCTACTGTCCAAAAAGAGGTCCCCCAAAAGTTTAAACTCAAGTTTCTTTTTAAATGGCATTAGCACCTGTGCTCTTGCTGGTCGATCGTTTCTGCGAAAGACTCTAAGTAGTTTCACTTTAATTTAAAAACATGTATCCCACAATTTCTCACTTGATAAAAGATGTTACAGGTATATGGATTTCCTTACCTGTTCAAACATTCGGATTTTTTATGGCATTAAGCATTCTCACGGGTTATTATTTTTTGAACAGCGAGGTAAAAAGAAAGGGAAAAACACATTTGATTCAAAGCTTTGTGACTAAAAAAGGCCGGGTTGTAAGACCTCATGAACAAATAAACACAAGTGTATTGATTGCACTAGTTTCAGGAATTATTGGTGCCAGACTTTTTTCAATTCTGGAATATCCAAATGCATTTCTTGAAGCTCCTCTTTACACTTTATTGTCCCCCTCGGATTTTACCTACTATGGCGGACTTATTATTGGCGCAATTGCAGTTGCATTTTATGCGAGAACAGTAAATTTAAAGTTTGTTCATTTAGCAGATGCTGCCGCACCAGCTTTAATGATAGCTTATGCTATTGGACGACTTGGATGTCATTTATCCGGAGATGGAGACTGGGGAATTGACAACCTGGGTGCCAGTCCCGCAATTTTTGGTTTTTTGCCAGATTCATTCTGGGCGTGCAACTACCCTCATAATGTTATCGGAGCAGGTGTGCCAATAGCAAATTGTTTTGATGACTATTGCATGCAACTGAGCAAACCGGTATTTCCAACCGCATTACATGAAAGCATCGTTTGTTCTTTATTATTTCTTGTATTATGGTTTCTTCGAAAAAGAATAATAGTACCTGGTGTTATGTTGGGATGCTATCTGATTTTAAATGGAATAGAACGTTTTCTTGTAGAGCAAATAAGAATAGAAGTAGAATTCACCTGGTTTGGCATCCGGTTTAAGCAAGCAGAGGCAATAGCTTTGTCATTTCTAACAGTGGGCATTTGCATGCTTCTTTTTATACTGAAAGTCCGGCAAAATAAAAAAGCTGTTATCACCAGCACTTACCTGAAATTTAATAATGAGTACAACAGATAATTTATACCGCGAGGCATTTATAAATTATAAAGCTCACTGTAATTTGAAAACCACTTGTGGACGACTGAAATTGCTTCGCTTGTTTCGTAAAAAGTGCATGCAGAAGCGGAAGTAATTAATCGTCAGAGTAACTAACATTAAACGCATAACTAATAAACACACCACGAATCCGTAAACTTATGAAAGTATTTTTTTTCCTGGCAGGACTATCCCTATTTATTGCATCCTGCGGGCACATCAGTTTAAAAACCAAATCCCTGGAAACATTTCCTGTAACCAGTCCAGTCTTTATAGACACACTATATACAAATGAATATGTTTCAGACATTCATGCGGTTCAAAACATTGAACTCAGGGCAAGAATAAAAGGCTACATCGAAGGTATTTATGTAGATGAAGGGCAAACCGTGAAAGAGGGAGAGGTACTTTTCAGAATAAGCAGTCAGCTTTATAAAGAGGAACTTTTAAAAGCAAAGGCCATGGTAAAGAGTGCAATAGCCGAAGCAAAGTCAGCTGAACTGGATCTGCAAAACGTAAAAACACTGGTTGAAAAAAACATTGTGTCAAAAACAGAATTGGAAATGGCTAAATCAAAACTCGATGCCCTGAATGCCAAAATTGAGGAGGTGCAATCGTACGAAGCCAGCGCAAAATTACGTTTGCAATTCACCGAGATCAAAGCACCATTTAACGGAATAATAAACAGGATTCCATATAAGATAGGAAGCTTAATTGATGAAGGAACGTTGTTAACGACTCTCTCAGACAACAGGGAGGTATTCGCCTATTTTCACGTTTCGGAAAAAGAATATCTTGATTTTGCGGCAAATCTGAAAGACTCTACCAAGAAAAACGACGTTACTTTAATACTAGCAAATAACAGCGTACATCCCTATGTGGGCACGATCGAAACTATTGAGGGCGAATTTGACAACAATACAGGAAGTATTGCTATCAGGGCGCGATTTCCAAATAAAGAACGGATCTTGAAACATGGCTCCAGCGGAAAAATCCTTATAAAACGTTCGCTTAGAAAAGCCCTTGTAGTTCCTCAAAAATCAACATTTGAAATCCAGGACCGGATTTATGTTTTTGTTGTTGACTCAAATAATAAAGTAAGCATGAAAAGCATAACGGCAGGACTTCGACTACCACATTTGTATGTTGTTCAGTCAGGCCTCACACCCTCCGACAAAATAATATATGAGGGAATACAAGAGGTAAAGGATGGCGCTAAAATAAATTCGAAGATAATTACTATGCGGGAGATCATCGCAGAACTAGAAAAAAATTAAAAAACCACTTAGTATTTATGTTTACCACATTTATAAACAGACCCGTTTTATCTATCGTTATATCTTTGATATTAACACTCTTAGGGGCACTCTCTATGACACAACTGCCGGTTACCCAGTTTCCGGAGATAGAGCCCCCGTCTGTAACAGTAACAACCAAGTACACCGGGGCTAATGCTGAGGTTTGTGCAAAGGCAGTAGTTACACCGCTCGAACGTTCTATTAATGGCGTTCCGGGAATGAATTACATGACCTCTGTTTCGGGAAACGATGGAACAAGTATTATTCAGGTGTATTTTGAATCTGGCACAGATCCAGATTTAGCCGCTGTGAATGTTCAAAACAGAGTAACAACCGTTTTGGATGAACTGCCCGAAGAAGTTATTCAGGCGGGTGTTATCACAGAAAAAGAAGTAAATAGCATGCTCCTCTATTTAAACCTTATCAGCACAGATTCAACCGTCGGAGAAAAGTTTATTTACAATTTTGCTGACATAAACGTACTGGCTGAACTTAAAAGAATTGACGGGGTAGGTTTTGCAGACATTATGGGCTCAAGGGAGTATGCCATGCGAATTTGGCTGAAGCCGGATAGGATGACCACTTACAATATATCTACGGATGATGTGATAGGCGCGCTGAGGGGACAAAATGTAGAGGCCGCCCCTGGCAAAGTAGGAGAAAGCTCGGGAAAAAAATCACAGTCACTACAATACGTTTTACGCTACACGGGTAAGTTTACCAGTGAAAAACAATATGAGAACATCGTTGTTAAAGCGGATGTAGAGGGTAAGCTCCTGCGTCTTAAAGACATTGCAGACATTGAATTCGGCTCACTTGATTACGATGTGTTATCGAAAGAGAACGGGCGGCCATCAGCTGCCATAATGCTCAAACAGCGGCCAGGGTCAAACGCTAGTGAAGTTATAGCAAATGTAAAGAAAAGAATGGCCGAACTAAAAGAGAGCTCTTTTCCACCAGGCATGGATTACACTTTAAGTTACGATGTTTCCAGATTTTTGGATGCATCCATTGATGAAGTACTGCGTACTCTTCTGGAAGCTTTCCTGCTTGTTGCTCTAGTGGTATTTATTTTTCTTCAGGATTTCAGATCTACATTAATTCCCGCCCTGGCGGTGCCAGTTTCGCTTATAGGCACTTTTCTTTTCATGCAACTATTTGGGTTCTCAATAAACCTGCTTACACTCTTCGCATTGGTGCTCTCCATTGGAATAGTGGTAGATAATGCCATTGTGGTTGTTGAGGCCGTGCATGCTAAAATGCAGACTTTGAATTTAGACGCAAGAACGGCAACGGTGCAAGCAATGCAGGAAATAAGCGGCGCGATCATCGCTATTACCTTAGTTATGTCTGCCGTGTTTATTCCTGTGGCATTTATGTCAGGCCCTGTTGGAGTTTTTTACCGGCAGTTTTCTATCACCATGGCCATCGCAATTATTATCTCAGGTATAAACGCTCTTACCTTAACACCTGCCCTATGCGCCATGCTACTTAAAAATACTCACGGCAGTACTGCTCCGAAAGGCCTAATACAGAGGTTTTTCAAATTCTTTAATAACATGTACGATAACATTGCCGACAAATATAAACGGCTGATAGAACTTATTATTGACAGAAGACTAGTTACCATTGTAGTACTTTTTGTTTTTGTGGCGGCCAGTTGGGGAACCCTGGCAATTGTTCCTTCCGGGTTTATTCCAACCGAAGATCAGGGCACAATCTACGCCAATATTACCACTCCTTCGGGTTCAACATTGGAGCGAACCGACGAGGTTACCAATAGGATCCAAAAAGCAAGTGAGAGTATATCTTCCATCGAAGGCGTTTCAACTCTGGCGGGATATAGCATGTTTACTGATGGCGCTGGCGCTTCTTTTGGAATGGCTATGATTACTTTAAAACCCTGGCATAGTAGAACCGAGTCTGTGGAAGACATTATTTCTGAGTTAAAGCAGAAAACCATAAACATTAAGGGCGCTAGTATTCAATTTTTTCCGCCACCAGCCGTTCCTGGCTATGGAAATTCAAGTGGCTTTGAATTTAGGATACAAGATAAAACAGGAAGTGGAGATCTTCATAAACTGGAAAAAGTGACAAAAGATTTTATTGTTGAATTAAACCAACAACCCGAGGTGCAAAATGTATTTACGAGTTACGACGCCAGCTTTCCCCAATATCTATTAAAAATAGACAATGATAAGGCTGCACAAAAAGGAGTTTCAATAGATATCGCAATGAACAATTTGCAAGCACTGATTGGAAGCTATTATGCCACCAATTTTATACGGTTCGGGCAAATGTATAAAGTGATGATCCAGGCATTACCAAAGTATAGGGCGCAACCGGAAGATATCCTTAAACTTTATATTAAAAGCAACAGTGGAGAGATGGTCTCTTATTCTGCCTTTACAGATATTGAGCGTGTTTATGGCCCCGAACAACTTACACGCTACAACATGTATAACTCCGCCATGATCAATGGAGAACCTTCTGAAGGCCACAGCACCGGCGATGCTATAAAAACAATCGAGAAGCTGGCGAAAAATAAATTACCCAAAGGATACTCTTTCGATTGGTCAGGTATGACACGCGATGAAATTTCTTCGGGTAGCCAGGGCATCTATATTTTTCTTATCTGCTTCTTATTTGTGTACTTGCTCTTAGCTGCTCAGTATGAAAGTTTTTTATTGCCTTTGCCAGTAATTTTATCCCTTCCCACGGGAATTTTCGGAGCCTTTTTTTTATTGCTTTTACTTGGATTGCAAAATAATATTTATGCACAAGTAGCGCTGATCATGCTAATAGGGCTCTTAGGAAAGAATGCGATCCTTATCGTAGAATTTGCGATTTTAAAACAGAAGGAAGGCTTATCCCCTCTGAAAGCCGCTATTGAAGGGGCAACCACACGTTTACGGCCTATTTTAATGACTTCTTTCGCTTTTATTTTCGGGCTAATTCCACTGGTGTTAGCCACCGGTGCGGGCGCTATAGGAAATAGAACAATTGGCGCAGCGGCTATTGGTGGAATGCTGTTCGGAACAATCTTTGGCCTGGTTATTATACCAGGTCTCTACGTGATTTTTGCTGAGCTGGCTCTGAAAATAAAAAAAGAAAATAAAAAACAACCTGTCGTAAATAATCCTTTAACGGAATAGTTTAATAAAATGAAAGTAGGACTAAAAATACGTTGGAGTTTTCTCACATGTCTCATTGTATGCTTGAGTCAGTGCAAAACCCTTCCCAAAACAGAAAATAAAATTCTTAAGAGTTTGCCCGTTTCCTACCACGAAAATAAGGACAGCAGTATTTCAACGGTCATTAAATGGGAATCTTTTTTCAAAGACTCCAATCTTGTTGCATTAATTAACGAAGGTTTGAGTGCGAACCTCGATCAGCTAATTGCTTTGCAAAGAATAGAAGTCGCTAAACAACGGATCACTTCGGCAAAAGGAGCTCTTTTGCCTGCCGTAGCTCTCAATATTTCAGCAGCTCAACGAAAGTATGGCCTGTACACAATGGATGGTGCCGGGAATAGTTCTACCGAAATTACCCCAGGAAAAATTGTTCCAGTTCACCTCCCTGATTATTATGCGGGGCTTCTTGCATCATGGGAAATCGACATTTGGGGCAGATTACGTAATAAAAAGAAAAAGGCGGTAGCTAAATATTTCAGCAGCATTGAAGGTCGAAACCTGGTTACAACTAACCTCATCGCACAGATTGCTGCAAATTACTATGAGCTGCGATCATTAGATAATCAATTAGCCATTGTAAAGGAAACCATAAAAATACAGGATGAAGCATTGCAGATAGTAGAAATACAGAAAGAGGCTGCGAGTGCCAATGAATTAGCGGTAAATCAATTTGAAGCCCAATTATTAAATTCGAAGAGTCTTGAGCTGGAAGTTCGGCAAAGTATTACGGAAATCGAAACGAAGATTAATTTTCTTTTGGGAAGGTATCCCCAGGCAATTAAACGGGATACCACAAACTTTGCAGATCAGCTGCCTCCTTCCGTAAAAGCAGGTATCCCTTCAGATCTCTTAAGAAATCGACCGGATATTAGAAGGTCAGAATTTGAACTCGCCGCAGCAAAAGCAGATGTAAAAAGCGCAAGAGCAGCTTTTTATCCAGCTCTAACCATCACTGGGTCTCTTGGCTACCAGGCCTTCAAAACAGCATTTCTTTTTTATTCACCTCAGTCGATCGCTTACACAATTTTGGGTGGCTTAACCGCACCACTCATCAACCGTACAGCTCTTAAGAGAGCATTCAGAACCGCGAATGCTGTGCAACTCGAAGCACTCTATAATTATCAGAAGTCTATTCTTACAGGCTATACCGAGGTCTATAATCAAATGTCAAAAATTGAAAGGCTGGGTAAAATGCTGGCATTTAAATCTCAGGAGGCAAAGGTTCTTACTAATGCGATTGAAACATCCTCTGTGCTGTTTAAAACAGGTAGAGCTAACTATATGGAAGTGCTTATGGCACAACGCAATTCTCTTAAATCTCAATTGGATCTTGTTACAACAAAGAAATTACAGTACCACGCTGTCATAGATATGTATAAAGCGCTTGGCGGTGGTTGGCAATAATTATAAAAACAGTACAGATGAAAATAAATCTTCTATTATGGGCAATGTGGGCCTTCGTGTTTTCAGCATTCACTCTTATCTTTTTTAGCTTTAAAGATGAGAACGATTCATTGCACAGAAGGACTTTTAATACTAGTTTGTCCGAAACGAAAAAATGGCGTTGTCGCAAAAAAAGTCATTGCAGATAAATTATATTTTAAGAATGGAAAATTGTTCAGTGACTTTCTTTACAAAAAGTTTGGGTATAAGTGGATAAGATACCGCATCAACAAAGACTCCATTTTTACCGATTCTACAGATACTGAAGTACGCTTCCTGTTAGTTGAAGCGTCAGCTACTGACGAAAAAAATCAAACCGTCTTAATCGATTTTACCACACAGGAATGGGATTTGGACGGCACAATTAAACTCACCAAAAATGATAAACTAAAAAAATACTACGATTTGGCAGGCAGAGAAAAAGGAGGAAAGCCTAAGAAGATAAAGAAGACAAAAAAAAATCAGGTATTCGAAATTATCAAAGAACCAGGATAGAAATCTATCGGGGCGAACCAGGGACCCCTTTATATTTCTCAACAAGATTTTCAGAAATCGAAGGGTGTTTTTTTAAATCTTCCAGATACTTTTTACTCTTCATCTTTTTTAGATGAGTTTCTATGCGCCTGGCTAGCGATCTGTCACCTACCTCTAAAAACCAAAAAATCTCCCAGGGTATCCCGGATTTTGTTGAGTTGGTATTTTTCCCGATATCATTATGAAACGCTAACCGCGTCAATACGTCGGGTGTTTCTCCAATGTAAAACTTATTAGTGTTTTGACTGAATATAACGTAAACGAAATGCATTATCTATAAAACAAAAAAGCCACTCCCGATAGCTATCGGGATTAGTGTGGCTTTTGTTGCTCCCTCTCCTGGGCTAAACACACACCAATTTATGATCGACCTGAATAAGCTCCAAGAAATTTATTTAGCATTAACTAGTTCATTATCTTAAAGTTAATAGTGAGCAAAGATAATTATGACATCGTGCTCAAAGTTGGTCAATATTACTATTCTAATCTTGGAATTAATTATCCCTTGAAGGATCTGACAGCCTTAAGAAAATTCTACAAAGAAGTAAAAAATAGCGAGTTAATTCCTGTTTAAAAAAAGAGATTTGTTTGAAATTTGCAAGTTTCCGGCTGCAGCAAAAATGCAATAGTGTGGTTGCTTGCAAGCGTTGGATTGGCTTTTTGCTGGTGTGGCTAGATTCTTTTCCATACATAAGCACTGCGATATTTATCTGGTAACTTCCTGTGTTCTTTACTATTTTTTAATCGATAATGTGCAATTATAATAATATGCAAACTCTTCTCACGATAAGACTTTTATTATCTGCTAAATCACACTTTTTTACCAATTATTAAAGCTCTTTATATACGCATTTCTAAAAAATTATGCTTCTCAATTATCAGTGCTATTTTCCCGATATTTTTTAACTTTCTCCCTGTTTTCTATCAGCTATGTATATTTTTTTTCTCTGTTCTACCTTTGCGGACGGAAATAACCAGTCACCATGACGTAACTCATATAAATTAATTTTAGGTGTCAATTGGAAGTTTTCTCAGCAAATCCAAAAGTGTAGTGCGGTAAAATGTTAAAACTGTGGAATAAAAACTATAAAAGTGTAGTTTTAAACTACTGGAAAAATGAATATTAGGTACCGGAAATACTTGAATCAACTACCGGATTTTCCGCCTGTCATTCTCAATATTTTTCGGTGATGTGCTTGAATCTGAACATGTAAGAAAATGTACGTTACAATAATTTAACGTGAGATGCCCGATATGACTAAATTTCGAAAGTTATTTTAACTACTTTGGAACAATATATTTTACCCAACCGCATCGTATCTTTTACATATTTGTTTCGTTTTCTGTAATTGGACTTACAAATTTATGCATTTGATCAAATGCCAAAACTTTATAAATAATTTAATTGTGGAACATCAAAGTGTTTTTTACGGAGCTTCTTTTTTCGTGGTATGCTTGGCGGCAATCGTTTGCGTCAACATTTATATTTTAAATGTTAGAAAGCAGACGAGGCGGGCAAAAGAAAAAGAGTACCATGATCGAGAACTTGAAAAGAAGTTGTCTATTTTTAAGTCTGCTTCCCAAGCAGAAGAGGAAGAGCGAGAGCGAATAGCAAGAAATTTACATGACGAAATAAATCTTATGCTTGCGGTTCATAAACAGGTGCTTGAAAAGCACGCTTTTAATATCGAGAATGGAAAATTTGTTCTTGATGAGTATTATGAGGAGATTGGTAACATTGAAATGATACGTGAGGCTGTAACGGCATGTGCGAATAATTTAGTGCCTGCATTTTTACTAAAGAATGGGCTTTTCGCAACTTTGCAAGATCATGTGAGACATATTAACCAAGGCGGGAAATTAAAGGCTAAGTGTAATGTTTTTGTGAATGAGAAAATTTCGAAATATTTTAATAAGCAGGATGAACTCAACATCTATCGCATTTGCCTTGAACTATTGAATAATGTTATGAAACATGCGCGTCCTAACTCATTAACAATAACTATTTCTATGCAAAAGAAAAGTCTTTTAATCCAGATTGATCATGATGGACAAAAAACGACTACTGAAAAAATCGAAAGAATTATTCATTCCAATCAAGGTCTTGGGTTGAAATCTATTAAGAGTCGAATGCTCATACAAAAGGCTAAGGTTACTTATTCCGATGATAAGAATGGGCCTGCGATAAGCTGCGTAATACCATCAAGTGAACTCTCGTATAATTAGTAATCATTTTTGTAAAAATTTTATATGCCTAATAAAATTTCTTTGGCTATAGCCGATGATCACACGCCTTTCAGAGAAGGTCTTATGTCGCTGTTTGAAAAATATAGCGACTTGAGAGTTGTATTTGACGCCAATGATGGCGGTGAAGTGATGGAAAAACTTAAGACTCATTCACCTGATATTGTGTTGATGGATTTGGATATGAATGGTATGAATGGAGAAGAAACTCTAGAACTGATAAAACAAAAATACCCAGAAATAAAGGTAATCATACTCACTGGACATTTCAACGAATCATTCGTAGTTAATTTTATCAAGAAGCAAGTACCTGCTATTCTAAGTAAAACCATGCTTACGAAAAAAATTGTTGAAGCCATTCGCACAGTCTATACAACAGGACATTACTTTGACGAAACAGTTTCTGAAATTATGGCCAAGGCAATTGCAGATTCGGCAAACGATCTTAATTCTAAAACCAAAAACGAAGTTAACCTGAACTTTCAGGAGATCCAGGTTTTAAAACTCATGTGCCTTGGTTTGGCGACAAAAAAAATTGCCGACAAATTACACAGATCAGAGCGAACTATTGATTATAACAGAAACTGTATTTGGCATAAGACCAATATAGAAAGTAAATCGATTTCGGAATTAATCTTATACGCTTTGAAACACCGGATACTTACAATCATGTAAATTACCTGGTTTTTGAACCTCATTTCATACAAGTGACCGAAATAAAAACGTAAACGTTGCATTAATCTACCACTAGATCAACACTGTTGATGGCAATAACGTTAGTGTAAATGATTTTCGAAAGAATTTCCCGATCAGAAAATACTCTTTTTCGATTCTCCAAAGTTATGATTTGATTTTCGAAATGCGTTTTGTTGGTCGTTCGGTTTATTACTTCGCAGACAACTTTATATTTTGATTCTTTGGATTTGCGCATTCTTCGGGATTTTGGGTATATGTAAGGTTAGAAAAGAATACAAGCAATGATCTAACGAACATGTTATTGGTTTATAGTCTTCAACAAAATATTGCTCCTCTTCTGGTACCTGAAGAGTGAAAATCCGGTAGTGAAAAATTTTTCCAGCAGTATTAGTGTATGGTACATTTATCCATAATTGTTTGTCACACTATTTATGAAAGATTTACACGAAGACCTTATGCTTATTGCAAAGGGCTATGAATTAAACGATCAGCCGAAAAAATCAGTGCTGTTTGTTATACACCGTCATTCAAACTTTGTAATCTATGAAGTTAAAGAGACTGGGCAGATCTCATACAAAACTTCTTCAGATTTTGAAGATAATACTTTTGAGATAGCTATCCAGCTTGATAAGGTTGAAGCTTTTTTGGGTGAAGATCCCACTTTGTGGGGGCAGTATAAAAACACTATGGCGGATGTTTACACGCTGTATCTTTCCAACAAACCTGAAAGAAAGAAAGCTGCTAAAAAACTTTTAGAAGAAGTAACCAGAGAGATTCAGTATAATAAATACAATAAGGTATATTACTTGTTACCATGTCTTGCTGCTGTTATACTTCTTTGTTTGTTTAGTCTTTCACTTAAAATCTATAATGACTTATTACCTAACAGCTATCACCCTATAAAAAATCATGTGATCGATTTAATAAACATGATGGTTTTTGGATCAATAGGAGGATTGTTGTCTATAGCGATTTACATAGATAAGCACGATCAGAAATTTAGCAGATTTACCGTGATACGAACCTATGCAGGTCTTTTTCGAATCCTTATTTCGATGCTCAGTGGGCTCATTATCTATATTATCTATAGAGCTGGTTTGCTTTATGCTATTAGTAATTCATCAAACAATTTTTTCATCTATGCACTAGCGGTTATTGGAGGCTTCAGTCAAAATCTTGTACCCAACCTTGCACATAAGAGCGAATCAATTATTTCGGGTACAGACAGCAACGCCGAGTCTGGACAAAAAGATTCTAATGCGTAATAGATTATTTCAGTTCCAGTAGTAAGACGCAAATTTTCCCGTACCAATTTAATTGTAATGGAAGTAATGAAGTATTTAATTTGTTTCAAACTCCCATAAATATATGCCTACTAATTCAGTTGAAATGCAACAAGAGTATCAACGACTGTTCGATACTTGTAAAATTAAAGTCGACAAGTATCCGTTGGTTGATGCAGCGATCGATAAGATAGTTGCAAATCGCGCCAAATATGAAGCCGTCTCAAAACGCACAGGGGTGCCATGGTACTTTATCGCTATAGTTCATACTATGGAAGGTGGCGGAAAATTTAATACTCACCTTCATAACGGAGACCCGTTGACTGCTAAAACCGTTCAAGTTCCAAAAAACAGACCAGCCACTGGAAGCCCACCCTTTACCTGGGAAGATAGTGCCTTTGACGCATTGATACTTAGAAAACTAGATAAGATTAGTAATTGGACGGTGCCAGAACTACTATATCAATTTGAAGGATATAATGGTTTTGGTTATCGCGTTAAGGGGATCAACTCACCCTACTTGTGGAGCTTTACAAATCAGTATACAAAGGGCAAATACACGGCTGATGGAATTTATGATCCGAATGCCGTATCAAAACAAATAGGCACTGCAGCTTTTCTTCGAAGAATGGCGGAAAAGCAAATAGTTGTGACCGGAGATGTAGATCCCATTTCACGGATTAAATCTTTAGGATCCAATGTTGTTTACAATCCAAAAAAGTATGATGAGAAAGCTAAAGAGCTACAACAATTACTAAGCAACGTTGGACAGCCTTTGAAAGCTGATGGCTTTGCCGGTACAAATACTTCAGACGCATTTTTCAGAGTTACCGGATCTTATTTAAAGGGTGATAAAAGACCATAAATAATTTAAAATAAATAGACATGGATGTATTTTCAATGCCGATAGTAACAGTAACTATAAGTCTGGTTATCTGTTGGGCTTTGTTTGCAATATTTTGCAGTACTATTAACGAAGCTGTTTCCCTTATGAAAGCAGAACGCGGACGGTTCATGAAAAAATGGCTGCTTAAACAATTGTTTGATCATCCAAATGGTGTGAATTGGGGATCTCTTTTATATATGCATGGGTCTATAGACTTGCTTAATCGTGCAACCTCTACACCAACTAATAATATTGAGTCACGACTCTTTGCTGAGACACTCATTGAAGTTGTAGGAAATTCTCAGATTGTTCAGATGAATAAACCTTCGGAGCTACCTTTTAGTTCCAGACTCCTAAACAATTTTAAAGCCGCTACACTCACTTTGAAACCAAGCGATGTAGTAAGTTTTTTTCAGAAGGCAATGCATTCGGCAGAGATGTGTAAAAACGCAAGTGGTAATGCGGATGAAACAGCTATCTATAATTGTCTTGTTAACCAGATTGAAAGTTGGTACAATGAAATGGGTGAACGATTAACCTACTGGTATCGTAAGAGAGCACGTGTACGACTTTTCTGGTTGGGCATTCTATTAGCTATACTTTTCAATATAGACAGTGTGCAATTATTTAATCATCTGCAGACTAATAAGTCTTCTCAGGCGGCGCTAATGAATTTTTACGAATCTAATACGGATCGTCTTAATACTTTAGCACGTGCAAATAACACGCTTGATAAAGATTCGCTGAAAGATAAGATAGTTAGCTATGGCAATCTCATGGATAGCTTAGCTCTTGAAGCAAACCTTCCCGTAGGATGGAGTCATAGCATTCTCAACAAACATAAACGCCAGGATAAAAATAGCGCAAATCAAGCACAGCTTCAGTCTGTGAAATCCAGCTCCTGGATTGATAAGCTATCAGTATTTCTTTTTGCTATTCTGTTTCCTAAACTCTTGGGTTTTGCTTTATCAGGTTTAGCCGCCAGTTTTGGAGCGCCGTTCTGGTTTGACTTACTGAAAAAAATATATTCACGTAAAACTAATAAAGCATGATTTATCACAATATGCATTCGCACATCTTTACGATGAACAATGCACCCGAGAAATTTCTTAGTTTGTATATGCCGGCAGTTGCTGCCAATGCTATAGATTCTTTGACAAGCACTGACGGCGGTGCTAAGGCGATGGAAAAACTTTTAAATGTTTTGGGAGGAGATAGCGGCAAAAGATATGCATGTTTTCTGCACGTAGGAAAGAGAGCGGGACAAATGGATGTTTTTCGAGATCTACTACAGCAGTATCCAGATGCCTCTATGAAAATTACAGCGCTTACCCTCTTTATGGAAGAGTTAGGTGTTGAAAGATCTGTATCAGGATATGAAGGGCAATTAGAAGAAATCATAAATGTAAAAAGGCGTTATCCTGAACGACTATTGATATTTCTAAGTGTTGATCCGCGCTGGAAGACAAGTGGCCAGGAATTGTTGACTACGGTAAAAACGTATTTTGACACCCAAATAAAAGTGGCGGAGTCACAACCAGCAATAAATGCTTTTACAGGCTTAAAATTATATCCCAGTACAGGATTTTATGCTTTTGATGAAAAGCTTAAGCCCACGTTTGAATGGGCTGCTCAGAATAACGTTCCAATTCTAACGCACTGCAGTTACCTCGGCGGAATATTCAATAACAACAGAGACTATTTAAATGCAAGTTTGAGAGCCTGGAATCCCTATTTACAAAGTTACCACGCTGCACCTAAACCAGGTCACAAACTTGAAAGTAAATTTTTCAGACGATTAATAAACACTCAGAAATTAGGTAACAATCAAAATTATTGCAGTTATTTTCTTGAGCCCGAAAGTTATAGAGCTATGCTACAATATTTTAAAGATCAAGGCACCCCTCTAAAATTGTGCTTTGCTCATTTTGGAGGTTCGGAGCATATGATGCTACAAAACACAATTAATAATGGAGGTAAAAATGCTGCAGATGATTATTATGGAGTAAATAATACAGTAAACTGGACCGCCCAAATTCAACAACTGATGCTTGACTTCGATTCTGTTTATACAGATGTATCCTACTCTCTTACTGACCATAAGACTCACGACTTTATCTTTAGTGAATTGAAAAAACCTTATGGAGACCGCATACTTTTTGGAACAGATTTTTTTATGACAGAGCGTGTGGCAAAAGAGAAAGATACGTTTGCAATATTCAGAAGGAAGGCTTTAGAATATTCTTTGGTTTCAAAACAGGGTGTGGCTAGCAATGCCTGGGATATCATGGCCAGTGCGAACGTAGAGAAGTATCTTAATAGTAAGTATTATTTATAGATAAAGCATGTCTGCCAAAAGCATAATTGAAGACGATTGGTCAGACTATGACAATCTCAAAATCACAGACGGTAGAGATGGAAGATTCTTTTCATGCACTGAACAATGGGAGGTAGAATATCTACGTAATAAAATTAAAAAATATCATACTGAATTTTCAGATGCCACTATTAACAAAGCCATACAGATTTGCTGTTCGCTCTATAAAGGGCAACAGCCGCGTATTGAATTTCTGCAAGCTGTTTTGATGCGTCTGGGATTAAAACCAAATTAAATGAAAAATACACATTTAGAGACTTTTGATTTCAAGAAAAGAGCCGGTTCAAAACGAATATTAAGTACAGCTCTGCTACTTGCTATTCTATTAGCTTGTTGTAAAGTTACTTTTATTTCGGGTTATGATCCAATTATAGAATCGACGGTTAGCGAGCTGCAAAAGAATTTTAATTTACATTTTATTAAACTCGCGAGGACTTTTCAGGATAATGATAGTACGAATCAAAAAGTTAAAAACTTTCAAGATTACTATGACAATATGAACGCAAGCTTATTTGTTTTGAAAAGCAGAACAAAGTACTTAGACAAAAAAGGAGCATTGGTAAAGAAGCAAATTACGAATCTTGACAGTACCTTGCATGCCTTTGAGAGTCTGCATAAATCGCCTGGTTTTAAAGATAGTTATGTTGATGACAGACACGATATAAGGGATGCGGTAAACGCCTCTTTTGAATCTATTATCAGGCTTCAGGAAGCAGTTAAACCTAAAAAATAAATAAGATGGATTACGAGCAGATTTTAAAAGACTCCTTTGAGGTAACAAAAATCATTGTTGGAAAATCGTGGAAGAAAGTAAAGCCTTATGCGGAAACTGAGTTTAAAAAATTCGCTGAAAATGCTGAGGATCTTGCTAAACTGAAGCTGTTGGGTGAAATTTCGGAGGAAGAGCTTAAGCAAAGGATAATAATTCAGAGAACTAGTCTTTCAAACGTACTTATTGCAATACAAGGTATTGCTTTGGTTACTGCGCAGGATGTGGTGAATGCGGTTTTGGGAATTGTATCGAAAGCTATTTTTACTGCGTTAAAAGTTGTCCTGCCTATCTAAGGACAAATCAATTACTGTACTATTATTTTTTAGAAAAGACAAATTAAAGCTATTTTACAAGATGAACACATTTATTTTTCAAGCGGCACCGGGCAATTTTGATTTATGAAAAAAATTAAGAGTAGGTGATAAAGATACCTGATATGCAACCCGATATCGTAATGAAATGAAAATTGGTGATGTAGTCTATTTCTGGATGGCAGTTGATCTATCGATTAGAGGGATATATGGTTGGGGTACAATATCGAGAATCCCCTATCAAAAATCAGATAGGGATATTTTCGGTGTTGACGTTATCTATCGTCACAAATTTAAGAAGCCTATTCTAGCAGCCTTAGCTATGTGGCGTCCTGAAGTATTAAAAGGATCTAAATCTTGGGACGAAAATTATTCTGATAGGCTTGCCGACAATATTTATTTATCGATTATCGGATACCTTGACAATTTAAATCCTGAGGAAAAAGCCGAGGCCTGGCTAGCTTTATCGGAATTATTGAGATCTGAAGAAAGTGGTAGCGAAGAGTTTGATGGTTTTTGTAAAAGAATAAGCAAACGAATAGAGCGTAAATCAAATCTCGACTCAGTTAGGGCAAAAGCTGTACGGGGAATTCTAAAAAAAGATGATGCGGCTTAAATTGTTTTAGCGATCAATAAAATAAAAGTTACTTATTAGATTCCTTCGCCAAATTTACTTTATTAGTAAATAATCCAGAGTATACTGGCAGTTATAAATTATACGTTCACACATTTCCGGTAGTTGAGGGGCGAATTTCCGGTAACCGTCTTCTTGAATCGTTGGGTTTATTCCATTATATTTATTAGCTAGCAATTAATCTCTTACTGAATGTTGTTTCGAACTATAAATAGCCACGGATTGGAATATTTACCACAAGTTTGTCTAGGAGTAAAGTCTACTAATAAGTTAATAAGGAGTGTTTTTTTGTGTATTTTACTTGCTGTATGTAATGTGATATTCGCATTTAACCCACCACAGTTTTCCGATTATCAACGCAAGGATTTGGCAAAAGCCGGTGTAGTAGAAGTAATTTACAAATTTGAGAGTAATAAATCTAATTCGAAAAGAAACGACACGCTTAGCATAAGGCAGTATGATTTCAACGGGTTTTTGACTGCTTTGGACTCCTTTCCTTTAAAGAAGGATACTTTATCTCGTGTTTTTTTATCGCGAAGAATTAATTATTCAACTGATGGAAGGCTCAGTATTGTTCGTATTGAAGAAATAGTAAAGCAGGAGGTTAATCCTTTTCGTGTATTGAAAATACAGATCTTTGATGAGTCGAAGGTATTGACTACGGAAACTTATATTGTAAATGCCGACACAACGGTTTATACATATACATATGATACTGCTGGAAATTGCATTGAAAAGATTGGCCTATGTATTAACAGAGATAAAAGTTTCAAGTATTCCTACATATACGAATATGATAATACTTATAAAATACTCAAAGAGGAATCAAGATATAACAATTCCTTTACAAAGAAAGATTATTACATTACCTACAAATATAATTCAGCAGGCCAACCAATCGAGTCTAAGGAAAGGTATAGGGGCGTGGAAAAATATCAGTATAACCGGTCTGGAAAAATAATCCGTTACGAGAACAGTTGCCCATCAAGTTCATCAAATAGACCTACAGAGGAATGGCCAGCGGCTACTGAAGAGGTATACACTTACGTTTACGACCATGGGCGTTTAAGCCGGATAAAATACCAGGAAACTAATTGCTCTAATAGATCATTGATGAGGGAGCAAGTTGAAACACTGACGTATTTGCCTAACAAATTAATTGCTTCACGTTGCAATCCAGGAGGCTGTTACAGATATATTTACTTAAAAAATTAAATTATGCCAATAGATTATATTATCTGGGATCCCAAACAATTGGAATATGCAGGCACGCGTATACATTATCTCGGATTTGATGTGCATGTATTACGAAACGGTATCCCAACACATGATATGCGTAACCATTTAGGGGTTAACTTTGAAGGTGATGATACATACTACCGATTAATGGACGTTATAAATAATACTGCACCTCCTTCACCCTATCCACCATTTCCGAACGCGAATGATTACAGTAGTGTGATGTTTATTCCTAATCTATTGGGTGCAGAAACTTTTCATACTAACCATATCAATCAGCCCGGTACATATCCCCAGCCATTTCAAATTTCCACATATGGAATCGCTTTTGACACCAATACAGGAGAAGTTTATGCCAGTGCCCTGGCGCCCGGAGACCCCGATTGCAATAGAAATTTCAATTTTGATGTTAAAGTAACAATGGAAACATCCGACCACCTAACTGAAACGAGTTATCGGGTGCATGTACATGATGCAATTGTGAGTGCTTGGATGACCCCTTCTGCCATGGATGTTATTGCCGAGGAAGATAATAATATGTTTTCAATCTACGCTGAATTTTCAGAGGGAACAGTCGGAGACATCACCTTTCATCCAGACATTACTTGGGGTTCGAATAGCGCTCTAATTTCCGTAGCGAACACGGGAAAATTTACTCCACTTGCAGCAAGTATTGGTGTACCCTCGATTGAAATAAATGCTGTGATAGCGATTGGTTCGCCGATCAACAACGCTAACAATAACCTGACGATAACGCCAGGTACCTTAACTATACTGGATTCCTGGCAAAACCCCACTTTATCGCAAGCCAGTCAGCCCAAGGTCCAATTTGCTGGCGGTCCCGCGGAAGAACGAATTAATGACTTCCCGAATATACTTTTTATTAGTGAAGGGTTTGCTAGTAGTGAAGAAGCTGACTTTGAAAGGATGGTTTCTGATTTACGATGTAAAATGATAAACAGGGTGACTAAAAGACCCTGGGATTTAATTTCACCGAATATGAACTTTTGGTCTTTGTTTCTTCCTTCGCAACAGTCAGAATGCACGGTGCGAAGCGAGCAAATCCCGTTTCAGGTATTAGTTGACGAGTACCCCAAAGGCCTTCCGCCAACAGAAACCACTTATGATAAATTAGCAGATGTAGATACTTTTATTAATGGCGTTGATAGTTTTTTATCACAAAGCGAAGAAAAAGACGGTGCAATTATAATAAAAGCAATCTATCTCAAGGATACTAATGAAGACATTGGGACTGCAGCTCGTTATTTGAAACAAAGAGCAAGTAAAATATCTCTTGACTATGAGCAACGCCTGAGTGAATTGGTTGCAAAGGTAGGACTGGCCACCCCATCAGATACCCTTGCGTCAAAAGCGGAGGTATTAGCTAAATGGCAGACATTATATCACCCAACGATAACCCTTGAGGGAGTGACAGGGGGGGCGTCACCTGATCCACACGTTTATGACGATGTTTATAAATGTTGGTTATGTACCGGCGAGCGAAGGCTGATTAATCACAGAAATACTGCATTAAAACTCGAATTTTCTTCCGCCCCGCGACGAGATGGTATGCTACCGTCAAGTTCTGTATCAGTTGGGCCAGGTTATCAAAGAATGAACCGCAACAATTTTGACAATCTGCTAAAAAATATACGTTCAGCAAGCGCAGCGGCTCCAGTGGTAGGTGGAGTTTGGGCAAAAAATGGCGCCGGATTCAATAAAGACTTTGATTTTGTAGCGTTTCTAATGCATGGGCCATGTGATGGAGGAACGCAACGCGATAATACCAACAATAAAAGAAGAACAGATACCTTGTGCATTTCCCTAAATCCTGATACATACTTCAAGGGTGCAACAGCAGGGGCTGGAAGGCAACTTGATCTTACACCTATAGCAATTCCGTCTGAGATACCTGATCACGTGTTCGGAACTGTTACTCATGAATTAGCACATACATTTTGGTTAGGCGACGAGTATGAAGGTGACGACAAAAATTTAAAGTATAATGATGAAGAACTATATAATCTCGTTCCAAAATCAGTGGTAAAGCCTGTGCTTTTTGTCGGAGATAATATCCCTTGGCGCTGGTTGCGTTTTGCAGCATCTGGAGTAGTTGCCGCTATTCAAGCCAACGCTCCTAACACGGATATAACATTGGCCGCGGCAAGCCATTTAACGGGATTTAAAATCACTGATAAGGTTAGATTAAGGAGACGGGATATTGGTGATGTTGTTGAAAACGATCAGGTACCTCCACCGCCGGGGGCACTACCACAACCAGAACAAGGACCCGAATATTATGGTCCAGAAGTCACTATTGTTAATATTAAGCCTGATCAAAATATCATTGTTGTAGACAATAATCCAGGAGCCCTGCCAGTTGGCAGTTTGTTGGTAAAACTTGTTTCCTCTGAGGTCCGAGGATTCGGTACAATTAAGATTGACATGACTACTAAAAAAGTGCAAGGCACAGATACTTGGTTTTTGACGCAGGTAGCTGAGTTGGGATTTGGAGGTGGTGCCGTATTAATAGCCGATGGCAATAATTACGTTGTTGATTATGTCGACGATGATACCAACATTACATTAAAAACGGTACAACCTAACGCGGTTCCCAGTATCACTGTTGATAAGCAATATTCTATTATACCAAAAGAAAAATATGCTGAAATGATTAATAACAGCGTAAGGTTAGCGATTACAAATAATAATAGACCAATGACCGCTGAACCTTATCCAGGATCAGATGACGACATACAATACCCAGTTCTGACACAACTAACTTTTGATCGTTCCCATAATGACGAGGAAAAAAGCATCTACAAGAAATTTGATGTTTTGATATTACACGAAAACGTTGTTGGGTTGTTCGGGGGTGGCGGTGAAGCTTCGAAAGATGTTTATCATCCAACAGGTTACTGTGCAATGCGTGGTAGTGATTCAAAGGGAGATATGCCTTTTTGCCCGATTTGCAGGTACATAATGGTAAATCGGATAGATCCATCCAAACATAGAATCCTTAATGAAGAATATAATCGACACTTCAACCCAAAAATATGAGTACAAAAAACACATTACATATTATCGCAAGTGAATTAGCGCAAGCTCTTCGGCCACTTAAAGATGCTATTGCAAGTCCGGCTAACTTTAATTCCTTTCTTCGCGAACTGGGCTGGAATGCAGCGGTAACATCAGTACCTTCAGATTTCGCCAATTTAGCGAATGACATTAACCAGCTGATTATTAAACTGCAGGCGATAGGTTCTTCTCCTACCCTGCCGGATATACAAGACCTGATTTCTAAGGCAAAGATGTTATACACAAGTATAAAAAACATCCCAAACACTTCACTACCATCTAGTGTGAGTTCTTCTTTTTATCTGGATGCATCACAACGTATATTTGAATATCTATTACTTAGATATATTAATACGGAGTTTCCCCTTATCTATAATGTGTTGACTTCTAGTAACGCTATAACAATTCAGTATAATGCGGCAAGCGGAACACGACCTTTTTTTAACGAGGTAAAGTTCGATCCAGATAAACTAGTTGACCTGATCTCTCAACCGAGTACTATTCCTGCAATTGTTTATGGTTGGGGAACCTCGAGTTTCCGGGCCGATAAAGTACTTGCTAATTTATTTGAACTTTTTACTAGCATTGGTTTTAGTCCTAATATGAGAGACTTACCTTACCGATATTTATTGAACTACGGTATTACACAAACATATGAGAGGTCTAAGCAACAAGTGCTTTGTGTTCCATTGCTGAATTTTATAGCAGGCGGATCTCAGAAAATCGGAGTTGAAATAACCGGTTTCTATGGCGATGAGAGAACCCCTGATACTGGCATAATTATTCAACCCTACTTACCAAACAGTTTCGGAACCACAATTGACTTAGGTGAAAATTTTGAAATAAATCTCCGCTCGGCAACTAATTTATTCGAATTGTTCGCGATTGTTATTGCCGCAGACAACATCGACATTCGTTTTCCTGGACAACCTAATACAACGCTGCCGGAGGCTGGCTTTGGAGCGACATTGTCGTATACACCAGACGAAGTTCTTACTCTTTTAGGCAATCCGCTTGGTTCTAGATTAGAGATGCGAGGCGCAGATTTGAGTTTCAATGTAGATTACCTAGAGGATTCATTTGAGATAGAACTCGACGCAGCTTTAAAAGGCTTTGCCATTGTTTTGAAAGGCGGTGATGGAGATGGATTTATAAGTAAGATATTAGGTAACGTTGAAAAACGCATTGAAGTAGAATTAGGCGTAAACTGGTCGAACACCGGTGGATTAAGATTTCGGGGAGCAGGAGGATTTGAGCTTCAATTAAATCCGCACATTCAGCTAGGACCTATTACTATTGATAATCTTCGCTTAGCCGTACAAGCACCACCTACGACTCCGGCAAAGGTGAAGGTAATTGCAGCAGCAGGAGTGAAACTAGAACTTGGTCCATTTACAGCAATTGTTCAAGAAATAGGAGTTGAACTCGCCCTAACTTTTGCCGAAGGAAATGCAGGTCCGTTTGACATAAAAGCTGGTTTCAAGCCCCCAACAGGATTGGGCTTAAAGATGGAAAGTGGCACAGTTACCGGCGGCGGATTTTTATCATTTAATAAGGATGAGGGAAGGTATGTAGGTGCTTTAGAATTGAGTGTAAAGGATAAGATTGCTATAAAGGCTATCGGTATTTTAACTACGAAGTTGCCGAGTGGGCAGCCAGGATATTCTTTGTTGCTATTGATCACAGCGGAGTTTCAGCCGATACAATTAGGATTTGGATTTACTTTAAATGGTGTTGGAGGAATAATTGCATTGCATCGCAGGATGAACACCGAAGGCTTGCGCGATGGTGTACGTAATGGAACTATTGATAATATTTTATTTCCAACCAATCCGGTAGAAAATATAGATAATATAATCTCTTCTTTAGAAACAGTGTTTCCAATACAGGAAGGAAGATATTCCTTTGGACCAATGGCAATTATTGGTTGGGGAACACCTACTTTAATAACAGCAGAACTGGGATTATTTTTTGAACTACCAGGTGCTAATGAATTTGCCTTAATTGGAGTTATACGCGCCCTTCTTCCAAACAAAGATAAGCCTATCTTAAAACTACAAATTGCCTTTGCAGGGATTATCAACTTTGAGAAAAAGACAATCATCTTTGATGCTACCTTATTTGATTCTTCAGTAGCCGGCATGGGATTGTCTGGGGATATGGTATTCAGACTTGTGTGGGGCGATAAGCCAACCTTTGTATTAAGTGTTGGAGGATTTCATCCGAAGTTCCCTATCCCACCACTCAACATTCCAAACATGCGTAGACTCACCATCAATTTAATTGATGGAGAAAAACCACGCTTAACGCTCAGTACATATTTTGCCATTACATCTAACACAGCACAGTTTGGTGCAGCTATAGATTTTCTATGGGCAATAAATGATAACATTGACCTACGCGGACATTTAGGATTTGACGCCTTATTTTATTTTTCACCGTTTCGTTTTGAAGCATCTATAGATGGAAGTTTAGAAGTTCGCAGAAGAAATAAGGCCATAATGAGCATATCTTTTGCAGGCTTGCTTGAAGGACCAACGCCTTGGCATGTACAAGGAAATGTATCGTTTAAAGTACTTGGAGTTGAGTTTGACAAAGATTTTGATAAAACCTTTGGAGATCACGACACAACAACCTTACCAGATGTTAAAGTATTAGACAAACTCATCGTAGCTCTTGAAGATAAAAAGAACTGGCAGGCCACGGTATCAGATGATGTGCCTTTGCTTGTAACAATACGTGAATTTAATACATCTGGACCAGAAGTGGTAGTTCACCCACAAGGCAAGCTGGCAGTGAGTCAGAAGATAGTACCACTGGATATTGACATTACACGCTTTGGTAATTGTCGTCCTGATCCTACAGGGTATTCTTATTTTAGTTTAAATATTTCTTATGATGCTTCCACTGCAAACATTTTACAAAAAGACCCTCTGAAAGAATATTTTGCACCTAACGAATTCTTTAACCTGTCAGAAACTGACCGACTCAATAGCGCTTCCTTTCAGAAACTGACCTCTGGACTAGAGGTAAAAAGCACAAGCACCGCATTAAAAGGAGGCAAGCCACGCAGACGAAAATATAATTATGAACAAATAATTATGGATTCACGCCGAACCCCAGTGCGTATGACAAGTCCATCTACAATTGCTGTAGCATTTAGAGCTACTAGTACGACGGGAACAACTGCTGCCAACTCTAACTTAGGGTCAGCTTCAACAGATCGCTTGCGCGCCTCTGATGCACCACTACCCATTACGGAAACAGCAGCAAGCTTTGCAATTGCAAAAACATCGGATCTTACAAGTTACAACAGCTTAATAGCCGGTTCAAGAATTGAAGCACAAAAAATTCTTGAACAGCAACTGCTATTAAACCCGGCACTTGAAGGACAATTACAAATAGTTAACCAGTTTGAAGTGGCGGTGTAATGAAAACGATTAACACATAAGTTAATTAGCAAATAACTTTGTGATGACTAGAATTGCTATGCGTTGGAGACATTTCCGGTAGTAAGTGTCTAAAAATCCGGTAGTGGCTTTAGGGATTATTTTCTTACCTTAATATCATATTAATTAATGTGTGCACTCTCATGAAAAAAATCATTTTTACCCTGACACTAATCCTATCTGTTATTGCTTTTGGTTTTTCAAAAACAACTCCTGAAAATCCGGTTAACAAAAAACAACAAACTATCAGTTTTACTGAAAATAAAGGCCAGGTATATGACCAAAATTATAAGGCTCGCCCCGATGTTTTGTATGGCACGATGACTGGCAACATGGCCGTGCATATCAAGAAAACAGGTGTGAGTTATCAATTGTACAGAATAGATAGTTATAAGCAAGTGACGGATGAAAGAACCAAACAAAAAAGAAAAGAAATAGATCAACCAACCCCTTCGACAAGCTCAGGACTTAGCATTTATCGCATCGATTTAAATTGGTTGAATTGTAACAAGAATTTTACAAAGACTGAAGACCAAGTGCTTAATGGATATAATAATTATTATCTGGAAAGCTGCCCTGATGGAGCATTGAATGTGAAAAGTTACAAAGGAGTTACCTTACACAATTTATACGAGGGTATTAATTTACATTACTACGAAAAGAACAATGAATTAAAACACGATTATAGTGTAGCTGCACATGCAGACTATAAACAGATACAAGTAAAAGTTGAAGGTGCGGAAATAAGTGTTAATGAAGATGGATCACTACTTCTAAGCACGCCTTTAGGAAAAGTTCAGGAAGGAGCTCCATTAGTATTTCAAAATGGAAAACGTTTAAAAGCTAAATGGATAGTAACAAACAACGTTCTCAGTTTTGAGATAGAAAATTATAATTCAAACTATGAATTAATTATCGATCCAATTACAAGAATTTGGGGAACATACTATGGCGGAGCATCAACTGATGAAGCTTATTCTTGTAGCGTCGATGCTGTCGGAAATGTTTACGAAGCGGGTTCAACATTATCATCAACAGGAACAATAATTGCAACCTCCGGAAGTCATCAATCAACAGCGGATGGCAGCGGTGACGGATTTCTCGTGAAATTTAATGCAAATGGCGTGAGACAATGGGCAACATATTATGGAGGTTCTCAAGGCGAAATTGCATATTCAAGCGCAACAGACTTAATAGGTAATATCTATGCTTCCGGTATTACAAGCTCTAGTAGTGGAATTTCTACAGCTAATGGTCATCAACCTAACTATAGCTCAAATTGGGAAGGGTTCTTAGTTAAATTTAATTCGAGCGGAGTTCGTCAGTGGGCCACTTATTATGGTGGCGCTGGTGACGATTACGTCTACTCGTGCAGTACAAATAGTACTAATGACATTTATATCGCTGGACGAACTACAACAAGCACAAATACTACAATAGCGACATTTGGTAGTCATCAATCTACATATGGGGGTGGGAGTTCAGACGCCTTTCTTGCAAAATTCAATTCAAGTGGAATAAGGCAATGGGGTACCTATTATGGTGGCTCATTAGGCAATGATTTTGCTCAATCCTGCGCGGTTGATCTGAACGACAATATTTTTATGGCCGGTACGGTTACTGGTACTGCCGCTGCGAATGTTGTCAGCACATCGGGAAGCTATCAAACTTCCCATGCTGGTGGTGGTGGTGATGCGTTTCTTGTGAAGTTTAATGGAAGTGGTGTAAGGCAATGGGGAACATATTATGGAGATAACAGTGACGAGGGAGCCAGGACTTGTGCTACAGATAATTTAGGTAACGTATTTTTAGCTGGACCAACTTCACAAACCGTGGCAAGCTTAGCATTATATACGTTAGGGGCGCATCAAACCGCACCTGGAGGAAATTTGGATGGGATGATAGCTAAATTTAACTCTAATGGCGTGAGACAATGGGGAACATACTATGGCGGTGCGGGGCTTGAACAGATTTATTCATCAGCAACCGATGCTTTAGGTAACGTATATTTTGCAGGTACAACTGGTTCTAATAGTGGGTCAACTATTGCAACTAGCAATGGGCATCAATTCGTCTATGGAGGCGGATCTATGGATGGCTTCCTTGTAAAATTTAATACAAATGGCATTAGGCAGAGCGCCACATATTATGGCGGAACTGCAAGTGACGATGCTAGAGGGTGTGCAGTAGACGTTTCCGGGAATGTATATATAGCAGGGATAACTCAATCTACTACAGGGTTAAGTATCGCAACTATAGGCAGTCACCAAAGCACGCTTGGCGCATTCACTGATGGATTCCTAGTAAAGTTTGATGGCTGCGAAATAGCTCCGAGTGCACCCAGCGCAATAACAGGAAGCACATCAATCTGCGCAGGAATCACAACAACATACAATACAATTCAAACATTCGGTGCAGCTTCCTATACATGGTCACTACCTTCCGGTTGGTCTGGTTCAAGCAGCAGTACAAGCATTTCGGCAACGCCTGGCTCTTCGGGGGTTTTTACTTTAACATCCGGCAATGCTTGTGGAGTATCGCCACAAAGGACACTTAATGTGACAGTGAATGCTTTACCTACTTTAAGCATTTCAAGTACTAGTAATTTGTTATGTGTGGGTGAAAGTGCAACGCTCAGCGCCAACGGTGCCGTTAATTATACTTTTAACCCTGGCGGCTCTGCCGGAATTATAACAGTAAGCCCAGTGGTTAATACCACTTATTCTTTAAGTGGGATAGATGCTAACGGTTGTAAGAATACCGCGGTTATTACGCAGAGCGTTAGTGAGTGTGCGGGAATGAAAAATATAGAGAATCTAAGTAATAGCAGTATAAGACTATATCCTAATCCAACATCCGGGACAATTAATATAAACTTAGATTTTTACGCTAAATTAATAATCTGTAATAATTTAGGACAAGTAATACATACTGCTGAATTTGGTGTTGGCATTCATCAACTCGATCTTAGCTCTCTAACTAAAGGAATTTATTTTTTGAGGGATTCTAAAGGCATTACTTCGTGCAAATTTGTAATCTATTGATGTAATTTTAATTGAATATTTTTGGGTAGACCTTGGCAAAGACTAAACTACATATCCATTTAAAGTAAAACAAAATCTATTAATTTTGCCTTTGCTGAAAAAGTTAATATTAGATGACGGCAATCTATCGTTTAAAGGATTCTACCGCTGGTGGGAATCCCGAAGGCTAATTTTTAATTTCATTGTTATACTATTTAGTTTTTTCGCTTTCAATCTTCTATCGATTTTTGTCCACGAACCAACACAGTTATTTAATCCTCCTATTTCTTTCTTTGGATATTACTTTGTTTTTTTGATAGCAGTAAACATATTCTATTTTCTGTTTTACGTAGTAATTTATTTAACGCATGATAAACATAACAAGATTGTAAAGAAACTTAGACTATATTCATTCACCTTAGTTTTAGGTTTACTCTTTTTTATAATGTTAATCCCTCTTTTTGCAGCTCTATCGTATACATCAATTGTTGGGAGCGAAATTGCATCCAGATCTCCAGAATATGTTATGAAAGAGGTGCACCGCGAAGATATCGTCGGAGAGTATACAATTGATATTGTTAGTAAGTGGCAGTTTAATATTGAAGACAAAGTAGCAGGAAAGACGATTGCCCGGTTCAATGCCGATAGCACTTTTGAATTAGAGTATTTTCCATTCGATTTCGATACCGAATTAAAAAGCACATATAAAATTATACATGCATCGGGAACCTGGAAATTGGAGAAATATTTCGATCGTCATTGGGTTATTCCATTGATCTTTGAGCGCTGTCAAGAACTCGGCTCAAATTACATAGAACTTACTAGAGTCAATTATTTTAATTCTTTTTTAGTTAATAATGGTGATCGCCATTATGGGATATATGTCGCCTTTGACAAATTTTCTATCAACGGTTTGGTATTATATAAACGATGAGAAAAAATGTAAATTCTTTTTCTTTTTTTTTAAAAAACTTGCTTATAGTTAGTCTGTTTACTTTTACACATTGTGCACGTCATAATGAAGTTAAAAATTACAATTACTATCAAGGGTGGGAAAAAGGTGAGATAATGCTTGAGGGTAGTGAAGTTGTTAAAGTTAATCCTGAAAAATTTATCATTTTTAGTGACACTCGTTATGCAAAAGATAACCACAAAGTTTTCTATCGAGGAAGACATATTTCTACTGCAGACCCATTAACATTTAAAGTGGTAGATTCTGATTACGCTGAAGATAAATACTTTGAATATCGGCAAGATCAGACGTTTTTAAAATCTTACGAACCGTCTGGCATCCTAAAAAATCCGCGTTTTAAGACTGATGGGAAAGCTGTTTTTTATGATGGAAAAAACTTACAGGTGGAGGCAAGGAAATTCAAAATTGTAAAAGGCGTAGGAATTTTCAATTGGGGAACAGACGGAAAGTCTTATTATTTTGGTAGTAAAAAAATGCATGGAGCCGACTGGGAAAGTTTCGTGATTTTAGCGGGTGAAGGTGAGTTTTCTAAAGACAAACAATGGGTGTATTACGAAAATCGGAAGCTCAACTATAATGTAAAGGGTGAGAAAATTATAGATACAATTGACGCGCCAACCTTCCAAAATTTAACTTATCGCGTAGGAAGAGATAAATTCGGGTATATCGATATTTACAGTGGTCGTTTTAAAAATGGGCTGAAAAAGTAGAACAAAAAATCAAAAGAAGCCTTTTATAAATTCAGACTTTGCAAGAGAATTCTTTTTAATATCTCAACCTTTGTTGAAATAGCAATTTATATACTCAATTTCCCGTACCTAACAATTGAATTTCCGGTATCTGACTTTTTCTTATGCGAATAAGGATTTCATAATTTAGCTAAAAGCGTTTGGCTCTATTCAAAAAAAATAGATTTAAGTTGATGCGCTAATAGACTTTGAACTACGATTACTGTAAACAGGTTAACTAAAAAAAGCTACATTATGCCAACAGCTATCTCAAAAAAAATATTTCCGTTCGACACTAATGTGCGGCCTGATTCAGCCTTTAATATTCATATAATATCCGAAGGCTATACCAGTCAACAAACCTTTCTTAATGATTGCGCTAAGCTTCGTGATAAACTCTTCAAACTTTCACCTTTTAATGTAGTAAAACTATATACAGGCTCGCTTGCTATACATAGTCATTTTATTGCGAGTTCAGCGAATGTTACAGGCCCTCAAATTAAGACTACACTGAATGATTTCAGCTACACTGCAGGAAAAACGCCTTTAGATTCAGTTTATAATACGGCCAACAAAAAATTATGGTTGAATGTTACATCGCTAAATAGTCTTGTAGGATCATTGTCGATAAAGCACTCAGATCAAGCTGTGGCACTTTCATCAACGTTAAATCCAAGCGCTGATCCTGATTTCGTTGGAATGGGAGTTGTTTTTGTTTTATTACCTGAACAAACAACTCTTGGGGCCGCTGATAATAGTTTAGTTGAATTAGAAGATCGGAATAATAACTTGTATTATTTTGTTGCATCGTCTGCAAACGAGCATTTTGAATTAACTTTAGCTAGAGGAATTGCGAGATCGGTTGGGCTAGGAGATGAATTTGTACTGCCAAATGCGAGTTACTTAGCACCTAATGCAAGTCAAAGAGAGACTTTGTCAAAATATCCTAATCTAGTTGTTATTTCTGTTTTTCCTCCTCAAGCAAACTCGGTTTACATTCCCATCCTAAGCTTTAAGTGGAAAAACTTTATGGATTATAATCAGCGTTTAAATGGGTTGAATGTGTATGATATAGACAACAATCCTCCGGCATCTAATCCTCAAAAACTGGCACTCCATATTGGAGGCGGTGGTTTTCAAACCCAAGTTTATAGAAGTTCATATGATTGTATAATGAAGAGAAATTTTGGTGATTTTACCCGACACCTGAAAACTCCAATGCATTCATTTTGTCCCATATGTAACGAAGTTCTAAGAAGACTTCTAACAGGACGATCAACAGCAGAATTAGCGGTCGAGAAGTCACTATCAAAGCAAAGGCTTGTTTTTGATGAAGTTAATTGGATGAGCTTAACTAAATCTACCGGTGACCCAACGGTAGCGCAAACTACTATTACAAATGCTCCAATTGATAATCCTCCAGAGTATTGGCAGTTTAAATATGAGGTAAATGATATAGTTGGACTAAGAATTATTGATGCACGTAATGCTGTGTATCAAACTCCGGGTAATTTTCAAGTTAGAAAAGCATTTGATCAAATCACTTTTAATAATTTATCAGTGGTTTTTGATGATAATTCCTCTGCAACCTTCAGCATTAATAGCGCATTTCATACAGGAACTGCTCAGCTCTTTGTTGGAGAGGGGACGCGCCTGAACTCGGTAGACTCAATGTATCAGCGGGGGTATAAATTGGTTCTGGGATACAATGTGGGTGGAGTTTGTAACGTTAAAGTGACATTATCTGTTGTATTTCGCGGTAAAGTAAATGATTTCGACCCTGGTGGAGTTTCGGGTGGAATGAAAGCTTTTCCTCAAATAAGTTTCGAATGGCAGACAGGGGGTACTAGAAAAGTGAAAACTTGCCTTGGGACAATTCGAATGGATGTTAATGTTCTGGATTATGATGATGAACTAACTAGCAACCCGCAAAATTTCGCAGGTTTTTATATAGATAGTAATCAGTATCTCAAGACTCGAAAATATAATACTCTGATACCTAAACCTTTTGATTGGGCTTTCGTATTCGATGGATATTATCCCAATGCAGTTTCAAGTTCTAACATATCAAAGCAAATAACTGGAGTTTATGGCCCACAAAACACAAAGTTCAGCACGTATAGAATGGGAAAATTTAGTCATTCCCTGCAAAATTATTATTCTCTAAAATTTCCTAGACAAGGCGATTATGATAGCATCCACATTCATGGTAATTCTGGAAAGATTCTTGAAACACTTTATTCTGGTGGAAACGTTCCAAATAATGTGACTGTGGACGGAATTCCGTACTCACAATATACAAATAATTCTGTCGAAGCACCTTTTTGTCCCCATAACTGTTTTCATCTTCACTGGAGATGGGCGGCCATTTTAGCAGATCTTGATACAATGAAAAAGATTTTTCCTGCGGGAGATTTATATATTAAAGTACCGCCAGGTTACAAATTTAGAGGATGGTCTAGTAAAGGTTTGCAGTCCAGATCAAATTCAGAGAGGGGAGCGCCGATGGTTCCACCAAATCAAGAGCTAGAAGTGGAGGTTAGACATATTGCAGATAACATAAAACGTGTTCATTACAACGTGTCAATCTTTAACCCAAATCCTGGTGAGAAACAAGTAATAATGGAGCATGGTTGCTCATTTGCTTCAGGCACTCCATTTAATAATCACGGTGCAGTCCAACTTATGTATGGAGTTGCATTGGATGATAATAATTGCCATAGCATTCATCGAGTTTATGATAAAATTCGATTCTTTTCCCCACAAGGAAATAATTATGAGGTTCAAATTCCAGAAGGTTGGTCAACTGGTTATTTAATGGACCTTCATAGTCAACCTATTGCTCCTACGAGCACAACAGTAACACTTGAAAATCTATGAGTTTATTTTTAAAACCCATCGGCACCGCGCTGACTGAAGCTCTCAATCCTCTTAAATCGGCAGTGTCAGATCCATCAGAAATGGAAGTATTGTTAGGAGAATTGGGCTGGAACGTAGAGATTGATAATAGTTCAATTGTGACTATTGCAACCTCTTTACAGTCTATTATTAACCTCGTTGATGACGCATTAGTTCTTGTTGAAGACATTCAGAAACAAAGCGGAAATGAACTTCAAAATACTATTGATCTTGCTCAAAAAATCAAAGATTTTTTTAACACGATTAAAAATTACGATCAGAGTAGTGTATTAGGTATTCCTGGACCAATGAATGATTCGTTCTTTTGGCAGACAATTAGTGAACGTCTACCATCTTATTTAATTTGTAACTATTTAAGGCTAAATCAACCGCTTATATATGGAATTTTTCTTTCAATAGGTGTAATTGAAATTGAAGATGAAACTCCAAGTGGAAACCTTTTATCGTATCAAATGAACTATAAAAAGTTCACTATAGATATTACCCAGCTAGGAGATTTTGTAACTGACGCTCCTAGAACTCTTAGAAATCTTTACTCTTGGAATGATCCCAATAATAATTTCAATCATGCTAAACTTCTATATAATCTAGAACAATTCGCGCTTGGAATGAAGATTCTTGTTTCGCGGGATACACCGATTAAAGCATTATACAATTCTTTTTTCACGACCCAGCAAATTGACGATCAAAGAATAGAAGCTCTTACTGTTCCGATAATTTCTGGTCATACGATTGATGAAACCGACTACGTTGAAGCAGGCGCATTAATTATGCCCATAACAAAAGTTCCAGGTACTAATGCTGTGCCAGATGGCCTGTATTTGACGCCTCTAGTCCGTGGGCAATTAGGATCGAGCGTTCCTCTAACACCAGAGCTAACCTTAGCCCTTAATGCAGAATTTGAGGGCACTGGGGTGTTCGGACTTAAAATTTTTCCAGACGGAACAGAGTTAGATACCAATTTAAGTTCAGGACTTATTGAAGGAAATATCAAACTCACAGGTGTGCCTGAAGAATCCAATGGACCTTGGATATTATTGGGAGCAAAAGGTGAAAGCCGCCTTGAATTGGATGGATTTGAGGCTAGTTTGGAGATCCTAGGGAGTTTGGCCGATATTGAAGTAGTTGTAGCATTAGGTACAGCAGAAGGTGGAGAAGTTAGATTTATCTTAGAACCTGGAAGTGGGGATGGATTTATAAGTAAAATCTTTACTAATTCTTTGGATATTGCCTGGGATGGATCTTTGCAGTGGTCATCCAAATCAGGATTTGGGATACAAGGGCATTTAGGTTTTGAATATAGTTTACCTATTCATAAAACTATTGGCCCGTTATCCGTTGATGAGTTATTAGTTCGTTTGGTTAAAAAATCTACTGGTGCAGGGCTCGCTTTTTCTTTAAATGCTGGTTTAAAACTAGGACCTTTCAGCGCCACAGTAAAAGGAATAGGTGTAGAGTTGATAGCTAGCAAAAAGTTGTCTACCGAAAACCAAGGTATTTTAGGTAACATTGAACTTGATCTAGGCTTCAAACCCCCAACAGGTTTAGGTTTAAAGATGGAATCAAAAACCATTTCTGGCGGCGGCTTTTTATCATTCAATAAAGACGAAGGCAGATATGTAGGGGCATTAGAATTAAGTATTAAGGATAAGATTGCTATAAAGGCGATTGGTATTTTAACTACGAAGCTACCAAGTGGACAGCCAGGCTATTCTTTGTTGCTTTTGATTACAGCGGAGTTTCAACCGATTCAGTTAGGCTTTGGATTTACGTTGAACGGCGTTGGAGGAATAATTGCCTTGCATCGCAGGATGAATACCGATGGTTTGCGCGATGGTGTTCGTAATGGAAGTATTGATAATATTTTATTTCCAACCAATCCGGTAGAGAATATCGATAGTATAATTTCTTCTTTGGAAACTGTGTTTCCAATACAGGAAGGAAGATATTCTTTTGGACCGATGGCTATTATTGGTTGGGGAACACCGACTTTAATTACAGCAGAACTGGGATTATTTTTTGAACTACCCGGTGCTAATGAATTTGCGTTGATTGGCGTTATACGCGCACTTCTTCCAAATAAAGATAAACCTGTTTTAAAACTGCAAATTGCTTTTGCAGGGATTATCAACTTTGAGAAAAAGACAATCACTTTTGATGCTACCTTATTTGATTCTTCAGTAGCCGGCATGGGATTGTCTGGGGATATGGTATTCAGACTTGTGTGGGGCGATAAGCCAACCTTTGTATTAAGTGTTGGAGGTTTTCATCCGAAATTCCCTATCCCACCACTCAACATTCCAAACATGCGTAGACTTACCATCAATTTAATTGATGGTGAAAAACCACGCTTAACGCTCAGTACTTATTTTGCCATCACCTCTAACACAGCACAGTTTGGAGCAGCCATAGATTTTCTATGGGCAATAAACGACAACATTGATCTGCGTGGACATTTAGGATTTGATGCACTGTTTTACTTTTCACCATTTCGTTTTGAAGCATCCATTGATGGAAGTTTAGAAGTTCGCAGAAAAGACAAAGCTATATTAAGCATATCTTTTGCAGGCTTGCTTGAAGGACCAACACCTTGGCATGTACAAGGCAATGTATCGTTTAAAGTACTTGGCGTTGAGTTTGACAAAGATTTTGATAAAACCTTTGGAGATCACGACACTACAACCTTACTGGATGTTAAAGTATTAGATAAGCTCATCGTAGCTCTTGAAGATAAAAAGAACTGGCAGGCCACGGTATCGGATGATGTGCCTTTGCTTGTAACAATACGTGAATTTAATACATCTGGACCAGAAGTGGTAGTTCACCCACAAGGCAAGCTGGCAGTGAGTCAGAAGATAGTGCCACTGGATATTGACATTACACGCTTTGGTAATTGTCGTCCTGATCCACTTGGTTATTCTTATTTTAGTTTAAATATTTCTTACGATGCTTCCACTACAAATATTTTACAAAAAGACCCTCTGAAAGAATATTTTGCACCTAACGAATTCTTTAACCTGTCAGAAACTGACCGACTCAATAGTGCATCCTTTCAAGAGCTGACATCAGGCCTAGAGGTAAAAAGTACAAGCACCGCCTTAAAAGGAGGCAAGCCCCGCAGAAGACGTTATGAGTATGAACAAATAATTATGGATTCACGCCGAACCCCAGTACGTATGACAAGTCCATCTACAATTGCTGTAGCATTTAGAGCTAATAGTACGATGGGAACAACTGCGGCCAACTCTAACTTAGGGTCAGCTTCAACAGATCGCTTGCGCGCCTCTGATGCACCACTACCCATTACGGAAACAGCAGCAAGCTTTGCAATTGCAAAAACATCGGATCTTACAAGTTACAACAGCTTAATAGCCGGTTCAAGAATTGAAGCACAAAAAATTCTTGAACAGCAACTGCTATTAAACCCAGCACTTGAAGGACAATTACAAATAGTTAACCAATTTGAAGTGGCAGTGTAATGAAAACGGCGAGTAAGACAATCCATTTCCAGTACCTGAGCAACAAAAATCAGGTACACCTGTTCTTGCACATTCATTGTGCAGGAGTTAAACTTATAAAATTATACAAGGTGTATGATTGAAGTATGCCTTACAATTAGCAGAGCAGTATATATAAACAAATTCGACTTAGTAAATTATGAGCGACGCAAATCACACCTTTCTTCCGTGGGCCAGACGAGGACTGGCTTCCCAAATTTCACAAACTGAAATTTTTGATGGTACCACGCAAGGAACATCAAATGTTACCGAACGCCCTACCATAAAAGCATATGTTCACGTAAATGTAAAAAATTCAAGCAATGCGGTTGTTCCAGCTTCTGCTAGTCCATTGGATATGGATTTCCAGATCATAGGACCAGGTGATGTTATAGGGATTCATCCAGACGCGATTGTAAAAACAGAACCTCGCGACTGGATCACCAATTTTGAGCCCCACAGTTTTCCTTTCATTGACTTTTATGAAGAGGATTTTCCTTGGCGTTATAGTCCAGCAGTAGCAAAGTTTCCCTCAGTACCTAACGCAACTGAAGGAGGTAAATTAAGACCTTGGTTAACTCTTATCGTATTGAAGGAAGATGAATTTACCCGTGCAACGTTAAAAGATGCACCATTAAATGCAGTTGTATTAGATCCCCTCACAACTCCATTAAATAGGCCACTACCTTTTAACGAGGAAGTTTGGGCATGGGCACATGTTAGCGTTGATGATGAGGTAACGCCTACGAATCTGGACGCTGACCTTGCAGCGCTTGATCAGAAAATAAAAGACAAGCCCTACATAGGAATCTCCAGATTGCTTTGCCCAAGAAAACTAGAAGAAAATACATCCTACTACGCCTTTCTTATTCCGACCTATGAAACTGGTCGGAGAGCCGGATTAGGATTATCCACATCAGGTATCATGGCTCAAGCTCCTGCCTGGAATCATGCAACACCTTGGCCGGGCACTCCTGACGAACAGCTTGGAACATTTCCAATTTATCATGAATGGTACTTTAGAACAGGAGCGACGGGAGATTTTGAATATTTGGTACGACAAGTAAAACCGAGATTGCTGGACCAACGTGTGGGTAAAAGACTTATGGATATTCAGGATCCTGGTTATGGTCTGCAACTCGCCAGTACAGCAGGGCCGACAGCAGGCACCGAAATGCTCGAAGGGGCATTGGGAATCGCAGGCTATAATGCACCGCTTTTCCCAACAGGAACAAATGAAACCAATTATCGTAATTATTTACGTGACTTTATAAATCTAGGACAAGACATTCAGAGTGCAACTATTACTAATACTATTTACACTACTCTTGATCCCGGGAATAGCAGCAATTCCCTCGGAGACGATCCGATTGTTACGCCACCGATGTATGGACGTTGGCACGCGTTGCAAAATAAATTAAATACGAGTACAGGAATTCCCTGGTTAAATGAATTAAATCTTGATCCTCGTTACAGAGTTGCAGCTTCCCTTGGTGGAGACTATGTACGTAAAAATCAGGATTTATTAATGAAAGAGGCCTGGAGCCAGGTAGGCAAAGTTTTGGACACAAATAGAAAAGCGAACATTGCACAACTTACCGCGAATACCTCAGCAGCAATGCATGCAAAACACATTGCCTCACAACCCATCGAACAAATTTTACCGATGACTACTAATGTGCTGGGAAGAATTAGAAGTGGGACAACGACTGTGAAACAGGCTGCCGTAAGTAGTAGCATGGCGGTTGGTGCAACATCATCAACTTTTCGCAGGCTAAGTAGCCCTAATGGAGCTATTATGAGAAGGGTTAGCTTTACGGTTGGCCAAACTAACAATCCAGTGGCAAGGATGATACAAGGAAATGCGGCGCCTGTGGCTCCCAAACCCGCCTTACCACTACAGTACGCGACCTTTGATATTAGTAGTCTCGACTATTCAGTTACAGCAATTAAGAATGCTGCAATTCAACCTTCTATTCAATTTAATATTAGTTTGCCACAGGGCACGATGCCGAGCGCAAGTTATACAGTAGCCAATAACTTTAAGGGTAGTTTCTCGGCCTATAGCGGAGTATATGCTGCTGCGAATTGGGCCACTCCTGCAAACGCACCTAATTTAACCACAAGTTCTGCAACTGTGGCCGATGGTATTAATCCTTCCGTAACACACACCAACAGTTTTTATGGTAGCGTAAATAATCCTAACCAAACCACAACTCCAGTAGTAATATTACCTGCAATGGCAGCTCCATCTTTTAAGCTTCCTATGTACAAGTCGCTTCTCGAACTGGGAGTCGACTACCTTGTTCCGAATTTAAATCTGATCCCACAAAATTCAATAACACTTTTAAAATCTAATCAGAAATTTATAGAAGCTTTTCTTGCCGGGGCTAATTATGAGATGGGACGAGAATTGTTATGGCGTGAGTATCCAACCGATCAGCGGGGCACCTATTTTAAACATTTTTGGAGTAGTGTAGATGCCACAACACCTACAACAGATATAACAGATATGTACAGCTGGGGGAACACTGCTCTTGGGAGTCATTCTACCAGACCCGTTACGGTAGGCAACACCCTTGTATTAGCGATACGAGGCGATCTGTTAAAAAAGTTTCCAAACATTATTATTTACGCAGTGCCAGCAACATATCCGCCAAATCAAAGCGGCCCAGGTTTAGATTATAGTAAAAAGCGCATTCCTGATGAAACAGCCGCTGTTAAGATGCCAATTTTTAGGGCAGATATTGATCCGGAAATTACATTCTTGGGATTCGATCTGACTGATACTGCTGCGAAGGGGGATAAAACTTTGAATCCACCGATTCCAGGATGGTTCTTTGTTTTAATGGAACGAACCGGAGAGCTGCGCTTTGGTCTAGATGAGCCATTGCCTCCACCGACCCTTCCTTTAAACAACTGGGCGGAACTTACTTGGGATCATGTTGCTAAAAACTATTGCAAATACTTGTTATTAAACCAGTCACCCGGATTCTCCAGTTCAGCGCCATCTGATGCAAAAGTATTTAAGCCAGAATCAACCGACACTCTTTGGGCGGAAGACTCAGCCGCTATGGCACAAATACTTTACCAGCAGCCTGTACAGGTATTTATTCACGCTAACGAAATGATACCTTAGAAAATAACCCAAATAATTTTGAATTTATAAGCTTTACTTATGACTATTACAACTTTAAACACACTCTTAGGGAATGCCCCTGATCTTGTAAACAGACTTGCGGCTCACAAAGATCGTCTTCAAAACGAAGTGCACCCCCAGTTTATTCAATTAGCTAATGGATTTCAAAATAACAGTATTCCCTATACTAATAATCCAACACTTAATCAGATAACCAATATGTTATCTACATCTGACGAACAGATGAATGATGACTCGGAACCTATTACAAGTATACTTTCAAGTCTAGCTGACGCCGCTAATACTTTGGTTGTGGACACGTCTGCTAGCATGAATAGTGCATTAAATACTGTAAACACTCTCTATAATGATGCTGTAAATCTGTATAATGATGCCGCAGAAACCCATCAAATCTATAATGAAATTACAGAGATTCGTCAACATTTTAATATTGGCACACCTGGTTCACAGAGGCGAAATTTTGTAACACAATTTGATGCTCAATTAGAGCGTGATTTCACTGTGGTAAACTTTTCGGAAAGTAATGCCAGCACCTATACAGCGCGTCTACTCGCCGTGAAGACTAAATTACAGGAACTCATAGCTTCTATCGCTCCTAAAACTGCAGCACAAGTTAATACTTTGTTAGTTCAGGCAAAAACTATCTCAGATGACATGACGCCAGTTATCAGCGCAATGCAGACCGCCAGAACGAATCTGAAAACCCTTGGAGATGGCTTGGTGAAAGGCATAATAAATGTTACCACTGACACTTTATTAAACACAGTTAAAACGTCAATTAATAATTTAATAGCCGCTGCTCCATCTAAAAGTACCTCACAAGATGCTCTGCTTAGACAGTTAAAATCAGCGGCAGTAGGTTTTACAAGTGAAGCAAGTAATCCAGACCTTCCCACTGCAAAAGCAACAGCAACGGAAAGAAGAGCTGAAGCGAAGATTATAAATGAAAATGCCCGTCTACTAACAATTGCTTACAACGAGCTCGAAGCTTATAGTAAGCAACTCGAATTTAGAACTGGCACAGCAGCCGAAATAGCTTATTACAAAGATTTCCGAGTAACGGTAGATAAGTTTCATATAATGGCGATTTACGCTGAGTCTACAGGAAGCAAGTTAGCCAGTGCTACAAGTGTATTCTGGAATCTCTTCGATTTTTATAGTGCTGATCCAAGATTAAAAGTGCAGTTGTTAAACGACAATATACCTTTCGCCCTTTTACCAGTGCGTTTGGAGACGCGTTTTATGACCATTAAACATGTTCGCGACAATATATCTTATTCCTCTTACACAAGCGTTATAAGAACTGATGCGGATGTACAAGCGATAAAGACTGTGACAGATAGCAGGACGGTAACTTACAGCTCTCCACCGGTGACAGGCAGCACAGTACCCACTGCAACTGTTTCAGAGGCCATTGCAGACTTACATGAGCTTTGGGTAAGGATCTATCCTGATGCAATTTCTATACATACACACGAAAGTAAACTCACGCAGACTGAAAAAGATGACGCGCAAATTTATTGGAACGAAGTATGGAAAGCTTGCGGCGTTAAAAAATTTGAACTAGGTGCGTGGAGGGTTTTGTGCAGTTCTTACGGATCGAAGCGAGCAGCGTGGATCGTTTCACAGACTAATCCAGGCACAACAGGCAAGCCTGCGGATGATCCAAGTTTAACCGACCCGTCATTAACGATATTAAATCCTTTTCCCACGCTTCCAACTATAGCTTTGCAAACAGCGTCGTGGTCACAAAAGCCGGAAACTCGGGTTATGCCTGAGCGATTTGTAGTTCGTGTATACAGCAATAACACTTACCGAGAGGTGGTAGGTCAGCCAGTTCCTTCGCCATTGCCAGTGGGGTTTGATCCGATGGATCCGTACACGAATTATCTTGATCAAAATGGCAGCGAGATTAATATGCCCGCGGATCTACGTTGGCTTACTGATTTTGAAGAAGCTGAAAAAATCGGGATGGGAATCCGTATTACACTTCAAAATAATGAAAAAAATGATGGTTTCGACCGTTTATTAGTACTTGGTACGAAGTTAGATTTAAATGCAACGGCATCTAAACAGGAACTTGAAACACTTCTAGACAATCATCACTACTCTGCCGGCTTAGCGCTGGTGCCGCAGGGTACGCCTACTAATAATACAGAAGAAAGCAAATCTGGGTTTGCTAGTTTAGAACCAGGATATGAGGAAAGTTTTGAGATAGAATTAGGCGCAAATCAATTTACTACGACAAGCACACATTATGATAAAGCCGATGGTCAAAGAATTGCAGAAGCGCTCGGTGTAAATACGTCTGTTTTTCAACATATACGTAACAGCAAAACGAAAGATGTTGAAGAAGGAATGGCTATGAATCGTGCATTGTGGCCGGCAACAATGGGATATTACGCAAAAAATATGCTAACACCATCTATAGTTCAAAGCCATATTGATGACACGCGGAGTTTTTTTACCAACTATGTTTTAGGAAGAGGACTTATTCCAGCGTTCAGAGTTCGAAATCAACCTTATGGTATTTTGACATCTACTGTTTATTCTAAATGGAAGTACAGCGATAAAACAATTTACGAAGCCAAATTGCATAAAGGCATCTTGGAAAGACTTCGTAAGTATTGGATAGCAAATTTTTTTGTTAAGGTTAAACACATACAACAAGGATCTGCCAACCCCGGTGATTTACTAATTAATATTTTAGGGCTTCATCCAAGCTCCTTACAATTTCACCAACGCACAAGTATTGGAGCGGTTTTGTCATCGAACATGACCAAATTTATGACCGCTGCAGGTATAACTCAACCATTAAGTCCCTTATCTGACGTAAATGCATCTCTTCAACTTGATGCTTTATATAAGAGTGCTTCTCTACAGAGCTTTTCTTACTTTAACATCCCCCGTATTTTCACTATGGGTTTTGCAAGATCACAATGGTTACTAAACGGGCCAGTGATAGATACGCTGCCTTTGTCAGAAATAAGGGAATTAGAAAAGCTGACTAATAGCACGTCTAACTACATTGAATGGTTAGTAGGTAGTCCAATCGGTAATATACGGAGCGAAAACTTCACAAACGTTCAAAATCCAGTACCGTCTGATTTTAAAGCTCCAAGAGCTTTGTTATATTTATTACTGAGACACGCATGGTTGCTTGAGTATCTTAAAACAGCGCATTGCCTTTTGACCACGACTGGGACAATAACCCAGGATGCCTGGCATAACCATGAAGCCGCTAAGATGACTGCTGAGAATGGACCATCAAATGCTACAGCTGAACAAAAAGACATGCTACTTGGCTTTGTAAGATCGGAAGTGCAGTTTGAAAATGAATTGGTGATAGAGGATACCATGCGTAATCTCACAACTAATACGCACTATCAGCAATCGGGATTGAACGAGGCCGAATACGAAATTTACCTTCGTGATCAATCAGCCAGTTCGGTTGCAAGTTCCACAACCAGCAGATACGATCAGCGACTTAGTGAGTACACGGTTAATGAAAATCAGTGGGCTTATGTTAGCGCAAAATACGACACCATTTCTCGTGATGTATCAGTAGGCGACTATATTAGGTCGCAGATAAATTCAACAAACCCATGTTATACCGATTTACGGGATACTAATAACGCCCTCATTAAACTAAAAAATTTACCAACGGCCCGCCTTGAACGTATTTTCGCTGAAAGCCTGGATACTTGTGCTTACAGATTAGATTCGTGGTTTAATGGTTTGGTAAACAAACGTCTTCAGGAACAAAGGACAGCAACACCAAATGGAATTTATCTCGGAGCCTATGGAATTTTAGAAAGGCCAAAACCAGGTTCTTTTAAGGGAGTTCACGTTGTAAATATTAGTGCAGCAGATTCCTGGACCGGTGCAGTCGCAAAAAAAGGTCAGCGTAAGATTCTTGACCTAACCGAAATAAATGGTTACCCAGTTAATTCTGGAGGGGCTTATGTTACAGCGCAGGCGACAGGAACACAACCAGCTTCATTTGTCTACCTCGGCGATGATCCTAATACACTTTTGATAGAAGATCCAGATAGTGGAAAAATCGTTTCTGGACAGCAATATAACACAGACAATAAAGGATTTATTCTCGCTCCATCTTTAAACCATGCGGTGGCAGCAGCTGTAATGCGGGCAGGATATGCAGCTCACAACAGCACAGTGACGAATGCAAAAACTATGGCAGTTACCCTTTCTTCAGATCGTGTGCGCACAGCCATGTTTTACATTGATGGTATTCGTAACGGTCAGAACCTTGCCGCATTGTTAGGTTATCGATTTGAAAGAGGTTTGCATGAGAGGCAATCTTCCGTCACGTCATTGGACGGCTATATCGAAGATCTTCGAAGTCTTTACTCACTCGTTGCAGGAACTCTTACACAAACTCCCGTGGGGCAGAATAAAGATGGACAAAGTAGAAATGTCGTTGATGGCTTAAAATTACTTGAATACTATGCTAGAACTACCACGCCATTTTGGTATAGTGGTTTATCCAACCCCGCCTTAATTTACAATACCACTACAAGTGCCTACACCACTGATGGAGCAAATATTGTAAAAGAGATTGTAAAGATAAAAGACGATCTAGATGCAATTGGAGATTTGTTATTATCAGAGGCCATATTTCAAATTACTAAAGGTAATCATGAACGGGCAGGTAGTGTGCTACAAGCGCTTGGATATGCCAAGAATATACCCGAACCAGAAATAATAAAAACTCCTCGTCAGGCAGATACGTTTACTCATCGCTGTGCAGTGCAGTTTACACCAGCTATTGCCAATACTAATTGGACTGCAAGCAGTACACGTGCGACTGCCGAACCTGCTTTAAATATCTGGTTAGCATCTCAACTCCCAACGCCTGCGAACATTCGCATTAATTACAAGCACGGAACAAATGCAACTATGTTTAATCTAACTGTTGCAAATCTTAATTTGCAACCAATAGATTTACTTTACATTTTTGAATCGTCGGGAGAGAATCAATCAGCTGACTCCAGCGAACTTTCGCGCAGAATTAAAGCTTACGTTCGATCTGCAAATACGTTGACTGACGATGTAGAAGTAAAGATTTTTTTCATGGACGAGACCGGATTTACGGCTGATCAATGCAGTATTTTCCAGTTAACGCCTATGCTTAAGAGCCTTAGCAGAATTATAGGAAATGGGCGGCAACTAAGTCCTGATGATTTTTTACTTCCATCTGTTCTCAGCGCCATGGCGTCGCCAGCAGGAGCGCTAGACAGCGTAGCATTGAAAAACCGGATTACAACTGCAAAGGTTACTATGAGTGGCTTGATTGGTGATCTTGAGGCAGTCTACGTTAGTGGACAACCAACTACTACCCCTACAACAAAACGCGACCTTGTGGCCGCAATGGTCTATGCACCAGCAATTCCTGCGGGCGGCGCGACTAAACTAAATAATTTACGTACAGTTTTAGTTACGGCTTCAGAATTTGGAGTTACCACAGCATATCCGGAAGCATTTTCGTCGACGACTGTGGAGACAAGAGATAGATTAGTAGAACAAGCTGACACCGCATACAAAGACTTAAAAAAACGATATGATGAGGCCGATACCAGATTGTCAGCTGTAACTATTTTGGTGGGGCAAGCTAACACAGCTGCAAAACATAAAGTTTGTGTTACCGAATTGGCAGAAATTGCAAAACTTATTTTTGGGCGTTCGTTTAAAGTATTTACAACTTTTACATTGCACAATGCAACGGAAGTTCAAGCTGCCTCAAATTATACTACCTTATTAGATGATGCGGGTCCATTTCCTATTGAAGCATGGATGGCTGGTGTGGCGAGAGTTCGCTCACGCATGGGTGAATATCATAAGCAAATGGTTATTGCTGAAAGTGTGCGTTATAGTCCTGCATCTACAAGCTCCTTTGCGTTTACAAAACAGAACGTATTTCAATTTCCGGTTAAAGATACAACCACAGGAACAGACAGATGGATTGGTATGAAATTACCAACTGGCTATGAAATTCCACCCGACGCTATTTCAATGATTATTGAATCTGACGGAACATCCTCAGCTATACCAACCTGTGGGATGGTGATTGACGAGTGGGCAGAACAAATTCCTATTGATCAAGTTACCTCTGGTATTGCGATTAATTATGATCAGCCCTCTTCTGAAGCACCTCAAAGTATTATTCTTGCCGTTACTCCTGAAATTAAAAGCAGTTGGGCCTGGAATGATCTCATGGATACGCTTAATGAAACAATACAAATGGCGCAAATTCGTGCTGTAGAGCCAGACATGATTCAAGATAGTCCTTTGAGCCAAGTACTGCCTGCTATCATGGCTCAAATAAGTGGTGGTGGCTCTGATGTATCGCCTTCACTCGACTTCGGCAAAAATGGCATTGATACGTCGCTAGGATATGATTATCCTGTTGATAGAAATGGTTCAACTCAATAACAATACTAAAATAAAAAGATATGCCTGTACAAACATGGAATAGACTAGAGCCTCGCCCTAGAACAAACAGTTTTGCGCGATCATTACGCGCGGAAGTACGCGACGCCCTGTGGATGATAACGCGCCAATGGCAAATTGGAGAATTTAATGCTGAAGATACTGGCACGGCAGCATTTGCCAGACTTGATATGCAGACTTCGCGCATAAATCGTATAGCAAAAAAACAAGGCGCAGATGTGACTATAGATACTAACGTGCCTTTAGAATGTCTTGTAGAGCGTGAACCAGTGGTTCCTGATTTATTGCACCGCATTGAATTAGGAAGACAGTTTATTAAAATGCTTCAACAGAGTTTGGGCACAACTCCAAATGCTTTAGCAGATCCAGCCCTTGATACAGCTTTGGATAATGTTCGTAATACAGTTATTTTTAAATTTGGTTCACCAATGCCGACGACTCCAGAGTTCTTGAGTAGTCCAGAATTACATCAAGCCACCTTAGCAATTCGTAACGGAAGAGCTATAGATGGTTTTAAAATCATAACTCAGCTAAAAGCAGCAGTTGCTCTATCAACACTTATTACTTTTTCTCCAACAAACCCTTCGATGACTTCAAAACTAGATGCTACTGGATTAGCATTTCTAGCTTGGTATAATAGTGTTTATTCTCAACCAGCAGGAGCATCTGAAGACTACTGGCTTCATGATCATCTTGAATACCAATTCACATGTTCTGCACCCAAAAGTGACACGGCTTATAGCGTGCTTAGTGCTGAAGAATATTATCAAGGCCACTTGGACTGGTACTCTTTCAATATCCAGGACCAGTATTCACAGTTTACTTCATTGATATCCGATAATCCGGCGCGGGAGCTTATCGAACAGCAGCCATTCACTGTAATTCCATCAAAAATAAGTTTTGGAGGTATGCCTGCCCCTCGCTTCTGGGAAATGGAAGATCGCCGTATTGACATTGGAAATATGAGTGCATCTACTACCGATACTGCTCAACTTTTAGTTAGTGAATTCGCAACTTTATACAGCAATGATTGGACTCTTTTACCTTATACTGTGCCTACCGGGTCAATTTGCAATCTTCGTAAAGTGCTTGTGACCGATGTATTTGGACAAGTCACTTACATTACCTCTGCCAGTAATAACGACTGGAACATGTTCACGCTCAAAACTCAAGGTTCTGATGTTGTTGATCCCAGACTATTTATTCCACCCGTTGTTCAAAATATGGAAGAGAGTGCTGAATTGGAAAGCGTGAATTTAATGCGCGACGAGATGGCCAATATGGTTTGGGGAATTGAAACAATTATTCCTAATGGCGTTTCAGGCGGACAACCTGGTAAAGAAGCTGCTCAGCGATTGACAGCATTCTTGGAAGCTAATGCTGGATCTACTCCGTCCACATTTGGTAATCCAAATACTGCGGAAATAAAATATAATTTGATGACAAGGGTTCCTGAAAACTGGATTCCGTTTATACCGGTAAACAGAGGGTCAACTACTGGGGTTCCGGATATTCAATTACAACGCGGAGCAATGGCGCGACAAATTCTAAATAATGCTCCGAGTGGTCGCGTAAGACCACGGACAACGATACTTAAGGCTGGCTCAACAGATACATCATGGCAGAGAAGTTATATCTGGGAGGAAGAGGTGCCGCGTTCCGGTGCAATATTAACAATGACCTGGCAACGTGCGCGCTGGCATCATGGTCAGGTTGCATTATGGCTGGGTAGAAGAAAACAGAATGGAAGAGGAGAAGCAAGTAGCGAATTAAGATTTGATTATTTGATGCAGAAGTAGATATACTACAATATTTAGAATCTCCGGATGTTGCATAGCCATATCCGGAGATTTTTTTTGGAGTAATTCGAACTAGATGTTTTCCGGTACTGTTGAATAAGATTTCAGGTATATCAAAAATTGTGATTTTTATAAACATTCGATATTATTATAATACTCAAGTGAATATACCCGATCATCAAAAGTCATAAATTCAGATCAAATTGCCGATCGGAACTGACCCAGAAATTTAATTTACTTTCCTTTAGAAAGTCTACCCGGGTTAATAAGCCTTTCCAAATCCTCCTTCTTAAATTTCTTTTTTACTTTTAAAAGAGTTTCGGGTGTAATTTCCAGTGCGAGTGATAATTTCAGAAGTGTTTTAAGCGTGATATTATAACCGGCTTCTATCCGGTGAACCTGCATTCGTGTCAAGCCAATCTCTAGTGGAGGTAAATACTCTTATTACGAGTGTTATAAGTGCCGCCAGGATATATACGGTGTTGGTATGGTGGATCACGAAATCCAGTCGGTTTTACAGGAGTTAAGGATCAGTCCGGAAGTTGGAGACTTGTTTGTCGCAAAATTCACTGACAGAATGAACGAAACTGCTAAGAGTCAAAAACGGGAAAAAGAAACAATCGATAATAAACTCGAAGAGCTGAGTGCAAATGTTACAAAACTCGAAGAGGGATATCATATTTTGAAAACAATACCTCTTGAAACATACATGCTTCTCAAAAAGGATTACAGCGCGAGAATATCGGCACTATACTCAAAGCAAATAGAATTTGACACATCCGGAAAAGATATCTTGAATAAAGTAAAATGGATCAGGCGCAAAATCTGTGGAGTAAAATTTAGGCAAATAGTTTAGAGAGTCTAAATAGGAAGAAATTTACATCTGTAACTCCTCGGTATTGCGCTCTAAAAGCTTTGATTTTCGCATTAAATGATTCGGCTGAGGCATTAGTACTTCTGTTATTAAAGTAGTTTAGTATTCTTTTGTAATTGTTTTCAATGGTTCTGGATAGGGTATTGAAGGTCTTGAACCCAGATTGGGCAACCTCTTCATGCCATTTGGCTAATCTTGTAAACGCATATATTTTCTCTTTTGTATTGCTGTAGATCCAGGATAATTTTTGAGCCAGACCATACGCTTTTTTAATATCAGGATAACGATCAAAAAGTATGTTAGCTCTTTGGGATTGTTCTAAAGTCCAGTTGTGTTCGGCTTTGTAGAGTAAATAGCGGCTTCTTGCGAGTAGTTGTTTGAGAGTCTCACCATTACTTAAAATTTCAGGGACATAAGCTCTTTTGTTTTTCCGGGATTCGTCAATGCCATTATTTTCAGCCTCTATAGCTTCCCAACGATGTCTTATTCTTATTTCCTGGAGTGCTTCGGTAGCTAACTGTTGAACATGGAAGCGATCAATAACCATACTTGCATGAGGAAAACATTTTTTTACGATTAACCCCATGCTACCCGCAAGATCCAGTGTGACTTCACGAACTCTCTTTCTAAGATGTAAGGGGATACTTTGTAGCAATGAGATTATGCTCTCCGAGTGAGTCCCCTTTAAAATCGCAACTATGGTACCCTTCTTCCCTTTTGCCGCTTTGTTGGAGAGGATTGTGTAAAGCTCTGAGTGTGATAAACAGGTCTCATCAATGGATAAATAAGGACCAATGTTTTCAGGAAATATAATTCCTTGTTCGGCTTTATTCTTGTATTTCCAATCGTTATAATCACTTAATTTCTTACGATAGTAACGCTGAAGCTTTTTGCCATTAATGCCGTAAAATGAGCCTATAGTTTTAATGCTATGCGCATGCGTATCAACTAATTTCTTTTAAAAAAGCCGCAAAATCGTTTGTGATTCGCGTCCCTTTTGTAATGATATCCCAATTACGAAAAACTACACTTCCGGTCTCCTCATTAAGCCAGCGACGACGCTTGACATGCAGAAAAACATTGTGCCCCCGAATCGGAAAATCTTGTATAGTTACCTGATCAAAAAAACCTTTTGAAGTTAATCGGACAGTCGCGTACTCAGCAGGAATAGTGCTTATCTCTTGTAAATACAAATCAATGCGCTCGCTTTCTGAGTCTTTTTTATAACCTGTGAGTTCAAAATAATCGCAAATCCCCTCAGGTAATACTATTTTTAAAAAGTCATTGTAGGATGGGTCCATAGTTAGTTTTAGTCCCCGTAAAATTCAGATTATTTTTTCTTCCCCACAACTTTTGCGCCTGATCCAGTAAAATCTGCCACGCAACTAATGCTGCAAATAGATGAACTATACAAACAAGGAAATCTTGATACAAAACGAAGAATAGTTGGTGTGATTTTCCCTCAAAAATTATGGTTCGAAAATAAACGACCTCGAACCACATATATAAATAAAGCAGCGCTCCGGATAGCCAATAAATCAATGCCTCCGGCGAGGTGCAAAAAAAAATGGAGACCTATTTTGGTCTCCATCCCACTCAAGCTCCCTCTCCTGGGCTCGAACCAGGGACCCCATGATTAACAGTCATGTGCTCTAACCAGCTGAGCTAAGAAGGAAAATATTCTGGTTATAATTACAAACTAAATTTGTAATTTTTTTGTACTAACAATCTCAAAAAGAACTATTCCCGTTTTGTGCTCCAACCTCCCGATAGCTATCGGGAGAGCTAAGAAGGAATTTATCTGTTACTAACCTTAAAAATTTCTTTTTTTCAAAAGTAATTTCCCTGATTAGGGTTGCAAATTTACATAGCTTTTATGAAATAAACAATATCTTTACAAAAAAAATAAAAAAAAATAAATGAGTCTATTAGTTGTAGGTACCGTAGCCTTTGATGCTATTGAAACACCATTCGGAAAAACAGATAAAATTGTAGGCGGAGCAGCCTCTTACATCGCTTTAGCAGCGTCATACTTTAATAAAAACATTCACCTGGTTTCAGTTATCGGTGATGATTTTCCGGAATCTTTTTTATCAACATTAAAAAAAGAAGGGGTTAATCTGGATGGACTTGAAGTAAAAAAAGGAGAAAAATCTTTTTTCTGGAGTGGAAAATACCATAACGACCTCAACTCACGCGATACTTTAGTAACAGAATTAAACGTACTTGCCGATTTTAAGCCCGTGGTGCCTGAAGCTGCCAAAAATGCTGAGTTTTTAATGCTTGGTAATCTTGCACCTGCTGTACAGTTAAGTGTAATCAACCAAATGAAAGAACGTCCGAAACTTATCGTATTGGATACCATGAACTTCTGGATGGATATCGCCATGGAAGAGTTGATGAAAGTGATTGCAGTAATAGATGTTCTTACTATTAACGATGCCGAAGCTCGTCAGCTTTCAGGGGAATACTCACTTGTAAAAGCAGCTCAAAAAATATTAAAAATGGGTCCAAAAACTCTGGTAATTAAAAAAGGAGAGCATGGTGCTTTATTATTTAACCAGGATGAAGTGTTCTTTGCCCCTGCCCTTCCTTTAGAAGAAGTGTATGATCCAACGGGCGCCGGCGACAGTTTTGCAGGTGGATTTATTGGCTACCTTGCTAAGACCAAAGACATTAGCTTCGAAAATATGAAAAATGCGATCATTTTCGGAAGTGCTATGGCCAGCTTTACAGTCGAAAAATTCGGAACAGAACGCTTGATAGGTCTTTCGCAAGAAGATGTTGAGGAACGCGTTCAGGAATTTGTTGATCTTGTTCAATTCGACATTGCGCTTTATTGATTTTTAGCACGCTCCACACACTATTTTTAGTATATTCACGTTAATAAAAACCGTGCTAGTTAAACGACTCTTATATTTTTTGGGCCTTACTGCTCTTTTGGCCGCCTGTACTACTAAAAAGAACACGGTTGTGCATCGCGGATACCATAACTTAACCGCGCGTTTTAACGGACTTTATTATTCTACGGTAAGTATAGATGAAGGCGTTTATAAAACCGAAAAAGGCAACAAAGAAAACTACGAGAAAATTCTTCCTGTTTTCGTTTATCCAACTCCGGAAAAAGCGAAGTCGACTTTTCCTGAATTTGATAAGGCTATAAAAAAATCATCTCTTAGTATTCAGAAACATGCCATTAAGGATAAGAAGGGAAATGAGATTCCTTCGTCGGGCAAGTGGATCGATAACAACTGGATCAATATTGGAATTTCGCATTTCTACAAACGCGAATTTTTTAGTGCCATCGAAACTTTTGAATATGTGATGCGCACCTATACAAAGTCTGACGATAAATACCTGGCAATGCTCTGGCTTATTAAGGCTAACAATGAAATTGGCGCTGTAAGTAGTTCTGAACCCATTATCAGCCTCTTAAAAAACGAAAAAGGATTAAAAAGAAAAATAAAAAATCAACTTCCAGTTGTTTGGGCCGATTATTACATGCGCCGTGGTCAGAATTCTGAGGCAGTTGCCAAGCTAATGGAAGCCACCCGCAATACCAGTTTTATAAACGGAATTCCAAAAAAAGACCGTGCCCGTTATTCTTTTATCATAGCCCAGCTTTCAGAACAAATGAAAGATACTAAAAGAGCGATCCAGTATTACAAAAAGACAATAAAACTAAAACCAGAATATGAAATGATCTTTTATAGCAAGATCAAAATGGCGCGTTTACTGGATGTTAAGAGAAATAATTCTGAGAAAACAAAAAAAGATCTACTTAAAATGACGCGTGAATTTAAAAACAGCGATTATTATGATGTGATCTATTTTACCTTGGGAGAAATTGAAGAGAAAGAAAGAAATATTAAACAGGCTTTATATTATTATAAAAAATCAGTACAGAAAAGCACAAACAACCCCAATCAAAAAGCGCTCTCCTATTTAAAATTAGGCGAGATCAATTTTGATCTTACCAACTACACCCCTGCTGAAGCCTATTACGACAGCACCATCACAACACTTCCTAAAGATCACCCTGATTACAATTCAATTCTCGCTCGTAAAAAAACACTTGAAACACTTGTAGGATATATTAAAACTATTTCGCGTGAAGACAGCATACAGCGCATTTCTAAACTACCGAAAGAGCAACAGGATGCTTTTATAGATAAGTTGATTGAAAACTACACAAAAGAACAAGACCGTATTGCTAAAGAAAAAGCAGCAGCTCTTTTAGCGGGCTCTACAAATACATTGGGTGGCGGAAGTTCGGTGGCAGAACCTGCCTTTGGTGGAGGAAGTGGCGCTACTTTTTACTTTTATAATCCCACAACAGTGGCCTTTGGCGTAGCAGACTTTCAGAAAAAGTGGGGATCGCGAAAATTAGAAGATAACTGGCGTCGCTCAAATAAAGCAATGACCCTCGATGAAACAAGAGAGGATGAAACGCGAACCACAGCCGGGGGAGATACAGGAGTAGTTCCTCAAAAAACACGAGCATTTTACGCGAAAAACCTGTTCACTAACGATACCATGTTTCGCAAAAGTAATGGTAGAATCGTGAAGTCCTATTATCTGATGGGGTCACTTTACAAAGAGGATTTAAATAACTCGAAAAAAGCTATCGCCACCCTTGAAGAACTAAATAAACGTTTTCCTGATAACAGCTACTTACTTCGTAGCTATTATGTTTTATACAGAACTTATCTTGCTGACAAAAATATTCCTAAATCCGATTATTATAAAGACAAAATATTGACCGAATTTCCGGACAGTGAGTTCGCCGCGATTATAAAAAATCCAGAACGTGTTGCAGAAATAAACGCACAAAAAAGTGAGGTGGAAGAATTCTACACGGGTGTTTACACAACCTACACATTAAGTAACTACCAGGAATCTTACACACAATCAAAAGAAGGAATCAGTAAATTCGGAAAAAGTCAATATTTACCGCAGTTCGAATTTATTCGCATCATGAGCCTGGGTAAACTTAAAGGAATTGATACGCTTGAAATGAATTTAAAATTATTTGTAGCAAAGTATCCCAAAACGGAAGTTACACCACTTTCAGAAGACATTCTCTTAGCTATTAAAAAACAAAAAAATCCTGATATGTTTAAGACCCAGGAAGTAGGCGTTTCTAAAAAAGATACGTTTAACGTGGATTTTGACTCCCAGCATTTTATTATCGCTGTTGCACCCGACGACCCTAAAATTGCCGACGTTCTAAAAACACGCATAGGCAACTTCAACTCCACCTACTACAGTGATAAAAGCTTCGACATGACGTCTAACCTTTTTGGAACCAACAAACAACTTATAGTTTTAAAAACCTTCGCAAACGCTAAGGATGCCATTGCCTACCACGATAATTTAGTAGCGGATACAGAAGTGTTTAAAGGCGCAGTGAAAAAAGACCAAATTGATGTTTTTCCAATACTTGCAGGCAATCTCCCCTTCTTTTACAAAAGTAAAAATGTTGAGGGTTATCGCTTATTTTACCAGGAAAATTACCGCAAGCTTAACTCCAAAAATTAATTTTCCCTCTCCTGAGCTTTCATAACGTAGAAAAAAATTCCCCCTTAGTTCTCAAAAAATTGCGGTTAAAGAGCGTCTGTAAGCATTTTCAGGCTTTGTAGACCCCTTTTTGCTTAAGTTGTATTGGCATACTTTTTACTGAGTTTAAAATAAAAAACTTTATGAAAAAGACCTTTTTACTTCTCCTTAGCCTCTGCTCGGGAATTTTATTCAGTCAAAAAAACCTCAGCAAAAAAGACAGCAATTTTGTAATTCACTCGTACGAGCACACTTTATTAGAAATAAAACTGGCAGACCTTGCCCAAAGCAAATCAACTTCGCCTGATGTAAAATCCCTGGCAAGTACCCTCAGTAATTCACATACTAAGGCTTTAGGAGAATTAAAGCAATTGGCTTCTCAAAAAAACATCCAGTTGCCTTCTTCCATTAGCGAAAAACAGCAAAACTATTATGATAAACTAAACAAAAAAGAAGGAGCTGATTTTGACAAATGGTATACCAAATGCGCCGTTAAATCGCATAAAATGGGAGCCTGCTATGTAAAGAAAAAATCTAAGAAAGCTAAAGACGCGGAAATAAAATCATGGGCTGCCTCTTATTATCCTGTTCTTGAACAAAACAGGGATAAGGCTAAAGAAACTTGTAAAGCATTAAAAAATAAAAAATAACAACATGATACGATTTCTTCATTCTTATGGTTTACCGGCTGTGATGGCTCTATTGATAGGACTTTCAAACTGTGGTTACCAGGAGCAAGGACACGCCAATACGCCTCCGGAAACTCCAGGTAGTCAGGTTAAGACAGGGGTTGATACGGTAGTGCATCCCGGAAACATAGATAAGGACAGTATTCATCTGGAAAAATAAAATCAGGGTTCATGGAAAGAGCAGCTCAAAAACTATTTGTAGAATATTCACATGTAATCGACGACAATGGAATTTTTCCAAACAGTCACTTACCTGTTTTGATTTACAAAGATGTTCTTGATTTTCCGCTATTTTTTGATGCAGTTTACATCACGCATCTTTTTGAAAAAAATAACTGGACCAATAGCTGGAAAGCAGGCATCTTCACCTATCACCATTATCATAGCAATGCCCATGAAGTAATTGGTGTTTATAAAGGAAAAACAGAGCTTATGTTAGGCGGAGAAAATGGCTTAAAAGTGATGCTCGAAAAAGGCGATGTGATTATTATACCTGCCGGAGTGGCCCATAAAAATCTTGGCGACGAGAATGCTGTAGCCTGTGTAGGAGCTTATGCCGACGGCGCAACTTATGATATTTGCACCGGCAAAAAAGGTGAAAGACCATTAGCCGATACCAACCTGCTTACACTTGCATTACCAGATCGTGATCCCGTACTGGGACTTAAGGGCGGCGTTGAGAAATACTGGAGGTAATGGACGCTACGCAAATAGTCGGTATTCTAGCCAGTGTATTTACCGGAATTGCTCTGTTGCCACAACTTATTAAAATCATTCAGGAAAAAAAAAGCGGCGGCACCTCACCACTTATGCTGGGATCATTATTTATAGGGCTTGTTTTTTGGGTGATCTATGGCTTTTATAAAACCGACCTGATCATTATTATCTCTAACGGTTTCTCCCTTACCGTAAATAGTATTCTTTGCATTCTTAGCATTCGTTACCATCATAAGGACAAAGCACTCGCTAAATTTTTAATCGGTAAAGTGTAGATTAAAATCGATTTTTAAGGCTTCTCTGTATCGTTTTACACCCATCTGTAAGCATTTAGGTGTTAATATATGTAAAGCGGTAACAAGCCTTCTAATATTTAGGGCGACATTGCGTTTGTAAATAAACTAACGCTTAACCCTATGAAATCAAAGATTCACGAAGGCTCTAAACTAAGAGCCAAAACATTGAGTAAAAAACTCTTTTTATGTTTAACGGCAATAACACTGTGTTCTGTTGCCTCAGCACAAATCAATAAAGGACGTATGATGCTCGGTGGAAGCTTCAATACGCAAAACACAAACAGCTCTTATAAGGATACAAGCAATCAAACACAAAGAACGCAATCCTCTAAAAATAACAGTTACAATGTATCTCTCCGCTACGGGTATTTTGTTGCCGATGGTTTTATGATTGGCTTACTGGGAGGTTTAAACGGATCGAAATTTGAGGGTGAAACGGAAGTTGTTTCTCCGGTCCCAAGTTATAATTATGCAGAACGCAATAAATCCAGCACTCTTGAATTTTCTGCAGGAGCATTTTCAAGATATTATAAAATGATCGGTACTAGTCGTTTTGCGGTCTTTGGCGAATTAGCGGCAACTTACGGCAGCGGAAAGTCCAAAAACACAAATGAAACTAACGGAGTGAAGTATCCGGAGCTACCAGGACCAAAAATCTCTTCGTTTAATGTAGTTATAAGACCCGGCCTTACTTACTTTTTCACAAAAACAATTGCTGCTGAAGCATTCTTCGGCAATGTAGGTTATTTCTATACAAAAAATGAAGGCGGACAAAATAATCCAAACTCAAGTACATATTCAGGTTTCAATTCACGACTTAATTTTTCACTCTCGAATGTTTCGCTTGGAATAAATTTCTATTTCGGAGGCAAAAGTTAAGATCATTAGACAATCTAATTCCCCTTAATACTACAGATCATAGCAAGGGTAGGTCTTTTGCAGACTTACCTTTGTTTATGCCTACGCTCCATTTCGATTCTACACGTTACGCTGACCTTCCGTTACATCATGGAAAAGTTCCTCTATGGCTCGCGGAACGCATGAGTAAACTAGGTGGGGCCATTATCGAATCTATTGTTCAGCAATACGGAAGATCGGAAGTGCTTTCGCGTATGAGTGATCCCTTGTGGTTTCAAGCCCTGGGCTGTGTGCTGGGAATGGACTGGCATTCTTCCGGCATAACCACCTCCGTTATGGGCGCTTTGAAACATGCGCTCAATTATAAATTCAATGAGCTTGGTATTTACATTTGTGGAGGAAAAGGAAAATATTCCAGGCAAACCCCTTCTGAACTGATTGCGCTCAGCGAAAGAACCGGGCTGAATGGAACAGAGCTCGTAAAAAACAGTCGCCTTACTGCAAAGGTTGATAACAATGCAATACAAGATGGCTTCCAGATTTACCTGCATACTTTTATAGTGACTAAAGAAGGAGAATGGGCTGTTATTCAACAAGGCATGAACAACAACAGCGGCATGGCCCGCAGATACCACTGGCATTCAACGGAGTTTAATTCTTTTGTAGAAGAACCCCATACTTTTATTTATGGGTTGAACCAGGGCGAAATTTTGAATCTCACGGATAAAAACGCGGGCCAGACCAAAGCCGGTCTGCTCGCCATGGTAAAAGAATCACCAGAAATGATGATGCCAGAAATTCGCAGGATTGTTATGCCTCGGCACCATGAACTCAGAGAAGAAAATGTAGACTTGAAAAGGTTAGGGTCTGTTCTCGCTTTAGCGCATGAAAAACAAGTAGATGATTTTGAATCTTTGTTACTGCTCGAAGGGGTTGGTCCGAGGGCCATTCAGTCTTTAACACTGGTGAGCGAAATTATTCACGGCACACCTTCACGATTTACTGATCCCGCAAGATTTTCTTTTGCACACGGCGGAAAAGATGGACATCCGTTTCCCGTTCCCACAAAGACATACGATCAAACCATTACTATTTTAAGAACCGCTGTAGAAGCTGCAAAAATTGGAGCAACAGACAAACAAGAAGCAATTAAAAATCTGACTCTCGCTGCCCAGGCCATAGAAAAAAACTTTATGCCCAATGCCAATTTTTATAAAGTCATTGAACAAGAGCGCAGAGATGCTTATAAATACGGCGGCAGAACCGTCTTCGGAAAATCAAAACCACCTAAAGACTGCGTGCAGATGGATTTGTTCGACTCTTCTCGACTACGCTCGAAGTGACAGTCGACTACGCTTGAAGTGACCTTCCACTGCGCTCGAAGTGACAGTCGACTACGCTCGAAGTGACATTCCACTACGCTCGAAGTGACAGTCGACTACGCTCGAAGTAACAGCCGACTACGCTCGAAGTAACATCCCTTAGGTAAGCTCGAGCATCACCAACATCTTTTCGAGATTACGACTTTGGATAGCAGGTAGTCGATATTGTTTCAAGTATAGTCTTGTCAATGCGAACGTAGCTTGTCAGTGCAAGCAGTGCTCCCATCCGGTGGAGGTTAGGGCCAGCTTGTTGGTAGTCGAGAACTGGCATACCCTTCGCATAGCTCACACATGCCTGAAGGTCCATCTATACTCATTCTCAAAGAAAAACTAAAACCTTTTGAAGGTAAAAAAGTCATTGAAGCGAGTGGCACTGCTAGAGTCGGCCTGGAGCGCATGAAGGGCAAAAAAATCTTAACACTACAAAGCTGGGGTAAACATACTTTAATTTGTTTCAAAGGATTTTTCATCCGCATTCACTTATTAATGTTTGGTTCTTATCGGATAAATGAACGTCGGGACGCAAAGCCACGCCTACGGTTGAGTTTTATCAAAGGAGAAATAAATTTTTATACCTGCAATGTGATCCTGGTAGAAGGCTCTCCCGAAGATGTTTATGATATGAAAGCAGATATCATGTCTGATAAGTGGGACGCTAAAGGCGCAGAGAAAAAATTGAAAGAACTTACAAAATCTGAAGACTTAAATGTATGCGACGCCCTACTCGATCAACAAATTTTTTCAGGTGTAGGAAATATTATTAAAAATGAGGCATTATTTTTAGCGCGTATTCATCCAAGGTCCTTGGTGAAGGATCTTCCTCTTAAAAAACTACGAGAACTCATTAAAAAAACTGAAACCTACACCTGGAATTTTTACAAATGGAAAAAAGAGAATACGCTTAGTAAGCACTTTAATGTTTACGAGAAAAAAATTTGTCCGCGGTGCAACCTTCCTTTGATTAAAGAAAATATCGGGAAAGGAAAACGGATGACAGTATATTGTGATAATTGCCAGGTAAACCATTAAGTAACCCTCAGAATACCATAAGTTCCTGTTGTTTCCAGGTTTGAGAATTTTCTTAGATCTGCTGGCTTGTTTAGCGATCAGGCACAAAAACGCTGGGCCCGGCTTTATGCTCAAATTAAGCAGTTTTGTCGAAAAAATGCCAATTTTAACGTTAAATCAAGCGTAAAAACAAAAGATTCTGCTATTTTTGGAATTATTAATTACTGACCAAAAAATTAAACATCATGTTGGGAATGGGATCATCAAAAAATCAGACAGTAGAAGTCGGATCAATAAACATTATCGGAAAAGGAACCAAAATCGTAGGTGACATTACATCTGCAGGTGACGTTCGTATTGATGGACTTTTAACCGGAAACATTGTGATAACCGGAAAGTTAGTTCTTGGTCCGAACGGGATGGTAGAAGGTAATATTACCAGCGTAAATGCCGAATTAGAAGGTGAAGTGAAAGGCACTGTGAATATTTCGGAAACGCTTTCTTTAAAAGCAACCGCAAAGATCAATGGTGATATTGTTACTTCTAAATTAATGATTGAGCCGGGAGCCTTATTTACCGGAAGCTGTAACATGGGCGCCAAAGTAAAAAACATGGTTCAGAATTCAGACAGAATGAATGCCACAGCAAAAACAGCCTAATCCTTTTTTTAAATACGGTAATATAGCCATACAAATGGCTGTTATTATTGGGTTGAGCTGCTGGGGAGGAGCCAAACTCGACGAGCACTTCAAAACTACCACACCCGTTTATACTATCATTTTAAGTTTGTTAGGAATTGGAACAGCCTTATATTTGGTTTTGAAAGATTTTATAAATCCAAAAAAGGAATGAAGTTAGTGCTCCGAAATTTACTTACAGTTCTCTACACCTCTCTCCTTTGCATCTTTCTTTCTCTTGCTTTAAATGGTTTAAGTTCTTTAGTTTCGAAGAACTGGTACCTGGGGCTTTCATTTTTCGCCCTACTTTCCATCATTCTTAATTTTTTATACTCCCATAAAGCAGGTAAGGAAGGCTTTACCGAACTTTTATTGGGTACAGTGGTGGTGAAATTACTTTTTGCATTGGTTTTTATCCTGGCCTATTCTGTGATTGACAATCCGGGATTTTATACTTTTTCAATCCATTTCATACTGCATTATATTTTGTTTACCGTTTTTGAAATAAGATATTTGCTTCACATTATAAAAACTACTCCAGCTAAATAAACATCATGCAACACAAACTGATTATCGGATTGTTCTTTTTAAGTCTTGGCATTACAGCTCAAGAGAGAACAAATAAAAAAGACAGCGAATATAAATTCACAGTGGTGAAAGACATTGAAAATACCCCTGTTCAAAATCAGAACCAAACCAGCACCTGTTGGTCATTTTCATCACTCTCCTTCTTTGAAAGTGAAATGATAAGAATGGGAAAAGGGAAAGATTTTAACCTGAGCGAAATGTTTGTGGTAAACAAAGTGTACGCTCTAAAAGCAGATAACTACATCCGCATGCATGGACGGACGAACTTCGGCGAGGGGGGCGGATTTCCAGATGCTATTAACGTTTTAAAAAACTACGGAATGGTACCAGAAGAAGTTTACACAGGTAAAAAAGATCTCAGTGCGCCTCATAATCATAAGATGTTAGAAACAACTCTGAAAAACATCTTGCAACCCACGTCTTTAGACGAGACGCAAAAAATTGATTTTACCTTTTTACACAACACTGTAAATGCAGTGTGTGACGAATATCTGGGAAAAATTCCCGAAAAATTTGACTACAAAGGAAAAAGTTATACTCCGAAAAGTTACGCGCAAGCAACAGGACTAAATCCTGACGATTATATTTTTCTAACTTCCTTTTCGCATCATCCCTACTACACACCTTTTGTTTTGGAGATTCCAGACAACTGGAATTGGCAACAGACTTACAACTTACCATTAAACGAATTTAAAGAAGTTATGACCACTGCTATTAACTCCGGTTATACTTTTGCCTGGGGCGCTGATGTAAGTGAGAAAGGGTTTATGCGTGCGGATGGACTTGCAATTATTCCTGAAAATTACGGGGCAAAACTCTCGGATGAGGAAAGAAAAAACATGTCTCTTAAACCTGTAAAACAACTGGAAATAACCCAGGAGCTGCGCCAGAAAGCATTTGATAACTACGAGACGCAGGATGATCATGGTATGCATGTGGTTGGCCTGGTAAAAGATCAGAATACTACCCCTTACTATATTGTAAAGAACAGCTGGGGCGCAGAATCAAATCAATGCGATGGTTATTTCTATGCCAGCGAAAGCTATGTGCTTTATAAAACAACGAGTATTATGCTTCACAAAAAAGCGCTGAGTCCGGCAATTGCCAAAAAATTAGGCATTACTTTATAACCCTCTTACACGCTTTTTATGGAAAATTGCCCTAAAATCAGGCAATTGAGCATTTCATTCACTCATTGAAAACTGCTATTCAATAACCGAAAAGCACCTTTTAGACTGCTGTATCAAATTACCTTTACTTGTACCCAACGTTCCGGGTGCCGCCTTCGTATATATACTTGAACCGTTATGCTAAACAAATCTCCAGGTATATTCGAACAAATTCTTTCAAAACTCAGCACGATTTTTGAAAAATTCCGTTCTAAAGGTATAAGTACCTACAGGCTACCTGATATACCAGCTCCAAAGATGCATGATTATTTCATGCGGCCTGTAATTAACACTAAATACACGCATATGAAAACAAGACAATTAACGCTTCCCATGTTTCCCCTTAACATGGTGTTATTTCCGGGAGAGACAACAAAGCTCTATATTTTCGAAGAGCGCTACAAACAATTGGTGGATGACTGTTTAGACAATGATGCTTCCTTTGGTATTCCCTTCGTGGAAAAAGGAAAAAGACAACGTTTTGGTTGCGAAGTAAAGATCAACCGCATTCTTAAAACCTACGAAAACGGCGGAATGGACATTCTTGTAGAAGGTACAAACATTTTTGAACTCTTAGAATTTTCTGAAGTGCTTCGTCCGAAGTTATATGGTGCAGGACTTATAGAATATTTAAATGTCAACCAAAAAGTAATTTTAAATAATCTTCAGGATGCTACTGTAAATTACTTTGGCACCGTTCAGAATAAATTAATAGATTATGAAACAGTTGCTAATCTTACCATTTACAGTGTAGCCTCTGCTTTACAGTTAACGCATCCTGAAAAATACCGTTTGCTTGCAGCGCAAAACCAACAACTGCATTTACTTAATCTTTTAAATTTTATAATTCATATCATCAATACCGAACAACAATTAAAAGACCGGTTTATTGATAATTAATTTGTGGTTATAACCATCCAACTAATCACGCAACACCCCCCGTCGATCGCGCTACCCGTGATGGCGGGGTTTTTGTTTATCCGAACAAAGATTGAAACACATAGTATGTTTTGGCCGCGAAACATTTTGGAGTAAAATCTTTGAATCGCAGGCTGGATTTCATTCGTGAATTTGAAGCAAAGTTTCAAATCCTTTGTGTTAGTTTAAGCATCCAGCTTATTCCTATCCCTTCTATGTTTCTATGTTTTTAAGTTATGCAGAGACTAATCCTCCTTTACAAGTTTCCCGCTGGCATCTTTTTCCACAAAGCCACTCATTGTGGCAGGACTGCCTTTGTAATAAATACTTCCTTTATCGTAAATAATGTACTCGAACTTATTTAACTTATCAATGCTAAAAAAGCAGTCGCCTTTACTTAATGTTTGCACAAAAACATAATCGCTGATGACAAAATTCTCTGCTCGCAAAAAATTAGTACCGTTTATAAAAACATTTAATGATTTACAACTTCCATTCAGATACACATCACCGTTACCATTAGAATGCGCTTTTACGTAATCGTATGTACCATTTAAATGAATGTCTCCCGAACTTTCTGCTCTTACTCTGATAGAATCCTGTGCGAAGCCTGCTTCTATAGTAAGCATTGCCACTCCGTTATTAATAACGCTATAACAATAAGGTAAAGTAATTTTTACACGCACACGTCTTTTGTATCCCCGCACAAAATTGCATTTGTTGTTATTTTGAATTTTTAAAATTCCGTCTTCTACCCGGGTAGAAATATTTTTAATGATGTGTTGCCCGGCAGTGACTTCCACTTTTATTTCCGGCCCCTGAACAAGTGTTACATCAATCTTATCATTCATATCGATCTTTGTAAAGCTGCCGGGCTGACGAAGTTCAGTAATCTCTTTACCGTTTGATTTAAAACAATCAACGGCATTTTCTTTTTTACAAGAGCTTAAAAAAAGGAAAAGAAAAAAATATAAAAAACCTCTCACCATTATTTGAGATAAAAACGATACCCTAAGCCGTATTCAAAATCATAGGCCACCGCAAAGTGTGTGCGCAAACCGAAGTGTGCTACAATTCCCGATCTATCATAATACCTTACTCCTATTCGGCTCACCACAGCACCATCAGGACCAGGGCTCACTTTTTGAAAGGCATAATAGCCTAACTCTATGGGAAAGCTGATACGGCCTACGTTATAAGAATATCCTAACCTCAGGCTCATGCGTGTAGCATCGATGCCTTTTGGTTTATTTCCAAATCGGTTTTCATAATCGTAAGCATAATTTTCATCTAAAAACAAATCAATACCGGCACTCCATTTGTGTGTATTGCGAACATTTCTTTGATAACTTACCGAAACTACGTACGCCTTTAATTCTTTTGTAGCTATACTGCGTTGATTAAACCCTACAGCGGCAAAAGCCATGATCTCATTTTTAGACTTTGCTTTTGTAGAAGAATCAATTTTGATAATCTCCGGTTTTGGCTTTTTAGATGGAATCAGGAGATTCAATCCGAAATTTAAGCTCACCACATTTAAACCGAGATTGGGATTTTTTGCTTTCCCATTACTGGCGTGAGTAAAAGCAAAACCGGGCTCGAAGCGCAAGTTCTTCGATAATTTTAATTGCCAGAACCATTTAAACTGCACGAAGGCATTTACGTGACTTCCAATAGCAATGTTTTTATGATTTTTCTGGATGTCGAAACTCTTTGTTATATAAGTTGCTCCAAAACATAATCTCAGAATAAGTCGCGATGCTTTTTCTCGTGCATTTAAGGGAAGTTCGATGTAGGGCGCAGCGGTAAGAGCATACCCTAATTGTACGGGATTTTTAAAATCAAGCACTTGCAGGCTCACTCCAAAATCGGGTTTGTTATTTTCAATTTGCCAGAGTTTGTTTCCTAATGAAGGTTTTGAAATATTTAATTCGTAATTGGTTGGGTAGCCTTTTACCAAATGGCCGATGCTTATGCGGTGCACAAGAATAAAACCCTGGTTGATAACAGGTTTAATTTGCCAGTCAGGATTACCGGTAATACCATTTTGGGCGGTCATTTCGGAGGCCGCAAAACAGAACAAAAGCGCTAAAAAGAGGTATTTTTTAAACAAGGTGCTAAAATAATTAAAATAACTAAACCTTTACTTTTCTCAACCCGATTTACTCTATTAATTTCTTAAATTTGCCCTCTATGGACGAACGGGCAGGCTCTTTTTTACGGTTACTGAAAATAATGGATGAGTTAAGGGAACAGTGTCCCTGGGATAAAAAACAAACCATTGAAAGTATCAGGCACCTTACAATTGAAGAAACTTTCGAATTGAGTGACGCGATTCTCAAAAAAGATCTTACTGAAGTAAAAAAAGAACTGGGCGATATCCTCCTTCACATCGTGTTTTATTCACGCATAGCAAGCGAAACCAACGATTTTAATATCAAGGATGTGATGGATACACTTTGCGAAAAACTGATCTTCCGTCATCCTCATATTTATGGTGATGTAAAGGCCGAAACCCCTGAACAGGTTTCTCAGAATTGGGAACAACTCAAACAAAAAGAAAAAGGTGGCAATAAAACGGTGCTTTCGGGCGTTCCTAACAGTATGCCCGCGCTTCTAAAAGCCTACCGCATACAAGAAAAGGCGCGTGCCGTAGGCTTTGACTGGGAAGATCCGTCGGAAGTTTACGCAAAAGTAAAAGAAGAACTAAATGAATTTGAAGCAGAAATAAAAAATAAAAATCAGGCCAATGCCGAAAAAGAATTTGGCGATATTTTATTTTCATTAATTAATTATGCGCGTTTTTTAAATATCAATCCGGAAGATGCTTTAGAACAAACTAATAAAAAGTTTATAAAGCGTTTTAACTATATGGAAAGCAAAGTGAAAGAACAAGGTAAACAAATTGCCGATTGCAAATTGGAGGAGTTGGACGTTTACTGGAACGAGGCAAAAAAACTGTAAGTGGATTTGAAGGGATTTCTCAAAAATAATTTTTTAATAGTCTTAGTTTATTTACTGCTCATTGGAACCTCCGTTGGCTTTCTGTTAAACTATGGCAAAGTTCAGATACACGACTATCTGAACCAGTTTGTAGGTAATTCATTCTTTAACTATTTCTTTTACTACATCACCTACCTTGGCGATGGCGCCATTGCAGCCTTTATCCTTTTGTTTATCCTGCTCTATAACATCCGTTTGGGCTTGTATGCCTCGGCTTCTTTTCTCACTGCCACGCTTCTGTCTATTACTTTAAAGCACCAAATTTACGACGATGTTAACCGACCGAGTTTTGTTTTTAAATATTATTTATGGAAAAAATTAAACGTGGTGGAAGGAACTCACCTTTTCATTCACAACAGCTTTCCAAGTGGACATTCCACACAGGCATTTAGTATTTTTATGTGCCTGATATTTGCCACTAAAAATCAGGCATACAAATTTTTGTTTTTGGGCCTTGCCGTTTTTACCGCGATAAGCCGCGTTTATCTTTCACAGCATTGGCTGGTAGACATTACCGTTGGTAGTATCATAGGTACTTTGTTTAGCCTTGTTTATTATTTTATTTTTATCCACGGAAACCGGATAGAAAAATTAAACCGCCCTTTGCTGAATTTAAAGAAATCTTAATGTTTGCTCTAACAAACAATAAACTGATTATTTTTTTAATCGCTCTCATCAGCGCGCTTGTATTCATTCCTTTTATCGGCAATTGTCCTTTGTTTGACTGGGATGAAGTAAACTTTGCGGAATGCGCGCGCGAAATGGTAGTATCCGGCGACTATTCACACGTTCAACTCAACTTTCGTCCTTTTTGGGAGAAACCGCCTTTCTTTATCTGGATGCAGGCCTTAAGCATGAATCTTTTTGGCGTGAATGAATTTGCCGCACGTTTTCCAAATGCGATATGCAGTATCGTTTCCTTAATTTCTATTTATTTGATCGGAAAAAAATTTCATTCTCAAAAATTCGGACTTCTTTGGGCATTTTTATATGCAGCGTCATTGCTCCCACACATGTATTTTAAGTCGGGAATTATTGATCCCTGGTTTAATCTCTTTATTTTTCTATCTGTTTATCAATGCCTTCTTTTTTTAAATAATCCACAAGGCAAAAAAGAAATTCTGAATGCTCTTTTCGCCGGACTTTTCCTTGGCCTTGCTGTATTAACCAAAGGTCCCGCAGCACTTGTAATAGTTGCACTTACACTACTCTCGTACTTCATCTGGAACAGGCAATTAAAACTTTTACTTTCTAAACCTTTTTTAATTTTTGTAGCCACTACGCTGCTTGTTTCAGGCAGTTGGTTCTTAATTGAGTTGGCTAAAGGCAATGGAAAGATCATTGAAGAGTTTATTGAATACCAGATCCGTCTCCTGGAAACAGAAGATGCTGGGCATGGCGGTCCCTTTATTTACCATTTTGTAGTGTTACTTATCGGTTGTTTTCCTGCGTCACTCATCTTTATTGCATCTTATTTAAAGTGCCGTGAGTTGACTCCTTTTCAAAGACAGATCCGAAAAATTTTTCTTTGCCTTTTCTGGAGTGTTCTTATTTTATTTTCTTTTGTCATCAAAACAAAAATTGTTCACTACTCCTCCCTGTGTTATTTTCCATTAACCTTTGTTGCCACTATTGGCCTTATAAATTATTTTGAGACCTTTAGTTTTTCAAAGGCTTTAAAAATCTTGTACTGGTTTTGTGCAGGCCTGCTGTCGCTGGCTTTTACACTTATTGGGTTGATGAAATTTATAAAAGAGCCGATCATAAACAGCGGACTGATTGCCGACGAATTTGCCGTACAAAATTTACAAGCCGATGTGCACTGGACCGGATTTGAATTTATGATAGGGCTGATTTTTTTAGCAGGATCCTATTTAATTTACAAGGCTCTTACCGAACATAAACTTAAATTACTTTATTACGGATTGCTTTTGAATCTTTTGTTTATTACGGGCTCCATTCTCATCCTCGTTCCAAAAATTGAACAGTATTCGCAACACGCTGCTATTGAATTTTATAAGAATTGTGCAGGAAAAGATGCCGATGTGGAAACGCATAATTTTAAAAGTTACGCTTACTTATTTTATTCCGACAGAAAACCCGACGATTACAGTAATCCAAACCAGATCAAATACATCGAAAATCAACTCGATATCATGGTGAAGGAAGGACATTCGCGCATTAAAAGTTTTGCTACCTCTAATCTTATGTGGATGGAGTATGGTATCATCAAACGCCCTGCTTACATAGTCTGCAAAACCAAAGATGAAAGCCAGATGAATGCTTTAACACAAATTCACAAATTGTATAGCAAAAACGGATTTTCGTTCTACATGAGAATTCCGGCTACTGACAAATAGTCTAATATTTTGCTGTGGCACAAAATATGAACTACCTTTAGTACTAATAAATACTTTGACTATGAACTTTGGAGATTTGAACGATTTAGACTTTAAAACCAGCATTGACGAGGACTCGGATTTTATCCCCCTTTTGAGTGCTGAGGATGAAGACAATATGAGGAATGAGAAAGTTCCTGAAATACTGCCAATATTACCGCTCCGCAATACAGTTTTGTTCCCTGGTGTCGTAATTCCGATTACCGTTGGCCGCGATAAATCAATACACTTAATAAAAGACTACAATAAAGGCGATAAAACCATTGGTGTGGTTGCTCAGAAAAGCGACAGTACCGAAGAACCTACCAGCGAAGACCTTTACAGTGTGGGCACTGTAGCCCATATCATTAAAATGTTGCGTATGCCGGATGGCAATACCACGATTATTATTCAAGGTAAAAAACGTTTTAAAATCGATTCTTATATTCAGACGGAACCTTACCATAAAGCGAAAGTATCGGCTATGGAAGAGGCTCTGCCACCTAAGAATGACAAGGAATTTCAGGCTATAGTATCCAATTTGAAGGAAACTTCTACCCAGATCGTGAAGATTTCTCCGAATATTCCAAGTGATGCTAGTTTCGCCATTAACAACATTGAGAGTCCTACCTTTTTGGTAAACTTTATTTCCAGCAACATGAACGCTAAAACAGCCGACAAACAAAAAATGCTGGAAGTGCCGAATTTAAAAGAACGCAGTTTATTAGTGTTGGAATACCTGAACAAGGAATTTCAAATGCTGGAACTTCGCAATCAGATCCAGAACAAAACAAAAATGGATCTGGATAAACAACAACGTGAGTATTTTTTAAATCAGCAAATTAAAACCATCCAGGAAGAATTGGGTGGCACTAACTTCGAACAGGAGATCAGTGGCTACAGAGAAAAAGCGCTGACTAAAAAGTGGAGCGAAGAAGTAAAAGAACTTTTCGAAAAACAAGTTTCTAAATTACAACGTATGAATCCGAATGCTGCCGAATACGGCATTCAAACAAATTACGTAGAACTCATTTTAGAATTACCCTGGAATGATGTAACGAAAGACAATTTCGATTTAAAAAATGCACAGGCTATTTTAGATGAAGATCACTTTGGTTTGGAAAAAGTGAAAGACCGCATCATCGAGCATCTTGCTGTTTTAAAACTAAAAAACAATTTAAAATCCCCGATTATTTGTCTCTACGGACCTCCGGGAGTGGGTAAAACGTCTTTAGGAAAAAGCATTGCCAAAGCATTGAATAGAAAATATGTCCGCATGAGTTTAGGCGGATTAAAAGACGAAAGCGAAATTCGTGGTCACCGTAAAACTTACATTGGTGCTATGCCAGGACGTATCCTTCAAAATTTAAAAAAGGTGCAATCTTCAAACCCTGTTTTTATTTTAGATGAAATTGACAAAGTAGGTTCCGATTATCATGGTGATCCTTCCTCTGCATTGTTAGAAGTTTTAGATCCCGAACAAAATTCAACTTTCTACGATAATTTTTTAGAATTGGATTATGATTTAAGTAAAGTAATGTTTATTGCTACTTGTAATAATCTAAACACCATACAACCCGCTTTGCGCGACCGTATGGAGATTATTGAAGTGAATGGCTATACCGTAGAAGAAAAAATGGAGATCGCTAAACGCCATTTAATTCCGAAACAAGTGGAAGAAAGTGGTTTGAAAAAATCTCAATTAAAAATCTCCGATAAAGTTTTAGAATATTTAATCGAGACTTACACAGCTGAAAGTGGAGTACGTAATTTAGAAAAGAAAATTTCTAAGATCGCACGTAACGCAGCTGTTCACATAGCCAAGAATGAAGATATTCCTAAAATTACGGAAGAAGCGGTTGTAAAAATATTAGGTCCATCGCACATTAAAGACAAATACCAGGGCAATGATATTGCCGGCGTAGTAACGGGTTTAGCATGGACACAAGTGGGTGGTGATATTTTATTTATCGAAACCAGCTTAAGCAAAGGCAAAGGCGGTAAGTTAACTCTAACAGGAAACTTGGGCGATGTGATGAAAGAAAGTGCAACACTTGCTTTGGAATATTTGAAAGCACATCCGCATCTGGTAGACGCTGACGAAACAACTTTTGAAAATCAGAACATTCACATTCACGTGCCTGAGGGCGGAACTCCGAAAGATGGTCCGAGCGCAGGTATTGCGATGTTAACCTCTGTAGCAAGTGCTATTACCAAACGCAAGGTAAAAAAAGCTTTGGCTATGACCGGGGAAATTACATTGCGTGGTAAAGTATTACCAGTGGGTGGCATAAAAGAAAAATTACTTGCAGCAAAACGTGCGGGCATTAAAGAAGTTATTTTGTGCATCGATAATAAAAAAGACGTAGACGATATTAAACCAGAATATTTAAAAGGTTTAACGTTTCATTACGTCACACAAATGGAAGAAGTTTTAAAACTTGCTCTATTAAAAGAACGTGTAAAAGAGTTGAACTAGTTCTTTTCGAAAATAAAAATTAAAAATCCTCTGCCTTTGGTGGGGGATTTTTTGTTCAGGAGAAAATAAAAGCTGATAATTTAATTATATTTGGTTTAAGCTGATTCCTATACCTGATAGCTGGTATAAAGCAATTATGCACTGGAATACCCTAAGATATGACAGACAATTCAAAAACCATATTATACAAAACGATAACCGAACTTACTGAAATTTCTGTTTCAAGCCTTGACAAGCTCTTTGAAATTGCTGATAAACGGCAATTTCAAAAAGGAGAATTTATTCTAAAGACGGGACAAATTTGTAAAACTATCATGTTCGTTGAAAAAGGATATTTAAGGACGTTTATTGAAAAAGATGGTACAGAAATAAACACAGACTTTACTTTTGAAGGCAATTTTACTACCAACTTAAAAAGTTTACGCTCTGCTTCTTCGGCTGACAATTCAATACAAGCGGGAGAAATTACAACCATTTACGAATTTGACAAAGACAAACTTCTACAACTTTACAATGTATCGGCAGAGATGGAATCATTCGGCAGAAAACTTCTAGAACAACTTTTAATAGCCCAGGAAGAACACAGCAACTTGTTTAAAATTTATTCCCCAACGGAACGCTATCACTATTTACAGGCAAACAAACCTGAAATATTGCAGCGAATAAGTCTTTCCCAACTTTCATCTTATTTGGGTATTGCAAGGGAAACATTAAGCAGAATAAGAAAAAAATAAAGTCCAGAAAGTTTTTGTGACGATTATCACAGGTAAAAAAAATTAGAAAGGTTGAGCTTTGCAATTCATTTAAAAATCTAAAAAGATGAATTCAAAAAACAAATCAATCGTAACAAATTTCATTGAAGAAATTTGGAATCAAAACCAATTTGAAAAAATTGACAATTACATCTCTGCCGGCTTTATTGACCATTCGCTACCGCCATCTCTTTCAGCAGACAAAGACGGTATGAAATTATGGATTATCGGGACAGGCAAATCTTTCGAACATAAAACTATTATCGATGACATTGTTTGCGAAGAAGATAAGGTTATGCTGAAAATGAGAATGCATCTTAAACACATTGGCGTTTGGAGAGATATTGAACCTACTTATTTTGAAATATCAACGGTTGGTTACAGGTATTACAAACTTACCGATGGAAAAATTGTAGAGCACTGGTCGTTGCTAGACGGTAACTCTATTGAAAACCAACTTAGAGAAGCAAAACACGGTTGTAAAATACAGGAATGAGCTGACAAAATGTAAAGCACACAACAGCTAAGTTTTCGTCGCGTCCGAAGGACGAACAATTTAACCTCGTTTGAACAGCTTTCCGCCGCCTCTGTGGCGGGAAGCAATTTCATTTTATGCAATTTCGTTGAATTTCCTTCGCCACCTTAAAAATACAAGCAATGCTTGCAAACTAGTTATTGCAAGATTCGGGTTATTTTGATCAACGGTTAATAAACTAAGACTTATCTTTCATAACATGGTCTTGGTCGAAAAGCCTGTCATCTTTGAAGAATTCATTGCTATTAAATAGTTAAAACAAATACTGCGCCCTTGCAAATTTGCTTTTAGTTTGTAGATTTGGATGAACATAACCCGTTTTATCATGAAAAAAATTATTTACTCGTTGACACTTGCTGTCCTTTTTATTTTAACGTCATTCACGCTTAAAGATTCTCCAGACTGGAAACTCACTGACAAACATTCTGTTTGGTTTACCGGCAAAAGAATCAGCGGTTTTTTTCACGACATTAAAGGCGAAATTAGTTTTGATGAAAATAAACTCTCAACGGCACGTATAAAACTGGAAGCAGATGTAAAGTCTATCAAGACCGGAAACTCATTGAGAACATGGAATGCTAAAAAGAAAAAATGGTTTGATGCAAAACAATTTCAGACCATCTCTTTTGTTTCAGAAAAATTTAAAAAGACAACGAGTGGCTACGTTGTGGATGGAAAACTAAAAATGAAAGGCGTTGAAAAAACTGTTTCCATCCCCTTTAAATTTAGCGACAAAACATTCTTCGGAAGTTTCCAGGTTAGGAGATCAGATTATAATGTTGGCAAGATGAAAGGCTTTGCTAAAATGGTGTCTGATACGATTACAATTAATTTTACCATTCCGGTAACGAAGTAGAAAAGTTATTTTTTGGGGATTTGTGGAACTGTTCTCGACTACGCTCGAACTGACAGTCTATGGGTTGAACTGTTCTCGACTACGCTCGAACTGACAGTCTATGGGTTGAACTGTTCTCGACTACGCTCGAACGGATCAGGCGCAAAAGTTGTGGGGAAGAAAAAATAATCTGAATTTTACGGGGACTAAAACTAACTATGGACCCATCCTACAATGACTTTTTAAAAATAGTATTACCTGAGGGGATTTGCGATTATTTTGAACTCACAGGTTATAAAAAAGACTCAGAAAGCGAGCGCATTGATTTGTATTTACAAGAGATAAGCACTATTCCTGCTGAGTACGCGACTGTCCGATTAACTTCAAAAGGTTTTTTTGATCAGGTAACTATACAAGATTTTCCGATTCGGGGGCACAATGTTTTTCTGCATGTCAAGCGTCGTCGCTGGCTTAATGAGGAGACCGGAAGTGTAGTTTTTCGTAATTGGGATATCATTACAAAAGGGACGCGAATCACAAACGATTTTGCGGCTTTTTTAAAAGAAATTAGTTGATACGCATGCGCATAGCATTAAAACTATAGGCTCATTTTACGGCATTAATGGCAAAAAGCTTCAGCGTTACTATCGTAAGAAATTAAGTGATTATAACGATTGGAAATACAAGAATAAAGCCGAACAAGGAATTATATTTCCTGAAAACATTGGTCCTTATTTATCCATTGATGAGACCTGTTTATCACACTCAGAGCTTTACACAATCCTCTCCAACAAAGCGGCAAAAGGGAAGAAGGGTACCATAGTTGCGATTTTAAAGGGGACTCACTCGGAGAGCATAATCTCATTGCTACAAAGTATCCCCTTACATCTTAGAAAGAGAGTTCGTGAAGTCACACTGGATCTTGCGGGTAGCATGGGGTTAATCGTAAAAAAATGTTTTCCTCATGCAAGTATGGTTATTGATCGCTTCCATGTTCAACAGTTAGCTACCGAAGCACTCCAGGAAATAAGAATAAGACATCGTTGGGAAGCTATAGAGGCTGAAAATAATGGCATTGACGAATCCCGGAAAAACAAAAGAGCTTATGTCCCTGAAATTTTAAGTAATGGTGAGACTCTCAAACAACTACTCGCAAGAAGCCGCTATTTACTCTACAAAGCCGAACACAACTGGACTTTAGAACAATCCCAAAGAGCTAACATACTTTTTGATCGTTATCCTGATATTAAAAAAGCGTATGGTCTGGCTCAAAAATTATCCTGGATCTACAGCAATACAAAAGAGAAAATATATGCGTTTACAAGATTAGCCAAATGGCATGAAGAGGTTGCCCAATCTGGGTTCAAGACCTTCAATACCCTATCCAGAACCATTGAAAACAATTACAAAAGAATACTAAACTACTTTAATAACAGAAGTACTAATGCCTCAGCCGAATCATTTAATGCGAAAATCAAAGCTTTTAGAGCGCAATACCGAGGAGTTACAGATGTAAATTTCTTCCTATTTAGACTCTCTAAACTATTTGCCTAAATTTTACTCCACAGATTTTGCGCCTGATCCGCTCGAACTGACAGTCTATCGGTTGAACTGTTCTCGACTACGCTCGAACTGACAGTCTCTCTCGGTGGAACTGTTCTCGACTACGCTCGAACTGACACTCTATCGTTCGAAGTGACGGTCTCTTGGTGGAACTGTTCTCGACTACGCTCGAACTGACAGTCTATGGGTTGAACTGTCCTCGACTACGCTCGAACTGACAGTCTCTGTCTCGAACTGACAGTCTCTGTCTCGAACTGACAGTCTTCGGTTGAACTGACGGTCTCTAAGTTGAACTGGCACTTATTGCGCGATTTGCGGGCCTTAATATCCGCTGTATGTTAATCGCGATCAAACTAACATTGCCCGTGCTGAAAGAGGCTTAACCAATAATTGTCATTTCGAGCGTAGTCGAGAAATGAACTTAGACACTATAAACTCTAAATCGCAGAACCAAAACAAAAAAAAGTTCTGAATCACTTTTAGCATAGATAACATTTTTAAAACAGGTATTTTTTTGTAAAATTTGAGAGAGGCGCTAAACACCATCTAAAAAAGAACTCATTAACTATGATTGTACACGGTTACAATTAATTCGGGAATTCAGCTCTTGCAGGCAAAAAACCCCATTACGCAGAACTTATTTTTTTACCAAAGCATGAAGCCAGACCTTTACATCATTGTTTAACTTAATATTTTAAATTATGAACAAGTCTGTTCTTGTAATGTTTCATCTTTTTTTCTGGATTTTTACTGCTTGTTTCATAGAGCAGTTATTTCAATGGGCTGCGGTACAGGCCTGGTTTATTCTTTACACTCATCCAGCAAAAGGTACTTATGAGGTGCATACAACTTTTCCCGTAATTCTATTTATACTTTCTATTGGCTCCTGTGTTTTTTACGCTTCGTATTTTTCTTTAAACTTTTTCTTAAAACGGCCATTACGTTTGCTTTGGGTAGCATCTGTGTATATTTCTTTCACATTGATTATTTCGCTTCCAGCCAGTCCCGTATCTTCCCGGGCTTTTACGATCCTTGGTCCGGTCTTGTACTTCAATGTTTTCGGTTTTCTGTTCAGAATCTTTATTGAATGGCTGAAGGATAGAAAATTAAAAGCTGAATTAGAAAAAGATAAGGTAAGCAGCCAACTTGAGCTTTTAAAATCAAAAATAGATCCGCATTTTTTATTCAACAATCTCAATAACATTGACGCCTTTATAGAAGAAGATCCAAAACAAGCTTCTGTTTATCTCAAAAAGCTTTCTGACATTTTACGGTTTATGCTTTACGAATCAAATGCCGATAAGGTGGCGCTTGCTCAGGAAATAGCATACATTCAAAAATACATCGATCTTCAAAAAATAAGAACTGCCAATGCGAGTTTTGTGACCTTGGAGGTAACTGGAGATACAAGTGATAAAACCATTTCGCCGATGATCCTGATTCACTTTATTGAAAATGCTTTTAAATATGCCAGTAATAAAAAAATTAAAAATGCCATCACTATTCAAATCAAAACTGAAGAAACTAAATTAGTCTTTCACTGTAAAAATCACATCAACGAAAGATCAGCAGAGAAATCTGAAAAAAGCGGAATTGGCAGCCAACTTCTAAAACAAAAGTTAGATCTTCTCTATTCCAGTAAATACAGGCTTTTTACAAAAGAAGAAAACAATTGGTATCTTGTAACACTCGAAATTCAGTTAGATGATAATTAATTGCATCCTGGTAGAAGATGAGCCCCTGGCTTTGAAACGCACAAAGAGCTACGTGGAGAAAATCCCGTATCTCAAACTTCTACGGGCTTTTGATAATGGCTTCGAAGCGATTGGATTTCTAAAAACACAGGCAGTGGATCTGATTTTCCTGGATGTCAAAATGGATGAACTCAATGGCATTCAACTCCTCGAATCACTTGATAAAAAACCACACGTTATTATTACAACTGCATACGACAGTTACGCTTTAAAAGGATATGAACTAAATGTGACCGATTATTTATTAAAGCCCTTTAGTATCGAAAGATTTATTCAATCTGTAGAAAAAGTGTTTTTTCAGATGAACCGATTGGCGGCCGAAGAGCGCGATTTTTTCTTTGTAAAATCAGATTATAAAATTGAAAAAGTGCTTTTAAGTGAATTGCTTTTTATTGAGGGCATGCGCGACTACCGTTGTATACACACACCTGCGAAAAGAATCCTCACCGCACAAACTTTTACAGAGCTGGAAAAAGAACTTCCAACTTCTAAATTTTGCCGTGTGCACAAATCTTATCTTGTAAGTCTCGACAAAATAGAAGTGATCGAACGCAGCCGCATACGCATAAAAGAAACTTATATTCCCATCAGTGAAACGTACAAAGATGTTTTTTACAAACTCATTGGCTTTGGAGCAGATGGAAAAAAATAATAAAACATATGAAAACCATTTTATACCTGGGTTTTAATCCCGAAACGTTAGATTTTTCACAGCCCGGCTTTCCTCCCGGCTTAACAGCAGAAATAATAGAAGCCGGCGTTGCTGCTGAGATTAAAAAATTAAAGGGTCTGGGGTTCGAAGTAATTCGTTTTTTCTTTGATCTTGGAAATTCAGATCTCAGTGAACTGGAAGCGCATTTGAAAACAACGAAGTACGATGGTTTATTGATTGGCGCTGGTATTCGTATTCCGCCACCAAATCTTATCTTTTTCGAAAAACTTATTAATTGTCTGCATGAACATGCTCCTCATTCAAAAATAATGTTTAATACAAGCCCACAAGACAGCGACGTCGCCATAAAACGCTGGTTATAAAATATGAACATGAGAAAACACTACCTATTAGTTATCCTGTTTTTTGCAGGTCTCATCATTTCAGGCATTCAACCTCATGATTACTTTACCTGGTTTTTGGAGGTCTTTCCGGCTATCATAGGCTTCTTCGTACTCTTGTTTACGTTTAAGCGGTTTACTTTCACCTACCTCACTTATTGTTTTATTCTTTTTCACTGCTATGTTCTTTTTATTGGCGGACATTATACTTATGCAGAAGTTCCCTTATTTAACTGGATCAAAGAGGCGTTCGATCAAACAAGAAATAATTATGACAAAGTTGGACATTTCACTCAAGGGTTTGTTCCGGCGCTTATTACAAGGGAACTTTTTATAAGATTACAAGTGGTAAAACAAGGAGGATGGACATCCTTTCTAACGGTAACCGTATGTGTGTTTATCAGCGTATTTTACGAATTTTTAGAATGGTTTGTGGCCGTAGCATCAGGAGAGTCAGCCGATTCATTTTTAGGAACGCAGGGATATGTTTGGGATACACAATCGGATATGCTTTACGCAACTATAGGAGCCACCTGTATGTTGATTTTTCTTTCTAAATTGCAGGACAGACAAATCAATAAACTTAAAACCCAAAATCAATGAAACAAGTCATTTTAAACATGCTTTTGCTTACCCTGCCTTATATGATGCAGGCTCAAAAAAATAAAAAAACAAAATTGGATACTGTAAAAGTATACCATTGCAGTTACAGCCGATCCCTGAGGGGAGATTCGGCGACCTATAAAATAAATGATAAGGTTGTTACAAAAGAGTATTTTCAAAAGATTCAGGATGTGAATAAGGCGATACAAAAGTGTAATCCTTGTTATATGAAGAATTATTCACTTGATGATGTTTTGTTAGATGCTGGAACACTCTACATTCATTGTCCATCAGGAAAAGAGAAGAAACCTATCGAAATTGAAACGGAACATGGAAAGTCAATGATGCAGGAATCAGACCATTGCAAACACGGAGAATGGAAGTATTACGATGCTAACGGAAACATTACTAAGGTGGAACATTATGACTTTGGAAAAGAAATAAAATAAATTTTTATTTAACAGAACACACTTTGTTGAGAAGAAAAATCCAACGAAAACACTACCAACTATGGGTAATCAACTATAGATTCTTGAGGTTGATCAATTTATTACAATCAATAAACTATTACTTAATCCTCTTCTTTCTTTTCCTCAACCTGCAACATCTTAATCTTGTCTGTTTTTTTCAAACCTTCCAGTACTTCGATGTTTATCCCATCCGATAAACCCGTTTTAATAAAACGTTTTTCAAATTTTTGAGTGGATGTTTCAACTTCCACGTAAGCTTTTTCTTTCTCAAATTGTAAAACACTTTCAGGAATTGCCAGTACTTTTTCTTTCTTAGCCAAAATAATGTCTGCATTAGCACTGTAGCCAGCCCTTAAGAAAGCCGAATTATCTTTATTAATAGAAGCCCTGATCAAAAACTGGATCGCTCCATTTTCTGTGATGCCTTTTGGAGCAATGTATTCTAGTTTCGCTTTAAAACTTTCTTTATCTATTGCACCTATCGTCAACACTATATCCATGCCTTGTTGCACCTTCCCTACTTCGCTTTCATCAAGCTTACCTTCAAAGATCATCTCTCCCATATTTGCAACAGAAGAAATAGTTGTTCCTTCATTAAACGTATTGCTTTCGATCACTTGTCCACCTTCTTTTACCGGCACATCCAGTACCATTCCCGTTATAGTGGATTTTACCATGGTATTAGAAACAGACCCTTCCGATTTGGAAACTCCTTCTTTAATGATTTGTAATTGATTGAGTGCTGCGTCTAATTCTGTTTTGTTTGATTTTATTCTCAGATCAATAGACTGAAAATCAGACTTCGAAATAACATTCTGATCAAATAATACTTTATTGCGATCGTAGTCTAACTTAGAGTTATCGTAATTGATTTGAGCTGCACTTACCCTATTCTCGGCATTCGCCAGGTTAAGCATATTCGGAATAATTTTGATCTTTGCAATAACATCACCTTGTTTTATTTCCTGTCCCGCCACGATATACAGCTTTTCAATAATGCCACTCACCTGCGACTTCATGTTGACTTCCCTGCGCGGGGTCACAGAACCTGTTGCAACAGTTTTCTTAACGATAGCCGTATCAAATGGGTTCAGGGTTTTAAAGACCTCGGGTGGTTTTTGTGATTTTTGATAAAGAAAGTAAAAGGTCCAGATAAATAGACCACCCAATAAAACTACTAATACTATATTTCTAATTTTTCTAAACATACTCTATAAATTTTATCATTTAATACACTATTCACTTCTCAAAGCCTCAACCGGTTTAATAGAAACCGCTTTGTTGGCGGGAATTAATCCTGCTATTGCACCGCTTACAATTAGTATAGTTAATGCGGTGATGGCAACCGAAAGATCTACGGTAGGATTTCGAAACATATCTGCGCTATCTCCCACAGCAATATTCAATAATTCCATCAAGCCGATTCCTAAAACCAAACCAAAATAACCCGAGATCGCTGTCAAAAAAACGGACTCCAAAACAATTTGCCCGATAATTTGACCGGGAACCGCGCCTAAAGCACGTTTCACGCCAATTTCTTTTGTACGTTCTTTTACAACGATCAACATAATATTACTGATGCCGATAACTCCTGCCAGCAAGGTTCCGGAGCCTACTATCCAAACCAACAATTCAATTCCAAAAAAAAGTCCACTCATTTTTTTAAATTCCACGGCCATGTTCCAGTGTCCGATTGCCTTTTTATCTTCCGGAGCTACCTTATGCCTTTCTTTTAAAAGCGCTATGGCTTTTTTTTCAGCAACTTCTGCAGGCACATCATCGCGAGATTTAATAGCGAACCAGCCAACCCTATCTCCAGAATTAAAGGCATTTTGATAAGTTGTAAAAGGGACATTGATCTTTTGAGCATCTTCTCTTCCTTCTCCGCCTTCAGAAGCAACTTTTGTGAGGCCTACTATTTTAAAATAGACACCGTTAATACGAACGTACTCACCAATAACTTCTTCTCCTTTCTTAAAAAGCATTTCCGCTACACGGGGACCAATCACGCAAATTTTTCTTTTTTCTTTTATGTCCAGATCATTTAAGAAGCGGCCCTTCTGGATAACGACTTGACGTATTTTTGCAATATTGGGATAATTGGCCTGGATCTCACAGGCAGCAGTTTTTAAACCTCTTACAACATTATTGGCGCCTTCGTAACCTCCCAATTGCAACATCGGTGAAACTACGTCAAGCTCTGGTAGAGTGTTTAGTGCGTTGATATCAGAGAGTTTATAAAAAAATTGTCTTCCAGGTTTCATTCCCTTATAGGCCTTAGTAGTTGGCTCCGTCCACATAAAAAAACTATTCGTGGCTGTTCCTGCAAAACCGTGTAGTACGCCATTGCGCAAACCGTTACCAGAGCCGAGCATGATCACTAACATAAAAATTCCCCAGAAAACTCCGAGCATGGTCAGGAAGGTCCGTAGTTTATTTTTACGAATGGTTGCGAAAATTTCCTGCCAATTATCTCTTTCAAAAATCATTAGCTTTCTCTTAAGGCGTGTATAGGTTCAATTTTAGCGGCTTTTAGGGCCGGAAATAAACCCGACAATGCACCTGCTACTATAATTAAAATCACTGAATAGATAGCAATCTCCAGATCCACATCCGGATCTTTAAAAAAATCGCTTTCTAACTTAAAGAATTTTAGCACTTCGATCAGGCCGATTCCCGCCATTAAACCGCTGTAACCAGCAATGAATGTAATAAACACAGCTTCCTGCACTATTAATGAAACTATGGAAAACGGTGTAGCTCCCAAAGCTTTACGTACTCCAATTTCTTTATTTCTTTCCTTCACTACAATCATCATAATGTTACTCACTCCCACAACCCCTGCAATCAGAGTTAAAACGCCAATCACAAACACAAACCATTTAATGCCTGTCATAACTCCCATTACTTTTTTGTATTCCACATTATTATTGTATACCCCCAGTGCATTTCTATCCTTGGGATCAAAATGGTATTTTTTTGCCAGATGTTGCCGGATCTCTTCACTCATTTGTTCACTGCGCTCCACACTCACACTACCCGTGCTAACCCAAAGTGTGCTGACATCCGTTTTTCCACTGTTAATTCTTTGAGCTGTTAACAAGGGAACATAAATTCTATCATTGTCTCCCCGCCCCGGATCATTAAAAACACCTACCACTTTGTACTGTGTTCCCGCCGCATCAATAAACTTATTCAAGGGATCTTCTTTCTTAAACAAGGCATCACGCACCGGTAGTCCGATTACGCATACTTTTCTGAATTCATTGAAATCAATTTCGTTTATAAAACGACCACTTACCACTTTAGCTTTTTCGAGGTTGTGATGGTCAGGTGCTACGGGCCGCACAATAAAAGCCACATGCTCTTTTTTGTAAGACAAAACTTTGCTTTGCCAACCCTGGTAGATGCCACTCGCATTGTCTATACCAGGAATATCATTTTTTACAAAATAAAAATCAGCGTTCGTCAATTGAATTTGTCTTCCTGGCTTGTAGCCCTGGAAAGGCATGCTGGTCATACCTCCTTCAATCCAAATACTATTTGCTGCATCATTCCCGAACTGACTTTGCACGCCATTTTTTAAACCTTGGCCTGCCGCTAAAAGTACTATTAGGATAAATATTCCCCAGGCCACGCTAAACGCGGTTAAAAAAGTACGAAGCTTGTTTTTCTTAATCGTACCTAATATTTCCTGCCATTTATCGAGATCGAACATACACGAAGGTTATAGTCAATAGTTTATAGTTTACTGCTTAGATTTACTTTGTTTGCGGTACTCATTACTTATTACTAACTATTCTATACTATTAAACCGTCCTTCAAACGTATCGTTCTATCCGTCAAGGCAGCAATGTCATTTTCATGCGTTACAATCACAATAGTTTTTCCTTGCTTATTAATCTCTTTAAAAATATCCATCACTTCAATGGAAGTTTGCGAATCTAAAGCGCCGGTTGGTTCGTCAGCAAAGATCACTTTCGGATCTCCTATTAATGCCCGGGCAATGGCAACGCGTTGTTTTTGTCCACCGCTCAGCTCACTTGGTAAATGATTGGCCCAGTCCAGCAAACCCACTCTTTCCAGATATTCCAAAGCCCTTTTATTACGCTCTTTGCGTGAAACTTTCTGATAATAAAGTGGCAAAGCCACATTCTCCATCGCATTTTTAAAGGACAATAAATTAAAAGACTGAAATACAAATCCTAAAAATTGATTTCGCAATTGAGCTGCTCTTTTTTGAGAAAGATCTTTTATTAAGGTTTTGTTTAATAAATAATCGCCCGAATCGTAGTTATCGAGAATTCCAAGAATGTTTAAGAGAGTGGATTTTCCTGATCCCGAAGATCCCATAATGGACACAAATTCACCTTCGCGAACATGGAGGTCTATGCCTTTTAAAACTTCGAAAGAGGTTTCTGCTAATTGATATGACTTTCGAATTCCGCTTAATTGAATCACGTTCAAAAATAAATAGAATTAAATTAAACAGACTTACCTTTCATCTTTAAAATAGTGCGTTCAAATAGAAATCACCCCTTTTCGATTTATACATTCCCAACTAATAGCGATAAACTAAAGAGAAAAGTGCGAAACGGTTGTCGAATCCTATTCCTGTGGTAAAGCCTTTATAATTTTGCGCACTATTGGTCCCGGTTTGATAAGTAGCGTACACGGAGGGATTTATTTCAACTGCAGCGTGAAAGTTAGCGTAAACCTGGAACAGTAACCCTAATGAATAAGGGATTGCGCCCGTGTAATTAGTGGAAGTAGATTTTTGCTGATCCTGGGGAATTGCAGGATTTAAATTGCGCCTTTGGTTAAAATCAGCTGTAAGTCTGACTGCGGGTCCATGAAAAAAACTCAGTTTAGTTGTTACCTTTCTGCGTCGCTCAAATCCAATTTCAACGCCACCAGAATAAAACAGATTACTTATTGGAAAAGTACCCGAACCACTTCCCGATTCACTGTATGCCCCTGAAAGATTAACCAATCCTATTTTAAAATATGTTTTGGGTGCTATTTGTTTTTTATATTTAAGGGTAATACTCAAAGGTGAGCTCGTTGCAAAAGAAAGATAAAATTCTTTACGCATTGGGCCAAGAGTATCGCTTTGCGATTTTAATCCGGTAAAAATAAAGAATGCGAAAATCAGGCTAAAACAGATGTTTGGGTTTTTCATACTGGTCAATATCAAATGGGTTTGTCGCGCAAATTAGTTAAAGGTCTTCAACAAAACAAAAGCAGCCCAATAAAGTGGCTCCGTATATTTTTGCTTGACTTCCAGTTGCGCAAGTTTAAAAGACGATTCTACATTTTGAGAAACAGCGTAATGCTTGTAAAATTGGGTCATGAGGTATTGCGTCGCAAAATCATCTACCGGCCAAAGACTCATCATAATATTTTTTGCCCCGGCAATGGTAAGCGACCGCTGTAATCCCGCAACGCCCTCTGCCCCCATATCATCACCCTGGCCGGTTTGACAAGCAGAAAGTATTACAAGTTCTGTTTTATCGAGATCCAGCAAACAAGCCTCGTAAGCCGTAACAATGCCGTCATTTTCTGAATTGTGATTTGTACTGTCTTCCGTTGCAGGACCAGCACCTGCCAATATAATGCCGGACCTCAGCAAAGAATTATTTTTAATCATCGAATTTTCGAAACCCAAAAATAGTTTGTCTTCGCTCTCAACATCTTTTAGATAAAATCCATGCGTAGCAATATGGAGAATGCGCGGAGATTTTAATTTTCTTAAATTTTCTTCGCTTGCAAATTGTTCCGTATAGGTATTTACTTTCCAGTTTTTATTTTTTAGCTCTTTGGAGATTTCTTCTACTTCGGTTTTAGTGCCTGGGAGCTTCGCAAGGTTTGTGAGTCCGAAGCGTTTTGCAACCAACTGCGAGTTTTTGACATTTAGTTTTGCCTTGTCTAACTTAAAATCATAGTCGTAGTCTGGATACCCGAAAAGACTGGCGCTTAATCCGGCCTCGGCTTTAGCCGTGCCTTTTGAAAAAGATCCGAGGTTAGAGGTCTGGTAAATTTCGTAAGAATCTACCAGGTATTTTTTCTTTGCAGGATCGTAAAGACTTAACCAATTGATCTTATGAAACACTCCATCTGACGAAACGTAAATTTTAGTAATTCCTTGCAAAGAAGATTGAAAAGCTTTAAAATAAACCGCATAACTTAAAGTATCTTTTTTCAAATTATCCACGCTGTTTGAATAATAAGTAAAAGATTGGTTGTCCATTTTATTTCCCTCCTTAAAAACGATTAGCTCAGGCTCTTTGCTGGTTTTCGTAATTATCAAGGCACCATACCTGGCAAGACTCTGCGTATCGTTAACCAATTCGTGAACTTTAAATAGTTCAATGGCTGCTTCACCAGGCAGGAGCTTTTCTCTGAGTTGTTCGAAGCTCACCTCTTTCTCCTTCGTAAAATCAGGCAGCTTTGATTTTAATTGAGATTCAAGCTCTGAAATTCTTTTGTATAACGCATTATTATCTTCGTTAGCCGCATCAGCCGATTTGTATTTATTGAGCAGTTCATTTTTAAGACTTAACCATTCAGCGTAAATGGTCTTTAAATTTTCGTCTTTACTTGTAACAACTGCTTTTTTCACGCGCGCCGATTTATTCGCTAACAAAGACTTTAACATCATCTGGTATTTCAGGATCAAACGTATATGTTGCGAAAGATCCTTTCCTGAAAAATTTAATTTGTAGTTGATCACATATAAATTATAACTCTCAAAAACCACGTTTATACACGCGAGAAAACTCTGCTGATCCTCTTCGCTCATGGCGTCAAAATAACCATTGAGTTGATTGGCATAATACTCCAGGCAGTTAAAATACAAGGGACCGGCCTCTTCATACTTTCCGTTTAAGGTATGTATTTCTGCAAGAGCCATTTCAGCATTGGCGTAGAGCTCATGATTTTTTCCAAAGTTTTTTTCGGTGAGAAGCAATGCCTCTTTCATATTTTTCTCTGCCTTATCTAACTGATTGGTCACCCGGTATAAACCATAAGTTGAAATTAAATAAGACGCATAGCGGTAATGGTTCTTACCAACACTCCTTTCAATAATTTTTAAAGCTTTTAATTTATACTCTTCTGTTTTTTTGTAATCTTTTAACTGCAAATAACACAAAGAAAGGCTGTTCATACAATTAGCATAGCTCTGATGATTCTCACCTACAACTTCCCTGTAAATTCTCTCTGCTTCCAAATGTTTCTCCAGTGCTTCAGGAAAAAACCTTTCATCCCGGTTAAGGCCTGTATCAAAATAAACATTCCCTAGATTAGAAAGTGCATTCGCATAGTTCTCAGAATGCGTACCGAAATTTTCTCTCCGTAGTTGAAGTGCTTTAATTAATAATTCCGATGCTTCACCATACCTTCCCAGAATTCGTAGTAAATCAGCTTTATTACTTAATGTTGAACAGTAAGCTTCCGATCGTTCCTCTTTAGCTTCCACATATAAAGCCAGCGTTCTGTTATAAGCGTCTTCCGCATTTTTTAACTGATCAAGAGATTTATAACACAATGCCAAATTATTTTCTCTGCTCGCCTCCGTGACTTTATTATTTAAGTGAAATTCAGAATAGAGGGCTTTTGATTTTTCAAGATAATAAAGCGCAGTTTCGAACTGTCCGGTCTCCCGGTAAATGTCTCCCAGATTGGCAATCGAAATAACATATCCCATGGTATCGCCCAATGGCAGAAGATCGCCGGCCTCTACCACTTTTTTATAAATGCTTATCGCCTCTTCATAATCCCCTTGATTTTGCAAAATAATTGCTTTGCAATTTAAAAGTTGTATGTACTGCACATTTTTCTCACCATCCAGTGTTTTATAATAATAAAGTAATGCTTCCACATAAGGTTTGGCATCATTGTACTTCTCCAGGTCAATCAGCAAGCGTGTATAGTCATAGAAAATTCCGGTGTATTCACGGCTCGACTGACCGTAGATGGCCGCCATTCCTACCATACACTTCAGATAGTACTTTTCTGCTTCTAAAAGGTGATTTGCGTTGTAATTTATTATGGCCAGACTTAATTCCACTATGTGTTTTAAAGTTGTATCCTGCGCCGTTTGTGCATATTTATAGGACTCGAGATAACTTTCTTCAGCCTTAGCGTAATTTTTCTCCGCGTAAAAAGCGTTGGCAAGCATGCTGTATAGCTGTGTCGAATTATCAGGGTACTCAGCTAATTTCTTTTTGTACTTAGAAATAAACCCCTCCCCATCTTTCACCGATATAGCTTCACCGGCATCCATTTTTTTAAACAGAATTGCCCAATCTTTTTCATACGTCTGTGCATGGAGACCTCCAAAAACTAAAAACAGGATTAGAATAAATTTAGCTCGCATACATGTTGTTTTATAAACAAATACTTCTTTGGTTTGTTAAGCCTTTAGAATTATTTAATTTCGCCATTCAAAATTAGCAAAAAATGAACAAGATCTATTACCTCTCCAGCTGCAGCACCTGCGCCCGCATTATAGAAGAACTCAAATTGAAAGAGAAAAAATTCGCAATGCAGGATATTAAATCAGAACCTATTTCCAAAGATCAGATGGAAGAGATGAAAGCTTTGAGTGGTTCGTTTGAATCTTTGTTCAGTCGTGTAGCTTTGAAGTACAAAACACTTGATCCCAAACCAACAACAGAAGCTGAATACAAAAAACTGATTTTATCTGAATATACTTTTTTGAAAAGACCTGTGATTCTTACCAAAGGGAAAATCTTTATCGGCAACAGCAAAGCCAATGTACAGGCCGCTAAAGAAGCGATCGGTTAAATTTAAAGACGAATTGCACTCCCGATAACTAGCTGAACACAAATCCTATTGTATAAGCTTATAACCTATGCGTTATTTCAACCAGTGATAACCAGTAAGTGATGTAATCGGTGAAAGTGTCCAACTATCAACAACAAAAAAGGAATCCTTTCGGATTCCTTTTAAATTAATTCGCATTATGTTGTTGGGGCCCTGCAGGCGTGTCCTCATGTCTGCCTCTCATTTTGCCAGCGTGTTTATGCTTGTCTTTTTTCATTTGCTCATATTTTGTTTTTTGCTCTGGAGTCAACATGGCGCTAACCGTGGTAGTAAACTTTGTTTTGTTAATTTTCATCTGCTCGTGAATAGCGTTTCTGTCAGCAGGGGTAGTACACCCTTCCATCTTTGTTCTTAAAGGTTCATTAGCCCTTACTCTTTCCAAGGCTGCAATTTCCCATTTGGATTTCTGATCAGAATTAAGACCAAGTTTTTTCTCAGCCCGCTCAGCATCTTTTTTAGCTTTTTGTTCCGGCGATACTTTTATTTTTTCCTGCCGGGAAGATTCTGTTGTACGCACAGGATTTGAACTTTGAGCCTCCAGTTTCAACATCATAGAAGAAACGAGACAAATTGCTAAAACTATTTTTTTCATATCTGTTTTTTCTTTTGGATGAGACAAAAATGAAAAAGTTTAAGTACTGCACCGGTAATTAACGTTACTTAAGAAAAAAAAATTTACTCCAGTAAATAAACCTTCATACGAATGTCTTCCAGAGGCCGGTCTCTCTTATCGGTCTTTACCGCCGCTATTTTATCTAATACCCGCAAACCGTCAATCACTTCTCCAAAAACCGTATAAGTACCGTCCAGATGCGGAGTACCCCCGATACCTGTATACGTTTCTATTTGTTCTTTATTGAATTTATACTCGGGAGTTTTTAAGTGTTCGGTTTGAATTGCTGCCTCAATAGCGGCATTTACCAGGGCCGCGCTATCCAACTTATTTTCGTTTTTCAGCCTGTTGTAATTTTGCTTCATTTTTTTACCGTTCTCGCTCTGCATAAATTCACGCGCCATTTTTGCATAATGCGTTTTGTTAATACGGTCTTCATATTTGCGAAGATCTTCCATGGTCCTAACTTTTCCCTGTACAATGTAAAATTGCGAGGGACTTGATTCCTGCTTCGGGTTAACATCATCGCCATCACGCGCTGCAGCCAACCGGCCTTTTTTATGAATGAGTTTCACGTTAAATTCGGCTGGAAGTTTGTACCCTAATTCCCCGTGCCCCAAACTATCACCAGCTTTAGCATGTTTACTCAGATGGTCGCCACCCTGAATCATGAAATTATTTATAACCCGGTGAAAGAGTAAAGAATCAAAATAGTGCTCCCTTACCAGTTTTAAAAAGTTTGCCTTATGAATGGGCGTTTCCTCATAAAGTTTAAGTTTCATCTTACCATAAGTGGTTTCAATAACAATAGTTTCTTTACTAAGTGTTTGTGCCGATAAACTGGCCAAAAAGCCCGATAAAATGAGGATTAGAGAAATAAAATTTTGCATGTAAAACAATTTTTTTATATTTGTTAGGCTAATATCCGTAATTATTACTGAAGGTGGAAAAAGATTAGAATTTAACAGATTTTGATCGGTTTTTCTCAAACATATTAAAAAATAGTATTATTTATATGAAATCACTCCTGCTCTTACTTTCCGGGCTTTTACTTTCTCTTTTTGTTTTTACGGGCACTTCCTGCCAGAAAGAGACAGACTGTAAAGCCACCATCAAATGTGTAGATCAGTCAGGAGCAGCGCTGGCTAACGCGTCTGTATATTTGTATGCTCAGGTAAAAGACCCTAGTGATCCAAAAGGCATAGCCAGTCAACCCGCTGATGTTAAAGCAGAAGGTGTTACCGATGCTGGGGGTGAAGTCAAATTTACCTTTAAACTTCCGGCAATTTTCAATGTAAATGCTTCTGTATTAGTAGGGGCTAAAACTTTTAGCGGTACAAGTATCATAAAGCTTGAAGAAGGAAAAACTGCAAGCAGAACCATAACCCTACAATAAAAAAATGCTAATTATAAATTAATTCGAAATTTATTACTTACTTAGCACCCACACTTGAATAATACTCCTATTATAAGAAAATCTATTTTTGCTGCAGGATGCATTCTGCTCACTTTACTGTTTGCTGCATGTAGTGGCGAAGGAACTGCCAGTAAGAAAGGTGAAGGCCTCATTGAGTTTGACACCAAAGGCGTTGATCCCAACCATCCTCTATATGGTTTTGCGCCCAGTTCAGCTACATGTAAATTTAAAAAAGACAAATTTATTATTGAAATGAGTACCATGGGTATGTTTAATACCTCTGTAATTGTGGATGCTAAAGCAAAAACAATGGCTCAAACAGTAAAGTTTCTTGACATTAAACAGGCTTGCATAGAAAATGAAAAAGATCTGCAAGTTGAGAACGCTGACTATGCGCTGAACATTGAAGAAACCAGTGAAACCAAAGATATTATTGGTTTAAAGGCATACAAGGCGCATGTAAGCAAGGTGAAAGATCCTAATGATAAATTCGACGTTTGGTACACGAAAGATCTCGGTATGGAAAACGTCAATGAACTTACTCCTTACGCACAATTAAAAGGTGTACTGTTGGATTACCGCATTAAGAAAGTAGGCATGGAATTACACTTTAAAGCCAAATCTTATACCAGCAAAGAAATTCCTGATAAAGACTTCCAGATTCCAGCTTCCATGAAAATTGTTCCGAAGGAAGAAATGGAAAAGTTTATTCGTGACCTGCAATAAGTTACTTCGAGCAGGATCAATATCCTGTGGATCTTGAGGCCAGAAAGCCCGGAAGGTTTGCAGTAGTTGAGAATAACTCCGTATTTTTTATTAAAATTTTACAAGCGGTCTTTTTCCTTACACCGCTTTGTGTATATTTGAATTAAACTAAAAATCCAGATCATGAATTTAGAAATGACTAAACCTGCTTTGAAAAGAATATCTCTGAAATCCTTGAGCGTTGCTGCTCTTCTAATGCTTGCAACGATTTCCTCTGCACAGGATAATTACGTTATTAAAATGGGCGTAAAAATCGAAGGCCTTCCTGCTGAATACGCAGCTATGGGCGAAATGGACATTATCACTACAATTAAAGGCGAGAAACTAAAAACGGAGCGTAATGGTATGATGGAGTCAAGTACCAGTGTATATGATGGTAAAAAGATGATTTCACTTTCAGAAGCCATGGGACAAAAAACAGGTTTCACAGCAACCAAAGAAGAATTAGAAGCTCCCGATAAAAACAATAAGACTGAAAAACCAAAAATTGAATATACTTCAGAGAAAAAAATGATTGCTGGTTATGAATGTACGAAAGTACTTATGACTACAACTGATGCTGACAAAAAAGATAACATTGTTATTTTATGGGTAACGGACAAAGTGAAGTACAGTCACCCCGAAGCCAACAGAGCTGCAGGCAAAGGAATGATGGATCTTAGCGAACTAAAAGGATATCCCCTGGCTATGGAAATGAACCAGAATGCCAACGGTATGCCTATTAAAATTCTAATGACGACAACCGAAATTTCTACAGCAAACATTGACGACTCTGTTTTTATCTTGAACACAGATGGCTATACTATGTTAAGCTACAAAGATATGCAGGCCAAACAAAAATCAATGATGGGTCAAGGCCGTTAGTTTTTGCCATCTCCTCTTAAACTATTAGCCCCGAACTCTAAAAGAGTTTGGGGTTTGTTTTTTACCGGTATATTTCTTGTTGTAATAAAAAATCAAAGGCACAAGCAGAAAGGTAGGAAGCAACCATAAGAGCCATCCCGGTAAAGCAAATACTTTTAAAGAATCACTATTCACCACTAAAAATGCTGTAGCGGTTGCGATAAAGGCTCCTGTCATCATTCCTATGTGCCGCCTTAACCAAAAAAGATCCGGGAGTTCTTTGTTTTGTAGTACATGTATGGATGTTCTCAGATTCAGAACGATGGCGTAAAAACCAATTCCTCCAAATACCATCAGTACCACATTCATAGAATACACCATAAAGAAACTATTTATCGCCGTAATGGCGATAACAAGCCAGTCTAGCAGTTTAGGTCTTAACGTTTTATTCTTAAGGGCCATAAAGCCAAAATAATTCAGGTAAAACGAAAAAATGCCCACCACTAATAAGAAAGAATTGTCTTTAACCAGGGAAATATAAACAGAGGTAAAACAAACGCCGAGCATGGCGTAGAAAAATACTTTCCCCGAAGTCCGGTGCATTTTGCCTCCCTTTTTGCTGACTATCGAAATAAGTCCACAAAGGAGGGCTAAAAATCCCGAGCCTATGTGCAAACCTAAAGTTGCTTTGTAAATGATTTCCATGATTTTTTTTCCAAAGTTCGCCAGCTAAAAAGCAGATTACAAGCTATTTGGGACAAACAGGAAGGGCTGGGAGCATCGGCACGGCGATTCGGGACGAATGGTAAGGGCCGGGACTAAAGGTTAAGACGTTCTTTCAATTCTGCGTTATACTGTCTTGAAACTGGTAGTAAAAGATCCGTTCCCGACAGATGTAATTTATAGCCCTGGGCATTTCCCGAAACATGTTTTACCCTTGCGACATTTACAAGATAACTTTTATGGCAACGAAAAAGCTCCTTATGCTTTTCGAGATCTGAAGCAACAGCTTTTAACGAAGTACGCAGTAATTTTTTACGACTTTGATTTTTATCAGTATAATGAACTTCCACATAATTATCAGAAGATTGTATGAAAATTAAATCCTGTAAACGAAGTTCCAGGTTTTCTTTTTGATTTTCAGAAGAAATTGTGAAAGTAGGTTGCCCTGGTTCAGGAATTTCAGTTTTAGCGCCCGCAGGACTTTCTTCTGGCTTATAAATTATTCCTTTGTGCTCTTCAATAATACCATTAAGCTCTGCCGATTGCCTGGAGTATTTTGCGTGTAAGCGCGATTCCTTTACAAAGACCATGAAGGCTATGGGGAAAATGGCAATGGTAATGGTATACAATTCAAAAATCAAAAGACTGTAGGGACTAAGAACGATCATTTTAAGAGAAGCTGCACACAAAGCGTTTCCAAGCCCGATAATTAAAACATTCAAAACATTCCAGTAAAGTTCTTTTTGAACCGTCCATGTTTCCTCGCTGAAATAGGTTGGAAATAAAGGCACAACAAGTACGTTCAGAAAAGCCATCAATATAAAGGTAGTAAGTCCGAAAGCCAGTGCAGCTTCATTAATTCCTTGAAGCAGACTGCTTAAACCAAAAGGTTGAAAGATGAGCAGGAATAAAAAAACAAACGAAGAAAAGAAAAAGCAACTTGACCAGCGTTTAGAGACGCGCATTTCAAGATAATAAGGTCGGTTCAGTTTCGTAACAAATGAATTGCCCTTAGTCACCTTCATGCTAATTGCTTTTCTATAAAGATAACCCCATGTTCTTCCAACTCAGACAACATAGGCTCATAAATTTCGGGATGAATAGGAATTTGTACGCCACTCAATTTAATTTTACCGGTAAGGAAATTCTTAACCGTAATTGCAAGAGGCAAGCCAACAGTGAGCGCCATGGCTGTATACTGCTGGTCTTTTCCGATAACCACCAGGGAGGATTCTAACTTTTTTACTTCAGTTTGTCCTTTCATTTGGTATTCGAACTGGTGTTGCATTACGATCATGTCTTTGTCCGTTTCCTGGAGTTTCCATTTTTCTTCCAATAAAGCCTGTAATAGCTGCGCGGGTGTGCCTTCAGCCAAAGTGATTTTTTTATCAGAAAATAATTCCAGAAATTCTAGTTTTTCGTCCAACCCCTCATTCCAGTCTTTACCCATAAATTTGATGAGACGTTCTTTTACACTGCCCTTTCCAGCAGGTAAAAAGGCATCGAGTAAAGCCGTATAGGTTAAAGACGAGGCATGTGTAATCTTCGAGCTATCATCCGTTAAACCCAGTTTAATAAAAACATTCCAGGCTTTGCAATACCCGTCCTCACGAAGCGTTCCACGTAACATCGTTTTTACATTTTGCAGCCCATAGCTGTCCATATACCCTATGCTATCACGGTTGGCGTAAGCGTCAAATTTTTCATAGCCATCAACAATAACGCTGTCTATTTGCGTATAAAGTCTGTTATAAGGAATGAATTTTATTTTGCCTTCCTCCAGGTACTGCGCTGTTCCCTGACCCGCGAGAATAACATTTCTTGGATTCCAGCTAAACTTATAGCCCCAGGGATTATCATTGCTCTCGGGAGCCACAAGACCTCCGCAAAAAGATTTAAAAGAGGTAATTGTCCCACCCTGCTCTCTAATCTCATGTATTACTTTCATTGCGCTTGCATGATCGAGTCCCGGATCAAGTCCACATTCGTTTAGAAGCAGGACATTCTTTTTGATGGCTTCATCATTCAGTGCTTTCATTTCTGCACTCACATAACTTGCTGTAGCCATGTGTTTGCCAAATTCTACACAGTCTCTCGCCACATCGCCATGCATAAAAGCAGGCAGCATCGAAATAATTAAATCGTGTTCTTTAATGACTTCTTTTCTTTTTTCTTCATCTCGTATATCAAAGCTGATTCCATTTGCATTACTGTGCCAGGATGTTTTCTGACGCGCCAGCTCAATATCTACATCAGCAACCGTAATTTTCCAATCGTTGGCAGTAGAGTTTTCAATAAGGTACTTTATTAAATAGGTGGCCGAGCGCCCGGCACCTATAATGAGGATCTTTGTCATAGAACAAAATTAACATTTTATTAGTTAACCACTAAGACTACATATTCGAACCACCAGACAACTAACAAAAACCTAAGTGCAACTAAGTGTTCTGAGTGCCTTAGTGGTTAACATATTCGAACCACCAGACAACTAACAAAAACCTAAGTGCAACTAAGTGTTCTGAGTGCCTTAGTGGTTAACATATTCGAACCACCAGACAACTAATAAAAACTTAAGTGCAACTAAGTGTTCTGAGGGCCTTAGTGGTTAACATATTCGAACCACCAGACAACTAACAAAAACCTAAGTGCAACTAAGTGTTCTGAGTGTCTTAGTGGTTAACATATTCGAACCACCAGACAACTAACAAGAACCTAAGTGCAACTAAGTGTTCTGAGGGCCTTAGTGGTTAATGTGCATTAAAAGTCGACCTTAACGTAGAACAACGGCAGAAATCCTAACTGGTAATTTTTCACTAATGGATCAGCTGTTCTGTCGGCCGGATCTGGCGAGTAGCTCAATGCTAAAATATTCTTTGCACTGAAAATATTCAAAAGATCAAGTGCGAGTTCTACGTTGGCCTTTTTGCCATTAATTTTATACGATACACGAAGATCAACACGGTTGTATGGATTAAATTGCAAGGTATTTACTTTGTCGTCCTGCGCTACTACGTCCATTACAGCATTGCTCGCTGTTATGTTAACCGGCGAATACCGTTTTCCTCCACCGTAAGTAATTTTTGTTCCGAAGCTAAGACTGTTTTTTTTATCCTTGCCGACCCCATATTCCACACCACCTACAAAATTCATCATGTAATTGCCATTAAAATCGGTATTGGCTTTTTTGCCATTGCTTGCTGTGTATTTACTTTCAAACAAACTTCCATTCACCATAAAAAAATAATGTTTGTGAAATAGTTTCTCAAGCGTTAATTCCAGTCCGTAATTTTCACCCGTTCCTGTATTCACCATAGAATAGATAGGATAAAATCTGTTGAAAGTGGCTCCCCTGTTGAGCGTTGACACACTCGAAGGAACCGCATACACCGGAACATTCCATAAATACTGGTAATAGACTTCCGTTTTCATCTTAAAATATTTACTGATAAAAAAATCGTAACCTAAAACGGCGTGCTGACTTTTACTGAAATCGAGATTCGTCAGATCTGAAGCTCTTTGCGTATTAGGACTTAATACACCATTTCTTACCAGGGTATCAGGAATAGCAAAGTACAAATAAGTGGATTGCATTTGACTGTGTAATCCATACGCTAAACTGATAACTTGTTTGGGTTTTAACTGATAACGCAGACTCGCCCTGGGCTCAATAGTCATTTTATTATTAAGTGTAAGAATTTGGGAAATCAAGCCTGTATTTAAACTCAGCTTCTCGTTGAATTTATGCACATAGGTAATGTAAGGTTGAATCAAATAAAAATTCGTCTGAATATTTTCACGGTTCTTGAACGGTTTGTTCTCCACACTCTGCGCGATGGTATCATACAAAGAGCTGATGCGTGCATCATCATTGTAATTAACATCAAAGCGGTTCACGAAAAAACCTGCTTTTACACTATTTTTTGCATTGATCTTGGTTTTAATATACCAGGCTAAAGTTGTTTTCTTTTCGGTAAAAGCATAATCCAGAATTTTGGGAAGTGTATCGTTTGGCACAAAATCTTTGTTACGAATCACCAGGTAATGTTTAGAACTGATGTCGGATAAAGAAAATGCCAGACTTGTTTTCATAACGGTGCGACTGTTCAATGTATAAACATTACTTAAAATTCCTACACCCATGTTAGTGGCAAAATACTGATCGCGGTTCTGATCGCCATAAAGCTCTTTCGGACGTTCGTGCACATCGCTTAACTTAATGGCAATATTACTTAAACCGCCAATACTTGTAAAACTAAACACGCCGGCTTTCCTGGTTGGGAAGTTCAACCGGATACCCATGTCCTGGTAATTAGGAATGGCGCTTGTTCCCAATTTAAAGTTCACACTTCCAAACAAAGCTAAGGTAGAATAACGGTAAGTAATCAAATAACTTGCACCTGATTTTTTACTCAGTGGTCCCTCCAGAGCCAGCTCTGTGCCTAAAACTCCTAATTGAAAGGTGCGTTCGTGCTTTTCATTATTTCCATTGCGCATTTTTAAATCAAAAACACCACCTAAAGCATTTCCATAATTCGCCGGAAAAGCACCGGTATAAAATTCACTGTTGGATAAATATTTATTATTAATGATACTCTGTGGTCCCCCGGCAGAGCCCGCTACAGCAAAGTGATTCGGATTTGGAATATCGATATCATCTAATCTCCATAGCAAACCTGCAGGACTATTTCCACGGATTACGATATCATTTCGCGAGTCGTTTGTGCCCTGGATACCTGCAAAATTTTGAGCCATTCTTGCCGGATCTTGTCGTGAACCTGCATAGCGTTCTGTTTCTTCAATGCTAAAGGATTTCATATTCGAAATCTGCATAGTATTTACAACATCTGTATCAGAGGAAGCCTTTACTTCTACTTCCTCCATGCTCACGGTGCTTTCTTCAAGATCGATATTTAACACCGCTTCTTTACCGGAGGTAATTATTACATCGTTAACGGGAGCCGCTTTGTAGCCAGTGTAGGTAAATAAAAAAGATTGGCGTCCAACCGGCACATTTAATAATTTGTAAAAACCATTGTTATCGGAAGTTGCAACTAGTGTAGTTGTTGAAGATCTTAACTGGACTATTACACCAGGCATTCCAATGCCCGTTACCCTGTCTGAAACCTTCCCCTTAACAGTTTGGGTAATCTGAGCAGAAAGAGACGAGGCAAGTGCAAGAAAAAAAAGAAAGTAAAATTTTGATTGCATAAGTTTAAAATTTTCCAAGGTAATCTGCGGAACTTAAATTTGTACCATTATTCCCAAATAAAAAAATTTGTTTTGCATTAAGCAAAACAAATTTTCTAATTCATTACTTCGGAAACTATTATTCGCCTTTCACCTTAATTTTCAGAACTTGTCCGAATTGCAGATTATTGCTTTTTAAATTATTGATCTCTTTAATGTCTTTGTAGTCGACACCATATTTCTTAGCTATCCCAAAAAGGCTTTCCCCTTTTCTTACTTTATGCGAAATGAATTCTTTTTTAACCGCATTTTCAGCTAACTGCTTATTTTCCTTATCGGCAGGCGCCGCTGCTATTAATGCAGGTTCAGCAGCGTCAGGACGTTTTGGTGAAGCTTTTTGTTCACGCACGTACACCACCAGTTTTTTACCCGGACGAATGCCTTTTTTACCAACGTAATTCCATGTTTTTAGTTCAGCAACCGTAACGCCGTATTTTCGGGCAATGGTACTTAACTTTTCGCCCGACTTTACAGTGTGCGTACGTTTTACTTCTGCCACAACCACTTCGGCTTCTTTACCCTGTGCTTTAATAGCAGAATAAATTGCTGTTTCATTGTTTAAGAAAATGCCGATTTTATTTTTTGGAAGGCAAAGCGAATTTCCTCCCGAAGGAATAATATTTTTTCGGTACTGAGGATTGAAATAAAGAATCTCTTCTGTAGTAACGTCCAAAGCCTGAGAAATTTGTTCGAAGCTCATTTGCTCCTTCATAACCACCGTATCTACCTCGAAATAAGTTTTACGGGGAACAGCAGGATAGATATTGTGCTCCGCGCCGTGAGTCATCACATAATTCGCTGCAATAAAGGCCGGCACATAACCCTGAGTTTCCGTTGGTAAAAAAGGTCTGATTTCCCAATATGTTTTTTTACCGCCACTTCTGCGAATAGCTTTGCTGATAGTTCCCGGACCGGCATTATATGCAGCTAGAACCATTTGCCAATCGTGAAACATGTTGTATAGAGATTTTAAATATTCTGCTGCAGCAACTGTTGCTTTATAAGGGTCGCAACGTTCGTCGATATAAGACGTAACATTGAGTCCGTACATTTTACCTGTAGGATACATAAACTGCCATAAACCAGTTGCTCCGGCATGAGAGCGGGCATACGGAATAAGAGCACTTTCAATAACGGCTAAATGCTTTAATTCTAAAGGAATATTGTATTTATCCAGTACTTCTTCAAACATAGGGTAATATAATTGGGCTACACCCATCATACGGCTAACACTTTCGCGTTTACGCACCGTATAAAGATTAATAAACCCCTTTACATGTTCGTTATACACAAGATCGAAAGGAGAAACCGCATCCAGTTTTGCTAAACGGGCCTGGTAAGTATAATCATCGTAGCGCGGAATACTGTCGTGCGAAAACTTGAATTTATTATTTTTTGGAAAAACGGGTTTAGAAAAAGCCGTCTCGAACATTTTCTGAGTCGACAAACTATCTAACATATCCGCAAAGGGCGTTTCAACGGAAAGGGACTGTGATTTTACCGCCACACTTAGTAACAAGGCTGGTAAAATGAGGTGTTTTTTTAAGAATCTCATCGTCATTTTTTGTGTGAAACAAGGTTAGATTTATTAAACGTCATTAGCTTTAAAACGTTACAATATAAAAAATTAAATTTCCTTTTTTAACGTTGTAAGCCAATTTTAACAAGTTTATAAATTAAAAAACGAATAAAATAGGTCTCAAACCTATAATTCTTAACTTTGCACTGTGAAAAACATCGAAAAAGAAGAACTTCCTCTGCAACACATCGAACGCAACCCTTTATTTTTACTAATCTCCGCTCTTATTTGTGCCGTTATAATTTATACCGGCTATAACATGTTGCAGAAAATGAATCCTTTCGGGTTCCTGGTTCTAGTTCCGGGTGCAATTCTGTCCTTTCAGACGCTTTGGTGGTTATTACATCCCTTTGCTTTGGTTTATGAAGATAAACTGGAGATCAAACAATCGCTTTTACATCATAAATTCAGATATTTTGTTGATTTAAAACGCGTCAGCGAATCTAAAACCGGCAAAATTTACATCACTTACAATGACGATGAAATGGAAGCCTTGAACCTTTTCGGCATTCGCTCTTCGCAGGTCGCCCTCCTGAAATCTGAAATGCAGAAGATGGTGGCAGAGAACATGAAACACAGGCTTTAGTTCTCGACTCCTGCAAACCTTCAGCGCTTTCTGGCATCAATATCCAAAGGTTATTGATCCTGCTCGAACCGACATCCTTAAAGTTAGAACTGACAGACATCCTTTTAATCTTGAATTGACCCCTGCGGGCTCCAATTTTTATCTTTTAATTTCAAATAAACTATCTCTTTGGCTTAGGTCAACAGGCACTATGTCACTTCGAGCGTAGTCGCTAGGTATCTTTTTCTCATTTTCTCATTATGCTAATAAACACTCCTGTGTTTAAAATCCTTCTATGGCGTAACATATACCTGCTTTATTAAAGTCTATTTTCGTACTTAAATCAAATCTAACGATGCTGAATTTCATCTTACAAGCCGGCGCGCAAGCTGCCAATGTTGCCTTAGCAGCAGATACAAACGCGGTAACAGGAATACAAACCGCTGCCACTCCAGAAATAACTGAAACAAAGATCTCTCTTTTTGAATTGATCATGAAAGGTGGACCTATTATGTATCCGATTGGTTTGTTATTAATTATTTCGATTTATATTTTAATTGAACGTCTGTTAATCTTAAGCAGAGCAAGCAAACGCAACGAACACCTGGTACAAAGCTTAAAGGAAATGATCCACAACGGCAATATTTCAGGGGCTGTGGCTATGTGTAAAAACACAAACTCACCTGAAAGTGCTATGATCGAACAAGGTGTAAAACGTATTGGTCAGCCTGTTCTCGAAATTCGCACAGCCATGGACAAAAGTGGAACCAACGAATTGGCGAAACTTGAAAAAAACATGAATATCTTAAGTATTATCGGGCGTATTGCTCCTATGTTTGGATTTGTGGGTACGATTATCGGGGTAATTACCATTTTCAGAAAAATCAGTGAAAGCGGAACTGTTGAGATCGTACAGATATCTGATGGTCTGTATCAGAAAATGGTTTCTTCTGCAGGTGGTCTGGTTGTTGGTGTTATCGCTTTCATATTTTATTACTGGTTAAATGCCCGTATTGATAAAATAGCACACAACATGGAAGATACGCAGATTAAGTTTTTGGATATGTTGAATGAACCGACGAAGTAATTAAAAATGTAAAATTAAGAATGAAGAATTAGAAAGAGAGATCAAGCAAGCTCATTTTTAATTTTCAATTTTCAATTATTAATTTAAAAGAAATGGCTTTACGCAAAAAACACAGAGAAGCAGAAGTAAGCACCGATTCATTAAGTGATATCATGTTCTTCCTCATGCTCTTTTTCCTAATACTCTCAACAATGGTGAGTCCAAATGCTATTAAGGTCGCATTGCCCAATTCGGTTGTGAAAGATCAGATTAGTAATGCTGTTAAGCCGATTCACGTAGCTATAACAAAAGATAAAAAGTATTTTGTGAATACGACGGAAGTAACTCCTGAAACACTCGAATCAGAAATTGCAAAACTTTCGAATGCTATTATTGAACCTACTGTTATTATGCATTTGGATAAAGAATTAGCGATTCAGGATGAGATCGATATCATGACGATTTGCTACAAATTAAAATGTAAAACCGTTTTAGCAACAGCGCCTACCAATAAGTAATGGAGTTAACACGTTCGGAAGAAAATAAAAGAAAACTGCTTTCGGGAATAATGACTTCCGCTATCATGGCGTTGCTTATTTTATTCCTGATTCTTTATAACCTTGTTACTCCTAATCCTCCCTTTCCTGAAATTGGCGGTGGGGGCGGACAAGAAATGGCACTGGGAATGATGAATGTAGGAACGGGTGACGTAGACTATTCCGATATGGGAAAAGCTACGCGCGTGGAAACGGAAAAAACTCCCGAAGAAAATATTGTAACGGCTGAAAACGGTGAAGTGGTTGACATACAAGAATCAAAACCCGAAATTAAAGAAGACAAAGTCATAATCAAACCGGCGAAACCCCAACCTGAGCCTCAACCGGTAAAGGAGAAACCACGAGAATTGACAGCTGCTGAAAAATTAGCGCAGAAATTTAAAAAGAATACAGGACAAAATGGCGGCGGCATTGGCAACAGCGATGTAGCCGGACAAAATGGTTCCCCAGATGGAGATCCTTTTAAAAATGGAACAGGTGGTTCGGGAACAGGGAATGGTGGCGGAAATGGCGTAGGTACTGGGCCGGGTGGACCTGGTCCTGGGAGTGGCGGCGGTCCGGGTGGAAGAATTGGGGTCGACTTAAAAGGTCGTGCTGTTATTAAACCACCAAAATTACCAAGCGATACTCAGGAAGAAGGAAAAGTAGTTGTGGATATTACCGTAGATTCAGAAGGAAATGTGATTGAAGCGAGTCCTAACGGTCGCGGCACTACCACAAGTAGCGCTTTGTTAAAGGCCAAAGCTAAACAAGCTGCCCTTGCTACAAAATTTAATGTGGATGGAAAATTTGAAGAACAACGCGGTACTATAACCATAGTGTTTGCATTCGATTAAAGATCATGGAGCTAAGCAAAAAAGAAACATACAGAAATAAAAAAGTCTCTTTAGGAGTAACGCTTCTTTCCTTTGTAGTAATGTTGCTCTTTTTTATTTTTACCAATGTTATAACGGCTAATCCTGTAGCTCTCGCATCATCTGCTTTTGTAGCGTCTCCGCAAATTCTTTTAAGTATGGAAGCCGGAAGCTCTGAAGTTCTAAGTGATACAAAACACCTGGGAGATAACACCTTATCATCAAACCCCAAATTATCTTCTGTTAGCAAAACGACAGATGCTGAAATCCCCTTTGAAAACGGGGTTCAAAGTGCTATTGACAGGTATAAAAATGCACACTTTGTAACTGTCCCGAATGAAACTTCAGATATTTCAGAACCTGCCACTTCAAAAGCTAACGACCTTAATAGTACTTTGCCTGCAGGTCCTCAAATGGTGAGTCCCTCTATGCTTTTTAGTCTTGGAAAACGCAGTATTGTAGGAAGACCTGCATTAACAACTACCACGCAGGATGAAGGTACAGTGGTAGTAGATATTACTGTAGATAAAACCGGAAAAGTAATTGATGCGAATCCAAACGGAAGAGGAACTACAACAAACAATCCTGCACTTAAAGGTGATGCCGCTAAAATCGCGTTCGCCACTAAATTTAGTGCTGATCAAACATTTGAAGAACAAAGAGGTACTATTACGATAATTTATTTATTCGATTAAAATGACGTATCAACAAACGCTGGAGTATTTATTCGCGCGTTTACCCATGTACCAAAGGGTTGGAGCAGCGGCTTACAAAGCAGACCTGGTCAATACCATTAAAATAGCCGAAATTCTTGGCAAACCACACTTAAAATTAAAATGCATTCATGTTGCCGGAACAAATGGCAAAGGTTCAAGCAGTCACATGCTGGCGGCGGTTATGCAAAGCTGTGGTTATAAAACCGGATTGTATACTTCTCCACATCTTACTGACTTTAGAGAACGTATTAAAATTAACGGGAAAATGATTCCGAAAAATTACGTGATTGATTTTGTACAGAAATACAAAGAACCCTTTGAACAGATAGAACCAAGTTTTTTTGAATGGAGTGTTGGACTCGCTCTGGATTATTTTGCAAATGAAGAAGTTGATGTAGCCATTATTGAAGTTGGATTAGGGGGGAGATTAGATTCGACCAATATCATCACGCCAAAAGCATCTTTGATCACAAACATTAGTTTTGATCACATGAATTTATTGGGCGACACATTAGAAAAAATCTCCAAAGAAAAAGCCGGTATCATTAAAAATCGCGTACCGGTTGTTATTAGCCAGTACCAAAGCGAAACGGCTCCGGTTTTTAATGCTATAGCCAAAGAACAGAAAGCGCCTATAGAATACGCCGACAAAAATTATAAGATTCTCAAACACGCAATTTCTAAGGGTTTGATGCAAGTAGAAGTTCTGAATAAAAAAGACGATTCTAAAAAGACCTACGAACTTGATCTTACGGGTATCTATCAACTCAAAAATTTATTGGGTGTTTTGAATGTACTTGAATTTGTAGAGAAAGCAGGATTTTTGTTGCAAGAAGAAAATATAAAAGTAGCCCTGAAAAATGTTTGTGAAATAACAGGACTTCGTGGCCGCTGGCAGAAACTCGGCGAGAAGCCTTTAATAATAGCCGATACCGGGCATAATGAAGACGGTATTAAACAAATTCTCGAAAATTTAAAAGACCTTTCATTTACCCATTTGCATTTTGTGTTTGGCGCCGTGAACGATAAAGATGTTTCTAAAATTTTAAGCATGTTACCTAAAGAAGCAACTTATTATTTTGTAAAGGCAGATATTCCAAGGGCGCTGGATGAAAACGAATTAGCAAGTCAGGCACATAAACTCAAGTTAAAAGGGTCTGCCTACCAAACAGTTGAGGCAGGGCTTAAAGCAGCGAAGAAAGCGGCGAATAAAACAGACCTGATCTTTATTGGTGGAAGTACATTTGTGGTAGGAGATGCGCTTGCTGCTTTGAACCACTAAGCCACTAAGAGCACTTAGGTTCACTTAGTTTATCACAGCATACATCATACATACTATTGAGTTTCATCTATTGACTTTGTGCTTCTCAGTGTTCTGAGTGTCTTAGTGGTAACCCTTGCACGTATTTTTCAAGATGCAACAACCTAGTGCCATACCAGCTAAAAACCTCACCATCTACAATTAAAATTTTCGCCTCTGGTAAACACCTCTGTAGCTCTTTTATGTGTTCTTCCTTAAAAGGAAAGGGTTCGCTGGATAAAAAACAAACCTCCGGATTTATTCTTCTAAGATCTTCTTCCGTTAGTTCGGGATAGCGTGTAAATTCTCCCAACGCGTTTTCAAGTCCCAGATAACTTAGTACGTGATCTATGAAAGTATCCTTCGCGGCACACATATAAGGCTTGTTCCAAATAAAATAAGCGACCTCCTGATCTTTAAAAAGTGCTTTGATTTTTAATAGCGATGCTTTTAGCTTCTCAAGGATTAGTTGCGTTTCTTTTTGTTTTTCCAGGATCTGTCCCAGGTTTTCCATCATTTGAAAAGAATCTTCAAACGTATAAATATCACTCATCCATACAGGGAATTCCTTTTGCAGAATTTCAATTTGTTCTTTTTGATTCTCCTCTTTATTCCCAATGATCAGATCTGGTTTTAAACTTCGAATCTTATCTAAGTCGAGCTTTTTTGTCCCCCCTATCCTGCTGATGCTTCTGAACATCTCATCAGGGTGTATGCAAAATTTGGTGATGCCGATTAATTCTTCACGCAAACCCAAATCCCATAAAAATTCAGACTGCGAAGGAACAAGTGAAATAACCCGCAGCGGTTTAGCTGCTAAGTCAACTCTGTTTCCGATCTGATCTTTATATTGCATTGTACTGCAAAAATAATTGTTTATCCGCAATAACCTTGTAAAACGCTATATTTGCACCGTTTTGTCAAAAGCCCTCCAAGGACATATTGCCCTTTTTATAGCTCAGATAATTTATGCTTTAAATTATTCTATTGCCAAAGGTTTAATGCCTGGGTATATCTCCCCCATTGCGCTTGTATTTTTGCGTATAACAGGTGCTTGTCTTTTATTCTGGATCTTTTCCCTTTTTGTAAAAACACAAAAGGTAGAAAAACAGGATTTGAAACGTATGGCTTTGCTGGCCCTGTTCGGCGTGGTCATCAACCAGATTTTTTTTATTTATGGTTTGAGTAAAACAACGCCCATTAATTCTTCTATTATCATGATCTCGAATCCGATCATGGTTTTCATTTTCACTTTATTTATTTTAAAAGAACGCATTACTGTTTTAAAAGTAACAGGACTAACGTGCGCTGTGGTGGGAGCCATCATGATTCTAAGTCTGCGGGGGAATTTTGAAGTAGGCAGTGATACCATCGTTGGAGATTTAATGACTCTTATCAATTCCGCTTCCTGGGCGATTTTTATAGTTATGGTAAAAACTATCATGCAAAAATACAATACAGCTACTGCCATGCGGTGGATGTTTTTGTTTGGTAGTCTCTATATTCTGCCAATAGGTTTTGTAGAAACCCTTCACACCGATTGGTCGGCCTTTACAGGTCATGCTACCTTTGCACTTTTTTTCGTGGTGGTTATGACTACCTTCGTGGCTTACTTTTTAAATGTTTATGGATTGCAGGAATTAAGTCCAAACACGGTTAGCGCTTATATCTACCTGCAGCCTTTTTTAGCCTCTGTATTTGCCATTCTAATGGGGGGAGATAATTTAACGCCAATTAAGTTATTGTCGGGGATTTTGATAATTTTAGGCTTATTCCTGGTGAATAAAAAAACAAAAAAAATACCACATGATTAAATCGATGACCGGCTTTGGGAAAGCCACAGCTGAATTGGGAGACAAAACCATTACAGTAGAAATTCGTTCACTCAACAGTAAAAGCGCTGATATCAGTCTTCGTCTGTCCTCAGGTTTGCGTAATTACGAACTTGAATTGCGCAACGAGCTTTCGAAGCAGTTGGAACGCGGTAAAATTGACCTCAGTATTTTTATTGAATCGGGCCAGGCCGAAACACCCGTTGAAATAAATCTTGAGCTTGCAAAAGCTTATCATGCGCAACTAAAAAAGTTGGCGGCTACCTTAAACGAACCCATGGAGGATTCTATCAAACACATTCTGAAGTTCCCGGATATTATGAAGGGTGAACGTAAGGAAATGGATGAGAATGAATGGAAACTTATTAAGAACTGTTTAAATGAAGCCATCAAGCAACTAAATGAATTCAGAGATACTGAAGGAAGATCTTTACAACAAGATTTCGAAGACCGCTTAAATAAAATCGGAGCTCATCTGGAAGAAATTAAAAAACTGGATCTTCACCGCATTACTACTATTAAAGATAGAATCCGTAATAACATGGCGGATGTAATTGGAAAAGAAAAAATTGATGAGAACCGTTTTGAACAGGAGTTGATTTATTACATCGAGAAGCTGGATATCAATGAAGAGAAAGTACGTCTAAAAACACATCTCGATTATTTTATAGATACCTGCAAAGAAAACTCTCCTGGAAGAAAATTAAATTTTATCAGCCAGGAAATAGGCCGCGAGATCAACACCATTGGCTCTAAAGCCAACGATGCCAACATGCAGAAATTTGTAGTGTTGATGAAAGATGAGCTCGAAAAAATAAAAGAGCAGGCCAATAACGTGCTTTGATTTTTCTATTCTTTTATAAACTTGAGTGAGTAAGTTTTATTTGCCTCTTTTATTCTGACAAAATAAAGTCCGGGTTCATAGAAGCTTACATCTAACGTTTGCTCCCCCATGTCATAAAAGTTAGCGAGTATTTCTTTTCCCTGCAAATTGTAAATGGAAATCAGCGCTTTATTTTTTAAGCGAAGTGTAAATATTCCATTGTTAGGATTTGGAAAAAGACTGATCTGCTCTTGCTTTTCTGCGTATACTGCAATACCTGTAATTATATTCTGATAACAAATTAAAGAGGCATCGGCACCAATGTTGGCATTGTAGGCTGAATTGCCTGCATTCAGAGCCGGACTAGATTGCTGGAGAAAAGGTTTACTGCTTGTAAATTTCGGATCAAGAAAAACATTGAAATAAGAATCTATAGAATCGCCATTAGCATTCTTCGCAACGAGCTGACCAATACCCACTGCGGCAACAGTATTAAAAGAAACTCCACAATTATATACCAGGTTATTTTCACAGGTGCCGGTAATATTTTTAACTCCATAAAGAGAATTAACAACAATGTTATTAATGAATTTGGTGCTTGTAGAGTTAGCACCATCATACCACATGGCCATATTTGTATTATCACTAAAAGTGTTATTTACAATTTGAGTTCCTTCGTAAGGAAAAGCAAGAATGGTACAATAAATACCATAAAAATTATCGTGTATAAAATTATTCCGGATAGTGCTATTATGCTGGGCTCTTATTCCAGTATACAGGTGATGCATATTATTATTAAGAACGAAAGTGCTGTCATAAGACTTTATGCCGGCAGAATATTCATTGGGACTTTGATACCTATCGTGATGTATGTTATTACATATAAGCGAAGCTGTTGTGCTTGACCAAATGCCGTATCTTTTAAAATCGTATATCTCGTTATTTACAATTTTCGCTCTTCCCGAATAAACGGAGATACCGTCACCCACAATCTTTCTAACAATACAATCAGATACTTCCGAGTTTTCATGAATCACAATTCCTGTCATCAGATACTCAACCGTACAATAATGTAAAACGCAGGCGTCGTTGTTAAGATCTAGTTTATCCCAATAAATAGCGCTGTCCTGGAGTGTGAAGGTAATTCTGTTGGTAAAACTGCCTATTGCTTTTAAAACGCCGTCTGAAATGATTTTATAGAATCCAAGAGATTTTATTTTTGTTCCGGGCGGAATGGTGAGAGTCGTATTATTTGCTACCACCATATCCCCGGTAAGGTAATATACGCTTGTGTCTGACCATGCACCGCTCACATTACCGCTAATAAAAGTTGCGTGGCCTTTTTCCATAGTTATTGCGGGAAGAATAGAAGTATTGGTTAAAACCTGGGCGCTTGCATTATTATAAACGTAATGAAATCCGAATTTAGAATAAGCAATTTTATAGACACCCGGAGTGATCGTTAATGAGTAATGCCCCGCTACATCGGTCATACAAGAATCGGTGACAGCGCCGCCGGAGTTAGCGGTAAATTTCACTTTGATACCACCGGCATTTGTTAGCCCGGTAAGCAGGGCAGTTCCCGATACCTGAGCTTGGTAAGTAACGTTGAAAATAACTAAGCATGCAAGAAAAAAATTCCTGAAAAGAAATGGAGGTGGCACGAGCTTCATAAAATACTTGGATTTTTTGGATGGATAAATATACAACTTCTTAGTAAATCAAAGGATCTTGCAACTATTAAAGAACTTGTAAAGAAAATAGTGTCTGACAAAAAAATCGATAAACAAAAACACAAAATCAAGCTGACTAGCATTTGACAGCAAAAAACTCTAAATGTCAAAAAATAATCATTCTTGACACTTATAAATTAGTTCTATTAGCTCCTTCAAAAATTAAAAATTCTTGTACCTGAAAAGTCGGAAAAGAAATTATTTATTTAAATGTAGATGTGTTTAATCTTTTATCTGAGTTCTAGTACTCACCCGGTTCCCGTCGCAAAAGGTTCATTGCTTAAATATACCGGCTCAGAACCATGGGCACTTATCACTAGTATTCTTTCTACCGGAATATCAAAATTGAAATCGTTTTTATTTTTCCAAGTAGCTTTTCCAGCTACAGAAATAATTTCGTCTTTTTGAAGAACACCTTCCCTGTAACGTAATTCTCTATTGCGATCAAAATAATCAGTACTCTTTTCCTTATAGCTTTCCAGGAATTTTTCCATCCTTTGTGTTGCATTTCTATTATAGCCCGAATTCCATTCCTTATCCATTACAAGATAACTATTTACGATAGTTGTGTCAATATATGCATAGTCTTTACCATTATGAATAACTACACTTTCTGCAAATTCCTCGTCCAGGATTGTGGACCACAACTTAATACCACCCTCTGTGCTGTGCCGATCATTGCTTTTTTCTTCCAGTGTAACATGATAATAAACACATTCGCTTCCCGAAAGTGGGGCGATCATAGGCTTGTCAAAATATTTTATTTTTCCTCGAATACGAACGATTTCACCACCGATAACTTCCGAAATTTTTTTTTCGGGTATATTATGAAGTGTATTGGTAACCTTTGCTTCATGACTTAACCAGAGGTAATAAATTGGAAATCCCACTATCACAACTATTATAATACAACCAAAAAAATACATGCGGTTTACAAACCAATCTTCGTATTCACAATTTTAAGGATCTCTGCTTCCTTAGCCATAGCAGCCTCCTCAAGAGCTTTCCCGGTTTTTAAAATGTCATTCACGAAACTCTTATCGTCGTATCCTGAAGCGTTAATTCTTACATTCATAAAAGCGCCCATCACAGCGGTACGGGCGCAAAGCGCACCAACTCCAGCATCCGTAACCGAATTAGGATTACCATGTTCTGCCATTGCCTGTATCACTTCCATACTTTCATAACTTAACTCCATTACCTTATAAGGAACTTCAATGGCAAAGCGCGTTGCTTGTTGTATAGCTCTTGTTCGTGCTAATTTTTCTTCGTCTGTAGACTTTGGTAAACCAAAGGCCGTCATAATTTTATTGAATGCTGTTGTATCGGCATCTACCATTTTAATTAACTGGTCTTTTAGTGCCTGTCCTTTGTCAGCCCACTGAGAGAATTCTTCCCAACGGTCGTCCCAACCTTTTTTATGTGAACTTAAATTGGCCACCATGGTCGCTAACGAAATACCCAAACTTCCTACATAGGCTGAAATAGAACCTCCGCCCGGCGCAGGGCTCTCACTCGCTGTTTCATCTGCAAAAGCTACAAGATCCATACTGACTAACCTGGAATCAGCAGCATCCTTTAAAAGATATTCGATAATTCTTTCTTCGGGTTTAAAAGGAGCGAGTTCATCCAGGCCCATGGATTTTACAGCAATCTTAATCAATTCTTTTTCACTTACGCCGGTAGACCGTTTTTGTTTTTGAAGGAAATATTTACCGGCATCCAGCATAGCTTTTAAAGGTACAAGACCTACCAATTCGGAACCAGTTACACGAATACCTCTTTCGTTTGCCTTTTTACAAACTTCATCAAAAGCAATATGAACAGGAGTAACAGTAATGTTTGTAAGATTCATCGAGATCTGGGCAACCCCATATTCTTCAATGTACCAGCCAATCGCTTTTACAGATTTTAAACTGCCCGGTATAAATTTCGGTTTACCATTTGCGTCATTTATGATTTTCCCGGTAATTGGATCTCCCTCGCGCATAACACGTCCCGCTTCACGCACATCAAATGCAATGGAATTTGCACGACGTGTAGACGTTGTATTTAGATTAACGTTGTAGGCCACTAAAAAATCGCGCGCACCAATAACGGTAGCGCCGCGTTTTGCATCATACTCGGCAGGACCAAAATCCGGTTTCCATTCCGGCAATTTTATCTTTTTAAAAAACCCTTCATACTCCCCGTTCCTGATAACAGAAAGATTGCTCCGGCTTTTATCTTTTTGAGCTTCTTCATATAAATAGGCTGGAATTTGTAATTCCTCTCCCACTCTTTTTGCCAGCTGCACGGCGTAAGAAGCAGTTTCTTCCATTGAGATGTTACTGATTGGAATTAGGGGACAAACGTCAGTAGCACCCATCCGCGGATGTTCGCCTTTGTGGCGACTCATATCGATGAGTTCACCCGCTTTTTTAATAGCTAGAAATGCAGCTTCAATTACCGCCTTTGGATTTCCAACAAAAGTCACCACTGTTCTATTCGTGGCTTTACCCGGATCAACATTTAATAATTTTACGCCTTCAACTGTTTCAACAACATCTGTTATCTGCTTAATGACATTCATGTCAACGCCTTCGCTGAAGTTTGGTACACATTCAATTAATTGTTCCATCTTTTAGTTTTGTTTAGCTAATAAAGTAAGTTTATCTATAAAATATTTTGCACTTGAGCAGTTGGGATGAGCGGCGGCTCTTTTAAAAGGAAAACCATTTTCCAACATAGAGTACGCTAATTTTCTCTTATTATTAAATCCTATTCCAATTCTTTGAAACCTGACCCTTCTAATTTCCTCAAAGGGATTGTCGATAGTCTCAGGATCCAGATACCCATCAATGTTACTCTTTACGAAAGTTCTTAACGCATCTATATCCGAAAGAAACCAAGATTCAATAACTTTTTTACTAACCACGCAGTAATGATTCTGTGCCGGTTGAATTCGATTTTTAGTTTCTGTAACGCACAAATCTTTATCAAGATCTGTTAGAATTAGTATGTGCGTCGCACCCTTATCTTTTAGAATTTGACTGTGTTTTTCAATATTACGAGGAAGCAAATTTCCATTTCCATCGGCGTTTATAATTTCGGGAATAAACTCCGCTCCTAATTCCGAAATTAATTGATGAAAAGCGTGGGATTCCAGAAGAACCTTTTCTGTTTCGCCTTCTACAATAAAACCGAACTTTACCATGGAATTCCTCCTCCGATAGCATTTGTTAGAAGTGCTTCATCCATACGCAAACCATGCAAATCCATTCCCTGAATTTGTTTGATTTTTGTTTCGCCGTCTATTTTATCTACCAGAATTATTTCATCATTGGTTAATTCAGAGACTATTGTTTGCGAGTGCGTATTTAACCAGATAAAATGACCTTTCTCCTTGCACTGCTGGCGAAAAATATTAACGAGTTCACGAACCACCTTTGGATTTAAACCATTTTCAGGCTCTTCTATACACAAAAACTGTGGCTCGTCTGATTTGTAGAGCGCTGTAAGAATAGCGATGATATTGTAAGTTCCATCGGAAATAATTTTTTTGGTAAGAGGCTTTTGAATTCCTTTTTCGTAGATCAACAAATTTGTGGAACCGCTTAACTCCTCTGTTTTTATTTCAATGTTTTTAAATCCAGGGATTAAAAGTTCCAGCCACTCAACAATTTCTTCGTTTTTAATTTTATTAAATAATATCCTTTTTAAAACTTGTTCTAAGTTACCACATGATAATGAAAGCCTCTTATCATCTTCAAAAGCAAATTTTTCAATTTTCGTATTGGCTACAAAAATCCTTGAAAAGGCATTAAAAAATTGGATATAATTACTATCTTCCCAATAGATATATAATTTTTTCTCAATAAATATTTGCTTATTTAATTGAGTACTAAAAAAACTTTTAGATCCGGAACTTATAACTCCATTGTCTTGAACAGACAGACTTATCTCGCTTTCAAATCGCTCAAACTTCGATTGAAAAACATTTTCCCAAGGCCCGCCAGATTTTTCATGATTGTAATGATTAATATCTCCAAATAATCTTGTGACGTTATTTCCAACGTTTTGTGAAATAGTAGTATAAAATTCCAACGCCTCAAATATATTAGACTTTCCCGCAGCATTAGGACCTACAAATACCGTAAATGGGTTGGGATTTTTGATGCTAATATCCTTAATCGATTTATAGTTCTGTATTTTAAGCTCCTTGATTTCCATAAGTAATATTACAAATTTTAATGCTTTCGAAGTAATTGTACAATAGCACAGCTTTTGGCCATTAAACGAGCGCAATTACTTAGCTAAAATTCAATTTTTAAAGCTACTAATATTTGCAAAAAACGCAAAACCAGGAAAAGCTTCCTGAATAAACGCAAATTCTTCAACAAATTCTTGCTAAAAAATCGTCAACGACAAAAATTACTATCGTTCAAAACTCCTTTGCATTTATCAATTACAACCCTTCTTTTAAACGCTCTACTTTTGATGCCGGATAACTAATACCAACACAAATGAAAACACCTCTAAAAAAAATAATGACCTGCTTTCTTCTTAGCTTAACGTTATATTCGGAAGCGCAGAACAAAAAACAAAGTCTAACCGTATTGAACATCGATGTGCAGGGACTAAATATGAGCACGCAATCTATGGGAAGCCTTGTGAGAACAGAGCTTGAAAAGCTGGATACTTTTGCTGTAACCGATAAGTACGACATTCTTTATTTATTGGAGAAAACACGATTTGCTTCTGTAGCGTACAGCGACTCTTTAGCCGCCAAAAACCGTTACAAAGTGATCAAAATCAGCGGAACACCCAACTCTTTGTTTGAACGAAAAGATACACTTGAGCTGGTAGATAAATACAACAGTACCTTTTTTGCCGAGCGTAATAAACAATTTGTAAATAGCTGCTTCGGAAAATTATGTCTTGTAGAAATTGGCAACACCATTGGTTCAGAGAAGATGTTAAGCGGAAGTGTGGAGCGTTATGGTAAAACCATTGTTGTGACCTTACGTTTGATAGATGTAAGATCGAAAAGCATAGAAAAAACTTACGTAAAAGAGTTTCTGAATTTTCCCGAAGAAATACAAAACATCATCAGTGTTGCCATGAGACAAATGTTTGGATACCCTGTAAGCAAAGATCTCATAGCAAAACTAACAGAACAAGCGGAGTTTGATAATACTATCAATAATCCGGGCAAGGACCGACTTTGCCTGGATGGACCGAGGCTTGGCGGCGTATTTTACACAGGTGAGATGGCTGCACGGTTAATGGAAAGTAAGACCAGCGGAGGTTTTGACGCCATCCCCCTGATGTTTCAATTTGGTTACCAGTTCGAAAAACAATATTTAAATGAAGGAAGATTTCAGGCCTTGTTTGAATTTATTCCCATGATCACCGGTGTCGACCAGGGTTATTTTATTCCCAGTCTTACATTATTACATGGATTCAGAGATAATGTGCATGGTTGGGAATTCGCACTGGGCCCAACAATTAATCTTATAACGACTTCGAAAGGTTACTATGATCAAAACAATAACTGGCAACTGCAATCCTCCTGGGAAACAAATAATGGTTCTGTCAAAAACCCTTATCCTGTGATGGAACGTCTGGATAGTAGAGGTGAGTTTACTGCCCACACGGGATTTGTGTTCGCCATAGGACGAACCTTTAAATCGGGAAGATTAAATATGCCTGTGAATCTCTTCTATATTCCCGGAAGACATGGATCTCGCCTGGGAATATCTATAGGATTTAACGCAAAAAATAAATAAGAGAGTTTGTATCTAAATTCAATTTCTGCCGTTATCAAACAGCGAAATCAACATTTAAAATTGATAGACAAATCAGTTAAGCATTAACCCAGGACTTTTACCCAATTAAATTATCGGAGCTGACCTGGCAGCTCCTTTTTTTTATGGAAATCAAAGAGACATCCTCGCTAAAGGAGTAATTGCAAGATCAGAAAAATCCTGTCTTAAAAATTTATAGTAAGCCGTTATACCAATCATAGCCGCATTGTCGGTACAATATTCAAATTTTGGAATAAACGCAGTAATTCCTAATTCCGCTTCCAGTTTTTTTACTTCGCGCCGCAAGCCTGAATTTGCACTCACTCCACCAGCGATTGCTAACTCTTTGATTCCTGTTTCTTTTAAAACAGTTCTAACATTTTTAAGTAATACCGTAATGAGGTGGTGTTGATAAGAAGCGCAGATATCCTGGAGATTTTCTTTTATAAAATCAGGATTCTTCTGCAAATTATTTTGAATGAAATATAAAAACGATGTTTTAATTCCGCTAAAACTGTAGTCATGTCCCGGGACTTTTGTGTGGGCAAAAACAAATTTTGTTGCATCTCCTTCTTTTGCCAAATTATCAATCATCGGTCCACCCGGGTAAGGCAATCCTAAAATTTTTGCAGCTTTATCAAAGGCTTCACCAACGGCATCGTCAATGGTTTCCCCGATCACCTCAAAACTTAAATGATTCGTAATTTTCACTAACTGTGTATGTCCCCCGCTAACCGTTAGACAGAGAAAAGGAAATTGGGGAACCATTTCTTGTTCTTTATCTTCTGTTTCGGGTTTAGTGGCAGTGTGATGAACCGAATCTATCATACCTCCCTTTAGTAAAGGCTCCTGACTCTCTTCCCTTATGAAGTGCGCAAGAATATGGCCCTGCATATGATTTACTTCAATCAGTGGAATATTTAAAGCAAGCGACAAAGACTTCGCGAACGACAATCCAACCAGCAAACTGCCCATTAAACCTGGCCCCCGCGTTATTGCGATCGCCTGTAGCTCGTGTAAACCAATTCCAGCTTTTTTAAGTGCAGCGTCCACCACTGGCACAATATTTTTCTGGTGATCGCGGCTGGCAAGTTCAGGCACAACTCCACCGTATTGCTCGTGTATTTTTTGATTTGCGGTAATATTCGCCAATACAGCTTCATTGCGCAATACAGCGCAGGAGGTGTCGTCGCAGCTACTCTCAATTGCTAATATATAGGTGTTCACATTTTGCATTTTTTAGCCCATGCCAGCTGGTTTTTTGCCTTATCTTTATCCAAAGCCGTATGCTTCGCAAAGTTACAAGAATATTCTTTAAAACATCGGGACTCCTGCTGCTATTCATTATTCTGGTAGTTACAGGCTTGTATTTTGGCGTTCAAACCTATTCTTTTCAAACCTGGTTAGGCCGTAAAGCCACGAGTTACCTTAGCTCAGAACTGCAAAGCGAAGTTTATGTTAACACTATCCGTCTTGAATTTTTTTCCAACGCCAATCTTCAAGGTGTTTTTATTCTGGATAAACGAAAAGATACCATTTTTAGCGGAGACATTTTAGTGGATATTAAAAATTTTGATTTTAAAAACCATTCGCTTCGTCTTGATAAAATCACTCTTAAAAACGCTACTTCAAAACTCATAAAATACAAGGGGGACTCCACTTATAATTATCAGCATTTTATAGACTATTTTGATTCTGGCGTAGCAGATACTACCTCTAAAGCAGAATGGGACATTAGCTTTGGAGATATGTTTCTCGATAATGTTGCTTTTGTTTACCGCAATGAAAAGTATGTAACTCCTGTGAATCACAACATCAATTTCGATGACATTTGGTTAAAACAAACGTATGGAAAAGTCTCGGACTTTAAGTTAGATCAAGACACCATTGCACTCACGCTTGCCGATTTCAGAACAAAGGAACAAAGCGGTTTTGAAGTTTCCCATCTTTCTACGCGCGCCAGAATCAGCGATCACCGGCTACTTTGCGAAAACATAAATCTTAAAACCCCAAGAACATTTGTAAAAGGAAAAATAGATTTTGCCTATAACAGCTGGGACGACTATCCGGATTTTATTGATAAAGTTAAGATGAATTGTAAACTGGAAGACAGCACCTTTGTAAGTTTTACAGATATCTCGAGTTTTACCAGCGAACTGAATGGATTAGATGAAACGCTGCGCCTTTCGGGTGAAGTAAAAGGGTTCGTGAGCGATATGATTTTAAAAAACATCCATCTGTCTTACGGAGCGCATACACAATTTAAAGGCAATCTAACGCTTAGCGGCCTGCCAGACATTAATTCCACCTTCCTGCATTTTGATGCCAAGGAATTAGCGACAAATTATTCCGATATTATTCATATTCCCTCCTACCCCTTTTCTGATCATAACAAAATCAGCCTTCCTGAAGAGTTAAAAAGATTAGGTACCGTAAACTATAAAGGAAAATTTGACGGCTTTATCAGCGACTTTACTACTTACGGAAAGTTTAATACAGCTTTAGGAAAAGTAAACACCCAACTTAGTATTAAGCTTGGTGAAACAGCAAAAGAACTTGCCTATCACGGAAAAATAAGTACTGAAAACTTTAATCTTGGAACACTGTTGGGTCAGAGCGATTTTAACGGCCTGACAGTAAATACAGAGATAAAAGGAAAAGGCATAGATGTGAAAAACCTGGAAGCAGAATTCCTAGGAAAAGTAGCGAGTATCAATTTCAATAATTACACCTATACTAACATCGACCTGAATGGAAAAATCTCTGAGGCCCTGTTTAGCGGGCTGCTAACAAGTAAAGATCCTAATGCTGATTTTGATTTTAACGGCACCATTGACTTTAAAGACAAATTTCCGGAAATGGATTTCATTTCTACTATCAATGCTTTAAATCTGAATGCGCTCCACTTCACCAATAAAAACGACAGTGGTATTTTATCGTCACAAATACTCTTAAATATAAATGGTGATAATCTTGATAATTTAAGCGGGCAAATTAATTTCGATAATACCATTTATAAAACCAAAACAAGAACATTTAAGCTCAGTACTTTCAACATTCAAATGGAGCAAAATACGCCTGACAAAAAAGTCAGGTTAAGTACAGAATATCTCAACGCTGCCGTTTATGGCCGCTACGAGGTAACGAATCTCAAACCTGCTTTTGAAGCTTTTCTTTACTACTACTATCCCGGTTACTTTGCTAAGCCTAAGACAGATAAAAAATACAGCGATGAGCTTTCCTTCCAGATTAAAATCAAAAAATTCAAAACTATCAATGAGCTCTTTATTCCTGATTTGATGGTGAGCACCGGAAGTATTGTGGATGGTAATTTTAATGCGGCTGAAAATAAATTAAACGTACAAATTAATTCTTCGCGGCTGGATTATAAATCTATGTTTATGACCGATGTTGTTTTTATTCTGAATGAAAATCAAAACACGGTTCTTGCCGAAGCCTCTGGAAAGGCCTTACACCTGGCTGATAGTTTAAATATGGACAATTTTAATTTCGCAGTAAAGTCCATTGACAAAGAATCAAATTACGCCATTGATTGGGATAATTTAAAATCACCTTCTAACAAAGGTCAGATAAAAGGCCAGGTAAAGCTTGAAAACGAAAGTATCAATCTTACGAATGAACAACTTTCTATTACGCTCAACGATAGCACATGGAGTTTGTCGGCCCCCAACACCATCAGCATAGCAAAAAACGGAAGCCTCTTTGTTGGTCCGATGTCAATTGTCAACAAACAGCAAAGTATAAATGTTGCAGGTAATCTTTCTCCTTTCGTTGGCGACAGTTTACTGGTTGCTACAAAAAACGTCATTCTCGAACAGTTTAATCCCCTTTTGCAGGTCATTAGCCTTAAGATGGTTGGTAAGATGAATGGAAACATTACACTTTCTAACGTTAATAATAATTTTGCATTTAACGGAGACCTGGTCCTTTCCGAACTAAAAATAAACGACAATCTTGTTGGGAGCTTGCAGGTAAACACTACGTATTATACTGCTGAAAAATTTATCAAACTTAGTGGTTTTACTTCTTTGGGAATTATAGATGAAAGCGGTGAAGCATCAAAAAACATTTCTTTTAAAGGAACTTATTATTTAGATAAGAGACCTGAATCCATCGACCTTGATTTCGCCGCCAAGCCGGCCAATCTGAGACTCTTAAACCCTCTGCTGGAAGGCATCCTTCAAATAAAAGATGGTTTTGTAAATGGTGCCGGAAAAATACATGGCACTCCTGATGACATTAAAATTGACGGAAAATTCAGGTTATTCAGAAGTGAGGTAAAGGTTGATTACACCAATGTAAGTTATAATATTGTTGGTGACATAGAAGTAATGCCCGATCAGATCCGTTTTTCAGATATGTCTATCCGCGAAAAAGGAACTAAAGTTTCGCAAGGGATGATAAACGGAAATATCTTCCATCAGAATTTCAGCAAGCTCAAAATAGATTATGATATAAGCTATAATAATATGCTGATCCTGAATACTTCCGAAAAAGAAAATTCCACATTTTATGGAAGAGTGTTTGGAACCGGGAGAGTAGAGGTTTACGGCTTCCTGAACAATATTTTTATGAAGATTGAAAACACGACTAACCGCGGCAGTAAATTTTATCTTCCGCTCGATGGTCCTGCCGAAATAAGTGAAAGCGATTTTATTCAATTTGTAAGAAAAGACACCAATGTGGTTAAAAAGGAAACGGGGTTAAGTGGATTTAACCTGGAGATGAAGTTGCATGCAACCCCTGATGCAGCGGTACAAATTATAATTGATAAAGCAACCGGGGATGTTTTAAACGTACAGGGCCAGGGCGATTTACTACTAACGGTTAACACCCTTGGTAAATTTGAGATGACAGGTGATTATATTTTTACAGACGGCGATTATTTATTCACCCTTGAAAATGTGATCAACAAAAAATTTGATATTGAAGCGGGAAGTAGCATTTCGTGGGCCGGCAACCCTTTGGGTGCCGACATCGACGTAATTGCCAGTTACCGTCAGCGAGCTTCAGTTGCGCCACTCACAAACGACTCATCAAAAACAAGAACTCCGGTGGATTGCAAGCTTATTATTACAGGAAAATTATTCACTCCGAACATTAATTTTCAGATCGACTTTCCAAACATAACAGCCGACGAACGCACAAAGATTGCAAGTGTTTTAAGTGACGAAGCCGAGTTAAACAGGCAGGTATTTTCTTTTCTTTTGTTCAGAACATTTACCACTCCTCTTATATATAACGCCAACGGTGGAGGCGTTACCGCAGGAGGCGCTGCAACCTCAACCGGTAGCGAGTTGTTGAGTAACAGGGTAAGTGAATTTCTAAATACCTACTTTGGAACACTTACCGGTATCCGCGATCTACAATTGGGATTAAACTATAGACCTGCAAATACCACAAGTGGCGAGTCTGTTGATCTTGCCCTTAGCAAACAATTTTTAGACAATAAAGTAAGTGTTGACGGCAATTTTGGAGTAAACAATAACACGAATAAAAACAACTCCAATGCTCTTATTGGTGATGTGAATATCGATTATAAATTATCGCCGGATGGCCGCTTGAGATTAAAAGGATTTAATAAAACCAACGACAACCTGCAAAGCGCATTGGCCGGAGGTTATTATACGCAGGGGGTAGGGATCTTTTACCGCGTTGAATTTGAAACGGTAGGCACCCTCTATAGAAGTTATTTAGCGAAACTAAAAAGAAAAGAAGCCGCCAAAAAAGCGAATTAATTCTGGCTTAATCAAACCTTTAGTGCTGACCTTGAAGCAGGATCAGGCTGCGTGTTAGAAGGCAATCCCCTGGAAATTTTATAAGCACCTTTATAGATTACTATAAGCGAAATTATCATGATGGTGTGGGCTATATCTTTATAATTAAACCACTCGTCAATGGAAAAATGGAGAGAATGTACAATGATGGGAAGAAAAGAAAGAAGTATTCCAAGAACAACAAGCTGACTTCCTTTCTCCTGTGACCTTCTATAAACGAGGTAATGCACAATTAAAGAATAAACCAATACTATTCCGGCGTGAACTTTTATGATAGTGAAATCACGAACGATAGCACTTACAACCAGCAAGATTAAAACATAAGCCATTGCTACGTAGATATATTTTTTTTTAGGTAGCCTTTGAAGATTAAAGTAAGTATAGGCCGCCCGAAAACAAAAATAGATAGACAATAAACTAAAAGCATTCATGAAGAATACTATAACATTAAAAAATATGTCCCCCATCTGCATATGCACGGCGTGTCCCACAGCACCAAATACGCTGCTTGTTCCCAGCATTAACATGAACCAGGCCATTTGTTTCGCGTAAAGATGTGGTAACTTATTGAGCCTTGCAAAATAGAGTACACATAAAATAAAGAAGATAGTGTTTGTTACCAATACCATCGGTTCAAAAATCTGGAAACCGAAAAGAATAATGTATGTATAGTCAAAATGCATAGGGCTGGCAAAACTAGTTATTTCAAAAGATAATTTCAAGCGAAAAGTATGCCAGTATTAGCCCTGACCCTCTTCTTCATCTTTTTTAAAGATCCCGGTAATTTTACCTGTAAATTGTTTCACCTGCACGTAACGCTGATCGATGGAAGTAGAAGTAATATCGCTTAAGCGACCTTCCTGCAAGGCTTTTGAGATGTCGGGATAAAACACAATAAAGCTGGTAAACTCATTCGTTTTATGTAATTTTTTCGACATTTCATCTACATGGTAATCATAACTCAGGGTTTGTTTACGTGCACTCAAAAACACAAACAAATCATCTTCCTTCACTGCATTTAACTCCTGAACGTCGTCAAAAGCCTCCAGGTTAATGTACTTGTAGAAGGCCTTTTTACGATCCGATATCACTGTTGCAAACGCATCCAGCGTGCTCACCGTTCCATAAACAGTAGCATTGCTTCCCAATTGTTTTAAAAGCGCATTGATTTTATTTACAGAACGAGAGAACCCATTTTCCAACTCTGCATTGGGAGATAAGACTACCACTATTCTTTGAAAAGTATTAAGAGGCTGCAAAATCTTGGAGATTAAAATGGCCTGTTTTGATTTTGCCAAAAGACTAGACGCTACATTTCCGAAGATACCTCCGGAGCCCTGCTGCGCTTTATAACTGATAAGAATATCAGAAATATTGTAGGCTTTGGATGTTCTGACGATTCCGTCAACTATACTTAAATCAACCTTTTTCAGGACCTCTACTTTTTTATCGCCACTCGCTATTTGTTCAGCAACGCCTTCGATGACTTTACGCACCAGATTTATTTTTTCATCAGCATCAGCATCGTCTTCCACAATCGACAAAGGATAAATAGGCTCAATGGATTTCTGATCCTTAATAAGAAGTGCAAGATCTATTAGACGTTGAATATTGTCAGGATTACTTACCGGAATAAGTATCCTTTCAATTCTATCGCTCCCTTTTTTTACCACCTCTTTTTCAAGAATAGCAATTTTACGGGCGGCACGTTCTGTAACGAAAGAGCTGACAAGGCAGGAAACCAAAATTAAAATAATGGTTCCATTGATAACGTTTTGATCAAACAGTCCTATATCAAAACCAACCTTAATAATAGCGAGTGTTGCAGCGGCATGCGATACACTTAATCCAAAAATAATATTGCGTTCGTACCTGGTATATTTATAAATCACAGCGGTTAACCAGGCTGCAAGGTATTTGGTAAGAACGCCCACCGCAGATAAAATTCCTGCAAACACTAAAGCGTTTGTTCCTTTAAAAAACAGGCGCAGATCTACCAGCATTCCCGCACTAATTAAAAAGAAAGGAATAAATAAAGTATTTCCAATAAAAATTACCCGGTTCATTAAGATGCCGGTGTGCGGAATTACTTTGTTTAATCCTAACCCGGCAAGAAAAGCGCCGATGATGGGTTCTACTCCTGCCAACTCACTTAAAAATCCAGAAATAAACACAACCGCTAATACATAAATATAATGTGAACTAGCCTGGGCTTCAATATTCCTGAAAAACCAGCGACTGATACGGGGCAAAAGATATAAGGTTGAAAAGACAAGGAGACTCAAAGACACGGCAATTCTAAACCAGAAGGCCCCATTTATTTCTCCGGTTACAACATTCGTAATAATTCCCAGTAAAATAAGTACTGCAGAATCGGTTATGATAGTACCTCCAAATGTTACCTGTACTGCACGGTTCTTTACAATACCCATATTACTTACAATAGGATAACTTAACAAAGTATGAGTGCTAAACATGCTCGCTAATAAAACCGATGACCAGATGGGAAAGTGGAAAATATAGACACAAACAAAATAGCCTATCACTATTGGAATTAAAAATGTAAAAGTTCCAAAGACCAGGCTTTTAGAGCGGTTGTGACTAAATTCCTGCATGTCAATTTCCAGCCCCGCCAAAAACATAATGTATAACAAGCCTGTTTTTGAAAGCAGTTCGAAACTGTTGGTGGATTCTATAATGTGAAAACAATGCGGACCAATAAAAACACCGGCAAGAATTAAACCAATGATGCCTGGCACACGAAAACGCCTGAATAATAAGGGCGAGAAAAGAATTATGAGAAGCGTAAGTGCCAGAATAAGCACCGGATTCTTTAAGGGGAGATAAGCGTTGAAAAATTGATTGAGTGTGTATAAATACTCCTGTAATGCTTTCATAAAAAAATCAGTCCTCGTCGCTTTTATCGAGCATGTAACGGCTGCGTGTTCCACGGTAGATAAAAATCCCGTAGAGTGAACGCACTTTTAAATTAATCCTCAAACCCGCGGTAATGCAAACGTCCTGAATATTCAATTGTTTTTTGCCTTCTGTTATACCTACACGCATTTTATAATCAAGGAACAAACTCCCTGGCTTAAAATAAAATTCGTAGCCGGTTCCAATATTAAAGCCCCACCAGCGCGTGTTTACTTTTTGGTTCTTTGCATAAAGACTACTTAAGTTCAGATAATCATTTATACCGGTATATGTTCCTGAAAAAAGATTGTAGCTAATGCCGAACAAGGGATAAAAATAGGCGTTATTACTTTTAAATCTTGCGAGCAAATGCCCGTTCAGCTCTATAACACTGGCTCTGATATTATACCAGGTAGGTTCAATATTAATCGTTTTGTAACGCGTGTATTCCAGACTGACACGGAACAGTTTTTTTCCGCCATAAAGCACAGAGCTATGCAATCCCGTAGCATCGTTGTCGGGTTTTACATTGCGGGCTAAATAAACCACACTGCGGGTAACGCCCAAACCAAATGCAAGATTGGTGGTGCGAGAATGTTTTTTTGGTGCCGGTTTTAACTGGGGTTTGGCAAGTGGTTTGCCTGTGCGCTGAGGACTCTGCGCAAATACACCCTGCTTAAGCAAAACTATAAAGCCCAGGTATAAAAAAAATCTCAACATTATTTACAAAGTTACTCTAAAGATAAGCTAAAAAAAGGGTGCGCCCAAAATTTGTTAAGAGTTTTTGCCCCTTCAAAACTATGATTATTTTTATAGCACGTAAAGAGCCAGACCGGCCACCTAAGCAGCAACAACAACCACCGATAGAATACCACCATACTACTAACAAAACCAAGCCTTACAAAAACTATTTTAAAATGAAAAGCGGATTAAATTTATTACTTACATTTTGTATAATGGTGTCCATCAGTCAGGCGCAAACCAAAGCTGTTGCTACTTCTACTCTTCCGTTAATTCAATTTTCAGGAATGGTTCTTGACCAGGATAGTCTTACTCCTATTCCTTTTGTTTCTATTGTTGTGAAAGGAACAGAACGTGGCACGGTAAGTTTGGTGAATGGTTTTTTCAGCATGATAATTAAACCCGGCGACGAACTTGAATTTTCTTCAATCACGCATAAAAACAGATCTTATAAAATTTCGGACACGCTTCGCCAAAAATATTACTACGCCATACAAGTACTTACAAAAGATACAGTCGACTTGCCTATGGTTGAAATTTATTCATGGCCATCAAAAGAAGATTTTAAACGCGCTTTCCTTGCTCTTGATCTGAATGATACTGATAGAGACCGCGCAGACAAAAATCTTACCCGCGAAGAGTTGTCTTATCTTGAGAGAACCCAAACTGCCAGCGCTTCTGAAAACTATAAGTATGTGATGAATGCTTATTACACCAAAATATATACATCGGGACAACAACCCATGAACAATCTCCTGAATCCAATTAAATGGGCTGAATTTATTTCTGCGTGGAGAAGCGGTAAACTAAGCGCCACACCTAAAAAAAAGAAAAACTAAATTGCCTAAGTAGTTTTAAGGCCTCCTGGCAGGCTTACCGTGTTTTGTATTGATCCGGTTTTGCCGCTTTTGTTTTTTGATTGCCTTATTTTTTTTGCGAAGATCTTTTTTGTTTTCCCTGGCTAATTTAGCGCTGGGTTTATTCTTCCCTTTTTTTTCAAGATATGGATTATAAGAGTTCTTATATTTCCTATGTCTGCGAAAGTGTTTTTTCTTTCCTCCCCCCATACCATCCTGTGAATACCCTTCATAGGAAGTTAAAGTGAAGAGAATTAGTAAGAGTTTTAAAAGAAGCTTCATAATCTGATTTGTGCTGCAATAACGCATTTTTTTTAAGAAGGTTACACTATTAATCTAAAGAACTTTTAATCAAAACCTCACGGTATTTTTCAAGAATAGTACTTTTCGAAATAAATCCTTTATAAACCCCGTCAATTACTACAGGAATATTCCAGAGATGCGACTCGTCAAATAATTTCATAGCAGAGCGAATGTCGTCTTTCTCCGTGATGATATAAGAAGGCCTGCGCATTAATTCCCTCACGGTTATCTTGTCGTAAAGCTCTTGTTTAAACATTACTTCACGAATATCATCTACCGTGATTAATCCTTTTAAGCCCGAATTTTTATCTAACACCGGAAAAATATTTCGCTTCGAAACGGCTATAAAATCAACCAGACCACGTAGGGTTGCTCCATCGTTCACCTCCGAAAAATCGCTCTCTACAAATTGACCGAGATCGATGTTACTTAACAGGTAGGAATCCATATTTGTGGTAATAATTTTTTCTTTCTCTACCAGCTTCTGCATGTCGATACTCATGGGCATAAAATAAATGGAAACCGCATAACTTAAAGCCGATACAATCATTAAAGGAATAATAAGCTCATAGCCACCGGTAACTTCAGCAATAATAAAAATTCCGGTAAGCGGCGCATGAAATACCCCACTCAAAATTCCCGCCATCGCCACCAAGGTAAAATTACTTACCGGTAAAGGAATGCCAAGATCGGTAATAAGAGAAGAGAATAGGAAGCCTACAAAGGCCCCCATAAATAAAGAGGGCGCAAAATTGCCCCCGTTGCCTCCGCTTCCTACCGTGAAAGCGGTGGCTACAGGCTTTAGGAGTACCACTACAATTAAAGACAAATATAAAATGGGCTTCGTAAAGCGAATAAAAGAAAGTCCCGAATTTTTGAATACATCTACCGCATCATAGTTAGCCAGAAGTTTAATGTTGTTATACCCTTCACCAAATAATGGCGGCACCAGCCAAATCAAAAAGAAAAGTCCCGTGCCTCCAATAGCCACCTTAAGAATCTTGTTATTTTCAAAGCGCTTAAAGTACTTTTCAGTTGCTAAAAAAGTACGCGCGTAGTAGTATGAAAAAAAGCCGCAAAGCAGTCCGAGCATTAAATAAAAGGGCACGTTTTTATAATCGAAAGGCTCTCGCAGTGTAAAGTTGAGAAGAATTTCTTCCTGCAAAATAATTTTCGAACACAAGGCTCCCGAAGCAGCAGAAATAAGAATAGGGATAAAGGCAGTGATATTTGCTTCTACCACTAAAACTTCCAGGGCAAACAGAACACCGGCAATAGGCGTATTAAAAGCCCCGGCAATTCCCGCCGCCGCGCCGCAGGCTAATAACAGTGTGCGCTCTTTATAGCTTAGTTTATAAATGCGTCCAAAATTTGAACCAATAGATGCACCGGTAGTAACAATAGGAGACTCTAATCCGGATGATCCTCCAAAGCCAACAGTTAGCGCACTGGTAATGATATGACTGTAAGTTTGATCTTTGGGAAGAATACTCGACTTTTTCGCAATGGCATGTAAAATATTCGCAATGCCTTTTCCAAGTTTATTGCCGTTTAAGTAATGTATATAAAGTACACATAAACTTATACCCACAATGGGAAACATCGCAATGTAAATTTGTTTGTTCCCGGAAATTACAGCAATGTGCTGCAATAAAAAATGCACGAACAATTTTAGCAATACAGCGCCAAACCCCGCAGTTAAACCAATAAGAATGGCACTGAAGATCAGGAATTGTTTTGGACTCAGTTTGTGCTGAATCCAAATAATGAGTCTATTCCCACTAAAGAGAAGCGAAAAGATAAATTTCATCGGCATTCAAAAATAAGACTTTACAATTTGAATGCCTGTTGTTTTATTTGCGTTTTTTTTATTAAATACGGTATACTTGACCAATATCAGTGTTCTTTCGACTTTTTTTTGCAAAAGACTTTAACCAGAATGACCTCTTTTCACGGAGATCTGCCCGTTTTTATCATCGCGGGAAACAATGTCAAAGTTAGGTTTCAGAGCTTCTAAAAACTTACGGAACGAGGAATGACCATAATTACGGATATCAAAAGTGGGATCTACCTTTTTAAGCGCTGCGCCTAGTTGACTGGCTAAAGCCTGGCCGGTAATATCATCATAAACCATCTCAAAAGCACTGTCTACCAAATCAATATCAATGGGCGCCTTTGTAACGAGATTTGTCAAGCCCGATCTTTTTGGTTCAGCAGTTGATTTTTGTTGCTTTATATTTTTTGGACTTTGTTTTTTATCTGGACGCTTTTCCTCTCTCTGCATTTCTTCCGCTTTACGATTCGCCTTAGAATGTTTTGGCGCAAGAATTTCGGTATAGGTAAAATTATCACAAGCTTTAACAAAAGCCTCAGGCGTATGCGATTTACCGATGCCCATAACAAACAAACCTTCTTCCCTAACACGATGCGCTATACCGGTGTAGTCACTGTCACTGGATACAATACAAAAACCATCCACCGTTTTTGAATGCATAATATCCATGGCATCAATGATCATAGCGCTGTCGGTAGAGTTTTTCCCTTTGGTGTAGGCGAATTTTTGAATCGGGCGAATGGCATGAATATTCAATTTGTCTTTCCACGAATTCATTTGTGGCATAGTGAAATCAGCATAAATCCGCTTCACGGTTACACGACCAAATTTAGATGCTTCATTTAAAATCTGGTCTATAAGATTTGCTTCTGCATTATCGCCATCAATTAATACGGCGATCTTTTTATTGCTATCTATCATGCTTTCAATTTTATCTGCATAAAGGTAGCAGATTTTTGAAAGTACTGGTTGGAAGAAAGATTTTGATTACAGCGCTTTTAGAGTATTATTTAGCGGGATAAGTTATAGGCAGGTTATTGCCGCCGAAAATAATAGAAACATTCTTATTATCCTTTATGAGTTCTACTTTTTCTTTTTCAATTTCTAACTGACGGAGATGCAAATATTCTGAGATAGTCATTTTCATCTGATTCTGATACGCCATGTCGGCAATAGCTTTATTGATCTCAGCTTGTTTTCTTGATAGTTCGGCATCTGCCCGTGCTTTTTGCGTAAGAATGCTTTGATTTTGTGCTGCTGTATTTTTAGTCTCTGTAAGCACCTGCTCTGGTGGAGTTACGGCTCCTATCGAAACCTGCATAATATCTACCGGCAGATTTATTTTTGCAGCGTACTGGGAAATATCTTTAAAAATATCTTTCTCCAGTTGCGATGAGATTTCTCTTTTTGATGCAAGATCAAACATTTTAAATACACTGGCTTTATCGCGCACCATAGTGCGAAAACTGGCCTGCAAATTATGTATGTACCAATCTGCTCCAAATTTTTTATAGAGAATGGGCGTCTGCCCCTGCCTGATCTGGCATTTTAAGTACACCATAAATGAAACCGGAGTATTGTCTGACGGAATCATATTGGTGAAATCTTCTGTAATGGTGATAGGAGTTATGGGAAACTCTTTGTGGTCTGTAGTAAATACAACCCACGTAGCACCTGTAGAAACCGGCGTATCGTCTACTCCCCCGTGACCAAATATAATAGGTTTGTAAACCAAAACACTTTCTTCGCCGGCATCAGGTTTAACGCGGTAGCACGAGCTTAATAAAGTTACGATCAGAGAAATTCCGGATATTAAAATTAGTTTTTTACTCATGTTTAATTTGAATGTTGGTTCATGAATTTATTTTTCATGCGCCAGGATGTAATGCTAAATATACAACTAATATAAAAATATTAGACCGCCAACGCTTACCTCTATCCGGGCGTTTAGTCCCTCTCCGAAGCAAGTTCTTCAGGAAGTTTCCTTAGAATTTTCTTGTCAATGTAAAATGTCCCAAACGGAACCACACAGGCCAATAAAACTTTCCAGGTAGTGGTTCTGAACTGCCACTTTTGCTCTAAACCAACACTTAGGGCACTAAATACAAAAAGTAAAAATAGTGCTCCATGTATAGGTCCTATTACTTCAGAACCAATCGGGTTTTTTAAAGCATACTTCATTGGAACAGCAATAAACACAAGTATCAATAAGGATACGCCTTCTAAAAAAGCGATGATGCGCAAACGGCCTAAGGGAGTTTTAATTAAATCTGTCATTTTAAAGTGGTCTTAAATAAGGTCTGCTTGCCAGGGGCGAAAAGGGCCATGGTAGTGCTACAAGAATAATAAATAAAGCAATACAAAACCAGGTTAACATAGTTTTATATTTCGCTTTGTCAGTATTTTTTCGTTTTGCCACTGCTGAACCAATGGTTATAAGCACTACAGCACTTAACATCAATAGACTATGAATTTGGGCAAAAAAGGAAATTTCTTCGTTGGTCTTTGCGTCCTGGTAATTCTTAAAAAAATACTGGATGATAGGACTTTTAATAAAAAGAATAACTCCCAAAATTAACTGTATATGCGCAATAGTGGCCGTCCAGTGCCTTATCGCGTTATGCCATTTCGAAAATTCTTTGTTAAAAAAATAACCTCTGAATGCTATTAAGATAGCATACACAAGGCTTATCAGTAAAAACCAACGCGTTAACGAATGAAAAAATAAAAGTCCGGTGTACATGAAATTTTAATTACCGGACAAATATAAACAAAACATACCAATTAGTATGTTATTGAATTAGTATTTCATTTCCTCTAAATAACGCTTCAGTTCTTTCAGATAAACGGTGTAAGTTTTTTTATCTGAATGGAGTCGTCCAAGAATACGAACGCCTCCGTAACCTGACATGATAAAATTAGCGGCTTGTTTTGTATTTATGTCATTCCGAACGAGTCCTGCTTTTTTACCCTGCGTTAGAGCAGCCTGCAGGGCCTTCTCCCATTGATCTACCAGTACTGAAAGGGATTTACTGAACCGTAAACTCAAGGGTGCCATTTCCTGGATGAGGTTATTGGCGGGACATCCATACTTTACCTGCATAAATGGATTTGCCAGCAGCAGCTCCTTCATCATCGCGTAAATTTCTTTGAGTGGATCTTTGGCATCTAATAAAGGAAAAATGAGAGACGGGTACATCGCCTCGTACATTACTTCATTAATTAGTGCCAGCCCCATTTCATCTTTATTTTTAAAATGGTAAAAGAAGGCGCCTTTTGTAACCTTGGTCATTGCAAGAATATCGTCAATGCTGGTAGCCTGGTAACCATTTTTGTAAATAAGTTCGAAAGCTTTATGAAGTATGGTTAAACGGGTGGAATCTGCTTTGCTCATAAAGATACTGATTGGTATGCTTTGCAAAAATAAAAATAATATTCAGTAAGAGAGAATGCCTGAACGCTGCAAAAAGCGATACACTATTATCGGATGATCAATTTTCTAAAATCACTATTGGTGCCGTTGTCAAGCTTAAGAATATAAATACCTTTCTCTATGCCGTAGTTGTCGAGCCTAACAGACGTTTCTCTTTCTCCGTCAGTGATTATAAGCTTATTGATAAGGATTTTACCGGTTAAATCATACAAAGCCAATGTTATGCCTCCTTCACCCGATTTTTTATCGAGCGTTATATAAATAGGTTCGTCTATCCCTGCAGGGTTAGGAAAAACAGAAAAGACTAGTGTTTCTGTGAATCTTACACTCACAATGGGTGAATACTCGTATTTGCCTGAGTAGTCGGTTTGTTTTAACCGGTAATAACTTATTCCGCTATAAGGCTTTGAATCGTAATACCCATAATTTCTATAGGTCCTGCTGGTACCTGCTCCGTCTATATTTCCAACCACCGAATAATTTATTCCGTCCTCACTTTTTTCAATGGTGAAGTAAGCATTGTTGGTTTCGCTTGCTGTAGACCATGTTAGTTTCACTTTTCCATTTTCTTTCTCAGCGGAAAAAGTTACCAGTTGAATCGGTAAAGGCCCTGCTCCTGCTGCGACGATGCCCGCATTATTAACACCTGTGCCGCTGCCAGCTGTTACGCTGCCCCCGGAGTTATCAGCGCCTGCTCCTCCGTTAGATACTGAAGTAGTGATGTTTGATGTTGGCTGAGGAATAGAATATAACACTACACCCTGGCCGCCGCCACCGCCGCCGCCGTGACTGGCACCATCCGTAACATTCCCGCCGTTTCCGCCGCTCCCGCTGTTAACCAGGGGACAGGCAGAACTCACTGAAAATGTGTTTACCTGCAATAAGATGCTGCCTCCGGCCCCGCCACCACCGGCGCCGTCATTAGAGGCATTTGTAGCTGCTGAGCCATTTGCAGAAATCCGTATGGCGCTGCCGCAAACAGTATTTGTAATCAGTGTATTCGCTTTTAAAAGTATTATGCCGCCACCATTACCGCCATTACTTCCATTAGTGTTATTCATTTGCCCGCCGCCGCCGCCGCCGCCCATAAAAAGTCTGCTCGCGCTTATGTAGGTGCTGAGTGCAATTCCTCCAAAGCCTGACCCTGTATTTCCCGAATTGCATTGATAACCATAGCCTCCACCCCCTCCACCAGTATAGTTTCCTCCTCCGCCACCGCCAGAGTTGTTCTCTGATCCACCTCCACCACCATTTAAAATGCGCGCGCGACCATTTGTTTGATTCGCTGTTGTTCTTTTATAGATGCCTTCTCCTTTATAACCTTTATTGGCGTCATTGACTCTGTAAGATCCGCTACTGCAAGCTTCATCAGCATCGCTGGAACGAGAACCCCCGGTAAAGCCAATGCCATCAGCAACAATCGAATGATTTAAAGTCAGTGTGTTTGTGACATAAATTCCGATAACGCCACCTACATTTCCGTTCCATGCCAAACCTGTTATATTTGACGTAGTAGTAAAATTGGTTCCCAAATCCCTGAAAGTAATAAGTTGCACCGAAGTGTTTGCGCCAATATTATATGTATTACCTAATACTGACGACAATGTAATAGAAGTGGGGGTTCCTGTTGCCGGATTTCTGGACAAAATAGTACCAAGCTCGAAATTCCCTGCATTATCAATAGTTCCGAGACTTCCAAAACCGCTTACATTGCCTGTAGTGCCGATCACGTCATCCTGCATTTGCATCACAATAACCTTTTCGCCGGCCAAAAAAGTATGATTGGTTTGATTAACGTTGGATACTGCTAAAACACTGGAGTTTGTAACGGCTGTTACTTTCGCATAAGCATTTACGATCTGAGCGTTAACAGAAACAACCAGTGAGAAAAAAAGAGATAAGAAAAAGGCTTTCATTTATTGCAAAACACAAATATACTTTTAATGACAATTCTTTTCTAACCACTCGTCTCAATAAAGAAGGTTTTAGCCTATTTTGCTCTCAAACTTGACTTAAGTCAAAATTTATTTATCCGTTTGCAGCGGGAAAAAATCATTTCTTAAAGTATAAACCCTCTTTATTTAGTGCTTGTCTGAGTTTTGGAATGGAGGCAGGACCCATACCATGAAATGCAAGAATTTCTTTTTCACTGAACTGAGAAAGTTGCCTGAGGGTTTTAATAGAATTGGTTTCAAGGGCTCTCCTTGCAGGAGCAGAAAGACCACACATAAAACCATGTTTAGGTTTACCGTCTGCCTCGCAAATAGGGCAAGTGGGGCAATTGGTGTTTTTGTAATATTTGTGTCCGTTTAAACAGATTTTTACAAATGCACTATGTTTTACTCTACTTTTCTTCATTTTCTAATCTGCCTTATATTAAAACTCCCACCATTTTTCCGTAATGGGTGCAGATCCAATTTCCAAAACCTCTCCGATTTTAGGCGTGGTTACTGGCACTTTTAACTCCTCAGCTTTTTTAAGAATCCGCTTTATAGGCTCATCCCACGCATGCAGTGCTAAATTGAATTTGCCCCAATGCACTGGCAACAAAACTTTTGCTTTTAAATCCAGTGCGGCTTGCACGGTTTCTTCCGGCATCATGTGTATGTTAGGCCAGGTAGTATTGTATTGCCCCGATTCAAGAATTGCAAGATCAAACGGACCAAATTTTTCACCAATAGTTTTGAAGTGCGTATCGTAACCTGAATCACCGCCTAAAAACAAATTGAATTCTTTCGTTTTTAAAATAAAAGCAGACCATAAACTTTGGCCACGTTTTAGTCCACGTCCCGAAAAATGTCTCCCCGGAGCTGCGGTAAAGGAAAAATCACCGTCAGAAAAATTCTCCCACCAGTCTAACTCATTTATTTTTTTGGTATCAAAGCCCCAGTGTTCAAGGTGCGAGCCAACTCCAAGAGAACAAACAATTTTATCTATTTTGGATTTTAGTTTAACAAGCGTTTTAAAATCGAGGTGATCGTAATGATCATGAGTTAATAGTAAAACATCTATTTTCGGAAAATCGTCAGCACGATAGTCGTCGGCCCCTAAAAATGCTTTTATCATAAAAGATATAGGTGCGGCATTTCCACTAAAAACCGGATCCACGAGAATAGTTTGGCCATTTAGTTTTAGCAAATAAGACGAATGTCCGAACCATACGAGTGTCGATTGAGCATCTGGCAATTTTCTAAGATCTGTTTTTATAAAAGGAAGAGCTTTTGGTGGTCGTACATTCTTATTTTTATTCAAAAAATCGCGCATGGTTTTAAAGAAGGAGGCATCTTCAGCCATAGCATTTGTTTTCGATATATTCTGAAAAGATCCGTTTTTATAGTTCGCGGAATTTTTAATTTTTCTAAGTCGCTCACCAGAAGGGAGTTTGCCGTAAATGCTTAATGACATATCTCTTTTTAGGGTTAAATTTCTTAAATATTTTTATATTTGTACTATCCCTCACAAACATTAACACAAAGATACTCCCCTCTCTATGACGCTTGCTGACGTTTCTTCTGATAAAAAAATTATTTTTATCTCCAGGAACCTGACTCCTATAAGTCCGATCTTGATTAAGCTGAACTCTTTGGGTTACGAGGTGCTTCATGAGTCGCTGATTAAAATTAGTCAGATTCGTTTTACACACACGCCTCCTACGCAATGGATCTTTTTTTCGAGTGGAAATGCTATTAAATATTTCTTTGCCCAAAACCCGGAAGTAAGTGCCAATGTAAAATATGGCGTGATGAGTGCGGTGTCGGCAGAGTATTTAGCGGAGTTTGGAAAGAAAGCAGACTTTATTGGTGATGGTGTGGATGTAACGCAAATTGCCAAAGACTTTGCAGATTTTATTAAAGACGATACTGTTTTATTTCCGCAGGCGATTGATTCGTTGCAAACCATTCAAAAACAATTGTCATTTACAAACATCTGCCATAATCTATTTGTTTATAAAACGAGCCAATGTTCAGACTTTGAAATTCCTACAGCGGATGTATTAGTTTTTACAAGTCCGTCTAATGCAAAAGCCTACTTCGAAAAATACAAATTCATAAAGGGACAAAAAGTTGTTGCTATTGGAAGTACTACATACAATCAGTTGAAAAACTATGGCATCAAAACCATGGGACTTCCAAAATCTTTTAATGAAATAGGTTTACTCGACGCTATTCTAAAAGAGCTCGAAGTAAAAGTTTCCTCTAAAACGAAAAAGTAAATCATTAAAGTGCCAAGCGGCATTTCTTTCCCAGGCTTCTTTTTAACATTTCTTTTACCATTTTAACTTTTGTGTTTTTTCTGAAAAATTCTTCCATTTCCTTTAAAAGTATTAAAAGGCCTATAAATCTATACATTACCGCTCTTCGTCTAAATGCTGAAACTTTAAAAATTTCTCTCCGTAAACACTCAAGCACGCAAAAAACAAATCTCTATGAAATCATATATCTACTCTTTCATCTTTACAACTTTTTTATTCAGTTTTCAAGTAAACGCACAAACAGAAAAAAAAGAGTCAACACAAACTTCTGGTACATCTTCCGAAAATAAACGCATTCTTACTCGGCTTGGTGGCAAAACAGTTGTAGATAATCAAAGTGCAGAAAACGAATTGGCTGTTAAAACGGCAAATCTCACAGGAGAAAGCGATCGTACAGAACTTTTAAAATTAGCGGAAGCCTTATCCTATCAATCAAGACGTCTAAAAAAAGAAGCGGAAACAAAAACCGGAAATGAAAAAGTCCAGCTTCTTGCTGAGTCGGCAAAATTTGAAAACAAATGTTTAGTGAAACAAATTGAAGCTTCTGAAATTTTTGGAGCCATGAACCAGGTAAGGTTCAATAGCAATAAAGAAACTATTACAAAATTAATTGTTAGTGTAAAATTAGAAGAGCCTCAAATGGTAAAAACACGTAAACTTATTTTTTCTGCACAAAACAATATGAGGCTGGCTAAAGACTTGAGAGAAGAAGCTTATCAAAGTGCTAGTTTGCCGGTTAGACTTGGAACCATGAGTAATGCAGAAGAAAAAGAAGTTCTTGCTTTAGGCGAACAAAGTCAGGCCATCAGCATTCTTTATAAAAAGCCAGGCGCGGGGATGTAGGTTAATTAAGGTGGCTCATTCGCTTTATTCTCAACCAACGCAGATTAGGCGCTCTGCATTACCTCCAGAGCCTCAATTTCCTGGATCAACCATTCACTTCCCTTTTCTTCATCTGAAAATAATTTGATCTTTACTGGAGGCCTTTCAAAAATCTTTAGCAGACTTAATCTTATTTTACTGATCAGATCCTTTGATATATAAGCAATAGCAATCACATTGTTAAGTTGCGCGCTCTTAGTAAAATAAAGAATTGCTTCTTCGGTAAGTTCATGTTTTGAGTAAGTGTCGAATAATACGCCGTAAGGTTTCCCCTTCGACCTTTCTATTGCGTAACAGTAAATAAAAATAACATCTTCCACTTCGATCACAGAATTTTCTACAAATTTGATATTCAGTACATCGTGACTGAAGGAAAGCTGCGTTTTTCTAAGGGTTGTGTTCATACTAATCAGAGACCTGGGGTTTTGCAAATCTACAAAAAAGTTTGGCATCCTTAACGTGCAAAATATACTAAAAACATTAGTCTTCCACCGTCATGTGCTCCCGCATAAATGGTGGAAGTTTTTTTACAGAAACTTCCAGGCGTTGTTTACTTAATTTATTTTCTGACTTATCCTCCAAAAAAACCAGGTAATTTTTATAAAGAAAAAACACGAGTGCTCTGTTATAAACATCCAGTTCATTGTCCTCAAGTAACTGTAGCATCTTATCTTCAAACTGTTTTCTTTGCTGCGATTCTGAAATGGCTCTTCCTAAACGCCAGATGGTGCCATAATAATGATTTGAAGCAGGGTTTTCAACTCTTAAAGATATACCGAGTAGTAGGTGGGCTACGTCAATATTAAGTTCTTCGAGTTCTTTGATATAAGTTTTCCGTCTGGCATATGCATAGCTCCCATCTGATCTGCGATCGAAACGGTCGTTCATTATATCCAGATGAGATCTTAAGAACACTTCCCAGTTCGTTGTCTCCGCAGATAAAAGAGCTATGTTCATCGCGTGTTCTCTGGGACGGCTATCCATGCTGCATTGACCCATCACATATGTTGAACGCATGTCCTTTAATAATTTTTCTTTTTCTGCCTGATTCATAGTCTTCCACTTTTCGGGAAGCAAAACATATCCCTCTGATGCGTCTTTCAAAAGTTTTGTGGTGTTGGTATCTATAAGGCAGTCTGCATAACCAATCATTCTGCTATACTCCATTTTTAAAGGTTCAGATTTAAAATTCCCGGGGAAATAAAAAGCCCGAAGAGATTCTTCAGAATACTCTGTTCGTTTCGAATACTCGAAGATCCAGTGGTTTTTGACATCCTTTGCAGAAGGATTATCTTTAGTACTTACTTCGATCTCCATACCCCGCCCCGTTTTAAAATCGACTTCACTGTACTCCACGACAGATTTATTTTTGCGGTTATAAGTAGTTTTTAAAACAAGAACATTTATTCTAATGATACTTTCAGGAAATTCACTCTTAAATTTTTCGAAAGTGACATTGTCTTTCATAGCTTCTTTTGCTCTCTTTACATTTCCTGATTCCATTACTACAACATAAGCAAGGGTCTGGCTCTTAGAGAAAAAAACTTTATTGGCATCGCATACTTTATATTTCAAATTCAAAGAATCGACAATGTGTTCGAGTTTACCCATGGTTTCAGAAGAATATATAAGCCCTTTATCATAAGTTTTAAACTCCGTTTGCGCGAACAGATGAAGAGCGGATAAAAAAGAAAAAATCAGGAATAGCAGTCTGGAGAAATGGTGGTTCTTAGAGTAAAGCAAGCTGGTAGTCATAAACTTGGGTTTAAGGTGAAACAAAAACAACTTTTACTTATAAACTCAAAAAAAATGAAAATGGTACAAAAAGCGGGCGACTTTTTTTAAGTGGAGCTTTCTTCTTATAAACCGGTAACTATTCCCATTCAAATATACAGGAGCGCTGCATCCGTTTTTATCCTGTTAAGCTTAATTGAGTATCTTCGCACAAACTAAAAACCAATATGTCTAAAACTAAAATCACAGTAAACAACAACGGATCCCTGCGCCTGGAAGGTGATTTTGAAATAGTGGATAAAACCGGAAACTCTTATGATCTGGGCGGACGTGAAATCGTTTCTCTTTGCCGTTGCGGCATGTCAAAAAACAAACCCTTTTGCGATGGAGCTCATAACGGGCATTTCGAGCACGAGGCTACTGCTTTTGCATTGCCTCCAAAAAAATAAGCTGTAGGAAATTTCTATTAAAGCGATCTCTCCCGTAGAACAGATCTTAACCCCAGGTTTAATCTGCATTAGAGCGATCGCTTTTTTACACCTTCTATTCTAAACGATCGACTTAAACTATCAGCTACTCTTTCTCCTCAGTAGACTCCTCTTTCTTCAGTTCCTCTTTTAACGGCGCATCAACGCTTTCCTCACACTGCAAGGTATATCTTAAATAAAAACCTTCCTGTTCCCTGAGCGTATACTCCATAAAAACATTTTGAAAGTGAATTGTTTTACCAAGCTTTTCTCCAGGCTTAATGGGAAATTTTAAAGTCGCCATTTCAAGATATTCACTTTTTCGATGGTGCATCCGGTGATTGGCTCTGGTTTTATTAAAAATCTTGCCACTCTTATCCCCTTCAATACAGATGTTATCGAATTTTATCGCCAAAAATTTATCTCCTTCATAACGAATACGGACTCTAATGTGTACCTGTTCATCAAAATAGGTCATTTTTAAAACCTGTATACTAATGTTGCCGACTTTTTCGATGGCCTCAATTTTTTTCAGAAGGTCTATTGGCTCGTATCCCTTGCCTGTGTTACTCGTGACATAAACTTTCGGGAAATGAAAAGTGACGAACTTCGTATTTGGCATAGGTTTAAATTTCAAGCGCTGCCTGTAAGATCCATGAGGCAAAAAAGTTGGATCTTCGTTGTTTGAAAATTTAACCGGAATACCGTTATCGCCCATGGCATAAGCTGACCGGTAATCTAAAACCAGATAGTGATCCGTAGGATTATATATACTTATTGTTGACTTTAAAAATAAGCCACTGCGCAGGTAAGTAGTTGTGGTTGTTACACTGTACTCACCACATGCAATAACAGTATCCCTGTAGAAATGAATAAATTTCCGCTGGGCTATAACGTGGGCCGGAAACAGAAATAAGATAACTAAAATGAAAAAACTTGTTTTCTTCAATAAAGAAGAGTGAGCAACTGCTTTTGCATCAACTAAAATCATAAATCCTCTATAATTTTTGGGTTCTGAAATCCGAAGATAAAGGTTTTTCCAAAACTGAACAATCGCCGCTGAAACCCTTCTGAGTAACTGTCAGTGAATTAATTTCAGATGCAGGCCAGGAAGAAGACGGCGACTTTTAAAATAAGTTCTTGATCTTTTGAAACAGCGATTTCTCTTCGTCATTTTTTTTTCTCTCCTCATTTATTTTATCCAGTACTTGTTTAATGCGACTTTCCTGGTTGCTGTTTTTGATAATGTAATCGAAAGCTCCATATCTGAAACAGTTTACAACCACGTCGATATTTGACTGGCCTGAAAGCATGACGATATAAGTCGTTGGGTGTGTTCTGCGAATTCTTTTTAAGAGCTCCAGACCGTCCAGCAATTCCAATTGGTAGTCAATAAATATCACATCCGGTTTAAAGCAGAGGCTGTTAAGTCCGTTATGTTCTTTCTCAAAAGGGGTTACATCGTTGTACCCAATATTTTTTAAATGTTGTAACAACAAGTTAAGCGTCATTACATCGTCGTCGATTACGAAAATTTTAAGGGGGTCTTTACTTTTCATGATTTCTATTTCGTAGTAGATAACCATTTCTGTGCCGGATACTCAAACCCTTTACTGACAAGGCTTGTGAGGATCTCTAAACAGATAGGATTTCCAGAATCGGGAATTTTAAGTTGTTTTTGGAAATCTCTTTGTTTAATTCATTGCATAGAATTGCTTCATTTGTTTAGTAACTATACTTTACTGTCTGAAATTATGGGCTCCACAGTAAAAAAAGTATAGCGTTATGGATGGGGAACCGTATGTCCACGCTTCTCACGGGGAAAGCTACGTTATTGGTAATGCCAGGCAGAATACCTTTCAGAAATAAGTATGCCCGCATCCCGGTAAGCGATAGTGTAGCTAGCTTGGTGCCTGGTAGGCGCTTATTAATTTTGCGACTACTTGTTCCAAAACTTCTGAAATCTCCTGCACCAGAACCTGGACCCGTTCCGCATTGGCGCTATCTATAGAAATGGCTTCTAACTCCCGTAATGATTCAGAAAGAGAAACAATGCCCATACTCTCAACACCAGGTTTTATTTTATGAGCAATGCGCGCTATCTCTTTATAATTACTCTCCAAGAGCAATTGCTTAAAACCTGTAAGGTGGAGTTGTGTTTGTTCTATAAACAGTTTGATCATTTTACTTACAAAGGCTGTATCACCTCTACTTACTTTTTCGAGGTTAGAAAGATCGTACAAGACCTCGTTTTTTGGAGGTTTAGAAGCTTCCAAATCTGTTTGCACGGTAAGTTCGGGGCGCTTTAAGAGTTTAAAGATCGTATTCAACAGCGCACTTTCTTCAAAGGGCTTTGTTACATAATCGTTCATCCCTATTGATTTGCATTTTTCGATCTCCGTCTTAAAAGCGTTCGCGGTAAGGGCAATGATGGGTGTAGTAATTTTCAGTTCGTTTCTTATGATTTGTGTGGCTTCTATACCATCCATGCCCGGCATCTGAATATCCATCAGGATAATATCGAAACTCCGTTGTTTTAAAAGGGCAATAGCTTCGGTGCCATCTACTGCTTCGGTGGCATCGCAGCCGTAAAAGCGAAGTGTATTCTGAACTACCAGCCTGTTCATATCGTTGTCTTCTACCAAAAGAATTTTAGTATCCAGCAATTGTTTTTCCGAAATGGCTTCCGGGGCTTTTATAATACTGTCGCGATGTCCTTTCTGTAAGTTCAGGTGAATGGTGTAACTTGTTCCCACACCTTTCTCACTCTGAATCTCGATGCTACCTTGCATCAGCTGAATCAATTCATAAGTAATGGCCATCCCCAGTCCGGTGCCGCCGTATTTTCTGGAGGTGGAACGGTCTTCCTGCGAAAATTTGGAAAAGATGGTTTTCAGATAAGAGGGCTCCATACCAATGCCTGTATCGGAAATAACCAGCTCGAGTGTTTGCGAATCTGTTCTGTCTTCTGCCAGAGCCACGGTGACTTGCACGCCACCTTTGTCTGTAAATTTTATCGCGTTACCAATGAGGTTTAATAAAATCTGTTCTATGCGCACGGCATCCCCCACCACTACTTCGCTGATTTTTGGCGAAACCCATGATTTCAGGTAGATGTCTTTTTCATCAGCCCGTCCTTTTAGCATCGCCGTAGTCCTGTCAACAGATTCCTGCAATATAAAATGGTCTTGTTCTAACTCCAGTTCCCCCGCTTCAATTTTTGAAATATCTAAAATCGTATTTATGATAGCCAGTAAATGTTTCGAGGCAGAGAGACTGTTATTCACGTAAGTACTTTGTTTCGGACTAAGTTCGTCACGGTGCAGTTCACGCAACATGCCGTTAATCGCATTTAATGGGGTTCTTATTTCGTGACTCATGTTTGCCAGGAAAGCTTCTTTGGCCTTGGAAGCCTGTTCGGCCCTGGTTTTGGCGAGCTCCAGGTCAAGACCCAGACGTTTCTGATCGGTGATATCGAGATGAATGCCGATAGAGCCAATAAGTTCTCCATCGTCATTATAGTTAGGCGCACCGCTGATCATCCACCATTTTTTTTCACCGTTTTTATTTCTCACCATTAGTTCATACATGTCCGAAATACCATTTGCGCGTTTCTGTTTCATCGCGTCAATCTCCCTGGCTACCTCATCTGTGCCAAACAAATCGCTGGCTTTCTTACCCAGAAGTTCTTCGCTGCTATACCCACAGATCTCCTGAAACCCATGATTGGTGTATTGTATGCGCTCCTCTGTGTCTACCTCTACAAGACCAAGGTGCATATTAGCGATAATGTTCCTGTATTTTTCTTCTTGCGACTTTAAAAGCTTTTCTGATTTTTTTCTACCGGTAATGTCCCTGGTATTAGCTACCATATAGCCAGTTCCGCTGATCGTGACATAACGCACGGTTACTTCCACAGGAAATTTTTGTCCGGTACTTTGGTTAAATTGCTCGCCCTCAATAGTGAGGTTACCTAAATTTCTAACTTCTTCTACATGCTTTTGCCACATGCCTGGTTCTTTAAACAGTGCCTCCACATCGCTAACGGTATACTGCGATACATCATCCTGAGCAATGCCTATATTTGATGAGGCTTCCTTGTTTACATAAAACAACTTTCCATTTTCCTGGGCTACCTGGATGGCATCAGAGGTATTGTTGATCAGGTGGTAAAGCAGCTGTAATTTTTCATTTGATTCCCGCAACTGCTGCTCATCTTTTTTGCGCCTGGTTATATTTTTGTAATGCCATAGATGTCCTTTATAATGGTTGTGAATATAGAGTGGAATAAAATCACGTTCGATAAATTCGCCATTTACTAATTGTAATTCTTCACCCAGCACTATTTTTTTATCCCGTATGATTTCTTCCACGCGTTCTGTAAAAGTCTGTGCATGCTGAAACACCGCTTTGCCTTCTTCTAAAAGACGTGCACAGTCTTTTCCTTTTAAACTTTCGGGGTTATCTGTAATGCCAAAGGTTGTACAGAACAAATCGTTGGCAAATAAAACCATTCGGTTTTCATCTTCTGCTAAAATTCCGGACTGTAAATTGGTAAGCAGTGTCACCAACAGATTGACAGTGCGATTCAGTTCTTTTTCAATGCCTTTTCGTTCGGTGATCTGAGTACGCAATACTTCTGCTTCTTCCTGCTTTATAGTCAAACAAGTTTGAATGGCTTGTAAAAAATTTTGCAAACTCTCATCCCTGAGCGCTGTTGGCGGCAAATGATCGTGGATGTATTTTTCAAGTAGAGGATGAAATAACATATTCTGGCGGATTTAAGTGAAACTAGCGTTTTGTTGCTTTAACATTGTATAAATGGTGGTTTTACCCATACTCAGGCGCCGGGCTACTTCCAGCACATCGTTATTGTATTTCTTTAAAAAGAAGTGTACAATATCCAGATTGTATTCGCGCAAAGATTTTTCTTCGCCGGTGAAAAGATCGTCGGAGTTTACCTTGTAAAAATTGATATCTTCTTCGGTTAATTCAATGCCGTTGCTCATCACGCAAGCGAGTTCTATAACAGCTTTTAACTCGCGCACATTTCCAGGAAAGGTGTACTGCATTAATTTGGCAGTGGCTGCTTTTGAAAAGTTTAAGACTTTTAATTTATTTTCTTTGGCAAAGTTTTCTGCAAAAAATCGTGCAAGTACCAGGATGTCTTGTCCCCGCTCCCGTAAAGGTGGTAAGTTTATAGGCAAACCCATCACGCGGTAAAAAAGATCTTCTCTGAAAGTTCCTTTTTTTACTTCGTCCACCAGATTTTTATGCGTAGCTGTTATCAGACGTGCATTCCATTTGATGCGCTCGTTCCCTCCTACCCTTACTATTTCCCGTTCCTGTAAAGCCCGCAGTATCTTGGTTTGTAAGTGAAGGTTGAGCTCTGCAATTTCATCTAAAAATAAAGTGCCGTCTCCTGCTTCCTCAAATTTTCCAATCTTACGGTTGTTAGCTCCCGTAAAGGCGCCTTTCTCATAGCCGAACAATTCGCTTTCGATTAATTCTGATGGAATGGCGGCCATGTTCACAGCTACAAAAGGTTTTTTCTTTCGCTCACTGTTGTAATGTATGGCTTTTGCAAACACTTCTTTTCCCGTGCCTGTCTCTCCTGTAATAGAAATGCTAATGCTTGAGGCAATGGCTTTTTCTACGAGCGAAAATGTTTTTTTAATTGCGGCACTTTGGCCAATGATACTTTTCTCAAAACTATGTTTCTGTTCGAGTTGTACTTTAAGCTCTTCTACTTCTTTTTTAAGTTCAATGTTCTCGCGTAATTTTAAGATCGCATTCCAGAGCGCTTCTTTTGTATCCTTGTTTTTAATAATGTAATCTTTTGCCCCGGCTTTTAGAAAATTTACAGCCACGCTCATATTCTCCTGGCCACTGATAATGATAACGGGAATAGAGGGATCGTAGGCATGGATCTGCTCCAACACTAAGTCGCCTTTCATGTCGGGAAGATCAAAATCAAGACAAATAATTCCCGGCTTTTTATGCAGTTCATCGAGACATTGTTTCGCGTTAAGGGCAATGCTCACTTCATAATCTGGATTAAGCGATAAATGATGCTTTAGTAACTCAGCGTACCAGGAATCATCTTCTACTAAAACAATTTTTAAATCTTTCATAGCTTTGGAGCTTAAACATACTTTCGAAAAGGAAAAGCTTTTGCTAGTGTTCATCAAACTGTGGCATTCTCTTTTCAATTGAACAAAAACCTTCCTTCTTCAAGGGATGTTTGAGGCTCTCACTACCAATGGCGTGCCTTGTTTTTAATAGACTAATTCTCAGCGCATTTCATTCCAGACAAGAGGTCGTTCTTTCCAGATTTTGGAAAAAATTCCAGATTCGATCAAAGGCGAACTCGTTAATTCTTAAACACGTTCTTAAAAATTCTTCAAACGCTGCATGAAATTCGCTTTGGCAGGGCCATCAAAAATGTGCGGCATATCTCCAGAAACTGGAAAAGCGGCCGGATACGGGAATATTTTGGCACTCGATGATTTACAAAGTACTGATTTCCAGATCTCTGAAATCCGGCACGAGCTTGGTTAAATCTGGCTTAACGCATTAACACTTAAAATCATGAAAACCTACACATCCATTTCGTTTCTTAGTTTAACACTAACGCTTCTCTTAAGCGGCTCTTTTATCTCTTGTAAAAAAACAGTTGTGGGCCCAGCCGGCGAACAAGGCGTGGCAGGCGTGCAAGGAGAAACGGGAGCACAGGGAAATGCCAATGTAAAAGCAATTAGTTTTTCTACTGGCAGCAATTGGAAAACAGACAGCACCGCAAAAAATTTTAATTACACCTACCACACCGTAAGCTTAACAAAGGAAGTGGTCGACAATGGCTTCGTAATGCTATACATGAGCGAAGAGTTGGGAACCAATGGCAGTGAATGGAAAGCAATTCCGTTTTCTACCACAGAGTTGAATGTTACTTTTAAATACGCGCTTTCAGAGGTCGAGGTCTTTATTACCTCCAGCACGGGTAAGATGCCTACTAAACCTACGTCGTTAAAATTTAAGTTGGTGATTGTTCCTCCAGGGGAGTAGAACAAAATTGCAGCTACTTTAATATAACTTAAAGTAATTTTTATATCCCTAGCCCTTTAAGCAATTATCTGCGCTGCTGTTTTCCCGCAAATTGCAAAATGTAATTTATTTTGCACTGTCTTTAGAAAAGGTTTGAGTAATAGTGACGTCTGTGTTATAATCAGTCCTGCACTATTCGCAGATATCTGCAGTTTCCAGGTAAAAGCGTGGTTTGCTGGGCGGTATTTTGCGTATACGATCCAGTAATTCATCACAGTAGTTTTTGCCAAAACTTTGTGCTTGTTTCAAGCACTTATTATCCAATACAAAACCCTTTATGTAATTACTGGAGTGTTGTGCCTGCCGAGAGCGTATTTGTAGTGTATTCAGCGAGTTCTTGCTGTTGCTTAAGACAATGTTGGTTCTACCATTTAAATTTTTGACTTACGCGGGCGCTCCTTTTGAATATTAAGTTGTGGTTATAAGCCACCTTTGTTGGATTTAGCAATTGCTAAGGCGCCGACGGACTTTTGAATATCTTCTCTACCAATGCCATTAGCGCGAGCGTATTTCTTTGCATTTTTGTAGAAACTACTTACTCAAAGTATCTTCTTCCTGCTTAAAATCTAAAGATATCCACTCCTATCATTGTTCCTATGGTATAAGTGAACCCTCTGAGATCTTGTGGTCTTTCTGAATTATTCTTGTTCAACACATATTTCATATTACAAAATAGTACAACATCTGATAGTTGCATAAGCGCTTGAACACCCAAACAGTGCCAGGTTATGGCAGAGTTTTTAGATAGGGCATCGTAATAAGGTTGCTGATATTTAGTCTGGATATTGATAACCGAATAATATGGGAAGAATTGGATACCAGCTTTAATACTGTCAGCACCCATTTTAAATAACCCAGATTTCGAGATTTTAAAACCCAAACTAAAATTTTCGCTTTTGAATGCGTTTTCAGTACTATCTTTTAAGTAACTGTATTTATTTAAACCAAATTCTACAAAGACAGGTTGTATAATTACCCCATTTTTTGGGTTTAGTAATTCAAAGTTATACGAGAATACAAAATCCCTGCGACTTATATCTGGAAAAAGAACCGATTTAGCAAGCACCGCAGAGTCTTCGGTAAAATGTGTCTTTGTGTTAAACCCCAGATAAACATAATGGGGATCGATTAATTTAGGAAAATAGTTAGAAGGTTTATATTTTGTTAGCCTGATTTTAAGGCCTGCGGAAAAATTACCATTGGCTGTTCCGGCATCAGAAATATTACTAATTCCTCCTACACCTGCAATTACAAAATTCGGCGTTTCATTTAAGCTTGCTATTAATTTAGGATAATCGATTTCGCTATTTTCTTCAATAGCCTTATCTATTTTCTCTGCGGTTTGTTTGAACAACTTGTTGTACCTGTTTTTCCTACCTGCACCTTCTGTTAAATCTCTTTGCAAGAACACAATGCTATCCTGCCTTAAGTTGAGTATATTAATTTGTTCATTCAGTTTGGACACGTTATAATCCGGTACCCGTAAAGGTTTATGTCTAATAACCGGAATAGTCATGACTTGCTGGCTATAACTGCAGGTAAAAAAAAGTGAAAAAACAAAAAGTAAGTAGATTGGTTTCATGTAAAATTAATTTAGTGTGCTTACTCTTCATCGGATTTTCAGCAGACTCCGTAACTCGATAATTTATTTTTTTTATTTAGAGATAGCTTCCTTGTTATTTTGGATTGGCCGGGGTTGAGGGCGCCTGACTATTTTGGGTATTTATTCGGTTCAGCACATACCCTGATATTCCGCCTATTAATGTTCCGAGTACTTCCCCGGTAAGACGTTGTGCCAAACCTAATATCAGGATAGACATAGTTAATAAAAGAACTGTACTGATTTCGAGTAACGTGCTTCTGGATTCTGAACTTGTTGGTTGATCTGAGTTTGATTTACGGATGAGCTTTAATATGCTTGGCCCCAGAAACAGCAAAAGTATTGTGCCGCAGAACAAAGGTAGACCCAATCGGATAGCTAAAAAATTGATTTGTGTATCCTCTTCAAGCTTAGACCTTATCAACCCTCTTTGTTTTCTCAAAGCAGCGATCTTTATCCGGATTTCGTCCCGAGCGCTTATTATCCTCTTTTTTTCTTCATCTAACAAGCTTTTTATTTCCTGTAATTCAGATTTAAACGTACTGTTGAAAACCTCCTCTATCGCATTCAGATCTTCGATGGTATTAATGATAGGCGCAAAAGTTTGATTTATATTGCTATAATGGTTTTTTTGCATTTGAGTAATTAGCGGCGAAGCGAGAGTTTTCTGAAGCGGAAAATTCGTTTTATCGTAAAATGCGGGGCTGCTAATGTCAGTGTATTCCGGCTTCGTAAAGAAATTCCATCGGCCCGGAAAACCGCTGAGGATGTTTAAAAAATTCAGTTCTTCCTGGTACTGTTTTTGTTTGTCAAGTGGCTTATTCCTCAATATGACTTCCATATTACTGAACTCTTTGCTGATAGCTTGCTCATCAAATTTTAGAACACTCTCGCCAAAATCTTTGACAGCCTTCTCGTAGCTCTCGTAGAGTAAAGTTTTATTCTCAAGCTCATTGATCTTTCTTTTGATATCCTCCATAATTTCATTCAATTCCATTTTATTGTCTGGAAGTTTTTCTTCATATGTATCTGCAGAATCAACTGAATTTGAAATTGCAGAAAGAGAAAGATTAAACGCTATCAGAAGAATAAATTGTAGCGCTAATTTTTTGTTCATGTTTTTCATTTTCCTCATTTATGTAATTATTCTTAATTGGATTTCAGGCGATTTTAAAAAAATCCATAACAAAGATGGATTCAGCAAACTCTAAAATCAATGGTGCTTTGTGTAAAATAAAGGGGGGATTAATCCCGGCTTAAAAGGGGAATAAGTGCTTAGCGAAAATTTGTTTTCTCTTTTTTTAGGATGCATGTTTGCAGAGAAAAACATTTATGAATATGAAAAATCAAATCAAAACAAGTAATTGTATCGACTTCGATACGCTTAAAGAAGACAAAATTGATCTCACTGATTTTATTAAGAATTATGATCAGATCGGCACTGAAAGAACTTTATTTGCTAACTGTATCAGATACGAAGCAAGTAATGGCAATTTGGAATCTCTTAACGATCAACCTCTGGTAATAAACGCTTCTTTGATTTACCAACTTTTTAAAAAACTTCCCGAAGACCCCTGTTCAGTTAATGTCCGGGCTTTGCAAATAATTTTCGGGTTAGAGGGTGACACGGTTCAGCTATTTTTCAGGCCTATTCAACTTACCCGAACGAGCAATCCGGCGGTACCGGCCAATATTAGCTATACAAATACAACGCCTGATGCTCAGGTTTACAAATTTGCAAATGGCGAAATCAGCGAAATAAGTACTGAGCAGCTTGCAATCTATACTAACGAGTATATTGCAAAAATCTGGATCCAAAGATATTACGCGTCCGACTTTTACACACTCAATCTTGATTCTACAGAGTGGCAAGCAGACTCATTAAGTGTTATTTTTAGCTTTCAGGAAATATTCTCATTTTATGAAATGATATTTCCTTGCGAAACCAACCCCGATTACAATAAAAACATTTATATATATAATGGAGTTGCCAATTATAAAAACGTTATTCCACACTGGCGTAGAAAACACACTCTCTTTTTAGCTTTGGAAGACCTTGACTCAGATGTAAAAAACAACCTGATACTTTCTGCGTATAATAGTGCCGCTAATCTGGCGCATCTTTGCCCTCCAAATTGCAATCCCGTGTATAGAATAATGAAGACGTATAATTGCCTTTAAACAGCGTAAGTTTAAAGCGTATCAATAGAAAGCTTTACTGACTTAGTTTGTGCCGGCGTATAAACCTTTCGCAAAAATCAATAACATAAACCCAGTTATGAAATGGTTTGATCGTGACATAGTTTCTCATTAAAAAATAATAGTTTCATGCCAGATAAAAACTTTATATTTAATCTACGATCTCTAATTAACATGCAGTTAGAATTATTGATTAAAGATTCCGCAACAACCATACTGGCAGTTTCAGCGGGATTGGTTTTTTATCGTAAGATAAATTTGGCGGGTAAATTATTTTTGCTCCAGGCGATCATTTATTTAATCTTTGATAGCGCCGTAATGAATAGTAATAATAATGTTTGGATCTATAATATTTATACCCTTGTAGAAACCTTTATACTTTTTTTAGCAGCCGGAATAGAATTAAAGTCAAAACGCATCGTCTGGATTCTAACTCTTATGTTTGGCGCATTTTTGCTGATTTATATTCCTGAGCTAATAGTGGTTAAGCTAAGTTCCGATTTTGTTTATATGGCTGCCCTTACCGAGTACATTTTTATTTCGTGTATTTATACTTTTATTCTTTATCAACGACTTAACCCTTCAAAAAATAATGAAATTGACATCTCGTTAACAGTTATTAGTTTCGGATTAGTTGTTTTTTGTGCTGGATCGATTCCTTGTTTGGCCGCAATGAAACAGTTAATGCATCTCGACATCATTCTTAGCAAAGAATTGTTTAAAAAGATTGTTGTACTATTGGCTGTTTTCCGTTACTTATTGCTGGCAATAGGTTTTATTCTTTCGGGAAAAAGAATTAATTACAATAAGGGTAGCGAAAATGGACAGATCTGATATTCTAATATTTGTTATATACACTACCCTTATCATCCTCATTCTAACGGTTGTACTTTTACTCAGTTTTATAATTTCAGCGAAAAGAAGAAGTCGGCAAAAAAACGAAATTTCAAATGCTAAATTAAAGTTCGAACGCGAACTCCGCCAGGTAGAAGCAGAAGTAAGCGAACACATCATGAGCCAATTCGCGCAAGAGCTGCACGATAATATAGGACAGCTGCTTACCGCCATGCACATTCAAATTGAAAATCAGAAGCTCGAGCATCCTGATTTGGTGGAAGGATTTAAACCCATTGAGATATACCTGGGCGAAGTCACGCAGCATTTGCGCTTGCTGAGCCGGACTTTAAATAACGATTACCTCGGACATATAGGATTGTTGTCAGCCTTGCAATTAGAAGTGGATCGTTTGCGTGCCTTGCGGCGTTTTACGATCCACTGGCAAGGGGTTTCGGGCAACACCAACTTAGAAAAAAATCAGGAGCTGATGGCTTTCCGCATCTTCCAGGAAATTACACAGAACGCTTTGCGTCATGCGTCAGCGCAAAATCTTTACATTACCCTCAGCCTCGTAAATGGTTTCGAACTCCGTGTGAAAGACGATGGCAAAGGATTTGACAAAGAGGCTGTGCTAGCTTCGCAGCGTGCTTCCGGACTCCGCAACATTATGAAACGCAGCGCGCTGGCTGGTCTAGAATGTGAGATTGAATCTTCGCCCGGCAATGGAAGTTTGTTTATTCTGAAAAAAATAAGCACCTTAGTTTAACACACAGCCCACCCAAATGGAAACAAAAAACATTATTCTCGTAGACGATCATGTTATAGTTCGCAATGGATTAAAAGAACTCATTCAAAAACTCGGTCCTTACGAAATCATCCATGAGTTTGATAGCGGTCAGGCCCTCTTAGCAAGCTTACCCTTTAAAAAAACACCCGATCTTATTTTGCTGGATCTGAATTTACCTGGCATGAATGGAGATGAAGTTTTGACGGAATTAAACCGTAGTGGCCTCACAACTCCAGTGCTCATGCTCACACTCAATACCGAAGAAGATAAGATCATAAAATTATTCAGGAATGGCGCAAGGGGTTATCTTCAAAAAAATTGCAGTGCACAAACCCTGAAAGATGCTATTGAAGAAATTTTTCGCTGCGGTTATTATCACAATGAGTTTTTAAGTTTATCCTTAAGAAACAATTTATTGAATGCTACCAAAACAGAGCAGGAAAAAATATTGGAACAACTCACTGCACGCGAACGGGAGTTTTTAAAATTAGTCTGTCACGAAAAAGAATACATCTACGAACAAATTGCTCATGAAATGAAAGTGCAACACCGAACGGTAGACGGGTACCGCGAAGCCGTCTTCGAAAAGTTTGGCATAAAATCAAAAACCGGACTCGTGCTTTTTGTTTTAAAACACGATCTTTTTAAATTGCTTTAGACAGGAAAATATTAAGGTCTCTTACCTTTCATTCGAATCTTTTTTTAAAATCTTACTTTTTTCCGAATTCGCAGGCGGTTCATACTCCTTTGTTGGCAAAGACTTCGCGTCTTCCGGAGTAGCGTTCAGATTCAAATCTTCTACAGCCACCTGCCCTAATCCTTCCACATAAATGGTTTCATCTTCAAGACTTTTTTCAAGCGCTTGTTCTTCGTGACTTTTCTTTTTAAAATACGTCAGAAATCGCCATACAACGAAAGCAAGGGCTAATACAGTTAATAGCGGCAGACCGAACATAAGCAAAAAGAAAAATTTAGAAACTAAGCACGATGAATTTACTAGAAACAAGATACGAAATCTTTCCCGGTAAGAAAGCAAGCTGTAAAGTTTAGCAGCCACAACCTGTAGATAAACATCCTGGCATGGCATTGCAGACTCCTGTTAAACAAGCTTAATTCAGTCACAGAACCGATTTACATCAAGTTTCTTCCCTTGGATGTTGGCTACCTTAGATTCACTAACCAACACTAAATAAAAATTCATGAAAACATTAGAAAAAAAAGTAGCGCTTATAACCGGTGCCGGATCAGGTATTGGCAGAGCCATCGCATTGTTATATGCTTCTGAAGGAGCAAAAATTGTTGTGTCGGACGTAGACGAAAAAGGCGGGAACGAAACCGTTTCTCAAATAAAAGCAAAAGGCGGGGAAGCCATTTTTGTAACAGCCAACACAGCAAAAGCAGAAGACAGTGAGAAAGTGGTGAAAGAAGCCGTGAAACAATTTGGAGCGCTTCACATTGCGGTGAACAATGCCGGCATCGGCGGTCCACAAGGTCTTACAGGAGAATATCCTGTTGAAGGTTGGGACAAGGTGATCTCGGTTAATTTATCAGGAGTGTTTTATGGTTTGCGTTACCAAATACCGGCGCTATTGGCAGCAGGTGGCGGCAACATCATAAACATAGCCTCTATTCTTGGAAAAGTAGGAACAAAAGGCTCTCCGGCTTATGTCGCCTCTAAACATGGTGTAATAGGTTTAACCGAAGCAGCAGCTGTTGAATATGCAGATCAGAAAATCCGCATCAACTCTATAGGGCCCGGTTACATAGTAACACCTCTGCTCACAAATACGCTGGACAAAGCAACCATGACTTCGTTAGAAAAATTACACCCCATGGGAAGATTGGGAACATCGGAAGAAGTAGCAGAACTAGCTTTGTGGTTAGCTTCCGACAAAGCCTCTTTCGTAACCGGCGCATACTACAATGTAGATGGCGGTTACCTCGCACAGTAACTTCTCGACTACGCTCGAAGTGACATTGCAGAAACTATTTCAGATAGAGCGTAGTCGAGATCAGATGGAGCGTAGTCGGAAACTGTCAGTTCGAGCGTAGTCGGAAACTGTCAGTTCGAGCGTAGTCGAGAACAGTTAGACCATGTTCGAAACTGTCAGCTAGAGCGTAGTCGAAAATGTCAGTTCGAGCGTAGTCGAGAACTGTGTTCGAGACTGTCAGTTCGAGCGTAGTCGGAAACTGTCAGTTCGAGCGTAGTCGAAAATGTCAGTTCGAGCGTAGTCGAGAACAGTGTAACATTTCTATTTTACATTTCACTCGAGGTAACATCTTCTTGTACATTTATCGAACGCAAAAGATTCCAAAAAATCTTATGAGAACTTGCATTCTGGCATTCAGCTGCCTTTCTCAATTCATCCCAATATCCATTTATTAAAGCTTCTTTTTTCTTTCTACTCCAATCTTTAATCCTTTTTTCCCAGGAAATCGCTAAATTATAATCTGTAAATCTTTCCAGATAAAGCATCTCAACGGGCCTTCGTGAGTATGTGTAAGAATCTTTATTAAAACCAGTGTTGTGCTCTATTAGTCTTCTTTCGGGATTATTTGTAACGCCGGTATAATAAGAATGATCAGAGCATTTAAGGATGTAGACGTATAAAAATTTCTGCATGGGATTTTATATTTTGGGTTAGAGTTAAAAATAGTGCATCTTCTCGACTACGCTCGAAGTGACAACGGCTTCTCGACTACGCTCGAAGTGACAACGGCTTCTCACTACACTCGAAGTGACAACGGCTTCTCACTACACTCGAAGTGACAACGGCTTCCGACTACGCTCAATGTTCAGATAGAGCCTAGTCGCTGTCAGATCGACCCTAGTCGCTGTCAGATCGAGCGTAGTCGAGATCAGATAGAGCCCAGTCGCTTTCACATCGAGCCCAGTCGCTGTCAGATCGAGCGTAGTCGAGATCAGATAGAGCCTAGTCGCTTTCACATCGAGCCCAGTCGCTGTCAGATAGAGCCCAGTCGCTGTCAGATCGAGCGTAGTCGAGATCAGAACAAACTCAACTGTATATCATTCGCTTTGTAATTAAAATCCTCGCAATTCAATTTAAAATCATCACGCGTTTTTATGTACTTCGCTTTCGATATTTTAAACAATTGCACAATAGAGTCGGCAATTTTTCCTTCGCCGCGCATTCTCACGCCGAACCGGCTATCGTTCACATTTCCACCATGACAATCACAAATTTGCGTCCATACCTTCTCGGCCCTATCGGGAAAGCTCTTAAATAACCAATCTTTAAAAATATCTCCAACCGCTCCGTTCAAACGCACTATCGTCATGCCCGCTGCTGTGGCGCCCGCTGCACCGGCTTGTTCTAAAACACTCGCTACGTCGTGCGAATTAATCCCCGGAATAATAGGTGCCACCATCACACCACAGGGAATTTTATATTTAGCCAAAGTTTCAATCACATTAAAACGACTTTTATAACTGGCTGTGCGTGGCTCTAAAAGCTGTCTTACCTTTTCATCTGTGCCGGTAATAGACACCATCACATGTACCAAATTATGTTCGGCCAACTGCGCTAAAATATCGAGATCCCTTTTAATAAGAGAATTTTTGGTGATCACCGAAACGGGATGTTTGTATTTTAAACAAGTCTTTAAAATGTTACGCGTAATTTCCAACTCTCTTTCTATGGGCTGGTAACAGTCGGTATTACCCGAAAGCATAATAGGTTTAGGCTTCCAGCTTTTTTTACTAAACGTTTTTTCCAGGAGTTCTATCGCGTTTTTCTTTACCAGGATCTTTCTTTCAAAATCCAACCCTGCGCTGTAACCCCAGAATTCATGCGTGTTTCGAGCGTAACAATAAATGCAGCCATGCTCACAACCCTGGTAGGGATTCATAGAATACCCGAAACCTAAATCATCACTCTCCACTTTATTCACGATGGCTTTGGGCCAGGTGTAAATAATTTCGGTTTTTTCTTTTACTAAAAATTCTTCGTCCAGACCTTCTACATGGTCCTGCACATACTGCTGCTTAAAAAATTTATTATGCGTGTTCACCTGGGCGCCGCGCCCTTTCATAAAATTGTCTACTGTTGCAAGGTTTTCCATGATACGCTAAGTTACACCCAGCGCGTAGCAATACCTTGCTATAATTTGTAGTATATCTCAAAAACCCGGTTTAACACAAAGAAAAAAGTCAGTAACAACCTACTGACTTTCTAAATTTTATTTTTTATTTACTCTGCCGACGCGGTTGCCTGCTCGTTTTTTTTTTGAGGGTCTAAATAATTTCCCTGCGCATCAAACCATAAAGGACCATCTGGTCTTTTTATGCAATAGGTCTGACTGCCTTTGTCATCGGTAGACTTCCAGGTTCTGAATTTTTCACCCGGATAGTTTTTTACGAAATAAGTATTGATGTTTTGCGGATAAGAAGAATTCTCCACTTCCAGTTCTCTGCGAACAACGTTGGCATTTTTATCGTACACGATGCTAATGCCTTTAAAAGTAGCGGTGTCTGCAAAGTCTGCCACGTAATAGTTTTTTTCAATTTTCCAGGTAGCAGTTACCTGAGGATAATCTGATTTAAATTTATCCAGTACTTCTTTCGACGGCTGATAAGCAACAGGTTCTTTCCCTCCTTCGTAGGCAGGACTTTGAGCTGAAAGAACATTCAGCATTAAAAAAAATATAAAGAGGGAGTAAAGTGTTTTCATAGTTCGCTAGTTTACAAGAAGGTCGCAAATCATGTGCCATTAGAAGAAAAACGTTTGATATGTTAAAAACCTTAGTAATGGGCAATTTTAAGGAACACGCGTGTACGGCCCTGCGCCACTGACCGGAGCGGCATCCCCGTGAAGACCGGCTCTAAAGTGCCTGTTTGGCGGAGGCTTTTCTGCTTAGAAAAGACCCCGCACAAACATTTTATGCAGAGCGAAGGCGAGGCATAGGCACTTTTAGCCGGGCGAGCGGGATATAGCGCAGGGCAGGACCTCCTAAAGCGTCCCGATTTTTTATTGGGACTGCTTTAGGAGGAGGCGCCCAAAAAATTACGCTAATTAAATCTGATTAGTTTAACTACCTAGTTTGTTAAACCTTGTATTAATTCTGCGTCTATTGCTATCAATTGTAGCATTTTTTTAAGATCTAGATTTTATACTTTAATTTTGATACTACTACAATGTTCGCCATTATTGACATAGAGACCTGCGGAGGCAAATTTGAATTCCGGAAAGGACGCATTACAGAAATCTGTATTCTGAAACACGATGGCTTAAGCGTGATAGAAAAATTTACCACACTCGTAAATCCCGAATGCAATATTAGTCCCTATTTTACCGGACTCACCGGCATTACAAACGAGATGGTGGCCGACGCTCCAAAATTTTACGAGATTGCAAAAAAAATAAATGAGATGACAGAGGGCTGCATTTTCGTGGCACACAACGTTTCTTTCGATTACGGATTTATAAAAGAGGAATTTAATTCTCTGGGATTTAAATACAAACGCGACACCTTATGCACTGTGCGCTTGAGCAGGAAATTAATTCCGGGCAGAATATCTTATAGTTTAGGGCATCTTTGTGCGTCTTTAAACATTGAGATCTTTGGCAGACACCGCGCGGCAGGAGATGCAGAAGCAACAGCTATTTTATTTGATTTGTTGATCCGTTTAAAAACGCAACATCCCCAATACAAAAACATGGGTGTAGAAGACATCATGGTGCGTCGCATTGATAAAATAAAACAATACATTCTCGATAAATTACCCGAAGAATGTGGCGTTTATTATTTCAGGAACCGCGCCGGGGAGATTATCTACATTGGAAAAAGCACGAATATGTACAACCGTGCAAAAGGTCATTTTAACAGCGATCAGAAAAAAAGTAAAAAAATGCTGAACGATCTTTATAACGTAGACTACGTGGTAACAGGTAGTGAACTTATAGCATTGCTTTTAGAATCGGGTGAAATAAAAAAACATAAGCCTTTATATAACCGTATGCGTAAGTCGGAAGAGTTTACACACTGCATCGATTATTTTAAAGATAAAAAAGGAATTCTCAATTTAAAAATAGTACCCTTTGATGAAAGTGAAAATGCTCTTGCCACTTTTAATACCTACATGAGTGCCCGCGAACGTGTTGACAGTTGGATTGAAACTTATGAATTGTGCATGCGTTACTGTCACCTCAGTAGCGAAGAATCGGTGTGTTTTAATCACCAGATAAAAAAATGCAACGGCATCTGCGCTGAACAAGAAGATATTGAGGTCTACAACAAGCGTGTGCAGATTATACTGGACGCCTATCTTTTTAAACAAAAAGACTTTGCCATTATCGACAAAGGAAGAACTGCAGGCGAATATTCGGTGGTGGTAGTGGAAAACGCACGTTATAAGGGCTACGGCTATTACGATAGCTTTGAACAAATCTCTGATCCTGAAGAATTTAAAGGTTTTATAAAAACGGCAGATTATTACCCGGATGCCGATTCTTTAATCCGCCAACATTTGGGTCAGGGCAGAAAAAAAATCATTAGTCTAGAGAAGCCTGTTGGTAAAGAGTTTCACGATTTTGACTAATTTTAAAAAAATAAGTGTTAGCAATCGTTAATTGTTAGCAGCAAAATAAAAAAAATCTTAAAAAATCATTTGTATTAAAAAATTTATTCCCAAGATGCTTGTTTTATGCAGAAGGAATAATTAATTTTACAGCTCAAAGTTTTCCTTTTTTTTGGGTAAAAGGAAGATTTAAAGCCCCGCCTTAGCTACCCGCTAGCGGGGCTTTCCTTTTGAAATCATTTCTGTTCTTTTTATGTGAGCAAAATTAGCCAGCTTGCTTGGAAAGTAAAACTTTTATACGCATCTAAAGTTCGATTGACATTCTGGTTGCTATAAGAAGAGGGTAACTCTAAATTGGAAGTAGTAGGAAAGAATAAGACAGGTATGTGGTAAGCCACATAACTAAAACAAAGAGCAGCAAAATACTACGGGTTTACCCTAGGTTCGCGAAAAATACCCCCTTTTGATTTTAAAATTTCCCTTTTTTATTTGCTTTCTGGTTTTCCATCTCCTATCTTTAAAACAGGAATAGTATTATTCTCGTTTTTTTTGGGTAAAAGAACGAAACACCCCGACAGAAATGCCGGGGTGTTTTTATTTAAGGCTACCTGATCGCCGTTAAAACAAGCCATTGCAGGTATTTTTCACTTCTTCTTTCTGAGTTTCAAGACTAGACAAATAAAGTTTATTTATTTATTTACAAAAATTCTGTACATTTGTTGTAATTAACCAACATTATATAACAAAAAACACACTAATGTCGGATAAAATAAACATCTACACCCAGGCTTTAGGCGACACAGCTTATCTTGCCCGTCTTGGTGAATTCGTTAAACAGCACCGCCTCGATCAAAATAAGACGCAGAGTCAGTTGGCCTTAGAATCTGGCATCAATCGTTCTACGCTTATCGAGTTTGAAAAAGGTAAACGGATTAACCTTATTACTTTTATTCAGCTCCTGAGGTCTCTTAATCTTCTGTACATGCTCGACCCTTTTATTGTACAACAAGAGCTTAGTCCTCTGCAATTGGCGGAACTTGAAATGGCAAAACGTAAAAGGGCGTCGAAATTAAGATCCCCTGCTTCTAAACCAAAACCCAAATCTGACTGGTAATGATTACGAGTGCATTTATAACTCTTTGGGGACAACGCGTAGGAGCTATTGCTTGGAATACCGAAACCCAGGTGGGTTCTTTTGAATACGATCCTGCTTTTTTAAAAACAGGCTTAGATCCTGCTCCGGTTAAAATGCCAAGGGAGCATGCTGAAAAAAAAATCTTTAGATTTCCTGAATTAAGAACGCTTAAAACGTTCAGGGGGCTTCCCGGTTTGCTTGCGGATGTTTTGCCGGACAAATATGGCAACGCTCTTATCAATGCCTGGCTGGCTCGCGAAGGTCGGGCTTCGGATAGTTTAAACCCCGTGGAGTTACTTTGTTTTATTGGAAGCCGCGGAATGGGCGCTTTGGAATTTGAACCTGTTATTCCTAAAGCAAATAATACCGTTACAAAAATCGAGATCAGTAATTTACTTCAGGTTGCGGATGCTATACTCTCAGGTAAAAAAGATTTTAGTGGAAAATTAAAAGCAGAAGAAAAGAAAACTTTGCTCGATGTTTTAAAAATTGGAACCTCTGCCGGGGGAGCCCGAGCAAAAGCCGTTATAGCCTATAATTCAAAGACAAAAGAAGTCAGAAGCGGGCAAGCGAATGCTCCCAAGGGATTTAGTCACTGGATAATCAAATTTGATGGAATACACGACTCACAGTTTGGCTCTTCGCATGGTTATGGAAGAGTTGAAATGGCTTATTACCTCATGGCAAAAGATTGCGGCATTGAGATGATGGAAAGTCAACTCCTGGAAGAAAATAACAGAGCACACTTTATGACTAAACGCTTCGATAGGGTCGAAGGCCAGGAAAAATTACATGTGCAAAGCTTTTGTGCCATGCGTCATTTCGATTTTAATGAAGTAAGCCTTTATAGCTACGAACAACTTTTTGAAACTATGCGTATGTTGCGCCTGCCCTATCCGCAAGCTGAACAGCTTTTTCGCAGGATGGTATTTAACGTGATGGCCCGCAACTGCGACGATCATACTAAAAATTTTGCCTTTCTGATGAACCCGTCTGGTAACTGGTCCTTATCACCAGCGTTTGATGTTTGTCATGCTTATCGTCCCGAAAGCACCTGGGTGAGTCAGCACGCGCTCAGCGTAAATGGAAAACGCCAGACTATTTTAAGAAGTGATCTTTTAGAAGTTGCTTCGCAAATGACCATAAAAAAACCGGAAAAAATTATTGACCAGGTTGCTGCAGTCGTTAATAACTGGGCTAGTTATGCAAAGCAGGTTAATGTAGAAAGCAAGCTGCTAAAAGCTATTGAGAAAACGCTCATCTTACTGTAAATTATAATAGCAAACTGCTGATAAATCTATTAGCGCATTTGCCGGCTTTTTTTTATTTTGACGGTACATTCACCCTGATAAACAAAGCACTTAAACCATGTTATTTAATTCACTGGAGTTTCTTATTTTCTTTCCTTTAGTAACGCTGCTGTATTTTTTAATGCCGCATAAATTCCGTTGGGCCTTGTTACTTGTTGCCAGTTGCATTTTTTATATGTTCTTTAAGATTGAATATATTCTTATTCTTTTTTTTACCATCCTCATCGATTATTTTGCAGGAATTTTGCTGGAGTCTGAAAAAGATCCTAAGAGAAAAAAATACTACCTCATCTTAAGTATTGTTTCAAATGTGGGTGTACTTGCGATCTTTAAATATTTCAATTTTCTGAATGATGGTTTGAGTGGACTCATAAATCTGACGGGGTACTCCAACCCTATTCCTTACCTCAGTATTTTATTGCCTATCGGACTTTCGTTTCACACATTCCAGGCTATGAGTTATACTTTTGAGGTGTACCGCGGTAATCAAAAAGCTGAACGTAATTTTGGAATTTATGCACTGTACGTGATGTTCTATCCGCAATTGGTGGCGGGACCCATAGAACGTCCGCAAAATATTTTACCGCAGTTTTATGAAAAAAAGGAATTTAATTACGACGATGTCACCAATGGATTAAAATTGATGCTCTGGGGATTCTTTAAAAAGATTGTGATTGCCGATCGGCTTGCTGAGCTTGTTTCTACTGTATATGGCAGTCCTGAATCGTACAGTGGCACTCCTTTAATTATTGCGACTGTATTTTTTACCTTTCAAATTTATTGTGACTTTTCGGGATATTCTGACATAGCCATTGGCGCGGCGCGGGTGATGGGCTTCACCTTAATGCAGAATTTTAACCGTCCCTATATTTCTTCTTCTGTTTCTGAATTCTGGACACGCTGGCACATTTCTTTGTCCACCTGGTTTAAAGATTATTTATACATTCCACTTGGAGGCAACAGAGTTAAGATTCCGAGACTCTATTTTAATTTGTTTGTAGTGTTTTTAATCAGCGGACTCTGGCATGGAGCTAACCTTACTTATATTTTATGGGGCGCGCTACACGGTACTTTTTTAGTGCTGGCTTTAATGACAAAAAACATGAGGGCCACTTTTACCGCCAGACTGCAACTGAATCATTTCCCCAGACTTTTGAGAGGTATAAACGTTGCCATTACCTTTTGCCTGGTGAGTTTTGCCTGGATTTTTTTCCGTGCTGAAACAGTTCAGGATGCGTTTTATATTTCATCACATCTTTTTCAGAATATAAAACTGCAGTCAGGAGGCTTTAACATGGGGCTTGATCGCAGCCAGTTTTTTATTGCCATTGCATCGATTCTTCTTTTAATCTTAATTGAATTCTGGTACAAGGAAAATCTGCTCACTGCTATTAACCGTCAGAGTGCTGTTGTTCGCTGGCTGAGTTACTATTTTATTGCTTTTATCATTTTATTATTTGCTAATTCAAGTTCCTCTCAATTTATTTATTTCCAATTCTGATGCAAAAAAAAACATGCATATTCAGATTTGGAATCAAACTAAGTTTATTTCTGATTCCCTTTATTGTTCTCATTCTCTCCTTTGTTGTGATCGATCCATTTATGGTTGTAAAAAAATACAAGCGCTATACTAGTGTGCTTGCCGGACTAAATGCCGATGTAGTGTCCACTGAAACTTATTTAAAGAACCGAGAAAAAAGACGTTACAACTCCTTTATATTCGGCAACTCAAGAGCTATGGCCTACAAAACAGCAGAATGGAAAAAACACCTTGATGCAACTGACAGGCCTTATTTATATTTGGCATTTAATGAATCACTTTACGGACTTCTTTCAAAAGTAAAATTTGTTGATCAGCAAAAAGACACACTCAAGAACGCCCTGTTTGTTATTGACGAAACACTCTTAACCCAAACAACAGACCGCACCGATTTTCATCTTTACATAAAAGATCCAAGAGTAACAGGTTCGAGTAAACAACAATTTTATTATACCTTTTTCAAAGCTTATCTGTCCGATTTTTTCTTTGTGAAATGTATTGATTATTCACTCTTTGGCAAAAAAAGAGCTTACATGAAAGGCGCGCTCGATGGTGAAGGACTTTATTTTGATCCTGAAACTAATGATTTGTATCCTATGAGTCAAATGACTGCGCGGCTCGCAGATTCAGCAGCTTATTATTCAAAATTCAGAAGTAATGGTCCCACGCTGGAGTGTACAGAAAAGCCAGACAAAAAAGTGATCTTAAAAAACCAAGAAGACATGCTTTTGGAAATGAAACATATTCTTGATAAACAAAAAACGGATTACAAGATTATTATTAGTCCGAAATTTAATTGTTATACTATGCACCCCGAAGATTTAGAAGTCCTGGAGAGAATTTTCGGAAAAAACAGAGTTTATAACTTCTCCGGCTCCAACAAGTATACAAAAGACCTACATAACTTTTACGATCCCTTTCATTATAGTATGGAGGTTGGTAAAGACATTATGAAGAAAATTTATGAAAAGTAGCAGATGCGGAAAAAACTAAAAATAACAGTTTACTCATTCCTTGGACTCTTCGTTTTATGCTTTCTTTTAATTTTTTACATCTTCCGTCCTTCGGCTAACCTGGAGGAGTATTCAGAGTTTCGCATTAAAAACCAGTCGACAAAAACTTCAGAAAAAGGTCAACTTAAAATTACTTATTTAGGCGTGGCTACACTTTTAATGGATGATGGGGAAACACAAATTTTAAGTGATGGTTTTGTGTCACGTCCGTCATTATTAAAGGTTGGCTTTGGAAAGATAGGATCTGATACAACGCTTGTAAAATCGGTAATCGCCGATCTCAGGATAAATCGACTAAAAGGAATTTTTACTGCCCACTCCCATTATGACCATGCAATGGACGCCCCTTATTTTGCAAAGTATACAGAAGCGCTGTTGTATGGTTCAGAATCGACGCTTAACATTGGCAGAGGCGCCGGGCTTTCAGAAGATAAACTAAAATTATTCGAGCCTGGCACTGTGCAACAACTTGGAAACTTCAGAATTACTGTCCTTAAGTCTAAGCATACTCCTCCCTTAACTTTCCCAAAAGAAGACGATACAGGTAAAAGCATTCATGGTCCATTAAAACAACCAGCCAGCCGTAAAGACTTTGTAGAAGGTGGGGCTTATGATTTGCTTATCGAACATGGCAGCCACAAACTTTATGTAAAAGCAAGCACCAATTTTAGTGAGCATGCGCTTGATTCGGTGCGTGCCGATATTTTATTTTTGGGAGTTGCTACATTGAGTAAACAGGACAGTACTTTTCAAAACGATTATTATAAAAACACTGTAGAAACACTAAAACCAAAAATTTTGATACCGATTCATTGGGATAATTTTTTCAAACCATTGTCTGAGGGTTTAATTCCTTATCCCAAACTGGCAGACGATGTGAAAAAAGATTTTGACTTTTTAATAGGGAAAACCCGCGGAGACGGGACAGCGTTTCGAATCATGATGGCTTACGACTCGTTCATAATTTTTTAAATTTACAATTTGTCCGGCCGCTATTTCCCTTAATAAATTTGATAGTTTTACACTACATGAATCAGCTCAACTTATCTTCCTTTTAATAGATCTGAGATGCGAATCATTATTCCACAAAAGGATTAAAGAAAGTAAACTATAGCAGGCCTGTAACTTTTTCACCAGCCAGTGTTATGGTTATATAAATACATAGATCATGAAAAAACGACTACTTGTTTTCGCTTGCACTTGTTTATTTCTAACCTACTGTCACAACTCGGTAACGAGCGAAGCAGATGTTAGCCTCAGCAGCGATTCGTTGACAGTAAGTAACAGCTCACCAGAATCGACGGAAGAAGATTCGGATAGCAGCGCCTTCGAATTTGCCAGGCCTTATAGCGCGCCGGAAAAAAAGCTCAGGAATCTCTCCGATGTAAACCGGCAATTACGGAGGAGGTCTTCTGTATTTGTTATAAAAACAAACAGAGACACTGTTATTAAATGCAAGCAAGGCACTTTGCTTTCTATACCAGCAAACGCTTTTTTAAATGCAACCACGCAAAAACCAGTGAATGGCCAGGTCAAAATTTCCATAAAAGAATTTTATACCATTTCAGACATGCTTGTAGCCGGGTTAACAACTACAAGCAATAAGCGTTTGCTGGAAAGTGGCGGCATGATAAATATTAACGTGATCAGTAAGGAAACAAAAGACAGCTGCATTTTAAAACCCGGAAAAAACATTAGCATGGCTATGCCTCCCAACGGCGCTTCTAGTGTTGACGGCATGCAACTGTTTAACGGCTCTCACGATAGCAGCGAGATTAATTGGGTACCACGAAATGGCATAGCCGGACTTGCCCAATATTGGAGTCGCCGTCAGAGTGATCTCCCGCCCTATATGGCACCTTTGAATAGCCTTGTTTTTCCGGAAGGCACCTATAAATTAAAACCAGCGGTAATAAATACGGAGCCCGAAAATCTCCAGGCTGAAATGAGCATCTCTCTCAGGGATCTGATGCAATATGTGGGAGTTGTTACCAGAAAAGCCTTCGGTTATATTGACACTCTAGGCAATCTGCAGTGTTACAATGTTGGCGGTAGTTCGCAACAGATAACATTTAAAACTATTTATAGTCCAACACGCTACAAAGACATGAAGGTGAATCTTTCTGTGGATGTTACTCTGAACTTTAAATCTTATCTCAACCACGAGTATTATCAAAAACTTTTTAAGTTGCATAAGGGCAATCCAGACAGTATGGTGACTGTAGGAGTTGTTTTAAATCCCAGCATTAAACTTACCAGTTTTGAAAAAATTAAGAGCTATTACCAGGACGCTTTGACCGTAACGGAGTTTCGGAAAAAACAAAAATACAGGTCACAATTGCAAGTAGAATATGATAAAAAACTTGCGCAATTGAGGCTTGCTGATGAGGAAAGATTATTAAACTCCGAAAAAAACGCCTCCAGCGATTTACAAAGTGCTCAAGAGTATTTATTACTCAGTACTCCTAAATTAGGTTGGATTAATTGCGACCGCTTTTACAGTGCTCCCTCTAAAGTAGATTACATGGTAAACCTAAAAGAAAAAGCCAGCCTATTAATTGTTTTTAAGGCTATGAAATCCATTTTGTCGAGTAACAGTCTGGGTGTGTTTCACGGAGTGCCACTCAACGCACCAATCACCCTTGTTGCACTAAAAATACAGGAAGGAAAACTTATGATGGCCCTTCATGAAACCACAGTTACACAACAGCCATTCGATGCTTTAGACTTTAAGACGGTTAGCGTGAAAGAATACAAAGAAAAACTCGAGAAATTAAACAGATTGTAAACAAATAGTGAAGTAGTGCGAAATTATCTCCTGATTGAAAGATCAACCTGCGGTAAACCCAGCTATTGTTAAAAGTATGCAGTGCATGAACCCACGAATAATCCTGATATCCGGAATCCGGAAATCTGACAGTAGCGCTCAATGCCCACCAGGGCACTCTGAATGAAGTTTCGCACGATGACTATTTTCCGGAACAGAGACCTGTAGAAACGGAGTATAAACTTTAACCAAATCTCATGCATTTTTGGTCCGCTGGTAAAAAATTCCGGTTTTTGGCCTTTAAAAGGCTAGGTGCTGTTTCCGTATTTGTCACAAAAACAGCAAGTTCCAAAATAATTTAAAATTTATTTTTTTTATTTTAATTAATTACCTATTTTTGCAATCCCAAATCCAACTTATGGATGTCGTTCATAAGTCATTTGGCCCGTTCGTCTAGGGGTTAGGACACGTCCCTTTCACGGATGAAACACGGGTTCGATTCCCGTACGGGCTACAAGAAGTAGCAAAGAATCCCGGTAAATCACGTATTTGCCGGGATTTTTTAATTTTGGTTGACGGATTGGTTGACGAATCCGTATGTCTGGATCAGGGGATCAGGGATCAGGCTCAAAAGTTGTGGGGAAGAAAAAATAATCTGAATTTTACCGGGACTAAAACTATTTATGGACCCGTCCTACAATGACTTTTTAAAAATGGTATTGCCTGAAGCTATTTGCGATTATTTTGAACTCACAGGTTATAAAAAAGACTCAGAACGCGAGCGCATTGATTTGTATTTACAGGAGATAAGCAATGTTCCTTCAGAATACGCGAGAGCTAGATTAACTTCAAAAGGATTTTTTGACCAGGTAACAATCCAAGATTTTCCCATTCGTGGACATAATGTTTTTCTGCACGTGAAACGTCGTCGCTGGCTTAATGAAGATACAGGAAAGGTAGTTTTCCGTAATTGGGATGTCATAACAAAAGGCACGCGAATCACAAACGATTTTGCGGCTTTTTTAAAAGAAATTAGTTGATACACATGCGCATAGCATTAAAACTATAGGCTCATTTTACGGCATTAATGGTAAAAAGCTTCAGCGTTACTATCGTAAAAAACTAAGCGATTATAACGATTGGAAATATAAGAATAAAGCCGAACAAGGAATTATATTCCCTGAAAACATTGGTCCTTATTTATCCATTGATGAGACTTGTTTATCACACTCAGAGCTTTACACGATCCTCTCCAACAAAGCTGCAAAAGGAAAGAAGGGTACCATAGTTGCGATTTTAAAGGGAACTCACTCGGAGAGCATAATCCCATTGCTACAAAGCATTCCCTTACATCTTAGAAAGAGAGTTCGTGAAATCACGCTGGATCTTGCGGGTAACATGGGACTGATCGTAAAAAAATGTTTTCCTCATGCAAGCATGGTGATCGATCGCTTCCATGTTCAACAGTTAGCTACCGAAGCACTCCAGGAAATAAGAATAAGACATCGTTGGGAGGCTATAGAGGCTGAAAATATTGGCATTGACGAATCCCGGAAAAACAAAAGAGCTTATGTCCCTGAAATTTTAAGTAATGGTGAGACTCTCAAACAACTACTCGCAAGAAGCCGCTATTTACTTTACAAAGCAGAACACAACTGGACTTTAGAACAATCACAAAGAGCTAATATACTCTTTGAACGCTATCCTGATATCAAAAAAGCATACGGTTTGGCTCAGAAATTATCCTGGATCTACAGTAATACAAAAGAAAAAATATATGCATTTACAAGATTAGCCAAATGGCATGAAGAGGTTGCCCAAGCTGGGTTCAAGACCTTCAATACCCTATCCAGAACCATTGAAAACAATTACAAGAGAATACTCAACTATTTTAATAACCGAAGTACCAATGCCTGAGCTGAATCATTCAATGCGAAAATTAAAGCTTTTAGAGCCCAATACAGAGGAGTTACAGATGTAAATTTCTTCCTTTTTAGGCTCTCAAAATTATTTGCCTAAATTTACTCCACAGCTTTTGGACTTGATCCTTTATTTTGCTGTTGAATTTCGCGTAAATCGAATTCAACTGCTTCTCATTCATTCCTAGCTTTAACCCTGAAATAGTAATAGTTGTGACATTAAACAATTTCGGAAAAAAAGTTGAGCTTGAGAATCGCTAAAGGTGAGACTTCCATTACCACTTTTTTTATTTTGACGATCGAATAGTAGGCTCTACATTAATCTTCTTCCTATTGAGTGTTATCTCAACAAATAAGAGTGATTAGCCTTCCTTCTCTTTGATCTTAAAGCCTTTTGGAGCTTCTGATCTTTCCTCTTTCGATCCTGGTTCGTCTGTTGATGTTCGAGGAGCCTCTTTAGTTTCTTCTTCTTCTTTTGTTTCTTCTTCTTTTTCTTCTTCTTTTTCTTCTTCTTCCGTTTTTTCTTTTTCTTCTTTAACCTCCTTTACGGTATTCTTCTCATCGGTTTTTAAACCGGGACCTTTGTCTTCGCTTTGCTTTGCTTCCTGCTTATTGTCGTCTGTTTTTTCTGTCTCATCACTCTCTTTTGTGAGAATGGTGGTCAACATAAAAGATCCGCTATCAGCATCCGTATGCTGGTGGGTTTCTTGCAGTTTCCAGCCTATTTTTAAATAAACGTTTAATTCTGTCTCGGCAGCAGCGCGGTGTGTTACATCATGGATATTATTCACCAATATTTTTATTTGTGTCATAGTAAGTATTTGATCCTACTATGCTAAATGTATGCCTGATGATCTGTTCAGACTATTTAAGGGTGACGGTTGATGAACTGTTCCTCTTCTTAAAGCGAAACCCACCTACCCGATCAAACGTTTACAAGACTTTTACTGTGCTCAGGGTGACATTCCTGCGTCATTTTGGGGAGCTTGACATATATCGATTCCCAGTTGGGCTACACCAAACAGGTGAATTTTCAGGTGGATCTTGTTAGTGTGGATTATCGTATTTGATCTTCCTTTATCCAACGATGAAAATTTTTGAAAATCCTAAAAACCTGAATTCATAAGGCGTCCAGAGCTAGCTGATCCTCAAAAATCAACAAGTTATTAACGCTTGTAAGGACTATTAACCCTCAGCTAATGCTGGAGGCTTTAGAGCAATGGAATTTGTAGTTTACATGCTCTATTTGGGTGAAGCGCAAAAATTGGATCAGGTGCAAGAGAGGTGGGGAAGAAAACAAAGTTGGATTTTACCCACACTAAAAATCTATAGCCCTTTCTAGATAGCCACTTGTTGAAATGATGCGCTATTTTTCCAATTCGCAGGCACACTGTTTTCTACAGACTGAATATCGTCGCGTGCTCGCTAAAAGGCAATACAGTACGTTTCGTTGAAGTTACTCTACCAAGTGAATTGGTGATAAACTGTGTTAATGAAAAAACGGCATCATTTACTGATGCCGTTTTAAGGAAACTAGATTTCTTTCTGCCCTTTCTTTTCAATTATATCATCCGGTCCCGGCAGTCTTTGCTCCGAATGAAACTGCCTGAAAACTTCATCCATCCACTTCTGATGCATCTGCATTTGTCTTTGAAAATAAGAGTCTTGGAACAGAGGTGCAAAAGTTGAATCTCTGGGAGCTTCAGCTGACTCTGGCATCGCAAAAAAATTCAAGGGCACATCAAAATGTGAATTTGAATTACCCAATAGTTTTTTTATTTCCGTGTCCATTTCTCCGGTACCAGAATAAGAGTAACTGTAAGTAGAGTCGTATCTTATAACGTTACCGTTGGTATCATACTGCTTATTTACTTTGAAACGAACTACAGGTTTGGAAAGAGTTTCTGTTTCTTTTTGTGTGCTATTAGCAAACGAAAGTTCTTTAGTGCCATCCTGTTTGTTTTGAGCGTTACATGAACTCATCAGTAATAACAAAGAACATAGAATCACATTTAAAGTTTTCATTTTATTTAAGGGTTCAATGGTTCATAAATCACTTCCTAAATTAGCCCGAAAAATTTCCACACCTTTCGGACCTCTTCAATCTTATTGAATCTGAATCTGTGTGACATTTTTTATGTTTTTGTTCTCTTTTTTTGGAAGCTCAATTTTTAAGACCCCATTTTCGTACTTAGCGTCTATCTTTTCTTCATCCACAAGGTCTACAAGATTAAAACTGCGGCTAAATGATCCATAGTTAAACTCTTTGCGTACAAAGGTCTTATGATTGAATTCACTTTCCTGTTTGTGCTCGCCTCTAATGGTTAGAATTCCTTCTTCGAGCTGCACATTAAAATCTTGTTTTTCAAAGCCGGGGGCCGCTGCTTCGATGCTGTAACTCTTTTCATTCTCGGTAATATTAACCGATGGTACATAAGCGGCATAATCTTTATTCGTAAGATCATTACCAAAGAAACTACTGAACAAATTTTCCATCGATGGCATCAGCATGTTTCTCTTTTCTAAACCCACTGCAGGGTTGATCATTTTGATTAGTGTCATGATTTCGTTTTGTTTTGTGGTGAAGCTGTCCGGACCGCTTCACCGGGTTAATAATTTATTTTCTCTTAAAAATTCAAACTAAGTGCCAGGCTATTTTTTGCGCCAGGATTTCTTTTTTTTGTGAAAAAATTTCAGAAAAACTGTCATTTTTTCTTTTTTCCTAATTATAGACCTTTAAAATTTTGATCTTTTTTTTACCAGATGGCATTTTCACAACCAACTCATCTGATTCCTTAAAGCCAAGCAAGGCCCTGCATATAGGAGCGAGAACTGAAACATTTCGCCTTGCAAGATCTTCATGTTCCGGAAGCACAATCTTAATCCGGACGGGGCGATTGTAAGGCTCACTCACATATTCCACAACTGAATTTACACTGACTATATTCTTCGGAAGAATGTCGTCTTTTACTACATGCGCGTTTACCAAATTGTTGTTGAGATGTTCCACTAATGGGTGACTTAAACGAAAGAGCGTGTTATAAACAGATTTAGCAATTACAGGTTCCATACTGATTTTGATATAAATGTTATAAGTGACACAAAATTACTACGTCAAAAACTGCTTTACCAAATCGTATTTTTTTAAAGAAAGTTAATATTTTTAGAAGATTCTAAACCGCCATTAATTTTCCGTCCTCGCCAATAATTATAAAATGTACGTGGCTATTTTTACAAGTTTTTATCTTTAAGATCAGGTTAGATGACGATTTGTACTCAAACCAGAAAAATTTAGCCGAATGAAAATCAGGTGGGTTTTATCCTCGTGTATTATCGTTTTTTTAGCTCTCTTCATCCAAACAGTAGACGTTACAACATTTTCGCGAAAGTAACGTTCACTATATGAAAATGGATGAGCAAATTTATCTTCGATCATCCCTTAAGTGATTATTTATAATGCAATGTCACGAGGCGATTTGAGATTTCGACCTTACAGCTTATAAAAAACACTCCGAAGGCGAGACGATGGATCTGTATTTACAGGAGATAAACGTCGTCCCACACGAAAACCGAGAACAAATAGAATTTTTTTTTTAAGAGTGTGTATGGCAGAGGGTAATATTAAGCGATGCTCTAATCCGGTTTGTGGGTACCACCTGATTAAACTTCTGCGAGTTGTAAAATTGGCTGCAAACACGGGTACTTCAGGCGTCTGCTCAAACCCTAATGCGCTGTATTAAAATTTAGCATCAATTAGCCAACTGATATTGTTTTGGAGTTACGCCGTAAACTTGCTTAAATGATTGGACAAAACTCGATAGATTTTCATAGCCAAGGTCGAGATAGATCTGGCTGGCAGTTTGTTCGCCTTGTTTGAGTATGTTTGCTGCCTTTTGCATGCGTTTATCAATCAGCCATTTGTTAGGTGAAGTTTGATAAATTTTCACGAAACGTCTTTTAAAAGTAGAAAGGCTCATGTTACATAAAAACGCTAACTCTGCTACGCTAGTGCGCGAATCGATATTAGCACTTACAGCCTGCCTGATAAGAAGTTCAGTGTCTTCCCGCTGACTTAAATTTTGAAGTGTCTGTATTTGCCCGGGATAATGTTCACTAATGTAGAGCAGTAATTCTTCCAGCTTTACCTTCATCATCTTAAGCGAAACGGGTTGGTCATGACTGAGCATTACTACAAGCGATTCAGCAAAATGAGTAAGAAACGCATCTTTTTTAAAAACTACTATTGCATTTTCTTCCCGCGTAGTATTTTTGGGTTGAAGAGTTAATGGGTGTTGTATAAAAAAATCAACTAACGTGCTGTTGTCAAAGAAAATCAATACACTTCTGTAACGGCCACCGGCAGCTACTGTTTTTTCACTCATTAAACAATTTCCCGCCGACAACAACAAAAACTGAGAAGGATCAATAGTTATTTTTGCATCTGCATACTGAACAGACTTTTCTCCCTCTAATAAAAAACTAAATAAATTCTGCTCTAACTTAATACGGTTATTGACTTTCGGAACATCAGAGTCGTAATAGCCAATTGTTACTTTTTGAATAGCAGAAGGAAATGCGTCTTTTTTCATAGTGTCGTAGATGTAATTGGAATACCTTTTAAAATTACTCAATTTCAAACGTTTCTAAAATTTTCGCCTATCTAAAAATCAATTTACAGAAATGCAAAAAATGTCCGGCAACATTATTGCTACCGGACATTAAAAAAAGAATTAGTGCTTTTGACCGTATACCAATAAAGATGCTTTGGCTAAAGTAGCAAAGTACATATTGACACCAACGTATGCAGGAGTTGCATTTTTATCAAGTTCTAGTTTTTTGCCAAGCGCATAAACTGTTATTACATAACGGTGAGCAGGTCCATCATTTGGAGCAGCACCTACATACCCCGGCTTACCCATATCTGTATTACTTTGAATAGCTCCTTCCGGCATTAAGTGCTTTGTTAAGTCACCAGCTCCAGATCTCAATTCGTGCACGTTTGCTGGTATATTAAATACTACCCAGTGCCAAAAACCGCTTCCGGTTGGTGCATCCAGATCATAAATCGTTATGGCAAAACTTTGAGTTTCTTTAGGAGCGTTGTCCCAACTAAGTTGCGGAGATTGGTTTTCGCCTGAGAATCCCATGCCGTTTGCATACTGTTTATTTGTTAATTGTCCTCCGAGTTCGCTACTTTTTAAAGTAAAAGTTTGTGCGATTGCACTTCCGCTTAATACGGCTGCTGCTGCTAATGTTGTCATGATTTTTTTCATTTGTTTAATTTATTCAACAAAGGTAGTTCCACAAAAATCCAGAAAACGATGGGTTGACGTCCAAAAAGTATTTCTAAAAGGTCAATTTAATATTTTGGCCGCGAGTTGAACTTTATTAGTGTTATTGGGGTTAATTTTTGGGCGTCCGTCAATGCCCTGCTCCATAGCTATGGAGGACTAGCGCCATAGCTAAACACTAAGTGACAATCCTATAATGAATTTCTATCTCTCGTAAAGTGGCGCTACTTTGCTGACCTATCGGAATCTCTTCCTCTACCAGATGTTTAAAATGCAATTCTATCCGGTCTTTGGTTAAGCGTCCCAACTCTACCAATTCTGTTACCTCGAAGGTTAAACCTGTTGCCATATGACAAACTACTTTATGAAGATATTTCTTTTCCGCCTCCGCTAATTCCATATCACAAAGGTACGAGCCTGTGCACAGAGTGCTTGCTACAAATTGTAGGAATGCTGGGGGGTTTAATCGACAATTCGGGATATGTTTGTGGGGATTTTTTAAAAAACAGTCTTTAAGTAGTTTGACTGAAAATTTCACCTAACTTCATGGCGCCTGACAATCTAAAGGATCAGATCGTTTACAACTATTAAAAATGGAAAGCCCGGCGACTATGCACCAATGAAGTGTAATCTTAATGCTGACGAATAGTTACAGACATAAATTCAAAAGAGCCCTCTCTGACAAAGAGAAGCGTGAGTTAATCGATCATGTAAAAGCTTCCATTTTAAATAAAGTCAAAGCGGACGTTTATTTGTCGTGGGACGACTTACATTTCACTGTTCCGTTTTGGGTAAATAACTGGAATTTGTTTGCGATGGTAGACAAAGGCGAGTTCAGGTTTGACAGCGATACTACCTTGATCTATAAAATATATTATTTAAAAACATTTATAATTGGTTTAATGATTGCATTGACATTGGCAATCGGTACAAGAGAAATAGTGGTTGTTTTAGTCATGTTTACCTTTCTCATAACTATAAACTGGCTGACAAGAAGACTAAGACACCATTTCTTTTTTAATGAAATCGTTTCTTATGCGGACTCTTTACTAGAAAATACTACTACGACGTCACAAAACTCCATAACCGAAAACTGACCTCACGCTTAGGAGAACTCCTTCCGTGCATGAAAAAAGCAATTTTATCCCTTACGCTTTGTACTCATAGAGAATAGCTTATTTTTTTGAATTGTTGTTTGATGTGATCGAGAGATAAAGCTTAACTTACGGCATGGAAATTATACGAAACGGCTCACAACCTTCTACAACAGGTCCAGCAGACTATTTCACCGGTACGGTAAGAATTGACCCTTTGATTACGCCCCCTGAACCCTCTCGCTTATCAACAGCACTTGTTACTTTTGAACCAGGAGCACGCACTGCCTGGCACACGCATCCGTTCGGTCAAACCATCATCATAACATCCGGATTTGGATGGGCCCAACGCGAGGGTGGTAAAATTGAAGAACTTCGCCAGGGAGATGTTGTTTATTTTATGCCCAATGAAAAACACTGGCACGGTGCTACAAAAACCACCGCGATGAGTCATATCGCCATCCAGGAAAAATTAAACGGATCAGCTGTAGAATGGATGGAGCAGGTAAGCGAAGAGCAATACAAAAAAGCATCACTCTAAAACAAAAGAACCAAATTCATACCGCTATTTCTTACCAATTGTTAAGTCTGGCTCTTTGGGTTGTTTTACCTTTAATTCAACATTACAGGTCATGAAAAACTCTAAAAAAGTACTGCTCACCGGAATCAGTGGCTTCGTAGGTTCTCACACCGCCATTCAATTGCTCAAAAAAGGATACGAAAAATACAACGAATTTATAAAACGGTATCCCGATTTAGCCCTGCACGTGCCGCAACAGCACATTGCGTCGTACCTGAAAATTACACCTCAGTCATTGAGTCGTATCAGGTAAACACGCTACCTTAGACTTCGCCGAAACATTTTTCATTCAGAAGTTAAGGTCCTCATCCCGCTCTGCCTCCTTTTTTTTAGAATCGGTTTCACATGTTGAAATGGCAGAATAAATGCGAGTCATGCCAGCATCTCTTTTAATCGCTAACATTTCCATGAACCATTTAAGGCGATTCTCTGCGAGAGCCATGTTCTCCAAAGCGTTGATTTGTGCTTCCATAGAATTTATTTTATATCTAAAATTGTGTAGACTTCAAGCATCACACTGGCCTCTTGCAGTAAAGTGTTAAGCTCATGTAATTCATGCGCATTTAAGGCAAGGGCAAATTTTTCGCTATCAGTATTCAAATACATTTTTTCTCCTGAATCCACGATTTCCCTATATTTTTTAATGTAGAGATTTTCAACTACCCACTTTAATTGCTCAAACTCACTGTTATCAATAACTGCCAGTACATTACCAAAACTCAAATGTATATCTTCACAATGCGAACATTTTACAACGCAACCGAAAGAATTAGTTGTTATTACCTGGAACTCGCACATAGCATTTTGATTCCGATAAAATTATTCTTTCCCTTAACTAAAACCAATACCTGAAAAAGGGTAAATGTGTAGAAGACTTAGAGTTTATAGTTTCAGCAATTCAACAGTTAGCTTTCTACTACACTTAATTACTACTGACTCGCAACTAGTGACTATTGACTCTCAAAGCTCCACTACTTTATAACCTAATAAGATTATTCCTACTTTTATAGTAAATGGAAAATAAAACCGCTGACCTACTTTTAGAAAAAGCCTTTATTCAAAAAGAAAAGATAGTGCAATGGGCAGACCTTGGCTGTGGCAAAGGGTTTTTCACAGAAGCATTAGCAAGACAACTTTCTCCTGGAAGTAAAATCTATGCAGTGGATAAAAGCGATGGTCTTTTGTTAGATTCTTTACCAGAGATACAAATAGCCTTTCAAAAAGCAAATTTTGAAAAAGAACATTTAGACCTTAAAAATCTCGATGGCATTCTTATGGCTAACTCATTTCATTTTGTAGAAGACAAGAAAAAGCTCCTTAAAAAATTAAGTCAATATCTAATGCCTGATGCAGAATTCATCCTCATAGAATACGATACAGACAAAGCAAATCCCTGGGTTCCTTATCCCATCAGCTTTCTGAATTTAAAAAAACTGTTTATAGAGTTAGGATTTTTTTCTGTAGAAAAAATGGCGGATACACAATCACTTTATAGTTCCGGTAGGATTTATTCGGCCCTGGTTAAAAAGAGTTAGAATTTCTTATCCTATATTAAGAGGCGAAATTTTTCCCTGCTTTATATTTGCCTATCAATAAAGTGAGATGGACAAAATAGAAATACTCATCATAGGACGGAACAAAGAAATTGCCGCAACAGTCGAGCGTCTGGTGAACACAAACCCTTCCTGGTCGGGCACTTGTGTAAACGAAGACCATGAGGCAATAGCAATCTTTCAAACTAAAAAATTTGATATTGTTTTACTCGGTGGTGGAATTGAAGAAAGCTCAGATGTTCAGCTGCGTACTTTCTTTTTAAATTACAATCCGACTATAATCATCATTCAACATTACGGCGGTGGAAGTGGACTTCTTTCCAATGAAATTCTAGAAGCGCTTGAGAAGAGGGATAGAAGTTAAAGCTCTTTGTTAATAAATGTAAATCAAACAATATTCTTTTATCCCTATCCGTCTTACAGTTGTTAAGGCCATTGCAGGGCTTACCCGTAGTCGGAAAAATCACACACACAATGAGTAAAACTTATAAGGAAGAACTTATGCGGCAACAAAAGCTGCTGGACACAGTTATCAACCTGATAGTGGCTGCGACTATTATCTATATTGCACTGCTCTGAATTCATTTAATTTTCTTGTACTTTAGAGTTCCAGAAAACTAAAATGATTCAACGTATAATCCCTTCTTCCGGAAAATCTTTACCTGTTATTGGGCTCGGCACCTGGCAGAGCTTTGATGTGGCCAACGCCTCAGAAAATTCAGAACTTACTTCCGTTTTAACAGAGTTGCACGCTCAGGGAGGAAAACTTATCGATAGTTCTCCCATGTATGGAAAATCGGAAATGGCTATTGGTGATCTCACCGAAAAATTAGTTTTTAAAAATGATCTCTTTTATGCTACGAAAGTCTGGACCAATGGTCGTGACGCCGGAGTAAGACAGATGGAAGACTCCATGGAAAAGATGAACCGGAGCACTATGGATCTGATGCAAATTCATAACCTTACCGATTGGAAAACGCATCTTTCTACTTTGCGCGACTGGAAAGAAAAAGGAATTATTCATTACATAGGAATAACTCACTACACGGATAGCATGCATGAAGAACTAGAAAAAATTATCCGTAAAGAACCCATAGATTTTGTTCAGTTTAATTATTCCATCGATTCCCGTCACGCCGAAAAAAGAATCCTTGACGCCTCAGCCGATAATGGCGTCGCGACCCTTATAAACAGGCCTTTTGGAGAAGGGCGGCTTTTTCAATTGGTTAAGGACAAACAAATTCCTGAGTTTGCCAAAGAACTGGGAATAGAAAACTGGAGCGCTTATTTTTTAAAATTTCTTATGTCCCATCCTGCTGTAACTTGTGTTATTCCTGCAACTTCAAATCCCGCACACGCCAAAGATAATTTTACGGCCGGAAACGGAGAATTGCCGGATGCAGCAACACGAAAAAGAATGCTGACCTATTTAAACATGTAAAATTTCACCCCTCCTATGAATTCCAAAACAGATGTAATAATTATCGGCGCAGGACTTTCGGGACTTGTAGCAGCAAATGAACTTGCAGAAAAAGGAAAACGCGTGATCCTGATCGATCAGGAGGGAGAAAATAACATAGGAGGACAAGCCTTCTGGTCTTTTGGAGGATTATTTTTTATTGATTCTCCTTTGCAAAGAAGAATGGGAATTAAAGATAGTCTTGAACTCGCTACCAATGATTGGCTGGGCACAGCAGGGTTTGAAAGACATGAAGATCACTGGCCAAAAAAATGGGCCGAAGCTTACCTGCAATTTGCTGCAACAGAAAAATATTCCTGGCTCAAAGAAAAAGGCTTGAAATTTTTCCCTGTAGTGGGCTGGGCCGAGCGTGGTGGATATGGTGCCATTGGACATGGCAATTCAGTTCCACGTTTCCATGTAACCTGGGGAACAGGTCCGGGTGTGATCGCGCCTTTTGTAGAAGGCGTTAAAGCCGCTGCAAAGAAAGGACTCATAGAATTTAAATTCAGGCATCGTGTTACAAATTTAATAGTTGAGAACGGCGCTGTGAAGGGCGTAAGCGGAAGTGTTTTAGAAAATAAAAATGTTAAGCGGGGTGAAAAAAATTCGGAAAACATTCTTGGGGACTTTCATTTTGAAGCGCACTCTGTTATTATTACAAGTGGGGGTATCGGGGCGAACCATGATCTGGTAAGAAAAAACTGGCCGGAAAGATTAGGCAAAGCTCCCGAAACCATGTTGTCAGGCGTGCCGGAGCATGTGGACGGAAAAATGATTGGCATTGCAGAAAAATCAGGAGCTAACTCCATTAACGGAGATCGCATGTGGCATTATACAGAAGGTATAAAAAACTTTTCTCCCGTTTGGGAAAAACATGGCATTCGTATTTTACCCGGCCCATCGTCTTTGTGGTTTGACGCAAAAGGCAACAGATTCCCCGTGCCTTTATTTCCAGGCTTTGACACCTTAGGAACACTCAAACATATTCTATCGACAGGCTATGATTATTCCTGGTTTATTCTTACACAAAAAATAATTAAAAAAGAATTTGCTCTTTCTGGTTCCGAACAAAATCCGGATCTCACCGGTAAAAACATCAAACTCGTTTTAGGCAGAGCTTTCGGTAAAAAGGCCACCGGACCGGTAGAAGCCTTTAAAGAAAAAGGAGAAGACTTTGTAGTGGCAGACAATTTAAAAGACCTTGTTGCAGGCATGAACAGGCTTACAACAGAGCCTCTACTCGATTTCGAAAAAATAGAAAATGAAATTAAAGCCCGCGATAAACAACTCGACAATAAATTTTGTAAAGACTTGCAGATTGAAGCAATCAGAAATGCAAGGAATTATTTGGGAGACAAATTAATAAGAACGGCACCTTTACATAAAATCCTGGACCCAAAAGCCGGGCCACTCATTGCAGTGAAGTTACACATCCTTACCCGAAAATCTTTAGGAGGTTTAGAAACCAATTTAAACGCAGAAGTTTTTGGTAGAGACGGGAAAATAATTAAAGGTCTGTATGCCGCGGGTGAAGCCGCAGGTTTTGGTGGTGGTGGCATGCATGGTTACAGAGCATTGGAAGGAACTTTTTTAGGAGGCTGTATTTTTTCAGGAAGAACCGCTGCGAGAGCTATTCTTAATTCGTTAAGATAAGTTCTATTCGTGATGATCTTAATGACCCTTTGTGCTCTCAGTGTCTTAGTGGCTAAATATTTGTCAAAAGTGACTAATTATTTAGTTATTTTTAAAAATTATGTATATTTGACTTTCCATACATGACAACCAAAGAAAAAATAAAATCAAAAGCCGTAGAGATTTTTAATGAATCGGGTTATGGCTCTGTGAATTTATTTGAGCTCGCTAATGAGCTCGGTATCAGCAGGGGAAATATCACTTATCACTATAAAGACAAAGAAGCTTTACTGATAGCTATTGTGGATGAAATGTGGGAACGCATTAACCTTGTAAAGCAGAAAACACGTCAGTTTCCCTCCTTTCAAAATTTACGGGAAGAAATAAGGGTTTACATAAAATTTCAAAAAGAATATCCTTTTATTTTTCACGATAACCAGGTAATGAAACATGCTCATGTGAGCAAGATTTTCAAGACTATGGCTGACCGCAGTATTGAAGATTTTGAAGCAGCTATCACTTTTTCTATACAAGTAGGAAATATGAAAAAAGAGCCTATTCCCGGGGCCTATAACAACCTGGCAATTTCTACCTGGATGCTTTCTTTTTTCTGGACTGCGCAACAGACCATCCGTAAAGATAAAAACGAAGACAATTGCGAAAAAGTGATCTGGATAAATATCATCCCCTATTTTACTGAAAAAGGATTAGCCTCTTTTAAAAAATATTTTGGTATCAAATACTACAACAGTTTAGGAAAGGCATTTAATAAAAAAATAAATCAATTCGTTACGTTTTAAATTCCAGCTAATAACACACTAGACAAAAATTATGAAGACAAACTATTTCACAGAAGAACACAATTTGTTCAGAGAAGGAATCAGGGATTTCCTTGCCAAAGAAGTTGCCCCACGCGTTAACAAGTGGGAAGAAACCGGAAAAATTGACCGCGACATTTGGAAAAAAATGGGCGACATGGGTTATTTTGGTTTGGTTTATCCTGAACAATATGGTGGATTGGGTCTTGATCTTTTTTATACGACTATCTTCCTGGAAGAATTACAAGGTGTAAACTCAGGTGGATTTGCGGCTGCGATGTGGGCGCATTCTTATCTTGCCATGCAGCATTTAAATGCAGAAGGTGATGATCGTATTAAGCGCGAATATCTTGCTCCAAGTATTTCAGGAGATAAAATCGGTTGTCTTTGCATTACTGAACCCTTTGCTGGTTCTGACGTTGCAGGGATGAGAACTACCGCAATAAAAGATAAAGATGGTTACCTGATTAATGGATCAAAAACATTTATCACGAATGGTGTTTATAGCGATTACCTTGTTGTTGCTGCTAAAACAAGTTTAGATAAGGGCGCAAAAGGCATCAGTATTTTTATCATGGACCGTGCTACACCTGGTATCAGCGCTTCTAAACTCGATAAACTCGGCTGGAGAGCTTCTGACACGGGAGAAATTTCTTTCGATAACGTTCGTATTCCCGCAGAAAATTTAATGGGTGAAGAAGGAAAAGGGTTTCCCTATATCATGCAGCACTTTGCTCTTGAACGTCTCATCATGGCTATTAATGCGCATGCCGCCGCCGAGTGGGCACTTAACTACACAATTAAATACATGGGCGAACGTCAGGCGTTTGGAAAAACAATTGATAGTTTTCAGGTGTTGCGTCACCGCGTAGCTCAGATGGCTTCTCAAATAGAAATGCACAAACGTTTTAATTACAGTATTTGTCATCAACTTGTAGAGGGTGAATATCCTGTGAAAGAAGCGAGCATGGCAAAAATGCTTTCTACGGCAATGTCCGACGAAGTAATGACAACTTGTTTGCAAGCATTGGGCGGATACGGTTATATGGAAGAATATCCTTTAGCACGCATGTTCCGTGACAGCCGACTCGGACCAATAGGTGGCGGTACTTCAGAGATCTTGGCAGAAGTAATCGCTAAAATGGTAATTGATAAAAAAGAATATCAACCTTCATTTTCAAAACATATGTAACATGGCAAAAACAGCATTCATCACCGGCGCAAGTCGCGGTATTGGAAGAGAGATAGCTCTTGGCCTGGCGAAAAAAGGTTACAACATTGTTATTGCAGCCAAGACTACCGATCCGAATCCGAAAATTCCAGGGACAATTTATTCTGTTGCTGAGGAGGTCGAAAAAGCCGGTGTGAAAGCTTTGCCATTGCAGGTTGACATTCGTGATGAAGCAAACGTTGTTGCCGCTGTTGAAAAAGTAAAATCAACATTTGGCCACATTGATATACTTGTAAATAATGCTTCCGCCATCAATCTCTCTTCCACAGAGGAGTTAGAAATGAAGCGATACGACTTAATGCACAACATTAATGTAAGAGGAACTTTTATGGTTTCTAAATATTGTATTCCCCTACTGAAAGAATCCGGGAATCCACATATCCTTACCTTGTCGCCACCTTTAAATCTTGACCCGAAATGGTTTGGAAAACACCTGGCTTATACCATGGCTAAGTATGGCATGAGTATGACAGTTCTTGGTCTTGCTGAAGAATTAAAAAAATATAAAATAGGTGTTAATGCTCTGTGGCCGCGAACGACGATAGCCACAGCCGCTGTGCAGAATCTATTGGGTGGCGATGCCTTGATAAACAAAAGCCGCACGCCAGAAATTATGGCAGATGCGGCGCTTCTTATTTTCGAGAAAAACAGCACATCCACAACCGGAAACTTTTTTATTGATGAAGAAATTCTCAGAGAAAATGGCGTAACGGATTTTAGTAAATATGCTATCAATCCCAATGAAAAATTGATGATTGATTTGTTTCTTTAGTTCTCGACTACGCTCGAACTGACATCGACCGTCCATCAGCTGGCCTTAACATCCACTGGATGTTGATCCTGCCCGAACTGACATCGACCGTCCATCAGCTGGCCTTAACATCCACTGGATGTTGATCCTGCCCGAACTGACATCGACCGTCCACCAGCTGGCCTTAACATCCACTGGATGTTGATCCTGCCCGAACTGACATCGACCGTCCATCAGCTGGCCTTAACATCCACTGGATGTTGATCCTGCCCGAACTGACATCGACCGTCCATCAGCTGGCCTTAACATCCACTGGATGTTGATCCTGCCCGAACTGACATCGACCGTCCACCAGCTGGCCTTAACATCCACTGGATGTTGATCCTGCCCGAACTGACATCGACCGTCCATCAGCTGGCCTTAACATCCACTGGATGTTGATCCTGCCCGAACTGACATCGACCGCCCATCAGCTGGCCTTAACATCCACTGGATGTTGATCCTGCCCGAACTGACTTCGACCGCCCTTCAGCTGGCCTTAACATCCACTGGATGTTGATCCTGCCCGAACTGACATCGACCGTCCATCAGCTGGCCTTAACATCCACTGGATGTTGATCCTGCCCGAACTGACATCGACCGCCCTTCAGCTGGCCTTAATATCCACTGGATGTTGATCCTTCCCGAACTGACATCGACGTGCTCGAACCGACATCAACTGCCACCGATGTCACTTCGAGCAGCCTGTCACATGCCTGCAGCATCGGGATGGCTTTGGGATAGTCGGGAAGATCATTAGAGCTTTTGGCCCGCGCATGCAAAGGTCACAGCCTTTATTTTCAGCTCTAAAAACCAATAGTGGCACGACTATTGACTTTATTTAAGTACAAAACACAGTTTAATTTTTTGATGCGTTTGAATCCCCTGTTGAAAAGCCTTTAGCCCTAACAACAAAATGGATCCATCTGGCCAGGAATTATTCTGATGAAAAAGTGGGGAAAATTGGGGTTATTTGTCCCCGACCCCAATTAGTTGAGTACTTATGATCAAATTAAAAATAATACTTTGCAGTACAAGACCCGGCAGAAAAGGACCGGCAGTTGCAGACTGGATTCTCAAAATTACCAAGGATTCCAAAAAATTTAAGATCGATTTTATTGATCTTAAAGAAGAAAATCTTCCTTTTCATAATGAGCCAGAAATGCCGGCTTTGCAAAAATACAAACACCAGCGTACGAAAAAATGGAGCAAAAAAATCAATGCGGGAGAAGCCTTTATTTTCGTTCATCCTGAGTACAATCACGGTTATTCTGCCCCTTTAAAAAACGCTCTCGATTTTCTTTTCAAAGAATGGAATTATAAACCTGTAGCTTTCGTAAGTTACGGAGGAGTTGCAGGCGGAAGCAGAGCTTCTGAAATGTTGATACCGGTGGTTACAGCGCTTAAGATGATGCCTTTGACCGAATCGCTTTACCTACCAAATTTTGGCAAATATTTTAATGAAGAAGGAAAATTTATTCCGGGTATGGATAGTTTAAAAGCTGCTAATGTTATGCTGGATGAACTTGAAAAGTGGGCCATTGGGCTAAACAAAATGAGAACCTTGAAATAAGGACGAAATTGGGCTACCGACCAAAACACACTCTGAGAACAAAGCACACATCAAAATTTGACAAGCGTAAAAAATAATAGATCAAAAGGAAAAAGAATTACAATCATTATTCTTAAGACCATTTTGTGGATCGTAGCTACACCAATAGTGCTGGTACTTATTATTTTTATTACACTACAATTTCCTAAAGCGCAAAAATTTGTCACCGGAAAAGCTACCGACTATCTTTCAAAAAAAATAAAAACAAAGGTGGAGTTGGGAAATATCACGATTGCTTTTCCTAAATCTGTGTCGCTTACCGATCTATACATCGAAGATGAAAAGAACGACACACTGCTTTATAGCCATTCCCTCAAAGTGGATGTTAACCTGTGGGATCTGATAGATAAAAAAATAGTGCTTAATTCTGTAGAGCTTGAAACTTTAACTGCACATCTTTACAGAGAGCTACCCGGTGGAAAATTTAATTTTAGTTTTATTCCGGCTGCATTTGCTTCTGCTGAGAAAGATTCTTCGGCAGATACCGATACAACAAGCCAACCAATAATTTTCTCCATTAAAAATATTTCTCTCAAGAATATTTATTTCACCTTTCACGATAAATCCAGCGGCATGAACGCTGATTTAAACCTTGGAAGTTTTGAAACGCATATCGACGAATTTGATCTGAATAAAAAGATCATACATGTCAATACCATTGATCTAAAAAGCACTAAAGCTTTCGTCACACGCGAAAAACCGCTTCAAACAGCAAAAGACACAAGCGCATCTGAGCCATTCGATTTTGAGATTGGTCTTAACAAATTAAAGTTAGAAAGCATACAGGCAACTTACAAAGACAAGAGCAGCGGTCAGGATCTCGCAGTAGTGCTTGGTGAATTTTTATTGGACGTTAAGAAAATAGATCTTAAAAAAGAAAAAATAGATCTGAATAAACTGGCCCTGAAAAATACAGCTATTTATTATACACAAAATAAAATCGCGATACAGGATACTATTGCCAAGGCTGTTGAAGAACAGGTCTCAGGTAAATCACCAGACTGGACCGTGACCTTGAACACACTTGATCTTGACCAAAACACCTTAGGTTATGATAACAGAAATACCCCCGTCCAAAAAAACGTATTAGATTTTAATCATCTAGATGTAAGTAATTTTACATTTAAGGGAAATGACCTTTATGCCAATGTCAAAAAAATAGATTTTAATTTAAAAGATCTGCACTTCAACGAACAAAGTGGTTTCCAGTTAAAAAAGTTTCAAGCTAAAATCAGTTACGATACAACCCATGCCGAATTAAAAAACCTCGACCTGCAAATAAATAACAGTAGAATTACAGATCATCTTGCTCTCTCCTACCCCTCATTGAAAGCTTTGGGAGACTCAATAAACAAGCTGGGTTTGCAGGCGGAATTTAAAAACACAAGCATTGCATTCAAAGACATTTTATATTTTTCTCCCGATCTTTTGAAAAAACTCCCGCTAAAAGGAGAAACTCAAAATGCTGTTGTGAATTTGTCAGGTAAAATTGAAGGAAAACTAAATGACCTCAATTTTACAAAACTGGAAATAAAGACAAAAGAAAGTACTTCTTTGAAACTCCATGGGACCTTGAAAAATGTCATCGATCCTGAAAATTTATACGCCTCTGCAGCGTTCGAAATCACAAGCACAAAAAAAGATATTGAGAGTCTGGTTCTGGATTCCCTGATTCCAAAAACAATCAGCATTCCCGAAAATTTAAGTTTAAAGGGAACTTACAAGGGTTATGTCAAAAATTTTGATGCTGATCTTGCTGTAAAAACATCTTTTGGAGATCTCGCTGCCAATGTAAAAATGAATCCAAAAGCAGGAAATAAGGAGCAACCTTATTCTGGAAAAATAGATATCAACGCATTTGACTTCGGAAAATTATTAAATCAATCAAAAACGATTGGCCCGGTAACGCTCACAGCTTCTGTGAAAGGAAGCGGGTTTGATACCAGCAACATAAATGCAGAACTGCATGTGGGCCTTCTTAAAGCGTTTTTAAAAAACTATGAATACAAAAATTTCAATCTTGACGGAACAATAAATAAAAAATCGTTTAACGGAACCGCTTCCATGAAAGACGATAACCTCGCCTTTGAATTCAAAGGGCACGTAGATATAGAGCAAACGCATCCTAAATATACTTTTACTTTAGATTTAAAAGGAGCCGACTTAAAAGCCTTAAATCTGTCGGAAACAGATTTGCGTGTGAGTGCGCTCATTCAATCAGACATTGGAAGTGAACCCGGCCGGAATGCCACCGGCACCGCAAGTATTAGAAATGCTTTGGTTATACGTAACAACAAAAAATACCCCATTGATTCCATTGTAGTGATCTCAGAGTTTAAAGAGGGTGTTTCTGATTTGCGTTTGCGTTCAGAAATCATGAATGCTAATTTTACCGGCGACATTCTCTTCGCAGAACTTCCCTATGTTTTGAAACAGCACCTAGGCAATTATTTTAATATGCAGGATGGCGCCCCGGCACAAAAACTTACTAAACAAAAATTCAATTTCGATCTCACTATCAATGATCCCTATACAATAACCGAAAATTTTGTACCCCAACTGGAAAAACTAAGTGCCATTGCCATTAAAGGTTCTTACAACAGCGAGGCAAAAGATATTATTTTGAATGTGGATGTTCCGCAAGTAAAGTACTCTGGAATTATACTAGATAGTTTGAGGTTTGATATTAAGTCTGATCCTCAAAAACTAAATTATGCCCTAACTCTTGCAGAAGTTTCGAATCCTACTTTAAAATTTGAAAACGTTTATTTTGGAGGTGAACTAAAAAACAACACTCTCGGTTTTCAATTTAATATTGCAAAAGACGACAGTGCAAAACTTTTTGCTATTGGCGGCGTTTTAAAAAGCTTGAATAAAGATTTTGAATTAAAATTAGATCCCAAGTTAATTTTGGACGCCGAAAACTGGTCTATTGACAAGGCTAACTACCTGCATTTTGGAAAAGAAGGCATGTATGCCAATAATGTAGTGCTATCCAATGGTCCGCAGTCGCTTGGCGTAAATAGCAAAGAAAAAAAACCACAAAGCCCTTTAGAAATAACTTTCAAAAACTTTGAAATTACTACGCTCTCACGCATGATGGAGAATAAAAAAGAGCTCGCAAAGGGAACTATAAATGGAAACGTTATTCTTGAGAAACAAAATAACGCTTCAGCTTTTAAATCAGACCTTGTTATAAAAGATTTTGTCTTTCAATCAGTACCTGTTGGAACTATAAAGTTAAAAGCTAGTAATTACGAAGATCCTGCAAAATATGATGTTGAGCTCAATGTTCAGGGCAACGGTAACGACATCGCTATGAAAGGATTTTACAGAGCCTCAAAAACAAACGATCTTGATATGATAGTGGACATTCGAAATCTTAGCCTTGCGAGTGTGGAACCTTTCACTTTTGGCCAGCTTACAAATATGTCGGGAAACATTAATGGAAAATTAAATGTAAAAGGTCCCGCCACGCTGCCCGGAATAGAAGGCTCTCTTCGATTTAAGGACGCAGGTTTCAGACCAAAATTCATTGACTCTTACCTCAAGGTCACAGATTCGAAAATAGATTTTGTATCTAAAAAAATACAATTCAATAATTTTACACTAAAAGACACTTTAGATCATACTGCTACTTTAAATGGAGATATAGACATTCGCGATCTGAAAAACATAGAACTGGATTTGCGTTTGAAAACAAACGATTTCCTGGCTTTGAACACTACGCGTGAAGACAATCCTTTATATTATGGTAAGATTATTCTGGACAGCGATATCAAAATCAAAGGAACAACAGATGCGCCAACGGTAGACGCGAAAATAAAATTGAACAAAGGCTCGTCTGTTACTTATGTGAAACCAGAAAGTCAGGTGAGTAAAAACGAGAGCAAAGGTGTGGTTGAATTTATTAATCCTTCCGAAAAAGACATCAGCATTATGGCGCGTCGCAACGATTCGATAGACGCTGATTCCAAAATAAAAGGCATTGAATTAAATGCTTCTGTAAACTTTGACAAATCGGTACAGTTAAAAATGATTGTAGACCGTAGTACAGGAGATTCTCTGTATATCACGGGTGGTGGACTTTTAGACTTTGGGTTGGATCGCAGCGGTAAAACAAGTCTCTCGGGTAAATACAATATTGAAGACGGAGGCTATTTTTTATCTCTGGAAAACGTTGTAAAAAGAAGTTTTAAAATCCAACCTGGAAGTTCGGTTACCTGGTCGGGCGATCCTTTGGATGCTTATGTAGATTTAACCGCCATATACACGATTAAAACATCACCATTAGATTTAGTGCAAAATGAATTAGCAGGACTTTCTGAAATGGAGAAAAATAAATACAGAAATCTGCTGACTTTTATGGTGTACCTAAAAATGAATGGATTTCTGTCATCGCCTGAAATAAGTTTCGATATTGAGCTGGCGCCGGGCGACCGCGGCGCATTGAATGGAGCGGTAAATACAAAACTTGCAAATTTGCGCGAAGACGAAACACAATTAAATAAACAAGTATTTGCCTTACTTACTTTACGAAGATTTATAGGTGAGAATCCTTTAGAGAGCAGCGGCGGCGGCGGACTGTCTTCTACCTCCAGGTCTACAGCCAGTAAAGCTCTTACACAACAATTAAGTTCGCTCTCTGATAAATATGTCAATTTTGTAAATCTTGATCTGGGTGTTAATTCCTTTGAAGATTATTCTACAGGACAAGCAGAAGGCCGAACACAATTACAAGTAGGTGTTTCCAAACAATTGTTCAATGAGAAAGTAACTGTGCGTGTTGGGGGGAATGTTGACCTTGAAGGAGAAAAAGCATCTCAAAATTCAGCCAATGATGTGGCTGGAAACATCAGCATTGACTACAAACTTACAGAAGATGGCCGTTATAAATTAGAAGCTTCCCGCGAAAATCAATATGAAAATCCAATTGAAGGAGAATTAACCAAAACCGCTGCGGGAGTAGTTTATACCAGAAATTTCAACACCTTCAAACAATTATTTTCAAAACCAAAAAAAGAAAAGGAAAGAAAGGAAATGAAACGTCTGAAGAAAAAAGAGAAGTTGGAAAAAGAAAAACAGGAAAAAAAGGAGCAACAGGAAGCGCAAAAACAAGCAACTGAAAATTTATAAGTGACAAGAATTTTTAAAATATTTCTTTTAGTGGGAATGATCCTTTTTTCTGCACGCTGCAATACAACAAAGTATTTAAAGCCTGGCGAAAAACTATACACTGGAGCCAAAATAACCGTGAATTCAAATGATCAGGTTAATAAAAAACAAATAAAATCAGAAATGGAAAAGGTTTTGAGGCCAAAACCGAATCAAACCATTTTAGGAATTCGTTTTAAACTTTGGTTTTACTACAAGGCCGGCGAAAACCCTAAAAAGAAATTTAAAAAAATGATCAAAAATAAAATTGGTGAACCACCTGTTTTATATGATCCCGGAAATCCAACGGTAGTGTCGGATATCATGGTAAACCGTTTAAATAACCTGGGTTATTTTGATGCCAATTCCCGTTTTGAAGTAAAGGAAAAAGAGAAAACGGTTTCTGTAAATTATACGGTGATGGTCACCAAACCTTACTCCATCAACCAGGCCGTTTTTCCTGAAGAAAAAGACGAAATGAGTATCAGAGTTAAAGATACTGAATCAGAAACTTTTATAAAACCTGGTGTACAATATAACCTTGATCTGTTAAAAGGAGAACGTTCGCGCATTGACGCCGCTGTGAAAAATGAAGGGTTTTATTATTTCAATCCAGATTACATTTTATTTAAAGCAGATACAAATCTTAGAAATAAAACTATTAATGTAAAAGTAACTTTAAAAAAAGATATTCCGTACAAAGCTACCGTGCGCTACTATCTCAACAACATCTACATTAATCCTTCTTTCCGCCTTAAGGATACAGTAACCAGGGCGATAAGTGACACTGTGAAAATTGATGGGTATTATTATTTGAATAAAGACAGTATGTTTATTCCAACTGCGGTAACACGACATGTGTTTTTGCGCAAGAATGATCCTTACAGTCGTAAAGCCTATAGTTTAACGGTAAGCCGTTTAATGGGAATGGGCGTTTTTCGCTACGTTAACGTGCGTTTTACCGATACTATTATGGATGGTGTTGGAAGGTTAAACGTGTATATTAATATGACTCCCACACCACGCAGATCTCTGCAATTAGAAGTGGAAGCCGTAACAAAATCTAATAACTACACTGGTCCGGCTCTTACTGCGAGTTATAAAAACAGAAACTTATTCAGGGGAGCCGAATTACTTATCCTCAACCTGAATACCAATTACGAAACTCAATTCTCGGGCGCGCAAAAAGGACTGAACTCTTATGAAGTCGGTGCTAACACGCAGCTTTACCTTCCGCAATTTGTCATTCCTTTTGTTACTATAAAAAATGTTTCCACACAATTTGTTCCCCGCACAAAATTCGACCTTGGCTTCCGTAATTTAAACCGGGTACAATACTTTAACATGAATGCGGTTAACTTTTCTTACGGTTATACATGGAAAGAAACCATTCGCAAAGAGCACGAATTAAATCCTATCGCGATTAATTTTGCCCGCCTTATAAATACCACCAAAATATTTGACGACCTCCTTATTGAAAATCCATTTTTAAGACAAAGCTTTGAAGAGCAATTTACATTAGGAGGAAATTATGCTTTCACTTACAATTCACTTGTGAATAGCTCACTGCAGCATCAGTATTATTTTAATATCACTGCCGACATCTCCGGAAACAGCGCTTATTTCATTCAGAGATTGGCCACGGGCAGAAGGCCCTCCGAAGATAATCCCTATACTTTGTTTGGTTACAGATATTCTCAATATTCAAAAATCTCAACCGACGGACGCTACCATTATATCATCAATAAAAACAGTAACGTCGCCACCCGCGTTCTCGCCGGGGCAGGCATCCCGTATGGCAACTCACGAACCATGCCATACATCAAACAGTTCTTCAGCGGCGGATCTAACAGTATCCGTGCTTTTTTACCCCGTACAGTTGGTCCGGGAATTTATAGAAAACCAGATAGTTTACGCAACAAAGCTTTTCTAGACCAGGCAGGTGACATTAAATTTGAGGCAAATGCTGAATACCGTTTTACCATCATTAGCGTTTTAAAAGGAGCCGTGTTTCTCGATGCCGGCAATATCTGGCTGCTTCACAAAAACAACGAACAACCGGGTGGCGAATTTAATTTCAGTACTTTCTACAAACAACTTGCCCTGGGCACTGGATTTGGTTTACGTCTCGACATCACCTATTTTGTATTGCGTTTCGATTTAGGTATGCCTTTGCGCAGACCATACGTGCAGGAAAATAATGGCTGGGTGGTGAAGCAGATTAATTTCCGCGATAGAGCCTGGAGAGGCCAGAACCTTGTGCTTAACATTGCCATTGGCTATCCTTTCTAGGCTGTGAATTTATTTTCCTCAAGGAAATGAAAAACAATTGCCAATGCCTGTTAATTCGGCATACAAATCCTTCTTAATAAGTCATTTAGACAGGTGAAAATGGAAAAACCGGACTAAATTTCAGTACTTTTTCTCTGGAACAAAATGTGATTGTCTCTTATAAAAAATAGCAGTTATGAACCTTAACAATTATACAATTAAATCGCAGGAAGCCATCCAACAGGCTGTGCAGCTCAGCACCAATAACGGACAGCAAGCCATTGAACCTGCACATATATTAAAAGGAATACTGGAAGTAGATGAAAACGTAACCCCTTTTATTCTAAAAAAATTAAACGTCAACCCTTCCTCCTTTGGCAAGATGGTGGATAGTGTTATCAACTCTTATCCCAAAGTTAGCGGCGGGCAACCCCATTTATCCGTAGCTGCAAACAAAGCTATGGCAAAGGCTACCACTTACTTAAAAGAGTACAACGATGAGTTTGTATCTATAGAACATTTGTTACTAGGTTTATTACACGCTGGTGACAGCACTTCAAATCTCATGAAAGACGCGGGTTTGAAAGAAAAAGAAGTCAAAGCTGCCATTACCGAATTAAGAAAAGGCGAACGTGTTACAAGTCAGTCTGCCGAAGAAACTTACAACTCTTTAAATAAATACGCGATCAATTTAAATCAACAGGCACAAAACGGAAAACTGGATCCGGTGATTGGAAGAGACGAAGAGATTCGCCGCGTACTACAAATTTTATCGCGCCGTACAAAAAACAATCCCATCCTTGTAGGTGAACCTGGCGTTGGTAAAACAGCTATAGCAGAAGGACTCGCGCATAGAATTATTAACGGTGACGTACCCGAAAATTTAAAAACAAAACAGGTTTTTTCTTTAGACATGGGCGCTTTAATTGCAGGTGCCAAATTTAAAGGGGAGTTTGAAGAGCGTTTAAAATCGGTTGTAAAAGAGGTGACCGGTGCCGATGGGGAAATTATTTTATTCATTGATGAGATCCATACTTTGGTGGGTGCCGGCGGGGGTGGCGAAGGTGCGATGGATGCAGCAAATATCTTGAAACCTGCTTTAGCACGCGGTGAATTAAGAGCAATAGGTGCTACGACTTTAAATGAGTATCAAAAATATTTTGAAAAAGACAAAGCTTTAGAACGTCGTTTTCAAAAAGTAATGGTAGATGAACCGAGTGCAGAAGATGCCATTTCTATTTTGCGTGGAATTAAAGAAAAATACGAAACGCATCATCATGTGCGTATTAAAGACGAAGCCATTATCGCAGCAGTTGAATTATCGCAGCGCTATATCAACGACCGTTTTCTTCCAGATAAAGCTATTGACTTAATGGACGAAGCAGCGTCTAAATTAAGAATGCAGATCAACTCTATGCCAATTGAATTAGACGAAGTGGAAAGAAAAATCATGCATGTGGAAATTGAACGTGAAGCAATAAAACGTGAAAATGCAGATGATAAGGTAAAAGAACTAAATAAAGAAATCGCTGAACTACAAGATAAACGTTCGGCCCTGAGAGCTCGCTGGCAATCGGAAAAAGAGATGATCGACAATGTACAGAAGATCAAAGCTGAAATTGAAGATCTTAAAACGCAGGCTAACAACCTCGAAAAGCAAGGCGACTACGGTAAGGTGGCAGAAATTCGTTATGGTAAGATAAAAGATGCTGAAGCTAAATTGGTAGCCTTCGAAAGTACTTTGCAAACCGCTAAAGACAGTGGCTCGCAATTATTAAAAGAGGAAGTGGATAGCGAAGATATTGCCTCCGTAATTAGCGCTTGGACGGGAATTCCGGTAAAAAGTATGCTGCAAAGCGAAAAAGATAAATTACTGAACCTGGAAGTGGAACTACACAAACGCGTGGTAGGCCAGCACGAAGCCATCGAAAGTATTTCAGACGCTGTGCGCAGAAGTCGCGCCGGCTTGCAGGATGCTAAACGCCCGATTGGTTCTTTTATTTTCTTAGGAACTACCGGTGTTGGTAAAACAGAATTAGCAAAAGCATTGGCCGATTTTTTATTCAACAATGATAATGCAATGACGCGTATCGACATGAGCGAATACCAGGAACGTCACGCCGTAAGCCGCTTAATAGGCTCGCCTCCAGGTTATGTGGGTTATGAAGAAGGTGGACAATTAACGGAAGCAGTGCGCAGAAAACCATACAGTGTTGTGTTGTTAGATGAGATAGAAAAAGCGCATCCTGATGTTTTTAATATTTTATTGCAGGTTTTAGATGACGGACGTTTAACCGATAACAAAGGAAGAACGGTGAATTTTAAAAACACCATCATTATCATGACCAGTAACATTGGTTCGCATTTGATTCAGGAAAATTTTGAAAAGATGACTGAAATTAACAGAGATGAAGTTTTAGCAAAAACAAAATCTGAGGTTTATGACCTTTTGAAAAAATCTATCCGCCCAGAATTTTTGAACAGGATTGATGAAGTGATTATGTTCGAACCGTTAAACAGGGAAAATGTTTCTGAAATTGTGAAAATTCAGTTTGAAGGCATTCGCAAACAATTGGCTGAACAAAATCTGAAAATTTCGGCTACCGACGAAGCCCTCGATTGGCTGGCCCAACTTGGATACGACCCTCAGTTCGGCGCAAGACCCGTGAAACGTGTGATGCAAAAACAAATTCTAAATGAATTATCAAAACAATTGCTTGCTGGAAAAGTGAACAAGGACAATGAGATAATTTTAGATATGTTTGATAATACATTGGTTTTCAGAAACCAATCTGTACCAACAGTCTAATGTAGTTTATACAGGAAAAATTGAAGGAAAGGCTCTGCCTTTCCTTTTTTTATTTAGGGAAACGGGTTAAAACTCCATTGAAAGTTAAGCCATTTTTAATTACACGCTTTTTGTGAATTAAATTCTGGTTTATTCGACGAAAGTCCCTTGTATGAAAGATTTAAAAGGATATTTTTACCGCTCTAAACCTAAAAAAAACCTATGAAAAAAATTATTTTGGCAGTGTGCTGTGTGGCAGCTTTAGCTTCGTGTAAAAAAACAACCGGACCAGAGGGTCCACAAGGTCCTGCCGGTCCGCAAGGCCCCGCAGGTTCAGGCAGTGGTGCCGGAACCGGAATTGTAACTGGTAAAGTGAAACAGTACGACCAATACAATGTTCAATATACCACAAATCTAAATACAACTACAGTAAGCGTTGAAGGAACTACCATTTCCACTGTAACAGACGCGAGCGGGAATTACACCCTCACTAATGTTGGCGCAGGTGTGCTGGATCTGGTTTACGACAGGCCTAATTCAGGACTTAACAAGATCAATCAAATAGTTTTTGCAGGAGCAGGAACCTTATATATGAATGAAAATGTTTACGATAAAGCCTCTTACACATTCACAGGCGGCTATGCCAGAGACACCACGCAGTTTTCAAATTCTGGAGTACTTACCAGATTATATTACGCGACCAATACTAAACAAAGAGCTGCTGTAGCACTTTTTGGCAAGACAGCTTCCGTGGATATTTCAGATCCTTCTACCTATGAATTTGATTACTACATGAACATCCCAGCCAATACAACTACCTCGTACCAGATGTTCAACTACGGTAATGGTGGTTTTAATACGTTCAATAGCGGCGATATTATTTATGTTAAGATTTATCCAATGTCAAACACCGGTTCGGGGTATTACAACTACGTTTTAAATAAACAAGTTCTTACGGGCGGCGGTACACCAATACCTACAACCTTTACCATTACAAAACCTTAATATTTTCTATATTTTTAAAAGGCATGGGGACAATTCCTCATGCTTTTTTATTTTAACCACTTGTAAGAAAAGAGCAACCGCATTTTAATACTGCGAAAAGTATCTTTAAATTTGGATCGTCATGAAAAAAATCCTTCTTACTATACTTTGTTTTGCCATCCTGATTTCCTGCAAAAAAGAAGATAAAACCGAACCGGAAACACCCACTATCACAACAGGCACGGTCACCGGGAAAATTACACACTACGATCAATTCGGCACCAAATATACTTCTGGCTTAAATACTGCAACTGTAAGCCTCGAAGGTACCAATTTCACTGGCATTACAGATACCTCCGGAATTTACAAGCTTACAAATGTTCCCTCCGGTACTTATACCCTGGCAGTTAAAAAACCCGGTTGCGGACTCATCAAGACCGAAAACATTCATTATAATTTTGAAGACACTACCACCTACAACGCAAGTGTTTCTGATATACCTGCCTTTACTTTAAGTGCGGCTTATGCTAAAGATACTACCTGGTTTAATGGATCTGTTGGCGGCATTTTTTACAACGCGAGTCCCGCTTCTTTAAATAAAAACGCAAACATCGTCGCAATTATTGGAAAATCTTCTAAAATAGATCTTGCAAATCCCGACTCCTACGAGAATTATGCACTCGCATCTATCGCAGACTCCACAGACTACGGACGGTTTTTCAGTTATCAACTTTTAAAATACACCTACACTTTCAAAAAAGATTCAGCAGTATACATGAAAATTTACCCGGTTTCAGCCAAAGGCGCGCGTTACAAAAGCGACAGACTAAATGCCTTTGTTTATACTTCTTTTGGAACTCCCTACCCTACAATCTTTATGCTAAACGTAAAATAGTATCAGCTTAACAGTATTCTCCTGGAAGTGGGAACGCTGAATGTAAATAAATTTACCTGTAAGATAATTTAACATTAGTCGCCTCTTTCTAAAAAAGGATGAACTAAATCTTCCTACATTTGCAAATTATTTTATAGCATGAAAATTCTTTTAACCTACTTAAAACAACATAAAAAACTTTTGATCTTTGCGTTGATTTTGGCAACGATCAATCAATGTTTTTCTCTTTGCGATTCTATCATTACCGGAAAATTAATTAATAAGTTCGGATCGCCACACGAAAGTGAAGGAACCTATTTCTGGAAAGTTGGTGCTGACATCAACGATTTTATGCGTAATATTTCGGTATTCCTTGGCTTATCTATTGGCGCAGCCATGATGTCGCGTATTGCAAAAAACTTCCAGGATTATTTTACCAACATCGTCATCCAGAGAACCGGTGCCCAAATGTATACCGACGGAATTAAAAAAGCCTTATCCCTCCCGTACAAAGATTTCGAAGACCAGCGCAGTGGCGAAACGCTTGGAAAACTTCAAAAAGTAAAAACAGATACAGAAAAATTTGTAAACCTTTTTATCACACTTGTATTTCAATCTTTAATAGGCGTTATTTTCGTTTTTGTTTATGCTATTAACATTCACTGGGCTCTTGGTCCACTATATTTAGCTACTGTTCCTATCATTGCAAGTATTAGTTCTTTTTTAGGAAAAAAAATTAAAACCATTTCCAAACAAATTTTAGGAGAAACTACAGCGCTTGCCGGAGCTACTACAGAATCACTTCGTAACATTGAACTGGTAAAGAGTCTTGGTCTTGTTGAGCAAGAAGAAAAACGTTTAAATGCTACCACCTTAAAAATTCTGGGACTGGAATTAAAAAAAGTGCGTTTTATCCGTTCTCTTAGTTTTATTCAGGGCACAACCGTTCATCTTGTTAGAACACTATTAATCTTCGCACTTTATTGTTTTGTATTTCAGGGAGTGATTAAAGTCGGAGATCTAATTACTTTAATGTTCTTCTCTTTCTTCATTTTTAATCCGCTTCAGGAATTAGGAAACGTAATTGCTGTATACAACGAAACGAAAGTAAGCATGGATAATTTTGCTAAGCTTGTAAATTCAGAGTCCGAAGTTGTTCCAACAAGTCCATCGAAATTAGGAGAAATTGAAACGGTTTCTTTTCACGACGTTTTCTTTGGCCATAATCTAGATAAGGGTTACGCGGTAAAAAACATCAACCTGAATATTAAGAAAGGTGAGACGATTGCTTTTGTTGGTCCGAGCGGTAGTGGCAAAACAACGTTAGTAAAACTTTTATTAGGTCTATACCAGCCGAATAAAGGAGAAGTGCTTTACAACGGAATAGAATCTACAAAAATAAATTTGACAGAACTTCGTATGCAACTAGGACTTGTATCGCAGGATTCACAGCTCTTCAGTGGAACAATTAAAGACAATTTATTATTTGTGCGTCCAACAGCTACCGATGACGAATTACTGGAAGTTCTAAAAAAAGCGGCCTGTTACACTCTGTTAAATCGTGCGGGAAACGGCATTTACACAACGATAGGAGAAGGTGGAATTAAACTGAGTGGTGGAGAAAAACAACGTTTATCCATTGCGCGCGCTTTACTAAGAAATCCGAAACTACTAATTTTTGACGAAGCTACATCTGCTTTAGATTCTATTACAGAAGAAGAAATCTCAGAAACCATGCGTACTTTAAGCGCGACAAAATCTCAGATCACCATTTTAATCGCACACCGTTTATCTACCATCATGCACGCCGATACAATTTATGTTCTTGAACAAGGAAACATTATTGAAAAAGGTAAACACGAAGATTTGATTGCAGAAAAAGGATTGTATTACGCCATGTGGAGACAACAAATCGGCGAGCGCAAAAAAGAGGTTGGTGGTTAGCGGTAAGTGATCAGGCTCCTGTTCCCCCCAAAGAAGACAGTGATGTAAACAAAGCAAAAAATTGTCTTACTTAAAAACTCAAACGTTAGCAGCTTTAGGAGTTTAAGTGAAAACACATTTAAGAAACAGTTTTATTCACCCTGGAAGTATCCGAATCGCAATACTTAGCTTACTTTTCTTTACGTTGGTCAGCCTGTGAAATAATAATCCCGAAAATCTCATAAAGAGGAATAAGACACTCTACAAAAACGAATTAAATATCCCCTCAAAACAGAAAAGCCACCCTATAAAGGTGGCTTTCAATTATTTCAAACTAAAAGAATTTTAGTGATGCGCTGGCTCAGCTGCAGGAACTGCAGTTTCAGCGGGCATTGAGTCTGTGCTTTCTGTATGCGCGGCAGCTTCGTGATGAGCAGGTGCTGCAACTTCAGGACTTGCTTCTCCCGTCGCTTCATGGTGCGCCTCTGTACCATGCGCTCCGTGACCTTCCGCTCCGGCGTGATGAGGCTTAGGATCGCATAGACTTAAAAACAGAACAACTGCTAATACAAAAGCAGCAGCTAAAAAGAAAGGTACCGTAAAAGATACTGGTTTTTGCTCCATAGAGTGGTGTTCGTCGTGAGAATGGCCTGACATAAGTTTAAAGTTTTATGGTGCGAAAATAATCAGATTTATATTAGAATCAAATAAATTTTGGTCGAAAAATCGCCTTTTTATTCTTTGATGAATTTTAAATATTTTTTTGTCTGATCATCTGTAATTTTTAAGAAGTAAATTCCCGCTGCAAGGGTAGAAACATCCACCTGGCTCTCAAGCGCAAAAGATGCCGGATTAAAGGTTTTTACCCGCTTTCCATCACTGGCAAAAATTTCATAGCTAAGGTTAGAAGTAACAAAACCTTCGATGTTTAATTTATCTTTTACCGGATTAGGATAAAGAATGACTTTTTGAAGCTCCTCCTCATTTAAAGAAGTAGGCGTGGATTCTTTCGCATACCCCCTGTAACGCGACTGTGTTGGCGTGAAGGTCCCGCCCACAAGATTACCCGTAATTTCTACGAAGGGTATTTTACTGTTTAAGGTCAGCCACTGGTAGCTTCTCTGGTAATTGGGAAAGCCCAAAGGAATAGGAATAATGGTATTTTTAATAGAATCCATGGCATACTGAGTGGTAATTAACCGTAAACAATTTTCTGTCCCGTAAGGCGTGGTTACTGTGCCCCAGCCATCTACAACCGTTACACGATAGCCTACTTTAGAGTAATTAACCGGAATAAATCCGCCGGTAGAAGTGGTAAACTTAAAGGTTGTGCTATCGTATTTAGGATAGGTCATTGGAAACATGTAGAGTTCATCTTTATCCGAATAATAACTAGGAATGGGCAAACTGCTGTAAGTCATCCCCACTCCATCGGCAATAAACGCATTCGGACTCGTTTGTTTCTTGTAAAAATTATAATAGTTAGTTAAGGTCAGTGGCCCGGCGCCAATAGTATCAGCTAATTTTTCACCATAGGCAGAAGTACTTAAGAAGAAGAATGCATAAGGTGTTTGAAGGGCACTCTTAAAGCTGCGAATACCTTCGCTTGTTGACACGAGTGAACTGAAATTCCAGCTAAAATTGGTGCCGGTTTGTGTATAATTTCCAGCTGAATTTACCTGGAAATTGGTAAAACGCAGTGTATCGTTACCACCAGGCATGTTCGAATTGCCGAGCGTGATAGGTGATTGCGCAATAATAAAGCCTGCACAAACGTTTAATACAAATAGAAAATAATTTCTCTTCATGTTTGATTATTTTTGTAATACTTTGGAGTCTTATAAATATACTCTTTTTTTTGCGCCCGGTAAGTGTCGGGACCTTTTGTGGTGACTACTTCTATTAAATATTTTAGATTTCTGCTTTTGCTGTTTTTTGTGCAAACTATGCATGGGCAAGCTGTGTTTTTGAAAGTACTGACGTCCGAAAAAAAAAATGCGGTCACCAAACTCAACTACACAAAAAAACATGCTTCCAAAACCGACGCCTTTAAAGAGATTGATAACATTCTACTAACCCTGCAATACAAGGGCTATTTGCTGGCTTCGGCCGACAGTATTTTTTCAGACAGTACTACTGTTACCGCAAACATATCAGCCAACGGCTTATTTAAAACAGCACACCTGCGTTTGGGAAATCTCGATCCCAGCCTGGCCTCCAAATTGGGCATCAGCGAAAAATTATACTTCAATAAATCTTTTAGGTACAAAGAAGTGGCAAGGAGTCTTGAAAAAATAATTTTGTATTATGAAAATCACGGTTACCCCTTTGCTTCGGTAAACCTTGATAGCGTTACTACAAACGACAATAAACTTTCTGCGGTTCTGAATGTAAGGAAGAATAAATTTTTTAAAATTGATTCCATTCGTATAGTGGGTACTGCTAAAATAAACCAGGGTTTTTTAAACCGTTACCTTTCTATAAAGCGTGATATGCCCTACAACGAAGAGGTTATAGCCAGCATTTCACAAAAAGTACGTCAGCTTCCTTTTGTTACCGAAAAACAAACACAGCGCGTGCAACTCAGCGACCGTACGAACAAATTAATTTTATTTCTCGACAAAAAAGACGCCTCTCAGTTTGACGGGATAATAGGCTTGCTGCCCGATGCCAACACAAAAAAAACAGTTATTACCGGCGATGTGAAATTAAAACTCATTAATGGCATACTTCGCAACGGCGAAACCTTTGATCTGGAATGGCGTCGCCTGCAATCGCAAACACAGGATTTTAGTGGCAGGGTAATTTATCCGTTTTTATTTGGAACACCTGTAGGTGTAGATTACGCTTTAAAAATATACCGTAAAGACACCACCTTTATCGACATTACAAATAACATAGGTTTGCAATATTATTTTAGTGGTCTCAACAACTTCAAGATCTTCTACAAACAACGCGCAACCAATCTCATTTCAACCAGCGGCCTCGATTTTGTGAGCAGTTTGCCCGAGTATGCAGATATTTCCACAAACTCTTATGGCGCCGGAATCTTTGTCGAAAAATTAGATTACCGTTTTAATCCCCGTAAGGGTGCAGCATTCGCCCTCAATGCCCAAACCGGTAACCGTAACATAAAAAAAAATCCGAAAATAAACGAGGTAGTTTACGATGATTTACTTTTACGTTCTACGCAATTCCAGGTAGATGGAACGCTTGCTTTTTATTTTAACCTGAAGGGAAACAGCGTCATTAAATTTGGCGTGCAGGGCGCGTCCGTATTTGGAAACTCCACCATTTTCAAAAACGAACTTTTTCGTATTGGCGGATTAAAAACACTGAGAGGTTTTGACGAAGAAAGTATTTTCGCCTCGTCTTACATAATTCCCACATTGGAATACCGTTTTCTTTTTTCTCAAAACTCTAACCTTTTGCTTTTTGCAGAAGGTGCATGGTACGAGAACAACAGCAATCATCAATACATTAGCGATATTCCAGTGAGTCTTGGCGCAGGTATTAATTTCGAAACCAAAGCGGGTATCCTCTCTTTAAACTACGGTCTCGGAAACCAATTTGGCAATGGCTTTGACCTTCGTAATGGCAAAATTCATTTTGGGCTAACGGCTTTGTTTTAGATAAGCTTAACGGAGGCTTATGAAGCAATGTGCCATTTGTTTACAGTACCGCGTTACCTTGCTTTTTGAGCGCTCTCCTATATTCAGTTTAATTAAAATTTAAATTGCTAATTCTTAGATCGATTTTAGTTTATGCTGACTGTTCGAATAAAGAAAGTTGATGGTTTAGTTCCATCCAGATGCTCCTTAAAGGAGTTTTAAATTTAAGACAACCACTTATCAAAAAGCTCCTACCCTTAAAGAATTTTCAGGTCAAAAAAACTATATTTGTATATATACTTGTTCCTATGCAATCAAAGATATACCATGCTCTTTATAGTAAAGCAAAACAACTGAAGAAAAATAGTTTGTTTGCACTGATTTTATTTTCATCTTTTGCATCCCCTTCACAGATCTTTCAAAGCTTTAACATCAACCTCCTAAGTATATCGGCACCCAATGTAGGCGACATGGGTTATGATGGCCGCCGCTACTCAGGCTGCTGGGGCTGGTACCAGGCTTCCAAAAACAAAGAGTATGGAATTTCGGGCGCCAGTAACGGAACTTTTTTTTACGATGTAACTTCGCCTGCCAGTCCAACCCTTTGTGGTTTTCTTGCCGGAGCTCCTCAGAGTACTTACCGGGAAATGAAAACCTATTCGCATTACTGTTACATTGTTAGCGACGACGACCAGGCCAAACGTTTTCAGATTGTAGACCTGCAGTATTTACCGGACAGTATTCATGTGGTTTTTAACGACTCAACCCTCTTTAGAAGAGGACATACCATTTGGATTGATCAGGATAAACTTTACATCGGCGCTATGATAGAGAAGTTGCCTTTATCTATTACATCCATGGCGATTTTTAGTCTTGCGAACCCCGAAGCTCCGGTATTACTGAGAAAATTAGATGAGGACTTTCCTTTGATCGACTATGTGCACGATATGTATGTGCGCAACGATACCATTTTTGCTTCCTGTGGCAACAAGGGGCTTTTTATTTTTAAATGGGAAAACGCTCTGAACAAATTTACCCAGCTTGGCTCTTACATTGGCTATGCCACGCACGGTTACAATCACTCCAGTTTTTTGACAGGCGATGGCAAACATCTTATTTTCTGCGATGAAGTTCCGGAAGGCCTTCCCATTCATTTTGTAGATGTACAGAACCTCGGAAATATTCAGCCCCTAAAAGACTGGCATCCCATGCCCCTGACAACACCGCACAATCCATACATCCGGGGTAAATTCGCCGTGGTTTCCTGTTACCAGGACGGTTTACAGATCTACGATATTTCTAAACCAAACGAGATTAATCTTGTAGGCTATTTTGACACCCATCCGCAAGGCGGCTATAACATTGGCAATTACGGAACAACGGCTTACCGGGGCAACTGGGGCGCCTACCCTTTTTTACCAAGCGGTGTTATTATCGCTAACGACATGCAAAACGGAATGTTTGTTTTAAATGCAGCACCAGCCTTCTCCACTACTTTGCAGAATTTTGTTGGCCTTGAAAAAACAGAACCGGCAGATGCAGAACTCATCATCTATCCAAATCCTGCGGCCACACAAATTGCTGTTCACTATTCTTCTCAAAGCAAAACAAAACTTGAATTAAAAAATATACTAGGGCAGGTTATTCTCGAAAAACACTTCGATGGTAATGTCAACGAATACCTTGATGTAAAAGATCTGCAAAATGGTACCTATTTTATTTCCATAACCGAAAACGAAATTACCAGGACAAAAAAATTACTCGTGAGTCATTAACCATCAAATCATTAATCCCTATCTGATGAAACTTAAAAATTACCTTTTTATTAGCTGTTGTGTTCTTTTTTTTACGATAAAAATAAGTGCGCAGTATTCAGCATCCAATTTTACGCTGGTAAGTGTAACCGATCCCGAAACTACCTTTAATCCCGATAATCAAAAGTATTCTGGCTGTTGGGGCTGGTTTCATCCCACTAAAAACAAGGAATTTGCTATTGCCTGCTCACATCGCGGAACCTATTGGATTGACGTGACTGTTGCGGCTACTCCATCTGTTTCTGCATACAAAGCCGGAAAATTATCAGGGTGCACCTGGCGTGAAGCAAAATCGTACCGCAATTATTTATACGTCATAAGTGATGATGCGGGCAGCAACAGTTTGCAGATTTTCGACATGCATTATCTCCCAGACAGTGTTCACAAGGTTTACGACGGACAAACGTTATTTTCCCGAGGCCACACACTTCATATTACCAACGATAAACTATACATTGGCTCTGCCACACTTGGAAATTCTTTTTCCAGTATGCAGGTATACAGCCTTGCCAATCCTGAGCTTCCTGTTTTGCTTCGTAAACTCGAACAAGACTATCCGACCATTAATCACGTGCACGATATGCTGGTGCGGAATGATACTGTCTATGCTTCCTGCGGGTACCAGGGCTTATTCGTATACAAATTCACAGCGGCAAATACTTTTTCTTTGTTAGGCTCATTAACTTCCTATCCTTCGTCAGGCTACAACCATAGCAGTGCTATTACGCCCGACGGACGCACACTTGTATTTATGGATGAAGTTCCTTCCGGACTTCCTATTAAAGTAGCGGATGTTACCAATCTCTCAAACATCCAGGTACTGGCTACCATTAACCAATTTCCACAAACCACACCGCACAACCCATTTATGGGAAACAACACTTACTGTTTTGCGAGTAGCTACCAGGACGGCCTTCAGCTCTTTGATATTTCCACACCCGCCTCACCGGTTTTAGCAGGCTATTTTGATACACATCCTCAATCGGGAGGAAATAACAATGTGTGGTCGAGTAGCTCTACTTATGACGGCCAATGGGGTTCTTACCCATATCTGCCAAGTGGAAATATTTTTGCCCTCGACCGAACCAACGGAGCCTTTCTACTCCGCACAACCTTATTTACAGAACCTTTGGTAACAGCAGACTTTTATTTGCCCGCTAAAATCTGTTTAGGCAATTCCCTTGAAATTTATAACAATTCCCAGGGCGCTAACACTTTCACGTGGACCTTTCAAAACGGCACTGTTGCAACCTCTACTTTAGGAAATGCCAGCATTTCTTTTCCAACAACTGGAACTTACACAGTTTCCTTATTGGCGGCAAACGCAGCCACCTACGCCTCTGTAACAAAAACCATTACAGTTATAAATTCGGGGATTTCCGCTACCACAACGTACACACAGGCTAGCTGCAGCACTTGTACAACGGGTATGGCAGCTGTTACCGCGACTGGTGGAACAAGTCCTTACACCTATACATGGATGCCAGGGGGAAGTCATGTTGCGAAACCAAAAAATCTTCTACCAGGATGCTACACCGTAACTATCCAGGATGCATACAAGTGCAAAACAACGGAAAGTGTGTGTATTGATTATTATACAGAAGTAGGAATACCAATGCTCAGCGGCGATGCGGGACCTGCAATTTATCCGAACCCTGCTTCCAACCAAATAACGCTCCGTTATCTTTCAGGTGGATCAACGGTTGTACAAATAAAATCCATTTTAGGTGAGCTTATATTTGAAAAGAAATTTTCGGGACCTGTGGATGAAGTGCTCGATACCAAGGCGTTTTTAGATGGAACTTATATTATTTCTGTCACAGAAAATGATGTTATAAAAAGCAGGAAATTAATCATTCACCATTAATAAAGGCAACATGAAATTTAAATTGCTCTATATATGTTTCCTGAGTTTGTTTGTTATTCACAGCAAAGCGCAAACTTATGCGGCATCCAATTTCACTTTGGTGGGACATCTTGATCCCGAAACAAATTTAAACCAATATGGAAATAAGTATTCAGGCTGCTGGGGCTGGTACCAGGCCTCAAAAAACAAAGAGTACGCCATAGCCTGTTCATCCAGTGGTACTTTTTGGGTAGACATTAGCAGTCCTGCCACACCAACTGTATCAAGCTTTCGTGCCGGCAAACAAGGATGTACCTGGAGAGAAGTAAAAACATATTTAAACTACTGTTACGTAATAAGCGATGATCCGGGTACAAACAGTTTCCAGATTTTCGATATGCAATACCTGCCTGACAGCGTGCACAAGGTTTACGACAGCCAGCTTTTGTTCAAAAGAGGCCATACTTTATGGGTAGACGGAAACAAACTTTATGTTGCCGCTACCACTTCGGGAAGCTCTACTTTTTCAAGTATGGATGTGTATAGCCTTGCTACGCCTGCGAGTCCGACCCTTATCAGAAGACTTTCACAAGACTATCCTCTGATCAATTATGTACACGACATGTTTGTGCGTAACGATACCATCTATGCCTCCTGTGGTTACCAGGGTTTATACATTTACAAATTAACCTCTGCAAACACCTTTACACAATTAGGTTCGCTTACCTCTTATCCTTCGTCAGGCTACAACCACAGCAGTGCACTTACACCCGATGGACAAACCCTTGTGTTTACAGATGAGATTCCAGTAGGTATGCCTATTAAAGTAGCAGATGTGACTAACCTTTCTAACATCCAGGTTTTGGCAACCACTAATCAGTTTCCGCAAACTACACCACACAATCCCTTCATCGTTAATAATCAGTATTGCTTTGTAAGCAGTTATCAGGATGGTCTTCAGCTCTTCGATATTTCGAATCCAGCCAGTCCGTTTTTAGCAGGCTATTTTGACACTTACCCTGCTGCAGGCGGCAATAATAATACCTGGCCCTCAAATAACGACTACGAAGGACAATGGGGCGCCTATCCTTATTTTCCTAGTAAAACAATTTTCGCTTTAGATGAGAGCAACGGAATCTTTCTTTTAAAAACAGCACTCTACGAAAACCAACCGGTATCAGCAGGATTTGCCACAGGGGCACAAACACTTTGTGTAGGAGCTACTGCAAACTTTTCCAATACCAGTTCAGGCGCTACAAGTTATACCTGGAGTTATACAGGTGGTACGGCAATAGGCACGGGCACAACTAACTTGAGTCTTGCCTTTAACACTGCGGGCATCTTCTCTATAACATTACTGGCGTCCAATGCCACCAATTCTGCAAGCTCCACACAAACTATTTTAATCAGCCCTAATACTTTGAACGGCGCTATAACTTTTACCAATGCCGACTGCAACACTTGTACGAATGGCGCGGCCTCTGTAACAGTAAGCGGAGGCATAGCACCCTACACTTACACATGGCTCCCTTCAGGTGTTCATACAACGTCTGTTCAGAACCTTGCGCCGGCCTGTTACACGGCTCAGCTCAAAGATGCTATTGGTTGCACTTCCGAAACAATTGCTTGTGTTTCATTTTTTACCGGTTTATCTGCTGCTTTTTCTGAAAACAATACTGTGCACATTTATCCAAATCCTGCTCAAAGTGTTATAAATATTGAGTCTGCAGTTTCCTTTGATTTTTGTCTGTATAATAAGATTGGACAAGTAGTTATCTGTATGAAAAACAATTTTCAAAAAGCAACGGTGTCTCTGCAGGATATTCCGAAAGGAATTTATTTTGTAGAAATCATTTCAGGCTCTTCTAAAACAAATCAAAAAATAATTATCAATTAATTTATGTTCTCAAAAAATTCAATTATAGGTGTAATAGGTAGCGGGGCAATGGGCAGCGGTATTGCACAAGTGGCGGCCACGGCAGGTCACAAAGTAAAAATTTACGACAACAATCAGAGTGCACTCGATAAAGCAAGTGGCAATCTAAAAGCCTCTTTATCTAAACTTGCCGAAAAACAAAAAATAAGTCCCGAACAACAAAGCAGTATTCTCAGCAACATTCATTTTGTGAACGATCTGCAAGAACTTGCTGATGGTGATCTCATTATTGAAGCCATTGTTGAAAAACTGGACATTAAAAAATCGGTATTTACCTCGCTTGAAAAAATTGTAAAAGAAAGCTGCGTGCTTGCGTCTAACACTTCTTCTCTTTCCATAACTTCTATAGGTTCAGCGTGCACCAAGCCGTCACGGGTTATTGGGATCCACTTTTTTAATCCCGCCACACTCATGCCTCTGGTAGAAATTATTCCCGGGATTGCTACGGACGAAAAAATTACCGACGCCTCTAAAGCGTTAATTGACAGCTGGGGAAAGGTAACCGTTGTGGTAAAGGATACTCCGGGCTTTATTGTTAATCGTGTTGCTCGTCCCTTTTACAGTGAAGCTCTGCGCATATACGAAGAAGGGATTGCCGATATGCCTACCATCGATTGGGCCATGAAAGAAATTGGTGGATTTAAAATGGGGCCTTTTGAATTAATGGATCTTATCGGCCACGACGTAAACTACGTAGTAACGGAAACCGTATGGACGCAATTTTATTTCGACCCCAAATTTAAACCTGCACTTTCACAAAAACGTCTTTTAGAAGCTGGGTTTCTTGGCAGAAAGAGCGGACGTGGATTTTACGATTACTCATCGGGAGCTGAGCTACCCAAAGCAAAAGAAGATAAAACTCTCGGACAACAAATTTTTACACGCATCCTGGTAATGTTAATTAATGAAGCAGCCGATACTCTCTATTTAAAAGTTGCTTCGGCAAAAGATATTGACCTGGCCATGACAAAAGGGGTAAATTATCCAAAAGGTTTATTAAAGTGGGCCGATGAGCTTGGGGTAGATAATGTGGTAAAACAACTCTCTGCTCTTAAAGATTTTTATGAAGAAGACCGTTATAGAATCAGTCCGGTTCTTAAGCAAAACTTTATACTTAAGAAGACTTTTTACTAAAAAACAGTCTAACACATGTAAATTCAAGAGTAATGTTGCCGGATCCTGAAAAATTTGCCAGATCCGTAATTTTTAACTATTTTTGAGTGTATCAAGTATCTTCTATGAAAAACCTATTGGCTTTTATCGGGTTAGCGATTGTTATCAGCTTCACGTTCTCCTGTAAAGATAAAAACAGTTCAAGCGCGATTAAGCCTGATTACAGTGCTACAGGTAATCCTTATCCAAATAACCAAACTGTAACTGGCTCTACAACCTTTACAAGTCCAGCAACGCAAAATACAAGTTTACTAGTAGGCGACATTGGCTGGAGTAATCCTACCTGCGCGTCTTCCCAAAGTTTATCCTTAAAAGGTACTAAAGATAATATTGATGTTATATTGGTTTTTAATACTGCCATTACAAGTGGTACTTATGCTATCTCTCAGATTCCTGGTAGCGGAACTTGCCAAATGACGGTTTTAAATGCTCCTAATCAGCCGGCAGGGGTTTATTGGATTGGTAAAAGTGGCTCAGTTATAGTTAGCACCTCTTCCACTTCTATAAATGCGAATTTGATAAATGTAGTTTGTACTCAAAAAGATTTTAATTTTCCACAGGTCACAGTTACAGGTGTTTTAGGCTGCAACTAATCCTGAATAAAACCAAATTTTTAAAAGCAGATTTATTCTGCTTTTTTTATTTTCAGAGCTCTGTTTAAACTACTTAAAATACGTTTCTTTTTTCTTAAGCATTACGCGCTTGATTTAAGGGCGCTATCTCTCATGCGTATTGGCATAGCGCTGATAGTGCTAACAGATCTTCTGATTCGTTTTGCTGATCTTAAAGCGCATTATACCGATGAAGGTATCTGGCCAACAGAGCTTATTCATAATTTTGGATGGAACACGGGCTACTGGAGTCTTCATACTCAAAATGGTTCTTATGCCTTTGAAGTTATTTTATTTGCGCTGCATTTTGTATTTGCCCTGTGCCTGCTTGTTGGTTTTAAAACAAGGTTTTTTACCTTGCTTGTCTGGCTCATGACTATCTCACTGCATAACCGCAATCTCTTTGTATTACAGGCCGGTGACGATCTTTTAAGACTGGTTTTAATGTGGGGAATATTTCTACCCTGGCAAAGTTTTTACGCTGTTGATGCTAAACAAATCAGTATGTCTAAACGGCAAAACCTGCTGGTTAATTTTGCTTATTTTCTTCTTATAGCATCGGTTTATTTTTTTTCCGCCAACTTAAAATATAGTCCGCAATGGCATAGCGAAGGCAGTGCTATGTATTACGCTTTGAGTCTTGAACAGCTCCGCCTTCCTTTAGGGGAATGGATCTACCACTATCCACTTCTTTTAAAATGCCTTACCTGGTTTGTTCTATATAGCGAATATTTGATCGCTCCTTTAATCTTACTTCCTTCTAAAAATGGTCGCCTGCGTTTCATCGCTTTCCTGCTATTAGTTGTCATTCACCTCGGCATTGGTTTGACGCTCTATGTCGGATTATTTTTCATCATTGGAATAGTTTCCGCCGTCGCACTGCTCCCCGCATTTGCCATGGACCGTCTTGAAAAGTTTTTCCGGATAAAAAAAACTTCGTTTATCATAAAGACTGAAAAACTTTTTTTTGTAAGCTGGAGCCGGGCGATTCTCTGTGGGTTTTTAATTTTTCTCTGCCTCTTCATTAATCTCTCAACTACACCATGGTTTCCCTTCGAGCCGGAAGATGAATTGGCTTATGTAGGAAACTCTTTACGTTTAAATCAATACTGGGGCATGTTTTCACCGGGGGTGCTTCAAAAAGATGGCTGGTTTGTGTATCATGGGAGAGATTCTATCGGGCGACAGTGGGACTTGCGCCGCAACCAGGACTACGTGGATTACTCGAAACCAAAACGCATAGTAAGCAATTACAGCAGCGACCGTTGGCGGAAGTTAGCTGAAAATATGCAGAGTGATCACTACACTTTTTTACGTCCCTTGTATTGTGCTTATCTTGTAAAAGAATGGAACAAAAGTCACAAGAAAAAAAGGATAACTTCTTTAAGTGTTTATTTTATGGAGAAAGAAAATCTTCCGGATTATAAAACTACCGAACCCGTTAAAACTTTACAGTGTTTGTGTTATGCCTATTAACCTGCACCAGATAAAACATTTTGCCAGGCATTTTTTCGTGGCTAAGAGAAACGGTCACGGTGTTCATTCTCCTTTCGCTTATCAACTTTGCGAAGAAGTTTTTTATAATACAAATGCATTTTACGATTTTAAAAAATTAAACAACACAAGAAGCGCTTTACTGGCAAACGAAACAGAACTTCTTATTGAAGATTTTGGTGCAGGCTCTAAAACTTTTAAATCCAATAAACGCAAAATAAAAGACATAGCAGCAAAAGGTATCAGTACACAAAAACAATCGGAACTACTTTACAAACTCATTAACTTTTTAAAAAGTCAATCGATTTTAGAACTCGGCACTTCTTTGGGTTTAAACACACTTTATCTGGCTAAGGTTAACAAAGACGCCAGGGTTTTTACTATTGAGGGAAGCAAAGAGCTACATGATTTTGCATCGCTGAATGCAAAAAACATGAACGTAGAAAACATCAAATTCATCCATTCTGTTTTCGAACAAGCTCTGCCTGAAGTTTTAAGAGATTTAAAGCGGCTTGACTTTTTTTATGTGGATGGTAATCACACCTACGAGGCAACCATGTCTTACTTCAAGCAGGCTCTTGAGAAGAGAAACAATGACTCTGTGTTTATTTTTGATGATATCTATTGGAGTGAGGGCATGACAAGAGCATGGGAGGAAATAAAAAGAAATTCTTCAGTCACTTTAAGCATTGATACCTTTTCTTTCGGTATGGTTTTTTTCAAAGAAGAATTTAAAGAGAAGGTAGATTTGAGGTTATTGATAAGTCGCAGCACCACAAAAGTCCCTTAACCCTGAATCATCCCCACAAACTCCTCTTCAGAAATTATCTTCACACCCAACTTCTCTGCTTTTTTTAATTTCTCGGGACCCATATTATCACCGGCCAATAGGTAAGACGTTTTTCCGCTGATAGAACCGGAATTTTTTCCGCCGTTTGCTTCGATCATTTCTTTTAGCTGATCGCGGCTGTGGTTCGTGAAAACCCCACTTATTACAAAGGTCAGATCTTTTAATTTTTCGCTTCCACCTTGTTGCTGTTCTTCACTTAATTCAAATTGCAGCCCTGCCGCTTTAAGACAATCTATTATTTTTCTATTGTCTTCATTCATAAAGAATTCAGCAATGCTTTCCGCTATAATGCCCCCTACCTCATCAATGTGAAGTAATTCTTCTTTAGTAGAAGACATTAATACATCTAAGGATTTTACTTTCTTAGCAATTTTTTTCGCAGTGGTTTCTCCAACATGTCTTATGCCAATAGAATAAAGCACACGTTCAAAGGGCACCTGTTTACTTGCTTCCAGACCATCCAGCAAATTTTGTGCAGACTTTTCCGCCATGCGTTCTAAAGAAAGTAATTGTTCTTTTTTCAGATCGTAGAGATCGGCAATAGTTTTTACTAATCCCGCTTTATAAAGTTGATCAATGGTTTCAGCGCCCAAACTATCAATGTTCATTGCTCTTCTTCCTACAAAATGTTCCATCTTACCTTTTACCTGAGGTGGACACGTTGCTTCATTGGGGCAAAAATGATTTGCTTCCCCTTCCTGCCTTTGCAATGTCGCACTACATTCCGGACAAGTTGTAATGTATTCCGTTTTTGTAGAAGTGCTTTTTCTTTTAGAAAGATCTACACCAATAATTTTCGGAATGATCTCTCCGCCTTTTTCAACAAACACCTGGTCACCAATACGGACATCTAATTTCTCAATGATATCAGCATTGTGCAGAGACGCTCGCTTAACAGTGGTTCCACCCAAGGCAACGGGTTTTAAATTCGCTACAGGTGTTATGGCTCCGGTTCTCCCTACCTGGTAAGTTATATCTAAGAGCTCAGTACTCACCTGCTCTGCTTTAAATTTATACGCAATGGCCCAACGCGGCGATTTAGCTGTGAAGCCAAGATTTTTTTGTGACCGGTAGTCATTCACTTTAATTACGACACCATCCGTATCGTAGGGAAGCTTGTGGCGCTCCACGTCCCAATGATGAATAAATTCAAGAACTTTGGAAATACCGTGACACAATTTCGCATCCTTAGAAACTTTAAATCCCCAGGAATGCGCGGCCTGCATATTTTCGTAATGCGATTGAAATGGCAGATCATCTCCTAGTACATTGTATAAAAAACAATCTAATTTCCGCTTCGCCACAAAAGCTGAATCCTGCGCTTTCATGGTACCGCTGGCGGCATTTCGTGGATTGGCCAACGGCGCCTCGCCTATCTCTTCGCGTTCTTTGTTTATGTTGTCAAATACAGGACGCGGCATAAAGATCTCTCCGCGTATTTCAAAATTAGCCGGATACCCGCCTTTTAATTTTAAGGGAATAGATTTTATGGTTCTTGCATTGGTAGTTACATCGTCTCCTTTCTCGCCGTCGCCTCTGGTGATGGCCTGCGTTAAATGGCCATTTTCGTAGGTCAAACTAATCGACAGACCATCAAATTTTAATTCGCATACATAATCTACCTGTCCTTCGAAACTGCCGCCCAGCTGCATCCCAAGCCCGTCGCGCACGCGTCGGTCAAATTCCAGTAAATCATCTTCACTGTAACTATTAGAAAGCGAGAGCATTGGATATTTATGTTTTACCGATGCAAATGTTTTGGTTATTGTTCCTCCTACTCTTTGACTCGGAGAATTTGGAAATAAAAATTCAGGAAATTCTTTTTCAAGTGCTATCAACTCTTCCAGTAATTTATCAAAGTCAAAATCACTGATGGTTGGATTGTCCAACAAATAATAGTTATGATTGTGTTGCTCTATTTCGCTGGAAAGCGCATGAATTCTCTTTTCTGCGGAGGCTTTATCCATAAGAATTTTATCTTAAAATTTTAAAAAGGAAAGAATTTGTTTCAAGTAGAGTTCGTCGGTGGTATCAAATGAATTTAGTGTATCACTGTCCACATCTAACACACCACAGACATTATTTTTTGAATTCACTAATGGAATAACGATTTCGCTTTTGCTTAGTGCGCTACAGGCAATATGTCCCGGAAACTGCTCTACATCGGGAACAATTACGGTTTCATTCTTTTCCCAGGAAGTGCCGCAAACGCCCTTGCCCTTATGAATGCGTGTGCATGCAACGGGTCCCTGAAACGGTCCGAGTACCAATTGGTCTTCTTTCACAAGATAAAACCCCACCCAAAAAAAATCAAAACTCTGTTTTAAAGCAGCACAAATATTCGCAAGATTTGCAATAACATCTGCTTCATCTTCCACCAAAGCTCTGATCTGGGGAAGAAGTTCTTTGTATTTATCTTCCTTTGTAGTTGCTTTAAGTATAAGATCTTCTGCCATGATGTAAATTTATAGAAACTCAAAGGATTTTTTGCCCAAAGACTCAGAGATTGCAAAGAAAATATAAAAAAAAATCAACATGCTAAATTGTTCGCTTTCGTCTGGATTTTTTTTGCGCAGAGACGCAAGGGGCGCAAAGAGAATATAGAAAGCATCTACATACTAAATTTATCAATCCACCTGAATTTTTAGCGCAGAGACGCAAGGAGCGCAAAGAGATTATAAAAAAACAAAAAGTCGGTATCTATGAGGATATAGCGTATAGTTGCTCTTTCGCGGTGTAAAACACCAAAAAAACTTTACCGTCATCAGGATGATTTTATATCTTTATTATGAATGAGGAAGATATTTTTAATTTCATTTTTGTGTTTAGCTCTTAGTTCTTTGGCCCAAACCATTGAATCAAGTAGTCATTCTACAACAGGGTATGTACGTGCTGATGGAACTGTCGAAAATAGCAGTCACGCTACCAAAGGCTATATACGCAAAGACGGCACTATTGAAAACGCCTCACACACAACTATTGGATACATCAGATCGAATGGCACCATCGAAAATAGCAGTCACAGTACTGTTGGTTACGTGCGGGCTGACGGTACAATTGAAAACGCATCGCATTCTACACAAGGATATGTACGCAAAGATGGAACGGTAGAAAACGCTTCACACAGTACCATTGGTTACGCCCGAAATGTAGATCCGGAATGGGCGGCGCTTGTATTTTTCTTTTTTAAATTCGATTAAAAATCCTGCCACAGATGGCCAGGCCCCAGAGATTGGCTTACTATTGAAATAAAGGAAAAAATAATTCCTGTTTCCAGGGCAGCTTAGGTTTCATTGTGGAATCAATGTATCCTATAGCTATCCGATCTTTGGATAATGTGAGAATGAGTGGTAAATCAAACGACAATAATCCAAAAAAACTAAATCCAGGCAGCCTTCCTTATCGTATCTTTGTAATAAGTATAAATTAATCCTATTTTACCGCCCTATTTGCCACACACAACCAGGGAAAAATCAGATTAAGCACTGCGCACACGGTGAATGCTTAAACCGCACTTAGAGTATAGACAAAATGAAAAATATAAAAGAGTTTTTAGAGTCAGGCATTCTCGAATTATACATTCTGGGCTTAACTTCTGAGGAAGAAAATCTTTCTATCAGGAAGTGGGCAACTTCGTATCCAGAAATTCATGAAGAACTAGATGCTATTACGGAAGCTCTGCTAACGGTAGCCCAGGAAAAAGTACCAGCTCCTAAAAGCGATGTCAAAGCACTTTTAATGGGCACTATAGATTATACAGAACGTTTAACGCTTGGTGAAGCACCGGCTTTTCCACCTGAATTGTCTGAAAAATCAACAGCGGAAGACTTTTCAGAGTGGTTAATGAGAAAAGACCTCGATCTTTCAGAAAGTACAGAAGACATTGAACTTAAAATTATTGGTCACGAAGTTTCTAAAATGACTGCGATTGTCAGATTAGTAACCTCAACTCCTTACGAAATACACGATAAAGAAATTGAAAAATTCCTGATTCTTGAAGGCAGTTGCGATATTGTTACTGATCAAAAGACATATTCATTAGTAGCAGGAGACTATTATGCAGTTCCTCTGAATTTAGGACACATTGTAAAGGTGACTTCTGATAAACCTTGTTTGATTATTCTGCAGCGTGTTGCGGCCTAATTGCCAGACATCACACTAGCAATTGCAGCCCATCCATAGCCAACTCAATATTAGCCGGCAGTTCTTTATTCAATGCTTCATGCAATCCCAACTGATGCGAAATATGCGTGAAGTAGGCCTTTTTAGGTTTTAATTCCTGAACCATAGCAATCGCTTCCTCAAAAGTAAAGTGAGAAATATGTGGTTCCCTGCGCAGTGCGTTCAAAACAAGAACATCCAGGTTTTGTAATTTTTTCTTTTCCGTTTCTGCAATAAAATTAGCGTCGGTGATATAAGCGAAATTATTTACGCGAAATCCTTTTACAGGCAGCTTATAATGCAAAACATTAATGGGCTCCAAAACAATATCATTTACGGCAAAAGTTTCGTTATTAAATTCATAAAGATCAATTTCGGGAATACCAGGATATTTTTCATCAGCAAAAATATAAGCAAATTCACGTTTTAAAGCCTGTTGTACACGCTCCGTGGCATACACAGGCATTCGCATTTTATGAATAAAATTAAAAGCTTTCACTTCATCCAATCCTGCAATATGATCTTTGTGCTCATGCGTAAATACAACTGCATCTAACTTTTTAGTTTTTTCACGCAGCAATTGTTGTCTGAAATCCGGTCCTGAATCGATAACAATTCTTGTTTTTTCAGTCTCTATTAAAATAGAAGAGCGTAAACGTTTATCGCGTGAATCTTCGCTGCTGCAGACTTCGCAATGACATCCGATCATGGGAACTCCCTGTGAAGTACCTGTTCCTAAAAAAGTAATTTTTAGTGGCATAAATAGTTAATCTTCCGTTACAGCCACATTGATTTCGAGGTCTTCTTTGTTACGAATATGAACCGGAACGCCACCAACCACTGTGTAAGGAGGATCAATGCCAAAATCATAACCGAATCCGTACAAATAGTAGTCGCCCTTGTAACACTTAAAAGAATAATTACCATTTTCGTCGGCACGTATTTTATCGTCGTAAGCCGTAGTGTCAGATCCGGGAAATTCTTTTGTATTAAATTTAATAAAGACTGTTGCTCGGGCAATTGGTTTAGAGTGATGAGCCACAACTCCACTCACAGTTGACTTCCCTCCCAGTTGATTTTTTTTGCAGGAAAAACTGATACCGATAATAAGCAGGGCGCTGAGAAAAAATAATTTGTTCATAGTAGTACTTACTTTTTTTAGTGATTAGGATCTGCAAAACGCTGATCTTTTATCAATTCAAAATCGCTGAGGGTATGCAGAAAGGAAATGATATCTTTTTTATCCTGTGGAGTAAGAGGCAGAGGATTTTTTAATAACGGATCAAGATTCTCTGTCTGCTTCGCCGGATTGGTATAGTGATCGAGGCATTGTTCTAAAGTAGCGAAACGCCCATCGTGCATATAAGGATCAGTAAGCGCCACGTTACGAAGACTTGGCGTTTTAAATTTATAACGGTCTTCAGGAAGTGATGTTACATGAGCCCTGCCACTATCTTTGTAAACCCGGCTAATCGCTAAGCCATTACTCCTGAACTCAAAATCCGAAAATAACGGTTCTTTATGACACGAAGCACAATTAGCCTGAAATAAGCCATATCCTCTTTCTTCTTCAGAAGTTAACTGAACATTTTTTTCGTGACGTTTATACTGATCGAACTTACTGTTTGAAGAAGTTATTAATCCCATAAACTGAGCCAAAGATTTTAAAAGTCTCTGACCTGTTATAACTTCATCACCATAAGCATTTTTAAAAAGGCTGCGGTATTTTTGTGAAGACTGCAACTTAGCAATTACCGAAGGAATCTGTTCTGCCATTTCCAGCGTGTTGGTAATGGGAGCTACAGGCTGTAACTCAATGTGACTACTTCCTCCATCATACATAAAGGTGGGATGCCACGCCAGGTTAAAAAGTCCGGGACTGTTTCGTGTACCCTCGCGCTCCACGCCATCTACAACCACCCCGTGACTTGTAATATGACCTTTATTGGCAAACGCAGCGAAGTCCTGGTGACAAGTGCCGCAGGATATAGAGTTTGTAACACTCAGCATGGGCTCATAAAATAAAGCACGGCCTAAAATAAAACGATCCTGCGTAATCGGATTCTCTTCAAAATTATAATGCGGTTGCGGCCACCCTTCAGGCACGGTTAGTACAAGGTTGTCGGCAACAGGAATTTTAGGATCTACTTTACAGGAAATCACTGAAACTATAAGAAGAGATGCAAGTATGAATTTTTTGATCATTAATTTTTGATACTACCGTATTTAATCATATCCGCATAATTATCAGCGATGGTTTTTGCGATCTTTGTGCCTGCTGATTGCGCGTTCGAATTTACAGAGAAAGCTATTAAAGCCGGACTTTTAAACATCTCATTTACATCTACGTTCAAATGCAATGTCGGTGTAGAAGTCTTTGTAACATTTGCCTCAGCTGCTACAAAATCGATATTTATTTCGCGCTGTGTTTTATAGACACCGCTTGCCCCACCCATGTGAAAAGTAATACTTTTTGTAGCTGACGAATCGGATGTACCTTCTAACTTCAGAAAAATATAACCCTGGTTCCAGCCCCAGTACATATCAGAAGCATAATTAACGTCAAGACCACCAGACTGCGCCCCTGATTTATTGCGCGCACTGTCAACACCTAAAATCAAACGAATTGCCTTATAAGAACCTTCGGGAACACCTTTTAGTTTAATTGTGCGCGTTGTATCATCTGCCTGCTCGATTATCTGGTATTGATTGGCAATTGTGATTTTTGAATTATCATTTTTAGTAAGAACAATGTTGCTGATATAATAATTGAATTTGCTAATGGTATAAGGATCACCATGTGGATTTTTATACATCTTACCATACTCTAATGGATCAGAATCCACCATATTATGAAACTCAACCTTCATGGTACCGGTTGCCGAAATTGTGGAAGATCCTCCAGCTATTGGCGCTGGCACTCCAGGGTCTTCAACTGTTTTTTTATCTTTTTCGCAAGAAGGAAACACCAACATTGCAGGAAGCACAAACACGATAACTTTGAATAAATTTTTCATAGAATAAGAGATTTATAAAGATACTTAAAAAAATACCTGAGTACAATTATCGGAGCTAAATGTTTGATAAGTTGCAGGTCTTATTGCTTAAGTGGTTTCAAATTATGCTCTAAGCACGTCAAGCTTTTTAATTCTTTTTCTTTGTATACTGATTATCAGTATTTTAAGCCTGTAACAGAACCCGCCCTATTTTTTAAAAATTTCTATCTTTGCGCCCTAACTAATTTAAAATAAAGAATGACGTATTTGGATTTTGAAAAGCCAATTCAGGAGATGGAAGCCGAATTAATAAAGCTTAAGGAAGTAGCTTCTAAAAGCAAAGTTGATTTATCGGACAAAATCAAAGAGTTGGAAATGCACATGGACGAGAAGACGCAGGAACTTTATTCGAACCTGAGCGCCTGGCAAAGAGTACAGGTAAGCCGTCATCCTGAAAGACCCTACACTTTAGCTTATATAGATGCGGTTTCCAACAAAAGTTTTATGGAGCTGCATGGCGACAGAACTGTGGGCGATGACAAAGCTATGGTTGGTGGATTTGGAGAGATTGACGGACAAACAGTAATGTTCATAGGTCAGCAAAAAGGTATCAATACAAAAATGCGCCAGATCAGACGTTTTGGAATGGCCAACCCCGAAGGCTATCGTAAGGCCCTACGTCTTATGAAAATGGCTGAAAAATTTAATAAACCCATCGTTACTTTTATTGATACACCGGGTGCTTATCCCGGGCTGGAAGCTGAAGAACGCGGACAAGGAGAAGCCATTGCCCGTAATCTTTTGGAAATGGTTCAGTTAAAGGTTCCGGTAATTTGCATTATCATTGGCGAAGGAGCCAGTGGAGGTGCATTGGGAATTGGTATTGGCGATAAGGTTTTAATGTTGGAAAACACCTGGTACTCTGTAATTTCTCCCGAATCTTGTTCGTCTATTTTATGGAGAAGCTGGAACTTTAAAGAAAAAGCCGCTGAAGCATTAAAATTAACTTCGCACGACATGAGTAAAAATGGTTTGATTGATGGCATCATCCCTGAACCCCTTGGAGGAGCTCACCGCAACCATGAACTGATTTTTGCAACCGTAAAAGAAGAAATTAAAAAACATCTGGCAACTTTGGGGAAATTAAAACCAGAGGAACGCATAGATCAACGTATTGAAAAATTCTCAGCAATGGGGGTAGTTCACGACCTTTCTGAAGAGGATCTCTAATTAGAAAAATTAATATCATAAAGCTTAACCCCGATAGCTATCGGGAATAAATAAAAATTAAAATAAAAAAACATGGCAGATACAGGCGACATCAATGTAGGTTCAATCATCCGCTTTAACGGAGAACTGGTTCAAATTACAGACTACCAACACCGCACTCCCGGTAACTTACGTGCTTTTTACCAGGCTAAAATGCGTAACTTAAAAAATGGCAAACAAACAGAAAACCGTTTCAGAAGCGGTGAAAGCGTAGAAGTTGTACGTGTGGAATTTCGCATGATGCAATTTATTTATACCGAAGGAGAATTTGCTGTGGTAATGGATAATGAGTCTTTTGAACAAGTGCATATTCCTTTGTTAATGTTTGGTGATAGCGGACGTTTCTTAAAAGAAGGTATGGAAGTAAAGATCAGCTTTGAAGGCGATGATGCTATCCTCGCTGAAGCTCCGACTTTTGTAGAGGCTCAGATTACCTATGCAGAACCAGGATTAAAAGGCGATACAGCGACTAACACATTAAAACCTGCAAAAATTGATACCGGTACAGAAATTCGTGTTCCTTTATTTTTAAACGAAGGCGACTGGGTGAAAATCGACACCCGCACAGGTGAATATGTTGAACGTATTAAGAAATAAGTTTTATAGTTAATAGTTTTTAAGCAATAGATTAGACTTAGGATTTTAAAACAAAAAGCGGAAGATGTCTCTTCCGCTTTTTTAATTAATAACAATCCGAATAAATATCCCGAAACCCCTTAGTGCTTCATCTTATCTTTAAAGATCTTTTCAAATTTCTCCACCTTTGGTTGAATTACAAATTTGCAATAGCCCTGTTCGCCATTTTGATTGTAATAATTTTGATGGTAGTCTTCTGCCACGTAAAATTTCTCAAAAGGAACTATCTCTGTAACAATGGGATCAGGATAAACCTTTGCCGCATTTAATTCGTTTTTATATTTCTCTGCTTTTTCTTTCTGCTCAAGCGTATGATAAAAAATAGCCGAGCGGTATTGGGTTCCGTGATCATTACCTTGTTGATTTAGAGTAGTTGGATCGTGAGTCTTCCAAAAAACCTCTAATAATTCATCAAAGCTCAATTTACTTTTATCGTATACGATCTCCGCTACCTCAGCATGTCCTGTTGTTCCATTACAAACTTCGCGATACGATGGATTTTTCACATGTCCCCCACTGTAGCCACTCTTTACGCTAATTACGCCATTCAGACGTTGAAATACTGCTTCGATGCACCAGAAACAACCTGCTCCGAAAGTTGCTGTATCTATGCCTGAATTTATGGCCGGAATGTTTGGGGTTTTAGTGCTTGTTTCTTCTGTTTTCATACTTAGTTTTTTTGTTTCCTGTGGTTTATTCTGTCCGCATGCGGTGATAAAAAAAATAGCTGCAACCATCGTTACAGCTATTTTTATGCCTGATAGGTTTTTCATGCTCTTACTTACGATTTTCCTCAGTGCTTGGTTCTGTTCCTGGCTCAACAATTTCAAAAACTTTATTCGCTTTTGGTTTTTTTGGCTTCTTAGGCTTTCCGCCTTTTTCGCGTCCAACAATATCATAGTATTTTTTAATCTTATCGTTTTTTGTAATCTTGACAGTTCCATCCAGATCCCATTCAACTGAAGTAAAATTTATCATCACTGTTTGATTGTCTTCGTTGGTTGCTGACGACTCAACTTCTAACCAACGTACTTCTGTGTCTGTAGAATCGGTAAAAATAGAATCTTTGTTAATACGGTAACGCATCCATTTGTAACCAAATTTTTCATTTAAAAAATCGCTGAAAACTTTCCCTTCTTTAAAATAAAATTTATCGGCAATCCCTTTTTTCCCCGCTTTTACGGGAACTCCATCTTTCAATTCATCCAACATGATGTTAAAAGTTCTTTTATGTAAAGAATCTTTCTCACCTTTAAATGCTGCAAGGGTTAATAAGAGAACAATACCCAAAACGCCCGTTCGGAAAGAAGTTGCTTTTAATTTACTCATAACAATTTTTGTAGAAATTTTATACGTAAAAATAGGAATTTATTATTTACTTAACCGTTAAATATAATTAATATAAATGCAGCCTTTAGCCGAACGTATACGCCCCAAAACCCTCGACCAGTATATAGGTCAGCAACACATCATAGGTTCAAACAGCGCCCTGCGCAGCGCCATAAAACAAAACCTGTTGCCTTCCCTTATTCTATGGGGTCCTCCGGGTGTTGGTAAAACCTCTCTGGCACTTATTATTGCTGCAGAATTAAAACGACCATTTTACATGTTAAGTGCTATTAACAGCGGGGTAAAAGATGTGCGTGAAGTGATTGAAAAGGCAAGCGACAATAATTTATTTAATCAAAGTAAACCTGTTTTATTTATAGATGAGATTCACCGTTTTAGCAAATCGCAACAAGATTCGCTGTTAGGTGCGGTAGAAAAAGGTGTGGTGACTTTAATCGGCGCCACTACAGAAAATCCTTCTTTTGAAGTAATTCCCGCTTTATTATCGCGCTGTCAGATTTATGTTTTAAAATCTTTGGAAGAACAAGAACTTGTAAGTCTTTTACAGAACGCTATCCGTGATGATGAGTATTTGTCTGCGAAAAAAATCGATCTACAAGAGCATGAGGCGTTAGTGCGGGTAAGTGGCGGAGACGCGCGGAAACTTTTAAATGCTCTTGAAATTGTAGTAAACAGTTCTGCTTCAGCCGAGATTATTATAACCAACGAACTTGTTTTAAATACCATTCAACAAAACCTTGCTTTATATGATAAAAATGGAGAACAACATTACGATATTATCTCTGCGTTTATAAAATCAATCAGGGGAAGTGATCCCAACGCCGCGCTCTATTATCTTGCGCGCATGCTAAAAGGCGGTGAGGATCCTTCTTTTATAGCCAGAAGACTCTTAATCCTGTCGAGTGAGGATATTGGTAATGCAAATCCGAATGCTTTATTGCTTGCCAATAATTGTTTTAACGCGGTAAAAGTAATCGGCATGCCTGAAGCCAGGATTATCCTTGCGCAGTGCGTTACTTACTTAGCCTGCAGTGCAAAGAGCAACGCCAGCTACATGGGTATTGCAGAAGCTTCTGCTGCCGTAGATCAAACCGGCGATCTTCCTGTGCCTTTACAATTGAGAAATGCTCCTACAAAACTCATGAAGAATCTTGATTATGGAAAAGATTACAAATACGCTCACTCGTTTGAAAACAACTTTGCAGAACAAGAATTTTTACCTGAAGAATTAAGCGGGAAAAAATTTTATGAGCCCGGTAACAACGCGCGTGAAGCAGAACAGAGGGCTTATCTCAAAAAGTTGTGGCAGGAGAAGTATGGGTATTAACTAATGGAAAGTGTAGGAAGTGAGATGGACAATGTGTGTAAAAAGAAACATTTGCCGCTTTGCAGCATTACCTATAATTACCACTCGTCTTCGGCCTTTTTATCGGTAGCTATAACAGACATCCCGACTTTTAAATCACTCGCAACAAGACCTGCGCCGCGCATCATCTCGCCCTTTAATCTTTTCCAAATAATATCGTTCATGCCCATGCTTCCGCAATCAGGAACCACGTTATCAACGCTTCCGCCGTTAACATTTCCACTTTTACTGATGTGTTTAATATCAGAGATGGTGTAACGGTACTTACTGTCTTTGCATTCGATCACCACTTTCATGGTAACTTTACCGGTGTAATCTACCTGCGGATTAAGCTCTTTAGGTTTTACCGGAAAACTGGCAACACATTCCACTTTAGTTCCCGTTGTGGTTCCTGCAGATTTTTTATACTTCAGACTTTCAACTTTTATCCAGGCTACAGCACGCTTTACAAGTTCGCCGCCGGCTAATGAATCTGTCGGAATAACTTCCGTTATTTTGGTTTCTACTTTTTTATTCGCAAACTCATCTTCTTGTTTCGCAGGCTCAGGCGTTTGTGCGAAAGCAAACGAAGAAATAAAAATAAATGCCGCAATAAGGATGTTTAGTTTAAAATTCTTTGCCATTGTTTTTGTGTAATATACCTCGGTATAATTTAAGGCTACGAAAATACAGTTTTTTTTAATAAATCACCGGAAATTGCGCAGGGTTACTCTCGTGCATAAGTCGGTAAATCATATCAAAAACATCATCTGCATTCGGTTTACTGAAATAATCGCCATCACTGCCATAAGCCGGCCTATGCTCTTTTGAAGCAATTGTAAGGGGTGCCGAATCAAGAAATTTATAAGCACCTTGTTCTTCCATGATTTTTTGCAAAATATAAGCACTTGCTCCACCCGGAACATCTTCGTCTAAAACCACTAGCCTGTTAGTCTTTTTAACAGATTCAACTAAGCTTTTATGTATATCGAAAGGAATAAGCGTTTGCACATCGATAAGTTCTACTGAAATGCCATGTTTTTCCAAATGTTTTAAAGCTTCCTGCGCAATACGAACCGAACTGCCATAAGTTACCAATGTCACGTCTTTTCCTTCAGTTAATATTTCAGGAACGCCCAAAGCAACTTTGTATTCTCCAAAATTAGAAGGTTGTTTTTCTTTTAAACGGTAAGCGTTTAAAGGTTCGATAACTAATGCTGGTTCATCCGCCTCAAGTAAAGTGTTATAAAAACCAGACGCAATGGTCATGTTGCGCGGCACGCAAACGTTTATACCACGGCAGGCATGCACTATCATTCCCATTGGCGAGCCACTGTGCCAAACGCCTTCGAGCCTGTGTCCACGGGTACGGATTAGTACAGGAGCCTTTTGTTTTCCTTTTGTGCGCCACTGTAAAGTTGCAAGATCATCGCTCATCAGCTGTAAAGCGTATAACAAATAATCTAAGTATTGAATTTCGGCAATAGGTCTGAGTCCACGCAGTGCTAATCCTATAGCTTGCCCCATAATGGTTGCTTCACGAATTCCTGTATCAAAAACACGGTGTTCGCCATATTTTAACTGCAAACCCTCCAGGCCCTGGTTCACCCCGCCGATTTTCCCTGAGTCTTCACCAAAGATCATTACCTCCGGATATTTTTTAAGGATGGCGTCAAAATTTTCACGCAGTATTTCACGCCCATCCATTACCTTATCTTCTCCATATTCTACAGCTTTTGTAGAAATATTCTGCACTTTCATTGGTGATTGTGAATACAGGTGAGAACTGTAACGGTCACTGTTTTGACGACGTGAAGTTTCCAACCAGTTTATGAGTGCTTCTCTTGCCGCCGAACTGTTTTTATATGTGGTTCTCAAAACATTTTTTACAGCCGAATGAATGTCCCTTCTGTTTGGTTCTTTAATGCTTTGTAATTCTTTCTTAATAGCTCCTATATCGTCGCCACCCATTTCATCAAAAATAGCTGTTACTTCGGTTATCTCTGCTTTGATCGGATCAAGGTAATTGCTCCAGGCTGCTGATTTCGCCTGTTTAACAGCCTCTTTTGCATCTTCTTCAATCTTCACTAATTCTTCTTCATTAGCAAGCGCGTTAGTTAAGATCCACTGACGCATTTGTTTAATACAATCAAACTCTACTTCCCAGTCTAAACGTTCTTTGGATTTATAACGCTCGTGCGAGCCGCTTGTACTGTGCCCCTGTGGCTGAGTTACTTCTTCTACGTGAACAAGAACAGGTACGTGTTCTTCACGACAGATCTTTACCGCCTTTTCATAAGTTTCGCAAAGATGTGCATAATCCCATCCTTTGGTCTTTAATATTTCAAATCCCTTTCCACCGTTTTCTCTTTGAAATCCTTTTAGAATTTCGCTGATACTTTCTTTTGTAGTCTGATATTTTTTAGGAACAGAAATCCCATGACCATCGTCCCAAACACTCATCAGCATTGGCACCTGCAGTACTCCGGCGGCGTTGATTGTTTCCCAGAATAATCCTTCGCTTGTTGAAGCATCACCAATTGTTCCAAAAGCTACTTCATTTCCTTTGTTACTATAGTTTGTAAAAGGTTCCGTTTGTAACTCTTTGTTTATTCTGTAAAAATGTGATGCATAGGCTAATCCCAATAAACGCGGCATTTGCCCGCCTGTTGGAGAAATATCGCTGCTTGAGTTTTTTTGATTCACAAGAGCTTTAAAAGTTCCGTCTTCGTTAAGGCTATGCGTACCAAAGTGACCTCCCATCTGGCGCCCGGCGCTCATCGGTTCGTGAGAAAGATCTGTATGTCCGTATAACCCGGCAAACCATTGTTGAATGGTTAAAGCTCCAATCGAAAACATAAAAGTCTGGTCACGGTAATAACCACTTCTGAAATCGCCGTTTTTAAATACCTTGCTCATGGCAGCTTGTGCTACTTCTTTTCCATCTCCAAAAATTCCGAATTTAGCTTTTCCCGTCAACACTTCTTTTCTTCCTAATAAACTTGCCTGGCGACTTTCGTTCACTAATTTAAAATCACTAAGTACTATCGTTTTAAATTCTTCGAAGCTTAAATTGCTTGTCCTTGCTGCGCTGTCTTGTTTTCCCATGATAAATGATATTATTACAAATATAACAGATTGACTGGAATTGAAAAAACTATTTTGGGGTTTTAGTGGCCCTTTATTTGCGGCTTATCTAAATTCACAAAAGGTAAAAAAGCGATAACCTTGCCTTAATTTTAAGTATCTTTAATGCTCCTCAAAAACAAAATTTAATTTTAGTTCATGAAAAAAATCTTTTCATCCTTGCTTTGCATATTGGGCTGCAATCTATTGGCCCAAAACTTTTGTTATACTACTGAAAAACAAAATGAATGGTTTACAAAGCATCCGGAATTAAAAGAAGATTTTGAAAAGCATAAAAAAAATCTGGCAGAAAAAGACAAGGTTCTCGTTCAGTCCAATGGGCACCTTGCCGGAAAAAGCTTGTCAGCAGGCGTTTACACTATACCGGTGGTATTCCACATTTTACATACCGGTACTGGTGAGAATATTTCAGATGCCCAGGTTATTGACGCGGTAAATATTCTTACTCGCGATTTTAATGCGAATAACGCAGATACGTCAAGTGTGGTGGGGCCGTTTAAACACTTGATCGGAAATCCGCAATTTGATTTTGTACTGGCAACTAAAGATCCTAATGGAAATTGTACTAATGGAATTATACGTCATTATGACCCGAATACCGATTGGAATGGAAATTTTTCTCAGTATGCTTACACCTGGCCACCGCATAAGTATTTGAACATTTACGTGGTGAGGTCTATGTTTGCAGGTGCTGCGGGATACACGTATTTACCTGGCTCAGGCGTTCCTTCTGCAATGGATGCCATTGTAATTTTAAGTAATTACGTTGGAAGCATAGGTACTGGTAGTTCTTATCTTTCGAGAGCTCTGACACATGAGGTGGGACATTGGTTTGACCTGGATCATGTTTGGGGAGGAACCAACTCTCCAGGAGTGGCCTGTGGAGACGATGGTGTAAACGATACACCCATTACTAAGGGATACACTTCCTGTAACCTTAACACTTCTGCTCCTTGCAACCAGGGCATTGTGGAGAACGTTCAGAATTATATGGAATATGCCTACTGCCAGAGGATGTATACTATTGGACAATCTAACAGGATGCAAACCTGCGTTAACTCTGTTGTGAACGGAAGAAATAATTTATCCGCTCCCACGAATCTTCAGGCTACCGGAGTCACAAATCCCGGAACAAATTGTGCTCCCGACCATGCTATAGTGGCGGCGCCGTCTTTTACAGCCTGTTCGGGCAGAACATTATCTTTGTCAAGTTTCACCTTTAATGCAGCCCCAACGAGTTATTCGTGGAGCGCTGATAACGGCGCTATACTTGCTAACAGTTCTGCGTCTTCCACTTCTGTTCTTTTCACAACTACCGGACAAACGCACATTAGTTGTTTAGTAGCGAATGCAAATGGCAGCAGTTTAAAAACTATTACCATAACAGTAGCGGATGGGGTTACGCAAATAAACTCGGGTAGTTCAGAAAGCTTCGAAGCCTCCTCGGTGGCACCCCCTGCAAACTGGACGGTTATTAATCCCACAACCCCCAACTACAAATGGGCCGTAATAACTGAGGCTTCTCAAGGATCAAATGGCATGTATGTTCCGGGAGAACTTTTGAGTGCAAATTCTGTAGAGATCCTTCAGAGTCCTTCTTATGATTTTAAACACAACCAGGGCGCACAGTTTAGTTTCAAATATGCCTACGCTATGAAATACAACAGCACTAAAGATATTTTTAAAGTGCAGGCAAGTCGCAATTGCGGTGGCAGCTGGACGGATGTTTGGTCACCCGCACTCACCACTTTATCGCAAAATTCAGGAGGGATAAGCGCGGCATTATTTTATCCTGAGCCTGAACAATGGAAAGAAAAAATTCTAACACAACAACCACAATTCTTCCCCTTTCTATCCGACGAGAATGTAATCTTGCGTTTTTATTTCCAGGAAGATGCTGGTGGCAATGGCTACGGCAACCGTTTTTACCTGGATGAAGTAAACTTTCAAACGCCTGTTGGGATGAATGAACTTACAAAAGCTATAGACTTAACTGTTTATCCCAATCCTTCATCTTCTGAGTTTAATTTAAGTTTTCAGTTATCCGATCCCGCCAAAATAAGTTACACTGTAAGCTCTCTAAGCGGCACCCAGCTGCTGTCACTGCCGCAAAGCACCTATTACCAGGGAGCACACGAGCTGCGAATAAACACGCATTCTGAATTAGCTCCTGGCCTTTACTTTATTAATTTAGAAATGAATGGGGTTAAGATGAGTCGCAAAATTATTGTCAACTAAATCTCAGACTGTATACAAACAAAAAATCCCGCCTTTTTAGAGACGGGATTTTTTATTAAGATATGTTTGATTTTACATTTGAGCGTCCAACTTAGCTGCTAAAGCTGATTTTGGAACCACACCCACTTGTTTGTCAACTAACTGACCGTTTTTAAAATAAAGAAGTGTTGGGATATTACGGATTCCGTAGTTCGCGCTAATGTTTGAATTTAAATCCACATTAACTTTTCCGATAACTGCTTTACCTTCGTATTCTTTTGATAGTTCTTCAACTACTGGTCCAACCATTCTACATGGTCCACACCATTCTGCCCAAAAATCTACTAATACTGGTTTATCACTTTTTAAAACCAATTCTTCGAAGTTTGCGTCTGTGATTTCTAATGCCATAACTTTATTTTTTTATGATTGCTTATTACTATACAATTTCTGTTCCAGATCAAATTTAGAGTCTTTCTGTCAGTTATTTATCTGACGTAATCAACAATATATGCCATTTAACTAACAATAACATTGTTCCTCTTGTAGTGAAAGTACACTCCGGCCGCAACCGTTATCAGCAGAAGGATAGAACCAATTAACGCAATAGTGTTGGCCCTGGTATAAGTGGATGGTTCGAATTTAAATTCGATGGTGTGTTTACCTGCCGGAATGTTCATACCTCGTAAAATGTAATTGACAGAAATGTGTGGTTTTAACTGTCCATCTATGTAAGCATTCCATCCTTCGGGATAATATATCTCAGAAAACACAGCAAATTCATCCTGCTTAGCCTCGCTTTCATAAACCAGATCGTTGGGTTGGTAAGAGATAAGTTTAATACGACCTTCGCCCGGATAAGCAGCATTTAATTTATCTGTTTTTGTAAACTTCTCAGTAGTAATTGCCTGAGTTTTTGTATTGAGTTTACGTAAACCTAAAATTTCATCATCTGCAGTGGGCACTACAAACAGATTTTTGATGAACCAGGCATTTCCATTTGCCGCTTTGTTTAATAAAGGCATTTCTTCGCGTCCTTCGCCACCCGGTAAAATAAAATAACGGGTGTTAAGCATATTAATTACCTGGAGGCTTGAAAGAAGAGCATCTGTAGCGCTATCACTCTGAAAAGCTTTACCAGCATTTTTATAAAATCTTTGAATTTCCGTATCAGGATTGTAAGAGTTCTCCAATTGAAAATCGATCAGTTCAGCATATTTTTTAAGTTTGGCTCCATGGTAACCACCAATAGATTTATGGTAAAAAGAAGTGGAGGCATCGTTAAAAGTATTTACACTTAAATTTAAGACACGGTAATCTAATGTTTTATCCATTAGAATTTCCTCATCGGCGCGCGTTTTTGTCGCAATCATCTCTGCATTTTGCTCTTTGCTCACGAACGACTTGGCATTCAGGTAACGCGTATCAACCGTCCAAAGATCAATAACGATAAAGAGTCCGAGAACCCCTAAAAATAATTCACTTTTGATTTTTTTAGTGTAGTACAGGAAGATCAGCAGAAATCCTAAAGCGATAAAAATGAAAGAACGAATAGCATCCGATTGAAAGATGGCAGTTCTGGCTTTCTCGATTTCGGGCAGGACTTGCCCCACGTATTGACGCGCCTGCTCCTCCGAAGTTCCTTGTCGGGCAATCTGCCTGATCATATCTCTGTCTTCATTAGACGCGTGAAAAGTGTTTACAAGATCAGGAACGAAATAGCCTAGTATGCAAAAACCTCCCAATACAGCCGCAGAAATAATCACTAATTTTTTAAGTGCTACTTCTTTTTTGATCAGGCGAAGGAAGATTTTTTGATCCCAGCTTTTTATTTTTAATACTTCAGCAACAGCCAATATAGCTAACAAGGGAATAGTAAGCTCTGCAACCACCATGATCATGGCTACCGCACGGAATTTATTGTACCCGGGAATGTTGTGCATGAAGAAATCGGTCAGACTCATAAAATTACTTCCCCAGCCCAGGGCAATGGTAAGAAGTGTGGCAAAAAACAAGGGCCATTTAATAGGGTTCTTAACAATAAACATCCCTAAGAACGCCAGGAACATAATGATTGCTCCAATGTAAACAGGTCCGCTTGTAAATGGCTGATCTCCGAAGTAGGCGCTCGAACGGGCCACATCCTCACGCATTTCAGGGTTTACTTTTTTAAGCGCTTTTGGATCTGCTGAAGCAATAGCCCCACTTGCCCCTCCTTTAAAATCTGGGATTAAAAACGTAAAGGTCTCTCCTATACCATAACTCCATTGAGTGGCATAATCAGCATCCAGACCTGTAGTCGTATTTTTTTCGTACTGTTCTTTTAAGGGTTCAGAAGCTATTTCATTGCCACCTGAGGGCGACTCATCAAGGCTTTTTTTATCTTTTTTAATATTAGATTTGATTGTTAATTCAGTTTTACCACGGGTGCTGTATTTGCCATATTCGTTCGTGCTTAAAAGATTTCCGGCATTAGGTAAAAATCCTATAACCGTGGTTAGCAATAGGAGTGCGCAGGCCTTAAAAAACGAGGGCATTGCTTTGTTTTTGAGTGCTGTGAAGAAATAGCCTAAAACAATAAAACCAATTAAAATATAGCCGTAATAGGAAATTTGAACGTGGTTAGCATTGAGTTCCATCGCTGTAAATAGGGCTGTAACTGCCATACCCAGCCAATAACGCTCTTTAAATAAAAGAATCACGCCTCCAATTAGGGCTGGCAAATACCCAAGAGCATTGGCTTTTGAGTTATGTCCTGCTTCAATAATGATCAGAAAATAGGAGCTAAAGGCATAAGCCGCTCCTCCCAAGAGTGCCAGCCATGGCGCTACATCCAGACACAACAGCAAAATAAAAAACCCAAGGCAATACAAAAACAAATAGCCGCTTGGTTTTGGAAGAAAGAGTTTGAATAACCCGGAATGCTCAGAAGTACCGTCCAGGAACCCTAACCAATTGCCTGGATATTTGGTTGAGATCTGGTAAGCCGGCATCCCTCCAAACATGGAATTCGTCCACAAGGGTTCTGCGTTATTCTGTTTTCTAAAGTCCGATATTTCCTTGCTCATTCCTTTGTGGCGGGCAATATCATCCTGCCTCAATTCTTTACCGCTTAACAGGGGTTTAAAATATATTAAGGTAATGATCGCAAAAACCACAATTGCTGCGGCATACGGAAGGTATTTTTTATAGTTAAAGCTCATAATTTCTAAAGTTTACAAATATATTAAAATAATCTTAAGACCTTATTTTCAGCCACATCCTAAGGTAAATTATATTTTTACATCAGGGCTATTTTATTACTTTTGTACTCCTAAAAAAAGATGGAGACTAAAAATTATTTTGCGCATCCTACGGCAATTATTGATGAAGGATGTGAAATTGGTGAAGGCACAAAAATCTGGCACTTTTCACACGTAATGCCCAATTGTAAATTGGGAAAAAACTGCAATCTAGGTCAGAATGTGGTGGTGTCTCCTGATGTAGTGCTTGGCGCCAATGTTAAAGTTCAAAATAATGTCTCTATTTACACCGGCGTTATTTGCGATGACGATGTTTTTTTGGGACCTTCGATGGTCTTTACAAACGTCATCAATCCAAGAAGTGCAGTTAACCGTAAAGCGGAATACGCAAAAACACATGTTGGAAAAGGCGCCTCTATTGGAGCAAATGCTACTATTGTTTGCGGGCACGACATCGGTCAGTTCGCATTTATAGGTGCCGGGGCAGTAGTTACAAAAACTGTTCCTGATTATGCTTTAGTTGTTGGAAACCCTTCCCGTCAAACCGGTTGGATGAGCGAGTTTGGACATAAATTAGATTTTGACAAAGAAGGAAATGCTACCTGCAAAGAAAGCGGGCAGAAGTATAAATTAGAAAATAATTTAGTTAAGCGTATTTCATAGTTACTTTGACATCGCAAATTGTGATGTCACAAACACTAACTCATCACCAATTGTGATAGTATTCATAGAATAAAATGGAGCAAAAAAATAAAATAAAATTCGCAGTCATCGGGCAGGGACATATTGGTAAACGTCATGCTGAAATGGTGAGAAGAAACCCTGATTGCGAGCTTGTTGCTGTTTGCGACCTGCTTCCAAAAGAAAAATTAGGATTAGAAAACCTTAATGAAAAATTTTATACTTCCGTTCCTGATTTATTAGAGGCGCATCCTGAAGTAGAAGTTATAAATGTTTGTACACCCAATGGATTACATGCCGAACACGCATTAGCCGCATTGGAACAAAATAAACACGTGGTTGTAGAAAAACCAATGGCTCTTAGTAAAGCTGATTGTGAGAAAATTATTTACTCTGCTTTGCATCATCACAAAACGGTTTTCTGTGTGATGCAGAACCGTTATTCACCGCCAAGTGTTTGGCTAAAAGAAGTAGTAGAAAATAAAATCATTGGCGATATTTACATGGTACAGCTAAACTGTTACTGGAATCGCGACGAACGTTATTACAAACCAGGCAACTGGAAAGGCACTCAGAATCTGGATGGCGGAACTTTGTTTACACAATTCAGTCATTGGATCGATATTATGTATTGGATCTTTGGTGATATTGTAAACATCCAGGCTAAATTTGCAGATTTTAATCATCAAAAAACAACGGCTTTTGAAGACAGTGGTTTTGTGAGCTTTGATTTTGTGAATGGCGGAATGGGCTGTATCAACTACTCTACTGCCGTTTGGGATAAAAACCTGGAATCATCACTTACCATTGTTGGCAGCAAAGGAAGCGTGAAAGTTGGAGGTCAATACATGGACCAAATAGAGGTTTGCAATATTAAAGATTATACCATGCCCGTTCTTGGTGAAACAAATCCTGCCAATGATTACGGCTCCTACAAGGGCTCGGCCAACAATCACCACAGCGTGATAGAGAATGTTGTACGTACTTTACAGGGTACCAACAAGATTTCTACCAATGCCCTTGAAGGATTAAAAGTGGTTGATATCATTGAACGCATTTACGCATTAAGACCTACTAACGTTATAAAATAAATAAACCCCATTTTTAAAATTATTCCCTCTTATGAGCATCTATACTAAAATACTGAAAAAAGAAGCAACGGTAGCAGTTATCGGCCTTGGCTATGTAGGTTTACCTATTGCATTAGCTTTCGCAAAAAAAATCAAAGTCATTGGATTCGATATTCATGCGGGTCGTGTAGATATGATGAAAAAAGGAATTGATCCGAGTAACGAACTCACTAAAAAAGATTTCGCGAACGCTGATATACTTTTCACACATAAACTTGAAGATTTAAAAAAAGCTAACTTTTTTATTATTGCCGTACCTACTCCGATTGATGAGCATAATTTACCTGATTTAAAACCTTTGATTGGTGCTTCTACTACTGTTGGGAAGGTTCTTAAAAAAGGAGATTATGTTGTTTATGAATCTACAGTTTATCCGGGCTGTACGGAAGAGGATTGTATTCCTGTTTTAGAACAACACTCAGGACTAAAATTTGTAAAAGATTTTAAAGTAGGTTATTCTCCTGAGCGTATTAATCCGGGTGATAAAGAACACACCATTACAAAAATTTTAAAAATCGTTTCTGGCTGCGATAAAGAAAGTCTTGAAAACATTGCAAAAACTTACGAGATCATTGTGGAACCAGGCACACACCGCGCCTCAAGTATTAAAGTAGCCGAAGCTGCAAAAATTATTGAGAACACCCAACGTGACGTAAACATTGCTTTGATGAATGAGCTTTCGATCATTTTCAATAAAATGAATATCAACACTTACGATGTTTTAGCAGCGGCCGGAACAAAATGGAATTTCTTAAAATTCTCTCCGGGTTTAGTAGGTGGACATTGCATTGGTGTTGATCCTTATTACCTCACTCACAAAGCCGAATCTTTAGGTTACCACGCACGCGTAATCAATAGCGGACGTTACGTAAACGACAGCATGGGATTTTATGTCGCCAAAACCTGCGTTAAAAAAATCATTGCTGCCGGCAAAAACATTTCAAAATCAAAAGTCCTTGTTATGGGTGCTACATTTAAAGAAGATGTAAGCGACATCCGTAACAGTAAGGTAGCTGACATTGTAAAAGAATTAAAGTCTTTTGGTGTAAAGGTAGAGATCGTTGATCCACATGCTGATTCTGAAGAATTAAAACACGAATATGGTTTTGGTTTAAATAAGCTCGCTAAAGGTTACGACGGGGTAATTGTAGCCGTAAATCATAAGGAATATAAAACCCTTGATGAAAAATACTTCGACTCCATTCTTTCTAAAAAAGGAATTTTAGTAGATGTTAAAGGCATCTATAAAGACAAAATAAAAACTCTTAATTACTGGAGTTTATAAAACAAAAAGGAGCCCTAAAGTTTAACAAGTTAAAACAACAAGCATGAAGATTCTAATTACAGGAGGAGCAGGATTTATCGGATCGCACGTGGTGCGTTTATTCGTAAACAAATATCCAGATTACACTATTCATAATTTAGATAAACTAACTTATGCGGGCAACCTGGCAAACCTTACCGATATTGAGAATAAGCCGAACTATACATTTATTAAGGGCGACATCGTTGATGCTCCTTTTATAAATGCACTCTTTTTAAAAGAGCAATACAATGCAGTAGTTCACCTCGCTGCAGAGAGTCATGTAGACAGAAGCATTACAAATCCTTTAGAGTTTGTGATGACCAATGTTATTGGCACCGTGAATCTTTTAAACGCCGCGAAAGAACTTTACAAAGAAGACACTTCTAAATTCACAAAATTTTATCACGTAAGTACTGACGAGGTATATGGAGCACTGGGCGAAACGGGAATGTTCACAGAAGAGACCTCATACGATCCACATAGTCCCTACTCAGCCTCAAAAGCCAGCAGCGATCATTTTGTGCGTGCTTACCACGACACTTATGGTTTACCTGTGGTGATCTCAAATTGCAGTAATAATTACGGACCAAACCATTTTCCTGAAAAATTAATTCCCCTTTGCATTCACAATATCAAAATGAATAAGCCTCTACCTATTTATGGAAAAGGTGAAAATGTGCGTGACTGGCTCTTTGTAGAGGACCACGCTACGGCAATTGATACTGTTTTTCACAAAGCAAAATTAGGAAGTACTTATAACATTGGCGGTCACAACGAATGGACTAACATTGACGTTATTCGTTTGCTGTGTAAAGTGATGGATAAAAAATTAGGTCGCCCTGAAGGCACTAATGAAAAACTCATCACGTTTGTAAAAGACCGTGCTGGTCACGATATGCGTTATGCTATTGATGCTACTAAATTAAAAGAAGATCTTGGCTGGGTTCCTTCAGTAACATTCGAACAAGGTTTAGACCGCACTGTAGACTGGTATTTGAAAAACGACGAGTGGTTAAATAACGTTACTTCAGGTAACTACGCACATTACTACGAATCACAATACGTAAAGCGTTAAGGAGTTTTTGTTCCGGGTTTCTTGTTTCTGATTAAATTTAACAGGAACAAGAAACCAAAAACTAGGAGCGCTCCTCTTTCATAACCATTTGATGTGTGTTTCGGCTTCTCTGCTCTATTAAGATCAATTTGTTCTCACTCAGTTTTGCAATGGTTTCCTGGTCGTAATTACGAATAGTCATTAGTTGCACATCTGTATTGTACAAAACTTTAAAATGCTGCTGAAGATCGTTTATTAAAGGCTCTATCTTTTGAATATCATTATCCGTGCAAACACTAAAGCTAATGGCAGAATTCTGCATCATGTGAATGTGCACATTGTGTTTGGAGAATAAATTAAAGATGCCGCTCAGGTTATCTTCCGCTATGAAACTGAAATCTTTAGGTTGAATAGATAAAAGTAGTTGGTTCTCTTTAAAAATATAACTGGTAATAGTATTTCCTTTTTCGCCATCTTTAATAAGCGTTCCAGGCTCTTCAGGCTTTAAAAAAGACCTTACGTACAGGGGAATATTTTTATTCTGCAGAGGTTTAATTGTTTTAGGATGAATAACTGACGCTCCAAAATAGGTCAACTCAATCGCGTCATGATAGGTTAATACATCTATCTTTTTTGTATTCTTAAAATATTTTGGATCTGCGTTTAAAACACCCGGCACATCTTTCCAAATTACAACCTGCCTGGCATCTGTAAAATAAGCCAGCAGGGCTGCCGTGTAATCACTTCCCTCTCTTCCTAAGGTAGTTGTAAAATTTTCGGAAGTGCCGCCAATAAAGCCCTGTGTAAGGACCATTTCATTCGTTTTTAAAGCAGGTAAAAGTTGCGTCTGAACTAAAGTAGAACTTAAGTCATAATCTATTTTCCCCTCCCGGTAAGAATTATCCGTTTGCAAAATCCCCCTTGCGTCGAGCCATTTATTTTTAACGCCATCCGTATTTAAGTAAGCTGAGACAATTCTGGTAGACAATATTTCCCCTTGTGAAACAATCTGATCGTAATGATGATTATAGGAAAATGATGGCTCTTCTTCAAGAATCCATAACAATTCTACAAATACATTTTCCACATCGTTGTAAATGCTGTGTTTTTTATCAGGAAATAAAATCTTTAAAATATCCGCATGATACTCCCTTACTTCCTCAAGCAGTGTTTCTGTGGAGCCAGATTTATGCACATAGGCATTTGTAAGTTCTTCTAACTTATTAGTGACCTTACCCATTGCAGAAATCACTACAACCGTTGGTTCTTTTGCAAAACGTTTTAAAATAGAAGAGACATTTTTTACGGATTCTGCATCTTTAACCGAAGCACCACCAAACTTAAAAACCTGCATAACTTAATTTTGAGCAAAGGTATAAAAACAAAAAAGCCATCCAAAAAGGATGGCTTTTGAAATTACATATTAAAATTATTTTCCTGGTTCAACAGGCATGCCTGGTTGTGCACCTGGTTGAGCTGCAGGAGCCTGTTGTTGTGCAGGCAATGCCGGAGCTGTTTGAGCTTTTCTTTTTGCAACTGATCCACCTTCTTCAGAAGTAGTATCTACAACTGTACCTTGTGGTGACATTAAAACGCTTAAAAGGATTAATACGATAGCTAAACCCCAGGTTGCTTTTTCAATAAATTCAGTACCTCTTTTAACACCCATAATTTGTGTAGCTGCACCAAACTGACTTTGAATGCCACCACCTTTTGAGTTTTGAACTAAGATTACTAAAACTAGTAATACACAAACTATGATTGTTATAATCGAGAAAAACATGTTGTTATTTTTTATTGGTTATATTAAATTTAATAAGAGGTGCAAAGTAAGCACATTTTCTGGAAATTTCAAATTTTTTGAGCAATTCGGGACCTTTGGTTCTCAGGCTTTTAGGCATTATTCTTCAATTTTTGAATAAGTCCATCGTAATAGGCTCTTTTTTGGGGAGATTTTATACTTAAGATCTCATAAGCGCGGATCGCTTTATTAACACTTCCCTGCAAAGCGTAAATTTTAGCAAGCGTCTCGGTAACCAAATGCTCGTTCTCGAGCAGACTTTCTTTAGCTTTAATATCAGGGGCATAAAATCTTTGTTCTTCTTTCTGACGGATAATTCCAGGACTGCTTTCAATGATTTTATCAATAATAGCTTTATTCTTTAGCTTACGGGCCTGTACTTCTTCTTTTGGATTTACAACACTATCGGAGTCTTTTTCCTGCACTTCCGCAGTTTTCTCGGCTTTAACTACCGGCGTATGTTTGGCATCCTGTTTTGCCTTTTCAAAGCTTACCTGCTCTTCAATTTGTTTGTAGGATTGACCATTGTTCTTTTTAAGAAACGATAACCAGTCTGCAAAACTTTCAGGATCTTCTACTTTAACAGGAGTTTTATTTAGCTCGGGTGTTTTTAAAATTTCTTTCTCCACAAAAGAATTTACAACCTCTTTACCAATCTCACGTTCTAAGATTTCTTCTGCATTCAAAACAGGTTTTACTTTTATTTCCTGTTCAATTTCTTTTTTCTCAAGTGGTTCAGATTCCAGCTCCTCAACTTTAACGGCAATAACTGGTTCGGTCGAAATTTCGGTTGCCTTTAAAATGTCGAGCTCTTGTTTAGAATCTTCCTGGTGAGTGTCAACTTTCTGTTTTGCCTCAACAACTTCACCTTGCTGGTTACTACTAGCTACCGGAACTTCATTTTCAACCTGGTGAATAAGTTTAAATAAATGCGCGCGGTTAGTTGTAACTATCGCTGTTTTTTTAAGGCTCTGTTGATAAATAGAAGCGTCCCATTTACGGGAAGCCATACTCAATAAAACATGTGCCGATTGAAAATACGGAAAATCGTGGACTAGTTTTTGAAGATGTTTTACACTTTCTTTATCTAACAAAGAAGGATTTTGAATGTATTTTATAAGCTCGGCAGGCTGCATCTATATTACCAGTTATTAAAAGCTTTATTAAATACATCTTCTGTGATCTGCCTGTAAATTTCCTGCACAAGCTCGGCCTCTTTTGATGAAATGCTAAGAGCGCTGGAGTAATCTGCGTAGCGTACAAAAGACTGCTCGAAATCTTTAGTCTTATCAAATTTATTATGATAGATGACCTGCACACTGATTGTAAGGCGATTCAAACTAGCCTGATCGTTACTCTGAATGGCTACAGGTGTTACCTGATAGTCTGCGATATATCCGTCGAACTGCAAATCGCCGTCTTTCGGCATCAGGGCGAGTGATGTTTGTTGTGACACCATATCGCGCAAACGTTCCGTAAAACGCTGCGATAAACTGGGCGCACCCAAACTCGTGTTATTCGTAAAAAAACCAACACTCACGGTTTTCGCTTCTACCGGAATAGTAGCCCCGCTAAGCGACACCTGTGGCTTGCAGGAAAACAAAATTCCTACTAAAAAAAAGAGCGCGTATTTTAATATTCTTAGGTTCATTTTTGCTTTTGAAATATACTGAGATCATTTTGCTGAAGAAAATTTATTCTTCAATGGCATATTCATTTATTTTACGATAAAGTGTTCTTTCGCTGATCCCTAATTCTTTTGCTGCGTTTTTGCGTTTTCCTTTGTGTTTACGCAACGCCTTTTTTATCATGTCAATCTCCTTATCCTGCAAAGAGAGAGTTTCTTCCACTTCAATTACCTGCGGGTTATTGGTGTTTGGAAGTCCTAATGGTGTATGAATAGTAAGTCCGGTACCAGAAGCGTTCTGATTTTCATTCGACTCGTAAGGTCTGTTTAAAATCTGCACAGTTTCATTATTTACTTTGCCCCCATTTCCCGATACAAGGTCAAAAACGATTTTCTTTAATTCGTTAATTTCGGTGCGGTTATCCCGTAACACTTTAAAAATAATTTCGCGATCGTTTTCAAAGTTCGAGAAACTAGGTTCCGTCTTCATAACGGTTGGCACATTGGTAGAATTATATTGGGGTAAATACTTTAAAAGTGTTTCGGCATTTATCTCCCTGCTTTTCTCAATAATGGAAACCTGCTCTGCGATGTTTTTTAACTGGCGTATATTTCCCGGCCAATAATAATTAACAAGCACTTGCTCCGCATCACTCATCAGGCGCAATACAGGCATGCTGTACTTAGCCGCAAAGTCGTTTGCAAATTTGCGAAACAATAAATGGATATCATCTTTTCGTTCACGTAACGGCGGTAGATAAATAGGAACCGTATTTAAGCGGTAATAAAGATCGGCCCTGAATTTTTCTTTTTCCAAAGCCTGGTAAAAATTAATATTAGTTGCAGCTACCACACGCACGTCTGTTTTCTGAACTTTACTACTTCCTACTTTTATATATTCGCCGCTTTCCAACACACGCAATAAGCGCGCTTGTGTAGCCAGCGGCAACTCTCCTACTTCATCTAAAAAAATAGTTCCTCCGTTAGCCACCTCAAAATAACCTTTACGGGCTTCTGTGGCTCCTGTAAATGCTCCCTTTTCGTGACCGAATAATTCACTGTCTATTGTTCCTTCGGGAATTGCACCACAGTTAACCGCTATATACGGACCGTGTTTTCTTGAACTGTTTTGATGTATGATTTGTGGAAATACTTCTTTACCAGTTCCGCTCTCTCCGTTTATTACAACGTTAAGATCAGTGGGTGCTACCTGGCGGGCTATATCTACAGCACGTTCAAGCAACACATTATTTCCTATAATTCCGAATTTTTGTTTTAATTCCTGAGTATTCATTCTAAGATTTCTAAACCACCGCCATACTGAATCAAGAAGATAGAATCAAGATTCAAGATTGCATTGGTTATTAATTACCTTCAATTTTTTCTTTAAATGAAAAAATCATTTTTTGTATTTCAACTACTAACACTAAACATTTCTCCAATTCTTCTTTTTTACCATAATTTCTTCTTTGACAAATCAATAACTGAGTTTGCAATTCATAAGCTGAAGAAATTGCGATAGAAAGAAATTCAGCAAAATGCTTCTTTGTTCTTTTACCTGAACCTTCTGCAATGTTTGAAGGAATGGAGCAAGAACTTCTGTTCATTTGATCTGTCAGATTAAACCGCTCATCTGAAGGCATATTTTTATTATAAAAGAAAACCAAATCCGTTAAGTCCATTGATTTTTGCCAAATCATTAAATTTAAAAAGTTGTGCGCCATGACCGATGATTTTTAGTTATTATCCGTTTTAATTGAGTTTTAAACTTTATGTCAAACAATCTTTCTTGCTTCTTGGCTCTTAAATCGTGATTCCCTATTCTGTTACTGCCTCTCCTATCAATGTACTAGTCGTGCACTTAGTTACCAGCACATTCACATAATCTCCTTTTTTATAATTTCCTTTTGGAAAAACAACTACGGTATTTTGTGGATTTCTTCCCATCAATTCCTGATCCGATTTTTTCGAAAATCCCTCCACTAAAACTTCGTGAACTTTCCCCAATCCTAACTGCGTTTTGATTCCACTATTCTTTCTTTGCAATTCAACAATCTCAGCAAGTCTACGACTTTTTACTTCTTCCGGAACATCATCCGCATACTTACGTTCTGCAAGAGTCTTCGGACGTTCGCTATAAGAAAACATATAGGCGTAATCGAATTGAACTTCTTTCATTAAGCTGATAGTTTCCTGATGCTCTTCTTCTGTCTCTGAACAAAAACCGGTAATGATATCCGTACTGATACCGCAACCAGGAATGATCCTGTTAATGGCCGCCATTCTATCTAAATACCATTCGCGCGTATAACCGCGGTTCATCATGTTTAAAATTCTGCTGCTTCCACTTTGCACCGGCAGGTGAATGTAATTACAAATGTTATGGTATTTGGCAATGACTTCGAGTACATCGTCTGTCATATCTTTTGGATGTGATGTAGAGTAACGTACACGTAATTTTGGATCTACTAATGCCACGCGTTCCAGTAACTGAGCGAAACTTACGGAGCTTGCTTTTTGCTCCTCGGTAAGTGTTTCTTTTTTTAATCCGCCACCTGTATATAGATAACTGTCTACGTTCTGACCTAATAAGGTAACTTCTTTGTAACCTTTGCTGAAAAGATCTGCGGCTTCTGCCACAATACTCTCAGGATCCCGGCTGCGCTCGCGCCCTCTTGTAAACGGAACTACACAAAAACTACACATATTATCGCAACCGCGCATAATACTGATGTAGGCATTTACACCATTGCTTCCAAGGCGCACCGGAGTAAGATCAGCGTAGGTTTCTTCTTTGCTTAATATAACGTTAATGGCTTTGTGTCCATCTTCTGCTTCTTCTATAAGTCCGGGTAAATCTCTGTAGGCATCAGGACCAACAACAATATCAACCAGTTTTTCCTGTTCCAAAAATTGCGATTTTAAACGCTCTGCCATGCAACCAAGAACGCCTACTAATAATTTTGGATTTGCCTTTTTTGCTTTCTTAAAATCGTTCAAACGGTTACGCACACGTAATTCCGCATTTTCGCGGATAGCACAAGTATTTAAAAATATAACATCGGCCTCTTCAAATTTGTTGGTTGTGCTATAGCCCTTATCCATTAAAATGGAAGCCACAATTTCACTATCCGCAAAATTCATTTGGCAACCATAACTTTCCAAAAACATTTTCTTCCCTGCCGGATTTTTAGTTTCGACCATGAAAGGTGTTCCCTGAACTTTTTCGTCTATAATTTTATTCTCTGAATTCATTTTCAAGGGGCAAAAATACTAAATAAGTGACAATTTGACATATTTTTAACGTTTTTAAGCGTAAATTCTTGTAAATTGTTATTTAAAAATGAGATTAGCTTGCATTTTAACTGAATTATTTTTTTTCTTTGCCAATTTTAAAATAGACTTTTTGGGTCTACCCCAAAAAATTGACACATATATATAAGGTATGAGCAAAAATTTAGTAATTGTTGAGTCCCCCGCAAAAGCAAAAACCATAGAAGGATTTTTAGGGAAAGATTATACGGTAAGATCGAGTTTTGGACATGTACGTGACCTGGTAAAAAAGGGCTTTGGGATTGACCTGGAAAAGAATTTCACACCCACATACGAAGTACAGCCAGATAAAGAGCGGGTAATTGCCGAATTAAAGAAACTAAGTAAAGGTGCCGATATGGTATGGCTCGCATCCGATGAGGACCGTGAGGGAGAGGCTATCAGCTGGCATTTATACGAGACTTTGGGACTTGAAAAAAGCAAAACCAAGCGTATTGTTTTTCATGAAATTACAAAGCCGGCCATTCAAAAAGCAATTGCAAATCCCCGTGAAATAGACATAAACCTGGTAAACGCACAGCAAGCCCGTCGTATTTTAGACCGCCTGGTAGGGTTTGAATTATCGCCTATCTTATGGAAAAAAATCCGTCCGAGTTTATCTGCGGGACGTGTGCAATCTGTAGCAGTAAGGTTAATTGTAGAACGTGAGCGCGAAGTTAAAAGCTTTCAATCTACCTCAGCATTTAAAGTTTCTGCGCAATTTAGTGTAGGGGGAAAAGGTGTTTTAAAAGCAGAATTAGACAACCGTTTTAAAACGGAAGCAGAAGCCAATGCTTTTTTAGAAAAATGCAAAGGTGCTATCTACGCCATCAATAGTATTGAGACAAAACCTGCAAAGCGTACACCTAGTGCGCCTTTCACAACCTCAACCTTACAACAGGAAGCTTCCCGTAAATTAGGGTTTAGTGTTTCGCAAACAATGGTTGTAGCACAGCGTTTATACGAAGCAGGAAAGATTACCTACATGCGTACCGATTCAGTGAACCTTTCGGAAACCGCCATGTCACAAGCAAAAGAGGCTATTACAAATAATTACGGAGCAAAATATCACAATCCTCGTCAATACAAAACCAAAAGTAAAGGCGCACAAGAGGCTCACGAGGCCATCCGTCCCACTTATATTTCTACTTCAGAAATTGATGGGGAACGCAATGAACAACGTCTTTATGATTTAATCTGGAAACGCACCATTGCCAGTCAGATGGCCGATGCTGAACTTGAAAAAACAACCGTAAAAGTTGGAATCAGCACTACTCCCGAACAATTCGTAGCTCAAGGGGAAGTTTTAAAGTTCGATGGTTTTCTAAAAGTATACATGGAAAGCAAGGACGATGATGAAACCGAAGACGAAGAAAATTCATCGATTCTTCCTCCAATGAATCAAGGGGATAAATTGCTGGTAAGAGAAATTACAGCTACCGAAAGATTCACGCATCATCCTGCTCGTTACACCGAAGCGAGCCTGGTAAAAAAATTAGAAGAACTTGGTATTGGTCGTCCGAGTACCTACGCACCAACTATCAGCACGGTTCAAAAACGTAATTATGTTGAGAAAACGGATCGTGAAGGAACATTGCGTAATTATACCATGCTGACTTTTGAAGGCACAACCATTACAAAAGAAAACAAAACCGAAAATACAGGGGCTGAAAAAAATAAATTATTTCCAACCGATATCGGAGCAGTGGTAAACGATTTTTTAATTCAATATTTCCCAAACATTCTTGATTTTAATTTTACTGCCCGCGTGGAAGAAGAATTTGACGAGATCGCTGAGGGAAAAATTAAATGGACCGACATGCTGGAAGAATTTTACAGACCTTTTCATAAGACTGTAGAAAACACCAGCGAAAACAGTGAACGTGCCAGTGGAGAACGTGCTTTAGGAAAAGATCCTAAAAGCGGCAAGCCGGTTATCGTTAGAATTGGAAGATTTGGGCCGCTGGCGCAAATAGGCGAAACCAACGAAGAAACAGGAGAGAAAGCAACTTTTGCCAGTTTAAGAAAAGAACAAAGTATTGAAAATTTAACTTTAGAAGAAGCTCTCGATCTTTTTAAATTACCAATGAATCTTGGTCTTTACAAAGAAAAAGAAGTGGTGATTGGTGTTGGACGTTTTGGTCCTTATGTAAAATGGGGTGAAGCCTATATTTCAATTCCAAGAACAGAAGATCCTTTAAAAGTAGATATGGATCGCGCGGTAGAATTGATCACTGAAAAAGAACTGGCAGATGCACCGATTGCACATTCTCATGGAAAGCCTATTACTAAAGGCAAAGGACGTTTTGGTCCGTTTATTAAACACGGAGATTTATTTATAAATGTACCACGCGCTTACAATTTTGATAATTTATCGCAGTCAGACATTGACGAACTGGTAGGTAAAAAATTAGATAAAGAAGCCAACCGTTTTATTCAACAATGGCCCGAAGATAAAATCGCTTTAGAAAACGGCCGTTGGGGACCATTTATCCGTTTCGGTAAAAACATGCTGAAACTTATTAAAGAAGAAGGCGGAAAATACACACCTGAAGAGATCAGTACTTTAACATTGGAAGATGTGAAGAAGATGATTGAAATTCAGTTGCCTGGAGCCTTTGATAAAAAAGGAAAAAAAGGGTCGGCCAAAAAAATTACCGGAGCAGCTAAAAAAGCAGCACCAAAAAAAGAAGGAGTGGTTAAGAAATTAGCTCCAAAAAAAACCACGGTGAAGAAAGCCGCCAGCAAAAAAGCAGCTCCACGCAAGGCGGCTGCTAAAAAGAAAAAATAATTAGTGGAATTTATATACACTTACAAAATCCGTTTCCAAACAAGAAACGGATTTTGTATTTTCATTCCATAAAAGAAAAAGACACTTCAGAATATGTTACCGGAAATTACAACTCTTCAAAGTAAAAAACTTATTGGAATGCAAAGGTCGATGAGTTTTGCAGGGAACACTACTCCTCAGCTTTGGGGAAGCTTTATGCCGCGAAAAGAAGAAATACAAAATGTTGTTGGCAGCCACCTTTATTCCGTTCAATCTTACGGTGCGGATTTTTTCAAATATTTTGATCCAAAAAAAGAATTTACAAAATGGGCTGCTTTAGAAGTTTCCAATGATCAACAGGTGCCGAAAGGAATGGAGAGTTTCATTTTACCCGAAGGCTTGTACGCTGTATTTCATTACAAAGGCTTAAACACAGATCCGTCCATCTTTCAATATATTTTAGGAACCTGGTTACCGCAATCAGAATATTTGCTTGATAGTCGTCCGCATTTCGAGGTCCTCGGAGCAAAATACAAAAACAACGACCCCGCCTCAGAAGAAGAGATTTGGATCCCTATCCGAAAAAAATAAGAGGTAAAATCATAACAAAAGTTGAAAACTCTCGGATACCGGTTTATAACCTTTTTCCTTTTCGCGAAATGAGACTGTACTTTTAAAATAGTAAAAACTAACCACTAGCGTCATGACCATTCAAAAAACCAATGTTCAGTTCCGGAACAAAAATTACGAGGTGATACTTGAAGATGGAATCGTATCTTATATTGATCCGCTAAAACCAGATTTACGCAGGAGCACCAACCAGGCTGGCGGACAAAAAATCACAACGATGGATGGCGCTAAAAGGGCGGCTCTTCAATCCATTGAACGAACTATTGTTCCAAGTATGAGATTTTCAGATTAGAAAAGCTCCAGCGCTCTCTTCTATTTAAAGAATTTGATTTTTTTTTCCTTACGAAAGCACGTCAAGGAATTTCATGGGATTGGCTACTCCGGTTCCGATATTACGCGGCTTCCTACAAGCAAAAACACGGCAAACCTTTTGTAAAAGTTTGAGCGAGGATGTCCGCTGCCGCACTTCGTCGTTTTCATTTTAATCCATTCGCTTACGAAAGCACGTTAATGAATTTTAATGGGATTGGCTACGCCGGTCCCGATATTACGCGGGTTCCCCCAAGCAAAAACTAAAGTCGACTTCGTCGTTTTTATTTTAATCCATTCGCTTACGAAAGCAAGCTTTCGACACGACTAGATTAAAATAAAAAAACCCCGCGGAGCGGGGTTACTTTTGTTTTTGCTTGGGTAAGTAATGGGACTCGAACCCACGACCCTCGGTACCACAAACCGATGCTCTAACCAACTGAGCTATACCTACCGTGTTTAACCTTTCAGTTAAGGTTGGCAAATTTACATAATTTTTTTCTTACAGAATAGAAAAAAATATAAGAATTATCGGATCAAAGTCACATTTCCTTTTTTAAAAGTTTCGGCGCCGTTTAAACACTTCACTTTCAGGTACCAGCCAAATACCCCCACATCAACAGCTTTACCTTTGTATTTACCATCCCAGCCTTTTTCAAGGTCGTTGGTTTCGAACACCTTTTCTCCCCAACGATTATAAATAGCGAGGTTGACTTCATACAATTTTAATCCCTTCACACGGAAAAGATCATTTTCTCCATCACCATTTGGTGTAAATGTATTTGGAATAAACGCGTCACTTTCGATACAACCTTCCGTATAGGCATCTACATGAACAGTTACATCTTCCTCGCATTCTCCACGTCGTGCAGAAGCCGTATAGGTTGTAGGGATAACAGGCGACGCGGTAACGGTATAACCTGTAGCTGGCTTTGTACTTCCCGGTGGTAGCCAGGTAACAAAAGCACCGGGATCTCCTACATAGGTCAAGGTACTATTATCCCCCACATCAATTAATGTAGGATTCGCAAAGGCACCGATTTGGGTAGCAGATAAAACATCTACCCTCACTGCAGCGATTAATAAGAATTTACAGTTTTGATTGTTTACAATATCAGAAGTTGTTATCGTTACAGAATAGTCGGTTGTAATTGTGGGAGTTGCTACTGGATCTGAAGAGCTTGGAAAATCAAGTGTTTGCGAAGGCGTCCAAAGATAGCTTATCCCCCCGGTTGCGTGCAATTGCGCTTGTTCTCCGCGGCATACCGCTGATGTGGAGCTTACAGAAACAGGTGGTGGTTTTAGCAATGTTATAACCGTATCGGCAAGATCTTTGCAGCCAGAACTGTTTGTTGCCTCCAAACTTACTGTGAACGTTCCACCATTCTGATAAAAATTATAAGCATTCTGAAGTGTACTTGTTTTCGCAGGGGCAAGTATCCAGTTCCATTTTACGATATCGTCTTCTGATTGATCATAAAAACGTACATCTCCGCCACAAGGGTTAGCGCTGTAAGTAAAGCCTGCAGTTGGTGTTGGCAGAACCAGTACCTGGGTGGTAAGGGTTTTCTGACAATTCGATCCTGAAGTGTTATTTAAAATGGTTACTGTGTAGATGGTATTAGCCAATGGGTTTGCGAGTGGTGACGCTATGAAAGGATTATTAAGATTAGTGGCCGGTATCCAGGTATAACTTGTTCCTCCGCTGGCCATAATATTAGTGCTTAGTCCATAACAAAGGCTTGCAGTGCTAAGGGCTCCAGGAGAAAAATCGAATATGGTAATAGTTTTAGTTTGTATCTCCACGCAACCACTTGCATCTGTAACCGTTAGATTGACCGTATATGTTCCATTACTCGGATAGGTGTACCCGGGAGCACTCAAAGTGCTTGTATTTCCGTTCCCGAAATTCCATAAATAAGGATTGGCTGCAAGGTTACCGGTTGTTACCTGCGTAGCCTGAATAGTAGTGGTACAGGCGCCTCCGGTTAAAGTAATAGTGGTGGAAGGTTTTGGAAGAATAGTAATATATGTTTTAGTTCTGTCGATTTTATTACACGTTGTATTATCTTCTATAGTTAACTGAACGGTATATGTACCCGGATTTGTATAGGTTACCACCGGATTAATATTGCTGGACGTGGTATTCCCATTTCCAAGATCCCAGGTATAAGTTGAGTTTGCACCTGCCGGAGTAGCGTTTGTAAGGGTAACGGTTAGCGGAGAACAGCCTGATAAAGTATTTGTAGAGATTGTTGCAATAGTAAGTTGCAATTGAAAATCTAGTTTAATAACGCCATTATTGCAATTATTTGAATGGTTCGGATTTCCCGGGGTATTGGGCCATGCTCCCGGTGTCACCGGGAAATCATCATTCCCTCCGCAACCCGCGCATACCGACTGATAAATGCGTCCGCCCGGATCAAAACGGGAAGTACCTCCATCTACGTGCTCATCGCTAAAGCTGCCTCCAAAATAAGACCCATATTGAAGATTCACGGCATTTGAATCCAGACCCATAAAATAAAAATCAAAGCCATCTGTACTTGATTGGGTGGGGATCATCAAGGGCATGTTTGACAAAGGAGAAGGATTTCCTATAACATTACCTCCCCACCCTGAAATGTAAATATTATTGCACTTATCTACTGCGAAAGCTGAAGGAGAAATGTCAGTAGTGTTTGAATAATTCCCAAAGACTGTAGACAAATTTAAAACATTCAACGATGCATTAAATCTCGAAATAAACTGATGCGTGCCAGAAACGGAAAAAACGCTTGCTGCATTTGACGCCACAACCACAGGAATATTACCGAGGGATTGTCCATAAATGTAAACGTTATCATATTTGTCGGACTGAATAAAAAAAGACTGATCATATTGAAAGGTCCCGAAATAGGTGCCATTCATAACACTATTTCCGGCAGGATTCACCCGAATTACATAACCATCCGCCGCTCCACCCTGATAGGCAGACTGATAGCCACCAGATGCATGCGGGAAATTGTTGCTGGTTGTGCCACCGGTGACATAGACTTCAAAATTATCTTTCACAATAAGACCGTAGCCGGCGTCTAATCCGCTACCGCCAATAAATGAAGAGTTAAGTAAAGAACTAAGGCCCGAATTAAATTTCGCCAATATCCCATCCTGTGTTCCTCCTAAGTTGCTGTCAAACCCATTGGTAGTTGGAAAATCGGAAGAGCGGGTAGAACTTGTAATGTAAATATTGCCAAGCAAATCTACTTGTATTTCGCCCCTGCACTGGTCGCCGTAATTATATTGCAAATTTACATAATCGGGTTCGGCCACTGTTATAACGCCTGTTGCAGGTGGTGTTGCGGGCACCTGGTAGAAACCTGACGCTGAATTGCTATGATTTAATCCGTCGTTAGCACTTCCTCCAATATAGGTGGAAGCAAGGAGGCTGGTTCCGGAAGAATTAAATTTTGAAACATAAATATCTGTTCCGTTTACAAAACGTTGACCATTTGCTACAAACATTATAAATGACCCCCCATTAAAGGTAGGATCATAACTGTTTGATAGCATTGGAAAATTACTGCTGCTTGTTACACCGTAAATGCAAAGATCACCAGATCCATCCACAATCATACTGTGAATTGTTTCAGTAAACCCGCCTCCAAAATAGGTGGAAAATAACAAACTGCTTCCACTCGAGCTGTATTTAGTAATTACCACATCCGTATTACCGTAGTATGCAGGGCCATTAAAAGAAGAGCTGTACGCTCCGGTAGTTGTGGGATAACCTACATCAAAAATGGTGCCTCCTGAATATAAGTTTCCCTGGTTATCATAAGTAGCGGTCATTCCAAAATTATCGGCATTTGAGCCCGATTGAGCTGCAAAAACAAGGATTGGGTCGATTATCAATTCGTGGTTTTTATCATAGCCTTCAGGAAATTCAAAACTTACTACATTATCTCTCAATCGATAGTCGCATTTCACTTCCCTTACTACTCCATTAATTAGCTGGTAAGCATAAGGTCTTTGCTCTATGACCTCGTTTACAGATAGCGATAAAACCAAAGTCCCGTCTTTTAATCTTGGTTTGTCTATCCCCTGGTAGCGCATCTTAATTAAGGAAGGATCAGCTTTCGCTTTTACATGGAAATTATATTTAAGGCCATTCACCGCGGTAATGAGTTCATAATCTATGTCCGGATATAAATTCCTTAAGAAAATCTGATGATAGTTTTTTACCCCACTTTTCCATTTTGTTTTATCGCCTCCGAGAAAAAAATTCTCGTAATCTGGTCCAGCTTGAAATTTATCTATGGCTGCTGCCGTATTGCACTTCTCAAACTTAATTTTATAAGCGTGACAATTAATATCAAGGTTACTGAACTTGTTTTTAAGCGCCCCCCCATGGTGAATAGCCCTGTATTTTTTCTTATCGTAAAAATTAAAAGTTAAACCGGCCTTTTCGACGTAAAGCGCTCCACCATCTAACTGTGCCTTAAAAAGCACCTCAGATTGCCACTGACCAAGATTTTCTGTGAGTTTTAGGGCCGGGCTAACGTGGGGACTAACAACACGGGGATTACTATCACTTTGGGCGTGGGAGAGGCAAAAACATCCGAAAGAGAGAAGTATTAGGAGCAGTTTATTGGACATTAATCAAATATACAAGAATTAGGTTTATTTCACAAGATGACAGCGCCCAATACTTTAGTCAATACTCACCTTTCTGCTACCTATTTGGGTTAAATTTCGTACTTTTGCGCCCTTATGTCAAATGTAGTAGCTATAGTAGGAAGACCCAATGTTGGTAAATCGACACTTTTTAATCGTTTAACCGAAACCCGTCAGGCTATTGTTGACGAAGTTGCGGGTGTTACCCGTGATCGTCACTACGGTAAAGCAGAATGGCAGGGTGTTGAGTTTAGTGTTATAGACACAGGTGGTTATATCAGAGGCAGCGAGGATATTTTTGAGGGCGAGATCCGCAAACAAGTTCAGATTGCGATCGACGAAAGTTCGGCCTTGATATTTGTGGTGGATGTGGTAGAAGGCGTTTCTCAGTATGACACAGAAGTAGCCAAGATCATTCGCAAAAGTAAAAAGCAGTGCATTGTGGTTGCTAATAAAGTTGACAGTCACGAAAAAGCTGCGTATTCAGCAGAATTTTACCAGTTCGGTTTAGGAGATGTTTTTCCTATTTCCGCTATCAGTGGAAGCGGCACAGGCGACATGTTAGATGCTTTGGTAGCTATGCTTCCTAAGGACGAAGGCGGACTTGAAGAAATAAATATTCCACGCATTGCCATTGTAGGGAGGCCTAATGTAGGAAAGTCTTCATTAACAAATGCCTTATTGGGAGAAGAAAGAAATATTGTTACAGCTGTAGCCGGAACAACCCGCGATACTATTAATACACGCTATACCAAATTCGGCCATGATTTTTGGTTAATTGATACTGCAGGCATTCGCCGTAAGGCTAAAGTGCATGAAGACCTTGAATTTTACAGTGTAATGCGCAGTGTGAATGCCATTGAAAGAAGTGATGTATGTTTACTTTTGATTGATGCAGAGCAAGGTGTAGAAGCTCAGGATCTGAGCATTCTTAGCCTTATCGAAAGAAACCGTAAAGGCGTTGCTATCATCGTAAACAAGTGGGACTTAATTGAAAAAGATACCAAGACAGCTAAAGAATACGAAGAAAAGATCCGCGAGCGCATTAAGCCTTTTAAAGATATTCCCATTTTATTTATTTCCGTTCACGACAAACAAAGAATTATGAAAGCGGTGGAAATTGCAATGACTGTTTATGCAAATAAAACACGTCACATTCCTACCCGTGAGTTGAATGACTTTTTACTGCCCCTTATTGAAAGCACACCACCGCAGGCGGTGAAGGGTAAGTACGTAAAAGTAAAATACATTACACAATTAAAAACGGAAGCATTATTTATGTTCTATTGCAACCTGCCGCAGTACGTGACTGAAGCTTACAAACGTTTTCTTGAAAATAAAATACGTGAAAACTACGACTTTTCTGGTGTGCCGATCGTAGTAAGTATGCGTAAAAAAACCTAGAGCAGTTTACTCTTTATAACCATTGCCAAGCCAGCAGCTTATCAAAGCTTTCTGTTCAGCCGTCAACACAGGATTAGAATTTCCTAATGGCGGCATAGACGAGGGTTGCTGATCAATAACACGTGCCTGAATTCTTCCTGCTTCTGCTCTATCCTTTACCTGCTCATAAGTGCTCATTAAAGGATTTGAGTTGGAACCATCATGACAGCCAGGAATTGCACAGTTGGCATCCACAATAGCTTTAATATGTTTTGTATACGTAATAGTATCACAGCTTAAAGTTCCTGCAGGTGCAGGCTCAGGCAGTTTGCCCATGTCTTTTGCACAACTCGCTAAAACAAGAGCTGTAAAAGCAACAGCAGTGGCACCCAGGATAAATAGTTTTTTCTTCATAGTTTAAATCTTCTAAAAAAAATCCATTAATAATAAATCCAGAAATTTCTTTTGAGATTTTCAAATTTAGTGAAATTTCAATTACCTCAACACTTCATAAGCTTTAAAATTTAGCTCAGAAACCTGATCGAAAAACATAAAACTTTTTCCACAATAACGCTACTTTAGCAAAATAACCTGTATTTTAGGTTCGCTAAACTGTTACTCTATGAATAAAATTACCTGTCTTTTACTTTTAATCTCTGTTTATACATTTGGACAAAAAGAGAACAAAGGAAACGTATTTGCTTCGGCTTCTGATGACGCCAAAATATTTTCAGCCAAGCAAAAATTATTGGGTCACCAGTATGTGAGTGCTCTGAATTCATTCCGAGAAGTTGAAAAAAGCAATCCCACTAACTCGGTCATAAAATATTACATAGGCGAGTGTTATTATAACTTAGGTCAAACGCAAAACGCCAAAACCAGCCTTTTAAAGGCTCTTGCAGCACCTAAGGATGTGAAGCCTGAAACACATTTTTTGCTTGGACGAATTTACCAGGCAGAAGACAGCATAGACAAAGCTATTCAGGAATTTAAACTTTTTAAAGCTTCGCCTGTTGAAGATAAAGAAACGAAAGAAGACGCTGACACTTACCTGAGTCAATGCGAAAACGCAAAAAAGATGATGGCTGCACCTGTAAATGTTATTATTACAAATCTTGGTACTGATATCAACAGTAAATTTGATGATAAAAACCCATGTGTTACCGCAGACGGAAGTCGTCTTGTATTCACAACACGCCGTCCTGAAACAACCAACGACCCAACAGATGTAGAAGGTGACGGAAAATATTTCGAAAACATTTACACTGCTACTTTAGATTCCACCACTCGGAATTTTTCAAAAGCTTCAGGTGTTAGTAATTCTATCAACACCAAAGCGCACGATGCGGTAACAAGTATTTCGCCCGATGGAAAACAAATTTTTATTTATTACAACGATGCTAAAGTTGCCGACAAACGCGGTGGAAGTGTATTCGTGAGTAAAGTAGCAAATGGAAAATGGAAAGCTCCTGAAAGTCTGGGCAAACCTATTAACTCTTCCTATTGGGAAGGTGGCGCCTGCGTGTCTCCTGATGGTAAGCGTTATTTTTTTACCAGCGAGCGCAAAGGTAGTTTCGGTGGGAGCGACATCTGGATGGTAGAGAAAGTGAGTAAAGCAGAATGGGGAACCCCGGTTAATCTTGGCTCAGAGATTAACACCGTTTACGACGAAGGTGGCATGTTTTTAGCACCGGATGGCAAAACGCTTTTCTTTTGCAGCAATGGCCCCGGAAGTATGGGGAGTTACGATGTTTTTAAAACGGTTTATTCAAAAGGCAAATGGAGTACCCCGGTAAATGTGGGTTATCCAATTAACAGCAGCGGTAAAGAAGGGCAATTATCCATGAGTGCCGACGGCCGTTTCGCTTACGTTTCAAGCAATCGTAAAGGAGGGCTTGGAGACGCCGATATCTATAAAATTGATTTAAAAGATTACGCTATTTTAGAGCCAGATGGCAAAGTAAAAACAAGCAATGGTTTAAGCATTTTAAAAGGCACTATTCGCGAAGGGAACGAAGGGTATGGTGTTCAGGATGCTGTGGTAATTGTAAAAGATGCAGACAACAATGAAGTTGCCTCAGCTAATACAAATGAAACCGGAGAATATTTTTTTACGATGCGTGGCGGTAAATACTCTTTAGTAGTGAAGAAAAAAGGATATACTGAGATCACTGAAAATATAGACCTTGGCCTTAGTGAAAAAGAAACAGTTATACTTGAAAAAGGCTACCTGTTAAAGAAACCCTGAATAGGAACGCGTTTAATCGCGACAGTTAATAAATACTAAACAGGGAAAATACTACTCTTTATTAGACAATAGATTTGGCTAAGATTGAGTTAAATAATTTTATCTTTGTACCAATGGAAATTGTAAAAGGTTCTGGATTTATTCCAGGGGAATTATTAGCGAAAATTAATTCTCCTTCGGATGTAAAAAAATTAAACGAAGACCAACTAGAACAACTTAGTTCAGAATTACGACAATACATTATCGACCTCGTTTCTGTAAAAGGAGGGCACTTTGGAGCTTCTCTCGGTGTTGTTGAATTAACCGTTGCCTTACATTATATCTTTAACACACCATACGACCAATTGGTTTGGGATGTAGGCCACCAGGCTTACGGACATAAAATTTTAACCGGACGTCGTGACGTTTTTCATACGAACCGCGTTTATAAAGGCATAAGCGGATTTCCTAAAAGAAGTGAAAGTGAATACGATACTTTCAGCGTTGGTCACTCCTCTACTTCCATTAGTGCAGCCTTAGGAATGGCGGTTGCCAGCAAATACAAAGAATTAAATGACAAGCAACACATTGCTGTAATTGGCGATGGAGCGATGACGGCCGGTTTAGCCTTCGAGGGATTAAATCACGCCGGTGTTCAAAATGCCAATCTGTTAGTAGTGCTCAACGACAATTGCATGAGCATTGATCCGAATGTTGGAGCATTAAAAGAATATTTAACCGACATTACCACTTCACATACTTACAACAAAGCGAAAGACAAGATTTGGGAATTGCTCGGCAAGATCAGTAAATTTGGCCCGAACGCGCAAGAAATTGCAAGCAAAGTAGAAAATGCTGTTAAGACGAGTTTATTAAAACAAAGTAATTTATTTGAATCTTTAAAATTCCGTTATTTCGGTCCTGTTGACGGGCACGACGTGGTGCGCCTTACAAAGGTGCTTGCCGATTTAAAAGATATTCCGGGTCCGAAATTATTGCACATTCTTACAAAAAAAGGAAAAGGTTATAAGTTCAGCGAAGAAGGAAATGAAACTATTTGGCATTCTCCAGGATTGTTTAATAAAGAAACCGGGGAGATTATCAAAGTAATTCCTAAAACGCCTCAGCCTCCCAAATATCAGGATGTTTTTGGTCACACAATTGTTGAACTAGCCGAAAAAAATTTATCTATTGTAGGAATAACACCTGCCATGCCATCCGGATGTTCTTTGAACATTATGATGAAAGCTATGCCCGATCGCGCATTTGACGTTGGCATAGCAGAACAGCACGCAGTAACTTTTAGTGGCGGATTAGCAACGCAGGGACTTGTTCCTTTTTGCAACATCTATTCCTCTTTCATGCAAAGGGCCTATGATCAGGTGATTCATGATGTAGCACTACAAAATTTAAAAGTCATATTTTGTCTTGATCGCGGTGGTCTTGCAGGTGCCGATGGTCCCACGCATCACGGGGCATACGACATCGCTTATTTCAGATGTATTCCCAACATGATTGTGAGTGCACCTATGAATGAAGAGGAGTTGCGCAACTTAATGTACACGGCTCAACTGGATGAAGTAAAAACCGCTTTCAGTATTCGTTATCCACGCGGACAAGGTGTGATGGTAAACTGGAAAACGCCTTTTGCCAAACTTGAAATTGGAAAAGGAAGAAAAATTAAAGACGGAAAAGACGTTGCGATCTTGTCGCTTGGACACCCGGGTAACCTGGTTACTCAGGCCCTTGAGCTTTTAAAAGAAAAAGGCATTGATCCGGCACATTACGATATGCGTTTCGCAAAACCTATCGACGAAGAATTATTACACGAAGTATTTTCAACATATAATAAAGTGATCACCGTTGAAGACGGCTGTATCATGGGTGGAATGGGCAGTGCTGTGCTGGAATTCATGGCAGACCATCAGTATTCTGCCAGGGTAGTGCGTTTAGGCATACCTGATCAATTTATAGAGCACGGCGAACAGGCCGAACTTTACGAAGAATGTGGTTTTTCCCCAAAGAAAATTGCAGAAACAGCGATTCAAATCTTAGAGGAAAAACAACCAGTTAGGAAGCAAAGCCCAGATACGCTTCCTGGCAAAAAACAAGCATAATTAGTGGAAAAATTTAAAGTATCTGTGAAATTACACTGCGCAGCTAAAGAAGTATTTACAGGCTGGCTAAACGACAAAACGCACTCAGAATTTACAGGAGGTTCTAAAGCAACTACAAGTCCTAATGAAGGCGGGAGATTTACAGCCTGGGATGGTTTCATCAGTGGCACTAACGTAGAAATCTTCCCTTACAAAAAAATTATTCAAAAATGGCGAACTACTGACTTCGCAGCAAATGATGAAGATTCGCTTATCGAATTATTTTTCACCTACAAAGACGATCACACGTTGGTGACTATTACACACACTAACATTCCGGAAGGACAGGGCGAGAGTCTTAAAAAGGGTTGGAAAGATCATTACTTTGCGTATATGAAAAAGTGTTACGAGAAGTAAACCACTGAGGCACTAAGATCACTTAGAAACACTTAGTTCTCTACGGCAGACGCTCTCTTTTTATTAGTGCACCTCAGTGAACTGAGGACCTTAGTGGTAAATTGCCTAGGGGTCTATAATTGCTACGAGAAGGCTAATCATTTTTCTTTTATGAAAAAGTGTTACGAAAAGTAACATTAGGCGGGACTGAAGGGATTCAAGACATAAGAGAAACAAGACTGATTTTTCTATCCTGGTTCTCTTAAGTCCCTTAAGTCCTGCCTCCAACTAAGGCCTGTACTTGCTTTTTGAGAGAATTTTTTGCGCGTTGGTATCGTCCATTAACTGCTCAAGCGTTACCTCTTTATTATTCTTCATGTAGCTTCTTACAATCTGCCAACCAATCCACATAGCTATGCGGGGCGGGCACTCTCTGCTGATGGCTGCTGTAAAAGGACCTTCACTCGTGAGTTCACGAATGGTGTTCATATTGTTTTCGTACAACCTGTTTTTTTCAGCGAAATAACTCCAGTAATTTTTCTGATACATTTCACAAGATTTCATTTGTTTGGCCGTATACCCTATTATAAGACTGTCCGCGAGGTCTGGCACTAACGCATTGACAGCATAATAAAGTTTTCCGTAAAAAATGGTATGATTGAGCAAAGTATTCTCCGGTGTAGTTTTATCAAACTCTGTTAGTATCCATCCGCGCGCTATATCTGGTAGTAAATGTGCCTCGTTCATTTTCCTCGCCTGGTATTGTGGATAGTTCAACATCTGGTAAAATTTCGAATTCTCTCCCAGATACATATCCAGACTAACAACCAGTGCACTGTCAAGATAAGCAAAAGCATAATTCCATCCGGTAGTGCAGGTAATAAGTCGTGTTGGTAATTTCCTTGTGGGAAAATGGTAGTGAAACCGTTTGATCATGGCCTCCACTTCCGAAGCTGTTTTTTCGAATTTCGAAGCAGGATACAAAGTCTTCACGTCAGCGTAGGCTTCTTTCACATCTTTATTACCAACGAAATCAAGCACCATGGCTTTATAGGCGGTGTCCTTTGTACCGTTAAGACCAAGCGGATTAATAAGAAAATGTTCGTAGAAAGCCCCATACTTAGCCTTAACACCTGGTGCTTTTGCGTCAAAATTTGACGGGTTTAATTGAAAAAGATCGTCTTCAAGGCGCATTAACTTGAGAGATTCTGTTTTTACTTCAGAAACATCTACGTCCAGTTTATCTGGTTCACAGGCAAAAAGAATGAACAATGGAGCAGCAATAAAAAGAATTCTTTTTTTCATAGCAGGAAGATCTATTTTTTATATTTGTAAAACTAATCAATAAAAAAAATAATGATGAAAAAATTATTATTCTCCCTAATAACGTTCTCTCTCATAAGCACCTCTTTATTAGCTCAGGATCCTGCATCAAAACCCAGTAAAGTACGCTTTGGATTAAGAGTTAGTCCGCAACCTACCTGGTTTACTTCGGGAGATAAAAACGCTACGCCCAACGGAGCAAAATTTGGATTTGGATTTGGATTAAATCTTGAATTCAGGATGTCAGATGTAGCCTCATTCCTTACAGGAATTGGCGGGGACTTTGAAGGTGGGAAATACACTTTCAGAAATGACCCTGTGAATAATTACCAGGTAACCTATCTTTTAGACGAAAGCAATGTATTTGTGGCCCCTAACAACAAAACCGATGGAACGAATAATAAACAGGTTAAATCTAACACGGCATTTATCTTAGAAGGTAGAACGGTTAAAACATCTTACGTAACAATTCCTATTATGTTAAAGCTTTCTACTAAAGAATATAGTGGCTTTAAATATTTCGGAATGTTTGGCGGAGAACTTGGCATTCGTTTAAAAGCTACTGCCGAGGATTCTTACTTAAGCTCAGGTAAATTTGATTCGACTTTCACGTATGTTCCAACATCTGGTGCATCTTCTCAAACAGATATTGATGTAAGCAAAGACTTTGCTCCCTTAAGACTTTGTTTTAACGCAGGTTTAGGTGCAGAATACCGTATTGCCGGTTCAACTTCTGTATTCATCAATATTAATTATTTCAGAAGTCTTTTAAATCAAACTAAGAGCGAATCGGAATATACTTTCTATAAAACAGAAGCTAGTTCTGGAAAATCTACTTTTATCAAACAAAACCTAAAAGCGAGTGGAATTCGCATAAATGTGGGAATTTTGTTCTAAAACCTTTAAAAATTCAGGAATCCGTTTTACTTTTAAGTGAAACGGATTTTTTTGTGTTAAATATGTCCTTTTTGGGCAAAAACGACTTAAAAACACTCATTTTGTTATAAATCAAGCTAAAAAAGACTTTTTTTAATCAAAATTACTTCTACTTTTGCCCCACTAACTACAAATAATTACCAGAAAATCCTGGAGCCTTTTCCCGGCACGAAGGATTTAATTACTAACTAAAAACTACACAAATGAAGTTAACAGAAATTCAGGATCTCATTAAATTTGTTTCTAAAAGCGGCGTGAGCGAAGTTGAATTGGAAACAAAGGAAATTAAGATCGTTATCCGCACCCCTAAGAGCGGACAGCCAGTAATGATGCAGGCAGCGCCAATGATAGCAGCGCCGGTGGCAACTCCGGTAGCGCAAGCAGCTGCACCTGCTGTAACGCCTGGAGCTACTGACAAAGGTACTACCACAGGTGGCATTGATGAGTCAAAATATATTACTATTAAATCGCCTATGATCGGTACTTTTTACCGTTCTGCAGGTCCTGATAAACCTGTATTTGTAAATGTAGGTGATGAAATCGCTGTAGGAAAAGCAGTTTGTATTATTGAAGCCATGAAATTATTCAATGAGATTGAAAGTGACGTGAAAGGCAAAATTGTAAAAGTTCTTGTAAACGACGCTACTCCTGTAGAATACGATCAACCATTATTTTTGGTAGACCCTTCTTAATTATTAATGTTTGAAGTTTCTAAGTTTCTTGTATCTGGTTGCGCTGCCTCTGGCAGGTTTGCTTAGCCAGAAACCTGGAACCTCAAACCATAAACTCTAAAAGTATGTTTAAAAAAATATTAATAGCAAATCGTGGCGAAATTGCGCTCAGGGTTATACGTACCTGCCGCGAAATGGGAATTAAGACGGTAGCGGTATATTCAACCGCTGACAAAGATTCTCTGCATGTTAAGTTTGCCGATGAAGCCGTATGTATTGGGCCCCCGCCAAGTAAAGAAAGTTACCTTAACATGGCCAGCATTATTGCTGCTGCCGAAATTACAAATGCTGACGCTATTCACCCGGGATATGGATTCTTAAGTGAAAATGCCAAGTTCTCTGAAATTTGCCGTCAGAATAAAATTAAATTTATTGGTGCTTCTCCCGAAATGATTAACAAGATGGGAGATAAGAGCAATGCTAAAGCAACCATGATAGAAGCTGGCGTACCCTGCGTACCTGGCTCCGAAGGTCTGCTCGAAAGCGCCGACCAGGGAAAAGAACTTGCTAAAGGCATAGGATATCCTGTTATTATAAAAGCCACAGCCGGTGGAGGTGGAAAAGGAATGCGCATTGTATGGAATGAAGAAGAATTTCAACCAGCATGGGACAGCGCTACTCACGAAGCTTCAGCCGCATTTGGTAACGGAGCCATGTACATGGAAAAATACATCGAAGAGCCTCGTCACATCGAAATTCAGATTGTGGGCGATCAATACGGTAAAGCTTGTCACTTAAGTGAACGTGATTGCAGTATTCAACGTCGTCACCAAAAACTGGTAGAAGAAACGCCTTCGCCATTTATGACCCCTGAACTGCGTGATGCCATGGGTGATGCTGCAGTAAAAGCTGCTTTATCTATCGCTTACGAAGGTGTAGGAACAGTTGAGTTTTTGGTGGACAAACACCGTAACTTCTACTTTATGGAGATGAACACCCGTATTCAGGTGGAACACCCTATCACAGAAGAAGTAATTAATTACGACTTAATTCGCGAACAAATTTTAGTGGCGGCTGGTGTACCAATTTCAGGTAAAAATTATTACCCGCAATTACACGCTATCGAATGCCGTATAAACGCTGAAAATCCGTTTATGAATTTTGCTCCTTCACCGGGAACAATTACTACACTTCATACACCGGGTGGACATGGTATTCGCGTGGATTCGCACGTTTACAGTGGTTACAGAATTCCACCAAACTACGACAGTATGGTTGGAAAATTAATTACCGTAGCACAAACCCGTGAAGAAGCGATTGCAAAAATGCACCGTGCTTTAAGTGAATATGTAATTGAAGGGGTTAAGACCACTATTCCGTTTCATATTAAATTGATGCAGAACGAGCAGTTTAAAGCAGGAGATTATACTACGAAGTTTATGGAGACCTGGGATTTTAAAAACGCTTAATTGACAAAATGCGATAATATAGAAAGCCACCCCAGGGTGGCTTTTTTGTTGTAGTACAGGTTGCGCAGTTTCACCATGGCGAATGCTGTTCTGTTTAAACAGTTCTGACGCTGACCCTACTGATTTCGCTGATCTGTTAGGCTAAGAATTTCACGGATTAATTTGCCGTTGGCAAATTTCACTTCACGATTTTGCTCGAAAACATTGACATTTCCAGTATATGCCAAAAGAAAATTTAATTTTAATGCCTGCTATAAATTCTTAATTTAAGTCCTTATTAAAAAGTACATGAAAAAATATTTGCTACACGGAAAATTAAAAGCGAAAGAAGGAAAAGGAGAAGAGCTCTCCTCTATTCTACTCGAAGCCGCGCAAACGTTAACCGCGGCTAAAGGTTGCGACCTTTATGCTATTGGAAAAGACGCGAATGATACTGATTCTGTTTGGGTAACAGAAATCTGGCATACGAAAGAAGATCACGATAATTCTTTAAAACTTGAAAGTGTGAGATCGGTTATTATGAAGGCTATGCCTATTTTGGATGGCATGCCGCAGAAAGGGCAGGAGCTGGAAATCGTTGGGGGCCTAGGAGTTTAAACTGTATCGTGTAGATATGACAAGCTTTAAACTATTAAGCCGTAGCGAAACAACTTCAACCTATTCTATTTTTTCCATCAATGACTATCAAATAAATCCGATAGCTATCGCATCAGAAGCCGATGGCGAAAAAATCATGAACGATTTTCTGACTCCTGAAAATTTTAAGCATGAAGACTTTCATAAAATCATTCGTCTTAACGAAGATCCCACAAGAAACTTTCTGGGTCATGCTTTAAATCTTGAACAGATAAGTCTTTCTGACTTTAGGAAATTTTCTAAAAACGAAGCCGTTCATTTTTTTGATAGACAAATTCCTAAAAACTCTTTAGTACCGCTGGAACAAGAAGAAAGATACCTCCTCGATAAATTTATAGATATCCTAACTCTCTCAACTTCCCCTGCCTTTTACGTGATCTCCAGAGATTTTTTCGACACAGAACTTCCTGTGGATACTTATTTTGAAAATTATAAATTGCTTTATGATGGTATTATTTATAATCCTTACTTCTTAGTTCTTTGGTTGAGTGATAAAAACATTTTACATGTTTGTGAATACCTTTCCGATTAATATCTGAAATTAGTGATAGCAATTAAATTTTAGTTTATATGGGTAGTGAGACACGAATCAGAACATATACAGCCGAAGATAAGCAGCAGGTTTTAAATTTGCTGCGCCTAAATACACCACGCTACTTTGCGCCCGAAGAAGAAAAAGATTTTAGTTATTATTTAGAGAATGAACTTGAATATTATTTCGTTCTTGAATATGAGGAGAGTATTGTTGGCTGTGGGGGATTTAATTTTTCCGGGAATGCTGCTGTAGGAAAGATAAGTTGGGATATTTTTCACCCCGATTACCAGGGTAAATCTCTCGGAAGTACCTTATTTGATTACAGGTTAAAAAAGCTGGAAGAATTTACCGAGCTGAAAACCATTATAGTAAGAACTACCCAATTAGTTTACAAATTCTACGAAAAAAAAGGATTTGAATTGATGGAAGTTATAGAAAATTACTGGGCTCCGGGTTTAGACTTATATAAAATGAACTATAACCCAACCCTAAGGCGATGAAGCACGTATAGATCTTTAGCAACCAATTAATCCCAAGCGCTATGAAAAATTATATTTCAGGTATCTTAACTCTAAGTCTTCTTTTTAGCCTATCCTGCAAGAAAAAATCTGAAAATCCTGCAATTCAAACGGAAGAACCAAAAGATGAAATTATTTATTCAGAATTTAAAAGCGGAATTACTATACAGTCGGTGCTCTCCTACTCGTTCAACAATTCCGCCTGTGCCTACACTTACCCACTACCTTCCGATTCAACCACTACATATAATCTGGATGTAAACGGAGATCAGGTTGCAGATTACTTGTTGAAAGCGAGTCATAGTCTATATACCGGTAGCGAGTATTGTGGACACTGTCCAACTTACAATTACCTGGTTGTTATTTCTGCGCTAAATTCACAAAGTTCTTTAGCCGCGCAAAACACTAGTCCCGGAGCGAAAATTTTCAAAGAGTCAATCGTGATTGGCCAGGAAAATGTATGGGTAAATTCTATAGCTCTGCGTTTACAGCAATGCTCTGCAAGCTGGGATTTCAGTGCAGGGTACGTTGGGGTGAAAATTGGCAACAATTTCGGCTACATACGTATAAATCCATTATCTACCAATGGCATTCAAATACAGGAAGTAGGATTTAATAAAACAGCAAATCGTCCTATAACCTCTGGTCAAAAATAGGCCAAGGATCAGGGTTTCAAAATTAGCACAGAACTTTTCTCTGAAATTCTGAGGCTTTCCTCTTCTATTCCTCTTTTCCAGCTGTCGAGACTGATCAACATCAGATCCTGTTCATTTAAAAACTCTTCGTCAACAATCTTATCATCCTGAAGAGCTATTTGATTAGGAGCTTTTTGTTCAATAGAACGGATCGTTTCATAAAGTTCGGGAGTTTGACGAATTACTCCTACCACATCTAAGATACTTACCTGTGCCTGGCTGTTAACTATTAGTTTCTGTACATACACCAACAAAAAACTATCACTTATAGAATAAATAGGAACGTAAACACGCTCAACTTTATCTAATTTTTTATCTATCAAAATTCCAACCGGAACTTTAGAAGACTTTATGATGTATTTAATTTTTTCGTCAAAAAGTGCACTTTCAAAAAGCTTTTCTTTACCTGTTACAGTTTCAATAAACCTTGTAGGGTTTATGATCTTGGATGTAAAACCTGCAATTTCGCCTAATAAAGAACCTTCAAACACAGATTTACCAATACCGATTAAAAGAAGATCATAATTGCCTGCATTGGTAGTTTGAATAATTTCTCCTTCAATATCCGGTGAAGGCTTGAAAAAAACATGAATAGGCTGATTTAGTTTTTTTGCTTCGAGTTTCACTGGTCTGAAACTTTCCTTTTCATATTCCTGGAAATTAAATTGGTTTATCTCGGTGCTTGGCGTAAGATGCATCGTCGTAATATTGGAAGTCTCTATAGATTTTCTCACCAAACTGTTGGCGAGTTTTAAGAGGGACACTCCTTTTTGCGGACTACCAAAGGAAACGAGAATATTGTATTTTGAAGTTCTGATTCCTTCGTTTATAGTTGTTGCAACCTTTTCCTTAAAAAACCAATTAATCAATTCCAGGGCTGGAGCAGTCATTAATGTAGTTACCAGTGCCATAATTACCATCATAGCGAAAACCTGAGGATTAAGAACACCAAGATCGTAACCAATATTAAGAACTATCAGTTCCATAAGTCCGCGTGTATTCATCAAGGCTCCGATCATCAAACTTTCCTTCCAGCTTTGTCCCACAAATTTTGCGGCCAGCGCACTTCCTACAAACTTTCCTGTAACGGCAACAAGGATTATTAAACCGCATATTTGCCAAAGGTAAGGTTCGTTCAATAAACCTATTTGCGTTCGTAAACCGGTGAAAACAAAAAATAACGGAAGTAAGAGCACCAGAGAAACGTCTTCCACCTTTTCAATAAAAATATTACGGAAGCTTGTGGTAGCAGGCATAATAACACCCGCCATAAATGCTCCGAACAAAGCGTGAATACCAATTACTTCTGTAATGTAGGAAGATAATAAAAGTGTTATAAAAAACACCGCAACTACCGGTTTACTAAGACCTTCTTTGTTAGAGTATTTATCACCTACGTTTTTCAAAAATGGCCGCACCAGTTTAAGCATGATAAATACGTAAGCGAGTGCCATTGCAATAGTGTAAAGCGAGCTTATCACGGAGCCTGCTTTTACGATAGCAATAACGGCGGCCAGAATACACCAGGCGGTTATATCATCAGCCGCGGCACAGGTAATAACAATGGTTCCCAGTTTTGTTTTGGTTAATCCTTTCTCTTGCACAATGCGCGCGAGCACCGGGAAGGCGGTAATGCTCATGGCGATTCCGGTAAACAAAGCAAAGGATAAAAAATTAATGGTGGGCGGAGCAAATATTTGATAGATATAGTATGCTAACCCTAATCCTAATGTAAAAGGAAAAATAATACTGGCATGACTGATGATAACAGCATCTTTTGCTTTGTTTTTAAGCATTTTTAAATCGAGCTCCATTCCCACGATAAACATAAACAGGATAAGACCTATCTGGCTTAAAAACTGCAGATTACTAAGGGATTGTTTAGGAAAAAGAAAACCGGAAAATTCAGGGAAATAAGACCCGATAAAAGAAGGGCCAAGAAAAATTCCAGCTACGATTTCTCCGATTACGGTAGGCTGTTTTATTTTCTTACAAATAAATCCAAAGAACCTGGCCACAAGAATGATAGTAATAATTTGCAGAAGTAAAATGGCAAGCGGATGTGTTACATTGTAGTGATAAGTAGTTACCAATGTCTCCCAAACGTTGGAGCCGGATGCTTTGGTTTCCTGGAAAAAGCGTCCTGCTTCTTGTCCTTTGCCTTGAATAAGAATAAAATACATGATGGCCGAAAATCCACCAATGATGACGATGTAGAATAAAGTATTTTTAAAATTTTTCATTAAGGAGCCGTTGTATTAGAAAGTTTTGGTTTGCGAATAAAATAAAAGACAAATCCAGCAGAAGTGCGAATACCGGAATAATAATTTTGCTGTGGATCTGACATACAGAAGGCAGCAGCTTCAAAAAATAAACCTGCGTTTTGAAATGGAAAGGGAAATGCTTCTACACCAACCGGCACTACCAGCCCATGTCTGTTTTCAGCATGTATGTTCCATTCTGCTTTATAACCCAATCCCAAATGAAAACGCACTTTCTCGAGTTTCACAATTCTGCAAACGCCAGAAAGTTCAGTACTGAAAGACGAAGCTTTGTTTTTTTCACTGTAAATATTAGCCTTTGCAATGCGCGCGTCGATTACCCAACGCGTTTCTTTACCCGAACGAAAGCCAATTCCTGTTTCTGAACCTGTAGCGTAGAGTCCAACGCCTGCACCTGTTTGGGCAGACATAACTCCCGCTAGAAGGAGGGTCAGACTAAAAATAAAGAATTTCATAGCTATAGTTAGCAAAGGTAATTTGTAAATCGGGGTTATAGAAGGATACAAACGCGAATAAATCAAGAAATGTAATAAAGCAGGAGAAAAATGTAACAAGGCAGGTGCGCGTTGCTAGTTAAACAATTCACGCTTTTGATTGTTTACCAACAGACTTCGTAATTACTGGGTTTATTGTATGGAAAAAATTATTGTAGTGGCTGGTGCTACCGGTAACATAGGGACTAAAATCGTTGATGCTTTATTAGCTAATGCGCCTTTAGGATTAGAGATAAGGGCTCTGGTGAGAAAAACGAGCGATACACTAAAAATTTCAAGCCTTGAACAAAAAGGGATAAAAGTTTTTCAAATCAACATGCACGATAAAAACGAAATTGCTAAAGCGTGTCTTGGAGCAAGTTGCGTAGTTTCGGTACTTGCAGGATTAGAAGACACGGTAATTAAAGCACAAAAAGTTTTACTAGATGGCGCCTTGCTGGCCGGTGTACCGCGTTTTATTCCAAGCGATTTTTCTACTGATTTCACTCGTCTTAGTCCGGGTAAAAACCGCAATTTAGATTTGAGGCGAGAATTTCATACCTACCTGGATAAAGCACCCATAAAAGCGACTACAATTTTTAACGGGGCTTTCATGGATCTCCTGACAACCGATATGCCTTTAATCCTTTTTAAGAAAAAAAGAATTCTTAGCTGGGGAAACTCAACTATTAAGATGGATTTTACAACCACTTTAAACGTTGCTGAATATACTGCCAAAGTTGCTTTAGATGATGAAACACCACGTTATTTAAGAATAGCAGGTGACAGTGCAAGTACAGAAGACGTTAGAAAGATAATGACTGAACTAAGTACTTCGCCTTACAAATTATTCAGACCAGGCGGCATTTCACTTTTAAATGCGATTATTCACATCGCTAAACTTTTCGACCGTTCTAAAACAGAACTCTATCCCGCATGGCAAGGTATGCAATATATGAGGGACATGATGGAGGGCAAAGCTGTTCTCAATCACCACGATAATTTGCGCTACACTATGAGGTGGACGGGCATTAAAGACTATTTGATTTTACAAGGCGTAGAGAAAAGCCCGATAAGTTTGAGCAGTACACATAACGCTTCATAACAGGTTCGTTAACACATGCCTCTTACGGTTTTACGGAAACAATTTAGCGGCATCAACAAAAGTTAAGCATCAGGTACTCCCAATTGCCAGCATGAGTGAGGGCTCATTCTACCTGGAAGCTGTAAATTCTTCGCGTTTTCCGTACAAGATCATATCCCTAAAATATACTAATTCGTGAGCTATTATACATCTTCGTGTCGACTTATTCACCCTTGCTAACCTTCAGAACAGCAATATAGCTCCCTGAAGTTATTTGCATTAATAATTTTAGTTTCTGATCCTATTTATACTTTCGACCTTTTATGGATTTCATATTCCTCCTTCAATAAACGATAAATCACAGAGTCAAAAATTATACCATCACTTATATAATTTTGTTTTAAATAAGCTTCCCGCGTAAATCCATTTTTAAGTATGAGTGCTTGTGAAGCCACATTTTCCGGAGCTATGGAAGCTTCTACTCTGTTTAGATCCATAGTTGTAAATCCATAATCCAACATTGCGCATACAGCTTCGTGCATATAGCCCTTCTTTTTATAATCGTCTTTATTCAACATATAACCTAACTCTGCTCTGCGGTGAATGGCATACCAGTTATGAAAGCCACCTGCTCCTATCACGTCGTTACTTTCCTTTAAAATTAGTTTAAAATGTACAAGAGTTCTGTCGTAGGTTTTAAAACCCCCTTCTATTTTCATTTTTTCGCGTTCAAATTCCTCGTCGCTTAAAAGGCCCAATTTCTTTCTTACTTCTTCCTTAGAAAAAGTATCAAATACGTATTTAAGTCCCTCGGGTGTGAACTTTTTTAGTTGAAGACGCTCTGTATAAAGGCTTTCGAATTCCATGCGTTAAATAAATCAAATAAAGATATTACAAAACCTGAAAAAGGGCAATTAAAGCCTCAACTTCGTAATAAAATCATTTTTAAAATTATCGCTGAGTGTCAATACCTGATTATTAATAAGGCTAATATTAGTATGCGAATAAAATTTTACGGCCCGCATAGCGATAACATCCTTTTTATTAATGCGACAAAACTCTTTTGTCGGCAGAAAGGAAAGTAATTGGCCGAAAGAAATATTTTTAAGAACGAGTTCTTCACCTGTTTCCAGAATTGCCAGCTTATCCCTTTTGTCAGTAGAAGAATTTGTGACCTGGATGAGTTGACTAAAACTCAACAAGGCTTTACCCTTATTCGTGTTCAATTGAATAAATTGTTTTTCTTTTTCTTTTGGAGATTCATTTAGCTGGCTGACGATTTTCTGAATGGCTTTTTCAAGACGGACTTTCTCAATGGGTTTTCTGACATAATCAACAGCGTCTATGTCAAAGGCCTCGGCTGCATATTCCTTGTATGCAGATGTAAAAATTACAGGTTTGTTTTTTAAAATACGTGCAACCTCCAGTCCGCTAAGTCCTGGCATTTCAATATCAAGAATGCAGAAATCGAAGTCCAGATTTTTACTTTCTTCTACAAACTTTATTGGATCATTAAAAGCACGAACTACTTCCACTTCAGAAATTTGTTCACAGAGCATGCGCAGGTAGGTTAAACCCGGCAATTCATCATCCAATAGCAAGCATCTGAGCTTTGTGTTCAAGTAAATTAATCTTTAAATGAGAAATATAAATATCGTCTTCCGTAAACTGGTCGAGCGTGTAATTATCTTTGTAAATAATCGAGAGACGTTTTTCAAAACTTTTTTTACCAAATCCGCCTTTCGTTTTTTTCATTGCAGGACGGCTGCTCATTTTGTTTGAGACCGTTAACGAAAACACCTCGTCTTTTAATTCAAACACAATAGAAATAAAGGCACCGTCACTTTGAAGATCGGCATGTTTAAAAGCATTCTCAATTAGATCAATGGTTATCAATGGAGCAATAAGTTCTTGTTCGTACAGAGGATTTGTTTCACCAATTTTATTCTTAATTCTTAAATCAAAAAGAGGACTGACTTTTAAACGGTTGATTTCTATCAAACTCAGAGCAAATCCTATTTCTTCTTTTAGAGAGACAAAAGTACGGTCGCTTTCATATAAAATGAAATCGAGTACATTTGAAAGTTTATCTAAAGCATAATATGTTTGGTACGCATGTGATTGAATAGAGTTTAAAGTATTCTTAAAAAGATGCGGATTGAGTTTGTACTTGATACTATCAAGTTCCAGAGAATTTACTTTTAACTCCAGTTCGTTGTATTTATCTTCAATTACTTTTTTTTGTTTCCGTTCCTTTTTTAAACGCTGAGCATACCAAATAATAATACCGGCAGCGATCAGGAAAATACTGCAAATACTATACAGAGGATTTATGGAAATATTTAAGTTCTTGTCCAACTACTAAAGTCTAATTCTTTACTTTCTCAATTAATTTATTCAAAATATCAATGGCGCTCTTGCTAATAACGGTACCCGGACCAAAAATAAAATCTACACCGGCTTTGAATAAGAATTCATAATCCTGCTGAGGAATGACGCCACCGGCAACTACCATAATATCTTCACGTCCGAACTTTTTAAGTTCTGCAATTACTTGTGGCACTAAAGTTTTATGGCCTGCTGCTAAACTAGAAACTCCCAAAATATGCACATCATTTTCTACTGCTTGTTTTGCAGCTTCAAATGGTGTTTGAAATAATGGACCAATATCCACGTCAAAACCCATATCGGCAAAGCTCGTTGCTATTACCTTGGCACCGCGATCATGTCCATCTTGTCCCATCTTGGCAACCATAATACGTGGACGTCTGCCATCGAGTTCAGAAAACTGATCGGCTAAGTCTTTCGCTTTTGAAAAATCTTTATCCATTTTAATTTCTTTGCTGTAGACTCCGGCAATAGAGCGGATTTGTGCTTTGTATCTTCCAAATTCTTTTTCGAGTGCCGAAGAAATTTCACCAAGTGTACATCTTAGTTCTGCTGCAATTACTGCTAATTCCAGTAAATTTCCTTTACCGGTTTTTGCAGCCTCTGTCAAGGCATTCAATGCAGCTTCTGCTTTAGAAGTATCACGTTCAGCTTTTAATTTTTTCAGACGCTCAATTTGCTGTGTTCTTACTTTCGTATTGTCCACATCAAGAATATCCATTTGCGTGGTATCATTTACCTGGAAGCGATTTACTCCCACAATAATATCTTTTCCACCGTCGATACGTGCTTGTTTACGTGCCGCTGCCTCTTCAATTCGCATCTTTGGTACACCGGTTTCAATGGCCCTGGCCATGCCGCCAAGTTTCTCCACTTCTTCAATTAAAGTCCACGCTTTATGCGCCAGTTCATGCGTCAGTTTTTCAACATGATAACTTCCGCCCCAGGGATCAACCACTTTTGTGATATTGGTTTCGTTTTGTAAGATCAACTGCGTATTACGTGCTATACGCGCGCTAAAATCTGTAGGCAACGCAATTGCCTCATCTAAGGCGTTGGTATGCAAACTCTGCGTATGTCCCATGGCAGCAGCCATAGCCTCCACAGCTGTGCGGGTAACATTATTAAAAGGATCCTGCTCTGTAAGACTCCAGCCACTGGTTTGACAGTGTGTTCTTAAAGCCAGTGACTTTGCGTTTTTAGGATTAAATTGTTTTACGATCTTGGCCCATAACATACGCGCGGCGCGCATCTTGGCAATCTCCATAAAGTGATTCATGCCAATAGCCCAGAAAAAGGATAAGCGTGGAGCAAATGTATCTATGTCTAAACCAGAATTTACTCCTGTTCTTAAATACTCTAAACCATCTGCTAAAGTATAGGCTAGCTCAATATCTGCGGTGGCTCCGGCCTCTTGCATGTGATAACCACTTATAGAGATGGAGTTAAACTTCGGCATATTTTTAGAGGTGTATTCAAAAATATCTGCGATAATTTTCATACTGGGCGCAGGGGGATAGATGTATGTATTCCGCACCATAAATTCTTTTAGAATATCATTTTGTATTGTGCCGGTTAGTTTGTCCATACTTACACCCTGCTCTTTCGCGGCTACAATGTAAAACGCCAATATGGGTAAAACTGCACCGTTCATAGTCATCGAAACACTCATCTCATCGAGAGGAATCTGGTCGAATAGTATCTTCATGTCCAAAATGCTATCAATGGCAACGCCGGCTTTCCCGACATCTCCTTCTACCCGCTCGTTATCACTGTCGTAACCCCGGTGCGTAGCCAAGTCAAAGGCCACTGACAATCCTTTTTGTCCGGCAGCTAAGTTTCTTCTGTAAAAAGCATTGCTATCCTCTGCGGTGCTGAATCCCGCGTACTGACGAATGGTCCAGGGATTCTTCACATACATACTGGTATAGGGTCCGCGTAAAAAAGGAGGTAAACCTGCCGTATAATTTATGTGTTCGAGATCTTTTACGTCTGAAGACTGGTAGTTCGTAGCGATATCAATCTGTTCAGCGGTTGTATAGTGTTCTGTAACACTATTATTTGTTTCTCCTTTTGGAGTATAATGAAGGTTTTCTAAAGATCTACGCATTGGTTTTGTCAAAAAAGTTTTCCAATTCAAATTTTAAAACTGGGTTATTCAGGTCTAATTTTTTCAGGGCTTTCAGATCAGAAGCACTTATTTCTATTTTCTCTTTTTCATTCTTAAATTTATTCACCCCAATAGAAATTTGTTTCTGCCCCCTTACCAGTTCTTCTTTCTGCATTGCCTGAACCTTTATTTCCTGAGAGAAGATATTTTTTTCAAGACATTTAAAATAGCCTCCTTCTTTTTCGAAACGTTTAAAAGTTGCTAAGGCTTTTTCTGCCAAAGCATCCGTAATACTTTCAATATAAAAAGATCCGCAGGCCGTATCGGCCATTTTATCAAAATAACTTTCCTCGCGCAAAACCAGTTGTTGATTAACGGACATGCGTTCAGCCAAGGATTTATTTGCAGGAAAAAGAACATCAAAATCAGTGACTAATAATTCGTCGCAACCACCTGAAATGGCGGCCATAGACTCAACGGTTGTGCGCAATAAATTATTATAACTATCTGAAATGGATTTATTGGTAAGTGTGGTTTCTACGATTAAATAAAGGTCGTTTTTCAGCTCATATTCTTTTTTCAGAAGAGTCCAAAGACGCCTGATAGCTCTCAACTTAGCCATCTGAATAAAATAATCGGAACTCACACCTGTTTTAACGACAAATTTACAAGCGGGAAGACTTTCCTTTTTCGCGATAAAGAATTCTATGTATTCGGTTAGTTGCGATAAAACAATCGCTATCTCGTAATACGCCAGGCAATTCTGGTTATGGTACGAAAGAGCGTTGACGCTTAATGTTTTTATTCCTTCGTAATTATAGAATTCTCTGCTTCCATTAAACCAGGCTTCCATGTCGGATGATGTTTTTAAATCTTCCGGAAAAAGTGAACACTGCAGCGCACTAACATCGTAGTGATTTTCAAGATATAGTTTTAGCGATTCGAGAGCATTTGAATTGACAAAAAAAGTGGATTGAATATAATTTAACTGAATATCTTTTAAAGCAACTTCCAGATCCAGTCCGTTAAGATTTAAAGAGATGGCTGTTGCGCCTGCATTAAGTTGCAGGAGCAATTGTTCATTTACTTTTTTGGAATCTTTTAATTTTGGAAAAACACAAATTTCCCAGGCAGCGTGTGTAAAAACCGGTTCATAGCTTTGTTTTAAATCCTCCGCTGTGTAGAACGGTTGAATGTCAAATCCATTATCGTTTTGCCACACAAGATTTTCGTAAGTATCGCCTTTAAGATCTTTAAGAAGCTGAACTTTCCACTCTGCGGCGGTAGTTGGTTTAAAATCGCTAAATAGTTTCTGCATAAGGGCTTCAATTATACGGCCAAGTTACGCAAAAAACCCAATTTGAGAGCCCTGTTAAATGGCCTGCTGCTTTAAAAAAGCTATAAAACGACTGTTGAAACGAAGGAAACTTAAAAAATCAGACTGGCTTCTTTTTTAATGTAGTCCAATGCGATTTCGCTTGGTAGTTTTTTTCCGAGATTGGAGGCGATATTAATAACCATCATGGCCAGTTCGTTACTGCTACTATCATGCGGTACTTTTGTGGAAGAAATATTAACCAGTTTTATAACTTCTTCTTTTGCGTTCTTAACAAGCTCCCAGGCTCCTGCGCCAACATAAATTTGCTGCGATAAATTATGTTCGTATTCGCTTTTAACCGCTTTAATCAATTCAAGATGGAGCTGTTGAGCTGTCATCCCATTTTTATTTACACGCACTACAAGTGAACTTGGATTGATACGCTCTAAAAAAAGAACAATGCGTTCGTAAGCTTGTAAACGTAAGGGCGTAATCGTAGCCTGGTTATGCTTTTTCATTTCACTATCTCTTCTCTTCTGATCGTTGTCTAAAAAGCTTTTGATGATAAAATAGGCCGCTGCAAAAACGAGTCCTGCAGGTAAAATAATTTTAAGAATGTCGATGAAATATTCCATAATAAGTAATAGGTAGGCTCTAATATCGGTATTATTACTATATTTTTATACGATTCAAAAAAAAACCGAGAAATTTTAAGGAAAATTTAGTTCAGTTTTATAAAGAGCTGCGATTGAATTGCTGTGCGACAGAAAATGAATAGATAAAAATAAATGGGTAAAAAAACTTCATCATTAGTAGAATGCTATTGCCATAACGCCATTCCTCTTAAGTTAGTATTAAAGTGTTATCTTTTAAATGCAATGTAATCGGTAACCAGGGGTGACAGGCCGGAGTTTTTAAAATCAGTGGCAATCTGACCCCGGTGATAAGTAGAATGATTAATCACGTGAAATAAAATATCTTTTACACTATTTTTATAAGATTTTCCAACAGAATTAACGTAGGAAATAACTTGTGTAAAATCTGTATTAGAAATAACAGCCAATGATCTGTTATAGTTTGAAAGATCTATGTCTTTAAGATATCCCAGTGAGTGAACATGCCAGGGACTCAACGGCTCTTCCTGCTCATCGATGCGACTAATCCAAACCTGGTGAGCATTTAAAATATGATTGATCCACTGAACCGATTTCTCCGACGCTTTGTCAGAATGTTCGTTAAAAGCGATTAGAAGTTTTTGATTCACCTGGTGATTGTAGTCAAACAATTCTTTGTAAAATTCTTTCATAAGGTTCAAAATAAAGTCCACATAAAATTAGAAATTATTCTGAAAGTCCACCCGTCGTTGGTCTTAATTTAACTGAGACAGGAGACTTTCCAGTTCTTCTTTAGTAAGGTCACGCCATTCGCCTGGTTTTAATTTACCAAGCAAAATATTCATTACCCTTACTCTTTGAAGTTTTAATACCTGGTAATCGTAAGCATTGCACATGCGACGAATCTGTCTATTCATTCCCTGAGTCAATACTATTCTGAAAATTCTTTTTGCATTGGGCTCCAGACTCACAGTGCATGGTTTTGTTTTTTCGCCTTGTATTTCTATACCTTCTGCTATTTCTTTCAGGAACTGAGTACGAACCGGTAAATTTAACGTGACGATGTATTCTTTTTCATGTCCGTGCGCTGCATTGGCAATTTTATCGATCATCTCACCCTGGTTGGTTAATAAGATGAGCCCTTCTGAGTCCTTATCCAGTCTACCCACCGGGTACACCTTTTCCGTGTGATTTATGGCATCTACAATATTTCCCTGGATCTTTTCCGTGGTGCAAACAATTCCTTTCGGTTTATTATACACGATGTAAGTAGGTGTAAACGTTCTTGGCTTTAATTCTTCGCCATCTATTACTATCACATCACCTTCTTTAAATTTTGTACTAAAATTCGCTACTTTGCCATTTACAAGCACGCGTTTTTCTTCTATCAGATCACAAGCTTTGCGACGCGAGGTATAGCCATAATAGGCGATATATTTGTCAATTTTCATCTTTCAAAGTTATTATTAAGTTTGTCTCTTCTTAAACTAATTTCACATTAATCGCTAACTATTAGAAAAAAAAGAGTTTATTTTTACTAAATTAAAACCACTTTATTTTTTACCCGAATAAAACGTGGAGTTATAAAGAATTTTATGAACGCTAAAGAACACTACGAAAATCACCTCGCGAAGATATACTCCTGGATGGCAGGCGATTTTGAAACGCGCCAGAAAGAATTTTCTGATTTTCTGAAAGAGCAACATATTTTTCCGGCAAGCACAAAAGTAGCGATTGATCTGGGTGCGGGAGACGGCGCTCAGAGTGCAGCGCTGGCCAACGCAGGTTATAAAGTTTGGGCTGTGGACTCAAGTACTACCCTACTCGAAGAATTAAAAACAAATTGCGGAGGGTTAGAGATTACGCCTGTTGAGCAGGACATGCGCCTTGTTACAAAACACGAAGATCTTAATCCCGAAGTGTTGGTTTGCTGGGGCGACACTTTAACCCACCTTGAAAATGAAAGCGACATCGAACGCTTTATTGATTATTCCTGCGATATATTAAAAGCCGGGGGGAAATTTATCTTATCCTTTCGTGATTATTCTGAAAAACGTGTTGGCAACGAACGCTTTATTCCTGTAAAAAGCGATACTACACGCATTATGACTTGTTTTTTAGACTATTCACCCACGCATGTTGTTGTTAGTGATCTGATCTATGAATTCGATGGAAGCACCTGGCATCAAAAAGTGAGTTCTTATAATAAATTCAGGATCAGCGCTGAGGATGTAAAAGAAATGCTCGAAAATAACAACATGACTATTTTACACGCAAACGAAAAAGATGGTTTTGTAACGTTTGTCGCTACGAAATAAGGCGTTTAAAACTCCAGTCTATAACTCAGCAATGGCAAAAGCGGTGTTTGATACCAGTATTTTATTGCTCCTGTATTTGCATCGAAATATTGGCCTCCCACATTCTTGCGGTTCGTAGCATTCTGAAGATCTAAAGCCACAGTGCTTGTAACGTGTTTGTAATTTCGCTTAACACTGATACGTACGTCTAACCTGTAATAAGCCGGATTTTGATCCGCAAAGGTTCTAGCATCATTTAATTTTTGTTCGCCCGCAGCCACAGATGCAGGAAGGTCTATTGGCGTGTAACGAAAGCCTCCTACGTAAATAGACTTAATATTAAATCCAATGATCCGGCTTTTGTGTTTTGCCGATAAAGTCCATTCCTTTCCCGCAGTAAAACTCAGGGCATAGTTCGTATTAAAACGTGTATTGTACCAGTTTCCGTTAGGGGCTCTGTATTTTGAATCGTAAAGTGAAGCCGACAGTAAATAATAAAGGTTACGATGCAGAAAGCGCTCATAAGTAAGCTCAGCGCCGTAGTTACGACCGAGCCCCTTATTCGTAAGCGCTTCAGTATTGTACCCTTCGGTAACGTTTAGAATAGAATATGTACTGGTTTGATCTTTGATAATCGGAACATCAAAAAGGTGCTGGTAGTATACTTCTGTTTTTACATGAGAAAATTCATTGAGCACGTGATCGTAGCCCAAAACAAGATGATGTGCCTTGCTGAGTTCAAGATTTTTATTGGGTTGTAGTGTAGCATTGTCGGAGCTTGTCTTCTCTGCAAAATATACGCCGATTGGCTGTAATTGACTGTGAAGACCATAACCCAGGGTAAACACATTTTTTTGCGTAAGGGCATATTTCAAAGAGGCCCGTGGCTCTACCGAATTCGAATTATTTAAAAATAGTTGAAAATAATGGAGTCCAACATTGGTGGTTAATTTAGAAGTAAGCCTGTAATTCCATTGAAAAAAAAGCTGAGCGGTTTGTGTATTTCCTTTCACACGAATCTTTTCAAGAAGCACAGTAGTATCGGTCATGTCTTTTTGGTTTAAATTATATCCCAGGCGATTGAGAATAAACCCTGCACGTATATTACTTTTCGGACTTAGCTTCTGGGTATATACTGTAGACAGGGTAACTTTTGTCTGATCATACTTCTGCTCATAGTCCTTTATAAAGTTCTCATAGTTGTTAAGCATTTTCAGCTGGGAATACCCATTTTGACTTCCGGATAAAACCATTGCCGTTTTCAGGTAAGATTGATTTCCGAAAAGTTTTGTATGAGTTAGTCCCACTGCGCCGGTATTGCTATAAAACTTCGAATCGTAGCGATTAAAGTCATCTTCTTTCCAAAGTGTAGAATCTTTTTTTGCGTAACTTATTTGGTCGCTCAGGCCGCCAAAACCGAAGAGTCCAAACGTTCCAATTTTTTTTGTGGGAAGCGAAATATTAAATGAAAGATCCTGAAAATTTGTGATCGCATCTCCCAGGGGCACGCCGATCTTACCAAGTACAGATAAGGTGGAGTAACGGTAATTGATAAGGTAAGAACCTCCATAACCTTTTTTGAACGGGCCTTCTGCTGCAAGGTCAAGTCCAAGAACACCCAGCTGCACGGTATATTCTCTTTTTTGATTATTGCCTTTGCGAAGTTTGAGGTCAAAAACGCCTGACAGTGCATTACCGTACTCCGCTGCAAAAGCGCCCGTTGAAAAATCTGAATTGGTTAAAAGTTGCGAACTTATAATGGAAATACCTCCACCTGATGTACCAACATTGGCGAAATGGTTGGGATTGGGAATCTCCACGCCTTCCATGCGCCATAACAAACCGTTGGGTGAATTTCCGCGGACAGAAATGATATTATTACCATCTCCGGTAGATACAACACCTGCAAAAGCCAGGGCCATACGCGCCGGATCATTCGCCGCTGCCGCGAATTTTTGAGTTTCTTCTACAGAAAACGCCCTTGTGCTTACAGTAGACATATCATTAAGCGGTTTATTTTTTTCAACCTTTGCCGTGATCTCCACTTCTTCCATTTTTGTAACTTCCTCTTCCATTCCGGCAGTAAAAACAAGTTCCTTTCCTGCATTTACCGAAAGATTATTCATAATGATTTCTTTGTAACCTATGAATGTGATCTTTACGCTCTGTTTGCCCACCGGAACATTTGACAGAGAAAATTCTCCATTGGCATTAGTGGTAGCCACACTAAGAGGATCGGAATTCAACACCTGCACCACTGCGCCTGGAATAGGCGTCTGAGAGATTTTGTCCACTACGGTTCCCCGCACAGTTTGCGTAATGGTTTGTGCCTTGGCTGGAGTGTTGCTAATTATAAATAGAAAAACTATTATGAGCCTGGTATAAATAAGTTTCATAGGATTTTAGTTTAGGTAAAAAAAAACGGTACGTGAGGACATGCCTCACCCTGGGTACTATCTATGTGGTAAAACAAGAGAGTACCGGGGAATAAGGATTTAAGATGTAAGATTAATTAAGATGAATTACTTTTCCTGAGCCGCTAATGCTTTTGCTAAGGCGGGGATTTCCCTTATAACTAACGCTTCCACTTCCTGAAATGCTGATATCGAGATTTTCAGTAACATTCACCTTCATGTCGCCCGAACCGCTTATTTCCAACTCTGCATTTTCGGCAACTAAGCCCAAAGCATCCACACTTCCCAACCCACTAATCTCACAATTTTCACTTTTCACTGCACCATCAGCAATCTTTACACTGCCACTGCCACTGATGTTAATATTCAAATTTTGTGCTGTTAATTTTGGAAAATAGACTTCACCTAAACCGCTGATCTTTATCTTCATATCTGCAGCAATGATTTCGTTTTGAAAATTCATGTCCCCACTTCCGCTAAGTGCGATTTCTTTTAATTTGGGTGCGTGAATGGTAATTTTAACCGTATTGTGATCCCAAACATTTCTCCTGTAGTCAAAAAACAATATGCCATTTTTTACTTCCGTTTTTAAAACGGCAAGTATGTTTGGTTGCGCAGATATTTCAACTTTATAAATAGAATCCTGGGTGTAATAAATATCAGCGTCGATAGAATGATCAATTTGATCAAAGCCTGTTGCCGACCTTGTTTCTGTTACATTTTCGCCTTTTCCTTTAATACCCCATGGACCACCTTTGCGACAAGCTGAAAAAACAGAAGCTGTAATTGCAAGAATTAAAATAAGTTTAGATGTTTTATAAGATTTCATTTTTTTGTTTTTATATAGTTAGGACACTCAATTCTTTTTTTACCCCTATTGCGAATTAATTATAAGAGAAAATAATATTCATATTTTTATTCAATTTGAATTTTACTTTAAAATCCCACTTCAGAATTCCATCCAGATAGGAATTTTTAGTCTTCTTTTGCAATCCGCTAATAAAACCTGCATCCAAATTACCACTCCTAAAGATAAGCGAAGAAGATTGCTGCTCCAAACTCTTTTGACGGATCAGCGAAAGACGTCCGAGTTTAATGTCGAAAGAAACTGCTTTTTTATGTTCAAGCGTAGCTGCTCCTGGAATGCCCGCATGTGCTTGTAGATTGACTACAACTAAAACAAGCACCGCTAGTATTTTTAAATTCTTCATGGCTCTGGATTTATTTATTTGTTTATTTCCTGATCTTCTGACAATTCGTTTACTGCTACCCTTGACAGTATTCTTATAACCAGGGCTACTATCAGAAATAAAATAAATTTTGTCATTTTGTGGATTTGTAATAAAGACAAACTGGAAAGGTTAAACCCCTACTCTTTTAAACTATTCTTTTTATCTTTTTAAAATAAAAAAATGGCTAGAGAATTAATCTCTAACCATTTTACCTTTGATTTAGGTTTGTATTAGAAAAAACGCAAAGCGACTCTTCCACCAACCCATCCTTTCACATTAAAATCATCTGAAGTCGTGCGGTTAAACATGTGGTAAGCTGGTATATTTTTTTTCGTATCGTAGTCAGATAACAAAGCATCACTCATGTAAAGATTAAATGTTGGCCCTGCTGCTACAGAAATTTTCTTCGCTATTTTATACTCTACACCACAGTAAAGTCTAATCAATTCGCTGGTTCCCCAATAGAATCCTCCGGTACTCACGTGGTGGGCTGTAGCGTTTATCTCCCCTTTTAATTTTTCTTTTATTTTAAAGGATGTTCCTGCGCCGTAACCAAAATGCCAGAGATCATCTTTCGAACCTGGTTTAAATCCTGCTGTAAAAATATTGTAGAACGCATCTGTTCCGGCTCTGTAGGAAAGATTGGCATAAAATAATTCGTCACCTGAAATTTCAACTTGATGTTTGCCATGTTTGATGATGTTTAAAAAGCCAATAGCAGCTCCATCTACGGAATCGGCTACATTTACAAATCCAACCTGAACACCTTTCACTTTTTTGGCAACGTTTACCATACCAATTTGCGCACCATCTAAAGTTCCGAGTGCGACATTTGTTCCCACAGCAATCTGTGCACCTTTGAAGTCACCAAGAATGACATTGGTCCATGAAGCTAACTGCACACCTTTGCCACCTTTACGGTTTATGTTTACACCCGCCGAAAATTGTCCACCGTGTAGTTCGCCGAGACCAAAATTGCATAATCCGGCGAAGCCCGCGCCTTTCAAATCTTTACCGCAGTAATTAAAATAAGAAGAGAATTGAGCGCCATGAACATTTCCCAGCACTACATTAGCGAAACCAGCAAACTGTGCTCCTTCCATATCCTTTAAAGTAACATTAGCCAGTGTTCCTGCTTCAAAGCCTTTTACACCTCTTGATACTCCTGCTAAAATATTGATAGAAACGTGGTTGCTAACTTTATAACAGTCTAACCCGTTAGTACCAATAGGACTCACGAAAGTCAAAGAGAAGGCTCTTTCTTTATACTCTTTAGATCTGGTAGATGTTGTATCTTGTTTTTGACTTTTTGCCGATCCGATGGCTATCGAATCTTGTTGTGCATTTATTGCAGATCCTGCAAGTAATAGCGCCAGTGTGATGGAGTTTAAATTTTGCATTTTTTCTTTGTTGTGCTCTTAAGACAACGCAGATAAAAAATACCCCTATTTAACTTTTCATTATTCTTTCTGATTACGATCGTACGCAGATTTCACAAATAGCGCTGGCCTGTATACTCAAAATTAAGCGCTAAGTAGCAATTGCGCTGATCGGTGTTTGATTGCTGCAATGATCAGAAATAACTTTTTGCGGCGAAAGTTCTCTGCTTGTTAATCTGCGTTATCTGTGAAACCAGGGTCCTGCCTCTAAAGCCGGCAGGTTTACCTAAAGAAATCTCAGCGCAATCTTAGCGCCCAGCCATCCCTTCAGATTAAAGTCGTAGGAATTGGTGGTGCTGAACAAATAAGAGGGCATAATAGTTTCATAAACCGAATAATCCGGCAACAATTGATCACTCATAAAAAGATTAAATGTTGGCCCCGCTGCTACAGAAAATTTCTTTCTGAATTTATACTCAATTCCGCAATAAGCGCGGTAAAGATCATTAGTTCCATAGTAAAAGCCTCCCTTGCTAATGTGATGCATCGTTAAAGTAACATCTCCTCGTAACTTGTTTTTTATACGAAAAGAACTTCCAACACCATACCCAAGTTGCGAAAGGCTTTTTGTATTCGGCGACCAGAATCCAATACTGAAAATATTATAGAAAGCCGGAACCCCTGTTCTGAAAGAAACATTTCCAAGAAATAATTCGTCGCTGCTTAATTCTAATTGATGTACTCCCTTTTTTACGAAGCTAAAAAAACCAATAGGAACGCCACTGGCAGAGTCGGCAAAATTAACTGGTGCAATTTGAATGCCTTTTACGTAACAAGCAGTATTGAAAAGTCCGGCCACTTGCACATAAGATGTACCTGTGCGTTGATTATTGAATAAAAAACCAGCCTGAACTGCTTTTACGGCATGTTCGGTGACGTTAAATAAACCGCCCAGCGAAACACCATTTAAAGTATCGCTTACATTTCCTAAAAAGGAAACCTGCACCCCTTTAACATAGTTGCTGATATTCATGAGTGCTGCGATACTAACGCCTTCGGCTTTGCGATTATTTAAATTTAAAAGCGTGGCAGCCTGCACACCTTTAAAATCACGGTTGTTAATGTTTAGAAGTCCAGCTCCCTGAAATCCGGTCATATAATTTCCTGTAATATTAAACAGGGCAGCAAGCTGGGTGCCCTTCATACTGTCACCTACAATATTAAAAATGGTGGCCACCTGGCATCCAACCACATTTTCTCTGTCAATATTAAATAGTCCGCCAACCTCAAACCCTTTTGTACCCTTTGAGAAACCTCCTAAAATATTAAACGAAAGTTTATTCTCTACCGATCCCGACAAACGGTGATTGGTTCCAATAAAAGGAAGAAGAGACACCTGGATAGGCCTGGTAATGGTATCACGAATATTGATTGTATTTATAAATCCTGTAAACTTTTTGTAGATATTGCTTGTGTAAAGTCCAAGTTCTTTAAGCCTGTCTCTTCGTACTATAGAATCCTGGATTCTTTGTTCTTCTGTAACAGGTGCTATGCTGATGTTATTTATCTTATTGTCTTTTACATCCGTTAAAGAGAGAATTGTATCCTGGTAATTTTCTTTATTGATGCTGATCTTTTCGTTGGTTGCAGGAACGCTGATGGAATAAAACCCATATTGGTCGGTGGTTACAGACTGCAAACTTTCTTTATCGTAAATGGTTACGTTTGCTACCTTTTTTTCTGTTTTTTTATCGATGACGTAGCCGCTGATCTCCGTTTTGTTCTGATTTTTCTCAGCCGGTTTTTCTTTTAAAATAATGTAGTTATTTTTCGATTTATAAATAATTGTTTTTGGAAGCATCATCGCTAAAGCTTCGCGCACTGTTTTGTGTTTTATCTGCAAAGAGAGCGGCCGAATTCCGCTTATGATACTTGGATTGTAAGAGAAAATTAACCCGGTTTGTTCCTGAATTTTAAAGAGCACATCGCTAAAGCGTTCGTTAGATACAGTAAGATTTATTTCTCTTTCCAATGGCGGTATAACAGCCATCAGGCCATTTACACAAAGCAAAAGCAGGGAGATTAAAACAAATTTTTTCATGCATTATTCAACGCAAGGCTTACCCTTGAGTATTATTTTTCCACCAGATCGTTCTACTTCAAAGTCAAGTGTCTCAGCAATAATGTCAACAATACCATCCACGCTTAAATCTGTGAACCTGGTTGTGAGGCGACAATTACCTAAACGTTCGTCGCTCAAAACAATGTTGCTATCATAAATAGCATTCAACTGATTTACAACATCACGCATCAGACTTCCTTTAAACTGAAAAGCCTTTGATTTATAACTCACAGTATTTTCTGAAGGCTTAGGAGTTACTTTTGAAAATTCTTTTGAAGTTTTATTATACAAAGCTTTTTCACCTTTTACTAAATTTAATCCTTCATTAGAAGTGGTATAAAAATGTACTTCTCCTTCTTCTACTAAAACTTCAACCACATTACTTCCCGGCAAAGCCTTTACGTTAAAGGCCGTTCCAATGTCTTTAATAATAATGTCGTCTATAGTAATTTCAAAAGGCAAGTCTTCGTTGTGAACTACTTCAAAATAAGCTTCGCCCTTTAATTTAACCTCGCGCACTTTCTTTTTATCATTTACTATGTAGGCGAGTTCCGAATTTTTATTCAGAGTTACTTTTGTGCCATCAGGAAGTCCTTGACTTTTTATGTGTTTTTCAGCAGCAAAAATAGCAGGAACCGGTGCCGGACTATTAAAATAATAATTGACAAGAAGTGCTAATGTAGCAATAAGCATAATGGATGCAGCGATTCTAAAGACAGGGCGCTGGAATAAAGGAATTATTTTATGCGGTGCATATTTATCCTCCGAAGAAATTCTCGTGTCGAGTTTTTCCCAGGCCTTAAGCGTATCTACTTTATGCTCTACCTTGAAACTTTCAATTTGCGTGAATAACTTTTTGGTTTCGTCAAAATAAAGCGCGTTTTCTTTAGCTTCATTCATCCAGCCTTCGAGCACATCGATCTCTGCCCTGCTTGCTTCACCGGCAAGGACTTTAGCGATCAAATCGTCTATATGTTCTGAATTTGCGTTCATCTTAATTAATAAAGAATAACCAGGTTACAAGCGGTAAATAATCTTTCAGGTGTCCTCTTAATATTTTCAAAGCCTTACCCATGTGGTTCTCTACAGTTTTTACGGAAATATCCAGGTGTTCGGCAATTTCAGAATATTTTAAATTCTCGAAACGGCTGAGTTTAAAAACAATTCCGCATTGCTCTGGTAAAGAAGAAATAGCCTCATGAATTTGTTTACCAAGTTCTTTTGATTCCAGAACCTTTGCGCTGTCGTCAAATCCGCCACCCATACTGCTTTTATAATCGGCAGCATAAACTGCTTTTACTTTTCCGTGTTTTATTTTATTCAGGCAATCATTATGCACAGCACGGTATACATAAGATTTAAAAGAAGAGCTTATTTGCAAAGCCTCCCTCTTATTCCAGATATTAAAAAAAGTATTTTGTACCACTTCTTCTGCTTCGTCTATGTCTTTTAGCATGGAACAGGCATAGTTGCAGAGGGACTGATAATAAGTATTGAACATCTGTTCAAACGCTTTCTTATCGCCCTGGCTGATCTGCTGCCAATACTGCTGTTCATTTACTTGCTTTTCCACCGGAATTTCTCCGCAAATATAAGCTTTCAATTAAATAATCATACTTCATAGAACATAGCTAAGACAACCTGATAACAGAATACCCCTAGTATTAAGGAGATTTATTTATTTTCCTTCCAAATCAAACTATAATATCTGGAAATCAGCTAATTAGTTTAACAGTTCTAAACACTATTTTTAACTATTTTGCGTTAAAGACTCAAACCCGCCTCATGAAAAAGCTCTTGCTGTTATTTCTTATTTCTATTTCCGCAAATTTCTATGCCCAGAATTTTTATAATGGAAGTTTCGAAAACAACGCTCTAAATACTTGTTCTACTACCCTTTATAATCATCAGTTCAACAACAACATGCCTCATGTTGTTGCCTTTGGAAATAATTATAACGGCCCTAGCATTCCACTGGGAAAATCGAGCATTCAGGATAGCGGTTGTTCTGTAGTTCCGCAACATGGCAAATGGTGCGTGGGTTTAAGAGCAGGGTTTCAACCATTAGCCGATGCCATCGCTATCGAATTAGATGCCCAGCTTGATTCCGGCACAACTTATTATGTTTCGTTCTATTGTTATGGAAATAAATCTTTTCAAAATTTTGATTGCGATCTCGCCATAGGTATGTCGCCTTACAATTTTTTATTTGGTACTCCTATTCATACCGTTACTGCAAATTATTTAAGCTGGAAAAATTCAAGTTTTAGTTTTATGGCAATTGATACTTCGCAGTTTATTACTGTAAAACCTGTATACGGCTATAATTCATGGATTCAGGTAGATAATTTTGTAATCTCTAAAAACCCTATCCTGCTGGGAGTGGATAATTACGCTCTAAATGATCTTTTCGAGGTTTATCCTAATCCCGCTCAGGAAACACTGAACATTCAGTTCAAAACTTCTAAAGCACAAACCGAACTTAGAATTTACAACAGTATGGGACTCACTGTTTTAAATGAGACTATCGGGGCGTCTGAAAATACAAAACTCGATATTTCGTCTTTGCCGCCTGGTTACTACACATTACGGCTGTTGGATAACAACAGATGGCTCTCTAAAAAAATCATTATAACAAAATAATATGCCCAAAAATGAGCTATTTCAAAGTAGTTGTTTTGTTCTCGGTTTTTTCGCTGACGGTTCAAGCGCAATCGTTTTACAATGGAAGTTTCGAAAACCATAGTCTTACTGCCTGCACCAGTAATCAATCAGATCAACTGTTTAACACAAAAATGCCACATGTAAAAGCGTTCGGCAAAACCAATACAGGCAACCCCGCTTATCTCGGTGAGACTGACATTCTCGACACCCTCTGCTTTACTCCACAACAAGGAGGATGGTGCCTGGGTATTGCATCAAACACCGGAACAACTTCTGACGCAGTTGCAATCGAACTCAACTCACCGCTCGCACCAGGTATCACCTATTATCTATCTTTTTATGTTTACGGAAATTCAAATTTTCAAAACTTAATATCCGGTGTAAAAGTCGGTGAATCGCTTACAGACTCTACCTTTGGCACACAGATAAACCTGGCTATTCCCAACTATAATACCTGGTCGCAAATTAATTTTTCGTTCACGGCTTCGCAGGCATCAGAATACATTACTGTAAAAACTGTTCCCGGTTATTCTTCCTGGAACCTGATAGATAATTTCGAAATCGCGCGATCACCAATACCACTAACAACAGGTGTTGAGGAGCTAAAAAACGAAAACTCTTTTTTATTTTACCCTAACCCTGTGGTTACTAATTTAACGCTTCAATTTGCAAACGCCCCTCAGTTCTGTGAGGCACAAATTTATAATGAGCTCGGACAATTGGCTTTTCTAAAAAAAGACATCAATTCTCAAGTGACTATACTTGACCTTAGTTCTTTGCCCCGTGGTTTTTATACACTCCGCATGTCTGACGGTATTTGGTGCGTTTGCAGAAAACTTGTTATTGCAAGGTGAGATACCTGTCAATGCAAACCTTCAATTTAATAACCACTGGATCCTTAGTTTAGAGGCTATCGAAATTTGCATCCCGGCGCAAATGATAGTGTTTTAATAAAAAAATTCCCACCAAAATTTCACAAATAATTTTGCTGCGGCAAAAATAGTCCCGAAATTTCAGAAACAAATATGAATAACATAATGAACGTTTCTTCAACATCACCTGCTTCCTCTTCCGACTGCGAAATTATAACAACCAGAATTATTGATGCTCATCAGGAACTTGTTTATAAAGCATGGACTGATCCAGAACATTTAAAAAACTGGTGGGGACCAAAAGGGTTTACGAACAGCTTTCATAAATTTGATCTGGAAATCGGCGGCAGATGGGTCTTCACGATGCATGGTCCCGATAAAAGAGACTACAATAACGAAGTAGAGTTTATTCAGATTGTTGCTCCCGAATTACTCATCTGGAAACGTCATACCAAACCCTACTTCCAGGTGGTAACAACCTTTAGCGAAAGGCCGGGACATAAAACAGAGCTTACCTTTAAAATGATATTTGATGATCCACAAACCTGCAAGAGTCTGAAACCTGTGGTAGTTCCATCTAATGAAGAAAATTTTGACAGGCTGGAAGAAGAATTATTGAAAATGAAAGAAGAAATTTAAGTCCTGAAACATGACCACAAATGCAAAAAACTTTAAAACAAAAATAGGTTTAGGATTTGTAATTTCTCTTCCTCTATTAATCTTCGGCATTTTAATTTTATGCATTTATATAAAAGATTACACCGCTCTTTTTGTTGCGATTCCCTTTATACTGGTGGCTTTCTATACCATTTTCTCTATTTGTTATAAGATCATTGAAGATAGATTACTAATTAGCTCGGGACCATTTTATAAACTTGAGATTCCAATTTCTTCCATCTATAAAATCGAAGAAACATGGGGAATTATTAAATCGCCCGCGGCCTCCACAGACAGATTGGAACTTTTTTATAATAAATTTGATTCTGTGATGATCTCTCCACAAGATAAAACAGGTTTTATAAGTGCATTAAAAGAAATAAATCAGGAGATTGAAGTGATACGAAAAAATTGAAATACCGCTGTGCTATTAGTTATATTTACAGGAAATTAATTTCACTTTATGTCATTTTCTGATTTAGGATTACCTCCCTCTTTATTAACGGCTCTCGAAGCGCAAAACTACAAAGAGCCTTACCCTATTCAGAAAGAAGCAATTCCCGCCATCTTAAAAAGAAAAGATGTTTTAGGAATTGCACAAACAGGATCGGGTAAAACCGCATCCTATGTGTTACCAATTTTACAAAATTTACAAGGCAATACACTTTCAAAAAACCGTCACGTAAAAGTTCTAGTGCTTGTTCCAACGCGTGAGCTGGCGGCGCAGGTAAGAGAGGTCTTCCAGACATTCGGATTAGCTCTTCCCCAAAAAATAAAATCTCTTGCGGTGTATGGTGGTGTTTCTATCAACCCTCAAATGATGGCTTTACAAGGTGTAAATGTGCTTGTGGCCACACCCGGACGTTTACTCGAATTAGTAGAAAGCAACGCAGTGCATTTATCAGAAATAGATACTCTCGTTTTAGACGAGGCAGATAAAATGCTGAATCTCGGTTTTAAAGAAGAGATGCAGAAAATCTTTTCGTTGCTTCCCCGGAAAAGACAAAACCTTTTATTTTCAGCAACGCTCAGCGAAGATCTCGATGGCCTCAATCAACTGGTATTGAGAGATCCGGTTGTTATTAAAATTGAAGCGGAAGAAAATAACATCGATCTTATTTCGCAACTCGCGTATTTTGTGAGTGAGGAAAAAAAAGGTCCGCTCTTGCGTTACCTCATTAAACACAACGCTTGGAAACAAGTCCTTGTCTTTGTTTCCTCCGTTTATAAAGCAGACAATGTTGCTGATAAATTGAGAAAGAACGGGATTGAGGCAACGGCCATGCACGGCAAAAAAAGCCAGGATGCAAGAACCGAAGCCCTCAGCAGATTTAAAAAAGGAACACTGCGTGTTTTAGTAACCACCGATTTATTGTCGCGTGGTATTGATATTAAATTTTTACCACACGTCATCAACTACGAATTGCCCCGCTCACCAAAAGACTATGTTCACCGCATTGGAAGGACAGGTCGCGCCGAATCACCTGGTGAAGCGATTTCTTTTATCACAGAAGAAGACAAACATCATTTTAAAATCATCCAAAAGAAAATGGGCAAATGGGTGACGATGATTGATAGTGAGGGGATGGATTTGCAGGGAATTTAAGTAGCATTCTCCGCAACTTGGTCAAACCGAAACCGAACGATAGTATATCGAAGATGCCATAGTACATTCAGAAGGAAAGCTTAAAATCTATTGCCATCGCAGGTTTGCTTAGCAATAAGAATATCGCGCGGACCCAGATAAATTTTCGAAAATTGAAGGGGGCTTACAGCGCATAAAAGAAAACATCCCTCCGTGCTTTGCACTATAAGTAAAAGTTCAGTTCAGTTAATTCGCCCATCTGTGGCAAGATACCAGCGCGCAGCAAATTCCAATCGAAAATCCACCGTTCATCCTTTTTTTACGATTTTGCTTGCTTATCTCATTTTTTATCTAATATCTTTGTGATATCAATTTAATATCATATTTATGATTCAAGAAAAATCCCTTCAGCCATTTTCCGGATACGGAATAGCTGGTATTTGCGTATTACTTACTGTTGGAGCTATTGCTGCTTTCATATTAAATATAATTCCTCTCGCGGTAATACTTCTTCTACCGGTCTTCTTTTTCAGCAAAGGATTTCTCATAGTAAATCCTAATGAAGCCAACGTACTTATTTTATTCGGGACTTATAAGGGCACAGTTAAAGAAAGCGGCTTCCATTGGGTGAACCCCTTTTACATCCGAAAATTTATATCCCTCAGAGCGAGAAACCTGAATGGACAATCGCTGAAAGTAAACGACAAAATCGGTAATCCGGTAGAGATCGCTGCCATTATTGTGTGGCAGGTACAGGATACGGCAAAGGCGAGTTTCGAGGTAGATGACTATACCAAGTATGTCAACATTCAAAGTGAAGCTGCGGTGCGACACCTGGCAAGCATTTGTCCATACGATAATTTCGAAGAAGAAACGGCAGAAGTAACTTTACGTGGAGGATCAGAACAGGTAAGTCGTTTGTTAGAGAATGAATTATCTGAGCGTCTTGCCCCCGCAGGTATCAAAGTTATGGAAGCGCGCATTAGTCATTTAGCCTACGCACAGGAAATAGCCGGTGCCATGTTGAGGAGACAGCAAGCTACAGCCGTGGTGGCAGCGCGCAGGCAAATTGTAGAAGGTGCTGTGGGCATGGTTGAAATGGCTTTATCAAAGTTATCAGAACGTGAAATTGTGCATCTTGACGAAGAGCGTAAAGCAGCTATGGTAAGTAATTTACTGGTAGTTTTGTGTGGTGATAAAGAGGTTAGTCCAATTGTAAATACAGGTACACTGCACCACTAGCAAATTAATTTTTAAGCTTGATAAATACGAAGCAGGAAAAAGGTTGGGCGTTTGACTCTATCACACGGAAGCAAAGCTTGTATTATTATGTGCAACTCTTTACATCCGGTAATTGCTCTCCTTATCTTTGTCTCTATCGCGAAATAAGTTGGGCTCAAGTTGTGGTTTAATTTTGTAGTAGTATACTTATAGATATTCTAAATTAATGGCAGAAAAAAAAGCATTCATACTCCGCATCAACCCCGACACACTGAAAGAAGTCAATGAGTCAGGTCGTCGCAAATTGAACCGCAGGTTTAATACTATGTGCGCCTTTGGCCAATCTAACTTTTTTCTATGCCTCCTATGTCTCTATGTGGTTAAAACAACAATCCTTTCTGAAACTGGTTTATCAATAGTGTAATGGCAGAAAAAAAAGCATTCATACTCCGCATCAATCCCGACACACTGAAAGAAGTCAATGAGTCAGGTCGTCGCAAATTGAACCGCAGGTTTAATACTATGTGCGCCTTTGGCCAATCTAACTTTTTTCCATGCCTCCTATGTCTCTATGTGGTTAAAACAACAATCCTTTCTGAAACTGGTTTATCAATAGTGTAATGGCAGAAAAAAAAGCATTCATACTCCGCATCAACCCCGACACACTGAAAGAACTCCAGAAATGGGCCGATGATGAATTCAGAAGCGTGAACGGGCAGATCGAGTATTTGCTTCAGAAAGCCTTGCAGGAAAATGGAAAATCGAAAGTCAAAGATAAAAAAACACCAAAATAATTTTAATTAAGTGTAACATTCATAATCTTAAAGCGTCTTAAAGCAACACCCTACAGTTTAAGCAGATGCTGCGTTTTATCCTACTCTTTACAAGCGTTTTATTCATTCAACCCTTAGGTGCCCAAATTAGTATTTCAGGTAAGGTCCTCGATCCGTTATCGCGCGAATCTCTGGCTTATGTGAATATTGGAATCAAAGGTAAAAATTTAGGGACAACGAGTTTAAGCGATGGCACTTTCTCTATTTCAATTCCTTCCAGTTTTCAAAACGATACACTTACTTTTTCGTTGATAGGTTATGCCGACTTTAAACTCCCCATTGAGGCGAGCGGTAAAAAGGTTATTCCTCTCTTCCGTCAAGCATCAGTTCTACCGGAAATTAGCATTTCTACCAGCAAATTAGTGGAAGCAAAATTTGGGCTCACAAAGCATGCAGCCATTCATTTTATAGATGCTTCCATTAATCAGAATGATATATTTGAGATCGCACAACTCATAAAACTTCCGGCAACAAACACAAAACTTAACTCAGTAGATCTCTATATTAATGAAGACAATGCCGACTCGGTTAAATTCAGGATCAATATTTATAAGTTCGACGGTAATCGTCCCGCTGAAAGACTAAACACACAACCCATTTTTAAAACTGCATTATTAAAAGAAGGCTGGCTTCATTGCATTATTTCCGAATATAATCTTTACGGCAAAAACGAAGTTGTTGTTGCTTTTGAATTTCTTCCATCTCAAAAAAGAAAAAAAGCAATCGCTCTTGAAGTAAAATTAGGAGGCCGAAGCAAAAGCTTTGTCAGAAAAACAAGTCTCGGAGAATGGATGGTACCGCCACACCACTATTTAATGAATCTTACCGCTCTTACGCCGGAGACAAATAGAAATTCAGATAAAGATGAAAAGGAAATTTCCGCTACAAAGGTACTGATATCAACTTATGTGAAGGATACGTTCTCACTTTTTGTGCATCTGCCGTCTAACTATCAAAAAAATAAAACTAAAACGTATCCACTCGTTCTTTTACTTGACGCAAATGCCTACTTCACTGGCGTCTCTGATTTTTGGGATCCCGAAAATAAAGAGCATTTGTCTGAAGCTATTTTAATCGGTATTGGTTATGCAAATGTAGCCCTAATGGATTCACTAAGACAACGAGATTACACTTTTCCCCGGGACCTTGTTGCAGATAGTTGTTTGCTTTGCGGCGGCGCTGATAAATTCAGAGATTTTATTCAAAAGGAATTACTACCCTACGCTCATCAAAGTTTCCGTACCAATAAAAAAGAGGTAAGCATAATGGGGCATTCGCTTGGAGGATATTTCCCTATCTGGAGTTTATTGACTGATTTGAAAGAAGAGAACACTTTAATAAAAAATTATGTTTGCATCAGCCCCTCGTTGAATTACGCAGACAATTATATTTTAAATTATACTAACACGCTAAATCCCTCCAAAATAACTTCGCTTCAAAAAAGATGCTATCTAAGTTTTGGTGAATTTGACGACGACCTTACTACCCATATAGGGGTATTCACTGATTTTGAAAAAAAACTGGCTCTTCTTAGGGTAAGATCGCGCTTTGAAATTTATCCCGGACTCCAACACATGGAAACTCCCTTAATTGGCTTTGAACGGGGCCTAAACTTTATTCTATCGGATAATTGATAAGGAGAGAAAACAGAATGCATACACTTTTTCACTTCTAAATTTTAATAAACATTTCCATGTTAGTAGAAAACCGTTATTAAAAAGGGGAAAAACCCGGTTTTATAATTTACTAACACTCCACCGAAACTTTAAATGTTATCTTTGCCTTCGCGAGGCATTTCGATACATATTAAAGCATGAATTTTTTCAGATACAAATCACCGGTCCTTCTTTTCCTCATAAGTTTTTTAATTTTTGGATTTAGCGTAAAGATGAAGCGTGTGAGCTGTGATGATATTTTACTCAGATCACGAATTGCTTTATTGAATGTGAAGTCGGTGAATTACGATTGCAACTTTGTACAAAAATTTGCCGGAGGAAATGACACACTTAAAACTTCAGCAACTATTTCCATGGAGAGGGAAAGTGTAGATACTTTGTTAGGTTGTAAAATGAAAATGACAAGTCAGTTTCAATTTTACGCTATAACCTTTAAAACAGAACTTTTCTATAACGGAAAAAAGAATATTACAATGAATCATACCCGCAAAAAAGCCACTATAGATACAGTAGGCCCAAGGGGAAAAGGAAAACCAACGATGAGTCTTTTGAAACAAAATTTTCCTACTGCTAATTTGATGAATCATTACACTGAAAAAATTCCTTACGAGCCATTTTTCAAAAAAAGTAACAAGATTAAAATGCTGGAAGAAGAAAAAGTAGGGAATTACGTTTGTTATAAAATTGAGATTATTTCGCAAGATCCTGATCGTAAAAAAAGAATTACAAATATTTATATAGATAAAAAAAGTTTTTTACCGGTAAGAAGAATGGATTCGGTAGATTTTCAAAATAAGTATCAATATTCTAATTTCAGTTTGTCGGCAATTAAAATCAATGACTCTAAAATTGCTTCAAGCATAAAAGAACCTATAGTTCCGAAAGGATACGATATAGATTATCACCGTCTCGATCGTTATTGATTTTTATCAGGAGCGATGTTCATCCACATGACTCTTGCCAACCTGTAATTCCAAACAGCACATAACAAAATAGCCGCCACGGTTACCAGCACAAGTTCCACGTTTGTTATGCCATATATAAGATATTTTGCAAGTAAAAAAGCAATCAGCCCTTCAATGAGAGCGAGTGTGTAACTTAGGTAAGTTGCTCCGCGAAAATAGCCTGGCTCACGATCAAAACTATATCCGCAGCTTTCGCAAACCTCTTTCATTTGAGGAGTGCCAACTAGCAGATACTTACCCTTATAAAAAACGTTTGTTTTTCCGCAATTTGGGCATTTTAATCTTAAAATAGCTCCTACTTTATTGAACCTGGATGCATTTTCCATAACATGACTTATAGCAATATACCTCAAAAAGAATGCCAGTGCCAGACCCATCCCTAAACGAAAATGAATTTAAATTTCCTTTCCCCAATTAAAAAATAGCGCTTAACTTCGCCGCATGACTTTTTTGGGACGTTTAAAATTTTACGGTATTGGATTTGGAATTGGATTACTAATGGTTTTCGCAATCTTTGGTCAGCGGTCCTGCACTACGCCGAATGAAGTACGAATGGAACAACTGGTTTCTCAATCCATGAACCTTTCTGAAAAAGCTCAGTGCAAATTAAAATGTCTGCGTAAAAACGAAGCCTTGCTTAAAGTAGAATTAAGACATTTTGAAATTAACTACGATCTCAGCAACATACACAAAGAACCCTGTGGCGAATATTACATTCAGCCAAAAAAAGGGTACGATTCTCTTTACAATTATAAATTATTGATGTACGATTGCGACACTATTACCCGCATTTATGATATCAGTACCACAAGCACAAATACCTGCAATTGTCAATAGCACCCTTATACACGCCAGAATATTTTATGCGCGAAGCCTTAAAAGAGGCGCAAAAAGCTTACGATGCGGACGAAGTTCCGGTGGGAGCTGTTGTGGTTGCCGATAACAGAATAATTGCGCGCGCTCATAACCTTACAGAGAGGCTCAACGATGTTACTGCCCACGCCGAAATGCAAGCTATTACTTCGGCAGCGCATGCCATTGGTGGCAAATACCTGGTAGAATGCACACTTTATGTAACTCTGGAGCCATGTTTGATGTGTGCCGGGGCTCTAGCCTGGAGTCAGATCAGCGGCATTGTGTTTGGAGCCTCTGATATGAAGAAAGGATTTACTCTGCTTGAAAAAAATGTACTGCACCCAAAAACAGAAATTGTAAAAGGCGTGCTTGCAGAGGAGTGCGAGAAAATCATAAAGGATTTTTTTGCTCAAAAACGAAAATAATTGGTTTTGGTGCAATTTTTGAATAAATTTATATATTCAATATACTATTTACTTTAAATAATTTATCATGCAAATTCTAAAGTCTCTTTCCCTTACTATCTTTCTATCTACAGCTGTAGTTAACGTAAGCACAGCACAATCTAATCCGCCGCAGACTGCAATTGCTGAAACCCAGCCGAAAACGGTGGTTATTAAACATCCTGCAGCAAACGATCCTGCTACTTATTTTTCTATGGCGCCCATCTTCAATTTCGAGATATACAAACCCGGCGAAATTGATAAAATTGTAGCTGAAATGGCTAAAGATCCTGATGTGATGATGGCAAGAGTTGGGGGTAATAACGGCGATTATTACATGATCAACCTTCAGCTTAAATCAGTAAAAGATAAAACCTGGTTCGCTGCTTTTTTCAAAAAAGTGGGAATTAAAATGGTAAAAATCAACAACAACCCGCCTGTTGACGTAGCAAAACTATAAAGTTTGATTTTCTCATAGAAAGCCGGTTATTTAACCGGCTTTTTTTATGGTGTGTTTGTACAGGATTAAGCACATGTTACCTTCTATTTTGCTTTATAATTGTTAATTTTGCGCATGATTAACGCAGAGACTTTATTGTTTGATTCCGTTCAAAAAACACTTCTTGAACTTTATTCTTTAAAAACAGATAACATCATCTTTCAAAAAACAAGAAAAGAATTTGAAGGTGATTTTACACTCGTAACTTTTCCTTATACCAAAGACACAAAAAAATCTCCTGAACAATTAGGTTCAGAGATTGGAGAAGCCCTGGTAAAATCTAATCCCACCTTTTCAGCTTTTAATGTTGTGAAAGGATTTTTAAATATTTCGCTCTCTGGCAAATTCTGGATGGATTATTTCAATGCCGTTAAGAACCTGAAAACTATTGGACTGAAGAAAGAAAACAGTACTGGTAAAACCGTTATGTTGGAATATTCCTCCCCCAACACCAACAAACCTTTGCATCTCGGACATATCCGTAACAACCTCTTAGGCTATTCTGTAGCACAAATTTTAAAAGCAAATGGACATAAAGTTATAAAGACCAATATTATTAACGACCGTGGAATACACATTTGCAAAAGTATGCTGGCCTGGCAAAAGTTTGGTAAAGGAGAAACTCCTGAAACTGCCGGTATGAAGGGCGATCACCTGGTGGGTAAATATTATGTAGAGTTTGATAAAGCCTACAAAAAACAAATTAATGATCTTGTAAGCGATGGAGCAACTAAAGAAGAGGCTGAAAAAAATGCTCCTCTTATGTTAGAAGCTCAGGACATGCTCCGCAAATGGGAGGCCGGTGACAAAGAGGTTGTAGGTCTGTGGAAAACCATGAACGACTGGGTTTACAAGGGTTTTGACGAAACTTATAAAATTCTCGGTGTTGATTTTGATACTTTATATTACGAAAGCAATACTTATTTACTCGGAAAAGAAATTGTGCAGGAAGGATTAAGCAAAGGCGTTTTCTATAAAAAAGAAAATGGCAGTGTAGCTATTGATTTAACTGCAGAAAAACTCGACGAGAAAATTGTTTTGAGAAGTGATGGTACCAGTGTTTACATTACACAGGATCTGGGAACCGCGATCGAACGTTTTAAAACCTACCCCGATCTTCAACAAATGATCTATACGGTAGGTAATGAGCAGGACTACCATTTTAAAGTATTGTTTAAAATCCTTGAGAAATTAGGCTATGACTGGGCAAAAGAGTGTTACCATTTAAGTTATGGGATGGTTGAGCTGCCTGAAGGGAAAATGAAAAGTCGCGAAGGAACGGTTGTAGACGCCGATGAACTTTTACAGGAGATGTATGAGACGGCTGAAAATACCACCAAAGAACTTGGTAAAGTGGAAGGATTTTCAGAAGAAGAACTTAAAGAACTTTACCGCACTATAAGTCTCGGGGCCTTAAAATATTTTATGCTGAAGGTTGACCCAAAAAAGAAAATGCTTTTTGATCCAAAAGAAAGTATTGATTTTAATGGTCATACCGGGCCATTTATGCAATATACACACGCGCGTATCAAATCCATTTTACGTAAAGCAGAGATGGATTTTACTTCCGATAATTCTGAAGTAGAAATGAACGCTCTTGAAAAAGAACTTATAAAAAACATTTACGATTTTGACCTTATAGTGGAAGAAGCAGGTAAAACGCTCAGTCCTGCGCTTGTTGCAAACTATATTTACGAACTAACGAAATTATTTAACCGCTTTTATCACGAATTCTCCATCTTGAAGGAAGAAAATCTGGACATCAAAAAATTTCGTTTACAACTGGCGCAGCTTTCTGCACAGGCTATTCATAACGCCATGGAACTCCTGGGAATAAGAGTTCCGGAACGCATGTAATAGGCATAAACAAATTTTAGTATTGAAACTTGGCAACTTTAGAATTTACCGGTAACTGAAAAACGGTTACCGGTAATTTTTTTTGCTCCACTTTGGTAGCTACACTTTCCATTATAAAATCATAATCTTCTATGATCATTTTTAAAGGCACAGCATTTGTTTTTGAAATATAATTATAATAGTTCCCATATTTATGATTCACAAAATATCTGGAATCAATTTTTAATTTAGAATTAAAATAGTATTTCTGCACACCGCTTTTACAGGTAAGGATCAACTCATCACAAGGGTAACCTAAAATAGTGGTAACGTTTTTATTCAGTTTAGTACTTAGCACTTCATCGTCATAATCCAATCCATCATTATAAAAAAGCGTGTCTGAACTTACCATTTTATTATAAAGTTTATTATCCTTTTGAATATAGAGCTGCCACTGAGCAAAGGCACCATTGGTTACGGTTTTATAATCACCATTTTTCACATAATAGTTATGTATTGATCCCATCATTGCTGAAAGTTCCTTTTCTTTAAGCTTTGGATTTTTGCTCTTAAAGGTATTTGAATAAATAACCTCTCCTTCAAACAAAGGAGTTACAGTTTGTGCTGTAAACGAACTTGTGATAACCAGACTTAGAAATACTAATTTGAAAAACTTAATCATTTGTGAATTTTTCTTCAAGTTACAACAGTTTATTTAGTCCTACAAATGCTTATTTGAAGCCACTTCCAAATAAAACAAATCAGGCAGGTAATTCCGGCTTCTTTTTGCGGCGAAGAATAGCGGCGGCAATTAATGACAGGACTAAGGCCAGTGGCAAAACCTCCACGTAAGTGATCAAAAACACCATAAGGGGATTTTTATAAAGTTCTTTCATTTGATTCAAATCTTCCAGCTGAATTGCCATTTCTTTTTCAGAGATAGAACTTTCTCTTAAAGCTTTTACCTGGTGAGCTGAATACTTCTCCATAAAGTCAGGAATAAATACATAAAAATCTACCAGCCAGACGAGGACATAGAGTGTGGAAGCGATAAGACTTATAAATAATCCTATTTTGAAGGCTTCTCCGAAAGAAATAGAACCTCCGTTAATTTTATCTCTTTGATTTTTAATACCCACAAAAATTAAAGAGAAGGCCACAATTTGAGTCGCATAGCCCAGTAACATGCTCGCTTCATAGTTTGCATTTTTCTCACACAAACTAGCACCAATAATCATTCCTATGGAAATAATAAGGCCTCCAATAAGTCCGCAGACAATCACATTTTTTTTCATTTACTTTTTTTAAGTGGTTTATAGGGGGCCAAAGGTCAGGACTTACTTGTAATTTTCGCTCATACTTTCGAGTGATTTTATCTTATAATCTTGCTTTCACCCTAAAGTAGCAGCTTAACTAACATATGATTTTCAAGCGTTTAGCTTTTTCAACGGCTTGAGTCCTTCTTTTTACATCCAATTTTTCAAAAACTTTAGAAGAATGTGTTTTTACAGTATTTAATGACACAAATAAAGCTTCGGCTATTTCCTGGTTGCTATATCCTTTTGCCATCAGATTCAGAACTTCAAGTTCGCGTTTACTTAAACCCCATTTTTCAAGCGCTCCAATATCTGGTTCTCTTTCTTCTTCGGGATACGAATTAACTTCAAATTCCTGGTTTTCCAGATAGACGGTTTTTTCTATAATAAGTGGCTTTGGATTAATAAGTTTGCTTGCCAACCATATTCCCAGCGTTGTAAATACCAGGGCGATCGATCCAATATAAAGATCGAGGGCATGGTTCACAATAAAAAAATGCCATTCTAACCGCTTTAAAAGGATAAGTAATGCAGCGAGAGAGATGCCATACAGCAGCGCGGATTTGTATTTTATTAGGAGGACCATTTTAATAAACCTAAAATACTCAAAGACTACTTAACTAAAAAATGATATTTTTGTTAAACACATCAAGAGTGTTTAAATAATAATCAGATGTCAGCCAAAACAATTTTTACTTTAGAACACACTTTACCTGATCATTTCGATTTGGTTTATGCCAGTTTGTTCGATTTTAAAAAGTTTGGTGAGATTCATCCGTTTATGACAGAGGTAAAACTCCTCGACGAAAAACCCGAATACAGAGAGTACAAAATAGTAGAAGAAATTTATTTTTTCGGCTTTATTAAAAATAATCCAACCTATACGGCAAAGGTTATTGAAATTGAAAAAGGAAAACACATCCGCTACACTTCACCCGTTAAAAAAAACATCTTTCTTACGGTTGATATCCGTTTTTCAAAAGATAAAACCAAAAACCTTATTGTTACAGAAAATTTTGAAGTCACCGCCAATAGGCTAATAGGCATGGTCTTTGCGAACATTTTAAAAAAAGCTCACCTTCAGTTTTTTAAAAACCTGAAAGTTTTTTTGCACACTTCCATTGAGGATATTAAAACCCACTAATATGTCTGAAGAATTAAATTACCTTGAAAAAAACAAAGACTCCTGGAACCGAAGAACGGATTACCACCTGGAATCAGAATTTTATGATGTGAAAGGATTTCTAGCCGGTAACTCGTCTTTAAAAGAAGTTGAACTAAATCTTCTTGGCGATATCCGTGGAAAAAGTATCCTTCATCTGCAATGTCATTTTGGCCAGGATACTCTTTCACTTGCCAGGATGGGCGCCGAGGCAACAGGAGTAGACCTTTCGGACAATGCCATAAACAACGCAAAACTTCTCGCTGAAAAAGCCGGAGTAAAAGCAGAATTTATTTGTTGCGATGTGTATTCACTACCTGAACATTTAAATAAAAAATATGATATCGTATTCACCAGTTATGGCACCATTGGCTGGTTACCAGATCTTGACAAATGGGCAAAGATTGTAAGTCGCTATTTAAAGCCAGGCGGCAAATTTGTATTCGCAGAGTTTCATCCGGTTGTATGGATGTTTGATGACGATTTTACAAAAGTAGCTTACAACTATTTTAACGCCGGTCCCATTATAGAAACCGAGAGTGGAACTTATGCCGACAGAAATGCGCAGATCAATAAAGAATATGTGGGCTGGAATCACCCTACCGGCGAAGTTCTCACGAGCTTATTACAAAACGGACTGCGACTTTTATCTTACGAAGAATTTGATTATTCACCTTACAATTGTTTTCGGCATACAGAAGAATTTGAACCTGGAAAATTCAGGATCAAGCATCTGGGAAATAAAATTCCAATGATTTTTGCTTTGCTCGCAGAAAAAACGAGGGAGTAAAACTAGAGTTTTAGTTTACCTTCATTCACATAAGAAAGAATTTCTTTCTCTGTATCAGAAAACGTTAAACCTCTGCGTTCATATACCCGTTCAGCAGTTTCAAATAGTTTTTCAAGTTTATACGATTCAAAACCTTCACTTCCACCCCAGCTAAAATCTGGAACATGTGTTGGAGGAAAACCGCCGCCATAAATATTAGAGCCAACTCCCACTACTGTACCTGTGTTAAACATCGTATTTATACCAGACTTTGAATGATCGCCCATAATGAGTCCGCAAAATTGTAAACCAGTATCTATTTGTTTTTGTTTGGCGTAACTATACAGTTTTACGTTGCCGTAATTATTTTTAAGATTACTATTATTAGTATCTGCTCCTAAATTGCACCATTCGCCAAGTACAGAGTTGCCTAAAAATCCATCGTGCCCTTTATTGCTATATCCAATAATAACGCTGTTGCTAACTTCTCCTCCTATTCTACTGTGCGGACCAACTGTTGTAGCGCCATAAACCTTGGTGCTTAATTTTACCACAGCATGTTCGCAAAGCGCAAACGGACCACGAATTACAGAGCCTTCCATCATTTCAGAATCATGACCAAGATAAATCGGTCCACTACTTGTGTTTAAAATGCAGGCTTCAATTTTTGCACCCTCTTCCAGGAAAATTAAATTTCTATCTCCTATTACGGTTACCGACTCGCTCAAAGGGTTACTGGTTCTACCCTTGGTAAGGAAATCAAAATCTGCTTTAAGAGCCTCGCCGTTTTTTTGGAAAATATCCCAGAGATTCTTAATAAAGAAAATGGGTGCTGGATAATCAATCTTCTTAAAAGCAGAAACTTTTTCAAGGTCCTTAAAATCTCCATAAAAGGCAACAAGCTCTTGGTCTTTGTATAAAGCTTCGTTTTGCTTTAAACCTTTGATTGCTTCTGCCAGATTTTTATCAGGACAATAATGCGAACTAATATAAATTGCCTGAGAACTTATCCCGGGGAATTTTTTAGAAAGGTAAGGTTGCGTTTGATAAGTACAAACCGTATTTAAGTGTTTGTCCCATTTTTCTTTCAGTGTTAAGATCCCGATCCTGAGCTCAGCAATTGGCCTAGTGAAGGTAAGAGGTAGAAAACCCTTCCAGTTTTCGAAATCATCGCGTAATACAAAGTCCATATCTACCTCTTAATGGGCTTTGTGATTTTAAATTCAGTTCGCCGGTTCACCTTGTGTTCTGCATCCGTACATTCAACGCCATCTTCACACTTGTTTAATAAACGTGTTTCGCCATAGCCCGTAGATTTTAAACGTGAACGGCTAATACCTTTTTTCACAAGATAGTCTACGGCTGTTTGCGCACGCTTCTTAGAAAGGCTTAAATTAAACTCGCTGCTCGATTGAGAATCGGTATGAGAACTGATCTCCATTATTAATTTTGGATAGTCTACCAACGCATCTGCGGCTTTGTCAAGTATTGCTTTACCTTCATCACCTATCGAGTAATCACCGTAAGCGTAATAGATGCTTTCAACAATCGTTACAGTCATTTCCGATTCTTCTTCCGGCTCTTCTTTTGCAGCCGCAACTTTAGGTTCCTTTGTTTTTGGTTCTTTTACCGGATTTTTAGCAGCTTCTTCTTTCTGTTTTTTAATCTCTGCAATTTTCAACGAAGGATCTTCTACATCAAATTCCCCCATTGAGAATTTATCTACCTCTAAAATTTTAAAAGAGAATTTGCCTCCAACCATGTCTATTACTTTATAAATCCTGCCCTTGCTGTCAGCAATATATATACGTCGTACATTCGCGAGGCTAGGATCATTTTCTTCTGTCTCGAACATGTAGTTTTTTTCTGCGTCTAAGTTTTTGAAGTTGAATTTACCATTAGCGGTTGTAGTCCAGGTTTGTTCGTTTGTACCATCTTCTTCTTTCACTTTTAACTTAGCGTTGGTAATCGGTTTTTTATCCTGATCGTACATATAACCATAGATGCCCATGATTAAATTCACGTCTTCGGCATCCATATCGTCCAACAAAGTTTTATCAGCTGTAAGGATCTTGAAAGTGAATTTTCCTTTTCCTTTATAGAATGTTCTTACGTCTTTACCACTTTTATTGGTTAGAATAATTTTTGTACCCTCTGCCAGTTTTACATCGCCTTCTTCTAAAGCTATAAGGTAATTTTGATCAGAAGGAATATTACGAAAAGCAAAAGATCCATACTCGTTTGTAGTAGCTTCTTCCACTACATCACCAAAATCATTTACCAATTTAAGTTTAGCATTTACAAGTGGATCTCCGGTATTCCCGACTCTTAATATTCCGGCGAACACCAAATCGTCTTCCGTGTAAAGGTCAGGCAAAGCATTTGGATCTACAGGTAAATTGCGGAATACAAATTTACTGTCCTTATATTTACTTGTTACACGGTGAATAACACTGTCTTTTTCCGAAAGATAAAAACGTGCCTTGTTTACAAGTTCAGGATCTTCTTCAATTACAGCGGCCATGTATTTTTTATCGCCGTCAAGATTCTTAAATGCAAAGTATCCTTTAGCATCGGTGTACACACTGTCTACTACATTACCCAATTCATCCAATAGTAAAACTTTTTTTCCCTTGGCGTAATCTTTTGCATTTTCAGTATATAAAACATTTCCTTCCACAACGGCCGATCTGCTTTTGAACCGGTAGATGTAAATATCATCGCTTCCTTTTCCGCCAGCACGGTTAGAGGAAAAATAACCTACCGTGTCGTTTAAGAAAGTAATGCCAAAATCATCTGTACTGCTGTTCAAATCCATCCCTTCATTCCTGGTAAGAATCCATTTTCCATTAATAGATTTTGCCGAGTAAATATCAAGACCACCAAATCCGGGTAATCCATTAGAGGAGAAAAATAAAGTTCCGTCCTTACGAATACTTGGAAACATTTCATCGCCCGAAGTATTAATGTCCGGACCTAAATTAACCGGCGCGCCCCAAACTTCTCCTTCTTTTTTACTCATGTAAAGGTCTTTTCCACCATAACCACCTGCCATATCACTAGTGAAATAAAGCGTGTTATTGTCGGCGCTAATACTTGGGTGGGCAATAGAATAATCCTTACTATTTAATGTAATCGCCTTTATGTTCGTCCACGATTTACCTTTTGGATTTGCAGAAAAAATCTGTGAACGGTTTACATAGCCTTTTTTCTCTACATAATCGGCACGCGTAAAATAAAGTGTCTGACCATCGCTGCTCATGCAACCTGGTCCATCATGGTAAAAAGAGTTTAATTTTTTAGAAAGCAACTTTGATTTTTCAACTTCCGTGCCGTTCATATCAGAAACGTACATGTTCATGAATGGCTGACCACTGTAATCATCCACAGAATAATTCACGAAATCAAATTGTTCTTTTTCAGCAATAAACATTAATTTATTGTTCATTACAAAAGGAGAGAACTCGGATTTAGCGGTATTAATGCTCTCTATATTTTCTACCTTATACTCCATCGGTTTGGAGAGATAATACTTAATCTCCCTGCAAAATTTCAAGGCATTTTTTGCATTTTCATCATTTGGACTAAGTTTAATATAGTTAGCATACTGGTCTGCAGCCTCTTCATATTTATTATTCGCTTTTAAAATTTGCGCATAGTTGAAGATCACTTCTTTTGGCTGATCAGGATTTAATTCGAAGAGTTTTCTGTACGAATCTTCCGCCTTAGCATACTGATTGGTTAACTTGTAAAGATTAGCCAGCTTAATTAAAGCTTCCTGTCTTTTTTCTGTGCTTTTATTCCTGGTTTCTTTTTTATAACAAGGAATCGCTTTTACATATTCTCCATTCTCAACAAACTTATCTCCTTTTGCCATTTGAGCAAAGGAGTGACTGACAAATGAAAAAATAAAAACTAAAAAATATAGCTGTGTGTATCGCATAAATCTTATAAAAATCTTGGGTTAATCATTTTTGCTTTAGCGCCTGAAAAATCGAATCCTACCATTACTTCAAAACTGGATCCTAATTTGCGAGCGTCCTGAAGCCCGGTGTCGTATGACAAGCCCAGTCTTAATTTATCAGTAGCATAAAACTGCATGAGTGCCCCCGGACCATATCCATTTCTATAAAAGGCGCCCAGCCACATACGTTTAAATAAAAAGAAATTCAAATTTAAATCGGCTCCAATTTCGTTGTTTACGTTTTTAATTAAAAGTGTTGGCGCAAATACCAGGTCTTTACTTATTACAAACGAATTACCGATGGTGAAAAATAAGTGCGTACGTACTTTGTAACTAAATTTTCCGCCGTTTGGTGTTGGTGCTTGATAAGAATAAACACTTGGATTATTTATGTGGGTTGCACTAAGTCCTGTAAAAAAAGTATGTGTTCTCAAATAAAGTCCTGCATTAATATCCAGTGTTCCTTTATTTAGATTTTGTAATAATTCCGGTGGCGCCTCATCCCTTTGAAACGAGATTTTGCTGAAGTCGAACTGGTAACGGTTATACCCGCCGTTTAAGCCAAAGGAGAGCTTCATTTTCTGACTTAATTTTAAAATATAAGCGAAATTGGCGTAGAAACCTGTGGTACTTCTTGGCCCTATTTCATCTCTTATAATGGTTGCTCCCACTCCAATATTTTTATTGAGAATTGGAGCGTGGCCACTTAGACAAGTTGTTTTGGGAGCTCCGGGAAAACTTACCCACTGATCGCGACGCAATGCCACAATTGCCAGGGCATCTCGTGCTCCGGCATAGGCAGGATTAATGATCATCTGGTTAAACTGGTACATACTGTATTGAGGATCTTGTTGGGCATTCATTCCTGAGGAAAGAATCAACATACTCATAACGAGGATTAAACTTCTTTTCATTTGTTTTTGTTTTGCGTGATAGGTCTTGATTTATCAGTTTTTCATTAATTCAACCCATCCTTTAATAGGCTTTGTTCCATTACCCAGATCAAGGATGTAAAAATAAGTACTTGAGAGCAGATTATCCAACTTATCTTTTGTTGGCCATGAATTAGTGCTCATATTATACCCTTTTATATCTGCTAGCTCAATGCCCCAGCGGTTAAAAATTTTGAGAGTGTTTTTTGGAAAGGCTTCGATATTATCAATCGTTAAAACATCATTTAAGCCATCGTTATTAGCGCTGATACCGGTGTAAATTTTTACACTACAAACTTCGTTCGAACCCGTGAGCGCGATCACCTGTTTTAGTGTATCATTTCTAACAACCCCTACGCTGGTGGTATAGGTAATAAACATATTTACAGTATAAGTTTGTGGGGTAAGGTCCGTCAGTGAATCACAACGTGTTGTGCAGGTCATTGTGGGTGTCCAGCTATAGGTTACTACGTAACTTGCCGCTTCAGTAGCTTTAGTGAGTTTTATAAGGATTTCACCGTCGTTTTTATCGAGACAGGTCACATTTTTAACCTGTGCGGTTGCCGAAAAGCCAAAAATGGAAACTACTTCTGGTTGAATAAACCCTTGCGTAATCACATTATTGCCCCCAACAGTTTCAGTAAAGGGTTCTCCTACATTATCGGTTACGTAAATACCTGTATTGCCGAGCTGCCGGTGATCTCCCGCAGAGTTTATTACCTGCGGACTAATGCTGGGACTTTGACCAAACACTTTACAGCTGGCTATGAGAACAGTGAGTATAAAAAGTTTTTTCATTTTAAATTTAAAATAGTCTGCGTTTTATTTTTTTAAAAGCTGCTCAATTAGTTTTTTTTGTTCTTCTAATTGCTTTTTTAATTCTTCAATATCGAGGTCTTGTTTTTTCACGATTTCGTGGAGTTCTTTGATACCACCTGTTAATAAGGGGGTTAACCTTGAATAATCTACCATCATTGGGTCTTCATTCACGTCTGAATTCTCCTGACCGATGACTGCATAAGGATAGTATTGTTTAAGTTCTTGTGCTATAAACCCTATACTGGTAATACCAGGACTCCTTTTATATTCGTATTGTCTGGGTTGGATATTTCCAATTATTTCTAATGAATTTTTAAAGTCTTTTATATTTTGTTTTAAACGGCGATCTGATGATTGTGGAAATGTAACGCCTCCAGCACCATCACCTCTTATGCCCCCGATATTAAGTCCATTTGCGTAACATCCTACGAAGTAAGCGCTCGATGTCGGACTACCATTTTGTACACTAATTTTAATCCCATCAGCTCCGCTACCAGTATTTAGGTTTTCGAATTCTGCCATGTATACGCCTCCATTGTATTTCACATCTAAACCGTATTGAGGTGTAATAGTTCCCATACCCACCATTCCCGAAAAATAATTTTGATCCTCACCGGTTACATATAAACCATGTTTTACAGCGGTAGCATTCGAGCCGCTCATGCCAATGTAGTGTCCATATGTATCGGAAGTATTTCCAGAAGCGCTGTAAACATATGTGAGGTGGCCGTAACGTGGACCTGTTCCTACTGGCTGCAGATATGAATAATTTGCAAACCCCGAGCCTGTGCCATTGGGAGTCATTATCACCTGGTAGCCATAATTAGCACTCCCATCCAGCGCGAGACCCACAACTGTGGAACTGATACCATATTTTGTTCCGCTTCCTGCTCCATCTACGTTTACATCAATTCCGTATTTTGTTGAAGTACCCGTGTAATTATTGGTTGCAGTAAGTCCAATATTATTTGTACCATCTGCAGCTGGCACCATCACAAATAATTTTGATGTTCCGGGATTGGTAACTCCAATACCAACGTTACCATTGCTGGTAAAGTAAATCCCCCTGTGTGCTGTTAAAGTGTTGTCCGTAAAAAATCTGTAACCACCGCTAAAACGGGCCGATAGCTGATCGTCTGCGGTAGAATTTAACACGGTTGGTGCACCGCCTCCCCAGTCTCCCAGGGTCATGCTACCCAGGTTTGAAATGCTTGCGGAGCTACCGAGTGCAAAAGACCGATGGCCGGTAACGGTATTACTGGTTCCGATAGCGGCTGACATTATCCCCGTTACCGAATTCGTAATCCCAATATCAATGCTACCCTGCACATTTAATAATGCGTCTGGACTATTTGTACCAATACCCATATTACCGTTATTCTGAATAGTAACAAGATCTCCACCTGCAAAAGCCTGTGCTTTGAATGCGTATGCAAGGGCTGAGTTTTTTGCTCTTACAATTGCTCCACCTTCTATTATTGCTCCGAAAGAAGTTAGAGCCGCGTTGTTATTGATGGCCCTAAACGCATAACTTAAAGAGTTACTGGAAGCGCTCAATGCGATTAATCCATGACCCGCACCAGTAGCATTGGTCATTTCAAAATAACCTGTTTCTCCCGTTGCGGAACCATTGCTAACATGGAATTTTGTCCCTGGAGTGGTTGTTCCTATGCCTACGCTGCCCAAAGTGTTAATAACCATAGCGAGCGTGTTATTGGTTTTAAATTGCAGATCCCTGGCATCTGTAGTTCCTATAAAATTGGTTCCTGCAGTGGTGGTGGCATTTCCTAAAAGTCCCCATGCACCATTCGCTAAAGGAATGTTGATGTTGTAATTGTTTGCACTTGTGGTACTGATGCCCACAGCACCAGCCGTTTGTGACACAACAATGTTTGGAGAAGGAACATTGATATTAAAATTATTTGCACTTGTTGTAGAGATCCCCGCCGCTGCAAGAGACGAAGAGACAGTAATATTCGGAGCCACAGCCGGTGGAATATTAATATTAAAAGAGTTTCCGGTAGTTGTAACAGCTGGATTCGCAGCAGCCGAGAAAGTTACAGCTATGGTTGCAGGCAATACACTGATACTATATGAATTTGCTGTAATTGTACTGATGTTTACAATACCCCCTTGTGTAAAGCTGGCCGAAGGCGCTGCGGTAGAGTTTACCGTCATGGAGGGATAAGTTCCTGTTATTGTTACCGGTCCATTTGGTGTGAAGGTGGGTGAAGGTGATGCAATCGTAAATGCAGGATAAGTTCCCGAAACGGAAATGTTAGCTCCGTTAGAAAGGGTTACCACCTGGTCAGGATTTGTATTGGTAATAATAGTTCCAGATGTAATTGAGATACCTGTACCGCTTGTATAAACCGGTGCTGCAGTGGAGTTCACTGTCATGGATGGATACGCTCCTGTTATAGTTACCGGACCATTTGGTGTGAAAGTAGGCGTTGGAGAGGAAATAGTATAAGCCGGATAAGTTCCTGAAACATTAATATTGGAGCCACTTGTAACGCTTACTGTTTGGTTAGGGCTTGTATTTGTAATCACAGATCCTGTAACAGAAATACCCGCACCATTTGTATACACAGGGGCTGCAGTGGAGTTAACCGTCATAGATGGATAGGTGCCGGTTATCGTTACTGGTCCGTTTGGTGTAAAGGTTGGTGAAGGAGATGCAATAGTAAATGCAGGATAAGTTCCAGATACGGAAATATTAGCTCCGTTAGCAAGTGTTACTACCTGGTCGGGATTTGCATTGGTAATAACGGATCCTGAGGTGATGGAAATACCCGTACCGTTGGTGTAAGTTATAGAAGCAGGAATGGTGGCTGTACTCACCGCTGTGCCTTGGGTAATGGTTAAACTATTTCCAGTGCTCGTTAAAGTAGGGCCCGGAACACTTACGCTATAGGAATTTGCTGTAATAGTGCTAACGTTCGCTATACCGCCCTGTGTGAAACTGGCGGATGGTGCAGCTAAACTAAAATTCGGATAACTTCCAGATATCCCCATGTTTCCGGCATTGGAAAGAGTTACTACCTGGTCGGGATTTGTATTGGTGATGATAGATCCTGAGGTGATGGAAATACCTGTTCCGTTGGTGTAAGTTATAGAAGCCGGAATGGTGGCCGTACTTACAGCTGTACCTTGTGTAATGGTTAAACTATTTCCAGTGCTGGTTAAAATAGGATCAGGAACTCCAACTATAAATGAGTTGGTGCCTGTTGCGGTCATACTTACAACACCTGCCGGAACTAAACTTGTTGTTGGACTGCCTGCCACTGTTGCCGACGTTACTGCTGTACCTTGGGTAATGGTTAAAGTATTACCATTGCTGGTTAAAGTTGGACCCGGAACTCCAACTATAAATGAGTTGGTGCCTGTTGCGGTCATACTTACAACACCTGCCGGAACTAAACTTGTTGTTGGGCCTGCAGAGATCGTTGCTGTAGTTATGGTTGTGCCATGTGTCACTGTAATTGTATTTCCTGAACTGGAGATTATTGCCGGTGGAACATTGATACTGAACGAACTTCCTGAACTTGTTACCGACGACCCTGCTGCTGCAGTGCTTGTTATAACAATGGTAGGTGTTATGTTAGGAGAAGTATTGGTAATGATAGATCCTGAAGTAATACTAATACCTGTTCCATTTGTGTACGTTACTCCTGCGCTTGAATTAATTGTGTAATTAGGATAAGTACCGCTGATACTTACCGGACCCGCTGGTGTAAAAGTGGGAGGCTGAACATCTACATTATATAAATTGGTGGCTGTAGAAGTTACATTTGCCAGATTGGTGCCCGTTACCGTTGTTGAGATAACCGTCACACTTCCGGCCGGAGTTGCAAAAATTGTGTAGTTTGGAAAGGTTCCGCTAACCGACACAGCACCTGTTCCTAATAAATTAGGAGCAATGTTTACACTGTTCGTTAAAGGTCCCACGCTCAATGATCCATTTCCGGAAACAGAAACTGTAGGAGCAATCGTTATTGAATTCCCTCCGCTTATACTTAAGGTGTTGGCCGTTAATAAATTTAAAGTCGGAGTTGCTGCAATGGTATAAGGATTTGTTCCTGCTATATTAACGTTGGTACCCGCTGATAAAGACGTAGCAGGCGTTGCAGCTATAGTGGCTGTTGTTACCAGTGTGCCCTGTGTTAATGTAACACTGTTTCCTGAACTTGATAATGTTGGATTGGCAACACTCACCACAAAATTTGTACCCGTGGTTGGTGTTACTACTGCTGCCCCGACACCGGTAATGGTGGGACTGGAACCGGCTGTAACTGTAGGTGTATTAACAGTGTAATTAGGAAAAGAACCCAAAATAGTAGTTTGCCCGGCTCCCGTAAATGTTGGAACAGGAACATTTATACTGAATGAATTTGGTGCTAACGTAGTTGTGGTTGCCGCACCACTGGTAACCACCGTTGTATTAACAGCCGCAATAGTTCCTGACGTGGGAATGGGAATTGTGTTACCACCTGATATACTGAGGTTATTTCCATTAATACTCAAACTAGGCGTTGAAGAGATGGTATAATTTGGGTGCGTACCCTGCACAGAAACATTTGTTCCTGAAGAAAAAGTAGTAGCGGGAACATCGATATTAAAAGTATTAGTACCCGAACTGGTAACGGTAGCCGCACCACTGGTAGTGATACTGGTACCTGGCGAACTTCCTACAGAAGTAAGCGAGTAGGTTTTCGCGTTTGTTCCTGAACCTATGGTAAGGATATTGTTTGTAAAGGTTGAAGGAACAGATTGTGCATGCAACGCATAAGGTGCGCTCACTAATTGTTGCGTTCCCATACTTACATAACCCGCGCCCGATAAGCTCACTGAAACTTCTAAAAAAAGTGAACCAGACTCCCAGTTAACAGCATTTAAATTGGAGGTTTTTCCAATCTGTGTAGTGAAAAGACCCAGAGAGGTGGTGCTTACCGTTTGTTGTTCAGAAAAAACGGTAGGAGAAGATACTCCACCCTGATGAAATTCAAAACGAAGATCGATATTACCTGTAATGGGAAGTCCGTTGGCATCGCGTGCGATACCCTGATAATTAATTAATGGAGGGCTCTGGGCTAAAACACTTAATACAGTTAATTGTAAAGCCAGGACCAATAAGAGTTTCATAGTTTTCATTGGGTTTCGTTTTAATTTATTTTCAGGTCATATATACTTTTGAGAGCGTTATTCTGTTTTAAAAAGTTTCTTTTACGAGTAGCCTTCCGTTATACCCACCTGGATCTGCGGTAACAGGATAAGATGAGCCCGCATCAGTAGCAGCAATAATAGTGATAGTATGATTCCCCACAGAGAGTCCCGAAAAATAGGATTCAAGAGAAACATATTCTTCTTTATTTGTTGATTTTATATAATGGCGTGAGGTAACACCCGCAGCAACTCCATCTACATAAATTTCAAAATAAATGCTACCGGCGCCGGAGAAAACACCACCACCCATTAAAGAATGCAAAGAAATATGTACTTCGGTAGCCGCGTATTGTTTTGCGAAAACCATAGCACTGGTTATAAGAGTTGTTGGACTTGTAGTAACTGTTACACTATTTGCATTCAATCCACTGAATGAAATTGCCGCCGGAGAACTTTTCCATGCACCCACTCCATTACCATCAGAAACAAAAGTTTTTCCATCGCCTTGTGTACCGTCAAAAATTTTCACATTCCCAGCTACATCTAATTTTGCCACGGGGGCAGGAGTACCGATCCCTACATTGCTGCCCGATGATATATAAATACTTGGGGAAGCATAATTATTTATCGTCGTCAGAAAAAACCCTCCATTGCCACTGATTCCTAAATCAAAACTTACAGTTTGAGTAAGGTTTGTTAACCTCATTAAACGTCCGTAGGTATTGCTGCCATATGTTTGAGAAGCTGTGTTAGCTTCAATTATAAAAGGTAACGCCCCACCAACCACGTCAACAGCGTTATGTAAGAGAAAACCTGGTTTGTTTGCGCCCGCGTCGATATGCAATGCTGCCGTTGGAGCATTAATACCAATACCTACATAACCATCGTTCCTAACATTGAATAAATCGGAAGATGCATTATTAATTGCCTTAAAGGCAAAATTTGCAGAGCTTGATCCACCTCCTTCAACAGATAACCCGCCAATAAACTGACCGGCAAGCCCGGAAGCATTTGTATTTTGAGCCAGAATGGCTGGAAAAGTACTTGAGTTTTGTGCGTTAACCGCGTTACCGCCACTCGCACTAAAATCGCCTGCCACACCACCTGCACTAGTGTTAGTAACATACAAACTTTTAGCGCCTGACGAAGATGCCTCTACTGCCGCCGTAGTATTTGTTGCATTGGCATTGGTTGCTTTAATAATACCTCCGGTACTTGCATTTGAATAAACATCTAATTTCGCACTCGCTGAATTTTGTCCAAGCGCTACATTATCACCTGGATTTGTAAGAGTAACAGAGCCAACAGCTTGTTTAAATGGTCCCGCGCCGCTGATATCTACTGTGTTTCCTGCGGCACCAACGGTAAGTGTTCCTCCACTGTAAACAAGTGTGGGCGCAATAGTTGTAGTGCTTGCTCCTAAAATAAGGGCAGTTCCAGTCCAAACCGGATTTGCAAGTCCTACGGTATAAGCGCCAGGACTGCTGTTAACAGTGATAATGTTATTTGCCGCCTGAGCCACCGTTACGGCCGCTGGTAATGCCACCGAGTTACTTCCTACGATACTGATACTTAAATTATTGGACGAAAGCGCCAGTTGCGGCGGAGCTACGTTTACCAGGTAATTCGCCGGACCACCGGTAACCGTGGCAAGTCCTGTACCAGAAACGGTAACAGCACTCGGTATGGCTACTGAATTGGTAAAAACTCCCGAATATAAAATGCCACCGCTCAGTCCTAAAGTTGGTGTAACCAGTGTAGTGGCCGATCCCATTGTAAGCACACCATTAACCATGTTAAATGTTGGCGCAGGAACACCCACTGTATAACTCGAAGCACCGTTTGTTACAGTAGCAATGCCTGAAGGCACGAGTGTGGGCGTAAGCGCAACCGGTAAAGTAACGGTGTTTCCGCCATCAATACTTAAATTGTTAGAGTTGATAGACAGCTGGGGACTCGTATAAGAAATTGTGTAATTTGGACCTGAACTTACGCTTATGTTTGTGCCGGTGGAACTAACGGTTGTCGCTGTACCGGAATTTATGGTATAGGTTTGTGATCCAATACTTAGCACGTTATTTGTGTAGGTAGAAGGAACAGACGCGGCGTGCATGGCAAATGGTACACTCACTATCTGTTGTGGAGTGCCAAGAACTACAAGATTATTACCTCCTGCAGGATCCATGGAAACTCTTAAAAAATAAGGCCCGCCCGGCCAGCTAATTCCATTTAAAGAAGCGCTTTTCCCTATTTGTGTAGAGAAAATTCCAAGTGTGGTAGTTTGAATGGTTTGATTTTCAGTAAACACGGCTGATCCAGTATTACTGCCCTGAAGGACCTCAAATTTTATTGAAATCTGTCCAGAAATAGGATTGCCGCTTGCGTCACGCGCAACACCCTGGTAATTAATAAGTGCGGGAGATTGTGCAAATCCAGAATAAACTAAACTAAAAAATAAAATGGTAAAGATGTGCTTCATACTTTTTTTGATATTTTAACACATAAAGGTATTTAAAAACTGATATTCTGCAACATTAATTTAAAGCAAGACCCATTTTTTGGCGACAAAGATCCTTTTTATGTCGACGAATTACGCGAAATATTACCCGGAAATAACCAGAAAACCTGCATTTAAAGCATTTTTCACCGATTTCAGACCCATTTTTTGCCAAATTATCAGATTTAGCGTTAATGCTTTATCATGTAATATACATACACATTCTTAGGGCGGGTTTCAGTACTTCCGCCACTGGCATTTGTATTGGAAGTGCCACTTGGACTAAGCAAATTAGTCAAACCAAGTCCTGCTAATGTTGTACTCCCTACATTACTAATACTGTGCGTGTGACTTTCAAATTCATCTGCCTGTTTACTACCTACATTATTACCTGCATTTCCACTATTAGTAGCTGTTCTTGATGATGCATCCGGGTCATTAGACGCTGCTCCATCTACCCCTCGCAAAAACATTCCCCGCATATCGGGTACGTTAAAGGTGGTGGTTCCATTTCCTACGCCCCAGGCGGTGCCTATAGCTGCAAATAATACAGAGTAAGTGGTACGACTCAAAGTTGTTCCATCGCAAAGCGTCCAACCCGTGGGAATAACTGTACCGCCATAAGCCATAATTGCCCCGGCCGGAACTCCGGTATTTTGCCAGGTAGCATTTCCGGAAGCATCGGAAGTAAGCACTTTGTTTGCCCCTTGCGTTCCATCTGCAATCTTTACTGTACCCGCAACCTCTAAAGTTGCCGTTGGCGCAAACGCCCCCGACCCTATTCCCAGATTTCCTGCTGCTGAAAGAACCATTTTATTTGATCCATTATTCCCAAAATACATAGGAGTGTTTTCATAAGATAAGACATTGGTTGCAATAGTGTTCTGTCCAATAATAAATCCAAAACTTGCCGACGAAGAGTTTTTTAATTGTATACCCGCATTCGTTCCACTATTAAAAATGGTAAGATCATTGCCGGTTGCAGACGTGCTCATAGTTACAGCTCCGTCGTTACGAATGGTAAAAAGATCTGAACCTCCGTTGGTCTGAGCCTTGAGAATAAAAGCCGAAGCTACATTCTTAGGCCTTAATATTGTTCCGCCTTCAATCATGGCGCCGTACGACGTTAATGTGGTAGTATTGGTATTAATGGCTCTTAATGCATAAGTGTTGTTAATTCCGGAGGAGCTCAGAGCTATAAGAGCATCGCCACTTCCGGAGGCATTGTTTATTTCAAAATAACCTGTTGCCCCGCTTGCCGCTCCGTTACTCACATGAAACTTAGAAGCAGGACTTGTTGTTCCTATACCTACGCTGCCCAAAGTGTTAATAACCATAGCGAGCGTGTTATTGGTTTTAAATTGCAGATCCCTGGCATCTGTAGTTCCTATAAAATTGGTTCCTGCAGTGGTGGTGGCATTTCCTAAAAGTCCCCATGCACCATTCGCTAAAGGAATGTTGATGTTGTAATTGTTTGCACTTGTGGTACTGATGCCCACAGCACCAGCCGTTTGTGACACAACAATGTTTGGAGAAGGAACATTGATATTAAAATTATTTGCACTTGTTGTAGAGATCCCCGCCGCTGCAAGAGACGAAGAGACAGTAATATTCGGAGCCACAGCCGGTGGAATATTAATATTAAAAGAGTTTCCGGTAGTTGTAACAGCTGGATTCGCAGCAGCCGAGAAAGTTACAGCTATGGTTGCAGGCAATACACTGATACTATATGAATTTGCTGTAATTGTACTGATGTTTACAATACCCCCTTGTGTAAAGCTGGCCGAAGGCGCTGCGGTAGAGTTTACCGTCATGGAGGGATAAGTTCCTGTTATTGTTACCGGTCCATTTGGTGTGAAGGTGGGTGTTGGAGAGGAAATGGTATAACCAGGATAAGTTCCTGAAACGTTAATGTTTGAACCACTTGCCACAGTTACCACCTGGTCTGGATTTGTATTAGTAATAATCGAGCCTGATGTAATGGAAATACCTGTACCGTTTGTATAGGTAACTGCTGCGGTAGAGTTGATTGTCATGTTAGGATAAGTTCCTGTAATAGTTACCGGACCGCTCGGTGTGAAAGTAGGCGTTGGAGAGGAAATAGTATAAGCCGGATAAGTTCCTGAAACATTTATATTAGCGCCGCTTGCAACGCTTACTGTTTGGTTGGGACTTGTATTTGTAATCACAGATCCTGTAACAGAAATACCCGCACCATTTGTATACACAGGCGCTGCAGTGGAGTTAACCGTCATAGATGGATAGGTGCCCGTTATAGTTACTGGTCCGTTTGGTGTAAAGGTTGGTGAAGGAGATGCAATAGTAAATGCAGGATAAGTTCCAGATACGGAAATGTTAGCTCCGTTAGCAAGTGTTACTACCTGGTCGGGATTTGCATTGGTAATAACAGATCCTGAGGTGATGGAAATACCCGTACCGTTGGTGTAAGTTATAGAAGCCGGAACAGTGGCCGTACTTACCGCTGTACCTTGGGTAATGGTTAAAGTATTACCATTGCTGGTTAAAGTTGGACCCGGAACTCCAACTATAAATGAGTTGGTGCCTGTTGCGGTCATACTTACAACACCTGCCGGAACTAAACTTGTAGTTGGACTGCCTGCCACTGTTGCCGACGTTACTGCTGTACCTTGGGTAATGGTTAAAGTATTACCATTGCTGGTTAAAGTTGGACCCGGAACTCCAACTATAAATGAGTTGGTGCCTGTTGCGGTCATACTTACAACACCTGCCGGAACTAAGCTTGTTGTGGGGCCTGCAGAGATCGTTGCTGTAGTTATGGTTGTGCCATGTGTCACTGTAATTGTATTTCCTGAACTGGAGATTATTGCCGGTGGAACATTGATACTGAACGAACTTCCTGAACTTGTTACCGACGACCCTGCTGCTGCAGTGCTTGTTATAACAATGGTAGGTGTTATGTTAGGAGAAGTATTGGTAATGATAGATCCTGAAGTAATACTAATACCTGTTCCATTTGTGTACGTTACTCCTGCGCTTGAATTAATTGTGTAATTAGGATAAGTACCGCTGATACTTACCGGACCCGCTGGTGTAAAAGTGGGAGGCTGAACATCTACATTATATAAATTGGTGGCTGTAGAAGTTACATTTGCCAGATTGGTGCCCGTTACCGTTGTTGAGATAACCGTCACACTTCCGGCCGGAGTTGCAAAAATTGTGTAGTTTGGAAAGGTTCCGCTAACCGACACAGCACCTGTTCCTAATAAATTAGGAGCAATGTTTACACTGTTCGTTAAAGGTCCCACGCTCAATGATCCATTTCCGGAAACAGAAACTGTAGGAGCAATCGTTATTGAATTCCCTCCGCTTATACTTAAGGTGTTGGCCGTTAATAAATTTAAAGTCGGAGTTGCTGCAATGGTATAAGGATTTGTTCCTGCTATATTAACGTTGGTACCCGCTGATAAAGACGTAGCAGGCGTTGCAGCTATAGTGGCTGTTGTTACCAGTGTGCCCTGTGTTAATGTAACACTGTTTCCTGAACTTGATAATGTTGGATTGGCAACACTCACCACAAAATTTGTACCCGTGGTTGGTGTTACTACTGCTGCCCCAACACCGGTAATGGTGGGATTTGCCACTGAGGATGAAATCGTGTAATTAGGTCCGCCACTTATAGTTAAACCTGCACCCGCTGTGTAGGTGTTAAGAACCACGGTGTTGCTTCCTGCGCTAAGACTATTATTGTCAGCTCCATTTAGCGTTAAAGACGTGGACGCATTCGCGGGAGCTGTATAAGAGAGACTGAAATTTGGATATGTTCCATTGACGGCAATATTAGTACTGGTAGAAGTAAAAGTTACAGGAACATCAGGAGCCGTGTTAGTAAGGATAGATCCCGAAGTTATAGCAATGCCCGTACTTGCCGTATACACCGCCCCTGTAGAAGGCGACAAAGTAAAAGCATTTGACCCTATAGTTAAAACATTATTGGTGTAGGAGGCAGGAACAGATTTAGCCAGCATGGAAAAAGGAACACTTACCAATTGCTGGGTGCCCAGACTAGTATAAGTGCCTCCTGACAATCTAAGAGAAACTTCTAAAAAAAGAGATCCCGACTGCCAGTCAATTGCACCTAAGTTAGAGGTCTTACCAATCTGGGTGGAAAAAAGTCCCAACGAAGTGGTGTTAACCGTTTGAGCTTCGGTGAATACTGTCGGAGAAGTGGCTCCGCCCTGGTGTAGGTCAAATTTTAAATCGACGTTTCCTGCAATGGCGGCACCGCTCGCATCACGCGCGATACCTTGATAATTAATAAGTTCAGGCGCCTGCGAAAAGCCTATTAAGCTTAGCAATAGCAAGCAGAGGGTTAAGTTCTGTTTCATAATACTTTTAGAGGTTGGGGTGTGTCTATTTACTCCGCCATCTAACGTACCACTTACGATACAACTCCGTTGCCGGATTTGTAGATGTTAAAAATAAATAAAAAAACACATAAAATCGGCGAATATATATGTTTATTAGACTAAAGGCCAAAAATTTAAGACGAAATTAAAATCTTAACGGAATGGTATAAACTATAACAGGCTCATGTAGTTTTGCGGGGTCACTTATTTGAGAACATTCACTTTGAAAACCGTTTTTTTATCCTGCAATATAAATTCAAGAAAATAAATCCCGGTAGTTAATTCTGAAGTAGTTAAAATCATTGTCCCATCAGAGTTACTTATGCCAAACGGCATCTCTGCTCCCAATGCACTTAGTAAATGGACATTCTGTGGTGTTCCGAGCAATGGATTAAACTCCACGCTGAGCCTGTCGGTAACGGGATTAGGATACACTTTGATGGAAGGGTCTGAATTCTCCCCTGCATAACAAATTGAAGAATAAGAAAATGTATTATCGAAATTCACCTGTTTGAGGCGGTAATAAACAGTTGCGTTTCCAGTCCTTAAATCAGTGTAATTGTATGTCACTTCCCTTCGACTTTCCCCTGCTCCTTTAAGCCTTCCTAAAGTTTTAAAAGTAAGACCATCGTAAGAAGACTCTACGTCAAAAAAATCATTGTTGTGTTCTGAAGACGTTACCCATACTAAATCCACATGAGTTCTATCACGCATTGAACAATAAAAGGTTTTTAATGAAATAGGCAGAGGATTAAATGCCGTGGCCGACCCAAAATTAAAAGGACTAAAATTTGGGACCGGTCCACTGGTTATCAAAGAACCAGCTGAATTTGTTCCTGTTGTACCACCGTTACCCTGATCTTTCCATTTTACCTGACCAGCGTCCCACCTTGCTACTCTTAAATCAGGTAAATTATTTATAGCACAACTATTCGGGTCCCAGGTCATAGTAACGCTTACATTGGAAGTAACTCCCAATGCTCTGTTAAGAATCCAATATTCGCAACGCCCTACGTGATCTAGAGAAGCATCTCTTAAAGATGCTGAATATAATCCGTTGGGATCACCATAAAAATACTGAGCTACAAAATAATCGGTAGAAGCCGTGGGAGATGATATGGATATGGGTCTGTAAGACCCGCCGGTACCTACAGGAAATGTAAATGCATTGGTTCCAATTTTTGCTATTGGACCATTAACATAACTGGCATTGCTTTGTCCGGTTGCGGTTGCTCCATTCAAAATGGTTAGAGAAGATGTTTGATTAATTCTGCCGTTCGTTAACACCAGGCTATTACTAATGCTATGCATACCGCCATTCATGGTTATACCCACAGTTCCTGTTTTGTTAACCGTAAGATTATAAATAGTTTCGGTTGTTGTGGAAGCACAACTAAATGTACTAGCTATAGATCCCAAAATATTGATAGAGCCAGAACCCGTGCTGAAAATTCCGCCGTTAATCCAATCACCATAAACATCCAGTGCAAAAGCACCGGAAATACCCAAACTTGCGGCAGGAAGAGCGGAATTATATGTACCTGCATTTACAGGCGATCCTACGTTTATATTTCTGCACTGAGCACCTGCAGCAGAAATTACCGGCATAAACTGAGGACCAGAACCAGGAATGACAACATTTAACGTTGCGGTTGGAACACCGTTACCGCACCAGTTAGAGCTAGTGAACCAATCTGAACTTGTTGTTCCTATCCATGTACTCTGTGCAGCAGGAATAGCAATAGCTGCAAGGGTTACAGACAAAACGCCATTACCTGTAGTCTGAACCAAGATAAACTCTACCGTTGAACTTGGATTTAGTACTCCGGTCCAAACACCATTGTGCGTATCGTTAATGCCGTTAGTATGTTGTGCAACCTGAACACCATTTACAAAAAGATAAAAATAATCGTCATGAAAAACATTTATAGAATAGGTGCCGCAGGTAAACCCACGGCGTTTAAAGCTGATAGACCAATTACTGGCTGTTAATGAACAGCCAGAATAAGCCAGTCCATTTGTAGCATTGGCATTTGAAGGAATTGGGGTAGTACTTGAAAAACGTGTGGCAGTTGAAAAATTGTAACCGCTTGCCCCTACTCCGTTTTCTGTGTAATAGCCGTAATAGCTGCTTTGCGAAACATCTCCATAACAATAGGCATTCCATGCGGTAGTAGGAAATACAGTGGGTGAAATAAGCGGCAATACCACAACCGTTGCAGTAGCTGAAGAGGTAACACAATTATTATTTCCCGTAACAGTATAAACCGTTGTCACACTCGGCGAAGCAACTACAGTATATCCCGTTGCAGAACTTAATCCGGCTGTGGGAAGCCAGGAATAAGTATTGGCTCCGGTTGCCGTTAAAGTATATACGTTGGCAGAACAATTAGCGGTGGAAGTTACCGGACTCACAGATACTGCTGTAGTGGGACTTACGGTGATAAGCACATTGGCAGAAGCGCTGCAACTTGTTATTGCATCGGTAATAGTGCAGGTATAATTTGTAGTGATGGTTGGTGACGCAGCCGTGGTGTAGTTTGCGGGTGAAGCTACAGAGGCAGAGGGTGTCCAGGAATAGCCTGCTCCGGCTATCATGTCAGCGGTTAAGGTAGCGGAAGTTCCTGCGCAGATGGTTACCGGTGGACCTAACACCGGGTAAGGAATGGTTAAAAAAGTTACTGCCAGGTACCCCGGACCACCGGTGTTTACTATTTGAAATTCTACTGTAGTGGCAGGGCCAATAAAACCAGTCCAAACAGCGGTATGCGCATCGCAACAACCGTTGTGCTGATAGACCTGTACGCCATTAATATAAAGATAAACACCATCGTCGTGACCAGGAATATTTATCTGGTAATAGCCACAGGGAATGTTCGTACGTTTGTAACTGATAGACCAGGGATTCCCGGGAAAAGTACAACCGCTGTAGGCTAATCCTGTTGATGTATTGGTACAGGTGCTCGGGCCATTGTTACTGTTCCACCGTACCTGGCTATCGAAGCTGAGGTTATTTTCTGTGTAATATCCGAAATAGCTGTTAAGCGTTGCATTGCTGTGACAGTAGGCATTCCAGGTGCCGTTTCCGAATACAGTAGTTGCAGGTGAAACTGGTGGAGTTTGAACAGAAATGGTTCTTACCACGGTTACTACAGAACAATTGTTAGAACCACTAACCGTGTAACTTGTTGTAATGGTTGGATTGGCAATAACCGAATTACCCGTTGTTGTATTTAAACCTGCTGAAGGAGACCAACTATAAGTATTTGCGCCTCCTGCGATCATTGTTGCAGTGGATACTCCGGTACAAATAAGCGTTGGAGTTGCCACCATAGTTGTGGTTGGAACAGGATTAACGGTCACTAATAATGTAGTTGTTACCGGACAACCGGTTGTTCCGTCTATTCCGGCAACTGTGTAAGTTGTGGTAATAGTTGGTGAGGCTACCACCATACTTCCTGTTGGTGAATTTAATGAAGCCGCCGGTGACCAGGAATAAGTTAGAGGCAATCCGTTGGAATTACTTACTGTAAGCGAACTGGAAGTGCCGGAACAGATTGTTGGCGGAGGACTAACGGTTAGAGGATTTACGGGCACAAAATTAACACTCATGTAACCCGGCCCGCCCCCATTGGTAAAACGACATTCAACCGTAGTGCTTGGACCTATAAAACCCGTCCAAACGTTTGTATGCGCATCGCAGCAACCCGCGTGTTGATATATCAGTGAGCCATTTACGTACAGGTAGATATTATCGTCATGCCCGGGAATGTCAATCTGGTAGTAGCCACAGGTAAAATTTGTTCTCAGATAAGAAATCGAATAATTTTGATTTCCAAAAGGACAGCCGGCATATCCCGTTCCAAATCCATTACTGGTGGCACTGCTCGGGCTATTGGCATTAACCCACATATTTTGCGTGTTAATGTTCATCGCAGTTTCTGTATAGAAACCCTGGTAATTGAGCGTGTAATTATTAAAGGCGTTAAAACAATAAGCGTTCCATCCCCCTGTGCCTGCAACTGTAGGATTACCTGCAGCGGCACTCACAACTATATCAGATCCATTGTCGGCGCTGGTGATAACCGGATTGCTACTCACTACCCTTATCCTGTAAGCTGAGCCCGCGGCCACAGAGGTTGGCATTGTGATATTATAAGTTCCTGCGTTTACGTTTGTATAAGTTGCCAGTGTGGCTGGTGAAGCAAAACTTCCGGAAGCATTGGATAGTTGAAATGAAAAAACGTTTCCAGCTCCAAAATTACAGGTCTTTGAGAAAGCAACAGTAAATCCGTCATTTTGACAAATTTGCAAAGCTGACACTGTGGGTGTACTAATCGTAGGCGCATTGATAGTTAAATTATATCCATTGTCTGATCCAAAAATAGCGGGATTAGAACTCTTAACACGAATACGGTAAAGTATGGAGCTAGCCGTAGTAAATGGAATTACAGATGCAATAACGCCACCGTTAGTAGCTGTGCGCGTTCCAATCGTTACCGGACTGGCAAAACTTCCATTGATATCAGAAAGTTCGGCTGTGAATACATTGTTAGATGGTGTGTTAGAAAAGGTACCGCTGATGGTATAGGTAACGTTAACAGACGTTCCGGCACAATACGGAGAAGTGCCACTTACGGTTGTTGTAGTTATCGATTGCCCGTGAAGGAAGCCTGAAAAGATGAAAAGCAGCAAAAAAAATTGCCAGGATTTAGCGAACAAATAGTTAGTCATTTTTTGCCTGTAGTTTCGAGAAAATAGTTTCCGGGGTAAGTTATTCTATATACTCTCATGTGGCAAAAATAGTTTCAAAATTGCGGTCAATACCCCCATCAAGAGGCGAATATCTCATTCTGACAAAACACCTGGTTAACCAATCTTACTCCAGTTTTGTCTGTTTTTCTGCTGCGCGCTGAGATGCTCCAGATAGACCCTGTTTTTAGGAAGTTCAAGATTTGCATCTTCATCCAGCAAAGTCTGTGCCGTTTGCCTTGCCAACTGTAAGATCTGACCATCCTGCGCCAGGTTGGCCAATTTCAGATCCATCACTCCACTTTGCTGTGTACCTTCAATATCGCCAGGGCCCCGCAATTTTAAATCCACTTCACTAATCTCAAATCCATCATTGGTGCGCACCATAGTTTCCATGCGTAATTTGCTTTCGGCTCCCAACTTAAAACCGGTCATTAAAATGCAAAAACTTTGTTCGGCTCCACGCCCTACCCGGCCTCTTAACTGATGCAGTTGTGACAATCCAAAACGTTCGGAACTTTCAATAATCATCACGCTAGCGTTAGGCACATTTACCCCCACTTCAATAACCGTAGTAGCTACCATAATTTGTGTTTCTCCCTTTACAAAACGTTGCATTTCAAATTCTTTTTGCTCATTGGTGAGCTTGCCATGCACAATACTAACCTGGTATTTTGGCATTGGAAATTCAAGAATAAGATTATCGTAGCCTTGCTGCAAATTCTGGTAATCCATTTTTTCACTTTCCTGAATAAGTGGGTAAACTATATAGATCTGTCTTCCCAGTGCAATTTGTTCTTTGATAAAGCCATACACGCGCAGGCGCTGGTTTTCCATGTAATGCACGGTCTTTATAGGCTTTCTTCCGGGAGGCAGCTCGTCAATAATACTTGTATCGAGATCCCCGTATAGCGTCATAGCCAGCGTTCGCGGAATGGGCGTCGCCGTCATGATCAGCATGTGTGGAGGGTTGACGTTTTTCGCTCTTAATTTTGCGCGTTGTGCCACACCAAAGCGGTGTTGCTCATCAATTACAACCAGTCCGAGGTTTTGAAACTGCACAATATCCTCAATCAACGCATGTGTTCCTATCAGAATTTTTATTTCACCACTAAGGAGTTGAGCATGTATTAATTTTCTTGCTTTTGTTTTCGAAGAACCAGTAAGTATGGCTACTTCAACGCTCATGTTCTTTAATAATGTTTTAAAAGTTTCGAAATGCTGTTGCGCCAGAATCTCTGTTGGCGCCATTAAACAAGCCTGAAAACCATTATCAATTGCGAGTAAAATGCTCATTAAAGCAACCAGGGTTTTACCGCTTCCCACATCGCCCTGCAATAAACGGTTCATCTGTCTGCCACTTCCCGTATCGATACGAATTTCTTTTAACACACGCTTTTGTGCATTAGTGAGTTGAAAAGGTAAATGATTCGCGAAAAAATCATTAAAGATCTCTCCTACTTTCGGAAAAACAAATCCCTGCACGGTGTTTGCCCGCACCTTATTGAGTCTCAACAAACGTAGTTGGATGTAAAATAACTCGTCAAATTTTATCCTGAATTCAGCTTTTTTTAAAGACTGCGCGTTGTCGGGAAAATGAATCTGTTGCAAAGCTTTATGGCGACCCATTAATTGATGATCACCCAGAACCTCCTCGCTTAAGGTTTCTTCGAGGTGCTGGGGTTGCAATTGATTCACTAAAGCTCTTTGTGCTTTACGAATTCCCTCGCTGTCGAGGCCCCGCACTTTTAATTTTTCTGTGGAATTATAAACAGATTGAAAAGCGGATTGCTGCTTTAAAAACTCTTCTGTTACAGGCTCTATCTCGGGATGTGCCAGATTAAAGCGTCCGTTAAAGCTGGCAGGTTTTCCAAATACTACATATTCTATTCCTAGTTGTAGTTTCTGTGCGACCCAATTATAGCCTTTAAACCAAACCAATTCTATCATGCCCGTAGTATCCCTGAACATTACGGAAAGGCGCTTCCCGCTTTTTTGTCCTATTACTTCCATGCGTTCTATAACACCGCGAAGTTGTATGTAAGGAAGCTCTTCAGAAATTTCGCCAATCTTATGAAACCTGGTGCGGTCGACATATCGAAAAGGATAATAAGTTAAGAGGTCGCGGTAAATAAAGATGCCTAGTTCCTTTTTTAGAACCTCAGCCCTTTGTGGACCAATACCTTTTAAATATTCAATAGGCGTGTCGAGCATTTCATTCAAACGGGGCAATACATATAAGAACAGCGAAATTACTACAAGTAGATTGTTGAAACAATTGCGTATCCTAAAATGATTAAAAAGGTTATACAGTTACTTTTGTGAAGTGCGCAAACCAGGCATTATAGTTCTTCTTCTTTTTTTCTCTTTTAGTGGAAAAGCCCAGTTATTGGATACCATCCGTGACCTGATGAAACATAAGTACAGTATCGACGTTCGCCTGGAATCGCGCGCCAGCATAATTGGCAACGAACTCACCAGCGTAAGCGGTGTGCGCATCGGTTTAACGTTTAAGCGAAAACTCAGGCTTGGAGCGGGATTTAGCTGGTTAAAAACAGATGGATATTCCTGGTTAAAAACAAATGTTACCAAAGACTTTTATGTTTTAGGCGCTGACGGAAAACTTGAGGTGCAAAAAAAATACCTGAAGTTTGTGTATGCCTGCTACTACATCGATTTTGTTTTTCACAAGACTCAGCACTGGCAGCTCAGTGTTCCTATTCAATTAGGCACAGGCTATTTATGGTTCCAGGAAAGTAAAAAATACTCTTTAGGAAATAGCGAACCTAAATACATTTTACTGATTTACGAGCCAGGAATTACATTGCAGTACAAAGCTTTTAAATGGTTGGGAGCAGGCGCTGATGTAACCTACCGCTTCTGTTTGCAAGATAGAAAAAAGACAGGTGAGCGTTTAAGCAACCTGTCTTTCACTTTAAAAGCCTTATTTTATTTTGATTATCTGTTTTATGAGCTTTTTCCCAAAAGCTCACTCACAAAAAAATACGGACCAGCCTATTGGTAAATTTATTATAAAAATTATTCAGAAACTTTTACAGCTTCAAAACATTTTAATTCGCCGGCAGTACCCATGTACTCAGCATCAACATCTACCAAACCAACTTTTTTAACCTGCTCTTTTGTAAGAGGTTTACCTAAAAGCCAGCGATCATCCTGAAGTTTCAGATCAATATCTTTACCAACTAAAACCTGGTTTAATTGCTTTTGGGTAAGAAATAAAACGCCATCTTCTTCGTCTTCACTTTCAGACATTAGAAGTGTTCCAACCAATTTTAATTTTGGAACTTCAGGTTTATATTTAAAATCCAGACCACTTTGAGAATTGATTTCTATGTAATTTATATCGGTAATATGAATTTCAGCCATTAGCGTAAAGTTTTTGCAATTTTAGTAAAAATAGGCAAGTCTAGCAATTAAAAGTTTTAAAAATTGCCAAAATTTAAGTTTTTTTCATTGTTGAAATTTAGCTTGAAAACCCTAGTCTTGAGCTGAACGGAGAGAAAAGGTGAATTTGGTGCCTTTGCCCTGCTGACTTTCCACCTTAATAGACTTTTCATGTGCTTCAATAATGTGCTTTACAATGGCAAGGCCCAATCCGGTTCCTCCCTGTTCGCGGCTTCGGCCTTTGTCGATGCGGTAAAATCTTTCAAAAATGCGGGGTAGATGTTTTTCATCAATACCATCTCCGTTATCACTGATCTCTAAAACAACATCGTCGTTCAAATAATTTAGTTCAATGAGTGTGGTGCCATTCTCTTTGCCGTATTTAATACTATTTGTTATGAGGTTAACCAACACCTGGCGAATCCTGAATTTATCAGCTGTTACCATTATAGGCTTGTCATACTTGCGGGCTAGCTCCAGCTTAATATTTTTTTTCGCGGCATTTAATTCAAGGGCCGCATAAATATCTTTGCAAAGGTGAGCTATATCGAAATTGTCAACATCCAGGTCAAGTCCCCCACTCTCCAACTGCGTAATAGTTTCAAGGTCATCAATAATATTTATCAAACGATCAATACTTTTTTCGGCTCTCTTTAAATAATCCACATTAATGGTTTCATCCTCGAGTCCTCCGTTTAAAAGCGTATCCACATACCCCTGTATATTAAAAACGGGTGTTTTTAACTCATGAGACACATTACCAAGGTATTCTTTACGGTAACTGTCAAGATTTTCAAAATGGATAACTTCTTTTTCACGTGACTCGATAAGAAAGTCTACCCGCTCCTGTAAGAGTGACATAGCATCCTGTTCTTCCAATTGATTGTATTTTTGAGGAATTTCGTTATTTAGAAAACGTTTCCTGATTTTTTCGGTAAGTGCGTTTATAGTTCTGGTAACGCTTACATAATAAAAGTAATACAAAATTAAAAAGCCCGTTATAAAACAAGCAAAGGAAGAAAGGAGAAGATAAGCCAGATCGATTCTGAAATTCCCAAAATAGTTAAGGAGAATAAAACAGTTAATGCAAATAAAAACGTTAAGCGCTCCCAGTTTAAAAATACTGGCCGATATTTTCGATTTATTTTCCAAGTTGCTATTAATTTTCACTAATGTAACTAATGATTGCGAATATTTACAAAGAAGCTTTGTTATGCTTGCATTATTTTTTAAGCAAAAAACCCAGGAATAATTCCTGGGTTTTTCTTCTCAATAGTACCAGGTGTTTCTAGTTGGTATAAACTATTTTTTGCTTGTAGTTTTTGCCATTGCTGTTGCAGATTGCAATGTAAATTCCTTTTTGAATGTTAAGCGCATTAAAATCTATTTCTTCCTGAAAGGTACCGGCAGTGGCAATTTCAAGCGTTTTGTTCCAGATTAATTCGCCAACAAGATTATAAAGAGCTATCGTTGTTTTGCTATTATCGGAAGCTGAATAATTAAGGGTAGCTTTATGCTGAGTCGGATTCGGGAAAACAGAAAAATTCTCCATTTTATTTTCCGGAAGATCAGAAGTAGCTGAAATAGAACGCTGATTGCTACCTGAACTTAAAAAACCTGAACAGGGAAAATTAATACCTGCCCCTATAATAAAACTTTGTACCTGAAAATTAGTACAAGCTGCAAAAGAACCGAATCTTGTAACTAAAGCATTATAGCTAACCAGCGAACCCTGACCCATGCCCTGCATAGTTGTAAGGGTAGGATAACAATTTATTTCTCCGTTAAAATAAGCACTCACTACATAGCTACTTGAAAATCCAGGCCAGTGTGAGGAAGTACCAAATACCTGAATTCCGGCATTGCTGTTGGAAGCTGCGTTGTCGATATATGAAATGCTTGCAGCTTTTGGGGGAAGAGAAGAAGAAAGGTTATAAATAAATTCGTTGTGAAGTGCGTTAGGTGAAGATGTTGGAAAGGGTTGTCCTGAATAATCTAATTTAAGCACATGTAATCCCGCATCCGAATCTAATAACGCATAATATTCGTAGTTATTAAACGTATTTAAACGCTCTGTAACATCTACCACGGCGCCCCTGGTGCCGGCGGAAGTCAAGGGTAAATAGCTCCAAACGATAGTTCCTTGCGGACTTATTTTAAGTATCCAGGGTTTTTCAGAAGCATTTAAAAAATGTCTTTGTCCGCCGAGTATAAAACCTGCTCCCCCCGAAGTAGTAGCAGCATGGGCTTCGACAACCGTTCCAAATTCTTCCTGAATGCCATAGTCGCCAAAGGTTTTGGTCATGATAACATTTCCTGTCATGCCGTTTAAACGCATAAAAACGCCTTGTTTATCGAGTAACAAAGTGGTTGTTTGACCCACAACGATAAAATGTCCGGGCATGTAAGGGTCTGCCATAATATCTTTGGCATCGACGCCCAGTCCCAGCGCATAAAACGACGACCACAGAATAGCTCCCGCCGAATTTACTTTAAGAACGTATATTTTCGATTCAAAACACCCGCAAATGTAAAATTCACCGGGGGTGTCAGATTCCACGATAAGAGGTTTTGAAGGTGCAGGGTATAAACCTGTTGGAAGATAAGGAAAAGGGTAAGATACAGCCGCAAGTACATTACCTGCAGTGTCGATAGCCGTGAAATAACACGCTTTGTCGTAAGAACCTGCTATGGCATAGCGAAACCCATTAGCGCCATTTGTTTCAATTGCGGAAACTCCATTACCGGTTAAAACCTGGCTCAACGGAGCTCCTGGAATACAAGCAGAAGCATCGAATACTTTGTAAGAAACAGACATGGAAGAAGGACCAGCGCCAAGAATAGAAAAATTTTTGTTGATGTACCAGGTGGTTTGAATATTTTGAACGGTGGGCATGTAACCAATCCAAAAATACCCTGGCTTTTGTTTCGTAGCGAAACCAGAAGTGAGCTCATATCCAGGGGGATAGGCCACCCAAATAGAAGAATAATTAAACTGACTTTTAGACGAAAAAGTAAAAAGACATGCAAATGTAATGGCTAGTAAAGTTTGTTTCATGTCCTGGAGATTAGGGGGTTCAAAACAAATATACAGAGCCTGAAATAGAAGAAGGAGCTGTAAACAGGTACTCAAACGATGATGATAACGTTGCCATAGGCTTAACTCATTCATTCGTCAGCTACAAAGTCAGATTGGGCTAAAACTTTATGAGAAGTTAATTTCAGAAAGAAGTTTAATTTTTTTTCAGAAGGAGAATATTTAGGATTGGCAGGCGATAAACAATTCTTTAACCTGCAATTTAAAGCCTTCGTCGAAAGAAGGTTTTAGAATGATTTGAATTATATCCGACGATAGAATTAACTTCTTAATCTAAGTAAATTAAGTTTTTGTCATGCAACATCCTGTATTGGTCTAATTGCTTTCTCAAAAAACAAAAATTCCCGGAACTTTATGTCCCGGGAATTTTTTATTAAAACTATTTAAGTTTCGTCGACTACTCGGCTAAAACAACAACTTTGTTTTTTAGAACTTCAACAACTCCGCCTTTAACAGAAAACTCATGAAGTGAACTGTTGCTTGCGATAATTTCAATCCTTCCGGCTTTTAAAGTTGCGATCATAGGCGCATGGTTGTCTAAAACGCCAAAGCTACCTTCGCTGCCCGGAAAAACCGCCGACTTAATATCACCTTCAAATAACATTTTATCAGGTGTAATGATTTCTAATTTCATATTTTTAAACTTTTAGTTTATAGTTTATAGTCAATAGCTTAAAACTACTAACCAAAAACTATTACTTCTTACTATCAAGTATCAACTATTGACTATTTTGCTTCAGCAAGAATTTTCTTACCTTTTTCGATAGCCTCTTCAATAGTACCAACTAAGTTGAAGGCAGCTTCAGGATACTCATCCACTTTACCATCCATGATCATGTTAAAGCCTTTGATAGTATCTTCGATACCTACGAAAACACCTTTTAAACCTGTAAACTGTTCAGCTACGTGGAAAGGTTGAGATAAGAAACGTTGAACACGACGAGCACGCGCAACTACCAATTTATCTTCTTCACTTAATTCATCCATACCTAAGATGGCGATAATATCCTGTAACTCTTTGTAACGTTGTAAGATTAATTTCACACGTTGAGCACAGTTGTAATGTTCGTCACCTAAAACCGCAGCAGATAAGATACGTGATGTAGAATCCAATGGATCCACAGCAGGGTAAATACCTAACTCAGCAATTTTACGACTTAATACAGTTGTAGCATCTAAGTGAGAGAACGTTGTTGCAGGAGCCGGATCCGTTAAGTCATCGGCAGGAACATAAACTGCCTGCACCGAAGTAATGGAACCATTTTTAGTAGAGGTAATACGTTCCTGCATCACACCCATTTCAGATGCTAATGTTGGTTGGTAACCTACCGCTGATGGCATACGTCCTAATAAAGCAGATACTTCAGAACCAGCTTGTGTAAAACGGAAAATGTTATCGATAAAGAATAAGATATCACGTCCACCTTGAGCCGAACCATCTCCATCACGGAAATATTCTGCCATGGTTAATCCTGATAAAGCCACACGAGCACGTGCTCCTGGAGGCTCGTTCATCTGACCGAACACAAACGTAGCTTGTGATTTTTCTAATTCTTTTAAATCTACTTTATTTAAATCCCATCCGCCTTTTTCCATGGAATGTTTGAATTCTTCACCGTATTTTACGATGCCTGACTCAATCATCTCACGTAACAAGTCATTTCCTTCACGTGAACGCTCACCTACACCTGCGAATACAGAGTAACCTGAGTGACCTTTAGCGATGTTATTAATTAATTCCTGAATTAATACAGTTTTACCTACTCCGGCACCACCGAATAACCCAATTTTACCACCTTTTGAATAAGGCTCGATCAAATCGATTACTTTGATTCCGGTAAATAATACTTCTGTTGCTGTAGATAAGTCTTCGAATCTTGGCGGATTACGGTGAATGGATTTACCACCCTCGTTGCTAACCACGTTGATACCGTCGATCGCTTCTCCAACAACGTTGAATAAACGGCCTTTTACTTTATCACCTACCGGCATTTTGATTGCGCTACCAGTAGCCACAACTTCCATTCCGCGATACACACCGTCACTACTATCCATAGCGATGGTACGAACCATATCTTCTCCAATATGTTTTTGAACTTCAAGGATCAATTTTTGATCGCCACGAACGATCTCCAAAGCATCCAATATATTCGGTAACTGTCCACCTTCAAGATCGAAGCGTACGTCGATTACCGGACCAATAACCTGTGCAATTTTGCCAATTTGTTTAGACATGATTTAATTCTTAGTTTTTAACGGCGCAAAGGTAGTGTTTTAATCTTAATTTCTAAACAAAAAGTAGGTATTTATTAAGGGGTTTTTAACAGAAAGTAAGCCTACATCACATCCTAATCTCTATTTTTAAATGAAAATCTATTCCAAAACCTCCTTACTTACGCTTCTACTCATTGTACCGTGTATTTTATTTTCACAATTCGAAGCTCAGAAATGGTATTTTGGATATAACGCCGGTTTAAATTTTGCTACAAGTCCGCCCACGGTGCTCAACAATGGCGCCATGCGAACCGACGAGGGCTCGGCAAGCATTTCAGATGCCACCGGCAACCTGCTTTTTTACACAGACGGTATAACAGTTTACAACCAGGCTCATGCAATAATGGCAAACGGAACGGGCCTGATGGGAAATGGTTCGAGCACCCAGTCTTCGATCATTGTAAAGAAACCGGGGAGTCAGACTACTTATTATGTATTTACGTTAGAACAAACCGCAGGTGTTAACGGTTTTAGGTATTCGGAAGTGGACCTTACGCTGGCTGCAGGTATGGGTTCTGTTACGGTGAAGAATTATAGTTTATATACTCCCAGTTGTGAAAAGATGACCGCCATAGCGCATTGCAACGGCAGCGACATCTGGGTTGTAACTCACGAATGGAACTCTGCTAACTTTAAAAGCTACCTGGTAACGGCTGCAGGAGTAAGTCTTACTCCTATTGTATCCGCTTCAGGAGCGGCTGTAAATGGAGCCAATGGAAGAACCATAGGCCAAATGAAAGTATCCCCTAACGGCAAAAAGTTAGGTCTTACCATTTACGATGGATCTGCAGGGCCAGTGGAGATGCATGATTTCGATGCATTAACAGGAATGGTGTCTAATGGATTTATGCTTCACTCTGCCACATCTAATTACGGGTGTGAATTTTCGCCTGACGGAACTAAATTTTACAGTGGGAGGGTAACAGTACCTGAACTTTTTCAATGGGATCTTTGCGCAGGATCTAACACCGCCATCATTGCTTCAAGGGTTACAATGACTACTACCAACGATTACACAGGTTCTTTTCAATTAGCCACAGATGGAAAAATATATATTGCAAGAATGTTTGTTCCTTTTCTAAGCCTTATTAGTTCTCCTAACAATGCTGGAGCGTCCTGTAACTTTACCAACACAGGCTTATCGCTAGGCCAGGACACATCAACATTGGGACTTCCTAATTTCATCAATAGCTTTTTCAAGCAACCTTCCACTCCATTTACTTTTACTGCAAGTTGCCAGAACGTGGATTTTTCTCCACCAGCGCCGCAGGGCACCGTAGCTTCAGGTTGTTCGTTCGCTACTAATCCCGTAGTGAGCTATGCCTGGGATTTTGGAGATCTTAACTCCTCTTTTAATAATACCTCCACTCTTGCAAATCCGAGTCATACTTTTTCTGCGGGTGGAACTTATACGGTGAAACTGGCTTTAAATTATAGCTGCAGCACTGATACTGTCAGGGTGCCACTAACGGTTTCGGCATTGTCGTTTACCTTCAGCGGTTTTTCTACCGTATGCGCCAAGGACGTAAGGACGTATACGGCCGCAGGGGCCTCCTCTTATTCGTGGAGTACCGGGGCCACTACGCCTACCATAACTTTAACAACCACTGTAACTACTACCTACACGGTTACTGCTTACGGTATGGGACCTAATCCCTGCAAAGTTGTACAACCTTTCAAAATTACGGTTGCCAAATGTACCGGTATAGAATCAGACGATGCTTCAGATACCTTTTTCAAAGTTTATCCGAATCCGACGAATGGAAATTTAACCATAGAAACAGACAAAGATGTAAAAGTAATTATTACAAATGCCCTTGGTCAGGTAGTGCTCGAACGATCTTATAATGCAGGTTCTCACAACGCCGAGATTCATTCCTTTAAAGAAGGCATTTATTTTGTGAAATCGACAAGTGGTAGTAGTTCAAAAATTACCAGGTTGGTAAAGACGGAATAAATTCAAATTGTTTTTTTACGAAAGGCGGTTCAGTCGAATCGCCTTTTGATTTTAATTAAATGCGTCTGCTAGCAGCTTTTTACTAATCGGGCATTTTTTCGTAAACTTGTAGTGTGCTTACCATACAAAACACAGAACATTTTCGCATAGAGTCGCCTACCATTGTAACCATCGGTACTTTTGACGGCGTGCATTTTGGTCACCAAAAAATTTTAACGCGTTTGAAAGAACTCAAAGAGAAGACCGGACTGAAAACCGTTGTACTTACTTTTGAACCTCATCCCCGTAAAGTATTATTTCCCGAGCAAAAAGATTTAAAGCTGATCACACTTATAGATGAAAAGCTTGAACTCCTTGATAAATATGGTGTAGACGTGACTGTTGTTTATCCCTTCACTAAAAAATTTTCGGAGACAGATTCCCCTTTTTATATTGAGGAGGTTTTGTTGCGCAGTTTAAACGTAAAGTATCTGGTAATTGGCTATGATCATAAATTTGGTAAAAACAGAAGCGGCGACATCAGTACTTTAAAAGAGATAGCTCATGATGGTTCTTTTACTGTTGAAGAAATTAGCGCTATAGATATTGATCACATTGCCATTAGCAGCACAAAAATAAGGAAATGCCTTGAAGAAGGCCACATTGAGCAAGCCAACGAATTTCTGGGTCACCCCTTTTCTTTAAGCGGTGTTGTAGTAAAAGGCAAACAGTTAGGACGCACCCTGGGTTATCCTACGGCAAACATAAAACCCGAAGGAGAAGAAAAGATCATTCCAAAAATTGGCGTGTATTTTGTGGAAGTTATTTTGGCCGGCGAAAAATATTTTGGCATGATGAGTATAGGACTAAATCCAACAACCGATTCGGATAGCCAGGTAAAATTAGAGGTAAATATTTTCGACTTTGATGCTGAGATTTACGGCAAAACTATAAAGCTAAATTTTCTAAAACGTTTACGGGATGAGAAAAAGTTTGCTAACTTAACTCAATTAATTGAGGCAATTGACCTGGACAAAGAAACCAGTTTAAAATTAATACCTGCTTACTCATGATAAAAAAACTTAGTCTCCTTTTTTTTGTGATGCTTTCTGCATGCTCCTTTTCCCAGGTTCTGCTTGATTCTATGACTCTTGCCAACTATGCTGAGTTTGATGATATGAAAGAAGCTTTGGCTGATCCTGACAACGTTATTAAATTGATACTTCGTAAAAAAAAGTACGATTCATTTCCAAAAGAAATTTACAAGTTTAAAAATTTGCAGTACCTCGATTTAAGTAAAAACAACATTGAAGAACTTCCAGACTCTATCGTTATTTTTAAAGACCTTCAACACCTTATTATAAGCAAAAATGGTTTAAAAATGCTTCCTAAAAATATTGGGGAGATGAAAAACCTTCGTTTTCTAAATGTCAATCAAAACGAGTTAACAGTAATACCTTATACTTTTGGAGATCTGGAACGCCTGGAGGTTGCTGATCTTTGGAGTAACAACTTAGAGTTTTTTCCTGAGACAATGTCCAAATTAAAAAATTTAAGGATCATGGATCTTAGAAATATTTTGATTCCGCAGGTTCATCAGAATACTATTCAAGAGATGCTACCGCAGACAATTATTTTCTTTAGTCCGCCCTGCAATTGCAGTTGGTAATTAGCCGATAGTCAACAGGCAGAACCCGTACCGCCGAATCTATCAATTATAAACTATTGACTATAAACTATTGACTCCACTACCACTTCCGGGGGATTTTAACAGCAGTACAGTTCGCTAAAAGTGCAATAATGCCCCACCAGCACTCATTTTCAAGGTATTAAACAGGTCACTCTTAATAAGTTTGTTTAAGGCAACGCTTTTCACTGCGCATTAATTGCAAATTTTAGGGGAAATTATTTACAACAATAGACATGGCTAAAATAACCTTTAACTACGTTGCCGCGCTCGTACTTTTTCTTTTCGCGGGTCAACTCAAGGCTCAATCTAAAAGCACTTTGGAAGACCAGGGCTATGATGCTCTCAACACACATCAATATGTTAAGGCTTACGAAATTTTCGACAAATTACATTCAAGGTACCCTAAAGAAATTGATTACCAGTTTAAGCTGGGGATCTGCTGTCTGAACTACGCGGACAAGAAAGATAGGGCCATTGAGATCTTCAAAGACATGAAGGCGAAATATAAAACCCTTGAGGTAGAAGTTTATCTTGGAAAAGCATACCACCGCAATTATAAATTTGACGACGCCATCAATACATTAAAACCCCTGGTAGAGGTTCTTGGAAAAAGCGCCAGAAAAGAAGATAAAGCTTTGTTGGACGATGTAAATCTGACGCTTGCAAACTGTGAGAACGGAAAATACTTAATGCAAAATAAGATATTCGCGGATATTAAAAATATCGGAGGTCCTATTAACACTAACGAATTAGAGGGGGTACCTATTATTACTGCCGATGAGTCGCAAATGATCTTTACTTACATCGGTGCAAAAAGCATGGGTGGTAAATTAAATACGGCTTTACAATCCGATCCTATAAACGGTGTTTTTCTATCTGATATCTGGATGTCGACGCGCGACGCAACAGATACAAAATGGAACAAGCCGGAAACAATGAAAAATCTTAACACTAACGGTTACGATGCTGCCATTGCTATTTCTCCAAGTGGACAAACCTTATTTACGTTCTTAAGTACGGGCAGTAATCCTGGAGACATTTTGGTAAGTAAGCTTGTAGGAAATGAATATACTACGCCGGTTCCATTGAACAGCAACATTAATACAGTAGATTACTGGGAGGGTTCCTGCTCTATTTCGGCCGACGGTAAGTACTTATACTTCGCCAGTGAACGTCCTGAAGGCTTCGGCGGAAGAGATATTTGGGTAAGTGAAAACATTGATGGCGACTGGGGTCCGGCAGTTAACATGGGACCAAATATCAATACAGCCTACAACGACGATGCCCCTTTTATTCACCCGGATGGTATTACTTTATTTTTCAGTTCACAGGGACACCAAAGTATTGGAGGTTATGACATTATGTTCTCCATTAAAGAAGGCAACGAATGGACCAAACCAAAAAGCATGGGAATTCCCTTAAACACCACTGAAGATGACAGTTATTATGTGATTAACTCAAAAGGTGATAAAGGTTATTTCAGTAGTAACAGAACAGGTTCGGGAGGATTAGGCGAGCAGGATATTTATATGGTAACGCCTGGTATCTTAGGCGAGAAACCAATTGTAGCCCTAATTAAAGGAACTGTTTATGGAGATGATCGTCCGATTGAAGCAAGAATAGAGGTAATTAAGACAGCACAAAAAGAAAATATTGGTCCGTTTACAGCAAACAACAAAACCGGTAAATACTTAATGGCGCTTAGTCCTGGATTTGTTTACCGCATTAAAGTAATAGCAGACGGCTTTGATTACATTGAAGAAGACCTTGACGTAGAAAACATAGGAGGTTACATGGAACTGGTAAAAGACTTTTACATGTATACACAAGCTTATGCAGCAAATTCAGTTCCACCAAAACAATCAGGAGTAAAAACTACGGTTAAAGTAGAGGCTCCGGTTAAACAACCAAAAACAGAACCGGTTGCAAAAACAGAAGATCCTGCAGCACCCAAAGACATTCCTGCTCCGCAAGCACCGAAAGATGAAACTCCAGCTACAACGCCTACAGGAGGAACAAATCCACTGGCAACTTCAACTACACCAGCCGATAGAAATGCAGAGATAAGCAAACTCGATAGCAAAGCTGAAGGCGAAGATCCAACTTTAGCAACAACTTCAACGCCTAAAACAGAAACGAAGGCGCCAACGGAAACGAAAGCACCAACAGAAACGAAAGAACCTAAGGCGCCGAAATCAAGCACAAAGAAAAATACTACTAAAACAGCTGAGCCTAAAGAAGAAACTGCTTACAACAACGATAAGTCTTCTACGCCAGCTTCGTCAGGGCCCTGCAACAGTAATCTTCCTGATTTAGAAAATTTAAAAGGAAAAAGCCTGAATGACGGTGCTAACTACAGACAACTGATGGCCCTTGCAGGAAACTATTGCTCAAGCAACATTGTATTCAAAGTACAAGTAGGGGCTTACAGAAATCCAGAGAATTTCACAGCAAGCGCGGTTAAGTCTTTAGGAAAAGTAGAATCAGATTCTTATCCTGATGGCATAACACGTTTCACTCAAAAAGATTTTACCACTTTAAAACAAGCCGAAGCTCACCGTCAGAAAGCCATTAACAAAGGTCAGAAAGATGCCTGGATCGTAGCTTTTGTAGATGGTAAACGTTATACATTAGAAGATCTAATTATGGTTGATTTCCTTGCGAAACCAATTAACTAAAAAGAAGCTTTGTTCTATATAAAAGAATCCCTTGCACTATGCTGCAAGGGATTTTTTGTTTTAGAATTTTACTAGTAAACCAGCGTTTGTTGCTGGATTCCAAAATAGACGCTGATTTCGCTGATAACATAGATCTAAACGCCTAAAAAATTACACACATTAAATTCGCCTTTGGCTAATTATAAGATTACTCAGATTATACAGGTTATCACTAGTTGAGAGTAAATTACGGTATTCCAAATCTGCGAAATAAATTTTGCCGGAAGCAACTGACTAATAAGCTTTCCTGAAAAAGTTTGTGAAATCTGTGGATCCGATAGCTATCGGATCTGCGTCAGGCGCGAAAATCCTAGCCAAACTGTGTCACATCCTGCAAAGAAATCTCTTTCCCACCAAGAATAATTAAACGCTCAATCACGTTTCTAAACTCACGGATATTACCCTGCCATTTTCTTTCTTGTAAAGCTGCGATCGCATCTTGGCTGATTGGTTTTCTGGCGGTTCCCATTTCTTCGCAGATCAGATTAAGAAAATAATCTGCAAGCACAGGAATGTCTTCTTTACGTTCGTCTAACGAAGGAACGTGGATTGGAATAACAGCTAGTCTGTGAAATAAGTCGCGTCTGAACGTTTCTTTCTCAATTTCTTTTTCCAGGTCCTTATTTGTTGCAGCTACTACCCGAACATTTACTTTTATTTCTTTGTCCCCCCCTACTCTTGTTATTTTATTTTCTTGCAGAGCCCGCAATACTTTAGCCTGTGCGCTCAGACTCATATCTCCTATTTCATCGAGGAACAAAGTTCCCCCTTCCGCTAACTCGAATTTTCCTTTCCGTTGCGCTACGGCGCTTGTAAAAGATCCCTTTTCATGCCCGAATAATTCGCTTTCGATTAACTCTGACGGAATCGCCGCACAGTTGACTTCAACCAACGGACCTGCAGCACGGTTACTTTTTTCGTGAATCCATTTAGCTACTAATTCTTTACCACTACCATTGCTTCCAGTAATTAAAACCTTAGCATCTGTGGGTGCAACTTTTTCAATAACATCCTTAATATCCTGAATGGCTTTGGAGTTACCGATCATGTCGACGCTTTTAGTGATTTTTTTCTTCAGAACCTTTGTTTCTGAAACCAGTTCACTTTTTTCCATGGCATTTCGGATAGAAACCAGGAGCCTGTTCAGGTCAATGGGTTTTGCAAGATAATCGTAAGCTCCTTTTTTTACAGCATCTACAGCGGTCTCAATCGTTCCATGTCCGCTCATCATGATGATGGAACTACTGACATTGCTCTCTATTAATTTTTCCAGCAGTTCAGTGCCGTCAAGCTTAGGCATTTTTATATCGCTCAACACTATATCGTAATTGTTTTTAAGAGCAAGACTTAAAGCGGTTTGACCATCCTCCGCTTCATCGACTGTGTGTTTTTCAAATTCAAGAATTTCTCTTATTGAACGGCGAATTGCCTTCTCATCATCTATCACTAAAATCTTTGCCATAAATTAATTTTCTTTTTGTTGTAAGTACTGTAGATATTCCGCCAGCGCTCCTTCTTTTAAGGAATAAGTAGACACGCGCATTTTTTCCAGATTCAGTAAATTTAAAATATGATCCACCATAATACAAGAGATCACGATCATATCAAAACGTATGGGAAGAAGACCTTTAATATTTCTGCGCTCTTCGAGTGTAGACTTTTTAATAAGCCCGGTGATTTTAAAATGCGAACTCAAATCCGGTTCGTATTCGGTTTTATCACCGGTAAGCGGCTCTCCACCTAATTCGCTGTGAATCATTTCAATTAAAGATTCAAAAGCGCCGGACGAGCCCACCAGTTCGGTTGGCTTAAATTTCTCACAAGCCTTAACCAGTGGCTGGAGTTGCTCTGTCAAATAAGCGTCGATAGCCGTTTTTTCTTCCACTGTAATGGGATTTGAATGCTGAAACCTTTCCAGCAACCGGGCTGCACCAATATTAAAACTTTGTTTCCAGAAAATCTTTTCGGCATTGGCTAAAATAAATTCATTACTTCCACCCCCAATGTCCATGATTAAAGAAATATGGTCTCCAAGTTTTACCGCCTCACGAATGCCAAAGTATATGAGTTCAGCCTCCCTGTTTCCATCTATAACATCGATATAAATACCGAAAGTTTGTTTGATTTCCCGCACAAACTCTTCACCATTACTCGCGTCGCGAATAGCTGACGTAGCGAAGGCTAAAGCATGCTCGACTTTATGTTCTTCGAATTTTTCTTTAAAAATGCGTATGGCATCCAGTCCGCGTACAAAAGCAGCTCTTGCAATGTAACCTTTGTTAATGGCCCCTTCGCCTAACTTCACCGCAATGCGTGTAGAGTATACCTTGGTATATTTTTTGGGATCTAATAATTCAATAATTATTAAATTAAATGTATTTGTGCCGCAATCTATAACTGCAATTCTCATAAATTTTCCAACCGGGTCGGTTCAAGGTTAAATATAAATACTTTTATGTAGGTTGTTGGCTTATTCTCAGAATATTTTAGATTTTTTGACCAAATCTACTGAGTAAAGCAGGGGTTTCGTTGAGTACGTGAGACTTATTGATTCGCCACAAATCACTATATTTATAAAGATAAAATTTCCGGATCCATGATAAAAAAACTACTTTACTTTTCACTGATTTTTCTTTCCTTTTCAGGATTAAATGCCCAAACCATTGATCCGATATATCAGGACGGAAAACTATACGTAAAGCTTTCACAAAATCTTTCTAAAAGTATTTCAAGAGAAAATCCGACAAACATCCCTCTTACCAAACTTGCTTCCTTACAAGGCCTGTTTTCAAACTATGGCGTTAGCAAGGTTTACAAACCCTTTTATCAGGCCGATGATGATGCCAATCTCTCCAGTATACTAAAAATAGAATTCAGCCAGATTGATAAAATAGAAGCACTCATTGAAGAATTACAGCGTGTTGCCGGAATTGACTATGCTGAAAAAGTAAGGATCAATAAAACAGACGTCATTCCGAATGACCCCTTGTTCGCGACTTCCTCAGGATCTACTCATTTAAACCAAATTAATGCGCAAAATGCCTGGAATGTATTTAGTGGAAATTCTAATATTACCGTAGCCATTGTAGATAATGCTGTGATGTGGACACATGCTGACCTTGTTGGTAACACTTACACCAATACGGTAGAAGCTAATGGTACAAGCGGAGTTGACGATGATGGTAATGGGTACATTGATGATATAAATGGGTACGATGTTGCCGACATGGATGGCGTGACTAATCCGACAAATACGGCTCAGGATCACGGAACACATTGCGCAGGCATTGCTGGAGCAAACAACAACAATTCGATAGGAATTGCATCTATCGGTTGGAATGTGAAGGTTATTCCAGTAAAGGCCTCTTATGACAACAGTTCTCCGGGATTTGTAGCTTTGGGATACGAAGGCATTATCTATGCCGTTAAAGCAAAAGCAAAAATCATTTCCTGCTCCTGGGGAAATTTAGGCCTTTCTTCACTAACAGAACAATATGTTATTGATTATGCCTGGAATCGCGGCTGTATTATTTTTGCTTCTGCCGGAAATGCAGGAAATTCAACACTTAATTATCCCGGGGCCTACAACCATGTTTATTGCGTTGCCTGGGTTGACGCGACAGATACGAAAGCAAGTTTATCTAATTACGGAACTTACGTGGATATTTCGGCTCCAGGCTCAAACATCCTCAGCACGCTTCCTTACACTAGCAGTACGGCCAGCTACAATACAATGAGTGGCACTTCTATGGCAACGCCAATGGTTGCAGGACTTGCTGGACTTATGCTTTCTAAAAGTCCGAACATGACCAGAACAGATGTGCTTAACTGTATTTCGAATTCTGCGGTAAATATATATACACTAACGGGAAACACGTCCTACGCTTCTAATAGCGCACTGGGCGCGGGACGCATAGATGCTTTTGCAGCCATGAATTGCGCAGCTACTTATTCAGCCCTTCCACCTGTTGCCAATTTTTTTGCCACACTGCCGAATACATGTCCCAACACCGCCATACCGTTTACAGATAGCTCTCTTTACAATCCAACAAGCTGGAGCTGGACTTTCCAGGGGGGTAGTCCGGCTACATCCACTTCTTCAAATCCTTCTGTATCATGGTCTATAGCGGGAACTTACTCCGTATCTTTAACCGTTTCAAATGCAAATGGTTCTAATACCAAAACAAAAACCGCTTACATTACAGTTGCCGGGCCAACACCCCTTCCCTTCCAGGAAGGTTTTGAAAACGCTGCCTTTTTACCGGCAAACTGGGTAAAAAACAACATCTGGAATGATAACATCTATTGGGAACGTAAAACGGGCGTTGGTGGTTTTGGAACCAGCACCGTCTGCGCGATGTTTAACAACTTTGTTTACAATGCTCCAGGAGAAAAAGACGAGATGCGCAGTCCTAAGTTTGATTTCACAAACGTGGGAAGCGCCCGTTTACGTTTTGATGTGTCTTATGCGCGTTACGATGCTTATTATTCTGATACGCTTGAGGTGATGATGTCTACAGACTGTGGAACGAGCTGGACCGAGATCTACAGAAAAGGAGGATCATCGCTCTCTGTTCTTTCTAGTGATTATACTTCACAATTTATACCCACCAGCACACAGTGGAGAAGAGATACCATTGATATTTCAACCGCCACAGCGGGACAAGGAAGTGTGATGTTTGCTTTTTTAAATAAAGGCGCTTACGGTCAGGCAATTTATTTAGATAACATCAATCTTGTTTTTCCGACACCAACACTTTCGGCTGTTAGTAATGCTTCCATATGTGTAAATCCTTCGTATACTTTCTCTAATTCGAGCGTGGGGGCAATAAATTATACATGGACTTTCCAGGGAGGATCGCCGGCTACTTCCACCGTAGGAACTCCAACTGTTACTTACGCAACGCCAGGAACTTACACGCTTAGTTTATCGGGAGTAAATAACACCCTGACATCTACCCTTGTAAAAACCATCACAGTTTTAGCAAATCCGGTTATTGCAACGACATCGTCGGTGTATTGCAGTGGCTCCACTTATACTTTAAATGGAAACGGTGCAACTTCTTATACCTGGTCTTCATCTAACGGTCCCGACCTTACCGGATCTAACTTTGTGTTTACTCCAACCGTTAACAGCACTTATACATTAACGGGTAGCAACGGTGTTTGTGCTTCCTCAGGAATTTACACTGTTTCAGTTGTGTCCGGCGTAACACTGAGCGCCAATAATCAAACCATTTGTTCTGGATCAACTGCAACACTTACAGCAAGCGGTGCAACAACTTATTCGTGGAATACCGCGGCAACAACTTCTTCAATAACAGTAAATCCTGCTACAACAACCAATTATGTTGTTTCAGGCACCTCTGGCAATTGCGTCAATTCTAAAACCGTTAGTGTGATTGTACGTGCCAATCCTTCTACAACAGTTACCTCAGTTAACCCTTCGTGCTTTAACACCTGCGATGGCAGTATTAGCGCAGCAACTAACGGCTCCAGCGGGCCTTACACGTATGTTTTAAGCGGTTCTATGGGTTGTACCAATTTCCCCTGCTCTAATATTTGCGCGGGTGTTTATACTGTGTATACTATGGATAGTTATAGTTGTTCCTCTCAGGCACCGCTTAGTATTGTGCCGCCGTTAGCTATACAATCCATACTAAGTGTTACTCATGCCGCTTGCATGGCCTGTGCCGACGGCGCGCTTATGGCAGGCGTAAATGGTGGAACTCCTCCATATACTTACAATTGGTCACCGTCAGGAGGAACAAATGCACTGGCACAAAATCTTACACCGGGATGTTATACCCTAACCATTACCGATAATAATAATTGTTCTTCCAAAGAAAGCAGCTGTGTTGATTTTTTAGCCGGGATAAGCAAACAAAGCCTGAGCAGTTTACATATCTATCCCAATCCTGCCAGCGCAGAGGTTAAAATCGAGTTAAATGCCGGACAGTTTAACCTGGCTGTTTACAATGCTATCGGGCAATTGATCATTTCTAAAACAAACAATCAAAACTTTTACGCGATAGATCTTAGTAACTTTGCAAAAGGAATTTATTTTATAGAAATAGAAAGCGGTTCAGAAGTAGCGAGGAAAAAACTCGTGGTGGAATAATTAATTTAGTTCGGAAACGAAATTCAGATCTTGATCATTCATACATTTAAAATGCCCTTTGGGGCATTTTTTGTACCCTAACTTTGAACAAGGGCGGCAGCTCAGGCCTTCTACCTCGAGAATCTTATTTTCAACCCGTGGTAAGTAAGGCCCCATTCCAAACTCCGGAATTGTATTTCCCCAAACAGAAATTATTTTTTTTTGAAAGGCCGATGCTATGTGCATTAGGCCAGTGTCGGAAGTAATAACCCATTCGGCTTGCTGAACCAGCGAAGCGCTTTGATTAAGGGAGAACTTTCCGCAGGCATTTATGAGTTTTGGAAACTCTTTCTGAAGTTCCTCCGCAATAAGCAGATCTTCTTTTCCACCCAATGTTATGACTGGAACGGCTGCATTCTTACAAATTTCCTTTAACTTATTCAGCGGAATTTTTTTTGTGTAGTAAGAACCTCCCACCACCAAAGCGATAAATTTTTCCTGCTTGCCATTAAAAAACAAGTTCGGAACATCTACCTGATCTCTTTTTTCTAAAAAATAATCAAGTCCTAGTCCATCATTAGTAACGCCCAATGGCGCAACTGTTTCGAGATACCTTTCTACAATGTGCTTTTCTGGTAAAGATGAGACCAGCTTAAAGTTTACAGCAAGAAATTTTTTTATATTTAATTTATCAAAAGAATAACTCTTTGTTTTAAGCTGTTTTTTTAATCTTAGGCTACGCAGGTTTTTATGAAGGTCTATAAGCAAATCAAAATTTTCATTTTTCAATTCCCCATAGATCTCCGATATATCTTCTTTAAACGTATGAACTTTATCCAGGTAAGGATTGGCATTAAGCACCGGGCAAAAAGCTTGTTTGGTAACGTAGTGAATTTCTGCATCCTTTAGCTGTTGTTTTAAACAACGAATTACTGGCGTGGTTAATACAACATCGCCAATAGAACTAAACCTTATGATCAGTAGTTTTTTCACTTTTAAATTTAAGAAATCTGCTCAGATTTTTTATCGCTTAATCTACGCAACCAGGTGTTTAAAAAAATGGCAAACAAAATAATTACCATGCCCAGGTAAAACGTGGGTTTTACTTCTTTATTTTCTTCAAAAAATAAAATTGCCCAGATTATAGCATAAACAGATTCAAGATTAACAGTCAGAACAATGGTATAAGGACTAATGTATTTAGAAAGATTTACGGAAGTTATAAAAGGAACTACAGTACAGACAATGCTCAATAATAAAAGGCCAATGATGGAATTTTGGTCAAGTACGAAAAAATCAGCGTTGAAACTGCCATTTAAAACAACAAAAACAGTCAGGCCCAATGCTGCGGCTGATAATTCGTAAAAACTCAGAACGCTTGATTTAACCTGGTGGGCGAGAATGCTATTAAACACGCTGAATAATGCAGAAGTAAAGGCTGCGAGAATTCCCAAAATAATGCCAAGCCAATACTGTGATTCGATGGAGAAGATAAGAGCAATAGCGCCCATGATAATTAAACCAATAATGACTTCGTAAAACCTCACACGGCGTTTAAGAAACAGGGGTTCAATGATAGAACTGAACAAGGTACCTGTACTAAAAGCAACCATGGTAACGCTAATGTTGGACACTTTAATAGCCTGGTAAAAAGCCAGCCAGTGAATGGCAATAATAAGTCCTATGCCGGTGAGCTGCCACAAATGTTTTTTGCTCACCCGTAAGTCTTGTTTTGACAATTTCAAGTAAAGAAACATGACACCAATAGTCAGGATAAGTCTGAACCAGACTAACTGCCACACATCAGCAGTAATCAATCTTCCCAAAATAGGAGAGAAACCCCACATAAAAACGATGGCGTGGAGAATCAGATAATGTTTATTTATACCTTTAAACAATTTTTAAAACGCTTGCAAAGGTACGAGAATGGACAGGAATACCAATTTAATTTATTTTAATAATAACAGAACTACGCAAACTGATGCAGCGGTAGTTAAGGCAATGGCGCCCTATTTTGCACAGGAAAAAAATGCTGATGAGACTGCCATTGGCCAGGCTAAACTTCAGTTGGCCGGGTTTCTTAATGCAGCGCCTGAGGAAGTTCTCTTTTCATCGGGAACTACCGAGTCGATAGAACTTGTACTTCGCGGGGCTTTCGATTTTTTCAGGAACAAAGGCAACCATATTATTACTAACGTTACAGAACATCCCGCAACCTTAGAGTGCTGCCAGACCCTGGAAACACTGGGAGCTGAAATTACTTACCTGGGTGTTGACAGAGAAGGCCTGATAGATCCTGAAACGCTTCTTAAAGCCATTAGACCAACAACTATTCTTGTAAGTATCATGTGCGCCAATAATGAAACAGGCGTTATACAACCCATTGAAAAGATTTCTGAAATTTGCCGCGAACATTCCGTCTTCTTCTTTAGTGACGCTTCACAATTTGTGGGAAAAATGCGTTGCGACGTGAAAGACCTTGGTATGCATGGTCTTGCTTTCGGAGCTCACAAAATGCATGGTCCTGAAGACATAGGCTTACTTTATATTGATAAAGATTACAAGCCTTTTAAAGACTTTATTCAAACAAATTATTCATTTCAACCAGCTCTATCAAAACTTGTTGGTTTTGGAAAAGCGGCAGAACTAAGTTCAGAATTGCAGTGGGAGATGAGTTCGCACATTTCGAAACTTAAAAATTATTTAGAGCATCAGTTGCTGGATATTGAGGGCTTGCGCATTAACGGCAGCACTCGTCACAGACTTTATAACACAAGCAATCTTACTTTTTCCGAGGGAGAAAAAATAATGCGGCTTGCTAACCGATTTGACTTCGCTAACAATTGGCAAAAGCCTTCGCACGTTTTAAAAGCCATGGGTCTTAATGAAAAAGAAATAAAAAATTCGTTCCGTTTCTCCTTTGGAAAAAACAATACTTTGGACGAGGTAAAATTATTTGTGGAAGAAATTTTAAGGGATTACAGTCCGCCTTTCCTGAACAAAACCGAATAAGTGAGGTGAAATCCAGCTGTGCGAATGGCTGTTAATACAAGGAAATCACGTCCTATTCTTAACCACCTTTGTTTATTGGATAGTTGTTTTTCACGGGCACTCTGATTAATATAGAAGGCCAGGGTAAAACCATTCAGCGTGCGACTTGTAGCTCTAAGTAAATGATAAGCATCCGTTGTAAAAACAAAAACATTTGTGCTCCCCTTAAATTTCGGACCCTGCGCTGGATCCTGATTTTTGTATTTATTTTTCCAGCTTACAGCAGGATTCCAGAAATGATCCCTGGCTTTGGGAAACCGTAACTTAAACCCGTCTTCATAATGGTAGTTGATACTTTCAATAGTGCCATCCATAAGGCCAGAAGCGAATAAAACCGAACCTGCCAGCCAGTACTGTTTAAGTTTAAGCTGCGCCTGAGTGTGAACAGCAAGAAACAAAGCGATACCTAATAACGCTGAACTTGTGGCAATCTTTTTCATTGTATTGAGATTTAAATTGTGTCGTAATTTAGCTCCACATCTCCGCCTATTGGAAAACTCTGGCAAACCAATACTCTCCCCTTCTCCACTTCTTTATCTACCAATACCTCGTTATAAGCCATCCAGACTTTTCCTCGAACACAGTTAGCAATGCAGCTGCTGCAACGGCCTGCTTCACAGCTGTAAGGTAATTCTATGCCCTGCTCTTTCGCTGTTTTTAAAATAGATTTTGGGTACTGTACCTGCAAGGTATGAATTTGTTGGTTAATGTGAATTTTCACCTCGTGAGCTTCTTTATCGGGAGGTTCAGGAAGTATTAATCTTGGAAGAGAACTAAAATTTTCTTTAATTATATTTTCTTTGGGCGTTTGAATGCGAAGTATAATCTCTATTGTTTGCATGTATTCAAATGGTCCGCAAACATAAAATAAGGTTTTCTCAAGGTTATTCTGCAGGTACTTCTCCATCAATTGTTCGAGCAGCCATTTGCTCAGGCGTTTGTAATAAAGATCAGTATTGGAACTGAGCAGAAAATGAATCTGAAACCGCGAAGAATTGTCTTTTTGTAATTTTAGAAGTGCGTCATAAAAAATAGTTTCTTCCCTATTTTTATTGCTGTAGATGAGAATCACTTTACCAGAAGTGCCAGCTAAAATTGTTTTAATCAGAGAGTAGCAAGGAACGATTCCGCTTCCTGCAGCGATAAAACAAAACGGGTGATCTCTGCTCATTTCTTCAGGTAACACAAACAACCCGCTAATTCCCGAAGTTAAAAGAATGTCACCAACTTTGAGGTGCTGCAGCATAAATCTTGAAAACTCTCCGTTCTCAACTTTCTTAACCGTTATGCTTAAAGCTTCATTTAAGTGTGAGGAAGAAGACATGGAATAAGATCTTCGTTTTTCACCATGCTTTGTATAAAATATAAGTGTTAGAAACTGGCCGGGTTTGTAAACAGGCACCCAATTATCCAGCGGCTCAAATACAAAGGTTTTAGTATCGGCCGTTTCCTGAATTATAGTAGTAATCTTAAGTCTTTTAATAATGGAAGTTTCAACCATGCTTGACAAAAATAAAACTATTTTCGCAGAGATGGATTTACGGTTAAAAAAGAACGAGCGTTTCTTTGCTTAATCTATTTACTATTCCAATTCAAAGACTTCGCCCTTAGCCGGAATCACTACCTCATTGTATCCTTCGGCCAATAACTTGTCACTGAAAACAGATTTTGTTTCAGCTTCTCCGTGTACCAGGAATATCTTTTTGACAGTTGATTTGTGCTGACAAGATAAAAAACGAATCATGTCGTTGTAATCGCCGTGCGCGCTTAAAGAATGTATGGACTCAATGCCAGCGGCAACATCAAATAAATAGCCTAAAATACGCACTTGCTCTTCACCACGCATAAGTTTACCTCCCAAAGAATCTGGTGCGCAATACCCTGTAAGGAGTACTGTATTTTTTTCATCCGCAACGGTATAACATAAATGGTGTTGAACCCGCCCCGCATCTGCCATGCCTGATGCCGATATAATTACACAGGGTTCCTGCATCTCGTTTAGCTGACGTGACTCTGAACCATCTTCAATGTAAGTAAGATTTGGAAATCCAAACGGGTCTGGATCTTGTTTTATGTATGCCTGAAGCTCAGCGTTGTAACTTTCAGAGTGTTCCCTTACGATGCTGGTTGCTTTCACTGACATAGGACTATCTACGTAAATAGAAATTTCAGGCAACATTTTTTTATTAGCCAATTTATCCAGAACAAATAAAATTTCCTGAGTACGTCCCAAACTAAAAGCAGGAATGATGAGTTTACCATTTTTTGAAACACAGGTCTCTGTCACAATATCTAATAATCTTTTTTCTACGTCATCGCTGCTTCCATGAAGTTTGTCACCATAAGTGGATTCGCATATAATGTAGTCGGCTTGTTGAAACACTGCCGGACTTTTTAAAAGTGGATCTCCGTAACGTCCTATATCGCCCGTAAATACAAGTCTTGTAACCTTATTATTTTCTTTTGCGGTGATGTTGATGGCGCCACTTCCGATAATATGCCCGTTTTCAGAAAAATAAAAAGAAATTTCTTCATTTATTCTTGTATCCGTATCAAAGGCAACCGTTTCGAAAAGACCCATGCATTTTTCAACGTCAGCGAGTGTGTACAATGGGCTAATTTCTTCGTCGCTGTTTCTGATTCTTTTATTTAAAAAAGCAGCGTCGCTTTCATGAATGTGCGCACTATCCTGCAGCAAAATATTACATACGTCTTTGGTGGCAGAAGTCGCATAAATTTTACCCTGGAAACCCTGTTTCACCAATCCAGGAAGATTTCCGCAATGGTCAATATGTCCATGCGATAAAATGACTGCTTCTATTTGTGACGCATCGAGATCCCAGTTACGGTTCATAGCGTCCGTCTCTTTCCCCATGCCCTGATAGAGCCCGCAATCTAATAAGATGTGTTTTCCGCTTTCAGTAATGACTAAGTGTTTACTTCCCGTTACGGTTTCGGTAGCTCCAATAAACTTGATTTTCATAAAACTAACTAACTACATTGCCCTAAAACAACCCATAGAATAATAAAAATAATAATGGTGCTTAAACAGCCCCCACCCCACTTCTTAGCTCCCCAGCCAGCAAGTAATCCTCTGAATAAATTATTCATATTTTAATTTTAACACCTAGTCTCTAATTTAATGCCACGCTCTTTTTTCTATTCTTTATTTTTCTTTAGCCTATAGTTCTTCTAAAGATACGGTAGAACCCTGAGAACCTTTATATCGCTTTTGAAAACCAAAAAAAGTTGGGGAATTAATCTGAGAAATAAGTCGCATTTACTAGTAAGGGAGATCAGGCATAACAATTGAGGTTTTACTAAAAACACATCATGAAAAAGCTAGCCCTCCTTTTAGTTACCATTTTAACTTTGAATACCGTTGAAGGTATAAGTTCAACGCTTTTACCCGTGCTTCAGGACCCGGCAAGAACTCCAAAAAATTCGAAACAAGTAGATCCCGTTAATACAGTAGACGGCTCAAGAGGAAAATATAAAAAGGATCATAAACATTCCACTGGCAAAGACTTCGCTACCAGAAAAAGACATGTGAAGACTGCTAAAACCAAAAAGGACAATGGCAAAGAAAAGCAGTCGACCAAAACGCCTGATAAAAAAGGATAGGCCATTCACAAATCACATTTACATCTTGCGAATTTCCTATCTTTGCAATGCATGCAATTCGCGCTTTACAACTCCCGAAAACACTCAGCAGAACCTGGTTTAAAAGGATCTTGTCTGCATTGCAGTAACGAAGTTATAGCGAAATGCGGAACAAAAAATATCTGGCACTGGGCTCATGTTAAATCGGATGCCTGCGATGCCTGGACGGAACCAGAAACTGCCTGGCACCGCGACTGGAAAAATAAATTTGGTGTTGACTTTTCAGAAATCCGTATTCAGAAAGATAACTGTTACCACATTGCAGATGTATTTACTAAAAATGAAATTGTATTCGAATTTCAAAACTCTCCCATCTCTTCAGAAATTATAAAAGCACGTGAAGAATTTTACGGGGACAAAATGATCTGGGTAGTTAATGGAATTCCTTTTAAAGAAACTTTTCACACTTATGACGAATTATTTTTAAGAGAGTGGCGTTTCACTATTCTTGATGAGTTTGCAGCTACGCTTTATCCTCAAATAAAAAACTGCCTGATTATTGAGGATTGGCAAGTAAAAACGGATGTGATAAAAAAATTCTTGTCAGAAAGAGGCTTCCATTACAATAACGAGTTTAAACTCTATACGCTGGATATGTCTCTAAATAAGTTTGCCAGCCGCGAACAACTCATTTTAAAATTAAACAATGAAGTGCTCGAACTTTATAATTTGAATAAATCAGAAGGTCATTCAACGAAAGTAGAATTCGCCTGGGAACACGCACGGAAATCCTGGCAGGATGTGCAAAGACCCGTATTTATTGACTTTGGGCAGAACTACCTACTACTCGTTACTAAAGGTATGGGGAAGAAAAACGGTTTGGGAAATAAAATTCTCAAATCGAAATTTATAGAAAAATACTGTTTGTAGATCAAACAATAATGTCGTCTGAAGGAGTTACTCTTCCTTTCATTTTTAATTCCAGGCGAAGCTCATATACCATCCCTTTAATAGTGATTTCTTCTACAAGTTGCGAAATGTTTGGTGCAAAGCCCAACGCCGGATCATGAATGATTTTTTCGGCATGTTCCATCAACAGTTCTACGTTAATCTCAATGTTGTCATCTTTTTCCATAGGTCGTTTTTAGTTGATGTGATCTCTTTTTAGAAATAACAACTAAACTCTGAGAAAATTATGCCAGATAAACTTTCTTAAAGAAATTTCTTTAAACTCTTTTCTACATATATAACGTTACCAACTCAGAAAATAAAAAATCAGATACCTGACCCAACTATATGTGTAAAGAGCTTGTAACTGTAAATTACATGATGTAGAAAATCTCATTCGTCGTTTTGTCATAGGAATATCCATAGGATTTCCGTGGGATGTAAAGAGTACCGGTAATTTTTTAGATTGAATAGGAAGACTGCTTGTAATTTTTTCAAACTCCTTTAAATTCATTGCACTAAAAGATAATGGAGCCAAAGCCTCCAGTTTCAATACCCGGGGGGTGATCGATCTTGATCCGTTTTCGCAACTCCCGGCTTGTAACTATTGACCCAGCGTTTCGTCGGCAAGAATTTCTTCAGCCTGCATTTTATCTTTTAAAAATATTTTGAGTACAGTGCCGCCTAAGGGCGTTAGTCCCGTTGTATTAGGATTTTCAACAAAAGAATAGATACCGGCCTGTTCAAGTTTCTCCTGGGCCATTGTAGCTTCGATCTCATTGTTGAATGACCGGAGAATTAGTGTTTCGTCTGTGCTCATAATTGTTTGTTTTTGGTTTCAGTAGCCACCAGGTTTTTTTCATCCCGATCTTAAAAGCTACAAATAGTACCTTATACAAGGTAATATTATGCCAAAACGAGAAGGAGCCGGATCATGCTCAAATACTGTGGGGAAGAAAATAAAGTTTGATTGTAGTGTACATGCTAAGCTACAAATAGTTTTCTATCTGCGCCTTTAACCGAAAGCGGTATTCACCTGTATTTGTTTCTGGATCTGGCTTAAAGACGGGTGTGGCGGCAATGTATTGGGTAAATACGGAGTATTGCTGGAGAAACCATAGAGTTGGTACAAAGCTGGTGAATTTTAAACCACTCCTTTTGCGCCTGATCCATAAAAAGCCATCGCAATTTTTTAGTAAAATTAGAAGGATCCGGAAACAAAAAAACCCGCAATAAATGCGGGTTTTCTTTAAATTCAAAAACCTTGTGGCGGTCAGGGGGGGATTCGAACCCTCCCCAACCTGGTTGGGGACTTTAACACCGTACGTCGGTTTAGTCCCCAACATTGTTGGGGAGTGATTTCAGCCACTCACGTACTAAATTTATTTGTTTATTACTAGGTGAGTTTATCAGATTGCGAATTTGTTCGTGACTATATTTTTTAAGTCTTTTTTCACGTATCAGAGCCTCTCGTTTTGAATCGTATACCTCTAAATAAACAAGTATCCATGGTGTTTTCGACGAGGTGTATTTTGACAATCCCAAATTATGTTGTTTTAGCCGTTCAACATAGTCTTCCGTGAAGCCCTTATAATAAGAGTAATCAGCGGTACTCTGAATAATGTACACATAAAAAGCCATCGCAATTTTTTAGTAAAATTAGAAGGATCCGGAAACAAAAAAACCCGCAATAAATGCGGGTTTTCTTTAAATTCAAAAACCTTGTGGCGGTCAGGGGGGGATTCGAACCCCCGGTACGGCTTAACACCGTACGTCGGTTTAGCAAACCGGTGATTTCAGCCACTCATCCACCTAACCAAGATTACTTAAACAGGTTTCTGAATTTGGATTGCAAACTTAATGATTTTTTAGTTTAAATCCATATTTTTTTAAAATAAATTATCTGTTTTGAGCAGACAGCGTACCTGCCTGATTTCTAAGGAATATAAAGCGCAGAGTGCCCCGTATAATTACGTAAATTGCCCAAATTCTCTGCACCCGGGATAATTCTTTATGAGATTGCAAATCCCAGCCCTTCTACAGAGCTCTCGTCAATTCTTAATTGATCAATCCCTTCAATCGGTTAATTTGCGTCTGGTAATCGTTGATAGGAAAAAAACCATGTTTAATAACAATATCCTGCCCGCGTTTTGTGAGTTCAAATAAAATAAAATCCTGGATCACTTCATCCGGAACACCATTTACATATTGGTACAAAGGTCTTGTAATTACATACTCTCCTTTTTTTACCGCATCGGTTTGATAAGGCGAAACTGCGCTGTGGTTTTCAATATAGATTGGCATAGCCCAAATTTTGCCGTTTGGCTTTCCTATACTATCCAATAAAAAACCGGCACCCACATATCCAATCGCTCCTGCATTATTAATAACAGAATTTAGAACATCCGTATTGGTTGCGCATTCGGTAATGGACTTTTCTTTTTTATCTGATAAGAATTTTTTAATAAAATAATCCCTCGTTCCTGAAGATCTGTCACGGCCATAAAGTGAAACAGGCACAGAATCTCCGCCCAGCTCCTTCCAGTTTTTAATTGCACCGCTGAATAATTTGCTTACTTGTTCAGTAGACAAGCTATCCACTCCCACTTTAAAATTCGTGATGATAGCCATTGCATCCACCGAAAACATGATAGGTACAGGATTAACATTATGCATGTTAATTGCTAATAATTCTTCTTCCGTTATTTCACGCGACGAATTGCAGATGTTTGTTTTGTTGGAAGCAAGCGCAGAAATTCCTTTATTAGAACCTCCGCCTTCTACATGGATCTTAACCCCCGGATGTTCTTCCATATAGGCGTCGGCCAGATCTTTAACCATTAAATATTCGGTGTCGGAGCCGGTAATTTTGATTTCACGGATCTCTGTTTTGTTTTCGTTTTTAAGAGCATTGTCGGTACAACTCATTTGAGCTAAAACGGAAAAAGCCAAAGCGGTTTTGCGTAAAGGAAGTTTCATAGAATAGGAGATGGCAAATTTTAGAATTTTGCGTGAAAAAAATGATAAGAGAAAGTTAGCAGTAGTTTATGCTATGGTTATTTAAAAGCGATAATCTGAATTTGGCTGTCACCTGTTTATGTGTTCAATATTACCATTTTCTTACCCTGTGAATTTAAGAAGCTGAGTTTATAACAATAAGATAAATAGGAGTTAACGCTTACATTTCATCAGTACTCTAGTTTAGCGGCACCAAATTCAAACTATGAAAAAAAATATTTATTTCTTTTGCGCAGCGTTTATCATACTGCTAAATCCAATTCTTAAAGCGCAACCCACCGATCTGTTTATTTCAGAATATGTAGAGGGTTCAAGCTTTAATAAAGCTATCGAATTATACAATGGCACAAATGCGGCTATTGATCTTGCCAGCGGACAGTATGTGCTGGAATCTTATTTTAATGGAAGTACAAGCAGTACTACTTTGGCACTCACTGGTACTATTGTGCCTGGTGGCGTTTTTATCATTGCTCATGCACAGGCTACGCTTTTCGTCACTCCAGATATGACCTCGTCGAGCGTGATTAATTTTAACGGAGACGATGCTGTTGTACTCAGAAAAGGCGGCGCTACCGGAACCATATTAGATGTCATTGGCCAGGTAGGTTACGATCCGGGTACCCAATGGGGATCTAACGATACCTGCACACTGAACAGAACTATGCGCAGAAAAATAACAATTTGCACCGGAGACATCACAACAACAAATACCTTTTACACTTCACCCGAATGGGACGGGTATTCACAGGACGTTTTTGGAGGATTGGGAACCCATTCCACAACCTGCAGCTCAACCGTCATAACAGTTGCCGGCATGCAGCTTTCTCCTGCTTCACTAAGTTTCACTACACTTGCTAATGTTGCATCACCCACCAAAACTTATGCCATTACAGGAAACACGCTTACTGCTCCGGTAGTTGTAAATGCTCCCTTGTATTTTGAATTATCTTTAAGCGGCACAGGCCCGTTTTCATCTTCCTTATCCATACCATCTTCTTCTTTTACTACTGCGCCAGTGATCGTATATGTGAGGTATAATCCTATAGCCGTGGGTACAGATTCTGGCACTGCCGCACATACCAGCAGTTCTTACACTGCAACTTTAAATTTATCGGGAGTAGCAATTGCACTCACCAGCATCGCGCAAATACAAGGTACCGCCTCCGCAAGTACTTATACAGGACAGGTAGTAGCAACCCAGGGGATAGTTACTGCCGATTTTCAAGGCACTAATGAACTGGGTGGCTTTTTTATCCAGGATGCAGTGGGAGATTCCAATCCCCTGACCTCGGAAGGTATTTTTATTTTTAATACTTCTTTTCCCGTGAGTGTTGGTGATTTCGTAACATTAAGCGGAACGGTTGAAGAGTATTTTAATAAAACTCAGATCAAATCTTTAACCTCTCTTTCTATTCAAAGCACAACCACTACTATTACTCCGGTAACTGTGAGCTTGCCATTTGCTACGATGACTGAGGCCGAAAAATGGGAAGGTATGCGTGTACAATTTACACAAACACTTTCTGTTACAGAAGTTTATACACTAGCGCGTTATGGCGAAGTGTCTTTATCTTTAAACGGGCGCCTTACAAACCCTACAAATTTTGTGGATCCAAATGATAATCCTGCTAGCGGAACTTCCAGTACCGGAACCAGCAACGCTGCGGCAGTTCTTGCTCAACAAGATTTAAACAATCGCAGTCGCATTTTATTAGATGATCACAGTTCCGTGCAAAATCCCGCGGTTGTTCCTTACGTGGATGCAGTGGATAACACCTTACGTTGTGGCAGTACACTTACCAACCTCGATGGAATCATGGATTATGATTTCGGTGTTTATAGAATTCAACCGGTTCAAACTCCCTCATTTACTTACGCTGCACGCCCTTCAGTACCTTCTGTAGGAGTTCACAACGTGAAAGCATCAAGTTTTAACGTGCTCAATTATTTTAACGGAAATGGCTCTGGTGGGGGTTTTCCAACGAGCCGCGGTGCCAACACACTCGTTGAATTTACGCGTCAAAGAACAAAAATCATTGAAGCTATTAAACAAATAGATGCTGATGTTTTAGGTTTAATGGAAATGGAAAACGATGGAAATAGCGCTCAATCTGCCATCCAGGATCTGGTTGACGGATTAAATACCTCTATTGGATCTGTTACTTATACTTTCGTTATTGACCCTACAACATCAAACGGAGGAACGGGCACGGATGAGATCAAAGTAGCTATGATCTATAAGCCATCAGTACTAACTCCTACTGGTTCTTCGCTTGCTGATAATAGCGCTGTGCATAACCGCCCGCCACTAGCGCAGACTTTTGTACATAATAATACACTCGAAAAATTCTCTGTTCTCGTTAACCATTTTAAATCTAAAGGGTGTACAGGTTCGTCAGGAGCTAATACCGACCAAAACGATGGACAAGGCTGTTTTAATGATGCCAGAAAGAATCAGGCCAGCGCTTTACTTACGTTCATTAACACGGTTAAAACAAGCTCAGGCGACAATGACGTGCTTGTTATAGGTGACCTGAATGCTTATGAACAAGAAGATCCAATTGATATTTTAATAGCTGGAGGTCTGAACCCTTTACTCACCAATGCTTATTCTTATGTGTTCGATGGACAATCCGGATCGTTAGATCACGCTTTAGCTTCCACACCACTTTTAGCTCAGGTAACCGGAACTACCAAATGGCATATTAATGCCGACGAACCCATTGGTAAGGATTACAACCAGGAATTTAACCCTGCTTACATGTATGATTCAGGTCCATTCAGATCTTCCGATCATGATCCTGTTATTATTGGACTTTTTCTTCAGCCGGTAATTTCATTGAGCGTAACTGCAACCTCCAGTGTTAGCTGCTTTGGTTCTTCTACAGGCGCGGCAACTATAACTGCTGTAGGACGCGAAGGCGCACTAAGCTATTCATGGACTCCCTCTGGAGGAAACACAGTAACTGCGACGGGACTTTCAGCAGGCCTTTATACAATTTCTGCTACTGATGGTACAAACATAGCCACTAAAACTCTTAGCATCATACAGCCATCAAGCGTGGTTACAGCATCGATTGCTTCGCAAACCTCACTTACCTGCAATGGCGGCAACACTGGTTCTGCTGTATTAACAGCAAGTGGTGGAACAGGAAGTTTCACTTATTCATGGAGCCCCGCAGGAGGAAACGGATCAACAGCAACCTCATTGTCTGCTGCTATTTATACGGTAACAGTTAAGGACGCGAATTTATGTTCAGTCACAAAAACAGTTGGCATTATCGAACCATCAGCAATTACTGTAAGTGTAGTGGGCTCTTCAAGCGTTTCGTGTAACGGTTTGGCGAACGGTACTTCCACTGTTTCAGCAAATGGTGGAACGGGTGGCTATACTTATTCATGGTCGCCAACAGGTGGATCGGCTGCTTCCGCTTCTTCCCTTACAGCTGGAATTTATTCAGTAATGGTTAAAGATGCTAATCTGTGCTCTGCCACGCAAACGCTTAGCATAACGCAGCCTGCAAGTATTTCGTTAGCTGTAGTTGGAACTTCAAGCATTTTATGTAACGGTCAATCGAATGGCACCTCAACTGTTTCAGCAAATGGCGGAACGGGTGGTTTTACCTATTCATGGTCACCAACGGGTGGCTCAGCTGCTTCCGCTTCCGCACTCAGTGCTGGAATTTATTCAGTAACTGTTAAAGATGCTAATCTGTGTTCTGCTACGCAAACACTTAGCATAATGCAGCCGGCAAGTATCTCTCTAAGTCTAATAGGAACTTCAAGCGTTTCGTGTAACGGGTTATCAAACGGTAGCGCAACTGTTTCAGCAAATGGTGGAACGGGTGGTTTTACTTATTCGTGGTCACCAACAGGTGGATCAGCAGCCTCTGCATCTTCTCTGCCAACAGGCATGTATTCAGTTACTGTGAAAGACGCAAATTTATGTGCAAGCATTCAAACTTTAACTATTTTACAACCTGCAGCTATCAATATCACTCCAGTAGGGGCTTCAAATGTTTCCTGCAACGGACTATCTAATGGTTCTGCTACCATATCTGCAAGCGGTGGAACAGGTAACTTTACTTATTCCTGGTCACCCATCGGTGGTGGAGCTGCGTCCTCGTCTTCATTGCCTGCTGGAGTATATGCCGTTAACGTGAAAGATGGAAATTCATGTTCGGCTACTCATACAGTGAATATAACCCAACCAGCTCCAATAGATATTTCTACAAGTGTAAACGGGTTGGTGATCCAGGCGAATGCCGCCAACTCAACCTATCAATGGATCAATTGTACTACTAACAACAGTAGTGTTTCAGGCGCTACTAGCCAAAGTTTTACTCCACAGGCAAATGGTAGTTACGCTGTAATCATTACAACAAATAATTGCTCTGACACAAGTGCCTGTAAAACTATTGTTCTTACAGGAATTACAAGTGATGTGTTAGATAAAGCTTATGCGATATACCCAAATCCGGTAAACAATTTACTCACTATCGCAAGCGATGGTAAGGGTCCGGAACTGGTAACTATCTATAATAACCTTGGCCAGGTTGTTTACACCTCAACCGGAAGTAACGAAAAAATAAGTGTTGATATGACAAACCAACCAAACGGAATTTATTTTGTAGTGCTTAAGTCAGGTGAAAAAAGTGTTACCAAAAAAATAATTAAGACGAATTAAGTAGTTGTATCTGATTAAGAAAGCCGCTCACTCCGATTCATCGGGCTGAGCGGTTTTGTTTTTAATCAAAGTACATGAGATGAGCATTCACGCTGTCGGACAAAAAACCCGGAAGTTAAATGAATCTGAATTACTAATTTTTATGACTGAAGAACGTCCCTGTTAGTGAGGTGGAGCGACTAACTTATTCTTCCTCGTCTGTAGGACCTTCGCCACTATCAGAAATGTAAAGGTCTATCAAACCTTCCGGAGCATTAAAATAGAGTTTCTTCCCTTCTTCATCGATTTTTTCAATAAAGTCTTCTACTAAAGGAAGTAATATTTCTTTGTTTTTATAATCGATACTCAATAGTACCTGGTGACCATTGTCGCTGGTAGCAGTAATATTCCCCAACGAACCATGATGTTTGTCAATGAGTTCAAAGCCGATCCAGTCAAATTCTTCTTCTACTTCTTCAATAAGACTGGAATCGATATAAACAGCTTTTCCAATGAGTGTTTTCGCTTTTTCTACGGCTGTTATTTCTTCGAGAGCAATAATCAATCCATTGTTGGTGGATTTTATTTCACTTATAAAATAAGGTGCTTTGCCTGTGGAAGACTCAATAAAAACAGCCTTCACCTGATCTTCAAAAAATTCTTTGTCGATTTTTAAAATAAGATGTCCTTTAACGCCATGCGTTTTACTAAAATATCCAACCTGCGTTAAATCCATTACTTTTTTAAGTTATTCTGTATGTCGCTCTGAGCAGGGCAAAAGGGTTACGACTCTTTTGAGTCAGCCGCAGCGTTTCGCCCGAAGAGCTAGTTTAAAGCTGCTTTTACAAAACTCACAAATAAAGGGTGTGGATTCTCCACTGTACTTTTGTATTCCGGGTGAAACTGCACCCCGATAAAAAACCGGTTGTTTGGAATCTCAATGATCTCACCTAATCCCGCGTCGGGATTAACACCTGAAAGTACCATTCCTGCATCAATGAACTTTTTAGTGTACTCGTTATTAAATTCATAACGGTGACGGTGACGTTCGTTAATATCTGTTTTGCCATAGATACTGTAGGCAAGAGTCCCCTCCTCTATTCTGCAAGGGTAAGAGCCCAAACGCATAGTACCGCCCATGTGCGAAATATTTTTTTGCGCTTCAAGTAAGTCAATTACCGGACTATTGGTTGCGGGATTCATTTCCCTGCTATGAGCGTCGCGCAGACCTAATACATTTCTGGCAAACTCAATAACCGCACATTGCATTCCTAAACAAATTCCTAAAAACGGAAGATTGTTTTCACGCGCATATTTAATGGCAGCAATTTTTCCTTCTATACCGCGATTTCCAAAACCAGGAGCAACAAGCACCGCCTGAAGATCTTTGAATTTTTCTGCAACATTCTCTTCTGATAAACTTTCACTGTGAATCCAATCTACTTTTACTTTGCAGTCGTTTACAGCGCCTGCATGAATAAAGGCTTCAACAATGGATTTGTACGATTCTTTTAATTCAACATATTTTCCAACAAGACCAATTGTTACTTCGTGTTTGGGATTGTGAAATTTATTCAGAAAATTTTTCCATTTTTCTAAATGCATATCCGGTAAACCGTTTACATGCAATTTTTTAAGAACAATCTCATCGAGTTTTTCCTGCTCCATTAAAAGCGGCACTTCGTAAATTGTAGATGCATCCAAAGCTTCAATTACCGCATCCGGCGATACGTTACAGAACAAAGCGATTTTTTTACGAATCTCTTTGCTGATAGCATACTCCGAACGGCAAACAAGTATATCCGGCTGAACACCGTACTCTAATAATAATTTTACGGAGTGTTGTGTAGGTTTTGTTTTTAACTCTCCTGAAGTTGCCAGGTAAGGTAAAAGCGTTAAATGAATCACCGTGCAATCGCTGCCCATTTCCCATTTTAACTGACGCACAGCTTCAATGTAAGGCAATGACTCAATGTCACCAACCGTTCCGCCAATTTCTGTAATTACAAATTGGTACTGACCTGTTTTGCCTAATAATTTGATACGGTTTTTAATCTCGTCTGTGATATGCGGAATTACCTGTACCGTTTTTCCTAAGAATTCTCCTTTACGCTCTTTTTCTATAACCGATTGGTAAATGCGTCCGGTAGTGACATTGTTTGCTTGCGAGGTACGAACATTTAAAAAACGCTCATAATGCCCCAGGTCAAGATCTGTTTCTGCTCCATCGTCTGTTACGTAGCATTCGCCATGTTCGTATGGATTTAAAGTGCCCGGATCTATATTGATATAAGGATCTAATTTTTGAATGGTAACGGTAAATCCCCTGGCTTGTAATAATTTGGCCAGAGATGCTGCTATAATTCCTTTTCCTAGAGAAGATGTTACCCCACCGGTAACAAAGATATATTTGGTTGTGATTGACATACAGTTTCGTGTGAAATTCCTAAAAACTGTATGCGAAGGTACTGAAAAAAAACCAGCAGGAACGTTTTAATTTATAAAATTAGCTAAATAGTGTGCTCAGTTTAGGCGCCCATGTATATCCCTCCCTGGAGAGGGTGTCCCGGGCTCGACTCGGGAGGGTGCCCGAAGGACGGGGGAGGAGACCTAACAACCAAAATTAGCTATACTTTCTTTATATATTTTTATTCTGCCTGGTGATTTTTGAGCATAAATTATTATCTGGAGTCGGGGGCCGAAGTTGCAGGTAAGAAATTTCACTGGCAATTTAAAACAAATTTCATTTTGTATTTATGATTGTATATGGACATGTCTGATAATAATTTCTACAACAAGTCGCTTCGCAATTTCACTGTTGAAAATCGAAATAGTATGACTAAAGCGGAAGCCTGCCTTTGGAAGTATGCTTTAAAAGCTAAACAAATGGGCTATACATTTAATAGTCAAAGACCAGTTTTAAATTACATTGCCGATTTTATGTGTAAAGAGCTAAAATTAATTATCGAAGTTTATGGATACACGCATTTACTGGAGGACGTGATAAAAAACGATCTTATCCGACAGCGTAAACTGGAGGAAGCCGGTTTCAGAGTTATTCGTTTCAAAAACGGGGAAGTATTAAATGAAATAAATCGTGTGCGAATGATTATTTTGGAAACAATTGATCAATTAAAGCCAGTGCTGTAAATCCCCCCTTGCCCCTTTCAGGAGGGGAAAACCATGTGCCTAATTTTTAGCTACGTTGATGTCAGGTACTCGGACGACCTAGAAAAAATAACAGTATTTTGAGACACACTTTGCGAAACCGAAAAACTAAGAAAACACAATATTCGGCACGGCGCAATCCTAACCCGGCATATCTAGAGACGAAACAAGCAACTACTTCAGCAAGCCCATTTTCTCGAGCTCATCAAGACTCACCCTTTTTCCCTGGTAAAGGGCTATGATAAATCCTTCTTTTTGACCAGCTCTCACAACTTTTTTATTGTGTTCCAAAGCCTCTCCTAAAGTCTTAAATGAACCACCTACAGTGATTCTTATAAATCCATCATTCAGATTTAATTTCTCTATTTTACCTAAAGCTTTTTGATTGGGTAACACAGTGTTGTTATCATTCTTAACAGCAGCTACCTGAACACGAAACTCCATATCGTTAGCCGTTACATCGCTATATTTTTCGGTGAACTTCACTGCTTTTGCCTGAGGACCGTTTACAGGTACAAATTCGGTTTTAGAGGCCGTTGCTGTTTTCGCAGGCACATTTAATGGAGTGGATGTTACCGGATTAGCAGTAAAGTCATTGGTGGAAATAATCGGACGTTTGGAAGATACAACTACGGGGACAGAAATGGCTACAATTGGAGTTCCCGAGCCTTTTGCAACTGGAATTTCAGGTGCTTTCTTATCTTCCACGATGACTACATCCTCTTCAAAATCTTTTTTTACAGGGGCCTTTTTCTCTACAACAGCTACAGGCTCCGCAGTCGTTTTAGGGTTCACAGGTTCTTCCTTTTTTACAGCAACAGCCACGGCTGTGGTTTGCGTTTTAGGTGTCCCGATAGCTATCGGGACATGATTAATTACTTCTTCTGGCACAGGAACTTCTTTCACTGCTGTTCCGGTCGCTGTCGGAGTTTTTTCTGCAACTGCAAGCGGCTGACTGGTTGGAGTTGTTTTAGCAGCAACGCTAGCTATCGGAGTTGTTTCTGCTGGCTTCGGTGTGTCTGTTTTTAACGCAGGCTCTTTTGTTTTAGTTAGTGAAGCCGTGTTTGAAGCTAGTACATCTGGTATTTCTTCAAAGTTGACATTATTGATTTTCTCTACATAACCGCTTGCTTCCACTGCATCTACAGCAAAGCGTTTTTCAGGAAGATTCTTATAACTGTATGTTAATTGGTAGCTTACACCAGGAGGCAAACTCACCAAATATTCACCTGTTTTTGAATTCGATTTTAGGGTCTTGTAAAGTCTGTTGTTCTTTGAAGTAATCTCCACTTTAATGGTGGACTCAACTCCGGTGTTTCCGGTCTTAACGCTTCCCTTTACCAGGTAGAGTGAAGGTTTTGGCCAGTTAAAATTCGGTTCCACCTGGTAAATGTCTTTCATTCCCCTGCCTTCTTTTTTTCCGCTACTGTAATATCCCACTTTACCGCTTGCTCCCATTACAAAATAAATATCATCAGAAGAAGAGTTAATTGGGTAGCCTAAGTTTTCTGTTTTCTTAAACGTAGAATCTTCTAAACGCATTACCGTTCTGAAAACATCATAGCCGCCCATACTGGATCTTCCTTTAGAACTGTAAAACAAGGTGATCCCATCCGCATGAATAAAAGGCGCATCATCGTCGTAAGCTGTATTTACAGAATCTCCCAGGTTAACCACGTTGCCCCAAACCGAATCAGGTAATAATAACGAGGCTTTGTAAATATCTCTGCCACCAAAACCGCCGGCACGTTCACTACTAAAATACAAGGTTCTACCGTCAGGAGAGATAGAACAGTGGCCATCCCATGAATAAGAATTTACCTCACCTTTTAATTTTTGGGGTTTTGTAAACTGGTCGCCGTTCGAGAAGCTCTGGTAAATGTCACCGTGACCGTCGCCAATATCCTGGTAGATGTATAGGATGCTTCCATCTTCACTCATAGAAATTGCTGCATCGGGCGAGGTAGTATTTAAACTATCCAATGGTACTGCCGCCTGAAAAACATTATTCTGTTTGCGTGAAATGTAGATATCCTCAAGGAAATTCCCGTATTTATCGGGTGAGAGATTCTCATTCTGACGTCCTCCCAAACTTTTTGCTCCTGCGTAGGTAAAAATCAAAGCCGATTCATCTGCTGTAATAGCAGGAACGTATTCGTCATATTCAGAGTTAATGCCGGCTCCAAGGTTGGTTACTTTGGCATTGGTGGGATTAGCGAGGTAATATTTTGCATTCACGATGTTGCGTTTCAGTAACTCTGCATTTTTTTTACCGTCAGGATTAGCGAATCTGCTTTTGTCGTATTGCGTAATGTAATCGGTAGCCTCGTCGAATTTATAGTTGTACAGGGCCGCAAGCGCCATATCGTACTGAATATCGGGCACTTTTTTATTGTTATTGTAAACTTCTTTAAAGTAGTTATAGGCGTCTTCGTGCTTATCTGAACGGTAAAGCGCGCACTTAGCGTAACTGTATTTTAAAAACTCTTCGTTGGAATGTTGTGCTAATAGATTTTCAAAAATAGGCAAGGCCCTCAGAAACATTTTTTCATCAAATAACTCCAGAGCTTTGTCCAATGAGTCTCTCTCGGTAGGCCTCCATTTACGCACATTCATGAGTTGGGCGGAGCTGATTAGAGAAGAAAGAACTAAAATAAAAGTAAGGAGTTTATTGAACTTCATCTATGTATTTTTTTTAAGGAATAAATATAGTTATTAAAATGAATAACTTTAGTCTGTTTCTCATTAAATGAGGGACAATTCTTTGTAGAAAAATAAGGAAAATCAAGAATTAAATACCTTTAAATCTGAAATACATAGAAATTACTTCGACAGAATTAAATATAGGTCTGCTCGAAATAGGTCTTAATTGACAATAATTATATCTATGAATCAAGAAACACTCTTTTGATGTGTTTAAGTTTGTCCGAAAAAATTGTCCAAAATTTAATAGCTGACATTTTTCAGTAAAGTAAATTCGATTCCAGAACTAAAACTATTTGAATAAAGTTGGCGGTTGTTTTTTAAAAGATATTCTTTTATTGGATTGTCTGTTCTTTGGATTTTATGAAAAGATTGTATTAAGAAAATCTTGTTGCTTGGCGAGAAATTTATTTTTTCCAGGGCTTCGACTTCATCTACACCATAAATATTTTGTGAGTGGGAAATTGAGTCGATGTTTTTGAAATTCAAAAATTTTCTTCCGTAATAATAATACCCAAATAGCGTTCTGTTCTCTTTTGTATTAATAACTTTATAATCTCCTGCTTGTTCATTTTGTTTGACCAAATCAGCCACCGTTCTAAAGTCAATGGTGGGCGTTTTTCCGAACTTGTAATTTACAAGTTGAATTAATAAAAGGATACCAAAAAAAAGAAGACCAACATTTTTGTAATTTGCTATCTTAGAACATACCAACATTGTCGCAAATGGAATGCAAAAAATAAGATAACGGTCTAAAAAAACAGCTTTAAAAAGTCCTGTAAAAAACAACACCAGGATAGAGCCAAATCCTAAAAACAGGCAATACATTTCGCTACTTGTCGGTTTGTATTTCCTATCCATAAAAAAATGGGTTACGGCTAAAAACACAATTATTAAAAAACACACGGCTGTAAATCTATTGTCAAAAAGATTTAAGAAAGTTAATTTTAAGTCATTCCAGGTAGCCGTTTTTAACCAAAAATCGCCCTTCTGATTAAATCCCATTATATTCAGAAATTGTTTTTTTGTAAATCGTAAAAGTACAAGGCTAATTATTAAAATTGTATGAAATCCAAAAATGTGCTTTATATTCTTCCTGTAATATATCAGCGTTATAAGATATTGTACAATTAATACAATTCCAGAAATATAGTGAGAATATATCAGGAGAAAATTGAGCAGGGAAAGTAGCAGTAAATTAGCCCAGGAAGACTTTTCAACAAATTTGAAATACTGTAACGACGAAAGTAAGGTAAGAAAGACTACTAATGAATACGTTCTTGCCTCAATCGAATAAAATAGTAAAAAATTAGAAAGAGTTAAAAGGACTGCACTGAACATAGCAGTTCTATAATTGAATTTTTTTAAGGCAAATAAAAAACTAAAACCGATAGATAACGAAGAGAACAGGACGCTAAGAAGTCTTGAATTAAATTCATTGATTGGTAAAAGTTGGTGCCATACCCATAAGCAATAGTAGTAAAATGGAGGGTTATTATCCCATTCAGATTCATGTTTAATGTGTCCAAAATCAAGAAATGAATCCTTAACGCTAATCATTTCATCATAACTGTATGACGAATCTCCAGCGCATAAGCACTTTAAAATAATATTTAGTACAACAAAAAAAGAAAAGAAAAGATATTTTTTTTTTTCGTCCATTAATTTATCAGTTTTTGATAAATAGCTTGGCCGTTACTATAACCAAAGCGAATTATATAAATACTATCCGTAAGATCTGACAAATTTATTTCAATCTCTTTTTTTTCAAGTGCTACTTTTTTGATTTGTTTTCCCTTTAGATCATACAATTCAGCCGTTTGAGGTAAATCATTATCAGGAAAGTTAAAACCTACAACGTGATTTTCTTTGTAAAAGAAATCAAGTTTTTTTTCTTGTCTTATTTCTTTATTACCAACGATGCTTGAATAATTTATAATTGTACTATCCATTTTAATAAATATAATATCTTTTCCTACGCTACCATAGCTCACAGTAGAACCAATAATTATGTACCCTCCATGTTCCACATTTTCAATTGAGTAAAAAGCTTCATCCAAAGCCCCACCAAAAGAATTTACCAAAAATTCAAATCCATTCGGATATTTCTGCATAATATTTCCTTGTTGAGATAATGCTGGTACGGGAATCGTCCTAATGAAAGCAGTTGCGTTTGACAAATTAGACGAGTTCGCCAGAGATTCCCAATTTTCATCTCCTGAACTATTATAATTGTCATAATCATAAACAAAATTTCCAGTGGTTGAAATTCTATACATATATGAATTTGTTTTTGTTTGAAAAAGATGTGTCCTTGCGCCTGCAACGACATAATCAAAGTTTTCGGACACTCCTTTCTGCACCAAATCACAGGCATAATCTTTAAGAGGGCCTCCAAAAGTTTTTGTAAAAAGTGTGTCGCCGTTTAAGTCTAACTTCGCAAAATAACCGTCGCCATTTATTTCACCTCGGCTTGAGGTATTTCCAACTGTGGCTAAATTAAAATCATTGGTTACTATAATAGATCGCAATTCATCATCTTCTGCACCTCCAATAAATTTTTGGTTAAGAAGGTTACCCGACATATCATACTTTAAAATAAAGCCATCCTTTTTTCCATTTCCAAAACTGTAAGTGTTGCCAACCACAAAAATATTTCCGTCAATAGCTTGTACAAGGTCGCTGGCAAAATCCCAATCTGCGCCACCAAATGTTCTCTGCCAAAGCTGAACGCCATCTTTATCTGTTCTAATGATAAACGCATCAAATCCTCCGGCACCATAAGAGTCTGTAAAGCCTGCAATCATATATCCCGAATCTGGCAATTGAATAACCGATTTCCCAACTTCATTTCCAGTTCCGCCGAAGTATTTTTCCCAGGCAGGAAAACCAAATTTATCAAGTTTCATTAAAATCACATCGGTGTTTCCATGCGTGCCATAACTGGAACTGCTGCCTGCAATTATATATTTGCCGTCTTTTGTTTGTTTTACAGAATATCCAACATCCTCACCCGATCCGCCATATCTGCAATAAAATCTCTCGGGTGATTGTGAACGAAGTTCCAAACAAAAAATTACCGACATTATGACGAATAGATTTCTCATTTCAATTTCTTAGCTAAAGTTACAAATACTCCCTGACCATAAGCAGTTTTAGGTGCAAAATACCCTTGCAGACTATTACTGCCCAAGCGCACAAACCAGCCCTTGCTATTCCAGGTTACAGAGGCACCAATGTTTACTTTTACGTAACCACCATAACCACCGTGCAGACAAAAAATAACGTTTTTAATTTTGAATTCCGGCTCCACGAAAATGTAAGGTCTGTAGTTGGCGTTAAAAATATAGCGAAATCCGGTACCCAGGCAAAATACATTTCCGAAATAAATTTTATTTATAATAACAAGATTGGTTGGAATGTTTACATTAAAATCTTCGGTGCGTGCGTTCGTTAGTTTTCTTAATAAACTATCGCTATCGATGGCACTGATAGTTGAATCTTTTAAATCGTTTATGTTGCGGATATTGTACCCCGTATACCGTAAAGAAGAGTCGCTGCTGTATTGTACACTGTTTTTCCACCAATGAATAAAACCAATGTTATTTGCATTTACCGTTAATAAACATTTTTTGCCGCCCCTGCTTTTGTATGTGGTTTCAAAAAAGATGTCTGCACTTGCCCCTATTCCGTTAAACCCACCAATACGTTTGTTATTGGTATCGCTCAAAGCCATATTAAAATTGGAATTGAAAACAATTTCACTTCCATCGGCCGAGGTGTAGAGTCCTGAATTATTATTTGTCTTTATATAAAATAATTGCTCTCCTTTAATCAAGGATACAGAAACGCCAATTTTCCCAACCGAATCTACATGGTGCATAATGGCGCCGAATTTAATTTCCTGAAAACGCAAAGCGTTGAGACTTAAATTACTCAGATCGGCAGTCTGACCTCGGTACATCTGGTTTCCGTAAAACATTAAATTAAAAGCGTCGCGCGAATACGTGGCATTTAAAACCTGCTGCTCTTTAATACCAATTAAAAAATCAAACTTTTTAGTGCCTTTAAAAAAAGAGTGCACATCATAATTCAAAAGCAATCCGAAATTATTTTTAGCTTTTAAATGTTTTGCAGATTCTGCTTTAAGATCGTTGTCGATATAACCACCCCATATGAGTTTGTTCACAAGGCCTGTGCTCATGCCATTGCTACCGGCCTCAAAATCAAGGTTAGCAGAAACGCTGCGCCCGGTTTTACTGTAGTTCAGGAAGTTGGTGTTGTATTGCGCGGAGGCCCCGGTAACAGAGAGGACAAGAACGATGACGCAGAACGAAAGGGACGCGGGACGGAAGGGACGCAGGACTGCAGGGATGCAAGACCAAAATGACCCTAAACTAAAGAGTTTCATAAGCCCTGACTTTAACGAAGCTGCACCTGCACGAAAGAAGAAACGAGATACAAGAGACCTAAGATCAACACTTATCGATATGTAATATTCTATAAAACTTTTCATTAAAATTCAACCTAATTTCCTTCTATTATCGGTTCGTTCTGTCCTAATTTTTTTTAGTAACCTGCGCTCCTGCCTTTGCAACCATATACCATACCTCCAGCCTGCCCTGTCTTGCCACTTTCTTAAAATACAACCGTGACCGCTTTCGTGATTCCCTGCAGTCCCTTTGGCCCTCCATTTATTTGCTATTAATTATTGTCTCTCTAAAATTATATATCTTCTGTTGCAGTTCCCCCACACTCTTAAGCAAATAATCTAACTGCTCTTTATTTCCAAACTTTCTTCTCTCGCAAATCAATAACTGTGTCTCAGCCTCGAAGCTTGAGCTCAATGAGGTCGTTAGAAATTCAGCAAAATGAATATTAGTTCTCTTGCCAGATCCCTCCGAAATATTTGATGGTATTGAGACACCGCATTTTTCGAGCTGATGAATCAAATTATATTTTTCTTTCAAAGGCAAAGATTCAGTGTAATTATAAATAAGATCGCAAAAATTCATTGCGTCCTGCCATATGATTAACTTTTTAAAATTATGCTTCATTCGAAAAGATTCGGTAGGCCCAGCTCCAGAGAGCCGGAACTTCTACTGTTATTTTTTTTAGTTCTATGTCTTATTTTTTTAAATTGCTCCAACCCATCGAATCTTATTTCCTGGCTCTCTTCAGTTTTTATTCTTCGAATCCTTTAAAGGCTAAATTTCCTGAGTCCGCTCTGTCTTAACTCTCTTCAATCCCTTCGGTCCTGACTCCAGCTCCTTATCCTCCCAGCGCTACATTGTAATTCATATTCGCAACAATATTCACCTTTACTTCATACTTCTCTAAGATCTTGATATCCGGCGGATTATTTGGCATAATAAACCTGGAGACCATCCTTATTTTCTTACACTTTTTCAAATTCTCTATCTTAGATCTTCCCATCGGTATTTGCACTTTTTTTTGCGTTGCAACCGTAACTTCATTGGCATTGTTGAGTGCTCCCGCATCTATAACATTCGAACCCGGTACAAACAAAGAATCAATCATCACATTCTGATCATCGTACATGTAACCCTGAAGTCGCACCGCGAAAGGAAACCCGTTACTCGCAGAAATAACAAAATTTCCGTAGTTCACTTTATTCAGCTGATCGACCCCCGAAAAGTCAACATCTGTAGTTGACCTTAACTCAAAATAATCTGCCGCAAACTTTAAGGGAATACTGATGTTTGCCAGTATGCGAATGCCAGTATTGTAGTAAGCAAAGTCCGTGTTCCCGAAATTCTGAATAGGGTTTACCTGCACGCTTCCCTTGTAAGTAAGCTTATCCGGGAGATTCGAGATAAAGCCTGTTATATTACTATTTGCAGGATTAAAAGATATGACTCTGATGCCCGGCTTAAGAAGCCCACCGGACCACTTTGCCCTATCAATATTTATAGTGGAGAGCTGGTTCGTATTCAATGCCACAACATTATTATTTACCGAATTAATAGATTTTATATTGCTTAAGGAAGCTCTGAACTCAGCACCTAATTCATTCACAATAGAAAAATCCATGGTAGCGTCGCTCAGCATGAAATTAGACGCGGTAAAATTGTCGGTAAGACCCAATTTCGCTGTATCCTGGGCTATATCAATAACCTGGTTTCCGAAGTATCCCTCAGCATAAGACGGAACTAATTTTGAATAGGAAACTTTTAAAACTGCTGCGGTATCAAAAGCGCTAACGGTAGTAGAATTGGAGGCTGATGCACTGAGTCCGAAGGTGTAAGTCTGAGTAACCATGTTGTGATCTGTACCGCTTGTACCCCGCAGATCAAGAGAATACTCAGAAAGATCGTAGGTCTTGGTAAGACCGTTCGCTCCGGTTGGAATAGTTTCTTTAATTGTAAACGATTGTCCGTTTTTTGTTGCGGCTTTTATTTGATAAATCAGGTCTAAGGGTTGAGAAAGTTTGTTCGTAAATTTAACTGTGATAAGCCCTTCACGAATATCTGCCCTGTTTAATAGGATGCCATTGGGAATATCAAACCGGAGATCGGCCGGAGGGAGCGTAGTTGGAGGGTTATTCAGGGTAAGTTCTAATGCGCCCGGAAATAAATTCACTATATTCAAATCAGGCACGCTGGTATCGGGCAAGGCAATAAGAGAATCCAGCTTTAAATAAGCAATCTCCCTGTTTAAATGCACATAAAGCAGGCCTGTATTATCTGCTTGAAAAAGCGAATCGTTTACAAAGTTTTTTATGCTCAGCAAACTATTTACTACCGGAATACTTAAATCGACATCCCAGTTTGCATCTGATGATTTTCTGCAGCCAAAGAGCACAAGAAATAAACCAAAAATTAGTACTGCACGCTTTACTGTTCTCATTTTTACAAATATATATTATTTTTTGAGTGAAACTGCACTGCTTGCGGGTAATCCTGATAATTATCGGGCGCCAGACCTTGCCATTTATTTAACCCAGACACAAAGGTTTACTTTTAGGCTTTTTTTACGGAAAAGAGCCCTTTTTTTCATTACATTTGTTTTTAATTAAATGAAACTAGGATTAAGATTTTTTCTCTCGTGGATTCTGTCCGCAATCGTCATGTTTACCTTATTTTATATATGGCATGGCATTTTTTTAAACGACTTTAAACGTATTCAATTTCCTCTTAGCTGGTTTGTTACTTTTGCTGCTGTAACCTATTTGCTTTTTGGAGCAGGAATCTATTTTCTTTACGAAAGTTCGCTCATGAAAAAGATCCGCATCTTTTTTGTAAGAGGCCTTATCTGTGGCGCTATTGCAGGCTTTTCGCTTTTTATGATTGCAACCATTGTCAATATTTCTCTTACCAGGCACCTTAGCGTACAACATCTCATGATGGATTGTGTATGGCAAATGAGCGAACAAGTGGTTGGTGCGATGGTTATCGTGTTTCTTAAAATTATTATTCACGAACCTCAGACTGAGCACGCTTAAGTTCTCAGTATAATAATCCCGAAAACCTGGCGTTGATGAAAAATTTCGTTTCCTATTTAAAATCCCGACACTTTTTAATTCAGATCAGTATCATTCTCGCGTTGATATTCCTTTTGATTTTTGGGACATTAACCTGGCTTTCGTCTTACACAAACCACGGAAAGATGGTAATGGTGCCCGATTTTAAAGGTCAGGAGGTAAGCTCGCTGGAATCTTTTGTAAAAGATAAGCACGTTAATTACCAGATAATAGATAGTATTTACGATCCTAAAGAAAAACCCGGAGTTGTGTTGAGACAAGATCCTGAAATGAATATTGCCGTTAAACACAATAGAACAGTGTATCTCTACGTTACTGGAATGGTTGCTCCGCAAGTAATTATGCCAAAGCTGGTTGACAGAAGCGAAAGGCAGGCCCGCCTCATCCTTGCACGTTTAGGCTTAAAAATTGGCGCCGTTACAGAAAGAGCAGCCGATTGCAACGGTTGTGTGCTTTCGCAACGCATGAACGGCAAAGAAATCGAATTTGGTAAAGGTCTTAAAAAAGGAAGTGTTATTGAACTGATCGTAGGAAGAAAAGATAACTTTTATCATGCCGAAGCAGCTGATACCAGCGCAACGGACGAAGATGTAAATTTTGACAATGATGATAAATAAAACTTTATACAGCCTCTTTTTTGTACTCTTTTCCTGCTTCTCATTTGCACAAGAAGGGCTTCGTCCTTTAAGTTCAAACATCACTTACATTTATCCCGATCTTAAATCAAAAGCCGTTAAACCAAACACGGATATCAGTGCACAAAGAACTTCATCTATTTCTTATTCACTGCCATTTATAGAAGATTTTTATTACTCAAGTACCAGTAATTATCCTGACCCCACTAAATGGCAGGACTCTAACGTTTATGTAAATTCGGGAATGCCGATAGCGCCGCTGAGTATTGGTGTAGCTACTTTTGATGGACTTAATAAATACGGCTATCCTTACAATCCAACCCTTTCTAATCTTACTAAATCTGATCCTGCGGATAAGCTTACTTCTCAGCCAATTAATTTATATACCTCCGGCAGTACGACTTTAAACCCTACAATTGATAATATTGCCTTGTCATTTTATTACCAGGCACGGGGCAATGGCGATGGGCCTGAGCAGTCTGACAGCTTAATCCTTGATTTCTTTAAACCACGCCAAAATAAATGGCAAACGCGTGTCTGGTATCAGGAAGGAAATCTTTCTTCTAATACACTCGATACTAATTTTAAAAGAGCCTTTATCCGAATTACTGACAGCGCTTATTTTCATCCGGATTTCCAGTTCCGTTTCAGAAATTATGCTTCGGTTACCGGAAACTTCGATCACTGGCACCTGGACTATATTTTCCTGGATAAAAATCGTCCGCAGTCAGATTCTTTAACAGATACAACCCGTAAGGATATAACCATTGCCGGAATACCAACTTCTTTCTTAAAAAACTATTCTGCAATGCCTTTGCAGCAATATCTTCCTTCAGAAATGGCTTTCAGAACCAATGTGAGAATTCGCAATAACCACAGTGCTAAAGAGAATATCTATTACCGGTACCGGGTTTTCGACATGTATGGCAATCCTGTTTTTTCAGAATACGATGGTGGAGCTGAAAATATCAATCCTTTCTGGAAAAATAACGCAGTACCTCCCGGATATGGTTACAGCAAAGTCCCCTCGCAAGCAACTCCTATTGTAATAGATACTTTTGAGATCACTAAGAGCACCGGGGTATATTTTCCAATTAAGCATTATGTTTTTTACGACAATGGCGTACCAGATGCGGTTCCGGCAAATGACACTGTTATACAGTACCAACGCTTCTATAACTATTATGCCTTTGATGATGGAAGTGCTGAAGCAGGATATTATGTGAACGCAGCTCTTGCTAAAATTGCTGTGAAAATAAAATTGAATAAAACAGACAGCCTCACAGGCGTTAGAATTTATTTCGATCCCGCCGGCAATGTTAGCACAATAACGAATCCTAATTCTGTTTACAATTTTACATTAAATGTTTGGTCTGCTGATGGGAATGGTAATCCGGTTAATAGTCCACCTTACTATAGAGACAGCAGCGCCTATCGTCCAAAATATTCAGATTCTGCTGGTTTTAAAGAAGTTCCTGAATACCGATTCAAAAGACCATTAATTTTAAATCCTGGCACTTATTTTATCGGCATTCAACAGGCGAGCAGTATTCTTACCATTGGTTTCGATAAAAATTATAATCATAAAGAAAGTTTATATTTTGATTCTGGAAATAATTTTGAGCAATCGAAGGAAAATGGATCTATCATGATGCAGCCCTTCTTTGGAACCTTTTACGCGCCTGTAGGGATTGAAGAATTAAAACGCTCTTTGAAAAACCAATTCCTTGTTTATCCTAATCCTTCTTCTGATGAATTTAATATTGTGACTTCTGAGTTTGAAAATTCAGGGTATCAACTTTACAACTCTTTAGGGCAACTTATTAAGTCAGAAAAAATAGATTCTTCGCACCATACTGTTTCTACGAATGAGCTGGGAGCAGGTATTTATATTTTAGTACTTAAGAGTAAGGGACAAGCTGTACAGCAACAAAAAATAATTGTACAGCATTAATTTTTTGTGATGGCTGATTTTGATGAAGGACCGGATGATTTGAATTCCGATGAAGAACAAGCACTTTTTGAACACCATAATATAAAGGTTGAAAAAGGCCAGGTGACCATGCGTATTGATAAATTTATCATGATACGCGTGGCCAACACCACACGGACCAAGGTTCAGAATGCCTGCGACGCTGGATTTGTACTGGTAAACGGAAAAGCGGTAAAATCGAACTACAAGATCAAACCTTTTGATGAGATCTCCATTGTTCTTACAGTACCACCGAGAACTTCTGAAATTCTTCCTGAAAATATTCCGCTCGATATTACGTTTGAGGACGACTACATTGCTCTTGTAAATAAAAAGCCAGGTATGGTAGTTCATCCTGCTTATGGAAATTACACCGGCACTTTAGTGAATGCATTACTTTATCATTTTACAAATTTACCAACCTCAAAAACAAAACTCAACAACGACCTTTATTTAGATCGTCCGGGTTTGGTGCATCGCATCGACAAAAATACTTCGGGCATTATCATCATAGCTAAAACCGAACTGGCCATGACGAGGCTTGCAAAAGATTTTTACGACCGTACCATGGACCGAAAATACATTGCTATTTGCTGGGGCGATTTAAAAGAAGATGAAGGAACCATTGTTGCAAATGTTGGACGAGATTTAAAGGACCGTAAAAAAATGTATGCTTTTCCACCGGATAGCGAACATGGCAAACATGCAATAACGCACTATAAAGTTATTGAACGTTTTGGCTACATCACTTTTGTAGAATGCAAATTGGAGACCGGGCGTACACACCAGATCCGCGTGCATTTTAAAAGTATAGGACATCCTTTGTTTAACGACAATGAATATGGCGGAGACACTATTTTAAAAGGAATAAATACAGCAAAATACAAGCAGTTTATTCAGAATTGTTTTGATCTGCTTCCACGTCAGGCCTTACACGCCAAAACTCTGGGTATTACGCATCCTATAACAGGCGAGAAATTGTTTTTCGACAGTCCCATTCCTAACGACATGCAGGCTGTTCTTGAAAAATGGAGAAAATACACAAAAGATAAAGTTCTGGAATAGATCTACGTTCCTGTTTTTTTTGTTCCTGGTTTTTTGTTTCTTCTACAAGAATAAGATCTCTTCTTCTTTACTGTTTCCCGTTCCAGGTTTTACCTATTACCTAAACTAAAGGCTACCCCCTCCCGACATCCCTGCTATCGCGTCAAAATCATCCGCTTTACAACTTTCTCTTCTCCATTATCCAGTTGTACAAAATAAATTCCAGGTGACTGATCGTGCATTTTTATTTCAATAAGATTTTGTTTTGCCTGTTCCACTACATCCTGGTAAACCAATTGCCCCATCATAGAATAAACATTTATTTTTAGCCGTTGTACCGTGGGAAGTGTGGTTACAATGGTAAAATCGCCATTTGAGGGATTTGGAAACAAATCAACGCCTGAAAATAAAATAGAATTATTTTTTAAACCCACAGGGCCACATTCAATAACAGGAAGAATAGCAAGATTAAAATTGCGAACATCCCCCCAGGCTGATTTCATATCGTGCCAGATATTATTATCCCACTTTTCCCAGGCCGTGTTAGTAGTTCCCGTTCTTTTATCAAGTATGGCAACAGTATCATTTGAAGATGTTGGAAGAACTACAGAAGCAAAAAAACCACTTTGTGGCACAGGTACAGGTGATGTAAAATTAAATTTAAATGGCATGATAATAGGATTAGCAAAAGCCAAATTAGGATTTCCACAAAAGTTAACCCCATTTGTATTGGTGGTTGCAGCAATGGTAGAAAGATTTTCAGAAATAGACCCCAACAAACTGCCCGGAGCCGTGTTTGCAGATGTGCCGCTATAAAGGTTAAGACCTACATTCCCCGTACCGTCTGTGCCTGTATTAATATACTGGTAAAACAAAACTACAACCCCCGATACATGTGGCCCGGTAACACTAGCGTATTTTGAACCAGCATAAAACTCTGCTTTTTCTTTATCTCCGTAACAGTTAGAACCTACTATGTAACCCGCTTTACCTGGACCTTGCAAACAGAAAGCATCTGATGAAGCGGCAGTAGAACGGCGATAAGATTGTAAAGTATCGGTACTTGAAAAGTTAGTGATGGTATACGTACATGCGTCAGAACCGGCACAAAGTGTGGCCGCACTGGCAGTTAAATTTTTTCGTAATGTGGAGTTCGCCATGGCAGTTTGCATGCGCGTGCGCTGGTCGCCGGTAAACATATACAGACAGGCATCATAACAATAGTCCATAAAATTCATAAACATATCTCCGTTCGGACCATTGCTACAGGTTACATGCGGAAAAGTTGGACAGGTTGTATTTTCTGCTTGTTGTGTGGGTGTATCATTACAATAATCCGTTCCACAATTTGAATCTCCCCAAATGTGTCGTAAACCAAGGTAATGCCCTACTTCATGCGTAACGGTTCTTCCTTTGCTGTAAGCATTATTTAAAAAACCAACATCCCCAATGGCTCTCGACCAGCACCAAACCCCATCATCCAGGATAGTGCCCTGCGCCGGCATTCCGGTTAGACCTGAGGCTGGAGGAAAAGTAGCGTATCCCAATAAACCAACTGTTGTATTTACGTCGGAGATCCAGATATTTAGATAACGCGATGGATCCCAGATGGAGTTTGATTTAATGGTGCCATCCATGTAATTTTTAAAAGAAGCCTGAGTTGTAAAGCTGGCGGGATTTGTCCAGCCGGAAGCGCTGTAACTGACACGGTGAATTCCCGGTTCATTGAGAGTTGCTCCAGTAGGATCTTTTTTAGCAAGACAAAAGGTAATATTACAGTTTGCGATGAGAGCCTGGTTAAATGTGGTGGAGGAAAAGTTAGAAACATTAAAGCCGGTTCCTGCAAAGTCGTTGTTGAGAATTGGTATCTGAGAATGAATTTGCGCCTGGGTTAAATTCGGAAAAGTTCCCACGGGTTGATTGTCGTAGATCACATGAAAAATAACAGGAATGGTATAGTTAGCCTGCTCTTTCGCTTGCGGATTATTCTCAATAAATTCCTTTACTTTTTCGTTAAACCACTTATCCCAGGCCTCGCCGGGAGTTTCAGTACCGCAAGTTCTTTTCACAGGTTCCTGCGCGTTTATAAATAAAAAAACTAAGAAAAAGAGAGAAGTAAAAAATGTTTTCATGTCTAAATTGCAAGCTAAGCTATTCAGTGAATGTACGAAATTGAAAAGTATTGGCAAGGGCTGTTCCAATGATATTCTGTTCAATCCTTCAGAATTTTCTGAGTAGATATTAATCTTTCATTTTTAAAAATGTGCAGAAAATAAATCCCTTTTGGTAGAGCACTAACATTTATTCGGCTTTCACTAAGACTAATATCTTCCATCAAACTGTGCCCGAAAATATCTTTCAAGCAAAAAGAATAATCCGCATTTGATAACTCAGAATCCATGTCTTCAACAGAGATAAAATCATTTACTGGATTAGGGTAGACTTTAAAAAGTTGGAAGTCCATACCTTTGATACCTGTGACGCCATCATTGTAACAAGACAAATTCGAATACTGCACTAACCCCAATGAACTATCACTGTAACAAAGATTGCCAGCGAACAAACCGGTACTGCATCCCGCAGGATTGCTAAGCATAAACAAAAATTTATCGCAACCCAGGCGCTCTGTTACCTGATTGTTTCCGAGATTCATTTTTTTTAAGCTCAAGTTATTTACGGTGACAGTAGTTACGGCGCTTACCATGTAAGAGCTTGTGACCACTGACATGCCATCTGCCGTTTTAAAAGTGGTTTGCCAACTTTGCCCTGGCTGGCAGGCAAAATTGTACAATATTTGCCATGTATTCTGGCTAGCAAAGTTTTTAAAAAAAATAGTATCGCCATTTTGCCTGAGCATGGTGTATTGATTTCCCTGGGGCGTACTACAATTATGATAAAAGCGGGTATGAGCGAGCAACTTTACGGTACTCTGTCCAATAACCGTGTCTCTTACATATTTTATGTGCTCATTCTCAATTTGGGTCGAATTCATCGCGAAATTGTAATGCCATTCCGCACCTGGTGGACAGAAAACTACCTGCGCCAAAAGGTCTTTGCAAAATAAAACGCAAAAAAACAAGAAGATAAATATTCTCATGGCTGATTAAATTTAATTTACAAGTTAGTAAAATAATCTAGATCACCCTTTAATGCTGGAAATACAGCTTAATGCAGTATTAATTAACCTTTCCTTCGCACTCACTTTCAATCAAAAATCTTTCCCGGATTTAAAATATAGTTGGGATCAAAAACTTTTTTAATGCCTTTCATTACTTCGAGGTGATAGGCACTGAAAACTATTGGCAAATATTCTTTCTGCACAAGACCAATACCATGCTCCCCACTAATGGTTCCACCTAAGGCTTTACACAATTCAAAAATCTCTTTAATACCTTTTGGAAGATCATTCTCCCAAACATCATCACTTAAATCGCCTTTGATAATGTTAACGTGAAGATTGCCATCTCCGGCATGTCCGTAACAAACAGATTTAAATCCATAACGGGCGCCAATCTCTTTTACACCTTTTAAAAGCCGGGGTAATTCAGCTCTTGGCACCACTGTGTCTTCTTCTTTATAAACACTGTTACTTTTCACCGCCTCACCCACTTTCCGCCGAATTTTCCATAAAGCATTTTTCTGCTCAGCGCTATCTGCAAATAAGATCTCGTCGCATTCATTCGCTTGCATTACTTCGCCAATCATTTCACAGTCTTTCATCAGCACTTCCATGTCATTGCCGTCCACTTCCACTAATAGTAGAGCTCGCCATTCTGCTTTGATCGCAAAATTAACATCGCCTGAATACTTAATACTCCAGTCAATAGCGTCGCGCTCCATAAATTCCATAGCGCTAGGAGTTATTCCGGCACGAAAAACTTCTCCTACCGCTTTACAAGCCTGTTCGGCACTTGTAAAAGGAATCAGCATTAAGAGATCGTGTTTTGGAAGGGGAATAAGTTTAAAAACAATTTTGGTAATAATGCCTAAAGTGCCCTCGCTGCCCACCATTAAATGTGTGAGGTTATAACCTGTGGAATATTTTAAGGTATTTGCGCCTGTCCAGATAATTTCGCCATTGGGCAACACGATTTCGAGATTTAAGACATAATCGCGGGTTGTGCCATATTTCACGGCTTTGGGACCTCCGCTGCTGTGAGCTACATTTCCGCCCAGGCTGCAACTTCCCCAGCTCGCTGGATCAGGAGGGTAAAATAAGCCTAGTTTTTTTACTTCTTCCTGAAAAATATAATTGATTACACAAGGTTCAACCGTTGCCTGTAAATTTGCCTCATCTATCTGGATAATTTTATTGAATTTCTCCATGCTCATTAATACGCCGCCTTTTACAGGTAGCGCTCCGCCGCTTAATCCTGTTCCCGCCCCGCGCGTTGTTAAAGGAATTTTGTGAGCATTACAGAGTCGGGCTATAGCACTTACCTGCTCTACCGTTTGAGGTTTTACAACCACTTCGGGTAAAAAAACAAAGTCTTCGGTCTCATCCTGCCCGTACTTTTCAAGTTGTTCGGTACCCGAACTTATAAAGTCTTTTCCCACAAGGGTTTCGAGCTCGGAAAAGTTTATTGACGTTACTTTGTTATAATTATCTGAATTCATCTTTAGTAGTAAGTTTTAAAGTTACTAAGTTTGATGCAGGAAATAATTCGGTCTCTAAAAAAAATTAATCGTGTTTATCAACATCCATACGCATACACAGCTGTATGACGCCAAGTTAGAATTGGTAAATCTCAGCATTGGAACAACAGATAAACCAAATCATTATTCTTACGGACTGCATCCCTGGTACATTCAAAAAGAGACTTACCTCGAAGATTTACGAAACTTAAAAATTTCGGTCCATGAAAAACGCTGTCTTGCTGTTGGCGAATGCGGACTTGATAAACTAAGCAAGGTAGATTTCGAACTTCAGCAGGAGGTTTTTATTGAGCAAATTAAAATTGCGAACCTGGTAAATAAACCCCTTATCATTCACTGTGTAAAAGCTTTTAACGAATTAATAAATTGCCTTAACCTCAACGATAACAAAGTACCCGTAATTGTACACGGCTTTAATAACAACGAAAATATTGCGCGCATACTCGTGAACGAAGGACTTTATTTTTCTTTTGGTAAAGCACTTTTAGGCTACGAATCTAACGCTGCCAAGGCCATTAAAAATGTGGGGCGCAAAAATTTCTTCCTAGAAACCGACGATGCAGATCTTTCGATAAAATATGTTTACAGAAAAGCAACCGAACTTTTAGGAATTGATGAAGAGATTATTAAACAGCAATTACAAAGTAATTTCGAAAAAGTCTTTAACTTTAAATTGTAAAACCTAATCTAAAAATTAAAACACATAGAAACATAGAATCAATTTGACGCTGAAGATTGCATAGAATACATAAAGTTGAAGCTTTGCTTCAAATTCTAGGTGCCCGACCAGCTGCTGAATTTAGTAGCACAGATTGAACTCTATACTTTCTCAGCCCCTTATATGTTTGCATTGAATAAATACTATTATGGACATTATCTAAAGTTCGAGAACTTCAGCAACATAGTTCCATTTTACCCGACGTGTTGCGTTACCCATACTTCGCTTGCGAAGTATCCTATGTGTAACTTTAGACATCTTGTCTTTTCTATTCAATCTATGTATCTATGTGTTTATTAATGGCTAAAAATTGGCACTAAAAATAAAGAGACATGGATACTTCTTGGATGGAACGCACGGCCCTTTTAGTAGGGCAAAAAGGATTAGAAAAATTAAATAATGCACACGTATTGGTTGTGGGCTTAGGTGGTGTTGGCTCATACGCAGCAGAAGCCATAGGTCGCAGCGGTGTTGGAAAAATGACGATTATTGACGGAGATACGGTTGACCCTACCAACAGGAACCGTCAATTACAAGCCTTGAGCTCTACGCACGGCATGAACAAAGCACACTTAATGGGTGAACGTTTAAAACTTATAAATCCAGATTTAGATCTTACGGTCATTGACCAGTTTAAAAATCCGGATGATATGAAGGACTTTATGTCACAGAAATTCTCTTATGTTATCGATGCGATTGATAGTATTTCGCCGAAGCTTTATCTTTTGCAAACCGCTTACTACAACAATCAACGTATCATATCCAGCATGGGTGCTGGTGGAAAGATGGATCCAACCAAAATTAAAGTGGTAGACATAGCAGAAACAAATATTTGTCCCATGGCCCAATATGTGCGCAAGCGTTTACGCTATATGAATATTTACAAGGGCATAAAATCAGTTTACAGCACCGAGATTCCTGCTAAATATTCTATTATGAAAACTGATGGAAGCAAGTATAAAAAATCGGCCTACGGCACAATTTCATATTTGCCTGCAGCGTTCGGACTTACCTGTGCATCGGTTGTTATTAGAGATTTGGTGCAATGGAAAGAAGTGAATACAGGTAAAGCATCTAAATAAACATTTCAGAGCATTAAAAAAGCCGTCCCCAACACATGGTTGGGGACGGCTTTTTTTGTTTTAACACTCTACTAGTTAGCAGTAGGTGCATAATATTTATTAAATTCAATTATAGCATTTTTCACTGTCTCTCTATTAAAAGTAAATTTATCAAGATCCGTCCAAATCATTGCCTGATCTTTCATGTAAGGCTTAAGATCTTTTTTATAAAATTTATTAGAGATCTTGGTAATTTCTTTTAACCCGGCGTCAGCGCCTTCAGCGCGCGTATCCTGCATGTAATAATCGGCAACAATGGCATCATAACCATCTACTTTTCCCATATGTTTATGTTCGTAGAAATTTAATCTGCCTTCGGCAAGACGCTCGAGGTACATCATTTCGCCACCATTATTCAACATTACAAAATGTCTTCCTTCAAAACCATAAGCTTTAGCTTTTTTAGGATCTACCGGCATTACTTTACCGCCTTTTGCGGGTCTGAAATTAAATTTCGTATACAACTCAATTTCCGGATCAGGGTTTGTTTGCACCTCGCCTCTAACTGTATCGTTCTTACTTCCGATGTAATAACCTGGAGCAAGTACCGGTGCCATTTTAGGTGCTTTTTTAGGTTGAGCTGCAACTGTTAATCCTGCGCCAATTAAAACTAGACAAAGAAATTTTTTCATGTTTGTGCTTTTTTAAAATATCTATAATCCAAATATATTTAATACTCTGATAAACGCAAAATTTATAAAACTATTTTGTGATTATTATGGGTAAAAACTGTTAAGTACTAAAATAATTAAGGGTTATACGTTTAACGCATAACCCTTAAAAATTCTAAAAGATACAATCAAACTTATTTTCTTTCCAAAACTTCGTCAATCATACCGTATTCCTTAGCTTCCTGAGCAATCATCCAATAGTCACGGTCGCTGTCTGCCCATACTTTTTCGTAGGTTTGTCCACTATGAAAAGCAATGATATCATAAAGCTCTTTCTTTAACTTTTGAATCTCACGGGCTGTAATTTCAATATCACTTGCCTGTCCTTCTGCTCCACCCAATGGCTGGTGAATCATAATACGCGCATGTTTTAAAGCTGTACGCTTTCCTTTAGCTCCAGCGCATTGAAGCACTGCACCCATACTTGCTGCCATTCCGGTACAAATAGTCGCAACATCCGGTTTAATAATTTGCATGGTATCATAAATACCTAACCCTGCATAAACGCTTCCTCCAGGAGAATTTACATAGATCTGAATATCCTTTTTCGCATCTACACTTTCCAAAAATAAAAGTTGAGCCTGTACAATGTTAGCAACCTGGTCGTTAATACCTGTTCCTAAAAAAATAATACGGTCCATCATTAAACGTGAAAAAACGTCCATTTGCGCAACGTTCAGCGAACGCTCTTCAATAATATAAGGAGTTAAAGAAGATTGAATACGGGAAGTATAACTGTCGTAAGTTAAACTGTTTATGCCTGCGTGCTTTGTGGCATACTTTCTAAATTCATTATTATCAAACATAATTTTTTGTTTTTAGTTATTTCAAATGTAATTGTTAGGCTTCTTATATCAAATACGGTGCAAAATAGTTATTAACGCTAATTTGTCATACTTTTCACTGTACAATAAGGCAGAATAGTAACCACCAAAACCTGCATTAACTTTACATTGTTATTAAATAAATTGATACTGAGGTTATTAGCCCGCTTTTATAGGCACTTTTGTTATCCAAAGGCTACCACCAATGGCAAAGGACACTTATTGCATTCTTAACGGACATCTCATTAGTATTTACGAACCAAGCGTATCCTTCTCCAACCGCGCCTTCCGCTATGGCGACTCACTTTTTGAAACCATCCGGATCTGCAACAATAAGGTGATGTTTTTGCGCGATCACATTACACGCTTAAAACTGGGCATGACAGTTTTGCGTATGAACCTGCCTGCCGAACTTAATACCGAGAATATTTACGAGTTTATCATACATCTGTTAAAACACAATGTGCATGCACCGCACGCAAGGGTGAGACTCACCGTTTTTAGAAACGATGGTGGTTTTTATACGCCAGAAACAAATGATATCTCTTTTTTAATTGAAAGTGAAGAATTGCCGGCCCCCTATGAAATAAATCAAAAAGGCTACTGGGTGGATATTTACGCAGATATTAAAAAATCGATAAATAAATTATCCAATATTAAAAGTGGTAATGCGCTTATGTATGTGATGGCAGGCATAGCTAAACAGAGCATGAAGCTGGATGATTGTTTTTTGATTAACGAAAATGGCACTATTTGCGAAAGTATAAACTCGAATATTTTTGTAGTGAAGAACGGAACGCTTTACACCGCTCCTCTTTCAGAAGGCTGTGTAGCGGGAGTTATGCGAAAACAAATCATGAGTCTTGCTACCGAAAATAAAATCCTGACTTTTGAAAGTGCTATTACCTCTTACACACTTATGAATGGTGACGAAGTTTTTTTAACCAACAGTGTAAATGGTATTCAATGGGTGGGACAATTCAAAGACAAATTTTACACCAATAAAATGGCGCTCTTTTTTATTGACAAACTGAATCAACTCACCATCTGATTACAAAGTATTTAAAAGGTCACACAGTTGTTTTGTAAGACCCTTTCTACTGTAACGTGAAATAGCGGCTTCATCGCGCAAATTTGAACCGCCTTTAAAATAAGTAAGAATATTTCGTTTCAAATTTTCTTCGTCATCAAAATCACTTATCAATCCACTTTTTGTTTCGTTAATAATTTTAGCAAGATCACCATCTGTTGGGCCAATGGCTAATATAGGTGCTCCAGATGACATGTACTCAAAAAACTTTCCGGTTAAAATACCTTTTGCATTTTTTGTATTGTTTACAAGAAGAAGTAATACACGCGATCTTTGTTGCTCTTTTACAACCTCGTTGTGAGGCAGGTAGTCTATCTTTCTAACATAATCACTCAAACCAAAAAGGGCGATCTGATCTTTTACATAAATATCAACCTTACCAACTAATTTTATTTCCAACTGTTTTTTAAACTCTGCATTGTCTTTTACAAGGTCGCTTAACACCTTCCATAACAATGCTGGATTTCGGTCCTTTACAAGGGTTCCTATATGTGCAATGCTAAATTTAGAATCTTTCATTTCCAGGCCTTCACTCACATCATCTTCATCGTAACCGTTAGTGATCACCTTGAATTTATTCTTTTCTATCCCACCTGCTTTGCGAAACATCTCATCAAACTCGTCGCTCATCGCCTGACCAATACTTACTACCGAATCTGCATTTTTTAAAACGCTGAGTTCTTGCTCGTGGTGTTTTTTGTCAGCCCAGGTACTTAACATTAATTTCTCGTAAAAGTCTATATTGGTCCATGGATCTCTAAAATCAGCCAGCCATTTGAGTTTCGGAAATTTTTTCTTGAGTCCTAAAGCAATAAGGTGCATACTATGAGGCGGACCGCTACTTATAACATAGTCTATGTTATTTTTTTGGATATAGTCGCTCAAATAAGCTACGCTAGGTTTGATCCAGAATTTACGAGCATCAGGAATAAAAAAATTACCGCGAATCCAAATACTTATTTTCTCAGTAGTGCCTGTTTTTTTGCTTTCATTTAGAAAAGAGGCGTTTATTTTATCTTCCTTTTTCCGGCCTATAAACCTTTTGTAAAGGGTGTATGGTTCCCAGATAGGTGTTTTCAAGATCACTGTACCTTCCGGCACATCCTTTTGCAGACTTTCGTCTCTCACCGGAATTTCTCCGTTTTCGGCAGTGTACACAATTGGCTGCCATCCGTACAAATGCATGTACTTAACAAATTTCAACCAGCGCTGAACACCTGCTCCACCGCTGGGAGGCCAGTAATACGTAAGAATAAGGACTTTGCTCATGAAACGTAAAACTAATTTTTTTGAAGAGATAAACCAAAATAATTGAATTATATTTACACTTTCAAAATTCATCCCCGTCCATGAAACAGCCATTTTGCCAAACACGTAAGAGAGAAGACAAAATGGCTATACCATATGACAATAAAAAAGCAAATGAAAATTCCCTATGAAATTATCAATAGTAATACCTGCTTACAATGAAGGAAAAACTATTCACCTGATTTTAAATAAAATTAAAACGGTTGTTTTAGAAGGCGGTTTTGAAAAAGAAGTGATAATTGTAAACGACTGCTCAAAAGATGATACTGAACAAGCGATATTGAATTACCAGGCATCTAATAAAGACCTCAACATTCAATATAGAAAACATGAAGTTAATAAAGGAAAAGGCGCCGCATTGCATACAGGCATTGCAGAAGCTACCGGCGACTATATCATCATACAGGATGCAGATCTGGAGTACGACCCCGAAGAATACAATTTGCTTTTAAAACCCATTTTAAATGGCATGGGCGATGTCGTATATGGCAGTCGCTTTGTAGGACATCAGCCTCACCGCATTCTTTTTTTCTGGCATTCTATCGGAAACAAATTATTGACTACCCTAAGCAATATGTTTACCAATCTTAACTTAACAGATATGGAAACTTGCTATAAACTATTCAGAGCAGATCTGGTAAAAGGCCTTCAATTAAAAGAAAAACGCTTTGGATTTGAACCGGAAGTCACTGCAAAAGTGGCGCGCATTCCAAATGTGAGAATATACGAGGTAGGCATTTCTTATTACGGGCGTACGTATGAAGAAGGAAAAAAAATCGGCTGGAAAGATGGCTTCCGAGCCATTTACTGTATTTTAAAGTACGGACTTTTCAGAATGTAATACTACTGAACAAAAGTATATTCTGCAGTTACATACAATCCGTAAGTACTATTCAGATCAAGCATCTCTTCCGTGCACGTAAGCACCATTTTTTTATTTCTGAGTTCTTTTATGCGGTATTTAAAATTTGTCAAAGATTTATTGAATGCGGCATAGTAACCTGAGCTATTATTGCCTTTATCGAGCTGAAGATTAATTCTTTCTTTATTTTTGGCGCTGCTACTTTTACCTTCAAACTGCCAGCTTCCTTTAAATGCAAAGTTTAAAGAATCTAATAATTGGGTCATCGAAAATTTACCGTCTTTAGTAAAAATCAGAGAAAGATTGTAGTCTCCTTCAAAACTGGCGCCTCTTCCCGGATCTTTACGGGTATAACCATTATCTTTGAGTTTGTATATGTGTACAGCGTAAATTCCACTTGCATCTTTAACACCCAGGGTAATATTTCCTTCCGCCAGTTTCCATTCACCTGCAACCCTTGCTTTACGCGACAGGAGTGTAAATGCAGGATCGTCTTCCCCTTTTTTACACGAAGTGATCAGAAAAAACAAGAAGAGTGAAGGCAAAGCCCACTTTAAGGTTCGCATACTATTATTGTTGAAAGACGTAATCGGTAGACAAAGTTGAGTAATTACCTTTTGAGTCTGTATAGAAAGTACCCGCAGAGTGAATTACCAGGCGTTTATTTCTAAGCTCTTTTATCTGGTAAGTAAAGTTTGTATTCAACCGGTTAAAAAAATGAAGTTCATTTGTGCTGCCCTTAGAAACAGAAGTAATGGTGAAAATAAAATCTTCTTTCTTTTTATCCTCTCCTCCGCCTTTGTTAAAGGTCCAGTCGCCACCGGCCTCCAGGCTCAGTCCGGCAACTACTTCTTTAAATGTAAATTTACCGTCTTTTGAAATAGTTAAGTTAAGTATGTATCGCCCGGTATAAATTATAGGGGTGACAGAAGTATAGTTTGCCGTTACGTTTGTCCCGTCAAAAGCATAATCTTCGTTATAACCTTTGGCTGTGTAAGAAGCATTTCCGCTTACCAATCGCCACTCCCCCGCTGCCCGAGCTTTTCTTGTTCTTAAAGAAATGACAGGATCATCTTCGCCTTTTTTACATTCGGTAAAGCAAAGCGTAAGTATTGCCAATATTACCAGTGAAATCTTTTTTTGCATAGTTTTTAGTGTTTAGTTTTTATTTTTGAGCGAATGTGTACTCCGATGTTACGTAGCAAGTAATCCCATCTTTGCTGTTCACATCTAACACTTCTTTGTCAACCTTTAATACCATCTTGTCTTTTCTCAACTCCGATATTTCATATATAAAATAATTTACTGATTTATTAAATGCATCCATCCAGTAAGAGCCGCCGCCAATAGCGTTTGGCTTAAAACTCACGCGTTCTTTGTTTTTGTATTTGCCACTCGCCCGTAAAAAATCCCATGTTCCGTTACCGCTTACAGTGTTTGATTCGATCAGTTGTAAGAAACTAAAATCCCCGTCTTTTGTAAATGAAATTTGAAGCTTGTATTTCCCTTCTAAGGTTGAACCGTCTAAATCGTTTACACTTGTAAAATAATCTTCCGTCAAAGTGCTGTTATCTTCGTAAAGCGTGTTGCCATCCTTTTCATAAGTAAATTTCAAATGCCCTTTCACAAGTTTCCAATCACCCTCAAGGCGTGCTTTACGAGTGCTGAGAGACAAAAAAGGATCCTTCTCACCCTTTTTACAGGAGAATAAAAAAGCCGTTAAAAGCAGCACGTAAAATATCTTTCTTTTCCTCATAATTATCGCTCCATTGACCCTGATAAGTAGTTTCAATTATTTCTCAAAAGTGTATTCGGTGGTTAAACTGGCGTAATTGCCTTTAGTATCTGATAAAATTCTTCCTGAAGAAGTAAGCACAAGTTTATTATTCCGAAGCTCTTTTAGTGTGTAAATAAAGGCAGGACTGATTCTGTTAAAAAAACAGCTTGTAATGAGGCCTTCATTTACTTTGGTTATAGAAAACGCTGTAGCTTCTTTAGCTTTTTGTTTTCCAACGCCCGTATTAAATGCCCAGATTCCTTCGCAATCCAGCATGGTTGGGCCATAAATTTCCTTTGCTTTAAAGTCCCCGTCCCTGCGTATGGTGAGCCTAACAGAGTAGTCTCCGCTGGTGTTTTTACTTTTATTACTCTCTATAATGGTAGCGGTGTAGCTGTTCCCATCAAAAGTATACAAAGCTTTGCTGGTGTATTGGGTATAGATGGCTTTGCCGCTGGTCATCTTCCATTCTCCGGTAAGTCGCGCCTTGCGTGTGAGTAACGACACGGCCGGATCGTTTTCTCCTTTTTTACAAGCATAAAGCATCATTAAAATCCCTACCGCTAGGGCGTAAATAAGACCGGAAGGTTTTGTCATTTGGGTTTGTGTGGCGCTAAAATAAACAAAAAATCAAAATAGCCGTTATTGCCGCCCAATTTATCCCCTCATTCCCGGAATTCTTAATAATTCTAATGAAAATAAAGCTATGCCGACGGAAAATTTGGATTTTCAGATTATATAATTAAATTTGTCTTAATCTTTTAAACGAATATTATTTAAATTCTTATTATCTCCGATTTCTCCCCTTTGCAATTCGTTTAATTTCAATTTTTTAAGAATTAGTAAACACTTGCAACCAGATGCGATTAGATGTGATCAGATTTTAAATAATCAGATTTAAAGATTTAATAGTGTTGAGTCATCCCCTTTTTTCTCAGCCCTATTTATTAGTAATAAAAAAGGGAAAAAAATAAAAAGTAAAAAAATGGAAAAAGGTACAGTAAAGTTTTTCAACCAAACAAAAGGTTTCGGATTCATTAAAGTTGAAGGTTCCGGAAAAGAAGTTTTCGTTCACGTTTCTGGTATTAAAGAAGAAATCCGTGAAAACGACGAAGTTGTTTTTGAAATTCAAGAAGGTAAAAAAGGATTAAACGCTGTTAACGTAAAGTTAGCTTAATTTTTTCCTGTTAATTAAATTATTGCGATTCTAACCCAATTTATATATTTGTTTGGATAAGATTAGTTGACTTATAAATTTGCAAGACTAAAATCACATTCAAAATTTTAATTAACAAAAAACCCGTCCCCAACCATAGTTGGGACGGGTTTTTTCTTGAAATAGGTTCAATGACTAAACCGTCATAATTTCTTTTTCTTTTTGTTCGATGTGTTTATCCACCTTTACTACGTGTGCATCGGTTAAAGTCTGCACCTGGGTTTCTCCCGTTTTAGCTTCGTCTTCAGGCAAACCATCTTTTTGAAGTTTCTTTATTTGTTCCATCGCTTCTTTGCGGGTTGTACGAATTCCCACTTTTGCGTCTTCCCCTAAACTTTTTGCCATTTTAGTAAGATCTCTGCGACGCTCTTCTGTTAAAGGCGGCACCATGATACGAATTAAAACACCATCGTTTTGAGGATTTAATCCCAGGTTCGCCATTTGAATTCCTTTTTCAATAGGCGTCAACATGCTTTTTTCCCAGGGTTGAATAATGAGTGTTCTCGCATCCTGCGTAGTGATACTTGCCGTATTACTAATCGGTACTTTACTGCCGTAATAATCCACCATGATGTTTTCCAGCATAACCGGATTGGCTTTTCCAGCTCTTACCTTTTGTAATTCTGATTCAAGATGAGAGATAGCTTTCTCCATGGAAGCTTTTGTTGTATCAAGTACTGTTTTAATGTCTGACATAAAATTTATTTATTCTTTAAATCTAATAATTCCTTTTTATACTTTTTCTTTCACAGCAAACAATTCTGTAATTTTTGAAATCGCAAAATCTATTTCTTCTTTTGTTGTGTATTTGCTAAAACTAAATCTTACCGAGGGGCGCTCCATCTCAATTCCCAAACCTCTTAAAACGTGACTTCCCTGGTTGCTACCGCTACTGCAGGCGCTACCACCACTGGCGGCAATACCCATAATATCCAGATTAAATAAAATCATTTCAGCATCCGGATGATTTGGAAAACGGCAATTGAGTACCGTATATAAAGATTTATCATGATCTACTTCTCCATTAAATTCAATTCCCGGAATTCTGTCGATGAGGGTTTCGCGCATGTAATCTTTAAGTTCCATGATATGCTTTTGGTGGTCTTCCATCTCTCTGAAACAAATTTCAAGTGCCTTTGCCAATCCAATAATTCCGGAAACATTTTCTGTTCCGCCGCGCATGTTTCTTTCCTGCGCACCACCATGAATAAAAGGGGTTATTTTATGCAAATGATTAATGTATAAAAAACCTACACCTTTAGGACCGTGAAATTTATGAGCAGCACAAGTTACGAAATGCACCTTTAGATCTCTCAGATCCATTCTGTAGTGCCCCATTGTCTGCACGGTATCACTATGGAAAATAGCCCCATATTTCTCGCAAAGTTCACCTACTTCTTTTAGGGGAAGCAGGGTGCCAATTTCATTATTCGCATGCATGAGAGAGACAAGTGTTTTCGGATTATTTTTAAGAAGCTCTTCGAGGTTTGCCAAATCAACATTTCCTTTTTCATCAATTTTTACCCAGCTCGCTTTTATTTTGCCGGCTTTCTCTAAAACTTTAATCGTGTGTTCAACTGCATGGTGTTCTATAGTACTTGAAATAACATGCGTAATACCGAATGTTTCAATACTTTGATGAATGGCCATGTTATCTGCTTCCGTACCACCGGAGGTAAAGAAAATTTCCGCAGGAGTTACATTCAAAAGTTTAGCAACCATTTTTCTCGCTGTTTCTATCGAGGCGCGGGTTTTTCTACCAAAAGAATGAATAGAAGAAGGATTTCCAAAGTCCTCTGCAAGCAAAGGCATCATCGCTTTTAAAACCTCTTCGTCAAGACGGGTGGTGGCGGCATTATCAAGATATACTTTCATTTTCTAGTGTTTCAATAAATACGAAAAACCTATTATTTTACAGACGGTAAAGTTAATTAAAAGCTTTAACAAAACAGAATTATGGTTTTAACAAAAAAGCGAACCCTGAAGGGTCCGCTTTTTAAAATAATAGTAGTTTAAGACCTTAAAATCTATTGTTTTACAACCTTAATAGTTTTAACAGAACTGCCATTTTTAATTTGAACAAAATAAATTCCTTTGGCTTGTTCATTCAGATTAATGTTATTTTTTCCTTCGTTAAGTTTTTGCTCTAAAACAATTTGACCTAAAGCATTAACAATGGTAGCAGAAATAGAAGATCCTGTTTCAATTGTAAACTCTCCTGCATTTGGATTAGGATACAGCACATAATTTACTGCATGGGCCGACACCTCATTTATTCCAATACACGCACTTACCAATACTGTTACACTGGCTATTTTTTCGCACCCATTGGCGTCAGTACCTTTTACTGTATAAGTAGTGGCAACAGTTGGTGCTACAGTGGTTGTAGAAGTTGTTGCATTGTTCACCCAAACATAATTAACAGCTCCACCTGCAGTTAATAGTGCAGATTCAGATACACAAATTAAAGTACGGTCTGAAACGGCTGAAACATTAGGTAAATTATTCACCGTTACATTCACAACGGTGGTATCGTGACAAGTTCCGCTTGAACCAATAACTGTATAAATTGTACTTGAAGATGGAATAGTTGACAAACTGTTTGTCAGAGTGCCTGTGCTCCAGCTGTACGTACTAGCACCATTTGCGGTCAGATTAACAGAACCTCCTTCACAAACAATTGTATTGCCACTAACAGTTACAGTTAGAATATTTACAACACTTACTGTTGCAACAGCTGGTAAAAGCGACACACAACCTGCTGAACTAGTACCAACGGCCGAATAAGTGGTAGTTATAGTTGGAGAAACAACGCTGCTACCGTTAGAAAAAGTATACGTCGATGCTCCACCTGGAGTAAAAGAATAAGAATTACCCGGACAAATAGCTCCACTGATAAGTGTTATTGTAGGTAATGGATTTACAACCAATGTATAAGACGCCGTGTTTGAACAAGAGTTAAGATCTGTGCCTGTTACGGTGTAAACCGTGGTAACAGAAGGATTCACAGCAACGATTGAATTAGTAGATGTGGCCCAAATATAGGTATCTGCTCCGCTGGCAGTTAAGTTCGTAATGTCTCCGTCGCAAATAGCATTGGTTCCGGTAATCGTAACAACAGGTAGAGAATTAACATCGAGACTGAATGTTTGGGAAGGACTAACACAACCATTTGCGTCACTACCAGTTACGAAGTATTGTTGATTTGAAGAAGGACTCAAAGTCGTTGACCCAGATGCAACTATAGTTGATGAAGGACTTGTAGTTACGTAAGTGTAAGAAATAGCTCCACTAACAGTTGAATTGAAAACTGTTCCTGCACATATTGTTCCATTTTGAACTGAAATGGAGGGTAAAGAATTTACAGTTAGATTGGAAACGGCCATTGAAGAAGCCACACACCCTGCGAAATTTTCACCCATAACAGAATAACTTGTATTAGAGGAAGGAACGGTTACAACAAGGGTTGAATTAGTAGTAGTTCCCATTGGCAATATCGTAAAGCTGGTTCCACCTGAAGGCGTAAGAGTGAATGTTGTTCCTTCACATGCTGCTCCGCTATTTACAAATAAGATTGGGAGAGTAAAAACTGTTACGCCCATAGTTGCTGAGCTTGCAGATATACAACCATTAGAACTAACACCACTTACAAAATAGGATTGACTACTTGTTGGTGATACAACTAACGATAGTCCAGTTCCTGTGGATCCTCCCGAAAAAGTATAATTTGCCGCTCCTGAAGGTGTAATAGTATAGGGCGAACCGGCACATGACGTACCATTAGCCACGGATACTACTGGCAGAGAATATACAGTAACAGCTGATGTTGCAGAAGCTACAGAAATACAGCCTTCAGCTGAACTTCCCGAAACTGTAAACGTTGTTGAAGAAGATGGATTGACAGTGAAGGGTCCGGCTCCATTTAAAATTCCGGATGTATAAGTCCCTGAAACCCCAGCACCTGAAGGAATAATCACAGCATTCGTTCCCGAACACATAGTTGGATTGTTTACCGAAATTATAGGAAGAGCGTATACCGTTACCGTTGACGAAGGAGAATTTGCGGATGAACAACCAAATGATGTGGTTGCTGTTGCAGGCAAAATAGTACTGCTGCCTGGGGCAAAAACAAATGGCCCTGCTCCGGTAAATGAGCCAACCTGGTAAGTGGCACCTGCCCCTGCTCCCGATGGCGTAATGGTTACATTTCCTCCGGCACAGGTAGTTCCGTTAGTTACAGCGATGGTTGGTAAAATATTTACGTTAACATTTGCTGTTGCGGTATTAGCAGAAACACAATTGTTTGCATCTGTTCCTGTTATAGTGTAAAACGTTGAAGTTGTCGGAGAAACCAATAAAGATCCACCAGAAGGAGTAGAACTTACTACCCCAGTTGGAGTGATCGTAAATACATCACCTGCGCAAATTGTTCCGCTGTTAACACTAATAATTGGCAAACTATTTACAACTACAGAACAAGTAGCTGTATTGGATGAACGACAGCCTAGAGCGTTGCTTCCTATAACCGTATAGTTTGTGTTAGATGACGGAGAAACCAAAGAAGACCCGCCTTCGATAGTATAAGTAGTGGCTCCGCCTGGAATAATGGTGAATGTTGACCCGGCACACACTGGTCCGCTGTTTACTGAAACCGTTGGTAAAGCATTAACAGTAACAGTATTGATACTTAAAGAACCCGATCCGCAGACATTTAAACCTGACACGGCAAAAGTAAAAGTTCCTGCAGCAACACCACTAAAATCAGCTCCAATAGAAGAAGTTGTGCTTCCTGAAATAATCGCACCCCCTGCAGGAACCGTCCAAGAGTAAGAAGTGGCATTCGGAATTAAAGCTATGCTAAAATTTTTAGTTGCCGCATCTGCTTGACAGAGTGCGTTTGTACTAGAAACTACAGAGCCTGGAGCAAGAGGTTTTGTACAAACCTCGAGCAGTTGTGTATAAGTTGGATTATTTCCTGTTGCTACTGAAAAATCTATTTTCTTAGTATAGGTTGAAGTAGCAATGTCGTACTCAAAAAGAACACCTGAACCATTTGCGCCACCTGAATTTGTTTTGCCATATAGTTTTCCATTGGCTGCTTTTATAAGCGATCCGTAAGGCAAAGATCCATTTGAAGCCGATAAGTCAACCTTCTTAGAATAGGTATTTGTTGAAACATTGTACTCGAAAATAACACCAAGGTCGTTAGCACCACCAGTTCTGGTCATACCATACAATACGCCTACAGTGGCGGTTTCAACCAGTGAGCCAAATGGAAGGCTTCCTGGAGCTGCTCCACTGGTTCCGGTGAAATCTACTTTTTTAGTGTAAGTGTTGGTAGTAGGATCGTATTCGAAAATAGTTCCGAAACTACTTGTTCCACCCAATTGTGTCATCCCATAAAACACATTTCCCGATTGTACCATCGACCCAAAAGCGCTGTAACCATTTACGGATGCTAAAGTGAGATCTAACTTTTTTGAATACACATTTGTGGATGGGTCAAACTCAAATATAACGCCCTGGTTAGATGTCCCGCCTTGTTTGGTTATACCATACAATCTGCCGTTAAGAGTGCTTGTACTGCTAGAGTATAACGCCAGTGAACCATAAGGTTGTCCACCTTGATTTAACCCGGTTCCACCTGTTAAATCTATAATTTTAGTATGCGTTCCGGTGGCAATATCATAACTAAAAAGCGTTCCGTTTCCTGTTGTTCCGCCCGCAGATGTTACACCATATAATTTTGAAGCGCCCACCTGAATTAATGAGCCGTAGGGTGCATTACCAGGGTTAACGCCCGTATTCCCTGTAAAGTCAACTTTCTTTAAGAACGTGTTGGATGTTCTATCATATTCATATAAAGTTCCAAGATTACTTGTTCCTCCAATCGGAGTAAGTCCGTAAAATTTCCCGTTGGAAGCCTGCATTAAGCCTCCAGAAGGAGACCCTCCGTTTGAAGAGTTTAAGTCAATTGTTTTGGAATATGAGGTGGCCGACATGTTGTACTTGAAAATAATTCCACCACTTGCCGCTCCGCCGGCAGAAGTGAATCCATATAACTTGCCAGTTGAAACCTGGATTAAAGAACCGAAAGGAAGTGAACCGTTTGCAGTAGAAAAGTCAGCCTTTTTGGTGTAAACAGGCGATGCAGGGATGGCGATATCGTATTCAAAAATAACACCGGCATTGGTTGAACCGCCAAATCGCGTAAGACCGTAAATTTTTCCGTTTGTCGCTTCTAATAAATCGCCCTGAGACGCTCCTCCAATATTACCAGTACCAATTGTAAGGTCCGTTAATTTTGTAAGGGTATTCGAACTGATAACATAATCAAAAATCACTCCACCTGTTGATCCTCCATTGGATACAGTGGTACCATACAATCTACCATTTGAAGCAAGAAGCAATGAGCCTTGCGGATTTGAGCCCAGGGTAGTAGAAAAATCTATTTTTTTTGTATAAGTGTTATTTGCGTAATCGTATTCAAAAAGCACTCCAATGTTATTGGTTCCTCCAGCGCTTGCCAAACCATAAAGGGCAGTAGTGGACGAACTGGCAGACACTGCTTTAATTAAAGAACCAAAAGGTAAAGCCCCTTGCGACAAGCCTGTTGAACCTGTGAAAGAAACCTTATTCGTATAAGTTCCTGTTCCATAATCATATTCAAATAAAACACCTAAATTATTTGCACCTCCAGTACGTGTCATCCCGTATAGTTTGGTAACTGTTGGATCTGGCTGGTACAATGATCCCATTGGTGAACTACCCAGCGTAATACCAACACTACCTGTAAACGACACTAAAACACTTTGTGTATTGGTTGCGATGTCGTATTCAAAAATCACTCCAAAATTACCTGCTCCGCCTAATTGGGTCATACCATAAAGCTTGCCATTCGCAGCTTGTATCAATGAACCTTTAGGATTGGCGCCATTGGTAGAGATAAAATCTATTTTACGGGTGTATGCGTTTGTTGCTGTATCATACTCAAATATCACGCCCACATTATTTAAACCCCCGGTATTTGTCATACCATAAAGTTTTCCATTAGCAGCTTCCAACAACTTCGCATACTGCGGGTTACTTCCTGGGTTTCCTGCAAAGTTAAATGAGGCTGTGGGTGATGTTGCTCCTGTTGGCATACCGTAAAGCGTACCAAATCCACTTCCTCCACTTGCATTTACACCCCAGATTTCTGACTGAGCTCTGAGAAAATTAGCAAGGTTAAAAATTATTGAAAGTGATAGGAATAAATAGAATTTCTTCATAGTTCTTGGATAAAAATATTGTACTAAAATTAAATCAATTTTTCGGATTACACAACAGGTATAATCAAGGACATATACGGAGCGACAGGAAAAAAGTTACAAGGATTTGTAAGATGTTTTCCGGAATGTTGACAAGTAGTATTAAAAGTTAAAAAGTGCCCTTTAACTTTAATAATTTAAAAATCAGCGTGCGACTTTTTTACGTAGCTATTGCTTGATAACCTTAATGGTCTTGATCTGCGAGCCCCGTCTAAATTCAACAAAATAAATGCCTTTTACCTGCTCCTCAAGCAATATATGATTTTCACCTTCAAACAACTGTGTTTCAAATATTTTTTGACCCCAGGCATTGATTATAGTCATATGGAGTATTTGGGAGGTTTCTACAGTGAATTGGCCATTATTAGGATTCGGATATAAGTTCAAAAAGGAGGTCAGCATTGTTTTAGAAGACTCAAAGCCCACACATTCACTTACATTTTGAATGAAAGTTAGTTTATTTGAACAGCCAATAAGATCTGTTCCGGTTACGGTATAAATTGTGGTGGCAGTTGGTGTGATTATTATCAAAGCATCAGAGCCTCCATCGGTCCAGGAATAAGTAGTTGCGCCGGTGGTGGTTAGTGTTGCTGTTTGGCCCATGCAAAGCACGCTATTTGTACTATTTACTGCAAGCACTGGGAGCATGTTTACCTGAACTGAAATAAAGGCCGTGTCCTTACAAGAACCATCAGCACCAATAACAGAGTAAACTGTGCTTCCAGAAGGTGTTGGAGCTATACTACTGGCTAACTGGCCGTTACTCCATGTGTAAGAAGGTGCTCCGGTTACAGAGAGACTGGCGGATTGACCAGCACAAATACTGCCTGTACCACTTACAGAAATGCTGATGTTATTTACTACTGTAAGCGTAGTTACAGCAGGGATGCTGGATGTACACCCATTAAGATCTGTACCGATGGCCGAATAAGTACTTGTGATTACTGGCGATACCACGTTTGAGTTACCAGAGTATGTGTAGCTAAGCGCTCCTGAAGCCTGGAGAGCAAATGTTCCAGAAGGACAAACTGTGCCGGAATTTAAACTAATTACCGGAAGCGAATTCACTACAATTTGAATGGTGGCAGTATTCTTACAATTATTAGCATTGGTTCCTGAAACTGAATAAACCGTATTTACAATAGGAGCAACTATGTAGACGGCATTTGAACCCACACCCGACCAGGTATATGAACTAGCGCCTGTAGCAATTAAACTTGTTTGTTCTCCCTTACAAATTACAGAATTACCTAGAATGGAGACAGCTGGCAAAGCATTTACTACAACATTTGCAATGGCTGCGTATGCTGAGACACATCCCTGAGAATCAGAACCACTTACTGTGTAAAAAGTGTTTGTTAAGGGGGCAACAGTTGAAGAGTTAGCTGAGAACGTGTAAGAAAGGGCACCTGAAGGAACCATGGTAAAAACACTTCCAGCGCACACAAAACCACTATTTACAGATACTACAGGCACTGCCATTACAGTTAGCGTTGCAACGGCCGTATTAGAAGAAATGCAACCGGCAGCACTCGTACCTGTTATAGAATAGGCAATATTACTTACAGGGGCAACGGTCGCTGATCCGCCGGAGTATGTATAGGTAGATGCTCCTGAAGGAGTGAGGGTGAAAACAGAGCCTGCACAAACAGAACTGCTGTTAACACTGATGGTTGGCAATGCGATAACACTTACGGTCATAATTGCAGGACTGGAGGAGACGCATCCTGCAAGGGTGGTTCCAGAAATTGAATAGGTGGTGTTGGATGTGGGAGTAACCCAGGGCGAACTTGGTCCGGCGCCTGAAACGATGGTGTAACTGGAAGCTCCGGTTGGCATGATACTAAAATTACTTCCGGCGCAAACGGTTCCATTAGAAATACCTATAGTGGGAATAGCATGTACGGTAACCGTGGAAACAGCCGCCATTGTTGACACACAACCCAGTACGTTCGTGCCTGTTACCGAATAGCTTGTAGTAGCGGCGGGACTAACAGTTGATGAACCATTGGAAAAAGTATATGTGCTTGCACCTGTAGGAGTCATCGTAAATATATTTCCAGCACAGATACCACCGCTATTGACAGAAATTAGCGGAGCGGCATTTACAATTACGTTGGATATGGCAGAGCTGGTAGATACGCACCCTAAAGCGCTGGTACCAGAAACATAGTAACTCGTATTTGAAGTGGGTGAAACTACTGCAGAAACAAAATTCATCCCGTTTGAAATCGTATAAGCAGAGGCTCCATTCGGTAGTAATGTGAATGATGCACCCGCGCAAATATTTCCGCTATTAACGTTAATAACCGGCGGATTTCCCGTGGCGATTGTTTTGGTTACTGTATTTGAACACCCTGAACTTGCATCTGTACCCGTAACTGTATAAATGGTGGTAATAGTTGGACTGATTGAAATGGAAGTATTTGTTGACCCTGTACTCCATGAATAAGTTGTTGCACCGCTTACGGTTTGAGAGATAGTTGAACCCGAGCATACCGCGTTTGGTCCGCTGATAGTAACGGAGGGCGGTGCGGTAACACTTATAGTGGCGATAGCCGGGATGGATGAAGCGCAGCCGAAACCATCTTTTCCTATAATAGAATAGCTGGATGTACTTGTGGGGGAAACAACAGCAGATCCATTTAGATAGGTATAAGTAAGTGCGCCAGAGGGAGTGAGTGTAAACGATGTTCCGCTGCACACAGTTCCGCTATTGACAGCTATCAAAGGCAAAGAAAGCACTGTGACGTTTGCCACTGCTGCACTTGCTGAAAGGCAACCAAGGCTGCTGGTGCCCGTGACTGAATAAGAGGTATTAATCGTTGGATTTACCACTGATGAACCACCAGAAAAAGTGAATGTTTGAGCTCCACTGGCATTTATTATAAATAAGTTTCCAGAGCAAACAGTGCCACTAACAGCAGTAATAGAAGGAAGGGGATTTACACTCAGGTTAATAACTGCCGCGGAAGCGGAGATACATCCTAAGGAGCTGGTACCCGAAATTGAATAGCTTGTTGTAAGTAAAGGAGACACTGTATTGGAACCACTGGAATAGGTATAGCTTGATGCGCCACTCGGAACTATTGTGTACGTATCGCCATAACAAATAGCGGCGTCGCTGGCACTAACGATGGGCAAGGTGGCGAGACTGATTGTTGGCGCTGCATTGGCCGTGGATACACACCCTTTACTACTTGTTCCTGTTATGGAATATGTAGTGGTTATACTTGGAGAAACTAAAAATGAGGGAGCGTCAATAGTATAGGTGAAGGCTCCTGAAGGAGTTATTGTAAAAACATTTCCAGGGCATAAATTTCCGCTATTTGCTGAAATGGTAGGGTTCGAATTTACAGTGACTGTAACCACGCCGGTGTTAGAAGCAGCGCAACCCAAAGAACTTGTTCCGGTAACAGAATAAGTCGTATTTATTGTGGGTGATACTACAGTTAGTCCGCCAACGTAGGTGTAGGTTTGAGCTCCGTTTGGTACAATCGTAAAAGATTGTCCAGTACATATTTCGCCTTTATAAATACTAATCGTGGGAGAATCCAGTGTAACAGAAACTGTTTGGGTATTCTGACAGCCATTTAATTCTGTAGATGTAACAGTATAAATTGCCGAAACTGTGGGTGTAAACGAAACTCCATTTGTGATGCCCCCCGACCAGGAGCGCGAATTACCACCTGCAGCGGTAAGACTTGTACTGCTTCCCGCACAAATTTTTATATCGTACCGTTCGTAATAAATATTTAGAGTAACGTTGTTGTAAAAAGATTCCCAGCCTGAATACCCCACAAAATAAACCTTGAGAGCGTTAAAACCGCCATAATTATATTTTGGAACAGATTTTATAACTGAGGTGCTAAAAGACTGGCTTGAGTGCGAAAGTACAGCGCTTGAAACATCTTCATCCTCAATACGAAACACAGCCGTTGCGCCAGTTCCCCCCCAGCCCTGATCAACCGCGTCGTAAGACATATCTATTTTTGTTATAGTAGCCCCCGCGGGGATAGGATCTGCAAATGTGTATACCCAGGGCGCCCAACTGCTGTTGGGAGTTTGACCTGATCCCACGTTGATGGTTGCTACACCGCCAGGAGTTCGGGTAATAGTTGCAGCTGCAAAAGATGAAACAGAAATTGTTTTAGTAATGGAAGAACTGGTTCCGGCGGCATTAGAGACTACTAAGGATACTGTGTGAATTCCTGCGCTTATAGGTACTAAGGTACCGTTGGCAATTACAGGCTCTGAACTGTAACTAAAAAGATTGCCGTCCAGATAATAATTGAATGATGCAGGGGAATTTGTTGACTGATTAATTAGACTAACTCTTGTACCAATACAAACGTTTGCCGTTTGATTAAAAGAGAAGCTCGCGGTTGGAACCGTTGCAGGAAAATTGGTTTTCCATAAGGTACTGGTATTACTGAATGATCCAAAAATATCATATGCAAGTCCGCCAAATAACCAAAGATTATTGGAATTATCTTTCCAGGCGCACTGGTTATAAGCTGCCCCGACCTCATTGTTAACTGAAGACACATTTTGTTGTCCGCTGGTAGACTTCATATTCAAAGCTCCCCTTAACCAGGTCCAATTTCCTGAACTAATATCGTAACGCCAAAGATCTCCATCATTACCACCTACCCCATTGCCTCCGTATATAAGAAGATTTCCTGCTGTGCCTGTCCAGGCACTTGAAAGATAACGTCCTCCTGGAGTTGCCGTTGAACTTACGATGCCCTTTATGCCAGCTATTGCTTCATTTCCAGTACTGGGTCCATCCATCCATGTCCATTGATTTGTAGAAGGATTGTATTTCCAGATGTCACTTAAGAATACCTCGTTAGCTACATCTCTGCCATAACCTCCAAATAACCAAAGATTATTACTGTTGTCATTCCAAGCAACGGCGCCGAAGCGGCTTCCCGGAAAGTTAGTTGAGCTGGCAACCCCTAATGTTCCATAGGCTGGATTTTGATTTGCTGAAGTACCTCCATTAACAAATGTCCATTGATTTGTTGAAATAGTGTATTTCCATAAATCATTCAGGTGATACTCACCTCCGCTAGTACCGTAACCATATCCGCCGAAAACCCATAAGTTGCCGCTATTATCGGCCCAACCTGAAGAATAGCGTCTTGCACCCGGAACATTTGTGGACGAAGCCACACCTTGCGTGGTAAAATTACCAAATTGATTGATCGTAGTTGCTCCACTTACCCAGGTCCAATTGTAAGTAGTAATATCAAATTTCCATAGATCATTCAGATTAGCAAACGAACCATTACTATCATAGCCCTCTCCACCGAATAACCATAAATTACCGTTACCATCTTTCCAGGTGAGACTGTAAGCCCTTGCTCCCGGAGTAGTAGTTGAGCTTGGTACAGACTGGCTGCCATAATTAGGCATTTGATTTGCCTGGTTGCTACCTTTTATCCATGCCCACTCATTTGTGATGACATTAAATTTCCACAGGTCATTTAATCTACCACCATTAGTCGCAGAATTTCCATCCCCGCCAAAGAGCCACAAATTTCCAGCATTATCTGTCCACGATGCCGCACCATTTCTCGCACCGGGAGTATTTGCGCCAAAGGCATTATAGGGAGTTCCGTAAACTCCATAATTATTTACCGTGTTTGCCCCTTGAATCCAGGTCCACTCTTGTGAAATTCCGCTAAAGGATAAGATAACTAACGCGCAAAAAAGTAACGTTTTACTTAGGTGTAAATGTTTAATCATTGTGTGGTTTGTGTGTTATAAAATTTAAGAGCACAAGAACCTGGTATGCAAAATATACGTAAAAATAGTTAAAAAAGAATTATGCTCAGCTCTATTAATAGAGTTATAGGGTTTTGGCAATAAAAAAAGGGCGATTGACTGAACAATCACCCTTTTTATAAGGTAGGATATTAGAAAAGCTTAGTTTTTTACAACTTTTACTGTTTTAAATTGATTTCCTTGTTTTAATTGTACGAAATAAATTCCGTTTGGTTGACCGTTCAAAGAAACAGTAGTGTCACCACTAGCTAATTGGCTAGCAAAAACAACTTGTCCAATGCCATTAAGAATTTTAACAGCAGTTTCTTTTGTAAGAGTCACAGTAAAATCTCCATTCGTAGGATTAGGATAAATTCCGGCACTTACCATGTTAGCATCTGCTTTTGCAATACCAGTACATTCCGATACATTTTGTACGAAAGTAGTTTTTGCAGAACATGTATTTACATCAGTACCTGTTACAGTATAAGTTGTATTAACAGTTGGAGTAACTACAAGAGAAGCTAAAGTTGAGTTATTATCCCAGCTGTAAGTAAGAGCTCCTGTAGAAGTTAAAGTTGCAGTTTCTCCAACGCAAATCAGGGCAGAAGAAGAAGTAACCGTTACAACAGGTAAAGCATTTACAACAACAGTAACTGTTTTAGTTTGAGAACAACCTGAAGCGCTACCAGTTACCACATAATTTGTAGTAGTTGAAGGATTAACAGAAATGGTATTGGTTAAAGTAGTAGCATTCCAAGAATACGTTGTAGCACCACTTGCAGTTAAGCTTGTTGATTGTCCGTTACAGATAGTTGTATTTCCAGTTACGTTAATAGTTAAAGAATTTACAACGGAAACCGTAGAAACAGCAGGCAGAGCAGATACGCAACCGTTAGCATCAACACCGATTACAGTGTAAGCTGTAGTAGCGGCAGGACTTACCACTGTTGAATTATTTTGAATGCTATAAGTTAATGCACCGGTTGGAACAATTGTGAAAGAACCACCCGAACAAATAATTCCACTATTAACCGTGATTGTAGGTAAAGAGTTTACAACTATTGAGCGTGTTGCCGATTTCTCGCAACCATTTCCATCAGTACCAATTACTGTGTAAGTTGTATTAGTTGTAGGATTTACCGGGTAACTTGTAGCGTTTGAATTTGAAACAACCCAAGTATAAGTAGATGCGTTACCAGACACGTTAAGAGTTGTAGTTTGACCAGAGCAAATAGCTGTTGGACTTGTAATTGTAATTACAGGTAAAGACCACACATTAACTGTTACGGTTGCGATATTTGACGAGGTACATCCTTGTGCACTTGTACCAACCACAGTGTAGTTAGTTGTTGCAAGAGGGGTAACAGAAGATGAACCACCTTCAAAAGTATAAGTAGATGCACCTGAAGCTGTAATTAAGAAAGCTGATCCTAAACAAACAGATCCGCTATTAGCGCTTACCACAGGTAACGCGTTTACAGTAACATCAGAAACAGCAAACCCTGCTGAAACACACCCTTCAACAGATGAACCATTCACTGAGTAAGAAGTGTTTGTAGTTGGATTTACAACATTAGAACCGTTAACAAAAGTATAAGTAGTTGCACCTGAAGGAGTCATTGTAAAACTGCTACCTGAACAAATACTACCACTATTAACTGAAACAACTGGTAAAGCAACAACAGTTAAAACAGAAGTTGCTTCAGTACGACAACCATTAGCATCTTCTGCTGCTACAATATAATTGGTAGAAGTTGAAGGAGCTACAGTACTTGCGCCTGTTACAAAAGAAAAAGTAACAGTGTTAGCACTTGTAGGAGTAATAGTAAAAACCTGACCTGCACAAATAGAACCGCTGTTTACAGACAAAGCCGGAGAAGCAGATACGGTGATTTCAGCAATTGCTGCTGCTGCAGTTTTGCAACCGTTAGCATCTGTACCTGTGATAGAATAAGAAGTTGTAATTGCCGGATTAACTGTTGTACCTAAAACAGAGTTAATAGAATATGTTGCAGCACCTGTTGGGGTAAGCGTAAATACAGAACCAGAACAAAGAGTACCACCTGATACGCTGATAACCGGTAAAGCAAGAAGCGTAACATTTGAAACAGCTGTATTTACACAACCATTAGCATCGGTACCTGTTACAGTATAACTATCGTTAGTTAAAGGAGATACTGTATTAGAACCATTAGAGTACACATATGACGCAGCTCCAGCAGGAACCATTGTAAATACATCACCTGTACAGATACTAGCACTGTTAACAGTAACAACTGGTAAAGCAACAACAGTTAAAACAGAAGTTGCTTCAGTACGACAACCATTAGCATCTTCTGCTGCAACAATATAATTAGTAGAAGTTAAAGGAGCTACAGTACTTGCACCTGTTACAAAAGAAAAAGTAACAGTATTAGCACTTGTAGGAGTAATAGTAAAAACCTGACCTGCACAAACAGAACCGCTGTTTACAGACAAAGCCGGAGAAGCAGATACAGTGATTTCAGCAATAGCTGCTGCTGCAGTTTTGCAACCGTTAGCATCTGTACCTGTTATAGAATAAGAAGTTGTAATTGCCGGATTAACTGTTGTACCTAAAACAGAGTTAATAGAATATGTTGCAGCACCTGTTGGGGTAAGGGTAAATACAGAACCAGAACAAAGAGTACCACCTGATACACTGATAACAGGTAAAGCAAGAAGCGTAACATTTGAAACAGCTGTATTCACACAACCATTAGCATCTGTACCCGTTACAGTATAACTATCGCTGGTTAAAGGGGTTACTGTATTAGAACCGTTAGAGTATACATATGAAGCAGCTCCAGCAGGAACCATTGTAAATAAATCGCCTGAGCAAATACTAGCACTGTTAACAGTAACAACTGGTAAAGCGTTTACGGTAATACTTTGCGAAACTGAATTTGAACAACTTGTTATGGCATCTGTACCGCTAGCAATAAATGTTGTATTAGTTGCAGGAGTAGCTGAAATATTGTCTACAGTCTCTCCGCTGTTCCAGGTATAACTTGAAGCACCTGCCACTGTAAGCGTAACAGCACTTCCGATACATACAGAACTTGCTCCACTCATGGTAAGAACTGGTAAAGGATGAACAGTTAAAGAAACTGTTGTTTCGGCTTTACAACCCTGAATATCAGTACCCGTTACTGTATATTGTTTTGATGTTGATGCTGCAAACGCAACACCGTCACTAACGCCGTCAGTCCATGCATATGTAGATGCACCACCACCGCTAAATGTTACTGATGAACCAGCACAAGCCTCCATTGGAGCTGAAGCTGTTACAACCGGTAATGCCTTTACGGAAATAGTTCCTGTTGCTGGCGAACTGCTACCATTGGCATTTGTAGCTACTAAAATAACTGTGTAATCTCCTACAGTGGCTAATGTAAAAGTAGGATTTTGAGAAGTGGAATTAAGAGTTGCCGGACCTTCGATTGTGTACGACCACGCCGTTGGTGTTTCAGAAGACGCATCCGTTAAATGTAAAGTTCCACCCGCACACACGGATGGCTGACTCAGCGAGAAGGATGCCGTGGGCACCTGCGCTTGGGATTTGTGGGAAAAGAAGAAGCTTAGAGCTACAATTCCCGTTAGGAGTAGTTTGTTTTTCATGATTTGTTTGTTGTTTTTGTTGGGGTATATATTTATTTGTTTGTTTTTTTGTTCGATTTCAATCATTAATACCTACCTGCTTTCACAAAGGTTGGGTTCATTTTATTTTCTTTTTTTTTCGCGTAAATACATAGTAAACTCTTCGTAAAGCCTACGTTATTTTTTTTCGCTATTTGTTTTTTGTGATAAGTACTTGAACCCTTTGTTTAGGTTCTTTGGGACATAAGTTTAGGACTGGGTTAGATTTGGGTTTATACTTTTATTATTTCTTGTTCAAAATTATGGAGGACAACATGAATTAAAAAATCTTTCACTAAGTTAAAAGATAGTCTTACTCATTTGGGTCTTTAACTTTTAATTAATGTTAACTGCGGATAATTTCTTTTATGTCTGAAATTATTTTTTTCGCAAGATTGTCTGCAGTTGCTTCCGTTTGACTTTCGCTGTAAATCCTGATAATTGGTTCTGTATTACTTTTACGCAGATGTACCCATTCTTTATCGAATTCTATCTTAACACCATCTACTGTATTTACGGGTTGATCTTTATATTTTTCTTTTATAGCCAGTAAAACTTTATCCACATTTATTTGAGGAGTTAATTCAATTTTATTTTTTGAAATAAAATAGTTAGGATAACTCGCCCTTAACATGGAGGTTGACTTACCATATTTTGCGAGGTGGGTTAAAAAAATAGCAATGCCTACCAATGCATCGCGACCGTAGTGTAATTCAGGAAGGATGATCCCTCCATTTCCTTCTCCACCAATCACAGCATTTGTAGCTTTCATTTTTGTCACCACATTTACTTCTCCAACAGCTGATGCAGAATACGATCCTCCGTTTAATTCAGTAACGTCACGCAATGCGCGAGTGCTTGAAAGATTACTAACTGTATTTCCTTTTTTATGTTTTAATACGTAATCGGCGACTGCTACCAGGGTATATTCTTCACCGAACATTTCTCCATCCTCACAAACAAATGCAAGACGATCAACATCTGGATCTACACTAATTCCTAAATGAGCATTTTGTTTTTTAACTGTATTACTCAGGTCGCTTAAATGTTCTGGTAATGGCTCAGGATTATGTGCAAAATCACCAGTGGTTTCGCCATGAATAACCTGTAATTTTTTAACCCCTAACTTCTCGAGCAAAGCCGGAACAGCTATACTACCGCTGGAATTAATTGCATCAAGCACTATAGAAAAATTTGCTGCTTCAATGGCTTTAACATCCACATAAGGCAAATCAAGTATTTTTTGAATATGTATTGAGAGAAATTCTTTATTTAAAGAATATTTACCAAGATCAGAAACTTCTGCGTAGTCAAAATCAGCCGCCTCGGCCAGTTTTAAAATTTCCTGACCGTTTTCTTCACTTATAAATTCTCCCTTTTCATTCAGAAGCTTTAAAGCATTCCATTGTTTAGGATTGTGGCTGGCAGTTAAAATAATACCGCCCTGAGCTTTCAATTCTGTAACCGCCACTTCAACAGTTGGCGTTGTACTTAAATCGAGATCAATAACGTTAATTCCCAAACCTATAAGTGTTCCACTTACAATATTGCTTACCATCTGACCACTGATGCGCGCATCGCGTCCGATAATTACAGTGGGATGTTTTACTTTGCTGTTATTCTTAAGAATCCATGTGCCATATGCTGAGGCAAATTTTACAGTATCTAAAGGGGTTAGTCCATTGTCTGGTTTACCGCCTATAGTTCCTCTGATTCCTGATATGCTTTTAATTAGGGTCAAAACTCGGGTTTTTTACGGGCGCAAATATAGACAATCTATCCTAAAGCTTAAGTGTTAATATTAACAAAATATACTCCGGTACGCAGAATTTAATAACTTTGAAAAAGCAAATTGAGGCCCTGTGGGCAATACAAACATCCGGTGCACTGTGAAAAAAATTTTAATATTCTATTGTTTATTTCTTTTTTCGAAAATTTGTACGGCAAACCAGCCTTTTCAAAGAATTTATATCCTTTCAGAAGAAGAAATTTCCCACCTGCAACTCAATGATTTTGCCCTTATCAGCGAAGATTCTTACAGGCATCTAAATAACCGTCCCACTCCACTCTTACAGATGTTTCATAAAAAACAAAAGAAGAACAAAAAGCTTACGGCGGCCCTTTTAGCGTTTCCCTTTCCTTTTGGCATTGTTGGCTTACATCGCATTTACCTGGGTTGTGCGCCTTATGTTCCAGTGGTTTACATAGGTAGTTTTGGCGGTATTGTAGGACTACTCCCTCTCATAGATTTTTGTTTTATTCTTCTTGAAAAAGACATGAAACCTTTTACAGACAATAAAAAGGTATTTATGTGGGTTAACTAATATATGTGTGGTATTGCGGGTATACTTTTAAAAGAAAAAACTGAATTTGATCTTGCACAAAAGATCTCTTCGATGAGCAAGATCATTCAGCACCGCGGTCCTGATGGTGAGGGGTTTATGATGGCTGATTCGAAATCGATAACACCCTATTTTTCAGGCCAGAAATTTGCCTTTCAGAAAAGAGAGTTTAATTACATTCCCCACTCTTCTATTGAAACTGCTGAAAAAACTACTTTTCTTGCATTTGCGCATAGAAGGCTCGCCATCATAGATCTCAGTGATGCAGGCCATCAGCCTATGTGTGACGTAAATGCTGAAACATGGATTGTTTTTAATGGAGAAATTTACAACTATATAGAATTAAGAGAAGAATTAAAAAATTCAGGGGCCGTTTTTATTTCAGAAAGCGATACCGAGGTTATTCTCGCAGCTTACAAGTACTGGGGATCAGATTGTGTAAAAAAATTTAACGGCATGTGGGCCTTTTGCATTTACGATAGTGAAAAGAAAATTCTTTTTGCTTCGCGCGACCGGCTGGGCGTTAAACCCTTTTACTATGTAAATAATGATAAGTTCTTCTCTTTTGCAAGTGAACAAAAAGCATTTATTAAATCCGGATTGCTTCCTTTTAAGATCAATAAAAAAGCACTTCACAATTACCTGGTGAATGATCTTTTAGAAAATGAAGTAAGCAATTTTTTTGAGGGTGTTAATGAACTCTGGCCCGGAACGAACCTTATCTACGATATTGAAAAAAAACATATTGCGATCAAAGAATACTACAATTTAAGAGATCACGTTACTTTAGAAAACGACAAGCTTTCTGAAAAAGATCTGATAGAAAAAATAAAAGAAACCTTTGAAAATTCAGTACGCCTGCGTTTAAGAAGTGATGTAGAAGTGGGTACCTGTTTGAGCGGAGGAATTGACAGCAGTGCTCTTGCGGTTACAATTGCCGAACAAAGCACTACTCCGCTTCATTGTTTTACTTCCGTATTCAAAGGGCAAGAATTTAATGAGGAAGTTTATGCAGATGCAGTTGCTGAAAAAATTCATGCCAAACACCATAAAACCGAGCCTAGTCTTGAAGGTTTTATAAAAGATGTAGATGATCTTATTTACTCGCAGGATGTGCCGATATGGAGCACCAGTACGTATGCTCAATACAAGGTGATGGAACTGGCAAAACAAAATAACATAAAGGTGGTATTGGATGGACAGGGGGCCGACGAATTATTCGCAGGCTATCATCATCATTTTATAGCCCAGTGGAATAATCACATTTCAAAAGGACTTTATTTAAAAGCGCTAAAAGACATCTCTGCTTCTAATAAGACTATTCCGGGTTCCCGCTTTTTTTACGTAAAAGAACGCTTAAAACAAGCTTACTATTTTAACAAAAAACAATTCGCACTATTTTTAACTAAAGAGTTTATAGAGAGTTCTGAAGTAAAAAATCCTGTTGTCTATTTTAATGATATAAACGCTCAGTTAATCGACGATATTTACCACAGCCGTTTAAAATCATTCTTAAAATGTGAAGACCGCTGCGGAATGTGGCACAGTGTAGAAAGCCGCACTCCATTCAGTGATGATAAGGAGTTGATCAACCTTCTATTTTCGTTCGATGCAAATAAGAAAATACAAAAAGGAATTTCTAAATACCTTTTAAGAGAAGCGGTAAAAGAAAAACTTCCGCAGGAAATTTATACGCGTTACGACAAAAAAGGGTTTGAAACACCTATGAAAAAATGGGTTACTGAATTAAAACCAAAACTTATTCACGAAATAAAGGAAGCGCACTTTGAATTTGTTAATTACGATAAAATTGAAAGTTGGGACACTTCAACTACTTTTCATTACAAATTACTGTTTAAACTGTTTGTGTTAAGCAGGTGGATGAAGGCCTTTTCAAAAGTTACTGATTAAACGTTATTGGCTAAACATTCAAAATTTATTTTCCGGTAACTTTAAATTCTGTTCTCCTGTTTTCTGCTTTGTTTTCCGGACTGTCATTCGGCACCTTTGGAACTGTTTCGCCATATCCTTTGAACTGAAGCCTACCCGCCGCTATCTTACCTGTTATAATTAAATAATCGTAAACCGCTTTAGCACGATTTGCTGATAAAGTAAGATTCTTTTTTGGATCACCGCTATTATCTGTATGTCCACCCAATTCAATTTTCAATGTAGCGTTCTTTGTCAGAAATGCCGTTAACTTATCTAATTCTGCTTTGCTTTCAGGTTTCAACTCAAATTTATCGACATCAAAAAACACATTTTTTAATTCCACCACGTTACCGATATCAATCGGTTCTAAAGGAATATCCAATTGGTAAGGTTTGTTGTAATCTGCTTCAATTTCTTTCAGACTGAAATTATAGCTGTAAAATAAAAATCCTTCTTTGCTTACATTTACCAGGTAATTTTTGCTGGCCGTGAGCGTTACAAGAAACTCGCCGTTTTTTTGCGAATACGATTTAGTAACTTGTTTTTGTGTGGTTAAATCAATTAGCTCAAAACTTGCTTCCAGGGGCTCGTTTGTTTTCGCGTTGTAAACCTTTCCTTTTACATAAGTAATTTTTTCGGGACGCAAATCTTTTGGCAATTCAAATTGATAAATATCCAAACCGCCATTTCCACCTGGCCTGTCGCTGGAGAAGAAAGCGAGTTCCCCGGAAGGGGCAACCAGCAAACTGATATCATCTTTAAAAGTATTTATGGGATAACCCAGATTTACGGGTGTGCCCCACTCCCCGTCGGGCTGACGCTTACTCATATAAATATCAAGTCCACCCATGCCCGGATGTCCCTCGCTACTAAAATATAAAGTTTGATTATCCGGGTGAATAAAGATTGATTCTTCTTTGTATGGTGTATTTATTACAGTAGATATTTTTACAGCAGGCGAAAATTTTCCATCATCACCTATTGTGCTGCTATAAATATCCTGCTCGCGAATACCATTGCGCCCGAGAATTCCGCGAATAAAATAAAGTGTTTTCCCGTCACTGCTAAAACTTGGCTGCGTTTCCCAATGATTTGTATTGATTGCTCCTCCGGCATTGCGCGCTCTTGTCCAACGACCATTTATTTTTTGAGCGTAAAAAATATCGCAACTTCCAAAACCTTTACGATCCGAACTATAGTCGCCAAAATCATTTGCGCAGGAAGTAAAAAACATTATGGTACCATCGGCCGAAAGAGTTGGGGCCCCTTCATTTGAAGGCGTGTTAATTTCAGGAATGGGTAGTGCAGTTTGCCAGACATTGTTTACCTTATCACTCACATAAAAATCTTCATTGTAAAATTCCGGGTTTTGCGAATCGCGTAAACTCCGCGTAAATAGAAATTTCTTTCCATCCGCTGAAGCCGCAGGAAAATATTCATCCATTTCGGAATTTATTCCGGCACCTACATTTACCGGGTTGTAAGGCTTAGGGTTTTTAATGGCTTCTGATCCGAAATTTGCAGTAATCAGTTTTGCCTGAGCTGCTTCTCTAATACCTGGGCTTATGCGCTCAAGTTTTACAAAAAAATCCAGATTTTTCTTAGCTTCATCATATTGTCCTGTAAGCAATAAAGATTCGGACAAAAAGAAAAAGGCATTGTTATAAAACTTGGGATTAATCGTAATCGCTCTTTTGAAGTACTCAATTGCTTTTTCGTGCTTACCCGTTTGCTGATAAACTGTGGCAAGGCCCAAAGCCGCTTCAATAAAATTCTTATCCTCATCAAGAGCTTTCAAAAAACTTTTCTCCGCTTTTTCATTATCGTGCGAATATTCAAATGCTTTTTTCCCTTCTTCCAAATGCTTTATAGCTTTTTTACTAGAGCTAGTATACTGACCCGGCGGCATAGACTGCGCAATACCTTGCTGTAGGCAAAACACAAGGAGGAAAGAAACTATTTTTATCAGCGACTTGATATGCATTGTTCTTTATTTAATATTAAATATAGGTATTAGAATTCAGAATAATTAAAGTCCAACCCAGCTTTTCAAAGTAGCTTTTTGCTTATCTGACACTTCAGGCATAAGACTGATTTGATTGTTACGGGTAATCTTAATTTTTTTTGCGGTCGCAGTGAGTGTTTTTTTCTTGTATTTGCCTTTGCGTAGTTTCGGACGGTAAATCTCGATAGTTACCTTGTCTCCTTCTTTCAGGGTGTCGTAGTAGTTGCTCACGATCTCCCTGATTTTTTCAATCTTAATTTCTGTTCCATTTATTTTAGAGAGTTCGTCTCCCTTTTTAAGGCCTAGTTGTTTACCAAATTCATCCAGCTCTTTCGCATCTTCCACAAAAAGTCGTTTTGTTTTTTCGTTGTAATTCAAATCCGGATTTCCCAAAGAGAATTCATAACTAACACTTTCATTCGCAAATTCAATTCCTATACGTCCGAGTATATCGCGCATTGGTAACGGAGTTGTTCCTCCCACATGTTTTCTCAAGAAAGCTCCCACTTCAGGATAAGTAAATTTTTCGATATCATTAAAAAGATCTTCGTCATTAAAAGATTTATTCTTGCCATATTTTGTCGCAAGATCTTTCATCAGATTTTGTGTTCCGTATTCACCATTACTTAAATCACGCAATAAAATATCAAGACACATGCCAATTACAGCGCCTTTCTCATAAACGTTTCCATATTGTTTGTGAATTTTTTCTTCCAGTACATGTTTACTCATGTAGGTAAAACTCATAGTATCATTATACCCGTCGAGACTATTTTCGTATTTCTGCATCATGGTATTGATAAAAGCATTTATGTCGATCAACCCCCCTTTTACCTGTGCGTGATGCGCTTCATACTCGGTCATACCTTCATACATCCATAAATGCTCGCTCATTTTAGGATCATTAAAATCAAAGTCGCCAATTTCTTTCGCGTGAATATTAAGAGGCGTTACAATATGAAAAAACTCATGTGCAGCCACGTCTCTTATTTGTTGTTGCAGGGAAGTACTGTCAAATTCAGGCATGACATAAAAAGAAGAATAAGAATGTTCCAGTGCCCCACTCGCTCCAGATTGTGTAGGCTTGTCCATAAAATAAAAAAGGAAGGCATACTTATTCACCGGAAGTTCTCCGCCTAAATAATCGCGCTGAGCATATAATAATTCCCTTAAATTTCCTGCTATAAAATTCGCGCTGATCATTTTGTTTGGCGAATAACTTGACACAAGCACTTTTGTTTTTCCTACAAGTAGCGTTGCTGTATCAGGTACAAAATACATAATAGGGGCATCTGCAAGATCATGGTAATCAAATACAGTAAGTTGATCCTTGGTTTCTCCAAGTTTTATATCAGACAAACCAGTGGAGGGATAAAATCCTTTCGGCTTCTCAAATTCTAAAATGAAATTTTTGTTTGTAAATCCTTTAAAATACCCAAACATACTGTGAGTATTGATCGAAAAGTTTTTCCCTTCTTCAAAGTTGGTCCCGCCTGGTTCAAAAATCACTTTGTCTTTTGTACCTGGAAGGTCCGTTTTATCAAAAGTATCATCCACATCGTAGGTAATTTTATCAATTTTCGACGCAGGTGAAATCTTGTAAGTGTTCACATTCACCCTGGTAACTTTTATGTCAACTCCCCCTTTACCACTTACTTTAAAATTGGAAATAAACCTTCCGAAATCATAAACTTCGTAGGTACCAGGCACCATGGCCGGAAACATAAATTCAATTTCATCTTGCGCAAAATCAGGTGGCGTTAATACCACCGAAACCTTGTCGTTAGTAACTTTAGTAAGATTTACAAAATAATGATAATCGCCATCGGCGTGTAAAAGATTAGCACATACAAGTGCAAGAACAAGAATTATTTTCTGCATGAATTTATTTTAGAATTAAACTGAAATTTTTCCAGCGGTATTTGAGCCAGAAGATAAGAAAGGTAATAGCAGCCATAACAAGCCAGGACCAGATTTCCGCATAAGGATCTTCGTGTTTGGCTTCGAAAATAGAATAAGTTTTTATCACTGAATTTGGAGAAGACACCAGGATGCTACTCATAATATTATTTGCAAAATGTATGCCAAATGCTAGCTCTAAACCTTCATCCAACAAAGTTAAAGCACCCATAAACAGGGCAAAAGAGCAAAAATAAGTTAACATGATCGGCCAGCCGTAAGCGCGTACTTCAGGATTTGACATGTGTGCCATTCCGAATAAAAGAGAAGTGATTATTAAAGGAATAAATCCGTTTTTAAAAACCTGCGATAAACCCTGTACCAGGTATCCCCTGAAAATAACTTCTTCTAAACCTGTTTGAACAGGCATCATCACCAGCATGATAACAATGGAGATAATAAAACCGGTTGTATTAAAGTGAAAACCGCTTTCTCCATTCAGCGGCGTTGATTGTAATTCAAGATTACCAGGATTTAAAAAATACTCTGCAAGAACACTAACGCCAACCATTAGTCCCCAGGTTGCGAAGGCAAACCAAAATCTTTTAAACCTGAATTTTTCGTATCCAGTTAAAACACTTGTAATTGTTTTTTGATGTATATAGCGCAGACCTAAATAGAACCCTATGAAGCCAAAAACAAACATTCCAAACTCTATTAATAGAACTACATTCCTGTCCATATGCAGCGCATTTGCGTCGAACAACAAATTTGGATTCTCTGAAATATCTTTTATAGAAATACCATGCTGACTTAAAACCTCCGCTAAAGGGTAAACAGCTGCCGATTGAAATAATAAATAACCAAAAACCAGGAGCAGCATCGTAAACATGTACATCCAGCTTTTATTCAAACCATGAACTAAGCCCGAAATAAGGTACAGATTATTAAAAGGAATTGTTTTTTGTTCTGTTTGCTCCGTCGTTTCGTCCATTCTGGCGGCTTAATTCTGAATTAATTCCTATTTTTGATAAAGCATAAATGTAGAGTTTTTTCTTCTAAACACCAGTAGTGCCTAGTTAAAAAAAATGAAAGTAATCCCTCTCCTAGTAACTGTATTCGTCTTTTTTTCTTGCTCAGAAAAGAAGAGTGAAAGTCTTATTACCACTGAAGAACAATTGGGTGAAAAATTATTTTTTGATCCCATTTTATCGCGCGATAGCTCTATAAGCTGCGCGAGTTGTCACAAACCCGAATTTGCTTTTGCCGACACAGTTGCTTTGAGCGCTGGCATCTTTAAAAGAGCCGGTACACGCAACACGCCAAGCGCTATGAACCAGGGCGACAGAAATTTTTATTTTTGGGATGGAAGATCGGAAACTCTTGAAGAACAAGCATTGGGGCCAATGGAGAATCACGTGGAGATGGATTTTCCACTTACTTTAAGCGTGAGACGATTAATTAAAAATGCAGCTTATGTAAAAGCCTTTCAACATGTTTATGGTGAAATGCCGTCTAAAGCTTTACTGGGATTAGCAATTGCTTCCTACGAAAGAACGCTAGAAACAAGTAATACCGTATTTGATAAGTACATGAGTGAAGAAGACACAACACTCATGAGCGAAAGTGCGAAGCGCGGTCTGGATATTTTTAACAATAAAGGAAAATGTTTTGATTGCCATTTTGGAGCCGACTTTTCAGGGAACGACCGTTTCAAAAATATAGGACTCTATAATGCAAAAGACCTCAACGATGAAGGCCGTTTTATGGTTACGAAAAACCCCAAAGACCTTGGAGCTTTTAAAGTTCCCGGACTTCGCAACATAGCGCATACTGCACCATACATGCATAATGGACAATTTAAAACATTAAAACAGGTGATAGATTATTACGATAAGCCGGATAGCTTTGTAAACAATTCTATTAACCGGGACAGTCTTTTGAAAAAACCTTTAGGACTTACAGAAAGAGATAAAAAAGATCTGGAAGAATTTTTGAGAAGTTTAAGCGACACACGTTTTGTCTCAAAAAAGTAGGGACTTAAAAAACTTTGTACAACACCGGTTTGCTTGGGCTCGCATCATTTTCAAAAGGTGCTATTTGCAAATTCAAAAGATAAGTACCGTCATCTATATCATTGCTCACATAAATAAACTCGGTGATGGTTTTGTGCATTTGTGTATTTTCAGGATAGTTCCAGAAGGCATGATGCGCTTCAAGTTTACCACCATCCGATTCACGGTCGATACTCGGCATATCAATAAGCAGATGCATAACGCCCAATTCATTCAAGAACTCTATAGCTTCCTTTAAAATATAAGGGGGATTTGTATTGCTATAATTAACAGCCAATTTATTTAAGCCATTGCTTAAGGTTCTGATAACCAAAGCTTCGGGTTTACCGCTTTCTGCGAGAAGTTGCTCTAATTGTTTGCGTGTAATCACATAATCCCCATTACCAAGATCCGTTGGAAGCACGGTTACTACCTCAGCGATAAATAGAAAACGCTCCAGCGATTTATTGATAGTATAGAACTCTTTGCTGATATGCCCCACACATTCTGTATGAGTACCATTGCCATGTGGATTAAAGGTAACGGTTCTGAAATTGACGCTTCCACCTTTATTTACATCTCCTATCCACTCGCCCATAACAACCGGTTCCAGTTTCATGGGTTCTACATACCATGCACTGGCGCAGTCTTTATCGGCTTTTAAGGGTATTGAAATATCCAGTGGTTTAAAAAAATCAACTTTATATTCTTTACCCGCATGGAAAATTGTAGCGATCATAAATTACACACTAAAATACTTTGGTTTAAACTGCTACAGCCGCTTTAATATGAGGATGCGGATCATAATTCTCCAGTTGAAAATCTTCAAATTTAAAATCAAAAATAGATTTTACCTCGGGGTTTATCTTCATAGTTGGCAAAGGTCTTAAGTCTCTTGTCAACTGCAATTTTGCCTGCTCAATATGGTTGGAATACAAATGCGCGTCGCCCAAAGTATGGATAAACTCACCTGCCTGCAAACCACAAACCTGTGCTACCATCATGGTCAATAAGGCATAAGACGCAATATTAAAAGGAACACCTAAAAAAATATCAGCGCTTCTTTGATAAAGCTGACAACTTAATTTTCCATCCGCTACGTAAAACTGGAAGAAAGCATGACAGGGCGGTAATTTCATATTATTAATTTCAGCCACGTTCCATGCACTCACAATCAAACGCCTGGAATCAGGATTTTTTTTAATCATCTCAATTACCTGTGTGATCTGATCAATATGCCCTCCGTTTGGAAGCGGCCAGCTGCGCCACTGCGAACCGTATACCGGCCCAAGATTTCCATTCTCATCTGCCCAGTCATCCCAAATACTTACACCATGGTCCTTCAAATATTTAATATTTGTGTCCCCTTTTAAAAACCACAATAACTCGTGAATAATACTTTTTGTATGTAATTTTTTTGTGGTCAGTAAAGGAAAGCCCTCCTTCAAATTAAAACGCATCTGGTAGCCAAATACACTTGTGGTTCCTGTTCCTGTTCTATCTGTTTTTGTTGCACCCACATCTAAAACATGTTGCATGAGCTCGTGATATTGTTTCATTCTGATAGTCTTCTGTTGTGTAAAAATAAAAAATCCCTTCCGTTTATGGGAAGGGATTATGAAAAGTTATAAATCTTTATTTATTTTATCAGTGTAACATATCCTGTAAATTCTCTTCGTCCTTCGCCATTCATTCCTACAACTTTTATCTTATAAATATAAGTATGGTCTTTTACGAACTGTCCCCCCACTTTACCATCCCAACCCTGCGTGATATCTTTGGTGGTGAATATATTTAACCCGGCCCTGTTAAAAATATCCATCGTATAACCTTCTGATTTCATGCCGGTTCCTTTAGGGATAAACACGTCATTAATTCCATCATCATTTGGTGTAAATGAATTAGGTACAAAAATCTGCATATCATCCGTAATTTTTACAAGTTTTAAAATAGTATCAGTGCATTCTCTGTCGTTTTTAGCTATAAGCACAACAGGGTACATTCCTATTTGTGAATAAGCCCTGGTAGGATTTTTTACGTTTGTTGTATCGCTTACCCCCGGTAAATTAAGCATATTCGTATCACCTTCCGTAACACCACCTAAGAACGTCCAGCTCATATAAGTAATAGGCCAGTCTGATTTAAAAGTTGGATTAAATGTAATAACATCATTGGTGGTAGGTATTTCCGGTTCCCAGGTAATGTCTGAACCTGGTTTAGGATTTACAATCAGAGGAAACGGATACGTGTAAGAATTACTGCAACCATTAACTCCTTTAGTGTAAATATTCAGCGTATAAGTTCCAGCTTCGTCAAGGCAGTATTTAAAAGATAATGAGTCGTTTCTTTGAAAGATGCGTCTTCCACCAAAATCGTAAGTCGTTATGGCGGATGTTTTCCCAAGTTTAGGATCTATATCCAGACACAGAGGAACGCAACCTTCACTTTGCGTTAACTGCAAATTAGGCAATGGTGGCTGATTTACTTTAACGTTAAAAGCATGAGCTATTTTGTATGCGGGACAAGCAATATCATAAACGGTAAGATTGTACAATACAGATCCTAAAGGCACTGCCATTTGCTTAGGGCCGGTGGAAGACTCTAAATAAACTGCAGGATTCCAGGTATAAGCATAATTTTCGCTACCACCTCTAGCGGCACCTTCCAGAAAAATAGTATCACCTCTGCAAATTGTCCTGTCGAATGGTTTAAGCTCCCATTTCACTTCATCTAACACTACAAGTTCAGTAAATGCAGAACTTGGACAAGGGCCGTTCATAATATTTAATGTGTAATTTCCTGAATTAATTGGCTGCACAGATGGGAAATTGATGTCTTTATTAGCGGAATTAAACCCTGTTGAACTTGTCCATGAATAGGAAGTTGCACCAGCAGGTCCCGTAATGGTAACAGACGAATTATAACACACATGCTGACGAGGAATCAAACTGAAAGTTAAAGGAACATTCACCTGCACCTGGACTGTGTTTACACTTGTACACACTAATGCAGTACCTCCAAAATAAGCTATAACAGTATAAATTCCGTTCGCTGACAAAGGAGAAGTAGTGGTGTATACAAATACGTTCGGCCCCTGATTCACATAGCTATTTGGACCTGACCATTGATAATTATAAGCGCCCGTTGCCAAAGCCTGAAGAAATACCTGGTTAGGCGCACAAACAACATCCGGAGGAACCACTGAGATTGTAGTTACAGGTACTACGTTCAATTGAACGGAGCTTGTTACAGGACATTGTTGGTTTGCAGCAAAATAAGCGGTGAGGTATTGCGTTCCGGAAGCATTTGCCGGTACACTGGGCACAGTAATGGAGACTGCATTTGTTACAGGAACACTGGCAAACAGTGGACCTGTCCACGCCCACTCGACAGGATTAACGGCTGAACTTGCGGTAGCTTGAATGGTACCACCCTGACATACAATGTTAGGCATAGTAATCATTGGTGTAGACACGGGAATAACAACGATTTGTATTACAGCGTTTACAGGACAACTGATGAAAGCACCCTGGAAAGTAGCTGTAACCGAATATACACCTGCATTAGCAGGTAAAGCCGGGTTGATGGTTGGGTTAATAAGATTTGAACTAAAAGAGGGACCAGTCCATTGAAAAGAAGGGTTTAAAGCCGCGTTGGCCAACAAACCTAAATTTGTGCCCTGGCAAACCATGGTCCCAGGATTCGCCGTAAGGGCAAGGGTGCTAGTTTGCACCACGTTTAACTGCGCTGTGGCGGTATAGGGACACAATAGGGTACTGTTAAACAAATCATCTGTCATAACAGTGTAAACCCCTTGATTATTTATAGTAGTATTGAGAATATTTATAGAAGTAAGCCCCGGTCCCGAAGCAATTACATTACCAGTGTTATCTTTCCAGGTATAATCCTGGGTACCCCCGGTTAAACCTGCCGTGAATGTAGCGGCATCACCCTGGCAAACATTTACAACTGGAGTTACGGCTAAAGTTTTATAGGGAGAAACCTGGACATTTGTCACCCCCGTTACTGTACAACCCGCAATAACTGCTGTTACAGTAAAATTTCCAGTATTGTTGGGAACTGAATTGAGGATGGTAATCACGTTGGTAATACTGCTACTGGACGCGACACCAGGACCAGAAAAACTATAAGTGTTGGCGCCTGGCTGGGCGGTAAATTGAATTGCTGTACCATTACAAAAGCTCGTTGGATTTGTAAAAGTCATTGGGGGAGGCGACTGGATATAAAACTGAAAAGGAAATGTCTGGGTAACTGTATTACCTCCTACTGTGGCGATACCCACAATAGTATAATCATACGCCGGTAAAGGACCAGGATTAGAAATAACAAATGTATTGGTGGTAAAAGATACGGCAAAGGGGGCGTTCGGTGGGGGAAATCCCGGCGTGTAAAGAGAATAGGAAGGATTACTTGCATTTGGCCACACAGCTGTAACCACAGCTGTCTGATTAGGACAGGCAGTAGTAGGTTGTACAATTGCACTTAAAGTCTGAGACAGCAAAGATTGCTTCGATGCCAGCAACAGTAAGAGCACCACTATAAGTTTATTAAGATTTATTTTCATATCCAGTTTCTTAAACATTTTTGCTCGCATTAAAGCGGAAATTTTTTCTAATACCGCATCCGGAACCCCGGAATTTTAATATTAATACAAAGATAGTAAATATACAAGAAAAATTTGATAGCCTTAATAAGCGAAAAGGCCTTTTTACTCAGTTAAAGTCTTGATTTGTAAAGAAGAGGATGTTTAAAACCTCTTATAAGCTAAAACGGTAATGCCCGATAATTGTATAAGAAAAAAGCATGTCTTCCAACTGATTTCCTGAGCCTATATTGTGAGCCATCAGATAGTGTTTTCCATCTGCCGCTTTCCTGTCTGTAACAATGCCAATATGGGTGATGCCGCTTGCTGTCTTCTGATTTTGAAGATTCCACGTTACCAGGTCGCCGGGCTTATAATCCGCTGCATTGGTGCTAATTGGCAACACTGCTTTTTTATGTTTGAAGAACGTCATCAGGTTGGGAACGCGGCGATGATCGATATTTGTGTCAGGAGCTTTTAATTTCCACAGTTTGGGATAGGCATTAAAATTTTTAACCATGTCTTCATGAACTTCTTTCTGAAGGTCGATGCCAAGTGTACGATAGGCCCTTATAACCAGATCGGTGCAAACGCCGGTGTGGGCGGGTACATCTCCGTTGGGATAGTTAATTTGAACGTATGCCGGAACATAGGTTACCTGTAACTTGGTTTGTGCGATACCACTTTGAGCAAGTTTTATAAAGAACGATTGTTCCTGTTTAAATGATAACAAAACAAGTGCTAGGGAGGCCAGAAAAAAAATGCTTGCGTTTATTTTTTTGTGTTTCATTTACTTGCAGTATATGTCGGGGTTATAAACTTGGTTTTAAAAAATTTGTATCTTTCGGACTCGAAATAACAAAGTAAAAGCTTTTGCGATAAAAATCAATATAAAGATTCACATTTTTAAACTCAAAAATCTATGAAGGGAATTATTCTCGCAGGAGGCTCCGGTACTCGTTTGCATCCACTTACACTCGCTATGAGTAAACAAATGATGCCTATTTATGACAAGCCGATGATTTATTATCCCTTGTCGGTATTGATGATGGCAGGTATTAACGAAATTCTTATTATTTCCACGCCCCATGATCTTCCTCACTTTGAAAGACTTTTAGGAAACGGAGAATCGTTGGGTTGCAAATTTACATATGCTGTGCAGGAAATTCCGAACGGACTGGCTCAGGCTTTTGTAATAGGCGAAAAATTTATCGGGAAAGAAAAAGTTGCCTTAATTTTAGGTGACAATATTTTTTATGGGGTTGGCTTGGGCAGCGCTTTAAAACAGATCAACAATCCTGAGGGTGGTGTGGTTTTCGCTTACCATGTGAGTGATCCTGAGCGGTATGGCGTTGTGCAATTTGATAAGCAACACAATGTTATTTCCATAGAAGAAAAACCTTTGGAGCCTAAATCAAATTACGCTGTTCCGGGTTTATATTTTTATGATAATCACGTTGTAGAAATTGCAAAAAACTTGAAACCCAGCCCACGAGGCGAATACGAAATTACAGATGTAAACAAAGAATATTTAAAACAAGGCAAACTCAAAGTTTCTATTATGGACAGAGGAACTGCCTGGTTGGATACCGGAACTTTTCCGTCGTTAATGCAGGCCGGACAATTTGTGCAGGTTATTGAAGAACGTCAGGGCTTAAAAATAGGATGTATTGAAGAAATTGCTTTTAATATGGGTTATATCAGTAAAGAGCAACTTATTAAAATAGCTCAACCCCTTACAAAAAGCGGTTATGGCAATTACCTTTTAGAAGTAGCTAAAAATGCTTAAGACAGAATTGTGAAAGATTACGCTACACTTTTAACATTATTTTCAGATCATTTAGAAAAACACACTGCTGGCTTAAGTAAAAAATTTCCGAAGGAATTATATGAGCCGGAATCCTATATTTTATCCTTAGGAGGCAAACGTGTTCGTCCACTACTCGCTCTCATAGCCAGCGATCTCTTCGATAAAAACCCTGCACTTGCCTTAGATGCGGCTTTATCGGTTGAGCTTTTTCATAACTTTTCGCTTATTCATGACGACATCCTCGACGCCGCGCCATTGCGCAGGAATCAGGCAACCGTGCATGTAAAGTGGAATACCAATATTGCTATTTTAAGCGGAGATGTGATGCTCGTAAAAGCATTTCAATGTCTCGAATCTTATAATGCCGATGCTTTCAAATCTCTGAGCAAACTTTTTAATACAACCGCTATTGAGGTATGTGAAGGTCAGCAGCTGGATATGAATTACGAAACAGCCGATTCGGTTCCGGTAAAAGCCTATTTGGACATGATCGCCTTAAAAACTGCGGTGTTGTTAGGATGCAGTTTAAAAATGGGTGCTATTGCTGCAAATGCCAGCACAGAAGATCAAAACCACCTTTACGAATTCGGGAAACAGCTCGGACTTTCTTTCCAACTGCTGGACGATCTTTTAGACGCTTTTGCAGTAGACAATGAAAAATTCGGGAAACAAACGGGAGGCGATATTATTGCCAATAAAAAAACCTTTCTATTGCTCTCAGCAATGGAACTAGCCTCTCCGCAGCAGCGTGCCGAAATTAAACGAATAATGTCTTTGACTGATAGCCGTGAAAAAGTAAAAAGCATGCTCGTAATTTTTTCAGAATTAAATATCAAAAAGCTATGCGAGGATGAAGCTGATAAACATACACAGAGTGCATTGAATTTCCTCGATAAAGTAAATGCCTCTGCAGAGAAGAAAGAAAAATTAAAGCAGTTTGCATTAGAATTGCTGAACAGACAAGTGTAATGAGCTATCAAGACTACAAACATATTATTCCGATCCAGATAAGATTTTGCGACATCGATAAATTGGACCATGTAAACAATTCGGTTTATCACAATTATGTTGAACTGGGCAGGGTAAGTTATTGGAAAGATGTTTTAAAAGATAAGGTTAACTGGGCTGAAAGAGGCTTTATTCTAGGTCGTACAGAGATCGACCATATCATTCCAGTTCACCTCAACGACGAGATTTACTGTTGTACGAAAGCCATTAAATTTGGCACTAAAAGTATCCGTTTTAAAAACTCCATTGTAAAAAAAGTAAATGGGGAGTTTATTGAATGCGCCGCCATCATTGGGATTTTAGTGGCCATGGACTACGTTCATAATATCAGTATTCCCGTTCCGGAACTCTGGCGCGAATTGATGGAAGCCTACGAAAGATAAAACTGATTATTTCAAATCATCCAGGTTGAGCATAAAGATCTTATAATTGCTCATAAAGTACATTTTGTTGTTTAGAATGACGTTTTTATCAGAAAGATTTATGGTGAATAATAATTCAAAAAGACTGTTAGTGATCAGTGTTTTTTGTTCGTTATACAACACAGTTTTATCCTGGTATTTTTTGTCGAGTTTAAAAAGTTCAGTGAAGTGATATTCGTATTTAAGGTCTTCTGCTTCTATGCCGTAAATTTTATTGTTATCCGCACGAAAATAAGTGACGTTATCGTTGATGAAATTCAATGGTACAAAATACCCTTCTTTTAAAATATAGTATTCATCACCGTTTATAAATTCAACAAACTCCCCGTATTTATTGGGCCCCAGAGCAAGTACCGTTTTTAATTCTGATTTGCCCGGAGTTACTTCCTGCACATCATCTTTGCTGGCTAAAATAAAACGTTTGTCGGTTTTTACATAGTCTGCGAGATTTTCAATGTTGCTTAAGTCAGCTTGTGTGATAATTCTTCCTGAAGCAGGATCGAGGGTAATTATAAATGGTTTGCCCCATGTTACGAAGTTATTGCTGTGTGTTGCCAATCCAAAGTTTACCAAAATCAGGGACGAATCTGTTTTTGAGATGAGCATTTTGGATGTTGGATAATTTTTTAAATCTACCTGCCAGGCCAATTTACCGGCATGTGTTACAGCGATTAATTTCTCTTTGGATGCAAAATAGATCAGGTTGTTGTCTTTGTAAATATTAGAAGCAATCTGTGTTACAATATTATCCTCTGTAGAGGTTTTAATAACAGAACTGATCTTCTGAATGGTATTAAACTTTGCGTTGGAATAAATAAAAGAGCGGTTGGTGCGAATGGCTGTACTTAAAGGAAAAGTCCACAATAATCCCGTCCGTACATTTACTGCATGAAGGCCGCCTGCTGCAATTAACACAGTTGAGTCATTTAAGAATTGTGTGTCAATCCAGTTCTCGCCTTTGGGAATAGTGCAGCTCCAGGTAGTTGTACCCAATGTAAGATTTACGCAATTCAAAACATTTTCCTGCGTTCTGTCATACATAAAACCGCGGTTGTATTTGGGTACAGTAAAAATAATTTTAGAATCGTAACGAATTTCATCGTACCCGTGAATTTTATTGTAGCGTACAGAACGCACTTCGTTACTCAGCATCAGGTTGTTACCAGAAAGGCGAATGTCGTATAAACTCGATTCGTTGATCCATTTAATAGAATCGTTCACACTACTCAGGGCGGCAAAAAAACCACGGCTTAAATAAGTACTACTGCTTGATTCGCCTCTTTGTCTTCCTGCAAAAATCAGTTGCCTGGTTAGTGTATCTACTTTATAATCGTATAGCGGATAAGTAAGGTCGTAGGTTTTTGCAATAAGGCTGTTGACGCTGATAGCAGAGACTCCAACTTGTGCCGTAGAGACCCTGATGCTTTCCACTTGCATTTGAGAAAACAGGCCAAGTGATAAAGCAGTAAATAAGACAACTAGCGTGTAAGGGATGCGCATTCTATAAATTTAAACCTTTACTCCAATAACAAGCACGTCATCTACCTGTTCTTGTCCACCCTGCCATGTTAGTAAAGTTTCGTCGAGCTTCTCTTTTTGCTGATTAGAAGGTAATTGACTGATTTGGGTAAGTAGCTTTCTAAAGTTGCCAACCATAAACTTTTTGCCGTTAGGGCCGCCAAACTGGTCAGCGTACCCGTCACTAAAGATAAAGATCTGGTCTCCCTTTTCAAGCTTTATGGTATGATTGTCGAAATTTGTTTTTTCTCCTATGTAAGATCCAATTGGAAATTTGTTTGCCGGGTACATGGATAATTCACCCTTTCTAATGATATACAGAGGATTAAAAGCTGCCGCGTACTGAAGTTCCATTGTTTTGTAATCTATAGCGCATAGCGTCATATCCATCCCGTCTTTGGCCTGTCTTCCAGAATCATCGACTCTGAGTGCATTTACAATGCCTTCCCGCAGGCTGTCAAGAATTTCAGAAGGCCTGGTAGCGGTTGTGTTTTTAATAATGTCCTTTAAAATATTGTGTCCTACCAGACTCATAAATGCCCCTGGTACTCCATGGCCCGTGCAATCTACTGCGGCAAAATACACCAAATTATCTTTTTGTTCGATCCAGTAAAAATCGCCGCTGACAATATCTTTGGGCTTAAACAAAATAAAAGCGTCCGGCAATAACTGTTTTACCGTATTAGCAGTAGGAAGAATAGCATCCTGAATACGTTTTGCATAGTGAATACTATCGGTTACTTGTTTGTAAAGAATCTCAAGCTCCTCGTTTTTATTTTCAATCTCCGATTTTTGACGTACCACCTCTTCTGTGCGCTCAATTACTTTTTGTTCGAGGAAACGCTCATTTTCTGCAAGATCGACACGCATTTTCAAGAGGGCGTGGCCCAAAGAATCATCTTTGCTCAAAGGTTTGTATTCCGCATCAAAATTTCCTGCCCCGGTTTCTTTAGCAAAGTCTGTAGTATGCTGCATCGATCTGATGAGATCATTCAGAGCATTTCCCATTTCACCAATTTCGTCGCGGGTTGCGCTAACACGTTCTTTTGGAAGAATACCAAGTCCCATAGACAAGAGCATTTTTTTAAGCACCTGGATAGGAATAGTGATGGAGCGGGTTGTGAAAATCGCAATCAGTAATCCACCCACCACGAGTGTAATCCCAAGAAGTTGAACAAAGGTTTTAAGAAAGTTGATGGACGAGAACATTTTTTGCGTTACGTCTTCCGCATACTTTTGTTTGAGCTCGATTAAGGAAGTTAAGTCCTTGTAAATAATTTTGATGTCAGTGTCCGACTGTTCAAATGGCAAACGGGCCATCATATAGATACTTGGATCATCGTAAGCTTCTGTAGAATTTAACTGACCAATGATTTCAGTCTCGTATAGTTTAAATAAGGACTCTATTCGTAAAAAAATAACTCCTAATTTTTTCTTTTCCTCTGTCAGCCAATCTTCAGAAAATTTGGTCAAAATGGCCTTTTTCTTGGGATATTCAGTGCTGATAATAGTTTTGAGTTCATCACGAAATTCAATGTCGTTAAAGCTCTTATTGTAATACCATTTCGATACGTCTGTATTTGAGCGTTGTAATAAAAGATTGAGCTCTTTTAATTCGGCAACACTCGGAGCTACTTCTCCAACCACTGTTTCGGTGCGGCGTTTACTTTCATTTAAAATAACAACGGTAAGAATGAAAGCTATAACCGTTAATAAAATAAAGATAGCGAAACCCAGCCCTATCCTTCTTCCTATAGTAAACCTCATTTTCATGGCTATTTGTCTTTATCAGCTGGTTGCTCAGAAAATTTAATACCCAGTTCTTCACCTTTTTTCTTAAAGTCATCAGACTTTGCAGGCTCATTTAACATACGGTATATATAATAGAGGGCTTCTATTGCTTTAAGATTTTTATTATCGTTAGCATAAACTTTATAGATAAACTGCTCAGACTGTTTTGCGAGTTTTACCATGTTTTCCTGAACAATATCGATTTGAGAGAAATCTGCACCGTAATCTAAAGACTTACTCAAATTTACAGCCTGGTTGTAGTACATAAGCCCGATATTAATGTTTGCGGTAGGATTTTCAGGTTGAAGCTCAAGCACTTTCAATAATGCCACCTTGGCAATTTCCTGGGATTTAGCATCATTATTGTCCTTGATAAAAACCGCAGAATATTGGCTGCCCAGTGCCAGGTAATATTTGATGTCATCTGTTTTAAAATCCATGGAAGGATCTACAAGGCGGCTAATAGATTTATACCTGCCGTAAGCAATTATACTCCTATCAGCATCCATAGAATCCTGGAGCAAAGTGCGTGAAATATTGAAGTAGTTTTTTGCCAGGTTAGTTAACAGGCTATTATTTTGAACAAGATAGCTTGAATCTGGCTGAAGACTATTTGATACTATCAGGGAGTTGATGATTGTATCCCTGTAGGACGAATTTAATTTTTGTTTGTCGTTGGCTTTGTAAATCTGGAAGTAAATAAATGCACGGGTAGTCCATGAAACATAATCCTTTTTAGTTTGTGGATTAACAATAACGCTATCGATTGCCTTTGCCGCGCTTTCAATAGATCCTGGTGCTTTTGCACGCATCAATTGCTGCGCCCGGACTAGCCTATCTTCCTGCGACCATAAGCCCGCACTCAGAAGCATGAGGATGCCCACAAGCAAGTTTTTAGATATATGGCGCAAATTGCACATCATTTTTTGTTTAATATTAATCAATATTTACGGCGGCCAGCGCTTTAAAATCTTCGTTAGTTTTTAAACCGGCTTTCACTGCTGCATTTTTATTGTATTCAAATTTTAGTTTATTTTCCAGGGCTATAAAGTTGATGCTCGCTCCTGATTTCCCACCTCCGGGAGTTTCGGAAACGATGAGTGTTCCTTTTCCCTTATTCTTAGAGGCGCCCTCACTAAGTGATTTAGACGCTTCAGGCGCAAAATAGATAATGTGAGAAATAATGGCCGGATCGAAAGTGGCTGAATTTTTAATTTCAATTTCCTGGTTTCCAACTTTTTTCTTAGTAGCAAGCATTTTAAGTTCCGTGATAAGATTTTCATTTTTACCAACCACGTAAATCACAAAATTGTCAACTTTCTTGTTATCAGGCCATTCAAAATAACGGGTGTAATTATACAAAAATACGGCCTTGATTTTTGAGTTGGCGTCAAAAGTAGAAGGTTGTTGAAATTTGAGGGAAATCAGGCAAAAAACAACAAGTAAATATTTAAATGATTTAGACAGACTTAAATGAATTTCACAAAGATAATATTTGATTTTAAATGCCAAATTATTATTGGTTATTTTATTAATTTAGCCCCAAATCGCTTTATTCTTGGTTTTTAACGATAAATACAACAATTATTCCGACAATGAGCTGATTAACGTTTTTTCAGAGTCGGGCGACAACAAACTGGTTGGAATCCTTTACCAGCGCTACGGACATCTGGTTTTGGGTTTATGCATCAAGTATTTAAAGAATAAAGACGAGGCTCAGGACGCTGTTATTCAAATCTTTACAAACCTAATAAAGGACCTTAAGAAACACAAAATAGAGTATTTTAAGAGTTGGCTTTACGTGTACAGTAAAAACTTTTGTTTAATGGAACTTAGAAAAAGGCAAAGTGCACTCAAAAAAGAGCTTGAACTGCAGGATAATGTTCATTTGCTTATGGATTACTCAGATCCTGAGCATCTACTAAAAGAAAAGGAGAAGCAGATTTCAATTATGGAAGTAGCGATCGACCTTTTAAACAAAGAACAAAAAATGTGCATTGAGTTGTTTTACTTAAAAAACAAATCTTATGTAGAAATTATGGATATAACTGGATTTAGCAACAACGACGTAAAAAGTTATATTCAAAACGGAAAAAGAAATCTAAAATTAAAAATGGAAGCCCTGATAAATGAGCAGCCACAAGGATAATACGCATAAACACAAATTGAAAGAATTGCTGAACAAAAAAACTCAGCAGGACGAGTCGTTTGATGCCTTTGATCAGGATGCCCTGGAAGGTTTTGCCATGCTTGAAAATGAGAAAGAAGCTTTTGATCTACAAAATCGGGTAGATGCAAAACTATTTTCGGAAGTTTTTAATGAAGAGAAAAAGTCGGTTACCGGCTATTGGTATGCTGCAGCGGGATTGTTTTTGGTAATTGGCTTTAGCATTTATTTATTTCTCAAAACTTCTTCTGTTAAAGAGGATCAATTAGCCATTGAAAGTAGCAGCGGTGATAAGCTTCAAAAGAGCATGGAAGAGCGAACTTTGAAAAATCGCGGTCTTCAGTTTGAAGCTCAGGATCCGTCGCAATCAGCGGGTCAGGTTAATTCTGAAAACGCAAAACCTGTTTCAGAATCAGAAACTGCTCCTGAGGCTCCAATGAAAGAGGGAATTAAATCCAGCTTCAAAGACGATCAAAAAACCATTACTTCTTTCCAAATCAAGACGGCGCCAAAACCGATGTCAGCTCCTGCCAGTGAAAAGAATGAAGTGCTTGCACCGGTAGAACAAATGAATCAGGGCAGTGACATGCCTGCTGTTGCAAAGGCTGAAGAAACTAAAAAGATAGAGGAATCCGACTCCGAAAAAGAAGTGGTAGCCGGTGCTAAAGATTCTAAAAAATTAAAGTCTACTGAGGGCAATGAGCGATCTGGTAATTATATGTCGCCACCTTCTGCCGCCAGCTCTGATGCTGGGGCAGCTATTGCTCTGCCTGAAATTTCAGACGAAGCTGCCTTTAAAAAAGAATTGAAAGAAGCTCTCGTGGCAAAAAATCTTGTCGGAAAATTTGATGTTTCTCTAATGCTGGATGAAAAAGGGAAGGTAAAGAAAGCTGTTTTTACAAATGCTTTTGATTTTACGAGGAGTCAGCAAAAAGAAATTACTCAGGTTCTTACCGACTTAAAATCTTTGAAGTTTAAAACCTCTTCTAGTCCTGTTTTGCAGCAGTACAATTTAGTGTACAGACCCTGATAACAAACCGCTAAGCAAGACGAAGGCCAATAGCTATTGGAGGAAGGTATAAATGTTTGCTCTATACTTGAAGCAGTTAAGTTTGAAAAGCAAAAGCTTTATTATTTTGTCAATTCTTTAAAGACGTCCTCAATCTTTTGTTCTTCTTTATTAAGCGTTAATACGCCCAAATTGTTTGCTACTGCAAAGTTAAAGATCTCTTTACGCACATCGTCTTTTGATAAGGAAATTAACTGCCAGGTTGTGTTTTGAAGAAAATTCACCTGGTCAATCTGAGGAATTGTTTTTAGCAAATCTGAAGAAACGATCTTATCAAATTCGACGGTAATGATTTGTTTGGTGCTGTTTTTTTGTAAGTTTTTGGTTTCGTCGTTTGCAACAATCTCTCCTTTATTGATGATGATTACCTTGTCGCAAATAGCTTCAACCTCCTGCATGATGTGGGTGCTTAACATCACTGTTTTTTGTTTACCCAGCGATTTTATCAGGTTACGAATTTCTTCCAGTTGATTGGGATCAAGTCCGGTAGTGGGTTCATCCATGATCAACACTTTTGGATCGTGAATCATAGCCTGGGCAAGACCTACACGCTGACGGTAACCTTTACTTAAAGCTCCTATTTTTTTATTCTGTTCAAGTTGCAATCCCGTTACCGCAATCATTTCTTTAACACGCGCGTTGCAATTTTTTATTTTATGAAGATTGCCTGCAAACTCAAGAAACTCTTTTACATACATGTCAAGGTAAAGAGGATTATGTTCTGGTAAATACCCAATTTGTTTTCTTACGTCCAAACTTTGAGAAGCTATATCAAAACCTCCAACTGTGGCAGAGCCCTGTGTTGGCGGAATATAGCAGGTAAGAATTTTCATCATGGTACTTTTACCCGCACCGTTCGGACCAAGAAAACCAACTATCTCATTGCTTCCTACTTCAAAAGAAATATTATTCAACGCCTTTTGAGTGCCATATAATTTGGTGATATTTTTTACTTGTATCGACATATTAGTTCGAGTTACGGGTTTTTCATTTCGTGTTTAAGCCGGAATAAAAAAACCGAAATAATTAATTGGTTCTAAAAACATTCGTAACCACCCAGCCTTTACCCCAGTCGGCAATTTCTTCTTCCGACCAAAGTTCAGGGAAAAATATACGTTTTTGGAAACGTGGCGGCAAATATTTTTGCCAGTTAGTTCCCCCTGTTGCCGCTATATCTTCGGTGTTTTGTTGTAAATACTGAACGGCAGATTTATAATGCATCAAAGGCCAGTTGACATTTACATTCACGTCAATTTCTTTTAAAGCATTTATTACTTTTTGATTTTTCTGATCTTCTTCAGAAAGTGATTTATATTTTGCCCAAAGATTTTTCGTTTTGTATTCTTCAGCAAGTCTTACAAATTCTTTCCCGTATTTTTTTTCGAATTGCAGAAGCGTTAAAGTTTTTTTACCGGTGCTTAATTCTGTAGCACCTTTATTCCAGTAAATATTTTTAAACATTTCCTCTATCGGAGGATGTTGGTTCTGATAAGTAGGACGAACATCTTTGTCTACCAAATTATAAAAATCAGTGGCACAAATTTCGATCTTACGGTATTGGGCGCTTTGGAAACCACTTGCAGGAAGCAGGGCCATGCGGTAGCGTAAAAACTGCTCTTTTTCCATACCGTCTACCATGATCTCAAAAGATTTGGTAAGCGCTTCAAAATAGCGGTTGATGCGGCCTACCCTTTCAGCAAAAAATTTAGGATCGAGTTTTTCTTTCCACCCATCCATCTTACCATTTGGTAACATTACAGGGCCGTTGTTTCCTATTTGCTCAAATTCGTTTAAAGCTAATTTGAAAAAAAGTTCGGTGATCTGATGATACATGATAAAAATCTGCTCATCCGGAAAATCTGTTTTAGGATTTTGTAAAGTAAGAAGAGTTTCCACCTGAATGTAATCCCAATAGGTCAAATAATTTGAAAGTAATAGTCCATCCAGGTAACCGTTAATGTCCTGACCCATTTGGCCGTATTTATCTTCTAAAAGTTTTATTTTTTCTTCAGTATTCTTATCCATAATCGGGAAGTATTTCTAGTTGTTTATCTTTTGATGTGCAGGAGCCCCAAAAATACACATTTTACAAGGCTTCGCAAAACTTGCTTCTAGCGCCCCAGCCCCTTTTTATTCATGGCTTTTTGATAGGCAGAGGCATATTTACGATGTTGCTCGTAGGTGGCTGAAAAGTCTGAAAGTCCATTCAATTCTGGTTTCGCGCAAAAGAAAATAAAATTGTGCTTGCTGTAATTTAAGGTCGCATCAATTGCTTGTTGCGAAACGAGACAGATGGGCCCCGGTGGCAGTCCCTTGTAACGATAGGTATTGTAGGGCGAATTAATTTCTTTATCGACATTATAAACTCTTCGCGCACCAAAATTTTTATTTGCAAACTTTAAAGTTGGATCAGCTTCCAGGCGCATATCTTTTTTGAGACGGTTAATGTATACACCGGCAATTTTCTCCTGTTCGCTTTCAATAGCACTTTCACTCTGCACAATAGAAGCGATGGTAATAATTTCAGCTACCCTGAAGCCCAGTTTTTTTGCCTGAGTTACTCGGTTGCTGTTCCATACTTTTGAATAACGTTCTCTCAAAATATCAAAGAGTTCTTCGGTTGTGATGGCCCAGCTAACCTCGTACACACCTGGTACAAGAAGTCCGAAACTATTATCAGGATCTAGTTTAAACCATTCGTGTAGTTTTTTTTCGTCACTTAACACATCTTCCAGTTCTGAACCCGAGAGCTCCAGTTTTTCATCAGTATATTCAACAAATTCTTCAAGGTCATGAATCTGCGAATTGTAGGTAAGCTTTACTTTTTCCTGCTTATTATATTTGATCATGTTAATGATCTGGCGCATGTTCATCCCATTGTTAATACGGTATTTTCCCGGATGAATACTATTTTCAAGATCCATTTCTTTGGCTAACCATTCGAAGGATTTTACATTCTCAATAATGTTCTCAGAATTTATGTCGTTCACTACATCTTCAAAAGAGTCGTCCCTTTCGATGTAGATGTAGGTGTAATTTTTATCCTTTAAATTAATGCCTTTAAAGAATTTCTGGTAAAAGTACATTCCTGCAGTAACAAGAATAGCAAGAATAACCAGGATAACTAAAAAACCGCTTTTCTTTTTCTTACTCATAATCTGTTCAGTTGCTGTAAGGCCATGGCGGCTCTCTGATTTTTAGGATTTTTTTTAAGGAGTATTTCTAATTGTTTTTTAGCAGAAACTTTATCTTTCATAAACATATAATACCCCGCCAAATTTAATAAAAGTGCTTCATTATCCGGGTCTAATTTTTTACCAAGTGTATACAAGCGGAAAGCCTCTGCAGGAAAGCCCTGAGTTAATTTTATATAACCCAAATTTGAGTAGGCGGATACAAACTTTGGATTTTCCTGCATGATAAATTCAAATTGTTCTGTAGCGCCGTTCATATTGTTAGAAGCGGCCAAGTTCGAACCTAATTTATTTCTAAAATCCAAATTGTAGGGTGCTAAGGCAACGGCCTTTGTAAACCATTTAACAGCCGAAGGAGTATTTCCTGTATTCGAAAAGGCTTCACCGATATGGTAAGCAGTCCAGGCATCCTTATTTTCGAAAGATTTTGTAACAAAAAAAGAATCGCACTTTTTTTCTCCATAGGTATTTATAAGATTTAAGATCTGCGGGAAATTTTGTTTTATAAAATAAATCTGAATCTGCAGAGCAAGACTTTTCTTCGCATCTTTCACCGTTTTTAAAATACTTAGAGCTGAATCGAGATACACGGGATTCTGATCAAACTTGCTGTACTGATCGATGTAAGCTTTTGTTCGTGTTAAAGCATCCGGATTTTTTTCGTTTACAGAATAAAGTCCTATAAAAGTTTTGATCTTCTCTTTTTCTTTTTTTGTAATGGGTTTCCGAATATAATGATCGTGAACAGAAACGTGTGGAATGTCGGTAGACCCTGAGGATGGCATATGGCAGGAGACACAGTTTTTCAGGTTGGCAGCAGGCAGTTGGCGGTGAGCCTTCTCGACCAAGCTCGAAGCGGGAGCATGACATTTCATGCAGGCATCGTTAAAACTATTTTTATTGGTATTGCGAACGCTTACATGGGGATTATGACAGGTAACACACGTCATGGCTCCCTGATAAGGTTTTAAACTATTTTGTTTTCCGGCTTTTTCGTAGGATTTAATAAAGCAGGCGCTTTGTTTCAAACGATCGGCGTGTGAAGCCATGATAAAGTCTTCATCCGCATTTTTATATTTTGGAAGAAAGACCGAAATAAAATCGCTCAATTTCTGTCCGGGTTTAAAATCATAAAAAGATTTATCTTCTTTTAAAACTGCATTTCCCTGCAAATGGCAACGCTGACATATATCGAACTGCGCATCAATAGAAAGTTTAGCAGGATTTACGATAGAATAATCAATGTATTTGGAAGTATCTATTTTGCTGCCCGTGCTTCTTTCTGCCACGTGGATACTGCCGGGGCCATGGCAACGCTCGCAATCAATGCCGTTAGGAACGCTTTTAAATTTATTTTCAGAACCTAAAACAAATTCCGGATAACCATTATGACAAGACATACATTCAAGGCCTATTTTTCTTGAGAAACGAGTATTCACACCATTTTCAAAACCAGGTGGAAGATCCCAGTGTTTTTTTTGCGTGTAATAGGTCATCGGCATTTGATTGATATAGCCGTTCACAGATTGCATGTGAGAATTTGTATGCTGTCCCGACCCGATTATATAATTCACCTGCTCTGTTCTTACATGCGTTGTATCTTTTTCAGCAAGTCGAAATTCTTTGATGAATAAACTATCGTGATCCCAATAAGCCTTGTAATGCAGATCAGCAATTTTATCATAGATTGAAGCAGATGAAAAATCGCCGGAAGATTTTTTTGTGGTGGCTATATCAAAAGATTTTCCCATTCCGGTTTCTATAAAGGTGTTATAGATAGGCTGGTGACATTGCCGGCAAGTCATCATTCCCACATACTTAGCAGAATCGGAATGGTTTAAATAAAGTAAAGAATCCTTTTTTTCTTTCGTTTGATTTATTGCGGCGTCCGGACCGCAGCTAATCATGACAAGAAGCAAGGTAAAATAGTACAGAAAATATTTCAGTGTAAAAATCCTAGTCACCGTTGTTAATGATTTGCATGAACCAAACATCCTCAAACGTATTCAATCCCGTTTTGATCCAGCACTTTTTCAATCCGCTCTTTTCGAAACCCGCTTTTTCAAACAGGCCTATGCTGGCAGTATTGGAGGCGGAAACGTGAACGAAAATTTGTTTTAAAAGCAAAGTTTTAAAACAGTATGCTTTCAAAAGCTCGATAGATTCTAATGCACAACCAGACTTGCGAAAAGACTCCTCTATATAAATTCCTAAACCCGTACGGTGATGTTGCGGATCGAACTCAAAAAGATCTGCAATACCGATAGTTTCGGCAGATCCATCAGCCTTCGGAGTTGTTTTTGCCACCATCAGGCGTAGCTGTTTGTTCGTATAAATATCCGAGTATGCGGCATTGGTAAATTCATCTAAGATAAATTTGCTAAAGGGTACCTGCGTGTAACTCACCGGCCAGAGCGCCTGGTTATTTTCCCAGCGGTAAAGCAGGTCTGCATCGGAGGGCTCTAAGGCTCTAAGAGAGATGTTGTTTCCTTTTAAGAACATGATTGGATAAAGTTAAAATAATTCCCGGATGCTTTTGCCACAGATTCCACCGATTTCACAGATTTTTCTCAAAGTGACAGCTATAAATAAAATATGTTTGATTTTCAATTTCTTTACCACAACCTACTTTCTATAAAAAAACAGGACGCAGGTTTTTATTTTGCCGCTTATTTTTTTGCCTGTGGCAAGAATAACTTTGTCACTCACCCTAAAGAGCAGTTCAAAAAATGTCCTGGCATAGGTTCAGGCGGGAAAGGGATCTGAATGCCTGGTAAAACTGCAATCAACCGATATGAATCGAACCGCTGAAAACTTTTACAGCAGGACCTTTGAGCCAGATGTTATAGAAATTTTGTTCGAGCACTTTTTCGAAAGTTACTTCCAGTGTTCCACCTTTGGTTTTAATGAGACAATTATTTTTACCATTAGAGATGCCATTAACGGCCGCTACAAGAGCCGCTGCTGTAACACCTGTTCCACAAGAATAAGTTTCATCTTCTACTCCTCTTTCGTAAGTGCGAACAAATAATTCATCTTCTTGTTTTTCGATAAAGTTCACGTTTGTACCTTCTTCTTTAAAGCGCTCATTGTAACGAATTTTTTTTCCTTCGTTAACTACGTCAAAATTTTCAACGTCCAGCACAAACTTTACATAATGAGGCGAACCCGTGTCGAGATAAAAATAATCCTCACCCAGTTCCATAGTTTTAACATCCTGCATTTTTAAAGAAACCATGCCTGAGGCATCGATAGTTGCTTCGTGCGGTCCGTCGGTTGCAGAAAACTTTGCATTTTCAGAAATTAGTCCTAAATCCTTTGCAAAAGCAACCAGGCATCTTCCGCCATTGCCACACATACTGCTGCGGTTTCCATCGCTGTTGTAATATACCATACGAAAATCAAAACCTGGTTCAGATTCCAATAAGATCAGACCATCGGCTCCAATTCCAAAACGACGGTGACATAAAGAAGCAACCTGTTCGTGGCTAAGAGAAATATTATTACTCCGGTTATCGACCATGATAAAGTCATTACCGGTTCCCTGGTATTTATAAAAACTGAGTTCCATTAATTGATTTTTGCAAGAAGATCAGTGTCTACAACTCTCTCAAGACGTTTAAAATCGCCCCCATAAAATAGTTTGTAAACCTGGTCAGAAGATTTTATGTAGTATGAATTATCCAGTTTATAGAGTAACACATTGTTAAAGTCCATAAACCCATAAAGCATTATTTTATTTTTTGAGAAGCGATACCCTTTGGTATTTAAAGGTGTTTTCCAGAATTCGATAAAATAGAGATCCGAATAATTATCCTTTACATGAGCGAGTTTGGAGGCCAGGGAGTCCTTTCCTGAAATATTGTCACCGATGATAATGACTTTAACATTTTTAACTGACAATAATTCATCCGTCGCAATATTAATGGTTTCGTCATTGCTAATCAAACTATCCACTTCGCTATAATCTACTTTTTTACTTTTAGAAACATCAATTTTAAAACGTTCCTTACTTTTTTTATTATCTTTTTCTTGCTTGTCGTTCTCATTTTTAACTGACTGTTCGATTACTGTCACCTGGCCGGGGCCAGAGGATTTTAACCTGTCAAATACCTCGTTTAATTTGAACACAAAAAAAGCAGCGCCAATTATCAAACCTATTGATACTCCAAAAATAAAGGTGGGTATTTTTCTTTTCAATCTCATTAATTTTACTGTAAATTTAATCAAAATAGCGATGGGTTGGGAAGCGAAAGTTTTGAATTTTTAACAGCCGGAAACCCTTGCCGGTTAAGGATTGTTAAAAACAAACTGCCAAAATAATATCCGCATTACATTTGTGTTATACAGGTAACATTAAAATTAAAAAGATATAAAAGGTCAGTTTCTAAGTCGCGATTAGAACAGTTAGCTTAGAGTATCGGAAACAAAAAAAACCAACACTAAATAGATATGAGATAGCCATTTTGCTGCAGCGCAAAACGCATATAGTTAAGGTGGGTATATCATGTGGCATTTAAAAAACAAAAATAACAACCTATGAAAAAAATAGTTTCATCCATTTTTGTAGCATGCTTCGGCGGCTTCGTTGCTTTAACCGGTTCACACTTTCTATTCGAAAATGAACATTCTACAAGTCAGGTTACAAATCCTGAGCAATCAAATGTATACAAACTAACAAATTATTCGAGCAGTGCTTCGGGCGGCATGAGCGACTTTACAATGGCTGCTGAGAAGTCTGTAAACTCTGTTGTGCATATAAAAACAATCAGCGAGCAGGTTAATAATCTTTCGTATGATCCTTTCGCTGAATTATTTTTTGGTCAGCCTAAAAAACAACAAAGCTATATTCAGCAAGGAAGCGGAAGTGGGGTTATTATCAGCCAGGACGGGTACATTGTTACTAACAACCACGTGATCGCCGGTTCTGACAAGATCGAAGTTATATTAAACGACCGTCGCACCTACGAGGCGGAAGTAATAGGGGCCGATGCCAGTACGGATGTAGCTTTGCTAAAAATTAAAGAGAAAAACCTTCCCTTCTTAAACTATGGAAATAGCGATGTGGTTAAAGTAGGAGAATGGGTGCTGGCTGTAGGAAATCCATTTAACCTTAATAGCACAGTAACTGCCGGTATTGTGAGCGCTAAAGGGCGTAACAATATTTTAAACGGAAATAAACGCCCCATTGAATCATTTATACAAACGGATGCAGCTGTAAATCCAGGCAATAGTGGTGGTGCTTTGGTAAATACAGAAGGAGAACTGATTGGTATCAATACTGCAATTGCTTCTAACAACGGCTCTTACCAGGGTTATTCCTTTGCGGTGCCTGTTAACATCGTTAAAAAAGTGGTGAGTGATATGGTAGAATTTGGTACGGTTCAACGCGCTTATATTGGAGTTAGCATTCAAGATATTGACGCGAAATTTGCAGCAGAAAAAAATCTGAAACAATTAACCGGAGTATATGTAAATGGTTTAACCCTTGGAGGAAGCGCCGAAGATGCCGGTGTACTTGAAGGTGACGTCATTAAAAGCATTCAGGATGTTTCTATAAATTCTGTAAGTGAATTACAAGAACAAATAAGCAGATACCGTCCGGGTGATAAAATCAATGTAGCTATCAGTCGTAATAACAAGAATATCGTTATTCCGGTTGTTTTAAAAACGTTGGATAACACCACCAACCTCGTGAAAAAAAGTGAGATGGTTAAGTCTACGGCAAGTATACTTGGAGCTGAATTAGAGGATATAGACGGTGATGAGCTGACCGATATGAAGATTGAGAATGGTGTAAGAATTCAGAAATTAAATTCGGGAAGACTTGCTCAAACAGGTATTCAAGCAGGATTTATTATCACGCATATAGATAAACAAAAAATGGAATCTTCTTCACAAGTTAAAAAACGTCTTGAAAAATCGGGACCGGTACTTATTGAAGGATTTTACACCAATGGCATGAGGGCCTCTTACAGTTTCGGCTTATAAGAAATTGCATGCATAAAAAACGGATTTTGGCTTAACCCAAATCCGTTTTTTTTATTTTTTTAAATTTGTGCGCATGAAAAAACTATTATTCGTTTGCCTTGGAAATATATGCCGTTCGCCTTTGGCGGAAGGCATTATGCTTCATTTAAAAGACAAACATAATTTGCAGTTGGAAGTAGATTCAGCAGGTACTGCAAACTACCATACAGGCGAAGCTCCCGACAGAAGAACCATTGCAAATGCAAAAAAAAACGGCGTAGACCTCACCGCTCTGCGCGCACGGCAATTCAATGTTTCAGACTTCGACAACTTTGACCAGATCTTTGTAATGGATAAAAATAATTTTAAAAACGTGGTGAGTCTTGCAAAAAATGAAAATCACAAAGCCAAAGTCTGTTTATTTTTAGAAGGAAATAAAATTTCTGAGCTTCTTGAAGTTCCTGATCCCTATTACGGCGCGGAAGAAGATTTTGAAAACGTATTTAAACTTGTGTATCACACTTGTGAGCGTTTGGCAGGACTTTAAATACCTGAATAAAATTATATGCTTACATTAGCCTTACCCACAAACTAAAATTTGATAAAAGAAGAATGAGAGTGTTGCTTGCTTTACTATTAGTCGTTTCTATAGCGGAATTAACTTTTGCTCAGAAAAGCCCGATAGCTCCTGGTACGAGGCAGCAAAAAATAGATTCTTTAACAGCAGAATTGCGAAAAGATTCCGCCTTTATTTTCCGGCCAAAGTATTCGAAACCGTACCTGCGTGTAGAGAACCGCTATTCTTTCATAAGTAAAGAACCTGTAAACTTAGCCGGATTTATGGCAGGCATTACCCTGGTAGAAAAACATATTCTTTGCGCAGGTTATTACACCTTAAACCGGCTGACCCAAAAATCCATTGAGTTAACCGATGAAAATAACATTACAAGAAGAGAGTATTTAATTCTTAACTATTTTATAACCTCGTATCAATACGTACTCGTTAACAAACGTTACCTTCAGGTGAATGCGCCGGTTGAAATAGGCTATGGTCTCTATTCCACACGGACCACCGATAATCTTGATAATTATTTAAAAAAGTCCAGCGGCAATATTATACCCGCCAGCGCGGGTCTTCAGTTTATTTTTAAACCTGTTAAATGGGCCGGGGTAAGCTGCATAGGAGGCTACCGTCATGTTATTCAGCAAAAAAATATTGACCTTCATTTTAAAGGATTTTACTACTCCTTCGGTCTTTGGATTGACGCGCGACACGTGATCCGTCACACAAAATATTACTTTAAGAAACGTGAATACCGCCAATCTTTGGAAAAAATTTAACATTACAGGTTCCTGTTTTTTCAATTTCAGCCCTTCCAGCAAACCCTGATTACCGGGTAATCAATACAGTAATTAAAAAATTTTATCTTTGCAGCAAAAAATTAAACATGTCAGATTCAGCATTAGCAAAAAAAGGACCGATTTCAAATTTCGTGGCTCACCATTATAAACACTTTAACGCAGCAGCCCTTGTAGATGCAGCAAAAGGATATGAAACACATTTAACCGAGGGTGGTAAAATGATGGTTACTCTTGCAGGCGCTATGAGTACTGCAGAACTCGGAAAATCTTTGGCAGAGATGATTCGCCAGGGAAAAATTGATATTATTTCCTGCACAGGTGCTAATCTTGAAGAAGATATTATGAATCTTGTTGCACACAGTCATTATAAACGTGTGCCGCATTATCGCGATCTTTCTCCACAGGACGAATGGGATCTTTTAGAAAATCATTACAACCGTGTAACCGATACCTGTATTCCTGAAGAAGAAGCATTCCGTCGTTTACAAAAACATATTTATAAAATCTGGAAAGATGCAGACACGGCGGGAGAACGTTATTTTCCGCATGAGTTTATGTACAAGATTTTAAACAGTGGTGAATTGAAACAGTATTACGAAATTGATCCTAAAGACAGCTGGATGCTTGCAGCGGCTGAGAAAAATTTACCAATCGTAGTTCCGGGCTGGGAAGATAGTACCATGGGTAATATTTTTGCATCGTATGTTATCAAGGGCGAGATCAAAGCGAGTACTATGAAAAGTGGTATTGAATACATGGCCTGGTTAGCAGACTGGTATCCAAAAAACAGTGGTGGAAAAGGTGTAGGCTTTTTTCAGATCGGTGGTGGTATTGCTGGTGATTTCCCTATTTGTGTAGTACCGATGCTCTATCAGGATATGGAAATGACAGACATTCCTTTTTGGAGCTACTTCTGCCAGATTTCCGATTCAACGACTTCTTATGGATCTTATTCGGGTGCTGTACCGAATGAAAAAATCACTTGGGGAAAACTGGATATCACTACTCCAAAATTTATTGTAGAGAGTGATGCTACTATCGTTGCTCCGTTAATTTTTGCTTGGATCTTAGGCTGGTAATTGTTATCCGTTTAGAGACAATAGTTTATAGTTTGTAGTATTTTTAAATGAGAGAGCGAATTAAGTTTCGCTCTTTTTTTATACCACTTACGCAAGTAAACAAGAGAGTAGTCGGATTTTAAAAAGTGTAAATAACACCAGAACCGTAAGAGAGTCTCCCTAATAGTGAGTATTACGTTTCTACCTATTATAAAGAGATTTTGAACCACTGGTGCGGATCTCCCTGGAAATCGAAATCTCCAACGTAGGTTAATCCTGATTTTTCTAAAACGTTTCTTGAACCTTTGTTATTTACATCAGCCATAGCATAAATTTCGTTTAGTTTTAACTCGTTAAATCCATAAGAGATACAAGCTTTAGCCGACTCCGTTGCATATCCTTTACCCCAAAACCGTTTTATCAATCTATAGCCTAAATCATGATAATTAATATGGTAATTTGTAAGGTCCCTCATTAATTTTAACCCGGTCCATCCCATAAATTCATTAGTTTCTTTATTGATCATTGCCCAACGACCAATACCGTTATCCTCATATTGTTTACGGATAAAACGAATTATTTCCCGGCTGTGCTCAGGTTTCTGTAGCGGCTGATTACCAAGATATTTATGCACTTCAGGATCAGAATCCAGCTCGAACATGCCGGCTTCATCTTCCTCAAGTAATTCTCTCAAAATTAAGCGTTCCGTTTTCAGAAAAATTTTCATAAGTTTCGTTTCCGCAAAATAGTAATTAGAAATTTAGCAGACAACAAGTTAAGAAAAGAGAGAAACGGGTAAAAACGAAAAAGATTCTTACTTGAAAAGAATCTTTTTCTAAAAAATTATTTATAAAATCATTAGTGGTGTACACCTTCGGCAATCTCTTCGATCATTTTAGCGCAGAAGGCAGGAAGATCCTTTGGACTGCGGCTTGTAACCAATCCATCATCAACCACTACTTCTTCATCTACCCAGTTCACACCTGCATTTATCAAATCAGTTTTTATGGATTTATAAGAAGTCATTTTCCTTCCCTTTAAAAGCCCTGTTTCAATTAATGTCCATGGACCATGACAGATAGCTGCTACAGGCTTTTCATCTTCTATAAAATCTTTTACAAATGCTATTACATCTTCGTTTGTGCGAAGAACATCAGGATTCATTACACCCCCAGGTAAAACAAGCGCATCATAATTCTGACTATCGGCTTCTTCAATACCAAGGTCTACCGCAAATTCGTCACCCCAGTTCTTATCCTTCCAGGCTTTTACTTTTTCTTTTTTAAGAGATATAATGTCAACTTTCGCACCAGCCTCTTTCAAAGCGTTTAAGGGCTCTTCGAATTCCGACTGTTCAAAGCCGTTTGTAACTACAATTGCAACTTTTTTTTGTGATAAAATCTTTTCCATTTTTTGAATTTTAATTTGTTTGAGAAAAAATCATACCACCTGAAAGACTGCTAAAACCGCCATATTACACAGGTAATAAAAGAGTAGTCTCTCGAAAAGGGTAAAATTTTACACAAAATTTTAATAGCAGTTTAAGCCTACCCAGCAGTAATTAATTGGCATTGTTATAGCACGATAAATACAGTTAATTTACACCAGGATTTAAACTTTATATAAAACCACTTGTTTTTATTAAAATGCTCTTACAGTTTACAAATAAAGGAATTTACTGCCCACAAGCAGATCTTTACATAGATCCCTGGAGGCCTGTAGATAAGGCTATTATTACGCATGCCCATTCAGATCATGCGAGGAGTGGAAGCAAGCATTATCTGGCTCATAAAGATTCTGAATTTATACTGCGTTACAGGCTTGGTACTATTTCGTTAGAGACACTGAGCTATTATGAGAGCGTGACTATTAACGGCGTAAACATTAGTCTTTTTCCCGCGGGGCATATTATTGGTTCTGCGCAGGTAAGACTTGAATACAAAGGTGAGATCTGGGTTGTTTCAGGAGATTACAAGGTAAAGCAAGATGGATATACCATTCCTTTTGAACCCGTAAAATGTCAACACTTTATAACAGAGTCGACATTTGGGTTACCCATTTATAATTTTCCAGAAGCAGAAATTGTGAACGCGCAAATGAATACCTGGGTGGCTGAAAATACGGCGCAAGGTTTAAACTCTATTATCATTGGCTACGCTTTAGGAAAAGCCCAGAGAATTTTAAACGGTTTGATTACTGACCGTCCAATACTTCTGCATTCTACAGTTTACAATACCAATGAAGCATTAGGTTTTGATAATTCGCGGTATCAAAAATTTACGCAAGACTTTCAAAAAGAAGATTTGAATCCCGGTGTTATAGTAGCTACAGCATCTGCGATGGGATCACCCTGGTTAAGAAGATTTGAACCTTACAAACTTGCCATGTGCAGTGGATGGATGCAATTGCGCGGCGCGCGCAGAAGACGCAATGCAGATATGGGCTTTGTAATGAGTGATCATTGCGATTGGCAAGGTTTGAATGAAGCTGTGCTTGCAACAGGTGCAGAAAACATATACGTGACTCACGGGTACCGGTCTATTTATGCAAAATGGTTGAGAGAACAGTATAAATTAAATGCAGTTGAACTTGAGACTCAATTTGAAGGAGAAAGCATTGAAAACAGTTCCATAGAATCCATTAAAGAAGAAAGCGAGGACGCTGCATGAAAGGCTTCACCGATCTTTATAGCGAACTCGATCAAACTACAAAAACCAATGCTAAAATATCTGCAATGGCAAATTATTTTTCGCTTGCAGATCCGAAAGATGCTATTTGGGCTATAGCATTGTTAACAGGCAGAAGACCTAAACGCCCGATAAAAACAACAGATCTAAAAGTATGGGCCACAGAATTAGCAGAGATCCCTTTTTGGTTATTTGAAGATTCCTACAATGTAGTGGGTGACCTTGCAGAAACCATTAGTCTTCTTATTCCAACAACAGCCTACCAATCCACGATCTCCTTAAACTCTCTGATGTCAGACATCCTGCTGTTAGCGAATAAGACCGATGAAGAGAAAAAAAACTGGTTGTTGTCGTTCTGGCAAACGTTTTCCAAAGACGAACTTTTTGTTTTCAATAAACTCATCACCGGAAGTTTTAGGGTGGGTGTCTCTCAGCAATTAGTTTTTAAGGCACTGGCGAAAGTTTTTTCTATCGACGATAAAATTGTTGCGCATAAGTTAATGGGAACATGGCTTCCCCAGAACACAGATGTTAACCAACTTTTACTGGACGATGGATCATCAGATCATTCAAAACCTTATCCTTTTTACCTTGCCTACCAATTAGATATGAAGCCAGAAGAGCTGGGTAACATACATGATTGGCAAATAGAACGCAAGTATGATGGAATTCGCGGACAGCTCATTGTTCGCAATGATGAACTTCATATCTGGAGTCGCGGCGAAGAACTGATGACCGAAAAATTTATTGAATTTGAGTCTTTGAAAAATATTTTGCCTAACGGTACAGTTCTTGACGGTGAAGTATTGCCTTTTAAAGATGGCAAAATTCTTTCCTTTAATGAGATGCAAAAACGCATCGGAAGAAAAAATGTCTCAAAAAAAACCTTGCAGGATGTTCCCCTTTGTTTAATGTGTTATGATCTGATAGAATACAAAGGCGAAGATATCCGCATGAAACCTTTAAAAGAAAGGAGGGCATTGTTGGAAGAGCTATTAAGCACTCACACGTCTCAGCTCCTGAAACTATCACCGTTACTAGACTGCGATGACTGGAATAATCTCGACACTTTAAGAAATGAGTCTAAACTATCAGGCTGCGAAGGACTCATGCTGAAACATAAAGACAGTATTTACGAAACCGGAAGAAGACGAGGTAAATGGTGGAAATGGAAAGTAGATCCTTATACAGTGGATGCCGTTTTAATTTATGCGCAATCGGGGCATGGAAGAAGGGCAAATTTATTTACAGATTATACTTTTGCAGTTTGGGATAAAGGCGAACTTGTGCCCTTTGCAAAAGCATACAGCGGTTTAACTGACAAGGAAATATTAGAAGTAGATAATTGGGTGAAAAGACACACCATCGAAAAATTCGGTCCGGTAAGAAGTGTAAAAGCAGAATTGGTTTTTGAAATCGCATTTGAAGGCATTAATTCTTCACCTCGTCACAAGAGTGGTATAGCTTTGCGCTTCCCAAGAATTTTACGCTGGAGAAAAGATAAAAAGAAAGAAGAAATCAATACCAAAGATGATCTTCTGCAATTATTAAATTCTGTTTAATATATGAGCATAGGAAACGAATGGTTCAAATACAAAAATTGGAAACCTTTTAAATTTCAGAAAGAAACCTGGAAAGCTATTGAAGAGGGAAAAAGCGGACTTTTGAATTCCCCTACAGGGAGTGGAAAAACCTTCGCTATCTGGTTCGGTATCTTGCATCACTATTATGCTTTACACAAATCAAAAGTCAGTAGGAAAACAGGAAGAACCATAGCCTTAAACAAAAAAGATACAGGCCTACATTGCCTGTGGATTACCCCTTTACGGGCTTTATCAAAAGAGATATTACTTGCTACACAGCAGGTTTCTGTTGATATGAACCTGGATTATAAAGTTGCCCTTCGCAGTGGAGACACTACCACGGCAGAGAGAGCGAGGCAACGCAAAAAATCTCCACAAGCTTTAATTACTACCCCTGAGAGCATTCAACTGTTATTAGCGTCGAAAGGCTATCCCGAATTTTTTAAAGGCCTTGAATTTGTGATTGTCGACGAGTGGCATGAACTGCTTGGAAGCAAGAGAGGCGTGCAGGTTCAGCTGGCCCTTTCGCGCTTACGTGTTTTGAATCCGAATCTAAAAATATGGGCCATCTCTGCAACTATTGGAAATTTGCAGGAAGCAAAGGAAATTTTGTTAGGACCTAACACATTGAACTCCGTAGATATAAAAACAGATATCCTTAAAAAAATAAAAATAGAAACTGTTTATCCGGATGTCATTGAAAAATACTCCTGGGTGGGACACCTTGGCATTAAGCTCCTGCCGAAGATCGTGCCCATTATCGAAAAAAGTAACAGCACACTTATTTTTGTAAATGTAAGATCACAAGCAGAAATCTGGTACCAAAAATTATTGGATGCCGCGCCGCATTTAGCCGGGCAAATTGCTTTACATCACGGTTCATTAAGCGAAAATATCCGCAAGTGGGTAGAAGATAATTTACACAAAGGAAATCTTAAAGCCGTTGTCTGTACATCGAGTCTCGACCTTGGTGTGGACTTTCACGCGGTAGACACGGTAATACAGGTAGGCTCTCCCAAAGGCGTGGCTCGCTTTATGCAAAGGGCCGGACGGAGCGGACATCATCCTGGCGCTACAAGTAAAATATATTTTGTCCCAACCAACTCTTTAGAAATTATTGAAGGAAGTGCTTTGCGTTACGCTATTGAATCCAACTTAGTCGAGAACCGCATTCCTTATGTTCGTTCTTTTGATGTATTGATTCAATACATGATTACCCTCGCTGTTTCCGATGGTTTTTATCCGGAACAACTTTATCACGAAATTAAAGGCACGCATTGCTTTCAAAGTGTGAGTCCTGAAGAATTTAGCTGGTGTCTGCATTTTATTACCGCAGGCGGTAGCTCTTTAAAAGCTTACGATGAATTTTACAAAGTGGTGATAGAGAACGGCCTGTATAAAGTCGTAAGTAAAGCAATTGCGATGCGCCACCGTTTAAGCATAGGTACGATTGTTAGCGATAGTATGCTGCATGTAAAATTTATGGCAGGCAAAAAACTAGGCGTGGTAGAAGAAGCTTTTCTTTCGAAATTAAAAAACGGCGATGTATTTTGGTTCGGCGGAAGAAATTTAGAACTCGTTATGATCAAAGACATGGAAGCGCGTGTGAAGATCAGCAAAAAAGGAAATGGGATTGTTCCTTCCTGGTTAGGTGGTCGTCTGCCATTATCTTCAAAGCTTTCGCAAAGTATTCGCATGCAACTGGATGAATACAAACACCATAAAAGTACTTACGAAGAATTAAAAAAATTAGGTCCCCTACTCGACCTTCAGGCAAAAATTTCGCACCTGCCAGGAAAAGACGAATTGCTTATTGAGCAATTTAAAACAAAAGATGGATATCATCTCGTTGTTTATCCTTTCGAGGGGCGCTTTGTGCATGAAGGTATGGGCGCCATACTGGCGCATCGCATCGCACTTTTGGAACCTTTCACTTTTTCGATCGGAATGAATGATTATGGATTTGAATTACTGAGTGATAAAGAAGTTAATCTTGAAGCGGTGCTCGACAATGAACTTTTTTCTCCTGAACACCTACATGACGATGCTTTTAAAAGCATGAACGCCACGGAAATGGCGAAGCGAAAATTCAGAGACATTGCAACCATCGCAGGACTAATATTTACAGGCTTTCCGGGACATCAGAAAAAAATCCGCCATTTACAAGCATCCTCGCAATTATTTTTTAAAGTTTTTGAAGATTACGAAAAAGACAATTTATTATTACGTCAGTCTTTTGATGAAGTGCTTGATTTTCAGCTGGACATCACCCGCATGCAGGAAGCTTTCGACCGGATAAGTACACAAAAAATAATTGTTTCGCACCCTGAGCGCCCTACTCCGTTTTCTTTTCCTATTTTAGTAGATACTTTGCGGGAGCGCTTCAGTAATGAAGACATACAATCCCGCATCGACAAAATCTTGAAAGTCACGCAGGAATAATGTACTTGGAAATCTTTTTAAAACAGGAACCTTTTTTTCTTTTACCACAACGGGCTATTTTCAGGCCGCGTTACAAGCAACTTGTTTTTGGAGACATTCATTTGGGAAAAGCCACGCATTTTCGTAAACAGGGAATCCCAATGCCACCGCAAAGTCATTTAAAAGACATTGATACCATACATTACTTACTGAATACCTGGAAACCTGAAACTGTATTGATATTGGGCGATTTATTTCACAGTGCTTATAATAGTGAATGGCTTTGGTTTAAATCTATATTATTGGACTATCCACAGGTTCAATTTGTCCTGGTGGAGGGAAATCATGATATCATGCGAGAAGATGTATATGACATACCCAACCTTTTAAAAGTAAGACAAATTGAAGAATTAGATTTTATTTTTACGCACCATCCTCTTAAGGAATCTAAAAAGTTAAATATTTGCGGACATATTCATCCCGGGATTCAGCTTTATGGTAAAGCCCGTCAATCTGTAAAATTACCCTGCTTTTATAAAAGCTCTACTCACCTTATTTTGCCAGCTTTCGGACATCTTACGGGTTTGCAACTTTTAGATAGGGAGGACGATTCAGAATACTATCTCGTGATGGAAAATCAAGTCAAAAAACTTTAAGGCCTCTGCACTTTAATTTTTACTTCGTGCTCTATCAGAAAATTGCAGGAGTTAGCTATGAAGCATTTTTTATTCGCGTCATGATGAAGGTCTGCAGCTTTTTTAACCATGCTTTGGTTTGCTACAGTTACCTCAGGATGTAAAGTGACCGCATTAAAATAACCTCCGCCATCTTTTGTTTCGATCATTGTTCCTTCAGGATGATCCACATAGTCTGTTACCACAACCCCTGCCTCAGAGCACAGATGCAAATACCACAACATGTGACAGCTCGATAAAGAGGATAGAAATAATTCTTCGGGATTGTATTTTGTTTTGTCTCCGCGAAAAGAAGGATCAGAGGATACTTCAATGTTTACTTTGGCTTGCGCTTTAATGCTATGGCTTCTATCGTAAGCCGTGTAAGCGCTGGTTCCCTGACCTTTGTTGCCAGTCCATGCAACTGTTAATGTATAGTGATGCTCCTTGTCCATCTTATTTTCTAATTGCGTAAATTAATTCATCTTCGTATTCACCATTTTTAAAAATGGTCTTTTCTAATCTGGCTTCCAGTTTAAAACCATTCTTTTCAAGAACTTTTTGCGACCCTCTGTTTCTTCCATAAGGGCGCGCAAAAACACGGGTAATATCGTAAGTCTTAAAAGCGAAGTCAACAATTTGTGGGATTATTTTTGATACTATTCCTTTGCCCCAGAAGGGTTCCGCCAGCCAGTATCCCAGCTCTGCATTTTTAATATGGATATCACTTTGTGGGTGAATGCCCACGCCTCCAACCGCTTCACCATTTACCTCAATGGCAAAAATATGAATGGGAGAATCTTTTGTGGCAAATTCGATGAATGCCTTTCCATTCTCTTCCTTATAGGGATGGGGAAACTGGTTTGTCATATTCTCTGCAATCTTATGATTGTTAGCATACTTCACAAGGCTTTGTAAATCGTTCATCGTCCACGGACGTAAAGTAAACTCCATAAAGTTAATTGTTGACCATAGGTTTATAAAGTTGATTTTTATTTCTCAGATCCAGGCCGCCTTCACAAACAGATTTTAGATTTACCAGGTAAAACGACCAACCTGTGTGACAACCAATGCGAATTTCTTTTTTTGATTCTTCATCTGAGGGAATATCTTTTTGTATAAGTTCTACCAGCACGTAGTCTTCTTTTTGAGTAAGCTTTACATCTACTATACAATCGCCTGCGAAGGTAAATTGCAAATGATCTTTACCATTAGCCAAAAGAATTCGTCCCCGTTCTGTGATGTCGTACAAATACCAAGTCCATTCGTACAAATGGCTGGCTTCAATGTTTGCTTCTTTCGAAATTGCTTTTCGCTCCTTGTCTAAAAAATTAGCTTTTTTTACAAACCATTTTTCAATTTCCGTTGTTTTAGTCCATGCATCGTAAACAGTGTTCAGTTGTGCCTTCACCAATATTTTGAGTGAAAAAGCAGTCCAGTCAAAATTTTTCATGTGGATTTTTTTTAGAGTGTAGATTAAAGGTAAAAAATTTAGCAGGGAAAGCAAAGCGGATAATTTTAAGACACTGAGATATTTAAATACCCATTGAATTTGCCTGGTAGATTTGAGAACCGAGCAAAAAAAAACGACAGATAAGAATATCTGTCGTTTAAATTATATTAATTTAGTGCGAAGCTTAAAAATGAAATTTTAATTAAGCAATAACGGTCACTTTAACAGCTACCATTCCTTTTTGACCCATTTCGGTTTCAAAGTTCACTTTATCATTTTCTTTTACCGGACCTAACAGACCGTTCACGTGAAAGAAAATACTTTCCTGAGATTTTTCATCTTTAATAAAACCATAACCTTTTTCAGTGTTATAGAAAGTTATTTTTCCTTTTCTTAAAATATCGGCGGGTTCAGGGGCAACTTCAATGCGCGCTCCTAATTGAATATCATCAAGATTCAGTTCTCTTCTTTTGCTTGGATCTGGTGGAGTTGATGAAAACTGACCGAATTCATCCACATACATAATCATGTCTTCAAAGCTTTTCTTTCCACTTGCTTTTCGCTCTTCTTTTTTCTCGTTCTTCTCCTTGCGTTTCAGCTCTTTCTTTTTTTCTTTTTCTTTTTTGCTATAGGTTTCTTGTGATTTACTCATCTTTTTAAAAAAATTTTGTTACGCCTGTTTTTTCACGTTTCACTTTGAAACTACGAGCAGGTAAACAAATATACCAAAAAAAAAGAATATCTAAAAGCCGACTTCTACCCAAAATCTCAGGCAGTGTGATTTTTACTTTTGATTCAGTTTTCTAATAACCTTTGCAGGGTTACCCACCGCCAGGCAATTTTCGGGGATATCCTTTGTTACAACAGCCCCTGCACCAATAACAGAGCCACTTCCAATGTTGACACCCGGACATATGATAGCTCCGCCGCCTATCCAACAGTCATCACCAATGGTAACCGGCTCCGCAAATTCTTTAACCCTGCGGGTTGCCACATCTAAAGGATGCGCAGCTGTGTAAATATGGGCTCCCGGGCCAAACATAACGTTGGAACCTATAGTAACCCTGGCACTGTCGAGCACCACGCAATTTACATTAAAGTACACCCGGCTGCCACAATAAATATTGTAGCCATAATCGCAATGAAAAGGAGGCTCAATGTAAATGTTTTTAAAGGCATTTGGTAACAATTCCTTTAAGATTAAAGCCGAGGCTTTGTTCATTAAATATTCTGTAACGTTTAAACGGTGAAGCAATTTTTTAGCTTGAGTTCTCTCCTCAAATAACTCCTTTGATACCGGAGAGTACAAATCGCCCTCTATCATTTTTTCTTTTTCGCTCTTCATGCTTAAAGATAATAATTCTCAGATTTAATTAAGGAAGTGTGAATTATTGAAAACAAAAAAGGTCCCGATTTAAACCGGAACCTCTTCATAGAATCTGTTTCTTTTATTGAACAACAATTTTTCCTGATTTCACAGGTGTATTATTTTCAGATAGCACATAAGAATAAATGCCTGTTGAGATATCGCCTTTTTCAAATCTGAAGGACGAAGAAATGTCTGAATAAGATCTTACCACTTCGCCAAGCAAATTATAAACTTTAAAGTTCATTCCTTTCTTTGCGTCGTAACCTTTAATATCAATGGTTGTATAAACATTAAACGGATTAGGATAAATGAGCACGCTTTGGTTATCTGAGTGATCATTTTTAATACCGGTAGTCAGGGTTGCATTTCCAATTTTGGCAATTAAAACATCGTAACCGCCATTACTAGTAATGGTTGTAGAGCCCATAACCTGAGTTCCCTGATTATTTCCTGCAATGTAAACATTGTCGGCCTGATCAATACTTATACCGGCGGGGATTGAACTGCTGCCCACCCCTGAAGAAAACTGACCCCAGGCAGTACTTCCACCAGCATTTATTTTTATAACATAGGTTATTTGATTACCAGACGAAGGAAATATTAGACCGCAAAAAGATGGCGTATTTTGTTGCGGTCCAGATGAAGGATAATAATATCCTGTAAAGAAACAATCGCCTGCATTGTTTGCTTTTACACCTGTGCCTCTTGCGTTTACTCCCGTTCCATTAGCGTTGGATGTGCTGTAAGCCCAAAGGGGATTTCCATTCAGATCGAATTTGGCAATAAATGCATCTGTGCTTGAAGGTCCAGAACCCAGTAAAGTTGTAGAGCCAACTATGAGTTTCTTCTGGTAATCTCCCGTTAAAAAAATATTTCCGAGCCCGTCAACGCTGATCCCCTTTCCGTAAGCCGCAGGTGTTGATGGAGCGGTGCTTGTTCCAACACCGAATTGTTTTACCCAGGCCAAGATTCCTGTAGATCCTATTTTCGCAAGAAAAACATCTCTCATGCCCGTGCTTGTTAATGTTATTGGTGAACTGGCTGCGAAGGTCTCAGTATTCTGAAGATAACCTGAAACATAAGCGTTTCCATTTACATCATTTGCAACGCAAAGTGCATCTGCGTTTCCATTGCCTAATTTTGTTGACCATTGCGCGACTCCGGAAGAGTTGTACATAATAATGTATGCGCCGGGTCCGCTTAGTGCCGCGGTAGTACCAAACACATTTGGTCCGCCGCCCAGGTAACCTGTAATGTATGAATTGCCGCTGCCATCCACGGTAATGCTTTTTGCGTAGTTATTCATAGTGCCAGAATTCGATGGTTGATTTGCCCATTGCTCGTTACCATTGGCATCATATTTTACTGTAAAGATTTCGCGTTTTCCAGTTCCACTAAGGGAAAAGCTTCCAACGGAAACCACATTATTTACAGATCCGTGAAAAGTTCCTGTAACATAACAATTGCCTGAAGCATCCACCGCTATAGACTTTCCCTCATTACCGTACACGTCGGGATCATTTCCGCCAAAATGACGAACCCATAAACAAATGCCATTTAGATCGTATTTTGCAACAAACACTTCGGGATGTGAAGGACTGGTAACACTTACTGTTCCAAAGCTGGCCGTGCCGTTAAAAAGTCCAGTCATATAACTGTTACCATTTGCATCTGTAGCTATGGTGGAAGAATTATAATCCAACCCCCCGGCATAATCCATACCTGATGAGCCACCCGTTCGTGCCCATGCCCATGACGGAGTTTGCGCACGTACTTGCATACCTGAAGACAGCAGAATAAGACAAAGGCCTATTCCAAATTTTTGAAGGCTAAAGTTTTTCATGAATTTTGATTTTGGATCGCTTAAAGCGATTGGGTTATTGAATGTTTAAATGTACTAAACTGAAAGCAAAAAGCAAGTAGTTAACAACTTATATGTATTCTGGTATAGCCCCTCCCCCTAAAGAGTTACTCCACTCCCGAATAGCCCTTTGTGAAACTAAACAGGTTTATACGAGAGAATCCAGAAGTACTTAAGTTGAATAAACTTTAAATCTGTTGCTACATTTTTTAATTTCTGCGTTAAATAATTTTCAGTCGCAAAATTTTTCAAAACTTTATGTACACTTCCATCATCCAGACTCCGTGTTTGGTAAGTATTTCCCTGTTCATCGGTTTCTGTAACCGGTTGATTGCTTCCCTCTACGTAAGAGTTATCCATCAACACAACCAGCCCATTCTTCTTAACGAAACCATTCAGAGTTTTAAAAAAATGATCAAGATCCTGTTTTAAAATATGACTGTATATAAATCCTCCAAAAAGACTTTCAAATTGTCTATCTGCATGGAAGGAGTACAGATCCGCCACCTGAAAATTTAGTGCAGGATTTTTTATTTCTTTCTGTTTTGCGATGTGAATAACAGAATCGTTTATGTCGGTTGCTAAAATAGATCTTGCAGTTTCGGCGATAAACTGAGTCCAGAATCCAGTGCCGCATGCTATCTCCAGCACTTCTTTATTTTGGAAAATTTCTTTGAGCAAGTTTGCAGCAGACCGGAGGTCTTCCTGTCTTTCTGGTTTATCATAAATTCTTTCGTATTCCAGTGCGCGGTCGCGATAGTAGTTTATCAGATCTTTACTCATTGAGTGATTTTATCTGAAGTTTAAAACTACGTAAAATAACCTCAACTTATTGTAAAATGTTGTTCAGGCTGGAATAAGTACTTTGGGTCCGAGAAACTTCGGTTCATTCCCAAACAGGTAATCCACAAAAACTTTAACACGCGCAAACTTTTCACGTAACTGCGTTCTGAATCCCATGCGTTTGCCAACGTCTTTTGCGTTAAAAGCTACGGCTTCTATGCCCTCACGCCGGGCAATATACAGTGCCCTTTCGTTGTGAAATTGTTGTGAAATTATGGTGACAGAATTTTGGCCAAAAACTTCTTTTAAGCGCACCATGGAATCGAAAGTGCGGAAGCCCGCATAATCCAGAAAAATTCTGGTAGAATCGACACCGGCATTTATCAGATCAGTTTTCATCATGTTAGGTTCGTCGTATTCTTTGCGGCTATTGTCACCACTGACTAAAATATAAGAAATTTTCTTTGCTTTGTAAAGTTCTACTGCGGCATTTATGCGGTAGTTGAAATAAGGATTCTCTACGCCGTTGCCTAAAAATTTTGAGGTACCTAGTAATAATCCAACTTTATGATACGGCACTTTTTCAACATCCGTAAAAAACTTCCCTTCTGCTGCTTTATCGATAAAGCGGTTGCAACAATAAAGTGCCAGTAAGGAAATGATAAGAGAGATGAAAATGAAATAAAGAAGCAACTTTATTGTGCGCATGTTTTTGGATTAAATTTCTGTACAAATATAAAACCCATGTTGCCCCTTGTGACTTGGCGATTTAGAATAATTGTTAATTGGAAATTTATTTATCAATCTCTTCAACAATCTCCCTGACTATGCGGGTAAGCTCTTTTTTTGCGGCCTTCACTTCTTTAGCGTCATTAAAATATACCAGACGACGGTCTTTGTAATCGCCTTCCAGCAAATCAGATTTGATTTTAACCACGAAAGGGTGGTGAAAGACCAGTAGAATCCGGCCCTTTCGATCGGGACCAAAAGTTACTATATCCTCTTTATAATAATAACTTGGCGCATTCCATTTGATGCGTTCGGAGATTTTTTTATCCGCCTTCTTTATAACTTCGCGAAGTATTTCAATCTCCTCCTTCAACGGATAAGTGCTTGTTTGCATCCAATGCGCTACCTGCTCAGCATCGCTTAATTTGGGAGAAGAGGAATTTTTGGCCATGATCTTATGTTTGATAGTTTTTTACTAAACTAACAAAATTCTTCCGCCCTTTAAACACTTTGTAAATGGCATGAGATTCGCGGCAATTTATATTTAGCTATATTTAGGATTACAGAAATATGAAAAAGTTTTTCCTTTCCCTGGCACTTATACTGTCGTTTAGTCAGATCAATGCCCAGGACACTTTACCTGACACCGTTTACACCGGTATTTACATTACAAGCATACACGACATAGATTTTAAACAAAAAGAATACACCGTTAATTTCTGGCTTTGGTTGAAATACAAAAACAAAGAATTCGATTTTCTTCAAAATCTTGAGGTGCCATTAGCAAAAACGGTCTCCAAATCTTTTTCTACTTTAGATACCAGCGGCGAACGCATTTATATTTTAATGAAAGTACAATGTGTTATGAAAGACTCCTGGAAAATTGACCGCTTTCCTTTTGATCGTCAGAAGTTACGCCTCTCGATTGAAAATTCACAATTTGACTCGCACTCACTTATATTTAAGCCAGATACTTTAGGCAAACATTTCGATCCACGCTTCACTCTGAATGGCTGGACAATTGATTCTTTTAAGGTGAGTTCGAAAATAAAATATTATGAAACTGCATTTGGAGATGAGGAAATTAAAACGCCACATTCCGAATACAGCTCTTATCGCGTGAGTATTGGCCTGCAACGTGAGGCTATGGGGCTTTTCTGGAAAATGTTTTTAGGTATGTACGTTGCCTTCTTTATTGCTTTTATATGCTTTTACATTCATGCTGACAATATTGATGCACGTTTTGGATTAAGCGTTGGCTCACTGTTCGCCGTGGTGGGAAATAAATACGTAATTGATTCTTCTTTACCTGAATCGAGTTCGTTTACATTGGTAGATATGCTTCACGGACTGACACTGATTTTTATTTTTGCCATCATCGCTTCTTCTGTATATGCTTTAAACACCGTAAAAAACGGAGATGTTGAAAAATCCAACCGTTTCGATAAACGTATGCGGATTATCCTTGGCATACTCTACATAGCGCTGAACCTTTTTTACATTTGGGACGCTGTACAGGCGAATAAAGATTAACGTCTCGGTCCGGTACTTCTGGGAGCCTGATGATTTGAAGAAGAAGAAGAAGAAGAATGCGTGTGTGACGATCCACCACCGGATAACATTACCTGCAAAATGACAAGCGCCAGATTGATTGAGATATCTGCCACGACAGCTCTTTTTTGATCACTCAGTTGGTATTGGTAGTTTTTCACACGATCATCCATCGCCTGGTTAAGTATTCTTTTAGCACTGGTATCTAATGCAGCATTTTGAATAGTGCTCCTGTCAAGCGAGTAAAGCGGACTCAGCAAATTTTCACTAAAATAAAACGCAGTTTTAAAATCCCCTTCTAGTTTGTATATATAGGGCGAAGGACTTTCCCATACCTCGAAAAGGCTGGCTCCGTAGAACCTTTGACAATATCCGGAAAGCGTTATAACGCCCCAGAACTCTTTTGAACTGATTTTTTTCTGATTCTTTTTAAGAAATTTTCCAAGTATCACCGAATCATTTTCCACACGTCGTACCTGCCCCGTAACTACTGTATCTATAACCACTGAAGACTCGGTTACATAAATAATTCCGCCAGCGTTAAATTGGCGCTTATTCATAATGCTATCCAAAATATCATTCACATACCAGGTTCTGTCTTCATTTTGAAGGTCGGTTTTAATTGGGATAACAATTTGGGCGTAATATTTCTGACTTCCAAAAAACAAAAAGGATAACAGAATAAGACAAACCACGCTAAAACGTTCAGATTTCATTGTGTAAAGTTTAAATACTTCGTTATATAAATATAAGAAAAGGCTATCAAAAACCTAAGACGTTTTGCCCGTACAAAAAGTTACAGCCGGCCATAATTTTAACGTATCGTTCTGAAAGCCCATCGGTTATAAAACAAATCATCGCCCTCCAAAACTAATTTATGGAATACTTAAACTTTATGCATCTTATTATAAAACAAGCATTATGAATAACGCGAATTACCGTATCCAGATAGCCGAACCTTGTCACGAAGACTGGAATGCCATGCTACCAGAAGCTAAAGGCAAGTTTTGCAGTTCCTGCAGCAAGTCTGTAATTGACTTTTCTAACAAAACCGACCTTGAGATCCATGCGATACTGCTGGAGCGAAAGAATGAAAAAGTATGCGGACATTTTAAAACCACGCAGGTTAACCGTCCACTGAACATTCGTCTTGACCTCCATAATTTGCCTGAAAATATGAGCAGCACTAAACGATTTGCTTTTGTTTTGCTTATGATTTTCGGAACCATGCTTTTTAGTTTTACCGATCTTAAAGGGCAGAAAATTAAGAATGTTCAACTGGAAGACACGGAGACTGTTGTTTACATGAAAGGAAAAATTGCCCGTACTCCTGTAAAAGAAGAGACTTTGCCATTACCTCCAGATAGTTTGATCATGACAGAACCTATGATCATGGGCGGAATAAGATACGTAGAGCCCGACACCGTTATTACAAAAGAACCTGAAACAGAAATGCTGATGGGAGACACTATGCTGATTTCAGAAGAAAAGCTCAAGGATTCGTCAGAGACCGTTGAACTACAGACTCTTATTTTTGATCCGACTTTTTCTACAACCGGCCTTGTTGCAGTAATGGAAGATCCGGTTACAGATACTTCGGAATCCAAAGAATCTGAACAAAACAAAACGTTTCATGATCTGACGGATCACCTACTTATTAGTTCTGATCCGGAAGTAATTCTTTATCCGAATCCAGCAACCGAAGAATTCAGTATACGCTATGATGTTCTAAAACGCAGCGATATAGAAGTAAGTATTTATGACGACAAGGGGGCTTTGGTAAAAAATGTGGTTAACATCAAACAGCAATATGAGGGTAAGTACATCATTCCTGTTGACCTGAAAGACTTTAGAAATGGAATTTATTTCATCACTATTTTAAATGATGAGAAAAAATATTTAAAAAAGTTAGTGGTTGCGAAGTAGCCTTTCGGCCGGATTTGAAATCCGGCCGAATGCCATTTACTTAGTTTCAATTTATTGATAAATTATCGTTTAGCAATGTCGCAAAGCATATCCGAATGAATGTTCAAACCTATGTTCGTCATATTGTAAACATGTTCGGAGGCTACAATGTAAACTATTTCACAGATCTCTCGTTCTGAAAAGTTTGCCGACAATTTTTTAAAAGTTGCTTCGCTAACCTTTTTTTCTTTAGTCAATTCCGAAACATATTCCAGTGCAGCCCTGTCAGCGTCTGTAAATAAGGGATTAGTTCCGTAACTGTTAAGGGCATCTAATTTCCTTTCCAATTTAGATCCCTTTGCCGTTGTGGAGCGCGCGATGTCTATGCAAAAAAGACAAATATTGATCCTTGCTACCTGCACTCTAAGCATTAAGGCGGTATCAGAAGGCAAAATCAATTTCTTATCCAGCTTTGAAATTTTGCCGTAAAACATGCCAAATGCTGAAGGAAGCCGCACAGAATGTACCTTTAAGGGAGTGAGTACTTTACCGAATTGTTTTTTTGTGAAGAAATAAACCAGCTTCATAAGCAGGCTATCTGGTCTTTCGATGGGAGTTAAAAATGTTTCCATTGTTTTTCGTTTTGTTTATGATTGTTTTTATACAAGCATGACGAACCGGGTAAAACAAATTGGACAAAAAAATAAATTATTTTTTCTTAGCAGCCTTAAGCTTCTCTTTTTCTGTATTTTCCTTGGCTCTGTACTTCACAATTTTAGTAATTAGTGCAAGGGGGATTTTTTTATCCAGGGGAAATTGCACGGCTCCTTTAGAAAATTTATAGGCGCCAAAACTGTCTTTAAAAGCTTCAATGCCTGACCCACTTGGATAAAATCCGATATGGTTTTTGTAACCGCCAAAATAAACCAGTGCGCCATGTAATTTATAAGCCGGCATTGCATAACCAATATACTCTTCAGCCCTGGGAGCGGCTTTTTGAATAGTAGCGCGTATCTGTTCTAAAAGTAATTGTGTCTCTTTCGGAAAACTCAAAATATAGTCATCAACGTTTTTAAATGTTTTCATGGATCTGAATTCTGGTGATCTAAAATAGGATTATTTTTGTTTCCAAAAAATTAGTCCCTCCCGATTTTTTAAGGCCTAAATTGGTGCTCCACCTAGTTTTCTTTTTTTTGAAGGCTTAAAATTTTAAAAGCGTTCAAAAGAGCCTGATGCATGATAGTTGCGTGATTTTCTTCGGGCAAATAATCAAAGCTGACAGAAATAGTTTTATTCTTAGCTGATTGTAATTTTTCGACGAGTAAATTTGCATCGACCTCCATAACATGTGGAATCACAGTTGGTGTAAGCCCTTCCTTACCCACTGCAATGTAAATTCCTGTGATAGAAGAAAAACTTTCTTTTAAAATTTCGGGAGATCGTTCTAAGATCGAAGCATTGTCCCACCAAATACTTGGACTGATAATAATGTAGTTGTTAAAGAGTTTAGGGTTCTCGAATAGTATGTCTGTAGCGAGGAGTCCGCCCAGTGACTGACCTATGAGTGTTTTGGAAGCAGTTGTTTTGTATTTCTTTTCAATAAAAGGTTGTAATTCTTTTTCTATAAAAGCTTTAAATTTATCAGAGTGCCCCATGGTTGGATTGCGTTTTTTATCCTCCTCCACCTTTGAAGGAAAAGTAAAATCACGTCTGCGGTCGACGGAAGCAATTCCTACTACAATACACTTAGGAAGACGATTGACCCATGGGAAAGTGTTGAACTGTACAAGTCCGACAACGTGGATAAAATCTTCGTCAGCTGAGCCATCTAATAGATAAATAACGGGGTAGTGAGCAGTATCATTCTTGTCATACCCTTCTGGAAGATAAATATTAAGTACGCGCTTTTCATTGAGCTGAACGGATTGAATTTCTTCAGTGGTTCCGAGAACAAAAGGCTTTTCACTGACTTGTTCTTTTTGAGGGAATTTTTGTGCACTGGCAATAGCTATAAAAAAATTGAAGATCACTATCAGTTGAACGATTCTCATGTTATTTATTTTAAATTAGGTTGTTCTTTCGTAATTGGCACGTCTACTATTATCGTTGTTCCTTTACCGGGAAGGGAGTCGAAATCAACCGTTCCATTTAAATAATGAACCCGCGAGATTATATTTTTTAAACCGATGCCATCTAAATTTTCTACATTTTTTGCGTCAAAGCCTTTACCGTTATCTTCTATAACAAGATTTAAGTGATCTTCGTGCCTGATCAGCTGAATATTGACCTGTGTTGCCTGCGAATGTTTCACAATATTACTCATACATTCCTGGATAACCCGGTATAATACCGCTTCGAGTGTAGTATCAAGGCGTTCGCTGATACCCACAATGTGAAGATCAATCTTTAATGCATTTGTACCGCTTAATTTATTTACAAAATCTCTTATAGCACTGGCGAGGCCTGAACGGAGTAAGGCATTAGGGATCATGTTGTGAGAAATAGTCCGTACTTCTTTTACGGCATCATCTACCAAAGCGATAAGATCTTTGAATTTTGCTTTATCCTGGTCAGCTACAGAAAATTCGAAAGCAGATAAATTCATTTTTGCAGCACTTAACTGCTGGCCAATACCATCGTGCAATTCACGGGCAATGCGCACGCGCTCTTTCTCTTCCGCGTCGATAATTGCTTTATTGCGCAGCTCCTGCTGCGATAACATCTGCGCATCCAAACTACGACGGTTGCGATTACGGATATAGGAGTAGATACCAAAGCCAAATAATAAAATCAAAAGGCATGCACTTATCAGCAGAACAATCGTACTTCTTTTCTGTTTAATCTCCAGGGTCGCATTTTCTAAGGCAAGACTTTTTTTCTCAAACTCAAGTTCCCTTTTTTCCGTTTCATACTTTATCTCCAGATTTGTAATTGACTTTTGACCCTCTTCATTTAAAGCAGAATCCTTTGCCATAATTGCCACATCCACAAATTCAGAAGCCTTTTTAAATTCGCCTGTTTCTTTGTAAAAATTAAATAGAAACAGAGCTGTTTTTCTTAACATGCGGTAACTCTTATTTTTTAACGCCAGTTCATGGGCTTCTAACGCGTATTTTTCTGCAAGCACGGGATTTTTCAAGCCTTTGTAAACCACAGAAAGCACATAGAGTACAGATGCTTTTCCGGCCTCGTCATTTAATTCATTCCGTATTTTTAGAGATTTTAAGAGAAAGGGAAGTGTTTTCTCCTGCAGTCCAAGATCAGCATAAATATTGCCAAGCAACGTGTAAAGTATTCCCAAACCGTATTGGTTATTCAAAACTGTTTGAATTTCCAGACTTTTATTTGCGTAATAAAGGGCGGAATCTGGCTTGTGGCATTCTCTCAGAGACGAAGCAATATTTGTGTAATTAGACGCCAGAGCCTGCTGATCGTTGATCTTTTTATTTATGACTGCTGCCTGGGAATAGTATCTGAATGCAAGATCGTATTTACTAATGTCAGCATAAGCGTTTGCAATATTGTTTAAAGCACTGGCCACATAACCTTCGTCTTTAACGTCTTCAAAAATTTTTAAGGCCTCAAAGTACGTTGAAATGGCTTTGGGATAATTACCCAAAGTGCCATAGATCAATCCAATATTATTTAAGGAAGAACCTTTGCCCTTAATATTCTTAGCTTTTACGTAGTAATTTCCAGCTTGCGTGTAACAATAAATAGCGCTATCGTACTTCCCCGTTACGTCGTAAATAATTCCGATCCGGTTTAAAGTTTTTGCTTTGCCTAGGGTATAATTCAATTTTTCTGAAAGTTCCAGCGCCTCAGCTCCATAGCGCTTTCCTTTTTCGGGCTCACTGTAGGCATACTCAAAACAAAGGCTGTAAAGAAGTTTAACACGTTGCGTATCTTTTGATGCAGGAAGAACTTTAAGCAGACTATCAATTACCTGAGCGGGAGAAAGTTTGGCGGCAAGAAGAAAACAGAGCAAGCACACAAGCTTTTTTTTCATACATCAAATTTGTGTGAATTTACAGTTTATGCAGCAATTTCTAAAACCAACTAATTTTGCTTTGGATACATTTTCCAATCTTTATTTTTGATCCAGATTGTTTTTCCTGTTTTTAAGATCATCGCTTCTTTTTGATGAACACGCTCGCTTTTAATTTTTCATTGGAATAATATTCTCCCGCAGTTCTTAAACCCTCTGTGATTGTGAATTGATTTTCATTTTTACTCTATCGATTTTTCACTGTAATCTATCGTATTTCCAAGAACATGAATTTCTACATGTCTAACTTCCATCCGCGATCTGACAAATGTTTTCCACAGGTTTCACAAAAACACGTTTCCTCTTCCAGATGATTTTTCCCCTCAGCATCACGCATATAACAAGTTTTCACTGAACAATGGGGTAATCCCTGCGTATGGCCAAGTTCATGTACCGCTACCTTAAAGAATTGAGTGTTTAAATTTTGTTTTGCTAACCTAAACGTAGAAACCACGCAGGATCGCCCGGGCTGGTAACCCAATCCCATTATCCCAAAATCCTGTACTTTGCCTTTTGTTGTGCTGATATCTTTATCTGTGAGCGCTATAGTTACGTGATCTTGTTCAGTAATGCCCCGAAGAAATTTTATAAGGGAATCGGCGCGATACCTTTTGCGTGGCTCATAATAAGCAGACTTAGGGAAATTTATTGGTTTATTTAGAATGACTTTTGAATAAACTTTCTTTAATTCGTTCACTATAAAACTTGTTTGCTTTGCTGAAAAATCTCCCAAAGGCTGAACATTAATTATAATCACTTTTTCGGTGGATTCAAAACCTTTAGTTGAGTCGCCCCCGCAGCAGGACATGAAAATCACAGCTAGAAGAACTAAAGAATTTTTTAAGCCCGGTAGGCATCTCATAGTTTGACAAGATTTTTAAGTTAAATATGTTTTATTTTGCCTCTTGCTGTAGGATTATTTTTTTCAGAATCACAATCTGTCCTAAATGATAATGCATATGCTCTATGATACCATGCAGGTTGCGGTAATAAATCCCGTACTTTTTATCTGTGAAGTCTTCCCATAATTTTTCATCCGGTAATTCTTCGATCAGGACTGCAAATTTTTCAGCCTCCGTAAATACTTTATCCAACATCTTCTCCCAATCTTGCTGCGAAGCTATAGGTGGGTGATTAAAACTCAATTCATCTTTTGCATTTAAAGCTTCTCCCTCAAACACTTTTATTACAGCGTCCACATAATAATTTACATGATGGGTGAGGGTTGCTATGGTATTGAATCCATAAACCTGTGTGGTGACCTCTTGCCAGGTAAGTCCAGACAAAGTATCCTTCATGTTTACACAAGTCCAGTTACCTCCGAAATGAATTTCTCTTAAATGTTTTGCAATGTTTTTGGATGTATTCATTCGGGTTATTTTGCTCTATAAAAATAGAAGAAAATATGGACATAAGTTCTGAAGAAACGTAAAATTAGTTGTAGCCTGTATAGCCTCACTTATTTGACATACAATTTATTTTTTTCAAATATAAATTACAGGGCCCAATTCACACTTCTTGATTCGTGGTAGGCACTAATTGCTTTTCTATAGAAGTACCAACTGATCATTGATATTCAATCTGTATTTTCTTAGCTGTAATTGTCTTTCGATAGCTTAAAGCCATTTACCAGGTTACCGTATGGTGACCATAGTTTATTTGTTATCCCTAACTCCCTCAATTAGTTCCATGGCTTTATTCAGCGCTTCGTCTGACGTGACCTTAATATCCGGCTCTACGCCCACTTTGTCTAAACGAACGCCATCATAAGTGTAAAAATCTGCAATGGGCACCATGAGCATGTATTTTCCTGAGGCAACAAAAGGCGAGGCAGCCAGCATGCCGCCATAAGTTTTTTCACCAATAATGGTTGCCTTTTTAGTGTTTTTCAAAGCATACACCATAGGCTCGCAAGTACTTCCGGTATAACCATTGGTTAACACATAGATCTTACCTGCGAATACAGGATTACTGGGTTTTTTAAATATAAGTTTGACGCCTGGCGAAGCTCTTAATTCATTCCCGAGCTCATCAGTACTTTTGGGCTGCGTTTCAGGTAGTGCTTTAAATAATTCGGGCTGATAACCCGAATAACTTAGTTTGTTCGTTGGAAAATAACCTACTTCCAGATCTTCGGTTACGATGTATTTTGCAAGCGCGAAAGCAGGACCTACACCGCCGCCGCCATTGTTACGTAAATCAATAATCAAATTTTTGTAAGCCGGGTTGGCCACTATCTTAGGTAAGATTTCTGCTAATTCTTTCTCCGAACTACTGAAATTTTTAATTTTCAGATAGGCGGTAGTGTTGTTTTTTTCTTCGAAAAAAACAGACTTTTCTGTGTTTGCAGGCCCTTCGCTATTAGTGGTGTCTTGCACAATTAATAAATATAAGTGAGTGAATGGAAGCTTCGGAGTAAGCATGCTAAAACCGAAATATAACTCTATATCATCGTGGGCGCTACTACAAAGTTTTTCAAGTTTTTTTTCGAATTTTTTCCATTCTTTAGTTTGCACTACTTCCTTTGAATAAATATTATCTTGTATTGTTTTAATTATTTTAGGATAAAGTTCTTTATAGGCGATCTTGTCCTCTTTAGAATTCACTCCCTTTACTGTTCCTACCGATTTTCCGTCCTTGTTCAAGAGTTCGCCAGTGAGTTGGTCATTCTTTACAATTCCTTTAAACTGTAATTTACCGAACATTGGAATGTTTGCATTCCCCCATAAACTGTCTGTTTTCTCAGTTCCTTTAATGGTTACGATGATCCCTTTTTTAGGCAATTTACCCAAAAGTCTTCCTAATTTTGCCTTAACACCACCCACTATGCGTACATCTGCATTTTTTGGAGAGGTAATGGTAAACTTATCCCGGGCAATCGCTACATCCAAAAAGGTAGAAATGACGGTTCCATTACCAAAATCTATATCGCTTTTAAAATGACCCGGATTGTTTTGGGCAAAAATAGCATTGAAAAGGAAAATCAGGAGGAAATTCAAAATAACGAACTTCATTTTTTTGGTTCTGCGCATAATTAGTGAATTTTTAAGCTTTCAAAGTAAATGCGAAATACACTGAGATTCAACTTAATGTGATGAAACGCATAGCTTTTTTGACGAGTAGATAGGTTTCGGTCAAACTTTTTATCAAAAACTAAGAGACTTTATTCTTTATCTGTTTATAATAGGTTTTAGAGAGGGGAATTTCTTTTTCACCAACGCCAAAAAAGATCTTTGCGCCCTGTGAATTACCCTCTATTTCACTTATGGTACCTATATTGACCAGATAAGAGCGGTGGCATTTTTCTAAAAACGGAACTTGTTCGCAAACATTTGAGAGCGTTTGCCGGAATGTTTTGGAAATGACCTTTTTGTTTTTATCCGTAAAACAGATTTCCACATAATTTTCTACAGCTCTCACAAATAGTAATTCTCTTCTATCCAATTGCAGGATCTCATTCTTGTTTTCTCCGGTGAGTATAATCGAATTCTCCGGGGCCGGAATAATCCGTTCACCAAACTTCTGTCTTAAAAAAAGCATCAGGGGAACAAAAACAGGGATCATATAGCAGACCGTGATGCTTAAAAAACGCCAATAGGTAACTAAAGTAAGGTCCAGATTATTTACAATAAATCTATTGTAGATATACAGAACCGTTCCTGAAAAAAAACAAAAGATCAGCGTAGAAATAATTTCGTAAGCTACGGTCCAGATTTTACGAACTCTGAAATACCAGATATTTTCAACACTATTGTGAATTACAAAGACAACAAAAGTAAAGATGCCATAACCGGAAAGAAGGAGTGTCTTGTTTTTCGCTTCGAATTGCCTTGTATCAAAGGGTTGAAGAAAAATAACGATGAAAGACAGATAAACACATAAAATAAAACCACTCAGTACTTTTCTTTTTATGGACGCGGTAAAATGTATCTGTTTTTTTAAAGAATTGAATATATAGCCAGTAGGTAAGATTATATCAGGAATAAAAATTTGCCGCGCAAATATTAGTTTTATTTCTCAAATAAGCGCATAAATCTTTTTTGTACCTGTCAACCTTAGAACCTTACGCAAGAAAATATCCTTGTGCTAGCGCAACGCTTTACCTGGAACCGGAAGTAATAAAACTCTCAACCCGAAGTAATTAAATATCCGAAAGATCTTTCCCGCGTTCTTCGATACTTTCTTCCATATCGATGAGGGGCTCTTCGGTAATTTCTTTATTGAGCGATTTACGGTGAATGGAAAGTAAAATAGCCGGTAAAAGTATGAGGTTAGTAAACATGGACATTAACAGCGTTAATGACACTAAAATCCCCATGGCCGCTGTTCCGCCAAAGCTGGATGCTGTGAAGATAGCGAACCCGCAGAATAAAATAATAGAGGTGTAAACCATGCTCAAACCGGTTTCTTTAATAGCCGCAGAGATGGCTTGTGAAGCATCCTGCCCTACCTTCTTTAATTCCTGCCTGTACTTGGAGAGAAAATAGACGGTACCGTCGGAGGAGATCCCAAAGGCAATACTGAAAATCAAAATCGTAGAAGGTTTGAAACGAATATCAAGGAAACCCATTACCGCTGCCGTAATAACTAAGGGAATTAAACAAGGCAACTTTGATAATAAAATAATACGCACCGAACGGAACAGGGCGATTCCTACTATAGCAATTAAAATAATTTCAATTACCAAACTCTCAATTAAATTATCTAAAAGATAGTCGTTACTTTTTAAGAATACTAAACTGTGACCGGTTGTAGTTACCTTGTAATCTGCCGGAGGAAAAATCGAATCTATTTTTGGACGTAACTCTAACATCAAAGCGTCCATACGTTTAGACCCAATATCCTTTGCCTGGTAAGAAACACGTGTTATTTGTTTTGAGGTATCGATAAAGTTTTGCAGTCTGCTATTCGCACCTGACAAGCCACCGGTAAAACTTTTCAATTCTTTTAAATCCGAAACCGGAGGCAACTTGTAATATTTTGCATCACCGCCACGGTAACCCTGGTAGGCAAATTTAATTCCCTCAACTATAGAGAAAGGTTTACTAAACACACTATCGTAGCCGGCAAAAACCTTTTGCATGCGTTGAATTTTATAAAGCGCTTTTGCATTGTCGGCAAAAAGTCCGTTTGGTTTTTTTGTATCGATAGCAATTTCAAAAGGAAGCACTCCCTTAAAATTTGTCTCGAAGAAATGCAGGTCGGTGTAAACAGGATCTTTTTCAGGAAGGTCATCCACCACATAGCCATTCATATCAATAAAGGTCATGCCCCAGAAGGAAATCAAAGTGATGATGGTGGTTACAATGTAAATAGCCGGTCTGCGCTTTTGCACAAGTTGATCAACCAGATCTAATACTTTATTGATGCGTTTTCCTTCCTGGTGTTTGGTATGCTTTGCCTTAGGTGTTGGAAGCACATTTAAAATAATTGGAATCAAAATGAGCGTGATAACGTAAGTAGTCATAACACTTATTGCGGCCACTACGCCAAACTCAACAAGCATAGAACTTTTGGTGAAATACAAAACACCAAATCCAATAGCCGTAGTAATGTTGGCCAAGAATAAAGTAACGCCAATAGTTTCTATACTGCGTTGAAGGGCTTTCATCTTATTACCATGAGCTAAAAATTCTGCATGGTATTTATTGATGAGGAAGATACAATTGGGAAGTCCGATTACCATAATAAGGGGGGCAATCAACCCTGAAAGTACAGTGATCTTGTAACCGAAAAGCTCCATGATTCCGATGGACCATACAACTCCGATAACCACCACAATTAAGGAAAAGATCACCGTTGTTACAGAACGGAAAAACATCCATAAAATAAATGCTGTTACTAATACAGCCAACACGAGAAATAAAGTCATTTCATGCGAAACCTTGGTCATCAGCTGCGAACGGATGTAAGGCATTCCTGAATAATGCATTTCAAGGTTGTGTTTGCTGGCAAAGGCATCCCCTAAATTTTTGATCTCCTCCACAATGGTGAGACGACGTTTAGAATCTAGATCTTTTTTCTTGAAAGTGATCATCAACAAAGTAGCGCCTGTTTCTTTGTTGTATACAAACCCTTCGTAGAAAGGCATGTTGAGGATTTCTGCTTTTAAACTGTCTACTTCTTTTTGAGAAGTAATAGGATTCTGAACAAGCGGAATCATCTGGAATTTTTCGAGACTGTCGTTCTTTACCAATTTAAAAATAGTTGGCAGCGACATCACCTCTTTAATACCCTGAATATTTTTTACCGCTTTACTGAGTTCGTGCCAGTCGCGGAATTTTTCGTATTGGAAAAGATTTTTATCTGCAAAGCCCATAACCATGACGTTGCCATCTTCACCAAACTGTTTTTTAAAATTCTGATAACCAATAAACGTACTATCGTTGTCCGGTAAAATTTTTGCGAATTCGTAAGAAAGCTCCATACGCGAAGCCTGGTAGCCCATAAATACTGTAGCCAGTAAAACAACAATGGTAAAAATTAATTTATTCCTTAATAAAACTGCTGAAAAAATCTTCCACATAATTGGTTCGCTTATATCTTTTTAATGTAGTACTCTTTTTTTAATCATTCCGCCCTTGGTGTCCTTTATGCTGTTCATGATCACAAAGGCAGCAGGGTCAATCTTTTCAATTTCCGTATTCAACTTCGCTACCTCCAAACGTGTGATAACTGTATACAAAATATCTATCTCCCCTTTCTTATCACCCGTTTTCCCAAAGCCTCTGGACCCCTTGTAAACCGTTACTCCGCGACCAAGATCTTCAGTAATCATAAGCCTTAGCTCCTCATTCTTCGCCGAAATAATAGTAACACCGGTATATTCCTCAATCCCCTCAATTATAAAATCTACGGTTTTTGAGGCGCTAAGATACGCTAAAATTGAATATAATGCCGTTTCAAAAGACAGTAACCAGGCCGCAAATGAAAATATAATAATGTTCACAATCATAATGATGTCGCCGATAGTAAGCCCAGTACGCTTGCTAAATGAGATGGCCATTACCTCGGTACCGTCGATCACTCCCCCGCCCCTCATGGTTAGGCCGATTCCAGCTCCCAGGAAAAAGCCTCCGAAGACAGAAACCAGTAATTTATCGGTGGTTAAAATGGGAAAATCGACCAGTGCTAAAACGATGGCAAGGCCCAGGATGCCACAGGTAGTCTTGATTACAAAGTTTTTACCGATCTGTGTATAGCCTAATATTATAAAAGGAATATTTAATAAAACGATAAGAATAGACAGATTTATACCAGTAACAGCCGATATAAGCAGAGAGATACCGGTGATACCCCCGTCGATAAAATCGTTAGAAAGTAAAAAACTCTTTAATCCGAAAGCCGCTGAGAATACGCCAAGCAACATTAAACACCCATTTATTACTTCCCGTTTAAAAAGACGTTTTAAAATAATAAAAGCCTTAGCCTTCTCTCTGGCAGTTCTGGCGCGCTCCGACCTTTTATCGAGACGCTTGACTGCTTTTTCACCAATATTTTCGAATAAGGGACTCATAGGTTAATAATACAGACTATCCCTGAAAAAACCAATTAGAATATACTTAGAATTGCGGAAACGTAAAGCGGCATTGACCCGAAGCCCTGCACCCAGTAGCATGCTTAATTATCAGAAAATAGATAAATTACGTTAATGGTAAAGATTCTCTGTTAAAAAAAATGCTGTGACCTCTCATTCATTCCTCCTTCAAGCCCCTTCACAAAGTGCAGCAGAATGGAGTTGCGGCATTCTTTGTTCCTTAATAAGGCATTAACCGATACCACAATCTCCTAGTCTTTTTTACCAAATAACTTTTTAATTTTATCCCACATGCGGGTCGATTGTTTTTCTTCCTTTTGATCTCCGATCAAATAGCCATACGGTTTCAACGCCGGCACTTCATCAAAGATAATTTTAGCGACACCCAACATAGGTAAAAAGAGCACCATACCAGCCACGCCCCAAAGTATGCCGCCGATGAGCAAAATTAAAATTGTAAAAAATCCACTTATGCTAACTTCTCCTCCAATGATATACGGTTCGATAAAATAATTGTCTATGCCTTGAATGATAAGCACCACAACCAATGAGCCAATAGCGACCTGGCTTGAATCTTCAGTTACTAATGCAACAGCAAAAGGAAAAAGTCCCCCCACGATAGATCCTACATAAGGCACAATCGTTAACAAGGCTGCTATAAAAGCCAAAAGAAATGCATTTTTTAAACCGACAATTAAAAATCCACTAGTAAATAAAGCTGTAAAAATCAAAATGGAAAGCGCTCTGCCAGTAAGATAGCTCTGCGAGACCTTACTGATTTTATGAATTACTTTTTTGGCTTCGTCGGGTTCTGTGTCTGTGCAGAGCTGGATAAAAAAAGACTCATATTTTTCGCGCTGAAGCAAAAATAAAAAGGTGAAAATAAGTACTATAACAGATGAGCCAAGAATACCGGCGGCTCCCGCGAAAATAGATTTAATAACCTCCTGAGCGGAGGAGCCTGCAGATTTTACCTGTTTATCGATTAACTCATCTTGTTTTGCTTCGGGTATATTCAATTTCTCGCTGATATAGTCCTGGGCCTGTTTCATAAACTCCTGTGATTTTTTTTCGATGGCTGGAAATTCATCGGCGAGTTTTTTAGATTGCATGTACACAAGGAATCCAATTCCAAAAGTAACGACGACGATAATCAGCAAAGAAATAAGTACCGTCCAAATCCTTTTCACTCCATGCTTTTCCATCTTATTAGACATGCCCGTAAATAACATGGCGAAAAAAGCCGCAAAGGCTATAGGAATCAGGACCTTTTGTGCGAAATATAATATCACGCAAATTAAAATTCCGCAAAGCAGAAAATTGTTTACTTGTTTTAAAGATACTTTTGAAATCATAGTTTCATAAATAAAATCAAAACCAATACCATAGTTAATTTATTAATAAGTGATCTCAAAGTGGGGACATCCCCCCGAAAGTGGAAATATATTCCCGCTTTTGTTTGCGAAATCGTGGAAGAATGTTGCGAACCATTTTTGATATACTTAATGGAAAAATGGCAGAATTAAAACGAACTTTAAGACTTGGAGAAGTTATTTTCTTTGCATCCGGCGTTATAATTGGTGCAGGTATTTATACCGTAATTGGAAAAGCAGCCGGACTGGGGGGCAATATGCTTTGGCTTTCCTTCGCTATTGCATCACTCACTGCCTTACTCACTATTTTTGCCTACGCAGAATTAAGTGCTATGTATCCAAAAGCAGGAGGAGAATTTTTTTATGTAAAAGAAATTCTGGGGAAAAAATTTGCGTATGTTATTGGGTGTGTGGTCGCACTGGGCGGCATAGTGGGAGCAGCCACCATCGCTATCGGATTTTCAGGCTATTTGGCCGAACTTATCGATTTTAATAAACTTATTGCCGCGCTTTTAATTACCGCCTTTATACTGCTGGTAAACACTATCGGAATTAAACAGTCGTCCTTGTTTAATATCATTTTTACGATCATCGAAGCTTGCGGACTCATCTTTGTGATCTATTGTGCAATTAATTTAAGTGAAGACCTGGAATTTTTTAAACTTCCACCCGGAGGTGTAAATGGTATTTTATCTGCAGCTGCACTGGGATTCTTTGCCTTTACAGGTTTTGAAGACACCGTAAAACTGGCGGAGGAAACTAAAAATCCTGCCACCACCATTCCAAAAGCACTTTTTTCTTCAGCAACAATTGTTATCTTATTATATATCATAATAGCATTAAGTTCAGTAAGTGCCATTTCTTTTGAAGAACTCGAAAAGTCAGACAGTCCACTGGCAGACATTGCAGAAAAAAAATTCGGTCGCCCAGGCGCCATCGGGCTCGCTGTAGTTGCATTATTTTCAACCAGTAATTCATTATTGTCAAATATGCTTGGCGCCTCGCGTATTGTTTATCAAATGGCAAAAGAAAGTTCAAGTAGAAACGTATTGTCTAAAATATCTGAAAAGAGACAAACCCCTATTCCAGCCCTATTGCTTTGCGCCTGCTGTTCAGGAGGATTTATCTTTATTGGCGACATTAAAAGTGTTGCCCTTATCGCTAATTTTTTTGTTTTCGCAACCTTCTTAACCATTAATATCACTGTTATTTGCGGACGTTTTACGAAGAGCAAAGAGGAGCGACCATTCCGCATTCCACTAAACATCAAAAATGTGCCTGTGATAAGCGGCGTTGCTGTTTTGATGTTATTAGTACTCATAGGATATGCGGTCACAAACCTTTCACATTTTATAGAATAGTTTCAAAAGATCTGGCACGGTTTTTTCAATATGAACTGTGGAAGGATTTTTTATGGTTGCGTACAAACAACCCGTCCTGGGAGAAATCCCGCAAGAAAAATCCTTTTAGGGCCCTCGTTGGGCCCTTTTTTTACTTCTCGACTACGCTCGAAGTGACACGACTAAACACAAGCTGGCCTTAACATCCAGTGGATGTTAATCCTGCTCGAAGTGACACCGGCTACGCACAAGCTGGCCTTAACATCCACTGGATGTTAATCCTGCTCGAAGTGACACCGGCTACGCACAAGCTGGCCTTAACATCCACTGGATGTTAATCCTGCTCGAAGTGACACCGGCTACGCACAAGCTGGCCTTAACATCCACTGGATGTTAATCCTGCTCGAAGTGACACCGGCTACGCACAAGCTGGCCTTAACATCCACTGGATGTTAATCCTGCTCGAAGTGACACGACTACGCACAAGCTGGCCTTAACATCCACTGGATGTTAATCCTGCTCGAAGTGACACGACTAAACACAAGCTGGCCTTAACATCCACTGGATGTTAATCCTGCTCGATTGACACGACTACAAACAAGTCGGCCTTAACATCCACTGGATGTTAATCCTGCTCGATTGACACGACTACACACAAGCTGGCCTTAACATCCACTGGATGTTAATCCTGCTCGATTGACATCTCTTTTCACATTTCTTCACACTTGCTTCAAATAACCAATGAACTTTGTTTCGATCTTGGTGTACAGCTATTTAAGAACGAGCATTGCCCATGCCTGAAAGAAAAAACAAATTCGCCATATACCCCGACGAAGAATTAATGTTTCATCTGAGCAATGGAGAAGTTATGGCCTTTGATGAGCTTTACGAAAGATACAGCAGGCGCCTGATGATTTATTTCACACGCATGTTGAATTTTGATAAAGATCTTGCAGAAGATGCTTTGCAGGATTTGTTCTTAAAAATAGCGGAGCATCCTGAAAAGTTTGACCGAAGCCGTTCATTTAAGACCTGGATTTTTTCAGTGGCCTCTAACACTTGTAAAAATTATTACCGTCATAAACAAGTGGTTTTGCAGAGTCAGGACGAGATATTTTATCTGGATACAAAGGTAAACGAAAGTAGTTTTTTAAAACTAGCGAACAAACTCGATGCCGTTGAATTTAGAAAAATGTTAGAGGAAACACTAGAGGAATTGCCACCAGAAAAAAAAGAAGCATTTATTTTAAAATACCAGGAAGAAAAAACAATTGCAGAAATCGCTTTCATACAGAATTGCCCGGAAGGCAGCGTAAAATCGAGACTGCATTATACTTTAAAAATCCTGGAAGACAGATTGCAGATATTTAATCCCGTAATACATTAAAACATGGACAGAAAGAAAGAACTTGATAATTTTCTCGGAGAGATACTATCAGTGGAAGCATCAGAGATAGAAAGTCCAAACCCTGCTTTAATTTTTGCAGCGCGTGAAAGAGTACTTGCAAGAAAAAAAGTAGAAACGGCAAACACTTCTTTTTTAGAAAGATTTTTACTATTCTTTAAACTGGATTTTAAATTTTACCACGTGGGTCTATCGTTACTATTGATCTCAGCCGGAATTTTCTATTTGAATGAACCTAATTACACTTCAAACAGTGCAGGAAATTTTATTTCCTATGATGAGTCGCTATCTATTAAAAACACTACGATATCTGTAAATAGTTCTACAATGCTTACCAGTATTCCCACACTGGTAATTCGCAACTAACTACGTTTCATTTCATAAAAATAACTTTTGCGTCCATCACCCTGAACGTGCTAAACGTACTTTGCCCAGAAAAATGACAAAAACACATTCCGATACCCGCTCTCCTTAAGAACTGATCACTAAATTCTTTTCCAGGTTTAAAATTTTTCTTTTCGGAGAAGCGAATTTCTATTGTCTTAATGCAAGCTTAAACTCACTAACAAACCACAAACATGTCTGCTCCTAAAAAACCTTTTTTAAAAGCTCCCGTTGTTTCATCCGCCGATCTACCCTTTCAGTATGTCTCTTTCCTTACGCAGCGAAGCGCTTTATGGCTGATTGGCATAGTAGCGTTTACTTTTTACATTACGTCTATTAACGGCGAATACGCCCTCGATGATGGCATTATCATTCATCAAAACGATCATGTAGTTAAAGGTGTAAGAGGCATAAAAGACATTTTGATGAAAGACGCATACGAAAGTTTTTACAGGCGTATGTGTGCTACAGATCAACTGGCGGGCGGACGGTACAGACCATTGTCAGCCGTGAGCTTTGCCATTGAACAGGAATTCATTGGTCCGTACAGAACCGGACTGTATTTAAAACGCGAAGACTCGAATAAGAACGGTATGCTGGATGCAGGACAGGTTAACTTCACAACCCCTTGCGGCCGGCCAGAAACCAATTACGAGTACAATGATTTTGTAGATCTGAACTTCGACGGCTCGGCACAACCTAATGAATGTTATAACTGCTGGGATAAAAATAAAAACTTTAAAGACGAACCAGAAGAAGACATTAACAAAGACGGAATTTTTAATGAAATCGATTGTCAACTCTATGGTGCAGGCGTACGTCACTTTAATAACATCTGGTGTTTTGCCTTAGGCTGTATGTTTTTGTACCTGGTTTTTTCGCGTTATTTTTTCCGAAGCCAACCTGACCTTGCTTTTTTAGCTGCATTGTTATTTACGATGCATCCGATACATTCAGAGGCAATTGCCAATGTAAAAAGCCGTGACGAACTCTTTTCTTTGATATTTATTGCATTGACTTTCTTTTATACTTTCCGGTATTTAGAAACAAAAAAAACCATTCACATTTTCTGGTGCAGCCTCATGCTCTTGCTTGCATTGCTATCAAAGGAATACGCGGTTATGCTTTTATTTATTATTCCATTGTCTGTTTATTTTTTCACACAAAATGATTTTGACTTTAGAACCTTTAAAAAAACAGAACAATTTAAACCTGCGCTGTATGTCACATTTGCCTTCGTGCTTTGTGCCCTTATTATGACATACATTAAAAGAGATTTTGATGTTCATGCTATGCCCGGTGCCAAACCTGTACGTTCCTTTTGGTTATTTCCTTTTCTTTTTATTGGCGTTGTTGTTTTTTTTATGGGAGTAAGCAAAAAGAATAATTTTCTAAAATTGATGAGCTGGTTATTTTTCGTCGTGCTTATTTATATTGGGATGCGTTGGATGGCTGTAAAATTAAAACCAGGTGTGCCGGATACCGAAATCCTCAACAACCCTTATTTGCTGGCAACCGGTGAAGAAAGATTTTGCACAAAAGTTTATGTTCTAATGAAGTACTTGATTTTACAGACATTTCCGCATCCTTTGTCGTCTGATTATTCTTTTGATTCCATTGCCTACAGACATTTTACGAGTTGGGATTTCATTCTTTCTCTTGTTATACATATTGGTATGGTCATACTCGCAATATATTACACTTTAAAAAAACACATACTTGGTTTTGCACTGATGACGTACATTTTATTTGCCCTGCTCATTGGCAACGTTCTTATGGATATTGGCGCGACCATGGGCGAACGTTTGATTTTTCATTCGTCCATAGGTTTTTGTATCGCTGCAGCTTACCTAATTTTGAAAGGACTGGATAAATTGTCGGTTCTTAAATTAAGCACGCGTAGACTGGCATTAAGTTTCTTCGTGTCAGTTGTGGGTTTTTTATTTGGCTGTAAAACCTGGGAAAGGAATTTTGATTGGAAAAACGATGTCACCTTATTTTTAAAAGATGTAAAGACCATGCCGAATTCAGTGCTTTGCCTTGGCAATGCCGGCGCGCGATACGTTGATCTTTCGAACACAAGAGATATTATTGGATATAAAAAACCGGGCTACGATACCACGTTTAACGATTTTAACGGCACCCTGAAAAATATTGATGAAGAGGTGAAATCAGGGAAGTACAAAACGAAGAATGAAGCCGTTTTAAATCATGGGGCTGAAGTTTTGAAACATGCGATAGAACTGCATCCGCGCTATGTGAATGGGTACCTTAATCTTGGACTACTCTATTTTAAATTGCACAAAGACTTTGAAGCACTCTTTTACTGGAAAAATGCAGAACGTTTGTATCCTAATAATCCCTACCTGCGCGGTTACTTCCAGGCGTTTGCGCAGGATCTAACGAATCGAGGAAACAGCAGTTATCACAGAGGACGTTTAGATTCGGCAGCCATAGCGTTTAATTTTCTGACTTTAGTAGAACCCCGGAATGCAGAAGCGTATTTTAATTTGGGGGGTATCTATTTTAACCAGGGTAAATATGATCTTGCTAAACGTAATTGGGATAAGGCTTTGCAGATTAATCCGAATTACACGGAGGTGAAAAAAGTCCTGCCGATGATACGGCCGGAGATGTTGACGCCCAGTCAACCGGTTGCTCCTTGATTTTACAGGGGGCTATGCTGCATCTTCTCGACTACGCAATCTTCTCGACTACGCTCGAAGTGACAACCTTCTTGACTGTGCAATCTTCTCGACTACGCTCGAAGGGACAATCTTCTCGACAGGGTAATCTTCTCGACTACGCTCGAAGGGACATCCTCTTGACTGTGCAATCTTCTCGACTACGCTCGAAGTGACATCCTTCTTGATTGTGCAATCTTCTCGACTACGCTCGAAGGGACAACCTTCTCGACAGGGTAATCTTCTCGACTACGCTCGAAGGGAGATCTTCTTGAGTGTGCAATCTTCTCGACTACGCTCGAAGTGACAATGCCAGGTGGATGTTAAGGCCAGAATGCGTATAGCCGAGCTCCTATAGCCCCACCGAGGCCCTTCGCTCCTGCAGCTTCTCCGGATCTTCCACAGGATAATAACTATGCTCCAGCGACTTTCCTTTGAGGTTGCGATAATATTGCGTGCCGTAAACCTGTTTTTCTCCTTTTGCAACTTTTATCTTATCAATATAAAAAGCAAGCGACTTCCATTCAATGTCACCCTTATCTGCAGCCTTTATTAAAAGCGGGAGGTATTTTTCACGAATACCTGTTGGAGCAAAACTTAAAATATAGAATGGCACAACCGATTGTTCGTGAACCTTATCTTTAGACGGATAACCGTACTTCGATAAAATGAAATCCAATATACGATAGCTTGCAGTATCGGTCATGTAGAGCTCAAATTGCAGGCGCTCTCTTTTCTGAATATTAAATCCCGCTCTTGAAATACTGTCCAGCAAACCTTCATTACGTGCCTGGAAGACAGTATCAAGCAAGACCAATACTCCAGTAAGCGAATCGTTGGTTTTATTATTTTTATCAGTGTACTCGGTTTTAACCTGCCTTCCTTTTTCATAGTAGACATATTTCAAAACCTGCCCTGTGGTATCGTAATACTTCCACTTCCCAAAAAAGTAATAATGAACTTTATCTGTTTCATTATCTATACGTGCCTGACCTTTAAACTGAATTTTTTTATCCGGATAATAAAAGGTGGTTTTCAGTATTTTAAAACGCGAAACTTCTTTTCGCTCCAGGGTACCATCCAGCGTATAAAAATAAAATGTGCCTTTTGGATTTCCGTTCCTATAGCGTCCCTCAATGGATTTGGATGTTTTCGCAGAATCATTGTAGGTTATCCATTTACCGGTGCGCTGACCGTGTTTATTAAAGCGATTTAGTTTTTGAGAATAACTCAAATCGCAAAATAAAATTAAAAGCAGGAAGAGAAAAATTTTCTTTAACATGGGTTATTAAAGCTGGAGAAAATTATCTAAAATAAAACTATTTACCGAAAATATAAGTTAATAATGACAGATGCTTACATCTTAAAATAAACAACCTTCTTGGTCTCGAAAAATTCTTCCGAAAAAAAATCTTTTAAGTCATAAAATCTGGCCTGGTTAAAAAAGCGACCGAACTCTTCTTTTAAATCTCCTCCCTTTAAGTAAAGAATGCCATTTGGAAGATCGTTAAAATTTTCTTTGAGAAATTTATTTTTAACCCAGCTATGAAACACCGGAAACTCTGTAACAGCGCGGCTTACCACGAAATGAAACTTTTGATCCAGTTCTTCTGCACGTTTGTGATACGCTTTTACATTTTTTAAACCCAAAGCCGCAGCAACCTCCGTTACTACTTTTATTTTTTTACCTATACTGTCTACCAAAGTAAATTGTGTTTCCGGAAAAAGTATCGCTAAAGGAATACCCGGGAAACCACCACCAGTTCCCACATCCATCACCTGTGTACCAGGTTTAAACTGCATCACTTTCGCAATGCCTAAAGAATGTAAAATATGGCGTTCGTATAAAAGATCAATATCCTTACGTGAGATCACATTGATCTGCCCGTTCCACAAACTATAAAGATCAAATAGTTTTTCAAAATGTGAAACTTGTTCTGCTGGAAGTGCTGGAAAGTACTTATGAATAATGTCTATCACTTATTTTTTTCCTTCTGTGTGTTGAAATGCGTTGTAGAGTAGATCTCTTGCTCTGAAAAGCTGGGCCTTAATGGTTCCCAAAGGCAAATGCAATTTGTTAGCGATTTCTTCGTGACTCAATTCCTGGAAATAAAAGAGTTCGATCATCTCTTTGTATTTCGGCTTTAAATTATCTACCAGCACGCGAATATTTTCTATTTTTTGCTTTTTAATAAACGTTTCTTCAGGATCAAGCGAATGAGATTTGATGCTCGATGTGTAATCCAATCCTTCCGTTCCTTCTGTCTTATTATCTAAAGACAATGCGAAAGTCTGTTTTTTCTTGCGTAAAAAATCGATGGCGTTGTTACTGGCAATTTTAAATAACCAGGTACTAAAGGCAAAATCGGGACTATATTGATCCAGTTTTTTAAAAGCGCGGCCAAAGGCTTCGATTGTAAGATCTTCAGCATCATCTTTGTTATTGCACATCTTCATCATGGTGAAGAAAACGCTTTCCTTGTAGCGGTTCAGTAGCTCTGCGTAAGCTTTCTGATCATCCTTTTCGATAGCAAGCTTAACAAGTCTATAATCATAGACCGCCTTGGTGGTTAGTTTTTGCTCGTTATCTTCTAGTTCGTCCACTTGTTTGGTTTATAAAAGATTTTGCTAATATGAAAGATAGGATAAATAAATAAAAGAATCAACTCATAAAGCGCACTTCCTGCTAACAGGTCTTTTTCATTTAACTTTTTGCACGCTTTGTTCAACATTATCACCTGTACTAAAACCTTTAACAGAAGCAGGATTGGAATAAGCAAAACTGTTTGAAGCGAAAAACTTAAAGGGATTAAACTGAAATAAAAGAAGTATTGTGAAAAATAGTTAAAAGCTATTTTAGATTTAGAAGCAGAGGAATAGAGCGGCGCCGTTGTAAGGTGTCTTGTTTTTTGAAAATTCCATTGCTTAAAAGTTTTCTTAGGGCGTGAATAGGTAATAGCATCTTTCTCTATACACACATTTGTATTCACAGAGTTGCCGGCATTATTAACAAAAAGATCGTCGTCGCCTGAATTGATATGATAATGTTTAGAAAAGCCTTTTTCTTTAAAAAACAACTCTTTTGTGTAAGCCAGGTTTCGTCCCACTCCCATATAAGGCTTGTTTTTAATTGCAGAAGAAAGATAATTCACCCCGATAATAAAAGTATCGAAACGAATTAACTTATTTAAAAAGCCTTTGTGTTTTTCGTAAGCGCCATAGCCTAAAACGATTTCACGTTCTCCGGAAAATCCGGAGGCCATTTCCGCTAGCCAATTGTTGGACGAGGGATAACAATCGGCATCTGTAAATAAAAGGGCGTTATGTTTCGCTGCCTTAATTCCTACCAGCATGGCGAATTTTTTTCCATGCTTGTAATAAGCATCTTCTTTAATATTGGCTTTGCGAAGATTAGGGAAGATCTTTGCAAACTCATCTATCACGTTTTCGGTATTGTCGTAGCTACAGTCGTTTACCACTATTACTTCAAAATCGGGATATTCCTGCGTTAAAATCTTGGGAAGAAATTCCGTTAGATTTTCATCTTCATTTTTGGCGCAGATAATAATGGAAATAGGAGGCGTATTCGTTTCAGTGGTTAAACGCACATTTTTAAACAAAGAAAGGGGCAAGTAAGCAATACAGTAATTTATTACAAGTGTTATAAAACCAAGAAAAGCCAGGACACTCAGTATTTCAGGAAGTCCGGCAGCATTAAAGTCAGGAAAAAACATACTTGGTAAAGTTACCATAAGCCCAAGCCACAAAATAGAATATCTTTGCATTGTTTAAACAAAATAATTAACAATGCAGGGACTGATAAAAGCCGTGATTTTCGATATGGATGGCGTTTTAATTGAAAGCGAATACCTCTGGAGGAGAGCCATGATTGCCGGATTTAAGGAATTTGGAATGGAACTTACTGAAGATGATTGCCGTAAGACCATGGGATTAAGGATTGGCGAAGTGATCGAAAGTTGGTTATCGCATTTTAAAAAGGAACATTTGGTGGCAGATGAGATAGAAAAGCGTATCATTTCGCGACTTTTAGAGCTTATAGACCAGGCTGGAAATTTTATTCCCGGAATTCCTGCCTTACTGGCCTTCTGCGAAGAAAAAAAACTAAAGGTCGGCTTAGCAACATCGTCTTCAAAGCTCTTAATGAAAACTGTTTTAAAAAAGTTAGACCTTGGCAATACCTTTCATTCGACAATTTCTGCAGAGCACATGCCTTATGGCAAACCGCATCCTCAGGTGTTCCTGGACTGTGCCGGTGAATTAATTGTAAATCCACAGCAATGTTTGGTTATTGAAGATTCGCTAAATGGTGTTATTGCAGCCAAAGCCGCACAAATGAAAGTGATTGCAGTTCCGGATGATGAACACAACCACCTGAAAGGATTTGCTGTGGCGGATTATACCTTGAAAAACATGCACGAAGTTTTAGGATTATTTAAAACATTATTTCCCTGATTAGCAGCATAAACCCTTAGCTGCAAACACTAAATTTTTATCTTTACAGGATTTTGAAATTTTCGCTCTTACATAACGACAAAGACACCAAAGCCCGCGCCGGGCTTTTGGAAACCGATCACGGCGCTATTGAAACGCCTATTTTTATGCCCGTTGGAACTGCAGGAACAGTGAAAGCTGTTCATCAACGCGAACTGAAGCAGGATATTGAAGCACAGATCATTTTAGGAAATACTTACCATCTGTACCTGCGTCCGGGTTTGGATGTGATTGGACAAGCTGGTGGACTGCACAAGTTTAATGGTTGGGACGGTCCGATTTTAACGGATAGCGGTGGTTACCAGATTTTTTCACTCGCTGCACAACGCAAACTCAAAGAAGAAGGTGCCACTTTCAAAAGTCACATTGACGGTAGTAAACATTTTTTTTCACCAGAAAGTGTGATGGATATTCAGCGCATAATCGGCGCGGATATTATTATGGCTTTTGATGAATGTACGCCCTACCCTTGTGATTTTAAATACGCTAAAGATTCACTTGCCCTTACACATCGTTGGTTAGACCGCTGCATATCACGCTTTAACGAAACAGAACCAAAATATAATTATACTCAAGCCCTGTTCCCAATCGTGCAGGGAAGTGTTTATAAAGATCTTCGCATTGAGTCTGCCGAATACATTGCTTCCAAAAATGCTTTTGGAAATGCGATTGGAGGCTTAAGTGTGGGAGAGCCTGCAGAAGATATGTATGCAATGACGGAAGTAGTGACTGATATTCTTCCGAAAGACAAACCCCGCTATTTAATGGGTGTGGGAACACCCGTAAATATTCTCGAAAGTATTGCTTTAGGAATTGATATGTTTGATTGCGTAATGCCCACAAGAAATGCCCGTCACGGGTTACTTTTTACTTCGCAGGGTATTATTAATATTCGCAACGAGAAATGGAAAAACGATTTTTCTCCGCTCGATGAACATGGAACCAGCTTTGTAGATAAAGAATATTCGAAAGCTTATCTCAGACATTTATTGGTTTGTAATGAATTACTAGCCGCGCAAATTGCAAGCGTTCACAATCTTGCTTTTTATCTCTGGCTGGTAAAGGAAGCCCGCAAACGTATTATTGATGGTACTTTTTCAGAGTGGAAAACAAAAATGGTAAAACAAGTAGCCCAACGTTTGTAATGTTTTTAAAAATATTAGATAGATATATTTTAAAAAAGTTCCTCACGACTTTCTTCTTTTCTATTACCCTCATTTTGATGATCTTTATTGTATTCGACATTAAAGACAAATTGCCCACTTTTACCACCAAGGATATTCCGTTAAAAGAAATCATCTTAGATTATTACCTGATGTTCATTCCTTATTACGGAAATTTCTTCAGCCCGCTTTTCATTTTTATATCGGTTATTTTCTTTACTTCCAAAATGGCTCAGCAAACCGAGTTCATTGCTATTTTAAGCAGTGGAGCCAGTTTTAACAGAGTGCTGCGTCCCTATTTGATTGGAGCCTTTATTATTTCTTTTGGATCGCTCATTCTTAATCATTTTTTTCTTCCCAAGGCCTTTAAAATAAAAATAGGTTTCGAAGATAAATGGATCAACAACAATTATGTAAACGAAGAACAAAACATTCACCGGAAAATCGGACCGAACACCATTCTTTACATTCAAAGCTACGACAACCACGTTAACACCGGTTACAAAGTCAGTCTTGAAGAGGTGGTGGACAATAAACAAAAATATTTTCTGAGCGCAGACAATATGATTTGGGACACGCTTTCAAGTGAGTGGATTTTTACGAATGTTCGCGAGAGAACCATTAAAATGCAGGATCACCTCGATACCTTGAAGAATCAAAAACCCATTTACTCGCAGGTTCATAAATTTTCGCCTGCCAAAAAAATCAAACTCGAATTTTCACCCATTGATATGTGGCGCGATGAAAGCAAAATTGAAACCAAACCCTATTTTGAACTCAGAGACTACATTGAGCGGGAAAAAGCCAAAGGCTCGAGTCGCATTGTGCTGTATGAAGTAGAACTTTATAAACGCTCTTCGTTTCCCTTTGCCACTTTTATTCTTACCATCATTGGCGTATGCGTGTCTTCAAGAAAAGTACGGGGTGGTGTTGGATCGCAAATTGCACTTGGACTCTTTCTCAGTTGTATATACATCATGCTGATGTATATATTTATGACCATTGCTACCACTACCAGTGCCCCTCCTCTTTTAGCGGTCTGGGTTCCCAACATTGTTTTTTCCTGCGTCGCACTTTACTTTTACAGGGTGGCTCAAAAATAATTTTCTTTTACTATGAAACAGATTCAATGGTTTAAAAATCACTACACACCTTTAAATCAATTATTGATCATTGGTTTTATCATCCGCATGTTTTCAGTGATCTTTAGCAAAGGATTCGGATGGCATGATGATCATTTTCTGATTATTGAACCTGCACAAAACTGGGCGGATGGTTTTGGCAATAACTGGATTCCTTCAGACGAAAATCCGGATGTTCAACCTCAGGGCCACTCTTTTTTTTACATCGGACTTCACTATTACATTTTTAAGATCTGTGCGTTCTTGCATATCAGCGACCCACAGTCAAAAATGTACATCGTGCGCTTCCTGCATGCAGTATGGTCGCTACTGATTATCAAATATGCTTATAAAATCACAGAGCAATACGCAACTAAAAAAGTTGCCTGGTATGTGGGTGTCTTTATTACATTTTACTGGTTCATTCCGTTTACCAGTGTGCGCAATCTTGTAGAATTTGTTTCTGTTCCCCCTTTTTTAATTGCCATCTATATTTTAAAGAAGCAAGATCTTACTTACAAACATTTTTTAGCTGCCGGGTTTTGGCTGGGAGTGGCTTTCTCCATAAGGTTTCAAACGCTTTTTATTACTGCAGGAGTGGGACTTGCGCTCTTGATTTATAAAACGTCTTTTAAAAATAGTGTACTCTTAATTCTGTCTTTTTTCTCAGTGGTACTGTTAACACAGGGATTAATAGATTTTATCATCTGGAAAAGGCCCTTTGCTGAATTTTCATCCTATGTAGAATACAATATCAATAATGCCAGCACTTATGGCACTGACAACTGGCACATGTATTTTGACCTGATCTTCGGTCTGCTTGTTCCACCCTTAAGTATTGTTTTATTCGCAGGTTATTTTGTAAGCTGGAAAAAAATGCCGCTGATCTTTTGGCCAACCTTGATCTACCTGGCTTTCCACACCTACTTTCCAAATAAACAAGAACGTTTCATCATGACTATTTTACCTTTAATTATTATTTCAGGTACAGTAGGTATGTTTATGCTTTACGAAAAATACTATGCGCGAATTAATCAAAAATTACTTCGTGGAAGTAAAATTTTTGTGATCGTTTTAAATTCCATTTTACTTTGCGTGCTAACGGTTTCGTACAGTAAACGCCACCGCGTAGAAGCCATGTCTTATCTTTACGACAAAGGCGGCTCAATTAATTTTATGATAGAAGACGGTACTAAAGAAGATGACTTTTTAATTCCGCCCTTATACTATTATGGAAAGTGGCCTTCCGTTTTTGGCATCACAAAATTAAATCCGGCTGACAGCGCTTTGAAATATTATAATGCTCAGCCCGACAGCAATAAGCCTACTTACGTGGTATTCTGGAAAGCCGAACATATGGAAAGTAGAGTTGACTCTTTAAAAAAACGTTTTCCAAAATTAGAATACGAGGCTACAATTGAACCGAGTTTGATTGATAAAACGCTACACTGGCTTAACCCCAGGGGAAATGATAATGAGACGGCACTGATCTACCGCTTACCTAAATAAACTTACGCAGATTGCACAGATAACGCCGATCTGTGCGCCTAAAATTAACGCAGATAAATTTCGTATCCTACGCATTTTTTATCTGGAACGAATGACTTTAAAATCTGCGTTATCTGCGGAATCAGCGTCTTGCCTCTAATAGCAGCTCAGTTCTCCATCCTTATTTTCTCGATCATCAAATGCTTCCGGAATTTATGAACCATCTCCGCCATATGAATTTCGCGCTCTTCCAATTCTTTTAAGGAAAGATCAGAAGCTTCTACTACAGGTTTTAGTTTTTCGAGATTTACCTTCATTTGTTCAAGAGCCGCCGAAGTGCTTTCCAGTTCTGTATCAGCAGATTCTTCTGAGTTCCGGGCAACTTTTAATTTTAATTCCATTTGCGAAATAAAATTTTCCACATAAGGAATCATGTCCCAGGGATTGTTCGGTGCATTCCACACAAAAGTAATGTTACAACGGCGACACTTGTATTTATTGCTTTTCCAGCCTTTTTCATTTGCTTCCGTGCCAATCACTTTCAAATTTGCATTGCTAAAACATTTCGGACACTGTGCATTGTCTTTTATCATGCCTTTTAAAAGTTCACGTTCCGAGCGCACTTCTTCCCGGTTCTTTGCATGCATATCCAACTGTTCGGTGAGCTTATCACAAACTTCCAGCATTTGTTTGTATTCATCATCCAAACGGTTTTCGATAATAAGTATCTCAGCTCGCTTTTTAAAATAGGTCACAAGCTTGGTAAGGTCGCGTTCTTCTGGCTTCAAGTTAGGATTCATAGATTCTCAAGTAGTCAAATATAATTAAATTCAAAATATAAGAAGGTTACTTAGAGACTGTAAAAAAGTCTGCTTTAATATGTAATTTTCCGGTAAAATATATTTTCCATGTATAAACAACAACTTTTGCAAAATCTTCAAAGAGAGATTTTTTTATTGAAACAAATGGCTCCGCTCATTGAGGAACGTGATCTGAGTTTTCGTCCTGCAGAAAAAATGCGCAGTACTTTAGAATTGATGCAATACTTGTCGGGTATTGGCGCCACCATGATGCGTTGGTTTGTGAAAAATGATTTAACGCCGGAAGAGTGGGTGAAAATCCGTGAACATCGCAAAACACTGACGCGCGAAAACTTCAAAGACTTTCTAGATAAACAAATGGAAGACATTGTGATGTATATGAATATGATCTCAGAAGAAGATCTGTTTAAAAAGGAAGTGGAGTTGCCATCCAAAGAAAAAATGGTTCTTGGTACTGCAATAATTAATGCTCCTATTAAGTGGCTGGCTGCATACCGCTATCAACTCTTTACTTATTTAAAAATGAATGGTAAATCAGATATCGGGACTAAGGAAGCCTGGACGATCTCGACTACGCTCGATCTGACATAAGGCCGGAGATCGTGAAATTGTCAAACCGAGCGTAGCAGCGAGATTGAACTTCGGGCCACTTCCGAAAATAGTAAACATGTCAAATCGAGCGTAGCAGCGAGATTAAACTTCGGGCCACTTCCGAAAATAGTGGGCTTGTCAAATCGAGCGCAGCCAGATTGAAAGGCGATCATAATCCGAAAATAGTGAACATGTCAAATCGAGCGCAGCGAGATGGAACGTCGATCATAATCTGAAAATAGTGAGCTTGTCAAATCGAGCGAGGTAGCGAGATTGAACTTCGATCATAATCCGAAAATAGTGGGCTTGTCAAATCGAGCGTAGTCGCGAGATTGAGCGTCGATCATAATCCGAAAATAGTGAACATGTCAAATCGAGCGCAGCGAGATTGAACGGCGATCATAATCCGAAAGTAGTGGGCTTGTCAAATCGAGCGTAGTAGCGAGATTGAACGGCGATCATAATCCGAACCTAGTGAACATGTCAAATCGAGCGCAGCCAGATTGAAAGGCGATCATAATCTGAAAATAGTGAGCTTGTCAAATCGAGCGAGGTAGCGAGATTGAACTTCGATCATAATCCGAAAATAGTGGGCTTGTCAAATCGAGCGTAGTCGCGAGATTGAGCGTCGATCATAATCCGAAAATAGTGAACATGTCAAATCGAGCGCAGCGAGATTGAACGGCGATCATAATCCGAAAGTAGTGGGCTTGTCAAATCGAGCGTAGTCGAGATTAGTCAACTCCAACCCATTTATTCTCTTTAATAGTATAAGAAAAGCCGTCGCTCATCTTATGAATTTGTGATTGCTTTTCTTTATCAAAAAAACTATCTTTTTCAGTGATGCGTAAACCTCCATTTTCACGTGTGAGGTAATTTACCAGGGCATCGATTGTGGGAGCAATATCGTGTAACCACATATCATCCCCCTCTTTTACAAATGCAGAACTCATAGCGTTTTTAATAAATGTAAGAAAACTTTATGCCAGTAGACAGCTTGTCCAATGCATATATACCCTATTAAATCATTATATTCGTTTAAGTAAAAAATTTTAAAGCTCATGAAAAAAATTACTTTTTTCCTTATAGGTATTATTGCAGGTTTAACTTCCCTGGAGGCTCAGGTAACCTATACCGGCAAACCCATGTATAAAATTGACGTGAAGCGTGGAGGTGTTTTCATCGGATCAATTAAGGTTGAATTGTTTCCCAACATAGCCTACCATCACACCCGTAATTTTGACAGTTTAGTAAGTGTACATTTTTTTGATACAACCGCCTTTCACCGTGTAATTCCGGGATTTATGATTCAGGGTGGGGACCCCAACTCTCGTCATGGGAACGTAAACACCTGGGGACAAGGTCAGCCTAACCAGCCGAATGTAAATGCCGAATTTACAGCCGCTAAGCATGTTCGTGGAACTCTTTCCGCAGCCCGCGATACGGACACCAATTCAGCGAATTCCCAGTTTTTCATTTGCGTTGCGCCTTATGCTTCGCTTAACGGAAACTATTCTGCTTATGGACGTGTAATTTCCGGAATAAATATTGCAGATACGATTGTAAGCGCACCAAGAAATGCAAACGATCGTCCCAATGTGAAGCACGAAATGTTTATCACTGCCATTGGATCTAACGATACGGTTCCAACTAAACCTACTTTGAACACCCCTGCAAACAATGCCGTGAATATTCCTTTTAATGCCCAGCTATTATTAAAATGGGCGGCGAAATCAGATGGCATCATATATACTTTGCAGGTTTCAGAAGATACTAACTTTGTGACTCTACTTAAAACTATTGAGACCGGAAACAATTCCTATTATTTAAATCCGAGTTTACTGCACATGACACAGAAAGTATTCTGGCGCGTGAAAGTCAATAATGGCGGACATACCAGCGACTGGTCGAACACCTGGAAATTTTACACCGCTACAGATGCTGTAGGAATACAACAAGCAAATGCAGATCCGAAAGTTTCTGTTTTTCCAAATCCGAGTCACGATGTTTTTACTTTTAGCGCTTTACAAAAAGGCAATATGCTGGAAATTTTTGACATTACCGGAAAACAAATCTTAGCTAAAGTAATTTCTGAAGAGTCCTACACACTTGATCTTTCAACAAAAGAACGCGGTATTTATGTTTATAAAATCACTTCCGCTGCTAAAGAAACAGGCACTGGTAAACTGATTTTGAAATAACGCTCTTTTAATTAATTACCAAGGATAGCAAATGGCTTTGTGGTGGTAAGCTGGTAGTTATGCGGCATTGTGTAGACGGACAACCGGCCCAAATTTCTCACAAAAATTAAATTTGCAAACATCTCGACAAATACTTACCTTTGACGTTAGTAACGTAAAAACGTAGTATGATTGTTTCATTTGGCGACAAGACAACCCAAAAAATCTGGGACGGTGAATGGGTGAAAGGTTTTTCGAAAGACATTCAAGAAACTATCCGAAGAAAGTTAAGAATGCTCAATAACTCTATCGACATAAAGGATCTAATGATTCCACCTTCGAACAGACTTGAAAAACTCAAAGGCAATCGCAAGGACTTTTATTCGATTCGGGTAAACGATCAATGGCGCTTGATTTTTCAATGGACAAACGGCAATGCATTTAACGTTGAACTAATAGACTATCATTAAAACCCTAGACAATGAAGAAATTGAAAAACATTCACCCTGGTGAAATCTTATTAGAAGAATTTTTGATTCCACTTGAGATTACCGCTTATAGACTTTCAAAAGAAATCTCAATTCCACAGACCCGCATTTCAGAAATTGTCAAAGGTAACAGGCGAATCACTGCGGACACGGCTTTAAGACTTTCAAAATTTTTTGGCAATTCTGCCAAATTCTGGCTTGGACTCCAAGACGACTTTGACATTGAAGACGAAAAGACACATAAACAAAAGGACCTAAACTCAATAAAGCAATACGTTCACAACGCTGCATAACAGCAAATAGGCCTTATGCGGACAGACATTCGGTTGCGCAAAGGCGATCATAGTTTTGCCGCTTCGCGTTTTTATATTTTTTGCCATTGCGTATTTCGGTTTGTTGTATTATTTTAGCTTTACGGCCGACACCCGAACTTGTGACAGTAAAAAATTAGCACAAGGCCATAAGTTAGCAGTAACATTATGATTCGACTGACTTTACTTTTTTTTGTGTTAAGTGAATCCACTTTCGCTCAACTTAACGCATTTGACAGATATGATCCTCCACCAATTGAAGTGAGGAAAACTGCGACCGAAGAAACATATTACTGGTTAAAGACTTGTAGTCAAAAACTTGATTTACCAAAAAATTTAAAGCCCGATTCACTCTATTTTTCTGTAGGAGGTGATACATGGATTCTTATGGACAGTATTTCGAAAACGGCCAACATTAAGAGCGAAAAGGACCTAGTTCAAATTTACAGACGAATTGAAGAGACGACAATTTACAGTTCTAGAATAACTTTCGGACCAAAAGATTGCTACCGTAACATTGACTTCAGTTTTGACAGTAAAGGCAGACTAAAGTATATTAACATTGTACGACATTGCAATGAGATCTGTCCGGTAAGTTTTTGGTATAAGAATGATTGTACCACTGACAAATAAATACTACTGCCGCTATAGTCAAACCAAAACGGAGACTTCGCTTAATTTTCTATTTTTATATCAAATAAGATAACGACAAATTGGGAACAAACATACTTTTTTACAGTCTGCCTTTAGCGGCAAGTGCTGGAGGCCTTCTTTTAAACAAAACATTTCGATAGTCAATAAAATGTGGAGCAAAATACTATACGGACTTCTGATAATTTTTATTTTAGTGGCTTGCGGCTCAAAAAATCAAACCTCAGAAAACAAAACGCTAACCTCCGACAATCATACAACTGGTTTAATTGGCGAATGGACTATTAATAGCAGATATGGATTGCTTTGTAATGCTTGTCCGATAATAAATTTCAACAATAATAATACGGCAGTTCTAAAATTTCCAAATAACAGAACAGAAAATTACAGATGGCAGATTACGCTAGACACATTGACTCTTATTAGTAATTCATTCACTCCAACAAGTTCGACTATTCCTTACTTTATGAACTTTAAATACCAAATGACATACAAACCAGAAAAAAATTTTTTAGAATTAAAGCTTACCCATATAAAAGAAAAAACTTATTTGCTTAGATGCTGGCATAAATGAAACTGCATAACATAGCAGGAACCCATAAAAAGAAAATGCAATAAACGATTTAAAAAAAACGGTATACATCCAACAAAGATTTAGTATTTTCATATCCTTAATATTACCCAAATACAAAATGAAAAAATTTCTAGTTCTTGTAGTGTCATTCCTCTGTACGCTCAGTCATGCGCAAAAAAACGTTGGCCTTGTATACGGCGATTTCAATAGCCTTAGCGATCAGACAAGCATCGCGGTTAAAATAGATTTTGATAGTCTTAAAGTTGCTGGTTACGGCAATGAAAACGAATTTGTAGCGAAGATGAAACAAAGGTTTGAGGAAAACAAAAAAGGCGGCGGTGCAAAATGGGAAGCGAACTGGACTGAAAAAAGAACATTTTGGTTTGAAAGAAGATTTAAAACGCTCTTCTATAAATATACCGAACTGGATTCTTTAGCAACATACTATTGCTTTATAGTGCGTCCAACGAAGCTGCATGCTGGTTTCGATACAGATGACGAAACTCCCAGTGCATTTCTTAGTGGTGAAGTGTATTTGATCAGGATTGCAGAACCAAATAAAATACTGGCAAAACTATTCTTCCGGAATATGAGGGGTGAAGGGGTTGTAGCCGATCCTACCGGCGGTCTTCGTATTGGTGATACTTTTGCAGTTGCTGGAAAACAGGTGGGCAAGTTTGTGAAAAGTTCGATTCGAAAAAATAAAAAAACAAAAAGATAGATTTTTTGTCCCATAAATTTTGAAGTTTTTCGCAATCATGCACTTGACGAAATTTCTTTGTAAACTCCTATCAATTTTATTTATTTTCCTATTTTTACGTAAAGCATTATGTGCAAAATTGTGATAAATGTATTTTTTCACAGCCGCCCTTAGGTACTACAAATCATTAAATAAATAACGCCATGAAAAAGTGTAAACTTAATTTTTCGACCGCGCTAGTGGTATTGATTCTAATGGGTTGTGGAGATTCTCTGCAGAATTCCCACCAAAAAAATAACATGGATACAGTTTCCAACCCAACTTTAGAAAAAAAGACTGATATAATCCCGCAAAAAATAACTCCTTGTCTTTGGGTAGACAAAGATGCAAAAGCAGTAACAGATTATTACCTTTCTATTTTCAAAGATGGCAAACTGAAAGACTATCACCAATTTAAGAATCCCCCAGAGGCAGGAGGGCAGACATTTGAAACGGCGAATATAGAAATTGCCGGTATAGAATTCAGTATTTTGGCTGCAGGTCCATTGTTCAAATTTAGTGAAGCCATCTCGTTTGTTGTTAATTGTAAAGACCAGGCAGAAGTAGATTATTATTGGGATGCTTTGACCGCAAACGGTGGAGAGGAAGGTTCTTGTGGGTGGTGTAAAGACAAATATGGTTTATCGTGGCAGGTTGTTCCAGTAGAATATTTCAACCTTATTAATAGCAGTGATCCTAATGTGAGAGAAAAGGCAATGACAAATACATTTAAACAAAAAAAATTAATACTCTCAGAACTTAAATGATCTGGAAATCTTAAGGGGGAAATTATTTTGGTGAAGGGGGAAATAAATAAAGCAGTTAAAATAGCTGTAGAAAACCTTAAACAGATCTACCGGTAAATTGCTACTTGCGCTAATGTTGGTCTGACGTGCAGAGATCTTTTTATTTTTAGCATGTGTTTTAAAAATCCCTTAACACAATGCGATTTTGTATTTCTGTCGGTAAATACTATCTTGATCAGGCTTTACACAAATTAAGCAAGTCCCTTTCTCATCATTCATTAAACACCAAAACGATGTTAAACAAAAAGGAACAAAACCTCGGAGCTGTCATCAGCTTTTTTGCTATTACTTTGTTGCTGGCATTTCTCACCTTTGCCTCAGCTGGTTTCGACGACGAATTAGTTCTATTGTCTGCTTTCGCAAGTATATTAACCGGGACATTCTGTCTTTGTTTTTTCGTTGTCAGAAGTCTCCGGAAAAAAAATAAAACATCAGAAATTGACTACCTAAATATTGGAACACAAAGAAATATCCTTGGACTCTTTATGATCTTTTACGGAATTCCCAAGCTCTTTGGTACTTTTTTTGATTACCAGTTATTTGCTTTGGACTCCAGATTAACTGACGTTTCTGAGTTTGAACTAGCCTGGTATTATTTTGGAAAAAACAAGTGGCAAGAACTTTTTGCAGGCATCATGGAATTTATACCAGGCGTATTACTTCTTCACAGAAGAACCTATTACCTGGCCTCGCTTATATTACTTCCGGTTACTGCACAGGTTTTTATTCTCAATTTATTTTTTAAAATTGGAGGAGTTACTTTTCCTGCCGCTACAGTTTTGCTAGCGTGCAACGCTTACCTGGTTTACAGTCAGAAAGAACGTATCCTGCAATTTTTCAGGTCACTCAATTTTTCACCAGGCATTCAGTTAAGTTCTAACACCAGGGTGATAATTAAAACATCAAAATGGTCGGTGATTGTTTTAGCCGTTTTAATTCTCTTAGTCAATGTAAAACAAAACTTTTTCAAAACAGAATACCAACGCAAATATGCCGGTCTTGTTGGTGTTTACACACTTGAAAAAATGAGGAAAAATGGTGTCATTCACAAGCCCTCAAACGACAGTGTTTATTACAAAGATCTTTATATTGAGAAACAAAGCAGGTGGAATGTTTTAAGAAGATTCAACGACAAAACCGATGCCTTTATAGTGGGACTTAGTCCCAAAAACGATTCACTAACTATTTACATCAACAAAGGTGGAGCCGGCGATGAAAAAGACATCATTGATAGTCTATCCGTTTTAAAAGGCACTTATAAGTTAAACCGTGAAATCCTCCATATAAAAGGAATACAAAATAACGACACACTTGAGCTGCACTATAAAAAAAGAAATATCCTGGCTAAAAAATGGTTTTGGTAGTTTATTAAAACTAACGTTTCATTTGTAAAATTTAATTAAGTTCTAAAACTAATTCCTTTTAGGAAAATAAATTGTACTTGTATTTGCTTTTACTAAAAGCGTTTTCTACCTTCAAGCCTCTTAAACAGTACCCAAACCCATAGTTAGCCCCTACTAAGCATGGCCACACTCGCGATAACACTTCAAGCCAGGATAAAACCTGTTTTTAAATTTGGTTTTATTCTTCAGTTGTTACTCCTTTTTAGTACTGTTTCCGCTCTCATGTATCTTGCGATCACTTTTTCTACTAGTACTCTACTTGTTGGCCTTTTAATCTCCGCATTTTTTTTCGCCGCACTTTTCGTTTCAAAGCGGTATTTCGAAAAATTTCTTTTTACCGAAAAGATCATTGTCAGTTATAGCAAGATCACCATTGTGCATAAGAGTTTTTTTAATGAAGTTAAGCATGAGTTCTTATTGCGTGATGTTTACACTATAGGGTTTTTAGAAATTAAAGATTCTAAAATTATCGAGAATCCAAAAAAAGAACCGATTATTCTTGTGAAAAACGCATGCATTGAGCTAGAAACAGAGAACAAAATTTTCAGGTTTGGAAAAAATGCTTCTTCACAGGAAACGGACGAGGTCGTTAAAAAAATTGAAGACCACCTTGGAAGGACTTTCAATAAGAGACCTAAGGAAACATCTTCTTTAAAATATGCATCCTCACTAGTGTAAAAAAATCTCTAACAGATTTTCAGATGCTGCAAAACTTTTGTAAGCGCATAAAATAATTTCCATCAGACAACGATTCTTTTCAAATTACTTTTAACTTTCTACCTTGAAGTATTACTTCCTTTAAATTATGGGGATACAAAGTTTTATTAAAACACACCATCTTGACCTTTATGTAAAGGATGTTATTGTGCTGGAAGAGCAGGTTCTGCAAACTAAAAAAACACTCCTGCCTTTCTTTGCAGATGGCTACCCAGGAATTGTTTTCTTAAAAACGAAAAAGGGGGCCTGTCTTTTTCCGAAAAATAAAAAGCTCAGTGATTTTTTTATTTACGGTCAAACGGTTCATCCTATTGAAATAGAAATTGAAGGGTCCTACAAACTTATTATTTTTCAATTATATCCGTTCGCTGTAAAAATTTTGTTTGGAGTAAATCCAAAAGAATTAAATGATGAGTGTTATGATTTGAGCCAGGTGAGTAGCCAAGTAAATGCTATTGCAAAAAAATTAGCGGCGACAACCGATTCCGAGGAACAAAAAAACCAGATCGCCGCATTCCTTTCTGCACGGATAATAGAAAGCCTTGATCATACACAACAGAAAATTCAACTGGCCGTAAATCTTATTTTAAACAGCCAGGGGAAAATTACCATAAAGTCTTTGTGTAATAATCTTCATACTACAGAAAGAACCTTACAAAGACATTTTTTAGCATACATTGGATTGTCACCCAAACAGTTTGCCACCATCATACAATTTCAATCGTCTTTCAATCAACTCTCAGACAAGGCCTTTACGAGTCTTTCTGAGATTGTTTTTGACGGTGGTTATGCAGATCAATCCCATTTTATACGGAGCTTTAAAAAGTTTACCGGCAAAAAACCCTCTGCATTTAAATCCCCGAAAGAAAAGTAATCTTTTGTCGGATTTGTACAATTTTACTTACAAGACTGTCTCTAATTTTGGGTTATAAAAAAAACTATGACTCTTTCAACTACTCTGCTAATTTTTGCCATCCTTTTAACCGGACTAGTGGCTGGATTATTTTATGGCTATGATTGTTCTGTTATTACTGGTTTGGGAAACTTACAGGATAAGGAATACCTGCAGGCTTTTCAATCCATAAACCGGGCCATTTTAAATCCTTATTTTTTTACAAGTTTTATGGGTAGCCTCGTGCTTCTGCCTGTGGCGAGTTATTTTAGTTTTAAAAACGGACCAGGTACTTCTTTTTATTTTCTTCTTTCGGCAACACTCGTCTATATCATTGGAGTAATGGGAATTACTTTATTGGGAAATGTACCCTTAAACACTACGCTTGATCAATTTAATAGTGTTACCGCTTCTGAAAATGACATAAAAATTATGCGCGAAAAATTTGAATCTAGCTGGAACAATTTACATCACTGGCGCACTTTCTCTTCAGTACTTTCCTTCCTTTTATGCATAGTAGCTCTCCTTAAAAAATGAAAGTACTTTTTATACTAAGCTTAGTACTGCTGTTTAGTTGTTCAAAAGAGATTTACCTTTCAGATGGCGCAACCATTTATAGAACAGGCAAAAATAAGCACGGCAAAAAATTACTTGACAAAGAACATTCTCAAATCACTTTTGTAAAATCCTGCCAGGGGTGTCATGGTAAACAAGGAGAGAGAAATAAAAACTGTAGTGTAAAATGGTCAAGCTTAAGCGATCCCAAAAAACACACGGTTCCTTACACAGATTCACTCTTTTATCGCTTTTTAGACAAAGACCTGAAGAGCGATGGAAGTCTTGCCGAAACGGGCGTTCATTGGACTCTATCCGGAGAAGATAAGAAAGAACTACTCGATTACTTGAAAAAACTTTGAGTATTTTTCACATTTGGATAGTGATTGCATTTGTAAAAAAGAGTACTTTAGTAACACAAGAAAAACAAGTTACACTCTTTCGTCAAGCTCATGAAATTTCTTATCGCCTTTTTTATTTTTTCAGTTGGTTTACTTTCCGCACAACCACGACCCATTAACAGAACAGAAGCGCAAGCCAGGAGAATTGTTGATTCGCTTTACACACTTGTAAAAAATGGCAGCGATATTTCTAAACTCGCTTTAACCAACTCTGAAGATCCCGGAACTAATTTCAGAGGAGGAATGCTTTTGAATATCCCATATGGAAGATTAGTACCTGAGTTTGATAACGAAGTAGTGAAACTAGATGCAGGAATGATCTCACAACCTTTTCGCACCATTTACGGCTATCATTTTTTACAAGTGATTGAAAAAACGGCAACCGCTTATACGGTGAGACATATTTTAATTAAGTTCAGAGAATAGCATTTTAATTTTTACAATGGCCAGTTTTAAAGAACTTTACGGTAAACACAAATTACTTGTTCCACTTATTCTACTTTTATTCCTTTGTATTCAGCTGCTTGTGCAATCTTGGCAAGGAATTATTGAATCTGAAGGAAGCTCTTATCTTTTTTCGCTTACAACCCGCCATTATTATGCTTTTGCAGCGGTTTGTATTAATTTTATCATCTACTTCGCGCTTCGTTCGTTTTACAAATACAGTCTTGTAATTACCTTTTTCCTGGCCATTTTTAATTTTATTGATGTGGTTGCCATGCCTGTAAATACAAGCTGGAATGTAGGTTCTATGAACCTGAGTTTTGAGCCTACTTGTTTTTATTTATTCCTTGTTTTTCTTTTTCTAAATGTAGATTTACCCAAAATTTCAAAATCTAAGTCGCAGGAAAAATACAGTTTTAATTACAAAAGAACAAAAACAGAAATTGAGGTAGATAAATATAAAAATCTCTATAAGCATAAAAGTACAGAGCAGCTGGAAAAAATTCTTACAAACGAAACTATCAGAGAAACAGCCAGAGAAGCTTTACAACAAACACTTGCAGAAAGGCAACAGAACGCAAACGAAGCTAGCAAATAATGGACGCTTCAAAAATTTTTCCCGGCTTTATAAAACATATTCAGACATATGTTCCGCTTTCTGCGGCGGATATCACCTACCTTGACTCTGTTGTTGTACGAAACTGATTTGTATTCAGAAGAAGAAAAAATTATTCTCGCCATGACGGAAGAAATCACTTTAATTAATCAGAAAGGTTTGACTGATGAAACTTATGAGAAAGCCATTGTCGTTTTCGAGGCGAATAAAGTGACTGAAATTAGTATGGCCATCATTACAATTAATGCCTGGAACAGAATTGGTGTTTCTACGCAAATGAAACCGATTTAGTAATTTGGGTGTTTCGTAACATGATCTATCCTGCTTCCATAGCGGGATTTTTCTTTTTAGAACCAGTCTAAAAATCATGGATCAGCCATTTTTTGTGATGCTAAAAAACATTTGTACATTTATCCACCGGATGGCAGAAAAATACAAGCTGCCGGAAAACACACAGACCCATAAATACACAAACTTAATACCATGTGGAGACTACTTGAGATAATCGCATTAGCGGGCATCGTTCTGATGTCTATAACCGAATTTTTTTATCCCCTTATTGCGGGAAAACCTTTTTTTGGATCTTTTCGAAAAACAAATAAAACTGTAAACCCTATTACGAAAGAGGAAAAAACACTGGATGAAAAAATGACAAAAGCAAAAGTTCAGGTAGAGGAAATAAAAGAAGTTCAGAAAGAAGTGAATGCTCATTATAAAACTGCAGAACAACTAAAAGAAGAGGCCGATAACTTATTAAATAAACCTAAAGAATAAAAATAAAATGTTCGAAAAATTGAAAATCGCGATTGCAAACCTAAACACAAAAAAAATCCTGATGCTGGGATTTGGCGTTTTGTTTCTAATATTCCTGTTGTTCTCAGGACGCATGGTAGAGAATGTAGATAACTCTGAAATTGTAATTATTCAGAGTGCATTCAGTGGTAAAATTTCCATTTACACAACACCTGGTCCGGCCGCGCAAAATTTTGGAACAGCAACACATTATAAAAAATCTAATCAATTTTGGTTTAGTAATAAACATGATGAAACCAATAAGGAACCAACTCGTGAAGGAGGCTCTGAAGATAATTCCATTAAGATCCGGTTTAATGATGGCGGTCATGGAACTATTTCCGGCTCGGTTCGCTGGTATATGCCACAGGATGACAAGGCAATTCTTAAATTGCACACAGACTTTGGCTCCCAGTTAGCAATTGAACAACAGCTTATCAGACAAGTTGTGACCAAAGCAGTTTATATGACAGGACCTCTAATGTCTTCGAAAGAATCTTCCGCAGAAAAACGTAACGATTTACTTTCTTACATCGAAGATCAATCCATTAATGGTGTTTACAGAACCAAACAAGAAGACATTAAGGTTCATGATGATTTGATGAATACCGATAAAACGATCACAGTGGTAAAAATCGTAGAGCAAAACCATCAGCCTATGCGTCAGGAAGTTTCGGCCATAAAGCAATACAATGTTAGCCTGCAGGGACTTGCGCTCAACGCTATTGATTATGATGAAGAGGTAGAAAAACAAATCAAGGTACAACAACAAGCTTACATGCAAGTGCAAACAGCTATTGCGAATTCTAAAAAAGCAGAGCAGGATGCTATTACTACTGAGTTGCAAGGGAAAGCTGCGGCAGCTAAAGCTAAATGGGAACAGGAAGTAATTAAAGCGCAAGCTATCACGCAAGCACAACAGCAAAAAGAAGTAGCTGAACTTGAAGCACAAACCGCCATTCTTGAGGCTCAAAAAGTAAAAACGGATGCAGATGCACAATCCTATGCTAACTCACGGCTGGTTTCAGCAGGTTTAACGCCCCAGGAACGCGCTCAATATGAAAAGGAAACAAAAATAGGTGTGGCGGAAGCTCTTTCCAAAATCGTTTTGCCTTCTACTTATATGAATGGTGGAAATAATAAAGACGCTTCTTTGCTGGAAAGCATTTTAGGAGTGAAATTACTTAACTCGGATAAAACCAAATAGTCTAAAACCATCTTCTGTAAAAAAAAGGGATTCTATAAAAGAATCCCTTTTTTTTTACTGGCATATTTGTTAAGCTGCTTCTTTCGCTTTTAACTCCCGGGCTTTAATCATTTGGCTCACGCGGTACACAAAAACCATACACAACAAAAACACACCCACCATCATGTAACCAAGAATATCAAAATTCTGAAGCGGACTGATTGGACTAGGACGCAGCACTACAAACCCTGCAATGATAGCGCCAAAACCACCTGCCATTTGTTGCAGGGAGGAATTGATGCTCATGTAAGCTCCTCTGTCGTACATCTCTGGTATCGCTGAGTTCAAGGCCACTGAAGGAACCATTCGTCCCATAATACCCATAAACATAATTACATTTACAAGGATGACAGTCCATAGCGGCACTGGCGCAAGATTTGTGTAAACCAGTACCATTATCGCAGCCACAAGCGTACCAATAGAAAACAATTTAAATTTATCAATAGAGTCGCTTAATCTTCCAATTAAAGGCATGATAATTATAGAGGCAATTCCTGTATACAAAAATATCATAGGCAGATCATCCTGTGCTATATGAATATTGTTTACAAGGAAAGCTGTACTGAAAGGCATGATCATAAAACCACCCATGGATAATAAAGCCGTGGCAAGAAATCCTATTCTGTAATCTCTTTTTCTAACGGTATGCCACAAGTGCTCAAAAGCATTTTTATCCTGCTGAATTTTTAAATGTTCGTTGATAGGTTTGAGCTTGGCAACAACAGCGGCTCCAATAACAAAAGCGAGGGCAACTACCATAAAAAAAGTGGATTGCCAGCCCCAGTGAGTTGCTAATTTTAACCCGATAGGAACACCAAGTACCTGACTTGCGGCAAAACCCATCTGTACAAAGCCCATTACCCTACCCCGTTGATTAATAACAAAAACATCGGTAATGATCGCCATTCCAATAGAACCAACTACTCCGCCAAAAACACCTGTTAGTATACGTGCCAGTAAAAGTGTTTCATAATTATAGGCAAGCCCACAGAAAAAGGTTCCTGCTATAAACCCTATATAAAAGAACAGCAATAGTTTTTTACGATCGAATTTATCGGCAAAGCCCGCTGCAATGAGCCCGGATACGCCGGCACTAAGGGCGTAAGCAGACACCACAGAGCCAAACTGGGCATCGGTAATTTTTAAAGTCTTCATCAAAATATCACCGAGCGGCGATAAAATCATAAAGTCGAGAATAATAGTAAACTGTATTAAGGCCAGTATCACCAAAACAAATACCTGGTAAGATGTAAACTTATCTACCTGCATTTTGCCTTTTTTCTTTTTTTTATCTGCTTCTATACTTTGTTCTTCCATGTATTTATTTTTAAACTGGTTTTTGTTTACTAATCCTTATATAAACTTTGCTGTGCCCCAGCGTTATTCAAGCTCCCGGCATTCGAAGCCAGCCTGATTTATTAAATTAATTATTTGCTCTGCACTGAGTTCATACGACACGATGCGCAGAACACAATCAATGTCTTCACAATCCACACTCCACTCGTTTACAAACGCTGTATTGCTTAAGACCTCTTTCACACGAAGTTTATCTTCTGTCGTGCTGATGTTAGTTTTAAAAATGAGTATGTGGGTTAATTCTTCCATGAATACCATGCTATTTAAGGTTTAAGGGCCTTTACGACCATTTTTAAGGTTTGTTTTAATTTTGCTTCTGTGAGTTTAAAATCTTCATTCATCATTTTTTTCTCCTGTAAATGAAACTTTATTAATGCATAAAGAGATCCGTAAGCAATAGACCAAAAAATTTCAGGTTCCATTTTCGACATCTCGCCTCTCTTAACCGCGTTTTTAACGAACTGCTGCATGTTGTTCTTAAACACCGACATGTCTACACTTTTATGATTAATAAGATGCGTATTGCGAAACTGCTCGTAAAACTGAAAGTAAACAGGGTATTCCAGAACATAACGCAATCTGTTTCGCCATTGCATCCATAACCCATCTTCCAGTGAAGCCTCCGGATCAAAATCCCTCAACGCAGATTCTGCAAAAGTTTCTTGTGTTATTTTAAAAAGTTCCTGAACCATTTCTTCACGATTCTTAAAATAGATATAGATGGTGGCGGGCGAAACGTTCGCCGCTTTGGCAAGCTTATTCATACTCAGTCCATCAAATCCCTCCTTCACGATCATCTCCATTGCCTTTTCCCGAATAGCTGCTTCTTTATTTTCGTCTCTGATTCTCATTTGCGGGTACAAATATAAATGAATGTTCATTCACTTATACAAAGGTCTGAAAATATTTTGGCTTATTTTAAGCTTTACTTTCTAACATAAGGATACAGGCGGTGAAGAGCGAAATAACGTCGGTGAATGGAAAACAGGCATCGGTTGACCGTGTAAAATAAAATTATTCGTACTTAAAATCAGGTAATTATGCTTAAAAATTAAATTTCTCTTGACTCTAACGTAACGTTATAGCCTAGTTTTGTAGGAAAATTAATTCTATGAGCAGGTTTACAGTAAATCAATTGGCAAAGTTAGCGGGTGTTAGTGTGCGCACACTGCATCATTACGATGACATAGGTTTATTAGAACCTGGCACAAGAACGGAATCTAATTACCGTTACTATGGCGAAGAAGAGCTCCTTCGCCTGCAACAAATTCTTTTCTACAAAGAACTGGATTTACCGCTTGCAAAGATAGTAGAGATTTTAGATGACCCTTCTTTTGATACGGCATCTGCTTTAAAGTCGCATAAAAACGAACTTCTCAAACGCAAAAAACGTACCATGGACTTATTACAAACAATTGATAAAACATTAAAGTCTTTATCTCAAAAATCAAAACTAAAAAAAATGAAAGCAGAAGATATGTATCACGGCTTTGATAAAGAGCAATTAAAAGCTTATGAAAAAGAAGCCACAGAAAAATATGGTTCAGACATTATGAATGAATCGAAATTGCGCATGAAACAAATGGGCAAAGAGGGTCTTGACAAATTATTAGCAGAGGGTGAAGAAATCACTAAGGAACTTTCTAAACTTATGAATTTAAAACCCGATGATGAAAAAGTTCAGGCCCTCATTAAAAGACACTACAAAATGATGGGAGGTTTTTACACCGTTACTCCTGAGATTTACCAGGGCCTTGCAGATCTTTACGTAAATGACGACCGTTTCAAAAAGAATTACGAGAAACATAAAGAAGGTCTCGCGAAGTTTTTAAGAGAAGGGATGCTGATTTATTGTAAGGACTTATAGTTTGTGCCCTACTTCACATAAGCGCGCATCTGCCAGCCTCAATATCCACAGGGTATTTAGGCTGCTCTAATTGACATAATGAAATGCCACATCGAGCGTAATCGGGATGTGGTTATTTCACAATCTTCATCTCATTCAATAAATAGCCGGCGCCGGCATATTTATCTACCATCCACAAAGTGAAACGAATGTCTAAAGTAATGTTTCTGCAGAAGCTGCCATTATACATGATGTCACTCATGGTGCCTTCCCAATTACGATCAAAGTTTGTTCCGATTAATTCACCTTTGGCATTTAAAACCGGACTCCCACTATTCCCGCCGGTAGTGTGATTGCTGCCAATAAATGCAGTTCTTAATTTTCCGTTTTTATCTGCGTACTGTCCGAAATCTTTTTTCTCGTAAAGTTCAAGCAAACGCGGCTTCACATAAAAATCCTCTGCACCTGTTTTGTTTTTTTCAACCAAGCCATCAATAGTAGTGAAGTGCAAATACTGTATCCCGTCTTTTCCCTTGTAGTCGGATACTTTTCCAAAAGACACACGCATGGTTCCGTTCGCGTCCGGATAAAACTTTTTGTCTTTTACGTTTTCTTTCAAACCCAACATGTATTCTTTTTGAAGAGCCTGAATTTGTTTGTCGTAGTAAGTAATCTGTGGGATCACCGTTTTTTGATAATGATAATAAATTGCGGCTGTAAGAACATACATGGGATCTTTTTCGTAGGTCGCAGCGTTCGCCTCAAAATCAGCATACATCGCTTTTGATTTTGCATTGTCAATAAAAGCGGAATTGTTGTAAATGTAATCCGTTAAAGCTTGGGTACTGTTATTAAAAGCCGTGAGTAAAGAATCCAGGTGATCAGGCATTATCGCGCGATCTACATCGGCAATATACATGTCCATCATAGCATTAAACAACCTACGATCTGTTTCCTTATCAAAATTGGTAAACGGAATATTAGGTGTGCCCGACTTTAAAACCTCAGCAAATTTATTTTCCTTTCCAGCCTGCTTCTTTTTTAATTCTGTAAAAACAGGAAGAAACTGGCTCGTCATGCGAAGCCCATCAATACCCCAGAGACATTCTGAGAAATAATCGTACTGTTTACTTAGAGGCGCGTAGTCGTCGTATATTTTTTCAAACTCTTTAAGAAGTGCCGAATATTTTTCAGATTTCACTTTGTCATTCTGAACGCTTTTTAAAAAGTCTTCCTCAAATTTTTTCTTTTTGGTAATCGCATCCGATTTTTTGAGCCCGATCATTTCGCCGGTCCATTTTTTATAAGCATTGGCAACACCCGCATAACGGTTAACATACATGAGTCGAAGTGTATCGTTCTTCTTCATAGACTCTTCCATCACATCCAGTCTTTTTTCACGAAGCTTCACGCGAATAGGATCTTGTTGATTTACTAAAAGATCAACCGCATAAGATGTCAGGTATTCCTGTGTTCTTCCCGGAAAGCCGCACACCATGGTAAAATCATCTTTGTCGGCCCCCTTTAAAGAAATAGGGAAAGAATACGCCGGAACGTAAGGAACATTATCAGCACTTAATTCTGCGGGTTTATTTTCACTGTTAGCATAAATACGAAACATGCTAAAGTCAGCATTGTGTCTGGGCCAAACCCAATTATCTGTCTCGCCTCCAAATTTGCCAATGCTTTCAGGAGGAGCTCCTACCAGGCGAATATCTTTAAAAACTTCAGTTACAAACATGTAATATTCGTTACCGTAGTAAAACGCACGAACAAACGCGTCATAATGATTTCCTTTTTCCGCAATTGCCTCCAGACTTTTCATGTTAGACTGAATTGCAGAATCTTTTTGTGATTCCGAAAAATCAGACTTTACATTTGCCATTACCCTGGCTGTTACATCTTCAATTCTTTTAATAAAGGTTACGCTTAAACCTTTGCAGGGAATTTCTTTTCCCTGGTCCTTCGCAAAAAAACCTTCCTTCAGATAATCTTTTTCTACCGTACTCAATCCCGCTATGGAAGAAAACCCACAGTGATGATTTGTAAGAATTAATCCCTTGTTGGAAATAACTTCGGCCGTGCATCCTCCCCCAAAAATTACTACAGCATCTTTCATGCTGGCTTTGTTAATGTTGTAGATATCTTTGGCTGTTAATTTAAAGCCATTTTTTTTCATGTCCTTAAAGTTTAAGGCATCTATCAATTGTGGCATCCACATTCCTTCGTCGGCTTTGCTTACGAAAAAACATAAACTTAAAAGGAGGATTAAAACTTTATTCTTCATGGTAGTGGTTTGTATATTCATTTGATGGGTTTGCGCTCTATTTGCTTAATCCAGCCATTTTCACAGCATCTATTTTTATGGCACTATCAAGACTAATTTGCAATTGCGTGCTTTTTAAAGTAGATTTTTTAAGTAAACCTGGAATAGTGCGAATCTGTTTTGCGTAAGTCTGTATTTGTTTATTGCGTTCAATTCTTTCAGCATAGGTTTTTGGAGAAGTGTACAATTCGTAGGCGTTCTCAATAAACCCGTTTCCAAAACCCGGAAGATTACCGTCTGCATAGAGAAGCATGATAACCTGGTTACTTTCAATTTCTTTTTTAAGATCCAACTCCCAGGTTTCTGTTTTTTCACCTGCAACACGGTTTGGCACCACGCGGTTATTGTAGTACCAGAATTCACCAAAACCAAAAGCTTTTTGCCCAATCCCCATGTACACCGGGCCATACCAATAACTATCCGAAATTGTAAGAACACGTGTAACGTTTTTCGTGCTATCTTCCTCAAACACATAATTGGGATAAGCCAGCTGCATATTTTGCGGAGGATCAGAATAGAGATTCATACTCTTTAACACGTCAGCATCGCGGCTGCGAGAAGTATCGACCACATCAATTGTTTTCCAGCTGATGTTTGGCATGTCACAATTGTGCAGCTTTTCTATGTATTTAATAATGGTATCTACTGCAAGACATTCGCCATAGAAACTCCAGTGATGGCCAAACTTTGGAAACAAGGGATATTTTGAAGTGGGCTTTGATTTTTCAAACCACTCATAAAGATCCAGCGTGTTTATACCAAGATCTTTACCATGTGATACGAAATAGTCGTAATTTGTTTTTTTAATTTCATGAACATATTTATCTTCTACATATTCAATACTTCCCGATCCTTTGCCTGGAGCATAAACAAAAAGAAGATCTATGCCCTTTTTCTTCAGAGTATCCTGAACAACTTTTGCTTTCTCGAGAAGTGACACTACTTTTTTCTCCTCCATCAGATCGTCACCAAATGCAGCAAAGATGTAGCCTTCACTAAAAAGGTAATTTTCTTTCCCGCTCACAAAATTATTTACGCGAATCTGGTTAAATGCGGTATAATAAAACTGGTTGTTAAGACGTACCATGTTTTCTTTAAATGCCCAGTGATCGTCGTTATAGTCCTCGCGTTCTGCCTGGTAGGTGCCGTTAAACCAATCGGCCCAGGAAAACACTGGTTTCTCATCACTGATAACAATTCCGGTAAGGTTAGGTTTATTATCCTCTCCTTTAGCAAAGGTCATTAACAAGGGGTATGCAATAGCTAAAAAAGCAATGACACAGTGAATGGAATATGTTTTTAGTTTAGCCGCCATTAAAATCTAAAATAAATAAAGGGGTTAAAATTAAGTGCAGAAACATAACTCAGAGAAACGTAATACAAAACAATTCCTCCCAGCACTGCCACCCATTTTCCGGTATCAGTAAATTTTTCACCGTAAAGTTTATCCTGCAGGTGTTTTGTTTTTGCAGTTACTGCGAAGAAAGAAATTAATAAAGCCACAATGGCCATTGTTACAAAATCATTATTCACTGTAAATTTACCGTGGAAAAAATCGAAAGCATACATTTGTTTAATGACGTGCAGAGCATAGTGCAGATCTTCGTTGCGAAACAAAACCCAACCGCTTACTACAATTAAAAAAGTAACAGGAATCGCAATAAATTTACCAAGCTTTTGAAAAACACGGCCGAGGAACAAGCGTTCAAGTACCAGGAAAAATCCATGATATGCACCCCATAGCACAAAGTTCCAGCTCGCTCCATGCCAGAGACCAGAAAATAAAAACACAATAATTAAGTTACGGTAAAGCTTGGCATCCGATACCTTATTCCCACCTAAAGGAATGTAAAGGTAGTTACGCATCCAGGTTCCTAAGGTGATGTGCCACCTGCGCCAGAATTCGGTAATACTTCCTGAGATGTAAGGATTATTAAAATTCTCCGGCAATTTAAATCCCATGATTTTTCCAAGACCAATGGCCATATCGCTATATCCGCTAAAGTCAAAATAAATCTGGAAGGTATATGCCAGGGCTCCAACCCAGGCAGCTGCAGTATCTATTTGTTCTGCGGGTAATTTAAAAACCGCATCAGCCTGCATACCCAGAGTATTTGCCAGAATTGTTTTTTTCGCCAGACCCAGACAAAATATCAAGAAACCACTTAATTTAATTTCGGCAGTGTAATTTTTTTCGCGGTTAGTAATCTGATCCGCTATGTCGTGATATCTTACAATCGGGCCAGCTATTAATTTCGGAAACAACAAAATGTATGTCTGGTAATGCCAAACATTTTTCAAAGGCTTATGAACTCCGCGATACACGTCTATTACATAAGTTAGACTTTCAAATGTGTAAAACGAAATTCCGATTGGTAATACCACTTTCATCCAGGAGATCTCCGAACCTAGCAAGGCATTGATATTCTCTATAAAAAAATTACAGTACTTAAAATAGAATAGTAAACCGAGATTAAGGCAAAGCGAAACTATGAGATAAACTCGTTTAGACTTTTGTGTCTTTTGATTTTGCATGGCATTTACCAGCAAAAAATCTAAAAAGGTTGTTCCAAGAATGACGAAGATAAATTTTGGTCCGCCCCAGCTGTAAAAATAAATACTGGCAGCAAGAATAACCGCATTTTTAAATTTATGCGGAACCAGATGGTACAATAAAATGAATACCGGGAGAAAATAAACGAGATACGTGATACCACTAAAAACCATACGCGTTAAGGGCCACAAAAATAAGATTATTTAGCGATTTAAGAGAGTCGTAAGGGGGTATTTTTTTAGAATTTTCAGAGCTTTTCCAATGCCTGGAAGAGTTCTTGCCTTAAAATAGCGAGAGAATTAAAAAAACTTTCATCAAATTCAGGCTTCACTTTTAGTCCGGGATTTTCTGTTTTACTAAGCAATTCCCAGTATTGGAGCTGGTTTGCGTAAAGTGCTGTTAAATCGGCCGCTATTTTTTTAAGATGAAGATTTAGCGCTGATTTGTCTGTACTCAGCCGGTTAATAGTCCTCACAGCGCTTCTCACACCTTCAGCAAGCGTGGTTTGGCTACTTTGTTGAGTCATGAGTGAAAAGGTTTCTTTTAAATCTTTTATAAGTTCATTGTTTTGCATACTTCTTCTATTTGCTGAACCCTAAGTTAAGCAAAGAAGTGATGGTTTCTATTTTGCGGAAGAAAACAAAATTTTAATATCTTTAAGTCCTGATAAAGATCCCATAAGCCGCAACCCTAAAGCATTATCTATGAAATACAAACTCTTTCTGCTTCTTTTTTCATTCAGCATTTTTACCCCCTTTTTTACTTTCGCACAATCTACGGCAACCCTTTGTAGTGGCTCTCAGCTCTGTATCTCAGGATACTCTACCGGAATATGGGATGGACCAGGCATCAGTAGTCAGACCGCAACGTGCATTAATCCGGTGGTTACAGGAAGCTATAGTTGCCAGACAATTGACCTTTTCGGCGCTTTTGGCCCGGTATTGACTTATTCTATTACTGTTGCCGATAAACCTGTTGTAACTTTCAGTACAAATGCCCCTGCACTCTGCGGCAGCTCCTATACTTTTAACGGAAATGCATCCGTAAGTTCCGGATCTCTGATCTCTCAAACCTGGAATTTTGGTGATGGAAACAGCTCTCTATCTTTCCCATCAACTACCTACAATTATAGCGCTCCGGGAACATATTCTGTGGCCTTAGTAGCCGAATCATCCGAAGGCTGTATAGATTCGGCGGTACATATTTTAACTGTCTCACCCATTCCTGCTCTTTCTTTTGATTTTTCTCCGATCTGTTTGAATACCTCCACAACATTTACAAACACGTCCACCATACCCGCACCGGGAAGCATCACCTCCTACCATTGGGATTTCGGAAACGCATCAAACTCAGCACTTGTAAATCCATCAGCCACCTTTACTTCCGCTGGAATTTACAGTATAACACTTACTGCAACCGCAGCTTCAGGATGCACGGTTGGCACAGTTGAAACGGTAACCGTATACGCCAGTCCCGCAATCAGTTTTAGCACAACAAATCTTTGTAGCCGCAAATTAATCGCTTTCACGCCTTATGTTTCGGTTGCTTCCGGGAGCATTACAAATTATTCATGGCTTTTATCTTCCAGCTCCTCAACGCTCTATGCCAGCACATCATCCAGTCCTTCTTTTACTTTTGCACCAGGAAATTACCAGGTTGTTTTGACACTTACAACAGAATATGGTTGCTCATCTACAAACACTCAGACAATAAGTGTTGCACCCACTCCCACTGTAAGCTTTACTGCACAGGCATTAAACGTTTGCTCCACAGCATTCAGTTTTTCTTATACGGGCACAGGTCAAAGCAGTTACAGCTGGAATTATGACGGACTAACAACAGGAACGTCTACAGAAACAAGCTTCACTTACCCCTCATCAGGCACCTATACCGCCTCTGCTATTGGTATTTCAAGCACAGGTTGTTCTGACACCCTTGACCAAAGTTTCACCATCTATCCTGCGCCAAGCCTTAATTTCACGCTGGCGAACACCTGTTTAAATACGACTTTCTCCATTTCATCATCCCCCAGCGCCAGCATTTCCAGCCGCACCTGGGATTTCGGTGATCCTGCATCAGGTGCTGCTAATACCTCTACACTTTCATCCCCCTCGCATTCTTATGGAAGTGCCGCTACCTATACGCTTTTACTCACACTTACCAACAATGTAAGTTGTACCTCGCAAACTACTATACCGGTTACTATAAACCCCAATCCTTTTATTACCGTAAGCAGCGGAAGTATTTGCACAGGACAATCCTTTAGTCTGAATGCCAGCGGAGCCGCTACCTACACCTATCTTACCGGTTCTGCAGTAGTAACCCCTACCGCCAATAGTACTTACAGTGTAAAAGGAACAAGTGCTTTTGGATGTATTGGCACCAATACGGCGGTAAGTTCTGTAACCGTTTATAGCTTGCCCACCATTTCTGTATCTAACGCAACAATTTGTACAGGCAGTGCATTTACCTTTACCGGAATCGGTGCTGCCCAATACTCTTCGGGAAGTGGTATAACAAGCGTTAGTCCGACAGTAACAACTACTTACACGGTTTCTGGACTAAGCTCACAGGGATGTCCAAGCTCCAATACAACTTCCATGACACTCGCCGTTAACCCTGTTCCAACCATCAGTGTAAACAGCGGCACTATCTGTTCCGGCACAAGTTTTACCATTATACCGGTGAGCACGAGTGCCTACAGCATTTCCGGAGGATCGAGCGTGGTTAGTCCGGTTACAACAACAAATTATTTTGCTACTGCTACTAACTCGCTTGGTTGCAGCGCGAGTGTACCGAGTAATGTTTCTGTGCTGCAACCCCCTACCATTTCGGTAAATAGTGGAAGCATTTGTTCTGGCTCTGTATTTACTTTATCCCCTGCGGGAGCGGTCAGTTACACTTATTCAGGTGTTACCAATACCGTAGCGCCTAACGCTAACACTACCTATAGTGTGTCTGGTACAGGTGTAACGGGCTGTACAAATTCAGCAGTAAGTTCTGTAACAGTTTATATTACACCTACCGTTTCAGTAAACAGCGGGTCTATCTGCTCAGGAAAATCATTTACTCTCATGCCCACGGGAGCAAGCAGCTATAGCTTCTGGAGCGGAAGTCCGGTTGTAAATCCTGCTTCCTCTTCTCAATTTTCGGTTACAGGAATAAGTGCTTTCGGCTGCTATAACACAGCAATAAGCCAGGTAACCGTTTTTATAACACCTACCATAACCGTTAACAGTGGCACGCTTTGCCAGGGCACAAATTTCACTTTAGCACCAGCCGGAACTAACAGCTACAACTTTTCCGGGGGAACGGCTGTTGTAAGTCCAACCAGCAATGCCACTTACACTGTTACCGGAATAAGCGCTGAAGGATGCACCGCCACAGCCCTGAGTTATATAACCGTTTTTGTGTCACCTTTGATTTCTGTAAATAGTGGTTCTATCTGCGAAGGAAGTTCTTTTACAATGAGCCCAAGTGGTGCGAGTACCTATACTTTTTCAAATGGTGCTTCGGTAGTTACGCCCGCCTCTACAACTTCCTATACAATTACCGGAACTAATACACTCGGTTGCACCAATACCAACAACGCGGTAAGTACTGTAACAGTAAAAACAATTCCGGTTATACAGACTTTAAGCACGAACACGGCCATGTGCGTGGGTGAGACCGCCACGTTATTAGCTACAGGCGCGCTAAGTTATACGTGGGCCGGTTACACCCCTGCTGCCTACATTTTTATTACACCAAACGTTACGACAGTTTACACGGTTACAGGAAGCAACAATACGGGCTGTTTTAAAACCGAAGTTTACACTCAGAACGTTTTTACCTGCGCAGGAATTAACGAAACAAAAGAATCTGCGAGTATCCTGGCCATTTATCCAAATCCTAACAATGGCAACTTCTCCATTAAATCCAATTCAGAAATAGATCTGAAACTTATTAATGCTTTAGGACAAACAGTAAGACTTATTTCTGTTAACGCATCTTCTGACTATAAAGTTGACATTCGTGAATTAGCCGAAGGCCTTTATTATATAAGCTCACAGGATGGACAACGTTTATTTAAACAAAAAATAATTGTAAGCAGGTAATCATAACACTCCCATAAATTAAAACCATATAACCATGACAAAAACAATTAAAATCCTGACCGTACTAGCGACAATTATTTTAATGTCGTCATTTACAAACAAAAACACTACAGAGTTTATAGGAACCTATGGTGTTACCGCATCAGATCCTGCGCAAATTAAACTGGTACTAAACTCAGATCAGACTTTTTATTACCAGGATTTTTCGATGCAAGACAATAAAATTAGTGTTAAAGGGACCTGGACCCTGAAAGGAAAAAAAGTGATTTTAAAGGGCAGTGATTCTACTAAAAAATTTCACAGCATTTGGACATTTTCAGCAAATGGTCAGGTTGCCAAATCTCGCAGAGGACTTACATTTTACAGCCTGGGTAAACTAGACAGTTAGAACATACCTCAGAGCAAGCTAGCAAAATGCCGGTTTATTGCAGGCTGGCATTTTGCAGGCTCTTTCAATTTTACAGCATTCCGATTGAACGTAAAGCCCAAGGCTACCGCATGTTAAACTGCGTATTAGAATTTTAGTAAATCCGGAATCGGCTCCACGCCAATACCCGGAAGGTCGGAGGTATACACTTTTCCATCTTTGTAACAAAGTCCCCTGAAAGGATCGTTCTTATAAAGCATGGGGGCGTCGAGATCTATATAGTTTGCAAAACCCATAAGTTGGGTCATTGCTCCCGTTGCACATGAACTTTCCGCCATACAACCTAACAAAATAAGGAGTTTGTTTTTTGTGCAGAAGTCAATCATTTTTAAGGCCTCATGAATTCCCGTAGATTTCATCAGTTTAATATTTACTCCGCTAAAGCTACCATCCAGATCCTGCAGATCTTTCAAACGCCTTACGCTTTCGTCGGCAATGGTTGGCAGTGGGCTTCTCTCCGTAACCCAGACCATCTCTTCTTTCATAGCTACTGGCATAGGCTGTTCAACAAGGATAACATTTTGTTCCTTCATCCATAAGATCATTTCCAGAACGTAATGTTTATCCGTCCATCCCTGATTAACATCCACATACAAGGGTTTGTTGCTGTGCTTACGAATAGTCGAAATAAGGTTTTTATCATCTTTCGTTCCAGCTTTAATTTTAAGAATAGTGTAGTCCGAAGCCTCTTTTAATTTTTGAATAAGAATTTCTTCACGGTCAATTCCAATTGTAAAAGAAGTAGATTTAGATTTATCTTGTTTAAACCCATAAAATTGGGCGATGGTTTTATTCAGCGTTTTGCAGAGCAAATCATGCAAGGCTAAATCAATGGCCGCTTTTGCCGCATTATTACCTTCCTCTAATACATCTATTTGGTGTAATAAAAGAGGTATACTAATCGGGGCAGAACTCCTTTCCAAAAGAGGTCTCGCTTTTTCAAAAAAAGAAATAGTTCCTTCTACCGTTTCCCCCAGATATGCCGGCAAACACGCTTCGCCGTACCCTATAAACTCACTGGTTTTTAATTCTATAAAAACACTTGAGGTTTCCTTACGCGTATTAGATGAAACACCAAAAGGATATTTAAACTCAAGCTTGTAGACTTTATAATTTAATTCAATAAACATTTCCGTAAAATAAAGTTTTCTTTAGCGCATCGCTTCGCTGTAATAAAAGAGTTTTAAGACGCTGCCTGTGAGAATGTGGAGTTATGCTATTTTACAAGTTCTTTCCGTTATACAGGTTTAATCTTTAAAAAAACTAAAATTTATTTTATTCCGTATATTTGAATTAATCCACTATACTCACGTTGTGTCTGCGTTCAGGTTATTCATACTAGCTTTTTTTTTACTTTGCAGAACTAACATTTTTGCAGACAACGACACAAGTCTGATCAGTAAAAACAATTCCAGGGCCTGGAGTTTAAGAAATGTCAATGTAGATTCTGCAATACTTCTAAGCGAACAATCGCTTTCACTTATTAATAACCTGGATAACGCAGCCACTTTACCACCAAAATGGAAAGAGAAAACACTGGCGCGCACATATTATTATCTGGGTATTTTTTATAATCTGCACGGAAAACCCAATTTGCCCTTTGATTATTTTAAAAAAGCTTTAAAAATTTCTATGGACATTGGGGATGATTATGGCATGTCGCAAGTTTTCGGAGGTTTGGGGCACGCTTACCTGATGGAAGGAAATCTTTCAAAGGCGGCTGAAAATTATTTTAAAGCGCTGACCAAATATGAAAAATTAAACTATAAAGCAGGAGTAGCTATTCAACTTTCCAATCTTGGAAATGTTTTCGCCGAACAGGGACTTTCAGAAAAAGCACTGGGATATTATTTCAGATCTTTAAAAATAGCACAGGAGATTAAAGATTCAACGCGCCTGGCCATACAACTGGGCAACATAGGAACCGTTTACAGCGAACAAAAGAAAACCGAAAAAGCAATTGAATTTTACTTAAAAGCCCTTGAGATGAATGAGCACATCAAAAACAAAAGTGGCATTGCTATGAATCTCAACAATCTTGGAAGCATTTACCAGGACAACAAAGACTATAAAACTTCTTTACCCTATTACGAGCAGGCACTTAAACTTGCTGAAGAATACGGCAACAAAGATCATATTGCCAGTTTTACCGGAAACATCGGTATTGTGTACTCGCTTCAAAAAAAATTTACTATCGCCGAGTCCTTTCTTTTGCGCGCACTTAAACTTTCGCAGGAAATTCAATCTATTAATGCTATAAAGGATATTGAAAATGCTTTGAGCGATCTTTATAGCGCATGGGGAAAGGAGAAAAAAGCACTTGAACATTTTAAAGCCTTTATCAGCGCACGTGATACCATTATAAATGTGGCAAATACCGAACAAAATGTGCGCCTAGAGATGAATTACGAGTTCGAAAAAAAACAAGCCATAGAAAATGCTATTCATCAGGAACAATTACAGGTTCTTGAAGCAGAAAATCAAACACAAAAACAATTCCGTTTATTTCTCTTCGTCATACTGGGTTTGGCCATTATTTTAGTTTTCGTTTTGCGCCGGTCGGTTAAAAACAAAACACAAATAGCCACTTTTTTAGCAGAAGAAGCACAAAGAAAAGAAACACTCCTTCAGGAAGTGCATCACCGAATTAATAATAATCTACAAATCATTTCCAGTTTGCTTACCCTGCAAGCCAATAACGTAGCCGATGAGCGCCTGTTCGGGTATTTAAAGCAAAGTCAAAGCCGCATACAATCTTTATCAGTGCTACATGAACTTTTGTATCAGCAAGACTCACACCTCGAAATAGATATGAAAGATTATCTTAACCAGGTGCTCAATTTTCACCGCGATGTTTTGGCTAGCAAATTACAACACGTAGAAATGCGGGTAGATGTTCACCCCGTTCAATTTCCAACCAAAATAGCTGTTCCCATTGCCCTTATCATAAACGAACTGGTGACCAATGCTATTAAATATGCCTTTAAAGAAGAAGATCGCGGAAAAATAGAGATTTCTTTGAAGGCTTCAAATGAAGGAGACCGCTCGTGGATTTTAAAAATTGAAGACAGTGGAAAAGGTATGCCGGAAGATCTCTCAGCAAGAAAGGAAAGCCTGGGATTAAGACTTGTAAACATAATGGCTAAACAAATAGGCGCAATTTTAACCAAAGTAAACACTCCAGGTGCAACTTTTACCTTAACTTTCTCACCAGAAAACTAAAATTTGGAACTAGTAAACGACATATTAATTGTAGAAGATGAATTACTGATAGCGGAAACAATTCACGATATTCTTTTAAATGCAGGATACAAAAGTGTTCGCATCGCTGTGTCCGTAGAAGAAGCTATTGAAGAGATAGAAATCAGGAAACCAGGACTGGTACTAACCGACATAGAATTAGGACAATGGAAAAACGGCATTGACCTGGGTAACCTTTTACATTCTACCTATAATATCCCCTACATTTTTATCACCTCGCATAAAAGTGCCGATATTGTTAGCAGGGCCAAACATGCACATCCTAACGCTTACATTGTAAAACCTTTTAAGAACGAGGATTTGCTCATAGCCATAGAGCTTGCCCTTTTTAATTCCAGCGAAAAAAATGAAGCACACAAAGACGAAGAATCGTTAATTGTAAAAGAAGGTCGCGCCCTGATAAAACTTCCCTACCCCACAATTGTTTGGCTGGAAGCATCTGGAAACTACACCTTAATTAATCTTACAAGCAACAAACGGCGGGTTATCCGCGATGCTTTAAGTGAGTTCGAAAAACAATTAAATGCCAATTCTTTTGTCAGAATTCATAAATCTTACATCGTTAATAAAACCGCGGTTACCGAAATTCATGCTCAAAAGGTGCTATTAGATACCATTGAATTACCAATCGGCAGAACCTACCAATCTGAAGTACATGCATTTTTCGGAAAACAATTTTCCTCCTGAATTTCCTAATGCCCTTATACCCCCAAATCATTCACAGCCTTTAAAGCGTTGTTTGTCCCATTTTTTCAAATTTTCGGGCTTCGTAATATTATATTCGTTTAAGATATAGATTGACATCTTTTATTTTAAATTGGGGTAAATAGACAGGTTTTCACACAACCGAAATTTGGGAGCTTTTAAACTCCCATTTTTTTTGTTTATGAGCTTGCAAAGTTTTTTCTTCCAAAAAAAATTCCCACTGTAATTCCTGCAAAAAACAAGAAAACTATTTTTTCATACAAATTCCGAAAGCGCTCATTTAGTGCAGGTTAACTAAAAATGCAGATCAGCAATAACGATTGCGTAAACTTAGGTGACTACTCACTTAATTAAAGTGAGTTTTTATCATTTTTCTGTTATTTTTGTGTCTTCATATATTTAACCGCTATGGCTAAAACCGCTACAGAAAAAAAATTAAAGTTTACAAAAGACCAATACTTGCATTGGTACGAATCTATGCTCTTAATGCGCAAGTTCGAAGAAAAAACCGGGCAGGTATATGTTCAACAAAAAATTAAGGGGTTTTGCCACCTTTATATAGGTCAGGAAGCAATCGTAGCAGGCACTGTAAGCGCTACCAAAAAAGGTGATAAACACATTACGGCCTACCGTGATCACGCTCATCCTATTGGACTAGGCTTACATCCAAAATACGTTATGGCTGAAATGTATGCTAAAATCACAGGTTGCAGCAAAGGCAAAGGTGGAAGTATGCACATTTTCAGTAAAGAACATGGTTTCGTTGGAGGGCATGGTATTGTTGGAGGTCAGGTGCCACTAGGAGCTGGAATTGCCTTCGCTGAAAAATATAATGGTACCGACAATGTGTGCGTTTGCTCTATGGGCGACGGTGCAGTGCGTCAGGGTGCTTTACACGAAGCTTTTAACATGGCCATGACCTGGAAATTACCGGTTGTGTTCATCGTAGAAAATAACATGTATGCCATGGGAACTTCAGTAGAACGTACCAGTAATGTGCATGAACTTTGGAAACTTGGTTTAGCTTACGATATGCCTTCAAAACCAGTAGATGGTTTAACTGTAGAAGCTGTTCACGAAGCTATGGAAGAAGCTGTTGCACGCGCCCGTCGCGGTGACGGTCCCACATTTTTAGAAATGAAAACTTACCGTTACAAAGGGCACAGTATGAGCGATGCTCAGACTTACCGTACTAAGGACGAAGTAAAAGAATATCAAACTCAGGATCCCATTGAAAAAGTATTAAACACTTTGAAGAAAAACGGATGGATAGATGATGCAGGCATTGAAGCGGCAGAAGAACGCGTAAAAGCCCTGGTAACAGAGTCTGTTCAGTTTGCGGAAGAAAGTCCATACCCTGAACCGGAAGAACTTTACAAAGATGTTTATGCCGAACCAAACTACCCATACATTATAGAATAATTTTCAGACGCATATAAATCAACAACGAATTAAGTTTTAATTTTCCATTTCTAATTAAATAAAAGTATGGCCGAAGTAGTAAAAATGCCCAAATTAAGTGATACCATGACCGATGGTGTTATTGCTAAGTGGCATAAAAAAGTTGGGGATAAAGTAAAAAGCGGAGAATTGCTTGCCGATATTGAAACCGATAAAGCAACTATGGAATTTGAATCTTTCCAGGATGGTGTTTTGTTGCACATTGGCGTACAGGAAAAACAAGCTGTTCCCGTAGATTCTATCATTGCTATTTTAGGAAAAGAAGGGGAAGATATTAGCGGACTCCTTGACGGAGGCTCTGGAGAAAGTAAGCAGTCGGACAACAAACAAGAGGTTAAAAAAGAATCTACATCTAAAGAGTCTGTCACTTCGAGCGTAGCAGAGAAGGACGAGAAAAAGTCTGAAAGCAGTGCCCCAAAAGCTTTACCTGCAGGGGTAGAAGTGGTGCGTATGCCGAAACTCAGCGATACTATGACGGAAGGTGTTCTTGCGAAATGGCATAAAAAAGTTGGCGATAAAGTAAAAAGCGGAGAATTATTAGCAGATATTGAAACTGATAAAGCTACCATGGAATTTGAATCGTTCCAGGATGGTGTTTTGATTTACCAGGGTATTGAAGAAGGCAAAGCGACCCCGGTAGATAGCATTATTGGGATATTAGGAAAAGGCGATGAAGATGTAAAGGCAATTTTAGCATCCGTTCAATCTGGTGGAGGCTCATCTAAAGCATCTTCAGAAAGCGCAGAGAAAAAGGAAACTCCTGAAAAGAAAGAAGCGTCTGAAGAAAAAGACTCAGATGCTAAAAAAACAGATGCCGCTTCGGGCGCAGTCGGGAAAGACGAAGAAACACATACCAGCGCCGACGGCAGAATAAAGGCGTCGCCTTTGGCAAAAGCATTAGCTAAAGAAAAAGGAATTGACCTCGGTAAAGTAAAAGGTACTGCTGAAAACGGCCGTATTACAAAAGCAGACATTGAAAATTACAAACCTGCAGCGGCCTCTGCTTCAGGAGCCAAAACAGCAACAAGCTCTGCACCGTTAGGAAAAGAAGAATTCAGAGATGAACCCGCTTCGCAAATGCGTAAAACCATTGCCCGTCGTTTATTAGAAAGCACTCAAAACACTCCGGTGTTTTATCTCAATATCGAAGTAGACATGGATAACGCCATGGCTGCCCGTAATGTAATAAACGCCATTCCTGACACTAAAGTTTCATTTAATGACTTAGTTATAAAGGCTTGCGCAGCGGCTTTACGCAAACATCCACAAGTTAATACAAGTTGGATGGGAGATAAAGTACGTTTCAACTCTCATATCCATATCGGTATGGCAGTAGCTGTAGAAGACGGTTTATTGGTTCCGGTAATTCGTTTTGCCGATCAAAAATCTTTATCGCAAATTTCAGCGGAAGCTAAAGATTTTGGTAAACGCGCAAAAGATAAAAAACTACAACCTGCAGAGTGGGAAGGAAATACTTTTACAGTTTCCAACCTGGGTATGTTTGGTATTGAATCCTTTACTTCCATCATCAATGCTCCGGCCTCTTGTATACTATCGGTAGGAGCAATAAGACAAGTACCGGTTGTGAAAAACAACATGGTAGTTCCTGGCAACACCATGATGTTGAGTCTTGCCTGCGATCACCGCACGGTAGATGGCGCAACCGGCGCACAATTCTTACAGACACTTAAAATCTTTATCGAGAATCCGGTGACGATGATCGTATAACAATTCTATAGTAGCTATTTTTATTTCGGGTTCTGTGTAAACACAGAACCCGAAACATTTAAACTTGAAACTCGAAATAAAATGGAAGCCTTCGTAAAATCAGAAATAAAAAACGGGATAGGAACAATCACTTTTTTTCATCCTCAAAGCAATTCAATGCCGGGGACGCAATTACGTAACCTCGCTGCAGAAATTGAAAAAGTAGGAAAAGATGATGCTGCCAAAGTTATCGTGTTAAAAAGCGAAGGCGATAAAACCTTTTGCGCAGGCGCCAGTTTTGATGAATTAATCTCGATTAAAGATTTAGAAACAGGAACACACTTCTTTTCTGGTTTTGCCATGGTTATTAATGCTATGCGTAAAGCTCCTAAGTTTGTTATAGCGCGCATACAGGGCAAGGCTGTGGGTGGTGGCGTGGGTATTGCGTCCAGCGCTGATTATACTTTTGCAACCGATGCAGCTGCTGTAAAATTAAGTGAGTTGGCAGTTGGTATCGGGCCATTTGTAGTTGGACCAGCCGTTGAACGTAAAGTGGGAACAGCAGCCTTCTGTCAGTTAACCATTAACGCTACCGAATTTCAAACAGCGCAATGGGCCAAAGAAAAAAATTTATACGCGGAGTTATTTACTACCATTGAGGAGATGGACAAAGGCATTGATGCATTAGCCAACAAACTCGCCGCGAGCAATCCCGAAGCTATGGCTATGCTAAAAAAAATCATGTGGGAAGGCACCGAGAATTGGGATACTTTACTGGTTGAACGCGCAGGCATGAGTGGTAAATTGGTTTTAAGTGAATTCACTATAAACGCTATTAATAAATTCAAACAGAAAGCTTAGCGGCTGATTAATTTTGGTTCATTATAAATCATGCGATTGCTAATTCAAAGAGTTGCAGAGGCCAGTGTTACTATTGAGGGTCAGATTCACGCTTCTATACAAAAAGGTCTTTTAATTTTAGCTGGAATTGAAGAAGCCGATACGGAAGAAGATTTGCTTTACCTGGTTGCAAAGGCCGTGAACATGCGAATTTTTTCAGATGCGGACGGAAAAATGAATCTCGATGTAAAACAAGTGGGTGGCGAGATTTTAGTGGTGAGCCAGTTTACTTTACATGCTTCCACAAAAAAAGGAAACCGTCCCTCGTTCATTAAAGCGGCGCGACCTGATCAAGCCATTCCTCTTTACGAAAGCTTTCTTTCTGAACTAGGACTTGCACTAGGAAAGCCTTGTAAATCGGGCGTATTTGGCGCTGATATGAGAATAGGCCTCGTAAATGAAGGTCCGGTGACGATTATTCTTGACAGCAAGAACAAAGAATAAAACTTCCACAGGTTAAAAAGCAAAGTTCAGCAAAGCTCTTTAGATTGCAGAAAATATTTATCTTTAAACCTTATAATCTGAAAAGTTTTTACCGTGCGTCCAAAAATCCTATTAGAAAAAACCCAATTCGATGTTACCCTTAAACGCCTGTGCCACCAATTAATTGAGGTACACAACGATTTTAGTAAAACGGTAATTATTGGATTGCAGCCGCGCGGTATTTATCTCGCACGCCGCATTCAGAAGGAGTTGCAAAGCATTTTAAAATCAAAACACATTCATTGTGGAGAATTAGACACGACTTTTTACCGCGACGATTTCCGGAAAAAAGAACTCATTCCCAACCGCACCAATATTGATTTTATTATTGAAGATAAAAATGTGGTATTGATAGATGATGTTCTTTTTACAGGCAGAACCATACGTGCCGGACTGGATGCTATGCTGGCATTCGGCCGTCCGAAGGATGTAGAGTTACTGGTATTGGTAGACAGAAGGCTTTCCAGGAATGTTCCCATCCAGGCAAAATACATTGGTATCACTATCGATTCCATTTCCACACAAAATGTGCGCGTAGAGTGGAAAGAAACAGATGGCGCAGATAAGGTAACGCTGGTAGACAAATAACACCAAAGCAGAACAAAGTTCGCTTCGGTGTTATACACAAAAGCAGAACATTTTCTTAGGTATTTTTAACCAGAATACTAAGTACTTATTATTACTACTAATTACTCACTACTAAAAAATGAGACCAGAAAAAGGAACCTATCCGGAATACTATGGCCAGTATATTCCACTGGTGAACCAGGAAGATGTGAACCTTGCTTTAACGCGTAACTGGGAAGATCTTCAGAATTTCATTTCCTCTATCCCCAAAGAGATGGAAGATTACGCTTATGCACCCGGCAAATGGACCATTAAGCAAGTAATTATGCACCTGGTAGACACAGAACGTATTTTCGCTTACCGGGCATTGCGTTTTGCCCGCAGAGATGCTCAGCAACCTTTATCTTTTGAAGAGAATGACTATGCCGCTAATGCAGAACTGAGCGAAAGAACGCTTGAGGACATTCTACAGGAATTTGAAACAGTTAGAAAAGCTACCCTATCCTTATTTAAAGGTTTTTCACCAGGTACTTTGTTAAATGCCGGGAATACTGCCATAGGAAAGACTACGGTACTGGCAATTGGCTTCCTAACCTGCGGACACGCGATACATCATATGAATGTGATTAAAGACCGCTACCTGAAAAAATAATTTAGAATGTAAAATATAAAAGTTACTTTTAACTTTTGAAAATTCACCCTAACCTGATCGTCGTCGGGAAGGATTCAAAAAAGAAAATGAGCCATTTAAGCGTCAATCATCTCCTCGGAATAAAACAAATTACAAAAAACGATATTGAATTAATCTTAAGTACTGCTCAAAATTTTAAGGAAGTACTTAATCGTCCCATTAAAAAAGTTCCCTCTCTTCGCGATCTAACAGTTGCGAATTTATTTTTCGAAAATTCTACACGTACCCGTTTGTCATTTGAATTGGCTCAAAAGCGTTTAAGTGCCGATGTTATAAATTTTTCAGCCTCCAACTCTTCTGTAAAAAAAGGAGAAACGCTTGTAGATACGGTAAACAATATCCTGGCCATGAAAGTGGACATGATCGTGATGCGTCACGCGAGTCCTGGCGCAGCAATGTTCCTGTCAAAAAAAATTGACGCGAAAATTGTAAATGCAGGAGACGGCGCGCACGAACATCCTACACAAGCCTTGCTGGATGCATTCTCTATGCAGGAAAAATTAGGAGACCTGAAAGGTAAAAAAATTGTGATTGTTGGAGATATTTTACACTCACGTGTGGCACTTTCAAATATTTTCTGTCTTCAAAAATTAGGAGCCATTGTAAAAGTTTGCGGGCCACCTACTCTTATTCCAAGATACATTACTTCTTTAGGTGTAGAGGTAGAACCAAATTTAAAAAAAGCTCTTGACTGGTGCGATGTGGCAAATATGCTGCGCATTCAATTAGAGCGCCAGGACATAAAATATTTTCCTTCTTTAAGGGAGTATACCATGCTGTATGGTCTTGATAAGGAATTACTCGACAGCCTATCTAAGAAAATAATCGTGATGCATCCTGGACCGATTAACCGCGGTGTTGAAATTACCAGCGATGTAGCAGACAGCAAACAATCTATTATTCTTGAACAGGTGGAAAATGGTGTGGCAGTGCGTATGGCGGTGATGTTCTTACTCGCTGGCCGTCAAGGCTAGTGCTTTTTTACCACTAAGGCACTTAGAACACAAGGAGCACTAAGTCTTTTTGTGTTCTGATCTCATAATTAAAATTCATTACAACTCGGTAATTTTCTCAGTACAACTCAGTGACCTTATTGTAATATCGGTTAAGAATCTGTAGCCGTGCGGATGGTCGTGATGTTTTTACTTGCAGGTTGTGGGTGCGTATGGCGGTGATGTTCTTACTCGCTGGCCGCCAAGGTTAGTGCTGTTTTACCACTAAGGCACTTAGAACCCAAGGAGCACTAAGTCTTTTTGTGTTCTGATCTCATAATTAAAATTCATTACAACTCGGTAATTTTCTCAGTACAACTCAGTGACCTTATTGTCGTAGTGGTTCATTATCAAAAATCTCCCATCATGAGGTTACATCCCCTCACATCACTATGATCGTAACGCCCCATTAATTCAAGGCTTCCATCGGCATTAATTCTCCCGAGATCTTTTGTCGCAATAAAAGAACAGGAATACCTATTTGCGAGATCAATCACATTAATGCCCCCTGTTTTGTGATCGGTTCTTATTTTTAAAGGATCGTCTACTTCTCTCGTCATAAAGCCCATCCAGGGCGGAGCTTCAAATAACCCCTCTTTTTTACTGTAGGCCTGACTTAATAATTCCGTCATTCCATACTCGCTGTGAATAGTATCTATTCTAAAGCCATTTTTTAAATAAGTGTGTAGTTCCGGCTTTAATAACTCTTTTCTTGTGCCTTTCATACCACCTGTTTCCATTACAATGAAATTAGAATTGAGTGCTACATTTTTATCACAAAGATCCATCAAAGCATAAGAGACCCCAATGAGCAAAATTTTTTGATTTTCAGTTTTTAATGTAGTTATCTTCTCAATCAACTCGTCCACATTGTCCAGAAAAAACCCACTGAACGGGTGTTCTGACCTTTCTATTAAGTCTTTGCACATGTAAACCAGCGAAGACCCGCTACGCTGCAGGTAATTTGGCAATAGTGCCAGAATGCAATAGTCTTTCGGACTGCCGTAGAAGAGCTCAAAGCTTTTTAAAAAACTTTTTTCGTAAAGATTTATTTGATTTACGAAATGTGTAGAAGGCGTTTGTGAAGTGGTAGAGCTACTTGTAAACTGAACGGTTTCAGAATTTACCGGAGACGAAACCACCTCAAATTTTTTGAAAAATTCTATTGGCAAAAAAGGAATTCCGGCAAGAGTTGTTACCTGAGAGGGTTTTACTTTTAAAAGATCAACCCATTTTTTATAGATCAAATTTTCCCGGTATTGAAACTGAAAAATTTCAAGGGCTTGCTTTAAGAAGTCTTCTGCAGAGCTAATTTCAAAGATATTATTTTCGTTTTTTAACAACCGGTAAAGTCCTTAAACTATTTAATTTTGTAAATTTAGATATTGATTCTTAAAAGATGCGTTATATTCTCATTATATTTTTGAGTGGCCTGATTGCTTATTCCTGCGTAAAACCTAAAACGAAAGATCCTGGATCAGGCGCAAAAGTTGTGGGGAAGAAAAAATAATCTGAATTTTACGGGGACTAAAACTAACTATGGACCCATCCTACAATGACTTTTTAAAAATAGTATTACCTGAGGGGATTTGCGATTATTTTGAACTCACAGGTTATAAAAAAGACTCAGAAAGCGAGCGCATTGATTTGTATTTACAAGAGATAAGCACTATTCCTGCTGAGTACGCGACTGTCCGATTAACTTCAAAAGGTTTTTTTGATCAGGTAACTATACAAGATTTTCCGATTCGGGGGCACAATGTTTTTCTGCATGTCAAGCGTCGTCGCTGGCTTAATGAGGAGACCGGAAGTGTAGTTTTTCGTAATTGGGATATCATTACAAAAGGGACGCGAATCACAAACGATTTTGCGGCTTTTTTAAAAGAAATTAGTTGATACGCATGCGCATAGCATTAAAACTATAGGCTCATTTTACGGCATTAATGGCAAAAAGCTTCAGCGTTACTATCGTAAGAAATTAAGTGATTATAACGATTGGAAATACAAGAATAAAGCCGAACAAGGAATTATATTTCCTGAAAACATTGGTCCTTATTTATCCATTGATGAGACCTGTTTATCACACTCAGAGCTTTACACAATCCTCTCCAACAAAGCGGCAAAAGGGAAGAAGGGTACCATAGTTGCGATTTTAAAGGGGACTCACTCGGAGAGCATAATCTCATTGCTACAAAGTATCCCCTTACATCTTAGAAAGAGAGTTCGTGAAGTCACACTGGATCTTGCGGGTAGCATGGGGTTAATCGTAAAAAAATGTTTTCCTCATGCAAGTATGGTTATTGATCGCTTCCATGTTCAACAGTTAGCTACCGAAGCACTCCAGGAAATAAGAATAAGACATCGTTGGGAAGCTATAGAGGCTGAAAATAATGGCATTGACGAATCCCGGAAAAACAAAAGAGCTTATGTCCCTGAAATTTTAAGTAATGGTGAGACTCTCAAACAACTACTCGCAAGAAGCCGCTATTTACTCTACAAAGCCGAACACAACTGGACTTTAGAACAATCCCAAAGAGCTAACATACTTTTTGATCGTTATCCTGATATTAAAAAAGCGTATGGTCTGGCTCAAAAATTATCCTGGATCTACAGCAATACAAAAGAGAAAATATATGCGTTTACAAGATTAGCCAAATGGCATGAAGAGGTTGCCCAATCTGGGTTCAAGACCTTCAATACCCTATCCAGAACCATTGAAAACAATTACAAAAGAATACTAAACTACTTTAATAACAGAAGTACTAATGCCTCAGCCGAATCATTTAATGCGAAAATCAAAGCTTTTAGAGCGCAATACCGAGGAGTTACAGATGTAAATTTCTTCCTATTTAGACTCTCTAAACTATTTGCCTAAATTTTACTCCACAGATTTTGCGCCTGATCCAAGATCCTGTGCCTGTAATTGAATACAAAGATCTTTTGCATGCCCAAAAATCTGAATTTACAGGTAGGGATACAGCTGTGCTCTCCCTGGGATATGAGGATGGTGATGGCGATATTTTTATGGACAATAACACCCAGGGACCGAATGTTATTTTTATTCCTTTCTTTTACAACACAGCAACAGGTAAGTTTGATGTAGATAAAGACCCTATTACCCAGGATACTTTCAGAATCACCAATACTATTGTACAGCCGGATAATGGTTACTACAAAGGAAAGTCTATTAAAGGGGAGATTTTTATTCCGCTAAGAGAGTTTCGCATAAATGATGCGCAAAAGATTATTAAGTTCACGGGATTTGTGATAGATCTTAAAGGGCATCGTTCTAATAGTGTAGCTAGTCCGGTTTACACCTTGAATTTTTAGTTTATCCTAATACAGATCTAGCACTAAGACACTAAGATCACTAAGGCGCAGTGAGATCAAGTATTCTGGTGCAATACAGCGATCATTTTTTCCGCAATAAGTTTACTCATTTTATAATTGCTTTCGTGCGTCCAGCCAGCGATGTGTGGGCTTAAAATTACTTTTTCCGAATCTATCAGAAATTTCATGGGAGCAGGCATTTGATCTGTAGCTATCCCTTCGAAAGACACTTTTTCATATTCTAATACATCAAGACAGGCGCCTTTTACTTTTCCCGATTTTAAAGCCCCTACGAGATCATCGGTTTTTACACATTTGCCGCGGGCTGTGTTTATGACATATATTTCTTTTTTAAAGCTTTTAAGGAAACTGCTATTGATCATATACTGAGTCTCGTCGGTGAGCGGTAGATGAATACTCAGGATATCAGCCTGTTCAAAGAGATCTTCAAGCGATGATTCGGTTACATAGTCATTGCCAAAATGTGTTTTGTATTTATCGTAAGCAAGAATTTTACATTCAAAACCTGATAATTTTTTTGCTAAGGCGGAACCCATATTGCCATAACCAATAATGCCAACGGTTTTATCTTTTATTTCAAAACCTCTGTTTTCGGCTCTGATCCAAATGCCCTGGCGAACTTCTGCGTCTGCCTTTTTTAAATTATTTAAAAGCATGAGCAACATTCCGATCGCCTGCTCCCCCACTGCATCACGATTACCTTCCGGCACACAAAGACAAACAATATGTTTTGAAGTAGCGAAAGCAACGTCAATGTTTTCCATACCTGCTCCCACTCTGCCGATACACTTAAGGTGCGTGGCTTTTTCCAGAACTTCTTTGGTGAGCCTGAACTTACTCCTTATCACAAGTCCTTCATATTCCGGTAGAATTTGAAGGAGTTCTTCTGTTGACTTAGTCCAATAGTGATCGCATTGAATGCCCGCGGCGCTGAGGGTTTCATAAAGCACAGGATGATTGGAATCTGCCAGGAGGACTTTCATAAATGCAAAGACTTTTTAAACACTCCGGTAAATTTAAATAATTAAACGAAGCATTGATCAGCCTGGCGGTAAACTCAGGTATTTTTATCGAGGAGTCTTTTAAAAGTGAAGAGAATTCGTTCCAGAACAGAAACATTTTCAGTAATAATATCCGCTTTGCCTTTCATTTCCTGCTTATAAACCAATTTCTTTTTATAAGACGTCACCAGGCCTTCATTCAACTTTACATCGATGGCGAAATTATCTTTGTTAGGCATTTCTGAAATATTCTCAACCGTGCCCCGAAGCATGCCGCTTTCTTCAGAGGGGTAGTTATTTAATTTGATATTTACATGCTGACCTACCTGGAGCTTCCCCGAATTTAAAACAGGCAAAGAACATTTACCGATAAAGTGCTCGCTTTGGTAGGGAACAATGGCGAGAAGCTCGTCACCGGTTTTGAGATTCTGGTTAATAGTCCACACATTAAAAAAAGAGATGTGGCCTTCTACCGGACTTTCTATCAAATAGAGTTGTCTCCAGCTACTTATTTCCGATTGCAGGCTCTTTAAATTCTGTAGAAGTTCATTTTTAAAACGCGACTGATCCTGGTAATCCTGAATTTTTAACTGAAGAATATTTTTTTCAATAGTATTCATCTGGATCAAACAATTGGAGATGGTGATCTGTATTTGTTCGTTGTTGTTTTGAGCCGTCAAATATTCCTTTTTTTTGTTTTCCAACTCCCGGGCAGAAATTGCTTTGTCTTCAAACAAAGAATTGTCGCGGTTATAATCGGTCTGCGATAGTTTTAGTTGTTCTTTATTGATTGCCTCCTGGCGTTTATATTTGGCGAGAAGATCGTTGTAGTTAAACAAATCATTTTGCAATAATTCTATTTGTCTCTTGTATGAATTTACAGTGTTGTAAAGACTCAGATCTTTTATAGATTTTAAAGCAAGCAAATAAGTGGGCGTTAACTCCCCTACTTTTAAACCTTCCTTTATGAAATAAGATGTCAGTGTATCTTTTGTTTTCAGTTGATTTGCCAGGGTTTCACAACTTTTTGAAAGCTTCAGAACGTCCAGGTAATTCGCTGTGTTCTCTATCACGGCGATAGTCTGCTCTTTCTTAACCAGGTCTTTGTTTTTCACAAGAAGCGCTACAAGTTTACCATTGTTTTTAGCAACCATAATTACAGGTGGGTTCAAAGTGGTAAGCGTGATATCTGCGGTTAATACATCCGGGTACTTTATAAAATAGAGAAAAACAAAAACAAGAAGAACGGTGGAAGAAAATAAAATAAGTCCAAACCGCAACATCCAGGAGGGTTGTTTTTCCAGCACGTCCCGCACGAATTCGCTTTCTTCGTTTACATCATTTATTTTTCCCTTCAGCTCTTCCATCAGTTTCCCAGTTCCAATTGATTTTTAATTAAGGTATAATACAATTCACGTTTGTCCACAAGGTTAATGTGACTGCCCTCTTCGCGAATAGCCCCCTTTTCGAGGACAATGATCTTATCGGCATTCTTAACAGTACTTAAACGATGGGCCACTATGATAACGGTTTTACCTTTGTAAAATTCTTCCAGGTTTTGCATGATCACTTTTTCATTGTTCGCATCCAGGGCACTGGTTGCTTCATCAAAGAATAGGAAATCAGGATTTTTATAAACGGCTCTGGCAATTAAAATTCTTTGTTTTTGTCCGCCACTCAAATTGGCGCCGTTTGATCCGATTTTTGTATTATAGCCCATCGGTAAACTTTCTATGAATTCAGTAAGGTTGGCAATATGAGCGGCATGATAAAGTCTTTCTTTGTCAATAGCATTGTCCACTTCCGATTCAGCTATATTTTTCGCGATACTATCCGGAAACAAGAACCCATCCTGCATCACGATCCCACATTTACTTCGCCAGAACTGAATGTTATAATTATGGATGTTACTATTTCCCACCAGAATAGTTCCTTCATTCACAGCATAGAAGCGAAGTAATATTTTAAGCAGGGTTGTCTTACCACTGCCACTTGCACCCACAATGGCTGTGACCTTGCCCTGCGGGATCATAAAATTCAGATTATTTAAAACCAAAGGCATGTTGCTGGCCCCATATCTGAAACTCACATTCTGAAAAATAATCGACTTGTCTGCTTTTAAAGTGGTTAGCTTTGTTTGCGTCACATCGTCCTCATCCTCCTTATCATGAATTTCTGAAACACGCTCTACGCTTATGAGAGCGGTTTGCAGGGTCTGGATAAAAACTATCAGGTTGTTTATTGGAGAATTCAATTGACCAAGGATGTATTGTACCGACATCATTCCACCAATACTTAACTCACCGTTTATAACAGCTCTGGCTGACAGAAAGGTAATGATGATATTTTTTATTTCATTGATAAAAACGCCGCCAATGTTTTGTATTTGAGCGAGTGACAAATTTTTCACACTCAGGTTAAAGAGGCGGATCTTCGAAGCTTCCCATTGCCAGCGGTGTTTCTTTTCAGAATTGTTCAGTTTAATTTCCTGCATTCCATTTATGATCGATAAGAAACCGCTTTGATTTCCAGAGGACTGATCGAAGTACTGGTAATCGAGTAAGGCGCGCCTTTTCATGAACAGCATTACCCAGGTCACATATAAACAAGAACCCGCAAGAAATACAAAAAAAACGGTCATGTTGAAAAAAGCCAGCACCATGCCGAATAAAATAATATTAACGATGCCAAAAATAACGCTGAGAGAACTCGTCGATAAAAGATTGGCAATGCGTTGATGATCCTGCATCCGGTTTAAAAGATCGCCCATGTTTTTAGACTCAAAAAAAGAAACTGGAAGGCGCATCAGTTTTTTAATAAAATCAGAGACCAGTTGAATATTAATGCGGGAAGTTATATTCAAAAGGATCCAGGCCCTTATGATATCTACAAGCGTTCCTGAAATAAATAAGGTTAATTGTGCGATCAGGATCAGGTAAATAAAATTAAGATCACGGAGATTTACCCCTTTGTCTACCACCACTTGCGCGAGGAAAGGAAATACCAATTGAAGAAGTGTTCCAATGATCAGACTTAAGAATAATTGAACAATATATTTATTGTGAGGTTTGAAATATTTAAAAAGGAAAGCGAATTTATTTTTTGTAGTTACTTTTTCTGCAAAAATATCCGGAGAAAAATCAGAGCCCGGTTCTATAGCCATGATCAATCCTTCGTCCTCTTGTCTTGTTCCGCGGTAAGGCAACCAACTCTTTTTAAAATCTTCATGCGAGTACCTGATCATTCCGAAAGCAGGGTCTGCCACATGCACATATTTTTTATCTATAGCGTGCACTACAACAAAATGACGTTGGCGCCAGTATGCGATACATGGCAAGGGAACATCATTCTTTAAAGACTCAAAGCCAATATTAAATGCCATAGCGCTAAAGCCAATGCCCTCAGCGGCCTCGGCGAGTCCGGAGAAGGAAACACCTTCCCGCGTGATGTAGGCTCTGTCTCTCAGGTCATCCACAGAAACCGTCATGCCATGAAATTTAGCCACCATTCGCAGGCAGGTGGGACCGCAATCCATTTGATCTAACTGTTTATAAAACTGAATTTTTTTTGCCATTTATTTACCGTTCGCTTTAGTCACTGCATTTTTCAATTTTGATCGGAGCTGGCTGATCTCGTAGTAGTCTCCGGACTTTACCACTGCCGAGATATTTTTCAGATGTTCTGTATTGTCCAGAGGATTATCATTTAATATAACCAGATCTGCCTTATAATTTTCTTTTATCTTTCCCAAGGTTTTGTCTTGCGAAAGACATTCTGCCCCGTAACTGGTCATGCCTTTAAGAATATCTGCATTCGGAATCCCTGCATTTTTGAAATAAGCTATCTCCCGGTGATAAGCAAATCCGGGCACTCCGAAGGATTGATCATCCGATCCCACTAACAATTTAACTCCACTTTTGTTAAGGTAATTTGCAAAACGATCAAACTTTTGAAGATCCGATTTAAAAACTTCTCGTTCTGTTTTATACTGCTCTCTCTTTGCGATAATAAAAGAAGCCTCGTATTCTTCAAATTCCTTTTTCCACAAAGCCGTTACCGATGCGGGAACAAACTCTAATTCCGGATATGCATAGATCTCTTCTTTTGAAAATTGATCCCAGGAATAATAGTACCAGAAATAAGTAGGACATATAAATGTATTGTTTTCTTTCATGGCCTTGGCCAGATCGTAGGTGGCAGCAGAATCTCTTTTTAGGGGTTTTACAAAAGGTTCCAGATGTTCCAAACTCCTGAATTTATGCTGTATAGTAAAGAGGGCTCCCTCGTTATGCACGTGTCCTACCAGAGGAATAGATTTTTCATTCAGGATCATAGAAATACTGTCCAACTGTTTTTTATTCAGACAACATAAATATTTCACAAAATCGTAACCCCGGCTTTTGTAGGTATCTACTTGTTTTTTGAAAGCATCGTAACCCAGAAACTTCGTAATCGGTGGCTGAGTCAAAAATAAATTTGTTCCGAGATATTTTTTTTTAGTGACGCTATCACGAAAGGTCTCGTTCTTTGCATCAAATCTTAATACTCTTAAACTAGTTACACCATTCGCTAAATAAGATAAAAAATAAGTGTCATAGTCATAAGGACTTTCACCCGAAGGCAGGTGGGCGTGAGAATCAATGTAACCAGGCACCATGTACTTATTTGAACAGTCTATCACTTTATATTTAGAAATTTTTACTTTTTTGAGATCGGGAGAGATAGTTTTAATTTTTCCTTCTTCCACTATAACATTCGTATTCTTAATAAGACTTCCGTTCTCCACGTCCACCACGTTCACATTGGAAAATATAATTTTAGTCTGGCCAAACGCCAAAGCACAATTCAGAAACAGGATGAGAAAAAAGTTTTTGATCATAAATTATAAAGTGTTGAGTTCTTTAAATAAAAGGTAGTTAAATTCCCAGGGTTGGTTACTGAGATTGTAGACGGTTGCTTTATCTTTGAAATAGTCCAGAGCTTCGCTGCCTTTCGTTCTCATTTCGTTAAAAAGCTCTTTGCCCTGTTCGGTGTAAACTTTATCGCTCTCCAACAATTCAATTCCAGTGTTGAATCTTTTGTATTGATCGCAATAACGCCCATAAAGCTCGTGCATTTCTGAATCTTTTAGCTGATTTTTTTCGACCATTTCTTTGTAACAGATAAGCCTGTGCGTAACCGTCACCAGGCCATGGAAGACATTATAGATTGTCCGATGCTCTTCCGGCAAACCGATGTGATCACCAAGACGCTCCTCTTCCACATTTAATTTAAAGTAACGGAATTTATCATCGTGCATGGTATTAAAAATATTGTGAGAACCCTGGTGCAGGATTTCTTCCATAAAAAAGACACGCGTATGTTCATGGGAAGTACTGAAAAAAGAAATACCGAGTAAATTCTGATGGGTAAAACAGAGACAATCCATATTTTGAAAAATCATAAACCGCCTGTTAGTCGCTACCAGTGTTTCATAGATCGCGTTGTAGTTCGTCTTTAGAAAATGGAGAGCATCTTTTACATTCGCCGTATGATATTGGGTGATCTCGTTCACTTCAATGTCTGCAGGCTGACCTTCTCTTTCGTTACCCGGCCAGTTGGATGTGAAGTAAGATTTAAGCAAAGGATGCTGAAAGCGGATGAGTTCTATTTTATTTTCTGCATCTGCAAACTGGCGCGAAAAGAATCTTAGTTTTAAAGGCTCACCCCCCTGGGAAGAGATCGTATAGGTTCCGGAATTTTTGCCTGAAAAATAATAGCGCTGAAAAGGTTTAATGTTTTCCAAAGCTTTGAAATAACCTATCTCCGGAAGATAAGTCATCCCCTCTTCATCAAAGAGCAAAGGAATGCGTTCTGGCTTTAGATCATCGGCTATATAGCCATATATCAATTGTTCTAAGGTTGTTTTCTCTGCGCCATTTGCATCACTAAAATAAGCGTAAATCAAAGGATCCAGGAAAATCTCATCTCTGTCCAGATCTAAAAGTTCTATAAGATCGCTGTTGGCTTTATAGAATAAAATTTTTATGAGCTCGGCAAAATGTGCTTTGCCCGTGTTGATGCGCTCCAGGTTAATCGCTTTTATTGCTGCCATTGGTGTATTTTTTTAATTCATCGCGCAAAAACACATTGAGGTCTTCGCGTTTTACGTTAAATAAGTTAGTAATGCCGGCATAAAATTCTTCATTGCCGGAATTTATGGAAGTGAGTTTCAGAATACCCGCGTAACCCCATCGGCCAAAGGCCATAGCTGCAAGCAGACTGCCCATATCCGTTTCGAAACTGCTCTCCTGGCTGATAAAATCTTTGTGGTAGTAGAGTGTGTTGTTTAAGTTTATTTCCGGGTGCAGTTGCAAATAGTTCTGCAAAACAGCCAGGTGAAAAGTGTAGGGCTTTTTCTGACAGGAACCAAAATAACAAGCCAAACCCTCATCGATGCAGGGGTGCATAACTGGATTTAACTGATGGTTGTAAAGATGCGTACTTTCGTGAAAAAGGCTTTCAAAACTGGTGGTATGAATAATGCTGTTATAAATATCCGTATAAGCATTTTCAGAAATGGCATGTGAAAAATTTCCTGCTATCAATCCATTGCAAATGTTGAGTTCCGCAAAATTCAGATAGTTATAGCATTTAAAAGAAATTACGGGGGTTTTTAAAACTCTTGACAGGAAATTATTATAATTCTCAAGACTATCGATGTTACTGGCTGAAAGAACTGAATTTTCGTGACTGTAATAAGAGATGGTTTTTGTTTTGCCCTGTTTAAATTTTTGAAGCTGAGCATAAGGGACCAGCTTAAAGTCACTTTGAATTTTTGTAACTCCGAAGTTATAAACGCAAAGCAGACCTTTAAATTCAGTGCCGTCATATAAATGATAAGCCATTTGAGCAACCCAACAACTGTCCATTTTAAAAATGTACATAAGGTTTGGCTTAATCTGGAATTTGGATCTGTACGCTGAGATTTCTTGTTTAAGCAAGTAATCTGGAATAGTGTATTCGTTTAAGACTTTGGGAGCCCATTCGCTGCCGACATAGGTCGGGTTTTCAAGAATGGCGGCATTGTAAGTTTCAAGAAGATTTTTTATGGCTGTGAAATTGGCGCTGTATGTTTTTTTTTCGGTGGTTGCCCCTATCAGCAAAGAAGACTCAGTTTGCGCGGAGCTTGTAAGGATACAGGTAATGAATATTAACACACAAAAATAATTCATAACAACCGGGGGATAAAGTAACAGGAAGATGCGGTTGCACCTCCCTGTCAAAATTCTAGCAAATTATTCTTTCATTGTAGGTAACTCGCATTTTATCGGTTCAATAATTGGGTAATGGCATTTAACTTGGGCACCACCTTTAATTGCGTTTAAGGCTTCTGCAGTTGTTACGGCATTTGCTTTAGCTTTTAATTCAGCTAAGCTTAGTTTTTTAATTTCCATTTTTACTGATTTTAAATAATTTGCTACTCTTTGCTCATGCAGGCTTTTCGCTTCCGCCCGATTAACATTTTGGGTACCTACAAAACTTTTAACCGCTTGCAAGTTACGATCACAAAAAAGTTAAAAGCAATTTTCCCCCGGGGGTTTTTCACGGAAAAAACCCGTAAGGCATCTTTAAACTAAAAAAAATGTTTTAATTTTAACTTAGAATTTGTGCTTACCCAAATGCCCAAACTGCATGCTAATACTTATTTTCTTAAAAAAGCACGGCAAGCAAAAAAGCAATGGGTTTTAGAGATAAAATTATTTTACAAAGAAAATCCGTAAAAAAAATATGCTTAGCAAGAGAGACAAAATTTACGCCGCCCGTTTAAAACAACTGCGGGAAACTAATAAGATAAAACAATTTACACTGGCCTGTTCATTAAATCTATCGAGTCAACAGCAATACAGCGATCTTGAAAACGGAAAAAAACATTTTTCGGACCAGATCATTCTTAGGATCTGCGAAGTATTTCAACTTGGCGTCACCGATTTTATAAATACCGATGAACAGATTCTGAATTTTTCTTCGATGCGTCTTAATTCATCTGAAAAAAAATTATCGCTACAGGAGGAACAGGAATTAAAGCTCTGGCAGTATAAAAAAATGTTGCTCGAGAGTAAACTTGAAAATATTGCCCTGCAAATGAAATTGCTGAGCCCGCAGAAATGTGTTTCCGAATTTGTTCCCGGAAAGACTAAGGTGCATGTATTGCTTTGACGCTTATTTATTACTCTTACTCAAAAATTTAACCACATAAAAACATAGATAGCATAGATTGACCGACCAACGGCTTATTCAGGGATCCATAGGATTTGAAGCTTTGCTTCAAAGGATATAAAACTATATCTCTGTTATTCTTTTAGCTATTAAACTAAGAGCATGATCTTGGTTTACGAGGTCAGAAGTGTGATGGACCAGCACTGAACTTTATCCAAAGTTTTTACCTATTATCGAAATTTGTTTCTTGATGGATTTTAGCGCCACGGACCGGCGCGGCATCCCCGTGCAGACTAGCCTTAGAGCGGTATTTTGGCAGCGGCTTTGACCCTTAGGGCAAAGACCCTGCACAAAACGAACCGCTCTTAGGCCAGGCAAGCGGGATACAGCAGAGGGCCGGGCCCCCTGAAGGGAAAGGCCCAAACGAAAAGAGAGAAGAAGGCCTTTCTGCTTCAGGGGGAGGCGCCCCCATAATTCTCCTTAAGCATCTGAATAATTTCTACTGATGAGGGTATTTTAGCTTAAAGAGATAGAGTTTTTTCATTTCAAATACAAATTAAATCTTTCGGAAACGTTTAAATACCTGGAAATGAAAGCGCTTAAACAATTAACATTTACCTAACACAGTTGCTGTTCAAAATTGACTTTTTATCTTATTAACAGAAGCAGGAAGCCTTAAACCCCACTGCTCATGGGCTTTGACATAGAAACAATACTTATGCACAACTTATTAAGAAAGATGGGATTTTCGTAAATTTAATATGGCTCTTTTTTTCGCACTTTTGCCCTCCACACAAAATTTATGAATCAGGATAATCAGAATAAAACACGTAAACGCATTTTAACTTCATCTGCCCCCAACACGAATGAAATAGGAAAATTACCGCCACAAGCTGTAGAACTTGAGGAAGCTGTACTAGGTGCCATGTTACTTGAAAGAGAAGCATTGAGTACCGTTATTGATATTTTAAGTCCGGAAGCTTTTTACAAAGAGCAAAACAGCCGGGTATTTGCCGCTATGATTTCGTTGTTTAACCGTTCAGAACCTGTGGATATTCTGACAGTGACGCAGGAATTAAAGCGTACCGGAGAATTAGAGATTGTGGGTGGTTCGTACTATGTATCGGCTCTTACCAACCGTATTGCTTCTTCTGCTAATATTGAATTTCATGCCCGTATTGTGGCGCAAAAATATTTACAACGCGAACTTATTCGTTTAAGCACCGAAACTATTAAATCGGCTTACGAAGACAGTACCGATGTATTTGAATTACTGGACGAGACAACAAAGAATATTTTTGAAATTCTCGATTCTAACGTGCGTAAACAACACGATAAGATGAGTACGCTTATTGCAAAAGCGATCACCGAAATTGAAAGTGCAGCGAACCAAAAAGATGGTCTCTTAGGTGTGCCCAGCGGTTTTACGGCCATGGACCGTATTACAGGGGGATGGCAGAAATCAGATTTATTGATTCTTGCGGCCCGTCCCGGTATGGGAAAAACGGCCTTCGTTGTTTCGATGGCGAAAAATGCGGCGGTAGAATTTAATAAGCCGGTTGCGATCTTCAGCTTAGAGATGAGCAGTCTTCAGTTGGTAAAACGTTTGATCTCCAGTGAAACAGAGATCTCGCAGGATAAGATCTTAAAAGGAAATTTAGATAATCATGAATTCGTTCAATTGAACGAACGTATTAAAAAGTTGGCTGTAGCGCCTTTATACATAGACGATTCGCCGGCCCTCTCTATTTTTGAATTGCGTGCTAAAGCGCGTCGTTTGGTTGAGAACCATAAAGTAGAGCTGATCATTATTGACTACTTACAGTTAATGAGTGGGGGTCCGGATGCTAAAGGAAACCGTGAACAGGAGATCTCTCAGATCTCGCGTGGTTTAAAAAGTTTGGCTAAGGAGTTAGAGATTCCAATCATTGCCTTATCGCAGTTGAGTCGCCAGGTAGAGAACAGACCGGGAGGCAGCAAACGTCCGCAATTGAGTGATTTACGTGAATCGGGAGCTATTGAACAGGATGCCGATATGGTAATGTTTATTTACCGTCCGGAGTATTACGGTTTGGAGGTTGACGAAAACAACGAACCTACGCGTGGGCGCGCGGAAGTGATTATTGCCAAGAACAGGCACGGGTCTTTGGAAACTGTGAAGCTGCGTTTTATTGGTCAGTACGCGAAGTTTGCCGATTTAGATTATACAGAAGGTCAGGATATTATTTACAATCAGAATAATCCTGGTCCTTTACAACAAAACGATGACTTCTTAAATAACAACGGTACCAAAACGGTTGCTTCTAAAAACTGGGATCGTATTGAAGATACGCCTGCTCCGGATATCATTAAGAGAAATGACATTGAAGATTTTAATGAACCACCGTTCTAGAGTTTTTTAAATTAACCGCTAAAAATCAGAGCTCATGACAACAGAAAACAAAACATCTCAACTCTTAAATGTTCTTCTCTGGATGGCACAAGCACTTTTAGCGGCAACTTTACTCTGGGCTGCCTGCACGAAACTTTTTAAGCCAGCAGACGAACTAGCTGTGATGTGGCCGTGGACGGCTAAAAATGCGGGCCTTGTAAAGTTCAGCGCCTTTGTAGATTTCCTGGCGGGCCTCGGAATACTTCTTCCTTCTTTGCTTCGCATTCGTCCACAACTGGTGGTTGTGACGGCTTATTTTATTTTAGCACTTATGATCGGTGCGAGTATTTTTCACATCAACCGCGGAGAAAGTTCGCAGATCGGGATCAATATTTTCTTTGCCTTTCTTGCGATTTTTGTTGCCTGGGGCCGGGATAGAAAAGTTAGGATTAAGGGGCGGTAGGTTTTTTGTTATCCTAAAAAAAAAGCACAAAATAATTTTATATTTTTAGTTTACCCGAAGGAGAGTCAATTTTAATTAATTGAAATTCTTGTAAATGATAAAGTGGCGTTTAGCGGGTAGTTAGTGGGCATGCTTAGACAGACACTCATCATATTGACAATCGGACTTTTTATAAGTTGCACCGACTCAAAAATAAGTCGACCAGACTCCGTTACGTTCGACAACGACCCTCGAGAAAAAGACATTTCATTAAACCGTCAACCAGACAAATTGAAAAGGCAGAGCAGAGACTATTAGAATATCTTGACGCGAAAACAGCGGACAACCAAAAAATTTATACAACTAGCCTTGACAAAAAAGTTCCACTCCAAGATCAATTAAAATGGTATAAAAGACGTTATTTCGGAAGGACAAGTATAGAGGGCGACAAAATTATTAAAATTGAATTCGTTGCTGTACGTTGCGGCGGACACGACGAATGGAAAAAAGTCGAGTTCACAAATGACGACACAAAAGACTGCTGGTGGTCTGTTCAGTACGACATAGACAATGACCAAATTTATGACCTGAAATTATAAAGCACGACCCGCTAACAGCAATCGTGGCGCCAGCGGACATGTGTGCATGCATTTGCAAAATATATTGCCTGCTTCGCAGACCTTTTTAGTTTTTTGCGAATGCGTATTTTATTTTAACTTCACTCCTGATAGCTATCGGCATCAGCACAGTGTCAAATTGTTTTTTCGCCGGCGTCTTTCTGCGGTACGATACCGGTAATGGTAAGACTACCGAAAACGAAAAAAAATAAATGAAGACACTTGACATAAAATCAAACGCGGATATAAGGTTTTTCACTTCGCCAAGCCCAAAAACGTTAGCTGCACCTATGACACGACGAATTTACATACTCATCATCATATTCTTTTGGACAATCAAACTCTTTGGACAAGGGAACATTAAATTAAGTGCCACCGACTCTATTTCTCTTCTAGATACCTGGACTAAATATTCTAAATATCTTACGGACAAAAATATCCTCGAGATAAAAAACAATTCTCTCCCATTAATTCATTGTATTCCATGCACAATGCGGGACACTCCTGCGACAAATTATGTTGTGCCTGTTGATTCGTTCATCAATTCATTTTACAGTTGGTTTAAGGATTCAAAACTTGAGACGGTTATAAAAGCGGACGAAAAAGATATTTTCGGATTTTTATCCAAAGAGCATCAACCAAAAAACGTATCACAAAAGACAGAAGAATCTTTCATATTGTATGAAATATTCTTCTTTACATTTAAACCAAATGAAATATCTCCAAGACATGAAGGCGGCGGACATATTTTTCTATTCATAAAAAAGGACAACCGCTTTTTATTTTATGGCTTTGACACCAATCCTTGACAATAATGGCTCCACCTCACACGTTGCAGTGGCGCCAGCCGGATATTCTAAGATGCAAAAGCAAACTGATTAAAGCGGGCCGATTCGCGGACAGAAATAGTGTTTGCTTTTGCTCAAAATATTTTAACTTCACTCCCGATGGCTATGGGATTAGCATGTACGAAAGCGTTTTTCGCCGGCGCCTAGCTGCGGTCCCTTAGAGGTAACAACGGCGGACAGACCAAAGGCCAGAAGACAAAAAATATGCGACAAAAAATAGTAATTTACATAGTCGTCCTGACAACAACTGCATTCGGTCAGAAAAACTTTTCAGACACTTTATTTATTGGTAAGCATAAATTTCGTCTTGAAAAAGCTTCTGTATTTTATCCTAATATTCAGCCGGCGACGATACTACTTCCGAGTGAATATAAACAAGAAGGTGCAAAAAAAACAGTCTCATTCAAATGCACCGACAGAAAGCAATATCACTATTTGATATCTCCAGACGAAGGATATGATGAACAAGTGGTTTCAGCTTCGAATTCGCCTAATTGTCTTCCGTCCGAAATGGCTTTGTATTCTTATATTGATAGCATTCCTTTAGACTATACGAAAAACGAAATAAATATTTATATTAAATCGAAAAATAAGCGAATTGATTTTTGCGCATTGACAGCATATATAATATCTAATGACACACTTACATATTATAACTTAACAAACAGACTTGACATCCCTCGTCTATCTAAATCTGTGAGTGGACAAAGCCCTATTAGTGAAAATGCTATCTGTTTAATACAAAATCTCTATTATCGGAGAGGTAATACTACTTATTTCTTAGATAGATCTTTTATTCTAAAAATTAAATAGTTCAAAATTTTAACCGAGACAAACAATGCGTTATTGAAGAATAGATGACTTTTGCAGCCTATAACAGCAAACTGTCGCCACCGCGGACGAGAGACCGCATCGCGCATGCAAAAGCAATTTAAATTTGGCGCCTTCGGTGTGAAACAGTTTTGCTTTTGCGTAATTTATTTTTAGCTTCACTCGCGATAGCTACTAGTAAAGAGGAGCGGCATCGCTTACAATAGAAATCGGGAGGCGGAGGACAGACATTCCGTAAAACAGAACACAATGAGAAAAGTGGCATTCATAGACACATTTGACAAAATTAAAAAACTCATCACTTATGTTTCCTCAGACACCGTCTATCTTTTTGGTTTTGATTGTGTAAATGACACGTCCTCTATCTCAGACTATACTTTTGATACGATCGAGGAGGCCGAAAATCATTGCGCTGAGACCTACAATATTCATGAAGACGACTGGATTATTATTTCAGAACCATGCACGGGTTGTCAAGACGATTTCATTATGCCTACAAAAGTGAAAGGCAGAGAAAATGGCACGCCGCAATGGGGCCAATATCAAACTCTTGTTAACCATAAATGGATCGACATTGCAATTTCCAACAAATCAATAAATTTTATTGGAATGACTGTTAAGGAACGGTTGCTCGTGAGTGGACTTCTTGACGAGTTTGACAAAGCAAAAATCAACGATAAACAAAAAGCGCTTAAAATATTAAAAGCCCATGGTTTCGACACAGACTCGATTAATAAAATTGTGGCCTGAAGTATGTGAGTGCGACCACGAGATAGCTAACAGAAGTTCAAGCTCCAACGGACCATTACTTTGCATATCTGCGGCCACATACTTAAAGGTTTTTGTGAATACATATTTTCTTTTAACTTCACTCCCGATGGCTATTGGAACGACATTGCAACATTTGAGCGCCTGTGATTTTTTTCGCCGCGCTAAGTTCCGGTGCTTTAAGCAGGAACTTAAAAAACAACTTAAAGATTAGGTTAAACCTAAATTAAATTAACCAAAAACGGAATGAATATGTTTAAAAAAATAGCATTTCCATTGTTTTCAATTTTTCTCACTTATCGTTCTGTAGATTTAATTAAATTACTGGTTAATTCAAAGCCAGCAGCATTTAGTAGCCTGGAAATCATTTCTATTTCCATAGTTCTGAATTTGTTTATAACTGGTATTTTCGCATTTCCGGGGTTTGTTTTTTTGACAAATAAACTGTTACCAAATTCATATTACCAGATAAAGAACTCAAAACAACTGACTTTTATTTACAACTTATTAGGCATTAAAATATTTAAATATCTACTTATCAAACTTTATTGGGGAAAAGAAAATAATAGAAAAAAATACTTTGATGGATTAAGAGCAGGGCTTGAAAATTTTGATACCCAAACCAGGCAATCAGAGTTTGGACATTTAGCTTCATTCAATTTAATTGTAATAGTCTCAATAGTCTTACTAGCTAAAGGGCACGTGGCTATTTTTTTCCTGACGACTTTTATTAATGTAATCGGAAATCTCTATCCTATAATTTTACAGCGAAATCATAGAATTCAACTAGAGCGAATTAAATTCTTGTTAGAAAAGAAAAAATAAGCAAATACCTTTTTTTGTAAGCAAGCCATTATAAAAAACCTCTGAACGAAGTCACAGAGCCGCTTTTGTAAAAAAAAATCTACACTTAAAAGGTTGTAAACACCGCATATGGCTTGTGTAAGAGCAGGCAAATTTGTAAATTGCTTAGCAAAAACAAGGCTTGCTTATTTATCCACGACTACCATCATTAATGTTGTTATAGTGTCTTTAGACAACCAATTTACCCATGGCAAAAACTTACGCACCCAAACTCACTACTGCATATTTTTTAAATGGATTTACACTACCAGCTATTATGATTGATTTATCGACTTCTGCAAATCAAATTCACTATGTCTCCAATTTTGATGCGCTTCTATCTACACCGTTCGAAGGAGAAATAAATGCGATTTGCTGGAAGCGCAAACTGGATGGTGATTTTTCTGAAATTGCAAATAAAATCGCTCTCTCCGAAAACATGAGTACTCTTGATCTCCCGGAATTGATGAAACTCCAGTTGAGCGAAAAAGGAAAACTTGCCCGTGAAATTCTTTTAAATGATCTAAAGCTGTTGCAGTCGCGGGGAACTTCTCCCATTCTTAATGTGATCAAAAACTATGAGAGAGACGAAAGCTATCCTTTTTTTCCAACCGATGTTTATTCTTTTCATGTGGATCGTTCTCCAGTGCCCACCGATACTTTTTTATGTACTTACTATGGCGAGCCCAGTGAACTTTTACCGAATTCGCAAGCCACACAAAAAATACTTGTCCCTGAAATCCGTGAGGAACTTAGAAAAATATACAGAGGAGAAGTAGCAGGATTTGAAGCATTTTTAACCGAACATTTTTATGATCTGCACTACCTTCCTAAGCCTGATGCACAGCCGATCGGCCTGGGCCTTGGTAACTTATGGAAACTGGCAGTCGATCATCCTGAAAGCAAAGTACTCCCTTGTGTTCACCGCGCGCCGCTGGAAAAAAACGGGCTGCGACGATTGTTAATGATCAGTTGAAACGCAAAGTTTCTCTCATAACAAATCCCGCATTAAGCAGAACGACAAAATGCGAATGTGAGAAATCCATTTTGGAATTACCCCGCACTATCGTACATTTATTATTCCAACTGGTAACTGATATAAATCCCTAACCCATTTTTAACGACACATGAAAAAAATCCTTCTGGCGCTGCTTTTAGTCAATCAGATTTACTCTTACAGTCAATCGAAAAATAGCATAACTTTTAAAATTCAATACAATCCTGAAACAAAATACAGTAATACCATCGAACAAACATCATATAATGAAATAACCTATTCGGGCTCTAAAGAATTTCTTCGTAGCTTAAAAGACAAAGGCATTGAAAATCCAACTATAACGAACAAAAGTTCAAAAATGGAAACCCTTTTCAAAACTGGTAAATCCACTGATGGGAAAAATTTTCCATTAACTATAGAAATTGTGACAACCAGCAGCAGTGACGGAAAAAAGGATATTCCGGATGGCCTGTTACTTTACGGACATGGTTCTATGGGAGCGATGCCTACACTCGACTCTGTAGTTTCAGAGGGCATTAACGAAGAACTTAAAAAAACCTTGCTTCAAACAATGCAAAGCATGTTTTCACAGTTGGATTTACCAGAGCGCCAGGTTAAAGTAGGCGAAAAATTCTCGATAGAAACACCTTTAAACATTCCTGTAGCAGGTGTAACGCTTGAAATGATTATTACCACTACCTACAAACTCTTAAGTGTAAACAATGGTGTTGCAGACTTTGATGTAGTAAATGTTTACACCATGAAAACCACCATAACCAAGTACACGATTAATGCTACCGGCAGCGGAAAAGGAAAACTACTTTATGACATCGCAAATAATTATTATGTCAACTATCAAACCGACACTAAAATGGACATGAGCATGAAACTTGATAATTTTAATATTGACTTAAAAACAAAAAGTGGATTTTCTCAAACTTCAGTGATTTCGAAAAATACCGGTAACTAAGTCACGTTTCGTCAAAAACTTTTTACACATTTTATTTAGCACTCATACATAACCAGGATTATTATCTATGACCGTAAAAACACAAATCAAAGAATACATTGCCAGTCAGCCCGAAGCAAAACGCGGCGACATGCAGGAGTTGCATAGTCTAATTCTGAAACTAATGCCAACAGACAAACTATGGTTTCTCGATGGCAAAAACGAAGAAGGCAAAACTGTTTCGAATCCGAATATTGGCTACGGACTTCAGACCATGAAGTACGCCGGTGGCAAAACGCGTGAGTTTTATCAAGTTGGGTTAAGTGCCAATACATCAGGAATTTCCCTATACATCATGGGTATAGAAGATAAAAAATTCCTGGTAACTACTTATGGCAAAAAAATAGGCAAAGCTGAAGTTACAGGGTATTGTATAAAATTCAAATCTCTGAAAGATATAAATGTGGATGTGTTGCGCGAAGCAATACAAGACGGATTTGAGGCGCAAACAAAATAACCAGAAAAAATACCCTTAAAAACCTAGTACATGCAATTTGACCCGCGTAACCCCATAGTAAAACTCTGCCTGCAGGGAATGGACCTGGAAACACAGAACAAACCTGAAGAAGCACTGCGTTTATTTCTTCAAGCGTATAACGAGGCGACCCAGGACTTCGAAAAATTTATCGCGGCATATTATATCGCGCGGCATCAAAAAGAAGTTCGCGAAAAATTAAGATGGTTAGAGTCTGTATTAGAAATGGGCTTGAAAATAAATGACGATTCGGTTAAATCCGCGTTTCCATTTCTTTATTCAACTATTGCAAAATGTTGCGAAGACCTAAAGGATTTTGAAAACGCTAAAAAGAATCACGAGCTCGCTCAGGCCAGTAATGATAAACCCACTGACAAAGGCCCTTTTTACCACGGAACCAGGGCGGACCTGAAAACCGGGGATCTGTTAACTCCAGGTAAGGGATCGAATTACAAATCTGATTTAACCATGAATCATATTTATTTTACCGCCCTTTTAAATAGCGCCGGACTTGCGGCCGCGTTGGCTAATGGAGATACACCTGAACGCGTATATATTATAGAACCTACAGAGAATTTTGAAAATGATCCCAACGTTACGGACAAAAAATTTCCCGGTAATCCAACCCGTTCCTATCGCACAAACGGAGCTCTGAAAATTACTGGAGAAGCCAAAGAATGGCTGAGACAATCACCTGAAGAAATTCAGAAGTGGCGTGAAAAGCTGGCGAATAGCGACGGGCAAATTATTAATTAAAAATGGCGCAATAGTCATCTCAGCACTGATTGCGCTGGCATCATTTTCGCATCAGGTATTAAATTACCTTTTTATGCAAAATATTTCATACCAGAAATTCATTTTTGACACAAATCCCGTAACTTTCTTTCGATGATTTGTACAGAAATTGCGAAGTAAAACCACCTAGCCCAGTGACGACCCAAAAAATAATACATAAATCACTTTTAAGTTCGCTAATGTAAATCAGTGAATTACCAATTTTTTTTCAGATTGTAAAAGCACAATGGAATTAACAGAAAATAAAGATCTCTTACAAACCGTTTTCGATTCAGCACCCAACGGAATTGCCGTTATGAAGACGGCGAAAGATGAAAAAGGAAAAGTGAAAGATTTCTCCATTCTGCTTTTTAATGCTTATACACGCAATTGGATTGGCAACATAGAATACAAAGGAAAACTCTATGGCGATATTTTTCCAGGCATGAAAGTCAATGGAGTTCTTGAAAAATTTATAAAGGTAGCTGAGACAGGTGAAACAGGGAGCTTTGAAACCTGGCAGGAAGGAGAAGGGGTAAAAAATTGGTTTCATTTCACTGCAGTAAAACAAGGAGATTTATTAGTAGTAACCACAGAGGATAGAACCGAATCTAAAAAGGCTGAACTGGCTTTAAAGAATTCTCTGGATGTTGCAGAAAAACAACAAAGACTTTACGATTCCATAGCCAATAATACTCCTGATCTTGTTTATGTATTCAGCCTGGCTTATAAATTTTCTTATGCCAATAAAGCGTTACTCACTATGTGGGGCAAAACCGCAGAAGACGCCATAGGCAAGGGGCTGCGCGAAAACGGCTATGAAGAATGGCATGCACAGATGCATGAACGCGAAATTGACGAGATCATTGCAACGAAAAAATCCATCCGTGGCACGGTCGCATTTCCCCACGCTGAATTAGGAAGTCGTGTGTACGACTATATCCTGGTGCCTGTTTTTAATGCTCAAGGAGAGGTGGAAGCTATTGCCGGCACAACACGCGATGTAACCGACTTTAAAAGGATTGAGGGAAAACTTCTGCAAAGCGAGACGCGGCTTAGATCAATGATTGATCAAACCCCGGCTCCCACAATGGTTTTGATGGGGCATGATCTTGTGATCGAACAAATTAATAAGCGCATGCTGCAAATGATAGGTCGCGGAGAAGAAATTATAGGGCATCCGTTAATCAACGTAATGCCTGAACTCAGAGGACAGTATATATGGGAGCAGGTGGAAAAAGTTTTTGAACAGGGCGTTCCTTTCACCCAGCTTGAAGTGCAAGTTGCTCATAGTCGCAGCGGCGTTATGCAGGATTATTTTTACAACATAGCCTACCGTCCTTTAAGAGAAAACGAGCAAATAGTTGGTATGATTCAGGTAGCCATAGACGTGACAGAACAGGTTGTAGCGAGAAAAAAACTGGAAGAAAGTGAAAAACGCTATAAAGTTTTAGCAGAAAACCTGGAAGGACAAGTGAATGCCCGTACAAAAGAACTGCAGCGCTCTAATGAAGACTTGCAGCAGTTTGCCCACGTAGCATCGCATGACTTAAAGGAGCCTGTGAGAAAAATCAAAACATTTATAGGAAGACTAAAGGATCAACTGCACGATACTTTAGACGACTCTTCTGCACGCTTTATCGACAGGATTAATGTGGCAACTGATCGTATGTTTACCATGATTGATGGCGTGTTAGCTTACTCCACCACCAATGCAGGCGAGCAAAAACCTGAACTAATTGATCTGAATGAAGTCATAAAAAATATTGAAAATGATCTGGAAGTTTCTTTACAAAAAACAAATGGAAAAATTCACCTTCATAATCTTCCAAAGCTGGAAGGTGCACCTGTACTTATTTATCAACTGTTCTATAATCTCATTAATAATTCCATAAAGTTTGCACAAAAAGGTTTGGCACCGCAAATTTCGCTCTCCTCTGAGATGGATAACACATGGAACGATTTGGTCCATATAACTTTAAAAGATAATGGCATAGGGTTTGAGCCTGAAAATGCTTTACAGATATTTGAGACTTTTACGCGACTTAACTCTAAAGACAAATATGAAGGCACAGGCCTTGGACTAGCACTTTGCAAAAAAATCGTAGAGCGTCACGGAGGCAGCATTACGGCTGCTGGAAAGCCCGATAAGGGCGCGACTTTTATTATCACACTTCCTTTACATCAAAAAGAAGCGAGCCTTTAACTTCCCTTTTGGATAAAATAAACCCATGATAGAAATTAGTGCAATAAAACTCCGCTTATAAAAGGTTTTATTTGTACTTATAGTGCGATTGTGCAGTCGTCACGCTCATTACCCGCCATTTTCTGGCACGAACAGTAAAAACCGAATAATTCATAGTAGCTACTTCTACAACCACTTCGGCAGTATCAAATGTGTTAGCCTTTACACCATCACCTGGTTTAAAAGTGACAGAGTTTACACCGCTTTTTCCCCGAATTTTCTTCGTGATTGTTCCTAAGGTAATGAACATACTGTCGCAAGCACCCGGATCAATGGCAATCGTAAAATCTTTCGTGCTATCATAGGTAAGGGAAGTATTTTTTGTAAACCCTATGCCTGGAAACGCTGGTGAATAAAAAGAAGTGTCAGGAATATGCTCTCTGCTGGACGAAAGATCCCAGAGAACTGCGGCCGTATAATTTGAAGACGCATTTGCATAACGGTATTCGTCGCCGGGATACTGTCCCATAATTTTATTATCCGATTTTACCTGATCAATAAGAACAGCGCTGGCAGAGCTTTCATAAAAACGCGCGCTGGAATAACTGTAACTATGATCGGTATTTGTACTTGTTAATTCAACAGCAAAGGCTGGGTTAACAAAAGGATTGCCGGTTGTGCTTCCACCACTTGTTGTGCTGCCAGTGGTAGTTGTTGCGGTTTCTTCGGCACTTTCAGAAGATTTTTTTTTACAGCCCACTAATAAAAGCAGGCTTAATAAAACAAAGGTTTTTTTCATGGGTTTAAACTTCGAAGGAATTTTAATTTAAAGGTAAGAGAATTTCACACCCAACTTAAGCAAATAACCAATTTGGAGGCAAATTGATTTGTTGAAGACGGAGTAAGTAATTAAACTGTACTTTTATGCTGCGTACCTAAACGCCCGGGTAGCTTTGCAAACCTCTTTTAATTTATGAAACTTCAACATAAAAAGCTGATAAAATTATTACAACAGGCTTACTCTGCAGAAAAAGCCGCAGCATTCGCCTATCAAGGCCACGCTGCTTCGGTAAAAGATCCGGCTGAAAAAATTTCCATCAAACAAATCGAGGACGACGAATGGGGACACCGCAGGGAGGTTTTAGAAATTATGAAGCATTATGAAATCCCTGTCTCCAAATTTTATGAATTCAGATTTCATGTGATCGGTAAAATAATCTCCGCATCTTGTTACGTGATCGGCTGGTTTATGCCTTACTATTTTGCCGGACGCCTTGAAAGTGGAAACGTTTGTGAATATTTCCGTATGATGCATTACTTTCATGAATTGGGTATCATAGAACATAATCAGGTTTTATACGAGATGGGCATTAAAGAAAAAGAGCACGAAATATATTTTCTCAACAGAATAAAGCATAAAAAGTTACTTCCTGTCTTCGAGAAATTATTTGCCTGGGGCAATACTAAAAGCTTCAACGACATCGACCTCGACAAAAAATACCCCGTAGAGGAATCTAGGGCTTACTGTAAGAAATAAATGTTAATCCGTAAGAAAGATAAATAACTCCCTTATTACCGGATCCGGATTTTTTTAGCATTCTGTGTAGCGTGAAGCAATATTTATTTATCTTTGTCACTAAGATACTTATTAAATAAAACAAATGACAGTGAAAGAACGCATTCAACATTTCAGGAGCATAAGCCGCAATTATTCTGACAATTCCATTTTAATGCATGAAGCAATTGCCCGAAAAGCCGGGCTTTCGGGAACGGATCACAAATACCTTGGATTAATTCTTCAAAAAGGACAAATGACGGCCGGTGAACTTTCAAAAGTGACGGGTTTAACCACTGGCGCTGTTACCGGGCTGATTGATCGTCTTGAAAAGAAAAAACTCGTGCAAAGAGAATTTGTAAAAGATGACCGCAGGAAAGTGATCATTGTAGCAAATAAACAAAACACCAACAAAGTCATGGAACCCCTTTTTAAAGACGTGCAGGAAAAAACGTCCAAACTTATTTCATCTTTTTCTGAAAAGGAATTTCAGATCATTGAAAAATATTTTGTGAATGCTACAAAGATCATGAAAGAAACCCAGGAAAAACTTAGCAAAAAATAAAGTCATGGAAAATCTTAACGCCAACTACATCGTAAGAGCGGAGATCTGGCTCTTTGCGACAACCCTTTTGTACTTCTTAATGAACGGCGCACAAATTTTTGAAACCGCCGTCATAGTTCCTAAGTGGACAGCTGCGCCGCCCGAATCTTTTAAATGGCTGGCAGATAAAAACGGAGCAAGTTTAAAAATATTCTGGATCGTACTGCATTCCATTCACGAAATCACTTTTATACTCGCCATTGTTTTTTGCTGGAGACTGGATCCTATAAGAAATGGATTGCTGATTCTTTTTGCTCTTCACTTCGCGGTTCGTGTTTGGACGATTCTTTACTTCGCTCCCCACATTATGAACTTTGAAAAAATAACTGAAACACAAAACACGGTTGAAAACCTGGTTGACAAAACTCTACTTTGGAAAAATTTAAATTATTTGAGGGTTACTTTCTTTTTACTGCTCTCTTTTGCCTTAATTCCTCTTTGCGTAAAACTTTTAAAACTGGCTGGAAAAGCTTAGACAAATCGGCAAACAAAAAAGCCCTTGCTCCCAATTTTTAGGATGCAAGGGCTTTATCTTGTTTCAATATTTAAAAAACTATTCTGTTTTAACCAGTTTAATAATTTTAGATTCAGAAGTTCCCAAAACCTTTACCTGGTAGATACCGGTAGCATATGCGCTCAGATCCAGCGTGTAAGTTCCTTCCTCAAATTCTTTTTCAAGGATAACTTTACCAATATTGTCTGTGATTTGTACACTGATTTTATTTTTAGTTTCAAAACTCACTTTACCACTTGTTGGATTTGGATAAACCTTTAAGGTCTCGTCGGTAGTAAATGCTTCGAGTCCCGTACAGTTCATAACCGTTAGCGAGATCACAGAAACAACCTTGCACGAGTTTGTATTAGTGCCGCTGCCTGTAACGGTGTAGGAAGTATTAACTGTTGGAGACACTGAAATAGAAGGTGTCGTTGCACCGGTGCTCCAGCTGTATGTTTGCACACCTCCAGCTGTAAGCACAATGCTTTGTTTTGCGCAAACAATAGTATTTTGAGATACCGTCATTACGGGCACAACAATTCCCGGCGTGGTAGGCAGGTTAGCATAAGAAACTCCCGTAGCGCCTGCTGTTGCGCCATAAGTAGTATTGTATTGTGAACTCTGTGGGTTATTTACTGTACCGGCTGCACCACCCACTGAACTAACTGTTACCCCTGAAGGAAGTGTAGCTCCGCTGTAGGCGAATACACCGCCGCCGCCGCCGCCGCCCGTACCATGAGCATCTGCTTGAAACAGTACATTGTTGTTGCTTCCACCAGAACCGCCATCTGTATTTACTTGCAATGTTCCGGTAATCGTCGTGCACTCAATAAAAACACTTCCACCCGCTCCACCACCACCAGAGGCTTCATCACTCGCTATGATAGTAACACTTTCACCTTTTGCCGAAATTACCTCGTTATTGGAAAAAATCGCATTTGCTTTTATATAAACAATTCCCCCGCCACGACCTCCAGATGTTGCCACCTGGCCATTATCTTCGTAACCTCCGCCACCGCCGCCGCCAAGGTACATCACATTTAATCCTGTACCAACTCCTAATCCCCCGTTACCTCTGTCGTCATAACTTCCACAACCGCTGTATTCATTTCCACCCAAACCACCAACCCCACCATTTCCGCCGCCGCCGCCGCCAGAGTTACCTGAATTGCCGCCGCCACCGCCGTTTGCTTGTTTTCCTTTGCGCCCGTCTTTATAGGGCATATAGCCTGAGATACTTTCCCCTTTCTGACCTCCATCCACTCCCTGCACCCCAAAATAATTTCCATTGCTGCAACCAAAAGATCCCAAGGCGAAGTTTCCACCGGCAAATCCAGCTTCATTTGCGTTTACCGGGGCATTTAAAGTGAGCGTACCCGCTTCGAATGCGATGATACCGCCTGTGCCCACAGTTTCATTCCAGGCCGGACAGGTAATCGGAGCCACAACTGTTGGATTGCAAAATTTTGGAACTTTCACAAGCTGAACAAAACCTTTTAGAACATTGTAAGTTTTTGTAGGAGCACTGCTTAATGTAATCACTGTGCCTACAACGGTGGAAACTGTAGCAAACTCATAGTTACCCGCGCCACCCAAATTTATAATATTACCAAAGTTCGCGCTATTAGTAGAATCTATAACGGCTCCCTTCATCTGAATAAGAAGAACTTTATCTCCAAAAGCAAAACCCGTTGTCGCATTCACGCCGATGTTTGTTCCTGTAAGATTTTTAACGGCGGCGTAGTTGTTCACCGTGCCGCTTATATTCTGTGCATTCAAAGCACTGCTAAATAATAAAATGATACCGATAAGGTTACTGAGTTTCTTCATGGGCTTATAATTTTTGTTTCTAACTATTTACTGTCCTCACAAGGTATTAAATTTATGTGAAATTCAAAACACAAATTGTAAACTCAGGTTTTGTATCTATTTCCTATCTTAAAGATTATAGAGGGGAGTTTACCAGCTAACGTTTTAAAGTATAAACCATGACAAACTATTTTTTTTCAGTCTTTTTTTTCCTTTCCTATTGGCTTTCTACATCCGCTCAAAAGCTTGTGGCTACAGACAACCTGGCTCTTTTAACAGGAACAGTAACTAATTTTAAGGGTAAAGCCTTGGGCAACGAAACTATTTCATTTGTTAATGAAAAGACAAAAAGCGTGGTGAAAATAAATACCGACAAAGGCGGCAAATTTGAAATCCTTGTGCCTGTAGATGCAAGCTATGTGTTAAAATACAAAACCTTTACAAGCGATCAGGATTATACCAGGATGACTATACCCGCCGACAAAGAAGCGAGCTATGAAGTGAAAATCCGTATTGATCCACCGAAAGAATATGTTCTTGAAAATGTTTATTTCGATAGTGGGAAAGCTACTTTAAAACCCAGCTCGAATAAAGCCCTGAATGATCTTGCCGAAGTGCTGAAATTAAAAACAACCATGACAATAGAAATACAGGGGCATACGGATGATGTTGGCGACCCTGCCGAAAATTTAAAACTTTCGCAACAACGCGCCGAAGCGGTGAAAAAATTTATAGTGAATAAAGGGGTCGAAGCATCCCGTATCAGTGCTAAAGGGTACGGTCAAACCCTGCCAGTAGCCGACAACACGAGCGATGCGGGTAAAGCTAAAAACAGGAGAACGACCTTAAAAGTGCTAAAGGAATAACTCTCTTTTACTCTTTGATTTTTACAACTTGCATGATGCGTTTATCATGAGAAGAAGTAATGCGAACCGAAAGGTTTTTTAAGCCGGCCTGAGCAGGTTTTATTTGCAGAGCTTGCAGCACGTTTGCTTGAGACAAAACAGTTACACTGGTTAAAGCTGACAGCACTTTTTCACCTGCAATCAGTTCTACCTTATAAGAATCATCAGCGCTACCGGAATTTGAAATAGAGATATAAAGCATATCTTTTTGTACCGAATCTTTTAAAGAAACAAAAAAATGGTAATCTTTAAAAGCGGGAGCCCAACTGCAACGGTACTGTGGAAAAGGTTTCCAGCCTTGTTGCGTTTGATTTTTTAATTTCATCAGCGGAATAGCGTCCCACACAATTTCTTTATCACGTGAGATTTCTACAACGCGGTTGAGCACGCCTGCGCATAAAAGAAAGTTGGAGTTAGGAAGCTCAACCATATTCCCCCCCCCTGAACTGAAAGGGAAAGTCATGTCTTTATCAAAGTTCATAGGAAAACGCCAGATTACAGCACTATCTTTTGGACCTGGATTTTCTTTCATTTCTATAAAGGAAGAAACGGGTGAATCTGTCTCGTTCAACTGCTCTGAATTGTCAAAGATCAAAAGTGTGCCGCGATCAGTAAGCGTTCCATCATGTTGTCGTCTAAAATCGTTCGTAGCTACCATGCCTTTGGCCGAAGTAAAATTTTCGCCGTATGCCTTCATCACTTGTTTTGTTTTTTTATCAATCTTCACAACGCGGCTAATATCACGAAAGCTTACATAAATGAATTTTTCGTCCTTGCTCTCACAAAAAGCATTGGAATGTGTAGAAAATACCGGCATTCCGTTGGGATATTTTTTAGTCATCAGATCGGCCTGAACAATATAGGTATCTGCGTCCCAAAACCAAATCAACTTTCCGGTTTTATCAAATTCAAGCAAAACCGTCATTTGTGTTTTCTTATATACAACTCCATTCACCACACTTATTTCAGAATTGTATTTGATTTGCTCTGGCTTGTATTGTCCCGGCATTGGACGTTTCACTTTACGGTTAGCCAAAATCATGTAAGTGCCGCGGGGTGTTTTTTGAAATTCATGGTGATACATAACCGTATCTTTTTTGAAAACAAATGGTGCAGGCGTCGACCATAAAATTTCACCATCAAGACTTATCTCTATTCCTTTTTCCGGGGTTAAAAAAGTAACCGTATTGTCCTCTGTAATCTTTATGTCTCTGAATAATGTTTCGTCATCTGTAAACCTTGCTATATTTGGAATTTGCCACACGGGCTGGCCCTCACGATTCACAAAGCCACGAATATGATCGATCCCAATAAAACCACCGGCATTTTTTTCTTTGTTATTAACCTTAATTTTTATGTTGGTTTCTTCTGCCTGTTGAAATGAAACGAGGTATTTCTCAATTGTAAAGTTATGCTCGGAACTCGTGTGGATCAGATTTTTATTTCCGTCGAAGGCTTTAACGATCCAAACATACTGAGTGTTCCAGTCTAATCCGCTCAGGTGACCTGAGGGTAAAGCGCTGTTAATTGTAGAAACCAGGCTTTTACCATTTTGTCCTTTATAAACCGTCAGTTCGTAACTAACTGCTTTATCCTGAATCTCTTCTTCAAGATATACAAATGTGGCATTCAGTTTCGCGCCATCCTTAGGCCAAACCGATGCTCTTGTAGTAAAAGAATTTAAAAAAAACAAAGAAACAAGGAAGGATAGACGTATTAAAAACATAAAAGAGATTTAGTGAAACAAGTTCCGCTTTATTTTGCTCAAAATCAAAAAAAATAACGGGATTTTGAACCTGCTTTTGTTTGGCGTGTATAACTACATAACGCTTAACCCGACCTTGTGAACTATAAATTTTTCCTGTTTTTCACGCTTAATTGCCTTTCTGCTTTTTCACAAAGTTCCATCTTTGGCAGTCTGAGCGATAGTCTCCAAAGACCAGTAGAATTCTGCGCCGTAGGCCTTCTTAATGCAAAAGATAGTACCGTGGTTAAAGGAAATCTCAGTGATGCAAAAGGCAATTTTAGATTCGAATCTGTAAAAGCAGGAAACTATTTTGTAAAAATAAATTTTCCAGGTTATAGAGAAAGCGCTAGTTCCGCTTTTTTTTATGACTCATTAGCTGATAAAGACCTCGGAGTGATTGTCCTGAAAAACAAGGGGATTAATCTGGATGAAGTAAGCGTACTCAATATTAAGGCGCCGATAGAATTTAAAGGGGGAAATATAACAGTAAATATTGACGGAAGTCCACTGGCGACCGGCAACAGCTTGTACGACCTTCTGGCACGCCTTCCGGGGGTTTCGGTCGATAACGATGTCATCTCTATCCAAGGAAAACCCGGTGCACTCGTTTATATGGATGATCGCCGTCAACAAATGGCTGGTGCTCAATTGATGAATTTACTGCGAAGTATAAACGCATCATCTATCGAAAAAATTGAAGTGATAAATAATCCTCCTGCTAAATACGATGCGGCGGGTAGTGCCGGCATTATCTCTATTAAGACAAAAAAAATAAAAGTTACAGGCTTTAGCGGCAGCATTAATGGTACTTACTCACAAGGATTTTATGAGAACACTAACGGCGGTTTTTATTTAAACTACAAAGCACGAAAATTCACCTTCTTCAGCAGCTTTAACGGCAACCAGGGAATGACGCATAATATTTCCACCTTTGATAAGGAGATAAACTACAACGGTCAAACTACCTATTTAAATCAGCGCGTTACCGACGATCATGATAACAGAAATACAGTAACAGACATTGGACTCGATTGGGATGCAGGTCAAAATACACTAGTTGGCGCAAAGGTGCAGGTAATGAAGGGCTATGGAAATAATTTTGAAAAAGCCAGTACTTCCATTAGTGATAATAGTCTTGGATACCGGCAATTAGTACTTGAAAAAACAATTCCCAATGACTGGCTGATGTATAATTACAACTTAAATGCTGAACACACATTTGACACAACGGGCACCAAACTTAAATTTTCTACCGATTTTTATACTCCCAACTATGACAGTTACAAAGGAAAATTCCAAAACATTTTTCTGGACTCACTGAATACCCCTGCCCTGCCCCCTAACGAATTTCTAAACGACAACCGGCTTGATATAAAATTATTTTTTGCCAAACTTGATTTTGAAAAAAAATTATCCAAAACACTAAACCTTGAAATGGGCGTTAAGTATAATTTGCAGGACATAAAAAGCGATTATAAACTTCAGCGAAAAGATCTGCTATCAGGCGAATACAGAACGGACACAGCATTTACAAACACTTTTAACTACCTTGAAAAGGTCACTGCAGCCTATTTTAATCTTAGCAAAGAAATTAAAAAATTTAATTTTCAGTTGGGCCTCAGAGCAGAACAAACGGCTATTAAAACCCGCACCAAAAATCAGCCTTTGCTTTATACGAGAAATTACCTCAACCTGTTTCCTGCTATCAGCATGGATTACAATCACTCTAAGAATCACATTTTTTCGCTGGGTTATAACAAACGCATTGGGCGCCCCGATTATAACAATCTCAATCCTTATATATTTTTTCTCGATGTTCTAAATTACTTCCAGGGAAATCCTTATTTAAAACAAGCTTACGCCCATAATTTTAATTTAAACTACTCATACAAAGGCAGCGTTTTTAACTCCCTCACATTCACGCACTATGAAACCGCTATTAGCGGTTTCACTTCGCAAAACGATCTAACCAAAGTCAGTACTGAACACCTCACGAATCTTGATTATTTCCAGGTACTCCGCTACTCATTTTTTATACGGAAAGAGCTAAAAAAATGGTGGACCCTAAGTTTTAATTTTGGCACTTATTATGTAGGGTACGCCGGTAAGTTAAACGGCCAGGCCTATTCGCTATCTGCCATTCCGCATTACGAATGGCTGAATAATACTTTTATTTTACCACACGATTTAAAATTAGAACTTACCACTTACTATTGGGGACCATGGTTGGGAATTGCCACGCGCTACAAAGCAAGAGGCGCAGCAAGCATCGCCATAAAAAAATCGTTTTTTAAAAATGCTATGGCCTGCTCAATAGGTGTTAACGATATTTTCTTTTCGGAAACCTTTAGTTCTACAGCCGACTTTCAAAACCAAAAATGGCAACGTTTTAACTCCAATGATACAAGGAGATTAAATATTAGCCTCTCTTATAATTTCGGAAAAGTAAAAGCAGAGAAAAGAGAAATCGGGGAACAGGATGCGCGGGGAAAAATAAACAAATAGTTATTTTTTAGAGGGTTTCATCCACAAAGGCTTTGCCTTTGTAACTTTTTTGTAGACCCCGCAGGACTCAGAGTGCGCGCCCGGAAGATAACCCGTACTCATTAAAAATTCATTTACAATTTCTCCACCTGTAAAACGAAAGGTTTTTTTAAAAAGCTTCACCCAGTTTTCTAATTTTTTTGGATGCTGCAACTCCAACCATTTTTCGAACGATCCGAATTCTTTTTGCAAAGACAAAAGGGTTTTCGCGTTTTCGATGGCCGCATTTATTTTTAGTTTGTTACGAATAATTCCGGGATCGGCCATGAGTCGCTCAAAATCTTTCTCTTTGTAAGCCGCTACTTTTTTCACATTAAAATTATCGTAAGCAAGCCTGAAAGTTTTTTCTTTTTTTAAAATGGTCTCCCAACTAAGTCCCGCCTGGTTAATTTCCAGAACAAGCCGGCAAAAAAGTTCATTATCATCGTGTATTGGAAATCCGTATTGAAGATCGTGATATGGTTTGTGAATCGCCTTTTTCTCTTCAGACATATAGTCTATGGCATTGCAGTAGGACATCTTTTTATTTTATGTTATAAAAGTAAAGAAAGGATTAGTTTAAATAAGTGTAAATTGTAAACTTTAAAAAGATATATGAAACAAAACCTGTTTCGCACCATACTTACCAATCTTACCTTCTGGGTTTTAATCGCTATTATCTGTGGGGCCTTGCTGGGCCATTACGACCCAACGGAGGCTGTAAAAATGGAGGTCATCGGTAAAGCATTTATCGAGATCATTAAGCTGTTTATAGCGCCGATCATATTCCTCACCATCGTACTTGGCATAAGCGGCATGGGCAACTTAAAAAAAGTGGGTCGTATAGGAGTTAAAGCCCTTGTGTATTTTGAAATTGTAACCACTATAGCTTTGGTTATCGGCATTGCGGTGGCATACATCATGCAGCCCGGAAAAATTGACAAAGGAAATTTACAAATTCAGGACGCCTCGAAATATGCAAATGCCAAAGCAAGTGATTTTGATTGGTTAAAATTCTTTTCATCAAATCTCACTCTACAGATTTTAATTATTTCAATTATTATTGGCATTCTTTTAAATGCTTCCAGGTACCGCCAAACTATTGTTGATTTTCTAAATAAACTTTCCAGGATCGTGTTTACAGGCTTAAAGTACGTCATGTATCTGGCGCCATTGGGAGCTTTCGGGGGCATGGCATTTACTGTTGGAAAATTCGGCTTGCACACTTTAGTTCCACTGGCCAAATTGATGGGAAGCGTTTACCTGACTATGATCGTATTTGTTTTTTTTATCCTTGGCGGCATCATGCGTTATTACAAGGAAAATATTTTCACCTTCTTAAAATATATAAAAGAAGAACTATTACTGGTGCTTGGCACCTCATCGTCCGAGGCAGCGTTGCCTTCGATAATGGTTAAACTTGAAAAACTGGGTTGCAGTAAACCCATAGTTGGTTTGGTGATTCCAACAGGTTATTCATTTAACCTCGATGGCACTTCTATTTATCTTTCCATGTCTATCATCTTTTTAGCGCAACTTTATAATGTGCATTTAACTATGCCTGAAATTTTAAGTATCATTGGAATTTTAATGGTGACATCCAAAGGTGCCGCTGGAGTTACTGGAAGCGGTTTTATCATCCTGGCTTCCACTTTAACCGCTATTCATAAAATTCCTGTAGAGGGGCTTGCCTTTTTGTTGGGTGTAGATAAATTTATGAGTGAAGCCCGTGCCATTACTAATTTAATCGGAAACGGCGTTGCCACCCTTATCATTTCTAAAAGCGAAAATGAATTCATTAAACCACCCCCTGAAGACTAAATAGTTGAATACACTAATTCTATTTTAGTATTTTTGCGGTCTTTATAATTATGGCATTGCTTGTCAAAAAATCACAATTACCTGGAGCCGGGAAAGGCTTGTTTACAACTAAAGCTATTCGCAAGGATAGTAAAATTATAGAATACCGCGGCGAAATTATCGGCTACAACGAATACCGCAGGCGGGCGCGTAGAGAAGAAGATCACTATTTGTTTTTTCTACGTATGGACCTTTCGATAGATTCACTGTACACACCGAAATTTAAAGCGCGTTATGCCAATGATGCCGCTGGAATTACACGCGTAAAAGGTCTTAGAAATAACAGCGACTACGTTATTTTTGGAGATAAGTGTTTTGTTGTTGCCTCTCGTGACATTAAAGCCGGAGAAGAAATCTTCGTAAATTATACCAGCTCTTACTGGAGTTATATGAAGAAACGACTAAAGAAAAAAAAGTTAATTAAATCCTGATCTGAATTCCTGCGGAGACACCTTGCTCTTCAATTTAAACAGTCGACTGAAAGACTGTGTATGCTCAAAACCCAGTGAGTAAGCTATCTCGCCTACAGATAAATCTGTGGTAGACAACTTTTCCTTCGCCTTTTCTATCAATTTATCGTGAATATGTTGTTGAGTGCTTTGTCCCGTTAACACTTTAAGAAGATTACTTAAATAATTTGGTGAAATATTTAATTTTTCGGCTATGTAATGTACTGAGGGCATACCTGCTTTTGAAAGTGACTCGCTTGCAAAATAGTCTGCAAGTGCATCTTCCAGCTGATTCAGGATTTTATGATTCGGGATTTTTCTGGTGATAAACTGACGGTGATAAAAACGTTCAGCGTAAGTGAATAGTAATTCGAGCTGGGCAATAATTAAGTGCTGACTATAGCTGTCAATATTGGATTGATATTCATGACGAATATTTTTTAAAATTTCAACGACCGTTTTCTCTTCTTTATCTGACAGAAATAATGCTTCATTGGAGGAGTAGTCGAAATAGTCATAGTGCTTTATTGTTTTGCTTAAAGAAGAATTCCATAGGAAATCGGGATGTATTAATAAGGTCCAGCCCGATCGTTTAGGATTGGGATTTTTTTGAACTTCAATGCTAAAAACTTGTCCCGGCGAAATAAAAAACATAACACCTTCATCAAAATCATATTCAGATTGACCATACTTTATTTTTGCATCAAAATTTCTTTTAAGTGATATAGAATAAAAATCTAAAACCCAGTTGGTAGTGTTGTTTTCAGGCGCGTGTTTAATAGTTTCATAATCTATCAAACTAATTAAAGGATGCTCAGGCTTCGGCAAACCCCGCGAACGTTGGTATTCCGTTATTGTTTTAACTCTCTCAACTTTTTTATACGACATGTTACACCAAAATTCTAAATACTAAGCCTCCGCTGCCGATCATTTTTTAACCCACTCTCCGGTAATTTTTGTATCGGCGGCAGCAACACACAAACCGGAATAAAAACACAGCACTGCTATCAACAAAGTCCAAACAGTATGCGTTCTCTCTGTATAAAGCTTTTTCCGAAGATAAGAAAAACACCTGTGATGAGTGGATAGACTTGCCGGGCAATTTACGCCTGCCACTTTTTATTTTCGTAAAGAATTTAAAGTTAATAGTTTTCGAAAAAATCACATCTGGAAGTAATTACTCTCAACATCCTCAATAAGCCTTGTTTGAATCGGGTGCCAATTAAAGAACTCCTGTGTGTGTTTGCCCGAGGCAGCACAATCCATAGCTGCAAAATGCGCGAACCCACCAAAGTGTGTGGCAGCATCCTCAGGTGACTTCGACGCTACCGGAATATTCAAACCCTTTGCTATAGCCGTTGCAATTGTGCGAAACGCTATACCCTCCTCTGCCACAGCATGAATACGAGTGCCTGCTGCAGGTGATTTTTCCAAAGCAAGTCTGTATAAACAGGCAGCATCGAAACGATGCACTGAGGGCCACAGATTCCCCCCTTCTCCCTTATATACCGAAACACCTTTCTCACGTGCAATGTTTATAAGCATCGGAACAAAACCATGATCGCCTTTTCCATGCACAGAGGGCGGAAGGCGCATGATGGAAACCCGGACACCTTTTTCAGCCAGGGCGTCTGAGGCCTCTTCCGAAGCCTTACGCGGATTGACGCTTGCAGCTACACTATCTTCCTCTATGGCCACACGCCCCAATACTGGGAGCACTCCAGTTCCGGATGTGACAATCAAAGGACGTTCAGAGCCTATAAGTGCCGATCCCAGGGCAGCAATTATATCCCTGTCTTCTTCGCAACTTTCTTTAAATCTTGAAAAGTTATGATTGAAGCCTGTATGAATTACACCATCTGCTGATGCGGCACCTTTTCTTAAACTCTCTAAATCGTCGAGACTTCCACGATGAACTTTGGCTCCCATCTCCAGAAGCGCTTTCGCAGATTCTTCTGACCTTGCAAGGCTCAGAACTTCATGACCTGCACTTAATAATTCCTTTACAACCGCTGAACCAACAAAGCCCGTAGCTCCTGTGACAAAAACTTTCATATGTTATATTTTTTTTACACTACAAAGCTCCACATTAATGCCAACAAGGGTGTAACAGAATCTAAGATTGTTGTAACCGAAAAACAGAGTTTTATTCAAACCGACACTATTAGTTTCTTTTCATTAAAGAGAGTTGCGGGGAAATAAATCTAAAAACGTACTAACATAAAAATACGAACAGGTCTACGCCAAATTTTTTTTTTATCTTACTCTCCATGAAAAAACTCTTCTTTTTGTTTTTAGTAGTATTGCATCCTGCGACAAAAGACCCAGCGCCTGCTTTACCTTGTCACCGGAAAATCCATCTTTTGGCGAAACAATTGTCATAGATCCGGGCTGCACCCGCGACGCAGAATCGTGGGTATATTCGGTGGACGGAGAAAGTATTGGTGGTTCGGAAGAGTTTACGGGAGACGAAGCCGGTGAATATGTGGTAACTCTCACCGCCTATTCAAGAAGAGAGGGTGGTAAAACAGACGAAGTTTCACACAGCATTTTTGTTTCCGACAAAGCTGGTATTGTTACAAATTCGCCTGTCAGCTACGACCAAACAATTACCCTCGAAGCAAAAACAGGCCGCTACGCTTCGTATGATTGGAAGGGACCGAATAATTTCACGTCAGATCAAAGAAGCGTTTCTATTCACCATGCCAATGCAGGTTCGGCAGGTATTTACAGTCTTGTTGTTAGTATAAATGGCAAAAGTTCCGCTACTTCCACTGTCAACATAAATGTTACTCCCCTGAACGCAGGCTGCAATCCTGCGAACAATCAATGTACTTATACGGGAGGCATTATCGGTGGAACAGCTACCGTAACGAGCTACGTAAATTCAGATCAATACGAAATGGCTATTACAAATAATGCCAATTTCATTACTCTACGTTTCAACACAGCCTCTGCTCCCTTCCCCGGAATGTATGAGGTTACACAGAATTTTTTTGATATTCAGGAAGGTCAGGTTTATATGGACATAGTACCCAGCGGAAATTTACAACAGACAGCTATTGGCGCGGGAAAAGTATTTATTGCGCTTTCGGAGGGAAAAGTGAACGCCGTTTTTTGCAACATTCCGTTTACATACCTTGACAACAAATTTACTGTGTCTGGAAAAGTGACAGAACCTTAAGGTAAACATGCTTAGATGCATTTTAAAAAAACATCAACCGATTCTTCATTTTAAACACTCTCTACTCAAAATAATTTACTCATAGCCAACGCTTTGCTTAAATTTTAGTGATTCTATTTGTCCAACGTGTTTTATTAATCGTAATTTTACGATACAATAAAAAAAATACGCCGATAAAGGACCAAAAAATGGGAAGCACTAAAACGGAAGAATTTACAATTAAGGATAACAAAATAGCAAAATACGCGAAAGCATTAGCGCATCCTGCGCGTGTAGCAATAGTGCAGCTGCTGATCAAAAAGCAAGCCTGCATTTGCGGAGATATTGTTGATGAATTGCCTTTATCACAGAGTACAGTGTCTCAACATTTAAAAGAGTTAAAAGAAGCTGGCCTCATTAAAGGGGATATAGATGGTGTAAAAATTTGCTATTGCATTGACGAAAAAGAATGGGAAATAGCTAAGGCGTACTTGAATGCTCTGTTTGTTTCGTATACCAATAAAACTACGTGTTGCTCATGAGCATTGTTAAAGTGAAAGATACTTGGCGCGCTACTGTTCTGTGGAAACACTGCAGAACTCAAGTAAAAAGATAAAAAAAATTTAACTAAATCAATCGTTATTTAACGATATTACTATTTAAAAAATACAACAATGAAGCTATCAGAAATCAAAAATCATTTGAACACGGTTGAAACCGTAAACTTTCAGTTGCCAGACGGTTCTTTTGTACCGGAGCATTTCCATGTAACAGAAGTGGGGATTGTAGATAAACACTTTATTGATTGTGGTGGCACTGTCAGAAGAGAAAAAGCTGCCAACTTCCAGCTATGGAATGCGAACGATACCGAACACCGGTTAAAACCTGCCAAACTCCAGAATATTATTGCTCTTTCAGAAAAGGTACTGGGCATGGAAAACTTAGACATTGAAGTAGAGTATCAATCGGATACGATTGGTAAATATGGATTAGATTACGATGGAAAAAACTTTCAGCTTACCTTAAAGAACACGGCTTGCCTTGCCAGTGACGCCTGCGGGGTAAGAGGTCAAAAACAAAAAGCGAAACTGTCGGATTTAGGAGAAACCAAACAAAGCTGCTGCACGCCAGGTGGAGGATGCTGCTAATTTCGCGTATGTATTTAGCTATTCAAAACTATTGCGAAGAACTCACAAAAAAGTTCGGCACAATTTCACAAGACAGAAAAAAACTTTTGCAACAAATTTCCAGGTATGTGATCTCAAAGCAAAAAGAAAATAAACAAATAAATCTCGTTTATATCTGCACTCATAATTCCCGCCGCAGTCATTTCGGACAAATTTGGTCAAAAGTTACCAGCGACTACTATGGCATTATGAACGTGAACACGTTTTCAGGTGGCACAGAAGCCAATCGCAAAAAATCGTTTTGGAAAGCTTATTTTCAGTCAAACAAACTATTTGTTGGCATGCAGATAAAGTCTTATTCCATTTTGGGCAAATAAATATGGAAGGTAGCACCCTCCCCGGGATTACTACTTGCATAAATAAAACCGTGATGATTTTCAACCGCTTTTTTACAGATAGCCAGACCTATTCCCGTTCCGGAGTAATCGCGGTTATTATGCAAACGCTGGAAGATCGTAAAAATTTTATCTGCATACTCCTGCTCAAAGCCTATTCCATTGTCTTCAAAAGTTAAATACCAATAGCTTACTCCTTTTATGAGGTGATCATAAACGCCACCCTGTCCGCCAATGCAGGACTGAGCTCTGATGCTTATGATAGGATTTGCCTTTATGAATTTAAGCGAATTGGAAGTTAGGTTCAATAGTAACTGATAGAGCTGCAAAGGCAATCCTAAAACCTTTGGAAGACCGGTAAAATGTATTTGCGCAGAGGCAGATTTTATCGTCAAATCGAGATCAGTCATGACATTTCTCATGACCTCATTTAAATCTACAGTCTCGAAATCCTGCGTTACAGACGACAGTCTTGAATAATTCAGCAGATCTTTTACCAAGGCACTCATGCGCTTAGAGGCCGCAGCAACTTTAACCACCTGTTTTATTAAATAGTCGGAGTCGTTCGGACTTGACAAGATCAGATCACTAAACATTTGAATTTTTCGCAACGGTTCCTGCAAATCATGACTCGCTACATAGGCGAATTGTTCTAGTTCTTCGTTGGAACGTTTTAAATTAGTATTTGCTGCCTGTAAATCATTTGTGCGTTGTTGCGTACGACGCGCCTCAAGTTCTGGTCTCATATCGCGCATTACAGCACCGAATCCCAACACTTCTCCGGTTTCGGGGTCATGAATGCGAACAGTATTGTTATAAACAGGAATGAGTTCTTTTGTTTTAAGATTTCTCACTATCATTTCACCCGACCAACGCCCTTTTTCCACAAGCGCCTTGAGCACCTCATCATTCACCTTCTGAAAATCTTCAGGTGCATGCAGCTCAGATATTGGCGTCTCTATGACTTGTGCCATAGAATCAAAACCCAGCAGTTGCTGGCCGGCTTTATTCACATAGGAGTTCTTTCCGTCTAAACCCAGAAGCGACATGAGCTCCACACTATTATCAACCAACGCAAGCAATTTCGCTTGTTCATTTTGCGATTCCCTCTCAGAGGTTATATCCTGGCTTGTTCCAACAATACGCGACAAGCCGTTCGCATTAAAGTAAGCTTTCCCATAACTTCTCAGCCATCTCAATTTGTTATCAGGTAACAGTACCCGAAATTCAATCCGATAGTCACTCTGACCCTTTTTTATAGTTTCTGCAATTGCGCTCTCAATTTTCTTCTGATCTTCGGGATGCACATATTTTGCAAAATCTTCGGGAGTTAAATCATCAAATGCAGTAATGCCAAAAAGTTCTTTGCAGCGTGAATCAAGGTATACAGAGTTATTTTCAAAATCTGAATCCCAAACGCCGAAATTACCTGCCGCCAATGCAAGACGGGTTTTATCTTCGGCCTCTTCCAGTTTTTTGCGATCGTTTACACTTTGTGTGACATCTACCGCCATGTTTAAAATGGCATAAACTTTACCATCCGCATCTTTCAAAGCCTGGTAGGAAAAGTTAAAGTAGAAAGTCTCTAATTTCCCATCAATCAAAAGGTCTGCACGACCTTCATTCGTTTTATAGCTAATGCCTGTTTCGTAAACAGCTTGCAACAGGCTAAGGAAATGCTGGTTCTGTATTTCCGGTAAAGCATCGTGTAGATTTTTTCCTATTACAGAAGGACCTTTTCCCCATAGATTAATCATTGCATCATTAGCCATCTTAATCGTCATATCGTAACCTTCGTAAAGAGCCGTGGCAACATCGGTACTTTCAATAAGAGTGCGGTATTTACGTTCACTTTCTTCAATCTTTTTTCTGGCCATTACCGAAGCGGTTACGTCTGTGGCTAGTCCCATAAGCCCATAAATAGAGCCCTTTGTGTCGCGCAACGCCTCAAACAAAAGGTTGTAGATCAACGTTTTATTTTGCCCCTGGTTTGCTAATACTACCGGAATCTCATTGAACGTGGCTCTTTCGCCCGTAGCCAAAACTTGATCAAGTACCTGTCTGAATCCTTGCTGCTCAGCTTCTGGCAATACTTCAAACAAAGACTTACCCACAATAGCTTCCTGCTGCTTATCCCAAAACTCACACATGGCCTTGTTAGCTATTTCGATTATATGATCTTTACCGCGATAAATTGCCATGGCCACAGGTGCCTGGGCAAGAAGGTTCCGAAGGTCGTTGTGCGAAGCGGTGTTAGTAGGGATTTCCTGCATCAGCTTTTAAAAATTTATAGTAAAGACAAGTTTTTTAATTCATTCCCAATTCCTTCTACCAGCGCATTCATAGTAGACGTTTTAGTAAGATAAGCAACGGCCCCATGCTCAAGAGCCTTCTGCTTAAAGAAACGCTCGTCTGAAGTCGAATACACTGTCACGGGAATATCTTGGTAGTTTGTTTTTAATAATTCTGAGAGAAATTCAAGTCCTCCCATCACAGGCATGTTCAGATCAAGAAAAATTACTTTAGACCTCTGTTTAAGCGTAGGCAGTAATTTCAACCCACTCAAACCATTCTCAACAAAGTGTGAGGAGATTTCCGGATTAATTTGCTCCAAAGCTATTCTAAAAAAATCATGATCATCCAGATCATCGTCAATTAGCAAACAGGTAATCATTGATTAAATATACTAAAATCCACTAACTGCCTGAAATTGAAAATAGCCCGGTTAGCGCAGAGAAATATAACTACAGCCCACGTTGGTTTGGATATAAAATACCCGTTAACCTTGCCTCGAAATAAAGGGTAATGTAGTGTGCCGTTTTATCGTAAGTGAAATAAATAGTGCGCTTCCCAAGCAGTTTCAACGTTTTCGTTTATTTCCAGAATTCGTCGTCCCACTCTTCTTCAGTACCGACCTCAGAAAGAACCTTCATAATCAAATCTAAATTCTGCTCAGATGCTGCTTTTTGGATCTCGGTAAATAAAATCCGTTCCTCAAAACGAATGTGTTTTTCTAATTCCTCTTCAAGAAGACTTAAAGATTTTTTGATATCCAGGCTGTCTTCAAAAAGCCGTGTTAGCCGGCGGTGATCTGCCAGTGCCTTTTTCACCAATTCATGGTCTTTACCCAATAGAGGAAACACAAACGCTTCTTCCTCGCTGAAGTGGGGTATTAGCCTGTTTTTAAAGAACCAGTCCGCGTATTTTTTTATCCTGCTTACGTCGATGTTCTTTTTGAAGCCCGTTCTTATTTTCCAGCAAAACAAAAGCTCGTAATGATGCTCACGGCTTAATGGTTGCAATGCCTTACTTCTTTTAATTGGTAACGATTCCATCGTTTTTTTAAGTTTTTAATAAAACCTGTCATAACAAAAATTTTAACAGCCGTAGTGTTTGTTATAGAATGCCGAATAGCATCACACAAAAGGCATAACTTATAAACTGATTACAACAAACGACTTTACTATCCTAATAGCACTGGCTTTGGGGGATACATTAGTATTCTTTAAATACTACTCATCCTTTTTTTTAAGATCAATAACAAATTCCTTTTCTCATTTATCTTTTGGCCTAAACTTAATTTATGACATATTATTCATGTGCAAATAGTTTAATACATGACTTTGCTAAATTTTTCGGTTGCCTTTCTTTACACTTTAGCTTATTGCGGATTAGATTTTTCCATTTCTATTGATTTAGGAAACAAAATATTATTCTCTAAGTGGATGTGCAGGTGCAAATCGGCTTCAAATTCTTTTAGTAATGCAAAGGTTACTTTGTAAGTGTTACAAGCATCTAAAGGAGGAGTATAATTATTGCTTAGTTTGGCAATTTGTCTGAAAATCTCACCTTCGGTATCATGCTCGTGCATCATCATAGTTATAGGGTTTTGAACTGTTCCAAAGGAAGGTTGAGGTGAGGCCTGATTCTCACGCCTTGTATGCGCCAATTTTCTAACGAATGGAAACAGAATCAGTTCTTCTTTTTTCATGTGTGCTGCCAACTCACCAGCCGATTGGTTAAAAAGTTCTTTTATTTCAAATAACTCCGGATGATTCTTACCATGTACAGTACAGATTTTGTCGAGGTATTGTTTCAATACAGGTGTTTTATCTTCCACATACCTGTGATGCTTTTTCTCGATGAAATCGGTTAATAAATCTAAGGGCCAGGATTTGTAGTCCGTCACCTGGTTCGCTTCATTTGCCTTTACTTTTTTGAGCTCCAGCTCCAAAACGTTTCTGCTTATATTATTGCTTGCACAAACTTCGTCCATCATTTTATTGCCCTTACAACAAAAATCGATACCGAATGATTCAAAAACTGCCGCGGTGCGGTAATCGTCTGCAACGATTTCGCCAATTGTTTTTTCTTTAGTTGTATTCATAGTGTTTTATTTTTTATTTATTTATATACTCATGGTCATGTTCTACAGGCAGAATTATACTGTCTTAAGATCACTCATTTTGCCATAGTTTCATTTGACTTCCCCCATTCTGACAGTTCATTTTCAGTCCACAACTCAGGAAAAAATTTTCGTTGCTGAAACTGAGGGTGCAAATATTTTTTCCACTCAGAGCCACCTGTAGCCGCTTGATTTTCGCCTTTTTTATCTAAATAATGCTTTGCGGTATTGAGATGAACCTGCGGCCACTTGATATTATAGAGGCAATCAAACTCTTTCAATATTTGTGTAAGTTCAGCAGAGGGGTTCTTAATTTTTAATACATGCTCCTCCAATGTTTTTCCTTTTACTTTTTTAGCAAGAGATATAAAACGGTCAAGATACTTTTCTTCAAATTGTTTTAGGGTTAACGTTTTCTCCCCTGAATTCCTGTTCATACCGGCGTCTTTCCAGTAAATATGCTCAAAGTACTCCTCTATGGATGGATGGTCTGAGAGTCGCTTCTTTCCTTCCTGATTAATTAAATTCCCAATACGTGTACAATAAATTTCTATTAATCGGAATTGAGCGCTTTGAAAACCACTTGCGGGAGCTAAAGCTGCCCTGAATGTATTATAATCTTGGTAGTCCATACCATCTTTCATAACATCAAACGAGTTGATTAACATCACAGTATAACGATTAAGGCGGCTCACTTTTGTAATTAAAAAGGCCTCCGTAATGGAAGTGGCATAAACAATTTGTTTTATTTCGTGTATCATCAGCTTAAGGAATAATTCCGTTATTTGATGATACATAATAAAGATTTCTTCATCTTTAAAATCTGTTCGTGTTTTTTGCAATGATAAAAGCGTATCCACCTCAACGTAATCCCAGTAGTTAATGGGCTTTGATTGGAGTAGTCCTTTAAAGTATGTATCAGAATTTTCTCCCAATGCTTTATACTTATCTTCAATTTGTTGAATAATTGTTTGTTCCATAGTTGATTATTTTTAAAATTTAATACTGTAAATAAAAAGTGAAATTGTTTTCGTAACTTCAAATGCAACATAATACAAATGTGCGTTTGACGCAGGTACTGACTTGCCATCCATATGCAGTTGAGCTCTCGCATCTAAGTAAGGCAACAACAGAAATGTTTGCATCACAAGCAAGATTACAGCAAGAAGAAGAAATAGATTAAATGGCGCAGAAACAGAACCTTTTGAACACAATAAAGTACTAACTAATGCGATGGCAAAAACCCACTCCACTTTGTTTAACGCACTAAAAACTAACCTTCCAATGCCTAATCCTATCGACAGATTTACTCCTGGTGCTCTGAATTTTAACCAGGCTTCCATAAAACTGATTGCGCAAACAAAACCAATCCATAAATAAATTACGGCAAACGCGAATAAATCTTTTGTAGTGCTTGTCATAAAATTAATTTGTCTGTGTTGTTTTTATAGTACTCTATTTTATGATAAAACATTTCGGCCATTTTTTCGGCTCTCCATTTTGCCTCTGCCGCTTTTTCTCCGCTAAAATTTTCATCAATTGTTTCATAAAACAATAATAGCCACCTATCGAAATGATGGTGTGTTACAGGAAGTTTAGCATGAGGAACAAACGGACTGCCGTTATAGGTATGTTGATTTAATAAAACGGTCTGCCAGAAGCGATACATCTTCTCTAAATGAATAGGCCATCTGTCTTGAATTTTATCATTAAAAACTGGTGCCAATAAACTGTCGGTTTTTACTTTTGTGTAAAACGCATCCACCAATAATTTTATGTCCTCAATGGTTATTATTTCTTTCATTATAGAAATGTATTTAAAGCGGTTACTACGTAATAAATTACCCATCCAACATAGCCAATCACTAAAGCCCAAAGCCAGGCAGGGATGCTTTGGGGAGTTTCACTACCTTCAATCAAAAAACGTTTTTGATCACCTTTACCATAAGCATTTATCATAATTGGTAAAACACCATCTACTACTTCGTTTTCTGAAATACCTTCAACGGCAATTGCAGGGCCGTTGCGAACAACAAATGGAATGAGGCGGATGCCTTCTTTACCCAGTGGATCCTTACTTACAATTTTAAGTTTATGCGCTCCATCAACCAACTTGCGGGTGTCAAGTTCAAAATTAATAGGGGCTTCAAACTCTCCAGATGGGATCATTTCTTCGTCTAAGAATATGATGACTTTGCTGTTGGCGTTCATTTTAGTCGTTGTTTAAAATAAAATACTTAATGTGTGATTTGTTTTTTTCGCCTGGTTTAATAAGCCACTTTATAGAAAAAAAAAAGTGTTGCTACTGCTATAAAAACAACTGTCCAAACGATAACATAATCCCAGCTGGTATCAGGCCCGGTGCCATGTAAAATGCCCCGTAAAACTTTCGGCTGTTGTCTTTCGCATACAGGACAAGCCATGGCAACTGTTTGCAGAAATATAATTAGTAGTACACCTATTTTCTTCATTTTGCCGCTGTTGCTTTAATTTTAATAAAATCCATTATTTTTTTTATTTCTTCGGGCTTTACCTTTTTACCTGTGTTTCCCCAACTGGTTCTTTCATAATTAATAATTGCCGCAACATCCTGTTCGGTAAATTCCATATTTGTACCTACTGCCGACATCACTCCATACTCCGCCCGCGCATCATAGCCATTCATAATAATATCGACATATAACTCCAGATTTTCTCCGTTTACAATAGGGCTTCCCTTTAGGGACGGGAATGCGCCCTTAAGACCTTCACCATTTGCCTGATGGCAACTTTGGCAATTTGCAATATAAAGGGCTTGTCCATCCAGATCGGTTTTTGCATTACGGGTTATAGATTGTTTAACCTGTCTTTTATATAAGAAACCTGGTGCTTTAGCACCATCAGGTAAGGGAATTTGTTTTAAAGATTGTATATAAGCGACTAATTGTAAGGCCTCTTTTTTTGCAACCACTTTACCATTAATTCCCTTCAGAAATTCAGAAGGCACATTCACAACAACATCTGTTTTAGCCGGGTGTCGTTTAGACTCGAACAACCATTCGTAGGAAGGCATGATAGATTGTTTAACAACTGTTCTTGGATTAAACAAGTGCATTAAGTTCCAATCCATACTTGGCTGCCTGTTTCCAACATCTGTTAAATCAGGTCCCGTTCTTTCCGTACCCATAAGGGTTGCAGTGTTTTGCCAAAAACTTGTTCTTTCAATATTTGCATAATCGGCAGCCATACCGGGTCTTGAACCGAATACTTTATCCATCTCTACATTTCTCACTTGTTGTGAATGACAGGCAACGCAACCTTCAGATATGTATATCATTTTACCCGCCAGGGCATCTCCGCTCAAGGGTTTTGATTCGGGTAGCGGTTCAGTGTTTTTTTGATTCTGCAGAGCAGGCATAATTGCGGTAAAGAAGGTTAGTCCCAAAAACAAAGCACCAGCCGTGGTATATAATTTTTTATGATCGCTAAATATATTCATGCTGCTTTGTTAATTTCCAATACTTGATGTTAAGTGTCTGATGGCTTCTTCTTTAATATCAATTTCCACAAGTGGTTTTCGGGTCATTTTGTAGAAATTATAAGCGAACACAAAGTGAGATAAAAACATTAAACTACCGCCAATGGCCCTCCATAGCCAATAGTCAAACATCATAATTACACTATCAATAAACGGCTTGCCCTCCATCCAAATCATGCCTTTAAGGGTACCGCCAATTGATAGAGGAATCGCGTAGAACAATAAGCCAATAAAAGCCAGCCAAAAGTGAGCGCCTACAGTATACTGTTGTGGCTCAATGCCTGTTAATCTAGGTACAATTGTATAGGTGCCACCCCAAATGGCGAATGTGATTATACCATAAAAACCAAGGTGAGAATGTCCCACAGTAAAATCGGTGAAGTGCCATAAGAGATTTGTAAACTTAAAGGCCTCCGCAGTACCCTGCATAGAAACAACGAAATAATACATAACCGCTATAAAAAAGAATGGAAGCGTGTAGCTGTTTGATACTTTTTTCCACTGCCCCTTAAATGTAAAAAAGTAGTTAATTGTAGCCGCCACAACAGGAATGATCATGCCCCCGCTCCCCACAATAGCAACTGTTTGTAACCACCATGGAATGGCACTAAACACAAAATGGTGCGTTCCTATAATTGTATAGAACAAAATTTGTGTCCAGAATGCCAATATCCCCAAGCTATAGGCGTAGATTGGACGGTTTAATTGTTGGGGGATAAAATAATATAACAATCCAAGTGTGTATAAGGTAAACCACATGCCAACACCCGAGTGCATATAATAGCCCTGAATAATTGTTTCGCTAATGCCATTTTGCCAAAAAGGCAAATAGGCTGTTAGTGCGATTATAAGTGTGAAAATAATAGATGAAAGGATGTACCAATTTGATATATAAATCTCTTTGGTTGTGCGGTTGGCCACCGTTTTTAAAAAATTTAATAACGTGAGAATAAGAGCAACCGCAAATAATAACATTATTGGCCAGATATATTCTCTAAACTCACCGCCACCATTGTTAATCCCAGCCATTAAACTGATGGTTCCGAAAATTACCATAGCATTAATTAGCCATAGTGCATGCCAACCCCATCTGATATTATGTATTTTTGCATTGCTAACAGTTGGCACTACATAATAACCGAGGCCAATAATACCTAATGATGCCCAACCCCAAAATACCATGTTGGTATGAACTGGTCTTAACCTTCCAAAACTTAACCAGCTGATGTGATCGGCATCTGGTGATACAAATTTTATTCCTACATACTCACCAATCGTCCCTCCAAGTGCTAACCAGAAAGCAGCGCATCCTAAATACCATAAAATTAATTCTGTAATGTCTTTGTCGAGACCTGGCCTCGGAATCGCCTTCTTTTTTTTAGCAGTAAAATGCACGTCATGGTCTGGGCTGGCATTTTGAATTACTCCAATGCTGTCTTCGGCTTCATGGTTCCCGGATAGTTCATCATTGGATAACGCATAATCAAGTGCGGCCTTGCGTTTTAAAAGAACATTTTCCAGTTCATCCTCTTCTAGTTGCGAGAGATGTTCTGCAAATCGTTTGGCTTCCTGCAGCTTATTCTCATTGCTGTAATGTTTAAATGCACTAATCGCCCTGTTAATCGCAAATAGTACACCTAAAATAATTGGAATGAGAATAAGTAAGAGGGTAATTAGTATACCTGTTTGACCAGAAAGATCTTCTTTCGTATTGGTCGTGTTTTGCGCTGAGAGCCCGCAACAAGAAAACAGCAAGAATACAATTGAGAGAGTAGTTTTATTTGAGTTTTTATTTTTTGCGTACTTGATCTTTAGGAATTGCTCTATTTGTTTGGAATTTAAGGCGCTGAGATAATTTGAAAATCTCCCTTGTATATCTTGTTTAGACCATGCCCTATGCCGAGCAAATGAAGCATTGAATTTTTTCACTAAACACCAAACTGGTAAGGAAAACGCAACTAGTAATACTATAAGTATAAAATAAAATGAGAAGAGCGTTTTTTCGGGATGAAGAATAGTATTTACCTCTTGTGCGCTTAAGCAGAGTGAAGTATTAAATAAGCATATAAGTATTATTGTGAAATGTCGTTTCATGTATCGCATTTTATTGACTTCTTAAAGGGTGGCTGTCTTACAATGAATGATTATAAGGTACCGGTAGAATTCACGAGTGCTCTTAAAAATTAATGAGAATAAAAATTGTATTTACCATAAAGCTCAGATAAACAATGGTGAGGCAAATTTTTGGCGGACCTAAAGCGATAAATACAGCATTGCTCATCATTGCTACAGATGCGCAGATGCACAGCATAATGGTATTGGCGTAATTATGAAGTATAAAACCACAAGCAATGGATGCCAGGCAGCTCTGCGCTGTAATGTATATAGGCATCCAAAAAAAACGTGCCCTTTCAAATTTGGTGGCTTGCACATCCAGCCACTTTGATGTGCTTCTGTTTGAGTTGTTTTGAATTAACTGACTAGTCTGGGTTTGCGACGGTTTTGAAGTGTCCATGGTTTTTAATTTATGATTTTTTAATTAAGTATATTAAGATCTTTATATCCTTTATTAATTTAATTTTTTTTATCGGTGTAAAAATGTTAAACCTTTGGTCAGACCTACCGACAATTCTAAAACAGAAGTGTTTTCAAGCATCTTTTTTAATTCGTCGCGAACTACCTTGAATTTATCATGTACCGGGCAAGGCTTCTTTTCTGAACAGTTTTTAAACCCCAATCCGCAGCCTCTGTAAATTGCATCACCATCAATTGCTGAAACAATTTGACTCAATTTTATTTTTTCCATTTCTTTTTTGTCTATTTGAAAACCACCATTCGGGCCTTTAACAGAATCAATGATGCTATTTTTGGAAAGCTGTTGTAAAATTTTTGCGGTATATGCTTCAGGGGAATCTATTTCTTTAGAAATATCCTTTAGGCCTACCCTGTTATCCTGATTAGATTGAACTGCGATATAAATTGTAGCCCTAATGGCGTATTCACAAGCTTTTGAAAACATTCTAAGTGTATTAGGGCACAAAAATAATTATTTTATATTAAAGGACAAAATTATCCTTTACTATTTTAGACACTTTTATTTTAAGATGGATTTAAACTTTAAAGTTACCTTGTAACACCCCCCCTTTAGCATCAAAGCCTTCCACCCACAATTTTCCGATGTTACCCAAACTAATATTTTTGGCTCCTGACTTAAGTTTCCATCTTCAGCCACTGCAATAGTTCGGGAAGTATTTCAGAAAACAGAAGTTTCATTTCACCCTTTATCCGACTGCCAGAAGAACTTTCTGTTTATTTTCAGCACCAGGTTCAGGAAAATTTCCGATGTATTTGGCATATCGCTTCTGTAAAATATAACTGCAGCTTTTATTTTTTCTGTTAATTAAGTTAACGCATGCTAAAACTCTCATAGTGGAGATTTCGCCTATTAAATTCAAGTAACGTTAAGCCTTTATCAATGACTGATCTTAATCGAACCGGGCCACAGAACCAAACACTCATCTTTTCCAGGTGCTGAAATTTCATTTTTAAAATATCTGTCTTAAAAAACTCTCCCTTGTTTTCATTCAGATGATAAAGGGTTACCCCTGCTTTGTTGCACAGCTCTTTTAATGAAGCTGGAAATTGTTGGTCTAAATCTCCTTTTGTGCAATACCAAAAATAAACAGGTTTTTTAGCGCCTCCACTCTCTGCTAAATATTCTAACCGTGCTAAGAAAGGAGTGATACCAATGCCTCCGGCTATCCACACTTGCCCTTCGGAATCGTCTTCAAATTTAAATTCACCGTACGGACCTTCAAGCTGCACGTACTGACCAACGGCAATCTTATTTTTTAGATCGCTTGTAAAATCCCCTAACTCTTTAATGGCAAAGCGCAGCACATTCGCATGTGCAGAAGATGCAATAGAGAAAGGGTGTGGCTCCTCGCTATGTTCGAATTTTAGAAAAGCATATTGTCCCGCTTGGTGACTAAATCGCTTAGTGCTTGTTCGCATACGAATATCCATAATTTTAGTTTCATGCTGATCAATAGAAGTGATTATAGCCATTGTTTTACGTGATTTACTAATTAATCTGAATAGCGAGATAAAAGCCGCAACGCATCCAACAGAAATAATTGCCAATACAATAAAAATCTTTGGGTCGCGGTACCAATGTTCTTTTAGGGGTGCAGTAGCACCGTGATAGGCATAAATTAAAAATACTCCGGGAATGAGTTTATGCATTTTTCTAAAAAAATTATAGGAGATCTTTTTAGAAAGCGAAACCGTTATGAGAAAAATAAAAACGTAAAAAAGTACCTCAGCTAAAAGTGTACCAGATTTATAAAGTAGAACTTCTGGTTTCGTGTATTGCCTTATATCAATAAATGCCTCCGGATCTGGTACCACATTCAGTTTTACCATTAGCAACGGTATTTTGTCTCCAAGCCAATGTATTACAACGAACACCGTTGTAAATATCCCTGTCCATTTATGCACCTCATATGATTTATCCAACCCGCCGAAAATTGAATTTATTTTTGGGATCCGAAGTGACAATAACATAGCTGCGACCATCAGGGTCATACTACAAATACCTGTTACATACATAAACTGCGCCTGCATTTCCCATGCTGTAGGGTTGTCAATTAAGTGACTTAAACCTGGAGAAAATAAATAAATTGATACCGCTAGTGTAATAGAACCTATTATCCAGTTTGTGGTCTTTCTCATTCTAAACTATTTTAGATTATTAACTGTTGAGCTGTTAATTGGAGGATAGCAGAAATAAGCAGTTAGCAATAGGGCCAGCAAACAAGGCAGATCCTGACTGCTCCAATGGACCTCCAGATTCCAGATGCGCTATAAAACCTGAAAGCATAGTAATGCCAAATCCGGCGTAAGCCCACTCTTTCAGGCTTGCTTTTATGATAGGTAATAACAAGATAATTACACAAGGAAGTTTTGCACTACCTAACTCTACTCTCAGATAGTTCGGCAAACCGAAATGCTTGCACAGTTTTTTAGCTTGTTCAGCTGCTAGATAAACGTAAGCATTCTTAACCATCCATAAAGAGAAGAACACTGTTGTTATCCAATAAATGATCTCTTGTGTCTTCATGTCCTTTACTTTATAAAACAAAGCTACATGAGGTGAAAGCCACGATGCAATAACAAATGTTATTAAAAATACCTAGTGCTTCATCTTTGCTAATTTGGATTTTATGCGACTAAGATGTACGCTCGATACTCCTAAATAGGAGGCAATATAATGCTGAGGGATACGCTGAATTACTTGCGGGTTATTCTTTATAAGATTATGGTAACGTTCTTCGGGTTTATCTTTTATGAACGAAAGCGAGTGCTTCATGTAATGTATATTTCTATCGTGTAAAGCATCAAAAACCTTATCTCTTGTAAGTTTTGATTTCATCGCATCAGAAATAATAATATCCATATGCTTTTTACTAATTACCCACAATGAGCAATGCTCTAGTGTTTCAATACTAACTAAACTTGGAATTCTATTTTTGAAACTCTCGGAGGAAGAGATACGCTGATCTTCAAAGAAAAATTGAAAAGTAACATCTTTTCCGTTTTTTTCAAACCATACTCTGATACACCCTTTCTCTATATAAAACACTTTCTGAGCTACTTCGCCTTCTTTCAATAGTATTGTTTTGGCAGGCACCTGAACGGGTTTAAAAAACTCACTATAAATCTTCCACTTTTTATCACTCAAAGAATACATTTGTTTTATTCGTTCGATCATACAAGTAAAATTATTTAGGTAGATATAAAGATAGGGTATTTTAATTCTGATATATGATCTAGTCACTGGAAGATGTCCAAACCTAAGTCGCTACCTAACTACAGCTGTTTAGTAAATCAGGAAATTAAACTACAAAAACCTGAACCATAAAAACAGTTGATGGAAGCTAACCAGAGGCATGTATCTTTACAGCAGGGGCCTGGGAATGAATGTTGTTAATCCCATCTCCTCTCAGAGTATGAATAGAAATAAATAAAATGCAGGGCAAAATTACACAACGGTTATTCGGGAAGACGATAACATATGTTATCAAATGCGGAAGTTGTTTTTTTTCAGATTAATTTACTCTGTCAAAATATAAAAATACTATTTTTTAAATTTTCGTATATTTCGCTTTTCTAATTTTAGTATGCCGAACTTATTAAAACTTCAGATTGAAAATACAATAAAACAAAGTCTTAGTTCGGAACAATTCGAGGCTTTATTAAAATTAACTTTTGTAAAAAGCTATGATAAAAAAGACTTTCTCGTTGAAGAGGGACGCAGCAATAATTATATTTATTTTATTCTGAAAGGCTCTTGTTACTCCTACATCGAAAAAGACAATGGTGCTAAAAGTGTTGTGCAGTTCGCACTGGAAGGAAATTGGATTTCTGATTTATGTAGTTTTTTTTCAAGTGGAAAAGCGATTTATAACGTGGTGGCATTGGAGTCTACTGAAGTTCTAGCTATAAGCCGGGAAAATTTTGAAGCTGTTTGCGATACTATTTTAAGTCTTAATAAATATTTCAGGATAATAGTTCAGAACGCTTATATTACAGCACAATTAAGGATAGCAAAAACAAACATCACTGAAGCCGACGAGAGGTATTCTGCTTTTTCTCAACAATATCCGGAATTCGTGCAAAGAATCCCACAATACTTAATTGCCTATTATTTAGGAGTAAAACCCCAATCTCTTAGTCGCGCTCGTAAACCAAAAGCACAAAAGAAGTAAACGCGGTATACTGCAACTACTATAGTCTTAGCCTACTCTACGCGTTTTCTATTAATTAACATATGTGAATCATTAGTGGTTTTAATTAATCGATTTTTGCTTCCTTAAATTATCTACAAAACTAAAACAGGAAAAAATGAAAAAAAATTTGAATAAAATGAGCTTCAGCTTAATAAGTGTTGCTATTCCAGTAATTTTAATTTTAAGCAGCTGTTCGCAAAAAGAAACTGAACAAAAAGCAGATAGCAAACAAATAGAGGCAAAATCAACTGCCGAAGATGAAGCGGCAAAAATGAACACACTACTAACGCGTTTCGACAGCCTTGACTTCGTAGTTTATTCAAATCAACAATGGGAGAACTTACACGCCAGCCATGCTGATAATATTTTAGTTCATTATCCAGATGGACACACTACCACGGGTCTCCCGGATCATATCAAAGAGTTAACCCCAACTTTTGTTTTTGCACCGGATGTAAAAGTGACGGAACATCCTGTAAAGTTTGGCCATGGAGAATGGACCTCCGTTATAGGAGTTGTTGAAGGCACATTCACTAAACCTATGCCAATTGGAAATGGTAAATCAATTCCTCCGACAGGTAAAAAATTCCGTTTTGAGATGTGTACGGTTGGGCACTGGAAAAACGGCAAGATGATCGAAGAGTATTTGTTCTGGGATAACTTGAGTTTTATGAAAGAAATAGGGGTCATGCAATAATTCTAATTCGGGCAGCTTGTGCTGCCCGAATTAAAGTTTACTTATAAAAATTCTTTATTAAAACTAAAAGTTACAAGAAAAGTTTTATGGAAAATAAAACCAAATGGATATTAGATCCGGCACATAGCGAAATCGTATTTAAAGTCAGGCACCTGATGCTGACAAATGTTACAGGAGCATTCGAGAAATTCACTTCAGAATTTACTTCATCAATTGATGACATGAGTAAAGCGAATATAAGTGCTATAATCGAAGCGTCTTCTATTTGCACCCATTTTATCGAGCGTGACAATCACTTAAAAAGCGCCGATTTCTTTGATGTTGAAAATCACAAAAATATTAGATTTGAAAGTGATTCTTTTATAAAACTTGATAATCTAAATTATAAATTAAATGGGAGACTTACCATTAAAGGCATTGCAAAAAAGGTTTCGTTTGATGTGGAATATGCAGGTGTGAACAAAGATCCCTGGGGAAACCAAAAAGCAGGCTTTTCGTTAAACGGGAAAATCAATAGAAAAGACTGGGGACTGTCTTACAATGTTGGCTTAGAGTCAGGTGGCTTTTTAATTGGTGACGAAATCAAAATTGCGGCAGAAATACAATTCCTTAAACAGGATTAATTTGAAAAAGAAACTTGTTGCCCTTATTCCATGTTAACATGAAAATTTTTCTTCACTGCAACAGAATAAAAATTAAAAATAGTGTCAACAAAAGGAGTACAGGTTTTGGTAGTTCTATAACCCGATGATATTCAGCGATGGTTTTATTAGGTTGATCTTTGGCACAGTCATAGTGTAAAATAATGTTTTTCTGAAGCAAAATAGTCAAACCCCATTTAAATCAGTTGGCATCAGCGAAGTGGCTAATTGTTTCTGTTGCTGCTATTTTCATAACACAAAGGTCCTTAGTCTTCAAAAAAGTTACCGGCTTCAAATCTATCCTGGTTTTAGTCAAAGCTAACGTCGCTACTTTTATTCGCACTCTCTTAAATGGGTGGGGTTAGTCCGATCGTTTCGTCCAAATTTAAGAGCTATTTTTATTGCACCCTGTGATTTCTATACTGCGAGGGAGAAACTCCTAAATGACGTTTAAAATATTTACCCATGAAAGACTGGTCAGCAAAATTAAGAAGCTCAGCAATCTGATTAATACTGAATTTTGGGTTATCGAGTAATTGCTTCGCTTCAAACATAACTTTTTCATCAATAAGTCCCTTCGCCGATTTCCCGGTTATCTCGTTTACTATTTCGCTAAGGTATTTTGGAGTAATGGAAAGTTTATCTGCATAATATTTTAGGCCTCTTTGTTCTTTAAAAGTACTGTTCATAAATTTTATGAACTCCATAACAACATAGTGTTTTCTTGAAGATTTTTGATTTAGAGAGTTACTATAATTTTTGCCCATTGCTGTCATTTCGTAAAGAAATATACGAAATGCGTATTTTACGATATCTTCTCCAAAGGGATGTAACTCCACCTGGTCGTTTTTAACTTTTAAATCTTTTATAAGTTTTAAAAGTGATTTTGCTTCCTGTTTATCAAAAAAAAGGACGGAGCCACTATTACCAGTGATAAATTCCACCATATTCACTTCGTGATCTTTCATCCCTATTTGCAACAAAAATTTAGAAGTAAATAATACAACGTTTACCTTTGCATTACTATTTTCAAAAGATGTGTTAACAAAAGTGTTTGGTCGTAAAAACAAAATGGAATTTTTTACCGCCGTTTGTTTCTGTTGATTTATTTCAAAATTCAGTTCCCCGTTCAAAAAAAATAATACTGAGAAAAAATCTGAACGTGTTACATTAAATATTCTAAAGTATTCAGTGGCCTGAATATCGGTTGTAACATACAACTCAAGTTTTTTGTTTTTTGTGGTTAAGTCGGCAAATCGGGTAAGCCCTGTGGGATTTGTTTTTAGCAATTGAGTGGCTTTCATTTTTAGCAGGTTTTCTTCTAATAGTAATTACTAAACAGGTCACAAGTTTTAATGTAGGCTTAGTTAAGCGATGGGGTGTTATTAGTTAAAGCGATTTTACACTAAAAGATCAGCCGCTAAGTCTTCGGCAGCGATGCTTCCTGATAAATAGTACCTTGCCGATGAACAGCCACCAAATCCCTAAACAGCTTCATCAAACCATTGGCACCCACTTTTGAAAGCGGCAGCTATTTTTTCTAAGCTTTTTTTTTGCTGAGTGAAGATGCGCTCCAATTTCAATGATTTAAAATCCTGGGACAATAGTGAGAAACAGGCAATTAATAGGTGCTTGATCAGAAACTCCGGTTGTGTTGGAAAGGATGATAATCTTTCCGACGAAAGCACTTATTTTTTTATCCTGTAAATAGTCTTGAACATTCGATGATTCTCATTCTAAAGTGTATTGCAGATTCAAAAAACTAATGCTCTGAAATAGCCTCAGGCTTTTCCACTTTCTTATGACGAATCAGTAATACTAAAGGAATACAAACCAGCACTGCAAAGCCCACCATCAGAAATCCCTGATTATAATTTACCAGAGCTTGTTGTTTGAACAAAGCACCCTCTAAAGATCTATACGCTAAAGCTTGGGCTTCTTCTAAACTACGCCCCGCTGCAAGATAATTTTGGGTCAATGTCGAAATTCTATCAGCGCTCAACGTATCGTAAATATTAATATAGCCTAACATATTGCCACGAATTTGAGCGGCGGACTTTATCAAATACAAGTTTAATATCGCAATCCCTAATGCTCCACCCAGTTGCCGGTTCATATTAGCTAAACCCACTGCTTGCGCCATATCTTTTCCTTTTAAACCTGCAACTGCCAGGGTTAGAATAGGCGACATCATGAATGCCATACCAAATCCACGCATGTAGAACGGAATATAAAAATTGCTTTCATTAGAATCTGGCGAAGCTGAACCAAGCAACATTAAAAAGCCAAAAATGAACATGATGCCCAGGGTGATAATAACTTTAGGATTAGCACCCTTGCCTAATAATCTTCCAACCATAAGCATACCTACTATGGCACATAATGCACCAGGTATCATAAACACACCAGTCTGGGTCGCTGTCCATCCCAATGATATTTGTGCAAATAAAGGGAAGATGAATATGGATCCGAATAATAACATTCCCAACATTAAATTCATGAAGCTGCCGATAACTAAATTGTAATTTTTGTAAAGCCTTATGTTTACTGCCGGGTAATCAATACTCAATTCCCTATAGATAAAAGCAATGATTCCAAATAAAGCAACAATAGAAACGACACTAATTTCATCACTTTCAAACCAATCTTTTGAAGTGCCTTCTTCTAAAACAAACTGTAAAGAGCCAATTGCGAGCACTAAAAACAAAATGCCCCACCAGTCCATTTTCCGGGGTTTTACAGCGCCTATTCTATCTGTAATATATGTCCAGGATAAAAAACTTGCTAAAACACCAATAGGAATATTTACAAAAAATATCCATTGCCACGAAATATGATCCGTAATATAACCACCCAGGGTTGGACCAAAAGTTGGCCCAAGGATCATTCCCATTCCAAATATGGCGTTTGCAGTATTAATTTTCTCGGGTGGAAAAGTTTCAATAACAATAGTTTGTGCAGTTGATAATAAGCCGCCGCCACCAAGTCCCTGAACAAAACGCCAAAACACCAGTGTCCATAAACTCTCTGAAAATCCGCACATTAATGAAGCTGCAGTAAATATTACTACAGAAGCTGTAAAATATAATTTACGGCCAAACCAATCAGAAAACATACTTGTAAGGGGTATAATGATGACGTTGGAAATTGCATACGAGGTTGTTACCCACGCAATCTCCGTAGTAGTTGCACCAATACTTCCACTTATTTCTCGCAGAGATACGTTTACAACAGTACTATCAATCAATTCTAAAATAGCACAACTAATTGCTGTAAGAATGATGATCCATTTGGTTAAACCCGTAGGATAGACGATTTGATTTTGCGATAAAAGAGTATTGCTCACAGTCTTATTATTTAGTATGAATATCTACTTCTGCACTAAGCCCCGGTAAAAGTAAGCCGAGTAATTCTCTGGGATATTCTGTAATTAAAATTTTCACGGGTACACGTTGCGTGATTTTCACAAAATTTCCTGTAGCATTGTCAGGAGGCAATAACGAAAATCTCGCACCTGTTGCACCACCAAAGCTTTGTAGTTTACCTTGTATATGAGCCTTTGGAAAAGCATCTATTTTAATATCTACTGGTTGGTTAGGACGCATTTCATTAATTTGCGTTTCTTTGAAATTAGCACTGACCCACAGATTATTATAATCAACAGCTGAGCATACAGGAGTTCCTATTTGTAAATACTGTCCAACATCGATTGATTTTTTTGAAATAATCCCATCAAACGGTGCTTTGAGAAATGTATTATCCAATTGTGTTTGTGCTAAAGCTAATTCCGCTTCACGTTGTTTTACAATTGCCTCAGCTAACACAATTTGAGATTTTTGTCCATCGGCTTGCGATTGAAGGCCGCTAGCCTGAGACGAAGAAGCCTGATAGTGTTTTTCTAACATATCCCATTGCGCTTTAGATGTTTCAAATTCAGCTTTTACCGATTCAAATTGCTGTTGACTTACTGCGCCATCTTTCAGCATTTTATCCATGCGATTCATTTCTTTTTCATTCTTTGAAAATTTTGCGCGCGCTGATGCAATATTATCTTTGGCCGCCTGGCTATTTAAACTAGATGCCATTGCATTCATATCCGCGGTACTTGCTCCCGATTTCGCAATTTCCAATTGTGCTTTTGCACTTTCTAAAACAGCTTGAGCCTGTTTAAGCCTGGTAACATAATCTTTGCCATCGATTTCGATGAGCACATCACCCTTTTTTACCATTTGATTATCTGAAAAATTTACCTTTGTTACAAAGCCTTGAACGGTAGCCCGTATGGGCATAATGACTGCGTCCACTTGTGCGTTGTCGGTTTTTTGATGCCCTATGCCGCTTATCCACACATACACTACAAGGGCAATAACAAGGGCGGCAATACCACCTATTATTTTGAATTTTTTCTTTTTTCCTGCTGCTTTATTTTCTAAATTATTTTCTTCCATTTGATTTGTATTTGTAGTTATTGTTTCCTGATGATCTTGTTTATTTTCCATGATGTTTAGTATCCTAAAGTTGTGTTATAGTTTTGTTTGGCCATGAATAGTTGTAGCTCGTGTAATTTCAAATTAAACTGTGCCTGGTTTTCCGCGTTCAAGTCAACAATATATTCAGACGATGTAATTACACCATTATCTAATTGACTGGAGGACGCTTTGCGAACAGACGTTTTTGCTTCCACAATTTTATAATCCATCACAAGCATTCTCTCCAGCTTCGTAATCTCTTCCTGCTGCTGTGCTAAAGTTGCCTGTAGATTTAAATCAAATATTTTTCTTTGATTAGTTAAAATATCATTAGTGATATGCAAATTATTTTTGTCTTTACCAGATGTATAGAAACCTGTTAAGTTCCATGATAAACCCGCGCCAACTAAACCATAAGGCCTAAAATCATTGTTCAGAAAATTCAAACCTGGCCGTCCATAATAACCTTTTGCAAACACAAAAACTTTTGGCAGGTTATTTTTCGTGATCATACTTTCTCTCAGTTTTAGATTGCTACTCTGCAATTCGTACAATCTATATTCAGGACGTATGTTAGCAGATTGAAGTTGTATTTCTTTTTTAATGTCGGTGAATACTACATTCGTATCCATTTGCTTATTAGTAATGATGGAAAGAGTTCTATACCAACCACTCAAATTTGAATTGATCTCTTCCAGCTTTTGCTGAGTGGTTAAATATTCAGATTCCAACACTAAGAAACTACTTGACAAAGCTGCTCCATTAGTAACGGCTGATTGCATTTTTCGCCGTTTTGCTTCCAGTTCCTTCATGCGTAAATACATTATTTTTTTATTCTCTTGTTGTAAACATACATTACCGTACAATTGATTAACTCTGTCTTTCAATTTTATAAAGTCTACATCTATTTGCTGAGATTGAATTTCAGAGTTTTCTTTTTCCATTTGCTTTTGAGTTTTAACAGCACCGTAATCAAAAAGATTTTCTCTCAACTCTAAACCAAAGGCGTATTGATCAGGCTTTTGTTTAAAACCTGTACTACCCGGTAGTGGCAATGCTAACTCTGTTACCTCACTTTGATACGTTGCTTGCCCGGTTACATTTATTTGGGGTAAAAAATTAGTGCCTGCCTGCTTGGCTTTATTAGCACCAATATCTCTATACATTTGTTTTTGTTTTAGTAAGGGATAATTCTCCTTCGCCAACGTTTGTAATTGTTCTAACGTATACTCTTCTTTTCGTTGTGCCTGTAATGACAAGGCACCAAACAGGGCAGAAAAGCATACCGCGTAATTCATTATTCTCATTGTTTTTAGTTTTGTTCTCATTGTTCAATTTTTACTTTACGTGTAATTTCCAATATTAATCATACGACTGACTAATTTTTAAGGCAAATTTTTTTAATTTGTTTTTGCAATTAAATAACCATGCGCCATTTCTTTTAAAAACGTTTTAACATGTTTTTTAAATGCAGGATCATCTAAGCTGCTGGCTTTTGAATCGGAGGATAACCAGAATATACCCACTGTTTCTGTTTTAATTAAAAGGGTGAGCGTGCCGGTAATAGAAGCCATAAACAAGCGACTGTCGATGTTCTTAAATTCTTTCTCTTTTTTCCCTTTTTCAACTATCTCGCTCAGGAACTCATGATTTTTTTTAATCAGAGCATATGCATAATCCAGCAGGTCAGAATGCTTTTCTGAAAGCACTTCGCTATGCAGGATGCGGTGAAAACGCCTGTGTTCAAACATGTGATCAACATATACGTCAATGATTGCGTCTACCTTTTTTATGGTTGGCAAATCCAACTTATCAATTACGGCAAAACTATCGCGAAAAAAACCTAATTTACGATCAATTAACGCTTGCAATATTTTGTCTTTTGTGCCGAAGTAATAAGTAAGCATCCCCAGGTTTACTTTAGCAGCAGCAGCCAGCATGCGAGTAGATGTTTCGTTAAAACCATTTTTTGAAAAAAGCTCTTCTGCTTTTAATAAAATATGCTCTCTTTTATCCACGTCTTTCATAATTCTGACACAAAGTTAGTCATTTGTATAATAATACCAACAATTGAAAAGAAATATTTTAGGGAATGTGAACCTGATAAAGATAAACAATTGTTACTCAAAGTTTTAAATTTAGAACCGATCCACCTACTTCACTGTTATTAGCGCAGCTAATTTCAGTAACTGATAAATTGATCATCACCATCAACTGTAAACCCAATTAACCTTGCCAAAGCAATGGTGGGGTTATTTGCCTTTGCTATGTAAGGGCTGCTGCCATCAACCCTTAGCAAAGAATTTGGTGACACCGAATTCTCCACCTCAGCCTTGCGATTTAATGAATGATTTTAATAGTAATAAAAATCAAAAAGCCCGTTAATCCTAAGATTGACGGGCTTTGATTTGATTTGGTGATCTTTTGCGGAGACCGAGGGATTATTGACATGATCCCTAATGCCTCCCGGAGTCAGAATACAAAAGAAGCCTCGTGAAAAACGAGCCTTCTTTTTTGTTCGCCACTTCACGCATTAAAGCTAAAGGGCTTTATGCGCTCATGTCAAACAAAAAAGGGTTTAAGCTTTCGCTTAAACCCTTTTGCTATTTATCCGCGGAGACCGAGGGATTATTGACATGATCCCTAATGCCTCCCGGAGTCAGAATACAAAAGAAGCCTCGTGAAAAACGAGCCTTCTTTTTTGTTCGCCACTTCACGCATTAAAGCTGAAGGGCTTTATGCGCTCATGTCAAACAAAAAAGGGTTTAAGCTTTCGCTTAAACCCTTTTGCTATTTATCCGCGGAGACCGAGGGATTCGAACCCTCGATACAGTTACCCGTATACACGCTTTCCAAGCGGGCTCGTTCGACCACTCTGACAGGTCTCCGGATTTTTCAATTAAGTACGCTTCTATTAAGCAGCGTAAAATTTGGAAGGCAAATGTACATTTTAAAGCCTACTTATGCAAGTGCTCGTAATTTATCCAGCAAACTTTCAACTACTTCTGAGGTAAGTGATTTAATACGGTCTCGCTCTGATATGTTACCAAAGCGTGTTTCAGTAAGTAATGACTTCTCTTGTTTGTCAAGGATTCAATACAAAATTATGCGATCACTTATCACGGCATGCCTGCTCTTATCGCTGAAATTAGCTTCGCAGGAAGTTCCGCAACTGGATACACTTGTCTTAAAAAATGGTCTAAAAGTGTGCATGGTAAATTATGGCAGAGACTCCGTTTTAAACGTCAGGTTAGTTATTAACGGCGGACAAAAAAACGAAAACTCCTGTCAGGTGGGATACAGCAAGCTTATTCAACATCTCATCGCTGAAACTTTAAAGGAAAAACAAAAATCGCTTTTCAAAAAAAAGAAAAAAATAAAATGCGAATTAAATCAGGGACAAACTATCATAAGCGGAAACTGCGCTGTAAAAGACTTTAGCAAGCAAATGAGTTTACTGAGTTCTTCACTTTTAAAATTACCGTTTAAACCTAATCTTATAGACAAGATCACCTCCAATCTTATGGACTTTAATAGCCCTGAAAAAATCACTACAGAAACTGTATTTGCTGCTTTTGAAAGCTTGTTTTTATATGGTAGTAAAAACCCTTTGGGAAGAACCTATTGTCAATATGCCATTCAAAAAGTACTTCCTGAGCAACTCAGGGAGTTTTACTACCAACACTATAATCCAGTAAATACGTCACTGCTTATTTGCGGAAATTTTGATAAAGAAGAAATTAAAAAACTCGTGAACAGGCATTTCAACAGGTGGAAAACTTTACGCAAAGAGCAAAAAGTAAATGATGAAGATTTAAAAATATTGAAAATCAAAAGCAAAACAATTTGCTTTATCAATAAACGTGATCAAAAAGATTTTCAGCTTACATGGCTCCAGGCAGCGCCTTCCTTCAGGTCTGCTGATTACTATGGCTTTGTGCTGGCCTGCGCTTTGTTTGATGATTTTATTGCAGTAAAAACAAAAATGAAACAGGACACGGAAAAGAGTTTGAGTTTTGGGCCTGTAACCTATTCCAACAATTTTATCGAAATGAAGTGGATAAGTTCAACTGAACTGATTAAAACAATCTCCTTCTTCGACACCCTCCTCCACGAATTTCATGCCTATAATTCTTCGGATAGTCTTTTAAACAGAGTCGCAAAAAAATTAAAAGACGGCGCTGATAGTAGCAAAACTGCGGAATCTATTTTATGCTTTTATAATCCTTTAGTTTATCCTTTTGAGTCCCGCAAAAATTATGTTTCGGCCTTTTCTGTAATCACAACAGATAACATTCGTCTGATCAAGCAAAAATATTTTAGCCCGGATGCTTACAAATTAATGATCGTAGGGAGAGAAGGTCCTGAAACTGACCGTTTGGCCTTGCAAAAAAAAATAACAAAATATCAAAGTACAGACTTCCAAACCTGCGACGAAACCTGCATTCCACCAAAAGAACGTTGGAAACCTCATTGCGAGCATGCACGCCTATTCTGCAGGAATTGCTGGAAGCTTGGGAGATTCTGGGGCAAAAACAGATGTTAACGCGGTTTTGAACTGTCATTTGTGTCTAACTCTGACTGCTTAGGCAGTTTATCCTAAGTGGTTTTACATACATTTATGATACACTCCGGATTCATAAATGAAATCAACTAAGAAAACGGCCTCGCAAAATCTTCAAAAAGCCATTCAGGAAATAGAAGACTACGCCATTGTACTCTTGGACTTCAAGGGAACTATTATCGATTGGAATAAAGGTGCTCAAAAGATTAAAGGGTATGCACCCGAAGAAATCATCGGCAAAAACTTCACTACCTTTTATACAAAAACTGACGTAGAAAATGGTAAACCGGCAAAACTTTTCAAACAGGCGATCCAGGATGGTATCGCCAGGGACGAAGGTTGGCGCGTTCGTAAGGGTGGAGATCTCTTTTGGGCAAGCATAACTATAACCGCAACACACGATGAAGAAAATAGTGTAATCGGATTTATAAAAGTTACGCGCGATCTCACTGAAAGAAAAAGATCAGAAGAAATGGTCGATCTGCTTGTAAAAAAGCTGTCTTACCAAAACACCCAACTACTCGATTTCGCCCACATCACTTCACATAACCTAAGATCGCCAGTAGGAAATATAGGCGTTTTACTGACTCTTTACAAAGAAGCAAAAACTCAGGATGAAAAAAATCTGCTCTTTAGCAAATTAGAATCTGTCTCTGCACATCTTTCTGAAACCTTAAACTTACTCCTGGAAAGTTTAAAAATAAAAGAAGATATTAATAAGGAGCGTGAAAATCTGAAATTTAATGATCTTTTCCAGAAAGTCAGCGACATGCTAACGGCACAAATCACCGAATCTAAATCAAAAATAACTACAGACTTCTCACAAGCTCCAGAAATTAAGTATCCGAAAATTTACCTTGAAAGTATCTTTCTGAATTTGTTAACCAATTCTATAAAATACGCTTCACAAGACCGAACTCCTGAAATACACTTTGAAACAAAAATTACAAATCAGGGTCTGGCACTTGTGCACACTGATAATGGACTTGGCATAGATTTGAATAAATACAAAGACAAAATATTCGGTCTCCATAAAATTTTTCATCGCGTAGAAAATGCTAAAGGTGTGGGACTTTTTATGACACGTTCGCAAATAGAAGCTATGGGCGGAACTATTTCTGTTAAAAGTGAAGTAAATAAGGGAAGCGTTTTTACGATCCTATTCAACCAAAAAACTTAATGAATCTGTCTTTTATAAATTTAAAGACCACAAATAATTTTCAATCCCGGTTAATCTTTTCTCTTCTGTGTTCTTTTATTTATCAGGTAACCCTGTTTTATCCGGGGGAACAAAGTTCATGCCTGTGAGACATTAAAACACATTTCGGGCATCGTCTGCTGGAAAAAAGTCGACTACTTAACCACCATTCTTCAAATTTGAGTAAAATCAATAGGTTGGTAAGCGATTTAATGCGGCACTTCTGAAAACAAAGGGAAACGCATCCAATTAATTTAAGGAAAAGAAAACACGGCCTTCACCAAAGATCTTAATCGAGCATAACTAAAAAAAGCCACCTTTTCAGATGGCTTTCGTTTTTAAAGATATTTTAAAGACTAGTGATGCTCTTCAGCGCCATGACCTTCTGATCCGTGTTCAGCACCTGCATCATGAGCAGCTCCACCAGCATGATGTCCGCTGTTTAATGCAGCTTGCTGCTCTACAAAAATTTTGTCAACGCGTGTATGGTGTCCTGATGATCCTGAATAGGTACCTTCTGTTAACACGATAAAAATCGTGTAAAACATAAATACGATATACGGAGAAAGGATAGCCCATTTAAAAAATTTCACTTCATGTTTTAAGTGCATAAACCATAAAACGATGGCTGCAGCTTTAGCAATAGTTAAACCTATAAATAAAGTTTTTAACCACCAGGTGCCACTCCAGCCTTTTTCAGGAGCAAGAAACCCAACAACTAATTCGAAAATAGTAATAGCTAACATCACCCAGAAAACTCTCCATAAAATTTTACGGGTTGCTTTTCCTTCTTCCTCGCCGTGATTGGCCATCACTTCGTAATTTGAATAATGATCGTGAAACTCTGACATACTTTTTAATTTTTTTTATTGAACAATTCTTTTGCTTAAAACGTTTAACGTGTATCTTAACCTATAACAGGTAAAAGAAAGTAAATACAAATACCCATACAAGATCTACAAAGTGCCAGTAAAGACCAACCTTTTCAACCATTTCGTAATGACCTCTGCGTTCGTAAGTTCCTTTAATAACGTTTAAGAAAATAATGAAATTTAATACTACCCCACTAAATACGTGAGTTCCGTGAAAACCAGTAATAAAGAAGAAGTAATTTGCAAATTGCGGAACACCATATTCGTTCACCGTCATGTTAGCTCCATGAACTGTTTCCTTCACATAAGAATAAACTGCAGGATCTGTATTAAACACGCTGCGTAAAGCACCAGTATCTGTACCGATAATGAAGTGATACCACTCCCATGCCTGTGAGCCAACGAAAGCCGCACCACCAACAATGGTCCAGAACATCCAGGTAATAACACCTTTCCTGTCCATACGGTGACCAGCTTCAACAGCTAGTACCATGGTAACAGAAGACATAATGAGAATAAAAGTCATTAACCCCACATAAGCCAAAGGAATATGCGCTTCCACAAACGGAAAGTGAGTAAATACATGTTCTGCTTTTGGCCAAATGTCAGCATACTTGTGACGGATAAAACCATAAGATATTAATAAACCTCCAAAAGTTAAAGCATCGGATACAAGGAAAAACCACATGAATATTTTTCCGTAACTAAGGTTAAAAGGCGATCTGCCTCCGTCCCATGCTGCCTTTGAATCAATTTCTACTGAATGAGCCATAAAAAGTTAAATTTTCAGATGCAATATTAGCGATAATTATATAAAAACAAAAACAAATATATCCATAACAGATCAAGAAAATGCCAATAGATTGCGGTGAGCTCTATTCCAAGGCTGTTAGCCGAAGAATATTTTTTCAACAATGATTTTGTTAGTGATACTGCCAGCGCGATAAGTCCGCCTACCATGTGCGCAAGATGCACCAACGCTATCAAATAAAGAAATGACCCGGAAGCGTTTGCGTATTTTCCTACAAAATAAATTCCCTGGGCTGTTAACTGTTTCCAAGCCTCAATTTGAGTGAAAAAGAATGCGATCCCCAATCCTAAAGTTAGAAATAAAAAAAGACTTGTCAGTGTATGCTTGTCTTGTTTGATCGCCCTCTGAGCAAGATACATGGTTAAACTACTCGTGACTATAATAACGGTACTGATAATAGAGATCGCTGGCAAATGAAAAACAAGCCAGTTGCCGTTATCGGCCCTAACTACATAAGCACTCGTTAAGCCCGCAAAAAGCATGACTATACTTACAATTCCAATATACAATAGGGGTTTAGCGGCTTTGCGCTGTGCCGACTTAAGTTCCGCTTTGTGCGGATTAACTTTTGCTGAAATTTTATCTGTTTTAATTGCTTCCAAGGTTTTAAGTATTAAGCTTTGGTCATTAATGCAATTTGCACCAATGGTAAATATATAAGTGTAACAAAAAATAATTTTCTGGCGTGTTCGGTTGTGGGAACTCTATAAAAATTGTAAGCCTGCAACAACAGCGCAAACCCACAAATCACGCAGGCAAGAGTACTTATCAGGCCAACAAAATGAAATACGAAAGGTAAAATACTCATCATTAATAAAAATACGGAATAAAGTAAGATCTGGAATTTTGTAAACTCATCTTTCCCCCCGGTGGATGGCAATAAATGAAAATCTGCTTTTGCATAGTCGTCGTTGTATACCCACGCTAATGCCCAAAAATGAGGGAACTGCCACACAAACTGGATCAGAAACAGCAACATCGCGAAAAAACTTATTTCTCCAAAACCGCTGCTGGAAGCAACGCCGCCTATCAGTGTTGGTAAGGCTCCTGGAAATGCACCGACAAAAACCGCAAAGGGTGTTTTACGTTTTAATGGCGTGTAAACTACTGCATATAAAAGAATGCTTACAAAACCAAGTATCCCGCAAAGTGGATTGGTGAACACCCATAATAAAATAGTTCCGATAATTCCTGAAATACTGCAAAATATAAAAGCTTCGTTTACCGTAAGAACTTCAGTAGGCATAGGACGTGCCTTGGTTCTATCCATTAGCTTGTCAAGGTCTTTTTCAATGATTTGATTAAATCCGTTGGCGGCTGAAGTCACTAAAAATCCTCCCAAACCCAAGGCCAAAATCTGCATCCACTGAATAGTTTCAGCAATTGTAAAATATGTGATAACTGCCGAAAAAACGACTAAACCACCCAAACCAAATTTTGTAAGCTTTAAAAAACCCGAAAATTTCGAATACGTGTCTGAATTGGCCAAAATATTACTCGCTGTAGTCCCCAAAAAACTGCGAATTTAGCATATATTTGACAATCTTACTTACAAAATTTTTAATTACGCTTCGTCGACGATTTTTAACTTTAGTCTAAAATCTACCCTAACTTGTTAAAATTAGACTTATAATAGCTATAAATTTTAACATTTTAAAAATCCAAGATTCTTTTATGTTAAATATTTTTTTACTTTTGTCGATAATCTCAAAATTATGAATAAAAATATCCTAAGAACACTTAGTGCCGGGTTATCGGTCGCAGTAATTTTAACAAGTTGCGATGGACTTGGAAAAATGATTAAAAAACAAAAGGACATTCAATATACGGTTACGCCTAACCCTATTGAAATGCATGCAGATAGCGTGCAGTTTAGTGTTAGCGGGAAATTTAGCCCAAAATTATTCCAGAAAAAGGTAACATTAACTCTTACTCCTGTGGTAAAATATGCAGGCGGAGAAAAAGCACTTAAACCAGTTGTTCTTGTTGGAGAAAAAGCAACAGCAGCGGGGCAAAAAATAGCTTATAAAACAGGTGGTTCTTTCAGCTATACTTCTGAGAAGTTTGCTTTTGAGCCAGGTATGCGCAATGCTAAAGTAGAATTACGCGGCGAAGGTTCGGTAAAGAAAAAAACCAAAAAGTTTAACGGTGTAGAACTGGCAGACGGAACTATGGCTACTTCTTTATTAGTTCGTAACGACGAGAAACCGATTATGGCAAAAGACGCTTTTGTAAAAGTGTATCCCGTAAATCAAACTACACATATTTATTATGTAATCAACCAGTCGGTTGTTCGTCCTTCTGAAATGAATACAGAAGAAATGAAAAACATTAACGCTTTCATTAAAAACAATTTAAGTAATCCTTTTTACGCATTCAAAGGTATCAGCGTTTCTGCTTATGCTTCTCCGGATGGTGAAACAGATAAAAACGAAAATTTAGCTAAAGACCGTGCTAACTCAGGTTCTGCAGCAGTGATGAAAGAATTTCAAAAAAACAAAGACAAAACTGTAACTTTTGGTAAATCAAAAGAACAATACAAAGTTGGTACTACAATGGAAGACTGGCCAGGTTTCAAAAGCGAAGTTGAACAATCTTCAATGGCTGATAAAGACTTAGTTTTACGTGTTCTTTCTATGTATTCTGATCCTGATCAACGTCGTAAAGAAATTAAAAATCTTTCTAAAACCTACACGGAATTAGCTGATAAGATTTTACCAAAATTACGTCGTGCTGAATTGACAGTTAACGTTGATAAAAATTCACGTACAGATGCTCAAATTTCTTCCCTTGCTGTTTCTGCTCCTGATAGTTTATCTGTAGAAGAGCTTTTATATGCTGCTACTTTAACTACCGACATCAACACACAAGCTCAGATTTACAAAGCTGCTGAAACAAAATACGGTACTGACTGGAGAACTTCAAACAACTATGGTGCGATTCTTTTAATGCAAAACAAAGTTGCTGAAGCAGGTGAAGCATTTAAACGTGCTGAAAAAGCAAGTGCTTCTCAACCAGCTGTAATAAACAACTTAGGTATTATTGAATCTAAAAACGGTAATCGTGTTGCTGCAATGGAACTTTACAAAAAAGCAGGTTCTGCTGCAGAAACAAAATACAACATGGGTATTATCGAAGTTCGCGACGGAAAATATTCTGATGCTGTTTCTGATTTTGGAAGCTACAATGGTCACAACAAAGCTTTAGCGCAATTATTAAGCGGTAGTGCTGGTTCTGTGAAAGAAACAATTGACGCAAGCAACGAAAAAGAAACTGCTTACAGCTATTATTTAAAAGCTGTGGCTGCTGCTCGTCAAGCTAACACTGCTGAAGTGATCAGTAATTTAAAATCAGCTATCGAAAAAGACAATGCGTTAAAAGCTTATGCTAAAGACGATGTTGAGTTCATTAAATTACGTGCAGATTCAGGATTTACTGGTTTAGTAAACTAAGAATTCTCACTATAAATTTCGAAAACCCTTCTTCCTCACCGGAAGAAGGGTTTTTTAGTTTATGGATTTTCAATAATTTAGTGCAAAATAGCATGTCACCCTTCGCCGAAACAGAGTTAATTCTCACTGACCAAAACCGGGTCTATCATCTTAATTTAAAGAATGAGGATATCGCAGATGATGTGATACTGGTAGGCGATCAAAACCGTGTCGGGGAAATTTCGAAATATTTCCAACGCCTGGATCTTAAAACAGCTAACAGAGAATTTATTACTCATACGGGTTTTTTTAACGGCAAACGCATCACCGTAATAAGCACCGGCATTGGCACAGATAATATCGACATTGTTTTAAATGAACTCGATGCAGCAGTAAATATTAATCTCGAAACCAGAGAACTGAATCCAACCTTACGACATCTGAATTTGTACAGGTTGGGAACCTGCGGCGCTTTGCAGGAAAACATTCCTGTAAATAATTTGGTAGCGAGTACTCATGGCATTGGTTTGGACGGACTTTTGACTTTTTATGCTGACTGGCATAAAATAAATGAAACTAAAATCTCAAAAGCATTTATAGAACATACATCGTGGCCGCAAAATCTTCCTTACCCCTACTGCGTGGCAGCAAGTGAAAAGTTAATGCACAAGTTTAGCGAAAACGACATTTTTAAAGGCATCACGGCTACTGCTCCTGGATTCTATGGTCCACAAGGCAGAGAGATCCGATTAAAAACTTCTAAGCCCGACCTTAATAATTTGCTGAATACTTTTACCTATCAAAACCTGCAAATTACTAACTTTGAAATGGAAACATCAGCGCTCTATGGCTTGGGAAAATTACTTGGACATGAATGCCTGACCATTTGTGTGATCATAGCAAACCGAGTACGCAAAGAATTTACTAAAGATTACACTAAGAGCATAGAATATTTAATTGAAAATTGTTTATATAAAATTGCGGGATAAAAAATGACAAGAGACGAATTAATAAATCAGATAAGAACTAAGAAAAATTTTTTATGTGTCGGTTTGGATCCAGATACGGAAAAATTACCAAAACATTTATTAGAAGAAGAAGGTGATCCCATTTACGAATTTAATAAAGCCATAATCGATGCTACAGCACCTTATTGTGTTTCTTTTAAACCGAATTCAGCATTTTACGAAGCTTATGGATTAAGTGGAATCGGGAGTCTCGAAAAAACAATTCGCTACATTAAAACAAATTATCCGGATCATTTTTTAATTGCCGACGCAAAGCGAGGTGACATTGGAAATACAAGCGCCATGTATGCCCGCGCATTTTTTAAACGTTTAAATGCAGATGCAATAACAGTTGCGCCATATATGGGCAGTGATTCAGTGAAACCTTTTTTACAATTCGAAGGCAAATGGACAATTGTATTAGGACTTACAAGTAACGAAGGCTCAGCAGATTTCCAGCAAATAAAAGTGGAAGGAAAAGATTTTTACATGCACGTGATCGAAACCTCAGCGCAATGGGGAAATGAAAATAATATGATGTTTGTAATAGGAGCTACCAAAGCAAAATTATTGGAGGATATCCGCAAAATAGTTCCGAAACACTTTCTATTAATTCCCGGCGTTGGTGCGCAGGGTGGAAGTTTGCAGGATGTTTGCAAATACGGTTTAAATTCAGATGTAGGCTTGCTGGTAAACTCAAGCCGCGGAATCATCTACGCTTCAACCGGAAAAAACTTTGCTGAAAAAGCAGGAGAAGAAGCGGAAAAAATAGCCAAAGAAATGGCGGCATTTTTATAGTACTAATTAAATTAACTAATACAGGTTATCTGGGGCGAAACCGGTAGACGAAATAAATAACTCGTAACAAGAAATTGAAATGGAAGACAATCAACAAACACAACCACATTTAGACATTGAATTAAGCGAAGAAATTGCAGAAGGAATTTATTCCAACCTGGCCATTATTACACACTCTCAAAGTGAGTTTGTAGTAGACTTTATTAAAATAATGCCAGGAGTTCCTAAGGCACGCGTAAAATCACGCATTCTTTTAACACCTCAGCACGCCAAACGTTTAGTAAAAGCCCTTGCTGAGAACTTACAAAAATTCGAACAGATCAACGGAAAAATCAAAGATCTTGACGGTGGATTTCCAATGAATTTCGGCGGACCCACTGCACAAGCTTAAACGCTTAATCGTATTAAAACTGAAGAATGCAAACTTCTTCAGTTTTTTTCTTTTCTACATTGACAACAAATTCTATGCATCCCTGTAATCGCCTAGGATGCAATCACTTGCTACTACTACCTTTCAACGTTCAATAGTTTTTTCATTTTGTTGAAAAAACAACTTTTGAGAACCGCTAAATCCGGTTATTTTTAAGAAAAATCACTACTACTACCAAATGATAAACGAAGCACGCCTCCATTTTAAAATTGCAGACTTATTAAATTTAAATTCCCGCGACGTAACGGCCACCGTAAATCTTTTAGATGAAGGAGCTACTGTTCCTTTTATCTCGCGTTATCGCAAAGAGGTTACCGGCAGCTTAGACGAAGTTCAGATCGCCCAAATTCGCGATGAAATCGAACGCCTTCGTCAGCTCGAACAACGCCGCGATTCCATTTTAAAATCAATCGATTCTCAAAATAAATTAACAGAAGAATTAAAAGAGAAGATCATGGCTGCTGAAACGCTTAGCAAGCTGGAAGATCTTTATTTACCTTATAAACCCAGACGTCGCACCAAAGCCACCATTGCTAAAGAAAAAGGACTAGAACCGCTTGCTCACTTCATTTTAGAGCAAACAAATAATTCTGTTTTTGACGAAGCTGAAAAATTTATTTCTGTCGACAGGGAAGTGCCTTCTGTTATGGATGCCCTGCAGGGCGCGCGTGACATCATAGCGGAAATTATGAGCGAAGATGCTTTGATACGTGAAAGTATGCGTGAGCTCTTCAAAAAATCAGCTACTATTAAAAGCCGTGTCATTAAAGGCAAAGAAGAAGAAGGTGAAAAATTTGAAGATTATTTTGAGTGGGAAGAGAAATTAATGAACTGCCCCTCTCATCGTTTACTGGCTATGCGCCGCGGCGAAAAGGAAGACATTTTGATTCTTGATATCACCGTTGATAACGATGAAGCTAAAGAATTGATCGAACGCAAAATGATCACTTCCCGTGGAGAAAGTGCAGCTCAGATAAAAGAGGCAATTGAAGAAGGATACAAACGTCTCTTGCAACCGAGCATTGAAGCGGAAATGCGACTTCTTACAAAACAACAGGCCGATGTAAAAGCTATTGTTGTATTCGCAGATAACTTAAGAGAATTATTGCTGGCTTCTCCACTCGGTGAAAAAACCATTCTTGCTTTAGATCCTGGTTTTAGATCAGGATGTAAACTCGTAGCCTTAAACAAAGAAGGAAAACTCCTGGAAGAGACGGTAATTTATCCGCACGAACCCCAACGCAGAACTACAGAAGCGGAAATGATCTTACTTGCTTTTTGCCAGCGTCATGATGTGGAAGCCATTGCTATTGGCAATGGAACGGCTTCCCGCGAAACCGAACAATTTGTGCGCAACATTGATGTGCTTCCTAAATCTATTCCTGTTATTGTTGTGAGTGAAGCAGGTGCGTCGGTATATTCTGCCTCAGACGTAGCGCGTGAAGAGTTTCCAGATAAAGACGTTACTGTTCGCGGCGCCGTTTCAATCGGACGTCGTCTTGCAGATCCCTTAGCAGAGCTGGTAAAAGTAGATCCTAAATCTATTGGTGTTGGTCAGTATCAACACGATGTGGATCAAACGCTTCTTAAAAATAAATTAGACGAAGTTGTTGGAAGTTGTGTGAATATGGTAGGTGTGGAATTAAATACGGCTTCAAAACAACTGCTGTCTTATGTAGCAGGAATTGGGCCCGTACTGGCACAAAATATTGTAGAATACAGAAATGAAAAAGGAGCTTTTAAATCCCGCAAAAGTTTGATGGAAGTTCCACGTATGGGAGAAAAGGTATTTGAACAGTGTGCCGGATTTTTAAGAATTCGTAACGGCATTCATCCTTTAGATAAAAGTTCTGTACATCCTGAAAGCTACCATATCGTTGAAAAAATGGCGGCAGATCAAAACTGCAGCATCGACGATTTAATCGGAGACAAAGACATTCGCAAAAAAATTAAATTAACAGATTATGTAACGGATACAATCGGACTTCCGACTTTAAAAGATATTTTTAATGAGTTGGAAAAGCCTGGACGTGATCCGCGTAAAGGTTTTGAGATTTTTAGCTTCGATGAAAACGTTCACGAAATAAAAGATCTACGCGAAGGCATGCGTCTTCCTGGAATTGTGACGAACGTAACTAACTTTGGAGCCTTTGTAGATATTGGCGTTCACCAGGATGGCCTAGTGCATATTTCTCAATTGGCTGACGAATTTGTAGACGATCCAAATAAGATTGTAAAAGTTGGGCAGCAGGTTTGGGTAAATGTAACCGAGGTAGACGCTAAACGTAAACGTATTGCATTAACCATGAAAGGTGAAACGCAAAATGTAAAGGCATCTAAACCAAAAGTTATGGTTAAAGAAGAACAATACGATCCGAATGACATGAATAGTGCTCTGGCGGCCTTAAAAAGCAAGTTTAAAAAGTAAGAAACCGGCAAGCCGGAATTTAATTAAAGTATATGAGTCATTTCGGCATTATAGGTAAATCACTTTCGCACTCTTTTTCCAAATCGTATTTCGAAAAAAAATTTAAGGAATTAAATCTTACTGATCATGTTTATGATACGTTTGAAATACCAACTATTGAGGGGCTTAAGAAAGTTTTAGAGGATAACAAAAACCTGGTAGGTTTAAATGTAACCATCCCTTACAAAGAGACAATTATACCTTTTTTAGATGAACTCAGTGCCGAAGCGAAAGAGATTGGCGCAGTTAATTGTATTCATCATGTAAACGGGAAATTTATTGGTTACAACACCGATGTGTATGGTTTTTCGCAAAGTATAAAACCCTTTCTCGACACCAATCATCAGCGTGCTCTTATTTTGGGAACGGGCGGTGCGAGTAAAGCTGTGGCATACGCCTTAAAGAAAGTGGGTGTTGAAATTTATTTCGTGACTTCTGCTTCAACAAAAAAAACCGCTAATACCTTTTTCTATTCCGAAATAAATGAACTGGTTATGAATGCATTTAAGCTTGTGGTAAACGCTAGTCCGGTTGGAACTTTTCCAAATATAGATGAAAGTCCCGCGATACCTTACCAGTTTTTAACTCCACAGCATTTAGCTTATGACCTGGTTTATAATCCAGAACAGACCTCTTTTTTAAAACAGGCAAAAGAACGTGGTTCTATTGTTGTAAACGGTTTAAGTATGTTACACCTACAGGCAGAAAAAAACTGGGATATCTGGAATCAAAAATTTTAGAGACTTATGCATTTGAACCGAGTCACTTTTTTTTTAATTTTTAATTTTTATTTATCATTTTTTCTCTATTCCCGGTCCGCCACTAACTCCGATTCTTTGCCACAAATCAAAACAGGTTGGAGATACAATTCAAGAATTCTCTCTATTGGAGTGGGCACGCAAAATACAGACATCGAAAGGTTTGCCGATTTAAAAGCAGCTCGCGATTATACAATTTCATCCATAAAAGCCTCTAATCCGCTTTACCTAAAACTTGAATTTCATGTTTCAAAACGTTTTGGCATAGGTGCAGCTCTAAATTACAACAACATGAGATATGATTATTCTTACAATGCAAGTAATGGTAATCAACCCGTCCTGGTAAAAAAAACGATAGATTATGAGGTTTACACAACTAACATAAGAGTTAATTACCATTTCCTTTATGGGAAAAAAATTGATTTTTATCTTGGAGCCGGCGCAGGTTTAAGAATAGTGGGGAACAAGAGTAAAACTAATATGAAAGAACTTTCGAGTGGTTTTGTAAAAGAGACAGAACTCACGGCCGGCCTTAGATATTTGGCGGAGGGGGTTTTTGGTTTGTACCTCGAGGCAGGGCTAACAAGATCTATCGTTCAGGCAGGACTTTCATTCAATTTAAATAAACTGCGTTAACGAGTTTATGGAATTTTTGTCTTTATGTGTCTTATAAGAAATGGGTAAATTTTTTTACATAGCTTTTCTGATTCTACTTTTGAATACGGTCTACTCTCAAAATCAAGATATTCTTTTGCGAGGAAGTGTAAAAGACGAAAACTCAAAAGAAGCCCTGCAAGGTGCAACGGTGAGATTGTCGGGCTCTCCCTTTACCGCACCAACTAATACACGGGGCGAGTTTAGCTTGCGCCTCCCTCCAAAAGAAATCTACAAACTAACTATATCGCATTACGGGTATACTACTTTGCTGAAGGATCTTAAACGAGAAAACCAGGACACAGTTGATTTTGTTTTCTATTTGGCGGTAAAGGCGTTTCCTCTCGATACTGTCCCCATCTTCGCTAAACAAGTTCCTGAAACTTTGGTAGGCAAGCCTAACTACAGTGTATATGATTTTGATTTTTATGAAGACAAGTTGATTTTATTGACTTCCGAAACTTCCCTCGATAAAGCGCAATTACAATTATCAAATTACCAGGGTAAGATTTTTTCCTATTTTAAACTGCCCAAAGGTTCAGGCATTGCAAAGAATTTTTTTCACGATTATCAGGGCTACACTGAACTGATGTGCAAGGATTCAATTTTCAGACTCGATGTTTTTAACAATGACCTGATCGTTGGCGGCGTGCCGCGCACAGAGTTTGAACGCTATGTAAAACCAATTGCCGATACACTTCGGGAAAACATGTATTACAGCAATCAATGGGACAAATACCCGTCTTTCAATTACTATTACTTAAAAGCAAATGATACAGTAAGTCATGTTCTTAATAATATTACGAACGAGGATCTGATGAAACTTTATAATTTCGAATACTATTATCTGCCAACCGCAGCCAGACTGGAAGCGAGACGAATGGCCGATTATTATAAGACCGACAAACACATTATGGCTGCTTTAATGAGCGGTTTTACCAATAGCATGTTTTACGAACCTTTGTATGCCCCACTTTTTATAATACGCGATACCATTTGTATTTTTAATCATCACAATGATTTCTTATACCACTACGATAAACAAAACAAACTCATTGATAGTGTCAAAATAAATTATCACCATCCAAAAAACTGGCGCGAATGGAAAAAGCAACTCTTTGTTGATGAACCTGAAAATAAAGTTTACGCTTTTTTTAGTAAAGACGGGCATCATTATTTGAAACAAATAAACCATCAAACTGGAAAAGAAGTACTCACCTATAAACTTCAACATCACAGCGCGGAAAAAATAAAGATCAAAGACGGCTTTGTTTATTATGTATACAGGCCATTTGGAAGTACCCAGGAAAAATTTTTGTATCGTGAAAAAATTCATTAGTTATGCCAGTCATCGAAATAGTAACCCACATACATTCAACAGCTGAAATCTGTTTTGATCTTTCTGCCAGTATTGAGTTGCATCAGCTCTCTACAAGTAGAACAAACGAAAAAGCCATTGCCGGCGTAACAAAAGGAATTATCCAACTTAACGAAACAGTTACCTGGCAAGCGACTCATTTCGGAATCCGCCAAAAGCTAACATCCGTCATAAGCAGATACGAAAGGCCACACCATTTTAGGGACGAGCAAGTTAAAGGAGCATTTAAAAAATTTACACACGATCATTTTTTTGAAGATAAAAAAGGTTTTGTGATTATGACCGACCGCTTTGAATACGCATCACCCTTAGGAATTTTCGGAAAGATTTTCAATAAACTAGTTCTTACAAACTACCTGAAAAAATTTCTTACTGAAAGAAATCAAATGATCAAAGAATTTGCGGAATCAGGAAAATGGAAAGAACTCCTCGACGAGAAAAATTATTGAATTACTTTTTGTCCTTTTTTAAAATTTCATCTGTGAAATGCTCAGTATGTTTTTCTTTTGAAAATTTTTCGGCATTGTAGTCTTTGGAAGTATTCTTTGCAATCGATAAAGATTGCCACTGATCTTCCGCAAGCATTTTACCTATAAAAATAATTTGCCCTACGTGATAGGGATAGTGAGCCAATTGACGTATAATGGCTTCCATTACGGAGTGTCCCTGGTGGCGAATGTAGATAGTCTTTAAGAAATCTTCTTCTTTTAAGTCCTCCAAAGCTTTAAATAAACAAACCCATCCTTCGTTCCAGAGTTTAAGAAGCTCTTTTTTTGTTTTCATACTCTCTTCAAATTCCCCATCTCTGTCTCGCCATTCTTTTTCACCATCACTCGTTAAAAAATCTGTCCAGCGACTGAGCATATTCCCATGAAGATGTTTTACAATAACGGCAATACTATTACTGTCTTCATTGTATTTGTAAAATAATTTTTCTTCGGAGATCTGGTCAAATGTTTTTTCCCCAAGTAATTTGTAATATTCAAATTGCTTTTTAATGCCCTCTAAAATTTCTGTATTCATAGAATAAACGTTAGTTAAAACTACCTAAACTTATAAACTAATACTAATCAACTATGCACTATACCCTAAGTGCCTCTAGTGAACTCAGTGTCTTAATGGTAAAAATCATCTATTGCCTCAGTGCCTCTTGTGAACTCAGTGTCTTAGTGCTAAAAATAATCTATTGACTACTGCCTCAGTGCTTCTTGTGAACTCCGTGTCTTAGTGGTAAAACCACCTATTGACTATACCCACAGTGCCTCGTGTGAACTCCGTGGCTTAGTGGTAAAAATAATCTATTGACTCTACCCTCAGTGCCTCTTGTTAACTCAGTGTCTTAGTGGTAAAAATAATCTATTGACTCCACCCTCCGTGCCTCTTGTGAACTCCGTGTCCTGGTGGTAAAAATCATCTATTGCCTCAGTGCCTCTTGTGAACTCCGTGTCTTGGTGGTAAAAATCATCTATTGACTATACCCTAAGTGCCTCTTGTGAACTCAGTGTCTTAGTGGTAAAAATAATCTATTGACTACTGCCTCAGTGCTTCTTGTGAACTCCGTGTCTTGGTGGTAAAAATCATCTATCCCGCAGTGCTTCTTGTGAACTCAGTGCCTTAGTGGTAAAACCATCTGTTGTCTCAAAAAACTACTCCTGAGGCTTAACCTCTTCCCTCTTTTTCCAGTTTCCATCGGGATTAGCAGCATTCGGACGAGCAGTTTCCTTTTTCTTCTCAGGCGAAACACCCTCTTCACGCAAACGATAGCCCCCGCGATCAGCTTTAAACTGTTTATAGCAATCCATTACTTTTGAATAAAGATCGAAGCCCTCGTGCGTCACAATAAAATAATCACTCACGTAATAGCAATATTTTCTAAAAGCGTAATAGTCAACATCTTTATCGCCCGTCAATCTCACAAGAATCTCTCTGCTTAATCTCCGCTGCACTTCTTCCTCCATTAAAAGGTTGTCAAAAATCTGCGCTAATTTCTGAATCTGTTTTCCCTCTTTGCTGTAGCGCATATAAAGCGCTGTAATAGGGCTGCTGGCATAATTAATAGCTTTGATCCGGCTTTTATCGATAATATCATTCATGTATTCCCTCTCGTAGGGCTGATACCGGAAAGTTGTGATATTTACCATACCCAGGTTTATAGCCATCTGGCTCATGAAGATTTTCACTTCACCCTTCTCATTTTTTTGAAGATCTTTTACAGGAATATAGAGTTTAAGAAAGCCAACATACGAACAAAGCAGCGTATCACCCGGATTTGTAGCCAGGGTAAACCTTCCATCATTATCACTCATAGTGCCATTTCCCGAGCTTTTATTGATGATATAAACAAAAGGCATTATGCTGGAGCTATCTCCCTCAAACACAGTTCCCCTTATTATTTGCTGTGCATCCGCAAGATTTGCCAGAAGACATAAATACAGCGCTATAACCCCCGAAATTTTCAATTCTCTAAAATTAGGTTTCTCCAATAAATTTATAAACATACAGTTAATAATTTAACCTTTTTTAGGCACAACTATTTTTCTTAAACCTAAGCATTAAACGTATTTTTAAAGTTCACAAAATGGACAATTTCATAGTATCAGCGCGTAAGTACAGGCCACAACACTTTAATACAGTGGTTGGGCAAAGTCACATTACCAATACTTTAAAAAATGCCATAATTACCAAACATCTTGCCCAGGCCTATCTGTTCTGCGGGCCCAGAGGTGTAGGGAAAACAACCTGTGCGCGTATTTTTGCAAAAACAATTAACTGCACCAATATTTCAAAAGACGGAGAGGCTTGCGACACTTGCGAATCCTGCGTTTCATTTAATTCGGGCGCTTCTTTAAATGTTTACGAGCTCGACGCCGCCAGCAATAATTCCGTGGATGACATACGTAACCTTGTAGATCAGGTACGTTTTGCGCCACAACTCGGGGAGTATAAAGTTTATGTGATTGACGAGGTGCACATGTTAAGTACCGCGGCTTTCAACGCTTTTCTAAAAACACTTGAAGAGCCGCCTAAACACGCGAAATTTATTTTAGCAACTACCGAAAAACACAAGATTATTCCAACGATACTTTCGCGTTGCCAGGTTTTTAATTTTAATAGGATCAAAACAGACGATATCAGTGGGCATTTAGCCTTCATGGCAAAAAATGAAAATGTCTCTTTTGAAGAAGAAGCACTTCATGTTATTGCACAAAAAGCCGATGGCGGTTTGCGGGATGCCTGTTCTATATTTGACCAGATGGTGGCCTTTACAGGCAATCACCTCACTTATAAACAAGTTGTAGAAAACTTAAACGTTCTCGATTACGATTATTATTTTAAAATTACTGATGCCTTTTTAGTACAAGGTTTGCCCGAAGTTATGCTCACCTTTGACGATATTTTGAAAAAAGGATTTGATGGACATAACTTTTTATTAGGACTTGGGGAACACTTACGTAATCTCATGGTAAGTAAGGACCCTCAGACTATCTCTTTAATGGAAATAAGCGAGAGTTTGAAACAACGCTATGCCACCCAATCACAATCCTGCAGTCTGACTTTTTTATTAAAGGCATTAGCCCTGATTAGCAAAACAGACGTTAACTATAAAAGCGCTAAAAACCAGCGCCTGCTTGTAGAAATGGCGCTTATGCAGCTCACTTTTTTAACCGCATCGCCTGATGCGGAAAAAAAAAAGGATGAATTAGAAGACTTTGAAGAAAACAACAGCGCTCCGGCCAAAACGCAACCAACTTCAACCACCAAAGTTACCGCGCTGCAAGAGCCTGAAATAAAATTCGCAAGCAAACCCAGCGTTAGTTTTGACCAATTAAAAATGAAAGCTTCCTTTAGTTTACAGGAAGTGAAAAATTACCAGAGCCTTAATCAAGCAGGCAATTCTCCGGGCGTAGAAGCTCCAGAAATAAAATTTGCCAACAAAGAAGTAAGTGCCGACGAAGTAAAAGCGGCGATAAAATTTTACGCAGACGAAAAACAAAAACAGGGTTCTCGTCAGCTTGCTACAATTCTTAACACAGCTACTGTAAACTTTGCCAATAACACAATTAACCTGGTAATAGGAAATGAAACTCAAAAAGAACAGTTACTCGTAGTGAAGCAAGACTTTGTAGATGCCATTCGCAAACATTTACAAAATAATTTAATACAACTCGACATACAACTTTCTACTGCAGAAGCTCAAACAAAAGCTTATAAGCCTGTAGATGTCTTCAAAGCTATGTCTGAGAAAAATCCAGCTCTGCTGGAACTAAAAAAACGTTTTGATTTAGAAATAGACTATTAATTTTTATCCCCGATTATGTTGAAGAATAGATGCATTCTTTTTGCCGCGCTTAGCGCATTCGCTCTTAATACAGTAGCTCAAACAAAAACCACTGTTTCACAAGCTCCAGTTTCAGCCGGAGCTCTGAAATATGAATCGTCGGCTAACGATCCTTTAAACGCGAGAATTTACACGCTCCAAAACGGAATGAAAGTATATCTCTCGGTTTACAAGAATGCACCACGCATTCAAACTTACATAGCCGTGAAAGCCGGTAGCAAAAACGATCCGGCCAACGCTACAGGGCTCGCGCACTATCTCGAACACATGGTTTTTAAAGGCACCGATGTTTATGGTACCAAAGATTTCAAGAAAGAAAATGCCGAGATAAAAAAAATAGAAATGCTCTATGAAGTATATCGTAAAAACAAAGATGAAGAACAAAGAAAGCGTATCTATCATAAAATTGACAGTATAAGCGGTGTTGCTGCAAAATATTCCATTGCCAATGAATATGATAAAATGCTTGCAACTATAGGCGCTGACGGCACAAATGCTTTTACTTCGTTTGATCAAACTGTTTACGTGAATGACATTCCCTCCAATCAGATAGACAACTGGCTGAAGATTGAAGCAGAGCGTTTTCGTAAACCTGTTTTACGCTTATTTCATACAGAGCTAGAAGCAGTTTACGAGGAAAAAAATCGCGGCATTGATAACGATGATAACAAAATCTGGGAAGCTTTATTTGCCGGACTTTTCGAGAATCATACTTACGGAACGCAAACCACCATTGGCACGATTGAGCATTTGAAAAACCCTTCTATGCTTGAAATCAACAAATATTACAATAAATACTATGTGCCAAATAATATGGCCATCATTATGAGTGGTGATTTTGATCCCGACAAAGTAATTCTTGACATTCAAAAACATTTTGGTTCTTTTCCTGTGAGAGCAGTTCCGGTATATACTTTTCAACCGGAAAAACCTATTACTCAAAAAGTCGTGAAAGAAATTCTTGGCCCTAATCCGGCCAGCGTGAACATGGCGTGGCGCTTTGCAGGCGATGGCTCAAAAGACGCTGATATGTGTACTTTACTGGCGGGTGTTCTTTTCAACGGCACAGCAGGATTAATGGATCTTAATTTAAACCAGGCTCAAAAGGTTTTAAACAGCAGTAACTTCTATTATCCATTAAAAGATTACAGTTTTTTTTATTTTAATGGTGAACCAAAGGAAGGTCAAAGTCTGGAAGAAGTGGAATCTTTGATTCTTCAACAACTTGAACTCATCAAAAAAGGCGAATTTCCTGATTGGCTGATTAGCGCTGTGGTTACAGATCTCAGGCTTAAAAGAACTAAAGCATTAGAAAATAATAATTCGCGCGCCGATGCTATGATGAATTCTTTTGTGAATGATCTTAAATGGCAAACCTCTGTAAATGCCTTAGACAGAATTTCAAAAATAACGAAGCAAGAACTTATTGAATTTGTAAAAAACAATTTTTCAGGTAGCAATTACGCCGTAGCTTACAAAAGAACGGGCGAAGACAAAAGTATTGTAAAAGTTGAAAAACCAATCATTACTCCCGTTACATTAGACCGCGATAACGCCTCGCCCTTTGTAAAAAATCTTGAGAAAACTGTTCCTAAAGGAATTGAACCTAAATTCATAGACTACGAAAAAGACATTACCAGGCTTTCGCTTAAGTCTAACATTCCAATGCTTTACAATAAAAATGTAGAAAATAATTTATTCGAACTGTATTACAAATTTGATTTTGGCAGCAACAGTAATAAACTATTTCCTATTGCTGTCAAATATATCCCATATCTCTCTACCAATGGCATGACCGCCGCGCAAATAAAAGAAGAACTGTACAAGTACGGCTGTTCTTTTAATGTATTTTGCGATAACGAAAATATCTGGATCAGCCTCTCCGGCCTTAGCGATAATTTTGAAAAAGCTGTTCAACTTTTTGAAAAAGTTCTTTCTGAACCAGTTGTTGAAGAACCTGTTTTAAAAAACCTTTTAGCTGACGTTATTAAAGAACGTAATGACAATAAACTTCAGAAACGTTTAATTCTGAATCGCGGAATGACCAATTACGCGCGCTATGGAAGTTTGAATCCTTTTTCAAATGTCTACACAGATGCTGAATTAAACAAAATCTCAACCGCCGATATTAAATCTGCCATACTATCCCTTACAAAATACCAGCACAGAGTGCTTTATTATGGTCCAGAAGAAGCAACCGGTGTAAAAGACCAGTTAAATCTTTATCACAAAACTCCGGCAGCATTGTTGCCTGCGCCTGCAGCCATTGTGTTCACTGAAAAAAAACTTGAGAATACGGTTTACGTTGTTGATTACGATATGAAACAGGCAGAAATTATAATGCTTTCAAATGGCATGGATTATTCCCGTAACGACGCTCCTGTAATCTATCTTTACAATGGCTATTTTGGTGGAGGTATGAGCAGCGTATTATTCCAGGATCTCAGGGAGTCTAAAGCCCTCGCCTATTCTACTTACTCGCGTTACAATCAACCTAATAAACTGAGTAAAAAATATTATAATCTTTCGTATATAGGCTCCCAGGCAGATAAACTGGGCGAAGCTATGAAAGGTCTGAACGATTTATTAAATGAAATGCCTAAAGCTGAAGGCTCTTTCTCCTCTGCCAAAGACATGATTCTCCAGGAAATGCGCACACAACGTATTACCAAAGCCGATATTATTTTCAACTACCTCGAAGCAGAAGATCTCGGTAACAAAACAGATATTCGTAAAGATATTTTTGAAAAAGTTCAGAATTACACTTACGAAGATGTGAAAAAATTCCAGGAACAGAACATTAAAAATAAACCAAAAACCATTTTAGTACTTGGAAAAAAAGATGGTCTCGACATGAAAGTGCTTGAACAATATGGCACCGTGAAATTTTTAACTTTGCAGGAAGTTTTCGGTTACTAAAAAGCTTTTAACTAAACTATTGACTTTCAACTATTGACTTTTTCATGATTTCCTTCGACAATACAGAAAACGCCTTTAAGGCAAAAACAAACGCAGAACTCACCAAATCTTATTGGTTGTTTAAATTAATCAGTAACCCGCTACTTGTAAAGACTGGCGCCACTTTCGGACCACTTGCACTTAACATTGGTTTCAAAGGATTAATTAAAAGCACCATCTTTAAACAATTTGTAGGCGGTGAAAACATTCACGATTGCAGTGAAACTATTAAACAGCTGGCAAAATATAATATTGGTACAATTCTCGATTACAGCGTAGAAGGAAAAGAAAGCGAGCAGGACTTTGATCATTGTTTGCAGGAAACATTAGAAACAATTGAAAAAGCAAAAGGCGATAAAAACATTCCTTTTTGTGTTTTTAAAGTTACGGGATTAGCCCGCTTCGATCTTCTTCAAAAAGTAAGTGCTAATCAAAGTCTCGCTGCAACAGAGCAAGCAGAATGGGAAAGAGTTAAAAACCGTGTAAATAAAATTTGTACGTCAGCGCATCAAAACGATCAATGCATTTTTATTGATGCTGAAGAAAGCTGGATCCAACAAGCTATCGATGATCTCGCGAACGAGAACATGGAGGCTTTCAATAAGTCAAAAGCAATTGTCTACAATACATTTCAGCTTTATAGAAGTGATAGATTGCAATATCTTAAAGATTCAATTCAAAACGGAAAAACCAAAGGCTACCACGTAGGAGCAAAATTAGTACGTGGAGCTTACATGGAAAAAGAACGCAAACGCGCTACTGAAATGAATTATCCCTCACCAATTCAAACTAGCAAAGAAAAAAGTGACGAAGATTATAACGCAGCCTTAAAACTTTGTGTCGACAACATCGATGTAATGGGCCTGTGCGCCGGTACACACAACGAAAAAAGCAGTTTGTACCTCGTTAAGCTAATGAATGAGAAAAATATCGCACCCTCAGATAAACGCATTTATTTTTCACAGCTTTTAGGAATGAGCGACCACATCTCCTACAACCTTTCTTTAAATGCTTACAATGTTGCTAAATACGTTCCTTACGGACCACTAAAAGACGTAATGCCCTACCTTATTCGCCGTGCACAGGAAAACACCTCTGTAAAGGGCCAAACCGGCCGTGAATTGAACCTGATCATTAAGGAGAAACAAAGAAGGGCGCAGAAATAACATTTCTGCACCCTTCTTTAATTTTCAAAATCTATTTTATTTTACTTCACATGTGTAGTCTGTGCTGTTTTTCTGAGTAACATCATAATCTGCGCTTACGTATGTAGTAAATGTATTACCACCAATAGTAGTTTGTGTAGCAACGCTTCTCTGAGTTGTATAAGTATTCACACTCGTTTCATTTCTACTGTTACAATCATACAGTCTGGTTAAATCATCCTTCTTAACCTTAGCATAAGTTTGATTCGACTCTCCAGAGTTTGTCGTAACTGTGTTAGAGGTAGCTCCTCCATTCTTCGCTACATAGGTATATGTGCTAACACTTTGGTACTTGCAACTACAGCTGCGTTCTTTTTTGCAGGAAATAAAAAAAATATTACCTGCTATAACAAGGGTGCCTATTAATAATTTCATAGCTTAAATTTATTTAATTTCACACTTAGTTTCAGAAGTGTAAGTACTGTTGTTTGTAGATCCGGCATTGTTCGAAGTAGAAGTACTACTGTATTTATTGTCTCCACACAAAGTCTTCAGTTTAGACTTTTTTACCTTGTCGTAAGTTTTGGTGGTTGTAGTTGGGTCGTTAACTGATGAATAGCTGTATCCTTGCGAGTCGGTGTATACAGATGTTCCTGTAGTCGTGCATTCGCAGGTGACTTCCTTTTTACAGGAGGTGCCAATAAGCACCAAAGTTGTTAAAGCAAAAATTAATTGTTTTTTCATAAAAGTGATTTTTTGGATTTGTGTATGAATATACTAAAAAGAATCGGCGTAAATTACTTACTTTTGAACCGTGTTTAATTTCTTACAAGACCCTGTTTTCAAGACTGTTCGCCTTTGTTGCGACGAACTAAATGTAGATGCGTACGCCATTGGTGGGTACGTGCGTGATATATTTTTAAAAAGAAACAGCAAGGATATCGATGTAGTGGCCATCGGCAAAGGCATTGATCTGGCTACAAAAGTACATGCGCAATTAGGACCCGAAGCGCACCTCTCAACCTTTAAAAATTTCGGAACTGCCCAGGTAAAAATTAATGACCTTGAAATTGAATTTGTAGGTGCCAGGAAAGAAAGTTACAGCCGCGATTCACGAAAACCTATTGTAGAGGACGGCACTTTAGAAGACGATCAGAATCGTCGTGACTTTACCATAAATGCCCTGGCTATTGGGCTTTCTAAGAACAATTACGGTAAACTCCTCGATCCATTCAACGGGCTGCAGGATCTTGAAAATAAAATTTTACGTACTCCTCTTGATCCCGATATCACTTATAGCGACGATCCACTTCGCATGATGCGGGCAATTCGTTTCGCATCGCAATTAAATTTTACAATCGAAGAAAAATCTTTAAACGCTATTACTAAAAACAAAGAGCGTATTTCCATTGTTTCTAAAGAACGTATTTCAGACGAGTTAAATAAAATTATTCTTTCACCTGTTCCTTCGGTTGGATTTAAGCTTTTGTTCAATACGGGTTTACTTCATCTCATTTTTCCCGAAATGGTTAAGTTATATGGAACAGAAACAATAAATGGCCTGTCGCACAAAGATAATTTTTACCATACTTTAGAGGTGCTTGACAATGTTGCTAAAAAAAGCGACAATCTTTGGTTACGCTGGTCTGCCATTCTACACGATATCGCAAAACCTGCAACAAAACGTTTTGAAGAGGGGCACGGTTTTACTTTTCATGGCCACGAAGACAGAGGTGCTCGCATGGTTCCTAAAATTTTCACCAATCTTAAATTGCCATTGAACGAAAAGATGAAATACGTTCAAAAACTGGTCGAATTACATTTAAGACCCATAGTATTGGCAAAAACCGAAGTCACAGACAGTGCGGTTCGACGTCTTTTGTTTGAAGCAGGTGACGATATCGACGATCTTATGACTTTGTGCGAAAGTGATATCACTACAAAAAATCCGAACAAAGTAAAACGCTACATGTTTAATTTTGAGATAGTACGTTCAAAATTAATCGAGTTAGAAGAAAAAGACAAGATCCGCAACTGGCAACCTCCTATTAAAGGCGAAGATATTATGCAACTCTATAATCTTACTCCGGGAAGAGAAATAGGAATTTTAAAAAACGCTTTAAAAGACGCTATCCTTGATGGCGTGGTAGAAAATAATTTTGAGAGTGCTAAAAAATTTCTCGATCAAAAATTCGAAGAATTAAATTCACTAAAATAGTTTGAAATGAACTTTCATTTGAATTTCACGCCTGGCACTTCTGATTTTAAAATCAACCATAAGCAGTCGCTTCTCTTTGCAGGATCGTGTTTTTCTGAAAATATCGGCACCTATTTAAAAGATGCTAAATTTAAAGTCGTCATAAATCCAAATGGAATTCTTTTTAATCCTCTAAGTATTTACAAATGCATTCAGGACGCCATCCAAAATAAAAAAGCCGACGATAGCAGCATTTTAGAAAAAGAAAATCTGTTTTATAGCTATTCTCATCATAGCTCCTTCTACGCTCAAACAAAAAAGGAACTCTTACAAAAAATTGACGCGGTTACGAGCCAAACGCATTACTTTTTAAAAACTGCAGATGTTTTACTAATCACTTTTGGTTCTGGCTTTTTTTATAAACACCTAACCTTACATCAAATAGTTGCCAATTGCCACAAGCAACCTGGGCATGCTTTTGAAAAAAAATTGGCAGAGGTCGATGAAGTCGTAAACCTATATTCTTCTCTGATAAATGAGTTGAAGATTTTCAATCCAAAACTTAAAATAATTTTTACGGTCTCACCTGTGAAGCACCTGAAAGACGGTATCATCGAAAATAATCTTAGCAAAGCGACACTTCTTTTAAGCGTAAATAAACTACTTAAACTTTACCCTGGTTGTGTGTACTTTCCGGCATTTGAACTTGTAAATGACGATTTACGCGATTACCGCTTTTATAAAGAAGATTTGGCACATCCCAATCAGCAGGCAATAAACTATGTTTGGGAAAAATTTTCAGAATGTTACTTTGATGCCACAACGAAAGAACTAAATCATGAAATTGGGAAGATAAATTCGGCTTTAAACCATAAACAGTTGCACGAAAACTCTTCCGAAACTGAAAAACTCAAAGCATTTATAGAAAAGCAAAAAAACCTTATTAAAAAACTGGATCCAGGTATCGAATTTTAGAACCGGAATTCAATTTACTAAGCAAAAAACTACTAATTTTAGACTATATTTTAAATCACTATGTTAAGAACGAATACCTGCGGAGAACTAAGAATTGAACATGTTGGACAAGAAGTAACGCTCAGCGGCTGGGTGCAGCGAGTAAAAGATTTAGGCGGTCTTACATTTATTGATCTTCGCGATCGTTATGGCATCACTCAATTAGCATTAAATTCAGATTCTGATACAACTTTACAGAATACGGTTAAAACACTTGGACGCGAATTCGTTATCCAGGTTAAAGGGACAGTGATTGAACGTGAAAGCAAAAACAAAACCAATCCTACCGGTGACATAGAAATAAAAGTAAGTCTACTCACTATTCTAAATGCTTCACAAACTCCACCTTTCACCATCGAAGATGAAACCGATGGCGGAGATGAATTACGCATGAAATACCGTTACCTGGACTTACGTCGCTCTGTTGTTCGTAAAAATCTGGAGTTACGTCACCGTATAGCGATTGAAACGCGCAATTATTTAGATAAACAAAAATTTCTGGAAGTTGAAACTCCGGTACTTATAAAATCAACACCCGAAGGGGCGCGCGATTTCGTGGTTCCAAGTCGTATGAACGAAAATCAGTTTTATGCCTTACCACAAAGTCCGCAGACGTTTAAACAACTTTTAATGGTGAGCGGGTTTGACCGTTACTATCAAATTGTAAAATGTTTTCGTGATGAGGATTTACGTGCTGACAGGCAACCTGAATTTACACAGATAGATTGTGAAATGAGTTTTGTAGAACAGGAAGACATTTTACAAACCTTCGAAGGGCTGACAAGACATTTATTTAAAACGGTTAAAAATATTGACATCCCAACCATTGCACGCATGACCTATGCAGATGCAATGAAGTATTATGGGAACGATAAGCCTGACACGCGCTTCGAAATGAAATTGGTAGATTTTAATACTGTAACAAAAGGAAAAGCTTTTAAAGTTTTTGACGATGCAGAACTTGTTGTCGCTATCTGCGCAAAAGGAGCCTCTGAATACACACGTAAACAACTCGACGAGCTAACTGAATGGGTGAAACGTCCGCAAATAGGCGCAACAGGACTTGTTTATGCTCGCTACAATAATGACGGAACAATTAAATCGAGCGTTGATAAATTCTACAACGAAGAAGATCTTAAAAAATGGGGTGAAGCTTGCGGTGCAGAGAAAGGTGATTTAATCTTGCTATTGGCAGGTGCTGAAGAAAGAACCCGCAAAGCCATGAGTGAATTGCGCCTTGAAATGGGTAACCGTTTAGGTTTGCGCGATAAGAATAAATTTTCTTGTTTATGGGTGATCGATTTTCCATTACTGGAATGGAACGAAGGCGATCCAAACTTACTGGCATCACTTGCCGGACGCTGGCACGCAAAACATCATCCTTTTACTTCACCAAAACCAGAAGATATCGACCTATTAAATACTGATCCTGGAGCTGTGCGGGCAAACGCTTACGACATTGTAATCAATGGCGTTGAAGTAGGCGGCGGAAGCATCCGGATTCACAACAAAGATCTTCAGGCAAAAATGTTTGAAGTGCTGGGCTTCACAAAAGAAGATGCTCAAAAACAATTTGGATTTTTAATGAATGCTTTTGAATTTGGAGCTCCCCCGCACGGCGGTATCGCCTTTGGATTTGACAGGCTTTGTTCTTTATTTGGTGGGGCTGAAAGTATTCGCGATTTTATCGCCTTTCCTAAAAATAATTCGGGCCGTGACGTTATGATCGACGCCCCTTCTGAAATTAGTGAAGAACAACTGAAGGAACTGAGTATTGATACGATAATGAAGACAAAGTGATTGTTGCTGGGTTCATAGCCTTTTTATTGATCGGATTAATCCTCGGCTTAATTGGGGGTGGAGGATCAATTTTAGGTGTACCAGTATTGGTCTATATTTTATTTTATCCTCCCGAAGAAGCAACTGCATATTCTTTGTTTATCGTAGGACTTACCTCACTTATTGGTGCCATTGCCTATCTAAGAAAAGGAGAAATTAGTGGTGAAGCCCTCTATCAATTTGCGTTAGCTTCTATGATCACCGTTTTTTGCGTAAGAAAATATCTCATGCCATCTATCCCACAAGAGATTCATTTTTTAAATTTTGAAATCTCGAAGCAGGTGTTAATCATGATTTTATTTTCTATACTGATCTTAAGTTCTTCGGTTAGTATGATAAAAAAAAGAAAACCGAATAGCAAAAGCCAGGTAAAATGGGATGAATTTGCACGCAGTCCCATGGGTTTACCTTTCGTAATTTTACTTGGCATCGTTATCGGATTTATAACAGGATTTGTAGGCGCTGGTGGTGGCTTTATTATTGTACCAGTTTTAATTTTCTTTTTACGCCTGAATTTCAAAAAAGCAATCGGCACTTCCCTATGCATTATTGCAATAAATTCATTAGTGGGTTTTACAGGCAACCTCGGTAATCAAAAAATGGATTGGCAATTTTTGATCAGCATTTCTGCGATTGCTATAGCAGGAATTCTAATTGGTAGCGCACTTTCAGGAAAGATTTCCTCGACAAAACTGAAACCTGCCTTTGGATGGTTTACACTCGTTGTTGGAGTTTCTATTCTTACAAAAGAACTCTTCATAAAATAAATTACTTCGTCCCTAGGTAAGTTCTAAAATAACCGCACTCTTTGATTATTTCCTTATAATATTTTGTATCACTGAATTCTTTTTTGAGAATAGAGAAGTTTTTGTTTGCAATGTAATCGTCTTTCACATTTTCCGGATCCATTTCTGTATAGGAAGCGTTGAGCTCACATTTAGCAGCCATAAAAGTACATTTAGCACGAAACTCTTTATCCTTTGAATTTTGCTTCGCCAGGAGATAATATTTTAAAGCGAGATCTGTTTGCTGCTCAGGTAGAGATTTGTCTCCATAATAATAAAAGCTTCCATCTACTCTATTATACCCATAGAATTCACGTGCGTTTCCAAAGTGAGTAATGTTATAAAATCCATTAGCAACAAGAAAATAGTTCGGCGCCGCCTCTTCAGGCTTTGCATTCGCGAGGCTTTTCATTTCAATCATTTTCTCAAGAAAAGATATTCTGTTATACTTTATTTTCTGAATAGCTTCATGATCACAATCATGACAATCCTTAATATGAATTGTAAATGGATTGCCCGGCAAATTACTACCTAACGATTGACACGCTTTAAAGGTCGATAAAGCCTCTTCAAGCTTATCTTGCTGCGCTAAGCGAATGGCTTTTAACTCTACATAGTCGAATTTATTTAAAGGAGCATATTGAAAAAATAGTTTCTCATATTCCGACGTGTTCGTTTTTTCAAAATAAGCGATCATCTTCTCTATAGTTTGAATTTTATTAAAACCCACGCTCGCGCTTCCAGGATATATTAATTCTGCTTTTTCAATCTCACCAGGGCTCTTCGCATAACTGGCGAGAACTTGGCGCATCCACGCTAATGCATAATCAACACGCAGATCTTTAACATCATTTTTATGATCTAAAACGCCTCTCAAATCCGCTACAAGGTTAGATTCAACAGTAGTATTCATTGAGCCAATGCGGGCAATTTTTCCAATCAGGCTAATAAGGTGATACTGTGCAGTCATTAAAGCGTTCCCTTTTAAGGTTTCTTTTGCGCGTTTCAATTGTTTATCTGCTATTTCATAGTTACGGGAAATATAATTCATATAAGCTGCCGATAGATGCCAGGCGCCTGCATTTATCAATTTATTCGAAGCGGATACCTCGTTAAAAAAAGCAACGAATTTTTCATCCACCTTAATTTTCGATTCGCTGTCATTCGAGTGGCCTGTTGTTAGATTACCCCCAAATTTTTCTTCCTGCATATTAACTGTCCGCACCAACAAGAGATCAGCCAACTCAGATGCAGGATTTAATTTCAGAATTTCTTTCATAGCAGTAAGGGCATCCGCGTGCAATCCATACAATTGCCAAAGCACTTCTTTCTCTTTTGTTGTTTTTGCGAGATCTAAACAACTCTTCCAGTCCGCCTCGTTCTGCGGATGAAAACATAGAAATGCTGATTTTTTTAAAGGATCAAAGTCTGAATAGATTTTGGAAAATAAATAGTTTGACTGGGCAAATTGCTTTAGTTTATAAAGAGCACCTGCTTTGTAAGATAAAGCGCGCCACTTGATGTTATTTTCAGTGGTAAAATAGTGTTGATTTGCATCATAAACAGCAATTGCCTTTTCGTACTCCTGGTTGAAAAAATACAGTCGCTCGACTTGAAAAGCATAACGTTCCTTCATAAAAGGCTCTTGCGCCTTTTTCAAAAAATTTATACCTCCCGCAATCTGCTTTTCTAGGCTCACGCCGGCCGGCCTCGCAGGCTTTGGTTCCCATGAATATTCGGACTCTTTTACGGCAAATGCTTCATTGCGTTTTGCAAAACCCAGGAAGTATAAAAAAGCATTACCCTTCTCTGCTTTTAAAGCTTTGAGTGTATACCGTTTTGACGCTTCTGTGAGATGTGAAGGTTTATTTTTAAGATCAAAGATCATAGAGTCTACCTGGTTTATCGAAGCAGTGTACAACCAATAATTTAGGGCTTCTTCACTCATATTTCCAGCTCCGAAATAACTCAGCCAGTCTTTACAGTTTTCTTTCTTGAAAAACTCAGCGCTCTTATCATCATACCCATCATAAAATGGTGTGTACGTTGTTCGGAAAAAAGGTTTGAATTGAGGCTGATTTATTATTTCGGGGGCAAACATCGAACCCTCTGTACCTTCCCAATCACCTCCTGCGCAGGCCAGGGCGGTGATTGTGGCAAGTAGTATACCACTAATTAGCAATATCACTGATTTTTTTGAAGATGTTTTCATTGTAATTTTTTAAATTTAACTCATCAAGATCGTAATAAACTATTTTTCTTTTTAAGGTTGGTAAATTTTCGAGAACATCCTTGGCCGCATTCAGTAACTCTTCTTCACTTAGTTCTTCTTTTCGCAAAACATCTTCCTCCTGGTAATAAATTCCATTTTCAAAAAAAGACAATTTAACTGCAAAACTAAAACTCTTTTCTATTCGTGCAAAATGCGTTGTATCTCTAACATCCGGAATTGTTTTCTTCGTAATCAGGCCGAGAACCTTTCCATCACGGTAATGCACATACCAGTTAAAAATTGGTAGCGCAACGTCTGACGGTAAAGGATAGTTTTTCAGGTACTTAATATATTTATCAGAATTTGTTTTATTATAAATGGAATTCGTTTCTTTTTTACTGGAAAGGTCTCCCATATTATAAAACATGATCATTCCTCTTTCTACAGGAGGGATACCTGTTTTGTTATAATACTTAACCTGATGCAGGCGAATTGTCGAACTTAAATTTTTGTTTTTTCCAATGATCTTCCTAATCTGTTCAAGAAAATAAAAATAGTTATCTTTTGTTTTATTTGACCAGTCACAATCAAATTGTAATTCCTCGTAATCAGATTTTAAAGCATCTATTTTTTGAATTACATGCTTTGCAAGAAGATCAATCTCCGCTTTTGAAAGATTGATGAAAGTTCTGTTTGTGATAAAAACAACTGGTATAATATGAAACTCCCTGGGTATGGAATCTTCGTGAGCAAGCAGTCCTAAAGGTACGGGCTTTTGCGTCTCCTTAGAAAGATCTATATCAAAAAAGCGAATGTAAAGTGTTTCGACTTTATTTTTTTGAAGAATTTCGCTCTCCAGCGCTGACAATTTAAAATTCGTCTTCCAGTAATAAAAAGAAGTTTCAGAATGAGGCGATTTACACGAACCGAAAAATACAATCACCAGATATATCGCGACGTATTTCATTCATCTTATTTTTTTCGTTTAATCATATCCAACACCAGAATAGGCGGCCTTCCAACCAAAGCTTTTTCTCCATCAATCACAATGGGTCGTTCAATGAGAATAGGATTTTCACTTAGAATCTTTATCCACTGAGCATTTGTAATTGTCTTGCCTGAGAATTTTTCTTTGTAAAGAGGTTCCGATCTGCGCACAATAGCTTCTGCTTTACAAGCTAATTTTTGTAGTAATGCTTTTAGTTCTTTTTGAGTCAACGGTTCTTTAAGGTATTCACGAATAGTAAATTCGCACTTGTTCTTTTCAAGAAGGTTAATCGCTTCGCGGCTTTTACTGCATCGCGGATTATGATAGATGATCATAAGGACATGTCCCTCATCTGCACAAACATCTCATTAAAACGCTTCCGCACAGTCTCAATAAAATCAGGACTAATTTTTGTTTTTAAATTATCTACATTTTTTACGTCTTCTACATGAAACTTAAAAATTTGCTCCATCGGCCCCGCTTCAAAACGCACCTGGTATTTATCATTCATATGAAAAATACTAATGGTCATACTCTCGTGCGGTATGCTGTCTATAATTCTCATTCGTCTTTCTTAAAAGCTTTTTTAAAATTAAACATGTTCTTCATCGCACCAATCGGGCTCACATTATAATCCCCATCCTGGTGTATCCGCATCTGAATAGCATGCGCGAGAAGAATGTAATTCTCTTTTTTTATACGTTTCAAAAAATCTTCCGCCTTATCGTCACCATTAATAATGTTTGCCATAGCAGCCCATTCAAATGCTTTAGCTTTCATTAAAAAAGCAAATGCTTTTTCATCATCCCACACCGCATTCACAAAGGCCGCAAGAATAATGTGTTTATTGTCCATTAAATAACGAAAGGCTTTTTTATCATCGCGTATGGCATCAATGGTGGCGAAAAATTCCTTGTAACCATTATTCAGAAGCCAATTAAAGCTCGCAGTATCTCCCATTACAAAACGGGTGAAATGATCAATCGAGGTTAACGAATACTTACGCATGTAACAAAATTAAATAAAAAAACCGCTTAGCATTCTAAACGGTTTTTAATTTTATGAATCTTTAATTATTCTATAACTAAAAAATACAATTTAAATAAAGTGGATCTGGCTTAACTATAAGCCTCCACCTATTGACTTTCAACTATTGAATTCGCACTCTATTAATAATTAATAATGTACCAAACAAGTAATATTCTCAGAATGATTTTCAAGTTTACTTTTCCCATTCAAAAAATCAAGACCGATCACAAAATTAAATCCCGCAACCTTCGCTCCCATCTTCTCTACAAGCCGTGCCGCTGCTTCCGCGGTACCACCCGTAGCTAAAAGATCATCATGAATAATCACCTTCCAGTCTTTTTGCAAAGCATCCTCGTGAATCTCAATAACCGATGTTCCATACTCCAAAGCATATTCCTGCTTCACTGTTTTGTAAGGCAATTTTCCAACCTTACGAACTAATACAAAAGGAATGTTCAATTTATTAGCAACCATAAAACCAAATAAAAATCCCCGGCTTTCAATACCAATAATAGCATCGGGAATCTCCATAAGATTCTGAATAAACCCATCCACAATTTCAGTGCAGAGTTCCTGGTTATAAAACAAAGGCGTTATGTCCTTAAACATAATTCCTGGCTTGGGAAAATCCGGAATATCACGGACCTCTTTTTTGATAGCTCTTGCTAATGTCATAGTTTCTACAAACATAGTACTTTTTAGCAAAAATGAGAGAGAGATGAAGAAGAGAATTTTATTCTACCACCACAATGCCATCTGCCATAAAACGAATCTCTGATTTTGGCTGTGTAATCGCATCAATTTCTTTTTGTGGCTTTTTAGCATCTTCGGCGTAGTGTTTTAATTCAGACACTGACGTTATTTTTGTATACGCCTTTCCATCTAATACAACCGTTTTACCAATAAGATCCAGAGGAACAAAAAAAGCATAGTCCTTCATTTTTACAAAAGCATTTTGCTCATCATTTACTTTAAAGTTCATCCAGCATCCCTTTTTCGAGCAAACTTCCAAAACCGTAGCTTTTACTTTTACGGCAACAGTATCTTTGCTCTTTAAAAGCGCTGGTAATTCGCTGGCCGATACAGCGTTTTTTGCATCCGTTTTAGCACCGTAAGTGGTGCCAGGAGTTGCTTTACCGGCAGGTGGTTGCGCTACAAAAAACTGCACATATAAAACTGCTACTAAAATCAAACTTACTTTTTTCAACATGACTTAAATTTTAAAATGATTCTTAAAGATACAAAATTCTAATCTTTATAAAATAAAAAGGAAGAACGCATTCTTCCTTTTTAAACAATTAACAGGTTGCGACTCTAAAGTAGTTCTTTCTCACTCTGAGCGCTGCTCAGCAGTCACGCTGAGCGTAGTAGAAGAGGACTTAGTAATAAAATGGTCTTCTTACTTCACTAATGTGTTTACTGAAACGGATTACCTGGCGGGTATATCCGTACTCGTTATCATACCAAACATAAAGTATGATGGTTTTTTTATCTGGAGATACAATAGTTGCCTGGCTGTCGAAAACACTCGGACAAGGATTTCCGATAACGTCTGTGCTCACAAGTTCATTACTAAAAGCGTATTGAATTTGTTCTACTAATTTTCCTTCCATCGCGTATTTGTGAATAATGGCATTTACTTCATCGCGCGTTACTTCTTTATTTATATTTAAATTTAAAATAGCAAGACTTACATTAGGAGTTGGGACACGTACAGAATTCGCGGTAAATTTTCCACTTAAATGCGGAAGAACTTTTTTCAAAGCACTCTCAGCACCAGTTTCTGTGATAACCATATTTAACGCGGCAGAACGGCCACGACGGTATTTTTTATGGTAGTTATCCAATAAATTCTGGTCATTCGTATAAGAGTGAACAGTTTCAATATGTCCTTTTTGAATCCCTAATTCTTTATCGATCACCTGCAAAATAGGCATAATGGCATTCGTTGTACAGCTGGCTGCAGAAAAAATGCGTTGTTTATTTAAGTCCACCGTTTCATGATTTACACCATGCACAACATTTGGAACATCACCTTTAGCCGGAGCAGTTAGTAATACTTTGTCAATTCCTTTGGCTTGTAAGTGGCGGCTTAATTCTTTGTCATCACGAAACACTCCGGTATTATCAATCAGTAAAGCATTGTCAATACCGTAAATTGTATAATCAACATCTTCAGGATTTTTCGCGTCAATCATGTGAACAGTGTGACCGTTTATGATTAATGCTTTGTTCGCAAGATCTTCAATTACTGTTCCGGGAAAAGTGCCATGTACAGAATCTGTGCGCAAAAGATCGGCACGTTTTACAATTTCCTCATCGCTGTTACCGCGCGTTACAATAGCACGCAATCTTAATTGTTCGCCTTTACCTGCCAATGTAATTAACTCGCGGGCGGCTAAACGACCAATACGTCCGAATCCATACAATACAACATCCTTAGGCGTAACCACTGAGTTAGCCCCAATAAGATCTTTTAATTTATCATTTATGAAATCGAGTTTTGTTTTATACTTATCTTGTTCCTGGTGCCATTCAAAAGCCAACTTCCCAATATCAATACGCGCAGCCCCTACTTTTGAATTTAAAATTTCATTTGCCAGAGCTAAGGTTTCATAAACCGTAATAGGTTTCTTCACAATATTCTTAGCATACAAATGCAGATTCATGATCTCACTTGCACTACGGTCAACCAACTGATTACGAAATAAAATAAGTTCGATAGATCTGTCAAACCATAATTTTCCAACAACATTAATTAGATCTAATGCAGCCTTCTCCTGATCGATCCAATCATTCAACTGAGTCTGGTATTCACCATTTACTTTTTCAAGTGTTTTCATATTTAGGGATATAAAATTTTTTGCAAAGCTACGAAAAAGCTGAAAAAAGAGGGTGTTTTTGTTAATAACGTCGGAAAAATAACTTGCACTTTGGCCTCTTGATTTAACAAATTACAACTTAAACTCTCGAAGGAATCATCTAATTTTACACCTTGTTCTAAAATAGCATCAGCTAATTTCCGGACAATAAAACCGTATCTATGAAAGATATTATCTGGACCCTCATCATCATTTGGCTCATCTACAAAGTAGTAGCTATTTTCAGAAGCGCTACAACAAAACGCGTCTTTACAAATAACACAGAACAAAACTATACCACACAGCAGTCTGCACCCATTCACACAACTTCCAGACCTGATAAAGACGTGAAAGCTGCCATCAAAAAACATCTCAACAACGACGGTGAATACATCGATTTTGAAGAGCTGAAATAGTTACTCTGTTCCAATCAGTGTAAAATACTCCGTATACAACCGATAAGTTTAGAATGATTTTAGGGCCCCTCCTCGCTGAATATGCCCCAAATTTTTCAGGCTTCAAGATCAAAGAAATCAGCGTAAAACATGGAAGCATCCATATCAGCGAAAATAAAAAATTCGCCGAAGGCGGATCAAACCTGTATAATTTTCTAGCCATTTAGATCTGTGCCATCCGCATAATCTGCTTCAAACCATTAGACACATAGATCTACGCCAATCAATAATTCGCCGAAAGCGAATTAAATCTGCTATAATTTTTTAGACATTAATATCTGTGCCATCCGCGTAATCTGCGTCAAACCCTTAGCACAAAGATCAGCCCCATCCGCGTAACCTGCGTCAAACCATCCGGCACAGGATCAGCGCCAATCCAAAACCCGCGTAATCTGTGTCAAACCGCTAAGAACCTAAACCCCATCCTAATTCTTTGCAGCCTCCATATTCGCCACAAACTCATCAAACAAATACCTTGCGTCTAACGGTCCCGGACTAGCCTCTGGATGGTACTGCACTGAAAAAGCTTTGCGATCCTTCAAACGAATACCCTCAATGGTTTTGTCATTCAGGTTAACGTGGCTAATTTCTATGTTAGGATTATTTTGAATCTCTTTTTCGTTTACGGTGAAGCCGTGATTTTGAGAAGTGATTTCACTTTTACCGCTAATGATATTTAACACAGGATGATTGATCCCGCGGTGACCTGTGTGCATCTTATATGTGCTGATACCTTGTGATTGCGCCAACAATTGATGCCCTAAACAAATACCAAAAAGTGGTTTTCCCAAGGCTAAAAAATCTTTTACGGCTTCTGTTTCCTTTTTCATAACCCCGGGGTCACCTGGTCCATTACTTAACATGATACCATCCGGTTGAAACTCTTTCAAATCATTGGCCGTAGCGGTCATCGGAAATACTTTCAAATAACAATCCCTTTCCACTAACGAACGTATTATATTTTTCTTCGCACCATAATCCATCACAGCTACCTTGTATTTAGCGTTTTCGTTACCTACATTGTAAGCACTTGCACAGGTTACTTTCGAAGATAACTCGAGCCCTTCCATACTTGGAACTTTCGCCAGCTGTTTTTTAAGAACTTCCACATCTAAAACCTCTGAAGAGATAATGCAGTTCATCGCACCTTTATCACGAATGTGTCGCACTAAAGCACGGGTATCTATTTCACAAATGGAAACAATGTTGGAATCTTCAAAATATTTACCAAGACTCATATGTCCACGTGCACGCGAATACCCATGGTTAAACTTTTTACAAACCATTCCAGCAATTTTGATGGAATCGCTTTCCACTTCACTTTCTTCTATTCCATAATTCCCTATATGAGAATTTGTCATCACAATAATTTGCCCGAAGTAAGAAGGATCTGTGAAAATTTCCTGGTAACCGGTCATGCCGGTATTAAAACAAATTTCTCCTGAAGTGGTACCGATTTTTCCGGCTGCTTTTCCCTCAAACACTTTTCCGTCTTCCAGTAAAAGAATAGCTTTTGGAAGCGAAGTATACTTTAATTGCATAGATTTTTTAGACTTAATTTCTAAACCCCAAAAGTACACTTTTATCACGTATTTTAGGAGATGTTGATTTGTTCTTTAAAACTAATTTCAAAAATTATCCGATTTTTTAAAGACACTCTAAACCTTACCCTTAATTAAATTTATCGTTCATTTACTAATTTTTGCCGAATTTTCTCAATATTTGTTAATTTAAAATTCTCTGTCTATATTTACGAGTTAGTAAAGCTCGCCTCCGGGTGAGTGAAGCGAGCAGTTATAAACTCAACTTATACGTAAATTAGCTACATCAATTCTCATACTATGAAAAGAATACTTTATTCTTGTTTTATCCTTCTTTCTTTGTGTCTTACCAATAAAGTAAATGCGCAAACTCCTTACTTTGAAATCCCTAACAATGCCCAATGTGCTAATTCTTCTGGAACTTACGCGGCAGTTGCTCAAATAGGATTGAATGTACCCCTGGCTACAAATTATATCTGGACCGTGACTGGTGCCAATTGTACACCAACATTCGTAGCGATTGCTGGAACGAGTGTGGCGCCCTGGGGAAATGTTACAAATACCGCTATTGCTATTGTTCTACCTTGCTGCGGCCTTTTCACCGTAACTTGTGTTGCTCAATTACCATCTTCCGGCGCAACCGCAGTGAATCAAAATAGTTTTACTTCACAAGGTTACAGTACAGGAGTTATCTTTTGTCCAACGGGGGCAGGCATCACACCTTCGGTGCAAACTATTTGTCTTGGAAATAGCGCTACTATTACTCCCAGTGGAGCAGCAACCTACACATGGAGCAATGGCGCCAGCAACTTTAGTATAACTACGGGTGCCATTGTTATAAGCCCATCAGTGAACACAGCATACACTTTCACAGGTACAACTGCTAGCGGATGTACGATAACACCTGCTCAAGCCGCCACTGTCAACGTACAGGCCATAACTTCAACGGTCAGTCCGGCCTCGCAGAGTATGTGTGCCGGCAGTCCTGTTTGTTTTACAGCAGCAGCAACAGCTCTTGGTTCACCAAACAATGCCCCAGGAACAATAATAACATCTTTTGACTGGTTTGGGCCAAGTGGTTCTGTTGGCAACGGCCCCACCACTTGTACCATTGCTCCGCCTGTTAATAGTATTTTCAGCGTCGTCGTAACATATACCGGTGCCGCCGGAACCTGTACGCAGGGAGGAACTTCTGCAGTAGTTATCACAACAAATATTCCGGTGTCCATAACGCCAACTAACCCATCTGCGTGCCCTAACTCAATTATTACCCTGACCGCCGTTTCTATTCAGACAACAACGAGTACTAACTTTACCTGGACAACCTGGGATGGCACAGGAACTCCGACAATAAACACCTCATTTCATGATAATCCTCATCAGGTAATAATTGGTAACTTTCCAAGTGGACCAATGTTGGGTACCGTAGTTGTTAATTATTTCGGATGTCCGGGTACTGCGACATTCGCTATCGTTCAACGTACTTTAACGCCAACTTTAGTTTCTTCCGCCCCCCTCTCCTGTCCTGGGCAGTCTCTGACACTCTCAGCAAGTGGCGGACTCACCTACACATTCACCGGCTTTCCTTTTGGCGCATCAACTGCAACAACTATTGGTACAGCTACCGGCGCACCCAATGCTACAGTAAATACTGTACATACCCCTACGCCTGGAAGTTTCCCTATTCAATACTGTGTTAACGCTTATAGCGCAGGTTGCACCGGAACCACCTGTATCATAGTTAATACAAAAATCCTCACACCAATTCTCACAGCTTCTTCACCATCCATTTGTCCAAATACTGAAGTGACGCTTACGCCCTCCGGTTCGGGGGTTGCTTCTGGGTCTACCTTCACTTATGCAACAGCGACTAATTCAAATATTGGCACAAATTATCCGCAACTCTATACCAATACCGCACCACTTAATTCTACTCAGTTTCATACCTACTCCGTAACTGTTGATAGTGCAGGCTGTACAGGTGTTGGAACAGTTACAGTGCATCTTTTAACATTAAGAACGGATTTGTCATCTACTACACCATCCATTTGTCCTGGTAGACCTTTAACTCTGAATTCCACTGGTGGAGCGGGTACTACTTACACATTCTTTGCTTCTACTCCTCAATTTAACAGTTTGCCTACATCTACAGTGGTAGACGCGGGAACAACAAATACAGTAATACACACCCCACCTTCGAACTCCTTTGTAATGACCTATACTGTACAAACTGACAGTGTAGGCTGTAAAGGAAATGATACTTACACTGTAGGTATTCTCGATCTGGGCCCAACGCTTACATTAACACCTTATCCTTCTGCTTCTGTTTGTCCGGGTAGCACAGTAACTATAAATGCTGTAGGATCCACGAACTATACTTTCGTTGCACCCTCTACAGGACCTTTTTTCGCATGGGACGGTATTACGAACGGTACTGACAACAGTGATACAATTAAAGGGACCGCAAATGTACCAACGGTTATTCCAGTGTCTGGTCTAAACTATACGGTTCAGGCAGACAGTGCAGGATGTGTCGGATCTACCACTATAACTATCTTTGAACGTAAACTTCAGCCAACTATTGTAGCCTCACCCACTTTGGTCTGTAGCGGTAAGCCCGTTGCTATTTCGGCAGGAAATGTTGGAACTCAGCCGGCACCCAATTTAACAACTTACACCTTTATAGCTTTGGCTGGAAATACACCGAGTGTTCTCTCTCAACCTTCTAGCCCGTCTTTTTCAGTTCCTGATAGTCCTACAGTACAAACAGTTTACTCAGTCCTTGTTGATAGTATGGGTTGCACCGGAGTATTTCCTCCTCCTTCTGTAACTGTGGATATAAGACCGGATCTTGCTTTACTCCCTAGTTCATCTGCTGTGGCCGTTTGTCCAGGTCTAAGTGCAACATTAAGTGTTGTTACACCAACCGCAGCTCCTCCTTATACTTATACATGGACACAAACAAGTGGTTCCGGATCAGTAACTTCATCACAAACAAACTCAATTAATCTCACAGTAAATCCAACAAGTAATTCAACGTATTCCATTCATGTACTCGATTCATTGGGTTGCGTTGGAAATTCGGTTATTTCTGTAGGTATAGATCCTAGTCTTCACTTCTCAGTATCTCTGGCATCTACCGGTGGAACAATATGTTCGCCTCAATCTGTTACAATTACCGCGAGTAACACAGTGCAGGCCAATAGTATAGGTGCTATAAATTACACATGGACACCAAACAGTTTCATTACACCAACTATTGGACCTGTAGTGACAGCCTCGCCAAATATTAATACCACATATACTGTTCTTGCAGATAACGGCTTTGGTTGTACTGGTCAAAATACCATTACAGTAGTTGTTGGCACTTATCCGTCTACTGTAAACCCAATCGTAGCAACTGCGGCAAGTGTCTGTATCGGCTTTACCTCTACTCTTACCGCCTTTGGGGCAGCATCCTATACCTGGACGGGATCTAGTTTCACTAATGGTATTGCTCAACAATCTATTGCAGCAGTGCCTAACGCAACCTATATGGTGTTAATGTCTAACGGCGGTGGTTGCACGGCAACTGCATTTTATACGGTTGGTTTATTACCAAATTTAACTCCATCCATTATCGCAGCTCCGGCTTCACAGACAACTTGTATCACAAGTAACAATCCTAAATTCTCTAAACCTGTGCATCTAACTGCATCAGGAGCTGGTACTTATGTTTGGGTCCCTTATAATCCAAGTTATATGACCTATTCTTTAGGTTCTCAAACGGATGTTAGGCCCCCCGCAAGTACTCAATACACTTTGATCGGATCAACGGCAATTTGTTCAGGTACTGCTGTGATAAATATAAATGTAATTCCGCAATTCTCTATTAATGTGATCCCCCCTTTACCAGCTATGTGTCAGGGTGATTCGCTTAAACTAAGTATTGTAAATATCGGAGCTGGAGCGGTTGGCCCGGTATCTGCCTATACTTATAGCTGGACCGAAGCTCTAAACGCTCCTCCGCTAAGCTTAAGTGATTATTTTACATCTACGGTAACCGTGTATCCGCAAAATACTACAACTTATACTACTGAAGTTCGCGATTCACGTGAGTGTATTTCACTTCCAAGATTAGTAACAGTAACAGTTCTTCCGCAACCATTAACTGCAATTGCTATCCCTACAATTAATAACGTTCCAACCAATACTGTGTGTTTTGTGGGACTTAATCCTGGGGCTTCTGATGTAACAATTAATTTAACAGGTAATAACTTAAATACGGGGCTTCAATTTGGTGTAGTGCCTACTTATACATGGGTTTCACCTTATGGCTCTACTTATAATTCCATCTTATCTCCAGCCAATAATAATGCGGTTACGGTAAACGCTCCTATCCGATTGCTCAATGGATCTTCAATAGCAACTTATACCCTTATTTCAGGATATAATGGTGTTCAAGGTTGCAAACGATTCGATACGGTTAGTATTAGAGTAATCGATTGTCGTCCGATAAGAAACGTAAAATTCAGAACTGCTGAACTAAATGACACTATTTGTGCACGTAGTTGTATAACCTTTATGTCTTTGACAGATACAATGGCTGGTGGACCACAAAATTACAACTGGCAATTTGAAGGAGGTTCTCCAAATACCTCTACACTTACAAATCCAACAGTTTGCTATAACTTCCCTAACCCGGGCAGACCTTACTCAGTAATTTTAAAAGTTTCTAACCCTTACCCTCTGATTGATCCAAATGGAGGTCCGGGTGGAAGTGCTTTAACTTTCGGTCAGAACATGATTAAGGTTGTAGATATTCCTAATGTTACGGTTATAGCTCCCGGACAGGTGCAAAGTGACACCATAGTCAGGTTTGGTTCATCCGTTAAGTTAAATGGTACGGGTGCACATACTTACGAATGGTCCCCACCTTACAACATTACTTCATTAACTAATCCAAGTGTTACTGTAAATCCATTTAAAACAACACAGTATATATTGAAAGGATATAATAGTAAATCTTGTTACTCTAGCGATACAATTAATGTATTAGTTGTTGAGGATTGCGGCGAAATGTATGTTCCAAACGCCTTTACTCCTAATAACGATGGTGTTAACGATGTGCTTTACGTAAGAGGTATTTGTCTTCAATCTTTAACCTTTATGGTGTTTAACAGGTTCGGCGAAAAAGTTTTCGAAACTGCCGATCAGTCTGTGGGTTGGGATGGAACATTTAAAGGGCAGGAAATAAATACAAGTGTATTTGTTTATAGGCTCGAAGGGAAAACTTACGACGGAAAGGGTTTCAGTGCCAAAGGAAATATAACACTGTTAAGGTAAGCTAAACAATAACGTAAATATCCGGAGTGAATTAAAATAATTAGCCTTCGTGACATTAAAAACAACGCTATCTAAGATGAAAACAAAACATATAATTACTTCGTTACTTGCAGTGGCTTTCTTAAACCAGATTGGTTTTGCACAGGACATACACTTTTCGCAGTATCCTGAGGCGCCCTCATCCATTAATCCTGCATTAGCTGGTGTTACTTACAATACCCGTGTGATCGCTAACTATAGAAACCAATGGTCTTCAGTAGGTGGTAAATATCAAACTATGGCCCTGTCATTTGATCAAACCATCAAAAATAAAAAATTGAAGAGTAGTTATTTTGCCATTGCCGTTAATATTTTTAAGGACGTTGCTGGAGATTCGAAGTTAAGTACGCTTAACCCAAATCTTGGCGTTTCGTACATTCAAAGAATTTCTAAAAAAATGAAATTCTCTGGCGGTGTTCAAAGTGGTTTCTTTTACAGAACACTTGATGCAAGTAATTTAAGGTTTGACAGACAATACGATGGATATAATTATAATCCTAATCTTTCGAATGGAGAAGAACCAACAAAAAGCGGTATTACCTCTTTTGACGTGGGTGGAGGTTTAAATTTAAATTACATTCAAAGCGACAAATTTATAAGTGCTAAAAACTCCGCTAAGTTCGACGTGGGCGTTTCTGCTTACCACTACCGCCTGGGAAAAACATCTTTCTTTAATAACAATGATCGTCTTAATGCGAGAATATGTACCTATTTTAATGGTGATTTTAACATTCCGAATTCTGTGAACGCTATAATGCCGACTATTTTATACATGAGACAAGGTCCTCAAAGCGAAATTGTTGCTGGAGCATTATTCAAATTTATCCTTGGCGATGTGTCTACTTATACTGCTTTGAAAAAACCTACTGCTATCTCGTTCGGTGGATATTACAGGTTCAGAGATGCCATTATTCCCACTTTATTATTCCAGCATAATAGATACGCGATTGGTGTTTCTTATGATATAAATGTTTCCGCCCTCACACCTGCTTCGAAAAGAAATGGTGGATTGGAAGTAATGTTGCGTTATAACATATTTCCGGGATACGGAGTTAATTTAGGACGTTCAGATACAAAACCTTCATATTAATTTTAAAAGCGTTAGTTTTACTAACGCTTTTTTTTTGAATAGAAAGTGCTATTTTTATTACATTAAAAATATTTTATGTCTAATGATACGTTTGAATTCAAAAAATTTAAAATAAAGCAGGATAAATGTGCTATGCGCGTGAGTACCGATGCAGTGTTGTTGGGCGCATGGGTTATTCCGAACGGAAGTACCACCATTCTCGATATCGGCACAGGAACAGGCGTGATAGCTTTAATGCTCGCGCAAAAATCAAACGCGAAAATAACAGCCATTGATATTGATAAAGAAAGTACAGAACAGGCTAAAGTAAATGTTGCTGAAAGTATTTTTAATGAGAAAGTAAATGTTGTTCACCAGTCTTTTCAGGAGCTTGTAAAAAGCTGTAGCAACAAGTTTAACCTAATAGTCACTAATCCACCTTATTTTATAGACTCTTACAAGAATGCAAATGATTTAAAAGCTTCTGCACGTCATACCGATTTACTCTCGTTTGAAGATCTTGTGGGTGGAGTTAAAAAACTACTCGATGAGAAAGGAAAATTTTGTCTGATCTTACCTACCAATGAAGCCCGCATCTTTAGAGAATTAGCACAGTCTAAAGGTCTTTATCTTTCAAAATTACTTCGCATCAGAACCCGTTTTGAAAAAGATTCAGAAAAAAGGCACCTTATGCAGTTTGAGTTTAAAGAAAGTGAATTCTCCGAATCTACCCTGGTTATTGAAAAAGACAGCCACCGCAACTACACCCAGGAATACAAGGATCTTACCAAAGATTATTATTTGAAGTTTTAAATTTTAATAATCATAAAATATCTCCAATCCTTGTACGGTAAGATTTTGTTGTCGACGGTCTTAAAATGTCTGATTGTTTTTTCGGTTATATTATTTTTCGAAGTTTACTTTTTTTCGATCCGACCTAACAAAGATGAAATAAATTTTATTAATTCTTTAAATGAATTAGGCTCCATAAATTATTTAAGCTCCCTGTATTCAACCTGGACACCCAGAGTTTTTGGTTCGGGATTACTTTTTTTGGTTTGGAAGCTATGTCCGAATATGGCCTATTTGTGGGTATTCACAGGCGTAATTTATTCCGCAGTTTTCATTTACAGTATCGTTACTTTCAAAAAAATAGTTGCTGATCACTTTCAAACAGCAAACACTAAAATCGATTCGTACTTAGTTTCCGTGCTCTTCTTTGCTTCGCTATTTTTTATCTGCACAAGACCTGCCGAAATTTTCGGCTGGTATCCTTGTTTTTTAATTTATCTGCTTCCTTGCATACTTTCCATCATCTTAATTTTGAAAGAACATCTTAATTATTCAATGATCTATTTCTCAGTATTCATAATTGCTAGTGGAGCTGAGCACATTGCTATCTTCAGCAATGCAGCTATTGCCATTCTTCTCATCAATAATTTTAAATATTCACAAAGAAAAAGGAAACAACTTCTTGTATTTTTAGCACTAAACATACTGCTCATTCTATTTTTCACTTTCACATCGGGATCTTTCAGCCGCATGCTGTATGAAAAAGGAACTCAAACCAGCAGCTTCTCTGCTTCATTTTACAGTTTAGTGACATCTCAGTTCAGTCCGTACCTTCTCATTGGCATACTCTTGTCATTTGTAATCGCACTTCATCTTCCTGATTTGTCCTCTCGAATTAACTTGAAACGACTTTTACTTATATGCACTGCAGGATATATAATAACTTTTACCTTTTATCTTATCGTTTTCAGTAATACCGCTACCGGACAGAGGATTTGGTTTCTCACCAATGTTTTAAATATTTTTCTTATCATGTACCTGATACATTTTCTTATGAAGAAATTTAACCATCTCCGGCTATTAAGAACACTTTCTCTTTCGACAACTTTTTTAGTTCTGGTGACATTTTTTAGCCTGCACTCAGTTAAACTCATTAACTATTCCGTAAAATACAACAACACGGTTTATGCCTACCAACACTTTAAGCTAAAATCCTGGTTAAAATCCGTCCCTGATCCTGGCATTACATCAAATGATTTTCCGGATTTTTATAATGATATGTATATAAAGTTTTTTAATCCGAATCCGTCGATCAATGTTTCTGATAATTAAAATTATCACACTAACCCCTTCGTAAAACTCTTAATTCAAAGTCTAAAACCCTATCTGAGATGAATAGGTTCACGCTCACAGATGGATGCGGAACGCTTAATGCATAAGTACTAGCTTTATCTATTGCAATTCAGTGGCCTGTAAGATAACAGGAGCAAGTTATTTAAGTCCTCGTGAAAGTACAACTACAATAGCTTTTTCTGATGTCCAACAAAAAAAACCTTGAAACATAGTTAAGAACGCTTATTCTTTAAAATAGCGCCCCACACGTCCGTCTTAGGTATAACAAGCGCATGCTGCAGGTGTATAATCTCAAATAAAGCAGTTTTAAACAACATACTTAGCGAAAAATTCAAACATTTCAGTAAGACGTTTTTGAATTTTAATCCCTATAGAAATCGGGAGGAATCAACCTCCTCTGCTGCCACAACATTTCACGTGTTTAGACTAGCTAGGAGGATCCATTGGGCTGAGCTTAGCAGGAGTGCATACTGGTGTGGTTAAGTTATATCAACCTATTTAAACGCAAAAAGCCCTACACTTTCGTGGGGCTTTTGACTTAAAGCTGATAGTTATTGGGAGGCATTGACCTACCCTGCTGGCTGGATAGTTTGAGGTTTAGACCAATTACCATCCATTGGCCTGAGCTTAGTTAAGGGGCTTGCGGGTGTGCTAAAATAAGGTTATAGCAACCTATATAAACGCAAAAAGCCTTACATTTCTGTAAGGCTTTTTGACTTTAAAATTGGCATCGACATACTCTCCCGGGCTTTAGACCAAGTACCATCTGCGCAGGTGGGCTTAACTTCTCTGTTCGGAATGGGAAGAGGTGATCCCCACCGCAATAGACGCCATAAAGGGATCATTATTTCGGGTTGTTTAGTAATTATTTTGGGTTTAGAACCCGCCATAAAACAACTCGTAATAATTAATAAATTAAAACAATATTGAATAAAGACACAAGAGATTAATTAAGATTATCAGCCTGAAGTAGAAAGCGAACTTTCACTTCAGGCTAATCTTAAAATATTTTTTTAAGAAAGCTTACGGACAATTAGTACTACTCGACTTTGACATTACTGCCTATACATCTGTAGCCTATCAACGTGGTAGTCTACCACGATCCTTATAAAGAAAACTTATCTTGAGGTGAGTTTCGCACTTAGATGCTTTCAGCGCTTATCTCATCCAAACATAGCTACCCTGCGGTGCTTCTGGCGAAACAACAGGTACACTAGCGGTTTGTCCGACTCGGTCCTCTCGTACTAGAGTCAGGGCCCCTCAATTTTCTAACGCCCACAACAGATAGGGACCGAACTGTCTCACGACGTTCTGAACCCAGCTCGCGTGCCACTTTAATCGGCGAACAGCCGAACCCTTGGGACCTTCTCCAGCCCCAGGATGTGACGAGCCGACATCGAGGTGCCAAACCCCCCCGTCGATATGAGCTCTTGGGAGGGATCAGCCTGTTATCCCCAGCGTACCTTTTATCCTATGAGCGATGGCCCTTCCATGCGGAACCACCGGATCACTATATCCTACTTTCGTACCTGCTTGGCTTGTCGGCCTCACAGTCAAGCCCGCTTATGCTATTGCGCTCTACGTACGGTTACCAAGCGTACTGAGCGGACCTTTGAAAGCCTCCGATACCCTTTCGGAGGCGACCACCCCAGTCAAACTACCCACCAAACAATGTCCTCTTTGCAGAGTTAGACTTCTAGTAAGTAAAGGGTAGTATTTCACATTTCGGCTCCACAATGGCTAGCGCCACTGCTTCAAAGCCTCCTACCTATTCTACACATCACTTACCCGAAATCAATGTTAAGCTATAGTAAAGGTGCATGGGGTCTTTCCGTCCCGTTGCGGGTAATCAGCGTCTTCACTGATACCACAATTTCACCGAGCTCGTGGCTGAGACAGAGCGGAGATCGTTACACCATTCGTGCAGGTCGGAACTTACCCGACAAGGAATTTCGCTACCTTAGGACCGTTATAGTTACGGCCGCCGTTTACTGGGGCTTCGATTCAAAGCTTCTCTTGCGATGACCTCTCCTCTTAACCTTCCAGCACCGGGCAGGTGTCAGGCCTTATACTTCAACTTTCGTTTTTGCAAAGCCCTGTGTTTTTGTTAAACAGTCGCCACCGCCATTTCTCTGCGGCCTGCATTGCTGCAGGCACCCCTTCTCCCGAAGTTACGGGGTTAATTTGCCTAGTTCCTTAGCCACGGATCACTCGAGCGCCTTAGTATATTCTACTTGACTACCTGTGTCGGTTTGCGGTACGGGTAATACTCACCTGAAGCTTAGAAGTTTTTCTCGGAAACATACTTGGATGCATATCCTCTTGTCTGACGACTCAAGGTACTTTCACCTTTCAGACACCTGGCGGATTTGCCTACCAAGTGTAACCCTACGGGCTTAAACGAACTATTCCGTCAGTTCGCAGCATTTACGTTTTTTCGTCTCTCCATCGCAGTGGTATTAGTACTGGAATATTAACCAGTTGTCCATCGATTACGCCGTTCGGCTTCACCTTAGGACCCGACTAACCCTGAACCGATTATCGTTGTTCAGGAAACCTTAGTCTATCGGCGAATAGGTTTCTCGCCTATTTTATCGTTACTTATGCCTACATTTGCTTTTCTAACCGCTCCAATAGCGCTTACGCAACTTCTTCAACGCAGTTAGAATGCTCCCCTACCAGACAACACTTGACGTGTTGAATCCAAAGCTTCGGTACTATACTTGATGCCCGAGTATCATCCACGCCCAATCGCTCGACCAGTGAGCTGTTACGCACTCTTTAAATGAATGGCTGCTTCCAAGCAAACATCCTGGCTGTCAATGCAATCGGACCACGTTATATCAACTTAGTATAGATTTTGGGACCTTAGCTGTTGGTCTGAGTTCTCCCTCTCTCGTCCGTGGGCCTTAGCACCCACGGGCTCACTGCAGAGTATATCTTATAGCATTCGGAGTTTGTCAGGACTTGGTAGGAATCGCTTCCCCCGCATCCAATCAGTAGCTCTACCTCTATAAGACTTAACCTCTACGCTGTCCCTAAAGACATTTCGGGGAGTACGAGCTATTTCCCAGTTTGATTAGCCTTTCACCCCTACCCTCAGTTCATCCGGAAGCTTTTCAACGCTTATCGGTTCGGACCTCCATTCCGGGTTAACGGAACTTCATCCTGACCAAGGGTAGATCACAAGGTTTCGCGTCTGCCTCTACTGACTATTCGCCCTATTCAGACTCGCTTTCGCTTCGGTTCACGGACCTTAAGTCCTTAACCTTGCCAGTAAAGAGCAACTCGTAGGCTCATTATGCAAAAGGCACGCTGTCACCCCACTTAAGGGCTCCAACCGCTTGTAAGCGCATGGTTTCAGGTTCTATTTCACTCCGCTGTTCGCGGTTCTTTTCACCTTTCCTTCACAGTACTAGTTCACTATCGGTGTCTTAGGAGTATTTAGCCTTACCGGATGGTGCCGGCAAATTCCTACAGGGCGTCTCCGACCCCGCAGTACTCAGGATACTACTAGGTATAAAATTCATTTCATATACGGGACTATCACCCTCTATGGTCGGCCTTTCCAAACCTGTTCTATTATAAACTTTAAGTCCACATTGTAGTCCTATAACCCCAGCGTAACCGTAATTACTCTGGTTTAGGCTCTTGCGCGTTCGCTCGCCACTACTTGCGCAATCATTATTTATTTTCTTCTCCTGCTGTTACTTAGATGTTTCAGTTCACAGCGTTTGCTCCTATTGCTAGGTGATATATCTTCAATATACCGGGTTGCCCCATTCAGAAATCTACGGATCAATTCGTATTTGCCAATCCCCGTAGCTTATCGCAGCTTATCACGTCTTTCTTCGCCTCTAAGACCCAAGGCATCCTCCATGCGCCCTTATTTACTTTCTTCTTTTGTCTTCCAATGTAATTAAATACCTCAGAGACACGGTATGCAGCTTTTGCTCCGCATGCCAAAGAATTTTGTTTTTTTAAGTGGTTTCTTTCCACTCTTCATGTGTTTAACTTCATGAATTTAAAATAGATCTTTTATTTAAAAAAGTCTATCTGTTGTTCACCAATCTTAATAAATTAAAATTGGCTCTCGTGTCTTTATCAATATGTCAATGAACGTAATTAATTCTTCGTAAAGAATCAATGTGCCCAGAATAACGGAGTCGAACCGTATCTCTTAAATCAAAAATTTTACTTCCTGATCTTTGCTCTCCTTTAGAGCTTATTCCTCATTTTTTCAATTTAAAATCTTTACCGTTGTAAAGAAGTATTCCTGTGGAGAATATCGGAGTCGAACCGATGACCTCCTGCGTGCAAGGCAGGCGCTCTAGCCAGCTGAGCTAATCCCCCAAAATTCAAGCTAACAAGTCTGCAGCTTTCAGTCAGCAGACTCCAGTTCTCACTGCTTGCTGCTTTCTTTTGACTGTTGACTGTTTGTGTAGTCCCGAGCGGATTTGAACCGCTGACCCCTACATTATCAGTGTAGTGCTCTAACCAACTGAGCTACGGGACTGTGTTAATCCTTCCGCCTGTTGGCCAAGCTCTTTCACCCAGCTCTTGTCTTGGGTTATTCCAAAATTTTAAAAAAGATTGATAAACAAAAAATAGTAAGTAACTATATATTACATAACAGACACCCTTGTTTGAGGGATGGCTCCAGAAAGGAGGTGTTCCAGCCGCACCTTCCGGTACGGCTACCTTGTTACGACTTAGCCCCAATCACCGGTTTTACTCTAGGCGGCGCCTTACGGCTACCGACTTTAAATACTCCCAGCTTTCATGGCTTGACGGGCGGTGTGTACAAGGCCCGGGAACGTATTCACCGCGCCATTGCTGATGCGCGATTACTAGCGAATCCAGCTTCATGGGGTCGAGTTGCAGACCCCAATCCGAACTGAGACTATTTTTGAAGATTTGCATCATGTTGCCATGTAGCTGCCCTCTGTAATAGCCATTGTAGCACGTGTGTAGCCCAGGACGTAAGGGCCGTGATGACTTGACGTCATCCCCACCTTCCTCACCGCTTGCGCGGGCAGTTCCACTAGAGTCCCCGGCCGAACCGCTGGCAACTAATGGTAGGGGTTGCGCTCGTTGCGGGACTTAACCCAACACCTCACGGCACGAGCTGACGACAGCCATGCAGCACCTAGTTTCGGGTCATTGCTGACTAACTCCTTTCAGAGTTATTCCCTAACTTTCAAGCCCTGGTAAGGTTCCTCGCGTATCATCGAATTAAACCACATGCTCCTCCGCTTGTGCGGGCCCCCGTCAATTCCTTTGAGTTTCACCGTTGCCGGCGTACTCCCCAGGTGGATTACTTATCGCTTTCGCTAAGCCACTAAAGGTTGCCCCCTAGCAGCGAGTAATCATCGTTTACAGTGTGGACTACCAGGGTATCTAATCCTGTTTGATCCCCACACTTTCGAGCCTCAGTGTCAGTTATAGTTTCGTCAGCTGCCTTCGCAATCGGTGTTCTATGACATCTCTATGTATTTCACCACTACATGTCATATTCCGCCAACGGCAACTATACTCAAGACCAACAGTATCAATGGCAATTTCCGAGTTAAGCTCGGAGATTTCACCACTGACTTATCAGTCCACCTACGCTCCCTTTAAACCCAATGAATCCGGATAACGCTTGCATCCTTCGTCTTACCGCGGCTGCTGGCACGAAGTTAGCCGATGCTTATTCTCACCATACTATCAGCTATCCTCACGAGGATAGGTTTTCTCCGGTGTAAAAGCAGTTTACAACCCATAGGGCCGTCTTCCTGCACGCGGCATGGCTGGATCACCCTTGCGGGCATTGTCCAATATTCCTTACTGCTGCCTCCCGTAGGAGTCGGATCCGTGTCTCAGTATCCGTGTGGGGGTTAATCCTCTCAGATCCCCTACTGATCGTCGCCTTGGTGAGCCGTTACCTCACCAACTAGCTAATCAGACGCATACTCATCTTTAACCGCCGGAGCTTTCAAAAAAATTCGATGCCGAATCTTCTGTTATGGGGTATTAATCCGAATTTCTTCGGGCTATCCCCCTGTTAAAGGCAGATTGTATACGTGTTACGCACCCGTGCGCCGGTCGCCAGCGATATTGCTATCCTGCTGCCCCTCGACTTGCATGTATTAAGCCTGCCGCTAGCGTTCATCCTGAGCCAGGATCAAACTCTCCATTGTAAAAAAAAGTTTGTCCTCTAGATTTACCATGTATCACTACATGGAAAACTTGCTATTGCTCATTTCATATTTTATTATCTTAAGGACGTAATGTTGTCTTTTGCAACATCCCTCAAGGGCTAGTTGTACTTGCGTACATTTAAAGCTAATGTGTTTGTTCGTAATACTACTCAATTTAATGAGCGAATCACTTACCATTATTGTTTACCAATCTTTTCAATGAACGTCTTATATTTCTTTCGGATCAATTAATTTGTAGTTACCTACTCCTTTATCTTTCCTTCAAAATGTCAGTCTTTAGAACGTGTCCCACTTAATCTCTCTCTACTTTTCTTTTCTTCTTTCGTTTCGGGGGTGCAAAATTACATCTTCTTTTCTTATCCTGCAAATATTTTTTAATTTATTTTAAAAATATTTTTTTCTCTCTCACTCTGTAACAATATCGGAATCCCTTCCTCTATAATACTCAGGAACTAATTCCTGATCTTGCACCTTAATAACTCAAAAAACGGGAGGGCAAAAGTACTAATTGTTTTTTCATTCTCCAAATATTTTTTAAAATAAAATACTTTTTTCTCTCTCCTCTCAATCCTGCACTCTCACTACTCAAAAAACGGGAGGGCAAAAATACTAACTCTTTATGTACTTACAAACTTTATTTATCATTTATTCGCATTTATTTTAAAAACCCTTTAATCACGGGCGTTTCGGAGGTAAAGAAAAAAAAGAAAAAAGAAAATTCAGTGATTCTGCTTTTTACTAACAGGCTTTTGTCTATTAAAATACAGGCTAAATTCAGCGCCATATCATTTTTGAGTATATTTATACTTTGATAAAATGGAATATAATACACAGTTAGATAGATTAATAATTCCTGAATACGGAAGAAATATCCAAGGAATGATAGAGTATTGTTGTGCGATTCAGGATAGAGATGAACGGAATTTATGCGCAAGGGCTATAATACAAATAATGGGCCAGCTTAATCCCCCACTGCGGGATGTGGCTGATTTTAACCATAAACTCTGGGACCACTTATTTATTATTTCACAGTTCAAGTTGGATGTTGATAGTCCTTATCCAATGCCAAATGCAGAAACTTTTAAGGAAAAACCAAAGCTACTTGAATATCCCAAGGGTCGCATCCGTTACAAACATTACGGTAAAACCATTGAAGAGATCATAAAAAAAGCCAGGTCTCTTGCTGAGGGTCCGGAACGCAATGAATTGACAAGGCAAATAGCCAATCATCTTAAAAAATCTTATTTCAACTGGAATAAGGATACTATTACAGACGATGTTATTCTCAAAAATCTCTCAGAACTTTCGGGCGGGGAATTAAAAGTTGAAGGCACGGCGCCTTTAAGCTCTCACCAGGAGTTGCGTGGACAAACCAATAATAAAAAATTCCACCACAAAAACAATAAACACAAGAATAACAATAACAATCACAAACATAAAAACAATAGAAAATTTTAATTCTTCTATATGGCAATATTTGAAGTACAAGGTGGGCATAAATTAAAAGGCGATATTATTCCACAGGGCGCTAAAAACGAGGCTTTACAAGTTATTTGCGCGGTTCTGTTAACTAAAGAAAAAGTTGTAATCGGAAATATTCCGAATATTGTTGATATAAATAAGCTTATTGAGCTTTTGCATGAACTCGGTGTAAAGGTTGAAAAAACCGGCCATGAAGAATATACTTTTCAGGCTGATAATGTTAATGTTGATTACCTCGTGTCGCCTGATTTTAAAAAGAAAGGTGGCGGATTAAGAGGAAGTATGATGATTGTTGGGCCTATGTTGACGCGCTTTGGAAAGGCTTATATGCCAAAACCAGGTGGAGATAAGATTGGGCGCCGCCGCGTGGATACGCATTTTATGGGCTTTGAGGCTTTAGGTGCCAAATTCAACTACCAACAAGAGAACGAAATTTTTGAAGTAGAAGGAAAGAATCTTAAAGGGGCGTATATGTTGCTGGATGAAGCATCAGTTACCGGCACAGCGAATATTGTAATGGCAGCGGTTCTTGCTGAAGGCATTACAACCATATACAACGCAGCCTGCGAGCCTTATCTGCAACAGCTTTGTAAGATGCTTAACCGAATGGGTGCAAAAATTGGTGGCGTTGGTTCAAATTTATTGACGATTGAAGGTGTGAAAGAACTTAAAGGAACAACGCACCGTTTACTTCCTGATATGATTGAGATTGGCTCCTTTATTGGAATGGCGGCCGTAACGCAATCGGAAGTTACTATTAAAGATGTGAGCTACGACAATCTTGGGATTATCCCTACTATTTTTGGCAGACTTGGAATTCAGCTCGAACGCAGAGGTGATGATATTTTTATTCCAGAACAAGAAAGCTATGAAATTGATACTTTTATTGATGGTTCGATACTTACTGTAAGTGATGCCATTTGGCCAGGCTTTACACCCGATCTTATAAGTATTGCACTTGTTACAGCTATACAGGCAAGAGGGAATGTTCTTATTCATCAAAAAATGTTCGAGAGCCGCTTGTTTTTCGTAGATAAGCTTATTGATATGGGAGCTAAAATTATTTTGAGTGATCCACATCGCGCTGTAGTTATGGGAATGGACCGCAAAGTGCAGCTTCGTGCTATTCAAATGGCCAGTCCCGACATTCGAGCTGGCGTGGCTTTACTTATCGCGGCCATGAGTGCAAAAGGCAAAAGTACAATCTTTAATATCAACCAAATTGACAGAGGTTATCAAAACATCGATGGTCGTTTAAACGCCATTGGTGCACAAATCCTTCGAAAATCATCATGAAATATATAACACCTTTGTTTTTTGCCGCTTTGTTGGTTATTGCAGTTTCTTTTAAATGCAAGGACCATGGAACAGAGTCGTACGACACATCGGGTATACAATCTGAGCCCGCAGTGGGCTTAAATCTTGGAAACCTGGCTCCAGAACTTTCTTACACGAATCCCGAGGGAATGGTAATGAGTCTCTCTTCATTGCGCGGAAAACTTGTCCTCATCGATTTTTGGGCAAGCTGGTGCGGGCCTTGCAGGATGGAGAATCCGTCATTGGTTAATGCTTATTCACTTTATAAGGACAAGACATTTAAAGGAGGGGATGGATTTACAATTTACAGTGTTTCTCTGGATGGAAACGCTGATGCCTGGAAAAGAGCTATTGTTAAAGATGGTTTGATCTGGTCAAATCATGTGAGTGATCTAATGGGCTGGGGCAGTGAGGCTGCTGCCAAATACCGCATCAACAGTATTCCCGGAAATTTTTTAATAAACGAAAAAGGAATTATAATTAATAAAAATTTGCGTGGTGAAGATTTGATTACCGCCCTTGATAAATTAATTATCAAATAATGAAGTATAAATTTTTCATTCTTTTTATCTTTCTCTTTGCGACGAGTTTTTCACAAAGGGATTCTTCGCTTCTGATTGCAGGTGCAAAAGCGCCATCTTTCATTCTTAATCTTCAGGAAAACACCATTCAAAGTTATACCATGCCCTATATGAGGAAAATTATTCTTCTTCATTTTTGGAGCAGCAGTGTTAAAAAATCGAGAGTGGCCAATAAGCAGCTAACGCGTTTAACGCAACGTTACAAAACAGCGCAATATAGAAACGCGGAAGGATTTGAGGTTATAGCCGTAGCTGTACAGACGGATAAAAATGCCTGGAAAGAAGCCATTGTTGCAGACTCTCTTTCACTTTTCACCAATGGCATAGCCGTTCGCGGGTACTCGGATGACGTGTGCAAAAAATATGGGGTTAGCAGTTTGCCTACAGATATTCTGATAGATGAAGCCGGACTGGTGCTGGCTATTAACCCAAAGATGACGGAACTGGAAAATATTCTGGATGATCACAAAAACATTCAACCCATTAAAAAAGATGTCGTTGGAAAACTTGCACAATCTTCAGATAAAAACGAAGCAATTAAATACATCAAATTGTACCTCTTCAACTTTTACGGCGATTCAGTTGCAAGAACTACTACTAACCACAAGGGAGAATTTTCATTTAGCGACATAAAGTTAAACCAGGATTTCATCTTAAAAGTGGATAACAAAATTGATATTACTACCTCCGACCCCATTGCGCTTTATACCGCCAGTGGCGATTTCATGATGGACGGACGGACTAAAGACCAGGGTTTTACATTTTATATATCTGCACGCGCCAGCACAAAGCTAACGGCGGACACTTCGCACACTATTGTAAATTCGTTAGGACAAATAGATGTTGTAAAACATCTGACTTTTTACACAAATGGTACAGGTTTAACACCTAAAGATGAGCAGGAACTGAACTCCATTATTGCCATGCTTCAAAAAGATAAACTGGCATCTGTAGAAATAACTACACATACGGATGCACGCATGGATGCTGCTTACGCACTCGAATTGACAACTAACCAGGTGAATGCGGTAAAAGCCTATTTTCTAAAAAAAGGTATAATAGCAGGTCGCATAAAGGCTGTAGCCAAAGGCAACTCTGAGCTTCGTAAAATCTGTGAAGGTACTACAGACTGCCGTGAAGAAGATCATCGCATTAATCGCCGGGTAGAGTTTCTGATCTTCAAAAACTGACAAAATATCTGCTCTTAATTTATGGCAAAGTAATTGATTTATAAGAGTATAAAACTTACAAATTGTCCTTAAGCCATGCAAAATCAAGAACATAACATTAACGACGAACAACCGGAGAACGATTCAGCGTCTAACAACACTGACAATACGACTGAAAATAGCACTGTAACTGACGAAAAAACAGTTTCTGAGGATCCAGAATCAAAAATTAAAGATCTTAACGATAAATACCTTCGACTCTATTCTGAATTCGATAATTACCGCAAGCGCACCATTAAAGAAAAATCAGACATCATAAAAACAGCAGCTGAAGACGTTTTTAAAGCTATTCTACCCATCATGGATGATTTTGAAAGGGCTATGAAGGCAAATGAAACTGTGAGCGATGCAGGGGCAATTAAAGAAGGAATTCAATTGATTTATAACAAACTGAAAAATTCAACAGTCCAAAAAGGATTAACTGCTTTTGAAAGCAAAGGAGAATCTTTTGATCCGGACGTAATGGAAGCAATTACACACATTCCTGCGAGCGATGATTCACAAAAAGGAAAAGTAATTGATGAAGTTGAGAAAGGCTATAAACTTGGCGATAAAGTTATTCGCTTTGCAAAAGTTGTTATTGCTCAGTAATTCGCATACAGTAAAATAGATCACACAAAAAAACGCACACGAATGTCTAAAAGAGACTATTACGAAGTATTAGGTCTTGCGAAGAACGCAAGTGAAGAAGAAATAAAAAAAGCTTATCGTAAGCTTGCAATTAAATTTCATCCCGATAAAAATCCTGACGATAAAGCCGCTGAAGAAAAGTTTAAAGAAGCAGCTGAAGCTTATGAAATATTAAGCAACCCTGAAAAACGTCAGCGTTACAATCAATTTGGGCACGCTGGTGTTGGAGGAGCTTCTGGTGGCGGTTTTGGCGGTGGCGGAATGAACATGGATGATATCTTCAGCCAGTTTGGGGATATTTTTGGTGGAGCTTTTGGTGGTGGTGGTTTTGGAGGAGGAAGATCCAGTGGCCGTCGGGTAACCCGCGGGACTAATCTGCGTGTGAAAGTTAAACTCACGTTAAAAGATATTTCCGATGGCGTTGAGAAAAAAATAAAAGTCAATAAACATGTGAGTTGCAAAACATGCAGTGGTAGTGGTGCGAAAAACGGTCAATTTGAAACGTGTAAATCCTGCAATGGAAGCGGCGCTATAACACGCGTGCAGCAAACCATTCTGGGGGCTATGCAAACACAAACAACCTGTGGCACTTGTAATGGTGAAGGCAGAATTGTAAAAGATAAATGCAACACTTGTCACGGTGACGGTATAGTAAGGGAAGAAGAAGTAATTAGCATTAATATTCCAGCAGGCGTTGCAGAAGGTATGCAATTGAGTATGCAGGGAAAAGGAAACGCTGCTCCACGTGGTGGAATAAACGGCGATCTTCTAATTGTTATTGAAGAAGAAGAACATCCTTATTTAAAACGTGAGGGCAACCATTTGATTTATTACCTGAACATTGGTTTTCCGGATGCTGCATTAGGAACCACGGTTGAAATACCCACTGTGGATGCAAAAGCGAAAATTAAAGTTGACGCAGGAACACAGAGTGGAAAAGTATTACGCCTAAAAGGCAAAGGGCTTCCGGATGTGAATTCTTATGGTCGTGGTGATCTTTTAGTGGAAATAAGTATCTACACGCCAACACATTTAAGTCCTGAGGAAAAAAAGACCTTAGAGGAAATGAAAACGTCTAAAAACTTTGAACCGAATCCCAGTAAAAAAGAGAAGGGATTTTTTGACCGAATGAAGGAGTATTTTGATTAAAAAGATAATTAAAAAGAGCCGTGTAGATTACACGGCTCTTTTTTTTTTAAACTTCTAACCTATTTTTTTATTGAGAATTAAGGTAATTTTTGTTCCCTTTCCGGGTTCCGATTCTATTTCCATTTTTGCGTGGTGACTTTCCACTATCTTAAATACGATTGACATTCCAAGTCCGGTGCCCTCTCCCACATCTTTAGTGGTAAAGAAAGGTTCAAATACCTTTTCTTTTACTTCCTGGTTCATTCCAATGCCTGTATCTTCAAAAATAATATAAACATGATCGTTCTTTTCAAAAGTAGTGATAGTTAGTTTATTTTTTGATGAAGCATCTTTTTTATTCATAGCATACAAAGCGTTGCTTAGAACATTCATAAATACCTGGTTAAGTTTTCCCGGGAAACACTCAATATTTGGAAGGACACCAAGATTTGTAACCACTTCGATATTTTTCAGAATGGAGCTTCTTAATAAAACAAGCGTAGATTCAATTCCCTCGTTAATGTTAGCTTCTTTAATGTCGCTTTCGTCGAGACGAGAAAAGTTTTTTAAACCAGAGACAATTTCTGCTGTTCTTCTTGCACCATCCTCAATCCCGGTTAGCAGAGTACCAATTTCATGCTTAAGGTATGTGAGATCAATTTTCTTTTTAAAGGCATCAATCTCCTTAAGTTTTTCAATAAGTTCAGTTTGAGGGTTAATGGTTTCATATTTATCCACCATTTCAAAAATCTCCGAAATATCGGTTTTAAGCGGCTTTAAGTTTGCGCTTACAAAATTAATAGGATTGTTTATTTCGTGTGCAATACCCGCAGTAAGCTGTCCTAAGGAAGCCATCTTCTCTGCATTTACTAGTTGTGTTTGAGTATCTTTTAAATATGTTAGCGTTACGTTTAACTCTTCGTTAGTTTCTTCCAATTCTAAAGTACGCTCGTGTACTTTTTGTTCCAAGAGAATATTTTGTTCTTTAATCAATTGTTGATTTTCCTGCGAAATTCTTAGAGCTTCGGCCTGCGACTCTTCTTTTTCTTTTTTAAGAATATTAATACGGTCGGCAAGAGCAAGGGAAAGTAAGACAACCTCAGCTGCGGCTCCAAAAGGCATCATATAAAATGTAAAATTGTTTATTGGCAAGATTCCAAAATTAGTCATGGCATAAACGGTGACACCAAATAAAAATAACGACCATGCCATTAAAAAATAACTTGCAGGCTTGTATCCTTTTCTAAATACAGAAATAGCAACAATCATCATGTACATAGAAAGTGCAGATGCACACGCGGTGATCATATTGAAGCTGATGTCGAATCTTCCGAATACTGCAAATGCGAATGCAACCCCGTAGGCTATGGTAAAATAAATAAATCCTTTGTCCAGCCGGGGGGTGTAGAAAGCCGTATTTAGAAACACTCTCATGAAATAAGCACTTGTGATTCCTGAGAGAGGTGAAAAAGTAAACTGACTCCACTGTGCTATAAGCGATATATTTGGCCACAGATACTGAAAAGTATACCCCTGTATGCTTGTTTGCACGAGAATAACCATGGCCAGATAAATGATGTAATACAGATAAGTTTTATCACGAACTGTTACATACAGGAAAGTATTGTATAAAAACATTACCAGCATAATACCTGCGAACAAGCCCAGGATATAATCTCTGATCTTGCTGGTTTCGAAAATGTGCTCCTGGCTATCGATCAGTAAGGGTACCTGTAAGTTGTCGCGAGACTTTACACGCATAAAAATTTCATTTGTAGCGAGAGTATCTAATCGAAGGCGATAAATGTAATTAGGATCAAAAAACTCGCGGGCACCAAAAGGAAGGGATTCGCCAGCTTTTGTAACTTCAAAATTTCCATTTTTATTTTTTTGGTAAAAATCGATTTCATCCAGAGCGGGCTGAGAAATCTGCAATCGGTATACTTCTTTGTGTGTTGTGTTTTTGATCAGAATCCTGAGCCAGTAGGCTGAGCGTGTTATTCCAAAATTAGGAACCTTAGTTTTAACAGGTAAAAAAGCCGAAGATGATTTAACTTCATCAAAGGTTAACGTTCCTTCTTTGTCTTCGAGGTAAGAAATGCCATTATTAAGGTTGACTACCGGTGATTTTTGCGGCGAATCGGATACCAAAATTTGTGCAGATAAAAATTTTGCAAGCAGTAAGAAGAAAAACAAAAATCCTGAGCGAAGCATGGGGAAAGGCGTTTTATTATTTTAATAAAAGTAAATACTCTATGTCAATTGTAACATCGTTAGCTCCTTTTTCAGTAGTTGTCTGAACAGGATTTTCACGAAGATCAAGCATCTTGAGCCTGTCGTATTCCTCAGCTGTAGAAAGATCTTTTGCATTTAAAATACCAAGAACCCTTGCCACATAATTTTCGTTCGGATAAACAAACTCACCCTTATCGCCCAGAGAATTGTCTACGACAAAACCCACTTTTCTAAACATTTTTAAAGTATAGTCGGCGCAGATTCCCATAAGTGTATTGCATTTTACCTGGTTGAGCATGGCTATACCCGCTCTTACAAGCATGATGCTTAAGCCCATACCTGCCACTTCTTTTGCGTTCCACAAAGCGCAGAGCTCCCCTACACCATCCGCCTGGTAATGCTTTACAATTTCATGTATTTTAGGGTCCATTTTACCGATGGCTTTTTCAACCGGCAATAGATGTGTTCCGTCGGCAATTTGTGTTCTTACACCGCCTACAACTGTTCCGTCTTCTTTTTCAGCAATTACACAATACACGAAATCCCAATCCATCCACTCTTTATTATTGGTGGTAATATTCGTAATACCGTAATTAACCAGTACCTGGATGTGCCCGTTGAGATACCTTTCGCATAGTTCTTTGTTCTCAGTAGCTTTAAATGCGCGAAAAATTAATTTCATTTGTGTGTCTTACTTTTAAAATATACTTCATTTAAAGGCTTTCTCAACGAGTGGGTAAGTGTTATTTCTGCTTCAGAAAGTCTGAACATAAAAACAGCTTCTCTTGATTTTAATTCCTTAAATATAAGCGAAAGTTGGGCTTTTAACGCTTCTACCTGATAAAAAGTTTTAGTACTTAGTGTTTTGTTTTTATTGTTGTTACCAGCTAGTTTAAAGAAACTTAAAGGTACACAAATAGGTTGAAAAGCTAAAGAATTTTTAGTGGCACTAAGCCAAATTTTTTCGGAGATTCTTCCCCCTTCAATCAGATCCTCTATTGAATCAAGTGGCATACTCAACAAACCTATTGCCGAAGAACTGGCAACCGAGGCCTGTGTTAATTTCTCGAAGGCAATCCCTTTTTCCCACTGATTAAGTAAAGCCGCTACTTTAGGATCAGCAATAACTTCAAAGGCAGTTTGCACCGAGGCAGGCAGTTCCAGGGTTTTCACATCCAGGCCTTCTAAAATTGGCTCTGAAGTTTGCCAACGGATTTCGTTTTTAAAATAGTCTTCGTGAGCCCTGGGATCCAAAAGTCTTATGCGCTCAATTGCGCCCGCTACATTAGCAACTTCCTCTATTTCTTTTTTAGAAGTGACCAAACTTAACGAAGCTCCCCGACTTTGGTTCGTCAATGCCTGCAGTTCATCCAGGTAACTAGATTTTATCGGATTGCCGTTGCCCATTTTACGGTTAGTCTTTCTTTTAAAAATATAAGGGCTTAAATCGGAGCTGTTTTTGGTTTCTCCGCCTTCAAAACTAAAAGCTGCAATAAATTCTTTTTCAGAAGTCAGAGGCAATAGGTGGCAATTAGTTTTGTAGCCTAGCTCCTCGGCTTTGAGCATAACATTTTCTATAGCAGAACCTAAAGAAATATAAGTATTTCGTTGGTCAGGGTCGTGGAAAGATTTTTTGTTTTCTTTGAAAAGGTATAATTTTTTTTCAGCGGCAAGCCACTTCCACGGTTGTTTATTGGCATATGACGGAGCAGCTGCACCGGCTTCTACAAGGGCATCCAGATCTTTTTCGGTAATCGTGGATTCTCTCTTTTCATTCATTTTGCCGATGACTTTTTCCATACTATCGGCACTCCACTGTATAGAAGTTTCAGATTGTAATTTATTTGTTGAAGCCTCTGTTTTATTTCCTATGAGTAAATCTATGTCTACATAATAACGTCCAGAATCCGTAAAGTGATTCAATAACATTCTTCTGCTTACATCTGCTGTAATACCACCGCCCATTGTTACGGCAGAACCCAACTGTGGCCAGGTGCTGATAGTTTGTTGCATTTCCAACATAGACGCTCTTAATCTCGGACTAGTAGAACTTAACCCGAGAACATCCAGCATGTAAGGAATTTTTTCTTCGTTAGTTGTTAGGCTTTTTAATGTTGCGATATCAAGATGCTTAACAATACCATGCAGGATATTTCGGTCTGGTTCTAAATCAAAACGCTCCACATCTACCATACATTTATCGCTGGCTTCCATAATTACCGGCACTCTCAAATCACGCGCTTTGTACCTGCTTAATATTTTTATATCGAACCCGTCAGACTCTTCTACAAGCAAGTCTAATTTCCCGCCCTCGAGGAAAAAAGTATCGAGGTTATTTTCGTTCAGCCCTTCAGGGAAACAGATTATTTTTATGTATGGATCTATTTCTGAAATTTCGCGGGCTACAGAGTATACTTTTGCTAATCCAAGATTGTGCACTCCGGTACGAATACGGTTAAGATTTGTAAGTTCCAGCAAGTCGAAATCTGCCAGCCGCAATTCGCCGCATATACGTTCCATGGCGAGCGTCACCGAAACCGATTGGCCTACAGAAAGTCCGATAATGCCAATTTTTTTTGTTGCCAGCGTATCTCTTTCTTCACGGGTAATCTTGTATTGGTTGCGACTGGTTCTCACTTCAATAAATTCTTCTTCGTCTAAAATATGCACCAGGCGCTTCGACCATGGGTAGTACGCCCAAACCCCATATTCATTGAGATCTGTGTTGCCAATATGTTTTTCTGTTTCGGTTTTTAACTGATCGGTCGAAAATCTTTTGTGTGGACTTTTCAACTTAACGAATTCAGAGATCTGTTCACGAATATGATCTACCACAACAATGCCCGGTACTGACAACAGCTCGGTAAATAATTTGAGATCGTTGGCCTCGCGAAGCCTATAAAGCAAGGGCTTGAAGCTAGTACTGTTTTTTTGATGTTCACTCCTCAGTATTTCCAGGCGTTCAGAAGTTGCTGTCATAGTAACCGTGCGTTAGTTCTTAAGTTTAGTATCTGTAAATCACATAATTTATGAAGTTGTTAAACCATGTAATTTTTGTAAAAATAAAATTATTATTCATAAATTCGAACTGAGAAAGTGTTTGAGTCAGTTTAAGCAAAAACACTTTATAAAAACATTTATTCACGCGGTTAAAGAACTTCAAATGAGCGAGCAACCTACTATCAATGTGCTTTATGTTGACGACGAAGAAAATAATCTTTTAGCTTTTAAAGCTTCTTTTAGGCGACATTTTACAGTGTTTACGGCCATTTCAGCGGACGAAGGAAAAAAAGTGCTCGCTGACAATGAGATACATGTTCTTATTACAGACCAGCGCATGCCAGGTACTCTTGGTACCGAATTACTTGCGCAAGCGGTAAAGGACTATCCTGATCAAATAAGAATTTTACTTACCGGTTTTTCTGACATAGAGGCAATAAAAGATGCAATTAACCGTGGGCAGATTTACCATTACCTGCAGAAACCCTGGAACGATGAAAATCTAAAGGAAACCATTGAAAACGCCTTTAAAGTCTACCATTTAAAGAAAAAACAAAAAGAGTTAAGTGAACAACTTTTGACTACAAATGAGCAACTGGAGTTTATGTTGAGACAAAAGTTATTATCCTAAAAAAACCAGATCACCGCTAATCTTCAAAAAAAATAATTATTCGACAAAGAGCCGTTTTTGACAGACAAAAACGGCTCTTTTAGTTAATTTTAAATTGTTTACAGGCAATTTTCTGAAAGCTGCAAGTTATAACTGAATTCCGATAAGTAAGATATCGTCAGTTTGCTCATAATTTCCCTGCCATTTATCTAACCAATGATTTAAGAGCTGCTCCTGCTCGCCTACTCCGAAGGACAAAGATTTCTCAAGAATTTTAATCATATTACGCGTCATCATGCGTTTACCTTTGGTTCCGCCAAACTGATCTGCGTAGCCATCTGTGCAAAGATACATGATGTCGCCCTCATCGTAGGAGATTTTATGATTTGTAAAACTGATAGCTGCTTCATCGTGTAAGCCGCCTATTCCAACTTTATTACCCTTTGTCATTTCAAGTTCTTTATCCCTGAAAAAAATGAGATGTCTGTTGGCGCCCGCAAATTCAATTTCCTGCCTCTCCCTGTCGATTGCACAAAGCGCGATATCCATGCCATCACACCTTTGATTGCCGGTTTTATCTTGTTTAAGGGTGCGACGAATTCCACGATTGAGTTTATTTAAAATTTCTGCCGGCTGCCTAATTTTTTTTACGTTGACGATTTCATTTAATAAACTATAACCGATCATAGACATAAGAGAACCCGGAACCCCATGACCCGTGCAATCAGCAACAGCAATGAATAATTTTCTTTCTCTTTCTACAAACCAATAAAAATCACCGCTTACTATATCTTTTGGCCTGTAGATAATAAGTGAATTTGGAAAATAATTTGTAAGCACTGCTTTCTCAGGCAACATGGCTTCCTGTATTAACTTGGCATAGTTAATACTGTCCATCATGCTCTTATTATTTTCTTCAATCTCGTTATAGGCTATTTTCAATTCCTGATGTATAGAAAGGATAGTTTCCTTTTCGCGTCTGGCAAGCGCTTTGGAGAAAATATTTTTTATTGATGATGGGAGACGAATCAGGCTGCTCTTAAGAATATAGTCATCTACCCCGGCTCTGATACACTCCACCGCAAACTCTTCAGAAACAGAACCTGTAACAAGAATAAAGGGAATCTCTGAATTTCGTGAACGCGCTATGTCGAGTGCTTCCAGCGAGTTTAAGGTTGGCAGAGAAAAATCAGAAACAATTACATCGGGATCGAATGATTCAAGCTCAGAAATAAAATGATCTTTAGACTCAACAAGATGCAAATCGTACTGCATACCGGCTTTGCTGAGCGTTTTCATTAAAATCTCGGCGTCCGAATAATTATCTTCGAGAAGTAAAATTTTTAGTTCTTTTTCCATCAGATGATTTCTCGCAATTACTGTTTAGAAAATGAAACTCTTTGTAACAAAGAATAAGTGTCCGTTATCACTGAAGGTTAATTTCAGAATTTTTTTCGAAACGGCAAGAACCTGAAGCCTAAAAAGTGCAGATAAAAGTGTAATCATATTGCGGAGATTTAGAATTGGTAGTTTTTAGTTTTGTAAGTCCTGCTTTTGTTTAGCACACGCTTGTGCATGGTTGACAAAATACAAGAATTAAACAGATAAACTATTAGAAAGCAGGATAATTTTAACTCTAAAAAAAATGAAGGTTTAACCTACCGTACAACGCATTCATCTACAAAAAACAGGAAAATACTTTTTTGACAGAGAAATTATTTTTTTGGTCTGATTGTTGCGGCGGAAATTTTCTCAAGTCCGGCCACTCTACGAAAGGAGTTTTAAAAATTATTCCTTTGCCTTCTCGTGCGAAATTTTTGATTTATGATTTGCATGTGCTTCGTCTAATGAATGGCTTGCGTGGACATCTTCTTCCGTAGCGGAAAGTTTTGCAAGTTTGATATAGAATTTTTTAAGCACTTCAATCTCTTCACCTGTTAGATCTTCAATATCGATTAAACGGTTGCTTGCATCCTTATTACAGGCTATCAGTTCATTTAATTTTAAATGCAGTGCTTTGGTATCTTTATTCTGGGATTGTTGAATGACAAAAACCATCAAAAAAGTAATAATGGTAGTTCCGGTATTGATAACCAATTGCCAGGTATCTGAAAAATTAAAGATTGGGCCAGTGGTTGCCCATATAATAATGATTACCAAAGCAATAATGAAAGCCGAAGGACTTCCTGTGGCATTTGTTACCTGTGTTGAAAATTTATCGAACATTCTTTTCATATAATATATAATATAAGGTTGTGATGAATTAAGAATCTGTGTTAAAGTTAAGCAAAGAGCAAAAAAAAACCGTCAGGGTTTTACCCAGACGGTTTGTAAATACTTTTATTGAAAATTATTTTAAAGTAGCAACTTTCTTAGCAAGTTTAGATTTCATGTTACCCGCTTTGTTTTTGTGGATAACGTTCTTTTTAGCCAATTTATCTAACATACCCGATACTTTAGGTAATAAAGCTTCTGCATCTTTTTTAGAAGTAGCTGTACGTAAAGCTTTTACAGCAGTACGAGTAGTTTTTGCGTAATAACGGTTCTCTGTACGTTTAGCGTCGTTAGAGCGAATGCGTTTAATTGATGATTTATGGTTTGCCATTGTCTGTAATTTCTTTTGTTATTCCCGATTTTGGGAAGGCAAATATACTACTTTTTTTGAATATCCAAGTGTTAAAAACAAAATCGCCTTAAATTTTGATTTAAGTCTATTTTTGCAGGGATGAAGCAATTTTTTCTCCTCATAATGGCTTTAGCCAGCGTTGCTTCTTTGGCCCAGAACTTAGCCGGGCCAAAACCGGAGAAAAACCTGGTTCCTAACGGGAGTTTCGAAAATTATCGCAAAAAAGCCAATGATGTGAGAAAGGCAGTGCCCTGGCGGCCTATTGAGACGATTGATTATTACCAGAATCCTCTTAGTAACGACACAACGGTTCAAAAAGGAGCTTATGACGGTTACTGTTATACGGGCTTCAGATTTCGAAAAAAATACAAAGAGTTTTTGCAGGTTAAATTGGTAGAACCGCTTCACAGGGGTACTATTTATGAGTACAGCATGCAAATTCGACTGGCTTTTTGGAGTAATTGCACACTCAGATCATTTGGTGTGCTGTTTACAAAAGGAGGTTATAAAGGCCCCTACGATGTATCAAAATCTAATATGGTTGATAGCGTTTGTTTAAACGGCGGCTTAATGCAAGGGTATCAATGGATGACCATCAAAGGATTTTATAAGGCCGACGGTGGGGAGAAATATTTAACCATCGGTAATTTTTCACCAAAAATTAAAAAAGATATGGCGCGTATAGATGTCTTTAAATTCGGTGCTAAAGAGGCCTACTATTTTGTGGATGATGTGAAGATGATAAAATCTCCGCTATTCGAAGAAAAAGTGGCACAGGAACGTATTGGACCCAATTACAAAGAGCTTTGGGCCGACTCTACCCTGAAAGTAAAAGACGACATTAAGGTAGGTGAAAAAGTAAGTCTCAATAACATTTTTTTTGTGAGTGGGCGTTACTATTTACTTCCCGAGTCGAACATTGAATTGAACAAACTGGCACTCTATCTTATTCAAAATCCTACGGTGGAAATTCAGATTAACGGACATAGTGACAATGATGGATTGAAATACAAAAACCAAAAAATGAGTGAACTCCGTGCGCGTGAAGTTTTCGAATACCTTATAAGCAAAGGCGTACAGAACAAAATGTACTTTAAAGGATTTGGGAGTTCGCAGCCTATCGCTGACAATGCAACAGAGGCCGGAAGATCGCGCAACCGCCGTGTGGAGTTTGAGATTATTAAAAAATAAATATTAGATTTATAACCTACCTGGAGAGACAGGCTCTTTTAAAATCTCATCAACAAAAAACATTTATGAATTTGATAGAAAAAGATAATCCAAAAATAATTCGCGCCTGGACTTTTTATGATTGGGCAAACTCTGTTTTTCCATTGGTAATTACATCAGCCATTTTTCCTAACTTTTACGATTATGTGACCACCCATAGGGGAAAAGAATTTATTGGTCATACAGTTACTTTTTTTGGAAAACAAGTAGAGAATACGACCATCTACTCTTTTGTTTATGCCTTCGCGCTTTCAATTGTTGTGCTTATTGCGCCTATTTTAAGTGGCATTGCCGATTACCTGGGCAACAAAAAACGCTTCCTGCAATTCTTTTGTTATCTCGGCGCAATCTCCTGTATGTGTTTGTTTTTCTTTTCGCTCGAGCATCTTGAATTAAGTTTTGTTCCTTTTATTACAGCTACTATTGGTTTTTGGGGAAGCTTGGTTTATTATAATTCTTACTTACCGGAAATTGCCAGCGTCGAAAACCAGGATAAGGTTAGCGCCCGTGGCTTCGCAATAGGCTATTTCGGAAGCTCTCTTCTTTTGATTATTTGTTTAGTTGGAATAATGGTTTTTAAATACGAAGAAAAAGAAGTGAATGGTATTATCGTGAGCTCAGGTTTTTTCAAGGTCAAGTATTCCTTTCTTCTTACCGGTCTTTGGTGGCTAGGCTTTGCGCAATATACCTTCAGAGTGCTGCCAAATAAAGCGCAGGATGAAACTGTGCATAACAAAAAGAGATTGTTCTCAAAAGGTTTTACAGAATTAGGGAACGTTTTTAAGCAGTTGAAGTCCATTCCAAGCTTAAAGAGATTTCTCTCTGCTTATTTCTTTTATAACATGGGAGTTCAAACGATCATGGTGGTAGCTGTTTTATTTGCCAGGAATGAAATTTTCTGGGGCGAAGGAGAAGCTGGAGAAAAAGCAAAAACGACGTCTCTTATTGTTAGCATTCTCATTATTCAATTTGTAGGCATTGCAGGATCCTTTATATTTTCGGGAATTTCGAGAAAAATCGGAAACATTAAGTCGCTAATGATCGCTGTACTCATTTGGGTTTTTATCTGCGTTTTCACTTACCAGTTCGCCTACTTTCCGATTCATTTTTATGTGGTGGCATTTTTAGTAGGCTTTGTAATGGGTGGAATTCAGGCACTCTCAAGAAGTACTTACTCCAAACTCCTTCCTGCTACTGATGACCATGCCAGCTTCTTCAGTTTTTACGACGTGATGGAAAAGTTAGGGATGATTATTGGAACTGTAACCTTCGGACTTATAAGCGAAATGGTTGGAGGAATGCGTCCTTCGATACTTTCACTAATTGCTTATTTTGTTGTTGGACTCGCTATTCTCTTTACCATGAGAAAGCTCAGCATTAAAGGTGAATAGCAGAATTTGATCTATTTTTACAATTATTTAAACAAATAGTGTGTCGTTTGGCTTATTTGTTGTTATGGTATAAAACATGAACAAACTCTTCTTTTTTCTGCTGGTTCCTTTTTTTTGTGATTCACAGATCACATTTAGTGAGAAAGATATAAACCTGGGAAATATTTCCGAAGCCTACGAAATAAAAGGAGACCTTGTTCTTACAAACACCTCCGACAAAAAAGTTTTTTTAATGCGTGCCGATGCTGATCGCGGAGTAAAAATCTACACTTCCAAAAAGACTCTGCAAGCAGGCGATACTTGCCTCTTAGTAATCTCTTTTATTCCTGAGAGCAACGGCAAATTCAAGAAGAAAATAAACCTGGTTGCAACCGACAAAACAGTGCCTTACGAAATAACTTTATCAGGAAATCTAGCCAACGTAAAAACCAACGATCGCCAAGCCTGCGTTTATTTCGGAAAAAGAAGACCGAATACAGTTGCTGTAAAAGAAGGGCCAATTTCCATTCCACAAGCACCTGTAAAAAGAGACAACTCTAATAAACTTCCCGAAAGTCCTTCACCTACGCGTGTTGCAGCAAGTCACTCTTTTACACCAGAGCCAATTAAGGAAGAGCTCCTGCAGGAAAAAGGAACCTTGCCAATTTCAAAGTATAAACCAAACAACATTCTTTTTTTGGTAGACATAAGCAGCTCGATGCGTGACTCTTTAAAACTTCCGGTGATGAAAACAGCGCTTCATAAATTGATAGATGAAGTGCGTGATATTGACACCATTAGCTTTGTAACTTACGCCAGTCAGGTGAAAGTTATAAAAGAAGGTTTAAGTGGTGAAAACAAAACCGCACTGCATATTTTAGTAGATAGTTTAAAAGCTAAAGGGATGACTGCTGGCAAAACTGCTATTTTATTTGGACAACAGGTAGCTCAAAGACACTACATTCAAAATGGAAATAACCAGATCATTATTGTTACAGATGGAGAGTTTAAGTTTGAGCGGGAAGATTTTCTTGTCTGGAAAAAACGACAGAGCGATAAAAAAATAATTTTAAGTACTGTAGCGCTGGGAAATGACAAAGATGCCATGCGAAATTTAAGAGATATAGCTTCAAAAGGTGAGGGCTCATTTATACCTATTAGTCAAAGAAATGGCAGTGAAGAAAAGTTGCTTGATGAAATAAAATTGAGGAGCAGGAAACCATAAAGCTGAAGGCAGCTTCCTCTTCATGCACTAAAAAGCATTTTCGCTTGAAGCAATACAAGCGTTAATTTATGTAAATCGAAAACTATAACTTTCTAATTCTCGTATCTTTATAAAACGGGCAAATGAAAAAAATATTCACAACCTCTTTATTCTTTTTGGTATTTGGACTGGTGTCTTGTCAAACAACAACGACTAATTCAGCAGCAAAAGAAAGTGAAGACAAACCTCAAAAATCTATGGAAAACAAGCTGACAAAAACAGATGCGGAATGGAAAAAAATCCTGACACCTGAACAATATCATATTTTACGTGAAAAGGGGACTGAACGTCCGGGAACTGGAGAATACAATACTTTCTCACAGAAAGGCATTTATGTATGTGCAGCCTGCAACACAGAATTATTTACAAGTGATCAGAAATTTGATAGTCACTGTGGCTGGCCAAGTTTTGATAATAATATTTTAGGCGGCGATCGCGTGAAACAAGTGAAAGATTTTTCACATGGCATGATTAGAACGGAGATTGTTTGTGCTAATTGCGGGGGGCATCTTGGGCATATCTTTGACGATGGTCCTACCGCCACAGGACAGCGTTATTGCGTTAACAGCGTGAGTATTAAATTTATTCCTGAAGATCAGGTTAAAAAATAAGCACATACTTTTAATTCAAAGCCATTCTCAAACGAGAGTGGCTTTTTTGTTTTACCACTTAAAAGATTTCGGTTTTTTTATTTGTACTTATTATTTATCTTTAGTTAGAATACTTTTAAATTGAATGAAAACTAAAGTACTTTCCCTACTTTATACTTGTTTTGTTTTGCTAACAGCCAGTTTACTGCCTGCTCAGGATCTTCATTTTTCTCAGTTTTACGAAAATCCATCGCTTCTAAATCCTGCACTGGCAGGTGCGGCAGATCCAGTAAAAGCGGCTTTAACATACAAAGATCAATGGAGAAGTGTTTCAGCACCTTATAAAACTTTTGGCGCAACTATTGAAACACGTTTTAACCAAAGCAATTGGGAGCAGGTTGATAAATTCAGATCGATGACTTTTAAGCAAAAAAGCACCAGCAGACTTGCGATGGGTTTTTCGGTATACAGTGCAAGCGCAGGCGATGGTAAAATGGGTATCACTCAAGGGAATTTAACTTTGGCTACTTTTGTTCCTATCAGTAAGAAAAGTTTTTTTTCACTCGGACTCCAGGGAAGTCTGTCTCAAAGGAGATTAGACGAAAGTAAACTCATTTTCCCAAATCAGTACAACGGAACGGGTTATGACCAGAACGTAGCTTCGCAGGAAAATTTTTCAAATTCAAATTTTAGTTATGGAGATGTTAGCGCCGGCATACTTTGGTCTTATGCTTCAGAAGAACGAAGACTTAACGCAAATAAACAATTGAAGGCCAGGCTAGGGTTTGCGACATACCATTTAAATCAACCTAAGCAACATTTTTTGAATTCCAGCAACCTTTTATATAGACGTTATGTGATTCATGGTGATTTACTTTCTAGTTTTCCGGGATCGCAGTTGGCTATAGCACCGTCTTTTCTTGCCCAATTCCAGGGATCTGCACAAGAAATTCAGGCAGGCGCTATGCTGAAATATTTTACGAATGGCGCCTCGAAATATACCGGCATTGTTAAACGTAATGTTTTGGGCTGTGGTTTGTATTACAGAAACAAAGATGCTGTGATAGTAGCACTATTGCTTGAATGGCAGGAAACATATGCGGTAGGATTAAGTTACGACTTTAATGTATCGCGACTCGTTGCTGCTTCATCATCTCGTGGAGGATTTGAAATCACACTCCGCTATACCAAGCCCAAACCCTTTCTGTACGAGAATAAACAACCTGTAAACAAAGAAGATAAAAAATAATTTTTCGAAATTATTCCAGGCAAAGTTTTTTACAAACCCTATTTTTATCAGAAAAAATTTCAATAACGTAAATTCCTTTAGCAACTGAGGAAAGATCGACAGACTGTTCTTTGCCTATATTACCTTCCATAATAAGCGTTCCCAGAGGAGAAAATAATTTGAATGCTTGTTTTCCTTTTGAAGCAAGAACAAAATTGACGATACCCGTAGATGGGTTCGGAAAAACACTATTGGTTTTTGAAAAATCCTCGTCCATTAAACTGCTACATATATCTACAATAACACTTGCTATTCCAACATTGGTGCACGTATTTATACCTTTCCCGATGGCGTTGTATACAGATGAAATCATAGGATTTGCATTGAAAGTATGAGAAACACTTCCACCTGGCAACCATGTGTAGGATGTTGCACCTGTAGCGGTAAAAGTTACAAGTTCTGCGGGGCATAAAGTTGCATCTGACTGAAAAATAGAAATAACAGGAACTGATCGCGTTACAACCGCCAGTGTCTTTGAAGCGGTGCAACTTTCGGTGTTTGTACCGTAAACTGTATATGTTGTATTAAGGGCCACTGTTACCGTATTTAGAGAACCGTTAGCGCCGGTATTCCAAAAATAAGAATTAGCGCCGGAAGCAGTAAAAGTTACAACGCCTGAGGGACAAACAGCTGTAGCCGACTGTACGGTTGTAATTACCGGCACGGTATACGTCATTACCTGCAAAGTTCCACTCGACCTACATCCTAAACTATTTTCTCCTGAAACCGTGTAGATAATGGAACTGGTTGGTGAAACCGTTCTTACACTTCCGGTGCCTAAACTGGTCCATGAGTAGGTTACCGCTCCTTTTGCATAAAGTGTGCATGAAGAAGCTGGGCAAATAACAGATGGATTGGCAATAAGCGTTAGAACAGGAACCGGTGAGACGGTAACACTAACGGGAATTCTCAGGCTTTGACAGCCACTCAAAGAATTTGAGGCTTCTGCATAAAAAGTGCAGGACGATGAAGTGTTTACGCTATAACTTATTCCTGTGCCCAAACTTGTAGAAGACGTTATAGAAGAGTACCAGTTTACTACAGCGGGACTGAAAACATTTACGCTTAGCACGGCTATTCCATTGTTTCCGCAAACAACTGTATTATTTGCACTAATACTTGGATTGGTAACAGCAATGGCTACTGATTTAGTTTGAACACAATTTGCAGTGTTGGTAACAGCAACCGTATAAACTGAAGTTACGGTTGGTGAAACACCAATGGTGTTTTGATTCGAGCCAGTGCTCCACGTATACGTACTTGCAGAAGTTGTTAGGCTCAGTATAGAAGTGTTACCAAGGCATACAAGTGTTGGAGTAGCCGATAAAGTGAGGGTGACTTCGCTTATATTTACCATTACTGTACTTTGTGCTGAACTGCAATTACCCTGCATTGCAGAAAAATAGTAAATTCCCGACGACAGCGCATTTACGTCAGAAATTGTCGGACTTTGCACACTCGCATTGTAGCCATTCGGACCAATCCATTGAAAAGAGCTTGCTGAATTTACAACACCATTCAGAGACAAAGATTCTCCAGAACAAACCAGTGACGAAGCAATCTGAGCCAAAGCAAGCGGCAAAGCATTTACAACTATAGAAATTTCGGCAGACACCGCTGTAGATGAATTAGCACTGCATGTCGTAGTCAGTACAAAATAATAAGTCCCCGCGTTTAGAGAAGGAGAAATAAATTCGGATGAAGTCGCGCCAGTGCCTCCGCTAACATCTGCATAAGGTCCACCTGGGGCATTGCTCACCTGCCACTGATAAAAAACACCTGTTCCCAGTGCATAATTTAGGGCCATTAAAGTTGCCGCCTGAGCTGCACAAAGAGAAGAAGAGATAGCTATGACTGTTCCTGCAGAAGCGGAAGAACAGGGATTTGTATTTTGGTTAAATTCATCGGCGCCAATATCCGGCGCGGAGCCAGCTCCCGAATAACCAGAATTTCCATAACGAATATCCGCATCGAAATCATCTGTAATTCCGGTAATATTAGTTGCTGCACTTTCAAGTAAAGAACTAAGATTTGATGTCACATGTAAATAATTAGGAGAGGATGCTAAAGTATTTTGAAACGAAACAGTCTGCGTTACTGAACCAGATTCTCTTGGTGAGAGAGCAGTTTTAAAAGTCGCCAGAGTTTGATAGGCCGTGCTGCCATTTTGCAAAATAACATTTGCTGAACCGGGAATGCCTGCGTAAAACAGATTCGTATTCGATGCAGCCATATAGTTTGTAAAAGACGTCGAACTTCGTCGGAAAGCAGAATTGGTGCCCGTTCCAGTCGAAGAAAGATTTAAGAAGCAATTATTTCTAAGGGTAAGGCTTACGGTTGAGGACGCATAAATTGCGTTAGAATTATAATTCCCTCCTGTACTTGAGGCTGTAAGATATACTGTATTAAAATACGTATGTACCGAAAAACCTGCATTTATATAAATTCCGTTAACGGCATTATTGGCGGAAGAATTCGGCGCATTCATTCCACCGATAAAATTATTACACAGCGTAGTGGTTATTGCTCCAGGTAAATAAATTCCATGAGCAATGCCAGATGTTCCGGTAGCCACCCCGTCTGTTATTTTATTTTTATAGAAATTTAATCCTGCCCCACCACCGGCCAGATATGCTGAATAGACTGCAGATCCAGCTCCATTTGAATTTAAATACTGAATGGTATTTGCAAAAATTCGGGGTGCATAATTTGGAGAAACGGAAGCTGTAACATACAATCCATAAATAGTTCCGTTTCTAAAAACAGAACTGAGTGTATTATTATGAACGCTGGAAGGAGATGTTTGTGTACCATCGCCCAGGTAATCCAGGTAAAAACCGTAAAACGCACCGTTGCTGTTTATCGTAACGTTTGAAATCTTATTCTGAAACACATTTTTCTGAGGATAGGGACTTGAAGCTCCATCCGTTGTGTAGATGCCGTAAAAATTTCCGGAACCAGCAACTGTAGCTGTTATATTCGAAAAAATATTCCCGGAATACGTCTGAACGCAAGTTGCGGGAGAACTTCCTGTGGAGTAATATAAATAGAGAGCTCCCGCGGAGGCCGTTCGGTTATAAGAACCGATAATGCTATTTGCACAAACATTTAAAAACCCTTGCGTTGAAGACGCGTTGTTAATTAAATACTGCGATCCACTGTGATTTAGAAATAGATTTGACCAGGTGTTACCATTGATAGTTGTTGCATATGAATCATTTGTGTTATAAATAAAATAAACGCTACCGGTTCCAGTATATCCAAAATGATTTAAGCTTGAGAAATGATTGTTATCAACATTGAGGGTTGAAGTGGTTGCGCCGTTAGCATTATAAATGTTATACATAGTACCGGAATATGATGCGGAACCGCTGTACATATAACCCAGCGTATTGCCTGTAATGCCAATCAAACCAGGAACTGCTCCGTTGTTATATATCAGATAGGTGGACCCACTTGTAGCGGAGGTAGAATTATTAATAAAAACGTTATTAGTAACAAAAATATTTTCACAGGAAGCAGTATTCCAGATGCCGTAAAAAGCGCCGGATGTAGAAGTTGCGTAAGTGCAATTTATAATTTTGTTACCAATAATAGTAACTGTGTTGGACGCGGGAGTTGCACCAGAACCATTTTCAATTACTGAAATCTGAGAACTTGTGCCACCACCATTCAAAGTAAGTGTATTATTTTTAAGCGTTGTATTTGCGCTTTTTGCAGCGCCCAGATAAATACCTTTTAGAATTGCCGGATGATTTATTCCCAAACCGGTATTATTATTTATTTTATTAAACCCAATATTCAGATCGTATTGCGCCAGAGTTCTGATCCCCATTGCTGCATTCGAAGACCCACCACCTCCAAAATTTAGTAGTAAATTACCTGTAGACATTAAGTTTCCTCCTATATCATTCGCATGATCCGCATAAGTAAATGGGCTTACATCGGCGAAGCCCACCATAGAAATTCCTATGTTGCAGTTTTGAATAGTATTGGCATAAAATTTATTATACGAATTGCTTCCTGAACTTACACTCACAGATATAGCTGCGTTATGAGCACTTGAGCTTGCATTTATAACATCTATGCCCCGCGATCCATCTGAAGAGGGTCCTGAGCCGCCTGCGTTATTAATTCTGTTTAAAGTAATGGTGCAGTTTTTTAAAATATTATTTTGACATCCGTCAGCGGAATTTGATTTAAATAATCCATAACCAAACTCCATTGTAGAAGGATTAGATGTATTTGGATCATAAATATCTATCCCATCAATCGTAATATAATCGCATCCAATTAATCTAAAAACTCCGTCCTGGTGCATAGACCCTGGGGTTCCAGAGCCGCCTGTATACGCCACCAGTAAAGGGTTTGAGCCAGTTCCTGTTTTTTTAAAAATTATGGGATTTAGAGAAGTGCCACTTGCTGTAAGTGAATAGCCTCCTGTAATAACAGTCTCTGTAAAGCCTGCCGCGATGTTCACAGTCACTGGCCCTGAAATACCTTGTAAATTAAGGTCTGCGATAACAGATGCCAGACTCGTATAAGTGGAGGGAACATTTAAGCTTCCTGAAAGTTGGGCGTGTAAGTGATTTGCAAAAGCGAAAATAAAAACCAAATACCTAATTTTTCTCATGATGAATGAATTACATTTCATTCAAATTAAGATTATCCTGATTTATAAAGTCAAGGTTTAGACCAGTTGCCAAATACTTTAGATGAAACAAAAACAAAAAAGGCCATCCTTAAGACGGCCTTCTTATAAAGTATTCTAAAACTCTATTCTACAATAATTTTGTAACTAGCACTTTTAACTCCTGTTTTTATGTACACGAAATAAATTCCTTTTGCGTAAGATCTCAAATCAATTTCTTCTTCCTGAGACATTATTTTCGTCTCTAAAATGAGAGAGCCAATAGAGTTTTCTACTCGTACAGTTTTTTCCCCGTCAAAACCAAACTCTATATTTATAATTCCGGAACTTGGATTCGGGAAAACTGAAATAACCTGAGTGATATTTTTAGTAGAAGCTATTCCTGTGCAAGGCTCCACAACCACAGTAACAACAGCGTTATTCAAACAATTATTTTGATCAGAGCCCACAACGGTATAAGCAGTTGTGCTAAGAGGATTCACTTCATAAATCGGAGAGTTAGACACTGTAGGAGTCCATGTAAAACTATAGACACCACCCGCTTCAAAAACAACAGATTCACCACTACAGATAGTCGCACCTGATGGAGTGACCGTAATAACTGGTAACGGATTTACTTTTACATTCAGGTTTTTAGTTGTCCAGCAACCTGGGCCGTTATAAGCGATAACAGAATATGTTGTGGTGACACCTGGTGTTACTGTGATACTGTTTGTGTTAGCTCCACCGGTCCACGTATAATTACTTGCGCCGGAAACACTGAGCGTAGAACTTGCGCCGAGACAAATCACAGGCGGTAAAACCTGAGAGGTTAGAGTAAAAGCAGGTGCTGAAGAAATTAATATTGTTGTAGAAGAAGGCGGACAAACAGGATTTGAACCAAACACTGTATAGGTTGTAGATACAAATGGCGAAACAGCAATAGAAGGTTGGGTTATTCCAGAACTCCATGTATATTGATTTGCACCCATAGCAGTGAGAGTAGCCGCATTGCCCAAACATACCGTTGTTGCCGTAGTTGAGATCGTTAAAGATGGATTTTGAATGACGTCTAACGACACTGTTGTAGAGGAAGCGCACTGACCATCGGAAAGCTCAACAGAATAAATACTCGTTGCTGTAGGACTTGCCACTACAGATACTCCAGCAGAAGAAGACAAACTATTTGAAGGACTCCAGGAGTAAGTTCCTACCTGCGTGCCATTTAATTTAAAATCAGGTCTTACAAACCCAATATTTACATTACTTGTTGTGGCCGCTGCAATAGCAGAAACACTTTGATTATCGGCCCGGTAAACTAAAGTACTTTGAAAACCAATTGGAGAGTTATACTGAGCCACTGTATTCCCTGATGTTCCAACAATGCTATTTGAAAAAACCGTTTCCAGAACTAAGTTGCTTAATCCATCCCAGATAAAAGGAGCAGAAAATGTATGAATATTGTTGTATCCTACTGAAGGTGTGTAACTGGTTAACGGAACTACATTAGATATTCCTGTTTCAAAAACACTCAAAACACTTGTGGTGGTGGATTTCATGCCAACCATAAAATTCTGACAACTGAATAAAGTACTATTCCAGTTACTTCCTAAGCCAGCAATTGGAAACTGAACACTTTGAATAGGTGTTCCGGTTGTGAATCCTGCACTAGCTAACTCAGACGCAAGAATGAGCATTTGCATTTTCTGTCCCCCATAATAAACCGAATACGGCGCAGGGTATCCTGAAGCGGCATTCTGTATAGTTTGCGAGCCGAAATTTAAAGTCGGACTGGTAATGGGAATCGAAGCAGTTATTGTTTGTGAGCCGCCAATACAGATGGACGAGCTCGGCGGAACTAAAGAAAAATCCGGTGGCGTAGCGTGCACTATTACATGCACTAGAGCAGGTGCCGAAGTGCAATTGGCATCCGAGGCATATAAAGTGTAAGTTCCTCCTGAATTAGTAACTGCGTTTGTTATGGTTGGATTTTGGATGGTGGACGTAAAATTATTAGGTCCTGTCCAATAATAATTTACACCAATGTTACTACTTGCTGTAAAATTTAGATCCAAACCAGAACAAAGTGTCGGACTTGAAACAGAAGCGCTGGCTGTTGGTCCGGAATTAACAACCACAGTTAACTGATTAGATGTGCCGCTAATATTTCCATTGTTACATGTTGTAACAAGCACAAAATAGTAAGTTCCTGAAGATAATGTGGAAGTTGTGTAAGCAGTTGTATTAGCTCCTATACCTCCCGCAACATTTGAATAAGGTCCGCCTGAAGTAGACGAAACTTTCCATTGATGAGTAATATCACCTGCCGCAGTATATCCCGTAGAAAGCAGATAAATAGTTTGACCCTCGCAATTTATCGTAGAAGTAGGAATCGCTATTGTACCTGCACTTGCTCCCGAACATGGAATTAAACTTTGTTCGTATTCATCTGCTCCAATGTCGGACGCAGTGCCCGTTCCAACGTAACCCGTATTACCCTGACGAATTTCCGAATCCACGTCATCATTTATTCCATTAACATTAACAGCTCCACTTTCGGTAACAGAGGGGATTGTAAAGTCTACATGCAGAAAATTTGTAGACGTTATTGCTGTGCTCAAAAAAGGAGTATTCTCAGAAGCAGACGCATTGTCTCGCGGTGAAACAGTGGCCTGGTAAGCCGGTAAAGTTTGACAAGAGTTTGTGCCATCATAAAAAATAAGATGCGATGAGGATGGAATACCCGTATAAAAAATATTATTATTTGAACTGTTCTGATATCCAGATAAAGAATTTGAACTTCTGAAATAGGCCGTAGTTAAACCGACTCCGCTTGGTATAGAACTATTTATTAATATATTATTTCGCAGATCTAAGGACACCGATGAAAGGGCGTATAATGCTGTAGATCCAAACAAACTGCCACTGCTGGCCGCGCTCAGCTTAACCGTATTATAAAACACCTTAACATTCGAACCACCGGCCACATTAATTCCTTTTATCGCATCGCCCAAAGTGGTTAAAGGCGTAAAAATATTTCCAATAAGATTGTTATAAAGCGTTGTGTTAACAGCCGAGTTCACACGAATGCCTTCCGCTTTTCCTTGCGTTCCGAAAGCATTTAAATCGCCAATTTTATTTTTAAAAAAATTCAATCCACTTCCCCCACCTAATAAATAGGCGCCATGTATATCAGCTGTTATTGCTGTAATGGAAAAATGACTTACAGTATTTGAAAAAACATTGGCTGCGAAACCAGAGGAAACATTCCCACCTATGTATAGCCCATAACAAGGGCCCGCCCAGGAAACACCAGTTAACGTATTATTATAAACTGAGGAGCCTGAACCTAGTCCATCTCCGAGAAAGTCAAAGTAATAACCATAGAAAAATCCCAGAGCGTTGTATGTAACATTGGAAATACTATTGTTGAAGGCCTGTTTCTTAGGATAAGCAGTACCTGATCCATCCATGGAATAAATTCCATAAAAAGAGCCTGTACCTTGAGTTCCCGCAAAGATGTTTGAAAAAGAATTTCCTGAAAAAACCTGGGAACAAGTCGCAGGAGAATTTCCATTGGAATAGTACATATACAAAGCTGCAGCAGTGGCCGTTCTCGAATAATTGGTTGCTGTATTATTTGTAACATTCAACTGTGAACTCGTATTGGATGGGTTATACATTAAATACTCATTTCCATTGTGATAAAGGGAAATAGACGTCCATAAATTATTATCAATATCATAGCGAGCATTATTATTAGTGTTATTGACAAAATAAATATTTCCAGACCCTGGAATGCCGGTATAACTATATCCTGTGAACGTGTTGCTATTGATGGCTAAGGACGTGGCGCTTGTTCCGCCGGCATTAAAAACATTATAAAAATTTCCTGAATAATCGACAGTTGCATTTGTAAAAACTTGTCCCAGTTTGTTAAACGACATACTAATAGAATTGCTTATCGCACCCGTGTTGTAAATCAAATGAGTGTTTCCACTGGCCAGCGCCGAAGAATTACTCACCACCGAATTTAAATCCATGGAAAGGCTTGAGGGTGATGCGCCTGAATTGTAAAGTGCGTAGAAAGCTCCGGTGCTTGTGTTTGTTGAATTTGCATTATTCGAAATAGTATTGGTATTCATACTTATACCATTACTAACTGCTCCCGCATTATGGACAAGAAAATTGATTCCTGAAGAAAACTCCACAGCGTTTCCACCTACATAATTAGAATTCATACTAAGACTACCCGAACAAACAGCAGAATTATAAACTCCGTAAAAATTACCTGACGCCGGCGTTGCAGAACTGGTGGTGTTGGAAACAGTGTTTGAGTTTAGACTCATATTGTTAGCTACAGCTCCGGCATTATAAATAAGGTAATTATTCCCAGCGCTAAATTCCAACCCATTTCCATTCATGTCATTAGAATTCATGCTCAAACTACCTAAACATGCTGCAGAATTATATACGCCATAAAAATTACCGCCTGCGTTTAAAAGGCTTTTAAAATTACTAACCCTATTGTTATCAAAGACCATTGAACTTGTGACAGAACCTGTATTGTAAATAAGATACCTTGGACTATTGCTTGCAGAGGTTGAGCAATTTGTATAAGTATTTCCACTCATACTTAAACTGGCTGACGAAATGCTCCCATTGTAAATGCCGTATAATGTTCCAGTACCAGGTGTGATCGTAAATCCACTTATTACATTAGAATTCATGGTAAGTGATGGGATGTTTATGGTCGGACTTCCAGCAGCGTAAACTAGAAAAACAGGTGCAGTCGGAACCGACACGCTGCAATTACTTAGTGTATTAGCACTCATATTGAGCGAAGAAACGGGAGAAGTTGACGTTACAATAGAGCGATTAAAAATTCCATAAAAGGTTCCTGTTGTTCCTGAAGTGTAACTAAGATTAGAGATTAGATTATTACTTAGTGAAGAAGTGGTTGAAACGGTGCCATTCGTGAAAATGGCGTAACATGTTCCTGTTGTTGCTGGAAGGAGAACATTGTTAACGACATTACTATTTGCCTCAAAGCTCCCTTGCGAATTTGCTGTGTTGTAAATAGCACCAAATGATCCGGTTGTATTGAATGGAGCAGAATATCCAGAAATGACATTGCCATTAAAATGTAACGCAACGCTTGCAGGACTGGTGTTATATACCAGATATTTAATGTTGGCTGAATTAGTGGTTGCTATTGACACTAATGAATTTGTAGTTATACTTAAGTCAGTAACAGAAGTTGCATTATGCAATACACCATACAATACCCCTGTTGTAGAACTGTGGGAAATTGTCGAAATAAGATTATTTGCAATAGATATAGACCCTGTAACAAGTGCTGTATTGTTTATCATATAACAAGCAGCAGTACTAGAAGGTAAATTTTCAACGCTGAAAGTGTTGCCGCTTATAGTTAGATTACCACTCACAGATCCTGTGTTAACAGCATTATAAAACACACCAGTCGTATTGCCAGTTGCATTGTAGTCCGTAACAGTATTAGAGCTGATATTTGTTGTAGAAAAACTTAAACCACTGTTGGAAATAAAATAGCGAGGGGCGCTTGAAGTTGTAGAGGTGAAATTACTGAAGATGTTTCCACTCACATTTAAGTTGGTAAAAGAAATTTGAGTATTTAATATCCCATTAAATGTTCCTGAAGATGACGAAAAGGAAGCCGCCCCTACTACATTGTTAAGAATGGAGATTGAACCAATAGCTACAGTGGTGTTAACACCGCGACTTGTAAGGTATTGGGTGGAACCAAGAGTTGTATAAAAACTGGTGTTGATTAACGTGTTCGAAGAAATACTTAATCCAGATGAATTATAAGCGTTGTTGTAAATTCCAAAAAACGATCCCCCGGCGCTCGAACTGTGTGTAAGATTTGAAACCAGGTTATTATCCATACGCACGGTGCCGGTTACAGACGCTGTATTGTAAGAAATATATGCGGAACCTGTTGTTGACCTTAAGTTATGATTTAAAAAAGTATTGCCCGAAACGATTAGATCTCCGAGCTGATTTCCTGTATTGTAAATGCCGAAAAAATTGGCACCTGCATTTAATGTGCTTGTAAAATCGGAACTTAAATTATTTGTGATACTTGCCATTGTTGATCCTGAGCCGGTATTATAAATAAAATACCGCGTACCATTTGTACTCGTTGTAACAACATTCGAAAGTGTGTTGTTTCCTATACTTAGAGTCGAAAATGACATGTTGTTGTTAAAGATTCCGTAAAAACTTCCTGTCTGAGAAGGAAACATAATTGCCGAGGAACTATTACCCGAAATAGTTATATCAGTAACTGTCGCCGCAGTAGGAGAACGGTTACTATAAATAAGATACAAAGCGCCGGTGGTTGAGTTACCCACAATATTTGTAAAGCTATTTGCAGTAATATTTAAATTAGAGGAGGATGCTGCATTATTAAAAACACCTACAAATGCACCCGTTGTTGCTGTATGGTTAACTCCCGAAACAAAATTACCAGTAAAATTTATAGAGTTTACCGTACCTGAATTATAAAGAAGCTGACATACTGCACTTGTCGCGGAAAGCTTATGGCTGTCAAAAGTATTATTACTTATGCTAATACTTCCCTGACTTTGTGCACCATTATTAATTCCAAAAAAAGAGCCCGTAGTGTTTAATGTACTGCTGACATTTGAAAAAACATTATTTGAAAGATCTGCTCTGCTTAAAAACGCTCCTCCACTAAAAACCATATATCGCGCGCTTACTGTACTGCTTACATTCAGGCTTGTTATTGAATTACCACTAATGCTCAAGCTTCCGGATGTAATGGCAGAGTTATTTATACCGTAAAAAGATCCTGTACTGGTTAGCGTATGACTTAGATTTGTTAATAAGTTTCCGCTTATTGAGATCGCCGAAATTGTATTTGATTGCACGCCACTGGAACTAATCATATTAACGCTTCCAGAAAGAGTTTTAAATGTGCTATTGTCAAACTTATTGTTAAGGATGTTAAGTGTTTGGGGGAAATTACTGTTGGCATAATTTGCGGCGTTGTAAATTCCAAGTAATGAACCTCCGGTATTTGTTGTACTAGTGTATGCACTTACCAAGTTGCCATTAATGGCAATAGCATTTGTTACCCTTCCGCTATTAGCCAGCAGTTGCTGAACACCGTTGGTTGCCGAAACATTTACGTTTGTAATGGTATTCGTAAGCAGGTTCAAATTTAAAGATGTGAAAGCTGAATTAACAATAGCATTAAAAGCGCCTGTAGTTGCCACGCTAGTATAGGAGTCCACAAGATTGTTAAGCATACTTACATTGCTAAGCGTTGTTGTTACAAGGCCAAGATTTAGAATAAGATTAGTGCTGCCGCCCAGTGAGGCTGAATAATTATTCGTAAAAGTATTGTTACTTAATTCTGCGCTCAAACCTGAAGAGGCACTGTTATTGTAAATCCCATAAAAAGAGCCACCAGACGTGATGCTGTGACTACATTCCGAAACGAAATTATTACTCAGCGATAAAGAGTTGGTTATTCCTCCATTGTTGTAAACTAAAAACCGATTCGATGTTGAAGCTGTTGAAATTAAATTTACAAAAGAGTTGTTGGTAATGAAAAGATCTCCTGCCGAAGAATTACCACCATTGTTTATCGCATAAAATGTGCCTGTGGTCGTTACTGTATTTGTGAGATTTACAAAACTATTCGTTGCTATCGTAATAGACGTGGTAACCGGGCATGTATTATTTACGAGTACTATTCCACCGCTGGTACCAGAGGAACTGCTATTCATGAAACTATTCGACTGGATTGAAAGAAGCGCACAGTTTGTAGTTGCAGCACCCGCATTTACAATTCCGTAGAAAATCCCGTTTGAAATATTCGAATGGGTTAACCCCGAAAGGATATTATTGCTCGCTGTCACAGAAGTAAATAAATTTCCTGCAACACCTCTGTTATAAATAAAATAGGTTGCACCCGTAGAAGAATTTAATAAGCTGGACGTAAAAGTATTCTGACTTACATTAATACTAAGAGCAGAGGCCGTGTTATTATAAAAACAAAAAAATGCTCCGATCCCCGAAACACCGCTTGTGTAATTCGATATAAGGTTATTTATAATCGAAATGGAAGTAAAAGTATTTGTGATTATACTACTATTATTTATTAAATGTGTTTCACCCGTTGTTGCCGTCGAACTATTATTCAAAAAGGTATTGTTGCTAATATTGAGTGCACCCGACGACACAGTTGTAGCGTTATTATTATAAATATTATACAGAACACCCGTAGTGTTATTCGTGTGAGTACAATTCGAAATCAAATTTCCACTTATAGTTTCCGACGTCAATGCGGGGCCAAAATTACTGATGAGATAGCGTGTTGACGTTGCAGCGGTCCATATACTTGAAGTAATTGTATTATTATTAATACTTGTTATAGTGGACGTAACACCATTGTTCCAAATGCTGTAAAAAGGCGCAGCGCCGGTAGCTGCGTGTGAACAATTAGATATAAGATTACCATTTATAGCTACCGATGAGAATGTATTGGTTAACGCGCCTCTGTTATATATAAAGTGATTGGCGCCGCTTACCGCATTTACAGCAATATTAGTAAATGTATTTCCACTCATCTCCAAATTTGAAGACGAGGCAGCGTTGTTGTAAATTCCAAAATAAGACCCTGTAGATGTGATTGAATTTACACAAGCCGAAAACAGGTTATCACTCATCACTATTGAATTTGTAACCGCAGCTGAATTGTAAATTTGAAAATTGGTACCCGTTGCTGTCACTACCCTGTGATTGGTAAACGTATTTTGTTTTATTTCAAGATTTGCCGAAGAAGCGCCGCTGTTAAAAATTCCGTAGTATATGCCGGATGAGCTTATAGTGTGACTGCAAGCGCTAGATGTATTATTATTTATAAGAATACTATTGGTTGTAGCACTGGCATTGTATATCATGTAGATATTACCGGTAGATGCTGTAACCGTATTTGTGTTAAACGCATTACCACTAACATCAAGTATGGCAGTAGACACTACATTATTAAAGATAGCCCCATACGCTCCCGAAGTGCTGGCAGCATTTTTACAATTATCAATCTGGTTAGATTTTATAGAAATAGATGTGGTAACAGCTCCGGTATTATAAATTAAGTAGTTTGAGCCGGTACTTGCAGTGGTATTCACTCCACTAAATTTATTTCCACTAATATCAAGATAGGCAGAGGAAGCGGCATTATTGAAGATGCCTAAAAAAGAACCGGTGGTATTTAAACTGTGCGAAGAATTTGTAATTAAATTATTATTAATTGTTATGGTGTTGTTAGAAGCTCCTGCTCCGGAAACATTTTCAATAGCAGTTAATTGTACGGCACTTGCACTCGAATTAACCGTAATGGTATTATTTGTGATAGAAACGTTGGCGCTTGCAGCCAGATTGGTGTAAATTGCTCTCAAAGCGGCGGCGTGATTTGCGCCGCTCCCTGTGTTGTTATTAAAGACATTATAAGAAGCATTCAAATTGTATTGGGCAAGTGTGCGGATACCAGCCGCGGGATTTGTTGCACCACTTCCACCACCAAAATTCAAAATACTATTGCCTGTAATACTGCTTGTTCCGCCTACATCATTGCCTGTATCTGCAAGCGTAAAGGGGCTCGGCGCCACGTAACCGATAAGAGCCACCCCAACATTGCAGTTGCGAATTGTGTTCGCATAAAATTTGTTATTTGAATTGCTTCCTGAAAACGAAGTGGGTGTTACTGCTGTAGTTTGCGTAGTGTGCAAAGAGTTTACAACATTAATTCCACGCGAACCATCTACTGCGGGTGTTGTACCAGCGGCGTTATTAACCGTTCTAAGATCTATGACGCAATTTTTAATAGTATTATTCTGACATCCATCGCTAACACTTGTTTTAAAAAAACCATAGCCGTATTCCATACTAGCGGGATTTGTAGTGTTTACATCAACAAGGTCAATTCCGTCTATAGTAATATAGTCCGATCCGATAAAACGCCATATTCCATCTTGTATGGCAGACGCAGGAGTTGACACGCCAACAGGAGCTGTGATTAAAGGGTTTGCCCCGGTTCCTGTTTTTCTAAAAGTTATAGTATTTACACTTGTTCCTGTTGCTGTTAATGAAAATCCTCCTGTAGGAGCTGTTTCTGTATACCCCGCATTAAGTTCAATAATAACAGGGCCGTTTACACCTTGTGAATTTAGTGCTGAAATTGCCGCCGCAAGGTTCGTATAGTTAGTAGGTATATTATAAGTTCCTGAAAGTTGTGCGCTTACCTTAGTACTTATAGCTATCACCAAAGCGCAAACCCCTAAAAATTTTATGATTTTTATCATTATTTCGTTTAATCATATAAAATTAGCGCATTTTTCCTAATATAATAGCGGATTAACACTATTTTAGTGACAACGAAATGTTATTTAATATAGGGAAACAGAAGGGAGTGCCGCCCTTGAGATTACTCGTTTTTAAATCTAACGTAGCTCAAATTAAAAACGGGCTTTTTGAGAACATTTCCGTTTCCGGCAAACACAATACCGCTGATATAATTATCACGCCGTAAAGGCGCCAGTATCTTAGATTTCTCAGAATAATAGGCTGTAGATAAAGAAAGATTTAAATCTGCAACAACAATGTAAAAGCCCCGATTCTTTTTTGATCCATCCAAAATTTGTTGAGCTTCACGCGCTATATTAAAAACATATCTGTTGTTTGTGGCATCGTAAGTTCCATCGAACCTGGAATTATCGGTACTTGATAAAAGATCCTTCACATAGGTTTCGCGACCTAAAGAGTCTACCGACAATAACAATAGTTTGGGTGGTTCAGCGTAATTCGATGACGAGGAGGGAAACGGACGATCCACATAAAAAACAACTTCTGCGCGGTTCACTGCGATTTTAAATGTATCTGAATAATTTTGTAAAAAAGGAATTTGTAATTTGATTTTAGAAATTCCCATCCCTTTCGCATACACATAAGAAGAACCTAAAGTAGAATCAAGAAATTGATTTTTCACTTCTTGTTTCGGTGTATACTTCACGGTGTTGTATCTTAAAATGGTTGATCCTGTAATAGGAAATTTCCAATCCGTTATGGTACTTGAAGTATCAATTGTTTTATAGTGAAGATAAAAACCACTTAAGGCATCATCCAGATCCGCATTTACTATCAACCCTTCCCCTGATCCCTGTATACTGGTAGCTATATAGTATCCTGGATAAGCGGCCTGATACAATTCGTTACTTGCAAGATTTACAGTATCATGTAATAGTTTTTCTGCATAAGTAGAATCTATTTTTATACGAAATACTGGGGCACCAGTACTTGGATAGATAGAAAAATTAACTGTACCTGTGGAGACAGGAACAACATTATGCCTTCTGTTATCCGTTGTGAAATAAGCCTGCGAAGGACTTAAAGTAGAAGTTACCGGAAAAATAGAATAGTTGAGTACAGCGGTTTTATCGCCCGAAAAATCAGAATTTACAAGCGCTAAGATAATTTCAGCAGAGGCAATTCTCGATTTGGCACCAAAGTTAAGCGTTCTGTCAATGCTAGTGCTAAAATACAATCCAACATCCGTTAACCCGAAATTAGGATCGTTATTACAACCCAGATATTTGTTCGCATAATTATATGAAGCAATCGAATCGTAAGGAGTGCTGAAAGCTGTTATTGGTTTTCCTGAAATATATTCCGCATTAAGATTATCTGAAGATGGCTGTTCGTCCACTCCAAGAATGCTCTTGTCTTTTTTACAGCCAAAACTAAATAAGATAATAAGCGAACAAATAAGTTTTAAGGAAAGTCTCAATATCATGAATTTTAATCGGGCAAAAATAAGTAATATAATGTAGCTTTTAGCGATTTATGGTTTTTTAGGAGACATTGTTTTCTCTTGTATAAGACGCCACAAGATCCTGAAAGTTACAGATCTGCAAAAATAAAACCACCTGGAAAATGAATAAAAAAAGTTCCAATAAAAAACCCGTCATGCGACCAGCGAACGACGGGTTTAATTTTTTAATATTGCTAATTAGCTTAAAACATTTGCTTCTTCAAGCATTTCGTCATAAAACTCATTAAAAGCATCCATGTATTCCAGCTCATTTTTAAACCCTAAGAAAGGTTTGCCGGTTTTTTTGATGAATTTCTCAATTTCTGGATTCATTTTTTCAGAACCTTGAATGATACCGTCAGCAAATTCAATAGATTGTTTGATCATATTAAGATAGCTTGGCTCTTCAGAAAGGTGTTTAATGTCTTTTTTATTGAAACCGTCAAAACTTAATTTGTCAATGAATTTTTTGTTCAGATTTTTAGGAAAATCGTCCTCATAAAGAGAAACAACAATTTTTGTATCTGCAAAAAGTGGATCTTCCTGGTAGTATTTCTTAATGTACAATGGCATTAAAGAAGTAAACCAACCGTGACAGTGAATAATATCAGGCTGCCAGCCTAGTTTTTTAACAGTTTCGGCCACACCACGCACAAAAAACATAGCACGTTCGTCGTTATCGTCAAAATACTTTCCGCTGGTTTTGTCAGTTAACACTGCTTTACGTCCAAAATACTCTTCGTTATCGATAAAATAAACTTGCATGCGGGCTGTGGGAATGCTGGCCACTTTAATAATTAATGGATGATCAACATCATTTATCACCATGTTCATCCCCGAAAGGCGTATTACTTCATGTAATTGATGACGACGTTCATTAATGCTTCCATATTTTGGCATAAAGGTGCGGATTTCTTTGCCGCGCTCTTGAATACCTTGTGGAAGTCTTCTGGCAATCTTGCCAACATATGTTTCATCTAAATACGGTGTGATGTCTTGAGAAACAAAAAGGACTTTGGCTTTCTTCATACGTGATTAACTCCTTTTTAGATTATTTAAACAAAATTACGAAAAATTAATCCAATTTTCAAAGGAAATTGTAGCTTTATGGCCTATCTTAATGTTAATCTTCACCAAAATAACCGAATTGCAGGGCTATTTATCACAGATAAGGGCTCAGCATAAAACCGTTGGGTTTGTGCCTACCATGGGCGCACTGCACGACGGACATGTTTCTTTAATCCGTTTCTCTAAAAGCGATTGTGATTACACCATTTGCAGCATTTTTGTCAATCCTACGCAATTTAATGATAAATCTGACCTAGAACGTTACCCAAGAATGCCTGAAAAAGACGCAGCGTTACTTGAAAGTGCGTATTGCGACGCTTTATTTATGCCTTCAGTGGATGAAATGTACCCGGTAAAAGACGAAAAGGCCGAGTACCACTTTGGTTACCTCGACAACATTCTGGAAGGAGCGCATCGTCCGGGCCATTTTAATGGCGTTGGGCAAATTGTTAAACGTTTGTTCGAAATAGTAAGTCCTGACAAAGCTTACTTTGGCAGTAAAGATTACCAGCAGGTAATGGTTGTTAAGGCCCTGGTAACACAAATGCATTCATCCATTGAAATTGTTGCCTGTCCTATTCTAAGAGAACCTGATGGCCTGGCCATGAGTTCACGTAATTCTTTGCTAAATGCAGAAGAAAGAAAAACTGCCTCTGTGGTACCAAAACTCATGTCACAGGTAAAAGAACTAGTTATTACAAAAGGGGTTGATGCTGCCAGGGCTTTTGTCACTGCTGAATTAGAACACATTCCCGCAACAAGACTCGATTATTTCGAAATCTGCAATGCCGATACACTTGAAATTTTATCAGACATCAAAGACGCCCCACGAGCTGTTGCGGTCATTGCTGTATTTGTTGGTAAAATACGTCTTATAGACAATTTAGTTTTAAATTGATTCTTTACTTTTGTCTCCTTATTTATTTTATTAAAACAGTATGTCTCAGAAACCGGAAGATTTTTTTAAGAATGTTATATCCCATAGCAAAGAGTATGGCTTTATTTTTCAAAGCAGCGAGATCTATGATGGTCTCAGTGCGGTGTACGATTATGGTCAACTTGGTTCTGAGTTAAAGAAAAATCTTCGCGACTATTGGTGGAAAGCAATGGTTCAGTTAAATGAAAATATTGTTGGGATTGATGCCGCTATTTTCATGCACCCCACTACGTGGAAAGCAAGCGGGCACGTAGATGCCTTTAATGATCCTTTGATTGATAACAAGGACAGCAAAAAGCGTTACCGTGCAGATGTTTTAATTGAAGAACACGTTGCCAACATTGAAGATAAAATAAATAAAGAAGTTGAGAAAGCAGCAAAACGTTTCGAAAATTTCGACGCGGGAATGTTCCGTTCAACGAATGCGCGTGTTAAAGAATATCAGGATAAGATTGACGCTATCAATTCACGTTTTAAAACGGCTTTAAACGACAATAATCTTGAAGAGGTAAAACAAATCATAGTAGATCTTGAGATTGTAGACCCTATTAGCGGAAGCCGCAACTGGACGGACGTTCGTCAATTCAACTTGATGTTTAGTACCTCTATGGGTTCGGTTTCAGAAGATGCCAATACCATCTATTTAAGACCAGAAACCGCTCAAGGTATTTTTGTAAATTATTTGAACGTTCAAAAAACCGGCCGCATGAAAATTCCTTTTGGAATTGCGCAAACCGGCAAAGCCTTTAGAAATGAAATTGTAGCAAGACAATTTATTTTCCGCATGCGCGAGTTTGAACAAATGGAAATGCAGTTTTTTGTAAGACCTGGAACCGAAAATGAATGGTACGAGCATTGGAAGAACGCGAGAATGAATTGGCACCTTTCACTTGGTCTTGGCCAGGAAAAATATAAATTTAAAGATCATTTAAAACTTGCGCATTACGCCAAGGCGGCTTGCGACATAGAGCACGAATTTCCATTTGGCTTTAAAGAATTAGAGGGGATTCACAGTCGCTCAGATTTTGATTTAAAACAACACGAACAATTCTCAGGAAAAAAATTACAGTATTTCGATCCGGAATTAAATCAAAGTTATGTTCCATATGTTGTAGAAACTTCTGTAGGACTTGACCGTTTGTTTTTAGCAGTTCTTTCTTCGGCGTTAAAAGAGGAAGCTCTTGAAAATGGAGAAACGAGAATGGTCTTAAATTTACCTCCAGCCATCGCGCCATACAAAGCGGCTATTTTCCCCTTAGTAAAAAAAGACGGTCTTCCTGAGCTTGCAGAGAGCATTATGAAGGATTTAAAGTTTGACTATAACATTGCTTACGACGAAAAAGATACTGTAGGAAAACGTTACCGTCGTCACGACGCTTATGGAACGCCTTATTGCATCACAGTCGATCATCAAAGTCTCGAAGATAAAACCGTTACAGTGCGTCACCGCGACAGTATGCAACAGGATAGAATAGCCATTGCAGCTTTACCTGCGTTTTTAGAGGAACGAGTTGGGATTAAGAGTTTGTTAAAAACGCTGTAGCGTCAGATCGCTTGCAGATAAGTTGTTAGAAGTTTATTTAAACTGCGAAGCAATCAGCTTTGCTGTTTCTTCAAACTCCTCTTTCGAGAATTTTAATTTTTCCTGCTTAAAGTCACAATCATTCATTGTGTTTATAGGAATAAGATGAACGTGCGCATGCGGTACCTCTAAACCAATAACCTGCATGGACAAGCGTTTACACGGAACCGATTTTTTCACAGCCTCTGCTACTCTCTTAGTGAAATCCATTAATCCGGAATAGCATGTTGCATCCAGATCAAAAATATAATCCACTTCTTTTTTGGGAATAACTAATGTATGCCCTTTCTTTAAAGGAAAGACATCCAGGAAAGCTAAATAATTCTCATCCTCCGCCACTTTATAACAGGGAATTTCACCTGCTACTATTTTAGAGAAGATGCTGGCCATAATTAGATGGAGATTTCTGAAACTTCAAACGTTACTTTTCCTGCAGGAACCTGAACATCTACCTTTTCGCCTACCTTTTTACCTAATAAAGCTTTTCCTATTGGAGAATCAACAGATATTTTACCGCTTTTAAGATCCGCTTCATTCTCTGCAACGAGTGTATATTTCATGGAAGCACCGTTATTCATATTTTTTATTTTCACGGTAGTAAGAATACTCGCTTTACTGAGATCAATTTTAGTTTCATCAACAATACGGGCATTAGCAATGACATCTTCCAGTTTAGCAATACGCAGTTCTAACAAAGCCTGAGCTTCACGAGCAGCGTCGTATTCAGCGTTTTCACTTAAATCGCCTTTATCCCTGGCGTCTACAATTGCCTGGGTTGCTATTTTACGTTCTACACTTCTTAATTGATGAAGTTCATCTTTCATCTTTTGCAATCCCTCTTCTGTGTAATATCCTATTGCCATAACTGTTTATATTAAAAAAAAGAATCCCGTCACGCTTGTTATCGTGACCGGGACTCGTAGTAACAAAAATAAGAAAAAAATTCTATAGGTTCAACCTCAATCCAAAGGAATGTGTACCTCCAAAAGGATTACTGAAACGGTAAGAGTAATCTAAACCGATTGTTGATCTTTTCTCGTTAAAAGGAACTTCGAAAGTCATACCAGCAGAAGGACCAGTGAAAGCATTTCTTCTTGCATCGTTAAACATGTCTTTTTCAAAGAAAGTACCCACTCTGAACATTAACATCTCTTTCCAGGCATATTCAAGTCCAGCCATTCCATTGTCGTAGCTAAAAGAATTGGATTGGAAATTTCCGTTAATTGAAAGACGGTGTTTTTTTGATAAACCCGTAGAATCTTTGGTAAGATAAAAATCATAAGAAGCTCCGATGTTTATCAAAGTTGGTAATTCGAATGCTGCTGATCTGTTGTTTACAGTTAACTCGTAAGATCCGCTGATAGAAGTAACGGCAGCCTGACGACTTAAACCATCACCCTGATAACGCATTTTTGGTCCCCAGTTTCTTAAAGCGATACCAAAATGTACCTGATCGTATTTTCCGGTGTGGTATTGGATACCTGCGTCGATGGCCATACCACGAGCAGCAGCGTTTGGAATTTGTTCGTTTATCAACTTAAAATTAACACCACCATAAATGTTGTCAGAAAACATTTTAGCATAAGAAAGACTTATGTTATAAAACGTAGGGCTGTAGGTTCCTAATCCACCTTCAGGTTGTTCTTCTGTGGTAATAGGAATTTTGCCGGCATTAATAGCCACAACGCCTAAACCGATAGTTCCTGTTTCACCAATACCCTGAGTTAATCCAAAACTGTTAATGAAAATATCAGTTCCTTGTAACCAGTTTGAACGGTTAAAAATAACTTCTGTTTTACGCGTATAAGCAGTACCTGCAATGTTTAAGAACTGAGACTCTAAGCCGCGCACTTTAGCCGAATTAGAACCTGCTAAACCAGTATTTCTTGCATAAGGATTAATCAATAGTTGACTCGCTCCAGCCTGTCCCATACGTTCAGGATTACCCGCGTTTACACTTAGGCCAAGCGCAAGAGAAACAGGCAATGCAAAATATTTTAAATTTATCTTCATAGTCTTTCTTTCTTTTTGATTAATAGCTTTGAACATCCAGAGGGCGCATTACACCGAACCATTTCAATATTTTCTCACCTACTCCAGGTGCATCAATATGGAAAATATAGAGTCCACTTGCTATAGAAATATTATTTTGATTTTTAAGATCCCATTCAACAAATGAGGTACGTTTTGCCGTTTTAATATCTGAACCAGTAGTAGCTCCTGTACCGGTGTAAATATCTTCCTGATCTGTTACATCACGTTTGATAGTTCTAACCAATGTTCCGTTCATAGTAAAGATTTTAATTGTACACTTACTAGGCAGGTTGGTGATCCTGATTTTATTATCGGTACGGTTAACCTCATAAGTAGAAGAACCATAATATGGATTCGGAACGATATTAATTTTATCCATGGCATTTTTAGAAACATCTGCCTGCTGATAAAGTGTAGAGATATCACTTGTGTTAAAAGTATACATTGGGAAGTTGTTATTCTGAACGTCTGTCGTTTTAACATCTGTGGTTAGATAATTCAGATTTGCAACCGCATTTGACTGGTTAGCTCCACCTCCGGGCTGCGTGGTAGCTGTAAGATTAGCGGTACCTGACCATCCATAACGGTATGGCTTGGCAACGTTAATTTGAAATCTCACATCCGAAGGCATTTGGTTTTGCGCCTGGAAATTGAATCCCGATTTAGGCATAGGAACAGACACCCACATGATATCACGTTCAATAGCATTTAAAGGGTCGAGTGAAGACCCACCTTGTGCCTGAACCAGAACTTCCTGTCTGAAGAAATTCTGCATTATTGTTATCATTTTTTGCCCGTAGTCATAACGTCCCACCGCAATATCTTTTCCAACAAGGAAAGGTGACCATTTGAAAGAAGCATTTGCTGCAAATTTCCCGGTAACAGCATTTCCGCTGAACACATAAACGAAGTGTTTACCACCCATAGCATATTGGAAAGGATAATCTCTGTTTGAAGTTGGATTCCAAAGCATATCATTACCATTGTTTTCTTTCTGGTAACTATCTTCCCCAAAAGCCATGTTTAAACGTTCTCCGGTTTCAATGTTGATTGCATATCCAGGAAACCAACCCATGCTTGTTTCTGAGATAAAGTTAGCCGCATCCGGTGCATTCGTTGTTCCAGATCCCACCGCAGCAGGCTTGCCTTCTTTATCTACAGACTGGTGCTTCCTTGGCTGGAAGAAAATAGCATTTCCTTCACTCAATCTTGATTTCTCCTGCATTTCCAATACTACACAGCGGGTCCATTTTGATTTATCGTTTGTAAAAACAATTAAGGCGCTGCTTACTTTTCTAAGGTCGGTATTGCCCTTGTCAGGTTGACTAAAGTTAATGTCTTGTTTAATACCGTATAATTTTCTGATATTATCATCCTGCGCCCAGATTCTTCCATTAAATCCTGGACCACCATATGAACGCGCAATAGGATATTCTGTGTTGCTACTTGGTGTAATCGAATAATAGGAAGCAGTTAATGGATAAGGCGCCCATGTACCACCAAGAATTTGTCCGAATTGTTTATTAGGATCGTAGAAGGCTTGAATTTTACTATCGGTTGTGATCGAATAATACGCATCTCTGGTTCCCTCCGTTTTACTACTTCCTGAAAGAATCCAGTTATTAGGAGTTTCGCCGTCAACGTCAGCTAATGAATTTAACCAATCGGACTGCCCATTAACGTAAGCAACGCTTGCACCGATAAAAGATCCTTCCTCTGGTCCTGAGTAGGCAGTATCTTCTCTTAGAGATGTAAATCCTGTAAAGGTATTTACTCTTTCACCTGGATCAGCTACTTGCTTAACATTCACAGAAAACCCAAGATCCTGGAAATAATATTCATTTCCAACTCTTATACTCTGATAAATACTATCATTAGGTAAATGGTTTTCTTTGATTTCAGTTGCATAATAAGTTTTGCCGCTGTTTAAGTCTTTGAGTTCCCAGCTAATTAAATCAGCATTCAGAGTTGCATTAATACCTCTTACCGTCACAGGCGAAGCAGTTGTAGTTCCTGCTACTTCTACAATCAGGTCTTTTGCCGGTTGTGGTGTTGGTACTAGTTTACTTTGGTGAATAAACTTAAAGCTGAATTTTGAGTCTTTTACATTCAAAGGATCCACAACTTTAATATTCAACGGTCCCTGCGCATTTTCATAAGTAATATCTGATTTAAAGAAATTATTTACGATGTCATCTTCAGATGCCCTGGTTAAAGTAAGCTTGTTGCCCCCATTACCCTGACCTTCGATACGTGTAATTTTTGGTCCAAATCCATAGAAAGACTGAGACAAGGTTCCACCTTTTTCAAAATCTACATCGTGAGGCGTTCCAGCGGCACGTTTGTATTTACGTCCTTCAAGGTAGGGTCTTTTTTGACCTAAATAGTTTTCAGAAGAACTTTGAGCAGGAGAAACGTCTGGTTTATATGGAAGATATTCGTTAAACGCGTAAGCCACACATATAAAATAATATTGTTTGTTATTTACCAGTTTTCTGTTTTCAAGTGTAGAGAAGGCATCTTCGGTAATTCTAAAAGTTGTAGAAATTCCTTTATCCGCTCCTTCTACCTTTACCTTTGGTACGAAACCACCCACAACGTTATCTTGCTCGTAATTAACAAGACGACCGTGACCATTTGCAACGTCGCACTGAAAAACAGGAATTGCTTTGGTTTTATCACTTAATTCAGTAGAAGCAACGCCATCGCTTTTAACCTGGTAAACAATATAGCCTTCAAATTTGTAGAATTTATCAGGTTTAGCCAGGGCAGGATTACTCGAAGACGGATCAGAAACGATAGAGATATCCTCTTCTGCATAGTCATTATTAAATTGTTTGTAGTTGTTTTTACCTTTTTCGTTCGTTAAATAAAATATCAACTCATTGTTCATTTCCTGTATTGTCATCACCGGAGCTTCAGGTCCGTCTAATAATTTGAAACAGTTATTAAATAAGGCCTGAGCTTTGTCATCGGCATTAAATAACAATTCAAGTGACTGAATATTTCCACCTTTACTTGAACTTTGCGCCCATGGCATACCGAAAGTAATGTCGTTAACCGCACCTGGTTTTAAAGTAAAAGGACCTGCCGATTGAAGAAAACGACGGTCGCCCGGAGGATTACCTGCACCTTTTTCAGTCCAGCCAGTTCCGGTAACAGGATTACCATCATACACGAATGTTGCAGGAGTAGTTCCACCATAAGCGTTACCACCTTGTGTAAAAGGAGATCCATCTTTCCATTTACCGATCATGTAGTTGTAGTAGTGAATAGCAATTCCATTATCAGGATTTGTTGTTTGTGGAGGGAAAGCGCCGTAGTTATTGTTATAATAAGTAAAACGACTCATCTGAATAGTTTCTCCTACTTCATCTACCAAACCATCCTGGTCATTGTCAATACCATCACCAAATCCTGTATCCGGATTGTAATCTGCCAGGGGACCTTTAAAGAAGTCACACCCAACAGCTGGTGGATAATCCTGGTAACCATTTACACCCATTGCAGTTTCATCAAAAGGATCGGCATTGTACATATAACCTAACCCTTTTTTCACATCACAACCTACATAATCATCCAAAAAATATCCTAAATCGGCATCATTCCAAATGGTGAAATAGGTTTGATTTAACTGAAAAGAAGAGCGGTTAAAAACTTCATAACTGTAAAAAGTCATGTTGTTGATTTCGTCATTTGTTTTAAATCCAAAAGCCTGAGCTCTTACCTCAACGCCGATAGGAACACCACCAGTTTCAGTATGGATACCACCATTGTCGTTAAATACCCAGAACATTGTTTCATCACCAAATAATTTGGTTTTACAAAATCCAAGATTATCTTTTTCAGCCAGATTACTTACGTCGTAAGCTGGATAATCGCGGCTATCTTCAGGATTATAAACACCATCATTATCAACGTCAACAAAAGGAGCAAGACGTTTACCTTGTCTCTGACTTAACACACCGTTACCTGGCCAGTTTTTAATGTTCTCAGTGGCACGACCACCGTTGAGTGCAAAATCTTCTACCTCTTGTCTTTTGATGTAGTACATCTGATCAAACTTGGTACAAACAGCAGGATCTGCTGTAGCGTTTGTAGTATCCAAAGGACCAGTCCAAAAGTCGATACCGTTCTGACGGTAAGTCATAGCGGCCACTTTCAATTGCCCACCGGCATCCAAACCTCCCAGCCAGATTGATCCGGCGAAGAGTGATGAAACGCCTGTATTTCTGTTGGTAACAGCAGGTAAATAGTAATATGCATTACCTGTTCCTGCTCTATCCCACCACATATCACCACCACTAAAAATGATGGTTCTAACGTTGTTGATCCAGAACTCTCTACTGGCGTTTGGTGCAGCACAGTTGGCCATTACTCTATTGCCATTACCGCTTGTTCCTAAAGGTCTTTCAGTGAACCCTGCTTTTTCTCTTCCAAACATTGCTGTGGTTGATAGTGCAGCAAATAGTATTATTATTTTTTTCATGTTAGATCTCCTCCAAAAAATTAAAATTGAAATAATGCCCCTATACGAATTTGTCTTGGTAAACTATAGTTAGTAGGCGAGTTCATTCTGACATTGTACATATCTCTGAATGCGGCCGCGCTATTAGTAATAGCTAAAGCTGACTGACCTTGAGTTGAAGCAAGGTAACCGTCATCATCCGGAGCTCCAGTGAAATTATAAACGTTAAGAACGTTACGCGTGTTAAATAAGTTCAGTACTTGTAAATAGATGTTGAGGCTGGCCGTTTTTTTGTTGTCCGACTCTTCTTTACCCCACTCAAGTTCAATGTTTTTATCAAGTCTTAAGTTAGCTCTGAATTGCCAAGGTTTTGAAGATCCATTGATTTGACCAACGATGCTCGAACGGCCTCCGCTTACTGGATTAGCTGTATTCCAACGTGTGTATGGAGTTCCTGATCCGAGAAGGAAAGTTAAATTAAATCCAACATCTTCTAATAATTGAACCGTTTTATCTTTCTTAGTTTTGAAAGTTGGTCCTTTGTAGTCTTTTTTAGCACCGAAACGGTAGTCGTAAGAAAGCACAAAACTATGACGTTGATCGTAATCTAAAGGTTGTAATACACGTAAGTTTGGTTGACCAGAAGAAGCCAAGTTAGCTCCGGAGTTAGCATTTGAACCTGTACCTTCAGCGAACTGAAGTGTGTAGTTTAATTTAATTTGAGATCCGCCAGTTCTGCGGAAATCGAATGCTGCTGATAAACCTTTGGTGGTTGCAAAGTCGATGTTATCGAAGATGATATAATCTCTAGGGTAAGCACCAACCACAACTCTTTGATTAATGAGGTTACGCATTTCTCTATAAAAGGAAGTAATTGTTAAAGATGCATTTTTACGTTCGTTCAATACTTGTGCAAATCCTAATTCATAATCAATTGTTTGTTGTGGTTTTTGATTCGGATTTGTAATTAAAGGACGTGTAGATGAAGAATTAAGGAAATAATAATCCATTGGTGATAACTGGTTACCAGTAGGACGTTGGATTAACCAATCGTAGTGAGCAAAAAAGTTAGCTACGTCTGAAATAGGAAATGAAAAGCCTAAACGAGGCTGAGGGTTAACAGCTGCAACATAATTTGCAAATCCACCGGTTGACATTTTTTTGTCGTAGTTTGCCACATCTTTAAATAAAGGTGTTGGACGCGCTTCGGTTGAGTTAATAAGGTTAGGATCGGATATTTCGTTTCCTTCGGCGTTAAACCATTTATCACCTTCTCTGTAACCAGTGATGTACCCGGGAGATTTTCCTCCAATTGGAGTAGTAGCAACATAAACTGCCGCATCTTTTGAAATGTTAGCAGGAATATTATCTGTAAATCCTACAGGTAAATTTTCAATAGAGCCAAGATCACCTACAGTAGCAAGTTCATGTAAAGCGTATTTATCTTTCAAAACCTGTTGATTTGCATCATAACGATCGATACGTAACCCTACTAAGAATTTAATGTCTTTAAAATCAAATTTATCCATAATGTAAACAGAAGAATAAATAGGTTTGAATGCACCTACCGGTAAAGTGTTTCTTCCTTTATCGTCTTTGGCATTGATAAAGTCGTTGATGTTTGTTTTATTGTTGTTTGTTTTATTACCCTGCGCATCGTACCCTGAATAAAATACCAAAGGTGTGCTGGCTGTTTGTCCTAACAAATCTTCAGCGCTAAACATGTCCAAGCTGAAAGTAGAAGGATCAAGCGCATCGATATTAACCATACCTGTATAATTTTGAGGTAGACCCAATTTGTCAAGCAATTTTTCCGAAAACTGTGTTTGTTTTGCCTGATCATAAGAATAATCATAATAATAGTATGGAATTAAACCCGAAAGTTCTGTATTTAGGATAGGCTTTGATCTGTCTAATTGTTCTGTGTGAGAATTGGCAATCAATCTCATCCTTGTCCAAAGTCCCACAGGGCTAATCTGATAATAAGAATTTGTACGTTGATCGAATTCTAAACCTACAGTAAGAGCGTGATTTTTAATGTCGGTATTAAAACTTGAAGCTACCCTGAATTGTTGTTGGTTTTGTTTTAAGTTAAGATCATAAACAGTTCCGAAATTTTGATACAGGCCGTAAATACTTTGTGGTAAATCACCATTTCTTAAACCATTATTACCGGCAATATAATCCATTGTTAATGCATTTGGATTTGTATTGTCTGCGATATACTGAGTATAGGCTGCGGCATCAGGATTTTGCGTGCCAGCTGTAAATATCACACCTTGTTCCTGACGACCAGTATAAGTGTAGGACTGTGCTGCTTGTCCTCCATTTATGGAATATTCTGGTGCAAAGTTGTAATTGAATGCCGAATTCTGATCGGTGTAAGTTCTCTCAAATTTACCTACATATCCGTAATCAAAGAGATTGTCTTTGTGTGTAGCACTTTGTGATCTTGTAAGTATATTTTCATAACTCACCAGAAATTTAAAAAACGAATTAGATAATAGAGATTGCGTTTTGCTTTTATCTGCTGTAGCATTTCCAAATTTTTGGGTAATACCTAAGTTTCCTCTCACATTTCGCGTGCTGGTTAAACCATTGTTGCTGGCATTAAAAAGATTATTGGTAACCGCACCACTTAGATTGTCATTGTATTCATAGAAACCTCCTAAAGTAATATTGGTGTTAGCGGTTGGTTGAAAATCTAACTTACCATTTATAGAGAGTAAACGGTTTGTAGCGTTAGGTCTGAAACGTTGGGTAGTCATGTCGTCTTTTGTTACAAACTCTGAACTACGCACGTAACCTGTACCTGAGCGTGACGGAGTTAATGGATTTTCTTTTAACTCCTGTAACTTTTCATCTTTTAAAACATAGATGGGAACGAAAGAAGGTTGTGGTTCTTTGATATAATTACCTTGACCAGAAACGAAAAATCCTAAAACTGTGCGGCGTGTTGAATCTCTCTTTTTGTAAATTGGTCCACCCACGCTAAATCCTAATGAATTGTAACCAAATTTATCGGTGAGCTGAGACGAAACTAATTCAATACCACCAAAATATTTTGATTGCGGACCACGAGTTGAAATAGAAATAGCACCAGAAGTTAAATCTCCGTAACTCGCAGGAACACCTCCGGTAATTACCTGTAACTGTTCGATAGATTGTTGAGGAAGATTTGGCTTACCAAAAACTTTTACACCATCTACGAAATAAGTAGCACTTTCTGAACGACCACCACGGATACTGATCGCTTTTCCTTCATCAGACTGGAAAACACCAGCAGTTGTAGCCGCTACGGAGTTAACATCTTTTGTTGCGAGATTTTGATAATCTTCACGCGTAACAGTTGCTCCCGACTTTGTATCCGGATCGATAAGTGGAACCTGATAAGCTACAACATCAACAGTTTGAAGGTTTACCCCTTCTCCATTAGCTAAAGGAATAGTGACATAAGCAGTTTTACCTTCTCCTACCACTACATCTTTTACCTCTGCCGCCTGATAACCCACGTAGATACCTTTAACAGTATATTTACCAGGGCTTAAAGGCTTGATGAAAGCTTCACCGTCCATATTCGTAGTGGAAACACCCACCTGAACCCCTTCTTTATAGGCCACTACATTGGCAAAGGGAATTGCCTCACCAGTACTTTTATCTTTCAAAATGATCTTAATTGCTCCATTATCATTTTGAGCTAAAGCGGATAAGCTTGCAAAAAGAATCAATACAACTGCTAAATAAATCTTCTTCATATAGTGTTAAATTACCTTAATATCTATGTTTGTAAAGCCTTAAATTTATAAACCCTAGCGTTATCTAACAAAAAAACTTCTCGTGTTTTTATTAAAACAATGGTTTCCAGTATATTAAACTTGCCATTGAAGGTTAACATATTTTTAAGCTTTAGTAAATTTACTAGCGTATGTTTAAATAAAATTAACAGATTTTGTTGTGGTTAAATGAAATTGATAAGTGGTTAAAAACAGGGTCTAATTGGCAATAAGGGTAAATAAGTGTTATTTTTAACGCTTTTTTCGCTTTTTAAACCAGCGTTTCATGAAAAATTCACGTTTGTTGTCGTTGTGACGCATAGCAGATTTCCGACTGTTTTTCATCCGTTTTCTCACAGATTTAGTTTGCAAACGCTTATGGTACTTTTTGATGGCTTTTTTTTCAGCACGGGCAATTTTTCGTTTTTCGCGAGCTTCTCTGCGCACCTGTTTGTTTGATTTCAGATCCTGCTTAAAAGTTTTTTCTTTTGGTCCTGTAGAACCTTTGGATGATTTGCTTTTCTCTTTGGATTTTGCTTTTTCTTTGCCGCCCCCTTTGTTTTGGGCAGAGAGTGATAATGAAGCAAAAATAATGATAGTTACGAAAAATATGTGGCGAGGTAACAGCAGCTATTTGTATTCTATAACTTCAACACCAAAAGTGCGCAGAAAGTCGACACCTTCATCATTTTTTATGCCTTTGTATTTTGCGTAACTGTGCTTGTAAAAAACTTTTTTTATGCCGGTGGTAAAAATCACGCGGGCACAGGCTATGCAAGGCGAGAGTGTGACATACAATGTGGCGTCCTGCATACTGACATTATTTTTTGTCGCGTAAAGAATAGCATTTTGTTCGGCGTGAAGTGCCAGAGAGCAACTGCCTTTACTATCGCGTGGGCAACCTACACCCGGCCATTCAATATCACAATTATGAGTTCCGGCAGGCGGGCCGTTATAACCTAATGATACGATACGTGTATCCTTTGTAAGCACAGCCCCTACCTGCGCTTTTACGCAGTGTGAGCGAAGAGCCAGCTTTTCGGCCAGCTCCATGTAAATTTCATCAAAGGATGGTTTTGCGATCATTATAATTTCTTATTTCTGGTTTCGGGTTTCGAAGTTTTCTTCGGGTGTTTGATCAATTGATTCTCCTTTTTTCAGGATTTTAAATTAAAGAGCCTCGCTAACCACTTGTTTTACATCGTCGGGCAGTAATCTTTTCAAAAGCGCTTCTATTCCGGCTTTTAACGTCATAGTGCTACTAGGGCAACCGCTGCAACTCCCGCGCATCTGAACCGTAACAATGCCATCTTTTAATTCTTTGAAAGTGATGAGCCCTCCATCCTGCTCTACAGCTGGACGGATATATTGTTCGAGGACCTCGATAATTTTATTTTCAACATCGTTGCCTGGTGCAGTGTGTTGAGTGTTGATGGAAACAGTTTCTTTAAATGAAGAATCTTTTGCTACTTTTTGTTCGGGAAGTTTATTTACTATAACGTTTCCTTTATTTAAATAGTCTGTAATAAAAACGCGTAATTCATCGCGAATCTCCTCCCACTCCAGTGCATCTTGTTTTGTAATGGTGATATAATTTGACTGGATGAAAATACGTTTTACAAAAGGGAACTGAAATAATTTTTGCGCAATAGGGGCATCAGCAGTCTCGGTTGGAGACAGGTATTCGGCTGAAGCTCCGCTAACAAGCAGAAGTTTATTGGCAACAAATTTTATACTGGAAGGGTTTGGTGTCTCTTCCGCATAAATTATATAAGGGATCTCTTGAATATTCATAGCGGGATAAAGGTACTAAAATAACTCCTATTCAACGCGACGAATTATCGCGAGAACGGGCGCAGGAACTATTTTTAGATTTTTTGTATTCTGTATTTATTTTTCGAGGGCCGAAGTCAGTAGCTTTTTTAAAGCTTCTTCTTCGCTTGGTCTTGGCGGATTATTGTCGATGATTTTTCCATCCCTTCCAATTAAAAAATACGAAGGGATTCCTTTAACGTTATAACTATCGCAAAGCGCATTATCAAAGGAAGGCGCAATCAGGTTTACGCCATGAATCTCATTTTTGGTAATTCCATTTTTCCAGCTTTTTTCATCTTCGTCAATAGAGATGTAAAGAAACACAATGTCCTTACCTTCATACTCTGGTTTTATTTTCTTTGAGAAGGCTAGCTCTCTAACACATGGTCCGCACCAGCTTGCCCAGAAATCGAGGTAAATAATTTTCCCTTTAAAATCAGAGAGACTCACTTTTTTACCAGCATCATCCAACAATGTAAAGGCTGGAGCATTTTGTCCGGGAGAAATAGATTTTATTTTAGTGTAAGTATCCTTTAGCTCGGTCAGATACATTGAATTTGGATTTTTAAGTTCATACGAGAGATATATTTTTTCTGCTTCAACAAATTTTCCATATTCGAGAGCGGACAAAACGAGGTGAGAATTGTAGGCTAAAAGGTTCCTTTCGTTTTTAACCATACTTTCTGCTATCTGCATCTTTCCATAATAATCTAAAGTTTTACCCGAAGTTCGTTCGAGGTAATTTCCATAGTGATCACAAACCGATTTCAAAAAATCAAAACCTGATTCTGTTTTAAGTAAACTATCCGTGTCTAAAGAAAACTCTTTAACGAAATCAAAATACGAGTAGGGCATTTCCGGAAGGGTGTCTTTCAATTTTTTGAGGTAAACCCACATTCCAGGATAGTCTAATTTATCGGAGGCATTTGCATACATGAGATTTTTTTTAAAGTTGGTTGCAAAAACCGGATCTAGTTTTTCTCTGTAAGTGTCGGTAAAATGAAGTTTTGCTTTTAGCATGCTATCACAGTAATTGGCGAAAGGTACAGCTTTACGATAAGCATTTTGTTGATAGATCTCCGATTCATGTCCCAGAATAAATTTCTCTCCAAATTCCTTTTCAAAATTATTTTTGCTACTGTTTTTTCCGGAAAAAACGATGCTTTTATCAAAATCCAGATAGTCTATTTTCATTCCAATGCTGTCGCCTGGCTGAAGATGAAGCGAGGTATATTGTTCATCGATAACAATACTGATTCTTGTAAGTGTGCTTAAATCCAACACAATTTTAAAGTTTCCTTTTTTATCAATCGTCGTTGTCTTTTTTACTTCCTCGTACCGAATAACCCCGCGATTAAAACTATAGGTTAAACTTTTAACTTTTGTGTGTTGCACATTGCCATTAATTATTATTCGTGCTGCCTTAAAATCTGACGCCAGTAAGGCCAATGCAATTAAAAAAAAGTGTTTCATGGTTTGTTATTTTAGTCTTTTAAACGATGAGCCATCACATAACGGATCTCTGCAAAAGAAATAGTATCGGGCAAGTTACTCTTTATTGGATTAAGTCCCTCTTCATAGCTAAATTTTTCAAGGGCCTTTAAAATTAATTTTTGTTTCTCTTTACTTACCAGGTCATCAATAATAATTTCGCCAGTAGTGATGTATGGAACAAGGTGAGACTGAATTGTACTAGTAGTAACACCCCGCTGTTTTGCTATTTCTTCTACGCTTATACCTTGTTTGTAAAGAAGGTATGTTTGTTCTTTTGTATTTACTTTTTTTGGTTTCTCCTCGCCATCGTTTGCGTTTTTTTTCGTTTTCTTCTCCTTACTGGTATTAAGAGCCGCTATATTTGTTTCGAGGTCATGCTCATTCATGTAACCTTTAATGATATGAAGAAACTCATCTCCAAAAGCATTTACTTTAGCCTCACCAAAACCGGATATACGCAGCAAACGATCAGGCGTATCGGGTAGATAATTTGTGAGTTCGATTAAAGTTTTATTGCTGGCTACCAGGTAAATGGGTTTATGACTATCGTTACAAATCTCATCACGCTTCAATATCAGCTCACGGTAAAGAGCGGGGTATTTAACATCCACCGAAACTTTTGTATTTTTTGAGCTGGCGTAAATGTTAAGTTTAAAATCGGGGAAAACCAGCTTCAATTTATTTTTTACAAAATCTGAAAATAAAAATCCGCCTGTTAATGTTTTTATCAATGCATGCTTTTGAAAAAGCCCGTCAAACATAAGCTGTAGAAGTTCGTTAGCTTCAGTAGCTGCTTCTTTGCTTTCTGTATTCAAACTGCAGTTCTTAAGATCATCAGTAGCTTTTTTTAATTCCACTTCAAAATAAACTGCAGCTTGCTTTAATCTTGCTTGTAAAGTTTCGTCTGTTTCCGGACTAGATGCGTTATCAATAAGATTTGAAAGTTGAAATTTAAATCTGTTTGAAACCTCGTTAATTGATTCTATCCTTGAGAAAAAAGTTGCTGACCAGTTAAGGCCATCGGCATTCATACGAGCGTTGTACATTTGAAGAACGCCTCCAAGATCTTTACGTATCTGAAGTTGATCAGACAAATCAAAAAGATTGACTAAAACAGTTTTAATGAAAGAACGTTGTGACGAAGAAAAAATAGAATTTACCTGTTCGTTGTTTTGCTTGGTTGTGGCAAAGTTCAGAATGTTATTATCGTTCATCAAACTTGTTCTGCTTATGCGAGAACTTAAGGTTAGCCCGCTTAAACTTCTGCAACGGCTCAAAGCTACGTATACTTGCCCTGCACTAAAAGATTCTGCCGCATCAATAATTAACTTATCAAAGGTTAGGCCCTGGCTTTTATGAATTGTTATTGCCCAGGCGAGCCGCAAGGGATATTGTGTATAGGTTCCAAGAACCTCTTCATTAACATGTTTGGTTGATTTATCAACTTTGTATGAGACGTTGGACCAGGTTTCTTTTCCAACTTCAATTTCGTAGTGATCTTCATCACACTTAACTTTTATTTTCTCGTTATCGATATAGGAAACAATTCCTATTTTTCCGTTGTAATAATTTTTTTCGCTGTTGTTTTTAAGGAACATTACACGGGTTCCTTTTTTTAAAACAAGCACTTCGTCGGCAGGAAAATTGCGATCGGAAAAGATGCCATCTACTTTTGAACGGAAGCTATACTCTTTGCCTTCGAGTTCTTTCAGATTTCGGGAATTTATTTCTTCCGCTTTTCGGTTGTGAGTGGTAAGTGTAATATTATCGCGGTAGTCTTCTTTGGTAATGTTGGCTTTGTAATGTGAGTTAAGTAGATCTAAACTTTCCAGGTCGAGATTATTATTACGCACTTTATTTAAAAGTCCGATAAAAGTTTGTTCGCTCTGGCGGTAAATTTTATCCAGCTCGATATAGACCGGCGGATTTCTACGCATGACCAGGCTATCGAAAAAATAAGCGGTGGGATAAATTTCGCTTAAGAATTTCCATTCTTCCTGCTGAACAACCGGGGGAAGTTGGTACATGTCGCCGATTAACAGAACCTGCACGCCACCAAAAGGCAGATGCCATTTTTTTCGGGTATGCCTAAGTGTGACATCCATCTGATCTAACAGATCGGCGCGCACCATACTGATCTCGTCAATAACCAGCAATTCAAGACTTCTGAAAATAGCCAGCCGTTGCGAATTGTATTTTAAAGTAGGAAGGTTTTTTGTCGAATCAATTTCGCCACTTTCTTTTAAGGCCGGTAAAAAAGGAGTGAAAGGAAATTGAAAAAAGGAATGAATGGTAGATCCACCGGCGTTAATGGCGGCAACACCTGTAGGTGCTACGATGGAGATTTGCTTAAAAGTATTTTGTTTGATATACTTTAATAAAGTTGTTTTACCTGTACCGGCTTTCCCAGTTAAAAAAATGATCTGATCCGTGCGATTCACGAAATTTAATACTTGTTCAAACTGTGGACTTATTTCTATGGTGCTCATTACGAGGGCAAAGTAAATCAAAAAAATTATAAACGCAGGTTGAAAAAAATAAACTTTGCTTAACTTAGGGGAAATAAGATTAAGTGTTGATTTTAAAGAACAAATTATGATCCATTATAAACTTTTCTGTGGCGGAGAATTTCTTGCGAATGCTTCCGAACATCCGGTTAAAAATAAATTCACAGGCAAAACTTATGCTATAACTTACCTTGCCGATAAAACTATTTTGGATAAGGCTATAAAGTCTGCAGAGAAAGCAAAGTCTTTATGCAAGGAATTATCTTCCCTGGAAAAATATACAGCTTTAAAATTTATTTCGGATGAACTCGAAAAGGATAAAAAGCGCCTGGCCGAAGTACTTGCCATTGAGAGCGCAAAACCTTTTGTTTATGCTCTTACGGAGATTGAACGTTCTATTCAAACCTTTTTAATTGCTGCCGAAGAATGTAAACGTTTGCCTAAGGAATATATGAGTCTTGACTGGACAGCGAATGGAAAAAACAAAGAAGGCATTGTAAATTATTTTCCGATTGGCATTGTTGCCGGAATCTCTCCTTTTAATTTTCCAATGAATTTGGCAGTACATAAAATTGCGCCGGCGATTGCGGCAGGCTGTCCGATTATCTTAAAACCGGCATCCTCTACTCCACTTTCTACTTTAGAACTTGCCAAAATAATTACAAGAACTAATCTTCCTAAAGGCGCTGTATCTATTTTACCGATGGACCGAAAGACCGGAAATTTATTGGTGACCGATGAACGCATACAACTATTAAGCTTTACCGGCTCGCCTGACATCGGCTGGGAATTAAAAAAACAAAGCGGTAAAAAGAAAGTGGTATTAGAACTCGGCGGAAACGCAGGGGTTATTGTTTCCGATAAAAGTGATTACAAAAAAATTATTGAAAAATGCGTGATGGGAGCATTTTCTTATAGCGGACAAATTTGCATTCATGCTCAACGCTTTTTTGTACATGAAAAAATTTATGCAGACTTCGTAAAATTAATGCAGGCTGAAACAAAAAACCTTGTCACTGGAAATCCCTTAAAAAAAGAAACAAAACTTTCTGTGATGATAGATGAAGAAAATGCTATACGCGTGGAAGATTGGGTAAATGAAGCTGTTGAAAAGGGTGCAGAGCTTTTGAGTGGTGGACGAAGAAAAGGAAGTTTTTACGAGGCCACCATTTTAAGTGGTACAAAAAAAGGAATGAAAGTTTATGACGAAGAAGTTTTTGGCCCGGTAATTTGTCTTGAAAAGTATAACGGTAAGATAGAAGACGCTGTAAAAAAAATAAACGATACAAAATTCGGTTTACAGTGCGGTGTATTTACCGATTCAATAGCGGAGCTTGATTACGTATACAGACACGCTGAAGTGGGCGGTGTGATTCATAACGATGTACCTACTTTACGTTTTGATCAGATGCCTTATGGAGGCATAAAAGAAAGCGGACTTGGAAGAGAAGGAGTAAAATATGCCATTCACGATATGATGGAGGCGAAGGTTCTGGTGAAATAAAATTTAAAACGTTTTAGTAATTGAGATGTGCACCAGAGCCTATGTTTAACTCTGTTTGCAGAGGGAGAGCGAGAATCTTCTCACTCTTATTTTGAGAAAATTTTAAAGAAACACGACTGGCACCCGGTTACTTTTTTTCATTTACAGTAGTGTTTTCGTTAAAAAACAGTGATTATGTCACGGGATTTACTATTTTTATCTATCTCCATTTTTGTATAACCCAATAAAACCCTCATTCATGAAAAAAAACTACTCTGTAATTTTGATGCTTGTTTTCGGATTTATCCTGCAAAACAAGACGTCTGGCCAGTGCGCCACAACGGCAAGTTTAAGTTCCGCCACCAACATGGTTGGATTATTCAGGAACAATAGCAGTGCCATTGCTGCCAATAAAGCTCTGAACAGTATTGTATTCATTCATCGTCATCATGTTGCAACATTTGGGGGCAACTCCGGTAATTTAAGATTTGATGTTTCCACAAATGGAGGTAGTTCGTGGACCTCAAATCAGGGGCCTGTAAATCCTCTAAGTTCTAGTTACGGGCGCTATCCAAATGTTGCCATTTACAATCCGGCAGCAAATACGAACACAGCAAATGCTTATTTAAGTTATTTAGCTCCAACCGTTGCAACGGCCGTTGCAGCGTTTAACGGTGATGTATCAGGCGTTTCTAACTTTAGCGGTGGCGGAATCACTGAAACCTACAATCAGAACGGTATTGGGACTACCTATCTACCGGCTTCTCTGGTAACAGGATCTGCAGGTGTTATGTGGGCTATCGAGCCGCTGGTTAGCACGAATGGTTACAATATTTATAAGGGTGTGTGGAATAGCAGTACCTCCGATTTTGTTTGGTCTCTTAACTACTCAGTAACACCTGCCTTCAGCTATTTTCCCTCCAGTGTGACTTCAGATTACAACATCGCTTTTGATCCAACGGGTACAACAGGATATATTTGTTTTACCGGGCACCTTTCTGGAAGCGGTCCTGCGGACGCAACCTTGTATCCGATTTTGTACAAAACCACTAACGGCGGCACTTCATGGACCGGTCCAATTGTTGTGGACGTTACCAAATTTGGTTGTGTAGCCTCTAATACCGTAAGCGGAAATTTACCCTCGATGAATACCAACCACGATCTTGTTGTGGATGCAAATGGCAATCCGCATATTTTAACCACTCTGGGAAATTCAAGCAGCTATGCCTTTAATTATACATACTGGCACCACATGTATGACATCACTTTAAAAAGTGGTTTCTGGGTGGCCTATGATTTAGGTAATGTTAACTGTGGCCCTAATGCATTCGGTGTTACTACAACTTTTGTGCAGGCTCAGGCGCCTCAAGCATCGCGTAGTGCAGATGGAAATAAGATTTTTTTTATATGGACAGACAATGCTGCCGCTTCTTTAGGATCAAGCATCACCAATCCCGACCTTTTTGGAAAAGCATATAATATAGTAAGCGATACATGGACTCCAACTAAAGATTTCACCTCTTGCAACTCTGCAATTGCAGGGAAAATGATGTTTCCTCATAGTGCTGCTGAAGCCCTTGAGCCCAGCAGTACTTCTTACCTGGTGCCATCTATGTATGGAGACCCTTCGGTAACTAACGATCTCGACCAGACGGCTAATTTTAAATACCTGGACAATATCACTTTCAGTACTTCTGAATTTTCACTTACTGTTCCGCCTGCAACGGTTACCATTAGTCCACCAGCCCCTTTGATTGCTTGCTCAGGCAGTAGCATTACGTTAAGTGTTGGCAGCATTGCGGAAGCTGTTTGGAGCAATAGTGCCACTACAACAACTATATCTATTACCTCAGGAACCATTACTACTTATTCAGTAATTGCGCAGGTAGGTTGTAATGTAGGTACTGCTTCTATTTCGGTGTCTAATTTAACTTTAGCTACAACTGCACTTACAAGCAGCGTATGTCCGGGTGGTGCAGCTAACTTCTCGGTTGCCGGCAATGCATTAGGCTATACTTGGACGCCGGGCGGAGTTTCAGGTGCAAGTGTTACATTAAACCCGAGCACCAATATTGTAACGCTCACAGCCATGGGAAGCGGAAGTTGCCTTATGACGCAAACAGTTTCAATAAATATCCTACCACTACCTAACGTTACAATTATACCACCTCCCGGTATTTGTCCTGGAGGCGGCGGAACATTCTCAGTTACAGGAAATGCGCTGGGTTATACCTGGACTCCTGGTGGCACAAGCGGCACAAGCGTTACCTTGAACCCAAGTCCGAATATAGTTACAGTTACAGCTATAGGAACCGGAAGTTGTTTAACAACCGAAACAGTTACGGTGAATGTATTTTCACTACCTAATGTAACAATCACCGGTTCTTCAAGCGTTTGTCCTGGAAGTTTGATCACATTGACAGCTACGGGAGCCCAGACGTATATATGGAATAATAATTCAACTGGTGATATATTTCAAGACTATGCAGCACCTAATATGGTTATTGTGTGTATAGGAACAGATGTCAATGGTTGCGAAAATACTCAAACCGTTAGTCTTGTAATGAAAGCTACTCCCACTCTTGTTGCGTTAAGCAGCCCTACATCAATTTGTGAAGGCGAATCCTCTTTGCTGTCCGTTTCCGGAGCGGTATCTTATTCGTGGAACGCAGCATCCTCTACTAATACTCTGATGGTAAATCCTACTGCCACATCTATTTACACAGTTACGGGGGTTGGTACTAATTCCTGTCAATCTACAAAAACCGTCGTTGTTGCCGTTAATGCTTTACCAACGCTAACTGTTAGCCAGGCAAAAGCCTTATTCTGTAAGGGAGAAAAAATTAAACTTACAGCCAGTGGTGCAGGGTCTTATACCTGGTCATCCCCAGCAGCAACCGGCTCTACGGTTCAGGTAAATCCCATTATTACTACTACTTATAATGTGATGGGTACTAACTCTGTTGGTTGTGTGTCTAATAAAGTTTATACTTTAACGGTTAGTCCCTGCACCGGAATAAATGAGCACGAATCGCGTTCTGCATTCATTATTTATCCAAATCCAAATAATGGTTCTTTTACGATCAAGTGTGAATCTGACGCCGTTTTACAAATCATAAACGAATTGGGTCAGGTGATTAGAACCCTTCCTGTTAACGAAAATAATTCCCATGAAATTTCTGTTCAGGATATTTCTAGTGGAATCTATTTTGTAATTGGAGAGACTGAAGGCAAACTCATAAAACAAAAACTAGTAATTGCCAAATAAGTTTCCGTTTGAAGACTGATAAACCGTCTACAACCTATCTAATAAGTATCAAATAACCCTTTTACTGAAAAGGAGGACTCTGAAAAGGTCCTCCTTTTTCATTATTTTTTCACTGATTACTAAAAATGAATTATCTTTGCGTTTCAGACAAGAAACCCAAAAACCCATTATATCGCTATTTCAATTCATTTTTAACATTACATGATCCAGGTTACGGAAACTTTCGTGCTCTTTATTTTCACTAAAGCAGCATAAATTAAGTGGCCGAAACATGTCTACTTAAAACACTTTACCCTAAATAAACGCAGTTAAATAAACACACAACAAATGAAACACCAATCCAGTCACAAGCCAATTTTACGCACACACAGCAGAGCTGCATTGTTTAGCCTGTTTTTCTTTTTAGGAACCATTGCAGTTTTCACTGCCCAGGTTAGTTATACCTTTACTCCTTGCGGAGCTACAGGGCAGTCGGGTCCTACCCAATTGATGGCTAATGCCACTTATACCAACACCAATTTAAGTGGATCCGTTACTGTTTCTTCAGGTATTCAATCCTTTACTATTCCTTCTTCCGGAAGTTATAAACTGGAAGCCTATGGAGCGGCGGGTGGTAAGCAACTGTATTCCGTTGGATACCCCGGAGGTTTAGGAGCCTATATCAGCGGCGTATTTACCTTTACTGCCGGACAAGTTGTAAAATTTCTTGTAGGTCAGAAAGGCAATGATACACAAGGCACCCCTGCAGATAATGCAGCACCAGGTGGTGGGGGAGGTTCGTTTGCCTTTTACAATGTAACCGATCCTCTGCCATTAATAGCAGCTGGAGGCGGAGGCGGGGGCGGAAGCGCCAGTTCAGGATCGATAGATGCATCTATTACCACTACTGCAAATCCTTCTATGACAGGTGCTGCAGGAGGCACTGCAGGAAATGGCGGAGGAGTTAATACCGGAGGAAACAGTTACTGGGCCGGTGGTGGCGCTGGATGGTTAACCGATGGAACCGGTGGGGCTAACTCCACTTCATATAGCTATTTAGCTGGAGGAAGTAGCGCGGCTGGCGGGAGAACCCCTGCCAATGGAGGCACTGGAGGTTTAAGATGGAACGACGGAACTGATGAAGGTGGCGATGGCGGATTTGGCGGCGGCGGAGGAGGAGGATCGGATAACATGGGAACCGGCGGCGGCGGTGGATTTTCAGGAGGCGGTGGAGCGAATTCCGGATCGTTTTACGCTAACTATACCGGTGGCGGTGGCGCTTCTTACAATGGAGGTACTTCTGCTGTTAATACCGCATCTGCTAATTCAGGACATGGACGTATTATACTAACACGCCTTTCTGGTGTAACTATTACAAAAACGGCTTCGATTACATGCTACGGATTATCTAATGCTGCATTAACTGCATCTGCCAGTGGCGGTACTGCTCCATACACCTACACATGGTCTACAGGAGTTATAGGAACCAGCATTACCGGCTTAGGAGTTGCAACTTATACCGTTTATGCAACAGATGCTGCATCCAATACTTATTCTAGCACTTATGTACTTACTCAACCTGCGCCTGTAACCGCATTAACGTCTACGCAAACCAACCTTACCTGCTACGGAGCAAGTAATGGTGTGTTAGGAATAACTGCCGGTGGGGGAACTCCGCCCTACACATACAACTGGTCACCTTCAGGAGGAACTTCTGCTGTGGCCAGCGGACTCAGCGCGGGATCTTACACCTGCATTGTAGCTGACGTTAATAACTGTATTACAGCACAGGTTGCCAGTATTACTCAGCCAGCCTCTACACTCAATGTGATAGGGTTTGCCACCAGCACGGCTGTTTGCTCCGGACAATCTTCAATTTTATTAGGCGGTGGGGCTTTAACTTATACGTGGACAGGCGGTGCAATAAACGGCGTAAGTTTTGCTCCAGCAGCAACTTCTAACTATACCGTAACCGGCACCGACGTAAACGGTTGTACCGCCAGCGCCACTGTTGCTATCGTGGTAAATCCCCTTCCTCCTGTATCTATTACTGGTCCGAGTGTTATTTGTACAAGCAACAGCGCAACACTAACAGTTAGCGGTGCTAATACCTATACCTGGAGCACTGCAGCAACAAGTACAACTATCGGAATCAGTCCTTCCAGCACCACAACTTATTCTGTGTCAGGAACAAGCGCCAGCGGCTGTATTAATAGCAGCAGCAAGATGGTTACCGTTATTAATACCTCTCCTTTAATTACGGCAAATGCAAGTAGCACAGCAGCTTGTATTGGCAGCTCTATCACTCTTTTTGGCAGTGGAGGCTCCAGCTATAGCTGGTCTGGCGGTATTTCCGACAATGTTCCTTTTGCACCGACACTTTCAGCCACCTATTCCTTAACCGGTTTTAATGCTTGCGGAAGTGCTACAAGTTCTATTTTTATTCCGGTTAACACTTTACCGACTATTACTGCAAGTTCGAGCTCAAGTGCGGTATGCCTTGGAACATCTGCGACTTTGAACGGTGGCGGTGGTATTTCATATAGCTGGTCAAATGGTGTTACTAATAACTCCGCATTTTTACCCTCAGTAACCACTACCTATACTGTTACAGGAACGGATGCTAATAATTGCCAGAATACAGCAACGAAACAAATCATAGTTCATTCACTACCACCTGTTGTTGCAAATGCTACAAACTCCCTTGTATGTTTGGGTAATACGACCACGCTTTTTGGAAGTGGAGCTTTGAGTTACAGCTGGTCTGGTGGCATTACAAACAATACACCTTTTTCTCCCGCTAGTTCAAGCAACTACGTGGTAACAGGCACAGATGCTAACGGATGTCAGAATACAGCAACTGCCAGTATTACAGTTATCAATGCACCTGCGCTTACTGTCAGCGCTTCAAATCCTGCTGTTTGCCAGGGCAATTCAACAAGCCTTTCCGCATCGGGTGCTTTATCTTACACCTGGACAGGAGGGGTAACAAATAACGTTGCATTTAGTCCTTCCTCTACAGATACTTACACTGTTTACGGTACAAACAGCTGCGGTACAACTTCTAACATGATAACCGTAACCGTGAATCCATTACCAAATGTAACGGCTAACGCTTCTAATACTGTAACCTGCTATGGTAAACCTATTGCATTGTTTGGTGGCGGCGCGAGCACTTACACCTGGTCGGGAGGAATAACAAATAACGTGAACTTCTCACCCACTTCATCTGCCAGTTATACTGTAAATGGAACGGATTTAAATGGCTGCCAGAATTCAGCAGTGAAAGTTCTTACAGTAGTGGCTTTACCCGTTGTAACCGCTTCTGCGAGCAGTTCCGCGTTTTGTTTGGGTAACTCTACCACTTTAAACGGGGGCGGAGCTAGTACCTATGCCTGGTCAGGCGGTGTAACCAACAACGTTGCTTTTTCACCCAACTTTACCTCTGTATATACGGTGACAGGTACGGCGGCCAGCGGCTGTCAGAATACAACCGCTATAACGATAACGGTTTATCAATTACCATTTGTTTATGGCTACAGCAGTAATTCAAGCGTCTGTTTTTCAAATCAGACAACTTTATATGGAAGCGGCGCCAATAGTTATACATGGAGCGGTGGAGTTACCAATGGTACATCCTTCACTCCAACCGTTACAACTACTTATACTGTAAATGGAACAAATGCTACGACAGGCTGCACAAGTACCAATAACGCAGTTGTAACAATTGTGGTAAACCCTTTGCCTTCTTTAACCATTACACCAAGCAGCGCTTCTGTGTGCGCGGGGCAAACTTTAAGCTTACTGGCCAGCGGTGCTAATAGTTATATCTGGTCAAACAACGTAGCTAACGGCACTGCCTTTTTACCTTCAGGATCCAGTACTTATACTGTAACTGGATATAATTCTACTACCGGATGTCAAAATGTTGCCTATTATGCGGTGACTATAAACGCACTTCCCACTGTAACAGCCACAGTAAGTAATAATAATGTGTGTGCCGGAACAACAATTGTGTTTAACGGTACTGGAGCAAATACTTACACATGGAATGCAGGAATCATCAATGGCGCTCCATTCGTCGCTTTAAACAGTGGTAACTATTTTGTAAGTGGAACCAATACTTTGACAGGTTGCACCAGTACAAATGTATCCAGTCAGTACGTGAATGTTAACAGCTCACCGCTACTTGTTATCAGCATTAGCAATCCGACTGTTTGTTCAGGTATTCCAGTAACAATAACTACCTCTGGAGCAAACACTTATTCCTGGACCGGCGGAATTACTGACGGCGTGGCCTTTATACCTTCCGTAACCACTGTTTATACAGTGGTGGGTACAAGCACTGTGACAGGATGCAGTGCAACACAAACAAAAACTTTAATTGTGAATCCAACGCCTCAACTTGCCATTGTAAGTACTGTAACCGCAGCTTGTATTGGTACACCCATAACACTTCTTGCTTCAGGTGCTGACACTTATACATGGACCGGTGGCGTAGTTAACGGGGTGGCATTTTTTCCATCTGCAAGCGCTACTTATTCTGTAAAAGGTAAAAGCAGTACTACCGGCTGTGTAACGTCGAACACGCTTGCTATAAACATTCCCTTGTATGCACCCCCAGTAGTATCTTCGAGTGTAGACCTACCGGGAGTTTGTTTGGGCAGCACAGTGATATTTACATCCACTGGCGCTGATATTTATACATGGACAAATGGTCCTACGGAAGGACTTCCATTTGCGCCATCACAAACCGACACGTATGCAGTAACTGGAACCAGTACCCTTACAGGATGTACCAGCACAAATATATCTACACAAATGGTTTTTGTATACCCGCTTCCAGCATTGACTGTTGCAGCCAGTAGTTCTTTAATCTGCAGCGGTGAAAGCAATATATTAACCGTGGGAAGTACATCTTCTTACACGTGGAGCACGGGGCAAACGAGTTCAACAATCAGTGTTTCGCCAAGTGTAACAACCGTTTACAGCGCAACCGTAAAAAACTCAAACAATTGTTTAAATACCGCCAGCATAACCGTTGATGTGTCGGATTGTACAGGTTTAAGTGCTTTTTCAAAAACTTCCGCTTTGTTAGTTTATCCTAACCCTAACAATGGATCGTTTGTTATTAAAGCTGATGCAGAAATTACTTTACAAATTATAAATGACATAGGGCAAGTAGTGAAAACGTTGAACCTTGAAGAAAGAAATTCCCGCGAAATTTCGGTGCAAGATCTTCCTGCAGGAATTTATTTCTTAGTTGGTCAGGCAAATACGAAAGAAATCAAACAAAAAATAATCGTTACAAAATAAGAACCTTAAACCTTTTGAAAAGCCTGCCTGGTAAAACCGGGCAGGCTTTTTTTTGATCCTTTAATCCCATTAACAGCGGGAAAAGCGTGGTTTCCAACCAATTAAAATTTGTGGTTTAATTTAAGAACAGCACTGCGAAAAGACGCTAAAAAAATTATCTTTGTAAATCAAATTTTTAAAGAATGGGACGAATATTTCAGACTCGTAAAGCCACCATGTTTAAGCGTTACGCTAAAATGGCCAAAGCTTTTACCAAAATAGGACGTGAAATTGTAATTGCAGTGAAGGCGGGTGGTCCGCATCCGGAAGGTAACCCACGTTTGCGTATGATCATGCAAAATGCCAAGGCTATTAATATGCCGAAAGTGAATGTAGAATCTGCTATTAAACGAGCCAGTGAAAAAGACTCTGGTAACTACGAAGAAATTATTTATGAAGGATATGCACCGCATGGAGTACCTGTGTTGGTAGAATGCACAACCAATAACCCTACACGCACGGTTGCCAGCGTGCGACTTTATTTTAACCGCGCTAACGGAGCTTTAGGAACAAATGGATCTGTAAGCTTTATGTTTGACCGTGTAGTTCTCTTTAAAATTGACGCTGCGGGATTAAATAAGGATGATTTGGAATTAGAACTTATAGATTTTGGTCTTGAAGATATTGGTTTAGATGAAGAGCATAAACAATTTATTATTCAAACACAATTTACTGATTTTGGAAAAATGCAATCTGCATTAGAAGAACGGAAAATAAATGTACTTGAAACCAGTAAAACATACATTCCTACCACTACCAAAGAATTAAGTCCTGAGCAGGAAGCAGAAGTAATGGCCATGATTGAAAAGATGGAAGAAGACGACGATATTGAGGCTGTTTATCACAATATCGCTTAAACTTTGGAAAAACAATGGAAAATAAGATCCACTACTGATTCTCCTGATGGAAATAACCTTCAGGAAAAATTAAACGTAGACAGGGTGGTAGCGAGGCTTTTAAAGCTGCGCCAGGTTTTGAATTACGAAGAAGCCAAAACTTTTTTCAGACCTGAACTTAACCAATTGCATGACCCTTTTTTAATGAAAGGGATGCCAATTGCCATTGATCGTATTAATCTTGCGATTTCTAAAAATGAAAAAGTTCTGATTTTTGGTGATTATGATGTAGATGGCACTACAGCTGTTAGTTTAGTTTACAGTTTTTTTAAAGACCACATAAAAAACATTGCCTATTACATTCCCGATCGTTACAAAGAGGGTTACGGAATTTCTTTTAAGAGCATTGACTTTGCGGAGGCAAATAATTTTAGTTTAATCATTGCTTTAGACTGTGGTATAAAAGCCATTGACAAGGTAGATTACGCGAATGAAAAAAACATTGATTTTATTATTTGTGATCATCACCTTCCCGGAGCTGATTTGCCAAAGGCTGTAGCGATACTCGACCAAAAGCAAAACGACTGTCCGTATCCTTACAAAGAACTCAGTGGCGCAGGCATTGGCTTTAAGCTAATACAAGCTTATTCACAAAAAAATAATTTACCGCAGGAAAAGTGTTACAATTACCTCGACCTTGTTGCTACCAGTATAGCAGCAGATATAGTTCCAATAACCGGTGAAAACCGTGTGATGGCCTATTTCGGACTCGAACAAATAAATTCTGATCCAAGACCGGGAATTAAAGCATTGTTGAATATAAATCAGCAAAAAAATCCGGCAAACATAAGTACGCTGGTATTTACACTCGGCCCAAGAATAAATGCCGCAGGCCGTATAGATCATGGTAGTAAAGCCGTAGAGCTTCTTACCTGTGAAGACGATGCGCAAGCTGATAAATTTGCAGCGGCGATAAATGATACAAATACAGAACGACGGGATCTCGATTTAGGTACAACCACGGAAGCTTTTGAATTACTCGATAACGATGTGTTGACTGCTACGAAACGCACTACGGTTCTTTTCAACGAACATTGGCACAAAGGTGTGATTGGAATTGTTGCTTCGCGCTTGATTGAAAAGTATTACCGTCCTACAATTATATTAACTGAAAGCGACGGAAAAGTAACTGGCAGCGCAAGAAGCGTGAGAGAATATGACGTTTATAGTGCTATCGAAAAATGCAGCGATCTGCTTGAGCAATTCGGAGGGCATAAATTTGCAGCAGGACTTTCATTAAAAAAAGAAAACGTAGAAGCATTTAAAACAAAATTTGAGTCCGTGGTTTCGGCGTCTATTACAGCCGATCAGTTAATTCCAAAAATTGAAGTGGACATTGAATTGGAACTACATGAAATTACCGATAAGCTTTTAAGGATACTCAAACAATTTGCGCCTCATGGTCCGGAGAACATGACACCCCTGTTTTGCGCCCGATCTGTTTTTGATACCGGCTGGGGACAGGTTTTTGGAAATAACCATTTAAAACTGGAGCTTTTTCAAAAATCAAATCCTAACATTCGTTTCCAGGCATTGGCTTTTGATAAAGGAGATTATGTAAATTTCTTTCAACGTAAAACTCCAATGGACATTATATTCAGAATACAGGAAAATGAATTTAAAGGTGCAACTACGATTCAACTTGTTATTGAAGACTTAAGAGTAAGTCAATAAAATTTTCATTTCAAATTTTTCCGGATCAGGTGAGTCAGCCTCCAATAGAGCGCGACAGCTACAAAGACAAGAGAACTCAAGAGAGCGATCCAAATGCCCATAGTTTCAAGTTTTATTTTAAAGGCAAGAAAATATGCAAGAGGCAAGGCAATTACCCAATAACCAATAAGTGTAATCAGGGTTGGAACTTTTACATCTTCCAGTCCGCGCAAAATACCGATAATGGTAACCTGCATGCCATCGAAGAGTTGAAACATGGCCGCAATAATTAATAACGTAGATGCTAATTCTATGATTTGCGGTTCAATGCTAAAAGCTAAAGGCAGATATTTATGGCCAATCAGAAATAAAATTCCAAAAGTTCCCATAACTATTAGAACCAATTTAATAGCTGTGAAAGAGGCGGTTTTAATTCCAATCCAATCGTTTTGAGCTTTGAACACTCCTGCACGTATAGTGGCCGCTGAAGCAACACCTGTAGCAAACATATAAGTGAAGGAAGCCATAGATAAAGAAATGCCGTGAGCGTCCATTTGTTCCTTTCCAAAACTTCCTGCCATGAGTCCAGATATGGCAAAGGCAGCCACTTCAAAAGTAAATTGCATCGCCGAATTAAATCCAATTTTCCAGAGCTCTCTTAATTCTTTCCAATTCACTCTGACAGTTTTAAAAACCGTGTTCAATTCGCGTGTTACAGGAGAACGAAAAATTAAAAGCAGGAAAGAAAGTCCCATAAAAAGCCGCGCTATAAAAGAGGCCCAGGCTGAGCCCATGTAACCCATTTGCGGCATTCCCAGCTTACCGTAAATGAGCATGTAATTCAATATAATATTCAGAATATTTCCGGCAACACTTATTATCAGTGCCATTCGTGTATTGCTTAAGCCTTCGCAATATTGTTTACTAACAAAAAATAAAGAGACCGGAAGAATAGAAAAAATAAGAACATCAAAAAAAGGAATTGCTAACTTAATAACTTCAGCCGGTTGCTGCATATAATTCACTAGTCCCGAAGCCATAAATAATACCACAAAACACATCATAGCAACGGTCAAATTCAAGAACAAAGAATTCTTGAACAGGGATGCTTTTTTCACAAGATCATTCTTTTCATGTGCCGCATTTACTAAGGGAGTTGTTGCATAACTCATCCCTATAGTAAAAACAAGAAGCATCACATACAGATTGTTGGCCACAAACCCAGCTGCCTGTTCAGCCGGACCAATACGTCCAAGGAAAATATTGTCCACTATGCCCGTAATAATCTGCCCCACCTGCGTAATAACAAGCGGCCATGCCAGGTGAATGGTGTCTTTTGTATGAGTATTTTTAAAAAAGCCGGGGGCCATAAAAGTTTGCAAAGATAGTTTAATTCGCAAGAAGCGAAAAACCAGCTGATGAAGGAAGGTTGGAGAGAAGATTTTATTTTTTGACTTCCGCTTTTTTCTCGTCAGGAGATAGCGCTTTTGTAAGCCAACTGCGAAGGTCATTTAATTCATTACCAGAAACGGAGTGCGGCATCTCGTATGTTTTGTAAATGATTTGACTGACTCCTTTCTCTTTAAGAAATGCGCTTGCCTTTTCAGCTTCTGTTAGTTTGATAACATTGTCTGATGTTCCGTGCCCTATAAAGAATTTTATTTTCTTCAATTGCATTAAATTTGTTTTCTGCAGTTTACTTTCTTCCATGAGTCTTCCACTCAAAGCTACGATACCCTTTATTTTTTGCGGACTATGCAAGGCGATATCGTACGACATAATTGTTCCCTGGCTAAAACCTAAGAGAAAAACCTGGGTGCTATCCAGTTGGTAGGCTCTACAGGCATTGCTAATGAAGGATAAAATTTTCGCACGACTTACTTCCGCTTGTTTATAATCGTATTTAAAATCTCCGTTTGGAAAACGGTCCAACTCATACCAGCAATAGCCCTGCTCTTTCGAATCATTTGGCGCTCTCAATGAAAACGTGATAAATTTGGGATCCATGGTTTTTGCCAGATCAAAAAGATCAGATTCATTGCTACCATAGCCATGTAATAAAATCAGTACCGGCGTTTTTGCGGTTTTCTTAGAAGGAAGATGAACAGAATAGGTCAGCGTTGTATTTACCTTTTGTGAAAACACAGACTCTGCAAAAACAACACACAAAAGCAATACTAAAATCCTCTTCATATTATCTCCCTCTTCTTTTTTTATGATCTATGAATTTTGTCTTTTTTTGTTCTTCGGCACCCCGAGAACTATTGGAAGATTTTTTATCCTGTTGATCAGCGAAAGCATAAGTTAATTGTTTTTTAATAAGATCTGCCTCCACAACTACAATCTTTACCGGATCTCCGAGAGCATAAATCTTATTTGTATTTTTTCCTATGTAACGGTAATTATCAGGATCGAACATAAAATGATCACCTTTTAAATCGCGGCTCCGAATCATTCCTTCACATTTATTTTCAACAACTTCTGCGTAGATACCCCATTCTGTTACACCGCTTATGACCGCGTCAAAACTCTCCCCTACTCTATCTTTCATAAACTCAACCTGTTTGTATTTGATAGAAGCACGTTCCGCTTCCGCCGCTGTGCGTTCCATGTCACTGCTGTGTTTACTTAGAAACTCCAGTTCATCTTTTCCGGAATAAATTTTACCATTTAAGCGAGCTTCCAGTAAGCGGTGTACGAGAACATCAGGATAACGACGAATTGGCGAAGTGAAATGGGTATAGAAATCGAATCCCAAACCATAGTGGCCCACATTTTTTGTCGTGTAAATCGCTTTCGGCATACTTCTAACAGCGAGAAGTTCCATCATACTTTGTTCCTTTTTATTTTTTACATCCACCAATAATTTATTAATAGATTGTGCCACTTTTTGTTTGTTTCCCAAATCCATTTGATAACCAAACCGTGCAGCAAAACCGCTGAGTTCCTGCATCTTCTCATCACTTGGAATATCATGCACACGATAAACGGCCACATCTTTAGCATCTTCTTTGCCCTTATTCTTAGCTGAAGATTTTCCTTTGGTCTCTTCTTTACCGCCAATAAACTCTGCTACTTTTTTATTCGCGAGTAACATAAAGTCTTCAATGAGTTTATGCGCATCTTTTTGTGTCTTAAAAAATACGCCAATCGGATTGCCTTCGTCATCCAATTTGAATTTCACTTCTGCTTTGTCAAAAAAGATAGAACCTTTTCGTTGACGCTCGTGTCTTAACTTTTTTGCGAGACGATCTAAAACTAAAATCTGATCTTTATAATCACCATCACCAGTTTCTATAATTGTTTGAACTTCTTCGTAGGAAAAACGACGGTCGCTATAGATGACCGTTTTACCAAACCATTGACTTTGAATTTGTGCGTCATCATCTAATTCAAAGACAGCACTAAAAGTATATTTTTCTTCGTGCGGGCGAAGTGAGCAAACAAAATTACTCAGTACCTCCGGTAACATCGGAATAACCCGATCTACCAAATACACACTGGTAGCACGGTTCACTGCTTCCTTATCCAAAATGGTTCCTACTTTTAAATAATGGGTTACATCTGCAATGTGAACACCTATTTCCCAAAAACCGTTTTCGAGACGTTGAATAGATAAAGCATCATCAAAATCTTTTGCATCAGCAGGATCTATGGTAAATGTTGGAATACCACGAAAATCGCGACGTTTTGCAATTTCTGCGTCAGTAATTTCGGTCGGCAATTTTTTAGCATCGTATTCTACAGCATCCGGAAAATGATCCGGTAAGCCATATTCGGCCATGATGGCATTCATTTCTGTTTTGTGCTGTCCCGGGAAACCCAGCACATCCGTTACAGAACCCGTAGGATTTTGCTCTCCCGCTTTCCATTCTTTTAATTTGATCAAAACTTTCTGACCGTCCTGTGCGCCGTTAATATCGCTGCTGCGGATAAAAAAATCTACGTGAATTTTATGGCTGTCAGGTACTACAAAGGCAAATTTTGGATTGATTTTAATTGTCCCAACAAATTCTGTTTTAGCCCGTGTAATTACTTCCACAACTTCCCCTTCTCGTCTGCGGCCACTGCCGCGCTTTGGAAAAAGATAAACTTTTACAAGGTCTCCCTGCAAAGCGTCTTTCGATTTTTTGGCCGGAATAAAAATATCCGCTTCATTTTCATTAAACACAACAAAGGCAGTGCCCTGGCTGGTAAAATCAATAGTACCCGTAACGTATTGTTTCGTTTCTTTGATCTGGTACTTGCCTTTATCTTTTTCGATTACAAACCCTTGTTGCTTTAATAGTTCAAGGGCTTCAATCAGCTGAAGCCTTTCCTGATCGTTGTTTATTTCCATTGCAGCGCCAAGCTGCTTGTAATTAAATGTTTTTGAGTCGTTATGTTTTAAGAAGTCGAGTACCTCTTCAAAAAGATAACGTTGTGGTTTTTTGTTTTTTGACATATGTATATAAAATTAAACATAATTAAAAAAACACAAGACTCCTTGTCTTATTATTAACAATAATTTATGATTGTCAGGTGTTTTCGTAAGAATGCGCCTTGATGCGTCTACTTAGCAGGCATCCGTGCGCTTTATTTGCTTGTGCGCAACTCTTTACGGAGTAATTCGAAATATAATTTTAAGGGATAAGAACTATGTCCACGTGAGTAAGAAGCTCCCAATCCCACGCCTGAATCCAGAGTTCTAAATTCTTTTTTTATAAGCTCAGTAAAATAGTTTGTCATTTGTTTTTTATCCAATTTTGCTTTTTGAGTTTTAATTAAATAAATACGTGAAGAGTTTGGGAAGTCAACTATAGCCTGATCCAACTCTTCTACGTTTAGTTTCCTATTTAGCAAACCAAGCATGAGGTAGGTCCAGGCGAAACGTTCATCTTTATACTCCTTCCAGCCTTTCTTATCTGTTTCTGCGAGTTTTTGATGATCTACCGGCATAACGTGTGCATAGAGATTTAAAAACTCTACATCGTGAAGCTCTTCCGATTTCTCAAGAATTTCTTCGCCGCGAATTCTAAAAACGTCTGACTTTGTAAGCAGAGAATTTGTGAAACAAACCTCCAGGAAATCAGAAGCTACTTTGCCATTAGGCGGGAGCGGTTTTCCGTCGACTACGAAACTGTAAGTAACAAGAATATTTTTAATATACTGTTGCTGGTCCAGACTTTCATTCTGATTTTTTACCAAGGTATCTTCCTCTACTATACTGGCATTAATCATGTCCTGAATTTCTTTTTCTACTTCGGCCATCGTTTTATTATACACATCACTCACAATATCTGTCTCCTCTAAAGGAGGACGTTCTGACTTAACATCACTCAACGATTTCATTGTGTTAGTGCCTTCGGGAGTTTTTATTTTCACGTATGCTTCGATCAAACTATAGATCTCACTTTTTTTATCTAATTTTTCATTGGCCAAAGCAATGTCTGCGTTTAAAAATTCCTGATCGACCACCCCCTGATTCCACCAATCAAACTCCCAATTTAGATCCAGGTAAAACAAATCATAGAAGAAATTGAGATTGCCTTTTTTTATTTCGCTGCGGTAAAAATTCCGTTTGATATAAAGATTTTTCGCGCCATATATTTCATGAATAGCCGTTTCAATTTCAATATGGTGTTTTGCATGATCGGCCTCCACCCAATATTGAATGGACTTTTCGACCTTGCCAATATTCATATAACAATCTGCCAACCACACTTTCACCCTGAAATTTTCGGGAAAAGCGTCTGAAAATTGCTTGTAAAGATCAGCCGCTTCCGCATAGTTACCGCGGCGATGTTCTTCTATGGCATATTCAAGAATAAAATACAATTCGTTGGGTTTGCTTTTATAAGCCTGTCGATGGTATTCGTAGGCTACATCCGGATCAATAGAAAAAAGTGTGTTGGCTACTGCATTTTTTTCGTAAGGCGATTTTGCCTTTTTTTTAAAAACAGCAGAACAGGTGTCCAGGTCGTTCTGAATGACGCATGATAAATACAGATGCGCTGGGGTTTTCATGGCATGATTTGCCTCTACTAATTTTTTTTCATTAGTAGACAGCTTCTTCAGCTGGCAACTTGCCACCAGGAGAACAGGTAAAAGGTATTTTATAAAACCAACTGTTTTACTTAACACGGGGTTTATCTTAAGTATAAAAAGGTAAGAGGTCTATGAACCAAATGTAATGCAATTTTTGGCTAATTTCTTATTTCGGGTGGTTTATTTATGGTTAATTCCATCATCTAAAACGCAGGTAAAAAATTCCGAAAAAACTATTTACACTCGCCCTGGGTGTAATTTGTGATCCCGTTGCACTCTGCCTCACAGGCGTTGCTATAGGTTTTTTCATTGCAGCCGCATACCGGCTTATAGTCCATGGTGCAAATGCAGTTGGCTTTCGCTTTTTCTTTGCACTCGTTTTTGCTGCAGCTTGTTATAAAAATAAAACTCACATAACTCACTAAAACCCAATTTTTCATGGTGTTCAATTTATGGTTATGAATTTAAAGGATTTTTCTCTGAATACCGACGAGAGAAAATAAAAAAAGCTATCCTTAAAGGAACAGCTTTTTAAGAAACCAAGTAATTTCTCTTTATCTATAACAAGACTGTATAGTGTAAGTCTAATTCTAAATCCCTACTCTACCGCTCCTTCCATAAGACACGCTATTTACAATACGGAAGTAGTTGAAAAGAAACGTAAAGTGTTGAATACGCCTATTTCAATCAATTTTTTGTGTCTTAGGGGAGGAATGCTTAGTTGGCTCACTTTGCTCCCTCTTTATTGAACGTGCTTCCAACAGAACAAGAGCTAAAATGATAAGCACTTCAGAAACGAAATAAAACCAATCAAATATGGTAAGTGTTAAGCGGTATTTTATGAGCAGACATACGGTTAAGAAACAATAAGCATAATTTGCTCTGCTTATTCTTCCTAGAAATACAGCGTGATTGGTTTTAACAAAGTAAAAAGAGCAAAAAGAGTATATAAAAAATGTAAAGGCGATTGCTGCGAGTACTAATAACATATACCAGGGCATTCTAAACCAGGCTTCAAAAAAAAATCTGATAACCACAAGACCAATGGTCGTTAACAGAGCACCAACACTATCAATCAATAGAAATGTTTTCGGGTTAGACTCCAATAATGTTCTCATGAAATGAATTTGCTTTAATCTTCGTTGTTTTTTTGTAAGAGTTCTATAAAATGGCGGCACAGGTTTGAATATTCGCTAATGTCATCCAGTTTTAGGTTAATCATTTTTCGTTTATCTGTGTAAGTTACAAAATAATTTTGATCATGTTCTCGTGCGAATCTGGATGCCAAATTTTTGACGCAGATTAAAAGGATGGCACAGATTCATGTGCAAAATTTACATGTAGCAAACCGTTTATCTAATTCCAGATTTCATTTTTCTCCGTCAAAATAATGGGCCTGCCCTCAGTCACCACAATGGTATGTTCGTGCTGCGCCATATAACCACCTTTATTTCCGACCATTGTCCAGCCATCGCTCAAGGTTTCTGCAAAAGTGGAATCTGTTGAAATAAATGTTTCGATAGCAACTACTGAATTCTTTTTAAATCTGGTAACATTAAATTTATCTCTGAAATTTGCAATCTCCGAGGGCTCTTCGTGCAGACTTCTTCCCACGCCGTGTCCGGTTAAATTTTTAATAACCTTGTAGCCGCGTTTTTTAGCTTCTGTTTCTATGAGATGTCCGAGGTCTGAAATTTTCACGCCACCTTTTATGGAGTTAATTGCTTTTTCAAGAATTTCTTTTGAAGCGTCTACCAATTTCTGATGCCCGTGTTTGTCTTCGCCTATTATAAAAGAAGCGCCATTATCTGACCAAAAACCGTTGAGTTCGGCAGAGACGTCGATATTAATCAACTCCCCTTCTTCTAATATTTTTTTCTCTGAAGGAATTCCATGACAAAATTCCTTACCGGTGCTAATGCAGGTAAAACCGGGAAATTTATACGTTTCATAAGGCGCTGACTTAGCTCCGAAACTTTTTAAGATCGCTGCTCCGAATTCATCGAGTTCTTTGGTTGACATTCCGGCACGGGCATGGTTTTTCATTTCTTTCAAAGTGTGAGCAACTGCGTCGCTTACGGCTTTCATTCCTGCTAATTCTGATTCTGATGTTATGGACATATAGTGTAGTCTAATCTTCTACTTACTAAAGGTAAATAGATTTTGGTCAAAAAAGAAAATTGATTGTAGCGTTAAATAACGGCTATAAAACATATCCAAGCTCCCAAATATGTCCGAATGGATCTTTTAATTTTCCTATGCGCCAGTCTTCCTCTGTGGTCATAGGACAAATTTGCGTGGCGCCAAGTTTTAATGCCTGATCAAAGAGTTTGTCTGCGTTTTTTGTAGTTAAAATTATACGAACGGAGTTGTGTGATTTTAACCCAGGACTTAAATTATCAAATTCAGGCTCTTCATCGGCTACAAAAAATTCGGCACCTTCCATGTTTAGAACGGAAGATATTTTTTCATCGGGCAGATCGAAACGCTTTGTTTCTTTTGCTCCGAAGGCAGAGATATAAAATTCTACAGCTTTCTTTCCATCGTTAACGGTTAGGAAAGGTGTGATGCTAGTTTGTTTCATTGGTCACTATTTTTTATTGGGTGTTTATTTAGCCCGTTTTTAGTAAAGGAGGGGTGCTTCAATGCACCTTCAACGAGTCGAAAATTTTTCCTTTTATTCTGATTTTTATTTTTTGTCGAGACTTGCTAAATAAAGTTTTTCTGATAATTCATAAAGATTCGTTGCGTCGGTATTACTCATTACCAGTATAGTTTTTTTAGTATCAAGCGTATGTATCCAGTTTGAACATGAACCTGAAATGCCACCCGTTCTATAATAGAACTTCTCGTTAAAATTGCCCCAGCCGGTAGAGCCCCAAAAACCATATGCCGTGTATCCTAAGTTCTCATTTATTTCAAGCATTTTTTTGGTAGCATTTTCGGAAAGCATCTTATTGCTAAAAATAGCCGTATTAAAAATCAAAATATCTTCCACTGTTGAATACATGTTGCCAGCGCCAAAAAAGTTTTCAATAAAATAGGGAGCATCCTTAGAAAATATTTTTTTTGTAGTCTCAAATGTGTAGCTGCTGGATAAAGATTTGATAATCTCATCTGAATTTAAAACACCTGTATTGCCCATTTTTAATGGATTTAAAATGGTTTCCCGAAGAAATTCCTGGTAACTTTTTGTTGTGACGTTCTCTATAATTTTTTGTAAAATTATGTATTCAGTATTGCTGTAGCTGCTTTTTTCACCTGGAATACTTATCAGTTTACCTGAACAATACTTGTCGATGTATTCGTCTAAAGTTTTTTTTATTTGATAAGATTCCATTCCTAAAGGTTCCGCTTGATTCTCAATGCCAGAAGAATACGTCAATAATTGATGGATTGTCACTTTGTCTTTAGCTTCACCTTTGTATTTCGGAAAATAGTTCCCAATAGTTCCATTCAACTGAATTTTACCATCTTCATAAAGTTTCATGATCAAAACTGCTGTGAATACTTTTGTCATGGAAGCAATTTTAAATTTTGATTGAGGCACTAATTTATTTTCAAATTGTCTATCAGCAATCCCACTGCTTGCTAAATAATCAACTTTACCATCTGTGGCTACCAGCACAACACCATTGAAATTCATTTCTTTATTGTACTGGTTGACCAGATCTTGAAATTTATTTGTTTGCCCGTAATAACAAACGAACTTAAGAGCAAACAGTAGTAAAATCAGCGTCTTTTTCATAGTTGTTAATTTCTATAGTTTGGTGTATTAAAATGACATAAAAGCAGACTTAAAAAACACGATTATTCACAATTTACAGGCCTGCTGCTTTACATAAAAATAGAAAAATAAACGAATATTTGAAAAATAGGCTTTAGTTTTTTAGTGCCGATGGGGAAAGCAATTTAAAAAATTAACGCATTTTTAAATGTTCCTACCAATTTACAGTAGACGTTTTAGAATCTGCGCTGTTTTATTCTTTACTTTACCCCTTAGACTCGTCGCCGCGCTTGTAATACAGCATAATTGCACCAGACTTAAAGATTTTTGTATTGTACAATTTAAAAATTTTTCTGTCATTTAGTTTCTCAAACAGGGGCTTACCTTTTCCAATAATCACCGGGTGAACACAGATTTGGTACTCATCTATCAAATTAAGATTCGTCAGCTGAACCATGATGCTTCTGCTTCCGATTAAAATATCTCTTCCATCCTGTTTTTTAAGATCTAAAACCGTTTGTTCAATGGTTTGAACGGACAAGCTGGCCGTATTCCAACCAAGTGCTTCTGTACTTTTAAAAGTATTAGAAAATACTATTTTTGGAATTCTGTCTATCGCCACTGCAAAATCATCCATTGCTTTTTCACCAGACGGTTTCTTAATCAGCTCTTGCCAGAATTGCATGAGCTGATAGGTGATCCTGCCGTAAAGGGCCACGTCTGCTCCATTTAATAAGTCTTGGTAATACTCATGGGTTTCTTCGTCGGGAATTCCTGCTTCATGATCACAAAAACCGTCGATGGTGGTGTTTATGGCTGCTACTATTTTCCTCATATATTTTAATTATTATCTATTTCTTGCTGAATTACCCGTCACAGAAATATAACCACATCGATTTGATTTTCCAAGTCGATATTTTCTTTTCTTCTGATCTCAGTTTTTAGTGGTAACAAATAGGTTTTGCGTTTAGAGTCAAACCAAATCGCGGTTTTCCATTCACTGTTTCCGATTCTTGCTATCGCCTTCAACCGTCCCCAACCTTCTTCCTGGGATCCTAAAATATCTCTAATTTCTTTCGACATTTCTTTGGGAAGCGAAACAAAATACCAACCTCCTGGCGAAGAATGTTGCCAAACTTTTTCTGAAAATGCATATTTTATTCTGCCACTCAATTTGTTTCTAATTTCGGAGTTGAGTTTGGTAGTTTTTGAAAGCGTTAACGTTAAAGCAAACACGGATGGACTACGAATAGGTTTTGCGCGAATTTTCAAATCCTATTCCCGATAATTATCGGGACGAATGTACATCGTAAAGCTAAAATAGTATAATGAATCTAAATACGCAATGGCTAACGGCAAAAGTATGGTTGACTTTTGAGCGAGATTATACGGACGTACAAACGCGAAACGCAGAAATCATGATCGCTATTGCGAAACCATTTATCCGTCGGTATAAGCACTATCCGTTCGTACTGCTCGTTCTTTGATTTTTAATAACGTTCATAATCGCGCCTTTCAACTGTCTTGAAACTACATGTATGTCTTTGTCTACTTCACGCCCAATGTCAAGAGGTATTGAACTTCGTATTATAAAACAATCTTTTTTCTTTCCGTCAGAAAGTCTTAAATATAACATTGAGTAAATGCTTTTCGGCTTACCATTTTCTTTCAATTCATAAGATACAGATTTAACCATAGTGGTTTTAATGCTTTCCGATTTAAGAAAGTCCCGTATTATGATATCATTTGTCGTCTTATCTATTTGAAATACTCCACGTCCAGGGCTATATAATCCTGCCAAAAGAGCATAGGCACCAAACACAGAAAAAACTGAACCAACTATTAGTAAAACCCAACTTGTTATAGCAGTGGCATTGAAAGTTTTGTATGAAGTGTAAAACAACATTAAACCTGTTGCAAATGAAAGAACAAATATTACTGAACCAAATATGTCGGATAATGAATGACGATAATGAATTTCAAAAGATTTATCATCTTCGAACACTTTATATTTTCCGTATTGTGTCGTCATTAAAATTATTAGAACAATTATAATTGGTTTATTCTCAGTTGATCTTTTATTTTTAGATCAGTATTCAGTTCTTGAAAATTAGCACTTTTATTACTATTTAATATAGATGGGTCTCGCCCTGTTTGTTTTTTCAACGAAAATCAAACCGTCAAACTGTTTTTTTGCATTGATGGATGCTGAGCATCGTTGGTAATTCATAAATATGGAACCTACGTCGTAGGTTTTTAAAATGGTTGAAAAAACAGAATTCTCCGAATGAGAAACATCTGTAAAATATACAGGATACTTGGTTACCGACAAAGCATTCGTAAAAGTGTTTCTATTGTTGACAGGGACATGACACTCTTGCAAACCTTTATATAGTTTTTTCCTGGCAAAAATGTAGGTAACTATTGCACCCCCAATCGACTTTGGACCTTGAATAGCCTGGAAGCTCCCTTGATTGAACACAAATCCGATAGCGTAATAAGCTTCACCCATATTTTTCTTCAAATGCTCACCCATGTATAAACCATTCCCCAGATTATTGTCGGGATGAGCAAAATTAATATGACCATTGTGTGCCCAAATAAACATTTTTTTATTTCCAAGCTTTTGTATTCTTAAGATATTATAGGCCATGCAACTGTCTCTGTATTGAGACATATTATTTACAGACAAATTTTTTACTGCCTGTTCTAAATTTTCGATACAGATTTGAAGGTCTTGAAATTGGCTCTTCGATTGTTTTGTTTCAATCTGATTTTTATTGAAAAACACCCAATCTGCAAGCATTTGGTAGGTTTGTCGCAAGGTGTCTTCAAATCTATTTTTCTTATTTTGGAGCAATTGGTAAATCTTTAATTCAGTTTTGCCAAGTATAGGAAAACTTATAGACTTAATAGTCTCGTAGTGTTCTGAATAGTATTTTTTTACATAATCGTTTAGATACTGCACTGGAGAATAGAAGTTTTGCATATCGAAACCATAAAAAGATATTTTCTCCAAATGTTCTGCTTGAGCATTATACTCCTTAATCCACAAAATAAGGTCGCGAACTTCCTCTGTTTGCCAGGTCCAAAAGTCCAGGTGAATCATCACACTATCCACATTTCCCTCACCAGACTTCACGAAATTATTTACATAACAACATCCCGCATAGGTTGCTTCAATACCAAATACTCTATAATTACACTCTTCTACGAGCCATTGAAATACTCCAGACTTAATTTCAAAAAATTCACGACTACCGTGTGTAGCTTCACCCATCCCAATAATTGATTTAGAAGAAAACAAGCCTTTAAGTTGGAGTAATTGTTCGGCTAAACTTTGTTTGTTAAGAGTTAATGGATATACCACTGTTTCTTGCGTCCCTATAGTGATAGTTACTTGAGATAGTAAATCACCTGGTAAAAAGAATAATATCACTAAAATAAAATACACTTTCATAAGCGCTGGGTTTTTTGATGCTAGGACGGTTTCCTCAGTCCTTTTGTTACACACGAAAGTAGAATATTCAAAAGTTCATGTCTCTGCTATACATAGAGTGTGGTTTTTGCACGCCTGGCAGGCCTCGATCACCGCTAACGGTGGCGGGCTTTGCGTTAGGGCGGGAAATCGAAGCATAAAAGCTGATATTATTACTAATGTTCAATTGAAAAACTGCCGTTGAATTTTGCACTTCAGCCCGCCTGACGCAAAACCCTTGTTAGCGCAACTTTTATTTCATTCAGTAAAAACAAAAAATAAACTTAGGTCTTGTACATAAATTATTGTCTGTTTCTTTTCTACGGTTACTTTGTCAGTTTTCTCAAGAAGCATATTAAAAGCATGTAATGACTTTGTTTTAATTTCAAAACCACAGATTCCCTCAAGATTTTCTTTGTTAAAAGATTGCCTTATTTTTTTTGATTTAGATGCATCTAATAAGTACAAATTACTGGGCCCCATTACTAAATGTCTAATGGGTATTTTAAAAAAACTACCCTTCTTTATCTCAACAAAACCAACTGCTTCATATTTTTTTACATCAAGGGTTATATTTGATGAAAGGATATAAATTGATTTTAATGATATAGCAGTATTTAAATGTGTCGTGTTGATTTTACTATCTTCCCATTGGTTGTTTGAATATTCGATAAAAAAAATGTCATTGTTTTTGGGTTCAATTGTTTTCCATATTCTATTGCTATCTATCTTGTAGGAGATAGATTTTGTATTAAGACAATCTATCAATGTATCAGAACTTTTAATAGAAATTGCCAATGATGTTCCACCTTGTCTATTTTTTAAAAAGTCAGCATAATATTTTCCAATTGTTTGAGAGCTATCGATTGGTGTAATGAACTCGAGGTATGTTCCATCTTGGAATTTTATAAAACAATTTTTTATTCCCTCGTGCTCCCTCCCTTCCTTTACTTTAAAGTGAAATGATGCGGATAGCTCCTTTTTTAAGTAGTCTAAATCCCTAACTACAATTGGAATATGGTCAATTGAAATATAGTTTGAGTTTTGAGATTGTCCTTTTGTAATCTCCAAAAAAAATATCAATAATATTACTGTTATTAGAATTCGCATTGTCTGTCTAAAATTACCGCTATAGTACTCGGGGGCTTGCGCCGGCCGCGTATCAGGATGGCGCCGATGCTATAGTGTTCTGATGTCCACCCGATAGCTATCGGGAGTGAAGTTAAAAATATACTACGCAAAAGCAAAAGGGCGATGGTCCGGTGGACCAACGAGCCGGAATGTGTGAAAGCTTGTCCCGTGCAAAGCACGCCAGATTAAAATTGCTTTTGCATGTAAAAAGGCTGTCTCTTGTCCGCGCTGGCACTATGGCCCCGTGTTATAAGCAGTTGCCGGATTCAGTTTTCGTCCGGTCCCTTTAAGTAAATTTCAATTTCATTTCTGTCAGATAATTCAACTACTTTGGTCTGAAACCAGTCCATTAATACGAGGTTCCATTTTTCACCGATTTCATTTAGGCACGGAATTACCTTTTCTTTGTCCAAACTGCTTAGGTTTGTGAACCAAATGCGGTCGACGGTACCGCCTTTAACGCTGTAATATATAGCCGCATAACCTGCTCCAAAACCAAACGTGTTTTTTCGTCCCTCACGATGGGTTGAATACCCCGTTGCCACAGAAGAAGCCTTTTGAATGCCTGTCTTATTCACAATTTCATCTAAGGTCACCGGAGAAATTTGTCGAATGTCCAGCCCAATTTTTTCGTCGGATATTACATGGATGTCTGTGAAACCATAACCGTCGAAATTCTCTTTGCTTTTCGCGTTTATTATTTCGGATTCGTCGTTAAGTGCCTTAATGTTCTCCTTCGGTGTAAGTTCGATCATGCAATAATCATCTTCGTGATACCATAAAGCATCTTTACCTGATGCCATGTCCTCGGATGTGCCTTTGCTTTGAGAAACTGTCTGATTTTCGTCTGGAACAGGGTTTTTCTTCCTTATCGATACGAAAGACTTGACTAAGAACCTCGTCACTATAAAGAGTAGTATTAGAATAATTATATATGTCATTGATCGAATTCTCTGGTCAGCATGTCGTTAGGGCAATTGCTTATAAAGGACCGCTATACGCCACAAATCCGACAACAAATAATTTCTATCGTTTGTAAATGTTTGGGTAATCATATAAAGATATAAAAAATTCTATCCCAATAAAAAAGCCGTTCAAGTAAGAAGAAATATTCTTTTTTAGATGCAGGTTCTCGCGCCAGGGATACAGAATCCCGATAGCTATCGGGATAGTTCTTTTTGGCCCTTCAGCCAAAAAAACCGCAGCAGGGCAACAAGCCAGTGGCTTGGTGAGCCAGCTTGTTAAGCGGAGCCCGGCGTAGCCCGCCCCGTGAAGCAGAGAGGTTTCCATAAAAAATAGTGCAGCCTTTCGGTTCATGAGGGGGCGCCCAAAAAAAAGTCTTGAGTAAAATGGAGGTCAACAAAAAACCCTCTTCCATTTTTGGAAGAGGGTTTTACAGTGTTATTGTCTTTCTAGACTAATCAAACCTATCGCTCTAACTGGCTCAAAAGAGTCTTAACTCTTTTGCCCTGCTCGAAATGACAATAAGTGATCTAGTTATTTTCCTAGCGCTTTTTTCAAATTTGTATCCAAAGCATCCAAGAATTCTTCTGTATATAAATAGTGTTCGCCATGTTTTACATTGTTACCGAATGCACACACTGCTAAGTCTTTTGTCATCTTTCCACTTTCTACAGTTTCAACGCAAACTTTTTCAAGCGTTTGACAGAACTCTACTAATTCTTTGTTACCATCTAATTTACCACGGAACTCCAAACCACGGGTCCATGCAAAAATAGAAGCGATTGGATTAGTTGAAGTTGGTTTACCAGCCTGGTGATCGCGGTAGTGACGAGTAACTGTTCCGTGAGCAGCTTCTGCTTCCATTACTTTTCCATCCGGTGTAATTAATACAGACGTCATTAAACCCAATGAACCAAAACCTTGAGCCACTGTATCTGATTGCACGTCGCCATCATAATTTTTACAAGCCCATACAAAATTACCGTTCCATTTTAATGCAGATGCAACCATGTCATCAATTAAGCGGTGTTCGTAAACGATGCCTGCTGCTTCGAATTTTGATTTGTATTCTGCCTGGTAAACTTCTTCAAAAATATCTTTGAAACGACCATCGTATTTTTTAAGAATGGTGTTTTTAGTAGATAAATATAAAGGCCATTTTTTAGTTAAAGCCACGTTAAAACAAGAGTGAGCAAAACCACGAATAGACTCTTCTACGTTGTACATAGCCATTGCTACGCCTGGTCCCTGGAATTTATAAACTTCGTGTTCAATTACTTTTCCATCTTCGCCTTCAAATTTAATTGTCAATTTTCCTTTTCCAGGAACAACGAAATCTGTTGCACGGTATTGATCACCAAATGCGTGACGACCAACAATGATCGGTGCTGTCCAGTTAGTTACCAAACGCGGAACGTTTGAACAAACGATGGGCTCACGAAAAACAGTACCATCTAAAATATTACGAATGGTTCCGTTAGGTGATTTCCACATCGATTTTAAATTGAATTCTTTTACACGCGCCTCATCAGGAGTAATGGTAGCACATTTAATTCCCACCTGGTATTTTTTAATGGCTTCTGCAGCATCAATCGTTACCTGATCAGAAGTAGCATCACGGTGTTCAACACCAAGGTCATAATATTTAATATCTAGATCCAAATACGGAACAATTAATTTGTCTTTAATAAATTTCCAGATAATGCGGGTCATTTCATCACCGTCAAGTTCAACAACGGGATTGGCTACTTTAATTTTGCTCATTTTATTGGCGTTTAAGAATTTTTAAATAAGAGCACAAATTTAGGAAAGCTGGGCTAACAGGCAAGTTTTTAAAGGGGATTTTATGAGTTTTAATTCCTGTAAGCATTCCACTAATTAAACAAATCGCCTGGGATTTTTCTCCTGTTCTTTTACTATGATGGCACCTGCCCCTGAAGCAGAAAACGCTTTTAGTGAATTGCGGAGGCGTTTTCGCTTCAGGGTCACCGGGCCCGCCGCTATATCCCTCTTGCCGAACCTAAAACCGGCTATGCTTCGGCTTCGCTCAGCATAAATTGCCTGTGCAGGGTCTTTGTCCTTCGGAACAAAGCCGCTGCCAGGCAGCCGCTTTAAGGCCCGGCTGCAAAGGGATGCCGCTTTGGTGCCTGGTGTGTGTGTGTTCTCGACTACGCTCGAACTGACATCTGACAATGAACTGACATCTGACCATGAACTGACATCTGACAATGAACTGACATCTGACAATGGACTGACATCTGACCATGAACTTAAATCTGCCCACGAACTGACATCTGCCCACGAACTGATATCTGACCACGAACTGATATCTGGCCATGAATTGATATCTGACCATGAACTGACACCTGACCACGAACTGACATCTGACCACGAACTGAAATCTAACCACGAATTGATATCTGACCACGAACTGACATCTGACCATGAACTGACATCTGACCATGAACTGACACCTGACCACGAACTGACATCTGACCACGAGCTGATATCTGGCCATGAATTGATATCTGACCATGAACTGACACCTGAACACGAACTGATATCTGACCATGAACTGACACCTGACCACGAACTGACATCTAACCACGAACTGACATCTGACAATGGACTGACATCTAACCACGAACTGATATCTGGCCATGAATTGATATTTGACCACGAACTGACATCTAACCACAAACTGACATCTAACCACGAACTGATATCTGGCCATGAATTGATATCTGACCATGAACTAACACCTGACCACGAACTGGTATCTGACCATGAACTGACACCTGACAACGAACTGACATCTTACTACGAACTGTCATTTCGAGCGTAGTCGAGAAAGACATTAACCTTGTTAAAATCTCTCGACAAAAGGCTTTTTAAATTCGACAATAAATTCCTGCATTACGGCCTATTCTGTTATATTTGAGGCAAATTATTAAGGATTAAACAGAATCGTATGAAATTTCACAAAGAAGGTTGGCCAAGTTTATTTATCGTACTTATTTTTAGCGCCATTATCATTTTTATTGCCCGCCACTTTTTTCCAGAATATCCAATTGCGCACTGGTTTGCGTATGCTTTAAGTGCTTTCTTAACCATTGTTATTGTACAATTTTTCAGACATCCTACACGTCAACATACAAAAGGTGAAGATTTGATAATTGCTCCTGCTGATGGAAAAGTAGTTGTTATTGAAGAAACGACTGAACTTGAATATTTTAAAGACAAACGTTTACAGGTAAGTATTTTTATGAGTCCGATTAACGTTCACGTAAACCGTTATCCTATAGCAGGACTTGTAAGCTTTTTCAAATACCATCCCGGTAAATTTTTAGCAGCCTGGGAACCAAAGAGTAGTACAGACAACGAGCGTACAACCATTGTTGTAAAACATAAGAACGGAACAGAGATTTTATTCAGACAAATTGCAGGGGCTTTGGCGCGTCGTATTGTATGGTATACTAAACAAGGCGATGTTGCTGAGCAATGCGGGGAAATGGGTTTTATTAAATTTGGATCGCGCGTGGATTTGTTTTTACCTTTGGGAACGAAGCTGGATGTGAAGATCGGTGATGTGGTGAAAGGTTCACAGACGGTGATTGGACGGATATAGTTTATAGTTGATAGTCAATACTTAAAAGTCAATAGTTTATAGTTGAATATTCCGTTCAAAATCTGAAGGCAATATTTGTAATTTTAATAGTACTATTTTTTTTAAGCCAACTATGAAAAAGCTATTCTTTTTTAGTTTACTGACGCTTTGCGGTGTTAGCATGCGCTCTCAGAATGATTCACTATTCAAAGGCTCACGTGTTATGATCAACCGTGCTGTTTCTTTCTTTGAACATACTACCATTGACCGACGAAAAATTGACAGTAATTATTTTAAAGGTAAAATAACTATTCTCTCCTTTTTTGGTTTCGGTTGTGGACCTTGCTACACAGAATTAAGTCTTTTAAATGAGATCTCTAAAACTTATCCAAAAGATAACTACCAAATTCTTTTGATTGGAAGTGGAAATGAAAAAGATCTTCGCGACCTGCGGGCCTATAATTCTAAAAGAGAGGGAAAAAGAAAAACTAAATTGGGTCTGGATACTTTAGCATTCGATATTATTGCCGATTGTCCTGGTAATTCGATAAAAACTTTATTCAGGGCCTGCAATGGTTCTAAAGAATCCTTTCATGTAGATGGCGTCCCTACAAGCTTTTTCATAAACCGGGAAGGAATTATAAAAGAAGTTTGCATTGGGTTTTCTGTGCCCAGAACAACAGGTTCAGATCATTATTTTCTCGATAAGATGAAAGAAGCGGAGAAGTGATCGCCACCGTTATGTAAAATGTAAAAGAATGGATAGTGAAAAAACAAACTTGTTTTAGAAATGCCATACTGTCTTTTCCATTTAATCTTTCACCTTCTAGAAGTAGGCCCTGATCTGCGCCCCGCCGATATGCACCGTTGGATTGTCAGGCGTTTTTCTTCCTGAATAATTAATGCTTATTTGAATGTTACTATTGAGGTTTCTTTGATACTGCAACTCCCAGGTGTAATTATCGCCTTTGCTTAAACCATTTAGCATTTCGTAAGCCACTGCAGAATTTTCAGAGTCGTTGTATTTAATTTTTATCAGGTCTATCCTTCCGGTAAGACTTCCTTTTTCTGTTTGGTTGTATTTTATTTCCAGCGCATAAGTGTGAAGAAACGAGTTTTGATTTCGTGCTTCTACTTGGTTTTGTTTCTCGGTGTATTTGTAAATACCACTTATTCTAAATACTGTGTTCGGCTGGAACACTAATTTCTGTTCGGTTTCATAGCTTCTGATACTATAATCGCGTAAAGAAAAATATTCTGAACTGTTTCCTTTTTTGCTGACAATGTTGTCGCTGTTTATAGCCCAGGCTTTCAGAAAATTGACACGCCATTTTATTTCGTCTGAAAAAATTGTTTTTTCTTCGATGCCATTCGTTAAGAGTTGACGTGCCTTATTATCTATATGTGTGTAATCTGCTCCAAATACTGCAGAGCTCTGGTTAAAGAAAACACTGTAGCGACTGTTGTTATTAGCTGCGAGCAGAAAGCTGTCGGGAGCCTGAACAAATGGATTATAGTTATTTACAACATCATTGTCGGTAATCTTATTATCAAAACGCACAGCCGTTTGCAAAACCCAACGGTTAATAAAACGGTTGATCGCTTTCTTTTGATTTGTAAAAAATGAAGAGGGACGAATACTAACCGAAATACTAAATTGATTCTGCAAAACTTTCACATAGTCATTTGTTGGCGTGTAATAACGAATATAAGTCTGACGGTCTATAAAATTGGTCAGTTCAAATTCATCTTTTTCCTTTATCCCGTTGCCGTTATAATCGTTCCAGGCATATTGTCCCTGACCGGGCGCCACCTCTAAATAATAATAATCCCGTTTATTTTCCTGTCCGTAACCCGCTTCATAAAAAATGCTTGAAGTAATTAAGCCTTTAAAAAACCGCGGATTGTATTCCAAACGCGTTAACAAGGTATTATCGGGTTTTAACGAAGTGCCCGTAATATTTCTGGTAAGATCCAGTTTACGGTAGGTGGCCAAAAAAGTAATGGGATTATTTTTAATAGAAAAAATGGAAGCTTCCAGCCCAATATTGGTGGCGAAAGTACTGTCCTTTAATGCGAGATCATTAGTCCCCACAGCTTTGCGGTAAGCTAAACGGTCTCTTCGTTCTTTGTAAAACAACCTGACATTATTTTTTGAACTATCGGCATTCGAAACACTTCCCTCCCACTCCCAGAATTGGTAAGATCTCGGAGCAATTATGTTATCGGTAGAATTACGAAACTGGTTATTTTCAAAAACATCTGTATAGGCAAACTTAAGACGATCAATTTTTTTTGAGACTAGAGATTTATGCCTGTAAAATTGCGTCGTTTGAAAATTAAGATCATCTGTAGTTGTCAGGAATGCCCCGTTGTAATTGGAGTAAAGTGTTTTTGTTTTGTAATCGCCATTTATATTATGCCTGATCCCCTGGTAGTTTGTGCCTTCATTAAAAAAATTAAACGTATAAGTAAGAGAAGCTCTGTTCTGCTGAACAAGCCCCAACTCTGCACTGGCTAGCGTTTGATCATTTATAAGAAGACTGGTTAAAGGTCGGTTCCAATCTCTGTCAAATTCGATGCTACGAAAACGTTCAATCTGCGTAAACTGCTTTTGGAGAAATTCGTAGTTTACATTGTAAATAGCTTTGACAACGGGCTTTAAAGAATCACGTTTAAAAATGCTTTGGTTTTTGCTGGATACTTTTACACCACCTGCTTCATCGTTTCCTTTGTCTTTAGTACTAAATTTATTGACATCGTATTTTGTATAGACTCCTTCTACGGAAATCAGATTATCAGGTGTAATGCTATGCGTAAAGCCTCCTGTTAACATTTGGCTTTGTTTGGGCGTTACCAAAGGAACTACCGGCTCGTAACTTCCGCGAAGAGAATCGCCGGCTGGCGGCACAAAAGTATAAACCTTTCCATTGGCGCTGGTGTTCAATTGCTCATAGTTCCCTTTTCCAGCCCCCACAAAACTCATCTTCAAATTGTATTTCGCTACAGAAGGATCGGTGCTGTAGATATAAATACCTTGATAGCCCAGGGTGTCTGCTTTCCTGTAAAAAATACCGTCGCTGTTAAAAGCAACAGCAGTGTCTGCCCCGCTGAAATAAGCCTGATCAAGATTATCGCCGGCATTGATAAGCACATTCTTTTTTTGCTGATCGTCGAGGTTTTGTTGCAGCGGACGATTTTTATTATCCTGTTCACTGTAAGCATTAAAAAATATTCTTGATTTACCGGTCAGTACTTCTTCTCCAAAGAAAAATAAAGAGCGCGCGTAATTTCTCTCCGCGTATTGAAATTCAGCTACTATCCTTTTGTCTTTTGTAATTTGCTGGCGCGCGGTAAAGGTAACTTCACCGGTGTTGTAATCAATGATATAATCATTCTCCTGACCTCTTTGTAAAAGTCTGCCATCAATATAAATCTTCTCAGTCCCGCTTAAAACAATAATGAAGGGTTCATTCTCAGCGCCTCTTAAACGGTAGGGGCCCTGGTTATTTTCAACACCAAAAAACACTTGCCGCGAAAACTTACCACGCGATACGGCGCCAGAAACTTGCGTTTTAAAAATCATCGGTTTTTTGGAAGTTGTGTCTTTGTAGACATTATCCAGGTAAAATCCTTGCGCGCGCTTATAAAAATTCATGAAGTAACTGTTTTGAGGTCGCGACAATTGATAATCCCCCACAATCATTTTTGTATTGTAATTACTTAACTGAATAAACACTTTATCAAATTCCTGCAATTGTGCCGTTGTTCCGTCGGCCTGAAAGGGGATATTATTATCCGTTGCCGCCATTACCAGATCAATCTCAGGCGTTAGTTTACCACTTACCTGTAAATTCAAATTAGAATTCACCACCACATCCTGGTTATTTCCGAAGGAGATCCCTCTACTAATATTGCCGTTTTTATTGAGGCCATCGTTTTGAAATAAATTTTCAGATTGTTTGTTAGAGTAATTTATAGTGAAAGGATTTATACGGCGCGTCAGATCCGTATAGAGCACATCTGAATTTTTATGGTAAAACAATTTTTCGAAATTGTAGGGAAAGCGCTTGTAGCTTACGAAAAGGCTATCGGGTTTTTTTCCATTCTTAAAAATAAGTGCGTGGTATTTGTAATTTATTTCCGGCAATACCGTAGAATCACCCTGAGGATAGGCCTTAAAACTTATAGTTCCTGGAACCAGGCTCAGACTATCCAGTACAAGTGTGTCTTTAAACACTTTGAAGAGCTTTATTTGTTTAGGCGTGAAAATTTGCGCGCTTCCTTTTACAAGTATAAAAGAAAACACTAACAGTACGCCTAATCGCCTCAGATTCACCATTTAATAACGCTTTTAAAGATAGTAAATTGTGTGATAGGAAGGGAGGCAGGACTTAAGAGACCAAAGAGAGCCAGGACAAGAAGGACTCTAGGGACAAAGAAGCGGTTTTAACAAGGCTCTAAGAAACTCCTGTGACGAGCGGTCTGATTGCTTTTAATCTTGCACTGTCACTTCGAGCGTAGTGGAGAAGGTGACCGAATGTCTTTCTGAAGCTTCCCGGGCCCGATTTTAGTGTGCGTATCGACTACGCTCGACGTGACACTCCAGGGTATGGACGTGATATTTTAAAAGATTAACGCGATCCTTTATACTATCGGCTTAGACTTTTGCGTACCGTTTCCTGGCAGGATATTTAATAGACTAAGGCGCGAGATGGCATTTGAGGAAATTGGATTTCTACTTCAAAGCATTTATCGCTAGATCGGCCATCAGTCCCATGCCAATTTCAAGTGCTCTTTCGTCTATATCGAAGGTGGCGGTATGAACGCCAGAAGTGATTCGCTTTTCTTTGTTTGCAGTTCCTAATCTAAAAAAACAACTGGGAACTTTTTGTGTGATGAAGGCGAAATCCTCTGCCGTCATGCGCAGCGGGAGTTCCTCTACATTATCTTTTCCCAAATAATTTTGTGCCGAATCAATGCAGGATTCTGTCAGGTCTTTATCATTTACCAAAAACGGATAACCGTGATCGACTTTTAGTACGGAAGCAATTTTATACTTGTCGGAAATTATTTTCACAATACGTTCCAGTTCTGCGTGTACTTTTTTTCTCCAGTTTTCATCCATGGTTCTGAAAGTGCCCGCCAGTTCTACTACATCGGGAATAACATTGGTGGCACCCTTTCCTTCGATCTTACCAAAAGCTACTACGGTTGGGATAGCTTCGCCGCCTAATTTTTTCAGAGATTCCTTATCGCTAAACGTTCTGTTTATTTCCAGTAATAGTTCAGATGCAATTAGTAAAGGATTCACGTACTCTGCCGGCATAGCTGCGTGTCCGCCTTTACCGTTAATCGTTATGTAAAGCTCATCCGTACTGGCCATATACATACCACTCTTAAAACCCACTTTTCCGGTTTCCATGCTTGGAAAAACGTGCAGCGCAATGGCCTGATCTACTTTTGGATTTTCGAGTACTCCTTCTTTGATCATTAAACTTGCTCCACCGGGCAAAAGTTCCTCTCCGGGTTGAAACATAATCTTAACCGTTCCTTCAAAGCTTTCTTTCAGATCGTTCAAAATAAATGCAGCGCCTAGTCCGCAAGCTGAATGTACATCATGCCCGCAGGCATGCATAATGCCGGCATTTTGGGATCTATAAGGAACATCATTTTTTTCTTCAATGGGTAACGCGTCCATATCTGCACGCAGAAGAATAGTTTTCTTTGATGGATTTTTTCCTTTTATCAAAGCAATAATTCCTGTCTTTACATGTCCTGTTGTAAAAGAAATGCCCGCTTCCGTCAAGTGTTTCTGAATAAATTTTGAAGTCTCAATTTCGTGAAAAGAAAGTTCAGGATGGCTGTGAAGGTGCTCGCGAATAGCTTTTACTTTGGCGAAATACTGTTTTGCCAAGCTTTTAATTTCCTCCTGATTCCGCATACGTCTACCTGTTTAGGCTATGAAAATAAAGGTTTTAAAGCTAAGCTACAAAAAGTAATTTTGCATACTTAAAAATCAGTGGTAAGAGATAAACCTATCACGCGTTTCTGAACCTGCCAGTTGTCGATGCCCCAACCGAAATCGAGACGAACGAAGTAACCCAGCAAGCGCGAGCGAAGACCGAAACCCATGCCGCCAACAAGTGGATTTTTATCGTCGATAACAGTTATTATAATGCCGGTACCGCCACTTTGCAAAGCAGCATCATTGTCCACAAAAGTTTTTGTATTTTCTGTATTGGCGCGACTCAAAGGATTAGCGCCATTCCAGGCCATACCTAAATCAGTGAAACCAATTAGCTGGAAGTTATTAATAAAGTCAGAGCGCACAGGATGATCAAGGAAATACCTTACAATAGGAAAACGTAACTCTGTGTTGTAAAGTAAAAAATTATTTCCATTACGAATATTCTGGTTAAAACCGCGCATGTTGGTAGCGAGTGTTTGAAAACCGTACTGGTCGGGATTTACAATGTTTACGTTATTATTAAATTTAGGATTGATCCAATTATCTACACCTCCCATGTAAAAAATCAAACGGTCTGTGCCAAGCGAATTTCCACCGGCAATGCGATTACACCAGGTAATCTGGCGATGTACTTTCTGGTAATGACGCACATCAAAACCAGAGGTAAATAAGTCGCGGTTTTCTTTGCTGTTAAATTTCCAATACTCCGTCCATATTTTAAAACGCAGTCCGTTTAAAATATTCAACATCACTTTGCGGGTGTTGTCGTAAATATACTCAAGACGCACACCCCCTAAATTTTCGTAGGCCGGGCGTACAGCCAAAGCAACAGGGTATTCAGCATCCGATAAAGGCATATAACGGTCGTTACGATACAGCAAAGACAATCGCAATGCAGCCACAGGGCTAAACGGGTATTTTATAGAATAACGAACAGTACTTGTATTGATGCGTGCAAAAAACGCCACCTGCGAATTTGTACCCACTGCCACATTATTAAAGGACTGGCGATCTAAAACAACCTGGTGATCAAAAAGCCGTTTACGTTGTTCCCAGGATAACATAAATTCGTTGTCCAGGTTTGGATTAATTCTGAAGCCACCTGTTATGCGCTGATCTTCGAAAAGATCACTGATAGATACTTTGGTAAGAAAATTAAAACCCGGGTTAAGGTAAATGGCAGATCCGCCACCTGTAAACACCTGGTAATTATTGGCGAGGAACGAATTATCGAACTGCGTGATAATTTTATCCGTGTAAAAAGAAGTATAATAATTCCGTTGAATAGGAAATCGGAAGCCCGGGGAAGGTTTTGGTTTTAAACTGTCTGATTTAGCAGTGGCGGGCGCTTTAGGAGGATTCGGCGTATTGGTTTGTTTGCCTTTTTCGTTTTCAAACTTATAATTATCAAAATCAATGCCCTGTGACGTATCTTCAGGTTTTTGCGGAGAAACATTTTCAGAAGGTCTTACATCTTTGTAATTTGTAGGATCAGCAATAGCAGGACTAATGTAACTTCTCTCCCAGGTTTTCATCGGCTCGTATACTTCCAATGTATTTAATTTCGGTAAAGGCGACACAAGCATCATGTCTTTCCCATTCGCATAAATTACTTCTGCCACATGCGACCCTTCTGCGCTTATATTTTGTTCAAGGAGATTGCGGTCGTAATTGCTTACAGGTTTTGACCTGAAAAAATAACGGTAATGCTCTGTTGTATCCACAAAAGAAATGGCACTGTCGAACTCGGCGAGATACCGGTTATAAATTCCGTTTTTATCGCTGAGATAAGATACATAATTTGTAGTATAAGCCTGAGGTAATCTCTCGTTGATATCAGGGGTGTTTGTAATGCGCACTAAAACCTTGCTCGTAAAAGGATAAGGCGTCATAAAAAGATCCATATCACGGTTGGGTTTTACAAAAAATAAATTATCATCACTGGCTTTAATCGTATCATTTAAGCGGTTACTTTCAAATACAATTTGTTTGTTTCCCTTTACAAAAACAGGATTGTTATCGTCCCAGGTATCATTGGTAAGCTGCTCAAGTGAACTTGTATTTACGCCAAAAACAAAAATATCGCTATGTCCCTTGCCGCGCTTCACGCCACTAATAGCAAGTTTTTTTCCATCGGGACTGTAAGAGAAACTATTTACTTTTTCAAAACCCGTAAGATTGCGTTTTACGGCTTCATTTGTTTCCAGGTCTACGATTTGCAGTAAGAGTTGATCTTTACGCATGTAAATAATAGAAACTATTTTCCCATTCGGGTGCCATGCTAATAAAGGATAATTAAAGTCCTCCAGTTGTTCCAGTTTTGGTCCGTATTTTAATAAGCGCTTTTCTTTTCCCGTTTCAAGGTTTCGTAAATACACCCGCATCTGGCTGAGCTGCGTGCGCGCATATACAACCTGCGAACCATCAGGACTTACTTTCAATTGAAAATAATGGCGACTGGTTTTATATTTTTTAAGAACGCTGTTGTTGTTGATCGGTGAAGTACGAAGCGTATCGCGCAACATATATAAGTGGCGCTGATAAGCTTCGGTAAAATCAAAAATTAAATTCGGCAAGGTAATTCCTAAAGCATAACTAAAAGCGTTTTCCGGACTTCTTGAAACACGCGTCATATAAAGAAGTTGCGGAATCATACCATCTCCAAAAGTGGAAGCAATATAATACCAGATCGCGTGTCCCGCTTGCGCTGCCTGTTTACCCGTAAGTCGGTTAAAAGAACTGAAATGATCATTTTTTAAATCGTCGTAAAGAATGTTGTCGTTGTAGCTTGTCCAGCCTTCCGATAAATATTTTATGAGTCCGTCAGAGTACCATGCAGGAATATTAAGAAGTGCTGAGTTTCTCACTACCTGACCGGCATTTCCACCATAAAGAATTTTATTGATTAAAAGTTCGGCCAGGGCCACGCGAATTTGCTGATCCAATTCGGCCAGCGATCCATTAAAAAAGATACTTACTTTATCGCCTATGATACGGGTAACGCCACCTATATTGGTTTGGTCGTCGCTACTCAATCCCAGATTACTTTGTTTAAAATCGTCCTGAGTATTATAAACCAGTACATTGATTTTATCCTCACTTTGATAATCGAGACGTCTTTCAAGAATGGCTAACTGTTTACTGACACTTACAGAAATATATTTACTCAGCTCGGTTCCGCCCTGGTAGGAATACACGCGGTAACGCTCATAATCGAGGTAAGTCCATACAAATTCTTTATATTGAATACGGTTCTTACCAAAATCCATTTGATGTCCATAATTGAACTGTGCTTTTACACAAGAGGCGGTAAGAAGGAGGAAATATACTAGGATACGATTTATCAAAGGAACAGAAATTTTTAGAAAATTAAATTTACGAATTAAGTTTCAATACAAAAAGAGAAATAGCTTACTAAAAAACGTGAAAATAGATCGCCTGCTGCAATAAAGAAAGAGTTACAAAGTTAATTCTGAAGCACATCTAATTGTCGTTGAAAGAAACTACAGAAGGACGTGAAGGAAAACCATGTGAAATTGGGACCGGAAGAGAAAATTCTGAGAAAAAGTCTTATCTTTTCACTTCTCCTATCTGTTTTTTCATGAAAACCAATCACCCCGCGGTTTTATTTCTTTTGATTTTATTTTGCCTGAAGGGCGCCTTTGCACAAACCGCTTTGCGTGCAACACCGCAGGAAGTGGACTCACTCAAAAGCGAGCTGCTGCATTCAAAAACAGATACTGCAAAACTGACCATCCGTTATTGGCTGGGTGTGAAATCGCTGCTCCTGCGAACCAGTTACTGGGATAGTTTGATTGCAGATGCCCGTTATTACCACTTGCCGGAGCTGGAGAGGAAAGCTCTCTATTCACTTGGCAACGCCTGTTTTTATCTTGGATTTTACGACAAAGCGTTTACTTATTGTAACCTGAGTTATAAGATGGCGCAGCAAAACAAAGATACCGCAGGAATGTTCCCTCCCCTTTTACGTCTTTCCCGACTTTTTTATGTAAAGAATGAAATAAAAAAAGCACTTGCCTATTCTCAAATGGCCATAAGGCTGGCGCAAAGAAAACACGATACTTTAAACCTTGCTAATGCCTTTCATGAAGAATCACTTTGTTATTTTTCGTGGCATGACATTTCAAAAGCTATGCCCTTGCACCTGCAGTGTTTAAAGCTTTACAAAAAATTAAAGTATGAAAGAGGGATTGCTGAAAGTCTTTTATCTCTGGGGTCAGATTACCAGATCTTAAATATGCAGACGGCGCGGAACGATTATATGATGCTAAAATGCGGCTACTATTTTGCCTGTAAAAAATACACAGATCTTTTCGGAGATGACTTTATTTCGGTAGATATAAATAACTCCATAGCATCTGCCTATCAAAGCATACACCACCTTGACTCGGCACTTAAATACTGCAGCAAAGCTTATAAGATTGCCCTTCGCACCAAAAGCAACCTCTACATTGTGCGTACCATGGTAACAAGCATCAGTATAAATTACCAGATACATAAGAACCATGAAGCTTTAAAAACGGCCGAGGCAGCCCTTCGGATCGCAGACTCCACAGGTTTTACGCTCCAGCTTCTTGAAATTGCAGGACTTTCAAAACTTGTGTATTTAAGCCTGGGAAATTATAAAAGAGCTTTTGACATGCAGCAACTTTATGACGAATTAAAAGACACACTTTCTAATGAAAACTACAGAAAACACATCCTGAAAAAAGAATTTAATTACAATCTCGAAAAAAAAGAAAACGAAAACCGGATCCTGGAACTTGAGCTGCGCCAGAACAAGTATCTATTGGCAGGCATGCTTCTTCTTGTGGTCTTTATTTTGAGCACCGCCTATTTGCTTCTGCATCAAAACAAATTAAAAAGCGAGCAGCAGAATTTTCATTTAGAACAAAAAGTACTGAGTCTGCAAATGAACCCGCATTTTATTTTTAATTCCCTGCAGGCTATACAGAGCATTGTGCTTAAGGAAGATAAAAAAAAGGCAGAACGCTACCTAGGCTTTTTTGCGAGAGTGATGCGTAACGTACTTGAAAACTCGCGCGTGGAAACCATTTCCTTACAAAAAGAGATCCACCTTTTGGACGATTACCTGCGGCTACAGCAGCTACGGTTCGATCATAGGTTTGACTATGTAATTAAAACGGATGAAACCATTGACCTTGAAAATACATTTGTTGCGCCCATGCTTGCACAGCCCTTTATTGAGAATGCGGTAGAACATGGACTTCGTGGCATAAAAAGCGGAGGCCTGATAAGCGTAGCATACACTTTTAAAAAAGACGCGGTTGTATTAGAAATAACCGACAATGGCACAGGTATAAGAGAATATGACACCATTAAAAACCACCGCTCGCTGGCAATTGACATCACACAAGAGCGCATTGCCCTGATGAATAAAAAAACAAAAGTAAAAGCGTTTTTCAGCATTGGCGAGGCTTTTCCCGAAAGCCCAGGCCGTAAGGGGGTAAAGGTTATTTTTATACTGCCTCAAATGGTGCAAGAGTAATATTTCATACCTTGGTTATATGAAATTTTCGTTTTATGTTAAAAGCACTGGTTATTGACGACGAAATACACGCACAGGAAGCTTTAGTTGAACTCCTCAAGCTTTACCACCCGGACATTAAACTCTGCGACCGATGTAGTTCTATCAGCACTGCAGTTGCAGCCATCACAAAACATCAACCAGACATCGTGTTTCTTGACGTTGAGCTGGAGAACGAAAACGGCTTCGCTCTTTTTCAGCATTTTCCCAGTCCTGTTTTTAAAGTGATTTTTATTACAGCACACCAGGGCTATGCGCTGGGTGCTTTTCGATTTGCAGCGTTAGATTATTTACTAAAGCCGGTAGATTCGCTTGTATTGGCAGACGCACTTAAAAAAGCATTTCACTCTATTGATCTGGATAAAGTGGAACTAAAGCTTAAGTTATTTGCACATAACATAAACGCGTCTAAAGCAGATAAAAAAATAATTCTTAAAACCACTGAAAATATCCATCTCGTGAGCCTTGCCGACATTATTTACTGCCAGGCTGATCGCGGCTATACTTCCTTTTATCTTGCAGACAAAACGCGCATAGTTGTATCGAGCACTATTGGCGATTTTGAGGCCATGTTCGCAGACTATGGCTTTTTCAGGATCCACCAAACCTACCTGCTCAACCTGCAGTATTTTAAACGGTATGAAAAAACAGAAGGCGGCAAAGCAGTTTTAAAAAACAATGTGTCGCTGCCGGTATCTACCCGCAAAAAAGAGCTGCTGTTACAAAAACTCTCAGAATTATAAGTGCGCTTGTAAGTTAAACCTCTGCGTTCGTCAGATGCTTTTCAGCAGATGTTAATCCTTCTCCGGCTTCCTGCCCGGGGTCAACTAATTTAGCTTCATAAACTCATTTAATGACGTTTTATGAAACACATTCCGAATTTAACTGGCTGCTTTCTGACATTTACCAGCGAAAGAACGATCCTTCCTGTTACAATGATCCTGAGAATATATTGCAATAGCGGACTTACCGAACTACGCTTTAAACAAAGTAGGTACAACCTAAAACCCCAATCTATGAAAGAAAAACAGCCTTTACCCACTTAACCTTTTTGTTATTCGGCGCAGGAGAGCCCGCAGCACCATTCTAGCTCAGCCCTCGCGCTATCAAGGTTACTCACAAACAGGGTCGGTGCATTTTTTAATTAACAATTTAAAACCAACGTTATGAAAAAACCATTTCAGTGGAGCAAACTGCTCTTTCTATCACTTTCATTTTTCTTAATACATTATGCAGAGGCCCAGCAGTCCTGCCAAGGTTCATTATTATTTAATCAAACAAACGACATCTCGGTAAAACTGCCTGCAACCAATCATTATTATACAGCCGTTAACGGTGGTTATACATGGGAGTGCTGGATTAAACTTAATTCTGTTCCCGGCAGTACCAACAACGACCGTCAAATAATAAGTTCCATTGACGGCACGCTTTATGAAGATATGTACCTTGGCTTTGGCTGGCACGGAGGAGTTCAGAACAGAGGTTACGACAGCCTCGTTTTTAAAGTAGATCCGCCAAGCGCAGCCGTACCGGTTGATCTGAACTGTGCCTGGAAACCTTCGGGCGGATTTTTAATCAATACCTGGTACCATGTTGCCGGTGTTGCAGATTACGGTGCAGGCATGAAGTACCTGTATGTTAACTGCGTACTTGTTAATTCTCAGTCTTTAACCGTGGCGCCTAATACACGCGTTATTCCTACCAACCTTTCGTCGCACAATGGCGGCAACGGATTAAACTCTCTTAACGGGTATATGGATGAAGTGCGCATCTGGGACAAGCCATTAAGCCCATTAGAAATTTCCGCGAACTGTAACCAATGTCTGAATGGCACTGAGGCCAACCTTTTTCTTTATTACCGACTTAACCAAACAGGCGCACTCAGCGTTCTTGACGCAACAAGCAACTTTAACAACGCATCTTTCTTAAACGCGCCTTCGCCAGCCTGGTCTACCCAAAACGCACCAGTATCTGGCACAGCATGCCAGGAAGCCTGCAAATGCCTGGGCTCTCTTGACTTTGACACCAGGAATAATCCGTCAGTTGCATTGCCACTTACCAACCAGTATTATTACGACGTCACCAGTACCGGATATACCTGGGAAACCTGGTTTAAATTAAAATCGGCTCCTGGCAGTACAAGCAATGACCTTCCGCTCATCAGTGCTATCGACAATGCATCCTTTAGAGATCTGTATCTGGGCTTCGGCTGGCATAGCGGATTTTTCAACAGAGGGTATGACAGTCTCGTATTTAAAGTAGACCCTCCGTCCGGCGTGCCGGTTGATCTTAATTGCGCATGGAAACCAGCGGGTGGTTTTTTAACCAACAGGTGGTATCATGCTGCCGGCGTTGCTGATTATTTGGCTGGCAGGAAATATTTATATGTAGATGGTGTACTGGTAGATACTCAACTCCTCACCGTAGCGCCCATACCCAATGTGATCCAGACAAACCTTTCTGCCTGCGGCGCTTGCCCCGGTGTTAACTCCATTGACGGAAAAATGGATGAAGTACGTATCTGGAAAAAAGCTTTGGCTCCAATAGATATAGCTTCCAATTACCAGAAATGTCGTCTGGGAACCGAGTCTGACCTCGTGCTTTATTACCGCTGTAACCAGGTAGGTGCAAGCACTGTTATTGATGGCTCAGTAAACGGCTTTACCGGATCGTTCGTTAATTTAGCAGGCTGGTCAAGCGAAAATGCTCCCGTTACAGGCACTTGCAGGAAAGACTGCAACAGAGGCGAAGAAGCGCCACATAACCTTTCAAGTGTAAAAACACTGGGCATTGAAAAAACAGGTCGTGTGGATGGAAGCTTAGTGATTTATCCGAATCCATCTTCCGGAAGTATAAAAGTATCTTCAGAACATCCTGGTGTATTAACTGTTTATGCTTTAACCGGCCAGATCCTCTCAGAAATAAATGTTCAGAAAAATGAACAGGAAGTAAAACTGGAAGGATATAAAGCTGGCATTTACCTGTACGTTTTTACAAGCGACTCTGGAACAAGCTCTGGAAAACTTGTTATTGAAAACTAAAGCCCTTGAGGAAAAGGCTGCCGGATGGCAGTCTTTTTCATTTGATCCAACTAAAATAGTTGGTAATTTTTTCCATTTCGCTAGGCTTATCTTTATGAAGGCGAAAGCTGGAGGTTGAAGAATGGATAAGGATAGCAGGAAAAAAGAATGAACTGAAAAACAAAAGAAGAGCCTCTCAAAAGGTTTTAAAAGTCATACTGAGAAGAAACCGAACTTTCCACCTTGTCCCTCAGCATCTCTTGGCTAACTGGTTAAGAGTCTCTCTTTTTTATATTTCTACTCACCATCCAGTAATTTAATGTCGCTGATGGCGTTACCTGCAATGCCTTTGATAGAACCATAAAAAAGACTTGTATTGAGAAGCACCTTATCCAGTTGTTTTTCGCGTTCCTTCCACATTTTTTCCATCTGAATTTTTTCACGGGTAATACTGTCTCGCAATGCCACAAAACCCTCGGTAATGGCTAAAACATTCTGGTTGAATTCGTTGCCGGTAAGGTAATTGTAAAGTAGTTGCATTTTATCCCCTTTGTTTTCCTGGCTTACCATTGCTCCATACACTTTAATAAGACTGTCTCTCAGTAAAAAAGACAAAGGTTTTACGTCCGCAAAGCGACAAATCCACACGCCGTCGCGAAAGCCGAATGCCTCCATATCTTTTGGAAGTGTTTCTGTTACAATCACTGCAATGTCGGCCTGTTGAGCGCGCATGTCTTTTTTCAGTTTCTCAATCCACTCGTTTGTAAAGGCTTTGGTGCGTTTGCTCTCGTAAATTATTTTCCCGCATAACTGACCAATCGTATTGTGTACGTGCTGCATGCAATCTGCCCCTCTAACCCCCTTAGCTACTTCCTCAATGCTGTCAAAAGGGTAACTACTTCGCAACAATTCTTCTAATGCGAGCTCTAAAACTTCACCCTGTAATTGCATACTGCCCTGCTCTGCCTTTCGACGCATGGTTTCTGCCAGATCCACCTGGTCGGCCAATTTTTTTTCCAACTCTTTAATTTTAAGGTCAGAACGTTCACTTTCCATTTTTTTAACGCGGTCTTCTATCTCTTTCTGTCGCTCTAACATTTGTTTTTCCATGTCCAGCTTCATACTTTCTTCCCTTTCTTTGATTTGCTTTTCTTTTTGCATTAGCTCGAGTTCCTTTTTCTCGCTGGCTTTAAGCTTTTGCGATTTCTCCGTTAATTCTTTGTTAAGCATTTCCATTTGCAGCTGCATTTCACCGGCTGCTTTCTTGATGGCTTCTTCCTGAAGTTGGCTTTTTGCCAGACGCAATTTGTCCTGCAATATTCTGTCCTGATTTTCGCCCTGTAACTTTAACTGTTCGGTTTCCCTGGCCAGTTGGGCTTTTTCAGCCTCTATTTTTTGTTTGTCTTCATTGTACCGTTTTAAATATTTTCCGCGGATATCGTCTTCAATCTTTTGTGACAGTGCGTTTTCTATAGCGAATTCGTGTTTGCAATTAGGACACTGAATTGTTGAATTATTACTCATAACAAATTATGTTTTGCGTAAATTTATGACTTAAAGTAAGTTATTTTGAAATGTTTTTTAACCTTTTGTTATGGAGCCAATTAACCAACATAGGCACAGAGTTTTTAAGAATCACCGGTATGGCATAGGACCTACTAAATGATTAAAGGGGCGCATAGGAAATTTTAGAATTGAGAGAGGTAGTTTTACTTTGAAATGTTTTTAACTTTTATACGTTGTTTAATTAAACCACATAGACACATAGTTTTTATGCGAAGATTGGAGAGGAAATTCCTAAATGCATAAAGTTGCACATAGGAATTGCGCATGCGCAATTTTAGAACTTCTGGCAATTAACTACCGGGTTTGGTACCAGAATTTATAAAATGAAAAAGTTGACAAAGAAAAGGCTGGATGTGATTGGTGCTGCAATAGAAGTCCACAAAATAATGGGAAGGGGTTTATTGGAAAGTGTTTACCATCAGTGTATGATTGAGGAATTAACTCTAAGAAAGATAAAATTTGTCTCGGAACTCAAAATTCCTGCTTTATACAAGACAAAGGATTTAAATCTGAATTTCCGCCGCGATTTATTTGTAGGAGATTGCCCGGTTGTGGAATTAAAAGCCACTAATGATCATAATCCTATATTTGAAGCGAAGCTTGTAAACTACATGAAGTTGCTTCAGGCACCGAAAGGCCTGATCCTTAATTTTAATTACAATACTATTTTTAAAGACGGGCAAAAAACTTATGTTAACGAATATTTTAAACTTTTACCCGAGATTTAATTTATGCAAAACAACAGGAGTATGAAATTTTGGGCGATGCCCGTTGAAGCTAAGCTTCAACCCGATGTGCCCCTTTCGGCGGTTAGTTTTATCTATCCGCCCTTTGTACCTATGTGGTTAACTCCGTGTAGGATCTCCAACGAAGAAATTCTTTTCACTTCAAATTATCGATAACTCATGAAAGAACTCATTTTTGTACGACACGCCAAGAGCGACTGGGGAACGGAATTTCTGAAAGACATTGATCGTCATTTGAACGAACGAGGCTACAGAGACGCTTATTTTTTAAGTGAATGGTTTGAGAAAAACAAAAAGAAACCAGACCTCATCCTTTCGAGTTCTGCGACCAGAGCATTAAGCACCGCCTTTATCTTTGCACGTTCTTTAGAACAAAACAAGGATAAAATCAAGGTGGAAGAAAAAATTTATGAAGCTTCGCTGGAAACTTTACTCTCTGTTCTTAAGAAGATGGATGCTAGTTATAACAGTGTTATGCTATTCGGACACAATCCTTCGTTAACTACCATTTGTAACTATTTATGCGACGATCTTTTTTTTGATGACATTCCCACTTGTGGCATTGTTTCCTATAATTTTGACATTAAAAAATGGTCGGAGCTGGATGAAAAACAAGGAAAATTAAACTATTACCAATTTCCAAAAGAATTTAAAAATAAAGGCTGAGCTTTTATACGCACAAAAAACAAAGATTATGAAAAGCAAAGAATTCCCCTACATAAACCGTGAGATAAGCTGGTTATCCTTTAACGAACGCGTTTTGCAGGAAGCTTCCGACAAAACAACTCCGCTTATTGAGCGGCTTAAATTTTTAGGAATTTTCAGTAACAACCGCGATGAATTTTACCGTGTGCGCGTTGCAACGGTAAAACGCCTTGCCAAGCTCGGCAAAAAAGCAGTGAATGTTTATGGAGAAGATCCAAAAGAATTATTAACGCGCCTGCAAAGGAAAGTAATTGAGCAACAAAATCATTTTGAAACTATATACCAGGAAATTTTAGTGGAACTTTCTGCTAAAAATGTTTTTATCATCAACGAAAAACAACTTACCAATACACAAAAGATCTTTGTTTCTGAATACTTCAACACCGAGCTGGCATCCAACCTGTTCCCGGTGATGATAGATGAGAACAAACCTTTTCCTTATATGAAGGATAAGGCCAGCTACATGTATCTGAAATTAGAATCCATTGTTCCAAACAAAAAAAACAAATACGCTTTAATTGAAATTCCCTCGCAAAACATTTCGCGTTTTGTGATTTTACCTCAACATGGTAAAAAACATTACATCATGCTGGTAGACGATGTTATCCGTTACAATACCGACCAGATTTTTGAAGTATTCGGATTTCGCACAGCTGAGGCCTACAATATTAAATTGACCCGTGATGCTGAACTCGAGCTGGATAACGATGTGAGCAAAAGTATGATCGAAAAAATCTCGAAAAGTGTAAAGGCCCGTAAGCAGGGTCAGCCCGTGAGATTTGTGTACGATGCAGCTATGCCTGACGACATGTTAAAGTACATTATGAAAAAACTTGGCATGGCTAAGAAAGACAATGCGATTCCAGGTGGACGTTATCATAACTTTAAAAACTTTATCACTTTTCCTGATCTTGGCGAAAAAGAACTTATTTATAATCATCCTCCTGCTTTATTGCATAAAGATCTGGAGACAAATCCGTTTACCACTTTAAAAGCGATAAAACAAAAAGATATTTTATTGCACTATCCTTACCATACTTATAAGCACATCATCGATCTTTTAAGAGAAGCTTCTATTGATCCGAGTGTTGAAAGTATTAAAATTACTTTGTACCGTGTGGCCGATTCCTCCAAAATTGCGAATGCCTTGATTAATGCGATTAAGAACGGAAAAAAGGTAACCGTACTTGTAGAATTGCAGGCGCGTTTTGATGAAGAAAATAATATTTACTGGGCAAATAAGATGCAGGAAGAAGGAGCGCGTGTTATTTATGGTGTACCGGGATTAAAAGTGCACAGCAAACTGTTTGTTGTTACCGCTCGCGAAAACGGCAAGGAAGTGCATTACGCGCATATCGGTACGGGTAACTTTAATGAAAAAACCTCTCGTATATACACCGACTTCTCTTTACTCACGGCCAACAAAGAAATTGCAGGAGAGCTCATTAAGATGTTTGATTTTTACGAGAACAACTTCAAGGTACAATCTTTCAAACACCTTTTGGTTGCGCCATTCTTTATGCGTAAAGAATTTGTTCAATTGATCAACAACGAAATCAGAAATGCAAAAAGCAAAAAACCGGCGGAGATCACATTGAAAATGAATAGCCTGGTTGATAAAGAAATGATCGCCAAACTTTATGAAGCAAGTATGGCAGGAGTGAAAGTGACACTGATTATACGCGGCGCATGTTCTTTGGTGACAGAAATGGAAGGCTGGAGCGATAATATACACGCTTATAGCATTGTAGATAAATATCTGGAACACACCCGCGTTTTTATTTTTCACAATAAAGGTGACGAAAAAATATTTATTTCGTCGGCCGACTGGATGAGCCGTAATTTGGATAACCGTAGCGAAGTAGCAGTGCCTATTTATAGCCCGGAAATCCGTAAACAAATAAAAGACATTATCAACATTCAGCTATCCGGAAATACCAAAGTCCGTATCTTAGACCGTCGCCAGGAAAACCATTATAAAAAAGCAAAACCAGGCGAAAAGAAAGTGCGCGTGCAGGATGAAATTTACAGGTATTTAAAAAACGATAAGCAACAACCAACACAAATCATTAAATCCAGAACTTTAACACACAGCTAATGGTTTTTGCAGCAATAGATATTGGAAGTAACGCTATGCGCTTACTTTTTTGCAGAGTTTACACGGTTGATGGGAAACCTCATTTCAGTAAAGAAGAGCTGATCCGTATGCCGATCCGTTTAGGAGAAGATGTTTTTTTACAAGGGAAGATAAGCCCGGCAAAAGCAGACAGGCTCATCACCGCATTAAGAGGATTTTCGGAACTTATAAAAGCTTATGGCGTTCAAAACTTCCGGGCCGTTGCCACCAGCGCCATGCGCGATGCCAGTAATGGGATGGAAATTATTGAAAGAATTAAAACCGAAGCTGGAATTACCGTGGAAATTATTGACGGTAAAAACGAAGCGGCACTTGTTTTCTCTAATCACATTGAAGAACTACTAAATCCAAAACACGCTTATTTATATATTGATGTGGGCGGTGGAAGCACCGAACTGACTTTGTACTACGACAATAAAGTTATTGCCGCAAAATCTTTCAATATCGGAACCGTACGGATGCTTCTTGACAAAGTAAATAAAGAAGAATGGGAAGAAATGAAAGCCTGGCTCAAACGTAATACTATTGGTATTCATCCTCTATCGGCCATTGGGTCGGGAGGAAACATCAATAAAATTTTTAAGATGAGTGGAAAAAAAGAAACCAAACATCTGAGTTACGAGCGACTCAAAAATATTTACGACATGCTTTGTTCTTATACCTACCAGGAACGTGTAGAAAGACTGGATTTAAAACCTGACCGTGCCGATGTAATTATTCCTGCCGCCAGGATTTTTTTAACCGTCATGAAAAATGCCGATATTGAAAAAGTATTTGTACCACAAGTTGGGCTTTCTGACGGCCTTGTGCATCAGCTTTACGAAGACCATCTTAAAAAAAATCCGAAACAGTCAGAAACTAAATAAATTTAAGAACCGACATTGACCTCATTAACCATCATAAACTTTATCACTTTTGGACTGAACGATGCCATTGATATACTCCTGGTAGCGGTTATCCTTTACCTGGCTTATAACCTGGTAAAGGGCACTTCAGCCATAAATATTTTCGTTGGTCTTGCACTGATTTATTTTGTGTACATCGTCATTAAAGCTTTCGACCTGCAATTACTTTCATCCATTCTTGGAAAATTTGTAAACGTAGGGGTCATCGCCATCATGATCGTATTCCAGCAGGAGATCCGCAAGTTTCTTCTCTACATAGGATCAAACGAATTTTTACGTAACAGAAACTGGAGAGGGATTTTTAAATTCGGCTCTTCTGTAACCGAGACAAATATTATCCTGGACATGGACGCTCTTGCTGAGGCCTGTTTTAATATGAGCTTTACCAAAACGGGCGCTTTGATTATTATTGCCCGCAAATCGGACCTCAAATTTTTTATAGCCACAGGAGAAGTTGTTGATTCGGGAATGAGCAGCCGGATGCTTGAAAACATTTTCTTTAAAAATTCGCCGCTTCACGACGGAGCTGTAATTATTGTGGATAACCGCATTGTTGCCGCAAGATGCGTATTACCCGTAACTGAGAAAGAAAATTTTCCAGCACATTTCGGCATGCGCCACCGCGCTGCCGTAGGAGTTACCGAAAATACAGATGCCATGGCTATAGCTGTAAGTGAGCAAACCGGAGCTGTTTCTTTAACATTACATGGGGAAATAAAACCCGATCTTTCCCGCGAAAAACTCCTGTACCTGTTGGAAAAAAACACCAAGCATCTTATTTAATTTTATTCCGAATCGGTATAATTTCCGTAAATTCAATCCCAATAAAAAAACTTTAGACATGACGATTTCAGATGACAAAGCAGTTTCGGTTAACTACTATTTAACTGCAAGTAAAAATAATGAGCCTGAACAATTAATTGAAGAGACTAGCACTGAACATCCGTTTGTGTTTTTATTCGGTTATGGCAGCGTTCTTCCGGACTTTGAAACAAGCTTAAACGGAAAACAAAAAGGCGATAAATTCGACTTTAAGATCAGCGCAAAAAACGGATACGGTAACTACGAAAAAGATTACGTTGTAAAAATCGATAAAGCAGCTTTTGACGTGGATGGCAAATTTGACGATGTACGTGTGAAAGTTGGACAAGACCTGGAAATGAGCGACGCAGAAGGAAATCCTTTAATGGGACGCGTGCTTACAATTTCTGATACAGATGTAGAAATGGATTTTAATCATCCTCTGGCTGGTCACGATTTGCATTTTATCGGTGAAGTACTGGATGTGCGCGAAGCTACATCTGAAGAATTAGAACACGGTCATGTACACGGACCAGGTGGGCATCACCATCACTAAACCCCCTTTACCTTGAAGCTTAATTTTCAAGGTTAGATTTATATGACACAAAAAACCCCAGATGGCAATAGAATAGACGTTTTAGACAGCTTCCGTTTTATTGCCATTTTTAGTGTTGTACTTTACCACTATTACACACGTTGGGGTACAAATCATTATGTAAGAAATTTATATCCCTACGAAGGAACAGAAGACTTTTTTTCTTATGGATATTTAGGCGTAGAGTTTTTCTTTATTATATCGGGCTTTGTAATAGCCTATACGCTCAAGAATACAACAAGTTTTTTTGACTTCTGGAAAAAAAGATTCATCCGGCTCTTTCCCGCGATGTTATTTTGCTCTTTTGTTACCTACTTTCTTTTTTTAATCTTTGACACGGAACCTATTTTACCAAACAGTCATGAGCTTAAAAATGTAGGTTACAGTCTTACTTTCCTTAACCCCTTGGTACTCGACCGCATCCTTAAATTTGCAAACATCGAAGGAAATTATGTAAACGGAAGTTATTGGTCGTTGTGGCCGGAGATTCAATTTTATGTACTCGCTAGTGCCATTTACTTTACAAACAAAACTAAATTCTTTAACAGGTTTACCTGGATTTGTATTATCATTTATTTGCTTAACAGGTTGATGCTGGATGTAAAAGGACAGAATTTTTTTAACCTTCCGCATAACATCTACCTTGAAAAAAGTTATGATTACTGGATTACACACTTATTTTATTTCCCAACAACCTTATTATGGTTTTTAGCGGGCGTGCTTTTTTACCAGATCTTTTCCAGAACCCACACCTGGCTAACCATGCTTGCACTTTGCTTTACAGTGAGTTTTCTAATTGTAGATGCCTGGTATTCTCTTAGGATGCAAATGCTTATTGTACTTATGATGGCAAGCTTTCTTACATTTATTTATTATCCCGAAAAACTTAGATTTCTTAAATCTAAGGTGCTTACTTCCATTGGCGTTGCCTCCTATTCCCTCTATCTCATTCACGAAAACCTCGGAGTGCTTTTTATCCATAAATTCGGTTCTTTCTTTGGAACGTTAAGCCCACTCTTTCCTGTGGTGATCATAATCTTATTTGTAAGTTTTTCTTTATGGATCTATAACTACATAGAGAAGCCACTTGGTAAATGGTTAAGAAAACAACTTATAAAATAAATCACGGCACTTTAAGACAAGCATAAAATGATGTTAGTCACCTACACGCCTACCCTGCAGACATTACCGTCTTTAAAAATAAAATTTTAATGAATAAGCCTGTAAAATTAAAGGGCTTTGTTATCCGGTTCTTAGAACCGGCGCACAGTTAATCACTCTCCTTAATCAGGGTATAAAAATCACTTGGTCTTTCCTATCATCCCGAAATCGTATTTCAGGCGTACAATGCGTATGCTCTTGTTATTGGGATCGCGAATCACAATGGAGTTTAAAAGACTATCACCTTTGTTGGTGACGTAACTTATTTCTTTTTGCAGAACGTCGTTTTTAAATTGTTTCTCAGTATAAAGTTCGTCCATGTCGTCGTACTCGTAAGTGTTTTTTACCAGGACTTTATTTCCCGCATTGCCTTCAAACTGTGCTGACACTAAATGTTTTCCTTTGTACTCATATTTGCTCTCCTGCATGATCCAGGAAGCTGCAGTATAATTTTCGTTCTCCGTTTTTTTCCTGCCCAGACTATCAAAGTTGGTAATGCGTTCTTTGTAGGGACGGTTCTCATTGTTTAAAAAAGTACATTTTAATTGTCCCGAGCTGAATTTTTTATACTGAAAACTATCTTCGCTTAATAACACTTGGTTCCCTAAAATAAAAAGAGAACGGTCGGTACTATTATTTGTTTCTTTAAAACGTGACTCTTTGGTGAGGTTACCAAGACTGTCATAGCGGTAATAGCGGCCTTCGTAATAATTTATACCATCGTGGTAACGTTTCAGAATCAGGTTATTTCCCGAATAAAAATAGGTAGTGCTAACGGTGTCGTAGAGGTAATCGTTTATGCTGTGAGAAACCGATTGTCCCTTACGGTTAACCCGCGTGATCTGTTTTTCGTTTGTTTTAACGATGATGGTAAAGTAAAAACGAGAAAGACGTCCCTCGGCATTAAATTCATAAGTTTCGATAAGGCTTTTATCTACAGCCACTTCAAAATCTTTTTTATCAATGATCTCAAACGTAATTTTTTTTATACCCTTCTGCTTTATCACTTCAGGATTAAAATTATGCTGGAGTTCAAAAGCCGTTTCTGGCGTAGGAATCAGGACTTGCGCAACAGAGGACAGCGCAGAGATAAAAAGGACTATGAAAAAATGTTTACCCAAGTAGTTTTACTGTTTCTTCCACCGAGCTAACCGGCAATTGGCAGGTTTTGTTTTCGCAGACATAAAATAAAGTCTTACCACTTACAAACCTGTCCTTTATCAAGGGCAGCTCAGATGCATCAGCATGTACAGCGAAAATCGCATTTGTAATGCCTTGTTTGTATAGCTCCTGCAACTTTTCATCAACATTGTTACCAACAATTGCAACTTCCTTAAAGGGATATGTTAAATGTAAAGCGAGATTTCCCCAATGGCTGTATCCAGCACCATATTTCTTTATTTCATCTGCGAAATTAGAAAGCATGGCTTCAGAACGTTCTACCCAACCGATAGTGATAGGATCGTTGCCATTAAAATAGGTTCCTAACTGGAACAGATTTAAAGCCATTTGTGAATTAGAAGCTGGAATCACATTGTCGCTGGTTTCCGTTGTTTTGGTTATCAAATCGCTGGAAGAATTATCTGTATAAAATAACAGGTCGCTGTCAGGATTTTTAAAATGTTTCAGAGTTAATTCCGTCATGGTTTTCGCTTTCTGCAAATAACTTTCGTCCTGGCTAATTAAATAACAATGAATCAAGGCTTCAATGGTAAAGGCGTAATCTTCCAAAAATCCGTCAATCTTCGCAGTACCCTTTTTATAGGTTCTAAATAACGTTCCATCTGGTTTGGAAAGCGTTTTCAAAATAAAATTCAGCGAATGCAGCGCAATCTCCTTGTATTTTTTATTCCCAAAAGCAAGATAAGCTTTCGCAAAAGCCGTGCACATCATAGCATTCCACGATGTAATGGATTTGTCGTCGAGTCCGGGTTTAATGCGTGACTTAGCCTCCTGTTTTAAAATTTCTTTGCAGGCATTTATTTTTTCGACGACTTGTTCTTTCGTCAGATTAAATTTCACCAGAATCTGCGCCAGGTTTTCAGAACGCATAAGAATATAATTTCCATGTTCCCAATAGCCTTTGTCGTTGATCTCAAAATAATTTGAGAAGAGCGGATAATTTTCACCAAGCAGATCTTTCAGATCCAATTCATTCCAGACGTAATATTTCCCTTCTTCCCCGTCGCTGTCGGCATCGTAAGCCGAATAAAAAGCACCTTCTTCTGTCAACCATTCCTTCTCTACAAATTCAAGTGTCCCGATAGCGGTCTCTTTATATAAGTCGTTTTTAGTATGTGTATAAGCTTCGCAGTACAAAGACGCAAGCTGCGAATTATCGTATAGCATTTTTTCAAAGTGCGGTACTTTCCAGAGCATATCGGTGCTATATCGCGAAAACCCTCCGTGTAACTGGTCATAAATTCCACCGAAAGCCATTTTACGCAAAGTCAGTTCCACATGTTCCTGTAGAGCTTTATCTTTTTCGAGAATCGCATACCTCAGCAAAAACAGATAGTTTGAAGGCAAAGGAAATTTCGGAGCGCGGTTAGGCCCGCCTTCTTCATTATCCATCCGCTCTTTCCACTTTGCCACACTTTCTTTAAGGATTTCTTTGGTAAAAACTTCCTTCTTTTTGTTAGTCGTCGTTAAAAGTTCTGACTGACGAATACCGTTAGTAAGTTCCGTTGCATACTCCTGTACTTTTTTCGGATCGCTGGAATGAATATCCGCCAGGTTTCTTAAAATATTCAGCCATTGGTTTTTATTAAAATACGTTCCCCCGTAAAAGGGGCGTCCGTCGGGAAGTACAAAACAATTTAACGGCCAGCCACCCTGCCCCGTCATCAGTTGCACCGCCTGCATGTAGAGCATATCCACATCACTGCGTTCTTCGCGGTCTACTTTAATATTAACAAAATGTTTATTCATTAACTCAGCCACCTCCGCATCTTCAAAACTCTCGTGTTCCATAACGTGACACCAGTGGCAGGCGCTGTAGCCTATGCTAACCAATACAGGTTTATTTTCTTTTTTAGCTTTTTCAAAAGCCTCATCTGTAAAAGGCAACCAGTTTACAGGATTGTAAGCATGTTGCAACAAATAGGGACTCGTTTCGTGAATAAGGCTGTTAGGCGTTTTATTTTGGCTGGACGACATGTAATTTTTATAAATGGTAATAATCCTGTTCTAAGCCCCTAAAATTACGCATGGTTTTAATCAATTACTTTTATTAATAGTTAAATTTGGAGAAAAATCGAAGCAACTTTGCAGCAGATGACGCAAATTTCACGGATTGTTGTCACAGGAAGAAACCGCCGGAAGTAGCAAAATGCGAAATTTTTAGAGTAAAATACATGGAATTATGAAGAGAATTTATTGGATTATTATCATAGGAGTTGTTGCGATTGCTTCGATCGTGCTTGTTAAAGTAGCGAAGGGCAATAAACCTGCAGAAGTTTATACCGAAGATGCGGCCGTTCGTAGTATTGTAGAAGTGGTGTCTGCTACCGGAAAAATTCAACCGGAAACGGAATTAAAGATCAGTAGTGATGTGAGTGGTGAAATTACGGAGATGATGGTAAAAGAAGGCGATCAGGTTAAAAAAGGAGCTTTACTTTGCCGCATCCGTCCCGATTTATACGTGAGCGCGTTCGATCGCGTGAATGCTTCTGTAAATACAACCAAAGCAAATTTACAAAGTGCAAAAGCGCAGTTGGTACAAGCCAAAGCTAGCCTGGCCAACAGCGAAGCTACTTATAACCGCAATAAAAAATTACTTGAACAAAACGTTATTTCACAACAAGAGTTTGATGCTTTAAAAGCTCAGTTCGAAGGCGCCAAAGCAAACGTTGCATCTTTGGAAGCCAATGTAAACGCCGGGCAATTTAATATTCAAAGCAGTGAAGCTTCTTTAAAGGAGGCCAATACCAATTTGGAGAAAACCTATATTTATTCGCCTGTAGATGCTACTGTTTCTAAACTAAGTGTGGAAAAAGGAGAACGTGTGGTGGGAGTTAGCGGTATGACCGGAACAGAAATTATGCGTCTGGCCAACCTCAACGAAATGGAAGTAAGTGTAGAAGTGAATGAGAATGATATTATTAAAGTGCACAAAAACGATACGGCCATTATTGAAGTGGATGCTTACATGGATAAAAAATTCAAAGGCATAGTCACAGAGATTGCAAACTCTTCGAATGCTACGGGTATATCGGTGGACCAGGTAACCAATTTCGTGGTTAAAATCCGTATGCTGAGAGAATCGTATGGGTATTTAGTGAATGATAAAAACCTTATTCCTTTTCGTCCGGGAATGAGTGCCAGTGTTGATATTCAAACGAGGCGCGTATCTAAAGTGATCACCATTCCAATTCAGGCAGTAACTACCAGGAATAAAGACTCAGTAGATACAAAAAAACCTGATGAGGATGACAGGCAGATTACGGTAACAAATGAGAATGAAGATAAAGAGCTAAAGAAATCAGAAGAGAAAATAAAAGAATATGTTTTTATTCTCGAAAAAGAAACCATCAAGCAGGTAGAAGTTAAAACAGGTATCCAGGATAACGATTATATTGAAATTAGTTCAGGTATAAAAAAAGGGGATGTAATTGTTTGTGGTCCATACAGCGCCGTTTCTAAAACTTTAAAAGACAAGAGCAAAGTAAAAGTGGTTAAAAAAGAAGACTTGTATAAAGCAGATACGAAGTAAGAATCGTAATTTTGTTTTCTTGATCTACCTTTTAAATATTGAAACAGCTACTACTGTTTGCTCCGTGTCTATCTCGAACAACGGCGAGCTTATTTTTTCACGTGAGTTAAACGAAGGTTTTACACATGCCGAAAATCTGCATCTTTTTATAGAACAAGGCTTAAAAGAAAGTGGCATCAAAGCAAAGGATCTGTCAGCCATTGCGGTGAGCAAAGGTCCGGGCTCGTATACCGGTTTGCGCATTGGAGTTAGTACCGCTAAGGGACTCGCCTATGCCCTGAACATTCCGCTTATCAGCATCGACACCTTGCAACTTATGGCATTCGCTGCCTTTGAGCAGGTACAAGAAGAAGCCTTTTATTGCCCGATGATTGATGCACGAAGGATGGAGATTTACACAGCGGTTTACGACTGGAAGCTGAATTCTCAAAGTGCCGTTGAAGCCCTTATTGTTGACGAAAACAGCAGCACAAAATTCAATGCCTATTCTAAGATCTATTATTTAGGTGATGGCATGCCGAAATGTAAAAGTCTTTTAGAAACCAGGTCAAATGCGGCATTTATCGAAAACATTTACCCTTCCGCAAAAAACATGGTAAAACTCACATTTAACAAATTTCAGGCAAAAACCTTTGAAAACCTTGCCTACTTTGAGCCCTTTTACCTAAAGGACTTTATGATTTTGAAGAAAAAAGACAAGATTTAACATTCGCAGAGCGAAACCCCCAAACCTTCCACAAGTTTAAACCCGCTTTTCACAAAGCAGATCGTGCCATCCGCAAAGTAGAGCAAAATACCTCGCCGTATAGTCGTTTCTTTGTAACACAGTTGTATAACTAACGACATTGTTTTGTAGATTTTTTACCCAAAAAGACGAGCAAAACCCAAATAAGGAAGAAAACTGCGCGGGAGAGATTTCGCGCTTTTTTTTTTATCTCACAGGAGGCCAAAAATTAATCTGCACTAATCACTATCATCTCATTCAACTATTCTGTTTTAAAAATCAAAATCATCCCCTTTAAGGGGTATGCATTTTAATAAAACTTCTAAAAAAATTATCTCTAAACGTCTTTAAAATCGGGGGATCCGGCATTTTATAGTTTCATAAAAACACTCCACAAACTAAAAACTGCTTTTTATCAATTTAAAAGCACCAACTACCAATTAGCGAAAAATAGTTTAGTGAAATACCTTTACTTTGTATCATCATTATTATTAGTTATTAGTTATTAAGTAGACTGAAGATTTTTTACCCAAAAAAAAGAGGAAGGCGCGGAAATTTTTTCGCGCTTTCTGCATTTTAGAATTATGCCCGAAATGACGCAATACAGCTATGAAAGCTCAGTGCCTGTGCTTGGTTGCCGAGTAAAGTGTGATTTTATAAGCCGACTGTCACTTTGAGCAGGATTAACAGTGTGTGGATGTTAAGGCCAGTGCGCTTAGCAGGGAAGCTAATCATTGGGCTCAACGTGAATAAGTACGTCGGCCAACTGGATAATTTCTTGTTGAAGATAATCTTTTAAATTATGTGCAATTACATGACCCTCGCGCACTGTAATTCCGGCATCGACAATAATGTGTAAGTCTACATGGTATTTCATCCCTGTTTTACGCGCCAGGCATTTTTCTGTATCGATTACCCCTGCTACTTGTATTGAGAGATTCCGGATACGGATAATAAGATCGTCGTTAAGTTGTTCATCCATGATCTCACCCAGGGCCGGTCGGAAAATCAGGTAACTGTTATATAAAATAATTCCGGAAGCAAAAAGTGCGGCCCAATCATCGGCCGATTCGTATCCTTTTCCTAAAATGAGCGCAATAGAAATTCCTATAAAAGCTGCAAGAGAAGTAATAGCGTCACTGCGGTGGTGCCAGGCGTCGGCTTTAATAGCCGAACTATGCGTTTGTTCGCCCCTGCGCTTTACAATACGGTAAAATGTTTCTTTAATGCCGATAATAACTCCTAAAACAATTAATGTAAAAGGTCGGGGCAGATCGTGTGGGGTTTGAATGTTTTCAACACTTTGCCAGGCAATGATAACTGCTGAGGCCACTAAAAAACCTACAACCAAAAAAGTAACCAAAGGTTCTGCTCTTCCATGCCCGTAAGGATGATTTTTATCTGCCGGCCTGCTTGCGTATTTTAATCCAAATAAAACCAGCAGTGAAGAAAAAATATCAGAAACCGATTCAATGGCGTCGGCTATCATCGCATAAGAATTTCCGAAGTACCCCGTAATACCTTTAATAATAGCCAATCCCAGGTTACCGAAGATACTCAGGTAAGTTGTTTTTATTGCTTTTTCTTCGAGTTCCACGCCGCTAAATTAATTTTTTTATGGTTAAAAGCTCCTGTTTATTTTTGCTATTAGTTTTGTATTTTAGAACGCGGCCAGGCCTCTTCTACTTTTATAGAGTTGCCAGGAAAAAATAGCAGACTAGTAATGACTGAACTTCAGCAATACATACATTCTTATTTTGCAATCCACGAAAAAGACCTTCAAACTTTGAGCCTACTTTTTAAAGAAGAGATTCTTAACAAGGGCGATTTTTATCTTAAGAGCGGAAGGCCTTGTGAGAAAATGAGTTTTATAAAGTCAGGCATACTTCGCGTGTATGTTAAAACTCCGGAAAAAGAAGTTACACAATGGGTTTCTGCTAAAGCTTCTTTTATAACAGACCTCTCCGGCCTCGTCTTTAACGCCCCCGCGCGCTGGAACATACAAGCGCTGAGCGACTGCGAACTTTACACCATAGATAAAAAAAATTATGATGAGATTGGCAATCTTATTCCACGCTGGCATGAGGTTGAAAAATTATTTATTGCCAAGTGCTTTTCTATGTTGGAAGACCGCATCTTTAGTCACCTTTCTATGAGCGCAGAAGAACGTTACCTGCTTTTCTACGAAAAAAATAAAGAACTTTTTAACCAGGTACCTTTGCAATACCTTGCTTCCATGTTGGGTATGACACCTGAAACTTTCAGTCGTCTTCGTAAAAAAACACTTCAGTAGATTTTCACTTGCACATTTGGCACGTTTATTTTCTTGATCCAGATCAAGAGCATGAATGCTTTTGCGACCGACCTTTGTGATGTAAAAAACAAACAACATGTCAAAAGAAATCAGAACAGAAATACAGATCTATGCATCTAAAGAGAAAATATGGAGCATCTTAATGGACTTTAAAAATTATTCCAGCTGGAATCCTTTTTTAACGGCGATTAGTGGGCAGGCCCTCGCTCATGAAAAACTACAAGTGCGTTTCCTTCCTCCAGGTAAAAAAGGAATGACCATGCGTCCCACTGTTTTAGAAGTCAGCCCACTTAAAGTGTTCCGCTGGAAAGGCCGGTTATTTCTACCAGGAATTTTTGACGGAGAGCATATTTTCGAATTAAAAGATCTGGCTGATGGAAGTACACTTTTTATTCAACGCGAAAAATTTAATGGTATACTTGTGCCACTTCTCACTAAAATGCTCGACGTAAATACAGTAAATGGCTTTAAGCTGATGAATGAAAAACTGAAAAACAGAGCAGAAACTTTGTAAGTATTTTATTGATTTATCATAAGGTTTCACCACCGGAGACTAGTTTCATTTATCCTACCAGATCAGCTTTTTTTATAGTAATTTTAAATCCTATATAAAAAGCCAGGTTATGCCAAATCCGAATCAAGACCGAAGAAAAATTACGATGAATGGCATATTAATTTCGCTGGGAATTATTTATGGCGCTATTGGCACTTCCCCACTCTATGTGATGAGCGCTATTTTCGGAGAAAGTGAAATTCGTGCTGACATTGTGAGAGGCTCCATCTCCGCTATCTTCTGGACTCTCACACTTCAGGCGACTGTAAAGTACATTATTCTTACGCTTCGGGCAGACAATAAAGGGGAAGGCGGGATTTTTTCATTATACGCTTTGTTAAGACGTACACGTTTCAAATGGTTGCTTATTCCCGCCATGATAGGTGGCAGCGCTTTGCTTGCCGATGGTGTTATTACTCCTTCCATTTCTATTTCTGCAGCCATTGAGGGTTTGCATTTTTACAATCCCCATCTTAAAACGGTTCCGTTTGTGCTCGGTATTTTATTTCTTTTATTTTTCCTCCAACAATTCGGCAGCGGGTTTATGTGGAAGCCTTTCGGACCTTTTATGAGTCTGTGGTTCCTTATGCTCGGCGCTATAGGCATCTACCAGTTAAAGAATGACTGGAGTGTCTTGTACTGCCTCAATCCCATGTATGCCTATAAACTTCTGGTGACACATCCTTATGGCTTTACCATTTTTGGCGCGATCTTTTTATGTACTACAGGTGCCGAAACTATTTATTCAGACATGGGTCATTCCAACAGAAAAAATATTCGTGTGAGCTGGATATTTGTAAAAGCAATGCTTCTGCTGAATTATTTTGGCCAGGCGGCCTGGCTCCTTGCACATGAAGGCATGACCTTACAATCTTTTAAAGGAGGAAATCCTTTTTACCTGAGCATGCCCGAATGGTTTATTCCTTTTGGAATCGGGATGGCCACCATAGCAACCGTTGTGGCTTCGCAGGCATTGATCAGCGGATCTTTTACCATTATAAATGAGATTATCCGTTTAAATCTCTGGCCAAAAGTCTTAGTAAAGCACCCTTCCCTTTTAAAAGGACAACTTTATATTCCTTCTGCCAATTGGTTTTTAATGTTGGGGTGTATTGGCGTTGTTTTATTTTTCAAGGAATCAAAAAATATGCAGCATGCCTACGGTCTGGCCATTGCGTTAACTATGTTGATGACCACAACCTTGTTGAATTTTTACCTGCACATGAAAAAATACAACCAGTATTTTATCTATTTCATCATTACTTTTTTTCTGATCATAGAGGTTTCTTTTTTTGCCGCAAACCTTAGTAAGTTTTTACACGGTGGGTGGATCACCGTTGTTCTTGCCTTAGTGCTTATTTTCGTAATGACCGTGTGGCATCTTGCAAAAAGAATCCGGAAACGCTATGTAGAAATGGTAAACCTGGCCGATCATCAGCAAAAAATCATCGACCTGAGTCACGACGAGTCTCTTACAAAATATGCCACGCATCTTATTTACATGACCAGCGCAAATAATCCTGAAGAGATAGAATCAAAAATAATTTATTCGATTTTGCAGAAGCGTCCGAAGCGCGCTGATATTTATTGGTTTTTGCATGTGGATGTGGCAGATGAGCCTTACCGCATGGAGTATAAAGTAAAACATGTGGCAACAGATGACATTATCCGGATCGACTTTCGATTAGGATTTCGCGTAGCTCCGAAAATAAATTTGCTATTCAGAAAAGTAGTGGAAGATCTGGTAAAAAATAAAGAAGTAGACATCACCAGTCGCTACGAATCACTGAATAAAAACAATGTGATTGGCGATTTCAAATTTGTGGTAGTCGAAAAATTCCTTTCCTACGACAACGATCTTCCTGCTTTCGAAAAACTTATACTCAATATTTATTTCATCATGAAGCATTTCAGTTTGAGTGAGGCTAAGGCATTTGGACTAGACAGCAGTTCGGTGAAAGTCGAGCAATTTCCCATGGTGATTAGCCAGCCTAAGGAGATGGCGATGCGACGGATCAATTAGGATCTGCTTGTTTGACGCTGATACCGATAGCTATCCGAACTTATTATAGGATGATCCCTTAAAAAATTGACACCAGGGGATTTACCTGCTGTAAATTTGAATTTCACCGGATTGGATGGTTGTAATCTGCTTTAAAATCTACCACGGTATTTTTTTCATTCCGTTTACTAAATTATCGGGGGCACTTATTTCCTGAATCGCTGTGATAGTGCGGATGCCATTATTTTAACTTTCTGTTTTACCGCATTAAAATAAGTTTTCACCTAATTTAAGACTATTAACACCGCAGCTGGTAGCGCTGGATGCAACCATTTCCAAAAAAAATAGTTTAATTTATAAGACACATAAATAGACAAACTTCATGAACAAAACATTTCACTTATTTGGGGAAAAGCCCTTTGAGACTTATGCCTTGCAAAAATTCTCCGACATTGCTTCAGATATTGATCGTATGAGCGATATTGAAGCGCTGATGTATAAATTCAGTTTTGACGAACTGGTGCAAAAAACCGTTACTGCCTACAAATTTAAAAACCTGGATATTTCGTTTGCGAATAAGATTGTTGACCTCGTTGACCGTCCTTATCGCGACCGTTCTAATTTTTACGCAGAATATTCGTTAGTGGTGACAGGCAACACGTATTTTTTAGGACTAAAACCCTTTCATGAATCTTACCTTCCCTTTCCGCTTCGTATTTCGGTAAAAGCAAATGTTATGAGTTTTGAAATTAATACCAATCATGATATGGAAGAACTGAGTCCAGGCGCAACAGCCCTCGTGAAACGCGAGTACGATCTCATTAAAAAATTCATTAATGACAGCGTTTTTAACATGAATCGAACAATTGAATTTTATAATTCAGAACTTGAGAAATTCATCATTCCTTTACTGGCAAATAAATTAAGAAAAGCAGAACGTTGCTTTAAGATGAAAGAAACGCTGAATTTTCAATAAGGGCTAAAAAAGAGATATTTGTGCAGGTGCCTGAAGGGGTGCCTGCATTTTTTTTGGTGCACCGGCAGGCAAGGCCAGAGGAATGGCTGCTTCAGCAACAGCAGTTGCAAGAATATGAAAAACATCTGTTTCGTAATCGCGGGACGCTACCACTACTTTGATAGTTCCTGCATGTTGTTCGAATAAATTTTTAACCAGTTGCGGAGAATTATTATCTCTTGACAAATGGGATAATAAAACATGACTCAACGAAGGAGAACTGTAATTTAAAAAAAGTTCGAGGGCTTGCGTGTTAGATAAGTGACCATGCGTTCCCATAATTCTTCTTTTTAGAAAGTAGGGATAATTACCTTCTTCCATCATTACCTCATCGTAATTGGCTTCCAGGAAAACAGCGTGACATTGTTTAAAATTATCGATCACATGTCCGCATACAGAACCAATGTCCGTTAAAACACCAATAGTGACGCCATTTCCTGAGACAATAAAACTATGTGGATCAGACGCGTCGTGAAATTTAGGAAATGCTGTAATTTCCAAATTTCCAATTTTTATAGTTTGATAGCCTTTAAATTCAAGGATCAATTCTTCATGCAACAGAAGCTTGCCTGAGATTAAAGTAGAGCGCGTAATATAAACCGGTAATTTATGTTTGCGTGAAAACACTTCAACACCTTTAATGTGATCGGAGTGTTCGTGAGAAATAAAAACCGCTTTGATTTTTTTTACGTCCAGGTTCATGCGCAAAAGTCTCTTTTCTACCTCGCGGCAGGAAATGCCAATGTCAACAAGAATAGCTTCATGTTCATTACCTACGTAATAACAATTGCCGTTACTTCCTGAATTGAGAGAGGCTATAAAAAGAGACATATTACAAAGAAAAGAAATTAAGCGGTTTGTGACTAAACATGTTATTAAAACTTGTAATCCCTGCAGGTTATTATAAAACTAAAAGCCATTAGCAAAATTAGCCGGACCAATAATCTCGTAAGAACTCAGTTTGATAAATTTTTTGCTGCGAAAAGCTTTAGCCAGATAGAGAATATTAACCTTACTGAACACATGCACAAATTCAAGATCTGCCCCTTCTTGTATAAATGCCTGCAGTTTTTTAAGGTGTTCTAACTTATACTCCAGTTCTTTGTAGATAACACGTTCACCGGTTTCGTCAGAAATTAACGTTAAGGTTAAACGTTCTTTTACAAATTCTATTTTCAATGAAAAGATTTCGCCGCCATTTTTATGAAAGATCTCTTCGTATGCTCTCACAGCGGTGTATTCGTTGGGATATTTTATACCGATTTTAGAAGGCTTGTCGCTATATAATTTTATCACCAGTTCCATGTCTCAAAAATACAAGCTTAGCAGGGAAAAGGAGGCTATGATTTGTAGCAATTGCGGCAGAACAGAAAGATTTTACGAACATAGAGTTTTAGATACGCCTTTCGCTTTTTTTAATTTGACACAGGATCTCTGTGTTTCAATCAAGGGCTTAACTACCTCAGTAGTTGTATTTTCAAAAACACACGAAAATTCCTGTAAAAAAAATAGAGATGCCTGGTAATTGCATTAAAAAATAATGTATTTTACCCGCGTTAATACCACTTAAAAATGAAGACGGCAGGAATTAGCGTACATAAAGCTAATCGGGATTGTATAAGAACCCTGTAAAAAATTCCTGTTCTATACCTTATGAAAAAACAAACTAAGACCTCTAAAGAAAACCCCAACACCGCCAATCCGTCTCTCAACTGGAAAAACAGAAGAGAAATGATAAGCAAATCCACCTCTATGGAAGTGGACCTTGAAAACAGGGAAGTTTTTTTTCATGAAGGTTTAAAGGAGCGTTTACAATTTGACTTTGGAACCACCAACATTGATCATCTTTTAGAGACCTACCTCGACGGAAATGATCTGCAAGCCGTAAAACAATCATTAAGTCTTGCTAAAGAAGGACTCGAAAAGCCCATTCCTTTTAATTTTACACACCCTTTAACAGAAAAGATATTTCGATTTGAATACCGTTACCAGATCGTTTATGCAAAATTTTCGTCGACACGATTACACGGATACTTGATAAAAGTTCGCGATAAGTCACCTGAAATAAATCGGGGAGCCGGTAAATAGCATCTCTTTCCTTTTATTTAGTCTTTTAGTGCATCTAAAATAAAATCTAAAATAAAATCTTCTTCGTTTTAGGCGCTGTATTTATTACGTTGCTCCCTAAGGCTTTGTCATCCGGCCTAATGGAGAATTCGCATCTCAAAACCTGGCAAACGACCTAACGTTAAAAATTTTACTAAATCGATTTAAGAGTTTATATTTGGGAGTATAAATCCAAAAAAATGAAGAAATCAATTACTCTACTTGCCTTATGCATTGTGTTTTGCATCGGAAAATCTTCCGCACAATCTTTTTCACCCATTGCTTTAACTGGCTATAATTTTGATGCTGTAGCAGAAGCAACAACTGCGCTGGCTACAACCAGCGGTCCTATAGACGGCAGTAATTATGTTTTGTACAGCGCCGCCTACGGAGCTCTTTATAGCTCGACGTACGGTTTGCCAAACAACGGTGTTATTACAAGCGGAACTTATAGTTACCAGTTGGCACCTTACACGGCCAACAACGTTTGTTTTACAACTGCAACTGTAACAGTAGATTCTTTGTCACTTGTAACCCCGGCTCCCTATTCAGGATTAAGCCTTTTATGTTTTTCAACGGAAGGAAACGGTACTATGACTGTAACCGTTAGATTTACCGATAATACAACCCAGGTTTTTACGAACCAGTCACTTTCCGATTGGTTTCAAAACAACGGTGTGCTTATTCTTTCTGACTTTGACCGTGTAAACAGAACAGGAACAACTCCTTCAAACGGTTCAGGAAGCAAAATGTTTGCGTTGAATCTTCCCATTACTTGTACCAATCGTTCAAAAAACGTAAAAAATGTAAAGTTTTCAAACGGTGGCACCCCGCGTAATGTTATTCTCGCTATTTCAGGAGCAGCCATGCCAAGTTATACGGCGGTTAGCACACCGGTTTCGTGCGCTGGTGGTATAGATGGAACAGCAAGTATTTATGCCACTGGTGGCACAGGTCCGTATACCTACACATGGTCTACGGCATCTGCTCAAACTGGTTCTATGGTTAGCAATCTTGGCGTAGGAACTTACAGCATTATTTCACAGGATGGAGGCGGAAGCGCCTGTGCTCTGATCACTACAGTAAGTGTTACGCAATCTTTAGTGGCACAACCCTCACTTTCGGTTAGTGCTAATTTTTATACCGTTTGCGCAGGAAAAAGCATAACACTAACAACTTCAGGTGCTTCTACCTATACCTGGAGTAACGCGGTAAACACGTCTACACAAGTTGTAAACCCTGGCACCAGCGCCACTTATACTGTTGGTGGATATACCTCACTCAATTGTTACCGTACGGGTAGCATCAGCATACAGGTGAATCCTTTACCGATCATTACTTTTACCATGCCGCCAACTATTTGTTTGAATGCTGCTGCTCTTCCTCTGGATGCAGCACCTCTTAATGGAAATTATTCTGGTACGGGTGTTAATACAGGTACTTTCTTTCCTAATATTTCTGGTATTGGAACAAAAACAGTTTCTTATACTGTGATCGATAACAATGGCTGCACAAGCAGTGTTACCAATACAATTGTTGTTAACGGACTACCGGTTGTAAATTTCACTTTGAGTCCTAATTCGCTTTGTGCTAACTCAGATACTTTTGTATTAACCGCTACACCATCTAATGGTACTTTTACGGGGCTTGGCGTAACCGGCTCGGTTTACACGCCATCAGTTGCAGGTGTAGGAACACAAACGGTAACTTACGCATATACTGATGCCAATGGGTGTACGGTTCAAAAACTTTCTTCTGTAGCTATTTACGGACTGCCAACTCCCGCTTTCTCTACAACCAAAAAAACATTCTGTGTGAATAGTGCAACCCTTTATTTAAATGCGCAGCCAATAGGAGGTATCTATAGCGGACCGGGTACTTCCAGTGTTGGAGTATTCTCTCCTACCCTTGCTGGTGCAGGAAATCATACGCTGGTTTACTCTTCTACAGATTTAAATGGTTGTGTTGGAAAAGCGCTTTACACAGTTACCGTAAGCACTTGTAGCGGTATAGGAGAGTTTAACTCTAACTTAAGTTCTGTGCTTGTTTATCCAAATCCAAACAACGGTGCCTTTACTATTAAGGCTACCAGTGCCATTGCTCTAAAAGTAATAAACGAGATTGGCCAGGTTGTTGCTACTCTTAGTCTGGACGAAAAAAACGCTTACGAAACTTCTGTTTCAGATCTTGCAAGTGGCATTTACTTTATTATTGGTGAAAACCAGGAACAACGCATTCAGCAAAAAGTAATTATTTTTAAATAAAAGGAGCAGGAATGCTCATAAATTAATAAGTTCCTGGAGGGGAACTAACAGTTAAAACTAAAAAGGACTAAGCTCTTCGCAACTTAGTCCTTTTTTTTTATGGGCCATTGTCGGCATCTTTCTATTTATTACATTAGTATTTTATTTAACATATAAATTTACACACATGAAGAAACTACTTTCCATCCTTTCAGCGTATGTGCTTTTTATTGGAGCTACAACTGCTCAGACATTTACTTTAAAAAGCAGTGATATTGGTGGCCAGGCTGCACAAAAGCAATTTTTTAACGGCATGGGTTGCAGCGGTCAGAATGTGTCGCCTCAACTCTCGTGGGAGAATGCTCCTGAAGGCACCACTTACTTTGCAGTAACCATGTACGATAAAGATGCTCCAACCGGGAGTGGTTGGTGGCATTGGGTAATTTTTAATATTCCTGCTACAGTTACAGAATTAAAATCAGGTGCCGGGGAAGTTGCAAAAAAACTGGCTCCAAAAGAAGCTATTCAAAGTATTACCGATTTCGGAAAACCAGGTTATGGTGGGCCTTGTCCTCCTCCCGGTGCACCGCATCAGTACCTGATAACCGTTTATGCCCTGAAAAGTAAAATTGAACTCGATAAAAACGCCTCGCCGGCCATGGTTGGATTTTACCTCAACAATAACATGCTCAGCAAAGCATCTATTGTGATGTACGCCAAACAATAAAATTTCATTTTTATAAAATAAAAAAAGCTCCACCAGGAGCTTTTTTTATTTCAATCAATAGATTTTTTAATTTTTAATAAGTTTTAAAATCTTTGTCTGCGTGTCGTCAGCACTGATGCGAATAAAATAAACTCCTGCTGGAAGGGCTGCAATGTTAAAATTCTGCGTCATCGCGTCACCCGAAAAATTTCGTTTTTCTTTGATAACTGTTTTGCCAATAGCATCCATAATTTCTATAGACGCTGTTGAATTAGAAGCAGACTGAATGGCAATTTTATCGTTAGCAGGATTGGGATAAATTTTAAACTGAGATTCTTTGGAAGTTTGTTTATCTATTCCCACACAAGCATTTACGGTAACATTCACTAACATAGGGCTTGACACGCATTCCCTAGAGTCTCTCACTTCTGCTGTGTAGGTAGTTGCGTTTTGCGGATACACGGTTACAGTAGAGGTGTAGTAGTCACTAATACTTATTGGCGGAGCATTCAAAGCTTCCATCCAGGTGTAAGTGTATGAAGAAGCTGGACCTGTAGCAAGTGTACTAACATCTACTATAGATAACGAGGTGTGATCACCTAAACAAGTTACGGGTGCTGAAGGAGTTACTGCTGCTGTAAATTGCGGAATTACGTTCACGCAAACTACTCCGGTACCTGAGCAAATAGCAGTACTACCAACCACCGTGTAACATGTGCTTGCAGAAGGACGCACATCTACCTCCGGTCCGATGGTCGGGCTGGTAAGATTAAAGGGGAACCAAATATACGTTCCTGCACCACTGGCTGTGAGATGCACGGGTTTTGAAAATTTCGGAGAGTTGCTTGCAATACACGTTGTAAGTGTAGCAGGTGAAGCTAAAATAACTACACTTAAATTTGGCATAAGCCCCACAGTAAAACTAGCCGCCGATGCGCAGGTGCCAGTGCCAGCTGTTACTGTGTAAATGCCCGGACCAACAGCTACCGACTGCTGTAAAACCGGGGAGGTAAAACTTGAACTGGTCCATGTATAATTTGCGGAACCAAAAGCTGTTAAAGTGGAAGTAAAGCCCGTACAAACTGCATTCGCGGTAGATACAATGCTGACGGTGGATAAGGGAGTGACGGAAACCTGAACCGTTTCGCTCGCCGCGCAATTTCCGATCGCGCTTGATACTGTGTAGATTGTTGTAACAGTTGGGGAAGCAATCGTATTCGGACCAGTGCTCCCAAATAAGGAAACCGTTGGTGTCCAGGCATAAGACGTGCCTGTGCTGCTTGCAGTAAGTTGAGTTGAATTTCCCAGACAAATGGCTGTACTTGTCGGGCTAACACTGATTATTGGATACGGGTCAATAACGATCACATTTGTGGTGTAAGAAAAGCCTGTGCTGGTTAAAAAGCCTGCACCAACCGTGTAGGTACCAGCTAAATTAAAAGAGATAGTGGTGGTTTGCGTAGAGGTAGATGAAAAAACCACCCCGGTTGAAGGTATCGCAGCCCAGCTATACATAATAGCGGACATTGTTCCGGTGTTGACAGAAGCCGAAACAACTGCTCCTTCACAGAGATTTGGCGCTAAAGTAAAACTCGCTTGTGAGTGTAATTTTATGAAGGATAAAAAGCAAATGAATGCAAGAAAATGTTTGGGATATTTCATGAGTTGTTTTTTTTGTGGGTCATATAATATTACGATTTTTTTTGAAACACTTTCTTTCTTAACTTAATTATTGCTTCACTACACGAACCAGCTGAGTGGTTTGACCCTTTATTTCCAGAGATAGAAAATAAATCCCGGCTGGCAGATTTTCTATTGTGAGCGTTTGTGGTTCTCCCTGCATTTCTTTTTTCTCTTCTAAAATCACTTGTCCGGTTATACTTATCATTTTTAAAATGGCATTTCCTTGTAATGAAGAATGTAGAACTATTTTATCGTTGGCCGGATTCGGAAACACCTGTAAAAATATTTTCTTTTGTTTTTCTTCCAGAGCGGTGCAAGTAATGAGGTCTACACAAATCACAGCCGTTCCTCCACAAAACTGACTTGTACCGGTAACCGTAAAACAGGTACTGATGCTCGGAGAAACTGCGGTATAAGGACCAACAGAATAGGTCATGCGTCCTGGCAGATAAGGTTGCCAAACATAACCTGGAGCGCCCGAAACATTTAAAGTAACAGGAATAATCGAATCATTATCGTCTTTACAAATGGAAGAGCGGCTTGCTGTTAAACTGAGACTTAAAGGGGCAGCCAGATCAATTATGAAAGAAGTAGAATCTTTACAATTTCCAATCGCGCCAACTAAAGAGTAAGATCCGGGTCCGGCCGAAATAGTTGTTTGAACTAAGGGACTTGCCATGGAGGATCCGGTCCAGGTATAATTTGCTGCCCCGAGACCTAGTAAAGTAGCGGAGTATCCCGGGCATACACTGCTGGTATTGGCACTTATAACAACATAAGGATAAGGATTAACTACTTGCGTAAAAGTTACAGAGCCCTGGCAGCCATCGCTGCTGGTGCCGGTTACCGTATACCCGGTTGTTACCGCTGGAGTTGCATAAGCCTCGTCGTACAGATTCGACAAAAAATAGAGCCCTCCAGAAGGACTCCATGTGTAAGAACTTGCTCCGCCGGCTGTAAGTGTTGCGCCGCTATTCACGCAGATAGGAGAAGCCGATGAATATAAAGAAAGTACAGGCAAAGGATAAACAACTATAGTTCGCGTGGTGGTGGATGTTGTGGTGCCGTCGTTAATGTCCAGTTGAATGGTATAAGTTCCTGCCGCAGGAAAAGAAATGTCGCTGACAGTAGCATTGGGCGAAGAAAATAAGGGTCCTGTTGATACAGAGGTCCAGCTAAAAGCATTGGCTGCAAGGTTTCCGGTTTGTGCAATAACGTTCACGGTATTACCCGCGCACAGGGTGGACGTTAAATTAAAAAAAGCTTGTGACTTTGCAGATCCTGGCATAAGAAAAAAGAGAGCCAGTGTTTTTAAAAACAAAAATCTAAAAATTGTCGCGGATTTCTTTTTGGGTAGTTGCATAGGATATAATTTTTCTGCCTGGCTCCCTGTTGTATTAAACACAATTAGGTTACAGGCTATTTTATTTAGTAAAATTACTTAATTTCGATGGGGAAAACTGATCGTTCAAACATTCAGGTCTCTATTTTCGCACATATTATTTTTAATATCTTCTTATGGTTCAAAATTCTATACTGCGCCTTGAAAAACAGACAGAGTTTCTGCCATATGTTGCCACAGAGGGAAACACCTAACACAGATTTCATGAGCTAAAAAAATTAAATTCGCCTGCAGCAAATGGACTAACGCACGGACGACACAGAGGCTGTAAATTGCGGCATTTCGAAAACGTTACCTGGAAGAGCGAAGCGATCTTATGAGTATTAGCGGATGTTTCTCGTAAAAGACTGCTATCTATTTGTGTCCTGTCAGCGTCAGAGTAATTTACGCTTAAGTACACAAGGGGCTTCTGTTAGCGCATGGATAGACTTTTATCAATTATCTGGCACTCTCCCTCGCGCAGGCAACATTTTTTTTACTTTTCTTTCTTGATGAAGAAAAGTAAAAAAAGAAATCAAGGCTGCATAAGGCTGGATATTAAATGTGCATGCGTAGTTGATTTTCGTGATTTTTCAGGACATTACATTCTAACTTCTCTACTTTTTGTATTTGACCGTATTATTGGCTACTAACTTAATACTAAGTCGATATTTATCAAGACTCGCAGTCACTGGTCTTAAGCATAAGACTCTTACTCTTTGCAATGGCTCTAAATTTGCGTAATTTTCATTCAAAAGAATTACACCACAAAAATGTCGCGTCTCGCCTCTAATAAAATAATTAAACTCATTTTTTTTGGGAATTATTTTTATGGTATTTGTGCCGTGGCGCTTTCTATTGAAAGTTCTTTGCAGCAACGGTATCCTTTAAATACTTTGCTTTATTATATTCTTGCTTTTTCTGCCACGGTAGTTTATTATACCAATGCTTACATTATGACGGAAGTTTCGGAGGACAGCAAAAACCTGCGTTCATCCTGGTATGCAAAAAACCGCACTGCTATGAAGAATAACCAGATCTTTTTTTTCGTGGTCATGCTGGCTTGCGCGTTTTATTTTTTAAGCGGACACTGGCGCAATTTTTTGAGCCTTCATTTAGCGGAATGGGCCCTGATGCTTGTTTTTCCTATTGTTTCGGCCCTCTATTATGGGGTAGAAAGCCGTTGGTTTGGTAAAATTAATCTACGGAACATTGGCTGGCTCAAACCTTTTATCATTGGTTTTACCTGGGCGGGGCTCGTAAATATTTATCCCATCTTATATTATTGTCTCGACAATGGTTTGCATTACGATCCCACCTGGATCGGTCTTTTTCTTTTTATTAAAAACTTTATGTACATCACGGTACTTTGCGTTTTATTTGACATTAAAGACTATGCGATGGATTACAACCAGCAGCTAAAAACAGTAGTGGTAAACCTTGGGCTTCGCAAAACACTTTTTTATTTTGTGATCCCACTTTGTGTTTTAGGATTGGCCTCTTTGTGGATCTTTGCTTCTTATAGAAATTTTTCAGAATTGAGAATTTTAATAAATACGGTTCCTTTTCTTCTGATCATACTTGTCGCTTATTCTATGCACATTCGCCGCTCTATTTTCTATTACCTCATCATCATTGACGGATTGATGCTGGTAAAGGCGCTTTGCGGGATAACGGGGATGTTCTTCTTTGATTAGACCAGGCGCATGTGCTAATTTTTTGCGAATTGGGAGAAAAACCTTAGTGAAAGAGCCATGCTTGTGATCCTTATTTTTTTTACTAGATTTGTTATTTACGTTAATTTATTTTTCATGAGATTTACTTTTATTAAATTTTTACCGCTTCTGATTTTCTTAGTCGGTGCTTTCTCTTTGAACGCGCAGAGCACTAAAACATCTAGTTCAAAAGTTGCTGCAAAAAATCCAGCTTCGTTTACAATTTCTAAAAGCGATTTTGAGCTCCTGTTTTCAAAAAAAGCAAAAGATATTTTGGTTTTAAAAAACAACGCGTTTTTAGATAAGTCGCTTGTGGAGATAAACACTTTAAACGGGGACATGAAATTTTTAAAACTCAAACTTTCTTATTTTCCAAAAGCCTATCTGATGGTCCAGATAAATGGAGAATACTCTACGCAGATTTTTATTTTATCGGACGATAAATCTGTTTTTTACAAAGGTCGCATCGATAAAGGCATTGTGACCATGACCAAATGCAACGAAGACGATATTGTATCTGAATAATTAAAAAAATTACCATGTTATCAAAACTAAAACTTCTGGGTCTTTTTATTGTACTATGTCAATTATGTTATGGACAAATTCCAATACTCAACAGTCAGCCTGCCACTACCAGGAAAGTTATTTACCTTGATTTTGACGGGCAGGTAGTTAGTGGTACGGCCTGGAATGGTGGGCAAGCGGTGAATGCCATGCCCTCTACAAAAAGCGCAGCCGAAATCACAACCATCTTTCAAAGAATTGCCGAAGACTACAGACCTTTTGATGTAAACGTTACAACAGACTCCCTGAGATTCAATGCAGCAACACCCAATACGAGAATTCGCGTTGTGTTTACACCAACCAGTGCCTGGTACGGCTCTGCGGGAGGAGTAGCATTTTTAGGAAGTTTTGTCTGGGGCGGCACACCCGGAACTCCCTGCTGGGTTTTTGAAAATCAATTGGGTTACAGTGTGAAAAACATGGCAGAGGCTGCCGCGCATGAAGTGGGACATACCTTAACACTGCGTCACCAAAGTTCTTATACTTCCAATTGTGTGAAAACAGAATACCATCCGGGTACGGGCAGCGGTATCACTTCCTGGGCTCCCATTATGGGTGTGGGTTATTCTAAAAATATTACCATCTGGCACAACGGCAAAAGCGCGACAAGTTGTAGTACCATTCAAAACGACCATGGCAATTCGGGCATTGGCATTACGAGTCCGGGTTATTTGAATTTTATTCCCGATGATGTAGGAAATACTTTGGGCACCGCGAAGATTTTGAATTTAACCAATATAAATCTTTTAGACTCTGGAATTATTACGCAGCCTACGGATATAGACGCTTACCAATTTACCATTTGCGACAACCGTTATGTAACCATCGGCGTTAAACCCTGGGCGCTTGATACCAACAGTTATCTGGGAGCTGACCTCGATGTGCGCTTCTTTTTATACAATGCCACAACTACTAGTGTATTGGCGGTAGATACAGCCCTTACAAAACTTAACACCCTCAGAGGTTTAACGCTTACACCCGGAACTTATTATTTTACAGTGGATGGCGGTCGCTCGAATTATTATTCTGATTACGGAAGCCTTGGTAAATATTATGTGAGCATAAAAGCAACCAATCCGCCGCAGATAGCAAACACAATAACGTTAAATCCACAGATCTGTGCGGGACAAACACTGCCCCTCACCTACAGCACAAACGGCGTTCCCACTCAGTGGCAATGGATTGTAAGCGGACCATCAGCAGGAACTTACAGTATTCAAAACCCCAACCATACCTTCAGCGCCGGAAATTACACCATTAGTCTTTTAGCGAACAGCAGTACTTCTACAAGCTGCGAAACTACCATGACTTTAACTGTTGGCAACACACCTACGCTAACGGTTAGCAATTTTACGAACATCTTGTGTCCGGGTAGAAGCACCTCTTTAACTGCAAGTGGCGCTGCTTCTTACACCTGGCTCCCAGGTGCCTTCGGAGGAAGTTTACAAACCATTACACCTTTCGCCAGTACAAATTACACGGTAATTGGAGCGAACGGAAGTTGTAGCGCATCTGCTGTCATACAGGTAACGGTTAGTCCAAATTTCACTCTATCGTTAGCTGCTTCCGCTACTACAATTTGTGCAGGAGAGTCTGTAACCCTTACCGCAAATGGCGCTAATGCTTATACCATGAATCCCGGAAATTTTAATACGAATAGTGTTATCTACACCCCTGTATCCACAGATACCTACATCGTTACCGGTAGAGTAAACTCCTGCAACAAACAAGTTGGAGTGCAGGTTACGGTTATAGATTTTGACATCACCCTTACAGCTTCCGATAGTTTGATTTGTTCTGGACAATCTGTTACGCTTAAAGCCAGCGGAGCAACGAGCTATACTTTTAATCCAGGCGCCTTAACAGGCAGCATGGTAGTGGTGAGTCCAACTACCGCAACTATTTATACGGTAACTGCAAAAAAATCTAACAAGTGTCCCGAAGACACTACCCTCCTGATAGAAATAGAGGACTGTGCAATAGCCACAGGCATTGAAAATAAAATGACGGATTCAGAAATTAAAATTTATCCAAATCCATCGCAGGGCAGTTTCTATATTGACCAGGAAAATCTAAATCAGAAAATAGAGATTTTAAATTCCTTAGGACAAATCGTTTACACTAAAACGCTCACAGAAAAATCCACAGAAATAAAGACCGAAGCCTGGCCAAAAGGTATTTATTTCGTTAAAGTTTATAGCGGTAATGGGCGCTTAATATCTGAGAGCTATCGGACATTTAAGATCTTCCTTGACTAAGGCAGAAGCATGACTGAAGAGACATAAGGGAACCAAGAAAAGACAGTAAACATTGCACAACCTGTGCTTTTGTTCCAAAAACACAGCTTTGCTTTGTTTCCTATGTGCCCTTTAGGCACATAGCTTTTTCTATCCCTTCTATGTCTTTATGTGTTTATTTTAGCCAACATTTCATTTTTACCGCTGACTTCTATTTTACCTTTTTCATAAACTCCAGAATCTCATCATAACGCCTATTCGAAGGATTATAAAATTGTGCGATCATCGGTACATGTTTTTTTCCTTTGATAAGTAAGAGCTGCGCCTGCGGCTGAAAAGGTTTTAAAGCCTCTAAAAAAGTCCCACTGTATTTTTTAATAGCAGGATAAGTTCTTTCCCCCACATAAGTTAAGAAGAGTGGTGATTTTTTGTCCACGAAATAAATGGGCGAACCTTTTTTCCAATTCACCGGATCTTTTGTAAAAGCCGGAAAATAAATACTGTCTTCTGCATTTTGTGATTTTTTTAAATAAGAATACATGTCCAATCCAAAAGCATCAATCAAGACAACACCTTTGAGTGTATTTTCAATCCCTTCAGCTTTAAAATAGGCGTTGTCAGTTGCTACCAAAGCACTTAAATGTCCGCCTGATGAATGTCCCGATAAAAAAATCCGGCTACTATCCCCTCCATAGTTCGAAATATTTTGCTGCACCCATTTTACTGCCTTTGCTGCATCGGTGCCCATTCCTCTAAAATCTGTCACTGCACTTAGTCTGTAATCTATAACCACCGTTACCACCCCTTTTCTGGCGAAACCCTTACCGAAAAATTTATAGGTCTTACGTTTACCAGATCGCCAGTTGCCTCCATGAATAAAAACAAGCACATCTGTTTTTGAACGAATCTTTTTCGGACTGTAGACATCCAGTGCCAGCTTATGTTCAGGAGAGAAAATAAGTCCTTTGCTCCGCGTCACGCAACTGCTAAAAAAAAGCGCCGTAAAGAGCGCGAGAATATTCTGAAGATTTACTTTTATCATAACTTATACCTAATGCTGAAACAAATCACTCTCTGCATTGTTTAACTTCTCTTTAATAAGTTCGCTTTCCAGATAAGTATCACTCCCATGTTTGTAAGCTTTAATACCTCTGTCGAATACGTTACTTTCTTTACTGATTTGTGAAACAAAAAGACGTTTCGCGAAAACTTCCGCAAAATTTATGCCTTCATGCGTGTAAACATTTTTAGCTTTAAAAGCCGAGAGAAGGCTCTTCCATTCAGGATAATAAATCCAGAAAAGGGGAACTGTTTTCTCAGTTTTTGAGTCGTAAACCAATGGCGCAATCCCAACAATGTACTTTTCGGTTTTTCCACTGTAACTATTCGTGATCCAATCTTCTTTTATCAAATAACTTTTGATATCATTTCCCATAAGGTATTTTTTGAGAGAAGCGCCTGATGCAACTGGCTCACCTTTCTCATCAAACGCAGGCATTGAAATGGAATCGTTTAACAGCAATAATGTTTTAAACGTCTTTTTATCTATCCTTGTTCTTGCTGCATCGTTAAAATCATCCGACGAAAAAACATGCAGACCTTTTTCAAAAACTCCAAACTTTATAATTTCAAGTAAACCCATGTCCTCACACTTGTTAGTACCATTTAAAACAAGTTGATTTTCGCGATTTTCAAGACTTACTGAACGCCAGATGCGAATGCCTTTTAAAACACGGTTGGGAGCTATGGAATCGGCCTTAAACCCGGGGGTAAATTTCGGAGCCTGAAAACATTCTTTTACAGAGTAGGTGTCAGCATAGCCATCGGGAGCTGCCACGCCTGTTTGCGCGGAAGAACAGTGAGCAATTCCAAAAAACCAGATGACTATACTTACTCTTTTTGTGATAAATTAAAACTACTAAATTCCGCTGACTAAAGGAATTGCGGCTTATTTTAAGAATCAAAAGTCCTAAAAAATTACCTATCTTTATGGCCTTAATTTTAGTATGAAAATTTCAAATAACTGGCTTAAAACGCTTATAAATACTGATATTTCTGCGGAAGAAACTTCAGAGCGATTAACCTCTTCGGGATTAGAAGTAGAAGGCGCCGAAACCTCTGAGAGTATTAAAGGTGGTCTTAAAGGATTGGTGGTAGGACATGTGGTGGAATGCAGTAAACATCCTGACGCCGACAAACTCAGTTTAACCAAAGTGGATATTGGAAGCGGAGAATTACTTTCTATTGTTTGTGGAGCCCCTAATGTGGGAGCAAATCAAAAAGTAATTGTGGCCACCATTGGCACCAAATTGTATCCAGGCGAAGGAGAGCCTTTCGAAATAAAGAAATCCAAGATTCGCGGTGCGGTTAGCGAAGGCATGTTGTGTGCTGAAGACGAAATTGGTCTGGGCAAAAGTCACGCAGGGATTATGATTCTTCCGGATAGCACTATTATTGGAACTCCTGCATCAGAATACTTCAAGGTAGAAACCGACACGGTTTTCGAAATTGGATTAACTCCTAACCGCAGTGATGCAGCTTCTCATTTAGGGGTTGCGAGAGATCTTGCAGCCATTTTAAATTCGCAGGGAACTGAAAAAAAATACGAAGTAAACATCCAGGGCCTTCACGAACTTGGCGAAGCTACTAACATTAACGAAGTAGAGATAAGTGTTGAAAGTCCTGAAGCCTGCAAACGTTACTCAGCACTGGTGATCACTGGAGTGGAAGTTAAGGAAAGTCCAGATTGGTTAAAAACCCGTTTACAGTCTATTGGTCTGCGACCGATCAATAACATTGTAGATATTACGAATTTTGTATTGCATGAATTAGGGCAACCGTTACATGCTTTTGATCTGGATAAAATTAAAGGAAAAAAAATAATTGTACGAACAGCTAAGGACGGAGAGAAATTTAAAACGCTCGATGATGTAGAACGCACTTTGAAAAGCAATGACCTTGTGATCTGCAATGAAAGCGAACCTATGTGTCTTGCGGGTGTTTTTGGTGGCGCCGACAGCGGAGTGACAGAAAAAACAACTTCCATATTTTTAGAAAGTGCTTATTTCGATGCAGGGTATGTGCGTCGTTCTTCTAAGCACCATGGACTAAAAACTGACGCTTCATTTCGTTTTGAAAGAGGAACAGACCCGGAGATAACGGTTACCGCATTGGTACGCGCGGCAAATTTAATTTTTGAAACTGCCGGTGGAAATCTAAGTATGGAAGTGAAAGACATCTATCCTGAAAAATTAGAGCCTTATAAAGTTGCCTTCTCTTATTCCAACTGTACGGAACTTATCGGAAAAGAAATTGACAGAACACTTATTAAGAATATCATCTTAAACCTGGGCATTGAAATCGAAAGTGAAGGCGCAGATGCTTTATTACTGCTCGTTCCACGCTATAGAACTGATGTTACGCGCGAGGCAGATGTGATTGAAGAAGTAATGCGTATTTACGGATATAACAACGTAGAAGTTAGCAAATCTATTTCTTATACGGCTTTTAATGAGTCTAAAAACTTTGATGTTGCTTTAGATTCACGCGCCGGTGCTGTGTTAGAAGGATTTGGATTTAATGAGATCATGAGCCTTTCTTTAACCAAAGAAAGCTATTATACGGAAGAAAGCAACACTATTAAAATGCTGAATCCATTAAGCGCAGATTTAAATGTACTTCGTGCAGATATGCTTTTTAGCGGGTTAGAAGCGATAGCTTATAATAGTAATCGTAAAAACCCGGATTTAAAGTTTTTTGAGATTGGTAAAACTTATCAGCAACCGAATAAAGAGGAAGCAAAGTATAAGGAACAAAAATATCTGACACTTTTTGTGAGTGGAAATTTATTCGCGGAAAATCCCTACGGTTTAAATCAAAAATCTGATCCGATAGCTATTGGATTTTCATTTTTAAAATCTGTTGTCACAAATTTATTGAGCAAGTGTGGCGTGAAGTCATACAAAAGTACGGAGAGTGCTTATGCTAATTTTGATAGCGGATTAACTTACCAAGTCAACACAAAAAACCTTGTTGAATTGGGATCGGTAGCTAAAAGTGTTCTGAAAAAATTCGGAATCTCTCAGCCTGTTTATTACGCGTGCATTAACTGGGATATGCTGGTAAAAGAGTTTTCGAAACAAAACATAAAATTCGAAGAGATCAGTAAATATCCTTCGGTGCGTCGCGACCTGGCATTGTTAATCGACAAAACTGTTAGCTACAAACAAATAGAAGAACTTGCATTTTCTACGGAACGTAAACTTTTAAAAGAAGTTAATTTATTTGATATTTACGAAGGTGAGAAGTTAGGGAATAAAAAATCTTACGCGGTAAGTTTTACTTTGTTGAATACGGAGGCCACCTTAACGGACAAACAAATTGATTCGGTAATGGATAAATTAATTTCCAATTACAAAGAAAAATTAGGCGCTGAATTAAGATAGGGCATAAAAAATTGTGGAAGGTATTTTTAAAGATCTGAAAGTAATAGAATTGGCCGGCGTTCTTGCCGGTCCAGGTGTGGGATTGTTTTTTGCTGAGCTGGGCGCAACAGTTATAAAGGTTGAAAACCCAAAAACCAACGGCGATGTAACGCGTAGTTGGAAATTAAAAGCAGAAAATCCTAAAGACAAAACCTCTGCTTATTTCTGGAGTGTTAACACCGGCAAAGAATTTTTAAGTCTCGACATTACAGCTCCTTCGCAACTAGATAAGTTATATGCTTTGGTTAAGGATGCAGATATTATCATTACCAATTACAAAGCCGGTGACGATGAAAAATTGAAAGTAGATTACAAAACGCTATCTACTCTTAACCCGAAATTAATCTACGCCTCCATCAACGGTTTTGGTCATGGCTCTCCCCGCTCTGCTTACGATTTAATTTTACAGGCAGAAAGTGGATTTATGTCCATGAACGGAGAACCCAACAGTCAGGCTTTAAAAATGCCTGTAGCCCTTATCGATATTTTGGCAGGACATCAGTTAAAAGAAGCTATTTTACTAGCGCTTTTAAAGCGTTACCAAACCAATAAAGGGTCTCATGTAAGTGTTTCTTTATTTGACAGCGCCGTAGCTTCTTTAGCCAACCAGGCTACAAATTGGCTGATTGGAAAAACGCTTCCGAAACCACTAGGAAGTATTCATCCGAATATTGCGCCTTACGGAGAGTTGTTTGAGACAAAAGATAATCAGCTGGTGACCTTTGCTATTGGCAGCAACAAACAATTTAAAAATCTTTGCGAGCTCATTCAATATGCCACTCTGGCAAATGATCCAAAATATGCAAATAATCAGTCGCGTGTAAATAACCGCACGCAATTGTACGCCCTACTATACAACTATATTAAACAGTTTAATTTTAAAACGCTTTTTGATCTTTGCCTTGAAAAAGAAATTCCGATTGGTAAGATCCGCAACCTGAAAGAAGTTTTTGAACTGCCGGAAGCAAAAAAGATGCTCCGTAAATTCACTTACGAAAAAAACACAAACGAATCTGTTTCCTCTATCGCGTTTAAATTTTTAGATTGATGTTTCCCGTTAAACAAGCAACAACTCAAAAAGAGCTGGAGGCCATCCTGGCACTGCGTTATAAAATTCTGCGTCAGCCGTGGAATCAATCTTTTGAAAGCGCTACAGACGGATCAGAAGCCGGAAATGTAAACGCTTTTATTGAAGACCTAAACGGAACCGTGATTGCCTGCGGAAGATTGCAGGAAAACGAAAACAAAATCGGGCAGGTCCGTTTTATGGCAGTTGATGACGCTTACCAGGGCAAAGGACTTGGAAAACTAATCCTGAAATTCCTGGAAGAAAAAGGAAGAGTGATGCAACTTCAGAAAATAGAATTACACGCCCGTGAAAATGCCTTGGCTTTTTATGAGTCTGCCGGATATAAACACAAAGAAATTTCTTATAAGCTTTGGGGTATTATTCAGCATTATTTGATGGTGAAGGTTCTCGACTACGCTCGAACTAACAACCCTGAATTAGAGAAGTAATAGCGTCGTTGTTCAAGCCCCGTCTACTGTCAGTTCGAGTATAGCCGAATATCTTATCGAGCAGGAGTAACATCCAGTGGATGTTAAGGCCAGCTTGTGCGTAGCCGGTGTCACTTCGAGCAGGAGTAACATCCAGTGGATGTTAAGGCCAGCTTGTGCGTAGCCGGTGTCACTTCGAGCAGGAGTAACATCCAGTGGATGTTAAGGCCAGCTTGTGCGTAGCCGGTGTCACTTCGAGCAGGATTAACATCCAGTGGATGTTAAGGCCAGCTTGTGCGTAGCCGGTGTCACTTCGAGCAGGATTAACATCCAGTGGATGTTAAGGCCAGCTTGTGCGTAGCCGGCGTCACTTCGAGCAGGATTAACATCCAGTGGATGTTAAGGCCAGCTTGTGCGTAGCCGGTGTCACTTCGAGCGTAGTCGAGAAGTAACACTACCCTCTACTCCCAAAGTTCCCACTTCCGGTGCCAGTAATCAATTACTTTAATTTCGAAATTCTGAAGCGTAAAGTTCTCTTTACCGCGATTCCATATATAAGCCGTTAAATTTGCTTTGTATTTAAATTGATTGTAATGCACGCCGTTAAATTGTTCTGAATATATCATGATAGTCGAATCTGCGTTCATCACAAAATCTGAAGCCGCTCTGGCGCTGTAAACGTATTGCTTGTTGGTTTCAGAGTCTGTTGCAGAAATACAAACTTCCAAAGGACTATACCTGCTTTTCATTTTTAATTTTGCAGATATAAGAACAACCTGCCCTTCTTTGGCTGTGACAGAAGCAAGCGCGGCCTTTGCATCAAAAGGAAATTCGTTAAGCGAATCAACTCGTAATGGAAAAACTTTTGTTGTGTTACCAGATAGTTTAGAGTAAGTAAAATTCCCCGCTTTTAAGGGCGATGAAAAATAATAAACAGCGTCGTCTGCAACAACTTTCGATCTATCTTCCGGCTTTCGGGAGTAGAGTTTGAAATTAATACCCTGCGTTTGTGTATTCTCAAGCAGGTAAGGGAATTTTTCGAGTACCACCGCCTGAAATTGTGGCATAGCGGACGTTAGAATAAGATAGTCGACATCGATCTTATTCACAAATTCAGAAAATAAACGCATGGACGAAACTGTTTGTTCGGCCGCTTCTTCATTTTTTTCCGACCGTGTTTTTTGCTTAAACATTACTGAACTCCTATTTGAGATCATAGAATCAGCCGATACTTTACACTCAAAATTGGTTTTGTATTTATTGAAATAAATCTTTTTCATAATTTCATCCGCATCAAAGAAAACGGGGTAGACGTTTTTTTCTCCGTAAAGACTTTTATAGTAGCACGTTCTTTCAAATTGATAGTCAAAAACCGTTTTCACACACTCACCGAGATAGTCCTTTTTTACATAGGTCTTGTAGATCAGGCCGAAAGCCAACAAACAAAATCCACCATAAAAAACGAAAGTAGTTTTGAATTCAAGAAAAGAACAAACAAAAAAGATAAAAGCCGTTCCGGAAAACAACATTACAGAATACTGAAAAATAGGAGAACGCCAGGCAGAATATAAATAGACCACAAGAAAATTAATGACAAAAAGCAGCAACAGGAAAATTTGCTTTTTAGAAATACTGACCTTTTTTTGAAGCATAAAAGCTAATGCGATTAAAAAGAAAAAAATCAAATACAATCGTCCAGTTCCAAGAAGCGTTTTTAAGAACGAAAATACAATGGTAAACTCAGGAGTCTCCAGCCAACCTCCTGCATCTACTCCTATTCCTCCAATTCCCAACTGGTAAAGGGTAACAGGTAAGGCCGGCAAATAAGCTAAAACAACGCATATACAAGTTATAATAAAAGCTTTGTAATTCTCTTTTGTGAGAAAGAAAAGAGCTGAAAGAAAAACAGTCGTTGCAAATAAAGCATTGATGTGTTGATTTAATGCTGAGAGATAAGCGAATAGTGCCAGGAAAAAATAATTTGACTTCTTAAGATTTTCAGAAAAAAATATTTCGAAAAAATAATACAGAAGCGCGATGCTAAAAAAAACACCGGAGACATACATCCTGGCGATAGGCGCGTAAAAAACAAAAATTAAAGAAAAACTAAAAATCAGAGCTGCAAATAATCCTGCTTGCTTTGAAAAGTTGCGTAGTCCAAATGCATAAGCATAAATGATGGCAGCAAATCCAAAAAGCAAAAAGGGGAGTTTGATGATCCAGGTAGTGTATCCGAAAATTTGTGTGAGGTAATAAATAAGCAATTGTACAAGGGCAGGATGCGCATCAATCTTTACCCCTTTTTCAATCACTTCCGAAAAAGATGAAAACTGCGTGCGTTCGAGTCCGCTTAATTCGTCGTAGGTAAACTGGTAGTCGAACAAAGGAATAAACCTTAAAACCGCGCAGACAAAAAGAATGCAGAGAAATAAACTATGTTCTTTCAGGAACTTCACTGCACGAATATAAAGATAAATCCCGAAGTCAACTCAGCTCTATCGGATCATATCAGTATCTACCGGTGTGTAACCTAACTGGCGACTGATAGATAAAATCTGACCCTTGTGATGATACTCGTGGCTTATAACGTGACTAAAAAGTTTAAAAAGCGTTACGTGTTTTTTATCATCATGTAATACATAGGTTACCAGGAAATCGGGATCTTCTAATTTAACGATAAGTTCATCCATATAACTATTTACAGTAACGAATAGTTCATTTATATCGTCAGGTGTTTCAAAGGATGCACAGTCCGAGAACTTAACACTCTTATTCAACCCGACTTCTGCAACCCAATATTCATAAACATTGGTGATATGCACCAGCAAATTTCGCATGCTGCCACCGCGACCAAATGCTGAGTTTTCTCTTGTAAAATCTTCCCCCCGAATTGTCTGGCAATAGTTCAGAAGAACACTCCGCGAATCTTTTACAAATTCGTAGTGCTGCCTTGCATAGTTTGAAATCTTATCCATGCTACAAAATAAAAAATAATTTCCAGTAACTTACTTTTGAATTTTAAAAGTAATGTCGGTATGCGCAAGGTATTTTTCGGAATTCAGGATTTTTAGAGGGATAGCCTCTTTACCCAAATTTTCAAAAAGACGAACACCCTTTCCCAAGAGAACTGGGATAATACGGATAATTAATTCATCAATTTTCTGCGCCTTTAACGACTCCTGCGCCGCTTCAGCCAGACCAATTACCATAACATTCTTAGACTTAGCCGCAGTTTTTGCTTTTTCAACGGCGCTCTCAATGCCCGTAGTAATGAAATGAAACTTTAAATTTTCGTTTGTTCCTTTTGTAGTTTTGGCAGGTGCCTTTTTGCAGATAACGAAAACAGGAACCTGGTATTCATAGTCTGTAAAATCGCCCTCAGAAAGGTCATAGGCCTCTATATCCATAATTACAGCTCCTGCATTTTTTATGAGTTGCTTTAATTGGGGTGTTTTCTTAATTTCCTCAATGGGGTAAATGTACTTTTGCTTCTGATTGCCGATAAAACCGTCCAATGACATAGACATGTCTAAAATTACTTTTCCCATTTGCTCTTTCCCTATTGCGGTGCAGTCATACTTTGCAAATGTGGTGCCAGTTAAATAGCCTGCAAGTGCGGATGTAACTCAAAACCTTATGCCCAGTCAACAGCATCTATAAAATCTTATGCAACCTGATATACAGCAGCAGCATAATCGTTTTGGCATCCTTAATTTCGCCACTTTCTATCATTTGCATGCTTTTTTCTATATCCAATTCTAAAACCTCAATCTCTTCATGTTCTTCTTCCAATCCTCCGCCTTCGGCCACTTTCAGGTCCTTTGAATATTCAGCAATAAAAAAATAAAGCAATTCTGTTAAAGAGCCGGGCGAAGTGTATGCCTCAAAGACCTTTCTAACTTCTGTGATCTTATAGCCTGTTTCTTCTTCTGCCTCACGTTTTATGGCCTCTTCCGGACTATCTTTATCCAACATGCCGGCACATGCTTCAATGAGCATTCCGTTTTCGTTACCATTTAAAAAAGTAGGGAGACGAAATTGTCTTGTGAGAATCACTGACTTTTTCTCTTTGTTGTACAGTAATATCGTAGCAGCATTCCCACGATCATAAACTTCCCGGCTCTGCACCTGGCTTTTACCATCATTTCGCAAATAGTCGTAAGTTATTTTTTTAAGAAGGTATTTATCAGAAGAAAGGATTTCTGTTTTCTGAAGTTTCATTTTACTTTTCATAGTTCTAAGGCCTCAAATTTTTATCGATCCGCCGATACTTTATTATATTAATTTCCTGCCAGGGCGTTTGTCCTTGCCAGTTCGAAGAAGGGTGAATGATTTTTTGAAAATAGGTTACCGTGACTTCATTGGCTTGGATTTGGTAAAGTGTGCGGTTGCGAATAGACTTAAAAATTCCTGATTGTATTTCTACGAGTGTATCTGTAATATCAGGAAAACCAGGGTTGCAAAAAAGCTTCACGGCAATTGTATCTGATAAGTGTTTCCGACTTAGGAAAGAATAACCCTCAGTATCTTTATAACCCGCGAGTACATAATTTAGTTGCGTAGAATCTAAGTATCGGAGTGCTTCCTGCGTTGTTAACTGGTGCTCTTCCTGAGTAGTAAAACATGAAGCAAAGAATTGCGTAAGGCAAACGAAACTTATCTTAAACAGGTTTTTCATCTTCGCTTATGCCAAACACCCTACTAATTACTCTAATTTATAAACAGATTCATACTTTATATAGTCCTTGCGTGACAGAGTATACAAAGGCTGACCCTGCTCATCCCGTATAAGAGCAATGTTATCATCGTTCTCTTTCGGAAAATGAATGTCATAAGCTCTGCCATCTTCTAATTTAATGCCGTAAGTTTTTATAGAATTATCAATGTGGATAGAATGCTGTTTGTATTCGTACTTTTTTATTTGTCCGCTGCTATCTTTTACGCTAAACTTTTTGGCACTGAATTCAAGATCGAATTTATCACCATTCGCGTTAGTGGCTTTCCACTTACCCAGGTAAGTATCAGAACCGCTGCAGGCAATTAAAAAAAACGCAGCAAGAGAAATTAAGACAGAAATAATTTTTTTCATACAATTATTTTTTGCGAAGTAAACTAATAAAAAAGATTAAACTTAAAATAAGGAAAATAATATTGACCGTTCGTGCAAAAGGAGGTGCCCCTTCGGGCCAAAGCTGACCGAGTAGAACGATGCAGTTAAGTACCAGTAAAACAATAAGAAAGCCCGTTTTCGATTTCATGTTTGCAAAATTGAGTTTATTAAATTTACAAATTTCCCGGCTATACACAAGCTAGCCTCAACATTCACCGGATATTGATCCTACTCGAAATGACTTATTAAATCAGGCGGAGTGGCGTTTGATTATAAAATGACAGTTTCATTTAATTAAACATGATTTTAAAAATCGCTTACGTAACCCTTATTTAAATCTATTTTATTGATTTTAACTATCTTACGTGACTTAATACATTTTTTACAATTTCTTTTGATGACCTTTTGCGAAAAGCTCCATTAATATAAAAACACATTAATGAAAGACAGCCAGATAATTGAATTGCTACAAGGCAATCACTACGCTAAGGTCAGCGAAAAGCTCTACGGCTACTTCCCTGTTATAAAAAAATTCGTCTTAAAAAACAGCGGTAGCAGACAAGATGCAGAAGATATATACCAGGAGGCACTTATTATCCTGATCCGGAAACTAAAAACACCCGACTTTGTTTTGACAAGTAGTCTGACTACTTATTTGTACAGCATTTGTCGCTTTTTGTGGAGCGAGCGCCTTAAAAAGCAAAGCAAGCGGATAGAAGTTGATTTAGAAACAACTCAGCAAGCATCTGCCGAACATCACTTAGAAACCCTTTACAAAACAGAATCGGAAAATACACTGGCGGAAAAAGCTTTCCACCAGCTGGGAGAAAAATGTAAGCAATTGCTTTTGCTCTTTTACTTTAAAAAAATGTCCATGAGAGACATTGCCGCGAAGCTGAACTTTGGTTCAGAAAAAGTGGCTAAAAATCAAAAGTACAGGTGCATTGAAAAAGCGAAAGAAAATTTACAAATCTTAAAAACTTCCGGTCATGAATAAGTATACACAACTCATAGAAAACTACCTCAATGGTGAACTAAATGAAGCTGAAAAAGCAGACTTTGAAAAACAATTAGAAACAAACGCTGAATTAAAAAAAGAATTTGAGCTGCAAAGGCAGGTTATGCGTGGAATTGAAAACGCGGGATTAAGATCTGAAATTAACAAAGGATTTAAAAAAGGATCGTTCAAAACCAAAGCTGGCAAGTGGATGTTGGGTTTGGCTATAACAGCACTGGCCGTTGCAACGGTGATGGTGGTAATAAATAAAATATTTGCCGAAAACAGAAATATCCGTTATGAACTGAATGAACAAAATAACAAGAACTGGTCAGAAGCGGATGAACAAATTAGTCCGCAAGTCTTTATTCTCAGAGGAAACAGCGATACTATAATTGAGACCAAAGGCGGCATGGTTTTTCAAATTCCTGCCAGGGCTTTTATAAATAGTACGGGTAATGAAGTTACTGAAGATTATGAACTGGAAATAAAAGAAGCACTGACTCCACTGGACATAATGAAGGCAGGACTCTCCACAACTAGTGAGGGAAAACTATTGGAGACTGGAGGTATGTTTTATATCAACGCAAGAAAGGATGGAAAAAATTTAATTATTCCTGCAAACAAAAACATCTATGCCAGCGTTCCCGATAATACTAATGGGAAAAAGATGATGTTGTTTGATGGCAAGCGGATGGCGGATGGCCAGATCAATTGGATAGATCCTAAACCCATGGAAAGTGCTTTGACTACAATGGACATTATGAGCCTCGATTTTTATCCGCCACACTTTTTAGACTCTTTGCAAAGCATGGGATTTGATATTAGCGATAAAAAAATTACGGATAGTGTTTATTATTCTTTTGCGTGCTTTTCCAGCGAATTGGATGCTGCTTCTTTTAATGAAAATGAAGACGACTACGGAAAATACACAGTAAGATCTGACACAGTGCGAAAACCGGATCCGGAAAAAATATTCAGACAAAATTGCGCAGTCTGTCATTCCCTTACAAAACAAAAACTCACCGGTCCGGGTTTGGAAGGCATAATGGAAAGAATTCCAAAAGGCGAGTGGTTAAAAAAATACATCATGAATAGTGAAAAGATGATTAAGAGCGGTGATCCTTATGCTAATAAAATTTATTTGGAAAATGGGAAAACAGCCATGACTGTATTTGAAGGGACTTTAACAGATAACGATATATCTGCGCTCATTCAATATATTGGAGGCTCTGTTGCAGAATCTGTTCAAAATTCCGTAAGCTCTGGCTGCGAAATCGCCCCGTCCCGTATTCGCGCCATCTGGAATAAAAAATTTAATAAAACATTATTGGCAACAAAAGAATTTGAAGCGCGACTAAAAGCAATTTTTAAAACCTGCAACGCGAGTGTATTAGACCTCTATGTTAAAAATATGGACAAACGGATGTGGGAGATTGACAGCCTTGCCATGGTGATGCTCGGTGAAGGCGGAGAAACCTTTCGTGAGTTCTATAACAAAAGGCAAGGCGGCGTTTCCATGAAAACCAGCGAGCTAAAAAAACTCCATGCTTATATGGAAGAAAAGAGAACGCTGTACGAAAAAACTGCGCGTGAGACTCTACAATCACTTTATAAAAAAGAAAAAATCGAAGATCAACGTGCACTTGAAGAAAGAACTACCCATAATATATCAGAAGTTAAACGCATAAACAATGTTTTTATGGAAGAGTTGGAAACCAATATGAAAGAGGCATACAGACAATTAGATAAACCTTATGTTAAAGCTCCGGCGGCGGCATATTTCGAAACAAGAATTGAAACCACCGGATGGAAAAACGTAGACGTTTATGTTTTCGAATCTACAAGTAAACGTGAAACCCTTGATTACACAGATCCTCAATCCGGAAAAAAGGCGGTTATTCGTTACGAACCCCTTCTTGTAAAAGTTCAGGGAAGGGAAGACTACGACCGCATTCTTGCCTATCTTATTCCTGATAAACTAAGTTCCTTTCAAAGAATGCCTGCAACTGTTAACGCAGACTTTAAAGAAAATCTTAATGAATTATTTTCTTACAGTTTACTTGTAATGGGTTTTAAAGGCGAGACCATTTACAGTAACAGCATAGCAAAAGCAAAGCCAGGTGAAGTAAGTCTGCAATTAACAAAGATGTCCAAAAAAGACATAGAGCATTTCTCTTCTATGAATGGCGGGGCTTCCAGAAATATTTTAGAGGAGTTTAATTACCAGCTTTTCGAACAAAAAGAGAATACAAGAAGAGATAAAATAAAAAACAGAGAAGAGATTAGAGTGAGATTAAGGCCAGTTGTCTTTCCTTGTTCAGTCCAACCAGCTCCTGCAGGACAAAGTAGTTACGATGAAAGCGATAGTAGCAACTTCAAATGAGGTATACATATTACGCAATCTCGACTACGCTCGATTTGACACTGTCATTTCGAGGCTAGTCGATTTTCAGTTCGAGCAGGATTAACATCCAGTGGATGTTAAGGCCAGCTTGTGCGTAGCCCGTGTCATTTCGAGCGTAGTCGATTGTCATTTCGAGCGTAGTCGAGAAAGGACACAAAAAAACCGGCCTCATTCGAAGCCGGTTTTTATATAAATCTATTTCCTGATTACGAAGGCACCTTCATCATCCATCCGTGTTTGTCTTCCATCTTTCCTTTGCGAATCGCACGCAAGGTATCATCCACACGTGGTGAGAACTTACGTTCTGCTACCGGCGGTAGAGCATAATCTTTTCCATTATGACCGATGCCAATTATTTGCGCAATCGTTGCCGCTGTACCACAACCGAAAACTTCTTTCAGGGTTCCTGCCTCAATAGCTTCAAAAACCTCTTTAATACTTACTTTACGTTCTTCTACTTTCATACCCCAGTCTCTCGCCAAAGCAAGCACAGAGCTACGTGTAACACCATCTAAAATAGTATCGCTCAAGCCCGGCGTTAAAAGTGTATCTCCAATCACAAACATCACGTTCATGGTTCCGCTTTCTTCAAAATACTGCTGCGTTTCGCTATCGGTCCAGATTACCTGTTGGTACCCTTTTTGTTGCGCCAATTTTGTAGGATACAAACTTCTTCCGTAGTTACCTGCTGCTTTTACAAAGCCTACCCCACCTTTTACAGCACGGTAATAATTTGTTTCTACTAAAACTTTAATTGGCTCGCTGTAATATTTACCGGCAGGGCACGTGATGATCACAAATTTATAAGTGTCACTGATTTTTACACCAATGGCTTCGTCCGTAGCAATTAAAAACGGACGAATGTAAAGACTTCCCGTTTCACTGGAAGGAACCCAGGCTGAATCTAAACGAATTAATTCCATCAAGCCATTCATGAACAGATCTTCAGGAATTTCAGGCATTGCCATACGTACAGCACTTTTATTTAAACGTTTGAAGTTATCAGGAGCTCTGAACATCGAAACCTCGCCCTTATCGTTTTTGTAGGCTTTCATTCCTTCGAAGATTGCCTGTCCGTAATGGAGCGCACTCATTGCATAACTCATCGGCACATCCTGGTACGGAGTGATTTCTGCTTTCTGCCACTTGCCATCGGAGTATTCAGCAACGAACATGTGATCGCTGAAACATTTACCAAAAGCAACATTATTTATATCGTATTCTGAAACACGACTTTTCTTAATCTTTTCTACTTTAATGTCTATAGTACTAGTCATACCTTTTTGTGTTGATCTAACAAATAACTACATAATTTTCGAATTGGCAAATAAATTAGAGGCTAATTCGGTCAATTTTAAAGTTAAATTAAGTCTGCCTGAAACTTGCGTTATGTCAAGGAAAACGCCCTCTCTAAAGTGTTGGAAATAAGGGCTAAAGGATAAAAGTTACGCTTTTCTTCCCCGCTATTTTAAGGGCGCCTCCCCCATGAAGCAGAAAGGCATCTTTTATATTTCCGCATGCCTTTCGCTTCATGGCGGTCCTGCCCTCTGCTGTATCTCGCTCGCCTGGCCTAAAAGCGCCTATGCCTCGACTTCGCTCTGCATAAAAAGTTTGTGCGGGGTCTTTTTCCCAGGGGTCAAAGCTAACGCACTATCTGGCTCAAAAGTCTATCAGACTTTTGCCCTACCGAGCAGGCGCTTTAAGTCCACTCTTCACGAGTATACTTGCAGCGGTCAGTGGCGCAGCATTAGAACACCTTTCGACTTAACAATTGTTATTTGTCGTCAGAAAACTTTTCGAAAATATTAGAAATGAGATTGCCTGCTATTTTTTTTATAAAACCCATAACAGTTTTAGCTGTATCACCTGAAATGAGTCCGGAGACAACCTTTACAACTGCGGTCGACACGAGTTCTTCAGGTAATTTTTTAACGCGCAACATTAACTCAGCTTCCTGTTTTTTAATGCGCTGGCGCACTCTTCTCTCTTCGGTTTCCAATTCGCTAAGCGAAGTAATAATGACCTGACGTTTATTCATCTTCGTTAGTTAAATCGGTTTCTACTTTAGAACGTTCAAAGAAAATACGAATCACTGTATTAATAATGTATTGGGATAATACCTGTTTGTTGAGAACCAAAAAAATCAGGAGCAACAAAATATAGATTCCAGCTATAATACTAAAGCCATAAAAAGTACTTCCGGTTACCTCAGCAAAATAATAACCACCCATAATACTTACAAAAAGTAAAATGAAAAAGGTAAATAATGCCACAACTGCCATCGTTATAAATGCCGACATTAATTTACCGGATTTTTCTGCTGCCTGTATTTTTAAAAGAAGCATGCGGTCGTCAACATAGTTTGTAAACAATTCGTAAGTTTCTTCGAAATATTCCTTTTTTTCCTCCATACGTGATAGTCAATAGTTTATAGTTGATAGTCAATAGTTGGGCGCCACTAGCCGTTATTAGCGGTTATGCAAGTTGTCAGCAATGTTTTCAAAATTGATTTGCCCACAAGGTACCACATAATGTTTCTCGGGGGTTATATTATCAAATTTAAGTTCCAGCTCTGTTGCTGAAGAACCATTACCTGATACTTGCAGACCAATTGCATATGGTTCTGCATGTTTAGTGTTGTTTAGTAAACCAAAGGTCATCACACATTTACCCTTCGAACTCAGCAGTGTGTCGAGCGTAGTGGGAGTTTGTGCAACCATGGCCAAAACGTGTTTTATGTCGTTTGAAATGCTTAAGGAAATTGCTGATTTATTAATTGTCTGGAGTTTCTCTTGTGTCAGAGCTCTTCTTGGCTGCAGAAAAACCCGAGGCCCCAGACTGTCATTAGCTAAGTCTGTTGCTTTTGCAAAATCTACCACAAAATGCATCGGAATTGTGGAGTCATTCGTTATAGTTGATGTAACAGAATAGTATATATATTCGGTTCCAGTGGAGTCCACATACAAGATTCCTTGCCTCAGTCCGTTTTCTATACTAAATCCAGACGACTTTTTTTCTGTAACCTGCGTCTCAACAGTTGAGGTGACTGCAATGTCTGAACAACTACAAAAACCGATTAAAAGCATTAAAATAACTATTTTCTCAGGCGTCATATTTGTTTAAGCATTGCGGCTAACTGCTTGATAGCGGGCACAACATTTGATACTAAATAATTTTAATTTGTTTGTGTGTAAAAAGCTGGTCTATCAACTATTTTAATTAAAATTACTAAAAATAAAACACCGAACAAATTTTACTACTATGGGGGGTACAACATTAAATACAGCTAAAATAAACAAGTCGTTTTTTTTATCAGTGATTATCATTTTCGCTTTGCTATTACTGTTCTCTATGCGCGAATTTTTTACCGCGTTTCTGGGTGCAATTATGTTTTATGTGCTCTTTAAACCCTGGATGGAATTTTTAGTAAATAAGAAAAAATGGAAAAAAGGGAGAGCCGCGATTCTTATTGTAATTGTATCGTTTATCATCATCATGGTACCCATCTTTTCTTTTTCAAGTCTCGTAATTAACAAAGCAACGCCACTTGTCTCTCATCCCGAAAACGTAAAAGCTTACGTAGAAACTATCCAAACAAAGTTTAATATTGAAATCCTTTCTGAAAAAAATATTGCAGAGCTTCAATCGCGCGCCGCAGGACTCGCAAGTCAGGCGTTAAACATGGGCCTCTCTGTTTTTTCTTCCATCACCATGATGTATTTTTTCCTGTACTTTTTATTAGTGGGCTTTAATCGTATTGAAGCCGCTATTATTTTATTTCTTCCTTTCGACAAAAGAAAAATTATGCTTTTTGGCCACGAATTAAAAGCACAAACTTTCAGTAATGCTATTGGCATTCCCCTAATTGCGGTAGCGCAAGGCCTGAGCGCCTTTGTCGCTTATTGGGTAGCCGGAGTGCCGGAAGCTGCGTTCTGGGCGATTCTTACAGGTTTTGCTTCTATTATCCCTATTGTTGGAACGGGTTTGATCTGGTTGCCTATCTCTATTTATTTATTCGCAGAAGGACAAACCTGGCAGGGTGTTGGCGTTATTGCCTGGAGCGCTATCGTTATGGGCAGCGCCGACAATGTCATTCGTTTTGTACTTGCCAAACGTATGGCCGATGTGCATCCTGTTATAACGGTTCTGGGTGTGATCATGGGTTTAAATTACATGGGAATTCCGGGATTGATCTTTGGTCCACTGTTGATTTCGTATTTCGTGATCCTGATTAAGATTTATTATTCGACTTACCGCAAACAGGTAAAAGAAAAACCAGAGCCCGATGTAACGCTGGAATTAGGTGTGCCCTTTATTTACCAAAAGAAGTTTACGACGAAGCGGTGATTTACCAGGGAGGAACAGAGAAAGAATGGTATCACTATTCGCACTGCCTGGAGAAGAAAATAATACTATTTTTTATAAAAAGAGCTCAATTTGCCGACAGGAAATGCGCAGCGTCTTTGTGGTTAAATTTTACTCTACCCCTCAAACGCCTTCAACTCCATTTTCTCGCCATCAAATACTGCGTAAGTATTATAATGAATCCATTCTCCAAGGTTGATGTAGCGGGCTTTGCCGTCTACGTCCAAATCTAAAGGCAAGTGACGGTGACCAAAAACAAAATAATCTATTTTGTTTTCTTTTAAATAGTCGCGACTGTACAAGAACAGCCATTCGTTTTCGGCGCCTAAAAATTTTTCATCTTCGTTGCCGGTAATTTCTTTTTTGCGCTTACTGCTTTGTTTGGCTATGTAAAAAGCGAGGTTGGGATGCAATCTACTGAATAACCACTGGCAGGTTTTGCTGGCGAAAATTTTACGAAGAAGTTTGTAGCCTTTGTCACCGGGACCAAGTCCATCGCCGTGACCAATATAAAATACTTTGTTACTGAAAGTTCTTGTAATAGGATGATGAAATACAGAAACATTTAATTCCTGCGTAAAGTAATCCTTCATCCAGAGATCGTGGTTACCGACAAAAAAATGCACCGGTATGCCGGAATCAGTTATCTCTGCTATTTTGCCCAGCAGACGCACATTTCCTTTAGGTACGGTGTATTTGTATTCGTACCAAAAATCAAAGATATCGCCGACAAGAAAAATTTCCTGCGCATCGTGTTTTACCATGTCCAACCATTTGCAAACGAGTTTTTCGCGTTGCAGGCTGTTTTCAAAGGAAGGAACGCCTAAATGAAAATCGGAGGCAAAATATATTTTTTTTGAATTCACTAAAAGAAACTGGTTTGTAAGATGTTTTTCGCATCTAATTTATGAATATTAAACGTAAAGCGAATGGTATTCGGGAAGCTAACTTTGTTTAACTCCAGGGTCTCACGAATGTCGTTATTATAGGCCAGAGGAACGTAAATTTCAATCACATCGGTCCATAAGCTGATATTGATTCCTGCATCCCACAAAAATTTATCGGTGTTTAAAGAACGTCCATCACAAACAACCGCATCGGCAAAAACTTTAAAGAGCTTTAAAAACTTTGGAGACTTCAAATTTACCGCTGTCATCCATTCGCCGGTTTGCCCAAGAGGGGTCCATATTTTCAAAGCACCATCTTTTTCCATAAACTGGCTAAAGCCAAAACCACCGCGTTCGTTGCGCGCCACATAATTTCCTTCAAACAAATAATCGTTCCAGCCATTGTAACCACTTGCCCTGAAAGCGTAATATCCACGCTCGTTTGCGTTGCCTGTAAGAAAAGCACCCGCAAAAACACGCACCGTCATTTCATGTTTCCTGGTAAGATTAATTTTATAATTTAATGTCCCCGAAATCTTAGCCATGCTTGCCGTATGCTGCAAGTTCACATTAAACGTAAAAGGATCGATCGTCCGTTTATTCGTGAGATCATAACTCAACTGGTTTACAAAAGAATAAGTCGTTTTCTTTGCAGGTCCGGCTACCGCAATAGTTTGGTAAACACGGGTATCAAGACTATCCGTTATTAAGTTGGTATTGCTGTAAGTTAAGAATTGCGTGATCGGACTTAAAACATCTTTCTTCTTTATTTTGAACTGAATGTATGGACTAAACTTATAATATTTAAAATACAAATCGTCAAAATTTGTCCCAAGATTCTCATTCAAAAACTCTGAATTAAAATAATCGTAGTGAAAAGTTTTCAGCTTTGCGCCCACTTTAATATGACTAAACACAGACTTCGGATAAAAATTAAAATTGAATTCTGCGAAACCCACGGGAGCTTTGGTATTAAAAGCATACATAGGAGCGATAAGATATTCGAAACGTTTTTCATAGAAACTGTAATTATGAAAACTCATACCTAACATAAAGCCGTCGTAATAGTTTGCACCCAGCACAGGAGCATAATTGACAAGGGTTTTAGATGGATCTTCAAACTGAGTTATAAAACGCATTTTCAAAGGTTTTGAGTGTTTAAATAAACCATGCGTTTTAATACTGTTATTCTTACGGTAAATGTCCGGCATACGATTTTGTCCATCAATTTTAAAATGATGCACATCCGCAGCAGGAAGAGTTACCGTGCGTTTCTTTTCAAAGCCATCGTACCAGTTAACATTAAGGACGTTATTTTTTTTATCGTACGCATAAATATTAAAAGGGAGAATGCTCTTTGTTTTATTTTTAAGCGTCAACACATAATTGCCGTCTTTCTTTTTAATACCTTTTATTTTATAATTAATACGCTCTGTTCCGTAATAAAGGCGGTTCTGAAATTCCTTTAAGTCCTTCCCCGAATACTCTGCAAGCGTTCTAAACAGATCATTGGGTGTAGGATGCTTAAATTTATATGCCTCGAAATACCGGTGCATAGCGCTGTCCATCACATTCTCGCCAAAGTAGTCCAACATATAGTCCATTATATTAGCAGACTTACTGTAAACTATGCCGCCGTAATTTGATTCGGTATACTCTGTCGACTTAAGAGCCAATTCCTGGTCTTTACCGGCGCGCAGGGGAACAAAGAAGGAGATCTCATGGTATTTCCAAAACGGAACTTTATTTATCCCCAGTAATTTAAAAGTAGAATCTCTGCCAATAAGATTGGCCAGTGTTGCACGGGGATATTTCTCCCGCATGTAACGTAGCTCATAAAAAGAATTAATGCCTTCATCTAAAAAGGGATTATCCCTTTCATTGCTTCCTAAAATACCATAGAACCAATTATGTCCTACTTCGTGGGTTATTACCATATCCAGTTCAATGGCAGAACTAACTCCACCAATAACGGTGATGTTAGGATACTCCATTCCCCCACCGGCCATAATATTCCCATCAACAGCTGATACATTATTATAAGGATATTCGCCACTGTGCTGAGAATAAAATAAGGTCGCGCTATTTACATAATTTACTGCCTCTCTCCATTCAATCAGATGTGGGGCTAAGAAATAAGCCCAGCTGGTAACTTTACGTTTACTCTGGGGCAATTCTATCTCTCCCTTTAAAACATAAAACCTTTTATCAGCGAACCATGCAAAATCATGTACATGTGATTGTTTAAAACGAATAGTTTTGTTCAATTTGGTAGAAACCGGAGTTTCATATTTGTAAACAGTACGTCCCGGCTTTCTTACCTCAGTAGCTCTTCTTTCTATTTCCTTTTTTGTTTCCTCCACTTTTTTGTTAAGAAAGGCTTCTTCTTCCGCGGCATCAATCCTATCACCCGTTGCAGCCAATACAAAATTATCAGGTAATGTTATTTTCACATCAAAACTGCCATACTCACTAAAAAATTCGCCCTGGTCAAGATAAGGCATTTGGTGCCAGCCTTTGCTGTCATAGACTGCCGGTTTTGGATACCACTGCGTCATATAATAAGCCTGGAAGGTGTGTCCCATGCGTGAAAATTTCGCATCGGGAATTTTTAAAAAAAAGGGCGTAGTGATCTTAATACTATCAGAGGCTTTCAGAGGTTCATTTAAAAACACTTTGCAAATATCGATGTTCTCTTTGTCGTATTCCCACTTCAAAGATTTGCCGTTTACTTTAAAATCGAGACTGTCGATATAACCACGCTCTTCCGGTGTAGAATAATAAAAATCTGTTTTGCCTTGCCATAATAATTGTTTGGCCAATGCCGTAGAATTATTTTTATAGGCATTGGGCCAAAGATGAAAATAAATGAAATCCAGAGTCTGCGGAGAATTATTAACGTAGTTAATCTCTTCAAATGCAGAAACTGTATGCTTTTCATCGTTAAGACTGATATCCATTTTACAATCCACACGTTGCTGGAAATAAGCTGTTTGTGAAGAACTGTACAGTGCCGCAAACGAGCTAAAGAAAAGACATAAACGTTTCATCATAGAGAAAAATTAATGACTAAAAGTACATATAGAATTCTGTTTTAAAAAAACCTTGTCTAAAAAGATTCAGCAACCACAAAATAAAAATAACCACCTTCTTTGCCATGACTGTAATCGAGGCGAATGTTCAAGCGCTCTGCAGGATTTACAATAAACCTCAGCCCGGTTCCGTAAGAATATTTAAGATGATCTAAACTCAGGTCAGAAGTTTTTGAAAACACATCTCCCACTCCACCGAATACCACCATACCAAAGCGCCAGAATAAAGGAAAACGGTACTCGACTTGTCCGCCGATCATATTCTTATCACGGTACCTGTTTTTTGGATAACCTCTTAATAAATCGTCGTTACCAACGGCAGACATGTCGAGGAAAGGCACAGTACCATAGCCATAGCGTCCACGTAGTTGCGTTGCAAGGATATGTTTTTTCTTAAGTCTCCAGAAATGCTGGTACAGCAAATTCAGGTAAGTAAAATCAAAGGTGCTACCGAATTGTTTTTTGTAAAAGTAAGATGAGACTTCCAGTAAAGTTCCGGTATAAGTATTAATCACGTTGTCGCGACTATCGTAAATTCCCACTAAACCAATGGCAGACTGAATACCGCCATTATAACCCGTTATAGTACCTGTTTGCAAAGCGCCGAGAGGGTCGTAGCTAAAATTATATTCCTTTTCGAAGTGGTAATCAACGCCGGCAAATACGGCAGGTGCAAGCTTTTTGAGTGCAAGTGTTTTAAAACTTACCAGGTTATAAACATATCTCTCCTCATTTTCTTTGGAGGTTCTGTTACCTATCCCATAAAAGCGGTCGGGAAAATTGCGGTAGCGCACTTCTCCCTTGAATAAATAATTTTCGTTGTGTGTAAAAATATTCCACTGTCCCCAAACATCCAACTGTTTATTCTGTGTGTAATCAGTAAGAAACTGAACGTTAGAAACGCGGGTATCGTTTTCGGTAGTATCTCTTGCCAGCACCTTAAAATAATAAACACCCGCTGCCCCTGCTGCCCAACGTGTATCGGGCGTATAATAAATGAGTGGTAAAACAAAGACACCGTTCTTTTCTTTGAGAACAGTGTCTTTAAGACTTCTAAATCCGAAAATTCTTTTGTGTTCAGGGGGAGAACTTTTATCTTCCTGTGCAAGAGCAGCAAACTGCACCACAAGTAAAGACAGAAAGTATATGAGATGGCGTTTCCCCACGTTTGTAAGATTAAGATCGAGGAAACGTTATCTTTTAATTCAATACTTCCATTAATTTTTTCTCTAACTCTTCGCCGCGTAAATTTTTAGCGAGAATTTTCCCTTCTTTATCTAACAAAACAGTAAAAGGAATTCCCTGGATGCTGTAAAGCGGCACCACATCACTTTGCCATTGTTTCAGATCGCTTACCTGCGGCCAAGTTATGCCATCTTTAGCAATAGCTTCTACCCAACGTTCTTTTTCTTTATCTAACGATACGCCATAAATTTCGAATCCTTTGTCTTTAAATTTCGCATAAGCCTTAACCACATTCGGCATCTCTTTGCGGCAAGGACCGCACCAGCTTGCCCAGAAATCTACCAGCACCACTTTACCTTTTAACGAACTTAAAGCGATTTCTTTTCCATCAGGAGAAGGAAGGTTGATATCCGGAGCTACTTGTCCGATGGCAGTAGCTTCTAAAGACTGAACCATTCCGTGAAACATTTTTACGTTATTATCGCCTGGAAATTTTTTTGCAAGACCCGCGTCTAAAGTTTTGTAGGTATCGAGGTATTTATCTGGTTCTAAAGACTGGATAGCTATAAGAGAAGAATACATGGAAGCATTCTCTTTTATTTTCGTGAGCAATTTATTATTTGAATTTTCCACTATAACGTTGTACGGTCCTTCAAAAATAGCACTTAAAGAGTCCATTTTTTTAGCATCCATCTTACTCACTTCCATCACCGATTGAAAAGCTTTGTTCAAAGAATCCAAACGCTGATCTCTTGCCTTAGAGATATCGTTGTATTCGATAAATAACTTTGTTTCCGGCGAACCTTCAACTTTGTAGCTATTTCCAAGATCATTTAAGTTTCCTGTTAAGTTTACTTTATCAGAAGAATCCAAAACAAGCATGGCAAAATTTTGCGCTGTAACTTTTACACGGTAAAAACCAATCTTTGGTGTGTAATTTTTAAACGCGAAATCGCCTTTCTCATCAATAACAGTACTATCCACTACAACCGGTTGCGGACCATTTAATTTTTCGAGATAGATCATCTCGCCTTTGCTGTTGGTAAAATTTCCTTTTAGTTCGAAGTTGCCCTGGCTTCCCGATGGATTGCAGGATACAAGCAGAGCCAATGCTCCGGTACAGATAATTGATTTATACATTTTCTTCATTTATTTATTTAGCAGGTTTATTATAAACGTTTCGCTTTTATTCGGGACGATCGAGGGTTTCCTTCACGAGTTGATTCAACAATTTTGGATCCGCTTTTCCTTTACTTAATTTCATCACTTCACCAACAAACATGCCAAGCAAACCAACTTTGCCACCCTTATACTCGGCTACTTTTGCAGGGAACTTAGAGAGCGCTTCTTCCACCAATGCCTGTATAGCATCACTATCACTGTTTTGAACCAGATCTAATTCTTTGGCAATGCTTTCGGCACTTTTTGACGGCGCGTCGATCAATGCAGGGAATAAGGTTTGTGAAGCCGCTGAATTACTGATTTTTCCAGCATCAATTAAAGCGATGATTTCGGCAATTTTTTCAGGAGCCAAAGTAAACTCAGAAAAGTTCAATGCCCGTTCGTTCAGGTATGACCTCACAGCGCCCATGATCCAGTTAGCGGCGCTCTTAAAATTTTTTGTGTGCTTAACAAGCTCGTTAAAATAAAACGCTACTTCTTTTACATCTAAAATTTGTAAAGCGTCGTATTCGCTTAACTTATATTCTTCGGTGTAAGTTTTAAATAAAGCCGACGGTAAGGTTGGAAGTTCGGCCTTTACTTTGTTTATATAATCTTGTGTAACGTAAATGGGTTGAAGATCTGGCTCCGGGAAATACCGGTAATCATTTGCATTTTCTTTACTTCTTAAAGCAAAGGTCAGATCTTTTACAGCATCAAAACTTCTTGTCTCACCGGCAATCGCTTCGCCAGCTTCAATTAAATCAATCTGGCGTTTAATTTCGAAATCAATCGCTCTTTGCACATTGCGGAAAGAGTTCATGTTTTTTACCTCCACCTTTTTTCCAAACACTTTTGAGCCTTTTAGCATAACCGAAATATTCGCGTCGCAACGAAGAGATCCTTCTTCCATGTTGCCGTCGCAGATGCCCAGGTAACGGACAAGTTTTCTTACTTCTGTCATGTAAGCATAAGCCTCTTCGCCACTTTTGATCTCCGGTTCAGATACAATTTCCAATAAAGGTGTACCTGCACGGTTAAGATCTACAAGGGTTTCAAAAGGATCGATATCATGCAAACTTTTCCCGGCATCTTCTTCCATATGAATCCGCGTAAGATTCACACGCTTTTCAACACCATTTAATTTAAAGGGAATATACCCCCCTGTACAAATTGGAGTTTTATCTTGCGTGATCTGATAGCCTTTCGGAAGATCGGCATAGAAATAATTTTTACGTGCGAATTGATTTTCTTCACGAATATCAGCGTTCACAGCAATGCCTAATTTTACAGCAAATTCCACTGCACTTTCATTCACCACCGGCAAAGTACCCGGGTGACCAAGTGTAACAACACTTACATGGGTGTTTGGAAGTCCACCATACTCTGCCACATCGCTGCTATACATTTTTGTTTTTGTAAGCAATTGTATGTGACACTCTAAACCAATAACGGGTTCGTATTTATCGTAAATACTCATAATTTTGAAGCTCTAAAGATACAATTTTTTGGGTTTAAAATTGTGAATAAATGTAAATTCGGCATCGTACTCACCGGGAAAGCTGACACAGGTTACACAGATTACTCAGGCGCAAAACCTTTCAGTGACACCAAATAGTTTAATGAAAAACGCTGTGGTAACCGGGCTAACTGTGCTGTGAGAAACTCTGCACAATCCGCGTCATCTGTGGCAGAAAAGCGCGCATCTTATCTCAGAAAATAGATCGGATGCAATGCGTTATATTTCCTGATGTAGCCATAGGTCTGCTCTTTTTGCTGACGTCGGCTTAACTTTTTAAACTCTGCAAAAAGAACTGGATCTCTTGCCAATAATTTATCTATTTCTTCAGGCGAAAATTCAACGAGTATGCCATCGTAATAATTCATAATAAATTCACGAATTTCTTTAGTGGTGCCACTGCCTGTAGACATTCCAAAACGCGGGTCGTAGAATCCAGGATTGATAACCGTTACTGTTGCTACAAAATAAGAAATGGATCCAAATACAGGTACTCTGAAAAACTCTCCTTTAAAGTTAACGTATAAAGTGCCGTTCTGCATATAGCCCCAAACTTTTTTGCTTTCTACTGTAAAGCGTTCTCCATTTTCTTCGTAAGTCATTTTTTCTTCGAAGAGTACTTTGCTTAAAAAATCAAGTTGTTCTTTTTCGGTTTTTGAAATCATCTGTGCTTTCCTGATCCCCCGGTAGTGCCTGAAATCATCATGTGTAAGATAAACCGCATCTTCTAAAACTTTGCCGGGAGCATACACTATACTGTCAGTTTGCGCTAAATTCATAAGACTGCAAAACCATAGAATGACGAATAAAATGCTTGCCTGATTCATAAATCAAAGTTCGTTTTTTTTATTTAACTTTAAGTATATTTTACTCCAATGCGTCTAATTTATCTTTTTTTAGTAGTGCTGCTGTCGGGCGGACTTTTTTCGCAAACAGCTAAGTTGAATCCTGCTCTTAAAATGCGTTTATCTGAAAAAAGCTCGCCAGAAAAGGTTTATTCTATTTTGGTGCAGGGTGATATTACAAAACTAAAAGCTGCACAACGAGAAGCAGGTTTTACCTTTAATTATTCGTCTGGAGATGTGGCTTCCATTACTTGTAACGCAACGGCGATTTCTTTTCTAATAGACCATAACATTATCTCCTACGCCGAATTTAAAGAAGCGCACGCGAAACCTATGAACGATACGATGGTTTTCCGCAACCGCATAAAAGCCGCTAAACTGGGCACACATCCGCTCACACAAGGCTACGACGGAACAGACATTGTGCTCGGTTTTATTGATACTGGTATTGATGTAGTACATAAAGATTTTAAAGACGCACAGGGAAATACCCGTATTAAATTTTTATGGGATCAGACAACAAATTCCGGATCTACGGTTCCTTCGCCGTATGGCTATGGTATTGAATGGACCGATACACAAATCAACGCGAATCAGTGTACGCATTCAGATATGGCCTACTACGGACACGGCACACATGTTTCAGGAATAGCAGCGGGCAATGGTCTTTCTAACGGCACCCACGAAGGCGTGGCTCCAAAAGCGGATATTGTGATGGTGGCTGTTAATTTTAACATGAACGGCCCCACTACAGCCGATGCAGTTGATTATATTTTAAGTAAAGCCAGCTTATTGGGAAAGCCTTGCGTGATTAACGCCAGTCTTGGAGATTATTACGGGAGTCATGATGGAACAGATCTTGAAGCAAAACTCATTGAAAGCATGATCGCCAATATACCGGGCCGCGTAATGGTGGCCGCTGCAGGGAATGCCGGCTATGTAAAATTTCACGTTAAGACACAAAACACTTCACCCGATACAAGTTTCACCTGGTTGCGCAACGGGCAAAGCACAGAACACTATTGGTTTTATGGAGATACCAGCCAGGTAAAAAATCTGCAGATAAGTGTGGGTGGAAACAGAACTGATTTCAGCAACGTAGGAAGAATTGCTTTTCATACTTATACTTACGGTCTTGGTCCCGTAAAACACGACACTTTAAAATATAACGGTAACCGTATTGCCATCATTGATAATTCTTCGAGTATAAATAATTCAGGTGTCTACGAACTTTATCTGCGCATTCGCGCTGACAGTACAGATATGTTCTGGAGAGTAGAGACGAAAGGCACAGGAGTTCATCATGCCTGGAATTTCGATTTTGTATCTACGGGATTACCAACACTGGCGCAATACCCGCCGATGGCGCATTACAAAATGGCTGACACCATGTACAGTATGGTGAGCAGCTATCAATGCAGTGATGAAATAATTACCGTTGCTAATTATTTTAATTTAAATAGCTGGTACGATGTCAGAGATTCACTTAACCATATTGTGGACCCCGCGGGCTCGTTAGCTGGCACCAGCAGCAGTGGGCCGACTCGTGACGGCAGACAGAAACCCGATATTTCAGCTACCGGTCAGGCTGTTTTTAGCACCCTTGTTACCGGCATGCAGGCCACGCAAATCGCGCAATCTCCTGAAACAGTGGCACAGGGAAGCTTTCACGTCATTGGCGGTGGCACTTCTGCCGCTTCACCTGTAGTCGCAGGCCTCGCGGCACTCTATTTGCAGGCGCACCCCATGGCCACTAACCAACAGGTAAAACAAGCCATTACGCATTGTGCTTATTCCGATCAGTATACGGGAACACTTCCTAATTATGCCTGGGGACATGGCAAGCTTGATGGATTCGCAGCTATGTTTTGCGAAGAGAATCTTGTGGGGCTACAAAAAAATAAATTACATGAACAGGTAAATTATTATCCGAATCCTTTTAATACAAAAGTCACTATTGAATTGCCAACAACAACAGTAGGTAAAATTTCCTTTTACAACGCCGAGGGAAAATTACTACTGGAAGATAAAATTGACGGGAAGGTTTACGAACTTCATTCAGCTCATTTAAAAACCGCACAGTCTGGCTTGTATTTTGTCAGGATCGTTGGTCAGTCTTCTAGCTACGCCTTTAAACTTATAAAAGACTGATGCGCATAGCAGGTAACAAGCTTAAACATATAAGCGACTTTTTTTATAGCGAACTCCGTGAAGTTTATCCAGTTTCAGAAATTGATGCTATGTTGGCCGTTGCAGTAGAAACCGTTTTAGGATTCTCGCGTACCGAGCAATTAAGTAAACAGGAAGAAAACATCAATCAAAGCGATCTGTTAAAACTTTACGACTGTGCCAAGGACCTTAAAAAAAACATTCCTTTACAATATAGCCTGGGCGAAACCTGGTTTTACAATCTTCGCTTTAAAGTGAATGCTTCAGTTTTAATTCCGCGTCCCGAAACAGAAGAATTGGTAGATCTGATCCTTAAAGAAAATCCTGCGTCCAGATCTGTGTTAGACATTGGAACAGGAAGCGGTTGCATCCCGGTTTGTTTGAAATATTATTCTCCGAAAACGGAAGTCTTTGCTTGTGATATTAGTTCAGATGCTCTGTCGCTCGCTGGAAAAAACTCCCTTTTAAACAAAGCAGAAGTTAATTTCTTTGAAGCAAATGCCTTGGATGAAACGGACATTCCCTCTAAAATCGAAAGGGATTTCGAAATCATAATCAGCAATCCGCCATACATAAAGGCCGAAGAAAAAAAGCTGATGGAGAAAAATGTGCTCGAGCACGAACCTCACCTGGCATTGTTTGTAGAAGGAAACGACAGCATAATCTTTTATAAAAAAATAATTGATCTTTGCTCAAAATCCCTGGCACAAAAGGGCAAGCTCTATTTTGAATTAAATGCGTTAACTGCCAAAGAAGTTCAGCGCTATGCAGATGGAAGTCATCTATTCGAAAAAACTTTTTTAATCAAAGACATGAGCGGGGCTTTACGTTTTTTTAAAGGCATAAAGAACTAATGGTGCGATGCGGCGTTATATTATTTTTAATTTTCTTTAGCGGTTTGCTTCGCTCGCAAACTCAGGCGGACTCTACGCTGGCAACATTAGACACTACAGAAGAAGTATTCAAACCAAAATACAGACACGGCGTACACTACAGATTTAAAATGCGTAATGGCGATGTTTATTCTGGTTACGTAAAAGAAGAAACAAAAGACTTTGTAAAAATCGAAAACCGTATGACGCATGAAACTGTTGAATTGCGTAAGTCGGAAATCACGGTCCGCAACCAGCCCCGGACCAGAGATGTAATAAGCGATGAGATGGGCGAAAATGACCACGCACGAAATTACATGCTGATGAACAGCGCTTTATTATTTGAAGAAAGTAAAGCTTCTACCAATTCACATTGGCTCATACTCGAGAATCTTGAATACTCTTTTACTGAAAACTGGGCAGCTAACATCAACACCCTGGCGTTTTATCCATTTTCTTTGGGCGTTAAATGCGCTTACCAGGTAGGAGATAATAATTACATTGGTGGAAATGCTTTTGTGGTAGGGGATATTTTTTCAGGAAGCAGTAGCTCGCTGCTTTTTGGTTATGGGGGGCAGGCAAGAATAACGAGAGGAACCAGCAACAGAAATTTTACATTTTCAGGAGGACTACTTGGTTTAAAATCGGAACTCTTTTACACTTCCTCTCCTGCACCATACGTAAACATGGCTTTTGTGAGCGCTGCCTATTGTAATCGCTTAAGCAAAAACGTGGCGCTTAATTTTGAAGGTTGGTACCTTCCAGACTTAAGCGTAGGGCTTGCCGGCGCGGGAGTTAAATTTGTCGGCGACCCTAACTATTGCTGGACGGTGGGATGTTTTGCTCTTTTAAATGGTTACGATAATACCGTTAAGCTAAATTTCAGAACCTTGCCTATTCCGTATTTTGGTGTGTCAAGAAAATTCAATTAGACGCTTAACTGATTTCTATTTTTTTAATTTCTCAAGTATCTCCGGTTTCTTTCTTCTTGAAACTTCAAAAGTCATTTCATTTTGCATAGTAAGTATAAACGGCTCGCCTTTGCTATATTCTTTAATGTGTAGTGAGTTAACAATGTAGGTTTTATTTATTCTCACAAAATAGGAAGATTCACCAAAATATTCTTCAAACTCTTTAAGGTTACGGGCGGTAAGATGAGTTTGTCCAGAAACTACATAAATTTTACAATAGCGGCCATCCGCTTCAATAAATAAAATATCTTTTTCAGGAACAAGTTTTACGCTGGCTCCTTCATGAATGGCTATTCGCGCATTTTCTGTATCACCATCCAATTGATGCAATAAATTAATTATTTGTGGCTGAACTTTTAAGCCCTCCATCTTGTTACAAAGTGCTTTATTTACAGAAGCTTCGAGCTCGTCAATACTAAGAGGTTTCAGGAGATAATCCAAAGCGTTGAACCTGATAGCAGCAATAGCATATTCTTCGTGACTAGTAACAAATACCACCGCAAAAGGAATGTCTGGAAATTTTTTAAGCAACGAAAAACCATCAGCTCTCGGCATCTGCACGTCAAGAAAAACAAGGTCTGGCTTTTCCAGATTTATTAATTCAAAAGCATTTTCTGTATTTGTTGCAAGGCCTACAACGTCCACATCAGGGCAATACTTCTGCAAAAGAGTATGTAATATTTCCCTGCAATCGGGTTCGTCGTCTACTATTATGGTTCGTACTTTATGCATAGAAAAATTTATCTGGCTCCGGAACAAGGAACAATTCCACCCGCGTACCCAGAGCTTCACCCTTATCATCCTTTAAATCTGTAATTTGTACTTTCATACCTTTTACGCCGCGAAGTTCATTCAACTTTTTAAGTCTCTCGCCGGTGAGCTGCATTCCTAAAGAAGTTTTAGTACGTGTTGTTTTGTATCTTGCCGCCTGCTCCTGCCCCACGCCATTGTCCTCTATAAGTATCCGCAGTAAATTATCTTTGAAGGAAAAATCTAAAAACAAATGTCCCTTACGTAGCCCAAATAATCCCATCAAGCCGTGCCACACAGCGTTTTCCACATAAGGCTGAATCAACATCGTAGGAATTTCAATTTCTTCGAGATCCAAATCCCTGGCAATTACGATGCTAAAAGTAAAAGCATCTTTAAACCTCAGTTGCTCCAGCTCAACGTAGAGTTTAAGTAGTTCAAGTTCCTGCGATAAGTTAACAGACGCTTGTCTCGAGTGATTTAAAACCATCCTGATCAACTTACTAAACTTGCCAAGGTATTCAAAAGCTTTTTGTTCGTCCTGTTTAAGAATGTAATTTTGAATACTGTTAATAGCATTAAAAATAAAATGCGGATTCATTTGCGCCTGTAGTGCCGAAAGCTGAGATTCTGCTATGAGTTTATTTATTCTTGTATTCTCTTTTTCCTTCACCCGGATTTCTTTTACAACTTTTTTTACAATTAGTACTATAAGCAAACCCATGAAAAACAAAATAGCCAGGGCAAACCACGAAGTTTTCCAGAAAGGCGGCGAAATTGTAAATCTTACTATTACTGGGATAAGACTTCGCACGCCATCGTTATTTAAAGCATAAACAACGAGTTCGTAACTCGCGGGCGCAAGGTTCTCAAAGCTTAGCAAATGGTTACGCGTTTTTTTTAAGGAATCTCCTGCGCCCTTAAGCTGATAAACCAGCGTCTCTGAATTTTCATTTATTCTAAAAGTCAATAAGTCAAAATCAATCTCAATGCGATTTTTTTCGTGTGGAAACTGCAGTTCTCTTTTGGAAAAATCACATCCCTCTCCATTTACCTTCAACGAATTTATATAAATAGCAGGAGCAACTTTATTACTTAAATCCGCGTGTTTTGGAATACTAAATACACCGTCCCTTGTTGATGCGTAAATAAGATCGTGTGTAATCGCGAGGTCATATAGGGTGTTCGATAGGATACCATGAGAAGTGTTATACACAATGCCATTACAGTTTCCACTTTCAGTTTTATTTAACCTCGCCAGACCTGAATTAGTTGCAACCCATACAAAGCCATCTTTGTCCTGTTCTACTTCAAAAATAATACAAGGAGCAGAAATGGCACTTTGACAAATATTTTTCAGTGTATCGTTACTAAGCAGCAATAGACCTTCCTCTCTCGTGCCTACCAAAATCGCCCCTGAAAAGGCTCGCTCTAATTTTGTTATTTCAGAAGAAAGTCCTTTTACTTTCATACTTTTTTTATCGGACAATCGTATTTTATAAAGGCCGTTTGCACAGCCCACATATATATACTCATCATTGTAACAGAGCAGACTTTTAGCCCTTGATTCCAGATTTATCTGATAAGGCCCTTGTTTAAGGCCAAGTACTTTAAAAACAAAGTTGTTTGATATAGCGTATAGTTTACCTGCAAAAGAGTCTAGTTGCAATGGAGTTCCTGTATTTTTTTGATTTGCGTGTGTCACCATTTTAAAGCCTGACATAGATTTATGTTTGACCAGAAAACACCCTTTTGAACAAATATACCAGTGGTCTTTAAATTTAAGAACGTCGGTTAACTCCCCACTCCTGCTATTATAGCCACTTATTTTACTTAGTTTATTTTTATAAAACACAAGAAGTTCGTCAAATTTGGTAGAAGCAATCATGGAATCTCCAACTCCTTCCATAAGAGAAGTTCTTGTACTTAATTCTTTTATGTTTGAATAATAGGTAACGGCCGTGGTATTGCAGTAAAAAACATTTTTTTCAAGGGTAGTGCACCACACCGCCCCTTCACGGTCTGCCCAAACGCTTGAAACCGAATAGCCATCTAAACCTTTCTGAAAGTTCTCAAGGTTACTTGCAGTAGGATAATAACGTAAACCTGATTTTCGCAAACCAAGCCATAAACCACCAGATTGATGTGATAGATGCAGGATAGCGTTAGGAAAGGTGGAAACTGATAGTTTATAATCCTGTTTATTTAAACGGAATAATTTTGATCCTTTACTGATAAAAAAATAGTTTTCATTTTCACAGATAAGCACCCTTTCGCCGTCTAAGTCTCCGTTTTGAAGGGCGTATTTCAGGTTTATGACTGTGTCACGCAGCACAAAGTCTACATTTTGAATCCCTTTTTGTTCGACGGTCGAAGTCTCCTTTTGCCTGTGTTTTACAACAAAAGGTTTTGAATTCCTCAGGTCTATTTTTTCATATCCTGGTCTTCTCGTGCTTTCAGAATCCTCTGCAAGACTTATACTTCCAGAGGCGGTTACTCTATACGAGAATGAATAATCAGATACAATAAGAGTTTGATCATTAAGCCGTACCATGTTATAAATGACATTTGCATCTCTCTTTACTTTTCTGAAATTTGTAAATGCTTTTAAGAAAGGAAAATCCTGTATTGAGTCGTTTACAATATGCGCTATTCGGCCATCAGAGGTTGCCAGTAGTATGTCACCTCCTTGCTCCTCTTCAATAAAATAAACTCTTTTTTCGGGTAAGCCATTTTTTCCATTGTAAATCCGGATTGAATTTCCATTGTAACGGCAAAGTCCATTCTCTGTAGCTATCCAGATATAACCTTTTTTATCCTGTATAACGTGGTAGCATTCGTCAGAGGGCAAATTAAGTTTTGCCGCCATCGACTGAAAATAAAGCTCCTGTGCTTGCGCCGAACCCGGACACAGAGCAAACAACAGACAAATAATACACCTAACTAGTCGAACCATTCTGTTTATGCCAGACGCAAAAAAATATTCTGTTAATCCTTAAAATGATTCCCTGAATTTATAAACTATACATCGCAACTATACAAAAGGTTGGTACCATTCCTTACGTTTTTCGCACAGGAAAAAAACAAAACGATTGTGCTATTAATGTAACTAACGGCAATAGATTCTGAATCCACGTAAATAGATTAGCAAACTAAATCTTGAGATTTTATTTCTATGACATCAGCTCTGAGCTCCGGAAAATCTTTCCTTTTAAGGAACACACAAGAACTTTTATTGGCCTCCAGGACCTACTATCTGTTGATGCCTTTTTCACAAGCCTTCCATAAGCTGCACTGCTTACTCAAATTCATTCAATGGAAAAAAGAATTTTGTGATGCAACAACTGTGCAGCATTATAAGGATCGTTACAACATGTATGAAGGAATTTGCAATGATGAAAAACTCGACGAATTCAGTTATCTGGAATTCGGCGTTTCAAAAGGTGACTCTATTAAGTGGTGGTTAACAAAAAATAAAAATCCCCGCTCTACTTTTTTTGGCTTTGATACCTTTATTGGAATTCCGGAGGCCTGGGGAACAAAGCCTGCCGGAACTTATACCAACCACGGAAACTATCCCGAGGTAAACGACCTGCGCTGCACCTTTATACAGGGAATTTTTCAGGACACACTTTTATCATTTTTAAAAACAGAAGATCTACATCAAAGAAAAATAATTCATTTCGACGCAGACCTTTATAGCTCCACCCTATTTTGTTTGTTTGCTGTAGCTCCATTCCTTAAGAGTAACGACATTTTAATTTTTGACGAATTCGATACAACTACCCATGAATTCAGAGCTTTCAGTGATTTTCAAACCGCTATGCCTCTGCCGGTTCAAGTGATAGCGCAGTCTAACAACTACAAAAAAATTGTTCTAAAAATAAAGTAAAATGAAAATAGAATACGTCTGCCACTCTGCCCTTTACATTCACACCGAAGATCTTACTATTCTCACAGACCCCTGGCTCTCGGGCGCTACCTATTGCAATCAATGGCATCTTTTTCCAAAACCACAAACCACAGATCTGGTAAAAGAAGCCGAGGTCATTCTTATTTCACATGGACACGAAGACCATCTTCATCATGATTCGTTACTAACACTGAACAAAAAAAGCAAAATTATTTATCCCTTTCAGTGGCAAAAAGGAATAAAGGAGTATCTCGGAAGTATAGGTTACACTGATATCTGCGAAGCCATATCGCACAAATCCTACAAGCTCTCAAAATCGACCACTGTTACCTATATAGCTAATTCGCTCGACAGTATTATGATTATTGAATCAGGTGGAGAAGTACTTGTGAATATTAACGATGCCCTTCCTGCCAATCATAAAAATATAATAAAAGCTTTTTTAAAGAAGATAAAAGCTGAGTGGCCAAAAATCGATTACCTGTTTTGCGGGTATGGGTCGGCTGCTTATTTTCCAAATACTGTGCATTGCGAAGGCAAAGACGATCTTGAAATTGCGGAAGCCCGGGAACAGCTGTTTGGCGATAATTTTTGTTACATAGTAGATGAGCTGGCACCGCTTAATACAATTCCTTTTGCAGCAGATTATGTATTATTAAACGAGGGCAAACGGTGGATCAACCGTGTGAAACTTTCGAAAACGCAGATAAAAAACTACTACCATGATATTTACAAAGGCCGCTCTACTAACTTTATAATTGCGTATCCCGGCGATCGAATCGAGAAAAATCATTTTACAAAACGCTCTCTTTTTCATGCGCGCGAGAAACTATTTTCTCTGGATGAACTTATTGATATGGATCTTTCAGAAGAAATTAAATCGGTTAATACAACTGTTTTTATCGGCGAAAATGAAATCACGCAGCTAGAAAAAGCTCTCACAGAAAATATCATCCAGCGTAGTTCACTTTTTTCGACCGAACAACGCTCAAAAATTATCTATACCGTAATAGTAACCGACATCGTTGAAAAAAACTATTTTAATATTGATTGTTCGGGCACTACCGTTCAGGTGACACGGGAAAACACTTTCCATCCAAAGTCGATACTGATATTAGAAACGAGCTCAAAAATTCTGAATTATTCTTTTGCGAGTGAGTGGGGTGGCGACGCGATAATAATTGGATACGGTGCAGAAATCACCATACTGGATAAAAGAAGCCTGGAGAAAAACCTGGATGTTATATGCGTGAGATTATTAACGAGACAACCCGTTGCTTCGAAACAAATGAAAGCTTCACCCTTCAGAGCATTAAAATTTTTATTGGTAAATCCACTCACAAGTTCCTGGTTTCTCAAACAAGTTCTGAAAGGGAGAAATAATGTGAATAAAAATCCCGTGAATGAAAGAAATCTGTGGCTAACGAAATCTAAATGCGAAATATGCCAGGTTTGTAATATTCCCCTACTGTCGAACGATTTTGCTCAAAGTTTGAAGTAAGAAATGCTTTTTACTTTTTACAGAGTTTAATTTTCATAAAAAAAGCGGGACTTTCATCCCGCTTCGTTCTAATTTTCTTTCAGGCCTCTGCCCGTCTTATTGATTTTATTTTCTCGCTTCAGTTCGGCGATAATTTTATCGAGTACTCCATTTACAAATGTTTTACTATTTGGCGTACTATATTCTTTACTAATATCGATATACTCGTTTAAAGAAGCTTTTACAGGGACATTCGGAATGTAAAGAATCTCGGTTAGAGCCATTTCCATTAAAAGCATATCCATATTAGCGATACGGTCTACTTCCCAATTCTGAGTGTGTCTTCCAATAAGCTCTTCAAATTGCTGGTGGTAAATAATTGTTTTATTAAACAGAAGACTCATAAAATCCAGGTCATCCTTTTCGTCTTTTAACAAAGGCTGCATTTTAAATTCTCCGTTAAAATCTTCAAAAGTGCGAATCACAGAATTGAAGGCTACGAAAGTATCATCTGCCCAATGAATATTTTTGTCTTCGAACAAACCAATTAACACTTCGTTCTCACTTAAATACTCGGTAATGACAGAGATAATAAATTCACGATCTTCTTTAATACCAGGCTGATCTAAAGCCAGGTAGGTTTTATATTCTTCACTGTTACGTATTTCATTAAAAATACGACGCACGATATCACTGTCGTTTTGCCACGAAATTTTACGTTTTTCAATCTGATCTTTTAAGTCCTCATTTCTAGACATACTCGTTAACAAAGTATTATTCACGAATTTCAGATTCGGATCAAGGTCTTCAGCATTGGGACGGTGTTTATTTTTACTTTCATCAATTACCATTAAAGCCATGTGGTGAAGGTCGTTCACCAAAGCTAAGATGGAAAGATAGAGCTCCTGGATCTTGTCTAGACTTTTAAATAGTTCTTTTTCAAAGGTCATTGTATTTCCTTTTTCATGTTGAAAAAACGAGTACAGAGCCTGCATCACCTTTATTCTTAAAAATCTTCTGTTTAACATGTTGTTGTTTTTGACACGAGTTACACAAATTACACAAAGCGCGAAACATCGGTTCTGCTAATAAGTTAACGAGTCTTTTTTTTAATTATCCATATCACTAATCTTTAGAATCCTACCAAGGTATTCGTGCAATTTGTGAAATTAGTGTGTTTTCTATAGTACTGCATTAATTCGGGCGATTGCTTCTATGCGTTGCTCACCCAGGCGGTTAGCAGCCATATAAGTTGGAATGCCTTCTTTTTTTGCCAATTGAAATAAATTGAAAGTAGTATCGTATATTTTTTCCGCATGTGTCATAGCACGTTCTCTGTTGTAACCTTCGAGTTCGTAATACACATTGATAATACCTCCGGCGTTTACAACAAAATCGGGAGCGTAAAGAATACCTTGTTTGCCTACTGCTTCACCTTGAATTTTCTCGTCAGCTAACTGGTTGTTTGCAGCGCCGCAAATAATTTTACATTTTAATCTTGATAGAGTTTCTTCATTTACCGTTGCACCTAAAGCGCAGGGAGCATAAATATCAATATCTAAATCAAACATAGTGTCGGCTGAAACTACTTGTGCTTTGTATTTATCAGCAGCAGCTTTTAAACGCTCTTCGCTAATATCATTAATATAAACTTTGGCGCCTTCTTTAGTTAAGTGAGAAACTAACACTTCACCAACGTGACCGATACCTTGCACTAAAACTTTTTTACCACTCAGACTATCATTACCCCATACTTCCTTCGCACTTGCTTTCATGCTTACGTAAACGCCATAAGCTGTAACCGGACTAGGATCACCGCTGCCACCCATATTTTCAGGAAGTCCGCTCACATAATCCGTTTCCATTTTAATGATTTCCATATCGCGGCTCGTCATTGCCACATCTTCTGCCGTAATATATTTACCACCTAAGCTTTCTACGAATTTTCCAAAACGACGAAGTAACGCTTCACTTTTAATTTTTTTAGAATCGCCTATAATAACCGCCTTTCCGCCGCCAAGGTTTAATCCTGCAACAGATGACTTGTAAGTCATACCGCGGGATAAACGTAAAACGTCAGTTAAAGCTTCCATTTCGTTCTGGTAATTCCACATACGTGTACCGCCTAAAGAAGGACCAAGCACAGTGTTGTGAATGGCAATAATGGCTTTTAAACCCGTTGCATTATCGTTACAAAATAAAATCTGTTCGTGGTTATGCAGGCTCATTTGCCCGATAACCGGATTTTTCATTAAATCGGAATTAGTTAAGGTTTTTACTTCCATGATCGTTTTGTTCAAAGATTGGCAAATTTAGGGTAATTGGGCCAAATAACAAAAGAAATTACAGGTAAGCGACCCTTCCGGAACATTTAAACACTCAGAGATCATAGAAGGGATGAAACCACTAAACGCAGATAGGAACGCATAGATAAGAATGCTTTGCTGTTTTATTAGGCACAAAAAGCTAAAATATAGTATCTTCAACTTATAACTTTGTTTATTCAATTTATATATGATACTAGCCTTACCGAAACAACAAGATAGCAAAGGCTTCTATTCCTATATTCTCTGACGACGATAAAGAATAATCCGTTTAACTCACAGTTTGCACTAACTAATTCGCCCGCGAAATCTCTATGCGTGCTAAAGTGAGTACAAGGAATATCAATCTATGCCTTCTATGTTTCTATGTGTTTCAAAAAGGCAGATTGTTACTGCGTGAAAAGTAATACCTTTGTGTTGTGAAGCATCTTAAAGTATTAAACGCATATTTTTTAAAGTACAAATGGCACTTTTTAGGAGGTTTGCTGTTTGTTTCTCTCTCTACAATTTTTGGCACCTACCAGGGAGTGATCGTACGAAACGGTACCAATAAGATCATAGACATCATCAACAAAAATGCTGATGTTGACTCGATGGTTTTTATTCAGTATGGCCTTACCATTATTGGCCTGGCGCTTGTGAGCGGGCTCTTTATGTTCCTCATGCGCCAAACTACCATTGTGATGAGCCGCCACATTGAATATGATCAGAAAAACGAGATTTACAATCACTATCAGAATTTAGATACAGGTTTTTACAAACGCCACACCACGGGGGATCTTATGAACCGTATAAGCGAAGATGTTGGAAAGGTTCGCATGTATACCGGTCCGGCTATTATGTACATAGCCAATACTATTGTGACAACCGTTACCATTCTGATTTTTATGTTGCGCGTTAACCCCACTTTAACCCTTCTTGTATTTTTACCTTTACCTATTTTATCTTTTGTGATATATAAAGTATCTGACATGATCGGAAAACAAAGCACGAAGGTTCAGCAGCAATTAAGTGGACTTACCTCGCAGGCCCAGGAAAGCTTTAGCGCTATTCGTATTATCAAAGCCTATGCACGCGAGAATTTTTTTAAAGAACAAATGGAAGAAAAAAACGAAGCTTACAAAAACACTGCTTTAAAATTAGCTTCCATAGAATCTTTGTTTGCTCCGGTAATGGCTCTCATGATTGGCCTGAGCGTACTAATAACTGTTTGGTATGGAGGAAAACTAACCATTGAAAATAAAATTGAACCTGGAAATATTACCGAGTTTATTTTATATGTGTTTCGTTTAACCTGGCCTTTTGCTTCTTTGGGATGGGTAACTTCTCTGGTTCAGCGTGCCGCAGCATCGCAGCAACGTATCAACGAATTTTTGCAACAACAACCTACAATTAAAAATGACAATCTTGAAACTTATAAAATTGCAGGAGATCTTGAATTTAAAAATGTGAATTTTACGTATCCTGAAAATAACATTACCGCATTAAAAAATATTTCGTTCAAATTAAAACAGGGGCAATCCCTTGGTATCATCGGTCAGGTGGGTAGCGGTAAATCCAGCATCGTAAACCTGATCACCCGCCAGTACGATACAAGTGGCGGAGAAATCTTAATTGACAATAAAAACATTAAACAACACAATTTGCATTTGCTGCGAAAAAATTGTGGAGTGGTTCCCCAGGAAGTGTTTTTATTCAGCGATACTGTTGCTAATAATATTTCATTCGGAAGCCCTTATGCCGTTGTTGATCGCGAGCTTGTTGAGAATGCCGCTAAACAGGCCGGCGTTTATGAAAATATTTTAGGCTTTGCTGAGAAATTTGAAACTGTTGTGGGAGAGCGCGGTGTTACTTTAAGCGGTGGCCAGAAACAAAGAATCTCCATTGCCCGCGCCATTATTAATAAACCTCAGCTTTTAATATTTGATGATTGCTTAAGCGCTGTAGATAGTGAAACGGAAGAATTAATTCTGGGTAATCTCAAAAAAGAAATGAAAGGAAAAACAAGCGTGATTGTGAGTCACCGTATTTCCAGTATTAAAGCTGCTGATCTTATTCTTTATTTAAAAGAAGGCGAAATTTCTGAAATGGGAACGCATGAAGAGCTGATAGCACTAGGAAAAGAGTATGCGCATTTGAATAAATTACAGAGACACTAATACCCTGTAAGTAAAAGATTTCGCGCAGCTTTCTCACTGCATTTCTGATATTTTGAATAAGCTTTCGCGGCGCGCGTCCTTACACTTTCAGCAACTTCACCATTTACGTATCCTGATAAGGCATCATGCAAGGTATAGGCTTCGGGACACATTAATCCACTTGTCCATACAAGGGGATTTGCCTGGGTTTCTAAAAGATGTGGTTTAAAAAATCTTTTACTGTAACAGGCCAGAATAATACAGTCGCGTTTTTTTCCATCAGACCTATAACTACCATCGAGATCGAAATCCATTAAGCCGTCGTGACCAATGTAAGCTATAAGTTTAGCATTTCCGTATAGACCAAGCACTGCATCGTTTAATTTCAAATTATCTTTTGACTCCCCCGAACAACTTGCAAAAAAATCATGTGTGCACTTTGCAATATCCTTTCCATTGTAAGCGTCGGCCACGAGGTAAAAATTTTTGGACGTGTGTTTAAAGATCAGCCTTTCTAATTTAATTGAATCAATTTTTTCTGATTTTATAAATTTCCATTCCGTACTTTTTTTAAAATAAGAACGAACACCATAACCGCAGCCCCAGTAGAGATTGTTATCAGGATCTTGCCCGTTTCCAATCTTTTTAGGCACCGGAACAATACCTTGGTATTTATTATCACAAAGGGCAACCACAACATGAATTGTTGGAACAGTATCTTTTGAGGCTTGCTTTAGCGACGAAAAACTTCCACCCATTAAAAGGATAGACAACAAAATTGTAATTTTTATTTTCATGGTCTTATTTCACTTTTAAACCTTCTTTGTAAAACTCCCTATAAATTTCATATCCAATGTCGTTATAATAAATCCATTCGCCATTTTTTAAATATCCCACACCACCAGCGTAAAAACCAGAAAACTTCGCTCCCCCCAAAAAATACCAGTCAGAAGATTCAAACCCCTTTTTTATAACATTTCGTGCGGGCTGCGAAGATTCGAAACTCTCCGGCAAAAAACTTCCCTGTGCTATCATCACCCCTGTCTCCTGAAAAACTTTCCATGTGCCCATCCTGATATAGTAGGGTTTTCTTTCATAGTCTTTCACTGAATAAACTGTCCAGGTAGAAGAGTCGCGTATTGTTCGCTCTCCAGGTGCGACGGCCAGTTCTTTGTACCAGCCTTCTTCCCAAAAGTCTTTTTCAAAATATCTCTTTTCGAAATACGAAGAGTCTTTAAATACTTTCAGCCAATATAATTTGCCCTGCTGATCCCATGCTCTAAGCGTATCAAAGGAATGCCCCTTTCTAAAAAAAGATTCCGTTCGCTTTCGACCGTTACTATGAAAGGTAGTTAAGTGTTGTACAGAATCAACATTTCTTAACCTGATGAATTCAAGCTCATAAGCCTGGCCATCGCTTGTATACCTTAACTGGCAATGCACAATAACCTGATTTGATAAAATAAAAAAAAGTAAACACAGAGTTTTATACATTAAAAATTTCCTTCATAAAATAATGCGGCCGAATCTAAAAAGATACCAGTTAAAAGCTTTTATTTTAAACAGCTCCAGTGTCTTTCAAATACTCATTAATCTTCTGCTTCAGTAGCTGCATAGCTGCCGGTAAAGTTTCAATACCATGACCCACATTTTCTAAAATGCTAACCTCTTTTAAAGTGCTGATCTTTTCCTTTGCATTTTTAATCGACTGCTGGTAAGGAAACAATAAATCCTTGTCGCCTTCTATCAAATAAGTTGCGCATTTTACCTTTCGCAATTCCTCATTCATGTAGTAAGGTTTTTGCGTATTGTCTCTGTAATTTCTTAAAACATAAACTTCGTAGTCCACCAAAAGTTTAAGGCGTTCTTCAGAGAGCCAGTGATTGGGTTTGAAGAGTACCGCTTTCTCTAAAAATGTCAGAACGTTTTTTTCGGTTGGAGCAAAAATGGGCAGAATATTATAGTAGAGGTTCTTAGATGTTAAAGAAAACGGTTGCAGGCAGCCTGGATTGAAAAGAAATGCCGCTTTTACTTTTTCAGGTGCCACTATTCCTAATTTCATGCAAATAAGTCCGCCAAAAGATGCACCTGCAACAAAGGCTTTAGAAATACTTAAGGTTTCGAGCACTTCTGAAGCCCACTCACCGTAGCCTGACGACTTAATATCAGGTGTATTACCGTCGCTAAGATTGGGCAATCCATTTGTTTCGATAAAGTAAATTCTGAACTGATCTTCAAGAATTTTTAACCCATTATCCAGATCAAAAAAAAGCGCACTCGTTCTTGCTCCTGGAAATAGCACAAGGGGCTCAAGATCTTCTCTGTCAAGATTTAAACCATAAACCTGTGTTGTTCCCAACGAAGTAGAAATCTGGAAACCAGAATATAGTTTTTCATTCATTTTCTCCAGCCGATCGACCCAGAGTTTTAACCAGGAATTAGCAGCTGGTTTATTCTTAAAATAGGAATGTCTTGTAATAGTCATTATAAAATAGGGCGCTTAACAAAAAAAAGGCATTCAACCCGTAAGGTTCGACACTTACTTTTAATGTATGCCAGATAATAAAACGGGGATTAACAACTCGGCTTAAACCATTTTATTTTTATCTTCTTTCCTGGTTCTGTACAAATGCGCAAGATCACTAATAAGTACACCAGCCAAAAGACCAATTGCCAGAATCGTTATAAAAAGAACTGGACGTACTTGTTCGTGTCCGTCGAGTCGTAAAAAATTGCCAATTGAGAGTACTAAGAATAATGCAACGATTCCTCTGATTCTTTTTTTGTCCATAATTGAGTTTTAATACCACTAAAGATAAGAAAAGACTTGTGCTGAGCTCACTTTTTGTAACGCTTCCAGAACAATTTTTTCTGGTAAGGATAAGTACGGTGTTTAGGAATATTGTTTACAACAAGCGCCACCGCCAGCAATATCAATACTCCCGACAGTACAGGTGAAAAAACATAAAAAAACCCAAGAGCCTTTATTTTTTCAGAACCTATATTTGCGATGAGGGCCGTTGCTCCGCCGGGCGGATGAAGGGTTTTGGTAATCTGCATGCCGACAATTGCAAGCGAAACAGCCAGTGCTGAAGCCACCCACAATTGATCCGGCAACAGCTTATGAATGCAAACCCCCACGATGGCTGAAATTAAATGCCCTCCAACCAAATTTCTGGGTTGCGCCAAAGGACTGTTAGTTGCTCCAAAAATTAATACTGCACTCGCACCAAAGGATCCGATTAAGAAAACATTATCCATCTCGCCAAACCGCGTGCCTTGAAGAAAACCAACGAGTCCTATACCAATGAAAGCGCCAATAAAAGTCCAGAGGTGATCAATAGGATCTACAATAGTTTGTTTGTAGATCACATATTTTGCAATGCGGTAATTACGTTTTAAATGTTGTGTTACCATAAATCTTTAGGTCGACTATTGTTTGCCCCCAAGATAGACATGAACTCCTAAAGATATACTACTCACGTTTAAATTTAAATTAAGATTATTTGATTTGGTTTCCGATACTTTCTCTCCATTATATGAATTATCAGTTTTTTGCGACATGTAACTCAAATTTCCAAAACTAGCTTCCAAACCAATTCTTGGTCTTATAAAATAAACGATGCCCGGACGCAAACCAATTATAAAGCCAGGCCCTTTGTCAACGCGTCTGTTTAACTGCGAGGGTTGTGCGTTTGGCTGATAAAAATCCCTTGTTTCATAACTCCCTGTCAAATAACCGCCCCTTAGTTCTCCAAAGAAACCAAACGTATTGTCAGCAAATAATTTATAACCGCGTGCAAACCCTCCGAAAGAACTTTGATTTTCTTCTGTGTCATACAATCGTATGTAGTTGTTCCCCACTTCGTCGCTGTTACTGGTGTACGAGCGATGCGCCGCAAAAATTCCAATTGCGAAATTTTGCGCTACAAAATACCCTGCATCCAAAGAAAGACTTAGACTTTTGGACTCCGATTTTTGATTCTGGTTAGGGTCTACCGTGCCCGTCCTGTCGTTTTTAGTCTGATAATAGCCAACATCACCACCAAGGAGAACTGTTCCCTTGTTTAGCTGAGCATTCATGAAATGGGCACTTATTACAAGGCTGGATAAAAATAGTTTTTTCATAGCTGTTTCATTTAGTTACACAAGTATACCAAAGACTATCGGCAGCTACTTTTTTCTTAACACTTTTTATAGCCACGCTGCGTTCCAACAGCAACTAATTATCATTTGTTGTGGCTTTTTAACAAAGTGTCCCAGGTTATATGACACAACACGTGACATTTTAAACTTATTTTTTTCCAAATTTTAATGTCAGAAAGTTAGATTTTTCTTTCACCATCTTCTTTCTTGGCATTCCTCTCCATCATACCATCTAACAATTGCAATCCCAGCAAACCATTAATGGGGCCGTTGCTTCCGCCTTCTCCACCTGTAATTAATATTTCGGGGATGATTTTTATTTTTTCTTTCCCGATCGCTTCTGTTACTTTTAATTTGGTAAAGTTATCTCCGCCCATGGCACTAACAGATAATTTATAAGCTTCGGCGTTAGACTTACCAATAGCAAGAATTTTTTGCGCTTCCGCATTCCCTGTCACTGAAATCTTTTCTGCCTCCGCGTTTGCTAAGGCTTTAATTTTCTCCGCTTCTGCATTCGCTGTTACTTTTGTTTTCTCAGCATCTGCTGAAGCAATAATTTTCAGACGATCGGCTTCTGCCACAGAAGATATTTTTACACCGCTCGCTTCCCCGGTTGCTTTCTTAACGGCCGCATCTGCTATACGTTCTGCGATCAATACACCTTGATCTGCTTTCACTATTTCCTTTTGCATGTCCGCCACAGCTGTTTCCTTTTCTAAAGTCTGGCGGGTAATCTCTGCGCGTTTTTGTGTTTCAAAGGTGGTGTTTTGTTCTTCGGCGATCTTACGATCCGTTAATGTTTTCATCAAGCTATCCGGTGGCACAATGTCTCCGATCAAAGTATCCACGCCGTTTACGTTGTACTGATCAAGCACTTCACTGATACGTTTTTTCGCTGCATCCTGTCTTTCTTTACGGGTACTTAAAAAAGCGATTACATCACTATCTTGCGCCGAGTTCCTAAAATAATTGCCAATAGTGGGTTCCAGAACCTGTCCTACAAGATTAACCATATTTCCAAACCGTGCTATAACTTTTGGTGCTTCGTTTGTTGGAATGTGGATGATTTGTGAAACGTCGAGATTGAACGGGAAACCGTCCTTACTGCGCACCGTAATAGTGGATAAATGTTTATCGAGCTGATGCGCTTCGCTGCGGGCATTTGCCCAGTTTAGTACCAGGTTAGTGGTCGGAACTAATTCCACACGCATTATAAAAGTATTGATCGGGTATTTGCCGGGCCCTAATGGTTCTGCCCATACGCCTTTTTCACCGCGGCTTACGATGTTACCATGTTTGAATTCAGCTCCGCTTAAATCTTTTCCTTCGCTTCCTACATACGAAATAACAACCCCCACATACCCAATCGGTATCTCTGTCATTTTAATTTGTTCAACTACAGCAAACCAGGGATTCAGATAATAAGAACCGGCCAAAATAACCTGCGGTTGCAGACCTTTATTTCCACCGCGTGATAAAAAAGCATCACTATCCTGGAAATTATTATGTCCATCCATGTTTTTCCCGGCTATGCTACCTTCTTCAATTTGAGAACCATCAAGCGTAGTTACAACACCAACCATATTATCGGTAACAGTAAACATGTCCACCGAAAAAATCTCAAATAAAAATGTGTTGATACGGTAAGTTCCTGCCGTAATATAAGCCGATTGTCTTCCTTTTCTTCCACCATTATTTAAAAAACTTACAGCATCCTGATAACCATCACATTCTACTTTTCGCGCGAGAATGTGACCGGTTTCTAATTCCTTTCCATCTTTCGCAACAATTAATCCAATCTTTCCCTGCGGAATAATGGTGAGCGCCTGTAAAGTGATTTCATATTGCCAGATCCATTTCCAGAAGTAAATTCCCGGGGCAAAAGTCTGCGCCTGAAAGCCCGCTTCCCCCTGTACGGCAACGATTCTGCCCGGAGGTAATTCTGATTTGCCAAAAAGGACGAATTTTTTGGTAACGAGCCCGATTTTATCTTCCGGCACAATAATAATTCCGAATAAACGAAAAACGAGTTTGTAAAATATGAGCATTAAAATGGGAATGATTACCCACCAAAATCTTGCAATAAATTCCATGTGTGTCTATTTTTTTAGGTTGGGGTAAATGTATTTGTTTGTTGCACAGACGTGAGTCAATCTTATAAACATTTGTTAGGGCTTTTTAACATTGACACGTAAACAACCTTTTAATTTGTGAGTAATTTAGCTTTAGCATTCATTTACTTTTGATCATGACTTCTAATATGACTAAGCTTTTCGCACTTTTCTTCTTGCTTTTTTTAAATACACTTCTTCTGGCACAGGAGGATGAAGATGCCAAACCTAAAAAATACTGCAGCGAAGAAATTTCCAAAAAGGCAATTGCTCTTTATGAAAAAGGATTAGATAAAAAAAAATATAAAAAGCCTGAACGCCTTGAATTTTTAAAAAAAGCTATGGAAATGGAACCAGATTTCGCTGAGACCTATTTAGCAGTGGGGCAGGAATTTATAAAGACAAGTAAGATAGACAACAAGCCTTTTTCACCAAGTGTACCATTTTTCTATAAGGCTATAGGCCTTTGTCCACAAATACACAGCGAACCTTATTATTACATAGGTTATGACTATTACGAAAAAACAAAAAACGACTCGGCCATAAAATATTTACAAAAGTTTCTTGACTTTAAAGATGAAGATGAATCAAAATTTGCCAAAGACTGGAAAGAGGAAACTTACCAGGCAAAAATGATGATCAAGTCGGCAAAAAAAGAAATGGGTCTTAAAAAAAATGTGCAGTTTGATCCGAAAGTGGTAAGAGGTGTGTCAACCGAACGTGATGAATATTTAGCCTACATTTCTCCCGATGATAAGAGTTGTTATTTTGTTAGACGCGTTCCTTTACAAAGCATGAACCGTGTCTCGGCGAGCGATGCAGAGAAAGAAGTTTTCATGATTTCAAAACGTTCTATTGGTGGCGAATTTGATAAGGGTGAGGCCATGGGAGTTCCGTTTAATACAAGCGATGATAACCAGGGTGGTTGTAGTATTTCTATCGATAATAAAAGTTTGTACTTCGCGATGATGCGCCAGGAAGGTTTACCTCAACCGAATTGCGATCTTTATGTCAGTGATTTTGCAAATGGAGAATGGGGTGAGATTCGCAAACTAAGTGCAAATGTAAATGACCGCAAATACTGGGATAGTCAGCCAAGCATTGCTTCCGACGGACTTACACTTTATTTCGCAAGCGATCGTCCGGGTGGATATGGTGGAATTGATTTATACTATACGGTAAAAGATGTAAAAACAGGGCAATGGAGCGTGCCCCAAAATCTAGGTCCGACCATCAATACAAAAGGCGATGAAAAAACACCTTTTATTCACAGTGACAGTGAGACTCTTTATTTCAGCAGCACAGGACATTTTGGATTTGGTGCTTACGATATTTATTATTCCCGTAAAAATGAAAAGGGCGAATGGGAAGAACCTGAAAACATTGGTTCACCTATTAACGGTTACACCGACGATACAGGTTTTTTTGTAAGCAGTGATGCACAAACAGGATATTTCTTCAGTTACGATGAAGGCAAAGTAAGAGGCCGAGGCGTTGGGAAATATGATTTGTATGGCTTTCCACTTTATAAAGAGGCTCGTCCGCAGCAAACATCTTTTATTAAAGGAACAGTGAAAGATAGTTCAGGCAATCAAATTACGGGAGCAGCAATTGAGATTAAAGATGTAAAAACTAAACAAATTTCTTACGCAACGGTAGACAGTGCTACAGGAGATTACATGATTGCAGTGAAGAAACAAAAAAATGACATTGTTTTAACGGTAAAAAAAGATGACGTTGCTTTTAATGTGAAGATCATTAAAATGAAAGACGTGCCACCTGTTAACTCAGAACCTACAGTTGTGAATATTGAGGTAAAAGAAGCAAAAGAAGGCGGACGTTTTGTAATTGATAATATTCTATACAACACTGCCAGCGCCGACTTAAAACCCGAAAGTCGCATTATCCTTGAAAGTTTTGCAGGCTACTTAAAAGAAAATCCGAAAATTAAAGTAGAGATTCAGGGTCATACAGATAATATTGGCAATCCCAAAGACAATGAGGCCTTAAGTACAAATCGTGCCTTTACTGTAAAAGCTATTTTGGAAGAGTTTGGAATTGAAGGCAAGCGTATAACAGCTAAAGGATTCGGGCAGACAAAACCGATTGCAGATAATCTTTCTGAAGAAGGTCGCGCTAAAAATCGTAGAACGGAATTTCAGATTTTGGAGAAATAAGTTGCAGGCAGACACGCTAAGAGCGTAAGAAACAATGCGGCGCCCTGAGATGCAAAGCACGTAAAGAAATTAAGGGATGAGGAACTTAGGCTTAAAAATTAGTTTGCTGACTTTATTTTAAAAACTTCTCCACTGCCTTAGGCAAATGTTCAAACTCAAGTTGCTGAATTTTTTTCGCGAGTGTTTCGTGAGTTTCATTTTCATCCAATAAAGTACTTGCCTGTAAAATAATTTCACCTTTGTCGTATTCTTCGTTTACATAGTGAATAGTAATACCACTCTCTTTTTCTTTATTTTCAATAACCGCTTTGTGAACGTTGGCGCCGTACATCCCTGCTCCACCGTACTTTGGTAATAGCGCTGGATGAAGATTAATAATTTTATCTGGAAAAGCTTTTACAAAAGCTTCCGGAATTTTTAATAAAAATCCTGCAAGAATGATCAGATCAATTTTTTCTACTTTTAAAAATTCAATCAATTGATCGGTGTAATTTTCAAGAGCTGCTTTACTTACTATCTGTACGTTTTTTTTGTGCTTTTCCGCGCGCGCTACAATTCCTGCTGAATCTTTGTTGGTTACAACCAATTTGATCTTTATACGCGAATCATTCGCAAAATAGGTAAATAAGTTTTCCGCGTTGGTACCTTCTCCACTGGCAAATATGGCCGCATTAATCATGAGGGCAAAAGTAACTATTTCTTACCACTAAGACACTAAGGACACAAGAAACACTTAGACTTTTTCCTGCTTTTTTTCTTAGTGTCCCTAAGTGGTCTTAGTGCCTTAGTAGTCAAAAGTACGCGACGATTTTCGCTTATTTTTCTTAGTGTTCCTAAGTGGTCTTAGTGCCTTAGTGGTCAAAAGTACGCGACGATTTTCGCTTATTTTTCTTAGTGTTCCTAAGTGATCTTAGTGCCTTAGTAGTCAAAAGTACGCGACGATTTTCGCTTATTATTTCTTAGTGCTCCTAAGTGATCTTGGTGCCTTAGTGGTTAATTTGTCTAGTAGTTTGGTAGAAAGAAATTCTTAAATTTACCCTCTATGATTTTAAACTTCATTACCTGGAATCCTTCACCCGAAATTTTCACTATCCCCGGCATCGATTGGCCAGTGCGTTGGTATGGTTTAACGTGGGCGCTTGCCTTCATTGCCAGCTTTTATTTTATGAATATTATTTTCAAAAAAGAAGGCAGGTCTGATAAGGACCTTGACACTTTAACCCTTTATATTATTATAGGGACGATTCTTGGTGCAAGACTTGGACATTGTTTATTTTATGGTCCCTGGTGGGATGAGTATACACCAACAGGGATGTTGATACAAGAAGGCTATTTATCGCACCCGCTGAATATGCTGAAGGTATATGAAGGCGGTTTAGCGAGTCACGGCGGAGCGATTGGCATTATTACAGCCATGATACTCTACTGCCGCAAAACAAAAGAAAGTTGGTTGTGGTTATTTGATCGCTTGGTAGTTGTAGTTCCTTTAGCGGGTATGTGTATCCGTATCGGAAATCTCATCAATAGTGAAATAATCGGGCGAGTAACAGATGTACCCTGGGCTTTCATTTTTGTGCAGGCAGACAATCAGCCGCGTCATCCGGCGCAATTATACGAAGCCATCTTCTGTCTCATTTTATTTATTTTCATGTTTTGGTTTTGGAAAAACAAACGCAATTCTGTAGGACCAGGTTTTATGTTTGGCATGCTCTGCATTCTACTTTTCATTGAAAGGTTCGTAGACGAATTTTTTAAAGAAAACCAGGTAGGCTTTGAAGATCAGATGCAGTTTAATATGGGACAGTGGTTAAGTCTTCCATTTATTGCCATTGGCATCATTTTTATTATTTACTCTTTTAAAAGAGCTCCGAATTCGTACAGATCGGAAGCTATTACCAAGCCAGAATAAACTTTGAATTAATAGAATAAAAAAAGCAGCTCGTATTTTTGAGCTGCTTTTTTTTTGTAGAGTCGTTTTCGTATTAATTCATGTGAATGGTTTGTTTCCTGTCAGGACCCACAGATACGATAGAGATTGGCGTATTTACAGCTTTTTCAATGTATTTTACATACTCTAATAAAGCAGCAGGTAATTTTTCTTTGCTATCGATCTCTGTGAGATCTACTTTCCACCCTTTTACTTTAATGGTAATTGGTTTAAGGTACTGAGGATCGATATTGTAAGGCAGATAATCTATTTTTTCACCTTTGTGGTCATAGTGCGTGCAAATTTCTATTTCGTCAAATTCACTTAAAATGTCCGCCTTCATCATCATTAACTCGGTAACACCGTTAATCATCACAGCGTATTTTAAAGCCGGAATATCTAACCAGCCTGTACGGCGTGGTCTGCCCGTTGTAGCACCAAACTCTCTTCCTACCTGGCGAATTTTCTCTCCTACTTCATTATCTAATTCTGTTGGAAATGGTCCGCTACCTACACGCGTGCAATAAGCTTTAAAAATCCCAATAACGTTTTCAATTTTATTTGGAGGAATTCCTAATCCGTTACAAGCACCGGCGCAGATAGTGTTGCTGCTGGTTACAAAAGGATAGGATCCGAAATCAATATCCAATAAACTTCCCTGCGCACCTTCGCATAAAACTTTTTTACCTTCCTGCATCGCCTTGTTCAGGTAATGTTCTGTTTCAATGAAGGGTAGATTTCTAATAGATTCTATGGCTTCAAACCAGGCCGGCTCTAATTCAGCCAAATTGTATTCGAAATTATGGTGCTGTAAAAGTTGTTTGTGTTTTTCTACAAGGGCATCGTATTTTTCTCTGAACTCATTGGTTTCAATATCGCCAATGCGTAAACCGTTACGCCCGGTTTTATCCATGTAAGTTGGGCCAATACCTTTTAACGTAGATCCAATTTTATTTTTGCCTTTTGAAGCTTCACTGGCGGCATCAATTAAACGATGCGTTGGTAAAATCAAATGCGCGCGTTTGCTGATCATGAGTTTGGACTTTACATCCACACCCAGTTTCAATAAAGCATCAATTTCTTTTTTAAAAATTACCGGATCAATTACCACGCCATTTCCAACAATATTTATAGCAGTTGGATGAAAAATTCCACTTGGAATGGTATGCAAAACGTGTTTTATACCGTTAAACTCCAATGTGTGTCCTGCATTCGGACCACCCTGGAACCTGGCGATGATATCGTACTTGGGAGTTAATACATCTACAATTTTACCTTTTCCTTCGTCACCCCATTGTAGGCCTAATAATACGTCTGCTTTGCTCATAATTTTGATCGAAAAATAAAGGGTAAAAGTACTAAAAGAGAAAGGTTTTTACAGGCATTTCTTAATAACTTTTTAAAGAAAGCGCTTTGCCTTATCTGAGACCAGTCGCATCCTCTAACTCATCAAATGTTGCGATCGGATAAAAAATACATCTGAAAACCTGGCTAATTACTGCAAAATAATTTTACGTCTCTCCAATATTTTACCGTCAGAATCAAGTAATTGCAAGTAATAAATGCCTTTGCCCGGCAGCGTGGAGGCATTTATAGAGATGGCATTTTGCGTTAGCTCCTGCTTATACACTTCTTGTCCAAGACTGTTGTTTATTCGTACCGAATGTCGGTTTATTTTCATAGCAGCGCCATTCTCAATATTAATCACTGTAGCGCATGGATTTGGATATACTTTTAAAACATCAGAGTTACCACTTGAGATCTCCGAAATGCCAACAGGAATGCTGATATTGCCAATATATTCCAATCCATACAAAGCCCGCGGAATTGACGTAATTATAACTCCTGTTGTCGGATCGATTATAGTTGTCCCCAGATTAGTATTCACAAAATATCTGTTTCCGACAGCGTCAAAAGTAGATTCTCCGCTCATATCTTGCACTCCGGTAAGGGTAATACTACTTGTAATTAAACCTGTTGAAACATTTACACGACAAAACTTGTATTCACCACCCCTTTGAGCACAGCCTATCAATTCTCCGGAATTAGGATTGAATTCTATGGAACTAATATCCACACCAATAGTTTTAATTAAAGCTCCGGTGGCCGCATCTAAAACCAATACATTTCCTGCTGTTAGACGATAAAAATGCCTGTTACCGGCAACATCAAACGTACCTTCGCCTAGCTGCGGAGAAAACACGGTTGGTATAGTTGAAAGTGTCGTTGTTACACCCGTGCTAATGTCAAGCGTAAAAAACAGATCAGAGGTGTAATGACAAACACCAACTAGTTTTCCTGTATTGGGATTATATTCAAGGGCGTCAAAGTAAGCAGGGGGCACAACATTTCCTAGTACACTATTTGTCTGCGCATCAATTATAGTGATACCCAGATTTGTGGTACAAAAATAACGTTTGCCTGCTTCATCATAGGTAGTTTTACCATAATTGTGATTGACACCCGTAAGCGAATTCGATGCTGCAATAAGCCCCGAAGCGACATCCTGAATTTTGGAATAATACGTGGATCCGCTTGTACCCTGCGTATAGATCCCAATGAGGGCTCCGCTTGTTTGGGCCGAACTGAGTTTTAACAAGCCTGCTAACACTAAAAATAAAATGCATTTTTTATTGCCGTTTTTGTTTTTAAGTGTCGGGTGTTGCCTAAAAATAACTCCAGACATATTGGGATTTTCTGATTTCATGGATGTGGGTTTAAAAATTTACCGGACTTAAAGTTAACATAAAAAAAAAGACCTTTAGTTTTGGCTTTACTTTTTAATAGCGATTTGATTTCTTATTTGATTACAAAGATCGCAACCGTTAAACTACATGCATAATTTTCCTGATTCTCTTATAAATTAAATCGTAAATTTATAGCTGTGCAAAAAATAACAATCGCTATAGACGGATACAGTAGCTGCGGGAAAAGCACCCTGGCAAAAGCCCTGGCGCAAAAACTTGGCTATAATTACATCGACACCGGAGCTATGTACCGCGCGGTGACTTTATATGCTATAAGAAATGAACTTATTGACGCTAATAAGGTTGTCAATAAAGAAGAGCTGATAACTCGATTACCTTTAGTAGATGTTGAATTTAACGTCAATCCAAAAACACACCACTCAGATGTTTTTTTAAATGGGGAAGACGTGGAACGCGATATCCGGACCATGGAAGTGAGTGATCTTGTTAGTAAAGTGAGTGCTATTAAAGAAGTACGCGAGAAAATGGTGGCGGCTCAACGCCAGATGGGCAAAAGAAAAGCAGTTGTTTTAGATGGCCGGGACATTGGCACCCACGTTTTTCCAAAAGCAGAATTAAAATTATTTATGATTGCCGATCCGGATGTCCGGGCCAAAAGGCGTATGGATGAATTCAGTAGCAAGGGTCAGTACTTTACAATGGCTGAAGTGGAAATGAGTCTGTTAAAACGCGACATGGCCGATATTAGCCGCGAAGAAAGTCCGCTCACTCAGGCAGAAGACGCTGTAATTTTGGACAACAGCGACCTTTCAAAAGAAGAACAACTCGAATTTGTGCTGAAGCTGATTTCCGATCTACAATTTATTTCCCGCGAAGAACAATCGCATCATTAGTAAAAGTCGGGTTTTACCAGGCTTGAATTGGCCGGAATTTCCTGAAACTTTCTAAAGTGAAAAAGCCTTTCCGAATAGAATCGAAAAGGCTTTTTTTATAATCGTGGTACCAGTGGGAACTATGTCGAACTTTGACCCTGAGGATTTAATTAAGATTTTTTATTTTTTGGAAATGGTCGAATCAAATGTCGAACTTTAATAACATACTGTGTTTTTAATCTGAAATGGTATCTTCGATAATATCTAAAGGCTTAAGAGTTCCTTTATAACCCAATTTATCCAGAGTCCCTATCAACATTAGCTTTATTGCTTTTTTGCCCATTGTAGTTTTAAAATATAATTCTCGCTTCTTTGCATCTTCTTTAAAAAGGTAAAACTCACAAAAAATTAATTCCAATGGGCCTCGGTATGATGTACTCTTCGTCCCGCCGGAGTTGTGATCTTTAATTCTCGCTTCCAGATTTGAAGTATATCCTACATATAATTCAAAATCTTTCTTACTAAAAAGTATATAAACACAATACGGTAGAGGCATAGTTATAAAAACAAGGAAAATTCTGAAGTGGCCCCGAAGTAAAAATCACTTCGTGCTTTCACTTCGGGACACCACTGAAGTGAAAAACCCCTCCCGAAATAAATCGAAAGGGGTTTTCTACTTCAGTGGTACCATAGGGAGTCGAACCCCAAACCTCCTCATCCGTAGTGAGGTGCTCTATCCAGTTGAGCTATGGAACCTTGATTCAGGCTGCAAATATACGGCTTTTTTTGAAAATCCAAATAATTTTTTGATCATACGCATGATAAATTCCTCCCGGCGTGGTTAGATGGCCCAACAAGCCTCTTATCGAACAAACGAAGGCGTAGGATCCTTAATTCACCATGTAATCAGACCGCGTACTTTACACAATTCCACCTTATGATTCTGTAATTAAACTTCGCTAAAAATATCGGGAGACATCTCCTGTAGACAGTTTCTCCTTTTTTATTAATTTAGCCGTTCTTAAAAATCACTTATGCAGGACATTATCGAAGCCGCGTGGCACAACAGAAGCTTATTACAAGACAAACATACAGTAGCAACTATTAATGAAGTAATTCAGCAATTAGACCTTGGTCAGTTAAGAGTGGCACAGCCAATGCCTGATGGCAGCTGGCAGGTAAATGAATGGGTGAAGAAAGCGGTAATTCTGTATTTTCCTACACGCAAAATGACCACTTTTGAAGTTGGCCCCATGGAGTTTCATGATAAAATGGCCTTGAAAACCAATTACGCCAATCTTGGCGTAAGAGTGGTGCCACATGCTATTGCGCGTTACGGTGCTTTTTTGGCAAGCGGTGTAATTATGATGCCGAGTTATGTAAATATCGGCGCTTATGTAGATTCGGGAACTATGGTAGATACCTGGGCAACCGTTGGAAGCTGCGCACAGATTGGAAAAAATGTGCATTTGAGCGGAGGAGTTGGTATTGGCGGAGTATTAGAGCCCGTGCAAGCTGCACCGGTAATTATTGAAGATGATGCTTTTATCGGTTCCCGCTGCATTGTGGTGGAAGGCGTGAGAGTTGGGAAAGAAGCAGTTCTTGGAGCAAATGTTGTATTAACTCAGTCTACAAAAATTATTGATGTCAGCGGATCAAGTCCTATCGAAACAAAAGGATATGTGCCAGAACGCAGTGTTGTTATTCCGGGAAGTTATACCAAACAATTTCCTGCGGGAGAGTTTCAGGTACCCTGTGCATTGATTATTGGGAAACGTAAAGCCAGCACCGATCTTAAGACTTCGTTGAACGATGCTTTGAGAGAGCATAATGTTGCCGTTTAAAAACCGCGATACTTTATAGCAGGTTTTGCAAGAGCATTACCTTTGGGCCTATCTTCGGTTCTTAACGCCTTAATATGGTCGTTTTGTAGAACCTGCTTTCTTTACAAACGCTTAAACAAAATCAAATGAAAAAAAATGAAGCGCTGGAGTTTGTAAAAGACCTCGATTATTTTATTGGTAAAAAAGCATACACCATAAATGGTGGCGATTTTACCATACATGACTTTTATGCGGATCTGCAAACCGGCTCCGAGAATCAATTTGATGTTTATGTAAATCTAATTCCACGGCTTCAATCCGTTGCCGGGAATTTTAAAAAAGAAACGTTCAATTTATTTAAAAGTACATACGCTATTTCAGAACTTATCGAACTTAAAGTGGAGCTAATGGAAGGCGCGAAAAGACTGTGCCTTTATATACCCGATGGCTTTGACTACGATTTCGTTCAATTTTTTACAGTGGGAAATAAATCTTTCCCTCAAAAATCCATTGTCTCTTTTCCTGTAAACGAGGCAGGACTTAAATGCGAAATCTTTGAAATTAGCAGTGATCTGAAAAGGTTTACAAAGGCAGAATCCGGACGGCTTTGGGCTTCACTAAACAGTTATGGCATAAAGTATATTTCGAATCCATTATCATTTGCTAAAATAAATGCGATATAATTTAGCGTTTAATACAAGCGATTTGAAAAATGATTTTCGTCCCCAAAGTGCTTAAGTTGTAACAAACTATTCAGAATAAATAAATTTTGTAAAATTTAGTTCCTCCGGAGATAAGAAGCCGGAATATACTATTACCAGCGGCAAGGAGATTAACTACTAAATCCGTTTTTTTGTTGACGTATTTAACCCACAATATGTCGCTAATAACAAGTATGAATTTATAAAACGCCTTCTATATTTGCTTAAAAAAATTATGGAAACAAATCACATTTCAAAAGCGCAACTCTTAACCGGCAGAATAATGAGTGGACTTATCATCTTCTTTATGGCATTTGATGCTATAATGAAATTTGCATGTCCCCCGGAAGTAATTCAAACAACCGTTAACGAATTGGGTTATAAAGAACACCATATTTTTACACTCGGTGTTATTGCTCTTGTTTGCACCTTGCTTTATGCTATTCCTCGAACCTCCATACTAGGAGCAGTTTTGCTAACCGGTTATTTTGGTGGGGCAATGGCTACTCATTTACGTGTGGACAATCCATTATTCAGTCACACATTATTTTCAGTTTATATCTCCGCAATTATGTGGGGAGGTTTATGGCTCAGAGATCTACGTCTAAGGGAATTATTTCCCTTTAGAAAGTAAGAACTTATATGCCTCATTTGTAGAAGACTACAAGAACATGGCTGGAGTAATAAAATAAATTTATGAAATGCTTGGGGGTTAAGGCGCTGTTTAAAGTCTTTAGAGAGACTACTTTATGTTTTTTATGGCATGAAATTATAAGCAGAATAGTTTAAACCAGCCCTGAAGGGAGAATGCAAATTCAACCTTTGCAAAAAATAAAACTTATGAAAACTCTTAAATCGCTCGCAGTTCTTTTCACGATTGTTTTATTTGCAAATTCGTGCACAAAGGAATCAACCCCAGAACCAACCCTAGATCCAGCTAAACCAACACCCTATTACGTGCGTATGACCGATGCGCCTGGACCGTATACCGCAGTAAACATTGATCTACAAGCTGTAGAAATTACCGGTAACGGAAATACAACGCAATTAAATGTAAACGCCGGCATCTACAACTTACTTAATTTCTCGAATGGCCTTGACACACTTATTGCTACCGGATCTTTATATGTAGACAAGGTAGAGCAAATAAGATTAATACTAGGCCCTAACAGTACGGTTGTTAAAGGAGGCGTTACTTATCCTTTAAGCACTCCAAGTGCTGAACAATCAGGTTTAAAACTACAGGTTCACCAAACTTTGCAGGCCGGTGTAGCTTACTATGTGTTACTCGATTTCGATGCAAATCAATCCATTGTTGAAAAAGGCAATGGTAGTTACTCGCTTAAACCTGTTATAAGAACGGTTGAAACTGCCATCAGTGGCTCCATAAAAGGACAACTATCGCAACCCGGAGTAGCTGCAATAATTACTGTTACGTCAGGCGGCAACTCTTACTCAACCGTTGCTGACAGCAATGGCAATTTTATTATTAAAGGTTTGCCAGCGGGAACTTACAGCGTTTCTGCGGTACCGGTTTCTCCTTTTAATACCGCTACCTTATCAAACATCACTGTTACAGTGGGAAACACCACTGTTGTAGGCATCCTTACAATTTAAGGTCTTTATACGCATTTACAAAAAGGAGCTGTTTACAATGGCTCCTTTTTTATTTCAGCAAATCTTTAATTCATATTTAACCGCTACTTTCAGGGGGAAATCCCACGTTTCCTTTTTAATGAAGCGGTAGCATTACACCGCTGTTTTTTTTGCAGGAGTTTTTCTTGCGCATAGTGTTACTGATGGAAAATCACTTCACAGAGAAATTGAAAGCGTAAATTCCAGCGAGTTTTATGCTAAAATTTAAAACTACTTCCTTAGAGAGCTGATTGCTTTTGAGAAATAAGTTTTATTTTTATTTCTTTTTAATAGCGCATGAAACTGAAATTATTATTTCCTGCTTTCCTGTTTTTAAGTTTAGCCGGATGTTCCGACGAACCTAAACTTCCAAAAACACTCAGAAATGATCCCCCTGAAGAACTTTACGGGCAATTGTTTTATGATGTACAGAGTCTGAGAATTTTCAGCGACAGTAAAACCTTTGTAGACTGCGTTCCTTTAGGAGACCTCGATTCCATAAACCTGGAATATACTACCCTTAAGAATAAATCTCCAGAAGTTATTTTAGACTTTGTAAAAAAGAATTTCCTCATACCTCCGCATGAAGACTCCCGGGTAGATTCCCTCTCAGCGTCAGAAGACATTTCAGCGCTTTGGAAAACTTTAAAACATCCTGCTGATAAAAAACAAAACGGCACATTGCTGGCATTGCCTTACCCTTACGTTATCGCAGGCGAAAGTGTTCGTGAAATGCACTATTGGGACAGTTATTTTGCCATGCTTGGATTACTGGCAGACGGCGACATTGAGGCAGTTCAAAATAGTGTAGATAATTTTTCGTGGATGATCAATCACTATGGCTTTGTTCCTGCCGGAAATCGCAGTTATTACCTTAGCCGTTCACAACCACCAGTTTTTGCGCTCATGCTCTCTGTATTAGTGCAATCAAAAGGCGATTCTACTTATAAAAAATATCTCCCTGCCCTCGAAAAAGAATATGCTTTTTGGATGAGAGGTTCAGAGCAGCTCAAGGCTAATGTTGTAGGCACATTCCAGCGCGTTGTAAAATTACCTGGCGGTGAAATACTGAATCGCTACTGGGATGATCAAACTACACCACGTGCAGAAAATTATTACGAAGACCTTAAAGCTGCGGCAGAAGCATCATTGGTTCTAAAAACATACAGCGAAAAAGAACTTTACCGAAACATTCGCGCTGCAGCAGAATCCGGATGGGGCTGCTCAAGCCGCTGGATCGATATTGCAGGTGAGAACATGTATGCACCGGCAACCATACACACAACCGACTTTATCCCTGTCGATTTAAATTGTCTTTTATATTATGAAGAATTGGTACTCGCACACACTTATTCTCTAACCGGCAACATTTCAAAAACAAACGAATTTAACTTTAGGGCTGAAGAACGCATGAACGCCATCAATAATTACTGCTGGAGTGCTGCTAAAAATTATTACTTCGATTTTAACTGTAAAGAACAAAGGCACTCACTGGTTTATTCATTAGCAGGAACATTTCCCTTATTTTTTCAACTTGCCTCGCCCGCGCAGGCCAAAGAAGTTGAAGACAGAATTAAGGGAGTTTTTTTAAGACCAGGCGGACTTGTTACAACACCCTACAAAACCGGTCAACAATGGGATTCACCTTATGGGTATGCCCCTTTGCAATGGATGGCAATTAAAGGTTTACGCAATTACAATTTTAATGCTACAGCCGATACCATTAAAAACCGATGGCTTAAGCTTGCTTATGGAACCTATAAAACAACCGGTCACTTTCCTGAAAAATACATCGTTGAAGAATTTGCTACTGAAAGTAACAGGAAGGAAAAACTAAATTCCAGTGCCTGGACTATTGGTGTTTTTCAGAAATTAAACAACGAACAAAATCGATAGATCTATAACTACTTTTTATTTCTGTAATTAAAGCACCCATTTGATTTGAAAGATGGCTTGCTAACTTAAACTCATTTATTAAAAACACATTTATTTCCTTTTGCGCCTGGTATGTTTTTTGCCGCCGCCAATTTTCCTTAAATAAACACAAAATCTATTCTGTTTACGATTGGCGCATTTTTTTGTTTTACTAACTTAGAATGAACCAACAAATCACAAAACTATGAATAACACTTACTCAGCGATTCTTCGCAAAATTTCCTTAAAGAACCTGGTAATTCTTTTTGTTTTTCTTCTTGGAAAAACATTTGCACAAGCGCCAACAATAACGCTTACTCCCGTAATTACAAACGGTCTTACTGGTCCCATCGCATTTGTAAATGCCGGTGACGGTACTAACCGTGTATTTATCGTACAAAAAAGCGGAACCATTCTTGCCTACGATGCTTCCTTCACTTTACTTTCTACTTTCTTAACGGTAACCAATATCAGCAGTGACGGTGAACGGGGATTATTAAGTATGGCCTTTCATCCCAACTATGCCACCAACGGTTTCTTTTACGTTTATTATACAACAGCCGGCGGCATGCTCGAGATAGCGCGTTACCAGGTTAGTGCTAGTCCGAATGTAGCGGATGCTAATTCTAAAAAAGTCATTATCAGTATTCCTCACCCAGGCAATACAAATCATAATGGTGGTGAGCTCCATTTTGGAAACGATGGTTACTTGTATCTTTCCACCGGAGATGGTGGCGGTGCAGGTGATGTTTCCAATAATGCACAAAACACTTCCGTATTGCTTGGAAAAATTTTACGTTTCGCTGTCAATACTGCCTCGGCTGCTCCCTACTACTCTGTTCCGGCCGGAAATCCTTACAACAACGAAATTTACGACATAGGTCTGCGTAATCCTTACCGCTGGAGCTTCGACAGACAAACACACGATATGTGGATCGGTGATGTAGGCCAGGATTCCTGGGAAGAAATAAATTTCCGACCTGCGGGTGCTATCCCCGGACAAAACTACGGATGGCGTTGTTACGAAGGCAATGCTGCTTTTAACACTACGGGTTGTGGACCACAATCCTCTTATGTTGCGCCGGCTCATACATACAGCACACAAAATCCTGCAGCGAGTATAACAGGTGGAATTGTATACAGGGGCTCTGCATTTCCAGCATTGCAAGGGTATTACTTAAGCGCAGATTTTTATTCGGGTGCCTGGTATAAAATTATTTCGGATGGAGCAGGCGGCTGGACTACTACACCTCAAACTCTTTCACCTACCGGCATGGTACACTTTGGAGAAACAGAAAGTGGAGAAGCCTACGTTGTTTCTCATACAGATAATAGCGTACACCGCATTGGCACCAATGCCACAGGCAATCCTGTGGGTATTGCCGAAAACAAAAACAGGTATCCCGTTGCTCCAAAAATCGCAGAAGGTATTTTATATATGAACCTCGATGAAAAAGCAAATTATACTTTGTTAGAGATCGTTAGCATGAGTGGCGCCGTAGTAGCAAAAGAAACTGTAACTGGAAAAACAGGTGCCCAGGAAACTTCGTTACAACAACTGCAGCCCGGAATTTATTTACTTCGACTGTCGGGCACTAATTCAAGTTATGTACATAAATTGATCATAAACTAAAGTTTACTTTCAAATACTTTAATTACAAAACGGACCTTAGCGGTCCGTTTTTTTTGTGCACCAACTTATAATTTGTTAAAAAACTAACGTTCGTTAGGTTTTTCACTTCCGCTTTCATATTTTTATCTAAGGATTAAAATATCCCTTTATAACAATGCCAACTGCTGTCAAAAAAAAGATCTCTAAAAGAGAAAACATTCTTAAAGAAGCTGCGCTCTTATTTAAAGAGAAAGGCTATGGAAGCGCTTCGATGAGAGACCTGGCAGAACGCGTGGGAGTGGAGGCTGCGAGTATTTACAGTCACATTAAATCCAAAGACGAGATGCTTGAAGAAATTTGTTTCCGCATTGCGGGAGAATATGTTTCACACATTTCTAAGGTTGAAAATGAAAAGTCATCTTACACTGAAAAACTAAAGTCTATCATTCGACTCCATATTCAGTTGATGATCGAAGATGCGGCATCTGTGTCTGTAACCAACAATGATTGGAAATCTTTACCGGAACCAAAACTTTCTATTTTTAAAACTTTACGCAAAGGTTACGAAGCCAGGTTTGCGGCATTGATAGAAAATGGCATCTCTAAAAAAGAATTTGCACCTATAAATGTTTCGGTGGCTATGTTTACGATACTTTCAGCCATACGCTGGATTGAGTTGTGGTATAATCCGAAAAGAAAAATCTCTGAAAAAGAATTAGAAAAAGATATTACTAACCTGCTTTTAAGCGGTCTAAAAAAATAATTATGTCACGCTTCCATAACTTAAAAATAAAAGCTCTGAAAAAAGAAACACCGGAATGTGTTTCGGTGCTTTTTGATGTGCCTGAAGATAAAAAAGAAATCTTCGGTTTTAAGCACGGACAATATCTCACTTTAAAAACAATCATTGATGGCGAAGAGGTTCGCCGCTCCTACTCTATCTGCTCTAGTCCGCTTGATGAGCAATTGACTGTGGCTATTAAAACCATTCCGGAAGGAAAATTCTCGAATTACGCCTATTCTACATTAAAAGTAGGAGACGAAGTGGAAGTGATGCCACCACTGGGAAGATTTAGCACCGATCTTTTAGAAACCAATAAAAAGAATTATTTTTTTATTGCTGTTGGAAGTGGTATCACCCCGGTAATGTCCATTGTAAAAACCATTTTAAAAACAGAACCGCAAAGCACCATCATTTTATTATACGGCAACAAAAATAAAGGTTCTATTATTTTTAAAGAACAGTTTGAAGCGCTGAAGAACAAGTATATGCGTCGTCTTAGCCTATACTATATTTTAAGTCAGGAAAAAGCTGACGCGGAAATTTTAGCAGGACGCATTGACAAAACCAAAATAGAGTACTTCTTAAAAAATATCATTGATCCGGTAATGATTGACGAATGTTTTTTGTGCGGCCCTGAAGACCTGATCCTAACGGCGAAAGATACTTTGGCTGCAGCCGGTATTCCTACAAAAAACATACACTTCGAATTGTTCACCACAGCCGGAGCTCAGTTAGCAAAAAAACAAATTAAGAAAGTAACTAAAATAAGTACCGGACCCAGGAGCAAAGTCATCATTAAACTCGATGGTGTATCCACAGAAATGGAAATTCCATACGAAGGCGAAAGTATTTTAGATGCCGCGATGAAAAGTGGGTCTGATTTACCTTATGCCTGCAAAGGGGGCGTGTGTTGTGCCTGCAAAGCAAAGCTCGAAAAAGGAGAAGTGACTATGGATGTGAATTACGGATTAGAACAAGATGAAATTGATGCAGGATTTATTTTAACCTGCCAGGCACATCCCAAGACAAAAGATGTAGTTATAAATTTTGACGTGAAATAAAATGGAAGCTGACCGTTTTAGTTGTAAGGGTGCCAATGCGGGCTTCTCGAATGTCAGTGCGAGCTCCTCGAATGTCAGTTCGAGCTCCTCGAATGTCAGTTCGAGCTCCTCGAATGTCAGTGCGAGCGTAGTCGAGAACATTTCGAGCTTTTGCGATGTCAGTTCGAGCGTAGTCGAGAACATTTCGAGCTTTTGCGATGTCAGTTCGAGCGTAGTCGAGAACAGTGCGAGCTCCTCGAATGTCAGTTCGAGTTCCTTGAATGTCAGTTCGAGTTCTTCGAATGTCAGTTCGAGCGTAGTCGAGAACATTTCGAGCTTTTGCGATGTCAGTTCGAGCGTAGTCGAGAACATTTCGAGCTTTTGCGATGTCAGTTCGAGCGTAGTCGAGAACAGTTCGAGTTCCTTGGATGTCAGTTCGAGTTCCTTGAATGTCAGTTCGAGCGTAGTCGAGAACATGGACTACCCCCTGATGTGACAACGCTAGCTCAAAAGTAAAATAGACTTTTGCCCTCCCCGATGTAACAAAATGAGAATACAATAAAAACTTAATCAAACATACAATGAAAAATAACATCGTTGATTTAGAAAAAAAATTCCAGGCTAACATTGATGCTGAACAGCGCATTGAGCCAAAAGAATGGATGCCGGATGCTTATCGCAAAACTTTGATCCGTCAAATTTCTCAGCATGCGCATTCTGAAATTGTGGGTATGTTGCCTGAACGTAACTGGGTGACACGCGCTCCTTCTTTAAAAAGAAAAGCAGTGCTTCTTGCAAAAGTGCAGGACGAAGCGGGGCATGGCTTGTATTTATACAGCGCTGCCGAAACCCTTGGTGCAGCTCGTGAAGAACTCATCAATGATTTACATTCTGGTAAAGCAAAATATTCAAGCATTTTTAATTACCCTACTTTAACCTGGGCAGATATGGGTGCGATTGGCTGGCTGGTAGATGGTGCCGCCATTCTGAACCAGGTACCTTTGTGCCGTGCTTCTTATGGTCCTTACGCCAGAGCTATGGTGCGTGTTTGCAAGGAAGAGAGTTTTCACCAAAGACAAGGCTATGAAATTATGATGGCTCTCTGCGCTGGAAGTCCTGAACAAAAAGAAATGGCACAGGACGCTTTGAACCGCTGGTGGTGGCCAACCTTAATGATGTTTGGTCCAACCGATGACGCGTCGGCAAACAGCGAATTATCGATGAAATGGAAAATTAAACGGTTTTCGAATGACGAATTACGTCAGCGTTTTGTAGACATGTGTATACCGCAGGTAGAGTATTTAGGATTAAAAATTCCCGACGATAAATTAAAATACAACGAAGAGACCAAACACTACGACTTTGGAGAAATTGACTGGGAAGAATTCTGGAATGTTGTAAAAGGAAATGGCCCTTGCAACCACGAAAGACTGGAAACTCGCAAAAGAGCTTATGACGAAGGAGAATGGGTAAGAGAAGCTGCCTCAGCGCATGCAGAAAAGCAGAGAATACGCAAAGGAGAAAATAAAAAAGTAGCATAAGTCTTTTAAAGATAACTACTGAACCGTTCAGAGTGTCACTAACCACATTAAATAAAATTGAACATTAAACACGAATAACATGGAAAAAAGAGATTGGCCTTTATGGGAAGTATTTATCCGCAGCAGGCAGGGACTAGACCATAAGCATGTGGGAAGCCTTCATGCAGCAGATGCTGAGATGGCTGTTGAAAACGCACGCGATGTTTATACCCGCCGTATGGAAGGTGTAAGCATTTGGGTAGTGGAGTCTGCTAACATTCATGCTTCAAATCCCGACGAAGAAGATGCTTTGTACGAATCGGCTAACAGCAAGATTTACAGGCACCCAACATTTTATACTATTCCCGATGGTATCGGGCACATGTAATTTTTAGTCATGGAAAAAGAAAAAAACAATCAGCACTCTTTATTCAACTATGTGTTGTCTATGGCTGATACAAGCCTGATCTTAAGCCATCGTCTTTCTGAATGGTGCGGACACGGTCCGGTTATTGAACAGGACATTGCAATGAGCAACATTGCTCTGGATTTAATTGGCGAGGCGCGTAATTTTTACGACTACGCTGCAAGTCTTGAAGGAAAAGGAAAGTCAGAAGACGATTATGCGTATTTTCGCGAAAGCAAAGGATTTAAAAATCTTTTATTGTGCGAACAACCGAACGGAGATTTTGCGCACACGATACTACGTCAATTTTTATTCGACAGCTTTCATTACCATGTGTTATCTGAATTAAGAAAAAGCCCGGACGAAACACTCAGAGCAATAGCAGAAAAATCTTTTAAAGAAGTCAGCTATCATATTAAATGGAGTTCTGAATGGGTGATTCGTTTAGGAGATGGAACAGATGTCAGTAAACAAAAAATGGAGACAGCGTTAAAAGCTTTGTGGATGTTTAGCGGAGAATTGACAGAGCCTACAGCCGATGAAAAAATTCTGATAGCGCAAAAAATAATTCCAGATTTTGAAGCGATAAAAAAAACATGGCTGGAACAAGTGACGGATGTTTTCACACAAGCATCCTTAACTGTACCGACAACAAAAAACAATGTGCAACAAGGTGGTAAAACCGGCAAACACTCTGAACATTTAAGTTACCTGCTTGCGGAGATGCAAAGTGTGCAGCGGGCTTATCCGGGACTGCAGTGGTGAATAGACTACATGTTTTAACCACATAGATACATAGGATCAGCTGGATGCATAAAGAGAGGATAGAGGCTCATATAATTTGAAGCTTCGTTTCAAATGTTTGCCAAGGCACTAAGAATAAACTAACTGAAAAAAAACGAAAGCAAGAAAACTTCATACATGCTATATCTCAGAAATACCGCTAAACTAACTTTGGAACGCGGATCCAAATTCTATATGTACCTTAATAGAAACACTGCTGATCAATCTATACCCTCTATGTCTCTATGTGTTTCATTTAGCAGAAATCTAAAACGGTAAACATGATAACATTAAATAAAGCCGAAATATGGAAAGTACTGGAAAATGTTTGTGATCCGGAAATCCCTGTAATTAGCATTGCTGACCTTGGTGTTTTGCGCGATGTTGTTGTGCACGAAGATAGTTCTGTAGAGGTTATCATCACACCTACCTATTCTGGTTGTCCTGCCATGAACATGATCGCGGTTGAAATTCGTCTCGCACTTTTAGCAGAAGGGATTGAAAAGGTAACTATCAAAACACAATTAAGCCCCGCCTGGACCACCGATTGGTTTTCTGAAGCAGGCAAACAGAAGTTAAAGGCTTATGGCATTGCACCACCCGTAGATTCCTCGCCACACGTGCATCAATTATTTGGTGAAGAAGTGATTGTGGAATGTCCGCAATGCCATTCTAAGAACACAAAAGTCATGAGTCAATTCGGTTCAACTTCGTGCAAAGCGCTCTACCAGTGCCAGGATTGCAAAGAACCTTTCGACTATTTTAAATGTCACCGTTAAACAATTTATGAACAACGCATACATAATTGATGGTGTGAGAACACCTATTGGAAATTTTGGCGGAACGCTGGCAGCAGTTCGTCCGGATGATTTAGCAACTTTGGTCATTAAAGAGCTGCTAAAAAGAAATCCGACTATTGACCAATCAAAAATTTACGACGTTATCTTAGGTTGCGCAAACCAGGCTGGCGAAGATAATCGCAACGTGGCCCGCATGGCGGGGTTAATGGCAGGACTACCTATAACGGTTCCCGGGGAGACGGTGAATCGTTTATGTGCTTCGGGACTATCCGCAGCTATCAGTGCGGCAAGAGCGATCCAAACCGGCGATGCTGATTTGATTATCGCGGGGGGTGTGGAGAACATGACGCGCGGTCCATGGGTTATTTCTAAAACCAGTTCTGCTTTTGGAAGAGATGCACAAATGTTTGACAGTAGTTTCGGCTGGCGTTTTATTAACCCAAAATTAAAAGAGTTGTATGGAGTAGACTCGATGGGTGATACCGCCGAGAATGTTGCCAGGCAATACAACATAAATCGTCAAGACCAGGACACTTTCGGAATGCGTTCACATCAAAAAGCTGCGAAGGCACAGGCAGCAGGGCGTTTTGAAAAAGAAACAGTGTCTGTTTCTATTCCACAAAAAAAAGGAGACGACTTAGTTTTTGCGAAAGACGAGTTCATAAAACCCACAACCACTTTTGAAGTTTTATCCAAACTGCGTCCGGCCTTTGCAAAAGAGGGAACCGTAACTGCAGGAAATGCAGCTGGCCTAAATGATGGAGCTGCCGCTTTATTATTGGCTTCCGAAAAAGCAGTAAAGGCGTATAATTTAAAACCTCTTGCACGCATACTTAGTAGTGGTGTTGCAGGTGTTGAACCCCGCATCATGGGCATTGGGCCTGTACCGGCCTCCGAAATAGCGTTAACAAAAGCAGGTCTTACCATTAACGACATGGATGTTATCGAGTTAAACGAAGCCTTCGCTGCGCAGAGTATAGCAGTGATCAGAGCTTGGGGATTAAAAGACGATGATGCCCGAATTAATCCAAACGGAGGCGCTATCGCTTTAGGACATCCTTTAGGCATGAGTGGCGCTCGCATTTTAACAACTGCTGCAATGGAACTACAACTTCAACAAAAACGGTATGCACTCGTAACCATGTGCATTGGCGTAGGACAAGGTTTTGCAGTGGTTATAGAAAGAGTTTAGCGCTTCCACCACACTTGGTGTAACCCCCTTTTTGAAACGCACTTTAGACACCTGAAAACGCAACAAGCGCAAACTTTATCTGTGTTAAAATAATCCTCAGAAAAGCATTAAAATTAAACGATGAAAAAATTAGAAAATTATATTCTCGGAAAATGGATCAGCGGCGACGGTGAAGGTCAAACGCTGTACAATGCAGTATCGGGCGATGTTATAGCGCACGCCTCCACTCAAGGCATTGACTTCGCCAGTGTTTTAAATTACGGAAGAACGGTGGGCGGCCCTGCTTTACGCAAACTCACTTTTCAACAAAGAGGTTTAATGTTAAAGGCTCTTGCCCTTCATTTGCGTGAACATTTAGCGAAATTCTACTTGATCAGCTATCAAACGGGTGCTACAAAGGCCGACAGCTGGGTAGACATTGAAGGAGGTATTGGAAATCTTTTTGCGAACGCTTCTTTGAGACGAAAACTTCCCGACGAATCTTTTTGCCTGGACGGCGAACCGCACATACTTGGAAAAGAAGGCCATTTTATGGGTCATCACATTTTACTTCCAAAAGAAGGCGTAGCTGTTCATATCAATGCGTTTAATTTTCCAATTTGGGGCATGCTTGAAAAAATCGCCGTCAATCTTATGGCCGGAGTTCCAGCGGTGGTAAAACCTGCAACAGTAACATCCTTCTTAACCGAAGCGGTTGTAAGAGAAATCATTGCTTCTAAGATTTTACCCGAAGGGGCTTTACAATTGATTTGTGGTTCTGCAGGAGATATACTAAGTCACACGATGTCGCAAGATGTTGTAACCTTCACAGGTTCTGCAAGTACAGGCCTCTTATTAAAATCAAATCCAGTTATCATGCGTGAGAACGTGCCGTTCACCATGGAAGCCGATTCTTTAAATTGTATAGTGTTGGGAGAGGACGTTACACCTGGCATGCCGGAGTGGGAAATCTTTATTAAAGAGGTTCGCAAGGAAATGACCACAAAATCAGGACAAAGGTGTACTGCTATCCGAAGAATTTTTGTTCCCCAAAATAAAATAGAAGACGTACAAATCGCCTTAGGAAAGGCGCTCGCTCAAACAACCATTGGAAATCCATTAAATGAAAAAGTGAGAATGGGTTCTTTAGCAGGATTAACACAGCGCGCAGAAGTAATTGAACAAGTGCAAAAATTATTAGCATCGTCACAAATCATTTATGGGTCTTTAGACAGTGTTACAGTAATGGATGCCGACAGTAAAAAAGGCGCTTTTATGAGTCCGATTTTACTGCTGAATGAGAATCCACTTTTAACAACAGAAGCACACGAGGTAGAAGCCTTTGGTCCAGTTTCTACTTTAATGCCTTATAATAACATGGAAGAAGCGATTGCCCTTGCCAAAAAAGGCATGGGCTCGCTGGTGAGTACAATTGTAACCGCTAACAAACACTTAGCAAAACAGTATGTACTTGGTTCCGGTACTTATCACGGGCGCGTTTTAATATTAAACGCAGAAGCCGCTAAAGAAAGTACCGGCCACGGCGCCCCACTTCCACTCCTGGTTCATGGGGGACCGGGAAGAGCCGGAGGTGGCGAAGAGATGGGTGGTTTACGAGGTGTAAAACATTATATGCAACGGGTCGCCATTCAGGGTTCTCCAACATTTATTACCGCCGTGAGTAACGTTTATCAGCCGGGATCAGAACAGTTTGAAGATAAGGTGCATCCTTTCATGAAACATTTTGAAGAACTACAAATAGGTGAAACGTTTACAACAGGTAAAAGAACAATCATGGATGCAGATATTTCCAATTTCGCCAATTTAAGCTGGGATCATTTTTATGCTCATACAGATGCTACTTCCCTCGACGGAACCATTTTTGAGAAAACTGTAGCACATGGGTATTTTGTTTTAAGCGCGGCAGCAGGGTTATTTGTAGAAAGAAAAAAAGGTCCGGTACTCTTAAACTACGGAATTGACGAATTAAGATTTACAAAACCCGTATACGCCGGAACTACGATAGGTGTGCGTTTGACGGTGAAAGAGAAAGTTCCTCAAGAGAAAAAAGATGAAAATGACGTTGCTAAGGGCATTGTAAAATGGCAGGTAGAAGTTTACGACGACACAAAAGAAACAGTTGCTATTACCACCATTTTAACCATGGTAAAAAAATTAAATGAAAATTAGTACCTTAAGGGTGTGAGTTTAAAGACAAAAGAGAATTCAGCCAGAGCACTTCCCATACAAAAGCAACGGAGTCCTTTAGTGGAAATTCCGACGGTTTTTACTTTTGATAATTGTGAACTCACACTCTATGAAACTCTGGAAGAAGCCGATAACATAGGTTTCCAGTTCAATTATCCCACGGTAGCCATCATGTTAAGTGGCAGAAAAGTAATGCGCATAGATGGAAGCTCTTTTGAGTTTTTACCGGGAGCGGTTTTTATAGTGTCACCGGATGTTCCCATGCTGATTGACCTTCCGGGCGCATCAAAAACCCATCCAACACTTTGTTTAACATTAACTATTAACAGGAACGTCATTCTGAAACAGATTGAAGTCCTCTTAAAAAACAATTCTGCAAAGACCATTCAAAAAAACATAGAGTATTTGCAGGACCATAAAGATTTTCTATTGTTCGAAGAAAATGGGCTTTATCGCTTAGCGCAAAGAATTGCGGAAATAGCTCAGGAAAAAAATCTCGACTATGAAAGCATAATGCAAATTGCGACGAGTGAATTAATCATCCGATTAAGCCAAACACATTCCTGTGAACTTTTATTAAAAAGTGCGAAAGTTCAGAATGTTTCCGATAATTTTTCAAAAGCAGTAAATCATATTAACGCGAATTTCACAGAACCCATCAGTATTGACGATCTTTGTAACATTGCATGTGTTAGCAAAGCTGTACTCTTCAGGAAATTTAAAACAGCCTTTGGTTTAACACCGGTAGAATTCATTCTCAAGAAAAAAATTGACACTGCCAAAGATCTATTAGATGACGCAGAACATCACAGTATAAAATTTGTTTCGATTAAATGTGGTTTTAACAGCGAAAGTTATTTTAACCAAATTTTTAAACGTCAATTGGGCATGACCCCGGTAGCATACAGGAATCGCTTACACAAGGAGCAGGATTAGAATTAAATTTTAACCTCGATGATTTACAAACTCAGCCACAGATTATACAGATCGTAAAAAGGGAATTGCCAGACTAGGAATTGAAAAATTAAAGAGGATGCATTGGCCTCCCGCAAATACGAACATCTTTAGATTCAGAGGACAGTTTTAACTATTACGTTTTGGAGATAACCTTTCGTCTGTATATTTAATCTCCGTCTTGCCATGTGGGGCGGGCTCTCCCGCTTCATTTACATTAACAAAAACCATTTTTTCAATTGTTAAAATACTTTTGTGTGTAATTTTATTTCTCACCTCACAGGAAAGCGTAATGGAGGTTTTTCCAAAAGCAGTAGCCTCAATTCCCATTTCAATAATATCTCCTTGACGTGCCGAGCTCACAAAATTTATTTCGGACATGAACTTGGTTACTACTTTTGAATTATCTAATTGAATAATGGTATAAATGGCAGCTTCTTCGTCAATCCAGCGCAGCAAACTTCCTCCAAATAAGGTTCCGTTCGCATTCAGATCTTCTGGTCTTATTAATTTACGCGTATAAAAATTCATGAGATAAAGTTATCAGAAAAACCTGATCCTGTGGATGTTCCCTGCAAAAAAAATAAAGCCACTTTATACATTATTATATGTAGTCTCAAAGCTCAATCATTTGCGGTCAGAAAAAGTAAGTGCTTACTTTTTAGAGATTATCCTGATATAATCTATCACAATAGTGTTAGAAGTTCCGTTGTAATCGCCTATACATTTGCTTTATACTAATTTAATTTAAACAGGCTATGGCAACTTACAAATTCATGATTGATGGTAAAGCGATTGATTCCGGAAAATCTTTCGAAGTAAAAAATCCTGCTACCGGTGAGGTAATAGGTTCAGCATCTATTTCATCCCCCGCTGACGTTGAGAGTGCTGTAAAGTCAGCTAAGGCTGCGCAACCAGCCTGGGCTGCCAAAGGCGACGACGAAAGAAAAAAAATATTAATGAAAGTTTCGGAAGTTCTTGCAGAAAACTCCCCTTATTTAGCAGAATGGATCACCAAAGAACAAGGTAAACCACTCGCCGGACCGGGCTCTCTGTTCGAGATGCAAGCTTGCGTGGGCTGGACCCAGGTTCCTGCATCCTTAGATCTTCCCGTAGAAGTTGTTTTTGAAGATGATACACGCAGAGATGAGTTGCACCGCAAACCACTTGGCGTTGTTGGTGCTATCACACCGTGGAACTGGCCCTTGATGATTGCTATCTGGCAAATTGTTCCTTCGTTACGCGCGGGAAATACGGTGGTAATTAAACCTTCAGAATACACTACTATCGGAACGCTGGAAATGGTGCGTCTTATGAATACGGTTCTTCCTGCCGGTGTTTTAAATGTTATCACGGGTGATGGAAAAATCGGAGCTCTGTTAATTGAAAATAAAGATGTGAATAAAATCATGTTTACCGGCTCTACAAAAACAGGACGTAAAATCATTGATGCTTCTAAAGGCAATATGGCCCGTCTAACACTAGAATGCGGAGGAAATGATCCTGCTATAGTTTTACCAGGTACCGACGCGCAAAAAATTGCCGGAGATCTTTTCTGGGGAGCATTTATAAATATGGGCCAGACTTGCGCTTGTGCAAAACGTTTATACGTGCATGAAAATGATTATGAAAACGTAATAAGTGCCTTAGATGCTGTGTCTGCGCAAATGCCTATGGGCAACGGAATGATAGAAGGTAATGTATTGGGGCCGATTCAAAACAAAATGCAGTTTGATATTGTGAAAGGTTTAGTCGATGATGCTAAAGCCAATGGAGCCCGCATTATTCGTGGTGGCGAACCTATGAAAGGGCCGGGCTACTTTTATCCTATAACCCTTATTGGAGACATTGATAACGGTTCGCGACTTGTTGACGAAGAACAATTTGGTCCGGTATTACCCATCATTAAATACAAAACCATTGAGGAAGCAATTGCAAAAGCCAACGACAGCGAATCAGGACTCGGCGCTTCTGTATGGGGCACAGATCTGGCCGAAGCAGCCAGAGTAGCAAAACGTATCGAAGCCGGAACAGTGTGGATCAACCAACACGGCGCTATACATCCAATGGTTCCGTTTGGTGGCGCCAAAGATTCTGGTTACGGCGTAGAATTTGGCATCGATGGATTAAAAGCAGTAACACAACCGCAAATTATCAGTATTAAAAAATAACTATTAACCCTTAATACACTTTACTATGGATTACGATTATATCATTATCGGCTCAGGCTCTGCAGGCAGTGTAATTGCTGCCCGTCTTACAGAAGACACAAAAACAAATGTCCTGCTGTTAGAAGCAGGAAGTCCGGACAACGATCCAAATATACACGCTCCTGCAGGGTGGCCCGGAACCTGGCAAACAGAGCGTGATTGGGCATATATGACAGAACCGCAAACGCATGCGGGTAACACGCCGCGCTACTGGCCACGTGGAAAAACACTAGGCGGAAGTAGTTCTATCAACGGAATGATTTATGTGCGTGGCCACTATTCTGATTATGACAACTGGGCTTACCAGGGTTGTAATGGATGGGACTACAAAAGTGTTCTTCCTTATTTTAAAAAATCAGAAAATTATGAAAAAGGGGCAAGTGCAACGCATGGTGTTGGCGGCCCATTGCATGTAACAACCATCAAGCATCCAAATCCCATCTCTACTGTTTCTTTAGCAGCCTGTGCGGAATTAGGATTACCACTCAATGAAGATTGCAACACAGATATTTGGGGTGCCGGCTTATGTGAATTGACGGTAACTCCCGAAGGTGAACGCTGTTCAACAGCAAAGGCATTTTTAGTACCCGCCTTAGGAAGAAAAAATCTCACGGTGATTACCAATGCTCCTGCGCAAAGATTAACTTTTAAAGGAACAACCTGCACAGGTGTTGTTTATAAAAAGGATGGCAAAGAAGTAACGGTAAAGGCAAGCAAAGAAGTTATTCTTTCTGCCGGTGCTATTGGTTCTGCTCAGCTTCTTATGTTGTCTGGTGTGGGTAATGCAGAAGATTTAAAGAAACTCGGAATCAAGTCTGTCGCAGATCTTCCGGGCGTTGGACAAAATTTACACGATCATTTATTAGTAAGTGTGATCTTCGAATCTAAACAACAAATTCCTCCACCTCAGGCAAATTTACTGGAGGCTCAGCTCTTCTGGAAAAGTCGTCCCGATATGTTAACTCCAGACTTACAACCTTTGTTCATGGGATTACCATACTACTCTCCGGGATTTACCGGACCTACTAACGCTTTTACCTTATGCGCTGGTTTAATTCGTCCCGTGAGTCGCGGTGAAATGAAATTAAAAACCACAGATGCCGCAGACGCGCCCTATTTAGATCCGAACTACTTAGGAGATGACGCTGACTTAAATGCTTTATACGAAGCCGTAGAACTCTGTCGTAAATTAGGGTATACAGCTGCTATGAAAGACTGGATGAAAGAAGAAGTTCTTCCGGGAAAAAATAAGACAAAAGAAGAAGTGATCGATTACATCCGTCAGTCATGTGGCACCTACCACCATATGGTGGGAACCTGCAAAATGGGAATTGATAAAATGGCTGTTGTTGATCCAACCTTAAAAGTACACGGCGTAAAAGGATTGAGAGTTGCTGATGCTTCTATTATGCCTGCTGTAACCTCTGGAAACACTAATGCTCCAAGTATTATGATTGGTGAAAAAGCAGCTGATATGATTCGTGCCGAAGCAAAACATGCTGGCAGAAGCACCGGGACCGTTGCCTTACATCAACCATTTTGATAAGAGAAGATTCGTTTGAATTCGTGAGACTTTTTAAACCGTAGTAGAAATTCTATTTTTTAATTTAAGTTTTTTTAGTTCTTATAAGCCAAAGCAAGATCAGGTGTACGCCTGATTTTTGCTTTTAAAAAATTACATTTGTTACAACACTTCTCACCGTTTACGGGCCAAGAGGATCATTTTAAATACAAGAAATAATGAGCTACTTCAATAAAGATATCGAGACCATGCCACTCGAAAAATTACGCAGACTTCAAAACGAGAGATTACAGCATCAACTACAAAACGTCTATGCGAAAGTTCCTTTTTACAAACAGCAATTAGATGAGAAAGGTTTAAAACCTTCTGACATTAAGACCGTAAACGATCTTCATAAATTACCCTTTACAAAAAAAGTAGCGCTCAGAGATAATTATCCTTTTGGTTTGTTTACTGTTCCGGTTCAGGACACGGTAAGATTACATTGTTCGAGTGGAACTACAGGCAAACCTATTGTTGTAGGCTATACAAAAAATGACATTGATCTTTTTTCAGAAGTGATAGCGCGTTCTTTAACGGCGGCTGGTTGTAAAAAAGGCATGAAGCTTCAAAACGCTTATGGTTATGGACTCTTCACGGGAGGCTTAGGTTTACATTACGGCGCTGAAAAATTAGAAATGACGGTGATTCCTATTTCGGGTGGTGGTACTGAAAAACAAATTATGTTGTTGCAGGATTTTCAAAGTGAATCTATTTGTTGTACGCCTTCTTATGCTTTAGCGATCGCAGAATTTATTCAGAAAAAAGGAATTGACTTAAAATCATTGAATTTAAAATATGCCATCCTTGGAGCCGAGCCATGGACAGAAAGCATTCGTTCGGAAGTAGAGGCCAAATTAGGTGTAACGGCCACCAATATTTATGGCCTCTCTGAAATTATTGGTCCTGGTGTTTCGCAAGAAGACTTTGAAGAAAAAGGAACAGGCAGTTATATTTGGGAGGACCATTTTTACCCGGAGATCGTTGATAAAGACACCGGAGAACCGGTACCAGAAGGAACTAACGGCGTTCTTGTTTTCACCACGCTTACTAAAGAAGCCATGCCAATGATCCGTTACTGGACCAATGACATTACTAATATTTATTACGACAAGAGTGCAAAACGTACACACGTAAAAATGGGCCAAATAGTAGGACGCTCAGATGACATGTTAATTATTCGCGGCGTCAATCTTTTTCATACACAAGTAGAAGCAGTGCTAGAACATTTTTCAGAATTCAGCTCTAACTACCAACTCGTTGTTAGTCGCGAAGGCGCTATGGATGAAGCGGAAGTTAACATTGAAATAGCCAGCGCCCTTTTTGAAGGCATTAAAAAAGAAACCTCAGCCAGCGACGCGGATGTTTTAAAACATGAAAAAATTCAATTTGCCCACAAAGGATTGAGTAAAAAAATAAAAGACGATATCGGTTTATCGATGAAAATACATTTGGCTTGTCCCGGAACTATCCCGAGAAGCGAAGGTGGAAAATTAAACCGTATACTTGATCTAAGAAAAAAATAAAATGACTCCAGAAGAGGTATTAGCCATTATGATAAAACGCGACCATTTTACAAAATGGCTCGGCTTAGAAATAGATAAAATAGAAACCGGTTATTGCAAATTGCATTACACTGTAAAAAAAGACATGCTGAATGGCTTCGAAAAAATTCACGGCGGTGTCTTATTTTCAGCATCCGATTCAGCGTTTGCATTTGCCTGCAACTCTCATGGCATCATAACAGTTGCTTTAGATGTCTCCATAACCTTTACCAAACCTTGTGTAGAAGGCGATGTTTTGGTTGTGGAAGCTAAAGAAATTCATCTTGGAAATAAAACCGGTCTGTATGACATTCGCACCACCAATCAAAAAGGAGAACTGATTTGTATGTTTAAAGGGACGGCATACAGAACCGGTAAAATTGTAGAATAAAAAAAGTCCCCGGCTTTACAGGGACTTTTTTAAATTCTATTTATCTTCTTTAATTGCCTTCATGCCCTTTGTCCATCGCACCAACTGCGTCACCATGGTTTCAGCAGATTTTGAAATTATTTCTGTAGGAGTAAATGCTCCATCTTCATTAATCAATTGATTTAAGCCGGGAATAATCACTGTTTCATGCAAAGCAATAGTTCTCAAGGAAAGAAGATCTTGTTTGAGACTATGCACCGCTCTAACACCTCCAAAAGGACTTGCCGAATAACTCACAATACCTGCAGGCTTGTATCCCCACTCATGCACCAGGTACTCTAAAGAATTTTTCAGAGACGCAGGATAGCTGTGATCGTATTCGGTTGTTACAAAAATAAACGCGTCTGCTTCTTCAATTTTTGCACTCCATTGTTTACTATGCTCGTGCTCATATTGTTTCATTATGGGGTGAACGGCTTCATTCATTAAAGGAAGATTAATTTCACCGAGATCAAGAAGCTCTGCTTCAAAATTCCCGTTAGTGTCGGCTATGCTTTTTATCCATTTTGCTATAGTCGGACCTTTCCGGCCCGGTCTTACGGTTGACGAGATGATTTTTAATTTATACATAAGTAATTTTAAGTCGTCAAAAGTACAATTCCTATAGAGTCAAGAGTGGGCAGTATCCTTTAAGACACCGCTCCCACATAGAATTTAAAATTCTTTAACGGGAGTCTGCAAAAAAAAAGCTGCCTTATCTGGCAGCTCTTCCTTTTAGCGTTTTTGATACTTAGGCAGTGGCCACAGGGTTTGACGCTGAATGCACGTTATGGTAAAATTCTTCCAGATTTTCTTTTTTCTCATTTGCAAAATCTTCTACTTTTTCAGCCGATCTCATAAATTTATTTTTTAGATTTCCGGCAAGATCTTTTGAACCCTCCATTAATTTTTTGCGTGTCTCGCTACCTTTATCCGGTGCCAGTAAAATTCCCGCTACTGCTCCAAGAGCTGCACCAATTAAAAGTGCTCCTAAAATTGTTCCTGTATTTTTCATAATCAGTTTTTTTATTACTGTTATAAAAACTCTGTGCCAGAATTTGATCCAGTTTTAGCGGCGTGAATGAGAAATTCAGCGTAAAATAGAAGAAAATTTTACCCATCCGTATAAAGGCGGGGTGTGGGCAGCGAGCGGTTTTTTGTCTATATTTACGAAAAGTAAACCCACGTCTATGAAAAACCCAATTCAATTAGCTTTGCTAGTTGTTGTACTTGTTTTTTTAAGGAGTACTCCTTTAAAAGCCCAGTGTACTGCACCTGTAACACCCACTATTACACCCACAGCATTTTGCGCCGGTTCAGCCACTAATGGCACCTTATCTGCTACCGGAATTTCTTCCCTGCAAACATCCTGGTATGTTAACGCTTACGGAGGAAATGCCATAGGAACAGGATCCGCTATCGCCGTACCAACTACTGCGGCCGTTTATTACGTTGCGCAACTGGCTCCTACAAGTACACAATCACTTACTTTGCCTCCCCATGGAAGCATCTATTCAACCACTACAAGAGGTTATTATTTTACAGCTCCTGTTGACTTTGTGATTACAGGGCTTCGGGTTCCAACAGATGCAAGCACCGGAAGTTCGAATATAGCCGTTCTTAAATTCACTAACGGAGCTCCTCCCATTTATTCGAGTGTTACAAACAGTTTTAATACACTTTACCTCACGCAGAATAATTCGAGTACTGGGATTATTTCGGTAAACATCCCGGTTTACGCCGGTGATATCATTGGTATTTTAGGAGACAGGGCAGATAATAATTCGTATGCCAATGTTGCTCCTTACAGCGCTTCACTGGGAAGCAACACGCTTACGCTTAATCGCATGGGAATGCAATATGCTTTATCTACTAACGCTCCCATCGATATATGGTCGGAAGCATCGGGTAACATATCGCGTGTGGAAATGTATACTACTCTGGGATGTTTGAATTCATTAACTGCCTATACACTAACACCTTCAACACCACCAACGCTTAACATTTCAGGAACCTCAGCCTCTGTTTGTGCAGGAGCAGCTGTAAACTTCACTGCTGGCGGGGCTTCTACCTACAGCTGGAGTAACGGCGTTTCTACAGCAAGTTTAAATGCCAACCCTCTTTCAACTACTGGCTATACAGTTACAGGATTTTCTGCGAGCGGTTGCAGTAGCACACTGGCTGTTACTGCCAGTGTTAATCCTCTGCCACTTGTTGCTATTACAGGTCCATCTGCTACTTGCTCAGGAACTACTATCACCCTTACAGCAGGCGGCGCAGGTTCGTATCTTTGGAATACAAGTGTTAGCACTTTAACTATCGATGTTGCCCCAACTACCAATAGCGTGTATAGTGTTATTGGCACCGACGCTGTTACCAATTGTTCAGCCACGGCAATACACAGCATTTTGGTTAACGCTAATCCTACACTCGCCATCCTCACTCCGACATCAAGTTGCTCAGGACAAACCATTACGCTTACCGGCAGTGGAGCAGATATTTATAGCTGGAATTCCGGCACCATCGCCCCAAGCATCTCTCCGAGTCCTACCATTAGCACACTTTATACGCTAAGCGGAACTATTACTGCTACAGGCTGCTCCGAATCAACAACAACGTTGGTGACCGTTTTAAATCTCCCGGTTATTTCTATAAATTCTCCGGCCTCTGCATGCAAAGGAACTACGGTATCACTTTCAGGATCAGGTGCAGATACTTATACATGGAGCACCGGCGCTCCCGTTGCTAATATCACGCAAACAATCAATGCTTCAACCGTTTACACCCTTAGTGGAACCAGTATGATTACCGGTTGTAAAAATACTACTACTATACAAATAGTTTCGCTTCCAAATCCAACGGTAAGCGCTAGTATACCCACCATTGCATGCGCGGGTCAGGGCGTTACTTTAACTGCCAGCGGCGCTCATCTTTACAACTGGAGTAATGGCTCTACCCTCACTACGCAAATAGATACTCTGTACGTTACTACCGACTTTACAGTTACAGGAACGAGCAGCGTAACAGGTTGCTTTAGTTCTGCAGTGGGACAAGTAAACGTTATTTCAAGTCCCACACTTACCATTAATCTTCCAACACCCATCTGCGCAGGTTCTTCGGCATCCCTTTTTACAAGCGGAGCAGATACTTATAGCTGGAGTACAGGAAGTTTAAGTTCGAGTATTACCGTAAACCCTCCCGTTACCAGCATTTACACTGTTACAGGAACATATACTTCAACCGGTTGTAAATCTCTTGCTTCTACCACGGTTCTGGTAAATCCAGCTCCTGTGTTGCCTATAATAGGAGCCAGCCAGATTTGTATAGGAGAATCTTTAAATCTTACTACAGGCGGTGCGAATACTTACAGCTGGAATACAGGCGCTACTACAGCGATAATTAGCGTAACACCTGCTGCTACTACCGTGTTTACCGTAACAGGTACAAATACCATTACCGGTTGCAAAGGATCATCCACACATGCGGTATTAGTGAATCCGCTTCCGGAAGTAGGTGTAATATCTGAACGCACTTTGGTTTGCACAAGCGATGCCCAGTTAAATTTGATAGGCACCCCATCGGGAGGTTTCTATTACGGTCAAAATGTTAACAATAACACTTTTAATCCCAATATTTTTCCTGGAGTTTACACTGCTGTTTATTCGTATACAGATATGTTAACTGCCTGCTCAAATACAAGCTCTGTAGCTATTACGGTTGATGTTTGCAGTAGCCTTAGCACCGAAAATGCGATTGGGTTTCGTGTATTTCCAAATCCGGGTGCAGGTGAATTCTTTGTAGAATTTAACGATGCCACCCTTAAAACCATTCAGGTAATCGATCTTAGCGGAAGACTACTATCTGAACGCACTACTGACGCTCAAAAGTCAAGTATTGATTTGCGCGCTTATGCTAATGGGGTTTATTATTTAAAGATAAAATCGGCAGCATCCTTAAACACTTTTAAAATTATAAAAAACTAAATTACAGTTCTAATTATTTAAGAATCCCTTCACAGCCTTGTGAAGGGATTTTTTTTTAACCAAAGGCTCTACTGCCAGCATAGAAATTCATCCTCTTTTTTCTTTGAACTTTTAATGCAAATTTTAATTTTATACAAGTTAAATTTATGACGACCTGCCACCTACAGGCACTATAAATAAAGGCGACGCTAGTGTTACAGAAAAATACATGGCGGCTGAAAAAGTTTTTTTCCTGTTAACAGGCGACCGTTCGTATTGCGTTAAAAATTCAGACGAACAGAATGTTGAAACAGGGAGGAATGCCAAAAATTAAACTCCAATAAATAGCACCAGAATTTATATAATTACTCTGACTTTTATTCTGGAGCTGAACTCTACTGCATAGACTATAAACCCCTATAAAAGAAGAACCCCGCCAGCGATTGCTCGTGGCGGGGGAGTTTTTCTTTTACCCAAAAAAAAGAAGAAACAATTATTCTGATGTAAAGATACTATCTTTTAATAGAAGACAGTACTTAAAAAATCTTAAAAAAAATTTTGACTTATCGCAAAGAAAAACAGCGACCCTGCTGGCATGCAATGTGCATCCTTTTTTTATGATTAAAATTAGTACTCCTTTTACTTTTCTCGTTCTTTTGCTGGCAGTGTTCTATTCCTGTAAAAAGTTCGAATATAGCCCCTATCAAAAAGACGTTAAGGATGAGCTGATTAGCAAAAACCTAAATGCTTTGAATATTACAAAACTGTTAGCTGACAGCGAGCATAGCGACGATACCGTTACCATTGTATACAGCGGAGATTCACAAAGATTTTATGATGAACTTGAAAGCCTGGTAAAAAAAGTAAATACGCTTCCGAATATTGATTTTTTTGTTCTTGCAGGGGATGTGGCCGACTTTGCGCTAGCGCAGGAATACCTATGGGTGGAAGAAAGATTAAGAAAGCTCAATGTTCCCTTTTTGTGCGCTGTTGGTAATCATGACCTCATTGAGGACAATGGTGAGATCTACACAAAACTATTTGGAGAAAAGAACTATAGTTTTATCTACAAAGACTATAAGTTTTTATTTCATGATACAAATGGTCGTGAATACGGATTTGATGGCACGGCACCTAACCTGTCGTGGATGGATGCAGAATTGAAAGATAAAACACCAAAATGGTTTGTGGGAGTTTCACACATTTCACCTTATAACGAAGACTTCGACAAAAGCCTGGAGCAGCCTTACCGGAAACTATTAAATTCTACACCAGGATTTATTGTATCGTTACACGCCCACCTGCATGGCGCCACTGATTCAGTTTATTATGACGATGGCGTAAGGTATATGACGGCAAATGCTATAGTAAAAAAAGAATTTATCGTTTTGAAATTCATTCACGGAACCATTATCAAACAGATTCTGTCTTATTAAGATGCTCAGATTTTTTTACATACTTTGTATCCTCTTTTCAGTTCGAGACTTTCAGGCTCAAATCTTTAAAGCACTTCCTAAAACTGCTTTTACCGGCCAGTATGCAGGAAGTACGGGACTTTACACTTTCGGTGTTTCGAAAGTTAGTCGCTACGATAAAGTGGAGCTCGGACTTTTATACGGGAGAGTGCCAAAAAAATTTGGAGGTATAAATAATTCGCTGGTTTTAAAATTCACTTACAATCCTTTTCAACTAGACGTCACTGAAAAACTAAAATTCGAGCCGCTGCAAACCGGATTGTTTATCAATCAAAATTTTAATGAACACACCACTGTTCTCTGGAATGACAAATACCCCAAAGGGTATTATTGGTGGGCTAAAAGCACACGTTTTCATTTTTTCTTAAGCACACAAATTTCGGTAAGAATAGAAAAAAAACATATAGATCGCGCTGCGTGGTATTTTGAAGCTAATACCAACGATCTCTATGTGCACAGTTACATTCCCAATACCAGATCGCTGAGCTTGTATGATATTTTCTTTTTTGGCACAGGGCTTAAGCTCTACATCCATTAATCTATGGTGCATTTACCCGATAACTGTTATACCCGGCAAAAATTCCATAGCCGTTATTTATGTTAGAGTACATGGGCACAGGTTCTGAAAAGGGATTTGTACCGCTGTTTAGCGCGAGTTGTAACCTGGTATGATAGTCGTAATATTCTTTAGAAACGTGTAGAAGGTAAATATAGGTATCGGGTTCATACAGAAAATTATAATAAAACTGAACGGAACTTGACAGTACACCATTCTTACTTTCGGTATCCGGGTACCATTCTGCAGTAACATATTTCGTGTAAATAGTATCTGAAAAATTTCCGTTTTGATTGTAGCCCTCAAATAAATAATAGCTTGAACTCTGCCAGAATAACCTATAATAATCTTCGGTCTCAGCAGGGTCTGTCCACTTTATTTTTAAAGTAGAGTCAGGGTTTTGCTCGAAAACCAAACTAGTATTTGCTGAGGGAATACGTGTGGAAGCACTGGCTGACTTGCCATCGGGCGTACTTACAGAAATTGTGTAGACTATTCCCTCCCGAATTTTAAGCAAAGCAGAATCAAGCACGTAATACTCCGACACCGGGTCATATACGAATGTTCCTGATCCTAGTTGGCTGCTTATTGTAACGAACGCATTTTCAACCGGTTTATATTTATTTTTTTTAGCGTTATTGTATAAAGGCTCACTTTGCGTCACCTCCACTCTCAGTAGTGTGTCCTGTGGAGACAGAAAAGAAACGATGACCAGGCGTGAAGGAATTTCAGGCAAGCGCACCTTAGCATCTTTTTCGCAGGATGTTATGCAAAAGAAACTAGTAAGAATAAAAAGGAGCGATGCAATTTTTCTCATTTTTGCTGTGGCGGTTATTAAAATTTCCATGTCCATGAAATTGATGGGATAATTGGGAATAAAGAAATCTGAATTAATTTGGTTTCGTTCGTTTTACGATCTACTTGTGTTGTATAAAAAAAGGGATTTTTGCGGTTATAGGCATTGTAGAGTCCGAGTTCAAATATACGTTCGTATTTTTTCCGGATCTTATGAAACTGCACAGCTACATCCAGGCGGTGGTAGGACGCCATACGAAAACTATTCCTCTCACCATAATCGTTTACAATGGGATTGTCGTTATAAGTAACCGGATAGCCGTGTGATAATGCCTGCTGCGACACAATGGTTTGAGAGTACTGGGAACTGTGATCTTTTAACTGGTATGTGGATAAAGGAAGTGTAATGGCATTACCTGTACCATAAACCCACACAGCCGAAAAACTTATTTTTTTGCTTAGTTTATAAATTCCAACAACAGAAATATCGTGACGCCTGTCGTACCGGGCAGGAAAACGTTTTCCAAAATTAAGTTCATCAAAAGTCAACCAGGTCCATGAAAGTGTATAGCCTACCCATCCAGTAAATTTGCCAGCTTTCTTTTGGAGAAAAAATTCAGCACCGTAGCTTTCTGCTTTACCGGATGTTACAGCATCTTCGTAAGTGTATTTTCTTGTAGTATAAGGATTGATATCATCTATATTTATAAAAGAGGCGCCTTCCTTATACCCTATCACATTTTTTGAGCTCTTGTAATATCCTTCTAATGAAACTAAAAAATCCATCTCCTTAATTTTTAAATCTTTTGCTAAACCTAATGCTACTTGTTTGGATTGTTGGGGCTTAACACGATCTGTGGCAGGCACCCAAAGATCGGTTGGCAAACTATAGCCCGAATTGGAAAGCAAATGCAGATATTGGTTCATAGTGGCATAACTTGCTTTTACCGACAAGGTTTTGTTAATTGCATAGCGCACAGATAATCTCGGTTCAGGATTTATGTAGGACTTTTTGCGGACGTTAAAATTGGTTAGTCTAATGCCTGCATTGATTCTCCATTTTTGTGTGATCTTATAATCATCTTCTACATATATTGCTGCCTCTGTTGCATCTATCACCGTTTTTTTTGATGAGGCTGGTTCGCTTGACTCTTTATAAACCACTGCATTGGGTGTAAAGTGATGAAAAGTGGCCACAAGGCCCGTTTTAATTTTGTGATTTGCGCTGGGGAAAAAATCAAGATCACCTTTCACAGAATAATCCCGTATTCCTGAATTGTATTTCAAATCAAACGATCCGAAGTCATCTGTTTCCTTAAATTTAACCCCTAACTTATAATCTGAACAAATTAAAGAGATATTTGAAAATAACTTATCTGTAAACAGGTGATTCCACCGTAATGTAGCCGTCGCGTTTCCCCACTGGAGACCAGCCTCCGTCTTTTGAGTATAAGTAGCGTCACTTTGATCATCGCGTAAATAAAATTTGTCTTTTCCAAAATACCCGCTCAAATAAATTTTATTCCTGTAATTGATATTATAATTCAGTTTGGCATTGAGATCATAAAAATAATATCCAGCAATAACACCCTCAGAATATTTTTTAATTAAAGGACGAGCTAAAAAATCGATATAAGTGCGTCGCCCGGAAATTAAAAAGGAGGCTTTGTTTTTTTTAAGCGGGCCTTCAAGTGTGAGCCGCGATGAAATTAATCCTATGCCGACATCCGCTTTTATTTTTTCTTTGTTACCATCCTTCATTTGCATATCTATGACCGAAGAAAGGCGCCCTCCGTAGCGGGAGGGAAATCCACCTTTAGTAAGTTCAACGCTTTTTAGCGCATCGCCATTAAACAAAGAGAAAAATCCAAATAAGTGGCTGGCATTGTACACGGTAGCATCATCTAAAATAATTAAATTTTGATCCGGTCCTCCGCCTCTCACGTAGATACCGCTGCTACCCTCACTTCCCTTTTGAACACCGGGCAATAACTGAATAGCTTTTAAAACATCTTTTTCACCTAACAGTGCAGGCAGACTTTTAATTTGTTCCACCGGTAAATCAATTTTACTCATCTGCACATCTTCACTAATACTCTCTTCACTTTTTGCCGTAATTTCTACTTCCTCCAACAGGGAATTACTTTGCATTTCAATGTCTAGCTGAATATTTTTATTCAGCTGAATCTTAAAAGCCTGAGCTTTGTAGCCTACATAAGAAATGAGCACTTCAATTGTATCAGCGGGCAAAGTGATAGAATAAAAACCATAGCTGTTGCTTGCTGCGCCGACCTTAAGCTTTGGCACATATACGGTAGCACCTGGAAGATTTTCCCTACTTCCTTTTTCGTTAATGTATCCCGAAATAGTGTATTTGGCAGGTGTTTGTGCAAAGCCTAAACTACTGCATAAAACAAGAGTCCATAAAAAAAAATGTCGCATACGCTTTGTGTGTGTGGGTGGTAAATTAGCTTTTGTTAATTTACCTTAACGGCAGCTTCCACATAATATTGCCAAACATACCTCAAAATCTCCTCAAACTTAAGTCTATCGCCCTCACTTACAACTCAATAAACCTGTTAAATTGTTTCTATGAAATCAAAAATCGATTTCCTTTTTAAACGTATTTTATTTACCTTGATAAATCCAAAGCTGTGTCATTAAAACACAGAAACAAAATTCAGGCTATTTAATTTATTAAAATCTAAATTATGAAAAACGCAAGACTTGAACAATTACAGAAAGAAATTGAACCGCTAAGAGAACAAATCAAGAATCACGCGATATACAGTGAAATCAAGACTCTGGAGGACCTGAAGATTTTTATGGAGAATCACGTTTTCGCTGTGTGGGATTTTATGTCGGCGTTAAAAGTTTTACAACAAAAACTTACGTCCATTCATGTGCCCTGGATTCCAAAAGGAAATCCGAACACCCGTTTCCTGATTAATAGTATTGTACTGGAAGAAGAAAGTGGACTCGACCAGGATGGGAACCGCCTGAGTCATTATGAGCTTTATCTTAATGCCATGAAACAAGCGGGCTGCAATACCGACGCCGTTACCTCGTTTCTGCACGAGTTGAGCGATGGTCAATCGTTCAGTATTTCTTTAGATCAAAGCACCATACCTGACACAGCTAAAAAATTTATTAAAAATACCATTCAAACTTCCATTCACGGAGATAAACTTCATGTGCAAGCCGCGGTATTTACATTTGGCCGCCGGAATTTATTACCCGATATGTTTAAGTCGCTGGTAGATGAGTTAGAACAGAAAAATCCGAAGCACATTAGCATTTTCAATTATTATTTAAGTCTGAATGCTTCAGGTAAAAAAAACAATCTCTCCACCCTGGCGCAGGAAATGACCCTGGAACTTTGCGGTACAGACGAGAAAAAATGGGAAGAAGCCACTAATGGAGTAAATCGTTCACTTCTTGCACGCATCCAGCTCTGGGATTCTATCCTTGAAAAAATAAAAGAGCAAAAAGGGTCTAAAGCTAATAAACATCATTTGTAAGCTTAAACAGGCATCAGTTTTGCATCTTTTAGTGTATGAAAGCAAAATACATACTTGGCGCAGTTCTTCTTGCCGCTGTAACAGCAGCCATAATTAGCTCGTGTAAGACCATTCCTAAAAATGCCAAAGCTGTAAAGCCTTTTGAGAAAGAAAAATACCTTGGTAAATGGTATGAAATTGCACGCTTCGATTACCGCTTTGAAAAAAACCTTAATAACGTAACCGCAACTTATTCGTTAAAAGACAATGGTTTTATTAAGGTTGACAATAAAGGCTACAACTACAAGAAGAATACATGGGAAGAAAGCATAGGGAAAGCAAGATCTGCGGGTGACCCAGAAGAAGCGAAATTAAAAGTTTCCTTTTTTGGTCCCTTTTACGCGGGTTACAATGTTATAGCTATTGACGAGGATTATAAATATGCCCTGGTGGCAGGAAAAAACCTCGACTATTTGTGGCTTCTTTCACGCGAAAAAACAATTCCTGAAAACATAAAACAAGAGTACCTTAATAAAGCTAAAGCGATTGGCTATAAGATTGAGAATTTAATCTGGGTGCAGCAGGACAAGTCCTGATTCATTTACTGACGCTGATTACACAGATAAACAATGATCGCCTACCGCTAAGATTATTTCGCAGATTTTTTTGCAGGCAGAAAAGAAATACTGTCATGTACAATTGCAATTGCATGCTTTGGGCTGCAAGTTCTTCTACTGTTAGAAGCTGTATTTTTGTTAATACTATAATTCGTAGCAAAGTAAAACTACTTTGTGTAGTAAGTTTGTGTAAACATTAATACCAAGACTTATGAAGACTTCTAAAAAAATCGAAACTTATTTCACACTGATTGAGGGAATCCACTATGAGAACCAACATGGTGGGGTTTATGCTTACGTGCAATTTCTGGCCTATGCGAGAGAATTGGTACTAGCTTTACGTCCGCTAAAAAAAGTAGAGAGGCAGATAGATGCAATTGAAAGTGTAAGTTGGTTATTTAATGAATACTTGTGCGCGAAGTTTACCCACCGCCAGAAGGCGATCTTCGAAAATAAAATGAGCGAGTTAAAAGAAACGTTTAATACAATCCGTCTTTCTCTAAGAAGTTTTGAATTTGAGCAAACTGTAACAAGCAGAACGCATCATAAACAAGCGGCCTGATTTTAAAAGCTTTAAACTATTATTATGACCGGACAGTTAAATTTATTTAGCGACGAGCTTTACGAATATTTTTTTCTTATTCAACCTGATCAAAAAACGGAAAAAGAAGTAAAGCTTTATAAACGTATTGTAAACAGCTCTATTCATTTGTCAGCCGAAAACTTATGGTCGGTGCCTTACCTTTCCCTTTTTAAGTGGACAGTAAACTATAGTATGGATGAATTTATCATTCGTAAAACTACAGAAGCCTTAAAAAACACCGAAGGCTTTAAAATAAAGCTGGACGGTGTAGATGTCTACCATCATGGTCAGGTGAAAAAATCGCTGGTTTTAAAAATTAAGAATCCAGCGCCTATTAAATCTGTGAATAGATCTTTGCTGGAAGAATTCAAATGCAATGCTCATAAAATTTCTCCTCATATCACCATTGTGAAATCCATTCCTAACATTGATTTCAAAAAACTAAATTCCCTCGACCAATTTGATTATAAGGGAGAATTTGACTGCAATAAAATTACGATTCTAAAAAAGATGATTGGCAGTGATCAAAAATATGTAGTGCTGCATGAAGCAGCTTTGTGTTAGAGAAAAGCTGGTAACGTCAGACGTGAGATCGAACTACCTATTAATTCTGAGAAATACATACGTTTTTCAAAATGGGTCGACAATAATATTAATGATTGGCAATCTACTTCGGCATCTTATGTTCCGGCGGACATAATTGTAAGCCAAGACTCATTTCAACTTCTTTATTGGGCTGGTCAGGACGGTGCTGTTATTTCTTTTACCGACAAGAATAATAATCCCAAACAATATATGAAATTAATTAAAAAAGGGTCCCTCGATTTCCTAGCTAAATAGACGGACAAAAAAACACGTCCGCATAACAGCAAACGTGTCGCCACCGCGGAGGAGAGACAGCATCGCGTATGCAAAAGCAATTTTAGTTTGGTGCCGCGTTGCGGCGTGACACAGTTTTGCTTTTGCGTAATTTATTTTAACTTCACTCCCGATAGCTATCGGGATTAACATCGTCGAAATTTGTTTTTTCGCCGGCGGCAGCTCGCCTTCGTTAGCAGTGACTGTTGGTACAGACTTCTCCGAGCCGAAACCTCAGTAGACAAAAAACATTTTGCTATGACAAACAAAACTGCCTTTGACCATGGACCTTTGACATATAAGTATGCTAAAACGCTCAATGGTAGAGGCAGGTACGGAGCTGTGACTATTCAAATCGTTCAGACAAATACTGAATCAACTGTTACAGACGCCTGTGAGTGGGCGACGTTCAAGGAAGCGTATCCAAATTTTGTTGAGTTTGACATTTTAAAACTTTGGAAACAAAGTGCGATCAATGCGGCTACACACATCATTAACAGCTATTCTCTTCCCAATAACATTGAGGTAATACTCAGGGACGTAATAGGTCTTTATATAGACACTTGTCCCTCTCATATCGGTGCGGCAATGACCATAGGTATTTTTGACTATTGCAATAAACCACTTAATAAGCAGGACCTTGAATCACTTGACGACTTCATTGAAAGCTACAGAGATCCTGAAATAATTCCCGACTACAAACAGTTACAGTTGACAAGCAGCAAAATTAAATAGATGCAAAATTAAATAGATGCAATTAAAAACCGCTTTGATTGCGACACTCAAGCAACAGGTAACTGTGTACCACCAGCGAACTGCTTTCAGCAACTAAGCGCCAGCGGACGATTGTACATGCAAAAGCAAATTTAAATTAAGGCCCGCTTCGCAGCCAGAAATAGTTTTTGCTTTTGCTCACATTATTGTAAATTCGTTCAGACATCGGAGGCTTTTAAAAACCGGCAAGCATCTTATTTTCGCCGGCGCCAGTTCGCAGCCCTTTAACAGTAAGTAGCGGAACAACACCTCAGACAAAAAAGGTAACTGTTAACAAAAACATTATGACGAACTGGACAACAATATCGCAAAATGACTCCGATAAAATCTGGGAAAAATTTGATAATGACTTTTCCTTTAATCCAAGCGTCGACCCCACTAACTGGCCTTCAATTAAAACCGACAAACCTAACATTAAACTGAGCATTGCCGACCTGTGGGGCGACAACTATGATGAAACAAAATGGTTTTTTTTAATTAAAAAAGGTATCAATTCTTTTGTTAGCATTTCAAATCCTCATGAAGAAATCATTGTGCTAGACTGGCAACACAAATGTTTTTATGTAAATCCTCGAAATATTACAGTGGACGCAATGCTACCGACAGACAAGTCAAGTACTGTGGTTCCTTCATTTGTTCCAAATGGTGACTATTATATTTTCATAACAATTGACTTCGAAAATATCTGGTTCGGACATCCCTGGGAAAAAACAATAACAATCATCGGTGACAAACTAATTAAAGCATACAATCAGGCAGACAATGAAAAATATTAAAATAATTGGCCGACTTTTTATTTTCTATTTTTTAGCAGTTATTGGACTCCTACTTTGGAAATGGTACAAATTTAACAACGATGCTGGACCTACCGATTTCGGCGGACTTGTATTACTCATAATGCTATTTTCTATTGTTTATTACTATATCCTCACAGTGTGGACTTGGCGACTGACAATGCGGTACTCAGAGTTTAATAAAACTGTGACCGTTCAGTTTGTCCTGATCTTTTTAGTTGGAATACTTACTTCACTTATTTGGCTATCGTTTGAAATAATTTAGATCGGATACTAACAAAAAAGGGCGTCATGCCGGGCTTCTTATTATTTTGGTATCTGGTTGGACATTCGTACTTTTAGCTTAACCGTAAACCGGCACGAACGCCAGCTTTCCATACCTTAGGCACAATAGCAATCGACACATGACATCAAGAATATATTTTATTTTCATAGCGGTAATCTTCTTTTTTAACGTTTCAATGTACGGACAACAAGAAGCATCATTCGTGAATAAATCATTTCTAATAATCGGATCGACAAAGAAAATTGCCGACGCTTATGCAATTGCAAAAAAGGCTTCAGAAAAAACACATATTCATTTTCAAGACAATCAACTTCAGGCAAACAAGAACAGTGGCGCAACATTTCCGGCGGACACGTGTAAGGCAGCCGGATTTGAATTTCCATGTTATATTGCTCGAGGACGTTACGACGACGGAGTATATTTAAGCATAGAATATTCAGACGCCTATTCTGGTTTTGCAAAGGGATTATTTATCGTAGTTGCCGCGAATGGAGACCCTAACGACAAAGACCTTATCCAAACCTTACAGAAAGTTAAAGTTCATTATCCCGACAGTTACATCAAACAAACGAAAGTTTACGTAGGCTGTATGCACTGACTTGTGACTTAGCTACTGGACCTAACAGCAAACGTGGCGCCACCGCCGACGAGAGGCAGCTTGCCATCACACAAGCTTTGCTCAAATTTCCGCTGGCCATTTGCCGTATACAAAAGCACTTTTAATTGGTGCGCTTTGCGTCGTGACGCCTCGACAAGCTCAGCACAAGCTCTGGTTTTACTTTTGCTTAATTTACTTTAACTTCGCGGTGGCATTGGAGGTTTTAACAATCGACAGCATATAAAACAGTAGCTGCTACTGCCTGCAAACCGTTAGCCCTAATGCCACGACACACTAAAAATAACAGCAGTCCGACAGAAAAATGAACGACAACGACACAAAAAGACTTTCCCGACTGACGGCAATTTTAACGCAATTGCAAACAAAACGCCTTTCCACAGCAACAATCCTTGCGGAAAAATTCCAAGTAAGCATCAGAACAATTTACCGGGACATAAGAGCTTTAGAACAAGCAGGTGTTCCAATAATCACAGAAGAAGGAAAAGGCTATTCCTTAATGGAGGGTTACAGAGTTCCGCCTGTAATGTTCACAGAAGCACAAACAAATGCGTTAATTACCGCAGAACAATTGGTGCTACAAAACAAAGACTCTTCATTCATTAAAGATTACACCGAAGCCATCGAAAAAGTAAAAGCGGTCTTAAAATACAACATACAAGACAAAGCGAACTTAATTTCAGAAAGGGTGCGATTTGATCAAAATAACAATCGCGAACGAAACAGTAGTCATTTATCTGACTTACAATTTTCAATGACGAATTTTCGGCTTACAAAAATTAAATATACCAACGAACAAAATAAAACCACCACCCGATACATTGAACCTTTTGCGTTGCTAAGCACCGAAAATTGGTTGCTGGTAGCTTATTGCAGGCTAAGAGGAGGATTTCGTTTTTTTCGTTTAGACAGAATTAAAAAATTAGAAATACTTCCTGACAAATTTGAACTCCACAAAATGACCCTGCAAGAATATTTTGATACCCATCATTAATTTATTTTCACCCCTGACATAAGGCTGTCACTTGTCAGATATAAGTTTGCATCATTAATAATCTTTAAAAGAAAAAAAATGACAAACGTAATTAACACAAGATTTAATCTACTCGAGTTTCCAAAACCTACTATGATTTCAGTGAACGGTGTAGTTCTGGAAGTATTCGAAGCTGGTCAACAAAATTCAGGGAACCCTATTTTTCTCTGTCATGGATTTCCAGAGCATGCATTTTCATGGCGTTATCAGGTACACGCTCTTGCAGCGGCTGGCTACCATGTTATTATTCCAAATCAACGTGGCTATGGCAACTCTTCACGCCCTACCGAAATAACGGAATATGACATTGAACATTTGACTGGTGACCTTATTGCACTGCTCGACCATTTTGGTTACAAGGATGCCACCTTTGTTGGTCACGACTGGGGTGCAAACATTGTTTGGAGTCTTGCACTATTGCATCCTGAACGGGTAAAAAAAATAATAAACCTGGCTTTGCCTTATCAAGAGCGTGGCGAAAAACCATGGATAGAATTGATGGAAGCACTATTTGGAGAAGACTTCTACTTTGTTCACTTCAATAGACAGTTCGGAGTAGCAGATGCTATAATGGATGAAAACACATCACAGTTCCTCCGTAATATATTCCGCAAAAATTTACCTCCCACGCCACCAGCGCCCGGAATGTTAATGATAAATCTTGCAAAAGCAGAAAAACCACTTGGGGAACCTTTAATGGAAGACAATGAACTGTCTGTATTTATTTCAGCTTTCAAATCATCGGGGTTTACAGGAAGTATAAATTGGTATAGAAACCTGGATAGAAACTGGCACTTCATGGCAGGAATAACCCCAATCATTCATCAACCCACTCTTATGATTTATGGTAAACGTGACGCGATTCCAGAGTCTGAAAACCTAAAAAATGTTGCTCTTAATCTGGATATTGTTCGTTTGGATTGTGGTCATTGGATTCAACAGGAAAAGCCAGAGGAAACTACCCAATCAATAATAAAATGGTTAGAACAACCTAATGTTTAACAAAGAAGTAGAAACCTTTTGTCCAACAAGCCAGGCAGATTGGAGACAATGGTTGAAAAAAAACCATCAGTCCAAACAATCTGTTTGGCTTATCTATTACACACGTAAATCTAAAATTCCTTCATTAAGTTGGAGTGAGGCTGTTGATGAAGCACTTTGCTTCGGTTGGATCGACAGCACAAAAAAAACGATCGATGATTCTTCGTTTATGCAGTATTTTAGCAAACGCAAACCTAAAAGCAACTGGTCTAAAATCAACAAAGAAAAAACTCTGCAACTCATTGAAAACGGCCGAATGACAAAAGCGGGCCACGAAAGTATTGAGATTGCAAAGCAAAACGGATACTGGACAATTTTAGACGAAATAGAAGAACTCATACTACCCAACGATTTAGAAAAAGCGTTCAATAGTCACAAGGGTTCCAAAGACTATTTCCTAAGTTTGAGTAAATCGGCAAGAAAACTCCTGTTAGGTTGGATTATCTTTGCTAAACGACAGGAGACAAGACAAAAACGCATTGACGAAGTTGTAAAAAGTGCGGGGCAAAATCTTAAACCAAAGCACTTGCGATAACAGAATAGGAACATAGGTTTGAAAGCGGGCACGTGCCGCAGTTGCCAGGCGCCTGCGAGAGCCAGCATAACCTCAGCGCTATTTTGAGCTTAACGATCAAATACTTAAATTGAGCTGGCAAAAAAAATCAAATAGTTGCCAAACGTTATAACCCATACAACGCACAATTCCTTCAAACAAAAAAGTACACTGAAAATAAAATATATGCCGGCATATACCTGGAAAATACAACTAACTAAACATTACTCAGACGAATTTCTACAAAAAGGCTCCACAGATAAAGAAAAGGCAGTTGAAGAATTTCAATTATTTCCATGGGATAAAGAGCTTGACGACTTCAAAAGAAGTGCAGATATTCCGACAATTCCGAAAATTATTTTTTCGGCAGACGATCAAAGGCAATTAGTTATTGAAGCCATTAACATAAACGGCTTTAACATCAGGTACTCGAATTTTTTATCTGGTAAGTTTTCTGACTTCTACGTTTCAAATGACTTTGAAAAAAACAACTTCTCGACAGAAGAAATAATCGGACTTTTTTTTGACAGCACTCTCGAATCCTATTTAAAACTTGAGGACATTGAAACAACCCCTACTCAAATTGCTGAAGAAAAAACAGAACAATCAACCGAGTTTGTTGAATTTAATTTTAAACCAAATCATTGGCACTTTATCAGTCCCAGATCTTTTTTATGGTTGGTCTTAGGGCTCCTTTATTTGAGACTATCTTATGTAAATGAAAACAAGCTGCCCATGATCGGTAATGTTGTTTTCATTTTTGTCTTCCTGGCACCAACTCTGATTCATCTTACCTATCTTTTGAAAAATTATTCAGCCAAAGTTAAAATTGATAGAATTCATAATGAGTTGACTTACACAAAAGGTTCCACACAAATAAAATTTAATCGCGACGACATTTTTAGGTGTCAAGTAACAACAGGCAAACATAGTTTGTATTCGACCGTTCATAATTATTCGTACGCCTGGTTTATTCTTAACAATGGCACTCATGTAACGGTTACCTGTTTTGTGGCAGACCCGTTTGAATTAGTTAGGGCTTTGAAATGTAAATACGAAGAAAAAGTGAGAACCTTTACGTTTCTTCCAATTTGAAAGCACGTTCAGAAATAACCTGTATGCGGCAGGTCGATTACAAAAGCAACTGAACTCTATTTAGTAAGGTTTATTGCTCAAATGGCAGAGAAGCCAATTTATTGTTTGAAGATTTTACCGGACCTTCTAATTACCTATAAGAACAACCGTAAAGTAGTGCTTGCAAATTTATTCCAATAAACCTTATCCCAAACTTTCCAATTGCCTGAAGATGGGTATTAAAGACTTGCCGTGCTCAGTAAGATAATATTCTATGTGCAAAGGTTTTTCTTTTACAATCACTTTTTGCAATAGACCAATTTCTTCCAGCTCTTTTAAGGCAACCGACAAGCTTTGTTTATTCGCACCTTCTATTTGACGGAGCAGACTGCTAAAACGCAATGGACTATCCACAGCATAGCGAAAAATTTCAGGCTTCCATTTTCCAGATAATTGTTTCAAAAGTGCTTGCGCCGGACAAGCCTCTGTGCTTTCTATATTTTTTTTAGTAGTCATTAAAACCTGACTTATTGCGTGACGCTTTATTTATTCAGAACTTTACACAAAGATAAAACAAATAGTGCAAGACATCCCGAAATATGAAGTGGCCTTATCTAATTTTACTATTAATAACATTTGGCAATTCTAATTGTCAGACTCAACCGAAAAAGAAAGTGGAAACGACCAATCCTCTATTATGCAATCCTGAAAGTGGCTTCTGTGAAATTCCGGAAACCCGCTCTGAAAGCACTGAAACTATATCTACAAGTGCTTCAAAAAAACAAATAAAAGTAATTTACTATACCGATCCAATTTGTTCTTCTTGTTGGGGTATTGAGCCGCAGCTCAGAAAACTAAAGTTAGAATATGGTAGTTTGATTGAAATTGACTATAGAATGGGCGGCTTGCTTCCCGATTGGAATTACAACAGTGGCGGCATCAGTAAACCTTCTGATGTAGCGCATCATTGGGACGAAGTAAGTGCTTATTACGATATGCCGATTGATGGCGACATCTGGCTGGAAGACCCACTGCCCTCGTCATACCCTCCATCTATTGCTTTTAAAGCTGCACAAATGCAGGATGAACAAAAGGCTGTCTTGTTTCTTCGCGAAATCAGGGAGATGGTTTTTCTGCAAAAAAAGAATATCTGCAAATGGGAACATATAGAACTCGCTGCAAAACATGCAGGATTAGATCCCGCAAAATTACACAAGGACTATGAAGGAAAAGCAAGAGAACTTTTTAATGAAGATTTAAAAGTAGCGAAAGAACTAGGCGTGCGAGGATTTCCAACAATGTTTTTTAGCGATACAGTTGGAAAAACAGAAGTTGTTTACGGATCTAAACCCTACGCGTCTTACGAGGATGCTATTAAAAAATTGTCGCTATCCCCTTTAAAATATAACTATGACAAAAACTGGAAATCTGTGTTCTTAAACTATAGTACATTAACTGCAAAAGAATTTGCTGAACTCACAGAAACACCCAGACCAGAGGCCGAAAAAAAGTTGGATGAGCTCACAAAAAGTGGAGTATTGGAAAAACTCACTACGAAAAATGGATCGCTTTGGAAAATAAAAAAGAAATAAACTTAGACTAATCCAATTCTCTAAAAAGAAGACTCTTTTAATCCCGGTTGGCATTTATACTAAATCCATAGTTAATGCGTTTATTTACAAAACGTAATACCATGAATTATTTGATTTTCTTTTTTTCGTTCCTTACGGCCTTTTTATTTTTTAGTTGTAGTAAGTCTGCAAAAAACTCCGACCAGCTTATTAATCCTGTACTTGGCGACGTGAGTTTCATGAAGAAATTTGGTCATCCTCCTTCAGCCACAACAGATGAGGATCTGCGTATCAAAACCCATTTTGAATATGTGGAAGGCTTTTTACGACAGAAAGACAAGTCGCACCTCTCACCAGCATTACAGCAAAAAAGAGAACATATTCTTGAATTGTTGCATACCTACTGGACTACAGGAATTTTTCCGCGCAATTACGATTATGCTGACAAACGTGTTCCTTGTTTTATCGACAAAAACGGTAACATTTGCGGTGTTGGTTATTTAGTAGAACATACAGCAGGTAGAAAAGAAGCTGAAAAAATAAATGGCAAGCACCAATACAAGAAAATTTTAGAAATGAATGATAAAAGCATCGACGAATGGATAGCTGCCAATGGCTTGACAAAAGAAGAATGTGCCATGATTCAACCTACTTACGGACCCACTCCCACCTATAATTACAATTACATTTCGCCTTCATACGGAATTTCTTCGGCACTTCTTGGTGGCGTAAACCTTTCTCTAAATACGATGAATACCATTCAGATAAGTACTAAAACAAAAAAGAAAACGGTGCCGGTACTGAGTTTATTCACGGGCGCAAGCTCTATTGTTTTAGGACTTGCTAATATGCCACAGGAAAAACAATATAGTACAGCATTTAGTAATACCAATGAAAGCAAAAAAAATTTATCGTTACTAAATATTGGCTTTGGAACAACAACATTCATTATGGGTATTTGTAATTTGGTAACAAACAGGAAAAAGAGTGAGAAATCTGTAGCCTGGACTATATACAATTTCCGGAGCCCTAACAATCAACCTGGATTTGCACTTAGTCTGACCAAAAAATTATAGACCAATTCACAATCCACTTGCTCTAAGTTTCGCACTTAGCCTTCTGAATTGTCGCATTACTACCGCACTTTTTATTAATTTCGTTACGAGATTTGTTCATTAAACAAAAGTAACATGAGAAAAATAATCGTAATGTCCATGATCTCGCTCGATGGCGTAATGCAAGCGCCAGGAGGATCTAAGGAAGACAAGTCTGAAGGTTTTAAATTTGGTGGCTGGACTCAGCCATACTCAGACAAAGCTTTTAATGAAGCGGTAAAAAAAGAATTAAAACCTGCCACCTATCTTTTAGGAAGGAAAACCTTTGAAATTTGGGAGAACTATTGGCCTGAACACGCAGACTTTTGGCCAGGCATTAACGAAGGAACAAAATATGTTTTTTCAAAAACCAGGAAAAAATCTGATTGGAAACATACGGAGTTTTTAAAAAACATCGCCGATATTAAAAAACTTAAATCCAGCAAGCCTGCAGTGGGCAAATCCGCACCAAAGACTTCTGACATTCACGTATGGGGCAGCAGTAAGCTTATTCATTTGTTATTACAACATGATCTTGTGGACGAACTCCACCTGAAAATTTACCCACTTGTATTGGGAAAAGGAAAAAAATTATTTGATACAACGCTACTTCCAGCTTCTTTCACTTTAGTAAATAGTTCTGTAACCACAACGGGCGTTATACTGGCCAATTACAAACGTAGGGGAAAAGTGAAGACAGGTACTATTAAAGTTTAAACAGAATAGTTTTCTCCCTGATTCAAAAAAGGAGTATACCTCACTAAGCGGATTGTTTACAAAACTTTTTGAAAAAGCTACCGACAGATTTTTGATAATGTTTATTGGATGTGATGCCATTGCAATTTACCAGTATTAGTTCTTTGGCTAATAAGCGTATCTTTGCATTAATTTTAACTATTACAAGTCTAATACATGTTCACACAAGATCAAATAACGAAAATACACGAGCGCTTCGGCAAAAAAGATTCTTTAGTTGCATACTTAAAAGCACTTAAAGAAATTGGTGTGGAGAAAGAAGAGTCCTTTGTTGCGGATGGCCATTCAGAATATCATGGTCAAAATCATAAAGTGGCTTCTCCTGCATTACACGAAAAATTGCCCATCTCAAAAGAAGTGAACCACGAAGAGTTTTTAAAACATTTGAGCCTGCATAACGAAGGAAAAACGAGTTATCTCGCCATGTCAAATGGTCTTGCCGGCAGTGGTATAGAAAAATGGTCGTTCGATACAACTAAAATGACGCTGACCTATTATGACCTTGATGGCAATGAACTTCTTGTAGAAGACTTGCATTGATTGCTGAAATGCCTTCTTCTATTCCTACATATGGCATAAACACCATTCTTAATGACAAGAATGGTGAGCTGGAAGTTTTTTTTCTGGGTGAAAAATCTGAGCACTCTGAAATAGATCTCTCCATTCCCTACAAAAGTAATTACTACAAAATTGGAATTTGTACAAAAGGAACTGCTAACCTCAAGGTCAATCTTGAAGATTACGAAGTAAAGAAAAATTGTTTAATGCTCATGTCTCCGAACATCATCAAACAATGGCCGGGCGTATCCAAAGATTTTAAGGCCCTGAGTTTGTTTTTCACAAGAGATTTTATCACGTCCACCACCCTCATCAACTTTGATCAATTTACATTCTTAGAAAGTTTTTCGAGACATGTTTTAAAACTGTCCAACAAAGAAACTGAGGATATTCATGCTTCCATGCTGCTGTTACAACAGAAATATGAAACGCCAAACCCCTACCGTTCTGAAATTTTAAAGACAACTATAGCGGGTTTATTGTTCGAAATAGCGGCCATTTATAACCAATACGAAGTTACGGCAAGCAGCAAACAATCGAGGGCGCAGTTACTTACCCGCGACTTTAAAAAACTGGTTATAACTTATGCCTTTAAACAACGAGGTTTAAAATTTTATGCAGAAAAATTATTTATAAGCCCAAAACATCTCACAGAAACTGTAAAGGCAGTAAGTGGTAAAACGGCAGGCCAGTGGCTAACAGAAGCGGTTGTGCTTCAGGCAAAAATTTTATTACAAGATCCAGCAAATACTGTCGCTGCAATTTCAGATCTCCTGCATTTTCCAGATCAGGCCACCTTTAGTAAATTTTTTAAAAAAAGTAGTGGTTATTCTCCCCTCGCTTACAAACAAGGTCTTTAGCCGATTCCGACTTTTAGACAAATAGTGCCGCTCTTCTGGCATCTTTAATCTGCATTCAAAAACAGACCTTTGAAAAAATTAATTTACTATGAAAATTTTAATCACAGGATCTACCGGGCAATTAGGCGGAGCAGTCATTCAAAGCCTTTTAAACCATACAACTGCAAACACTATAGTTGCCTTGGCGCGCGATGAAAACAAAGCAAAGCATTTAAAAGAAAAAGGCATTGAAGTTCGCCTTGGTCATTACGACGATATAGTCTCTCTCGAAAATGCAATGAAAGATATCTCTGTTGTTTTGCTGATAGCAGGAACAGACGAGGAAAAAAGAGTACAACAACACAAAAATGTAGTTGACTCCGCTAAAAAAACCGGTGTAAAAACAATAGCTTATACGAGCAGATGTTTACGAGATCGCACAACCTTGGCAAATGAATTAATGCAGGGACATTTCTTGACAGAAGATTACATCAAAGAAAGTAAGATGACTTACCTTCTTTTTCAGAATATCCTTTACATGGATTCTATTCCTAATTTTTTAGGTGAAACTGTTTTTGAAACAGGCATAAATGTTCCGGCAGGTAACGGCCAGGTTTCATTTTGTCTTCGAACAGATTTAGCAGAAGCCATGGCCGTTGCGCTTTTGAAGGAAACAAGTGAAAACAAAATTTATAAACTTACCGGAAGTAATTTGTATTCCTTTGATGATATTGCCACAACGCTTAGCGAATTAGCACAAAAAAAAGTTACTTACACTTCTATTTCCAAATCAGAATTTGAAGAAAACTTAAAAGAAAAAAACTTACCCGACTTCGTTATTCGTCGTATTAGTGGATTTTTAATTGATATCGCTAACGGGCAGGAAAATCAGATAACTACAGACCTGGAAGAACTGTTGGGAAGAAAATCTCTAACCTTAAAAGAAGGTTTAAACCGCATATACAAATTGTAGAAAGTAAAGAATATAAAATTTCTTACATTTAAAGTGTGAATCTTGCTTTTCACACTTTTTTTTGAAATGATTTTACGCTTCCTGGTTTTTATATTACTTCCCTGCTATTCTTTCGCGCAGTCAAATTCTGTGCAAAAAAAAGAAGAGCTTACAAAAGTTTATTCACAAGGCATTTCCGAATACATAAAAGCAATTTACACTAAAGATAAATCTCGTTACGACACTCTGTTTTTTGGAAAAAATCCGGAGTTTCCTGATATAAAATTGCCAACTGAAATTGCCAATACCAAAATCTTTGTTTTAACCCAGGAACAGGCCGATAAAAAACTCCTCTACAAAAAATCATTGGTATATATCAACATGATGGGCTGGGTTACTAAAGCAAATGCACAATTTATGCTCGTCACTTTTTTTGTCGGCGATGGTTATCGGCCGCAGCACAATTGCGAGATCGATTTTAATTTTGACGCTAAAGGCAAAGTTTACAAACTTGACCGGCTAGAATTTAAATATCCCTACTCCGGAAAGTAGAATTTATCACATCTTCTTGTCTTGGGAGAAACATCGCCTTCTCTTTTACAAACATTCCAATCCACAACAAAGCAATAAACAGTGTAGATGCCGGAAAAATTCCCCCCGAAAGCTCCAGAGAAAATGCCCCACTGAAATAACAGATGGCAAATAAAAAGCCCACTTTAAGTGTTTTAGGATAAATTAAAAGTGCAGCGATGAGTAGTTCGCTTAGGCCCAGAATCTCTATACACGAACCAAATCCTGTCTTGGTTAAAAATTGCATAACTGTTTCTGGTTCTTTACCAAGAATTTTTGCTACACCACCCATAATAAGCACGAGCGTAGGAAGTCCTATAAGTAATGCAGAAGTAATACGTTTTAGTTTAGTTGCCATCGTTTTTTATTTATGCTTCAAAATTACTTAACTTCGATCTTCATTAGTCAACACTTACCTATAGGTTAGTGAATGATTTATTCTCAAAAAAAAAGAACATGCTGAACCAAGAAGGTTGTCCGAAAAACATGCGCGCTATTAAAGATGCGATTGAAACGCTTGATGGAAAATGGCGCTTTTTAATCCTGATTTCTTTATCTACAGGAAGCAAACGGTTTAAAGAAATTTCGAAGGAAGTGGATGGCATTTCAGATAAAATGCTTTCTAAAGAATTACGCGCGCTTGAACAAAATAAATTAATACAACGCGAAGTCAGCATAGAATCAGTAATGAGCGTAACTTATTCCATTACCAAACACGGTAACTCCTTAGGAAAGGTGATGAAAGAACTCTACGCCTGGGGAATTGAACACAGAAAAGAACTTATCGGAAATTAAATTTATATGATGCACTACAAACATAAATTCTTTCTTTTACTGGCACTTCCATTTTTTGCCTGTAAAAAACCAGTAACCTTAAATGAAGTTTATTTCGGAGACCTGGCTCCTGCATACAGTACAGGCATCGAACACGGCGATACCGTAATTTACAAAACAGAAGTTTTAATGCTATTCTCAGACAGCAACGGTGTGTTGGTAAATGATACACGCGATATTACCGGAATAACAGGAATTCTAAAAGACAAACAGGAAGCCGTGAAAAATTATCCGGACCTCGATTTTAGTAAACAGGGATTTACAAAAATCCAAAAAGTACCTGTAGATGAATCGAATTTTATGATTCGCATTATCAACCCAAATGATTTTAATCTCATCTACAAATGCCATTATAATACCGAAACTAAAAAACTTAAGCTCGTACAATTTCTTGTTCAGGGTAAAGACACTTTATTTCTTACCAAGCCTCTGGGAGATAGCTTAGGCGTGTATTATTACTATGCAGCGCAAAGCATTCCAGGTCTTATCTATCCAAAAAAAGCAAGCAGTATTGACATCACAGCACCAAAGGAAGTTGAAGTCGAAGATGGCTCTTTTATCAAGGCAAATTAAGCTTTAAAGAATTAGCATTTTTAAAAAGAATGGCAAAAACCTGGACACGAAGAAAGTTTATTAAAGCAGGTTTTGTAACTGCCCTCGGTTTAATATTTTTAGACTCCATCTGGCTGGAAAAATTTTTCATTGAAACAAATGAATTTTTTCTTGGCAACGCTACAAAAAACAGTTCAAACATAAAACTGATACAGGTTTCAGATTTACATCTAACATCACTGACCCATCCTCTGAAAAAACTTGCTAAAAAAATAAATGTTCTTAAACCTGATCTCATTCTTATTACCGGCGACGCCATTGACGATGGAAAAAGCTTATACATCCTCAACAAATTCTTAAAGCTTCTTAGCCATGACATTAAGAAAGTCGCAATCCTTGGTAATTGGGAGTATTGGGGGAAAGTAGATCTTAACGAACTGGAATATACCTACAAAGAAAACAATTGTGACTTACTCATAAATAGAAATCTGCCCTATGAGATACGCGGGAAAACACTTACGATTACAGGAGTCGACGATTACCTGGGCGGCAAACCGGATATCATAGGAGCACTGGATGCCTTTAAACAAAGTGACTATCACATTGTATTGAATCATTGTCCGGAATACACAGATGTTATTTCTGAAAAAACAAAAAACGTAGACCTTATTCTTTCAGGCCATACACATGGCGGACAAATTAATTTGTTTGGCTTTGTCCCTTTTCTGCCACAGGGAAGCGGTGGCTATTTAAAAGGCTGGTATAAAGATGAAAAGAAGACCATGTATGTTTCAAAAGGAATTGGAACAAGCATTTTACCCGTTCGTTTTTTAGCAAGAGCTGAAATTGCCGTATTTAATCTGTTGTCCTAAAAGTCGTTTCCACCCCTGACATACCTTTGTCACTAACCTTCGTTAATTTTGATCCATAAACAGAAGCAGTATGGAAAAACAACAAGTATTAAGGGGTCTTGCAACGGTAAATTTTTATGCAACAGATCATGCTGCCGCCAAAAAATGGTACAGCGAATTTTTAGGAATAGAACCCTACTTTAATGTTCCTGGTTACACCGAATTTCGTTTAGGTGATTACCAGCAAGAACTTGGCATAATCGATGCGAGCTATGCGCCAAAGGGGTATTCCGGACTCCCTTCAGGGGCAATCGCGCACTGGCATGTAGATGATTTACTAGCTACACTCAACCGGCTCATTTCCTTAGGAGCAACACTCTATCAAACTGTCACTGACCACAGTGGCGGCAAGGGAAATTTTGTGACGGCTTCTGTGGTTGATCCCTTTGGAAATGTTTTAGGCATTATGACGAATAAACATTACCTCGAAATTCTTGAACAAAAAAAAGCAACTTATGACAACGGAAATTAAAGATGGTAAATTAGCGGTTTTTGCAAAAACGCGATCGGAATGGCGAAAATGGCTAAAGAAAAATGCGACCGCTGAAAAATCGGTTTGGTTAGTTCTCTATCATAAAAACAGTGAAACAAAATGCGTCAATTTGAATGATGCAACAGAAGAGGCTGTATGTTTCGGTTGGATTGATAGCCTCGCTAAAAAAAGAGATCCTGAAAGTTTTTACCTGACCTTCACTCCCCGTAACCCCAAAAAAAGTAAATGGAGTGCGCCAAACCGGGAAAGGGCTGCAAAGATGATTGCTCTTGGATTAATGACAGAACAAGGACAAAGAATGATCGACCAGGCCAAACAAAGCGGAAGATGGGAGCCTGAGTTGCTCACTAACTGGAAGTCACCTACCACTCATTAGAATGTTAAAGAATTAGGACGTTTATCGCGTTTTAACTACTTTTAAGACGAATCTGGTAAAAAGAAATAAAATGCAAAAACTTATTTTCATTTTCACTTGCATGCTCTTGCTGACTTTTAAAATCAGCGCTCAAAATCTGCAAACAATGGATGTGAAAGTCCTCACCAGTCCACTCTCTCACACACTGACACTTGTTATCAATGTAGAGAAAACTGCTAGCATTTGTGATTTTACTTTTAAGGTTCTTGACAAAACAGGTAAACTTTTAAAAACCGTGTACCTTCCTGATGCAGGAAGTAAGCTTGAAACCAGCGTTAAAATTGACGACCTTCCTTATGGCGATTACGACTTTGTTGTTTCCCGATTCAATAAAGAGTTGATCAGAGGTCAATTCTGTAAAGACGATTACAGGCTATAGATTTAAAAAAAGTTTCAGTCCCTCTTATTCTTCGCCTCGATCCAAAGCGCCATGTAGCGCGAACTTAAAGCTGTATGCTGCATAAGCATAGCTCCCGTGAAATTTTTCAAACGGTGCTCGTCCAGGTTTTTTTGAAGATTGGAAATAGCCGAAATAAAATCTTCCTCAAAATTTTCTTTTGCAAAAAGTGTATTGATAAGTGTTATTCCTCTCTGTTGCGCCTCTTTCCATGTATCTTCCTGAACATATAATTCAACTGCTGCTTCAGCAATTTCAGCTGCACTGTTTTTGATCTCACCACTCCATGCCAGAGATTCTTTCATAGCTTCTGCGCCAATATCTGTGGTTACATTAGGTGTACCGCAAACCATAGCGTCTGCAAGTTTGCCCTTAATACCCGCACCAAAACGTAGTGGGGCTATGCAGACTCTCGCCTTAGACATCACTTCCTTGGCATCTTCTGCCCTACCCTTTATTAAAAAACCTTCTTTTGGATTGTGAAGGTCAAATACTTTATGCGAAGGATAAGCGCCGTAAATAAAGAGTTCTGCCTTTGGCAATTTCTTCCGGATCAATGGCCAGATCTCCTGTTTTAAATAAAGTACGGCGTCCCAATTTGGTTCATGTAAAAAGTTCCCAATGCTGATAAAGCCCGAGCGTTCTGAAAAGTCTGGCCATCGCTTCTCATTTTCTTCAATGATTTTTTCTAAAAGGAAAGGGAGATAATATAAGAGCGAAGCATCTACTTTAAAATAGTCTGTGAGGATCTTCATTTCAACGCTTGAAATAATCAAAGAAAGATCACAACGGTAAATGCTGGCGATTTCTCTTTTTGCAATATCACTTACAAGATCTACTTCATTGAAATCACGTTTCTCCTTAAAAGCTTTGTGCCGTGCCGCTCTTAAACAATGTAGATCTTCTGTATCTAAAATTCTTAAAGCATGAGGACACTGTTCCGCTACCCGCCATCCAAATTGTTCTTCACTTGTAAACCGGTCAAACAAAACAATCGCAGGATTTAATTCCTTTACAAAAGAATCGAAACTCACGTCGTTTAACTGGATTGATTTTTTTTTCACCCCAATACTTTCCAGATCCGCCATGAATGCACTGTCATTTGCCGCACTCGCGAATACAACATCGTACTTATGGGATAGAAAAACGCGTATAATTTCCATCATCCGGCTTCCCGCTGCAGACGAAGCCGGCTCGGGCCATACTTTACCGATGACTAAAACTAGTGACATGGCGCAAAAATAATCAAATTAAAAGCACAAACCTCATGGCTATTTGATTGAGCATTGGAGTAGTGACGATGATGAAGCGCATTACTCAGAAATTTGTTAAGGTATTACTATTTGCCAAAGGCAAATACAATCTGTGTTAATCTATAATTACACGCAGATCAGTGAAACCTGGGTAATCTGCGTAAAACTTTTATACAGCCGGGCTGCATCGCTATCTTCGATCCATTATGATGGTTTCAAACATCGCATGTTGAATACCTCTTTATTGACTTTAATCAACAATTCAAATTTCTTCCTATTTTTAGTGCCATGAAACGGAAAATTTTCTTCCTCCTATTTTTCTCTGGTCTTTGTTATTCTAAAATCTTCGCCTGGGGCGCTCAGGGACATAGAATGATAGTGCTTATTGCAAGGAGTCAACTCGACCGTGAAACGATTTCCAACATCGATTTTTACTTAAACGGACTGAGTTGGGAAGAAGCTTCTACCTGGATGGATGACATTCAAAGAGAACCTAAGTACGACTACATGAAAACCTGGCATTACGTAAATGTGCCGAAGGATAAAACTTATGTCTACAACAAAGATCAGATCAATGTGGTTACTAAAATAGAATACTGTTTAAGAATGCTCTCATTAAAAACATACCAATCGGCCGAGGTGATTAACGAAACACTGAAAATACTTTTTCATCTTGTAGGCGACATTCATCAACCCCTGCATTGCGGGTACGAGGACGATCGCGGTGGAAATGAGGTATCGCTTTATCTTGTTCAAAAAGAAACCAACTTACACCGGGTATGGGATTCGGAAATAATAAAAAACAAAGAGATTGATATATGGCACTGCGCTAAAGTTCTGATAGGAATGAAACTCACCGACAAGCGCAGAGCGGAAATGGAAAAAACGGATGTGGTGGCCTGGATGAATGAATCAAGAATTCTGCTACCTGCTGTGTATGCCACCAATGGCAATAAAATTGATCAGAAATATTTAGATTCAAACGCTCCCTTAGTAGACGCGCAATTAATAAAGGCAGGATTAAGACTAGCTGCCATTCTGAATAAGTATTTTAAATAATTCTTAGAAAAATTTGTCTACAGTGAAACCGTAGGTCATAAATAAATTTTCGCGCTTTGTACGTTCAATCTTATTGTAAGTAAGTTTTGCGGTGAGACTCAGCCATTTTCTCAGGCGAATAGCCATATCCAGGTCGCCCTTATAAATAATATCATTGCCATACTCCAGCGAATTTTGGATGTAACCCGAGCCCGCGAAGGTAAAAAGCGAGCCATAATAATATTTTATTTGCAGACGCGCAGAATTTCTTGGCGTTTCATAAATATCATTAGTAGTATCTGAAAGAATAACATCGCTGTAATCGTAAAGAACTCCTTCGCTGATATTTATTTTAAAATTCACTTTATCCACAAGGTTGTACGCTACTCCAAGTCCGGCCTGCAACTGGTTATTGATCCGCAACGAATAACTTTTATTATAGTTACACAAACCCCAATAGTAAAAATGCGGGAAGGTCTTATAAAGATTGACATCGAGCAAACTCGAAAAATCATTATTCACCAGGCTGTTTTGTTGTTTGCCATACAGCCATTTATTACTGAAGTTAACCTGCAATGGCTTTTTACGGTAATTCAAATTAATTGTATTATTCAATAAATACGAGCGGTTAGTATTTGTGCGGTTGTAGTTTCCTGTTGAAGTATAATTTACATGGTAATGAATGGAGTCTGAAAACTGCGCAAAACCAGCAAAGGAAAATAAAGTAGAAAGAAATATGAGCAGGCATTTTTTCAAGTCTGCAAAGATGAAAAAAAATTGCCTGCATAAAAAAAATTAAAGAGAAATTAACTAATCAGCTGCTTTGATTCCTGACGGGCGTTTGCGAGGCCACAAAAGATAAATAAAAACAAATTGAAGCGGGATACGTAAAATAGCCCAGATCAGGTTTTGATTATCCGTCTTGTAAAAATCTATAGCCTGAGGCACATGAATAAGAAAAAGATACACCACTAACATAGCAATAATGAGCCAGGCAGAAACTCTTCGTGTTTGCCGGGGAATTAAAAATAAAGCGAGTAAAATTTCTGCCACGCCACTAATATAAATCAGAGGCAGCTGATAAGGCATCCAGTCTGGCATAATAAAAAGAAACTTTTCGGGCAGAAAAACGTGTAATAGTCCCATTACCGCATAAATGAAGGCCGTAATGTAAAGTATAAGAACTTTCAATTTCTTTGACATAGTTATAACAAGGTACTCATTTACTTATAATCTAAGCCACTTGGTTGAACTTCTTAATACCTGAAAATAAGAAACAAAGCGGTAGGTGCCTGGAAACCCATATTAATAGGAATAAAGTTTTGAGAGGAAGAGAATAATCCGCCGTTTGCAGAAGTAGTTTCTTCCGTTACCGCCACGTGCGCATTTAAATAAAATTCGGTGCCCAACAGTATATGTTTGGTAAACGCAACCATAAGTCCGCCCCTGCAAGAAGGACCTGCAAATACTTTTGTGGTTTCTGCAACAATTCTATTTGTATTAAAGGACTGATTCAGAGAAGAAGACGTTTTATTATAAATTACTCCTGCACCAAATTCTACGCCCCAGAAAGGAATAAATCTTTCCTGTTGCAGGTATTTTTTATCAAAACCAACACGGAACGAGACATTTAAATTCTGAACTTGTATAGCCGATACCCCGTCGTTACTCGAATTATCAGAAACATTAAATCCCGTACCAAAAGCAAAACCATTTCCGCTTTTAATATTACTTTTAGAATAACAAAAAATATAAGGATTGCTGTTAATCGAAGCGTTGCTGTTAAAACTAATAAATTGTTGCAACAACAAATTAGCCTGGATACCAAAATATTTATAGTGCGTTTTTCCTTTAGGAATCACGCTATCTGGAATAATGATTTTTTGAGCACTGCAATACAAAGTCACAGTCGTAAAAACGAGCACAAAATAGCCTTTCATAAAATTTGTTTTTATTTATTTTTTAAATGGATCAGAATACATTGGGTTAGTCAAAAAGTCTTCGTCTTTAAGACTATTAAGGAAAGCAATCAATGCAGATTTTTCAGTCGGCAAAATATTTAATTTTTTCGGAGCGCCGGCACTATTTACAAACAAACCACTCAGATTGCGATTCGGCTTAATATTATGACTATAATGATCAATAACCTCCCCGAGATTTTTAAACCGTCCATCATGCATGTAAGGCGCAGTAAGGGAAATATTTTTTAAAGTTGGAACCTTAAATAAACCTTTGTCTCCTTCTTTTTTAGTAAGAGCTCCCAAACCATTATCTGAATATTCTTCATCTAACCCGATATTAAACATTTGCGAAGGACTGGTAACTGCGCCGTAACTACCCGAGTTGGAAGGGTCGTGACAAGTTGCGCAATTATACTTTGTATGAAAAAGCTGGCGACCTTGTTCTTCAAGGGGAGTTAAATTTGGATCTGGTGCGAGCGTAGAAATACCATGCTCATGAAGAAATGTATTTCCGTTGTTAGTTTTAGAAGGGTCCTCAGAGTTTAAGCAGGCCAGGAAAGCCTCCAGTGCATAAGCAATTCTTTCAGTTGTGATTTTGGCATCACCGAATGCTTGAATAAATAAGTTAGGATAATAAGAGAGTGTATTTAACTTCGCAATTAAAGCTTCGAAATCCGAGACATTCATTTCATTATGATTCAAAACAGGATTTAAAACCATATCCGAAACACTATTTTGTCTACCATCCCAAAAAAGTATCACCGGCGTTTGATTGTACTTGCTTGGCACTGTAATATCGCCCGAAAATTGCTGCTGATTGAAGTTTTGCTGGAAAAATCCAGCCACGGGCGCAAATCCACGAATACCCTGAATAGAGGGCGAATTACGTTTCAGGTTAATGCCGTTAAATCCCTTATTGAACTGAACATTATCGGCGAAGGCAAATTCCTGTTTATGACAACTTCCGCAAGAAACCTGATTGTTAACGGATAGGTTTTTATCGTAAAATAGTACGCGTCCCAAAGTTGCAATGTTATTTTCTACAACATGCTTGCTCGCATAATCATACGGAATAACCGGTAGATTGGGCTCTTGTTCCAGCGCGCCTTCTTTAACAGTTTGTTCTTTTTTACAGGAAATAAAACTCACTGAAAAAATTAAGGTTAATGCCGTTACGCCGATTGCAAAGTTTAGGGATTTCATGTGAAAAGTTTTAAGGGTAAATGGGTACTTTTGCTAATAACGAATATACTTAAAAAATAGTATCAAAGGATGGATTTTTCAGAAAGGTGAAACGCTCCTTGCCCAACTTGCCACATAACCAATAATTACCGTTATTTTTGCATATGAACTTTTCCTATTTTAATTTCTGGGTAAGGAATGTCGTTTTGTATTTGTTTTTCTGTTTGCTTGGATTAATAGCTATCCTCATGGATAAAGATCATCCTATTCATGAAGATGGACAAGCTCTTAGAGCAATTTTCCAGGGCGGAATGATCGTACTGATTGCGCACATCCAGGTGTATGTGCACAACGTTTATCTTTATAAAAAATATTTCAGCAAAAACAATTGGAAGTATTTCTTCGGCATTGTCCTTTTATTCAGCAGCTATTTTCTCATCAATTATTTTACTCCTTTTCGCTTTGTGAGAAATGAGGAACCTGTAACCATGGGCATTTCCATTTTTACCGTGTACCTCGTGGGACTAGGATTTTATTACACGCATAAAAATATCTTAGAGCGTAATCTTTTATTTAAAACAGAACTTATTGAAAGAGATGAAGAAATCCGCCATTTAAAAGCGCAATTAAATCCACATTTTTTATTTAACGCTTTAAATAATTTGTATGGAACCGCCTTGACAGATCCTGCAGAAACACCTGATAAAATTCTTGAACTTTCAGATCTGCTGCGCTACCAGATCGAATCCTCCAAAAGAGAGCGTGTTTCTTTAGACGAAGAAGTTCAGTTTATCCGAAAATACTTAAGCTACGAGCAAAACAGAAATCCCAAATTAAAAATTGATTTTGAAACGGATATTAGTTCAGGGCTATCCAGTATTTCTCCTATGTTATTTATGCCTTTTATTGAAAATGCCATTAAGTACAGTGCGCATACCGATCACCCTTTTTGTTTTTTATCCATCCATAGTGATAAAAAAAACCTCGAATTTAAAATGCGCAACAATTTTACAGAAGATGGCAGGAAATTTTCAGGTACTAATACAGGCATCTCCAATACAAAAAAACGCCTGGAGTTAACGTATAAAAATAAACATGAACTTTTGATAAGCGACGCCAATAAAGTGTATTCGGTAGAGCTCAGTATAAAACTTTAGAAGTATGAAATTAAAATGCCTCATAATTGATGATGAAGCTCCTGCTCATAAAGTATTACACGCACACATCGCCAAAACAGATCTCCTGGAAGCGGTAGGTGACGTTTATGATGGAAAAGAAGCGCTTGATTTTTTGAGTAAAACAAAAGTAGACCTTGTTTTTCTCGATATTGAAATGCCCAAACTTACAGGCCTCGAACTCTTGCAATGCCTTCCCTACCACGTACCTGTGGTGCTAACAACAGCCTACAGTAATTTTGGATTCGAAGCCTACCAGAATGACGTGGTAGACTATTTATTAAAACCAATTTCTTATCCCCGCTTTTTAAAGGCCATTAATAAAGTGAGTAATCTTATCACACCTAAAAAAGCAGAGGCCAGTGTTAAGTTTCCCGATATCGAATTAAAACACGAAGGCGTTCTAAAGATCATCAACACAAAAACCATCCTTTACATAGAGGCAGTTGGCAATTATATTAAGATTCACCTTGACCAGGAAAAACCACTATTGGTTACCCAAACCATGAAATACATAAGTTCACTTCTTCCACCAGAACACTTTACCCGTATCCATAAATCTTTCATCGTTAAACGTGAAGCGATCTCTGAAATTAAAAAAACAGAAATTACGCTCAGTAATAAAATGGTATTGCCTATAGGTCGTAAGTATTCTGTTTTGTTGGAATCGTGACGCCTTAGTTTAGAAAAATAAGGAGCTGTTATGGTAAAACAAAAAAGCAACCTGTATTAAAACAGATTGCTTCTTTAAAATAGGTTCTTAAATTTAGTTTCCTAATTTATAAAGCATTTTTGTATGCTCGTAAATCGCGCCCACAAAGGTCTTTTCAACATTATAGGGCATATTAAATTCTTTTGCTGTAGAAGCTACTATCTTAGAAATCTTCGGATAGTGAATGTGAGAAATACCTGGAAATAAATGATGTTCTACCTGAAAATTTAATCCTCCAACCAAATAAGAGATCACCGGATTTCTCATGGCAAAATTTGTAGTTGTACGTAACTGATGTTCGATAAAATTATTCTCCAACATACCTTCCTCATTTGCTAAAGGAAATTCATTGTCCTCGGTCACGTGGGCTACCTGAAATACGATGGCCAATGTTAATCCTGCCACGTAATGCATCACTACAAATCCCGTCAACCAGTTTAAAATGGTCATTTCCTTTATTAAAAAATACGGAACTAGCATATAAGCGTAATATAAAATCTTTGAAACAATCACTACTGCTAGTTCTTTTCCAAAAGTAGTGTTCGCTGTTTTTAAATGCCCTGCTTTGTTATAACGGATTACCTGTTTGAAATCTTTTACCGTACTCCACATTAAAGTCATCAGACCATAAAAGAACCAGGCATATAAAAACTGGAATTTGTGAATCTTCTTTTTCTCAGCATGAGGCTCGAATCTTAAAACACCAACCGGTGCGATATCTTCATCATGATCGTGCACATTTGTGTAAGTATGGTGAATAACATTGTGTTGAATTCTCCAGTTTAATGCGTTTCCCGATAATAATCCGATAGAGAAAAAGCCAAGAATTTTATTAAAGCGATCACTTTTACTATAACTTCCGTGATTTGCATCGTGCATCACGCACATGCCTATTCCGGCCATACCTAATCCCATTAATACCGATAATAACAGCCAGATACTCTTGCTTTCAAAAACATTAAATACAATAAGAAAATAAGGTACCAGGTAAGCAGCGAACATAACAAGCGTTTTCAAATACAAATGAAAGTTACCGTACTTGCTGATTTTGTTTTCTTTAAAATATGCGTCGACTCTTTTTCTAAGTTCGTTTTGAAAGGTTCGGTTTGCTCCGTTGTTAAATCTAAGGGTGCTGTTGCTCATAAATTACGTCTATTAATTTGTGTATATCAAAGATACGCTACGAGGCCACCAATAGATGTAAAAAACGGATCAACAGCGGTGATATTGTATGAACGCCGTTCGTCATGAAAGCCCTGTCTTTATTGTTGTTAAGGAAGGTTAAGGCTTCCCTGTTATGCTAAAATACAAATGCGCCACCAGTATAGCGACGCATCGTTTTTTGTCTATTTCTAATATCAGTTTTTATCGCATTGCCGTAAAATTCGTCTTAGCAAGAGTCATATGCAACACGAAGCGTTCTGAAATGTGACTTTTTACTTCCACCGAAAACACCTCCCTCGAACGGAGATCAAAAATTTGTCCTGTAAGCTTATCTTCTATAGTAACCGTATAATAGTCGGGCAACAAAAGTGCAGGGTGTTTCTTAAAAGTGAAAGTACCCCTCAAATCAGTATGAACAATAAGAGGTAAAGAAGCTTTTCGCACCAAAGGCAGAGTTTCTATCATGATTTCCGGACCTGCAAAATTTTCTTCATGCTTATAAACCATTGCTTCTTCATCCTCAGAATAAATCAATACAACCGGTTTATCAATAGGAGCTGCCTGAGTAGCATGTTTCTGGCTCGTAATAGTATTAAAACCGCCAAACACTATTAGGAAAAGTAAGGTTAAAGATGATTTCATGGTATTGGTATTAAATTAAAGTAGATGTTTATCCATTCAGTATAGTTTTCGCGTCAGTTTAATTATTTCATAGCAGTTAAATGTGTTTTTGTCAAGCTCATTTGTAAGACAAAGCGCTCCGGAACATGTTTTTTTACTTCAAAAGCAAAAGTCTCTTCCGATTTCAGGTCATAAACAGCACCAGTAAGTTTATCTTCTATTGTAATGGTATAATACTCCGGCACTATAAGAGAAGGATGTTTTTTGAATGTGAGTGTGCCATTCACTTCAGGATGAACGATCATAGGTACCGAAGCTTTACCGTAAACAGGCAGTGTTTCAATTAAAATTTCCTGGCCCGACATATGGTCCTCGCTTTTATATATAAAAGCGTCTTCATCTTCCGAATAAACCATAATAGTTTTGTTAGCAACAGGAGGTTTGGTAGCGCGTGTTTGTGCTGCTGCCGAATTCGCTACTGTAAGGAGAGCGATTAAGAGGAGTGTAAAAATTGTTTTCATGATAAAGTGTTTTAAATAATTTTTCGCTTAATTCTACATCACAAAGTAAGCTCAGAAAAAGACCATTTTATAAGCCATTGTCCGGTTCATATTTCACATGTAAGATTTTTTTGGTTTTCGTAAACAACTTTTTTTGCAGTATTAAGCCCGGGAGGAAGCCCTGAGCGGCTTTAGCGGTCACAAAAAAGAGCTTATCATCCATCGCAGGTTTTGTCATTTTTTTCCGGGCGGGTCTAAAATCAGCAATGGACACTGCCTAAAGTTGAAATGGTAACGAGAAGAAAGTGATGTCAGAATTGAAAAACAGTCAATAATGCCGGGCAGTTTACTCCATCCTCTTAACCTCACGGTCAAATGATGTTAATGGCTCCCCACTTTTCTTTAAAACTATTTTGCATTAAAATCAGCAGGGGGTACAACTGCTGAGCACACCTTTATGGCTATGAAGGGCGAAGCCGGATCTATATCGACACTTATGAAAAAAAAGAAATTTATCTTATCCTGAAACATTTCATGCCGGCTTTTTAAAACTCGGGAAAGAAAAGTCATTCTAATACACGAGCAGTTGAAAAAAGATAACTGGTCTGTGAATAAGCCAGAAGTACACAGGGGATATAAGCTGGAATTTTACTTTACGGCTCCTTTGGTTTTACGCTGCAAATTTCAGAATAATTAAAGAACATTTAGATAACGTGCCAATGGTAAAAACTTTATTATCTTACACGTAAAATTAAAAACTCAAAAACCATGAAAAGATTTGCAACAGCCAACTGGCAGGGAACAGGTAAAGAAGGAAAAGGAAACTTAACTTCACAAAGTACTGTATTAAACAAAACACAATACTCTTTCGGGTCACGCTTTGAAGAAGGCGTGGGAACCAATCCTGAAGAGCTTGTAGCAGCAGCACATGCAGGTTGCTTTACAATGAAATTAAGTTTTAATTTAAGCGGCGCGGGGTTTCCGCCAGCTAACATCGATACCAGGTGCGACATTACTTTAGATCCTGCAAAAGGGGAAATTACAAATTCGCATTTAACAGTAAAAGCAAAAGTACCTGGAATTGATAAGACGAAATTTGATGAATTGGTGGCAGATGCAAAAGCAAATTGTCCTATTTCAAAACTTTACAAAACAGAAATCACTTACGAAGCTACTTTAGAAGCCTAAGCTAAAAGCCATAAAAAAACCCTGAAGTTTTATTTATTTCAGGGTTTTTTAGTTTATAATGGTGCAAATTTTTAGAAATGTACTGTACGAATTCTTCTTCCTTTACTTCTTTTGTAATTTGCTTTAAGTGCAATACCATAAGTAATATTTACAGATATGTAAGAATCTTTGTTATTAGGATTTCCACGCGGAGCCTGGTTAACCGGTGTTACACCATCTGCCAAAGTACCACGCCAGCCGTAATTCTTTTCCATTCCGGCAGGTTGTTTGGTTACTTCTGTATTTCTGTTTGAAAGAGCAACGGATGTAGAACTAGGCAAATCGGCCGGACTCTTGTAAGTCGTAGAAATATCATCCAGGTAATCTGTATTTGTATAGCGCCAGTTAATTTCTAACCCAATACGGTGAGCGCGGCGACGTTTATTCAGTGTTACATAAAAGCCTAAACCTAAGGGTGCCGCAAATCCAAAGCGAGAATAAGTAACTCCTTCTGTTTTATAAGGCTGTAAATCAACCCATGCCCCCTGATACAACGTTTTCGGATTATGGTGAAAAACACCGGCACCTGCAAAAATATAGGCAGTAAAATAAACGCTTGTTCTTGAGTAAACTCCTATCGGCTGTTTAGAATCAAAAAAAAGCCAGTGGAGAGTAGCTTCCAGATCATAAATGTCGTTTCTGAAACTTAAATTTCTATAGCGCCTTCCTGGATTTATAGAAAGTTTATCGTCTCCTTCTATTCTTAAATAATTTAACGCCAGGCGTGCCGACAAATTTGGTTTAAATTTGTAACGCATATAAATAGATTCGTTCCAGCGGGTTTTTGCTAGCTTCAAATCAAGGAGCCACGGTCTGCCTTTTTTAGAACGACCGCCAATCTCCCCAAGATAATTGGATACTCCGGTCATTACACCAAATTCCATTTTATACCCTTTCTGAGCCTCCAACACAAAAGAAGAAGAGTTCAAAAGAAATCCAATAACAAGTATAAAATGCTTATTACGTTTTAACATTCTGTAATTTTCACAAGCCCCAAATATATACAATTTACTTCATAAAGCTTTGAGCAAAAACCTAAATTCGACCAAAATATAGCAAATTAACTGCTTTAAAGTCTGCACTTTACAATAGTTTCAACACAATATACGATAGGACTAAGGAAACGGACTTAGCAATTATTTATACCTTTAACAGCTTATGACAAAATTTGCAATTGCTATACACGGTGGCGCTGGAACGATACTACGTTCTGCCATGACGGACGAAAAAGAGGTTAGTTACCGGGAAGGACTCCAGCACGCTATCGTAGCCGGAGAAAGCATCCTTAAAAAAGGAGGAAGCAGTTTTGACGCTGTAGAAGCCGCTATCAGGAGTCTTGAGAACAATCCCCTGTTTAATGCCGGCAAAGGTGCTGTGTTCACCAATGAAGGCAAACACGAGATGGACGCTTCCATTATGAATGGAAAAGACTTGATGGCAGGAGCTGTTGCGGGCGTTCAGAATATTAAGAATCCTATTAGCCTTGCGCGCGCTGTAATGGAAAAATCGGAACATGTTATGCTGGCCGCGGCAGGTGCAAACGAATTCGCAAAAAAAATAAATGCTGAATTTATGCCCGATGATTATTTTTTCGTGCAACTCCGCTACGATCAATTGCAACAAGCCTTACAAAGTGATACTATAGTTCTTGATCATACTTTGCCGGATGATAAAAAATTCGGAACGGTAGGTGCCGTGGCTATCGACGTGCATGGTAACCTCGCTGCAGGAACCAGTACTGGCGGCATGACTAATAAAAAACACGGACGTGTGGGAGACACTCCTATCATTGGCGCAGGAACCTATGCAAATAATAACACCTGCGCAATTTCGTGTACCGGGCACGGAGAATTTTTCATCCGTTCGGTTGTAGCTTACGACATTTCCTGTTTAATGGAGTATAAAGGCCTCTCTTTAAAAGACGCCTGCAATGAAGTAGTGAAACAAAAACTTGTAAAAATTGGCGGCGAAGGTGGATTAATAGCCATCGACAAAAATGGAAACATTGAGCTGCCCTTTAATAGCGACGGCATGTACAGAGCTTCGCTTAAAGAAGGTGAAAAAATGTTTGTAGGGATTTACAAAGATTAAAACCACTAAGACACTTAGAAAACTGAGGGCCACTAAGACAATTTTTGTGGTCTATTTTTTCTTCATTTCCACTTTTGAAAAACTAAGTGTTTCTAAGTGATCTTAGTGCCTTAGTGGTAAAGCTAGTCTTCCGGTACAACCTTAAAAGGTGAAAAAATGTTTGTAGGGATTTACAAAGATTAAAACCACTAAGACACTTAGAAAACTGAGGGTCACTAAGACAATTTTTGTGGTCTATTTTTTCTTCATTTCCACTTTTGAAAAACTAAGTGTTTCTAAGTGATCTTAGTTCCTTAGTGGTAAAGCTAGTCTTCCGGTACAACCTTAATAGGATGTAGTGTCATCTTCTTAGTCTTCAAATCAAATTTATCTCCGAAAGCTAAAACGTGAACTGTAAGATTTTCAATAGAAACAGGTTCGCCCATTTGCACATCGGTAATATTGGTATGACGCATATGCGTGCCATCTACTAAAATTACAAGTCCCGAGCCAATGCCCTCCATCATATGTCCATCGGTAATTAAAAGGCCGGTATCTTCTCCTAAGCCAATACCTAAATTTATAGGATTACTGGCACAGGCGTACAACAAGCGGCCAATGCGACCACGCTGCACAAAGTGTGTATCAATAATAACGTTATTGATAAATCCTAGTCCGCCCGTAATTTTTACCTCTCCTTTTAATAATGCTTCAGAACTACTTCCCTGATAAATCATATTGTTGGAGCTCGCCGCAGCGCCTGCAGAAGTTCCGGAAATAACGAAGTGTTCATTCTGGTAACGCTCTAACAAAATATGATGAAATTGCGTGCCCCCGAAAATAGAAGTCAGTCTTAACTGATCTCCACCGGTAAACATCACAATGTCTGCTTTTCTTAAACGTTCTAAAGTTTCAGGTGCATTCGCCTCCTCGCGGGTGCGCACATCCAGAACAGCTGTATTATGTATCCCCAGTGCTTTAAAGGCGTTTATATATTCTTCCCCTACTTCTTTTGGAATGTTACTGGCCGTTGTTATAATTTCAATCTGAGAGTCATTTCCTTTTGCAGATTCTGTACTCATTCTTCTCAAAATACCTTTCTCGAAAAATTTGAGATGTTGCGGAAGATTTTGTTGCGGCAGGGTTTCTGTGCCCTTCGTGAAACTTCCTTTGTCAACTGATCCGCCGATAATAATTAATCTACCTTTTGGTGCATCCATACTTTTTATACTTGTGGTTATAATGGTATCGCGTAAAACTACCGTAATTATCTTTATTTATGGCAAGATGCGCTTTTCACTTATCACCTTATTTTAAACACATTCTTGTTTAAATAAAAAACAAATCTTACATTGATCGCTCTACAACACAGTAACAACACACTAAGCCATGCAAATCATAGAAATTAAGACCCTCAAGGGACCAAATTACTGGTCGAATTACCGTAAAAAGCTCATCGTGATGAAATTGGATTTGCAGGAGCTGGAGGAGTTGCCTACCAACAAAATCAAAGGTTTTCCCGAGCGTTTAAAAGCAGCATTACCGAGTTTGCATAGTCACCGCTGCTCTAAAGATCATTCTGGAGGGTTTTTTGAGCGCGTGGCAGAAGGCACCTGGATGGGCCATGTGATTGAACATATAGCCCTTGAAATTCAATCGATGGCCGGCATGGAAGTAGGCTTCGGACGTACCCGCGGAACCGGAAAACCCGGCGTTTACAATGTTGTATTCTCTTATATGGAGCCTACTGTGGGCGTTTATGCTGCAAAGGCTGCAGTAGCCATTGCGCAATCTATTATTTCTGATACAGAATACGATATTGCCAGCGATATAAAAACCATGCGCCGCATGCGTGAACGCGAACGTTTTGGTCCTAGTACAGGATCTATCGTGGATGAAGCCGTGGCCCGCGATATTCCTTTTATTCGCTTAAACAATCAGTCTTTGGTGCAATTAGGATACGGGAAAAACCAGGTGCGCTTCAGGGCTACCATGACAGATCGCACCAGTTCTATAGCCGTAGACCTCGCCAGTAACAAAGATGAAACTAAACGCATGTTACAGGAAGCTGCTATTCCCGTAGCTAAAGGCATGTGTATCAGTGAAGAGGAACAAGTGAAAGAGGTCATCAGCTCTGTTGGTTTTCCTTTGGTGTTTAAACCTTTGGATGGCAATCATGGCAAAGGTGCATCTATTAATGTAAAAACAGAAGAAGCCGCCATCGAAGCTTTTCATCATGCAAAAAAATATTCGCGCAAAATCATCGTAGAAAAATTTATCACCGGCTACGATTTCCGCGTTTTGGTTATCAACCACCGCTTTATTGCAGCTGCATTGCGTGAGCCGGCACATGTAATTGGTGATGGAAAATCTACTATCCAGGTTTTGATTGATACAGAAAATAAAGACCCTCGTCGCGGTTACGGTCATGAAAATGTTTTAACAGAGATTAGTATTGACAAAGAGACCACCGATCAGTTAGCAAAATCCAATTATACTTTAGAAACCGTTCTAAAAAAGGATGAGAAATGTTATTTAAAAGGAACCGCGAACCTCAGCACTGGCGGAACCTCTACCGATGTAACGGACATTATGCATCCAACAAATATTTTTTATTGTGAACGCATTTCACGTGTTATCGGTTTAGATATTTGTGGCATCGACATTATGGCCACCAATTTAAGTGAACCTTTAGAAACCACAGGTGGCGTAGTTTTAGAAGTAAATGCTGCACCAGGATTTAGAATGCATTTAGCTCCTGCAAACGGTTTACCAAGAAACGTGGCAGCGCCTGTAATTGACATGCTTTATCCTCCGGGAAAAAATTGCCGCATTCCTATCATCGCTATTACAGGCACTAATGGAAAAACAACAACGACCCGTTTAATTTCACACATCGTAAAAAATAACGGTTACCGTGTTGGTTACACCACTTCTGATGGCATCTACGTGCATAATTCAATGCTCACCAAGGGAGATACAACGGGACCAATAAGTGCGGAATTTATTTTAAAAGATCCTACAGTAGAATTTGCTGTTCTTGAAACAGCGCGTGGCGGAATTCTCAGATCTGGTTTGGGTTTCGGCAGATGTGATGTGGCTGTTGTAACTAACATTCAGGAAGATCACATGGGACTTTCGGATATCAATACTCTTCGCGACATGGCCAATGTAAAAGGCGTTGTAGTAAAAAGCGTTAAGCGTGATGGTTACGCTGTGCTAAATGCCGACAATGCGCACTGCGTAATTCTGGGAAAAAATGCAGATTGTAAAGTAGCTTACTTTAGCATGGATGAAAATAATCCTGTAATAGTTGAGCACTGCAAAAAAGGTGGTATCGCCGCAATTTATGAAAATGGATTCGTTACCATTAAAAAAGGCGAATGGAAATTCAGAATTGAAAAAGTAGCAAACATCCCTTTGACTTTTGGTGGAAAGGTTTCCTTTATGGTTGCCAATGTTTTGGCGGCAACACTGGCCACTTACGTTTACGGGTTCCAGATAGAAGATATAAAAATAAATCTGGAGACTTTTATTCCTTCGGCAGCGCAAACTCCGGGACGCATGAATATTTTTGATTTTAAAGATTATAAAGTACTAATTGATTTCGCTCACAACCCGGATGGCTTTAACGGCATCAAAGAATTTTTATCTTCGGTAGATTCACCGATGAAAATTGGCATCATCACAGGTACTGGCGACAGACGCGACGATGATATCCGTAAAATGGGAAAAATTTCTGCGGAGATGTTTGACCATATTATCATTCGCCAGGACAAATTTTTACGTGGACGACAAGCCCAGGAAATTGTGGATCTCTTGGTGGAAGGCATCAAACAATCTGATCCGAATAAATCTTATGAGTACATTCCAAAAGAAGTGGAAGCTTTGAAACACGCGTTTTCGTTGGCAAGACCGGGTTCATTCATTTGTGCACTGAGCGACGTGATCGACAATGCTATTGAAGTGGTGAATACCTACCTGGAAAAAGAAAGAGAAGCCGTGAGCTAAACTTTTTAATCCGGTTTAAAGCATCTAACGTATATAAATCGTGAAACTAAAATTTTTGATAGTATTTTTCTGCGCATTGCTAACAACAGTAGGTAGTGCGCAGAATGCATCAAAAGAAATCCTTCGTTTACCACCACTTCACTCCACTCTTCTGGTTTTCCCAAAACTCCTTAGCTTAAAAAATCCACAGACTTTAAAAAAAGATCTGAGCATGAAGTATGAGCCAGCAAAACTTCCTTTCTTTTGTGCGATGGAAGAAAAATCACGCGCAAAATTCAAAATCTTTTTTAAGTTTCGCGCGGGAAACGATGAGTCTTATGAAAAGATGATTGGAAATAAGAAATAGCTCGCAATAATTTCCCTGAAACATACTCTGTAAAGATCATTACGTTCTTCGCTGCCGGCCAAACTCTTTGATTTTACAGGAAGATTAGTCTTATCAAAAAAATTGGAGCCAGGAAAAAACAGCTTGGAAGTAAGCGTACATAAAAACGGCATTTATTTTTTAAGGCTTTATACTACCGAACATTCGCCGACTTTGAAACTTGTGAAGGAATAATTTCAGATGCGTGTTTTGCGCGAAATACATCAAGCTAAGAAGTTACACTTTCTACTTCACATTGAAAATCAGTACATTAGCCAGCTATTTCAAAAAATTAGTTTTTTGTTAATAACTTGTGTATCTTTGCGCATCTTCTTGAGAAGACTGTATACTTCTTGTTTGTGTCACCCTGATTGCAATTCGATTAATTTTACATTTTTCCCTGATTAAAATGATGTGATGAAAGATCACGTGTAAAAGAACAATTAACGAATTAAACAATTTAATGACATTTTCAAACTTAAGACTTATTAAGCCACTAGTCATGGCACTTGACAAAAAAGGATACACACAACCAACTCCCATTCAAGAACAAGCAATTCCTCACATTTTAGACGGGAAAGACATTTTCGGATGCGCGCAAACCGGTACTGGTAAAACAGCAGCTTTTGCACTTCCTATCTTACAATTATTAGACGCTAAAAAAAGCAATCAAAGACAAGGGCCTGGAGTTGTTAAAACACTTATCCTTGCTCCTACCCGCGAATTAGTTTCACAGATCAGCGAAAACTTTACAGCTTACGGCAAAAATTTAGGCATCTCCCACTGTATTATTTTTGGTGGTGTATCTCAGGTAAACCAGGTAAATAATTTACGCAGAGGTGTAGACGTTATTATTGCTACTCCCGGCCGTTTATTAGATTTAATGAATCAGGGTTACGTAAAATTAAACAACATCGAACACTTTGTATTAGACGAAGCAGATCGTATGTTGGACATGGGTTTTATTAACGATATCAAAAAAATCATTACTAAAATTCCTGCTAAGCGTCAGACTTTATTTTTCTCTGCTACTGCTGCTCCTGCCATTATGAAACTGGCAAATACTATTTTAGTGAATCCTGTGAGTATTGCTGTAAATCCGGTTTCTTCAACAACAACATTGGTTGAGCAATCGGTTTATTATGTAAAAAAAGAAAACAAACGAGGCTTATTAAAACACGTTTTAGCGAACAATAAAATTGAACACGCTTTAATCTTTACCCGTACTAAGCACGGAGCTGATAAAGTGGTAAAAGATCTGGAAAAAGATGGCATTGCTGCAGCAGCCATTCACGGAAATAAATCTCAAGGTGCAAGAGAAAGAGCATTAAAAGGTTTTAAGAACAGAACTATTCGTATATTAGTAGCCACGGATATTGCATCCAGAGGAATTGACGTAGACAAATTATCTCACGTAATTAACTACGAAATTCCAGAGCAGGCTGAAACCTATGTTCACCGTATCGGTAGAACAGGCAGAGCAGGCGCATCAGGAGTAGCAATGTCGTTTTGTGCAAAAGAAGAGATGACGTATTTAAAAGATATAAATAAATTAATTAAGAAAAATATTGAGGTGGTGTCAACTCATCCATTTAACTAGGCGCGTTGCTTAGAAAATGCTTTAGACACAAACAAGTAATAAACAAAATCAATAACCGTTCTGAAAACCAGGACAAAAAACAAAACAAAATGAAAAACGGAGTAGTAAAATTTTTTAACGAAGCAAAAGGTTTCGGATTTATTAAAGAAGAAGGTGGACAAGATATCTTTGTACACGCAACGGGATTACAAGAAGACATTCGTGAGAATGATAACGTAGTTTTTGAAGTTCAGGAAGGTAAAAAAGGATTAAACGCAGTTAACGTTCGTTTAGCTTAATTATCTCTCTCTAAATATAGAGTTAAAGGCCCCACATGCAAATGCGGGGCTTTTTTTATGGAAAATTTTAATATGATTTTTGAGTAATTTTTTTGCCTTATTGGGGCGCCTCTCCCTGAAGCAGAAAAGCATGATTCTTTACCTGCAAACCTTTTTCTTCTGAGGGTCCCGGCCTTACGCGGCGCGCCCATCCCGATAACTATCGGCACACTGAACTTTTGCCCGGCTTTGGTAATTGGCCCGGCATAACATACAATGCTGCATATTCAGGTATTTCAAATCCTCGCAAAAATCGTATCTTCAAAATTCAAAATGCGGTCCGGAAAAACACACTTGTCTCTATTCATAATTTTAATGCTACTTCTTACGCATAAGATTTCGGCCGCACACGATTCCATTTTCAGCAAACTTTCTTACGGCAAGGGAGTAACCGTTACATATCTTGGATCTGGGGCAATCAAAAGACATTTAGACCGTAACCTGCTTGATTCAGATGTGAAAGCTTATTATAAAACGCCTGCTTTCGTCTTTGGAGTAGATCATTGTTTCTATCCTTACGCAAGCAATGCCTATTGGGGCCTTGGTCCTTTTGTTTCAGGCTGGCTGGCGCAACGCAACTACAAGAGAGATAATGATTTTGTAAAAAGTACATTTTATAACATACTCTTCGCAGTGCGTTTTACCCATCACCACAGTTATTTTGTGCGAAGGAAACTGGACGTCTTTACCAGTTATATTGGTGGGGCGCATCTCAACGCTTTTCAGTCTTACATAATAAATGACGTTCCTTCCACCAAACCTAAATCTTCGTTTACTCCTGCCATTGGAATGTCTCTAACAGTGCGCTACTACTTTTCGAAGAATATTGGTATTTATGGTGAAGGTGGAATCGGTTATAAGATCAATATTTTGAATGTGGGATTATGTTACAAGAGGAGGAAATGAGATTTTTGATCTAAACGGATTGCTGTTTTTTTGTTAAAAGCTCACGAGTATCAGGTTTATTACATAAATTTATCTATAACTCTGGTTATAGAATTTGAAGACACTCTTAAAACCCAAAAACCATGAAAACATCCCTTTTTTTAGTTTCTCTCTTTTTCGTCACTCTAGTTTCTTGCCACAAAGAAAAAACAGAAGCTCATACAGATCCTCGCGATGGCCATGCGGGAACATATAATTGCTTGTTGCGAAGTAAACAACTGTTTTACGACTCGCTTAATCACGCATATATTTACGACACTTCCTATAGTACGGTTGTGGAGGTAAAAAAATCATCAACTTCTGGCAATCTAGTTATTAACGGCCTCGAAGTAACAATGAGTGATGACACACATTTTGATGCTCCCCGCTTTATGGGTTACTTTTTCGGTGAAGACAGCTTGTACATTGATAATTCACATCCTACCCATGTTATGTATACTAATATCTATAAGGGGAAGAAAGTCAAACAGTAACTTTAGATCTACGGGATTTATCTTCTAATGTTAACTTGTAGATCCTGTTAAAGCCTTCCTGACTTAATTTAAAATGTGAAGCTAAAATTCTTATCGAGTCTTTTGACAGACCTTTTTTATAGTGCAACATATCCGAGACTAAACCTTCACTTACGTTTAAAAGCTTAGCTAATTGCGTGGCTTTCATTTTATGATCTTTCATCAGGGACTTTAAAAGTTGGATAGGATCCAAATCATTAAATATAGTGTGCTCCTCATCCCATTTTTTGATCAATACATTTAGTAAAGCAATTTCATCTTTTATGTATTTAGTTTTTAGAGAAGAAAAAACCAGGTGCTCCAAAATCTTACAATAGTTTTTGTATTGATTTTCCGAGCTAATTACTTTGTATTTTAATGTTTCCATATTATAATATTTAGTATAAACTAACTGTATACTGCCGGTTCTCTGAACACAACTCATCATAGTGCGCGTGAGTTCCAATCCAGCAGATGAATAAATGAACTTCATTATCGCCGAAAGCATACTTACAAATCAAACGATAATTATTTCCTCCAATATCAAACACAACACGGTGACAATTCTTTCCTAAGAAATCTACCGAGTTAAAAGTAGTTTTCATATCACCCGGAACCTCCCAATCTGCAGCTTTTATTTTAAAGAGCCAATCTTCGAATGCTTTTTTACTTCCGCTGTTTCTTAATACGAAATCTTTAACGGTTTGTCTTTTAATCAAATTTATTCTCATACAAATGTACTCATTTTTTTTTAAAATCTTCACAAAAAGTGAAGATTTAACTTTCCGTGTCACGGTTATTTGTTAACATGTTTACCTTTCTTTCTTTGCAATAATAATGTAAGAAGCAAAATGATCGCTGTATCCACCCGTATAAGAGCCTCCGCTATATGTTCTAAATGGATATCCTTTAAAATTTCCATGATCTGCTTTTAAATAGTCTTTATTATAGATGCGAACTTTGTAATATTGCCAGCTTTCATAATCATCAGGAAGCCAATTTTTATTCAGTATAATTTGATCAAATAAATTCCAACTGTCTTGCCAGGCCAATGTGCCTATGCCTTTTAGGAAAGGTTTTTCCATGGGATTAAAAAACTGGTCTTCTTTTGCCTCCGAAATATCTGCATAGGTTCCGATGCATTTCTTTACACATTCATTCATGGGATCATCATTGAGATCGCCCATAATTACAATTTTTGAAAGCGGATCTGCTTTCGTGATACTGTCTGCAATCTTCCGCGCCACTTTGGCTGCAGCATTTCTATTCGGCCTGCTTGCCATTTCTCCACCCCTGCGCGATGGCCAGTGATTCACAAGAACCGTAAGTGCTTCACCACAAAAAAAACCACTTACAACTAAGATGTCGCGTGTTTTATGAGCTGAGTCTGTTACAAGTTTTACACGATACGAAACCGCCTTTTTCACTTTAAAATACTTAGGATTATAAATAAAAGCAGGATCAACCCCACGAATGTCGGGACCTTCGATATGTACAAATTGATAATTTCGTTTTTTTAAATGACTGGAGCTGATAAGATCCTGCACAACATTTTTGTTCTCTACTTCGCATAAACCTAAAAGCGCAAGTCCATCGGGAGTAATATCTGTTGCCATTTCGCCGATAACTGTAGCGAGATGGTCAATTTTTATCCAATAGCGCTCTCCCGTCCAACGATTTACACCTTCAGGAGTAAAGTCTTCGTCGTTTTTCCATTTGTCGTTCAAGGTGTCATACAGATTTTCAACATTCCAAAATCCTATGGCAGAGATCCAGTAATCCTTGGTAGAGTCGAGCTTCTGGGGGAATACAAAAAACACCGGACAAATAAAAAGCACAAAAACAATTTTTCTCATACAAGGTAATTCCATTCATTAAACCTAGTAAAAGCTTAGTCATCCTCGTCTATGCACCTGCTCACTTAGTCTAAAAAACATTTGACACCTTAGGTCTTTGCTTATTTTTGGGCGGCTCCCCCTTTATGAAAAAAGAACTACTTTGCTGCGCACTTCTGGTTAGTAAGCTCTGCGTTTTTTCGCAACTGGATACCTTGATTGTAACATCCAGACATGACACTCTGGCGGCCTGCAGCATACCGGTTTTTAGCACTGGAGGAAGCGATGCCGAATCTGATTTGGATGATCAGGATGTTTCGTCTCTTCTGCAATCGAGTAAAGATCTTTTTACACAGTTTGCAAGTTTTCAATTTGGTGTGGCGCGCTACTGTATGCGTGGGTACTCGGGAGAGAACCAAACCGTGATGTTAAATGGTGTAAATGTGACTGATGCGGAAACAGGGTTTGCATCCTGGAGCAGTTGGGGTGGTTTAAACGATGTGACACGTTTTACCGAGACACGTTTTGGTACGGTTGCTAACCGCTATGGTTTCTCGGGACCCGGAGGTTACACCAATATTGATTCAAGGGCTTCGTCTTTTAAAAAAGGCACGCGCGTTTCCTACGCAAATGCCAGCCGAATTTTCAGGCACAGGATGATGCTCACCCATTCTACCGGACTGATGAAAAACAACTGGGCGCTAACCGTTTCTGCTTCTACCCGTTTTGGAAAGGAAGTTTTAATTCCCGGAACCTATTTTGATGCCAGATCCTTTTATACTTCGCTTGATAAGAAAATAAACGACAAACATTTAATTTCCTTTACAGGTTTTATTGCTCCCATAGAAAAAGGATTATCGACCGCTGCTACCCTAGAAGCTTATACCCTCAGCGGAACAAACTTTTATAATAGTTTGTGGGGGTATCAAAATGGAAAAGTGCGCAATGCATGCATCAGCAAAAATTTACGTCCCATGTTTTTATTGTCACACATTTACACGCCGAATACCAGGAGCAGGGTGACGGCAACTATATATTTAACTTTTGGAAAATCAAGTTTAAGCGGATTAAATTTTAATTCCGCCGCGAATCCTAAACCCGATTACTATAAATATTTGCCGGGTTACTTTTATGCCACGGGAAATATTACAGGCGGTGATGCTGCAACATACAGCTGGGAAAACGACGTGAATACAAAACAAATAAACTGGGATAAACTGATTGCTTTAAACCAGGCAAACCTCTATTCGGCTCCAGAAGACAGCAGCAACGCTCCCAATAGTACAGACACGCGCGCGAGATACATTCTGGAAAATAGAATTGAAAACCTCCGGAATTCAGGCTTTACTTTTGTTTACAATGAAAGAAAAGAGAATTTATTTTTAAGTATGGGCATAAATGGTTTCATGTATAAAAACAGGAAGTACAAAGAAGCCGAAGATTTGTTAGGGTCTACTTTCTGGATTGATGTAGATCAGTTTGCGGCAAACCTTGGCGTTGATCCTATGATTCAGCAAAATGATATTAGTAAGCCGAACAGAAAAATTTTTACGGGCGATCGTTTTGGATACGACTATGTTGTAAACATAAATAAAATAGAAGCCTGGGCTATGCTCGAATACTCTTTTAACAACATCGATTTTTATGGTGCCGCCAGCATTTCTGACAGCAAGGCCTGGCGAACGGGAGAGCTGGCAAACGGAAAATTTCCTACAACAAGTAAAGGAGAAAGTGAAAAATTAAATTTTCTGAATTATGGATTTAAAGCCGGAACAACTTATAAGTTAAGTGGACGAAATTTTATAACGGGAAATATTAATATTCTTTCAAGGGCACCTGAAGCAACAAATATTTTTATATCGCCACGCGTGAGAAACGATGTAGTTGATGATATTAAAAACGAAGAAGTTATTTCATCCGACATTAATTACCTGGCGAAATATCCGAATGCAAAAATCAGGTTGACTTTTTATTCTACACAAATAAACAATCAAACCTGGCTACGTACTTACTACGATGATTCTTACAACACTTTAGTAAACCTGATAATGACCAATGTGAGCCAAAAACACAGAGGATTCGAATTAAGCATTGAAAAAACTATTCGTTCTTCACATTGTATGCAATTCGTTTCTGGCTTTGCTCAATCGTACTATACCAACCAACCGAAGCTACAGGCCTGGCAGGATAATAACTCTACTTCACTGTATTTTAACCGCCGGGTTTATTTAAAAAATTTCAGGCTCGGAAATTCTCCTCAATTTGTAAGTGCTATTGGATACCGCTATACCGGTAAAAAATTCTGGTCAGCGGGTTTATGTCTGAATTATTTTGATGAGATTTACATTGAACCCAATCCTGATAGAAGAACCTTAGAAGCAGCAGGAAAATTTCAAACCAATGAAAGAGAACTCGCTCAGCAACTAATCAGCCAGGAAAAACTTCCATCGTACTTTACTTTAAATTTTAGTGCAGCAAAATCTTTTCGTCTTAACAAGAAAAAAAATCTGGGCTTTAATATCAGCGTCAACAATTTATTAAATACAAAAACCGTCATCACCGGCGGCTATGAGCAATTACGCTGGGATCAGCAGAACATTTCTAAATTCCCCAACAAATATGTTTATATGACTGGAAGGACCTATATGCTTATTATAAACTTTAACTTTTAAATTTTATGGAAACACGCCTTACTGATTTTTTGAAATTAGCTTTACTCGTTTGGATTGTGTATTCCTGTAAAAAAGAATATGATTACCCTCCGCTGAAACAAGTAAGTGAAAGCGCACAACTCAGCATTCAAAAACTAAAAAGCAGATTGACCGGACCTATTTCATCTTATAAATTCGGGAGCGGAGACACTAATCTTTATTGCACTGTTATTGCCGATGAATTAAGCGGAAACCTCTATCAGCAGGTATTTGTAAGAGACGATGCAGGTTCTGCAATCCAGTTAAATTTAAAAGAGTCGGGTGGACTTTACATTGGAGACAAGATCAGAATCAATCTCAACTATTTATATCTTATTTCGGCAAACTCCATGATTTATTTAGATTCTGTTGATGTAGCAAAAAACATCGTGAAACTATCTTCAGGTAATGATGTTCTCCCCAAACATGTTACCCTGGATGAAGTTTTCTCTTACAGTGCTAATCCAACAAATTCGGCAGCGCTACAATCGCAATTGATTGAGTTAACGGGACTGGAATTTAAAACAAATACACTTGTTCCCACATTTGCCGATGCCATTGGAAAAACCAGTATTACTCAAACACTTAGTGCCTGCGAAGCCGGAAAAATAGTCACGCTGAGAACCAGCGGACGGTCCAACTTCGCAGGTAAACCTTTGCCTAAGGGAAATGGAACCATAATAGCTATCGTTAGTCAATATAACTCTACGATGCAATTGTTACTTCGCGATTACAACGAGGTAAACATGAACGGTGCTCCTTGTGCGACGCCCAGCACGACTTTAAACGCCGGAACCTTTATGGCAAAAGATTTTAATGATCTTTCAGTAACGAGTGGAGGTTGGATAACTTACTCCGTAACTAACAGCTCCGTAAATTGGTTTACAGCAACATCATCGCTAACTCCCAGTCCCTACGCACGAATCAGCGGTTATGTCAGTGGTAACACGAATTCAGAAAACTGGTTAATTTCACCTGCTATAAATCTTGCTTCTGCAAAAGATCCCATAGTAAGTTTTAAAACAGCAGCAAAATTTTCAGGAACTGTTTTGGATATCCTGGTAAGCACCGACTACTCCTCAGGTAATCCCGCATCTGCAACGTGGAGTGCGATCACAGGCAGTTGCGCTATTTCTCCAACCGCGGGAGACTACCTTTGGATGGCTTCGGGATATGTGCCATTAAACACCTTTAAATCTTCGGGCACCCGCATTGCTTTCAGATACAAAAGTACTACAGCCGGGGCTACAAGTTATCAGTTGGATGATATTGTTGTGAAGGAAAAATAGTGTTATAAAAAAAGCGGACAAATTGCCCGCTTAGATTTTGAAAGTTATTTTTTCTAACCCAACAGTACTTTTTTTGCACTCGCAAGAATCTCTTCTACTATCTCTCTATTCGATGCTTCTGCGTAAACACGCAATACGGGCTCAGTGCCACTTGCACGAATCATCATCCAGGTGTCTTCATCGAAAAAGAATTTGTATCCATCCAGATCATCAACACGACTCACTTTATAAGTACCAAACTCTTTGTAGGTACCATTTTTACAATTTTGTAAAACTTTGTTTTTTATTTCCTCTGTGATGTGGAGATCATGTCTATCAAAGCAAAAAGTACCGGTAATGGCATAAACTTCCTGAATAAGGTCATTCAGACTCTTGCCGGTTTTCGCCATAAATTCCCAGATAGTTAATCCCATCCAGATACCATCGCGTTCAGGAATATGTCCTTTAATGGCGATTCCGCCACTCTCTTCGCCACCTACCAACACATCCTCGTTCACCATAATACTGCAAATGTGTTTGAAGCCGATCTTTACAACCTCCATTGGAAGCTCGTAATAATCACACATATTTTTGATCTTTACAGTAGTGCTAAAAGCTACGGCAACTTTCCCGCTCATATTTTTATATTTCACCAGGTAGTGGATCAATAATAAAATGATGTGGTGCGAATCAACGAAATTACCTTTATCATCGTAAAGACCAATGCGATCGGCATCTCCGTCTGTTGCCAAACCGCATGAGATATTGCCTTTCTTCTTTATGAAATCGCTAAACTCAATTAAATTTTTATGAATAGGCTCGGGAGCTTGTCCATGAAATCCAGGATTGTTATCGCAATGTAATTTATATATTTCAGGAAACAAACGTTCGATAACACGTTGTCCTGCACCATACATGGCATCGTAAGCAAGAACTAAATTTGAATTTTTAATTGCTTTAATATCAAAACTATCTTCTACATGCTTTATGTACATGTCTTCAAGATGCGCAATTTCAACCTTTCCCGACTTCTGGGCCTCTTTAAGATCTACCGACTGCCAGTTATAGCTGGCTTTTTCAGGAATCGCATCTTCAATTTCCTGAACCTCGTCAGGACCTAATGGTCCGCCATAGGCTCCCTTAATTTTGTAGCCATTGTAAGAGGGTGGATTATGGCTTGCAGTGATAATAATTCCAAGAGTAGTTTTATATCTCACTGCTCCCAGAGAGATCATAGGAGTGCTTATAAAATCTTTTGCTAAAAAAACTTTTATTCCTGCGGCAACAAAAACTTTCGCGCTTGTTTCAGCGAAAAGCTCACCCGCAAAACGACAATCGTGACCCAGCACAACCGTTGGATTTTTTTCTTTAGCTAACATCCACTTTGCCGTTGCTTCTGTAACACGCGCTACATTATCTACTGTAAAGTCCTGAGCAATAATAGCTCTCCAACCGTCTGTTCCGAATTTAATTTTTGTCATGTAATGAATAGAAAATCAAAATTAATGAAATTTTTGTCTTAATCTTTTTTAAATTAAAACACCGGTTACTTATGAGAAACCGGTGTTTTTAATAGTTTGTTACTTATGCTATTCCAACACCGTGGCAGTTCTTATATTTTTTGCCGCTGCCGCATGGACAAGGGTCATTTCTTCCAATCTTCGTATCTACACGAATAGGTTGCGGTTTTGGTTTTTGTTGCGCATTTTGTTCTTCAATGGCGTTTTCATTGCGGGTTTCCACGAGCTTTTCTTTTTTCTGAACCGGGGCATCCTGGCTGAAACGCGGTTGCTGTTGTGGTTCATTCTGAGCCGGCAAACCGCCCTTCATTAAAAATGAAATAACTTCTTTATTCGCTTTAGTGATCATCTCTTTAAATAAGTTAAAGGATTCTAATTTATAAATCACTAAAGGATCTTTTTGTTCTAAAGAAGCATTTTGTACGGCTTGTTTTAAATCATCCAACTCACGCAAATGTTCTTTCCATGAATCGTCAATCATGCTTAATACAACCGCTTTTTCGAATCCTAAGAATAACTCGCGACCTTTTGTTTCGTAGGCTTTCTTAAGATTACCGATTACACGAACTCCCCTGATCCCGTCTGTAAAATGAGTTTCGATGTTTTCAAAATGATTGTTCGGATTTCTATAAACATCGCTTACTACCGGAAATGTTTGTTGGGCAATAAGCTGCGCTTTTTCAATGTAATGGGCTTGTGCCGCGTCAAATAATTGCTGAGTGAGATTGTCTTCCTTACCATTGCTGAATTGCGCTTCCGTAAACGGACTTTCAATTCCGAAATTTTTAATACACTCTAAAGTAAATGCATCGTAATCTTTTGCCGGATGATATTCTTCCACGATCGCTGAAGCTACTTCATAAATCATGTTGGCAATATCAATGCTTAATTTATCTCCGTATAAAGCGTTCCTTCTGCGTTTGTAAATCACTTCACGTTGCGCATTCATAACGTCATCATATTCGATCAAACGTTTACGGGTTCCAAAGTTATTTTCCTCTACTTTTTTCTGCGCACGCTCAATACTTTTGGTAATCATGCTATGCTGAATTACTTCCCCTTCTTTTAAACCCATGCGATCCATAAGCGAAGCAATACGCTCACTACCAAATAAACGCATGAGATTATCTTCGAGACTCGCAAAAAACTGTGAGCTTCCCGGATCACCCTGACGTCCCGCACGACCACGCAATTGCCTGTCAACACGACGCGACTCGTGACGCTCGGTACCAATGATTGCTAAACCACCGGCTTCTTTTACGCCTGCACCAAGTTTAATATCGGTACCACGGCCGGCCATATTCGTTGCGATAGTAACGGTTCCCGCCTTACCGGCTTCTGCAACGATCTCCGCTTCTTTAGCGTGTAATTTCGCATTTAATACGTTGTGTTTAATGCCGCGTAATTTCAACATACGGCTTAACAATTCTGAAATCTCAACCGTTGTAGTACCAATTAACACTGGTCTTCCAAGAGCAACTAATTTCACAACCTCTTCAATTACCGCGTTGTATTTTTCACGCTTTGTTTTATAAACAAGATCTTGCTCATCTTTACGCGTCATTGGTCTGTTAGTTGGAATTTCAACAACGTCCAATTTATAAATACTCCAAAACTCCTGTGCTTCTGTAGTTGCTGTACCAGTCATACCGGCAAGCTTGTTATACATACGGAAGTAATTTTGCAAGGTAACCGTTGCGTAAGTTTGTGTTGCCGCTTCGATCTTTACATTTTCTTTTGCTTCAATAGCCTGGTGCAAGCCGTCACTGTAGCGACGGCCTTCCATGATACGACCTGTTTGTTCGTCAACAATTTTTACTTGTCCGCCATCGATTACGTATTCAGTATCTTTTTCAAAAACTGTATAGGCTTTTAATAATTGGTTAACTGTGTGAATACGCTCGCTTTTAATACTGAATTCGCGCATCACTACTTCCTTAGCCGCTGTTTTTTCTTTAGGATCTACAAGTGTTTTTTCAATGTCTGCAATCTCGTCTCCCACATTTGGGATCACGAAAAATTTAGGATCATCACTGTTACCGGTTAAAAAATCAATTCCTTTTTCCGTTAATTCAACGTGATTGTTTTTTTCATCAATGGTAAAATAAAGTTCTGCATCTATAATATGCATTTCTTTATTTTGATCCTGCATATAATGGTTTTCGGTTTTTTGCATCAAGGCTCTCATACCTTGTTCACTTAAGAACTTAATGAGTGCGCCATTTTTTGGAAGTCCGCGGTAAGCTCTGAATAAGGGAATTCCTGCATCCTTTTCTTTTCCTTCTGCCACTAATTTTTTGGCTTCCGTAATACAAGTTTGCAAATATTGTTTTTGAACGTTCACCAGTTTTTCTATACGGGGCTTGTAATCCATAAACTCATGTTTATCTCCCTGGGGAGTTGGACCACTAATAATCAAAGGAGTACGGGCATCATCGATCAGAACACTATCCACCTCATCCACAATTGCAAAATTGTGTTTACGCTGAACTAGTTCATCAACGCTACGTGCCATGTTATCACGCAGGTAATCGAAACCAAATTCGTTATTTGTTCCATAGGTAATGTCGCAGTTGTAGGCGATGCGACGTTCGTCGGTATTTGGCTCGTGTTTATCAATACAATCCACGCTTAATCCATGAAACTGGAAAAGTGGTGCATTCCATTCACTGTCACGTTTTGCAAGGTAATTGTTAACTGTAACAACATGCACACCGCGTCCGCCTAAAGCATTTAGAAAAATCGGTAAAGTAGATACCAGTGTTTTACCCTCACCTGTGGTCATCTCAGAAATTTTTCCTTCGTGCAATACCATCCCGCCAATGAGCTGCACGTCGTAATGCACCATGTCCCACGTGATTTCAGAGCCGGCAGCTAACCAGGTGTTCTTATAAACTGCTTTATCACCTTCAATAACTACGTTGGCGTGGGTTTTCGCAAGTTCCCGGTCGAATTCGTTAACAGAAACCGTTAGAGCTTTGTTATCTTTAAAGCGTCTCGCCGTTTCCTTTAAGATTGCGAATGCTTCAGGTAAATTTTGGGTTAAGGCTTTTTCAAGTTCAACCGTGATTTCTTTTTCAATATCATCAATTTCTTTGTAAAAATCTTCTTTTGCGTTTACATCCATCTCGGGATCGTTGGCAATACTGGCCTTAATGCTTTCGATTTTATCGTTTTGAGCCTTAACAGATTCTTTTATTGAGGCTTTCAACGCGGCAGACTTGGCTCGCAGATCGTTATCTGATACGGAACTTAAGGAATTAAAAATGGCATTTATTTCTTCAACTTTAGACTCAAGGTTTTTAATATCTTTTTCACTTTTAGTCCCAAACAGCTTTTTAAGAAAATCAAACATATAAATAAAAATTTAGCCAATAAAGGTAACAAAAAATAGGCCACACCTTGTGTTTAATTTGGAATTGTTAAACTGTGCTCCATTATGTCATAAAGAATGACAAATCTGGAAGAAAGTGAATTGTTGAAAAGACATTATTGCCGATTAAAAATTTACACGATCCAGATGGTTATGGGGACAAAAAAAGGTAATAACCGCCTAATTATCAATTTTTTAATCTAAAATTGGGAAATATAGTGCAAAATGATATATTTGCACCCTTAAATTAAAAAATTTTACTGTAGAAATTTACGATTATGCAAAACAAAGGTGCGATTAAAATATTTGCCATCCTCTTAGCTCTGGCCTGTATTTTTTATTTATCATTCACGTGGGTGACCAATAATGTAGAAAATGATGCTAAAGCTTATGCCGAGAATATATCAGGCTCCAGTAAGTATGCTTCAGAAACCGAAGATTTCAGAAAAGACCTGGAGTCTAAGCTGGCTGATCGTTATTTAGATTCAATGAAAAAGATTACCGTATATGATATCTTCATTGCGGATTATACATACGAAGAGGTTAAAAAGAACGCTATTAATTTAGGTCTCGATTTACGTGGTGGTATGAACGTTACTTTGGAGGTATCTGTGATGGATATCATCAAAAATTTATCTAACGACAACCAGGATCCTGCCTTCAAAATGGCTTTAGCCAATGCGCAGAAAGAACTTGGCGTTAAGAATAACGACAGCTACATTACTTTATTCGAAAGAGAATACAAAAAAATTGCTCCAAACGGGCGTTTAGCACCATTATTCCAATCCATAGAGAATAAAAGCAAAATTGCTTACAACGCAAGCAATGAAGAAGTAATTAAATTTATTGATGAGCGTGTAAACGAAGCTATCGGTAATGCAGAAAAAACTTTCCGTAGTCGTATTGACCGTTTTGGTGTAACACAACCAAACATTCAGAAATCAGAACAAAGCGGACGTATTTTGGTTGAATTACCTGGTGTAAAAGATAAAGCACGCGTGCGTGAATTATTGCAAGGAACAGCAAATCTTGAATTCTGGGAAACTTACGAGAATGGTGAGATTGCTCCAATGTTAGATAAAGCGAATACTGTTATCAGCAACGCTTTATATGCTGCAAAAAAAGACAGTGCTACTCTAACTACTGATACCAGCGCAGTGAAAGTTGGCACTACGGTACCTGTAACCACTTCAACCGCTGCAGTTGTTGCAAAAGGTGATTCTATAAAACCAGATACCGCTGCTGTAAAAACAGGCTCTGTTAATCCTCAGGATACCGCTATTAAAGGGTTCCAAAAACGTGTGCCTTTATATGCTTTCTACCAGAATGTATTACCGTTGGTTCCTTTAAAAGGACGTGTAACGGTAGATAAAGATGGCAAACCGGAAAGATATGCAGAAGGAGCTTGTGTTGGTATTGCAACTTCTCGCGCTGATACAGCAAAAGTGAACGCTTATTTACGTATCGCAAAATCTAAAAACGTCTTCCCTTCAAAATTAAAATTCATGTGGGGTTCTAAAGAAGTTGAGCAAAAAGATGAAGAAGGAAGAATTGTTGGAAGCTACTTTGAATTATTCGCTATTAAACAAACAGGAAGTAACGGTAAAGCTGCATTAAGCGGAGATATTATTACCGATGCCCGTAAAGATTACAACCAGCAATCAGGTGGTGTGCCATTGATCAGCATGAGCATGAACAATGAAGCTGCTCAAAAATGGGCTAAGATTACCCGTGATAATGCTAAAAAATGTGTGGCTGTAGTAATGGATAACATGGTTTATTCTGCTCCACGCGTAAATGGTGAAATTACAGGCGGCCAATCTCAAATTACCGGAAACTTTACCGATGCTGAAGCTGACGCCTTAGCTGCAATTTTAAGTGCTGGTAAATTACCTGCTCCTGCTCACATTGTGGAAGAGAGTATTGTTGGTCCGACTTTAGGACAAGAAGCTATTGATTCAGGTTTAGTGAGTTTTGTGATCGCATTACTGGTGATCCTTGTATTCATGTGGTTATATTACAACAGATCTGGTCTTGTAGCCAACATTGCGCTCATCGCCAATATGTTCTTTATTATGGGTATCCTCACTTCTCTGGGTACTGTATTAACTTTACCTGGTATAGCCGGTATCGTATTAACCATTGGTTTAGCGGTGGATGCGAATATCCTCGTATTTGAACGTGTGCGTGAAGAACTTGCTTTAGGAAAAAGCACTGCCCTGGCTATTAAAGAAGGGTTTAAACATGCAATGTCTTCTATTATTGACTCCAACGTTACTTTAGCCATCTTAGCTGTTATCCTTTACGTTTTTGGTTCTGGCCCGGTACAAGGTTTTGCTGCTACTTTATTTATCGGTATCTGTACTTCATTATTCTCTGCGATTTTAATTACACGTGTTATTTTTGAATGGATGCTAGAACGTAAAATGGAAATTCCATTTGATAATTCTATGACCCGTAATGCTTTCAAAAACCTTCACTTTGATTTCGTAGGGAAACGTAAAGTATACTACGCAATTTCTACTTTAATCATCATTCTAGGTGTTGTTTTCTACTTTAAAAATGGTGGTTTAAACTTAGGTGTTGACTTTAAAGGTGGACGCACTTACCAGGTTCATTTCGATAAAGACATGAACACAGAAGATATTAAGAAAGCTTTAGAGCCTGTTTTTCCGGATGCTGCGCTTGAAGTAAAAAGTATTGGTGCTGGTACTTCAAATAAAGCCAAGATTACAACGACTTACCGTGTAACAGATAATAATCCAAATGCTGATGCTGAAGTAGATTCTTTATTAAGCAAAGGTTTGTCTACACTCAATGTAGGATTTGATGTTCCTCAACAACAAAAAGTAGGACCTACAATAGCTACTGATATCGTTTACGGTGCTTATGGAGCTATCTTATTCTCTTGTTTAATGATGTTCTTATACATTGTTGTTCGTTTCCGTAAATGGCAATATGGTTTAGGTTCGGTTGTGGCTTTATTCCATGACGTGTTAATCGTATTATCCTGTTATACAATCTGCGACGGACTTCTTCCTCTTGAAATCGGCCAGGATTTTATTGCAGCCATCTTAACGGTAATGGGTTATACCATGACTGAAACGGTTGTTGTGTTCGACAGGATCCGTGAAAGATTAAGAGACAGTGGTAAAGATGACGCGTACGGTGAAGAGCGTAATACGTTAATTAACTACGCGTTAAACAGTACATTAAGCCGTACTATTTTAACGTCGTTAACTGTATTCTTCGTACTCTTGGTTATCTTCATTTTCGGTGGAGAAAGTATCCGTGGTTTCATCTTCGCTTTATTAATCGGACGTGTAATCGGTACTTATTCATCATTGTGTATCTCTACTCCAATAGTTGTAGATTTCGACAAGAAAAAATAATTTGTAATTCTCTGAAAAAAACCTCTCTAAGTATAGAGAGGTTTTTTTATTTAAACTATTAAGCAATGAGCAAACCCTGGGTAGGTTATATAGCGGTAGGACTTCTTTTTCTTTCCGGAATTTTTGAATGGCTTGGTGGCTATCCGAAACTTGGAATTTTTATCATGGTAATGTCTATTGTGAGTTTTTTTATCCGCATTTATTTCATCAAGAAGATCGATGGAACCGGTAAGGATAATTAACTACAGTCCCGAATACCAGGGTAGCATCGATCAGATGATGAAAGGAATAGAGAAAGAATTTCCTTTACCTATTACATCACCACAATCAACACGTATTAATGAAGTATATCATTTAGAAGATCAAAAATTCTGGTTGGCTTTACATGAACAAAAAGTTGTTGGCACTATTGGATTGAGCTTGTTTTCGAATGGCGAAGCGGTTCTTAAACGCATGATGGTGGATAAAGCATACCGTGGAAAAGGATTTGAAACAGCTTCCTTACTTTTAACTAAAGCGCTTGACTGGGGCAAAAAAGAAGGTTATAGTAAAATTTATCTTGGAACTATGGATCAGTTTTTAGCTGCTCAGAAATTTTATCTTAAAAATGGATTTAAGGCAATTACCAAAGATCAGTTGCCTAAAGACTATTCTCCCAATCCAATAGACACTCTATATTATTTCAAAAATTTACTGCCTTAGTTTTTTACATCTGGGCTTGGCAGCTTGCATTTGTGAAGCTGATTTTTGTTTCCACGTTGTTGGGTTAAAAGGGTTTGCACTCACGTCACAAGTAAACTCAGAGGCCACTTAAACACATAAAAAAAGTCCCTTTCGGGACTTTCTTATCTTAATAAAACGACTAATCTCTTTCGTCGCTTATTTGATCAGCCTTCATTCCTTTTGTGTCAAACACAAACATAGCGTCCGGCATCTCAGTGTTCGTTTTCATGGTTTTAATATCATACACCTGGGTGCCACCATCTTTCATCATCATCTTTAACTGGACAATTTGTTTTTTGGCTTTGTTGATGAAAAGTTTAACGGTAAAGAATTTTTTCTTCTCTGGTTTCACCGCTGGATACAGATCTATCACGTGACATGGCACCGTAGCAACGGTTTGCTCTTTGTCGTATTTGTATTTGTAACCCGATTCGTACATCGTAAAAATTGTACTGGGATTTTGCTCTTCGTTGTTCGGATCAAAATTTTTAATCGTCACTTCTTTAGCGTCCTTGTTATAATTCCACAATGTTTTTCCATCGCAAACAATAGTAGTACCGGGAATGTCCAGTTTAAATTTTTGACCCTTTAACTGAAACTTCCAGCTTTGAGGTTTGTCCACCACTTTTTTATCCTTATCGTAAATTGTAAAAACTACGTCAGCACTAACGGTTTTGTAAGCTTTAGTACTTTTGCTTACTTCATCCAGGATGGCTTTAGCTTTAGGATCTTGTTCCTGTGCGTTTAAAAACAGCGTTGTGCTTATAAACAGAAGGGAAAGTAATTTTTTACTTCCATTTTTTAATTTAAACTTCAGGCCTTCGTGCATCTTCGATTTCATAGTTTATTTGTTATACCAATAAGACGTGTAAAGATAAAAAAGGTTTAATAATTAAACTAACTTCCCGATTTGGGTAAAAAATTAGGAAAGCCCTGCTATACAGGGCTTCCAGGCATTATAAAACGATTCAGATCTTTAGCGATTTCTTAATTTTTGCAAAATTTCTTCCATTTGCGCCATATCTTTCACCAGAACTTCCCTGGCCTTGGAGCCTTCGAATGGTCCTATAAACCCTGCAGCCTCAAGTTGATCAACTATACGCCCCGCACGATTATAACCTAATTTTAATTTACGTTGTAAAAACGAAGCACTGCCTTGTTGAAACTGGACAATTAATTTGGCAGCTTCATCAAACATTTTATCACGTTCACTTAAATCCACTTCTTCTTTTCCTAACTCACCTTCTTCTCCAACATATTCTGGTAAAAGGAAGGCGCTCGGATATGCGCGCTGATTACCTATGAACTCGGTAATTTTCTCCACTTCAGGAGTGTCTACAAAAGCGCATTGAATACGGATCAAATCATTTCCTGTGCTTAATAACATGTCACCACGACCAATTAACTGATCTGCTCCACCCGAATCTAAAATAGTACGGCTATCAATTTTACTTGTCACCCTAAATGCAATACGCGCAGGAAAATTGGCTTTTATAGTTCCTGTTATAATATTTACTGAAGGACGCTGCGTGGCTATTATTAAGTGGATTCCGATAGCCCTTGCTAATTGAGCAAGACGCGCAATTGGCGTTTCAACTTCCTTACCCGCCGTCATGATCAGATCGGCAAACTCATCCACTACTAAAACTATGTAGGGAAGGAATTTATGTCCGTCGTTTGGATTTAATTTGCGGTTAACAAATTTAGTATTGTATTCTTTGATGTTACGTACCTGGGCATCCTGCAGCAAGGCATAACGGTTATCCATCTCAATACAAAGAGAGTTGAGTGTGTGAATTACTTTTGTATTGTCTGTTATGATAGCATCTTCAGAGTTTGGAAGTTTCGCTAAGAAGTGACGTTCAATTTTATTAAACAAAGTTAACTCCACCTTTTTAGGATCTACCAAAACAAATTTTACCTGTGCAGGATGTTTTTTGTAGAGCAGAGAAACCAATACTGCATTTAAGCCCACAGATTTCCCCTGGCCAGTAGCACCCGCCATAAGCAAGTGAGGCATCTTGGCAAGATCGGCAATGAAAATTTCGTTGCTGATTGTTTTTCCTAAAGCTATAGGGAGTTCAAATACCGAATTATTGAATTTTTCTGACGCCAGAATGTTTTTCATCGGAACCATTTCGGGGTTCTGATTCGGCACCTCAATACCAATGGTTCCTTTCCCTGGAATAGGGGCAATGATACGAATACCTAAAGCTGCTAAACTTAAAGCGATATCATCTTCCAGGTTTTTAATTTTACTGATGCGCACACCCGCGGCTGGAACAATCTCGTACAAAGTAACTGTGGGACCAACAGTAGCCATGATCTTATCGATCTCGATACCGTAATTTTTTAGCGTATTCAGAATTTTATTTTTGTTCGCTATCAGTTCTTCCTGGTTTACTTTGCTGTGAATATTACCGTAATCATTCAGCAATTCGAAACTTGGAAACTGGTAAGAACCCAGATCAAGCGTTGGATCGTATTCACCAAATTGTTCTACTAATTTCGCGGCCTTATTTTCATCTTCAATAACTTCACCATCTCGTGCCGGCGGAGCAATTACCAATTCAGGTTCTCCCTTAGGCTCTGTATTTATTATCTCGCCGGCAGTGCCGGTAAGGTCCATTTGATTTTCAGCTAACGGTGGTTCTTGCACATTAACACCTGGTTGTTCCTGAACAATGGGAGTTGAAGTCATTTCTTGCGTGGTTGACAAAACTTCAAATCCAACATCTTCGGATTCTTCTTTTATAATTTCGGGTTCGGCTTGCTGACTCTCTTTTTTTGTAATGACTTCAAAATTCAGAAGTTCTGCTTCTTCTTCTGGGGTTAGTTTAGCGTCTCTTAATTCATTGAAAGAACTATTAAACTCTTTAACGGGGGTAGCAGATTTAAAGCTGGAGGTAATTTCTTCTTCCATTTGAACATCTTCTTCAACCACTGCTTTAGCAGGAAGTTTGAAGGAAAGGTTAATGCTCAAGACAAGGAAAGTAAGCATAGAAAATGCTATAAGCGCTATTAATCCGAAGCTTCCAACATAGTTTACAATTTTGGCATTCATAAAATAACCAAAACCTCCACCCATAAAAAATAATTTTTCAGAGAAGATGTAAGAAAAAACCAACGAACTCCATACCATAAAAAATAACCATTTGGCATTGAAAGAGCCTACATTGATGAGCTTACGTTGAACGACTTTTTGCAATCCAAACATGCATAACACCGGAACAAGAATAAATGAGGATACACCGAAACCTTTATACATGAAGAAATGTGAAACAAGAGCGCCAAATTTCCCAAGCCAGTTTTTTACTTTTGTTTCTGGTAAAAAAAGATCTTCTCTGCTTCCTAAAACTTTGTCCTGGTCTACATCCCAGCTGGTGAAGTAAGAAACAAATGCAATAGTGAGGTAAGCAGAGAAAAGGATCAGCAGCAAGCCCATAATTTTCTGAGTACGTTCGTCTTTGTAAAAAACAAGAAATTGTTCGAAACGCTTACCCAAACTGATTTTTTCTTTTGATTTTTTTGCACCGCCAGCCATTGGGGATGGTTCAGGTGTAGGCGCAGACTTAACCTCCGCCACTTTAGGCATTGATTTAGGTTTATTTTTCCGTTCGTTGGTTTTTTTTTCCACCACATCTACAATATCGTTCTGTTCAATCGAACGTTCATCACTATCCAAGAGCGTTTCGGCGGTATCGCCTCCTCTGAATTTATTCTTTTTTTCTGCAGCCATTATCCTTTAAATATAGAAGGAATGCCTTCATTTTTTTGGCTGGAATTTCAATGTTTTAAACCACCGGATGTTAATCAAAAAAGCCTTAATTTTACCGATTACAGCTAAATCCCGCGCTTTATGTCTAAATTATTTTTCATCTCTTTTGTTTGTACTTTTTCACTTCTTCAATCACAGGTTATTGATACTACCTGGTTAAGACAGAATTACACGAAAAAAGAAGTATCCATTCCGATGAGAGACGGTATAAATCTTTTTACAAGCATTTACACTCCAAAAAACACCACCGAAAAGCATCCTTTCCTGATGGTGCGAACACCTTACTCGCTTGCGCCCTATGGCGGCAAATTTTCGCCTTACCTGATCTCCCATTATTCAAATTATGTTAAGCAAAATTATATCATTGTAATGCAGGATGTGCGCGGATGTTACATGAGCGAGGGAACTTTTGTGGATGTGCGTCCCTTTATTGAAAATAAAAAATCGAAAAAAGATATTGATGAGGCCAGCGACACTTATGATGCCATTGACTGGTTGATAAAAAATGTTCCGGGAAATAATGGCAATATTGGCGTTTCAGGAATTTCGTACCCGGGATTTTACAGTACTATGGCTGCATTGAGCGGACATCCCGCTCTAAAAGCTGTTAGTCCGCAGGCGCCCGTAACAGAGTGGTTCCTGGGAGATGATTTTCACCATAATGGTGCCTTTGCATTGATGGATGCTTTTTCATTTTATTCTGGATTCGGAAAGCCGCGTCCAAAGCCTACCACACAGCATGCATCAGGCTATCCCATTCCGGAAAAAGACAATTATAATTTTTTTCTTAAGCAAGGGGCTATTAAAAATTTTACCAGGTTAATGGGCGATAGTATTCAATTCTGGAACGATCTTATGACTCATCCTGACTATGATGATTTCTGGAAAGCAAGAGATGCAAGGCGCGCAGTAAAAACTATCAAACCGGCTGTTCTTGTTGTTGGAGGTAATTTTGACGCGGAAGATTGTTATGGCGCTTATAATTTGTACAAGGCTATCGAAAAACAATCTCCTTCTACAAACAACAAATTAGTGATGGGTCCTTGGTACCACGGGGGATGGCACCGTGCTGATGGAAGTTATTTAGGAAACGTGCGCTTCGGCAGTAAAACCTCTGTTTATTACCAGGATAATTTAGAGTTTCCTTTTTTTAATTATTATTTAAATGGAAAAGGGGATGCCAACTCTATCGCAGAAGCAACTCTATTTTTTACTGGAGAAAATAAATGGCGGACCTTTGAGAGTTGGCCTCCAAAAACAATTGAATACAAACAAATTTATCTCAACACTAACCACACTTTATCATTTACTGCTCCATCATCGTCTAGTTCATTTTCAAAATATACCAGCGACCCTTCTAAACCTGTTCCGTATTCGGAAGGTGTGCATCTAAAAAGAACACGCGAGTACATGATAGATGACCAGCGCTTTGCAGCAAGACGTCCGGACGTTTTAGTTTACGAAACAGAGATTCTCGAAAACGAATTAACCCTGGCCGGTGCTATCACTGCTGACCTTAAAGTGACGATAAATAGCACAGATGCGGATTTTGTTGTAAAACTTATCGACGTATTTCCGGATAATTTTTCTTACGATACATCTGTTTGTTGCCAGGGCGTGAAGAAAGAAGTAGAAATGGCAGGTTATCAAATGCTGGTACGTGGAGAAATTATGCGCGGAAAATACCGCAACAGTTTTGAAAAACCCGAACCTTTTGATGCAAATAAAATTGAAACTGTAAAATTTACACTACCAGACGTATCACACACTTTTCAAAAAGGTCACAAACTAATGATTCAAATTCAGAGCAGCTGGTTTCCGGTGTTTGACCGCAATCCACAGACATTTATAGATATTTACAAGTGTAATGATTCTGATTTTAAAACTGCAGAAATACTAATTTTTCACCAGGCAGGTTCTGCGTCCTCAATCACCTTACCTGTATTGAAATAATGATACAACAAATCAGTACATACATACTTCTTGCTTCAGCACTTATTTTTTTAGTCTACAAATTTTTTATTCCTAAAAAGAAGAAGAGCGGAGGAGATAAGAATTGTGATAACTGCAGCTGATTTAATTTATGCAAACGGAAATATGTTCCAAAAACGCTTATGAAAATTCTTAGTACCGATCATCTAAAAGCACTCGACGCATTCACTATTGAACACGAACCCATAAAGTCTGCAGATCTTATGGATCGGGCCGCGCGGGCTTGCGTGCGTCGTATCGTGAAGCTAACCAGTCTTGAAGACGTAATTTTTGTTGTTTGCGGAAAAGGCAATAATGGCGGCGATGGACTCGCCATTACACGCCAGTTAAACGAACAAGGCTATAATGCAAGCGCATTGGTAATAAACTACACAGATAAATTCAGTAGTGATGCACAACATCATTTTGATTTATTGAAAGAAAAATTTCCAGAAAAAATTTCCCAAATAAAATCATTGGACGAGCTCAAGGAAAAATTAACTACCAGAAATTGTATTTACATAGACGCCCTTCTAGGAACCGGCACAAACAAAGCGGCTACAGGACTTTTAGAAGATACGATCACTTACCTCAACGCCAGCGGCAGTAAAATTATCAGCATCGATGTTCCAAGTGGTTTGTACGCAGATAAAAGTTCTTCCGAAAATAAAACAATTATTCACTCTACACTTACGCTTACTTTTCAGTTCCCAAAACTTGCTTTTCTTTTTGCTGAAAATAAAAATTATGTTCCCGAATTTGAAATTATCGATATCGGACTTCATCCACAAGGCATAGCGCTTCAACAAAGTAATTTTTACTATATCACCAAAGAAGACGTTTCTTCGCTTATGAGACCAAGATCAAAATTTTCTCACAAAGGAACTTTTGGTCATGCGCTTCTTTTAGCAGGCAGTAAAGGGAAAAGCGGCGCGGCAATTATAGCTTCTAAAGCTTGCTTAAGAAGCGGAGCAGGTTTATTAACGCTGCATTCGAATAAAGAAACATTAAACGCACTCCTGCAACATTTACCCGAAGCGATGACAAGCGAGGATGAAAACACAGACCGGATTTCCGGAATCGAAAGTCCTGAAAAATATGATGCCATAGCATTTGGTCCTGGTGTAGGTTCTCACGAAGATACGCAAACAGCATTAAAAAAAATTCTCAGTTACTCTGCCGGAAAATTACTAATTGATGCAGACGGCTTAAACATTCTTTCTGAAAATAAAACCTGGTTAAATTTTTTACAACCCGGCACGCTATTAACCCCACATCCAAAAGAATTCGAGCGTCTCACGGAAAAACACAGCGACGACTTTGAACGACTTAAGGCAGCAAAACATTTCTCTTTAAAATACAATTGTATTTTAATTTTAAAAGGAGCGCATACAGCTATAGCCATGCCTGATGGCAATGTGTTTTTTAACTCCAGTGGAAACGCAGGCTTAGCTAAGGGTGGTACTGGTGATGGATTAACCGGTATTATTCTTGGTCTCCTGAGTCGCGGCTATCCGGCACCCCAGGCAGCATTGATCGGAACTTTTGTACATGGATTTGCGGCGGATTTATGTGTAAAAAAGAAAAGCAAAGAGAGTCTTTTGATAAGTGATGTGATTGAACAATTACCAAAGGCGTTCAGGAAACTGGAAGTATAATTCTAAAAAGAAATTCCCACATTAAAGCCAAAACCATTCGGCCTGTAGTTGGAGAGTTTTGTTGGCGAAGCTTTGAAATAGTTTGTGAGTGCATATTGAAAATAAGGACTGAATCTTAAACCGGATTTTTTGCCCAATTGATAATCAATAAATACAAAAGAGCGCGAACCAAGTGCGATCATTCTGAAATCAGAGCTTTCCACTACGAGACGACCCAGATCGGTATCAGGGTTTAATAAAAAACCTAAACCTGCTTTTAAGCTTTCGGTACTTATAAAGTCGTAGGAACATCCACCATAAAAACTGAAATAGCTTCGTTTTACCAGCGCTTTATACTCATAGTAATTTGCAGTGCCATCGGAAGTCATTCCCGTTTGATTAAATCCTTTATTATTAATTCCGAAGCCGTAAGTGAAGGCGAATTTTGTGAGGTCCAGGCTTTTTTCCTGAATTTGCGCAGCGCCCTTAGCGTGTTGCTCCATGAGGAAATTAAGATCAAAAAATATAGCGCTCGTTTGACGTGTAGGAAAACCACCATCCTCAAACTTATAACATTCTAATAGCCCGGCAGAATTCGTCCGATGGAAACCCATATTTATATAACGCTTTTTATTTTGAGTCTGAGTCATCCCCAAAAAAGGAACTACAAGACCTAAAACAAAAATGAAGCGATAAAACATCTCAGACTCTTTGGTTCTATCTAAGATACTAAATATTATGTCTCTTTGTCTTTTTCTTTATAGATGTAGGTAATGGTTATTTCATCTTTAGACTCCGGAGCAATTAAAGGTGGCGCTTGCACCTCCTGCCATGGCAAATCCGTTGCGTCGTCTTCCTCTTCGTTCCATTGGTGCACTCTTTTTTGAGGGCCCTCTTTTCTATAATTAAATGCTACAAGAATTCCGGCAATCATTCCAAAAAGATGACCTTCCCAACTAATTTCCTCTTTTATTGGAAAAATACCCCAAACAATTCCCCCATATAAAAATACAACGAGTGCAGAAACAACCATCAAACGTAAGTGCCTCCTGAATACTCCGCTAAAAAATAAAAATCCGGCAAGGCCATACACTAAAGTGCTTGCACCAATATGGTAAGTCGGATAATTAATAGTGTTCCTGCCACCCAACCAGAGCCATATTCCGCTAATGAGCCAGATCCATAAAAAAACAGGCTTTGCTATTTTTTTATAGAAGTAAAACAACATCATTCCCAAAACCAATAAGGGAAGTGTATTTGAAACGATGTGACTTAAATTGCCGTGAATAAAAACGGAAGTCACGATTCCCGGGAGACCCATTTTATTGCGGGGAAGCACACCTAAATTCGTAAAATTATACTGTAGTGTATTTTGCATCCAGAAAACAATCCAGATGAAAATAACAAACAGCAAAGGATAGAAAAGCGTACTGTAAATTTGTTTTGCTAAATAATTTTTCACCTAATAAAATTGCGAAAAATTAAATTTAGAACAAGGTTAAAAAAGCTTTAGCACTACTTTTTGCGCATAGAGATAACCGGAAGCATGATACGCGTTAACCATTTTGCGGGATCTTTTTCCTTTTCAGGATCGGTGATATAAAATTCACGCATAGGTCCGCTTTCAATTAAATCATTTTTCTCACAGTACTTCTTAATTTTATCATAAGCAGCAAATAGATTGCTGTACGGCCCGTAAAAATTATAAACCAGCATTTGTGAAGCTTCGAGCACCACTATGTTGCAACGCTTAGGTTGAACAGTTGGAATACGTTTAATAAAAAGCGTGCTTTCGAATTTAAAATTTTTAAGACTATTGTTGTAGGTGATCATGCCTATTGGACCGTTCACTTCGGCGCCTACAGCAACCATCTCCTCTTCAAGAGTCGCGAAGTTTCGCTGAAGCACCGCCGATACCTGCCCGGTCTGTGCTGAATCTGTTATACTTAATACCAGCATCTCCGGCACATGGTAAACTCCTACCGGTCCATTAGCAAGATCAAACTCCGTTACATTATTGGCGAAGGAAGTAGTATCCGTGATTTTTTTTTCGACTACCGGAACCTCTTGTTTTTTTATTTCCGTATCTGCGTCGTTTTCATTTCCGCAAGAAGAGATGAGAATACAAATCGCAAAACCAAGAAGCGTGCTTTTAAAAAAATCCATTTTAATTTGTTTTGCCAGGATAAATTTTCAGAGCCTCTTCCAAACAAGTCATTGCACCTTTAAGATCCTCTATTTTTAAAACGTATGCAATTCTTACCTCATCGGAACCAGCACCCGGAGTAGAATAAAAACCCGTTGCAGGAGCTAGCATGACAGTTTGAGACTGGTAATTAAAATCTTCCAGTAACCATTGACAAAATTTATCGGCATTGTCAATCGGCAATTTGGCTATACAATAAAAAGCACCACTCGGCTTAGGACAAAAAACGCCATTCATTTTATTTAATGATTCAATAACAAAATCACGACGCGCTACATATTCCTTTTTCACTTCCGCAAAATAAGATTTAGGTGTATCCAACGCAGCCTCTGCTCCTATTTGTCCGTAGCTTGGAGGGCTCAAGCGCGCCTGAGCAAATTTCAAAGCTGCAGACATAATTTCCTTGTTCTTGCTGATCATAGCTCCAATGCGTGCGCCACAAGCACTGTAACGTTTACTGATAGAGTCTAAAAGGATAACGTTCTCTTCAATTCCCTCCAGGTGCATCACGCTAACGTATTCTTTTCCATCGTAACAGAATTCACGGTAAACCTCATCACTTAATAAAAACAGATCGTGTTTTTTTACAAGATCACGCAGCGCTTCCAGTTCCGCCTTTGTATACAAATAACCCGTCGGATTTCCCGGGTTACAAATCATAATTCCTTTTGTTTTAGAAGTGATTTGTTTCTCAAACTCTGCAATGGGAGGAAGAGCGAAACCAGTATCAATAAAACTACGGATCGGTTTAACAACCACGTCAGCAGCCTTACTAAACCCATTATAGTTAGCGTAAAAAGGCTCAGGGATAATGATTTCATCACCGGGATTAAAACAGGTTAACAAAGCAATTTCAATAGCTTCGCTACCTCCGCAGGTAATGATCACATCGTTCTGATCAATGTTAATATTATATTCTTTGTAGTAGCCACACAATTTTTTACGGTAACTTTCATTGCCGGCACTGTGACTGTACTCCACTATTTTCATGTCTGCATTTTTCACCGCGTCTAAAAAGGAAGCAGGCGTTTCAATGTCAGGCTGACCAATATTTAAGTGATAAATTTTAGTTCCCTTTTTCTTTGCAGTTTCTGCGAAAGGAACAAGTTTACGGATTGGAGAAGCCGGCATTGTTGTGGCTTTATTTGAAATAGAAGGCATGGATGTTAGTGTATTTTTAGGTCACAAATATAGGTAAAACCCCCAGATTTCGAAGGTAGTCAGTCACTGATTTCACAGATTTCACGGATTAAAAAATAATTTACTTTGAGATTCTAAATAATAAGTCTCAGGGCACGCCACCTGAAGATTTGCGAAATAAAAGTTGAAACGAATTTGATTTTTAAAAATCAGTCTGCAAGAGCATTCGGTGATCCAATAGCTATCGCAGCTGTGTTACTGGCGACAAAAGCAAAATACAGGCACAAAAAAACCACAGACCTCACAGCTTGCAAATTAAAAATCTGCGTCCTCTGTGAAATCTGTGGCCAGTTTATAGTGCGATATTAAAATCTACTTTTTCCGAAACCCTTTTTCTTCTCGCCACCGAAAGATGATTTTTCGCGATCACCTCCACCGCTGTTGAAACTAGATCCTGGTTTTCTCGGACGTCTTTCTCCACTGCCACGTTTTTCTCCACCACCGAAACCACCTTCACGTTTTTCTCCACCACCGAAGCCACCTTCACGTTTCTCTCTGAAACCACCGCCACCTTCGCGACCTTTGTAGCCACCGCCGCCACCGTAGCTTCTTCCGCCACCGCCGCCGCGTCTTTCTCCACCATCACTGCTTCTTCCGCCTTCTTTCATTTTACGGTTACTTACCTCTAACGAAATTTTGCGGTTATTAAATTCAAGATCTGCAGAATTTAAAGCCATAAACGTATCTACGAGTTTACTCTCAGTTTCAAAGAAAGAAAAACTGCTTTTTACGTCTACATTAAACACCATACGCTGTTGTAACTTTACAGCGTCTGCTAAGAAATCTTTTAAACTATTAATGTTAAAGCCATCTAAAGCTCCCATATTCACGAAGAAACGCGTTGTTCTGCTATTTCCGAAAGCGCCATCAACAGCACCTTTCACGATATTTAAATCAGGAGCGTTGTCGTAGTATTCGTGGAAACGGTTAAATTCTTCACTGATCACCCGTTTAATTAATTCCTCTTTAGTAAGGTCTTTTAATTCTTCGTAGATAGCAGGTAAGAAACTTTCAATCTCTTCATCTTTTACTTCTACGTTGTGTAATTTATGTACTAAGTTAAAAAGTTGTTTTTCGCAAACTTCTAACCCATTTGGTACATCTTTTTTCTCGAATTTCTTTTTGATGATACGTTCGATGTCTTTTACTTTACCACTGTCTTTCGGCGTGATAATAGCTATGGCAATTCCTGATTTCCCTGCACGTGCAGTTCTTCCTGTACGGTGAGTGTAATTCTCAACGTCTTCAGGTAAATTGTAATTGATCACGTGAGTTACATTATTCACGTCAATACCACGGGCAGCTACGTCCGTTGCAACTAACATTTGTAAAGTTTTACTGCGGAAACGTTTCATTACAAAATCACGTTGACTTTGAGAAAGATCTCCGTGTAAAGCATCTGCGCTGTAACCATCCTTTATTAACGAGTCAGCAACTTCCTGTGTTTCTGCTTTTGTACGACAGAAAACAATTCCAAAAATATCGGGATAAAAATCGGCAACACGCTTTAAAGCTAAATAGCGGTCGCGTGGACTAACTACATAATAAATATGCTCTAAATTATCAGCACCTTCATTTTTCTTACCTGTGCTTAATTCAGCAGGTTTGCTCATGTAAGTTCTTGCAATACGCTCAACCTCTTTAGGCATTGTAGCGCTAAACAACCAGGTGTTTTTTTCTTTTGGGGTTTCTTTTAAGATAATATCTAAATCATCTTTAAAACCCATGTTCAACATTTCATCAGCCTCATCGAGAATAACAACCTGAACAGTGCTTAAGTTAATAGCACGACGCTCGATCATATCTATTAAACGGCCTGGTGTTGCGGCAACAACTTGTACTCCACGTTTAATGTCTTTAATTTGTCCGTCAATACGTGCACCACCATAAATAGCAGTTACACCAAAGCCTTTCATATATTTCCCGTAATTTTTAATGTCGTTGGTAATTTGAACACAAAGTTCACGGGTTGGCGCTAAAATTAACGCCTGAACTGTTTTATTATCACAATCGATTCTGTTTAGCATTGGTAAACCAAATGCAGCTGTTTTACCAGTACCTGTTTGCGCGAGGGCAACTAAGTCTGTTTTTTCTTTACCTAATAAAGCAATGGTTTGTTCTTGTATGGGCGTAGGATTTTCGAACCCTAAGTCCGTAACAGCTTTTATAAGGTCGCTGTTGAGACCTGATTCTTGAAAAGTCATTTTTTAAATTTTAAATTAATACATTAAAGCCATAAAAAATCCCGCTTTAATGCTTCATGCCGACGAAAACAGGCGAGATAATTTTAAGATTAAGAGTGCAAATATACGCTTTTTATCTAAATTAACAGTAATAGCACTTTTTAAAAGGATTTGCATGCTTTATTTTATAATTTTGTAACGTTTTTATGAAACATCATTACGCAATTATAATGGCTGGAGGGGTTGGTACCCGCTTTTGGCCAATGAGTACTACGCAGCATCCCAAACAATTCCTTGATATTTTAGGTACTGGTGAAACTCTTTTACAACAAACCTACAAACGGGTTTCTAAAGTTTGTCCTAAAGAAAACATATACGTTGTTACCAGCGCCTCTTACGAAGAACTAGTGGCTGAGCAATTACCTGAACTTTTAAAAGAAAACATTCTTTGCGAAACTGTTCGCAGAAATACCGCACCATGCATTGCCTACGCTTCTTACAAAATTCACAAACGCGATCCTAAAGCCATAACGCTTGTTGCACCGAGTGATCACCTGGTAAAAAAGGAAGATACTTTTGTTAAGGCCTTACAGTCTTGTTTTGAAAAAGCAGAACGCAGCGATTGCTTAATTACACTGGGAATTAAACCTACGCGCCCTGATACGGGATACGGGTACATTCAATTTATTAAAAGCGATGTAGAAGAAAAAGATAAGCGTATTCACAAAGTTAAAACGTTTACCGAAAAACCAAATGCCGAAATGGCGAGTTTTTTTATGGAAAGCGGTGACTTTTTATGGAATTCAGGCATTTTTATCTGGAGCACTCAAAGCATCATCAATGCACTTGAAAAACACGATCCAGAACTAGCTAACGTTTTTAAAGAAGGCTGGGATTTTTACAATACCGACAAAGAAGCCGAGTTTATAAACAGAGCCTACGCAACCTGCAAAAATATTTCTATAGACTATAGTGTTATGGAAAAAGCTGATAATGTATATGTGCGTTCAAGTATTTTTGGCTGGAGCGACCTTGGTACATGGGGAAGTCTCTATACTCACATTCCAAAAGACGAAAACAAGAATGCTCTTGTGGGTAAAAACATTATTACATATGGTTGTAATAATTGTATTGTTTCTGTTCCAAAAGACAAACTTGTAGTTTTACAGGGTCTTGAAGATTATATAGTAGTAGAAAGCGAAGGCATTTTAATGATTTGTAAAAAACAGGACGAGCAGCAGATTCGCAATTTTGTAAACGACGTTAAAGTAAGCAAAGGAGAGAAATTCGTTTAGCCTTCAAAAAAGGCGCGCTGCCACAACTAATTACTACTACCTTTCTAACACTCTTTTAACACCCTTCCTCTTTTAGCTGGTGCTCAGGTGTGAACCGAAAAACTAAAAACATTTACATAAAAAAAAGGAGGGCTTTCGCCCTCCCCTCTTCTGTTGGAGAATATCGCCATTAAGAAGATACGCCGGTTAAAGAGTATAACGATTCAAAATCATTTATATAAATACTTTTTCCATCTGTGCGGATAAAATTTTTGGTTTTAAATTCTTTTAAAGTCCTCACAAGATTTTCCAGAGAAGTTCCTGTGTAACTTGCAAGATCACTGCGGTTAACTTTGATCTCAGCCTCATCGCTTATTTGTCCTGGCAATTTATATTTATCATTTAAAACCAATAAAAAATAAGCCAGCCTTTCTTTAATACTTTTCTGAGCAAAAATATTAATGCGGTTAACCAATACTGTAAATTCGTGACTAACGCTCTGCAGAAAAAGAGAAGATAAACGTGCTGAATTTGCAAGCACATTGGTAAAATGTTCTTTTTCAATAAAAAGGATTTTGCAATCTTCAAGGGCAACGGCCGTTACAGGATGTTTTCCGTTACACAAAATTGGCCTGTGTCCAAAAAGATCTCCTGACGAGTAAATAAAAAATATCTGCACCGTACCATCAACATTTAGTTGCGATACTTTTACTTTGCCACTCAAAATAACATAAACTCCTTTTGGAACTTCACCCTCGGTATAAAGGATGGATTTTCTGGTAACATGCATTGTTTTTGCCTGAGATTCCAATTCAGTTCTTTCTTTTTCAGGAATTGTGTCAAGACGCATACCTGAATAAAAGTGGAAATAATTTAAGTTGTCAGCGATTTTATTTTTAATTAAAGTATTCATTGTAATTTTGTTAGGTGGTTTACGTATAAAGTCTATTTACACATATTATAAGAGCAACACTGGAAGACGAAAGGCACCTGCCATTTCTAAATCACGTTTAAGCAAACGCAATTTGGGTAAAGAAAAAAAAGATGGTCTTAAGCCTGATGAGAGGGTGGTCCCCTTTTGCCATGGGAATATTGAAGCAGTAAAGAATAATTGCCCTTTAATTCGTTAACTGATAAATCAGAATAGATATAATAGGACTTGAATACGTGATTCGAAACAACAGGAACGATAACCTTTATGCCCTTAGGTTTTTTCGGTCTTTTTTGCTTGCCCGCTTTAGGAGATTGGCCCGCTTTTGAAAACTTAGTCTCTTTAACGGCCTTCTCAAACTTATTTTCTTTGAGTTTAATGGCAGCAAAACTATTCGAAGGCAAAGCAAGGGCTTTTGCAGAAAACCCCAGTAAAATAAAAAGAAAAATATAGTTTATTTTTTTCAAATCAAATTTTGCCTATGCAAATATAGAGATAAACGCATGATAAAAGTCAAAGAAAAGGCCTTTTAACAGTCAAAATAATGATAAACGGTAATTATTTTAGTTGTACGGAGTGACTATTTAGATTTTTTATTTTCTCAGTCTTGTAGTAAAAAATAATTCACTTGAGCTTTTCGCGAAAACATAATGGGGGTAAATACTGAACTGTTAGAAGGCCATCGGCATAACGGTCTTTTGCATAATCACTCTGAAATTTTATTTCTTAATAATATTCAAACCTTCCCAGCTTAAGTTGTTATCGTTATGAACCTGTTTGTCCATTTCTTTACTTTCTTTATATCTTTTCTCAAGCGGAATTGGTTCAACGCCATTTGTTTTTAATTCGTTTACAGCAAAAAATTGCTCGATCTCAAAATCTGCATACTCATCTTTTTTAAATAAATGATTATTCGTCAAAATAACATGCAGGTTTATATGGATTGTTTTAGGATACCATATCCCATCTACTTCCTGAAATTCAACACGTTTTATATAGGTTGGATTTTTAACCCCAATGCTCATAAAAAATAAAATGGTCTTTGCTAAGCCAGGAACTATCATATCCCCGGCAACTTCAATTTTAACGATGGCTTGCGATTTCAGATCAATATAAATTTTGCCGGTTTGACGAAGGTGATTTACTTTTCCTTTGCTTGCGAAATCAATCACCATCAATTCATCGGTATTGTAAGAAGATGATTTAGCAAAAGAATATTTGAAGGAATTAAACTGAGTGGTATCTAAAAACCCAGCTTTATTTTTTCGGATGTTTCCACTTTTTAAAAGGTCATCCGGACCACCAAAAGAGTTGCCCAGATCGATGATGGTGGAGCTAGTGTCTTTACCATCAGCCACCTTTGTAGAATCTTTAGTTTGCTTCTTTTTAATTTCTTTACGCATAAACTGAACCTGTTGTGGATTTTCAGCACTTCTATAAAGCATAAGTTGATGTTGTTCTGCAAGAGTGTCGTTGTAATTTGCACTGTAGGTTTTAAAAATACCTTCATCGTATTTTATAAGATTGTTATTTTCCAGAGTTTTTTCGCGATAATAAGCTACAGTCTGAAAAGGCGTAGACGGATAGTTTGCAGGTAATTTGCGCATTGCAAACTGAATATAATTTTCAGGATTGAGGGGGCGTACTACAATTTCTTCTAACTGCACAACGGTAGATTGAAGTTTGATAGTAACCGGAGAACTCAGCTTATTAATATCAGCCAGGTAATGCTTGTAACCCAGATAATTCACAAACAAAGTATCGTTTGTAAGATCTGAAGGTATGTACAAATCGAATTTCCCTTCTTCATTTGTGACTACACCTATCAGAAGTTTTTTTAAAGAAACTGTAACGTAAGGTAAAGGTTCTTTGGTGGAAGCATCCACTATACTTCCTGAGATAAGACGTTTGCTTTGTGCTAGCGAAGCCTGCCAGAGGAGGCATAAAATTACCAAGACTAAAAATTTGCAGCTATTCCTCATATAAACTATTTGTGTGTGTGTGTGTGTGACAATTATTTATTGATCAAATATAAAATTAAAATCGAATTTATAATTTTTATTGGATAGCCGTAATGCGAAAAGAATTTCAGAAAAATAAAAGTGTAAAACCAAATTCCAAAAAAAGCGAGACTCTAACACACTTAGAATCTCGCCCTGGAATATAAGAGAATTTGCATCTCAAAGATAGAAACAGAGTGGAATAATAGTTTGATAAAAATCAAACTAAAAACAATGGCCAGGTTTAAAAATTCTTAAAAACTGATTACCAACTAAATAAAATTCAGCTATTTGCCGGTAATTGCATTGGAAACAACAGTGAAGTTACCTATAAGGGTAAAGTCGAAACGGCTTTTAGTACCGTGGTTCAGATGTTGAATATTAAAGGAAGGCGCTTGTTTTCCATCTTCGGTTACAGGGTAAACTGCCACAGAGTAAGTTCCAGCCGATAGCGCTCTGCTAGTGAGTGTTATAGGGTTTTTAGTGACCAACTCTTTAAAAACTTCTTTGTCTTTTTCATCCGTAATAACAACTAAAAGTTTTTTTTCCTGCAACCAACTCAATTCCGAATGCGAGCTTGGTTGATTTACGAGATCAGAATACCCAATCCTTATTTTTACTTCATGTGTTTTTCCTGAGGGCAAATACAATTTAAAATCCAGTTTGCGATTTCCATAAATTTCCTTCCCATTATTAGGTGCATCGTACGGACAATGTATCTCTGATCCTGGAGTAGAGCCAGGGCAATTACGTTCTTCACCTGCTAAATTACCGGTTTCGTTATAAGAAAAACGAAAAAGATTATTTTTTAAATTATATATAGGATTAGATCCAGTGGTAACATTATATTGTATGGTACATAGCTCTCCGAAATTATAAGAACTGGTTAAATGATCAGGACTTCTTGTTATGAACATTTTTTTACCGGAACAATCGCTGCTCGGACAAGGCTCAGGCCAACTTGCTTTTTCTTTTTGCAAACTTATGTGTTTAAAATAGGTGCCATAAGAAAAAGTAAAATCGTAAACATGCACAGGTAGGTTCAACAGATCCTTTGAAGGCAGAAGAACTATTGGAATAATTATTTTAATCTTAGGTTGAGCGGGATCGGCAAGCACGAGATTAACTACTTTAAATGTGGAGTCTTTTTTCAGTTTTTGTACGTCAACCATAATTTTAACCACCGAAGTTGCTCCGCCTTTTACTGACACAGGCTTTTTTACAACTGCAGTTAAATAGCCCTGGCCGGGACTTTCAGTGATAGTGTAATCCCAATTTTTTTTTGAAACATTGAAAACACTAAAACTAAGTGCATTTTTCTTTTCGTCTTTAAGACAGTAGATGAGCGGACAGGGATTTTGTTTTATTTCCTCACCAAAACTGTAATGTTTATCAGATGAAAACACAAAATAAAAAGGAGAAAAGTATTTTTCAATAGCCGCCATTTTTGCTTTGTTACCGGCATTTACGGTTAACCCGGGATGCCCGTTCAGGAACGTGAAAATTTCCGGATAAATTTGTTCAGGATACCTGGAAAGCTCATTCAGAAATTTTAGACGGGCATCAAAATAATCAGTAAGAGCTTCTATTTTACGGAGATCGTCACTTGTTGCAGCCCCTTTAATCGGAACTTCCGGATACATGCGGTCAGAACTGATTTTTGGAAATTTAAGTTTGGCTTCGTTATAAAAAAATTTCTGGGCAGCGTAAAAATCGTCGGAGAATTTAACAGTTCCATTAAAAGCGAACGAGCTGTAGGACAAAAATAAAACGAAATAGAGTATGGCGCGTTTCTTTTCTTTCAAGATCATAACAATTACTTATACAATGATACAAATTAAGCTTAATATTTAATGACTCTGAGCATTTTTTAATTCCATTCACTAAGTGAAAGCACCCTTTCAATCATTGGCTACGTGGTAATTATAAAATTGGTACAATATTTGACCCAACCAAACGTATTAAAACTTTGTATAATAAATAAGCATTTTAACATTAAACAATTATTAAAAACCAATACAATTTAGCCCCAACACCCATGGAAAACTTAATCGGTTCCCGAATCAAAGAGTTAAGAACTCACTACAATCTGAGTGTGAAAGAATTTGCTGTTAAATGCGGCTTATCACACGTAGCTATTTTTCACCTTGAAAATGGCAGAACATTAAAACCTCATCGTAGCTCTCTGCAGAGAATGGCTTCGATTTTTGGTACAACAGCCGACTGGCTTTTGTTTGGTAAAAATGAAATGCTGCCCAACGGCATTAAAGAAATTTATACCGACGAAAACGGAAACGACAATTTCTGGAAAGATGAAGCTTACCTGGAAATAAAAAGTAAGAATGTAATGCTTGAAAAAGAAATTGAGCGTCTGTGGCAAATGTTGAATCACTTTACAACAGGAGCAAAACCAAATTTTGAAAGAATGCGTGACGCAAGTTAAAAATTCTTTCTATTCCTTACCCCAACAAAAACGAGTGCGTATTCCCCCAATGGATGCGCATTTTTTTTTCGACTATTTCTTAGATCCGCACATTCGCTATTTTGAAGGGAATTAGGATACGGTAAGTCTAAAAGTTAAAATAAAATAGTCTTAATAAGCCAAACCTAGTTGCAAAACTTCTTATTCAAAAATCGAACAAAAGAAAATTCGATTATAGGCACTCATTTAAAAATCGCGAAGGCTTTAGGTTTAAGTGTTGAAGAATTTCCGATGAAAACTTCAGGCAGATAAAGATTTTAGTTTTGTTTTCATGATTTGCTCTAAAAGGATGATTATTTCTTCCTTGCTTAGCTAATAAAAAAATACACTTCGTATTGAAAATACAAACACTTTAATACTGGCAGAGGTTTTAAAAAGCTGGACTTTTACCTTATGGCTAAGTTGCACATTGGTAAAAAAATTAAAGAGGTCTGGAAAAAGTCGCGCCTTAAAGGTACGGAGTTCGCAGCAGCCATTAACAGAGATCGCCAGGTTATTTACGATATCTTTAAAAGAGAAAGTATAGATACCGAGCTACTTCAACAAATCAGCAAAGTTTTGAATCACGATTTTTTCAGTTATTACAGCAGTGAAGCTTATGTTGTTAGAGAACCGAAAGATAAATTTGGCTATGCTACCAAAGAAGAGCTGGCACAAGCTAACAGAGAGCTGATGACACTTATGAAAAGCGAATTCAGCAAATTGCGCGAAGAGCTTGCTTTCAAAAAAGAAGGTTACAAGATTAAACCGAAAAAAAATCCTAAAAAATAAACACTGCCTTACCGTACACTTAACGGAATTAAAAAAGCCGTCCCGATGCATCGGGACGGCTTTTTATTTATCTTAAAGTATTACTTAGAAACGATTATTTTTTGATTTATCTGAACATTGTCTTTTTGCCCGCTTAAGAAATAAATTCCCCTGGCAAGATCATTCACATAAATTTTATGGTTATTCGCTCCTGATAATTCTATTACACGAACTAATTGTCCGAGATCATTTACTAAAGTCAGTTTTAAACTTGAGGTAGACTCTATAACGAACTCACCATTACTTGGATTAGGATAAACATTGAGGCCTGCATTTGCAGCACCAATTTCAGTTATACTTACACAACCCGATACCTTAACCTGCACTGTGGTTGTGTTTACGCAACCATTCGTGTCTGTACCGGTAACCGTGTAGTTTGTAGTAGATTTTGGATTTACGCTAATTGTATTCGTATCAAATCCGGTACTCCATAAATAGACATCTCCACCTCCGGCAGTAATTATCACCGATTCATTTACGCAAATAACGCTTCTCTGCGGCGTGGCAGTAATGGTTGGATTAAAATACAAGTTAACCTCAACGGTTTTTGTTCCCGGACAAAGAGAAGCCGTTCCGGAAGTTGTTAACCCTGTAAGCGTGAATATAGTTGTGCCAGAGATGGTGGAATTGATAGCAGCGATACTCGACGTTGCCGGAGCACCTGGCACTGTGTACCAACGGTAGTTATTGTTTCCTGTTCCTCCACCGGCTATAAGACTTATTGTACCTCCAGCACAAGTAGCAGTATTTCCATAAGCAGTTAATGTTGGAATGAAAACTCCAACTGCAACCGTTTTGCTTGAACTGCAACCACTAGCTGTAAAAGTTCCGGTAACGGTGTAAATTACCGGACCAGTGATACTGCTTGATGGATTTACAAGCGCGCTCGATGTGTTTGCACCACTGCTCCAGGAATAGGCATTGGCACCGGTTGCATTAAGCGTTACGCTACCACCATCACAAACAAGGGTTTTAGTAACCGTAGTACTTAAAGATGGATTTGCAAAAATTTGTATATACTGCACTGTTGAAGTTGAACAACCGAAAGTGTTATCACCAGTAACATTAAACGCTGCAGCACCCGTTCCTGTAACCGTTTCTGTAACTGGAAATGAGGTGTACGTATTAGATGTAACGGATGATATAATTGTATAATTTAAGCCTCCTGACCCGTTAATGGTTGCCACTCCTCCACTACAAAGTGTTGAAGGACTCGCTGATGTAATGATTGTTGGATTCGGATTTGCCTGAACAAATACGGTTGTAGTTGTCGCGCAGGTTCCATCATGAGCTGTAACTGTATAAATTGTCGACACAGGAGGGAAAGCTAAGGGAGTTGGCCCACCAAAAGTAAAAGAGAGAATGGAAGGTGGATTACCTGGAGAAGTCCAAGTATAATTTACACCGCCCGCTACAGTCAGAGACGTAGGTTTACCCGCGCACACCATTGTTGGATTTGCAATAGCGAGCACATTAGGCACCGGATAAGTAATAAGTGTTATTTGCTGTGTATTCGTGCAACCCTGATTATCTCTTGAAATAGTGTAAGTACTAATTCCGGTGGTATTTGGTGTAACTGTTAAAGTATTGGTAAACACTGTTTGAGTACCACTTGCCCAAGTATAAGATGTAGCACCCGTAGCCGTAAGTGTAGAAGTATTACCAATACACATGGCGGTTGGTGAGGCAGTAGGAGAAAGACTTGGCGTAGGTACAACCGTTACAGGAACAACTGCACTTGTTGTACATCCTGCCACACCTGTACCGATAACTGTAAAGGTTGTTGTTGTTGAAGCATTAAACCCGGTTCCGTTAGGATAACCGCCGGCCCAGGCGTAAGCTGTTGCACTACCTACTCCCGTTAAGGTTAAGCTGCTTCCAGAACATAAAGAAGCTGAACTCGCTACTGCGGTTACAGTTGGAGGAGGAGTTACCGATACATTATACACACTTGATGTTACTGAAGAGTTATCTGTGATACATAAAGCATCGAGTTGGTACCAGGTGGTGGCTGTCATAGTTTGATTGTTCTGTGTGGGCAAACTACCATTTGGCATTGCGGTAAAGGGGCCTGTGGCGGAGTTTGTAGAGCTCGTCCAGGAATAGCTGACACCGGACAGTGTAAAGGTTGGTGCTAAACTAACGTTAACCGTTTTACTCGGACAAACAAGTGCTGAAGTAGCGGTGGTTGTAAGGGCCGAAAGGGAAGAGCATTGCGGTAACGACCAACGGTAAACTAAACCATTCGCTGGGGCAAGTGTAGCGCTAAATTGGGCACGCTGATTATTAGCTGTACCAGCTATAGAGTTACTCCAGGTATTTGTTGCGTTAACTTTACGATTATTATAATCAGCGGTTGAGCCCCCTTTTAAACCCACCTCTGCGGCGCTGTCCAGAGTTACAGAAATAACGTCTCCGTAAATAAAATCGATAATATTACTTGTTTCGTAGAGTTTTAATTGAAAGTTAATATTATCTGAACCTGTTGGCGCCGCCACAAATTTCTGATAATTTGACCATTGAATCACCGTTGTGCGTGTTGGAGATGTGCCAAAAGTCTGAAAGCGAATTTCAGAACCGGTTTTCCCTAAAAGATCGGTACCAAGTGGGGAAATTTTATGCTGCAAAGTTGCTGATGCGCTTGAACCTGTGCTAATAGGATGATTCCAGTTTACAATCGCAGTATTAACAGCACTGTTGCCCAGAGCTGACTGACCCAAAGTAATAAAACCATTATTACTAAGAGCAAATCTATCATATATAATATTGTCGTATAGAAAATTAAATCCAATATTTAATCCTGCTCCCTGACTCCCTGTAGTCACGTTAATAACAGGAGTAGAAGTCAAATCAACAATATCCTCATCGTCCATAGAGCTTGTTGAAAATGCCGTTCCCCCTGTGATTGCAGTGTAAGAGCCCTGAAAGGAGGAAAACGTGTAAAGGGTAGATACTTGCGCATTAGTTGAAAATGCGACTAAAGCCAAGACAAATGCGGCCAGAAATTTGTTGGTAAATGTTCTCATGTGGGTAGTTTAGTTTAAATTGAAAGTTAGATCTTTTAATTTTATCTACCAAAGAAAAGCCAAAAAAAAGCCAAAAAAATCTCCTAAATCGAATTAGTGAAAAACACTGGTAACGCACCTTACAGAGATAAAAAAATAAAAACCTGCCTGGTTATTAGTAGAAAAGTTAACTAAGTTATTTTGTTTGCCTCTAAAAAAATAATAGAATAGCTTTGAAATAAAATGCCACTTAGCATCTCTTAACTTTAGCTGAAGAATTTGGCACAGTCCTTGAAAAATAATTTTTAAAATCAAAAACATGAAAAATAAATTACTTCTTCTTATGGGATTTTTAGTTACCTGCATGCTGGGTCATTCTCAAACCACCATGAACCTTACTTTGTTTTCGGAAGACGGAGATGCATTTTATGTTTTTGTCAATGGTGTAAAACAAAATATTTCTGCTGAGACTCACGTAAAACTTGTCAACCAGCTAACATCGCTGAACGTAAGAATTGAATTTGAAAATAAAAATCTGCAAACGCTAAAACAGAATATGTCGCTTGATGCCAACCGTGAGCACATAGTAAAAATAGGCCGTGATAAAAAAAACAAACTAAAACTCAGGTATTCAGGGAGTGTAGCAATAACTGAAACAGCGCACTACCCTACTCCCGAAACCTACCATACAGCAGAAGAAGCTCCCTTAGAATCAAATTCAAATTCCGATAATCACCCTGTAGATCCGGGCTTTAACACCGCCTATATAACAGATCCCTCTACAACTGTTCAGGGCACCTACTCCATACATCCTATTTCCAACACAAAGTATGCTATGAACGAAGGCGGTTTTCTTAAAATGAAAGAATCTATTGAGTCGAAAAGTTTTAGTGACACTAAAATGAGTACAGCAAAGGTTGCGTTGCAAAATAGTTATCTGTCAGTAAATCAAATAAAAATTATTGCAGGCTTATTTAGCATGGATGAAGACAGACTTGATTATGCAAAATATGCTTATGAGCATTGTGTTGACAAAGCTAATTATTATCAGGTGGGCGACGTTTTTAAATTTAGTTTCACGGTAGATGAATTGAACGCTTTTCTTCAACATTAATCAATGAGGAATGAAGTTTAACGACTGCCCATCACCTGTAGATCATTAGCGATAGACCATTAACTATTGACTATTCACTTTCCGTTCTCTATATTTGATTAAACTTTAAAATTTGACAAATGAATATGATGGCAGTTTTGGCGGCAACATTTATTCCGCTGGTAATAGGTTTTATCTGGTATAGTCCTAAAATTGGCTTTGGAAAAGCATGGATGAACGCCACAGGTATGACAGAAGAAAAGGCAAAAACATCGAATATGTTTTTGATTTTTGGACTCGTTACACTCTTCTCTTTTTTTGTTGCCCTCATAATGCAATTTCTCGTTATTCATCAGGTGCACGTTTACAGTTTACTTAGTGCGCAGGCAGAATTCAAAGATCCAAATTCTGAAGCAGCCCTGATGTTAGAAAAATTTAAGTCCTTATTTGACTCGAGTTACCGCACTTTTAAACACGGCGCTTTTCACGGCACCCTCTCCGGAATTTTATTAGCCCTTCCAATAGTAGGCGTTAACGCCTTGTTTGAACAAAAGTCCTTTAAATACATTGCGATAAATGCAGGCTATTGGATTTTATGTATGGCGCTCATGGGCGGTGTTGTGTGCGCATTCCAATAAAACATTCATACAAGAGGTAAAATTTTCCCCATTCTTCGCTGTAAAGCGTGCCTTCTTATTAAATTTATTTTCAATTTATTTGCTGTTTGAAGTATTTTCACTAATATTGCCTTGTATTTATAGCAGCTGAATTTTTCTTACGGCTGACAATCAATCAAAAAATTAAATTAAGCCGAAATTAATTATCACTATTATCCCTCTCTATGTTTGAAGTTATTGACCTGAATGGTAGACCGCTACCTGAATTAAAGGAAATTGGTAAAGCTTTTTCAATCGACAGTAAAGGCCTTGCCAAAGGAGATCTTATTTTAAAAATTGTTGCTGCGCAATCTGAAAATGCTGATTTTACAAAACAGGTAGTAGATAAATTTCCAAAAAAAGAACACAAAGAAACCAGGGAGAATAGCAGAGAGATGAAGGAAAACCGTGAACCACGTGATACTCGTGAACCGAGAGAACAACGTGAACCAAGAGAGCAGCGTGAACAAAAAGAAAAACGTCCACGTAAAGTTAAGCTTGATCCGATTATTGAGGACGCTGTTCAACCCAGCACTGCCGTTCATACTGAAGAAGAAACTGCACCTGTAATTCCTGCTGCAAAAACGGAAGTAGCTCCTGAAGAGGAAGCTGAAGTAAAAGTGCCGACTGCAGAAGAAGAAGAGAGTGAGTCTGAGACAGCTGCTGTTAAAGGTATGCAAAAGGAAGAACAAGAAATTGTTCCTGAAAAAAAGCCAGAAAAAGTTTATTACAATTTTGACAATATCGTTTTTGTAACCGGAGTTTTGGAAATTATGCCTGATGGTTATGGTTTCCTGAGAAGTTCTGATTATGATTACCTCAACTCTCCTGATGACGTTTACGTATCACAATCGCAAATTAAATTATTCGGATTAAAACCGGGTGATGTTGTAAAAGGCGGTGTGCGTCCTCCAAAAGAAGGAGAAAAATATTTTCCATTAATTAAAGTGGATCAGATCAACGGACGTGACCCTTCTTTTGTGCGTGACCGTGTAATCTTCGATTATTTAACACCTTTATTTCCATACGAAAAATTAAAACTTACCGGGCACCCTCAGGAAAACATGAGTACCCGTGTGATGGATCTTTTTTCACCGATAGGAAAAGGTCAGCGTGGTTTAATTGTGGCTCAGCCAAAAACAGGTAAAACCGTGTTATTAAAAGACATCGCGAATGCAATTGCCTATAATCATCCTGAGGTTTATCTGATTATTCTTTTAATTGATGAACGTCCTGAAGAGGTTACGGACATGGCACGCAGCGTAAAGGCCGAAGTTATTTCCAGTACTTTTGATGAGCCGGCCGAAAAACACGTAAAGATTGCCAACATCGTTTTAGAAAAAGCTAAACGGATGGTAGAATGCGGACATGATGTGGTTATTTTATTAGATAGTATTACACGTTTAGCACGTGCTTATAATACCGTTTCTCCTGCCAGTGGTAAAGTGTTAACGGGTGGTGTAGATGCAAATGCTTTACACAAGCCAAAACGTTTTTTCGGAGCTGCTCGTAAAGTAGAAAATGGCGGATCATTAACCATCATTGCTACTGCTTTAACGGAAACAGGATCTAAAATGGATGAAGTTATTTTTGAAGAATTTAAAGGTACCGGTAATATGGAACTTCAGTTAGACAGAAAATTATCTAACCGACGTATTTATCCTGCTATCGATCTTTTAGCATCTTCGACACGGAGAGATGATTTATTAATTGATAAAGAAACCCTAACGCGTTTATGGGTTCTTCGTAAACACCTTGGCGACATGAACCCCCAGGAAGCTATGGAGTTTTTATTAGACAGACTTCGTCGCAGCCAAACCAATGAAGAGTTCTTAATCAGTATGAACGGTTAAAATGAATAAAAAAGGGCTTCTTTATGGATTACTCTATTGTATAGTAGTAATTGTTTTTAAAGTTTCGATCGTTTTAAGCGGAAACTCATTTAGCAAATTTGGATTTTATTACTCCATTATTACCGCTGTATTTTTGATCATTCCTTTTTTCTTTGTAGCCATCTATCATGCCCGCGAAAAAGATTTTGGGGGATTTATCGACATTAAAGAAGGTGCCCGAATAGCCCTTACCGTTTTAGCGATAGGTGTTATAGGGACGAGTATTTATAATTATATAGAATTTATCTGGCAGGCCGAAAACTTTGCGGCCTATTATGACAGCCCGGAATTCCTGGAAATATTAAAAGCACAGCAACTTAAGATGCCAGGCAAAATTAAAGTGGAAGACTTTGGGAAGATTATTGCCGAACAAAAACAAAGTGTTCCCGACTCAGCGTTTAAAGCAACAACCGGAAAACTAATTCCCCTTTTATTTATTGGCTTAACAGGGGCTTTCGCTGCATCAGTTATTATGAAACGGAATCCTCCTCAAGGGTTTTCACAGAACTAAAGTCTGCCTGATTTCTTTCTTTTTTTTATTTTGTTTTTTCCTGAGCCGTATTTCGGGCAATCAGAAACACTTGAACTTCTGCTTTTACAGGCTGGGTTTCTAAAAAGAGTTATAGCCAGACTTGCATAAACGTTTATACCATAAGTATTTCTTTTAAGAAAGAGTGGAAACATATTATCCATGCCTAAAACAAAACTCCTGTAACGCACACCAAATCCCAGCATTGGATGAATAAATTTCTGCAGGGTGAGCGGTAAAGCAAATTCAAACTGTCGCCATTCCACGCGCGGGCAAACAGAAAGAATATCCGGACTTTGAACTCCTGTAATTCTTGTAGGAACAAGATTTTTTACCAGGGTAAAATTTAAATAAATAGAATTGTCAAAATTATAATCAAATTGCCCCGTTAAAGCCGTAGGAAGACTTGCCATGATTGGCTTCTCATAAACGGTTGTGTTTTTAAAATTTTGTTCTACGGCATTAAAAAAAGAGGTGTCAGAACGGTAAGGATCAAAATAACCCGAGCCACTCACTTCTGTTCTCGTAGTTCCTCCTTTAAATCGCACAAAACCAGCATCACGAAGTGAGAGGCCTATTTTACATTTATAGTCTACATACTTACAATTGGATTGTTTGGAATTAGCGTAATATTTATCCACGTAGCCTTCCATAATTTTATAGGTAATACCCAGATCAAGTCCGATCCCTCTCCCCGATTTCCAGCGCGATTGATTTCGCAGAATTTTGGCTTCCAGGTCTGTTACACCAAAAGAACCATTGTCATTATTATAACTTTCAAAATTAATAAGGTTGGCATAAATAATATTTATACCGGTAAGGTATTTTAAATTACCACCAACCGTTATCAGAACATCTTGTTGACGTTTTACCATTTTCGCAAAATTAACTCCATATTCTGCCCAGCTCATTTGACTGAATTTTGCATTTTTAAAATCCTGGCCTAAGAGATTACGATTTTGCGGAGAACCTAATCCTTCGCCGTTTAACAAAACAGTTGCCAGGTCGTAAGATACACGTCGCATATCCAATACTGTTCTGGCTCGCACAAAAAAACCAGCACCGTAAGTTCTTTTACTAATTATAAATGCAGGTCCTTCTACAGAGCCGTTTGCATAGAGGTATTTTTTGTTGGAACCCGTTGTTCTAACCGGTTCAGGTGGATTAATTATCTGTTGGATATTAAAGTCGGGCAGGTAGGCGAAATTTGTTTTTGCAAAAACATTAAACCCTGCAAGGTGCAATTGCATGTAGGAGCGTGAATCGGCACTGGCTGAAGGGTTTAGTTGTATGGCTGCCGTGCTGTAATAGTTGCTATTTGTAATACCCAATCTCTCCTGCGAAAAAGAAAAAAAAACAAGTGATACGAATGCAAAGATGAACAGCAAAGTTCTCATAGTGGGCTCACATTGGGTGCTAAAACAAAGATATAAAAATACGGGAGATTTAAGGGTTCATGCTAAAAAAGACACCGCTAACGGAAGAGAGAGATATGACCATTACGGACAAGCTTTTTGTCGCCTCCTTTTTCCGTGCTTTCTATCCGGAATATGTAAATATCTTCAGGACAAAGATTTCCTTTATAACGCCCATCCCATTTAGAATTTATATTGTTGGTTGCGAACACGGTATTTCCCCACCGATCGGTAATGGTCATCATGTAATAAGAATAATCGCATTGCGCCACAGGAAAAAAGTAATCGTTACGGTTATCTTCATTTGGGGTAAAACTATTTGGGATCATCATTTCGCATTCGCAGACCTTTAATTTCACTTTAACCGTATCTACCTGCACACCACAATTATTAATTTCTGTTTTCACCCAATAGGTGCCTTCTTTAATTGCGTATATACTGGCAGAGGTAGATCCTGTACTCCATTGAATTTTTGTTCCAGGATTTGCCCTCACACTGATAATTCTATTTTCATCGTTCACACAAAAGGTAGCCTCTCTGTTTACCACTACCCCACTGCCCTGCACAGGTTTTATGCTAACTGTATCTACCATGTTGCAGCTACCGTTAATGATAGCAACCCAATATATGCCTGGATTAGTAATTCTTATTTTCTGTGTTCTTTCAAAAGTGTTCCACAAATATTGCATGCCGGTGTTACGCGCATCCAGTGTGATCGCTTTTCCTTTGCAAATTATCGTGTCTCTTAAAAGCATTCTTGGTCTGCTATAAATAGTAACCGTAGTACTATCATAAATGGGACTGGTTAATTGCGAAGAAGTTAATTTCACGTAGTATTTACCGGCTTTTTTCGCTCTCACTTTTTTAGTGTTGGTAATAATTCCTGAAGGTGTGGTCCATGTAATTGATGTGATGTCCTCGGGTGTTTGTTTGATCTCCACTATAGCACTGTCTCCCTGACAGAATCCAACAGAATCTCTAAGCAGATTGTTTTTCTGGGAGAAAGACAAAAAGCTTAAGAGCAAAAATGTATATGTAAGTAATTTCTTAATACGCTAAAGTTCCAGTTCTATTGTTATTAATGTTCCGTGTTTTGCAGGATCTAAAGTAGACTTATCAACCATGGTTACGTTCTGCTTCTTTCCACTTAATTTGGAGTTTATTTCCAAAATATTATTGATGGTACTTGTTCCTAAAGACTTATGTCCGGTACGGGCATGTTCTCTAGCTTTAATCAAACCTATTCCATCATCTTCGATAGTGATCATAAATTTACGATTCCCTCTGGTTTCAAAAGAAATGGTCAATTCTCCGTGCTCCTGTTTGGGAAGAATACCATGAATAATACAATTTTCAACAAAAGGCTGGATGATCATGTTTGGAATAAGTATTTCGTGGGTATTAATATTTTCATCGAGATGAATGACATAATCGAATTTATTTTTAAACCTTTCCTTTTCAAGCTCCAGGTAATAGGTTAAACGCGCTAATTCATCATGCAAAGAAATATCGCTTTGAGCGGCCTTCTCAATGATCATGCGAATAAGCCGCGAAAATTTTGCGAGATATTCACTGGCTCTAAGGCCGTTGTTTGTATTGATATAGTTTTGAATGGAGGTTAAAGAATTAAAAATAAAATGCGGGCTCAGCAAAGAATTCATTGCCTGGTGTTTTAAGAGATTTACCTGTTGTTCTTCACGCAGACGTTTCTTTGCTTTTATTTTTACCCTTCTGATCCAGATAAAACTAATGAGAGTAATGAGTGTGAGTCCGCCTAAAGTGATAAGCCAATAAATAGATTGTTTCTCGGTTATTTTTTGTTCTTTTTCAATACGTACAGTTGTTGGCTCACTCCACACAATGTTATCGGCAGAAGCAGAAATATCTACCTCATGTGATCCGCCGCTCAGAATAACGTCGAACGTTGTGTTATTAAAATATTTCCACTCTCCGTTATCAATTCTCCAGCGGAAAAATTGCTTGTTGGGTTTATTAAACAAGGGACTGAAAAAATTGATCGAGATATTTTCCTGGCCAGCTGAAAGGGTATATACATTCGGTCCCGGCGTAATTACTTCTTCATTTGAGATGATATTATTGATCGTTACCGGCTTCAGCATGGCACTAAAGCGGATAATATTTTTAAATTGTGTGGTAGATACTCCGCGGGTTGTAGCGATACTAACCGTTTGGTCGTTAAATGTAATGTCGTTTATAGAATTGGAAAGGAGACCGTTAGATTTATTCAGTGTTTTTACGGGATTAAAATCTTTATCGCAGATAAAAATACCATCGAGTGTTGCTAACCAGATCTGATCTTTGTACTGTTTTATTTTTTTCACAGTATTGAGCCTGAATTTTCCTATTTCTTGTATGAGTTTGTTATCGTAAACATCTGTAATGCCTGCTTCGTGGGCGGCGTAGAGCTTGTTATTAATGAAGGCTACGTCGTTGATGTTAAAATTTAATTCATTTCGGACCAGATTTTTACTGCGTTTACTTTTAAAATCATAAACATACAAACCATTACTTGTTCCTACGTACAAAAGATTATCCTGTTTTAAAAAGGCATTGATAGAGATTCTAAAATCCGGAAAATCAATGAGCGTATCCAGTGTTTTGGTTCCATCACTGTTACACAATAAAATATATGCGTAATCCCAGGTGGCTATAATACTCTGATCTTTATTGATGGGATAAAATTGTTTAGCAATTACCGGTTTAAATTTATAGGCGCCTTTAGCATCAAAAATCATAGAGGGCCCCATGTTCATTTGATTGCGTTTTGCATAATAAAAATCTCCGTTGTACTGGGTTATGCTATTTACTGGTTCTAAAAATGTTTCGTCGGGTTTTGATAATATTTTTGTTTGACCGTCGGCGAGGTTTAAACCGTACAGACCATTGCTGGTGGCGGCCACAAGCAGATTATTACTCAAAAAAACCTGGTGAATGTTGAGATTTTTATTGTTAAACGAAAAATTGATGGAATTAAAAAAAGAATTCTGCACGTAATAAACGCCATCGTTGTAAGTTCCGATCCAGATATTTTGATCAGCGTCTTTAAAAAGACAATTTATTAAAGCCGGTTGAATGTCTAGCACTTCAAACACATCGTACACCCGGTTATTTTCGAGGAGATAAAGATTTTCGTGAGGATAAGAAGTAAACCAGATGCGGCCGTAATCATCGGCAATAATGTTACCGATGGGCTTCTCTCCACTTAACTGAAATGTTGAACTTTTTGTTTCGTAGGCCGGTGTGATTTCTTTTTCAATCTTATTGCCGTTAACGATACAGATCTTGTTTGAAGTGCCCACAACCAGTTTTCCCTGTTTGGTTTGTGTGAGAGAATGAATGGCATTATTTTTCAGAACTTCCAAACGTACCTGCTTTCCCTCAGTGGCGTCGTAAATACCATCCGTTCTGCCAATGAGCACTCTGCCCGACTGCGTTTTGTAGAGGCAATACGGACGATTCGTGATATCTTTTTTGCGCAGATCGTCCACAATAAGTTTTCCCGTTTTAAGATCTACCAGTATGATCTTAATTTCGGAAGTGAGTAAGTAAGCAAAATTTTCGGTAATTATAATGTTATCGGCATTGTTGTCTTTTATTTTGAGTTTGGGATCTAACTGAAAACTCTTTGTTTTTAAATTAAAGGCGGCAACACCGTCTTCGCGCAGGGAAAGAAAGAGCTCTTCGTCGTTTTTTATGGAGACGTTAATGAGCGCATTACTTTTTAAACTGTCGATGTCAAGCTTATTAAAGTTATAACCATCGTAATAATAAATACCATTTTGTGTGGTAAAATACAACAAGCCATTTTGATGCTGTTCAATATTAAAAATATTGGCATTGTTTAATCCCTCTTCGCTTCCTAATTTTTGAAAATTAAATGAGGGAGTCTGTGAAAAAAGTTGGAGGCTGAACACACAGAGAACAAAAAACAGGTATGGTTTTAAAAAATTCAAAAAGTAATTTATGGGTTCTAAATTGTATTTCTCTTCCGATACCTATCGGTACTGTTTGTCTAAATTAATTGCTGTGCTGCTATAAAAATACAAAAAGCCCGCTAAACGGGCTTTATATTTGTGTTAGAAAAACGTTTTTATTTCGGGGAGACCGATCTTGACTTGATAAACTCGGCAAATTCCTGCGTGCGGGCTTTACTTACCTGCACATGTGTACCATCGCTTAAGATAACTTCTCCCCCTTCGTGATTGGTATACTCTTTCATAAAATGAATATTGATAAGGGCTGAGCGATGCACCCGGAAAAAATCCTGGTCGGGAAGAATAGCCTCGAACTCTTTGAGGGTTTTGCTGGCAATAATTTTCTTTTGCCCGTTAAGATAAAGATTGGTGTAATTATCACTTGCTTCCAACCAAACGATATCACGGAAATCAACAAGGGTAAATCCTTTACTATGATTGATAAGAACAAGGTTTTTATTGTCGTCGGGTTTTGTGTTTGAGCTTGAGTTTCCTTTTGCTTCGTAATGTTGTACAACTTTACGGATAGCACCCTGCAGTTCGTTCAACATCAAAGGTTTTAGAAGATAATCCGTAGCTCCGGCCTTCACAGCGGTAATGCCATGCTCGCTATAAGCCGTTAAAAATATAACACAGAAATCACGGTTATAAATACCTTCCAGCATCTGAAATCCGTTCATACCGGGCATATTAATATCTAAAAAAACAACATGTGGCTTTAGCTCCTGTATCTTCTTTTTTCCTTCCGGACCATTATCTGCCTCACCAACAATTTCGAGTTCCTCGCAATAATTCTGGATCATATTGCGTGTATTGCTCCTGCTATCTTCTTCGTCGTCTATTATTACTGCGCGGTATTTTTGCATGATCTTATATTTTCGCTAAAACTAGCTATTAAATTAATATAAAAATTCTGACTTAGCAAAAGTACTCTCTGGTTGAGGGAGTGAAAAAATCCTAAATCATTTCTTCAGCAAAAGTTCATGAATTCTGTGCGTCACAAAATAGTCCTCCAATAAATCATAGGCTTCTTTAAAGAGATCTTCTTGATTGTATTTTAAATTTAATTGTTTCGCGGCAAGATCCATGGCGTTTTTATTTTCGGGTAATGATTCTGCGAGATTTTCCCAACGCAAGCCTTTATCTTTTATTTCACCAAGTTTTGTTATCACAAAGCTTAAAGCGAGAAATGCTTTTTTATTAAAGTGAATATAAGCTTCCAGGTTTTTTTGCAGGGGAAGTTTATTATAGGGTGATTTTTTTTCAGCCTGGGTAATAAATTTTTTCTCCCAGGAGTATTTTTTAGAATCCGCATCCAGAACTATCAGTCCGTCGAGACTTTGCGCATAGATGCTTATCCAGCGAAGATTGCGGCGAATTTCATGTACTTCCTCTTCCATAGAAGTAAAGCCCGTTTTGAGCTTTGTAAAAAAGGAGTAGCCGTCGTTAAGTTCTTTAGAGATTTGTTTTTTAAATTTCTCTACCCACTCTTTGTTGTTTAAATTGAGTTTGCTGGACGACAGGTGCTGAAAGATTTCCTGGTAGAATTCTTTCTCTATCAATTTACTATTTAGTTTTTTTTGCGTCTTTTCAAGTTTTTTCTCAAAATAGGCCACCTGTTCTTTTTTTATCTTTTTATTTTTTGAGAAAAGAGTTACAAGGGTGTCATAATCTTCAAGAGCCCCCAAACTATCTTCCAGTTTTTTAATTTTTTTTCCGGCTTTTAAAAGAAATTTCTCTTCCGTGATTTCAGTGAGAATGCGTGTAACAGATTCAGCCATAAATAACGGGCTTCGCACTTTATGGTGATATAAAAACCAGGCAGGATTTTTTTGGCTGGCAGATCGTTGAAGAAATTCGAGGATTTGGTGACTTTGCTTTTGGAGGGGAGAAAAAGGTGGTAACATATGAGGTAAAGAGCTTTTTAAGCGTGAAAAGGTAAATAACGATTAAATTAAAAAATTAGATGTTAAGAAATGAGGTGAAATGCATTAAAAATAGGACTAAAATCAATTAACAGTGTTAATTAATACATAAAATACGTTAAATTTATCGCACTAAACATACACAACACATGAAAAAAAATCTACTAATTAAATTAGTGTTAACTATTTCCTTATTCGCAGGAGGATGGATTTCATTAAGAGCACAGTGTACAATTACGGGTTTAAACGCCAACTATTGCACAAACTCTCCCTCATCTACCCTATCGGCGGGTTCAACTACAGGGGGTATTTTCTCAGGCCCTGGAATGACAGGAGCCGTATTTAGCCCATCGCTTGCTGGTGCGGGCACTAAAACAATCACTTTTTCCGTATGCTCACCAACCTATGCGGTTACTGGCGGAACGGGTACTGCATGGTACAATGCTGTGCCTATGCCAACCAATACCTCAGGCCCTGAGATAACCAACACTGTTTCATTAACTGATGATGCTGTAACCGGAACATTGAGTATTGGCTTTCCTTTTAAATTTTTCTGCAACACATACTCGGCATTCAACATTAGTTCAAATGGTTTTATTACGTTTGGATCTACGGTAAACGGCTGTTGTACCGGACAATCTCTTCCCAGTACGACAACACCCAACGATTTGATAGCAGTTGCATGGGAAGATTTTAATCCGGGCAGTGGTGGGACAATCAGCTATGCTACAGTGGGCACCACACCCAACAGAACATTACTCGTTACGTATGACAATGTACCACACTTTGGATCAGGAGGAGGGCCTTTAACTGCGCAAATCAAATTATTTGAAACTACAAACGTCATCGAAATTCACACTTACTCTATGGTAACCGACGGAGGAAATCACACACAAGGGATTGAAAACAACGGTGGAACAGCGGCATACACAGTAACAGGTCGAAATTCTTCAAGCTGGTCGGCAGTAAACGACATGCAGCGTTTTACTCCAGGCACGAGTTGTTTAGTTACGCAAACAACTGTAGTTAGCCCGTCTACTATCTCTGTTGTTGGAACCAATTCTATTTGTAATGGCTCTACAGCAACTTTAACTGCTAATGGAAATACAACCTATACCTGGTCAACAGGATCTAATGCAGCGGCTATTAATCCTGCCCCTACTACCAACCAAACGTATTCGGTATCAGGAACCAATTCCTTTGGATGCGTTGCCAACAGTGTTATAACGGTTACGGTAGACAATACTCCTACTGTTACTGCAACTGCCAGCAATGGCTCCGGTGTATGCCCGGGCAAAACAGTTACTGTAACCGGAGGAGGGGCCACGAGCTATACATGGACAGGGAACACTACGACCGTTACAAATGGAGTAGCTTTTACTCCAACTACTACCGATACTTACACAGTAACCGGACTTAATACGTGTGGTACTTCCACTGCAGCTGTAACAGTTTCCATACATCCATTACCAACAGTAACACCTGTTGCAAGTTCGTCTTCTTTATGTTCAGGAACGTCTTTAACCCTAACCGGCGTTGGTAATGCAACGAATTATGTATGGTCGGGCTCTGCGGTTAATGGTGTAGGCTTTTCTCCATCTACCTCTTCTACTTACACGGTTATTGGAACAAGTGCATTAAGCTGTACAGCATCAGCCACCATTCCTATTACAGTTGTGGCTACTCCAAGTATTGCTTCGGCAGTATCACCTTCACTTATTTGTATTGGTAAATCAAGCACTTTAACAGCTTCCGGCGCAGGCAGCTATAATTGGTCAGGTGATTTACTACCTGCTACTACCAACTCTTATGTAGTAACCCCGTTAAACCCAGGTATAAATACCTACACGATTGTGAGAGCAAACTCCACCTGCACCACCTCGCAGATAGTCACAGTTATTGTAAATGCTCTGCCGGTAACTTTTGCTATAGCAAGCCCTACCGTGGTTTGTGCCGGTAAGCCAACATCACTTACGGTTGCTGGCGGTCAGACTTACACCTGGACTTCTCCAGGTAATCCTCCAACTGTTCCTTCATTTACTTTTACAGGAGCTACTCCACTTGCATTTCCACCCGTATCCAGTATCTATACGGTAAGCGCGCATGATGGTACATGTGTGAATACCACTACCGTTTTTGTTCAGGCCGATCCAAATCCGACCATTATCACTACTGCCATGCCTTCAACCCTGTGCAGCGGTGGAACTGCTACCATTAATGCAACAGGCGGGTTAAGTTACACGGTTACTTCTTCGTCCTCTACCAATTCTTATGTTGCTTTTCCAATAACGGAAACACTTACAAACAGTACGGCTTTTAATATTAGCGGCGACAATTCGTTTGGTTGTATTACTTCTACTGTGCAATTTGTACAGGTATTCCCTGTTCCAACACTAACTGTATCTGTGAGCAAACCACTTATTTGTAGTGGAGGAAGTGTTGCTGTTGTAGCGACTGGAGCTAACGTTTATTCCTGGAGCTCAGGTGCTTTAACGGCGAGTACCATAGTAAACCCGACGAGTTTGGTAAGCGGACCTGTAATCTATACAGTAACCGGAACTTTTACCAACACACAGTGTCAATCGGAAAAAACAGTTGCTGTAAATATCTTTATTCCAACCATTACAGTAACAGGGAATACGGCTACCTGTATTAATGGAATTATTAATTTAACTGCAGGCGGAGGCACGGGAAATAACTACCTCTGGTACACTATCCCAGGATCAGTAGCAACAAGTAGTACTTCACAAACATCGTCTACCGTTAACGCTGCTGCTGTTTTCACCATCAGCGTTTTAACTACTTCAGGAACTGCGGTGCTTTGTCCTGCTACCAAAACGGTTGACATAAGTATCTATTTTAATCCAACCATTACCGCTACAGCAACGCGCACACAGATCTGCGTAAAAGAATCTATAGTTCTTACTGCTACCGGAGGTGTTACCTATTTCTGGACAACTGGTTCGCCTACACAAACTATTTCAGTATCACCAAACAGCACTACTATCTATACAGTTACAGGCACAGACATTAATAATTGTTCAAGCACTGGAACTATACAGGTAAAAGTATCGGGTTGTTCGGGTATTGCAGAACAAAATCCTGCAGCTATGGGCTTGAATATCTATCCAAACCCCAGCAATGGCGAGTTTGTAATTGAATCGCCTGTTGCGTTAAAATTAACTTTGGTAAATGATATCGGACAACTGATTCGTGTAATTGAATTGTCAGGAACGAATAACTATAAAGTTTATGTGAATGATCTGGCAAAAGGAATTTATTTTCTGACGGGGCAAAAAGACAATGTTCAGGTAAGTCAAAAAGTAATTATTACCAGGTAGTTTTCTAAATTTTCTAAAAAAGCCGTTCCGGAAAATCCGGAACGGCTTTTTTTTCTTAAAGCAAAAATCACGGATTTAAACCAAGGACTTATTTGCAAAATGTATTTTAGATAGTACATTCGTTAGCGAAATGAGATCAGGTTATTTAAGCAGTCGTAAATTTATTATTGGTGGATTTTTCAGCCTGATCATAGTTATTTATGTTTCGCGACTTTTCTATATACAACTGGTAGACGACAACTATAAGATCTACGCTAACAATAACGCTTTTCAGTACATAACAGAATATCCTCCACGTGGCTGCGTGTATGACCGTAATGGAAAACTAATGGTTTATAATGAGGAAGCTTATGACCTTATGGTGACGCCGAAACTTGTAAAAGGCTGCGACACTAACGCGCTATGCAAAGTTCTTAAAATAGATAAGCAAGAATTTTTAAACCGAATTAAGAAGGCGGGCCAGGCTCCTAACTCTCCGCGTAAACAGAGTGTGTTTGAAAAACAAATGTCACCGGAAATTTACGCCGCGGTGCTTGAAAAACTCTATCGTTTGAAAGGATTTTACGTACAGGGGCGAACCGTTAGAAAATACTCTAAACCCATTGCGGCGCATCTTTTGGGATATGTAAAGGAAGTTGGCAAAGAAAAAATCCTGCAGGATGATTATTATCGCGAAGGCGATTACATAGGTATTAGCGGGCTTGAAAGAAGTTATGAAGCCCAGCTGCGGGGCAAAAAAGGTACACGCATTATTATCAAAGATGTGCACAACAAAGAAATAGGACGTTATATGGATGGTAAATTCGATACCAGTGCCATAAGCGGCAAACCCTTGTATTCAAGCATCGACATGAATTTGCAGGAGTATGGGGAGTATTTGATGCAAGGTAAAAAAGGGGCTATTGTTGCCATCGATCCTGCAACGGGAGAAATTCTCTGTCTTGTCTCCAGTCCAAGCTACGATCCCAATTTATTAGTTGGTGGAAAAGAAAGCTCTAAAAATTACACGCTGCTGCGATCTGATTCTGTATTAATGCCACTTTTCAACCGGGCACTTACAGCCATGTATCCGCCAGGTTCTACTTTCAAATTAATAGATGCACTTATAGCCCAACACGATGGACTGATTAACCGGTCTACTTTTTTTCCTTGTCACAGCGGGTATCCCCTGGGTGGCGGCAAACCAAAATGTCATTCACACGGCGGCGGCGCTGATCTTGTAAACAGTGTAGCAATGTCCTGCAATTCTTATTATAGTTACGTATTCAGAGCCATAGTAGACCAGAAAAAATATCCTGAATTTGTTGATGGGTATAATCACTGGCGCGACATGGTTAAAACTTTTGGTCCGGGCACCAGTCTTGGTTCAGATCTTCCTTTCGATAAACCAGGGAATGTTCCTTCTGTAAATTATTACAATAAAGTTTTTGGTAAAAATCATTGGAGAAGTAACACCGTAGTATCGTTAGGAATTGGTCAATCGGAACTTTTACTTGTTCCGTTACAGATGGCTAATGTAGTTGCTATTATTGCCAATAAGGGATATTATTACATTCCGCATTGCATAAATGGTATTGGTAAAGAAAAGTTTTTGGATCCAAAATTCAGGGAAAAACACTTTGTTGCGGTACAAAAAGAAGAATACTACGACAATGTTATTGACGGTATGGAAAAAACGATGGAGCCCGGTGGCACAGCTCCCGGCGCTAAGATAAAAGGCATTCGGATGTGCGGAAAAACAGGAACAGCTCAAAATCCGCATGGAAACGATCATGCGGTTTTTCAGGCTTTTGCACCCAGAGAACAACCAAAAATTGCCATCGCCTGTATTGTTGAAAATGCCGGAACAGGCGGATCATTTGCGGCGCCTATTGTAAGCCTGATGATTGAAAAATATCTAAGCGGAAACATTACCCGTGCCGACTACGAAAAAAGTGTTTTAAAAGTAAACCTCATCGACAAGAGTTATTTGGCGCAAAAAAAATAGATCCGGCCTTTCTGACCGGATCTATCAAGCTGTGTGAGCTAACTTATTTTAATTTGCAGAAACAACTTCCTCAGGAATGCTTTTATCTAAAATGTGGAGTACAAATCTATTTTCTGTTTTTTCGTCCACATTAAACTGGTAAGCGCCGGTATTTTTAAGATTAAATATTTTACCATTTAATTTATCCTCAATGAATACTTCGCTGGTAGCAGGAATTTTTAAACCAGCATCTTTCTTAAAAGCAAAAGAACCCTTTGTATCAAAATCGATATTTACCGTTGTTAAACGACTGGCTGAAGCAGGAATTCCGGTGATGATAATATTTCTGGTTTCTGTAGAAGGAGTAAATTTGGCAACCTGCACATTGGGGCGGGCAGATGTTACAACGTACTGAACTTTATTTGGATTTTCGTAACGTTGAGGAGGAACAACTCCTTTTACCTGTGCCAATGATAAAGATTGTAATCCTACGATGTAAATTAATGTGGTTAAGATTTTCATACTATTGAGTTTTATGTGTTGTTAAATGAGTTCTTAGTTGATTCAAAATTACTGCTGTTTGGTATGCTTTATTTAACTATTGAAGCTCCCTTGTTTCACATGTAAGATTTTTGTGTTTTTGGTAATCTTATCTGGTGAGGGAAGAAACAGCATATTTATTAAGATCCTTATCTATGTGTAGCATGAACCGGTGGGCTACGCGGCGATTTACATTGAATGTATAGGATTCTGATTTTTTAAGATCAAATACTTTTCCTGTCAGCATGTCCTCTATATATACATCACGATCGGGATAAAGTTTTATGTCGGCACTTTTAACAAAGGTGTAAGAGCCTGTTGTTGCAAAATCTATTGTAATTTCGGTGAGCGTCTGGTTAACGGGCGGCAATTCCACTATAGCAATTTGCTCACACCTGGCCGGAAAACCTGTAATATCCTTTAAAGTTTTAGAACCTTCTACATACCCAAGTGTACAGGTATTCGAAACTTCTAATTTGTGATTGAGAGAGGCAACTGATTCATTTTGTGCGAAGCCGGAGCTTGTAAAACAGGCTATGGCTACAATGGTAATAAGATTTTTCATTTCTTTCTTTTTTAATGTTATGAATGGGAGGCTTATCTGAAGTTAAAATTACTGCAGTTTGAAACCTGCTTTTTTACTTTTGGGCCTGACTTATTTCAGATGTAAGATTTTTAGAGAATTGGGAGAAGTTACCGACCAATGCAGGAAATGAAAAAAGCCAAAAGACACTAGGTCTTTTGGCTTCTGAAGGCTTAGAAAGAATCTTTAAACCGGATTTTTTCCCTGAATAACTCTGATAAGTATCGCTATAATAGCTATCACTAAAAGAATATGAATGATTCCGCCTGTGTGGAATCCCAGAAATCCGATTGCCCAGATTACCACAAGAATTACTGCGATTGTATAAAGTAAATTTCCCATAATTATTTTGTTTTTTTTTGTTGTTATTAATTGTTGAATTGTAATTTTAATAGAAGCGATAGCCAATGGTTGCCTGTGCCCAAACATTTTTATAACGAGGCGTGTAAGATGATCCATCGCCACGGTTAGCCCGAAGATCCCAACCATAACGTCCTGAAAGTACGACATGCCTTATATTGATATCAAAACCCAGGAGAGTTCCGAAAATGTTTTTACGAATATTGTCATTTGAAAATTCCTGACTTTGGGCAATGGTGTTTGTTCCGTTAGTAAAAGCGTCACGTTGCGACAGTAAATAAGAGTATTGAACGCCCCCTAACAAAGTGAAAAAACGCGTAGGTTTTAATTGTAATTGTAGAGGAATATCCAGAAAAGTACTTGTTCTCTCAAGAAAATACTGATCCCCGTACATCGTACCGCGCGAACTAAATCCTTTTTGAGAAATTAGCAGTTCTGGCTGAATGCCAATAAAACTACCAATAGGTAAGGCAACAAAAACGCCGCCGGCAAAACCTGTTTTTTTATTTGCCACAAAGTTTTCACCTTGCTCGTCATAAACATTTGAACGGTTAATCCCAGCTCTGATTCCCGGTACAACACGCCTTTTTGCATCTCTTGAATTTCGCTGTTCTGCTTGTTGTTGTGAAAAACTTAAAACATAGGATAATCCAAACAGCAGTGTCAAAATTATTTTTCCTTTTTTCATTCTTTGATATCTTGTTCATTTCCTCTATCGCAAATTGCATACCACAGCCATTCTGGGCTTTTAATCACACGCCCCGGCATCTGAGCGATTTAACCGGCTTATAACGGGGAATAAACACATCACCTGGAAAACAGGTGGGATTAAAAGGCTGGCATAACATTATAAGCTATCAATGAAAACTATGATATGAGAGACACATTCAAAATAAATCTTGCGGGATCAGTAATAAACTACGAAGACTCCCAAAAACAAACGCTTCCCGTAATTTTTATACACGGATTTCCATTTTCAAAAGAAAGCTGGCGCCCACAGTTCGAATTTTTAAAAGAAACCCACCGGGTGATTATTTATGACTTACCCGGGTTTGGCGGATCGACCACGGATACAGAAGAAACAAGTATCTCTTTTTTTGCAGACAACCTCATTCACTTTATGGATGCTTTGCAAATTGAGAAAGCAGTTGTTTGCGGACTCTCTATGGGAGGCTACATTCTTTTAAATGCCGTAGAACGTTACCAGGATCGGTTTGAAGCCATTATTTTAAGCGACACCCAATGTGTTGCAGATACAGACGAAGGCGCAAAAAAAAGGTATGACACCATAAAAGAAATAGAAGCAAAAGGCCTGAATGAATTTACCGAAGGATTTGTAAAAAAAGCTTTCTCAAAAGAAACTCAGGCTAAAAAAGCAGAATTGGTAGAAAGTATCAAACAAGTTATTTTATCTAACCCACAAAAATCTATTACAGCAGCATTAAAGGCTATGGCTGGAAGAAAAGAAACCTGTTCTGGGCTGGAAAACATTTCCCTTCCTACTTTAATTCTTTGTGGAGAAGAGGATGAACTGACACCGGTAGCACAATCTCAAAAATTATTTGATGCCATGCCGAATGCAGAGATTCATATCATTGCCAGCGCGGGACATTTATCCAACCTTGAGCAGGAAGAAGTTTTTAACGATCACCTTCATAATTTTATTTCGGACATTATTTTATAACAGGGAACCACGTTGCCTTATAATGTAACATGTGACTTGCCGGTGTGTAAATTGCGACTGCCTGGAGTTTTGGAATAAAGGTTTAACAGCCTATTAAGCTAAGTTTATATTCTCGTTAACAATTCGACGAAACCCTTATAATACCAGTTGTATAAGGGTTTTCGGCAAATGTAAAAGTCTTGCGTAAATGGGTTTTATTGTTAATTTTACACTATGAACTCTCCAGCAATAAATCTTCTTCTTGCAGATGACGATTCGGACGATTGCCTTTTTTTCAGGGAAGCGCTGGACGAGTTACCTTTAGATATTCTTTTTAGCAGTGTGCATGATGGAGAACAGTTAATGAGTTTTCTGAGTAAAAACACCCAACATCTTCCCTCTATATTATTTTTAGATCTTAACATGCCCCGGAAAAACGGCTTTGAGTGTCTGACAGAAATTAAAAACGATGCAGAACTTAAAAAACTTCCGGTAGTTGTTTTTTCAACCTCTTTTGACCCCGAAACCATAAATAGTCTCTACGAAAACGGAGCGCATTATTACATCAGGAAACCGGCCGAATTTTCAAAACTTAAAAAAGTGATAAATGATGCTATTTATCTCTCTACAGAAAAAAATGCCAAGCAGCCTTCTAAAGAAAACTTTATCATTCAAGCATAATCCTTATCTATGAGAGGTGACCTTTCAGAACAAAATAAATCTCTTCCAAAAGGAGGTGGAGAAATGGGGGAGCTCACCCGTAAGAAGGACTGGAGTAAAACATCTTTGGGTAGTCCTGCATCATGGCCGCAAAGTCTTCTCACTTCCTTGGGAATTATTATTCAATCTAAATTTCCAATGTTTATTTTTTGGGGTACGGATAATATTTGTTTTTATAATGATGCTTATCGTCCGAGTTTAGGCATAGAAGGTAAGCACCCAGCTGCTCTTGGAAAGCCAGGCATAGAGGTGTGGCCGGAAATATGGGAGGTGATAAAACCGTTTATTGACAACGCAATTAATACGGGTGAAGGAACCTGGAGGGAAGATCAGCTTATTCCGATTTACCGCAATGGCAGACTTGAAGATGTTTACTGGACCTTCAGTTATAGCCCGATAAATGATGAATCGGGAAACCCGGGCGGGGTGCTTGTTGCCTGTACAGAAACAACCGAAAAAGTACGCGTACTCAAAGAAGTTAAGGAAAAACAAGAACAGTTAAATTTTGCATTAGATGCAGCAAGTCTCGCTACCTGGGACCTTGACCCTGTTACAAATAAATTTACAGGAAACGCACGTATAAAAGAATGGTTTGGTCTAAAACCTGAAAATGAGATTGAACTGTCGCTGGCCTTAAACCATATTGTTGAAAGAGACCGCCAAAAAGTTGTTGATGCCATCCAGACGGCTTTAATGCCAGGATCTGATGGAAAATACGAGATCTCTTACAGTATTATGAATCCCTTTTATGGGTCGGAACGGAAAGTTTTGGCCAAGGGCAAAGCGCTGTTTAACGATAATAAAGCTTATCGCTTCAGTGGCATTCTTGAAGATATAACCTCTCAAACCAAAGCACGCGAGAAACTAGAAACCAGCGAAAAACACTTTAGAAATATTGTTGAACAGGCACCCATTGGAATATCTATTTTTCGTGGTCCTGAATTTTTCGTGGAGATGGCTAACGCAACTTACCTGAACGTGGTAAGAAAAAAAGAGCATGAGTTTGTTGGCAAAACTCTATTTGAAGCCCTGCCAGAGGTTCGCGATATTGTGCGCCCCCTACTGAAAAATGTATATAAAACCGGCATCCCTTATTATGGAAATGAATTTCCAATTACATTAAACAGAAATAATATACCCGAGCTCACCTATTTTAATTTTGTTTATTATCCATTAACAGAAGAGCATGGTACCATCACGGGAATTATTGTAGTAGCTAACGAAGTAACGGAATCGGTAAAGGCGAAGCATGCACTTGCGGAAAGCGAACGGCAATTCAGAAAGCTTGTTATGCAATCTCCAGTTCCTATGGCAATTTTCAGGGGGAAGGACTATGTTATAGAAATGGCAAATACAGCCATGATTGAATTGATGTGGAGAAAAAAACCAGATGAAGTTTTTGGCAAGAAAGCTTTGGAGGTTTTCCCTGAATTAATAGAACAAAAGTACCCTGAACTATTGAACAAGGTTTATAGCAGTGGTATAATTCATCGTGAAACAGAATCTGTTGCATTTGTTCAGGGCAATGATGGACTGAAGAAGTTTTACCTGGACTTTGAGTACGCTCCATTATTTGAAGCTGAGGGCAATGTTTCCGGCATTATGATAACGGTTAACAATGTGACGGAAAAAGTAGAAGCCCGCCAGAAAGTAGAAGAGAGCGAAATAAGATTCAAACATATTGCCGATAGTGCTCCTGTACTCATCTGGATGTCGGACGTAACCAACTACTGTTATTTCTTTAATAAAGCCTGGCTAACGTTTACCGGAAGAACGGTTGCAGAAGAAAGCGGAACAGGCTGGACAAGCGGTATTCATACTGAAGACCGTGAGCGGTGTAATTCTGCTTTTCTTTCAGCCTTTAGCAAACGGGAAGCATTTTATATAGAATACCGTTTGAGACGACACGACGGAGAATACAGGTGGATCTCAGACTCTGGAGTTCCAAGATTTATCGGCGAAGAATTTATGGGTTACATAGGAGCCTGTATGGACATTCACGAGCGTGTTATTTCTGGTGAACATCTTAAATACAATGAGGAACGTTTAAGCATTGTTGTAGCTGCGAGTGATCTTGCTACCTGGGAATTGAATGTTCAGACTTCGGAAGTAAGTTACTCAGAACGCTACCTTGAAATTTTAGGATTTAAACAAGGCGCTAAAATCACACATTCCGAAATTTTGCAGCGACTCCATCCCGATGATTTACCCATTCGCACAGAAGCATTCAAAGAAGCCTATCGTAGTGGGGCACTGCAATATATTTCACGCATTATCTGGAGCGACGGCTCGATTCACTGGATTGAAGGGAGGGGGAAGGTTTTTTATGATAATGAGCATAAACCTTTCAAACTCATTGGAACCCTTCGCGACATTACCGAAGAAAAAAAATACCAGCAGCAGCTTGAGGAGCGCGAACAGAAATTCCGCCTGCTCGCAGATTCTATGCCTCAACATATATGGACTTCTGATCCGGAAGGAAATCTGAATTATTTTAACCGATCTGTTTACGATTATTCGGGTTTAAGTGCCGAAGAAGTTGCAACAAATGGCTGGCTTCAAATTGTACATCCCGATGACAGGCAAAAAAACATACTGCTTTGGGCCAAAGCCATCGACAATGGCGATGACTTTTTATTGGAGCATCGTTTTAAAAGACATGATGGGATATACCGCTGGCAGCTAAGCAGAGCCATTCCTCAAAAGAACAGCGAGGGAGTTATTCAAATGTGGGTAGGCACCAGTACAGATATCCAGGATCAAAAAGATTTTTCAGGTGAGTTAGAAAAACAAATACAGGAGCGCACGTCGGAACTTGAAGAAAAAAACCGCGATCTCGAAAAAATGAATGCAGAGTTGCAGTCCTTTGCCTATGTATCAAGCCACGATTTGCAGGAACCCCTTCGCAAGATACAAACCTTTGCCGGGAGGATTCTTGAAAAAGAATACGAACACCTTTCTGAAAGTGGCAAAGATTATTTTAAAAGAATGCAGGATGCTGCAAAACGCATGCAGACTCTGATTGAAGATTTATTGGCTTACTCACGCACCAATACAACAGAAAAGATTTTCAAAACACTTCCTCTCCATGAAATTGTTAAAGAAGTTCAGCAAGATCTTAGAGAATTAATTTCAGAAACAGCTACAGTGATTGAAGTGGGAAAAATGACAGAAGCTCATGTTATTCCTTTTCAATTCAGACAACTTTTACATAATCTGATAGGCAACTCTATAAAGTTTGCAAAATCAGGCGTTACAAGCCACATTAAAATCGAAAGTAAAACGGTTGAAGGAACAAAAATCACTCTTCCGGGAATTTTGCCTCATCTTAACTACTGCCAACTAAGTTTGTCTGATAATGGGATTGGCTTTGACCCACAATACAAGGAAAGAATCTTTGAAGTCTTTCAGCGTTTGCACTCAAAAAGCGACTATAAAGGCACTGGAATTGGCTTAGCTATCGTAAAGAAAATTGTAGATAACCATAACGGTATTATTACCGCAACAGCGGAGATAAACAAGGGTGCCCGGTTTGACATTTACATTCCTTCCTATTAAGTAAGCGAGCCCATGTTTCTTAAGAACCTTGTAAGTACTGGCAGTTTTTTTTCGCACAAATGCCTGAACGTCTAAAAGAAAGGCTCGGCTGGACGCTATTAAAAACGCCGGCCCGCCATTTTTAACTATGCTCCCCGCTTTCTGAGATTTTTTCACACTCACGTTTGAACACTTTGATGTTTCGCTTAAACTAGTTACGAATTCATTCAAATTACTGAACTAAAACCTCGTGGCACAGAATTTCCATGATTATTATCCTATTCACAAATTAAAATTTAAAAAAATGAAAAAAGTAATTTTTATTTTATTTCTGGCCATGTTAGGGATAAATAAGTTAAGTGCTCAAACCAAAATGGTAGTGAGCGATAAAAAAGGGTGGCATAAAATAGGTGAAACCACCGTGGATTTCACAAAAGAGCGTGACGAGATTACCGTTATTGGCGCTGACAGATTTGCTGCCTTAATTTTCAGAGTAGAAGATGCTCCCATTAATATAATGGACATTGAAATCTTTTATGAAAGTGGAGACAACCAAAAAGTAAGTGTTAATTTTCCTGTGAAGGCCCCGGGACAAACGAAAGAAATAGACATTAAGGGAGGAGAACGCGCTATCAAAAAAATTGTTTTTGTTTATAAAACAATCTCTAATAAGAAAGACGAAAAAGCTCATGTAGAAATTTACGGGCTTAAGACAAATGTCGACAAAAAATAAATTGAACTCTGTAAACAATAGGCTGTCAGTGAATCTGGCGGCCTTTTTGTTTTTATTTAACAGACAAATATTGCCCAGTTATTGAGGAAGAATGTTCACACTTAAAAGATATGTCGTTGGAAACCACGGTATATAAGGCATGGCATGATTTTATTAAATACTATGAGATAAAAAAACGTAATACACTAATTCTAAAAATTAATCAAAAATGAAAAAAAATCTATTCAATTTAAAAACAACAGCATTCGCAGTGGGAATTTTCTTCACTACACTGGCTAGCGCGCAATTTACGGCGGTAACTTCAGGCGACTGGAGCAATTCTGCAACATGGGGTGGAACAGCACCAAGTCCAACAGTTTCCAATCAAAACATCACCATTCCAGCTAATATCACTGTTAATTTAGACGCAGATGTAACTTTCAGCGGCTTGTTAAACACTTTTGCTGTGAACGGAATGCTAACAAACACTACAAACAATGGTGTTCACATGACTTCTGGAAATTTTACAGGAACGGGTACTGTAAGTATCGGAAAAATGACTTTCAGCTTATTAGGCGCCATTACTTATGCAGGAACTATGAATGTAAAGCACCTTGCTAATTTTATATCAGGTAGTTCTACTCTTGCATTTGCTTCTGTAGCTAACATTAGTGATACACTTGAATTAGAAAGTGGAAACTTAGGTTTAAATACAAACGGAAATTTAACAATGGCAGCCGGCTCAACTGTAAAAGTTAGAAACGGAGCTTTGGTTATTAACTCTGGTGTATTTAATTCAGGAAACGCTTACAATGTGATGTATTTAGGATCTTCTAAAACGGCAGGTGTTGAATTAAATTCTGCAACCGTTCAAAATATCTATTTAAACATGTCAAGCAATACACAAAGTGTAACTCTTGCTAACAACACCACGGTAAATGGAAATCTTAATTTATCAAATGGTACATTAAAAATTAACAATAACAAGCTTACTCTAAAAGGAGATATTTTAATTTCTTCAGGAGCTATGATTTCAAGTACTAGTTCTTCAAGCCTGATTGTTGAAGGAACTGGTTCTACTACTAACTTTTTAAGATTCACTACTGGTTCTTCTCTTGATGCATTAACCATCAACCGCACTTCAACAGGTGTTGTTAAATTAGGAACTGATTTGCAAGTTACTTCAAACCTTTACCTTATGGAAGGTAACTTAAGCCTTGAACTAGGTGGTAATTTAATGGCAGGAGCAAATTCTACCATTCATGTACAAAAAGGAACTTTATCCGCTAACTCGGGTACATTTACCGGTTCATCGGCTTACAATGTTGAATATGCAGGAACAAGCGACATCACTTCTGGGATCGAACTTTCGGGTTCTTCTTTAAATCAACTTATGGTGAATTTTACAGGTGCATCCAATAAAGTTATGCTTGCTTCTAATACAACAGTTAACAGTACATTGTACTTAACAAGTGGTAAACTTGATCTTAACGGGAAGGTTCTTACTTTAAGCGCTTTAACTGCTACTTCAGCTAACGGTACATTTATTGGAAGTGCTACATCTGAACTTAATTTAAACCTAACTGCTGCGGGACAAAACACGCTGTATTTTGATAATGCATCAACAAGCAACCAAACACTTAAAAAGTTAGTTATTAATATTGGTGGCACCACCAACATCGTTCTTGGAACAAAACTGTTTATTAATAATGAATTACAATTTACAAAAGGAAAATTAGAATTAGGAAATGGTGATTTAGAAATTATGCCATCTGCTTCTATCACTGGATATGATGATACTAAATACATTGTAACTTCTGATAACGGTTCTGGTGTTTTGATTCAAAATGTAACTTCTGCAGGTGCTTATGTAACTTTCCCTGTAGGTTTAACAGCAGCATATTCTCCAGCTTATGTACAACAAACTGCAACTGGTACTACAGGTAACTTTAGCGTTAAAGCTCAAAGCATGTACAATGCAAGCCTTAAAGCAGTAGACAGACAATGGTTTGTTGAAGGTGCTGGTGTAACTACAGTAAATGCTAATTTAAAATTTGGTTGGAAAGCAACATCAGAATTAAACGCTTTCGATAGAACTAATGCATTTGTTAGTCACTACACTTCAGGTGCATGGGATGTGACTGCATCTTCAAGCGCTACTGCAGGTGTTAATGGAACTTTTGAATTATCAAGAATGGGTTTAACTTCATTAAGTCCGTTTGCCGTAGTTGAAAACGGACAAACTGTAGGTATTAAAGAAGTTGCAAAATTAACTGGCATCGAATTATATCCTAACCCATCTAAAGATGTGTTGAATATTAAAGTTGCAAGTTCAACAGACGAATACCAATTTGAGTTAATTGATGTAACTGGAAGAACTCTTCTTACAACTATCACTACAAATTCAGTAAATAAATTTGATGTTTCTTCTTTAGGTGCTGGTTGTTACTTTGTAAAAATTACCAACATCACTGAAAATAAAACAACAACTAAACGTTTTGTAAAACAGTAATTAATTAAGATCTGCTTTACTATAAAAAGGTCTTCCGGAAACGGAGGACCTTTTTCTTGCTATATATTTTTAAAGGTGGATTAATCGTGGTTACCTGATGATCACAATTGTAAATCTTTCACCAGTGAAGTACCTGTAATCTTGGTTGGCTTTCTCTCTTTTTAAAAGTTAAGGGTATACCATTAACAGGAGTTACTGCATTCTGTCTATTGCCAGTATGTGGCAAAAAAGGTACTTTCGCTATATGCAATATCAAACTATTTTACTGATAGACGATGATGTAGAAGATCAGGAAATTTTTACCAATGCGCTTTCCAAAGTTTCAGATCTGGTACAATGCGTTTGTTTTACAAACGCAAGAACGGCGTTAGAGAAACTAAAAGCAAAAGAGCTTAATCCCGACATAATATTTCTTGATTTAAATATGCCCATTATGAATGGACGTGAATTTTTGACACTCCTTAAAAATACCGAAGCCCTTAAAGAAATTCCGGTTATTATTTTTTCTACCTCTGCTAGTCCTACAACAATAAAAGAAACAAGAGACCTTGGCGCCAAAGATTTTATAACAAAACCTAATCGCTTTGACCAGCTGGTAGAAATTCTTAAACCCATCATTAACTAAGTTATTCGTTTTGAGTTCAAATAAAAAGAATACAGACTTTAAATTTCTAAAAGCAGGAGGAGAAACTGGTGAACTCATTCGTAATTTCGATTGGTCCAGCACTCCGGTTGGAAGCCCTGAAACATGGCCGGCAGAATTAAAAAATGCTTTAAGATTAATGCTTAGCTCACCCATTGCCATGTGTATTATGTGGGGAAAAGACTATGTGCAATTCTACAACGACGCATTCATTCCTTCTTTCGGAAAAACAAGGCATCCGGGCGCACTGGGTGCGAAGGTTGAAAACACTTCACAAAGATGGCCTGTTGTAAAAGCACTTTTTGAAAAAGTAATGAGTGGCGAGACAATCTACATGGAGGACTCAAAGATCCTGGTAGATAAGAACGGATATTTTGAAGAATGTTTTTTTAATGTTTCCTATATTCCTATTTATATGGAAGATGGAACAGTAGGAGGAGTGCAAAGCATTGTTCTCGAAACAACTGATAAAGTAAATGCGGCCAAAACACTGCAGGAAACTGAAGCAAGAGTGCGGCTGCTCATTCAGGAAGCTCCCGTTGCTACTGCCTTGTTTGTAGGAAAAGAGATGTTGATTGACCTTGCCAACGACAAGATGATAGAGATTTGGGGCAAAGGTAAGTCAGTAATTGGAATGCCGTTGGCCGAAGCACTCCCTGAATTAAAAGAACAATCTTTTCTACAACTACTGGATGATGTTTTTACAACAGGAAAATCATTTGAAGCAAATGGTCTGTTTTGTGAATTGTTGGTGGATGGAAAACTTCGTCCCTTTTATTTTGACTTTACTTATAAAGCCGTTCGTAATACAAAAGGAGAAATTTACGGTGTTATGGATATGGCTGTGGACGTTACAGAACAAGTACTGGCCAAAAGAAAAACCGAAAAAAGTCAGCAGGAGCTGCTTTCACTATTTGAAGAATCGCCTGTTGGCATTGCCAGGATAAGCAGTGAAAATCTTGTGTTTAAAATGGCTAACCGTTTTTATGGCCAGTTAGTAGGTCGCCGGCCTGACGACATTATTGGCAAGTCTTTGCTCGATGCCTTGCCAGAGCTCAAAGGCCAGGGTTTTGAAGAGCTGCTGAACGGAGTACTATCAACCGGTGTTGCATACACAGCAAATGAGGTCGGGGCAACCCTTTTAAGAAATAATGTTCTGGAAAAAATTCATGTTGATCTTACTTATCAACCCATTCGCGAAGAAGGACTAATTACAGGAATTTTGATTGTAGCAACCGATGTTACCCAGCAAGTAGCCGCACGGAAAAAAGTTGAGGAAAGTGAAGCGCATCTTCAATTAATGCGTGATACAGTGCCTGCCATGATCTTTTATGTGGATGAAGAGGAGCGGTATCAATCATACAACGGCGTTTTTATGAAATGGTTTAACGTGGATGCAAAAGGTGCACTTGGAAAGACCATTCGTGAATTTATTGGAGACAAAGCCTACGATCAAACCCGGCCTAATTTAAGAAGGGCATACGGAGGTGAACAAGTCACTTATCAAATGTATGCTCCTTCAAGAATGGAAGGTGATAAGTGGCTAAGCATCGTTTACACACCCGACATAAAAAGCGATGGAAAAGTGAAAGGTATAATTGTGCATGCCACAGATATAACAGAACATATTTTAACGCTTAAAAAAATTGAAGAGAGTGAACTGTTTTCGCGCGATGTGATACATCACTCTCCGGTAGCCAAAATTGTATATACTGGAAAAGAGCTGACTATTTCTGTTGTAAATAAAAATATGTTACAGCTTCTGGGACGTGATGAATCTATTATAGGAAAAACATTTGTAGAGGCAATTCCCGAACTTGCCGGATCTGTGCTTGAGGAACGAATGAACCATGTATTTACTACTGGAGAAACTTTTGTACAGTCAGAAGAAAAGATCGATTTAGTGCGCTTCGGGAAGCCTTATACCGGCTATTATACATACACTTACAAAGTCCTGAGAAAAGTTTCCGGTGAAATATATGGTATGATGGCAGCTGCATCAGAAATTACCGACCAGGTTCTTGCACGCCAGCAAATAGAAAACAAAGAAAAAGAATTACGTGATTTAATAACTGCCGCTCCCATCGGTATTGCTGTTGTAATAGGAAAAGAAGCGAAGATTGAAGACGTGAATGAACGCTTTGTTCAGATTTCCGGAAAATCACGTGAGCAATTTAAAGACGCGACCTATTGGGACGTTTTTCCGGAAGTAGCTGAAACATATGGCCCTGCGCTAGAAGAAGTATTTGAAACCGGCATAAAATTCAGATCGGAAGAGGCTGAAATGGTGCTCATTCGGCGCGGTGTTCATGAAAAGATTTTTGCAACATTTGATTATGTACCCATTTTTGACAGTTACAATAAAGTATCTAAAGTTATTATTTTAGTAATTGAAGTTACGCACCAGGTAGAAACACGGAAACAAATTGAAACGGCCGTGATTGAACGTACAAAAGAACTGGACGAATCGAATCTTCAACTAAAACGCTCTAATTCTGAATTGGAGCAGTTCGCCTATATTGCTTCTCACGATCTGCAAGAACCTGTGCGCAAGATCAGTACGTTTACGCAAATGCTGGAGCACAGTATTCCCGAAATCTCAGAAAAATCAAAAAATTACATATCAAAAATTTATACTTCTACCGATAGAATGTCAAATCTGATTCGCGATGTTCTTGCTTTTTCGCAATTGTCGCAGGCAACAGGCATTTTCGAATCTGTAGACCTATCTAAAATTATTAAAGGAATAGAAGTTGATTTTGAATTGCAGATCCAGGAAAAAGAGGCCTCTATTGAAGTAATTGATATGCCTGTCGTTAACGCAATTTCCTCACAAATGACGCAGCTTTTCAGTAATCTTATGTCTAACTCTTTAAAATACACGCGCCCAGGTGTTGCGCCTGTAATAAAGATTTCAGCAAGCCCTGCAAAAAAAGAAAAGATTGCGCAATATCCTCATCTGGACGGAAGTAAAAAATACCATCACATCCAATTCATCGATAATGGAATTGGATTTGACCAGGAACATGCGGACCGTATTTTTAAAATCTTCCAGCGCCTCCATGGTAAAACCGAATATGAGGGTACAGGAATCGGACTTTCTATTTGCCGTAAGATCTTACAAACACACAATGGCCATATTACTGCTGAACCCGGCGAGAATGAGGGTGCTCTCTTTACTATTTTTCTTCCACTAGTCTAAAAATTAAGTTATAGTTTTCCAGTGAACCCGCTTCGTTCACTTTAGCATGCATGGGCATATTTTCCGCGATCTCTAACTTCATTGCTCTCTCGGGGTTAAACTTTCAAAACAAGCTTACAGATATAAAATAAAAACGTCTTTGTACAAAGTACAAAGACGTTTAAACTAAGAAGAAATAAAAATTACTTCTTCTTTACTAAGAATGCTCCGCCTAACAATGCGAGAACAAATAATACGAGGAATATAAAGAAAAGCACTTTAGCAATACTTGCTGCGCCTGCAGCGATTCCAGTGAATCCGAATAGTGCCGCTATTAAAGCAATCACTAAAAATATTATTGAATAACGTAACATATGGAATAGGTTTTTAATGGTTTATACCGGATATAAAGTAAAATTTATGCCAGTTATATCCACTATTATTAAAAGCAAAAAATGGGGAATGTATTTGCACGTGGGGAAAAATAAGCGCAAAAAGGGAAAGTGGAAACAATTCCTAATTCTTAATGAGTTTACAATTTGAACTATTACCTTGTCCGTCAACTATTTTTAGATGATAAACACCGGCCTTTAGCTCAGTCGCATTAAAATGGAGAAGGCCAGGGGGAGATGAAGGAAAATTTCGCACAAGTACAAGTTTTCCATAGCTATCATAAAACCTTATTTCACTTAAACTGGCATGCTTCATATTAATGAACAGTTCAGATTGAAATGGATTTGGAAAAATGGCCAGGTGCTTTTCGTCCCCCAACTCCTCTATTCCGGTACAATTCGCACTAGCCAGATAAAAAACCGCTGTCGCTGTACATCCTCCTCCATTAGATAAAAGCAAGTTATAACTGCCTACCGTAGCGGCTATTGACTGTTGCGCTATGCTGCCGGTAAAGGAACTGGAAGTCCATATATAATTTATTGCCCCATAACCAGTTAGGGTAGCCGTTTCGCCGACACAGACTGCAGCACTACTCGCTAATAAGACCGAACTTTCTGCAGGATAATTTCCTACTACCACTACAACCGTACCGGAGCTTATACACCCTGAAGTTTCGCCTGTAACGGTGTAAACTGCAGTGACACTTGGTGTTGCAATCACGCCACCACCAACGGGTGAAGACAATGCAGTACCAGTCCAACTAAAGTTAGTGGCCCCTGTGGCCATCAGAGTTGTTGTCTGAGGCGGGCAAATGGTGTCGTCACTGGCGGTTAGAGTAATTAACGGTAATGCATTTACTATTACCGTTGCATTAAAATGAGAAGAACCAGTACTGGTGACAACTGCTAAACTAATTGTAAATGTTCCGGCTATTGGAAAGCTTATGGAAGTAACTGAAGCAGCAGGGGAAAAAATTATTGGTCCTGAAGGAGAAGACGACCAACTATAGGCGGTTGCTGAAAGTGTACCTGCATTAGCCGTTACCGTGAGAGACGTGCCCGCACATACATTAGAAGTCAGGCTAAAGCTTGCTTGTGAAAAAGCCCTTTGGCCAGTAAGAAATAAACAACAGAGGAAAAAAGAGAGGAAAAGATTTTTCATAAGTTGGGATCTTTACCAAATTTATAAAAAAAACAAATGCGATACAAAAAACAAAAAGACCAATGCTGCTGACATTGGTCTTTTCTAAAATTATAAAAAATTAAAAGTACTATCCGTTTACTAACAGATTAAAGGTCTTCATTTTATTGTACAAAGTTTTTCTGTCGATATTTAAAATTAAAGCGGCTTTAGATTTATTAAAGTTCACTTTACGTAAAACTTCCAGAATCTTTTCATACTCTGCATGAAGCGCTGCAGACTTAAGATCCGGCATATCTTTATAATTTGCCGAACTCTCTTTAGTATCCTCAATCAGGTTAAACTTCGATTGGAAAATAATTTCCTGAGGAAGCGTTTCAAGAGTAATAACATCTTTGCTTGTTAGCAAAGCTGCGCGTTTAATGATGTTATTCATTTCACGTAAATTACCCGGCCAATTGTAATCCAAAAATATTTTTTCAACTTCAGGAACAAAACCCGTAATATTTTTATTTAGTTCGCCATTTGCATTTCTTAAAAAGAAATCCGCAAATAACATAATGTCGTCATTTCTTTCACGCAATGGTGGAAGATCGATTGAGAACTCATTGAAGCGATGATAAAGATCTTCACGGAATTTTCCTTTTGCTGTAACTTCGCTTAACTTTTCATTTGATGCAACAATAATACGCACATCAATGTTGGTTTCTTTTTGAGAGCCAATTCTACGAATTTTTCTTTCCTGAATTACACGTAATAAAGAAACCTGGATATCGTAAGTCAAATTCCCGATCTCATCCAGGAAAATAGTGCCACCATTAGCCAATTCAAATTGACCGATCTTGGTTTGCATAGCTCCGGTAAATGAACCTTTTTCGTGACCGAACAATTCACTGCCTGCTAATTCTTTGGTTAAAGACCCGCAATCTACCGCGATAAAAGGTTTATCCTTACGCGTACTCTGTGTGTGAATACTGTATGCAACAGATTCCTTACCTGTTCCACTTTCTCCATAAATAATTACCGAATAATTTGTCGGAGCTACTAGTTTAATTTGTGTGTGCAATTTATCTGCTTCCTTACTTCTGCCAACAACCAGATTTTTAGGATCGGCTACCACATGTTTTTTATGCGGAACGGCTTCTACTTTGCCATCTGTAACAGAATTTTCAGAAGAAGAAGAACCAGATTGTGCTCTTTCATCTTTAGCACTTATAGCTTTATCTACAAGCATCAATACTTCTTCCGGTAAAAGGGGTTTTGTAATATAATCAAAAGCTCCACTTTTAATAACATCTACGGCTATCTTAACGTCTGAATACCCGGTAATAATGATTACCTGGGTTTTTTGGTTAAGTTCTTTTATGCTTAATAAAAGCTCCTTACCGTCAGTATCAGGAAGTCTGAAATCGCAAAATGCGATATCTACTTCATTCTCTTTCAAATAAGTTAACGCTTTTTTTCCGCTGGTGACATAACTTGTATCGTGACCTTTTCTTTTTAGAAATCTATCCAGTAATTGACAGATATCCGTGTCGTCATCAATAATAAGAATTTTTGCCATAGTGTTTTAATTAATGGTTGTTTTGTTAGATTCTACGTTGTTTATCACTTCTAGTAATTGGTTTATCAAAAATGGTTTTTTGAGAAATCCATTTGCTCCCAATTCTTTATACCCGTCTGCTAATTTATCATTGTCTGCGCTAATGAATATAACCATGTTATTTTCATTCTTAAATTTTCTAGCGTAATAAATACCGTTTCCGTCTGGTAGATTTACATCCAGGATAATTATATCCGGTTGATTTTGATTAAACAGCTCAACACCTTTTTTTAAATTCTCTGCTTCTAAAACAGAAAATTTATGGGTTGTAAGCGCCCGTTTAAGAAGAAAACGAATGTCTGCTTCATCATCAATAATCAGAACTTTTTTATTCATCAGCATCAACATAAAGTACTAGAGCTAAATTAGGGTATTATATTCATTAAAAGAAACTAAGATTGGTGGTAAAGCAATTATTGCTCACCACCAATCTTAATTCTGATTATTTAATGTCACACTCGATAGTGTAATCGAATCCACCACTTGTACCAGTAGTCTCCATGTCATTACATTTATCAGCTGCTCTTACTTTTGTATCTTTAAAAGTATAGTCCTGATCATGCGTGGTTACAGTAGTACCATTTTCAGTATAGGTTCTGTTACATACACAGGTGTAATCTTTTTTACAAGATGTCATAGCTCCGCCTAATCCAAGGGCAGCTACTAAAATGAATAATTTTTTCATGTTTTTAAGCGTTTTATTTGTTATTAATTGTTTGGTTTAAATTGAATTGTTTGAGCTTATCGCTTTTTTTTGTTTCAGGTTTTTAAAAAGGCCCTGCACTTTATTTATTCCATTTGAAATAAGGTCTGGATGATTTGTCATAACGTAATCTGTAGCCTTACGAACAAGTAGAGAAGATATAAACCCTCTTACCGAGCCACCTCTTCCAAAAATTTTGGAGATGAGAAAATCTTTTCCAAGATTTAATCCGGCAGTTTTTAAGTCTGAAGTAGTTTCTTTATCTCCACCGAGTTTATTCAGCAGATTTTTAACCATCATTGAAGGATGCATAGAATAAACCAATTCTCTCACGTTTCTCTTAATAACTAACTCTTGTTCTTCTTTGAGGTTGTTAAGTTTCATGATACGGTGATGTAGATCGGTATCGTTCTGTATAACTATCTGCTGGCTCATTTTCGTAATTTTTACTGGTTATGATTTTTGAATAATTCTTTGATAATCATATTGCGGAAAGGTTTTGCAATTGAATTTTTTCTGATTGCTGACAGTATCACTACGATCAATAAATAGGCCCCTCCTACAATAATGAATCCAAGAAATTCACTCTCCAGAACATGGTTAAGATAAAAACCTAAACCAAAGCTTAACATTAATATAGTTAAGACAGAGAGAAAAATTATCGGCAGAAAAGAGAACGTGTTAGATCCTACATGAGCCAGTTTATCTGAAGCTTTAAGGATTGCTAATTCGTATCTTGTATTAATATAATCTTTAATACTGTCTACCGTTTCTTCAATTTTGGTTGGTTCTTCCATTATCATAATTGCTGGAATTAAACTATTAAGCTAAATCAGTTTTTACTTTATCAGCAGCAGATTTATACTGGTGATCCATTTTATTTTTAGCTGTTTTTGTAAATTCTTCAGCACGCTCTTCGGCCATGTCTTTGAATTTGTTTAAACCGTCCTGAGCTTTTTGTTTTAAGTCATCGGCCAGATCTTTAGCTCCGTTGAATAATTTTTTGCGAGTTTCAGTACCTTTATCTGGTGCTAAAAGAATACCACATGCAGCTCCAACAACTGCTCCTAAAACTAATGCGCCAATAATTTTTCCTGCGTTTTCCATAATATTTAATTTTTAAAAAATTTATAATTTGTATGACCGGATATGACCAAGATTGTGCCATGCCTGATTTTCCGGCTTATGAACTGAAAATCAAGCAGCTACAAAAACCCGTGGTTACACATAATTGGATGGAGAGAAATAATTTCCCCATAGTGTGGAAAATCTAAAATTGCTTAAAATGGTTACAACATCCTGATTTTCAATTTCTCAATCTGAGCATCATTTTACTTGATAATTGACGCGCCCCTGTACTTTCCGGATTATAGGCTGGCATAATTTTTACTGAGCATTACTAAATACTTACATCATGGAAACCGCCACTAAAGAAACTACAGAAAAAATTATAGCCCGGCTGAATGATCTTGTTGAGATAAACAATGATCGTATTCAAGGATATGAAAGAGCAATTGCAGAAAACGAGGACGAAGAGTTAGATTATTTATTTGTAACGATGGCTTCCCATAGCAAGACAAACAAATCTGATCTTGGTCATGAGATAACTTTACTTGGAGGAACACCTACTGATGGCACCAAAACTTCCGGTAAATTATTTCGTCTGTGGATGGATCTGAAAGCGGCAATGACCGGAAAAAACAAAGCTGAGATTCTTGCCTCATGTGAATTTGGAGAAGATGCTGCTATTGAAACTTACGAAACGATATTAAAAAATGAAGATAAGGTATTGAATTCGCAACTCATTTCTTTAATAGAATCGCAAAAAGCAGAGATTGTTAAAGATCATGACCGTATTAAAGTTCTGCGTGAGAAAGAAAAAAATTAACCAAAAAATAAATATACCAATGAAACAAAAATTTATTATTCTCGCACTGTCTGGTCTAATGGCAGGAGCGGTATTAAGCAGCTGCTCAGGCGGTTCGGAAAACAAAGTAGAAAATGCGGCTGAAAATGTAAATGAGGCTCAAAAGGATCTTGAAGATGCTGAGCGTAAATATGCTGAAGAGTGGGATAAATTCCAGGCTGAAAGCGATCAACGTATCATAGCTAATGAAGCAGAAATTGCTAATTATAGAGAAAAAGAAAAAAACGATAAGCAATTCAGTAAAAAATATAAGGAATCGATTGATAATCTGGAAGCTAAAAATGCTGAAATGAAAGTTAAAATGCGCGATGGAAAAGAAAAATCAAAAGACAACTGGGAAGAATTTAAACGTGAGTGGAACCACGACATGGATGAACTGGGTGCTGCCATTAAAGATCTTGGAAAAGACAACAAAAATTAACATAAAAAAATAAAACGGCCCTAAGGGGCCGTTTTTTATTATTGCAAAGTTTAAAAATTGATTTCTACCTTTGAATTTCAGAAGTGATCTAAAAAGATACTCTAAAATTTACTGGCAAGCTTTTATATGTAGTAGAACTAGAAAATCAGATTATTATGAAACTCAATACAAACATCGAGAGCGTTAGTTCCATCAACACTAAGGATTTTGACGAAAACTATTTTAAACCCCAAAAACCTGTACTGATAAAAGGTTTAGCCAACTTATATCCAGCCGGCCGTAAATGGAATATTAATTTTATCAAGGCTTATTGTGGAGATGTTAAAGTAGATATTTTTGACAATGGTAAAAAAGACAGTTCGTCTTCAGCATTCACTACCCCTGATCTTCAGATGAATTTTGGTGACTATGTGGATACTATTATAAAAGACGAACCTTCTGACCTGCGCATGTTTTTATTCAATATGTTTAAAAAGAAACCAGGTCTTAGAAAAGATTTTCCATGTCCTTATTTGTTCAAAGGTATTCTTGGTAAAATTGGCTATATGTTTTTTGGAAGCAAAAACATTAAAGTACGTATTCACCAGGACATTGACATGTCTAGTGTGATACTTACTCAGTTTCATGGCAGAAAAAGAGTGGTGCTAATTTCACCTGAATATTCCGATCTGTTATACCGCCTGCCCTACAATACATATTCCCTGGTGGATCTTGATAATCCTGATTACGCAAAATACCCTGGTTTAAAATACGTGGAAGCCAATGAATATATTTTAGAGCCCGGAGACGCTTTGTTTATGCCTAGCGGTTATTGGCACTATATCACTTACCTTGATGGTGGCTTTGGTGTAAGCTACAGAAAATTAGCTCCAACCTTTGCAATGAAATTGCTCGGACTTCTTAGCCTGACCTTGTACATGCCCTTTGATAAAGTGATGAACTTTTTATTGGGAAAAAAGTGGCTTGCGTATAAAGAAATGAGAGCTGAAAAACGTGCAAATAAAGCTATTATGAAAAAAATGATGGAAGAAGAATATGCAAATTCTCATCCTCGCCCACAACCTTCTCCGCTATTCAATTCAAGGGTTCACGCCAATCAACATTAATCGGTTAACTATTTATAATAACAAAAAGCTTACAAAATTTTGTAAGCTTTTTTTACTTTAGTGCTTTCGTTTTATGCGGAAAGTTTAGTAAGGCACCTCTTAAGATCTATTCCCTTACCTAAAACTCCTTTAAACAAGTCGCCTTTCTTTTTCAATCGTTCAAAAATAGTAAACATTGTAAAATTTTGCGGTGATAAACCTTTTTTTACCTCTTTCCCGTCGAGTGGCGTTGACACAGTTGCACCCGTTCTGGGACGCAAGCTGTAAACACTAGCTATGGTCTGCCCTCTTCTATTTTGTAAATGGTCGAGATAGATTTTATTTCCACGCTTTTTGAGACTGCGTTCTAAACTGGTAAGCTCAGGCAGCTGCCCCTGCACTAATTTGCAAACGAGATGGGCAAACTCTTTTACCTGATCGTAGGTGTATTTCTTCTTAACCGGAATATAAATGTGAAGTCCTGTAGCGCCAGAGGTCTTGCAATAAGCATCGGCCCCTGCACGATCTAAAACTTTTTTTACAACCTTACCCGTTTTTATTACTTCATCAAAAGTATTTTTGGCAGAAGGATCAAGATCAATGACGAGGTAATCTGGATTATTTAATTTTTTAACCGTAGAATGCCAGGGATTTATTTCTATACAACCCAAATTATTCAGATAGGCAAGCGTAGCTTTATTGTTGCAAAGTATATAATCGATTTCGCGATCTGCAGCTTCTGAATATAACTTAATGCTTTCTATCCATTCAGGGGCGCCTTCACCGGCATTCTTGTGAAAAAATCCCGGCTTGTCTATTCCGTTTGGCATGCGTAGTAAAGACTGGGAACGTCCTTTTAAATAAGGCAGAATGTATTCTGAAATGCTTTGATAGTACTTTACGACCTCGCCTTTTGTAATTTTTTCTTTTGGCCAGTAAATTTTATCGGGATGCGTAACAGGCACATCACTACTACCAAAAGTAAAAATCGTTGCAGACTTTTTCTTCGCCGGTTTGTCTGGCGACATGTTATCCGGTCTCTTTGTATTCTCTGATGATTTTCGTGTGAGCGCCTTCATTTTAAGAAGCTTTTTTGCGCTTACCACCCAGACTTGCTTTCAGCTGGCTTACCAGGTCTTTTGAAGTACTATGAACCACTTTTAATTTGGAAGCTTTTACAGGTTTACCTTTCGACTTGGCTTTGATTACCTTCATCAAATCGGCGCTATACGTGTCTTTATATTTAGAAATATCAAACTTTTCGGTTAGTTGATCGATCAGAGACAAAGCCATTTTTAATTCGTTGGCTTTTACCTCTGTTTTGGCAGGTAAAGTAAGATCGGAAGTATCGCGAATTTCTTCATGAAAACGGATGCGATTTAAAACAATTACCTTTTGATTTGCCCGCAAGATTGCAAGGCCCTCTTTGCTACGCATAACAAAAGAAGCAATTCCAACCTTTCCACTTTTTAGCAGCGCTTCACGCAACAAAGCATAGGCTCTCGCTCCCGATTTGTCGGGCTCGAGGTAGTAAGGTGTTTCATAATACATGCTTTCGATCTCCGATTCTTTTACGAAGTCGGTAATCTCGATTGTTTTTGTTTTTTTTGCACTCGCCGATTCAAAATCCTTTTCTGTCAATACCACATACTCATCATTCGGTAATTTGTAGCCTTTTACAATGTTTGCCCAGGTAACTTCCTTCCCCGTTTTTTCATTCACCCGCATAAAGCGTATGTTCGAATGATCTTTTTTATCGAGCATATCAAGGTCTAAAGTGCTTGATTCTGTTGCGCTGTAAACTTTCACAGGAATGTTTACAAGTCCAAATCCTATTGCGCCGGTCCAAATTGATCTCATGACTTTTTTATTTTAAGTGTTACGCAGCTCTTTTTCCTTTAGGTGATTTTGAGAGAGCAGCTTCCTTTTCGAATATTTTCATTAAAATTTTTTCTTCGCTGTGCAGTTCCGATATTTTTTTTGCCGGCTTTATTTTTTCAAGTTCTGAAAAATACCTATTGATCTGTTTCGTTTCATATAAAGAAACGATGACTGGATGGACATAATACTTTTTACAAACCGTCCTGGTATTCCCCAGATGTTTCGAAACAATATCTAAGGCCTCAACAATCTTCTTTTTTGTTTCGGTTTGTGTTTCGCAATTGCCAAGGGTTTTAAATGCCATTAAAGCATGAATGGTTCCAGACCAGGTTCTGAAATCTTTAGCCGAAAAATCTTTACCGCTGATTTTTTTTATGTACTCGTTCACCATGCCCGAATCTACACAATGATGTCTTTTATTTTCATCAATGTACTGAAAAAGTTCTTTACCTGGAATGTCACGGCATTGCTTCACTAATAGCGCAAGTCTTTTATTGTTAATGCTGATAGAATGATGAACCCCTTTTTTTCCTTTAAAAGCAAACTGAACATTGTTTCCCGAGAACTTTACGTGCTTATCCTTTAAAGTGGTAAGGCCATACGACCCGTATAATTTTTCATACTGATCATTGCCAATACGGATATTTGTTTGCTCCATCAAACTAACAATTAATGCCAGTATTTTTTGCAGGGGCAATCCCGGCAAAGACAGATCTTTTTCGAGTTGCACGCGTATTTGAGGAAGAACTGTTCCAAATTCATGAAGGCGGTAAAATTTCGTTTGGTTCCTTAACGCATTCCATAAGGGATGATACCGGTATTGTTTCCTGTTTTTTATATCGAGGCCGGTAGCTTGCAAATGCCCGTTTTCTTTCACACAAATCCACACATTCTGCCAGGCCGGTGGAATAACTAAGCTTTTTATGCGGTCGAGTTCATTCTTACTGTTTACCTTTTTATTTTTTAATACGTAATGAAATTTCTCTCCTTTTTTCACCCGGTTGATGCCGGGCTCTGCGTCTTTCACATAAATCAAATTAACCGCTTCTGCTGTCTTTACAGCATCCTTCACTATCAAACTCATTTCTTTCTGTGAAAGATTCATTATGTTGTCATGCATGGTGAACTTATTTTTAATTTATCCGTTTACAATTTCTCCTCCGTTAGGATGTAATACCTGGCCTGTTATGTAAGAAGAATCGTCACAAGCCAGGAATAGATAACTTGATGCCACCTCAGCAGGCTCACCTGCTCTTTTTAAAGGAACTTCACTTCCAAAATCCGCAACTTTAGCAGCTTTAAAACTTGAGGCGATCAAAGGTGTCCATACCGGACCAGGTGCAACCGCGTTTACGCGAATGCCTTTAGCGGCAAGATTTGCCGATAAGCTTCTGGTAAAAGAAACAATAGCACCTTTAGTAGAAGCATAATCCATCAGGGCAGCACTTCCGCGATAAGCAGTAACGGAACTTGTATTGATTATCGTTGAGCCCCTTTTCATGTGGGGCAAAGCATACTTTGTGATCCAGAAAAAAGAAAAAACGTTTGTTTGAAATGTTTTCAGTAATTGCTCTGTAGAAATGTCTTTTAATTCCTTCTGTTCATAGTGCAAAGCCACGTTATTAATCAGAATATCAATTGTTCCGAAATTTTTTAGTGTTTTATTTACAGCCGAGAGGCAATTTTTCTCTTTGCTAAGGTCTCCAGGAATGAGGTAACATTTCTGTCCGTACTCTTCAATAATTTTTTGGGTTTCTTGTGCATCCTCATCTTCACTGAGGTAAGCAATAGCCACGTTCGCCCCTTCTTTGGCAAAGAGAATTGCTACCGCTCTTCCTATCCCACTGTCTCCACCGGTTATAAATGCTGTTTTGCCATTTAACTTACCACTCCCCCTCACTGTTTTATCATCATCCAAAGGTTTTGGCTGCATTTTTTTTCACTTCCCGGACGACTTTGATGCTGGGCTTTGCGGAGTTTCTTTTTAGGACTGGCTTTTTGCATAAGGTTAAAGTTTAACGGTTGAAACTAAACATTGGGGGAATTGTATTGACCTTATCTTTAATTAATCCTGAGATCAGATCTGCCGCTAAAGCACTAAAAGTTATGCCATTTCCTCCAAAGCCCAGGGCAAAATAACTGTTTGGGTTTTTAGCATAAGGGCCTATGTAGGGCAATCCATCTTTGGTTGACCCAAAAGTTCCCGCCCAGGTAAATTGTGTTTTAATTTTTATATCAGGAAATATTTTTTCAAAATCCCCTTTCAGTTTTTTTGCTTTCCTTTCAAGCAGGATTTCACGCTTTGCAGGATTGTAGTGCTTCTCATCCCGGCCACCGATTATCAGCCGACCTTTGTCTTCACGAACGTACAAATATGGATCGTCTGTATTCCAGAATAAACTTTTACCAAAACAATCAGGCAAATTCTCAATACGTTCTGTTACTAAAGCAAAAGTGGACTTTAAGTCTACGATAGACTTACTAATTTGTTCTGTGACTTCGTAGCCGGTAGCATAAATTATTTTTTTTGTGTTTATCTTCAAATCAGTGTCGGTAATCAACTCTACGCCTTCGCCGGTTTCTGTAATTTTTGTAACATGGGTAGCTTCGTAAACGCGGCATTCTTTTTTTTGATTATGCAGGTGTAATAAATGAGTGAATAAGTAGGCATCGATCCTGGCTGCTTTTTCAGAAAGAATAGCTTCTTTGGATCTTAGCTTATAGCGTTCCTGAATTTCTTTTTCCAAAAGATACTTCACTTTAAAGCCCGCTTCATGCCTGCTTTCAAACTCTCTCTGGAGGTAGGTGTTTTTGCGGGAAGTATGGGAAAAATAAAGGCTTTCGCAATACGAAAAATCTTTATACCCGATTTCGCCGGCAATTTTGTAAATCTTATCGATGGCCTCGCTGCATAGGCGGTAAGCCTCTATTGCATTTCCCTTACCAATTTTTGTTATTAACTGATGCAACGGAACATCTATTTCGTACTGTAAAAGACAAGTGCTTGCACCGGTGCTTCCCAGGCCGATCTTACGTTTGTCAATCACACAACATTCTATTCCCTGCTTAACGAGTTCATAAGCCATCAGGGCGCCACTTATACCGCCTCCAAGAACTACCACATCTGTTGTAATATTTTCCCGAAGAACATCAAAATCGTGATATAAACCATTCTTAAGAAAGAAATATGGGTAACCAGACTTTAAATTCATAGGTAATTAAATCAAACTGCTTCAAGATGTTCAAACTCGTCGTCTTCCTCTGAAGTTTCAGAAACTCTAATTTGAAATTTTTCGTCATTCAAAGTATCTTCCGCTATTGCAGCAAACATTTCTTTGGCTTCAAATTCTTCTTCGATTGATTTTTCTAATAAAAGAACAATTTCGAAAATACCGAGTTCATTTGCGAGGTTTATAAGGCTGTTATATTTAATTATCTCGAGGTGCTCCATTTTTTGAATAATGGCAAGTAAACCAAGGTCTCTTGAAAGGGTATTTTCTTCTGTTGCTTTCAAAATCTGGTGTGCTTCGTTTACCAACGATTTTATTTCTGAACAAGTTTTTCCGGCGGGCTTTTCATTAAGCAACATAAAAATACGTTCAAGTCGTTTTATTTGCTCGGAAGTAGCGCCTTTATGTCCTTTTAAACAGGCTTTTGCATAGCTGGTTGAGGCTGCTCTTTCCGCCCTGGCTAAAAATTTAATAAGAAGTTTTTCAGCCCAATAAATAAATTTTAATTCCTTGATAAAAGAGTTCCTGAAAACTTTTACAGTTGAAGATCCCTTTTGGTTTCTTTTAAGGTCGTGCGAATTTTGCATGTAAAAAAATTAGATGCTTATTTTTTACCAATTATATGCCACCAGATTTACGTTAAGCTTCATCAAAGTCTTTTCCCCGAATAAGGAGCGTGATCAAAAATGTGCGGCATTGTGTGGAGAAAATACCACAGCTTAAAATTGAGGGATTCATAAAATTTTATAGAACTTAATCTCCCAATTTTTGTTGTTAAGTTATTATTTGCGACAAAAGTTTATACATTTAGAACCTTATATGCCCCTTACGCGCTTTAGCATACCCCATAAAAACTATTTTTATATAATTGCAGCTTTCTCGCTGTTTATTATTCTGGCTGCGATTCTATTGGCGTTATATACCATTACTGATAATTATAAGTCTTTATCCTACCTCGATAACGCTTATGGCATTAATGCCCGCATCGACAAAATACATTCTATTTTAAAAGACGAAGAAAATCAACAGCGTGGTTATCTGATTACTTACCGTCCTGTATTCTTAAAAACACTTGACTATTCGAAAAGAAATATCAAGCGCGAATATGCTTCGCTTTACGACATATTAAAGGAAGAGAAGGAACAAGAAGAACCTTTGATAGCTTTTGGAATTGAAATAGACCTCAAGCTTCAAAATCTGGAAGACGGAAAAAAATATTTTGAAAAAGGCTTTATTGAGCAGGACTCTTTAAGAAAGATATTGGCACGCGGAGATTTTATCATGGATAAAACGCGTAAAACCATTACAAAAATGAAGAAGATAGAATACAGGCGCTTTAGCACGCTTCGCCAGAGTACGTTTACAAAATCACAGCTTTCTATCTTTATCATTGCTCTCACTTCTGGCATCTCTATTTTGCTACTCATAAGTATTTTATTGACTTTAAGGCGCGAACACCAATCTAAAACCATGTTCGAAGAAAAACTGATTGAGTCGGAAAAACAGTTACAACAACAAGTTGAATTGCTGGCTAACTCTAATAAAGAACTTGAACAGTTTGCCTATATAGCATCGCATGATTTGGAGGAACCTCTCCGGAAAATTGGTTCGTTCAGTGAGCGTATACATATGAAACTTGCCAATCATCCGGATGAGGAAGTAATGGATTCTTTAAAACGTTTGAATACCTCGGTTGTGCGAATGAGAGTGCTTATCAGCGACCTGCTAAATTATTCGCGTGTTACCAGAATGCTTGATATCAATGAAAAAGTTAACCTCGACTCCACTTTTCGCCAGATAACAGAAGATCTAAGCCTGGCTCTTGCTGCCAAAGGTGCGAAGGTTGAAATTGATTCGCTGGATGAAGTAAAAGGCAATAACACGCAACTCCGTCAGCTGTTTCAAAATTTGCTAAGTAATGCTTTAAAATTTAGCGACAAAGCACTTCCAGAAATAAAAGTGACGGCAAACTACTATACTGAAGAGGAACTAAAAGCAGGCGAATGGGTAAAAGATATTCCCACAAAACACAAAAAGTATTATTGCATTTTTGTTAAGGACAATGGCATTGGCTTCGAGCTTCAGTATTTACGACAGATCTTCATTATTTTTCAAAGATTACATGGCCGTTCAGAATATGAAGGAACTGGCATAGGACTGGCTATATGCAAACGCATTGTTGAGAATCATGAAGGCTTTATTACGGCTGAAAGTGAAGTTGGCATAGGAACTACATTTATTGTCGGACTCCCTGTAAAAATTTTATCATGAATTCAGTTATGAGAGAAGAAAATTGTATTCTTATTGCCGACGATGATCTCGATGATCAGTATATGATTAAACAGGCGTTTTCTACTGTGAGTGTAAAAGAAAAAGTGAACACTGTTTCAGATGGTGTTGAGTTGCTCGACTACTTATATAAGAAAGGAAAATATAAGGATCTGGAAGTATCCGTTCCGAAAATAATTCTCCTTGATTTAAATATGCCAAAGAAAGACGGTCGTGAATGCCTTAAAGAAATAAAAACAAACGCAACATTAAAAAAAATACCTGTAGTGATTTATAGTACAAGCAGCAACCCCGATGATATTTCTTTCGCCTACGATAACGGCGCGAGTAGTTATATTATTAAACCGTATTCCTACCAGGAATTAGTTAAAGTGATGGAAGTATTTAAGAATTACTGGTTACTAACAGTTAAAACCCCCGCTATTTAAAATGAACTCTAACAAAGCAATAAGATTATTAATAGTAGAAGATGACGAGGATGATTATTTCTTGCTGGTAAGCAGTCTAAAAAATACAAGTTTTGAAAAAAACATTACCTGGGCAGAATCTTTTTCTAAAGCGAAAGAAATTTTAAAACAACAAGCCATTGATCTTGTTATTGTAGATTACCGCCTTGGAGTTCACACGGGGATAGAGCTTGTATCCTATATTAACGAAAAATATCCATTTACCCCCACGATCTTAATGACCGGCCTCCAGGCCCAGGCTATTGATGAACAAGCTTTAAAACTAGGGGTTTCAGACTATTTAGTAAAAGGGCAATATACTTCAGAAGACATTGACAGGAGTATTCGCTATGCGATAGAAAAATCAAACGTCTTAAAGTCGCTTAAAGAAAGTGAAAATAAATTCAAAAATCTTTTTGAGAACTCTGTTGAGTATGTATTTATTGTTGATCTCGAACTCAATGTTATTGATGCTAACAAAGCTGCTTTAAAATTATTTGAATACGAAAATAAGGAAGCGCTGATTGGTGAAAACATCTCCGATTATTTTTATCCAAGAATTTTTGAATCAGAACGTTATTCAAATCCTTCGATGGAAATAGAGTTAACGCTACCGGAGCAAAATAAGAAGTGCTTTTGCATTTTAAACCTTTCTGTGGTTGACGCTGAGAAGAAAATTTACCAGTTGGTTCTGCATGATATTACTGAAAGAAGATTAAACGAACAAAAAGAGAAATTACTCGAGAAGCAAACACTTACCGGTAAAGTAGCCAGGGTAATTGCCCACGAAATAAAAAACCCGCTTACCAATATTCATTTATCTCTTGCCGAGCTCCGAATGATTTTAAGCGACGAAAATTCGGATGAGAGTCCTGACGAATTTCTTGATATTATTGACCGTAACAGTAAGCGTATAAATCTTTTGATTGAAGACCTGTTAAATGCAACACGTTTTGACACCATTAATATTGCAGAACTCTATATTCACGATCTTATTGGCGACACATTGCAAAATGTTGAAGACCGGGCAAAATTGAAGGAAATTAAAATCTCGAAAAATATCCAGGAAGGAATTCTGATAAAAGGCGATAAAGAAAAACTCAGCATTGCACTTCTCAATATTCTGGTAAACGCTGTGGAAGCGATTACGAGCGAGAATGGCGAACTGAGTATTAAAGCTTCCGTAATCGGAGATCTTGTTACCATTGTCATCTCCGACAACGGCAAGGGAATTCCGCAACAAGACCTTAATAAATTATTCGAGCCATTTTTTACTTCTAAACATGGAGGAACCGGGTTAGGACTCACTGCAACGCATACCATTATATCAAAACACGATGGAAATATAAAAGTAAGCAGTGAAATTGATAAGGGCACATCCTTTTTGATCACACTTCCTTTAAAAAATTAAAAGTAAACGTCGGGAGAATTTATTTTTTAAGAGGGTTTTTCCACCTTATTATCAATAGTAGTTGTATGCTCGTTAATTTGCGTGTTGAGCTTTTTCTCTACCGTATTTTTTTCAACCCAAACTGCATACTTGTTCGGCTCTATTTTCCTGTTTTTATGACGTACATATACCTGAGTAAATTCAGCCCCAAAGTACAGGATGATGGCGGAATAATATACCCAAAGTAAGATAAGAATAAGCGAACCGGCTGCACCATACGCAGTAATACTCGAATTGTGTTTTAAATAATAACCGATCAAAAATTTGCCTAACAAAAAAAGCAAACAAGTTGTAAAAGCTCCTGTCCATACATCGCGCCAATGAATTTTGGCATCGGGTAAAACTTTTAAAATGGAAGCAAATAAAACCGTTGTTGCTATAATTATCAACCCGTAATCAAGCACAAAAAAGTAATTGATAACACTTTCTGAAAAATAGCGCTCGAGCCGGTGCAGTAATCCTTCTAACAAAGCATTTAACACCAGCGAAACCAGGAGAATAAATCCCAGAACAACCACCATTGAAAAAGACATCAGGCGGTTAAGCAATAATTTTATAAATCCTTTTTTTGGTTTGGTTTGTAAACCCCATATCGAATTAATCGAATCCTGAATCTCGCCGAACATTCCTGTAGCTGCTACCAGGAGCGTTAAAAACCCCACAATGGTTGTAAGCACATTATCGTGGTGCAAAGTTGTGTTTTTTAAAACATCCTGAACCTGCAGAGCAGCATCCTTACCAATAAAGCCGCTGATCTCTGTAAAAATCTCACCCTGAATAGCATCCTTACCATAGAATATACTGCAAAGACCAATGATCACAATGAGCATAGACGGCAGTGAAAAGATAGTGTAGTATGCCAGTGCAGCGCTTAGTTTAAGCACCTTATCGTCGCTGAATTCACTGAAAGAATCTTTGGTTATTGACCATCCGCTTTTAAACGCGGCTTTATTAATTTTCATACCCTTTAAAAACAAATAGTGTTCCACTGGCATGAAATTAACGCGATTTACGTTACTTATTTTGCATACATCTATGGAAACAACTCAACAAACATCCTCCAACGAAAACATACATTCCAAAAGCACGAAACACAGCAAAAGAAAAAAAATAAAAATCATTCTCCTTTCCTTACTTGTTCTGTTGATTATTTTCAGACTTTTACTTCCCTACATTGTTTTAAAATATGTAAACAACAAACTGGCAAATCTGGAAGAGTATTACGGTCATGTGGAAGACATTGACATTGCCCTCATTCGCGGTGCTTATGTTATAAAAGATATTAAATTGGTTAAGCTTGGTAACGAGCAGGGACAAAAGGATACCATACCATTTTTCAAATCAACAGCCATTGATCTTTCAGTGCAATGGAAAGCAATCTTCAAGGGCCGCATTGTTGGAGAAATTTATGTAGAAGATCCTGTGGTTAATTTTGTAAAAGGAAAACACAAGGATGAAGATGCCAAGGCAGACACAGCAGACTTTCGCCAGTTGATCAAAGATTTAATGCCCCTAACGGTGAATCACTTTGAAATTTCGAACGGACAAATACATTATATTGATCCTTTCTCTTCACCACGTGTTGACGTGGCCATGAAAGAACTCGAAATTGTGGCTACAAATCTCTCGAATGTGAACGATAGCAATAAAGTACTTCCTGCCAACGCTGTAGCGAGTGCATCCGTATACGAAGGAGATTTTAAACTCCGCGTAGATTTTGATGCCTTGCAGAAAATGCCAACGTTTGATATGAGTGCCGAAATTAAAAATGTAAACCTGGCGTTGTTAAACGACTTCCTGAAAGCCTACGGGAACTTTGATACAAAAAAAGGAAATTTTGGTGTCTATACCGAATTCGCCGGAAAAGACGGGGGCTTTGGAGGATATATAAAACCCGTGATTAAAGACCTGGACATAGTACAATGGAACAAAGAAGAAGGAGACTTTAAACAGATTTTGTGGGAAACGCTTATTGGTAGCGCTGCAGAAGTACTGCAAAATCAGGATAAAGAGCAATTAGCTACCAAAGTTGATATTAATGGCAAGTTCGAAGATCCAAACATCAATATCTGGCGTGCTATAAGTTTTGTTCTCAGAAATGCCTTCGTTCGCGCCTTAAGACCCAGTATTGACAATACTATAAATATTACAAAACTCAAAGAAACGAAGGATAAAACGCTGCTTGAAAAAGTTTTTGGTGACAAGAACAAAAAGGGGGATAGTTCAAAAGATTCGAAAAAGGACAAAAAACAAAAGGAAAAAAAGAAGAATAAAAAGAAAAGGAAATAACAGTACCCGGAAAAAAAAATTTCCTCAGACTGGCAATGTTTTTCCCCAAAATTTTCATTTTGAGCGCTGAAGAGCATTAAATACAATGTTTTTTAACAGGCACGAAATTATAAGATTACAAAGCATGATCGCAATAAATTACATAGTAGCAGTTCTATTTACCATTTTTTGGGCTGTCGGATTTTTCACTAGCATGGTTGGCCCAGTTGTTCATATATTACTTCTTGCAGCTTTTGCTCTTATTTTGATAAATATTTTACACAACGATATAAACCCAAAAAGAAAAAACAACCATTTAATAAATTAAAACTATGAGCAACTTACTTTACATTATAGCAGTAATTCTTGTTATTGCATGGGCAATAGGATTCTTCGCATACAGCGCCGGAGGCATCATTCACATTTTATTAGTAATCGCAATCGTCGCTATTTTACTCCGTGTTATCAGGGGGAACGGCTAAAAAAATTTAAAACAACAAAACAAAAAAAGCGAAATTATAAATTTCGCTTTTTTTAATTGTGGGTTACTGAACTAAGATGAATGTGGTTCTTTTTTGGTAATGGATTCAACCTCTGTTATGAACTTAGAAACAAGATGGCTCGCTTCACTTCCGTACGAATCAACCACCATCCCTTTAGTTCCATCATTTGCTTCAACGGCATATACTATTGCGTTATCGCCCGGATCGCTCTCTCCTTCAAATCTGTAGAAGTTGTTAATAGTTACTTCGGAAGGAATGTAAAACTTTTCTTTGGATGGTGCTTCCAAACCTTTTTCGCTTGCCACAAAATTTTCAGTATAACCGTCCGACTGTAATTTATTCATGATGCCAGTCATGGTAGTCATGTTTTCTTTTCTAAAATTTTCCATAATGCTGTGTTTTAAAGAAGTAAATAAAAGAATCGTGCCATGTCAAAACTTTAAAAATACGCCCCTTTCACAGTCACTTATAAAATTATTCGGGAAAGCGTTCCCCATAATAAAATTGTGATGAGTTGTGTGGATATATTTTCTTTGACATAAATCAAGTTTACACAAAAATTAAGCCACTTTTTGTGAGCAATTTATTCCACAATTTTGGCCCCAGCGCCTAATATTAGGCCTTTTTATTTGGGGAATAGCATATTTTTTTCTTGCTTTGAAAGACGACCTGAACTAAAAAATCGCGTGATTTTTTTCTACGAGGTCTGCAATATTTTTTAATCAAATGCTATGAGTATTAAAAAAGTAAAAGTGCTTAAATCTTCCAAAGGAAAAGCAACTAGTGCTAACGGCTCTGTAAAATCAAATGGGTCTTCGAACGGTAATGGACATCATAAAAAAGAACTGCTCGTGATGGAAAAACCTAAAAATGGAAAAGCCAAATTAAAACTACAGGACGTACAGATAGATCCAATGGATCAGCTCTTTGGAACGCTTGATAAAAAATATTTACTAAAAGTACTTACTGAAGTTAAAAACGGAAACTTCAGCGCGCGCATGCCCATTGACAATGTGGGTTTGAGCGGGAAGATATGCGACACACTCAACGACATTATTGTGTTGAACGAGAAGATGATGCAGGAATTTACCCGCGCGGGCAATACCATTGGTAAGCAAGGAAAACTTACACAACGGATTGAAGTGCCCGGCACAAGCGGGTCCTGGCACACAGGGATTGATTCACTCAATACTTTGATTTCTGATTTGGTGCATCCAACCATTGAGATTGCGCACGTAATTAGTTCGGTTGCGAAAGGAAATCTCTCGCAACAGATGTCTGAGAAAATTGGAGATCATGCTTTACAGGGAGAGTTTGCGCGGATCGCTAAAGAAGTGAACGACATGGTGAAGCAGCTCAACCTCTTTTCAATGGAAGTTACCCGCGTGGCGCGTGAGGTAGGTTCCGAAGGAAAATTAGGAGGCCAGGCTAAAGTAAAAGGTGTTGCCGGTGTATGGAAAGATTTGACCGACTCTGTAAATCAGATGGGATCTAACTTAACAGCTCAGGTACGTAACATTGCTGAAGTGACAACAGCTGTGGCAAAAGGTGATCTATCAAAAAAAATTACGGTTGACGTAAAAGGAGAGATCCTGGAGTTAAAAAATACCATCAATACTATGGTGGATCAGCTAAACTCTTTTTCTTCAGAGGTAACCCGTGTAGCATTGGAAGTGGGAACAGAAGGAAAACTCGGTGGACAAGCGCAGGTAAAAGGAGTAGCAGGAACGTGGAAAGATTTAACCGATTCGGTAAATCAGATGGGTTCTAATCTTACTGCACAGGTACGTAATATTGCCGAAGTAACAACTGCTGTGGCAAAAGGAGACTTGTCACGTAAAATTACTGTTGACGTAAAAGGAGAGATCCTGGAATTAAAAAATACAATTAATACCATGGTAGATCAGCTGAACTCTTTTGGTTCAGAGGTTACGCGTGTTGCCCGTGAAGTTGGTAGTGAAGGAAAACTTGGTGGTCAGGCCACTGTAGAAGGTGTGGGCGGAGTTTGGAAAGATTTAACGGATTCTGTAAATCAAATGGGATCTAACTTAACCGGGCAGGTGCGTAATATTGCTGAAGTAACAACTGCCGTGGCAAAAGGTGACTTATCGAGAAAAATTACCGTTGACGTGAAAGGAGAAATTCTGGAATTGAAAAATACAATCAATACCATGGTGGATCAACTGAACTCTTTCGCTTCTGAAGTAACACGTGTTGCGAGAGAAGTAGGATCAGAAGGAAAACTTGGCGGACAGGCCACTGTTAAAGGTGTTGGAGGTGTATGGAAAGATCTTACAGACTCGGTAAATCAAATGGGATCAAATTTAACGGCACAGGTACGTAACATTGCTGAAGTAACAACGGCCGTGGCCCGTGGTGATTTATCACGTAAAATTACTGTGGATGTAAAAGGAGAAATTCTAGAACTGAAAAAAACCATCAATACGATGGTGGATCAATTAAACTCTTTTGCTTCGGAAGTAACACGTGTAGCTTTGGAAGTAGGAACAGAGGGAAAATTAGGCGGCCAGGCGAAAGTTACCGGTGTGGGTGGAACATGGAAAGATTTGACAGACTCTGTAAATCAAATGGGTTCTAACTTAACCTCACAGGTGCGCAACATTGCCGAAGTTACAACAGCTGTAGCGAATGGTGACTTATCCCGTAAAATTACTGTTGACGTTAAAGGAGAAATTCTTGAGTTAAAAAATACAATTAATACCATGGTGGATCAGCTGAACTCTTTTGGTTCAGAAGTAACACGTGTGGCCAGAGAAGTAGGATCTGAAGGGAAACTCGGTGGCCAGGCCACTGTAGAAGGTGTTGGAGGGGTTTGGAAAGATTTGACAGACTCTGTAAATCAAATGGGTTCAAATTTAACGGCGCAGGTACGTAATATTGCTGAAGTAACAACTGCCGTGGCGAAAGGAGATTTATCAAGAAAAATTACAGTAGACGTTAAGGGCGAAATTCTTGAATTAAAAAATACAATTAATACCATGGTGGATCAGCTGAACTCTTTTGGTTCAGAAGTAACACGTGTGGCCAGAGAAGTAGGATCTGAAGGGAAACTCGGTGGTCAGGCTGACGTACCCGGTGTAGGCGGAACCTGGAAAGACTTAACAGACTCTGTAAATAAGATGGCTTCTAACCTAACATCCCAGGTACGTAACATTGCCGAAGTAACAACAGCGGTTGCTAACGGCGACTTATCCAGAAAAATTGGTGTAGACGTAAAAGGAGAAATTTTAGAATTAAAAAACACCATCAATACCATGGTGGATCAACTTCGTGGCTTTGCTTCGGAGGTGACACGTGTGGCCAGAGAAGTAGGAACGGAAGGGAAACTTGGAGGGCAAGCAAGCGTGCCAGGAGTTGCAGGAACCTGGAAAGATTTAACCGATTCGGTAAATCAAATGGCGGGTAACTTAACATCCCAGGTACGTAACATTGCCGAAGTTGCTATCGCTGTGGCAAATGGTGATATGTCGAAAAAAATTACCGTTGACGTTCGCGGGGAAATCTTACAATTAAAAGAAACATTAAATACCATGGTGGATCAGCTCCGCGCCTTTGCTTCTGAGGTAACGCGTGTGGCCCGTGAGGTAGGAACGGATGGTAAACTCGGCGGTCAGGCTTTTGTACCGGGCGTTGCAGGAACATGGAAAGATTTAACCGATTCGGTAAATCAAATGACTTCTAATTTAACTGCACAGGTAAGAAATATTGCCGAAGTAACAAAAGCAGTTGCTTCCGGTAATTTGTCAAAAACTGTTGCCATTGATGTTAAAGGAGAAATTCTTGATTTAAAAAACACTATCAATACGATGGTGGAACAATTAAATTCTTTCGCTTTCGAGGTAACACGTGTAGCAAGGGAAGTAGGAACTGAAGGAAAATTAGGAGGTCAGGCCGAAGTAAAAGGTGTTGCGGGAACATGGAAAGATTTAACGGATTCTGTGAATATGATGGGATCTAACTTAACGTCTCAGGTACGTGGAATTGCAAAAGTTGTAACATCCGTAGCAACCGGAAACCTAAGACAAAAATTATCCATTGATGCAAAAGGCGAGGTAGCGCAACTTACAGAAACGATCAATGAAATGATTGACACACTCGCTCTGTTTGCAGATCAGGTTACCAATGTTGCCCGTGAGGTAGGTGTAGAGGGGCGCCTGGGAGGCCAGGCTTCGGTGCCAGGAGCATCCGGCATCTGGAAGAATTTAACAGAAAACGTAAATCAGTTAGCAGAAAACTTAACAACGCAAGTACGCTCTATCTCTGAAGTGGCTTCAGCCGTAACAAAAGGCGACTTAACGCGGAATATTCGTGTAGATGCAAAAGGAGAAGTAGAAGCTTTAAAAGACACGATCAATCAAATGATCGCCAACTTACGCGAAACAACATTGCGTAACCAGGAACAAGATTGGCTAAAATCTAATCTTGCCAAATTCACGCAAATGTTACAGGGTCAAAAAGACCTGAATACCGTAACGCAACGTATCCTTTCGGAGTTAGCACAAGTTGTTACAGCGCAATACGGGGCGTTCTACATTTTAAAACAGGATGAAGAATCACAGAGTGCAAAATTAAAACTTTTCTCTTCATACGCATACAAAGCAACTAAAGGTATTCCAACAGAGTTTGCTATTGGCGAAGGTTTGGTAGGCCAGTGTGCTTTTGAAAAAGAGAGAATTTTATTAAATAACGTTCCCGGCGATTATATCAAAATTAATTCTTCGCTTGGAAAAACGCGTCCTCTTAACCTCATCATTCTTCCGGTGTTATTTGAGAACGATGTAAAAGCTGTAATTGAACTAGCCTCCTTAGATACTTTCAGTATTACTCACTTAGACTTTTTGAGTCAGTTGACAGAAAGTATCGGTATTGTATTAAACACAATAGAAACCAACTCAAGAACTGAGGAACTATTAGCGCAATCGCAATCTCTTGCAGGTGAATTAAAAATACAACAAGAAGAGTTGCGCAGAACAAACGACGAGTTACAAGATAAAGCGCTCTTACTCGTAAAACAAAAAGACGAGGTAGAAGCTAAAAATAAAGAAGTAGAAGAAGCCCGTCGCTCACTCGAAGAAAAAGCAGAACAGTTAACACTTACTTCTAAATACAAATCAGAATTCTTAGCCAACATGTCGCATGAGTTAAGAACACCCCTTAACTCTTTGTTAATTCTTGCCCAGCAGTTGTACGAAAATGCCGAAGGAAATCTTAACGATAAACAAGTGCGGTATGCGAAAACTATTCACTCTTGCGGTGACGACTTAATTCAACTGATTAACGACATTCTCGATTTATCGAAAATTGAATCCGGTTTTATTTCGGCGAACTTCTCTGCTGTTCGTTTCACGGAGATTGCTGCATTTGTTGAAACTACTTTTAAACCCATTTCTGAGGCTAAACAATTAAAATTCTCTATCGAAACCGAAACAACACTGCCGGATATGATGGAGACCGATTTACAACGTTTAAACCAGATCTTAAAAAATCTTCTTTCCAACTCTTTTAAGTTTACTGAAAAAGGTGAAGTGAAACTCCGCATTAGTGAAGGTAAAAACTGGAAGCAAGGAATGATGCTAAGTCTGGACAATGCAAAACGTGTGGTAGCGTTTTCGATCATTGACACAGGTATTGGAATTCCGCAGGAAAAACAAAATATTATTTTTGAAGCGTTCCAACAAGCAGAAGGATCAACGAGCCGTAAATATGGCGGAACCGGTTTAGGCTTATCTATCAGCCGTGGTTTAGCCGAACTGCTGGGTGGAACAATTGAATTGGAAAGTCAACCCGGCAGAGGAAGTACATTTACTCTATTTCTTCCTGTTGAAAATATCCAGGGCCTTCTTTCGGTTGAAACTTCTAGCAATCCTGCCTACAAACAATTGCAACTTGCCGATGAAAATCAAAATCAAAACCTCGACAAGCTTCTAAGTTCATTAAGCATTGCCACGGAAGATAAAAAAACGAATGTAAACGAGATGATCAACGAAAGTGGTGATGATCGCAATAACATTCAGGCAACCGATAAAGTTTTATTAATTGTTGAGGATGACTTACGTTTCGGAAAAATTCTGATTGAACGCGCACACAACAATAACATGAAAGCCATTGTTGCTATAAGCTACATTGAAGTTTTCGATTTCATAAACCGTTTTATGCCTGTGGCCATCACCCTCGACGTGAAACTACCTGATACCAGTGGCTGGAAAGTACTTGACTTATTAAGAAATGATTTAAGTTACCGGCATATTCCTATTCATTTAATATCGGGTGAAGAAAACAGAGACCTTGCGCTGAGACGTGGCGCCAGAAGTTTCTTATTAAAACCTTTAGAGAATGAAGCCCTTAACGATTTGTTTAAAGACATCATTTATTTTAGTGAAAAAGGAGTGAAACATGTTTTAGTGGTGGAAGACAATGAAATTGATTCTTCTCAAATTGCTAAAATACTGCAAGGCGACAAAATTGAAGTGATCGTTGCCAATACTGCGAAAAAAGCGCTGAAATTAATCGCCGAATCGGAATTCGATTGTATAATTCTTGACTATACCCTACCCGATATATCAGGACAAGATCTTATTCAAAAAGTTTCGAAGGTGAAGAAAAAAATGACACCGGTGATCATTTATTCAGCGAAAGACTTTACGCAGCAGGAATTACAGCAGATCAATAAAAATTCGAATACCGTTGTTGCCAAAGGCGTAAATTCTATTGACTACCTGCTTGAGGAAACTGTTTTACATCTTCATATAAATCACAAAGACCTTGCTCCTGAAAAAAACAAGATCATTGAAAACATTCGTATGAAAGAAGACATTCTTACCGGAAAAAATATTCTGGTGGTGGATGACGACGTGCGTAATCTTTTTGCCCTGACTACTGTTTTTGAGCGTCTTAATATAAATTCCATCACAGCTGAAAGTGGAAAAGAAGCTATCCATATTCTGAATGAAAATCCGAAAATTGACATGGTGTTAATGGACATTATGATGCCGGAAATGGATGGTTACGAAACCACACAAAAAATAAGACGGGAACATAAGAATAGTACACTTCCTATCATTGCGGTTACTGCAAAGGCGATGAAGGGCGACAGACAAAAATGTATAGAAGCTGGGGCTTCCGATTATATTACAAAACCTTTAAAAATTGATCAGCTTTTATCGTTAATGCGAATCTGGTTTTATAAATAGAAATTATGCCACCGAAAATACTCTTAGTTGATGACCGGGAAGACAATCTGATGTCTATTGAAGCTATTCTGGGCACCGAACGTTATCAGTTTGTAAAAGCAAATTCGGGAAAACAGACTTTAAAAATCCTGTTGCATGAACATGACTTTGCCTTGATATTAATGGACGTTCAGATGCCTAATATGAATGGTTTTGAGACAGCCTCTTTAATTTATGAAAGAGAAAAGCTCAAACATATTCCTATTATTTTTATAACGGCAAATAATTTTGGAGAAGAAAGTATTTTCCAGGGATATAAAAGCGGCGCGGTGGATTATATTTACAAGCCCATAAACTCTGATCTTCTCAGGGCCAAGGTGAATGTCTTTGTAGACCTCTATCGCAAGAACCATATGCTATTAATGCAGGAGCAAACCTTAAAAAGCATTAATAAAAGTCTTGAAGGAGAAATAAATGAGCGCAAAGCATCCGAAGAAAAAATTCAGGAGCTCAATCACAAATTGCTCCAGAATATTGAGCGTCTCGAATCTGCTAACAAAGAGTTGGATCGTTTTGCCTTTATGGCCTCACACGATTTACAGGAACCTTTACGAAAGATTATAACCTTCAGTGACCGCCTTTCCTCTAAATATTCTAACAAAATTGACGACGAGGCTGACATGTATATCAATCGCATTCAAACAGCTGCAGAGCGAATGCGTATTTTGATCAAAGACATTCTTGCTTTGTCGAAGATTGTAGCAGATAAAAACTCGTTTATTGAAACCAACCTGAACGCGCTGGTTAATGAGGTGCTCGGAGAAATGGAACTGGGCATTAAAGAAAAAGAAGCGAAGATCCTGGTTGAAAAATTACCACCGTTATACGTAAATCCTTCCCTCATACGTTCTCTTTTTCAGAATTTGATCAGTAACTCTCTAAAATATTCGCGCAAAAATATAAAACCGATTATTCGCATTAGTTCTGAAATTAGTTTTGAACGAACGAATATAGAAACCAATGAAAAGGCAAAGTACTGCAGAATTCATATCACGGATAACGGTATAGGATTTGACCAGAAAGATTCCGAACAAATTTTCAGCATCTTTAAACGCTTGCATTTTAACAGCGAATTTGAAGGAACAGGTATTGGCCTTGCTATCTGTAAAAAAATCACCGATCAGCACAATGGGTTTATTTCAGCGCGCAGTAAAATAAACGAAGGTTCCACATTTATTGTTTCTTTACCGGTTGTTACGCCCTTAAACTGAAAACTCCAGTCATATTTCCGATTGCTTAAAATTTCATCGTTGCGCATAATTTGATTATGAAAATTACTACTGGCCTTAAATTCGTTGCCTTATCCGGTTTTCTTATAACCTCTTGCCTCGTTCCTCTTCGCTCTTTTAAAAACACAAAACAGCCTTCTCCGCCTGATTATGCTAATCGTTTGTATTGGGCTGCTTTACCTGATAAACTGGACAGTTGTGATTTTGAACTTACGGGATACGGCGTTGTTGACGGACAAAAAAAAGCAAGGGCAGATGTGTTTTTTATTCCGCCTACAAATTATCTGAATGGATATAAGTGGAATGCAAGCGTTAATGATTCTATTGCCAGAGAACTGACACAAAAGATTGGCTGTAAATTACAAGCAAGTGTTTTTAATGAAAGTTGTAAAATCTACGTTCCTCATTATAGAACAGCCATTCTCTATTCTTATTTTGCAATCAGAAAAAAAAATGGCCGGCAAGCTTTTGCCCTCGCTTACGATGATGTGCGGAGAGCATTTTTATACTATCTCAAACACTACAATAAAGGCAGGCCAATAATTATTGCCTCACACAGCCAGGGAACAGACTATGCAGTGAGTCTTGTGAAAGACTTTTTTGATAAAGATACCACCCTTAATAAAAAACTAATTGCTGCCTACTTAATTGGGCGACCAATTTATGACACCACTTTTAAGCAACTAAAACTAATGAGCTCCCCTTCTGAAACCGGAGGCTATGTAACATGGAATACCGTTGCTTACCGCACGAATACTTTTTATGGAGATCCTGTTGGAAAAATTCTTGGCGTGAACCCTTTGAGCTGGAAAACAGATACCGTGCACGTTCCTCACCAAAAAAATTTAGGTGGTTTGCCTTTTACGGCGAATAAAATTGATACCGCCCTTACCGATGCCAAAGTGGCGCCATCCGGCTTTTTATGGGTTCATGCGCCTGCTCTAAAAAAACCTCTGAATCATTATCCCGGCATGAATACTTTTTATTACCACAAAAACGACTATGCTTTTTTTTATATGAACATTCGCGAAAATGTAAAACTCAGAATAGAAACGTATTTTAAAAAATATCCTGCATAAAAAAAGCGCACTCATTTTTTGAGAATTATCCCTTTAACTCGCCAAAAAATATATAATTGATTATCAAACAGTTGCTTGTTTTATTTTTCTAAATAATTTATTAATATAAAATATATAACTATCTTTATAACAATAATGCCCCACTAAGCCTAGATACATTTCGGTGTATGCGCTCAAAGATGTGGGGCTACTTGTTTATAGACGTTTCTAATTCCAGACGTCCCAGGGATCTAAATCCATCGGAAATCCCATTGCTTTTTTATCAATTCCATAATCCAACATTAATTGTTTTACATGTGTTTTATAGTGAATGTATAACTCTTCGTCGATAGTCTTTAACACCTGAAGTAAACAACATCCAATTCCATAAAATAAATGCGTGTTAGAATCGTTTGCTGTATGAAACCTGTGAACATCTCGTTTTGGAAATTGCAAATCTTTTGCTGGCCTAATATTCCATAATCTTGCATGATGGGCGCAATGATTTCTTAATACTACAAAACCATGAAGCCATGAATTAAATGTTTCAGAAACTGGACAACCAAAATCCTTAGCTATTTTTCTGGTAGTTCCATCAAGTACCATAAGACTGTATAATTTACTTAATGCTCCAAAAGAAATGCATTCCATCATCATCCAAGACGGAACTATTGCTGTGCTACCATAATTATCTTTAAATTTTCGAATATATGCCTTTTCGGAATTTTTTGAAATTGAATCGTTTATTTTTTCAATTAAAAGTTTATATAAATCAAATTCTTTTTCTTGTTGTTGATATTTTATTTCATCACCATCTATATAAGGCATTTTAATAATATCTTTTTTTGTCCTTTTATAAAATAATGCTGAGTCCGAATACCAGGTGCTTTCATATTTTAACGACATTAAATCCGTAATATAAGATTTAAGTTTAATTTCAATTGATTTCACAGCATAAGACGTAATAACTCGAAGTTGCTTATCAAATTCATACAAGCGAATTATATCTTTAAATGTCTTACCAGGCTTAAAACTATCTTTAGGATTTTGTAAAGGACCAAAATATCCTGATAATCTATAGTAACCAATTTTATTTAAATAAACTTTTATTTCTATCTCATCTTCTAAAGTGATGATTAATCCCCTTTCTTTTAATAAGGCAATATGAAAATCTGAATCCCTTGATGGTTTATTTTCTTTAAAATCCGTCATATACTTAACAAATAATTACTAAGTATAATATCGTAATAATTTATTATCAATATAAATAGGGTTTAAATAAAAAAGAAGAAATCTGTAGATTTCTTCTTTTTACCCTGGTGAGTTAAAGGGGCTATTCCCTATTTTTTTAGCGCGCTTTTTTAGTTTATCTTAAACCAGGTCTTAATCTTTAAACGTGATCATTTTCGCGTTGCTTAACACATCAAATGTCACTTTCCTGTTCTCGCTATGTTGCTCTTCAGAACAGCTTACACCGTCTGTACAACCATTTTCAATTTTAGTTTCTCCGTAAGCATTCACGGTTGTGATTCTATATTTGGGTATACCATTTTCAATTAAATAGGCTTTAACAGAGTTGGCGCGTTGAGCAGAAAGATTTTTGTTATAGATCTCTGTACCTCTTGAATCGGCATAACCGTTAACAATTACCACGAGGTCTGTATTACTTTTCATGACTCTTATATTTTCATCCAACATTTTTTTTGTGTCGCTTGTCAAACCTGATTTGTTATACTCAAAATATCCTGGAGTTGAATTCCAGCCCAACACTTTTAGTTGATCAGGACCAACGGGCACTTTGCTTTGTGAAGCATAATTACCTATCTTATTCTTTTCTGCCGATTTTTTATCTTTTACAGCCGTTTTATTTGCATCGGCAATAGCCAGTGAATTTGTTTTTACTGATGAAGTATCCGTCTGCACAAATAAAGTTTGTCCGACAGTTATTTCTTTTTCAGCACATAAAGCACTAAGAGAAGGGCAGGTATCACAATAAACAACCGCCTTTGCAGAAACTTTATAAACGTTAGCCGAGCTAAAAGTATAGTCTGCACTTCCTGAAGCCATATTGAAATTTTGATCATTAACAGTTAAGCTAACAGATCTTACATTATTTTTATACTGCTCGGGAATTTGTAAAGAGAAATTATACATCATAGAATTAGTGCCGTTTGGAATTGCATTGATCACAAATAACGTATCTAAAGACTTACACTCAGGAATGTCGTTTGAAATGTAGTGAACCGCATAAATATCCAAATCCCCTTTTCCTCCGGGTCTGTTAGAAGAATAATATCCTTTCGAACTGTTCGGGTTAAGTGCAAAATACATGTCATCGCCCGGCGTATTGATGGGTTGTCCCAAATTTTCAGGAGTTGTCCATTGGCCATCTACCAAACGTGTTTTGTAAACATCGTATCCGCCATAGCCTGGTAAGCCATTAGAAGCAAAAAACAAAGTTCCGTCTTCCGTCATAAACGGAGCGTCCTCATTATAGCCCGTGTTAACTGTTCCTGGCAAACCAACAGGATCTTGCCATCTACCATCTTCACCCCTGAGTGACCTGTAGATGTCCATTCCTCCAAAACCCTTTTCAGAAGTACTTGTAAAGAATAAAACTTTATTATCGGGAGACACAAATGCATGTGTTTGCAAATAGGAAATATTAATGTTAGCCGGCATTAGCTGTTCGTTCTTTGTAGAATCGTTTAATTTTGCTTCATACAGCTGACTGTTCTTAAAAATGTAAAGTGTTTTTCCATCAGGACTAGCACTAACAACGGACTCGCCACCTTTGTTTTTAAAATTAGAATCTTCGCCATAATCCGGACGTTTAAATCTTCTTACCGGACCAAATTTTCCATTGTCAAGTTTTGAAACATACATGCTTTCCCAATACCTTCTGTCTACACCATTTTTCTTTTCCTTAGGAGTATCTTGTCTTTTTGAAGTAAAAATAAGTTCACCATTAGTATACACAGGGCCGTATTCTGGCTTATCTGTATTAATAACAGAGCCCACATTTTTCACCGACTGCTGCTCAGGAGGCGCAATTGACGGGTGCTCTAGCGCATACTTACAATCTTCTATGCGTTTATACAAATAGATGTCATAATCCGGATTTTTCTCTGTGTTTTTTACGGATGTTTTATCGTAAAAATACAGGGCGCGTGGATAATTGCCGATATAGTGATAACTTTTCCCCAGGTCGTTATTAATTTTCATCTCAGTTTTATCCGGATTTTTCTTTGCAGCTTTTTCAAGATAAGGAATTGCCTGATCGTATCGGCCCATGTATTCTGAGAGTACGATGCCTTTTCCGGCATTTGCGTAATAAGAATTGCTATCCTTTGCAAGTACCTGGTCATAGTACGTCAACGCTTTATCATAATCATATAAATCCACCGCATTGCTTGCTTTGCGAATCAGTTTTTTTTCTTCTGAACACGACACTATGCAAAGTGCTGAAATAGCAAGTGGTATAAAAAGTAATTTTTTCATTCTGTTTTTAATTTATAGTATAGATGCAAAGTGACTGCCATCTATAAGGTAAAACCATTAGATAGCCTATTTTATGTATATGTGCATAGTATACCACTAAAGGGGGAAATATAATTCACATTTCTTATTTAAAAAGGCGAAAAACATCTGGCACAGAGTTATAGATATCTGTGTATTCTTCAACTCAACATATATAAATGGAAGGCGGTGGAATTTACAAAGAAGATTTGCGAGGGTTAAGCAATGCTTTAGAGTAGATCCATCGCCTTCTTTTAATGGCATAGCGTTTGATTAAAGAGATATAACCTATAACACACTCTCATGGCTGCTTTAGTACAACTTATCAAAAAACAAGAAAATAAAATTTCTATCATTAGAAAAACAATTCTATTTAATAAAAAAGCAAGCTGTCCCTGTTGTCATTCTAAAATTACTTTGAAGCACATGAGTAAAAAGTTCCAGGTTTCATTTTTTTGCATGAACTGCCAGTTACTATTCTCCAAATAATTTCGTCCAATTTCTTATTTTCCATAAGTTCAAAAGCCTTATCAGCCGGGCGCTTTGCGAAAATATAAACTTAAAAGCGATTTCTACTAGCGTTAATTTCAGGCTTTGTCTTTTCTAAACAGTTTCTCATTGTTGCGATTACTCTTCACTTATCCGGATTCCTTCAAATAAAAAAATCCTTCGACTGAAGGATTTTTTTATACTGGGGTAATTGGTTTGTTTACGGTAGGTTGGTTAGAATACGGATTTACGTATATATATTTTTGGTTGTATAAGGCAGTAACAAATTACCCGAATTTATTTATAGCCCTCATTTACAGAGGTTGTATTTTAATGTAGTGTTAGTGAATCACCAAAAAACTTATGAAGCCAAAGAGAAACGCTTCCTAAAGACCCTTTTTTAATAAGAACGTTTCTTATATCGTCTAAACGCAAGCTACCGGTTTCAAGGATGGCATCATTTATCTGACGGACATTTACTCCCCATTTACGGGTCCAATAGGCTAAATCGTTTTGATCTTCCGGATGAATTGTTAAACGTTTTGGAGTAAAGTAGTTCATGGGTTTAAGCTTTTAGTGTTATGCCTTATTATCTCCAAATGTCATGCCACCGCCTTATTCGTTAGTTTCTTTGTGGTAGGGTAAATCGCTATTTGCAGGCCCATTTAAAACCTTTCCCTCGTGTGAGAAGCGGCTACCATGGCAGGGACAATCCCAACTTTTCTCATCGTTGTTCCACCTTACCATACATTGTAAGTGAGTGCATTCTGCTCCTACAAAATGTACATTGTTCGATTCATCACGAAAAACACCAAATTTTTTCCCATCGAGGTCCATTATTTTCCCCTGATTTTTCTCTAGAAAAGAGAGTTCACTCTTCTCAATATCCCGTTTTTTCGCCGCATTATACGTTTTTAAGCCACCGATAAATTCTTTAAAAAATACCGAACCTGCGGTAAAAGGTTTTATGCGCGAAGGATTGTAAAGCGCTTCGAATTTATTTTCAACACCATTTATAAGATCTGTAATCAAAGTGCCTGCAATAGTTGCATGTGTCATCCCATTACCCGAATCACCCGTCACAATGTAAATAGTTTGCTTATCAAAAGGATTTTTTCCGATATATGCTACACCATCCATGGGCTCCAGCACCTGGCCCGACCATTGGTAAACAATTTCGTTTATTTCGAAAAATTGTTTTGCCCAGTCTTCTAAAAGTTTATAGCGTTGCTCTTCTGTTTTGCCCTCCACGTCTGCAAGGCCCACAGCATGGTCTTCACCACCAATAATTAAAAGATCATGTGTATCATCAAAACCTTGAGTTCGTATATAATGATAAGGAGGTATGTTTTCGTTTACATCAAAATCTCCACTATCCCACCATAAAGCTTTTGGTAGACTGCCTTTTTTAATTTTAGTGGCGATAACATAAGTACGGTAAGCATACTGCTTTAAATGCATGGTGAAGCTGTTATTTACAGGAGAATTAGTAGCAACCACAACATGCTTTGCATTTACACGGAAACCCTCATCGGTAACGATGCCCGTATGATCAACTTCCTTTGCGTGGGTATTGGTATAGATCCTTCCTCCTTTACTTTCAATAACCTTACTCAAACCCTTTAAATACTTTAACGGATGAAACTGTGCCTGACTTTCAAATCGTAGTGCCTGGCCTTTGTATTTTTCAATTCCGGGTACTTCATCTACAATACTCACTCCCACTCCTGCATTGCGAGCAGCCTCCAGCTCTTTATACAGAGAGTCTTCACTGTCACTTGGGTGTAAAAACAGAAATCCATCCACTCTCTCAAAGTCACAGGAGATGTGTTCGCTTTTTACGGTCTCTTCTACAAAATTTATTGCCTTGCTATGACTTTCTGCAATTAATGCCGTCTTCTTTTTTCCAAACATGCGTTCGAGTTCGTAATACCGGTCATCTAAAGCGGTGACCAAATGAGCAGTAGTTCTTCCTGTTTCACCGCTGCCAATAAAACCATCTTCTACTAAAACTACCTTTTTGCCAGACTTAACAAGATTATAGGCCACGCTCATCCCGGCTATTCCACCACCTACGATCACTACATCTGTTTCCAGGTTTTCCTCCAATTTTCTGAACACTAAAGGTTCAGAAGAATTAACCCAGAATGTATCGTGAGCCCCAGCAGTTATTTTTTCGCCGGAAGCATGTGCATGTGTTTGGTTTTCCATAATTGATTTTCTTATTCCTATGCAAATGCAATTCCCACCGACTACGAGCAATATATCGAGCTCGTGAAAAAAAACACTGACCATGGTGTTTTCTTATAATTTCTACTACGCCCATCTGGCACAGGAATTCCAGCAACTGACTCATGATCATAAAAAGTTTTGTATTATTAGAAGAAGATGGGTATTTCTTGCTTATTCGCGAGGCGGCCAAAAAGTGGAACGGTAAATGGTTTTTACCAGGGGGCAATACAAAAGTGGGTGAAACTCCGATGGCGGCTGCCATACGTGAAGTAAAAGAAGAGGCTGGCTGCGATATTAAAATTAAAGGGATCTTTTACATAAGGTATCACGAAAGACTTTTTAATAAACAAATTTCTATTTTTTACTGTGCGAAAATGTTGGATGGAAAAATAAAAGTTAAACCTGACAAACACTCACTCGAGGTAAAATGGTTTACATACAATGAAATTAAATCGTTACCTGTGCGACAAAAATTATTAGACATCCTTATAAACTACCAGCCACGAAAAATAATGGCGGTTGAGAATTTCAAATTTTATAAATGAGGATTGCGTGGCATTACAAGCGTTAATTTTTGTGCAAAATTTAACAGTAAAACGCTATTAATTCCCCACTCTTTTAGTGTTTGGGGAATGAGTTCCCGATTTTCCCCACAATATGAACTAAATTCTTTTTTTAAGTAACTGATTTTCATTCTGTTAAAAACCCAAAAAATTCGGCACTATTATTTCAAATACCCTGATAGAAACTAAACAAATTATTTATGTTACGCTGGTCACTCACTTTTTTAATCATCTCTTTTTTTACAGGCCTTTTTGGGCTTACAGAAATCGTATCTGGCTCAGAAAAACTATTTATTGCTTTGTATTTTCTATTCACAGCGCTTTTCGTAATAACACTCATTGCGCGCGAAATTTCTTTAAACAAGTTAAATCAAAATAAAAACAGATAGTATAATTTATTAACCCCCTCTTAAAAATAACTTATCATGGCTATTATACAATCACAAACTCAAAAACTTACCCAAAAGCTTACTCACCAGCAAATTCAGCTAATAAATATATTAGGCTTACCCACCATCGCACTCGAACAGCATATAGCTGCAGAAATGGCAATTAATCCAGCGTTGGAATTCGATAACGTAGAAAACGATTCGGAAGCCGAGAATGAACAGGATAAAGAGCCTGAAGTAGAACACGGTGACGATTATATTGCAGAACCTAAATTGGGAGAAGACTATGATTACAAAGATTACATGGACCGTGATTCGTTAGACGATTATAAATACGAAGCAAACAACCATACAAAAGATGACGAAAAACGCGAACAGGTATTTTTAGAAAGTCATGATTTTACTGTTGGTTTGATTAACCAGTTAAACCTTTTACCTATTACTGAAAAAGAAAAACAAATTGGTTTATATCTTATTAATACTTTGGATAACGATGGTTACCTAAGACGTGAAATAGCCGACATTGCCGACGAATACTCTTTCGTAAACGATTTTGTGAGTGAAGAAGAACTGATCAGCGTTTTGAATAAGATCAAAAGCCTTGATCCTATTGGCATAGGCGCCAGAGATTTAAAAGAATGCCTTCTTCTGCAACTAAACGCAAAAAGAGAAAAAACAAAAGATACTTATAATGCTATCACTATTTTACAAAACCATATGACTGAACTGTCTGTGAGAAATTTTGAGAACATTAAAAAAACACTAAAAATCGATAACGAAGAATTACAAGACGCTTTATCCGAAATTAAAAAATTAAATCCAACTCCGGCAGGAAGCTCTGTAGAAAGTGCTGGCAGAGCGGTGACTATTGTTCCAGACTTTTCAGTAACAGTAGAAAACGATAAAGTAGAATTATTTTTAAACTCGGCTAAACACCCGCCATTAAAAATAAGCGACGATTATACGGATATGTTAAACACTTATTCGAAAGCAAAAGATAAAAGCATGCGTGAAGCTTCCAGCTTTATCAAAACAAAAGTAGAAAGTGCTAAATGGTTTATTGAAGCATTACAACAACGCGAAAAACTAATGATCACCGTTGCGAAAGCAATTGTAAGACACCAGAAAAAATTCTTCTTAACAGGAGATGAAGCTGATCTTAAACCTTTAATCTTAAAAACAATCGCTGAAGAAATTGATTCTGATATCTCAACCGTATCAAGAATTGTTATCAGTAAATATATTCAGACTACCTACGGTACTTTACTAATGAAATCATTATTCACCGAAGGTTTAAGTACTACTAACGGAGAAATTGTAAGTACTAAAGAAGTTAAAAAAGTATTGATGGAATGTGTGAATACGGAAGATAAATCAAATCCGTTAAGCGATGAACAAATTGCATATATGTTAATGCAAAGAACCTACTCTATTGCCCGCCGTACTGTTGCTAAATACAGAGAAGAATTAAACATTCCGAGTAAAAACTTCAGAAGATCTGCCGCAGCATAATTATTAATTTAATAACCCTACATCATGGAAACTACTCAAAAAATGAACGTCTTTATTCTGAATGATAACTTAGAAGTTGCAGGCAAATTAAGACGCTATCTTAAAAAAAGATTTGGAGATCTGTTAACTATCTCTCTCTTCCTCAACAGCCGTACTTGTTTAAACATGATGTATGGTCATAAAGTGGATATGGTTGTGGTAGACGATTACCTGTACGAAAAGGGTTCTAAAGGCACTCCTGGTATCGATGTTCTCAAAAAAATAAAAGACAAAAGTCCCTCAACTGAAGTAGTTATATTAACATCTGACGAAAACGTTGGGCTTGCTGTAGAAGCGATGAAAGGTGGCGTAAAAGACTATATTCCCAATCGCATGGGTGCATGGCAACGAGTTCAAACCACCATCGAAAGACGAATCGGTCAACCTATTAAATATTTGATCGCTGAATATGGCGTTACAAAATTTTCCATCATCTTTTTGTCGACGTTCATTATTATGGGCATAATTGTGTTTGCCCTGCGCCATTTTATAATGGGTTAATTTCTTAATCTGGCTTATGATTCTTCTTGCTTATAAGTGTTAACTTTGACCATCAATTTCAGGTTATGACAAAAAAGAAGATCATCATTCTTGGTGGCGGATTCGCAGGACTACAACTTGCAAGAAAATTAAATAACAGTCTTTTTGATGTTATTTTAATTGACAAACAAAATCACCATCAGTTCCAGCCTCTATTTTACCAGGTTGCCACGGCACGTTTAGAGCCCGCAAATATTTCGTTTCCTTTCAGGAAGATTTTTCAGAAGTCTAAGAACATACAAATCCGTATGGCTGAAGTCACAAAAATTCTTCCTTCGGGTAACCAGATTCAGACTTCAGAAGAAGTTTATGACTATGATTATCTCGTAATTGCCACCGGTTGCAAAACTAACTTTTTTGGCAATGAGCAAATTATGAAACATGCCTATTCTATGAAGAGTACGCAGGAAGCTATTAGTATCAGGAATGAAGTTTTACTTAGTTTTGAAAAATACATTTCTTCCAGCCAGGAAGAAAAAGAGGCATTATTAAATATTGTTATCGTTGGCGCAGGCCCCACAGGCGTAGAACTTGCAGGTGCTTTTGCGGAAATGAAAAAGAATATCCTTCCAAGAGATTATCCTCATATAGATTTTTCGGGTCTTACTATTACAATTTTAGAAGGAAGCAAGAATACACTTAATAGTATGAGCGTTCCTTCTCAGAAAAAATCAAGAGAATATCTGGAAAAATTAGGCGTAAAGATAAAAACCGAAGTAATTGTAACTGATTACGATGGCATTACGGTTACTTTAAAAGATGGCGAAAAGATTAAAAGTAAAAACCTTATTTGGGCTGCAGGCGTCACTGGCAATGTGATTGAGGGTGTGAATCCGGATTCAATTTTAAGAAATCGTTATGTTGTTGACCGTTACAATGCAGTAAAAAATCATCCCAACATTTTTGCCATTGGCGACATTGCTTACATGGTTACTCCCAAATATCCGAATGGTCACCCTCAGCTTGGGAATGTAGCTATTAACCAGGGTAAAAATCTCGGTTCAAATCTTATAGCATTAGAAAAAGGAAAGGCTTTAACACAATACGAATACAAAGACCTCGGATCTATGGCTACTGTAGGAGAATACAAAGCCGTGGTAGATCTGCCCTGGTTAAAATTTCAGGGGGCATTGGCCTGGTTTGCCTGGATGTTTCTACATTTGATGTTAATGTTAAGCACCAGAAATAAATTCCTGACTTTTATGAACTGGAGCTGGAATTTTTTCACGAAAGATTCTTCGCTGAGATTAATTTTGAAAAGCGATTCTCAAAAACGGGTCTGACACTGACTGTTTCTGCCCAGAGATTGCGGATTGCTTCAACCTATTTCCCGGCAATAAATAAAACCATCTGAAATAAGTGTTGGCAATACTGCGAATTGTCCTTTAGCGCTGCAGATCCTTACAATAGGTAAAAAAGTAAAGTGACCGGTGTTGCTAGTCAGTTATCAGATCTACCGCATTTTCTACAGTATTACCACGTTTGTATTTTCGCTTCAGACTAAACATTTGAATGTCTTTAATGATTTCTCTTACGTCTACGTTGAGTCCAATAGAGGTGAACAAACCGTCGAAACGAAAATCTTTAACGGCATTAAACAGTGTTTTTCTATAACCTACAATTCCCTTTAAACCAATCCAGCGAATAGGTTTAAAGGTGGCAGATAGTCCGAAATCACTACTCACCACGAAACCCGCTTTTTTTGTACTAAGTTCTCCCGTTTCTGAGTTTTTATATTCGAGTGTATTGTTTCCGAATGCAAATTCCAGGGGCATACCCAAAGACAGATAACGTGTATTTTTGTAGATAACTTCTGTATTAATGCTCCCATACTGAAGTTTAATCGAACGTTCGTATTTTACATTGTCGATCGTTTTTTCATATGAGTTTAAATTATTAGATAGAGAGTAGTAACCAATACAAAGACGAAGCTTGTTTTTGAGAAGAACACCGGCATCTACTCCACTCACGTTTAAAACTTGTCCCTGGTAAAACAAGTTACGGTTGTCTAATCTAAATTGCGGTCTTACCAAACGGGGACGCATAATGCGCATAGAATCCTCCACAAATTTGGCCTTGTCTTTCTTACTTAATTTTACCTGCGCATCGGCTCCTGAATAAAACATAAGCATGCTAAAAAAAATAAAAATGATTTTTTTAGTAGAAAAAGGAAACATCTTCCGGTATATAGATTTAGTAAATATACTTTAGGATAACAATTTTAATACCCTCTCATAGGCTTAAATTTTATTGGAGAATGAGGAATTCACGCCTCATCCTTTCCGCACTTTTAGCACCATTCCCCAGTTGCTACTATAAGGTTTATAGCCTTTTGGTTGTGGCACGTACTTTTAAACCCCACAATAACAAAATTTTCAGATTATGAAAAACGCCATAGCAATATTAGTGCTTTTAACAGCTCTGACATCGTCGTTAAAATCACAGAACGAAAAATTTGGAAACAGTCTAAACGTTGGGATAGGCGCAGCATATGCAGGGTTTGGACCCGCAGTGAATGTAAACTATGAATTTGACGTTTTTAGAAACTTCACCCTCGCGCCTTTTATTTCGGCCATGACTTACCGAGATTATAATTATTGGGGAAGCCCGAACCACCCCTATAAAAATTATTACTACCGCGAAACTAGTGTGCCGGTTGGCGTTAAAGCAAGCTACTATTTTGACGAATGGCTAAAAGCAGGTGAGCGCTGGGATTTTTATGTAGGAACATCCATAGGAGTTGCGTACAGAGCTACTACCTGGGAATCGGGCTATGACGGAAACAGGCGCGTTGAAAGAAGGTACGAAAGTCCATTGTACGGCAGCATGCACATAGGCAGCGAATGCCATTTAACAGAACGCGTGGGGATTTACCTGGATCTCTCTACTGGTCTATCCACTTTTGGATTAGGCTTTCACTTCTAATTTTTAATATATAAAATCTGAACATATGAAAACTATCACTTATGCAGTAGCAGCCTTACTAATGATCTCCTTAAGTGGATGTGCAGTGGCTGGAGGAATTTTTAAGGCCGGAATGTATTGGGGAATTTTCCTTGTAGTTGGAATTATTGCTTTGATCATTTACCTAATTAGTCGCGCGGGTAAAAAGTAGAACGCTAAGTCGTTTGGCATGTGATTTGCAAAAAATAGTTAATTACTGCACGTTATGATTTACCGTTTAATTGATCTGCCTTCCAATGTTATAGGATTTAAGGCCTTGTGGGATCTTACCGAAAAAGATTTCGAAGAAGTGATGCTACCTTCCGTTGAAAATCATGTTGGAAAAACCGGTAAATTAAATTGCCTTATTCTTTTAAACTCTTCTGTGCAACACTTCCGCCTTAGTTTGCTAAGCGGTTTAAAACACTTGATGCAATGGAAATCACATTGGAGAAGAGTGGCCATTGTGTCTGAATCAAAAAGTGCCAAACTATTTGTAACTCTACTCAGTTATTTATTCGCAACAGAAGTAACAATTTTTTCTATTGACGATATGGACAAAGCAATTGCGTGGGCAGCAGAAGAATCGGCTTAATAAGTAAAAAACATAATCATTAGTTTCCCGTAATTCTTTTAACCCAGATGCTCAGGATGAACCCGGATATTTTTTGTAAGCCAGGCGTTATCCTATGCGTCCTTTTTTTATTGCTTGCCAGTTCGGCGTTCGCACAAAAAAACTCCAAGCAAAAAAAAACCAGTTCTGAAAAAGATTCTTTAAGAGTATATAAATCTTTAAAGCGTTGGGCATACAAGCACAAAATTACGCGGATGGCTTACGACGCAACCTTCAAAGATCCTGAAGCAAAAGAATACCCTGCTCTGCCAGCATCGCACGAAGAAAAAAATGTAAATCCCTATTTGAAGTACAAAAACAAAATGATCCGCCAAATCAATGTCACGGTTTTCGATCCATTTGGCTACTCTATCTCCGATACGCTCTCGCACAGTACAAACGGAATAGAACGTTTTGGAAATAAAGTTCATACTAAAACAAGAAAGTTCGTCATTATCAATCGCCTCTTATTTCACAAAAATGATACGGTAGACGCATTGGCAATTAGTGAGACGGAGAGGATCCTCAGGCAAGCGCCTTTTATTAATGATGCGCGCATTGTAATCATTCCCCTTAAAAATAAAGATAGTGTAGACGTTAATGTGATTGTGCTTGATAAATTTCCTATCACCATTCCGTTTGGAGTTTCAGATATTTCAGGTTTTGTGCGTTTTCAAAATCAAAATCTTTTTGGTTGGGGGCAACAGTTCCAGCAACGTGTAGGATTTAAGAAGCCCGACGTATTTGAATACAGTGGCTCCTACGGCATTGCAAATCTTGACAATACCTATATCTCTGCAAATGCAGATTACAATTCGAATATTACCGGAACATCTGTCAATCTTGGCTTTAACAGAGGATTTTTCTCACCGCTCTCTAAATGGGCCGGTGGCGTAAATCAAAATTACAGCCGAAGATATTTTGACTATGTGCCTGCAGAAGACACGGTAGTGAAACGCCTTAACCTTGACACTTATACTTATGATTTATGGATTGGCAGAAGCTTTAAATTAAGCAAGGAAAAAAGTTTATTTAATCAAAGCACAAACATTTTAGGCGGCTTACGTTATTATAAAACCTTTTTTACCCAACGACCCCCGCGCCGCATTGACAGCACTTATAGCTTTCAAAACGCTGCCGCTTTTGTAGGAAATATTGGTTTCGCTGTGCAGCAATACTATAAGGAAAAATTCATCTACAGATTCGGAGCCAATGAAGATGTGCCCGAGGGACTCATCCTTCAGTTTATTTACGGCGGTCTGAAAAAAGAACACGAAAAAATTCGTTACTACACCGGCTTTGAAATTGCCAAAGCCAAACACTATGATGTGGGTTACGTATCTGCAACATTTTCACAGGGTGTATTTTTTAACCGCAGGGTTAACAACGATATTACAACCAATTTTAAACTCAATTACTTTAGCGATCTTTTGAGGAATGGACGCTGGTTCTACAGGCAGTTTTTAAATTTCAACCTGGTGCATGGCCAGAATAAATTGTCTGGCGAAAGACTGACTATTGTTCCGGATGAACTTTATGGGTTTAATGGCACCAGCCTTTCCGGTAATACAAAGATGACTTTAACTTCCGAAACCGTTGCTTACCTTCCATACAACATCATTGGCTTTCACCTTGCCCCTATCCTGATGATGGGCGTCGCTATGTTAGGAGATCCTGTGAATCCTGTGCTGCAAAGCCGTCTTTACCAATCTTATTCATTGGGAATAATGGTGCGAAATGAAAATCTTTTAAGCAGTACATTCCAGATCTCTTTTGGACTCTATCCCTTTACACCGAATGGCCGCAACACTGTTTTCGTCTACAATCCCGTAACCAGCTTTACTTTACGCGTACGTCTTTTTGAATTTTCACGTCCCGAATTTGTCAGTTATTATTAGTACGCCCGGTTAGGTAGTTCGACTAATCCCCATTGTAAACTACCAACTACCGGCTTTCCCACCTAAAAACACAATGGCATGCAATTGGCGAGTATCTAACCTTAGAATAACCATTTAAAAAAAATAGTATGGGAGATGTAAAAAATTTATCGCAAAACGATGCGATCGCAAAATTAAAAGAATTGGCTGAAGATATCGGCGTATGTATGTTTTGTACTGATCTGGGCAATGTACCTTTTCAAACACGTCCCATGGGAACCCAGAAAGTGGATGAAAACGGCGACCTATGGTTTTTAAGCGCTGCCAGCAGCGACAAAAACGACGAGATTCGTCACGACTCAGATGTGCAACTGCTTTATTCTAAAAACTCAGATGCGAAATTCCTATCCGTTTTGGGTAAGGCCGAAGTATCGAGAGATAAGGCAAAAATTGATGAGTTGTGGAATAAATTAGCCGAAGCCTGGTTCAAAGGCGGAAAGGACGATCCGAATTTAACTGTAGTACGCGTGCGTCCGAGTGAAGCTTATTACTGGGATACTAAAAACGGAAAAATGATCACATTAATTAAGATCGCTATCTCGGCTGTTTCAGGATTGAGAATGGATGGCGGAGTTGAAGGAAAAATTCGTTTGTAATCTGGTAGTGAACGTTCAGCACTGAGCATACACTACTGCAAATAAAAAAGACTGCTAAGAATTTAGCAGTCTTTTTTGTTACCGTTTCTTTTTGCTTAATTAATAGCATGCACCAGATTGCTTTTATTTGTCTCTTCCTGTAGACGGGATTTTACATACGCTGTGCTTTCGTTGATAGTATCGGTGCAAACCACAATAAATTCTCCGGGCTGAGCATGATTGATAGCGTGTTCTACCGCCTCATGTTCATCGGAAATTACCAGAATAGAAATATCCGGATTTGTTTGTTTTAATCCTTCAATTACCAGGTTTGTCACTTCTTGCTGTGGCCTTCCACGCATGTCCTTATCATGGCGTATAATAACTTCGTCGAACATACGGCCCGCTATAATACCCAGGTTACGGATATCCTCATCTCTTCTGTCACCAACACCCGTGAAGATGCCGGTTTTTTTAGTAGCTCTTGTTCTATCCATAAAGGTTTTCAATTCCATAAAGCCTGCGGTGTTATGTGCGTAATCAATCATCAAATCAAAATTTTTGAAATTGAAAAGATTCATACGTCCTGGAGTTAATTCGGGCGAAGGAATAAAACTTAATAAAGCCTGGCGAATATCTTCTATTTTAAAATTCTGAATGATAGCTGCAAGTGTAGCCGGTAAAATATTTTTGATCATGCATTCTGCTCTTCCACCAACCGTTAGCGGAATACTTTCAATTTTATGTACCCGAATCTTCCACTCTCCTCTGCACACAGTTAAAAATCCTTTTTCCACTACTGCCGCGAGTCCGCCATTAGCGCAATGTTTTTTAATACGCTCGTTAGTTGCATCAATACTAAAATAGGCAATATTACAATCCAGTTCGTCTTTCATTCCATAAACAAGATCATCGTCTGCATTCAAGATGGCATAACCATGATCAAAAGTACTTTTTGGAACAACCGATTTTACTTTGGCCATTTCCTCCAGCGTTTTTATTCCTTTCAAACCTAAATGATCTTCTGAAATATTGGTAACTATAGAAATATCACAATGGTCAAATCCTAAACCTGAACGAAGAAGTCCTCCACGTGCGCACTCCAGCACTGCGAAATCTACCGTTGGATCGGTTAAAATCGTGGCGGCACTTTGGCTTCCTGTACAATCACCGTAATGAATTAAATGATCTTGCAAATAAATTCCATCAGTGGTAGTATACCCTACTTTATGTCCCGCCACTTTAGCAATATGAGAGATTAAACGCGTGGTGGTAGTTTTTCCGTTTGTTCCCGTAATAGCAACAATGGGTATTCTCGAAGATTTTCCGCCTTCTGGAAAAAGCATATCAATTACAGGTTCTGCAACGTTACGCGCAAGTCCTTTAGAAGGATTTAAGTGCATGCGAAAACCCGGACAAGCGTTTACTTCAATGACAGCTCCGTTATTGTCCTGATTGAAAGGAAGCGCAACATCTTTTGCCACAATATCAATTCCACATATATCCAGCTTCATCAATTTTGCAATGCGTTCAGCCATAAAAACATTTGCAGGATGAACGTTATCAGTCATATCTGTAGAAGTGCCACCTGTGCTGATATTGGCTGTGTCTTTTAAAAACAAAATTTCTCCAAGCGGCAGGATGTGATCAAGGCTCAGATTTTTTTCTTTTAAAATAGTCTCAGTTACCTTATCTACTTTAATAGTGGTCATTACTTTTTCGTGACCCTCGCCACGGTTTGGATCGGCATTCGTTTGATCAATTAAAGATTGAATGCTTGAATGTCCATCGCCCATAACCATTGCCGGGGTGCGCTTGGCAACAGCAACTAACTTATAATTTACAAGCAGAAAGCGGTAGTCGTCACCAACAATATATCTTTCTACAATTACTTCATCAGAAACAGTTTTGGCAATTTCAAAAGCTGCGATAGCCTGATCAGGATTTGTGATGTTTGTAGTAATGCCGCGCCCATGATTTCCATCAATAGGTTTTAACACAACCGGGAAACCAATTTCCGCAATGATCTCTTTTAATCCTTCTTCACTGCGACAAACCTCTCCCTTAGGAACAGGAATGTATGCCTTATCCAGTATTTTTTTTGTTTCCTCTTTATCACAAGCCATCTCAACTCCCCAGCTGCTGGTATCAGAGGTCATTGAGGCGCGAATCATCTTTTGGTTCGCTCCTTGTCCCAATAAAATAAGAGATCCGTTCTCCATTCCTCTTACCGGAATATTTTTACGCCTGGCTTCGTTTATTAACGATTGTGTGCTTGGACCAAATCCTTTTCTCAGTTTGATGCGTTTTAAAACATCAATATCATTTGCTATGTCGTAAGCTTCGCCTGAAATTAAATGCTCTACTATTCTAAGAGCTGCTTCTCCTGCGTAAAGGCCAGCCGATTCAATTTCATACGAAAAAATTACGTGGTAAACTCCGTGTTCATCAGCCGAACGTGTTCGGCCAAAACCAGCTTCCATGCCGGCTAAGCATTGAATTTCCAAAGCTATATGTTCAATAATATGTCCCATCCAGGTACCCTCCTTCACACGCTCAAAAAAGCCACCTTCGTAGCTCTGAGAACAACGGTGACTAAATAACGAGGGTATCATAGCCTCCATGCGTTCAGAGAATCCCTCTATTTTATTACTTGGAAGTTCTTCGTACTCGCCGATATCGAGTTTTAGTACAATAAGATTGTGGCGGTAGTTAGACCAGAAATTGGGCCCTTTTAAAATTTTAGTTTCCAGGATCTTCATAAGATTGCTTTAGTGCGCGTATAGAGAGAAAAATTCGTGCCACATTTTATCTCGCTGATTTTATTAGATATAGAAAAATGGGGTTGGGGATTCGCAACAATTCCCCGTTTCATAGTGTGGAATCCCTTTCCCAATAAATTTTTAAGATACCCGTTTACCCAATAAAATCAAGTAGTTCCCAATATGTTAAATTTTGGCATGAGATTTTTATAAAGAGAGTATTCCTAAAAATCGAAATCAGGAAAAAAATAAATCAAAAAAAATCAAAACAATCCAACTATGAAAAATTACATTTTTATTGCCGCGTCTACCCTGATGATGATGACAGCGTGTAAAGACCCAAAACAAGATGAAGGAGTTATTCGCCAAAGAGATTCATTAATGGCAGTTATTGATGAACGCGAAACTTCAGTAAATGATTTCATGTCTTCTTTCAATGAAGTTGAGCGTAATCTTGATTCTGTAAGCCGCAGACAAAACATCATTACGATGAACTCCAACAAATCGGATTTAAAAGCAGATCAAAAAGCACGTATCAATGAAGAGATCAAAGCGATCAATGAATTGATGGATGCCAACAATAAAAAACTAAAAGACTTAAATCGTCGTTTAAGCCGTTCTGATAAGAAAAATTCACAACTTCAAAAAACCGTTGAAACCTTAACGAATCAATTAAATCAAAAATATATTGAATTAGCAGAATTAAACGATCGTTTAAATGCTTTAAACGCTCAAGTTGCACAATTGCAAACTACAGTGGATACTTTAAACATGCAGAATGCAGCTAACCAACAAACAATCAGCGATAGAACAAATGAATTACATACTGCTTATTACATCGTAGGTCATTCAAAAGATCTTGAAAAAGCAAATCTGATTGACAAAAAAGGTGGTCTGTTAGGAATTGGTAAAACAGCAAAATTAAGTGACAACTTAGATAACAGTATGTTTACTAAAATTGACTACACTCAAACTATGTCTATTCCTGTTAACAGCAAGAGTATGAAAATGGTAACTACTCACCCAAGCGATTCTTACACTGTTGACAAAACAGATAAAATGTACAACTCTATTACTATCACTAATCCTGATAAATTCTGGAGCGCTTCAAAATACCTGGTTATTGCTAACTAAACATAAGCTAACAACCATAAACAATAAAAGCCACCTTAGGGTGGTTTTTGTTGTTTAGTTGATAGGGGTTCTATTAAAGTTCAAGTAATAACGTAAACACAAGTTAAACCACTAAAGTGAAATTCTTAAAAATTTTAACCGCTACTTCCATTCTTATCCTGGTTTGCTTCAGGCTACTGGGAAACAGCATTCACGAAAAATTTACGGATTCAAACGACTAAACTCATGCGCCTAATCTTTCACATTTTCTATATTGTGCTTATATTTTCAAGCCCAAATTTCTCTGCGCAAACACCCTCCGCACCAAAGTACATTAGAGTAACGGGTGGTTACCTCATGGTTTTAAAACAAGGCGATTCCCTCTTTAAAGAATTAAAAACTCTCGCAACGCAGGAAAATATTCCCTCAGCAAGTTTTACAGGTCTGGGCTTTGCCAATATTGAGTTTGGTTTTTTTAATGCCAAGAAAAAGGCATATAAAAAACAGATGTTTAAAAATATGGAACTCGCTTCCCTGGATGGAAGTATTGCCTGGCAAAACGGTCAACCTTCCATTCACGCTCACGGTGTAGGAGGAGACAAAAATTTCAGGGCACGTGCAGGACATTTAATGTCTGCAGAAGTGAGTACGGGTTCCTTAGAGATAATGATCTGCGTTTACCAAAAACGTTTAGAGCGAAGGAAAGACGAAGTTCTTGGAGCAGACGTTCTTGATCTGGAATAAGCAGTTAAAAACCTACAAGGGTGATATTGTCCAGGTATTTATCCATTGTTTTTAATTGTCTAAAGGCAATGATATCGATCAACCTTTTATCTTCCTGGTCTAAGAGCACCTCAATATAAAATCCACAAAAAGAATACAAGGCATAAATAATGTCATTTTTCTCTAAGGTCATTAAAAAAACGGCTTCATCACCAAGCACCACAGCTTTCTGGTAAAGCTGAAGAGAATTATATTGGGTCATACTGAAAACCATTTCTTTTTTCATTTGCTATTGAAATACTAATGCCAACTATAACAAGGGGTTGAAAAGGATTTTATTCTACATAGCGCGGAGAATCAAGGATATTTATTCCTGCCTGAATAAGCATTGCCTTATCTTACAGGTATGTAATTTGATAGAGTAAAGCGACGGAATTGAAGCGTTATTGACCGGGATTACATAAATAGTAATACTTTTTTCAACCCGGAATTTTGCGCTTCTTTTTCGTTTATAGATATTAATTCTCTCTCTTATGAAAAAACTTTTTTTCTTGTGTGCGTTCGCAGCAACAACCGCCCTAACGGCACAAACAACTCCCGCATCTTCAAATGTTCCAAACACCGGAGCAAACACAACGCCGCCGGCACCACAAACTTTTTCTACTCCTGCTGACAATATGGCTAATCCTTCCAACTCCACAGTTCCGGGCGCCAGTGGCTCATACTCTGTAGAACCCGGAAAACCTGCTTTACAAAATCCCGGAACAAATGGTTCGTACACAACTTATCCAAGTCAACCGCAGCCTGTAATTACTCCTTCTACACAGAGCAGTTCAACTGAAAATAGGAAAAAGAAAAATTAGTGCGGATTAAGATTCCGTAAAAGTTTTTGTATAGATTTCTTTAATGATTTCTTTTAGTTCTTCGAATTTATAGGGCTTACTAAAAAAATCATTTGCTCCCAATTCGAGAGCTCTTTGTCTGTCGTAGTCAAAACGACTGGTAGAAAGAATATAAATAGGAATATGATTAAGGTCTTCGTTAGCTTTAATCTGAGTTAACGCGCCCAGGCCATCCAACAAAGGCATATTCAAATCCATGATAATTAAGCCGGGAATAATTTTTTCGCCGGTTTTTCCTGTGCCTTTTAAAAGATGAATGAGTTCAAGCCCGTTGTAAACCGAGATAAATTCATGCTTTACATTCATTTTTTCAATAACTTCTTTAATGATGTACTGATCATCCAGATCATCGTCTGCAATGATAATATGAGAATTATTTTTTAGCTCTTCCACGCGATGAAATTAATTTTATTTTTGGGATATTTCTTGTTTTAAAGGTAAATAAACAACAAATGTGGCGCCCTGTTCACTATTTACCTCTGCTTTAATCGAGCCATGATGGTTGTCAACAATCTTCTTACACATAGCCAGACCAATACCTGTTCCGCTGAATTTTTGCCTGGTATTCAGACGTTGAAAAATGGTAAAGATCTGTTCTGAAAATTCAGGTTCAAAACCAATACCATTATCGGAGAACCTGATTTTTACATACGACAAATTTGAATCCAGGTCTGAAGCGGTAATTTCGTGCAAAGTTGCCGCTTGAACAGTAATGCTAATTCTGGGCTGTCCGGTATTAAATTTTAAAGAATTGCTGAGCAGGTTAAGAAAAAGCTGGTTGAATTACAATTTCAGGCCTTCAACCATTGGAAATTCATCATTTACAATAATTGCATTTTTTTGAGCAATAACTAACTCCAGATCCGTTTTCACATTTTCAAGAATCTGGTTCATATTAACGGGAACAAATTTTTTCTCTTCCTTGTTAAGTTGCGAATAACTTAGTAGATCTTTTATCAACTCCGACATACGCGCGGCAGAGGAATTTATTTTCTGAAGATAGTTTCTGTGATTTACATTTTCTACTTCACCCTCCAAAAGGTTTGAAAAAGTTCTGATCTTCCTTAGCGGCTCCTGTAAATCGTGAGAAGAAACATAAGCAAATTGTTCAAGTTCTATGTTTTGCTTTTCAAGCTCAGTCATATACTGACGCATTGTATCTTCAGATTTTTTACGTTCTGTAAGATCACGCGTTACTTTTGAAAATCCAATAATATTTTCTTTTTCATCATGAAGCGCTGTAATAACAATGCTTCCCCAGAACTTAGTGCCGTCGTTACGTTTACGCCAACCTTCATGCACAGCACGGCCCGATTCTACAGCCGACGAAATAAGCTTCTCAGGAAGGCAACTATCCAAATCTTCCTGTAAATAAAAAATCCTGAAATTTTTCCCTACAATCTCACTTTCATGGTAGCCCTTAATTTTTCTCGCTCCATTATTCCAATTCAATATCGTACCCTCTTTATCTAATAAAATAATAGCATAGTCCTGAACTTCCTCCGTCATACGGTGGTATTTCTCTTCACTTTTTTTTAATTCTTCATTTTTATCAATCAAGCTTTTGGTGCGCTCTGCAATAATTTTTTCTAATTCATTCTGTGCAATTTTTCTGTCGGTAATATCAGTAACCGACCCGGTGTAACCCTTAAACTCGCCTTCTATGTTTTTAAAAGGATAGCCTTCGGTAAGACACCACCGCAACTCGCCATCTGCGCGATTCAAACGAAACTCACCGCTAAAATATTCTCTCTTTTCAAAAGCAGTGTGAAATTGGTTTAGCATATCAGACTTATCGTCGTCTAACACTCTTTTAAACCATCCTTCAGACAAAGCCTGTTCAAGACTTATCCCTGTCCAATTTACCCAGGTTTGATTTACGTACGAACATTTTGCCTGGGCATTTGTCATCCATAATCCAACAGGTGCCGAGTTTGAAATAGTTCTGAATAACAACTGATTTTCATCAATGGCTTTTTGAGCTAAGCGTTGTTCCGTTACATTAGTCAGCATATTTATGGCTCCTGATAATTTACCTTGTAAATCATAGGTTGGCACTAAATGCGTTTGCACATAAGATCTTTCGCCTCCTGGTTTTTCAATAATTATTTCTTTGTCGGTTTGTTTTTCTTTGTTTAAAAACCGGGCCATGGGAGATTTTTCACGGGGTATTTCCGTGTAACCATCCGACATCAGCATCTTCGCAGATCCACACCATTTGTCTTGTCCCACGGCGGGCACAGCTCCCCAAAGTGTTGCAGCAGCTACGTTGTAGCCGGTAATATACCCTTCTGTATCGCATGTACACATGGCCACAGGGAGATTTGCGAAAAGATAATTGTATTTTTCTTCGCCTCTCTGTTCATTACCTATGAAACTATTTTTTGTGTCCATCATGTAACTATGACTTCACATGCTTCTTTACAATCTCCTGGAGGGCTTGTGTATACTCGGATATGCTTGCTGGTTTAGTCATAAAATCTGTAGCTCCTGCGCGTTGCGCTTCAATAACTTCTTTCTGACTATCGTGGGTAGAATATAAAATCATTGGTATGTTCTTCAGTTCAGGTAATTTTCTCAATTCATGAACACATTCTTTACCGGTCATGCGAGGCATGTTCACATCTAAAAAAATAATATCGGGCTTAAAACTTTTGTCCTGCTTAAACTTTTCTATCGCCTCTATCCCGTTTTCTGCAGTAACAAGTTGATGTGAGGTGACAGCCTTACTAAAAGCCATTTCAAAAATTTCATGATCCTCATAATCGTCATCCACCAAAAAAACCAGCATAAGAAAATATTAATTATTTCAAAGATATAAGATATGGCGAATAAAAAGTATAGAAAACTAAATTAATACTGGCACGCTATTTGGAGAATTTTTTTCTGGGGAATAATTTGCTCATCGGCTGCAGATATCGCCAATAAAGAGCAAGGGTCTGATCACTTTTCCAATTCTTTTTCTTCTATTTTAATTTCGACGCCCTCTTTTTTTATTCCTGTTCGAAGTAAAAAGAAAAGACTCATGTAAACATTGGCCAGCCAAATTAAAGCGAAACCAGAAATTAAGTACCCCCGCCAGTCGTCGAATAAAAGTTTAAAACGGGTAATAAACAGTATCAGAGCCGTTACGTAAAAACTGAAACAGTATTCACAGGTCCACACATAAAAAAATTTGCGCTGAACCATATACTTGCTTTTTTTGCTTTTTTCCACGCACCATTCGTGGGGCTCGCGAAATATTTCTTCATGCGTAACGGTCCAGGCAATTACTGCCACAGGTAGCGCAATCAAAAATAACCATATCAGTTGATCAATTAGCTGCATCATGCTAGAGAGTGTGCAAATAAAATGCCAGTACGTCCAACAATCTCGCCAGAAAACAGTCTTTTTGCGCCCGTTCCTATAGGGAACAGGGTTTGCAAATTAATTTCGCAATTGCAGTCTGGACAAGGAAAGCCGGACACTGTAAGGAAATCGATAAAACTCATAACTTATGAAAAACAGAAATCAATCAAGGCACCATTCTCCATCTCATAATGGGAATTCCAACAGCGGCTACCAAGGCCAATCGAATTATTCGCGCGATCACGACAGTAACCCCGATCGCAATCCGAATAGTTATAGCACTACTACTGATCGTTACACTTCTGAATCTGATTATGCTCAAAATCAAAATCGGGGATATGAATTCACGAATGAATATGACAACGGAAACTACAGAAATCAATACGACCAGGGAAATTACCGCAGCGGTTATAACAGTCACGACTACAACCGGTCCTACAATCCGGATTACACTAGCGAATTTAGCGATCGCGGCCGTTACAATGATGAGTACAGCGATCCACGACCTTCAAATTACAATTGGAACAGTGATTACGACAGTCATTACGAATCGCGTACTATAAACGACAATGATGGCCGCCGTTACAGAGACACGAGCACTTCCCAATACCAGGGAAGAAGTTCTGCACCAGAACAAAGAGGCGGAAGATCATCGTACGAAGACGCTTCGCAACGAACATCCGGCAGAAACACATGGAATTCTCCACGTGAAAATACCCGCGGATATCAATCTCAACACTCTGATTCCCGCTCTCAGGATGCTGGCAGAAACTGGAACAACGAACGCTCGCGAAACAGCTATGATGGAAAACACTCTTCTGCTTCGCGTTCAGACAATGAAAGCTACCACGGCCGTTCTCAAAATAATAACAGAGACCAACAGTCTTATGGAGAATATAACGGCAGAAATCGTTCAGGCGAATGGCATGGTTACGATGCAACGGCGCATGGACGTTACAGTGAAAACCAAAGTAACGACGATCGCTCTTCCTACACTGGAAGAAATCGGGCTTATTACGAATAACATACATCAAAAAAGCCTGACAAGTGTTTGTCAGGCTTTTTAATGAAAGGATTTTTTATTGCTATTATTTTAGCTCCTGCAACTTGAAATTTTTAATGACGGTATCTATCGAATATAAAGTATCCGATACCGAGTTAACGTTTTCAAGCTCGCTTGTATCGTAAGGATTGTATGCATCTTCCTCTGCCCTGGCGCCCTTCACATTGCAGGCTACACAGAGTGTTAGTGCAATTGCTGTAATGATTAAACTGATCTTCTTCATAATTTATTGTCTCTTACCTCAGAGAGGGCAAACACGATGCCAATAAATTTTGAGATCACTGCCTTTGAAATTTTCCCACCAATTCTCCACTTGCCAAAACATGCCCTTGCATGGCTTTCACTAAATTTTCTTTTCCGGTACTATCGGGCAATTCTAATTCTGTATCTAAAGCATACAGGCGAAAGCGGTACTCATGGATTCCGTTGGGAGGACAGGGTCCCATGTATTTATTCTCTCTGCGACTATTGCGGCCTGTAACACCTGCAGTGCTCTTCTCGGCAATCTTAGCGGTTGGCGGAAGATTCCATACTACCCAATGGTCAAACTCACCAAAGGCTGCGCTACTATCTATTAAAATTAAAGCCAGTGTCTTTGTGTTTTTTGGAATCTGTGTAACACGTAATTCAGGACTCACATTCTCTCCATCACAGGTGTAACGGTACGGAATATAGTGCGTGTTTGCAAAAGAAGTGCTTTGCACCAGAAGACCAGGATTAACCTGCTTATAGCCAAAATATAAGGCTATAAAAAATGTACACAAACGTATCATTAATTCCTTTTTATTTTTTCTCGTGTGGCATTGCCTTGCATAGGCTCACCCAGCGTATTGGTGCAGTCACCATCTTTCATGATAATTTGCTTACCGTCTTTTTTCGTCAGCACACCTTTGGGAGTTAATTTTGCGCCGTTAGACATGCTAATCTCATTGGTAATTACCCTGCCCGAACTGCTTGTTAATACAGCAAGTCCGTCTTTCATCACCAAACAATAAACCGAGTCTTGTTTGCTTTCTATCATGTTCTTTTCATCCTGTGCGTTCAGACAAATTGTTCCAAACATAAAACAGGCTGTTACGATTAATTTGCTCATAGTATTTTTTCTTGTATCCATCTAATTGAAAAAACCGTGCCATCACTTAATTGTCAAGGCTTTGGCACGCTTTTTACTAAGGTATTTTAAACTTAACAACATGTCTCAATTCAACGATCTTATTAACGGAGAACAACCTGTGCTGGTTGACTTTTTCGCAGAATGGTGCGGACCCTGTAAAACAATGGCACCCGTGCTTCATGAAGTAGCTTCTAAACTCAATGGTAAAGCCAAAATCATTAAAGTTGATATTGATAAAAATTCCAGCGCGGCAAATGCCTACAATGTGCGCTCAGTACCTACGCTTATCCTTTTTAAGAAAGGTAAAATACTCTGGCAGCAATCGGGAGCTATGCCCGGAAATCATTTACTGGCTGAAATAGAAAAATTTATTTGAATTATTTAAATGTTTAGCGCAACAAGTTCCCCAAAATTTCCCATCTGGGAAAAGTGTGGAACGGGAGGTGCAAAATAAAACGGAGCAAACTGATAAACAACTGGCATATAAATTTCATTTCACTCCTTGTATGAGTAATTCCAAAACAAGACAGTACGTTTTATCAAAAGGACTGGACGACTATTTTTTAGGCGTTCAAAAAACTTATAAGTTTATTGGCCGCTTCTTTAGAGAAGTGGTTAAACCACCTTTTCATTTCAGGGAAGTTATAAATCAGTGTTTTGAAATTGGATTACGCTCTCTTCCACTTATTACATTAACAGGATTTATTACCGGGATAGTATTTACCAAACAATCTCGTCCTTCTCTGGAAACTTTCGGGGCAACTTCCTGGTTGCCATCGCTTATTTCCATCGCCATTTTACGCGCCCTTGCTTCATTAGTTACTGCGCTGATTTGTGCTGGCAAGGTAGGCTCAGGTATAGGCGCCGAACTAGGATCTATGCGTGTTACCGAACAAATCGATGCTATGGAAGTTTCCTCCATCAATCCTTTTAAATACTTAGTTGTAACCCGTGTACTTGCCAGTACTATCACAATTCCCGTCCTTGCACTCTACTGCGGCTTCGTGGGTTTGCTGGGATCATTTGTAAATATTAACGGACACGAATCGACCAGTATTTTTAGTTTTTTCGAAAACGGATTTGAAACCATTACTTTTCTCGACATTTTTACTTCAGTAGTAAAATCTATCTTTTTTGGTTTTACTATAGGCATGACAGGTTGTTATAAAGGTTACAATGCAAGCAGCGGAACTGTAGGTGTTGGTAAAGCGGCAAACCAGGCCGTGGTCTTATCTATGTTCCTGGTTTTTATTGAAGAAGTAGTGATTGTACAAGTTAGTAACTGGATCAGACTTTATTAGTTATGGAAACACATCACGATAAAGACATCATTAATAAGGACGAAAAAGTTATAGCCATTCGTGGATTATACAAGGCTTTTGGCCCTTTAGAAGTTCTAAAAGGAGTTGACCTTGATGTCTACCGCGGCGAAAACGTTGCTGTGCTGGGCCGTTCAGGTACCGGAAAATCTGTACTCATCAAAATTTTAGTCGGACTATTAAAACCAGATGCCGGAGACGTAAAAGTCCTGGGACAGGATGTTGCTAATTTAAGTCCCAAAGAACTCGATGCTTTACGTTTAAAAATCGGCTTTTCTTTTCAAAACAGTGCTTTATATGATAGCATGGATGTACGTAGAAATTTAGAATTTCCCCTGCGCATGAATTTTAAACACCTCAGCAAAAAAGAAATCGACACTTCCGTTGAAGAAGTTCTGGACGCTGTAGGGTTGAGTGACAAAATAAATCAAATGCCCGGCGATCTTTCCGGTGGACAGAAAAAAAGGATCGGTATTGCAAGAACTCTGATTTTAAAACCCGAGATCATGCTGTACGATGAACCCACATCGGGGCTGGATCCTATAACCAGCATCGAAATAAATGAATTGATTAATGAAGTTCAAACAAAATATAAAACCAGTTCCATCATTATCACTCACGATCTCACTTGTGCCAAAGCAACAGGCAATCGTGTTGCTATGTTGCTTGACGGAATTTTTTTAAAAGTAGGAACGTTCGGCGAAGTATTTGATCATCCCGAAGCACGCATACAAAGTTTTTATAATTACAATTTTATACAGTAAATCATGAATGAATCACCAAATAAACGCGCAATCATTGTAGGCGTTTTTGTACTCGTAGGAATTCTGTTTTTAATAGCAGGAATTTTGACCATAGGAAACCTGCACTCCACTTTTTCGACAAAGTTACATGTCACCACTTTATTCGATGATGTGGGCGGTTTGCAAAAAGGCAACAACATCTGGTTCTCTGGTGTGAAGATTGGAACCATTAAAAAAGTAGAATTTTACGGCGACGCCAAAGTTCGTGTGATCATGAGCATAGACGAAAAAGCCCAGCAATACATTCGTAAAGATGCCAAAGTAAAAGTAAGTTCGGATGGACTGATCGGAAATAAAATTCTTGTTATCTATGGTGGAAGTTCAACAGCTATGGCTGTTCAGGAGAACGACACTTTAAGTGTTGAAAAGACTTTTTCTACAGAAGATATGATGAATACGCTCCAGGAAAACAATAAAAATCTTGTTTCTATAACCGGCAATTTAAAAACGATAAGCCAGGATTTAAGTGATGGAAAAGGAAGCATTGGAAAACTTATTAAAGACGAAACGCTTTATAACAATCTTACAGCAACCGGCAATTCCCTGAAAAACGCATCTGACAAAGCAAACCAGGTAATGACTTCCCTATCCGGATTTACATCCGGATTAAATAAAAAAGGAACACTTGCCAATCAATTAGTAACAGATACTTTAGTTTACAGTTCTTTAAAAAGATCGGTGGCCAAATTAAATGTGATCACTGATACAGCGGCAGCAATGGTGTCTAGTCTTAACAGTGCAACACGAAATCCGAAAACTCCCGCCGGTGTTATTTTACATGACGAGGAGGCAGGCGCACATTTAAAATCCACGTTAAAAAACCTCGATAGCGGTTCCAAAAAATTAGACGAAGACCTGGAAGCGGCGCAGCATAGTTTTTTACTGAAAAAATACTTTAAGAAAAAGGCAAAACAAGAGAAAAAATAATCTCCTATGATCTCTTCTTCTGCAACACTCATGGCAACGCTTACTAAAACCCTTGTCCGAAAAGACATTACCGTGTCCTACAACAAGAATTCGTTTTCGCACGTTGCTGTTTTTCGCTCCAAAAGAAAGGAGTATTCAACTTTTCATTGGTCTGCAAGAAACCGAACAATCAACAAACGCCGGAGATTTTATAGTGACTATTTCAGACATCAATAACCGGTGCGTTCGGTTATCTGCGAAAACTACCGATGACATTTCATTTGTGCTGGACACTGATATTCAGCAACCCCCATTCCGCGTCGAAATAATTCATCGTAAAGAAATTGAACATTTTGAAAATTTTAAATTCGCCGTTTGGTACATGGCTAAGGAAACAAAAAATAAAAGCAGGACCCTTTTTGACCGGCTAGGGAAATTTTTCCCCGGCCTGGCTGGAAACTAAGCGTAGCAATAAAAATCAGGATCAATTTTAACCTCCCTATACTTAACGGTTTATACTTTTTTTTCATCACCGCATAAGTTTGGCACAATTATATTTTACACCTTCTGCGACCCATTCTTTTAAAAGAAAAAAATATCACATCTTATTATTTTTATTTTTCTATTTTTGGAAATGATTCTTATTGTTGACGACAAACCTGACAACATTTTCTCGCTTAAAAGCCTTTTAAATCTGCACAATTTTACTGTAGATTCTGCGAGCTCAGGTGAAGAAGCATTAAGAAAAGTCCTGAAAAACACATATTCCCTCATTCTTCTCGATGTGCAGATGCCCGATATGGACGGCTTTGAAGTAGCCGAAGCTATTTCAGGATTTAATAAGGCAAAAGATACTCCGATTATTTTTCTCTCGGCAATTAACAAAGACAAAAAGTACATCACTAAAGGTTACACCTCTGGCGGGACAGATTATGTAACGAAGCCAATTGATCCAGATGTTCTCCTTTTAAAAGTAAAAACCTTCTATAAACTTTCAGAACAAACCAAAGATCTTAACCGTATTCAACTTTCTTTAAAAAAAGAAATTGAGTCGCGCAAAGAAGCCCAGGATAAGCTGGCTGTAAACATCAACGAGTTGCGCTCTGTTATGGAATCGCTGCCCCTTATAGCTTTCACCGTTAAAAAAAACGGGCAAATAGATTACGTTAACGATCAGTGGTACGAGTATTCAGAAGTCTCTGATAAGTTTCCGGAAGTGCATCCCGAAGACGAAAGTGTTTGTGAGAACTGGGAAAAAGCTTTTGCTTTGGGTCAGGAATATACCAGCGAAGTTCGACTGAAAAAAATAAAGACTAACTCTTACAGGTACTATCTTCTTAAAGTTAAACCTATAAAACAAGAAGAAGAAATTTTAAAATGGGTGGGAACCTTCATGGATATTCACCAGCAAAAAACGGCGAACGATTTACTCGAGCAAAAAGTAAAAGAGCGGACGATGGATCTGACTGAAAAAAACGAAGAACTTGAAACCAGTAATCACGAACTGCAGCAATTTGCCTGGGTGGCATCACATGACTTAAAAGAACCTCTCAGAAAAATACAGACTTTTAATTACCTGATCAAAGACCGTTTTCTAAAAAACAACGAAGAAGCGAATGCGCTTCTCGACAAGGTTATCCGCTCGTCGGAACGGATGTCAGACCTCATTGATAATCTCTTAAACTATTCGCGCCTTTCTGCCTCTTCCTTATTTCAACCCACCAAGCTGGACGAAATTTTAGAAGAAATCATATCTGATCTTGAAATAAGCATTTCTGAAAAAGGCGCAAGCATTACTTTGGGTCATCTTCCGGTCATAGATGCGATTCCAAGCCAGATCAGGCAGGTATTTCAAAATCTTATCAGTAACGGTTTGAAGTTCTCCAGGAAAGGTGTGCCGCCTGTTATTAGTATCACGGCCGACTTTTCCGATGAAAAAGATGCTGGAGCTCCTGCACTGTCTGAAGGAAAATTTTGCAGAATACATGTAAAGGATAACGGAATTGGTTTTGAAGAAGAATTTATTGAAAAGATTTTCGTTATCTTTCAGCGCCTCCACACACGCGACACATATGAAGGCACAGGAATTGGACTTGCTATCACAAAAAAAATAATTGAAAAACACAATGGTATTATCCAGGTAAAAAGTAAAGTTAAACAGGGCTCTGTATTCACTTTAATTTTGCCCGTAAAAAATAATTCTATCAATAACTAAATCCTACTATGCCAGAAAACTCATCCAACTCAGTTATCCGGAATCTTCAAATCGTCTTCTTAATTTCAACAGTACTCTTAGTAGTCAGTATCGGTTCGGCTATATATAGTATTAAAAAATTAGTGGATAGTTCGCAATGGGTTAACCATACCAATGCAGTGCTTATAGAAGCTGAAAATCTCATCTCCTCTTTAAAGGATGCGGAAACAGGGCAAAGGGGGTATTTACTCACAAATAATCCGGCTTTTCTTGAACCCTACAATGATGCGAGGTCAAAAGCTTTAGAAAGCGCCAGCAATTTAAAGGACCTGACAACAGACAATGCCCTGCAACAAAAAAATATTGCTGAAATGAAATTTTTGATCGACGATAAATTCGATCAGATGCAACGTGTTATCGATGTCTCTAAAAAACAGAATCTCCGCTTTGCCAACGATTCGTCGTTAATGTACAATGAAATGGTGAAAGGAAAAGTGATGATGGATGACCTTCGTAATTTTGCCAACCGCATTAAAAAAGAAGAAAGTAATTTGCTGATTATTCGTACCGGGCAACTTGAAACCTACACCAGTTTTACTCCCGCCCTTGTTATTCTTGCAGCACTTATTTCTATACTTATTACCCTGTTCTCGTATGTAAAAATTAAACGCGATCTCGACGAGCGGGTAAAAAAAGAAAAAGAAGACGAAGAAAAATATCAGGAAACTTCCAACCGTATCACTGTAATGGAAAGTGTTACGCAAAAACTTTCGGATGGTGATTACACTATAAGAAGCAAAGATGCCAAAGACGACGAACTGGGAAGAGTTTCTACTGCTCTTAATAGTATGGCCGTTTCTCTGGAAACAAATTTCAACACATTAAAAAATAAAAGTTGGTTGCAGGACGGCACGGTTAAAATTGGTGACGCCATTCGTGGTGAACGGGATGTTAAGCGCTTAGCTTCCAAACTCATTACGTGCATCACAGAATACATCGATGCACCAATCGCTACCTTGTACATAAATGACACAGGCACTTTTACACTGGCCTCCAGCTACTCTATCACCGAAGCCCCACAGCATTTTGAAATTGGTGAAGGTCTTGTTGGGCAGGCTGCAAAAAACAAAGAAATAAAAATCGTTGAAGATCTTCCCGCCGATTTTATTATTAAATCTACTCTCGGAAAATCACTTCCTGTTTCTTTGGTTATTGTACCATTAGTTCATGATAATGAAACCATCGCAATTGTTGAGATCGGCTTGTTAAGAAAACCCGATTCTCTTGAAATTGAATTTTTGAATGAAAACTCCGAAGCCATCGCTATTGGTATCAATGCAGCCATCAGTTATGCGAAACTTCAAAACTTACTCGAAGAAACACAGGCACAAACAGAAGAATTACAAGCACAACATAATGAACTCGAAAATCTGAATGCCGAATTAGAAGCCCAGTCACAAAAACTCCAGGCTTCAGAAGAGGAGCTGCGCGTTCAACAAGAAGAGCTGCAACAAACAAACGAGGAGCTGGAAGAAAGGTCGGTATTGTTAGAAGAGCGTAACCAGGAAATTCAGCGCAAGGCAAGGGAACTTGAAACAACCACACGTTATAAATCAGAATTTCTTGCCAACATGTCGCACGAGTTGCGTACACCACTCAACTCTATTTTATTACTGAGCCGTTTACTTTCAGAAAACAATGAAAAAAATCTCAGCATGGATCAGATCGAATACGCTAATGTTATTCAAAGTTCTGGTAATGGCTTATTAGGACTGATTGATGAGATTCTTGATCTTTCAAAAATTGAAGCCGGCAAAATGGAATTAGAATACATCGACGTTCCCATCAACGACATAGCTGAAGATATGAAAGGCCTCTTTAAAGAAGTTGCCAAAGAAAAGAAATTAGATTTCAAAGTTCATGTGAGTCCGGAATTACCATACAGCATTCAAACCGATAAGAGCCGTGTTGAACAAATTCTTAAAAATCTATTATCCAATGCACTTAAATTTACCACACAAGGTTCTGTAAGTCTTGAAATAAAGAAATGCGTTGTAAATAACGCCTTGATTTGTTTTGTAGTAAAAGATACCGGCATTGGTATTGCAGCAGACAAACAACAATTTATCTTTGAAGCCTTTCAGCAAGCCGATGGATCTACACGCAGAAAATACGGCGGAACAGGTTTAGGCTTATCGATCAGTCGTGAGTTGACAAAATTATTGGGCGGCGACATTCATGTTACCAGTGAAGTAAATAGAGGCAGCGAGTTTACCTTGCGAGTTCCTGTTATAAAACCTGACGACTATTCTTATTTTGAAGAAGATCTGAGCGAAGTTCCATCCCTTCTTCCAATGCCAACATCTGCCACCACAGGTAAAGCGCAGTTCGATAATTATATCGCTGCCAACATTCCTGAAAGCGTTCCGGATGACCGCGAAAACATTACTGAAAAAGATAAGGTGATTTTGATTGTGGAAGATGATACCCCATTCGCAAAATCGCTTTTAGAAGTCTCCCGCAAAAAAGGATACAAAGGTGTTGTAACAGTGCGCGGCGACGAAGGTTACCCCCTTGCAAAAAAATACAAACCGGTTGGCATTTTGCTCGACATACAATTGCCAATGAAGAGTGGCTGGGAAGTGATTGATGAATTGAAGAACGACCTGCAAACACGTCATATTCCGGTACACATGATGTCCTCATACAAAGTGAAGAATGAAAGTTTACTAAAAGGTGCGGTTGACTTTATAAACAAGCCAATGGTCTTTGAACAAATTCCCGGCATCTTTAAAAAGATTGAATATGTTTTAAACCGCAACTCTAAAAAAGTTCTTATCATAGAAGACAATCCAAAACATGCAAAGGCACTTGCTTATTACCTCGAGACTTACAACATTAGTTCTGAAGTAAAAAACAGTGTTCCTGAAAGCGTAAATGCTCTTAAAGAGGATGAGATAGATTGTGTCATTCTCGACATGGGAATTCCTGATGCCAGCTCTTACCAAATGCTGGAGGAAGCCAAGAAAAATCCAGGATTGGAAAATCTGCCTATCATTATTTTTACCGGGAAAAGTTTGTCGATGAGCGAAGAGCAGAGAATTAAACAATATGCAGATTCTATTGTTGTAAAAACGGCTCACTCGTACCAACGTATGCTCGATGAAGTTTCTTTATTCCTGCATGTGGTAGATGGAAAGAAAAAGCAGGAACCAAGGAAAAACGATTACAAAAAATTAGGCGTGCTCACTGAAATCTTACATGGAAAAACAGTTTTAATTGTAGACGATGACGTTAGAAATATTTTCTCACTTTCTAAATCGCTCGAGAAATTAAAGATGAATGTGATAACTGCCATGAATGGCAAAGAAGCGCTGGAAAAACTCAACGATCATTCAGAAGTGGATGTAGTGTTACTCGATATGATGATGCCCGAAATGGATGGTTATGAAACGGCTAAAATTATTCGTGAAAATATGAAATGGCGCAACCTCCCGGTAATTGCAGTAACGGCAAAAGCCATGACGGGCGACCGCGATAAATGCATCAGCGCAGGCGCATCAGATTATATTACCAAGCCGGTGGACATTGATCAGTTGTTATCCTTGTTGAGAGTTTGGCTTTACGATAATTATGCATAAAAGTATCTATGTCTAAAAAAAGAATTTTAATAATTGACGACGATAACAGGAACATTTTTGCACTCACTGCAACCCTGCGTTCTAAAGGCTTTGAATGTATTTCGCGCACAAACGCGAGGGAAGCCATTGAATTTTTACAGGGTGACGAGCCCATTGATATAGTACTGCTCGACATGATGATGCCCGACATGGATGGCTACGAAGCACTACCTGAAATAAAAAAAATAACAAAACGGAGTGATGTTCCGGTAGTGTCGGTTACCGCCCAGGCTATGACGGGAGATAAAGAAAAATGTCTTGCTGCAGGCGCCGACAACTATATTTCGAAACCTATTGACGTGGACAAATTACTAACGCTGTTGGCAAGCTATTAGCAAAGAACTGGAGATGATAATAGTTGATGAAGAAATAAACCTCTTGTTAAACGACTTGCTCGAAGTGTATGGCTACGACTTTAATTATTATTCGAAAGCCTCCCTTAAAAGACGTGTGAACAGGCTTTTTGCGCTCGATAAATTCAAGGATTTTAACGAGTTCAGAAGTAAAATTATCTCCGACACCAATTACATCAAACGCTTTATAGAAGAAATCACCGTAAACGTTACCGAGATGTTTCGTGACAGTGGTTTTTATAAAGAGCTGCGAACCTCTATTTTACCTGCTCTTGGCACCAATCCTTTTATCCGGATCTGGCACGCAGGATGTTCTACAGGAGAGGAGGTTTATTCTATGGCAATTTTACTGCAGGAAGCGGGACTACTTCAAAAATCTCTGCTCTATGCTACCGACATAAATCCGGCTGTTTTAGAAAAAGCGAAATCAGGTATTTTTCCTTTGGGACATATGAAGTCGTATTCTGAAAACTATATTGCTTCGGGGGGAAAACAGGATTTTTCTTCTTATTATACTGCCAACTACGAAGGTGGTAAATTCAGCCCCGAACTCAGAAGTAAAATGATCTTCTCTACACACAATCTTGTGTCAGACAGATCCTTCAATGAGTTTCACCTGATCGTTTGCCGTAACGTATTGATCTATTTTGATAAAGAATTGCAGGAACGTGTTTTCAAATTATTTGATGAGAGTTTGGGTAAACTTTCTTACCTGGCTCTTGGTTCAAAAGAAACACTTAAATTTTCGGATATACAAACCAAGTATAACCAGGTGGGAAGAGAAAAAATATGGAGAAAAGTAAAATAACGCCTCCTTCTAAAATGCTCGTTATTGGCGGCTCCGCAGGGAGCATTGAAGTGATCCTCCAGGTACTTCCAGGACTTAAAAAAACTCTTGATTTTCCAATTGTTATTGTATTGCACCGTAAAAGTTCGGCAGACTCTTCACTCTCTGATCTTTTTTCTACCCGCACCGAACTTCCTGTAAAAGAAGTAGACGACAAAGAAACTATTAGCGCCGGAACAATTTATTTAGCGCCGGCTGATTACCATTTACTCTTTGAAAAAAATAATTCCTTCTCTCTCGACTTTTCTGAAAAAGTAAGTTACAGTCGTCCGAGCATTGACGTGTCTTTTGAATCCGCTTCAGATATCTATGGAAAAAATTTACGCTGCCTGCTTTTGTCAGGAGCGAACTCCGATGGCGTAGAGGGCTTACGCGTTACCAAAAAAAACGGTGGACAAATAGTAGTGCAGGATCCCGAAACTGCTGAAGCACCTTTCATGCCGCAGCATGCAATTAATAAAGGAAACGTGGACCTGGTGTTAAAACCGCAGGAGATGGTGGCGTTTATAAATGGGATTTAAACAAGATCATCCCATTAGGGACGATCTTGTTATATACCTAGTTAGCTGAATACACTCCCGTCAAAAAAGCTTTCATGGAAGTGGCTTTTCTACCTAAAAGTGTTTCGGTCTCTGTTCCCACTGTATCTAGCTCCCCTTGCTTTTTTGCATCTGCAAATCCTGCAAATACATGCACAAACTCCGTTGGAACATTGGCCTCCGTTAACGTTTTAATATATTCTTCTTTTGAAGGAGATACATGTTGCATTGTTTTTCCGGTAAGCTCTGAAATTAATTCAGCTATCTCAGCGTATGAATAAGCTGTAGCACCACCAACCACATACTCTTTGTTTTCATGTCCCGTGTTTATTAAAACGTTGGCTGCAATTTCGGCCATGTCTTCGCGCAGAAGATAGGCAGCTTTACCATCTCCTGAAGGTTGATAGATCACTCCTGTTTCTACTGCTTTGTCTCCAATAAACATAGGCAACATATCCATGTATAGATTGTTCCTAAGAATGGTGTACTGCAAACCCGAAGCTTTAATTGCCTTTTCGGTATGCAAATGCGATTCAGCAATCATAGCTATGGGCGAAGTGCTTGTTTCATTTTTACGGTCAAAACTTGTGTAAACAATTCTTTTTACCCCCGCTTCTTTCGCAGCCTTCACCACATTTTCCTGCTGTTGACTGCGGTTCGGAATATCAGTTCCTGATACCAATAAAAGTGTATCGCTTCCTTTAAAAGCTTTTACAAGCGCCTCGTAATTGCTGTAATCAGCTTGCTTTACGGCCAGACCCTGTTTTAAAAATTCTTCGGCTTTGGCTTCTTCTCTCACAAGCACAGTGATATCACTTGCCGAAATGCCTTTATTTAATAAAAAATTCAGTGTGGCTTTTCCGAAATGACCGGTTACCCCGGTGATAAAAATTTTACTCATAATTTGATTTTTTTAGTTTCTTGCTTACTTAAAGTTTATTACTTACTTTTGGTAAGTCAAAGGTAAACGCTTGATCTGGCAGAAACAAGAAGGCACAAAAAAGTGCCACGCTTACCTAAAAGTTAGTAATACTGATTATCAATAAAATAAAATATTAATTAAATGGATATTTTTTTAATAGATGTAACAGGTTTGTTGAAAACAGGATAAAATGCATATGCGCCTTGATTCGTCTCGGAGAGTTCGGTGGTGGAGAACGATTTGGTGCGAACCCGGATTCTTCATTTAGGAGGGGTAATATTTGAGCGTTAATCCGAAAAATCCAGGTTGGCAAATCGTTTTGATCTTTTGTTTCTTTTGCATCAAGGCAAAAGAAAATAGAGGTTGTCGTCTGTGCGAGAGAAGCATGCCTAATGAAACCGGGAAGTCGGGCAAAGCTCAACGAGCAAGCATTTACAACCAGAGCTAGTGAAGCATAAAGTAATGTCAAAAAAACACTTATTGGCAACCATACAAAATGTAATAAAAAAATAAAGATGCAGTTAAAAGAAAAAATAAAAACGTTTTATGTCAGCGATGATTGTCCGGTGCGCACCATTCTTGATCGCATTGGCGACAAATGGTCGATGCTGGTGCTATTGACTTTAGGAGAGGAAGACACCATGCGCTTTAACGAAGTACACAAAGCATTGGGAGACATTTCTCAAAAAATGCTGACGGTAACCTTAAGAACTTTAGAAGCGGACGGACTTGTGAAGCGCACAGTATATCCTGAAATTCCACCACGCGTAGAATATGAGCTAACTCCAAGAGGTGAAAGTTTACTTCCACACATGCATGCACTTGCCGGATGGGCTAATAAAAACATGACAGGCATTACAAAATCGCGCAAAAAATTTGCGCAGGCCGTTTAAAGTCTGGTTTTCCCGCTCCCAAAAGGGTTTACATAACAGTACTTAACCGCTCCACTGCTTGTGCGACGGAAATGCGCAGATGTAAATCCTCATTCATCAAATCACTTCTTAAAACTTTTAATGTTTCAAGGATAAAAGAGTCCTTATCGGTACAATGGTGTAGCAGGTCATCCAGCAGGCAACCCAGTGCCCTGCTTTCTATCATCCTTAAAGCATCGGCATTCTTATCTTCCTTTTGAAAAAAAGACGCGGCACCAAAATCGCCCATTAAAGTGTTTACATCCTTATCAATAAGCGTATTGTGCGCATACAAATCCCCGTGCAGAATTCCCCGTGCATGTAAATGGCTTGTTGTAGAGGCTATGGCGGTGACGATCTTTAAAATTGTTTCCACTGAAAAAACTGTTCCTGGTTTAAACGTATCGCGGCTGCAGGTATCGCGACTCGGAGGAAGACCAAGATTGTAAAACGAAGGAGGGATTAAATCCATCACCAATCCTTGTTTTTTATCCGGGTGACTTTTTAATTCTCCTAACAAAGTCACAAGATTCGGATGAATTCCCGCAGCTACCGTAGCCTCCAGTTCATCTTCCGGAAAACCATCGCTGGTAACTTCTCCTTTAAATACTTTTATGGCAACTTCTTTATTAGATGCTTGAGTCTTCCATACTGCTTTATAGATATCGCCCGATGCGCCTTCTCCCAGTTTATCTACTACTTCAAATTCATTCCAGTCGATCGCATTTAATTTTTGAATTCCTTCAGGCGTATGACTGAAAGGGTTTCCCGAAAAGGCTAACCATGACAGCCTTGGGAGCTGAAGTAAAAACCCTGGCAACTCTGTAAACTGATTCGCTGAAATCCGGAGCAATTCTAAATTTTTACAGTTCGCCATTTCATCAGGCAGACTCTTCAGTTGATTTCCAGCTAAAGCTACTTTTTGCAGGGGTAAACATTTTCCAATGGACGCGGGTAGTTTTTTAATTTTATTATTCGTCAGGATTAACCAACGTGTAGAAGGCGGCAAAGCATTTTCGGGAACATCTTCTATCAGGTTCGATTTAAAACCAATCATGCTTAACTCCCTGCAATCAAACAAAACTTCTGGCAATTGAGTAAATAAATTATCAGAGAAAAAAACAATTTTTAATTTTTGTAAGCGACCGAAGTCTGAAGGAAGCTCTGAAAGCTTATTCTGAGAAAGATCAAGCACCTCAAGCGTATCGCTTAAAGAAAAAATCTCTTTTGGAAACTCAATCAGATTACAGGACAATTTTAATTCTTTAATTCCCTTTAATTCACCTGAAACGAGTTGGTTGAGTGTTTGCATATAGTGGTGCGAATTTACTCAATGTCTCCCTAAACTTTTTCAGAAACCCGTCGAATTTAAGGAATAAGAAATATCTGCTAAACCGCGCCTTCGTGCATAGCCCAAAACATACTGAATAGCCCCATTTTCAGGACCGCACCCTTTCCGTCCATTTTCGGCACAGAACTGATAAAAAATAAGGTTTTTTACGGGTTTTAAACTTATTTTTGTTTAAGCCCTAAATCATGAAACATCCGGTTCCCACTAACGAAATAGAACGACAAGAAGCATTAGAAGCCTACAACATTCTTGACACTCTGCCTGAAGAAGATCTCGATGCCATAACGCTGCTAGCCTCAGAAATTTGCCATAGCCCAATTGCACTCATTACCTTGATCGACAAAGACCGTCAATGGTTCAAATCACAGCTGGGCATGGATGGCGCCGAAACCTCACGAAATGCTTCCTTTTGTCAATATACTATTTTGGGTAAAGAAATTTACGAAGTGTCTGATGCACAAGAAAACTCTTTATTTTTAGATAACCCTTTTGTAACAGGCCACCCAAACATCCGATTTTATGCCGGTGCGCCTTTGTTAAGTCCGGAAGGCTTTGCTCTTGGCTCCTTATGTGTGATTGACCAGGTTCCAAAAAAACTAACCGGCCAACAAAAAGAAGCCCTAACTTCTCTTTCGCGCCTGGTGATGAACCAATTTGAACTCAGGAGAAAAAAAAATGAAAATGAACTTTTAAAAAACCAGTACCTGGGCCTTGTCGAAAACGCAGGAGATATCATCTACACAACCAATAGCGAAGGAAATTTCGATTATATCAGTAAAGCCTTTGTTGAAATCACCGGCTTTCCTGCTTCGCAGTTCCTGGGTAAACACTTCACGAGCCTTTTGAGTCCTCAATGGATTACAAAAACCAAGCTCTTCTATGCGAATCAACTTAAAAGCAAAACTTACCAAACCAATTTCGAGTTCGAAATTTTAACAGCTGCCGGAACTTCAAAATGGATTGAGCAAAATGTGGTTATCCTTTATAACGAAGGACGCATTGCAGGTTTTCAGGGAATTGTAAGAGATATCGACTCCCGTAAAAAAGTTGAACAAGAACTGGCACGCGCAAATAGCGCCATTGAAGAAGCTAAGCATACGCTTCAATCTATTCTTGATAATACCTCGTCTATTATTTTTATAAAAGACACTCAGTCAAGATACCTGATGGTTAACAAACAATACGAAAGAATATTTCATATTAGCCAGGAGGACATTTATTTTAAAACCGATTTTGATTTTCGTCCTGCAGAGCTTGCAGAAAGACTTCAGGAAACCGACAAAGAAGTTTTTGAAAAAGAACAATCCATTGATTACGAATACTCTTTCAGCATAGACAGCGTGACAAGACACTTTCTTGTAACAAAATTCCCTCTATACGATGCAAATGGCAGCATAAACGGCGTTTGTGGTGTTTATACCGAAATAACAGCGCGAAAAAAAGTGGAAGAGCTTTTAAGAGAAAGAGACGAAAGATTTACCAAAATATTTCGTTCTAGTCCTGCAGCCCTTTACTTAGCCACTTTTAATCCCAATCAAATTATAGAAATCAACGAAAGCTTTAAACAGCTAACCGGCTACGATGAAGAAACTGCTGTTGGAAAAAACAGCGCAGAACTTGGCATGTTAACCGAGGAAGAACGGTTAGGCATGGTAACACATTTTCAAAAAACAGGATCCCTCAGGAATTATGAAATAAATTTTTCGGACAGATCGGGACAAAAAAAGCATGCCTTGGTATCTGCCGAAATTATTGAAATAGATGGAAAACCCCATGCACTGAGCATGTTCTATGATATTACGGAGCGTAAAAAAAGCGAGCGGGAATTAAGTGAAGCACGTGCTCTTCTCGTTGAAGCAATGAATATAGGACGGATGGGGAGCTTCGAAAACAAGATCAAAGAACAAAAGATAACCTGGTCAAAAGAAATTTTTGATTTCATGGAAATGGATCATTCAGTAGAGCCTTTAAGCTATGAGCAATACATAAGTGCGATTCATCCAGATGACCGCTCTTTTGTTTTGGAGGACATAGCAAAAACCTACCAAAGCAAAAAACCTACTGAAAGTATCAACCGCTTTATCACGGCAAAAGGAACTACAAAATGGATTGAAACACGCGTTGTACCTATCCTTGACGAGAAGGGTGAAATTACCTTGTTCAGGGGAACCATGCAGGATATAACGGAACGTAAACAAATTGAAGAAGAACTTCGCAAAGCCAAAGAAGAAGCTGAACAATCGGTTATTGCAAAAGAGCAGTTCCTTGCAAATATGAGTCACGAGATCAGAACACCTATGAACGGCGTACTCGGCTTTACAGATCTTCTTTTAAAAACAAAATTAAGCGGCGAACAATTAGGGTTTACAAAAGCTATTGAAACTTCAGGCAAAAACCTGATGGGCCTTATTAATGATATTTTAGACTATTCGAAAATAGAAGCCGGTATGATGGCGATAGACGCGTTGCCTTTAAGTATACGGGCAGTGTTTGAATCGCTTTTTGTTCTATTTAACGAACGTGCTAAACAAAAAAAATTAGAACTGACTTTTGAGTCCGACAAAACCATTCCAGAGGTTGTTACCGGTGATCCAATGCGCTTAACGCAGATCATCACAAATCTTGTGAGCAATGCCATTAAATTTACAGAGAAGGGCAGCATAAAAGTTGTGGCTAAATTACTTGAACAAAAGTCAAAGGAAGTTACCGTTTTATTTAGCGTGCAGGACACCGGAATCGGCATTCCTGACGAGAAAATAAATGCCGTTTTTGAACGCTTTAACCAGGGAAGCAACGACACTACAAGAAAATACGGTGGCACAGGATTAGGCTTAAGCATCGTAAAAAAACTAGCTGAGTTGCAGGGCGGTGATATTTCCATAAAAAGCAAAGCCAAAAAAGGCTCCACGTTTGAAGTCAGAATTACTTACAAAGTTCCTGATGCACAGCAAATGGAAGTCTTTACTCAGAAACCAAAAATTTCGCTGAAAAAAAAGCCTTCCAGTATTTCAATTCTACTGGCCGAAGACAATTTTTTAAATCAAAAACTGGCAGAAAAAGTATTGGAGGGGTTTGGTTTTAAAATTGATATAGTAGATAATGGAAAACTCGCCATTGCCGCTTTAAAGAAAAAACAGTACGATATTATCCTGATGGATATGCACATGCCTGAAATGGATGGTTACGATGCCACTCAGTATATCCGCACAAAACTAAAGAACAACATTCCCATTATTGCCCTTACCGCTCATGCCATGCAGAGTGAAAGGGAGAAGTGCCTTGGTTTAGGCATGAATGAATACATATCGAAACCCTTTAAGCCCCTTGAGCTTTATGAAAAAATAGCTGAACTTGTAGATAACACCGAAGAAACAAAATCAAAGCCAGCTGTCAGGCCGGTTTCTAAAAAAAACGAAAGCACACTGTTAGACCTTACTTATTTAAAAGAAATTTCTAAGGGTAACAAAGATTTTATAACCGAAATCCTGGATTTATTTCTTACACAGATTCCGGAAGAACTTGCGCTTATTGAAAAAGCCATAGAAAAAAAAGATTTTAAAACCATTCGAAGTCTTTCGCATAAACTCAAGTCGTCGATTCCAATGGCAGGACTGGATGAAAAACTCTCACCTATTTTATCCAAAATGGAGGAACTGGCGGAAACGAGCACCGGTATGGTGCAAATTAAAACATCTTTTAAACTAGTGAAAAAAGATTGTCTTCAGGTAATAGAAGAGATCAAACATAGCAGAACGTAGGTTTCAAAATTACTGATTTAGTAATATATTTACTTCTGATAAACCACTAAGCTCTGAAGAAATGTTTGGACACAAAAACAAGTCAAAACTCATTTTTGTAGTAGAAGATAATACCTTGTATGCAAAATCTCTGGAAGTTTTTCTGAAAACAAAGTTTGAAAATATAGAAGTAAAGTTATTTCCTGTGGGGGAATTGGCCCTTGACAACCTTCACATGAAACCAGATTATATTGTGGTAGATTATTTTCTGAATGGTCAGTACGACGACGCTGAAGACGGATTTTCTATCCTTATCGACATAAAAACCAAAGATCCTAAAGCAAAAGTAATCCTGCTGAGCGCACAACAGGATATCAAAATTGCCCTGGCAGTAAAGGATTCAGGAAGCATGTATGTGGTCAAAGACGACGACGCTTTTGAAAATATTGCAGCCCTCATTAAATAGGCCTCCCTTTTTGGAAATTTATAACATCCATCTATCGAAATTAATCGATATATTTGCAGGCATGAATATCAAGTTAGATTTAAAGAAAATCGAGAAAATTTCAAAAGCTTTAGGTGATCCGTTCCGTTTGAAAATGATGGACATGATTAAAAGACAAAAAAATCCCTGCCAATGCACTGCGATAGTTGAATCGCTCGAACTTGCGCAATCCACCATCTCACACCACATTAAACAATTGGTGGATGCAGACCTTTTAATTGCCGAAAAAGACGGCCGTAACGCCAGTTACCAGATTAATAAAGAAGTTCTTGGTGCCTATATCAAATTCCTGAACCAGTACGAAAGTTAAAAAAACCAAATAATAAATCGATAAACTTGAATGTATCGATTTATCACTTACATTTGTAAAAGAAAACAGGCAGATATATCGACTGCCTTTTTTAATCAGAAAATACATCGATATATTTAGATAAATAGATTAAAGTTTAACCCTTTAAATTAAAGAAAGATGGAAAATGTAAAAGATCAACTTTGCCCAGGTTTACCCCACTTTTGCAGTGCAGGCATGCAAGCTCCTAAACTGGCAGTAAAGCCTGAAATAGCTATTCCGGCGCCACGCCGTGTTCCTACGGAAGTTAATTCCAAACAGAAACCCTGGTCGGTGTTTGGCGATGTGTTTTGGATTTAATCTGCCACAGATTATAAATTTCACAGATTGTTTTAATCAAAACCACAGAAGCTTAAACTTATTAAAATCGGGATCATGAGCGAGCAAAAAAATTACACAGATCAACTTATAAAACAAATTGTAGAAACCTGGACAGGAAGAAATAAAGCCTTCAGCGATTTTTTTAATAAATACAGCGATGAAGACTATTTAAGTGAAGTGGCGCCGGGACGCAACAGGGCAATTTATTTGTTAGGACATTTAATTGCAACCAATGATGGCATGTTACCTTTATTTGGATTGGGAGAAAGACTTTTTCCTGAGCTGGAAGTGTTTAGCGGAAATCCCGACAGATCTTTTGAAATGACTAGTTCCGTGCAGGAATTAAAAACAAAATGGGTTTCTTTAACTGCTACACTTACAACACATTTTGCGAAAATGTCTGCAGAGGATTGGATGGGAAAACATACTGCTGTTTCTGCAGAAGACTTTGCTAAAGAGCCACACCGCAATAAATTAAATGTGCTTTTAGGAAGAACAAATCACCAGAGCTATCATTTAGGCCAGTTAAATTTAATGACTGTTACAGAATTGGTTTAGCAATTTGACATTTACTTAGCAGATGTGTCTATGGTTTTTGCTAAAACAATCAAACCTGATTCCCAGTGAATCAGGTTTTTTTATTTAAGTAAAAAACACAAGTATCTCAAAAACGAATAAAGTGACTTTTATTTAGATAGATTTTACTATATAACGAGGATCAAGCGAGGAGAATGCGTATTAAAATCTACTCACAGATAAACCATAAAGCACTAATTAAACGAGTTCCTGAAGTCCATTGGAGAAAGATTTGTTTTACCCTTAAACAATTTGCTGAAAGATTGTGGATATTCAAATCCCAGCTGATAAGCAATTTCAGAAACAGATAAATTTGTAGTAGTCAGCGTTTCTTTGGCCTTCTCAATAAGTTTATTGTGAATATGATGCTGGGTGCTTTGTCCGGTAAGCGACCTGAGCATATCACTTAAATAATGTGTGGAAACGTGTAATTGATCTGAAAGAAATTGAACCGTAGGCAATCCCATGCTCCTGACTTTATCGCTCTCAAAGTAATCTGCTAAAAGTTTTTCAAGATTATCGAGAAGATCGTTGCTGGCATGTTTTCGTGTAATAAACTGGCGGTTATAAAAACGGTTAGAATAATTCAAGAGTAATTCTATATGCGAAATAATCACATCCTGACTGTAGGTATCAATAACGGAGCGGTACTCCTGCTCTATATTTAGTAGAATAGAAGTAACCGTTTTTTCTTCTTTATCCGAAAGATGTAAGGCTTCATTTAATGCGTATGAAAAAAAGCCATAACCTTTAATCATTTTACTTAAAGAATAACGGCGTAGAAAATCCGGGTGAATCAACAACCAGATGCCTGAAAGCCTTTCGCTCGAGCTTTGCTCAGAAGTAATTAGTTGCCCGGGTGAAAAAAAATTCATAACACCAGAATCGAAATCATAAGGCTTTTGGCCATACCTGATTTTACCTTTGCAGTTCTTTTTAATTCCCAGCACGTAAAAATTATATAAAAAAGTCAGTAGTTCTTCTCCCTGGTAACACTCTGTTTCATCAAAATTTACAACGCTTATGAGCGGATGTTCAGGGGCCGGTAATTTTAAAAGCCGGTGCCATTCAGAGATGGAATCAACGAGATAAGGTTTTAGAGTTTGTTTTTTCATCTTCTTTCTTAAAAGAAAAGCTACTTATAAAGGTAGCTTTTCTGTTTGTCATTCTAGTTGTCTAACGTGGCCATAGTTGATGCATCGTACCGCGCGCCAGTATCAGTTCCCAGGGGAACAATTTCTTCCAGGCGAGCTAGCTCTTCTTTACTCAATACTATAGAGGTTGCCGCTATATTTTGTTCAATGTATTTTACACGTTTAGTTCCCGGAATTGGTAAATACCCTTTTGCAAGCACCCAGGCAATAGCTAACTGAGAAGAAGTAATGCCTTTGTCTTCTGCCATTTTATTTATTGCCTCAGACAATTCAAGGTTTTTGTAAAACTGTTCCCCCTGGAAACGGGGAATACTTCTTCTAAAATCGTTTTCCGGAAAATCTTCAGGACTTTTAATTTTCAGGTCGCTTGAAATAAATCCGCGTCCCAGGGGAGAATAAGCTACGAAGCCAATTCCTAATTCTTCCAGCGTAGTTAGAATTCCCGCTTCTTCTACCCCACGTTCGAACAAAGAATACTCTGTTTGAATGGCTGTTAGCGGGTGAATTTTATGTGCCCGCCTGATGGTTTCTGAAGAGACTTCTGAGAGTCCGATGTAACCTACTTTTCCTTCTTTCACCAATTGCCCCATAGCTTCTACGGTTTCTTCAATGGCTGTATTGGGATCCAGTCGGTGTAAATAATAAAGGTCGATAAAATCTGTTTCTAAATTCTTTAAAGAACGCTCTACTGCTTTTCTCACATAGTTTTTTTCGCCATTTATTTTCCAGGTTAAATTTCCTTCGTCGTTAATTTCATAACCGAATTTCGTAGCAATCACGTATTTCTGTCTGTTGTCTTTCATGGCCTTTGCTATCAGACGTTCATTGTGTAATGGACCATACAGATCTGCCGTATCCAAAAAATTTCCGCCCAGTTCCAAAGAACGTTGAATGGTTGCGATTGCTTCTTTCTCATCTGCCTTTCCGTAAATATCCCCTCCGGCAATTTTAGTCATTCCCATACACCCTAATCCAATTGGAACTACTTCAAGTCCCTGACTTCCTAATTTTACTTTCTTCATCTTTCTTAATTTTATTTTAACGGTACAAATTTCAGAAGAAAGAAAACACAAAAAATAACCGAAGCTCTGGTTGTTGTATCCAAAATGAAGCTTTTGGATTCATTGCTAAAAATCAATCGCTAGTTACCTGCATTTAAAAACGTTTCGATCATTAAAAAAGTCGCCTCCGGAATTTTACTTTCAGCATCCGTCGACATTGCCTCGCCAATAAAATCTCCATGGGCACCAGGCACGATAGCTACCCTGGCCTGTGGCAAAAGTTTAGCAATTTCAAAAGCATGTTCTGGTCTCACCACATCTTTGTCGCCAACGATCAGCAACACCGGTGCTTTAATAGTCTTCACATCTTCCTCATTCCAATCTTTAAATGCCAACATCCTGTTACGGTCTTTGGTGTACATATTCATCAATTTCTCCGGATCAGGATTTATTTTTGAATAAGCATCTTTGTAAACTTGCGGCAGATCCTTAAAAGTGCCCTTCTCCATAAAGCCCCAGAAAAAAGCTTGCATGCCTTCTCTTTTATAAATAGCAGAAATGGGAATTATTTTAGTTACAAGTTCCGGATGCCGCATGGCCATCTGCAGGGTTGTACTTCCGCCATTGCTGAATCCTAAAACATCTGCCTGCCTGATCTTTAAATAGTCAAGAAGTGCCGCCACATCATCGGCATCCTGCTCAAAACTTTCAGGCGCGTCGCGATCTCCGGTGTGTCCATGCGCCTGCAACTCTACAGCTATAACTTTACGCGTTTTCGCAAAAAAAGGAATGAGTTTGCTAAAACTGGTTTCGATGGTTGAACCTCCTCCATGAATTAAAACAAGAGGCTTCCCGCTACCATGAATTTCGTAATACATTTGAATTCCATTTACGGGGGCGTAACCGATTTTAACGTCAGAAGCTGATATCTTTGGTAGTGTATCCATACTGGTAATTTTTGCTGATGATAGCTTTTCGTTTTCTTCCCTGCAGCTTAAAAAAACGACTGCTACGAGTAAAAGTGTTTTCAATGATTTCATATATAATTTCTTGATTATTTTATGACCAGGATATTTTCGAGTCTCCGGAGCATCTGAATCCAGCTAGGATGCGCGCCTGTTCGTTTAGCGATCTTCTCTAACACACTTTGATGAAGCGTTACGTGAGTCTTGCCGTTTTCTTCTCTAAATAAAATATCCACACGAGTTGTCATAGGCCAATCAGGATCCATTCCCGCCGTTGCCGGATCAGTGAGATTACCCAACTCATCTGCAATACTTATATCATAGCTTATTTTTTTATTTTTTACAATCTCTTTGTATACACCAACGCACCAACAGTCTCCAAATTTCGGGTCACTAATACAAGAGTGAAATCTACCGCCTACAGTTACATCGATAAACTTATAACTAATGTTACATCCGTTAGGAGCATACCAACGCTCCAGATATGCCGGATCAGTAAAAGCTCTAAATACCAGTTCTACCGGCGCATTGAAGGCATGCTCAATAAACACCTCGTTTGCATTGTTACTTGACGGATTATTTTCTCGCTCCATTTTTTCTTGTTTTACTCACCTTTTTGGGCGATTTGGTTTGAAGTTCATCGAGTAATTTTTCCAGGGCATTAAACCTTCCTGCCCACAGTTTTTTAGAATGCGCGACCCATTCCTGCACTTCACTGAGTTGCTCCAGTCTTGCTTCACAGTAGCGTTCTCTTCCTTTTTTTGTAATCATTATCAGACCACATTCATTCAGAATCTTTATGTGCAAGGATACTGCCTGACGCGTAACATCAAACTGATCAGCTATGGCATTCAAATTCTGAGGCCGCCGGGCAACGATAGTTATAATCTCCCTTCTCGTGGGGTCCGCGATCGCCTGAAAAACATCTCTTCTAATTTCCATATTAATATGCAATCATCTGCTTGCAAATATACAAGCAAGCAGATGATTGCGCAAATTTAATTTAGTGTCAGGGTGTAATTAATTCACTATCAGTAAATAAATCTTAGAGCATTAGCTTAATTAAAAAAGCATTTTTATCCTAATAACCTTTCTTCACACTTGTGTATTCTTTATCTGAGTAAATTTACCGCACAAAATAAATTATGGAAAATCTAAAAGGAAAAACAGCCCTCATAACCGGCGCTGGTAAAGGAATCGGAAAAGCTATTGCTTTAGCTTTTGCCAAAGAGGGAATTAATCTTGCGCTCACAGCCCGCACCGCTAAAGACTTAGCCCTGGTGGTTGCTGAAGCAAAAAAAATAAATTCGGAAATAAAAATTTCTTATATCACTTCGGATGTCAGCGATAACAATTCTGTTATTTCCGCCGTTGACGCTCTAAAATATGAACTAGGACAAATTGATATCCTCATTAACAACGCCGGTATTGGAAAATTCGGAGGGTTTATGGACCTTACCATAGATGAGTGGGAAAGTATGATCAAAACAAATTTACTGGGCGCTTATTATGTGATTCGCGCTGTGCTGCCTGATATGAAAACCAGGAAGAGCGGAGATATTGTAAATATTTCGTCAACAGCGGGATTAAAAGGTGCAGCTATGACAAGCGCTTACAGTGCTTCTAAATTCGGGCTTATCGGCCTTTCTGAATCTTTGATGCAGGAAGTACGCAAAGACAATATCCGTGTATTTACCATGACCCCAAGTACCACAGCTACCGAAATGGCGGTGAATTTAAAATTGACAGATGGTAACCCCGAAAAAGTAATGCAGGCAGAAGATCTTGCTGAAATTATCGTTTCGAATTTAAAACTGTCAAGAAGAGTTTTGGTGAAGGACATTAGCATTTTTTCCAATAACCCTTAATGGTTTAGAAAATAAAAACCTTTGTTTGAAACCCTTTTATTAATTTTAAAAGGGTTTCATCTTTTATAAAAAAACTGTTTATGTCGAAAAAAGCTATTATTGCAGGCGCCACGGGTCTTATCGGAGCTCACCTCCTGCGAATTTTATTGGAAGCGCCTGAATATAGCGAAGTGCTGATTTTAGTCCGAAAACCGATCGCACTTAAACACCCCAAATTAAAACAACATGTTTTAAATTTTGACAAGCTTCACGATTACACAAACCTGATAAAGGGTGATGTATTATTTAGCTGTCTTGGAACGACCAGAAAAAAAACGCCTGACAGAAAAGACTACTATAAAATTGACCACGATTACCCGGTGATTTTAGGAGAAATTGCCAAACAAAATTCCATTCCGCAGTACCATCTTATTTCAGCCATAGGAGCAGATCCTAACTCTGCTATTTTTTATTCGCGCATGAAGGGAGAAACGGAAAGAGATCTCGCAAAATTAAATCTGCCTGTCTTATTTATTTACCAACCCAGCATGCTTGCCGGAAACCGTGAAGAACATAGAGTCTTGGAGAGATCTTTGATTTTGGTTTGGAGAGTTTTGAATCCTCTGCTAATTGGAAGTTTGAAAAAATACCGCAGCATTAACGCAGAAACACTTGCCTTAGCGCTTTATAAAAATTCTCTTCAAGAGAAAAAAGCGAGCAATGTTTTTACCTACAAAGAAATACAGGAACTCCTAACTACTTAAGGAATTATAAATTTATTTGTGAAGCGCTGTCCCTGTTTTGAATAGGCTGTGATGACATAAATTCCCGGGGTCCATTCGGCAGTGGAAAGTGATTTGACAGTAAAAGACTTATCACTTTGGTAAATAAGCTTTCCTTCTACCGTTACAATTTTCGCACTTTCTATCTCCTCTGGTGAGGAGACGGTTAAAATATCTTTCGCCACATAAAAACGAATAGTGGTAATTTTTGATTCGTTTTTCAAAGAAACAATTCCCGCGAGCTCATAAGCTCCTGCATCAAGCGCACCATTAGCCATACGAGTATTCTGTGCTGCAGGATGGGCATATTCGAACAAGGGGCTTAACGCAAAGCCATTGCTGGCATTTCCCGCATTTACGCCAACGTTTATGGCGGCACTGCCTGCTATTAAATGGTAATCATATCCTGCTAAATTAAGAAAGCCAGCCGAAGCGCCCGCCAGTTTTTTATTACCTGCCGTATCAACGGTGATAAGGTTTCCGGTAAACAAAGTTCCATTACCGGCAAAAATATTATTGTACGACTTAAATAAAGCTGTTCCGGTTTGTATGTTTAAAAAGGTACCATTGCTTCTTTCATTCACCAATGTGTTGTTTATCAAATACAAATTGTGAGGACCTGCACTTGTTAATGCTTCCACGCCATAAGATATCAAATTGGAATTGGTCGAATTTACTCCCTTCTGTACCACGTTTCCCATAATGATTGCCAGGCCACCGTTGGGTACATCTATGTTATAACTTCCTGTTCCTGTTGTTTCATTGCTGAAGCGGTTATATAAAATATAATTGACAACTGCCCTGGTTTTTAATTCATGCCCCACTTTACTATGATGAGAATAGTTGTAACGGAAGAGCAAAGTATCGACTGCTCCAATGTAGACATTGTGAGTGTAGCCGTCACCCGATCCGTTCAAATTAAATTCGCAATATTCTATGGTTATTTTACTTGCAAGCACTGCAGCCGACAAAATCCCGTTTTGATTGTCGTGAAAATAACAGTGACGAAGACTCACATTTTTACCTTCCTGTCGTATACCCGCGCCATTTGCGGAAGTAGAAGCAGCCTGTGAGAATTCCACATACTCAATAGTGATATTATTGCCCTGAATTACCCAAATAGCCTTGTCGCCAAAGCTTGACCCATTAGCTTTTAAATGCGCCATACCATTTATACCCCGAAGTAATAAATTATTGTCAGTCCAGGCACACACATCAGACACGTATACTCCAGCATCGATATCCACAGTATCGCCGCTATTTACAAGAGCAGCAACCTTACTGGGTACAGTATAAGTTCTGGTTGGTCCCACTTTCCAGACAGTAGCCTGCACGGAGCTAATGAATGTAAGCATCAGGGTAAGAAATAAAAGTCTCATAGGTTCAGTTTAAGAAAGATTTACTCTTCTCCCGCAAAAACGCTGCCATGTTGAAGAGGCCTTTCTGTAAGTTGCCACAGTAAGTTTTTTTAACCTTACAGGCGTTAATTTAACAAACCGAGATTTACTGAAGATGGCAATCTTTTAAATTAGAACGTTGATTCTCAAAGTCAGCACAGAATTTTGCATAGTATTTACTTCCAATTTTTGTTGTTCTGGCTTTATCAATGATAGTATCCTGGTTAGCGGGTATTGTTGTACAAACGCAGGTATAGTTCTTTTGACAGGAACTTAAAACTATGAAAACCAAACATGCGTAAATTAGTTTCAAGATCAGGAAATTAGGGTTTTGTACTTATTCAAAAAGGAATTAAACCATTTTGTTTTTAAGAGTAATTTTTCAAACAAGAGTAATCCTGTTAAAGCGCAGGCAATGCCTGCCAAAACATCAAGTACATAATGATGTCCGGTGTAAACCGCCGAAAACCAGGTTCCCATCATAAAAACTGCGAAAAAAACAGTTATAGGTCCAAGCTTATTTTTTAATCCGAAAAACAAAACTACAATCGGATAGGCTGAATGCAGGGAGGGCATTGCGGCAAACACATTGGAACTCTTAGCATACAGTCCGTGAAATAATTTAATGCCGAAAAAATCATCAAACCTTGCAAGGCCGGCAGTATTGCCGGGGGTATTAAAATGTACCTCAAATCCATACTCTTTCACATACCAGGGCGGAGCAGCCGGAAAAGCATAATAAACTACAAATCCCAATAGATTTACAAAAAGAAAAGCGAGAGCAAATTGTAAAAACTGCATCCTGTTTTTCCGGAATAAATAAAAAGCAAAGATCAAAGGAATGGGCATCCAGTTAATGTAGAAGAACCCTGTTAGTACATCTAAAAAAGTAATAGAATACTTTTGTGCATATTCATTAGGCGTTAAAACAGTTCCGTGGTCGTTTATTCCAAAAAAAGATTTTTCGCTTTGATAAAGATCTTTGATATGAATGTCGTTCACCAAATAGTTTGGAAAGAGTTTCATACTATCGAAGATGATCCAGAACACAATAAAAATAAGAAAGCCAAGAATAAACTTGCGGGTAGATGCTGTTAGATAATAAAGCAGATTAAAAACGGCTGCTAAAAAAAGCTGGTCGATTTTAAAGCCTATAAACCGGGCAGACAGCGCCAGGTACAAAACGGTGATGAAACTAACCAGTATACTATTACTCAAACGTTTGTATTCCATGATCAGGGAATGATTTTTTCTATTATTTTTTTTCCAGTCATACTGTCTTTTCCTGTAAGCTCCACGTAAGTGATATGCGGAACCCAAAAAGTGCCGCCGTCTATTTTCGCGAAAGCTTTGAAGAGGTAAACAAGTTTATTATCCATCATTACATAAGCGTGGTACTGTTTGTCCACTTCCGATCGCATCAGATAAATTGTCCGCTTTTTATATGAGACAAGATTGAGTTTGAATGTTTTTTTTGTAGCGTCAGTCATTTGTGACTCAATACCGTAAGCGTAATTTCTCTGTATATAAGACAAGGGAGCGACTTCGCCTTTGTCTGAATACCTGATCCAAAAGATTTTTACTGGTTCCTTCTCGTTGATCGTGCTATCCGCATTATAATTCAAAGTATACATAATGGTGTTTTTATTATGCGTACGCTGAATGTAAAAAAGTAAGTCCTTTGTTATTTTGGGAACGGGAAAAGTATCAGAGATATTCACAATTTTTTGACTTTGAGCATAACTTTGAAAGCTCAAAAGAAAAACAAAAAAAACAGCCAGCACTCTCATTTCTCTAAAGCTTTTTTACAGTCGTTTAAACGTTTAACCGCCGTAATGTTTGATAAGATCGCTACCAGTGTTATCGGAATCGTAAACACAGACATGCTTTCAAAAACATGAAAACTCATGCCTCCAATAAATAATTTATAATCACCACCGATGTAATGCGCTACAATTCCACAGGCTAAAGCTGAAACGCCAATGGTAATAACCCTTTCCGGTCTTTGCATTAAACCACCTTTACACTCAATCCCTAATCCTTCGGCGCGCGCTCTTGTATAGCTAACCATCATTGAACCTATGAGCGCCAGAAAAGCAAAAAGAGAACTCAAAAAATAATGGTGAGCCACCAGGTAATAACAAATGCCTAGGAACATAATCAACTCACTGTAACGATCCAACACCGAATCGAACAAAGCCCCGAATTTGCTCGACATATTTCCAAGCCTGGCAACCTGACCGTCGAGCATATCGAATAAGCCGGCGAACAGAATCGTGGCGCCGGCCCAGCCAACATAAGAAAGGTCGTTGCGGTTTCCGTCTTCAGCACCCAGTATAAAAATAATAGCAACACCAATATTTAATACAAAACCCGTTAATGTTACCAGGTTTGGAGTAAATCCTATTTTGATTAAAAATTTTACAAAGGGATTTATGACAACATAAATTCCTTTTTGAAGTTTGTCTCTTACTGACATGTGTTCTCGCATTGCTGTGTTACTAATTGTTGTTCCCATAATTCTAAAAATCAAATTTAAACCGGAGCCTGAGCCCTAATTGTGAAATACCAGGATGATCGAGGTAAGTGAATCTTTTTACTAAATCGATCCTAAAAAACTTAAAAATATTTGCTATAGCCACACTGCCCTCTATATAAGGTTGTTTGGTGAGACTGTAGGTGATTGGTGTGCCATCATCGCTTACCGGGAATCTATAAAGGTCGTTTGTTAGCGAAGGCAGATTACTCGTGGAAATTCGTCCATATAAAACTTTTAATGTTACCGCTTCCCTCCATTTTAAACGTCGGAGTAAAGGTATTTTATTAAAGAAAAACCCATTAAAACAATGATCTATATTCACACTCGCATATTCATCGCTTACAAACTCAAGAAAATTCATGAGGTTGTAAGATTGTAATTGGTAAGCATAGGATTGATTTGCCCGGTGAATTGTCAATAAAGGAAAAGGAACAGTGCCAATTATTTTCCCGCCTTCAAGAACCACATCCGTGTAACCCAGTTGTGAAAAATAAAAGCGCTTTGAAACATTTAACGAAATATTTTGGTAGTCGTATTGTCCACCCAAAAAACCTTTCATGCCTTTTATATAACGCAAAGTAAAAATTGGGTTTTTATACGAAACCGGGATTCTATATGTTTTCCCTTGATAAAATTGCTCGTTAGGCGCCCAACGCAATGTTAACGATGCTTCAGAGCTTTGCAGATTTTTGAGATCTAAAGCTGTGTTTGTGTAATCACTCGTATTGTAATGCAAAGTACCGGCCGCTTGCTGGATCCAGTTTTTATACCCTACACTAAAAGAAAAATGATTTTTAAACTCGTTTAGATACTCAACATTAAAAATAGTATTGTAAAGCCATTTAGTATTACTTCCCCGCTTAAAGGCCAATAAAATGTTATCCTCCTGCACAAATTGTAATTCTTGCCCGGGAATTTTTGTTTCCTGCTGATAACTTACTTTTACTGACCTTACCGGAAATTCATAAATACTTTTCTTTGTTAAAGAATAAGTGCTTCCAAAATAATATTTCCATTTCTCATCCTTAAAACCATAGGCACCATACGCTTCAAAATTTATCTTTTTACTAAAGGTTGTGGTAGTGCGTCCTCCAAACCGGAGCCGGAATCCTTCCACGGGATTAAAACTATAAAAGGTGCTCACAGGTCCCATATCAAAATAGGGAGTAATTGTTTTGTAACCTGCTACTAATAAAACTATAACATCCAGAGAACGCTTAAATGCCGGTACTTTTTTTATACTGTCAATTGTTGCATAAACTCCCGCTTCCGATTTCGATAATTCTTCATGTCGGTTTTTAGTCCAGTACTCATTCGTTTGAAAATTAGCGCTGTCTAAAACAGTTACTGCCTCACCCTTATAAAAATCTTCTTCCTTCTTAACATTGACTAGAAAATCTCTGTAAAAGGCGGTCCGTTGTCCGTAAAACCCCATCTTTCCCTGCGTCAGGCCAAAGTCGGCAGAGAACTCATCTTTTACAAGGGTATATCCCTGCCCCTCCATTTTTTCAAAGTCCTGCGTAATTTTTAATTCTTTTACCCAGTTCAGGTTGATGTCTTTATTGACACCCATATCAATTTTTGCAACCGCATAATTGCTATCGAGTGTTACATACATAAATCCCTGGAATAAAAAATCAGAATGATTTCTTGGAACAAACTCCAGTTTTATAAAACGAGATTTATTTTCTTCTACAGTATCGGCAATAAAGAACTTATAAAAGGCAGGAGATAAATTAGCAATAGGACTTATAAATTGATTGGTAAGGAGTGTAATAGTGTTATCGTAAATATTAATATCCTGGTAAAGATATTTCATGTAAGCTTCCAGGCCTTGGTTATCAACATACCCTTCAAAGGCAACCATTTTATTTGCTTTAACAATTTCCTTTTTCGTCTTCGGCGATCTCCGGTAATTAATTTCCGATAATGATTCTTTTAAATAGACCGGCAGTACCGGCTTTCCTTCGAGCTTGGTTGTATCTAAATTTTCAAAAACAAATTGAAATTTCTTAAAAACTTTTTTGTTCTGAAATTTTTCGGTGACATTACTTAAAGCAAACTGAATCTTTTCATACTTCTCGTATTCGTAAAAATCAAAACCTTCTTTACGATTACTCTCTTTATGATCTATCACCTTGCGAATGAGTTCCACTGCCGGATTATTTTTATTTCTGTATTTGCTTTTCTGAGACTTTACTGTTACTTCATTCAGTACTTTCGCTTCCTGAATTAACTTCACAGCGATGGTTTGCACTTTGCCAGGAAATACTTCCCTGCTGGTAGGTTTGTATCCCATCGTTATAAGTTTCAATTTGGTGTATTCGCCTTCTGTCTTAATTGTAAACTCCCCCTTTTCATCTGTTTGGGTAGACACACTGGACTCATCAAAAAAAACCGTTACAAAAGGCAAAGCTTCATTTGTTTTAGCGTCTGTTACCTTTCCTCTAACAACTGTGGTTTGAGCCGGAAGCAGAGCACTTAAAAAAAAGAAAATGATAAGAAGAAAATTACTAAAACCTGGCTTTTTCATTTCACAAATACAAAATTCTTCTGCAACAAATAATTAAAACTCAGGCCCACAATAATTGCAACCATTATTTTTGAGAAAATATAACTCACTTTAAAAACCTGCGTCATAAGATAAACTCCGCTTACGTTTAACAATACACTTCCCATCCATACCAAACTATATTTTAAGCTCTGTTGTTTTACCGGCTGCTCTATCAAGTCGAAAGCCCAGTAACGGTTCACCAAAAAATTTGTCAATGCGCCCCCAATAGCACCAACAAAAACCGCTAAAGTATAATGCCACTCCAGAATTTCGACAAGGCATATCATTACCAAAAAATCGACCCCGGTTGCGATTAATGCGGAAAACTGTGCTTTTAAAAAGGTCTTCATAAGTAGCTGTAGTAAAAATAAACGAGTACCTGCAGAACAAGGTTGCTGTATATGCCAGCGCCAAGATCATCCAGCATAACGCCCCAACCGCCTTTAAAATTCTCAAGCCTTCGGATATAAAGTGGTTTTGCTATATCAAAAAAACGAAACAAAATAAATCCGGTTATCAAAGTAAAAAAGTTGATTGGAAGAAGGAGAACAGTGACAGCCATGCCGAGTACTTCATCAATAACCACACGTTTATTATCCTTCCCCCAACTTTTTTCAACTTTCCCTGATACAAATACACCTGTAATGAAAACAACAGCGATAAAAAATAAGAGCAGGCTATGGGAATAAAAATTAAATTTTACGACCAAATGCAACAGTACACACAAAAACAACGCTGCAACCGTGCCTGCTCCCTTACCGATGTATCCTACACCAAAGAAAGTCGCTATGAACTTATAAAACCACATTACATCATTTCCACTAATTCCTGGTAATAATCCAATCCTAAATGTGTGATCAGATCTTCACCCATCATATGGCGTAAAGTATTTTGTAATTTGATTAATTGTTTGAAGATATCGTGCTCCGGTTTTAACCCTTCAGCAGTTTGCGGAGATTTCAGGTAAAAGGATAACCACTCCTGGATGCCGCTCATTTCAGCGCGTTTAGCAAGGTCACTGAATAAAGCCAGGTCTAAAACAATGGGTGCTGCTAAAATAGAATCGCGGCAAAGGAAATTAATTTTTATCTGCATCGGATATCCCATCCATCCGAAAATATCAATATTGTCCCAGCTTTCTTTATTATCGCCACGTGGAGGATAATAATTGATTCTCACTTTATGGTACATGTCACCATATAGAACAGGGTTTGACTCTGGTTGAAAAATTTCGTCCAATACACTTAATTTGGAAACCTCTTTCGTTTTAAAATTTTCAGGATCATCCAAAACATGTCCATCACGATTTCCTAAAATGTTTGTAGAGAACCAACCGTTAACGCCTAATGCACGTGCATGCAAACCTGGAGCTACAATCGTTTTCATTAATGTTTGACCCGTTTTAAAATCTTTACCGGCAATAGGAGTTTTTGTTTCCTTAGCCAATTCAATTAATGCGGGAATATCCACTGTTAAATTTGGCGCACCATTTACAAAAGGAACCCCTAATTTTAAAGCGGCATAAGCGTAGATCATGCTTGGTGGAATTCTATCGTCGTTGTTTTTTAAAGCGATCTCGAATTGCTCAAGACTCTGGTGAATATCTGATTGCTCAATATATTTTTCTGTGGAGGCACACCAAACAATTACAACGCGCTCACACTCATTCTCTGCTTTAAAGCGCTCGATATCACCCATTAATTGATAGGCAAGATCCATTTTTGTCGGACCTGATTTTACATTCGTTCCCGAAATGTTTTTTACATAGTCCTGGTTAAACACAGCGGGCATTGGTTTTATTTTTTCCAATTCCGCTCTCAATTCCCATAACTGGTGAGGTTCAAGAACTTTTGCATTCATTGCCGCTTCAAAAACATTGTCTTCGTAAATATCCCAGCCACCAAAAACGATATCAGTCAATTTAGCCAAAGGCACAAAATCCTTTATCAGTGGATTCCGCTCTTCTGTCCTTTTGCCTAAACGAATCGTGCTCATCTGAGTGAGAGAGCCAATGGGTTGTGATTTTCCTTTTTTAATTGCTTCTACTCCTGCTATAAGTGTTGTAGCCACAGCACCCAAGCCTGGCATTAAAAGAGCTAATTTGCCTTTGGCAGGACTTGGTTTTTTAATTGCATCCATTTTATTTGTTTTAAATTATTAATTGTTGTTTTAAATCCAGTTGTGTTGTTTGTACCAGCGCGCGGTTTCTTTGATGCCTTCTTCAAGAGAATAAACGGGTGTGTAATTTAATTCCTTAAAAGTGTCAGCCACATTGCAGTTCCAGCTTTGCGCGGTGAGTTCTTTGTATTTTTCAAGAGTGAGAGGACTTTGTTTTCCAAACGCAGAAGAAATGTTTTCTGCAAAAAAAGAAATTCCTTTCACCAGGGTAAGTGGCAATTTTACGTTCAGAACTTTTTTATCAATAAACCGTGCTATTGCTGTCGCGAAATCTGCCTTGTCATAGATCTGAGTATCTGTAATAAAATAAGTTTTATTCATTTGCTCAGAAACTACAGCTGCGAGAATGAGTTCAGCCAGATCCTTTACATAAATGAAAGTCAACTGTTGTTTATTAAATCCTAAAGAAGGATTGATTCCCCGATTTACGATTTTAAAAACCGATAACAGATCTTTTTCTCCCGGCCCATACACCGCTGTTGGCCGGAGTATGAGGTAAGGAATTGTTTCAAAAGATCGCACGATGCGTTCTGCCTGTAATTTACTTTTACCGTACTGTGTTATTGGTTGATCATGGTCTTTCTCAATCAATTTTCCGAAATTCTCCGGTCCGCTGGCGGCGAGACTACTTATAAAAATAAATTTCTTTAATTTGAGCCGGGCCTGTTCAATCGCAGCAAGAATATGTAAAGTACTTTTAGCATTGCTGTCAAAAAATTCTTTTTCCGATCTCGCTTTTGTCAGTGCGGCCGCGTGAATAATATAATCCACGGTTAAACCCAAACCCGTTAATTCTAAAAAAACCTTCAGGATACTTTTTGTACTGGACAGATCGGCGTATAAAATATTTGCCCCTAAATTTTTGATAAATGTCACATCACTTGTTTTACGAACAAGCGCATGTACGGCAAAACCTTTTTCGATGGAAAGCTTTACCAGGTGCTGGCCAATGAAGCCAGTTGCTCCGGTAATCAATATGGTAGGTTTGTTTTGCATTAATTCAAATTCAGGGTGTAAAGACGATGTGTCTTATAAATCTTACTGCCAATATTCTGAAGCTCACGATTCATCATCTCGTTATTCTCTAAGATCCACGAAGCCTCGCCGCCCCTGAAACCTTTTTTGATGATACTTTCATTTATCTTTGTATAAAAACAGGCCTCAATTCCCTGCATTCTGTAAGCATCAAGCACCCCAAGGGTTATAACCCTCACACTGTTTATCTTTGATTTATTTAAAAGCAGTTTAAAAATGCCAGAGGGCAATAATCTTCCACGCTTTACATTCTTTTGAACTTCATTGATGTTTGGAAGGGCTAAAGAGAATCCAATGACTTCGTTATTTTTTTCAGCGATATGTACAAAGTCTTTGTCAAGAATAAGTTTCATGTCTTTTGCCACATACTCAAACTCTTCATCTGTAAAGGGTACAAATCCCCAATTCTTGTCCCAGGCCTCGTTGTAAATCCGTTTGATACTTTTCACTTCCTCTTTAAAGTTTTTCAAATTGACTGTACGAATAGTAATTCCATTTTTATTCAGGCGCTGTTCGATATTTTTCGCCAGTGTTAAAACGCGTTTAGGAATTGTATCGCTGTTGAACCAATAAGAAAAAAGGTCCATGCGTTTTTCAAATCCATACATTTCTATAAAAGACTGGTAGTAAGATTTATTATAGGTCATCATCACCTGTGGAGGTAAATCAAATCCTTCAATTAAAAGTCCGCAAGGATCGTTCGTAGAAAAATTAACCGGGCCTAAAATGCCGTCGAGTCCCTTCTCATTTAACCATGCCACAGCGTTATCCAGCAAAACTTTTGCGACATTGTAATTTTCAACACAATCAAAGAAGCCGAAAAAACCACTGTTATCTTTTGTAAATGCAATATGATTTTTATTGTGAATAGCAGCCACTCTGCCAACGACAATAGAATCAATCTTTGCTAAAAATAATTGAAGATCTATATGCTTCGAAGACGGATGTTTTCCCGGGGTCAGCATATCCCGCTGTGCAATAAATAATTCTGGCACATAATTTTTATCGCCGGCATAAAGTTCATGCGGAAAATCGATAAAGGCTTTTAAGTCGTCTTTCGAAGACACTTTGCTGATTTGAATCATGACAGTGGGTTTAAAGTGAAACCAATTGTTTGATGTTAAGTTGTTTTGCCACCTTATCTATTTTTTCGAGAGCAAATTCAATTTGTTGTTTGGTGTGAGTGGCCATTAAAGAAAAACGGATCAAACTTGAATCTGACTTCACTGCCGGAGTTACTACCGGGTTTACAAACACTTGCTCATCCAACAACATTTTCGTCATCTGGTAAGTTTTCAAGTCATCTCTCACGTAAATTGGAATGATGGGTGTTTGTGTAGGACCTACTTCAAAGCCCAGGTCTTTTAATCCTTTTAAAGCATAGTTTGTATTGTCCCAAAGTGTTTCAATCCTCCAGGGTTCATTTTGAATAATATCCAGGGCAGCTGAGGCACTTGCTACAGAGGCTGGTGTAGCACTCGCGCTAAAAATAAGAGAGCGTGCATTGTGTTTTAAATACTCGATCACGTCAGAATCAGCGGCTACAAAACCCCCGAGCGAGGCCAGAGATTTGCTGAAGGTTCCCACTATGATATCTGTTTTATCTGTCAGACCGAAATGATCTGCGGTTCCTCTCCCCGCATTTCCAAGCACTCCAAGAGAATGCGCATCATCCACAACAATCATGGCCTGGTATTTTTCGCAGAGATCAACAATCCCCGGTAAGTTCGCGATATCACCCTCCATACTAAATACACCATCTACAACAATCATCTTTACGGCATCTAAAGGCAAAGCGGATAACACTTTTTCAAGACTGTCCATATCATTGTGTTTAAACTTCAGCACTTTCGAAAACGATAAACGTGTGCCTTCGTAAATGGAAGCGTGATCTGCCTCATCGATAATGATATAATCGTGTCGCCCTGTTAATGAAGCAACCACGCCTAAATTGGTTTGATAGCCCGTACTGAAAACCAGTGCCGATTGTTTGTTCAGATATTTTGCAAGCTTCTCTTCCAAAGCCAAATGAATATCCAGCGTGCCGTTTAAAAAGCGCGAACCTGCGCATCCAGTACCGTATTTATCGATGGCAATCTTGGCCTGTTCTTTAATATAGGGATGGTTGGTAAGACCCATGTAACTGTTTGAACCGAACATTAAAATGTCTTTCCCGCCAATCTTAACGATGGTGTCCTGATCAGAAGAAATAGGACGGAAATAAGGATAAATCCCTGCTTCGCGCGCATCCCCTGCCCTTTTGTCTGCCTGTAATTTGTGTTGTGTGAATAAACTCTTCATGGTAATTTACTTAGCTTGTGATTGTAATTAGTCGCAGTCTTCATTTAATGTAACCGGACTGCATTCTTTTTTTATGATGTCCAGCACTTTGGTGCAAGCAGCCAGATCTTCTTTTTTAATTTTTTTCATAAACTCCTTTTCTATTTTTTCGAACGAAGCAATCGCATCATTGGCGATCCGGATTCCTTCCTGTGTAACTTCAATCATGTTTTTCCTTCTATCTCCTGCTACAGGAATGCGCTTCACAAAATATTTTTTCTCAAGAATATCTATCGTTCTAAGAATACCAGACTTATTTTTCTGAACAAGATTTGCCAGGTCATTCTGAATAATTTTCTTTTCAGGATGAGACGCTACCATCATAAGAATACGCATCTGCTCGAAGGTGATATTTGCCCCGGTCGCTAAAAAGTGGCTGTTGATGCTGTTTGTAAGCAATCTTCCTGTGTAAACTATGGAAGCGCCTAAGTGATGTTTTGCCTTTGAGATCATTTTACTTCATCTAATTGCTTAATCAACAATTGATGATGCAAAGATCAGGTAGTGTACAGTTGATACAAAGGTCTAATGTTCGGGGGAATTGGTCAAAAGTGCGTTTCTCGAAATTTTACTACGCAAACTTTTCACGCGATGGTCTACAGACCTTTATTTAAAGAGCTTGCAGAGGTTCTGCAAAATCTGATTTTATTTTTTATAAAAACTATTTTAGCTTTTATTATCATTTGACCCAAATAATTTTCATTGAAAAAATAAAAATTTATATAAATGGCCGGCACTTTTTAAGGGACAAAAATTATTTTTTATCTAAACTAATTTATGATTGCGGTATTGCGATGGGGATAAACCCAAATGTCTTTTAAAAAATTTTCCTAAAAACGATTGATCTGAAAAGTGCAAAGCATCTGCTATTTGAGCAATACTCAATCTCGGATTATTTAATAACACTTTAGCTTCGTACATCACCTTCTCATCAATCAGCGCACTGGCCGACTCACCTGTTATTTCATGCACAATTTCGGTAAGGTATTTTGGTGTAATAGAAAGTCGGTCTGCATAAAACTTTACCGAGCGGTTCTCTTTAAAATGTGCATCTACGAGGCTGCCAAATTGCATAACAAGATCCTGTTTGCGCGACACTTTGTGGGCAAGATTACTCACATTGTTTTTTATAACTATTCCCGCCATTTCTGATAAAAAAATGCGAAAAGTATATTTCACAAGATCTTCCCCGAAAGGATGATCGTGAATAGAATCATTTTTTTCTTTAAGATCTTCGATAATTTTCTTGAGTGTATTTACTTCCTTATCCTTCAAAGTAAGCGAACCATCTGCGGCGCGGGAATAAAAATCGATCATTTCCATATCCTTCTTATCGATCCCAATCTGCAATAAAAATTTTGTCGTGAAAATAACTTTATAAAGTTCCACATCCTCTGTTGCATTTACCAGCTGCTTAAGCGTGTTAGGCAGAAGAAAGACCATGGTGTTTTTCGTAAAACGCTGCTCCTTTAAGTTGAGCTTCAGGCTAACACTTCCGTTTAATAAAATCACCACCGAAAAAAAATCAGAGCGGCTCTCATCATAGATATTAAAGTGCTTGGGAGGCATGGCACAAGTGCCTACATGCAATTCAAAAATCTTTTTATCGGGTTCAATATCTGAAAACTTTTGTTGCGCGGGAGTGCTTGTATTAGTCATGACAAAAAAGAATATGTCCTTAATTTTTGGTAAAACTAAGGAAACTTTAATTGTATTGCAAGTTTCCTAAACTTTTTCTTAACTATTTAGTGATTTTGCTGTAAGATTATCATTCGTTAGCAATTTAAAAATCCCGCATCAACCGCAGTGCTGATATCTCAGAAATACCAGCAGGATAGTGCGAGTAAGCGCATACAAAGCCATCATTTAGAATCCATGTAATTTTTATGAACTCTGATCTTAACTTCCATATCTGTTTTTCGTAGTGTAAACAGGATAGATTCAAAGATCTGTCCTCTTGAATTTTTTTTAACTTTACTTTGTATCAAGGAACGCTTACACGGATCAAAATTGGAATTTGCAGCGTTTGGTTGGCAGTTAGCGGCAACCCATCGACATATATGGAAACTGAAAAAAAATTCATCACTAAGACAGGCTTCTGTCATGTTTTCCCCGACAGAATTGTGCTTACGAGAGACGGCATTATGGGTAGCGTAGCAAAGGTGATAGTTGGTAATAACATTCAAAAGATACTTTTAATTTATGGAGGAATAGCTTGTTTCCTTTTTTATAGCTCTTATGACCTCTATGTAAACGGACAAACAGGCAAGGCTATATTTTTCGGACTTATATCCGTGTATTTAATTTATGGAATTATAAATAGTTTAAACAATTCCGCGACTCCAATTATTGACAGAAATAAAATTAAAGACGTGAAATTAAAAAAGGCAATTCCAGGCTTGACGCGTTCACGGTTCGAAATTAAATTTGAGGACGAAGACGGCAAAATAAAAAGACGACTTATAATACTTTCAGGATTAAGAATTGGTGGAACAAGTGAAACTGAAAAAGCAATTAAAATAATGCGAGAAGAAAATTTGCTTAAAACACCGGACTTTTAGTATTGTGTGACAGCCAGACAGCTAACACAGGGCCCAGCGGCAGCCGGAGCATTAGTACATGCAAAAGCAATTATAGGGGCAGGCGCTTTTTGTCTTGCTTTTGCTCTGTTTATTATTAACTTCATGTTGAACATTGTAACTTTTAGCATCTGCGAAATCGTTTTTATCCCGGCGCCTAGCTGCGGTCAGATACATCTTGACAAAAAATCCTATATATAAGTATGGACATCGACTTCGTGAAATTAATGACAACTAAAAGTGATGAAGGTCTTCAAGTTTATATCGCTCAGAGACGTAAATACAACCCTGAAGCAGTGTATGCGGCTATTAACGAATTTAAAAAACGTGGTAAAACCTTTACAGACGTTGAAATCGAACAAATAAAGTCTGACCTTGAAGATGAAAGAAAGAAGAGTATCAAAAGGATAGAGGAATCTGATTCGAATGACAGCTTTGATTTGTTTGATTCAATTGAACATGTAAGACCAAAGTCAAATTCGTATGGAGATACCTATACTCCAAATCATATTCCAACTGGTGAAAGAATTAAATGTCTTTTTTTCTCAATAGGATTACTCGCCTATGGCACATTTGGCTTGTATATAGACGACCTTTATATCCCAGGTAAACGTTCCAGAGGCCTACACTTTCATGGCATACCATGTTGGATAATGTATTTTGCCTTCCTTTTCGCATCTATTACATTAATCTCTGTTGTTATTGACCATTACGACAAACGAAATAACGAAACCAACTATCAAAAGTTTACATTGGCAACAAGACGAATTGGATGGGCCCTTTTCTTCGTTGCGATTATCCTTGATCTGTTTGTTTACCATCAAGCGACTAGACATTAAAAATTGCTACTAACAGCCAAGCGCTCATCGCGTCTGAAGGACGAAGGACGAAGGATGAAACCTCAGTAAACCTTCCACTTCAAGTGTACCAAATTTATTTCTTTAAAAATTGCAAAGTGTTTTCTTCGCTACTTTTTAAAGAAAACTAGTCTCTGAAAAATGAGTATTGCAAGATTAGGTTAACTTTAATTAAACTGCTCATTTTAATTCTATTCAGTTGGCTCAGCTTGGTTTATTTTTCTATTTTTATGTAAATTGTAAAACCCTATTTTTAGCTGTTTGACGTTACCAATAAGTGCAACCGACGGCAGTAAGAACCTAAAACGATGCAAGACCTACTATTTGACTTTATCTCAAAATACGTTTCTCTGACAGATGATGAGAAGAACGCATTACTTTCGTTAGACCTGTTTCACTCGGTAAAGAAAGGCACTACTTTGCTCAAAGAAGGACAAAGTTCGAAAGAAAGCTATTTTGTTTTAAATGGCTGCATTCGGACTTATTACATAATAGACGGAGAGGAAAAAACAACCGCTTTCTACACAGAAATGGACGCCTTAACACCTCATTGTGTTATCAATAAAGCTCCTTCTGAATATTTTATTAGTTGTGTTGAAGACAGTATTCTTACAATTTCAAATTCGGATATGGAAGAAGAAATAAACAGCAAATTTCCAAAGTTTGACATAATTTGTAGAAAATTCTCGGAAGAATTATTAGCCAAACAACAACTAGACTTTGATGAGTTTAAGACCTCTTCACCTGAACAACGTTACCTGAATTTACTACAAAAAAGACCCGACCTTCTTCAACGTGTTCCACAACACCAATTAGCGAGTTTTCTAGGCATTAAGCCTCAGTCATTGAGCAGATTAAGAACACGGATTCTTGAAAAAAGCAAACAGTAACTTTCATTTCTTAACTTAAGTGAAGGGCCCATTGTAACCCGCCAATCTACTTTTGCCGCATCATCTAAAATTAAAAAAGATATGCAAAAGAAAAATTTATGGATTGCACTCGCTATTCTGTTAGCCAGCAGTTTTCAGTTGAATGCGCAGAACACTAAAAAAGACAGTACTTATAGAAAGTGGTTTATTGGGAGTACCTTATTGCTATTAGGAAATTTTGATAAAACAAACAATCCCGAGTATATACAATTAAATGCCGGTTATAGGATAACACCTAAAGATGTTGTTCAACTCAGATTTAAAAGATCAATTTATTCCTGGCCAATAGGTATCCCTTTTGGGCCTTCATTTGATGCGCCAGGACTAAACTATCCGGGACATGCACGCATCCTCGCTCCTCAAATAGGATACCAGAGGTTTTGGTGGAAAGGAGTTTATACATCCCTCTATGCATTAAATGCTTTTGAAAAATATATGGATGAGAATAATAAAAAGATTGGAAATGGATACACATTGTATCTGGACTTCTATTTAGGTTACCAGTTTAAGTTTTTTAAAGACCGCTTCTTTTTTGAACCAGCTATTGGATGCAGTTATTGGCCTCTGAGAACTAATGTACCTGAATCTTTTAAAAAACTAGACAATAAATGGCCTAATTACTTCATTCAACCCGGGCTTGATTTTGGATTTAAATTCTAAAAATACAGTAATTGAATGAACGCGATTATTGCGCGGAATATGCATCGCCTGAAGTTTTGCAAATTCAGGAGCGTGTTAAGCCGATACCAGAAATCGATATACGTTAACGCCGAAATAGGCGTCAGATTAGGGCGTCCATTTAAAAGAAACTTTTTTGTTCCCGGTTTTTGTGATGATTAAACATGCTAGATCTCATTTGACTTTGTCACCTGAAACACTTGGAGAATTTCTTAAAGAAATAAAATGGGTTGACCCAAACTCTCACACTTCCAAGTATTTTAATTCTGACCAGGCGCCTTTACGAATCACAATGACAATTTTGATATTCTTGTTGCGACTAAAATCTTAAAAAACATAAGAACGAGATTTTCTTAAACTACTGCCCAAAGTGCGGACTACTAGCCCGCACCCCACTGGCTAAATAGTGCCGTTGTGGAAACGACTGGCACAACATGAACAATTCTGTTGACCACGCCAGCAGCTAACACCTGGCTCTTAAGTCTTTTGCATAAAGATATCCGGTTGCGCAATGGCGATCAAAGTTTTGCCGCTTGCATTTTTATTCTATTTCCATTGTAAATGTTCCCGACTACGCACGAACAATCATTAAACATTAAAAACTAAAGATCTGTTCGTTAGAAACCGAAGAGATGTGTTTCATCTTATTTTCTCTGTAGTCTTTATAAAGACGGCGAATATCCTCTTGCGTATCACCAATGAATGGTCCGTAAGAAACAATCTGGTCACCTGTTGGTTCACCGGCATATAAAATAACGCGGGCGCCTTTTTCCCCTCCATTTAAAATCAACTCGCTTGTTCCTTGCGTGGAAAAAGTATTTAGCCAACCCGTTTGCGATTCCTTTAAAAGTTTATTTTCCTCTCCTACTTTCAAACTTCCATCAATCACATATAAAAAAGCATTGTAAGAAGCAGGTAGTTCTTTCAGCAGAGTACTTCCGGCATCCAGGTGAATATCGGCCAAAATAAAATTCGCATAATTTTTAACCGGAGAAGTAAGTCCTGCAAACGAACCGCTGTAAAGTCGGATCTTAGTTCCGTTTTCATCTAAAAAAGGTGCTCTTTCAAACGAAAGATCCTGAACACGTGGCGTTGTCCACCTGTCTTTTTTTGGAAGACTGATCCACAATTGCAATAAACGCATTTTCTTTTTTGTGTCGATTGTTTCTGAATGCACTATGCCACTACCGGCCGTCATTAATTGCAGATCGCCATCTTTCAGCATGTGACGCGAATCACCCATAGTGCCTTCTAATAAAAGTGAAACGGTTTCAAATCCTGCATGTGGGTGCGGACCGCCGGCGGGTTCACCATCCTGTTTATCTAACATGTCATCCATTAATAAAATAAAAGGATCACTTTGCGCGAAATTTCCATTGAGCACGGCGCGTGCTGTATGTCCCTTGCCGAGGAAACCCGGTTCTGCGGCAGGAGATTCTATACTGATTAATTTTCTTTTCATTGTTTGTCCATTCTACAGAGATTAAATGCTCCCTGGTTATTTGGTTCATCAAAGTTAGCGCTTCCGAAGCACTGTTAGAAGATGGTATACTTTGAGATACCCGCGCAAATACCGCAAAGACAGCTAAATTGCGTTAAAACAGGAGAATGAAAAATGGGAATGCAGAGAAGTATTTTTAAGCTTAAAGTTATTTAGCCGCTCTTTTTTTTAAGAGGGCATTTCCATCACTGATGAATTTAATTTGTTCTTTACCGGGTTCAGCCTGAGGATAGCCCAAACTGCCCAACGCTTCTATGTCAAAACCCTGCACATCTTTTTTCTTATGTAAAAAAAACATCCATACGGTAGGATATCCCTGTACCTGGAAGGTTTGCTGCAAACTCGCATTTTGCTGCGTTAACTCCGGACTCAATGTCTTGCCACGCGGAAAATCCAATTCAACCAACACCACATTTTCCTTTGCCCATTTAATAAATTCAGGCTTCGCAAAAACGTTTGCCTGCAATCTGTGACACCACACACACCAGTCGCTTCCAGTAAAAAAAGCAAACAAAGGTTTATTGCTTGCTACCGAAATTTCATTTGCCTTCATTAGGTCTGTATACCAGGTCAGACCCGCTTTAGAAGTATCGTGCTGCGCGTTAAGGTTAAAAGCCAAAAGAAAAACCGAAAAAAAACTTACTATTTTTTGCATGTGTGTTACGAATAAAAGCGTGTATTTAAAAGTAAGAAATACTTCTTAAAAACACTCCAGACAGGTGTAAAAACTTGTTAAGTTAAACACCAATTGCGTATCGGCACACCCTGTTAAATGTTTTTTCTAATTCTGCTTAAAGAAGATTGTGTTATCCCTAAGTAGGAAGCGAGGTAAGAAAGTGGTATGCGATTAGCAAGTGAAGGAAATTTTACAAGAAAAGAAAGGTAACGTTCCTTTGCATCTTCTGTCATCATGTGACTGATTTTGTTCACTTTTTCAGCTAATGCTTTCGCGGTAATTTTTGCAATGATTGTATCCCATTCTATAATGGTCATCGAAAGCTCCTCCATCACCTCTTTTGAAAAAGAAAGATAGGCACAATCCGTAATCGCCTGTACATATTCCGTGGAAGGAATGTTTTGATTGTAGCTGTTAATGTCTGCTACAAAATTATCTTCTTCCATAAAATACTTGGTCACCTCGTCGCCCTTGTTGTTATAATAGCAAACCCGCATAATTCCTTCGGTTAGAAAAATAACCTCCCTGGGAATTTTTCCAGCTTCGTGGTAGTAGGCGTCCTTTTTTATTTCTTTGCTTACCACTTTGCTTTTAATGAAGTCTACCTGTTGTTGGTTCAGATTCCCAAAGCGTAACAAATAATTGATTAATTTTTCCATACTTGTTATTTCATTTGACTCATCAGCAACTTGTCGAACATTTTATCGGATAACAATTTCCGCATAAACAACATAGGCTTTGCCATGGCGCCGCCAACATACCGCGTTTTGGGATTTTTTGCTTCAATGCCTTTTTGTATAAGTTTTGCTATCACCAGAGGTTCAACAGCATTTTTTGCCATCTCAGCATACAGTTTATCCATGCTTCTACTAAGATTTTTATAAACTGTGTTTCCCGAAACCCGCAGCATATCTTTTGATCCAATATCTATCATTTCTGACTTAGTGCCACCCGGCTCAATAACAATCACGTCAATTCCAAGATCCCTTACTTCATTACGAAGACAATCACTCATTCCTTCTATAGCAAATTTACTGGCGTGGTACCATGAACCCAAAGGTAATCCAACTTTGCCACCTACAGAAGATATATTCACTATTTTTCCATACCTCTTCTTTCTCATGCCTGGCAAGACAAGCTGTATCAAACGCGCAACACCAAAAAGATTTATCTCCATTTGATTTCTTGCCTCTTGCATGGGCACATCTTCTAATGCACCATAAGAACCGAGGCCCGCACAATTGACAAGTATATCAATCCCGCCGACCTCGGAGCTAATTTGATCTACACACGCTGTAAGGTTTTCGTCGTTGGTTACGTCCAACGCAATCGTTCTTACGCCGTGCGAATTTAAGTCCCGCATTTTTTCTACCCGGCGCGCAACACCGTAAACCTTGTAACCGTTTTGCGCCAAATGAATTGCCGTTGCTTTACCTATGCCTGCCGAAGCTCCTGTTACTAAAACTGTTTTTGCCATCCTTTAATTCTTAAAATTATTCATGAGACAAAGTTGCTTCAATAAAAAATATTAGCATTTGCCATTTGGCAAAAAAATCATTACGAGCACCTAAAAATTGCTGGAAATTGAAATTTAAGCATCAGAGCGTTTTCACGCCACCGTCCATAACCAATTCCGAACCTAGCATATATTTAGAGCTATCTGAAGCCAGGTAAAGAAATCCTTCTGCTACTTCCCGAGAGGCGCCTAAACGTTTTGCCGGAATAATTGTAGTCATGTAATCCTTGATCCCATTTACAACTTCTGTTGACGCTCCACTTCTTCCGAAGAATGGTGTATCAATAGCTCCGGGAGACAATACGTTCACACGAATACTCCTAGGCAGCAATTCGGTAGAAAAAGTTCTTGCCAAAGATCTCACTGCTGCTTTCGTCGCAGAGTAGGCTGCACCATTTGCAAAACCTTTTTCATTCACGGCGCTCGAAGTTAAAACTATAGATGCGCCATCATTTAAATACGGTAAAGCTAGCTGAACAGAAAAGAAAACCCCTTTAAAATTGACAGCGCTAGTCTGATCGAATTGTTCTTCTGTAAAATCTACCAAAGGAATTTGATGCGCCATACCAGCATTTACAATAAGCACATCTATTTTACCAAATTTACTTTGTACCTCTTCGTATGCTCTTGTAATATTCTTTAACTCCAATACGTCACTCGGAATTCCAATTGCATCATGTCCGATGATTTTTACAGCTTCTTCAATAGAGGTTTTGTTTCGCCCTGTTATAGCCACTTTGGCGCCTTGCTCGGCGAATAAGATTGCTGTTGACAGGCCAATGCCACTATTACCTCCGGTAATTACCGCCACTTTATTTTTTAATTTTTGCATTTTTATATATTTTTTGTCAAAGGTATACCGCCAATGCTATACTTTTGTGTGCAGTATACTATAGTATAGCATTTGGAAAAATTAACAAGACAGCAAATGAAAAAGAAGTATGTATGTAATTTTAATTGTGGAACAGATATAAAATATATCCAGGATACACTTTATGTTCTAAATGGAAAATGGAAAGTGCCCATCATCGTATCATTGAGTACAGGCCACACGCGTTATCGGGAGATTGCAAAAAGTGTACCCAATATTACTTTCAGGATGCTTTCCAAGGAACTGAAAGAACTAGAATTAAATAAATTGGTAACAAGAAAGGTTTACGATGATATCCCCGTTCGCATTGAATATGAAGTAACTGAGTATTGTAAAACCCTTTGGCCGCTGCTTGGAGAAATGATAAGTTGGGCGAAACATCACAGAACGGTTATTTGATTTAAAAATATTGTTTACAAAAAAATTTAAACTGCATTCACTGCTCAAAAACCATAATCTGCAACTTAAAACCATGAGTAGACGGTTTAACTACCTTTGGTGCTGACTCACAGCCTTCACAAAATAAGGAGAATCGTTCCAGCGTATCTTTTTATAAGCAAAATCTTTTCGCAGCGAAGAAGGCAGGCAATCCCAAATGGCTTTGCTCATTTTTTCCAATGCCAGTTTTTTAGTGAAGGTATCAGAAACCACAAGACTTATTTCGCGCACTGGTTTTGGTTCTTTAAACTGTTTAAACAAACGTGTGTCCTTTTCATTGATCATAGCGAGTTCAGGAATGATGGCAAATCCTAATTGTGCACGTACCAGATTTTTTAAGGTTTCGATAGAACTAATATCGTAACTGAATTGTTCTTTTATTTTTCCGGAATCCTTAATGCCGCAAATATCGAGTAGTTGTGCATTGTAGCAATATTCGCTTTGCAGAAGCAAGAGTTCTGTTTTATCATTAGCTTGTAATTTGTAATGGGAGCTTTTCGCCATAGGATGATCTTCATTTAAATAGGCTACAAAGGGCTCTTTAAAAACAGGATGCTCGATCAAATTCGGGTTACCTGTGGGAGTGGCCATCAGAGCTACATCCAGCGCTCCCGTCTCTACATCCTGCATCAGCTGCCCGGTGCTTGCTTCTTTTATAATGTAGTGCATTTTAGGAGTGGCCACCTGCATAGCTTTAATAAATAAAGGAATCAGATAAGGAGATAAGGTGGAAATCACTCCTAATTTAATTTCTCCTTCTAATTTATCTTTTTCATGAATCACAAAATCCCTTATTTCATCTGCTTCCCGAAGGATTTTTTTTGCACGCCTGATTATTTCGGTTCCCAGCGCAGTGGGGGTTAGCGGAACCTTATTCCTATCGAATAATTTAATCCCAATCTCTTCTTCCAGGTTTTTTAATTGAGTGGTAAGCCCCGGCTGTGTAACGAGGCACGCCTCCGCTGCCCTGGCAAAATTTCTTTCTTCGTCTAAGGCCACAATGTATCTGAGTTGTTGAAGAGTCACACTTATAAATATTATTTATAAAGATACAATTTTATTAATTTGATTAATAATCCTTGACGCTCTAACTTTGAACCATCAAAACGAGCATTATTTTAAAAACAAAAACTTAAAAACATCAGATTATGAAATTCACAAGAAACGCAACAGCAAACTGGAAAGGTACAGGAATGGAAGGTAAAGGTCTTATCACTACGCAAAGTAAAACCTTAGACAATGCACAACTATCATTCAAAACAAGATTCGACAATGGTGTTGGAACAAATCCTGAAGAATTAATAGCAGCAGCACATTCGGGTTGTTATACCATGCAACTCAGCTTCCTCTTATCAGAAGCCGGATTTGTGCCGGAGGATTTAAACACGGAAGCAAAATTGACTTTTGAAGATGGTACCATCACCACTATTCATCTTCTGTTAAACGCTAAAGTTCCGGGAATTACAGATGAAGTCTTCCAGGCAACTGCTAAAAAAGCAAAAGAAATTTGCCCGGTTTCTAAAGTACTAAAAGCTGAAATTACTCTATCAGCAAGTCTTGTAGCTTAATACCATTAGTTTACCAGTTAACTAAAAGTCCTTACAAACCGTAAGGACTTTTTAAGTAAACTAAATTTTCTACTGCTTTACTGGAATCATCAGATCAATTACTACTGTGGGAGGAGCGCCGTCCCGCGTAATATTAAAGTCTTTGGAATTAATGACGATTTTACCTGCGAAAGTGCCTTTGGGAACCATCGGGAAACGATCCATGACATTGTTCTTACTGTCAAAAGTAAAAGGCAGTTTTATCTCTTTCATAATTCCTTTTAAGCTCAGGTTTCCTGTAGCCTCATACCTGCTTCCCTCAATTCTCTTAATAGAAGTAGAAACAAAAGTTATCAGGCGATATCTCTCGGTGTACAAGCCTTCTTTATCTTTAGCGTGTGTATTCATAAGTCCATTCCCGGTTTCAAAGGAAGTCGCGTCAATGGAAGCTACGATCCGTGATTTTTCCGGATTGATTTCATCAAAGGAAATAAGTGCATCTAGCCCCTTGAAATACCCCATGTCTGTTTTTACCGAATATTCTTTTTGTGCTTTCCAGATAACGGTTGTTACTACAACAAAAGCTGATGTCGCTGAAAACATTGCGGCTAGTAGAACTAGTTTAAGTAGTTTCATAATTTTCAATTTTAAGGGGCGTTAGTTTGTTAAGTTATTTTGATTTTTTTTAAGTCTTTATTGTTTGACACTGCGTTTCTTTTCGTCAGGATCACTTTTTACAAATACATTTTTGCACCGGTATTTAGTAACAGGAAAATTCCCATTTACTTCACTTTCAATTGTAAAGCTGTTTTTCGCAAGGGATACAGTACCCGAACTTGTGCCGCCTTGATGCCTGTAATACTCTACCTGTATTTTATCTCTCTGCAATGAGGTTATAGGAATAACAAAATCCGGACCTATTTTCAGATTTACCAATTCAAAATGATTTTTCAAAGGAGAGGGAGAAATGTAAGCGGTGTAATTTTCTGCAGCTACAGAACTCTCTGAAGCCTTAACCGTCGTGCAAGTGCAAACTGCCCGATAAGGTCCATTTAAAAACGCAGCACTGTTTTCTACTACATGCACGGTTCGGGTTACAGTCACTGACTTGTTTCCAAACTTATCTGTATAATCATGATCAAGGTAATAAGTGCCTATTTTCGAAGTGTTCACTTTTCCTGTAACGGTAACTCCTTCGCAGGGTTCTACTTCAACTGTTTCAGAATTATAGAAGGTATTTAAATAAGCGGTGTCTACGATTTTTGAAATATAAATTACCGGAGCAGAGTCTGGTTTTGCAGATTCATATTCGCAACCCATGCATGAAACTGCCATTAAAAACACTCCTGCTTTTTTCACATAACTGGTAGAATTCCAAATCATTTCCATGGTCCTTTTTTAGTGACGTTTATAAAAAGATTTCTCTCTTCGTCATACCGAAACAAACCGCCCGATGATCCAATCCACAGGGTTCCATTTTTGTCTTCCATAAAACTTTGAATAAATCTGTTTGGCAACTCAACGTGTTCATTAAAATTTTTAAACCGTTTTACTCCCATTGCATTTGGTGTTCCTTCATACCGGTAAATTCCGCCGCCCGCAGTTCCTACCCACAACCTTTGTTTGCTGTCTTCGAAAAATGTCCAGATAAAATTTCTGCTCAAACCTTCGGGCACCTTAAAATTTAAAGTATAGGTATTAAAATAAGTTTTATTTACCGGAAAAGATTTTACATCATAATAAGAGATCCCTCCAAATCTTGTTCCGAACCAAAAATTACCTTGCTCATCCTGGTGAATACATTGTACAAAATTATTACAGAGTCCATCCTTTTCAGATAAATTACTTAAGAAAGCTCCTCGTCCTGTAGAGTCCATAAGACGGGTATCATAGCGGTAAACACCGCCGCCGTTGGTAGCAAACCAAATATCGCCAGCTTTATCTTCGAAGATATAATTAACCAGGGCTGGACTCGGATAAGCGTCAGGAAAATTCTTAAGATCAGGGACAGGCAGTTTAAATTTTGTAAAAGTCTTGTGGTCGTAATGCGACACACCATTTTCTGTACCAAACCAAAAATCGCCCTTTTTATCCTGCAGAATGCTCCAAACCTGGTTATTGGCCAATCCGTGCATCATTGTAAAATTTGTAAAAAGCTTAGCGCGTTCTTTTGCGTGTTCTTTTTCCTCACTTTCATGTGTCAGATCATGTTTACATCTGTTCATGACGCAAGCGCCGGAGGCGTGCTGCACGTTGTACCTTGAAACCCCGCCGTCGGTGGCTAACCATATATCTCCATTTTTATCTTCCACAAAACCACGCACGGCACTTCCTCCTAATCCATCTTTCATCGTGAAATACACCAGCGTGTCTCCGTTATACATGGCAAGTCCATCTCCGTTAGTACCGAACCAGAGATTTCCCTTTTTATCCCGGTGCATACGACGAATATACTGACTTACCTGTAGCTCCGGATCTAATTCAACCGTAGATATAACCGAATTGGCGCTCTTCGCATCGGAAATTGCTTCCTGCTTTGTCTGTGCATCACAGGACATAATAAATGAGATCACTACGAAATAAATTATCAAGTTAGAATTGGTCCGCATATACTAAGACTTATGTAGATTTGCCTTTTGTCAAAGATACCAGGCGATTCAATGCCTTCTTGTTACTCAGTAGTTATTGCCTTGTTAATGACTTGTTAACGGAAATAAGATGGAACAAAAAATAAGTACTTTTAAAGGATGAAGTTAAACCGGACCTATTTATTCATTGCAGTGTCTTCACTCGCTTTGGTGATCGTTTTGATCATACAGGTGAACTGGATTTTTGAAACGGCAAAAGTAAAGGAGGAGCTCTTCACAGAAAAAGCGAACATAGTACTCTCAAAAGTAACTGAAGCTCTTTCTTCCGACAAACAAACCGTTCAGACCATTGGCAATGAAGAGCAGGCGTCACGCAGTATTGTAATCAATTCCTGTAAGACAACCGAAGTCTGCATCAGCAATCCGGATATTGAAAAAATAAATAAACTCTTCCGCCAATACATGAGTTTTTATAATTTTTACATCGATTATTCTTTTGTAGTCATAAAAGAACCTATGTTTTCTCTTAAAGATAAAAGCGGGTTTAAAAATAATATTTACAGGAAACGTTTGGATGAGATCGCCAGCAAAAATGGTTTGGAACTTGTTCTCATACTACCCGATAAGGAAGAGTTTATCCTGCAGGAAATGGGAACACCTTTTGTCTCTTCGGTAATCCTGATAATTGTGGTATTGGTGATGTTTTGGCGAACTGTGATGTCTTTAATGAAGGAGAAAAAAATATCCGAGCATACGACAGATTTTTTAAATAACATGACTCATGAATTTAAAACGCCCCTCACTAACATTGCATTGGCAGGCAAAATGATGTTGAAAGACACAACGCTCAAAAATGAAGAAAAAATAAAACATTACTCGGGCATAATTTTAGAAGAAAATGAAAAACTGCGGCTCCAGGTAGAACAGGTGCTCAGTATGACTGCGCTTGAGAGAGGAGAAATTCCTTTACAGAAAACTGAACTGGACATTCATCAATTGATAAACACTTGTACAAAAGCAATTTGTATACAAATTGAAAACAGGCTGGGAATTTTGAGGACCGAGCTTAAAGCTGAAAGGTCTATAGTACTGGGAGATAAAACGCATCTCGCAAACGCCTTGTGCAATCTGATAGACAATGCGATTAAATATTGCGAAGAAAAACCAGAAGTTACAATAGAAACAAGAAACAATGGCGACGCTGTAATGATCATTGTATCTGACAATGGGATCGGGATAGAATACAAATATCATCAGCAGGTTTTCGATAAATTTTTCAGAGTTCCCACCGGAAATATTCACGATGTTAAAGGATTTGGTTTGGGTTTGGCATACATAAAAAAAATCGTGGAACTACACGGTGGCGGTATAGAATTACAGAGCGAAAAAAATGAGGGTGCTATCTTTATCATAACACTTCCAAATGTCTAAAGAAAAACTAAAAATATTATTGGCGGAAGACGATCTTAACCTGGGTGTACTTTTAGTAGATTACCTTGAAACAGAAGGTTTTGACGTTAAGCTTTGCAAGGACGGCGAACTTGCTTTGAAAGCCTTTCAAACAAATGGATTCGACCTTTGCTTGTTCGACGTCATGATGCCAAAATTAGACGGATTTTCTTTGGCGAAACTAGTCAGGACAAAAGACAAAAAAATTCCACTCATTTTTATTACTGCAAGATCTTTGAAAGAAGACAAATTAAAAGGGTATGATCTGGATGCAGACGATTACATTACCAAACCTTTTGATGAGGAAGAATTACTCTGGAAAATCAAAGCAGTGATCCGTCGCATTCCTGAAAGCAGGAGTGAAACAAAAATAGCAAGCGTAGCCTTAGGCCATTATATATTTGACTTTAATAATCAATCTTTAATTATCAATGGCAAAACAAAACGCATCACCGAAAAAGAAAGCGATATTTTAAATTATTTATCGGAACATCGCAATAAAGTCATTAAACGGGATGAAATGCTGAAAACACTTTGGGGAGAAAGCGACTATTTTTTCGGTAGAAGTCTGGACGTCTTTATTACCAAGATCCGCAAGTATTTGAAAGAAGATCCTACTTTAAGCATTGAAAACGTTTTTGGCGTTGGATTTATTTTTAATGTGCCGGCTTAAATTTTCGTCAGCAGCATGAATTGAATTTTTTTTAAACATCTCAAACAAAAAAAAGCGCTGAAATTTACTTCAGCGCTTTCTTGTAAAAACAAGCACTTATTTTAATTCACAAGTGGTTAAATACGTTTCCGAATCAACAACGGTCACACCATTGTTTGTGTAGGTATAAGTGTAAACTTCGGTTGAATTTCCACAAATAGCCTCTGCATTTTTTTTGCTGGAATTAGATACATCGCGGGTGGTAACACTTTTATCACTGTCGTAATTTGTTGAACACACACACGTGTAATCTTTTTTGCAAGACGCAAGGCTAATCATCGCCGCAGCGATACATAGTAGAGATACTTTTTTCATAGTTCTTAGATTTTAGGGTTTCAGCGGCAAATATAGATAAATATTGCTGTGCCAAATGATGCGGTACATTATTTTTTCCACAGCGTTTTTTTAAAAGCAAGCTGGTTCTTAATCCCTGCATTTTGGGACAACCGGATTGAAATATCTGAACTACTTAAAAATAATTTCAGAACTCGTAACTGAAATAGGCTTTGTCTAATGTCATGTCGCGCAGGGCAAAAGAGTTAAGACTCTTTTGAGCCGGCTTGTGTGTTAGCAATGTCACGTCGAGCAGGGCAAAAGAGTTAAGACTCTTTTAAGCCGGCTTGTGTGTTAGCAATGTCACGTCGAGCTTAGTCGAATGTCACGTCGAGCTTAGTCGAATCTCACGTCGAGCAGGGCAAAAGAGTTAAGACTCTTTTGAGCCGGCTTGTGTGTTAGCAATGTCACGTCGAGCAGGGCAAAAGAGTTAAGACTCTTTTGAGCCGGCTTGTGTGTTAGCAATGTCACGTCGAGCTTAGTCGAATGTCACGTCGAGCGTAGTCGAGACGGTGCACTCAAGGTTTCGTCTGATCTCCATGCACCCCAATTTACAGTGCATTCAGACTTCTCACAAGATCTTTTAAATTTCGATTCCCTCAGCAAGCTGCTTAATGACCTCAAGCGTAGTGTTCCAATAAAACACCATGTGTTTGTAAATAGACTCCGTGGGAAAATTCCTTGCTGTAAAAATGAGACGCGTTTTATTTTCAATTGTTTCTAATCTAAATTCCAAAATACAATGATTTGGGAGCTCATCCGGCAATCTAGACAGAGAGCTTAACTGCGTGTAGCGTAAAAGTCGTTCTGACTCCACTGCTAAAACTTTTCCGGTAGTTTTAGAAAGCACCCAGTGCTCCAGGACTTCAATCGTTAGAGTATTTCCAATAGTCCAATCGGTGGTGACTTTGACCTTATCGTCGAGTAGCCATTTTTCTATACGTTCAGGCAGTGTTATAGTTTGCCATACCTTTGAGACTGGCGCATTGATACTAAGTGATTTCGTAAAATCGGGGAAAAGGGTTTGGTTTTGTTCTATCATTAAGAGATCAAAATAACCAGATATATTTTGTAATCCTTAGCGACTTATTAAAAATTAAAACCATTTTTTCAGAAAAGTTATGACTTCAATAATTTTCCGTAGTGTTATAGATCTTAGCTTCTTTAGGAAAAGCAACTCTGGATGCCGACCAGGTTTCATGTATGCTCAGTGCTTTGCTTTCTACAAGACCAAAATAATACATGTTTTAATAACTGTTTTTATTGTGAGGTCCGCATTTAACTTCGTCACATCCAATTGATGCATGATAAAAGAATGGATGTAATCACATTTACCAACCGGGCGCTTTTTTTAACGAGTCCTGCTTGGTCAAAAACTTCTGCAAGGCTGGAAGGAGATTTAAGTAGGCGAAGTATTTTATCCTTTTACTCTTAATTTTTCTATAAGTTATCTCTCCATTCATATATAATTTCAAAATCACTACCAGTTTATTTTCGCACACTTGCAGCAGTTGGTGATTTTTTCGTTTACTTTTCAAAGGATAGTTGATTCGAAAAAAAAAATCCCCGGAACAAGCTGGTTCCGGGGATTTCATTTCATTCTTCACCACTAGTTAGTAGTGGTCTTGGCACCCTTTAAATGTTTATCGAAAAACTTCTCCATAGCACCATAAAAATCAAACTGGTTGTCTTCGTTATGAAAACCATGACCTTCGTTTTCCTTCAACATATATTCTACGGTCACACCTCTCTTCTTAAGAGCTTCTACAATCTGATCACTTTCTGCTTTGTTAACACGTGGATCATTTGCACCCTGCGCAATTAATAACGGCACTTTGATTTTATCTGTATGCAGGGCTGGTGAAGCCGACGCTAAAAGCAGACTATCTTTTTTTGGATCGCCCACCATTTCATGAAACTGATCTAAATAAGGTTTCCAATAAGGAGGAATAGTATTCATAAACGTAAAGAGATTACTCACCCCCACATAATCTACAGCGCAGGCATAAAGATCTGGTGTAAAACAAATTCCAGCAAGTGTTGTATAACCCCCGTAGCTTCCGCCATAAATTGCAACGCGTTTTGGATCTGCAATACCTTCTTTCGTTAACCATTGCACACCATCCGTTACATCATCCTGCATTTTTTTACCCCACTCTTTAAACGAGGCCATCCAGAATTTTTTTCCATACCCGGTACTACCCCTGAAATTCATTTGTAAAACAGCATAGCCCCTGTTAGCTAAAAACTGAGCCTCTGAATTATATCCCCACCCATCACGGGCCCAAGGGCCTCCATGCGGATTAACAACTACCGGAAGATTTTTTCCGTCACTCCCCTTTGGAATGGTGAGATAGCCGTGAATCGTATAGCCATCGCGACTTTGATAAGTGACAGGCTTCATTACGGCCATGTTTTCTTCCTCCAGCCACGGATAAGCATTAGCTGCCTCGGTAGTAGATTTACTTGCAAAATCGTAAAGAAAATATTTTCCCGGAAGTCTGTCATTGCCTGTCCACACAACCGCCTTAGTTTTTTGATCATCATAGGCTGTTACAAAAACTTCGTAGTTTTTGAATTTGTTTTCTAAATTTTCCTGGATCGCTTTCCACTCCTGGTCAAAAAAGTGCTGTTCTTGTTTTTCACCTTCCCAATTCACACTCACAAGCATATTTTTCTGTCTGTCGTAATCAATGCCACTTAAATCATAATCCGGATTGGCATACAACTCTTTTATTTCCTTCTTTGCAATCGGATCATATTCCACAAGCGCTACCTTGTCACGATTTATATTCGTCATCACGTACATCACCTTGTTTGTAGAATCAAAACCTGCAGGACTAAAAGACTCTTTGAAGGAAACGGTCAGTAATTCTTTAAAAGGTTCTTTCTCTGTATTGCGATAGTTGTAGGTAATGTTTACACCATCCGTTTTAGTAGCAAGTCTGATAACGCCATCGTTATCTGTATACCACGAATCGTAATTCAATTTATTATCAAACAATAGAGTCAATTTACCGGTTTTAATATTCAGAAGGTACGGATCGAAATATTCTTTGTTACGTTTGTTGATGGTTATCATCAGATCATCTTCATGACCTTTGATAAATTTGAGATCATCCATGATTTCGCTGCGAATACCAGGAAAAGGTGTGAGGCAGATCGCCCCGCTTCCGTCCGGATTTACAGAAAAAATCTGGAAGTTTTCGTCACCGCCCACATCCTGCTGGTAAATAATTCTATCGCCCTTCCAAAAATAACCGCTGATGCTTCTCAAGGTATCATTGGTAACCCGCACGGCTTTTGACCCCTCTGCCGCCGGCTGAACAAAAATGTTTGTTTTACCCTTGTAATCTGCCCGGTAAGAAAAATACTTGCCATCACCGGAAATCCTGAAGCCTGCCTTTTCTGGATTTTTAAAAAATAATTTAAAATCAATCTCCTTGGCCGGAGCCTCTTTTACAGTTGCTTCTTCCGTTTTCTTTTCGCCACAACTCGAAGCCAAAAGCGCAACTACAACTACATTAATTAAGTGTTTTATTTTCATGGAATCTATTTTAAGATCTAAATATCCAGAAAAAGAAACAACATTTAGAAAATATCCCGCGATACTACATGAACGGCAAAAAACAAGTCCGTGTTAGCGTATTCAATACACCGCATGAACCATCTTATATGTAATTACTAAGATGTATTCGTTTTTTAGAAGTTGTTAAAAGCAGTTTAAACTATTTACTTTACAATTTGCTTTTCTTCTATTTCATCAACTCATAAAATGTTTCTTATATTAACCTGCTGAAACGATAAAACTAATCTCATTTACTAAAAAAATAAATTATGATAACATATATAGGAACCGGACTTCTCGGATCGAATTTTGTAAAAGCATTTCTAAAGAAAAACGAAGAGGTAAATGTCTGGAACAGAACTTTTGCTAAAGCGAAGAACCTCGAAGGGTTTGGTGCTAAAGCTTTTGAAAATATTACCGAAGCAGTAAAAAACGCTGAACGCATTCACCTCACTTTGTCGGACGACGCCGCAGTGGATGCAACACTTGAATTAGCAAAGTCAGGATTTAAACCAGGGGTTATTATTATCGACCATACAACCACCTCTACCGAAGGCGCAACCAGGCGCACAGCTTATTGGAAACATCAAGGCTTCCACTATTTGCATGCACCTGTTTTTATGGGTCCGCCAAATGCCCTGGATGGTACCGGCTACATGCTAGTTTCGGGAGACCAGGAACTCATTCAAAAAGTGGAGCCTGTTCTTTCAGGCATGACGGGCAAGCTACTCAATTTCGGAACAGAAGTTAACAGAGCTGCGGGTCTTAAACTTTTAGGCAATTCCTTTTTGCTGTTTCTTACCGCAGGCTGGTCTGATGTGCTAGCTCTATCAAAAGCCATGGATGTGCCTTCTTCAGACCTGGTATCTTTGTTCGATAACTGGAATCCCGGCGCTATGGCTCCTGCCAGACTACAACGCATACTGGCTGCAGATTTCGCTAATCCTTCCTGGGAATTGAATATGGCCCGCAAAGACGCGCGTCTCATGATGGAAGAAGCGAACGCCGCGAACCAACACCTCGCTGCCATTCCGGCAATTGCAGCAGAAATGGACAAGTGGATTGATAAAGGTTTTGGTAATAATGACTGGACTGTGATTGCGAAAGATAATGTGTAAAACAAATGACCGTAAAAATCGTCTCTGAAAATTCCCGGGACAGCACATTCCTTTTGCTTTGATTTCAACCGCTGGAACAAGACTCTGCTTAACGCATTAAAAATTTACGGCTCACTTGATTTGGTAAAGCACCCGGTCTGTTAGTATAGATTTCTATGGCGATGGACGTTATTCGTGAGTAGTCAAAAAATCTCTTCGAGGGTTCAAGGTCTGACATTCCTATGCCCTCTATTTGCAGAACAATAGAAATAGGTTTCTTACAGATGTGTGAAGAAAAAGAAATGCCAAAGTTAATCAAGCAAAAAAACGGTGTGACACTTTAGAACACATATCTTAAAATGAGTATATAAAAATCCTGTTTGGATTTTCATTATTTCTTTTATCTTTATATCAAGAAGCCTTTCCAAAGTTTATAATGACAACGGAAAATCACACCCAACTTGCGAGTATGTGCACTAAGATAAAACTTAGTGTTATTGTATTGCTAGTATTCAATTTTAATGCGGTAGCGCAAAAAGAACTCTTTAAGTTTCGGGTACTTGATACCAAAACCAATGAGCCGATTGAGTTTTGTTATGTGGTAGTGAAAGGAAAAAACAGCTCAGCGCAATCGGACGAAAATGGCCTGGTAAAAATAGCCGCTCAACACTCCGATACTCTTGTTGTCTATCAGATGGGTTATTTCATTAAAAAAATCATCGTAGAGGAAGTTGAAGCGTATGGAAACCGGGTGCATCTGCGGCCAAAGAACATTACACTCGAAGAAGTAATTGTTAAATCGAGTCGCACCGACACTTTTCAAAAAAACACGACTATTTTTTTTCTGGACTTTGAATTTTATGATGATATGATTCTTGCTCTTGTAAATAAGGGTACTAAATACAACACTCTGATGCTTATGAATCAGCAGGGAGACAAAATAACCGAGAAACAATTGTCTCTAAAAGCGGAAGTTCTTTTTAAAGATTGTTTTCAGGCCATTCAATTAATTACCAACGACAGTATTTACCAGGTTTACTTTGACTACCAGAAACTGGATCTTTTAAAGCCTTACCCCATCAAAAATTATTATGCTGTTTTGAAGCCCTGTGAATGCACTTACAGAAACAGTTTTGTACTCAAGTCGAAAAAATACCGCGCGTTAAAAAACACGTATTATCTTTTTGATGAGCAGCGTAAGTCGCAGCTTCCTCAGGAGATCATTACCATTGCAGACAGTGTTGCCATCAAAGGATTTAACATGGATTATGATCTGCAGTATTTTCTGGGTATCCGCAAAGCGGGCTATCAATACCAGACCTCGGTAACGGAGATAAAAAAACACCTCGATCTTTTGAGAGAAGAGCTGATCCTGCCTTCCAAATATGAAAGTATGCTTCCTCCTATAGCATCAGAAATGAAACGACTGGACAGTAATTATGTTTTATTCGATTACACAAATAAACACTTACGTACTTTTTCTTTAAACGGAAAGCTCAAAAGCAAAACTGATCTTACTAATTTTTCAGGAATAACCCCGCATTTGTATGTTGACCATGACACGCACAATTTAGTTTTTTCGCGTCTTAACAGCGCCGGCATTCTAACGCTTTACCGTTACGACTTAACAAAAAACACATTCACACATAGCTTTGAATTAAAAGATTTTTATTTTGTAAAAGACTTCCAGGTAAAAGAAAACAATTTGTATTTTATTCATAAAAACCGTTCAGAGTCGATGACCAGTACAAAGATTATTAAGCAACTCATCAGCTGGCAATCGATGACTAACACTTATTGAGGCAAAAGCCGGATCTTGATTTCAATAAGACAAACAGAGATGAAAAGGTTTTTAAATACCGGTAATTAAAATCCAGTTTAGTGTTGTAGCATTTATTACCGGCTTATAAAAATCATTTGCATTTACTTTTCACCGTTAATTCAAGCTGGCTCAAACAGGTAGTAGAGCTCCGGAAAATGATCTATAGTAAATGCTGCTGCCGGAATGGGTAAAAATTTGAATGGGAAAATCAGAGGGCGTCTTTTATCTCGCTTGTTTTTTGAACAATGTCCCTGATTATAGTGTCAAGAGACTCAGATGCGCTTTTTAAACGGTAAAGGACTTCAGAATTAATGGGGTCAGCGGGATCTTCGAACTTAAACAAGTTGAACAGGCCCAGTATTTGAGCCACGGGTACCCTTACCTGATGCGATTGCAAGAAGGCAATTTCAAAAAGTTTTTCATTTTGGATTTTCAATTTTTCCTCTACCAGCCTTTTTGCTTTTATATTCTCCGCATCTTTTAGTGCTCTTTCCACTTTGGGAGCTAGCGTAAACAGTTTATCCTTGAGTGCATAATCGTTAACGCCGTTTTTAATAAGTTCTACCGCATTTTCCTCGCCAACACTTCCCGAAACAATAATGAAAGGAATGTGGGAATGCCGACTTTGCTTGATATGAAAAGCCGTAACACCATCAAAGGAAGGGAGTGAATAGTCAGACAATATAATATCCGGTTGGTAATTATCAAGAGCCGCAATAAACTCCTCCCGACACTGAACAATTTTTGATGTAAAAATTATTCCAGCTTTTTTTAGTTCATGTTGGAGTAATTCAGCATCATTTTGATCATCCTCGATAATTACTATTTTTATTGTATTTATCATATGATGGGTCATTTAGGTGGCTGATTTAATAATAACCAGTATAACCCAAGTTCAGAAACGGCGGCAAGAAATTTTTCAAACTGAACCGGCTTTACCACATAACTGTTCGCACCGAGATCGTAGCAAATCTGGATGTCCGGATCTTCCTTAGAAGAAGTGAGTATTATAACAGGTATTTTTTTTGTCCGTTCATCCGATTTTATTCTCTGCAAAACCTGAATTCCATTTATTTTTGGCATTTTCAAATCAAGTAGTATTATTTTAGGGATGTCATCAATGCTTCGAGTGAGATAATTTCCCTCTGCAAAGATATAGTCGAGCGCCTCCTGGCCATCTTCAAGATGCACCAGTTGATTCGCTAAATTATTTTTTTTTAATGCCCTTATTGTAAGCTCGGCATCACTCAAATTGTCTTCCACCAGAAGAATTTCTACACTGTAACTCATGTTAAAGACTTTTATTTAGTATTGAAAAATTAAAAATTGCCCCTTCGTTCACTTCACTTATTGCCCATACTCTGCCACTGTGTTTGGCAATGATACGTTGAACAATTGCAAGGCCTACACCAACCCCTTCAAATTCATTTTGTTTATGCAGACGCTGAAACACGCCGAAAAGTTTATCAGAATACTTCATATCGAATCCAGCACCATTGTCTTTTACCGAAAAAATAATTTCCCCTTGTTTTTCTTCCGAAAATATTTCTACTACAGGATGCTCTTTTTTTGATGAGTATTTCAGAGCATTTGAAATAAGATTTATCATCACCTGTGAAAGTAAACTGTAATCAGCCTCTACCCCGTGCAATTTACCGATCCTTATTTCAGCTTTATTTAAAAGTGCCTTATCCATATCGTGAATTACGCTCTCAACGAGTTCGTTCATATCGATATTCGTACGTTGCACCTCTTTACGGCCTAGCCTCGAAAACGCGAGTAACTCGTCTATTAGTATTCCCATTTTTATAGCATTGTCACGAATTGCAGCGGTAACACGCTTTCCTTCACCGTCTAGCTTAGGGCTATAGTCCTCGTTTAGCATTTGCGCGTATCCGTTCACTGCCCTCAGTGGTGCTCTTAAATCATGAGAGACAGAATAAGTAAATGCCTCTAATTCTTTATTGGCATCTTGTAATTGTACTACTATTTTTTTGAGTTCAGTAATATTAAGGGAAGTTGAAAGCAGTGCCTTTTCGCCATCTGGCATCTCGAACGGCATCAGATAATTGCTAACCCAAATTATTTCCCCGTTTTTCCTTTTTAGTTGAATTTCATAATTTTTAACCGTACCATCCTTTTTAAAAACTTCAATTAATTTTGCCCGGTCATTCTTATTCACATAAAGTTCCAATGCAGGAGTAGCGAGGAATTCTTCTTTAGATGCAAAACCAAAAATGTCAATAATTGCCTGATTGGCTTCCAGAATTTCTCCATGAATGTTAGAAATCGTAATACCTGCCGGAGAAAAATTGATTAGGTCGCGGTATTTTTTTTCAGAATCTGCTAATGCCTCCTCTGCGTTTTTACGTTTGGTAATATCAACGGCTGAAGAAATCATTTGTATGTCGTTATTCCCAAACTGGTATGGTGCAATGTTGTTGCTGATCCACGCTAACTCGCCGTTCTTCTTTTTAACTTTAAATTCAAAATCTTTCACAAAACCATTCCTACGAAACAAATCAAACATCTTCAGGCGTTCATCTGGCTCCACATAATAGTCCTCTGTTGGCTTACTTGTAAGTTCCTCTATTGATTCTAAGCCCATCACGTCCAAAACAGCTGGATTAGCTTCCAGAAATTTTCCTTGAGCGCTTGTAAGGACCATACCAATAGGAGAAAAATTAAACAGACTCCTGAATTTATCTTCGCTTTGTTTAAATGATTCTTCTCTTTTTTTTTGAGTAGTAATGTCAGTAATGTGAACTGAGAACCCTCTTACATTACCCTCATATAAATCAGGATAGTAATTGGCAAGGCTAGTTCGTGATTCTCCACTTGAAGTTTTTTTTTCGAGTTCAAATTGTTGAGCATGACCTTTAAGCGCTTCAGTAATGTACAGAAGGTTTTGTTCGTAAAGAGGTCCCAGAAGTTCTTTCAAGGTAATTTTGTCGATCATTTCCTCTTTGCTTTTCCCGAACCATTTCATGTAGGCGCTATTAGCAAATTTGCACACCTGGTCCTTGTCCCAATATGCCAGCATGGCCTCAATCCGGTCGGCGACTAACAATCCAAAGTCATTGATCTGATGTATGGGTTTATTCATGGCTTAAGTTTGGTGTATTAGCTCTACGTTAATGATACAAAAAAAGTAGGCATTTAGTCAGACACTATCCATCACAAGAAAATCATCATGAACACAGTCCAGGCAAATAATTATCTTATCAAGATACTTCATTGTCAGGTTTATCTTCCCGTTTTCAAGCCTCCAGATGTACTGCCGGTCAACATTTAATAAAAGCGCGAATTCAGTTTGTGTAAAGTGTTTCAAAATTCGCTGCTTTGCAATCATCTTCCCAATAACTTCCTGGGAATTTACTTTTAGGACCATAAACAAAAAGACTAAAAAAAACCCAACAACTCGTAATCTTAACAAGACTACATTGTCTCTACTAAATTTAGTGAATTGCATTGGTGGTGTAGAATTAGTTATGATTTATAGCAAACTAGTGCAGAATATGATCTAATTCTCCCACGATGAGTAGTATTTCATATTTTGATGTTTAGCTCTCAGGTAAAAGACATAATGACTATAATTAGTTTTCAGGATGAGCAAAATCATTTCAGGTTTTTGTGAAATATCTTTCTTTTACAAAAAAATAGTTTCATGTCGATCTATCAAAAACAAGGCCGGGTTCCTCATAAACGTCACATTGTGTTTCGTAACCCCAACGGTAGTTTATACCACGAAGAGTTATTCGGTACTGAAGGATTTTCAAGCACCTCTTCATTGGTTTATCATCTTTATCCACCCACCATGGTAAAAGAAATCGGGAAAGCACAATGCGCCAAGCCATTGGCCGCTGAGGAAGAAAGTTTAAAAGCCTTAAGTTTTATGGGGTACAATGTAGACCCCGACGACGACTATATTCAAAGCCGTAAAGTTTTTTTCTTTAATAACGATATGCAGATTGGTATGGCCTGTCCCTCAAAATCTATGGAAAGTTATTTTTATAAGAATGCGGATTCCGACGAAATACTTTTCATTCATAAAGGGAGCGGGCGGTGTAAAACCATGTACGGTACTGTTGATTTTGAATACGGCGATTATGTCATTATTCCACGTGGCATTGTATATAAATTAGAATTTGATACAAAGGAAAATAAGATCTTATTTATTGAATCGCATAGCCCTATCCGCACTCCTAAACGTTACCGAAATGAATTTGGTCAACTCTTAGAGCATTCTCCATTCTGCGAACGCGATTTTAAATTGCCTTATAATTTCGAAACGCATGACGAGCATGGAGACTTTAAAATCATGATCAAAAAACGCGGAATGATTTATCCATACACTTACGAAACGCATCCTTTTGATTTAGTAGGTTGGGATGGATATGTTTATCCCTACGCGTTTTCGATTTTTAATTTTGAACCCATTACTGGCCGCATTCATATGCCACCACCCATTCATCAGCAATTTGAAGGGCGCAATTTTGTAATCTGCTCTTTTGTACCGCGCTTATACGACTACCATCCAGATGCAATTCCTGCACCATACCATCACAGCAATATTGATGCGGAAGAGATTTTGTATTACGTAGATGGAGATTTTATGAGCCGCAACAATATTAAAGCCGGCCAGTTTACCTTACATCCAGCAGGAGTTCCACATGGCCCGCATCCTGGGGCCATTGAGCGAAGTATAGGTAAAAAAGAAACCAAAGAACTGGCCGTGATGATTGATCCTTTCAATCCTTTACAAATTACAACCGAAGCCATGAAATATGAAGTAAAGGATTATTATAAATCGTGGATGAGCGCTCCGCAATTAACATAAATAAAATTATTTAAAACACACTTATCATGTCAGTAACAGATTTAACCAAAGTAAAAAACTACGCTTATAGTGGAGAAAAAGTTTTTGAAAAAGCTCAGGATTTTTTGCCAATTAACGGAACAGATCATATAGAACTTTATGTAGGAAACGCTAAACAGGCCGCGCATTTTTATAAAACAGCTTTAGGGTTTCAGGAACTTGCTTACGCTGGACTAGAAACAGGTTGCCGCGATAGAGTATCTTACGTATTAGTTCAGGATAAAATTCGTTTAGTACTAACTTCGCCCTTCGATCCTGAAAGTGAAATTTCACACCATATACGCAAACATGGTGACGGCGTAAAAGTAATAGCGCTGTGGGTGGACGATGCACGTAAGGCCTACGAAGAAACCACAAAGCGCGGCGCTAAATCTTATCTGGAACCTACCGTGCTTAAGGATGAACAGGGCGAGATTGTAAAATCGGGCATTCATACCTACGGAGAAACCATCCATTTGTTTATTGAACGAAAAAATTACCAGGGGGTTTTTATGCCTGGTTATGAAAAATGGCAAACCGAATATCAACCTGCATCAACTGGTTTAAAATACATCGATCACATGGTTGGAAATGTAGAATTAGGATCCATGAACACCTGGGCGGATTTTTACGCGAATGTGATGGGCTTTGCCAATCTCGTAACTTTTGATGATAAAGACATTTCTACCGAATACACGGCATTAATGAGTAAGGTAATGACTAATGGAAACGGCCGCATTAAATTCCCGATTAACGAACCTGCGCATGGCAAAAAGAAATCGCAGGTTGAAGAATATCTTGATTTTTATCATGGTCCCGGATGCCAGCACATAGCAGTAGCCACAGACGACATTGTATTTACAATTTCTGAAATGCGCAAACGGGGTATAGAATTTTTATACGTGCCCGGAACGTATTATGATACCGTAAAAAACCGTGTCGGAATTATTGAAGAAGATATGGAGGTCTTAAAAAAATGGGGCATTATGGTTGACAGAGATGAAGACGGCTACTTACTACAGATCTTCACAAAACCGGTTGAAGACCGTCCGACATTATTTTTTGAGATCATACAACGCAAAGGCGCAAAATCTTTTGGCAAGGGAAATTTCCAGGCTTTGTTTGAATCTATAGAAGCAGAACAAGCCAGAAGAGGAACATTATAGTTATGAGACTTAGTACGCTTGATAAAATTAACTATAGCAATATTGTTTTAATTATTGTTAGCTGTGCTATTGCTATTGTTTTTCCGTTCGAACTATTCCTTATTGCTTATGCTATCTTGGGACCTCTGCATTATCTTACAGAAATAAGCTGGCTTCATAACAAACAATACTACACAAAAAAGAAAAATGATTATTTTGTTTTGGTTGGACTAACAGTACTTTTATCCTTACCCGTTTTGGGCATGCTATTCAAAACAAAAATTCATATGAGCGATGCCTTAATAACCCAGTTGCTCTATTTGTCAATTACCGCAGCTATCATTTTTGTGTTTGTTGAAAATTTCATTTACAGGATTCTTTTTTTTGTTCTTGCACTGCTTACTATTAAATTTTCTGACAATTTTTATTTGATCCTCGCCGTTTTTCTGCCAACGCTAATTCATGTGTTTTTATTTACAGCGCTGTTCGTTCTTTATGGTGCATTGAAAACAAAAAGCAAAAGCGGCTACCTCTCTTTTTGGGCAATGTTTCTCGTACCACTGATACTATTTTCGGTCTTCCAGGGACCTACCTCTTATAAGATCTCCAACTATGGTTTTAATGCTTACAAAAGTTTTGAAGGCATTAATTTCTTTTCCCTTAAATTATTTTCTGCCATAGATCAAACAAACTCCGGTACAATTACAAATGGAATTTATTTTTCTTCAAAAGGAATACTCTTGATGCGTTTTATCGCTTTTGCATATACCTATCATTATTTAAACTGGTTTTCGAAAACAGAAGTAATACAATGGCACAAAGTTCCTAAACGCCGGCTAGTGACCATACTTGTATTATGGTGCATTTCGATTGGCGCATATGCTTTTAATTACAAAACAGGGTTTCAATGTTTATTTTTCCTGAGTTTTCTGCATGTATTACTCGAATTGCCTTTAAATGTGGTATCCATAAAAGGTATTATTCTGGAGTTGTTTAATCACTCAACCAAAAAAGTTAGTGCGAAGTAAGGGTGACATATTTCGTTATGCGTTTTAAATCCTGGTAATCGAACGGATTACTGGAAGACATCCGGAAACTTGCTGATTGCAATGTATATTTCGACATTCAAAGAGCGAGCAGATCTGTGAAAAAAATACTTCTGGTTTGCTGATGGGATCATTTTTTTAGTCTCACTCGCTCAACTCTAACTGACCTCTTTCTACTAAGAAAATAGCCCGATAAGTCTTTCGATCTATTCAGATTTAATAATAAGTATATTCGTAGCATGAAATATCCATTTCTGTTTCTCTTTTTTTTATGGAACACAGCATATTTTTTCGGGCAACAACCCGCCTATTTTACGTTGGGAAAAGAACAATTTGAAGGCGTTCAGATCTACAGTACGATACAGGATAAAAATCATAATTATTGGTTTGCCACAGACAAGGGATTTTACAAGTACAACTCTTATACATTTGAAAAAATAGACTGCGATGGCATGAAGGGTTTATCTGCCTTTGGATTTGTGATCAATAAAACAGGAACCATTTTTTGCCACAATTTAAATCATCAACTAATCAAGATCGAGAACAACCAGTGCTCCGTTTTTTACGAACTAACAGAAGCAGAACGTTCCAGTGACATGTCCCTCGCTATATCAGAAGAAAATAATTTAGTTGTTGTAGCGCGTATACCCATACTCTTTGATGCCAAAGGGAAACTCATTAAAGCGTTCAACAACCATCCGGGTGCTTTCAGTTTTCCTTTCCACACCAGGCGCGGTGCTATTATCTATCATGCATCGGGCAAAGACTCACTTCTCGAAATCTATCAAAACAAAATCGTATTCAAACCTTTAAAATACACCGCGCAGCCGCAAATAAATCCACTCATTTTTTTAAAAATAAACAACACAACTTATGCAATAAGCAACAAAGACAAACGCATTTATTCTTTTAACGAAGACAGCTACGAATGCACTCCGCTTAAAGAGCAATCCATTTTAAATCTCCAGGGATTTCTAAGATTCTATAATCTGAACAATGACGTCTGGATAGCAGGCACAGCTGCGGGAGTAAGAAGACTTGAAGGTGAAAACGCCGAAGATCTTTCAGAACAAATGTATTCCGGTTATTTCATATCCTATGTATATAAAGACAATGAAGGAAACATACTACTCAGTACTTTTAACAATGGCGTTCTTGTTGTTCCGGAACTTAAAATCCAGGATGTGCTCAAGCTTCCTCAACACCAGGCCATAACAAGTGTGCATATTGACGAGGATATGGGGATTATTTTAGGTTCGTCTGAAGGAGAACTTATTTCTTTCAGAAACTCTACTTTTCATACGCTTTCAAATAAAGGCAACAAACCACTGCAATCTATTAACAGCTGGCCAGGTTTTCGGTATATTATTTATGACGATGGCCAGGTAAAAGCTTACGATAAAAAAACCCGGAGAACGATCTGCCTATTTGAGGGCTCGCTAAAAGACGCTTCATTACTGGATTCTAACTCTATATTTCTCGCTTTAAATTCCGGAATCCAGAAATTAAATCCATCCGGCCCGGGCAAATTTAAACACGAAGCCATTGCATCTTTAGACATACGGACCTACGCAGTGGAAGTGGAAAAAAGCACAAAAAATATATTTGTTGCAACCTCCGATGGTTTGAGGATCATAAAACCAGACAACAAAATTGAGCGTCCTCTTTTTGAAGGAAGTAATCCTTTTGCGAATGATCTTTTCTATGATGAGGATCTGCTTTATGTAGCTACTAAAAAGCATGGCATCCTCATCTTCAGGCAGGGTAAAGTTATCCGGAAATTGATTTCAAAACTGAATCAGAAGGAAATTGAAGTTCACAAATTAATTGTAAACAAGAATAAAATTTATGTCAATTCCTCCGAGGGATTTATTGTGTTGGCAAAGAGCGGTAACATTCTGGCGAAACTAAATAAGGTACAAGGATTTGCCACGAACAAAATTTTTGATTTTGGCATCATACAAGATCAGATCTGGATCATTCACTCCAAAGGATTTCAAAAAATAAACATCAACCAATTAACGAAGCCAAAAGAAATACCACTTTTAGAACTCTCACGGATCGCCGTAAATGATCAGCCTTTAAAGCAATTGGATAAAGATGGAGCCTTTGACAGCGAACAAAGGAAAATCCAATTTACCATTTCATCTCCTACCCTGCGCAATAAAGAAAACATTCGCTACCACTATAAACTAACGGGCTATGAAACTACCTGGTCTGTTTCTGATTATGAAGACAATGAAATCTCTTATAATGCTCTCGCTCCTGGCAAATACACTTTTGAAGTGAAAGCAGAAAATCAAGGTATTTATAGTGAACTCAAAACCTACTCCTTCGTAATCTCGGCTCCCTTCTACTACCGCTGGTGGTTTATTTCCCTAGAGTTTATTGTCTTCTTTTTAATGGTGGCGTTGGTCTACAGATGGCAACTAAAACTTCAGCGTAAAAAATCTGAGCAACAAAACGAATTAAATGCATCCAAACTTACCGCTATAAAATCACAGATGAATCCGCACTTTATTTTTAATGCTCTGAATTCTATCCAGGATCTGATTCTTAAAGGGGATGTGGAAAACTCCTATTCTTACATTACTACTTTCTCCAACATGGTGCGTAAAACGCTCAAATATTCGGACAGGGAGTTCATTGAAATAAATCAGGAAATTAAATTATTAGAATTGTATTTATCACTGGAAAAATTAAGATTTAAAAAAGACCTCGACTATGAAATCATAAGTGATAGTATGGAAGATCTGATGATACCACCTCTATTGATTCAACCCTTTATTGAAAATGCGCTCGTGCATGGACTGCTTCATAAAGAAGGCAAAAAACAACTCTCCATTGCCTTTAAATTCGGAGAGCTTTGTACCTGCATTATACAAGACAATGGTATAGGAAGAGAAAAAGCAAAGCTTATCAAACAACGGCAAGGGGCCACGCACGAATCGTTCTCAGGTAGAGCCATTCAAAAACGCTTTGAAATTTTAAGCAAAACACTTGGAGGAAATTTTGGTTATCTAGTAGAAGATGTATATGTGGAAAACGAAATAAGTGGAACCCGGGTAATTATACAACTGCCCGTAAAACAAAAATTCTAATCTATTACTAAACTAAAACAGCCATTGCTAAAGTCAATTAAAGCCACACCTTTTTAAAAGCTAATTTGCAAACGATGAACACAATAAGGGCCATTTTGGTGGATGATGAAGAAAGTGCAAGAGATGTCCTGCAAAATCTTCTCGCTCGTTTTTGCCCGCATGTAACTTTGATTGCAAAATGCGAAAATATAATTCAAGCGGTTGAAATCATAAAAAAAGAAAAGCCAGACCTGGTTTTCCTCGACATTGAAATGCCAAATTATGCCGGCTACGAGATTGTTAAATTTTTTGACAATGTGGAGTTTGAAATTGTTTTTGTAACCGCTTACGATCAGTATGCAGTGCGCGCGTTTGAAATAGCTGCCATCGATTATCTGCTAAAGCCCATCGACATTGAGCGTTTAAAGCTTGCCGTTAAAAGAGTGAAACAGCAAAAAGACATTCATGGACTATCACAAAGAATGGATCTTTTGCGCGATACACTTCAGACAAAACAAATTAAAAATATTATAGTGCATGACAAGGGACAGCAAAATATAATTACAATTGACAGTATAATTGCCATTGAAGCCCTCGAATCCTATTGTACAATTTATACCAAAGAAAGAAAACACACAGTAAGCAAAAACCTCAAGCACTTTGAAACTTTGCTCGAAAGGCTGCCCAAATTTATCCGGGTGCATAAATCCTGGATCATTAATAAAGAGTACATACGAAATTACTCTAAATCTGAACTCTCCATTTATCTTACCAATGGGCTTGTTGCCAAACTTTCCAAATACAAAAAAGCGGAATTCGAAGCGGCAATTCTCCTCTAGCACCGGTGACTATCACTTTTTTATTTAGAACCATAGTTTTGTACAGGCGCTCAATTTTTTGAATGGAGAACTATAAAAATCATTTTCTGCAAGCCAAAAATTACCCGCTGTCACTTCGTAGTTTATATTTCTCATGCGTCTGTTCGGTGAAATTTTTAAACAAACAAAATTCTTTACACCGGCCGAAGGTCGCAAAAGCATGCAATGTTAAGACGAGGCGTTTTATAAAAGTATAGCAACTACTTGTCCATTCCTAAACTAAATCAGCCATTCCTGAACTGTTTTAAATTACCCGCGAGTGAACCCCTATGTTTGCGTCAAGATTCAACAGATGATGCGATTGATGAAAACCTATATAGCCAGTGCACTTTTTCTCTGTCTTTCATTTTTGCAGGGAAGTGCACAGGAGAACCAGAACACTGAGCTTTCAAAACTCAGCGCCGGAGATTTTCCTGTTTATAAAGTAACAGAGAATGGAGGCAAATTTAAATTTGAAGCCGCATCCAAGCCCTGGCCCATTAGTTTTAAAAAGGAGGGAGAATCCTTTGCGGAAGTGATTGTAAACAGGTCAGGTATCATAGAAGAGAAATACCAGGTTGATTTGCCGGGGTATCCGGCTTACTACATGAATCCTGCCCTGGAAACCGTTGTTACAGCCATCGACAAAAAAATTTATTACTACACCTGGAGCATTAAAACGGGTGCCACGATCAGATACATATTCTCTGAATCAAAAGTGGGGAGTTACGCTGATGAAAAAAACACTTTGGATACTTACCGGAACAGCATCAAAGAACTTCAAGCTACGGCACGCAGCAAGAGAATAGAGAATAACAACGCCGCTGCTGAAAAAATAGCTGAAGAAAACACTCTGAAAGGAAAAAAAATAAAGGCAATAAGGGTTATACCTGTAAGCAAGCCCGATGACCTTGGTCTCTTAACACTACTGGGTATTGGAGTGGAATTTGAGTTGGACAACGGGAAAGTACTTAAGACAAAAAACCTTGGCGGATTTACACCCTATACCGACTTTGAAAGTGAAGTGAATGGCGGCGATTTTGAAGGAGGAGATTTTAAAGTTGCGGACGATTCGCGCAAAATTCAGAATGATAAAATTGAAATCTCGGTGTGGTCAAAGTATGACGAAAAAAAGATCAAAGGAAAATACAGCTGCCCGCTTAACTACAAAAAAGACATTTACTACAATTACCAGGGAGCTGGAGGCCCAGGTGGAAGAGGTTATACAGCGGGATATAATGTTAACGGCACAAACGGATCGGATGGCAAAAGTATAAATATCGTAGTGACTTCAATGCAAATTAACGGAGAGCAGATAAACAAGCTGGTGGTCACGGAGGCATACTCCGGTAGAACTTTATCCGAAGTTAAAATTCACGTGAACAATACTGTAAATATAAACACTAGCGGAGGATCAGGGGGAAATGGTAGTGAAGGAAGTGGCAATGGCGGCAACGGTGGCAATGGAGGGAATGGTGGCGCGATCAGTCTCACAGGCAATGGTGTTAGCACCTTAAAAGTAAGTGTCAGCAGCCAGGGTGGTAAAGGAGGGGTTGGAGGAAAAGCGAAAACGCAGTCTTTCTTAAATGGCAATAACGGAAGCTCGGGAAAAAATGGAATACTCAGTAAATAAATAACCATAAATAAAAACAACATGAAACATTTACAAATTATTTTAGCGATAACAATTCTTTGCCTGGTAGGTTACGATACCAACGCGCAGATCGGAAAATTAAAAGAAAAACTGACAGCCAGCAGCGGCGGTAGTGGTGGCGGTGGAGGCAAAGGGAATTTTGAATCCTTTAATACAGAAACCGATGAAATGGGAGTTACGGGACAATACTTCTGCACACTTGATAAAAAATCTTATGGATTTAGATACGTAAAAGAAGCAGATGGAAAAATTGTAAATGAACTTCACTATTTTGAGAAAAAGAAAAGCACTGAGCCGCAACTCAAGCTATCCTTAAAAGAAAGTTATTACAGTAAAAATAAAGTTAAACTGTTTTACATATGGACAACAGGCAGCGCGGGTGGTTATATTGAAGTGATCGAGCTTGAGCCCGGCGTTTTCGCTCAGACCGCACAAACAGAGTACAGTTCTAATGGTGGCCCGGCGCCGCTGGAAGCAAAAAGAATAGTGAAAGATGTCTATGCTAAAGACCAGGCGAAGCTGGCTACTTACGACCTGGAAACAGCGAAAGCGAAAGTGGATCTTATCATTGCTTCCTTAAACACAGAAAAACTTGAGAAGGAAAAAGCAGAATGGATGAAAAATGAGGTCTATGCAAAAAATGTAAAGAAGGTCGTGTTCGCAGCGCAATGGTATCATCTCCAGAAACAAGGATACCCGGATAAAATCGCGGTGAACGGCGGTGATTTTAAAACAGAATTAGACATGGCTGGAAACATGATGTTCATGGGCTTTTTCGAAACGCCACCAAAAGTGAAATATCCGGGACAACAAATAAATATAGAATTTGAAATGAACGGGCAAAAAGTAAACCGTGAAGAGCTTCGCAAAAAATCTGCAGCCTGGAGTAACATGGTAAAAATTCTTGAGACAAAAGATTTTGAATACCGCCAGTCTACAACACGCTCCATTCGCGAATACAACGCTTACGCCAGGGCCTATGTTCAAGATTATGCAGCAATCCAGCTGCTGTACAACTTTAAAGACAAATTTAAAATAGACCAGGTGTATCAGGTAACCGTTCGTTTTTACGCGCACAGAGATGGGGAGAATGGCGATTTATTGGCCGAAGGAACAGTGAAGCTAAAATATACGGAGGCCGCGAAAATAGTGTTTGAAGGGGATCCAAACAAGCCGGAGATAAAAGGTGTCTGGGCCCAGTTTGAAGCGTTTTTGAATGAATAGCCAAAAGCTGGGTTTATAGAAAGAAAAGCCCTCACCCAAGTAGTAATTCATCCAAAATAAAAAAGAGGCCGTCTCAAAAGTAAGACGGCCTTTTATAATGTCCAACTTTTCAAGTTGTTGAGAAACTTAATAATTTATAGTTAGACCAACTCTGAAGCTCATGTCCTTGCACGTTCACATAGTCCAGGTCGCCATTCTGAAGAAATTTGCCAGAGGGTATTTGAATACCTGGTTATCACATCAAGGTTCTTATTTTCTTGTGTACTGACAGCACTCAGGCAAATCCGTGTAAGCTTTGTCATCCCCCTTATACTTTTCGTTATCATACCCAACCCTTGCTACATTTTTCTCCATCTGATCGAGACTGATTTTTGTGGTATCATAGGATACTGTTATAATTTTAGAGTCCTCATCCCAGAAAGCATCTTTTACACCTTCTACTTTTAAGGAGTTCTCAATTGTCTCTTTACACATTTCGCAGTTACCATTTACCTGAAAGGTTACTTTAGAGTTTTCCGTAACATTGGGATTAAATCCTTTCTCACCACAAGCATATAGGGTTAAGAAGGAGATTAGCACACAATTAAGTTTAAAAATTGTTTTCATTCGATAATTAGTTTTTGTGTTAAGACTTGAGTGTTGCATTTAAATTCTATTGTGTAAACACCCATAGCGAAGCCCGTGGTAGAAATTTGAGTTAGGTTACCCTCTACTCTATTCTGTGAATAGACGATGTTGCCTAGCATATTATATATTTTCAAAGAGGCATTACTGTGGTTGTTAAAGTTCTTTATAACAACATTTAGTTTATCTGATGCAGGGTTAGGATAGATTAATAATTCATTTATGTTTTTCGTATATGAGCGAATTCCAACTGCCGATGTTCCTACTACAAATTGGCCCATCATACCATCATCCTCATGCATAAGAATATGGCAATGATACATAAAGGGAATTTGATCGTCAGCATAGTCTTCAAATTTCGCAATGAAGCTGATTGAATCATCAGGCAAGACTAATACCACATCTTTTCTACCTTTTTCTTCAGGGCCCGGCGAAATTCCGTTTCTATTGAGTATTTGAAATTGAACATCATGAATATGGAAAGGGTGCGCCACCATTGTTTTATTTACCAGTGTCCAAATCTCAGTGCTGTTTAAAGGAATTGTATAATCTATACGCATCATGTTAAAAGTACTGTCATTAAAATAAAATGGCCCATCCATAACCATCGCGCTATCTGCTGTAAATCTTATTTTTCGTGATGCATTAGATTGACTTTGAAGATAAACCGTGTTGGCAGTAAGAATAGAAGGTACGGTTGTAATGGGATTTAGTGTTGGAGCCACGACATTTATTTTCATAATGCTATAGTCCACGCCATTCAACGGGCTACTCATCGGAGGGCTTCCCGGAGGCATTGGCATTGTTGGTCCTCCTTGAACTCCTATCGGCAATTCAGAACCATAACACATTAAGTTAAGGGTTTGCGTATTCATTCCGCTTAAGTTTACTAATATTTCAGCACGCTCACCCGGAGACAATCTGATTCGTGTTGTAACGTTAGGAAGATTTAATAATCCACCGTCGGATGCGATCTGATAAAATTGTTTATTATCTGAAAACCCGAAATTAAAGGTCCTTTCGCCTGAAGCGTTTAGAATTCTCATTCTAACAACCTGCGCAGGCGCATTTAAAAAAGGAGTCATCGTGCCATTCACTAAAAGAGTGCTATCCTCCATCCCCCGTGGCATAGATTGATTTAAAGAATCATATTGCTGACTTTGAACAATTAAAGGAAAATCATCAATACCATATCTGCGCGGCAAGGTTAATGCTGCTTCCACATTGTCCCGCACTATTATTAGTCCGGTAGCCCCTTTTATAGCCTGAACAGCCGTTTTCATATGCATATGCGGATGGTACCAATAAGTAGCCGCATTGTCCATTATCGTAAATTGCGGGTTCCATGTCGCGTTAGGCAGTATCGGCGAATGTGGACCCCCATCCCATTTGGATGGAAGGTGAATGCCATGCCAATGCACAGTTGTGGTGTCGTTAAGCTGATTATTTACGGTAATATTCACTGCCGTCCCCTTCCTGAAAATCAAAGTCGGACCTAAATACTTGTTGAGATTGTATGCATAGGTATAAGATTTCTTCCCGGGGAAAAACTGCACGCTATCTGTGTGCATGGTTAAAGAATAATTCGGCCCCGCCAGAGTATCTGGAATGAATAATGGATTCTGTGCATCGCTAAAGAATGCGATAACACAGAAAATATTAAAAAGAAATATTTTCATCGATAAAAAATATAAGCGTTATAGACCTGACTACTGAATAACAAGATTTGTACTTGTAACAGTAGTATCTGTTTTCAATTTCAGAGTATAAACTCCTTTTGCCAGCTTTGTTGTCTCAATTGTCAACACGTTTAGTCCTATAGCGTTTGGGGCATGCATATCCTTCACAACTTTCCCGCTTACATCTATAATCTGAACGGACACTTCCTGTGCTGAATTTATAGAGTAATTCACGGTAACGTGATCTTGCGCAGGATTAGGATATAAAGTTAATGCAAGATTTTTCTTTGTGTTTTCATTTAGCCCGGTTGTATTTACGGTAGGCTGAACCACTGCCACAGTTCCCGTAAATGCCAGGTTATCTGTCCACAAATAATCGTTATTTGCTGGATTAGAACCGCTAGCTCTCAAAACAATGATACAACTGTCAGGGTAGTTTAACGAATCCATGTAATTAAGAGCAAAAGAAAAATTAGCCCAGCTCATGGCCATACCCGATAAACCTCGTAACCCATGAGCAATAGTATCTCTCATGCTTGTAGTTGCGTTCCACCTGGTAAGTAAAACCATAAGAGAACCCTGACTGCTGCCATAAATCATATGCTGCCATTTTCCAGTAAAAGAAGCTGGTCTTTGGGTGTAAGGAACTCCTGAAATGGGTTGCATTGACATAGAATCCAATTTGCCACTCACAGCAATTCCCGGAACTACTGATAAACCTATCGTTTTAGAGGTTAACTTAAGATACGAGTTGCCTGGACTTCCCGGAGTTCCTTTAGTCGCAGTGTAAATACTTTGTGTTGTGGTTTTAGTGTTTAGCGTACTCCAGCCATTCGGGTTTTCATATGTTCCCATATTAGTCCAGGTTTCAAAACCGGCGTTTGGAATTTGTGCTATTGCTGCGCTTGAAATGCATACAGCGGATACTAGTAAAATAAAGTAATTTTTCATTTTTTAATTTTAAAATGTGATAATAAATAATAACAAGAAAACTCCGCCACTCATCTGTTGCAGGTTTAGTGAGAGATTACTAAAATCAAATTCTAAGATTCCTGTTTAGAAGATAGACAGGTTCGGGATAGGCAAAAGGCGGAGCATTGCAATCAGGCAAAGCATGTAATTCGAGTGAGGGTCTGTTAACTGTAAAATCTAAACTGGTATACCATGAATGGAAATCTTTAACAATTTCATTTGGAACAATTGGATTAGAAACAGCTTTATGACTATCTTTTATTTTATAAACAACGGTTTTTTCTTTACAACAGCCTTTACTCTTCTTTTTGTTACCGCAGCAACCGTCTTCCTTGCTTTGAAACAATGAAATGCTCTTTAGTTTACCCGCGCAAAAATGAAAATTAACAGCAAACCCACACGCTACCAAAAAGTAGAATAATGAGAGTAATACTATGCCCGTCTTTTTCATATAGTCGAACAAATGTATCATATTTCACAATTTAAACCTAATTGCAGCTGCTCCTGTAAGACCTGCCATTCTCAAAATTTCTATAAGGTTATTTGGCCGGCGCAGGCATTGTTCCACCTCGTGTTTCCCCTCTTCGATCTCGTTTCCAAAACAGTAACTAAGTGTGTTTACGAGGTCCCTCCCACATAATGACCTCGAACGAATTGTTAGAAGACATGCGAAAACTAGCCGATTTATACGACTATTTTAAATTGACAGGTGCGGAAGGATAACGCCCCGTTAAAGGCCGAAAATTTCAAACGTGTGGCCTTTAAAAAGGTTCATGCGGCGTGACTACCACAAATGCATAAAGGGGCAAATTGCCCTTTTATGCAGATTTTTATTTGGACTGGTCTGTCTAAATCAAAACTTGTAGGTGTATCCGACTCTAACCACTTGCGTCTCGTAATAGTCTATCGAAGTATAATTAAACCCGTCACCTACAATGTCCCTTCGGATATTCATGGTATTAAGCAAATCCGTTGCGTTCAGAAATATCTCCCCTTTTGCTTTCTGTATCTTCTTCTTTACTCCTAAGTCCAATGAAAACCTTTGGCCTATTTTCCCTTGTGGAATAAGATCAGGTGCAAGATAGATTGCTGTTATTTGCGCATCAATATCTTTTTTAAAGTGGAACGTGTTATTGAATTTCGCGTTGCCGGAGTAGATCTCTTGTGCCGACGCGCTGAATGTATGAGCCACAGGGTACGGATTATTTACGGTGAAAGCATCTATCCGGTTATGATAACCATTTAGATTTAAATTAAAGGAATACCACTTTGCGATCTCCTGCGTGAACACTATTTCAAGACCCGTGTTGTAACTTTTGTTCACGTTTTGGAAAACAGCGTAGATCAAAGTGCTACCCGCAATCGTGGTTGAGATTCTGGTGATCGTTGCATCCGCCATGCGGTGGTAAGCGGCCATATACAAGTAGCCCTTTTGCCAGCTTTTCTTATAGCCCATCTCAAATGAATTGGTGAATTGAGGTTTCAGTCCGGGATTGCCGACCTTGATAATTTCCGCATCGTCATATTTTGGAAAAATACGGATATCGACTTCATTAGGACGATCTACGCGACGATTATAAAACAAGGAGAGTTTGTTGCGGTCATTAAATTTGTATCCGAATCGAAGCGTAGGGAATGGCTGGGTATAAGCATAACCATCGCTTTTGTAAGTGTTATGGTTAGGATTAACCTGATACTCCAAATCCACATATTCTAATCGCAACCCAACTTCCGCTTCCACCTTTTTGCTTTCATACACATAAGTTCCATAGATCGCAGGGATAATTTCCTTATAAGTTGCTGCGCCTCCGGCATTGATATCCAGTGGTGAGTTAATTCCGGGAAAAAACTGCATATTGGTTGGTATATCCCGCTTCCTGATTTTGAGGCCGGTTTCCATGCGACCGTATTTTAAAGGTCTAATATAATCTGCATTCAGATCAAACACCTGTTCGTCAGAGAGTAGTTTGAACGCATCGTGTCCTGTATAGCTCGGTAGAATGTTATCAAAAAAATACTTCTCATTCTCGCGGTGAAAAGTATAATTAAACCCGAGATTGAACAGGCGTCCTGCTTCCTTAAATTTGTGCTGGTAAGCAGCAGAAGCCATTACCGTCGTCTTCAACTCATCCTCCAGAAACTGCCATAAACGTAAGCGGGTATCCAGGTTGGAATTAAAAAAAGGCTCATCACCGTGATCAATAATTTTTTCGCTACCAAACAAACCGGAAACGGTAAGCTGATCGCGCTCACTCATATTCCAATCGAAGCCTGCCTTTGCGTTAGTAAACTGAGTGTTCCTGTTTCTCTTGGTTTGCTGGCGAATAACGGTTCCATCGCTGTAGTTGCGGGTAACAAATTCGTTTTTATTGAGCGTCTCTGTATAGAGATAATCAGACTGTAAAAAAGCATTGATCTTTTGCTTACGGTAGTTAATAGAAAGTGACGGATTAATTTTTGGTGTGGCCTGATATTGCGGACGTATAGTTGGAAGATTATTTTTCTTAATCCAAAGCGCGCCCAAGCCACCAGCGAGTCCAACCTTCCCATTAAATCCTTCCTGCTGATTCTTTTTCATGATGATGTTAATGATCCCGGCATTTCCGTTTGCATCATATTTTGATGAAGGGTTATTGATAATCTCTATCCTCTCAATTGCAGAAGCAGGAATATTGTCCAAACCGTACTGCGATCCAAAACCTGTGAGCGCCGTTTGCTTTCCATCGACAAGTATGGTGATCTTCTCATTTCCCCTCAGTTGGACCTTTCCATCTTGTACAGTAATACCGGGCAAGTTTTGCATGACCTGCAGCACAGAGCCACCACTTTGACTTACGTTGTCCTCAACAGAAAAGGTTTTCTTATCCATTTTTCCACTTACTTCATCCTGCTTGGCCGCTACCTCCACTTCCTGAAGCGTAGAGGCGCTTTCTGCTATTTCAATACTACCGAGGTCTAAATATGGGGATAGACTCCCAACGTATAGAGGTTGAATTTTTGTTGTATAACCAATCAGCGAAGTGGTAAGAATATAATTTCCCGGTTTAATTCCCGGAATACTGAACCTGCCTTCATCGTTGCTTATTGTGCCCGTAACAAATACAGAGTCTTTCTCAGTTTTTATTACGATGCTGGCATAAGGCAAAGGAGCGTTTGCCCCTTTTTCCCTTAGCAAGCCTGATATGGTGATCAAACTTTCCTGTGCAAAAAAAGAGGAACTACCTAAAAGAAAAAAGATTAATACTATTTTTATCCGGTTCATTAGTCTTTATCCTCGTACGTATCTACTTCTTCTTTAATGAATTTTCCGGTGCTGTCGAAGATCAAATCTTTGCCTTTGATTTCAGCTTCGTAGGTAACAGTTCCTTTTGCGTCGGTTATCTTAGTTGCTTCCTTAATTTTTGTGTCCTTGTAGTTTTTAGCAAAGTAATCCTTCGCGCCTGAAGGTAGCTCTTCAACTTTAATCTCTACTTCGGTTTCAACTAAATGTCCTGTTGCATCAAATGCAACCGATTGATCTGTTTCACCGATCTCAAACTCAGCTTCAAAGTTTGCACCTTCTTTTTCCCACTTCACTTCCTTTGCATCTTTGTAGGATTTTTTAAATGCATCTTTTACAACGGCTGGAACTTCGCTTTCCTTAACCTTCTGAGCGCATGCTGCTAAACTGATCATCAGCCCGGCAGTAATTAATATTGATTTTTTCATAATGTATTGTTTTAAAATTACACCACAAGGTTGGGTAGTGATTCTGAAGAAATTTGGAATTTAGAAAAACACGGAAAAAACGTGTTGATTTCCCGTGAACGTGTATGTAACGCGCCAACCGTATTTTTCAGATATCTCTTTTACGATCGCCAAGCCGAGACCAGTACCTGGATTATTTGCGGTAGCGGAAATAAACCGTTTAAAGAGATTATTCTCATTTAGAGAGCCTTTGCCTTCATTCGAAACAATTAGTACCTGCTCGTTTAAAGTGACGGCAATTCCCGAATTCGGCACGCCATGCCTTACTGTATTTGATAGAAGGTTTGAGATCAGGATTTCCACAAGACTTTCATTGGCTTGTATGTTTATGCCATCCTTCACATTCATTGAAATGCCAGACCCTTTGTCTTCAGCAAAATCGGTAAAATTTGTGGCAAGAGATTTTACGAGTTCACTCAGATCAACCGACTCTGATTCATAGAGTTTGTTTTCAATGCCCACTAATAGCAGTAGATTCTTATTGATCCGGGTCACTCTGGAGATTGAATTGTCAAGCGATTCGATGACCTTTCGTTGTTGTGTGGTTAATGATGCATCTTGTATGAGCAGATCAATCTTCGTCTTAAGAAGAGCCAATGGCGTTTGTAATTCATGTGATGCATTTTGAGTAAATTCTTTTTGTTGTGTATGGACCCGCACATTATTATCGATTAATTTTACAAGTGTTTCATTCAGCTCCGCGAATTCCTGAATATCCGTATTCACAAAATTAATAACACCGGCGCTGTTCAGGTCGAACTGCTTAAGTTTCTCCAGTGTATTTGTGAAAGGCATCCAAATCCTCTTTGAAAGTCTCCTATTCAACAAAATAAATCCTAAGATCAGTAATAGGATAAACAAGCATGTAATCATCGAAATAGCGAATACCGTTTCATGCACTTCCTCAACGTTTGTTTCGATGGCGACATTGTAAGGTTTTCCATTTAACGAGACTGTCGAAAATAAACCCCTGAAGCGCTCTAGCTCCATTACACCGTTATCACCCGTTTCCCTTTCGGAAATGTAAACGCTGTCTTTGTGAAAATCTGATGCAGGTGTGATTTGAGAACTAACCTGGATTTGGTTCCACAGCTCAATTTTTTTATTTAGTTCCGCTGTATTTGGTTCATTAAACCGTGTTTGAATTTGTTCCTTCAAATGCAGATTGTGATCGTCCAGTTCATCTAACCAAATGGATTCTATAAGGTAGAAATAGGCGGGAATACTACAAGCAAGAACTACGCAGGTAAAAACTATAAATGTTCTCAGTGGCTTATTTAGCAGCTTGATCATTGTTCCCATTTGTATCCCGTTCCGTAAACTGTTTTTAAATAATTTCCATAACCGGCATCCGTTAGCTTACGTTTCATATTTTTAATATGTGCATACACGAAATCGTGATTGTCCAGCATATCCGCCATGTCGCCTGATAGATGCTCTGCCAATGCATTTTTAGAGATGATTCTGTTCTTATTACCGATAAATAATAACAATAAATCAAACTCTTTTTTAGTGAGACTTACAGGATTGTTATTTACAGTAAGTGTTTTTGCAAGCAGATTTATTTGAAGTTCATTTAGAGTTAAAATATTTGAACTGCCAAATTGTTTGCGCCTGAGTAGAGAATGAATACGGGCGGATAACTCCGAAAGATGAAATGGCTTCGCGATATAATCATCAGCACCTATTTCTAAACCTTTAATCTTATCATCCAAAGAATCTTTCGCTGAAATGATAATCACACCGTCCTGTTTATTTTGCTTTTTAATTTCTTCCAGTACTTTTAATCCGCTTCCACCGGGAAGCATTATGTCAAGTAAAATACAATCATACTGAAAAGCGGAGATCTTATCCACCGCTTGGCTAAAAGTTTCGGCGAATTCGCATCGATAACCTTGTCCATGAAGGTAAGCTTCGATGTTTGAGGCCAGTTCTTTTTCGTCTTCTACAACCAAGATTTTCACAGTGTGAAGTTAGTTATTGAATTTAGAATAAATTCTGAATGAGGGCAGGTTAACAAGTGTAACTACGTATCCTTTCGAACAGATGACTTCTTGATTTACAGATACTTATATCAAGTCGGAATTCTAATTGGTAGATTTCGAACAAAAAACCCTTTGAAGATCAGTGACTTCAAAGGGTTTGATTTTGTGTGAGGTCCCGAGCGGATTATTCTATGATCCTTAGGGCATGCCTAAAGTCATAATGAACAAATACAAGCAGAGCTTGTATTTTTGTTTTTCAATTCACACTCGCTCAAGCGAGCTTGGCGAGCGCTTGTGAAAAACAAAAAAACCACCTGAAAAGGTGGTTTTTGTTCATTTTTTGAGGTCCCGGACATACTGATTTCGAACGAATTGCTAGAAGACATGCGGAAACTAGCCGATTTATATGACTATTTCAAGTTGACGGGAGCAGACTAGTAAAAGCCAGAAAAGAGACGAAATGCTCCTTTTTCTGGCCTTCTAATCATTAAATTGATTATTTAAATCCGCCTGTTACCTCAATTTCCTGCCCTGTAACCATGCCAGCTTCTTCAGTTGAAAGGAATACTGCCATATTACCAATATCTTCAGCAGTAGCTAATCTTCCTAATGGCGTTCTATTTGTCATAACCTCCACGTAGGGATTATCTGGAGTTACTCCAAGACTTGCAAGACCTTCAGTTAAAATCATGCTTGGACGGAGTGAATTCACGCGGATATTTTTAGGTCCAAGCTCTTTTGAAAGTGCATAAGTTAATAAACTCATTGCTGCTTTAGAGGCGCCATACACAGATAAGGTAGGTTCCGGTTCTGTACTTACAATAGAGCTAATGTTAATAATGCTGCCGCCTTTTTCATCAAATAGTTTAAGTGCTTCGTGTGACGTTAAAAGTGTTCCCAAAACATTTACATCAAACATTTTGCGATACGCTTCTTCAGTGAAATTCTCCAAAGAGACTCCGGCAAAAACTCCGGCGTTATTTACCAACACATTTAAATTTCCAAATTCCTTTTTTGTTTCTTCAAAAAGTCGCTTTACATCTTTTGACTTCGAGACATCACCCTGAATAGCGATTGCAGTTCCGCCCTTTTTTGTGATCTCGCTAACCACTTTATCAGCATCAGCTTTGCTTGTCGAGTAATTTACCACCACCTTAGCACCTGCAGCACCCATTTGTTTTGCGATTCCGGCACCAATTCCTTTAGATGCACCTGTTACAATTACTACCTTGTTTGCTAATTTTTTGTCCATTTTCTACGTTTTTTTGTTTTATGATTTGATAATTGAATTGTATCACAAAGTTACCTACATTTGTTTCCAGAAGATACCAATATGAATATTAAGTAGTTACCGAAAAGTAACTATTAAAACCAGACTGACATGAAAGACGAAAGATTTAGCTTTTCAAAATGTTCGCTGACGCGATCAATGTCTATTATAGGTACTAAGTGGAAACCTATCATAGTTTATATATTACAAAAACGTAAAGTAAGATTTGGTCAATTAGATGCGCTAATTCCATTGATTACCAGAAAAGTTTTAACTGAACAGTTGAAGGAATTGGAAGATGATGGCATAGTTATAAGAGAAGCATTTAGTGAAATACCTCCACGAGTTGAGTACTCATTAACTGAAAAAGGTATTGAACTACTTCCAATTTTAAATTCGATAATCGTTTGGAATGAAAAGTATGAAACGATGCCAGCTTCGGAATTCTATTGTCCAACCAAAGATTATTTTAAAGAAGTTATAGAAAAACAGAAAGTTTAATTGAAAATTAAAAGCCAAAATGTAATATTTGCTAAACGCTATGGTTTTTATCACGATTGCGAAAGGCAGATCTCAATAGCAGTTTTATTAAACACCTTTCTTGTATCTGTAACAGTTCTTCAACTGAACATTCGGATAAATATTGCTGGGTATATATATCTGAGTATTTAAGGATGCGTTTGGTTAATTTATATTTTGTGCTTTTAGTATCCATAGCTTTTTTGCCAGGCCATCTATCGTTTTGGTTAAATTTAGAATGTAATGGATTACATTAAAACTCCATTTTTTGACTTTATAGGTTCCGGTATATCGGAATCCTGTATCATCTGTTTCAAGTCAATTTCAATGTTCCTGCAAATGGAGAGCATTGGTACATCATTGCCTAATCCTTCAAATGGATTTTCGGAATAATCACCTACTAATTCCATCATTAAAAATATCCATGCAATTACTGAAACTATAGGTACAAAGAACCATGAGCCAAATACTCCCGAATTTGTGAACTCGGTAATTAACCCAAAAGGTAGAAGGAAAATGAAAATACCAACGAAGATCTTGCTGCCATTTCCATATTGTCTTGGCAATGGGAACTTCTTTATTCTTTCTGCTTGACCTTGAGATGTGTACATATCGTTTAATAATTTCTGTAACTCCATGTGCCTGAAATCATCAATAAGGTGTTCGTTGCGAAGTTGCATTAGTTGTTGTGATTGTAAATCAATTAAATGTGTTGCCATATTTGCTACTTCGGGTAATTTTTGATGCTCCTCTTTTTCCAAGTGTTTTTCTAAATAATGAAGATGTTCGTCTTCAAACATTCCTGCTCCGAACTTTTGCATTCTGTTACGATTAACGCTCGCTACTCTTGAGTTAAGGCTTACATGTTCCCAAGGTGCTGGTATCAATAGCTGTTTTCTTAATGTATATAAGTATGCAATGTGACGATAAATCATTCTCTTAACAATCCCGTTGATGTGCTCGTCCGAAACTGATTTATCTGTAAACTGCGGCGTAATGAATCCTCGCAAATTGCTCCCCCACATACGACTTGTGTTTGTAACTGCGCCCCATATTTTCCTGGCTTCCCATAAGCGATCATAAGCCTGATTGTTTTTGAAACCGATATAAAAGGAAACGGCAGTACCTATTACTGCAACCGCAGTCCAAGGAACATTTATCCACTTTAGATTTAGATAACTGAACAGGAAGAGAACCAAGCCTGTCCATGCCATTATCCAAACAAGATGTACTACCCCCGTTTGCATCATTGTTCTAAATGGTAAATTTTTAGTTACATACATCGTATTTATTTTTAGATTGTTAACTATTAGAACTGAAATATTTCTCCAAGTTTCAAGATTTTTAAATTGTTCCTGATCTTTCCTTCTTCGTTGAGCTTATTTAAAATTTGTTCCGGTTCCCCCATTGGCTCATCGGCAGAGTCAAACGTGCCGTAATGAAAAGGGATAAAGGTTTTTGCTCCAGTTGCATGGAAGGCTTCCAATGCCTTGTAAGGGTCCTGATGATGCTGACCCATAAACCAGTTAGGAGCATAAGCCCCTGCGCCAATCAATGCTACACTGATGTTGGGAAAGTTTTTACCGATTTCTTTGAAGTGCGAACCATGTCCTGAATCACCACCAAAATAGATACACTTGCCATGGTATTGAATTACGAAGCCTCCCCAAAGTGTTGTATTTGCATCAAATATATTTCTGTTTGCCCAATGTCGTGATGGGACAAATGTGATAAGCAAATCGGGTTGCGTTACATACTGTTGGTACCAACCTGCAGTTTGTATTGAATTGCCAATCCACTTGCGTATTAGTTTGTTTAGGTTCAATCCACAAAGTATTTTAGCTTGTGGATTCTTTTCTGCTAATAACTTCAAACTTTTTTTATCACAATGATCGTAATGGGCGTGAGATATGAGGATGTAATCAATGTTTACTAATTTCCTCGGATCAACCGGAAGCTCTGAATGACGTTTACCCACTACAAGATTACCGAAAATGGGATCAACAATAATTCGTGAGCCTCCTAATTGAATAAAAAAACTAGCGTGACCCAACCAAACAATTTTGTCATCAGAATCATTCAACCAAACGTCATTTTTTATTACCGGAATGCGCCATGTGTCATGTTTTTTAATTGAGCGTTGAGGATTTCTTTGGATCAAAAATTTAAATATCGCATTGAAGCTAATAATAGTTGGAAATTCAGCATTAATAAATAATCCGTCCTGGTCTAACGGCGTACCCAACCAATCCTGCATCACAGTCTTTAAAGCCGGATTTGAAGTATAGCTTTTTACTGTTGGTATTTTCTTTCTAAACATGAGTTTCCTAATTAGTTGTATAATTAATACACTTAGCATTTCAATGATTTTAAATAATGAATTTGAATCTTTTATAGATGCTACTGCGGTGATGGTTTGTGACCATCAGCCCACTGCAGCAATAACTATTACCGACCGGCTTGTTCGATCAATACAGAAGGTGAGTAACCATATTGCTTTTTAAACGCATGAGAAAAATGAGATAGGTTTTCAAAACCAACTTCAAAATATACCTCAATTGGCTTCTTTTTCTTTTCCGAAAATTGGTAGTATGCTAACTCCAATCGTTTTTCTGTTAACCATTTTTGAGGTGTAACATTAAATGCTTTACCAAAATCACGTTTAAACGTTGTTAAGCTACGACCTGTTAAGTATGCAAATTTTTCCAATGGCATATTGAACATATAGTTCTTCTCCATGTAAGAAGTCAGATCAATCTTTCCAGGTACTTCAAAGTTTGCCAACAGGCTATCAATGCTAGGATCAATAACCCGAAGAATGCTTATTGCTTCAGTGATTTTTAGCGAAGCGATTTCTTCAGGGAATATTCCTTCCATTTCAAAGTAAGGAATTAAAGAATCTAAACAGCTTTGCAGCAAAGGGTGATTGTTGAATCTTAGTATTTTTTTGCTTGTTGTAGTTTTTGGCTTGACGTCTAGTTTACTGTAAAACTCCTTTAGTCTTTCAGTTGTAAGATGCATTGCAACTGATTTATGCGCCTCGCCATCTTTTGGATTTAAAATCACGGTTGCAATCTGATTTCTTGGTATCAAAAAAATATCACCAGGGTAGAACAGATAGGATCCTTCTGCTGTGATTATTTTTGTTTCGCCAGAAATAAACCAAATCAAACCATGCTTCTCGAACGTTACATCAGTTGTATGAAGCCGCTCTTTATAGCATGATAACTTGATCTCTGGGGTTATATATTTTGTTTGAAAGTCCATTGTATGTCGTTTAATAAAAGTACTAAATAACTTGAAATTCTACTCCTGTCATTGTTTCGCTGAGTTTCCACAACTTTTTAGCGTTATTCTCGTCCAGTGAGTAAGGTAACACGCCATGTCCTACAAACTTATTTTCAATATCCAACTCTGCAATGTTTACGTCTTCGCAGTAAACTCCACCTAATTCATTAAGTAATGGACTTGTAGCACACCAAACCGTTGTGGCCGCGCCTTCGGGAACTGTTTTAAGCGTAGCTGCCACTTCGGGACGAATATTGCCTTTCTCATCAAGAATTCCCAATTGTTGAAACAACTCGAATGATGCTTCCCTTGCTAACTCTGTACCACCTACAGAGCCAGGGTGAACCGAAAACGCCCGTACATTGTGATTTTTTGCAAGGTTATCCAATTCCATTGAGAACAGATTCGTTGCTGTTTTAGATTGACCATACCCCAACAGCGTTTCATATTCGCGTTTCTCAAAGTTAGGATCATCAAAATTAAAGGATGAATAATGATGCCCGAAGGAAGACAGATTTATTACACGAGCTCCATTTGCTTTTTTTAAGGCTGGCCACAAGCGTGCCGTTAATTGAAAATGCCCTAAATGGTTTGTTGCCAATTGAGATTCAATACCACGGTTATCTTTGCGTAAGGGCACCCACATTATACCGGCATTATTTATCAGTAAATGAAGTGGTTTTTCTGAAGCAAGAAATTTTTCCGCGAAGGCATCTATAGATGTTGTATCCGACAAATCAAATCTTTCGATATCAACATTTGCTAGTCCCTCTAAATTTTTATTGGCTTTTTCTGTATCACGGGCCAGGACAATTACTTTAGCTCCTGTAGCCGTTAAATTTTTAGTAGTTTCTAATCCTATACCAACGTTACCACCCGTAACGATAGCAAGTTTTCCAGTTAGATCAATGCCCTTGATCACATCGCTTGCAGCAGATTTCGCGTTGAATCCTGAGTTTATCGGTTTCTGTAACGCGCCTTGATAATTATTTGTTTTCATATTTTTTATCTTTTCTTATTTGTATTTAAAAAACCTCGTCCTGCTAATTTTTAGGATCGGGGAAGCGCTAGCTTTCTTCCCCATTCGCTAACCATTATTTAGGGAGAACCCCAAGCTGCTGCATAATTGTCATTCTATCAGGCGAGATCCAAAGCTCAGCAATCTTACCGCCAACAACACGCACTACACCAATACCAGTGGCATCAACAATGCTACCAGTTGCTGGCACACCCATAAACGGAGCTCCGGTATGAGTACCGTTATATCTCCCGCGATAGCAAATTAAATCCCCGCTAGCGAATATCTCATCATATGGGTGTTTAAGATCCGGCATTGAGTCGAAAAATAGTTTTGTGAATTGTTGATCAGCTGCTACATCCATCGGAGGAAATCCTGATACGTTAAAGACAAAATCTGAGGTTAATAAATGTTCAGGCACTTTTTTTGTAGAATCCAATTCTGTAAAGTACTGACGCACGATAGCAATATTTGCTTCTGCATTTTTGTTGTTGTTCGTTTCCATTTTAATTGTTTTCTAATTATTAATTATTATTTTTTACGTTTTTTGCTTTATTTAAATCTCCGGTGATTTGTTATGACAAAGGTATAGGACGAAAGTCCGAGCGAGTTTGTTTTAAAGTCCTATTTGTTTTGTTTAAAAGGCCGGTTTGAATAAGTTTATTTAAGAAGATCTGTTCGAACGAATTGTTAGAAGACATGCGGAAATTGGCCGATTCATTCGACTATTTCAAGTTGACGGGAGCAGACTAGTATAAGCCAGAAAAAGGGGCAAAACGCCCCTTTTTCTCCAAACTGTGTTTTAAGTGAATTAATTAAAAAATAAATTTTCCTTCAGCGGCATACCCCTTTGGTACTTGGATGGGTAATTTTTCAAGCGCCAATCTATCTGCTGACCTTGTGTATATGTTAAAAATTTTATCCCGGTCCTTGCCCATAATGTACTTCCCGGTCTTTCTTTCTAACCAACAGCTTGCAACGACTCCGACAAATTTTTTATAGGTATGGTTCTTAGCAAGCGGCTCCGAAGTTCGAAAATTCTCTCTACGATTTCCAGTTAGATTTGCTTGAGGATGAAGCGAGTGATTATAATTCCACCAGACTGAAACTCTTAGCTCCTCCCAACCAATGTCCTCCCATAGTATAACTGATGGATATCCAAATAATTCGCATACAATATGCCCGTCGTTCTTCTCAGAATGTGCAGGCGCTACTTCCACATTCGTCAAGCTTATTAGATTGTCATCGAGAAGCCTATTGATTGATGCAACTAATAGATTTCTGTGAGGATTCAAACGCCTTCCTCGAACTTTGGCCGTCACTTTTACCGAGGAACTTACGGTTGTTGGTGCATCATTCTGGACTTCAATGTTTTTTGAAAGATTTTTACTAACATTTATAAAATGTTTCCAATTTTTAAACCCCGCAGCAACTGCTGATTTATCTAGAGCTTCGTGATGCGGGATGAGTTGTTGAGAAGCAATTTTTTTCGCTTGACGCTTAATAAAAATGCCGGTGTTCTCATTAATTTTTATAGCCATCGTTAAACAGTTTTCGTTGGAAAAAAGTCACTCATCTACCGTTCTTCGAAACGAAAAGCTTGTTTCGATGATTATACTATTAATTAGAAGACGGTGCTGATACAGCTTCGCTTAGATGAGTGGCAAGGTTCCGTCAAAACCTATTGTAAATATAGACATTTTATAAATAAAAGAGATAGATTCAGTCTCTACGATTAAATTTTCTATTGATTTCTTTTATTTCTTCCGGGCTTTTAGTTTTTAAAAACTCATTATATCGCCCTAAAATAACATGTGTTCCGATCTTTGAAACCAGAGAACTTATTATACTCGATACTTCTTTGCCTGTGTACCTCTTATTTTTAACACTCTTAAAATCTTCAATAAATTCATCAGTTAAAGAGTGTAGCGCCGTTTCTGTATGTGTAAGCATCTCGCTTTTAAATTTCAGTTCAGCATTTCGTTTTCTTTTTTCTTTGATATGCTCAATAACATCAGAGGTCAACTGATTGACATCTTTGCACAATGCTTCCACCGCTAACTTCAGATACTCTTCCTTACTTTCTGTCTTAGCGATTTTATAAGTTTTGAGCAAGAACGCTTCCGTCCCGTCTAGAAAGTTGAAACACTCCTCATATGATTTTGCATCAAAGTTGTGCATAAACTGATTTCTTATTGCCATAAATGCGAGAAACTTACTTTTTGAGCTTTTGTCCATAGCACCAATATCCATCAACAGATAAATTTTAGTATCGAAGGACAGAGAAGTTCCTTTATTACCAAAGCAAAATGTCTCTTCAGTTGGCTTGGTAACTCCAAATAACTCCTTCAAGAACATTGAAGTGAAATGTTCCATTATTAGGGCGTAGTTAAGCACCCCAGACCTCATTTCCATTTGCTTTTTGTGAAGCGCCTTAAATGGATTAAAATTATCAGACATAACAAAAACCTTTATAACATAAAGGTATCTGTATTTGAGTTTTTTGCAAAAGCGAAATTTCACCAATTGCCTGAAGAACGGCTCGAGACCGTATCAATATAATTTCCCTAACCAAATCACTCCTTTATGCTTTTCAAGAAATTGACTGTTTCCAGTGGCTCCGGGCGAAAGCGGTAGTCTGGGTCTACCTGAGCGCTCAATATAATGCCATCCTGACCAATAATGAAACGGGCAGGCATGGGAAGTTCCCAGACGTTTGTGCCATTCATTTTTGCAATATCATTTCCAAATTTTAGGCTATACAGCTTCTGCAAATATTGCGGTAATTCGTAAACCAACCCGAATTTCTTACCTAATGCATTGTCTTGATCTAAAAGCATGTTGAATTTTACACGAGGATGTCCCAGTTGATTTTGCGGAGAAATCACCAATAAATCAGAACGCGCTGCTGTTATTTGAGGATAGATGTTATTTAGAATGTCGACTTCTTCGACGCAATAGGGGCACCAGCTTCCTCTCTGGAAACTGATCACCAAAGGGCCATTTTTTAAAAATTCAGCGGACGAAATCATTTCGCCGCTCTGATTTACAAGGCTAAATACAGGAGCAACCTCGCCTACTTTGAGAACATTATCGACTGCATTAATTTTGCGCAAAAATTGAATATGGCCCTCCTTGATGTCCATATCCGCTTTTCTCTTTGTTATCACTGAAAAGTTCCTAATCTTTTTCAGACGCGGTTCAAGTTCAGTTGAACCAATAGTATGTTCTTCTCTTGCCATTACTTCGCCCTTTTTTACCACGTAGCATAGTCAATCCGCACTAGAGGTACAATAAATACTTCTTTCATGATTTGTAATTTACATTTTCGATTAATACTGCTGTACCTTGGCCTACACCAACACACATTGTTGCTATGCCATATTTTTTATTACTTCTATTTAATTCTAATGCAAGGTGACCGGTTATTCTAGTGCCGGAACTGCCTAGTGGATGACCAATTGCTATGGCACCTCCATTCACATTTGTTATTCCTGCATCAATCTTTAGTTCGCGAATACAGTGTATAACCTGAACAGCATAGGCTTCGTTTATTTCAAAAAGATCAATATCCTTAATCTGAAGCCTTGTTTTCTCTAAAAGTTTTTTTGTTGCAGGTATAGGCCCCGTTCCCATAAAATCGGGATGCACACCAGCTACTGCGGTTGATAGTATTTTTGCAATTGGTTTAAGTTTGTATTTATTTACTACATCCTCAGAAACAATAATCATTGCAGCGGCGCCATCATTAAGGCCTGAAGCATTACCTGCTGTAACGGTACCGTTTGACTTAAATATGGTCTTTAAAGATGATAGTTTTTCTATGGTTGTATCCTTCCTAACAGCTTCATCTATATTTAGAATAGTGTTTGAGGTTGTAGTCAACGGAATAATTTCTTTTTCAAAAATCCCATTTTCATATGCATGAAGGTATTTTTTATGTGAAGCAAGCGCAAAATCATCTTGGGCTTCACGGCTCCAAAGCCATTGCTCTGCAATGTTTTCAGCAGTTTCACCCATAGAATATGTTTTGTAAATTGACTCAAAGGCAGGGTTAACAAAACGCCATCCCAATGTAGTGTCAACCATTTCTAAATTACGGTCAAAACCTTTTGAGGCTTTTAACATTACATAAGGTGCTCTGCTCATACTTTCTACGCCACCTGCAATTATTATATGGTCAAGACCAGCTTGTATTCTTGCAGTTGCATCCATAACTGATTGCATGCCTGAAGCACATAAGCGATTTACAGTTACTCCTGGAATATCAACTGGAAGCTCAGCTAAAAGTCCTGCGAAACGGGCAATGTTTCGGTTATCTTCTCCTGCTTGATTCGCACAACCTAGAATAATATCATCAATTTCGGACAAATCAATTAGTTTATTCCTTTTTACTAATGATTTAATTACGAGTGCCGCAAGATCATCTGGTCGATAATTACTTAATGCACCTCCATATTTACCATATGGAGTCCTTTGAAAATCTATTATATATGCTCCTGTCATAACAAAATAGCGAACTGTATATTTTAAATTAAAAAAACTATTTTTCTATTTCCGATTTGATCACAAATCAGGATGATGCGCCAGTTATTAAAATTGTTATTAAAGTTATTGTGCAAACATTTTTTCTAAACTAGCAGGATTTTTCATGAATTCATTCCCTACATAATTGGAACCATTATCAGGGAATATATATTCAATGCCCTCTTCAATCCCTTTTAAAATATTTTGAGCTGTAGTTATTGGATCAGCCTTTTGCATATCCCCAAAATCTTTTGCCATGTCAGTATCTATCGTTGCAGGATATATTCCTAAAACATGAATATTTTCTTTTTTGAGTTGCATTCTGTAGGATTGCGTTGCGGAATGTAGTGCTGCTTTGGATGCAGAATATTTCTTTGTAAACGCCATAGGAGTTAATGCTAATATGGAGCAAACATTGGCTATTATACCACCATTATTCATGTTAGGAATAAGAGTATCGGTTAAAGCAAGTGTTCCATAATAATTAGTAGACATATTTAAATCCTTATCAAATGAGATATTATCATAAGCCAGAGCACCAGCATTGTTTATTAGAACATCAATATTCTGAAAAGTTGACATTTTCTTAATTGATTCGGGGTCGTTCAAGTCCAGATTAATTTTATGAACTCGAGGATCATTTGTTTCTATTTTGCTAGTATCTCTTGCTGTAGCATATATCTTTTCTGGATTTTCTTTTAATGCTGCTAACAGCAATTCTTTTCCAATTCCACGGTTTGAACCAGTGATTACTATTGTTTTACCTGTTAATTTCATGTTGTTCTTTAGTTTTAATAACAGGCAGCAATTTTCGTATTGTAAATTACTGCCTGATTTATTTAGTTAATTAGTTTGCAAGAAAAGTGTTTATATAGCTTGTAGATAGCTCCGGATATTGAAATTGAGGAGCATGACCCGATTCAGGAAATATTATATGCTGAATCGAAGCCGCTTTCTTTAACAACGGGAACCAATTTTCTGTAGCAAAAGAAACATCATGGTCACCTGAGATTACCAAAACTGGCGTTTTTAAAGTAGCGTATGCTGCTCTATAATTTTCTTTGTCTTCTCCTATGGCTTTATTTGCTGCAAAGTAACGTTGAAATAAATCTTGTGTAGCAGGAATTTTCGATACGTCAGCATGTGCAAATATTCTGTCCATTGAAGCTTTCGCTGCTGCTCTACTTTTTTCTGATTTTGGTTCAAAGAAAATAGCTACATAGTCTTCAAAATCATTTGCAGGTTTCAAAGCTTTTTCTAAAAATATTGGTTCAAAAGGCACATCATTTTTCCCCATTGGATTAGTACCGATTAGAACAGTCTTTAATATCCTATTGGGATTTAAAAATGTTACATACTGCGCTATCCATCCACCGTAAGACCAACCCATTACGTTGAACTTATCAATTTTCAGATAGTCAGCCAGCTTGGTTACTTCCGCTGACAGCTCGTTAATGTGAAGAGGTAATTCGCCTGTTGAATACCCAATACCCGCATAATCAAATGTTATAACGGTATTGTTTTTTGCTAATAGTTCAAGAAAAAGTGGATCCCATGTGTCCAATGTTCCACGAAAACGATTAACTAAAATAATTGGTGTTCCTTTTCCAATTTTTCGATAAGCAATCTTTTGATTATCGATTACTGCATACTGTGTTTCTGTCATGTTTTTTGTTTTATTTTTTGATTCTGTTTTTTGAGCAAAACTGTTGTTTATATTGGCTACTAATGCAACAAATAGTGCAAGAGTCAATTTTAATTTTTTCATTTTTCTACTTTTAAATTGTATTTTTTTAATTAATGTTTTTATTACAATTATGTACCAATCGGTACATAATTATTTAAAAAAAATCGCTAGCTTGTGTCATCGTAATTTGTTTTCATATCTATATTTTACTATTTGGTACAAAATTGATCAAAAAAATTATACTATCTGTTTAAAATGCTCATCTATGAGCTTTTTAATTTTTTTAGGGTTTTTCTCTAATTGCCTTGTTATATTTAGGCCACTCCAAAGATTGAGGAAATATAAGGGCAAAATGTCTTTCGGTACTTTAAAGTCTAAAACTCCTTTCTGTTTTGCAGTAATTAGTACTTCTGAAAAGCAATTTGATATTTTCATCATAATGGCAGCGGCTTGATCTTTCACCTCTTGTTTCTCAACCTGTATTATTGCATTACTAAAATAGCAACCATTAATATGTGGCCCGGAAGCCTCATCACTCATTTGATAATAAAATGCCTTTATAGAGTCTACTGGATTTTCAATTGTTTTTAGACCCTTCAAGAATTGATCAAAATACTTGTAGAAAAATCTTTGTAGTGATTTTTCAAATAACTCTTGCTTCCCATTTTTATATGCTAAGTAAAAACTACCCTTACCTATGCCCATTGCTTTTAAAAGGTCCTCTGCAGAAGCAACTTCGTAACCTTTCTTCCAAAACACCTCTGTCGCCTTGTCAAGAGCAACTTCATTATCGTATATTTTAGGTCTACCAGCCACTGCTCAAAATAATTATGGTACAAATATAGTAATTGTACCGAATAGTACAATATTATTTTTAATTTTTTCTTGGCTTTCCTATTTGGTGTAAAAAAACGTAAAAAATATTAGGTTGCATTTGATTTATTCTGAAATTAGATCTCATTCAAATCCCAATTACTATGTCAGGTCTTTACATTCCTTCAACACCCGTATTTGAAAAACTACAGCAGCTTGCTCAAGGCTTTTGGTTAGACTTGGATAGTGAGGATAAGCCCGCGCTATTGATAAAACTTGAAGCATCTGTGACAGACAGTATAATTTCTGGCTGCCCCTTGGAACTAGTTTTAAGAAATCCTAATGTAACTCCAAGAAGCTGCACCTTATATATTTATGACCGATCTGACGAACCCTTATTTGTCAATGCTGAGAAATTAAGTGAGGAAGATCAAATACACAAGGGCTTTGATTTTTTTGCTATCAAATTGTTACAATCCTCTGAGATTATTATTGCATTGTATAATGAACTAGCGCACCCAATTTTTAGAACTGAAGCAAAGTTAGACATAGAACGAGCAGAATTCGATAAATGGGTCTTCAATATCTATAACAATCCGGAATATAAAAACTATGATTTGCGTACTACCGAACTGCCCTACCTACCAGAAGATAGTAAAATCGGTTTTTCGATAAAAATATCTAACACAGATCATTCAGCGCAAGAAAAACCAACAACTATTCATCTGCCCTTTGACCAGCCCTTTAACAAGGAAGATTTCTTTTTTGGACAGGCTTTCAACCAGCAAGATTTCCAAGGGGATGGAAAACATGGATACTATCAGGAATTTTCAGTCACCGCAATCCTAAATAGAGTTATGACAGACGGCATAGATTTCTTTGTTAGTCCAAAAAATATTGACGGAACGGAATTCTGCGACTACATAATAATAGACAATAACCGCACACTCCTAATTGAATCTAAATATGTTCAAAGTTTGAAACCTACCAAACGGCATGCTGCAATTACAAAGGCGATCCTTCAATTGAATAACACCGAAAAAGAGATCATTACAGACGCTTACAAACTTGAAGACCCAAAACTAGTCTCCGCCTTAAACAATGTCGAATATGTTCTGAAAATTTGTTTACTAAGTAGTAAGACTGTTCTTACCCCTGAGAATTCAAAGACGATTATCACGCAACATCAAAAGTCTGAATTGCCAATCTTCATTCCGGTAAGTACCTTTTCTCAGATCGCGGCGGCAATGGCCCTCATTGATAAAGATCGAGTAGCAAAAAACTTGCTTAATTCGCTAGCAAATATCTATCACGATTTTATGGAAAGTTCAGATGAAATTAGGTACGTTAACTTATTCAAAATTAAAGGCTATTCTCTTGAGCAATTGAACGCTTTCGGGCAGAAACACGTTTAGGTTGCCCAAAATGCCGAGGAGAGAGTAATTTTTTAGGCAGCGGGATACAATTCTGGAGAAAAAATATCCATCTTCCCTCCCTGATTAAAGCGACCGAACTGGATGGCCTTCCCTTTCTCCGGGATTTCAATGACAACATCAACGTTGTGCATGTATTCGTTCGTTCCACGTGCTGATCCGGCTTTGGTTACCTGAAAAACATACACGAAGCTGATATTCGGATATTTTTCTTCCAGCCGTTTCAATTGATCAGGTGCAAGTTTCAAGCTGGTGACACTGTCGAGGAATACAAAACCATAGGGCGAAAGATCTGTAGGGATCGTTCCCGCAATATCCAGGTTCTCGTTGGCGGCTTCTTTATCTTTGATCTTTAGTGCAAGCGTTGGACTCATAAACTCTTCCTTGCTCACGTATAGAACCTTCCCATGATTCTTTGCCAGATAGCTGGCGAAGTCGACGCACAGGTAGCTCTTACCCATTTTAGGCATACCGAACACCATCGCAGTGAATCCCGGTGAAGGATCACCGATAAAATCCTTCCATTTGTCTTTTAGTCCGATGGTTGCAAATTCAAGATTTGCAAACTGCGAACTGGAAATGATCGCAGCATTTCGCTCACTTACTCCGTTCAAGGCTTTTACTTTCTTCTTTGATTTAGCGTATATTTTATCTGAAACTTCAACAGTATTCTGCCACTTGGCCACGATTTCGTTCAGGTGCTTTATAGTTGCCGGTTTCAGAACAAAGTAATCCGCCTGATACATTTTGTTAAACTGATCAACGGCGGCTTTCTGAATTGCATTAATCTCCTTCGCAACCGGAGATGTTTTTCTGATCTTTTTTTCTTCAATAGCTTTTTGCAGCTCGTCTATAAAAATGCCGAATGTATTTTTATATAAAACTTTACCATGAAAGCCAAGGAAACGTTCGATAAAAAGACTTTCCCTCCAAATGTCCGCATATGGATTTTTTTTCATTTGATTTTTGTTTTGTTGAATGTGGCCAGCAAGAGCCACGGTTTCTTTTTCTGCTTCAACACCGATGTGCGGGGTGATCCTTGCAAGATCATAGTTGTAAACCAGCACCTCGGTCTTGCGCTTTTCAGTTAGCTTAGTTACAGCCACGTACTTTTCGATCTTCTTGGTTTTCCAGCCGTTCTTCCGGATATACTTGGAAAGAATTTCGGAAGGATAACTGCTGAGTAGAAACTTGGCCTTTGCTTTTGAAAGTGCTTGCAACAATTTTTCATATTCAGCTTCGGTGTAACCATCGTAGTGACCTTGATCCGATCCGATGTACGGTGGATCACAATATATAAATGCATCTTTTTCATTGCATCGAGCTATCACTTTCAAAGCGTCATTGTTCTCGACTTGGACAGTCCTTAGACGATTCTCGTATGCCTCGATAAACGCCTCGCGCTTTGCTGCAACCGCATTCTCCTTTGAATTAGTCTTACCAAAGCCCCACGAACCAATCATTCCTGCAAACCCTTGATTAGTTGCTGTCCATAAAGCCCATGCGCGTTTCACATCGGAATGCGACTCGGGATCGTTGTAGATCTGTATCGCGATACGATACAATTCTCGGCTGTGCAACGTTGCTTGTATTTCTTTCTGCAACGCTGGAAATTTTGTTTTAAGTACCTTAAAAAAATTGACCACTTCACCATTCACGTCGTTGATTACTTCGACCTCCGCTTTGGGCTTTGCAAAAAACAAAGCGCCGCCGCCAAAAAAAGGCTCGCAGTACAACCGGTGTTCAGGAATCATGCTGAGCAAGTACTTCAGTATAGTTTGTTTACCTCCGTAATATGTTATTGGTGTTTTCAATAGTTTTGAATGATTAAAAACTTCCCCCTGAATCCAGGAGGAAGTTTTAAGGTTAGAGTCTAGCTGTATTGGTACTCACGACGCATATCCCAGCGCTTGTCGAAGTTCTTGTTGCCAAGAGCCCAATGGTAAGACAAGTTTCCATCGTCATTGGTGACACGCTGGATTGCCCACACCGCAGTATTACCAGCCGTACCGGGAACCGCGTAGCCTTTGTAGATTACACGACCTTCAGTTTCATCCACCAACTTGGGTTCCAGTACCATGTTATCATTCATCACGTTCAAAACAGTGTTTACATTCTGAACGGAGTTTTTGATATTTTGGAGTTCAGCTGTTTGGATCAACTGATTAGCTGCCGTCGCGGTAGTACCAGCCATCGACACTGGTTCAAGCATCGCTTCGATCTTATCACGCAGGTCGTCCGGACTCACGCTAACAGGGTTGTCAACAGTGGCCTGATCCACGTAAATGTTATGCAATGGGTCTTTGCCAATGTCAATTTTGATCTTGCCATTGAACAGCGTCTCTACCGTTACAACATTTGATTTAAGGACGAACTTCGGTACTCCATTGGTGACAATTTTAAGACTCGCACCGTCGTCTATGATTTGTGTTGCCATATTTGTTTCTGTTTTTGTGCATTTGGCTCTAAGTCGATCAAAAAGGGTAGGTGCTAAAAACTGTACAAGTCGTTTAATAGCGTTGGTTATTGATCCCCGAACCTTGTGCGGGTTATTCATTCTTTGTTTTGCCTTCGTCGTCTTTGTCTTTGTTTTTTATAACAATCCCCGTAATAGCCTCTCCGATTATCGCTCCTATGAAGCCGCCTATCATTACATAGGGCACTGCATCCTTGTGGGCAACTTTCGCATAGAAGTAAGTACCGAGTGAGGCCAAAAGAGTGACAGACGAAACGATTGTCTTTTCGTTGATCATGGTCGTTACTTATTTGTTAGCGCCTGTATTTGATAAGAAGGGAAGTGGTAAGCCCGGACACAAACAGCATTCCTGCTGCAAGTACCCGGTTCTGATTCCTTTTTCGTTTTTGTTGTTTCAGGGCATGATTTAGGTTTTCGGTTAGTTGCCTTTCGCGTTCAACCTGTTCCTGGACTAATGACTTCATCTCTTGATAAGCACTGTTACACAACACAATTTGTGAGTCGCGAACCGCAATAATTGATTCTGAAAAATGTACTTTGTTCTCGTAGTCACAAACCAAAGAATCGGTGACGGAGTTAAGCGTATCAATTTGAGTGGCCACTTCATGTTTAAGTAAACTATCGCCGATTGCATTGCTGCCGCCGCTTAACAGTCGTCTTTGCATGTCTTTAATTTTACTCCTCTCTTTTTGGAGCGCTGCATGACTTTCTTTGAGTTGCGAGTTAGCTATCAGAAGTTGACCAGCCAACATATCATTGCGGTTCTTAAATACAACATTTGCATTCGATTTCGTTGCATCGATGGTGTTTGCCTTCGCCCTAGTTTTGCCGGGAGGCGTCAACCGGATGTTGCCAGCGCTTAGGCTGCTGTCAAAGAATAAGTATCCTGTAAATAGACCTGCGCAAAAGGCGAGAATAATATGAAAGGTTCTCATGTTTGTTTTTTTAAGTTGGTTATTGATTAATCTTTTTATTCGCTTCTTTTCTCAAGAGAATAGCCAAAGGCCGAAGCACCTATCATGCTCATGAATGAGTAGAACATATATTCGGGAATATGCAGCCCAAAGAACTGCTGGCTTATCCACGCCACAATGCTCATTAAAACATAGGTGAGCGCGATGGCCTCCCTGAGAGAAAAATTGCCGTCTTTATCCTGAAGGAGTTGGTGAATGATGTGTCTGAAATTTATCTTCATTTGTTTTTGTTTGAAAAATGTCCGAGAGGAAGTCGCTTACTTCCCGCGCCGCTGTTTTAATTTTTTCCTGATTGACTATCGCTGCATAACCAAGACCTAACATGCTCACAGCTCCCACACTTGCAAGCACATACCGTAGATTCTGCCTCCTTACCGCCCTGAAATCGATGAGGGTGTATGTAAAGTGATTTCCATACTGCTGTTTGTGCTTTTCGCAGAGCGATAGAAAGAGCTGAAAGTCATTTACGTTTTCGAAGACCTGGCACCCGGCAGAATACTTGTCAACAATTTTCGTGCTGCCTGAGATGCTCGCACGATGAATGTTGATACCAAACATTCCGACTGACCTGCTCCCATTGCTGAAGTCAAGAACTGCATCCCTATTGTAGTCGCGTATCACCGTAATTGGTTTCTGCTGAACTAACGAGAGGTACTTACCTTGATGCATTCCTAACCCATAGCTATTGAGGTACTGGCCTTCGGCAAGAATCGCTGTTCCTTGCGGCTGCATCGGCTGCTTAAGCCAAAACGTTCCGGGATCAGTAGTCACTCTGAATACATGGTAATCCCAGTTGAGTGCGGAGACCTTGTAGAAGACGTGTATTTCATCGTCAAAGCGATTCGGAACTACCGACTTGCTCCGAAGGCCAACCACATTCAATTCGTATGGACGAGAGAATAGATGGTAACCTTTGTGGCGCAGTATTGCCTTCATTTTCTGCAAGCTCATATCCGATCCCCTTAAGCTGCGTGATCAAAGTCAGGCGTGTAATTTGCCAGCCATGTTTTTACATCGAAAGAAGGGCAGGCTTTGTTCACCCCCTCAAAATCACGGTGACCTTTTACTTCAGCCCCTTTGTATTTTTCGGTGAGCTCCACGATCTTGTTGAACATAGCGTGCTTCTGTGCGGCTGTTCTGTTGTCGATTGGTTTCCCGTTTTTGTCGATGCCGCCGATATAGGAAATGCTAATGCAGACTTTATTGTGAGCGTATACCCCGTAGCTGTTTTTGTTCTCGTCTAATAGCCGCACTATTGTTCCATCCCGCAGAATGATATAGTGGTAGCCGGGAGTGTCTCCCCACTTTCGGACTTCTTTCCAATAGCGCTTAATGGAGTCGACGGTAGTGTTCGGTGGAGTGGCTGTGCAATGCACAACGATGTATTTAATTATTCTCTTTACTGTTCCCATATTTTTGAATTTTAGATTGACCACTTGTCCGTTGCTTCGTTGTACTTCAGTCCCATTTTTAGAAACACCTGCTTCGTTGCTTCTGTCTGGGATTTTTCGGGGAAGGATTTAAACAATGCAGTTACGAGAGTCTGCCTCACGCCACCGTTCACCCGATAATTTTTAAACTTTTCCGATACGAGAGAATAGTTTTTGGTGTTGGTGATTGCCTTCAGCAGTGTAATTACAGAGTTGAAATCCTTCGCTACGATCGCTTTATAAATTCCTAGTGCAATGGATGTCGGATCAAAAATGGTTAATGGTGTTTGTGTTGTTGTTTGTGTTTGCGTGATTTTTTTGAACTCTGCTTCTGATAGCGGGACTCCATACCCTTTGTTTCGAAGGAAGTCCGCCAGCTCGGTTCCGAATACTCCATCCGCGCCGTACTTTGGAAAAATGCTGGCGCCAAAAGTTCGCACAAGAGATTGCTGAAGCTCGAGGACTTTATTTCCTTTAGCGCCGAGATTAAGAGGAAAGGCATTGCCAGCATTAGCAGGACGTACACTGGTACGAGGCAAACTATTAGTATGAGTTTGAACAGGAATTTTAGTATCCAGGTTATCAGTTGTTTGATCGGAGTTATCATTGCTTTCGTTTTTTTGTTTTTTTAAATGTTTAATTCCAAAGAAGGCTAAAGTGCCTAGCGCCAATGTTCCGAGACTTAGCAGCACCGCTTTTTTGGCTTTTCCCTTATCGGTTGCCGCATTGTTTTGTGTTGTTGCTTCTCCTGTATTCATGGTCATGTTCACTTTTAGCTTTTTCTTTTTTTCACGATGATCTGTAACCATTCATCGTACTGGCCGAATTCTCCTTCGCCTTTCAGATCGTCAAAGAGGTTGGCACCATACAAGGTTTTGTATTCTACCCCCACCTTAATAAATGCTGCCTGCGTCGGTATTTCGTCAAGCGTTACTTTTACGGCCACGCTATCTGTGCCTGGCAGAAATCCGTACTCTTTGTCAAAAGCTGCCTTCAGTCTCTTCGCCCACGCCTTGTACTGCGTGGCCAGTGGAGGCTGTCCTTTCTTCGCTGGTTTGGCATTAATGATCTGCATCATCTCGTTGTACTCGGTACTTTGCAGCTCATCGGCCATGTCGCGGATCACGTTGCTGTTGTATTGCTTTTGGTAAGATTTTATAATCTTATCCCATTCCTCCTGCGAGGGAACTGAAACCAACGCTTCACGTAAGGCATCTGTGTTGGTTCCCCACCAGCCGTCGTTATCAAAGGCCATTTTGATCTGTTTGGCGGTGGTTGCCGGAGTGCCTTCATCAAAGCTCTTTAGCTCTTCCTTACTGGAGATGGCATTGAGTATGATCTTTCTGCCGAACCAAATTGATCCTCCGACACCCACAGCAGCCAGCAGGCCGTACACGATCTTTTCTTTCAGCGTCCAGCTTTCATCCTTCAGTGTGGTGGCTATGGATGGATTGCCTGCCTCATGCACCGGAACCGGTGTATAATTCGGTGCGGCGGTTGGTTGATATGGTTGTAGTTGGTTCAATTCAGGAGTTCTTCGTGTTTACAGTCCTAATTTTTGTTTTGCAATAGCCAGCGCAGCAGGGCTGTTAACTGTATTGGTTAAGATTTGTAGTTCGCTCATTGTTAGTTTAGAGCCGATGGCGTTCAGGCATTGCATTTTTTTTATTGCTTCCTGCTCGCTTGGAGCTACAATGGTTGTTTCAAATTCAAATTTTGGCATGGTTACTTATGTTGATTGTTATTCTTCTTCGTTGATTGCATTGAGATCAATGTTGAGCAGCTCAGCCACAGTTTTTAATTGGGAAGTATTCTCACCCAGCGCTACGATCACAGCTCCGAGAATTTGTTTCTGATCCTGATCGAAATGCTCAGCGATAAAATCACTCAGCTGTTGTACTGCTTCGTCGTGTTCGGAATCAGGTTGCTTTGTTTTTGCTTTCGTCTTAAATGAAACCTCACCCTCGAAACCGCCGTTCAGTTGTGCAGGCTTTGTCCGGTTCTCCTCCTGGATCACTTTAGCGATCCCATTCAGCACCGGAACTTTATCCAGCACTTTCGGATAGTGAATGGCTATTCCTTCAATCGTTGAGCTGGCCAGCTTACCGAGATCAAAGCTCCCGATGTGATTGGGTTTAGTTTTTACATCCTCCAATTTGTCCTCTAAGATGTCGATGTACAATTCGGCCTGCTCTAACTTATGTTCTGTTTCTTTCAGTTTCTCTTCGGTGCGCTGCATAACCAGCTTCTCTTCAAACTGTTTCATGCGCTCGGAGATCTTCGCTTCCATGTCCACGCCATTGAGTGCCTCCGGCTTTGCGTTGAGCGTGTATTTGTACCACTCCTTCCGGTTGCTGTTCACGTCAGGATACACACTGATCACCAACTCCGTTGTGTTCTCGTTCAAGAAATTGTGCAGTTCTTCAAAACGCTCTACTTTATTTGTCTTGTGAACGCGTGTAAAGCCGTTTACTTTGACCTCAAAGGAGAGCGGCCTGCCTTCTTTCGTTTCGGCATCCAGCATCAAGCGGATGCTTTCTATTTCACTTGCGTCGTATGGTTTGTATTCTGCTGCCATGTTATTTCTCGTTTGCTTTGTGTTTTAAGATCACCTGAATAAAGCGCACGTGGATTGGAGCGCCGGACAGATTACGCAGCACGATCAATCCTTGATGTTCGTATTTCAGCTCGTTAGAGGTCGGATTACTCAGATCGTAAAAACCGAAATCCGATTTGATGTTCACGTCCACGGGATCATGCTCGAGAAAATAGAATTCATTGTAGGCTTCTATCTCTCTGATCTCTGCTCCCTGAAGTACACAGTGCCTGAAAGACGTTGAATAGTCAACGGGGTTGTATCCCATGTCGCGCATCCTGCTCTTGATTACTGCTAATGCTAATTCTGTATTCATGGTTTTACATCTGGTGATTTATTTTCGAATTCGTATATCACGCCTCTGTTAACCTCGGTGGTTTGTACCCATACAAATACCTTCACAGTGTATCGTGTGTCAGCGTTTCTTCTTATTCCGATATCATCACTAAAGAATCCATACAGGATATTGCTGCTACAAGGAATATTCGTGGTTCTCAGTTCACTTTTTACGATAAGACTGTAAGGACTTTTTGAGAAAATGCCATAGCTCATATCAGGCATAGATGCGTTGAGAAATACAAACGGAATCCAGGTGTCAAAGAAGATGTTGTATCGATTCATGCTTTGCAGCTTTAGCTTGCCGACAACCGGATTGCTTATGCTGCGCCACAACATGAATGGTCTACGGTTCACTACCACGCCTCCGGATGTTCCGTCGGGTCTTACACCACCACTGCCGTCGCTATGACTTCCACCACTTGAATCAGCTTCAATTGTCGAGAGCATGACCACGTCGGTTTCAATTCCGGTAATACGCACAACGTTTTTCGGAAGACGGATTTGGAAAAAATTGACTTCCCCGCGTTTTTGGATTGTGATCTGCTTAACTATCAACCTGGCTCTGCTCATTAATCCTCCCTTTCTCCTTCCACGCTTATGCTAACCACGTATGGCTGAAAAGCAGTCAGCCCATCATTGGTATCTGTGTATTCAAAGTTGATCTGCCCGTTACCCGTGTCGCGTCTGCCGATGGATTTTAAGCGCTTGTCCGCAGGCACAGAAGCCCAACACATTACTTTCTTCACACTGTATCCTTCAGGTGCGATCTCATCTTTGTTGATTTCCAATCTGAATGATCCACGGTAGTAAGCGAGATCTTCACGATTAGACAGTATTGTATAGTGCGTGATAGCTTTTACACTTTTATCCAGCTCAAATGTTTTTTTGAATGTTTGTCCGGCTGCGGTAATAGGAAGATCAAAGTCTTTACTGAAAAATTTTGCCATGATATTTTTTGCTTTTAATGATTAGGTTGCGCTCCATGCTCTTGGCCACCAGCCTTGAGCATGGAACTTCAACCCTGTTACTAAGGAGTAGTAATAGTACCGTGCAACCCGATATACATCCAGGTCTTTTCGGTATTGATCCCTGTCAGCGATCCAAGCTCTACCGTAGCCTCAAGCAGGATGTCATCCTGAATAACGCGTGGGTTTGCCAGCTTGTAGTAGCCGAACGGAATCTGATTGTTGTTGGATGTTTTGAAAACCGCGTTGTCCACGTCACTGAGAATGATCTTCTTGTTCGCTTTCAGAGTAAATTCTCCGTTGCAAAGTGCAGGGAAATCCTCCAACTTGCCGAATGGGGTTGCCATTACTGAGTCGTCATTCACCGGACGGGCGTCGGGGATCACGCCCGCAAGTAGGATGATGCCACTCACCAAAAGCGCCTGATTTTTAGGCAGCTTTGCATTGCTTATGTTTCTTAAGCCTACAGCTTTTACATCCTGTGTCTCAAACAGCTTGATCGTTTTTGAGTTAACAGCTTTGCGGCTGTAGATGATCGTATCCGCCAAGCGCAGATCACCTTTTAAAAGACCATCCTTAATATGCTGCGGCAATTCATGGAAGTGTTTTTCCATTTCTGCTCTCGATCCACGGCTGCCTGCCTTGCCACCGAACAAACGGTTCATTGTTTTGTGACGTTTGATGGGATTCATTGCGGCCAACGCTCCAAGCAACTCATCATCTGCACCCTCTAATCCGAGAAGCGCGCCTGAGTTATTGTATTCTCCAAGTCCTTCTAATTCTAACATGATTATTGTTTTTAATTGTTTTTGTTTTGTTTAGACAGTTCTTATCTAAGGATGCCTGCCACCACAGAGACATCCGGCGATTGAACTTTAAATTTTTGTTGATTACATCAGACGATCTTCAATGCCATCCGTTCCATCCACACCATCCGTTCCGTCTAAACCTTCTACGCCATCCATATCATCGGTGCCCGAGACACTCGCTTCAAACTGACGTGCGCTTTCGTTGATCTGTTCCTGAATACGGTTAGCTTCGGTATAGTCGAGTCCGCTTACCTCTTCGCCATGCTTGAAGTATTGCACGTTGCCCATACCATTTGTAGATTCCTGATCAGTAGCGGGCTTTTTCTTTACGATCTTGTCAAGAAAGAGTTGACGCTTGAGATTGCTCTGAAAGTTTTGGAAACGTTCTTTGACACCCTCAAATCCGTCTTTTTCTGTTCCGCTCAAACCTGAAATTGTTTGGTAACCACCAGAGGCCATCATGCCAACTCCGAACATAGCTGTGCTTGGACTTCCGAAGTAATGACCAGCGCCAGTTACAACCGCTCCGATAAGGAGTGAGGTTCTGCCAGCGAGTGCACCTGCTAAACTGCCTCCCAAACCACCGATCAGGATATCTCTCCCGGTGTAAGCCATCGTATTTTTTAGATCGCCTTTGGCTTCGACGTGTGCAGCCGTGGAGCCAAGTCCTGTCAGTGATTTCTGCTTTGCCTTTTGCTCATAGATATTTTTTTTCTGCTTGCTCATTGTTTTATTGTTTTATCTTTTTCTTTTAGAGTAAGGTGATCACCTTTCTTTTTTGGTGGTTCCTTCTTGCCGGGCGTTTACCTCCTTTCTTCGACCGTATGCCGCTGAGAATATTTTTCTTTTTCGTAGGTTTCCTTTTTTGTTTATTGCCGATGCCTGTGAGACCGAGCGCTGGTTTTTTTGGCGAATTGGCTTTCAGAAGCCGGTGGGTGAGATAAACAAGTCCAAGTACACCTACTGCTATGCCGGTTGGCTTGATCCACTTTTTATTATTTTCCCAAAACTGTTTTGCTTTTGCAAGCGTAGCTGGTTTAAGATTGCTCCCGGCTGACCCATCACCGTCTTTTGCTGCTGCGTTACCATTGGTTGTGCCGTCTTCGTCAGAACTTTCCTCTTCACTCTTTTCTTCGGTTGATGCGCCACTTTCATCGCCGCTATTTGATTTCGCAGCTGGATCACCACTACCTTCGTTTTCTTCACCACCACTGGAATCCGATTCTCCGCCACTTGATTCACTTTCTGTTCTTTCTCCTGATCCTTCACCACCACTTTCATCTCCTGGACTTTCTCCACTGCCACGTTTAGAGGCTTTTTTGGTTTTCCTGTTTTCCTTTTTCGAAGCACCACCTTTAGCGTTTGCTTTTCCGGGAAACACACTTCCAATACTCTTAATCAAAGCAGCTATGGTAGTAAGTACAGTAGATGCAGCGGCTACGCTTGCAGCGGTTGCTGCGCCGAGATCACTGTCCTCGCTGAAACCTTCAAGTCCTTCGAAACCGTCAAGTCCTTCTAAGCCCTCAACATTTTCTGAGTAGTAGATCTCACGTCCAAGCAATTGATTTAAAGGCATGTCTTCGTGCAGACCCTCAACATTTTCGTAGGGGATGTAACCGAGTCCATTCAGTGGCACTGCTTTATCTTTGTTTCCTCTCCCTGTAAGGATTGCCTTCTTTAAGTTTTCCGGCTTACCTCCTGCGCCATGGAAGATTTTTTCCAGTTTTTCTCGTACTCCTTTTAGCTTTTGATATTTTGACATATCCGCACCTTTAGCTTGCGCCTGTTCAGGTGTGAGATAACTCCAGCGCAGTGATTCCGCCACCTTTAAAAAGTTCAGCTTCATTCCCGCCAATACTCCATTGCGCAAAGCAACAGTTACAGGATTAATACGGTTGGTAACGTGTAGACCCTTTCCGATAAACTTTTTAACCTTCGCCTTGTTTGCTTTCTTTTGTTCGGCAGTTTTCTTTTTGAATAGTCCCTTTTTTGCGGGCTTTGATCGTCCACCTCCTGAAGCTGATTTCTTTTTGAAGATTTTTCCAAGCGCCGAGAGCGCTTCCCGCTCATCCATGATGCCCATCAGATCAGGTGCATCAGAGAGCTTGCTCATTGTGGAGTCCGAAACTCCGTTTAGATATTCTAAATCCATTGGTGTGTCTTGTTTTGCTGTGTATTTTGCTTCCTTATTAAATTCATGTAGTACGCAGTCCATGATGATCTCTTTTCCGTTGGGCTGCTTGATCACGGGATAGATATGCTCCCAGTGTTCTTCCTCGTAGCGAGTGACGCGGAAGTAAACATTCCTCACTCCGAGGTTGTATAGGACACTACATATCAGTGTCGTCATGCAGTCGCAGTCGCAGCCCATCGGCTCACCGGTCTGCGGATCGAAGTTGTGTCTGTCGTGCCAAATCCTTGCTGCATCACGCACCTGTTCCTTTCCGGTCTCATCTTTTTTATAGGCGATGTGGTCGTAAACAAAGTGCCACAGGTTGCTGCCCGTTTTTTCCAGTGTGTCAGCTTTGATAACTTCTTGCGCAAACTTTTTAGTTTGCCACGCAGTTTCGCGAATGATGACCGGGATCAGCTTCAGCGTGTCCGATACTTTTGCATTTCTTTTTTTAAGAATAGTGCCTACTTGCGCTGGCGGGAAGTAGCGATCATATTCATGACCCGGTTTTACTTTTACGTTCTCTCTGGTCATGCTGCGGCTTTTTTAAGAGTTACTTCCTGAATGTTCCCATAAGGGATAGCGCGCAGAACTTTTACACCGTAATCTTTTAATGATTCCCACTTACCTTCGCTCACTTCCCAAAGCGGATCGATCTTTGTAGTGGTCGCCACTTTTAGTTTCACGGCTTGGCCGGATTGAAGCGATTTAAAAAGCGCACTAACAAGCGACAGCATCCCGATCAGGGGGAAGTTGAGCATAACCGCCTTCAGTGTATATTCATCATTTGGAGGAATCGAAAGAACTTCGTTTGTAGCTTGAGAAGAACCGAGGACTTTGCCATTGTAGCCAACTTGGATAAATGGATATTTCATTTTGAATCCGCGATCAGTTGGGTTTTTCATTTTGGCATCAATGCGAATAGTCAACCCTGTAAAGTCTAGCTTGTGAATCTTAGCAGAAGGGATCACAACAAGTTGATCAGTGAGCTTCTTCAGCTCGTTCACGTCATACGCTTTATTGAAGAAGCCGCGCGCCATATACAACAAGCCCGCCGTTGATGCAGTTGCTATACCTGTGATCCAACCTATTTTTTTCCAGTTCGCCATTGTATTAATTCTGCTTTGTGTTCTCTTTCTTTTTGCTCATTCGGTTACTAAAAAAATCTCCTGCTATTTTGTAGGCCATCCAAATCGCACCACCTACCAATGCTTTGATTGCATAATCCATTAAACCGGTGTAGTCCATGTTAGCCAGCAGGATCGTCCCGGTTAGAAATAGGCTGCTACTGTTGCTTGTATCCGTTGACTGTGATTTTTCCATTTTTCATTTTTTGATTTCTGATTATGGGAACAAAAGTCTGGCAAGGATTTTAAGCTGATCCTGTGTTCTTAGTCTATCGTAAGTTTTTGGTAGCTATTGGTAGTTATTGGTGGGAATCATTTAAATATCCTTACACCTGGTACACCACGATGTTTGAGTACTGCTTCAACTTGATTTACGTCCAACCAGTTTTTATATCCAGTATTTGCAGTTTCAGGAATTTGTTTTAACCAGCGCCGGAAAGTTGTCTCCGGTATATCATAAAGCAGGCGAAGCTCTTTCTTTGTATAGGCTTTTAATACAAATGTTTTTGGTGCGACTTGGTGTGCGTCCAATTTGTTTTTAGAATGATCATGATTAGTTTCCATATTACTCCGCTTTAAAAGATTCGTGTGAATGCGAAGTCAAAATTCTAGCACTAAAAAAGTACAAAGCATAAACTTGCGCTGTCCACCGCAGAGTAGAATAGTTAGGATATGCTCGGATTCAGAAAGACTTATTTTACCTAAAAAGGGCGATAACGGGCGAAAACTGCGCAGTTTTTCGGCAACGACAAGCTATTGGAAGGTAATATGGTAAAATAGAAGAACCGCCCGAGATCATCGGGTGGTATTTTGTTTCGTAAAAATAATAGTAGAGATTATGCGGCCTCGTCAAATTTATTCGGGATCATGTCGTCCGCGATTTTCTCGAGTTCATCCGGCAGATACATCCCCGGCACTCCGAGTTTTGCAAAAATAATGATCACCTGATTGACATCGTAAAATTGGCCATCTGGCTCACCGAAGTAGCGACGATACTTATCCATTAATTTTTTCCATGCCTTTGGGTTGTGGTCCATTTCGTAAAGAGTTCTCAACTCCTTATTCTTGTAGGGTTTAACCTTTACCCTGACTTCTCTGCTTGGGTTCATATGGGTGCGATTTATTTTGTTGGTTCATTAATAGTTGATAATTTCTTCTTGTTACTTGTTTCTTTTATGTTACTTTTGAGATACTTTGATAGCAATTATATGCATTTTATATGTTACTATAGTGTTACTTCTTTAGTAAAATCTTACATCTGTTAGAAATGGCAAAAAATTGGGAGCGAAATCTGCAAAAGGAACTAAAAAATGCAGCACTAAAAGAGTTTGAGAATTGGACCTCCAATGATTTTATAAATCACATTCTCGAACTTCGCCAGCAGATAACTAAATTCGAAGATCAACAGCGGCCAACTAAAACTAAATCGCAGCAAAAAGAAGAAAAACCTGCTCTAACACAAGGTATGTTCAAGCTGGATTGGTCCTTTCCAACTAAAATCCATTTTTTACTTGCTCTCCATCAAAAGCCACTTACATCAGAAGACCTGGATCAATATCTAACCAAGATCGATTCCCAGTATCGTGATTATAATGATCCAAAAAACAATCTTACAACTGCGATTAGTCGTAGTTTAAAATCAGGCAGGATAAAAAAGATAAAACAACCGGGGATTAAGATGTTATATTTTGTGTTACCTGAGTGGATGGATAAGGAAGGAAATTTAAAACAAAAATTTACCTCATTCATTAACCAATTTGAGTGAAAAGGGCGGTTTACCGCCCTTTTTTTATCATAAAAAACAACTAGTTTTATAAAAAAGCGCCGATGGATATAAGAATATTTTACTCGTGGCAACTAACCACCAATGGTACGCTCAATAAGAACTTTATTGAAAGCTGCATTCAAGCTTCAATAAAAAAAGTAAAAAAAGAGCTCAAACTGCCTGATGCTGGTTTAGAAATAATAATTGACAGGGATACAAAAGACGTGCCCGGTACACCTGCCATATTTGAGACTCTCGAGGACAAGATAGACAATTGCGACATTTTCATTTCAGATTTATCTGTTGTCAACCAAGCATTACCGACAAAAAAAAATACGGTACAAAAAGCAGTGCTGTGGATTAATAATAAAATCAATCCAGCACCGAAGATAAAACCATTTCAAAACAACAACGTTTTTATCGAGTACGGTATGGCACGGAAATCCGTTGGAAGCGAAAGGATGATAGCAGTCTTAAACGCAGTTTACGGAAATCCATCTGAAGATTCTGACTCGATACCTTTTGATGTTCATCATTTGCGGTGGCCGATTCAATATACCTACGATAATACTGAGAAGAATAATAAAGAAACAGCCAAGATCAGCTTAACGAACGATCTGGCAATTGCAATAAAGTCGATTATAAATAGTGAGGGCTTAAGACAACGAAGTGAGTTCGCCCCTTTTAAGACCTATAACTTGTGGCAACGAATTCTTAACCCGGAGGTTTCGTTCGAAGGTTTGGAGATTGTGAAGGATGAACTGAATCAAGTCCGTCAAGCAGCAATCAATCCAAATAAGTCATTGAGAATACTTGGTCTGTCTGCAATGGGTAAAACTCGACTGGTCTTTGAAGCGCTTAGTGATAAACAAGCTGCGCCGGGTGAAGTGAGTGTAAGTAACAAAGTCCTTTATGTTGACTGTTATACCGATGGGCCCTATCAACGAATAACGGAGAAGATAACTGAACTGGTATTGAAAGGAAAAAAAGAGATCACAATTGTAGCTGATAACTGTGACTTTGAAACCTTTAAGCATTTAAATGGACTGGTCAAAATGCAGGATAGTCGTATCTCTCTTGTATCTATCTATTCTGATCCCACTGAATATAAAGTCGCAGATGTTGACTACATTGATTTAAAACGGGAAAAATATGAAAAGATTATCGCAAGTATGCTTGAGAAAAGTTTTCCAGAAATCTCGCAGAACGATCGCAAGAAAATAGTTGAACTTTGTCAAGGCTTGACCGAACTTGCGATAATTATCGCACGTGAAATAAAGCAAGGAAAACTAGAGATTCGAAATGTTGCAGATCAAGAGGTTTTAAAAAAAATCGTTGGTTCTTTAGGGGACACACCGATGAAGAAGGCATTGCTAATGTCCATGTCAATATTTCTTCGTGTGGGGTTTTATGACGAATTCAAATCAGAATTCGAACTTATCATATCTGATCCAGATATAGTCGGTCACACTGATTCAGAGCAACTAAGGATTGAATTCGAAAACATGTATGAACAGCTACGAAAAAGAGGCCTCATAGAAAAGGAAGGCAGGTTTATATCAATTCGACCAAAGCCCATTGCCATTGCACTTGCAGCCGAATGGTGGCATAGTTGCTCGATAGACAAAGCCCAACGAATAATAACAAAACTTCAAAATCAAAATTTGGGCGTGCAGATGTGCGAGCAAATGAAATATCTCAGCTTCTTGGAGGAAGCCCAGGAAACAGTCAAAAGTTTATGTGGGGAAAATGCCCCTTTCGGTTCGGCGGAAGTTCTTAGAACAGATCAGGGTTCACGCCTCTTCCGCTCGATTGTTGATGTGAACCCTGAAGCAGCGATGGATGGTTTAGAAACTGCATTTTTAAACTGTGACATTAGCTTAATCGAGTCGGTAGTCGAAGGCAGAAGAAATCTAGTCTGGGCACTTGAAAAATTGTGCTTTCGTCAAAATTTATTCTCAAGAGCAAGTCAGATGCTAGGCAGTTTTGCAGTTGGAGAAGTAGAAACACATATTTCTAATAATGCCACTGGACAGTTTATCCATTTGTTTCAAATTCAGCTGGCAGGTACGCAAGCAGACCTCAAGACAAGATTTGACACATTAATTAAATTTACAAGAGGAAAAACCAAGTTAGAGGTTATTCTTGGGATCAAGGCTTTGCAACGGGCTCTGATGGCCCACAACTTTATGAGAATGTCTGGTGCCGAGGATCAGGGGACCAGTGTAACCCTGCGAGATTATCAGCCCAGAGGTAAAGAAATTGGAGAATACTGGAAGTCTGTCTTAACTGAATTAACTGACCTGATAAATCATAACGATATTGAAATTGCAGGCGAAGCAAAAAGAGCGTTTTTGCAGTCGTTTGGAAATTTAATAACCGTCGGTGCATTTGAAATTGTACTTCCATATATCCAAAATACAAAAAATCTATCTCTTGACGAATGGAAGGATGTTAGAGGCGTGCTCTTGAGAGTAAAAAAATATCATGCTAATAAACTCAAACCAGAAGAAAAAATTGAGTTACAAAAATTATTAGACAACCTGTCTCCCCAAACGCTCAAAGAGAAATACCTTAACCTTGTTGGACAACCCTCTTTCGAAGATATCGAAGAACATGAAGACTACCACGAAAAAGCAAGAGTAAAATCTGTCGAATTCGCGGATATTTTATTCAACGATAAGTCTATTGAAAATGATACTATTTTTGACCTATTCTATAAAGGAGAACAACAATATGGATTTTATTTTGGAAGTCGATACGCAGAATTGTTAGGTGATCAAAAAATGGCATTCATACGTAACAGTATTAATTATTTAAAAAATGAAAAAAACCAAAATACAAATGTTACCGTTCTTGCGGGGATTATTTCAACATTAGAGCCTCAAAATCAAGCTTTGTCGTTGACTATCGTTCTGGGTAGTCTTAAAGAGTCTGATATTTTTTGGCTGTTCTCTGTAACCAATGTATCACTAAGTTCTTTTATGGAATTGGTTGAACATACAATCAAAAACAATTGGGACGTAAAACTTTTTTTAGCTTTTAAATTCGGACGTGGTATCGAAAACCTCTCTGATAACGATTCAACAGTATTCTTTGACAAGTTAAATGCTATATCGCTAGAAGCGAAAGCGGTAACATTGTCGCTTGTTTATTATTTGGAGTATAATAATAAGTCACGAACAGATTATGTTTTTAATTACCTGAAAAAATTAATGACCTCGACAAATTTGCTACTAGCGAAGGAAGGCTATCTAGATGCACATACCTGGCGAGAATGCGCACAAAAATTAATTTCTGAGTATGATTTGGGTGCTGAATTGCACATTATATTCACCAAGCAGATAATAGATTTTTGTTCTGACGGAAGTAGAATATTAAGTAACTACAATATGTATCTTAAAAATTTGCTCTCATTTTTAATAAAAGGATACTTTGTAGAAATATGGCCTATAATCGCGAATGCCCTAGAACGTCCAATGAGCGAATCAATCGTCCGATACAACCTAAAGCATCTTCTCGAATCTGACATGGGGTTAGATGGAAATGAGAGTTCTGTCTTATTTAATATTCCTGATAGAAATTTTGAATTAATAATGGATTGGTGTCGATCAAATCCAGAAAACAACGCACCGATTATTGCTGAAATGGTACTCCTGTATAAACTGGAAGGCGAGCGTTTCACATGGCATCCTTTCGCCTTAGAAGTATTACAAGAATTTGGAAAAATAGATGCAGTCCGTAGATCTATGTCGTCAAATTTTGGTACTTATGGCTGGACTGGAAGCATAGTTCCCCTTTTGGTAAGACAACGTAGAATGTTTCAAGAACTTAAAACACATAGTATTTCAGAAGTTGTCGATTGGGCTAACAAATATTTGGAATACCTAAATAAAGAGATAAAATCAGAATCGTACGAAGACGAAGAATTTGGTGGATATTAATTTTGTTTACAGATCTTCAATTAGCATTTTGTGCCACCGATTCACACTATCACTTGCCTTTACACGTTCAATGAATTTTTTTAATTCGATGTCGTCAATCTGGCCGTCTTCACCTAAATAGTTACTTTGCGGTATCTTGTCCAAAAAGTCAATTGCAGATTCACGTGGAATACCGATCTCAATAAGCGTTCGCAACTTTGGATCAAAAGCACCGACCTCAATGTAAGAAAGTAAGTGGGCTGATTTATTCTGATTAATTAAATCGCTGATCTGAAACAATGGTCGCAGGAGTTTAGGTAAACCATACATCACTTTGGTATGCAAATCTCCTATTCTGCCATCAATATCTCCAGAAGCAGTTATTGGCCAATTAGCTGGATTAACCACTTCCTTTATAGGCTTACCTTGTCCCCAACTCTCGGCGAATAGGCACATAGAAAGAGCTTTGCCTCCACCGATAGGGCTTGGTGTAATCCCGAAGTACTTGTTATAATAAATCGGGGTGAATTCATACATCTTTTCCAATAAAGCGTATAGCGAATTACCACAACCAAAAATTTTGGTAGGTACTTCTGGCCATTCTTTGTTTAAGAAAGAGAGATACAGGTTGTTCAATACTAGTGGGTCCCAATAAAAATTGCTAAAGCAAATAGAACGCGGGACTGCTATTTTACTCACATCCTCAAGCACTTTCTGATATTGCTTAAGGGATAACCTTACACCTACATCATGCAATCTTTTAAAGCCGAGTTCACCATATTTCAGAGCCATATTACGTATGTAAATGATAATGTCGTTACCAATCGCATCTTCAATAGACACTACAGCGTTATCTGCTATTGCCTGATCAATATTTGCCTTGCCTTCAATATAGCGGGAACCGTATCCCACATTTAAATTTTTTTCCTCCTGAATGGAAAGACTGATCTGCTGATCATTGCATTCTAATTCGTCTATGATGATAGCTCTGCCGACCAAGTCCTGCATAAGCCTGCCAGCCCTTCCTTTAAGGTTTGTAAATTCATAACCCGTTAGGTTCTGTCCTTTCGCTATAGAAGGGTTCCTGATGATTATATTTTTTGCTGGCAGGTTAATTCCCTGCATTAGTGTCGTTGTCGAAACAATGGTGTGTAAGTATTTTTTAGCAAAAGTTTTTTCCATCAGACTCCGGATATGGTGTGGAACCTTTGCATGGTGAAAGCCAACTCTTTTACTAACCGATTCGATCAAACTGTAATTGGGATGCACCGTTTCAGAAATAAAGTCCTTTAGGCCCTGAATGAAAGGACCCGGTGGAAGAACGGGCAAGCGTTTAGCAACCCCCAGAGCGGTCTCATTTGCCTGTTTAGTCGTTCCAGCAAAAATTATGTTTCCAAACTCAGAATCGCCGGCAACAATCTTCGCTATAAAATCGTGAACCTCGTCGCCGTAGACTTTTTTTCCGAGTATCTTATCCCGCAACAAATACTTGTCTTCAATTTCGATATTTGTTTCATAACCGAGAGGGAGATGCTGAGTGAAGTAAATACTTTTCGCACGTTTCTTTTTCTTAAAAGAATAGCTCACATTCAATACGGCTGGTATATCTTCGCTTACGCTTTGTCCGTCATCCCCGAACAGATCTTTTACTATTTCTCCGATATTTTTTAGTCTTGGGCCTGCAATGATTATACGCCCGGGCTTCTTATCATTTTTCAGCTCTTGGATAGCGTCAAAAAGCGTCTTCGCGCGTTCATCATCTTCATTTGCCACTTTTTCAACGTTTTGAATTTCGTCTACAACTAATATCTTCACGTCATCAAGATCACCTTCAGTATGGTTGAGGGCGCCAAGCGCTCTCTCCTGGGTAAGAACGTAAATTACCTTATCGCCCTTAAAAAGAGAATGATTGTTCACTGTCTGAGAAACGGCAATATCAGTAATGCCGTACTCTGTAAATTTTTTCCTGAAATCGTTACACACCTGATTAATCAAACTAATTGTTGGAACAATAAATACTACTTTACCAGGCTCCCGAGACAAAAGTTCAATCACTTTATTTACCAGCACAAATGATTTTCCAGCAGATGTTGGCGCGGAAATACCAACGCGGTTGTACTGATCTATGGCATCCCACATCCGCTTCTGAAATGAAGAAAGCACAATTGTTGTGTTGAAAAGAGAGACTTCGTGATTGATGATCTTAGCGGTTGAAAATAATTCTTCAATGTAGCTACCGAATGATGCGAAGGCGTTAGTCTCGTTATTGTGACCGATCATTTTTGCCGAAGTGGTCAATCCGATCTTAATAAGAACTCGAGGTAAAAAAGACTTTAGCGCATGCCAATCCTGCTGACGATTTTCCCATAATAAAGCACAGATCAGAAAGCTCTTTATTTTATCCTCATCACCTGATTTATTAGAGAGAAATTCGGCGACATTTAATAATTTAGTTGCTTTTTTAATATCAAAAGGTCCAAGCTGTTTGTCCGAAAGACCAAACTTAACTGCCGTTTGTGCGAGATTGTACTCGAACAGTTCTTTTAATAAATCTTCTGCGTCCTTATACATCACACTCCCACCTTTGTTTTAAAGTCTTCAATTAGTTTATCCAGTTCGTTAACAGGCATGAAAATATAATTAATTCGGGCTTTAATGGCTGCATCTATCGTTGGGTAATCAGAGGTCTTTATCTTCTTTGTTTCTTCGGTGATCGAATCTACATATTTCTGAATAGTCTTGTCACGATCAGCTCCAAGTTCCATTTCTCCACAACAATAGGTAATGATACACACAAAGTGAACTTCAAAATCTTTTAGAGTGTTGTCAATGTATGACTCAGCAACTTTCCTTAACTCCGGCTCTAGGAAGTCCTCATATTTGTAAAGGTTTAATTCGTCCCTGTGGTTGCTGTGTGTTTCAAGGATACTTTCAAGGGCTTTCTTAAATGCAGCTTTGAAACCAGACGTATATGTTTTAGCTTCGCCTAGGTATAAAAAGTACTTATTTAACTCACGTCGAAGGTGGATTGCATCAGCTCCATTCCTTTCCAATTCCGTGTTGGTTGTGATCTTCATTTTCCTGATGATTGGCACGGCTTTGAAATGATACATCAAAAGATTGAACAGCAGTAGTTCAGAAAATTGGCCTTGCACACTGGAGGGTCTGAATTTTTCTTTCGCACGTTGCTGTAAGATACTATGTGCGTCCGAAGGTTCGCGATCTACTGATTCCGCAGACAGTATTTCGTCCTGTTTTCCTTTTGAATAGACATATCGGGTCACTGATGCTATCATCTCTCTTAAGAATTCGCTTCTGAGTTGATTCAAATCCTGATAGTCAATACATGTCGCGATGTGCTTCTTTTTTGGTTCTATTGTGAAATCCAACGCAACGTGGTGCATAGTACGCATGAAGGCGTCCATCTTGGGTAATAGCGCATCTGTGTCCACCACTGGTGGAGTTGGGGTTTTAGTTGCCATAGCGGTAATATCTCAAAAATCTGCGTTTAAACGCAGACAAGGGTTGTGCTACTCAAATGTACGAAACTGAATCCATTTTTGTTTTTTGTATTCCTTGTTAAAATGCTAAGTTATTACTGATAATCAACAATTTACTACCTACTTTTGGGGATATTTGCGTGTTAAATATTAAAAAATCAACCTACTGGTTATCTTTTCCATACGCAAAAAAGCGAGTGAAACCATCCCTTTTCCAGCAGAAAACAAATTGAGCTGAAATCACACAAAGCGTAATTCGCAGATAGCAAACAAACAATTTGGCTACTCTAGATTTTTCTTTACGAACTAAAGTGAATGACCGTGCTTGGTAAGCGTCTCAATGTCATAAATAGTGCAGAGTTTCTATAATTTGTAGCAATTAACAACTATGAATTGATATTATCTTTAACCAAAATCTTATTAAACCGAATTAATACTTATTTTTAAAAAATCTATGGCCCTAGAAGCACTCTTACAAGACTATAATTTTGATCTCCTAGAAAACAAAAATCTAGTGGAGAGCAAAGCTGTTTTAAGCCATTTAGACAAGGCTTCAATTAGACAAGCTTTATTTACCGGGAGAGTTTTGATTAAAGCATGGGCAAAATCTTTAGATTCTAGTGAACGTAAAATTAAAGGTCAGCTATTTATCGATCAACTTATTTCTAGATACTGGACTTATCATTTCAATAGTTCGGTTAAGTTAAAGAAGTTTAATACTTCGAAAACTGATTTAGAAATCGATCGTACTGCAACAGCATTAGCAAATTCTTTAGCGTTGTCCGCATCAGTAATAGACGTGACCGAGGCGTGTTTTCATATTGGAGTTTTTTATACCTTGTTGCTTTCAGATACTGAGAGATCAGAAAAGGGTGCGTTCTATACGCCACCTAATTTAGTAGAAACTATCTACTCAAGAATTCAACACGGCGGATTTGATTTACACAATAAAAATGTTCTTGATCCAGCATGTGGATCAGGAATTTTTTTAGTTTTTCTCTGCAGCCGACTTTCAAGTGAATGCAAATCGGTCAAGGACGCAACCAAACTAGTTAACCATGTTGAGAAAAATATTCGAGGTTGGGAAATTGATCCTTATGCGGCTTGGCTTGCTCAAACCTTTATAGCTATATCCTTGAAAGATCAGTTAGTTAGAATAAAACGTAATTTGAATTCAGTTGTTGAAGTTGGGGATTCGTTAGAAATATCCTTGGAGCACAATACGCTTTATGATCTTGTGATCGGAAATCCGCCTTATGGTAAAATTAAATTGAATCCAATATTACGAAAGAACTTTTCTCGCTCGCTTTACGGCCATGCAAACCTCTATGGAATATTTATGGACATAGCATTAAGCAAGACACGCGTAGATGGGTTAATTGCTTTTGTTACACCGACCAGTTATTTAGCCGGAGAGTATTTTAAAGTTCTTAGAGAGTTATATTCAAACAATACAATTCCTATTAACTTTGATTTTGTAAAATCTCGAAAGGGTATTTTTGAAGATGTTCTACAAGAAACTGTTTTATCATTATTTCAAAGACGCAAACCAAAATCCGAAAGTTTTTATTCTGTAAATGAAGTCGAATCGTTTGTTAATGATAAAAACGAATATCAAACCTCAAATACACTTTTAGGGAGGTTTAAGAACATTGGTATTAATTCAAATCCCTGGATTTTGCCAAGAAGAGAGAGCCAAAAAACGATTGTTAGTAGCATATCGAATAATAGTCAGCGGTTAGCAGATTGGGGATATGAAATCAATACTGGACAATTGGTTTGGAACAGACATAAAAAGCAATTAAGAAATTCCAGTGGTAAAAACTGTTACAGTCTTGTTTGGGCAGAGTCAATTATGCCAAATGGATCATTTTTATTAAAAGCTACAAAGACAAATCACACTCCGTTTATTGAAGTTCATAATAAAGATCAGTATTTAATTACTCGTACTCAATGTTTATTAGTCCAACGTACAACTTCGAAAGAACAAGATAAACGACTCATTGCAGCATTGCTTCCTAATGCTTTGGCTAGAAATGGAGTAGTAGTCGAAAATCACATAAACATAATCAAGCCAGTAAACCCAAAGGTAAGTTTACAAGTATTATCTTTCTTTTTGAATTCCAGAATAGTTGATGAAATTTTCAGATGCTTAAGCGGTAGTGTAGCAGTTTCCGCATACGAACTTGAATCGATACCATTGCCGAAATATTCGGAGTTGGCCACGCTAAATAAATTAATTTCCAAAAAAGCTCCGGTTGTAAAAATAGAAAAGGAGATCAATCGATTATACAACTTTAAATGAGTTTGACACTTCCGAAGTATATCTCTCACCAAGAGGTCGTTCGACGTCTTCCACTTGTGTTCCCGGAAGGAACTCCAAACAGAAATTATTGCACAAGAGAATTGTCTGCAAGTACTATTTTTACAATGCTTTATATCGGAGCCGTAGAAGGTTTGGATAGATATTTGGGGCCGATTCATGTATACAGAATGACCGAAGAGCAGTCGTTAAAATCCGATCTGCTGTCTCGAAATAATTACCTTTCATTGGCTTTAAAAAAGGGAGCTGTCATTGATGGTAAACGTTGGTATGCCGATAACACTAGAGAGCCCATCCGCGATGAAACTTTGCGCGAAGGTCTTCAACAGGTAGGAGCCGTAAAGTCAATTGTTGTTCCAACAACTTCAAGTAAGCCGCGCTACTATTTAGAGAAAAATTTTGCGGCGTTGTTTAATCCTGAAATAGAAGATATTGATCTTTTGAAAAAAATTAAGAAATGGCAAGAGAGTAATCTTTCGAAGCATGGATTGACAAGAATCTCACTAGCTTCCTTTTCAGCGAGTGGAGCAGGCGATAAAGTCCTTGTTACATTTCCTAATGGAGAAACCAGACACATGTCTGCTGGACCAAGCTCCGAAATTTCGAAGTCTGTTATCGAAGTTTTTGCTAAAACTTTTCTCAATGACCCCGTAGTGCTGTGGCTTAGTGAAAGTGGCAATAAAGAAGTTGCCCGCGACGAAAAAATAGCTCACTCAATAGGAATTGAAATACGCAAGGAATCCGAGTTACCTGACATTATTTTAGTTGATCTAAATAATAAAAAGCCGCTCTTAATTTTTATTGAGGTAGTTGCTACTGATGGGCCAATAACCAGACGGCGTCAAGAAGCGCTGTATAAGATAACCGACAAGGCTGGGTTCGATAAAAAGAACGTACTTTTCGTTTCCGCGTTTAAAGACCGCGAATCGACTGGTTCAAGGAAATCCTTACCAGTATTAGCATGGAATTCATTTGCTTGGTTCGCGTCCGAACCTGACAAGATTATGCACCTCAAAGATGGAATCTATAAATTATCGAAGTTAAATTCCTTTTGATTTCATCAGTAAATGAAATCAAAAAAATCAATAAGACCTGATCCACTAGATTTCTTTAAAAAATATAGTTTAGTTGGTAGTTCCAAAACTATTGACCTTAAAAAAAGTAAAGCAAAAGTCTGTAGATACTGTAGTAAAAATAACACTCAAACCAAATTTAACCAAGACACACATTTAATACCCGAACTGTTGGGAGAAAACGATACTCTAACATTTGATGAATGCGACACCTGCAATAAGACATTCAGCAATTTTGAGAGCCATCTGGCAACTTTCGTACGGCCCTATCTCACAATGCTTGGGGTAAAGGGAAAGAAAAAGATTCCTAAGTTTCACTCGAGAACCAAAGACCGCAATGAAGAAACTCGCACGATCTTAGAGCATCAGGAAGGAAATCATAAAAAGTTAATTCTTCAAGATCTTGATGATTATCGGATTAATCATGACGAAAAAACATTCGACATTATATTTCGAAAAGCTCCATTTGTGCCACTGAGGGTATATAAGTCGATCTTAAAAATCGGGTTGTCTCTATTACCACTAGAAGATGATAAAAACAATCAAAGGTCTTTCACTTGGTTGAACAGTGACAATGTTGAATTAGCCTATGTTTCAACCGGTTTCATTACATCTTTAACAAGAACTTATTTTCAAACCCCTTGGGCCGACCTATATCAAGCTAACAAATTGGGTACCACAAGAAAAGTGTTTCCAAAGCATACGTTAATTTTAGGTTTCGCCAACCAGATTGTTCAAATATTTCTTCCTTTTTCAAATGAACAAGCCGATGTACATACTGGGAAAAGACCTCTTGACCTAATTCTGTATCCATCTTTTGCCTTCGACAAAATCGAAGGCTCCCAAACAGTTAGAATAAAAACCTTTGATTTGTCTGTAGACCATGCAGTGACCGAAGACCAAAAAATGACGTTTACTTATGAAAGTGCGGAACTAAACATTCCCCATCATGAAATAAAAAGTAGTATGATAATCAAAGGCTGAATTACTGCCAAAATCCAACCATTTAACTGGTTAAATACCATACTAGTCAAATAAACAGATTATTCAGAAAAACGGATAAGCCGCCAATACCTTCCAATACACGCCAATAGCTTAAACTTAAAGACTTGCGGATTTTTATCGTAATATCTTTGATCTCGCATTCCACGTAAAGTGTCCGCGCTGTTCGGGCCATTGACCAGCGCCGGAAAAAAGGCCACCGCCTGCTTTACAGTATGCACCATTTATTTCAAACGTGCAAGTTTGTTTTGCTAAAGTTAGCGAAGTCCGAAACTATTGTGTCTTTCAGGAGGACGTTCGAAATACTGTACCGTTCTTGTTCGAACGCTGAAAGCCTTTATTTCAGAGGCCGCCAGTACTAACAAGTAAAAACAAATAATTATGAAAAAAGCAATTTTGTACACGAGAGCCGAAAAAGGCGATCTGAAAAAAGCGAGTGCCGAACTCTCCACGCAGGAAATGGAGCTTCGCCAATACTGCGAAAAAAATGCAATCGAAGTCTTGGAAGTGATACACGAATATGCACCGGGGCATAATTTTAACCGACCGGAGTTTACTCGGCTTCATCTCGCAATAAGAAAAGGTGAATTGAAACCTGATCTTTTTCTATTTACGAGTATTTATGTTTTCAGTGAAAATGTGGGCGATGTGATCAGGATGCATCATGCGTTCTTAAAGTTCGGAGTAACAACAAAAGGCATTCACGACGTGAACGTTCAATTTGTCGGAATTATAAGCAAAGACTAATGGAAGGAAAGATTGTAAAGCTGAAAGAAAAACTCTCTATACCGAAGTGCCGAGCAGCACTTGGTAAGAGCAAAGACAAATATGCAGACGCTGAAATTTTAGCGATCAGGGATTTTCTATATGAACTCGCCCAGGTTGATTACAGCGTTTTTATTTACAACGATTGGAAAGAACGGGCTGAACAATCTCAATTCGAAGACGACGAACAATCAAACGCAGCATAATATGAGAAAAGCAATTTTATACATCAGGGTTTCAACAGATGAACAAGCAGACAAAGGTTATAGTCTTGCTCATCAGGAAGAGCGATTAAATAAATTTTGTGAGATCAATGGTTATCAGGTTGTAGAAAGTTACCGTGAAGATTATTCCGCAAAGTCTTTTAATAGGCCATCTTTCAACAAATTGTTGGAAGCACTGAAAAAGAAAAAGACGAAAGCAGATCTTTTAGTATTTACGAAGTGGGATCGTTTCTCACGTAATACTGCAGATGCTTATGGCATGATAGCTACACTGGAAAGACTCGGAGTAGAAAGTCAGGCAATAGAACAACCACTTGATCTTAGCATTCCTGAAAACAAGATCATGCTCGCATTTTATTTAGCCGCACCCGAAGTTGAAAACCACCGACGTTCACTAAACGTATTTGTCGGAATGCGCCGCGCTAAAAAAGAAGGACGCTGGATGGCAACTGCGCCTCGAGGTTACAAGAACATAACCACCGAAGAAGGAAAGAGAGTTATTGTGCCAAATGAAGATGCTCCAACAATGAGGTGGGCATTCAATCAACTGGCGACTGGTCAATACAACATTGACGAAATACGAAAAGGCTGTAATGAAAAAGGTATGAAATGCGGTAAGGATAATTTTTGGCAAATTGTAAAGAATCCGGTCTATTGCGGCAAAATCCAAATTCCAGCTTGGAAGGATGAAGAGTTTACCATCGTAAAAGGATTACATGAACCAATCATTAGCGAAGCACTATTTCAGCGTGTGCAAGATGTTCTGGCCGGAAAAAAACGATTAGCCTATTCAGCTGTTTCACGAAATGAATTCCCCTTACGGGGATTTTTAGTTTGTCCCAAGTGCGGAAGGAATCTAACTGGAAGCGGATCAACGGGAGGAAGTGGAATAAAGCACTTCTATTACCATTGCATAAAGGGTTGTGCGACCCGCCTCAAAGCCTTTGATCTGAATGACGACTTTTCCGACAAGCTGTCAACCGTTGTTTTCGATTCCGATATCATAAACCTTTATGACAAGATCATAGATGACGTTTTTAAATCAAAAACGTCCGGCAAATCGCTGGCAAAACAGCAAATTCAGATTGAGGTTCAGAAACACCGGGAACGTCTAAACAACGCTCAACAAATGATGCTGGATGGAACGCTCAGTCCGGACGAATACCGGGATATTAAAAAACGCTACGAGCCCATAATGGACTCCCTGATCAAAGATCACATGGGATCGGACGATATGGACGCCGACTTCAAACGTTACCTGAAAAAGGGCTTATGCGTGGTTAAAAACCTCAATGTGGTGTATAATGCCGGACAAGTGAAAGATCGCCAAAGTGTCCTCCGTTCGATATTGAAGGAAAATTTGCGAATTGAAAATGATCGAGTTCGAACGGGAAAATTGAATGAAACGTTTTCGCTGATTGCTCGAATTGACGGGGCATACAGGGCAGAAAAAAAGCGGACAGCAAGTCAAATTTTGACGCTGTCCGCTAGGGAGGTCCCGAGCGGATTCGAACCGCTGTAGCAGCTTTTGCAGAGCTGAGCCTAGCCACTCGGCCACAGGACCATTTGTGTTTTTTTTGAGAGCTTTGCTGCCCTAGCCACTCCCCCGATAGCTATCGGGGACAGGACCATTTCGTTCAAATTTAACCAAAATTCATCGGTATATATCAGAACGGGTGCAAAAATACACTTTTTTTAGAATAATAAAGAATATTTTAACCTCTTAAGACCTTAAAAATAATATTCCCAGCAGAGCCAAACTTTACTTTAATTAACCTCGAAACGCCCTTTTAAACCATTTGAATGTATAGTCATGTCTAGAAAATAATTTTTGTAGATTTGATTTTGCACTTTTAAAAAAGAGGAATCTCAAAAACAAATGAACACCCGCGTCTACGCTTCTTTAAAATATATTTTATTGGCTGCCTTGTTGGTTATGCCTGTATTCGGCTTTCTCGACACATTGCCTATACGCATGTGGGATGAGGCCCGCATAGCTTGTAATGCCCTGCAAATGTATCATGACGGAGATTATTTGGTGACACATCTGAATTTTTGTCCGGAGATGTGGAATACTAAACCACCTTTATTAATATGGCTGCAGGTCTTTTTTATGCATACCATTGGTCCAAATGAAATTGCTATCCGTTTGCCCTCCGCGCTCGCCACTTTCGGAATTTGTTTTGCAATACTTGTTTTTTCTATTCGTTATTTAAAGAATTTCTGGTTCGCTTTTATAACGATTCTTACTTTAATAACTACCGAAGGTTTTGTAACAGAACATGTAAGCAGAACAGGTGATTACGATGCTTTATTGACTTTATTCACCACAGTAAGCTCCTTATTTTTTTACGCCTACAGCGAAACAAAAAAAACAAAATTTCTTTATTTATTTTTTACATGTCTCTTACTTGCCACTTATACTAAGGGGGTAGCGGGAATGCTCTTCACCCCGGCACTTTTTCTTTATGCACTTTTTCAAAAACAAATTTTGCCTTTAATAAAAAACAAACATTTTTACATTGGATTCTTTTCTTTTCTGGTTCTAATTCTTAGCTATTATTTATTGCGCGAAACCCAAAACCCGGGCTATATACAAGCGGTTAGCGAAAATGAACTGGGTGGACGTTTTTTGGTTGCACAGGGAGAACAGCAATCAGATTTTTTCTTTTACTTAGATTGGATAAAAAATTATCACTTTCCCGAAAAATACCTACTTATTCCCTGCGGTTTAATTGTAGGAATGGCCAGCAGAGACAGGCGGATTAAACACTTTAGTTTTTTCCTGACACTCCTGATCTTCACATTTTTCATAATTATCTCTACGGCAAAAACCAAACTCATCTGGTACGACGCGCCTCTGTTTCCTCTATTCGCCTTTTCTGTAGCCCTGCTGGTGCATTTTATTTTTGACTTCCTTCAGAACTCTGATTTCATAAAACAAAAACTCAGTAGCAATGTTCTTCCCTATCTGCTTTTATTTTTACTTTTCGTAATTCCTTATAAAAACGTATGGTCCAAAACCTATTTCCCGCTTGAATACAGTTGGGACGCCGAGCCGTACGAGATAGGGTACTTTCTCAAAAATGCCATCAAAGGGAAATACGACTTGAATAACACTTATTTTGTGGCTGAAGGATATAACGCACAAAATTTTTTTTACACAGATATTTTAAATGACAAAGGCGTAAAAACCTATTACAAGGATTACAAACAACTTGAAAAAGGCGATGTCGTTTATGCCTACCAGGGTAACATCCGATTTTATATTACACAGAATTATGAGTGCAAAGAAAAAACCGGACAAAGCACTGTGAAGATTTATACCATTTACGGACCAAAAAAAGATGCTCCTGCAGCACCCACACCTTAATCCTTTAGAGCAATAAAAATTAAGTATGCAAATACAAAGTAAACTTCCGAATGTAGGCACAACCATTTTCACCACGATGAGCGCGCTTGCCCGCGAGCACAATGCTATAAATCTTTCACAGGGTTTTCCCGATTACGACTGTTCAGAAGACTTAAGAAAATATGCCAACCATTACATTAATAACGGATTTAATCAGTATGCTCCAATGCCTGGTACCATTCAGTTACGCGAACGTGTAGCAGAAATTATTTCCCTGTGTTATGGAACCACTTATCATCCGGATACCGAAATTACCATCACTGCGGGCGCAACACAGGCCATTTATACAGCTATCGCCGCTTTTATTCATGCAGGCGATGAAGTAATCGTTTTTGAACCAGCCTATGATTGTTATGTACCGGCTATTGAAGTGCATGGTGGTAAAGCGGTTTTCTCGCAACTACATCCTGAAAATTTTTGTATCGATTGGAACGATGTTCGTAAGAAAGTAACTTCAAAAACAAAAGCTATCCTCATTAATTCGCCCCATAACCCAAGCGGAACAACACTCTCAGCTGAAGATCTGAAAGAACTTGAAAAGATTGTTGCCGGAACAAATATTCTTGTGATAAGCGATGAAGTGTATGAACACATGGTATTTGATGGAGAACAACATCAGAGTATTGCGGGAAATGCAGTTTTAAAAGCCCAATCCATTCTTGTTTCTTCTTTCGGCAAAACAGTACATACAACCGGCTGGAAGATTGGTTATGTGGCTGCTCCAAAAGAAATAATGACTGAATTTCGCAAAGTGCATCAGTTCCTGGTATTCGTAGTCAATCATCCCTTGCAATTGGCGCTTGCAGATTTTCTCGGAGATAAAAAGAATTACATGGACCTGAAAAATTTTTACCAGGCCAAGCGCGACCTGTTTTTAAAACTAACAGCCTCCTCACGTTTTGTTCCCTTAAAAACAAGTGGAACTTATTTCCAGGTAATGTCCTATAAAACTATAAGCGACGAAAATGATGCCGATCTCGCTATTCGTTTAACGGTCGAGAAAAAACTCGCTACCATTCCTATGTCTGCGTTCTACAGTCAAAAAACAGACAATAAACTTTTACGATTTTGTTTCGCCAAAAAAGATGAGACTTTGGAGAAAGCCGCGGAGATTATTTGTTCGCTATAATATTACCAGGCTTGCAACAGATTACGCAGATGACACAGATTCAATTTAGATGTAAGGGTTTTCAGAACGCATCACAGATAATTCGGAAAAGTTGGGCGGGGGATGAAATAAATTCCATTGACGGTTGTTGACCTACAATTTTTTGGGCGCCTCCTCTCTTAAGTGAAAGTCTTCGTAGTTTATCCGGAAAACCTGTCGCTTCAGAGAGGCCCTTCCCTGTGCTCTATGCCGCTTGCCTAGTTTAAGAGCGCTGATAATGAAATCAGTTCAATCTGTGACTAAAACCTAAATAAAAAACCACAGAGTACACAAACCCTCAAAACTATTCAGCGTCATCTGAGTAATCTGTGGCTAAATAAGATCCGGAAAACCTGCGAATAATCTGTGTAAATTTTTATGCGCACAGATCAGCGTTACCAGCGAAATCTGTGTCAGGCTTTGTAGCCACAACCCGCTACCGAAAAATAAAAAACCACAAACCCGCAAAACTATTCTGCGCCATCTGAGTAATCTGTGGCTAGATAAGATCCGGAAAACCAGCGAATAATCTGCATAAATTTTTACCCGCACAGATCAGCGTTATCAGCGAAATCTGCGTCAGGCTTTGCAGCCACAACCCGCTGCCGAAAAAAAAACCACAGCCTACGTAAACCAGAACTTAATCTGTCTTTTACGTAAACTGTGGTTAACTAACTTCGAGAAAATCTAAAATTTATTCCGCCGTACTATTCGGTCCTGTTGCTTTTCTGTAACGCACCAAACGAAGAGTCCAGTAGCTTAAAAGAAAAATAACAAATAATGAAATAAATAAATTCGGACCATGTCCTAAAACACGCATTGCCTTAAACAGGTATTGAAATAAATCTCCGGTTCCGTTAAAAATGTCTGTCCAGGTGATTAATAATTTTGTCATAGTCTCTTTTTTTATATAATAATTACAAAGTAATTTTTTGTTTATTAGTTTTTATCGCAAGCCACACAAAGCCCGCATAATTGCTAAATTTGCATGTTTACGGGTACAAAAATAGAAATTATTTTAAAAGAAAAAAACGGTGTTTGCTGATCTGTTAAATAAAGGTTTCCGCGGGAGTCTTGTGCTATTGATTACCATCTTTTTGGTGTGCTTTCTCATTAATTACCTGTCGCCTATTGCCCTTGAGCAGGACCACTACCCCAACCTCTTTTACAACTACTTCGCCCAGAAAATCCACTCTAAACTCGCTATAAATGCCCTGAATTTCTTTTTTATAGGCATTGGCGTGCTTTTAGTGAGTCTCATCTCTGTTAATCAGGAGATAACAGACAAGCAAAATTACTTTCCGGTATTTTTATACCTGCTGCTCTGCGTTGTGGGAGTAAGCCCTCTGCACATCACTTCCCAGATTTTTACCAATGTTTTTGTTCTTTTTTCCATTTACCGGCTTTTAGATTCCTATAGGAAAGAGTATGTCCTCCGCCAAATTTTCGAAGCAGCTTTCTGGTTGAGTTTCTCGTCTTTCATTACTATTTCCAGTGTTATCAGCTTTCCCTTGTTCTTTATTATCCTGCTTATTTTGCGTCCTTTCGACTGGCGCGAATGGGTAATCGCCATCATTGGTTTTGCAACTCCTCTTTTTATGTATGAGTGCATGGCATACCTCAGTAATTTTAACCAGGGGTATTTATTTGACGCTATTGAGCTTTATTTCCAGTTTATGAAAGTTCCATCTTTCAGCGAATATTACTTGCCTCTTTCCATTTCCCTATTTGTTCTTTTGGTGATTTCGTTTTTCCACAGTCTTGTAAACGGTTTCGGAAATACAGTTAAAAAACAGAGGGCAAAATCCATTTTACTTTGGTTCTTATTCTTTTCTACCTTCGGGTTTTTCTCTGGTGGAGCCAATAGTTGTAATATTATTCTAGTTTATGCGTTTCCGATTTCGTTTTTTATTGGCGATTTTCTATTCAGCCTCAAACAAATAAAAATCACGAATACTATCCTTGCTATCCTTATTTTCTGCGTCACCCTTGTTTTTCTGGGTCAATATGGAGTAATTTAGATTAATCCATTTGGATTAAACCTTTTTCGCTAACTTAAGTCTAATTGATAATTATGGGAACTCCGCTTGGCAAAATTTTTCACCTTTTCAGTCGCTTTGGTTTTGGCATTTCATATAAGCAGGCCAATGAGTTAACGCAGGTTGAGTTTAACGAGATAGTAGAGCGACTATTTGTTTTTTCTGCCAACCCACAACCCATTACGGAAATAAACTTCCAGGACATTCCACTTAAAAAAGATGCCATGGCGCAGGGCATGAATAAAAAGGAACTTCAAAAATTAATCAGCGACAAATTACGTGACCTCAATATTGCCTGGACAAAACGATTACTTGTTAGCGAAAAAGAGCTTGTTGAAAAACAAACCCTCTTTTGGCACAATCATTTTTCCTGCAGAATTAACGATCCTTATCTTATGCAGGAGCTTAACAACATTCACCGTCGCCTGGCCTTGTCAAATTTCAGGGACTTGTTAATGGAAGTAAGTAAAAGTCCTGCTATGCTGAATTACCTAAACAATCAGCAGAACAAAAAGCAACATCCTAATGAAAATTTTGCACGCGAACTTATGGAGCTCTTTACTTTGGGAAGAGGAAATTATTCAGAGCAAGATGTAAAAGAAGTTGCGCGAGCTTTTACGGGGTGGAGCTTTAACAAAGAAACTGCGAGCTTCGATTTCAAGGCAAAACAACATGACGACCAGGAGAAAACTATTTTTAATATGACCGGTAACTTTGGCGGCGAGCATGTGATCAACATGATCCTTAACAACAAACAGACCGCTTATTTTCTTTGCACAAAAATGTACCGCTATTATGTTAACGAAGTTGTAAATGAAGAGCATGTAAAAGAACTTGCCGATTTTTATTATCACAGTCAATACAACACCGGCGCCTTGCTACGAAAAATAATGCAAAGTTCCTGGTTTTACAGCGTAGAAAATGCCGGGGCCATTATTAAATCTCCTATTGATTACCTCGTTGTTATGTCGCGTCAATTTAAGATCACTTACACAAATTACAACGTGTTATTTCAATTACAACGCGCCCTCGGACAACAGCTGTTTTATCCACCAAATGTTGCAGGCTGGCCGGGTGGAAAAACATTTATTGATAGCACAACACTCTTACTGCGCATGAAATTGCCTTCCGTTATCCTGAACAATGGTGAGTTAGAAGTGGCTGATAAAATTGACGATCCCGACGACCAGGTAAAATTATCGCCGCTTGTAAACAAAAAATACGAGACCGAAGTTCAATGGCAGGAGATTCTTAACGAAATTTCCGCATTTGATTTTGAAACCCTCATGAGCTTCTATCTGCTGAAAATGCCTTCGCAGGAGATCATTACCAGGATAAAGAGTGATTCGGTGTTTAATAAGAAAGAAATGATTTTGAAAATAGTTTCATTGCCTGAATATAATTTGATGTAAGATGGATAGAAGAAATTTTATAAAAACAAGTTCACTTGCCAGCGGCTATTTTATGATTCCGGGATTTTTAAAACCTCTGGAACGCTTATTCAGCGATACCTCGCAGAAAAAACTGATTGTCATTCAACTTTCAGGTGGAAACGACTGGTTGAATACCGTTATACCTTATAAAAATGATCTTTATTATCAGAAGCGCACCAAGATAGGATTAAAACAAGAAAATTTAATTACGCTTGACAAGCATCAGGCTCTTAACAATTCCTTAGCGAGTCTTAAAGAATTTTACGATAACGGAGAAATGGCAATCGTGAACAACGTTGGATACCCAAATCCCGATCGCTCCCATTTTAGGAGCATGGATATTTGGCAAACTGCAAGTGCAAGTAATGAAATTCTCCAAACCGGTTGGCTGGGAAGATACATGGATAATGAATGTAAGTATCCTTACGACGGCATTGAAGCTGATAACTATTTATCTCTGGCCATGAAGGGTAAACGCTTAAACGGCCTTGCTATAAAGGATATCAAACAACTTTACAGGGAACTAAAAACACCTTATTTCGATGATATTTCAAGTGCTACCAAAAGCGAATTGCTCACTGAAAATAACCAGGGATACTTATACAAGACACTCTTAGACACGCAATCGAGTGTGAATTATATTTACGAAAAGAATAAAATTTTTACCAATTCCTACGAGTATCCCAACACAGCACTTGGCAAGCAGCTAAAAGATATTGCCGGGTTTATCGGAAGCGGTATTACAACTAAGGTTTATTACGTAAGCATGAGCGGGTTTGATACTCACGTAAATCAGGTAGACCGCCAGAATAATTTATTAAAACAGTATTCCGAGGCTGTTACTGCCTTTATTAAAAATTTGAAGGATCTTGGCAAATGGGACGACAGCTTGATTTTTACCTTTAGCGAATTTGGAAGAAGAGTGGAAGAAAATGCCAGCGGTGGCACAGATCACGGCTCTGCCGGTAACGTATTCTTATTCGGAAAAAAATTAAAAAACAACGGCATTGTAAATTCGGCTCCCGATTTAGAGAATCTTGACGAAGGAGATCTAAGATACAGCGTCGATTTCAGAAGCATTTATAAAAACATTCTGAAAGACTGGCTGAATGCCGATGCTGAAAAGCTTATTTCAGGAAGTGTAAAAAATTTTAAAGTAGTATAAACTTTTTCTTTCCAGTCAGGCGATCCAACCAGATATCTTCTTGTACTTCCCAATTACAAAGAATACTCCCGGGTCTGAACATTAGCCAGTTCTTTTTACACCTGCCATGTTACTTTTGATTTGTAATCACGTCGCAAGACCCAAATCTTTAAATATGGCAGACCTACAGACCACGACTACCCAAAGCAATTCAAAAAGAAGAGCAAAAAAACAATCTACCCGTGTAGATATGACTCCAATGGTTGATCTTGCCTTTTTGCTTCTCACCTTTTTTGTCCTCACTGCCACATTTAGCAAGCAGAAATCTATGGAGCTTAGCTTTCCGGCACCAGGAGAACCTTCACACTTAAGAAATGGGATCACGTTTTTATTAAGCAAAGACAACCGTCTTTTTTATTACGAAGGTGAATTCAGAACTTCAGAGTCTGAAAGCCGAAGCAAAACACAACTTCTGGAACTTAGCTTTTCACAAAACGCTCAAAATAGCCTGCATACTTTTCTGCTTTCTAAAAACAAAACCATGCAGGATCAAATCAGGTACCTTGCAGATCAACATTCAAAGGGGCTGCTCAATGATTCTGTTTTTAAACAAAAGGTCGTAGATGCTAAATCCAATTCTGACGCTTTCACTTATCTTATTAAGCCCGATGCTAATGCTACTTACGGAAATGTGATTGACGTGATTGATGAATTAAATATAAACGTAGTTGGAAAATATGTAGTTGCAGACCTTGCTACAACTGAATCGGAATTAGTGGAAGGAATGATCGCACTAAAGTAAATTGGCCCCTCTTTCATGATACCCAAAACTTAAAGCCATGAAAGATTTTAGTTTGCTTGCACTCGGATTCTTTTGTAATTCAGAAAAGAACCTGCTTGCCAGATAATTAGAATTGAAAGCTCAACAAAAGACATTTACCCAAATAATCGCGAATGGCCGCCAACACAATGGTGCAGATGAATAGCCCGGGAAAATTAAAGAACAGTAATTCCCGGGCCTATTCTATTAAAATTTATTCAAGGCGGTTTCGAGACGCTTAACGGTTTCGTCTTTCCCCATTAATGCAAGCATGTCGAAGAGTTGTGGGCCACCTGCAGCTCCTGTTATAAGTACGCGTAATAATTGCATGTCAATTTTACCGGCATCTTTCACAAGATTTTCGAAAGCATCGTGTACATTTTGAGAATTCCAGTCGCTAACGCTTTTAAAAGTAGCAAGCACTTTTGTAAACAGAGGTTTACTGTTTTCGTTCCATTTTTTCGTCATCACTTTTTCATCGTAACTATCAGGAGCAATAAAAATATATTTTCCATGATCCCAGAATTCGTGAACGAACTGAACTTTTTCTTTTACTAGTTTGCAAAACTCAATCATGAACGCTTCATCCTTTTCGAAACCTTTTTCTTTTAAAATAGGTTTAAAGGCTTCCGCTAATTCAGCATCTGATTTTTTGCGCAGATATTGTTGATTGAACCATTTTGCTTTTTCAGGATCAAACTTGGCACCGCTTTTGTGCACACGTTCAAATTCAAAAATCTTTCCTAATTCTTCCACTGTAAAAAGTTCTTCGTTATTCCCTGGGTTCCATCCCAATAAGGCAAGGATGTTTACAAAGGCTTCAGGGTAATACCCCGTTTCTTTGTAACCAACGTACGGCGTGGCTTCACGAGGATCTTTCCAGCTTAAAGGAAACACAGGGAAGCGTGCTTCACGTTTAGATATTTTTCCATTGCCATCCGGATTTAAGATCAAAGGTAAATGCGCCAGTTTCGGCATCTCATTTTCCAAACCTAAATACCGGTAAATTAAAATATGTGCCGGTGCACTTGGCAACCATTCTTCGCCACGTACGGCGTGAGAAATTTCCATTTCGATGTCGTCCACAATATGCGCCAGGTGATACGTTGGCATGCCGTCGCTTTTCAATAACACTTTATCATCTACCTGAGCGGAGTTTACAGTTACCCAACCGCGAATAATATCATTAAAACGAATCTCTTCATTACGCGGAACTTTTAAACGCACCACATATTTTTCGCCGCTCTCCAATAAACGTTTTACTTCATCTTCAGGGAGTGTTAAAGAGTTACGCATGTTTTGGCGCGTTACTGCATTGTACTGCGGAGAAGCCATCTTAGCGGCTTCCAGGCGCTTACGCATCGCATCTAATTCTTCTGACGTATCAAAAGCATAATATGCGTGACCTGATTCAATGAGTTTATCGGCGTATTTTTTATAAATGCCTAATTCTTTGCGTTCACTTTGGCGGTAAGGTGCGTGTTTGCCATCTCCAAATCCTACGCCTTCGTTGGGTTCAATGCCGCACCATTTAAGTGCACTTACAATATAATCTTCAGCGCCTTCTACAAAGCGTGTCTGGTCGGTATCTTCAATTCTTAAAATAAAATCGCCGCCATGTTTTTTAGCGAATAAATAATTAAACAAAGCTGTACGCACACCACCCATGTGTAATCCACCTGTAGGACTGGGTGCAAATCTAACTCTAACACGTTTTTCCATAGTTTGCAAAGATAATCGAAATGTTCTACTTTGCCGTAGATTTTTATGCCAGAAAAAGACTTTTTCCAGATGGTTTACCAGGTTGTAAGACTGATTCCAAAAGGTCGGGTTACCAGCTACGGGGCCATTGCCGCTTCTCTTGGAGCTAAAACTTCGTCACGCCTGGTGGGTTATGCAATGAATGGCGCGCACAAGGTAAAACCTAAAGTTCCGGCTCATAGAGTTGTAAATCGCAATGGACTTCTAACCGGAAAACACCATTTTGAAACTCCTTATCAGATGCAGGAACTCCTGGAAAAAGAAAAGGTAAAAGTAAAAGAGGATAAGGTTCAGGATTTTAAAAACCTCTACTGGGACCCCATGGAAGAATTAAAATTGTAAGCTGGATTTTCTACGCCTACTATTGCACTTTCAAGAAATTTTCATAGTTTTACTCTACACACAAAACCCATGAAATTTATAATCCAACATTTTTCAAAAAGAAGAGTTCTTAAAACCCTACGCTTGTTCGTTTTAGTTTCTTCACTCGCTTTAAATCATTCGTTAAAGGCGCAATGCGCGCTTTACCCGGTTTCTTTGGCGGAGACAATAAACAATAGTTCCACAGTTGCAGAAGGCAAAATCATTTCAAAAAAATCTTTCTGGAACCAGGAGGGAAATTACATATACACGTCCAACCTGGTGAGGATTTCCCAGCTTATGAAGGGATCTTTGCTCAGCTCGACTCTAGAAGTTATAACCGAAGGTGGAGAAATAGACTTTAAAAAACAACTTGTAGAACCTTCTCTGCAGTTAAATATAGGTGATGAAGGAATCTTTACCTTAAACGCTTTTGAAGAAGTCTCATCCCAGTTCGGCTTTGCAACTTTTCGTCCTTATGCAGACCAGCAAGGATTTATTAAATACGAAGCTGTTGATGGATCAGCTCACGCCCCTTTTAGAAACTATACAAGCATCGGCAACGATCTCTATCAGAAACTGGCCACTATCCTTGGCACCACGCTTACTCCCTATTCCGGCTCCGCAGGCAAAGGTTATAATCCTTCTACGATTTCTTCCATCACGGGAATGTCGCCCCTTACTATTACCGCCGGAACATTTAGTGTTCTTACCATCAGTGGATCCGGCTTCGGAACAACGCAGAGTACTTCTATTGTTGAATTCAGCAATGCCGACGATGGCGGCTCAACATTTATCCAGCCAGATGCTTCGCAATATGTTTCCTGGAGCAATACCCAGATTCAGGTGATTGTGCCTACCCGCTCAGGATCGGGTACAGGCACGGCAGGGACCGGGCTTGTGCGTGTTACTGTCTTGGGGAGTTCTACATTAAGCGCTCAAACATTAACTGTAGATTATGGCGAATTAAACCTTTACTACAGTACTACAGGCAAAGTTTACAATACACAACATGTTAACCTCAATGGCAATGGAGGCATCACCTGGCAAATGTATAATGCTTTCGATTCAGATGCCTCAGCAAAAGCATCCTTTATCAGAGCCCTTCAAAGCTGGCGTTGTGCTACCCATATTAACTGGCTAACCGGCAGTACTACAACTACAAATGTTATTGCGTTGGACGGAGTAAGTGTTGTGCGTTTTGATATTGGTTCTGAATTACCTAATGGCGTACTCGGCCGTTGCACCAGCTATTTCAGCGGCTGTAGCACCGGCACCGTTGTTAATTGGTATGTAAGCGAATTGGACATTTGTTTCGACGAACCTTCTACAAGCGTTATCACCTGGCAATTTGGTCCCACGGCGGCGAGCGGTTCGCAATATGATTTTGAGTCCTGTGCCCTTCATGAATTAGGACATGGTCACCAGCTCTCACACGTTATCAATTCTAACGATGTTATGCATTATGCTTTAGCCAATGCCCAAAATAACCGCAACCTGGTTGCTCAAAATTTGAATGCAGGTAATGACGTGATGTCACGAAACACCACTGCATCGGTTTGTGGCTATTCTGTAATGACAGCCTTGACCGCAACTAACTGCCTGCTCTCTGTGCCCGTAGCTTCCTTTGTTTTAACTTCGTCGGTATGCGCCGGACAGACAGTTGCCCTCAATGATCTTTCTACGAACGTTCCCAGTTCCTGGTCGTGGACTATGACTGGCGGAAGTCCGTCAAGCTCCACTGTTCAAAATACCTCTGTTCTTTTTGCTTCGGCCGGCAATTACTCTGTTTCATTAGCAGTAGCTAATGCTTTTGGTACATCCACGGTACTAACAAAAACTATAACGGTAGTGGCCACGCCTGTTGTAGTAATTCCTCAGGCAAGTTTATGTTCAGGAAATTCAACGCTGGTAACAGCAACGGGCGCTACGAGTTATACCTGGAATCCCGGTGCGTTAACGGGAAGCACACAAACCTTAAACCCGGCGTCGACAACTATCTATACAGTTATGGGAAGTAATGGCAGTTGTATCGGAACTACAAGCAGCACACTAACGGTTATCAACACACCGACTATTTCCGTTCCCAATGCAAGTATTTGTAACGGTAGTTCTACTTTAATAACAGCGGGCGGCGCTGCCTCTTACACCTGGAATCCGGGAAATCTTACCGGAATATCGCAGAATTTAAATCCCACGGTTACAACTGTTTACACGGTGACTGGAGCAAATGGTTCGTGTTTTGCCGCGGCCACTGCTGTTTTTACGATCAGCGTGACAAATGTTCCAACGGTCAGCGTTCCCAATGCAACTATTTGTTCAGGCACGTCTACGTTAATAGCCGCGGGTGGCGCCACCTCTTACACATGGAACCCGGGCAATTTAACAGGGGCTTCTCAAAATTTGAATCCCACTGCTCAAACTATATATACGGTAACGGGTGCTAACGGTTTGTGTACGGCAGCTTCTCTGTTTACACTATACGTTAATATCACTCCAGGTTTGAGCGTTTCTAATGCGAGCATTTGTTCAGGTACTTCTACCACATCTATAGCAAGTGGCGCCAGCACATACACATGGATGCCAGGTAATCTAAGCGGCTCTGCAACTGCTCTTAGTCCCACCGCTACAACTATCTATTCTATCACGGGAGCTATCGGCACCTGCACAAGTATATCGCATGTGACTGTGTTTGTTACCACCACACCTACCGTGCTTGTTTCTGCTTCTTCCACCCTTTGCGCCGGAAATTCTGCTATCAAAACCGCCAGCGGCGCGACAAGTTTCACCTGGCTTCCCGGAGGCTTAACCGGAAATTCGCAAACCTTTACTCCTCTATCTACAACCAATTATACAGTAGTTGGGGCAAATGGTTCTTGCACGCATACAAATACAAGTGCAGTAAGTGTATATGCTTTACCTTCTGTTTTTGCTATCGCAGTACCAGCAACTATTTGTGTGGGAAATACTTCAACGCTCGCCGCCGCTGGTGGCATGACGTATACGTGGACGAACAGCGTGCCCGGCTTTAGCCTCACGGGTGCTAGTCCCACCGTTAATCCGCTGTCAAATACACTTTACTCTGTTGCCGCTTTCGATGGCACTTGTATTGCAAACACTACCATTTCTGTACAAGTGGATCCTTATCCTGTGGTGAGCGTAAATTCTACGTCCGCGTGTTCGGGTAGTACTGCAATACTATCGGCAAGTGGCGCTTCAAGCTATAATTGGAACCCGGGATTTTTAAGCGGCGCAAGTCAAACTTTAAATCCCACTGCTACCACTGTGTACACTGTAACAGGCACCAATCCTTCGGGATGCGCAACTAGCATTACGGCCACCCTTTCCATTGCCCCACTACCCACTCTATTTTCAATTTCTTCTCCCACACTCCTATGCGCGGGTGAAGTCTCAACTCTCACGGCTACAGGCGGAGGTGGAAGTGGGGGTCCGATTAGTTATTCATGGAGTAACGGCTTAGGGAATTCCGGTAATGCAATCGCCTCTCCAACCACCACAACTATTTATACTGTAACAGGATCTGATGGCCTTTGTGCGACTACAAGTACTGTTTTAATTCAGGTTAACCCGGTTCCCACACTTACTATCACAGCCAGTAGTTTAAGTATTTGCTCAGGACAATCCGCTACATTAACGGCAAGCGGTGCCACCAGTTACTTATGGCCACAGACTTTATCAAGCGGTAGTATCACAACCGTTACTCCGCCCCTTACCTTTACCTGTCTATTAGAAGGTAGTTTTACCAGTGGCTGCACCTCCACAACTGCAATTACTATATCCGTTGCACCCACTCCAACTTTAAACATCAGTGCTTCACCCACAAGTCTTTGCCAGGGCCAAACCACAACTATCACCGCAAGTGGCGCGGCTACCTATGTTTGGAACCCAGGCATTATAACCGGCTCGGCTCAGATAATAGGTCCAAGTGCAAGTACTAATTATTCCATAACAGGAACAACCGGCGCTTGTTCTTCTACAAATACGCTGGCTATAACGGTTTATTCTCCACCGGTAGTTTTTGCCATTGTTGTTCCAACTGTTATTTGTGCAGGATCAAATGCAAGCCTTGCGGCCGCCGGAGGAATGACTTATACCTGGACGAATGGTGTTCCCGGATTCAGTCTGACTGGCGCAAGTCCGATAACAAATCCTACCGTTACCACTAACTACACAGTTGCTGTGTCTGATGGCACGTGTATAAACACAACGACTGTCTTATTACAGGTTAATCCGGTTCCCATTCTTACAATTTCGCCTCTAAACGCAAGTATCTGTTCCGGGCAAACGGCTACACTTACAGCGAGTGGTGCGAATTCATACACATGGTTGCCAGGCGCCTCAAGCGGTAGTATGATAACCGCTAGTCCAGCAAGCTCAACTTCCTATACATTGCAGGGAAGTCTGTTAACTGGCTGCGCAACTACTTCCGTTGTTCCACTTAGTGTTTCGCCTTTGCCTTCATTAATTGCCACTGCCTCACAAACGAGCGTATGTGCGGGTGTTCCTGCTTCGTTATCTGCAAGTGGTGCATCAACCTATATTTGGAGTCCTGGTAACCTCACAGGTGCGTCCATTCCCATAACTCCTTCCGTTAGCACGATATATACTGTGACCGGCACTTCTTCTTTAGGTTGCAGTAACAGTGAAACTGTTGGAGTTGCAGTTTACACACTTTACGCGTATGCAAGCTTTACGCCTGGTATTCTATGTGTTGGTCAGTCGGCTACGCTTAGTTTATTTGGAGGAACAAGTTACACCTGGGCCCAGGTTGCTTCCTCTTCATCAAGTATAGTTGTTAGTCCGACCGTTAACACCATTTATAATTTTACTGTTATGAATGGCCCTTGTTATGCGGTTAGCTCCCTGCAGGTTTTTGTCAATCCAGCTCCTAACTTAATATTAGGTAATCCCGGAACCACCACCCTCTGTGCCGGCAACTCCTTATTCTTAAATGCAATTGGTGCTGACGTTTATAACTGGCAACCCGGAAACATTTCCGGAAGCACTGTCAGCTTCAATCCTTCTTCCACCACTATCTATACGGTTACAGGAACCTTCACAAATTCCGGATGCTCTTCCGAGAGCAACATTACGTTAACCGTTATACCTAAACCGTCCATAAACGTTAGTCCTGTTCAAAGCCCTTTATGCACTAACACAACTGCTACATTAACAGCAACAGGCTCCAACGCTTACACATGGACCCCCGGAAATCTTACCGGCGCATCTCAAACGGTTATTCCTTCCGGCTACATAACTTTCACTATCGATGGAAGCAGTCAGAACTGCGGAACAACAACCAGCATCATCACCATTCCTGTAAATCCATCACCGACTATTACAGCAATTTATGGCCAGGATATCTGCATTGGTCAGCCAAACCTCATTCTCCCTTCCGGTGCAACCGCCTATACCTATCAACCGGGTAATTTAACCGGATCATTGGTACTTGTAACTCCAACATCCTCTACCACCTATACAATTATCGGATCATTCCAGGGATGTTATTCAACACTTGACAATGTGTTGGTGAATGTGACTATTTGCGATGGTATCGCAGAACAAAATGCCGCTATGAATTTTAACGTGTATCCAAATCCTGCTAACGATAAAATAACAGTAGACTTCGGAAAACCATTTAGTGGAAAAGTGATGCTCGTGAATGCATTGGGACAACTCCTTGCTGAAAAAGAAATAATGGAACTTAATCAGACGGATTTCGTTTTAGCTATTTATCCGCAAGGTATATATTTCCTGAAATTGAGCTACGGGCCTAAAAACTATGCAGTAATCAAATTGATAAAACACTAAAAATAGCTCCTTACTTTTTTTCCTGGATATATTTTACAATAGCTTTAAGTGCTGCGTCTAAATCTGACTGGCCGCTTATGTAGGGATCCCAATACTCTTTACAGGCTTCCACTGTGGCTTTAAAGTCAGGAAATTTTTCTTCGAATTTCATTTGTACATAATAGGGGAAAATTAATTTGCCTTCTTTTGCCCACTGTTTGTCCATCACATTGCCAGTGGTGTAAAAAATCATGTTGTGCCAAAGGTTAATGGTTTTGCGGATATCTTTCCCTTTAGCAAGAACTTTTATTTTGCCCTCCACTTTATCTACCAAAAAATGAGAAGTCTCGTGAAAAACAACTTCTGTTGCCAGCTCACCTTTATTTGAACCGCGTGATGCAGCAAAAATAATGTGAGGCATAAGGTCATGGTAAGTATAAGCTCCCGCCCAGGTGGCGTAACAAGTTAAATCAACGGTTATTTTTTTACTTTGCGGTAACTGTGTCTGATAAATTCTTTCCAATTCAGGAACGACCGCTGTTTCTTGTTTTACCAGCTGATCTTTTGTAGCGAGAATCCACTTTTTATTTTCAGCGTCCAGCTCTTTCCAGTACAACTTATTAAAATAGGGCTGAAAGATCTTGATTTGATCGAGTGTTCGCAACTGCCAGGCCAGAGTTGGTGTGGTGCCCTGACTTAATCTATCCGTAAAATCACGCATCAAACTATCAAGCAATAAATCTTTTGCCGTTAAAGAATCGCGGTAATACATCAGCACCGCGTTTAAAGTTTTAAGATCTGCGGGTTTTACTAATTTCAGTTTGTCCTTAAAAGAATAATAGGCTAAAGAATCTTCATGCACCTTTTTAAATTTGCAGCCCATAGCTCTGTTGTACAGGTACAGATGTGCGTTTAATTGTGGATTGCTCTGAAAGCTGTAGTATTTTGTTTCAAGTAAAACTGTTTTCTGAGGCACCGTAACCACCGGTTTCTGCGAATAGAGTGCCGTGTTATAAATACAAATTGTCAGAAAAATAAATAAGAGCTGTTTCATATTTCAAATTTAAAAAAAAAGCTCCCTCGTTAAAGGGAGCTTTTAAGTCTAGTAATCTAAGTTACCGTAATCTAATTTCTTACCCTGTATAAAAAGTAAGAGTTGTAAAAAGGCAACTAAAAATGGCACATACATTACTGCTACAGGTAATCCGAAATGTTTTAGAATGATTACTGATTTGCGTCTTAATCTTTCAGTGATCAAATACATAGCAGGAATCAATAATAAAGTAAGGGCTGTTGCGAATAATAAACCGAAGATCATGGTCCAGCTCAAAGGACCGAAGAAAGCAACGTTATCACCACCAAAGAAAATATTAGGCCTTCCACTTGCAAATAAAGTTTCGAAATTAATATTGAAACCCACAGCTAAAGGAATTAAACCTAATACTGCTGCGGTAGCTGTAAGAATTACAGGAGTCATACGCGTTCTGCCAGCCTCGATAGCTGCATCGTAAAGATTCATTCCACCTTCACGTGCAAACTCGGCAAACTCCACAAGTAAGATACCATTCCTTACAACGATACCACCAAGAGCAATAATACCTACACCGGTCATTACAATACTCATTTCCATTTTAAAGACAGATACGCCGATAAGCACCCCCGCAATACTGAAAACAATTTCAGATAAGATGATTAAAGGTTTACCAAGCGAGTTGAATAAACTCACTAAAACCAATAACATCAACCCAACAGCAATTAACATGGCATTTCCAAGGAAGCCCATTGTTTCTTGTTGTTCCTCTTTATCACCTGCAAATTTCACAATTACATCGCCGGTCTTTTTATAATCTTTCATCACTGTCTGTAAATTAGCAACTACTTCATTCGCGTTGTAACCATCTTTCACATCTGATGATAAAGTGATAACACGTTTATCGTTTTTACGTTTAATACCCGAATAAGTATAATCGTAACGCACGTTGGCTACCGCAGAAATAGGCACACTTCTTACTACTCCACCCATGTTCATATCACGGTAAGTGAGTTTAAGATTACGAATAGTTTCAATATCGCTTCTTTGATCTAACTGGTAACGTAGCATTACTTTGTATTCGTCATCCACGTCTCTGAATTTTGTAGATTCTTTACCATAAACAGCGTTACGAATTTCCATAGCAACCTGAGCCGTAGAAATACCTTCTCTTAAAGCACGTTCGCGATCAATATCAAATACAATTTCAGGTTTGTTACTCACAAAATCCGATTTTAAATTGTCAACCCCGGCAACACCAGCTTTAGTAATAAATTTTTTAAGGTCTTCCGAATTCTGCGTTAACTCAGCAAAATCCTCGCCAATAATTTCAATACTGATTGGTTTAGGAGTTGGCGGACCACTTTGTTCCTTATTCACAACGATATCCACACCTGGAAGGTCCCACTTCAGGCTCTGTAACTTTTGTAAATAGTCTGTTGTAGAAGTCCCGTGACGGTGCTCGAATTCAACGAAAGCGATCGCAATTTTACCACGGTTAGGATAAGAGTTTTGATCTCCATCACGCGGATCGGTTGTACCAATAGTTACGTTGGTGATCATGGATTCAACGAGAGGATTATTTTTTCCAAGAACCGTTTCTACTTTCGCTTCCACTTTACGCATCAAATCGTTGGTGATCTTCGGATCTGTTCCGTCAGGTAATTTTACGTAGACGTAAACGTTGTTTGGATCTCCACTAGGGAAAAATACCACTTTTGGCGAACGCACTGCAAATAAAACAAAAGAGAAAATCAAGATTATAAATGTGTAAGCCAATGGTCTCCATGGTTTACGTAAACACCACTCTAAAACTTTCACATAACGGTTTACAAAACCAGGCCAGATTCTAAACTGCCAGGCTTCGATAGCTTTGTAAAGCAATAAACGATTTAGTACAAGGAAACCCGCCAGGAAAGCTGTGAAGTTACCAATAGCAATATGTCCGCTTGCATAAGAACAGATAGCGATAAAAGCATACAACATTAATTGTAAACGTGCAGCCTTTGTTATTTTACCATGTTGTTTGCTTTCTTCGTCGTGCGACTTCATAAAGTCAACCGCAAACACAGGATTAATAATATAGGCAACAAATAAGGACGCTAATAAGGATATAATTAAAGTAACAGGTAAGAAGTACATGAACTTACCAATAATACCCGACCAGAAAACCAATGGAATAAAAGGTGCAAGTGTTGTGATGGTACCTGACAGTACCGGTAAGAATACTTCACCAACAGCCATCTTAGCGGCTGTTTTAATATCGCGTTTACCATTATCAAAAATACGGTGCGTATTTTCAATTACTACGATGGCGTCATCCACCACAATCCCCAGGGCGAGAATGAAGGAGAAGAGCACGATCATATTAAATGAGAATCCAATGCTTGGCATAATTAAAAAGGCAATGAACATTGAAAGTGGTACAGAAAGCGCCACGAATAAGGCATTGGTTACTCCCATAAAGAACATCAATACAACCGTTACGAGTATAAACCCAATGATGATGGTATTAATTAAATCCTGTAAAGTAACCTTCGTTTTATTACTTTGGTCACCACTGATAGTAATTTCAAGTCCTTTAGGAAATTCTGTCTTTTTCATTTCCTCGATCGTGGCTTTGATTTTATCAGCAGCGTTAATTAAGTTTTCTCCCGAACGTTTAATAACGTTTAAGGTGATAACGTTTTTTCCACTTGAACTTGAATAAGATTCTTTTTCTTCAAAACCATCCACTACAGTTGCAAAGTCCTTAATCTTAAGTCTCGCACCTACTGCAGAGGTTACAAGAATTTCTTCAATTTCTTTCGGATCTTTAAATTCACTTTTTATATTGATCGTTGGCTTCATCCCATTTAAAGGGATATTACCACCTGAAATAGTAAGGTTTTCAGAAGAAATGGCACGCGATACATCGTCCATTGTTAACTGAGCAGCCTGTAATTTATAGGCGTCAATATTTACCTGGATCTCACGCTCCAGAGCACCAACCAATTTTACTTCGTTGATCTCTTTTAAACCTTCTACTTTATCCTGAAGATCTTCAGCATATTTTTTCAGGAGTTTTAAATCGTAGTTACCGGCAATGTTAATGTACATGATCGGGATCTCAGAGAAGGCGATTTCTTTAATGATAGGCTCGCGTGTTAATGTTTGTGGTATATCAGCACGCGCTTCATCCACAGCATCTTTTACTTTTGATTTCGCGATATCTACTTTTACATCGGTACGGAACTCCACCACAATTACCGAAACGTCCTGAAGGGAAGTACTATTAAATTTCTTAATACCAGAAATTCCTTTCAAACGTTTTTCTATCGGTTTGGTGATTGTGTTTTCGATATTGGTTGGAGAGTTACCACCATTAATGGTATTGATATAAATAGTAGGAACCGTAATATCCGGAAACTGTTCTTTAGGGAGCGAGTTATAAGCTCTGATCCCCATGATACAGATAATGATCGTAACTATATAGATAGCTACCTTATTATCTATGGCCCAACTGGAGGGTTTAAATTCTTTTACTTTATCTAACATGATACTTTATTTTCGTGTTCGTATTATGAAAATTATTTTTTTGCCTCATTAGCTGCCGGAGCAGCAACTGCGATCTTGTCGCCATCATTAATAAGGTCGTATCCTTCTGTAATGATCATGTCGCCTTCTTTTAGCCCTTCAGTTACTTCAGCTATGCCAGCATACTCATGATTGATCTTCACGATCTTCTTTACCGCTTTTCCACCTTCAGCTACTAACACAAAACTTTCTGTGGCCCCTTTTTGAATAAATTTAACCGGTACAGTAATCTCTGGTTTTGGAGAAGTGTAGTCGTTAATTCTTAATTTAGTTACCATATTTGGGTGGTATTCTCCTTTAGTATCTAAATACACCTCAACACCGAATGTTCTTGTTAAAGCGTTAATGCCTCTTGAAGCATAGTTAATTTTTGAAGCAATTGTATCTTTTGTATCAGGAAAAAGAACAAGTACTTCGTTGCCGGTTTTAACGCGCGCTGCATAACTTTCTGCAATTTCTGCCTTTACTTTTAAGTTAGAAAAATTAATTACACTGATAGCTTGCATACCAGGGGCAACAGACTGACCTAATTTAATACTGATGTTATCTACAGTTCCATTGATAGGGGAAATAATTTTGCTCATACGCACTTGTTCCTGCATTGTTGCAATTTTATTTTCAAGACTTTCTTTGTTGTTTTTGCTTTGTAAGTATTGAATTTCCGTACCAATTTTTTGGTCCCAAAGACTTTTCGTTTTGTCGTATACTTGTTTGGCAAGTTCGAGATTTGTATTTAAATCTGCTATTTGCTGTTGGGTAGCTCGTGCATCCGTTTCTGCAAGAACAGTTCCCTTAGAAACCTGGTCGCCTACTTTTACATTAATTTTTGTAATAGTTCCTGGCATTTCAGAGGAAACAAATACATTTTCATCTGCATCAATACGTCCTTGAATTTCAATGTAAGTTTTGAAAGGAGCAATGGTTACCGGTATTGCCACAACGTCTGTTATTTTTTCTTTAATAGTGGTATCGCTTTTTAAAACTTCTTCCTGTAATGCAGCAATCTTCACTTCAAGATCAGCTTTTTGTTTTTTTAATTTTTCGAGTTCTGCTTTTTTATCAGAACCACCGCCACCGCAAGCTACCATTATAACGGCTAGCAGAAGCATTAATGTAGAATTCTTGATCATAACTTTATTTTTTGTAGTGGTGTTAGTATTATTTCTTGATTTCATTTCCTTAATTTTTGAATGTTATTTTACCAATGTTCCTGTTGCTTTTAAATAATCTGTTTTAGCTACAATCATATCGAACACAGAATTGTAATAGTTTGTCTGGGCACTTGTTAAATCTGACTCCGCTGTAACAACTTCAATATTGCTACCTATGCCACTTTGATATTTTTTGCGCGCCACCTCAGCAACATGCTCCGCTAATTCAAGATTCTTTTTCTGACGCAATAAACTCGAGTATGCATTTGTATAATTTACACTTGCAGTGCTCGCTTCCAGTTGAGCTGCTAATTCAAGGTTTTTAATCGTATTCTGGTTTTTATAAGCAGTGATCTTGGTTTGTTCAATCCTGTTCATACGCTGCCATCCTGTAAAAATATTGAGGTTAAGGGTTGCACCTACAAGAGCTACTTTAAACCATTTTTTTGAGGGATCACCGTTTGACGCCTCAAAAAAATTAAATTCGTTACGCTGTGCGTTGTATTGGTAAGATCCATAAAGTGTTAAAGACGGAAGAAATTGATATTTTAACCTTTTAACATCCAGATCTAAAAGTGTTTGTTGTGACGTTAATAATTTGTAATCAGGACGTTGTGTTACGTCTACCGTTTTGCTTAACTCCTGAAAGTTACTCTCCACATTTAAACTATCCGTTAAAGTAATAGGATCATTTACTGCGTAACCCATTTGAAATTTTAATAAGGACGCAGAGATCTCAATAAGTCTTAGAGTTTTCTCCTGTTCCGTCAATAGATTATTATATTGTACTTCCAGACGTTCCACATCGATCAATTCAAACATAATACCCTGTGCGTTTGTAGCCTTGGTATCATCATATGTTTTTTTCAATTTTACAATATTAGCATCAAGAGATTTTAATCGGTCACGGCTTATCACAACCGTATAATAAGCTTTCGTTACCTGAGAAACTAAATCTGCCTTACTTCTTGTTACACTAATTTTAGATAGGTTCATATATTCTTTCTGAGCTTGTAAGCCGAAAAAATAATCGCTATTCAAAATATTCCAGTTGGCACTTAACCCTGCTGTTGCATTGTATTTCGTACCAAACTTAACGGGTAAGAAAGTTCCTTCTGGTCCGCCAAAAATTTGCGCCGGTAGCAAAGATGTTGGAATGCTTAAATAATCTTTAAAATCAATACTTCCGGCAATTTGTGGAAGTCCCATACCCGTAATTTCTTTGCGTCTGAAATCTGCACTCTTCAGATCCAGTTCCGCATTTAAATAGTTAGGACTGTGTTTTAGTGAGTAGTCGATAGACTCCTGCAGACTGAAACTTGTTTTGTTAGCCTCCTGAGCTTCTGTTTGATACATCGTCATCACTAAAACCAGGATGAGTGTAAGTTTACTTAGGTGTTTCATAATAGTTATTCTTCTTCGTTTATTTTTTTGTAATTATTAAATAGCTTATGCCCTTTTATGGTGCAGATCCCATAAATAAAAATATCCAGCACTACAGTATGTGTTTTTGCAAAACTTGTTTTTTCGTAAGAGAAATAATTTCCAAACATCAACATGTCGATCTGCGCCATTCTTAAACGGGAGATAAGTTCAGGATCAAGGTCAGGACGATAAACGCCCGTTTCAATGCCTTTTTTAATATTGAGAATAACAAGTTTATAGGCGCAGTTTTCGCGGAACGAAATAAATCTTTGGTAAGCTGTAGGATAAAATTTTTGCAAGTCGAGAAAAAACATTGGATTAATGTTTTGCATCATATTCCTCATTTTATCAGAAATTAACATTATTTCATGAATAGGATCTTTGGCCGACTTATTCATGTCTTCAAAGTGAGCTTCCTGAGTGTTTAGTTCATTGTTGCATAATTGATTCACTAAATCGTCTTTCTCTTTATAAAACTGGTAAATTGTTTTCTTAGACATACCAAGCTCTTTGGCGATGTCGTCCATCGTAATATGCTTGATGCCATATTTAAAAAACAATCCTAAAGACGTTTTTAATATTTTTTCTTGTGGCTCCATTTATCTTAAATTCGGGCACAAAACTACGGAAACTTTAATTGTCTTGCAAGTTTCCTGACGAAATTATTATTTTTTGCATCTTTACATTTTATGGAGACTCCAAAACCAACCCGGTGGAAAAGATTCAGACGTTTTCTGAGCAAAAAATACCGCCTGGTGATACTAAACGACACTACTTTTGGTGAGAAATTCTCTCTCCGCCTGTCTCCTGCTGGTATTATTATAGGAATGGCGGCAATAACCATTGTTATGACCACTCTGGTAATAAGTCTGGTGGCATTTACGCCTTTGAGAGAGTATATTCCTGGGTACGGAGATATTGCAGAGCGTAAACAAATCCTCGATCTGAATATAAAAGCCGATTCTTTAGAACAAGCCGTTGGGTCACGTGACGTTTATTTAAGCACGGTACTAAAAGCGGTGGAAGAAAAGGTGGAAACCAAGACGCCAAAACCGGGAAAAGATACTACCGGGAAATATGCGAAGGTAAATACGCAACCCAGCTCAAATGACATCGAGTTTCGCAAAGAGTATGAAGAAAATAAAGGAAACACTAATAGTAGCCTTGCGAAATTAAAATATACCGGACTTTCTGAAGCGGTTTTTTTTACACCCGTAAAAGGAATTATAACCGAGTCTTTTAATTTAACGGAAGATCATTTTGGAGTGGACATTGTTACCAAACAGGATGAGACGATAAAATCTACACTGGATGGAACAATAATATTCACCGGTTTTTCTGCCAGCGATGGTAACGTGGTACAAGTGCAACACAGCAATAACCTCATCAGTATTTACAAACATTGCGCCTCCTTCTTAAAAGTAATGGGCGACCGTGTTAAGTCCGGTGAAGCCATTGCCGTGGTAGGAGATACCGGCGAAAAAAGCCGCGGACCTCATCTTCATTTTGAATTGTGGTTTAATGGCTCTCCTATTAATCCGCAGGAATTTGTGGCCTTTTAAACTTAGAGTTCTCGCGCAAAGATGCTAAGCACGCAAAGGTTTTTTAGGGAGTGCGGTAAGAATAGTTCTATCCCAGGCTTTTCTATCCTTTCTATGTCTCTATATGTTTTTTTTCTCGCGCAAAGACGCTAAGCACGCAAAGGTTTTTTAGGGAGTGCGGTAAGAATAGTTCTATCCCAGGCCTTTCTATCCTTTCTATGTCTCTATGTGTTTTTTTTCTCGCGCAAAAATGCTAAGCACGCAAAGGTTTTTTAGGGAGTGCGGTAAGAATAGTTCTATCCCAGGCTTTTCTATCCTTTCTATGTTTCTATGTGTTTTTTTTCTCGCGCAAAGACGCTAAGCACGCAAAGATTTTTTAGGGAGTGCGGTAAGAATAGTTCTATCCCAGGCTTTTCTATCCTTTCTATGTTTCTATGTGTTTTTTTTCTCGCGCAAAGACGCTAAGCACGCAAAGGTTTTTTAGGGAGTGCGGTAAGAATAGTTCTATCCCAGGCTTTTCTATCCTTTCTATGTTTCTATGTGTTTTTTTTCTCGCGCAAAGACGCTAAGCACGCAAAGGTTTTTTAGGGAGTGCGGTAAGAATAGTTCTATCCCAGGCCTTTCTATCCTTTCTATGTCTCTATGTGTTTTTTTTCTCGCGCAAAGACGCTAAGCACGCAAAGGTTTTTTAGGGAGTGCGGTAAGAATAGTTCTATCCCAGGCTTTTCTATCATTTCTATGTTTCTATGTGTTTTTTTCTCGCGCAAACACGCTAAGCACGCAAAGGTTTTTTAGGGAGTGCGGTAAGAATAGTTCTATCCCAGGCTTTTCTATCCTTTCTATGTTTCTATGTTTTTTTTTTCTCGCGCAAAGACGCTAAGCACGCAAAGGTTTTTTAGGGAGTGCGGTAAGAATAGTTCTATCCCAGGCCTCTCTATCCTTTCTATGTCTCTATGTGTTTTAATTTTCGCCACCACCCAACGGAAAGAAACAAACCTGAAAAGAAGGCATAAAACGTACAACCCGCCTGTGTTTCCAGCGTATCCTCAATGAAAAAAGAAAGCACCGCAATGAGAAAAAAGGGCCAGAACAATTTCGGAAGCTCATTTTTTAGTGTTGATGCAGGATATAGTAAACCCAGTAAAAAAACACCTAATCCTAAAATTCCAAGCGCTGTAGTAATCGTTAAAAATTGGTTATGCGGACGCTTATACCACTCTTCATTTAATGGAGATTTTGTTTCTCTATAGGTCTTTGTAAGTTGATCCTGCACATCTCCTGTACCCACCCCAAATACAAAATTCTTTTTTATTACATGAAGCGCTGCATCCCAAAAATAAAGACGCATAGTTAAGGAATGTCCATTTACAAAACGATCGTTTAAAAATTCATCGTATTCATTTACCAATTCATAAGTGCGTTTGTGAAGATACGACCAGGAGGGATATTCAAAATTCGCAATATCTTTTTGAATGTTTTGTTTATCAGCATCGCTTAATTTGGTATAGCCTACAGAATCTTTATTCAGTCCTTTACTAGCCATATAACGCACAAGAACTACATAGCGCTGAAGATTAGTTTCTGACTCATAGTGAAAACTATCGGCGGCAAATTCCTTTTTCCAGGCTCTTTGTAATTCTTCGGGCTGAACATTTATATAAATATAATTTCCGTTTTCTTTTTGTCCGCCCTTGCCATAGTGCAAATAGGGACGACCTGAAGGTGCATAGTTTTGCGGTTCATTTGTTTTGTCTGAACGTACATCTAGCTGCGACTTCTTAATGTCCATAATATAATAAATGCCCATGGTAATAAATCCAAGCACAACTAAAATACCGGCGAGTTTTACCCATAATTTCTGCCGGTAAATAAAAAAGCAAATGGCAAGTAAAAACAGGATGGCGAAATTTATAAGTCCGGAGGCAAGACCAAGAGCATAAAGCACAAAAACAAAATAAATAACCAGAGCCACCCACAACAATTTTTTAAGAAACGCTTCCGAACGCCAGGCAAAATACACACAACAAGCAATCGCCACATTCAGGTAAAGTCCGAGGCGGATATGGCTCATAAAACGCGAAGCATTGCGTATTACTTCGTTGTTATGTAGCACAAAACTGTAGGTCAGGCACCATAAAGTATTAGCCACGCAGCCCAGGATAAAAAAGTAGAGAGTAGCATAAAATTCTTTTTGCGTAAGTGGTTTTGCACTAAAAATAAAAAGTGGAAGAATAAACAAAGGCAGTTTAATCTTGACATCTTCACTACCTGCAGATAGATTACTAGTATAAAGCAACCCTAAAACATGCAGGCAAAAAACAGCAATTAAAACCCAGAATACTTTATTGACCTTTAGTTGATTGAATTTACGTTTAAAATCACCTTCGAGCAACCAGTTAGCTCCTAAAATAATCTCAGGAACACTTGTTGGAACCGCGCCAATCATCATACCAAAGCCCAGGCCAAACAGACCGAATAAGAAAATGTATCTATGTATTTTTTCAGAAAACAATGCGTTTTAAAGAAACGAAAAAAACACGCATAAATTATTCATTTCAATTAAAATAATTACTTTCGCCCAGCCCAAAAATCATTTATAATCTTTAACTACTACCTTATCATGAAAACTACACTAGGTTTTTGTTTAACGCTATGTACGGTGTTCATTTTGTCTTCTTGTAAAAAAGAAAGGAAAAATGATCCTGAACCCACTGCTTCCGGCGAACCAGTTGTGGTTAACACTTCCTTTCTTGCATTGGGTGCCAAAGACATAACTAACAATTCTGCGGTATCCGGTATTTACATCGCACAGCTTGGCTCTGAAACTGTTACTGAAGCCGGGATCTGCTGGAGCGAATCGCCAGATCCCACCACTGCCTCAAATAAAATCAATGTTAATGTAGAAGTTGGAATACACGCTGTTAATCTCACCAATTTAAAAAACAGTACAGTGTATTATCTTAGATCGTATATAGTGAATGCATCAGGTACTAGTTATGGCATGCAGCTGATATTTCATACGAAAGGGATTTGGACATTAAACCAACAAGTACCCGGTAAGATCAATGATCTGATTTCGGTGGAATCAGTAATGTACGCAAGCACAGAGTCTAACGGGCTTTACTATAGTATATATGATGGAAAATCCTGGATGCCGTCAAGTTTGAATAATCAGAAAACCCGTCATCTGGTCCAAAATGAAGATTATATCTATGTGGGAACTTCAAATGCAGGTGTTTTTTATGGCAAAGATATCGGCTCTAACTGGCAACAGATCAACACAGGTCTGGATTCTCTCAGGATTACTGGCATGACTGCCTACAACGAAAATGTGTATGTACTAACGGGCGGAGAAATATATCGAAAATCCAATAGCGAAAGTAAGTGGACAAAGTTAACCCTTGCAAATTCAATCACTCCCACATCTATGTGGGTGAGCGAAGTAGGCGTTTCAATTTATGATTCACTAACATCAAAACAATATTATTGGGATGAAGAGATGTCCGCTTTTTCTTACGCCGGCGATCCTCCCTTTTCAAATCCGTATGTCGTAAAAAATCTTAGGACTAAATTGTTTTTAGGATCAGCGACAGGGAATTATTTGTCATTTAATAATGGGGAGCAATGGCAGAATATTACCGATAACAATCTATTAAATGTACCGGCCAGAGCCTTCACAGAAAACCTAGGGTCGATTTACGCCGCAGCTGGAAATAATGTTTACATTACCGGAGACGAAGCTATTAAATGGACACCGGTAACTACCGGATTGCCCACCGGAAACTCTGTTGTGATTCGCTTGTTAACGCACAGAATATTTGTTTTCGCAGTATCAGAAAATAATTCTGTTAGAACTTTATACAGACTCGACCCATAATTAGGCATCATTGATCTACATAAAAAATTCCCGCCCAAGCGGGAATTTTTTTTCTATCAGTCTCTTCTCGACTACGCTCGAAGTGACATTCGACTACGCTCGAAGTGACATTCGACTACGCTCGAAGTGACATTCGACTACGCTCGAAGTGACATTCGACTACGCTCGAAGTAACATGCGACTACGCTCGAAGTGACATCCGACTACGCTCGAAGTGACATCCGACTACGCTCGAAGTGACATTCGACTACGCTCGAAGTGACATTCGACTACGCTCGAAGTGACATTCGACTACGCTCGAAGTGACATTCGACTACGCTCGAAGTGACATTCGACTACGCTCGAAGTGACATTCGACTACGCTCGAAGTGACATTCGACTGCGCTCGAAGTGACATTCGACTACGCTCGAAGTGACATTCGACTACGCTCGAAGTGACACTTTTTTTAAAACCGGTCAAGGTGTTAGTCCGGGCGCAGTCTAAACTAATTTTTAATTATCAGCCAGCAAAAAATCCCGCCATAGCGGGATTTTAGTAGTGTAATTTGTGTAATTTGTGTCTAGTTTCCGAAGTCAGACAAGAATTTAATCCGCATCACGCGAATTTCTTCTTCTGAATAATCGTTCTCTCCGAGTTCTTTTAAAGCAGCTTCAACACTATCCGTCTCACTTTCTTTAAAGTATTCCATGATCTCATCTTGTTTTTCTTCGTCCATCAAATCATCAATGTAATAATTGATGTTTATTCGGGTTCCAGATTCAACGATGGTTTCTATTTCTTTTAAGAGGTTTGGCAATGTAAGATTCTTACTCTTAGCCATTTCTTTTAACCCAATCTTACGGTCAATATTTTGAATGATATAAACTTTTAAACCCGATTTATTTACAACCGATTTAATGACCATGTCCACCGGACGATCGATCTCATTTTCTTCTACGTATTTTTTAATAAGGTCTACAAAAGGTTTCCCGAATTTTGCAGCTTTACCCGAACCAACACCGCTAATTTTGGTCATTTCATCCATGGTGATAGGATATTGAATGGCCATTTCTTCTAAAGAAGGCTCCTGAAAAATAACATAAGGAGGTAAGCCTTTCGCTTTCGCTGTTTTTTTAACGAGGTCTTTCAATAAAGTGAACAAAACCTCATCAGCTGCATTGCCACCGCCTTTTCCGCCTAACACAATATCATCGTCATTACCCGGATGATCACCATTTGCATAATCATGGTCTCTCGCAAATTTAATACTTACCGGTTTTTTCAAAAAGGCTTTACCTTTTTCTGTTAAACGCAATAACCCATAATTTTCAATGTCTTTTGACAAAAATCCGTTTACAATGGTCTGACGCAAAACGGCCTGCCAGAACTTATCATCTTTATCATGATCTACCCCTTTACCCCAGGTTTCAATCTGATCATGCTTATAGGTTTTAGCAGTAGCTGTTAATGTGCCCATAAGGACATTAATAACATCCTTAATTTTATGTTTTTCCTTGATCTCGGTCACACATTCTAATGCCAGTTCAAGATCATCTTTAGCTTCAAACTTTTGTTTTGGATGACGGCAATTATCGCACATACCATTACATCTTACCTCATCAAACTCTTCTCCAAAATAATGAAGTAAAAACTTACGGCGGCAACTGCTGGTTTCAGCAAAAGAGGCAGTTTCAGAAAGCATTTGTTTGCCGATTTCCTGTTCGGCAACCGGTTTGTCTTTCATAAACTTCTCTAACTTCATAATATCGTCGTAACTGTAAAAAGTCACGCATTTTCCCTCTCCTCCATCTCGTCCCGCACGGCCCGTTTCCTGGTAATACCCTTCTAATGATTTTGGAATATCGTGGTGAATTACAAAACGTACATCCGGCTTATCAATTCCCATTCCAAAGGCAATTGTAGCAACAATCACATTCAGATCTTCCATTAAAAAACCATCCTGGGTTTTGGCCCTTTCTTTTGCATCCAAACCGGCATGATAGGGCGCCGCTTTAATTCCGTTAACTTTTAAGGCTTCTGCTATTTCCTCTACCTTTTTACGGCTCAGGCAATAGATAATACCGCTTTTGCCCGAATTTGCCTTAACGTACTTAATAATCTCTTTAATGACGTTTTGTTTTGAACGGACATCGTAGTATAAATTATCGCGGTTAAACGAAGACTTATAAAGATCGGCAGCCATCATACCCAAATTCTTTTGAATATCCTGCTGCACTTTAGGAGTAGCGGTTGCTGTAAGAGCCATTACCGGAACTGAACCCACGGCGTCGATAATAGGACGTAAACGGCGGTATTCAGGCCTGAAATCATGTCCCCATTCTGAAATACAATGTGCTTCGTCAATAGCGAAGAACGAAATTTTAAATTCTTTAAAAAAGGCGATATTATCCTCTTTGGTTAAAGTTTCAGGCGCTATGTATAGTAACTTGGTCTTTCCGGATAAAACATCACTTTTAACCTGCGTAATATCACTTTTATTTAAGGAAGAGTTAAGAAAATGGGCGATTCCGTTTTCTTTACTGAAACCACGAATGGCATCCACCTGGTTTTTCATTAAAGCAATAAGAGGCGACACTACGATGGCAGTTCCTTCACTCATAAGAGCAGGCAGCTGATAACACAAACTTTTCCCTCCACCAGTGGGCATGATCACGAAAGTATCTTTGCCATTCAATAAGTTTTTTATAATTTTTTCCTGGTTCCCTTTAAATCCGTCAAAGCCAAAAAAGCTTTTTAGTGTGTCAAGGATTTCTGTTGTTCCTACTTCGCCAACCATGTGTTCTAGTGATTAAAATGTACGTTCTAGTGAGGGAATGAAAATTTACTCATTTTTTAATTCCTATTTAAAGATATACAATTTTATTTTCATGAAACAAACTTTTTTGAAAAACTAACGATTTTTTCGGTGATTGGCGCGTAAAACGAGGTGAATCGCTCACAAAGAAAGACACGTTTTTTCAAAGGTTTGGATTCATTCGCCTGTAATACTTCAGGAGTAAAATGATAGAGATCAATGAGATAAGTCCCCCAAAATAAAAGCTGAACCCGGTTTGACCCGTAGTTAAGAAGAAAATGGTCTTGGCAAAAAAGGCTATGAGGTAAAGTTCTACACCCCATTGCTTATAATACCACACGCCCACGCAGGCAATAAATTGCGCCGAGACCAATATTCCGAACACCGCCGGCATAAAAATGCCCAGCTTCTTTATAGGAGGCGAAAATACCTGCGGAAATGTAAATAACACCGCCAGGTAGCCAATGATACAGATAATAGATATAATGCGGGGACGCGACAAACGACTTATTCTTTCACAAATTTACCCGAATAAACACTGCTTTTTGTTTTTATTTTATAAGTGTACAGTCCACTCGATAAATGGACCGTACTAATGGATGAACGGCTATGGTAATCTAAAAAAATATCTATTTCGATACCAAGTTCATTATATATGGAAATAGTGGCACTTTTTTCAAGGGGCAATTCAAATTTAATTTCGTCTAACGCCGGATTAGGGAAACACTTATGAAATTTAATGTTAGGTGCATTTTTATCAATTAGACCTACAAATATTTCATTACCCGACTTATCTATTTTCATTACAAAACCCTCCCCAACATTCGCGACCACAGGATTGACGGTATCATATCGCAACCCTGTTAATATTGCGCCACCATCAGAAGTTGCAAAAATTGAAATTGGCAGGTAGTATTTATCCTCTCCGTAGTGCTTTAACCATTGAAGTGCTCCCGAGGTATCCATCTTCGCAATAGCTATTTTTGTGGTAACGTTTCGAGGGTCTGGTGCAGGAATATAGCTTCTTATGACATAACTAACCGAATAAACTTGCTTCAAATATTTTGAAGTAAATAATCCCGGAAGAAAATTCATATTATCTACGTTTTCGAGGCCAATCAAATTTGAACTGAAGATAGAAGCTGTATTATGAATTATCGCTGAGATATTTTTTCTGAACCCTGTAGAGCAATTAGTGTTAGTTACTACCCCACTACCTGTGACCAAATATTTTAATTCATCAATATCTACTAATGTTGTAGAACCCATTATTCCCACCTGTATTCCGCATTCAGGGATATATGATAAATTATTAAGTGTTAAAACATTTAGAATTTGAAGAGAAGAGTCAAGTTCCGCAGTCTGGCAGTAACCTCCAGAATTCGCTGAAAAGAAAAAACCTGATGCGACTAAATGGTTATTATGCACTATTATGTCTTGAATATTTCCGTCTATAAGTGAAGAATCTAGAATGTTAAAAAGAAAATCTGTTGTATAAATTATGGACTTTTTTGGATTACCATCTAGATTGATTGCAAAATAAAAGTTGCCAGGCGCAGTTAACATTTTCGTTGCATATACATTCGAACTTGAATTAGAAAAAAGCTCCTTTCGCTCTACAAGATTAAAATTTTGGTCATACTTTAACAGTAAAGGCATTGCGGACACAGTCGATGAAGAAGACTGAAAAAGGGTCCCGAAAAATAAATAATTCCCTTGAAAATAAACTGGAGGTTTTAGACAACTGAAATTATCTTCAAGGTTTAATGTATCAATTACTTGTCCAAATGGCGACAATCGAATCAGTTGTTCTCTAACTTCAAATCCATTCGCAGATTGAGTTTCGTTATGGTTAACAAATAAAAAGTTTCCCGAAATTTCTTCAGTTATCCCAGAGAAGTAGTTGTTTTGCAGTCCTTGTTTGCTATATAAAACCTGGCCATTTAACCACGACACAACAATTAAAAGTGTCATAATTGTTTGAACTATTCTAACTAATCCCTTAACCATGTTTAATAACAGTAATAATATGGTACACCATAAGTTGTTTGGAGCATCCAATAAGCCTCATCTATAGCTCCCGCAGATACACCGCTATAATGTGGCCACCATAAAACAAAAGCATGAGTAGGAATGTGCCCGAAATTGGGTTTGTTAGTATTACATAGAACATTTGTATTAGACGCAAAATTATTAATTCCATTGTAACTTATGGGATTACAATCATTATACGTAGCAGGTCCAAAAGTATTATAATAAAGGCATGAGGGATAATCATATCCCCAAAAAATCAAGGATTGAACATCAGTAAAGAAATTTCTTGCACAGTTATAAGGTAAATAAAAATAACACGTATTGACTTGATTTTCGAAAAGCGCAGAGCCATCGATAGTTGCTATACAAGAGAATAAATTATTGGATTTTGTAATTGTATTCCCAGGACTTAATGGAGAACATAAATAGCTAAAGTTTAACAAATAAGATATAGCATATGTTTTTATAGTAGCTTGAGTTCCACTTGAGTTAACTGATGCAGAAATGTCGATAATTTTGATTCTATCATTTACACCCAAGAATCCATTAATAGTATCACCTATTTGATCATATAAATCTTCAATAACGTCACTGTCAATGTTAAGATCGCCCTTTAACGGTACACTCAACTCAAAGGTTTTGTATCTATAAACAGATTTATTTGCATTTGCTGTTATGTGGTCAAAGTCATAATTTAGAGTTGCCTCAACCACCCAAACCGAAGAATCGAGAGGAATACTGTCTGCAGAAATCAATTTTGAATTAGCTTCATTTGAAATTGCAGTTTGACCCTTAAATTTAGTAATTGCACCCATAATCTGTTCTTGAGTATATATGCATTTAGACTTTTGATTTCCTACTCCTGATAAATTATTAGAATTAAGTGAATCATTACTTTTCTTTTGGCATCAATTCATTATAAATAATGCACAGAAAGCAACTAAGGCTAGAAATCGATTTGTTTTCGTAATTGTGGGGTTAGGGTTAAAATTTGGATAATAAAAGCTGTCTTCGACCAAAGATCAGGAATTAAAGTGGCAGTTCAAAATTAATTTGTTCTAATCGCTTCCACAGGATCTAATTGAGAGGCACTATAAGCCGGAATAAAGCCACTAATGATTCCAATCAGGATAGAGATGGTAAAACCCAGTATGATATTCGTGCTGCTTAAACTAATATCCATACCTATGGCTCCTTTTCCCAGTTCAGTTATTATGTAGGTTAACAGAAGTCCGAAAAAACCGCCTATAAAACTCAACAAGACACTTTCACTTAAGAACTGGAAAAGGATAAAAATATTTTTAGCACCCAAACTTTTTTGAATGCCAATTAAGTTGGTTCTTTCTCTTACCGAGACAAACATAATGTTCGCGATTCCAAATCCACCTACGAGGATAGAAAAGCCACCTATGATCCATCCTGCGGTTCCAATAATGTCAAATAAAGCATCGAAGGCTTTACTGATTAAACTGGTTTCATTCAAGGCAAAATTTGGATCGGCGGCTGGCTTTAATTTCCGCAGACCTCTCAACACCCCTGTTAATTCATCCATCATCTCTGCATTGCTGATAGTTGGCCTTGCTTTGGCATAAATGGTAGGATCTGAACTTTCTGCCCGGGTATCGATCATGTAACGCGCAAAATTAAAAGGAGTAATAACCTGGTAGTCGAAACTCATTCCGAGTAAACTTTCGCCTTCTTTTTTAATGACGCCGATAACCGTTGCTTTTTGTCCCGCTATTTTTATTTGTTTACCTAAAGGATCCTCGTTTCCAAAAAGACCAGCCGCTATTTCGGCTCCTATCAGAACCATGCGATACCCGGCATCGGTTTCGTTTTGTGTAAAGTACCTTCCAGAGCTTAAATCAAAACTTTTAATCTTGTAAAATTCATGCGAAATGCCCCCTACTACTGCGTTAGAAATACTGTTGGATTTGTATTTGATGGTTCTTCTTGCACCTATGCGGTAGGCGATGGCTTCAGTGGTTTTGCAACGCCTTTGTAATTCATCGAGCTCATAATATTGGGGAGTTGGACGGTTAATGTATTTCCACCAGGGGTAATCGGGACCAAAGGTCCATGGCCATTTTTGAACATACACCACGTTATTGCCTAAAGATTCCACACTTCCACGAATATTACTTTCGAGGCCGTCAACAATGGTAAAAACAAGAATGATGGCAAAGATGCCAATGGTGATACCTAATAAACTTAAAAAAGAACGCAGCTTATTTCCTACCAGCGATTGCCAGGCAAATAATAAACTTTCTTTAAAGAGGATAAAAAGCATGCGTTAAAGTTACGTCAAATTCATTTTCAGGATCTACTTTTCGGATGAGCGGTTATGCAGCCTTAACTCTGGAAAAGTAAATGGCGGCTTTCATAAACCCTCCAAAGGTTCTTCAGGATTTAGAATACCTTTGGAAAAGTAATCCAGTGATTCCCTAACATTCAAAACGATGAACAAAATTACTGTCCTATTAAACCAACTCACCCTTTTAAATTCGGGCTACGATATTCGTAACAGAGGCTTTGTAGTTAAACTGGTATTCGCTGCAGGAGTAATAGCCGCGATCATCTTAGCAATTTTAGGGGGACTGCATTTGCTCGCTAAGTAAATTTACACTTCAGCCCAGAAATTTAACGGAGCTTATAAACGGCATTAATAGTGCTATTGAGAACTTTTATAGTGTAGACTTTTTTATCTTCAAAAGCATAATCCTGTGGGTGAAAACGGTAGTTGGTAACAAAATAAGTAGCTTCATCCAGGTTTGGAACAATTAAAATGCGCTTGCGTTGCTCTGGCGGTAACATGGCAGCATTCAAATTCCCGGGGTAATTTTCAGGAAATACTTTTATAAGGGCCGATGAATCATGCGCGAGAATATACTCCAGAGATTGTTTATACGATGTTCCCCAATAATCCATGTCGTAGTGTTTACGGAGATATTCAGGTTGGGAATGCAAAGAAACAAGCGGACTAAAATAAACATGCCCGAAAGGAAAATTAAAAATCGTAAAACCAATAACAAAACTAAAACTCAGGGCAGATCCTAGCCTGATTATTTTTTTATACTTCAACATCAGGTAATTTAAACCAAACAAAAGAAGCATACAAAAGGAAGGGTAGATAAAAAATAAATGCCGCCAGCTATCATACACCACAGAATGCAGAGCTATCACAGCAAGTATGGGAACAAAAAAACAAATCAGGAACAGAACGTTCATCTTTCCCTGTAAATCAAAAACATAAAACGGCTCTTTAATAATGCAGCTTACAAAAGCCCCAATCCCAAACAATCCGGCAAGCAACCAGGGAAGCGGTGTAGTAACTGCAAACCATAAAGGAATGTACTCCCAGCCAATCTGGTTACCAGGCACATTTTTCCCGTCGTACAAATTGGTCTCTGTCCATGCGTAGTGCGACATACTTTTAAATGCTACCATAAATCTTTCTATAGGATGTTCCCATAAGTATGGCCAGCTACCATACAATGCCAGGACAGCTACAAAAAGTAAAATCAGCGCGTGACGATCGAAATATTTTTTTTCGCGAATGGCATCTATGCTCAGAAAGAATAAAACCGAAAAAAGTAATAGCAAACCCATCATACGGATATTGACCAGTACACCCAGGCAAATGCCCAGAACAACAGTGTTGAGTATGTTTTTATTCTGAAATAATTTTGCCGCCAGATACAGACAGATAGTGAACAGACTTAAGAAAGGAAGATCTTTCGTATTAAAAAAAGAATGCCCGTAAAGTACCGGGTGAAAAGCGAAAAGCAAAAATGCTACGACACCTAAAAACCTGCTGCTATATAAAAGAAAACAAAGTTTATAGAAAAAAAACGCGCTCAGGAGAAAAAACACATGCGTCGCCAGGTGCCGCATCAGGCAGATATCATGCGGATCTTTTAAACCCGATAGTTTTTCTAAAATAATAAGAGGAAGTTCAAATCCCACTCCATGGTCGCCGTCGACATAATTAAACAAATACCTGTCACCATCCACCACATAGTTCCAGGCAATTTCACCAATAGAATGCTGCATCACCTCATCCCAGGAAGCACCGTAATAGTGAAAAGAAAAAAGCGCTATAACAAAGCAGATCAGCAGCAGAACAAACGCTGTGTTATGACGGAGTATTGCCTTTAAAGTTTTGATGAGCTAAGATGCTTAATTTAAGTTTGGGACGAGCGTTCCTGCAAATGTACTCTTTTCTCCGTTTTTAAGGGAAGAACAAACTTTAGAATTTTTTATCCTTACCAGGCACGTATTCGTCTTTGTTTTCCAAAAACTTTTGAAACTTAACACGTTGACGTTTTCGCAATAAATAAAGAAGTGCTGACAAAATAAAAAATCCAAAAAAGAACAAGGCGCTGTCGTTATCTTTCATAATTAGAAAATAAACCACCAGACACACGCCCAGTATAGCTGCTACTAACCAAAGACGTTCTAAGAAAACGTAGGCTTTGTTTTGAAACTCATTATTGCTGCTCATTGTCTTTTAATTGTAATATTGCTTTGATCTTTTTTAATTTGTATTTGGTAAAATCCTGGTTACTTTCTAAACCATAGCCCGTAATTTGTTCCGTTGCCGTAGTAATAACCACATAAGCGTCGGTATAAATTTTTTGGGTATTGGCATTCCAGATAAGCTTTTCTGTATTTAGTTTCACGCCATCTTTATTTACAACCTCTACCGCATATTTGGCTTCCATCTTGTTGCTCACATCGTAACTCACACCGTAATTACCCCGCAAAGTAGCAGAAACTTTTTCATCTTTATCAAAAAAAGTTACGAAAAATCCTTTTGGCATTACCTTAAAAGGCTCGCTTACATTCTTATCAAAAAACAACATACGGTTGGCCGTAAGCATTATTTTTAGTTGTGCCGTATCTGAATATAACATCGTAACACTGTCGCCAATAGTAGAGGGACTTAACTCGTTACGTGGAAGAGCCATCACATCTTTAAGATCATTTGAGCAAGAAGAAAAAATCCCGATGCTTACCGGGATAAAGAAAAAAAGAACTATGCGCAAAGACTTAATCATTAATCTTCTCTGTATTTCTGAAACCATCGGTCACAAAAAGTAAAACCGAAATTAACGCGCCAGTAATTTTGTTTAAGTATACTAGGATCGCTTGAACCCATAAAACCATATTGGGCACTCACATTCACCATAGATGAGATACGATTAATGCCAACCGGTAAACCAATTCCCAACGACACAGAATAATCAGAAATAAGATTGTCTTCAATACTTAAATACCCGGTTTGATAAGAAGCACCTATGCGGTAATTTACTTTTCTGCCAAAAGAACCTCTACCTGCAGCGTATTTCTCCGGAACAAAATTAGCGCCCACAGAAACTCTGTAACTTTTCTTAAAATCATTTTGATCGTTAAGGTATTTAAAGGTTGTCCAGTCGGTTATAGCAAAATCTGCCACCATGTTTAAACGTTCTCCTTTTTTAAATCCAATGCCAAAACCTTGTTCAAGTGGAAGACGGATAGTACCGGCTTTGCTTACAGGATATAAAACAGTATCGCGCAAAATTTCCTGGCCAGAACCATTCAGCACATAATTGTAAACACCGGTAACATAATCTGATTTCAAACCATTATTCAGATTCATAAAGTACCCGAAAGTGAACTTAGGTTTTTGTTTGTAGGCCCTGCGGTATAAGGGCGTCACAGCCGCCAGACTATCCCGTTTCATTTTTAATTGCGCTTCCGAATAAATATTCTGATCACTTAAAATTTTAATTTCAGATGCAATTTTGGCTTTTTTGCCTTTTTTATCCAGAGTCGTATCGAATCTAGTGACACTAGCAATGCTATCTTCCATAAATTTTAATTTAGCTTTCGAATACATGTTTTGATCACTTAGAACTTTTAGTTCGGCTGCGATCCTGGCTTTTCTGCCTTTGTGATCCAGGGTACTGTCAATAGTAACACCGGTTTGTGCACCAAAGTTGCCGGTAAAATCACCCACTGTTAATACGCGATCGCGGTAAGTGTTGTTGTAAGTTAAAGAGTTAGGATAAACAATACGGGTGCTATTAGACACATTTCCAAAAATATAATTGACGTTAAATCCCAAAGATAAATCACTCACCAGTTTATTCACTAGTTGACGACGCACATATTGCGCGCGGGTAAGAGTTCTCATAGAATCCGGCAAATAAGAATATTTAGAACGGAAATTCGCTAACTTGTTTTTAAAAGGTAATATGCCGTACCCTATAAAAGCTTTATTTAAGCCACCGTTGCCATAATACTTGTATTGAACAGCGCCGATATTTTCCTGGTTAATGGTAGTGTTCGTTTCATAACCCACACTGCTAAAAGGCATGAGGCCAAAAGCAGCGCCACCGTTTTTTCTTACCGGAAAACCCAATGCTCCATAGGCAAAACTGGTTCCCCATTTTGTAAGACTCGTATTATTATTTCCTTTAAATGTAGAGTGTAAAAAACTTCCTCCTACCTCCAGTGTGGTTAAACGAATGAGGGCATAAGACGCAGGATTGCCCACATTTATAAAAATCGGCATCGTTGAATCGGGCTTTAAGGCAATATGCGCGCCACCCATACCTGTATTGTGTGCAAAGGTAGGCTGCGAAAGCTCTCCCAAACCGTAACGGGAATAAGGACTAAAAGTATTGTTTTGCGCCTGACTTAAAAACGGAAGTAATGCGATAAAAACCAGGAATATGTTTGCCTTATTTTTCAAGATTGTAGTTTAATATAGTGTTTAAGCCTCTCAGCAAAATAGTTTGGTCGGCAAAGAAACGGTTTTTAAGTTGTTTGCACAAATAATCAGCGTCACCACCCGTAACCACTACCTGCAGATTTTTATACTGATTGTTATAACGGTCGATCATGCCATCTACCTCGCAGGCAGAGGCCAATAAGGCTCCTCCCAATAAAGATTCGGCAGTAGTCTGACCTATGAGTTTTTCATAATTTTTGTCTACTTCCACAAGCGGTAAAGCCTGTGTATAATAGTTCATAGCCTTTAAACGCATTGGGATTCCCGGCGAGATGGCTCCTCCCAGGTAATCATTATCGGTGTTTACAAAGTTGTATTTAATACAGGTACCGGCATCAATTGTAAGAACGTTTTGATTAGGATAAAGCGCCCAGGCCCCTACAGAAGCCGCAATGCGGTCTGAACCCAAGGTCAACGCACTTTTATATGAATTCTTTAAAGGAATTGGGGTATTGGCTTTAAACACGATGGTCTGAAATTTTGATGACAATAACTCAGACGCTTTAGCGTGGTCATTTGTTACAGAACCAATCAAACAATTTTTAATAGTTTGAAAAGAATCAAGATTAGCCAGTAATTCGTTTTCGCTGGTAAAAACACGCTGCTCTTTAAGCGTAGTATCTTCAAACACAGCGGTTTTGATGCGTGTATTACCGAAATCAAGCACTAAATTCATGGGTGATAAAGATAGATTATTAAAGTCAGGAGAAATTTTAATTAAGATTTTTTTTGAGAAAAATTTTGTGGGATGGATAAAAACCGTATTTTTGCAACCTCTAAATTTATTTGCACTGGTAACAGTGAGGGTAAATTAAAGTGAGTGGGTGCCTTAGCTCAGTCGGTAGAGCAAAGGACTGAAAATCCTTGTGTCCCTGGTTCGATTCCTGGAGGCACCACTGAAGTAGAAAACCCCTTTCGATTTATTTCGGGAGGGGTTTTTCACTTCAGTGGTGTCCCGAAGTGAAAGCACGAAGTGATTTCTACTTCGGGGCCACTTCAGAATTTTCGGATCATGCGCAAAAGTTGTGGGGAAGAGAATAAAGTTTTCTTGCAGTGTAGATGCTAAACCTATAAATAGCTTTCTATCTGCCCCTTTAACCGAAAGCGGTGTTAACCTGTATTTGCTTCTGGCTCTGGCGTAAAGACAGGTGTGCCGGCAGAGCTTTGGGAAGCGGATAAAAAGGTGATAGCTTTTTGGTTCGTCTTCGTTTAATAGCTGCTGACGGGATAGCAGGTGTCTTGGATGCCTTCACTTTATCATGAGATTTTTTAATCAGCCCTTCTATGAGCAGAAGATCATACAGGCAAAGATTTTCGCTTATTTTGAATTCCTTTAAAAGTGCCCTGGCTTCTATTGTCTGCATCCCTTTCATTGGATCGCGCTTTCCACGAAGAGAGTCCTTATCGTTATCTGCGAGCAGGCGCATCAACTTCATGAGCCGGTGGTAAAGGCTTTTGTCTCTATGAGCAGTGTGTTTTATTACCAGGCGGCGCAGAGCAGCAGCAGCCCGTGCACAAGTTGTGAATTCCTCGCTGTTCTCTCTTGATCGGACAAATACCGGTGAGGTTTTGAATTGTTTGCGACTTGGCCCGCCTTTGCACCTGGCCAGCCAGCCAAAGACACTGTGGTAAAAAGAAATACCATATACAGTACCTGAGAGTTTTATATCACCGACCTGAAATGCCATATACAAAGATAGCTGGAAATTGGACGAAAAATGGGACGAATGAGTAAGAGTGCCTTGACCTCTGAGGGAAGGTGTATGAGAAGCTGAGTGAATGGATGTGTTTCGTACTAAAAGACGGGATATGTACGGGGTAAGTAGGGAGTATTGTGCAAGGAACCAGGGAGCTGGTATAAAGCTGGTGAGTTTTACACCACTCCTTTTGGACCTGATCCAAAAAAACGAATCAATCAGGCTAAAGGTTTAACTTGTGCTCTTAAACTTCCCCAATGAATCATCCCTTTGTAACCGAACAGCTTTACAGTGCACCAATCGAGAAAGTATGGCAGCACCTATCTGAAACAGACAAAATGAAAGAATGGTATTTTCCTCAACTGATTGAATTTGTGCCAGAAGTTGGATTTGAGTTTAAATTTAAAGATGATGGTTCGCGGTTTCAAAAAGAATGGACAGTGACGAAAATTATTAAGGGACAGACCCTTGCCCATACGTGGGTTTATAAAGGGTATCCTGGGCTTTCAGAAGTTACCTTCGAGTTGTTTAAAGAAGGTGCTAAAACCCGGCTTAAATTAACGCATGAAGGTTTGGAGACATTTCCCGATGATGCACATTTTGCAAGACAGAGGTTTGTAGATGGCTGGGCTCAGCTATTAGGTGTAAAGCTGAAACAGATGCTGGAACATGCGTCCTGATATTCTTGCGGTGCTTTCTCTCAGCCATAAAAAAAGAGCCGTACACTGACGGCTCTCTTAACATTTAAAGATCAAAAATTTATTCGATCACTATTTTCTTAGTAACTACCGTTTTATTTCCTAACTCAATGGTTGTAAAATATAAACCGGCGCTGAGATTATTTCTATTCAGTTTAAAAGATGTTTCATTCAGGTTATTTGCGCTTAACACAAGGCGACCTGTTGCATCTAACAAAGTAACACGGCTGATTGTGTTTCCACCAGAAACTGAATAGTTAATTTCCGATGTAACAGGATTCGGGAATACGTTTAAATTTCCTGAATAAGCATATTCTTTTAAGCCAACAGTCGATAAACAACCGGCAAGTCCCATAGCACAAACCAAACGTGGATTTAAATATCCCTGAATGGTATCGATGTAAGTTCTGCCTTGTGTTGCTGACATGTTAGGATTACTAAGTTTGGCCAGGCAATTCACTACTGGTCCATTAGTAGTACTGCTGTAAGCGTTATACGAAGCTATAAACACCGATTCGTTCCACCAGTCCCAAGGTGTACCTTGTTCTGTTTGTGCATTAGCATTTGCTCCTGTACACGACAGGTTTGCTCCCGGAGCTGGAGTAATAAAAGGATACAAAGCTTTGATGCCTGCATTGTTCACATTTGCTTTGGTGGTGTAAACGTCAGAATAAGTAGCGTTGTTAATAATAGCATTGTTACCCAATCTTTGTGCTTTTTTTACAATGTCATAACTTCCTGAAGCTTCGATAACAAATTGACCTGTTGCCGTTACAATTACATTTCCTGTTTTGTAAGGAGCATTCGGATCTTTGTAACAATGCATACCGATGATAGGAGGTTCACCTGCTTCCATCCAGCTGGTATCTCCAATAGCACCGCCGATATTAAACACAACGCTTACCGAAGAACTGTAAGAAGCATAGTTTGGTGTATTAAGCGGTGTAGTATCTGTTCCATCAAAATTACCTGCTACCGCCTGGTTTACATAGGGAGCGGGCGGATTTTGGGTAAAATCGATCAGCTTTGTGATTTGAAGTTCGGAAGCCTTATTTAAAGAAACTGCCGCTAACACAGCATAGCCGCCTCCTGAAAAACCGCCTAAAGCAATTTTAGTGGGATCAATTTTGTAAGTGTTTGCATTGGCTGCGTCATCTCTAAAAAAACGCACACAGGTTTTTGCATCCTGGGCAGCGCGGTACACAGCATTCAGAATCGTTCCCGTTCTAATGTCCTGATTGGTTGAAAGGGCATTCCATCCTAAACGGTAATCTGCCGATACGGCCACATACCCGCGTCTGGCAAATCTCATACACATGTTTACAACGGCACTGTCTGTTCTTTTACCAATTGCCTGAGTGCTGGCTACCGCAGGAAGAAAACTTCCGGCATGTAAAATAATTATTAAAGGGCGCGTAGTCTGCACATCTCCGGTTGGCTGGTAAACATCCATCACCAGGGGTTGCGACGCCGGTGTTCCGGTTAATACCGAAATATTATTTCCATAGGTAACACCTGAAGAAACAGTTACGGCCGTAAAGATCTCTGATAAGTAACGTTGCGAAAAACAATTGGTAGAAATTGCCAGACCGCAAAGTAAAGCGAAAATTTGTAGTTTTTGTTTCATGGTTTTATGTTTAGATGGTTTATAACGCAACTGAGTGAGTACTTGCTTTTTTCAAATGTAATTCACAACAGAGAATAAATTGATTGACAAATACCAGTCTGCTTATTGACATTTGTCAATAATGGCATTCCCCTTTTTTAAGCAAAACAAGCTGTAAGTACTTCTCTTGTTGAGTATTTTCGATTTTCTCCGTCAGGCGGATAAAAAAATTAATTTTAAAATGGAAAAAAACTATTTTCTGTCGAGTTCAAGCAAAACAGAAAAATAGGCCATTCTTCCAATTTTCGGACCACCGTAAACCTGGAACTTCTGGTTATTTAAAAGATTAGAGGCTCCTAATTTAAAGGTGCATTTAATTTTAGGAACGTATTTGCTGATCTGCGCATCGAGCATGTCGTAGGTAGGAACATAACCCGAAAACTGCGGTGAACCTGTAAAATCATAAGCTTCCACCCATTTATAATTGATGCTGAATCCAAAATCTTCAAGCGAAATATATTTAGGCTCTTCTTTGCCTTTTGAAGAAGTCCGGATCCTTGCTTTTATTTCGCGCCCACTAATACCGATATTAAATTTATTCTTTGGCGTATTAAAAGCAGGGATGATGGGATCGTCGGTTCCTTTTTTATTTAATTCGTTGTAGCTGTAATTTCCTGAAAAAGAAAAATATTTTTTGAAATAATAAGTCGCTCCAATGGACAGACCCTGCGTAGTAACAATGTTCGTGGCATTGGCAGCGATCCTGTATACCTGGATGCTTGAAATTTCGTTAGTGTTTCCCGGATTAAATTTAACATCGCCACCAACCTGGTAACCCAAAAAATCCTGGTAGAAACTGTAGTAAATGCTTCCATCAATAAATATGCGGTCAAAAATAGTCGTTCTATATCCAAGCTCTATAGACTTTACTTTCTCCGGTTTTATTTTAGCAACATTAAAATAGGAAAGTTTGTTTCTATCCACTGTTACATTGCTATAATAATCCTGTATGGATGGAATGGTCACCAAAGAATCGTAGCCATTCAAATTTCCGAGGAGGATAGCGTTACCTACACTGTAATAAAGGTACTGATCCTGTAAAGTTGGATTACGAATGCCGGCCGATAGGGAGAGACGTAAGATATTATTTTTGTTGAACGTGTAAACTCCTGAAGCTGCAGGTGAGACTATAAAATCAAAGTTTTTGTTCTTGTCAACTCTTCCCGTGAGGTTCAATTTTAGTTTGTCCTGCATTACTTTTTTCTCAAGTCCCGCGTAGAAGCCATACTCGTAGGTAGTGATGACTACATTGCCCGTGTCGCTAAAAATAGTTCCCTGCGATTTTGGAGTGTATAAACGGAAGTTAGCGCCGGTGGTGATGTTCATGAACGTGGGCGTAAACTTGTATTCACCATGTATGTGATAAAGTCCGGACTTATCTATGAGTCTTGAACCGCCCTGCCCCAGGGGTTTTGAAGTAATATCGTTAAATGCTTCTTTGTATTCAGGAGTTCCGGGAACAAGGTATGGGCTACCGCTGCCGTTATCAGCACTTGCCCTGGCCTGGTTGTGCCATTGCTGCATCAGATCAGAGTTTGCCTCCATCACCGCATCGGCTGCAGCATAATCATAATAATAATTGTTTGGATTGCCCGGACTAATAAAGGGACCTATTTTAGGAAAACCAGGAAGTGCCTTTACCTGGGAGACGATATTGGACGCGTAATAATTCCGGTAGGCTTTGTCGCCCCATTCGGCGTTGCTTCGTGAGCGGTTCTGAAGCAGGATAGCAGTAGTAACCGCATCGTAAGAATTACCCGCGTCTTCGTTTGTAGAATAAGCGCGAATAAAATATTTGTCTGCCTTTTTTAATTCTATGCGATTCTGAAAAAATAAGATGTCTTTGAGGCTATAACGGTTATCACCCTGATACACCGTTGTACCGGTTCCAAAATTAAAGGCATAGATGAGTTCTGTTTCCGGCTTAAGTTTATAATGTAGAGCAGCGCCTAACTTTATGTTCTTAGTATCGTAGTTTACCAGGTCTTTTTCTTCATAACCTGTTCTGTAAAAATTTCTCAAGCCTGGATAATTAATTTGCTGACCCGAAGAGACAGCGCGGTAAACAATCTCGTCACCGTACCTGTTTACTGCATTATATCCACCCCAATTATTTTTGCCATCTACCGAACCTGTTATAGGATCTAAATTTGTTGCTTCCCAATCGTGAGCCTGCATATAAAAAACGTTGAATTTGAAAGCGAATTTTTCAACTCCTTTTTTATTTTTAAAAACTTCCGCGTAACGAATAGCAGTTTCTAACAAATTCCTTTCTCCCACTTTTATGGAAGCGCTTATGCCGGGCTTAATAAAGGGACTTTTGGTGACCATACTGATTACGCCATTAAAGGCGTTAGGGCCGTAATAAGCCGAACTGGCACCCACAATGATCTCCGCTTTCTGTACGTCGAGTTCTGATGCCCCTAAAAAATTTCCTAACGAAAAATTTAAGCCTGGTGATTGATTGTCTACCGCATCGATGATTTGCAAAGAGCGAACGGGCGAAGTACTATTAAAGCCGCGTGTATTAATAATGCGAAAACCTATACTGGCTGCAGTAAGATCCACGCCTTTTAATTGGCCCAGTCCTTCATAAAAATTGGCGGCAGAAGTTGCTTTGATGGCATTGGCGTCGAGCGCTTCCACCGTTAAAGGCGATTCTTTTTGTTTTTCGGTGAGTCCGCGTGCCACAACACTCACCTCCTCCAGGTTAACCTCATCCGATTTTAATTTTATATTCAAAGGTTTGTTGAGGGAGGTCACCGGATATTCCAGCGTCATGTAACCGATGTTTGTAATGGCTAAAGTAAAAGGAAGCGTAGGTGCTATAAGAGAAAATTTACCTTCCAGATCAGAGGTGGTTCCCTGCGTGGTTCCTTTGATAACAATTACAGCGCCAATAACAGGTTCATTTGTTTTTGCATCTTTTAAAATTCCCGTAACTTCCTGAGCCTTGAACTGCTGTGCACAAACAAGAAAAAGAATTATGATGAAAAAGTTAAGGGTAGATTTTTTTTTCATAAAGGTTTAAAGATGGTCCGTTTGCAGTGTGTGGTTTCAAATATAAAAGCCCGAAGGCAATAAATTGATTGATTAATCGCACTTAAGTTCTTGATATTTATCAAGTCAATTTTTAATTTACTAAGAGGTTAAACCCGTTGAATCGCCTTAACAGAGCGCATCCAGCACATTATGCCTGCTTTTTTAGATCATCATTCAATTTTTTTTCATGATTTAAGGCAGATTCCTGCGTTTTTTCGTGCGGATGTCGTAAACGGCTCAATGTCTCAGGTTTAATTCCAAGATAAGAGGCGAGGTAAAGGGCCGGTACGCGTTTTTCGAGTGTAGGACATTTCATCACAAATTCTTTATAACGGTCTTGCGCATGCAGCCCGGCGTAATTTATTTTTCTTGCCCTGTCAATTGCCTTAACATAATAGCTTTCCATAGTTTGTTTTACCGAGCGTTCGAACATTGGAATTTCATCGTAAAAGCGATAGATATCTTTCCTGCTTAGTAAAAACACCTGACTATCTTCGAGTGCTTCCAGATACAAAGTTGCTTTTTTCTGCGTTGTAAAAGCTTTCAGGTCGCCAAACCAATTGCCTTCCGAGATCAGATCGGTAGTTTGTTCATCGCCCTGATCATCGTAGATGTAACCACGAAATAAACCCTTGTTCAAAAAAAACATGTAGTCTGGTTCATCACCTGCATCAAGTATGTTCTTTTTGCGTTTTACCAGGCGCACCTCAAGCGCAGAAAGAATTTTTTTTACATCTTTCTCTGAAATAGTGGTGCGTTTGGCAAAGGTTTTTTTAATGACTGAAAACATAATTTTTAAGGCACTATTTAGTGTTAATCGCTTTGTTTAATTACCACTAACAAAAGCATTTTTTTTGAAAAAGCGGCATTGGATAATCTGAAAGATTTGTATAACTTGGTTTATTTGAACGGCTGTACCTAAATGAGTCTATGGTTGAGGTTCATTATTCATCTGATCTTTAGCGGCTTTTATTGCTTTCATTTTAATTACGTCAAGCTGCTGCGCTAAGCTTTTAATGACTTAGCCTGAAATATCTTTTTCCGGCCCTCAACTTTTCTTAGTCCTCTTTAAAGCAGTTGTATGGCATCTTCCTGTGCTAAAGCCACTACGGTTGTATTACTGACAAAGGATTGTTGATTCTTAGTGGAAAAAGAGAGGGTGGAATTTGTTATTTTTATCTGGTATTCCCAACTCTATGAAGAACTCTATTTTAGCGAGTCTGCTCGTTCTCAGCCAAAGTCTTTTTGCTATTGAAACCAAACCCGGAAATGAAAATCGTGGTTTTACCGAAAACAAGGGCCAGATTCATGACCAGCATTTTAGTCAGCGTCCTGATATCTTATTTAGCGGCTTCGACGGGCGCATGGATTTTCACATTGGGGCGCAAGGCATTAGTTATCAATTGTCGCGGGTGGAAAACCGGAAAGAACAGATTGATCCAAAGACTTTACTTAGTCGCAGTACTCCCGCAAGCAGCACGGTTTATCGTGTGGATGTGAAATGGCTTGGTACAAACAGCGGTGTTAGTGTAAAAAAGGGGCTCCCTTTAGTTGGATATAACAATTATTACCTCTCTTACAGCAATGACCCTGTTTTAAACGTACAGAGCTATGGGGATATAACTCTTGAAAATATTTATAAGAATATTGACCTGCATTATTATTATAAAAACGGTGTGCTGAAATATGATTATGTAGTAAAGCCAAATACCGATTACCAACAGATAAAATTACAAATAAAAGGAGCGGATATCGAAATTCAATCTGATGGCAGTCTTCTTTTGAAAACGCCGCTTGGAGCCATCCAGGAAGGCGCACCACTTGTGTACCAGAATGGAATCGCTTTGAAAGCAAAGTGGAAAATAGACAATGATGTTTTAAGTTTTAGTATTCAAAATTACAATCCTTCGCTGCCCCTTTTAATAGATCCACCTACAAGAGTGTGGGGCACCTATTATGGAGCAGGTGGAACAGATAATTTTGAAGGAGTTGTTACAGATGGCGCAAACGTTGTTTACGCTGTGGGACAGTCTGCAAGCAGCGGTATGGCCACCATTGGCGCGCATCAAACAACCTTGGCGAGTTACAGAGATGCGCTTCTGGTAAAATTTAACGGGGCGGGAAGCCGAACATGGTCTACCTATTACGGGGGTGCCGCGGACGACTTCGGACATGCGTGTACCGTTGATGCTTCAGGAAATATTTACATGGCAGGAGAAACATGGTCTACAGGTACGGTATCTATTGCAACGCCGGGGGCTCACCAAACCGTTCACAGCGCGAGTACTACCAGCAACGGCGATGCTTTCCTGGTAAAATTCACTTCCGCCGGAGTGCGTATATGGGGCACGTATTATGGGGGAACCGGCTTTGACACCGGATTGTCGTGTTCTACAGATAAACTCGGAAATATCTACATGTCAGGACAAACGTCAAGCGGCTCTGATATTGCTACTTCCGGAGGTTTTCAAACGGGCTTGATAGGAAGTACTACGGCTTTCCTTGTAAAATTTGATGCATCGGGCGTGAGACAATGGGGCACTTATTACGGCAATTACAATGATGTAGGATCAGGATGTAAAACAGATACTCTTAACAATGTTTATATGACGGGCCGCACTTTTTTCTGGAGCTTTAACCAGGCAACTGTTGTTGCTTCGCCAGGGTCTCACCAGGCTGGCAGCGGCGGTTCATCTGATGCTTTCCTTGTGAAATTTGATGCAAATGGTTCTCGTTTGTGGGGCACTTACTACGGAGGTAGCGGTGAGGATTATGGTTACGCCTGTTCGGTTGATAAAAATAACAATGTATTTATAGTTGGCCAAAGCAGCAGTATAGGAGACACGAGTATAGCTTCAAACAACAGCTATCAGAGTGTTAACACGACAACAACTACAGATGCCTTTGCTGCCAAGTTTAATGCTTCGGGGGTAAGACAATGGGGTACTTATTATGGCGGATCGGGACTTGATATCGCGCTTTCGTGTTTTAATGATACGCTCGGAAATTTATACTTTTCAGGCTTAACTACCACCTCCACAAGTTCTATCATGAGCAGTCCCAACTCGCATCAAAATATCCATGCAGGAAACAGAGATGCGTTTTTTACTAAATTCAACGGCGTTGGTCAAAGGCAATGGAGCACTTATTATGGTGGAACAGGCGATGATGTAGGCTTCGCCTGTGCGGGAGATATTACCGGCCGTTATTATGTGGCAGGTGAAACACATGCTACCACCGGCAGTGCAACCGCGATTGCCACCAGTAGTGCTTTTCAAACTTCAATAGGTGGAACAGCGGTGGACGATGGTTTTCTTGTAAAATTTAATGATTGCGCTCCGGCGATTCCTACGGCTATTATGGGCACAACACTTGCATGCTCGAGCCTGGCCCAACACGTATATAGTATCGCTGCTATTGCAACGGCAACTGCTTATACATGGACTTTCCCGCCAGCTTGGACCAACACTGCAATTTCGGCAAATATTTTTTCTGTGAATCCAAATCAAAATGGAACGCTGAGCATTTCCGCCAGCAACTCCTGTGGTACAAGTCCAAATCTTACGCTCGATGTGGTATATGCACAAAGTCCAACTGTTACAGTTAGCAATGGAACTATTTGTCCTGGAGATTATTTTGATATAGCTCCGAATGGCGCTTTAACTTATTCTATCAGCGGAAATTCGTCGGTAGTAAATCCGAATACGACCACAAATTATACGGTTACAGGCATCAATGCCGAAGGTTGCACGTCGACCGCGATCGCGAACATCAGTGTGGCTCCTTCGCCGGTTATTAGTGTAAATGGCGGTACACTTTGCGCAGGCAGTACTTTTACTATCCTTCCATCTGGAGCCAGCACCTATACTTATAGTTCTGGCTTGGCCCAGGTTAGTCCTAACCAAACTGCCACGTATACGGTTAGCGGATCGAGCGCCCTGGGTTGTATAAGTTCCAATAGTCCAGCTATAACGGTAACCGTATTTGCGCAACCAAGTATTACGGTGAGCAGTGGTACTATTTGTAACGGCCAATCCTTTTCACTTTCACCAACAGGTGCAAACACTTACACTATCAGCGGCGGTTCAGCACAAGTATCGCCGACTATTACAAGCAGCTATTCGGTAACAGGCAGTAGTGTTTTGGGCTGTGTGAGTTCCAATACGGCGCTTGCCACGGTAACTGTTTTTGCAAGACCAACAGTGACGGTGAGCAGCGGCATTATTTGTAACGGCGACTCTTATACTCTGACTCCATCGGGAGCCTCTTCGTATAGTTTTAGCAGTAGCTCACCGGTTATTTCACCTTCTGTAACAAGCAACTATTCTGTGACAGGAATGAGCGCAGAAGGCTGTACTTCGACTAACACAGCGGTTACCACAATAACCGTGAATCCTTCACCAACTATTTCTATAAGTAGCGGTTCCATCTGCAGCGGGGAGTCGTTTACGCTGAATCCAAGCGGGGCCATGAGCTATACTTTTAGTAATGGCTATTATATCGTATCGCCTTCTGCCACTACCAGCTATTCCGTGATTGGTTCAAATCAATTCAGCTGTGTTTCGCAGCAGCCGGTAGTAGCCGTTGTAACGGTTTACCAGAAGCCTGTTATTAGTGTAAACAGTGGAAATGTTTGTTATGGTTCGAGTTTTACATTGACTCCCACTGGAGCCACCAACTATACCGTAAGTGGTAATAGCTTTGTTGTTTCACCTTTGAGTTTTACAACTTATACTCTTGTAGGATCGAATGTTCCGGGATGTAACTCCAATTCAGTTGTGAGCAGTGTGAACGTAAACCCTCTGCCTACCATTACTGTAAATAGCGGATCAGTTTGCACAGGACAGACCTTTGTAATAAGCCCTAACGGTGCCGGGCCTAACGGAAGTTACACGGTTACCGGCGGAAGCTTTAACATAAGCCCTTCGTCGAACAGCACTTACACTGTAAGTGGAACGAGTTCGTTTGGTTGTGCAAGTACATCTTTTGTGGTGAGTTCGGTAAGCGTTGTAAGTCTCCCAGTAATAAGCGTTACAAGTGATCAGGCTCAAACCTGCACAGGCGAATTTGTATTACTGACTGCCAGCGGTGCCGACACCTATAACTGGCAGCAAGGTCCGGCGAGCGCAAATTACGCTGTAGCTCCAGTAACTACCAGTACTTATGTTGTTACCGGAATTAACCTGAGTGGTTGTACGCAAACTGCGTCCATTGTTCAGAATGTTTCAGATTGCAGTGGTATTGCCAATGCGGAAGGGAATGCTTCAGATGTAAGCGTTTTTCCAAATCCTTTCCAGGATGAATTTGTAATTTCCAGTACTTCGATATCCCACTTGACTTTGAAGTTGATAAACACCTTGGGGCAAATTGTTTTAGAACAAGAGCTCAGTTCTGGTGAAACAAAAATAAGAGCAAGCGAACTGGCTGCGGGAGTATATTACATCAGTCTTACAGATGCAACTAAAACACTATACGTGAAAAAGTTTGTGAAGGAGTAAATTAAAATTGAACGCTGTGCAGAATGGTTCAGAATATCTTCCCGGGCAAATGTCTAAAACACATGTCCTATACCATGCCAGTCTTTAATTTTTAAGATAAAGGTGATTTCGTGCAGCCCCGATGTTACTGCGTTAAACTCGCGGTTGCTGGTTTTGTAACCATAGCCAATATTTAAATTCTCAACCGTTACACCAAACATGGCACAAAATGATTTGTTTGTCTGGTAGCCAAGTTGCACCCACACCTTGTCATCATACATAGATTTAAGAAACACCGAAGCCAGATCTTTTGTAACCGGAATATTCTGATAACAGATCCATGGGGTGAACTTAAATTGTTCATTTTTTGTTTTCAAAGTATAAAAGACCGCAGCGTTAACGTATCCATTTAAAGGCTGATTGGTGGATATGATGTGTGGCATGGAAAAACTCACTTCCAGGTCTTTAAAAGTGTAGAGAAATCCTGCACCGGCTACAAACTGATTCGTATTATAATAAGATTTTGTGAGTGTGGGATCAGATTGGTCGAGCGACTGAAAATTTTCAATCCGGTTAACCATCAGACTGTTATTTAGAAGGCCTCCGGATAATCCCAAAGTAAATTTAGAATCGTTTGCCAGCTTAGCTATGTAGGCATAGGAAAGATCTGTTTTCAAAACCTGGAATGCCCCTCTTGAATCTGAAATGACTTTTAAACCCAAGGCTTGCTTTTTTGATATTTTTGCATCAATGCCAAACATGTAGTTTTTGTTTGCATAGGATACGCCTTTGTTTTGCGTTTGCGCACTTAAAGTAATATCGAACCCATCTTCTTTGCCGGCATAGGCAGGATTCACGTTAAACATGTTATTTATCCTGAAAGAATAAAAATCGTATGATAAGACCTGGGCACGGGCGCTTACCGTAAAGAAAAAAAGTACTATGTAAACAAGCTTTTTCATTGTGTGAATTTTTATAATGTGGTTTTAGTTTACAAGAGTGATGTTTCCCTGGTAACTAATGCGTTGGTTCTTAAAAATGTAATAATAGTTTCCTGTAGGCAGTGCGTTGCTTTTGTACCTGCCATCAAATTCGTTGTTATAATTATTTGCCGTTTCAAAAATTACTTGTCCGAACTGATCGAATATTTTTAATGCGAATTCTTTATAAATATCCACGTTCTCTACTTTCCAGAAATCATTTTTTCCATCACCGTTAGGAGAAATATAGTTCGTTGATGGCAACGGAATTGTATTTCCTTTGATATCCGCTATAGTAATTTCAAAAGCATTTTCAACACTTAAACCTTCGAGATCGGTTGATCTGATCCTGATATGGTACACATCTTTTACGTCGTAATTTGTTTTACCCAGAATTACGAGATTGTCGTTTTTAATTTCAAACTCCGAATTATCTTCATCGCCAGAGCCATATGCCAAGGCATAAGTAAAAGCATCGGGATTATCTCTGTCTACTGTACGAATTTTACTTACGTGCGAAAATGTGGCATTGTCTTCGGTAATTGCGATACTGTCTAAAATGATGCTTAAAGGCGCTTCATTTCTGTTGTAAATTTTTACCTGAAAAATCTTTTCAAAAAACAGTCCTCCATTATCTGTGGTGCGCACTCTGAGCGTGTAAGTCTGATCTGTATAGGTGTAACTTAAATTCGATAATAATTGACCTCCCGAAATCAGGAACAAATTATTGTCTGTATCTCCCGCTCCCGCTGTTAATGCATAAACATGGGTCGCGCCTGCATCTTCGTCGGTTGAAGAGAAAGCACCGATTACCGTATTCACCGGTGATAATTCCTGGATACTGTCTTTTGACAAAGCACTATTTGTAGGAACATCGTTTATATCTCTGACAACTATGGTGAAAGTTTTTACATAATAAGCTGCGTAGGGATCGGTAGCTCTAATTTTTACATACAGGGTATCTTTTAATTCAAAATTATAGCCTGCATTCGTTTGCAGTACATTTCCTGACAAAGATACCTGTGCACTGTCAAGGCCTGACTCTATGGTTAAGGTATGTGTGTCGGCAAGATCGTTGTCTACAACCGTTAAGGTGCCAATGGCCGTTGTTAAGGGTTGGTTCTCATCGATCAAATAATTAGTAATCAGCACATCACTTGGTGCATCATTTACATTGGAAACAGTTAATGTAAATGTATTCTCAAAAAACAATCCGCCTTGATCGGTTGTTCGTGCGCGTATATGATAAATGGATTGCGCGGTGTAATCCAACTGAAAGATATTGTATAAGGTGTCGTTCTGAACATAAAATTGCGCGTTATCTGCGCCTCCCACTCCGGCAACCAGCGTATAACTATGCGTATCGTTCAAATCGGGATCTACTGTTGTAAACTCACCCATAAAACTTCCTAACTGCTGGTGATCACTAAGTAAAGGCGAGCTTAACGACAAAGCTACAGGTGCGTCATTTTTATTAATCACACTTATGGTAAAAGTTTCTGTATAAGAACATCCGCCGTTGTCATCAGAATGAATTTCAATGATTTTAACGGAGTCTGTTTCATAATCGTAGCTGGCATTCACAAGCAATTGATTTCCTGTTATTGAAAACTGCGTATTTTCAGGCTGACCGGTAGTTAAAGAATAATTGAATGTACTTCCGGCATCCTGATCGGTTGTGGTTAAAGTAGCAATGGATGCAGCGAGCGAAGAATTTTCAGCAACTGTAGAAGTCGAAATAGAAACATCTGTAGGAGCATGATTCGTGTACAAAACAAATGGACTTGCCAGCGCGCCGGTTTGTGTTCCCTGACTAAAGATAACGGAATCAACACTGTTAAAAATGGTATTGCCGGTAGCTTTGTAAATCTTAAATTTTACTTTTTCTCCGGTAACACTATTGCTTTTAATGGTTAGCAATCCCAATTTTGAGCTGCCAAAAAGCACTTTTGTTTTTGCCACTCCTCTGCATTGTGTACCTACAAATGCCGCAATATAGTTGTTGGTATCTGCCAACTCCACACAGGCAACATTCGCTTTGCAGGTCATAGACATCTGGTACTGATAAGCGGCAGCATTCACCGTCCAGGACGAAGGCACCTGCGCCATCGCTTTTCCGCAGATCATTAAACATGTTATTAAAACTAAATTTTTCATGGTCTTCATAATTAAATGGTACTAAAAATTATTTTGTTTTAATTACTTTGACTTGCTTGTTAACATCACCGGATATTCGCAGGAGATACATACCAGCAGACATAGGGTTACCCGACCCTAAACTAATAGTATGCTCTTGTTTGTTTTTTATGCTCGTAACATAAACTACTTTACCCAATACATCCAGCACTTCTACTTTTACAGAAACACTTGTATTGAAACTAACAGTAAGGTTATCCGTAAAAGGATTTGGGTAGACTCCAATGTTTCCGGAAGCACTACTTACCTCGCTTATACCCGTGATGTCAGACACTCTGCAGGCCAGAGAGTCTGCGACGTTTGCCAGTACAGGAGCTGTTGGTTTTCCTTTTAAAGCATTCGAAGTAAAGGTTAAAACTTCATGCGTTGGTAAAACGGAACCATCCGTTACATTAAAATAGTTTAAGTTTAAAGATTCACCCTCGGTGTTACTATAGAGGGTTAAATAAAAATTATACTTACCAGTTGCAGCATTGAACACAGGGCTTGAATACCCTCTTAAACTATTAGTAGCATCGAATGCTCCTATAACAAGATTATTTTGATCTAAAGCTTCGGCACAAATGTTACCTGTAAGTATTGCAGACATAGTGTTTGCGTATACTTCAGGCGTGAAAGGAAAAACTTGCTGTTCAATGATTTGGCTTTCTGAAACCGGCCTTCCAACAAATGTTGAAAGTGGATAATGAAATGTACTGATGCCACCTGACTGAAGCATATAACCCATTGCTGGTTTCATATGGGTTAAACTGCCCGTCCAGCCGATGGAGTTATCATAGTAGGCAAACTGATATTGACTCTTAATTAAATCGCCGGTAACTGCATTGTAATTTCCCAGAGCTTCATTTACCAACACATTTTTATTTGAAACATACCCAATCCAGTTCCAGCCCGGAACAACATTGATCGTAGCTAAGGCTGAGTCTGGGTTAATACGGCTTCCTATATGAATGAGCGTATCGGCATTTGCTGTTTTCATTTTATAAGACTGGTTATTAAAAAAACCTGCGCCCTGTGTAATATTCCCCAGCCATCCCGAACTTGCATCGAACTGATCATAGTCGGAAGTGCCTGTTATTATATCACCCGTTGAGGATTGAAGATTCGCCATCAATAAATTGCTCGTGCGTAATTTTGCAGATTCTAAAGGCAATGAAATCCAGGTCCATCCCGCGTTGAGAGGAATTTTTCTTAAAATCTCCGTATTTGCGGTAAAAGTAATTGGACTTGTAATTGTACCAACCACATCGTTTTCAACGAACATTACTAATGGCGTTACGTTCACAAAAGTTAAACCGCTTGCCGCATCATAAATGTTGAAGCGTATAGAGTCGCCTGTAATAGTATTACTGTAAACGCTTAAAAACACTTCATATCTGTCGTAAGCTGGAACATATTGTAAATCGGCTACACCGCAGATAACACCATTGATAAAAGCTGCGATTTTATTTTCAGGATTCGTAGCAATCACATGATCAATTTTCATTTGCCCGAAAATGCTCATAGAATACTGAAAGTCTGAAGGATTCACTGACCAGGAAGGAACGATGCCTCTTACTTTTAAATTGATCTGTAAAACCTCCGCATAATTAAAGTCGGTTGTAACAGTCAGGTCTGTATTGAAATCGCCAATGCTTCCACCTGCAGGAATTGTAAAAGTAATAGATTGTACGCTGTTAGGCGCTATGGTTCCGCTGTTAGAGCTTGCTGTCATCCAAAGCGGAAGACCAGCAATAGTAAAGGATTTTAATGCGCCACCGGTATTTACAATTGGTGCGACAAAGGTGATCGTGCTATCCACTGTTTTTTGAAAATCATAGTGATCATCCTGCCACTTTACCTGGTTCTTGTTAATGTATGCAATCCATGTTTTTGGAGACTGCATTCTGTTAGCATGCATGTCGTAGGCATTTTTCACAGTTATATCCAGGGTTACATTCTCGATTAGTTCAGGTGCAGTAGTTGTGGTTAAGATGATCTTATCGCTGTTTAAAGACCAGGTATAGTTAACCGACTGTACCGGACGTGGCAATTTAATTGTTGGCGTCTGACTAATTGATTGCACACCGTTTTGTGCATTTACAGTAAGGGAATTCACCGATTGGTCATTAAACGTAGCGGTTAGCGATGGCGTTCCTAAAACCATGGCATAACTTTCAAATGGAACAAATGCCTGTAGTCCAAATTCGTCTCCCAACATGCGGTTCTGTTTATCGCGTTTAATCTGTTCGGCTCTGCGGGATATGTTCCACAATCTGAATTCATCCAGCTTTCCGTTATAAAAATTATCATAGTTAATAACGTTGCTGGCAAAATACCCACGAGCTCCCAAATACATATAAGAACCCGATAAGTTTTTGAATGGTGCTGCCTGAACAGAATTTTGAAGATTACCATCAATGTACGACGACAAGTTAACACCTCTTTGTAATACTAAAGAGAAATGATGCCAGGTGCCATTGAAATAATTTGTGGTAGTTGCAACAAAGTCCAAACCGTTATGATACACGTGAATGTTACCTGACGCATCTTTTTGAATGTTCCACGAATCCGTTGAATCTGCCCCTACACCATCGCCCTTACCGTTAGAGAATAAAGTTGCCGCGCCTGATTGTGTAGAATTAAACCAGAATTCGAGAGTGAAATCCATTTCTTTATTGAGCGTAATATTTCCGGAAGATATTTGCAGGTTATCGTCGCTACCATCAAATTGTGCGGCATTTCCGTTAGGATTTACCTCCCACGTTGCGCCAACAACAGAAGCGTTCCTGGACCTTATATGATCCGCTGAAATTACTCCGTCTGCTTCATCCATTTTCCAGTTATACACTAAACCAGACTGGTTACGGCTGAGTACTTTATTCATAGTAATGACAATATCTGAAAGAGAGCGTGCCCTGTTCCAAAGACGTACATCGTGCAAGTTGCCGTTTAAAAAACGGTTGTTTGCCGGAATCGCTTTGCCAAAAACCAACTTTCCTGATCCTGTGTAATCAATTGTAAAGTTAGAGTTGGTTCCTGCTAATGCCCCATCAATATAAACACTTGCATCTGTTCCTGTATAATCATAAACTACTGCATAATGGTGCCAGTCGCCCGGCAAGGAAACAGCTGAAGCAGAGGTTACTGTTTGCGTTCCTAATGTGAATCTGAATCTATCAGAATTATCAAAACCAATGGTCATGTTTTGCACAGGATCTCCACCCTGGCTTATGGCAACCTGATCGCTACCCGTTGCATTTAATTTTGCCCAAAACTCAATTGTAAAATCGCGTTTTTGTATGCTAACACCTCCTGAAACTTCAGCATACCCTGATATACCATTAAAATTAAGACTTTCAGAATGCCTGATGGCTTCTCCATTTAAAACTCCTCTTATGTCAAAGTTCAGCGCCGATAAACTGCTGATATCTATAGGCTCATTAAACTGAATGGAAATATCATCGTTAGGATCAAGAATACCATCACCAGGGGTTGGTGTTCCAAAGGGTGAAGGATTGATACGATCCATGATCCCGGCGAATATTGGCGAGGATACGGTTGAGAAGCTTGCATCTTTATTTAAACAATAGGACAGCGCTCTCAATTCATAATTGCCGTCAGGTACGGTGGAGATGTTCCACTTATAATCGCTATAAATCTGATTGTTGGGAATAGTGTCTTGCAAAGCACTTGCGGGATATTTGTAGAAGGAGTTAAACTCTGTCCATACATTAGAATTGAGCGGTCTGAACTCAATACCGATCTTATTAAGTCCTAAAATAGTTGTAGTTGTACCGGTGATGTAAGAAGCCGTTCCGTAATTGTAATTATAATTGGAGACCTGTATATCGGCAACATTGTTGTTACCGTTATTAAGGATCCAGTTGTTGCTTGGATTAATTAATGACAAGTCTGTGCAGGTTGGAATAAAATGAACCGTTACATAAGCCGTGTCTGCTATATCCTGGCTGCATACTGAACTAAAAATAACCATGATACTATCGTATTCGATTTCGATAGGACCACGTTCGATGGTTAATGTTTTAATAACTGAACCACCAGAAGGAATGTTTACTGTAGTATTTGCATCGTTGCCATCTATTTTTAATACTGCCCCATTCGGGTTACTCTGACTTGCCACACGAATAGTTAAATTAAGATCGTTGTTAACTGTTAGAGGACTCTGGTTAGAAAGCAATAATTGGTAAGACGCAGCCTGTGCAGAAGGAATATTATACTGGATAGCGGGAGTGATGACAATGTTGGGCATTTCACGTTGTACGGTAGCATTTGCCAACACATAGTAACCAGCCGCATTGTAAGAGTGAGAACCGATTTCTGCATTGGGACTAGCAGGATTGTAATAGTGCAGGTTAACAGCATCCTCGTAAGGACACATCGTTTGTCCACCTCTTGTAATAAAAACGTTTCCAGTTCCTTCAGGAGATTTGTAAACATCAATACTCATGATGTCACCAGGATCCCCATCCGTTAAAGTATAATCAAACGTATTAGACGTTGTGACACCATTGGAAGTGGCATCTCCTTTTGTTTCAAATACGCTTAAAGAAATATCTGCTTTAAAACCTATGCCGCCGATAGCTGCACCCAGCGTAGCTTTCGCATTAGAGCCGAGAGCCAGTTCGTAGGTTTCGGTAGTTGTGTTATCCATATTTACGGAATAGGCGCTTGTAACAACAGCTGAGCCCAGGGTGAAATTATCAATAAGACTTGCGCCTGTGGCGTTATTCTTACACATATATTTTTCACGCTCGTTTTGAGCCAGCGCTCTTTTCCATAAAGCTATTTGTGTATTAAGCACCCTTACTGAGTCAATTGTATTTTTTGTAAGATCCTTGCTAATTGACCATCGCACAGTATAGGAAGTTCCAGTTGTGTCACTAAGATCGTAGATAGCAGGCGTTGTTGTGGATCTCACTGTCAATAAAGGATCATCATTATTTATTCCAAATAATGGATGGTTTGCCGCAAGATGCGTTGTATATTTAGAAGTGTTGTTTACTAAAAACGAAGTACGAATACTTTCCAGAGTTGGAATCACAATGGTTTCAATTTCTTCTTGTGTATATGAAAAACGAGTTCTTACACCATTTGGAGCAATGGCATACCCTACTGTTTTTGCAAGCTGGTAGCCGTTTACAACGTTCCCAAAACAAGCACCGCTTACTGCACACGCTGCAGAAGTTCTTAGTTCGATATTGTTAGTTGGTCCGACGAGCCAGTTTTTTGCGCGTCCAATAAATATATCAGCGGGAGCACCCACATGATTCGCATCATCTCTTGTAGAAACCGTGTTATAGGTAGTCATGGTTTCCGTGTAGGTATTGTCTTTTGTTTTTGCGTAAGTATTGCTAAAGCCCAGTCCGGCAGTATTATCTACTTCAATGGCTTCATAATAAGCCAGCGCACCGGTTAAAGCCCGCTTACCTAACAAAACAGAAACTGTAGTTTCAGATTCCTGGCTAACACCTCTCGAATAACTGGATACGTTACTAACGGTAGTTCCTGTACCCCATTTTGAGGAGCTTCCGGAGCCAGGAGGGTCACGTAAAATAAAATCTACTTTTTCAGGGCCCTGTGTTGAAACGCCTGTTCCTGTTATTTTTTGTCCATAAACATAAGCGTGATAATCTGAATTGGGTACTGCGTTCGGGCGCCATACCACAGAAGCTGCTCCGCCTGGAACCAAAACCATCTGAATATCTTTGGTATAATCTAAGGCCGGAAAAAGCGCGTTTGTAGCATTGTTTGGCTCACCACAAACAAATGTGTAGATGGCCACACCATTGGTCATTGGTGCAACGGGATTTGGATCTGCGCCGTCAACCAAATTATTAGTTACAAAAACATTTCCGCTTAATCTTACGGTGTCTTTATTGCCGTTATCTGAATTGGTGTAAATTTCTGCTCCATGTATTTTTGCTTTGTAGGTTTTGCCTTGCATAAATACCGGAAATCCAAAATCTCCCCAGCCTGCACCTACTGGCTTTATACTGTAACGCGTCGATCCGAAAGACAATGAGTCTTCACCAATAAAAGTTGAGCCATCTAACCTCGTTACATTTATTGAGGGAGCAATACGGTAAGTCATGTCGAGGCGCCTGTGAAACTTAACCGAATCAATACTTACAATACCACCCAGATTGTCTAAAAGCGTATCTACCTCGGTGGTTCTGGCACCTACCTGTGTAAGATCAATTACCTTGTTAGCGTTGGTTAAGTTGTTTTTATTGATAACAACAGAGTTAGTAACTACATAAGCGGAATCGATCCGGTACTGTAAAGGAGGTATGTTTGCCGAATATTCTCCCGTTGTGCTATTTGTTTGCACCACAATTGAAAAGCAAGGAATTCCTGCAATGGGCGACACCAGCTTAATGCGGGCAGAGCCCAAATTATTAACAGAGCGTCCCATTCCCGGTGCTTTGTCGGTTTCTACTAAGCCACCAACCACACGACCAACTAGTGTTCTGGTTGTACTATCTACAAAATTGATGTTGGATACCGATGCCTGGAAATTATGAGTACCGATTGGCGGGTAGCGTCCATCTTCCATATCGTGCGAAGTTTTTTCTACTGTTATAAAGTGATTTCCGATAGGCACCGTAATACTGAAAAGGCCGGCGGCGTCAGTTACAACAGGCAGGCCATTTAAAATAACTACCGAACCGTCAATTTTTAAATTAGCTCCTGGTACCGGACAAGAAGTATTTTTATAAAATAATCTTCCTGATACGGGAAAAGAGGAGTTGTCAATAAAATCCTGGTTATTATAAATGTAAGACGCGTCGCCGATATAAACCGAACGTGAATTTGGCGCGAAGGAGTGCGTTTGAAAAGAAGGAACCAAACTAAAATTTTCCCCTATACCTGTGTATCTGATACCCGACACGTAATAATTCCCCAGGGCATCCGTTACACCGAAGTAACCTAATTGGGAAGAGGTGGGTTTATCAGTACTCCACGCAACAGAGCCTGTCATCACACCGTGATTCGCATTAAATACATTCCCAACTTTTGAGGGGTCATAAGCATAATAATCTACGCCTTCATCAAAATGTAAATTACATTTGAATCCCGTCTCGTTACCGTTTAAAATCCTGCCAGCTTCCGCTGCTATAACTGAATCGCTCGCCGCCTGGCCAATCAGACGAAACTCGTCCAATAAAAAAGCAGACAAAGCATTTCCAAAAACAAGGTTGCTGGAATTGTCGGTAACATCACCACTCGCAGCCACGGTTGCCGAGAGGACGCCGTTCACGAATAATTTTAAAGCAGTACCGTCATATACCATCGCCACGTGGTTCCATTGATTTGAAGTGACTGCTGTTGTTGTGATAGTTTTGGCCGTACCACCAATGAATACCTGTGCCTGGTAATTAGTTCCTGACTTTATAAATGAAAAAGCGTTAGCCTTATCCACAAAGGAAGCATTATTTCCATCGGGTTTGAGCCAGAACTCCATCCGCATTTGTGCGCCCGGCTCTAACCTGGCATTATCACTAACGGTTAACAAGCCACCGGAAAAACTCAAGGAATTTCCGCTCGACTGGCCGTTTTGTTGTACAAAAACTTTTGCTCCGCTCACTGCAATTCCACCGGCGTATTCAATATGACCACTTACCAAACCAGTTGGATCGCGGAAACCAATGTCACTGGAAATATTCGTAAGGGATTCAACATTCAAACAATTTTTTGCTCCCACAATCGTGTAACGGTAAAATACACGGGCATCGCCGGTATTATCAATATACAGCGCGCTGCTACTTGGTAATGTAGCTATCAACACAGAATCTAACGTTGTTCCTAATTGTTTCCTGTACACTTTAAATAAGTCAATATTAATAGCATTGTTATTGCTCCAGCTCAGCTCTACCCTATTTCCAAAATAGCCTTTCGAACAAGTAAGTTTTTTTGCAGAGTTAAAAGTTGTATTCAGGTTGGGGACCGGCAATGATGCCGTGGCGGTAGGCACAGAAGCCAAACCCGAAGGAACGCAACCGGAAAATACTTTTACGTAATATCTGTAAGCCTTACAGGCCGAAACATTATCATCGATATAAGAGGTTGCGTTTGCATTCAAATCAAATGTTACAGAGTTACTTTGATCATCACGTCTCTCCACCTGATATTTAACTTCGTTGGTAGCATTGTCGGTCCAGCTTAATAAAAACTGATTATTGATCACATCCGCAGTAAGAACCAGGTTAGTTGCCACAGCGGGATCTACCGGCGAAATGCCATTTGTCTTGATGATACCAGATTCGTAATCGCAGGTATTTCTCGAGGTGATCGCGTAATAATACTGTACACCTCGTGTTACATTGGTATTGTCTAAATAATATCTGTCGTTGGCAGAAACGGTGGCTATAGTAGTATAAACTCCATTTAATGCAAGACTTCTCTTAATAAGAAAATCCTTTGGACTGGTATAATTAAAGTCCCAGGTCAATTCAATTGAGCTATTGCACAAATTATCTGTGGCAACAAAATTATTCGGTGCCGGAGGCGATGGCTTTGATCCGCCGTTTGCAATAGAAGAATAGAGACTATAAATACTAAAAAAAGTTTTAACGTTAGCTGCCCTCACCTTATAGTCATACGTTGTATTAACAGCAACTGTATAGTCGGTAAAACTAGTTGAACCTCCAGGAAGCGTGGCAATTAGTACATTGTTTTTATAAATTAAATTCTGATAAGTCTGATTTGTGCAGCTATTGGTAACCTCCCAGGTTTGAAATGGATTTTCCCATTCCAGATCTACCTGCCCGCATACATTGTTTGATGCCGTGAGGTTATCGGGCTTTTCGATGGTTTGCTGGTAGATAGGAGAAGAGTAATGGGAAGGACTGTTATCGGTTTGGTCGGGCGTTGTTTGTTGATGGTTTTCCCATGAATAATCGAATCTGAATTCATAAGGGTACTTGATGTCAGAAGGACGGTTATATAAAACTACCCGATTCAAATAAACATCTGGTCTCGAAGAAACATTAAAGCGGGTTACCCCTCCTGAAAAATAATTTATTGCTCCTGCCGATCCCCCGCCTGAGCAACTGTTAGAGCTACAATTGTTTGTATAACTGTGAAAAAGAACCCAGTTGTTATTCACATCTTTGTAGAAAAGATTTCCAGCTGTAAGCCAGTCATCATCACTGGAACCGATGTTTTGTACCGCGTAAATTATCGTGATATATCCTGTACATTTATCAATCGTGAAACTGGTTTGATCGATACCGTATCCAAAGGATTTAGTACTCAAAACGGCAAGTAGAAGGGTTAGATACAAGGCTTTTGCAATTTTATTTAACTGCAGGTAACCTTTAAGACTCAATAATTTTTCCATGGGATTCTGTTTTAATTCAGGTTTTTTTGAATGCCATAAATGGGTTATGTTTAGCATTTTTTAACCACAACAATAATAGAATCACGAGAAGCAGAAAACAATAGTAGTTTTGTGCAAATTACAGAAAAGGGATAAAAACGTTCTCAGGAGAGATAGCCCAAGCGGGTGGCTGCAAGAATAAGCTCTGCAGCGTTTTTCACTTCGAGTTTCTTAAATAAATTAACCTTAATATTTTCAATGGTACGAAGCGAGACAGACAATTGTTTAGCGATGAACTCCGAAGTTTGTCCGATAGCTATGAGTCTCATTATCTCGGATTCCCGCACCGTAAAAATGGCTTTTACATGTGTTGTTTCAGGAATAAGCGCTTTGTATTCGTCGGGTACAGATATTAAATCATAGTGCACATCCTTTATAGCTTCAATCAAATCTTCGGGAGTTTGATTTTTATTCACGTACCCTTTTACCCCGATACTTAATAAACTATCAATTAATATCTCGCTTCGCAAGGAAGTGTAGGCAATTATTTTTAGTGAATCGTATTGTTTTAAAGCATTCAGATATAACTCAAGGCCTGTAACGTCAGGTGCCAAAACATCCATAATTAAAATGTCGGGTAAATGAGTCTCCAATTCTTTTTCCAGGGCCTCTTTTGTAGTTGCGGTGAATTTGATACTAATAAATTCATGTTGCTCAAGAAAATCTCTAAGACCTTTTATGAAAAAGGAGTGGTCGTCAAATATTCCCAAAACAATTTTTGTTACCATAAATCTAAAATAAGTAGTTTCTAAATATAGGGGTTAGAGGCCATCAGCGCGCGACTATCTGAAACGCAGCTCCTTCTCCTGGTACACTTTCTACGCTGATAGTGAAACCGTATTTATACAGTAATTCCGAAACTATATAAAGTCCAATGCCAAAACCTTCTTCTTTATTAGTGCCAACAGCAGCGTTTACCTGGTTATTAAAAAGTTGTGCCAGTTTTTCGGCGGACATGCCCGTACCAAAATCTTTAATTACTAATGATTCTTTATCAGCATTGAAAACGATTTCGATTTTACCACCCCCGTGACTAAATTTAATCGCGTTAGAAATTAAATTCCGGATGGCAATCTGCAGAATATCATGCGGGAGACGGATCATTGCGCCGGCGGGAATATGGCGCACAATTTCAATGTTTTTTTCATCCAGTTTTTCTGCAAACTCTTTTTCCGTTTTCTCAACTACCTCTTCTATTGAACAATCTGTTTTGTCAAAAGATTCTAAAGCTATCTCCGTTTTGGCCCAGTTTAAAAGATTGTTTAATACAGTATTGGCGTTATGAACGGAGGTTCCTATGTCCTTTAAATAGCCATTCAATTTTTCATTGGTGCTGGCGTCCTTAAATCTGTTTAGCACCAGGTTAAGTGAAAGAATTGGGCCTCTAAAATCGTGAGAGATCACTGAAAATATTTTTTGATTCAACATGTGTTGTCTTTGAAGGTCTTTATTTGATATTTCAATTTGAGCATTTTGTTTTGAGATAATGGTGTTAGCTTTTTGCTTCGTTTTATATGCTCTGAAAGAAACCAGCGCCACAATCAACATCAAAACAGAACCAAAAATACCCCCGAATGTGTAGATCCGTTGCTGACCAATTGCCTGTTCATGCTTAAGTTGTGCTTTCTCAATTTTAATGACATTCAGAATACTATCCTTTTCTGCCTGTTTTTGGTATTCAACTTCAAACTGCTTTTTAATGCTTTTTTTCCGTGTATTCTCATTACTGATACTATCCCGCATTCTCACAGATAGTTCATTCATTTCCAAAGCAGCCTTGTAATCGCCTTTCCTTTCGTAAATTCTCTTTAAAATCAGTGGAACAGCGCTCATGGTTCTCATATTCCCAATATCTTTCGCAATGGCCAAAGACCTGGCAGCATATTTTTCAGCTGCTTTAAAATCACCCTTGTCTTCCATTATTCGAGCCAACACATTAGCAGAAGCACTTATGCCTTGTTTGTTGTTGAGAGATTCGTACAAAGTGTAAGAGCTGGTGGCGTATTGCAAAGCTTTTACCAGATCGCCTTGTATACGGTAGATGGCGGCAATGTTGCTGGCTGCATTTGCAATGCCGCTTGGTTCACCTGCTTTTGACCAAATATCCAAAACTTTCAAATAGCCCTGCAGTGATTTATTTTTACTTTTTGAATCGCATACCGCAGGCAAGTCCTTGCATTCCGGATCTCCATTATCTCTGTAAATGGCAGAGACGCCGCTCAGTGCAAATGCCAGTCCGGGCTGATTGTTTAGCTTTTCATAAATTTTCGCCGAACGATTCGTGTATTTCAATGCGTTCTCAATATCGTCGAGTTCTGCATACAGATTACCAATGTTGCCGAGGCAATAAGCCATATTGCTGGGAGAGTCAATTTTTTCGAAAATTTTTAAAGCTTTGTGATAATATTCGAGCGCTTGCAGAAGGTCTCCCTTTCTCAGATAAGCATTACCCATACTTAACAAACAAATTGCCTCTCCGTCCTTGTCTGCAATTTGAGTGCTCACGTCCATCGACTTCTTAAAATATTTAAGACCTTCATCCGGGCCAAGACTTGCTTGATAATAGGTGCCACAATTCACCCAGGCTCTTGCCTGTGCTGCTAAAAACGCGTGTCTTATTTTTTTATCTGTCGCTGTTTTGAGCTTGTCGCTACAAAACTGCGCCGATTTTTGCCAGAAAATAATTGCCGAATCCGGATACTGTGCGTACAACAGTTCCCCTACATCATTCAAACACCATGCGCGTATAGTATCTTGTTTTGTTGTCTGAATTTCTAACCTGAGAGAATCCAGCATACTTTTTTGTGCTGATAAGGACAAAGAAAGAAAACAGCAAACTAAACTGATGTGTCTGATAAGACGGGCAAGCGGGTAACAATTATTCATACGGGTTTCATTATGAATTTGAATATACACTAATATTCCACAATCTGAAATTATTAAATAGCCATTAAAACGCGGATATCGAATAATACTCCCTTAACAAGAGGATTTAGATCAGCTGATAAAATTTGGCAAAGAAGATTTTTGGGAGAGTGCAATCTTAGAGAAACGCCCAGGTTATTTCCTGTTAAAGATCTTACTCATGGCCTCAAAAAGCTCCGGATGTTTCCGTTTAAATTTCTCCGGATTATTGAAAAAATATTCGCCGACCACCGCTAAAAATTCTGAATTATTAGTCAGGGCATAGGGATTTATATCGGAATTTCCTTTCTCAATTTTTGTGATCTCATTTTTTATAAGATGTAACCATGGCGCCACAAATGCCTTGTTTATAAGCAACTCGGGTATGCCATCTATAACACCATCATCTTTGTCGAGCAAGTGAACGAATTCATGAATGCCTACATTCTCTTTGTGTGGAAGTCCGTCAAAAGCTTGCACCAGATCAGGTTTAGAAAGAATGACAGTGCTGTTGCTGAAGCTTCCATCCACCATCCCTGAAATGTTTTCTTCGTGTCCCTCATACCGTTCGGTTTGGAATTTGGAATCAAAACTGTTAGGATAAATTAAAACCGTATGTACATTCGGATAATTAAAATCAGTAAAAGCAAATGTGGGAATCACTGCGCTGGAAGCTACCATCAGTTTTATTTCATCACTTATTTCAATGTCTACGCCTTTTATGACTTTTGTCGCAATAAAAAGCTGAACCCTTTTTTTAAAAACTTTTTTATCCGTTTCGTCCAGCTCCTGATAAAAGACTATTTGTTGTTCCAGAATGCTTGTCCATTTTTCAGGAAAAGGCTCGCTCAAACTTTTACCAAGCTCTTTTTTTCTCTTCCATCTTGCATAAAGGATGGAAACAATTAAAATTCCCACAAGAGAAGCTGCTATTGCAGTAGCATAGTTCATTTCCAAATTTAAGGAATATTAATATTCATTGGGAGCAATGCACTCTTTCCAATATTCCATTATTTTACGAAGACTGCTTTCTAATTTATCCATACTATTAGGCTTTACGAAAAAACCCTGCACCGTTAAAGCATAAGCATCTATTACGGATTGTTTGGTTGCTGAAGTGGTGAAAAAAAGATAGGGAATACATTTAAGATGTAGTTTTTCATTGACAGATACTTTACTCCTAAGTTCAAAACCATTGATCATGGGCATATTGATGTCAGAAATAATTAAAAACGGAACAGTTTCCGTTTTATTAAGATAGTCCAGGGCTTTATTTCCATCGTTAAAAAACACGACCTCATTTTTATAATTTAATTTTTTAAACACTTCATTGAGCATGAACTGATCATCTTCATCATCTTCAATTACTACAACTGGACCATTTTTATTCATAGGTTCTTTTTCTTAAATTAATTTGAAGGTATATAAATATCGAAACGCGCCCCTTTATCCTGCTCACCACTCGCTGTTATAAAACCTCCATGGTTCTCGATAATCCTTTTACAAATTGCAAGACCGATTCCTGTGCCCGGAAATTCAGCTATGGAGTGCAGGCGCTGGAAAACTTCAAATATACGTTCAGCATACTGTGTGTCAAATCCAATCCCGTTATCCGAAAAAGCAATGTGACAGTATTTTTTTTCCGGAATAAATCTTTTGTCGCCGTAAAACTTGCCAAGACTTATTTTACTTTTAATTTCTATTAAAGTCGGGCATCCCTCTTTAGAAAATTTAAGTGAGTTGCTTATTAAGTTATGCATTAACTGGCGAAATTGAAAAGGAATTACATTCACTACACAAAGGTTTTTAGCTTCTATTGAGCTATTTGTTTTCTCCATAACATCTTCAAAATCTTTTTTTACGTCCTCCAGAAGTGTATTAAGGTCTACTTGTTCAAAAACACGATCGTCGCTTTTTGTGCGGGAATAGGAAAGCAGATCTTCGATTAAAAAACGCATTCTTGTTGCGGTTTGGGTCATACGATCGAGGTATTCTTTTCCTTTTTCAGAAAGGTTATCTCGTTCACTTTCAGAAATCAAAGTTGCGAATGTCTGAATCTTCCGCAAAGGTTCCTGTAAATCGTGGCTGGAAACATAATTAAAGGATATTAGATCTTTGTTTGCAGTCTCCAGTTCAAGATTCTTTAATTCCAGTTCTTTTGTTCTGCCCTTTACTACTTTTTCAAGCTCCAGTTTATCTTGTTTATGACCCCTGATATCGTGTTCAATCTTATCATCCGCTACTTTTTGCCGAATTGCCCTTTCGGTGATATCTTTAATGGCCAGTAAAATTAACTTTTCACGATGTGTTTTTTGTATAATGCGACTTGCATTAAGTAACATAATTTTTTCACCCATACCGGGAAAAGTATGCGTTACTTCAAAATTCTCAAAATTAGAATTTTTTGAAAGCAGAGTTTCTAAGAGCTCATGAAGCTTTGGGATATCCCATTGTTTGTTACCAAGTTCGAAGAGGGTTTTTCCTTCCGTGTCTTCTTTATTGACATTAAATTTTTTGTAGAAAGATTTGTTTGCAGACTTAACATGAAGATTACTGGTGAGAACAACCATTGGTTCGTGAATGGTGGCGATGATAGTTTGCGAATAGTTATACGATTCCTCAAGAAGATCATTGTGTTTTTTTAATTCCGCGTTCGTTGCAATAAGCTCTTCATTGGCGGCTTCAATTTCTTCTTTCGTACTCTCCAGCTCCTCATTTAGAGTTTGAAATTCTTCATTACTGGAAACTATTTCCTCATTAGCTGTCTGCAACTCTTCATAAGCTGTTTCCTGTGTTTCAATGACAGAATGAATTTCTTTCCGCGCATGACTCAGTTCTTCTGTTAAACGTTTTATCCGTTGATCTTTTTGTAAAGAATTATTTTTTTCGTTATTTGAACTGCCCGCATACTTTTCTAATTGCTCTTGTAAAGTAAATACGATCATCAGCAAAGGCTCGTCCCAATCAAACTTAATTGGCGATACTTCAAGAGACATCATTTGGTAAGCATCATTGATCTTAATTTCAATATTCCCTTTAATAACAGCCTGCTTTGATTTAATAGATTGTAAAATGGCATTTCGTAATTCAAAGGTAAATTCAGGACGCGTCATTTTTAAGATGTTCAGACTGGCTTTACCAGAGGGATGCGTAAGGAACAAAGAAGTTGAGCCTCTGAATTGTAAGATCTCCATCTCTTTATTGATGATAGCGCATGCCGGCATATAGTTGGAAAGCAGAACAGAATTAATAACACTGTCGAGTTTACCTGAATCTAAATCTATGCTTTTTGGCAGAAAAGGTTTATGTGTTCTATCAGCAATATTTGTTTTAGGATAACGCGGAGTAAGCTCAGTTACTTTCCTTATTCCTGCATTTTTTTTACGGGAATAAATTTTAAATTTAGTGTTAAGCTGCGAAAAATGAGTGGAAGCAGATCCAATAGTTTCCGACTTACCCAACATTAAATAACCCTTATCATTTAACGCAAAATGTAAAGTAGTAAGCACCTTTTTTTGAGCCGGCGGATCAAAATAAATAAGAAGATTTCTGCAACTGATAAAATCCATTCGTGAAAAAGGTGGATCCTTTAAAATATTATGAGAGGTTCCAAACACGCACATTTCACGTAAATCCTGATGAATTTTGTATTTGTTTTTTACTTTGACAAAGAATTTATCCTGGCGTAACTGGCTTACCGATTTAAGATCAGCTTTTGCATACTCGCCTGTACGCGCCATTTGGATGACCGCTTCACTAAGATCTGTAGCAAAAATCTGCACTTGAATCTTATCTTTTACTTTTGCCTGTAGTTCAGAAATAAGCATGGCTATCGAATAGGCTTCTTGCCCCGTAGAACAAGCTGCTACCCAAATCCTAAGCGTTTCATTCTTTTTTTTGTCTTTGAGCAGCTTTGGCAGCAAAGTAGACTTTAAATACCTGAACGTTTCTGTATCTCTGAAAAAACCTGTAACATTTATAAGAAGATCTGCATATAAGAGACTCGTTTCCTTTTCATCAGCAACAAGAAGTTTTGTATAATCTTTAATCGATTTTGTGTTATTCTTGAGTATTCTTCTTTGAATGCGGCGTTTAATGGTGGATAATTTATAGTGACTGAAATCTACCCCATTACTTTTATAAAGAATTTCAAAAACAGAGCTGAGATCAGGATTACTATCATAAGTAGTATCTTCTTTCAATTTTTCTTTACGCGCGCGGTTTAAAACTCCTTTTTTACCAAACGCAATAAGCTTCTCAGCAATATTTTCCGGAGATAACACGTAGTCTGCTAGACCCGCATTAATGGCTGACTCAGGCATACTTGGATATTTAGCTGTTGTATCTTGTGCAAACGTTAATCCGCCTGCTTTTTTGATTGCCTTTAATCCTTTTGTGCCATCGCTGCCGTTGCCTGAAAGAACGATTCCAATAACATTTTCTTTATGCGTTTCGGCTAATGACGAAAAAAGAATATCAACAGAAAGGTTTGTAGTATTACTCACCGGGCGCGGGAGCAATTGAATATGTCCATCTGTTACTTCAATACCTTTGTTGTGCGGAATGACATATATATTGTTTGGTTTAATCAACTCCATGTTCTCAATCTTCTGCACTTTCATTTTCGTAGCCCGCGCTAATAGCGTCGCTAACATACTTTTGTGATCACGGTTTAAGTGCTGCACATAGATAAATGCCATGCCTGTGTCCACCGTTAAATTTTGCAGTAAAGCAGAAACTGCTTCCAGTCCACCCGAGGAAGCCCCAATAGCCACTATTGGGAAAGAATTTAGAGCAGGCTTATTTTTGACAGCCGCTTTTTTCAATCCCTTTACCGGTAATTTTTTAATTTTTTGAGTCATTTTGAGAAAAAAAAATCCAGCTTCTAAGCGCCAGTTGTTTTGAGAACAAAATCTTTCCGCATAGGTCGCATGAATGTTTTATTTTTCATTAAGCCTACAAGATTTTGAAGATTTGTCTCCAGTTCTGTGAGGTTGGTTTTCTGGAAATAATAATGAGCCCCACTTTTGTAGAGTTTATCAGCCATGCTTTCATGCATGGATGTAGAATAAACAATTACAGGAAGGTTTTTTAATCTCTCATTGGTTTTTATTTCGAATAGGCACTCAGCGCCGTTCTTTCTCGGCATATTAATGTCGAGGAATAAGGCATCTGGCAAATTCTCCAAATGAGTATCGAGATACTTCATTAATTTATCACCATCTTCAACTATATTCAGCTCTGCTGAAGATAAGATTGTTTTCAAGGCTTTGGTAAAGAAAAAACCATCATCCGTGTCGTCGTCAGCAAGCAAAAAATTAAATTGTTCTGTCATTTTATAAAAAATTGCGAAACAATGTTGCTAAGACTATTCCAGGTTATGTTGCGATCTCTGAAAAAAAAATGGGAGAGATTTTTGTGTACCCTCGCTAATAGAGGAAAGATACTCTTTAATACCCAACTTTAGCTGAATAACTAAAAACTATTTTAGTTAATTAAAACATGTATGGATTAATCCCAGTTTGGGGAATAAAAGTGGATTCGTGATCTTATTTCCGGCTGTTCACTAATCTTGAACAGTTCTTACACCATAAAAGATTTCCGGTACCCTGCGCTTTGTTCTCTTTCTTAATTTTATTTCCCTCTTCGCAATCACTGTGATTGTGATAAACGGTTTCGGTTGCAAGCTTGTTGTGGTAAGAAGATATGAGCGGCATGGAGATTATTTTAATAAAGGTAAGCCTAATAAGACGAGATTACTAGCCAATAACATATACGACTGTTAAAGTTTCATTCAAACTCTCCAAGCTTTGCTTTAAAAATAATTTAACTAGTAGTTTGTCGTCGATTAGATTACATTTACAAACACTTAAACGAATAATATGAAAGAAAATTATTCGCTTATCCTGGTGGATGATGATCCCGATGATCACTTTTTTTTCCAACAGGCCTTAAAAAAAATAAATGCTAAATGCGAACTTACATCCGTTTACTCTGGCATCGAACTCCTGAATCTCTTGCTTAAGAAAGAGGATTACAGTGCCAATCTTTTACCGAGTCCTGATCTTATCATATTAGATTTAAATATGCCTTCATTTACTGGTTTTGATACACTCGAGCGAATGAAGTCAAATAGTCTTTTAAGTGATATTCCGGTTTTTGTTATGTCTACTTCAGATAATCCAAAGGACTCCAGAAAGGCTATTGATATGGGAGCTCTGGGCTACTATGGCAAACCTGGAACGGCCGGCAAACTTCCTCAAATTATTGCAGAAATTTTAATTTCCATTTAACTGATAAAGAAACTACACGTTTTTACTTTTACTTGACGACCGGCACAAATGAAAACCAATTATTCTATCGTTATGGTAGATGACGATCGCGATGATCAATTTTTTTTTAAAGAAGCTCTGAAAGGAGTTTACTTCAGTTGTAGTTTAACGGCGCTTTATAACGGTTCGCAACTTATTGACTATCTTTTTAACACTCAAAAAAATTTGCATAAATCTCCCCCCGACGTTATCATTTTAGATTTAAATATGCCAATTTTAAATGGTCTGGAAACATTGGAAAAACTAAGAGCCAATGCTTTTTTCAAAGGTATCCCCGCCTATGTTCTTACCACCTCACGCTCTATAAAAGAATCAGTAAAGGCGCTGGACTTTGGGGCCAGAGGGTTTTATGTTAAGCCAACAAGCTATTCTAAATTAGAACAAATTATATCTGAAATATTAATCACCCTGTAAGCCAGGTACATTATAGTGCAAGGGTCAAGCGGCAAGCCTGAAGAATTAGAAAGCAGAGCCATAAAATGCTGGTTTCATTTTATTGACACAAAAAGTAAACACTAAATGTTTTAATTATACCTTTATCTTATCCAAAAATAGAGGTATGAATAAATTTTTACTCCTTACAGTTGCGGCCTTTTTTTTCTATTCAGGCAAAGCACAGCATCTTAAACCAGGTTATGACAAAAAAGAATTTGCTGAAATTCTTAAAATGGATTACCTTATTGCCATTGATACTTCTGAATGGAAAAACCCAAGTACTATTCCTGCATTGGATCAGAAATATAAATTTGCCTACCGTTCTCCCTTGATTGGCCTGCAGAACATGTGGGACCTTTGGATTAACCAAAGCGAACCCATTGCAGTTATAAATATACGTGGAACGGATATAAAACCAAATCCCGTAAGCTGGCTGGTGAATTATTACGCAGCTATGGTTCCAGCTAAAGGAAAATTAGAGTTGGAAAAGAACTTTATTTTTGATTACCATTTAAGCGACGATGATAAAGCTGCCGTGCATGTTGGCTTTCTCGTTTCTACAGGCTATCTGTCGCGTGACATACTTCCTAAAATAGATTCGTTGTATAAAAAAGGCATTAAAGAATTTATTATTGCAGGCCACAGCCAGGGCGGTGCCATTACCTACCTTTTAACTTCTTATCTCGAGGATATGAAAACAAAAAATAGAATACCCGGAGATATTCGTTTTAAAACCTACTCCAGCGCTTCACCAAAGGCAGGTAATTTATATTACGCCTATACCTATGAAGCTCTCACGCGAGACTGGGCTTTTAATTCTGTGAGCACAGCCGATTGGGTTCCAGAAGTTCCATTCTCTATACAAACCGTAAACGATTTTACAGATGTAAATCCTTTTAAAAATGTAAAACCTATGATGAAGAAACAGAAATTCGGAACCAGGATCGTTTTAAAACACGTTTACAAAAAACTAAGCAAACCCGCTCTTAAAGCGCAAAGAGACTATCAAAAATATTTAGGCGACATGGTTTCTATAGCAGTGAAAAAAAATCTTATAGAATTTAAAGAGCCAGTTTATTATGAAACCAATAATTATGTGCGCATAGGAACAACAGTTGTTCTCTACGCCGATGAAGAATACAGAAACCTGTTTCCGACAAAGCCGGAGCAAATTTGGTTAAATCACGGCATTGAACGCTATTTGTACCTCACCGAAAAATTAAAATAAATTATGAAGGCCATTCAATTTTCAACTTACGGCGATTCTTCCGTTTTAAAATTAGCAGAAGTCGAAAAACCAATTTTAAAAGAAGATGAAGTACTCGTGAAGCTAAAGGCAACTACCGTTAATCCATTTGACATGAAAGTACGCTCAGGACTGATGCAAAAATCCAGTCCTGTTACTTTTCCATTTATCCCGGGCTCTGATCTGGCTGGAATTGTAGAAGCTATTGGCTCTAAAGTGACGCGACTAAAAAACGGAGACGAAGTTTTTGGTACAACCTTTGGTGGAACTTACGCCGAGTATGCAGCCGTAAAAGAAAGTCTGGTAGCTCTAAAACCAAAAAGCATATCGTATAACGATGCTGTGGCGCTGGCCGTTCCTATCAACACAGCCAATACGCTTTTATTCGAAAAAGGTAATCTGCAAAAAAACCAAAGGGTGCTGGTACACGGTGCTGCAGGCGCTGTTGGAAATAGTATTGTACAATTGGCTAAACTGGCAGGCGCTTACGTAATTGGCACTGCATCAGGCGCTGGCGTGGAGCTTGTAAAAAAATCGGGCGCCGACGAAGTGATTGATTATAAAACACAGGATTTTACAAAACTTGTAAAAAACATAGACCTGGTTGCTGATACCGTTGGTGGAGAAACTCAGCTTAAATCGCTTGAGGTAATAAAAAAGGGAGGTCGCCTCTTAAGCATTGTCAGTGCTCTCTCTTCAGAACTTTCTGAAAAAGCTGGCGTAATTTCGCTCTTTGTTTTTTCAAATCCTTCTTATCAAAAATTAGATTCCGGAAAACAACTTGTGGAAGAAGGAAAATTAAAACCAGGCATTGCGCGCGTAATGAAATTAGAAGACGCAGCTATTGCACAGGACCTCGTTTCAAACGGAGGTATAAATGGTAAAATTGTTTTAGAGATCAATTAAACAGCCTGCAATTTTAGATAAAAAAAGCCGTCACGATAAAACGCGACGGCTTTTTGATTTGGCGTGATCCCATCTTAACTAGAGCAATACTCGCAATTGTCATCATTAACAGGATTTGCCATTTCAGCTAATTTTTTTTGCGCTGCGGCTTCTATTTGTTCGGCCGTCCAGTCTGGATTGGCAATTTTTATAAGCGACTTAATAAAGTTGCTATTCGGTGGAGGTGTTTGAGTGTTTTGCATACATTAAAGTTATCACTGATGAGAATCAAAATTAATTTTCTTCGGTCAATCTTATGAGTCGAGTTTTAAACAGAACAAACGCTAAAATCTGTTAAGTGATTTTATGGATCCCTAACCAATCAAATAATCGCAAAAAACCAGCACTTAATAAATAAATAGGCACGGCCTATAAAAGCAAAGGACCCATTGTTTTTAATCATCAGATCTTTGCGGTATAAATTTAAAACCAATGAAACCCGAAACATCAGATTCTCTTCTTTTAAAAAACAAAATCCTTAACAAAATAAGCCTGCTCTTCTTGCTTTTTGCTTTGTTTGGATTTCTGGCTTTCATGTTTAGTGCCTGCTCGCAAACGCGTCCTAAGGTTAAAGCTGTAAATCCTTCTTTTGGAAAATATATTGCCGGTTACACCTCTGGTATGATCTCCCGGAAATCAAATATCCGTATCGAACTTTCGCAAAGTCCAAACGAAGAAAGGATAGCCATTACAAGTATTAATGATACCGCCGCATTGCAGGCTTTGCGCTCTGCGAAAGTAATGGGTCAGCTCCCCGATTCCAATTTACTTAAAGATGCTTTCGAGTTTGAGCCTGCGCTGCAGGGAAAAGCAATTTGGATCAGTGATCGCATAATTGAATTTATTCCAACAGATATTATGCCCGTAAACCAATTTTACACAGTAAATTTTAAATTAAAGGAGGTTGCAAAAGTAGAAGATGATCTCGAAAACTTTACTTTCCAGGTTTCTACCTATCCTCAAAACATTTTTGTAAACATTGACGGTTTGCGAACATATGATGATTATAACATTGAATGGCAAAAATTAAGCGGCAAATTAAGCTGCTCGGATTTTGAAGATTCTCTTGAGATCAGAAAAGTTCTGACTGTTACGCAAAGTGGAAAAGTTTTACCGGTTAAAATTACCACCACCACTCAGGGCAACGAATTTTATTTTTATATAGACAGTATCGAGCGCAAATTACAGGCTGGTAAATTAATCGTAACATGGAACGGAGAATCTATAGGAGTTTCCGGCAAAGGCCAACAAGAAGTTACAATTCCTGCTCTTGGCGATTTTTCTGTTTCTCAGGCCAAAGTTATAGATAAAGAAGACCAGTATCTGGAGTTGACCTTCAGCGATCCAATAGACTATACTCAAAACCTGAAAGGTATCATTACTATAGAAGGTGTTGACCAACTCAGCTATGCAGTTGAAAACAACGTGGTGAAGGTATTTCTGTCAAACCGAATTATTGGCAATAAACGTGTCACTGTAAGCAATGGCATCAAAAATTTTAAAGGGTACAAAATGAATTATGCTTATTCCGAGGTCTTTGAGTTTGAGGAGCCTAAGCCGTTAGTGCGCATCAAAGGTCATGGTAGTATTTTACCAAATTCAAATGGACTTATTTTTCCATTTGAAGCCGTAAGCCTAAAAGCAGTAGATGTTCGCGTTATAAAAATTTTTGAAAACAACATACACCAGTTTTTACAAAGCAATAATTTAGATGGTGATGATAACCTGACACGCGTTGGAAAAATTGTTGCTGAAAAAACGATTCGCCTGGATGATAATAAAAAACTAAATCTAAAACAATGGAACATGCATGTGATTGATCTTGGAAAGATTATAACTCCCGACCCTGGTGCACTCTACCGCGTAAGTATACGGTATTCAAAAAAATACGCCTTGTGTGATTGTGAAGGATCTGCGGAAGAAAACGAAGTGCATTCGCTGGAAACGACTTTCGAGAAAGAAGAAAAGAATTGGAGTGAAAACAACTGGGACTATTATGGTTTTGATGGATACGATAGCTGGAACTATTACAACGAAGACTATGGCTCTTGTGATAATTACTATTACAATGGAAAAGCAGTAAGCAGAAACATTCTGGCATCAGACATTGGTTTAATCTATAAGCTGGACGACTCCAAACTGTCGCATGCTTTTGTAAGCAACCTTATAACCGCAAAACCTTTAGCCAACACAACTATTGAGTATTACGATTACACAAAACAGCTTATTGCACAAGGTATAACAGACAACAATGGCATGCTGGATCTCCAGTTAAAAAGTAAACCTTTTTTGATGTTGGCAAAAAATGGCAAACAACGTGGCTATTTAAAATTACTGGATGGGTATGCGAATTCTTTAAGCAAATTTGATGTGGAAGGAGAAATAGTTCAGAAAGGTGTGAAAGGTTTTCTATACGGAGAACGAGGCGTCTGGCGTCCGGGCGATTCTCTCTACATTAATTTTATACTTCAGGACAAAGAAAAACGCTTACCGGCAAACCACCCTGTAAAGTTTGAATTACAAGATCCCAATGGAACTGTAGTTTATCAGGTTACAAAAACTAAAAATCTAAATGGACTTTATGATTTTCGCACCTCCACCGGTACCGAGGCCATTACAGGAAATTACAAGGGTATAGCGTGGGTTGGTAACAGAAACTTCTCACAAATTTTTAAAATTGAAACTGTAAAACCGAATCGCTTAAAAATTTATCTTGACTTTGAAAAAGGCAAAATAAATGATAGCGTAGCTAAGCTTTCGGTTAAATGGCTGCACGGAGCAAACGCAAAAAATTTACATGCTTTAGTTAACGTTAGTGTCAACCAAAGCAAAACCGTCTTCGAAAAATTTAAAGCGTATGAATTTGATTCGCCTATTCGAAATTACTATTCAGAGTCGGAAGCAGTTTTTGATGGGAACTTAAATGAAAAAGGAGAAGCTCAGCTAAACACCTATTTGCATGTAGGTCAAACCGCGCCAGGAATGCTCCGTGCTACTTATGTCTCTAAGGTTTTTGAGGAGGGCGGTGACTTTAGCATTGACCGCTATAGCGTGCCCTACTCTCCTTACAAAACTTATATTGGTCTTTTTACGCCGGAGACAAAAAATTACGATAATAGTTTAGAAACAGGAAAACACTATCACTTCGATGTTGTAAGTGTAAATGAAAAAGGAAACTTAGTAAAAACAGAGAAATTGCAAGTCAAAATATATAAAGTACAATGGCGCTGGTGGTATGAAAAAAATGAAGAAGACCTCTCCCATTATATTTCACGCAGCGGCACAATTGTCTTAAAAGACACTTTTATAAATGCCGGCGAGGGGCGCAGTGGATTTAACTTTAAAGTCAACTATCCCGAATACGGCCGGTATCTAATTACGGTAAGCGATTTAAAAGGAGGACATCAAACGGGCAAAGTTGTAACGGTAGACTGGCCCTATTGGAACAGAGCTAACAGAACAACCAACGAAAATGCGAACATGCTGAATTTTGCTTGTGATAAAGAAAAATATACTTCTGGTGAAAACATTAAATTATCGTTCCCTTCACCTGCTGAAGGCCTTGCGCTGGTGAGTATTGAGACCGGGAACAAAGTCGTAAAAAAATTCTGGATACCTACCAAAAAAGGCGAAACTGTCTATCAGTTTGCAGCGAGCTCTGAAATGGCCCCCAATGCCTATATTCATGTTACATTACTTCAACCCCATGCCAATACAAAAAACGATTTACCTATTCGTATGTACGGCGTAGTTCCCGTGTTAGTCGACGAACCTTTAACGCATTTGAATCCTGAAATTATTATGGCAGATGTTATTAAACCAGAATCCACTACCAGAATTAAAGTGAAAGAAAAGACAGGAAGAAAAATGACTTACACTCTTGCAATGGTCGATGAAGGTCTGTTAGATCTTACCCGTTTTAAAACCCCACAACCCTGGAACACATTTTATGCACGCGAAGCCTTGGGTGTAAAAACATGGGATCTTTACGACGCTGTTATAGGGGCCTATGCGGGCAAACTGGATAAACTATTAAGTATAGGCGGAGATGGAGACGGGGGCGCAGGCAAAAGTGTAAAGGCCAATCGCTTTAAGCCAATGGTAAAATTTATGGGCCCTTTTGTTTTAGAAGCTGGGCAGGAAAAATTTCATACCCTATCCATTCCTAATTACATTGGTTCTGTGCGCGTGATGGTAATAGCAGAAAACGGCGGTGCTTATGGTAATGCTGAAAAAGCTGTAGCGGTTAGAAAACCATTGATGATTCTTGCAACACTACCGCGAGTGTTGGGTCCAGGAGAGTCCGTTTCTTTGCCGGTAAATATTTTTGCCATGGAAAACCATGTGAAAGATGTGAAAGTGGAAATAGAAGTAAATGAATTTTTAGAAGCGGACGGAAGTAAAATTCAAAACACCCACTTTACTCAGGTAGGCGATGAAGTCATAAACTTTAAATTAAAAGTCGCGACCAAACTTGGCATAGCGAAAGTAAAAATAACAGCAACAAGCGGTAAAGAAAAAACTGTGCAGAACATTGAACTCGATGTGCGTGCAGCAAATCCAAAAGTTAGCGAAGGCACAGAGTTTGTGTTAGAACCCGGCAAAGACTGGACTACGGAAATTAATTTTAAAGGCATCTCCGGAAGCAATAAGGCTACTATCGAATTGTCTGGCATACCCTCTCTTGGTCTTGAAAAGCGTTTAGCTTACCTCATTCAATATCCACACGGTTGCATTGAACAAACTACATCCTCTGTCTTTCCACAACTGTATGTTATGAATCTCATCTCTATGAAAGAGGCTGAAAAATTAAAAGTAAGTTATAATATTAAAGCAGGATTAAAACGTTTGCAATTATTTCAAACATCTAACGGAGGCTTCTCCTACTGGCCTGGAGAAGGCTATGACAGCGAGTGGGGCAGCAATTATGCCGGACACTTTATGATTGAAGCAGAAAACCAGGGTTATAATCTTCCTGTAAACTTAAAAGCAAGATGGATCAACTATCAGCAGCAACAAGCGCGTAACTGGTCTGCTAATTCAACCGCCTATTCGCACCCGCATGGAAATGAAACTCATGAAATAATTCAGGCTTACCGTTTGTTTGTATTAGCCTTAAGTAATAATGCTGAAATAGGAGCGATGAATCGTTTACGTGAAGAAAAAAATCTTTCTGCTACTGCTAAATGGAGACTTGCCGCTGCATATAAATTAGTAGGACAAACAGAAGTAGCTCTTACCCTGATCAAAAATCTGCCAACCACGGTTCAAACTTATAAAGAATTATCGTACAGCTACGGTTCTGATACACGGGATGAAGCTATGATTCTTGAAACACTAAGTTTGCTAAATGAAAAAACAAAAGCCTGGCCATTAGCAAAAGAGCTTGCTAAGGAATTAAGTTCAGCGCACTGGTTAAGCACACAAGAAACTGCTTACGGACTTTTAGCTATGTGCGCCTACGTGGGTGTTAAGGAATCTTCAGGTGAACTACATTTTTCATCTCATGTGGCATCCGATGAAAAAACCGTTAGTTCCAAAAAAACCATTTATCAAATGCACTATTCAGATGTTGATTTTGCAAAAACTGCAAGTGTAACTATAAAAAACAACGGTAAATCTGTTTTATTTGCAAAGGTAATTGTAGAGGGCATTCCTTTAACCGGTGATAAATCTGCTTACTCCAAAGATCTGACGATGAGCATTAAATACAAGGATATGAAAGGAAAAGAAATTCAACCGGATAAATTGATTCAGGGCACTGAATTTACAGCGGAAGTTTTTATGTCTAATCCCGGCACAAAAGGCTTTTTGAAAGAGATGGCATTAAGTCAAATCTTTCCTTCAGGCTGGGAAATTCATAATAGCAGAATGGATGGAACGGAAGGAACGAATTCAGCACGTTACCAGGACATTCGCGACGACAGGGTTTACAGTTATTACGACCTCGCCGAAAATACATCTAAGACATTTATCATTCATTTAAACGCCACCTATCTTGGTAGATTTTATCTTCCAACGGTTTATAGCGAAGCCATGTATGACAATACAATAAGTGCCCGCGTGCCTGGACGTTGGGTAGAGGTAGTGAAAGAAGAAATTAGAGTGGCGGGAAAATAAAATTTTCTTTTACTTTTTCACAACACTTTCCAAAGTGGTTTATTCTTCTTTAATTTAGCAAAAAACCCAATATGCTGTTGAACGAAGAGCAGATCTTATCTCTTGCCCCTGACGATGCCTCAAAAAAATCAGGAAAAGAGCTTGCCAATCCTTCTAAATGGACAAACACTTCTATTAATGAAAAAGCATTGTGGGGAGAATGCCAGGGTAGCGGGAAAAATCCTTACCGCACCCAGGTTGATCTTGGCAGCATTGCCTTCAAATGTTCCTGTCCAAGTCGAAAATTTCCCTGTAAACACGGCCTTGGCATACTTTTACTTTATACTCGCCAAAAAAATTTATTTCCCACGAATGAGTCTCCAACCTGGGTTAAGGAATGGCTGGATAAGCGTGAAGAAAAACAGGAAAAAAAACAAGAGAAAACTGATAAGCCGGTAGATGCTGAAGCTCAAGCTAAAAGGCAGGAACAACGTCTCAAAAAAATAAATGGTGGAATTGAGGAACTCCAACTTACCCTTAAAGACATTGTAAGGAATGGGATTTTAAACATGCCTGAAAAAGGCTCCACATTATTTACAAATCTCACAAAACGTATGGTAGACTCACAGGCGCCGGGTCTTGCAATGATGACACGAAGTCTGGCCGATATGAATTATTTCAGCGATGGATGGCAGACCCGTTTTATGGACCAGCTGGCAAACATTTATTTAGTGACTTCAGCTTTTTCAAATAGAGAGCTTTCTGAAAACCTTGCCAACGAAGTGCGTTCACAAATTGGTTTTACACAAAGTACAGAAGAATTAAAAAAACAAAAGGGCATCGAAGATAAATGGTTTGTGCTTGCAAAAGAGACCGAACAGCAGGACCAGCTCTTTGTTCAGCGTAACTGGCTATTGGGCACCTCTACCGGAAAGTATGCACTCGTTCTTCAGTTTTATGTGCGTACTCAAATTCCGGAGTTTAATCTTAGTCCAGGCACTGTTATAGAAGCAGAGCTCTCTTTTTTTGAAAGTATAAATCCTTTCAGAGCTATTGTAAAAAGCACAGGAACCGTCTCTGCAGCGGCCGATATTAAAGGTTTTGAAAACTGGGACGCACTTATAAAATTTGAAAAAGAACTTTATGCAAAGACTCCTTTTGTTTCCTATTTTCCTTTTTTTATCAACTCCGTAAGACTCGCCGGCAGCAGCGATGCTTGGTATTTAAGTGATACTAATAACCAACTGGTTCCAGTACTATGTGACCATGAAAAATTGTATAAAATTTTAACGGTATCAGGAGGCAATCCATTTAACCTTGCAATGATGGGTGGTGAAGGACGTTATGAACCTCTAGGTATTTTATTGAATTCTAATTTTGCGATCTTATGATAAAAATCTGGGAGGAAATACTTCATACGGCTATTATTGGAACTGAAAAGAAACAGGTAAACACTGCGGTGTTGCCCGAAGAATTTATTTCTATGGTAGGTCAACTGAAACTCAGAGGAGATAAAGAGTCGCAATTCCTGGCTCTCACATCTCTGGTTCGCGGATATAGAAAGGGCAGTTTTCAGGTTTCAAAAGCGTCGGTACCAAATTTACCCCCTTGCCCTGCCGAACACAAGAGCTATATAAACTCGCAAACCCTGGCATCGCTGCAGGCAGTTCTTGGTGAAGAAAATAATTCGTTGCTTTTTTGGTGGCTATTGTTCTGCACTAAAAATAACTTAGTTGTAAATCCTGAATACATTCCAACGTTGATGAAAATTGCTGAAATAAACACAGAGCTGCGGGACATGATTTTAGCGTGTTGCGGTAAGCGAGGCGAATGGCTGGCTACGTTTAATTCTAAGTGGAATTTTTCAAAGCAGGAATCAATCAGCGATCAATTTGACAGAGGCAGACCCGAAGAAAGGAAAAAAGCGTTTACACTTTGGCGACTAATCGCAGCTGATGAAGCCCGCGAAGCACTTATAAAAACATGGAAAGAGGAACAAGCTGCCACGAAGGCCGACTTTCTTGCTCTATTAGAAAACAACCTGAATACTGCAGATGAATCTTTTCTTAAAGATGTTTTAAAAGAAAAAAGTCAGAAGGTAAAAGATGTAGCACTGAAACTCCTGAAACAACTACCGACTTCATTTGTGGTGAAAGAAATCTGGGACTTCGTGAGTCCACTTGTTACGATTAAAAAAGAAAGCTCTATGTTGGGTCTAGTAAGTAAAGAAAGTATCCACATTAATTTATCTTTCGAAATCCCGCTACAATTCAGGTCCTATGGCATTAGTCATATAGACGCAAATAAACTTTATTCTGAAAAAGAATTTACTATGAGCCAGATGATGGGCATGATTCCCTTATTTTTTTGGGAACATCACTTTCAAATGAAAGCGGCTCAGATATTGGATCTTTTTCACAAGAAAACAAACACAGAAAAATTTATTTCCTCTTTTGCTTCCGCTGCAAACACTTTTAAAAATGTTGAATGGGCGCTTATTCTTTATACTAAGTACAAAAAATTATGCCTCGATGTTGTAGATCAATTCGAACGACCATTGCAGGAGGAGGTTGCGCTGGAAGTATGGGGCAACCAGACCTTAGATTTTTACACGCTACTTCCCGGAAAAGAAAAAGAATGGTCAGAACAATTTGTACTTTCCCTGCTGCTGAAAACCTCACAGGACCCCTACAGGTATGGTAGAAATTTTTATAAGAACATAGTACATCATATTCCCGTAAGCATTTTATCTAAATTGGATGCTCTTGAGCAACCTGATTTTACTAAAAAAGATTATCACGATAGTATAATTTCAGATCTAAAAAAAATGCTTTCAATCAAACACCTCATTAATCAATCTTTTTAATTATGAAAAATGTTATCAGGCAGCATGCCGAGCTCCAATTTGCCCAAGAACTCGAGGAACTAAAAAAACAGGATAGTGGAACGCGCCCGCCTAACTGGATTCTTTCACCACAATCAGTAGTGACCTATCTTATGGGGGCAACATTAAAAAATGGTTTTGAAATCAGTCCCAAATACATAGGTAATAAGAGACTGATAGAAATTGCCGTAGCTACTTTAACTACCGACCGTGCCCTGCTTTTATATGGCCTGCCGGGCACAGCTAAATCGTGGGTATCTGAACATCTTGCTGCAGGCATTTCCGGAAATTCAAGCCTCATTATACAGGGCACGGCCGGTACCAGTGAAGAAAGCATAAGGTATGGATGGAATTACGCGCGCTTATTATCTGAAGGTCCCTCCGAAAAAGCTTTAGTAGAAACACCTATTATGCGCGCTATGAAAGAAGGGAAAATTGCGCGTGTTGAAGAACTCACGAGAATTGGCGCCGACGTACAGGATACATTAATAACCATCCTTTCTGAAAAGACTTTACCAGTTCCTGAATTAAATACAGAAATACAGGCTATTAAAGGTTTTAATATTATTGCAACAGCAAACAACCGCGACAAAGGTGTGAATGAGCTTTCAGGCGCACTTAAACGCCGTTTCAATACGGTAATTCTTCCGGTGCCCGACAGCATGGAAGAAGAAATGAATATTGTAAAACGTCGCGTGGAGAGTCTCGGTAAAGCCATGGATATACCTGCAGAACTTCCCGCGTTACAGGAAATAAAACGCATTGTTACTATTTTTCGTGAATTAAGAAGTGGTATCACTGCCGACGGAAAAACGAAAATAAAGGTTCCAAGCGGAACTCTCAGCACAGCCGAAGCAATTTCAGTTATGAACAGTGGTATGGCAATGGCAGCATATTTTGGAGACGGACGGATTACCGCCTCCGACCTTGCATCAGGTGTACTTGGTGCTGTTGTGAAAGATCCTGTTCAGGATAAAATTGTCTGGCAGGAATATCTTGAAACTGTTGTAAAGCAACGCGACGACTGGAAAGATATTTATCGTGCATGTCGTGACCTGGGTTATTAAGCAGCTATGAGTATTCATCTTTTAGGCATAAGACACCACGGACCCGGGTCTGCGAAAAATGTTAAACTTTATCTTGAGAAAATAAGGCCTGACATCATTTTGCTTGAAGGTCCGCCCGAAGCGGAAGCCATTTTACATTGGGCCGGGCACAAAGAAATGAAACCGCCTGTTGCCATTCTTGCATATGTTCCTAATAATTTACAACAGGCATTGTTTTATCCATTTGCTGAATTTTCACCCGAATGGCAGGCGATTTTATATGCTCTTGAAAATAAAATTCCTTTGCGCTTTATGGATCTTCCAGTGGCTCATAAATTAGCTATACAAGGAAATTCGGTTGAACAAGAAATTGAATCAGAAGCCCCAGGTGAAATGGTTCAAAATAATAAGGATCCTTTTCTTTACCTCGCTGAAATTGCTGGATATACAGACGCTGAAAAGTGGTGGGAAAATAATTTTGAATACCGCGAAAATAATAACGCAGTATTCGATGCTGTAAGTGAAGCGGTATGCAATTTACGTGAGCAGTTAAAAGATGAGCCAGGCTTTATTGAAAAATGTCGCGAAGCCTGGATGCGTAAAATGCTAAAGCAGGCCGAAAAAGAAATGTATAATGACATTGCTGTCATTTGCGGCGCCTGGCATGTTCCTGCATTAAAAAATATACCTAAAGATAAAGAAGATACAAATCTTTTAAAAAATCTGCCGAAAGTAAAAGTTGAATGCACCTGGGTACCCTGGACCTACAGTAGATTATCCTTCACAAGTGGATATGGCGCAGGGATAAATTCACCGGGATGGTACCACCACATCTGGAAAACAAAAAAAGATATTAGTATTAAATGGCTCACTAAAGTAGCAAGACTGTTTCGCAAGAATCAAATAGATATCTCTTCAGCACATATTATAGAAACGGTGAGACTTGCGGAAACATTGTCTTCTCTGCGTGGTTTAGCTGTGCCAGGTCTCGAAGAGTTAAACGAAGCAACCAATAGCGTTATGTGTATGGGTGATGCTATTTTGCTATCCATTATTCATAAAGAACTTATTGTCAGCCCACGCTTAGGATATGTTCCTATTGATGCTCCCAAAACACCCTTACAGGTCGATATCGAAAAAACGCAGAAGCAACTACGACTTCCTTTAACGGAAGATGAAAAAGAAATTGCACTCGACTTAAGAGAAGAGCGCGATTTGGAAAAAAGTATTTTCCTTCACAGACTCGCTTTAATGGGGATCAAGTGGGGAGTAAAAAAGAGTGTCTCTGGTAAAGGTACCTTCAAAGAAGCATGGGTTCTGCATTGGGACCCGGCTTTCGCAATTGATATAATAGATAAAGCTCTCTGGGGCAATTCAGTGGAAGAGGCAGGAAATAATTTTTTAAGTGCCAAAGCTACTGCTGAGAATTCGCTACAGACTATATCTGTTTTGCTTAGCGACACTTTGTTATCGAATCTTCCACAAGCCACAGAAACATTGCTTAAGCGCATTCATGCACTGGCAGCCGCTTCAGGAGACGTAATACAATTGATTGAAGCGCTTCCTCCCCTGGTAAATGCACTTCGGTACGGTAATGTGAGACGAATGGACAATGCGGTACTTTCACAAATTGTCGAAAGTATGATCACGCGTATTAGCATAAGTCTTCCAGGAGCCTGTCAGGCGGTTGATGAAGATGCAGCCCAACATCTACTTGATCTTTTTTTTCAGCTCAACGATTCCATAACACTTTTACAAAACGAAGATCAGCTTAAACAATGGCAGGAAACGTTGGTTATTATTTCTGAAAATAAGAACACTGCAACGTTACTAGCGGGGTACGCTACCAGACTTTTGTACGATTTTAAATTACTGGCAGGTGAGAAATTGCAAACGCTTTTCACTAATGCCCTTTCGTCTGTTAACGCTTATGCACATACAGCAGCCTGGCTTGAAGGATTCCTGAAAGGAAGCGGAACGATTCTCCTGATTGATGAGAATCTATGGCTGTTGGTCGAGACATGGGTAAAACAACTTTCAGAACAACACTTTATTGAAGTGCTCCCTTTAATGAGAAGAACATTTTCGCAATTCTCTAGTCCCGAAAGACGCAAACTTGGAGAAAAAGCAAAAAGCTCAACAGTTTCAAATCATCGCAAACAGCTTGTTTTTGAGATCGATCATGAAGGTGGCATGAAAGCCTTGCCCATTATCATGCACTTGCTAAATATTCATTAAAATGGAAAACGAAGAAACTTTAAAACGATGGAGACTGATACTTGGTAGTGACCAAAATGATGGCACTGGCGTATCACTCGATAAAAAGGCATTTGAAATTGATTCAGCTTTGAACGCATTGTATGATTCAGATAAAAAAGGTGGATTAGGTGGCTCAGCCCCTAACGTTAATCGATGGCTCGGTGACATTCGTACATTTTTTCCATCAACAGTTGTAAAAGTGATGCAGCAAGATGCTTTAAAACGCCTGAATCTTACCAGCATGCTTATGGAGAAGGAAATGCTTGAAAATGTAGAACCCGATGTGCACCTTGTAGCAACCCTCATGACGCTTAGTCGTATGATACCAAACAAAACAAAAGACACAGCCCGGCAGGTAGTGAAAAAAGTTGTAGATGAGCTGCTTAAAAAATTAAGCAATCCCACACAGCAAGCTATCACTGGCAGCCTTAACCGTTCAACGCGTAACCGACGACCCCGCCACAACGAGATCAACTGGCACACGACTATTCTTAAAAACCTAAAACATTACCAACCAGATTTTAAAACCATTATACCCGAAACAAAAATTGGCTATGGAAAAAAGAGAAACTCTTTAAAAGATGTGATTCTTTGTCTTGACCAAAGCGGTTCTATGGGCACATCTGTTATTTACTCAGGTATTTTCGGATCCGTAATGGCTTCCATCCCTGCAATTCAGACCAAGATGGTGGTATTTGACACTAACGTAGTTGACCTTACAGAAGAGCTGCAAGACCCTGTTGAATTGTTATTCGGAGTTCAGTTAGGTGGTGGAACAGATATCAACCGTGCGCTAACCTACTGCCAGCAGTTAATTAAGAAGCCAAACGACACCGTGATGATTTTGATCACTGACCTTTATGAAGGAGGAAACCAAGAAGAAATGCTGTTGCGAGCCACGGAAATTATCGCATCCGGCGTACAATTAATTGTGCTGCTTGCGTTAAGTGATGATGGCGCTCCGTCTTACGATCATCAAAATGCGCAATTTTTATCTTCTTTACAGGTACCTGTGTTTGCCTGTACACCAGACAAATTTCCTGACCTCATGGCAGCGGCACTCAGCAAACAAGATATTACTCAATGGGCGGCAAAAGAAGAAATTATTTTGAAAAAATAAATATAAATGATGTGTTGCTACCTTAAAGTTCCTCGAGCATTTTCATAACATCCGCACGTTTGCGTGTAGAAACCGGAACACTGCAGCCGTCAGTCATCATAAGATAACCGCCATCTGTTTTTACAAACTCTTTAATAAATTTCGTATTTATTAAATGGGATTGATGAACACGGTAAAATCCCTGATCACTTAACAGATCTTCAAAATCTTTAAGCGTTTTTGTTACCAATAATTTTTTATTGTTAGCAAAATAAAACTCAGTGTAATTTACGTTGCTTTCGCAACGTAGAATATCATTAATATTGACGATATGAATTTTATCCTGTGTATGTAAAGCAAGTCGCTGGTGGTGTTTGTTCGTATTTTTTAAAGAGTCGTTAAGTAGCTGATACTTGTCGTTTTCATTCAATTTCTGCTCACGGTATTTTTTAAGTGCACTTATAAGCTCATCCGGATCAACAGGTTTCATTAAATAATCGATTGCAGCATAGCGAAAAGCTTTAATAGCATGGGCGTCGGATGCCGTTATAAAAATAATTTTAAAATTTATCCGGCCCAGAATATCAAGCAAGTCAAAGCCGCTACCATCCTGCATTTGAATATCAAGAAATAAAATATCAGGTTGTTGTATTTTTAAAAGTTTTGCGCCTTCCACTACTCCGTTCGCTTCACCGGTAATTGTGATATCCGGCGCGTAAACCTGCAAATCTTTTTTTAAGGTTGCACGGGCTTGTTCTATATCGTCAATGATAATTGCTTTGATCATAAGAAATAACTAAAATTACTAAAAATAGTTGTTCACGCTCGTTCACTTAACTCTTAAAACTTTCATGAAAAAACATTTCCTGCTTTTTATCCTGGCTGTCCTTCAGCAATTTTGCACAACAAGTCAAGACTCAGAAATTTCGATCCACACAAATGACTATCTTGAAACCGGCTGCTACGCTGTTACCCAAACACCAACAAAATATAGTCGAATTACCCGCGGCTCCTCCGATGTTATTTATCTGCAGCCTGTTCCACTGGTTAATTTAAATCAAATTGTAGATGTGCAAATGTCAAACAGAGACGGATTTAGTCTCTATATTTATTTTAACAAGCGGGGGGAAGAAGCGTTTACTGAAGCCACTGAAAAATATACTGGAAAAAGACTTGCTATTGTAGTAGACAATGAAGTGATTATTGCTCCGAAGATTGCAGGAAAAATAACGGGAGAGTCTGTACAAATTGCCGGTGGTTTTACCGAGGATGAAATGTTTGAATTATATAAAAAAATCAAAGAAGAGATCAAAAAAAATTAACTCATCGGAATTCGTACAATTACCTTAGTTCCATTTCCCGCGCCGCTTTCATCATAAAGATCTATGATCTCCAATGTTTTCATAGCTCTTCCCTCTCTTAAAAGATCCAGACGTTCCTGTGTCACCAACAAAGCAGTCGATTTGTGATAAGTCTCTTTACTCATCCTATTTAACTCGCCCGCCTTTTTTCTTCCTATCCCATTGTCCGTAACAGAGCATTCCAAAAGGCCATCCGTTTCCCTGAAAGCTATTTCGATGCTTCCTTTTTTTCCTTCCACAGATTTCAAGCCATGTTTGATCGCGTTTTCAATAAAGGGTTGCAGTATCATAGGTGGAACCTGGATGTAGTCTTTTTCAAGTGTCTCACTTACTTTAATAGTATAATCAAAACGGTCGCCATTGCAAAATCGTTCAATTAGCAAATAATTTTCAAGAGTAGTTATTTCTTCTTCCAGACTAATACTTGTGCTTCGTGAATTGTCAAGGATTTGTCGCATAAGCCGCGAAAATTTAGCAAGATAATAACGGGCTGCCTGCTCGTTCTCAGTGCCAATTTGCGACTGAATTGAATTTAATGCATTAAAAATAAAATGCGGATTCATTTGAAGTCTCAACGCTTTTTGTTCGAGTTCCAATACGTCCTTCTCCAATTGAATTTTTCTTTGCGCTTCTTCTGCATTAACACGAATACGATTTACCCGCCATTTAAAAACTAAAAAAACAGAACCTGCCAGTACACCGCCAAATAAACTGATAAACCACCATCGCTTCCAGAAAGGCGGCGAAATATAAAATTTAAACTCGATCGGTACTTTAGTCCAAACCCCATCTTCATTGCAGGCTTTCACCGTAAAAGTGTAGTGGCCCGCCGCCAGATTCGAATAATTTATAGTTTTCTGGGAACTTGATGGCGACCAATTTTTATCCGCACCAGCCAGTTTCCATTGATACCTCACAGCTTCGGGATTGCTGAAATTTATCCCGTTAAATTCAAAACTTAAATTATTCTGATCGTAAGGCAACTCCAGTCTTTCAATCTTATTCCAGTCGCCGGCAAATTTTTTGAACTCTGTATTTGAGATGCTGACATTGAATAATTTTATATCGTTGATATTAAGCACAGGCTCGTTTTTATTTTTTACCTGGTTAGCGGGATTATATTTTGTAAGACCATTAATGGTTCCAAACCAAATGGTTCCATCTTTGTCTGCAAAAACAGAATTCTGGCATGTCTCTATGCCCGTAAAACCTTCGCCCTTGCTGTAGTGTTTAATCTGAGTGGGTTTTCTTTCTTTATCCAAAGAAATATAATCCAGGCCGCTTTCGCTTCCTGCAAACAAATTATTATTCTGATCAATTGCAAGAAGATAAATGTTTGAAGAAGTTAAACCCTGTTTGTGAGTATAGCATTTTAATTTTAAATCGCCCTGGTACAAAGGAAAACTTAATATGCCTTCGCCTCCGGTGCCAGCCCAGAGATACCCACTTTGATCTTCTGTAAAACACCGGATTGCGCTCGTGGGGAAATAATCTGAACCCTTAAACTCAGGCTTTTTAAATTCACCATTCTCAACATATCCAATGCCGTTATTTTCCGTAGCGTACCATAGGCGACCCTGTTTATCGTAGTGAAGGCAGGTTAATCGGGGGTGTAAGAGTCCGTCTTTGACATTAAAATTTTCAAGCTTCCAAACAGGTTTAAAAGCCATTTTATAAAGCCCCATCCCTGCCGTTGCAATCCAAAGATCACCGTTCTTGTCTTTTTCAATGGCCCGGATATACTTTTTGTTTAGTTGCTCAATCGCTTTAAAGGTCGTCCCGTCTTCTGTATAAATAATTCCCTGACCATCAGTTCCGAAATAAACTTTGCCACTATCATCTTCCGCAATAGCCCTAACCTTAACATCCGCGAAACCATTGTCTGCATTGTAATTGAAAAAACGACTGCTATCCAGTACGCTAAGCCCCTTGTCAGAAGTACCTATCCATAAACGCTTTTTACTGTCACGAAAAATACTGTAAATAAAATTCCCACCTAGCCCCGAAGATTTATCATAAACCGTAAATTGTTTTCCAAAATAATTGCAAACTCCGCCACCAGAAGTTCCAAACCAATAATTTTTACTCCTGTCCTGCGTGATACTTCTAACATGGTTATTGCTCAAACCCTCCTTCTCGGTAATCCACAAAAACGTTTTCGAAACTGAATTATACTGCGCTACTCCGTCGTTTAGGGTCGCCAGCCATACATTGTCATGTTCATCAAAATAACAATCCAGAACTGTTTTTTTATAAAGCTCCAGGTTCAGATCAATTCTCTTAAATTTTGTTCCCTGGTAAACATATACACCATCGCCATAGGTTCCAATCCACACATCTCCTTTTTTATCCTGCCTGATACAAGTAATCGAATTTGGTTTGTAACCGCTTTCTTTACCAAAATTAATTTTTTTTAATCCGCCTTCACTCTTAATTAATTTATAAAGTCCTTCCGAATTTCCATACCATACTGCTTGCTCCCTATCCACCAAAACAGAAGTTACTACAGTTGGGCGTTCCCTTAAAGTCTTCGCCAGGTTAGTAATTTTCCCGCCTTCCAGCAGCATCACTCCCAGGTTAGTGGCCAGCCATTTTCTGCCTTTCGCATCTATTGAAAGGTCACGAATTGTAAGCTGTTCAGAATCCTGCAAACTTTTATAATTTTTAAAATCTATTCCATTGAACCTGCAAATTCCATTCATAGTGCCGATCCACAAATTGGCATCTGTATCTTCTTTAATACTCAAAATATAATTATTGGGAAGACCGTCGTTTACAGTAAAAGTTTTAAAATGTTCACCATCAAAACGACTCAACCCACCCCCTTGCGTCCCCAACCACAAATAGCCTCGCGCATCAACCAAAAGGGCGTACACCTGTGACTGTGCAACACCCTCTTTTACCGAATAATTATGAAAATTATATTGTTGAGCTTTTCCTTTACAGAAAAGAAGAACAAAAAAAACAAAGTATAAACCGAGATTTTTTATAGGAAAAGAGATTTCAATTAATCAAAGATAAAAAACACTTACCATTAAAAAGACTGCGAATAATAAAAGACGAGAAATTTCTCTAAATCACAGTTTACATTTGGCGAATGAACTTGCAGTTGCTCAAAAAAACCAGACGTAAGATTGCTTTAAAAAAATGGAGCCTGAGAACATTGCTCCTTCTTTGCCTTTTATTTTTTAGCTGGTACTGGGTGTGCCTGCCAGATGAATTATTCCACGGAAGCACTTCTACCGTTTTAATGGACAAGGATGGGCATTTGTTAGGAGCTAGAATCGCAGCGGATGGTCAGTGGCGATTCAGTCCCGGCAACAGCATTCCTGCTAAATTTGAATCCTGCCTTCTGGAATTTGAGGACAGGAATTTTTACAAGCACTGTGGTATTAGTTGCCGTGGGATCGGAAGAGCAATGGTTCAAAATATTAAATACCGGCGGGTCGTTAGTGGAGGTAGTACCCTTAGTATGCAATTGGCAAGAATTATGCTCAAAAATCCTAAACGGACATTTCCTGAAAAAATAGTGGAAATGATCGTTGCCACGCGAATGGAAATCCGTTTTACAAAAAAAGAAATACTGCAGTATTATTGTTCAAATGCCCCTTTTGGAAATAATGTTGTGGGACTGGAAGCTGCATCCTGGCGTTATTTCGGAAGAGATCCAAGATCTTTAAGCTGGGCTGAAAATGCTACGCTCGCGGTGCTTCCTAATGCGCCCGGATTAATATATCCCGGAAAAAACCACAAAAAACTTTTAGAAAAACGCAACCGCCTTCTAAAACGTCTACTGGATGTAAAAAAAATAGATAGTACCAGCTATCTTCTTGCAGTGTCAGAACCACTGCCTCACAAGCCTTTGCCTCTTCCGCAAACTGCGCCTCACATTTTAGTGAAATTAATAAAGCAGGGGTTTATGGGTAAAACTATTACAAGCACACTCGATAATTCACTTCAGCAAAAAAGTTCTCAGTTACTCCAAAGTCATAGTGAACGGTTAATCGAAAATAAAATATACAATGGTGCGGTTATAATCACCTCTGTAAAAACCGGGAAAATTCTGGCCTACGTTGGCAACACAAGATCAGCAGATAATGAGCACGGCAATGATGTGGACTGCGTTACCGCTTCAAGAAGCACAGGAAGCATACTAAAACCTTTTTTATATGCCAAATGCCTGGAAGACGGCATCATTACTCCTTGCATGCTTATACCAGATATTCCAACACAGTACGGAAGTTTTTCTCCAAAAAATTTTACGAAACAATACGATGGCGCCGTAGCCGCGAATAAAGCGCTTGCTAGAAGTCTTAACATTCCCATGGTACGCCTGTTAAATGACTATGGGCTTGAAAAATTTCACCGCGATCTAAAAAATTATGGTCTCAGCACTTTACATAAACCTGCAAAGCATTACGGGCTTTCTCTGATACTCGGCGGCGCGGAAGCAAGGCTTGATGAATTAAGCAGAGCTTATACACAAATGGCGCAAGAACTTTCCTTTGGAAAAAGCAGGGAAATATTACTTGTAGAACACAAAAAGAAAAGCCCAACATCCAAAAATAGTGCCCGTGTAAAAACAAACCGTGCCTGCATTTACAGCACCTTTCAGGCTATGGTAGACGTTAACCGTCCAGATGAAGATGGCAATTGGAGAGCTTTTGCCTCCGCTCAAAAAATTGCCTGGAAAACGGGCACCAGCTTTGGCTTTCGCGACGCGTGGGCCATTGGTATAACTCCAGACTACGTTGTGGCAGTTTGGATAGGAAATGCTGACGGAGAAGGTCGCCCCGGACTCACCGGCATTAAAGCTGCAGCTCCACTGCTATTTGATTTGTTCGCACAGCTTCCCAAATCTTCTTCCTGGTTCAGTGAACCGGTTACCGGAATGTCAAAAATTTTAATTTGTTCAGAAAGCGGTCATAGGGCTTCTGACTTGTGCGAAAAAACAGAACTTGCAAAGATGCCCGCGAATTGCCTGAACACTACAGCCTGTCTTTATCATCAATTAGTTCACTTAACAAAGAATAATTTTTACCGTGTAGATAGTGAATGCGAAGCTGTATACAATATGAAGCATGTGAGTTGGTTCATTCTCCCACCGCTTATTGAACGTTACTATAAATTTAATCATCCCAATTATCAATCGCTTCCTGATTTTAAACCAGAATGCCTGGCAAAGATCAGCGAACGTTCTATGACCTTATTATATCCGCGCCCCAACAGCAGCATTTATGTCCCTATAGAAATAGACGGAAATGCCGGTCGCACCATTTTTGAAGCTACCCACAGAAATACCGGCACAAAAATATACTGGCACCTCGATGATAACTTTATAGGCGAAACGAAAGAAATTCACCAATTGGCATTAAATCCCTCTTTTGGAAAACATAAACTCATGCTCTTAGATGAAAATGGAATTTCGATAACTGCAAAATTTGAAACCCTCGCAAAATAAATCATGGCAAGTTTTTTTCTGCCCTCTCTGTTAATTCTATTTGCCTACCTTAACATAAATCTTTAATCCTCTAAAGAGTATGAAAATAAATAATTCCAGCCGTATCGAACATGATTTTATCGGCGAAAAAGAAATTCCAGAAAACGTGTATTATGGCGTGCAAACAGCCAGAGCACTGGAGAATTTTAACATTACAGGCATTCCCGTTTCTAAAGAGCCCCTTTTTATTAAAGCTTTCGGATGGGTGAAAAAAGCGGCCGCTATGGCAAACCGCGATTGCGGAATTCTCGATCCAAAGTTGGCAGAGGCTATTATTTTCGCCGCCGATAAAATCATTGCCGGCGAATTCGACAACCAGTTTGTGATTGATATGATTCAGGGCGGCGCAGGCACTTCCATGAACATGAACACCAATGAAGTTATTGCCAATATTGGATTAGAATATTTGGGACACCAAAAAGGCCAATACGATTTTCTTCATCCCAACAATCACGTAAACTGTTCGCAGTCTACTAACGACACTTACCCTACCGCTTTACGTCTCGCCCTCTACGAAAAAATACATCACTATACTTCCACCATAGGAGAATTAGAAAAAGCTTTTTTAAGAAAAGGAAAAGAGTTTAACCACATTTTAAAGATGGGAAGAACACAACTTCAGGATGCCGTGCCTATGGTGTTGGGACAAGAGTTTGATGGCTTTGCAAATACAATCGATCAGGACATTAAACGCTTAAAAGAAGCCCAGGCCCTTTTAACCACCTGTAACATGGGAGGTACTGCCATCGGAACAAAAATAAACACACCCAAAGACTATCCTGTGATGGTAACCCAATATCTTGCCGACATTAGTGGCATTCCCGTTACACTTTCAGAAGATTTAATTGACGCAAGTTCAGACACTGGAGATTATGTGCAGCTATCCGGAACTTTAAAACGCAGTGTTCTCAAAATTTCGAAGATCTGTAATGACCTGCGTTTATTGTCTTCCGGACCACGTTGCGGCATCAATGAGATAAATCTTCCACCTATGCAACCCGGCTCTTCTATTATGCCAGGAAAAGTAAATCCCGTTATTCCGGAAGTGGTAAATCAAACTGCTTTTTATGTGATTGGCGCTGACGTAACAATAACCATGGCTGCAGAAGCTGGTCAACTCCAATTAAATGTCATGGAACCTGTTATAGGATTTAGTTTATTTACTTCGTTAGAATATATGAGTAACGCTGTTAATACACTTATTGTAAAATGCGTTAATGGAATAACGGCAAACGAAAAAGTTTGTACCGATTTTGTAATGAATAGCATTGGCATTGTTACTTCTTTAAATCCGATTCTTGGCTACGAAATCTGTTCGGCTATAACAAGAGAAGCGCTTGACACCGGGAAATCAGTACACACCATTGTTGTAAATGAACGCCGATTAATTACACAACAAAAATGGGATGAAGTCTATTCATTCGACAATATGGTAAATCCTAAACTGATCGGAAAATAAAACTAGTTTTCTTTTTCAAAATACTTCAGATGTCATTTTGAAGCACTTTGTTTGCGTGCCTCGTAACAGAGTGCTTCATTTTCAGACAATGATTCGCCAAAACTTGAAAGCATCGAGTTCTTTCAAAAGCGCTCTATGTGTAGCAAATTCCTCCCCAATTAACACGACATCTACCTCTTACTATGTTGTTCCTGCATAGCATGCTTCAATTTTAAATAGTAACGTTAAAATCTTCTGGTTATATCGGATTTGCAGCAGTGGCATCCTGTGCAAGAGGCGCGTCATCAGGTGTCTTTTCAAGGTCGCGGTCAAGTGAGTAAAGAGAAGCGGCATCGGCGTGTTCTCCACCGGCAATTTTGATCTTATCAATTAAACTCATCGCAAGCGTTTCCTCTTCTGTTTGCTCTTTCACAAACCATTGCATAAAATTCCATGTAGCCCAATCTTCTTCATTGTGACTCATTTTTGCAACTCTGTAAATAGCTTGTGTGTTATCAACTTCATGCTCGAATACTTTTTCAAAACAATTGTATATACTCTTAGGGTCTTCTGGCGGAGCAGGAATGGAAGTGATTTTTACTTTACCACCTCTTTTCAGAATGTATTCTAAAATTTTCATCATGTGATTACGTTCTTCGTTGGCATGACGAAAAAGAAAATTTGCAATTCCCCCGCAACCCTCGCTATCTGCCCATGCAGCATAAGATAAATAAATCTGTGAAGCATGTGCTTCCTTGGTCATTTGTTCATTCAAGGCTGCTTCCAGCGTTTTAGAAAGTCTGTTAGTATTCATAATAGTGAATTTTAGTTTATTAGGGGTTTACCTCAGTACTCTTCTTCAAATTTTATACCCGCCAAATACTAGTCCGATACCCTGGAAGAAAATTTGACTTGTTAGTGATCAAAGCTTAACAAGAGTTACCCCATTTATAGGCTTGAGAAAATAGTTCTACAGTTTATTTAAATAGCCTCATTAAAAACAACCAACCTATTGCTTACTAAATTAACTTTAGTATTTTTGTTTAGTAAAGTTTAAACAAACAGGGCCCATAGTTACCTAAATGTTAAATGTTGGAGCTTCGTCGATAAAAAACAGTACTTTGTCGATGTAAAAAAACTATTCATTTACCGTTTTGACACTAACTCCTGTTTTTTGTTTATTTGATTTTAAGACCGCTTGTAAACTAAGTTTAATTCTAATTCACACCCTAATGATTAAACTCAAAAAAATAGTTGCCGATTTAGATGAAAATGTTTATAAAACGGTTGAAGAATCGTTAATAAAAAACAAGGCAGAAAACTTTCTTTTTTTATTACAGACTTACAGAACTAAGAATTTAAAAGACTCTGAAATTGCAGAATCTTTAAGTATTAACTCGAATTCGCTTTATGTTCTTAAATCGAGACTCAACGACCGCATTCAGGAACATCTTTCGGGAGACATTTTTTCGAACAAAGAAGATGTTCTAAAGCAACTCCATCAGATTCCACAAATTTGTTTTGGATCATCAAGAGAAGTAGCGACAGCCTTTTTGCAAAAACTCGAAAAAGATCTTTTGCTTTTTGATATGCACAACGAACTATTAGTGGTTTACAGTGCCCTGAAAAAAATACATTTATATTCTGACAAATATTTTCATTATTCCCAACTCTATAATAAGCATACGGCTTTTAATATTTCCCTCGAAAAATGTGAAGAAATTCTGGGAAGCTTCAACCGGGCACTTGCGCAATATAATTTTTCAAGACTTCCCAAACAATTTGAGCCACTCTTATTTTTAACGAAAGAAGTTTCGGATCACTTCTCATTAAATAATTCACGACAAATTGAACTCATTAATAAGATCATGGAACTTCAACTTCCTGTTCTTTTTAACAAAGCGCCGTCAGCTGAAATTAATGTCAGCGAAACATTGGCGCAAGCTGTAAAAATCATTAACGATCTGCCCGAATCTTCTACTCATAAAAACTGGCTACCCGTTTTTGATTACCTTTCTTTCGAACATTATAGAAGAACCGGTCAATCAAATCAGGCTTCCATATATTTTGAGAAAACTAACGCCAAAGCAGAAACGCTTTTACTTTACACCAACATTTGCCTCACATCAAGATTTCTGATCTCTAAGATCTGTTACCTGCAGGAGCAAAACAGAATAGATGATTTGTTGGCAGAAGAACAAAAAACACTGCTTTTAGATACCAGCGATATGCATGCCAGTGTATTGCTCGGAATCTACAACGCAATGGTTTCTTATTACAGAAAAAATTACAAAGAGGCTGCGTCTCGTTTAAATGATATTATAAACACTAACAGTTTTAAAGACTACTTTCATATCAATACCGATGTAAAATTAACGCTGGCATTTGTTTACATTACGCTTAAAGAATATGACCTTGCGGATAGTCTGTTGAAAAACATTTATCGCAAAATAAAATCAGAAGAAATGACGGGTTATACGAACGTTCTCGATCTCATCAAAATTTTTAACGCAGATATAAAACAAAACGGCAAAGTTACTGAGAAACAAAAAGATGATTTTATTTTATTCCAGGCTCGGAACGTAAATGAAAGTAAATTACTAAATCATCTTGAATTTGAACTTAAAAAGAAATACAGCTAACTAAACTTTTTTAGAATGAAACTAAAAGAACCTAAATACACCTACACAAACGTAATGCTGATTGACGATAGTGAGCTGGATAATTTCATAAATGAAAAGACGCTGGAAGGAAATCATTTCGCTAAAAAAGTTTACGTGCACACCAGCGCTAAAAGCGCCCTTGAATTCTTGAATAATCTGGTAACTATGGGATCTGAATACTCGGAAGTATATCCCAAAATAATTTTCATCGACATCAACATGCCGATGATGGACGGATTTCAATTTATTGATAATTACAAAAAGTCTTCTGAGCAACATTTACAGAAACCGAAATTGGTAATTCTTACTTCATCGGTGTATAACGAAGACCGGCAAAAAGCAAACGCAATTAGTCAGGATATTATTTTTCTAAATAAACCCCTTACTAAAGCCATGCTGGATACTATTTAGGTTCCTCAAAATAAACAGTTTTCAAGGCGCTGCGAAAAATTAATTTACATTTTTCACTGAAAACTTACATCATTACTAAATTTTGGTTCCATTCTTTAAAAAATAAAGAAGAATAATAGTAGATTAGTAAATCTCAGCAAAAGCTACGATCAAATGATTGGTTCTCTTAAAATACTGCACTTTGAAAATGAAGATGTAAGTGCCCGTTTACTCCGAGAAGAACTAAAAAAAACAGATTTTATTTCTGATTACCTGCGGGTAAAAGACCGGCCTCAGTTTGAAAGAGAACTTATTCGTTTTGCACCCGATATTGTTTTTTCAAATTACGATCTGTTACAACAGGTGCCGGTAAGAAATTTTCCCGTATCGCGTCAAAGTCAGAAACCTTATACTTTAATTCTCATTGCTCACACGTACTCTGAAGTGATCGCAAGGCAAATGGCACAGAGTGGAGCCTCTGATTTTTTATTCAAAGACCGCCTGGAACGTTTGCCTTTGGTAATTTTAAATGCCGTAAAAAAATCAATGTCCGAAAAGGCTCTGCAGGAGCAACATGCCGAAGTTATTGATGTTGAGAAAAAATCACAAACCCTTATTGAAAACATTTCAGACGCAATTCTATTGCTGGATATAAAAGGCTCAATAACTTACCACAGCCCCTCCGCCGAAAGATTATCCGGATTTCCTTCTGCTGAGGCTATCGGGAAATCTATTTTTGAATTTATACATCCGGCAGATCTCGAAACAGTAACACGCTATCTTAAACAAGCTATTCTTAAGCCGGGAGTTTCACTCACTACATCTTACCGCTTGCGACAAAAGCGCAGTTCGTTCATATGGGCAGAAGGAACTATCACGAATTTTATTCACGATGCAACCATCAAGGCCATTATATTTACTTACCGAAATATTACTGAGCGCAAATTTTCTGAAGAGCGCCTTCAGAAATCAGAAGCCAACCTTAGAACTATTTTTGATAACACCACGGTTTCCTATGTTCTCTCAGATAGAAATTTTAAAGTTATTTCTTTTAACTCTAGTGCCTCTTACACCTACAGTAAAGAGTTTAAGGTAGAGATAAAAGAAGGAGATAGTTTATTAGACTACATTCCCGATGAACGAAAGCCGCCCTCGCGCGACCGTTTTGAAAAAGCACTGCGCGGAGACAAAGTTACCTATGAACTCAGCTTTTTGCAACCTGCAGGTGGTTTTCACTGGTATAATGTAAACATGTTTGCAGTTCGTGATGATTCCCAAAACCTCCTGGGATTTATTATCGCCAGCGAAAATATCACTAAACGTAAAATCATTGAACTTGAACGCAACAAAATGCTTACAGATATTGTGCAACACAACAAAGATCTGGAGCAGTTCGCTTATATTATATCGCATAATTTACGTTCGCCGGTAGCCAACATTCTTGGACTCTCAGCGTTGATTGAAAACTCTCCCGACATGGATAAGGTGTCTTTCGAAAAATGCATGGCCGGACTCACCCTTTCTGTGAAAAAGCTGGATAACGTGATCGTGGACTTAAATTATATTCTGCAAACCCGACGTGAAATAAATGAGAAAAAAGAATCTGTGAGTTTTTCGGAAATTATAAACGACATTAAAACCAGCATCAGTGGTATTATAGAAAAAGAAAACATTCTCATTAATACAAACTTTACCTTCAATAAATTTTTTACATTAAAGAGTTATTTATACAGCATCTTCTTTAATCTGATCTACAACAGTATTAAATACCGTAATCCAAATAACCGCACAGTTATAGACGTGCAGAGTAAACGAGTGAATAATAAACTCATCATCGAATTCAGAGACAATGGCCTGGGAATAGACCTTAATGCTCATGGAAACAATGTTTTTGGGCTTTACAAAAAATTCCATAAACATGTGGAAGGCAAAGGTATGGGGCTTTATATGGTTAAAACGCAGGTTGAAATACTTGGCGGTAAAATAAGCGTGGCCAGTGAAGTAAACAAAGGCACCACTTTTGTTTTAGAGTTTCAGGAATAGCCATGAACACGGATTCCCTAAACCTCCCTCTACTTAAAACTTAATGTAAGAAAATAACCATTAATGTAGGTTGTATACTGGAAGGGTATTCTAACTTTGAAATCTTAAATACACATTCCTGCGTTTCTACTAAAAGCATGAACTACCCTGGCACATTAGATAGAGAAAATGGCAAATCATTTCCTTCTTCCGACGATCTGGCTCAAAAACTGAAGCTCTTGATAATAAATACTCAGGAACCATTTATCATGGTAGATCGAGATTTGGTAATCGTAGCCTTCAACAATCAGTTTGAAAACTTGTATTTAAAATATTTCGGTCGCCAGATTTTAAGAGGCGCTTCCATACTCGATTATTCTCAAAAAAAATCTATCCCCGAACTTAAAAAAATATATTCAGACGTATTAGGTGGTGTATCGCGTGAAACAGAATTAAACCTTACCAACGAGGATGCCGTTCCGACTCATTTTTCCGTCATTTACAAACCAGCTTTTGATGAGACTAATTCCATCATAGGAGCTTTTGTTTCTATAAACGACATCACAGACAAAAAAATAGTCCAGAGGCAATTACAATTCAGCGAAATACGTTTCCGCGCATTGCTTGAAAATAGCGGAGACATGATCTCACTTACCGACCGTGAAGGCAAAATACTTTATTTAAGTCCCAGTTTTGAAAAAATAACCGGCTTCAGCTCCGATACTATGAAAGGTAAATCTGCTTTCGATATTATGCATGCTGATTACCATGAGGAAGCCCGGCAAATGTTTACAGAGCTTCTTAATAATCCTGGCATGCCCATTGCCAGAAAAAACGTGTTCTTAAACCGCAAAACAGGCGCCTATATGCATGTTGAAGGCATAACTACGAATCTCCTCGATGATCCAAATGTGCAGGCCATCGTCGCAAATTTAAAAGATGTAACTGAAAAAATAATTGCAGACGAAAAGATCGAATTAGGAGAAACACGCTTTAAAACGCTCATCGAACATAATTATGACGGAATAGTTTTAAGGGATGAAAATTTTTCTATTATTTATAGCAGCGCCTCTGCTGAAAGAATTTTAGGATGGACAGATGAAGATAAACTTGGAAAAGACTTCGCCGACAAAACGCATCCCGACGATATTGAAAAAGTAAAAGAAAACCACCTCAACGTATTAAGAAACCCCGGCGTTTCTTTTCCCATTATTTTCAGAACACAACACAAAAAAGGACATTTTGTTTGGGTGGAAAGGATCATGACAAACATGCTCCATGATAAAGCGATCAAAGCAATTGTTGCCAATTTTAGAGACATTAGTGCAAAAATAACGATCGAAAAGGAACTTGAATACAAAGAGGCGAGATTAAAACAGGCACAGGCAATTGCTCATGTAGGACACTGGGAGGTAAATTTTAAAGAAAATATTTCCGCCTGGTCTGATGAAATTTACAGGATATACGGCCTGGAACCCTTAACCAGCGATTTTTCACACGAGCGGTTAAAAGAATTTATTCACCCTGAAGAAATTGCTTCTTTTGAAAATGAAATGGAAAGCGCTTTTTCTTCTCTTTCAGATTTTTCGCACGAACACAGGATTATTAGAACTGACCGTTCGGTTCGACATGTAGTATTAGAGTGCCGTTTTGAGTTTGATAGCGACAAAAATCCTATTGGTCTGTATGGAATTGTTCACGACAGGACTGCCCAAAAAGAGGCTGAAGAAATTCTAAAAAAAAGTCACGAACTCTTGCAAAAACTAACGGATAAAGTACCGGTAGCCATTTACGAATTTGAGTTAAACGATAATGGAAAAATGACTTTTCCTTTTATGAGTAAAGCCATTCTCGAATTTGTGCCACATGCTGATATTTCAAACCTCCGTTACGATGCAGACACTATTTTTGAAGCGATACACCCCGAAGATGTTGAAACCTTAATGAATTCCATTGAAGATTCGCGGATTAAGTTAAGCGACTGGTCTTTGGAATTCAGGATGATGCTCCCCGACAATACCTTTCGATGGCTGCATGGCTTCTCAAGGCCAACCCGAAAACTTCATAGCACTATTTGGTACGGCTACCTTCAGGATATTACAGAAAGTAAAATAAGCGCTGAAGAAATCCGCGTAAGCAAAGAGCGATACGACCTTGTAACAAAAGCTACCAACGAAGCTATTTGGGACTGGGATTTAAAAAACAATAAGTTACAATGTGGCGAGGGATTTAAAAACTTATTCGGACATGAGGTACTTGAAGACTTTGAAACCATAGAGCAGTTCAGATCCCAGATTCATCCGGAAGACCGGGAAAGGGTTGCCGCAAGCATTCTAAAGGTCATTCATTCCGATTCGGAAGTAAAGTGGGAAGAAGAATACCGCTATGCTAAATCCGATAAGTCTTATGCTGACGTGCTTGACAGGGGCTATGTTATTCGTAGTGCAAAAGGAACTGCCGAGCGGATGATCGGCGCGATGCAGGATATCACCCAACGAAAACTTGTTAACGAAGAAATCAGGATTTCAAAAGAACGCTATGATTTTGTTGCCAAAGCTACCAATGACGCGATTTACGATTGGGACCTTGTAAAAAATGAAACATTCAGAACAGGGGATGGTATTAAGACACTATTTGGATATGACCCAAAGGAAGCAGAAGCGGAAAAAAATTTCTGGTCTGATCGTATTCATCCTGAAGACTACAAAATATGTTATGCTAAATTGAAAAATCTTCTTCTCGACCCTAAGGCTAACTATTGCAATCAGGAATACAGGTTTAAGAAAGCAGATGGCACCTACGCGTATGTATACGACAAGGGATTTATTATTCGGAATGAAGAGGGAAAAGCTATCCGCATGATTGGTGCTACACAGGATATTAGTAGAAATAAAAAAGCGGAACTGGAATTAAAGAAATTAAATACCAGACTAGAAGGAAAAATACAAGAAAGAAACAAGATCAACAGTGAATTAAAAGTATCTGAAGAAAAATACCGAAACCTTTTCTATTCCAGTCCTATACCGATGTGGGTTTATGATCCTGACAGTTACTGTTTTCTGGATGTTAATGCCGCTGCTTGTCGTCACTATGGCTACACACGTGAGGAGTTTCTCGCAATGACGATCAAAGAATTATGGCCCGCAGAAGATATCCAAAGGATGGTGAAAGTTGTAGAGTCAAATAAAAACACTTCTAATTATTATGAAGGCACCTTTCAGCATTATAAAAAAAACGGGGAGCTTATTCAAGTTAATATTCAAAGTAATACGCTTAAATTTTCCGGTAAAAGTGCACGTTTGGTAATCTCAAATGATATTACAGAAAAGTTAAAAGTCGAACTGCAGATAAAAGAAAGTAACGACCGTTACAACCTTGTTTCAAAAGCAACAAGTGACGCCATTTGGGACCACACTATCAATAGTGGAAAAATCTATATCGCAGGCACAGGCTTTAAATTCCTTTTTGGTTACAAGGTGGTGAACGCTTTCGTTGAAAAAGAATTTTGGGAAGATAACATACATCCCGAAGACAGGTTAGAAACCTTAAAGAAACTCGATGACTTTATAAAAAATGCCGCAGAGAAACAAATTCAGTACGAATACCGCTTCAAAAAATCTGACGGGAGCTATGCTTATGTTAACGACAGACTTTTTATAATTCGCGAAAACGGAGCGCCTGTGCGGATCATTGGAGCGATAAATGATATTACTAAACGTAAAGAAGAAGAATACAGGTTAAAATTACTCGAATCCATCATTACTCATGCCAATGATGCGGTGATGATTTTGGAACCAGGCGAAAACAATTCTACAATAATATACGTGAACCAGGCTATGGTTAAGATAACAGGTTATTCTAAGGAAGAAATAATAGGACAGTCGCCTGATATCTTTCTTGGGCCAAGGACAGATAGCGAAGAAGTAACCAAAATGAAAGTTGCTCTTAAAAATCATCAGCATTTTAGTTCTGAAATTATCAAGCAGTCTAAAGATGGAAGGTCTTATTGGACAGGTATAGACATTGCCCCTGTAACCGATATCAGCGGGAAAACATCGCATATGATTGCGATCGAGCGGGACATCACCAGCCGCAAGGTTCAGGAACAGGAAAGGGAAAAACTTATTTTTGAGCTGATACAAAATAATAAAGACCTGCGACAATTTTCTTACATCACTTCACACAATCTCAGAGGTCCCATTGCTAACCTTCTTGGGCTTACTAATTTATTAGACACGTATAAAGTAGAAGATCCTACCCTTTCTAGGATCATGGATGGCATAAAAAAAGCCGCTTCCAATTTTGATGAAACTATTAAAGATCTTTCTACTGTTCTGAATATAAAAGACCGTCCTTCTATACCGAAGGAAAATATCGAGCTGGAAACAATTCACTGTAAAACACTGGAACAATGCAGGATTCTTCTGGACGAAAGCAAGGCTCAGGTAATCTGGGATTTTTCGAAAGCTAAGACCGTTTTCTTTAATAAAGCTTATATAGAAAGTATCTTTTCCAACTTACTTACCAATGCCATTAAGTACCGTTTAAAATCAGTACCTCTGCTAATCGACGTCAGTAGTGAAGAAACCAGCGAGGATGTAATTGTAAAATATAAGGATAATGGACGTGGGATGGACCTTGGACTTCACCGAGAAAAAGTTTTTGGATTGTATCAGAGGTTTCATGATAACACAGAAGGAAAAGGCCTTGGGCTTTTTCTTGTTAAATCGCAATTAGAAGCTATGGGTGGCTCTATCGACATTGACAGTAGGATAAATGAAGGCACCTTATTTACGCTCCGTTTCAAAAAAGTCCATATTAAAATTCCCTAGTTTACTTTTAGTAGTTGCAATACAAGCACTACCCATCTGAAACCATAAGCAGATTCCCGCAAAACTGCAGCTGAGTTCTATTTTATTTTGCAGCTGAAAGCAATTAGAAGGTTGTTGAACCCGAAAACGCGCTGCACATTCCCCAGGCGACCCGGTAATCTGTCGGCACCAGCTAAATTCCCCCAATCCACTTTCTACTTTATCAAAAAAAACAATAACCTCTGAAAGGCTGAATTTAGGGCCGTACAGGGCATTTGACCTCAAAAATCAAATCTGAAGGTTATACAAATACTAAAACAATCTTACATATGAAACATGTAAAACCTTAACGAAAAATAAATCGGCGAAAACCTGCCTAACTTTGATTCAGAAATCAGCACTTAAAGTAATTTCAAAAACAAAGAACATGACAACTACACTCACAAATAAAAAAGACGCTTCTTCTAAAATGTCTTTTTTTACCGGACTGGAATCTATAAGTTTTAAAACAGTAAGCATACTTGTTATCCTTATCTTAAATATTACCACCTTATCATCACAAACAAACGGAATGGTTTGCGGATCACGCTTAGGAATTAAATCGGGAACAGTTCCTGAAAAACCCAAAACTATTACGCTTTATTCTGCTAAGAATTTCCCAGTAATCGAGATTTCAAGCAACCACACACTTCACAAAATGGATGACCTGGACAATTTTGATTACGAAAAAATATTCTGCAGTACTAGTCCGGCTTCCAAAAATACAGGACCCGGATCACAGCCTGCACAATTAACAAGCACTTACAATAAAAATCAAAACAACAAATTTGCCCCAAGATTGAATTAATAACCCCCTAAAAACTAAACACATGAAATCTACATTATTATTACTCGCAACAACCCTTATTTTTTGCTTTTCAAATGCAAAAGCAGACGGAGGATCCAAAACAGCTGTTTATGATAAAAATTCATGCCTGCATGTAACAGGAATTGTAAATAGCGATGAAGATTATCAGGATTGCATCGTTGAGCTTATAGGACCAGACAAAGCTATTGATACAGTTATGCTTTCACAGGGTAATGAAAAATTTGAATTTATTCTTAAAAAGAATTCCGACTATCTTATCCGCATCTCTAAAAAAGGGTACCTCAATAAAACCGTAGCTATAAGCACTCATATACTCACCTTGGAAACCGAAATTCATTTTTTTGAATTCGAACTTTCTTTGCTGAAAGACACTGAAATTGCTAAACTTAATAAAAATCTGGCAAGCGCTCCTATTGCTTTGGTTAGCTACAACTACCAAACAGAATCCTTCGAACACAACGTGCAATATTCTGACCTAATGAAAAAAGAACTTTATAACGTAACAGCTTCTAATCAAACATTCGGAGAACAAGAAAAATCTCAAACACTATCTACAAAATGCCATAGCTTTTTAACTTTGTCAAGATAGTTACAAGGCCTTTCCTTCCCTTAATAAGCGTATATTTGCACTCCCCCGGGAGTGCTTTTTTTTGACCGGGAAAATTTTAAAATAAAAACATGGATTACGCGCAAATTCTCTCCAATTTCAATATAGCTTCTTTAAACGACATGCAAAAAGCAACTTTAGAGGCTGTCTCAACTTCTAAAGATGTTGTCTTAATTTCCCCTACAGGATCGGGAAAAACGCTGGCTTTTTTACTTCCTTTTGTAGAACTGCTTGATAAAAATAAAGAAGGTGTGCAGGCAATTATCATCGTGCCCACCCGCGAGCTGGCCCAGCAAATAGAAACGGTATTTAAACAAATGGGAACAGGCTTTAAAATTTCCTGTTGTTACGGGGGGCACTCTACTCAGATTGAGCGCAACAATTTATTAGAAGCACCCGCCGTATTGGTTGGTACACCAGGACGTTTATCACATCATATCCGCAAGAAAAATTTATTTCTTTCTAAAACAGATTATTTAATTCTTGATGAATTTGATAAATCACTTGAATCAGGCTTTCAGGATGAGATGTCTTTCATCATTAAAACTATTCAAAATCCTAAAAAACGCATTCTAACTTCGGCTACTTCTATTTCTGATATTCCTTCTTTTGTGGGTATTAAAGAACCGAAAGTTTTAAATTTTACTACCGAAGAAAAACAAGGTAAAGGAACTTTGTATTACAAGTCCGTTAAATGCGAACAGGATGAAAAATTAAATGCCTTACTTCTTTTATTGGGCAAAATAAATTCTCAGTCCACCATTGTTTTTTGCAATCACCGCGAAGCCGTTAGCCGGATTTCGGAAGAGTTAAGCAGGTTAAAAATAGCACATGGTTTTTATCACGGTGGCTTAGAGCAGATCGATCGTGAAAAAATGCTCATCAAATTGAGGAATGGAAGTATTAATCTTTTAATATCCACCGACCTTGCTGCGCGAGGCCTCGACATTCCGGAAATCGAAGCAGTTATTCATTTTCAGTTGCCTCTTACCGAAGACGCCATGATTCACCGCAACGGGCGCACAGCACGGATGCATGCAGATGGCACCGTGTATTTTATGCTGGAAGGCGAAGATTATTTGCCCCCATTCTTACAAATAAAACCAGAAGAAGAAAAGCTTCCTAAAAAAATCGTGTCCCCACAATCCAGTCTCTGGAAAACACTTTACATTTCTGCAGGAAAAAAAGACAAAGTAAATAAAATGGATATTGTAGGAATGCTTTTACAAAAGGGGGGACTCAAAAAAGAAGAGCTTGGTAAAATTGAAGTGCTAGATCACTCTTCTTACGCCGCCATCAAAAGCGACAAAATCGTAAAAACTTTAAATCTCGTGCGCGACGAAAGAATAAAAAACAAAAAAGTAAAAATGGAGATTGCGAGCTAGTCTATTAAGATTCAATCGGAGAAAAAGTACCATCCTCATTTCTCTCCAACTCCGTTCCCTCAGGCATATCAAGATAAGGAATGATTGCCGGATCATAGTTGGCAATTGTATTTAGCGGATAAAAGTCGCTTTTCCTTTTATCATCTACATAGTCCTGACTCTCTGTACCGGAAAAAAAACGCCATCCACTATCAATTGCCTCAGATTGCTCTTCGCGGTACATAAAACCAACAGGCATGCCTTCAACAGTGATCTTATTAGTTGCAAAACACCCAGCGACTTTATCAATTAATAATTCTAATTGGTCTTCCGGAATTTTTAATTTTTTAATCTTACTCATTTACTATAATTTTTGTTCTTTTTTAATACGTTCTAGTAAAAACTCTAAACCGTTTAATTTGATTTCATAAATCGTGGAAAGCATCATGCCTGTTTTTCCCGGAGGAAATCCCTTGCGGTTAAACCATTCGAGGTATTCAACGGGTAAACGGTAATAAAGCCAACCTTGGTATTTCCCAAAAGGCATGGGTTTAGTTACAAGGTCTAAAAGTATTTGCGGGTTTAATCCTTCCATTAAAAACTTATTTTTTCAAGATCCGAAGCATAATCACTTTGAATGTCTTCGTGCAAAGTTTTTATAAAACTATTTATTTTTTTTATTTGTTGCTCGTACATATTCACCAATAACTGACTTTTGCGAAAAGGAATGCCTGATTCTTTTATTTTTATCAAAAAATAAATGTGCAACTCTGCTGAGATAGCTTTGTCGCTTATGTATTTACAGTATTTTGTAATGATGCGTAATAATTTTCGCAGACTTTTTTTCACGTAGTACAAATTGGATTGTCCACGCAGTTCTGAAAAATGGTGATCGATCTCTGATTTAATTTCCGCCACAAAGGCGGGTTTATCATGAGACTCAAAAAGTAAATACCCTAGAAATTCTTTATTGTCTTTTTTATACTTGGCAAGCGCAATGCACAGATCTGCCAATTGCTTCGGAGGCAATTCTATCAGTTCTTTTTTCAGTTCGTTGAGACTGGCGGCTTTCATTTCGTTCTATTAATAGTCGGTTGTAACATGTAACTTGTCTAGCGGTAAAAGCGGCACTCCGCTTCACACATACAGACAATGTACCATGTACAACATACAAGGTACAGTGCCGTTCTATTTGTCCCTTTTCTTAAGCCAGGCCTCAACCGCCGGAGCTAATTCTTTCTGCGACTTTCCACCTACAAAAACGCCAATATGTCCGCCTTTAAAACTGTACAATTCTTTGTCCTTGCTTCCTACCAGATCATTTAAAGGTTTGGTTGCAGCAGGTGGCACCAAATGATCTTCGGTTGCATAAATATTTAGTAACGGAGCTACAAGATTTTTAAGATTTACTTTTTTTCCACCAACTTCTAATTCACCTTTTACCAGTTTATTTTGCTGGTAAAGATCTTTCATAAATTGACGAAAACATTCTCCAGCCTGGTCAGGACTCTCAGCGATCCATTTTTCCATTCTTAAAAAATTAAGAAGTTTATCTCTATCATCGAGTGAATTAGTAAGTGCTTGTTGCTTTTGAACTTTCATCATTGGTTTTAACATGTCAAAACCTTCATTTAAGAAACTGCCCGGAACAAGGCCACGGTTGCCATCTACTAACAAATCAAAATCCATGTCTTTGCTCCAGCGGAAAAGAAGTCCGTCGTTTGTGCTGAAATCAATAGGCGTAACATGCGTTACAAGGTTTTTCACTTTACCGGGATATAAAGACGCGTAGATCACGCTTAAAGTTCCACCCTGGCAAATGCTCATGATGTTGATACTTTCGAGACGGTGTTTTTTACGCATAAAATCCACACAGTTGTTGATGTAGCCATTTACATAGTCGTCCATGCTCAGGTAACGGTCGGTGCCCGACGGGAAACCCCAATCGATAAGATACACGTCCATGCCCGCATCTAACAAATTTTTGATATAGCTGCGATCCGGTTGAAGATCCAGCATTTTATAAGTATTCACCAGTGCATACACAATAAGTACCGGTGTTTTAAAAGTCGGTTCTGTGTCCCTGTCGTAACGGTATAGCGTGAGTTTGTCTTCATGGTAAACAGCCGTTTTGGGACTGGTTGCAATTTCCACTTTATCAATTTGATTAAGGGTTGTGTAGCTCTTTAATAATTTAGAGCTCATGTTGGTGAATTCTTCTACAATTTTGTTCTCCATGGCAGGGTTTTGTTTTATAAAATTAAGCTATTATTTAACTGTTTCAAAGCTTCTGTCGGTAAGTAAAAATTCTACTTGCGCATCGTCTATGTAAATTTCATTTTTAGCGTCTACATTCCATATCGTAAATGCAATTTTGTCTACGGTTGTGGCATTTAATCCTTCGCTGTCTGTAATCTCGTACCCAAATTCCTTGTAATCCCAACTTTCGGTCAGCAAATGCGCTTCATCCATATAGAAAGGAATTTCCAAGATCATTTTTTTGTCTTTGTCAAAGAACTGCAGGAAGGCGTGAACTGTTTTTACTCCTTTTTCAAAATAGCACTTAAAAGAATACCGGATTTTCTTACATCCCTTAGAACTGAATACAAGGGGAAAATTATATTCGCCTGTTCTACAGATATAATTCTTAGGACCTAAAGAAAGAGAATACTTACCGCTTTGTTTTTTCTCAGAAGTAACATTTCCATTAAAAGTATTCTTTTCAAAATCTTCTAAATACTTTTCCTCTTTAAGAATAGTTGAAGGCGGAACCAAATACATATTTGCTTTGTTTATTCTGAAAAAATTACGCCAGTAAACTTCTTTGTAAGTGGTGTACTCGTCCAGAATACCACTGTTCATTTGATAAGTCTTTAACTGAAAATATGCCAGGCTCACAGCTATCAAACTCAAAAGTGTGATCTTCCATTTGCGCTTACTAATGGCCGCAATTAAAGCTCCCAGAAAAATGCCGGGAAGGACATAAAAATCTACAAGTGCGCGCTTAAGGATAGGCCAGTACCACCAGGCACCGTACAGATAAATAATAAAGAAAAAGAAAAGAGGAAGAATAATGCGTTTACGTGGAGGAAGAAATGGAATACCAAACAAAGAAATGAAAATCACAGGTACGTATACAAACAAACCAATGTGATAACTAACTAAAGCATCAAAGAATTTTGAGTCGGCAAAATAAAATTTTTCGTCCGTATAAGTGTAAGCAATCAGAGAGTTTGTTTGAATATAAGTTATACTTAACTGATGGTAAATGGCCAGAAGTGCCAGTAAAATAATGAGCCCATCTAAAATTCTTATTCTCTCAAAGCGCAGGCCCTGCTTAAAAAATCCCTGAGGAATAAAAGCGGGAATTAAAAAAATGATAAGTCCGTTTAGCGGTCTTATACAACCTGTAATGACCAGGCATAACATACAGAGTAAAAAATTACGAAGACGATTATGCTCATCCTTAAAATAAGAGACAAGGAAATAAATAAAAAGCGTAATAAATGTAAAGGAATAACTATGCGACAGTGAATTGGCACTTATAGCATAAGTAAACAAATGGGTGCCATAAAAAACAGCAATAGGAACACAGACTGCAGCGAGAGGATTAGCAAATAATTTTGAAATTAATTTTCTAAGAAAAAGTAAGCCGAGAAACAAATAGAATAAAGAAGCGAGTCCGATAAAAAGCTGATACGGCTGTGAAAAACCATCTGCCGGATAATGCAAAATTTTAGCGCTAACGTGAGCCATCACAAAAAATGGAAACCAGATGTAGGAAAGTCCCTGGTAATATTTGTTGATGCGTTTGCCTTTGTACTCTACTAACAGATTTTGTTCAGGATTATCAAAAGCGCTGTAAATGTAGTTGGCATTGTGCACTTTGTTGAACCACTTAAAATCATAGTTGGGATCTCCGTGAATATACTTTGCTGGGAGATAAGAATAATAACCGAGTCCATCGCCGGCTATAAATTTATGCCAGGGCGAGTTTAAAGGTCGGACATAAAAAAACGTTACAAGTACTGAAAGCAGGAAACCGAAAAAGATCCTGTTGTATATGTTCTTAAACCAATTCAAAAACGGAAGATTGTCTGATGAAATTTTAGCTAAATCTACTAAATAAAAAAGCCGTTCACACTATAAAAATGAACGGCCTTTTTAAAATTATGCAAGATTATTTCTTGTGCGTTTTCGCTTTTTTATCTTCGTCAGATTCGTGAGCTGGTTGCGCACTGATCTTTGATTGTAATTCTTTTACTTGTTTTTTAAGGTCGTAGATAGTTTTTTGAAGATCTTCTACTTCGCTTTTAAAAACTAATGGCATGCTGGAGAAAGTGCTTTCGAATTGTTTTTCAAAATGTTTCTTTACATCCATGCTTAAGTTAAGTGCTTCACCTTTTACTTTGCTGAATTCTTCGCTGGCGAATAAATCAGTAAATAATTTCTCATTTACTTTTACCCACTCAGCATACATTTCCTGTGGAGAAGGTAATTGTTTTAAAGCTTCAGGAGTTGCATATTTTTCAGCGTATTGTTTTGCAATTTTTTCTACACCTTCTTTAGCAGTAGTTTGTAAGTAAGATTGTAATTCAGCTTGTTTAAGGCTGTATTCGCCCATTCTGTCCATTAAAGAAATAACCGCCTCAGCATTTTCTTTTTCTTTCCCGGCGTTAACTAATTTTAAAAGAGGTTCAAAAGTTTTTCCAAATACATTGTGAAACTGACCTGAGAATTCTTTCATGTTAGTTAGAACTTCGTTGTTTCCAAAAAGTTTAGGAAAGTCTTTAGAGATATTCTGCATTTGAGCGTAATATTCTTTTCCTAAATTATTTTGGTTAGCGAAAAAGTTTTGCAATTGTTTAATTCCGTTATCATAAACTTCCTGAACAGAAGTTGTGTTGAACATGTTACCAAACATTTGTTTTGTAAGGTTAGTGTACATGTCAGCAGTCATTTGATTTTTGAATGCATCCATGTTAAACTGACCGTTTTTAAACATGTTAGCCATTGGCTGGAAAAATTCCTGCATGCTTGCATAAACACGGTTACCTTGCATAAAGTTAGTAAACACATCTTTGTTAAATGTATTCCCCATGTTTTTACTCATCGAATCAAAAGAAGTATTCAATGTGTTTAACCATGTATTGTACATGTTAGTAAAAACAGTGTTGCTTTGACCAAAGTTTGACATATAGTCTTGTGCAGGCTTGCCAAAACTTGAAAAGCTGTTATTGATGCTCTGGTTAAAGTCAGCCATTTGCTTAGCATACGAAGCTTGTTGGTTGAACCAGTTTTTGAAAAATTCCTGTGGATTGTTTTCGTTATTTGAATTAAACATGTTTGCAGAAGAATTTTGCATCCCGTTTAAAATTCCCATTTGTTTATCGAAATACTCTTTGTATAACGACTGACCTTCAGTAGTAATATTTCCGCTTGTAAAAGCTGATTGCATTTTTTTTGCAGAATCCATCCAATTGTTTACGAATTGTGTTTGGCTTTCTACTAGGGTGTCGATTACTGGGTTTGCTGTTTTCATTTTTTTCTTTTTTGTGATAAACCGCTGATTTTTCAGGATTTACCGGTTTATTATTCTTTCGTTAAATTATTGTTAATCACGTATTTGTATGTAAATTACTGATTTTCAGTTTTTTACACGTGGTTTTCATAATTTGATGCAAATATACAAATTTCAGAGCATTGAATCCTAGCGCTTTACATCATTAAATTGTTAAAACATGAAAAATTGCCTATCCGCACGATTTAGAAAAGACTATCGTTTTTACTGATCTGTCGGATTTAGTACCTTTAGGGCTTGCAAAGTCTTATCTATAGTCGCACTGCCCTCATTAAGTCTGAAGCCAAAAGGCTCGGTTTTGATTTTTGTGGAATTTCAAAAGCGGATTTTTTAGAGGAAGAGGCCCCGCGACTCGAAAAATGGTTGAAAGAGTCCAAACACGGACAAATGGCCTACATGGAAAATTATTTTGACAAGCGCCTCGATCCACGTTTATTGGTAGAAGGTGCAAAGTCTGTTGTTTCTCTTTTATATAATTATTATCCATCGCAGACTCCAACCACTAATTCTCCTAAAATAAGTAAGTATGCTTACGGACAAGATTACCATGAAGTGATTAAAAATAAGCTGCATGAATTTCTTTCTACTCTAAAAGAAAAAATCGGAGAAATAAGTGGACGCGCTTTTGTAGATAGCGCTCCCGTACTTGATAAAGCCTGGGCCAAAAAAAGCGGACTCGGTTGGATTGGAAAAAATTCAAACCTCATCAGCAAACAACAAGGTTCTTTCTTTTTTATCGCCGAATTAATAGTTGATCTCGAATTGGAGTACGATGGGCCGATTAAAGACTATTGCGGCACTTGCACAAAATGCATTGATGCTTGTCCCACCGAAGCCATTGTAGCGCCCTACGTGGTTGATGGCAGTAAATGTATTAGTTATCTCACCATTGAATTAAAGGAAGCTATTCCCGAAGAGTTTAAAACAAAAATGGATAACTGGGCTTTTGGTTGCGACGTTTGCCAGGATGTTTGTCCGTGGAACAGTTTCAGCATGCCGCACAAAGAACCCTTGTTTACTAATTCTTCTTTTCTAAATTTTTCAGAAGTAGAATGGAGTGATATGACCGAAGAAACATTTCAATTGGTCTTCAAAAATTCAGCTGTTAAGCGAACGAAGTATAAGGGACTGAAACGGAATCTTGATTTCATCCGGCCAAAATAACCACTAAGACACTAAGGGCACGAAGGGTCACTGAGAAAAAATAAGCCTTAGTGTATCTAAGTGTTCTAAGTGCCTCAGTGGTAAAACTCCTTGGCGCTAAATCAAACAAAGAAACTTTTCAATTAGTATTTAAAATTCATACGCTAAACACTAAGACACTAAGGGCACGAAGGGGCACTGAGAAAAAATAAATCTTAGTGTAACTAAGTGTTCTAAGTGCCTCAGTGGTAAAAATCCTTAGCGATAAATCAAACAAATTTTTCAATTGGTATTTTTCCAATAACCACTAAGACACTTAGGTCACGAAGGGGCACTGAGAAAAAATAAATCTTAGTGTATCTAAGTGTTCTGAGTGTTCTGAGTGGTAAAAATTTTGAGAACAAACTAATCGAAGAACATCCACGTCAATCCAAATCTGAAAGCCAGATCTGTTTGGTAGTAACCGGGAACAAAAGAGTAGTTCGGTCCGGCAAGACTCTGCAAAACATTCTCCACTTTTAAGAAAAAATTAACAGGGCGAATTCTTGCATTCAGATAAACATCTAAATAAGGATAGGTACTTGTTTTAAACTGGTCTTGTAAATAAAATGTTTGAGTAGATGGCATGTATGCCAATGCATAAAAAGACTCATAGACTTGTAGTTGCGCTCCAATTTGCAATTGCAGGTTATTTTTAGCGAGACTGCCATTGTAAAATAACTTGATGGTAGAAACATTAGCCGGAACTCTTACTATTTTTGGCTCCGGGGTATTTTGATAAATGTGATTTAAACCGATACCCAGGTGTTTAAAAAATATTTTTGTAAAATTCAAATTTACCCCAACGTTATTAATGGGTCCTGAAAATTGTTGCGGTTTATTTTCCTGGTCAAAATATAAGTAGTTAGCCGTACTGTGAAAAAAAACAGAAGCCTGAAAAAACCTGTTTAAATTTACACCCAGTTTAGCCTGTACCTGCTGCTGATCTTTGAAGCCATTGTTGAACCACAAAAAATGATTGCTCACCCAGTTGTTATAGATATAATCAGGACTTCGGTTTTCTAAAAGCAAATTAAAAAACACTGCCCTTTTTTTAAGATCATTAAACGTAAAAACTGAATTCCCTTCGAGTTTTAAATTTCCTTTTGCAGGACCTAAAAATCCGAATTGAAAATTAACACGGCTGTCAAAAAATCTCACACGTTTGTCTGTAGAATCCTTCGGAACTAAGGCGGTGCGGTAAACAAGATCAGATTGTAAAAAATGATTTATAAAAACACTGTCAATTTTTTGCCAAACCTTGTTCACTTCATTTTTATATCCCACAGAAAAACCAAATTTGTTATCAGTACTTAAAAGAGAATAAGAAAGTTCGTTGGAGATTTTCATAACGTGCGAACTATCCTGCGTCTTTAATGTATCTAGAAATATAGCGGTGTAAAAAGAATCTTTTATAGGGTAGGCATCTTTATAGCGATAGGATTGCGTTGAAAATTTCGATTTCAACTGAACATACTGGTTGAGTTTTGAAGTGGAGTCAATCTTGTTTAGTCTTATCCAGGGATTCACCATTACTTTTAATTCGCGGTTATCGCGACTGGCCTCCGTAAGCCTGTTAGCAAAGAGCGCTTTGTCAAAAACCATGCTTGAGTCAGTTAACACACCATCTTTAATACCTCCGCTCTCATTATTTTTATTACCATTGTTCATGATATAAAAATAATAGCCAGAACTTTTTTCTTTGTTGGTGTAATTACTACTCAGGTAAAAATTATTGGTGTAAGTCTGCTGCCTGTTATAAAACCCTTTGGAAGTGTAGCGGTTAAAACCCACCGTAACGTTTACTTTATCTTTGTAGGTATGTGTAAACAACATTCTGAAGATCTGGAACTCTTTACTGCCGGCAATACCATTTAAACTGGCATAGGGCCCCATAGTTCTGAAATACTTAACCTCGCTTTCACTTATCTTATCACTAGTTAGCGGACTTTGAACAAGGCGAAAGCCAAGATCTTCTGTTCCGTATCGCCAAATATAATCAGGAGAAGCGAGTCCCATGTTCCCCATAAAGTTGCGGGGAAAATAATTGCTCTGCTCCGTAATGGAAGTATCCGGGTAAGTGTATTTGTAATCTGAAAGCAGATTATTTTGTTCTGTTTTACTTCTTAAATACTTTGGATTAACAGAATAAAAAACCTGGGCATCATGTTCCAAACAAAAAAGAATTAAAAAAAGGAGGCAGAGTGTTTTAACCACTCTGACAATACTTACCTTTTTGAAACTGTGAAACATTAAAGCCTGGTGTTTTAATTCGCGATAAAGGGTAAAACTACTAAAATTTTACCTATCTGAATTTAAAGATCTGAGGATATAAAGTCGCGGAACTTTAATTAATGTTATAATTTATCGAAAAAATGTTCTTCCACGTCAAAAGTAGATTTTAAGCCCACATTCTGATAGTCGGTCTGGATCCACTTCTCTGCAATTTGTCTGCCTTTTTCTTTGAGGCTCAACAAAAATTCCCACGAAATATTCATTTTGCTGCTCTGGCTCATTTGGCTCAATGCTTCATACCCGCTAATAGTGTGAACGAAAATCTCACGGTTAGTTTTATTGTCTGTTTTTAAAATGCCATTTCGTATTAATTCGTTCCTGTAGTGAATCAATTTCATTTCGTTTATCAAACTACTATTGAAGGAAATTTCATTCACACGATCAGCAATATCACGCGCGCTTGTTGGAACAGAATTGATGTTTATAGAATTAATTTTAATTAAAACAATATCGCGAATATTTGTATTGGTAATCAAAGGCGATATCGGTGGATTTCCCATATAACCTCCGTCCCAATAATATTCGCCGTCGATTTCCACAGCCTGGAATAAAAAAGGCAAACAAGCCGAGGCAAGCACAGAATCAACGGTAATTTCTTTATTCGTAAAAATTTTTGCGCGATTGGTTTTTACGTTTGTGGCGCAGATAAATAATTTTTTCTTGTTATATAATTTTAATTCCTCAAAATCGATCAGGCTATTTAATACATCGCGTAGAGGATTATAATTTAAAGGATTAAAATTATAGGGAGAAAGAAATTGCGTGATAGTGTTAAACATCATAAAGCCCGGACTATTATGAATGTCGCCGCCGCCATACAATTGATCAAACATGCTCGGTTTAAACAAAAAACTTCCGCTCAGTGCAACTTTGTGCCAGAGTTTTTCCATGAGCTCCTTTGCTTTTGCAGGACCCCCAATGTGTAAACCGTAAGCACAGGTTACTGCGTTTACTGCTCCCGCACTTGTTCCACACATAGCTTCAGCAACGATGGCATCTTCTTCAAGAAGTCTGTCCAATACTCCCCAGGTAAATGCTCCGTGAGCTCCCCCACCTTGCAAGGCGATACATACCTGTTTCTTTTCTAACTTCATAGTTTCCGTTTTTTTGAATTGTAAATTTAGTATTCCGTCTGAGCTTATAAATTAAAAGCTATTCAGTTCTTCTACTGCCGGTTCGTAACCGGGTTTTATTTTAAGGCACATTCTATAATCTGCTTTAGCACTTTCTTTATCTTTTAATTTAGAATACGCATACCCTCTCGCAAAGTACGCTTCCACGTAATTAGGATTGATCTCAATTGCTTTTGTAAATTCTTCCACTGCCTTTTTACCATCTTTTTTTATTTCAAGATAAATGGCGCCGCGGTTATAGTAGCAGTTTTCGCAGTTCTTATCTTTAGCAATAATAGATTCGTATTGAGCCAGGGCTTCATCTATTTTGCCCAAATCCTGCAGTAATTTAGCTTTTGCATAAGTTGCTTCTGCATGATTAGGATCTACGCTTAAAACGTTGTTGTAATAATCAAGTGCAATAGGATTTCTGCGGGCTGCATACAAAACTCCCAAATCGTAATAAGCATCTATGTATTTATTGTCTTGCTCCACCGCTGTCTCCAGGTTTGAGATGGCACGACTTGTATCGCCACTCTCCCTGTAAATACTTCCTTTTATGTAATAGGCTTTTGCAAGATTTTCATTTATCTTAAGTGCGTTGTTTACATAAGTTATGCCATCCTGGTAACGCTGCACTAAAAAATATAATTCAGCTAGTTTTAATAAAGCTTCAATATTATCCGGAAATTTTTTTGCTGTAGACTCTAATAACTCCTTCGCTTTTCGTGTATTGTTCTCACTAAAATAAATATCTACCAAAGTAATGTAGTAAGGGGCCTGAGTACTGTCTATTTTAATAGCGCGCTTCGCATCATTTTCTGCTTCCACAAATTGTTTGAGATTCAAATACACTTTCGCGCGCTTGTCGTAAAGTCCGGCATTTGAAGCATCTTTTATAAGTTCAGCGTTTACTGCTTTTAGCTCCGGCGAATTTAATTTGATGCTGAGGCTGTCTGCTTTTTTATTCGACTGCTCCACTTCCGAATGCTCACTGCAGGAAGGCACTATAAAAAACAAAAGAAAACAAGCGGAAAGAAAGATAATTTTGTTCATAGCTTAAAGATCGTTGGCATTTGCGATGAGCTCAGCCACATCGAGTACTTTGGTTTTATCTTCTTTATTGAAATGTTTCACACCATCCGTCATCATGGTATTGCAAAACGGACAACCTACGGCGATAACATCCGGATTTAATGCCAGTGCTTCCTCGGCGCGTTCGTTGTTTACTTCTTTGGTACCTTTTTCAGCCTCTTTAAACATTTGTGCGCCGCCTGCACCACAGCAAAGACCTTTAGCGCGGCTGCGTTTCATTTCCATTAATTCCACATCCAGCTTTTGAATTACTTCGCGTGGTGCTTCGTAAATGTTATTTCCTCTTCCCAAATAACAGGGATCGTGGAAAACAATTTTTTTGCCTTTGTATTCTCCGCCCTGTACAGTTAATTTACCAGAGTCTATAAGTCCCTGCACTAGTTGTGTATGATGAATAACTTCATAATTTCCACCTAAAGCCGGGTATTCATTTTTAATGGTATTAAAACAATGCGGACAACCCGTTACGATTTTTTTTACCTCGTAACCGTTTAACACAGAAATATTTTGCATTGCCTGCATCTGGAATAAAAATTCATTTCCTGCACGCTTTGCCGGGTCGCCGGTACAGCCCTCTTCAGAACCGAGAATGGCAAACTTAATATTTACATGATTTAAAATCTTAACAATGGCTTTGGTTATTTTTTTAGCACGGTCATCGAAACTTCCGCTACAACCTACCCAAAAAAGAATTTCTGGTGTCTCGCCTTTGGCAATCATCTCTGCCATTGTATAAACTTTTATTAAACTCATATTCTCTATATTTTAACCACTAAGGCACTAAGGGCACTGAGCAGCACTAAGTTATATTTAATCTTTTGGTAATAAGGCAAAATCTTCCGTGACCAGAGGAACTAAGTGTTTTGTTATATTTTCACAATGAAAATTAATAAGCAATCCTTTAGGCATTCCAGCCAATTTCAAATACGACAGCAGCTGGGCTTTGTAAAGAGATATCATTACATCCACTGCTTTTAACTCTACCACAACCAAATTATTTACCAACATGTCTAACCTTAATAGACCCCCAATATCTTTTCCTTTATAACTCACAGGAACTTTTACCTGCGATTCAACTATCAAACCGCTGCTTTCCAATTCTTCGGCCAAACATGAATGATATACCGACTCTAACAGTCCAGGTCCAACATGTTTATGCGCCTCAATCGCTCCCCCAACAATTTCATATGAGATCTCATTAATATATTTCTGAGTAATGATCATCTTAGTGCTTCTCGTGTTCTAAGTGTCTTAGTGGTTTTTATGCCTCGTTCGTCCAATTCGCTCTATCTGCCGGAGAAAACTGCCACGGAGCGCCATTATTTTCAATGTTAGTAAACATCCCATTTAATTCAGAAGGACTTTGACTTTGTTCCATCACCAGATAACGACGCATCTCTAAAATAATAGCCAGGGGATCAATGTTTATAGGACATTCCTGAACACAAGCATTACACGTATTACAAGCCCACACTTCTTCTGCTGTTGTGTAATCGCCTAATAAAGATTTACCATCATCAACAAACACGCCTTTATTCGCATCCATGTTACGACCAACCTCTTCCATACGATCTCGTGTATCCATCATGATCTTACGAGGAGATAATTTTTTGCCGGTCATATTTTGCGGACAGGCAGAAGTGCATCTTCCACACTCAGTGCAGGAATAAGCATCCATTAAATTTTTCCAACCGAGATCCTGAACATCTTTCACCCCAAAGCGCACCGGATTATTAGGATCGGTTTTGGCAACGTATGCAGGATCAAAGTTTGGAGCTACCACATCCGTTACAGCGTCTAAAGTATTAAATTGTCCTTTTGGTTTTAGGTTAGAAAAATAGGTATTCGGAAAAGCTAAAAGAATGTGAAGGTGTTTTGAATAAGGAAGGTAATTTAAGAACGCGAAGATACCGATGATATGCAACCACCATGTAGTGCGTTCAATCATGATTAAAGAGCCATCAGATAATCCGCTTAACATAGGAGCAAAAAAATGACTCACCGGAAAACTTCCGGCCGCATGATAGTGTTCGTTACCGCGTAACTGTAAATTCTGATCGGCTGCATTCATCAACATCAGGGCGGTCATTAAAACCATTTCCGTTATTAAAATAACATTGGCATCTAACTTTGGAAAGCCGTTTAATTCAGAATTCAAAAACCGTTTTACTTTTACCACGTTTCTTCTCAACCAAAAAACAACCACTCCAATAAACACAAGAAGCGCAAGAATTTCAAAAAAGCCGATCAAAAAATTATAAAAACTACCCAAAAAACTGAAGGCACGGTGCGAGTTGGTAATACCGTCTACAAACATTTCCATAACTTCGATATTGATAAGCACAAATCCCACATAAACAAAAATATGAAGGATCGCACTTATGGGACGCGTCACCATTTTACTCTGTCCCAACGCCACCAGCACCATTGTTTTTAAGCGCTCGCCTTTGTTGTCGGTGATAGGAAAATCTTTTCCAATAAAAATATTTCTCCGGATTTTTTTCGCGTTGATGTAAAAAAAAGCGCCAGAGCCAATAAATAGAATGCAAAAAATAATAGAAGCGATCATATTATTTTGTTTTAGATTGTTTGTTTTTTCCGCCGAATAAAGAGAAATGTACGTATCTCTTCGGATTCGCTTTTAGATCCTGTAAAAGCTTGTCAAGATCGGCTGCCGAGTTATTCAGGTTGTTGTAAAGAGAATCGTTCTTAGCAAGTTTACCCAAAGTTCCTTGTCCCTGGTTAATCTTCGATAACAACGCATTAAGCTCTTTTAAAGTGTTATCTGCATTGCTGACAGCACTTTTTAACTGAGACTTAGCAAGTGTATCTGAAAGGTTACTGAAGTTAGTGAGGATATTTGTAATCTTAACTTCGTTTTTATTGAGGTTAGATGTAATACCGTTAAGATTTGTGAGCAGGGAAGAGATTTTAGGTTTTTCAGTCGCCATTAAATCATCAAGCTTATATGCGGTTTGTTCCAGACTAAAAATCGCTTTACGCACACTTTCAAAAGACTGGCTGATATTTTCGCGCGTTTTATAATTTAAAACTTTGTTCACTACATCCATTACCGTATCCATGCTACTGATCAGGCTTTCTACTTTACGTTGCAAAGGCTCAAGTTTTCGCACTACCGATTCTTTCATACCCTCTGCATTTTCAGCAACGAGTGTATCACCATTCTGCACAAAACCATTTTCTTTACCAACGAAAATAATTTCAACGGCTTTACTGTTGAGAAGATCGGTGCTCGTTACGCGGGCAATTGAGTTTTTGGGAATGTTCACATCCTCTGTAATGACAAACTTTACGAGAATTTGATTTTTGCCACCTCTTTCAATAAGGCTGATAGATTTTACCTGTCCGATTTTATAACCATTAATCTGAACAGGATTAGAAGGGATCAGATTGTCGATTTCCGGGTAAACAGCGTATAAAAAATACTGATCTGAAAATATATTAGCGCCCTTTAAAAAACTAACTCCCCAGATAAAAGCACCAATGGCAAGAACCACCACTATACCTATTTTGAATTCCTTAGATAATTTCACAAAAAAGTATTACGTTTTAACGCATAAATATAAGTAATTTTATTCAGTTAAAATGCCTTTATGACGGAGAAACTAAAAAACGAAGAATTGAACAGATTGAGCGTGGAAGCCTTTAAAAATGCGGAAAAACAGCCAGTTGTAGTGGTGCTTGACAATGTAAGAAGTTTAAACAATGTGGGTTCAGCTTTCAGAACAGGAGATGCTTTCTTAATTGAAGAGATTCTTTTGTGCGGCGTTACCGGCACACCCCCAAATAAAGAGATAGAAAAAACGGCTTTGGGTGCAACATCAACGGTTGCATGGTCACACTTTAAATCAACAGCGGAAGCCCTCGACTACCTGAAACAAAAAGCGTACAAAGTATATGCCGTAGAACAGGCAAAAAACAGCATTCCTTTAAATAAATTTTCTTATTCCAACGAAAAAATCGCCCTGGTATTTGGAAACGAAGTTTACGGTGTGGAGCAAACCGTTATAGATGCCTGCGAGGGGGTTATTGAAATTCCACAGGCGGGAAGCAAACACTCTTTTAATATTTCAGTGAGTGTAGGAATCGTGCTTTGGGAGTTATTGCGGGGGAAGGTGTGACTTATAACAGGATATTTTTTCGGGAACAGTCGAATTAATAAATTGACTTTCGATTTAAGTAATTACCTAAGTGGCATTTACTTTTTAAAAGTTGACCAGGCGAACGAAATAAAAACTCTAAAACTGCTAAAAGGAGATTAAGTAATTAGTGAGCAGGCCTTTTGGATGAGCAAAGGAATAGTTTTGATTAAGATTTCGCTATACTTTTAACTAAAGCCTAACCCAATGAAAAAATTCTTTACCACACTCGCCATCTTTTTAGTTACTGCAACTTTTTTGAAAGCGCAAGTAGCCAACATGGATTTTGAATCGACTGCTGCAGGAACCTACTCTACATCTAATTCCGTAAGCGGATGGTCTGTAACAAGTCAGGCTCTGTCTTCTTGTCCACGATCAACTACATGGAATCTTGGAAGTCCTAAGTTTGCTGTGCTTGCAACGCCTATTGCTTCTGTTCCTGTTATCGGAAGTCTTGCACATTCTCCACTTGGCGGAACACAAATAGTACAATTAAATAACACCGCGGGAACAGGATACGCGACAAAACTTTCACGCACTTTCTCAGTAACATCATCTAATCTACTTTTTCAATATGCTTATGCAGCAATCGTTGAAGGTGGTAACCACACCTGTTGTGAAGGGGCATTTTTTAAAGCAGAGCTTTTTCAAAACGGAAACCTGCAAAGCTGTTTCTCTTACACAATGTCCCCCGACATCGGCTGTCAGAGTTCAGGATCAACTTTTTCAACTGCCGCTAATGGCTTCGTTTACTGGACAAACTGGCAAGTAAAGTTCATCGATCTTTCGGCCTTTATAAATACAAATGTTACTATCGAAATTTCAGCCAGCGACTGCACGTGGCCCGGTCATTATGGCACTGCTTTTTTTGACTCCCGTATAGTTTCGCCTCTGCTCGGTCAGGGTTTATCCACGGTCGATCCCTCTTCTAATCAAATTTATTTTTGCGCAGGTTCATCACAAGCCCTGGCGGAAGGTCCACCCGGCTATTCTTCTTACACATGGGTAAACAATACGTCATCTATTAATTTCCCTCTCGCCACCACACGCACATTGGCTATCAATAGCCCTGTACCCGGCGCCACATATTCTTTGTTTTTAGTAGCTGAGTCCGGCTGCGTTTATACGCAGACCTACACAGTTTCTTACGGCACTGTCAACATTGTAGCGACAGGATCCTCCTCTACCTGCATAGGCGGAAATATTGGCTCGGCAACGGTAGTGCCCGCCGGAAGCAGTTCGGGTTACACTTACAATTGGATTAACGCAAGTAATTCAGTGGTGGCAACAAATGCAGTTGCGAATAATTTATTATCAGGTACATATACCATAAGTGTTACTTCTGCTGGTGCTACTAGTCTAAGTTGTGGTACTTCCACAGCCGCTGTCACTGTTAACACTGGCACGCCTGGTCTTTCTACTTATCTAAAGTATTTTTGCGGTAATGAGGCATACCTGCAGCCTTCCAATGGATCGAACTACCAATGGTATACTTCCAATCTGACCCCAATTACAGCAAGCCTGGGCGGAACTTCTTCTTCCTTTACTCTTTCTTCTCCTGTCAATTTGAGCAACATTACTGTAGCATATACTAACAACGGATGCAGAGATTCGTTAAACTATGTATTGGTTTCAATTCCAGGTGGAAACCTCTCTACCCTCGGTAGTTTGCTTGCCTGTCCTGGCTCTACCAACGGCATCGTAACCATTTCTATGACGCCCGCTTCAACTGTATCGACTATCACGAACTTCTTTTCTGTGAGTTCCACCGGAACTACCACCGCTTACAGTTCCTCAATCAATCCCACTCCGTTGAATACTTTCACTGCCTCTAACTTATCGGCTGGTGGCGCATATAGTGTTGTAGCGTTTGATGGTGTTTGTAAATACAGCACCTCGTTTTCGATAACTCCTTATGTTTTTAATTATACCGTTAGTCCTTCAACTGCTACCCTTTGTAATGGTAGCAGTATAATAACAAGCATTGGTTTCTCAGCAGCACCGGCGCAAGGTCAATACTCCTATTCGTGGACCCCAAGTACCTTTCTGGCAGGAACTTCTTCTCAAAATACGATCCTATCCCCTACTGTGGGCCCAGGCGTGGTAAACACAATTATTTATACAGTAGTGGTTACACCAACTGTGATTAATTGCCCACAAACAAAAACAATTTCGATAACTTCGGCTAATCCATTAACCCCTACTATTTCTTCAATCCCTCCTCTTTGTGCAAATGCAGGTGACTATACCATAAGCGCAAATCCAGCCGGTGGTTCTTTTGCAAATGGCACCTCTGTTGGGATTGGATCTATAAGTGGTGTTTTTAGTCCATCGCTGCAGACCATCGGCGTTAATACTTTTACTTACGCCAATTCTGTAGGAACCTGTGTCGCGAAATCTTCGGGGACTTACGTCATTAACGCTCTTCCTGTTCTTAGTATTTCGGGTAATACACTTTTCTGTAAAGGGCAGTCCACAACCCTGCTAGCAAGTGGCGCCGATACTTACAGCTGGAGCAATGAATCTACTACTCCCTATACAACTTTTAGTCCAAGTGTTATTACAAATTACACCCTCGAGGGAAATTCTCTGATAACAAACTGCTCGAACTCTGAGGTAGTAACACTCAGTGTAGTGCCTTATCCGCAACTTAGCATCGCTGGAAATACATTGTTGTGTCCAGGCCAGTCTGCAACACTTATCGCTATTGGTGCATATTTCTATAACTGGGACAATGGAAGCACTTCTTATATGACTGTGGTTACACCGACTACTAATACAACTTACACTTTAACGGGAACAACTTCGTTAGCCTCCTGCAGTAGCACACAAGCCATAACCGTTAGTACTTCCGACTGCAATTTTGTCGGCTTAAAAGAGTTAAGCCTGAATGGTCTGATTTCAGTTTATCCAAATCCTACAAATGGGAAAATAATTCTTGAATCAGTTGCTAATATCCGTTTCAGTGTACACGATGCCTTAGGAAGATTGCTCAGAGAAGAAAAAACACCAGGGAAAAATTTCGCTGTTGATCTTAGCAATTATCCAAACGGCGTTTACCTTTTAAAAGTTTACTACGAAAAGGAAACTAAATTACTAAAACTGATAAAGACTGATTAACAATTTAGTGAATTGAGCTTTTGAATGAGCAAGGGAATTGTTTTGGCTAAAGCTTTACTCTACTTTTAATGTAAACCAGACCCAATGAAACAGTTTGCTCTCATTTTACTTTTATTTTGCTGTGCTGTTTTAAACTCACAAACCGCAAACATTGACTTTGAATCAACTCCCGCTGGAACTTATACAACTGCAAATGCAGTGAATGGCTGGGCTATAACCAGCCAGGTTAATGGCACTCTTGTAGGATGTAGCGGAAATACCGTTTGGACAGCAGGAAGTCCTGAATTCTCTATAGTCTCGACACCAATTGCCGCTTTTCCTGAAATAGGGAACATTTTGCAATCTCCGTTAGGCGGCACAAATGTGGCACGGCTTAATAATTCTATATCCAATAGTGTTACAACAAAATTATCGAGAACATATTCTGTAACAAGCTCTAATTCTTCTTTCCAATTCGCTTTTGCCGGAGTGTGGACAGGCGGAAACCATTATTTTTGTTCCGAGTCCTTTTTTAAGTTCAACATTACAGATCAGTATGGTAATATTGTATCTTGTGTTACTCAAAGTCTGGCACCCGGCCCTGGTAATCAAACTTCAAACATGAGCTTTTCTTCAAGCGCCACTGCTCATTGGAGTAATTGGCAGTTGCGCACAGTAGATTTAAGCCAATATATAAATACAGTTGTTACAATAGAAATATCCTGTGGTGACTGTCAATTTGGAGATCATTTCGGTACATTATTTTTTGACGCTGACTTTCCATATGTAACCCCGCCGATTAGCTATTGTCAGGGTAATTCCTTAGGCTTTGCTACTATTGTGGCGCCTCTGGGGCACATCACCTACAGTTGGAATACAGGAGGAATACCGTATAATTATGCATGGGGAAGTCAACAGCAAATTATTTACGCACAGGCAGTTTATTCCGGGCAAACGTATACACTCTATCTGGATCAAAACTATGGCTGCCCTCAAACAATTGTTTACACTTTTAGTAACACGCCAACCGTTATAGATTATGTCCGAACAAAACCTACTTGTATAAATGGAAGTGCAGGATCTGCTACAGTGTTCTCAAATGCTTCTTCCTATAGCTGGAGTAATTCTACAGGGTCAGTTATTAGCACGAGTTCGGTTATTAGCAATGTTGCTGCAGGAAATTATACAGTCGTCGCTTTAGGCTGCAATGCTACCAGCACTGTGGTAACAATCAACTCTGGCATACTTGCTCCCACAACCGTAATTCAGCCTTTTTGCGGAACGGTAGCGTACTTAAGCGCCCCTCAAGCGACAAATTATCAATGGTATCACTTAAATACAGCAATTACTTTTACAGCGGGTGGAGGAAACAAGGAATACATTGTAAATCCAGCACAAACAAACGATATTTTTGGAGTTGCTTTTGATGGTCCTCTGGGATGTCGTGATTCCCTTATAACAATTCTTGTTTCTTCTACGCCCGGTACACTTTCCGTTTCTCAATATACAACAGTATGCCAGGGAGCATCAAGCGCGATGATTACCCTTTCTTTAAATCCGGTCAGCGACGCTCCGCAAGGTCTAAACTCCTTTTTCATAACATCAACCGGCACAACAGCGGCGTTTAGTAGTAGTTTAAATCCAACGGCTTCAAAGATTTACACCGCTGGTGGTCTATCCGGCGGGGGACAATACACTATAAGTGCTTTCGACGGAGCGTGCACTTATACCACATACTTTACTGTCAACGGTTTTGCGTTTAACTTCAGTACTACTCCAACATCAGGCACTTTATGCCCAGGCAGTCAAATGGCATCCGTTACATTTACAAGCATACCTTCTCTAACACAATATTCATACTCCTGGTCACCAAGCACTTTTCTAAGTAGCACAAATACACGTACAACGGTTATTTTTCCGAACGTACAATCTGGGTCAGTTACCACGATCGTTTACACTGTTGTAATAACTCCATCTATTATTAATTGTCCTCAGTCAAAAACTATATCCCTTACCTTTGCAAATCCTTCAACTCCAACGATTTCAGCGATACCCCCATTGTGCATTAACGCTGCGCAATATACTGTCAGTGTAGTACCTGGCGGTGGTTCGTTTACAAATGGCACGTCAAATGCAATTGATTATTCGAGTGGAACATTCGATCCGGGCTTGCAGACTCCTGGCCTGAACACTTTTTATTACACAAATTCTATTGGACCTTGTTCAGCAGTATCATCGGGATCTTTTGTAATTAATCCGCTTCCTGCAATCTCCATTTCGGGCAATACTCTTTTTTGTGAGGGGCAGTCCACAACCCTGTTAGCAAGTGGCGCCGATACTTACAGCTGGAGCAATGGATCTACTACTCCTTACACAACTTTTAGTCCAAGTGTTATTACAAATTACACCCTCGAAGGAAATTCTCTGATAACAAACTGCTCGAACTCTGAGGTAATAACACTCAGTGTAGTGCCTTATCCGCAACTTAGCATCGCTGGAAATACATTGTTGTGTCCAGGCCAGTCTGCAACACTTATCGCTATTGGCGCATATTTCTATAACTGGGACAATGGAAGCACTTCTTATATGACTGTGGTTACACCGACTACTAATACAACTTACACTTTAACGGGAACAACTTCTTTAGCCTCCTGCAGTAGCACACAAGCCATAACCGTTAGTACTTCCGACTGCAATTTTGTTGGCTTAAAAGAGTTAAGCCTGAATGGTCTGATTTCAGTTTATCCAAATCCTACGAGTGGAAAACTAACTATTGCCTGCAAAAAAGACGTCTCTATTACACTTCTAGATGGTTTGGGAAAAATACTTTTACAAAGTAAAATAAATGAAGGCCATAATACACTCGACCTTTCCAATTATAACAGTGGAATTTATTTTCTAAAAATAAATGACGGGCATTATTCGTCAAATCTGAAATTAATTAAAACGGATTAATGCTTTTAAGTATTCATCAATCCATTTTGAATTCGAATACTTTCTTCGTGTAAAAGCTGACAGATTTTTTCGATGTGTTGACGTGAAAGTCCCATCTTATCGGCCCACTGACCGCGTGTTTTTAAAATTTCCTGCCAGCGCCCGAGTTGAAAAATGGTAATGTGATGTTCTTTTTTGTATGTGCCAATTTCTTCAATTACCTGCGTTCTTTTTCTAAGAACGTTCATCAATTCATCGTCAATTTCATCTATCAGTTTACGAAGTTCCAATAGTTTGTCGGTCGCAATGGGATTATCAGAACTTTGTTTTCGAATAACCAAATTAGAAATCAATTGATTCAGATTTTGAGGAGTGAGCTGTTGTGCAGCATCACTCAAAGCAATGGAAGGATCATAATGCGATTCGATCATCAATCCATTCATACCAAGATCTAAAGCTTTTTGCGCAACAGATGGAATGAGTTCCCTGTTTCCACTAATATGACTCGGATCACAAATAATCGGGAGATCAGGAAATAAGGTCCTCAACTCTATAGGCAATTGCCATAAGGGTTTGTTACGGTATTTGGTCTTTCCGTAAAAGTGAAAGCCTCTGTGAATTGCCGCAATTTTATGTATGCCACTATTGTAAATGCGTTCTATCGCTCCAATCCAAAGTTGTAGATCTGCATGCACCGGATTTTTCACCATCACTGGAATATCCACTCCTTTTAACACATCCGCAATCTCCTGGACACTAAAAGGATTTACAGTAGTCCGGGCACCAATCCACAAAACATCAATGCCGTATTTCAGCGCCAGTTCGGTGTGTTGGGCATTAGCAACTTCCACCGTGATCTTAAATCCATATTCTTTTTTTACGTCCACCAGCCATTTTAAAGCTTCCTCGCCCATACCCTCAAAGGCATTGGGACGTGTGCGTGGTTTCCATACCCCGGCGCGAAATAAGGAAACTTTGCCGGTTTCTTTAAGTCCCCTGGCTGTAATCATTAACTGCTCCGGGCTTTCGGCCCCGCAAGGACCTGCTATTAACAAAGGACTGGCTACAGCCGGTAACCAGGTATTTAAAGATTCGAATTGCATATAAAGACCGCAAACGGCATAAGGTTTGCGACATGAAAATTACCGCTTTTACGGTATTAAAAAAATAACCTATATTAATTAGTTTTGATCCATGAACATTGAGACAGAAAAAAAGAGCCCTACTATTTTGTTCTTTCAAAACAATTGTCCGTTAAGCGTTTACACAGATTGCTGTAAAAAGAAAAAAGACTGTTGTAAAAACTTCAAGAAAGGCGACCGCTGTAAAAAATGTCCGGGAAGGAAGTAGGACACAAATCAGTTTTAGTGCCTATTTAGGTTCGCGAAATAAAGTACCGCTAACATTGCTCTATTTCGAAATCATTTCACTTAGTAAAATTCACGTCTAACTATTCTTGAGCAGTTCCCTTTTAAGATCTTCCGCCCCATTTACGGCAGTTTTCTTAATGTGTTTTAATTCTCGGATATAATCCAGGTTAAACTCGCCTGGATCAAGCAACCACATTGGCACATAAGGAGAAACAAAATTTATAACTCCCGCGGCCGGATACACATTCAATGAAGTCCCAATAACCACAAAAAGATCAGCCTCCGCAGCCATAGCATTAGCGGTTTCCATGGCGGGTACCAATTCACCGAACCACACGATATGTGGACGCAATTGAGACCCTTTTTCACAAAGGTCACCTGCTTTAATTTCGTAAGTTTTTAGATCGTATACAAGATTAGGGTCTACAGTACTTCTGGCCTTCATGAGCTCGCCATGAAGATGCAGAACGTTTTTACTACCCGCACGCTCATGCAGATTATCTACATTTTGAGTGATAACCTGAACATCAAATTGTTTTTGTAGTTCAGCAACCAGTAAATGCGCTGCGTTGGGTTTAACCTCCAACAATTGCTTGCGGCGTTTATTGTAAAAATCAAGAACCAATGCCTGGTTTTTAGTCCACGCATCGAAGGTAGCTACGTCCTCAATTTTATGCTCTTCCCATAGTCCGCCGGAATCTCTAAAAGTTTTAATTCCACTTTCCGCACTAATGCCTGCACCTGTAAAAACAACTAACTTCTTTTTTCCTGGCATTCGTCGCTAAAGATTTTCTTTTACGAACTTCAGCATTTTTGAGTAAATATGCAAACGTGTGTATCCACCGCTAATTCCGTGGGCTTTATTGGGATAAATCATATAATCGAAAGGAATGTTGTTTTTTACCATAGCCGCTGCCAGCTCCATACTGTTCTGCATGTGTACGTTATCGTCGGCGCTTCCATGAATCAATAGAAAAGGTCCTTTAATATTTTTGACGAAATTGGTTGGAGAATTATCTTCATACCCACTTTTGTTGTCTTTCGGCTGACGTAAAAATCTTTCCGTATAAATATTGTCATAATATTTCCAATTAGTTACGGGAGCCACAGCAATAGCCGTTTTAATAACATCCGCTCCTTTTGAAATCATCAAAGAGGCCATATATCCTCCAAAACTCCAACCCTGGAATCCAATGCGCGTCTTATCTACATAGTTCATTCCACCCAGATATTTCGCAAAATTAATCTGATCAAGTGTTTCCAATCTTCCTAGTTGCAAATAGGTGCTGTGTTTAAATTCTCGTCCGCGGCCTTGTGTTCCGCGATTATCCATGCACACAACAATATACCCTTCCTGGCAAAGTAAGTTGTGCCAAAAATAATCAAAACCATCCCAGCCGTTGTTACACTCGTTGCTACCGGGACCTCCATAGGCATACATATACACCGGATACTTTTTTGAAGCGTCAAAATTCGCCGGCTTCATCATCCAATAATTCAATTCTACTCCCTCCGGATTTTTGAACTTTAAAAACTCTTTCGCACTAAGATTGTAAGTTTTCATTCTATCTACCAGCTCTTTATTGTCTTCTAAGACTTTTACCAGCTTGCCATCTATGCTGTAAAGCTCGAACAAGGGCGGACTTGTTGAGTTATGGTAATTAGAAATATAATATTTATATCCGTTGGTGAATTCAAAATTTGTTTGACCAGCTTTTGTAGACAAGCGCTTTTTATCTTTGCCATCTAATTTTACACTGTACATATCGCGGTTAATTACTCCCATTTCGGTAGACAAATAATACAAAGTGTTTGTAGCTTCATTAAACCCTTTAAACTCCATAACATCCCATTCACCTTTAGTGATTTGGTTTACCAGCTTTCCGTTTAAATCGTAATAATACAAATGGTTGTATTCATCTCTTTCGCTCGAAACTATAAAGCCTTTGTTGCCAACAAATCTTAAATCGTCTGTTATGTCGATGTAAGTTTTACTTTCATCTGTGTAAACTACTTTCCCTTTTCCGCTAGCTGCATCGGTAAATAAAAACTCTAATTTATTTTGTAAACGGTTCAAACGCTGAATACAAAGCGTTTTTGAATCATTCGTAAATTCAATTCTGGGAATATAAATGTCTGTTTCAGTGCCAATGTCAGCAGTAACGGTGGCTTTAGAAAGCTCGTCGAAAATGCGGACAGAAACCAATGAGTTTTCTTCACCGGCCTTAGGATATTTGAATGTATACTTTTCAGGATATAATTCTCCCTTATAATAATCCATGGTAAATTCTTTTACACGCGACTCATCGAAACGCACGTATGCTAAATACTGGCTGTTTGAACTCCAATCAAAATATTCTGCCTTCGAAAACTCTTCTTCATAAACCCAATCGCCCCAGCCATTTTTTATTTTATTGTCTTGTCCATCTGTTGTAACGGTTGTTTCCGCACCAGTCTCCAGATTTTTGATAAAAAGATTATTGTCTTTTACATAAGCCACTTTTTTTCCATCCGGCGAAAAGGTCGGGAAGAGTTGTTTGCCTTTATCGCTTAGCTGAGTTACCTTTTTTGAAGCAATATCATAAACAAAATAATTTGCTTTCGGTGAATGACGGTAAACGTTTTCCACGCTTTCACTCAATAACAATTTGTCTTCATTCGGACTTAATTTGTAGGAATTTAGATCCAGCAGGCGACCTTCAAACTTAACGTCGGCGGCGTTTACAAGCAGTTTAGAACGCTTTTGTGTTTTTAATTCGTACTTATAAATTCCACTTTCCTCACCTACTTTTTCAATATCTACGTAGTTTAATCCGTCTTTTAAAACATTAAAACCTTGAGCAGACTTTGGATAAAAAGCGTACTTCACCCAAATATCTTCGAGGGTAACTTTTTGTTGCGAAAAAACAAATGCGGGAATAATTAGAAATAAAAAAGCAATTCTTTTCATGGTGTAATTTTTTGTTTGGTGAAATTAGTAATTTATGTCTTATGAGCGTTGCTTCTGCTGTAAATCCCCTGTTTGGGGTGAAATACGCCCTTTTTAAAACACGCTTATTTAACTAAACCTTTCAAATTTGAAACATTCAGCAGCAGAAATAATTTATATATTAGCGCCATTCAGGAACCCAATAAAATGAAACAGCTAATTGAATCTTTCGGTGAAATGGCCATGCTCTCTAAAGAAGCAGAAGCGATTTTCACAAACAGCATCGTAAAAAAAGAATTCAAAAAGAAAGAACTCTTGAGTGAAGAGGGAAAAGTTTGCAATCAACTTTATTTCGTTGAAAAAGGCGTAGCGAGAACTTTCTATTATAAAGCCGGAAAAGAAGTTACTTATTGGTTGGCGGCTGAAAATGATTTTGTTGGATCGATGGCCAGTTTTTTTTCGCGCACTCCCAGTAATAAACATGTAGAGACTTTAGAAGATTGCACGCTTTGGATTTTTGATTACGACAAACTTGAAAACCTTTACGCCAATTCTAAAGAGTTGGAACGCATGGGCAGGCTCTTTGCTAATTACGGTATGTCGGTACTTGAAAAAAAATTCGACGATTTTCATTCCATGTCTGCTAAAGAACGCTACGATGTGCTCACTTCTAAACATCCGGAAATTTTACAACGTGTGTCCTTAGGAATAATATCCTCTTATCTTGGAATTACCCAGGAAACTTTGAGTAGAATCAGGGGGCAGAAATAGCTTTTTGATATTTGTCAAAGGATTTGTTTTTCTATTAAAGAACTTTTACTGAAAAAACAAAATGCCTAAGAAGTTTCACGTTTCACGTCTGTCCTATAGTATTCTGATCGGTGTAATGTTTACTTTACCCTCTTGTATTTGGAAATACGTGACACCTACCCATAATACACCCTGCTTTACCGGTAAGAAACAATTTGAAGGAAATATTGGTCTGAATTTAAACGGTGCCAATTTGAACCTTGCATATTCTCCACTTAACTATCTTTCCTTACAAGTGAGCGGCTACAGCAGTCTCTCTTCACCTTTTGCCTCTGTATTCAACAACCAATTGGAAGCTGGAGTCGGCGGATATCTGCCTGCAAAGCGAACCATTCTTGGGTTAACGGTTGGCTACGGGCGGGGATTAACAAATTGGGACAGGATATGGTACTCTGGTGATGCCTATACTCCGCTCGAAAATCTTCAATTCCGCACTGAAAAATATTTCATTCAGCATTACGCTGCCTATCGATGGATTAGCCACGAAAGTTTTTCAGGGATATCAGGTAAAATTAATTTTATGGACAATCATTACCGCAAGGCAACTTACGTTTACTATGAAAAAGTAAATTACGCCAGGCAACAATTTAGTTATGAATTAACCTACTTTATTAAATTAAAAATGACGAAAAAATTATATGCCAATTTTGCATGGGGCATGCACTTTTTAAACAGTGATGAAGCGAAATCTTTTGACGTGCATCCCATTGGACAAATTGGATTAAACATTAAACTCTAGTGATTCCAGACATTTAATTTTTTACTATTTACAACTTCCTACAACCAAATAAAAGATGAAAAAAAAATTGATCGCCAGCCTCTTTATAAGTTCACTAATAGTATACTTCTCCTGCCAAAGAGGAGCCCAACAATTTGAAATCTCCGGTCGTGTGCTCAATTATGAGGATGGAAAGCCGTTAAGAACAACCGTGAGCGTTTTCGGAGACGATGTCCTTTCAGCAAAAGAACAAACAGAAGGCTCTGTTTTTTTTGCCAAAACCGATACACACGAAGACGGCACATTTAGTGTCATTGTCTCCCGCTATTCGCGAGGCATGTATGCGCTTCATATGGGATCAACTGTACTTGAACGAAGGAGTTTTAACTCTGACAAGAAACAAAACATCGGCAATTATTTTTCAGGAAAGCATACGGCTTATTGCAAACTCACTATGCATTCTGTATCCGATTCAAGCGCCCAGCTGGCCAAAACACTTGCGAAAAATGAATTTTATACATTCGCAAAAGGCAGTACAAAACAGGTTCTGCTTAGCACAACGTTCACGGGAAATAAATTTTTTGCTGATAGTTTTTTTGTAGTAAACTACACAACATTTTTACCTTCAGGCGGCGACAGCGTTCGTTACAAATTAAGACTACCTATCTCAAATTTACAGGACACACTGCGCGCTACTATTAACTATTGATCATAAACTTTCTTATCCATGATAAACCCTCGAAAAAACAATCTTCCCGTCCTTTATTTCAAGCACTTCTCCAACACGTAAATCTTCTTCGCCCAACACGTGACGGATATATTCCATAAAGACCTGTTCTTCATCTGCGGTTAATTTCCACACCTCATAATTTAAACTCGGTAACCGATCAAAAGAATCTTGCCACCAGCTTCTCAGCGCCGCTTTTCCTTTTATCAACCCTTGCGTAGCCGGAAGACGTATTTTAAGTTTAGGAGAAAAATGCTCGGCATTATCATCGTATAAGGACAATAATTTTTCAAGATCGTGTTCATTAAATGCCTCAAACCAACTTAGAGCAATTTGTTTATTAGCTTGTGAAATCATGGTTATATTTGATAAAAATTCGCGATGCTAAAAAACGTTTTTATTTTAATAGTAGCAATAGCTTTTTCTTGTTCTGAGAAAAAAGAAAGCGCAGACCTCATCATTTATAACGCGCTTATCTATTCAGTTGATTCGGCCTTTGCTACATTTGAAGCTATGGCCATTAAAGACGGGAAAATTCTAGAGCTGAACTCCTCGAAAGAAATTCTGAAAAAATATGCGGCTAAAGAGATAAACGATGTAAATGGAAAAACCATTTTACCGGGGTTGATAGACGCCCATTGTCATTTCACAGGGTACGCCACTGATATGTGGAAATGTAATCTGACCGGAACGAAGTCATTTGAGGAGATTCTTGATAAAATAAAAACCTACAGCGAAAAAGCGCCAATGCTCTGGATCTACGGGCGTGGCTGGGATCAAAATGACTGGAGCGAAAAAGACTACCCTACAAAAGAAAAATTGGATAAGTTGTTTCCTGATCGCCCGGTTTTTCTAAAACGTGTAGATGGTCATGCTGCATTAGCAAATCAAAAAGCTTTGGAGTTAACCGGCGTTACCGAAAAAACGAAAGTAAATGGCGGACTCGTAGAATTAAAAAATGGAAAGTTAACCGGCATTTTAATTGATAACGCGATGGACCTGGTGGATCTTAAAATTCCGATGATAAATGATAGTCTTGCAAAGGCTTACTACAAGGCCGCGCAGGAAACATGTTTTAGTTATGGTTTAACCGAAGTTCATGATTGCGGTGTAACAGAACACACCATTGACCTTATTGATCAGGCACAAAAATCAGGAGATTTGAAAATGAAGATTTACGCTTTGTTAAGTGATGATTCGACTTACTATGAGCGCTGGCTAAAAAAAGGAATTTACAAAACCGAACGTTTAACCGTTGGAGGCTTTAAAATCTATTCAGACGGCGCGCTGGGAAGTCGTGGCGCTTGTTTACTTGACTCATACAGTGATAAAGAGCATTGGAAGGGATTTTTGCTGACCGATAAAAGGCGCTTGAAAAAAATTGCAGATGCTTTGATAAATAGTCCCTTTCAATTTTGCACACATGCCATTGGTGATAGTGCTAACCGTTACATACTGAATTTATATGGCTCTGTTTTAAAGGAACAAAATGACCGTCGCTGGCGCATTGAACATGCGCAGGTGCTAAATCCAAATGATTTTTACCTCTTTAAGAAATTTACGATCCTTCCTTCTGTGCAACCAACACACGCCACCAGCGATATGTATTGGGCAGAAGACCGTGTAGGAAAAGAACGCATTAAAACAGCCTACGCTTACAAACAACTTTTAGAAACAACCGGAAAAATTGCACTCGGTACAGACTTTCCGGTAGAAGATATTTCTCCTGTTAAAACTTTTTTCGCTGCAGTTGCAAGACAAGACAGCAAGGGCTACCCTGCAAATGGTTTTCAAAAAGAAAACGCTTTGTCAAGAGAAGAAACATTAAAAGGTATGACCATCTGGGCTGCATACGCAGCTTTTGAAGAAAAAGAAAAAGGCAGTCTTGAGAAAAATAAGGTGGCTGATTTTGTGATTCTTGACACCGATTTGATGAAATGTGATGCAAAAGAAATTTTGAACACAAAAGTTTTAGCAACTTATATTAACGGGGAAAAGGTTTACGCGAAAAAATAACCGCACTGAACCTTTCTAAAAACTGGAATAACAAATGGTAGTGTGTGTTATACTTAAAAGATCAAAATATATTTTTCAATTCCTCGAGTCTCAAAATACTTCTGCCTTTAAAACCATGCATTTCATCTTCCGCCAAATAGATCGCTTCCCAACCGGCATTTAGCGCACCTTCTATATCACTCTCCAAACTATCGCCGATCATCACACAGTCGTCTTTTTTTGCACCGGCAAAGTGTTCGGCCAAACGAAATATTTTTTCGTCAGGCTTAACTAAAGCATGCTCTTCGCTGATAATGATCTGATCAAAATAATTTCTTATCCCACAGGCGTTCATTTTTATGCCGAACACTTCCTTAAATCCATTGGTGATAATATGAAGTTTGTAATTTTGCCTCAGATATTCCAACGTTTCCACACATCCCTCTTTCACACAACTCCCTTGCGGTGCGCGCTTTAGATACTGATCCGTTATCAAAAGATTTTCATCGTAATTATCGTAACCAAAAATCTTAAAAGTTTCGTTAAAGCGGTGATTGCGCAAAAACTGCTTATCGATTTCCCGTTTTGTGTAGAGCGACCAGAAATTCAAATTTGTTTTTTTATAAGCCGCAAGAAAATCCGGCAGGTTCGCTTTAAGTTTTGATTCTAATTCATATTCCTGGTACAATTCTTCCAGAACACGGCTTGAATTCTTTTGAAAATCCCACAGTGTGTCGTCAAAATCAAAAAATAAATGTTTTTTATGTTTTAGGTTAGCCATCCGCTCATGCCACCCTGAAAAAACAGGAGAATAAAATACAAAGCAAGCGCCCATAGCACAGTGGCCGCGCTCAGATAAAGAATAATTTTTCTTTTGTCTTTAAAAAAACGTTCTGCTAAAAAGGCCCCCACAGGTGTCGACAAAAAAATAGGAGTAATAAAAGCGATGCCGGCAAGTCCGAATTTTTGCTTAACCGTCATCACGCGTCTGTTAAACTTGGTAAAGGTTTTCTTTTTTTTAATCAATCCGCGATTGGCTCTGAATGTGTGAATCCACTTTATAATAACAGCGCTTAAATTGGTGAAGAAAATATTTCCCGCAATACCTCCACCACACGAAACCAGCATAACCATTAAGAAATCGTGCTCAAATACAAAAAAAGTAGTTGGAAATCCAACTTTAAAGGCAAAAGAACAGGTTAGAAAAACAGAAAGAATCTTTAAAAATTGAGTCATGACACGTTGTAAATTTAACAAACGTTTTTAATAGGCCTAATACTACTGCCAAGTTATGGTTTAATCTCCCAAATTTCCACGGCCACACGGTTAATTAATATATTTTGTGTAATTTTGGGCCCCAGTTAATAAACTAAAATTTACTATGTCAACACAAACAGTAAAAGCGCCTCACGCACACGAAGAAAGTATGTTTGAAGCAGTGTTAGCTCGTCTCGATGCAGCGGCTAAATTGATGAACCTTAGCGATGAAGTTGCCCTGGTTTTGAAAAATCCAAGTAAACAAGTTAAAGTAAGTTTACCCGTTATGATGGACTCTGGAAAAATTCAGGTGTTCGAAGGGTACCGCACCGTGCATAGCACTCACCTTGGTCCAAGTAAAGGTGGTATTCGTTATGCGATGGATGTTAATGCAGATGAAGTTATGGCTTTAGCTGCGTGGATGAGTTTTAAATGTGCTGTTGCTAATCTACCTTACGGTGGCGCAAAAGGTGGTATTAAATTAGATCCCCGCGCACACAGTGTTGGAGAATTAGAGCGTATCAGCCGTGCTTATGCAGTAGCTATGAAAGACGTTTTTGGTGTAAACAAAGATATTCCGGCTCCGGATATGGGCACAAGCGGACGTGAGATGGCATGGATTCTTGACGAATTCAATAAAAATACAGGAGAAGATAGTCCGGGTGTTATTACCGGAAAACCAATTGCAGTGGGTGGTTCATTAGGCCGTGATGCTGCAACAGGTCGTGGAGTTATGGTTAATACTTTAGCTGCCCTTAAAAAAATGGGTTTAAGAGCTCAGGACGTTACTGCGGTAGTGCAGGGTTTTGGAAATGTAGGATCTCATGCTGCGCGTTTGCTAGCTGAAAAAGGAGTAAAAATTGTTGGGATCGGTGATCACAGCGCTTCTTTCTACAATGAAAAAGGGATTGACGTAAATGCAGCTATTGAGTTTGCTGCAAAAAACGATAGAAATTTAAAAGGTTTTAAAGGTGCTACTGAAATTAAGAACAGCGAATTACTGATCAGCAAATGTGATGTATTGGTTCCTGCTGCTTTACAAAATGTAATTACCGAAGAAAACGCAAATAAAATACAAGCCAAATTAATCGTGGAAGGTGCTAACGGACCAACAACTCCGGAAGCTGATCCAATTTTAAACGAGAAAAAAATTATTTGTGTTCCTGATATTCTTGCCAACTCGGGTGGTGTTACTGTAAGTTATTTTGAGTGGGTTCAAAATAAAGCCGGGTACTACTGGACAGAAGAAGAAGTAAATCAAAGACATGACATTAAAATGGACATTGCTTTTGAAGCAGTTTGGCATAACGCTTCTCACTTTAAAACAAGTATGAGAATTGCAGCTTATATCACAGCTCTTCAAAAATTAGAGCAAGGTGTTAAATTAAAAGGCGCTTACTAAAAGAGTTAATAAACTGATTATAAAGCACTTAAACTTTGATTAAAAAAAGTTTAGGTGCTTTTTTTGTTTAAAATAATTGTTAGTTTTGCTAATATTAATTTAACGTTCAAGAAACATTGATAGCAATATTCGTTTTCATAGCGTATTTATTAGGGTCGATTCCTAACTCCGTTTGGATAGGTAAGTTTTTTTATAATATCGATGTCCGCGAATTCGGAAGTGGTAATGCAGGTGCTACCAATACCTTCCGTGTTTTAGGTAAAAGAGCCGGAATTCCCGTACTTATTCTTGATATTCTAAAAGGAACACTGGCCGTAGCTTTGGCTTATTTCAGCGATTTCGATATCCATAGTAACGAATTTATAGATTTACAACTCGGTCTTGGTGTGGCAGCGCTTATTGGTCATATTTTCCCGGTTTTTGCTGGATTTAGAGGTGGAAAAGGAGTTGCTACTATACTGGGGGTTGTTATTTGTATTCTGCCTTTAGCTTGTGCTTGTGCCCTGGGTGTATTTCTACTGGTTTTATTCAGTACCCGGATTGTGTCTTTATCTTCTATGGTAGCCGGCGTTTCGTTTCCTCTTTTCTTAAACATTGCCTTACATAACACCAATCCAATTCTTACCGTTTTTTCCATCATTGTTGCTGCACTTCTAATCATTACTCACCGCAAAAACATAAAGCGTCTTCTTAAAAACGAAGAGTCAAAGGTGCATTTGTTTCCTGTAAAAAAATAAATTACAAACCAACCTGTCAGGCTCGGCGCAAAATCAAATTAACACTGACACCATTAAGTGATTTAGCAATATTTACGAAGCTTCAAACGTTTTACTTTGAGTATAAACCTTATCTTGTTTGAAGCTTATTTCTTATTTTTAATTCATGGTTTCTAAATTCATTCTTACCTGCCTTTTATTTTCGTCTTTTCTACTTTCTGCACAGGATAAAGATCAGGAAGAAGATTATGTGAATGATAATGTCTTGCGTTACGACGATTACGTTTATAGACCAAATATTAAAACCGTTCAGTTTCACGAAGTCAGCTGGGAATACACAGCTCCCATTATTAAATTTAACAGCAACGAACAATTAGAACTGGCTTTTGATGATCTTGACGGAGATAAAAAAATGTATACCGTTACCTTCGTGCATTGTAACGCCGATTGGACTCCCAGCGATCTTATGGTAAGCGAATACCTGCAGGGTTTTTATGATCTCAATTTATTAAACTACGAATTCTCGCAAAACACCACGCAAAAATACACGCACTACAATCTGATTTTTCCTTTACCGGGTACACAACAGAACACGCAGTTTACCAAAAGCGGGAACTATATCATGTACGTGTACGCGAACGGCGACAATAAAGACATTGTGCTAAGCAGGCGCTTTTTAGTTTATGACGACAAGGTTGGCGTTGCAGCAAACATGAGACAAACTGTTGGAGGGGGTGAACAATACAGCAAACAACAAATAGAATTAACTATTTCAGGAGCCGGTTACGACCTCACAAATCCTTTTAAAGACATGAAGGTGGTTATTACACAGAATAACCGCTGGGACAATGCTGTAACAGACATTAAGCCTTCATTTATGAATGGAAATCAATTTGTGTATTCTCTTAACGACGCTATGGTATTTAATGGTGGAAATGAATTTCGCTATTTTGATATCCGTAGCATAAAATTTTTAACAGAGAAAGTGCAGAACATTTACAGGGATGAAAAAGACGGATATAAAAGTCATGCCGTTTTATATGCCGATGAATCGAGAGTGCGTAAGCCTTATTTGTTTTACAACGATTTTAATGGAAACTTTTTGATAAAAAATCGTGAAGCCCTAACAAATATGGATACAGAAGCGGAGTACGTGTACGTTGATTTTTTCGTGCCTTATGCAAATCCCGTTTCTTCCGGAAATTTTTACATCATGGGCAAACTTACCGATTGGCGCATGAACAAGAATAGCAAAATGACTTACAATTACACACGCTTTGGATACGAAGCACGTCTCCGTTTAAAACAGGGATATTACAATTATATGTACGTGCTAAGTGACGACACAAAAAAAGGCGGCGACGAGACAGTGATGGAAGGAAATTTCTGGGATACAGAAAATGATTATTATGTACTTGTCTACCATCGTAAGTTCGGGACTTACTACGATCAGTTGATTGGTTACCGTAAGTTGAACTCTCTCAAGAAATAAACCACTAAGGTATTAAACACGCATAGGGGAACTTAGAAAAGTTGAATACTTGACTTAAGTTCGAATCTTCATGCTTTAAAAATACCCTTAGTGCATTTTGTAAAATCATGTCTTAGTGCTAAACTTCATCTATTAACTGCAGCCTTAGTGCATCTTGTGAACTCAGTGTCTTAGTGGTAAAAATCATCTGTTCACTATAGCCTCAGTGCCTCTTGTGAACTCAGTGTCTTAGTGGTAAACACCATCTATTAACTATAAACTATAAACTTCTACACCTTCCTCTTCGGATTATCCGTCAAAAAAGCTTTCCAACCAGAATACGATTTCCCACCAACACTCACATTTTTATTCTGATAGTAATGACAAAGCGCCGCTCCCAAAGCATCCGTTGCATCCAAATACTCACTCTCAGCTTTTAATCCCAGTATTTGCGCTAACATAGCAGCAACCTGTTCCTTACTCGCGTTCCCGTTTCCGGTAATGCTCATTTTTATCTTCTTGGGAGAATACTCCGTAATAGGAACATTTTTGCTAAGTGCCGCCGCTATAGCAACTCCCTGCGCTCGGCCGAGTTTTAGCATGGACTGCACATTCTTTCCGAAAAACGGAGCCTCAATCGCTAATTCATCGGGCTTGTATTCTTCAATGATACTAACGGTACGTTCAAAAATCATTTTTAAACGAATCGCATGATCCTCAAATTTATCCAGCTTAATAACACCCATGGCAATCGGGCTCAAAGCATTGTTTTTTATATGCAGCAAGCCGTAACCCATTACAATGGTTCCCGGGTCAATTCCTAAAATAATTCTGTCGTTAACAGGCATGAGCTCCACTATAAACTGTAAATTTAGGCCTTAATTGCAAACACGAAAAAAAATACTTTCCTTACTTATAAAACTTTTAATAGGTGTAGGTAGTTTTCTTATCATATATATCCGCTTAAAAAGCGATTTCACTTCCGAAAAACTCGATCTGCTCTACTCTTCCGCATTTTCATCAACTGGTATTTTTTGTTTTATCACTTGTCTTTTGCTTATTCCACTTAACTGGGGAATTGAAGCTTACAAATGGAAATTAATTACCGCTCCCATTCAATGGGTGAGTTATAAAACCGCGACTAAATCTGTTTACGCCGGTGTCTGTCTGGGTAATTTAGCTCCGGGACGCGCAACCGAATTTTTAGCGAAAATTATTTTTTTCAAAATTGAAAACCGTCCGAAGATTACAGTGTTGCATTTTGTGGGCGGCATGTTCCAGCTTTCTATTACTATTATTTGTGGATTCGTGGCCCTGATCAAAATGCTGAATCATTTTGGTGCGGACTCTGCCTGGATGACTTATACTACAAGTACTATAGGTATTATTCTTTTGCTTTTACTGGTGCTTTGTATCGCAAAAATAAACACACTCTTAAATTTCATATCAAAGAAAATCAGCAAACAAAGTCAGGTAGAAGATTTTAACTACAAATTCACACCAACGTCCCTCCTAAAATTATTTGGTTTTTCGGCACTTCGTTACTCTGTTTTTTTCGTGCAGTTTTTTTTGTTGATCTTCTTGTTTCACCGTGATATTAGTATGGCTATTTTTCCGGAGATTGCTTTGTACTTTTTAATTACTACCACTATTCCTATGATCAGTGTTCTTGAAGCCGCTATAAGAGCTGCCGTAGCCCTGGTAGTGTTTAAAGATTCCGGAATTGATAATTCTGCACTTGCTTTGTCTTCTTTACTGATCTGGTTGGTGAATATAATTGTACCAAGCATTTTTGGCTATATTATTTTACTGCGTCAGAATTTTAATTTCAAATTATTTAAAACCAAAAAATGAGCCTGGTTATTTATATCCTGTTTGCTCTGCTTTTTTGTTACACGCTAACTTTGCTTTGGCTTGCATTGGGTTTCGCACGGACCACGTATTTCGTTCCTGAAACTAAAAATCTACAGCTTCCATTAACGCTGATTATCTGTGCACGAAATGAAGAAAAAAATATCGCTTTGTGTTTGAATTCCTTATTAAAACAAGAGTACGTACACGGCAAAGTTCAACTTATTCTGATCAATGACGCCAGCAGCGACAGCACAGTTCAACAAGCTGAAGCGATTTTAAGTGCTTCAGGAATCAATTACAAAATTATTTCCAATGCAGAGCAAAAAGGAAAAAAACAAAGCATTACTTATGCCATGCAATTTGCAACACACGACTTGATTGTTTTACGGGATGCAGATACCTTTACACGCTCCTCAAAATGGCTACAGAGTATTTCCGATTTCTACCAAAACACAAAAGCAGATCTGATTATTGCACCTGTAGCCATTGCTGACAACAGTGGTTTGTTCTGGGCCTTGCAGGCCATCGAAAATAACATTCTTTCTGTGATAGCAGGTGGTAGTGCATTTTACAATAAAGCATTTCTATGTAGTGGCGCCAATCTTATTTTCACAAGAGAAATTTTTGCAAGAACAAATGGTTACTCATCACACATAAATATTGCTTCCGGCGACGATATTTTTTTTCTGGAAGATGTAAAAAAAATAAACCACTCTCAGGTTGCTTATCTCAAATCGAAAGATGCGCTTGTTTATACCTATCCTACTTTTTCTTTCAAAGAATTGATCCTGCAGAAAACACGCTGGGCCTCCAAATTTAAAGTGAACTCAAATAAACTGAATCTCCTGCTGGCATTTATCACTTTTAGCGTTAATCTCGTTTGGGTAATTTGTTTCTTTTGCATGAATAGTCCTGCTTACAGATTTCCTTGTTTTGTGTTCATCTTTTTTAAATTGTTTATTGATATTTTGTTGTTATTTTTAGCTTCAGGTTTTATAAAAAACAAAAATGTTTTGTGGTGGAGTTTCCCGGTCAGCCTTGTGTATCCAGTTTACGCAGTGATTGTAGGAGTAAGTTCTCTTTTTGTAAAACCCCGGTGGAAATAAAAATTAGTGCTGTTTAAAAAGAAAACAATAAATTTTGAATCTGAATCGCTGAGCGCTGCTACCTGGCGACGCTTTAAACGCAATAAACTGGCGGTTAGCGGACTTGTTGTCATTGCTATTGCCTGCATCATCTCTATTTTAGGATACCTCATCACTCCCGATAAAACACCTTACGCCAACGATCAAAAACCAGAACTCTATATAAAGTCTCCTGGTTTTAGTGTAAAACTGTTGCAGGTAAAACGTAACGGCGAAACAAGAGACAATAATTGGTTCAGTACGATGTTGTTCGGACAGAATGATCCTTTTGCCACTTACACCTTATATAATTATACGTTTAAAGGAAATGAAATTCTTGCAGAAGAATACACCGGCAACACACCTAACAATGGTGCTATAACGAACTTCAATGTTGCCGACGTGGTTTATAACATTGATAAGGTAAAACCATTTGTTTTTGATTCACTAAAAAACGAATTCTCTTTTTATGAAACAGATCATGAAGAAAAAATCGTAAAAAGTCTCAGTGAATTACAAAACACCGTTAAAGAAAAAAACATTATTGCCAAAACCTATCCGCTTGGCACCGATCTTTTAGGGCGCGATCTATTAAGTCGTTTATTAATTGGAACACGTATTAGTTTAGCGGTAGGATTAATCTCTGTGATGATCTCCGTGTTTATCGGTATCCTGCTGGGCTCACTGGCAGGTTATTTCAGAGGCAGTGTAGACGTAGTTATTTCCTGGTTCATTAATGTGGTTTGGAGCATTCCTACTATTCTGTTAGTAATAGCAATCACTCTTGTTCTTGGAAAAGGCATCACGCAGGTGTTTATAGCCGTTGGACTCACCATGTGGGTGGAAGTAGCGCGGATTGTGCGCGGACAAATATTTAGTATCCGCGAAAAAGAATTTGTAGAAGCGGGACGAGCCTTAGGCTTCAGAAACGGCAGAATCATTTTCAGGCACATTTTACCAAACGTGATGGGTCCCGTTGTTGTAATGGCTGCCAGCAATTTTGCAAGCGCTATCTTAACCGAAGCAGGTTTAAGTTTTTTGGGTATCGGCGCTCAGCCGCCTATTCCTTCCTGGGGAGAAATGATCAACGCACATTACGGTTATATCCGCATGGACAAAGCCTATTTGGCTTTTACTCCGGGCATAGCCATTATGACTCTGGTACTTTCTTTTATGATGGTAGGCAATGGTCTTCGCGATGCTTTAGATTCGCGTATGACGGATGATAAGCCGATTGCTTAGCGCTATTCAATATCAGGATAATCTAATTTGCAAAAAAAAGGCTGTCCTTTCGAGACAGCCTTTTGTAATGGTTGCTTTCTTATTTAATTACTTTAATAAGTTGTTGTTCGCCTGAACGAGTTGTCAATCGAACAAAATAAATTCCTTTTTCCAAACCACTTGTATTCCATACTAAGTCGGATGAATTTCCACCGTTTAGTGGATTAACAGATATCACCCTGCCAGACACATCCAAAATAGTAATTTCCACATCTGAATTATTGTAAACTCGAATTATTGAAGTCTCGGAAAGTGGATTTGGGAAAACTGTCGCTAAACTTTTTTCTGAGTTTTTTTTGTAATCAGAGATTCCAGTAATAAGCGTCGGCATATGAACTGCTATATCCCGCACCGGAACGCCAAACCCTATTCTCCCAATCAAACTTGCGGCTCCACTTGTTAGGTTTATAGAATAAAAATTATCGTTAGTCTCCATGTTAATATTTGCCGCCAGGTAAGCCCTATTGGTTGAACTAAAAATATCATAATAAATATCCATGTCTACACTTGGATCGACAGAATTCACTGTAATTCCGGAACTGCCTATGGTATTGAGTGTGCCATTGTTAGGTGGACTTTGAGTTGTAAAGATGTTCAACGTTTCATCGTAATTATATAATACTGTTGCTGTGCTGGTGTTAAAGCTATTACTGTAGGCTACTGTCCCTGCGTTGGGATTTGCTGCAGCATTGACGTCAGTTGAAGCAAAACTCAGATTGCTATCCGTTGCACTAATTGTGCCCGATAAAGGATCAAGACGGTAATTCATATCGTTATTACTAACCACACGGATCTTGTCTACCGTTGGATTAAAATCAAAACCCACACTCACGCTTCCAAGCGTTATAGCTATCGGACTCGTATTTACAGCAGAAGCCGCTCCCGAACTTAAACTGAGTGTATAAAGCTGCCCTTCGTTAGTAATAGAATTGTAACCCAAAGCATACAAAACTCCTGTTGCAGGTCTGAAATCCATGCCAACAAGGGTTTGTCCTGCAGTAACTCCCGTAACCGCATAAATGTTTCTAATAAAATTTGGATTTTGTGTATCAAACGAAATTAAATTTGTTCCTGAAAGTGCCCAGGCAATCTCACCCATAACGTTAGGCAGCGTGCGATTAATAAGAACGGCAATATTGCTTACCGGGTTTGTTTCGCCAATAGCACCAATCAAAACAGCCTGCCCCGTAGTAAGGTTGATCGAATACAATTCATCAGTGGAGGGAGATGCCTGACTATTCGCCACCAAATAAGCTTTGTTCGAAAGCGTAGCATTATCATAATAAATATCCATATCTACTAACGGATTTACTGTATTTGTAGTTAATCCTGTAGAACCAACTGTAGTAAGCGATCCGTTATTAGGTGGATTCTGAAGTGTAATGATATTCAATAAATTGTCATAATTGTAAAGGGCAGTCGTAGAAGCACCAATGTAGCTATTGGTATAACCACCGCTTACAATTTTAGGGCTAGCTCCAACGTTCACATCCCCGGCTGCAAAAGCAAGATTCCCGTCAGTAAAAGCAATTGCACCTGTTACGGGATGCAGACGAAAGTTAGCCCCATTTGCCGAGGTCACGCGAATACGGTCAACGGTTGGATTAAAATCAAAACCTATGGGCCCGCTTCCCAAAGCTATAGTACTTGCCGTATTTAGAGAAGTTGCAGCACCAGTTGTTAAATTAAGTGTGTAGAGTTGATACATAGTAGTTGCCTTATCATATCCAAAGGCATACAACTGTCCGGTATTGGGTCTGAAATCCAGACCTTCAATTGTTTGCCCGGCCGAAATACCTGTAATAGCAAGAGATGAGGAAATCGCTGCTGGACTGGCCGCGTTAAAGGAAATTAGTTGGTTGTTATTTACGGTTCCGTAAATAACCTGTGCCTCTGTAGCTGCAGCACTAAGCAACAGACAGAGAACCGCCGCAAATTTTTTCAGTGGAGTAATTTTTTTCATAGTTTTTTGTCGTTAAGTTTAACTTAACTAACTACGAAAGGCGCCAAGCTTCGGTTTTTTTTTAATCCCTATTTAACAGTTCTTTACTTTTTTTAATCAACTAATCATAAGACCGGAACATTCGTTAACAGCTCGTAAAAAAGAAAATATTCTCAATCCCTGCTTGTGACATTAAAAAAAGCGTATGCCTTGACGGCCGATATTCTTAACCTTTTAGCCGATTAATGCGTCACCCAAAAGTTTAGTTAAGAATTTAGAACCGGCTTGAGTTTTTGGGTATCGGCGCTCAACCTCCTGTTCCTTCCTCGGGAAAAATGATCAACGCACATTACGGTTATATCCGAATGGACAAAGCCTATTTTGGCTTTCACACCAGGCATCGCCATCATGATCTTGGTACTTTTTTTTATGATGGTAGGCAATGGTCTTCCCGACGCTTTAGATTCGCGTATGGCGGATGATAAACTTATCTGAATTCAAAAAAACTTTAGAAAAGTTAGCTGCGATTTTTTCATATAAATTTTCGGTTTTTTTAGAATCTTACCGCGAAATCACGAATCGCTTACTAAGGGTTCTGGAATCGTCGCTTTTGAGAACAAGAGAATAAACGCCTTCGGGTAAGTCTACTAATTCTATTTTATTATGATCGGTAAGACTTATATTTTGATCGCCAACAAGTTGCCCTAGCTGATTAAAAATACTCCACTTTTTGAAACTATTCTCGTCTCCATTTGAAAACTCAAGTTGTAAATAGTCGTTCGCCGGATTTGGAAATAAACGCATCGTCATACCACCATTTTCAAAATCACTAAACCCCGTACAGTTGTTTACCGTTACTGTAGCGTACCCTTTATAAACGCATCCCGCAGTGGTTGTGCCGACAACAGAATAACTAGTTGTAATAGTTGGACTTACAGCAACTGTGGGACTTGTACCTCCGATATTCCAACTATAACTATTGGCTCCTGCAACTGTGAGTGTTTTTGTTTGCCCTTTACAAAGTGTTAAAGAATTATTAGTTGTAATTGCGAGCGATGAGCCGTTCCAAAAATAATCGGCGGGAAAGTTGGGCAGACCTAATTGTAAGCCTCCAGGAGGAAATGATAAATTGCTTACAGTTAAATTACAGGCAGCTCCCAAGGCATTAGGATTATTTATCACGAGTAAACTATGCTGATTAGTCGCTAGGTATATTTTGCCGTCGGAAGCTAATTGCATGGCACCGATATAATTAAATGTACCTATAACCGTTTCAGATGCAACAACTGCGGAACTTGTAGGTATTGAAAGATCCCATTGGACAATCATACCTGCAGCCCATGGAAAAGTCGCATAGATCTTTTTTCCATCGGAAGAAAATTCACAGCCATATCCCGCAGGATATCCTAAAGATAAAGGATTTGAAACTTGTCCGGTCGTGTTATCAAAATCCATCAAGTAAAACGCTTTTCCACTTGCGTAACTTGTAGCTAAACCTAAACGCTTTCCATCAGGAGATCCTTTCAAGGAGCCTTTCGGGGCACTCCTGAAACCTCCCTGCACAGTGGCAATCGAAGTTGCTGCTAAGGTAGTTACTCCCGTTGAACTTAAGAGGTAGGAAGAAAAAACCTGGAAGTAGGTCTGATAGAAATTATTAAAAGTAGTAACAATCCAATAGTCTTTTCCATTGCAATGTTTAATAGCTGTTATTTTTTCTTCACTGGGTCCGGCGATCGGAGAATTTTTTACAGTCACGGAGCCCATTCCCGCTGCAAGACTCATGTCAACAACTGAATAATATACTCCTGCAGAACCAACTCCGCCCTGCACCGTAAAAACGTAATAAATACCTGCGTTTCCGGGCTGTTTCACAATAATACAAGACTGCGATGAAGATCCGTCTCCGAATAATCCGGCACCGTTAGCCATTACTTGATGATTTTTATTCCAGATAGTATCTCCGCCTGTGTAAAATAAAAGATTTCCGGATGTATCCGAAACAGTACTGCATCCTTCGCTAACATGCATAGAACTATTATTGACCAATGTCGGAGGACTAGTAGTAAAATCAAGTCCAGCCTTGTTTCCAAAATACCAGTGTCTGGTTTCGTTTTGAGAAGCTGCAATCAGACTAAAAAAGATCAGGATGAAGAGACTAAGGGTTGTTCTCATATTTATAGATTGACAATTATAGTGCCAAAATCCTTTTGTGCTATAAACCCTGAAAAAAATTTAAATAAAAAAGACTTAGCCTTCTGTAACCATCCCCCGAACCGCCTCTACCCACTCGTCGCTGGCATTCAGACTTTCTACCAAAGTGATTTTTTCGCCGCCATGGTGCTCGAAGATTTCCTGGTATTCGGTTCCAATTTCGTAAATGGTTTCCAAACAATCGGCTACAAAAGCTGGAGAAAATACTAGTACTTTTTTAGCGCCTTTATTGGCGAGCTCTTCTACCACTTTATCGCTAAAGGGTTTTAGCCATTTGTTGTCGAGACGACTTTGAAATGCCGTAGTATGTTTATCTGCGGGAATATTTAATGCTTTAACCAACTGACGTGTGGTTTCAAAACAATTAGCACGGTAACAGTACTGGTTGTTTTTTGTAATGCTATTGCAGCAAGCCCCCATCTGACAGGTGTCTCCGCCATAATGAGCTGAACCTTTACGAATTTGTCTTTCGGGCAAACCATGGTAACTGAACAAAACATGATCGTAATCTTCGATCTTGTATTTTTTTGCCTGGCTTACTAAGGCTTCAATAAATCTAGGGTGATCGTAAAACTTACTGATGATATTTAAATTCGGAATTACTTCCCAGCCTTTTATCTTATCAAACACTTCCTCCAGCGTACTGCCTGTGCTTGAACTTGCGTATTGCGGATATAAAGGCAGAACATGGATCTTCTCGGGACGTTGCGCTCTTAATTTCTCTAACACACTTTTAATACCAGGTGTTTGATAACGCATGGCTAACTCCACAATATAGTCGTTGCCCAATTTCGCCTGAAGTTTTTCTTTTAGTAAAATACTGTTTAATAAAAGGGGTGATCCTTCTTTCGTCCAGATGGCCTGGTAAAGTTTTGAAGATTTAAAACTTCTGAACGGAACAATGATCAAATTCACCAAGATAAAACGTCCAACGGGGTTAATATCGATAACACGTTTGTCGTTTAGAAATTCCGTCAGGTATTTTCCAACTTTTCCCGCACTGGGAGCGTCGGGAGTACCAAGATTAATAAGTAAAACCGCTTTCTTCATTAAAGGATAACACTTAAGAGTGATTTGTGTTTAGATCTGCCGCAGTATTATTTTCAGTTTCCGTTTTATAAGGCTCCGAACCTGTTTCCGACACTGGAACCAGTTCTTCTTTTTTTGAAAAACGTTTTTGAAAAAGAATAATGATAATAACCCCGGCAGAAATAGAAGCATCTGCAAAATTAAAAATCGGACGAAAGAACTGGAAGTCTTCACCGCCCCAAACAGGAACCCAATCCGGGAAACGTCCATCGATCATAGGGAAGTAAAACATGTCCACCACGCAGCCATACATACTTTTTGCATAACCGTGAGTTGTAAGCTGGGCAATACCATCGTAGGGCACATACTCCTGGAAGTCCGGATTTAAAACCGTTCCCCTGTCGAAGATCAAACCGTAAAAAGCGCTGTCTAAAATATTTCCTAAGGCACCAGCAAGAATAAGTGACACTGAAAAAATAAATCCAGGATGTTCTTTCTGTTTAATGATGTAACGGATATAAAACGCGCCCCCGATACAAGCCAGGATTCTGAAAATACTTAAAGCTAATTTCCCAAACTCGCCACCAAATTCAAAACCAAAGGCCATACCCGGATTTTCGGTAAAGTGTATAATGCACCAGTCAGCCAGTTTGCCAACCTCACCCAAAGGATAGTGCATCTTAATATAGATCTTAATAAACTGATCGATCAGCAATACTAAGAAGACAGTAATGAGTGGTATTTTATAATGTTTGAGCATTTAATTTTTAAGTTTGTAAAGATACTTATTTTAAAAAACTTTTAGCAATCAAAGGCAGTGTTTACTGTTTATCCCTTGTTCCTGGTCAATCCAATTATACATTCAATCTGCTTATTAAAAAAATTGCCTTCCTAAAAATAGGAAGGCAATTTTAAATTGAATACCAAACAACTTAGGATTGACCTAATTTTGCATCGATACCTAAAGTAGCATGAGGCACAGAACGTAAACGCTCTTTCGGAATTAATTTTCCAGTAACCCTGCAAATACCATAAGCTTTGTTTTCGATACGGATCAATGCATTTTTTAAATTCACAATGTATTTTTCCTGGCGGGAAGCTAACTGAGCGGTTTCTTCTTTGCTCATAACATCACTACCGTCTTCTAATAACTTGAAAGAAGGAGATGTGTCATCCGTACCATGATTATCTTCATTGCTTAAAGTTTGTTTAAGCAAATCGTAATCCATTTGTGCTTCTTTTAATTTCTCAAGAATTAGCTCTTTAAATTCTGCTAATTCTTTATCTGAATAACGCGTGCGTTTATCTTCTGTATTTACAAAAGGTTTTGGCGCAGGAGTATTTCCTTTTTTAATTAAAGGTTTATTGATGTCAATTTGCAAAGGACGGTTACGGATGTAAGCTTCCATGCTTCCGCCGCTTGACTTGCCTTCATTTTTCTTTCTGCGTCCACGTCCACGTTTTTCAGGAATTTCATCATCGTCATCATCATCAGGAGTGCTTACGCCTTCAAGATCGATCATGCCTGCTTCATCCAAACCCGCGTCTTCTACGATTGCAGCATCATCGTCGTCATTTTTTTCGTAATCATCTTTTACGTCAACGTCAGAATCATCTTCCTCCTCTTCAGCAGGAATATCTTCTTCTTCATCGTCATCGCCTTTTTTTCCTTTTTTCTTCGAAAGAACTTTCTCAGATTTTTTGTCTTTTCCTTTTTTAGCAACTGCTTCAATAGGCTTTCCAGCCTTCTTGCCAGCGCTGGCTGTCGAGGTTTTCACTTCAGGTTTCGCAACTTTCTTAGTCTCTTCTTTTTTGTTAGTCTTAGCAACCGGCTTCGTCATTTTTTTCTCTTCTTTTTTAGCTATAGGTTTAACCGTTTTAGCTGGTTTGGCTGCTTTTACTGCTTTTGATGGAGCAGATTTAGAGGCAGGTTTATTTACTTTTTTAGCAGCAACCGGTGCACCTTTTTTTGGAGCTGGTTTGCTAGCGATGTTTTTTGCAGCAGGTTTGGCTTTTTTGTCCGCTTTTTTAGTTTCTTTCTTTTTAGCCATAACTAATTTTAATTTAATTTTTCAATTGATATTAAAGTGCTAATTAACTCGTCAACTTCAATAGTCGTTGCGTTGTTAGAGGCTATGGTTTGAACCAACTGCAAATCACTCGTTAAAGTTTCAGAACAAATATAACCTAAATTGTTTTTAATAGCGTTATCCAAATCTGAATTTTGCTGAATTTTAACCAAAATCTTATCAGTCACCTCAAATCCTTTATCCTTTCTTAAGTTCTGGATGCGATTTACCACTTCCCGCGCCAATCCTTCGTTTCTAAGCTCTTCCGAAAGATTTACGTCCAGTGCCACGGTTAAAGATCCACTGTTAGCAACCTTCCACCCTGGCATATCTACAGGTATAATTTCCACGTCTTCTAATTCCAGAACTATTTCCGCATCTTTTAATGACACCGTGTATTTACCCTCTTTTTCAATGCCCGAAATAATTTTGTTCGCGTTCTCTTTTTCCTTAGCAAACTCCTGCACGGCTTTCATGTGTGGACCACATTTTTTACCCAGTGTTTTGAAGTTTAGTTTCAGATTTTTTACGATCTGAGCTTTACTTTCATCCACAAAATCTATTTCCTTTACATTTACTTCGCCAAGAATCAAATCCTGAACGGCCTCAATTTTTTTCTGAAATTCTTTATCCAAGATCGGGATCTGAATTCTTTGTAAAGGCTGACGAACTTTTAAATTTTCTTTCTTACGGATAGATAAAACCATGGAAGAAATTTTTTGTGCCAATTCCATGCGTTCCTCCAAAGCTTTATCCTGGTAATTCTTTTGAACAGTTACTAAGTCTGTTAAATGCACTGATTCTTGTGACAGCGTTAAATTCTGATGCATCCAATCTGCGAAGAAGGGGGCGATTGGACTCATTAATTGAACCACTGTTTTTAAACAGGTATGCAAAGTTTCATAAGCTGCAATTTTATCCTGGCTCATCTCTCCCTTCCAGAAGCGACGGCGGCTTAAACGCACGTACCAGTTACTTAGATGCTCGTCCACAAAAGTTTCAATAGCACGGGCAGCGCGGTGCGGTTCAAATTCATTATACCGTAACGTTACTTCTTCAATCAAGGTTTGTAGTTCAGAAATGATCCACTTGTCGAGCTCAATTCTGTTTTCTACCGGCACTTGTATTTTTTCACCGGGCACGAATCCATCTACGTTAGCATACAAAGCATAAAATCCATAAGTATTGTAAAGCGTACCGAATAATTTTCTTTGAACCTCTGCAATTCCTTCTTCATCAAACTTTAAATTGTCCCATGGCGCTGCATTGGCAATCATATACCAACGCGTGGCATCTGCTCCGTATTTGTTTATGGTGATAAAAGGATCAACCGCATTGCCCAAACGCTTGCTCATTTTGTTCCCATTTTTATCAAGAACGAGTCCATTAGAAACAACATTTTTATAAGCTACCGAATCAAAATTCATAGTAGCAATAGCATGCAAGGTAAAAAACCAACCGCGTGTTTGATCTACTCCTTCAGCAATAAAATCTGCCGGGAAATATTTTTTCTCATCGATCAATGCCTTGTTCTCAAAAGGATAATGTACCTGTGCGTAAGGCATAGCGCCACTATCAAACCAAACATCTATAAGATCAGGCTCGCGGAATAATTGTTTCCCGTTTTTTTCCAAAACGATCGTATCTGCGTAAGGTTTATGCAAATCAAACGTCCCGTAATTTTCAGGACTAAAATTTCCCGGAACAAATTTCTCAAGAGGATTGGATTTCATAAATCCTTTTGAAACAGAATTATCAATTTCTTTTTTTAATTCTTCTGCACTTCCAATAACGAGTTGTTCTAGTTTATCCTCGCTTGTCCAGATAGGAATCGGAATGCCCCAGAAACGTGAACGCGATAAATTCCAGTCGTTCAAATTTTCTAACCAGTTACCGAAACGACCTGTACCAGTAGCTTCCGGTTTCCAATTGATGGTTTTGTTCAATTCCATCATACGGTCTTTCATGGCCGTTGATTTAATGAACCAGGAATCCAGCGGATAATATAGCACCGGCTTATCTGTTCTCCAGCAATGGGGGTAACTGTGCAGGTAATTATCCTTCTTAAATAATTTCCCTTCTTCCTGCAATTTCAGAACTATGCGTTCATCTACACTCAAATAAACTTTAAGCTCTTTTATTTTATGATTTGCTTCGAGAACTTGTTTTTGTTTTTCAAATTCTGCTTTCTTTTCGTCATCCGTTAGGTAAGCCTCTTTCACATACTCTTCACCAAAAAGAAAAATACCATCTTTTATTTCTGGTGAGAATTTACCACGCTTATCTACTAATGTTAAAGAGCCAATTCCATTTTGTTTGGCCACTCTAAAGTCATCTGCACCAAAACTAGGGGCAATGTGAACTATACCTGTACCATCAGTGGTTGTAACAAAATCTCCTGTAATTACTTTAAACGCATCTCCGTCTTGTGGTTGTACAAAAGGCAACAACTGCTCATAAGCAATTCCTGCAAGGTCAGAGCCTTTGCAATGTCCCACAATTTTAAAAGGAATTTCTTTATCACCGGCTTTATAGTTCTCGAAAGGAATGTCTGTATGCTTCTCTGAAAAATATTTATTCACCAGTTCTTTTGCAAGAATGTAAGTTTGCGGTGCACCGGTAAGTGGATTAAAAGAACGTACAAAAACATAATCAATATCCTTTCCAACTGCTAAAGCAGTATTTGAAGGCAAAGTCCATGGTGTAGTTGTCCATGCTAAAAAATAAAGATCTGTATCTGCATGTTGATGCAATGCTGCTACTGCTTTCTGCCCGCTGCTCACCTTAAATTGCGCCACAGCCGTCCTGTCTTTCACATCTCTGTAACAGCCGGGTTGATTTAATTCATGAGAACTTAATCCTGTTCCCGCTGCAGGGGAGTAAGGTTGAATGGTAAACCCTTTGTATAAAAGATCTTTTTTAGATAAATTCTGTAATAACCACCAAACACTTTCAATGTATTTGTTATCGTAAGTAATGTATGGATCGCTCATGTCTACCCAGTAGCCCATGATAGAAGTTACTTCTTCCCACTTGTCAGTGTATTTCATTACTTCTTTGCGACAAGCTTTGTTGTAGTCTTCAACAGAAATATATTTCGGAGAATTTTTATTCCCGATATCTTCTTTTGTAATTCCTAAATGCTTTTCAACGCCAAGTTCAATGGGTAATCCATGGGTATCCCAACCTGCTTTACGTTTTACCTGGTAACCTTGCAAAGTTTTAAAGCGGCAAAAAATATCTTTAATCGCGCGCGCCATAACGTGGTGTATGCCGGGCATACCATTCGCACTGGGCGGACCTTCATAAAAAACCCAGGGCTTGTTTTCATCGCGGGTAGAAATAGATTTGTCAAACGTTTTATCTTCTTGCCAGAATTTTAAAACATCTGCAGAGATCTGCGCGAGATCAAGCTTTTTATATTCAGGATACTTCTTCATACTATTTTTGTCTCAGAGATTTTACCACAGAGAAACAGAGTTCACTGAGAGTAATTATCTAATCTATTATTTCTTTTCTTTTCAACTGGTGAAAAACCTCACAGAAAAAAGAGGAGCGAATTTACTAATAAATGCGGGATTTTCCTTGGCAGAAATAAGTTAAAAAACTTAAGAAATTAAGGCATTGGGAATAAAAAAACCGGATATAAAATCCGGTTGTAAATTAAATGACTACTAGGAAAAAGTGAGTTGTTCTTTACATGCCACTGCTGAAATGGCTCATGCTCTCGCGTTTCATGGGTTGCACGTTTAATACAGGAATTGGGCTCAACTCTACAACCCTGTGACCGATAGTTCCGCCACCCAGGCGCTCGCCAAGGGAAACATCTTTTTGATTTATCTGAACAATAAGGTCGCAATCATTTTTAACAGCGTATTCGATAATAGCTTCAGCAGGCGTGGTACTAGGTAAAGAACGGTTCGTACAATTTACACCTTCTTGTTTGATGAATTTTTTTACCTGTTGCAAATAAGGCAATAATTTATTTTCGTATTCGTCATCGTTAGGTTTAAAAACGGAAACAATACGAATATCTGCTTTATAATAATGTGCTAGTTGAACTGCAAGACCAACCTTTTCGCGGCTTTCAGGACTAAGATCAAAAGGCATCACTATATTTTTGAAGCCCTCACGCTTTTCCGTTGAACGGATAGTTATAACAGAACACGGTGCAGCTGCAAGAAATTTTGTAGCGGTAATACCGCCTCCAAAAAGCCCTGTTTTAAATTTTGTATTTTCATCTAATGCCATCACAATCAGAGAACAGTCAAGTTCTGTGGCTGTTTTATTGGTCATTTCATAAACCTCGCCTTTCACGCCTAACACTTCAACGTTTAAGCCGCTTTCTGTACGGGTAGATTGCGCGAGACTGTCCAATTCATCTTTACGATCCGTTTCACTCGTTGGCGAAACATGCATCAAAATGAGTTTGGATTTTGTAAACTTAGCTAGGGTATAAATTTGTTTAACAGCAATATAAGATTGCTTGGAAAAATCAACTGGGATTAAAATCGATTGGTTTTCCTTAATTATCATATGATTATATTTGTTCTAAGTTATAAAAAAATACGGAAATGTTAAAATTTTTTGAGAATTCCAGACTTTTTCGTGTAGTTATACCAACTTGAAGACAAAAGGTTGCAGTTTAGGATAGTTATTCCTAAACTAAAACGATTTAGGTAATTGATATAACTTCTTGAGAGTCATCGCATTGCTTCTGAAAAAACTATTTATTTCAACTTTTTACTCGACTGTTGCTAAATCTACTCGACTGTTGCCAAAACTTTTAATTCTATGGCAATCGGGGTAGGCAATTTAATTATTTCGATAGTTGTACGGCAGGGTGGATTTTCTTTAAAATATTCTGCCCAAATCTTATTGTAAATAGGAAAATCATCTTTCATGTTTGTCAAAAAAACAGTGACGTCCACAATTTTATCCCAGCTGCTTCCGGCGTCTTCAAGAATATAACGGATGTTGCGAAAAACACTGTGACATTGTTGAGCAATATCGTAGCTAACAATTTGTCCTTTTTCATCTAGTTCAACACCGGGAATTTTTTTTGAACCACGTTCTCGCGGACCTACCCCACTTAAAAATAATAAATTTCCAACGCGTCTCGCATGTGGGTATAAGCCCACTGGTTCCGGGGCTTTAGACGATTCTATTTTCGATGAATTTTCCATATTTATAAAAGGCAAATTTAACTATATTCTATTAATAAAAGCGTTTAACAAACCACATTATAATTGTAATTTTGAATTATGAACGTAAAACAACTTTATACGAACTGCCTGGCTCAGGGCGCCTATTATATCTCAAACAACGGAGAAGCTGTAATTATTGATCCTTTGCGTGAAACAAAACCTTACCTCGATCTTTTAAAACAGAATAACGATAAGCTCACTCATATTTTTGAAACACATTTTCATGCTGATTTTGTTAGCGGACACGTAGATCTGGCAAAGGAAACCGGAGCAACCATTGTTTTTGGTCCGAATGCAAATACAGATTACAAAAGTTATATTGCAAAAGATAACGAAGAATTTAAGATAGGTAAACTCACCCTAAAAGTGATGCATACTCCGGGCCACACATTAGAATCTACAACTTATTTATTACTGGACGAAACTAAAAAACCACTCTGCATTTTTACAGGAGACACTTTATTTATTGGTGATGTGGGGCGTCCTGACCTTGCCATAAAATCTGACTTAACAACAGAAGATCTTGCCGGCATGCTTTACGATAGTTTAAGAAACAAGATTATGCCTCTTCCGGATGATGTAATCGTGTATCCCGCTCATGGTGCAGGTTCGGCCTGCGGTAAAAACATGAGTAAAGAAACTTTTGATACACTTGGCAGTCAGAAAGTATTAAATTATGCTTTGAGGGATATTTCAAAAGAAGAATTCATTAAAGAACTTACAACCGGAATTTTACCTGCACCTCAGTACTTCGCTAAGAATGCAGCATTAAATAAATCCGGATACCAAAATTATAACGCTATCCTTGAAAAAGGATCTAAAGCTTTATCTGCAGATGAGTTTGAAACAGTGATGAAGAGCTTAAGCCCTTTGGTACTGGACGTTAGAAAACCGCAGGAATTTGCGGGTGGTCATATTCCGAATTCACTTTATATTGGATTAGATGGTCAGTTCGCCCCCTGGGTGGGAACTGTGATTCTCGATATCAACGCTCCCATTTTATTGGTAACCCCAGAAGGCAGAGAAGAAGAAACGGTGATGCGGTTGTCGCGCGTGGGTTATGATAATTGCATCGGCTATTTAAAAGGAGGGATTGATTCCTGGAAAACTGCCGGCAAAAAAATGGAAACTATCAAAAGTATTCCTGCTACTGAATTTTTAGAGCAGTATCAAAAAGGCTACAAAACATTAGACGTACGTAAACCCGGCGAATACGAATCTACACATTTGAAAAATGCAGTCAGCGAGCCTCTTGATTTTATTTACGATTGGGCTGATACTTTAGACAAGTCACATCCTTATATGGTTCATTGCGCCGGCGGTTACCGCAGTATGATTGCGGCTTCTATTCTGAAAGCGAAGGGCTATACAAATCTTACGGATGTACAAGGTGGTTATGGTGCGATCAGTAAACTTGATGCTGCGCAAAAAGACATTGCCACGGTTGCTTGTAGCAGTACTGCTTCTTAATTTATTGAACAATTACCCAACCCGATGCCAAAAATCAGCGTATACTATTTATACTTTAAACCCAAAATTTATGAAGTATTTCATTGGCATCGCTTTTATTCTTTTAATTTCCTGTACTAAAAAACAAGTAGCAGAACAACCAAATCCTCAACAGCCAGACCCTCAGCAACCGCAGCCCGAACTTCCTCAGAAAATTGACACTATAAAACCGTCTTCTTATTTTCCTGCATTTCCTGGCTCGTATTGGAAATATATGAATGAGCAAGGCGACACTCTAACACATAGGACGTCAGCAGGCTATGAAAAAGATAAGGTTAACGAGTACAGCCAGGGAACCGTGACTAAAACTACAACGGCATATGTTCCTAAGTACAATAATATATTTATATGGAACGGCTACGCTCATAGTCATATTAAGTACCGTACTATGCCACTTGCCGATCTTGTAGCAATAGTCGATGATAATTTTGTCGAGGGCAGGGAGTGGAGGAGTACAAGCTTTGTCGGTAGTGGTAATGCGGGTACGGGATGTAAAATTCTGAAAAAGGATACAGCGATTGTGATTGATGGTAAGACTTACTATCCTACTATTGTAGTTGGTACTTATGGCTATGGCAATCCTGAGAGCACTCCTATCCTTATAAGTAAAAGCTATTATACTAAAGACATTGGTCTCGTTGTTACAGAGAAACTTCTTCCGTTAAAAGATACATTGCGCCTGGTAGAATATCACATTAATAAATAGTCGTATCTTACTGGTTCTATTTTTAGTATTTTTAAGCATGATTGATTCTCTTAAAATGCTTGACAGGCATTTGCTGCTGAAAATAAATTCCCTTCACACACCTTTGTTAGACACATTCATGTGGTACATGAGTGAATCGTGGCATACTTATTTTTTGGTAGCCATTGTTGCTTATGCCGTTTACAGAAAATCAACTCCAAGAAGAATGCTTGAGTTTCTTTTAGGCTGTGCCATTGTTGTTGCCTGCGCTGATCTTTCTACTAACCTCATCAAGCATAGTGTAAAACGGTATCGTCCCAGTCACAACCTTGAAATTAAATCTGACATTCACTCAGTGCGCGATTATAAAGGTGGTGAATATGGTTTTTACTCCAGCCATTCTGCGAACACTTTCGGGCTGGTGGCGTATATTTTCTTTTTCATCAATTGGATCCAACGACGTTATAAACTGCTCTTATTTTTTTATCCGGCCCTTGTTGCATACAGCCGGATGTATCTCGGCGTGCATTATCCCAGTGATGTCTTTACCGGCATGCTGGCGGGATTATTTTTCGGAATACTGATTTACAAATTCATGAACTCTTATTTTTTTAAAAACGATGGGCAAAAAGCTTAGTGGTTTATTTTTTATTTTGTCGTTAGTGGTGAGTGGGCAAGTACCAAACACAGATCTATGGCTTTTTAAAATTGAAACCGATAAATTAAAACAAACCGTTTTAAAAAATCCCCTGAACATCACAAATCGCGAGGGTTACGATAATCAACCTTCTTTTTCGGGAGATGGAAAGCGGATTTATTACGTGAGCATAAAAGAAGACAAACAAGCTGATATCTATTATTACGAGATAACTAATAAAACAACACTTCCCTTCACCAAAACCAAACTAAGTGAGTATTCGCCTACGCTTACAGATAATGGTGGTTTCATAGCTTCAGTAGTTGTGGAAGCAGACAGTGCTCAGCGCATTCATTTTATCAATACCGTGAGTGGCATAGATGACAACAAGTTAGAGATGGATTCGGTCGGTTATTTTACATTTTTGAATACAGACACGGTTATCTATTACAAACTCACAGATCCGCATTCTTTAAGATATTATGTAACGAGCACCAATGAAGATAAATGGCTGGGAAATGCTCCTATCAGAACGTTCAAAGCTTTAAACCGTCATACTTTTATTTATGGATTAAAAGATTCAACGCAGGTGCATTTTTATAAGTATGATTTTCTTTTGCGCAAAGCGAGTCGTTATGCAAGCTATCCTTCTGCCAACGAAGACATCGTATGGCATCCTCTGTGGGGGCTTGTAAAATCAGAGGAAACAAAACTCCTGCGTTACGATGAGTCCAAAGGGCAGTGGGTTTTACTATTTGATCTGGCCTCTTTTCAAATTAAGAAAATAACCCGTTTTGCTTTTGATCCCAAAACAAAATACCTCGTAGTAGTCAACAATCTTTAAAACTGTTTTTCATGCTTTACGAAAAAAAATCAGGCGCTTATCTTTTTAGTAACGACAAGAAAAAACTGCAGATTGACGTTATACACACTTATTTAAGTAAAGAAAGTTATTGGGCGCAAAATATTTCTATAGAGCTCGTAGAAAAAACGATTGCAGGAAGTGAATGTTTTGGAATTTATCAAGGGTATGCACTAATAGGTTTTGCAAGGGTTATTACCGACCTTGCAAGCTTTGGATATCTCGCTGATGTATTTGTTCTGGAAGAACACAGAGGAAAAGGACTTTCAAAAGAACTTATAGCGTTTATTATGAATTATGAACCAGTTACAAAATTCAGGCGTTTTATGCTTGCCACAAAAGACGCTCATGGTTTATATGCACAATTTGGGTTCACCCCATTAGCAGAGCCCGGGCGATTCATGGAAATTAAACCGTTTGAAACTTATCCTGTATAAAATATACTTTGTATATTTAGTAGCTATCAAAAAATATGAGCCTTTTCAGAAAAAAATCAATTGAGTCTATTTTAAAAAGACGCGAAGAAGACGAAAATTCTCATGGCTCATTAGCAAAACATCTTGGGGTAAAAGATCTTACCGCATTTGGTATAGCTGCAATCATTGGCGCCGGAATTTTTTCAACTATTGGAAAGGCCAGTGCGGATGGCGGCCCTGGGGTAATCTTCCTTTTTATTTTTACGGCGCTCGCCTGTAGCTTTGCAGCTTTTGCTTATGCAGAATTTGCTTCTCTTATTCCCGTGAGCGGAAGTGCATATACTTATAGTTATGTTGCCTTTGGAGAATTATTCGCCTGGATCATAGGTTGGGCGCTGATTATGGAATATGCAATAGGCAATGTAACTGTTGCAATTTCCTGGAGTGATTACTTTAGTTCGCTCGTTAATAACGTTTTTCACCTCCATATCAGCGATTGGTTATGTTTGGATTATTTTACAGCCAAACAAAATTTTAAACTAGCCTCTGAACTTTTAACTCAAGGGCAAACTTTAAGCGCTATTGCTGCGAATCCTGATACAGCAGGACTGCTGGAAGGCTATACTGCTTTTAAAACCGCCCCGGTTCTTTTCGGCACACCCATAGTTTTCGATTTCCCCGCTTTACTTATCAATGTTTTAATAACCATGTTGGTTTACAGAGGTATTAAAGAAAGTCGTAATGCCAGCAACATTATGGTGCTCATAAAAATTGCTGTAGTGCTGGTGGTTATTTTTGTTGGTGCATTTTATGTTGACACAAAAAACTGGAATCCTTTTATGCCAAACGGTATTGGCGGATTATTAAAAGGAATTAGTGCTGTATTTTTCGCCTATATTGGGTTTGATGCCATTTCTACCACAGCAGAAGAATGCAGGAATCCCCAAAAAGATTTACCGCGTGGAATTTTATATTCCATAGTAATCTGCACGGTGCTTTATGTTGCCATTGCGCTTGTTATAACCGGCATGGTAAATTATTCGGAATTAAAAGTGGGCGATCCATTAGCTTATGTGTTTGAAAAAATACAAAATCTGCACTGGTTAAGCGGGGTTATAGCTATCAGTGCTGTAATTGCTATGGCGAGTGTAATGTTGGTCTTTCAACTCGGTCAACCCCGTATTTGGATGAGCATGAGTCGAGACGGCTTGTTACCTCCGGCTTTCTCCAAAATTCATCCTAAATATAAAACACCTTCATTCTCTACAATAATCACCGGCTTGTTAGTGGCTGTCCCTATTTTTTTTGTGGACATGAATATGGTGACCGACATTTGTTCAGCGGGCACACTTTTTGCTTTCTGCCTGGTATGTGGAGGTGTACTTAAGCTTAGAATGGATCCGAATGCGCCGCCATCGAAATTTAAAACCCCATATGTGAATTCGAAATACATAGTTCCTGTTTTATTCCTTCTTATGCTGGTATTTATCCTGAAAGATAAAGAGAGCATAGATTCCTACCTTGGGTTCTCAGGTGCTGAAGATTTTTTTACAAAAATCCCTTTGTATTTTTTCTTTTTAGGCTTCGGCATTTTTTCGGTAATGGCGTTTAAGTACAATTTTTCCCTTATTCCTTCTCTCGGTTTGTTGAGTTGTTTTTATATGCTATCGCAGCTTGGCCACAAGAACTGGTTGTACTTTGGAATTTGGTTAATAATAGGTTTAATTATTTATTTTGTTTACGGCCGCAGGCACAGTAAATTAGAGCCTTCAAACACATAAGTATGTTAGTTTTTATTACAGGAGCAACGTCGGGAATCGGAAAAAGTACTGCAGAAATTTTTGCAAAAAACGGGTATGACCTCATTATAACAGGCAGAAGACAAGAACGTTTAACAGAATTTAAATCAGAGCTTGAAAGTGCTTATAAAATAAAAGTCACAGATCTTTGTTTTGATATTCGTATTTCTGAAGAAGTAGAAAACGCCATAAATGCTTTGTCGGCAGAAAACAAAAACATTGATATACTGGTTAACAATGCCGGCCTCGCTGCAGGACTATCTTCTATCCAGGAAGGATCTCTTTCACATTGGGAAAGGATGATTGACACAAATATCAAGGGTCTTCTGTATGCAACAAAAGCAATTTCAAATCTTATGATCAAAAATAAAAAAGGTCATATTATAAATATAGGGTCTGTTGCAGGTAAAGAAGTGTATGCTAACGGCAACGTATATTGCGCAACAAAACATGCTGTAGACGCGCTTAACAAGGGCATGCGTATTGATCTTCTTCCTCATAACATAAAGGTAACCGCGGTAAATCCCGGTATGGTAGAAACGGAATTTAGCGTGGTGCGTTTTGACGGTGATGAAGAGCGTGCTAAAAAAGTTTACATGGGCATGGAACCTCTGAAACCTGAAGATATTGCAGAAACTATTTTCTGGATTGCTTCCCGCCCAGCACACGTTAACATCAACGATATACTCATCATGCCAACCATGCAAGCCAGTGCAACGAATGTAATCCGCAAGTAATTCTAATGTCGAAAATAAAATATACGGTCCTCACATTTATTTTATTTTTTCTCTTACCTGCCTTTTTGTTTTGTCAAAGTTCCAGAAAGAAGTCGGGGAACGGTAATCGTATTTATTTTGCGCCTGCTATAGGTTTATATAAAATAAATAAGAACCATGCGATTAACGCTAATCAAAAAATAAGCGCAGTGATCGGCTACAAACGCGAACAGAAAATTGGAAGAGACTACAGAACTTTTCTACTTTTCGGCGCCGAATATTTCTTTCATGGGCTTAATTTCAAATCGTACTATTTTAATCCTGATACACTTAAAATTTACGATAAATCTTTTGCTTACAATTACTCGCTTTTTATTCATGAGATAGATATTCCTTTGCAAGCTAAATATTTATTTAAGCGTGCAGATAACAGTTTGTTCAGTGCCTACCTGATAGCCGGCTACCATTTACGGTATTTATTACCTTCTAAACTTAAAATAAAACAGAATGGGCAACTTGTGAAAGACGACAGTCCTGACTTAAAGTTTAAGAACGCATTACTCTACAATAAAATAAATTCTTTTGTAAGTCTTGGCATAGGCTGGCAGAAGAACAGTTTAAGTAATTCGAAAGGAAGTTTTTTTGTGGAATTGAATTGCCGTTATGGATTTTCTCCTTATTATTTTGAGAGCGATTATTCTGCTAGTTCTCTTTATATAAATGGCACTCATATCACCTTGCAGTTAGGATCAAGATTTTAGCAGACATCAAGTTACAATTCATCAGAAAGTTGTTGGGGAACTAGTTAATTTTCTATAATTGCTTAGTATCTTTTATTATCTTTAATATGCCTCCCAAATTTAGATTCCTTCCTAAACATTATAATCTCCTGAAAAATGAATAGACGCAACTTTCTACTCACATCTGCAGGCACGCTCAGCGCGCTTGAAATGTTTTCGACACTCGATAAAAATTTTTCAACGCATCTTGAAAAGCACTTATCAATACTCGAAAATCAGAGCTTTGATGCATCCATCGAAAATGAAGATTTCTGGGGATGGGTAAGATCAAGTTACACCATATCGGCAAATTTAATTAACCTGAACAACGGCGGTGTGAGTCCACAACCTAAAGTGGTTCAGGAAGCACACATTCGCAATTATCAACTTTCAAACGAGGCCCCCTCGTATTACATGTGGCGAATTCTCGATCAGCAAAGAGAGGGTTTACGGAACAAGCTGGCAAATCTTTGCGAGGTTTTACCAGATGAAATTGCTATTAACAGGAACGCTACGGAAGGCTTAAACAGTATTATCTTTGGATTAAATTTAAAAGAAGGGGACGAAGTTGTGTTAAGCACTTTTGATTATCCCAACATGATGAATGCATGGAAACAAAGGGAAAAGCGAGATAAAATAAAACTGGTTTGGGTTACCATTCCTCAACCAACGGAAGACGACGCTACTATTATCAAATTGTATGAGAATGCCATTACTTCTCAAACAAAAATAGTTCATATTACACACCTCATTAACTGGACCGGTAACATTGTGCCTTGCAAAGCCATTGCCGACATGGCTCACAAAAAAGGCTGCGAAGTAATAGTTGATGGAGCACATTCTTTTGCACATTTCGATTTTAAAATCGAAGATACCGGCGCTGACTATTTTGCTACATCCTTGCATAAATGGCTTGGCGCGCCTTTTGGCAGTGGGCTAATGTATATACGCAAAACAAAAATCAAAAATATATGGGCTTTGTTATCAAGCGCGGAACCAGACGGTGATGATATTAGAAAATTTGAGAACCTTGGAACGCGTTCGTTTGCTTCAGAAATGGCTATTGGAACAGCTATAGATTTTCATAATATTATAGGTGCCAAAAGAAAAGAAGCCCGTTTAAGATATCTGAAAGATTACTGGACAGAAAAAGTCACCAAATTACCTAAAGTAAAGATTGCAACCTCTTTAAAACCGCAATACTCCTGTGCTATTGCTAATGTTGGTTTCGAAGGCTGGCAAGCGCAGCAGATTGAAGGAAATTTATTTGATCATTACAAAATTCACACCGTGTCTATCATTCATGAGAAAGTAAATGGCATTCGCGTAACACCCAATGTTTACACAAATATTGAAGATCTGGATTTTCTCGTGCAAGGTTTAAAAGACATTTCACAAACTGTTGCTCCCCAGGTAAAATAATAAACCTGGTAATTTTAAACATCTGTTTTTTATTATTATCTTTTTATAATTTAAAACCCAAAACCATGCGCTTATTTAAAATCAAACTTTTTACCTTATTAACTTTCCAAAGTATTTGCAGCTTCAATGCTCAAAACCTCGTCAATAATCCAGGACTAGAGATTACATCATCATCGCCTACTGGGTATAATCAATTGAACCTGGCAAATGGTTGGTCTAATTGCAACGGAAATTATATCACTCAGGGTACCTGGGGTTCTCCTGATCTTTTAAGCCTTAATGGTAGCGGCGTTGCGCAACTTCCTTGCGGATACATTACTTGTGTGCAACCTCATTCCGGGAATAATGTTCTCGGTTTTGTTACCTATAATGGTTATCACGTTGATGCTAGAGAATACGTTAGTACAAATTTAACCACAACTATGCAGGTAGGCCAAACCTATTCTATCTCGTTTTATGCAACAACCGGTTCATTAACATCGGCCTCTTACGTGAGTAATAATATAGGCGTGCTGTTCACTAACAATGCTGTATGGCACGGATCTAATTCTTTAAGAATTAATCGTACTCCTCATTACAACATGAGTACAGTGCTAGATACCACAGGCTGGAAATATTTCTCATTTACTTTTGTTGCAGATTCTGCCTATAAATATATCACGTTTGGAAATTATTATAGCGATGCTAACACAACACTTGTAAATAAAAATAGTACGAGCGATGTGTACGCCTACAATATTATTGACGATATCACTGTTTCCCATGTTAACAGCGTTGCGGTACCACAAACTTCTTTTATGATTTCTGGTTCGGGTGTTTGCGCGGGGAAATCTTTAGCGGCTATGGATCTTTCATCAAATAGTCCGACCGCTTGGAGTTGGCAGGTATCGGGGCCTGTCTCAGCAGCCTCCACTCAAAGTAATCCTGTTTTTACTTTTTCAGTGCCAGGTACTTATTCTATTTCTCTTACAAGCTCTAATTCTGGTGGCGCAGGAACACCCTTTACAAAAATCCTGACAGTTTATCCCAATCCAACATTAACAGCCTCAGCTTCTACTAGCGTAATTTGCCAAAATTCGCAAGCTACATTATTAGCTTCCGGCGCCACAACATACAGTTGGTCTAGCGGGCAAACCGGCTCGTTGATCACAACAGCGAGTCAACAAACAACAGGAAACATCAGCTATTCTGTTAGCGGTAAAGATCAAAACGGCTGTGAGGATACTACAACTGTTCATTTCACCGTTAAAGTCTGCGAACTAACCTCACTCTTTGACAAGCAAAATGAACTTTTTAAAATCGAGATTTATCCGAATCCCAATAATGGCAGCTTCGCTCTTAGGAGTAATAAAGCTGAAAATATAGTAATTGTAAACGCACTCGGACAAACCATTTTAGAAGTGGATCTTTCACTCGAAAACGATTACACTCTTAAAATTCACGATCTAAAGCCAGGAGTTTATTTTGCCAAGGGCAAAAATTTTAGAAGCAAGATTCTAATTGTTGATTAATATGTTTAGGATTATCCCGTAGCCTATTCACAAATTGAGTATTTATTTGCACAAAACTAAAGCCTGTTTTTTTTAAGTGCTTGATTTTTAAAGGCAAAAATATCTGGTCCTGAAATTGAATATTATTAAGCGTTATAGGATATAAGCGCTAATCTAACCGAAAGGCGTATATTAATAAGTCAATTTTGCTATCTTAAAAATAGTGAACTGGACAAAGCAAAAACCACCCTTCTTTGAACGGTGGTTTTTTCATTTACAAAAATTATGGCTTATTCCTGAACATAAATGCGTTTAACTCGTCCAGATACATTTGTGAGTACCTCGTAGGATATAGAATTCATTGCTTTAGCAATGGCTGCGATCTGCTTGTCATTTTCGAAAATAATTACTTCCTCCCCTTCACTACAACTTATGCCGGTGATATCAATCATACACATGTCCATACAGATATTTCCTACAGTCTTACAAAAAATTCCGTTTACATAAACACCGTGATTCGCATTTCCAAGTTGTCTGCTAAATCCATCTGCGTAACCTATTGGTATGGTTGCGATACTTGTATCCTGACTGATCTTGCCGTTACGATTGTAGCCCACAGTATCGCCCGCCTTAATTTTTTTAATCTGGCTAATCTTCGTTTTAAGTGTTCCTACGTTTTGCAACTGTTTTTGTTCTTCTGCATTAACTCCTATTCCATACATTCCAATTCCAAGACGCACCATATCGTAATGCGCTTGTTTAAAACGGGTTATACCACCGGAATTGCAAAGATGTTTTATAACCGAATATCCCAGTTGTTCTTCTATTAGTTGAAATGCTTTTTCGAAAATCCGGACCTGTTCCTTCGTAAAACCATCTAATTCAGCATTGTCAGAACCTACCAGGTGTGAAAAAACCGATTTCACTTTTAGGAGCGGGTTTTGTTTTAGTAAAGCAGCCAATTCAATAAGTTCATGTTCTTCAAATCCTAAACGGTGCATGCCTGTATCAATCTTCAGATGCACTGGATAAGGCTCGGTAATTCCCAGGGCATCCAACTTGGCTACAAAAGTCTTTAAAAGCTTATAGTGATAAATTTCCGGCTCGAGCCGGTGGTTTATGATATCTTCAAAGGCATCTTCTTCAGGATTCATAACCATAATTGGAAGTGTAATATGAGAAGCTCTTAATTCCACTCCCTCGTCAGCATAGGCTACAGCGAGGTAATTTACGCCCATGTGTTGGAGCGTTCGGCCTACCTCGGCACTGCCACTTCCATATCCCATAGCTTTTACCATACCCATCATCTGCACTTTTGGAGCAAGTAATGATCGGTAATAATTTATATTGTCCGTTAGTTTATTCAAATTTATTTCGAACACTGTATCGTGACTTTTTAATTGCAGGAGTTTACTGATGTTTTCAAATCCGAAGCTGCGCGCGCCTTTAAGAAGAATTCCCGCGTCACTGAAATGAAAGCTGTTCAGATAAAACTGACTGGCAAATTCTTGCGTGTCTCTAAAAAATAAAGAGTTTGCTTTAAACAGTGGTCTATGATTTGAGATCTCATTTCCTATACCTACAACAAGATCAATCCTATTTTGTTGAAACAGGTCTGCGAGCTTGCGGTATAGGGCCGACGATGGAATGCCGGACTGTTCAATATCTGAAACGATCACAATTTTTTTGAGACGACGGTTTTGTTGTTGTAAATAATTTAGAGCAATTTTAAGTGAATCAAGATCTGAATTGTAGTAATCGTTGATAAGCAACGAATTCTGTATTCCATTTTTTATCTCAAGACGCAATGCTACTGGTTGCAGAAGACTGATTCTTGATTGTATAACCTGTTCTTGAAATCCCATGGTTAAAAGAACTCCCACACAGGTCGCAATATTATGAATGGAGGCCTGATCAGTAAACGGAATTTTAAACTTATAGTTCGTAGAAGAACTTTGTAAATAAAGTGTATCAGATTCAAAACTTATTTTGAGATCGGCGTCCGCGTGCTCAGAAATAAATAGGGCTTTGATCTTTAAATTTTGTGGAGCATCATTTTTAGTGATTCCTGAAAGAATAATTTTATCGCTCGAGGAAACCAATTTTAGTTTCTCCGCCATCTTTTGCTCACGATTCAAAAAACCTTCGTCGTGCGGTGAGCCAAAAGAAGTAAGCACACCAAGCGTTGGACGTATAATCGAGGCTAGCCTTTCCATCTCACCTTCTTTTGAAATACCCGCTTCAAAAATGCCTAACGTATGTGTCTCATTCAAATTTAAAACACTTAAAGGCACACCAATCTGAGAATTATAGCTTTTTGGACTCCTACAAATTGCAAAATCATTTTTTAGAAGTTGATAAAGCCACTCCTTTACCACTGTTTTTCCATGACTACCCGTTATTCCAATAACAGGAATAGAAAAGCGTTGACGGTGATAAGAGGCCAAAATTTGTATAGTATGTAAAGGGTCTTCAGAAACAATAAAAGAAACATCTGAATCTTTAAAATCAGAATAATCAAATTCCCCTTCAGCCACCAGAAAGGATTTCAGCCCGCTCTCTATTAATTCAGGAATATATAAATGTCCGTTGTTACGCTGGGTTTTCAGAGCGATAAAAATAGTTTCTTCTGCAGAATGAAGTCCACGGCTATCGTTGAGGTAATGACTAACACTATAATTATTCTTTCCGAAAAATTTTGTGTTGGTTATTTCGGCTATTTGCTGGAGCGTGTACATATTAGTGCAATTCGTTAATTAGCAAGTGGTTTGTATTTCAACCACTCTCTTACTTGAATAAGGTTTACATTTCGCTTAAAACCAATTGTTTAAAAGGCGTGTAAAACAAAATTTAAATGTAGCTGAAGAACTAATAAAATCAAATTATTTTAGTCATTCTTTATAAAATTGTGCTCACATTATGTCTACTGATAAAATACTTCAAAGAATACAGATACAAATAGATGAGCTGACTCCAACGCTGGAATTATTTGTGGACGATACTATACAACCTTCGGTAGCAGACTGTGAGCAATTTCAAAAAATACTTACGGGTATTCAGGAGAATGTCGCCATTTATAAATACAACAAACTGAACAAAGAAATTTCTCCAAGTTTTAATATTCACGCGAAACTCTCAGCCGCCACAGGCGAAAAGGAGGTTGCCAAGGCGATAGAGACTGAGAATAAAACACCTGCTACCACTGAAGATCTTCAACAAATTAAAGAAACGGTAAAATTCGAGGCTGAAGAAAAAAAAGAAGCTAAACTTCAAACCCCTGAATCACTAAACAAAGAAGAAAACGAAAAGTCTAAAATAGAACCACCTAAAATAGACCCTGATAACTATCGCGGTATAAAAATGGAAACCCAAAAAACCGAATCCGGTCAAATTACCTTTCCTAAAACAGAAACCACTTCATTTGACGCTTCCAAACCTAAGCCTCCATTGGCAATAGGCCTGAATGATAAATTCCGTTTTATGAATGATTTATTTGGGCAAAACTCCTCTGAATACAATATTGCCCTTGAACAAATCAATAGTGTAAACAACTGGAATGAAGCAGAAATATATTTGAACAGTTTAAAGAATGTGTATGAGTGGGATCCAAAAGAAGAAGTAGTGAAGTACTTTTACTCGCTGGTTAAAAAACGTTTCGACTAATATCATTGCTAAAAACCTATGCGTTTTCTTTTTATACTTGCTGCAGTTCTATTTTTCTCTGCATCAGCAAACTGCCAGGATACTGTTTACGCAAGGAAAATTATAAAATTCCTTACCTCTAAAAAATGTTATGGGCGGGGGTATTTAAACAATGGTCTGTCTACTGCAGAAAAATATATTGTTGCTGAATTAAAAAAGCAAAAGACATTCCCCTTATTCGAAAAAAATTTCACTCAATCTTTTTACCACTCCGTTAATACCTTTCCAAAAGCCTGTAAACTCAGTATTAACGGCAAGCCTCTGAAAACCGGAGAGGATTTTATACCAGACCCTTCCGCGTGCTCAGTGAAGGGGAAGTTTACTTTACAAAAAGTAGATTCTGTTCATTTTATTTATTCTGGCGAGCAGACAAAAATTTCTGTAACGCTGAAAAACAAGCTGACTTATAGTGTAGGAAAAGACGTTGACACATTTTGCGAAGTGGAAATAGATCGAAAAAAATTTAACGAAGAACCTAAAGAAATCGAAATAGACATTCAGAATAAACTTATCTCAGATTTCGAAAGTAAAAACATTGGCTGTTTTATAAATGGCACCTCTGCTTCCGATTCCATGATTGTTTTTTCAGCGCATTACGACCATTTGGGAGGTCTTGGCAAATCTACTTTTTTTCCCGGTGCTAATGACAATGCCAGTGGGGTGAGTGTTGTGATTAATCTCATTCGTTACTACAAAGAACATCCACCGAAATATAAAACTGTATTTTTGTTTTTTGCAGGTGAAGAAGCCGGCCTTTTGGGATCTAAATTTTTTGTGGAGAGCAAAGCCATAGATATTTATAAAATAAAATTTCTCATAAACCTTGATCTGCTGGGCACAGGTAATGACGGGATAATGGTTGTAAACGGAGCAGTTTACGGCAAAGAATTTATGACGCTGACTAAACTCAACAGCGAACAACAACTTCTGAAAGAAATTAAAAAACGCGGTAAAGCCTCAAATAGCGATCACTATTGGTTTTCGGAAAAAGGCGTTCCCTGTTTCTTTATTTATACCATGGGTGGTGTGACGTTCTATCACGATGTTTATGACGTGGAGAAAACATTGCCACTCACGGAATATGTGGATGTTTTTAAATTGATTACTCAATTTACAAATACACTCTGATCACTTCTTATAAAAATTCATTGCGTCAATTTCTTCCCAAACCTTTGCGGGTAGAAAAAACCGAATATCCTTTTTATTTTGCAAGGCGCTTCGAATAAAGGTTGCCGAGATCTCCATCATTGGAGCTTCCGTGAGATGAACATGAGGATGCGCATCAAATTCACTTCGTGCGCAATCGGGACGGGGATAAACGTATATATGAAAGCCCTTTAAAATCTCTTCATAGTTTTTCCATTTATGAAAAGATTGAAGATTGTCCTGCCCCATTATTAAACTAAAAGTATGCTGTGGATATTTTTCCTTTAAATGTGCCAGCGTATTAATAGTATAGGAGGGCTGCGTTAAACCAAACTCAATATTGGAACTCTTCATTTTTGGATGATCGTCGATGGCCAAATTCACAAGCACCAAACGCTGATTCTGATCAAGTAACTGATTTTTATTTTTTAAAGGGTTTTGCGGACTAACTACCAGCCAAACTTCTTCCATTTCTGTAAAGCTGAGCATATAGTTAGCGAGAGCCATATGTCCGATATGTACAGGATTAAAGGACCCGAAAAATAAACCAATATGCATAAGCCGAAATTACTGGTAATTTCTCTTTAAATTTGTTTTCATTAAATATTTTTATGAATTTTCAAAGATTCCGGAATTGTATGTATCAACTGACTAAAAGCGCCGACTCCGGAATGCTTTTTCTCCTGTCAGATGAACCTGTTGAGGACTGCATTAATTCTTATGCTTTACTTCCCTATAAAAATCCCGCAACTGGAAAACTGAAACCCCTTTTCCACAAAGTTCTTAATGTGATTCGTGAAGATGTTAGTCCACTCATGCAGTTCACAGACATTGAGTCTCCTTTGCAATTAAAAAGCAGGACTTCAAAAGCAGAGTATTTAAAAAATGTGTTAACTCTAAAGGGACACATTCAAAAAGGAAATGTTTATGAAATAAATTATTGTATAGAATTCTATTCTGATAATGCGCACATAGACCCTCTGAATGTATTTTTAAAACTAAATGAATTATCCAAAGCACCCTATTCGCAGATCCTGAAGCTAGGTGATGATTTTATTATATCAGCGAGCCCTGAGTTATTCTTAAAAAAAGAAGGGGATAATTTAATTACAAAACCTATTAAAGGAACTATAAAAAGGGGTAAAACAAAAGAAGAAGATCTCGCTTTAAAAAACGAATTACAAAACACTATAAAAGAACGCACGGAAAATGTAATGGCGGTAGATGTAGCCAGGAATGATCTTTCAATGTTTGCAAAAAAAGGCAGTGTTACTGTAAACAAACTTTACAACATTGAAACATTTGAAACTGTTCATCAAATGGTGAGTACAGTAAGCTGTGAAATTAAAGACGGCACTTCTTTTGAAAAAATAATTGACTCCACCTTTCCCATGGCAAGTATGACCGGCGCTCCGAAACAAAGGGCAATGGACCTCATTGATACTTATGAGGATTTTAACAGGAAATCTTATTCAGGAGCGATGGGCTTTATAGATGAAAAAGGAGATTGCACGCTATCTGTTATTATCCGGAGCATTTTTTACAATCAAAAAACAAAAAGGCTGAGTATAGCAGTAGGCGGAGCGATAACTTACTTAAGTGATCCGGAAAAGGAATACGAAGAATGCTTGCTTAAAGCCCAGACGATGTTAAAGGCTTTAAATGCCACGCTTATTTAAAAATCTGTTGGAGTTGAGGCTCAAGCGCCAAAGCGTGACCGTGACCGAAGGTGACGAGTATTCTATCGTACGATTTAAAGGCCGTCTTAATTTTCTGAATCAAAATACTGTCGCGGAGTATTTTTGAACTCCTTCCTATTTCACAAAACTCACATGAATCATTTACATAATCAAATAATTCTACATTAAAATTATCTTGTTCATAGGTACTGGGTGGGTTTCTCACTTTAAAATCAGCACCTATATACTTTTTATAAGACCCTTTGAAATTTTCTAAACTTTTCTGCTGATTGGAAAGAGGAAAATCTTTAAACCATTTATATATTGCCTTGTTATAAAACTGCTCAAAAGGGATCTCCCCGTAAGCGCCGTAGCGGTAGGGGATCACCATACGTTCAACAACGTAGTAAACAAACAATTTATTCGGATCGTTTTTCTTTACATTAACTGCAAATTCTAAACTATCCGGTGTATCTCCATTTAGTAATGGTATCCCTGCCCTATTAGCAAGATATTTATTCACCCCGGTTTCACCATCTTCTTTTATAGCCACGTTCATGGATGAAAAATCTTTTTTCTCGGGAATTTGCCCACCTTCATTAAATGCTATTTGCGGTTTCAATTCCCTGTAATACTTCTCGATGATGCCAAATTGCGGATGCGAACTATCCTGTTGATGTTCACAGCCTATAAAGACCAGTCTTTTATTTGTACTTTTTATATCTATTACATAAGGCGTGGCTACTGTATCTATCCACTTTCCAACCTCTACATAACTTGTGGGTTTTGCCTCCTTACCACCACTAAGCATCTTCCCTTGTTCCTGTTTATTACTACAGGAGAAAAAGAGCAGTGCGACAACTATTTTAAGACCGCACTTTAATGCGTTATTCAAAGATTTCTCATGCATACAATTTTTTAAATAGGAAAATTATTTCTTCTTTTTTAGGTTGCTGACTTCTTTGTAGGAACAAGCGATCATATCTGCGAACAAATCTTTTCTAACCTTTTTTAGTTCTATAAAAGTCCAGCCCTGTTTACCCCATTTATTTGGAATAGGATAAATAATGGTACTGTCGAACGCTAAAAAAACCGATTGATCTATTGCTGATAATTTTAAACATCCACGATTATTTTTAAGATCCAATGTGGCAAAGATTTTCTTCTTGATACGAAAGGAAGTCTTTTCGAAGTGGGGCAATTCTTCAACCCCGTCAAAGGCCAGGGCCAGACTCCGAAAAGTTTCCACACTTACCATTAGCTATTTTCCTCCCATATGTTTACAAGATTTACGATAGTTTCTACCGCTTTTTGCATATCCTGAGTACTCACCCACTCTTGCTTACTGTGAATGCCATGCTCTCCCGCAAAAATATTAGCGCAGGGTAATCCCATAAAAGAGAATCGTGAACCATCTGTACCTCCGCGAATACTATCTAATTTCGGAGTAAGACCTGAACGTTTAATTGCTTCCATAGCATTGTCGATTATTTCAGGATTTTTCTCAAGCACTTCGCGCATGTTTCGGTATTGTTGCGTTACAGTGAATTCGTAGGAGCTTTTATCGTAGTATGAAAGCACTTCAATAGCTATTTGGCGTAGCTCTTCTTCCAATTCAAAAAGGGTTGGCGTATCAAAAGCCCTGATAATAAATTTTAGTTCTACTTCTTCCAGACCACCTGAAATACCTGTGGGATGTATAAAAGGTTGTTTTTTCTCAGTAGTTTCCGGTGTTTTGTGGTTAGGTATTTTCGAAATAATCTGCGCTGCAATTTTAATTGCATGTTGCATTTTATCCTTTGCATATCCAGGATGCGTTGAAAAACCTTTTATTTTAATACTCACACCATCCGCGCTGAAAGTCTCATTCTCTAAGGAACCTGCAGTTCCGCCATCCAAGGTATATCCAAAATCAGCGCCTAGTTTTTTGATATTCGCTTTATCAGCTCCGCGACCAATTTCTTCATCAGGCGTAAAAAGAATTCTGATCTTCCCGTGCTTTACTTCCGGATGAGTCATTAAATAGTGGGCGGCGTCCATAATCTCTGCCACCCCGGCTTTGTCATCTGCACCAAGCAGAGTTGTTCCATCGGTGGTTATAACATCATTGCCGATTTGATTTTGTAATTCAGGATGTTCTGAAACCTTAATTACCTGCGACGTATCACCAGGAAGTACAATGTCTTTTCCGTCGTAGTTTTTATGAATCACAGGCTTCACATTTGTACCTGTGCAATCTGGCGCAGTGTCTACATGCGAGCAAAAACAAAGCACCGGAACTTTTTTTGCAGTGTTGCTTTCGATGGTGGCATAAACGTAACCATGTTCATCCAACTCGGCGTCCTTAATACCCATCTCTTTTAACTCTTCAATGAGTACACGCGAAAGATCTTTCTGTTTTTCTGTACTAGGGCAAGTAGGAGATTCAGGATTTGATTGTGTATCAATTTTTGCATAACGCACGAAGCGCTCTGTAACAGTAAAATTATAGTCTTTAAAGTTCATAAAATTTAAGTTGTTTTATTGGTATAATATTCAGTTGGTTCGTTTACTAAGTTTACTAAATCTGCTTTACTTGGAAGATATAATTTATATTCCTTGGCAAAAATTGTTTTGTTATTTTTTGGCAATGTAATTTCTATAACCGCATCACTCTTGTTTTTGCAGATGATAATACCAATCGTAGGTTTCTCCTTTTCAGTTTTAACATAGCGATCATAGTAATTCACATACATCTGCATTTGTCCAATATCTTCATGTCTTAATTTTCCGATTTTTAAGTCTACTAAAACAAAACATTGCAGTAACCTGTTATATAACACAAGATCTACAATAAACTCGTCGCCGTCAAATAAAAAACGAATCTGCCTTCCCTGAAACAAAAAGCCCTTACCCATTTCAATCAGAAAAGTTTCTATTTTATTGATGATCGCCGTTTCAAGATCTGTTTCTGTGTAACTACTTTTAGATTCCAGGCCAAGGAATTCAAGCACATAAGATGATTTTAAAATATCTTCAGGTTTTTCGATGATCTGACCTTTTTTTGCAAGCTCTCTAACTTTTTTCTTATTCTTACTTAAAGCTAAGCGTTCAAACAACGACCCGTCAAACTGCCTCTGTAGCTCTCGTACACTCCAATGGCCCTGTATAGTTTCTATTTCATAAAATGACCGCTCTTGCTGGTTTTTAATCTTACAAAGAAGAACATAATGCGACCATGACAATGGAAATATCTCGGTAAACGATTTCCGAGACAGTGTCTCGGAAATTAAAATTTTTGCCGGCATTCCCCGCACTTTTCCAATCGAAGGAGATTTCCGAGACACTGTCTCGGAAATTACACTATCCGTAAACTTATATCTGAACACCTCATAAAAGTTCCTCATGTTTTCTAAATTATCTACCGAAAAACCTTTTCCAAATCGACTGGTTAATCTATCACTCGTTTGAACGATAACCTCCTTTCCATATGCAGCGCGCTTGGTACCTTGCTGCTCATGCTCTACAATTAAACGGCCTAATTGAAAATAAGTAAATACCATTAGCCCATTCGTTTGCCGGACCACGTGACCACGCGATGCGCTTACCAATTCTAACGCCTGTTTGATAAGTGACGAAGTTTTTAATTTCAGTTGCGGCAGCTTTTTCACATGTAAGAATTATAGAAGATTAAATGTAGGAAAAATATACATTTAACAATCATTTGCTGGCTTGCAATCCATTATTTTATTTCCTTTGATTCGTGCAATTATTGAGGCTACGCTACTTGCAATTAAAACGCGACTTCAGCTACTGGATATTTATAATAACCGGTGCTGTTTTTTATCTTGTAAAAGAAATTTCCGAAAACCATTTAACATACGCTATCTCAATAGCTGGTATTTTTATTTTCTTATTGTTCAATTATCATAACAACCGCAAAGATTTTAATTTTATCGGAAAATACTTTAAACATGCTGAAAAAAATTTTCTTGTAACTTACAATTTACTCTCTTTACCCATTACAGTAGCTTTGTTACTGAACTCCTACTTTTACCTGTCTCTGGCGATCCACTTACTGGTGAGTTTACTACCTTTTACGAAATTTAAGGCCAGTGGACCAAAATTCTTGTTTATAAGCAGATATCTTCCACCCGACCAATTTGAATGGATTGCTGGTACAAGAAAAAACCTCTATGCGATTATTCTTCTTTTATTCATCGCATTATTTTTAAGTCCGGTAAAGTTTTTTGGAGTTCTTGCTTTGTTTCTTCTTAATAGTATTCTTCTTGGTTTTTATAATTTCTTTGAACCTCTCACGATGTTAAATCCTGAAGGTCTTGATGCAGAGATGTTCCTTAAACGAAAAGTATTATTTTCACATAAAATTCTCTTGATCGTAAATGCTCCTTTATTACTTTTTAATTCTATTTTACATCCGGACGTTACCTGGTTTAACGCATGTTTTCTGACTGGTTTTTTAGTACTTGCATCTTGTTTTATTTATTTAAAATATGCCAATTACAAACCTAACACGGAGCTCAGTTTTCAAATTGATTCGCTTTTGCTTTTCGCATCAACCATCATTCCTTTTTTGTTACCTCTTTCTTTGCTACTTGCCCGGTCGTATAAACAAAAAGCATTAGAGAACCTCTCAACTTACATAGATGATAACAGCTAAAATTCCCTTGTTTAGGTACAAGGAAGAAATTATTTTAAAAGACCTGGATAAAACATTTGAAAGTAAAAAAACCCATGGTATTGTTGGCTTAAACGGAACTGGCAAAACAACTTTTTTTAATCTTCTGGCCGGTTTTATAAAAGATAATTCCTGTGTATTTTTAAAGGATAACAAAAAAATTTATAAGAAAGACATTGCTTTTATAGATGCAGATGTATTTTTTTATCCAAAACTGACCGCAAAAGAATTTCTGAGTGTCTTTCCCAATACTAATCCTACTTACAACGAGGAGAAGCTTGCAGCTCTTTTTAAATTACCACTGGCTGGCTTTATGGAAGATTTCTCTACGGGGATGAAGAAAAAATTATTTCTCCAGAGCCAGATTAAGCAAGATAAACAGCTTTATATTCTCGACGAACCCTTTAACGGATTAGACCTTGAAACCAACAAAATACTCGAAGTTATTATTGGCATACTGAATGAAAGAGGAAAAACGGTTTTCATTTCTTCTCATATACTTGACCCACTTTTAACCGTTAGTCACCAAATTCATTATCTAAAAGAAAAAACACTTTTTCGTACTTACGAAAAAAATGAATTTCATTTAATACAGAACGAACTTTTTGGAGAATATACGCGTGAAATGAAAAACGATTTGCCTGATATAATTTAAATGGTTAAGCCACTTTCAACTGGCTCAATCGCGCATTTTTCAATTTATCCAAAGCGTAATCTAAAGTTACCGTAAATTGTTTTACTGGTTTTTCTTCACTTGGCAAGGAATACATAATGTCTGTCATGATCGCTTCACAGATACCGCGAAGACCACGGGCTCCTAATTTAAATTCAATAGCTTTATCCACTATTAAATTTAAAACATCATCGTCAATCTCTAACTTGGTGCCTTCCATTTTAAACAATTGTTTGTATTGTTTCATCAAAGCATTTTTTGGATCGGTTAAGATCTGACGTAAAGCGCTTCTATCTAATGGTTTTAAATATGTAAGAACAGGAAGACGTCCAATTAATTCGGGAATTAATCCAAATGCTTTTAAATCTTGCGGAGAAATATATTGGAGTAAATGGCTTTTATCGATTTCAACTTCATCAACACTTGCTGAATAACCCACTGCCGTTGTATTTAAACGTTTAGCGATTTTCTTTTCAATGCCATCAAAAGCACCTCCGCAGATAAATAAAATATTTTTAGTATTTACCGCAATCATTTTTGCATCCGGATGTTTACGTCCTCCTTGCGGTGGAACATTCACCACAGTACCTTCTAATAATTTCAGGAGAGCCTGTTGCACCCCTTCGCCACTTACATCGCGTGTTATAGAGGGATTGTCGCTTTTACGCGCAATTTTATCCACCTCATCAATAAATACTATTCCTTTTTCAGCGGCAGCTACATCATAGTCTGCTGCCTGCAGTAAACGTGTTAAAATACTTTCAACGTCCTCACCCACATAACCGGCTTCGGTTAAAACGGTTGCATCGGCAATACAAAAAGGCACATTCAACATCGTAGCAATTGTTCTCGCTAATAATGTTTTACCAGTACCGGTTTCTCCAACTAAAATCAGGTTGGATTTATCTATCTCTACTTCGTCTTTGTTATTTTTTGCAACGTGCGCTATACGTTTAAAATGATTGTAAACAGCAACGCTCAGCACTTTTTTTGCATCGTCCTGACCAATCACGTACTCATCCAACTTCTCTTTAATCATTTTTGGTTTCAGTAAATTGATGGCGTGTTGCACCTGCTGTTTTTGTTCACCAACAGATTCTTCCTTAATAATGCCATAAGCCTGTGTTACGCAATTATCGCAAACATGCCCGTTGATTCCGGCTATTAAAATTTTTGATTCCTTTTTGTCACGTCCACAAAGGGAGCAACGTATTGTAGTGTCTTTTGCCATGTTACTTACTGGGATACCAAATATACAAATAAATCAATTCAGAATTTGTCTAAATAAGCTTAAAATCTTACATAAACCCAAGCTCCAACTGGGCTACCTCGCTCATCATATCTTTTTCCCAAGGTGGTTCAAAAGTGAGTTTTAAGGCGGCAGATTTTATCCCTGGAACCAATTTCAATTTATTTTCTACTTCTGCGGGCAAACTTTCCGCTACCGGACAATTTGGAGATGTAAGTGTCATAACGATACTGAGATTATGATCGTCGTCAAGGTTTAATTCGTAAATCAGGCCAAGTTCCCAAATATCAACGGGAATTTCCGGATCAAAGCAGGTTTTAATTTCGTCGATAACACGCTGCATTAACTCCGTGTCTTTTGTTATAATAATTGCGCTCATCTTAAATTCTTTTTAATGCTTCTTTTTTCATTTGGTTGATCATACTCACAAGTCCGTTTGCCCGCGTGGGACTTAAATGCTCTTTCAAACCGATTTTATCTACAAAGCCCATAGTTGCTTTTACAACATCTTCCGGTTTTTGATCTGATAATACACGAATCATTAAAGCAACCATTCCCTTGGTAATAATAGCATCACTATCGGCCGTAAAAATAATTTTATCGTCCTTAACCTCAGCGTTCAACCAAACCCTGCTCTGACAACCCTGGATAATTCGGTCGTCTGTTTTTAATTCAGATTTAATAAGAGGTAAAGATTTTCCAAGATCGATCAGATGTTCGTATTTCGATTCCCAATCTTCTCCGAAGAACTCAAACTCTTCTATTATTTCTTTTTCTATTTCCTGAATGGACATTGTTTTTGGTTATCTGTCTTTCCCGACTACGTTCGTAATGACGGCTGTTAAATTTATTGATCAACTAAAAATCTAAGAAAGCATTCGTATCACTTTTTTCAATTTCTCGACAAAAAAATCTACTTCTTCAATCGTATTATAAATTGCAAATGAAATTCTAACGGTTCCCAAAATATTTAAACACTGCATAAGCGGCTGGGTGCAATGGTGTCCGGTTCGTACTGCTATTCCGTATTTATCAAGTAAGGTTCCAACATCAAAAGGATGTTGCCCCGTGACATTGAAAGAAATAACTCCGGCCTTATGGTTATCTACACCGTAAATTTCGATCTCCGGAATTTCCAACAGCAATTTTTGCGCGTGTTGAACCAAGTTGTGTTCATGATCAAAAATGGTTTGCATGCCAATTTCATCTGCAAATTTAATAGCCTCAGCAAAAGAAATCACTCCAGCAATATTTGGAGTTCCAGGTTCAAAACGCAAAGCTCCTTCAACATATTCTGTTTTATCGAAAGAAACTGTTTTAATAGTGCCGCCTCCAGCACGTGTTTGGGGAAGATCTTTCAGCCATTTTTCAGACATCCATAAAACACCAACACCTGTAGGACCATATAGTTTATGAGCGCTACAAACATAAAAATCAACTTCTAATTTTTCGACATCCACTGCCATGTGAGGAACTGCCTGAGCTCCATCTACCAAAACAATCAGGTTATGTTTTTTTGCAATTGTGGTTACTCTTTCAAGATCTGTAATAACACCAAGAGTATTGGAAACATGTCCAATAGCAATTAATTTTGTTTTTGGCGTAATAAGTTTTTCGAAAGCTTCGTAATCGAGACTGTGATTGGCCTTTAGAGGAATAACTTTTAATAGTCCTTTATTATTTTGCGCCCACAACTGCCAGGGCAAAATATTAGAGTGATGTTCGTAGGATGACAAAATTATTTCGTCGCCCTCTTGTAAATATTTTTTCGAAAGCCCTTCTGCTACAATATTTATAGCATCGGTTGTGCCTGCAGTGAAAATAATCTGTTGATCGTTGGCAACATGAAAGTGCTTTGCAACTGTTTTTCTTGCAGCTTCAAATTGATCTGTTGCAAGACGACTTAGAGTGTGTACACCCCTGTGAATATTAGCATTGGTAGTTCTATAAAAATTTGCTTCACAGTCAATAACACGAACTGGCTTCTGCGTGGTTGCACCATTGTCAAAATAAATAAGTTTTGAACCATTTATTTTTTGATCCAGGATGGGAAATTGTTCGTGTATTTTAGTTAGATCTGGCACAATTAAATTTCGTTCTCAAAAAGTTGTGTTACTTTTTCTCTTAAACTATCCACCTCAATCTTATTAATCACTTCCAAAGCAAAAGAGCTCAATAATAATTTTCTGGCGCTGTCTTTTCCAATACCACGGGCATTTAAGTAAAACATAGCGCTTTCATCGATCTTACCGGTCGAAGTTCCGTGCGAACATTTTACATCGTCGGCATAAATTTCTAATTGCGGTTTTGTATTGATAGTTGCATCGTCACTCAACAAAATGTTTTTACTGCTCTGGTAAGCATTTGTTTTTTGCGCGTCTTTTCTTACAAAAATTTTACCATTAAAAACGCCGGTACTTTTATCGTTGATAACGCCTTTGTAAAGTTCGTTGCTTTCGCAATGCGGCACCTGGTGATCCATTAGTGTATGATTGTCTATTAGCTGATTTCCCTTCGAAGAAAATAATCCATTTAGATGAGCTTCCGAATTTTCTCCCGCCAAAATAACGTTATGATTATTTCTTACGACTTGACCGCTTAAAGTGATAGTTGTATTGTCGTAATAACCAGAACGCGCTACTTTAACCTGGTTTGTGTTTACTGAAAATCCTTGGGGACCTTCGTTTTGAAACAAGGCACAATTTAATTTTGCGTTCTCTGCAACAAATTTTTCACTCAAATAATTACTGAAAATCTTTCCTTTACCGAAAACAATCTGTTCTTCAATAATGGTAAGCTCTGAACTTTCCTCCAGCTGAATTAAATTACGGGTGTTAACAATCGCCTCTGAATCAGCACCTGAAATGTATAAAATGTGAATCGGAATTTGGATAGCAGCATTTTTCTCTACTTTCAAATGAAATCCGTTAGAACTAAAAACTGTATTAAGAGCAATGAATGCGTCACTTTCTACTTTTGCTTCTGAAGCAATTAGTTTTTTAGACTCTGCATCCAAATTAGATAGTGCAGTAATGTGCAAACCATTCAGAATTATCTTGTCGCTTAAACTTTCTGAATAAGTTCCGTTTAACACTACTAAAGTTACAGTATCTTCTAACTTATAAGGTTTAAGATCCGCAAGACTAATAAATTTTTGTTCTACATTCTTAAATTCTTTTTTAAGAATGGCATCCATATTACAGTACTTGTAATCTTCGTGCTTGTTATTTGGTATGCCAGTATTTTCAAGATACATCAATGCTTTGGTAAGCGTGTCATCCTGAATAAATCCGACTTTTGCAGCTGTAGACGAAATCTTTTCGATGATATCCTGAGCTGTATGTGATTTTTCTGCGATCATTTTTTTATGCTATCTAACACTAATTACACGAATTAGCACTAAGGTTTTATTTACTCTCTTCTAACTTCATTGGGACCACTTACACACTTAATTCGTGCAAATTAGTGCGATTGGCGTCTCCTTCTTAAACAGATTCCTTCTCGAATTGTTTTTTAATTTCGTCGTATCCCTTTGCTTCAAGCTCAAGAGCTAATTCTTTGCCGCCAGATTTTACAATTTTACCGTTGTATAAAATATGTACAAAATCAGGAACAATATAATCTAAGAGTCTTTGGTAGTGGGTGATGACGATAAACGCCCTGTTCTCATTTTTTAAAGTATTTACGCCACCCGCAACGATCTTTAAAGCGTCGATATCCAGTCCGCTATCGGTTTCATCTAAGATCGCAAGTGTTGGTTCTAACATAGCCATTTGGAAAATCTCATTCCTCTTTTTTTCACCACCGCTAAAACCTTCATTTACACTGCGATTTGCAAGTTTACCATCAAGCTCTACAAGCTTTTGCTTTTCTTTTACCAGTGCAAGAAAGTCTTTTGCCGGAATAGCTTCCTGACCTTTATAAGCGCGAATTTCGTTGATAGCGGTTTTTAAAAAGTTGATATTACTTACTCCCGGAATTTCAATTGGATACTGGAAAGCAAGGAACAGTCCTTCACGCGCACGGTCTTCAGCAGGCATATCTAAAAGATCTTTTCCATGAAAAGTTACTTCTCCTTCTGTTACTTCATAATCTTCACGTCCTGCCAAAACGCTTGATAGAGTAGACTTACCCGAACCGTTGGGGCCCATGATAGCGTGTACTTCTCCCGCCTTAACTTCTAGATTTATTCCTTTTAAAATTTCTTTTCCATCAACAGATGCATGGAGGTTTTTAATTGTGATCATCTTATTTTATTTTTAACTATGTGTGTCCCGATAGGTTCGAGCTTAATTTATTTGAAATCCGTAATTGTAAACTTGTACCGAAAATTTATCTACTAAAAATGCTTTAACTTTTTTGTTCCATAAATAAATCGAAAACTTATCATTTGGTTTAAAGTCCGCGCTTATATTGGCTGTGTAGTCATATTCCCTTGTACCGCAACACTCTGTAGAAGGCGCCTCATTTAATCGAAATGAATTGAGGGATTTATTTTGATGTGTTGTGCCATCTTCCAGAGCAAGCACTACAAGGGCATCGTAGCTACTGTTTGTTTCCAGTTCCGTTCGTCTGCATGAAATTTTTACATGCACGCGGTTGGACTGGAATCCGATCGAATCAAAATTTATTGATAGTCCGTAATCTTTTTGAGAGTAATCAAAAGGCTGATCTAATTTAATTTCTTTTTTTAAAACCACACCTTGTTTGGTTGATGAATATGGCAAGAGTTCATTACTTCCACCCAAAACGTTTTGATATTCGGGAGCTGTTCTCATGAAAATATATTTCCATTTTGCGTATGTCATGCCTGCACGAAGCATAATGCCGCGATTGGCCTGGTAAGTATAAATAAGATTTACGAAAACAAAAAGTCCAGCCACAAATACAAGAGAATTATACAAAACAGCTTTGCCTAAAAGATTCGCAAAAAGCTTTGCTCCGAGAAAAGAAAACAAAGCATAATAATCTACTAACACGCGAATGCCAAGTCCGTCAAAATAGGTATAAGCCCAATAGCTTGCGAAAAAATACAATAACCCTAAAATAAAAAATACCGACGCCAGGAATGAAAATTTATTTTCCTTAAATAACACTCCAAGGCCCAAAACAAAAATTAAACACAAAGGCGTATAAATAAAGAACCCCCCATCAAAGCCAAAAAGCATTTTTAAGAGCTGAGGATTTGACCAGTAGAATCCATCTGCCTTATAGGTATTATGGAATAAGGTTTTGCTTTGAATAAACCAAACCACACTTTGCAGTAACACTATAAACAGAGAAAGAGCAAGGGCTTTGTAAAAAATTTTGTTTCTGAAAAGATCTTTAAAAAATACTTTGCACTCATTCAGACTTCTAAACCAGATAAAAACAGAAAATAAGATCAAAACATTATTTGGTCTAACCAGGGTTATTAGACCAAGAATCGCAAACGTTGAAATCAGATTTTTATTTTCTCTACGCAAAACAAATTTAGAGCTGTGGTAAAGAAAAACAGATATTAGGCTAAAGGAGTAAATGTGTGACATGCCTGCCTCAGATACTGTGTAATGCAACAGGTTCGTTCCAAAAAATAAAAGGAGAAGTATTAAAGCGCTTGTTTTATCGCCAATAGTATGCAGTTGAAATAATTTTTTGAGATAGATTAATCCGATAACCACGTAAAATAAAGCAGCAGAGGCTACTGAAAACTGAAAAGGAAGACTAAAACCATCAACAGGAAAATTAAAAAGAAAAGCAAACAAGCAGGCTAACGCAAAAAACGGCAAGAGTAAAACGGATACACCAATCGAATGAACATTGATAGTTCCACTTTCGGTCCTTAATAAAAACCAATCATTTCCAGTTTGATTTGTAAGATCGTGGGTTATAAAAGTAGAAACCAGGCCTGAATAATAATCTTTCGCATCGCCACCCATAAAATCAGGCACCTCATCCGAATAATTCCATTTAAATATCCAGCTGATTGCAATCGCTAAAAATACCGTGCAAAAAATCGAATAGTTTGAGAATTTATATTTCAGGAAAAGTTCTGACATTTGAATTTACCCGACACTTCCCTCCAAACTCACCGCCAGTAGCTTTTGAGCTTCCACGGCAAACTCCATCGGCAATTTATTTAAAACTTCCTTACAATAGCCATTTACAATTAAGGCAATTGCTTTTTCCATATCGATGCCCCGTTGTTTGCAATAGAACAATTGATCTTCACCAATTTTGCTGGTTGTAGCCTCGTGCTCAACAGTTGCTGTTTTATCTTTTATTTCAATATAGGGAAAAGTATGTGCTCCGCATTTATCGCCCATTAACAAGCTATCGCACTGCGAAAAATTCCTTGCATTGGTTGCGCCTTTGCGCACCTGAACTAATCCGCGATAGCTGTTGTTACTAAAGCCCGCGCTGATTCCTTTTGAAATAATTGTACTACGCGTATTTTTACCAATGTGGATCATTTTAGTGCCGGTATCGGCTTCTTGTTTATTGTTTGTCACAGCCACAGAATAAAATTCACCAGTGCTATTATTCCCTTTTAAAATCACAGAAGGGTATTTCCAGGTAATGGCAGAACCTGTCTCCACCTGCGTCCAGCTGATTTTAGAATTATCTTCCAGACAAATACCACGTTTGGTAACGAAATTAAAAATACCACCTTTACCATCTTTATCGCCCGGGTACCAGTTTTGAACGGTACTGTATTTTACTTCAGCATCTTTATGTGCAATGATTTCAACGATTGCAGCGTGTAATTGATTCTCATCACGAACAGGAGCTGTGCAACCTTCGAGATAAGAAACGTAACTTGCTTCATCGGCAACAATTAAAGTTCTTTCAAACTGACCGGTACCTTTTGCGTTGATACGGAAGTAAGTGGATAATTCCATCGGACAACGAACGCCTTTTGGAATATAACAAAACGACCCATCGCTGAATACTGCAGAATTTAAAGCTGCGTAATAATTGTCCGTATAAGGAACAACCATTCCCATGTATTTTTTAATCAGGTCAGGAAATTCCTGAACAGCCTCACTAAACGAGCAAAAAATAATTCCTTTCTCAGAAAGCGTTTCACGGAAAGTTGTTTTCACTGAAACACTGTCAAACACTGCGTCTACTGCAATGTTCGATTCTACTCCACTTAAACGTTTTTGTTCTTCTAATGAAATACCTAATTTTTCAAAGGTTTTTAAAAGTTCAGGATCCACTTCATCCAGACTCTTTAAAAGAGCCGTTTGTTTTGGAGCGGAATAATAGATAATATCGTTGAAGTCGATTTTCGGATAATGCAAATGCGCCCAGTTATCGGGAGCCTTCATAGTTAACCAATAACGGTAAGCCTTTAAACGAAAATCCAATAGCCATTCCGGTTCATTCTTTTTCTTACTTAAAGCTCTTACTACGTCTTCGTTTAACCCAGGTGCAAAGGTATCGGTCTCTACATCCGTTGTAAAACCGTATTTGTATTCGCTATTTATATGTTCTTCTAGAACTTCGTTTTGTTCTGCCATTTTTTAAGTCAATAGTTGATATTTGTAGTCGATAGTTTAAGCAGTGGGGTCCAGTCTCTGCAGACTAAACTCTGCCTACTGCCAACATATGCCTATACAGAGAAGCTTTCCCCGCAACCACAAGTGCGGCTCGCGTTAGGATTATTAAATACAAAACCCTTTCCGTTTAATCCACCTGTATATTCAAGTTCAGTTCCAACGAGGTATAAAAAGCTTTTTCTGTCTACCACTATTTTAATTCCCTTGTCTTCAAACATCTGATCGCCTTCTTTTAAATTGTGATCGAACTCTAATTTATAGGACAAACCAGAACAACCACCACCATCAACACCCACGCGAATAAAAGTATTCTCAGGATGATTTTCTCTTTGAATTAGATCTATGGCATGATTCTTTGCATTTTCACTTACAGTTATCATAACTATTTGTTTTTAAATGAATTATAGAATAAAGTTAATTAGACTAAATCTAATTAGAGTACAAACATACCACAAAAAAGGTATATATTCAAATGAAAATGTGGGTTTTTGGATATTTTAAGCCTAGTGTGCTATTAACCTCCTGCAAACCGGCCCCGAGTTGATATTTTAGGTTTGGGAGCCAGAGTTAGATCAAATTATTGTGATGAATGTATTTAAGGAGTTCGGCCAAATTATGAGTATTTGTTTTGTTGTAAATATTCATCCGATGAAAATGTACTGTACCCCTTGAAATATTAAGTAGTCCCGCAATTTCCTTTTCCGTTTTGCCATCATGAAGTTCTTTCAGAATTTCATTTTCCCTGCGACTGAGTTTTTGCTTGTCAAGAGAGTCATTCGCGAAATTCTGCAAGAGATTTTTATAAATATCGTCCTCTATGTAAAAGCCTTTCAATTGAACGTTTATGAGCGTCTGGATAAGTTGCTCCGGAACACAATCTTTTGAAAGATAGCCACAAACACCCACTGACAAGCATTCGCGAATTCTCCGAAGATCATTATGCATGGATAAAACTACAGCTTTAACACTTCTGAACCGAACCTGCATAATTTTGAGCGCTTCAAATCCACTCATCACAGGCATTTCCAAATCAAGTAAAACAATATCTGTTTCTATTCGCTTGAGCATATCGAGTAATTCCCGCCCGTTTGCGCATTCACCTATTACATCAAACTCTTCATAGTCCGACAAAAAGGCCGTGAGCGAGCGTCTCATTAAAGAGTTGTTATCCGCGATAATTATTTTGATTTTCTTTGACATAAGTAGTAGAAAATAATATTTATACGTACTTCCAGACTAAAGGTATCGGTTTGATGACGCGTATCAAGTTAAATTAGATAAACCCTCCTGAAAAAAGCACTAAGTCGATTAATAGCCTGACCAATATATAAACCTGACTAAATAGTAGGGTTTTCTTACTTACCCGATGGTGGGGTTTACTTGCTGGTTGCCAAGTCTGTTGTAGCCTACCGAATGATTAGGTTTCAATAATTCCGTTAAAAGCCGCTCTATATTTGTTCCCGAAACGTAACAAAAAAAATGACAGATACGCGCCAGGGCTTATCACCCTAATATGACTTTAAGTATAATTCAAAAAAATAACAAACCTAAAACCCTAACGATTATGAAAACAAAATTAATTTTAATGTGCTTTCTAGCACTCACTGTTATTGCCAGTGCGCAATGGACTACACCTGCAGTAAACAAACTAACAACCGTTAAAGACAGAGTTGGTATTAATTTCGGAGGTCCGGCAAGTTGGCTCCCGTCGCATCCCTTTCACGTAATAGAAACCAGCGATACAACCTGTGGCTATTTTATACTTACGGCATCTCAGAGCGGTAATGACTACATTACTTTAACCGGTAGGGCTGAAGATCCTAATGGAATGGCAAATTACCTTATTGGAGTAAGAGATGAGGGCTTTAACGGGTCCAACAATTTTGGAGGCGCTTTCACCGCAGGCAATGCCTTTGGAAGTGGCGGTGTAACTATTGGATGCTACGGAAAATTAAATCCTATTACAGGTGCTAACTCAGCGGGCATATGTACCGGAGTTTACGGCGATGACTGGAGCACAGGAGGTTCGGGCGGCGCAGGTCCAAACTGGGGTGGCTTTTTTGTAGGAGACGTGTATAGTACCACAAACTTTTATCCATCTGACAGACAACTTAAAAATGATATTAAACCCTTACAAAATGCTCTCGATAAAATTATGTCGTTAAAACCAAGTACATACGTTTATAAATACCAGGATTTTAAAGGGCTAAGTCTTCCGCGCGTTCAGCAAATGGGCTTAATTGCGCAAGAACTGGAAGAGGTATTTCCTGATCTTGTAAAGGAGACTGCTATGCCTGAAAGGTCGGAAGACGGAACTGTGATAGCAAGTGGTAAAACATTTAAGACTATTAATTATGTAAGCCTCATTCCCGTTTTGATATCGGCAGTTCAGGAGCAACAAAAGCAAATTGCCGAACAAAGGGAAATGATTAACGATCTTACCCAGAAAATGGCGAATACAACGGGATTAAACGAAATAAATGCCGCCGGCGGATTTAACATGTCACAAAATGAACCTAATCCGTTTAATGGCGAAACCGTAGTTAACTATGTTTTACCAAAGCAGGTGAAAACAGCAAGCCTTATCGTATACGATCTCTCAGGCAAACAGATTACTACTTTTCCAATCACAGATAGAGAAACATCTTCACTTACCATTACTTCCGAAAAACTGGCAGCTGGAATTTATATTTATTCTATTATTGCCGACAATAAAATTGTTGATTCTAAAAGAATGGTTGTTGCTAATAAATAATCATGCAGCTATCCGTCCTAAGAAAGTTCTTCAAAGACTGACTGCAAGTATGGGCCTAATGATTACGTTTATTTACGCAGGGTCATTAAGGACGTAAAAATAATGAAGTCAAAAAATAAACCCCGGGATAAAACTTCCGGGGTTTACTTTTTATTGGGTTTTAGCTGTAATTTAAAACTCACTCTTTAAGTGAAATTTGATATCCGGAAATTTCTCCTGAGCCATTTGTAATAACCAGGGACTCTCCGCTAAAAAGACAGGACGATCCTCTTTATCATACGCGATGTGCGCATTACGATCCTGCATAAAAGCATCTAGTTTTTTCTTATCATCGCTGCTGATCCAAAGTGCTTTATACAAATTGATCTGATCGAAACTTGCGCTGGCATTATATTCGGATTTTAAACGGTGTTGAATAACCTCGAATTGCAGAGCTCCCACAGTTCCAATAACTTTTCTCCCGTCCACTTTTTTAGTGAATAATTGTGCAACTCCCTCATCGGTTAATTGCTCAAGACCTTTTTGAAGTTGTTTGGTTTTCATAGGATCCATGTTTGTTACATAACGGAATAATTCCGGCGAAAAACTCGGAATTCCTTTAAACTGAAAACTTGCTCCTTCAGTAAGTGAATCGCCGATTTTAAAATTACCTGCGTCGTACAAACCAATTACGTCGCCCGGAAAAGCCTCATCAATAACAGATTTTTGTTGGGCCATAAAAGCGGTTGGATTACTGAAACGTAAATCCTTTTTCTCACGCACATTATAATAGTATTTATTGCGTTCAAATTTGCCGGAACAAATACGTAGAAAGGCAATACGGTCGCGGTGTTTTGGATCTAAGTTCGCGTGTATCTTAAAAATAAATCCACTGAATTTTGCATCGTCGGGATGCACTATACCGGCATCTGTTTCCCTATCCTTAGGAAATGGCGCAATCTCTACAAAGCAGTCCAACAATTCGTGAATACCGAAATTGTTTACAGCGCTTCCAAAAAACACCGGACTAATTTGGCCATCCAAATATTTTTGCACGTTTAATTCGTCGTAAACACCATCAATTAAATCCACATCTTCACGTAACTGGGCTGCGAAATCAGGTGTAATGCGTTTATCAATAAGAGGATCATTAATGTCTTTGATGGTGAGAACTTCGCCCAGGGTGGTTTTACTTTCTCCTTCAAAGAGATTGAGAGAATGTTCCGTTAAATTATAAACGCCTTTAAAAGACTTACCAATGCCTATTGGCCAGGTAAGAGGCCGCACCTTTATTTTTAATTCTTTTTCTATTTCATCGAGAAGGTCGAAAGGATTTTGTCCTTCACGGTCCATTTTATTAATAAAAACAATTACGGGAGTGTTACGCATGCGGCATACTTCCAGTAATTTGCGCGTTTGGGGTTCAACACCTTTAACACAATCAATTACCATGATAACACTATCTACGGCGCTAAGTGTACGATAGGTATCCTCAGCAAAATCTTCGTGACCAGGTGTATCGAGAATATTTACTTTATAATCTTTGTAATCAAAAGCCATTACCGAAGTTGAAACTGAGATACCACGTTGTTTCTCAATCTCCATAAAATCGGAAGTAGTTGACTTTTTAATCTTATTTGATTTTACTGCGCCGGCAGTTTGAATAGCTCCACCAAAAAGCAATAACTTTTCCGTTAAAGTTGTTTTTCCAGCATCGGGGTGAGCAATGATCGCGAAAGTTCTGCGTCTTTTTATTTCTTCAGTAAATGTCATTTCAAAAATTAATGGGCGCAAAGATAAAAATTTAAACGCTAACTGTGAATTCCCGCCAGTTACAAGCAATAGCGCCATTATACTGCATACAGAACGACTTAAAACACCTAATTATAATGTTCATAACATTGTAAAGTACTTTCTGAGAAGGCCATTTTGTTTTGTAGCATAAAATTTTATATTTGCTAAGATCAATGGTTTAACGCTCTAATAGCCTGACTAACAAGAATAAGCACTTACCATTTACTAAAAACTAATCAAAACTTGACATAGCCTTGTTTTACCTTAGCAGGTAGCACTCAACTAAACAGGCTATAGCACATGACAATTAAAATACTTAAACAACAACATATGAAAATTATTTATAGTCTTATTTTCATTGCCCTCAGTTTTTCCCTGTCTTCCCAGACTAAACCAGGCACTTATAAAGACTATTTTTTAGAAGGATCGTATCAGTTATTAGAAGGGGATGCCGACAAAGCACAAACGAATTTTGAACTGGCGTACCAGTTAGATTCCAGCTCTTCTAATATCAATTATATGGTGGGCGTTTGTTATTTGCAAAATCCTCTTTTTAAAACAAAGGCAGAACCCTATTTAGCTGCAGCTGTTAAAAACATTTCCCCGAATTATAAAACGGATGACGCGTCTGAAAAGGCAGCTCCTCCCCTGGCACTTTTCTATTATGGAGAAGCGTTGCACATCAATTATAAGTTTGATGAAGCTCTTGCCAGCTACGAAAAATTTAAAACGTTCGTTGATCCGAAGGATAAAGAATATTTAAAGATGCTGGAGAAGGGCGTTACTACTACAAAACTTGCGAAAGATGTGGCGGCCCAACCTCTTAATGTTCAGATAGCAAATCTTGGAGACAGCATCAATGGTCCGTTCCCGGAATATAGCGCAGTATTGAGCGCAGATGAAAGAACCATTATTTATACCACAAAACGTCCGACAACCACCGGTGGTTTAAAAACTGAAAATGGAAGTTATTTTGAGGACATTGTAATTGCGTATATGGATGATAAGGGTAACTGGAGCAAGCCTGTGCCCTTGAGTCAAAATGTAAACACAATAGGTCACGAGGCTTCTATTAACTTAACTCCCGACGGACAAACACTTATTGTTTACCGCAATGAAGCCAAGACTAGTAAAAATCCGGAAGGTGATGGGAATATTTATTATACCACTTTTGATGGTAAAGACTGGAGTCCTTTAAAAGAATTCGGATCTAATGTAAATACTATTTACATGGAGTCGCATGCTTGTTTGAGCGCAGACGGAAACGTTCTTTTCTTTTCTTCTGAAAGGCCCGGAGGATATGGTGGTAAGGACATTTACCGCTGTATAAAACTTCCCAATTTAAAATGGAGTAAAGCTTTAAACATGGGCCCAATCATCAATACAGAATATGATGAAGATGGTGGTTTTATTCATCCTGATGGCCAGACTTTTTTCTTTGCATCCAATGGCCCAAAATCTATTGGCGGTTACGATATTATGTTTGCCACTTTAAATAATGAAGATAATAAATTTACAAATGTTACCAATATCGGATATCCGATTAATACAACGGAAGATGATATTTTTTATGTGACTTCCCCTGATGGGAAGCGCGGCTACTTTTCTTCTGCAAAAGCGGGCGGATATGGCGACAATGATATTTACAGGATTTCCATTGCAGAATCGAAAGAAACTTTCCTTGCATTATTTAAAGGGCAGATCATTCCCGCTGAAGGAGAAACATTGCCAGACAATATTCAGATTATTGTAACAGACAAACAGAGCAATGAGATTATTGGAACTTACCGTCCGAAACTTGTAAATGGGACATTTTCTACAATTCTGCCTCCAGGCAGAGAATATAATTTTTCTTATCAAACCGATAATGCGGAGGAGTTTTATAATGAAGATGTTTTTGTAACCAATGATGTTTCTTACCAGGAGATAAAACGTGAAGTAGCTCTGGAGCCTGTAAGGTTAGTGGGGAAAATAAAAGTAAGCTCAAAAGCAATCACTTTAAATACCATTATTCTTAAAGATAGCCGGAGCAAAAAACCCATTCCTGCCGCTAAAATCACTCTCGTTGAACAGGGGGCCGGTACACAATTATTCGATGCAAACGCGGAAGGAAAATATGATGGAATAGCTTTACAACCTGAAAAGACTTACATAGTATTTGCAGAAGCAGAAAGCAAAAAATCGGCAACCGTTGAGATTAGCACTGTGGGGACAAAGTCGGCAAAGGTCATTAGCCAGGTAATTTACCTTGATGGCAAGGCTGAAAAATTTACCTCTAAAGAATTACTTCTCGAACTTGCTGTAAAACATCCTAAAAGCAAAAAACCAGCGCCTAATGCAAACATCACTCTTACAGATGCCGACGGTGTAAAATACGAAACTGTAACAGATGCTAAAGGCATTGCTAAAGGCATTGAGTTAACTCCAAAAACCAAATATTTTGTAGTTGCATATAAAGATGGATTTATTTCCGAAGTAGAAACTTTCTCAACCGGGGCTATCTCTGACGGAAAAACAATTTCTAAAACTCTTTACGTTGCTTTTGAAGATTCAGTGGCCACAAACACAGCAACTTCAGTAGCCACCAGAACTGCTATCTCACACACCTCTGAAACTGTAAAAGTTCTTCCTGCTACGGATTATGAATTTTACTACAAGTATGGTCGCAAAGTGATTAATGAAAACGATCAGACCTGGATAAATTTTATTGACAATATTGTTGACCTAACCACCAAAAAACCAATTGTGGTAATTACATTAAGATCAAGTGCATCGCGTGTGCCTTGTCGTGCAAAAGGCGGTAATGCCGGATTGGCTTCCATACGAGGTAAAAACCTTGAAAACCTTATTCGCAGTTCGCTTGAAGCTAAAGGTATTGACAAAACAAAATACAAGTTTGCAAGAACCTCAACGGTAGGAGGGCCAAAATACCGTGGTGACTGGAAAGTGGGGCGTAAAAAATATGAGAAGCATCAGTATGTTAAGGCCCGTGCCAAGTAATGACTGCCCTGCGAGCCGTATTCTTTGAACGGTAACCCCTTGCGAACTTATCAAGCTTAATTAAACTTATACTGGATATAAAATCTGTGAAATCAGTGCAATCTGTGGCACTATTCTCTGAGTTTTAGTAAATTCGCGCATGGAAAATGCAGAATGGTATGTTGATTGGTTTAATTCTCCTTACTACCATTTACTTTATAACAACCGCAATTATAAGGAAGCCAATTTTTTCATTGACAATCTTTGCGGTCATTTGAAATTAGATTCAGACTCTGCTATCTGGGACCTGGCTTGTGGAAAAGGCAGGCACTCCATTGCACTCAATAACAAAGGCTTCCATGTAATCGGTACAGATCTTTCTGTAAACAGTATTACCGAAGCTTCACAATGCATAAATTCACGTCTCGAGTTTTTTGTTCATGATATGCGTCAGCCGTTTAAAGTGAATTATTTTAATGCGGTTTTTAATCTGTTTACCAGCATAGGTTACTTTAAAGATTTCAACGATAACTACTCTGTATTTAAAAACGTAGAACTTGCTTTGAAAAAAGAAGGTGTTTTCGTTATTGACTTTTTTAATTCGAATAAAATTATGAGTTCCTTTAAAACGGTATATACCGAACAAAGAGGAGATATTACTTTTGAAATAAAAAAGAAAGTCATTCATAACATCATTATCAAACGCATAGAATTTAGTGACAAAGGAAAAAAATATTACTTTGAAGAGTATGTGTCTCTGCTTCACAAGAGCGACTTTGAAGACTTTGCAAAACAGGCAGGATTGACTCTAAAGAATTGTTTTGGCAACTACCAATTGGAGCCCTTTGACGAGAAAAACTCAGAACGTCTTATTTTAATTTTTAAAAAATAATGAATCCATTATTAGCCATTGTATTTTTAGTAGCTCCGATTCTGATCACAGGAATTGTGGCTTTTAATATTTCAATTGATCAAAAACGTTTGCGCTTAATTCTTGCCTTTAGCGCAGCCTATCTTTTTGCGATCGCTATCATGCATATGCTGCCCGAAGCTTTTGAAAATTCAAATCCTAAATTTGTCGGCTTATTTATTGTTTTAGGATTTGTACTTCAATTGTTGATTGATACCTTCAGCACCGGTATAGAGCATGGCCATGTTCACCTTCACAGTCACACTTGCACCAAACATTTACCCTACGGTATTATTATCGGACTTTTACTTCACTCCTTTTTAGAAGGATTGCCTATTTATGATCCTAACTCTCCGGAAAATTCTTACGTCAACTACCAACTTGTTCTTGGACTTGCCATTCATAATTTGCCTATCACTATAGCTTTTGTATCTCTTTTAAAAGAACACCAGGGCACCGGAAAAAACTGGCTGCTATTAGGCTTATTTTCTATTATGACACCTATTGGTTTTATAAGCAGTTACGTTTTACAATCCTTCGGACTTCAAAATTATGAGCTGTATAGTCAGGCTGCATTTGCTTTAGTTATCGGGATCTTCCTTCATATTTCGACAGCCATTTTATTTGAAACAAGCGATCAACACCGTTACAATATTAAAAAAGTGATAGTGATGGCCTGTGGAATTATTTTAGCATATTTCATTAGTTAATGCAAGGTCCTACATATTTTGTAGACGTTATCGTTCCACTAAGTGTGCCAAACAAATACACTTACCGCGTTCCCGTTGAATTAAATGAGCAGCTAAAAACAGGCAAGCGTGTTCTTGTTCAGTTTGGCAAAACAAAAATCTACACAGGCATCATTTATAAAATTCATGAGACTGCTCCTAAAGACTACTCGGCAAAATATGTAGAAGGGATTCTTGACGATGAACCTGTAGTGACGGAGTTACAGCTGACTTTTTGGGACTGGATTGCCTTTTATTATTGTGCCAACCCAGGTGATGTGATGAATGCCGCATTGCCATCAGGATTAAAACTAAGCAGCACTTCTCATATACAATTAAATCCTGAATTTAACTTCGAAGAAACCGAGCACCGTTTTTTCACAGAACGCGAACATAAAGTTATTGATGCTCTGCATGCCACTCCAAATTTAAGTTTCGAGAATCTTTCAGAAATACTCGAAATAAAATCTGTACAACCTATTATAAATAACCTGCTTAAAAAAAATGCGGTTGTTGTTTATGAAGATGTTAAGGATAAATACAAACCAAAGCTTCAGTCTTTTTTAAGACTCAGTGAAGAATACAAAGCTGAATCTAAACTTCATGAAACTTTAAACGGCCTCGAAAAAAAAGCGTTTAAACAAGCCGAAGCATTGATGGGCTTTCTGATGCTACAAAAAAGTGGCGGTAACAGTTTAAATGGCTGGGTCAAAAAATCAGATTTAAGCAAAAAAGCAGAAACCAGTGCGATTGCCGCTTTGGTCAAAAAAAACATATTACTGGAACAGGAATTTGAAGTTGGACGACTTTTATTTGAAAAAGGAAACAACACTGACAAGCGTTTAAGTGCGGCTCAACATAAAGCTTACGAAGAAACACAAGCTGCTTTTGAAAAAAATAAAACCGTATTGTTGCACGGCGTAACAGGAAGCGGTAAGACAGAAATTTATATTCAATTGGTTAAAGACGCTTTAGAAAAAAATCAAACCGTACTTTTTCTAATTCCTGAAATAGCTTTAACTACACAGCTTATCACCCGCTTGCGTGCCGTGTTTGGAGAAATTGTTGGTGTATACCACTCCCGCTTCAGCGAAAACGAGCGTGTAGAAATCTGGAATACGGTTTTATCGGGAAAACAAAATAAAAATCCCGGATCCAATTTACCAGATGGGGTGCAAAAGATCTCTAAAGAATACAAAATAATTTTAGGAGCAAGATCTTCTCTGTTTCTGCCTTATTCAAATTTAGGGCTGATCATTGTAGATGAAGAACACGATAATTCTTTTAAACAATACGACCCCGCTCCCCGTTACCAGGCAAGAGATGCAGCCTTATACCTGGCTACGCTTCACAAAGCGCACGTACTGTTAGGAAGCGCTACGCCTTCTGTGGAAAGTTTTTTTAATGCCCAGCAGGGTAAATATGAATTGGTAAAATTGGATAATCAATTCGTTTCGGGTGGTGGAACCAACATTGAAGTGTGTGATGTAAACCATTACACAACCACTAATCAAATGAAGGCGAGCCTGACACCTCCTTTGTTTGAGGCTATTGAGGCAGCTCTTGCAAAAAAACAACAAATCATTTTATTTCAAAACCGAAGAGGCTTTGCTCCTTATACTGAATGTAAACAATGCGGACACGTACCGCACTGCGTGCAATGTGATGTTTCGCTTATCTATCATAAACACAGTCAGAAACTAACCTGTCATTATTGTGGTTATTCCGTTACGCCTCCAAAAACCTGTTCCGCCTGCGGAAGCAATCAGTTACACTACAAAGGTATGGGCACGGAGAAGATTGAGGAAGATATCGAAATCCTTTTCCCGAGCGCGAAGATTGCACGTATGGATCTGGATAGTACCCGGAGTAAATACGCTTACAAACAATTGATTGACGATTTTGAAGGTGGCAACATTGATATTCTGATTGGAACTCAGATGGTGACTAAAGGCTTAGACTTTAATAACGTTTCTGTGGTTGGTGTTTTAAATGCCGACTCTATTTTAAATTTTCCCGATTTTCGTTCTTTCGAAAAAGCTTTTCAACTTTTAACGCAAGTAAAAGGACGTGCGGGAAGAAACAACGAAAAAGGAAAAGTGTTTATCCAAACTACTCAAGTTGAACATCATGTTATTAAGTACATTACAGAAAACAGAATTCATTCTTTTTTTGAGGAGACCTTAGCGGAAAGAAAACAATTCAATTATCCGCCCTATACCCGATTATTTGAAGTGACCCTGATTTCAAAAGATGTGAATGAAGTCAATCATTTATCTAACGAGCTATTCGCCTTGTTACGTCCGGCTTTTGGAGATCAGCTTTTAGGTCCGGAGTTTCCTTTGATTTCGAAAATTAAAAACCAGTACCACAAACACATTCTTATAAAAACATCGCGGCAACAAGCTGCGATTTCTATTCGCCAAACTATTTATAACGCATTGAATGATCTTCAGAATAACTACAAGAACTGGCGGTATAGGGTTTCTATTGATGTAGATCCGGTTTAGGTATTTTGTTTTGGCACGGGGCAAAGTTTAATAAAATAAGGCCATGAATGTTAATAAACATTGGTTATACCTGTCTTTACTGCATACTTTACAAGCGCCGCAATTGAATTGGTTTGCGTTTTTTTATAAATATTTTTTATATAAAATTTAATTGTATCAGTACTTAAATTCAATTTTCCTGCGGCCTCCTTGTAGGTTTTTCCATTGCAAATTTCTCTCAGGACTTCTACCTCGCGGTCTTTTAAAATTTTTTCTGACGCACTGTATGCGAGCTTTTTCGAGTCCAGCAAGGTCATAAAAATTATCCTCGAAATTTTTTCGCTAATATAAAATCCGTCTTCATATACTCTCCTTAGCGTTTTAAGAATATCTTCGATAGATGCCAGTTTCGATAAATAGCCTGAAGCTCCTGAAATGATAAGCCTGGCTATATAAAATTCATTATAGTGCGAACTTAAAATGATTGTTCTTACTGTAGGAAATCTTTCTTTTATAAGGCCCATTGTTTTATAACCATCGAGCACAGGCATTTCCAGGTCGAGAAGAACTACATCGGGAATATTTTTTTCCATGAGACTTAATAGTTCAAGGCCATGTGAAGCTTCTCCAATAAAATTAAAACGATCGCTTTGTTGGCTGAGTTCCTCTATCATACTCCTCCTGAATTTTTCATGGTCATCAGCGAGCATAATTTTTATTGCAGATGATGGGCTACTGGACATATAAAAAGTGTATCATTTTATAATACATAAATATAAAATTTTGTTGCATCATTTCAAATGAATTATATAAAATTACCCTATCAGGTAGTTGACATTTGTTCCTTATAAATTAATTTTGTGCCTGTAGAGCTTATTGCGCAAAATTTGTCTACATATAAATTTAAAGAAATATGTATAATTAAAACAAACACTTATGAAAAAAACAGCTTTGTTATTATTTTGTATTATCGGGCTAGCGTACGCATCTTGTGCCCACGTTCCACGGATCGTTAATGTCTCCCGAAGTAACGGGCTATTCGGTTTTTATTCCGATATCAGACAGGATTTTCTTGGTTACTATCCTAATGGCGCCGAGGCATGGAATTTGACTTGCGAAAATCCGGGATTTGTTTCCTGTAGGCTGCGTGCTACGGCAGGAAAAACAGCCCGTGAATTAGAAATTGAAAACATTGAGGACACAAAACTAAGTGACTTAATGATTGATGTTGAGGCTAACAACATCCCGAATGGTCAGCCTTACGGTTCGACTATCAGACACTATCAGGCCACTTTATCGGACAATAGCACTATCGCCATTTATATTACTCTTACCTGTACTACGGGTAAATCCAATCCTGGGTCTACCAATTTTAACGTCACTATTACTGCGAACTAACGTCGACTCCGGCCTCAAAATAGAGAGGCCGGTTTTTTCATTATGCTTAGACAATTATTTACACTTTCAATTCTAGTTTATGGCTTTTCCGTACGCGGCCAAAATCTGATTTGTGAAAAAATCGCTGCCTACGCAGGTATTGGTTTTTCTGAATACTTTTCATCTTCAACCGATCCTTTTGTTAGTGGAGATACGGTATTTATGTTTAACCAGTTGCAAGTGAAAATGTTTACACAAAAAAAAACTGGGCCTGTAGAATACGACCTTTTTAAACTCTTAAATAAAACCCAAAGAGGGTATTTAAATAGCGCGTATAAATGCGGCTATTATTTCTCAGGTAGTAAACTTGTTGTTCGCAACCGATTCAATGTTTTCCTGTTCTCTTATACGGACGGGAAATTTATTTTTGAAAGACATCTTGTTTTAAAGGAGAAGTACGGCAAAAATATTTTCATGAGAGAAAAGACTTTATATTTTTACAGCATATATGACCACTTAAAAATTGACGAAGAGCTGGCGTCGGGGTATTCTACTTTCAATATAGAAACAAATGAAGAAACGTGTTTTACCCTTCCGTTTGATGGTATTGCCGTAACTCATCTTGCTCCGAATAAATTTATAGATTTCATAAATGAGGGTTATGTTATTTGCGATCCTTTCCGTTACCGACTACGGATTTACTCTTACTCCAATGAGCAAAAAGATAGCATTAATTTAAAGGAAGGATCGTTCAGAGGGATTGATCCAGCGGTTTTTTCCAAACGTTTTAATCCAGAGAATATGGGTATACATGTAGTTGAGTATCTCGACAGTATGCGCTCTTATCTCGATACACTCGATCGCATATGGATGGTTGATTACATCGACGAAAACACTTTATTTGTAAGATTAACAAGGAATTCCATCCGCGCTCCAGGAAAAAAGGGACAGATCTTCTTTGATCACCTCTGGACAAAAAAAGAAGATGGCTGGCATCTTTCGCAGATAAAAGATCTATCTGATTTTAAACTTGATGAACCAATAAACCAAGAAGAACTCTGGCCTTATTTTTTCCCAGGAAGCAAATACAGCTGTGAAAACGGGAAGCTCATTTACACTTTCTGGAGTGGCTCGTCAATCGTGTTTCCACAAACATTGCAGAAATTTGCTGATATGAGCCAGCATAACAGCAAGGCTCTAAGCTTAAGAGTTCTTTACTTTAAAATCAGGTAATGACAGCGATCAAACTTATATTAGTTACAATGATACTGTCGCTGGTTACAACAAACAGAAACAAACAATATGTTATTATAACGGGCGATATTTCCTGCAAAGCTTGTGTAATTCAGCTGCATAATCATTTGTCAAGAAAAATAAAAAAAGATAAATTATGCATCGCTTTGCGCGATAGGGGAAATATTATCCTTAATGAATCCGCATCGGCATATTTTAAACACGACTTGCCACTGGCACGGTATATCCTCTTAAATAATGAAACCCTGTTTCCTTTAAAAGAAAAATATCCCTACTTACTTTCTATTTTGGGTAAAGACACATTAAAAATTTCATATGATAGTTTATTTACAGAGAATGGTCTGTATTTAAACTATCTGCCCTAGAAATCAAACAGTAGCTCCAATAATTACACTCGTGCCTCTTCCGCTGTTTACGAGCATAAATGCTGTTTTTAACACTATTTTCTTACCAACAAGGCTACCCCGAAAGCAACGCCGGGTGCGGGTGCCCCTTATCTCATCTATTCCGGCTTTAATAACACAAAAATTCAGTATCTTTGCCCCCTTCATGAAAACCAAAACGCTTAAAAAGAACAAAGTAAATGTAGTAACACTGGGCTGCAGTAAAAATCTTGTAGACAGTGAAGTACTAATGGGTCAACTCAAAGCCAACAAGTTTGACGTAGAACACGAAGGCACAAGTGACGATCACCAAATCGTGATCATTAACACCTGTGGCTTTGTTGACAATGCAAAACAAGAAAGTATTGATACTATTTTACGTTATGTAGAAGCAAAAAAGCAAGGGGCGGTTGAAAAAGTGTATGTGACCGGTTGTTTGAGCGAACGCTATAAAAAAGATCTGGAAATTGAAATCCCTGAAGTAGACGCTTACTTTGGAACGAGGGAATTACCGAAGATTTTAAAAACACTTAAGGCTGACTACAAACATGAACTGGTTGGAGAACGTTTGTTAACTACACCTCAGCACTATGCTTATTTTAAAATAAGTGAAGGTTGCGACAGACCCTGTAGTTTTTGTGCTATTCCCTTGATGCGTGGAAAACACATTAGCGTTCCTGTTGAAGAACTGGTATTAAGAGCAAAAAATCTCGCCAGCAAAGGCACCAAAGAACTTTTATTTATCGCACAGGATCTTACTTATTACGGATTAGATATTTACAAAAAACGCGAGCTCGCTCAATTGATTGATAAAGTGAGTGAAGTAGAAGGTATTGATTGGATCCGTTTGCACTATGCTTTTCCGAGTGGTTTTCCAATGGAGGTTTTAGATGTAATGAATGCAAAAAGCAACGTAAACAAGTACCTCGATATGCCTTTGCAACACATCAGTGACAACATGCTTACAAGCATGCGTCGTGGTATTACCAAGCAAAAAACAATCGACGTTGTAAATAAAATCCGCGATAAAGTTCCGGGCATTGCAATCAGAACTACTCTTATTGCGGGCTATCCGGGGGAAACAGAAAAAGATCACGAAGAAATGCTGCGCTGGGTAGAAGAAACAAAATTTGAACGCCTTGGAATTTTCACTTACTCGCACGAAGAAAATACACATGCGCATCTATTAAAAGACGATGTTTCTGAAAAAGTGAAACGCAAACGCGCAGATGCTGTAATGGCTGTTCAGCAAGAAATCTCTTATAAACTTAACCAGGAAAAAATAAACCAGACTTATAAAATTTTAGTAGATCGTAAAGAAGGTGACTTTTTTATAGGTCGTACAGAGTTTGATAGTCCTGATGTTGACAACGAAGTACTGGTAAAAGCTGACAACGATACTTACTTACGCGTTGGCGATTTCGCAACCGTAAAAATTTACGAAGCAAGCGATTTCGATTTGTACGGGAAGCTGGTTTAACGCGTTTCTTTTATAATTCGTAAGAAGCGTTCTGAGTTCTCATTAGATACTTTTAGAATATAAATTCCATAGGGAAAATTCTCCAAATTAATTTGAGTTTCTCTTCCAGTAATAGTTCCTTTAAGAACTTCCTGCCCCGGAAGATTAACTATTTGGTATGTTTTGGCATAATCTTTAGAAAAATCTCATCTCGTTTGGGGTTGAAGATATCAAAATAAGTATGCTGGTTTTTGACACTAGATTTTTTAACGCATTATTTGCCCAATTGCCTTCAATTGCATTGATACTCTCTGTTAAAATCGTTATTTTTGACATTCATTGATGTCGAGAAGAAAAATATTAAGGGCGCAATCTATGGCCATGTGGAGTAAATAAGATGTTTCTTATTTACAAAATTCTGATCCTGTTTTCAGCAGATCAGATAAAATTTATTCATTCTAAAAAATTAAAAAATGGCAACTAGAGAAATAAAAAACGTAGAATACGGTTTAGAAAAAATATTTGAAGGCGCTCAGGATTTTCTTCCGCTTTTAGGAACAGATTACGTAGAGTTTTATGTGGGAAATGCTAAACAAGCAGCTCACTATTACAAAACTGCTTTTGGATATCAATCACACGCTTATGCTGGATTGGAAACGGGTTTAAAAGACCGAGCTTCTTACGTGTTAAAACAAGATAAAATTCGTTTGGTATTTACTACCGCGTTAAACAGTGAATCTCCTATCGGAGAACATGTAAAAAAACACGGTGATGGCGTTAAAGTAACAGCGTTATGGGTTGAAGATGCACGCAAATCGTTTGAAGAAACCGTAAAGCGTGGTGCAAGACCATTTATGGAGCCTACTGTAGAAACAGATGAACATGGCGAAGTTGTACGTTCTGGCATTTATACTTACGGCGAAACCGTACACATGTTCGTGGAACGTAAAAATTATAAGGGAGCATTTTTACCAGGATACAAAGAGTGGAAAAGTGATTACAACCCAACGCCGGTAGGATTAAAATTTATTGATCACATGGTTGGCAATGTGGGCTGGAATCAAATGAATGCTACAGTTGAATGGTATGAAAAAGTAATGGGGTTTGTAAACTTCCTTAGCTTCGACGACAAACAAATTACAACCGAATACTCTGCCCTTATGAGCAAAGTAATGAGCAATGGTAACGGACGTATTAAATTTCCAATCAACGAACCTGCCGAAGGAAAGAAAAAATCACAAATCGAAGAATACATCGATTTTTATGAAGGTCCGGGAGTGCAGCATTTAGCGCTTGCTACCGACGACATTATTAAAACTGTGCATGAATTAAAAGCGCGTGGTGTTGAATTTTTACCACCGCCACCGCAAGCATACTACGATGATATTCCAAGACGTTTAGGTGTACATATGGATATTATGAAGGAAGATATTAAAGAACTTCAAAAATTGTCTATCCTGGTAGATGCTGATGAAGAAGGCTATTTGCTTCAGATTTTCACTAAACCAGTGGAGGATCGTCCTACTTTATTTTACGAGATCATTCAACGCATGGGTGCTAAAGGGTTTGGAGCAGGAAACTTTAAAGCTTTATTCGAATCCATCGAAAGAGAACAGGCTCTCAGAGGGACTTTGTAACTTACATTTTCAATACATTAAAAGGCAAACTTCAGGTTTGCCTTTTTTTATGCTCTATTTCCTGACTCTCTCCGGATATTCCTCCTGGAAATGTCTATCTTTACAGCTCACCCAAACGTCCATGTACCTAAAATTTCTTTTATTATCAGTTCTAAGTTGTCTGTTTTCAAACACCTGTTTTTCGCAAGTGCTTTCAAACGGCGATTTTTCATCCGGCACAAGTGGCTGGGCATGCGGTGTAGAGGTAAATACAGAATCGACCTATGGTGGCTCCTCTTCTAATGCTGTGGTGGAAGTGGATGCTGGGGCGGGACTATGTCAGACTATAACGGGCCTCACTATAGGAAACGCCTATCTTGTTTCTTTTAGTTCTTCCCGCAGAACAGGAGGCTGTCCCAGTCCTTCGGTTACAAATATTGACGTAAATGTTAGTGGTGGCGCTCTTTCAACAACTATTACGCGCACTAATACCACTTTTGGATTTACCAGTGACTATTTTTTGTTCACAGCTAACTCTGCTACACACACCCTTACTTTTTCGGCCGGCTCTGGTTTTGGAGGAAGTACATGCGGTATGATCATGGACAATTTTGTTGTTACTTTCAGTCCTTTACCTATTGAACTGTTGCATTTTGATGCTTATTATTCAGAAGGACAAGTTGATTTTACCTGGTCTACCGCCTCCGAAAAAAACAACTCTCATTTTATAATTGAAAAAAGCCCCAACGGTAGCGACTTTTCTGATGTGCAGCAAATTCCTACAAAAGCCAGTAATGGCAACAGCGCTACCAAGCTTCATTACACAAGTACAGATCTTAATCCGCTTACCGGTGTTAGTTATTACCGTTTAAAGCAGGTAGATTTTGACGGGGCTTTTTCCAACGGTAAAATTATAAGCATTGGCGCACCTTTGACAAAAGAGAAGGCTCTTTACCCCAATCCAAATGCAGGCGCGTTTAGCATCGCAGCTAAAATCAGCGGAAAAATCAGTATATCCATCTACACTACCCTACAGGAGCTAGTGCATTCTGAAACGCAATTCATCTCCTCAGAGGCAGAAAATGTTAAAATAGATCTTCAGGACAAATTAGCACCTGGATATTACCATTGCCTAGTGTCCACACACTCTACAGCCCATAACTTCCCCTTAATCATCCGCTAAAACCTGCGTGTTTTACACCTGTAATCAGTATAAACCCCTTACATATGTAAGAAAGGACTGGGTTATGTAAAATAAATCCATTGACTTCATTTTACTTTTACCTCGTAGTTTAAGTAACATGAAAACAAAATTATTCTTCCTCGTAATTCTATCAGCTTTTCTGACAACCATTACAAAGGCACAAATGATTAACAATGGAACTTTTTTCTGGGGCACTCTTTATTGGAACTGCAGCGCCGAAACTGGGACTGAAGTATTTTATGGAGGATCTAACCTTTTTAACACGGTTTCAGAAGTTGATGCTTCAGCAGGACTTTGCCAGTCAATGTCTTCTTTAACCATAGGTGACGCTTATTACGTAACCTTCGATGCGAGCCGCCGCACCACGGCAGTAGCCGGAAGTCCGAGTGTTACAAATGTTGATGTTGTTGTAAGTGGTGGCACATTTTCAAGTACTGTGACCCGCACAAATACATCCTTTGGTTGGGTTTCAAGCGGATTTGTATTCGTAGCCACAAGCACTCTTCACACTATAAGTTTTTCACCTGGCAGTGGTTTAACTATTAATTCAGGAATGATCATCGATAACATCTCTATAACGGCAAGTCCACTTTCAATAAAACTTTTGACCTTCGAGGGGCAACTTCAAGACAATCAGGTTGTATTTAATTGGGCTACTGCAAGTGAAAAGAATAATAGTTTTTTTGAGATTGAAAGAAGTACAGATGGTTCATTGTTTACAAGCCTTGGAAAAATAGATTCAAAAGCTATTGGCGGAAATAGTTCCACTAAACTTACTTATCAAACCGATGATCTTTTTCCACAGGAAGGAGATAACTACTACCGTTTAAAACAAGTTGATTATGACAATACCGTTTCTTACAGTAAAGTGATTGTTGTTTCCATGAATAAAAAACAAGAAGATGTTTCTAAATTATTTCCGAATCCTAATAATGGTGAGTTTACCATCGATTTGGGAAGTCCCAGAAGGGTTGACATTTCTATCATAGACCGTTTTGGAAAAGTTGTACATTCAGAACAGCAAAATTCGGATAAAGAATCAAGTCTCGTTAAAATCAATACTAACCGCCTGTTAACTACTGGTTTATACCAGTGCGTGGTGACTTCTGAAAACTACACGAAAAATTTTCATCTTAGAATTGAATAGATCTTACTGCTCACCAATTAAAAACAAGATTAAACGGCGTGGCATCATTTTTGAAAGAGCCCACTTCAATTTAAACATGTCCATTTATTTCCCCACTCTATTCTTTTAAATTTCAAGGTCCTTTACTGTCGGGCCATTCGGAGTTAATTAATTCTAATCGTCCAAATCATACGCGTCTTATTTAACAAAATAGTCTTAACTTGCTGTAGTAAAATCCAACAAAATGAGTACTATTTTTTATACCGATGATGATGCAGACGATATCATGATCTTTGAACAAGCGCTGAAAGAGGTAGGTGATAATAATTATAATTTAAAAGCAGTGGAAGACGGGCAGGAACTCATCGACTCTCTGAATAACCCTCCACCTACCCCAAATGTTATTTTTTTAGATTTGAATATGCCTGGCAAAGATGGCCGGGAAACACTCAAAGAAATAAAGTCGCACGATGAATTAAAAAGATTCCCAGTAATTATTTTGTCTACATCTTCCAGCAAAGAAGACATTGATCTCACATACCACTATGGAGCTAGTTTATATGTAAATAAGCCCAGAAAATATTCGGATCTAAAAAAACTACTTGCAACTTGTCTTCGCATAGATTGGAAAACTTATGAAAGGCCTGCCAAAGAAAATTTCTTTCTAAAAGCTTCCTGATATGCAACCTCATGCAACGCAAACGCCGCTGGCAACCGAAAAGGATACTTTTCTGAAGGATCTGCGCTCCGTTACATCACCCGCTCATAAAAAATTAGAAGAGACGTCTCTTTCAAAAGTTATTGTGAGTGAAACCTTGCTTGTTGGCGACTATGCTCTCTACCTTGAAAAAATGTACCTGGCAATGGTTTCTTTTGAAAAAAAAATTTTTCCTATCCTCAACCCGCATTTTTCAGACCTTGATCAACGCATTAAAACAAACTTACTCGAAAAAGATTTGAAATTTCTGGGCGTAAAAGTTCCGGAAAAACAATCTCTCTTCAACAGATTTGTTGCGACCCGTTCTACTTCTTATTTAATGGGTGCATTTTATGTGTTAGAAGGATCTACTTTAGGTGGGAAATTTATCTATAAAAACATCAGCTCCACTTTAGGTTTAACGGCTGAATCAGGAGCTTCGTACTTTAATGGTTACGGTGCAGAAACCGGTAAATTATGGTCTGCTTTTATGGAGCAATTTTGCAACTATGCGCTTAAGACCTCGAACCAAAAAGAAATAATTCAGGGGGCAGACGACACATTTAAACTCTTATTTGATCTTTTAAACGCTTAACATTTATATGAAGATAAAAGATATTGTTAACCGCGATCTCGTTAACCTTCAAAACTGCGAAAGTGAGCCAATACATATTCCAGGGAGCATACAGCCACATGGTTTTTTATTAGCGGTAAAACAAAGTAATTACCAAATAGATTTTTGTACCGCAAACAGCTTCGATTTCACGGGAATAAAACACACTGATCTTTTAGGAAAATCTTTTGAAGAAGTTTTCGGAGACGATGAAGGAAAAAAACTTAAAGATTATGTTGCAGATCCTCTGTCTGACGCCTCTAAACCCCATGTTTTTAATTGGAATGGCATTCCCTACAACACTTTGATTCATAAAAGTGGCGAAAATTTTATTCTTGATCTCGAACCATTTCCAGATGGAAGTTTAACCCTGCCTGATCTTTACAGTCAGACAAAACGTTTTGTATCACATCTCGAAAGATCGGTAACCTTGCAGGATCTTTGTAAAATTATTGCCGAGGAAACAAGAAGTATTACAGGCTACGACCGTGTAATGGTTTATCGTTTCGATAAAGAATATAACGGCGAAGTATTTGCAGAAAGTAAACGCGACGACCTAGAGTCTTTTTTTGGATTACATTATCCGCATACCGATATTCCTGTGCAGGCACGAGAACTTTACATGCGTAATCTCATGCGTATTATTGTGGATGTAAATTACACGCCGGTTCCGATTTTTACGATTGATGACGTTAAAGATAAAAATCTTGACCTGAGTAATTCCGTGTTGCGAAGCGTTTCTCCTATCCATATAGAATACCTTCATAACATTGGTGTTGGAGCTACCCTGACCATTTCGCTTATGCACAATAAAAAATTGTGGGGTTTGATTGCCTGTCATCATTATTCGCCAAAAAATTTACCGCATTATACCCGCCTTGCGGCGCAACTGCAAGGTCACTTTCTGACTTCGCAAATAAACGTGCGTGAAGTCGCTGAAGAATTTGACCTTTCTCAATCTATTGCAAATAGTCTTGAGAACCTTATGCGAAATATACCGGAGGTATCTTCTGGTAATTTTCATCACGTGATGAATGAGGACCTGCTTAAGATTACAAATTCTTCGGGAGCGGTTTTGATTAGTGAAGGAATGCTCCGCTCTTTTGGACAGATTCCTGCGGAAAAAGAGATAAGTAGCCTTGTAAAATGGATCGCCGCTAAGCATGAAACGGGAGTTTATATTACGTCTAAATTAATTGAAGAATATCCGCGTGCTGAAAAAATACGTGAATGCGCCTCAGGAGTTTTATTTCACGCCCTTGGTAATCCTATAAATGATAGTATTATTTGGTTCAGGCAAGAGGTTCAGAAAACCGTAAACTGGGCGGGTGATCCAAACAAGGCTATTATTAAAAATGAAAAAGGATTATCGCCCCGTAAATCTTTTGAATTGTGGAAGGAAAGAACAAAACATCAAAGTGAGGAGTGGGAAGAACCTGAATTAGTTGCTGCTTCCAAATTTGCGCATGCCCTTCAAAAACAAACTTATGTTCTTTATCTTACCAGGGAAGAAACCAAATACCGTGAGCTCAGTGAAAAGCTTCAGAAAGCAAACTCTGAACTTGAAAATATTAACTGGATCAGTAACCATGATTTAAAAGAGCCTCTTAGAAAAATTCAGGTTTTCGCTTCCAAAATACTTGAAGACGACAATCATAATCTTTCTGAATTTGCCATGGGGTCTGTGCAAAAAATGAATGATGCTGCCAGCCGCATGCAAACACTCTTAAATGATCTGATGTCTTATTCGCAGCTAAGAGACACCAGTGATGCTTTCTCTAAAGTAGATCTTAATGGTTTACTAAAAAATGTTCAGGATGAATTGAAAGAAGAATTACAAGAAATAACAGCGGAAGTAGAGTTTTCTGACTTACCCGAAGTGAATGGTATCTCCTTTCAACTGCACCAGCTTTTTCTGAATTTAATACGTAATTCTTTAAAGTTTTCAAAAGCAGACATTCGGCCGCATATAAAAATTACTTCCACCCAGGAACAGGTAGAATCAGACATACAAGGTCTTGAGATGGGTAGAACCTATTATAAAGTAAGTTTCAGCGACAATGGAATTGGATTTAACAACGATCATTCGCAAACAATTTTTAACGTGTTTAAACGCCTTCATAGTGCGAAAAAATACACGGGTACCGGCATTGGTCTCGCGATCTGTAAAAAAATAATGGAAAATCACAGTGGTCACATTACTGCTGAAGGCGAAGTGAACGTGGGTTCTGTTTTTAACCTTTACTTTCCTGTGGTTTAAGAAATCGCTTTTCTAACGGGCAGTAGTTTTGCGATGGCTTCTAACTCAAAAATAATTTTTTCAAATTCCATTTTTATAAATTGAAGCTGCTCGGTAGATTGAAATTCATGCGAATCGAGACTTTTTTTCAATGCCGCAAAATCGAGATGTTGCACTTGAATTTCTTCCCCGGAAAAATAAGTAATGATTTGATCTATTATTTTTTCTGTTTCCCCGTAAAATTCTGACAAAGATTTTACAGTAATAAGATTTTTAGTTTCGTGAATGGAAAGTGCCACTGATGTGATCTCCCTGGTCATACGCACATTTACACCTACCATTGCAAAATAAATATCTACTTTATCTTGTATGTGCTTTGGCTCTTCATACATTCTTTCCACACTCGAAAAAACAAGATTGTTGGCAGCTTCAGCGAGACGCCGGTTAAGAAACCAATTCTCATTCGCAGCCAAGTCTTTTTGATAATAACGGATTACCTGGCGTAAATAATTTTTTGTTTGAAGCAAAGCGTCTTTCATTAATGGCGGGAAACGTTTCTTCTCCCACACAGGCCAGAAAGCATATCCAGCAATCACCGCCATAACAGCGCCCACCAAAGTAGAGATAATTCTCCACCCAATAAGTTCCAAAGATCCGCGCTGAGAAATTTGCATCAGCACTACCATCATGATTGTTACAAAAAACACACCTACTTTATAATTGTTACGTAAAAAATAAGCAACAAAAAAAGAAACAAAAACCAGCAAAATAACGAAAGCTTCATGTGGTAGAGGAAGAAGCATGATAAGTCCCCCTAAAATCACGCCAGCCAGTGTCCCAATAATTCTTTCGGTACCTTTTTTCCGTGTGGCTCCGTAATACGGCTGAATCACTATAATCATCGTCAGCGCAATCCAATATCCATGATCGATGTGAAAGAATTTAAAAATGAAAACGGCAATACAAAGTCCGATTGAAACCCTCAAAGCGTATTTAAACTGATCGGAATTAAAATTGACAAGGCTCTTTAAAAAATCAAGAAAGATCCATTTATCTACCCCTGCCATAAAATTGGTGTAACTCAATTTATAACTTTCGAAGTAGTCACTTTTCTTTAAATTTAATTTCGTTTCAATCAATGCAATAGTAACCTGCATATCGTTGTACGCTTTGTCGAGTGTGTCGGTAAAGTGCTTAAGAGCTCTTTGTTCAGCAGGATTTGTATTTAAATCTTTAATGGCTTCCTTAAAAAGTTCAATAGCAATTTCGCACCTTTTAATGCGCACTTTAGCAAGCGTAAGATCTTCGGGACGAGAAGTATATATTAGAATTGAAAGCCGCGCGCTCGCCTGCGCAAAAGCCGAAAGCGTTTTATACAAAGTACTGTCTTTAATGTTTTGGAACGTAGATTTATGAATGCTGCTTAGTTCTTCATAAAGTGAAATGAGCGCGGCACTGTATAAAGCAGAACTCCGGCGCAGATCAATCATAATATCGTAATGCTGTGCCTTAACTTTTGCTTCTTTCTCACGTCTTGCGAAAAGATCCATCGACTCGTTGATGGAAGATCTAACAGCCATTTCCTTCTTGGTAATTTCTCCCGCTAAATTTTCTTTCGAAGACAGTTCTTCAATGATGACATCCAGCAATTCTGTATTGGCCTTCCAGATCTTAGCAACTGAACGCTTTACCGGATTTAAAGGACGAAAGGGGAAAGAAAACAAAGTAATGATGATCGCCCAGCCTGCTCCTGCCAGAAGATACAAGCCCGAAAGTAATGACTCCTGGAACGGTGCAGGAAAGGAGAGTCCGAATAAAAAGAAAAAACCAACTGCTACTCCTATGCTCGAACCATAATCGCTCCAATTGCGAACCAAAGCCGCAAACATGCCAACAAAAAACATACAGAGCAGCGATAGCACCATAGAATCTGCCACGTACATGCCCAGCATGGCACTTATAAAAATTAAAACAGTTTCAAGACTTTGGATCACAATTTTTTTATAATGCAGCCCTCTGTAGTCTGTGAGTGAAATCATATAGCCACCAAAGGCTGCCCATGTTACTTCGAACGAAAAACCTTTCCACAGAGAGAGTACAATCAAAGGCACGTTTAAAGCAAGTACCACTCTGAAAGCCCAGCTGATAGTAGGTTCAAAGTATTCCTGTGTGAGGATGGCATTGAATTGCTTTATGGGTTTAAAACGCATTTGGGCAAAGGTACTATGCCAATTGCTATTATCAGGAATTTAAATGTTTAATTATGCAAAATGTCGGCAGTACTGGTTACTCAGGAAATTTATCTGCAACCTTAATATCAAAATACTCTTCTACTTGTTCTAAGACGCCGTTGCGGCGGAAAGATACTTTGGTCTCCACATAGCCTTTGCACCAATCCTGATGGGCTTCGAAACGCATATCCATCGTATCTTCCTCGTTCATCTTTTCGATAATGCGCATCACCCGTAAAGTTTTTTTATCGATCCAAACCTGGTTAGACCTTAAGTCCTTTTCTTTAGCACCAATAACATAGGTGTCCTGGCCGTTCCATTTTTGCACAGAAAGGACTTTTGTATTGTAATTGGCCGCACGAATTCGAGCGAAAACATCGTCAGGCTTTCTGTAAAACATTCCGCCAAGCAACAATAGAAGGGTGCTGGAGTCTGCTCTTGTACTAATCAAATTTCCTTTCTTGTAATTAAATACGCTGTCGTTTTTAAAAATCACAAAGTTTCCGCTTTTACGATCCCCAAAATCGATTCTAAATTTATCGGGAAATTCAATGGCTTCATGCCATTCTGAATGCCCGGAAATGCTATCGTTTTTATAGTGCGTATTCTTTTGGGAGAAAGTATAAATTTTACAAGGACCCTGGTAATACTTCTTGTGAGCAGATTTAAGTATGTCTGTTCCATTTTGTGCATCCACACTGGCGTTGACAAAAAGGATTAACAGGATCCATGCGGTTTTTTTCATCAGAAATTTATTTTTCAGGATTTAAAACAAAACGTTTAAAGCTACTCTCATTGAAATAAAGATTCGCAAGTCTTTTAAAATCATCGCTTTTCAGTGCATTCACCCAGTTATTATATTGATCTATATCACTGAGCTGCTCATTGTAGATATCCGCACTTGAAATATAGCCTAACCAAAAATTGTTTTCTTTGAGTTGCACTTCCCGTTCTTTTAAAAGTGTTTCCTTAATTTTTCCAAGATTGATCTCGTTGCAACCGTTTTTCTTTGCATTTTCTATTTCCTCTTTTGCTGCGGCAATTAATTTTTCTGTATTGTCGGGAGCGCATGAAAACTGACAAGTAATTTTGTACGTTCCCTTAGGAAAATCTTCTAACTGCGCATAGATGCCTACGCCATAAACTCCACCTTTATCTTCTCTCAAGTTTTCGCGCAGAGTAATGTTCAGCAAGTTGGTTAAAGCACGAGCTTCAAAACGGTTCTTTCTGCTGTAAGGACTTTCCCCGTTCCACATAAGGCGCACACTGGTGCGTGGCTCGTGTCCCTTATAGAAAGTTTTGGTTAAGTTTCCTTTTGGAGCTTTCATTTGAAGGTCTTTACGGGCTTCGTGTTTTATAGGCGCAGAAATTCCACCGATATATTTTTCTACTAAAGGTTTTAAAGAATCTAAGCTGAAATTTCCAACCATGGTAAATACAAAATCACTTGGATCTAAAAATCTCTCCTTATAAATTTGAAAAGTACGGTCAAGATCTACTTCGCTGACAGTTTGCTCTGTTTCTGGTTTTGCACGCGGGTGGTAGCCTGACATGATATAATTGACTGAGTCGCCGAAGATTTTACCTGGATCGGCTGAAGCGTTTTGAATAAATCCTTTTTGTTGCTGGATCCAGGCGACAAAAGCAGATGAATCTTTTCTTGCCATGGTAAAGTCAGCATAAACCAACTGCAACAATGTTTCAATATCTTTCTTACTACTTCTTCCGTTTAAAACCTCATTATAAGGTCCCACGCCTGCGTAAAGGGAAGCTGTTTTATCCTGCAAATATTTTTCAAGTGCCGTGGCATCAAACTTACCAAAGCCCATTTGTTCCTGAACAGCGTTACTGGCATCGGCCGATCTGTAATCTTTATCTGAATACAAATTTGTTCCTCCCCAGCTATGCGCCGAAAATAGTACTTCATCTGCCTTAAAATTTGTAGGCTTCAATAAAATACGCGCACCGTTACCCAGGGTCCATTCTGTAATACCCTGACCTTTATCTACCGTTTTAAAAACTCTTTGCGGAGACGGGTTGGATGTGATGAACGGGGTTGTTATCACTTTGTCTTCATACTTCCCAATGGACGTTTGTTTCTCAGCCTTGCTAAATGCAGTCTTAGCAGACTCATCTGATATGATTGGATTTTTTTCATTTTCAGTCATCATCAACACGAGCATGGCGTTTTCCCCATTAGGGCGAATCCACTGCTGTCCCTGTATGTTCACTTCCTCCAGCGTTATTGTGGGAAGCAAGGTTTTTACATATTGGTATTCATTGTCTATTCCTGGCGCTGCTTCAGTCTCTAAAAACAATTGTACGAATTCAGAAACCAATTCTTTTGATTCTGTCTTGTCGCGCTCATTATAGTTTTGTTCAAACTCCGTTAGCATTTGTTTTTTTCTCCGCTCGAACTCCGTTGATGTAAAGCCATAACGTTTAACCCGTTCATTTTCAAGTGTAACTGTTAAGATCGCTTCTTCCACTTTGCCATTCGGAAATAAAGCGAAAGAGGTATAGGCATCTTTATTTCTTACAGAGCCATAATAGCCTGCTCCCGCATACAAAATACTGGCATTCGGTTTCTTTGTAAGCTCGTTTAAACGGGCCGATATCATACCATTGAACAGCTCTCGTTTTAAGTGTTCACGGTAGTCGTCGTAACTATGTATTTTTTTTGCTTTATCGAAGTACATCATTTGTAAAACATTGTAGGGCGACTCTTTATCGCTTACTACACTTACACGTAAATCTTTTTGATCAGGCACTTGCCATGACTGAATTGGTTTAGGATTTTTTGATGCAGGAATTTTAGAGAATTGTTCTTTTACTAATTTCTCTGTCGCATCTAAATCTATGTCTCCCACAACTATAATAGCCTGTAAATCCGGACGGTACCATTGCTGGTAAAAATCTCTCAATAAGCTTTGTTTACAATTCTTGAGAATCTCTGGTTTACCAATCGGGAACCGCTCTGCGTAACGCGAATCTTTGAACATCACCGGCCAGTATTTTCTGCTCATGCGTTCAAACGCCCCCTGACCAAGGCGCCATTCTTCCATGACCACACCTCTTTCTTTTTCAACTTCAACACTATCAAAACTTAAGTTGTGTGCCCAGTCTTCCAGAATTAAAAATCCTTTTTTATAAATTTCCTGGTTGTCGGTAGGAATTTGCAACATATAAACTGTTTCATCGAAACTCGTATAAGCATTGAGATCCGGTCCAAATTTGGTACCAATTCCTTCAAGGTAATTTACAAGATCATTTTTTTTGAAATTTTTAGAACCGTTAAAAGCCATGTGCTCTACAAAATGTGCCAAACCCTGCTGATCATCATTTTCCATTGTACTCCCGGCGTTTACTGCCAGGCGTAACTCTGCACGTTTTTCGGGTCGCGCGTTGTATTTAATGTAATACTTCATGCCATTGGCCAATACACCTGTTCGTACCGTTGGATCAAGTGGCAGAGCATCCGTTGGTTTTAAAGAAACTTGTGATAGCAAGCTGCTGCTCATTAAAAAGCAGGCAAACATTAAACCTAAATTTTTCATGTGTCTATTTTTTGGGGTTGTGTTTGAGAAAGATACGAAGATATTCCTGAAAATGTAAAATGTAAGAGGTTCGACGGAAAATGGAACACATGCGTGGAAACTAGTCTTTTAAAAGATGCCTTGCGAGGGCATCTGAGGAGCGCTGAGTTAAAAATGGTCAACATTTATTTGTATATTTTTCCCTTTATTAACCCTAACTTTGCACCATGTCAGAGGACTTTTCAGAGCATATTCGCAACGTGATAAAAACCTTACCCGATTCGCCGGGAGTTTATCAATACTACGACCACGAAAATGTGCTTCTCTATGTTGGTAAGGCAAAAAACCTTAAAAAAAGGGTTACTTCTTATTTCACTAAAGACCACGATAGCAGCAGGCTTCGTGTGATGGTAAGTAAAATTCATGAGATCAAAACAGTTAAAGTTAATAATGAGCTGGATGCGTTGTTACTGGAAAACAATCTCATTAAAAGTTTAAAACCGCGTTACAACATTAATTTACGTGACGATAAAACTTATCCCTGGATTATCCTTAAGAATGAGCGTTTTCCACGTTTGTTTTATACACGTAAACAAATTAAAGACGGCAGTGAATATTTCGGACCGTATGCTTCCGTTAAACTTATGCACACTTTACTCGATCTCATTCGTCAGACTTATCCCTTGCGCACATGCAGCTACCAGCTTACGCAGGAGAATATAGACAAAGGGAAATTTCGTGCTTGTTTGGAATTTCACATCGGCCGATGCAAAGCACCCTGCGTGAACAAACAAGATGTTGCCGAGTACGACCAAAATATTACGGAGATTCGCCAGATTATTAAGGGCGACATTGGTTTTGCATTGCGCGATCTGAAAGAAAAAATGAACAGCGCTGCGGAAAAATACGAATTTGAAAAAGCAGACATCTTAAAAAACAAGATTGATATTTTAAGCGCTTACCAAAGTAAATCTACCATTGTACATCCTTCGATAACAAATACCGACGTAATCAATATTATAAGTGATGAAAAAAACGCTTATGTACATTATTTTAAAATCATCAGTGGTGCCATCATTCATGCGCAGACACTCGAATTAAAGAAGAAAATTGAAGAAAGCGATGAGGACATGCTTTTGTTTGCGATGGTTGAATTCAGAACCCGATTTAACAGCAACAGCAAAGAAATACTTGTGCCATTTGCACCGGCTATCGAACTTCCGGGCTGCGAATATGTTATTCCAAAAATCGGGGATAAAAAACAATTGTTAGACCTTTGCTACAAAAACGCCTTAATGTATAAACAAGAGCGTGAAAATCAACTGGCATTAACAGATCCCGACAGGCATACCGATCGCATCATGAACCAGATGATGAAAGATTTACGCATGAGAGAACAGCCGCGTCGTATTGAAGGATTTGACAATAGTAATATCGGTGGTGAACACGCAGTAAGCGCAATGCCTGTTTTTATTGACGGCAAACCAGCCAAAAAAGAATACCGCCATTTTAATGTAAAAACGGTTGTGGGTCCCGACGATTTCGCTACTATGGAAGAAGTCATTTTCAGAAGATACTCACGTGTGCTGGAAGAAAATTTGCCCATGCCCCAGTTAATAGTTATCGACGGTGGTAAAGGCCAGCTTGGCGCTGCGATTCATAGTTTAAGAAAATTAAATCTCATGGGAAAAGTAGCGGTAATAGGTATTGCCAAACGCCTGGAAGAAATATATTTTCCAGGTGATCCTCTTCCTTTGTACCTCGATAAACGCAGCGAAACTTTACGCATCATTCAACAAATCAGAGACGAAGCTCACCGTTTCGGAATCACGCATCACAGGAATAAACGAAGCCGCGAAACTTTTAAAACTGAGCTCAATGAGATCAGAGGGATCAGCGATAAAACAGCTGAACGACTTTTAGTAGAATTGAAAAGCGTAAAATTCATAAAAGAAGCTACGCTTGAAGAGTTAGAAAAAGTTATAGGTAACTCAAAAGCAAAATTGGTTTATGATTTTTTTCATAAGCCTGCAGAAAACTCACAGGACAGTATATCTCATGCGTAAACCTTATTTTCTATTTACTTTTTTATTAGTAGCCGGCTTTTTGTGCGCTCAAAATAACGTAAATCTAACTTCCATTAACGGTAAGACCTTTAAAGTAACAAGCGCTGGAAAAACATGGAATACGGTGCCGCAAGCCAATCTCTACATGGAGAAAATTACCAAAGATACTTTGGTTATTGAGCTCGAATTTGAAAACAAGAAAAAAATATCGTCCACACTTTACCTGCTTGAGCAGGGAGTTGCGTGTAAAAACAAAGAATTTAATTACAAAGTTGAATTTAATGATGTAACGCTTAAAATGAATTTTGCAGGTGTGTACGATATTATTCCTTTACCTAATCCGATCGTTCCAGCCAAGCCAATTGTAGACACCATGCCTGTTCTTAAAAAAGGCATCTACGAACATTTTTGCGAGATTAAAGATGGTAAAGCAATTTACTTTAATAACGTGCCAAAATCGGGCGGCTGCACTAGTGCAATGCCAGACAGTTACATAGGGTACACCGCTTTGCTGGTAGCGAAAGCTCAGGTTCAGGATCAAAAATTTAACGTTGTTGAAACAGTTTGCCGAAATAATTGCATGAGTGTTGCTCAACTGGGCTCGTTTTTAAATTATATCGATTATGAGATTGAAAAACTGAAACTGATCCGCATTGCCTATCCTCATATAACTGATCCGGCAAATAAAAAAAACCTCGAAAAAAGTTTCAGGTTCGAGTCTTCGATAAAAACCCTAAACGATTTTCTCAATAATCCCGGGGAAATGAAACAATCAGGTAACAACAAGTGCAGCGTGGCTGCATCTGAAATGCTTATCACCCGCTATGTTGAACGTTTAGCCAGTTACAATACAGACTCTGAAAGGTTTGAAGCCTTAAAAAAAGGCTATGCTGATCTTTGTTATTCTACGGGCCAGGTAACTTTAATTCTTAGCAAATTTATTCATGACCGCGAAAAACTCGATGCCGCAAAACTGCTTTATTTTAATTGTGTTGAAAAATCAACGTTTATGAATGTGGCTGAAGTTTTCTCTTACAATCAAACCAAAAGCGAACTAAAAGATTTTCTCGACAAACAAACGCAATAATTTTCATCCGCATAAATGAGTCATTCTGAACAGAACCATACACTAAAGTCTGAGTATTTTAGCACCTTAGATGGTTTCAGGGGATTAGCCGCCATTTTTATTTTGTGTTTTCATTCCATGTTTCCAATCTTTAGCGCTTTGTGGATTGGAGTTCCTATGTTTTTTGTACTATCTGGCTTTTTAATCACCCGCATCCTTATCCAGGAAAAAAACTCTCCGGATTTTCTAAAAACATTTTATCTGAAAAGGGCTTTACGCATTTTTCCTATCTACTATCTCGCTTTACTTATTTCGGTGGTCTGGGGCATGCTTGTAAATGCCGACCTCAGCAAACTACCCCTCTTTTTAATTTACCTTCAAAATTTTACAATTTCCAATAATGTGTTACCAGACTATTGCAACGGCATTATGAATCATACCTGGTCTCTCTCCTCGGAAGAAATTTTTTATGTGTTCTGGCCCCTGCTTATCTTAATAATCCCGACACAAAAAATAAGATGGCTCATCATTTTCATTGGTGTTGCCTGCTTGCTTTATAAAATCATTTTACTTTCCTTTTTTTATAATGAATTTACGAGTCAACTATTACAACTCTCGTTGGCTGGCAATCTGGATGCCTTAATGGCTGGATCTTTTCTTGGATTTTTAAGCTTAGAGAAAGCGTTTTTTGACCAGAAATATTTCCCGTGGAAAATCTTCATCCCTTCTATATGTTTACTTGTGGCTGTAGTTATAACAAACAACATAGATTTTGTGAATTCAAAATTTCTCGCGATCGCGAAGGCAACTTTATCTGTTGTGGCAGTCGTTGTTTCTTATTTCTTAATCTGGTTTGTTTCCCGGGAAAACTCCACTAGCTTTATCCATCTGGTCTTCAGGATGCGTTTTCTGCAATTTACCGGAAAAATCAGTTACGGTATTTACCTCTATCACGCACTTGTTTTCGGAATTACCGCGTCTTGCGTTTATCATTTTAAACTACAGGTCAATGCCATACCATTATTCCTTTTCGAACTGCTTATAACCTACCTGATGGCAGTAGTTTCGTGGTATTTCATTGAAAAGCCAATTTTACGGCTTAAAAATAAGTTTCAGTATTCTAAAATTTAGTGCCGCTTCGTAAGCCTTGTTAGTTAAGGACTTAAGACCGCCCAACTACCGAAGATCTTTACTGCAAAATCCCTTCTTTTATGTATATTTACCGCGTTGAAACCAATTCTCGAAATAAAAAGGATCAGTAAAAAATACCAGATTCATGGGAATACAAAGCCTTATTTGAGCTTAAGAGAAAATCTTTTTTCTTTTTTAAAACCTTCCTCGAACAAAGAAGAATTTTGGGCCTTAGACGATGTGAGTTTCGATGTGATGCCCGGCGACACTATCGGCATTATTGGAAAAAACGGCGCCGGTAAATCCACCTTGCTGAAAATACTCAGTAAAATCACTCCTCCTACTTCCGGAAGCATTATCTCAAGAGGGCGTATTGCATCGTTATTAGAGGTTGGAACAGGATTTCATCCGGAACTTAGCGGTCGCGAAAATATTTTTTTAAACGGAAGTATTCTTGGGATGAAACGCGTCGAAATAGAAAAACAGCTCGACGCTATAGTTGACTTTTCGGGTGTAGAAAGATTTTTAAATACGCCGCTAAAGCATTATAGTAGCGGAATGCAGCTAAGACTTGCTTTTGCAGTTGCCGCTTTCCTGGAGCCAGAGATATTAATTATTGATGAAGTGCTAGCCGTTGGGGATGCTGAATTTCAGAAAAAATGTCTCAATAAAATGGAAGATGTGAGTAGGGATGGGCGTACGATTTTATTTGTGAGTCATAATATGAGCGCGGTGAAAGAACTTTGCAGGCGCGGCATATTTTTAAGTAAAGGCAAGGTTGGCGCAGATGATACCATGGATGAAACCATCAAACACTATACTTCCGAACTTGCGGAGCTAGCGCACTTTCAAAACGGACAATTGCACATAAAAAATAAAAATATTTATAAGCTCGAATTAACCAGTAATAATGTTTTGAGTGATTCGGTTCATATGGGAGATGATCTGAAATTCAGAGCTTACTTCAAAACAAAAGAACCTTTGCATTATCCGGTATTGGGTATTGTAATTAAGGACTACACCGGCACATCCCTTATTGCAGTAAATAATAAGCATTACGTTGGAAATGTGATTTCTGAAAGCCTTAACTCAGGCATGTTTGAAATAAGTTTTCCCGAAATAAATTTAATGGCTGGTGATTATCTTGTTGATCTCTATCTAGGAAACGAGCACAACGATTTTGAGGTGCTAAAAGAATGTTGCGTTATTCGCGTAGACCGCGGAGCCGAATCGCATGCGCCCGAATTTCCAAAACCCGAACTGAACAAAGTGTTTTATAAAAACGTAGGCTGGAAAGTAACAGCCATCGATTAAATATATGCAGGCTTATTCTCCATTTGATACTTCTAGTGAAGCAACAATTATTTCCACCGTTAAAACTTCGGAGATAGTTGTTGCCTACAAAAAGATTTATGACCTCGATATTTCTTCCAGTTTTAGAGATATTGAGACTATTTATTTATGTGAATGCCCTTTAACCAGTCTCCGCTTCTACTATCCTTTTAATCTTGACGGCGATGCTGCATTTTATGAAAAGCTTTCATTAAAAGATTGGTACTATAGTGTCGACCGCTGGGAACATCTGGCGGTGGCGGGATGGATAGAATCCGGCAAATCCTTGCTTGAAATTGGCCCTGGAGACGGTGTGTTCCTTCAAAAGCTTAAAGCTTTAAAAAATATTTCCTATGTAGGTTTGGAGCTAAATCCTTTAGCCATTGAAAAAGCCAAACTACGAGGGATTCATTTGACAAATGAATTATTAGAACATCATGTGGCTAACAAAGCAAACAGTTACGACGTTGTTTGTTCTTTTCAGGTGATGGAACACATTTCTGCCATTCATTCTGCAATGACCGATTCTGTAAAAGCATTAAAAAAAGGAGGATTGCTGATCATCGCTGTTCCCAATAACGGCGCCTTGTTTAAATCTAATATTCACCCCAGTAAATACTTGAATATGCCGCCGCATCACGTCAATCTTTTTGATGAAAAGTCTTTGCTGGGTATTTCGAGGCTCTACGACTTAAAGCTTCGTAAGATTATGACGGAACCTTTGCAGGATAATCATATTGACGTAGTTATTTATAATACTCTTGGAAAATTTGTTTTTAAAAATGAATTTTTAATGAAGCTGATCTGGAAAACGGGAATACAAGTTTTGTTCAGACCTTTAGTAAAAAAGTTCAGAAAAAGGATCAAAGGACATACGATCATTGGTATTTTTGAAAAATAACTTTTACACTGGAAACTAAAATCAAAATACTTTATATAATTAATTCACTTAACATTGGAGGAAGTGAAAAGGTTGCCGTGGATTGCGCAAACGCACTTGATCCGGAAAAGTATTCCGTTTCTTTTATTTCTCTGAATCTCTTTGATCCCGAAAAATCTATTTTTAAAGTGGTGCCGCTAAATCCAAAAATAGAACTTTACTATTTTAATTTTGAATTTGACAACGACTATTCTATCACGGGATACCTGCGTTTTATCACAAGAAAAAAAGAAAGCTTTAAACATTTTCAATCCATCAACGAGTTAATCACGAAAATAAATCCGAAGCTAATTCATTTTCATACCAGTCCCCGTGAATTAATTCTCCGCAACTTTCTTGATCTCAAAGTTCCTTGTCTCTTTACAGATCATCTCCTAAGAATTGGAAAAAAAGATTTAGGCATTATAAAAAGCACTGTATTATCGGTGGTTTTTCGAAAATTATACAAGGGCTTTCATATTATTGCTGTTTCAGAGGAAATTAAAAAATCGCTTTATCAAAGAAGCATCATCTCCAAAAAAACACCTATTCACACTATTTTAAATGGCGTGAATGTTGATTTTTTCCAGAGGAAGGAAAACACAACTAAACCTGAGGGCCTTGTAGTAGTCTATATATCGCGCATCGAAGAAATAAAAGGGCATGAAACTTTAGTTAAATCATGGGCTTCCTTATCAGATATTACCGACAAAAAACTTTACATAGCGGGACCTGATGGTTTAAATGGTAAAATTCAAAAACTTGCCCGGCAACTTGATTGCATGGAAGACATAGAATTTACCGGCGCGATCTCAGATCCGCGAATTCTCTTACAAAAAGCAAACCTTGCAGTTTTTCCTTCCCATAAAGAAGGCCTTCCTCTTTCACTGTTAGAAAAAATGGCCATGGCGTTACCGGTTATTGTGTCGGATATTCCAGAACTAACCTCAATTATTACTGATGCAAAAAACGGACTTGTATTTAAAAAAAGTAATTCTTCCGACCTTGCTGATAAAATCCGTTACCTCGTCACGAATCCCGCAATTTCAAACGCACTGGGTCAAGAGGCAAGAAAGACAGTAGTTTCGGAATATAATTTTTCAGAGAGTCTGAAAAAACTGGAGTCTGTTTACAACAAAATTTTAAATTAATTTGAACACACGCATACTATATCTTCACGGTCGTCCTGGACCGCACTTCATGCACAAGACTTTGGCACATTCTTTAGGCGTTATTTCAAAGCCCGTGGATGATGACTTACGATGGCAAGATCAAGGCTTTGGCGCACTTAAGAACTTGTACGCCTGGATTAAAAACGCACTGAACTACAAAAAATATTCCGGCTTTGAATTTATTCTTGTCGACGGTCTGCATTTTAGTCCAATTATAGCACGGAAACTCGGTGTCCTTCCAAAGCATTTAAAAATAATCTCACACATGGGAAACCAGCTTCCTTATTTTATGCTGGCGAAACAAATTCCTTTTTACAGTAGAATAATGCACAAGTGGTTGTTAAATAATTACGACGCTATTTTTTGTGAAGGTGAAATGATCCGCGAAATTATTCAGACACTGAGACCTGACATTAAAACAAAATTACTTTGCACTTTTCTCGGCCCATCAACTGGCAGAGTTCATAGTTTACGTGCAATTGAACCTGAGTTTAAAGGTTTTAACCTTATCAGCATCGCTTCCGGACCAAGTGCGGCACGCATTTACTACAAGGGTCTTGATATAATGGTAGAAGCCTTCTTACAGGCAAAAAAAACCCTTCCCGGTTTAAAGTATTACATTGTAGGCGATTGGAGTGAAGAGGACATAAAGAGTTTAACCAGAAAATTTAACCCCGAAGATCTGAAAACCATATTCTTTTTAGGTCATCAATCTGATATAGACAGTTACATAAAAAACAGCGATCTGAATATTCACGTTGCCCGTGGAGACGCTTTTCCAACCTCTACGATTGAAGCGATGCATGCGGGACTTCCCATTATAGTATCAAATTACACCGGCACCAAACAAATTTTAAAAGGAGTAAATCCGGATTTAATAATAAATTTATCCTCTGAAGACTTAGCTAAAAAAATTATCTGGTTCTTTGGATTATCTTTGCTTGAGAAACAAGAAATTTCTGTTAAAGAAAAACAAGCTGCGGAAAAATTTACTGAAGTGAATGCCATTGAACATTACAGGAAAACATTTGACGAACTGGTAAAATGAAAAAATTAATTTACAAACTTCTGGAAGTTATCTACCGAAACGGCGTGCAGACAGTAATTTCCGGAATTACCGTTAAACTTCCCTTTCGTTTTTACAGGTATTACGAAAAAGATTATGAAACCGACAATGTTTCATTTTTCAAAAAAACGATAAAGAAAAATGACGTGATATTTGACATTGGTGCGCAAATTGGTTTAATGACAAAACTTTTTTCAGATCTCACAGGCCCTGGCGGTAAGGTATTTTCTTTTGAACCAACTCCATTTACGTTTAGCATTCTTCAGAAAACCATTGCACTCAATTCAATTGGGCATATTGCAAAGCCTGTTCAGGCAGCCGTATCAGATAAAAAAGGAAAAGCTACTTTTAACGTGTCAGATGTAGACATTGATGCTGCTAATAGTTTATCAGCCGTACAACGCGACCATACTATTTCGGGAATCGAGGTAGATGTAACTTCCGTAGATACTTTTGTGAGTGAAAATTCTATACAAAAAGTAAATTTCTTAAAAATTGACGCTGAGGGTGCCGAATACTTTGTATTATTAGGCTCCGCGGAAACACTTAAAAAGGACAGGCCAATAGTAAACCTTGCTTTACATCCTAATGCTTTATCAAACTTTAATTCATCTTTACAGGAAATCTATGATTTTGTAAGGGCCATAAATTATGACATTCTCTTTAAATCAAAACACATGAGTAAGGAAGAATTCTGTTCCCAGGCCGACTTATTTGACGTGCAGCTTTTACCAAAAAATTAAAAATGGGAATAAAACTAGCCAGAAAGAAAAACAGTAATCTGTTGCTCTCCTTTATTTACAGGTTGAGCAAACTTCCATTCTTAAGCAGTACTTCAAAATTTAAATTGTTTTTAAATCTGGAATGGATCTTCGAGAGACTGGCGCATGAAAAATCTTTTGACTACTACAGCACAGAAAATCATCCTCTCCGGAAAATATCGAATGCTCACATATTAGGTTTGATAAAAGAAAGCGATTCGGTACTTGATATGGGGTGCCACGCAGGTCAGATTACTGCAACCATCGCCACGAAAGCAAAAAATGTAGTGGGAATTGATTATGACAGGGAGGCAATAGAAAGCGCTAATAAAAGATTTAAAAAAGACAATCTTGTATTTATTCATAGCGACATAGAAAGTTATTTAGCCAAAAATTCTGTATCATTTGACGTTTTAATTCTCTCTCATATTCTCGAGCACATTGAAGATCCTGAAAAAATGATCTTGTGTATCAAACCTTTTATCAATTATATGTATATTGAAGTTCCCGATTTCGATAAAACGTATATGAATCATTACCGCCAGGATCTTCACCTGGATCTCATCTACACAGATGCTGATCACATTACCGAGTTTGACAGGGTAGAGATGAAAGCCCTGATAAAAACCTGTGGATTCTCGGTACTGGAATCTGAATACGAATTTGGTTTACAAAGACATTGGTGCAAAAAAGAAAATGCCTGAAACTCTACTGATATATTATCCATCCAACAATCGCAGTAATGCCACCGAAACGCTGGCCTGTGAATTCGCCTCTCGTGGACATAAGGTGTTCTTGTTGACGCATGACAAAAAAGGTGATCTTCACCAGCTTCTTGAAAAAAATAATGTGGAAGTTCATTCCTACAACATCGAAAAGAAGAGACCCTTTTTGTATTATTTAAAACATGTCCGTTACCTCATCAGATTTTGTAACTCGCATAATATTACCGCTGTGCAATCGCATTTGCAGCAGGCTAATATCATTGCGGTAGTAGCGCAATATTTTATGAAATCTAAAGTGGTGGCATACCGGCATCATCTGATAGAGCAAAATAAAATGTCTAATTTTTTCGACAGGGTCATAAATTTTTTAGCAAAGAAAATTGTTGTTCCTTCGTCTGTTATTTATAACCATATGGTGTTTGAAGAAAAAGTGAAGCCGGAAAAAGTGAAGCTTGTTCCTTATGTTTATGATTTTACTAAATTTGCCACTACTACAATACAATCAAACGAAATAAAGACCAAATTCCCTTCAAAACTGCTAGTGTTGTTATGTGGCAGATTTGTAAACTTAAAAAGAAACGATCTTGCTATCAAAGCCGTTGGTGCATTGGTAAAACAAGGGAAAGATGTAAAATTATTAGCCTTGGATGCGGGACCTGAACTAGACTTCTGCAAACAAATAGTAGCAGATGAAAAGCTTGAAAAAAATGTTTTTTTTATCGGTTATACCACAAACGTTATGAATTATGTTTCCGCTTGTGATATTTTAATTCATCCATCCTACACGGAAGCCAGCAGTAATACCGTGAAAGAGGCGGCAATTTTCTCTAAAAAAGTAATTGTTTGCGAAGGCGTGGGTGATTTTTCAGATTATATAGTGAACACAGAAAACGGATACATGGTTAATCGTGAAAATCCTCTGCCTGGCATGATTACCTGCCTTGAAGAAATTTACGACGGAAAAAGTTCCCCGTTGATGGGAGATAAATTAAAAGAGACTGTTTTTAACCGATTCAATAAATCGCCCGAAACTATAAATAAACACTTAAACTTATTATTACAATAATGTCTTCAGAGAGACAAGAAAATAGCGTAGACAATCCCTGGTGGGGTGAACATGTTCACCGTTACAATATGGTTTTCGAATATATTCGAACCCCAGTTGTGGCATTGGACATCGCTTGTGGATCGGGATTTGGAGCAGACAGAATGGCTTCCCATGGATTGCAGGTTACGGGAGCAGATATTTCTGAAGAAGCTATTAAGCAATGTAAAAAAAGCTTTAAGCGCAATAATTTAAATTTTATTCAGGCAGATGCTACGGCTCTTCCTTTTGAGGATACTTATTTTGACACCATCGTTTCTTTTGAAACGATTGAGCACACAACCCACTACCTGGAGGTTCTGAAAGAATTCAAACGCACTATTAAAACCGGGGGAATTATTTTTTTATCAACGCCTAACAGAACTATCAATACTCCCGAAGGCTCGGCCAAAAATCCTTTTCATACACAGGAGTGGAACTACGAAGAATTACAAGCCGTTCTTAATTCTGTTTATCCTCAGGTAACTATACTGGGACAACAATACACGCGCTACAAACACCGTAAAAGTCTGGGAGCAAAACTTGCGCAACTTACAGAAAGGTTTTTTTACCTGAGGGGTATAAGAAAACTTCCCCTGGCATTTCAGGACTACGTTATGAGGGCGCTATCAGGCATTCCTATGTATCCAACAGAAGAAGATTACGAACTCGTTTCTGATCTGTCTGAAATTAAAACATGTAAAACCTTCTTCGCAATATGCAAGGTAAAGTAAGCATTATCATACCTTGTTATAATGCCTCCTCTTTTATCGTTGATACGTTAAAGTCAATACAAGAACAGTCGTATAGTAATTATGAAATTATTGTAGTAGATGATGGAAGTACAGATGCCAGCAAAGAACTTGTAAATGAATTTAAAGCTGAAAACTTAACTTACCTGTTCCAAAAAAATAAGGGCGTGTCTGCAGCCCGCAATAAAGGTTGCGCGGTAGCTTCAGGCGATTATTATTTATTTGTGGATGCCGATGATGTGCTCGACAAAGATTTTATTAAGCAACGGGTTGAGGAGCTTGATAAAAATAAAGAAATTCTATTTGCTTGTTCGGCCGCAAGTTTAATCAATGAAAAAGGAGAAGAGCTTGGGATAGAGTATGCACCCGTTTGCGACGATGTTGAACTTGAGATTTGCACCTATAAGTCAAATTATTGCTCTTGTCCCTCAAATTACCTCATCCGAAAGGAGTTTAAAGAGCGGGGAATTCTGTTCGAGGAAAAATTATCGAATTCTGCAGATCGCTTTTTTCTATTACAATTAAATAAACTTGGAAAAGGAATTCAGGTTAACGGCAATTGTAAATTGAAATACCGCATCCACTCAAAAAGCATGTCTAAAAATATAAGTCCGAAAAACATAAGAGACCTTGTGCTTTTTTACGCACTTGTTGTAGAAAACAAACTTGTACCATCACGTTACGCATTAGCGTTAAAGCTCAAAACATTTCGTATTAGTTTCACAGAGTCTTTATTGATAAAAAATTTTCGTCTGGCAATTAAGGTTATTTCGCAGGTACTTTTAAAGGGTTAATCGCCAATTTTTCAGATTCTTTTGTTTTTGCCAACATGCTTAAATGCAAATTAAGACCCTGTAAGTCAAATAATTGTAGTATATTGCACCTTGTTATTTCATAAGAAACCTTAGTGCTATTTGTTGAACTATCTAGACACATGTTACAACTTTCAAGATCTCATAAACAAAGATTAGTCCTTGTTTTATTTGCCCTAAGCCTGATTCCACTTCTTGCTAAATTATGGACGCCTGCCGAACCCAACAGATCTAAAAATGAAAAATATTCGGCGGAGCTGAAAAAATTTTCTACTTTAAATCAACTGATTGCCTACGCTGATGCCACTTATGAAAAAAATAAAACAACTGTTTCATTTGATACAACAGAGTACGCGTTGAATTTAAGCGAAATTATTAAAAAACGTTTTTACCACGAAGATCTCAAATATTCATTTTCTGAAAACTGGATAGCCTGGTTAGTTGGAAAAACGCTTTGGTCGCACATTTCTTTTATAGTGATATCTGATGATATCCTGAATCATTCTGAAGCCATTTGCAGTCAGCAAACCTCTGTCTTTATGGAAATACTTAAAAAGAAAGGTATTAACGTGCGGAGTGTTGGACTTGGATTTGACGAGGGTCCGGGTCACTATTTGTGTGAGGTACATTACCAGGGAGGCTGGCACCTTTACGATGTTAGCATTGAACCAGATTGGGGAGTAATCGAAGATAGTCACATGAGCCTTGATTATTATCTCACAAAAAAGGATTTGCTCTATAAGGCTTACGAAAAACGTTTACCAAGACCGTTATTTGATAAAATTTTAGAAAGACATTCCTATGGCGAAGTGAATAAACTTCCTGCAAAAAACATGAAACTTTTGCATCAAACAATGAATGTTTGCACCTACTTATTGCCTGTTTGTTTGGGCTTGCTACTAATTTCCCTCTATGCAAAAGCTCACTTTGGCACGAAACAAAAGGAGTTTCAGGAAGAAAAAGAAGATACCCTTATTTTAGCAAAATAGCCATTGGTAGCCATTAAAAACAATTCCAAAATTCTGAATTTATAGTATGTGCGGCATTGCAGGATTTATAGATTTTAATAAAAAATCTACACCAGACATTCTCACTAAAATGTCTGATACGCTCGCACACAGAGGTCCAGATGGGTCAGGAACTTTCCTGCAGGAAAAAGGTAATTTCCAGCTGGGTTTAGCTCACCGCCGTCTTTCAATCATCGATCTAAGTAATAACGGGAGCCAACCCATGCAGCATAAAAACCTGCACATCACTTTTAACGGCGAAATATATAACTACAAGGAGATAAAAAAAGAACTTCAGCAAAACGGAAATTTTTTTCAAAGCGATTCAGATACTGAAGTCATACTCCAGGCTTTTGACGCTTGGGGAATAAACTGCCTGGAAAAATTCATTGGCATGTTTGTATTTGTGATTTATGATTCTGCAAAAAATGAAATTTATTGCGCGCGCGACCGGGCTGGTGTAAAACCTTTCTTCTATTATTTTGCAAATAATTTATTTCTTTTTGCTTCAGAGCTCAAAGCTTTTCATCAACACCCCGGCTTCAAGAAAGAACTAAATCTCGACGCCGTTGCAGCATTTGCTCAGCATGGGAACGTACCAACTCCTTATTGCATTTTTAATCATTGTTATAAATTAAAAGCCGGACATTATTTAAAAATAAATCCTGAAAAAATAACCATCAGCGAACACCAGTATTGGAATGTTTACAACGCTTATAATAAACCGAAACTTAACATATCTTTCGAAGACGCAAAAACCCAAACAGAAGATATTTTAATGTCAGCCTTCAGGTACCGCATGGTAAGTGACGTTCCAGTGGGCGTATTTTTAAGTGGAGGTTATGACAGTACTTGTTTAACAGCACTATTGATGGCTGGGAGTTCCAAAAAATTACAAACCTTTACAATTGGCATTAAAGATTCTTCCCTTAATGAAGCACCCTACGCTAAAGAAACAGCAAACTACCTGGGCACAGATCATACGGAAATTTATTGCGAAGAAAAAGATGCGCTTGACTTAATTCCTTACCTGACTTCTATTTACGACGAGCCTTTTGGCGATCAAAGCGCCATTCCTACAATGTTGGTGAGCAAACTTTCGCGTGACAAAGTAAAAGTGGTATTAAGTGCAGACGGGGGCGACGAAGTTTTTGCAGGCTACAACCGATACGACTTTTTATTAAAGCAGGGAAAATTTCTAAACCAGATTCCCGCTCCACTCAGAAATTTATCTGCAGGAATTATGTCAAAAATATCTGCTGAAAAATTACCTGTGGTAGGTAAACGCTATAATTTTGCAAACCGGTACGAGAAACTTAAAATGCTTCTCAGAGATCCTTCTGCTGAAAAATTTATGTTTAGCATGAGTACGCAATATTCTGAAAAGGAGTTTAAGAATTTGATCTCTCATCCTTACCAAGCGTTAAACACAGCCTACCATGCACAGGAACTTAAAAAAGAATTTTACACTGATCTTTCTTATATGATGGCTATCGATTATCAGACTTACATGCTGGATGATATTCTTCAGAAAGTGGATCGTGCTACCATGGCATTTGGACTAGAAGGAAGAGAGCCCTTTCTTGATCATCGCATCATAGAGTATGCTGCACAGTTGCCTGATGATTTCAAATACCACAAAGGCATTAAGAAATATATTCTCCGGGAAATAACCCACAAATACGTTCCGAAAAAAATGCTCGACAGACCAAAAATGGGCTTTGCTATTCCGCTTGAGAATTGGCTTTGTAAAGAGCTTAAACCTTTGGTCACAGAATATTTAAGTCCCGAACAAATAAACCGGTCCGGAGTTTTTCATGCATCTTACGTTTCTCAACTACTTAAGAATTTTTACGACGGAAAAAAAGAATTAGGGCAAAAAATCTGGTACTTATTGATGTTCCAGATGTGGTATAAAAAGTGGATGAATTGATCTAGGTTGGCAGCATCTTTATGCGCTTAACTTTTTGCTGAATTTTACTTTCCACCATGCTATTCAAAATAACCAGACTAGAAAGATAGAAAGGAATACAGGGGATCTTAAGCCTTACCAGCGTTCCAAAATTTGAAATGGATACACCCACGGAAAATGCGAAAAAGATCGAAAAAATAAAAGAGAACATCAACAAAGGATGTGAAGTAATAAGACTGAAAAAACGAAAAACTCTTAACCGGATAATAAGGTAAACGGTAAAGACAAGAATAAACGTATTTTCAATTGCACAAACACCCATCACAAAATTTCTCACATCGATAAGTGTAGGACGGAAGAGCGTTGCAAAAATCGCTTTATGCGCAACAGAAAGCATGCCGGCTACAGTAGGTTCATAGTCTCCTATATTAAAAGTGTTTCCTCCATAATAACTTTGCTTAAGATCCTGCTGGGCGCCGGAAGCCGTTTTAATAACTTTTTCAAGGGAATAAACGCCCAATGAATCTCCCAGTTGCTCCAGGGTATACAAGGCAATTCCTATACCCAAAGCCAGGAGCGTAGGCGTAATCATAATCCTCACAAAATTATTTTTTATACGTGTTACCCTAAGAGACACAAACCACAGAATTGACCCCGGCAGTAAGGCAAAAAGTATATAGGGCTTAATAGATAATAAAAAATAAACTCCCATAATGAGAGAAACCAGGTATTTAATTCTCCATCTACGCTGTGTGAAAAACCAGTAAAATCCATGTACGTAGAAACAAGTTGCAGAGAACGTTACGCTGTCTTTCATAATTCCGCTTCCCCAAAAAATAACAGAAGGCACGTATAATACAGACCAGGTTAATTGCTTCTCAAGATGGGGAAACTCTCTTACAAACACCAGGAACAACCGCCAGACTCCAAGATAACAAAGCGACGCGATGACAATAGCACTAGCCATATAGCTTTTTCCACAGAGCAAAATAACAGGAACAAAACACTTGGAAACAAAGAACGCATAAGAATCATTTACCCAATACGTAAAATCATAATTCGAATTCATCAGGTAAAACTCCGAAACTAATGGCTCGTCAAAATAGATGTACATAAAGTCATAAGGCCGCTCAAAAAGAAGAGTAATAAGAGCTGAGGCCGTATAGTGATAATTTACAGTGTCGCCACCGGTGTAATAGAAAAAATAAACCAGCCCCAGACAAATTGCACCAAAGATTTTGAGCAACAAACCGCGCATAAAATATTTGTAAATCGGCTCTTTTCTAATGCGTTTTAATGTAAATTTATGAGCGAAATACAGAACAAGAATTAAGTAGAGCGGTGGTAATATAAGGTCAAAAATGTCCATTTTCTCTGATAAATTTAACGAATTAAAGCCATTGCACAAAAACACTCTCTATATCACATTCGACGGACTCAGCGATCCACTTGGGCAATCGCAGATTTTACCGTATTTATGTGGAATTGCCTCTCAAGGTTTTTACATCCATATTCTATCATGCGAAAAAAAGGACAGGCTCGAAAAAGAACAACACACAATCTTATCACTCATAAAAAACTTACCCATTCAATGGGAGTATATTTTATATGATGAAGCTGGAGGAACACTTTCGCGATTAGAGTACGTGCGAAAAATTCGAAGTCTTGCCAGCAAAATAAGCAAGGATAAAAAAATAAGCCTGGTTCATTGCAGAAGTTACCTGGCATCACTTATTGGATTGTCATTACGAAAAAAACACAACATTCCTTTTATCTTCGATATGCGGGGATTTTGGGCCGATGAACGTATCGATGGCGGCATCTGGAAAAAAAACAATTTCATTCAGCGCTTCTTTTATTCCTATTTTAAGAAAAAAGAACAAGAGTTTATAAAGCGTTCCGATGCGATCGTTTCGCTTACCAATGCTGCGGTGGCCGAACTCGGAAAAACTTACAGCAGCGATTTTATTAATAAAAAAACAAGCGTTATTCCTTGTTGTGCAGATATGCAGATCTTCAGCAAAGAACATAAAACAGAAATTTCTTTTCCAAAAACACAAAGTAACGATGTGCTCTTTATTTACACCGGTTCAATTGGCACCTGGTATTACACCAAAGAAATGATCGATTGCATGATTGAATGGAAAAAAAGTATCCCGCATCTAAAATTAGTGATACTTACAAAGGATGCTAAGGAACTTCAAAAAGTTTTGAGTGCTTATTCGGAGGAAGATAAATCGTTTATTTTTTCAACCAGTAGTTCTCATAAGGACGTTCCTGGCTACCTGGCCCTGGCAAAAGCCGCTATTTTTTTTATAAAACCTTCTTATTCTAAGATTGCTTCTTCTCCCACTAAAATGGCTGAATGCTGGGCAATGGATTTACCCATAATTACAAATGCAGGCATTGGCGACAATGATCTGTATTTCAATAAACACAAAGGTGGAATCTTATTAAATGATTTTACAAGCAAGGAATATGCGCGGGCTTGTGAAAATTATTTAAAGCTCGAAAAAACTCCAGGTGTATACCGCAAAATAGCCCTGGATCACTTCGATACAAAAATGGCTGTGCAAAAATACACAAGCATTTATAAAAAACTGACTCACGACGCTTGATTAAAAATATAAATCATATTCGCTATAAAAGGCTTATTTTTTCTGTCAACGAATATTTTTTGACCGACAAGATTGAGAACACCGCGGATATTATTTACTGCATTCAATCCCCGAAAAATTACGCACATGTTTTAAATGAATTTTATACGTTGTTGATAGATCTTTCACAATCTCAAGATCGTATTCGCGAAACGATTTACCACAGAACTGTATCTGAGATTAATTCATTTATCGGCAATCAGAACTTTGAACACAAAGTCATATTTAATCTTCCCGAGAAAGAGCTTAAAAATTTTATGGACCTTTTCGATGCTTTTGCTTCAAAAAAAAACATCCGTTTAGCAGAAAGGTTCCGTTTAAAAGCTTACAACAAAAATGGAATTCTTGCTATTTCTTACATCAAACAGGAAAACAAATTTATTTATATCAATTTTTACAGAGTTACAAAAGAAAGAGCAACTAATCTTAGTTCCTTCCAAACTGACCAGACACCTGGCATAAACTCATCAAACAGCGGGAAAGCACACAGAGCCCTGCATTGGCTCGATATTCTTGAATTTAAGAAACTGGATGTTAAGTTTTATGATTTTGGAGGCTGGTACGAGGGCCAAAGCGACAAAGTACTTTTAAATATCAATGCATTTAAAGAGCAATTCACAAAATTAAAAGTACAAGAGTACACCGGTGTTATTTACAAAAACCTCCTTCTCAAAATAATAGCAACATGCAAAAGATAAAGGATAATAACCTGGAGGTTTACAACTCGAAACAAGTTGTGAATTGGTATAAAAATTTAAACGCTCTCGTTCCGGTAGAAAAGTTTATTTTTGAAAAGCATGGTGAAGTTTTGAAAGAAGGGACTGTGCTCGACATTGGCATTGGAGGCGGAAGAACTACGAGATTTCTTTATCCACTCTGCAAAAAGTACACCGGCATTGATTATTCGGCTAATTTTGTAAAAGAAGTCAATAAGCTTTTCACGATCGAAAGCCTCGTAATGGACGCCAGAGATTTATCAACGTTTAAAGACAGTACTTTTGACTTCGTTAATTTTTCTTTCAATGGCATCGATTATGTGGATGCTGACGGGCGAAAAAAAATACTTAGTGAAGTGTTTAGAGTTTTAAAACCAAAAGGTATTTTCTTTTTCTCCACGCACAACAAAAATCACCCGACATTTAACGTGAAGCCCTGGCTGAATAAATCAAATTCCATCGTTATTAACATTAAAACCTTCTTGAAATTATTACCTTTTCTTGGTAGAAAATTAAAGTCTAAAGAAATTTTTGAAAAAGATTTTGCAATCATCAACGATTCAGCGCACGATTACAGCTTACAGACATTTTACACATCTCCCGCTTATTTAAGAACTCAACTAGACGAAGCAGGGTTTACCGAAATTGAATTTTTTACAAAAAGCGGCGAAAAAAGAGAAAACACTAACCTTGAAGACTGGATTTTTGCAACCGCCATAAAGGATTATTGACCTTTGATTTTATTATGAAAGCCGTTAATGAGCAAAAATAATTCCTCCGCGCTATCCTGGTGAATATTAAATCTGGGAAGATCGTAGTAATAATTTTTATCCTTCTTTAAACGATTCAAATCTACCAGGTCGTTGATCTTTGTAAAGCACATTTTATAGTATTTTTTCACCGTATCTAAAGATAACTCGTTGTGACGAGCGAAAGGAAAAGCGAAAGAGGAGGCTTCTAATTTTAGTTCGCGCTCAATACTCATCTTGGATTCCCGCATCTCATAATCAATAAAAGTTTCATCCGATTCTAAAATAAAACTCGGATGTGTAAGACTGTGCGAGGCAACACTTACAAACTCAGAATCAAGTTTCCTTAATTCATCAAAACTCAACAGTTCTTTTTCAATAATGCGGTTATCCTGTTCGAACTTTTTTTGTAAAGTATCAATAATCACCTGGCGTTCTACCTGACGTAACTGACAAAGATGTTTTGTAATGGTAAGGTTTAAATAAAAGTCATTGAATTTATCGCGAAAATTGATTTTTTGGCCATGTTGAAAAAAGAAATCCCTGATTTCGGAAAACCAGTAGTGTTTCACAAAATAAATAATAGTAGAGGTCCAGATATGCCCGTGATTAGAAAGATTGTATGGCAATACAAAAAGAGTGGAGTGTGCATTATGTCTTTTTAAGATAGGATAAGCATAATCCAGGTAATCTTTGTAACCATCATCAAAGGTTATGAAACAAGCTCTGCTGAAATCGGTTTCCGGCCTGCTATGCAAATAATGCAAAGGCAAAATAGTGTAGTGCTTCTTAAGAAGCAGGATCATCTCTTCAAAGAGTTTGGGATGAATGCCTGGCCAAATGCCATCGTATTCAGGAATGATTTTATGAAAAACCAAAACAGGTATTTGTCCCCGCTTTCTATTTCTGCTAAGTAAATAATTGCCGATCTTAAACCAATAAAGTGTTTTAAATAAAAAGTTCCTGAGCAGTCTCATATTATCGATTCAACTATCTTTTTGAATTCGTCGACACCGGATTGTTGTCGGTAGGATAAAAAGAAGGTTTTGAAAAAAATAAAAGTATTAATTATTCTGAAGCTTTACAAAATTTTATTTATCTTTAATGCTTATGCAAAGCATTATAGTTACAGGCGGAGCGGGCTACATAGGCTCACACACATTAATTGAATTATTGAACAAAACCAATTACCGCGTGGTTTCAGTAGATAATTTTTCAAATTCAAATCCTGATTCGTATAACAAAGTAAAAAGCATAACCAACAGGGGATTTGAATTTATAGATATTGACCTTTGTGACGAAAAAAAGGTTTTTGAAGAGCTTTCAAAAATTCCAGACATCATAGGCATCATACATTTTGCTGCTTTTAAGTCAGTTCCTAATTCGGTTTCCGACCCCTTATCTTATTACCAGAACAATAATTCCTCGTTGATAAACATGCTGAAATTTGCAGCGGAAAAGAAAATTAAAAATTTTATTTTTTCTTCCTCCTGTTCTGTATATGGAAATTCTGATGAATTACCAGTAACGGAAAGCACCCCGATGAAACAAGCGGAAAGTCCCTATGCTCACACAAAACAAATAGGTGAAGAACTCATTACTTTTTTCTGCAAAGCAACTCCCGGATTTAACGCAGTACTTCTTAGATACTTTAATCCTGTAGGTGCACACATTAGCGGTAAAATCGGCGAATTTCCAATAGCAAAACCAAATAATTTAGTTCCTATCATCACACAAACTGCAGTTGGCAAAAACAGTCTGACAGTTTTCGGAGATGATTACGATACCCGGGATGGCTCTTGTATACGCGACTACATTCATGTGAGCGACATTGCAGACGCGCATGTAAAAGCTCTTAACTATCTTGTAGAAGGAAAAAATAAAAACGCTACTTCTTTATTTAATCTGGGCACCGGAAATGGTGTTAGTGTTTTAGAAGCAATTCGTTCGTTTGAAAAAGTTTCTGGTAAAAAATTAGATTATAAAATTGGCCCCAGACGCCCTGGTGACGTTATTTCGGTGTATGCTGACAACACTTATTCCAAAAAAGAGTTAGGATGGCAGCCTGAATTTTCGTTGGATGATATGATGCTAAGCGCGTGGAAATGGCAACAGCATCTCGACTCGTAAGGTTGCCAGAGACTTTACCGAATGTACAGATAAGCTTTAACGTCAGTAAACTCCCTATCTGAGCAATTCTCCTGTAACTATATCCCTAAAAATCTTTACTTTCTAAACTTATCAGACTCGTTTTAAACCAGAGATCAATGCACCTGCACTCCTCTATGTAAATCCACATCATCTGAGGACTTGGACCTTAAACGCCAATCTCCAAATGCGATTTGTATTTGTTGTTGTAATCTTTGATGCTTCGTAAAATAACTTCCTGCGCTTCCTTTGCGCCATAGGTATGAGTAATCTCTACCGCTTTGTTTTCTTGTCCGGGCATATTTTTGTAAGTAAGAAAATAATGTTTTAAACGGTTAATAAGAGTTGCAGGACAGTCTGCCACATCTTTCAGATTACCATAAATTTCATCTTGTTTTAAAACAGCAATAATTTTATCATCTGCTTCGCCCGAATCTAACATTCTAAAACCTCCGATAGGTATAGCTTCGAGAATAATGTCTCCACTTGTAATGTTGCGTTCAGTTAAAACACAAATATCCAAAGGATCTCCATCTCCCCTATCCACTTTCTTTCCCGACATTAGCTCCGCATACGCTCTTACTTCTTCATCACAAAAAGTTTGTGGAACAAACCCATAAAGAGCCGGAACATAGTTCGAAAACTTTTGTGGACGATCTACTTTTCTATAACCCGTTAATTTATCAATTTCATATTTCACCGTGTCAGCCGGAACCATTTCTATATAGGCTGTTACAATCGATGGGCAGTTTTCTCCTATTGGAATTCCATGCCAGGGATGAGGCTTAAATAACTGTACTTTCATTTTTTTATACTGGGTAAATTTACAGCATCAAAGATAAGAGAACATTAAGTATATGTTATCCCAAATTTTTAAAATTCTATACTAAATGCAACAAATACCGCGTTATTGCTTTTACATGTCCCGAAAAACCGTCCGCAAGAATATATTCAGGCTACTGATTGCAATTGTCGTTCTGATGAATGTTGTAGCAGCCTTTCACGCTTACAAATTTACGCACTACGATCCTTCGATTTCCCGCAAGACATCTAAACCAGACCAAATAAGCTTTGCGGAAAAAATAAAAACACTCGCCTTTGGCGTAAACAACCCCCGGCCTGCAAATACATTTTTTCCCTCGCGGTCATTTGAAACAGTTAAGATTCAAAGCAATAAAAACGTGGAAGGTTGGCTAATGAAAACCGACTCCAGCAAAGGCACAATTATTATTTTTCATGGCTACGGAGGAAACAAAAGCTCTATGCTTGATAAAGCTGAAGTGTTTTTAAAGCTTGGTTATAACGCCCTTGTGCTTGATTTTATGGGCTCCGGGGCATCTGAGGGAAATCAAACAACCATCGGGTTTTATGAAGCACTGCAAGTGAAGGAATCTTTCGATTACATAAAACAGCAGGGTGAAAAAAATATTTTCCTGTTCGGAACATCCATGGGAGCAGCAGCAATTATGAAGGCTCAGAAAGACTATTCACTATCTGTTAAAGGCGTATTAGTTGAATGCCCTTTTGGAACGATGCTCAAAACTGTGAAAGCACGTTTTGATATATTAAAAGTGCCCTCTTTCCCGATGGCGCATTTGCTCGTTTTTTGGGGTGGCCTTGAAAATAACTTTAACGCTTTCAGACACAACCCACAAGAGTACGCTAAATACATCTCCTGCCCCACCTTGCTAATGTTCGGAGAGAAAGACATGGATGTCTCCAGAAAAGAAATCGATGAAATCTATAAAAATCTGAAAGGTCCTAAAAAACTTTGTACTTATCCTTTGGCAGGACACGAAAATTATCTTAAAAAATATAAGGTTAAATGGACAGACGATGTTAGCTTATTCATGAAAGAAAGGGATACAACCAACTAAGGATCTCAAAATTAAATTCCCAATTTTTCTTTTAGTTTATAATAGCCCGGACGACTTAAAGGAATTTTTTTACCGGATTTAAGAAGCGCTATGTAAGAGTTTTTTTCAAGTGGCTCGATGCGCGTAAGCTGTTGCAGGTTTATTATGAACGATCGGTGAACTCTGAAGAACTGCAATGGATCTAACACCTGCTCATAATAGTTCATCGTTTTCTTTTTAAGAAAATAAGTGTCTTTTGTAAATATTTTTACGTAATCGTCGTATGCCTCAATGTAGTGAACATCCGTTACGGGCACAATACTTATTTCAGAATTGGTTTTTACGACAATACGATTTTTTTCATCCGCTTGTTTTTCGCTATTCTCTAAAAGATTTTGCATGCCTTTATCCGGAGTTTTTTCGTCTTTACTTTTTGTCAACCATTTTGAAATAGCTGTATTAAAACGCTCTTTGCTAAAAGGCTTTAAAAGGTAATCGACTGCGTTTGCCTCAAATGCTTTGATGGCATACTCGTCGAAAGCTGTTGCAAAAATTACCGGAGGAAGAGTGTCTAACAATTCCAGCATTTCAAAACCATTGATCTTTGGCATTTGTATATCGAGAAAAATCAGGTCTGGCTTATGCTGCAGAATGGCCTTTACTCCTTCATAACCATTATTGCATTCCGAAACTACTTCCACATCCGGATGATTTTGCAAATACTCTACAACAATACTTCGTGCCAGCGGTTCATCATCTATAATTACAATTTTTTTCATTTCGAAATGTTAGTTTAACTGGAGTTGAGGAATTTTTAGCCTGGTAATAAATATACTTTCTTTCTTTTCAGTAGATAAAAGATCATTCCTTCCATATAATAAAAACAATCGGCGCTGGATAGAACTGAGCCCAAATCCTGTGCCACGCGCGGCTGTTTGTGTTTCAGCATCAAAAGGATTTTTAACTTCCACAAATAAATACCCTTGTTCTGAACGACCCGAAACCGTCACAGTAATATCTTCTATGGTGCCGTAAAGCCCGAATTTGATAGCGTTTTCAACAATAGGTTGTAATAATAATGGAGGAATCATATCTCCCAGAACCTCATCCGCTACCTGTTGTTCAACACTTAAACGGTGGCCAAAACGTACCTTTTCAATTTCAAGATATAAATTAAGATGTTGCATTTCTTCCTTTAACGAAACTACTTTCTGCTCATCCTTTTTTAAAGTCCCCCGCAAAAAATCAGAGAGTTGTTGAATCATTTTCCGGGCTTCATCGGGCTTAGATCCTGCAAGAGCACTTATTGAATTTAAACTGTTGAATAAAAAATGGGGCTGTAATTGCTGACGAAGTTTTACCAGTTCAGCGTCTTTCACCAATTGTTCTGCCTCTGTCTTTCTTTGTTCCTGCTCTTTCTGGTCGTTCAAAAGATTGTACATCCAATTTAACAAAGAGATAAAGCTAATAACCATCAGGCCACTTATAAATCTCAATGGCATTGAGCGCTCAAGAAATTCTAAATACGCGATCTCTTTTGGGAGTATCCAGTTTAATGCAAAACTTAAAGCTACACAATAGATTACAGCACCGGTGATGGTATAAATTAACCTATAAACGCGGCTGCTTTTTACAGGCTGGTAAAATCTGAAAAAGCCAACCGAACTATAACTCACCAGCGCTATTAAAGTGCATGAAATAAAGGAGTCTATAAACGACAGGCGCCAGCTGATTTCAAGTCTGTGAAGTACAAGCATCTGGATGACTGTAAAAAAAAGCCCCCAAACGATGCAGCCCAACAGAAGTTTACCGCGAGAATATGGAAATTGTTCTTTCAAAAAGGTTTAGGCAAATGTTAGGTTTTTTGCCTGAATCTCCATAGACTTTTGACGAATAAATTTTATAAAAGATCCAGTGTCTTTAATCTTGTGCGAATTGGAATAAATTTGTTCGCCATCTTTCACTTCCTGCAAAGGATATACTTCTGAAACGTCTATAAACTGCCAGCTTACGAGCTGATTGTCAGAATTCATAAATGTTTCTTCTTCTTTCTTTCCAATAACCCGGGCTTTATAAAAAGCACTTTCGATGTTTTGAGATTCAATAATTCTGATTTGTTCGTCGAATTGCGATTCATCGTTGCCATTATCGATGTTAATGTTGAACATGAGTTTTGCCAGATATTTTTCCATGATTCTATAGTTTGTACAGGAGTTGCCGATATTTACCGGGATCCCGTGGGTTAATTTATATTTTAAAAACTTCTTATATCCACACCACCGAAAACAGTTGTACCGGTGAGTAGTAATACCTTTTTTAGATCTTTATCCAGATGCGGTTGGGCAGATCGGCGATCCTCAACGTTTCCAAGAATTGTTACCATTTCAGACCTAATTTCCCAATTGCTGGGTACAATAATCTTTGTACCGCCAAAAACCTGTGTCACTTCCAAATTCGCCGTTCCTTCGAAATCGGCCTGGCTCAGGTTAAGCTCAGAGCCACCGAACACATTGACCACTTCACCACCCTTAAAATTTTTGGAAACAATCATTCTTTTTGCTCCTGCCATGATACAAACTGATTCGATAAAATCTTCCTTATTTGGCTCTTCTTTTTTATTAAACTCTTCCTGTAGATTATGATTCTTTCTGAAATGTCTATTCTGGTATTTGCGCCATTGGTTTCTGCAATGTTCGGCTCGCTTTTTACGTGGCTTGAACATAATGGCTAATCCGAAAAGAATAATGATAATTGGCCAAAGCAAAGGTTTTATTTTCATATCCGGATATATATCGGTAAGCAAGAACACACCACCCACTCCCACTAATAGAAGCCAACCCGGATTTAAAAATTTGTGTTTTACCGCTGTTAACAGTCCCAGTGCAATGAGAAGCATTTTCCATGACAACACCCAAAAAGGTATTTCAACACCCAGCTCGCGCGCCAGGAATAAAGAGCCAATAGCCACAATTAACAAGCCTCCCATAATCTTTCCGCGACGATTGATCTTCTCCATCTCCTGAAAAGTGTTTTCGTCTAAATCACCCTCCACTGTCCGTTTGTTTAAGTCTTCCATTACTAATTTTTTTGTAAAATTACATCCGGATTTCCTGCTCCACAATAGGCTTTAGGCCAGATTTAAACAGATGGCGGTGGATGGTATCCTCAAGTCGGTGAACGGTAATTTATATTTTTAATCTATGAAAAAAATCGATTTTTACTTACTTTTACGTTTGTTTCCTTGAAAGCCCGGCACCACATATTTTTAACCCTACTTGCTGGGTTTACCTTGTCTTTTTTTTCTCAAACCTCACCTTTTCGCGAAAATGGAAAATGGGGTATCTGGCAACCTTCTAACGACGGCGATAACAGGATCATTATTAAACCTGTGTATGATACTATTTTTAATTTTGATTCTACAGCTCAGGTTTGTCTCGCCTGTTTTAAAACTAAAACAGCTTCTGCTAATAAATTTATTAAGGTTACCACCACCACCTACGCTTGCAATTACCTGAATAAGAAAAATGAAAGACTGATTATCCGAAACACCGCTAAGGATACTTTTAGCGTATTCGCCCTCAATAAAAATGTTGTAAAAGCCTACAACGACAATCGCCAGTATTTTACAGTGACCATGAAAGGCAAAAAAAACCTGGTGTACAAAAATTTCCAGCAACTCACATTTAAGGGTTATCATGAAATTGGATTTGCTGCAGACAAAAAATTCTACCAGACATCTATAATCAACGAAGGAGATATTGTGCTTGCGGGATTAATGAACGAGCGCGAAGAAGAAATTATTCCGCATCGCTATTCTATTATCAAAATGAATACGAATGACTCGTTACTGGTAGCTTGCAGCGCCGGTGTTCGCTTTAACGCAGAGGACGAGGTTTTTGATTATACCGGTAAAAAAATTATCGGCACATTTCGGCACATTGATATGGCAACCAGGAATTTTTTAATTCATAAAATATTTGAACCCAAAGAATATTACGTGCTTTATAATATTAAAACTAAGGAAGAAAAAACCATTCATGCAGAGGAAATAAAATTTTATGATCACGATATTATATTAGTTCATCAAAAAAATGATTGGTATTCTTACGACCTCAACACCAATATTAAAACAAAAATACAACCATGAGCATTAAAATTGCCATCAATGGCTTTGGCCGAATAGGTAGAGTGTTCCTGCGTAACTGCATCAACAATCCCGCAATAGAAATTGTTGCCATCAACGACATTACAGATACTGCTACCTTAGCGCATTTGTTAAAATACGATTCGGTACACCGCGCTTTTCCGGGAGAAATAAAAACAGAAGGAAATGTGATGATTGTAAATGGCAAGCGCATTCAGATAGTCTCCAAAAAAAATCCGGAAGAACTTCCCTGGAAAGAATTAGGCATCGACATTGTAATTGAAAGTACCGGGCATTTCTTAGACAAAGCAAGTGCTGGAGGCCATCTAAAAGCAGGAGCAAAAAAAGTAATTCTTTCTGCTCCACCAAAAGACGATGACATTAAAACTGTAGTGTTAGGTGTTAACGATTCTATTTTGAGTGATGATGATGTGATTATCTCTAATGCAAGTTGTACCACCAACTCTGCAGCTCCCATGCTTAAAGTGCTGGAGCAATTTGGCATTGAACAAGCTTACATAACCACTGTCCACTCTTACACCAGCGATCAACGCATACACGATGCGCCGCATAAAGATTTACGAAGAGCAAGAGCTGCAGCTCTAAGCATTATTCCCACCTCAACGGGAGCAGCAAAAGCAATCACAAAAATATTTCCTCACTTCGAAGGTAAAATTGGTGGCTGCGGTATCCGCGTCCCGGTGCCTGATGGCTCTTTAACAGACATTACCTGTCATTTAAAAAACACGCCTACAGTTGAAGAAATTAATCAAGCTTTTAAAGCTGCGTCTCAAGGCGATTTAAAAGGTATTTTAGAATATACAGAAGATCCCATAGTAGGGATCGATGTAATCGGTAACCCGCACAGCGTTGTCTACGATTCTGAATTTACAAGTGTTGTGGGCGACCTCGTAAAAATAATCGGTTGGTACGATAACGAATGGGGATATAGTAATCGCCTGGTTGATTTGGCACTTCGCATGGGAAAATAATTATCTGGCAATGATTAGCTTTTTATAAGCTTTAATGCCATGTTGTTCGAATTCCACAAAGTAGCTCCCACTTACAACTGCTGTTAGATCTATTTTTACAGAAGATTTGAATTGCCCTTCCAAAACTTCCTTACCGCTTATTGCGAAAATCTTATAAGCGACTTGTGTATTAGAATTACTTACCAGAGTGACTTCATTTACAGTGGGATTTGGAAAAAAAGAAACGTTTATCTCAATTGCATTTTCTTTCGAAAGTCCTACTGCATTAGCATCCACCAAGACGCTTAAATTTCCTGAACTAAGCAAAGTTTTATTGCCTGAAGAATTTATTTTCTGCACATCTGACAAAGAAAAGTTGATAACTGAATTCTCTGCAATGCCCGATTTTACTTTAAAATAGAGTTCAGCGATGGCGCCATTGCCATTTACGTTAGTGCCGTTGGCGCGGACACTTGTGCCATACATCTTGCCATTGCCAAAAAACTTTTTCCTGAATTGAACATTCTGTCCGTTGCTATTTAAGAAAGAGGGCAGATAAGTAAGATAAAGTGAATCTGTTTCAATCATGGATGCATCGTAATTGAGAGTGAAAGCAAGACCAAGAATTTGAGAAATAGAATTTGTATTATCGCCAAGACTAATGGTTGCTTTATTCCAGGCGCCTCTGCTAACTACAGGATTAGCGGAAATAGAAAGGTCTGGATTATTACCAGCTGATAAAGTTGATTTAAAGGCGTGAGGAAGTAAAAAATTAGTGAAGATGGCAAGTGTATCATTCAAATCAATTAACCCATTACCGTCACAATCTGCATGACTACGATTTTTACCCGTGCTAATTGTTCCTGTCCAGTTGTTAGCAAATTGACTAGTATAGGCATTTCCTCCTGGTGATCTCGCTGGGCCCGTTGAGCTCATAGCCAAACCAATTTCAAAGACGTCCACATTATCCACAATTCCATCGCTATTTGCATCGCCGGGCCACACATCTGTGCAGGTTGTATTTACGGTAACGGCAACACTTCCAGTACTCGGACAACCATTTATGTCGTTTCCTGAAACTGAATAGGCAACATTTGTTGCTGGAATAACGTTTATAGTGGAACTTGTAGCGCCTGTGTTCCAAAGGTGGTTTGTTCCGGTTGAAGTGTAAGTAACACTTGATCCAGAACAAACAGTAGTGTTACCTGAAACTAGCAGAGGTGTAGGATTCAAGGTAGAGCAAGCAATGGAGAACCTGTAGGATGCATCGCAAAGATTAGCATTATCTCGAATTATTGCTTCGTAAATCCCACAAGTTGCAATTGTATAAGTTGATTGAGTTGAAAGGACATTGTTAGGAAAAACAGTGGAGCATGCCGGACAAATGAAAGTGTAAGATATCGGCCCTCCCGGTATAGGAAAGGTTGACCCGTTAATAAAATTAACTGTAATTTGTGAAGAGGTGCAAAGCAAAGAAAAATTGCCTGCGCTTAAATTAAAAGAGGGTTTTTGGAAAACGTCCCATACCGCGACTGTTTCCGTAACAATGCAATTGCTTGAGTTATCTGTAAATTCTACTGTATAAATTTCTGCTGCGTTAAGGTAAACAACCGAGGTTGCAGTCCCTAAACTGGCAATTGGTATGTTCCCAGGACCAATCCAACGCGAACTAATATTTGCAGAGTAATTTGAGGTTGCAGAAATTGTGTTACCTCCTTGACAATTGGTGAGTGTAAATGATGAAGGAACAGTAATCGTCGGGCATTGCGAATACGCAATGGAAGTTAGAAATATTGCGACTAAAATGGAGATTTTATTTTTCATGGGTAAAGAATTAATTAAAGATTGACAAGTATTGTGCCAATTTTAACTCAATCTATTCTATACTGCAGTCATACACTCTTTTCCCAGACCTGGTAGTAGTTACAGTCGAGGTACCTGGAGTAATGAGCGTAGAACCGTCTTTAAGATCTTCTTCAGAAGAACTTGCACAATTTGCGCGCATAGATTTTTTTGACACCTTATCGTAGTTTGATTTTGTAGTACTGTAATAAACGAATGGCGTTGTAAAAGTGGTGTCGGTAGCCGCCACAATGACTACTGGAGGTAAAGGAGGTATATTAATAACATTACCTGCAGTCTGGCTATGCGTAATAGTTGAGCCAGTTGAAGTGATAGAACAACTGCAGGTTCTGTCTTTCTTACAAGCACTCAGACTTAAGCAGAGCAGCGTTGCGATTCTAAAATAATACTTCATAGTGTGTGTGATTGATACTTAAAAGTAATAAAAAAATGCCCCGCTAAGCGGAGCATTTTTTTATTATTGACAATTAAGCAGGTCGAAAATACCCTCATTGCAAACTTTCTACTATAAACAATTAACTATAACAATTGACTTCACTAAAATTCAAAAGTTATCTGGCCATCACCATCCAAAAAATCCTTCGCGTTATCTTTATTCAGCTTATCCATTGCCCTGCGGTGAAGTTCCATCGGAGATAATCCCGTTTTATCACTTTCATCCGCTTTTAAAAATTTACGCGCCAATTTTATTTCTTCAGGTTCTCTTAAACTAATTTCTTTCACCTTGTAAGAGCTTAATTTTTTTCCTTTGGCCTTCATGTTTACCATCGGGCTAAACTCTACCATATTTAAAGTTTCATCCGGAATTTCATTCCCTTTTTCTTTCGCGAATTTTACTTCTACTACTGGAAGAATTTGTCCGGTTATGAGTTCAATACGTGAAGCTTCATTTTCAGTAATAATAAGTGTTTTGTTAGTCGTTACTTCCGGTTCAAAACGTTTGGTGAAATATGCTTTGCTTACACCGTCGTAGTAAATACAAGTTAAAGTAACATGAGGATTGTATTTTTCAATCATAATGATGTCGTCATCAAAATGATTTAAAACATCGTAAGTATAAAGCTTATAAAATCCTTTGCTGGTAACCGTTAAGATCTTATCATCGCCGCTAAATTTACCAATATAAGTTCCGCGCTCTTCTTTATTCAGGCGATGCGTGCCCTCATCAAACCAATAATCTTCTCCTTCTAAAGTGGAAACTCCTTTTTCTTTCAGAGTTACTTTATTAACTGTGTATTTCGTTACAATGTTTCCAACAGAACCACGCGCCTTAATTTCCATCTCTCCAAAATCAACATCAATTTCAAGTTTACGCAAGCCTGCTACGGCACGTAAGTGAACTATTACTTTTTCACTTTCACCATTTGGATTTACGGTAAACCAATACACGTTTGAACCGGGCGTTCCTTTGGTAAGATCATATTCCTTTTCGCGTGTAACCCCTGTTACATTAAAACGTTTCATAAAGGTAATGCCTTTAGGTCCGTCGCGATAAATCATATTGTAAGTTGTACGCTCATCGTTCTTTTTAAAGATAGCGATGTGCACGATGTCTTTTCCAACAAAAGTTTTATCAGACACTTTAAAAACTTTCATTTTTCCCTCTTTCGTAAAGGCAATAATATCGTCAAGATCAGAACAGTCGGTAACAAACTCATCCTTTTTCAAACTCGTCCCCACAAAACCTTCCGCACGATTCATGTAGAGTTTTTCATTAGCCATTACGACCTGCGTTGCGATAATGGTTTCTAACTGTTTGGTTTCTGTTTTGCGCTCTCTTCCTACACCGTATTTCTTTTTAAGATTTTTGAAGTATTCCACTGCAAAATCCGTCATGTTTGCCAAATGATGTTTTACTGTAGCTATTTTTGCATCCAGTTCTTTCATTTGTTCTTCCGCTTTAATACTGTCAAAACGGGTAATACGTATCATCGGGATCTGCGTTAAACGCTGAAGATCTTCGTCTACAATTTCACGAATGAGTTTACGTTTGTGCGGTTTAAAGCGCTCGTATAAGTAGTCGTATAAAGTTTCTTTATTAGAGTATTTCTTAAAGTCGATATACATCTCTTCTTTAATAAATATTTTTTCCAGCGACGCGAAGTGCCATTTTTCCTCGAGTTCTTTTTGCTCGATTTCTAATTCACGTCTTAATAATTCGAGTGTTTGGTGTGTGGAAATCTTTAAGATCTCGCTAACCCCAACAAAACGAGGCTTCTCATGCTCAATGATACAGGCATTTGGAGAAATGCCCATTTCGCAATTTGTGAAAGCGTAAAGCGCATCAATGGTTTTATCAGGAGAAATACCAGGTTGCAGATGAATTAAAATCTCTACATTCTCTGAAGTATTGTCTTCAACTTTTTTAATCTTGATTTTCCCTTTTTCGTTGGCCGCAAGTATCGAATCGATTAAAGTTCCGGTTGTAGTTCCAAAAGGAATTTCAGAAATGATGAGTGTTTTAGCATTAAGTTCTTTTATGCGAGCGCGGATTTTAACTTTTCCACCACGCAATCCGTCTTTATAATCGCTAAAGTCGGCAATTCCGCCGGTAATAAAATCCGGAAAAATAACAGCCTTTTTTCCACGAAGAATCTGGATAGAAGCGTCAATTAATTCGTTAAAATTGTGCGGCAATATTTTGGTAGCCAAACCAACAGCAATCCCTTCTACGCCATGAGCAAGCACTAACGGAAATTTGACAGGAAGTGTGATAGGCTCTTTGTTACGGCCATCGTAACTCATTCCCCAGTTGGTTGTTTTTGGATTAAAAATAACTTCCTGACCAAACTTTGATAAACGGGCCTCAATATAACGTGGAGCAGCGGCGCTATCTCCGGTTAAAATGTTACCCCAGTTACCCTGCATGTCAATTAAAAGGTCCTTTTGCCCAATAGCCACCAAAGCATCGCCAATACTGGCGTCGCCATGTGGGTGATACTTCATGGTATTCCCAATCAGGTTAGCCACCTTGTTGTACCTACCATCCTCCAACTCCCACATGCTATGCAAAATTCGTCTCTGAACCGGTTTTAAACCGTCTTCCATAGCCGGAACCGCACGCTCAAGAATTACGTACGACGCATAATCAATGAACCAGTTTTTAAACATGCCACTTACGTGGGTAATGTTATCTACCTCATGATGATTCTCGTTATCCGCTCCTTCAAAAATGTCACTCATAGTTTGTACAAAAATATAAAGTGCAAATATAAGCTTCGAAAAACAAAAACTAAGGGTGAAAAATGGGGTTTCAGGCTAAAATACCGGGGAAATATCCACAAAATGGAGGTGAAAAGCGGGTAATAGGGTGCTTTTTATACTAAACTGGGCTTATCACCGTTATACCACGACACGCAATTGATCCTTCAAACCCTGTCGTGCCTGCCAAACATTTTGATGAAGTTACTGTTCCTGATTAGTTTTTCATGTATCACCCTATGTTCTTCTTCCCAGGAAGTTATCGAGGGACCCTGGAAAATGGAGGCCGGAGTAAGTTATTATGACTTTAAAAGATTTCCGATCCTTAATTTCAGATACATTTCACCACGTTTTCGTTTAGTTGGCGAAAGTCATGAATGGTCAGAGGAAGAAGAAAAACATCCCGAAAAATTTACAAGAGGGCGGCTGATGATGGAGGTTTTTTACAGACCTGTGGTTCCTTTTTTAGGTGCCTCCTTTAACGTGCAGTACCGTCTCCTGAAATATAAAAAGTTGCATGTGGAGATTTATGCAGGTGTAAAAGTTATTTTTTTGCATGAACGAGGTTACATTGTAAACCCTGCCCTGAAAACAGAAAATGTTAAAGATAGTTGGTACTTTAATCCGGGATTTATTTTTCAGCTGGATCTTGGAGCCGTAGGACCCTTTGCAGACGTTAGCGGCGATGGCATTGTTACTTTCGGAACGGAGCTGAACATTCATTTGATCTGCAAAAAGATAAAAAAACAATTTCGGGCGCCTTATATCAAACAAGGATAATAAAAGTAAGCGTTCTAACAATAAAAAACAGTTTGCCTATTCTCTTTAGTTTAAGTTATTGTAAAAATATCCTACTATTTCAAATGCAAATTACTTTGAATAATTATTTTAAATAATGCGCAGATTGTCAGTCAGCTGATCTTCAATTAATTTTCATGAATTGTCCGGATAATAAGAACGTTTTCCCAAAGAATTTATGTTCGAACTTGAAAAAGAGGAATTTGAAATTTTGAGGTCACAATTTGTAACCTCAAGTTGGGGTGGTGATAGATACTTGCCTATGGCTTTCTCTGAGCAAGGAGTGGCCATGCTATCCAGTGTCTTAAAAAGTGATAAAGCCATGTCTGTAAACATAGAAATCATGAGGATTTTCAATAGGATCAGGCAAAATTTGCTGGATAATATGGAACTACAAATGGCGGTAGAAGGTCTTCGGAATAAAACAGAAAATAATACTAAAAATATAGAACTAGTATTCTCCTACATTGATGAACTCCTGGAAAAGAAAGAGAGTCTGGAAAAAAGAGAAAAGATCGGTCATAAAATCACAGAATAATTCTAATAAACCAAAATCTTACGCTTCAAAAAGAAGAGTGATTCGGCAAGCTTTGCGCTGATTTTTGGATTAGAGTATGCGTTTAAGCCGGCGTTATCTAAACTGTTTGCGTATCCGTATACATCGTTCACCTGAGTTTTAAAAAGCACCTCATTTGTTGCCCTGTTTTTTAATTGCAGATCAATTATTAAAGCAACCAATTTAATGCTATAATTTTGTGTGAGAATGGCGCTGCTAATGTCTTCTTTTGTCTCTGCGAGCGATTCAATAAGGTAATCTGCTTCTTCAGGTCTATCTACAAGTCTTACTTCTTGTCCGTTGAATTTTTGTTTTATAAAAGTTTCTATAGAATTTAAGCCTGTGGCCTTGCCAAAATTATTTTCTACAGATTTTACATAAATAGTAATGTTAGCAACATTCGCATTCACTTTTAAGGTAGATGTCTGAACAAATTGTTTGAGTAAACGCACTCCCGCGGCACCAACAGAGTCAGTACCCATCAGTGTTGTAATATCCGGACTCAAAGAAAATGCGACAACCTGGTTTAATGGTTCAACAGAATTTATTTTGATTTGAACCTCTCCCGAATTATTTGTGGAAGTTTTTTCGTTGACGTTAATTTTATCCTCGTCACTTGAAACAAGCAAGGGGAAATTCTGTAACGGTGTTTTTGTTTTTAATTCCAAGTTGTAAATCAGTGGATTGTAAACGAGTTGGTAAGGTTTTAATACCGGCATAACTTTCTGAGTCATTACAGTGATAGTCTGTAGCTGCGTTTGAATAAGATTTGTAAGATCAAATACATTTTTAATACCGTTTGTTTGCGCAGGATCAAAAGTAATTTCTTCGCTCAGGTAAGGTGTTAGTACGCCAAAAGCCTGAATACGCTTCTTTAAGGAAGAAGAAAAATCTTTATTTTTTTCATCATAAAAACTCGCAGCAATAAGGTTGGAAGCCTTTGTAACAATTTGCTGTTTCTTCTTTGCTTTTAAATCGGCATATTCTGCTTTATCAAGAATATAATAAACCCAATATTGTTTGTCATTTTCGTATGAATCTACAAGAGAATAACCTTCAATATTATCGCTGTTGGAAAGCTTTATGAGTGAATTAAAGTTCTCATTAAAGCTGTTATTGTTTTGCACTGTATATAAAACGGAGTTGCTCGAAATATCTACTTTAATTTCAGAAGCAAGATCGTACAAAGCATTCTTCTTTGCCTCCATTTGGTAATTGCCTCCCTTTGATTTGTCAGCAAAACCAACTCCTACATATTTAAAACCGTTGTTGGGGCGACTACTCACCCACACCGGCGCTGGCTTAACTTCTGCTACCGTAGCGGCAGGAGCAGCAACCTGCTTTGCTTTGCAGGAAAGCAGCAAGAAAATTACGGCAGTTATGTAGCAAAAATTTCTAATCATCCTTTATTATTTCATGGTACCAGCCGTACTGATAAAAAGATTTACGTTTTGCGAATAGACTTCGTTTTTTAGTTCCTCAAAAGTCTTTAAAGTGTTGCGTGCACTAAAAAAATTTCGCCAGTTATTGGGATTGTATTGAAGCGCAGGCGCAATCTGTTTTGGATTATACGGATACAAAGTTTTTATATTCCCTGTAAATTTCTTCGCAAATTCCTGGTACTCCACGGCGTCCTGACTCTTAATAGTTTGTGTTTGAGAGGAAACAATCTGGTTGGTGTAAGCGTTTATTACTTTGTATTTATAATCATACGAAAAAGCGCGCTGAGCTTTTACATTATTGTAAGCAAACGCAACATACTCCGTTACTACAGTCGTATCATTGATCCTTTTCTGCGTTTCCTGATAACCTGTGGACGATTGTTTTTTCAAACCTGAATTAAATTCACTTCGGTTGGAAACATCGAACACATAAAAATAATCAGCAGCGGTTGCCTTGCGTATAGCCTGAATCAAATCAATATTCATGCTGTTATTTAAGTCGATTGTGCTGGGCGCATTCTGAAAAGGAGTGTTGTTAATGATTTTTACAGAATTTAATTTTTGCAGTGCCGCCTGGCTAAAATTATCAAACAGGTAAAGGCGTACATCATTTTCATTTTTATCCTGGGTGGTCTTAGGCTCAAACAAGATAAACGTTTTGGTTTGCTGAGCGGTTGCCAGTTCCAGAAGATCGCGTGAATCTTTATAATTTTCCGTCTTGGATTGAATGTTAGTTAATATTCCAAGTGCTCCTGAGTAATTTTTGCTCTCCAGGTTATTAATAGCACTTTGATACAGCGGTTCGCAATATGCTACTACTTCCAGCTGTTTTAAATTTTTATAGCCGGCATTGTATTTTTTTACGCGACCAATGTAGCTCATCGCCTCCGAATACTTTTTCTGGTTAACGAGAATAACCGTTTGATTATAGTTTTTCAGACAATAGGTTTCTACCGTTTTTTGATAGTCTTCCTCGTATGTTTTTGGGTACTCGAGTTGCACATTTAATGCACTGGCTTTAGAATTAAAGTCCTTAAGCTTTTCAAAAGACTCTAAAGAAGCTTCTGTTTGTTGTGTATTATAATTACGGAAAAATTCAGACGCCAAAGTGGAAAGATGCTTCTGCCCAACTTCTTTTAATTTAAGTCTCGCGTCTACACTTGACGGCTTGCGTTGCAAAGCCTCCAGGTAATACTGCGCAGCTTCATTCACAAGACCCTGTTTCTCAAGTTTCTCAGCAGCTTTAAAGTATTTTTTGGAGCCTGTGCAGGACACAAAAAAAACTACAAGCAAAATAAATATGTGTGATAGTATTCTCAAGTGAAGGGTTAAAAAAAAGAGCATCCCTGAAAAAAGATGCTCTTAAATAGGAGTGTGATTATTTACCTTCGTCTGCTAATTTTTTCATTTCAGCATCGAAAATCTGTTGGAATTTTTGTTTGTCATAATCCAATTTCAATTTTGCATCACTTGAAATTTTAGCATCCAATTTATCAAAAACTGCTTTTTTATCGGCTTCGATAGCAATCCAATAAGTATAAGATCCGTCTGACTCTTTAAAGATTTTTTCGCCGATTTCTTTTACGTTAGACATTTCAAGATTTACCACCTCGCGTGATAATTCTTCGAATTTATTTTCGAATTCCTGAGTGTTGCCAACGGTACGTTGATTTGTATATTGATCTGTTACTCTTTTTACTGTAGCATTAATATTGCCAGCCATTTCAGCTCTTGCATTTTGAAAAGCAATTTTTTTAGCTGTTGCAATGTCAGGAGACTTTCCCACTTGTTTAGCTCTGAAAGCATTTTCATCGCTACGAAATTCTTTACCACTAAAAGGTACGGTAATTTCTACTGCTCCTGTTTCTTTTTGAACCGGAGTTGTTTTTTTTGATTTACAACCAGCGAGCGTTAAAACTGCAACAGCCGGAATTAAAAGTAAGTGTGATGTTTTAATCATGATTTCTATTTTTGTTTGATTTATTTAAGGAAATTCATCTATTGTGCCAAAGATATTGTTTTTTACCAAATTAACTTGCTTTAACTAAATACTAACTTTTTAGGCATCTAAAACGCTGTAGATCGTTAAAATCTATTAACAAGCTAACTCACCAGTTCTTTCTCAGTATCTTTTTCAACCCGTAAATTATCGATAATAAAATCTTGTCGCGTCTGAGTATTCTTACCCATGTAGTAATTCAACAGCTCATTTATACTGGCTTTCTGATCTAACAATACAGGTTCCAAACGAATGTCTTTTCCAATAAAGTGTTTAAACTCATCGGGAGAAATCTCGCCTAAACCTTTAAAGCGCGTAATCTCAGGCTTTGGACCTAATTTTGCAATGGCCGCTTTACGTTCTTCATCACTATAACAATAAGCGGTTTCTTTTTTATTACGAACACGGAACAAAGGTGTCTGTAAAATCTTTACGTGATTGCTTTTTACAAGGTCAGGAAAAAACTGTAAGAAGAAAGTCAGCAGTAATAAACGAATGTGCATACCGTCCACATCGGCATCCGTAGCAATAACCACATTATTATAACGTAACTCATCTAAGCCGTCTTCGATGTTTAAAGCAGACTGCAATAAATTAAATTCTTCGTTTTCGTAAACTACTTTTTTACCAAGACCAAAACAATTTAAAGGTTTACCTTTTAAACTAAATACAGCCTGCGTATTTACATCGCGTGTTTTAGTAATAGATCCACTTGCCGAATCTCCCTCACAGATAAAGAGAGTGGTTTCTAAACGACGTACATCTTTAGTATCGTCTAAATGCGTTCTGCAATCGCGCAATTTTTTATTATGTAAAGATGATTTTTTCGCGCGCTCACGGGCCAATTTCTGAATACCCGAAAGCTCTTTACGTTCGCGTTCGTTTGCTAAAATTTTTGCTTCAATGGCTTTGGCAACATCCGGATTTTTATGCAGGTAATTATCTAATTGTTGTTTGATAAAATCACCAATAAATCCACGGATACTTTGTCCGCCCGGTGCGATTTCACTGGAGCCCAATTTTGTTTTAGTTTGCGATTCAAATACAGGTTCCTGAACTTTTATTGCAATGGCTGCAACAATTGATTTGCGCACATCGGAATGATCAAATTCTTTTTTGTAGAATTCACGTACAGTTTTTACTACGGCCTCTCTGAAAGCTGCAAGATGGGTTCCACCTTGAGTAGTATACTGACCATTCACATAACTGTAATATTCTTCACTAAAGTGCTCGTTGCTATGAGTCATGGCTAACTCAATGTCTTCTCCTCTCAAGTGAATGATAGGGTAAAGTGTTTCACCAGTAATGTTTTTCTCTAATAAATCTTTTAACCCATTATCTGATTTATAAAGTTGTCCGTTAAGGGTTAAAGTTAATCCAGTATTTAAGAAAGCGTAGTTCCAGATCATTTTGTCTATGTACTCGTGTACAAAATGATATTTTTTAAAGATGGAGTCATCCGGACGAAACTCAACATAAGTTCCGTTTTTCTCACCAGGAGCCGCAACAAGTTTGTGTTCTTTCACTAACTCTCCTTTACTGAATTCAGCAGTTTTAGATTGTCCGTCACGGTAAGCCGTAACCTTAAAATTAATGGACAAAGCATTTACAGCCTTGGTTCCTACTCCATTTAATCCGATAGATTTTTTAAACGCCTCGCTATCGTATTTCCCACCGGTGTTCATTTTAGAAACTACCTCAACTACTTTCCCTAAAGGAATACCCCGACCAAAGTCACGAATGGAAACTACTCCTTCTTTCACAACAATGTCAATGCGGTTTCCTTCGCCCATCATAAATTCGTCAATGGAATTATCCATCACCTCTTTTAAGAGAACATAGATTCCATCATCAAAAGCGCTACCATCGCCTAACTTACCAATGTACATACCTGGACGTGTACGAATATGCTCTTTCCAATCGAGTGATCGTATATTGTCTTCCGTGTAATTCGACTTAGCCATATTTACTTCGAGTTTCTTTTAATTTTAATTATTTCCTATTTAAACTGCCCACTTCTCCTGCCAACTTAGTGACTCTTAGTCAACTCAGTGACTTAGTGGTTATAGTCCGTCTCCGTCGAGAATGTTACCTAAGCCTCCCAAGATGCTTCCTTCTTCTTTTCTTCTTCCTCCACCGTAAGCTAAAATTCTTCCAGCTAAACGGCTGATAGGCAATGTTTGGATCCAAACTTTTCCTGGTCCGCTTAAAGTCGCATAGAACATTCCTTCTCCGCCGAATAAAGTATTTTTAATACCTCCTACAAACTGAATATCGTAATGCACGCTGCTTGTAAAGGCAACAATACACCCTGTATCCACTTTTAAAATCTCTCCGCTGTGAAGATTTTTTTCTATCACATGTCCACCACTGTGAACAAAAGCCATTCCGTCACCTTCTAATTTTTGCATGATGAAACCTTCACCACCGAATAACCCTGTTCCAAGTTTTCTTTGAAATTCAATTCCCACAGCAACGCCTTTAGCAGCGCATAAGAAACTGTCTTTCTGACAAATGATTTTTCCGCCCAAACCTGAAAGATCCATAGGAATTATTTTTCCGGCATAGGGCGCTGCAAAAGAAACGTGACGCTTTTGTTGTGAGTTATTTGTGTAAACAGTCATGAATAAATTCTCTCCTGTCAACAAACGTTTTCCTGCCGTAAATAATTTGCTCATAAAGCCCGTATTATTTCCGTCACCAAACAAAGTTTCCATACTGATGCCATCCGTCATCATCATAAAACTTCCTGGTTCTGCAATAACTGCCTCTTGTGGATCTAATTCAATTTCTACACATTGCATTTCCTCTCCATGCAATTGGTAATCGATTTCATGATTATTCATAGTATTTTCTTTTTAAAATTTTAATTTAAAAGTATTATAAATGTCATTCTAAGAATACGAAATGGGATCAGCGGTTTATTTGTTATTTTATAAAGCTTTATTCATGTTTGTTTAACTACAAAAACCAGAAAACTACAAACAAGAAACGTTAAACGTTGAAACGGAAATGCATCACATCGCCATCATTCACCACGTACTCTTTTCCTTCAATGCGTAATTTTCCAACTTCTCTGCACGCCGCCTCAGATCCTAAAGTCACAAAATCATTGTAACCAATCACTTCCGCTTTAATAAATCCTTTTTCAAAATCGGTATGAATTACTCCAGCTGCCTGAGGCGCTTTCATACCTTTGGTAATAGTCCATGCTCTAACTTCTTTTACACCTGCTGTGAAATACGTATCTAATTTTAAAAGTTTATACGCCGACTTGATTAATTTATTTACACCTGGCTCGTCAAGCCCCATTTCAGCAAGAAACATTTGTTTTTCTTCGTAAGTTTCTAAAGCTGCAATCTCACTTTCCATTTGCGCAGTGATAATCAAAATCTCTGCATCTTCGTTTTTTACTGCTTCTCTAACCGCATCTACGTGTTTATTTCCTGTTTTAGCAGAAGCTTCATCAACGTTACAAACATACATTACCGGCTTAATCGTGAGTAAGTGTAAATCTGCAATATAAGGTAATTCTGTTTCTTCAAGATTGGCTGTGCGCGCCGATTGGCCGCTTTCTAAAGCCGTTTTTATTTTTGTAAGTGTTGCAAAAATCCTTACCGCTTCTTTGTCGGTGCCTGTTTTTGCAAGTTTTTCAAATTTTTTCATTTTTGCATCTACACTTTCAAGATCTTTAAGTTGTAGTTCTGCATCAATAATTTCTTTGTCACTTACAGGATTTACTTTTCCGTCAACGTGAACAACATTATCATCGTCAAAACAACGTAAAACGTGTAAGATCGCGTTACATTCCCTGATATTTCCTAAAAACTTATTTCCTAAACCCTCGCCTTTGCTGGCTCCTTTTACCAAACCGGCAATATCAACGATCTCAACAGTAGTTGGAACAATATTTTGAGGCTTAACTAATTCAGAAAGTTTATTCAAACGCTCATCAGGAACCGTTGTAGTTCCAACGTTTGGTTCAATGGTACAAAACGGAAAATTTGCCGCCTGTGCCTGAGCATTACTTAAACAATTAAACAAAGTAGATTTACCTACGTTAGGCAAACCAACAATCCCACATTTCAAAGCCATAAATTACAATATATTACCTGTTTTTAATAAAAACGCAAATATACTAATCAAAAGAGGCAATAAAATGGATTTATTTGTAAAAAATCATAGTTTTTAACATCGCCTGATTATTATTAACATTCCCCCTTATAAGCCGCCATCAAATGCTATTTTTGCCGCCTCGGAAGACCACTTCCCTGCCAAAAAACGTAATAATGAGCAACATAGAAGAACTAAAAAAACTGAGCGGACAAGTTCGCAGAGATATTGTAAGAATGGTGCATGCGGTTAATTCCGGGCATCCGGGGGGATCTCTTGGCTGTGTTGAATACTTAGTAGCTCTTTATGGAAGCGTTTTAAAACATATGCCTTCTAATTTCACAATGGATGGCAAAAATGAAGATCTTTTCTTTTTAAGCAACGGGCATATTAGTCCGGTTTTTTATAGTGTTTTAGCCCGCACCGGGTATTTTCCGGTTGAAGAATTAAAAACATTTCGTAAGCTAAACTCTCGCTTGCAGGGGCATCCTACTACGCACGAAGGTTTGCCCGGAGTACGTGTGGCCAGCGGTTCTTTAGGACAAGGCATGAGTGTAGCTATTGGCGCTGCTTTGGCAAAAAAATTAAACAAAGATAATTCCATCATCTACAGTTTACATGGTGATGGCGAGTTACAGGAAGGGCAGATCTGGGAAGCTGCTATGTATGCTTCTGCCAATAAAGTAGACAATTATATTGCTACTGTAGATTATAATGGCCGCCAGATTGATGGCGACGTTGATACCGTGCTTTCTTTAGGGAATTTAAAAGCAAAATTTGAAGCTTTTGGCTGGACGGTTCTTGAGAACAACAACGGTAATGACCTTCAAGCCGTTATTGACTCTCTAAACACTGCAAAATCGCATTTAGGAAAAGGGAAACCGGTAATGATCCTCATGAAAACAGAAATGGGAATGGGCGTTGACTTTATGATGGGAACACATAAATGGCACGGTTCTGCGCCTAATGACGAGCAATTGAGCAAAGCTTTAGAACAATTGCTTGTAACCGGAGTGGATTATTAGCGTTTAGTTGTTAGTGTTTAGTTTTTAATAAAGCAGAACTAAAAGATCTGCAGTTTAAATTTATGCTCTGATGATGAACTGCTATTCAAAACTAAAAATTAAACCATTAAAACTGGTATTTTCTTGTATCCTGGTTCTTTTTAGTCTTGCATCTCGCTCGCAAATTACCAACCGTATTCTCTTTATTTTCGATGATTCCTACAGCATGTACGCTCCCTGGAATAGCAACATCAAAATAGAAGTGGCAAAAAGAGTAATGGGCGACTTTTTAGACAGTCTGAAAAACGAACCAAATTTACAACTCGCTCTTCGCTGTTACGGACATACCACTTTTTTTAAACCTGAGCGTAACTGCAAAGACAGTAAGCTCGAAGTTCCATTTGCGGAGGCAAAAACGAATTCTGTAAAAATCAAACAACGCATTCAAAAGCTGGAACCTCTTGGAACCACGCCAATTGCCTACTCTCTTGGCGAGTGCGTGAATGATTTTACACCTTGCAGCAACTGCCGCAATATCGTTATCCTAATTACCGATGGCATTGAAGAGTGTGGTGGCAACCCCTGCCAGGTAAGTATCGATCTTCAGAAAAAAGGAATTTTTATTCGGCCTTTTGTAATTGGAGTTGGCCTGGATGTAAAGTTTGCTGATGTTTTTGGCTGCATGGGAAAGTTTTATGATGTAAGCAATGAAGCCAATTTTAAAGATGTTTTAAAACTCGTTATTACAGAAGCTCTATCCCAAACTACCGTAGAAGTAGATCTTCTCGACATTGTAAAAAATCCTTCTGAAACGGATGTGGACATGACTTTTTACGAAGCAGGAAGTACTAACGTAAAATACAATTACCTGCATACCATTAACCATCGCGGCAATCCGGATACACTGGTATTGGATCCGGATATTAAATATGACATAACGGTTCATACCCTGCCGCCACAGGAAAAAAAGAATGTCTCAATTATTCGTGGCAAACATAATATTATTCCCATTGACGCTCCTCAAGGTTTCTTAAAATTAGAATTGGATGGTGCTGTAAATAAATACTATCCAACTACCATCGTTAGAAAAGCCAACGACATGAAAACCTTAAATGCCCAGGATTTTGGCAAGACAGAAAAGTACATAGTAGGTAAATACGACCTTGAGGTTTTAACTCTTCCCAGAATTTACATTAAGGATGTCGACATTAAGCAAAGTAGTACCAACTCAATTAAAATACCAACCAGTGGGAGTGTGTTTTTTAATAAACAAGGCACAGGTTACGGAAGTATTTATGTAGACGATGGAAAAAAAGTGACTTGGGTGTGTAATTTTAATCCTTCACTTGTTAATGAGATCATCTACCTTCAGCCGGGCAAATACAAAGCAGTTTACCGTTTAGAATTTTCAAAAGAAACACTCAAAACAGTTGAGCGCAATTTTGAAGTAAAATCTGGTACTCCAACAACCATCAATCTCTATTAAGAATATACGAATGACCTATTATTAGATGGCTTAGATCTTGGCTGCCTTAAGTCTCTTTCGTCCTGTATCACTAAAATGTTTGAAACTCCTGCTTTTTATGAATAAAACCTTTACTTTATAAATGGCTTAAGCAAAGGCTTTTTAGTAGATTTACGCTCTTAAAATTAACCTTGCGAATGAAAAAATACACCTATACTGAAAAAAAAGACACACGCTCAGGCTTTGGAGCAGGACTCTCAGAACTCGGAAAAACAAATCCCGATGTTGTGGCACTCTGCGCCGACCTTACGGGCTCTCTAAAGATGGATGCTTTTCAAAAAGATCATCCTGAACGTTTTTTTCAGATCGGAATTGCGGAAGCCAATATGATTGGTATCGCTGCGGGTTTAACCATTGGTGGAAAAATTCCTTTTACGGGAACATTTGCTAACTTTAGCACAGGCCGTGTTTACGATCAAATCCGTCAAAGTGTTGCCTACTCCGATAAAAATGTAAAAATCTGTGCCTCTCATGCAGGCTTGACTTTAGGAGAAGACGGTGCAACGCACCAAATTTTAGAAGATATCGGATTGATGAAAATGCTGCCAAATATGACGGTTATTAATCCTTGCGATTATAACCAGACGAAGGCTGCAACCATTGCCATTGCAAAACACCACGGACCCGTTTATTTACGTTTTGGAAGGCCAGCTGTACCAAATTTTACACCTGCAGACCAAAATTTTGAAATAGGAAAAGCGGTTATGTTGAATGAAGGAACTGATGTAACCATTATAGCAACAGGTCACCTGGTTTGGAAAGCCATTGAAGCCGGCGAAAAATTAGCAGAAAAAGGCATCAGTGCTGAGATCATAAATATTCATACAATTAAACCTTTAGATACCGAAGCCATCTTAAGATCTCTACAGAAAACAAAATGCGTGGTAACTGCCGAAGAACATCAAATGAATGGTGGACTCGGAGATAGCGTTGCGCAACTTCTATCCCGCAACCTGCCTTCTCCGCAAGAGTTTGTAGCAGTTAACGATTCTTTTGGCGAAAGCGGCACACCCGATCAATTAATGACGAAATACGGTTTGGATACTATTAACATTATTGAAGCTGTTGAACGCGTTGTAAAACGTAAATAAGCCTTTGTAAAAAACTTAAATCAAGTCTACTCAAAACCTGAGTAGGCTTTTTTATTTTCTATGAATGGGCTGCATTTTGGAACAGGAAGATTTTACCCCGAACTTTAAGTATTCTTTCTTTGTCTTTTACAACGATTGCGTTAAATCTCACAATAAAATAAAGCTTCTTTCTTTTTATCCTTCAATCCTTTTTTTACCTTAGGAGCTTGTAATAACCTGACTTTAAAACCGTATTGCCCTCATCCCTGGTAAAAAATACGGTTTCTAACGAAGAGTTCGCTGGAATTCAGGTGACAACACTAAAACGAGATATGAAAAAATTTAACCGTACAAAAATTGTAGCTACCATGGGGCCAGCTACTGCCGACATTAATGTTCTGGAACAAATGTTTAACGAGGGGCTGGACATTTGCAGGATCAACTTTTCTCATGGTGATTATGAAGCTGTTTTACACAACGTAAAAAACATTCGTGAACTCAACAAAAAATTAAATCGCCATGTTGGAATACTTGCCGATTTGCAGGGTCCGAAATTAAGAATTGGGGTAGTAAAAAATAACAGCGCCGAATTAGTTACAGGCGAACTAATCGAAATTACCACCAAAGAATGTGAAGGCGATGACAAATTAATTTACATCACTTATCCTCAATTTCCGCAAGACGTAAAAACAGGTGAAATTGTTTTGATCGATGACGGAAAATTACACCTCGAAGTTCTGGAAACAAATGGCAAAGACCTTGTAAAATGCCGGATAAAAGTGGGCGGACACCTCTCTTCAAAAAAAGGAGTAAATCTTCCCAATACAAAAATATCTTTACCCTGTTTAACCATAAAAGATCTCCGCGATCTTGATTTTGCTTTAGAGCAGGATTTTGACTGGATTGGCCTGTCATTTGTTAGAAGCGTGACAGACATTGTAGAATTAAAAGAAATTATTCGCAGCAAAGGCAAACGCGCCAGAGTAATCGCAAAAATTGAAAAGCCGGAAGCCATTAAAGAAATCGATAACATCATTGATCTTACAGATGGCATCATGGTAGCCCGTGGAGACCTGGGAGTAGAGCTTCCGATGGAACGCGTTCCTTTGTTACAAAAAATGATCGTTAATAAATGTATCCAGATTGGAAAGCCCGTAATTATCGCCACACAAATGATGGAAAGTATGATTACCAGTTATACGCCAACCCGTGCGGAAGTTAACGACGTAGCAAACGCTGTAATGGATGGGGCTGACGCCGTAATGTTAAGCGCCGAAACTTCTGTAGGAAAATTTCCTGTGAAAGTTATTGAAATGATGACAAGAATTATTACAGAAGTGGAAGAGTTGGATACTATTTATTATAAAGAACATACGCCTCATATAAAAACAATTACCTACATCACCGATAGTATTTGTTATAATGCCTGTTCACTTGCTCATCATGCAGGAGCTCAAGCTTTAATAAGCATGACCAATAGTGGTTATACAGCATTCAAATTGTCGAGTCACCGTCCTAAAGCGCCTATTTTTATATTTACTGATAATCTTTCATTGCTCACTACCCTGAGTTTGGTATGGGGCGTTCGTGGGTATTACTACGACAAATATGAGAGTACCGATCAGACCATTGACGATTTAAAGGATCTCATAAAAAAAGCCGGTCTTGTAAAAAACGATGACCTGGTAATTAATATTGCAAGTATGCCAATGAAAGAAAAAGGCAGAACCAATATGATGAAGCTTAGTTATATCAGCTAATGTGGATTAAGTCTCCTGCGATAAATTGCGTCCATGGCTTCTCAACACGCCATGGCGGAATTTCGCCTTCACCCTACGATTCACTAAATCTGGGTGGTTCGCAGGATCTTCCTGAAAACATTTCAAAGAACAGGCAACTGGCTCTTGAAGGGTTAAATCTCTCTTATTCTAAACTCTGTTATCTGAAACAAGTACATGGTAATCATGTATGCGTGGCCCAACCCGGAGCACAAGAAGGTGATGCGATTGTTACAAATCAAAAAGATCTTGTACTCGCTATCAGCATTGCCGACTGTTATCCCATTTTATTTTATGACGAAATAAATAATGTCATTGGCGCTGCACATGCCGGATGGCGGGGCACTCAAGCTAAAATTGCGGGAACTACCGTGAATGCTATGCTTGCGCTCGGTGCAAAAGCAGAAAATATCAAAGTTGCAATCGGACAAGGTATTTGCCAGGATAATTTTGAAGTGGGGGTTGAAGTCATACAGAAATTCCGGGAAAGTGGCTTTCCGGAGTCTTGCTGGAACGGAAATAAAATTGACCTGGTTAAAGCTAATTTCTTTATCTTGTTACAGCATACTATTTTAAAAGAAAATATCTGGACCATGAACCGTTGTACTTTTGAAAAAGATTTTTTTAGTCATAGAAGAGATAAAGGCATAACGGGTCGAATGTGGGCTGTTATAAGCATGTCCTGAAAATGAAACTCGTACTCTTATATGTAATCGTGTTTACCTGCGTTTTTTTTAAAGCGCAACAAACGATCATGTTCACCCAATATACCTTTAATAAGGCAGGGATGAATCCTGCAGCTTCGGGAACAGACATCGACAAAGAGATTTATTATTCCTTTGGTACCAACCGGCAATGGGCCTCTTTAGAATCTGGCCCTAAACAAAGCTTCGTTAATTTTTCTTACACTATTCGTCCACAGAGAAGTTACAAGCGCTGGCAGAACGTAGGTCTGTATTATGATTCAGACGAAAGTGGTTTAGTTGGAAGTATCGGCATTTATGGGAATTACACCGTTCATTACCTCATTCGTAAAAGAATGGTAGCTTCGTTTGGCGTATACGCAGGTGCTCGACAATATACACGAAGCCTTGGAGGTTTTGATCCTCTTGATCCTGCAGTTAATAAAACAAGGCCTTCTATTTGGGTTTATCCTGATATCATTCCCGGCGCAAGGCTCTCAGACAAAAAATATTATGTGGGTTTATCACTCAGACAAATAAGCATCTACAAACTCCAGGATTTTAAAGGCCGTAAAATCGGCAGTCCCTCTAAACTCCGACCTTCTCTTTATTTTGAATATGGAAGATTTATCACCCTTACCGATAACCTTTTGATGATGCCTTCGGTTGCTGTAAATATGCCCCTTGTAAGCCTTCCCATTGTTGATGCGAATATCATGTTTTATCTGGCAAATAGAGTTGGACTCGGCGCCGGTATTCGCAATACAAGTTTTTTTAGTGGTATTTTTCAAATTCGTTTTCTTGAAAACCTTACCGCAGGATTTGCGTATTCTTATCCCTTAAATAGTATGCGTTATGCGGCAGGTAACAGTTTTGAAATAATGGTTGGTGTTGTACCTGTGGGCATGAGTACCCGCACATCCAGTAAGCACTCCATAGCAAAATGTCCTAGTTTAAATTATTAGATGCGGTTTTTTATATTCTATATCTTTTTTAGTTCTGCTATTCTAATGAAGGCCCAGTCGCCCTTTATTTCTTTCAGGACAAGCTTTCAAAATGACGATTATAAAAGCTCGCAACGCGTTTTGGACTCTTGTTCCTTTGCAAAATATGAGATGGATAGCGTGCTTTACTACAAAGGACTTCTTACCCTAAAAAAAGGAAACATAAAAGGTGCGAGACTTCTCGCAAAAGACATTCAGAACACGTATCCCTCTTTTAATGAAGTGCATTACCTTAACGCGCTTATTTATTTTAACCAGGAAGATTACGGTAACAGTATTGATGAATTTACTGTGCTGATAATGCAAAATCCTCAACATATGAAAGCCCGCTATAATAGATCAATAGCACACGGCCTTCTTGACAATTATCTTTCAGCGATAGATGACCTTAGCGCTTGTATAACGGTAGACTCAAGTTTTGCCATGGGTTATTATTCACGCGCTTATTGGTACGAATTCAGCGGAAATTATGAAGAAGCAAAAAAAGACTATGAACAAAGCATAAAATTAGATCCAAAGAATTACGATGCCTATTTTGGATTAGCCTACATTTATCAAAATCAGAAAGAAAGGACTAAAGCCTGTGAAACTATACGCAGCGCGGTTTCAGCTGGTTCACAGATTGCCGAAGAACTAAGTGAGAACTTTTGCAGGTAGGCTTAGTACTGCCTACTGCCGCCTAAAACCTGCTTACTGCTTCCCTGTACTTCCAAATCCACCTGCTCCTCTTTTCGAATCTTCTAGTTCGGAAACTACGTACCAATCAATTTGTTCGTATTTTGCCACAACCATTTGTGCGATTCTCTCGCCGTTATTAATTACAAAATCTGTATCAGATAAATTAACGAGAAGGACTTTTACTTCACCTCTGTAATCTGCGTCAATGGTGCCTGGAGAGTTGAGTACGGTAATTCCGTTTTTGTAGGCAAGCCCGCTTCTTGGACGGATCTGTGCCTCAAACCCTACAGGTAGTTCAATAAACAAACCGGTAGATATAAGTTGACGTTGTAAAGGTTTTAAGGTGACCGGTTCTTTCAAATTTGCTTTGAGATCGAGCCCTGCTGCGTGTTCAGTGGCGTATTCAGGAAGCGCGTGTTCAGACTGGTTTATGACTTTGATCGTTAACGTTGACATTGGATTGTAATTTTTTAAGATTAGTAATCTCCAATTTATAAATCACCCATACAAATATACCTATCAACAAATTATTCAGGACCACTTTTAAAAACGTGCTTTCCATGTCGCTGTAGGTGCGAGAGAGAAGATAAAGTGCAAGCGTAATAAAACTATAAACCATCATGGCGCGAATATTATATTTTATGGGAAAATATTTCTGTCCCAGGAAATATGAAAGGCACATCATTCCACCGTATGCAGCAAGTGTAGCCCATGCGCAGGCTACATAAGAATAAGTGGGTACAAAAATCACATTAATTACAATAGTAATCACTGCCCCTGAAACAGAAATAATTGCTCCGAATTTGGTTTTACCACTCAACTTATACCAGATGGATAAATTATACATAATGCCCAGACAAAGATTGGCAAGAAGTAAAATCGGAACAACTTTTAATCCGCCCCAGTAATTCTCAGCAATTAGCAATTTGATCCAATCTAAATTCATTAGCGTTCCCAAAAACAAGAGCAGACAGAAAATCACAAAGTACTTCATGACGAAGGCATAGGTTTTTTTCGAGTCTTTTTCTTTGGCTTTCCCAAAAAAGAAGGGTTCGGCCGCAAAACGAAATGCCTGCACAAAAATGGTCATTAAAATAGCGATTTTATAGCAAGCCCCGTAAATGCCCTGAGCCACCTGGGCTTCCGCTTTGTCCACCATTAATTTTTTGAGAATAATTCTGTCGAGTGTTTCATTGATCATTCCCGCAAATCCAAGAATAATAAGAGGCCAGGTATATTTTAACATGTCCGTCAGAAGCTCCCTGTTAATTTTAAAACGTATGCTTAGATACTCATTACTCACCAATAATAACGTCAGGCCATTGGCAATGAAATTTGAAAGGAAGCAATAGCCAATTCCAATTTCAGGCTTATAAAGGTTGGCGAAAAAATTATCTTCACAAGCATCGTATGCTTTCTTGCAAATGGAAATAAAAAAAACTGTCAATACAAAATTTACGACAACATTAAATAATTTCAATAGTGAAAAACGTAAAGCCTTATTTTCTGCACGTAATTTAGCAAAGGGAATACTCATCATCGCGTCGAAGGCCATAGTGCCAATACACCACATGATAAATGTGGAGGTGTAGGTGGCGTTAGGTGTTGACAAATATTCTCCTATAAAAGAAGAAAATAAGATCAGGATCAAGCTAAAAATAACTGAAGAACAAAGAAGGGTGACCAGCGCAGTATTGTAAACCTCTTGTTTGTTTTCGAGCCTCGAATTAAAATTAAAAAAAGTGGTCTCCATGCCGTAAGTGAAGAGCACGTTTAAAAATGCGATGTAAGAATAAAGTTCAGAGTGAATGCCATACTCTGCAGGTAAAAAAGCTCGCGTTAAAATCGGCGTAAGAAAATAATTCAGAAAGCGGGGCAGAATGGTTCCCAGACCATAAATGACCGTTTGTCCTGCTAACTTTTTTAATGGATTCGACACTTTTAACTAATAAAACTAAAAGTAGGAAAATATACTCTGACCATCTTCTACAAGCAACTAAGATATCAACCGTAGCTTGTAAAGAAGCGTCTTACTTAGCCATTGCATTGATTTGGTCTTCCAGGATCTTAATACCTTCGGTAAAACTGTGCGGATTATATCCTAAATCGTTAATTGCCTTATCGATAATAAATCCCGTTACTGGCGGACGTTTGGCCGGTTGTTTAATATCGGCGCTTTTGCTCGGCTTGATCAGGCTTTTGTCAAGGCCGTAATAATCTGCTACTACGGTTGCCAGTTCTAAGATGCTATAAAAGTTTTTTCCTGAGATATTATAAATTCCTTTGGCACGTTTCTCAGCAATAAGAATACAACCATCTGCCAGATCTTCAGCCAGTGTTGGTGTACGGAACTGATCGTCTACCACATTTATAACCTTACCCTGCTCCAGATTAGATTTCACCCAAAGCACAATGTTACTGCGACTCATATTATCTACAATACCGTATACAAGCACTGTGCGGGCAATGGCCCAATCGAGACTTGAGGCCTGCACAATTTTTTCCGCTTCCAGTTTTCCTTCAGCATAATAACTTAAAGGATTTGGTTTTTCATTCTCATCTAATGGTCCGTGTGTTCCATCAAAAATAAAATCGGTGCTCAGGTGTATAAAATGAGGTTTGTAGTCTTTATTTTCCTTTTGAAGTTGTTCAAGGACTTTTACCTGGTAGTCTACTGCTGTAGCATTCATTAACCAGCTACCCTCTCTATCTGTTTCGCAAGCATCTACATTGGTTTGCGCGGCCGTGTTAATAATCACATCCGGTAAATACTTAGAAAAAATGTCTCTTACATTCTTTTCATCTGTAATGTCGAGTGAATCGTAAGTATACCCTTCTTGCTGCACAAGACGATTTGATCCTCTGGCAGTAGCAATGCACACAACACCACTTTTGTTTCGAAGTTTGTAAACTAATTTTTGTCCTAAAAGACCGTTGGATCCGGTAATTAAAATCTTCATATTCTTTAATCTTTTTTCAAATGTAACTCCGCGCTTTTTTCCAGTTGTTTAAACCAGGCCTTTCCATATTTGCGAATTAATGGTTCTTTCAAAAATTTGTAAACGGGCACATCCAGTTTTTTTCCGCACTCGCATGCCGGTTTACATATATCCCATTTGCTGTAATTTACAGCCTCATAATTTTTATGTTTGCTTATTCGTACAGGATATAAATGGCAACTGATAGGTTTTTTCCAGGTAATTACACCATCATAATACGCTTTTTCTATTGCACATTTAGCAGTTTTGGTTTCATCAAAATAAACAAAAGCACACTCAGCACCTTCGCTCACCAATGTAGTTGTATAGTCGCCATCGCTGTCGATAACGTAAGAACCATTTTTTTCTACAGCTTTGATTCCCTTTTTAACCATGTAGGGCTTCACTTTGTCAAGAATTGAATCTAAAATGGGTAGCTCGTCTTCATCCAGCGGCGCGCCACTATCTCCGGCTACACAACAAGCGCCTTTACAGGCATTAAGATCACAAACGAATTTTTTATCCAGCAGATCCTCGCTGATCAGGGTTTTGTCAATTGCTATCATTTTCGAAAGCGTAAAGATACAGAATAAGCAGGATTTGACAGTAATTAATTGATAGCCATGTTCTGGGTCATGTAGGCCCCAAGGTATCTTTCGAGAATTCCGCGATAAGCAGGTGATACTTTAAAAGTGGCGAAAAACTCATTAAATAATGCTTTGTGCGCACTGCCCTTCGGCATAATAAGGCCTAACTCCTCTTTCGACTGATTCAGAATCTTTTGCATTTTTAAGAATTTACCCGGATTATTTTTTAGGTAAAACCAAAAACCTACCGCATCCACGTATCCAAAGCACAAAACATTTTTGGAAATCTCATCCAGAATTTTGATCTCATCAGTTTTGTAAGAAATTTTTAGATCCTGGATATAATTTTTCTTTAACTCAACAATGTATTTATTTAAAGAAGTATTGTTGATTGTCAGAGCATTCATGCTCCCGAGAGATCTTAGAATTTCATCCGCAGATTTTGATTTTACGTCGGGTGCGTGACCGTTTGTTACGCAAAAAGCCACATTTTTTAAATACGGAGCTGAAAAATCAACTTCCATTGCCCGGTCCTGGCTTATAGTTAAAGACCCTAATCCCAATGTATTTTTATCTCCCTTTTTAGTGCTCGCATAGAAAGAATCGAAATCGTCGAAGGCTACATGTTTCATGTAGATGTTCATTTTCTTTTTGCTTTTGAGCCAAAGGATGTATTCGCTAACAATGTCTATTTCAATTCCCTTTACTATAGAAGCTTCTGTATAGGCAAAAGGAGTTTGAGTAAAATAATTTATACGCAGAGTATCCGGGCTCTGCGCTAAAGAGCTTAAGGATAAAAAAAGTATAATTATTACGTAAAAATTTCTCAACTAGTTTGTTTTTCTTGGGCCATCTAAAGTACTAAAATATATTTTATTCTCAGACTCTAAAAGCCAATTAACCCTTAAAAATACCACCTTGAGGGTAGTATAAAGCCCGTGTTAGCACTGAGTTTTTAACCGGCGGTCGTTCAAATACAAATCAACGTCGTTTATCACCCATTCGTCGAAATGTCATCAATTTTTTAACTTAAAGTTAACCCTCGTTTTTAACGAACAAAAGAAAATTAGTCTTTTTTATAATTTGTTGTATTCACAAAGTGACTGATAAATCTGTAATTTTAAATGGGCTATTAGCTCATTAGCGATGGAAGAAATTATTAATAAAGTTGCAGGGAGTGGAATTATAAGTATTGATCTTGAGGAATTTTATATTGCAGGAGAGCGGGTGATCTTTGATATTAAACCTCATTTGTTTATGGAACAAATAGTAAAAGAAAAAGATTTTCGCGAATTCATTAAAACAAACAACTGGAGTAATTATCAGGATAAAATTGTTGGCATAGTTTGTACCGCTGATGCCATTGTTCCGACCTGGGCGTACATGCTTATTACACTTGCTTTAGAACCTTTCGCAAAAAAAGTACTTTTCGCTAATTCAGAAGAGATTGAAACTCTTTTATTTGCCGAGAAACTAGCAGCGATTGACCCGGTACTTTATAAAGATGCACGTGTTGTAATTAAAGGCTGTGGTGAAAAACATATTCCAACCAACGCCTACGTGCAGATAACAACACTTTTAAAACCTTTTGCCAAAAGCATTATGTATGGAGAGCCCTGCAGCACAGTGCCGCTCTACAAAGCGAAGATTTCTAAAGAGTCTTAAACAAAAATCCTTTTTCTAAAAACGTTTGTAAGAACAGTGGAAGAGCATATTTCATGTTTTCTTCCGCCTTTATATTATCGTGAAATAAAACAATGCTTCCGTTCTTTGCATTATTCAGAACATTTTTCGCGCATTCATCCCTGGAAATTTTCTCGAAATCGTAGCTGATTACGTCCCATAGGATAATCCTGTAACCACGCTCCATCAGGGCTTTATACTGTCCCCGCTTTAACTGACCGTAAGGCGGACGAAACAAATTAGAACTGACTAATTTTTTACACTCTTCTACTTCACGCACGTAATCACCAACTGTATTTTTAAATCCTTTTGTATGAAACATGGTATGATTAGCAACTACATGGCCTTCACTTTTTACACGTTCAAAAACCTCCGGATTTTTAAGAATGTTGGCACCCACACAAAAGAAAGTGGCTTTTACGCCAAATTTTGCAAGTTCGTCCAGAACCCACTCGGTCAGGTGGGGAATGGGGCCATCGTCAAATGTCAGGTAGACTGTCTTCTCTGCTCTATCCATGCTCCAGACAGCACGGGGATAGATCTTTCTTAAAACCGCGTTGGGCTGTATGAGAAGAATATTTTTCACTTCAGTAAAAAAGAACGGGTAAAGAAATCTTTACCCGTTAAATTAATTTATGGAATTTGAGGTTCACTTTGTGGTGATAAATCTTCCGGACTTAATACACCTTGTATTCTACTCATAAACTCTTTAGTGAGTGCGTCCTGTTTGTATTGTTGTGCGAGACCAGTAAGACGTTTTAAAATTTCTTTCGCCTGGTTAATGTCTCTTCCATAGGCACTTCTGTGATTTGGTTTCTGTGCTGTGTAAATACGGAGGTCGCCTTCAAAAATATCGAATAACTTTTTAGCTAACTCATTTCCCTTCTTAGTTTCACCTATTTCGTAATAAGCGCCGCAAACCGTGTAAATGGTTGCATCGTAAGGAATGTTTTCATCCGGCATAGAAGACAGACACTTGTCTAAAACTGCTTTTGCCTTTTTATTTTTTCCTTCATTAATTAAAGCGCCTGCAAGAATAGACATCTGCATACGGAGATTACTTGCCATCCTTACACAGTTCTCATCAAGATTTACACCAGGTTTATCCATACCACCCCACAAAAATTTGTTCATGATATTGTCGTACATAATATCTGTATTTACGCGTCCACCCTGAGCTTCTTCTGACTCTGTTTGTTTAATAGGAACAAAACGGTAAGCAAGCCCTTCTAACTGGAAGTAACGTTTCATACCAACATAAGCATCATCTCCTGTTGTCACTGCAAAATAAATAGGACGTTCCCAGTTATTATGCGCAATAAGATCTAACACAAGGAGGTCATTTTTAAGAACGTAATTTCTTCCGCCGAGTTCCCAGCTGATACGTTTTGCAAGACGCGCGGTATCTTTTACACTGATCACTTTTTGTTGCATTACTTTCAGGCTATCTACGTTTACGTACAAACTCTTAGCTGGTAATACATCCAGTAGATCGCCATTATTATCGTATTTTCCCGCAGGATCATCGCTCAAAGCAGTTGCGAGTGCTTTGCCTAATTCCATCGGACCACCTTGTGGATTGATCAATACATAAGAAAGTTTTTCTGCTTCTAGTTTTCGCTCAGGAATAGTAAATGGAACTGGTGCACTAAGATATGCTGCACGACGCATTTGGCGGATATACCAGTCTGTTTGCAGGAGACTTAAGTTTACTACCCTTACATCGGTACGAATGCCTTCCACTTCTTGTGCGTACCACAGTGGGAAAGTATCGTTATCACCGTTAGTAAAAAGGATTGCATTTGGCGCGCAACTTTGTAAATAATTTATAGCCACATCACGCGATAAAGTTCTTTTTGAACGGTCGTGGTCATTCCAACCTTCTTTCGCCATTAATGCTGGAACTATAAGACTTAAAGCAGTAGATCCAATAGCAATTCCCATAGACGCTGCCTTTTTACTCAGCTGATCATAGAGGAATAATACACCAAAACCTATCCATATGGCAAAGGCATAAAAGCTGCCCGTATACGCATAGTCACGCTCACGTGGTTGGTAAGGCGATTGATTAAGATAAATTACGATTGCAAGACCTGTTAAGAAGAAGAAACATAAAACAACCCAGGCATCCGGCTTATTTCTCTTAAAATGGAAGAACATTCCAAGAAGACCTAAAATTAATGGTAGCCCATAAAAATGATTATCAGCGAAATTATTTTTATCGCGGTAGATCTTTTTAGTAGAATCGGTACCAAGTTTGAAATCATCGATAGGCTTTATCCCGCTAACCCAGTTACCGTCCATATTATTTCCGGTTGAACCTTGCACATCGTTTTGTTTTCCCACAAAATTCCAGTAGAAATAACGCAGGTACATGTAGTTAACCTGGTATCTCCAAAAATAGATAAGATTGGCGCCCATAGTCGGAATCTCAATGGTCTCACTTTCTCCATCCCGGTTTTCCACAAGTTTATTCCGGTGATGTTCTGCCACATTTCCCCAATATTTATAACCGGTTTCATGATGCGATTGCCCACTCCACATACGCGGAAAAGGGGTGCAAAATTCTTTTTCATATTTTGCAATTGTATTTTTACGCGCATCAATAACACGGTATTTACCTGTAAGTGTATCCTTTGCGTACAAAGGATCAAGGCTTCCAAATTCAACTCTCGGACGTGTAGGAGCATTATAATATTGCCCGTATAAAACCGGCCAGTCACCATACTGCTCACGTAATAAATACGATAACATATTAGGTGCGTTTTCAGGATCGTTCTCATCCATTGGAGGGTTAGCCTGTGAGCGAATTACCAGAACAAAAAAGGAAGAGTAGCCGATCAGTAAAGTCGCAAAACTTAAAAAGATTGCGTTTAATGTGATAGTCTTTGTTTTATAATTATGAATAGCATAAAGGATTGCGCCTAACATTATCAAACGAAAAAACATTCCGCCGCCGCTTGGAGCAACAATCACAGCCAGACCTGATAAAATGCAGGCTGAATAGAACCCGATTTTATAATATTTTTCTTGTTTGTTTGCAGTATAAATGATCAAACCTGTAAGAGAAACGATCAGAAGTATAAAAAAGAAAATAGTTCCGGTACTAAACCCAAGACTAAGTTTATTGGTAAAGAAAACTTCGTAATCGGCAATAAATTTAACAACCTTAGGAATGATAAGATTTTGAACCAGACCCAAAATCATTACCGAAGAAATACCAGCAATAATAAAACCTTTCCAGCTAAATGTGTATTTTTTAAAGTAGATAATAAATCCAACAGCCGGGATAATTAATAAGTTCAGGAGATGGACCCCGATAGAAAGACCAATCATATAACTAATTAAAACCAACCAACGCAAAGCTCCTGTAGGGTTTGTGGTATCTTCCTCATCCCATTTCAAAATAGCCCAGAAAGCAATAGCAGTAAAGAAAGATGACATCGCATAAACCTCACCTTCAACGGCACTGAACCAGAAAGAGTCAGAGAAAGTATAAGCCAGGGCGCCTACAATACCGGCACCAAGAATAGCCCATTGCTTAGGTTTTTCGAGATCCTCTACTTTTATTTTAGAACCATACACCTTAATTCCTAAGCGCGTAATCGTCCAGAATAAGAATAAAATGGTGAAAGAACTGCATAAGCCGCTCATTACGTTAATCATCATACCGGCATTTGCAGGATCAGTTCCTCCAAAAAGCGTGAAAAAACGGCCAATCAGCAAAAAGAAAGGAGCTCCCGGCGGGTGACCTACCTCTAACTTGTATGCGCAGGCAATATATTCGCCACAATCCCAGAAACTGGCCGTAGGTTCGATAGTGCAGCAATAAGTTACTGTGGCAATGGCCCAAACCAGCCAGCCGATTATGTTATTTAGCCTCGAGAATTCTTTTGTCATCATAAATTAAAGTAATGGTTGCGAAGATAGTATTTTACTTGGTTTAAATTTGTTGAGAAAAGCAGAAAAATCCATGATTTTTTTAAAAAAATAGTTGGTTGAATTAAAAAATTTGTATTTTTGCAGACCAAAATAAAATGCCCGATCGTCTAATGGCAGGACTTCGGTTTTTGGTACCGACTATGTTGGTTCGAATCCAGCTCGGGCAACAACAAAACCCATCAAGCTTCGCTTGGTGGGTTTTTTGATTTTACAGCTTGACGCAAGCTTGCTTGCAGGCAAGATGAAAAATCAAAAAACCATTTTTCGCCTAAGCGAAAAAAAGGTTTGTTGTTAAGACCACTCCTTAGGATCAGCGCACGAAACGCCCTGACTCAGCCAACACTCCGAATAAAAAATCAACTTCCTTTTCTGCGAAAGAACGTAAGTCTTATATCCATAATTCTTCACGAAGTTCAATTTTTCATTAATAATCTTATTTTTGAGCTATGGAGACCCTCAAATATGCCCTAAATACCTTAGCCGATCTTAATGAAGATGATTTTAATCTTTCAAAAGAGTATTGGCAGAAGAAGGAATATAAAAAAGGCGATTATTACAACGAATACCGTCATGTGTGCAAATACCTGGGCTTTGTAGAAGAGGGGGTCTTCCGGACCTATTATGTAGATGCCAAAACAGAACTTGAAAAAAATGTTTTCTTTTTTTCGCAGCACCAGGTCGTTGTTTCCTTTGAAAGTTTTATCCACCAATCGCCTTGTAATTATTACACACAATCTATGACGGATTCTAAGGTGCTTTATATTCATGTAGACCATCTTAAAAAACTTTATGCGCAATCGCATAAATGGGAAAGGCTTGGAAGGCTGATTGCAGAAATGGCTTTTAGTATTTCTATGAAACGCACAGAAAGTTTCCTGTTTCAAAGTCCAGAAGAGCGTTACCTTGACCTCATTAAACAACATCCGGAAATTTTTAATAACATTCCCCTATACCACCTTTCATCTTACCTCGGAATTCAAGGTCCTTCGCTGAGCCGCATTCGTAAAAGGATTTCGGGGAAGTAATCTTTCCATGCGATGACAGCGCTTTTAATTAAAGTGCCGGCAGCCAGGTTAGGGCTGCCAAATAATAATTTTACGATTTTAACCCAGGTTAAAATTAGTTCCGTTTTATCGCCAGAAATTTGTTCTCAGAAAACAAGGAACTAAAATAATTAACCTAAAAAAAGAAATCATGAGCACGTTAAAATCAATCAACTCAAAAACAGTAGTATTTATTACAGGAGCTTTTGTAACTCACAATGGCTGGAACCCATGGAAAACTTATTTCGAAGCACAAGGTTATACCACCCATAATCCTTCATGGCCTCATAAAGAAGGAAGTCCTCAAGAACTCCGTGCACTTCATCCAACTAAAAACACAAAACTTGCCACGCTGACACTCTCTGAATTAATAGACCATTACGCTGCTTTTGTAAAAGCTTTACCCGAAAAGCCAATTCTTGTAGGGCACTCTTTAGGCGGATTAATTACCCAGGTTTTGGTTAATCGCGGTCTTGCCGCAGCCGGAGTGCTAGTTCATCCTTTTCCTCCTTTGGGAATTATCCCCTACGAATTCTCTTTCTTAAAATCTGCTTGGAAAGTTTTGGGAATCTTTACTTCTCTTAAAAAAACATATTTAATGTCGCTTAACGACTGGCAATACGCATTCACAAACGGTATGTCTTTAAGTGAACAACAAAAATCTTATGAAGAAAACACCATTCCTGAATCTAAAACGGTTGCCCGAGGAGCACTTACTTCTGCTGCAAAAGTAGACTTCAAAAAACCACATGCTCCTATCTTGTTTATCACCGGAAGCACAGATAATATTCTACCTGCATCTTTGAGTTACCGTAACTTTAAAAAATACAGCGATAAAAATTCGATAACAGATTACAAATTATTTGAAGGCAAAAACCATTTCGTTGTTGGATTACCAAGCTGGAGAGAAGAAGCAGATTACATTTTGAACTGGTTAAAAAACTAAGTATGCAAATAAAAAAACCGGTAGAAGTCTTCTGCCGGTTTTTCTATTAAAACTGGATGTTTAAGTTTGTCGCACCGCCATTTTCATGAAATCTGCTATCAACCTACCCATCCCGCATAAGCAAAACGGTGCAGTAACATGATTTGAAGTCCCACATTAATAAGGTACAAAGCCGGAAGATATTTCTCCCCGAATTTTTTAGAGCTTGCAATAAACAGCATGAAAAGTGTAAACACTAACAAAACAAAAATCATTCTGCTACTCTCTGAGAAACCTGAATACCCCGTTCCTCTTAAATTGAGTGAAAACAGCGTTAGCAGGCCAACTGATGTATAAAGGCAAAGACTCTTGTAATTTAACACTGCCCGATGCGAGAGAAAATAAAGCATGACCGTAAAAAAGGGTGTCGCCATTAAAAATCTGTTAAGAGATAATAATGAAGTGCCTCCATCAGGATCTTTGCCACCAAATAGCAGTATTGTTATAAGGGCCATCATTACGTAAGTTAGGCTGAAGACCTCTACTCTATCCACGACGAAGTTCTTTTTTCTTTTAAACTTATTATACAGAAGAATACATAAAATGGAAAAGGCTAATAAACCAAAAAAGAGAGCCGTGCCGTCTAACCACAAGTGCTTAAGCCCTCCCCAGCTGGTAAGAGGGAATTCCGGAAGGCTCAGTTGACGCGACCAACCATCTTTAAAGAACACCAGCCAAACCCCGGTAGCATAGTATTGAAAAGCAAATACGACAATTACAGCAAGCACTATGACGCCTGAATAAATCAGGACGTTCTTCAAAAAACTTTTGATGTCTTCAAAAAGCAACAGCTCCATGGCGAAAATTGCCGGGATAAAAAAAGCACCAGATGGTCTTGTCATTGATGCGAAAAACAAACCTACCACGACCATTGGTTTATTTGAACTTTTCAATCCCGCCAAAACTAACGCTGAGAAAAAAAAGAAAGTTGCCTCTGAGTAGGGCACGTACATAAATATGTTACTAGGAATAGAAATGAAAAACAGGAAATACCACCATGAAAAATCAAGCGTTTTTTTAAGAATTAGCATTCCTAAACTAAAGGCTATAAAATTATAAATACACAGTCCCTCTACACCCGCGCCAAAAATTTTCCAAAGTACTTTCCATGTGTAGGGGAACAAGGGGAAAAATGCCGTGTTACCTGCTTTGTTTGCTTCAAATTTATACCCGTGTTCCGCTATGGTTGCATAAAGACCGGCATCCCATTTTTTAAGGTAAAAAGGATCTATAACAGTAATAAATCCAGACAATAAAAAAAGTTTATATACAAGGAAAAGAATTAACAAATGAAGACAAGGCATCAGAAAAAAACTAATGTAGTGTAAAAGATTCTTCTGATTATTTAACAACATGTTTCATCTTGTTTTTAGGATAGAAATTGTAGTGAATTTGGGTATGGCAACCTTTTCAAATGTAATAAAAAAAATCCCCGGATCTTTTGATCGGGGACTTTTTTGACCTTTTAACTTACTTAGCCTTTTACTACTTATTTTTTCTTTTTAAAAAGATAAAATCTACACTTCATGCAGTAAGCCATTCCTTCTTCCTTCATTGCCATTTTACAAACAAAGTTTCATTACAAACTCTTTAATTGTCCTTCAATGGATTCAATTTTAGACAATGCGTCACTTTCTTTCTTACGTTCACTTGCTATAATTTCCGGCTTTGCATTAGCCACGAATTTTTCGTTTGACAATTTTATTTGTACCGATTTTAAGAAGCCTTTGTTGTATTCCAATTCTTTTGTGAGACGTTCTTTTTCTTCCTCTACATTAATATTGTTGGCTAACGGAATATAAAATTCCGTTGTTTTAACTGTGAAACTATACGCTCCCTCCACTTTTTCTTTTGAATAAGAAAATGCAGAAAGATTAGCAAGCTTCACAATAACATCATCAAAATAAGAACGGTCGGCCGAAGATTTTTCTATGACTTCTAATTTTTCTTTCGGCGACATTTGTTTTTGCGCGCGAACATTTCTTACCGTAGTTACTATTTCCTTCGATACTTCGAACTCACCTAACAGCCTGGCATCTAAAGATGCTAACTGCTTAGGCCATTCCGCAACAATCACACATTCTTTTTCTGAACGTTCTTTAAGTAAATGCCAGATTTCTTCAGTCACAAAAGGCATCCAGGGATGCATCACTTTTAAAAGTTGTTCCAGGAAATTAGTAGTAGCATCGTAAGTTGTCTGATCAATGGGCAAAGATTTACCGTCGACAAATTCTGGCTTAATAGCTTCTAAATACCAGGCACAAAAATCATCCCACACCAATTTATACGTTGCCATCAAAGCATCACTCATTCTGTATTTAGAATAATGATCGTTGATTATTTCCAGTTGCTCCGATAATTTATTTTCAAACCAGGTAATAGTTGCTTTAGAAGAGTTTGGCTGCATATCGGCTCCGTTCGCAGAAACAGCAGGAATAACCTCAAATCCTTTAATCAAACGAAACGCATTCCAGACTTTATTGGCAAAGTTTCTACCCTGTTCACAATCTTTTTCATCAAACAACAAATCGTTTCCGGCAGGTGAGCTCAGTAGCATTCCCACACGCACACCGTCTGCTCCGTACTTGGTTACAAGATCAAGCGGATCGGGAGAGTTTCCTAATTGTTTACTCATTTTTCTTCCCAACTTATCTCTTACAATTCCAGTAAGATAAACGTTTGTAAAAGGTTTTAAATCTGCAAACTCTTTTCCGGCAATGATCATACGTGCGATCCAGAAAAATAAAATATCCGGGCCCGTTACTAAATCATTTGTAGGATAATAATATTTCACATCTTCGTTGGCTTTTGCCCATCCATTTTTAATTACTTCCGGATCAAAAACCGTTAGCGGCCATAACCATGAAGAGAACCAGGTATCAAGAACATCTTCATCCTGTTTTAAATCTTCTGGTTTTACAGCTGCGTTTTTTGCTTTTAATAATTCCAGAGCTTCTTCTTTGGTTTTACAAACTACCGTATTTCCTGCATTGTCGTACCAGGCCGGGATACGTTGTCCCCACCAAAGCTGACGGCTAATGCACCAATCGTGAACATTTTCCATCCAGTGTTTGTAAGTGTTAATGTACTTTTCAGGAATTAATTTCACTTCTCCGTTTAACACAGCATCTAAGGCAGGTTTACTAATCTCCTCCATTTTTAAAAACCATTGCATAGATAGCTTTGGTTCAATTACCGCATTGGTTCGTTCGCTATAGCCAACTTTATTTTTTATCTCTTCGATCTTCTCAACCAGACCTTGTTCTTCCAAATCTTTAATAATCTGTTTACGGCAGGCGAAACGGTCCATACCCACGTAGGCACCTGCAGCTTCACTAATTTTTCCATCCGGAGTCAGAGCATCAATAGTTGGAAGATTATATTTCTGTCCAAGGTTAAAGTCATTAATATCGTGCGCAGGAGTTACCTTTAATGCACCTGTTCCGAAAGAACGATCCACATATTCGTCAAAAATAATCGGCACTACACGGTTTACTACAGGCACAATTATGTTTTTTCCTTTTAAGTGTGCGTAGCGCTCGTCGTGTGGATTTACGCAAACAGCAGTATCACCCATAATAGTTTCAGGCCGTGTAGTAGCAACTGTTATGTATTCCTTTGCGGCTGAGCCTGGCGAAGGCTCAATTTGGTATTTTACGTAAACCAGCTTACTGTTAGTTTCTTTATGAATAACCTCCTCATCACTCAGAGCTGTGAGGCCCTGTGGATCCCAGTTCACCATACGAACACCACGATAAATCTGACCTTTATTAAAAAGGTGAATAAAGGCATCTAACACCGACTCTGTTAAAGCAGGTTCCATGGTAAAACGTGTACGATCCCAATCACAACTGGCGCCTAATTTCTTTAACTGTTCTAAAATTATTCCGCCATATTTTTCCTTCCAGTCGAATGCATGTTTTAAAAACTCTTCACGTGAAAGATCTGTCTTTTTAATTCCTTTTTCTGCCAGCAGATTTACAACTTTTGTTTCCGTTGCAATACTTGCATGATCTGTTCCCGGCACCCAGCAGGCGTTAAAGCCCAGCATACGCGCGCGGCGAATTAAAACATCCTGAATAGTGTTATTAAGCATGTGCCCCATATGCAACATACCCGTTACGTTAGGAGGGGGAATGACTATAGTATAAGGTTTGCGGTGATCGGGTGTTGATTTAAAAAACTGATGTTTCATCCAATGCGGATACCATCTCTGCTCTGCTTCGCCGGGGTTATATGTCTTGGCTATCTCCATGTTAATTTAGTAGAAAATATTTTGTTAAATTTCGTAAAATTACGGAAAGAATCCCGTGTTTGTAATATCTTTATGGCACGATTTTAGTATTTTAGTACTTCATCAATTAAAAAAATTTAATCTCTCACTAATTAAAAAAGACACACATGAAAAAGCTAATTTTTACTTTAGGTTTAGTTGCAGGTTTATCTGCTTTCACATTTGCACAAAGCACTCACAGTGCAGACGATGGGCATAACCACGGAACTCCGGCTCCTGCAGCTGCTGCAAGTTTAGCGGATATCAAAATGGACAAAATGGAGCATGATTACGGTACAATCAAACAAGGTGGTAACGGGGAGTGTGAGTTTAAATTTACTAACAGTGGTAAAGAACCATTGGTAATTACTAATTGCCAGGGAAGTTGCGGTTGTACTGTGCCACAATGTCCACCAGAACCAATCCTTCCAGGAAAAACCGGTGTTATTAAAGTAAAATACGATACTAACCGTCCGGGTGCGATCTATAAAACAGTTACTGTAAACTCTAATGCAAAAAGCGGTAACGTAGTTTTAACTATTAAAGGAAATGTTGAAGTGAAACCAGTTGAGTCTGATTTCCCTACTAACACAACTCCTGCAGGTGCACCTGTTGAGAAAAAAGGTTAATCCCAGAAACTAATTTAAAATGAAAAAAATTCTTTCGTTCCTGTTTGTGATTTTTGGTTTAAGTCTTCTTAATGCCCAGGAGTCTGTTGTTCCGAATATGGATCCTAACGCTCCAGACATTAAATTTGAATCGGAGGTTCTGGACTACGGTGTAGTTGAATATAAAGCAAACGGAATTCGCGAATTTAAATTCACCAATACAGGTAGAACTCCATTAACTATTACGAGTGTATCTGGCGAATGTGGCTGTACTGCAACTACCATTGATGGTAAGCCAGGCTGGCCAACAGAACCGATACTTCCGGGTAAGAGTGGTGTTATTAAAGTGAAATACGATACTGAACGTGAAGGTCGCTTTGATAAAGGTGTTACCGTTACTTCAAACGCAAAATTCGCTACAAAAAAAGTACGTATTAAAGGTGAAGTAAAATCTAAACCAACAGCCCCGGTTACAGGTGGTTAATGGTTCTCAAATAGTCAAAAATCCCCTGGGCTCAGCCAAGGGGATTTTTTATTTAAGGATGCTTTTTAGCTTTCTTTTAATCCTGTCTTCCTCTAAAATTTTTTCACAGGCAAAGTTGGAAATTACCGACGACAAGAAAAATTTTGGCTTCGTAAAACGCGGAGAAATTGTAAAGAATGAATACGAAATAACGAATGCGGGGAAGTCTCCGCTTTACATCAGCGATGTGGAAATATCCTGCTCGTGTACTACCTCCGATTTTTCTACCAAACCCATTCTACCTGGACAAAAGGCAACCATTACTGTTATTTTTAATAGCAGCACAACTTATGGCAGACAGGATCGCGTTGTTTACGTTCATAGCAACGATCCGAAAAGCCCCCACAAATTGAGATACAAAGGGATCGTATCTTCTAAATAAACCTAATTTTCTAGCTCTGTTTTAATTGCCTGAAAAACTCAGAGGCAATAATCGAGGTAGCCATAGCGGCATTGAGGGATTCCGTTCCGTTATTTTGGTTGGCTGGAATGGTCAGTTTTTTGGTAAGAAGATTTAAATTCTCTTCACTGATACCATTTGCTTCGTTTCCAATTACGATGAGTCCGTTGGTAAGTTTCTCTTTGTAAAGATTACTTCCCGTTAATACTGCGCCATAAATAGTTTTAATCTGTTGTTTTGCAAGCAGATCTTTTAACTCTATGTAAACGCTGCTAACTCTAAGGAAGGCTCCCATGGTAGATTGAATCACTTTAGGATTATAAAAGTCGCAACTGCCCGGAGAACAAAAAATAGTAGAAACACCAAACCAATCTGCCAGGCGTATGATGGTACCAAGATTACCCGGATCGCGAACATCGTCGAGAAAAAAAGCGAAATTATTTTCAAAATCGAAATCTGCTTTTGGCTCCTTAAAATATCTACAGATGGCCATAACGCCGCTTGGCGTGGTTTGCAGGCTAATCTTTTTTAACTCCGCTTCGCTTACTTCTGTGTATTTTAGGTTTAATCTCCGAAGCGTTTCTTTATGTGCTTCTATAAATTCTCTCGTCGCAAAGATATCCTCGAGTAATATCGGTGCGTGCTCTAAAATTTCAAGCACCGTTTTTATCCCCTCTGCAATAAATTGTTTTTTAGATTCTCTGAACTTTTTTATTTGCAGAGATTGTATTTCCTTTATTTGATTTTTACTAAGCATATTTTACCCTAAATTAGCGTATTTTATAAAGCCGAATTGCACGTCAACACAAAAATAATGAACCTTTCCTGGTGGCCTGCAAATGCTGCGCTTATCAGAAAGGCCGGCGTACTGAGTTTACTTCTGTTTTTTGCTTCCTGCAATCCCACAAAAAAATTATTACCCGGACAATATATTGTTGAAAAGGTTGAAGTAGAGAATTCAAAGGCCACTAATATTCCAAAAGAGAGTTTCCAGGCTTTTTTCAGACAGAAACCCAACCGGAAATTTTTCAGACAGGTTCAATTTTTTGTATGGTGGTACAATTTATTCGATGAGAAAAAAATAAATGAAAAAAAAATCAAGCGCAATTTAAAATACGATCGTCTTAATGCGGAAAAAGTAAAACGTTTCGAAAAGAAAAATGCGCGTCGTTTTAAAAGAGGTAAGCTGGCCAAACAACCAAAATTAAAGGACAAAGAAAGTCTGATGTTTGTTGAAAGCCTTCGCGACATTGGAGAACCGGCTGTGGTTTATGACTCTGCATTAACTCACCAGACCCTTTTTCAACTGAGTAAATTTTTATTCAGTAAGGGTTACTTTGATAATAAAGTTTCCGACACCGTACAACTCATACGGAACTCGAAACGTGCGATTATCAAATATTATCTATTGCCCCGCCAGAGCTACACCGTTAGTCAAATTAGCTATGAACTTAAAGACAAAAACCTCGGCGCACTCATTTTAAAAGATACTGTAAATTCTCTGTTAAAAACGGGGATGCAATACGATGAGGATAAATTTCAGGCCGAACGCCAAAGGATTACCGACAATGCGCTCAATAACGGCTATTTTTATTTCGAGAATGCTTACATCAATTATGGCGCAGACACTAACTGCGTTAATCATTCTGTAGCAATGAAAATAAAATTGAAGCGATTCTCGCAGGCAACCAGCGCAGATAACGACTCGCTGGTGGAAATCGATCATCCCCGATTTAAGATTGCCAATGTTTTTATTATCACCGAAGGGTTGGTAGGAAATCCGCGGGATTACGTTTTTAAAGACACCGTAGTGTCAAAAAAGAAAGGATTAATCTTTCTTTTAAATAAACCCCTGGCATACAAACGTAAAATCATTTCTTCCAATACAGATTTATATCCCGGACAATATTACAGGAAAGACAGCGCACAGCAAACTTATAAGCAATTACTGGGACTAGGCATCTTTAAAAACGTGACCATTCAATTTCTTTTGAATAAAGATTTTACCAATGAACTTGATTGTTACATCATTTGTAATCCTTTATTGAAACAATCTGCAACAGCTGAAACAGAAGGCACTAACACCTCGGGAAATTTAGGCATAGACGGCAGCATTATTTATCAGAACCGTAATTTTTTCAGGGGCGGAGAATTGGTAGAGATCAAACTCCAGGGTTCTGTTGCAGCACAAAAACCACTAAATTCTAATGAAGGTGTGGTTAGTGGCGTTGGAGATATTAACTCCGTGCAAAAACTTCAAAAAACTTTTAATACCATACAGTTTGGTCCGGAAATTTCATTTTCAGTTCCCCGTGCTTTTTTCCCATTCTCTTTATTACCTTTTAAGAAAGATCAGCAACCCAGAACTTTTATCCGGACTTCTTTAAATTACCAAACGCGTCCTGAGTTCAGCAGAATCATTACCAACGTGGACTACGGTTTTAGCTTTAAAACTTTTAACCGTCAATTAAGACATGATATCGTTCCTTTTGAAGTATACCTGGTCCGTGCAAATTTGTTAGACAGTTACACGAAATTATTAAAGGATTATAACGATGCATTTTTGCTTAACTCTTTCCAGGATCACATTACAACACTCAGCCGATACGGGCTTACCTACACTTCCAAAGAAAATTCTGTAACCGGGCAGAAAGCAGCCTTCTTTGCAAAATTAAATTTACAGTCGTCTGGAAATATTTTACGAGCCTTTTATAAAGCTACGGATCAGCCCAGTGACAGTTTAGGGCGTTATAGAATTTTCAATATTCCTTTTGCTCAATTTTTAAAAGCAGACATTGACTTTAGAATTTATATTCCCATTCGTAAAAAAAGCCGTATCGTTTACCGTGTAGCAGCGGGTATTGGTAAACCTTTGGCCAACTTAAATGTACTTCCGTATGAACAAAGTTTTTTTAGCGGCGGACCAAACGGTGTGAGAGCATGGCGCGCTCGGACTTTGGGACCCGGAGGATATGATCCAAGAGATAGTCCGGCACGCTTTGACAAAATAGGGGACCTGTTACTAGAAGGAAATATTGAATACCGTTTTCATATTATCAAATCTTTTTATGGAGCTTTATTCGTGGATGCGGGAAATATCTGGCGTTTACAACCCGATCCGAATAAGCCAGGTGCCGAATTTATTGTAAGTAAATTTGCGGACCAGGTTGCCATAGGCGCTGGTGCAGGAATTCGCTGGGATCTTACTTTTTTTGTTTTGCGTTTAGATGTAGCAGCACCTTTAAAAGATCCTAAATTTCCAGCGGGAAGCAGGTGGACTTTTGATAAACAAGGCTGGCAATATTCCGTTATCAATTTCGGAATAGGTTATCCATTTTAAATTATTTTTAGTATGCAGGTTGCAGGATTTACAATTATACGAAACGCCCTTAAGTACGACTACCCGGTGGTGGAAGCCATTACTTCCATTTTACCCATTTGTGATGTTTTTTATGTAGGAGTAGGAAACAGTGACGATGGCACCCGCGAATTAATTGCCTCTATACCTTCCGACAAAATAAAAATTATTGATACCGTATGGGATGACAGCATGCGTGAAGGCGGAAAAGTTTTATCGTTAGAAACAAATAAAGTCTTTGATCAGATTCCAAAAGAGTATGATTGGTGTTTTTACATTCAGAGCGACGAGTGTGTGCATGAGGCAGACCTTCCAAAAATAAAAGAAAGCATGCAGATGCATGCCATGGACAAAGCCGTTGACGGACTTCTATTTGAATACAAACATTTTTACGGCCATTACAAATACGTGGGTGTTGGACGACGCTGGTACAAACATGAAATCCGTATTATAAAAAATAATAAAACGATTCGCTCTTACAAAGACGCGCAGGGATTCAGAACATTGGATGACAAAAAATTAACCGTCAAAAAAACGGGCGCTTTTATTTATCATTATGGCTGGGTGAAGTCACCAAAAGCGCAGCAAGCCAAACAAAGTTCTTTTCACAAGATGTGGCACGACGATGCCTGGATGAAAAATAACATTCCTGAAGTGGAAGAATTTGATTACAGTAACATTGATCTTTTAGAAATCTATAAAGGCTCGCACCCAAAAGTTTTTGAGACCCGCATTCAACACGCAAACTGGAATTTTAAATACGATCTTAAAAAAGTAAAACGAAATTTAAAATACCGTTTTTTGTTTTTGGTGGAAAAGCTTACGGGTTGGAGGATTGGAGAGAACAGGAACTACCGAATTACTTAGTGAGTGGTGAGTACGTAATAGCATTTACAAAATAAAGATCGCTGCTATGATCATAATTACAATGATTACAGCATATTGCCAGAAGTCTACAAAGTAAGGGTAAAGTTTTTTCCAGTTATTTTTCTGTTCTTCCATATACTACCACTTAGCAGTTGGGTGCATTCTTGGAAGAGATTGCATTTCAGCAAGAATGTAACTTAAGTGTTCGCCGTGCAAACCTCTTCTGCTACCGGTTTGCATAAAAGTTGTTTCCGGAATTTGAATGTTTGCTTTTTCAAGCAGCTCAAAAATTTCTTTTTCCCAAATGGGTTTTAATGCTGCAAGATCTACAGAGATTCCGTCTTTTAAAAGAGCCTCATCTGTCTTGGTCATTTCAAATAATTCGCCTGTATATTCCCAGGTGGCGTCAAAACCTTTTTGTAAACGTTGTAGACTTTCTTCTGTTCCATTTCCAAAACGCATTACCCAACTAAAACTGTGACGTTTATGGTAAGTAATTTCCATGACCGATTTTGCGGAGATGCCTGCGAGGGTTTCGTCTTTACTTTTTGAAAGCGCCGTATAAAATAACAGATCGAAACAATCTATGAAAGCCTGGCGAATAATGGTCTGCGCATAGTCTCCGTTAGGTTGTTCTGTAATTAAAGCGTTAAAATATTCTCTGTCGTTACGAAAAAAAGCAAGATCATCTTCTGTTCTTCCTTTGCCTTCAACTTGCGCGGCATATTCCAGCAGACCTTTTGCTCTGCCAAAAATATCCAGGGCGATATTCGTCAAGGCGAGATCTTCTTCTAAAAAAGGACCATGCCCTGTCCACTCGCTCAAACGCTGACCAAGAATAAGACTTGTATCTCCTAAACGTAAAGTATAATTAAATAAAGCTTCCTTCGAATCCATAAGTTTTGTTCGTCTTAAATTTATATTACATATGCCCTACTCCATCAGGAATCTGGTAGAAGGTTGGATGACGAAAAATTTTATCGTTAGCCGGTTCAAAAAACGGACCCGCATCTTCAGGACTACTCGAAACAATGGCTTCGCTGGGTACTACCCATAAAGACATGCCTTCGCCACGACGCGTGTATAAATCGCGGGCATTTTGTAAAGCCATTTCTTTATCATAAGCATGAAGGTTGCCACAATGTACAAATGGCTGACCAGATTTTTTTTGAACAAATACTTCCCACAAAGGGCCTTGACTATCACTCATATGAAATTGAAAAAAATTGAATTATAAATTATTAAGCAGCTTGTGATTTTTCACTTTGTTTTTTACCGTAGGCTGCTGCTGCTGCTCTTACCCACTCTCCTTCTTTGTGCGATTTATTGCGGGAAGTCATACGTTCTTTATTGCAAGGGCCATTTCCCTTGATAATGTTTTTGAACTCTGCCCAATCTGGCTCGCTGAAATCGTAAGCTTTTCGTTCTTCGTTCCAAACCAACCCTTTATCAGGAATTGTAAGACCCAGATATTCTGCCTGTACAACTGTTTGATTTACGAAACGTTGACGTAACTGATCATTTGTTTCACGTTTAATTCTCCATTTAATAGCATTCTCACTATTTGGACTTTCGCGATCGGGTGGACCAAACATCATGAGTGTAGGGAACCACCAACGGTTCAAAGCATCCTGCGCCATTTCTTTTTGAGCGGGAGTACCAAAAGCCAAATGCGTCATTAATTCGTAACCCTGGCGTTGATGAAAACTCTCTTCTTTACAAATACGCACCATTGCACGGCTATAAGGTCCATAAGAAGAACGTTGTAACATTACCTGGTTCATAATCGCTGCGCCATCTACGAGCCAGCCCACTGCGCCAACATCGGCCCAGGTTAAAGTAGGATAATTAAAAATCGAAGAATATTTTGCTTTTCCCGTAAGGAGTGCGTTCAACATTTCATCACGGCTCGTACCTAAGGATTCAGCGGCAGTATATAAATACAAACCGTGTCCTCCTTCGTCCTGCACTTTTGCCAATAAAACAAGTTTGGAACGCAGACTTGGAGCGCGTGAAATCCAGTTTCCTTCAGGTAACATACCAACGATTTCGCTGTGAGCATGTTGAGAAATCTGGCGAATAAGATGCTTGCGGTAATTTTCAGGCATCCAATCTTTTGGTTCAATCATTTCATTTTTAGCCAGCTTGGCTTCAAATAAATCTTCAAAATTAACAACGTCCATAATCTGCTGGAATTAAATTATTGCTGCAAAGATAGGATTTATAGGCTTTTAAATCAAAAAAAACGGTATTTATTCGTTACCCGAAAGCAAGGTGATTCGTGTGGAATTTTAATTTTTTTATAGGCTTAAAACGGCTATTTTTGCAGCCTATATTAAACCTATGGCACGTTTTCATACACTTAAGATCAAAGATATCCGTCGCGAAACAGCAGATGCAGTTTCCATTGCTTTTGAAGTTCCTCCACAACAACAACCCGAGTACCAATTTAAACAAGGGCAGTATGTTACTTTAAAACTTAATTTAAAAGGAGAAGAAGTAAGGCGTTCTTACAGTCTTTGCTCGAGTCCGTACAGCGAAAAAGAATTGCGCGTGGCTATTAAAGAAGTTAACGGCGGGCTTGTATCCACCTATATCAACCGCGAGTTAAAAGTGGGAGATATGATAGAAGTGATGACGCCGATGGGAAATTTTCATACCGTGTTATCTGGTGCCAAATCAAAAAATTACGTTCTTTTTGCAGGTGGTAGCGGAATTACTCCCATGATGAGTATTTTAAAGAGCGTTTTGTATGTAGAAAAACAAAGCAAGATCACTTTAATTTACGCCAACAGAAGTGAAGAGACTTCTATTTTTAGAGAAGAATTGGATGTTATTTCGGGAAATAATCCAAACCTCACTGTAGTGCATGTTTACGATCAGCCGATTCAAAAAATATCAGACTTGCAAACCGGGATTCTTACTACAGAAAAAACAAAAACTTTGGTGGAAACCTTTGGCGGTTTAAATGCCGACGAATACTTTGTTTGTGGTCCTGCGCCAATGATGGAAAACGTAAAAACCACGCTGGAAGCACTAAAAGTTCCGAAAGAAAAAATTCACATTGAATACTTTACTGCTGTTATTGAAGCTGTAGCAAAAGCAGAAGTAGCAACAGGTGGTAATGTAAATGCAAAAGTAAAAGTTCTGCAATACGGAATTGAAACCGAATTTAACCTGGAAACAAGCAGTATTAGCATACTGGACGCTGCAATAGAAGCAGGCGTTGACGCACCTTTTAGTTGTAAAGGAGCAGTTTGTTGTACATGCCGCGCTAAAGTATTAGAAGGTCAGGTAAAAATGACCGCTAACTTCGCTTTAACCGACGCGGAAGTAGAAGAAGGATTTATTTTAACCTGCCAGGCACATCCGATTACTCCAACAGTAGTAATCGATTACGATGCATAGAAAAAATTAAATTTATACCAATAAAAAATGTTTCGCATAGCGGGACATTTTTTTTTGCTTCACTCCCATCTTTTAGAGGCCAAAACCCGCATTTTCACGGTGATTTAATCACAAAAATCTTCTAAATCTTACATGTGTTTTCTTTAGACTGTTCTGCTCAGTTTTGCCATGTTATCAAACTCTATTTTTACTGTATAAATCTAACGCAGCAAAAAATTAGAAAAAATGGAACTTCATAAGTTACTCCAGAACCAGATTAAAAACTTTCTTCCTGACGGCGCTGAGAAAAATGATGATTTTAAAAAATTTATCGCAGCCGTTCAGCAAACGTATGCAACATTTGAAAGTGAAAACGAAAAACTTTCTAAAACACACAAATGCGATGAGCAGGAATATTTACGTTTAAGAAAAAAACAAACCGAGAAAAAAAGAGCTATCGAAGCTTTAAAAAAGAGCGAAGAAAAATACCGTAACATACTTGAACGATCTACCGACGTAATTTACAAAACTAACCGCATGGGTTATTTCACCTTTGTAAATCCTGTAATGGAACGTATGACTGGATTTTCAGCCATCGAATTATTAAATACACATTTCTCAAAATTGATTCGCGAAGATTTCAGAAAGATGGCTGCGAACGTTTATTTGCTTCAAATTGAAAATAAACAAGCTACCTCCTATCTCGAATTTCCGATAATAACCAAGAGTGGAAACGAGCGATGGATCGGTCAAAGTGTACAGCATACACAACTTAGCGAAGTTGATTTCGAAATGACTGCTCTTGCAATTGACATAACAGAAAGAAAAGCTTCTGAAAAAACCATTATTTTAAGGGAAGAGAAATACCGCAACATTATCGCGAACATCCATATGGGACTTGTGGAAGTGGATCTTCGCGAGATTATCCGTTACTGCAACCAGGGTTTCTGTGACCTTTCCGGCTACAAAAAAGAAGAATTAATTGGCAAAAACATTGTAGATGTTTTGGTATCTGAATCAAGCAAAAGCACTTTAAAAAATAAAACTGCACAACGTTCAAATGGATTGTCGGATATCTATGAGATAGAAATAAAAAATAAATCAGGAGAGCTAAGATGGTGGATGGTGAGTGGAGCTCCAAATTACGATGATGGTGGAAATCTCATAGGCTCAATTGGAATTCACCTCGATATTACAGAGCGTAAAACGCTTGAACAAAAACTTAAAATTTCTCAGAAAAAAGCGGAAGAATCTTCCCAGGCAAAAGAAGCATTCTTAGCTAACATGAGTCATGAAATCAGAACGCCTTTGAATGCGATAATCGGGATGATCCGTGAATTATCTTACGAAAATCTGAGCGCGAATCAGCGCCATTACGTTCAGATCACTTCTACTGCTTCTCAACATTTATTATCTGTACTAAATAATATTCTCGATATTTCTAAAATTGAAGCGGGAGAATTTCAGTTAGAGATGCAGAATTTTAACCCGGATGAAGTTTTGAAAAATGTAGTGAACATCATGAAAAATTCTGCCTCAGAAAAAAATCTCTACCTGAATGCTACTGTATCACCCGACATTAAAAAAACTTTAGTGGGAGATCCAACACGCATTCGCCAGATCTTTTTAAACTTACTCGGAAACGCTGTGAAATTTACGCAAACAGGTGGGGTGAGCATTGCCTGTGAATTAGAAACGGAAACTTCAACCCATCAAACTATCTTGCTTTCAATTAAAGACACTGGTATTGGCATGGGAGAAAATTATGTGAAAAATATTTTTTCAAAATTTTCACAGGAAGATGTTACCACGGCGCGCAATTATGGAGGCACAGGACTGGGTATGGCAATTACCCGCGAACTCATCCAGCTGATGAATGGAACTATTGATGTTCAAAGTAAACGTCATCATGGCACTACCATTCAAATAAAATTAACTTTACCAATAGGACAAGAAATAGAGGTGGAGAAAAACAGTGTTCAGAAGAAAACTGCGAACAATGTTCAGATAAAAGTTTTATTAACGGAAGACAATGAATTTAACCGTCTTGTGGCCACCAGAACTTTAGAACGTAACAATTTTAGTGTTAGCATTGCTACCAATGGCGCTGAAGCGGTTAAACTACTTGAAACTGAAAAATTTGATGTGATTTTAATGGATTTGCAAATGCCCGTTATGGATGGCATTACAGCAACTCAAAACATTCGCCACACATTAAAATTAAAAACGCCTATTATAGCTTTGAGTGCTAATGCGTTTAAAACAGAGAGCGACCATTGTTTAAGTATTGGCATGAATGATTATGTTACCAAGCCCTTTGAAGAAAAAGTCTTAATGGACAGCATCTATAAACAACTTGGAAAAACTGAAATCATTGAAAATGCAGAAGCGATCTCCTACGCTTCTAAAAAATTATACAATATGGATGAGCTGAATTTATTGAGTGGTGGCGATAAGGCGTACATGGAAAAACTTGTTGAAATTTTTATCCGTCAAACGAATTCTTCACTCAAACAAATGAAAGAAGCTCTTGCAATTAAAGATCTTAAAACTGTTTTTCAAATCTCGCATCAACTAAAACCAAGTATTGATGGCTTTCACATTGATTGTCTGAAATTGGAAGTACGCGAAATTGAAAAAAATGCGAAAGAAGGAATTTATTCTGTAAAACTTGAAAAGTTAGTGAGTTATGCTGATGACATTTTAAACCAGGTGATGAACGAGCTACAGATAGAGTTCGGACCAGATAACGGCGACCGTCCAAGATTCGAATATCAACCCTGATTGGCATTACTCCTGGTTAAACAGGCTAAACAACAATCTTACATATGAATGAATAAAACATAGGATGCCGGATTAAAAAAAGGAGTGTTCCTATCTTTATACCAGATAAAAAAACTGTACTATGCGTCCTTTAAAAAACGTGCTAAACATTGGCATTTCGAAACGAAACAGCGAGAGTTTGAATCGCAAAATCAAATTAAACAACCTGATTATCATTTTTGTATGTATTGCCTGCTTGGGCTATGTTCCAATGCATTTATACTTTAAACTATATACGTTGATGAGTATTACCATGTCTATATTTTGCATGGCGATTTCCTGTTTTTTCCTGCAAGCCTACAAAAAGCATTTACAAGGCTTTATACTTTTAACTTTCAGTATGCTTGTGCTTATGACCTTAACCAGTATGGCTTTTGGTCTATTCACCAACTTCCATTTTTTCCTTCTGTGCATTTGCATGACTACCATCGTTTTTTTTGACGAGATGAAACTTCTGCGCTACTTTATCTTCGCACTTTCTCTCCTTGGCTTTTTTGCTTTGCTTTTTTTATTACCTGTTAAAACTGCAGTATCAATCAAATCTGTTCAACTTACTACTGTGCTTACAATTTATGGGTATTTTAATTACTTTATTCTGTTTGCTTTCACCACTTTGTTCTTTACGGCGTTTGTAAGGCAAAACTCCGCGTATCAAAAAAGAATTCTGAATCAAAACGCGATCCTTGAAAATAAAAATAGTCAGATCAATGATTCGTTAAGATACGCTAAGCATATACAGAGTGCGATCTTGCCTTCGCTGAGCGACATAAAAAACTACCTGTCAGAAAGTTTTATTCTCTACAGGCCAAAAGACATTGTGGCCGGCGATTTTTATTGGATGCATCCTTTAAATTCAAACGAGGTTCTTTTTGCTGCTGCCGATAGCACCGGACATGGTGTACCAGGCGCCATGGTAAGTGTAGTATGCACGAATTCGCTGAACCAGGCTGTAAAAGAATTCGGACTTACCGATCCAGGACAAATTTTAGACAAAGTTCGTGAACTGGTAACCGATTTTTTTCAGCATTCCGATACCGACGAGATAACTGATGGCATGGATATTTCGCTCTGTCTCATTGACAAAGAAAAACGCAGTATTAAATGGGCTGGCGCTAACAGTCCCCTTTGGGTTATACGAGAAAACAGTGATGAACTCACCATCATTAAACCCAATAAACAAGCAGTAGCAAAAACAGACAATCCCTTGCCTTTTACCACGCACCACTTGCAACTAAATCAGGGCGACTGCTTCTATTTATTTACCGACGGTTACGCCGACCAGTTTGGCGGATCTTCCTCTAAAAAATACATGCAAAAACGCATCAAAAAATTACTCTTATCTATTTATAAAAAGACCATGATTAAACAAAAAGGCCTGATCACCGACAACTTGTTACATTGGATGGGCAACCTTGAACAAGTGGACGATATTTGTTTTATTGGGGTTAAAATGTAAAAGAAAACCACACCCACTTACAAAAAAACTATAAAACTTACATCTGTAATAATTCCATAGGCATTTTTAACACAGAGAATTCCAAGAGCCCGTTTTTTAAATAACTTTATAGGGATTAACCCACCAAAGAAACTAGTTTAAGGAATGAAACCAGCGCTGCGAATTACGCTTATTATAACCCTTTTTTTTTGCCTCTATTGTAACATTTTCGTTTTTTTTATTGATCCCATGATTGAACGGATACTGATTCAGTATTATCCAGAACAATCAGCTGATACGCTCGAGAATGTTATTTTGATTGTCATATCCACCCTCACCGCCTTTTTTTTCTGTTATAAACTGATTTTAGCCTATATGGCTGAACAAAAGAAAACGCATGAGATGCGCGCAAGTTGGGCGGCTGTTATAAGGAGTGAAGAAAACTATAAAACATTAATAAACCGTATCTCAGAAGGATTTGTTTCAGTCGATAAGAACCTCTTTTATACTTATGTAAATGAAAATGTGTTAAAAAGCACGGGCAAAACTCATCATGACGTAGTAGGAAAATATATCGGTGATGTTTACCCCGAATTTATGAGTACCCGCACTTTTCAGGCTATGGAAAAAGCACTTATTGAACAAAAATACATTTCGCTCACCGACTTTTACGAACCTACACGTACCTGGCTGGAAAATCATATTTATCCTTCTTACGATGGGCTCTCGGTTCTTATTAAAGACATTACTGCAAAAAAAGGCACGCAATTATTACTCGAAAAAAATGAAAAACGTTTCCGGGCACTGATTGAAAACTCTGAAGACATTATAACGATGATGAATGCAGAGGGAATTATTATCTATGTGAGTCCTGCCTTTATAAGAGCCACCGGTTACGAAGAAGAAGATATAATAGGAAAATCTTTCTTCAGTTTTATGCCGAACGAAAACACACCTACTTCTCATCAAAAACTTCAGGCCATTCTTCAACGACCAGGCAAACGAATTGAATCGAGTAACCTCCTTCGGGCAAAAAACGGAAACTATCTGTTAATAGAAGGAACCGTTTCAAACCTCTTGCAGGACGAAAACGTACAGGCCATCGTTTGTAATTTCAGGGATGTTACAGAAAAAAAGAAGATAGAAGAACAACGGGAAGAAAATGAAATTTTTTACAGAAATCTTTTTGAAAATCTCTTAAGTGGTTTTGCCTACTGCGAACTCATTTATGAAAATACTACCGTTGTTGATTACACGTACATAGCTGTAAACAAATCTTTTGAAACTATAACTGGTTTAAAAAACCCTGCCGGAAAAAGAGTTTTAGAACTTGTTCCGGATCTGAAACAGCATCAGCATTTTTTTAATCTGATCACGAAAGTAACGGCCGAACGCACCGTAGGCACTTCTGAATTATTTATAGACTCGCTGAGTATTTGCTTTTCCGTTTCCATTTACAGTCCTAAAAAAGGATTTATAGTTCTTCTGTTTGAAGATATCACTGAAAAGAAAAAACTGGACGAGCAGAAATCACTCTTTGCAACTATTGTAACTTCTTCCCAGGATGCAATTATCAGTCGCACTTTAGACGGCACAATAACCAGCTGGAATCGTTCAGCAGAAGAACTTTTTGGTTATACCGAAGCAGAAGCCATTGGAATGGATGCTTCAGAATTTCTGCCACTTGCTGAAATTGACGAATCTTATCATACGGTGGATAAACTGAAGAGCCGCGAAAACATCAAACATTTTGAAACACTGCGTATTAAGAAGAATGGTGAAAAGGTTTTTGTCTCTTTAACCATTTCACCCATCTTTCAAAACGAAGTAGTTACCGGAGCTTCGATCATTGCCCGTGACATTACCGATAAAAAAATAGCCGAAGAAAAAATCAGATACTCGGAAAACAACTTAAGTGCCATTATTGAAAACGCTACAGAAGCTTTTGTTTTAATGGATAGAAATTTAAAAATTAAAGCCTTTAATAAAAAAGCCCAGGCCAGCCCAATTTTTAAATTCGGAAATAACGAGATAGAACAAGGCAGGCTAATGATTGAGTATGTGAACTCACAAAGAAAAGACTTCCTTTACAATGTTCGTGAAAAAGTTCTAAAGGGTGAAACTGTGCAGTATGAAATTGATTACTATTCAACACCCGAAAAAAAAATATGGTACAATATAACTTTCACTCCTGTATGGGAAAACGGGGAAACAGAAGGGATTTGTGTGGCCATTCTGGACATAACCAATAAAAAATTATCGCAGGAACAGATCGTTAAATCAGAAGAAAACTTAAGAACTATTTTTGATAACGCCTTACAAGCGTTTATTTTAATGGATCCTGACGGCACCATTAAAGCGTTTAACGCGCATGCTGTAAAACACCTGAAAGTAGCTTACGAAACAGAAATTAAACTAGGTGCTTCCATACTCGATATCATTGACGAGAAAATGAAACATTTTCTCAGAAGCATTATTCGAAAAACGCTGTCGGGAAAAACTTTTCAATTCAGCAGAGCCTTTGAAACCGATCGCGGGAAACTAATCTGGTTAGATTTTACGATTAGTCCGGTGAGCAGAGGCACTAAAATAACCGGTTTTTGCATAGTTGGCAGCGACATTACAGAGAAAAAAACCATGGAACGCGAACGGGAGTTCGACCGGAAAAATCTCGAATCGCTCATAAATAATACCAGTGATTTAATGTGGAGTGTAGATCAGAATCGGAAATTAATAACCTACAATAAACCGTTTTCAGAACTTGTTCTGCACAGTACGGGAAAACCTGTCAGCAAAGACACCGATCTGCTTGCCATTCAACATGACGAAAAAATACGAAGAAGATTTAAAGGGTTTTATGAGCGCGCTTTAGCAGGAGAATCTTTCACAGAGGTTATGGAAAATGATGGCTCGGAACTAAGTTGGTCTGAAATTTCGTTTTATCCAATATATAATGACCACGAAGTTGTAGGCACAGCTTGCTTTCTTCGCAACATTACCGAAAGAAAAAAATACGAAGAACTCCTCCTTAAAAATTCGCAGGAAAAAGAAAGCTTTATTAAAGAGTTATCTCAGAACAACAAAGACCTGCAACAATTTGCTTATATAACATCCCATAATCTTCGCGGACCGGTAGCGAGTTTAATGGGATTGTCCAATTTGCTTGATAATTTCAAAATAGAAGATCCTACTTTGCTGCAAATTCTTGAAGGGATAAAAAAATCAACCCTCCGGTTTGATGAAACTATAAAAGATCTCAATACTATCTTAACCGTAAAGGATACTCCTACTGTTCAAAGGGAGCGTCTTTCCTTCTTTACCACCTTTCAGAAAACAATTGATCAATGCGATACTTTAATTAAGGAATGCGGCGCAGAGATTGTGTATGATTTTAGCGAGGTTTATGAAATAAGTTTTAATAAATCTTATCTGGACAGTATTTTTTTGAATTTAGTAACCAATGCTTTAAAATACCGTAACAAAGCGAAAACCCTTAAAATTAATGTTAGAACAGAGCTGGCAAATGGAAAAACTATTCTTAGATTTAGTGATAACGGAATCGGAATTGACATGAAGCTTCACGGAAAAAAAGTATTTCAACTTTACCAGCGTTTTCATCATAACCTCGAAGGAAAAGGGTTAGGTTTATTTCTCATTAAATCGCAACTCGAATCATTTGGCGGATCAATAGAGATTAGGAGCGAGGTAAATGTTGGCACAGAATTTATTATAACCTTTTAAAAAAACCCATCAAATGAATAACGACGAACCAAATTTTAAACATAAATATGTGATGTTGATCGACGATGAAGAAGTAGATAATTTCATCAATGAGCAGCTTATTACTTCTTATCGCTTTTCTAAATACGTTTATATAAATACAAGCTCCAATAGCGCGCTCGAATTTTTAAATAACCTTGCTACCACTTCGAAAGAATTTCCTCAGGTTTTCCCCGATGTAATTTTTGTCGACATCAATATGCCGATTGTAGATGGCTTTCAATTCATACACGCGTTTCAAAAAACACTTGAAAGAACACCTAAAAAACCAAAATTGGTAATTTTAACTTCTTCTGTTTCTACCGATGACAAAGAAAAATCGAAAGCGCTCTCAAAAGATATTGTATTTTTAAACAAACCTCTTACGCAAGCCTTACTCGACAATATTTAATTAAAGCGAGCCGAAATCATCCATATCACGCCTATCTTTTTTGGTTGGCCTGCCCGTGCCCCTTTCTCTTTTTATATTTACCTTAAAAAATGCTGAGGGTAAAACTTCCCCCTTTTTCTCGGGTGGTGGTGAAAGATCCAAATAATGCTTTTGCGCTATTTCAAAACTCTGGCGTTTATCCATGAGTGCACTCACTTCAATAATCTTTTTATCGTAACCAATGCTCATAGTGTAACGCTCACCCACCTTAACAACATGCGAAGGTTTAAATGATTGTTCATCGAGTTTAACTTTCCCGCCTTTGATAGCATCTGACGCCAGTGTGCGGGATTTATACATGCGGATGGCCCATAGATAGGTATCAGCTCTTACTTCCATATTAGTGCAGAACAATTAATTTACAAGTGAATATTTCGGATTCATGTTTTAAACGGAGGGAATGAAAGCCATTTTCCAGCTCAGAAATAGTAATTTCTGCTCGATCGCCGATGGTGAATACATCCAGGTTCTTGACCAACACTCCAAATGCATTAAAAATGCCTCCGCTAAGTTTAGTATTTTCTACCTCCGGAATTTTGAGTGAAAGCACTTCCCCTGACTCATAATGCGGATTTGGATAAACATATAAACCTTTCTGTACAGGCGAGTTTACGAAAATGCTTTTTGAAAAAGACGTCTCCACACGCGGTTCAAGCCTAACTTTGTAGTAATTTACCTGATCAAAAACCGGCGCAAAGTGCGTAAAACTTTTTTCTTCGCTTGTGGCTGAAGTTCCGCAAATTCCGGGCTCTGTAGCTACTTCGTCATAATTTAACGAATCCAGGCTATGTAAAATCGTAAATCCACTGCAGGTAGCGCCGGGCTCTATGCTGAATTTAATTACTACGCTGGTATTTGTAGGATAGAGCGCTACACTGCTTATTCGTTGTTGCGCATGTACCATACAGCCTGGCGCAAAAATCGCGATAAGGGTCGGTACTAGTTTATTCCTCGGTAATCCAGACAAAAGAATTTCGGTTGTTATAATATAAAGTTAGTACATAATTTCCTTTTTTAAGACCCGCCAGCTTAGTATCGATGCTCAATTTATTGGCTCCTCCATAAACGCGCCTGTCTTTAAAAATAATTTTTTCAAAGCCCGGCTCCAGTGGTTTTGTAACCACTGCGGTGATCAGAGCATTGTTTTTAATTTTGAAGTCAAGATCTATTTTATCTTCAAATTTAAAACTTCGGGCAATCTCTATTTCCTCAGCTGCATCTTTCAGGTAATACTCATTTATAGTACTCTCATTAACCGACACTTCATAAAGGCCAAAACGTTTAGAGCCATCAGCCTGCAACCAACGGGCTTTCATGCCATTGTTATCTTCAAGCTCCAGAAAGTTTGAGTTAAACGCAAAAGGCCGTGAATTTATTTTGTAATAATCAAATTTTAACCCGCCGTTTTTACTCAAGGCCAATGTCAGGTCAGTTTCTTTGCCCTGCGCAAAATTCTGTTTATCAAAATATAAAACATAAACAAAACCAGTCAACGTATCTACTTTTATGCAAGGCTTAAACTGCTCCCGGTGATTTGGACGGTAACTCACAAGCACTGGCTCTGTCCAGGTTTGACCTTTATCATCACTATAAACTAAAAAAACGTCTTTATTTTTAACGCCATTTTTTTCATCACTCCAGGTAATATAAATCCGGCCTCTGAATTCGCCGTTACTCAGATCACAGGTAATAAAAGGCAATCCGTTCGTTTTAATCTCGTCTACTTTATTTGCCCAGCCGCCCTTAATTGGGTTAATGATTTTTTCTTCTTTTAACCAGGTTTTTCCACTGTCTAAAGAACATTGAAAAGCTAATCCTTTTGGGCTCGCCCAGGTTATGTAGACTTCTCCGTTACTGCCAACGCAAGGCATTGGCCCTTTAACAGTGCTGTCGCCATCAAGACAGTCGCCAGTAAAAAAATTAAGTTGTTTAGGCGTTGTCCATGTTTTCCCTTCATCAGAACGCGAATAATAGATAACTGAAACGTCTCTTTTTTGTTTGCTTTTATAACTATCGAATTGAGTCCACGTTGCATGCCAGAGTTTGCGCACAGGATCAAAATAAGCATGAGGTGCGTCTTTATGTTTTGTGTTTTTATCTTCAATGGCAAACTTAGGTGCTGCTGCCGGCGCGAAATCGCCTTCGGTAAGCAAGGCGTTAAACTGTGCTTTGTTTTGTTTGAAAACCAGCAACAGAAAGCAAAGAAGAATAACCCTTTTTATCATGTACACAAAATTAGAAATAATCAGCTAACTCCATGGGACGCAGAGCAAATTATTCTTTTTATAATAGGTAGTAAAACACTAACTTTAAGGTTCAATTTTTTTATATGGAAAAGTCAGACATTACGGGTTATTTAGATCAGAATAAAGATCGCTTATTGAATGAATTAGTAGAACTGCTTAAAATCCCTTCGGTGAGTGCCGATAGTAAATATAAGGCAGATGTAATAAAAACAGCAGAGGCTGTAAAGCAGAGGCTAATCGAAGCCGGAGCTGATAAAGTAGAACTTTCGCAAACTAAAGGAAATCCGGTTGTGTATGGAGAAAAAATAATTGATCCTAAAAAACCAACGGTAATTGTGTATGGACATTACGATGTGCAACCGGCAGATCCGATTAATCTTTGGGATTCGCCACCGTTTGAGCCCGTTATCAAAAAAACACCTATTCATCCGGAAGGAGCAATTTTTGCACGCGGTGCCTGCGACGATAAAGGACAAATGTACATGCACGTGAAAGCGTTTGAATACATGATGAAAACAAACACGCTTCCCTGCAATGTAAAGTTTATGATTGAAGGAGAAGAAGAAGTGGGCTCTCCGAATCTAGGTCCGTGGATCATTGAGAATAAAAACCGCTTAAAAGGTGATGTGATTCTAATTTCTGATACTTCTATTATCGCTAACGACACACCCAGTATTGACGTGGGTTTGCGGGGTTTAGCCTATATGGAAGTAGAAGTGGTTGGTCCGAACCGTGATTTACACAGTGGGGTATATGGTGGTGCAGTGGCGAATCCAATTAATATTTTATGTAAGATGATTGCCGATTGTCACGATGAAAACAATCACATCACAATTCCGGGTTTTTACGATGAGGTTGTAGAATTAACTAATGCTGAACGTGCAGAGTTAGGAAAAGCACCCTTTGATCTGAATGAATTTAAAAAAGATCTGGCCATCGACGAAGAGCTGGGTGAGAAAGGATTTAGTAGTAATGAGAGAACTGGTATTCGTCCCACTTTAGATGTAAATGGTATCTGGGGCGGTTATATTGGCGAAGGTGCAAAAACCGTTTTGCCTTCTAAAGCATTTGCAAAAATTAGTATGCGTTTAGTGCCTGATCAGGACTCCCATAAAATAAGTGAACTTTTTCAAAAACATTTTGAAAAAACTGCGCCTAAATCTGTTAAGGTAAAAGTAACTGCGCACCATGGTGGAGAACCTGTTGTTGTGAGTACAGAGAGCGCAGGTTTTAAGGCTGCCAGCAAGGCCATGCAGGAGACGTATGGTAAAAAACCAATCCCTACACGCGGTGGTGGAAGTATTCCCATAGTTGCCTTATTTAAAAAAGAACTAGGTCTGGATAGTATTTTATTTGGATTCGGTTTAGACTCAGACGCTCTGCACTCTCCAAATGAACATTATGGCTTGTTCAATTACTACAAAGGCATCGAAACTATTCCCTTGTTCTATAAGTATTTTACTGAATTAAATTCTAAATAGTGAATAACGGAGATATTACTGGAACAACAGGTGTTACTATTTTATTGATCGCCTTCGCATTTAATCTTGCCAACAAATGGAGCTCTACTTCTGCGAAGTATCTGCTTTTAAACGTTATTGGCGCAGGACTGGCCTGCATTTCCAGCTACCTGATTCACTTCTGGCCCTTCGTTGTTTTGGAAGGGGTCTGGACTTTATCTTCGCTCATAATGCTATTACGTACTTTAAAAAAATAAAAAATGACTTACCGATTTTCTCTCTTGATTTTTTGCATTTGCACGTTTCTTTCTTTTACTAACTGCAAAGATTTTAAAGAAGTGCAATGCACAGGTGTTAAAGGTTTTAAAGTAAACACGATTAATACTTCCGGCATCGATGGAGATATTATGATAGGCATTAAAAATCCTAACGCATTCGGCTTCTCCATTTATAAAAGTGAATTTGACGTGACTTATAGCGGCGTGTACCTTGGTAAAGCTAAACTGACAAAGAGAGTTCACATTAATGCGAATGCTGAGGAAACTTATAGTTTCAACTTAAAAAATGATTTTAAAGGTGCCAATATTATGGACGTGATGAAATTATTAAGCGGCGCAGCATTTAAAAATTCTGTTGAAGTAAAAGGAAATCTGAAGGTTGGAAAATTATTTGTCCGGAAAAAAATTCCGGTAGATATTAAAGAGCGAATTAATCTCAACTAAGAGAGTGCACTCAGTAGCCGGGATTGAAGTTACAAAAGGAATGTAAGACTTCCTTAAAAACTAAAATACAAAAGCAATGACAGCACAAATGCAAAGAGCCGGAAAATTTCTGGCTCTTTGCATATTATTGAACATAAAAAAAGTACGACGCCTCTGTCACATAGCTATCAAACTTGAGTAGTATATCCTAGTTCTTAAGGATCGTAAACTCCACACGCCTGTTTAATTGTTTACCTTCCTCGGTATCGTTAGATGTTAAAGGTTTAGTTTCGCCATATCCTTTCACCACAATACGATCAGTAGCAATTCCCAGACTTATTAAGTAATCCGTAACGGCTTTGGCACGGTCGGAAGAAAGGCTTAAGTTGGCCTCAGCACCACCTACGTTATCCGTGTGACCTGAAAGTTCTATTTGCATTTTGCTGTTTTGCGTCATTAAACCCGCAAGCCTGTCTAATTCTGAATAGGACTCCGGACGCAATGTGGCTTTGGCGACGTCAAAAAAGATATTATTCAAACGAATGGTAGTTCCCACTTCCATAGGTACTAAATAAAGATCACGAACAATCTCTTTATATTCGGCCACCGTAGTTAAATCAAAATTGTCGGAAACCGAAGCATGCTTATCGGCATAGGCCATAAATCCATAGTTTTTTCCATAGGGTAAAATAATTTTATATTCACCGGTTTGCGGGTTCGATTGAGCAACACCCACATTCTTTCCATCGATGAGGGTTTCGTATTCTATGCTTGCACCAATGGGTTCTTTTGTTTTAGCATTAAATACTTTGCCTTTTATTAAAATAACCGGGTTAGGACGCATCTCTTTTACCAATTTCACTTTTACGATATCACTGTTTCCGGTTCCTTTGCTCGACACCATGTAAGCTTCTTCTCCCCTGGCGTCCAGGCAATAATAGGCATCCCAATCGTCGCTGTTTATGCTGGCTCCCAGATTAATGGGCTCCGACCAGTTTTGCCAGGTATCATCTAATCGTTTGGTCATCCAGATATCCTGATCACCGAATCCACCAGGTTTATTTGTTGAATAATAAAGTGTAACCCCATCAGCCGCCATAAAGGGTCCGAATTCATTGTAATCTCTATTACTTAAAACAGTTATTTTCTGAGGTTCTGTCCATGTATTGTTGTTTAAAGCTTTACCAACAAACTTTGTAAAGTCTTTTATAGATTTTGGTTTACTCCAGTTGTCTTTTAAGATCAGATGGCTGAAATAGAGATCATGTTTATTTCCATTGCTTCTGTCAGAAAAAGCATAAATCAATGTTTTTCCATTGGGCGCCAGAAAGGAGTTATTATAAGAACCCGCATCTGCATATTTTTTGAAATTTGCGATCTCTAGTTTTTTTGGATCTTTCCATTCACCTTTTTTATTTTTTGTAATGATGGAAAGTCCTGAACCCTCAAACTCCCCATCCTCAAAGGCGCCACGAACCAACAACTGATTTCCGTCTGTAGAGACATTTGAAACGTTCGAATTTTTACCAGAATGGTTAATAGGTGCTTTCGGATGAATAGCCTTCGACCAGCCCGAACCTTCCCGTGTACAATACCATACGTCCTGGCTTGAGAAGTTATCGTAATGACCATCGCGTACAAAATAAAGCGTACTTCCATCAGCTGTAATTACCGGTAATAACTCCCCCGAACTTGAATTTACATTCGTGCCGAGATTTTCAAGTACCGTTTTAGTGACTTCGGTATGTGTACCGGTTTGCGCCTGAGTAAAGGTAGATATCGTTAATAACAACGCAGGTAAGAGTGGCTTCATGTGTGTGTGGTTTAGATATACAAATATTAAACAGCCAATCAACTCTGCAAATACCCGCTGCTGGGTATTCGCACTACCGTGAAACACGTATATTATTTGCCCACAAGAATAAAGGCCCCCCAATAATAGGGCTCCAGGTATTTTTTCTTAACCTCCAGCTGTGCTACTTTAAATGCCTGGTACATATCTCCGTTCTTAATCCAATGATCGTAAAACGCAATCATAAGATCCTTTGTAGCATCGTCGCTCACCGGCCAAAGACTCATAATAATGGATTTAGCTCCGGCTAGCTTAAACGCCCTTTGCAAACCATAAACCCCTTCCCCGTTTTTTACTTTTCCTAAACCCGTTTGACAAGCACTTAACACTACAAGTTCTGTTTTATCAAGACTCAAGTTCATAGCTTCGTATGAAGTGAGCATCCCATCTTCAAAATCGGTAATGGAGGATGCATTCGAAGTATTAAGAGCGTAATCTTTATTGGCTCCACTAAAAAAAATACCAGAACGCACCATCGGGTTTTTATAAAACTCTTTTTCCAGTTTATCATAAGCTGCCAGGTCTTCTTCCTTTGGATCTTCAAGAAAAAAACCATGCGTAGCAAGATGAAGAACATCAGGACTTTTAATTTTTTTGACATCACGCTCATTAGCCGCTTCTTCCATCAATAATTTGCAACTCACGTTATTCTTGTCAAAAATAGTCTTGATCACTTCCACTTCTACTTTTGTTCCCGGCAATTCAGCCAGAGCAAAACCAAAAGCCCCCCGCGAAGCAACAGCCAGCGAAACCTCTTTTTCTTTTTTGGGAACATTTAATTTTGTGATATCGTAATCAAACTTTGGATCTCCCACCAGCACCGCGTTACTCGGCTTCCTAAAAGTTGAGGATTTTACATTTTGTAGATCATTCAAAGTAGTAAGTAAATGAACTTCTTTTTCTTCGATCAGATACTGCTTTTTTTCGTCATTGTAAATTGTATTCAGATTGAGTTGATTATAAATGCCATCCGGTGATATGTAAACAGTTTTGGTATCGGCTAATTTTTCATCTACAAATTTCCAGAGACGACGATAGAGATCAGGCTCTGTTTTCTTAAAGTCAATGCTGTTTCTGTAAAGATTAAGCACTTCATCTTCCCAGCTAATGGGGCGATCTATTGTAAGAGCAAAAGGTTCTCCCGTTGGCTTAATAACAATGTAAGTGTAATTGGTTCCCTTACCCTGATTATTATTGTAAACCAGGTAACATTGAAAGATCTCAATGGCAGCTTCTCCCGGACTTAATAATTTTTGAATGGTCTTCCAGTCACTTTTTTTCGTTGCATCTCCTGAGAAAGTTCCGCTCACTTTTAATGAAATTTCTTTTTCCATTAAATCGGCTTCAGCCTTTAAAGCAGAGGCTTCAGATAGTGCATTGGGATAATCTTCGGTGTTAAAACTCAGCAGCTTGGCAACTGTTTCACGTTTTAATTTAAGATCATCAAATTTTTGGTTCAGAAGAGGATCGTTCAAATCAATGATGCTTTGTTTGATCTTAGAAAGATTATTGAGTAACATTGCTTTTGTCTTCAAACGAAAATCCAGCAAAGCCTTAATAAGCTCGGGGTACTTTTCAATTTCACTTAAGATCATCGTATAAAAATTCTTGATATTATGTTCAAACTCTTCAAGGAAAAACATTTTTTCATTTTCCGTCATATAGCTGAAATTTTCTTCGATCTGCGCATATTTTAATTCGAGGTATTTATTAAAATAATCCGTTGAAATCTTCACATCGTGCAGCTCGGCAGCAATCTCAGCTTTACTAATATAAACCTGCTCTAAAATATCTGCTTGTTTAACATTGAATTTTTTTGTGAGGTCAAGAGCTTTGTTTATGTATGTATTGGCTTCCTTAACTTTATTTACTTCTTTTAAAATAATGGCGAGATTGCAAAACATCCCAATGGTATTCACATTATCTTCCACTTTGGTTTTTGAATAAATATCGGCGGCTTTATTCAGGTAGTCGGATGTCTCTTTAAAATTATCCACCGCAAAAAAAGCTGTTCCCATGTCTATGTACACCTCAGCCATAAACAAATTATCCTTACCATAAATGGCTTCATAATACCTTAAAGCCTCTTTAAAATAGTATATAGATTTGAGAATATCTCCCCGGTTTTTAAACTGGATACCAAGATTATTCGCGAAAGTAGCGCGCTTCAAAGTATCAGTGAGCTCTTTATTCCTTAACCCATCCTCCAGCTCCTTAACAAATCCAACAGCTTCCTCATCTCTTCCCATGTTAGAATAAAAAACCATTAAATTACTTAAAGTAGTGAGGTAGCTGTCTAATCTCACAAAAGGCAATTCTTTTTTGATCTTTAAAGACTGTATGTAAAACTGTTCAGTCTCCACAATTTTATTCATGCGGGCATAAATGTAGCCCAGATTATTCAGGTCGGCTGCATAAGCATTTGAATTCTCTGTGTAAAGCTTTTTATCTATGTTTTTTGCCCTGTAAGACAGACTTAGTGCTTTCTCAAACTGGTTGGCGTCCGCAAGCATTGATCCGTAATCCAATAAAAAAACAGGATATTGAGGATTCAAAGTATCTTTTGATCTTGTAAAAGTTTTCTCTGCCTTCAGATAACACTCATTAGCACTGATTGGAATTTGCATGTCGCGATACAGCAGCGCAAAATTACTTTCAAGAGCAGCATAATCTGCCGTATTCATCAAATTATCTCTTTCACAAACTAACTCCGCTTCCTTAAAAATAGCTTCTGATTTTAAAAAATCGTACTGATACTGGTAACATACAGCAAGCGAACCCAGGCATGACACCAGATCTTTGGTTTTCATTTTTTGCGTCTTACTTAACCCGTGGGCTTTTTCCAGAAGGGGTAAGGCATCACTATAGAGACCTAAAAAAACAAGAGCGATCCCATAGTTCTGGTTTAGATTCATTTCTGCAATGGGATATTTTCCAGTACCTACTTCTTCTGTTAAACCAGCAAATAAACTCAGTCCTTTCTCAACCTGCTCGCTTAAAAGATAGTAGGCCGCATTCTCAGATCGCAAAGAATATAAGTCATCTACATTGGTTTTCTTGTCTCTGGTAGCAGCGTGTATCGCCGATTCTGAAAGCTCAATGGCATTTTTGAAGTCGCCTTCTTCGCACGCTTTGGCGGCAGCATCTTGCATTTTTTTATACTCCTGCGCCTGAGAAAAAACAAAATTGCAAATAAAAAAAGATACCCAGATGATTTTTTTCATGTCCCCGTTTTAGGCCATCAATTTAGCGAGAGGACCTCCACTATAAAATACCGTACATTGGGTATATTTTTTACCGATTTACAGATTTAAGTGCTTGAAATTTTGAAGAGACCCTTTCAACTGAGCAAGCTCTGAAAATGGTTATGTATGTAAGAGAAATTTTTGTGAGGGAAAGAATTATTTACTTGTATTCTTTAAAACGCTCTTTAACCTCGCCAGCATAATTTTTACCCAGCGCAATTTCATTCCCATTTACAAGAATGTTCTTTACACCCATTGCTTCAATGTTTTTTACCGGAACAATAAAAGACCGGTGAACACGAATAAACTCGTCGCTGTCTAATTGTTCGAGTATTACTTTCATAGTCATGCGGGTAACAATGGACTTAGAATCTTTAAAATGAATTTTTATGTAATCGTCCATAGCCTGAATAAAGCTAATAGAACCCACATTGACTTTATGCAGTTTCTTTTGAGAATTAATAAATAAAAAGTCTTCTTTCATGTGTGTGTTGATGGAAGCGACTAAATATAAAATTAAAGCAAAAAGAAGGGAATTAAATGCGGCCTAATTCCACTTTTTGAGGTCAATTTATTTTTGGAAAACCTTATTTACTTCTTCAATATAACTTCCACCCATTGGAATTTCAATGCGGTCAACAAGTACTGTCTTTGAACGGAGCGCCTGAATGCGGTCTACAGCCACTATAAACGAGCGGTGTACCCTGATAAATTTAGAAGAGGGGAGCTTTTCAAGAATGGCTTTCATAGTCATCCTTGCCACAAGCGTTTTTTGATCCTGGATATAAATCTTCAAATAATCATCAAGCGCTTCTATGTAAATAATATCGGCAATAGCAACTTTGATAAGACTGAAATCGGCACGGATATATAAAAATTTAGAGTCCTCAGCTTTTTCGCTTTGGGTATTAAAATTTAAAAGATCGTTTGCACGTTTGGTAGCCTGCAAAAATCTATCGTAAGAAAAAGGTTTCAGTAAATAATCCACTGCCATTAAATTAAAGCCTTCCACAGCATAATCTGCACGAGCAGTAATAAAAATAACCATAGTATCTTGTTTCAGTTGTTTATAAAGATCTATACCATTCATCAAAGGCATGTCAATATCCAGAAACAGAAGGTCTACCGGAAATTTATTCAGGTACTTTAAACCTTCCTTTGCTTCACTGAAAGTTTTTTCAAGACTAATAAAATCAATGTCTTTGCAAAAGTTCTCAATAACTTTTAATGCAATTGACTCGTCATCTATGGCTACTGCTTTTATCATAGTTAATGTTTAAACTGTGTTTTTAAACTTGCAAAAAAAATTCGGAAAATGCAACGCATAAACTCATTTCCTTAAAACATGCTTTCAGCCGCTGTGTTCGCTTTGCGTAATCAAGATAAGCAATAGTTTTCTAAGAAAATATATATCCTGAGCATAAATGTGTATAAACGTCTGCAGTTACCTGAGTGAGCAACATTTGAAGGCGCTTAAGAAGACGTTAAAAAATTACCGCCTATTTATAAGTAGTTTCCAGAGCGATTTCAAATTCACTCCTGGCTTTTTTACAATCTGCTACTACCTTGTTGAAAAGGCTTGAAATTTCCTTGATCTCGCCATCCGTTTCTGCTTTTATCTCCATTTCACCTAAAATCTTACCCAGATGCTTAAGTCCCATAAACCCTACAGATGTTTTCATGCGGTGAGATATCGCGCGTACTGCGCTAAGATCCCTGGTTTTTATTGCGGCATCTACTTCTGCAATATCCAAAGGGTTTTTTTCTAAAAACAGGGTGATCATTTCTATGATAAAAGATCTATTACCGCGAGACATGTCTTCAATGTCTTTAAAGTCTACTACCCCTGCATGTGTTCTAATACTTGTTTCAACAAGGGGCGGTTTTGTTTCCACCTGTTTTTCTATTTTCAGAAAAGAGGATACAATTTCATAAAGATCTGCTTCTTTAAATGGTTTCGAAATATAATCGTTCATGCCATAGCTGATGCATTTTTCCTTTTCGCCACTCATAATATGGGCTGTCATAGCAATGATCGGAATATCCATTTGAAGCTCGTAGCGGATTTTTTGGGCTGCGTTGTAACCATCCAAAACAGGCATTTGAATATCCATAAGCACAAGGTCAAATTTTTTCTCCTGCAATTTTTCTATAGCTACCGCGCCATTTTCAGCCAAATCTACCTCTAATCCAAAGCCCTGCAAATACGATCTTGCAAGTTTCTGATTAAGTTCATTGTCTTCAACAAGAAGCACACTTAAGTTTTTTCCCGACAAGGATGGAAATCGTGTGTGAGAATTATCCGTAATTTTTATATGTGTCTCATAAGAAATAGGGTAACTAAGGGTAACGATAAATTCTGAGCCCGAATTTTGTTTGCTTTTTACACGGATCTCTCCATTTTGTAATTCCACAAGATCCCTCACGATCGAAAGTCCCAGGCCAGTTCCTCCATAGCGTCGCGTTGTTTCTCTATTTCCCTGGTTAAAACGCTCAAAAATAATATCCAATTTATCTTGTGGAATGCCGATACCGGTATCTTTGACACGAAAAACAACCTGAGCCATATCATGCTCAATACTTTTTAATTCGCAACTTATTTTTACTACGCCAACATCGGTAAATTTGATGGCGTTATTGATCAGGTTCACGAGAATTTGTGTTAAACGTGTTGGATCTCCGAAAATCATCTCCGGTAAATTACTATCCATACTAACTTCAAACTGTATGTTTTTTTGTCGCGCCTTTTCCGAAAACATAATTCTCAGAGAACCGATGAGGCTCTCTAAATTAAAAGCAATTTTTTCAATGGTTAGTTTCCCCGCTTCAATTTTCGAAAAATCAAGAATATCGTTCACTATATTCAGTAGATTAGATCCGCTGGCACGAATGGCTGAAATGTATTCCGACTGCTTTCTATCGAGATTCGTCTTTTGCAGAAGATCTGCAAAACCAAGAATAGCATTCATCGGTGTCCGAATCTCATGACTCATATTCGCCATAAACTGTTCCTGCATCATAGAATTATCATCCGCCTGATTTTTTGCGATGAGAAGTTCAGCTTCCAATTTGTTACGAATATTTAAATCCCTTAATAGAAGAAGGAGCGACACAAATAAAACAATAACTCCCAGCACTACTTCAAGTATTCCCCAATTTCTGGAAACCTTCACTGAATTAACGTTCCTGTCAATTAGGCTCTGTGTAGTGTAACTAAGGCTACTATCGATTTCATGCATCAGGGTACTGATTTCGTTCAAGGTATTTTTTGTACCCAGATCCACCATTGCCGCTTTTCGTTTAGTCCTTAGAGTAGCTGAATTATTCGATCCTGCGAGATCCTTAGTATACTGAAGTTTTTTGAAGGTAAGTTCTTTTAAGAGATAGAATTTTTCCTCCTCTGCTCTGCCCGAAAAATACTTGCCGATGCTTTTCAAATTCGATTTTACCTCAGTTTCTTTTATGTTGAGTGCATTCAAAATTTGAGGATCACTCGTGCGGAGGTAAGCGTTCTGTTTTGCGTCAATGATATTTACATCGCTTGTTAAAACTTCTAAAAGTTCCAAAACCCTGTAAGCATTGTTCAGGTCGGTGGTGTTGCCCGACATAACCGACAAATGCCTGTTAGCGTTTACCGCAATAAACAATACTAATCCCGCACTTATAACGAAACTAAAAATAATAACAAGCTTTGTGTATGGTCTTAATCCCGATCGCATTTTTTAAGAACTTAGCTTTGTTTGGAATTACTTATTTCTCCAATAAGCTTCCTAAGCGCGGGCATATCAATTGGCTTTTTTACAAAATAATCGTATTGAATATCTGTTTTTTTCAAGAATTCTTCCCCTTCTTTTACTCCTGAGATAATAACAATGCAAGGCATATTTTTTGGAAAATATTTTTTAAGCATAAGCAAAAACGCCGGTCCTGTTAGCACCGGCATCATCACATCGCAAAAAATAAGATCGAAATTCTGATTTTTTTCAATCATCTGAATGGCTTCTTGTCCATCGCCTGCAACTGCCACAACATGCCCTAAGTCAAGCAAATTGAAACTCAGCGCTTTTTTAAGGAACAGATCATCGTCAATTATAAGGGTATTCATAGTACTTGGGGTTTTAAACTTCAAACTGATTTACTTAATAAAAATCCAGGCACAACAAATTGCAAAACCATGGCGCAGGCCAAAAGAAGAGTCATCAGGTAAACAGCTATCTTTCCGCGCTTTCTCTGGCGGCTAAGATCCTGTTTTATTCTTTTGAGGCGTAAACATTGCACCAATGCAACATGCAATCTCCGGAACATAAATTCGTTTTTTACAACGTAGTCATGGGCACCGTGATCAAAGGCTTCCATCGCTAAAGTCATATTCTCTTCTTTGGTAAAAAGAATCACATTAGTATCCGGACTCTCCTTTTTGAAAATATCAATTACGGCAATTCCGTTTATGGCATCTTTATAGCGACTGTTCATATGGTAATCTACAATAGCAATATCGGGTTTATTCTGCATAAACGACTGGCAAATTTCGCCTGCTTCAAAAATATAAATCATCATATTTTCTTCCGGAAAACTCCGGCGAATTTCGTTTTTAAGAACGGTTGAAAGAATCTTGTCGTCGTCTACAATAAATATACTAATTTGATCTTTGTTCATTAATGGTTTTTTTAAGTGCTTTACCTTCTTACATTAAAATAATATAAGCGCTCCAAAATTAGGTTCGCACATGATAATGACCAATTTTATAAGGTGAATCCGATGATTTCGAGGTGGGATAAATTTCTCATTGCAATGAAAAAGAATAGCTGAAAAATTCTTGATTTTTATCAAAGAAGATCAAGGGTGTGACGCATATTCACACATAAAAAAATTCAGTATTTTCTTTTAAGAACTACAACTACATTTTATAAAAAATATGTTACCGCCTTAATTTTAGCATCAAAGGCAACCAACAAGACATTAAAGCCTTTCCCGTTTCTAAAGTAAAAATATTACACGAAATTCCTAAGTAAGGAAATAGAAAACCAAGGAACACTCTTGCTAAAACGAGCAAATGCCTGCTTAAAAAAAATCCGAAAATTAGTAATGAGATAAAAAAGAAAAAGTGCGGTACCCAAAACCGCACTTTTCAAAAAGCGATTACCCAAAAAATCGCTCGGCTGTTTAGTTAGATTAGCCTGAACAAATTTAAAACGTTTTAGGAAAACAAAAAACTTTTTGAGGCAAAAAGCAATTTTAATCGGTCAATTTTTTATTTCGTCAAAATTTCGAGGCCAAATGGCAAGAAGTTGGGAAATGTTACCAAGGCTTTTGAAAAATTTTTCAAAGTTTGCGTGAATCCTTACCCCGCATAAGAGTGACTTTCCGAAGAATGATAAGCAAAAGAAATTTTTGAAAATTTTAAGAAAGAAAAAAGCGCGGTACCCAATCCGCGCTTCTTAAAAGCGATTACCCAACAAACCGCTAGGTTCTTATATAAAACCTGCATCAAAGATAAAATGACAACACTTGAAATTAAAATAATTGCGGCTGACGCTGATTAATTGAGGTGAGTCAACTAGTTGAGCTTTTTATCACTGATTTGGCTGCGCCACGGGCGTATCAAAAGAATTGGAGTGTTTTGCTTTCCCACACTCACAGTTAAACTATGAGAGATTAGTCGTGCTACTCTGTCCTAAATTAGCTTCACTTTAGCTCACAGTTAACAGGTGTGTTGCGAAAGCCTATTTAATTAATTCAGACGTTTGTTTGACCGAACTAAAAGGGCTCAGGCCCAAAAGGAGTGGCGTAAAATTCACCAGCCTTATACCAACTCCCTGGTTCCTTGCACAATACTCCCTACTTACCCCGTACATATCCCGTCTTTTAATATAAAACACATCCATTCACTCAGCTTCTCATACACCTTCCCTCAGAGGTCAATACACTCTTACTCATTCGTCAAATTTTTCGTTCAATTTCCAGGTATCTTTGTATATGGCATTTCAGGTTGGTGATATAAAACTCTCAGGTACTGTAAATGGTATTTCTTTTTACCACAGTGTCTTTGGCTGGCTGGTCAGGTGCAAAGGCGGGCCAAGTCGAAAACAATTCAAAACCTCACCGGTATTTGTCCGATCAAGAGAGAACAGCGAAGAATTCACAACTTGTGCACGGGCTGCTGCTGCTCTGCGCCGCCTGGTAATAGCACACACTGCTCATAAAGACAAAACCCTTTACCACCGACTCATGAAGTTGATGCGCCTGCTCGCAGATAACGATAAAGACTCCCTTCGTGGAAAGCGCGATCCAATGAAAGGGATGCAGACAATCGAAGCCCTGGCACTTTTAAAGGAATTCAAAATAAGCGAAAATCTTTGCCTGTATGATCTTCTGCTCATAAAAGGGCTGATTAAAAAATCTCATGATAAAGTGAAGGCATCCAAGACACCTGCTATCCCGTCAGCAGCTATTAAGCGAAGACGAACCAAACAGCTTTCGCCATTTTATCCTCTTCCTAAAGCTCTGCCGCCACACCTGTCTTTAAGCCAGATCCGGAAACAAATACAGCGTAACACCGCTTTCGGTTAAAGCGCATATAGAAAGCTATTTATAGGCTTAGTATCCACGCTACAATCAAACTTTATTTTCTTCCCCAAAGCTTTTTAGCATGATCCATCTGAGCCTTCTAGCGGCCTGGCTGAGCGTAGTAGAAAACAAAAAAAGCGCGGAACCCAAACCGCGCTTTTTAAGAAAAGCGATTACCCAACAAACCGCTCGGGTGATAACGTGTGTGTGTTATGACCCGGATCAAATGTACTACGTGAATACAGGGAATAAAAATTTTTGCGGTAGATGGCACTGTTTTGCGGCGAATGATTTTTTGGTCGCTTCAAAGCATAAAAAAAGCGCTGAACGAATCAGCGCTTTTTACTTTAAGCGATTACCCAACATAACGCTTAGGTTTTGTGTGTGTAAAACCCTAAGTCAAACATAAAATAAATTTTGATATTTTAAAATTTTTTGAGGCAGAATGATTTTTCTCTCGGTAGAGACATGCCTGCACTCTAATTCATGGAAGGATCTGACCCAAAATCAGCAAAAATGCTGTAACTTCCCTTTACTTCACTTAATTGCAATCCCCAAAGATCATCGGGTTCATTGCTAAAAAAAGAAGAGTCCTCAGGTGTATTTATTAACCAGTGATTACTTTTAATTTCGCCTTCCAATTGGTTTTCTCCCCAGCCGCTGTAGCCCGCAAAGAACCGTACCTCATGCGATTTTACCTGGCCATGATCTATCATATGAATGAGCTCATTAAAATCTCCACCCATAAAGATGTTATTTCCTATATGGACAGAGTCTGCAATATCATGCCCTAGCGTATGGATAAAGAACAATTGATTTTTAGCAACCGGGCCGCCGTCAAAAATTGGAAAGTTGCCATTTATTACCTGCGGACGAACGTCGCGGAGTACAAATTGCGTTCTGAAATTTAAGCTGAATCCAATAGCCCCATCCTCTCCATGATTAGTGAGATAAACAACAGACCGGTTAAAAAAACTGTCGTGTAGTAAAGGGTGTGCTATAAGAAGTTGTCCCTGCATAGGGTAAATCTAAAAAAAAATTGGTTTACCCCACAGGATTAAAGTTCAATTAGAAGAAAAAATAATTGTCTCAATAGAAGAATTTTGAATAGGTTTGTAGCTTAAATTTTTTGTATGATACTCGCTGCTATAGTTGTTACGGATCAAAATAATGCCATTGGCAAAAATAACCAGCTATTGTGTCACTTGCCTGCTGATCTTAAATTCTTTAAGACAACAACTATGGGTTGTCCCATTATTATGGGAAGAAAAACTTACGAAAGTATAGGACGTTTATTACCTGGAAGAAAAAATATAGTAATTACCCGCAGTTCTGATTACAGGTTAGAAGGCGCTGAGATTTATCACAGTGTTGAAGCTGCGATAAAAAGTTGTAACGAAGAAAAAGTATTTATCATTGGTGGCGGAGAAATTTTTAAACTGACTTTGCCGCAAATTTCTGAAGTTTATAGAACGGCTATCCAGCATAGCTTTGAAGCGGATGCCTGGTTTCCTGAATTAAAAGAAGAAGAGTTTACTAAAGTTTGGGAGGAATGCCACAACGCTGATGAAAAGAACAAATTTGATTATTGTTTTCAGAAATGGGAACGGAACTAGGCAAGAGTTTATAATTTAGGGTTAAAAGCCTTTTACTTCAAGTTATTCCTTGTATTAAATTATCAATTTCTTTCCTGATAAATCAAATAACCCTACTTCCTTTGCTTTCGCGTACATCAGGTTTACTGCATTAATACCAGTGTCTCCAAGATCTACCGAAAAATCGTTCACGTAAAGTGCTATGTGTTTTTTCATAACGTCTTCACTCATAGCCTGGGCATGTTCTTTCACGTAAGGCATTGAGCTTTCGGGATTCGCAAAAGCAAATTCAACACTTTTACGAATTAAACGGTTTACTTGTTGCTGCAGTGCCGAATCCAGATTGCGTTTGATCACAATACCTCCTAACGGAATGGGCGCATGAATCAACGAATCCCAATATTCTCCAAGATCTATTACTTTTTTTAATCCCTTTTGTTCGTAGGTAAAACGGTTTTCATGAATGATCAACCCGGCGTTTACTTCTCCTCTTAAGACTGCATCTTCAATGTCTGAAAAAACATATTCTATTTTATTGTTTAATTGAGGAAAAGCAAGAGACAATAAAAAATTAGCTGTTGTCATCTTACCTGGAATGGCAACTTTCATGTTTGAACTGTCTGTGCCGTTCCACAATCCGTTATGCACTAACAATGGACCACAATTAAATCCCAAAGCACTCCCCGCTCTTAATAAAATATAATGCTCCATCACATAGGCATAGGCATGGAAACTTAACTTCGTAATATCTAATTCGCCCTTTAAAGCTTTGCGGTTAAGAGTTTCTACATCTTCGTGCTGCACTTCAAACTCCAGTCCTTCAGTATCAATTTTTTTGTGAAGTAAAGCGTCAAAAATAAAGCAGTCGTTAGGACAAGGAGAATAACCGAGAGTAAGTTTCATTTTTCTTTTTTAAATAAGTGTTTGAGTCTGTAAAAAATGTCTGATTTGCTATTTCCGTCATAATCGTAATCCTGTAAAGTCCATCCTATACAAACCTCGTCGATCCATTCCGCAAGACTAGCATTGCAAACCTCTATTTCATTAAAGTTTTCGTAGTCGTAATCCTGTTGATAAAACAGAATAGGGCAAGTTTCCGTTTGTTTTATATCCAGATAGAGACAATAACAATTTCCTGCGCCATCCGAAGAAAAAGGTACTACTCTCTTGGGAATGAAATCCTGGAAATGTTGATGCATAAGCTCATACATTTTTTCAAGCGAGCCTCCACCGAATTCTTCACCCAAGCCATAGATACCTCCACCAAGAGAAAATCCATTATTTAGTTTTAAAATATATTTAAACTCTTCAGTAAGAATAATATCATATTTCTTTTCGAATAGCTCGATACGATTATCAACGATGGGTTCGCCGGCAGTAGACAATAGATTGCCGAACTTCAAAGTATGCTGATATGTTTCTTTAATTTTCACTACTATTTCTAATTGCTTGATTTATTCAAGTCTTTTAAAAACGCAATCAAAAATTCATTTAAATTTTTTATCGCCAAAGGCATATTCCAGTTTGCTTTATTACGTTTCTCAACCTGGTTGCTGATCGCTCTTAATTGAATGGCTTTCCATTTCAAGGCGTTTGCACATTGTATAAATGCTGCCCCTTCCATGGTTTCAACATGCGGCGAGATATAAGCTTTTATTTGTTCAATTTTTTTTTCGTTTCCGTTTACTGTATTTACAGTGATGCCAGAAACAATTTCGAGTTTGTCAGTTAAAGTATTTTTGAAAAGATCGCTAACTTCTACATTTTGATCTCCCAGCCCCATTTCAAGAATACTGATAAAATCATCTCCATCCTCGGCACCTAATTCGCTGAAACAATCTGTTGTAACATTTACAACTGTTCCAATTTTATGATTGACATAGCTTCCTGCTACCCCTGCATTGATAACTACGTCAAACTTATGTCCAAACAGTTTTCCCATAGTAAAAGCGGTGTTCACCATTCCTACTCCTGTTAAAATAAAAGAGACTTCGAGATTTTCCAAGTCCTCTTCCTCACTTTTCGAAACGTCTAATACATATTTGATTGTGGGACTAATTTCAGGCTGCGTGGCACCCACTATAAGGATCTTTTTCATTGACTACAAAATTAATAAAATGCGTAACTTTATGCTATGATTTTCCTGACCCGCCACGAGCATTTTAACGCAGCTCATAAATTATATAATCCTGACTGGAGCGAAGAAAAAAACACCGAAGTCTTTGGTAAATGTGCCAACGCAAACTGGCATGGGCATAATTACGATCTCATCGTTACTATTAAAGGCGAGATCGATAAAGAGACTGGTTTTTTAATGGATGCTAAAAAATTAAGTCAGATTTTGAATGTTTATGTTTGTGATAAGCTCGATCACCGCAACTTAAATATGGATGTGGACTTTATGTCGGGAAAGCTTGCCAGTACTGAGAATTTGGCTATCGCTATCTGGGAGCAGATTGTTCCGCATTTACCTACAAATGTTAAATTACATTGCGTAAAACTCTACGAAACACCACGTATTTGCGTAGAATATTTCGGTTAGAATTTCGTTATAATTCGCTAAAAAGCCTTTTGCTTAAACTTTTTTAGTTTAAATTTGTTAGTGCTTTAATTAAGGCCACTTGATCAGCAAACTTCTGAAACAGTGCCTGAATAAAAATTAAGAATCAAAATCATAGCTATTCCCTATTTTGTTGATTTAAAGAAATTATGAAATAGCCATGTTTACCAGAAAAAATAGGAATGATTGTTTAAAGTGGCTATTCAATATGACCATTAAGAATACTGACATAAGCATATGAGTAATAAAATTGCCGTATTCAGAAAAGAGCATTTTAATGCTGCTCATCGTCTTCACAGTAATAAGCTGAGTGATGAAGAAAATGCACGCGTGTTTGGAAAATGCAATTACGCGAATTATCACGGACATAATTATGATCTCATAGTAAAAGTAATTGGCGAGATCGATCCTGTAACGGGGTATGTTATTGACACCAAACTTTTGAGCCAGATGATCAAAGAACATGTGATTGAAAAATTTGATCATAAAAATTTGAATCTCGATACTAAAGAATTTAAAGATCTTAATCCAACAGCTGAAAATATCGCCATGGTTATATACGGTATTCTTCGCAAACACTTAGATAACCGTTTTGAGTTAAAAATAACTTTGTATGAAACAGAAAGAAACTTCGTTGAATACCCTTGCTAAGGGCGACATCGCTTCACTAAGTGATCGTGATACTGAAAGAGAAAGAGCTGAAGAGATGGGAGATAACCATGTGATGACCAGCGTGGAAACGCCTATGAAAAAAGATGCTTTTAAATTAAGTGACGACGAGAAAATGAAAAAGATCGAAGCCAATTTCCGTGAGATCATGGAAACGCTTGGTCTTGACTTACGCGACGATAGTTTAAAAGGCACACCACAACGTGTTGCTAAAATGTACGTGAAGGAAATTTTCAGCGGTTTAAATCCTGCAAACAAACCTAAAATCGCTTTGTTCGAAAACACTTACCAGTACAATCAAATGCTGGTGGAAAAGGATATTACTTTTTACAGCAACTGTGAACATCACTTTGTACCGATTTTCGGAAAAGCGCACCTGGCTTACATATCAAATGGTAAAGTAATAGGCCTTTCAAAATTAAACCGTATAGTACAATACTTTGCAAAACGTCCGCAAGTGCAGGAGCGTCTCACCATGCAAATTGCTAAAGAACTCCAGGATATTTTAGAAACAGAAAATGTAGCTATCATTATTGATGCAAAACATTTATGTGTGTCGTCACGCGGAGTACAAGATCATAATTCCGCTACAGTAACCTCTTTTTATGGAGGTAAATTCCAGGAAGAAGCTACTAAGCAGGAGTTTTTGAAATATGTGGAGATGAAGACGCATTATTAAATTTGGCCACACACTTCGTAGTAACTATCAGATTAACGGCTTTGGCAGTTTTAGAAAAATAAATTTTCTTTCTAAACGCTGCGTTGTATTTATTTAATCTCAAGCCATTTTTTAAGAAAACCTTCGTCATCGCTGATCTTACCAACAACCCGGTACTTTGATTTTCCAATCACTGTTGACTCACTTAACTTATCCTTAACCACTTTAAAAGGAAACCAACCACTGGAATGAATAAAAAAATTTCCAGTTTCTGAAATTAAAATATAACCTGTGTGATTGTCCAGTCCGATAATATATAGGCCTTGCCCGATATTTTCCATTTTTTTCTCAAATTCTAAAAGAGACATGCCGGATAAATGGTGCAGGTTCTTTTTTGAAACTAAAGAGCGGATCATTTCCTCTGACGCGCACTGCGCCATCTTTACACGATTGATTGGAACGCCCATATCCTCCAATGTAGTAGTAACAAAATAACCACAGGCAATGCTTCCTTCTTGAGGTAATTGAGTTGTTCCGTTAAAATCCCATTTAGTTCCATACCAGTAAGGAAATATTTTACCTGTAATGCTTTTGATAAATGCCGCCTTTACCTTCTTTAATCCAGCCTTGTCATTAGACAATACCCTACGTTGACTCTTTATGCTATCCAGCTCAAACTTATAAAAAGCATTATCCATAAAAGGCTCATGCACAACCATAAATTTTTGCCAAAGTAAAAATCCTCCCAATCCTGCAAGGAGCAAGATGCAAGTTACAAAACGCATTTTCTTCGAAACAGTAGCCATTGAATATAAATTTACTTTACATTATCTGGTGCCTTGGCATAATTGAGATACGAGCTGCATTTTTCACAATAAAAGTTGCGAAAATTCTCATAGTCCAGCGCCTGGAAACTTATATTACAAGGCCCTACAAACATAGGGCACCAGGTTTTTTCTCCCATCCGGCCGTAAATTTCCTTTAAGAATTCGTAGTAAGCTGGGTCTTTTGTTTCCTGGTAATTTTCATACAATACTTTTGCGAGAATCACTAAACCTTCGGGATTGTCGATTTTATTCTGATAATCTGGCCAAAGAAGTTCTGTAGCCCAGTCTGCACGGGAATGATAGATGTAGTAATAACAGATCTTATTCTTTTCTGCGAGATCTATTTTTTTCGAATTAAAGTAGTTATGAATATTCGTCAGGCACCGGTAGTGAAGTTCTTGTTTATCTTTTGGAGTTTCTTCCTTTGTTTTACTGCATACACTAAACCAAAAATTGAGTTCTAATTTTTGTGCAAGTTTTTTTTGTAATGAATCTCTGACAAAATAATTCAGCTCACCTAAATAATTATCCTGTTGATCGTCAGGTATTGAAACGTTCATTCGCTTTCCATAAAGCTGAATTAAGGCGTCCATATTATAATCAATAAAAAAAGAACTTTCCTTGTTATTGTATAGATACACAAGATCTCCATAAAACTGCCTGGACCATTCAAAATCAGCGATCTTGGAACTATCTAACTTCGCCAGATATTTCAAACGCATAATGTTGTAGGAATTCAAAGCTTTTGAATTTACGATCCTGAAATTTTCAAAAAATTCGGGCTTGATCACTTTCTTTTTAATATAGCCGTAAGCCACATTCATAAAGAGTTCCAGAGAGTCAAGGTAGCTGCGTACTACTTCCGGCTTTTTATTTTCTTCAGCAAGTAGTTTGCCTAGAGTTTGTTTCTGCAGCCGGATCTTTGTAGTTAAATACCGCTCTATGTTTTTCTCGTTGATGATCTCGCGCGCTCTCAAGCGGATGTAAGCAATCCGCTGGTCTTTAAGATACGGTTCAAACTTTTTTTGTTTGAGTGTATCCAACAATACTTCTTTTATTTTTTCGTGCGATAAACCTCTTAACTCTTTTAAGACCTCTTTTTCTTTAATCTGCTTTTCGAAAAGTTCCCAATTTTCTATGGACACTATAACGGTATTCAATTTTTCTTTCTGATTTTTTTCCAAAGCCTTCGCAATATTAAAAGCCCTTTGGTCCTGAAGTTTTTTATTCAAATCTTCTTTTCCTTCCACGGATGAAAAGGCTTTTATAATGATGCTATCCGCCGTGAAATTTTCGCTTAACAAAGAATCGGTAATGGGTTTAATGTCGGACATGTTATAGTCCGTTTTCCCTTTTTGAAAAGGGATAGAAAATTGCACGTTTTTATAAGCCTCTGTAATATCCGCGCCTTGCGGAACACTGTCGACGTAGAGCGGCAGATTATAAAATCTTTCTAATGTATCGCCACAATAGCCGCTAAACCGCATGATGCGGCAAACCTTCTTTTTCTGAATTATTACAAGATTTAATTCCACATATTCCGTTAAGTCTTTAGGGAGTTTTCCCAGTTTTATTTCATACTTTTTAATTTTGTTAGCGTCAATTTTTGTCTTTATCTTCTTAACCTTAGTTCCCGCCTTAAATCCTTTAATAGCTTTTTTCTTGTAAACCGGCTTCAGCACTTTCCCGCTAAAAACGCATTGTTTGTTTCTTCTTGAAGGATCAGTGTAGTACTGGGGATTTCCGCAATCATAAGGATCGTAAGAAATGAGCTCAACGGCAAAACCATCCTTCTTTTTCTTCAATAATGTAAGAATAGACTGTAAATCATAAGAACTAAAATAAATCTTACCATCCCGCGCTTCAATTCTCGATAAACCAAATTGAAAACCCGGACTCATATAGCACCGTTCACACTGCGATTCTTTTTTTGGATTTTTTAATTTGTAAGCATGCTTACCTTTATGAAGCTGCGCCGGAATTCCTTCAAAACTGCTTACAACGGGTTCAGGAACGTAATTTGAATAGGAGAAGAAATTCTTATTCTCATCAAATTGATACCTGTAAAGAATGTCTGCAAATTTTTGAACGGCATAAACACGATTCGTTTTTGTATCTGCCCAAACAGCAACACCCGTGGCATTGTAATCGGGCATGATGATATTTTTATAATGCCCGGGTGAATGCACCCACATAACAGCGAAGTCTGTTGCTGTTTGATTGTAAGTGGAATTCGTACTTACTTTTCCTTTTTTATCTTTGCTGGGAATTCCTACATAGGTAAATGCAACGTTCTCTCCAACTAAATAGTTTACTGCTCCAAAATGATCAGCCCGTTTTTGAGGTGTTTCTGTGATAGGATTTTCGGGCTCAGTATGGCTTAGCTCCTTTTTATTAAATAAATAATTTGCGTGAAATTTCGCTGCAACAAATAAAATAGAATCGTTGTGAAGTGTTTTTAAATTATGTGCGAGCCGCACCGAATCTATTTTTTCTTTTATAAGATGCTCAAGAAATTTCCCGTTGAAACTATGCACGGTGAAATTATCGTCAGGATTTTGAGCTACAGCGGTACCTGAACAGAGTAAGAGAAAACTATTTAAAGCGAAATAGAATCTGGTAAATTGGGTTATAGACATGTGAATTCAAATATATAAAATTGATATCTGAATAAACGCCTTCCGCGGCAGGGATCTATCATTTTGCAAATTTTATGGAGTAAAATGCAAATATTCCCGTGCCTAAATTGTCTTAAAATGTCAACACCAGTTTACTGATTACCCCTTCGTAAACTTAAATTCCGTTCTCCGATTATATTCATGTTCTTTATCTGAACAATCCACATCATTTATACAACGGTTACGAATTTCCGTTTCACCTTTACCTATTGAGGTAAGACGCTTTTTATCAATCCCTTTCTGAATAAAATAATTTATGACGGAGGTAGAGCGTTTTTCGGATAAGTTCATATTAAACGCGTCATCACCCTGTGCATCGGTGTGAGAAATTAACTGCAAGGTTACCTTTGGATTTTCTTTCAGAATCTTTACCACTTTATCAAGAATTTTTTTGGACGCAGCATCCTCGATTTTATATTGACCAAGCGCGTAAAGGATGTTTTCAGAAACCTTTAAATCTGTCTCTTTACTCACACCAAATTTATTAAAGAGCAGTGTTATGTCTTCGTTTTCTTTTTCGGTAAGAAGCACTATATCACCTGGAATTAATTTATACTCAAACCCGCGCGAAGTTCTTTTAAGCCGCGAAATTTCTTGTCCACTCTGAGTTGCAAGGATCACATTCTCAACGTCTGTAGAATGTGATTTTACAATGATGCTGTAGTCTGCACTTTCGTCCTGTACGCTAATTTCAAAGTCACCATAAATATCAGTTAATGCAGAATCGGCTTCTTCTTTGCCTGTTTTTAAATTTAAAAGGCTTACCATAACATTTGGGATCGGGACTTTTTTAGTTTCTTTTTCTGTAAGCAACTTTCCTTTTACGGAACCCTTTTTTCCTTTAAAATGAAAATCGCCAAGGGGTGAAGAATCAAGTACCACGCCATCAGCCGCTACGATACTCACTTTTTCTGCCGCTAAAATACTTGTGGGCCCAACCTGGGTGTTGGTAATAAAAAGCACCTGCCAGGGACGGTTAAAATTAAAACCTGCCCGTTCTGTTCTTACCATGCTGTCTCCAATCGACTTGGTCCATGCATTGATTTTATTTTTTAAGGCTATGGCCTCCGCATTTACCTCTTTTACAAACATGTAACAGGTTAAGCGGCTGGGTTTTCTGCGGGGACCGAAATAGCGGTTCAAACGGTACACGTGAGTCACCATTTTATAAACGCTGTCGTAATTATCTTTTGTACCATCTTTTTCACCAAACCTGTAAAGTAAAGTGAACGCATCGTTTGGAAATTGATAAGTAGCAGCTGTAGCACTGTCTTTGAAATACGGAATGCTTTCAACAATTTTATCACCTACTTTTGGTCCGCCCTTAGCGGATGCACCTTTGGTTTTTTTCTGAGCAGGGCATAAAAAAGCCACCAGAATAAGTGAAAGGACTAATAAAAATTGCTTCATTGGGGATACAAAAACTATATCCAAATATAAGATTCATTTTAACAGGAAACTAAATCTTTTAGATTAGGATTTTACTCCTTTTTATCCCTGGCAGTTTTTATTCGGCGTGGAAAATGACGATAAATTCTTACACCTAAATAGGTGAAGTACGTTCCCGTATTATTTTGTACTGCATGCATTTCAGCACCATCATTTACGGTATAAGAAATGTTTTGAGAGGTTACAGTAGAGAAGCCCTTTGTATACTGCCAATAAAGCGCAATAGAGGTAGAGGGTCTGAAACGGTATTCCAAACTAAGTCCTGCCATAGCAGTAAAAAAGGAAACCCTTTCATACGGCTTTGTAGATTTAAACCTTGCACTGTCGTTGGGTGTTGAAACAGCACCTTCCATTGTGCTACCGCTATTAAGCAGGAAATTATAATTAAGGCCAAGCAGCGGACTTAAAAATAATTTGTAATGGTAAAGATTTATATTTTTTTCAAGGTGACAGGGAATCACCAGGCTTGCGTTGCCGGAGCTGGTAAATGTTCCCACTAATTTTTTAAAAGCTATCTCTTCAGAGTATAACTTGAGGCGCATTCCGGTTAAAAAAGTAAGTTTAGATCCAAAACCGTAACGGTATATAAATGCAGGAGAAACATTAATTCCCAGGCCGTTTTTAAGTGCTGAACCCTCATCTTTTAATTCAAAAAAATCGCGATTGATTTGTACATCAAAACCAATTGAGCTTTGCGCTTTTAGTCCTTTTACAAAACTTAAAACTAAAATAACTACAAGAATTCTTTTTGGGAACATGGCAAAAAATTACGGAATATTGAAGATAAAGTATTTTCTTTATGGCTTCTCAATTTTAACAAGGGGTAACGCAGTCTCACCCAAAAGAGGGATGTCTCCAGATAAAAATTCAGAGGCTTAAACACAGCATCTGTCGATAAAATTTAACTTCCCGTCGAACAGGTTTATAATTTCATAGGCTCTTACTTTGCTGCCGCTGGAGACTTGGCTATATTTGAGGAAAATCAATCTCTAACTTTAATCCCCCACACTATGACCGGACATGAAGATCACGACATTCCCCTGGCTACGGCTACAGCGCTTACAAAAAAATACAGGGATGCAAATCCTCCGGGAGTCATTCTGGCACACGCTTTTTCTAAAGATTCGATCACGGCATTGTTGGCGCAGCCCAATTGTGTGGGCCTGAGAGCTTATTATGGTATAGATGCCAGCGGCGCCAAAGAACTGGTGCTGGTTGGGATAGATGCTTCCGATAACGATCTTTACACCGGTTTACTTTTGGATCGTTCAGCTAAATGCCCTCCTAACTGCTCGATATCAAATCCTCTCAATACCTAATGACTTTTGATTTCCTTTTTTATATTCTTAGGGATATATCTGTTGCAAGTATATTAGTTCCAATTGCCTGTTGTATTATAAAACGTAAAGCTCTTAATGTGATTTTAAGAGCTTTATTTGTTTTTCTTATACTGTCTTGTTTATTTGAACTTACCGGAGTTATTTTCGCCGCAAACAAAATCGAAACGTATACTACTGAGAACATTTATACGATCCTGGAATGCTCTTTTATTATTTTCATGTATTACAAAATTTTCGAGACAGGAAAGACAAAAACACTCATCCTTATTTTTTATGGTTTTTTTATGCTAATTTCAGTTTATCAATTTTTAATCCAAAAGGGCTATCATAGTGAAGATAGCGTGGTAAACACTTGCGAAGCAGTATTTGTGTTGATCTTAGGGTGGAGTTATCTTTTTAAGCTGATGAAAGAGTTGAAAGTTTATGATTTAAGGGAGCACTACTTTTTCTGGTTAAATTTCGGCTTCGTTCTCTACTTTAGTATGGCCTTTGTTCTTTTTCTTTTCTATAATTATCTTGGAAAGCTACCAGCACTTTTTTTTCAATATCTTTGGAGTCTGCATCTGCTCATGAATATTACAAGCAACCTTCTTATCTCCCGTGGCGTATGGAAAGCACAACGCAGGTAGTGATTTTAATTGCTGTAGCAGCACTTGCTTTCGTTTGCCTTTTTTTAGGCATGATCGCTTTTTTAAACGTTCACCGCAAAAAAATGCTGGTACTTGAGCAGGCTAAACAGCTGGAAATTTTCAAAGCAGCAGGAGAAGCCGAAGACAAGGAGAAAGAACGCATTGCCGCCAACCTGCATGATCAGATCTTAGGAGATTTAACCGGAATTATCCGGAAACTTGAAACCAAAAGTAAAGTTTTAAGTGAGGCGGGCGCTAATGGCGAGGTATTTAAAGAAGAATTGCTTTCTATAAGAGCCGTTTACAACGATGTAAGAGATATCTCGCACGACCTGGTTCCATCAGCGGTTCTTCATCATGGACTTCTAACAGCGCTGCAACATAAGGTAGAAAGTATGCGAAGCGCCAATTCGGCCCTGATTAATTTTAAGAATGCCAGTGACTTTACCGACAATTTACCTTTTGATATTCGCGAACAACTTAATATTTTTAGAATTGTTCTCGAAGTACTGAACAATCTGAATAAACACAGCAATTTTGGAACTCTTTTGGTTCTTACCGAAAACACCGACACCGATTTTATCATCTCCTGCATTCATAACGGTAAGGGAGTTACAGATGAAGAAATGGAAGTGCATAGCGCTACCTCTAACGGCCTTGGGCTTAAATCTTTAAAGAAACGGGCCATGCTACTGAACGCCAAAATTTTGTATTTTGTAGAAGATGGTTTATCTAACGTACTGGTGAAAATTCCTTTAAAACAATGAAAAAACAAATTCGCATAGGTATTGCAGACGATCACAAAATTGTAATCGATGGATTGGTTGCTATACTTAGTACTTACGAAAACATGAAAGTTGTTTTTACCGCTTCTAACGGTCAGGAACTTCTAAAAAAAATGACCTCCAACAAAGTAGATGTTATTCTTCTCGACCTGGATATGCCGGTAGTATCGGGGCACGAAGCGTTTACTACTTTGAAACGCGATTACCCCGAACTTAAGATCATTATTTTAAGCAGTAATTATAATTTTGAAAATGTAGCGGCCTACTTTAAAAAAGGTACAAATGCTTTTTTACCAAAGGATTGTGATTCCGCAAAATTAGTGCAAGCTATTACCGACGTTTACTTTAAAGGAAAATACGCGGACGCCGATGTTGCAGACATGCTGGTGCAAGCCGCATCGCGAAAGCCTGTGGAGTCTGAATTTAGCGAGCGGGAACTGAAAATCATCCGCTTAATTTGTGAGGATAAAACCACCAAAGAAATTGCGGACACCCTTTCTTTAAGTGTACGCACGGTAGAATACGACAGAAGCCTCATTCTTGCGAGAATCGATGGCAAAAGCGTTGCATCCATTATTAAATACGCCATTCAAAATAAAATTGTAGAGATGTAATTTTTGAATCCGATTGTATTTCCCTTTTCTTTTATAGCCTGATCGTGGTTCTAACTATTAGCTAATGGCTTACTGCCCCTCACCTGCTTAGTAAAAAGTACAGGTGTTTATAGTAAAGAACAAATGAAAAATTTACTTCTGCCTCTTCGTCTCTTGCCCTCTAATATCAGCCCTTCCCTCTTTTTAGAAAAATAATATTCTTTTTCGACGGAGCATTTACTGCGTATATCGTCTTTAAATAGCATCCCGGCCAAATTATTTTTGCATGCCCTGGCGCAACACTTTTCCGCTGGAAGTTTGCTGTATTTTCGTCGACACACTAAGATCCTTTTGTTTTTTATGCGTCAGAAAATCTTCCTTTTTTCTGTTTTTGTTTTTTGCTTTGCCGCCAGAACTCTGGCCCAAACATATCCTTCTGCACTTTCAACAGTTCTTACAAATCCTAAAACTTTGTTCCTCGATGAGTATGCAGATCCTTTTCAGCCGCGTATTAAGACCACAATTTATTTTACTGATTTTACTGAAGTCAGTTGGGCCTTCGCGCTGAAATTAAAGATCACAGGTCCAAATGGCATTGTCATTCAAACCAAACCCGGTTTAAGACCAGCAACACCGGTAATTGTTTCCCCGGGCCAACCTTATGAATTGCAAGGCGCTGACCTGGCGTTTTATTTTAATTACAGCAATTTATATTTTACAAACATCAGCAAAGCACAACTGGAAATAAGCAACCGTTTGCCTGAAGGACTATACACTTTTTGTTTTGAAGCCGTCGATTACGAAAGTGGTAAAACCATATCCCGACCCGGATGCGCTACTGCCTACCTTACCCTAAATGATCCAGCTATTATTTTAAATCCTGTTTGTGGTTCGGTGGTTGAAACTATTTCCTTGCAAAATATTTTGTTTCAATGGCAACTTAGTAACGCAAATGGCAATTTAAATCTTAGTCAGCTTACTTACCAAATAGATCTTTATGAAGTGAATACTAGCTGGACTAATCCTTCTACCGCAATCCTCAATAACCAGGCGCTTCCGATATGGCAATCTTCGCCTCTGCAACTGAATAATTACTTATACGCTGCTACAGACCCACCTCTTGAAAAAGGAAAAAGGTATGTGTTTACGGTAAGAACACTTGAGAGTAATGGCAGAAGTAGTTTTAAAAATAATGGTTATTCAACTCCCTGTCATTTTCATTTCGGCTACTACGAAAATGACACCATTGATGTTATCGAACCCGAGAATGACTTTCAATTTACCCTGGGAACGCCTTCAAAATTTAAATGGAAAAAGCCACGCAAAGCTTTACCAAACCAATTAGTAACGTATACTTTAAAACTTGTAGAAATAGAGGAAGATCAAAGTCCTGAAGACGCAATTCTTAACAACGATTATTTCTATCAACAAGAATATTTAGCTGTGAACGATCAGGAAATAAGCAAAACAGTTCCTGTAATGTTTTGGGCGAATATAAAACGCATGGGCAAATATGCCTGGCAGGTGTATGCGCAAAGCGGAACTCAGCAAATAGCGAAAAGCAAGGTCCAGACTTTTACCGGTCCTCCTGAAATTGAATCGTTCATTGCCGGCGGATTTTTGATGTCTGTTACCAAATTAACAAACTTCGATAAGGTAAATAATGTTATATCCGGTAAGTGCAAAACAAAACTCAGTAAGAGTTCTACTGAAACCGAATTTGCTTACTCTAATATAACGATCAGTCCATTGGGCGATAACGAGTGGGTAATGATCAGTGGCAGCTTTGCCGACAAGGTTGAATGTGCTTCTTATACGTTACAGCCGCAGACTTATGCAGATAATAAGACCGCAGTATTCAAACCAGACAGTGTTATTGTGGGCGTGAGTAATCTGAAATTAAGTGGCAAAGTAGAATGGAATTTTCCGCATGCTGGGGTATCGCAGGAAGTTGAAAAATTAATTTCTGAACGCTGTTTACTAACGCTTGCCAATACAAGCTTCTATCTTAACAACAGTTACAGTATTCCCCTAAAAAAAGATTACCAGATAGCAGTTATGGAACCTTATGGTTTTACCGTTAAACTAGATCAATCTTCCGAACTTTCTATCTACCAAAGTAAATACGAATTTAATTTTAATGGTTATGTGCAGTTGCCTTCAAAGGTTATAAATTCAAATAATTCGGCTACACACATTGCTTTTGAGAACATGAAACAATTGCATTACATTTCTCAACATGCCAACCCTAATTCAGAAAGTATCATGCTTGCCAGAAACACCAAATTTGGCATGCTACCCACACATTACATTCTTGATTTTTCAGAAAAACAATCGCCGGGTGAATTTGAGGCGGATAGCAGCTGGAAGGGCTTATATATTGACCAGGCCAAACTACAACTACCAAAATCACCTGAAACCAGTGGACAAATAACTCTGCCGTTTGCCAGGGAATTTGATTTTGTTAATACTACCAACGATACGAATAAAGCTTATGTTACAAATAGAGGCCTGTCCCTTAACACAACCATTCCCTTTCAAACCAGCGACTCTCTGCGCTTCATGACCTTTACGTCAAAGCTGGGTTATTTTCACGCGAAAATAAATGAAAGTGAAATTGACAGAGCGTTTATCAGCGGCGGAATTTACATTCCCGTTATTGACACCGTAAAAAGTTTTCCTTACCGCATAGAAATGACCGACTATGGGTTTAATGAAGGGTATTTAGTAAATGGTCTTACAAACACCACTTTCACTTTCAATGGCGGGGGCGGAGCGGAACAAAAAATTCCGATAACTATCAAACGGGCGGTGTTCAAAGGAAAAAATCATCTTGAGATGGATTTAGATATGAGCTGGCCATACTTTAAACTCAATCTCAAAGGTGTGCAACGATTCTCTGTATGGGGAAATGGCAATATTGGCTTCGATGTGCCGAATGGCAAAGCAGCACTGACTTACCAGGCTACAGGTAAGGCGAGTAATTTCGACATAACGGTCGACTATTTAGGATGCGGAAGAAATGGAAATGCCTATGCCTTCGGTGCCAGTGCAAAAATAAACATGGATGAAGAGATAAGCGGAGAAACAGGTCCACCCGTTATAAACGCTTATTCTATTTACAAAAATCCATTGCTGAGCGGATCTGTTTCCGTTACCTCAACAGTAGCCTCGTCGGGATCTACTGCAAGTTCAACATCTTTTCAAAGCAGCACTTCTGGGTACACTGCAGCTTTAGTCAGTGACTTAAATACTGCTTTTACTGATCTAGGAGTAAATGCAACTGCATTCAACGGAACTCCTTCGGTAAACATTGAAACAGCAGACAGTATTTCGAAAAATGACCCACTCATAAAAAACAATCTCATAACCGATATGGGAAAAGTAATTGATGTGATCTACCGTCTAAAGCCTTTTATACAAGAAGTTACTGAAATAGCAGATGAAGACTGGGCATCGCTCGACATAGTTAATTTAATTTTGAAAAGCGATGTAGCAAAAAAATCAGAGACCTTAAATGCAAAGGAATTAATGAATTACGTCCTGCTAAAAGTACTCGATGAAATTGTTTTTCGTATAAATAAACCTATACAAGACGTTTCAGACAAGGCAATGACGAAAGTGAGGACGGCTATTAATACCAGAGTGGTTGTACCTATTAATTCCAAGATAGATCAAAACTTAGGTTCCATTTTCGAAAAACTCGAAATTAAACTCAAAGCGCAGGTAGATGAAGAGTACCATGCTGTTATTACAACAGTATTTGCTTCTGTAAGAAATAATATAGTGGCCGGCGTCAAGAACTCCGTTGCAAATAGCTTTGAGACAAACATTACTTCCAAAATCACAAACTTTGTGCAATTAGGTGTTACAGCAAAAGTAAAAGGTTTTGTAAAACAAGAGGTAACCGCGGCCGGACTTCAGCTTATAAATAACGGCGTTAATGCTACCATAAATCTGAATTCTATTTTGCAAAATTCGGGAACCATGTTTGAGAGCATTGCCGATACCATTCGCGATGTTATCATGACTATTAGTGCTGCGAATTTATTAAACACCGGAGAAAGTTTAGTTGAAGACGCGATAAATGGCATAGACTGGAACGCTATTTCTAACCAGATTCTAAATGAACTGCTTGTTCAGGGAATCTCCAATGCTGTAGCCTCAAGTATAACACAGTCTTTCGGTGCATCAGCAGGACCTTATGCAAGCGCTATACTAAGTACAGTAAAATTTGATTTCAATAATATTGGAAGTAAACTTAAGAATGGAGAATTTGATAAAATCGTAAAATTTGATCCTACTACAATTTACCTGGTAACGCCGGCATTGGATGTGCGGGGCACTTTAATTTTTACAAAAGACGACCCTGTTTACGGAGACAGTTGGCAGGCAGATGTGCTGGTTCGTGTCAAAGTTCCAAATAAAGACAATCCTATTGAAATAACTGCTTTTTTTCTCAATGGAAAAACAACACAGTTAGCTCAAAATTTTACATACTGGTTTGCAAAATTAAGCGTTACGGGTTTTACTATCCCGTTAAATCCCGTTCCGGTTGTGTGGTATGGAGTAGAAGGCTTCGCATATAGTAAGATGAAACGCAACACTCCAACTCAGGTGGTACCCGATAAACAAAACAAATTTGGCATAGGTTGCAAATTCTATTTCTACGATCAACCAACTTCTGGAAAAACTTATATGTTTGATTTAGGAGCTGAAGCAGAATTTAATGATGGTGGTTTTTACATACAGCTTGTTGGAAATGCTAGTGTTTTAAATTATCTGAAAAACAATGAGGGAAAATATCAATCGCCTGGATTTATAACCGGCAGTGGTTACCTGGGTTATTATAAAACTCCGGAATGCAAAAAAATTGCAGGGAACTTCTCCGTTAAATTAAATACTGAACCTATCATCTGTGCAGGTGGTGATGTAGGTCTTGATCTGCGAGGTCCAAATAACTGGAAGGTCTGGGCCGGGACACAAAAAAATCCAATCGGGGTCAAAATTTTATGCAAAGACTTTCTTAGCAATACTTCTTTTATGGAAGTAAGTAATACGGGCATGACTGCAGGGCTTGCTATGAACGTAGCGATTTCTGCGCAAAGTCCCTGGGTTGAATTTACCGGCATTAAAATACGGGGTTTTGCAAATTTAAATTTTGGGTACAACGCTTACACCAGTATCTCATGGGATCCGACCTTTACCATTAACGAAGCAAGTATAAGTGCATGGCTTAGCGCTAACGTGGGTATAGACTACGAAACCTCTGCTGCATCTAATAGTTTAACACTTGCCGGTATTAGCCTTTCCGGGATTCTCACGTACAAAAGTCAACCCGAATCAGAATTGCATGGTTCCATGAGTGGAAGCATTACGGTTCTTGGATTTCATCTGGGTTTCGACGCTCCAATTAATTACAGTTTAAGCAAACAACAAATCATTAATTAGCATGTATAGAAAAATTATATGCCTGATATTAATTTTCGCCTCCACTTACAACAGGCTCTTTTCACAAGAAAATGAAAAAGCAGACGTTCCAATTGAGATAGTCTATTATTACGATTCCGAGCTTGAGAAGATTGAAAAAGAAATAGCTGTATTGGAGGAACAGTACAGGGAAGCCCCTAGCCTTACTCTCTTAAAGTCCCTCAACCAAAAAAAACTAAAAAAAGAGGTCCTCAATTTGTACGCAAGTAAGGCGGTGAAAAGAAGCTTCATCAACCTTAAGACTTTCGCGTATTTTTCTGCCAGCGAAACCTTTTTAACCAAACAAAAAGAACTAGAGGAGAAGTACGACATTAAAATAAATTTAAGTGCCGATGAGCAAACGCTGGAAGAGGTAAAAGGCCTTGGCACCAAAATCTTAAAGACTTTTACTAAAAATGAAAGCTCGTATAATAACAGACGCATCGATGTCAGTTTTCACGGCAATCGGAGCGATTTTTCTGTCGTCTACAAAATTAGTTTAAGTGAGCCTCTCGCCACAGAATTGGCAGGAACTGCTACTTTTGAGGAACACACCTATAATTTATCTTCTACATCCTCCAGTGAACTTGTTACCACCAAATTTATTGCTGCGCTCGAAAAGTATTTGAGTGTGCTTAAAATAAAATTGGATTCGAAAGCTATTTCCCAGCTCTGGGAGCTTCGCAATGAACCCGACAGCACGATTACTTTTATGTCGCCAGCGGGCAAACCGTTTACGCTCCTTCTTAGTAAATTATCTAAAGTTGCCTTTTCATATAATGACGAGGATATTCAGACGCCGGAAAAATATGATTTTTTTGCAGATGGTTCTTTGCAGGCATTTACCTACAACAACGTAAATTATACGCGGTGCCGGCTAGAAAAACACCGCGAAAATTTTAACGGCTATTATGTAGATGCTTCTGATTGTAAGGGAATTTTAATGGACACTCTTACAAAAAAAATTTCCTCGTTAAATAAAGTGGTAGTTGTTTATGGCTGCGTGACAAACGGAGAACTTAAGTTTAAAGCTACTAAAGTTCCTGTAAGTTCAAGTGTTACATGGCCCACGGCCAATCATAATGGCAGTGGAACTTTCCTCCAGAGCCTTCCGGTGGAATTTGGTGGCATAACGGGGCCAACTATTGAATTGTCTGGCGCTGCTCTCACTTCAACCTACAGCGTGGACTCAAAAAGATTTTTAGAAGCGTTAACTATTTGCGATCGCGATTATATTCCTTATGCCATAACCGTTGCAAATATTATTACGCTTTGTCCAAAAATCATTTCCCAATGTTATAGTCTCGAGCGTTTAATTGATGACTTCGATTTAACCAAACATTTGCTAAGTACCTCTAACAATGTAATCCCGCAAACAAGAACTCCATTGCAGCAGTATCAGGATAAGGTTGTGATGCTACTTCAACGTGTTAAAGAACTTCAAGGGTATGCAAATAATACGATCACTACCGATAATCAAACCAAATCCATCACAAACCCAGCACTGGTGGCGGAATATGTAAATGACATGTCGAATATTTGCGCGCTTAATTTTATTAGTAATGCAGAGCGCATTCGGCTTTTAAAAATTTTGATCCTTGATAATGGCTGGGGAACACAAGACGCCATGGTGAGGCTATTTGAAACTCTAAACCTTGAGGTGCCTGACGCAAACATCATTGCCTTTTTTGATGCTTTAACCAATCCTTCTAACAATTGCGGAACCAGGTCTTTGCTTGCAGAACTTTACGCGATTATTACTTTTAATGATTATAAAAAATTAAGTAAAATTTTATGTATAAAATTTAAAGAAAAGGGGGAAGTGGTTAAACACTATTTTCCTGGCACTATCACCGACCAATTTAAGACCGTTTTCTTTTATGATGATTCTTATCTCATCACTGCCGCGCCCGTTGGTACTCATAAATATTCTATTTCTCTTAACGATAATGGAAGTCTTAACATAAGCAAACAGGTTGTAGATTATCAAACGATAGAACATGCTAATGTGCATGGTGTAATTACAAATATTCGCACTGCCCATTGGACGTATCCGCTTACGTTTACACTTTCTCCGTTCACACCGATAACTATCGTTAACCGAAGTTCGCTTTCCAGCATAGCTGAAGCAGCATCGCATGCTACACTGACCATTGCGCCTGCTATATTTTTAAAATACGCTGCAGATCAAACTTTCAACGACGATGCCTTACGAATTTCAGCAACCGTCGCGGATGTTGTCAGCTTAGCCACAGGTCCAGGACTGGTTTGGAAAGCCGCGCGCATCGGCAAAATGGGTCTGGCACTTTATGAAGGCGCCCAGGTAGTGGGTTCCCTGGCAAATATAACAGCGAACGGCCTTCCGGCTAATAGCAAAGTTAAAAAATGGATCGACGAATTTAATTTGCTGGTAACTGTTTGGGGTGGCGCCAGAATACTAAGCAATCCAAAAATTTTCAGTCCTGGTTATTTTGATCTGGCGGATGAAAAACCTTTTACAGCATTTGATAAATCTGAGGTACAAGCACTTGTAAAAGAATATCAGCTCAACAAAACCGAGTTGGTGGAACATATCGATGATGCTACCACGTCAAAGCAGGTGGATGAGGTTATGGATTATTTGGGGGGAATGGTGAAGATGGCTAGATCCAGTTCTGCACAAGCACTTTATAGTAAAAATATCATTTCAAAAATGAGTGGCTTTTCAGATAAAATTGAGGGTCTACTTTCTAAAAATAAATTAAACGGGAATTTTTTAACTTTAGGCCAATTTAAGGAATTAATGCTCAAGTCAACCTCTGCTATGACACAAGGGGAAAAAGACTTTGTGAATATCATCAGAAATTCCATACCTCTACCGACAAGTGAAAGCATTTTGCAAAAAGTGTTTCCAATTAGCTTTATGGATGGCTTTTTTAAAGCGGAAACAAATATAAAATCAATTGGAGGATTTATAGCCACAGCTGAGGATTGTAAACATTTAAACACCTATAACGAAATATTTGACGGACTCCGTTTAGATTATAAAGAATCAGAATTCGTAGCAACATCAGCAACTAAGTGTTTAATAGTTAGGTTTAAAACTTTAGACTTTGCTAGTATCGAGATCCCCAGAAACTATGACAATGGTGGAAGCATCAACAATCCTAACATTCAATCCGTGTATAATAAAAATCCATATCCATTCACTGGTCAGGGGTACACTGCAGGGACAAACGGGGTTTTAGGAGTTCCGGAATTAAAAGTTGAATATCCAAATAGTTTAAAATTAGAAGATAAGGCCGAAATGTTTATAATTGATAATTCGGGAAAAGAAGAGTTTATTGGTTGTTATAGCAGAGAATTAAATAAATTTGTTAAACCATGAAAAATAGAGGTTCTGATACATACGCCATTTACAATAACGTTGAATATAGACTAGTCAGAGTCGGCAACATTGACAAATTAATCTCATTAGATAACTCAAATAACTCCATAGAGTTACAACGAGGTCTATTGAAGTATGCTTACCAAACACGAAAATGGGCCAGCGTGAAAGGTTGTGATGCAATCGTAAAAGAAGAAGAAAATGAAGTGATGATATTGACTGTTCGTCCAAGCGAAGATGTTAAAATTCTCGAAGCAGTGGAAGTAGAAAAAGGAATGTATGAAGCTAAAATTAATAAGTATGACATAGAGCTTCTTTGGGAAGAAAGATATCCATTGCATGGATATTTATTTCCGGAAGATTTGAAAAAAACGGAAAAACTAGACTTTTAACTTCTTTTTTGAATTTTCAACAGAAATCTCTTTCCCTCTTTAAACCACACACTTCATTTAAAAAATTATATTTTATTATTACTTCCACTTTGCTGGACTTCCTCATGAGACTGTTTCCTTACCAAAATAATTCTAGCAATATCAGTTTGATCCATGACAAGTAGTTACGCATGCGCCCAGCTATAAACGAGTTTCTCGTCAACATCCTTTGTGGCAGACATAAGCGGCATTGATCCATTTCTTTTGGATTGGCTCAAAATAAACAAAAGCCCCGACGTAACTGCCTGCTGGTGCGCCCTCGAAATAATACAGATAAGGTTTTCCCAGTGACGTTTTTGCAGCGATGATAATACACCGCGAAACACGTTACTTCCAAGGATTAATTCATAGCGATTTTTCTTTTAGCATTTACCAACATTCCCTAAAATGTGCTTTATCCCCTGTCAATTTCGGGAAAATACCTTTCCTTAGGTATTGTTTTTTATTACAATTTCTATGCTTAAAATATGAATCACGCTTACCCACCCTTCTTTTAGTTGTGTGCCTGGTTTCAAAGGCCTTGGCCTGGGGTCCCCGCGCTCATAAGCAAAATGTTTATAGGAAATTCGGACTAGATCCTGCAATCGAATATCCTCCTTGCGAGGGCGTTTGGGGGGTGTCTGAAGTAAGAGCACCTTTACAAGATGAAATAGTTGATCGATTCCAAATTCAATCAGAACTGGGAGGATCATATGCTAGTCCATTAGCAACTATTGAAACCCCTTATACTCTTGAATATAGAGCACTGATGGAAAATTATCAACAAATATCTGAAAGTGGAGGGAATTATTATTATTTCAAATTCAAAATTAAAAGCACTCACGAACCATTGCTACTTGAATACGGGAAAGCTATACCATGGTTTGACAAAAAAAGGCACGACTGAAGCTGCACTTGTAGGATCAGAAAAGATAACTCATAACAAGAATATCATTGAACTAATTAATAATTTTTCAGGTAAATGGGAGAAAATCAAAGGAAATTAGAATTTGAAGAAGTTTTAAGAAATAATAACTTAGAAGACTTTATAAGTGGTCGTGAAAACTATTTCGTTTTAGACAAAGAATTTGATGAACATTGGGCGCTAGGAAGTTACCAAAAGTTTATTCTGCCTTATTTAAAAGTTAAAGGAAATATTTTTGAGGAAATATTTTGGCAGCAAATTATTCAAGTTATGGCCGATGTTAATGACAAAAATATTTTTATGGATCTTCTCATAGCATACTTAATTCCATATTATCACAATGATGATTTTAATATCACGCAATTGAGAAAAAATAATACTCCTCAAGACTTTATTAATAAAATACGTGAGTTTGTCTCTGAAAATAAATTGTCTTTACAAAAAGATTTAAGAGGTAGTGGTATTGAATTATACTCTTCAAATGGGCTTTTCGAAGGCATTACAAACAATTTAAAGGTGATTTTTAAACGTGGGGGGCCGAATTTTTTACCTAATGATTTTATTTAATAGCCAAGGCCAAAAAAAGCTAGCTATTTCTTTTTAAGTTTTGTGATGCACTGGATTTAATATCAAAACGCGAGGACAAGTGTTCTTTGTCTTTGTTATTTAATTATTAAATTCGATTTGACCTTCTCATTTATCTCTGCACTTGTATAGCTCGCAATAAATCTGCGGAACCCCAACATTCCCTAAAATGTGCTTTCTCCCCCAGTTAATTTCGCGAAAATACCTTTCCTTAGGTATTGTTTTTTATTACAATTTCTATGCTTAAAATATGAATCACGCTTACCCACCCTTCTTTTAGTTGTGTGCCTGGTTTCAAAGGCCTTTGCCTGGGGTCCCCGCGCTCATAAGCAAAATGTTTATAGGAAATTCGGACTAGATCCTGCAACCGAATATCCTCCTTGCGAGGGCGTTTGGGGGGTGTCTGAAGTAAGAGCACCTTTACAAGATGAAATAGTTGATCGATTCCAAATTCAATCAGATCTGGGAGGATCATATGCTAGCCCTTTAGCGATTAGTGAAACCGCTTATACTCTTGAATCTAGAGCGCTGATGGAAAATTATCAAAAAATATCCGAAAGTGGCGGGAATTATTATTACTTTAAATTCAAAATTAAAAGCACTCAAGAACCATTGCTACTTGAATACGGGGAAGCTATACCATGGTTTGACAAATATGGAGGAGCTATACAAATTAAGACTTCTATACCTTTTCATAGGCTTAGCGAAGACCTGGAAGTGCTGGAAAAGTGGAAGTATAGCAATTCTGCTTGGAGTAAATTATGTTAAAAAATAGAATAAAATATTTCGATTTTTTCGATTGTCAAAACGAAATCAAGAACTGTGCGCTGAACACTAACTACTGGCTGGCCAGTTCAGATTTTAACGAATATGTTAACGCCAAAATATCTTTAATGCTATTAAATCAACAACTGGTTTTTTTTCCTTTCAAAAATCAGAAGCCCTTTTATAAAAAGAAAATTACTGACTTAAGCAAACTTGAGCAAATATTTCTTATTAGTGATCTCGCATTTGTGACGAACTATGAATATCCACTGAGCGTTACTACTGGAAATCCCCTTGAAGTAGCAATCAGCAAAATAAATCAGAAGACCTGTGTAATAATTTATTCTTTAGGCGGCCAGAGAGCTCCGGAATCAATCGTGGTTTTAGATATAATTGAAATTGATGGGCTAAGTTTTGATGAGTAGAGCTGTTTTACCTCACCAAGTGGTAATGAATTAGGCACTAACATCCATTGGATACCGGGAGGAAAATCACCAACGGGCCAATTAGAAGCGATAATTAAAACAGAAGGAATGATAAAAGATGTTGATTTTACAGTAACAGAATTATAAAACACAATTTATGGCGAAGGTACTTTATAAAAAAAACTGGGATTTTATTCTTTACGAATTAAACAGCAAATTAATTATTGAAGTTGTCTTTTTTGGTCTAGTAGATTACTCTCGAAGTTTCATATTGATTCCCGAAGAAATTACTGAGGATTTTGACTCCTTAAAAAATTTATCCGAAAAAATTAGAAATAACTATGAATTCTACAACGTTAGAGAAGTTGATACTCCAGTTGCTAGTGCGTAAACCTCAATGATAAAAAATCAATTTACATTACCTCTAATAGAAATAGTACATTTCTCCTTCGTTAACTATAGGTGTTTGAATTAAAACGTACTCCACAACATCCACCCAGTACAATATAAAACGTTCCATTATTTGCTGTTCTATGTCAAACAAATACCTTCATGAGGTATAAAAATCTCGTAGTTTTATGTCGTCAGGTTCACATCTAGTGTTGACTTAAAGTTTTTATTAAAATCGCTGTATTGTATGGCACGCTTGCAGGAATGTTTTTCTTTGCACTATAAAACTAGAATTTTCAGAAAATATCGTTTCTTTGCCAGATACAGAAATACCATGGAAAAACTAACTGTAGTAAAAGCCAAAATTCTAAAACATAATTTTGACTATTTTATCGCTTGTGCGTCGGAAGCAGAAAAAATTTCATCCATTTCTAATTCACTTTTAAAGTCAAGAGCTCTTGATATTACAAACTCATCTATCAGTGCGTTTTTAGCAAATGATTCAATTGAAAATCTAAAGTGGATTATAGAATCCGTAAATAATTTCGCCAGAATTTATCCCGAAAATATATTAAATAAGACCTTTCCTCTACTTGATGATGAAATGGATAAAACTTTTAAATTATTAGTGGAAATTAATAAGGGGCTTTATCTTGACCGGAAATAACTAAAATACCCTTCCCTTTATCTCATCAACTCAGAACATTTTAAATTGTTAACCAAGACAAACTAATTAGAATTAGCAATGGATATAAGTTTTTCAATTATTTCGAGGGGAGCTATGGTAATAATATATGATCAAAAAAAAGTAGTCGTGTCTGGCGAATTGACCTTTGATCCTCCTGTTTTTTACGCAGATCTTTCCTCTTTACGAAAATGGGAAAAGGAGGATTCAAACGGAAAAATTTCAGATAAAGAAAAAAAAGAAATTCTGGACTATTTTGCGTCGCAAAATTCAACACCAGGAAGAACTAAAATTATATTTGATTAGCTCAAGAACTTAGCAACTTTTTTTTATCAATATGCTTGATACCTGTTTATCTCGGGGGAAATACTCTTCATTGGCTCTTGCTTTTTTGTACAATTACTTCTACACTTAAAATGTGAATGACGCTTACCCACCCTTCTTTTAGTTGTGTGCCTGGTTTCAAGGTGAAGCTTATCGGGAAATTGCAACCCAACTTCTAATCTTGGGAGTTAAAAATATAAAAGTTGAAGATTCTTTTTTTGAAGCTTATTTCATTCAAAACTTGTAAAATTTTCAATAGATAGTAATTTAGTTATCTGCGTTATTCGTTTCAAAGCCACCAATAGTGATATTGCATCAATTCCTTTCAATATTCCAGAACCAGACGCTTTTCCTTTTACTAACCATGGTTTTACTGCAGGATCGAAGACGCGATTAGGAGTACCCGAATGGAATAGAAAACGGTGATGAAAAGATTGTAGCTGAATTTAATCCAGCAATTGGTAAATTTGTATCAATCAACCAATAATTTAAAAATGCGTTTCGGAACTTACACCATATATAAAGAACTAGAATACTAATTATGGTGTAATGATTATGAGTATAGACTCTATTTTCATGGTCAGAATCCTCCGATTGAATTGCCTTTTATAAAAACCGGAGTTTTAAACGTTTTCTATTTTGTGATTAAAAAAAGTGAAATCTCTAACTCATTTTTTGTCACCACCAAAGCACTATACCGCAATTTCCCTTTTGATATAAGTAAAATAAGTGAAGACAGTTACAGGATAGTTACAGATGACAAAGTTGCGTTTGAAAGTCTTTCTTTAGAGCTTTATGATCGAGGAGTTTATCATAAAATTATCAGTAAAGATGCTATTGAAAAAATTTGGGAGGAAAGAACAAAATCTAACTATAATTTTCCTTTTCCAGTTACACTAAGCCCAATTGAAGAGATCTCACTTAAAACAATTTAAATTGCGTTAGATTCTTAAATAAAACCCTGACACAAAAGCACATTCCCTAAAATGTGCTTTCTCCCCCAGTTAATTTCGCGAAAATACCCTTCCACAGGTATTGTTTTTTATTACAATTTCTATACTTAAAATGTGAATCACGCTTACCCACCCTTCTTTTAGTTGTGTGCCTGGTTTCAAAGGCCTTTGCCTGGGGTCCCCGCGCTCATAAGCAAAATGTTTATAGGAAATTCGTACTAGATCCTGCAATCGAATATCCTCCTTGCGAGGGTGTTTGGGGGGGTGTCTGAAGTAAGAAATTCAAAAGCAGATGAATTATTTGATAGATTTCACTATGGAGAAAACATTACGGGAGGTTATGCCTCACCCTTTGAATTATACAGTAGGAGTTTATACAATAGAATCGAGAGCACTAATGGAAAATTATTTTGATCCAGAAGCCAATGCTTTAAAATATGGAGACTATCATTATATTAAAGTTAAAATGAAAAAGAATTCTAATGTTTTTATAGAATTCGGAGAAGCCATGCCATGGTTCGAAAAACAGGGAGGAGCGATTCAAATTAAATGCTCAGAAAAATTCGATATATTGCTAAATCAAAATGAAATTGAAATACCTGAAAAATACAAGTATAATTTACTTTTAAAAACATGGGAATTAGTTCAATAAAAGATGTAGAAGATATATACTTTAAGGTTAAAGATAAAACAACCTTTCTAGAGTTAGGAAAAATAGAAAATAGAAGTGCGGATTTTAATAAATTTCCTTTCGCAGATAAATTTATCTATTGCAACTGTGAAAACTGCAATTTTGAAATAAATTTTGAAATTCATGAAAATGGTGGGGTAAGAAAAGGCTTAGGAGAATCTTTTCAATTAAAAAGTTCCTGGATCCATCATTTAAATAAAGATGCACTGATTAAAATTGCGAATTTATTAGATCAGAACGTTTTTAAAGTCGACAGTGAAAAATATTACGTTTCATTTTTTTACAATGGGAAAAATATTCCTGTTTTCATTTTATTCAAAAGATGCTTGTCATGCTCAGAAAATCACATTCTCTGTTTTTTACCAATTGGTGAAACTTATCGGGAAATTGCAACCCAATTTCTAATCTTGGGATTTAAAAATATAAAAGTTGAAGAATCTTTTTTTGAACCTTACTTCATTCAAAACATATAAAATTTTCTATAGATAATAATAATTTGTGTGTCTGCATTATTCGATAGCTAAGCCATATCGTTAAGAGACTTAATTATAAGAGATTTCAACTAGTAATAAAAATCTAATTTATCCCAACATTTCCCAAAATGTGGTTTTCCTCCTAGTCATTTCGGGAAAATACCCTTCCATAGGTATTGTTTTTTATTACAATTACTTCTACATTTAAAATGTGAATAGACGTATACCCATCCTTCTCCTAACTCTGTGCCTTGTTTCAAATGCTTTTGCCTGGGGTCCCCGCGCTCATAAGATAGTCACACAGATTGCAACCCGTTACCTGGAGCCAGCTGTAGCCGATTCGGTGGAAAAATATTTGCAAGGGATTTCCCTTGAAAAAGCCGGTTACTGGATGGATGAAGTCGTTATGAACTCATCTTACGATTTTATGAAGCCCTGGCATTTTGTAGCCATAGAGAATGATAAAACCTATGTGCGCACAAAACAACCCGATATTATAAATGTTCTGGAGAATTTAATTAAGACCTTAAAAAAAAGAACCAGTACTAAAGAAACTTTTCTTTCTCTTAAGCTCTTAACACATTTAGTAGCCGACATTCATCAGCCCCTGCATTGTGGTTTTGTGAAGGACAAAGGTGGAAGTAACATTAAACTCAGGTTCTTTTATAAAACCACCGATCTGCATGAAGTTTGGGATTCGGAAGTTCTGGAATACAAAGCCATAACCGCAGAAGATTGTCTGCGCCTGGCCTCCAATTTTACTAAAAGAGACATTACTAACTATCAGCGCATTGACGTAATGGCCTGGATGGAAGAATCGCGCGCCCTTTTATCATACGCTTATGATTTCCAGGGAAATAAATTAGGTGATGAATATCTGGAAAAGATAACCCCTATTATCAAAATGCAACTAGTTAAAAGCGGATTGAGGCTGGCTTCAGTTTTAAACCAGACTTTTAAAAAACCCGTTTAATCCTTTTTTAAAGGATACGGAAGAAGATCAAAAAAACCTTTTTTATAGGTCTCTGAAATGGGAATAACCACCTCGCCCACTTTCAATTTATCCTTTTCAAAAGCAACTATCTTATCTAAAGCAACCATGTACGATTTGTGGACCCGACAGATGATGGCTGATGGAATTTCTATTTCCAGTTCCTTAAAATTCTGCAAAGTCATAATTCTTTTGCTTAGCGTGTGAATCCTCCTATAATCGCGCATGCCTTCTATGTAAAGAATTTCCTTTAAAAACACTTTTTCAACCCGGTTCTCCGTTTTAATAAAAATAAATCTCTCCGAAACTTCATTTTCTTTTTTTGAAAGTTTAGCCAGAACCTTTTCAACCGCCTGTAAAAACCTTTCGAAGCTGTAAGGCTTTAATAAATAATCAATGACATTTAATTCATATCCTTTTAAAGCGTGCTCTTCGTAAGCAGTGGTAATAATAACTTCGGCTTCCGGACGCTTGGTTTCTAAAAGCTGAATCCCGGAAATTTCTCCCAGGTTAATATCCAGAAAAATAAGATCAATGGAATTCGTTCCTAAAAATTCTAAAGCGTCTTTAGCTTTTGTAAAGCAGGCGACAAGACTCACGAAAGGAATTTTTTCGAGGTACATTTTTGTACGTTCTACGGCGAGTGGCTCGTCTTCAATTATGATGGCGCGGATGTTCAAATCTTCAATTCAATTTTTACAAGATAAGCATCTTCCCGATCGCCAATCTCCATTTTGTGTTTGCCAGGATATAATAAAGCTAAACGTTTTGTAATAAGTTCGTTTCCCAGTCCACTATGCTCTGTTTTCAAATCCTGAGTCTTTGTACGAATATTAAAACACTCAAAATTAATTTTCTCTTTCGTTATTAAAAAAGAAATCCGGATTGCATTGTTGGTTGCCTTGTCTTCGGTATGTTTAAAAGCGTTTTCAATAAAAGGTATAAATAAAAGCGGCTCTACCAGGATATCTTCTGAAAATCCTTCAATTTCAAACTTTACGTAAGCATGATTTGTACTTCTTATTCTTTGTAATTCGATGTATTTTTCGATGTAAGCCAATTCTTTACTGAGAGAAACTTTTTCCGTTTTAGTTTCATAAAGCATAAAACGCATAATGTCTGACAATTTATTTAAATAGGTGGAAGCTTTTTGTGGCTCTTTAAGGATCAGCATATCAATGTTGTTAATGGTATTAAATAAAAAATGGGGATTGATCTGCGATTTTACTAAAGCCAATTCTGTTTCAAAATTCTTTTTCGAAAGGTCTTCTTTCACTTTGATGTCTTCGTACCATTCTACAAAGGCTCGCATCACAGTACCCATTCCGCCATTCATTAAGGCATTTCCAGTTATAAAAAGGCCAATACCCAGGCAATTTTCAAAATTCCAGATAGCACCTTTTATTTCAAAATACAACAGGATCTCTGCCGGAACCACCGTACACATGGAAATAATAACACCAGAAAGAATAAAGTAAAGAATTTTACGCTTTCCCAGAAATAGCGAAAAAAGAAAAGTGTTGCAGGAATAAAAGGCAATAACCGCAGGTAAAAGGGCAGACTGGGCCAAAACCATAAGAAGACCGTAACCGTTATGAGGGACTTTTTCGTTTAAACGTGTCAGGCCATACAACATGAGGAGAAGAAGGCAGTACAGTGTCCAGTAAGTGATATGCAGGAGAATGATCACAGGTTTTTTCATTTATGCTTTCTCTTTTTTAGTGATAAATAAAAGATAGCTAAGAAGCATAAAAAACACAAAATAGAGTCCCGCGAAAAAATGCCGGTTTATTTCGAAATCCACTGAGCTGCCCCGCAACACATTTAAAGGGAGGTAAATGTAAGGAACCAGGTAACCGTATTTCCACGAAAGAGCGATCATAGAAGCTACGTATAATCCTATTCCAAGTCCGAGAGGCACTAAGAAATTTTTAAACTGGAGTCCAAGTAAATATTGAATTGCGAGAATAGGTAAGGCATCAAAAAAGCATTTGCCGGAAAATTTCAATAAAATCTCAAAAGGGAATTTTTCCACCGGAAAAGGAATACCTCTGTATACTACGGCTGGCAATATCCCGCAGAGATATGTCCCGATGCAAAACAAAACAAAAAATTGCACAAACATAAAAAGGATCACTGCAAATTTTGAGAAAAATAAAGTGCTAAGAGATTGCGGAGTTAGCAGCGCGAGTTTCCAGGTTGTATTTCGGAATTCGATTTGGGTAACAAGACTCACCGCTAAAATGGCGCCCAGTGGCAAAAGCATGGTACACATAAAACTCCAGCAATGATCAAAAACAGATTCCCAAAAAACAGGGGACTGACTAAGATGGTAGAGTTCGGTAAAATGAGTGAGCTGATAAATCAAAAAAATAAGAGGTGAAAAAAAAGCGCCTAAAACGGTTAGCCACGATGCAGCAGTTCTTTTTTTCTTAAGCCATTCAGCGGCGAAACTATGTATAAAAGCTGTAACCATATCTTCTGGGTTTTATTTTGTAAGATCCATAAAAACAGTTTCGAGATCGTTTTTCTCAATGCACACTTCAAAAATATCCAGTTTATTTTCGATAAGTTTTTTTATAAGAGAAGCAGTTTCCTCTTTCGATTTATAAGAAATAACTAATTTTCCTTCTATCTCTACAGCTGTAAAACCCGCTTCTTGTAACACCAGGCAGGCTCTGGAATCATCACTGGTATCAAGCCGTACAACCGAACTTAAATTTTGCTTGTTCATTAACGCTTGCAAACTGTCCTGGAAAATAAGTCTGCCTTTATGAATAACGCCAACATGTGTTACCAGCTTTTCAATCTCACTTAATAAATGACTGGATATGATAAGTGTAGTTCCGTTTTGCTGATTGAGGCGTTTTAATAAAATGCGCATTTCTAAAATACCATTAGGATCGAGGCCGTTTGTGGGTTCGTCGAGAATAAGAAGTTCAGGATCATGAAGCAATGCCATGGCAATACTTAGACGTTGTTTCATCCCCAACGAAAATGCAGAAGTTTTTTTATTCTTAGTGTGGGAAAGTCCAACAAGTTGTAAAACCTCGTCAATTCTTGACTTTGGACATTGATACACTTTTTGCAGCACCAGGAGATTTTCAAACGCGGTTAATTGGCCATACAATGAAGGGCTTTCTATAAGTGCGCCCACTCTTTTCAGAAGAGCAACACGGTTCTTTTCAAAAGATTGACCAAAAATAGAAATCTCTCCTTCTTGTTTTTTAAGTAGTCCCATTACCAATTTTAAACTGGTAGTCTTGCCAGCGCCGTTCGGACCAAGAAACCCATAAATGCAACCTTTGGGCACCTGCAGGTTTATAGCATCTAAGATTTTTTCCGTTTTTGAAAAACTGTAACTTAAGGCCTGTGTTTCTAAACAATACATTCTAATTTGGATATACCACGAAGATAGAAATGTTATGCGGAGCTAAACTGCGCGTTCTGCAAAACCCAGCAAAGATTCTGCAAGCTGGTATTTTGATGCAAAAGACTGTCTAAGCCTGACCCCTGGCTTTATAACAAGTACTATTACTAACTCACAGCGCATTGACGCAATGGTCTGAACGGAAGAATCCCGCGCCCTTTTATACTAGTATTCTAGTCTTACAATTTTCAGGAAGTGCCTGATAAAGTAACACTTATTATTAAAATGCAGTTAGTTAAAGCCGGTGTCCGATTGGTTTCGGCTACCCATAAAAAGCGACAGATAATATGCCTATTTTGACCTCTTGTGCAACCCAAAAACCATTTACTACGTATAAACACTATCCGTACTCAGATCTTCCAGTCACATTCAAAAAATAAACAATGAAATATTTTTTCTTGGTAGTTCTTTTATATGTAACTAGTTTAATAACGGGACAAACCACCGTAAATGCCTACGCGAAAATCACATCCATTACAGGCTCTAATGTACTTGCCTTATCCAATGTAAATATTTCCAATCACACCTTTACAGTAGGCGGCAGCGTTATTATCATGCAGATGCAAGACAATGTAATTGGAACAAATACTACAAACGTTTCCACGTTTGGCAATCTTTCTGCTATAGGTAGTGCCGGTCTCTACGAAATTAGAACTATAGCCGCTGTAACACCAACAACAGGCACTCCCACTTCTCTAACACTTACAAGTGTGCTTTCAAATACTTACAACACAGGCGCCAACTCATCGGTACAACTCATTAGTTTTCGCGATATGGGTCTTAATTACACCACCACAGCCAACCTGAGTGGTTTAACCTGGGACGGAAATGTAGGGGGCGTTGTAGCTTTTTATGTAACCAATACACTGACTATAAATCATCGCATTTTAGCAGACGGTCTCGGTTTTAGAGGAGGGATTTATTCGGGCAGTAACTCTGGCCCCATTTGCACGGCAAATAGCAACACCCTATACATTGCCAATAATAATTTATTAGGATTTAAAGGCGAAGGTATTTACAAAAACACAAACAACACATTTAACAATGCCAGAGGCAGACTATTAAATGGTGGTGGTGGTGGAAATGATCACAATGCCGGGGGCGGTGGCGGTGGAAACTATACTGCCGGAGGTGTTGGTGGTGATGGGTACAACGCTTGTACAGGTTTTCCGGGAGGTGGTTTAGGTGGCATTTCTTTCTCAACACAAATTAGTGCCAGCAGAATTTTTATGGGCGGAGGCGGAGGCGGACCACAACAAAATAATGGTCAAAACTCTTCGGGTGGAAACGGGGGAGGTATTATTTTAATAAAAGCAAATACCATTGCCACCAGTACTGTCTGCAGCGCAACCACCCGAATTTCAGCAAACGGCGTTAGCGCCATTAATGGAGGTAACGATGGCATGGGTGGTGGTGGTGCGGCTGGTTCTATTGTTATTGAAGCTACTACTTTTTCAGTTACAACTGCCTGCCCATTAACCCTTGCGGCTAATGGAGGTAATGGAGGTAGCGTTTCTGATGGTGCTTCTCATGCTGGAGGCGGCGGCGGCGGACAAGGTGTTGTTATTTACTCTTCGGCTCAACCCACTGTAAACGTTACCACACAAACCAATAATGGATTGGCCGGAGCAGATAATAGCGGGGGAACACTCAGTGCCGCGCCAGGGGGTGGTGCAAGTGGCGCCGGTATTATAACTGCAGGTTCAGGACCTTTACCGGTTGAATTAATTGACTTTAAAGCAGAATCGCTGGAAGCACGTATTTTATTAAATTGGGCCACCGCCTCCGAAACTAATAACGATTGTTTTATGGTTGAAAGAAGCACTAACGGTATTGACTTTGTTTCAATTACAAAAGTAAAAGGCGCCGGAACAACTAGTAGCTATAATAAATACGCTGCTTACGACAACGAACCTGTAGAAGGTATGAGCTACTACCGCTTAAAACAAATAGACTATAATAAAAGTTATAAATATTCGCCCATTGTGCCGGTAAATTTTTCTGGTATTCCTGATTTTGCTTTTTTTCCTAATCCCATAAAAAGCGGTGAAACTGTTTCATTTACCTTCACTAAAAACTCGGCTATTAAAGAGTTTGTAGTTACTATAACTGATTTTACGGGGAAACAGGTGTGGATGGAAAATATCTATACCGGTTCGGGAAGCAAAGCAGAATATTTGCTCGAAGAGCTTCGTCTTCAAGCAGGTGTTTATTTGCTCAAAATGCAGAGCGGGTCTTATTCGCAAGTAAAGAAACTTTTCATTCAGTAAGACGTTTCCGATATCTTCATTGGCCTCAATCGTGAGCTACCCTAAACAACCACATCTATACGTGCGTTTTTTGCCTCCTAAACTCTCTGTTGTATAATAAGAATTTCATTCTCTTATGGACGAACGGATCAACCTTCCACCAAAAGCAGTTTACTAAACATGGGCATTAATTTGAAAGCCCCAACACTACCTGAAATAATCCTAAATCATCAAAACTCCTGGGCATAGTATACTTTTTGAATTTCAATTTCTCCAAAGCCTTGCCTGTGCTCTCGCCCATGGCAATAACTTTTTGATGCGGATGAATGGTATTCTTCTCGAAATAGGCCTCCACGTTGCTGGGGCTTGTAAAAATAAGCACTTCGTATTCCGAAGAAATTTCGATGCTGTGTTTCAGAGTTGCGTACACCTCAAGGTTAATAACGTTGTCACGCTTCACCATTTGCCACTGGATGCTTTGCATACTCCCGCGGGCAATAGGAAACAAAACCCTGGAATTCCCAACCTTGCTACTGAATTGTTTACCCACTAATTTAATATCGGTACTTTGTCCTATGAAATCAGCGCGTCTTCCAAACTGGCGTAACTCGGCACTTGTAGAAGTTCCGATGCAGCCAAATTTCACATTTTCTAATTTTGGATTCTGGTTAAAGAAATAACGTACGGCGTGCTTGCTGCTAAAAAATATCCAGTCTGTTTTCGGTAACTCTTTAATTCGGATTTGCTTGAATTCGATAAGACTCTTTCCTTCTATTTCGAAATTGAGGCGCTTTAACGCCGTTGGCAAATAGTCATCGTCTTTAAAAGTTTTGGTTACAAAAATTTTCTTCGGCTGGATGGCATGAATATGATCGACGATCATGTCCGAAAAACCATCCGTATCTAATGTATCAAAATACAATTGCTTTGGTTGTTTGTCCCAGGCTTCTGCCATGCTGATCCAGACTTTGAATCTTAAGCGGTCTTCATCATCCTCTTCTGTATCGCAGTAAACACCAAGTGGCAATTGACACCCACCATCAAACATATTTAAAATTTCACGTTCAATGTTTATCTTAATACGAACATCCAGGTCGTTAATTTCATCTATAACTTCGAGTAACTCATTATCATCTTCGCGCGTTTGCCAGGCAAGCACACCCTGAGCAGGAGCAGGAACAAACTCTTCAGGATTTAATTTCTCGACGTGGAGATCATCCAGATCAAGCTCCAGGCGTTCAACACCAGCCGTAGCTAAAATAATGGCATCGTAATCGCCATTTCTCAATTTATTAATACGCGTTGGAACATTCCCGCGCAGATCTTTCAATTCCACATCGGGACGAAAAGCCAAAATCTGAGACTTTCTTCTTGAAGAAGAAGTTCCCACTATCGCATTCTTTTTTAAGCCGTATTTCTGTTTTTCATCTACCGCCTCTTTGCTCATGATAAGAATATCAGAAGGATCTTCTCTGCGACTTACGCCAGCAACCATAAGCCCTTCAGGACTTGTTGTAGGAAGATCTTTATGCGAATGTACGGCCAGATCGATCGTTTTATCGAGTAAAGCATCTTCCAGCTCTTTCGTAAAAAAACCTTTTCCTTCCAGTTTTTCGAAACTTGTATCCCATTGCTGAGAGCGGTCGCCGCTGGTTTGAATGATTTTAATTTCTGCAGGATGACCTTTATCCTCAAGCAATTCTTTTGTATAATTTGCCTGCCAAAGTGCGAGGTCACTTCCGCGTGTACCTATAATAATTTTTCTTTCCACGCGGCAAAGGTAAGAAAAGCGGGGAAACATTAAAACCTCTGAAAGAAGCAAAACAGCCCATTAATTCGTTATCTTGAGAAAGATTTTAGATGCGTACTGTCATAAAAATACTACTTTTCGGGCTTTCCACTTACACCCTTTCTGGGCAGGTCGAATTTTCCAAAATCCCTCAATACCTTCAGCTCTTTGCACGCGATAGTAATAATAACGGGCACTTTGAGGTGCAGGGTTATTCTCCTTTCCCGGGAACGATTCGCACGGTTGTTTCAGAAATGACCGGGAGCGTAGTTATCCAAACTTTGAGCAAACCGGTAAAAAGCTACGAAACCTTTACGCTTCAACATACCATTCCCGCTTGCCTGAAAAATTACCAGCTGGAAGTATTTTTAAAAGAAAATGGCAAAGCCGAACACCGTGAAAAACTAGTATTAGGGCTTGTTGCCGGAGATTTTTTTATAGTTGACGGGCAATCGAATGCTGAATGTCCCAGCCATGAATCTACCTACCGTCACGACAGTAGTTATTACAATCCGTTTACAAGAGTTATTGGATCCAGTTTTGCAGTAGCCACTGCTCTTTCTCAGGATGCAACTTATCCCATTCAAAGTGTAGGCAGAGATTGTGAGTTTAAAAGACCCTCTTCTGATTCTTATATTCACGGCGATTATGGTTTCTCAGGCATCTGGCCCCTTACCCTGCAGAGCGAACTGGCAAATGAGACCGGAATTCCAAATTGTTTTATTAACGGAAGTCAGGGCAGTACGCTTATCCGGCAACATTTTGCATCTCATACACCTTCTGTGGAAGACTCTCTGGTACATAGTACCGGCGCCTATAACAAGCCTAAAGCTTTTATCTATGATCGCATTTATAAAAAACTGAGCGCAAATGACGCAGTTAAAGGGGTAAAAGGAATTTTCTGGTACCAGGGCGAATCAGATGGAAATACCGAACGCGATAGCAGTTTAAACTATGGTAAAAACTTTGAGACACTTTACACATCGTGGAAAGCTGATTATCCTTCACTTAAGAAAATAGTTGTGCTGCAATTAAATCTTGGCTGCGGAGGCGAATATCATAACCTTGTGCGCGAAATACAAAGAAAATTACCCCAACGCTACCACGATGTCGCCGTCATGTCTACGGTTGGTTCACCCTTTTCGGACCGCGATGCAGATGGCTGTCATTACACGATTGCAGGGTATACACGCCTTGCTAAAAAATTATTGCCCCTTGCAAAAAAATACATGTACAATTTTCCATTGGACGAAGAAATAATTTTACCTGCAAACATTCAGAGAGCTTATTACAGTAGCGCAAATGAAATTTGTATAGAATTTAATAAAAACATTCAGTTACAGGACAGCTGCATTTATCCCAGTCCTCAGGCAGGCATTGCTTATATGAAAGACTATTTTTTCAAAACCCTCTCTGAAAAAATTCATATAAATTCTTTGAGAGTTGAAGCAAATAAAATTTTTCTGAATCTTAATTTAAAAGAAACGGAAGTAAAAAATATCTCTTATTTGCCGCCGATTTTTTCGAATATTCCGAGTGTCTATTCGGGTCCATGGATCTTAACAGAAGCAAATCCGGAATTGGGCGCATTTGCTTTTACTGAATTTCCCGTTGAACAGCGCGAAGAGCAAGCATCTGTTTTTGTATTTCCAAATCCCGCTAAAACTGAAGTTGCCTTAAAATTCCAGGAAGAGGAGTTTAACACAATATGGTTATATGATAGTTACGGTAAGCTTCTAACCACCGCGAATATCGCACAACGTAACAGTTTTCTAAATGTTGAGACCTTATCATCAGGTATTTACATACTACGGGTAAAAAGTGCGACAGGAAACTTCTGCAGTGTAAAAATTGTAATTGAATAAATCAGAGAATTCTAATTTTTGGAAGACAGAAAAACTTCCTTGGCAGTTTTTATAGCTACCGCATTGTATTTTTTCTCCACGTAAGAAAGTACTTTTTCTAAAACCTCTTTGCTTTGAAGATCCATTGAATTTATTTCTTTAGCGAATACTTCATTTAGGGCAAGATCTTTAATAGCCCTTACCTGCTTAGGAACGGAGCCAAAGGCCAGTTCGATGCGACGTTCGGCATAAAGTGCATTAAACTGTTCTATTTTTGCCTGAATGATTTCTTCGCACTTTACAATTTCGTTTTTACGTAATTGTAAATTTGCTTCGGCTTGAGCTTTTAAAGAATTAATATCGATGTAACTTACCTGCGTATTTTTTGCTACCGAACTGTGAACGTTGGAAGGTATACCTAAGTCGATGATTACTTTTTTTGAAGAGCCATCCCTTTTCAGAATAGAAAAAATTTCTTCCGTAACTATAATTTCCGAACTTGACGTGCATACTACCATCACGTCGAAACCCTCTTTAAAATCTGGAAGGGTACTAAGCTCAAAAGCTTTTCCTTTCAGAAGAGCGGCAAGTTTTTGACCATTGGTTAGTGTGCGGTTAAATACAGTAAAATTGGCAAACTTATGTTTTTGAAAATAATTTGCAAGAATGGTGTTTGTTTCACCGCTCCCGATAAAAATTATACGCGCTTCGTTCTTAATACCCAAATGACGCAATTGGCGGTAAGCTAATGAAGCTACTGAAACCGGATTTTTTGCAATATCTGTATTTGTATAAATATCTTTTGCCGTTTCAATAGTTTGTTTGATGAGCAAGCGAATAAAATCGCCGGTCAATCCAAGACCATTGCAAAAATCATAGGCTTTTCTAACCTGGGTAATAATTTCGCGTTCGCCAACTACGAGTGAATCAAGTGATGATGCCACCTTTAAAATATGCTGAACTCCATCATTTCCTTCATAAACCTCAGCCGCTTCCGATAAAGCTGTTGCTTCAACGTTATTGAGGCGGCTGTTCAAAAACAAAGCTAATTCTTTAATAAAAACAGGATTTAGTTCCAGGGAGGTTTTAAGCACTAATTCGATACGGTTGCAGGTGCTCAAAAAGAGCAGTTCCTCAAACCCGAAATTAATTTTGAAAGCCCCGAGTACGGTGGTTTGCTCTTCCTGAGTGAGGTGAAGCTTGCCAATGAGTTCCAGGGGAAGCGTTTTGTGTGTAAAAGCTATGACTTTAAAATATTCCAACTACTGTACCGCAAAGATGGTATATAAACGGCTCTAAAGTGTCATCAGATTGTCATATTTTAAAAATTAAATATGACTAAACTCTCTAAAACCACTATAAACTCTTGATTCTTAAAAAAATGAGCTTAAAAAAAAGAGAACCACCTGGATTCTCTTTTTTTAAAATTTATAGCTAACTATTAATCGTCGGTAGGATCAGGAGCCAGAATTGGTTTTGCTTTTTTGGCTTTGATCAAATTCGGCCAGATCACGTTGATTAACTCCCCATGAACGGTGTTCATTGTTTTACTGATGCCATTAGTAATCGTAACGTTTTTTTCTGAATTATTTTTCCAGGTACGTTTCACTTCTTCGTGCGAGCCGTCGCTTAAAAGAAGATAAAATTTAACCACCATGCCATTTCTAACTTCTACTTTTCCATTGTTGCAGGTAGCTTTAGAACCCTGACGATTGGTGATGATCACATCTTCATAAACGCCGTCTTTTACCACTTCTGCACCACGGTCTTCGAACTTAGCAGCCCATTTGTTGTAGCAATTTAATTCGGGTTGTTTTTCGGTTTGAGAGAAGCAGTTAACTGCCAGAAATAGGGTTCCAAGTAAAATTATTTTCTTCATGCGTTGTAAAATTGTTTTGAGGACCAAAATTATAAGTCCATTTTATGTGAGTAATCAAACCTACAAAAAAAATTAAAAACTCAGAAATTAATATTCGTTTTAAATTGGTTAATTTGCATATATGTTGGTAAAAACATTTGGATATGCGGTGCAAGGAATAAATGCCACTAAAATTACAGTAGAGGTAAATATTGGTATTGGAGTAAATTTTTTTCTTGTAGGATTGCCCGACAACGCTGTGAAAGAGAGTCAACAAAGAATTGATACCGCTCTTAAAGAACACGGTTATAAAATTCCAGGTAAACAAATTACAGTGAATATGGCGCCTGCCGATATTCGTAAAGAAGGTTCCGCTTATGATCTTACAATTGCTATGGGAATTCTGGCCGCAAGCGAACAAATTTCGTCAGAAAAAATAAACGATTACATTATTATGGGTGAACTTGCCCTTGATGGAGAATTAAGATCCATTAAAGGCGCGCTGCCTATTGCTATACAAGCCAGGCACGATGGTTTTAAAGGGATTATCCTGCCTGAATCAAATGCGCCTGAAGCGGCAGTAGTAAGTGGACTAGAGGTGAGATACGCCACCAATCTGAAACAAGTAATAGATTTTTTTCAGGATGAAACCGAACTACCCATAGCTGAAATTAATCTTGAAGAAGCGTTTTCGAATAAAACCTCTATGTCTGAATTTGATTTCTCAGATGTAAAAGGTCAGGAAAATATTAAACGTGCCCTGGAGATTGCGGCTGCCGGCGGACATAACGCGATACTTATCGGGCCTCCTGGTGCAGGAAAGACCATGCTGAGCAAACGATTACCAGGAATTCTCCCTCCCCTAACCTTAGAAGAAGCTCTTGAAACTACAAAAATTCATAGTGTTGCCGGCAAAACTGGAAGAACAGGAGGCGGCCTGGTAACGCAGCGCCCATTCAGAACGCCGCACCACACCATTTCCGACATTGCGCTTGTTGGCGGCGGAAATAATCCTCAACCCGGAGAAATAAGTCTTGCTCACAATGGCGTTTTATTTCTTGACGAGTTGCCCGAATTTAAACGAACCGTTCTGGAAGTAATGCGTCAACCGATAGAAGACCGTGTAGTAACAATTAGCCGCGCAAAATTCAGCGTAGAATATCCTGCAAGTTTTATGTTGATTGCGAGCATGAACCCTTGTCCTTGTGGCTACTACAACCATCCTGAGAAAGACTGTGTTTGTGCCCCGGGCATTGTGCAAAAATATTTGAATAAAATCAGCGGGCCTTTATTAGATCGGATTGATCTTCATATCGAAGTAACACCGGTGGCTTTCAGCGAACTAAATAAGCAACAAGCTTCTGAGCTCAGCCAGGATATACGTGCACGTGTTATAAAGGCGCGCTTAATACAAGGCGAACGGTTTAAAAACGAAAAAAACATTCACTGCAATGCTCAAATGCATAGCAGCCATCTTAAAACCTATTGTGCATTGACAGATGCGGGTAACACGCTTTTAAAAAACGCAATGGAGCGACTTGGTTTGAGTGCCAGGGCTTATGACCGTATTTTAAAAGTAGCCCGTACCATTGCCGATCTTGACAGTTCAGAAAATATAGAAACCAATCACATTGCGGAAGCTATCCAATACAGAAGTCTTGACAGAGACGGCTGGGCAGGATAAAAACTAAATTTTGAGGCCCTACCAGATATATTTAACCGTCTTTTTTTTAATATTTAGCGGAATTGCTCCGGCACAACTTAACAAAGCTAAATTTCAAAAAGATTTTTTCTCCGCCAGTCCACGCACAAAAGTCAGGCTTGTGGGCTCTATCCCTTATACCGAACTGCGAGAAGTTTATCCCTACATTAAAGATACGCTCGATCGTATAAAGAAAGAAACTTATACCCAATCACCGGAAAAAAATAAAGATCTTAAATTTTTATTCGATAAAATAGACGCCGGCGAAGAAATGTATAATCAAAATTATGGACGGGCCATTTTTGTTTTAGAGAACGCTTTGCATAATACCGCTAATAACATTAATGATACTTTGATTTGCCTGGCAATGCTAAAAAGCATTTTTATAAAAATAAAAAATGTCAACAGGGCTTTCGAAATGCAATACATTCTTGAAAACAAATGGCATCGCAAAAGCGACACAGTAAATATTGATTTTGGTCTGAATAAAAGTTATTTATTTCACATGCTGGGTTTACACGAAGAAGCTGTTGCAGAACGCAGAAAAGAATATGAATTAAGTGGAAATAAAAAAGACACCATTGCAACCGTGAATTATTATAATGACATGGGCGTTTACTTTAATAAACAAAAAAAATCAGATAGTGCTGAATTTTACTTTTTACATGCTGCCTATTTATTATCTAAAAAACAAGTGGAACATGGTCGTGAATTGTATTACACATTTTATAAGGGATTAATTGATGGTAACCTTGGCTTAAGCTTATACAACAAAGGACAAATAAAAGAGGCTCTACCCTTATTAAAACGCGATGTTTATTACAGTTTAAAATCCGATAATTACGAAAGTGCTTTTAATAGCTACAACCTTATAACAAAGTGCTACATTGACCTCAGAGATAAGAAACTTGCCAAGGCATACCTTGATTCCTGTCAGCACCTCTTAAACACGAAACTGTACAAAGCCAACCTCAAAATTAAATTTTTGCCCACTCTTGCAGAATATTACACGCTTGTATACGATTATAAAAACGCCACAGAAAGTTACCGCGATTATGAGCGGATGAATGATAGTTTGCTACGGATTGAAAAAGAAAAAGACATTATAAACCAGGGTCTGACATTCAATATTGAACAAAGAGAGCAGGCTTATGCAGAGCAGGAAAACAGGGTAAAACGAGGGGAAGCAGAAGAAGCAAGACAAAAGTCTTATCGTGTTTCATTAATTATAGGTTTACTTGTTCTATTGGTCATTATATTCTTTTTAATTGCAAATAACCGCCAGGCTCGACGGAGAGAAATTCAATTGTCACTAAAAAATGAGCAGATACAAGATCAGAATAAACAAATCGAGCAATCGCTAAAAGAAAAAGAAGCACTTATCAAAGAAATTCATCACCGTGTAAAAAACAATCTGCAAATTATCACAAGCATGTTGAATTTGCAGATCGGGAAAATAGATGACGAAAAAACCGAAAGCATTTTTTTTGAAGCTAAACAAAGAATAAACGCTATTGCCCTTACGCACCAGATGTTGTATCAAAAAACAACCATCTCGAATATTAACCTTGCAGAATATATTGAAACACTTGTAAGGCAGATAGAAGCTACCATGTCTTCATCGAAAATTGAAATTGTAACGCGGTTGATTCCCACAGATGAAAGGCTTACTATTGACGGTGCGGTTCCTTTGGGACTCATCATCAATGAGCTGCTTACAAATTGTTACAAGCATGCATTTCCGCAGGGAAAAAAAGGTATTATCACTGTTTCTCTGATCGATAACGCCGAAAATTTTACGATTAAAGTAGAAGACAATGGTGTTGGATTACCTGAAGATTTTGACCAGGTAGGAAGTAAAACACTGGGAATGGAACTTGTTTTTATACTTGTAGAGCAGCTCGACTCAAAACTTACAATCGAAAATAAAAATGGTTGTGCGTTTTTATTCGACATTAGAAAACAAAATTAAACGAAAATAAAAAAGATTTTTTGAAAGAAGTTAATCAAATACTCCTCGACCTTAAACGGCGCATTTTTAAGCCGGTATATTTTCTTAACGGTGAAGAAGCACACTACATTGATGTAATAAGCGACTATATTGAAAAAAACGTACTGGAAGATGCAGATAAAGAATTTAATCAAACCATTGTTTACGGCAAGGATGCTGACCTTGTAAGTATCCTCGGTCTTGCCAAACAATTCCCGATGATGAGTGAATACAATGTGGTAATTGTAAAGGAAGCTCAGAATTTAAAAGAATTAAATAAAAGCGCAGGCTCTGATGAAGAGGGAAGTTCATCATCAAAAGGCGGCGGTGCTAACGGGGCAGCGGCGCAGTTCGTGAATTACATACTGCACCCTCAACCCAGCACTATTCTGGTTTTTTGCTTTAAATATAAAACCATCGACAAACGCAGCGCCATAGCAAAAGCACTTCAAAAAAATGCTGTATTCCTGGAAACTAAAAAACTTTATGATAACCAGGTGCCTGAATGGATCAATGAATATGTAAAAGAAAAAAAATACACCATTGGCCCAAAGGCTACGTTTTTAATGGCTGAATTTTTGGGTAACGATCTCAGTAAAATTTCAAATGAGATTGATAAACTCATGATCAGTTTGCCTGAAGGAAAAGAAATTACACCAGAACTAATTCAGGACAACATCGGGATCAGTAAAGATTACAATGTTTTTGAATTACAGGATGCCCTGGCGAAACGCGATATATTAAAAGCCAACCGCATCATCAATCATTTTGCTTCTAACGAAAAAGATAATCCAGCTGCATTAGTACTCATATCCTTGTTTGGGTATTTTAGTAAAATTTTAAAATATCATTTCCTCGCTGACAAAAGTAAATTCGCTGCAGCGGGCGCACTTGGCGTGAATCCCTTTTTTGTGGATGGTTATGCCAAGGCTGCGCAAAATTATAATTCATCTAAACTCAAACAAATTTTTACTTATTTGAAAGAATGTGACCTTAAATCCAAGGGCGTTAATAACAGTGGTGTAACCTATGGAGAATTATTGAAAGAACTTGTTTTTAAAATTCTTCACTAAAATAAGTCTTAAAAAAGAGGTTACCTTTTTAAGTTGCCCGTATAAATAATAAAATCCAATCACATGAGCAATTCAAAAAATTGTTCTGAAAATCTTCCCGGGATTTTCAGACCTGGCATCTCTATGCCACAAAAATTAAGTCTTATTTTAGTATCTCTTTCGTTTGCGTTACTATACTCCTGCGGCCCGTCAAGAGAAGAAAAAGAATATCTGGAAAAATCAGCGGCTATTTCCGGTTCCGTAAAAGCATACCGTGCGGGCCTTGCCACCGATACCATTCAAGGCATAACACATAATTTTGCACGTACTGCCGACATTAGATTCAGAGTAAAAAGCGTTTTGGATGCCAGTGACCGGATTGAAGATTTGGTAAAAGGGTGCGGTGGATATATTTCTTTAAGTAACCTTTCCTCGCAGATTAATTATAGCTCTTCCGTTAAATTTAAAGAAGATTCACTTGCTGAAATTACCCATTATACTACGGTAAACACAATCACCCTGCGCGTACCAAATAAAGAATTAGATAGCGTCGTACGGTGTATCAGCAAGCTCGCTGTATTTATCGACTCGCGTAGATTAACCGCCGATGATTTAAAATTATCTCTCTATGCCAATAGTCTTTCCGAAAAGCGTTACCATACTTATGAATCAAAAGTGGCAAATAAAATTCAGAAAAGTAAAAACGATTTGAAACAGGAGTTAAAAGGTGAAGAAGAAGTACTTAAAGTGCAAACTCTGGCAGATAATACAATGCTTGACTCTTATGTTCTTTCAGACAAAATAAATTATGCTACCCTTTCTCTGGACCTTTACCAGACGGAGCAGGTGAGCATTTTAAAAAGAGCTATTGAATCCACTCCTGTTCTTTTTGAACCCTCTTTTTTAAGCCAGCTTAAATCAGCTTTTATAAGTGGTTTCGAACTTCTGCAAAATCTCGTCTTGTTTTTAATAAGAAGCTGGGGCTTATGGATTGTATTAATTATAGTTTTTATTCTCTTCAAGAAAATAATGCCATGGCTTAGACAGAGCTTATCTGCGAAATAAAAAAAGCCCCTTCCGAAAAGAAGGGGCTTTTTTCGCTGAAAAAAACCGATTTAGTTTTTGATAATTTTAGTTACCTGAACTGCATCTTCTGATTGAACTTTTACATAATAAATACCGTTTGCAAAGGCATTAAGATTGATGTTTGTCTTTTCGTTGTTACTTGTAGTGTTTAAAACCACTCGTCCAGCAAGATCTGTTACAACTATAGTTTTAGCAGAAGAAGTGCTTAACTCTACAGTAAAAATACCAGTAGTTGGATTAGGATAAATACTTAAGCCACCAATAGCTGTAGCGATTTGGTTAATTCCAACGCATGCTTCGACGTTTAAAACATAAGTGGTTTTACCTTCACAACCTAAGGCATTGGTACCGGTTACCGAGTAAACAGTTGTAGCTTGTGGACTAACACTAACAGGTGATCCACTAATAAGACCCATATTCGTAGAGAAGTTAAAATTTACTGCCCCGCTACCCGAAAGCTCGGCTGTTTCGCCCTTACAGATTGTACCGGAAGTTACATTGCTTGATACTGTAATAGTTGGATTTGGATTAACTGTAACCATCACAGTTTCAGTAGTCGAACAATTCGATCCATTTATACCTGTAACAGAATAAGTTGTTGTAATTGTTGGCGTAACCACAGTGGTAGGTGCATTCGGGTTATTTCCGCCTGTCCAAACATAAGATTGCGCTCCACTTGCTAATAAGGTGGTTTGTTTACCATAGCAGATTGATGGGTTGAATGCATAAGCAAAAATGCTTGGGCTTTGATTTACATTGATGTATTGAGATACCGTAGATGTACAACCTGATAGTGTGTTTGTTCCTACCACTGTATAAGCACCTGAGTTAGTGGCAAGCGCAGTGATTGAAGAACTTGTTTCTCCGGTACTCCAAAGGTAAGTATCAGCTCCGCTGGCTGAAAAATCTAACTCTTGACCCGAGCAAATAGTTGTAGAATTTGTGGTTAATGCTACAGCAACTGGATTTAGATCACAAGGCACACTAATTGCAAGGTCATCCCATACAAGGAACTGCGCTCCGTAACTTCCGTTGGTGGTTGCTTTAACAGCAATGTAATACAATCCTGAAGTAGGAACCATAAATGTATTTGCCAAAGGCTGATAAATAGGGCTGGTCGCTGGTCCAGTAGATACTATACTCACAAGACCTGTCGGATTCTGCGCTGTACCATAAAGTAATTCAAGATTAGTAACATTTGTGTAACCGTTGATTTCAGTTTTATACCACATGCTTGCCGAGTAAGTTACACCCGCATTTAATTGAATACCATTTGTGTAAACATAATTAGTGCCGGCAACGTATGCTGCCGCAAAGGTGGCGTATTTACTCCCTGTACGTGCTGATCTGTTGTAGTTCATAGTGCTTGTATAAGTCTGACTTGAAGTTCCTGTACCAGGAGCTAACCAGGAACAGTTTGGCAATTCATTATCTACAACAATTCCTTCAAAGCTCTCGAAATATGGCACTGTGGCGGTAGTTGTAGGAGCTACCTGCACTTCAAATGCGGTAGAGGTTGATGTTCCTGATCCTCCATTAAGACAATAAGCATAGTTGCGAAACCACTGCTGACTTGTAATACCGGTGGCAAAATATTCGGCTCCGTTTGTGTTTGGAATAGTTATGAATGGGCCAACACCTGAACTTGCTGAACTAGCCCAACTATAAACGATCCCTGAAACGGTATAAGTGTTTACAAGACTTAAATTAACTCCACCATTAGGGCAAACCAAAGAATGGCTCCCTGTAGCGGCAAGACTGCTTAATCCACCAGAACATTGCGGAGGCGACCAGCGGTAAATCTGCCCGTTTGCTGGAAGTAGTGATCCGGTGTTACTGGCGTTAATTTGATCAGTATTGGAAGTACCCATCGCAGGATTGTTCCATGGATTACTAAGACTGGTGGTTAAATTGCTAAAGTCGGAATTATAGTCACCACGAATTCCTGTTTCGGCATAAATACCACTGGAATTAATTACGAAGCTGCCAAATTGTATTTCAACAATATTTGTAGTTTCACATAACCTGATCTGAAAATTAAAAGCGTCCCCTGAGGCAGCATATTTTCGGTAGTTTGCAAACTGAACTACACAAGTTCTTGATGGAGCAGTACCTATAGTGGCCACTCTCAGGCTAGATCCAGACTGGCCTTGAATATCCGTAGCCAAACCACTCACTGCATCTGAAAGAATAGCCGGTCCACCCGAATTGTAGGAAATACCCTGAAATCCTCCGTTTATATAAACAGATGGAAAGCTGGAAGACTGTCCGAAAGTGATCCAACCGTTGTTGCAAACTGCCAGGCGATCATAAGTATGATTGTTAAACATAAAGCTGAATCCAATATCAAAACCAGATCCTGTGCTTCCTGAGCCTGCCAGACTTGACGGGTCGGCGAAAACCTGGTCGTCGCTTGTAGTACTGCCGAGAACTGTTCCTGTGGTAATTGCGTTGTAAGTGCCTGCGACCTGGGAAAATGAATAAAGTGATGCTACTTGAGCGTTCACCTTTGCGGTAGTAAGTAGAGCGGCCGCTGCAAATACTTTCGCTAAGTTGGGGTAGTTTTGTTTCATAATTGTTAGTGGTTTTGTTATAAAGCCCAAAGTATAATTTTTACATCTTATTACAAGGTCCCTTTAGCTATTTTTAACTTTAAATTGCAATCTTATTGACAAAAATCAATTATTTATACGATCTAAATTTTTAGAAGCCTTCTCCTTAATAAAAATCCGGATTTCGCGAAATCCGGATTTAAAAATTTAATAAGAAATCTCTTTATTTTTTCAAAAGTTTTATGACTGACTGAGATGCACCCGAAACGATTCGTGCGTAATAGATCCCGTCGTCAAAAACGTTTAGATCTATTAAGAGTGTTTCGGAATTTGTCTCGTAGTTTTTGATTAGTTTTCCGAGGGCATCCGTGATAATTATACTTTTACTTCCCGCATCAGAAAAGTTAAATGTAAACAGCCCTTCTGAAGGATTAGGATTAGCTGTAAATAAAGAGCCTGGTAAAGTTTGATTAAAAAGGCCTGTATTAAAACTTACGCAGGCAGAATCAACTGTTTTACAACCAAGATTATCTGTTATCATAACCTTATAGCAACCTGCTCCAACACCCGTTAATGTTTCGCTCGTTGAGGCTCCCGGTTCCCACAAATACGAATATGGGCCTGTTCCTCCTGAAGCCATTGCATAAACAGTTCCATCTGAACAATTTCCACAACTAACATAGGATGTAGTGAGTGTTGCCGTAGGAAGCGGATCAACTGAAATAGTATAAATTTCAGTAGTAACGCATGTGGAAGTGCTTTTTGCCTTAAGTGTAAAAGTAGAGTTCGCTGAAAGTATCACTTCAATATCTGGAGTGTTTTCGCCGCTACTCCAGGTGTAAGTGTTAGCTCCTGCAGCAGTAATAGTAGATGCAGTTCCTTCGCAAACATGCGTTTTATCGATACTTATAACAGGACTCGCAAGTACTGTAACCTTCACAGTTTTTGTCATCACACAAGATCCTAAACCTGCAGTTACCGTATAAATTGTAGTTACGGAAGGATTTAAAGAAACGCTTTGACTTATAGGTCCTGAGCTCCATGTATAACTTGTAGCTCCGGATGCTGTTACAACAGCTGGAGTTCCGTGGCAAATAGTAGCTGATGGAGCAGTGAATACAAAGCTGTTTGTTACAATAGAAAATTGCTGTTGATTAGAGTTATTGCTAAGATTATTATCAACACCCGCATTTGGCGCCGAAACACTTACATTAAAAAGATGCGACCCCAGATTTAATCCGGTAATTTGAGTAAGTGCCAGCGTAAATGAAGCATTAGGAGCAACTGTCCCTGTCCAGCCTAAAGTTTGAGTGGCTACTCCGTCTACATTAAAACTAAAAAGAGCTGTTGTAATTGTGTTTGACCCATAATTTGTAACATTAATAACAGGATCGATATAATTAATACAACTAACGGTTTCAGAATAAATTGGTTTTGACACAAAAGAAATTCCTATGTCATTACTGGCGGTTGGCAAATTGCAGACTGTTGAAGTTACAAGAGCAACACGCATTGGAGAATTTGATAAGATAAGCTGCGCACGGTATTTCTGATCTGCGGTAAACATTTGCATACACGCGTCATCAGTATAATCCATAAAATTCATTGTCATTTCTCCGGTAGTATTTCCAGTGCATGTGCCTGAGTTAAAGGGGTAAGTAGGACAACCAAAATTAGCAGTCTGCGCAGGCGGTGTGTCATTGCAATAATCGGTGCCGCAATTTGCATCCCCCCACACGTGACGAAGGCCAACCCAGTGACCAATTTCGTGCGTTACAGTTCTTCCTTTGTTATACGACCCACTTTGAGCAGTGCCTATGCTACCAAAAGAAGTGTTCAATATTACAACACCATCTGTAGTTGCTGAGCCAAATGTATTCCCGAGGCCGGCTATGCCAGATGTACCCGGGTTTGGAAATGTTGCATATCCAAGAAGTCCGCTTCCGAGAGGCAATACCCAGACATTTAAGTATTGATTGGTATTCCAGATACTGTTAGCTTTCACCGTTGCGTCCACATAACTCTTCGAATAGGGCAAGGCATTCCAGCCTTTTGAAACCCTGTTGATCCTATCAATACCGGGCTCTGCCATTATTCCTCCCGTAGGATTTACAACCGCTAGACAAAAATTTACCTGAAATTTTCCTAGAAGAGGTTTAAACACTGAAGGAATAAGATTTGTGTCTGCGTTGGTTCCATTAAAATCCTTATTCAAAATATTTATCTGGTCTATCACCTGAGCAGCATTTAAGTTGTTACCACTCGTAGCAGAAATACTGTTTACCGCTTCATTGTCATGTATGATGTGGACAATTACCGGAATATTAAAAACAGACTGAACGTTTGCCGAACCATATTTTCCTGGTTTCGGAGTTATACTTTGTACCCATGTTTCAAACTGCTGAGGTAATAAAGGAGTAGCGCAACTGCGCTGAGCCTTTAAAGAATCTGAAACTATAAAATAAGTAAGCGAAAAAAATAATAGTGTTTTCATGTTTAAAAATTAGCTGAAAACGCAATGTAAAGATTTTTATAATATCAGTAAAAAAAATGAGACGAAAAGCCTTAAATGCCAAGTAAATTGCTTGTTTTCCGCCTGAATACAGGGCCTAAGAAATCATAGGATTTACATCCTTCATGATTTTTTTTGCCTCTTCATCTGTAATTTGCATGCCCAGCAAAACAAGTCGCGACTGCGAATAAAACTGCAAACGTTCACCACCCTTAATCCAGAAACTTTGATTAATAGTGTCGCTGAACCGGGTTGGTTTTAATTCTATAAGCTGTAAAGGACTTATAACATTGAGATCGAACTCCTGAATTTTTCCTTTGCCGTTAATTTCTCTTTGATAGTGCAGTACCCCATCTTTGATCCAGAGCTTTTCTTTTCCACTGCGTTTCCACATAAAGGCCCGTACACTATTAAATTCAAAATAGCACCAGAAAGCAAGGTAGATCATTATAAAAACTTTTGAATTTTGATCGGTCACTTTAAAATAGTTTGCGAAAACAATTATCCCGCAAACTGTCCAGGCCATTAACCATAAAAACAAAATACGAAGTTTGGTTTTGTCGTTAGTTGCGAGAATAACAACGCTGAGTACATTTTCTTTTTTTAAGATGCTTATTCTTTCTCCTATAACTTTCATACTTGAATTTACCTTACGCAAAGAAATTACTATGCGGGCTTCTTACTTATTGTTTAAATAGATATATTGTCCTGCAAATTTAAGTATCTTTTAAAAACTATTCCCACATGTCAGAACTAAAAAGAAGTTTAAATCTTTTTGATACTATAATGCTCGTATCGGGCAGTATGATAGGATCGGGAATTTTTATTGTAACCGCTGATATGACCAGGGTGCTGGGATCTCCCTTTTGGGTGATGATGTGTTGGATCATTAGCGGGGTAATTACTTTGTTTGCAGCATTAAGCTATGGAGAACTAGCGGGAATGATGCCGGATGCGGGCGGACAGTTTATCTATTTAAAACGCGCATATGGCAAACTTACTTCATTTGTTTATGGGTGGACGGTTTTTACCGTTATTCAAACTGGCGTTATAGCGGCCGTAGCTGTAGCCTTTGCGCGATTTACCGGAGTTTTTATTCCCTTTTTTGATGAATCGCACGTGGCTATTCCGCTTGGTAATTTTTATATTTCTACCACGCAGCTTTTGGGCGTAGGCAGCATTATTTTTCTCACCTATTTAAATACACTTGGCATTAACAACGGAAAAATCATACAACGCATTTTTACCAGCACCAAGTTGCTCGCCCTCTTTGCATTAATTTCAGTGGGATTTGTAGTTGGCTATAAAAGCGGCTATTGGCATACCAATTTAGAACTTCCGTTTAGAAATCCGGCTGATCCGCTGGGAGAAAAGGGATTTAACTTGACAGCTTTGATAAGTGCGCTTGGCGTTGCCCTTATTGGATCTCTATTCAGTAGTGATGCCTGGAACAACGTTACCTTTATTGCCGGAGAAATTAAACAGCCTCAGAAAAATATTCCACTGGGTTTATTAATTGGTGTTCTTATTGTAACCCTGCTTTACCTTCTGGCAAACGTTGCGTACTTTATGATCCTGCCAGCCCTTGGTTCGCCAGATGGTCAAACTGTTATAGAGCGCGGTATAGAATACGCACAAAACGACCGCGTAGGATCTGCCGCAATGTTTCCCGTTTTCGGAGATGTTTCTTCTTCCATAATGGCTTTACTCATTATGATCTCTACATTTGGCTGTAACAATGGACTCATTCTGCAAGGCGCCCGGCTATTCCAGGCTATGTCAAAAGAAGGTTTGTTTTTTAAATCGGCTTCTTACTTAAATAAGTACTCTGTTCCTTCAAAAGCCCTTTGGTTACAGGCTTTCTGGGCTTCCATCCTTTGTTTAAGCGGCTCTTACGGTTCGCTGCTCGATTATTGTACTTTTGCCTCGCTTGTTTTTTACATCATTACCATTTCGGCTTTATTTTATCTTCGTAAAAAAGAACCTGCCACCCCACGCCCCTACAAAGCGTTTGGATATCCTGTAATCCCAGCCTTATATATTTTGTTAGCGGGCGCCATCTGCGTTGATCTTTTAATTTTTAAATCGCGTAATACATTTTTAGGTCTTGCCATTATGGCTATTGGCATTCCTGTTTATTATTTTTTTAATAAAGGTAAAAATGATCAAAAGCTTCCTGAATAATTATTTCGGGTTCACAAAACAGCAACGTAATGGCTTGTTTGTTCTCATTTTAATAAGTGTTTTGTTGTTGGTAATTCGTTTAGTGTACCCCCTCTTAATTAAGCCCGATCCCATTGTGCTGCTTAATTTGCCGCTTATTGAAAAAAAATTAGACAGTTCTTATTCCACTTCAGAAAAATTTGAAAAACGGGAGTATAAAAAAGAATTAAAATTACTTCGTCTCTTTGTCTTTGATCCCAACACAGTTTCTTTCGAACAACTCCTTCAACTCGGATTAAAAGAAAAAACCGCCCAGATTTTTTTAAAATTCAGAACTAAAGGCTTTGTTTTTAAAGACAAAACAGATCTTCAAAAAGTCTATGGTATTTCCTCAACTCAATACGCGCAATTAGAGCCTTATGTTTTAATCGCTAACTCCGTTCCTGGCAAAAAAGAAGTTCCTGAAAAAACTACCGGCCCTGAAAAGTCTTATCCTACTCATGCTGCCGTGGCCGCTTCTACGTCTATAAGTTCAAAAATCGAATTAAACTCCGCCGACAGTTTAGGTTTGATTTCTGTAAATGGCATTGGCTCCGTGTATGCAAAACGCATTCTTAAGTACAGAACTATGTTGGGAGGTTATGTTTCGGTGGAGCAATTAAAAGAAGTTTATGGTTTAAGCGAAGAGCTTTACGAAAAAATTAAAAACACTTTTACAGTGGATGCAAAAAGCGTTAAGAAACTAAATCTCAACAAAGACGATTTCAAACTAATTAATAAACATCCTTATTTAACTTACGAAACCACAAAAACAATCTTCGACTGGAGAAGAAAAACAACTATCAATCCGGTAAATTTAAAAGACATTATAAACGACCCTGCTATTTACCAGAAACTGCTGCCCTATTTGGTTTTCGACTAAGATTTTTTACTTCTGATGTGTTGATTTTTAGTATCTTTAAAAATTAATTGATTCCACATGAGCGATAAACAAAGAACCATAAAAAAAGCTATTTCTGTATCAGGAGTTGGCTTACATACCGGTAAACCCGTTACCCTTACTTTTAATCCAGCAGAAGAAAATCATTGGTTTAAATTTCAACGTGTTGATCTGGAAGGTCATCCTGTTATTGAAGCGGATGCTGATCTGGTAGTGGATACTTCGCGTGGTACTACACTTGAAAAAAACGGGGTTCGTGTTCATACTACTGAACATGTACTTGCAGCTTTGGTTGGCTTAGGTATTGATAATTGTTTGATCCAGGTAACTGGTCCCGAAATGCCGATTATGGATGGAAGCGCTTTAAAATTTATTGAAGTGCTTGAAGAAGCGGGTATTGTTGAGCAGGAAGCCGAACGTGATTATTTTGAACTGACTGAAAATTTAACTTTTGAAGATCCCATTAAAAAAGTAGAGATGCTTGCTGTGCCGCAGGATGAATTTCGTGTAACGGTGATGGTGGATTACGGCAGCGAAGTTTTGGGCACACAACATGCGTCCATGTATAATCTCGGAGAGTTTAAAAATGAAATTGCATCTTGCCGTACTTTCGTTTTCTTAAGAGAGTTAGAAGCTCTTCTAGCGCATAATTTAATTAAGGGTGGAGATTTGGATAATGCCATTGTTTTGGTAGATAGCGAACTTCCGAAAGATAAATTAGATCATCTTCGTAAAGTATTTAATAAGCCGGACGTAGAAGTAAAAGGGCACGGTGTTTTAAATAATACAAAGCTGCGTTTCTTCAACGAACCGGCGAGACACAAACTGTTGGATATAGTGGGTGATCTGGCTTTGGTGGGCAGACCTATGAAAATTCACGTACTGGCTGGCCGTCCTGGGCACGCTGGCAACGTAGACTTTGCAAAAAAATTAAAAGCACTTGCTAAAAAACAGAAAGCAGAAAAAGATTATCCGAAAGTGGATTTGAACGCTACTCCTGTTTTGAATATTATGGACATCATGAAATTATTACCTCACCGTCAACCGATGTTGCTGATAGATAAAATCATGGAAGTTTCTGATAACCATGTAATCGGTGTGAAAAATGTTACTTTAAATGAAGAATTTTTTAAAGGACACTTCCCTGATAATCCGGTAATGCCAGGTGTTATGCTTATTGAGGCAATGGCGCAGTGTGGTGGTGTACTCGTTTTAAAAACGGTTCCTGATCCTGAAAATTACCTCACTTACTTCATGAAAATTGATGGGGTTAAATTTAAGAAGATGGTAATTCCAGGAGATACAGTTGTGTTTAGTTTAAATCTTGTTACCCCTATTCGTCGCGGAATTTGTCACATGCGTGGTGTAGCTTACGTTAATAACAAACCTGTAATGGAAGGCGAAATGATGGCGCAGATCGTTAAGGTGAAAGGACACGAGGTTAAAAAATCTGAACCACAATTAGCTTAACATCTATGATATCACCACTTGCAAATGTAAGTCCGAAAGCCAAAATAGGCAAGAATGTTACGATTGAGGCTTTTGCTACAATCTATCATGATGTTGAAATTGGAGACAATTGTTTTATTCACCCCAATGCAGTTATTTATCCTGACACGGTGATTGGTGAAGGCTGCAAAATTTTTCCGGGCGCTGTTATTGGTATTGTTAGCCAGGATCTAAAATACAAAGGCGAAAAATCGAATACGGTTATTGGAAAAAACACCACCATACGCGAATACGCCACTATACACAAAGGTACGGCAGACCGTATGACAACCAAGATCGGCGACAACTGCCTGATCATGTGTTATACGCATCTGGGTCACGATTGTGCGATTGGGAATAATGTGATCATTGCAAACAATGGAAGCCTGGCCGGACATATTACGGTTGAAGATTATGTTATTATCGAAGGAGTAGTTGCCGCACAGCAATTCGTAAATATTGGCGCGCACTCTTTTGTAGCAGGTGCTTCTTTAGTTCGTAAAAGCATTCCTCCATACATTCGTGTTGCCCGCGAACCTCTTCAATTTATCGGGGTGAATACTATTGGTTTAGCGCGCAGAGGTTTTGATAAAGAAAAAATCAAACAAATAGAAGATATCTACCGGATCATCTTTGTACGCGGACACAATGTATCCAATGCTCTTGAAATTGTTGAGAATGAAATTCCGGACACTGAAACACGTCGCGAGATTGTTGACTTTATCCGCAAACAGACAGATGGTATCATTAAAGGAATTTGATACTCAAATTATGGGATTTGTTACAAAACAAAAGCTTGTTCTACTATAGACTATAAACTTTAATATAGACTATTTTGACTCCCACAATCACTTTAAATAATCTTGGTAAAAAATTTGGTAAGGAGTGGGTCTTCAGAAAACTCTCTTACGAAATTGTTCCCAACCAAAAACTTTTAATTCTTGGAGGAAATGGTTCTGGAAAATCGACGCTACTGCAGGTTATTAGCGGCTTTGTGACGCCGAATGAAGGGAGGGTTGAGGTTTTTCTCGACTACGCTCGAAATGACATCGACTACGCTCGAAATGACATCGACTACGCTCGAAATGACATCGACTCCCTTCGACACGACAACGACTCCCTTCGAAATGACATCGACTCACTTCGACACGACAACGACTCCGCTCGAAATGATGCCGAAAGATCTCCTATTGCTATAGGGACGGGACGGGCTCATGGAAATGACAATCATAAAATTAATCCTGATAAACTCAGGAATTATATTTCGTTTGCATCACCGTATTTACAATTGATAGAAGACTTTACCCTGCTTGAAATGATCGAGCACACAAGGCTATTTAAACCTTTTTTAAATAGCATTTCTTCTAATGAAGTTATAGAGTTAATTCAGCTGCAGTCGGCCAAAAATAAATTTATCAGGCAATTTTCAAGCGGTATGAAACAGCGCTTAAAACTTGGTCTTGCTATACTGGCAGATACCCCGATTTTGTTGCTGGACGAACCCATTTCTAATCTTGATAAAAATGCTATTCAGTGGTACAAAGATTTAATAGCAGGATATACGGTAAACCGAACGGTTGTTGTTTGCTCCAATGCCATTGCCGATGAACATTTTTTCTGCAACACAGAATTAAATGTTGTAGACTATAAAATCCAAACCATTCGAAAGACATAAGTCTTATTGTTTAATATGGGATTGTTCTGACTAACTTATCTACATTGGCAATACTAAACCAACCTACAGCCTTGGTTTTTGCGCCGGCTGGTGTAACGAAATTTGTTTTTACATTTTCAGGAGTTGTGGCAAACAAACCGCCGTTATTAATTTGAGCCTGGGCTTGAATCAGAAAATTATAAGTATCGCGCGTGATAGCATTTATCGATGCAGCACAACCGGTGCCTGGCCTGTACATTTTAAAGCCCAGTAAACTATAGGGAGGTGTAAAATTTAGTGAATCTTGTTCAACATTCTTAACTATGCCTCCGCTTCCGTCAATGCAGAGATTGAAACTTGTGTCATTGTCGGTTTTTATCCAGTAGTAATCAGGAAATTCATCTACTTTATCTTTTGCCCACAGAGTGCACATATAGTAGGGATAAGTCGACTGTCCCGTAAATTGGTCTTTGTCGTAATAAGTTGCTTCAATACTATCAATTTTTGCAGCCCTCGGCTGAGTGGTAAGAGCGCTGTATACAACCCCATCTATTTCTACTTCAAGTTTATACTGATGACCTACGACAAAAGATTTTTTTTCAGCACTCAACTCGTATCTGTCATCCCTGGCATAGTAGCCTTTGTATGATATATTTGCTGTAAGGTCGTGAAGCGTTACTTTTGCATTGACTATCGGTTCTGGTTTTTGCGTATTAAAATAAGTCGAGTTCTTATGTATAAAAATCGACTGAAGGTCGTATTGGCTTTCAAGAAAAGCATCAATAACAACCAGTTCAGAGCCCTCATCGAGCTTAATTTGCACCACATCAGTGCATTCTGTAGAAAAAATGACAATTAAAAATAAACAGATACTCAATTTCAGCTTCCGCATTTACTACTAATGTATTAATTAATAACGTAAGCTCGTGTATTTTAGTACCCGGATCTATGAAACGAAAAACCCGGAATTCTAAATTGAAATCCGGGTTTACTTTTAATTAAACTTTCTAGGGAATAACTTTTGTTTTTGTTGCTACAGACGCCATATTAAACCAACCGACCGCTTTCGTTTTCGCGTCAGCAGGAGTTACTATATTCGTTTTCACATTTTCGGGTGTTGTTGCAAAAAGTCCGCCGTTATTGATCTGAGCCTGGGCCTGCACAAAAAAATAGTAAGTCTCACGCGCGATAGAGTGAACTTCTACTTTACAGGTATTACCGCTTTGATAAGATCTGAAACCTAAAAAAGTTGCAGGAGGTGTAAAGTACGTAGAATCGAAAGAGGCATCAGTAACCGGACCGCCTGTGCCATCGATGCAAATATTTATGTCATCAAACAAAGTATCATTACGTGATGTTTTAATCCAGTAATAATCTACGTTGGCGTCTACTTTATCTTTTGCCCAAAGTCCGCAAAAATAGGCAGGTTGGGCAGAGCCAAAACCACTTGTGCCATCGTCATACTCTGCGCTAATACTGTCAATTACCGCTGTACGTTTTTGTGTTGTAAGCGATGTGTATGTTGTACCGTCTATACTAACATTCAATTCATACTGATGATCTCTTTTAGACATCACTTCAGATGCACCAACGTTGTACACATAATTGCCATTACCGGCATCGGTAAAAACATATTGAGAACCGTCGGTAAGGTCCTTCAGAAGCACGTTAGCACCTGCAACAGGAGGCGCTTCACGGTTACTAAAATAATTATCGTTAGTAAGCACCCGGATAGTTTGTTTGCCGGGAAGATCATTCACAAAAGCATCGATCACATATAGCTTAGAACCTTCGTCCAATTTAATTTGCACCACATCTTCACACGAAGAAAGAAATAGAACGCCGGTGAAAAAAAAGAAAAATTTAAATAGTGTTTTCATTGTAATATTTTTAAGACTCTAGAAATTAAAATTATAAGTTACTGCCGGCACAAAAGTTCCGATGATAGAATAGCGAACTGCTTCTGTTTGCTGAGGTTCACCTGATTTTGTACGGAAATAAATACTGAATGCATTTCTTCTGTTGTAAACATTGTAACAGCTAAATACAAGTGTTTGTTTGTAACGGCGTGTCTCGTTTTTCTTAAATGTGTAAGTTGCCCCAAGGTCAAGACGGTGATACGGAGTGATTCGGTAATTATTACGAATACCATCTGTGTTATAAGGAATGTTTAAAGTCTGAATCTGAATTTTTGAATTTGGGAAGGTTCCCGGTACACCAGACAAGAACACAAAATTGGCAGAAATATTCCAGCGTTTAAATAAATCGTAGTTTACACTTGTATTTAATACGTGCGTTCTGTCGTACCTGCTGTAGAACCATTCGTTATTGCTGATGCCTCTCACAAGACGTTCTGTTTTGCTTAGGGTGTAACTAACCCACCCTTGAAATTTACCTTTCGATTTTTTTACGTAAAACTCAGCTCCATAAGCTCTTCCCAAACCTTGCAGTAATTGGTTCTCAACGGTAGAATTGATAAATAAATCGGCATTATCAATGTAGTCCAGCTGATTTTTCAGGTATTTATAATAAACCTCCACAGAGGTCTCAAACATATTGTCTTTAAAATTCCTGAAATAGCCTACGCTCACCTGGTCTGCCGTTAAGGGTTTAAGATTGTTTGAAGCAATTGTGTAAACATCTAAAGGAGTACTTGCCGCAGTGTTACTAATTAACTGAATGTATTGCGCCATGCGGTTATAACTCGCTTTTACCGAACTGGATTTTGTTAACACATAATTTGCAGAAATACGTGGTTCAGGATTAATATATTTTTTTATCAGTTCTCCTGCGGAGAAGTCTTTTGAATCATCCAATGGCAAAGCTGTGTTCTCGGTAGTATCTCTGAAATAATAAGCTTTTCCTTTCCCGATGTAAGTATACATACTTACTCTTAAACCATATTCAACGGTAAGTTTTTGGGTGATTTTTTGTTCGTTACCTATGTATGCCGAATACTCTACACCGTAACGTTTATCAGAAAGAAATTTAACGGTACCGTTTTCAAAAGTACCTGTTGCATCAAAAGGCAAGAAGTCGTATGCAAGAGCCTGCGCACCGAAACGAATAGTATTTCTGGAATTCAGGTAGTAGATAAAATCTGTTTTACCACTGTAGTTAATAATGTTGCTCTTCCATTTAAACCCTTGACCATTACTGGCTGTAAAACCCAGCTTGTAACTGTAGTTACTATAGAAGGCCGTGGCATTCATAAATAATTTTTTATTGAAGATGTGATTCCAGCGCGTGGTTGCTGTAGTATTTCCCCAATCAAATCCAAAAACAGAAGCGCCAAAAACGTCTCTTCCTAAATAACCGCTGGCGAAAACGGTATTCTTTTCATTAATACGCCAATTAAATTTGGCTGTAAGATCATAGAAGTAAAAATCGGCGTTCTTTAAGGCGTTGCCGCTCTTTAAAAAAGGCTTTACCAAAGCATCGATGTAACTGCGGCGACCGGCAATAATAAAGCTTGCTTTGTCTTTAATAATGGGCGCTTCAATACTTACGCGGCTGAAGATTGTCCCGATGCCACCATTCACAGCGAGTTTTTTGCTGTTACCTTCTTTCATACGGACATCTAAGATGGAGGATACACGTCCACCATATTGCGATGGAATTCCACCTTTAATTAATTTCACGTCCTTTACAGCATCCGGATTAAATACAGAGAAAAAACCGAACAAGTGCGAGGAGTTATATACCGGCGCTTCATCCAGCAAAATTAAATTCTGATCAATATTTCCCCCGCGTACATTAAATCCACTGGCACCCTCACCTACTGTTGTTACACCAGGCAATAATTGGATAGCCCTGATAACATCCACTTCGCCCAATAAAGCCGGAATTTTATTTATCTGCTTAATGTCAAGTTTAGCCACACCCATTTCAACACTCTTCACGTTTTTGTCAGCGGCTTCACCTGTAATTTCAACTTCATCAAGATCTTTTCCTTCTTCCTCTAACTCAAAAGTCTTAGTGATGCTTTTATCAAGATTCACAGAAAACGTAAACGTTCTATAACCAATAATCGAAACTGCGATTATATGTTCCCCTTTTGGAAGCGTTAAAGAGAAGAATCCGTATTCATTTGCTGAAGCGCCAACATTGGACCCCTGCTTTGAGATGGTTGCTCCTATGAGGGACTCTCCATTTTTGGCATCTTTTATATACCCGCTGATGGTAGCACTTTCCTGGCTAAAAAGCCCAATAGTTAACAGAAAAAAGAGGAAACTTAATTTAAATCGCATAAATTTTAGTGTTTTTAATTTCAAGGGTTTTAAAATCGCAGGCAAAACTATGGAAACTAAAATTCTCTCACAAGTTTCCATGCGCTATATTTACCTTTTATGTAAAAATAGGCGGCTAATTTGCTTTGAAAGGGTTTAAATGGCATCGTAAAGTCGGCGAATTGTAATTGTTAACGTTGAGACAACACTAATAGTGTTTACCCCTATCGCGTTTTGAAATTTTTTTCTTGAAGGTAGTAAGTAGTTGGTATCAGGTAGTGGGTACTGCCTGCTTACCCTTAATATCGCTATTCAATACTTAATACTCCCTACTAACTACTCAATACTTTTTAGTAAGTTTGCGCCATATTTCCAAACGCCATTATGAAACCTTCCATACCAAAAGGAACAAGGGATTTCGGTCCTGTAGAGATGCAAAAACGTCAATACATTTTTTCGATTCTCCGCAAGAATTTTCAGCTGTTTGGATACGAGCCAATTGAGACTCCCACAATGGAGAATATAAGTACTCTCACAGGAAAATATGGAGAGGAAGGGGATCAACTTATCTTTAAAATTCTTAATTCGCGCATTCACGAGCACAAAAATAAAGAGTTACTCAAACAAGAATTTGACCTATCACTTGAGTCGCCCCGAAATTCGGAGGCTTTGACCGAAAGGGCTTTGCGATACGATCTAACAGTTCCGTTCGCCAGATATGTTGTAATGAATCAAGGTAAATTAGTTTTTCCTTTCAAAAGATATCAGATACAACCCGTGTGGAGAGCAGATAAACCTCAGAGAGGACGCTATAGAGAATTCTATCAATGCGATGCGGATGTGATCGGCTCTAACTCTTTAATCAACGAACTTGATCTGATAGCCCTGATCGAAAAATCTTTTCACGAACTGCAAATCCCTGTTCTTGTAAAATTTAATAACCGTAAGATTTTAACAGCCCTCGCGGAAGTAATTAATGAGCCCTCCAAAATTATTGATATAACAGTTGCCATTGACAAACTTGACAAAATCGGCAAAGAAGGTGTGAACAAAGAATTGGCAGAAAAAGAAATTTCTGCTGCAGCTATTGCCACTTTACAGCCTCTTTTGGATTTTAAAGGTAATAATCTTGAGAAAGTCGAAGTCCTAAGGAAACTTGTCGGATCCAATGAAGCAGGCAAAAAAGGGATTGAAGAAATTGAATTTTTATTGAAAAATATTCCGCAGGGACAAGCCAATATTGAACTCGATATAACATTGGCCCGCGGTTTAAATTATTACACAGGTACTATTTTTGAAGTAAAAGCAAACGCAGGAACCTTTACTCCAAGTATTCTTGGCGGTGGACGTTACGATGACCTTACCGGAATTTTCGGATTGCCAAACATGAGTGGTGTGGGGATTTCTTTTGGGGTAGACCGTATTTACGACGTGATGGAAGAACTGAATGTGTTTCCGGAAAGCATTTCAAAATCGTCGTCTACTACTCTGCTCTTTACTCACTTTGATGAAGAGTCGCAGAACCATTGTATTCATTTAGCTGCAGAGCTGCGCAAGAATGAAATTTCGTGCGAGATCTATCCTGATCTTACAAAAAAATTAAGTAAACAACTCGACTACGCCAATAAAAAAAATGTTCCTTTTGTGTGCACAGTTGGTAGCAACGAAATAGAAAAAGGAGCATACGCCATTAAACACATGACTACCGGTAACAAAAAAGAACTAAATATTACCGATATGATTCATTATATAAAAACAGAACTACATGACATTCACAATTGATCATACCAAAAGATTAACGCTTGAAGAATTAAGCAACTTTTTAAAAGATAAGGACGCGACTGTTGAACTGTCTGCAGCTTCTAAAAAAGCCGTTAGTGATTGCCGTGCCTATCTCGACAATAAAATGAAAAGCAATGATGGTCCTATATATGGCATCAACACTGGTTTTGGTTCTTTATGTAATGTTATTATTCCCGATAAAGACCTCGAGCAGTTACAAGAGAATTTAGTAAAGAGTCACGCATGCGGCATGGGTGAAGAAGTTCCACAAGAGATTGTGAAACTGATGTTATTCTTAAAAATTCAATCGTTATCGTACGGCAAAAGTGGCGTTCAATTAGAAACCGTTGAACACCTCTGTGAACTGATCAATCATAAAATTTACCCTGTTGTTTACCAACAAGGTTCTTTAGGCGCCAGCGGAGATCTTGCTCCATTAGCGCATTTATGTCTGCCTATTCTAGGAATGGGCAAAGTAAATTATAAGGGTTCGCAGGTAGACACGCGCACGGTGTTCGAGCAAAAAAATATCAAGGCCATTAAATTAAAATCTAAAGAAGGCCTTGCGCTTTTAAACGGTACGCAATTCATGAGCGCTTACGGAATTTATTGCCTGTTAAAATCTCATACACTAAATAAAGCCGCCGACGTAATTACTGCTTTATCTATTGATGCTTTTGATTCGCGTATTGATCCTTTCAAAGACCATTTGCACACCATTCGTGCACATTCTGGTCAGTTGCAAACAGCTCAGGCTATTCGCAGGCATTTGGAAGGAAGCGAAATTATTACAAAACACAAAGAACAAGTTCAGGATCCTTACTCCTTCCGTTGTGTGCCGCAAGTGCACGGCGCTACTAAAGACACCGTGAATTATGTTACAAGTGTTTTCGAAACAGAAATAAATTCGGTCACCGATAACCCTACTATTTTCCAGGAAGAAGACGAAATTTTAAGTGGTGGAAATTTTCACGGTCAACCTTTAGCTCTAGCTTTGGACTTTTTATGCATTGCCATGGCTGAATTAGGAAGCATTTCTGAACGCAGAACTTACCTTTTAATTTCAGGTCAACGTGGACTTCCCGCATTTTTAACTCCTAACCCGGGATTGAATTCAGGATTTATGATTCCTCAATATACGGCAGCAAGTATTGTAAGCCAAAGCAAACAACTCTGTACGCCTGCAAGCGTTGATAGCATTGTAAGCAGTAACGGCCAGGAAGATCACGTGAGTATGGGGGCAAACGCGGCTACTAAATGCTACCTCGTTGTAAATAATACTGAAAAAGTTCTCGCCATTGAATTGCTAAATGCTTCTCAGGCATTAGAATTCAGAAGACCTTTAAAATCTTCTCCCAAAATTGAAGAGATGATGGCTGCCTACCGAAAAGTTGTTTTTGTAATGCGTCACGATGAAATAGTTCATGATTTAATGCATTCTTCTTTACAATTTGTAAAATCACATTTTAATGAAAATTAGTTTTGTGCAGTTTTCTTATAGACCTCTGATTCAGGTAAATTTTATTCTATTTTTTATCTTTTCATGTTATACTCCCTTGAAGGCTTGTCAATGTCCTTTAACGGTGTTAAGTCTTGAAGAGTGTAACAAATATGAAATTATTTTCAAAGGGAAAATTTTGAGTGTTGCTAATTGCGATCACAAATTCGGGGAAGCTATTTTTGAGGTGGAAGAACTCTACAAAGGAGTTGCCACTCAGGAATTTAAAGTGTTGTTTGACTGCAACGAAGAGTGCATGCAAAAATTTTCTGTAGGTGATGAATGGATTATTTATTCACGCTACAAACAAGTAGACAATGCCAAAATGGATTGGTGCAGCCGCAGCCGCAAATTTTTTAAAGTCGATAAAGAGGATTTTTACACCGTGACTTACGGTAATGACTATTTTGATGAAGTTCAATTTCTTCAAAAAACACTGGGTGTTCATCGTGTGTCCGTAATCAAAAAAAGTCAAAGTGGTGGACGGAATAAACGTCCGGATACACAGCTGATGGTTATTATTTTGATTTCTTCATTGGCAACCATTGTGTTATTCTATTATCTATTCAATAAGTTTTTTAAGTAGAAAATTACCTGGCAGGTTGCCACAGATCGCTGAATTCGCTGATCTGAATGTCTAAGCCTTTTTTTTGAGTTTCAATTGAATACCCGAAACCTGAAGCAAAGACCGATCAGGTAAAACTTTTCCATCTAATTTAGAATAGCTCCACTTCGTTAAGCTTAGATTTCGCAGACATCATCTATGGCAAAAAAAGCACTGGAAAAATCTGTGTAATTCATCTCAAAAAAACTTTTATGGAATTATAAAATGATCTGCATCTAAATAGAAAGATCAATTATAAATCTAAAACTAAAAATCATGCTAAAAATGTCATTTTATAGTATAGTTGTTGCAGCTCTGGTGAGCGTAGCGGCTATGACACTCTTTAAAAAAAACGGAACAATCACAGGAACTCTTAAGGACGATAAGGGCATAACGATTTCTTCTGCGGGAATTCTCTTGCAAAAAGACTCTGCTGGCAGAACTATAACTGTTCAAACATCTGTGACAAACGCTAACGGAGAATTTTCTTTTTTAAATGTGCCAGTAGGAAAATATAAAGTACTTGCGAATTCAAAGGGATACAACTCCACACTCATGACAAATATTATTGTTAGAGACGCTGCCACAACACATATTGATATGAGTATAAAAATCAGCAGCTCAAAAACACCAAAAGTGGAAATTGTGAATTACAAAGAACCTCTGGCGGAAAAGGATGCTGAGGGACCTGCATCCCCGAAGAAAGAAGAATTTAAAAACACCAGCCGACAGGATATAAAAACAATAGTAGCTGCCCCCACCGCCGCATATGAATCAGAATACGCTGCTACGCCTCTAACAAATTCTTATAGTCCAGACCGGGAGTTCAACACAGAAGAATATTCTAAAATAACCGACAATGAATTTAAAGACGCGCAGAAAGATCCGCTTTCCACCTTTAGCATTGATGTAGACAAAGCTTCTTATAGCAACATGCGCCGCTTTATTACCAGCGGACAATTACCCCCTGCGGATGCAGTGCGTGTGGAAGAACTTATCAATTACTTCCCTTACAGTTATCCTCAGCCTAAAGGACCAGATCCCTTTTCAATTACTACACAGTATTTAGAATGTCCATGGAACAGCAATCATAATCTCATACATATCGGCATCCAGGGTAAGGAATTAAAAATGGATAAAGCAGCACCAAGCAATTTGGTTTTCTTACTCGACGTATCCGGCTCAATGGAAGACGCAAATAAATTACCATTATTAAAATCAGGTTTGAAATTATTAATAGACCAAATGCGTGCTGAAGACAAAGTTTCTATAGTTGTATATGCCGGCGCCGCAGGAGTTGTATTGCCTCCAACATCTGGTAATCACAAAGAAAGAATAACAGATGCACTTGACAAATTGAGTGCCGGTGGATCTACCGCAGGTGGAGAAGGAATTATTCTGGCTTACAAACTAGCGAAAGAAAGTTTTATTGCCAACGGAAATAACCGTGTAATTCTAGCCACTGACGGAGATTTTAATGTTGGCGCAAGCAGCGATGGAGAATTAATTCGCTTGATTGAAAAACAAAGAGAAAGCGGAGTATTTCTTACCGTTCTTGGATTTGGTTCAGGAAATTATAAAGATTCTAAAATGGAACAATTGGCTGATAAAGGAAATGGAAACTATGCCTACATCGATAACCTTTTGGAAGCAAAAAAAGTAATGGTAAAAGAAATGGGAGGAACACTTTTTACGATCGCAAAAGATGTAAAAATTCAGATCGAATTTAATCCCTCAAAAGTAAAGGCTTACCGTTTGGTGGGCTATGAAAACAGGATGCTGAACAAAGAAGATTTTAACGACGATAAAAAAGATGCCGGTGAATTAGGCGCCGGACATAATGTGACTGCGATCTATGAAATCATTCCTGCAGGGTCTAAAGAATTACTTGCCTCAGTAGATTCTTTAAAATATCAAAGAACAATTCCTGTAGTAAAATCAACAAGCACCGACGTGATGACCATTAAATTCCGTTACAAAGAACCTGCAGGTACAACTTCAAAATTAATCACCGAAGTTCTCGAAGATAAAAAAACAGCTTTTGTTTCAGCTTCTGAAGATTGTCGTTTTGCTTTAGCTGTGGCAGAATTCGGAATGGTGCTTCGCGATTCACAATTTAAAGGAGATGCAGATTATAAATCCATTTTAAAAATGGCAAAATCTTCTAAAGGAAAAGACGACGATGGCTATAGAGCAGAATTTATCCGTCTTGTGGAAATGGCAGAGCTTTTGAAAAGATAAGCGCGATAACATACCCTTTTAAAAAACGAATCTCAGAAATGGGATTCGTTTTCGTTTGTAATAACGAATACATGACAAAAGATTGCGCTGAAATTATTCTTTATACCAAACAATTTGCGTTTTAGTTTACAAAAACAGAGTGAGGAATTAAGAAGCGAAAGTTAATTATTAATCATTATTTCTTAATTTTTACACTGCACTCCCTCATTAATACTACGCTTTCACTCAAAAAAAGCTGTCGGCTACTTCCAGCAAAAAGATTTACCTGTATCTTTAATTATGCCGAGGATAAATTTGCTGTTACTTTTTTTGTTCTTATCATTTAAAGTATTTACACAAAACGAAACTCAGAATTGGTTTTTCGGAAATCAGTGTGGACTGAATTTTGCATCGAATCCACCAAGCAGTGTCCTGAGCCCGGTGTTCAATGCTACCGAAGGAGGTTCCTCTATTTCAGATGCAGCTGGAAATCTGCTTTTTTACTCGGATGGTGTTACTGTTTGGAATAGTATTCATTTAGTGATGGCGAATGGTAATGGCTTGTTCGGAAATCAATCCAGTACTCAGTCATCTGTTATCATCAAACAACCCGGAAGCGCGTTTCTCTATTATTTATTTACCCAGGAGGAAAAAGGATATGCCAATGGATTTAGATACTCGGTAATAGACATGAGTCTTGCCGCCGGCATGGGCTCCGTGACGGTAAAAAATATTCCTATTTACACACCAAGCTGCGAAAAACTATCGGCAGTTAAACATTGCAATGGCAGTGATGTGTGGATACTCACGCATGATTATAATTCAAATGTATTTCGCGCAGTGCTATTAACTTCTGCCGGTTTAAACTCTACACCTGTTTTATCAGCTGTAGGTCCTGTTTTATCAGACATGAATTATAACAGTGTTTTAAAAATATCTCCAAGCGGAAAAAAAATTGCGATGCCTAGTTTAATGGGAAATAATCTCCGCTTATTTGATTTTAATACAGCTACTGGTGTTGTATCGAATCACGTTATTTTATCAAACATAGTAAGTTATGGCTGCGAATTTTCACCTGATGGCACAAAACTTTATGCCGGTGTAGATAATGTTTATCAGTGGGATCTTTGCGCCGGTAACGTTACAGCTGTTCAAAATTCGTCGGTAACACTCTGGCTAAATAGTCAGGTAGGCTTGGGGTCATACCAATTGGGCTTAAACGGAAAAATTTACATAGCGCAATTACAAAGCAACATGCTTGCCGTAGTTGATAATCCAAATCTTGCCGGTTCAGCGAGCAATTTTGTACCTAACGGTCAACCGCTTACCACCGGAAATGTTACTATGGGGTTACCAAATTTCCTTGTAAGCAGTTTGAAAACACTGCCGAGTTTTTCTTTTACACAAAACTGCAACCTCGCTACTTTTACTTTGCCACCTTTACCAGAAGGCGCCTGTGATGCAGGACAAACTTTCACTGCCAGCTCCTGGATTTTTTCCGATCCCTCTTCCGGAGCTGCAAATACCTCTACACTCTCTGTAGCCTCTCACAGTTTTTCTTCTCCGGGTACCTACAAAGTAAAACTTTTGCTCTACCATGAATGCGGTGCCGATACTGTTTCACAAGATGTAACAATTGGTCCTTTCCCATTGCTCACTATAAATTCTCCGACTTCGATATGTGCAGGTTCTTCAGCTACTTTGACTGTTAGTGGAGCTAACTCCTACACGTGGAATACCGGTGCTACTACCACATCTTTACTCGTTTCTCCGCTCCTAACAACTTCTTACTCTGTTACAGGTTCTTCGGTAAATGGCTGTTCCAGCAGCGCCGGCTCTACACTCGCAATACTGTCAAGTGGAACTCCCACGCTTGATTTTTCTTATAAAAGTCCGGTTTGCATCAGTGATATAAATCCCCTACCGCAACTTAGCGCAGGATTTAGTTCGGGAGGTCTTTTTTCTTCGCCCGATCTAACAGTGAATTCAGGCACAGGCCTTATAGATCTGGTCTCGGGAGGCGTGGGGACTTTTATAATTACCTATTCTATTGCGGAACAAAACTGTATTGCCAGTGGAAGCAAAACTACAAGTATCATTATCCTTGAAGCTCCACTACTTACGGTTAGTCCGGACACTAGAATTGCGCCTGGCAAAACCGCGGTACTCGAAGTCAAGGGAGGCTACACATACAGCTGGAGTCCCGCTACAGATATGAGCTGTAGCAACTGCAGTGATCCTGAAGTTTCTCCAAAAGTAACTACCATTTATTGCGTTACTTCTGCAAGTTCAGGGTGTGTCTCTAAACGTTGTATTTACGTGGAAGTTACCTGTGATACTGGTGGAGATCTCTCACTTCCCAACGCCTTTACTCCTAATGGCGACGGCAATAACGATTTGTTTTGTATCCAGGGCTGGGATCTTTGTACTACACATTTTTCTGTATTGATCTTTAACCGCTGGGGAGAAAAAGTTTTTGAGTCCAGTAATTCTTCTTTTTGCTGGGACGGAACTTTTAAAGGTAAGGTGCTAAATCCAGATGTCTTTATCTACAGTGTTAGCGCATCTTTCAGCGATGGCAGGCAGGTTAGCAAAAAAGGGAATATCAACTTACTTCACTAATAAACTTTTATAGCCTTTCCAGTTCATTTTCAGATCTGAAAGCTTCCGGCACGGTTGGCAAAACGATTTTAAAAATCCTTTATTTCATGAGGCAATATGGTTACGCATTCTGACACATTGTTCGCGCAAAGTTCACAAATTACTCCTTACGATCTGATGCACGAAGGCTGGAAAACTCTGGTTAAAAACAACGCTGTACCTGCTATTCAGAAATATACGTTATACATAGTCTGCATGAAAGATATACTTGCCCTCAGAAATTTATCAGTTAATAGCCCGCGGGATGAAAGGCATTTAATCTTAGATTAGTTTAAAACCCCTCTAATTTTGTTCATTTCGCTGCATCAGGATCTTAACTGGCTTTTTACTTTCATCAATGGCTACAAATGTAAATTCACCTGTTACAGCTTTCTCTCTTTCATTGGAGTACATTTGTTCGATAAAAATATCTACCCTTACTTTTAAGCTGGTGTTTCCAAGGTATGTTACTTTACCAACAAGCTCTATGATTGTTCCGGCGGGAATTGGTTTTTTAAAATCAATTCTATCGCTGCTCATAGTAACCATGCGCTGCCTGCTGAAACGTGTGGCAGCAATAAATGCCACTTCATCCATCAGTTGCATAGCGGTTCCTCCAAAGAGGGTGTCATAGTGATTTGTTGTATTCGGAAATACTGCTTTAAAAATGCGCGTTTCCGAGTTTTTTATTTGTTCTTCTGTTGTCATGCTACTTCGCTTTCTAGAGCTAAAAAATGTGTTACCTGATTTTTAGAATTATGGATCTGGAAAATCGAAAGCCGGCATGTGTATTCTTCTTTGTTGTATCGGTAGTTTAAAATTTCTTCCGTGAAAGGCATGCCTGCATTTATTTTTTTTCTGATCCTCGCTTTTGTTTCTTCCGAAGTTCCTTTTCCTTGCAATAACTTTGGAGTTTGCCCGACCACTTGCTTAAGATCGTAACCTGTCATTTTAGTAAATCCCTCGTTGATCCATTGAATTTTTAGTGAGCCATCTGTTAGAATTAAGGCCTGATGCGGAGTAGCTAAAATCTCTTTTAAATTCACTTGCCATGTGTGTAGTTTAGAAAATCTTTGTAGAACGGTAAGATCCTGATCAACATTTTTGGTAATCGAGCCCGGTACTCCAAGACTTGTTAAAGGATGCGGTTTAAAGTAGCTGGGTTTAATTCTATTCTTAATACCCAGATATTCTACCTGGCTTAAAGAAGTTAAATAAATATCCAGACACATCATGCTATTTAAATCAGCATTGTTTTTTTTATCTCTGTTCATCTTGCGTGAATTATTATTCTTTAAGCGGTAAAAGATCCAAAAACCAAAATCCATGTTTTTTTTCAGCACTGTCATACTCTTTAAAAACAGTTTCTCCAACAGAAAATTTAACAGGGTAGTTAAATATGGGGCCATCAAAACAAAAAGTATGAAACTCTCCATTCTCGCCGCAAACATCCACTCCCTCCGGCAAATCACTAATAAAAGTTTTATCTATCACTCTCCCGATAAAAGAAACAGGCAAGACATCTGCGTTTATACAAATAACGATTGCTTTAAAACCTTTCTCAATAAAGTCATTAAGAAGTTCATGCGTATCTTTCTTCCACAAAGGAAAAACTGTCCTGATACTTAAAGTTGAAAGCTTTTCTTCCCTATACTTCCTGAGATCTTCCAAAAAAATATCCCCAAAACCAGCGTATTCAAAACCCTTAGCTTTTAAACCTTCGGCTTTGTTTTTCATTAATGCTTCATATTCTTCATTAGACGGCTGCTCGGGCAGGTCAATGGTGCCATGAGGTATACCAATCGACTGAACCTGTTCCAATAATAAATCTCTTCTGAGTCCATGCATACTTACCCTATTGTGAAAAGCATTAACGGATGTAAGCAAATAGTCTACAGCATAACTTCTATTCTGCAATAAATAATACAGGGCTAAAGCTGAATCTTTACCACTGCTCCAGTTCAAATATATTTTTTTTATTTCCACGATAAGTTCTAAAATTAATTACAAAACCGGCAACCATTGCGCCTACCGGTCTTTATCACGCTACTGAATTTTTACGACTCTCTAACTTCTTTTGCTGTTACTACCATTTTGCCGCACCAATAGTGCTCACAGGCTTTTTCTGAATTCTATGCCGCCAACAATTGCTGGCAGACAAAAGTAGTTGTTTGCATTTTTTTCTAAATGATTAATAAATCTTTTAAAAGCTCTTTGCTGAACTTCGAATGCTTGTGAAATAATAAAGAAAGTAAATATAATAAAGTACAATACAGACAGGTCTGTCCTTTAAATGATTGCGACTTAATACATCTGACCTGACCCTGCTTCATTTCGCGAAAGCACTTGTCAATTCGGAACAGGCAGGTCTCCTGACTTGTAACATTTTTACCCTCCTTCCCCTTCTGGTGTCTGAACAGTGGACTTTTTATTGGTAAAAACTTTTGAGTTACTTACAGTTGCGCGACAGTTCGTGATTTGCACACGATTCCCTTTTAATCTACAGCTAAGTGAAACCTTTTCCGGTTGATGATGAAATAAAGAAAAAGAACTTATTCGCAACAAATATAGTTTATTTTAAATTATATCACAGTGGTTTTTAAATGCTTCCAGCTTCCCTAAACAAAACTGTTCTCTAAAAAGTTCATTTGATCAAAAGTCTTACCTTAGAATAAGGTAAATTTTTTACTTTTTAGGGTGATATACTATTCGATTTTGACACATAAGTATAAAGACTATGGTAACAGAAACAAAAAAGGCGCAGACAAATGAAGAGATCTTTGTTCATGCGTATAAAACGGCTTTTCCGAAAGTCTCGCTTTTTGTAAAAAAGATGGGCGGAAATTTTGACGAAGCAAAAGATATTTTTCAGGATGCACTTGTTATTTATTACGAAAAAACAAGAACACAACCTTTTGAGCAAGAACATTCTTCAGCTCATTATATTACAGGCATCGCGCGACACTTGTGGTATAAAAAATACCGCGATAGTAAATCAACCAAGTCCTTAAGCAGTATAGCCGATCTCAAAACAGAAGAAGAAGAAGACCCTAAAGTATCTAAAAATCTTCTGCAATTTGTTGAAGTATCCGGCAAAAAATGCATGGAACTTTTAAAAGCCTTTTATTACGAAAAACTAAATATGAAAGATTTATCTCTACAGTTCGGTTTTTCTGGCGAGAGGTCAGCAACTACACAAAAATACAAGTGCCTTGAAAAAGTTCGTAATGCCATAAAAGAAAAATCATTAAACAAAGAAGATTTTTATGACTGAAATACAAGAATTAGAAAATTACATTCAGAAAGCACAAGAGCCTGAAGAGCGCTTACTGACGGAAGCCCGTCTCCTTTTAAATTCAGATCTGTGTACTAATTTACAGTGGCAGAAAACTACTTATATCCTTATTCAGGAATTTGGACGCAAGAAACTTAAAGCAGAAATCGAATTGGTGCATCAAAAACTTTTTTCCGAAAAAAAATATACATCCTTTAAACATAAAATTTTATCCATTTTTAAATTCAATTTATGAGCGCACCCAGACTAAAAGATATGATTGACGAAAAGCTTCTGAGTAATCGAAAAGTTTTTTTGTGGGGACAAGTGGATGATAATTCTGCAAAGCATGTTGTAGAACGTTTGCTTTACCTCGAATTGAGAGATCCTGGCAAAGAAATTCAATTGATAATTAACAGTCCTGGCGGTTACGTGACTTCAGGAATGTCTATTTACGATACGATTAAAACCATTCAGAGTCCTGTATCAACAGTTTGCAGTGGATTTGCAGCTTCTATGGCATCTATACTTTTATCAGCCGGAGCAAAAGGAAGAAGATTTGTTTTGCAACACGGAAGAGTTATGATTCATCAACCCAGCGGTGGTACTGGCGGAAATTCAGCGGATATTGAAATACAAGCATCAGAATTATTAAAAACAAAAGAAATAAGCGCAAGACTTTTAGCGGAAAATTGCGGCCAGACGGTAGAACGCATTATAAAAGACTTTAACCGCGATTATTTTATGAGCGCTGAAGAGTCTGTAGAATATGGGATTGCTGATGCGGTGATGGAGAGATTGATAACCGCTGCCTAAATACCATCTGCAGATTTCTTGGATTTTCGCCGATCCCCGCTTAAATTTGTATTTACAAATTATAAAGACGACTTATCACGTTTCGATTAATTGATCGACATAATTTTTGAATTTACCGATCTGCGGAATCAGCGCCCGCTGTAGCAAAATGTACTTAAAATTTTTCGTAAAAAAACCTTAGCAACTCCGGTAGCGATAAAAAGAACTATCGTCTTATTTGATGACTTTGTTTACACACAAAAACCAGCAATCGTCAATCTTTTAAACCCAAAAAAAGAATTGTACCGGAGCCACTAAGGATTGTAAATTTCCCGATTCTATTTAAGAAACCCTCATGAAGGGATTATCATTTTTTATAAAATACCCAGTTTGTTCATCCTGGTTTACTTTTTCAAAGCCATTAACCTCCATAATTTTATTATCCACAGAACGGATAACCATCTCTGCGAAAAATCCGTTTAGAGAATAAAGGACTTTTGTAACTTCATCTGTTTTATTTCTGCTTATATAAAAACCCCATTCCCAGATAGCATCGCATCTATGATCAAAATCGAGTTTATTAAATTCCGCAAGTACCATTCTACTATTTCTTAATCTTAAAATTTCTTACAACAAAGATAAGCACTGATTTGCGCAAATAACGTTAAGATTCGTGAAAGATCTTATAAATGTAAGGAAACTTGACTTTTGGTAAGTACTCTGAAACCATTACATAGTAAGCGATTCGCAGGATTTTATGCATGCATAACAACCCTTTGTCGACCAAAAAAGGCTATTTGTCTAACCAGGACTTAAAATCGCCGACTCTTTCCCGACTTACAATACCATCTTCATCCTTTAAAAAGTCAAGATTTAATTTTAAGCGTCCGTTAAAATAGGAGCTTACTTTTTGAATGCTATTTATGTTGATTAAAACTTTCCGGTTTATTCTGAAAAACAGTTCGGCTGAGATCAGTGTTTCTAAATTGTCAAGCGTGTAATCAACAACATACCGTTTATTCTCAGTGACTAAAAGCACCGCACCATCTTCAGAAATAAAATGAGAAATATCTTCTGTTTTAATAGACGAAATTGTATCTCCGATTTTTACCATAAACCGGTTTTTATGCTGTTTGGTAATAGTCTGGTAAGCATTGCTTATGTTTTCCAAAACGGCAGTCTGATCGTGGCCACTCCATTTCCTGAACTTGTCGAGAGCTTGTTTTAGATCTGAAAGACCCACTGGCTTTAAAAGATAATCTACGCTATTAATCTTAAAGGCCCTGATAGCATATTCGTCGTAGGCTGTCGTAAAGATAACTGGTGTATCGATGGAGATTTTCGAAAAAATATCAAAACTTAAACCATCCGCTAAATGAACATCCACAAAAAGAAGATCGGCTCGTACACCCTTGTTAAATGCTTCCAGACTTTTTTTAACTGAGTCATAGGTTGCCATAATCTGAATAGCCGGATCAGTTTTCTTTAATAAAGTTGCCAGATGTTCGGCTGACAATTTTTCGTCTTCAATGATTATTGCTCTCATTTACTTTTTAATAAAGGTAAGCGTACGGTGAATGTATTTTTTGTTTCTTCTATTTCCACTTGCTCTTCGCTGAAAAATTTATAACGTTCTTTAATATTTTTTAATCCGGTTTTACAACTTACCTCTGGCGTGCCGCGCAATAAAAGCGTATTGCTAACTTCTAATTTGCCATGGTTGATCTTTATATAAATAGTTAACGGAAACTCCGAAGAAACCTCATTGTGTTTTATGGCGTTTTCGATGAGCATCTGCAAGGCCATAGGTGGGAGAAGTAAATTTTCGAACTCTTCGGAAAGATTCACGTTAAAAATTAAATTTTTATCAAAACGTATTTGCAAAAGATAGGTATAAGATTCTGTAAAAGTTAATTCTTCTTTCAGCGTTACAAGTTCGCTGTTCCTGCTATCCAAAACATACCTGTATACTTTGGCAAGTTGATTAATAAAGTCAACTGCTTTGTCCTGATCTTTATAAACCAAAGAAGAAAGTACCGACAAATTGTTGAACATAAAGTGCGGGTTGATCTGATCTTTAAGATTTTGTAGTTGGGCCTGGAGACTTTCTGTTTTATACTTTTCCACTTCCACCAAAGAACGCTTCCAATGGCCAAAAAACTGCGAGCCAATATCAATAGATAGCAAAATAAGAGACACCATAATGCCCACAATAACTGCCACTACCATAAATCGATCTCTTGCGGCTTCCGGAAAATGACAGAGATACTTGTCAAACGCCAGCATTGAAAGATAAATAATGCTGCTACTAAAGAAAAGACAAATGAATAGTTGAACAAAAATACGTTTTGCCGGATTTTTTTCCCAGGAGAATTTTTTATTCAGGCGTTCATCTATGATCAAATTCCCTTCCCAAACAAAAATCGTAATTATAATAGAAGTCAGAAGACCTAAAAATCGATTACTCGCGTTTTTTTCGACAGCAATCGTCTCAAGTAAAAAAGAGATAATCACTCCAACCAAAATCATGTATATTAACCTTATTCTCTTTTTCCTCATGATTTAAAAGTAATAAAAGTTTTACTAAGCAGCTTTTTTTCCAAGCTCCATAATCTTTGAGATCCACTTTTGCCTGAACTCTGGTTTTGATTTACGTATAGGTCCAATACCGGTTACTTTCACTTTGCTAATCCCGCAAAACTGTAGTGTTCTTTTTTTAACCTGCGTTACAGATGGAGCCATAAAAAAATACTTGTAAACCCAGATTGGTGTGTCGGCAGTATAAATAATGTGACCCGTTTTTCCACTCAATAATTTATCCCACCACGGACCCTCCGTTCTATACTTGAACGCAAATCCAGGCAAAAGCGCAGTATCAAAAAACCCTTTGAGCAGAGCTGGTACAGAGCCCCACCAAACGGGATGAACGATAACAATGTGATCGGCCCATTTGATTTTTTGCTGGGCTAATAAAATATCGTTCTCCGGCTCTTCGCGTTTAGAGTAACCGCTTTTGAAATTAATTTCAAATTCAAGGTCGTAAAGGTTTAGAACAACCAACTGATTGCCCTGAGCAACAGCCGCAGAGGCATAAGTATCACTGATTGCGTTGCAAAAACTGTCTTTAGTGGGATGCCCATTTATCACCAGAATTTTTTTCATTAGAATGTATTTGGATTAAAACTGAATTTTATAAACGAAGTTTGGAAAAAAGCCAATCTGATAAGCTGTATTTACGGTATTTGTAACAGGATTGTAGCGCTGAGCAAATACGTTTTTGTTATTTGTAACATTTTGAATGTCTAAAAAGACCGATTGTGAAAGTTTGGAATGTTTTGCATTTAAAGTAAAACCCGTTTTAATATCGAGTCTGAAAAAATCAGGATTGCGTTGACTATAAGCTACGTCATCGCCCTGCACTACCTGAGTATTGGCCAACTGTGATGCTGCAAGATCAACAGGAGTATAATACCGTCCGCCGGCTTGTGTCATTTTAAAACCTATAGAGATTACGTTTCTTTTCTCTTTGCCTACTTTAAATTCTTTCCCTGCCAAAACGTTGTAAACAAATTTTCCATTAAACGCTGTGTTATGTTCGATACCATCGCTGCCTTTGTATTTTGATTCGTAAATTGTTCCGGTGAGTAAAGCGTAATATCCTTTAGTGAAGAATTTTTCCAGTGTCAATTCTGCTCCGTAGTTTGTGCCTGTACCGCCGTTCTTCAAATAATTCTGATCATTCGGAAAAAAGCTGGCCCCGGCGTTCAACATGGAATAACTGGACGGGTCCTGAGTTACCGGTACATTAGATAACAGCTGATAATAAACTTCGGTTTTAACTCTCCAATCTTTGGCAGGAAGTAAATCATATCCTACAACAAAATGCTGACTGCGCGTAAACCCCAGATCTTTATTTGTCTGAATATAAGTTCCATCCTGTAAACGTGTTCTGTAAAAGTAAACGTCTATCGGCTGCATCTGACTGTGCATACCGAAACCAGCGCTAAATGAATGTTTCTGCGTTAACTGATATTTTAATCCCACGCGTGGTTCAATAGAAGTAGAATTATTTAAAGCGAGAAATTGCGTGTGCAGACCTGCATTTAAAACGAGTTTATCGTTGAATTTGTACTTAGCTTGTGCATAGGCCTGGTGCAAAGATGTTTTGTCATTAAAATCCCAATACTGTCTCCAGTTAGAATTGGAATCTTTGTCGCGGGCATCGAGCTGCAGGGCTATGACCTCAGATATAATTCCCGCCTTTATAAAAAGTCTTGCGTTTACTTTTACATTGTAAGAAGAGTTTATAGAATAATGAATCTGGCTGGTTTTGTTTTCTACATTGCGCTCTAAGGGTTTTAAACTGGTAGCTATTTTATCTTCCAGGTAATTGCTTCCATTATAAGTTACACCAATAATCGTACTCACATAAGAACGTTCGTTCACTTTAATGAAATGTTTTATACCTGCTAAACCAATATCACTCGTGAAATAAGTATCGCGCGTGGGATTCGCAAAAAGATCAGTCTCGTCAATTTTATCGTGTTTGAATTCTATTTTACTTTTTGCACCTAATCCAAAAAGTGTGAACTTTCCAAATTTTGTTTGTCCACCTACAATTTTAAAAGAAAGATCCTGGTAAAAAGGAGTAGCAGCTGTGCCGATAGGAATGCCGAGATTTTGGGCCACACCCGTAAAAGAATAGCGGTAAGCTAACAAGTAAGACGAGCCCTTTTCCTTATTAAGCGGACCCTCCGTCATAGCCTCTACCCCTGTGAGAGCGCCCAACTGCAAAGTATGTTCGCGTTTTTCAGAATTACCAGCTCTAAAACCCAGATCAAAAACACCGGCATTTGCATTTCCATATTCAGCAGGAAAGGCAGAAGTAAAAAAATCAGAGTTCTTAATAACGTTAGTATTAATAGCACTTACGGGTCCGCCTGTTGTACCTACTGTAGAAAAATGATTTGGATTTGGAATATTCAGACCTTCTATGCGCCACAAAACACCTGTTGGAGAATTTCCGCGGATAACAATATCATTCCGTGAATCATCGGGAGAACTAACACCTGCAAAGTTCGCCGCAAGCCTTGAAGGATCTGATCTTCCACCAGCATAGCGGTTGACTTCTTCCATTGAAAAAGAACGCCCGCTTACCGAAACCATTTCATTTTGTGTTTCGTTCTTTTTAGTTCCCGCAACAACTACCTCCTGCAGTGAAGAAATATTTTCTTCCATACCGATTTCCATAACCACTTCTTTTCCCGCCGATACAATAACGTTTGGCATTACAATTTCCTTGTAGCCCAGGTAAGAGATCTTGAGGTCGTAGCGTCCTACCTTTACGTCTGTAATTTTGAAACGGCCTTCGGTATCAGTTACCGAACCTTTAACAGGGTCGGTTCCGGGCAAAATAACATTTGCTCCCGGAATAGGTGTTTGCGATTGCTTGTCGACCACCACTCCGCGAATGGTTTGTGAAGTCACATTGCTTGTTTGACTTTTTACTAAAACCGGGCAGATAAAGCTTGCTAAAATAAAAATTAATGTAAAATTTTTCATAGGGGTTTAAATTATGCATCAAAACTACCTACGAAGATTTACTTCAGAAACGTAAAAACTATGAGTTGTTGAATTTAGGACTTGAGTTGTAGATACAGAATCTTCACTTAAATTCTTTAAAAACGACTCTAATGAGGCTCACATTAGCCCACCAAATGACTCATAATCTCAGCCAGGTTAATACCCATGTGAGTTTCAGAGTATACACATTTGCCTTCTTTAATAAGAAGCACTTGTGGGGATTGATGTTGTACATTGTAATGACTCGCTATTTCGTTGGAAACGTTGCGGTGCGAAAGAAGGTCTAAATAGTAGGGTTCAACGAAAATCCTGTCTTCTTCTTTCCAATTACGTTCTAGCCTGTTTAGCGCAGTTGCACTGATACTGCAGGTGGTACTGTGTTTCAAGATTAAAACCGGCTTTGTATTTGATAAGTCGTCGATTGTTTTTAATTGATCTATAGTGTTAAGCTGATTCCAGTTCATATTCAAATTTCAGAATTTAATTTTTATACTCACGTTAATTTTCGCAAAGTTAATGCCAGAGGGCGCTATTTCTTTAGAAAAGAAATCGTCTTTTCAAGAACTTCCCTGGCCTGGTCATTCAAATTGCCATCAAAGGGATGTCGCGCTCCAAAAGTATGATCGCCCTGTTCTATCTTTAATAATTTACCGTGCCTGGCGCTCTTCAAAAGATCTTCTGCATCGTGAAAAGGAACTGCTTGATCGGCAGTACCGTGCACGATCAAAAACGGGATTTCAAACCGTTTTAAAGCATGGTGAATGTTTAAACGTTCTTTATTCGCAACCTGATTTTCGTAGAATTGATAATATAAAGGCATGCTCTGGTTTGTGCGCGCGTTCTTGGCATATACTACTCCATCTTTCTTCCAGGTCTCGATGGTTCTTTGTTTATTGCGCATCATATCGCTCACTGCAGCCCAGGTAACAATTTTCTTAACGCGAGAATCTTCTCCGGCTTTTAAAATGGTTGTTCCACCACCGCGACTATGTCCTAATAAATACAATTTAGTTGGATCGGCCTCTTTTTTTAAAGGCTCGTAAGTCAGCGACCAGTCTATAACCTTTTTAAGATCATCTAGCTCAAGGGTATAATTATTATTTCCAAAAGCTTCCAGATCGCTAAAATTTGTAGGATCTTCGGGTGTTGTGCCGTTGTGTGAAAAATTAAACTTTATAAATACAAAACCCGCCTCTGCAAATTGTTCAGCCACAAAATTAAAATGTCCCCAATCTTTAAAGCCTTTAAAGCCATGTGAAAAAATTACAATCGGTTTTAATTCACCATCACTCCTGAAAAAACAATCCAGTAAAACAGGTTTGTCTTTGCTTCCTGGGATAAGAATATTTTTGAGTTGTTGCATACCTCGAAATTAGCATTTTAAAATCTCTGAAGATAGATTTAAGGGTATATTTAGAAATATTTACACTTACTATGGCGAAACATATATTTCTGCTTTTTATACTTTGTTTAGCTCAGAACTTTAACGCACAGGAAGATCCCGCAGTAGCTTTTTACAATCAGGGAGTGCTTGCTTTTAAAAAAAATGAATTCGTAAAAGCAGATAGTCTTTACACGCTATCTGTGAGGCTTTCTCAGCATCCCGACGCCTATTTCAACAGGGCTATGGCGCGTTTAAAATTAGATAACAAAACAGGTTACTTCGAAGATCTTATGGCTGCGGGCATCCTGGGAGATAAAGAATCACAAGAGATGTTCAGGATACAAACTTTAAGATCAGATACACTTCGTTTTTGCACAACCATTGTCGACTATCATTCAGACAGCACCGTAACAAACTTCAGTTATATTATTTATACACTGCAGAATATGCCACAAAAACTAGAGTTAAAATACAACGCGCAAAACATATTGGTGAATGTAAATTGGAATAAAGAAGGTGTGCCTGAGGAAAATCTGGAGCAGGAAAATGCCGAATTCAGCGGCGGATTGCAGGCCATGATGACGTTTATAATGCGTACTACCAAGTATCCCAAAGCTGAGAGGGAGAAAAAAATCCAGGGAAAGGTGATGCTAAAATTTGTCATAAATACAGAAGGATGCATAGAGCGAATTTCTGTGGAAAATGGCATTGAAAATTGCCAGGCTTGCGACAAAGAAGCTGTGCGTGTATTAAATGCCATGCCGCGATGGAAGCCTGCGAGACTCAAAGGCAAGGCAGTTAAAACTTATTTTCGTTTACCTTTCTTATTTAAGCTTCAATAAATTAATTCAACTGAGCATCTTAACAAGATCTGACGCGCTTTCCAAGGCAGCTTCCACTGTTCCGCTCGTTTTTCCTAATGCTTCTCCGCCAAAGAAAACAGTGTTTTCTAAAGGTTGTCTTAAAATCAATTTCGATACTTCCGTTTTTGGTGTTGTGTAAGAATATGCTCCTTTTGAAAATTCGTCTTTAGCCCAGTTAAAAACATTTATTCCAACCGCGTGAGATTTTATAAATTCTTTAGAACAATTAAATGCCTTTGCCAGAGCGCTAAATGCTTTAGCCTCCAATTCTCTGGCTGATAAATTTTTTAGTTTATCTGCTCTGCCGCCACCTGCCCAACAGGTAATGAGCGGAATCTGATCTTCGTTACTAAACCATAAAGTCGGAAATGCAGTCTCATTCATTAAGAAAGCTAGATCAGGGATTTGCTGAAGATCTTTTTTATAGCGTTCGTCGCTCCAAAACCGGCTTTTGCATTCTACCAGAACTTTCACCACCGGACCAAAACCCATTTCCCTCGCAGCATTTATTTTATCAGGAATTGCCGGCGAAAATTGAAAGTTAGCTTTATCACTTTTCCTGGAAGTCAGCACTCCCAGAGAAACCGTTACTATCACTTGTTTTGATGTGTAGGAAGTTCCGTCACCGCAACTTACTTTCACAGCACTATTTTTCCATTTAATGCGCTTTACTTTTTTTGAAAGTAAGATCTCGCAGCCTTTAGCAACACATTGTTCTGACAATTCTCTAACTATGATACCATAGCCTTCTTTTAAAAGTGATGCACCCTGCATGCTGTCACCATTCCATTCTTCAAATAAACTTTTTGCACTGATTCTTTTTGCGTCCGCAGCATCAAAGCCTTCCGCCGTTCTAGTAACGGCAAGGCGCAGTTGGGCGTATTTTTTTCCTTGAAAGTGTATTGCCAAAAAATGGTGAAGACTTGTGTCCGTTTTAAGTTTCTTTAATTTTTTCATGAACTCGTCCATGAAAGGCGCAAATTCATTTATTGGAAAGATCTTTCCTTCGCCTGAACGGTACATTTCGCCTTCATGCTCTATGCTTGTTCCCCCAGCCTTTTTGATCAGTGCCCTGGTAAAAGGTAAATTGCCATGGATAAACTCCGGACCAGCTTGCAAGAGATTCCCAAATTTTCCGAGGTGAGTTTCCACACGCCCACCTGTGCGGTTACGTGCTTCAATAATCAAAACCTTTTTTCCCCTCGCTGAGAGTTGAGCTGCCGCTGAGAGGCCGCAAATACCCGCGCCAATTATTATGATATCCGCTTCCTGCATACGCTATTGTTTTCAAAATTTATGCCCTCCAAAACACTTTACGGTGAAATTTAAGAGCTGGCATAAATTTTTCAGAGCTAAGTTAAATTTATATTATGATTACGCCACTGGAAAATCTTCCCGCAAACATGGTTGGCTTCAGAGCTACGGATACTATTACCGAAAAAGACTTCACTGATACAGTGATGCCTGCCGTAAAAGAAGTCATTGACCAGACAGGGCATTTGAATTACCTGTTAGTTCTCGACACCTCTATCAAAAACTTTACAATGGGTGCCTGGATGCAGGACGGATTAATGGGTATTAAGCACCTCACAAAATGGAAGCGCGCTGCCATTGTGAGTGACCTGGATGCTATCCGGACCTTTACGGATGCTTTTAGCATTGTAATTCCCGGAGAATTTAAGGGCTTTAAACATTCAGAACTGGATAAGGCCATTGCCTGGGTTTCTGAAGGAAAATAAAATCAACTTCTTTCTTCCTGTATTTTAGCCTTGATTGATTTCTCATTCAAGTGCAAACTATTATATTTGGCTTTCACCCTTAACCAATTCTATTATGAACGCCAGAAATTTTATTTGTTTAGTCATTACGCTATTTTTTATCAGCAACTTAAAATCCCAGGAAGAAAAATATCCTGAAACGGTTTTGATAAAACTCGTAGAAACAACTTACGGTGGTGCTGCGGCTCAGGCAGAGTCTAAAATCATTATTGTAAAACCCGACAATGGTATTGAAACAAAAGCACTTGAAAAAGCAAGTTATTTAAAAGATGCTGATATAACTTTAAGTGACAACCTTGTTAAGATTCGCACAGAACTTCAACTCTGGCAAAATCAAGGGTTCCATATTCAATCTATGAGTTCTGCTTCTCCAATGACCTATCTCATCATTACAACCATTGTTCTCACTAAAAATTAGGAAAGACTTTAAAACGGTAAAGAGAAATTTATAAAGGATTAGAATAATTCCTTCATGATTTTTGCGAGTGTTTCTTTAACCTCTGCTAAGTCAGTTTCAAGCGTGGCGATACGCGCCTCCATTTCATTGACATGTTTTCGTGCAGGCTCTTGCGGAATATCCGACTGAAAAGAAGCCGTATCTTCTGAAATCTCGCCGCTTAATAAATGCGCATAGCGCACTTCTTTTTGGCCAGGACGTTTTGCGAGTTCTTTTACATAAGGAGTTTCAGAACTCATGAGTTTATTTAGCACGGAATAAACTTCATCAAGAGATTTAAATTCATAAAGACGTGCAGAGTTTGTATTTAATTCTCCCGGTGTTTGTGGCCCACGTAACATCAAAAGACAAAGAATAGCAAGTTCATTGGCTTCGATTTCGTGAACCGTTGTAAAATTATGTTTGTATTTTATTACCCTGCTTCCACCACCAACGGCAGTTGCGATCAGACTTTGCGCCTTTAAATTATTCAAAGCAAGCACTACGGTTTCTTCATCGTACTCTGTTACCGGATGTCTGGAAGTTTTTTGATTACAGGCCGCTGTTAACCCATTTAATGTCATGGGATAATAATCAGGAGTCGTTTTACTCTTTTCTATGAGTGATCCTAATACACGACATTCCACAGCAGTTAAAATGGGTAATTCTCTATAAGTATCCATGAAATAAAACGAGACTAAAGTTTTTTGTAAATAGTATGCTTACTACTTCCTTTCTTTTGTTTTCCAGGTTTTTCATCTGATTCGCCGGTTCTTTTTCGAATGAGCGAACCATCCTTTTCCGTGGTAGACGGTTCCTTCGTTGTAGTAGTTGCAGGCTCGGGCGTTGGTGTAGTTTTCGTTTCTGCCGGTTGTATTTCAACAGGTTTTTCTTTAGCTGCATTGCCGGCTTTTTCTTTAGCTATCCGATCCGCTTCGGCTTTTTCTGCCGCGGCTTTCTCTCTAGCCACACGATCAGCTTCTTCTTTATCTTTTGCCGCTTTTTCTTTATCCGCATTTGCCTTTGCCGCTTTATCTGAAGCTTCTTTTTCTTTGGCAGCCTTCTCTGCAGCCAGTTTATCTGCATTGGCTTTATCTGCGGCTGTTTTATCAGCAGCCGCTTTCTCTTTAGCACTTTTATCTGCGGCCGCTTTATCTGCCGCTGCCTTATCTGCTGATACTTTTTCACCGGCAGCTTTTTCTTTTGCTAATTTATCTGCCGCCTCTTTGTCTTTTGCTGCCTTGTCTGCCGCTAATTTATCTGACGCAGCTTTATCTGCCGCTGCTTTATCTTTCGTTAATTTGTCTGCAGCCTCTTTGTCTTTTGCTGCTTTGTCTGCGGCCAATTTATCTGAAGCAGCTTTATCTGCTGCAGCCTTGTCCGCTGCTGCTTTATCTGCCGCTAATTTATCTGCGGCGGCTTTATCTGCCGCAGCCTTGTCCGCTGCAGCTTTATCTGCCGCTGCTTTTTCTTTCGCTAATTTGTCTGCAGCCTCTTTGTCTTTTGCTGCCTTATCTGCCGCTAATTTATCTGCGGCGGCTTTATCTGCCGCAGCCTTGTCCGCTGCAACTTTATCTGCCGCTGCTTTTTCTTTCGCTAATTTGTCTGCAGCTAATTTGTCTTTCTCTGCTTTTTCTTTCGCGGCTTTTTCTGCTGCTAACTTATCTGCGGCCGCTTTCTCCGCTGCTGCCTTTGCTGCAGCGGCTTCCGCCAGTTTTTTAGCTTCGTCATCTTTGCCTTTCAAACATAATCCTACTTTAGCTAATTGATCCTTCGGGTAAATTTCTCCGGGAATGAGTGCCAAAGCTCTTTCGTAACAAGTCTTAGCAAGAGGGCAATCATTTTTCTTCAAAGCCTCATCTCCCTGTTTGTTTGCATCTACAAATTTTTCAATGAGCGCATTCTCTGCTTCAGCTACCTTACCAAGACCATCCAAAATCTGATCTGTGTAGCCTTCGTCATGGTCGAATTTTTTACGGTCTGCAATCCATTTTACTTTCACGAGTGGTTGTGCCAGAATGCCATAATTAATACCGGGAAGTGGTTTAGCCATTAAGAATCCACCAATTCCAAACGTGGGTCTGAAGTTATCTGTTCCAATGGTAGCTGGAACACCCATAGTATTTACTGAGAATTTTTTTGCATTACAGTCGCCATAAGATACAACCAGTACAAAATCACCATTTGCCGGAACATCAATGGTAAAATCGCCACTGCCTGTACTTTTTACGGTTTTCACCAGCTTATCGCCCTGGTAAAGTGCAATGTTCGCGCCACCCAGTCCATGTTCTTCCCGTTCAGCTTTATTACTTAGTTTCAGAGTTCTCAGTTCTACATTGCTGCTTAACTGTAGAAACCAAGCAGGCGCCTGGGCAACGAGCATTGAGGGTAAAGCCAGGCTGAGAATAAAATAGAAAAATTTGTTCATGCTTAATTTTGTTTCCTAATTCCAGAGATTTTAAACACTTAAAATAAGGAGGAATACGAATGTACTAAACTGTATTGAAAATGCGAACTTAAAATAGCGCTATTTTAAAAAAGTTAAAACTTAACGATTTGTGGTTAAATAGCGTAAAACTGTTGCATTCACTGGCATAGAAACGCTTAAACATCTGCCATTTTTTTTAAAATTTGCTTCTGATCTAAAGCTTTAAACCGGGCATTCCTCTGCCTAAATTAAACAAAATTAGCGTTTTATGTTTCTGCAAAAATCTTGCAAAACGCTATATTTGCAACCTAATTCTAAATTCTAAGCTTTGTTTAAATTTATTGGGGCCATTTTAGGGCTTTTATTATTAAAAAATTTTTCCGGTGTTTTTATTGGCTTTTTTATTGGTTCAGTAATCGACAACTTTGTTACTGCGGGTAAAAAATCTCCAGGTGGCGAAAAACCTGAAGATGTTTTTGAATATTACCGTAATCACGCATCGCAATCGCATGAAGATTTTGCTACTATGCTAATTGCCCTCTCTGCGGCCGTAATGAAAGCAGACGGTAAACCTTTAAAAGTAGAATTAGAATACATTAAATCTTTTTTAACACAACAATTCGGGGCGCAATACACACAACAGCATTTACAGATCTTAAAACATTTTTTAGAAGCTCAACAAATTCCGTTAGACCAAATTTGCCGGGATATTACTTTACGCACAAAAGAGGAGGTGCGTATTCAGCTGGTACACTATCTATTTGGCATTGCTAAAGCCGACGGGCATGTTGCAGATGAAGAAATTCGCGTGTTAAAACGCATAGCCAATTTATTAGAAGTTCCCGCTACAGATTTTGAAAGCGTTAAGAACATGTTTTACCGCGACGTAAACTCCGATTATCATGTTTTAGGAATTGAACCTACTGCAACAGAAGAAGAAATTAAAAAAGCTTACCGTCAAATGGCCATCCGTTATCATCCCGATAAGGTTATTCACATGGGTGAAGAATATCAAAAAGGCGCTAAAGAAAAATTTCAGAAAGTACAAGAAGCTTACGACGCTATTAAAAAAACACGCGGCATCGCTTAGTTCTTAAAATTTATTTCCGCTTCCGCCCCCGCCAAATTCACCGCCTCCTAAATCTGCTCCGGAGTAATCTGACGCAGCGCCAGGCTTAACTGCATATTTTTGCAGAAGAATCAGAACTTCGGCGTTTACAAGGGCATCTGCCGGGGCAAACCGATCCGGCTCAAAAGTAAGTCCACTGGCCTTTCCTTTTAATTTTTGCATGGCAAAAAATGCAATGGCAAAAAGTATAGAGCCGCCCAACATGCATGCAACTTCTACAGGCATTACACTATGGTAATAACGAATGGTAAATAAAGAAGCCACCATGCAAAGAAATCCTACCCATAAAAGAATACGGTCTTTACTTTTAAGTCCAAAATAAATATAGAGCAAAGGCGCAAGAATTGTGAAAGCATAAAACAAATATGCAAAAGGAATTTCTTCGCCCGGCGCAAAGTACATGTTAAGCAATAGCTCCGACGATTCGCGTACAACGAAATAATTGCAACTGAAATAAAAAAGAACAAGAGTAAAAACATAGAAGACATTCAGACATCTAAAAAATATTTCAGAGACTTTATCTTTTATTTTCAGATAAAGAAAATAATATCCCACAGATAACAACATCAGTACAAAAGGTAAAAAGGCGCTCAAAGAATTTCCCAGTCCAAAATAAAGTCTTGCAACAAAGGCAGTAAAGCCAACGCAGGCAACAACTGCAGAGAACTGATCTACGTACCGGTAACAACATCCCAGACCCACGACTGTTGCAAATAAAAATACAGGCGCCAGGTAATCGTGTTCGCCAAGGAAAAATCCTACCGAGCCTATAAGAGAAAGCTCAGAACAAAAAAGAAAAGCATTGTCCATTCCATTTCCAAAATATTTCCATTTACGAATAATAAATTCCAATCCTATAAAACCAAAAATCGCATACACTAAAAGAGTTGGACCAAAATTAAAACTCCCGCTTGATAATGTAAACAGAGCAACAATACCACTGCAGGAAGAAAATAAAAAACAGCCTAAAATAAAAAGACCGATCCTGACAAGAATATTTGTGTCAGGATAAGAGGGCAATTGTTTTTCAATAAATTGCAGCTGCTCTTTACTAATAAAATTAGCGCTTTCCAAAGCAGAGGCCTCTGTAACCAGGTCGGTATTTTCGAGTAAGACTTTATCGTATGCCAGCATTTTTTGTTTTCTTTTTAAAATCTTTGAGACATTTTATAAAAAACAAGATAGAAGCTACCAGGTAGAGGGGGCTCAAGTACATAATCACTTCATAAAAATCTCTTAAAAAAATTACCTTGGTAAGAATTATATTGAAAATGATATATCCGTAAGTAAGAGAAAAAACCAAGTAATTAACGGAAGCCTCACGGTAAGCCATTCGAATAAAATAAATAATTGTAGCCGTTGCTACAATGAAAAAGACAAACCATTCTAAAGAAATTTGTATAGTAAGATTTGCAGTACTCACAATACAAATAAGATGAAAAGCAAAATTTAAGTAGGTTGGATTAAAATGTCTTTTAAGATTTGCCTTGCTTGCGTAAATTGTCAAGAGGATCAAAGCTATACCAATACCCAGAACAGAAAATCCAAGAACAGCATCATCAGAAAATTCGAAGTTTAAAATACTTTCAGGACTTGTAGAAAAACCCACCGCGGCAAACAATCCTGATATTGCCAGAGATAAAACACCTTTGTGATCGAAGTAATAAGCACTGAAAAAATAAAGCACTGTTGGTAAAAGAGTGGCTAAACCATAACGTGTTCCGAAGACGTTGTATTGATATTGCAAATAGGCGATAAAAATTCCCAGTAAAATATCTGCTGCCAGAACGAGATAATCGTATAGTGGCTTTTCTGAAACTACTTTTTCGTTTGAAAACCCTTTAGCATGTTTAAAGCTGTAATAAAAACAAATGAGTGTTATAAGCACGATGATTCCAAGAATGGAAACATGACCAATGCTGTCGATATTTTTATAAATAAAAATGCCGACGCCGCTGGTAAAAAGCATTACCGCTAAAAAAAGGAAAATACGTATCTCGTTTTGCAGAGAAAAAATCCCCAAAGCTTCATGATCCTTTAATTCTTTGTGCTGATGCTCAGTGATCAGACCTTTTTCAAAAAGTTTCGCGCGCTTTGTTTTGGACATATAAAATTTATAGTATTACTATTTAGGTCCGATTGGTGCAGGAATAACACGGGTAGGCTCGGCCTCTTCCTGTGCTTTTAAAGCTTTTTTATGTCTTGCTTCTTTTTCTTTCTTTTCCTTTTCTTCCTCTTCAGCCGCTCTCTTTTCGTCTTTCTTTTTTTGCTCTGCCACATCTTCTTCATGGGCTTTTTTCATTCCTTCTTTTTTCTTAGCCTCTTTTTCGGCTTCCTTTTTTGCGTCTTCAGCACGTTCCGTTTCTTTTTTTTCAGCCCTTTTCTTGTCCTCAGCTTTTTCTTCTTCTTTGGCTTTCCTCATCCCTTCTTCCTGCCTTGCTTTTTTAGCCTGTTTCTTCTCATAGTCTGCCTTCATAGCCGCCTTGTCTTCTTCCTTAGATTTGGCCATACCCTCTTGTTGCTTCCTTCGCTTTTCCGCATCTGCTTTTTCCTGGGCGCGTTCTTTATCCGTTTTTTCTTCTACACGTTTTGGAACAAGGACAGAGTTATTAGTTTGTGCGTTTGAGTGAAACCAAACAAGGATAAAGAAGAGGCTAAAGTACTTTTTCATAGTGATTTAATTGCTTTTATCATTCAATAGTGACATGTTAAGTCTAAACATTTTGTTTGAAGCCAAATGTTTATCTGATGATTACTAAAAGTAAGTAAAAATTCCGAATTCATAGCTTCTTGTGAAGTTCGAAATTCGACGAAGTATTTAAAAAATTAGTCAAAATTTCTGTATTTTGGTGTAACATATCTTAATGACGATTAGGGTTAAATAATTATGAAAAAGAGCATTAAAAAACCCGCCGTCTCTGCCAAGAAAGCAGCGGCAAAGAAAAATTCGAAAGCTACGTTTAAAAAAAAGACTACAGCAAAAACTAAAATTCCTACAAAGAAGTCAGTAAAAAAAACGACTAAAAAAACTGCTGAAACTAAAAAGAAGCCAAAAAGAAAACCCGAAACCCTAATGTGCTTCTTAACTACAGCGTGCGTTCGCTACTATGATTTGGCGGACGATGGTTATGAATTAACAACATTAAGACAGTACCGCGATACCTACCTGGCTTCCAGCTTACATGGAAAAAATCTTATAAAAGCGTATTATGAAACATCTCCAAAAATTGTTTCGCAAATTGAAAAAGACAAAAACAAAAAATCTATATACGCTTACATCTATTCAGAAGTGAAATTGTCTTGTGCAGCTATCGAAGAAAATAAACCCATTCAGGCTAAAAGAATATATACAAGAATGGTGAAAAGACTCCAGGAAAAATATCTTCTCTCTTAGTTTCTTTTAACTTTACGGCCATGAGTAAAGCAACTATCCTTCCTTCTACTTTCGAATTTTTAAAATCCCTTAAAAAAAACAATACCCGTGATTGGTTCAACGCTCATAAAGAACGTTACCTGGAAGAGCTTTCTGGTATTGAAAAATTTGCTGATGCGCTTCTACTCGAAATGAATAAACACGATGTGATTGAAACCCCGAGTGGCAAAAAAAGTCTGCATCGCATTTACCGTGATGTTCGTTTTTCAAAAGAAAAAACACCTTATAATACACATTGGGGCGGTGGATTTAAACGCGCGGGAAAAACTCGTCGGGGGTCGTATTATTTTCACCTCTCTCCCGGGAATTCTTTTGTTGCCGGCGGATTTTGGGGTCCCGAGCCCGCAGATTTAAAACGCATCCGCGAAGAGTTCTCTTATGACCCGGCAACTTTCCGAAAAATTCTCAAAAGCAAATCATTCATCACTCATTTTGGAAACTTACTAGGAGAGCAAATTAAAACAACTCCCAAAGGATTTGACGCTAATGATGCTGCCATTGATCTTTTACGCTACAAACAATTTTTGCTTAAAAAATCTTTTAGTGATACAGAGGTAATGGCTCCGGATTTTTTTAAGAAAGCCAATGAAACTTACAAAGCTATGCGTCCGTTTTTAGACTATATGAGTGATGCCTTGAGGATGGATATGAATGGAGAAGCCTTATAATTACTTCACCGTTGACAAGGTAATATCAAAAATTAAAACTGAATTTGCGGGAATATTCGTTTGTGCCTGGCTTCCGTAGCCCAATGCAGAAGGTATCAGAAGAATTCCCTTTCCTCCATTTGCCTTAAAATAAGGAATACCTTCCTGCCAACCCTTAATAACATTACTCAAAGGAAATGTCACATTCGAACCTTGATCGAACACGCCTCCCGCTGGAAGATAACCACGGTAGTCGACAGTTACAATAGATGAAGAAACAGCTTGATTGCCAGTTCCCTCTGTTTTAATTACATAATATAATCCGGAGCCTGTAGCTTTTGCATTTAATTTATTTGCCGCGATATAGTCGGTTATAATTTTCTCATCTACTTCGGCCTGGTTAACATTTGTAGTTGTTTTATTTTTCTTACAGGTAGTAAAAAACACAATAAGGAGAGCCGCAGCTAAATACCGGTACATAGTTTATATTTTTAATTTATTATGTCTGTTAAAACAATATCAAACACCAACACTGAATTTGCCGGAATAGATCCTTGAGATTGTTTTCCATATCCCAGAGCTGAAGGAATTAACAGCATTCCTTTCGTTCCTTTTTTAAAATAGGGAATACCTTCTCTCCAACCCTCTATAACTTTTGTTAAGTCGGATGTGATGCCTCCGCTCGGACTGAGATCAAATACAGTTCCATCTGTCAGGTAGCCAATGTAATCTATTTTTACTTTCGAGGAGGAGGTAGGCTGCGGGCCTGTGCCCTCTTTTATTATTACATAATATAATCCTGAGCCTGTTGCCACTGCACTCAGACCTTTATTCGCAATATATTCGGTAATTATTTTTTCGTCTTTGGTAGCCTGGCTTACTTTATCCTTCTTGCAGGCCACTGCAAAAATCAACAAACAAAATAATTGTAAATAACGAATCATGAGTACCATTTATTTCCAAAGATAATTTATTTCTGACTTAAGATCGCATCAAATTTCAGTTTAGTTTCCATTGAAAAATTCGTAATTTTCATTTTAAAATAAACCCCTATGATGAAAATAGATTGGGCTGAGGCAATGAAACCTCTGCTGGCTAAATACAAAGGCAAAGCACATCCCTTAGAATACAAAAATCTTTATCAATTAGTGATCATGGTAGTGCTCTCGGCCCAGGATTCAGACAAACACATTAACAGTTTGGCTCCCGACTTCTTTAAAGTCTATCCCGACATGAAAAGCCTTGCTGCTGCAGATGAAGCAAGCCTTGTTAAACTTATTGGAAAAGTCAGAAATTTTGGAAATAAAATAAAATGGCTCATGTCTTTAGCGAATACCGTTAAAACTGATAAAAATATTCCCCTCACTATGGAAGCTTTGACTGAACTTCCCGGTATTGGAAGAAAATCAGCAAACGTAATTATGCGTGGCGCGGGAGTAAAGGCGGAAGGAATTATTGTAGATCTTCACGTAGTGAGAGTTGCTCCACGTATTGGAATTGCAAGCGGCACAGATCCAAAAAAAATAGAGAAACAAATTATGGAAGTCATTCCTGAAAAAGATTGGGGAGAAATTGGCATGGCTATTTCTTTTTTGGGACGTGAAACCTGCAGACCAACACACCCACAACACCACGATTGTGTGGTGGCCAAGCATTGTGCTTATTATAAAGCTAACCATTAACTTACGGGCTGCACAACTGCCGGGCCTCAAAGCAACATGTCGCTTCGCAGGTAGTTGAAAATACAAAAAGCCACAGTAAAAATTACTGTGGCCTTTTGTCTTGATCCGAAGATCAGTTTTTCTCCCCGTATCCCAGTGTTGCTCATGCTTTCACTGTCGGTTTGTGGTTATATAGTGATCCTCTAATGCAGCCTTTGTAATTAATTAGTGCAAAGGTTCTATTTAAGGTTGACATTAAAAGAATTGCAAACTCTGTGCCAAATAAAAAATTCTTTTTTATTGATTCAGAATTCTTAAACAAAATTAAGCCATTCGTATGTTGTTATGCACATTCAAATATTAATAAATGGTAATTTCTAAAACCCATTAATTTGACTGATATTTTTTAGAACGTTGAAAACCAAGCCTCTTAATCTTGTTACTTAAAGTTGACTTGGTTTTTTTTAACGAATTCGCATAGAAAAAAATCCGTGTTTAAAAAAATGCGCTTGTAATTATTAATTGTAGAAGTTTAAGGTATTGAAATTTCCCATGTTGAACGATTCTGAGATAAATTCTGTACTTAAAGACCTGCGAGAACTCTACAATTATGACTTCACTTATTATTCGCGCGATTCGTTTAAACGTAGAATTAACCGCCTCTACAAGCTCGAAAAATATCGCAGCTTCTCAGAGTTTACCACAAAATTAAGATCTGATCCAAATTACATTGATCATTTTATTGATCGGATTACCGTACATGTTACTGAAATGTTTCGTGATCCTTCGTTTTTTCTCGTATTAAGAAATCAGGTAATCCCCGAGTTAGCAAAAAGACCGGTTATAAGAGTCTGGCATGCGGGCTGCTCTACGGGCCAGGAGGTTTACAGTGTTGCTATTTTATTGCATGAGGCCGGACTCCTTCAAAAGTCAGAGTTACTTGGTACAGATGTGAATCCACAAGTGCTCACAAAAGCACGCACAGGAGTTTTCCCTGTAAGTCTTACGCAACTGTATGCGAAAAATTATATTCTTTCCGGGGGAGAAAGGGATTTTTCAGCGTACCATACAGAAACCTCTTTCGGCGAGAAATTCGATGAACGCTTTCGTTCACGAATGACTTTCATTTCCCATAGCCTTGCCAGCGAAGAATATATAAATCGTTTTGATCTTATTATTTGTAGAAACGTATTGATCTATTTTGACCAGGAATTACAGGACCGTACTTTTCAATTATTTGATCTTAGTCTTTCGCCAAATTCTTATTTAGCCTTGGGCGAAAAAGAAACCATTAACTTTTCGCGTATTTCAGCTAAGTTTAAACAAGTAGATCAGGAGAAAATCTGGAAAAAACTTTAGGGTAATTGTTTAGAAGCCAATTACAATTCTGCCAAAATAATTTCGCGGTGCAGCAGTGTTGTAATAGCGGTTACCGGCAGCATTTAAGTCGTTACCCAAACTGTACTTTTGATCTAGAAGATTATCGATGCCTGCACTAATGTCGAAGACAAATTTTTTGCTTCCATAAAACATCCAGCCGACCTTTACTTGTATGAGGTTATAGTCTTTTGCATTCTCTGAATTCAAATCATTTAAAGGAATTCTGGCCGTATAATTGTGTTGCGCAAAAAGATAAAACCGTACCGGTAAATTAAGAGTTAAGCCTGTAACCGTAACATAACGAGGAACTCCGGTCAATTCTTTCGCTGTGTAATCCGTTTCACCTATAACATAATTGCCAAACCTGAACAGATTAAATGTAAAAGCATTCGAAAGTTGAAGTCCCCGGATAACTCTTTTTGTTCTTTGTTTAATCACATCTATGCGAATTAAAGATTCAACTCCCGGCTGATAAGTCGTGCCTGCATTTACAAAATAGTCCTGTCCTAAAGCATTTTCGCGTTTTACTATAGTTTGTTTCAGTTCGTAATAAAATGCCGATACATCGCAATAGATTCTGCTACTCTTATCTCTTAAACGCATACCAAGCTCATAATTCCAGCCGCGTTCGGCGTGAAGCGCGGTATTCACCGTATTGTCTGAAGAACGGATTTCCTGGAGTGTTGGCGGAGAATAGCCCCTGCTTATAATTCCGCGGAAAGAAACAAGTTTGTTCACTATGTAGGAGGCAGCTGCTCTGGGCATAAATTCAGGACGAAGAATTTTTTTATTTTCCGAAATAAAGATGGGTTGAGTGCGAGAAAATAAAAGTTGGTTGGCGTTATAACTTAAAGAAACTTCTGTGATCCATTTGTTATTAAAATCTGCCGTAAGTCTTGTAAAAACAAAACCCTGTTGTACTTCTAATTGATCACGAGCCTGCACAGTATCTTTACTACCTTTGCGATTGCCGTAATTACTTATTGCAGATTGTAAGGCCTGGTATTCTCCCCCAACATTAAATTTTAACCTGACACGCGATTCTTCTTTATTGCTAAACTCAAACCAGGTTCGCGTGCCAACGTTAGCCTCTTCCCGCACCTCATAATTTGTAATGAAGGGATTTTCAAATAAAGTTTGTGATCCAAAAATGGAAATTACATGTTTAACCTGATTGTTTATTTTATATTCATGCGTTACTCCTCCAAAAAAAGTACGGTTACGAATAGAAGCATTTTGTTCTATAGCGCCCGGGATTACTTTAGTGGCAGGACGGGCCTGCTTTGGATTTTCATTGAATTGTGCTAAAGTTAATCCACCCGGAGTTTCATACTTTAAATCTGAATAAAAAAAGTAGAGCCTTAATTGTCCTTTTGCATTATAATTAATACGATCAGAGATCTGGAAGAACTTTCTATCCATTGCGCTGTTCTCGCGGTAACCATCAGATCTTTGCCAGGCTTCATTTATAGAGATAGTACTTCTTTTCTGCTTTAAGTGCAAAGCAACATTTTGCTGAAACATACCATAAGATCCTAAACCTAATCCAATGCGAACAAAAGTTGTATCTGAAAATCTGTCGTACGGATTTAATCGTACTACGCCCCCGGAATTTGCGCCGAACAGGCTGCCGTCAGGGCCCTTTAAAATTTCGACACTACTGATGCTATGCATATCGAGCAAATTTAGATAAGCATCGCCACCAGCATTTGTAAGGGGATATTCATCTATATAAAGTTTCGTATTACGAATTCCAAAAGGTGAACGAATCAAACTTCCACGAATAGACAAACGGTAGCTCCCCGGAGAACGCTCCTCCATGCGCACACCAGGAATTGTATTTAAAACCGGAACTAAAGACTGGCCTGCTTGTTTAGTTAATTGCGAACTATCGATGAGCGCCACCGACGCTGGAAGGCGCAATACGGGTCTATCGCCAAGATACGACGAAATAATTACCTCGTTGAGCTGGACTGAATCCTTTTGGGCGTAAACATGCGTTGTAATAATTAAACACAAACAACATATAAAACGTTTTGCCTTCGATCTCGTAATCATTTTCTTACTGATCCATTAAGGTGTATTGGTATTTTGATGTACCCAACTCTCATATGTATTACCATTGTCAATACGTGCATTTTCTGATGAGTAAGACAGGGCGCCACTTTGAACTATCCTGGCAACAGATTTTTGCTTAACTATATAGTGTACGTCTGTGGTTGCAGACTTAAACTCATTAAATTTGACGCTTACAATTTTATCCGATTGAACAGTACTATCTGGAAAAAAGAAATAATTAACGGCTTCTTTTTTATTTGAATCTGCATAAACTATAACGCCATGAGCACTTATATGGTGCTCGTAGTAAACTGCCGCCACCAGAAGAGCCGGAATAGAGTCGGGAACTGCAAACTTGAACATCTTGTCCTCTTCGGACTTGTGTACTTTTAAGTTTTCTAATCTTGTTTCAAAATTACTTTTAGGTTCGTCACAACTTAATAAAGTAGAGCAAAAAAAGCTTATCACCACTATTGACTTAAACACATCCATAGCTTAAAAATACAATCTAAAATGCATTTTGCAAAGAAGGTTGTTTAGCGCGAGAAGTCGCAATTACTTTCCGTAACTCACGCGCCAAACGCAATTACCCGCATCGTCTGCCACAAGCAGCGATCCGTCGTTCATAATGGCAACACCAACCGGACGGCCTTTGACTTCGTTTTTACTTTCATCCTTCATAAAGCCGGTTAAAAAATCTTCGGGCTTACCTGCTTTTTTTCCATCAAAAGGAACAAACACCACTTTATAACCGGAAGGCACTGCGCGATTCCATGAACCGTGTTGACCAATGAAAGCGCCATTCATATACTTTGCAGGGAATTTTTTCTTTGTATAAAATGCCAGGCCTAAAGAAGCTGTATGTGAACCAAGATCCACTTCAGGAATAAGTGTTTTGCTAACTAAGTCTGGTCGTTGCTCATCTTCCTTAATGCGCGGATCTTTATTGCTACCCCAGTAGGAATAAGGCCAACCGTAGAAACCACCTTCCTTTACACTTGTCAGATAATCAGGAACGAGATCGTCACCCAACTCATCGCGTTCGTTTACTGCTGTCCACATAATATCCGTACCTGGTTGCCAGTCCATTCCTACAGGATTACGAAGTCCCGAAGCGTATACCTTCATATTTGTACCATCTAAATTACATTCTATAATACGTGCCCGATTTGCTTCTTTGTCCAAACCCTTCTCCCCCACGTTGCTGGCAGAACCAATAGCAACATAAAGTTTTGTTCCCGTTTTATTAGAAATAATGTTTTTTGTCCAGTGCCTTTCTCCAGCAGGAAGTTCCAATATCTTTTCGCCTTTTGTCGTAATAGTTGTTTGCCCCTCTTTATAAGGATAACGCCAAACTGCATCGGTGCATGCCACATAAAAATAATTTCTCACTACCACCATTCCGAATGGCAAATTTTGATCGGCAAGAAAAACAGTTTGCATGTCGGGTTTACCATCTTTGTCTACATCGCGCAGTAACAGGATGCGACGCATGTCCTCGCTTTTATTTTCCTGTTTGTCGGCGCCAATAAGTATGGCTCCAACTTTAACCAGACCTTTGTGTTCTACTTTTGTTTCAGCAACAAGAACATCGCCATTTGGCAACACATAAATCCAACGAGGATTGTTATACCCTTCGCCAAATCTTGTCACTGTAAACCCTTCCGGAGCCTTAGGTGTAGAATTATTTTCCCAGCCAATGACCTCAGAAAAATTTCTTGAAGATTTTGTTGCGTAGGGTTCGGGGAGATCTGTTCGCTTCTTTCCGGAACTATCTTTTACAGTAGAGCCAGCTTGCTGGGCTTGAAGATTAGAAGCAGAAAGTAAATAGTAAAGACTGAATAAGGTAAGCAGAGCTTTTTTCATACTGTGAGTTTTACCTTTGTACGAAAAAAATGTGCCACGACGGAGAGATTTCAAAAAAAAAGAAGTCCTTACAGAACTTCTCCTTTTAGTAGATTTTGTAATGGCTTAAAGCAGTTCGTTAGCAAGATTTGCTAATTCACTACGCTCGCCTTTTTCAAGTGTGATATGAGCATATAAGGGCTGACCTTTTAACTTATCGATCATATAGCTCAGGCCATTACTTTGAGAATCAAGGTAAGGGGTATCTATTTGATTAATATCTCCTGTGAAGATGATTTTTGTATTTTCTCCGGCACGTGTGATAATTGTTTTCACTTCATGGGGTGTTAAATTTTGTGCTTCATCCACAATAAAGAACACATTGCTTAAACTTCTTCCGCGAATGTAAGCAAGTGGGCAAACCACTAATTTCTGGGCTTCCACCATTTCGTTAAGTTGTTTATGTTCTTTATCTTTTTCACTGAATAAGCTTCGGATGTATTTTAGATTGTCCCAAAGCGGTTCCATGTAAGGATTTAATTTGCTGTTAACGTCGCCTGGCAAATACCCTATGTCTTTGTTACTCAAAGGCACAACAGGACGCGCCAAATAGATCTGGTGATAATTTCTTCTTAACTCAAGGGCTCCAGCCAGTGACAATAATGTTTTTCCTGTTCCTGCTACACCTTGAATCGTTACCAGTTTAATGTCCGGATTCATAATGGCATCCAAAGCAAAGGCCTGTTCTGCATTTTTTGGAATAACGCCAAACGCAGCGGTCTTAATAACCCTTTGCATGGTATCATCTTCCTGATTGTACCTGGCAAGAACACTTTGAGAACCATTCTTTAAAACATAGTAATGATTAGGAACGCCACCTTTTTTAAGAATCGCTTTTGCAGATGTATTTCCTTTGTTGTAGATGCTGGCAATTTGTTCATTGGTTGCCTTTACATCCTCAGTATTGCCGGTGTAAAGTTCATCAACCGATTTTATTTTCCCTGTTTCATAATCTTCCGCAAGAAGATTTAAACTCTTGGCTTTAATACGAAGATTGATGTCTTTCGTAACTAAAATTACTTTTCTTCCCGGATGAGTTTCTGAAACATATAAAGCCGTATTTAAAATCCGGTGATCGGCCTTACGATCGTCGAATATTTTTTCGGCGTTTACCTTTGAAGAACTGTGAAGTTCTATTTTGAATTTGCCCCGGGTAGGTCCGTTAATCGCCGTCCAGTTTTGCAGACTATCCTGCGCATGCTTGTCGATGTACCTTGTGAATTCACGGGCTGAGAAATTTTTTGTATCGTTGCCCTTCTTAAAGTTATCTAACTCTTCAAGAACTGTAATCGGGATCACCACATCGTGTTCTGCAAAATTCCTCATCGCAGTGTGATCGTAAATAATAACAGAGGTATCGAGAACAAAAATTTTACGTTCTCCGATACTTGCTTTGCCTGGTCGTTTCGCCATAGAAATAAATTAAATAACTTGTGATAAATCTAGAAATACAGAATTGCTTTTAATGTTAAGAGCCAAATTGATTTGAACAGGGAGTTGTTTATTCTATCAGGATGGTTTTTAGAGGTTTAAGAAAATCATTTGGGTGTACAGCGATAGAAGAAATCATAGTGTATGGTTTGATTTTTATGAAAGTAAAGTATTGAACGATTGGTTGCTCATATTATTACTAACACATTATTAAGATTCAAGTAGATACTTCTATTATTAAGTACTCACTTTCTTTAAAAAATTCTACTCCACTTATTATTAATTCCATTCCAAATAAAGTTTGTTATTTTTACCGCAAAATTTAAAAGTACTTTATGGTAAAAAATAACTGGACCAAAGAAGAGATTTCTGAAATCTATAATCGTCCACTCCTCGATCTTATTTTTGATGCTGCTACTATTCACCGCGCCAACAATGATTATTCCGAAGTTCAAATCAGTTCTTTAATTTCTATAAAAACTGGTGGTTGTCCGGAAGATTGCTCTTACTGCCCGCAAGCAGCGCGTTATAACACCGACGTAAATGTGCATGGTATGATGAAGTTGGAAGAGGTGAAGCAAGCTGCTCAAGCTGCGAAAGACGGAGGATCATCGCGTTTGTGTATGGGCGCTGCATGGCGCGAGGTGCGTGACAATCGTGACTTCGATAAAGTTTTAGAGATGGTGAAAACTGTTAATGCAATGGACATGGAGGTTTGCTGTACACTTGGCATGTTGAATTACGAACAAGCACAAAAATTAAAAGACGCAGGATTATTTGCATACAATCATAACATCGATACTTCTGAAGAGCACTATAAAAATGTCATCAGCACACGTACCTACGATGACCGTTTAAAGACTATTGAAAATGTGCGCAAGGCCGACCTAACCGTTTGCTCCGGTGGCATTGTTGGCCTTGGTGAAACAGAATCAGACAGAATTGGCATGTTGCATTTATTAGCTACGATGCCAAAACATCCAGAATCGGTTCCTATTAATGCATTGGTTCCGGTTAAAGGTACACCGCTTGAAGCACAACCCCGTGTACCTGTTTGGGATATGGTGCGCATGATTGCCACAGCTCGTATTATAATGCCAAAAACCGTTGTCCGTTTGTCTGCAGGAAGATTAGAAATGCCCGTGTCAGAACAAGCACTTTGTTTTATGGCAGGAGCGAACTCAATATTTGCCGGAGACAAACTATTAACGACTCCAAATCCATCTACATCAGATGATATGAAAATGTTTGAAATTCTTGGATTACAAGCACGTAAAGCCTTTAAAGGCACAGAACGCGAAGTGGGGAATTTCTCGACTACGCTCGAAATGACATCGACTACGCTCGAAATGCCATCGACTACACTCGAAATGCCATCGACTACGCTCGAAATGCCATCGACTACGCTCGAAACCACATCGACTACGCTCGAAATGACATCGACTACGCTCGAAAGGGCATCGACTACACTCGAAATGCCATCGACTGCGCTCGAAATGACATCGACTACGCTTTAAATAACAGAGACCTCACTTCTAGTGATATTATTTTTGCTGTGCTTAGTAAAATGAAAATGTCACTTCAAGCGTAGTCGAGAAGAACCTCATAGTTTTGAATACACTATTAAAAAACGCAACGGAGAAATTACAAGAAGCCCTTGACAAAAGAATCAAAGACTCTTTAATACGTTCTCTGCAAGTGAATGAAAACCTCAGCGATTTTTGCAGTAATGATTATTTAAGTTTTGCCCGTTCTGAAAAAATAAAAAAATCGGTTGAGGAAATTCTACATAAGCATTCTTATTTATCAGGAGCTACCGGTTCGCGTTCTATTTCAGGAAATACGGATTATGCAGAAATTCTCGAGAAAAAAATCGCCGCTTTTCACCTGGCTGAAGCGGGACTTCTTTTTAATTCAGGTTATGATGCTAATGTTGGGTTATTTTCCTGCATCGCTCAAAAAGGAGATACAATCATAACAGACGAATTAATTCATGCCAGTATTATTGACGGCTGCCGTTTAAGTCACGCTACACGTTTTCGTTTTGCGCATAACGACCTTAATGATCTTGAAAAAAAATTTACGCATGCTACCGGCAGTATTTTTGTTGCCGTAGAATCGATTTATTCCATGGATGGCGACAGTGCTGATTTAAAAGCTCTCGCTGATCTCTGTGAAAAATACAACGCTAATCTTATTGTTGATGAAGCCCATTCAACAGGTGTATTTGGAAAACAAGGCAAAGGCATGGTAAATGAACTTGGACTTGAAAACAGAATTTTTGCACGCATTCATACTTTCGGCAAGGCCATGGGTTGTCACGGCGCTATAGTATTAGGAAGCGAGACACTTCGTAATTACCTCATCAATTTTTCACGGTCCTTTATTTTTACCACTGCTTTGCCTATGCCTTCCCTGGCAAACATATCTTGTGCTTACGAAGAACTGGCAAATGTAAATTTTGATAACTCGGCACTTCATAAACTGATTGAACGCTTTAGAAAAAATTTAATTTTGCCTGAAGGCGGCTATTTGATTGAAAGTAACAGTCCCATTCAAAGTGTGGTGACAACAGGTAATGAAAGAACAAGGCTAATTTCGAAAAAATTACAACAGAAAGGTTTTGATGTAAGGGCAATTTTAAGTCCGTCAGTTCCATCTGGAAAAGAACGTTTACGCATTAGTTTACATCTTCACAACACAGAAGAAGAAATTGATGCTCTTATAAAAACATTACACGAAATTCTATCAGCATGAACTCACTTATAGTAGCGGGAATAGGAACAGGCATTGGAAAAACACTGATCTCTGCTATTCTTGTGGAAGCATTGCAAGCCGATTATTGGAAACCAATACAAGCTGGTGATCTCGACCAAAGTGATACTTTAAAAGTTAAGGCGTTAATCAGTAATACACTATCTGTTTTTCATCCGGAAAGTTATTTACTAAAAACTCCCATGTCACCACATGCAGCGGCTAAGATTGACGGTATTGAAATTGAGTTAGAGAAACTCATCATTCCAAGAACAGAAAACACCCTGGTGATTGAATTAGCGGGAGGCTTGATGGTTCCTTTAAATTCAAAAGAATTAAATATCGACCTTTTAAAAAAATGGCATGTGCCGGTAGTTTTAGTCTCACAAAATTATTTAGGCAGCATCAATCATACTTTGCTATCGCTTGATCTTTTAAAAACGAAAAACATTCCTGTGATGGGAATAATTTTTAACGGAGAACAAAATGTTAGTACTGAAGAATTTATTCTGAGCTATTCAAAAGTAAAATGCCTGGGCAGAATTCCAGAAATAGAAGCCATAACGAAGGAAGAAATAAAAAAAATAGGCCAGAATTTAACTCTCACTATTTGAACTTTATAAAAGATTATGTCCTTAACCGAACGCGACGCCAAAGTTATCTGGCATCCTTACACACAAATGAAAACCGCTCAAACACCTATTCCCATTGTGCGTGGCGAAGGCGTTTATCTCTTTGATGAAAGCGGAAAAAAATACTTGGATGCTGTTTCTTCCTGGTGGGTAAATATCCACGGACATTCCAATCCGCATATTGCAAAAAGAGTTTCAGAGCAACTTAATACTTTAGAACATGTTATTTTTGCCGGCTTCACACACGAGCCTGCGGTAGAGCTAGCAGAAAAACTTTTAAAAATTCTTCCAGGCAAACAAACAAAACTATTTTATACCGACAATGGTTCTACCGCAGTTGAAGTGGCTTTAAAAATGGCTATTCAATACTGGCATAACCAGGGAAAACTAAAAAATAAAATCATTGTTTTTGAAAATGCTTACCATGGTGATACTTTCGGATCCATGTCGGTAAGTGCCCGAAGTGCTTTTACAGCCGCTTTTGACTCCATGTTGTTTGATGTGATCTCTCTTCCATTACCTCACACTGGAAAAGAAAACCAAAGTCTTGCCGCATTAGAAACTGCTCTTAGAAATAACCGGGACGAAATCGCCGCTTTTATTTTTGAGCCACTCATTCTCGGAGCTGGCGGTATGTTAATGTACGAACCTGAAGCTTTAGATGCTTTGCTGGCTCTCTGTAAACAAAATAATATTCTTTGTATTGCCGACGAAGTCATGACGGGTTTCGGCCGTACCGGAAAATTATTCGCCTGCGATTATTTACAACAAGAGCCGGATATTATTTGTTTGTCTAAAGGCATTACTGGGGGCACCATGGCTTTGGGAGCCACGAGCTGTAAACAAAAAATTTACGATGCGTTTTTATCTGACGACAAATTAAAAACACTTTTTCACGGACATTCGTATACTGCAAATCCTATTGCTTGTGCGGCAAGTCTCGCCAGCTATGACATTCTTACAAACGACGAAACAAGCTCAGCTTTAGAAACTATCACTGAAAAACATAGAATCTTTGCTGAGAAATTAAAAAGTTTTCCTTTGATAGAAAATATTCGTTGCAGGGGAACCATTATAGCTTTTGACGTAATGAATAAAGAAGGCGTAACTTATTTTAATTCTGTGCGCGATGAGCTTTATAATTTTTTTCTTAACAAAGGAATTATTCTAAGGCCATTGGGTAATACACTCTATATAATGCCGCCTTATTGCATTAAAGAAAACGAATTAAATGAAATCTATTCTGCGATAGAATCCAGGTTTAGCTAGTTCTTTTTCTCCCTTCTGAACAAATTATAAGAATAAGCAAAGGCAAAACTACTATAATGTTATTATGCGCGCTGGCATATAATTTGCATGTAATTTTGGTCCTCCAAAAATTTTATATCTTTAAAACACTAAATAAACATTAACCCTATGAACGACGATGCACTAACCGTATTGGTAATTGAAGACGAGGATTTTATCTCTAGCATGATCTCCAGATCATTAAAAGAAGAAGGTTACCACGTAATTGTTACCAGCGATTTAAAAAGTTCGCTTATAGTTTTAGATTCTGGCGCTATTGATCTGGTTATCTCCGATGTGATGTTGCCTTTTACAGGCGGATTAGACATTGTAGATTACATCCGTGATCACGAGGAGTTGGAAGAAACGCCCATCATTCTTGTAACCGGAATGGACAAAGATGTTTTGGAAACAAGTTCTCTCAGAGCCAATGCCATTTTAGGAAAGCCTTTCGATATGATTGAGCTCATAGATAAAGTGGACGAGCTTTTAGGGAAAACCGAGAAAGAAGGAAACTAATTTCAGTTTTGTTCAAAGTCTTCTCCCACATTGTAGGAGATATGAGACTCGTGGCCCCTACTCACCAGGGAAGCATCTTCAAAAACAAAATTTACAAAGTCAATGACTAAATAATAGTCTTCTGATAATTCTATTTCATAGAGAGAATATTCTTCGGCACTGTCGCCTATTGCAAGTAAATTTACTTCGTAGTCTGAGCGAAAATTTTTATCCGTTTTAGCTTCTTCAATAATATCAGCTGCTTTTTTGAAAATTTCTTCTGTCAACATGGGCCTTAGCGATTTGTATTTGTAGCTCTAAAGTAATCAGAATTTTTATGCTTTTGCAAAATCCCCTTCTACCGGATACTTTTCTTTTCCTGCTAAAAGTAAAATAACGAGTGCAATTGCTCCACAGATAGCCATTACACCGGTCATTGGCAAACCATTACTTGCATTGAGTATGCCAACACAAGCTGCTGCTAATGCTCCAAAACCCATCTGTATAGCACCCATAAGGGCAGACGCACTTCCAGCCTCCTTCTCAAAAGGAGCCATAGATAAAGCCGAAGAATTTGGAAAATTAAATCCCTGGCAACTTAAAAACACAAAGATTAACGCGATAGTGCTGTAAAGATCAACCAGACTCAATGCTGTTCCTATAAATAATAAGAGGCCTGCAATGGTTTGAATCATCAAAGTGACTCTCACAATTTGTATGCTTGTGTATTTTTTTAACAGAATATTATTTACCTGGCTGGCTGTAATTAATCCGGAAGCAATAATAGCGAAAATCAATCCGTATTGTTTTTCGCTAACTCCGTAAAATTTTAAAAGTAAAAAAGGCGATCCGGCTAAATAAGCGAAAAGCCCAGCCGCAGCGATAGCGCCGGACATAGTATAAACAAAAAACTGACGGTCAACGATAACAGTTTTAAAACTCGCTAAAATGGGCGCGGGCTTCAAAGAAAAAGTGGGATCTGGTTGTCTGCTTTCCGGTAATAAAAATATTACCCCTAATAACACAGCCAATGAAATTGCACCAAGCGTTATGAATACCGAATACCAGCCGAAACCTGCGATTAAAAAACTTCCGGCAGTTGGGGCAATGATAGGAGAAACACCCAGAATTAAAATCATCATCGAGAAAATTTTCGCACTTTCGCTTACAGGAAATACATCACGAATAATTGCGCGTGGAGCTACCATAGTTACACAACCACCCAAAGCCTGGATGCAGCGAAACACAATCAACATTTCTACGGACTCCGATAAAGCACATCCAATAGACGCTATAATATAAACGATCATGCCAACGATCAAAGGTCTCTTTCTTCCAAAGCGGTCTAACAAAGGGCCACTGATTAGTTGTCCTAAACAAATACCCACAAAAAAACTCGCCAGGGTATATGCCACCATATCTACCGAAGTATGCAAATCTTCAGCAATAGCAGGAAAGCCCGGTAAATACATGTCGATAGAAAACGGGCCAATGGCCGAGAGTAAACCAAGAATTAAAATGATGATGGTACGTTGACCTTTTTGCATAGTTCTAAAAATAATAAGCGGCAAAGATAGGCTTTCAGGCTCACAGAACGTTATCCAACTAGTAAGACTATTGCGAAAAGATGCAAATTAGATGAAACAAAAAAGCCCGATCTTTCGATCGGGCTTTAGTTTATCCATGTCTTTCTCGACTACGCTCGAAATGACTACACTCGAAATGACATCCGTTTAAAGAGCAAAAAACTATTGTGCCTCTAACTGTTTAGACATACGTTTTCTTTCGTTCTCATCTAAGTAAATTTTACGAAGACGGATAAAGTTTGGAGTAATCTCAACGTACTCATCACGTTGAATGTATTCCATTGATTCTTCTAACGAAAATTTAATTTTTGGAACGATACGCATTTTCTCATCAGTACCTGATGCACGCATATTTGTTAATTGTTTTTCAGTACAAACGTTTACTACTAAATCATCAGGACGAATGTGTTCTCCGATAATCATACCCGGATAAATTTCTTCACCAGCTTCGATAAAGAATTTACCACGATCCTGTAATTTATCAATTGAATAAGCTACTGCAGATCCTTTGTCCTTACTAATTAACACACCTGCGATACGGCTAGGAATATTTCCTTTCCAAGGCTCGTAAGCTTTGAAACGGTGAGCCATGATAGCTTCACCAGCTGTTGCAGTTAAAACGTTGTTACGTAAACCAATGATACCACGAGCAGGAATTTCAAACTCCATGTGAATTAAATCACCTTTAGGTTGCATGATCATCATGTCTCCTTTACGTTGGCTAACTAAATCAATTACTCTTGAAGAAGATTCCTCAGGAACGTCAACCGTTAAAACCTCCATAGGCTCATGTTTCACACCATCAATTTCTTTAATGATAACTTGTGGCTGACCTAATTGTAATTCGTACCCTTCGCGACGCATAGTCTCGATCAATACAGATAAGTGAAGAATACCACGACCAAATACCAAATAAGAATCAGGTGATGAAGTTTCTTCGATACGCATAGCTAAGTTTTTCTCAAGCTCTTTGTATAAACGATCGCGTAAGTGACGGGAAGTAACGAATTTACCATCTTTACCAAAGAATGGAGAGTTGTTAATGGTAAACAACATGCTCATAGTTGGCTCGTCAATATGCATAGTTGGCATAGCTTCAGGATTTTCAAAATCTGCGATTGTATCACCAATTTCAAAACCTTCAATTCCGGTAAATGCACAAATATCTCCTGTTTGAACCTCAGTAACTTTTACCTTACCTAAACCATCAAACACAAAAAGATCTTTCACACGTGATTTTTGAATACGGCCATCGCGCTTTACAACACTAACAGGCATATTTTCTTTAATAAGTCCACGAAAAACACGTCCTACTGCAATACGACCAATAAAAGTAGAATAATCTAAAGATGTAATTTGTATTTGTAAAGTTCCAACACGCTCAGGTGCCGTAGGAATTTTTTCTAAGATCTGATCTAATAAATAAGTAATGTCTTCCGTTGGATTTCTCCAATCCGGACCCATCCAACCTTGTTTACTTGAACCGTAAACGGTAGGGAAATCTAACTGATCTTCGTTAGCACCTAAATTGAAGAACAAATCAAATACACCATCGTGTACTTCGTCAGGACGACAATTCGGCTTATCTACTTTATTAATAACCAATAAAGCTTTTTTACCAGCTTCGATTGCTTTTTGTAATACGAAACGCGTTTGAGGCATTGGCCCTTCAAAAGCATCCACTAATAAAATAACACCGTCAGCCATGTTCATTACACGCTCTACCTCACCTCCAAAGTCAGCGTGACCCGGGGTATCGATGATGTTAATTTTCGTTCCTTTATATTGAACAGAAACGTTTTTCGCTAAAATGGTAATACCACGTTCACGTTCTAAATCGTTGTTATCGAGAATTAACTCTCCTGTTTTCTGGTTATCACGGAATAAATTACAAGTATGTAAAATCTTATCAACCAAAGTAGTTTTACCGTGGTCAACGTGGGCAATGATGGCGATGTTTCTAATTATGGACATTTATTATTTTTTTAAGGGGGCAAAGATAGGTATATTTTAGCAATAATCCTCATTTATAGCAACTTATCGAACAAAAATAGATGAAAAAACCGTTAAATAAAGGTTAAGCGCACGAAATTATTCATCTGGAGGCAACTAAGCATTCTTTTTTGGGCGCCCGGGCGGGCTACGCCGGGCTTCGCTTCGCTTCGGTTTTTTTGGCCGATCCCGATAGCTATCGGGAGCCAAAAAGAACTAAACCCTTTGTATCCCTGGCGCGGAATCGAAAAGACGAAAGCCTCTCATCTCAACAGTCTTTGTTTAACCAACTTTACACATTTTAACACCTTGTTAAAGAGATTTCAGGGAATAGGGTAATCCAAAAAATAGAATTTTCTCGTAAGTTATTTTAAACCTTAAAACCTAACGACTATGAAAAAATTAATTTTAGCTGCGGCCCTTTTCTCAATGGGATTCAGCATGGAGGCAAAAACTATTCTCCCTGAAGTTGTAGAAGTAAATTTCAACGATCCTAAATGGATGAAATCGGAAGCGGGTACCTGGCAAGGTGCTAACAAAACCTGGTATAAATTAAATACAAAAGATGCGAGTGTTTGGACATCAACAGATGGCAAAAAATGGGAAGCCTCTAAAGACGGCATGTGGCAGGACAAAGATGGCAAATGGTTAAAGATCGTTGACATGGATTTAAAATGGAGTGCTGATGGTGGAAAATCATGGGCTACAGTTCCGGAGTGGAAATGGCAAGGCACTGATGGAAAATGGTACAAATTTGATAAAGACTGGAGTCTTTGGGTTGCTTAATTTCTCACAGCCTTTTAATAAAGAACAGTCGCTTTGCATGAAGCGACTGTTTTTCGTATTAATACTATTCGTATATTTCTAAAATCATTTGGGAACAAAACAAACATACAGTCAGGATGAATTAATCATTTTAATTAGGGAAAAGAACCAAAAGGCTTTTTCGTATTTATATGACAATTATTCAAAAGCGTTATTTGGCGTTATCAACGGCATCATAAACGACATAGAAGAGTCGGAAGATGTGCTGCAAAAAACCTTTTTGAAAATCTGGAGCAATTTTGCTTCCTACGATGCTGAAAAAGGCAGGCTTTATACCTGGATGCTGAACATTGGAAGAAATTTAGCCATTGACAGCACACGTTCCAAACACGAGAAAATAAAATCAAAAATCCAAAGTACCTCTGAGAACGTATATAAATACGAGAACAATCTCAGTGTTGAAGACAATAAACACGATACGATAGGGCTAAATACCATATTGAACGGCTTAAAGGATGAGCATAAGTCAATTATAGATATGGCTTATTTTGAAGGCTACACACAAGAAGAAATCTCAAAGAAACTGAATTTACCGTTAGGCACGGTGAAAACAAAAGTAAGGCAAGCTTTACTTCATCTCAGGGAACTCGCCAAAAAAGAAACTATAAATTGAACATTAACGAAGTCATATCCTCTGGTTTACTTGAAAGCTACGTCCTAGGCACTGCCAGTGCTGAAGAGGTTGCTTTAGTGAACAAGTTGTGCAAAGAGCATCCGGCTCTTATAAAAGAAATTGAAGCTATTGAAGACAGCCTTATCAATTTCTCTGCGCACGTGGCTCCGTCTATAAATAAAGATCTTAAAGACAAGATTGCCGCGCAGCTTACATTCGATGCGGAAGAATCTCCGGTTGCTAAAGTGATCTCCATAAAAAAAGAGACCGACAGCCGTTTAAATCTATACAAATTAGGAATCGCTGCGAGTTTACTTTTGTTTATGACCAGCCTGATGTATAACATTCAGCTAAATCATAAGCTTAGTAAGATGAGTGGAGAGTTGGCAGAATTAAACGCTTCAAAGTCATACATGGCCGACCAGCTCAATATTCAGCAGACTTCGCTGGTGACTATGAATATGGAATTACAAATATTAGCGAATCCAAAAGTTAAAACAGTTGCCCTTAAGGGTATGAACACGCTCGAAAAAAAATCAGCCATGGTTCATATGAATATGGAAAGCGACGAAGTGTATTTTAATGCAAGCGTATTGCCTCCTGCACCTGAAGCAAAACAATATCAGCTCTGGGCTATTGTTGATGGTAAACCTGTAGACATTGGTATGATAGACATGAACAGCACTGAAAATGTTTTTCAAAAAATGAAGTCAGTGAGAGGCGCGCAGGCTTTTGCTGTAACTATCGAACAAATTGGCGGACGTCCCACTCCTACTATGGAGGCAATGGTCTTGCTTGGTAATGTTTAATTTTTTTACTTTACTTCAAAGCTAACGTCTTCTGCATTTTCAATTTTCGGAACGGTAACCCAATTGTAAGAAAAGCCAAGTACCTTGCAGAATCCGCACTCTTTCACTTTAATACTATAATGTATTTTGCCGCCATCTTTCCTTTCGACTTGGCGTATAAATTTCACTTCGCAACCTCCGGAAGCATAGAGTCCAAGCAATGTAGATGAACTGAAATCTATTGAAGGCAGAACACAGGTGCTGTCGAAGATAGCTTTAAGCGCGGCTTCATCATTAATAACAATTTCATGTTTATCAGTAGCGGGGAAACAATTAATAACTACGGATTCTTTTATGATTCCCTTGTTTTTATCGGAGCCCCAGCATCGCGGACTTTTTGAGCAAGAGTTAAAAGTGATTGTAAAAATAACCCCATAAATAACCGGGAATAAAATTAATTTTTTCATTTGGGTGAAAATTTGATTTATTAAAGATAAAAAAGTTTAGCTAAGGAAAGGGACTTTATTTAATGGGATCTGATTATCTTACGATCTAATCGACAAACAGGTGTATTTAAAAAATACTTCTTATCTACTAAAAAATAGTGTAGTTTAGGATTATTAGAAAGATCAATGTTTTCGGGACTTATAACTGTAATAATTATAACCAAAGTTTCGTTTTCGAAAGAAAAATTCACATCCAATTTTTCATTTCCTCCAAGAGACATTCCCACAAATATAATTTCATGCGACTGAAAATCTTGTTTTGAAGTAACTTCGGGACAAGAACTCGTTCTTTCTTCAAACTGAGAATTAAAGTTCTTCATTTCCTTCTGCGTCCGGATCCATACAACTTTATCCTCCCCTTTAATATATCCCCCTCTAATAAAATGACATGAAATTTCATTCAGTGGTTTTTTAATAGAATCAATTTCACTTATTACAGGCTTGATAACCGTTTGCGAGTAACAAATGGTTGATATAGTCAAAAAGCAATATAATAAGAGCGTTCTCACCACCTTACCACTTATACTCCTTCACCACATCTACAAACAATTTTACTTTTTGTTTGTCGATATCAGGATAAAGTCCATGCCCCAGGTTGCAGATATAGCGGTCCTTTCCGAAAGCTTGTAACATGGTGTGCGTATCGCTTATTATTTTTTTCTCATCAGCATACAACAAACAAGGATCGGCATTCCCTTGAAGCGTTTTGTTTCCCGCCTGAGCGCGCGCTGTTTTAGGATCAATAGTCCAGTCGAGCCCTATAGAATTACAAGAGGTTTCAGAAATCTTTTTCACTGCATAGTGCGCATCTTTGGCAAACACAGTTACGGGAACCAAAGGAGAAAGTGCATCACATATTTTAGAAATGTAGTTTAAAGAGAATTCGTAATACATGGTTTCGCTTAATACTCCGGCCCACGAATCGAAAAGCTGTAAAATATCTGCTCCTGCGGCTACCTGCCCTTTTAAATAATTGATGGTACTTTGAGTTATCTTCTCAAGTAGCGCATGTGCTGCTTCGGGCTGCGTATATAAAAATTGCTTTGCTTTGCTGAAAGTTTTGCTTCCGCTTCCTTCAATCATGTAGGCGAAGAGAGTCCAGGGTGCGCCCGCGAAGCCAATCAAGGGCACGCGATTATTTAATTCTTTTTTAGTTAATTGAAGGGCTTTCATCACGTAGTCTAAATCTCCGGCTTCAGCAATTCTGAGTTTGTCAACATCCGCTTTATTTTTTACGGTGTTTTCAAACCAGGGACCTTTCGCTTCAATCATCTGGTAAGGCAAACCCATAGCTTCTGGAATTACCAGGATGTCGCTAAAAATGATGGCAGCATCTACTCCTAAAATATCTACAGGTTGAACCGTAACTTCACAGGCCAATTCAGGATTTTTTACAAAATCAATAAAATTTTTAGCCTTGGCGCGTGTGGCACGGTATTCGGGTAAAACCCTCCCTGCCTGGCGCATTAACCAAACCGGCGCGCGTTCTACATCTAATCCTTTTGCTGCTCTTAAGAGTAAGTCGTTTTTTAACATTCCGCAAATTTACATTCTAATTTTTAATCCACCCATAAAATAGTACTTACCACTTATGTATTTTGCCAAAGTTTTTTCGGGAATTGATGTATATTGCCTGCAAAATTATTCGGGATTTTTCTTTCTATCATCGGCGCCCATTAGTGATAGCAACGCAGAAACTCAGTTTTTAAAAACTACAAATACACCATGAAAAAATTTTTACTACCACTTTTAGTGTTGCTGGCGAACTTTAATTACGCGCAACATCAGCATTTGTGTGCAAAATCGAAGCAGGGCGCTATGGCAAGACAGGGAAATATACAGGCGAGAATGTCTGCAAATCCTTCTTCTCAACTGATTCACGAAACGAAATACGATGTAAAATTTGTGCATCTCAATTTAAACCTGGAACGCATTAATAAAAATATTTCCGGAAATGTAAAAACCGTAGCTACTGTAACTGCGGCTGCTTTAGACACATTTCAAACTATTCTTCACCAAAACTACATTGTAGATTCTATTTATTTTAACGGCGTTTCTATGCCAAACATCCGACAAGACTCTATGATAAAAGTTGGTATGCCTGTCGCTCTGCTCACTGCGAGTAGTTTTACAAGCATAGTTTATTACCATGGAACAGCACCCACAGGCGGCTCTGCAATTGGTAGCGGATTTAGTTCTGCTAATTCGTGGTATGGCGGCGGAAATCGCGCTACCTGGAGTTTGAGTGAAAGTTTTGTAGCCTACCATTGGTGGCCCTGCAAACAAATGCTTACAGATAAAATTGATTCGAGCTGGGTTTACGTAACTACAGATTCAGCAAACAAGGTTGGCTCTAATGGGGTTTTACAAAATGTAGTGAGCATAGGAAATAAAAAACGCTACGAGTGGAAATCGAGAAGTATGATTGATTATTATCTTATATCAGTAGCTGTTTCAAAATTTAAAGAATACAATCTCTATGCGAAACCTCAGTACCTGGCCAATGATTCTATCTTGATTCAGAACTATATTGACGCGAGTGCCTGGACTAATAACACCTGGATCAACAACGATAAAGTGGAACTAAATAAAATGCCCGCCACCATGAATTTTTTATGCAACCTGTATGGTATGTATCCTTTTTATAAAGAAAAATATGGACACTGCATGGTGCCTTTGGGCGGTGGCATGGAACATAATACGATGACCACTATAGGTTTTTTTGATTTTTACATAGATGCGCATGAACTCGGACATCAGTGGTGGGGCGACAACGTAACGTGTCAAAGCTGGAAAGACATTTGGATTAACGAAGGTTTTGCTTCGTACACCGAACATCTTGTTGCACAATATTTAGATCCTCCTTCTTTTCAATCTAATCTTACAACAGCGCATAACAATGTTATGAGCATGTCGGGCGGAAGCTGTTTTTTCACGGGTGCCGACACCATGAACTCCAACATAATTTTTGATTCACGCTTAACTTATGATAAAGGCGGAGCTATCATTCATACTTTACGTTTTATTACGAATAACGATTCCCTTTGGTTTCAGACACTACGCGGGTTTCAAAATACCTATAAAAACAGCACCGCTACTGTAATAGATTTTAAAAACTACTACCAGGCACAAACAGGTATTGATCCAACCCAGTTTTTTGATCAATGGTATTATGGAGAAGGATATCCGACTTTTAATGTAAAATATAATTATACCGGAACAGATATTATTATTAAAAGCACTCAAAGTGTGAGTGCCCCCTCAAGTGTACCGCTCTTTATCACGCCCATGGAATACAAAATCGGAAGACTGGGAAAGGCTGACACTACCATAAAAGTAATGCATAGTAATGCCACTGAGATTTACACGGTAAGTCTTACCGGTACCGTAACCAATGTAAGTTGCGATCCTAAAAATTGGGTCATAAATAAAACAGTTGGCCCAACAAGAGATGCTACTCTTGGTGTGACCTCTCCTGTTAATTCTGTTGGCATAAAAGAAACTGAACTGTTTGCCAAACTGAAAGTTGGTCCAAATCCTACAAAAGGGACTTTATTGATTAGTAATGAAGGGCAGGTAAATGGCACAGCAAAAGTATTTAGTGTTGAAGGCAAGCTCCTGGCAGAAAAATCATTAACCACGGAAACTACTTTTGAATTGAGTAGTTATAGTTCAGGAATATATTTGCTTAAAATTTATGACAGCGCAAAAAATGAAAAGTTTTCGCAGAAGATAATAAAGGAATAACTTTTTCATTTTCCTGGGCCCTCTGCTTAAAAGTAGGGGGCCTTTGAATTTTTATAAACTAGTATCAGGCAATCTGAATGGAGCGCTAACGCCTAAAGAAAGTTCTGGTTTCCATTTGTTTACCAGTGGCGCTTCCAGTTCTTTTTCGCGGTACTCGTCAGGCGACATGATTGGAATGCCACTTACAATAGGATAATAACGGTTGCAGTGACTGCAGGTTAAAACGCCTTCAAGGATCTTATTGTCGATATCTTTTGTTATCACTTTTAATAACAGGTCATTTTTATCGAATGGACAGCATAATTTATTTATTGTTTCAAATTTCATGATTCTATTTTTAATTTTGATTAAACATGTGGCGAACTATTCTTTTCACCTAACTAGTTGTTATTTGTTTTAGCCGATGCACGTACTCTTCCGCAGTAGCCTCAGCAGTTGGCGACTGCATAATGCCAGAGATAACTGCAATGCCCTGCAAAGGTAATTCCATCAATTGAACAAGGTTTTCTAACCTTATTCCACCTGCGGCAAAAAAGGGAATGCTGGTAATAAGCCTTGCCTTTTGAACTGTTGAAAAAGAAACTATTTCGCATGCCGCTGCTGAATCTGAAGGGAACATAGAACAAAAGGAAATATAGTCAAACTTATATTTATTCGCCATGTGAACTATTTCCAAATCGTTGGAACATGTAATGCCTTTGAGAAATTTTCGGGTAACCTGATTTTGGATTTCCAAAAAATCAGCGGGCAGCGTATCGAAGTGAACACCGTCTAGTGCAAACTCATTGAGGAGTTTCCAATTATTATTTACAAGAACAGGCACATCAAAACCGTGACACAGATCACAAATTTCCTGAATTATTGCTATAAATTCCTGGCGCAACTTTTCTGTATTGTATAACTGCAAAACTTTTACACCACCACGAAGAGCCTCAGTAATCTTAGTCAGCAAAACGTGTTTGTCTAAAACCACATCTGCAATCAAATAAATTCCACCAGAGATTTTCATCAGTTCCAATTGTTTTTAAGCGCTTTAAAAAACGCAGCCCAGTAAGGATCCTTTTGCTGGTAGAGCAAAGGTTGAAGCTCGCCATTATGATCCAAAATTTTTATGCCCTGATCAGGTTCTACCACTTCACCTATTATTGTGCAAGCAATATTATTTTTAGCCAGGGCTGTTATAAGAGTATTTGCTGCGTTCTTTTCAACAGTTATAATCATGGAGCCTGCGCCAATACAATAGCGTGGATCAAGTGAAAATAACCGGCATATCTGTTCTTCTGTAGTTTTTATAGCAAGCTTAGAATTATCGATCCTTATACCCTTGCCTGATGCAACTGCCATTTCATATACGGCTCCTAAAACTCCGCCTTCTGTAACATCATGCATAGAAGAAACAACAGTACTCTCGCTGTTAAACTCAGAAGTAATCAGAGCTTCCTGTAGAGAGGATGTTTTGTAAAAAAGATCGCAGGCATTTAAATAGAGTTCGTTTCCCAACTTTGATTTTACAGTTTGAGGAAAACTCATAGCCAGTATCGCAGACGAAGAAATCGCACACTGCTTTGTCATGAGTATAAAATCTCCCGCTCTTGCGTTTTTAGACGTAAGCACTTTGTCTCGCTCTGCAACAGTAATAAATGTTCCACCTCCTGCAATGGTTGAATTTTGTCCCTCTATACTTCCTGTGTGTCCTCCTGTAATAGAGACATTTATATCACGGCAGAATTTATGAATATACTCCCAATAGGTTTTAAAATCTTTTTCTGTTAAAGAAAGAGGAAGGTTTAAAACGAACTGCCCATACATAGGCGCAAAACCTGTTGTCGCCATATCATTTGCCATCAGATGCACCGACAACCAGGCCGATTCTTGAAGGCCCAGTGAGGGAATAAGAGATAAAGGATCACTGGTAAGCAACATAGCTTTGTTACTTCCAAGATCAATTACTGAAACATCTACGCCAAACGATGGCCCCGTAAGCACTTCTTCTCTATCAGCGCCGAGCTTACCCGCAAAGAATTTTTCAAAATCTGTCTTTGTTATTTTACCTGCTTCTTTCATTGTACGTCTTTGAAGGTAATATGCAAACCAAAAAAATCACCGTAAGGGACGTGCCATTGTTGTACAGGAAACCATTTTGGTAAACCTGTACATGTCCATTCTACAGAATACTCTCTTCCTTGCAATGCTTCTTCAATAATTTTTATGAGCTTATTGGGTGTGTAAAAAGTTGCAGTTACATAAAATGGATTTCTACCGAATGCCTGTTGAATGCGCCTCCTGAAAAATTTTGGGGTGTTCCTGTTCATCATTCCCATTACAATGCTGTATTTTCCTACCCTGGCTGCTTCGCGTATAACCTTTACGGGATCTTTATAATATTCAAACGTAGTTATAAATGCCAGGGCATCGAAAGTATGGTCTTTAAAAGGCATAAAGTGAGAGTCGGCCATAACCAAATCCCCTTTAAATAAATGAACTGCTTGTCCAAGCATAAAAGGAGAAATATCGCCACCCGTAGCCTCAATACCAATTTCTTTCCACCAGCGGGTAAAACGGGTAGTCCCGCAACCAAATTCTAAAAGCGTTTTTACCCTCTTATCGCCGGAGATTAATTGCTCCATCACTTTCTTTTGCCAGACTTCAGCACGCTTGTACCTGCCTTCATACCACTGTTCATAGGTATCTGTGTGGTCACGGTTAAAAAACCATTCTTGTCTTTTTTGCCAGTTTCTTAAATCAGGATGAGTAAGTTCTTGTTTCATAGTTAGGTAAAATAAAAAACCACAACTCCGCATATAACAGAGTTGTGGTCGTATGATTTATGTTTAAATTTTTTCTGCATTTCTTACGCTGGTATTATCCAGTTCAAGTTTCCGGGTATAATCTCAGCCTCATTTAAGAAGCACCCCGATGCTTTATTACCTCGCAAATATGGTGATTTTTTTACAGCTATACCATTCTTTCAAAAATAGTTTACTAATTAATTTAAAACAAAAACGCTCCAAAAGCAGAGCTATTTCCCCGAACGCACTTTTAAAACTTCCTCTATGTCTGATAATCTGATACCTTTTGCTTTCAACAGAATAAGAAAATGATACAAAAGATCGGCGGCTTCGTTTTTAAATAAATTGTCGTTATTATCTTTGGCTTCAATAACAAGTTCTACAGCTTCCTCACCTACTTTTTGCGCAACTTTATTAATTCCACTTTTAAAAAGCTTGTTGGTATAAGAATTTTCGTCATTCTCATCAATCCGCTGTGAAATTGTTTTTTCTAAATGATACAAAAATCCCTTTGCGGTTTCTTCCTGAAAGCAGGAAACAGATCCCGTATGACAGGCGGGACCCACAGGGTTAACGTAAATTAGCAGTGTGTCCTGATCGCAATCAAGCTTTATACTTTTCACAACAAGAAAATTACCAGAGCTTTCTCCTTTTGTCCACAGTCTATTTTTACTCCTACTGAAGAAAGTCACTCTTCCCTCTTCCTGTGTTTTTAAAAAAGCTTCTTCGTTCATGTAGCCTAACATAAGCACTTGTAAGGAGGTTTCGTCTTGTATAATTACGGGCACGAGTCCGTCTGTTTTCTCAAAATTAATTTTCATCGTACCGGAATGTTTTGTGTTTTTAAATAAGTTTTTAAGTCAGGAATAGAAAGTTCGGCGAAGTGAAAGATACTTGCTGCAAGTGCTGCACTCGCTTTAGTTTCTTTAAACAAGTCTTTAAAATGCTCCTTCTTTCCGGCACCGCCAGAAGCAATAAGTGGAATGCGAATGTGCGAACTCATTCGTTTTGTGATGTCTTGTGCAAAACCTGTTTTTACGCCATCGTTGTTCATGGAAGTTAAAAGAATTTCTCCCGCACCAAAGTTCTCTACTTCCTTTGCCCAATTCATAGCTTTTAAAGAAGTCATGCGTGTTCCACCATTTACAGCGACCAGCCATTCCTGATCGTTTAATTTTACATCTATGGCTACTACTACACACTGACTTCCGTAACACTTGGCAATCTCAGAAATTAATGAAGGCCGTTTGACCGCTGATGAGTTCAGGCTGATCTTATCCGCACCCGCTTCTATCAAAACATGCGCCTCTTCTAAAGACCTGATACCTCCGCCTACCGTAAAGGGAATATTAATTTCCCGCGCAATTTTTTCAACCAGCCTAACAAGTGTTTTTCGTTTTTCCAGTGTAGCGGTGATATCCAGAAAGACCAGCTCATCTGCACCTTCTAGAACATACCTCTTTGCCAGTTCAACAGGATCACCGGCATCACGAACCCCTAAAAAATTAATTCCCTTTACTACCCTTCCATTCTTAATGTCGAGACAGGGTATTATTCGTTTCTTCAGCATAATTCTTTTAATTCTTTGAGTGTTATTTTTCCTTCATAGATAGCCTTCCCAATAATTGCACCTGCACATCCCATATCTCTTAATTTTTTCAGATCAGCTACACACGAAACGCCGCCGCTTGCTATGAGTTTAATTTTCGTGAATGCTAAAATTTCTTTATACAAATCGTTAGAGGTTCCTTGCAACATTCCGTCTTTAGAGACATCCGTGCAGATAGCAGAAGTAATTCCCTGCTCTTCATACCTCTGAATAAATTCAAGAACATCCATTTCTGATCTCTCCAACCAGCCCTGTGTTACTATTTTTCTTGCATTACAATCTGCTCCGAGAATGATTCTGTTTGCTCCGTAAAGTTTGATCCATTCGCGAAATAAACCCGGATCTTGCACGGCAACACTTCCTCCTGTAATTTGTGAAGCGCCGTTTTCAAAAGCTATTTCGAGATCTTCGTTACTTTTTAATCCACCACCAAAATCTATTTTAAGATGTGTTTTCGAACTAATTTCATTTAGAATTTTATAATTAACAATGTGTTTTGACCTTGCTCCATCAAGATCTACAAGGTGTAAATGGTCGATGCCATGGTCTTCAAATTCTTTGGCTACTTCCAGAGGATTTTCGTTGTATATTTTTCGTGTGGCATAATCACCTTTGGTGAGACGCACACATTTTCCATCCAGAATATCTATTGCGGGAATGATTTTCATACCAGGTCTAAAAAGTTTTTTAAAATAAGTTCACCAGCGTCGCCCGACTTTTCGGGATGAAATTGCGTGGCGTAAAAATTATCTTTTTGCATGGCAGCACTAAACGGCAAAATGTAATCGCAAACCGCTGTAGTTTCTTTACATAAACCCGCGTAATAGCTATGAACGAAATAAAAATTTGTTTCCTCCGAAATCCCTCGAAATAATTCACCAGAAGCTGTGCGTAAATTATTCCATCCCATGTGTGGAACTGTTTGCAAAGCGGGAAATTTTTTTACGGTTGCAGCAAAAATTCCAAGGCCACTTGTATTTCCTTCTTCGGAAGATTGACACATCAAGTGTTGTCCAAGACAAATTCCGAGAAAGGGTTGCTTAAGTTGTTTTATTAAAAGATCTAGTTTATTCTCCTTCAGATAGTCCATAGCGCTGCTAGCCTCGCCAACTCCGGGAAAAATAATTTTATCAGCGGTTTTTATTAGCTCTTTGTCATCTGAGATCTCGCATACATAACCTAGGCGATCTATCGCATTTTTTACAGAGCGGCTATTTCCGGCATTGTATTTTATAATTACAATCATAGTTTACCTTTGGTGCTTGGGATTGAAAAATTATCCGTTTTAGCTACAGCCTTTTTTATTGCTTTTGCCCATGCCTTGAAAATCGCTTCGATCTTATGATGCTCATTTTCTCCTTCTGCTTTAATATTCAAATTACACCTGGAAGCATCAGTAAACGATTTAAAAAAGTGCATAAACATTTCTGTGGGCACTTGCCCTATTTTCTCCCTTTTAAAAACGGCGTCCCAAACCAACCAGGGACGACCGCCAAAATCTAACGCTACCTGCGCGAGGCAATCATCCATCGGCAATAAAAACCCATACCGTTCAATTGCCTTTTTATCGCCCAGTGCCCTGGTAAAACATTCCCCCAAAGCTATGGCAACATCTTCAATAGTATGATGTTCGTCTATTTCAAGATCGCCGCTCGCTTTAACCGTTAAATCCATATTAGCATGTTTTGACAATTGCTCAAGCATGTGATCAAAAAAGTACAAGCCCGTTGAAATGTGACTCTTGCCCACTCCATCTAAATTCAGTTCTACAAAAACCTCGGTTTCTGAAGTTTTGCGAATAACTTTTGCTTTCCTGGGTTCTGCCTTCAGATACTTAAAGATCTCCTCCCAACTTTTTGTAACCAATACAGCGTCTGCGCAATTTTTATCATTTAGAAATATAGCTCTGCAGTTCAGATTTTTAGCAAGTGCTACATCTGTCAGACGGTCACCTATAACGAAAGAATTTTCCAAATCATAGTTTCCTTTTACATACTGCATCAACATTCCCACTCCGGGCTTGCGTGTTGGCAAATTATTTTCGGGAAAAGATCTATCAATTGCTATTTCAGAAAATGTGACACCTTCATTTTTAAAAGCCTGCAGCATTTTATTTTGCGCCGGCCAAAAATTGGACTCCGGAAAAGAGTCCGTTCCCAATCCATCCTGATTTGTAACCATAACCAGTTCATACTCCATTTCATTGGCGATTCTCGCTAAGTATTGAAATACACCCGGATAATATTCCAGTTTCTCAAGGCTGTCTACCTGGAAATTATCTTTGGGCTCAATAATCAATGTGCCGTCTCTGTCTATAAACAAAACTTTCTTCATGCTTTAAATTCTTTTAGTGCGTTTATTAATTTTTCATTTTCCGCTGGACTTCCAACAGTTATGCGAATACAATTTCTGACAAGAGTTGTTCTATTTCGCGTGACGATTTTTTTAGCCACCAGATGATGATAGAGTTTATCTGCATCATTTACTTCTGCTAAAAAAAAATTAGCATCAGAAGGATAAATTTTTTTTACTGACGACAGCAAAGACAGCGTATTGACCAGGTTTTCTCTTTCAGATACAATTAGGTCCCGCTTATTTTTAAATTCAGCTAAATTACTTAAAGCCGCCACTGCCGCCTGCTGATTTAATAAACTCACGTTGTAAGGAGGTTTTACTTTGTTAAAAAGGGAAATAACTTCAGCGCTTGCATAGGCAATTCCAATCCTTGCTGCTGCGAGCCCCCAGGCTTTACTCAGGGTTTGCAGAATTATTAAATTGGGATAGAGCTCTATTTTTTCAGTAAAAGACGCTTCTGTACTAAAATCAATGTAAGCCTCGTCTACTATAACAATACCTTTAAACTCTTTAAGAATTTTTTCAATGTTTCTAATTCCATTTCCCGTGGGATTATTTGGCGAGCAAATAAAAATTACTTTTAAAAATGGATCATTAAAATACTCCCCTAATTTTTTCAAATTAATCTGAAAAGAATTATTTAATGGAACAGTTATGAGTTGTATATCATTTATTGCAGCTGAAACTTCGTACATGCCATAAGTTGGTGAAAATGTAAGCGCTCTGTCTTTACCGGGATTACAAAAAATGCGGTATGCCTGTTCGATGATTTCATCACTTCCATTTCCAATAAATATATTTTCTGATGGCATAGATTTAAGTTCACTCAATTTTTTCTTGAGTATCTTTTGATAAGGATCGGGATAACGATTTAATTCTCCATAAGGATTTTCGTTAGCGTCTAAAAAGATCGCGTCCTCACCCGTAAATTCGTCCCTTGCGCTGGAGTAGGGCTTAAGATCGCGGATGTTTTTTCTGACAAGTTTATTTAATTCAAACATTTTATAAGTTTTTAAGCCGGATACTAACTGCATTTTTGTGAGCTATTAAGTTTTCTGCTTCAGCCATTCGTTCAATAACAGGACCAATAGCTTTAATTCCCTCTTTAGTAATTTCCTGGAAAGTGATTTTTTTCACAAAACTATCAAGCGAGACACCACTATAATTTCTGGCAAATCCATTTGTTGGAAGCGTGTGATTGGTTCCACTGGCATAGTCGCCAGCGCTTTCACAACTATAATTTCCCAGAAATACAGATCCGGCATTTTTAATTTTTAGGATCAGTTTCCTGGCATTTTTTGTGGCAAGAATTAAATGCTCAGGTGCATAACCGTTGCTGAAGTCGAGGCAGTCAGAAATAGATCTCATAACAAGAGATTTGCTGTTTCGCAATGCGCCGGATGCAATTTCTTTTCTTGGCAATTGTTTTAACTGCTTCTGAACCTCCTCAAGGATAAGATCAGACGTTCTTCTGTTATCGGAAAGTAAAATCACCTGACTATCTATGCCATGCTCTGCCTGGGAAAGAAGATCTGCAGCTACAAAAGCCGGCATACAATTTTTATCTGCAATAACAAGCACTTCGCTTGGTCCGGCTGGTAAATCAATAGCTACGCCATATTTCTGTGCATATTGTTTTGCTGCTGTAACGTATTGATTACCCGGACCGAAAATTTTATCGACCTTAGGAACGCTCTCCGTACCATAAGTCATAGCCGCAATAGCCTGGACACCACCAATTGAAAATACTTTAGTAATTCCTACCAACTTTGCTGCGTACAAAATAGCAGGAGCTATTTCTCCATTTTTATCGGGAGGCGTACATAAACAAACTTCATTGCAACCTGCCAGTTTCCCGGGAACTCCTAGCATTAAGACGGTTGAGAACAAAGGCGCGGTTCCCCCTGGAATGTAAATGCCGATTTTTTCAATGGCCCTGCTCTCCCTCCAGCATTTAACTCCACGCGCCGTCTCTATTTTCCTGATTATTTCTTTTTGCGACCCGTGAAATTTTTCAATATTCTTTTTTGCGAACTTAACAGCCAGCTTTAATTCTTTGCTTAATTTTTTCGAAGCAGAATCAATAGTTTTTTTATCTACTCTCAAAGAATCTAAATTTACTTTATCAAATTGCAGACAATATTTTTTTACTGCCTTATCTCCATGAGTGTGAATTTCTCCAAAAACAGTTTCCATTAAATAATTCAGGTTCGCCTCTTTAACAGCGGGCCTTTGAGCCAATTGAGCCCACTCTTTTTTACCAGGATTTATAAATTGTTTCATCAAACGATCATTTTTTCAATAGGTATAACTAAAATTCCCTGCGCTCCAACAAGTTTCAACTGATCAATTACATCCCAGAATTCGTCTTCCTTTACAACAGAGTGAATACTGCTCCATCCCTTCATGGCCAATGGCAAAACGGTTGGCGATTTAATGCCCGGAAGAATGGAAGAGATCTTTGCGACCGCTTCGTCCGGTGCATTCAACAGAATATATTTATTTTCAACAGCGTTTCTTACTGCTTTAATTCTGAAAAGAAATTTGTCGAGGATTATGTGTTTATCTTCGGCCAGAACTTTGTTGGCTATTAAAACCGCTTCGCTTTTGTAAACAACTTCTACTTCTTTAAGGCCATTCATTAAGAGGGTGCTTCCTGTACTAACAATATCAAAGATGCCGTTGGCCAGACCAATGCCAGGTGCTATTTCAACGCTCCCACCTATTTCTTCGATCTCAGCGCTAATGGAATTTTCGCTGAAAAAATTCTGCAGAATACGCGGATAACTGGTCGCTACTTTCTTCTGATTAAAGTAAGAGAGTCCGCTATAGTACTCATCTTTAGGAATTGCCAGTGAAAGCTTGCAGGTAGCGAAGCCCAGTTTTTCAATAGTATAGACATTTTTATTTTTCTCCCAGACTTCATTTTCACCAACAATACCAATGTCTGCAACACCTTGTTCTACATATTGAGGAATGTCATCATCCCTTAAGTACAAAACTTCTACAGGAAAATTTGCGGACTCCGTTTTTAACTTACGGTCTCCATTAGAAAGTTTGATGCCACAGTCTTTGAACAGCGCGAGTGATTTTTCGCTGAGCCTTCCGCTTTTTTGAATTGCAATTTTTAGTTTACTCATTTTTTTGTTTTAGTGCCTGAGTAAACGAGAAGGAGAAATGTCTGAAAACAAAAAACCCGCCTGTTGACTCAGACGGGTTTTGAATATATGATTACAAACAAATCATTTCCACCTCACCTGAGAGTAAGCATGAAAATGATGATGTAATTGTTGTACGAAATTCACTTTTTTGTTTTTTAACTGTGACAAATGTAAGCGATTAAATTTGAATTGATCAGATTTTTTTTAAAAATTTTAAATTTTGCGAGCCAAGCCCTTTAAAATAGGGGGAACTGGGTCCAAAAGTAATTCTTAATAACTTCGCTCCTCTTTTTCCTAGAGCGATCTGACTTTATTTATAAGCTTTGTTGCGGTTCACCTTACTTTTATTTTGCAGGACCACCCACGCCCCTATCTGATTAAACGTTCTGATGTTTTTGATACCCGCTGCGAACCAAACATGGATGACACGAAGTTGAAAATAAAAAATTAATTAGTAAGGCGACCCGTTTGTCTCTTAAAATAAACTCAATATGTAAACGTAAATCTGTCTCCAACTCCCATATTACTATCATAATGTGGCTAAAGTGCACTATTCTTATTTAATAATATAGCTGAGTTCCGCCATATATTCTAAGTCCCTATTTCCCATAAAATTCATCTGCAAATTCAAAATCTTTTTTACTAAAAAGTAAATAAACACAATAAGGTAAAGACATATTTATAAACTAAGAAAAATTCTGAAGTGGCGACGAAGTAGAACTAACTCCGTGCATTCACTTCTAAACACTACTGAAGCGAAAAATCCCCTTCCGAAATGAGTCGAAAGGGGATTTTTCTGCTTCTGTGGCTCCGGCGGGAATCGAACCCACATCTAAAGTTTAGGAAACTTCTATTCTATCCATTGAACTACGGTGCCGCGGCTTAAAACCGGATGGCAAAAATACTCAAAACAAATTGATTTCAGAAATCTGAACCGCTTTAAGAACCTTTATGACGCTTATTTCTTCACCCGAACAAAAATTTCACTCTCACTAAAAATTCGAAGCCATACATAGCCGGTTACCTTTATTGTATTTTCGTTAACTGGTGTGATAAAGGCGCAGTAGGTCTTATCTGTCTTAGGCTGATAAATAGTTCCATTGGTCCACTCACCATTCTTGTATTCAAAATTTTTCATCGCCACCATATTGATCCAGTGCTGCCTTTCTTTCGGCAGCGGTTTTCCGGGGTCTTTTAAATTTTGAACCCATAAAACTTTAGCAAAATATTTTCCGTTTTCCTTATAACAGTTTACCAGCATTTGGTGTTTAGAATCCATCCATTTGCCGATCAGCTGATCACCTTTGTTTTGAGCAAGACAGGAGGATACAGTGTAAAGACAAAAAAAGATTAAAAGGCCGCTAAAATTTTTCTTAAAACTAGTTCCAGTCATACATTACTTACTCCCCGAATTATTGAAGCTTCTTCTTAAAAGCTTTCATAGTAGCTTTTGGTGACATGACTACCGGAATACCATTCCAGTCTTTATATTTAGCAAGCAAAACTTCGCTCTGAGAGTCGTCTGATGCAGCCGTTTTCATATCTTTAAAATACTGTTCAAAATCTAACATCACTTCCTTGCCCCCATAAGCACCATGCCCTGGAACAATGTGTTCGATAGAAAATGTTTTTTGAAAATACGCTATGGCTTCTATAAATCCATCCGGATCGGCTTTGCCAAGAATAATAGCGTTTTGTTTGTTCAGAATTACGTCTCCGCCAAATAAAAGTTTGCGTTTATGGGAATAAACAAATACATCGCTTTCGGTATGCGCAGGTTTTCCAAAATTGATAATAGTAATTGTATCATCATTCATTTTAATATCCTTACGCCCTTTCAGCCATTCTGTTGGGAGAGATTCTTTTCCGGCTTCTTTGTTCCATTGTTCAGCGGTGTAATTGCCGCCGGCAATTATTGTACTCCCCTTATAAAATTTATTTCCGCTGTTATGATCAGGATGAATGTGTGTATTAATAACAAGAATAGGTTTATTGCCCTCTACCTGTTTTGCCTGATCGTAAAGATTTTTCGCCGCATCGTCCATTTTTGTATCTACCACAATAACTAAACTGTCTGAAGCAATAATGCCAGAGTTACCGCCACCACCTATGACAATCATCAATTCTTTATCATATGGAATCATGGTAATTTCTTTCATCTTTTCTAAAAAAGGACGCAGGTAGATCATGTATAAACTTCCGCCAATTAACGCTATAACCAGTACTATAATTCCCAGCCACTTAAACATCTTTTTTAACATTTTGTTCTTTTATAATTTGATCAAATGTACTAAGTGAGACATGAAATCCCTATTTATTTTAGAGATGCGATATACAAATTCAATAGAAAGAAAACTTTATCTTTATAATACCCTGTATTCGTAAAACCTATGTCGTTTTTAAGTAGCTCTCTTTTTTATTCTGTCTTGCTGTTTGCCGGAATACTCCTGATGGACACTTTGGGTTGCAGATTGCGTGCGAAAAAAAATACACTTGAACAGAATGCATTAGGTGCTATGGAAGGCGCCCTGCTGGGACTTTTAGGATTACTTCTTGCTTTTACTTTTAATCTCTCGGCCATAAGGTACGATACCAGGAGACAAGCTATAGTGGAAGAAGCAAACGCCATTGGAACGGCAATTCTGAGAACCGATTTATACGCTGACAGTTTAAAACCTTTTTTCAAAAAAGAGTTCGCTAACTACGTCAATGCACGTATAGCCTATTATAATGCAGGAAACGACGAATCGAAAATCCACGAAGCTCTCGGTCTTTCTTCCTCTATTTCTCAGGGAATCTGGAATAAAGTTGCTTTACTTTCTCACGACAAAGAAAATTTTCTTTCCAGCAGCCAGATGATCCCTGCCTTAAACAGTGTGATTGATTGGGTATCTACCCGCGATGAAGCACGCCTGGCTCATGTTCCCCATTCTATCATTTATCTTTTATTTGTTTTGTGCCTCTCCTCAGGCTTTATAATTGGCTATGGCCGGGCAAATCAAAAGTCGAACTGGATTCTGGTGTTTTGTTTTTCATTGATGATCAGCATCACGGTATACCTGATTCTTGATCTTGATCAACCGAGAAGCGGCCTCATTACTATGGATGCCACGCATCTAAAAATGAAGGACCTTCTTCTTATGCTAAAATAGATACCGATCTTACTGGTTTTTGACTTATATGTTTTAAAGACCAGTCAAACTTCTAAAGAACCGCATAAACTATATTTCTTTCCAGGTATTGCTATATTGTATTAATTTGAAAAAACAATCAGGGCGAGTCTGTAACTTTTTGCTCCAGAAAATCGTCCTACAAAAAAACCCACTATGATTTTACAGATAAACAATCTTAACAAACAATACAGCAATGGAGTTCACGCGCTAAACGACGTGAGTTTAACCATTAACAAAGGTATGTTTGGTTTGCTGGGTCCTAACGGCGCAGGCAAGTCTTCTCTTATGCGTACACTCGCCACCCTGCAGGATGCAGATAGCGGTTCCTTAACATTAGGAACTATAGATGTACTAAAAGATAAAGAATCTGTTCGTAAAGTTCTCGGCTACCTGCCACAGGAATTTGGGGTATACCCAAGAACCTCTGCTTTGGAGCTGCTGGACTATTTGGCTTTATTAAAGGGTTTTGGTAATGCCAAAGAGCGTAAAGAAATGGTGGATCATCTTCTGGAAAAAGTAAATCTATACGAACATCGAAAAAAAGCTGTAAGTAGCTACAGCGGAGGAATGCGTCAACGTTTCGGAATTGCACAATGTTTGATTGGTGATCCTAAACTCATCATTGTGGATGAACCAACGGCGGGCCTTGATCCGGGAGAAAGAAATCGCTTTTACAATATTTTAAGTGAGATTGGCGAAAACATCATTGTCATTCTTTCTACACACATCGTGCAGGACGTTCGCGAGCTCTGCACGCAAATGGCGATCATGGACAAAGGAAAACTACTGTTTAGCGGAAACACAGATGATGCACTGCTGCAAATAAAAGGCAAAGTCTGGGAGAAAAAAGTAAACAAGACTGAACTTTTAAATTATAAAGCCGATTATAAAGTCATTTCTGATAAGTTGGTAGGTGGCGCTCCACTCATTCACGTGTTCTCAGAAAATAGTTTAGCTAACGGTTTCAGCCTTGCCGAAGAAAATTTGGAAGATGTTTTTTTTGCAAAGATCAACGAATTAGTGTAACCCTTTACCCAAAAAATTATGTGGAAATTTATACGTTACGAATGGAAATACTGGCTGAGCTCGCCAATGCTCTGGATATTTCTTTTCATCAACACACTTCTGGTAGCCGGCGCTGTATCCTCCGACAACATACAAATTGGCGGAGGCGTAGGCAGTGTTCATAAAAACGCCCCATTTGTAATACAGGGATATTACGGAGTAATGTCGCTCATTTGTTTGCTCATGACAACTGCGTTTATGAACGCCACGGCTAATCGCGATTTTCAATACAACATGTACCAGTTCATTTTTTCTTCTCCTATTCGCAAAAGAGATTATTTTTTCGGGAAATTTATTGGCGCTGCCAGTGTTGCTGTAATTCCTTTGCTTGGTGTTTCCTTTGGTGCCCTGATAGGTCCGTTGCTCCCATGGGCAGAACCGGAAAGATACGGCGAACTAATGATTTCAGGACATTTAACCGGACTTATTACTTTCGGAATTCCCAATGTTATTATTACCGGGGTATGGCTGTTTGCATTGTCTGTTATTTTCAGAAGCAACATCGTTTCTTTTATAGGAGCTATGTTGATTCTTGTTCTTTATGCCATGTCGCAGGGCTTCACAAGCGATATTCAAAAAGAATGGATAGCTAATATTATTGATCCTTTTGGTTTCAGGCCTCGTGGCATCATGTCGAAATACCTTACAGTAGATGAAAAAAATCTTTTTCCTGTGCCTCTGTCTGGTGCATTTCTATTTAACCGTTTGCTTTGGCTAGGCATTAGTTTTCTTATCCTGGCAGCATCTTATTTTCGTTTTTCATTCAATACAAAAAAAGAAAAAGTCTCTAAAGAGAAAAAACAAAGCACTTCTGAGGTGCGACCAATCGGCCTTACTAAAGCCTATGAACCACGTCTGGCTAACCGCTTTTCCTTCTACGCATTGTGGTATTTAATAAAAGTAGAAACCAAAGCTGTTATTAAAAATCCGGTTTTTATAATTATTGTAGCTATTGGTCTTATTAACCTTATTGCAAGTCTTACCAGTTTTACCGGTCGTTATGGTACCGACCAGTACCCGGTAACCTACGATGTGATAGATGCAATTAACGGCTCTTTTTATCTTTTCATTATTGCTATAATTACTTTTTACTCCGGTGTTTTAGTCTGGAAAGAAAGAGATGCTAAGATGAATGAAATTCAGGATGCAACGCCTGTAAAAACCGGACTCCTGTTTACTTCAAAATTAGTAGCAATGATTTTTTCCATCGCTCTTATTCTTGCGTGTACAATCTTTATAGGTGTTTTGGCACAAACGGCTTTTGGTTATACGAATTATCAATTACCCGTTTATTTAAAATCCTTACTGGTGCTCGATCTTTTATCCTTCGCTTACCTTATAGTAATTGCTTTGCTTTTTCATTATCTTATTAATAACAGGTACATAGCTTATTTTGCCTTTGTCGCTTTTATCATTCTGAATTCATTTATCTGGAATTTGCTGGAGATGGACTCAAACATGTTGAAGTTTGGGGGCACTCCAGACCTTATTTATTCCGATATGAACGGTTACGGTCCATTCGTTAAAAGTCTTGCCTGGTTTAATGTGTATTGGTTTATTTTTTCTTTGCTTCTTTGCATGGTAATTTTTGCCTTTTATATCCGTGGAAAAGAATCTGAATTCATACAAAGATTTCAAAACGCGAAACCCATTTTTGTAAAAAACAAATTATCCATTTCTATTCTGCTTTTTCTTTTTGTGCTATGTAGCAGCTTCGTATATTATAACACGAAAGTGCTCAATCACTACGATTCAGAAGACTCCCAGGAAAAAAAACAAGTGGATTATGAAAAAACTTACAAAAAGTTCGAAGGATTAATTCAACCGCGTTACATTAAACTCAATTACACCATTGATCTTGATCCCTACCAACGGAATATGGTAGTTGGAATTGAAGCATGGGCCATGAATAAATCCAACGAAGAAATAAAAGAAATACATTTTACACTGCCAACCCTCTCCGACAGCATTCACATAGACATTGGTGGCGCTGTTATAAAACAGCGTGACAACCGTTTAAACTACAGAATTTTCACTTTAAATCAAGCCTTAAAATCGCAGGATTCGATCCTGATTAAAATAAATCTTTGGAAGCTGAACAAAGGTTTTGAAAACGAAGTAAGTTTTACACAGTTAACGCAAAACGGAACATTTTTTAATAACTCAGACATTCTTCCCACTATTGGTTATAAAGAAGGGAATGAGATTGGAGATAAAAACAAAAGGGCCAAATTAAAGTTGCCAAAAAAGATACGCGCTCCCAAACTCAATGAAAATGATCTTAAATCGCGAGCCAATAGTTACATTGCGCGTGATGCTGATTGGGTGGATGTGAACACTGTAATTAGCACTGCCAGCGACCAGACCGCCATTGCGCCCGGAACCTTGATCAAGAGTTGGGAGGCTGATGGCAAGAAGTATTTTAATTACAAACTCGATCAGAAGTCACTGAATTTTTATTCTTTTATCTCGGCACACTATGAAGTGGAAAGGAAACACTGGAACGGTATCGACCTTGAGGTGTATTATATAAAACAACATGCCTACAATGTTCCAAACATGATGAAGAGTTTAGAAAAATCTTTAGACTACTACACAAAAAACTTCGGCCCCTATTATCACAAACAATGCCGCATCATTGAATTTCCAAGGTACGCTGGTTTTGCGCAGGCTTTTCCCGGAACCATGCCTTACAGTGAGAGTATAGGATTTATTGCTGATTTACGAGATGTAACGGCTGATGATATTGACCAGGTATATTATGTTGTTGCTCACGAAATGGGACACCAATATTGGGCTCACCAGGTATGCGGAGCCGAAATGCAAGGCAGCGAATGGATGAGCGAAGGATTTGCACAGTACTCGGCTCTTATGGTGATGGAAAAAGAATATGGAAAAGATAAAATGAAAAAATTCCTGAAATATGAAATGGATGGTTACCTGCGCGGAAGAAGCAATGAATTTGAAGCAGAGCGTCCTCTTTTAAAAACAGAGGGACAAGGTTACATTCACTATCAGAAAGCGAGTGTTGCAATGTATTATTTAAAAGAACTGATTGGTGAAGAAAAGGTTAACCAGGCGCTAAGATCTCTGATTGATACCTTCGCTTACAAACAACCACCCTATCCAACATCTTTGTCGGCGCTCAGGGCATTAAAAAAAGTAACTCCCGATAGTTTGCAGTACGTGCTCACAGATCTCTTTGAAACTATCACCCTTTTTTCAAACCGTATGCTTGATGCTACTTATAAGAAGGTAGGAACCGAATACGAAATAACTTTAAAGACCACTTCCGAAAAATTCAGAAGCGATTCTTTAGGAAAAGAAACTTTTCTTCCCATTGCCGATTACATAGACATTGCCGTTTTTGAAGAGCCTGAAGGCACAAATAAAACAGGAAAAGTGCTTATTCAACACCGTTTAAAAATAACGAAGAAAGAAAACACCTATGTTTTCAGGACTAAAAAAGAACCTTACCAGGCGGGAATTGATCCCTACAACTACCTGATTGACCGAATTCCGGATGATAATGTAAAAACTTTCACCGAACTCTGATTTTTTATTGGGCGATCTTACTCTGAAAGAATTTCCCAGGTATGATCGCTCAATAATTTAACGGTACTGATGTATTCGAGTGTCTCAGGTATTTTTCCCCAGGAATCAGGACCAATCAACATTAACCTGTACTGCCCGCCACGCTTATAAAGAAAATAAGTTTGACCAATGAAAGGTTCAAACGCAACTTCCGCAGTATAAATTTTTTCGCTTATTTCAACCCGCCTTTTTAACTCATTTGCCTGATGAATAAGTACTTCTACCTGCTTTTGAATCTGCTGAAGTTGCCTCGTCGTTTGTTCATGCATAGCCGATAACGCGCGGCTCTTAATTTTGCCAACATCTTCCGGATTTACAACGATGCTCCCAATGGTGTGCGCGTAAGGTAAGATGCCCGGATTCTCAGCAACCTTGTCTTTGTCAATTGGATTCTTCATGGAACTAAAACTATTTTTATTAAACAAAAGGCACTCTAATTTGTTTACAAGAATATCAATTCTCTGAATGCCCGACACACTTCATACAAAACAAGTCCTTAACAAGCATCTTGCAACACCATGGCACTTTATGCGTTTCCCAAACACCAGAGATCCAGATGACTAACCATCCGAAAATTTTCACTAATACATTAACCTTTTAAACACAGTAAAAGAAAATAATCATGAATAAACATTTTGTATTTGCAGGAGCCTCCAGTAAAACAGCCATTGAAACTGCTAAACTTTTATGGATGCAAAATCACCGTATAACCGGCATCAGCACGAAAGAACACACCGGTGATTACGACCGTTTTCATAAAATTGACTCTTATGACTTTTCAGCATTTCCCGCAATAAATGAGGGCATCGACGGACTTGTTTATTTTCCGGGAACAATAAATCTTAAACCCTTTAACCGTTTAAATAAAGAAGATTTCTTAAATGATTTTCAAATAAACGCCCTGGGCGCGGTTGCATTTTTACAAGCATATCTTCCGCAATTGAAAAATTCAAAAACAGCTTCTGTGGTTTTTATCAGTACAGTAGCCGTTAATACAGGGATGCCATTTCACAGTTCCATCGCTATGGCAAAAGGCGCCCTGGAAGGCCTTACGAAATCTTTAGCGGCAGAACTTGCACCCGGCATTCGTGTAAATTGCATAGCTCCCTCCTTAACGAACACACCTCTGGGCGAAAAATTTCTTAATACACCTGAAAAATTTGAATCTTCCCAAAAAAGAAACCCTCTTAAAAAAGTAGGAGATGCACTGGATCTCGCCAATGCAATCGATTTTCTTCTTTCTGAAAAATCGTCGTGGATTACCGGTCAGGTGCTTGCTGTAGATGGAGGAATGAATAATTTAAAGTTGCTCTGATATGTCGCATTATTTTTCTCATCATGAACTTCTGCAGATGGACCAGCGCCATCGTGCCACATTTATCAATTCTTTAGGCGGCTTTAAAAGCGTAAATCTTGTAGGCACCAAAAATCAACAGGGTCAAACCAACCTCGCGGTATTTAATTCCATTGTTCACCTGGGAGCAAATCCAGCACTTGTAGGACTTATTGTGCGACCCGATTCGGTAGAACGACATACCTATGAAAACATTATTGCGACAGGCTTTTTTACCCTGAACCATTTAAATAAAACCATTTACGAAGCAGCGCATCAAACCTCTGCGCGCTATCCCCGAGAGGTTTCAGAATTCCAGGCAACCGGCCTTTCTGAAGAGTATAAAGAAGGATTTTTTGCGCCCTTCGTAAAAGAATCTTTTGTACAAATTGGACTTGAGTTTAAAGAAAAAATTGAATTAAAAATAAACGGAACCTTACTTTTAATCTCCGAAATAAACCAGGTCTATCTTCCGGAGGGCGTAGTTGCAAAAGACGGATTTATAGATCTTGAAAAAGCGGGAAGTTTAACTTGCAGCGGACTTGATTCCTATCATAGCACGCAAAAGATGAAACGGTTAAGCTATGCCAAACCTAACACGATGCCAAAAGAATTTACCCCATAAATTTGCTTAAATTTATGAGGTCGCGCGGATTTTAAAATGATTTTAATTTATGGAAAAACAGTCTTACAAAAATCATATACGCTGGTATGTGAATCATCATTTTATTTTTTATCCTGCTGTAAGCCTTTTAACCACAGCAAGTATAGTGCTTGCTTTTAAAGATCCGCATAATCATTTTTTGTGGATCGCCTTTTCGTTTGTTTTTATTCTAATTGCTTTGCTTTCGTTAATGCTCCGTCAGCACTACGCCTTAATAAATCAAAACCGAACTGTTAGACTTGAGCTCAGATTTCGTTACTACGTTCTCACTCACAAACGTTTTGAAGAAGTAGAAAACAAATTGAGTAAAAGTCAGGTTTATGCTTTACGTTTTGCCTCCGATGAAGAACTTCCTGGTCTTGTAACAAGAGCGTTGCAGGAAAATCTCTCAGGAGACCAAATTAAACGTTCTATAAAAAATTGGTTACCAGACGACATGCGGGTTTAAGCATTCCAGATTTTTTAGGCATCTTTGCCTTAATGTCCATCAGTAAATTAAATATCGAAGAGTTTCTACAGTTTGCTAAAACTCATCCTGTTCTGGATGTGCGAAGTCCTGGTGAATTCGAACATGCGCATATACCTGGTTCTTTTTCCTTTCCCATTTTTAATGATGAAGAAAGAAAAATTATTGGCACTGCCTATAAACAAGAGAGTCGTGAAAAAGCTATAAAGTTGGGTCTCGATTTTTTTGGAAAGGACATGGTGCGACATGTAGAAGCTGCCGAGAAAATAATCGCAGAAAGAAAAAACAATTCGCGGGAGATTGGAGTACATTGCTGGCGTGGCGGCATGCGAAGTTCTGCCATGGCATGGCTGCTCGATCTTTATGGCTTTAAAGTATATTTATTGAACGGAGGCTATAAATCTTTCCGTCACTGGATCTTAGAACAATTTGAAAGGGATTACACTTTTTCTATTCTTGGCGGGTACTCAGGCGGAAATAAGACTGGTGTTTTAAAAGAATTAAAAACAGCGGGACAACCTATTGTTGATCTGGAAGCTATTGCTTCACACAAAGGTTCTGCTTTTGGTGCGTTAGGAATGCCAGCGCAACCAAGTCAGGAACAGTTTGAAAATTTGCTGGGCCTGGAATTAAATAACCAAACACTCATAGGTACGCGCATATGGATGGAAGCCGAAAGTCAGCGTCTTGGCGATGTAAATATTCCATTTGTTCTCTACCAAAAAATGCGAACTCAAAAAACTTTTTTTCTGGACATTCCTTTTGAGAAACGTTTACAACATATTTTAGAGCAGTATGGAAAATTTGAGAAAGCATCGCTTATCAATGGTATAGTGAGAATTAAAAAGAAACTAGGTGGACTCGAAACAAAAACAGCCATAAATGCTCTATTGGAAGACGATATACAAGCATGCTTTTCGATATTGCTTAGATACTACGACAAACTGTATCTAAAAAGCACACACAGTAAAGAAGAAGGTGAGCGGGAAATTATTTACTTAGAAAGTGATTCTACAAACGCAAAATTAAACAGTGAAAAACTTATTCAACATGTCCGCTGAAGAAAAAACTAAAATCGCCCTAACACAGTACGCTCACGGAGCAGGTTGCGGATGCAAAATTGCTCCACAGGTATTGCAGGAAATTTTAAAGAGCGAGGTAAAACAATCTGAAAATAAAAACTTACTTGTTGGAAACAGTAGCAACGACGATGCTGCTGTTTACGATTTAGGAAATGGCAAAGGATTAATTTCCACCACCGATTTTTTTACCCCTATTGTAGATGACCCATTTGATTTTGGTCGCGTAGCTGCAGCAAATGCCATAAGCGACGTTTATGCCATGGGCGGAACACCAACTCTGGCGCTCGCCATATTAGGCTGGCCCGTAAATAAATTAGCGCCCGACCTGGCAAGACTGGTGATTGATGGCGCCCGAACAATTTGCAACGAGGCCGGAATTCCCTTAGCAGGTGGTCATAGCATTGATACGCCTGAACCCATGTTTGGTTTATCTGTAAATGGCCTGATTGATCTTCCAAACCTCAAAAAAAACAACACCGCGCAGGAAGGCGATTTGATCTTTCTAACCAAAGCAATCGGCACCGGCATCCTATCTACTGCTCAAAAAAGAAATCTTTTGAGGGAAGAAGATAAAGATGGTTTAATAAAACAGCTTGCAAGTCTCAATACCATAGGAGAAAAATTGGGAAAAATAAAAGGAGTTACAGCTATGACGGATGTTACAGGATTCGGAATACTCGGACATCTCATTGAACTGGCAGACGGTAGTGCACTGAGTGCTCAGCTGAATTATTCGTCCCTCCCAAAAATGAGTTGTTTGCCACACTACTTAAGTCAATCTATCGTTCCTGATGCTACTTACCGAAACTGGAACGCTTACCAGTCGCAGGTAAGTTTTGGAGCAGGAGTAAATGTTGCAGAAGCTTTTTCTGTTCTACCAGATCCTCAAACCAATGGCGGTATTTTGTTTACCGTATCTAATGCCAGTATTGAGGAGATAAAAAAATTGCTGAACGAAAATCAGCTTGCACATTTTAGCCAACCCATAGGAATTATGCTAAAAAAACAAGAAAAAGTAATTCTGGTTGAGAATTAAATAATTTTATCTTTGTGTTATGACAATCGCCATATACGCGCGTTCCACCAAGGACAATCACGCCGCTTATATAGAACAAATAGTTCAATACCTTACCGCAGAAGGAGTGGAGGTGATTATCTATGAGCACTACTACAAGTATTTAAAAACAAATTCGGAACTAAAACTTGATATACCAACTTATTCTACTTCCGAAGAGTTGATTTCTAAAGCTTTTTATCTCATTTGTCTGGGTGGCGATGGCACCATGCTGGAGACCGTTACCTTCGTTAAAAAATCAGGAATTCCCATTCTTGGGGTTAATACAGGCCGGCTTGGATTTTTATCGCAGGTAAATAAAGATGATCTTGAAAAAGCACTTTCACTTTTATTGCACGAAAAATTCACGCTCGACAAAAGAGAACTGATTGAGATGGAAGGCTGTAATAATTGTTTTAAAGATTCGAATTACGCTTTAAATGAATTCACCATTCATAAAAAAGACAGTAGTTCGATGATCAACATTGAAACTTACATTGATGGCATCTTTCTAAATACTTATTTTGCTGACGGATTAATAGTTTCCACCCCAACAGGTTCTACTGCCTACTCATTAAGCTGCGGTGGTCCGATCATGATGCCAGACTCCGACAATTTTATTATTACGCCTATTGCTCCGCATAATTTAACTGTGCGTCCAATTGTGATCTCCAACAATAAAGAAATACGTTTTAAAGTAAGCGGGCGACACGACGATTTTAACGTTTCGCTGGACTCCCGCGGAGCACAAATCCCGACTGGATCAGACATTCGGATCCGTAAAGCCAACTTCCGCTTAAACCTTATCAATCTTGAGGGACAGAACTTTTTCACGACCCTTCGTAATAAAATGATGTGGGGTCTGGACAGAAGACATTAAGTTCTTCAAAAACCAATTCTTAAATATATCCTGCCACTTACTAATTCCCTGCAGAAAAATGCGATAATTTCGTTATTTTTGGTTATAAGCAAATTTTTCATGAAACACTTATACCTCCTTGTAACCGCTTTAATTTTATTTTTTAGCGCTGATCTATTTTCTCAAAATACCACTTTCTGGTCAACTACTAACGAAAGTTCTATTCGCGTTACAGGAGTGAGACAAATTATTCCACAAAAATTTAAAACCTTTTCTTTGATTGGAGAAGACCTTCGTGAAAAACTTTACCAGGCGCCACATGAAAAAAATACAAGAGTAGAACTAAGTAATACAGTTATATATCTTCCGACACCCAGTGGTTCCATTCAAAAATTTAAAGTGATCGAAAGTCCGGTTATGGCAGAAGAACTTTCGCTTGCCTATCCGCAGATTAAAACATTTATTGTGAAAGGCATCGATGATCCTCATGCAACAGGAAGAGTAGACTGGAATCAATATGGCTTTCATGGTATGATTTTTTCGGCGCGCGGCGATTATTATATTGATCCTTATTGTTTAGGAAATTCAAAAGACTATATCAGTTATTATGTAAGTGATTTTGCAAAAGATCCAGCACATGCTATGACCGAAGATGGTTTAACCCTTATACCAGATGGTTTTCCAATGGAACCGAGTTTTTCAGCGGGCAAACAAAATGCATCGCCTTGCGTAGGCGCTCAACTACGCACTTACCGTCTTGCCGTAGCCTGTACAAAAGAATATGCAAAGGCTGCTACTGGCTCTACGGGTACCGTTATTCCTACAGTAGCTCAAACCCTTGCTAAAATTGTAACCAGTGTAAACCGCGTGGATGGCGTTTATGAAAGAGAAGTGGCCATCCGTATGGTGCTCGTTCCCACCGAAACTTTAATCATTTTTACTTCCGCGGCGAATGATCCTTTTACAGGCAACAATAACTCCAATACTTTAATCGGCGAAAGTCAAACTGTTATTACCAACAACATTGGTACTGCGAATTTTGATATCGGACATACTTTTAGCACCGGAGGCGGGGGTCTTGCCAATCTCGGATGCGTTTGTAATGCGCAAAGCAAGGCGAGTGGCATCACCGGAAGCTCCTATCCTGTTGGAGATCCTTACGACATTGATTATGTGGCTCATGAGATCGGTCACCAGTTCAGGGGCAATCATACCTTTAATGCTTTAACCGGAAGTTGCTCAGGCAATAGAAATGCAGGCACTTCTGTAGAACCAGGAAGTGGAATTACAATTATGGCTTATGCAGGAATCTGTTCGCCAAATGATGTATCCAATCATAGCATAGCATATTTTCATGCCATCAGTTACGACGAGATTGTAAACTTCTCTACCTCCGGAAGCGGCAACAGTTGTGCTGTTACGACTACCACCGGAAATAATCCGCCTGTGGTGACTACCAATGGAAATTACATTATTCCCTTTTCTACACCTTTTATAATGACCGGAAGCGCAACCGATCAGGATGGGGATAAACTTTACTATTCATGGGAGGAGACGGATGCGGGCGTTTCCGGAGGAAACTGGAGTACCGGTACAGCGCCGTTTTTCAGATCGTACGCGCCAGACTCCCTTTCAACTACTGCTACCGAATACTCCCGCTACTTTCCAAAAAAATCGGTTGCTGCCAGCGGAAATTTTACAAATACAATTGGTGAATACCTGCCAAAGACACCACAGGTGCTAAACTTCAGACTTACAGCCCGCGATAAAAAAATGGGTGGAGGCGGTTCCTGCTACGCCAGTGCAAAAGTTACGCTGGATAATGCCGGACCTTTTATGCTAACTTATCCAAGCACCGGTGGCATTATATGGCCTGCGGGCACTTCGGAGGCTTTATCATGGGACGTAAACGGAACAGACCACGCTCCTGTAAGTTGTGATTCAGTTCGCGTATATATCTCTTATGATTCAGGAGCGAATTACTCTGTTTTTATATCTTCTACTCCAAACGATGGTTATGAAGCAATTACGGTTCCTGCACTTGCAAGCACCACAACTACCTGCAGAATTAAAATTGAAAGTATTGGTAATATTTTTTACGATGTTAGCAATAATAATTTCACCATTTCTAATGGACCTGTGAATCTTGTAGGTATCAGCCAGATTTCAGAAAATAACCCGATGGGTTTAAGCGTGTGGCCCAATCCTTTTGCCGACCATTTTTCTTTTAGAGTAGGCCATTTAAACAGCTCTGATGCAACGGTTGTAACAGTAGTAGATTTACTCGGCCATGTGGTTCTTCAAAATAACTACACAAATAAATCTCAGTTGATGGAAACGCTAGATCTCACCACATTAAGCAATGGCGTTTATTTTATAAAAGTAAGTAATGACTCCAAGCAGTCAGTACACCGTATCGTTAAGAATTAACCTGGAATAAAAACGGTAATGTCCATAGATAAAACAGGTTCTTTTCTTTAAAAGATAATTTTTGCTCTTAAAGATTTTGCATTATTTTTATATGGATGTATCAGCGCCTAATTCTCTTTGTTCTAACTCTTTCAAGTTTCTCGTTAAGAGCGCAAGATGGTTATTCGAAAAAAGAACTCCTCGATTTGCTAAAAACAAATCCGTCAGACACTACATTAATTAATGTATATAATGAATTGGTCTGGCCCATTTACAGTTATGATGTGCCGGATTCTTCAATTTATTTTGCCAAAAAAGCCATTGAACTTTCTACAAAAACCAATGATATAAAGCGCCTGAGTATTGCTCACAGACGTTTGGGAATTACCTATACGAATATCGGCGACATTAAAACCTCCATCGAGCACCAGCAAAAAAGCTACGACCTCTCTGAAAAAATAAACTATAAAAGAGGTATGCAGCTCGCCCTTAATAATATTGGCGTAGCGTATCTTAATAACGAGCTTTTAAATAAAGCCTTACCTTATTTTTTAAAGAGCCTTCAAATAGCAGAGGAAACAAATAATTTTGCAAGTGCCGGAAACCTTTATTTTAACTGTGCGCAGGTTTACAGAAGTATAGGAAACATCCGAAAATCAAATTTTTATCTCTATAAGGCAAAAAAATTAGCTGAATCTCAGAGAGACACAAATTTACTTATCATCTCAAACACCAACCTGAGTACAAGCTTTCGCAATTTAAAACTGCTTGATTCAGCGAGATATTTTTCAGGAGAGGCGAAACGCTTCATCAACAACCGGAGTAGCAGCAATGCAAAGTTTAATTACCATTTAAATGAAGGACTCCTTCTGTCACAGGCTGGTGAGCATCAAGCAGCCCTCGAACGATTTTTAGAAACACTCCCTCTCGCAACGGTCACCAATGATGAGATCACGGTTCTCATAAACATTGCTGATGAGTATAATTTTTTAAAGCAGAGTGACAAGGCGCTGACTCATTTTAAGAAGGCCTATGACATCAGTTACAAAGAAAAAACCTATAACAATCTTGCGTATTTAAGTTTTGCCATCGCAAAAATTTATGAGCAAAGAAAAGACTATCCAAAATTTGCCGGCATGATAGACAAACATTTGGATTACAAAGATTCAAATGATAAATACGTCAAAGTGCATCAGATCCAGCAACAACAACTGGAATTTGATTATGAGCGTAAGCATGTGGCCGACAGCCTGCGTTTTGAGACCAAAGAAAAATTAAAAGATAGTGAGCTGGAAGTTGCGTCAGCCCGCCTTACTAAAGAAAAATATTTCCGCATCATGTTGTTCGCAATTCTGGCGGTGATTATTGTGTTCGCGATTTTTATTTTGAATCGTTTTATTTTAACGAACAGGCAGAAACGAATTATTGAGCGGCAAAAACAGATCGTTGAATTAAAAAACCAGGAGATCCTTGACTCTATAAATTACGCAAAACGTCTGCAAGCTGCCATTTTGCCACAACTCAACGACATTAAAAAGGAATTGAACCTCGATATTCTTTACATGCCAAAAGATATTATTGGTGGCGATTTTTATTTCTTTGAAAAACACAATGGCTATACTTTCTTTGCAGTTTGCGATTGTACCGGACATGGAATTCCCGGAGCTTTGATGTCAGTAGTGTGTCACCAGGCTTTGAGAAAATCTATTACGGAATTTGGATTGACACAACCCGGCGCTATTCTAACAAAAACACGGCAAATAGTTATTGAAAGTCTTAATGCCACACAACAAAACATTAAAGACGGCATGGATTGTTCCTTAATTGCAATCAATGATCAAACTAAAAAAGTTAGTTGGGCCGGTGCAAACAATCATGTGTGGATTTTTAATCATAAAGAACTTGCAGAAATAAAAGCAGACAAGCAGCCTGTAGCTTTTTATGAAAACTCTAAAGAATTTCAGACACATGAATTAGACATTGCAAAAGGATCTTTTGTTTACCTTTTTACGGATGGTTATGGAGATCAATTCGGGGGTTTGAGAGGAAAAAAATACAAAAACAAATCTTTAAAAGAGTTTTTAATTTCGGTAGCGAATCTCACCGTCGAAAAACAAATCGAATCGCTTCAACAAAATTTTATTGCCTGGAAAAAAGAATTAGATCAGGTAGATGATGTAGCGGTGACGGTGATTCGGTTCTAGGCCTCGACCGTTCAGCGTTCTGAAGTTATATTGACTAACGATAGTGTATTCTTATTGGAAAAGTGAGGCGTGAACAAACTTTTTTATTGTTTGAAATTGCTGGCTTCCAGTTAGTACTTCTTTTCAAAACGTCTTTTATTTGCTTTTCGAAATCGGGTCCCATTGAATTCTTAGAGACAAAAACATTTTGTATTGCTCCTAAAGTGTCAACAATAAAACTTATTTTAATAGACGATGATATCACATCGCTTGTTGCAGATGGATAGGATATATCCTTATGAAAGTATCGGACAAATGCTGCCAACCCGCCCGGATACTGTGGGAGAGAGTCTACAACAGAATATACGACTTGATTATCAAATAAACCAGACAGAGAATTAGAGTCTAGATACAAAGTGGAATCCTTTTGAGAAAATCCTCTCAGGCCCATGAAAAAAATTAAGATAGACAGTCTCACTAACATATAAACTTACTTAAAGGAGTTAGAAACTATCCACATCACCAACACTATCAGTATGCCAATCATGAAAGCTCTTCCTAAGTCAGGATGTCCAAAATTTAATGTTACACCAAATAAGGGATTACGTTTCAAGACAACTATCCTGGTATCGTCTGGATTAAAATAAATAAAGCCCCATTTCCAATTTTTGGGATCATTATGCATATCATTTTCCTCGTCATTCATTTATTGCGCCATCTTCACCATATTATCAAATGACTCTTCTGTAGCATGCATTACCTCAAGCTCCCAGCCTTTAGGATACGGAGCTTCCAGTAAAGAGCCTTTTAATAAATACGGATACATTTCTGCATAAGTCTGAATTTGGTTGGCACTCACTCTCCTGTATATATGCGAACGGTGAAGATCATCCGAATGTTTGATGCCGGCAGCCGACATTAATTCTACGCAGGCTTTCACCGTTTCATGATGGTAATTTCTTACACGCACTTTTTTATCGTTCACGTCCAAACCTTTCCACAAAGCTGGATTTTGTGTAGCTACACCGGTTGGACACGTATTGGTGTTACACTCCAGTGCCTGGATACAGCCAACGGCCATCAGCATAGCACGCGCGCCATTGCACATGTCTGCACCAAGGGCAAAATTTTTCACGAGATCAAACCCTGTATGTACTTTTCCTGAAGCAATAATGCGAATGTGTTTTTTTATTCCAAATCCATGTAAGGCATCGTGCACAAAGGCGAGTCCTTCTCGCAAAGGCATCCCTACCGAATTACTAAATTCAATCGGAGCCGCTCCTGTTCCTCCTTCTCCCCCATCAACCGTAATAAAATCCGGCATGATTCCGGTTTTTATCATGGCTTTGCAGATGGCTATGAACTGACTCTTTTGTCCGATGCACAATTTAAATCCAACTGGTTTGCCGCCGCTCAGATCTCTCAACCTTTTTATAAAGCCAACCAGTTCTAAAGGCGTACCAAATGCTTTATGGTACGAAGGTGATAAAACATCTTTTCCTTTTTCTACTAAACGAATTTTTGCTATCTCCTCTGTAACTTTAGCTGCCGGTAAAATGCCACCATGACCCGGCTTCGCACCCTGTGATAATTTTATCTCAATCATTTTTACTTCCGGGTAAACAGCACGCTCTGCAAAAGCCTCAAAATTAAAAGTGCCATCCATGTTTCTGCAACCAAAATACCCCGTACCAATTTGCCAGATAATATCTCCACCTGGTTTTAAGTGATAAGGACTTAATCCCCCTTCGCCAGTGTTGTGCGCAAAGCCACCCAGCTTAGCGCCGCCGTTCAATGCCATAATAGCGTTTTGACTCAGCGATCCAAAACTCATAGCAGAAATATTAAAAATACTGGCAGAGTAAGGTTGTTTACAATCTGGTCCCCCTACCAGAACCCGCGGATCATGCTCCCCATGATCTAATGGCAGAGGATTGATAGAATGATTTAACCACTCGTATCCTGTTTCATAAACATTTAATTGCGTTCCAAAGGGAGTACTATCTGTAACGCGTTTTGCACGTTGATAAATCACATTTCTGCTGAGGCGATTGTAAGGCGCACCGCTCATATCCGATTCAACAAAATACTGGTAAACTTTCGGTCGCATCCATTCTGCCCACCAACGCATTCTTCCAACAACCGGAAAGTTTCTTTTTAATGTTTGTTTAGTTTGCGTCATATCCATTATTCCAATCAGGATAATGGGGATAGCCACAACGTATAACCATAGGGCCAATGGCCACAAATAGCCTGCAATACCAATTGTAAGCGTAAAAAATACCGAGAGGTAAATAAATTGTTTTTTCATGTGTCGTTTTATTGCTTTTAAATTGTCACATGGAATAGCCTGAAGAGTGCTCTTTTTCGAGGACGGCTATCTCACTGTCAATTATTTAGTGTGTGCTAAATTAATTTTAGGGCGACTTGTCCGAGTAAATATAACAAAAAGCAAATTTATAAGTATAAAAACTTGATTTTGACGCTTTACTTTATTCTCTTATTATTGTGTTAAAACCCATTGGTAATTCTAACTTAAACCTATCCCATGAATCCATTTAACTTGTATTTGGCTATCGCATTAGTTTACATTCTATCTGCCTGTTCCGGAGAAAAAACAGAGGTTGCTCATATTGAAAAAAAGACAGCGATACCCTACGCACTGCTTCCCGAAAACATATACAGGCCAGATTCTATTACCGCATCTTTAGAAAACGCAGGACTTCAGCAAAAAGCAGAAAGCCGCAGATTATTTATGACAGGACTGGATTTGTTGGCTAATAAAAATGATGCATTGGCAAGTGTTGAATATTTTAAAGAAGCCATTTATTATTATCCGGATGAAAAAAATTATCTTCATCTTTTTAAAGCCTATTTAAAGAGTGGCCAACTTGCTTTGGCAGACAGTACTAATTATTCCCTTTATGGAAGAATAAACTATGATGAAGTATCTTTTAATTCAGCGCTCGTTTCTGCTTCTAAGAAAGACACAACTGCGTGTATTGAATACCTAATGTCAGCTGCAGAACAAGGATTTGCGATGAAAGACAGAATTACAGAAGAGAAATTATTTGAGTTTTTAGCCGACAACCAATCCTATCAATCACTATTGGTTACTTATTATGGAGATGATGAAAAGCTAAGGAAAAAATTATTTGCTGCTTTTATAAAAGAAACTCCGAAAATCCGCTTACCCTTTTCTATGATTAGCGACTCTGCTTCCTCTTTTAATTTCGACCGTTACATTAATTATGACTTTGCCGCTTTCATTCCGGGCATGGAGAGTTCAAGGTTCTCAAGAGACGTATCGAATGAGTACATGTATGTGGGCACTTTTGCTTCCGAAGGCGGTCAGGCTGTCATTTATAAATCATACCAGGTTATAGCCGATACATTAAACCCGGTTTCCGTTAACCTGATAGTCTATGATTCTTTGGGTAAAGTAATAAGTCAACAAGAGATTGGATGTTTTTGTTCTCCTCTTGAAAGCAAGGGTTTCACGCTATTTGAAGATTACAGTCTCGAAGTGGTGACTTACAAAACGAATTGGCAATTTGACCCACTTGAAAAAGGATACGCCAACAATAAAGTTGTTTCTAAGGAGCAAACGAATCATCAAACTTACAAGATCACTAAAGAAAATAGTGTGAAAGAAACCCACACGCCTGCTGAGATGACTGCCGCAGAAAATAAACCCTGACCGTTCCGTTTTTTATAAATAATGTATTCGGCAATTAAAAGATTTATTGTCCAGCTTAACCAGGCCATCAGGGCATACTGGTCAAAAGCATTGATGTGAAAAAATTTCGGGAATAGAACTGCATACAATCTTAAACTAATAGCTGACAGGGTTAAAGCATAACTTCTAATCATCCAGTTTTGGTGCGCTTTAAACTCTTGCCTTTTTACTTTAATAAGTGCAATTGTTGTAAACAAAATCCATAAAACAGATAATAAGACAAAGCTTGTTTTGGCGAGTGCAGTTCCATTCGCAAAAAAAGACATTACCAATCCTGCAGGCCCGGCAAGAAGCAAAACGTCTGTTACATAAATGTAGCCCATAAGCCGATGAAGCCGCTTGTGTTTCTTTAGGACATAGACCGAAAACTGCGTAAAACCGGCAATTAAAGCAAAGATGCTCAAAAAAATATGCAAGTAAAAAGCATAGCGCCATACTTTTAAGTGGATGATTTTTTGTTTGGTTAAAAGAAAATCCACATCATAGCGCATAGAAAAATAGGGCAGCGTTAATCGTATCATCAATACGCAAAAGACAATAAGAAGAAACAGTAAACCGATACCCGTTATCCTTTTCATAATTCCGTTTTGAAAGTAATTCTTTTTTATGATTCGTTAAGAATTAATATAAATTGAATCTGCTGCAATTTCTTATCTTTAATTTAATGAGGTTAATTCTTTTATTAGTTTTATTTGCTAAAGTGGGCATTTTCTATGGTCAGAGTGACTCCCTGCCAAAACAAATTGGCATTGCAAGTTATTACGCTAAAAAATTCGAAGGACGAAAATGCAGTTGCGGTGAAAAGTTCAGAAACGATAGTCTTACCGCAGCCCACAAAACGCTACCATTCGGAACTAAAGTGAAAGTAACCAACTTAAAAAATGACAGCGTTGTTATCGTCAGGATAAATGATCGTCTTCCGAAAAAATCAAAACGCATCATCGATCTTACCAGACGAGCCGCTAAACAATTAAATTTTGTAAAAGCAGGCTTAACAAAAGTGAGCATTGAAGTCTTAAAAGATTCAATTCCTTAAGAAAAATCAAATTCGGTCCTTAGATTTTCAATGATTTGATCGCTATTAGTTTTTTCCACCCAATGTATTTCTACCCCTTCCTTCTCCATTTTTCTGAACCAGGTCATTTGCCTCTTTGCAAATTGAAAAATAGCCGTTTGAAGACGCGTAAATAATTCTTCTTTGGTAATTTCTTTTTTCAGGTAAGAAGAAACGAACTTGTATTCGAGTCCGAATAAATGTAAGCGCTCATGACTGATACCTGAGGATATCAAATTCTCCACCTCAGCAATTAATCCTTCATTCAATCTTTTTTTCAAACGTTCAGATATGTGTTTTTTTCTTTCTTCCACTTCTGTGGCAATACCTATGTAATAAGGTTTATAGGGAAGCTCCATATAGGAAATATCTTTTCCATGCTTTGAAAAGTGTTCGGCAATTTCTATTCCCCGGATGATTCTTTTTTTCGAATTACGGTCTACTTGTTTTGTAAACTCTACCGGGTATCTATCTAAACGCGTTAGTAAATCTTCTTTCTGTAAGAATTCCAGTTCTTCTCTTAAACTTTCGTTCTCTTTTATCTGTGTGAAAGAAAAATCCTTTTTTAAAGCATCCAAATATAACCCTGTACCGCCACAAATGATTGGGATTTGATTTCTTAACCGAATATCTAAAAACGCACTTTTTAATTTTTCAGTGAACTGATGTAAATAAAATTGCTCTCCCGGTTCGGCAATATCAATTAAATGATAAGGAATTTGCCTGCCATTCACCAGGTATTCCTGGAGATCTTTTCCTGTTCCAATATCTAAACCCTTGTACACCTGGCGCGAGTCGGCGCTTATCACTTCTCCGCTTAATTCATAGGCGAGCTTGCAGGCAAGGTGTGTCTTGCCACTAGCGGTAGGGCCCAATACGACTATGCAATTATGTTTTGTCAAGGTGTATAAACTAATTTTACATTGCCCGAATTTTTGATCCGGTAAAATTTCTTTGCATCATAAAGTTCATCCTTAGTTGCCATGTTTCGCTCAAAAGTAACTCTGTTTACCAGGAAATAAGTGGCTTCTGTTTCGCTGTGCTTTTTAAAACCCGCGCGAATAAACGAGGTTCCATCAGACAAATCTTTATCTACATAGGTCATTACATCGCCCGCTTTTTTCTCTTCGCAAAAGTTTTTTATCAATTTGCTTAGGCCACCTGTAATAGTGATCCCGCTCTTACAACAAAATCTTATTAACTCAAAAGAACGCTGATCTTCCCTCAGGCGGTTCATCTTTCTTCCTTTTGAAAAGGAGGCTACTGCGACTAATTCATCCAAATAAAACAATCCAAAATTAAAACCACTTTGTGTAGAATTCATCAGATGATAGTTTTCCAAAAAATTAACAGCCGTTTCCTTATCTATTTTTCTCACCTCACAGTTTCTCGCGTAAATAGTTTTATTGGCTTGCAATTTAGAAAGAACCAAAGCCTTTATTTTTTCAGGAGATCTTTTTAATTGATCTTCATAAATAACCACTTCCTCCTTATATTTTTCAGAGTCAAAATCTTTTCCAGCTAAAATGAATTTAATTTTTTTACTTGTCTTACTAAAAGTAATTATTTCGCCAGCCAGGACTGTGCTGACAGCAAAAGGCTCCAGGGCATGGCCTAATTCTTTGATATGTTTGTTTTCTGAAGACACTTAAAATAAAAATCCACCTGCAGAGATCTACAGGTGGATCGTAAAAAAATTTAAATCCTATTATGCATTAACAGGCGTCATTGCTTTCTTTACACAAGAGGAAATTTTATTTGCCATCTCCGTCATATATTCTTCTGTCCACGCCGTTTTCACACCGAATGAAATTAATCGTCCGATGACTGCCTGTGTTTTTGGAAGATCCAAATTATTATAATCCTGAGGAGCGCCTAATACAGCAACGGGTAATTTTGAAGCCGTTTTCAACCCTTTAATATGATCCCATTGATTGATAAAATGGTACATGTTTTTAAACCAGTAATCAAATCCCGCTACACCCGCTTTGTTGAATTCATCCACCACGCGTTGTGCAATTTCTGTTGTAGGCAGTAAGATGTTTAAAAACGTAGCAGAGTCGCCGCTTTCATCCCCTAATTTTGCAAAACCAATGCCTTCCGTTTTAGAAAGTTGATCCTGCATGAATTTTTTATGTTTACGGTTGGTAGTCAGAATATGCGGCACCTTACGGGTTTGAGCTGCTCCCACAGCTGCGTGTAATTCGCTGATACGGAAGTTAAACCCAATAATAGGGTGGTTTTCCATACCGCGTTTATCGCCCACGTGATCGTGACCATGATCACAAAAACTATCCGCCATTTTATAAGTATGCTCGTCGTTGGTTACAAAAATTCCACCTTCGCCGGCAGTTGCAATTTTAAAGAAGTCAAAAGAATAAGCTCCTGCTTTTCCGAATAAACCTGTGAAAGTTCCTTTGTAAGAAGAGGCAAATGCTTGTCCTGCATCTTCCACTAAAATTAACTTGTTATCATTTACCACTTTCATGATCTCGTCCATATTGGCATTACCGCCACACATGTGTACAAGACAAACTGCTTTTGTTTTTGGAGTGATAGCAGCCTTAATTCCTTCTGCACTCAAACAAAGTGTTTCATCTACCTCAGCAAAAACCGGAAGTCCGCCTAAAAACAAGATAGCTTCGATAGTGGCAATATATGTGAAGGGAGGACAAATAACCTCATCACCGGTACCGATTCCTGACGCTGCTAAAGCTGCCATTATAGCTGCAGAACCGTTGGAAACTGCTAAAGCATATTTTGCGTTGGTGATCTTTTTAGCTTCCGCTTCAAAATCTTTTGCTTTCCAGATGTTGTTACGTTGCGCATCGTGGTTGTAACGAAACATCACTCCTGTTGACAATACATCTTCAATTTCTTTGCGCTCTTCAGCGCCGAATAATTCTGTTCCTGGCATGATAAGTTTTTTGAACTGTAAAAATAAGCTTTATTAGGCGTTTATCAAAGTGATTAAAAGCGTTTAAAACAAGCTATAACAGTACTAATTCCGGATGATCTTTACAGTTTTTAATAAGCTTCCGTCTTTTAATAATTGCACGAAATAAATTCCGGTAGATTGATTGCCAAGATCAAGTTCTAAGTTCTGTTCACTCAAGTTTTGTTTCAGATTTAAAATAGTTTGTCCTAAAACAGAAGTAACCCTCACCTCATTCGCTGCTGTTTTAGCTATTGATAAATTAAATTTACCAGAATTGGGATTTGGATACAACTTAAAACTTACTGCTTCATAAGTTTCTTCCTTCACACTCACAAATGTTTCCGCACCGTGATACAAACTTCCTGCCTTTACAGCGCAGGTTTGGCAATAATCCTGCTGACCTCCCCAAAGAGAACTCCAATATTTTTTTGCAAATAAACCGAGTCCAACACCGTATACTTCTGATAAAAGAACATAAGCTGGCGTTAAGTAGTTCGGAGTGGGCTGGTAGCCCCATGAGGTAGCGGTTTGTGGAATAAAAGACAAAAGACCTCCGGGAATCACGGTATCGCTGCAACCAATACCAGTGTATTTAAAAAAAATCCCATTTTGATTCCTTCCGAAACGAGCAATATTATACTCAGCACCCGCATTCAATTTGAAGGATGAACCAATCACTTTCCCAGGATACATTGTGTTTTCATACATGGGCGTAGATAATCCTGTGTAAGTCCTTACAGTGTTAGAACCTGACTGAAACTCGGAGTCTACATAGGTGTGATGACCGCCGCAGCTGTCCCAGTTCTCTTGCACTGTGTAAACATAGGAATCGTTGCTGATAGTTTTATTTAACATTGTAAAATTACCAGACTTACACCAATATTGATACTGAAGCGATGTAAACACCTTAGATTGATTATAACAAAATTTATCGCCCACATCAAAATTATAAAAATCCCATGCATTCGGCACTTTCTCACCGTAAAGCGAAGTCAAGTCGTAGGACGCCGCGTTTTCAATTCCTACTAAGCGATAGTATTTATTCTGATTGTATAGTTTTGGAAATTGAAGTATTCCAAATACTTTACTCAATTTCAAAGTGTCGGTTCCGTCCACAATAATTAATTTAACGCTGTCTGGCTGACCAAAAATTGTTTGTAAACTTTTGCTTACACAAGTTGCATTTTTAGTATTGATACTGTCGAACACCCATGTTTGGCCAGGCTGGCAGTTGGGAAGCAGCACCAACGTTGCGGTATCTCGTAACACCACAAAACCATTGTTATATTGAATGATTTTCCGTTGAAGAAACTGAGGCATATTTGGAACAATGATCGCAAGGGTCTGATTTAGCGCGGTGGTAATTGTTGGACAGCTGCCTTTGCATTGCACACCTATACGGTTGAGATGATTTATCGTAAAGGTAGTCGCAGAATTCACTGAGTCCGCAAACAAAACCTGGCTTACGAGCTGGCTATTATCATATTTATAATTGTAACGGTAAGTGGTGTTGAATACATTCCAGTTTTGAGCTATGGCGGAAATATTTAAAATAAGAAGCGTAAGAAAGATAAAATTGGGGTTTTTCATACTGTTTGGGTGTATAGGATACTGTTAAAGATAACGTTTCAAAATTAAATAAAGTGTAATTAATTAATAGGTAAATTATAAGTGGTAATGATTCTGAAACCACGTGCAATCTTCGGTGTATAAATGGAAGTCCTACACGATCAATTAGGGAAGCGTCTCTTTCAGCGAGTGAAGAAAGCTAAAAGGATTTTTGGATTTGATACTTTTACAAAATGAAAATAAATTACGCTCTCTTTTCTTTGCTCTGTTTTTTATCTGTTGCATTTTCTTCAGCGCAAGACACTACCCGTATACTTTTTATCGGTAACAGTTTTACATTTTACAATAACATGCCTGCCATGGTGAAAGCTTTGGCTGACTCGGCCAAAATAAAAGTAATAACGGGTATGCATGCCCCGGGCGGGGTATCAGTTGGAGATACTGCCCAAGGCACCATGGCGCACATGAATAATCCCGCTTTATTTTCATTGATCCGTTCTAAAAAATGGGATGTGGCCGTGATACAAGATAATCAGGGACGTTTTGTACGTGATTCTGCTGTGTTTTCAGGAGCCAGTAAAGTTGTACAGGGACATTTGAATATTATGGACTCTTTGAAAGCGAATAATAATTGCGCCAAAATTGTTTTATTCGGAGGCTGGGCATGGAAGAACGGCTCTCCACCCTTTGGAAACACCGGTATTGAATGTATTCAAAGAATTTTAGTGAACTACCGCGTTTTAAATGATACTATGAAAGAAATTATTGCTCCCATAGGAGAAGCCTGGATCAAAGCCTCTAAGCATTTGCCCTCGGTAAATTTATGGGATTTTGATGATGCTCATCCTTCTTACGCGGGAAGCTATCTCACTGCTTCTGTGATTTTTTCTACGATTTTTGATACCCTTGCATTGCCGCAAAATTATATTGGAACTCTGAATGGCACAGACGCCAGCAAATTAAGAGCCTTTGGAGACAGCGCTGTTTTTGGAAGTGCTTTTCATAGCAAATATAATCTGGGAGGAATAAAAAGATTGGATCCGATCTATCATACTAATGGCTATTTTAAACTTGCAGGCAACTACACGAAGTATTTTTGGTACAAGAACAATGTCTACCTTGCCAATACACCCACCGTTACTATACAGGGCACTGGCCTTTATAAAGTTATAGCAGAAGAGAGTGACGGCTGCCTTATTAAATCGTGCAGTTATAAGATCACAACAACTACCGTTACAACCGTCGGATTACCTGAAAATGCAAATCAGATTAATAACCTTCTTGTTTTTCCAAATCCAGCGAGTGAAGGATTTATAGTTATCACCAGCGATGAACCAATTGCTCATGTAGACCTTTTTAACTTAGCTGGTCAACTACAAAAATCAGAAGTGGAACCTTTTAAAACAGGGTTAAAAATTTCAACACGAAATTTACCGCCTGGGTGTTATTTTATGCAACTAAGCACAAAAGATAAAATTGAGCGGACTAAAATCGTAATCGAGTAATTAGTTGGGGAAGTAATAAAAGTTCGTTTCTGTTTCCAGCACACCAAAATTAATGGAAACCAGGCGATTATTTTCGAAATAACAATCGAGTCCTGCTTCATCAAAACTAATGCGTTTTTCACCCCATTTATGAACTTCTGAGTCGCTAAGAGCATAACCGTTGCTTTTCATCAGTTCCACAATTTCTTTTTCCTTTAAACTAAAGACTTTGGTTTCGAATAAAACAGCGTCGCGGTTGTCAATTTCCACACTACAGAAGGTTTGATCCTTATTTGTGTCAAAAAACAGCGAATAACCTTCGTTCCAATAGTGGTAAACCATGGAGTTATTATTGAGGATATCGTCGGTTAAATTCTGGATCTCTTCAGGTTGTCCAAAAACCTCTACAGCAGCGTCTTTACTGGTTCCAAAGGGCAAACCGCAGAAGCCTTTCAATAAAATAATTTCAGGTTTTTCGAACATAGGCGACTAAAATAGATATTGTTGCATACACGAAAAAATATTTGCCAAAAAAAATTTTTAAAATTTATTTGTATACTGAATAAAAGTCTACTATATTTGCACCCCGAATAAATGACTACGTTCTTTGTTCGGGCCCGCACACGAAATGTCTTAGCAAATCAAAGACGGTTCCTGCGAAAAGTGATAATAAATCTTAAATGATTCCGTAGCTCAGCTGGTAGAGCATTACACTTTTAATGTAGGGGTCCTGGGTTCGAATCCCAGCGGGATCACAGAAAATGCAAAAAGCCACTCTTTGAGTGGCTTTTTTGTTTTCCAGACACAAGCGAAAAGCTTTGCTTTTCAGTGAAGTGTTTGGAAAACAAAAAAACAACGCCTGAAAGGCGGTGAGTTTTTGAATTATGACCTTTGACATGCCCTATGGGATCAACGCAGTTAATCCTCACAATCAAAACTAACACTGTTACCAAGGCTTTTTTATTGGTTTTCAAGCCTTTTATTGCTCATTTGTGATCATTTCCGCTTATTTCTGCTCAAAAATGTTTCAGTAAATGTTTCAGTTTTCACAATGTTTCAGTTTTCGCTCGTTTTCATGCCTTAGGATTAGTGAAATTAGCTAATTAGGCTATTTTGCAAAGTACAGATGATAGGCGTATATTTATTATATCACACAACAAAAAAGAACTTTATGAGTTTATCGCATTGGACGTATTTTCTCTCGATCGAACAGGACGTGCATAAATTAAGTCGTTATATTGAATTTTCTCCTGATAACTACGAATGCTATTCCATTGAAACCGCAAGAATACTTATGACAGCAACACAAGAAATTGACGTCATTTTAAAACAAATTTGTGCAAAGTATGGGGACAAAGCCGAAAATGAAGCTGGCTATAGACGCTTCTTTCGGAAAAAATTTCCCAAACTATTGAAGACTGAGGTCGACATTTTAAAATTTGAAATTGGCTATGTGCCCTTTTCTGAATGGAAAAAAGATAAAACACCTGACTGGTGGACCGGAAACAATAAAGTAAAACATCAGCGGCATACTCACTACAAACATGCAAAACTGGAAAATGTGTTGAAAGCAGTATCAGGACTTTTTCTAGTTAACTTGTACCATTCACATGAGACGCATGGACTGGTAAATATTTTTCCGGGCCCAACTCTTTTTGGCGCATCATCTTTAACAACCCACAATAAAAATACAGTAATGGGGCTTATGCCTCAATATGAAATAAAATTATGACTGCCCTTATGGCAGAATCCCATAAGTATTTGCACTTTGAAAATTCATTAATGGCTAAAGGACATATTGTTCCAGAATTTTATCTAAAACTATTTTTGGACCCTAACATTCCCGAGGGTAGAAGTAAAGAAATTTGGTATTATACTAAGGCAACAAAAAAATGGGCGCACAAGGGGACCAAAAACGTGGGCTTTATAGATGATTATTATGTTATTAGCGACGATGATGGAAATAAAATTGATCTTATCGAAAAAAAACTTGCTGAGATAGAAAACCTCGTCTCAACAATCATAAAAAATAAAATCCATAAAAGAATACCGCTCACAGAAGAAGAAAAATCACTTTTTTCAATATTCTCTATGCTTATGAGAACCAGAGTACCTTCATTTATAAATGCAATGAGTGGATTCTCTTCTAATGTTTTGAAACAAATTATTGGAGCATATCATACGAACGAAAAGGCATTTGAAAATATTAAAGCAAAATTTAATTTGTCGGAGGAATACACTCAAGAATTTTTTAATCCAGATCATTGGGAATTTAATACTGCGGACATGACCAAGTCCTTTTTGCTTGAAACTATTGAAGCCGGCGCAAACGCACTACTTAATATGAATTGGACTTTTCTTTACTCCAAGGGTAACGATTATTTTGTAACTTCAGACAACCCATACTATTTATCAAACAATCCAGCAACGCCAGGACAAAGGACGTTAGGACATTTGGAGCAACGAAATTTTGTTACACTTCCATTAGGCATACACACCTGCTTTTTAGCGACGCACCAAAACTTGCCTTATACCTTAGACGTCGATTCTACCATTGTCAAAGATGTAAATCTGCAAACAATCAACCAGACCGAAAAGCAATTTTACTCTCCAAAAAAACAATTTCTCGGAGAAGATTTTCTTAAAAAGTAATTATGGGTTAACTACATGTGTGTTGTTCTTCTAATGTTTAAATCTATGCCAGTTCGGCAAGGATCTTTTAACTGCCGCCTTACTATCTTCCATATTAAAACCGAGTTCTTTAAGTAGTACCAACTGCAAGATAATTACAAGTGTAGAATTAACCGACTCGAATTCTTCTTCAGTTACTATGCCGGATTTTGAAGACTCGTCATAGTGCACATAATAATTCCTGGTTTGCACTATTTTCGAAATAAATTCTTTAGGTTTGGATTCGAGTTCGTCCAGAACTTCTTTGAATTCTTTAAAAACATCCTTCAAACGCTGCCGTAGAGAAACCTCATTTGCATAGCTAAACTTATTCTTGAACCATTCAGAGTATTCTTTTCCTTGTGGGAGTGCTACAGCAAGAGTGTTTTTTAATTCTTCGAATTTTTCTACGGGGAAACTATGCGAAACAGTTGTCCGTCGATGATAGGTTTCTATCGCAAACATTAGATTTAGAAACTGATTGACTTCATAAAGTGTAGGGTTATAAATGCAATCAAAATAGCGATCAAAAACAGGTCTTAGTATCTCATATTTTTGAAACCATCTCTCTACAACTTCATGAGCATTTTTTTGAATATGAAGATATTTAAAAAGTGTTGTGTAATCAAATATATGTTCCTTAGCATTATTAATCTTAGGATAATAACTTTCTTTATAAATGAACTGTGACCCATGCTCACCAGCCTTGGGATACAATTTTATTTCCGTCGGAACTATAGTTCTTGATAATCCGAATGACAAGAAGTTTCGAAACTTCTGAATGTCCGTTAATATTACTTTGACAGTTGTAGGAGATTTATAATTGATGTTAATATAAATCTTTTGTGCGATAGTAATGTCCAAAATATCTCCCATTAAGGGATTGGTTGAACTAAACCAAATGAGAATTTCTTTTTCATCGTCTGAGTACAATGATATGCTTGGCGGATGAGTATATGTTGTTTGAACTCTATAAGGTTTGTATTCTAGTTCCGTAATTTCTATACCGTGTATATCAACCCACTGATCTAAAAGCAAAAAGTGGATTGCAGTATTTTCAATTATAAGATCTTCCAACTTTGAATAATGGGCTCCAACGAACATAAACTCTCCTCTGAAAGATGAGGTTGTAAATCCTGGATTAGAATGACCGCTCGCGCCATTGCAGTCGAACACAGTGATTAACTTTCCATCAGACGTGAACCCTTGTATAGCTTTATAATTTTGACGTCCACTATGTTTTCCGGTCAAACTACCAAGTAGAGCCAATTGAATCCCTGTTTCCTTAGTAAATGAAAGTTCACCACTAACCTTATAATCTGAATCTGTGGGCAATTTCCAGTATCCTTTGTATTTAATGTCTTCTATCATTCATTCTCTCTATTAAAGTCCTTCCTATATAACTTATTCTTTATCTTAGTAATTATAATCATGCAAAAATTACAACCCAATATTGAGTGGGAAGAACTTCCCGTTGGAAAATTTATAACAAATTTAGTATTTAGTTCGAAAGCCTCATGTTGAGAATAATAACATAGTTAGATTCAATCGTGAAGAACAGTTTGACCTAACAGTAAGAGTTTTAAACAATTTGAAAAACAATGTATTAGAATATATGACAAAAAAAATATTTAACCCAATCGAAAGTGGTACTTTAGAAGCGCTGGCAAAAATTTTAGCTGATACAGGACAAGGACTAACCGGAACAGAGTTATCTAAGTTCATTCCTGAATCAGGGCTTAGTGACATTGATCCTGCAAACACAAAATGGAAACGACTTCATAACAGTTTCGTTAACTATCAAAATAAAAATCAAAATTCGAATTGTATTTTAAAATTCATTAATCTAGCGATGAAGCCCTCTCGCTATATAGGACAGAATGATAAATACGAAAGTATTAGAGCAGAATTGAACAAGCGGCTTTCTTTTATTGGTTTAATGCTTAACGATGCGGGAGTGTTTAACCCAGTAACAACTTCCAAAACTATAACTGAAGCAGAACAGCGAATAAATAGATTTAAATCTAAACTGGAAAGTAGAAATATCCACCATAAAATTTACGAGTATTGCAATTCGGAACTAATCACTGAGAACTATTTCCATTCAGTTTTTGAGGCTGTTAAAAGTATTGCTGAAGAAATACGGCAAAGGACGAACCTAAATCTTGATGGTTCAGAATTAGTTGAAAAAGCTCTATCAGTTAATACGCCACTGATTAAAATAAATTCTTTACAAACCGAAACAGAACAAAGTGAACAAAAAGGATTTGCTAATTTGATTAAAGGAGTTTTCGGCATGTTTAGAAACACGACAGCGCATGCTCCAAAAGTGGTATGGGCGATAACCGAAGACGAAGCATTAGACATAATGACAACAATTTCATTAATACACAAGAAACTAAATAAGATTCACTAGTTTTTCATGAGCATTTATCACTTACACTATATATTAAAAGAAATTGATGTTACATCACATATCCTCGCTATAAATAATTCTACTTTTTTTAAGAGATCGATAGCTAGATTGATCGCTATGCGTATAGATGATTTTCTGAAATTAGGCTTCTCAGTAAATAAGCATACTCTAAATAGCAAAGCAATCAAAAAGGAGTTAAATACCTTGCAAGAACTTTACAATGACCATTTCAAGTTGCAGCGGGACAAATATGGAGCTCATTTCCAGTACTTGGATTTTGGTAAAAGATTGGAGGCTTGGTCTGACATAAACGCAGATAAGGCGAGTTTTTTTACTAAAGTACCTATTGATATATATGGTCAATTTAATTTTGTTCCCGGATTTATACCCTATTTGCCAGCAACTATCACACTTGGTATTACTTCAAAAATCATTGATGTTAATGAAAAATTTAATCTTGAGCAAATTCCCAGTATTGCATCAGATATTCTTTCGCTCACGCGGCCAAACTCTGGTGGTCTCTTGAATTTCAGTATGATTCATACAAAAGCGGGTGTTCTTAAGTCTTTAGAACTGCTAATAGATTATGAGTGGACAATGATTGAGCAATTAAAAAATGATACTGATATTGTAGCTCCTTTTATTAAATTATTTATTACAGATCTATTGAGTTATGTAGATAATTTCTTTACACGAACTGATATTACAGATACGTCTTCACAGTATGAAGCGGGTTTCGATTTTCACATTACAAGTAATATAGATGATGGCACTCGAGAAGCTGATGAAATATTAGCTCAATTCAAACTTAATTTCAAGCTTAACGATCACATTTCGGAATTAAGGTATGCGCGCAACAAAGTATGTGGTCATATCGACACCACATTTACAGTTAGCGAGTTGGAGGAAATTATAAATGGCATTACCCTCACCAAATTTCATGAATTCTATCAGAGACTTAAAGCAATATTCAAGTCAGTTTGTCACACTACAGATTATTTAACGCAGTATCTGTTTGATCCATTCCAAAAATTACAAGGTGTAGAAAAAATGGTGGCTCTGGAAATATCTTCTTTCGATGGCGAGCCATTTCCAGAAACACCGTCTAGCTATAAATCCCCAAATGACATAAATCTCTATGAGGAGCAATATAGGCAATGGATTGAGACAAAGAGTGATAGTGCGCGTAGTCATTTCTGGAATTGCTTTGTTGATTCTGATGTTATTGATCGAGTGAAAGTCGTGATACCAACACTATCGGGCAGCGAAAGTTATCACTATCATAGCTTTAGAAAAGTCCACGCGTTTTTTGAAAACAAGCTTTTAGATGTTGGTATTGCGATAACTGATAAAATAGCAATTATTGAGTTGTTTCTGCAGTGCCGGTCTGGGAATCCAGAAACTCTCGCTCATTTATTAGACAAAACTTATCCAAGCGACATTAACTTGCGATTATATTTTATCAAAGCTTTGGGACAATTATCCCGAAATCGTTCGGAAGAAACATTTCAACGTTGCATCGAAATTTTTAATACCACAAATCTGCAAGGGAAGTGTGTCGCGATGAAAGCCTTATTTGGCATTGATTTGAGTGCGAGAAGAAGTTCAACAGGTAAGCATAGTGCTGATTCGAGTAACTATTCATCACATATAAAGTCAATATTAAGTTCCCATGCAAATCTATTTGAAAAATTAAGTTTATCACTCGTTTTGCTTTCAGAGTATGTTTTCGGTCATCATCACTTATCGGATTCCCTAGAACATTTTTATAAAGAGTTTTTTTTTGATTGTTTTTTACAATCCTCGAATCAATTCTTTCAACCATTACTAAAAATTGAAGATAACCGGATAAGGTTGAATGAAATTCAAGATACCCTAGTAACAAATCGGTTCACCACTTTGGTAGGCACACTTTCAGATTTCATGGAAGAAAAGGGTTTTAATATTCAAGCGACTATTCTCCGCAAACTAGTTGTGCAGAATCACATTTTGCACTCGGGAAATGATAATCTCGAACTTCATAATTTGTCCGTAATATATTTTAAACTTAAAGATATCGACACGGCTATAAAAATAGCGCTATATCTTACAGAAAAAAATGCACATCAAGTTACCTACAATTACCTTCTTCTTGATCTATATCGACACAATGTAAAGTATACCGCTGAATTTAATATGCTTAAGTCGAAAGTACTTACCACATTCAACTTAACTGATGAAGAGAGGCAAGACTTTGAGAGTATTGAAATGACTGCCTAGAAAATTATATGGATGAAAACCAATAAACATCTGCAGGTAAAGCCACCGTATAAATTCAAGAGATGTAAAAATATTTTGAAATTTTAATGTTATATAGCAGTTTGTTAACAAGCTGCTATCATAGTTTAAAATCAAAAAGCTCAGACAACGGAACATTCATTGCCCTGGCTATCGCAAAAATTGCACTGAGACCAGGATTAATTTTAGCTGTTTCAATTCTTGCGATTTGACTAAGAGATAAATCTGCTTCGTAGGCAAGCTGCACTTGACTATATGCGTACTTCGCCCTTACCTCTTTTAGATTAATCGCAAAGGCTTCCAATCCCTTTTGGTCGGATATAGGCTTACGGCGTTTTTTAGGCTTTATACTTTGCTTTAAGAGAACGAAGACAGCGAAAGAGTTTACAATGGGAAGTTTCACTATGAATGCGAGGCTTCAGGAAACAACTACCCGTTTCAGACTGTAGACGGAAACTATTTAGACGGGAAGAAAAACGGAAAATGGGTTCATAATTTTGAATCGCGACGAAAAGATCTTTTACACCTACCATTCTCCTCTGTCCATTTTAGCTTTAGCAGAGCACTTTAATTTTCCAGAAGGATACTATTGTTCAAATTTGCCTACGTAGAAGGCCTCGCTGTAGTGATCTGTTATACTAAATCGCTGCTGAAAAATTTATAGTCGTTACTTTTTGTTGTGCAAGAGAGAGAACAATCGGTTATTCAGATAATAACTGTTCCTTCCGATTTTTATCTTTTCGAGAATGCCTGTTTCGCTTAAGAGATTTAAATACCGGGTCGCTGTCAGGCGGCTCACCTGCAGATCATTCATAATATATTCAATCTTTGTATAAGGGTGCCTGAAAAGATTGTTTAAGAGATCCTGGCTGTATATTTTCGGTTGCTTGCTTCTTATGAGCTGCTTGTACTCGATCATCAGCTTTTTGATCTCTTTCACGAGCACGATTGTTTCCTTAGCCGTTTGGGCAACGCCTTCCAGCATATATAAAATCCAGGGCTCCCACTCGCCTTTTACCCGTGTGTCCTGAAGCAGTTGGTAGTATAAATTTTTGTTCTTAATAACATATCTACTTAAATAGAGAATGGGAAGATTTAAAAGCTCGCATTTGATCAAGTACAAAATGTTTATGATTCGACCGGTACGTCCATTGCCATCATAAAACGGATGTATGCTTTCGAACTGATGGTGAATAATTGCCATTTTCGTTAAAGGATCTGCCTTGTATAGTTCATCGTCATTGATAAATTTTTCGAGATCTGACATGAGCGACTTTATTTCATCTGGGTGCTGAGGTGGCGTATAAATAAACTCCCCGTTCTGCTCATTTTTTAATACTGTACCAGGCACCTTTCTAAAACCAGCCTTATTGGATTCTATTACTTCTTGCATCTGCAAGATAAGATTTAGGGTAATAAACGGTTTAGCTTTGACCTCGGCGAAGCCAAGCTTAAGTGCTTGGGCATATCTGTGAACTTCCTTCGCTGCCGGGGAGGTAAAAGAACTTTGGTCGTAGTCACTCTGATAAATCTCATCGTGGGTAGTAATGATATTTTCAATGGCAGAACTATCCTTTGCCTCCTGCAAGGACAAAGTGTCAATAAGGATACGCTCGTTTGGAATGGACGCCGCCACACCTTTTAACTCAGCTAGGTAGCGATGCGCCTCATTTAGCTTGCGCAGGATTTTAACCGTTTCTACAGGACCTTCGGGTGGTAAAGACTTGATCATACTTAATGTAAATACAAATATATATATAGAAAAACGCTATTTTCTATACATGTTTTTGAGATATGTATAGATTTTAACATATTTGTAAACAAATGCAAGTCAAATACAAGTCAAATGCAAGACAATTTGCAAACTTATATATGGATTTTGCCTAAAAACTATATATGTTCGCCGAACATGTATAGAAAAGTGCAAAACCCGCGATTTGGTGAATAATTAGGTCAATATTTGTAAACGAGGCTATTTCCCAAACACCCTCGCCATTTCATCAGCTTTCAAGGTATCTACAACTTTGTAATATCGGCGGGCCGTCTTTAAATCTTTATTGCCTGTAATAGACGTCGCAGTTAATAGGCTTCCACCTTTAGCCAGGAAATTGGTCATAAAGGTTTTTTACTAATGTGATAAGTAACAACTTCATGTAAGGGCGCCGTGACTTTTATGACTTTTGCACCCTGGAAGTTTATCTTTTGAACCATTCGCTTTTAATTTTACATCAATAAAAACCTCCTCCAGATAATCATTGGTTTTTTGCTCGGAGATCACAGGTAAACACTTGTCACCTAATTTCCCTTTGTATTTCTTCAGTATAGCTTTAGAGAATGGATTTAACGGAAGGGTATTGCTAACAGTTGTTTTTACGATCCTATAATTGATAAAGTCCTTATGCACGTGTTCTGGAACGAGCGCTAAAACATCGGAATAACGCATACCTGTAAAACAAGCGAAACAAAACACATCTCTAACCTGGTCAAGCCGGGTATTTGCTTTAAAGTCGTGTTGTACAATTTCATCAATTCTTCGTAAGTGAGATAAATTATTTCAGGCTCCTCTGTCAGTTTTTTAAAGGCTTTTTTTCGAAATTCGAGATTGATATTATAACCTTCTTCGGTGGCCCAATTCAAAAATGCTTTCAGATCTTTAATTAATTTTCCGGTATACCCTTTCTTATAGTCTTCCGTATTAAAACAATAGTCCAGAAACTTATCATAAAATTCCAGTAATATTTTTAAACTCCAATGGGATCACAGAAAATGCAAAAAAGCCACTCTTTGAGTGGCTTTTTTGCTTTATGACCTTTGAAATGCCCTATGAGAGCAATGGTAGCTCAATGAAATGGCCATCCTGGAACGGATGGCCATTTATATTTTTCGGCATTTTTAGTGTTTAATGACTTTTTTTGCGAGCTTATTATCTCCTTCTTCAAGTAACAGAACATACATTCCTGTATTTAAACGTTCAGTATCTATAGCCTGATTAGTACCCGCCTCTATGGTATTTTCATATACAAGTCTTCCCGTCATATCCATTAATTTCAGGCTTACAGTTCGGCTGAAGGGGTTTTGAACAGTTAGTTTATTTGCAAATGGATTTGGATAGGCGTTCAGGTTCTCGACGCTAGTTTTCGCCTCATCTATCCCCGTGCAATTACTTACAACCTGAGAAATGATTTTTTTGGAAACGCAGGTAGAATTAGCTCCTGTAAGAGTATAAGTTGTTGTTACTGTAGGGGAAACCACAATAGAAGATGCATTGGAACCATTGCTCCACGAATAGGTTGCGGCTCCACTTGCCGTTAACGTAGCTGAATTTCCCTTACAAATTAATGTCTTGGTTTGTGCAATACTGAGCGTTGGCAGTGGTGTTACACTTTGAAGCACAGTTAAAGAACTACTGCAGGTTCCAACAAAACCAGTTACTGTATAGGTTGTATTTACTGTTGGAGAAACGCTTGTGTTTAAAGAAGTAGAGCCGGTAGACCAGCTATAGCTTGCAGCGCCCATTGCAGTTAAAGTTACTGTCTGACCCACACATACTGAAGGGTTTGAAGAACTAATAGTTAGTGTAGGGTTAACACACACGGTAGGAGACCATACATAACTCAATCCAAGATCAGGCGCACTATTTGGTGTAAAATCACAGACATCTGAAATAAATGAGGATGCAATCGAAGTAGACCAAGAATTAGAAGAGTTTACGAGACGTGAATTGTAATCGAGGTTGTTTGCTCCTTTTAAACCAACTTCGGGCGAAGCACTTGAAAGTCCTGGTATGGTATTTCCGTACAAAAACTCAATTTTGTTTGTGGTTTCATACAATTTAACTTTAAAATGAATGCTTTCATCATACACAGTAAAGCGGCACATGTTTCTAAATTCAAACTCACAGATACGATTGGGTGAAGTACCTGTAACATTCTGACGAATAACTCCGTTCATAATAAACATATCCTGATTCGAAACAGTATTAAGCGAATTAATGTTTAACACGATGGTATTGCCCGTGATGGCTGTAATGATGGGAGTGCTTCCGCCAAAATCAAAAAATATGTCCATTAAAGAATCTCCAACGCTTAAATTTCCCAGGGAACTTACATTCACAACGGAATTACTTCCCGAGCTAAGGTCACCTTTAATCACAGTACCCATAAACATATCCTGAGCAAACGGTGCAAGAATGTTACTTGTAGACATATCAGAAATAGCCTGATACTCAAAACCTGAAAGAGTTCCGAAACTTAAATAACCGTTTGAGCATACATTAACTGTTGTGTATGTTGTGCCGTTGTAGACAAAGTTAAACGGCAAAACGGCTGTGTTAACATCGTCGTCCTGCATTGTTGTTCCAACCAGGGAACCATTGTTGGGATTTCCGTAAGACTGTAGCGACTGACTAAACGTGTAGCTGCTAACTTGCGCGGAAGTGATTTGGATGTTCATCCATAAAAAGGCGCTGATTACTGGCAAAAATAGTGTTTTCATTTTTTTTTCGACAAAGTTGGTGCATTTGCCTTCGCCTATCAATCACATATCTGTGTGAGTTTAGAGTAGTAACTTGCAAAAAAGTGTTAAGAAAAAAAATCTGTTGGTTACTTTGGCAGTACCCGATCTTAATGGAGATTGTTTCGGAAGGCAAGAGCCACAGCCTCAGTTTTACTGTTAACGTGCATCTTTTCATAGATCTTTTTGATATGACTTCGAACCGTATCAATGGATATAAACAATTCGTTCGCAATCATTTTGTAAGAATATCCGTTAACCAACGCCTTTAAAACATCTCTTTCACGTTCGCTCAAATTATACGAATCATTTTTCTGTTTATAAACATCCGTAAACATGGTCAGCACTTGCCGCGCTACACTGGAGGTCATAGGAGCACCCCCTTCAAAAGCATCATGAATATACTGCAACAGTTGCGAGGGTGGCGTTTTTTTGAGTATGTAACCATTGGCTCCGTTCTTCACTGCTTCGAAGACATTTTCATTGTCGTCGAAAACGGTAAGCATCAGCACCTTTACCTCTGTAAATCCCGCAAAGCGCAGATGAATGAGACCCTGGATGCCAGTCATACCTGGCATGTCAATATCCATAAGAATCACATCCGGGCGGTATCTTTTATAATCGTCCAGCACATTCATACAATGCGCAAATGAGGCTTCCAATTTAAAGTTATCGTCTCCTTCAATTAATAAACACAAAGTATCCCGTAGTTGTTTATTGTCTTCGTATAAGCAAATCCTGATCATAATAAATTTAAATTCAAACGTAATTCTATTCTGGTGCCTTCGTTGGCGGATGAGTTGAGTTCAAATTGCGCTTTGATTTTTTCGGCTCTTTTTTTCATGTTCATTAAACCATTGCCTTCTGATTCCTTCTTCCACTCAAATCCTTTCCCGTTATCCATAATACTTAATAACAGCTGTTTATTTTTGACACTTAATTCCACTTTAACTTTTGTGCATTCTGCATACTTTGCGGCATTATTAATGGCCTCTTTGAAAATAAGAAAAAAGTCGCGGCGCAGAGCCATGTTGAGTTTAAGCTCATCCAGCTGCGAACTCGTAACAAAGATCAATTCAATATCTTTTGCTTCGAGAATGTTGTTGGCAAACTCTCTCATACGGTTTAGCACCTTACTCATAGTGTCATTGCCGGGGTTAATACTCCAAACAATATCATCCATACTGTCCATCATAACCTGACTGTAGGTAGATATTTTCTCTAAATAATTTTGAGCAGTTATTGGTTCCTTCGCTAATTTATTCTTAGCCATCTCGCTCAAAATATTTATGGTACTCAATGTTGATCCCATATCGTCATGAAGGTCTCGGGATAATTGAAAACGTACCTTTTCAACAGCGAGTAGTCGATTTATCCTTATCCTGTAGAGTGTGTAAAAAAAAGTAAGTATCAGCAAGGCAATCAGCAGATAAAACCAAACCGTTTCGTGAAATTTTTTCTTTAAATGAATGGTAAAAGATGTTTCATGACTAATACTTCTGTTGCCTTTATAAACCAGTTTTAATTTAAACAGGTGATCGCCACCTCTTAAATTGCTAAAAGCGATTTCATTTGTTAATGCAGGAATCCAGCCGCTATTGTCAAAATCATAAAAGTATTCCAAATCGTCTTTATAACGATAGGTGGATGCTCCATAACTTAGCCGGAAAGAATTGAAGCCATGTTCAAGAAAAATTTCCCCATCATTCTTAATGTAAAAAATCTTGTCATAACTTTCAAGTGAATACAAAATAGGTTTTAAATCGGTGCTGAATTCACTTTGGTTCACCTGAACCTCGTAAATAGATTCCTCAGAAATAACATACAACTTATTTAAATTAGAGCTGTAGCAAATTTCGGTAAGGTTAGCTCTTTCAATGTTCGAACGCCGGCCAAGGTCAATAATATCTTTGGTCTTCCAATTCAGCCAATACAATTTACTAGTGCCAATAAAATAGAGATAGTCCTCATTTTTATCGTTAGCTATTTGATATACAAACCCAAGATTATACCTGTCGGAATAATTATAGTTGTGAATACTATCGGTATTTGCATTATATGAGAATATGCCATTTGTGGTGCCGGCATAGATCAATTGCTTATCAGCGCGCATCATCATATTAATTATATTGCTTCGCACCGAAGTAGGATCTTTTGAGTTTACCCTGATTACTTTATAGGTTCGGGTGTTGAGGTCAAACTTTATTAAACCTTCACCCGATGTGCTTAAAATAAGTGTTTTGTCTCCTATGCCAACGACATCACTCACTTCAATATCCTCAGAAATTCCTTCCACCTGATTTAAATGAAGCAAAAGCCTGAATTGATCTGTTTTTTTATCGTAGGTAATAATTCTGCCTTCGGTTGTTACAAAGAAGCTATGGCCTTCATCGTCATCCGAAAACGACATAGCATCGCCATTAAAAAGCGTATCGTTGTAATGATAGAACTTTTTTTTGTTAACATCATACCGCGTTATTTTACCCTCCTGATGAAGGATCCAGATCTGATCTCCTTTTTTTGTTTTAATGGTTTGCCAAATGTCATTGTAAGAAATATCGCCGCCGGATTTTAAAAAATTATAATTTTTGAATGTGCGTGTGCGCACGTCGTATTCATAAATTCCATTAAATAAGGTGCCAAACCAAATATGAGAGCTGTCAATTTGTTCGATATAACTGTAAATGTTCTTTGGCAGGTCTTTACTAATAATGGTGTAATTGCTTTGACGGTGGTTGTAGGTTAACAGTCCTGTATTTGTGCATAGCCAGATGTTATTCTCGTGATCTTCTACAATTTTATAGCATAAACTAAAATCCACCTCCGACGAATTTATTTCTTTATCAGGCAGCAGATAACTGGTATTTGTAACCGGGTCATGCAAACATGCTTCATCTTTGCCTCCAAAACCATAGATCCAGAGTTTATTAAAAGAGTCTACAAAAAACAAACGTCCTTTGTTGGATTTAATAGGTAGTTCGCCGAATTCATTTGTACGTTCATTAAATTTTATAACAGAGTATAAGTGTGTTACAGTGTCTAAAAGCGAAATGTATTTTTGTTCGCCTATCTCGGCAAAGTCGTTTAAAGCGCATTGAAATTCTTTTCTAAAAAACCACTTATATTCGGCGGGGCTTTCTTTTGCAGTTACTATGCACTTCTTTTTTTTATCAAAAAGTAGTAATCCCTTTTTTGAGTGAAACAGGTAGTACTTTTTATCTTTGCTTTCAGAAACCTTAAAAATAAATCCTGTTTTAGACTGGTCTATCTCTCCAAAGGGTTTTACGCATTTCTCTTTCGCATCATAGTACAAAAGTTTTAATTGGGTGGAAATAAAAAAAAGTTTCCCCTCCGAATCTTTAAAAGATTCGATAAAATTAAGAGAAGTGTTTGCAGGAATATGAGGAATGGGGACCAATTCAAACTGCTTGCGGTAAATATCAAACTTTGCTATTCCACCGCCATGGGCTATCCAAAGAATACTGTCATTCTCAAAACACAAACGAAAGAGATAGGCCGAACCCAGAATTCCATTCTGCGAAAAGGGCATTTGATAGTTCTTAAAACTCGTTCCGTTGTACTCCATTAAACCATTAAAGGTGGCAATCCAGTAACGGTAGTCTTTATCTACCGCAACATCCATAGGAAAACTCGTTTCAGCGCCTTTGCCTTTATCTATCCTCGAAAAATGGGGTGCATGAAACTGCGCAGAAGAGTTGCTAAACAGGCATAATAAGAGTATCCCAAAAAATGAAGCCTTCGGCAACACGCTTACTTTATTATTAGTAGAATGCAATTTCACTAATTCTTTTCTATGATTTTAAAATTAAAAGAAGAATGGATAAAATACAATCACATAATCATGTTATTTCATAATTTGAGGCTACTATATGATGTGTTATTCTCAGATAGAGATTCCAAGATACTACAAACCAAAAACCCTTCGATCCATAAATACAGACCAAAGGGTTTTAAAATTTCTATAAAAATTAGTTCTGAACGACTATTTTATGATGCAGTTGAGATCCATCACTTAAAAAATAAATCCCAGGTGCCAGATTTCGTAAAATAACTGTTTGATTGCTTTCAGCAGTGAGCTCTACAATTTGCAGTACCTGTCCCAGTTCGTTACTCAAGCTAACGCGAACAGCCACGGTTGAATGGATCGTTATTTTACCGGCAGAAGGATTCGGATACACCTGCAGCTGGTGAGACGTATTGTTGATTTTCGAAATTCCTGTGCAGGCATCTACTACTTGGCTAAAAGTAAAAGTATCAACGCAGCCAACATTACTATATCCCGTTACCATGTAGTCATTTGTAGACAAAGGATAAACCGAAACAGTAGCTGTGGAAGCTCCTGAGTTCCATGAATAACTTGTTGCTCCTGAGGCTTCAAGAATCACTTGTTCCCCCTCACAAATAACACTCTGACTGCTGGTTATGTTTACAGTGGGTAAAGGGTTTGCTACTACATTGACAGTTTTAGTGACTACACAGGTATTAATTCCCACGCCGGTAACCGTATAAATGACATTTGAAACGGGCGTTAGTGTTACGCTTGATCCTATTAATGGTCCTGGTGTCCATGTATATCCAAGCGCGGTTCCGGTCAAACTGAGGGTTTGCGCTATGCCTTTACAAGCATTTAAGGTAGCAGAAGACAGGGTGAGGCTAAGTGTTTTTACTACTACGCTATCCCATCCTACGTTACATCCCTGGCGCACACCAACATAATACACTGCAGGGCTATTAGCATAACTTGTAGAGCCGGAATAACCATTACTCCACTGTATGTCCTGGTAATTACCGCTCACTTGCAGCGTTGCTGAATTTCCTGAACAAATAGCAACTGTTCCTACCGGAGAAACGGTAAGCGGATTAAGTAAAACCTGGCTGTTTATAAAATCTGTACTGCTAAACGTTGCGTTATCTAAAAATCTAAAGTTTCCCTGATCATCCGGATCGCCTGAAAACTGGGCGTATACAACTGCAAGTTTGTAATTGCCGCTGGATGGTTCGAGTACTTCGGCAGCCATGTGCGGAAAAAAGATTTGTCCGGTGGCCGTGGAACTGCAATCTGTAAAATCTTTTATCGCAGTCCACTTATTTTGTACCACATCAAATCCTTTCGCATAAAGTTCAGGGAACATGTTGGCAAACCCTAGTGGATAATTTATGTTGTCCGTCCAGCTGAAAAATACTTTTGTACCGTCGGAGCTGCGACTAATTTGCGGATGCATGATCTGATTCATGTTAGAACCAAGAGACCCAGGAAATATAGTTGCAACTTCCGCCATAACATTTGCTACGTCATAGGCTGTCCACACGCCATGTTGTTGCGTAACATCTAGTATATGATGCCATTGGTTGCTGGATATACCGTAAGTGTTATCGCTGGCTCCAACAGTGAGGATCATGTGCGGATGTCCGTAAACATCTACCGTTAAATCATTCGCATAATAAACACCAGGAACAGTATTTGCCCCCAAGCCACCTGTAATGCAACTAAACTGGGCCAGATCAACAACCATCCCGCTGCTCCAGGTTAAACCCCCATCCACTGTTTTATAAAACATGGGTTGATAGCGGTAGGCGCCGGACGAAGAATTAGGATGCGTGGTAACACATACCCACCCGATCATCCCTGTAGGATCAAAGGCAATATTGCATTCGCCCAAAGGTGGATTTCCTGAATAAGAAAGATTAAAGGAAGGACTGAACGTTTTGTTCAGACTCCAACTAATGCTGTTACTAGTTGAATTCCATAGACCCTTGTAAACAAAAATATTTCCGGTAAACTGAGTTCCATTATAAGAGAAATCTGTTGCCCAAAAAACTCCTGGCGCTCCTTTTATTAAAGATCCGGAAATATAGTTGGTTGTGGCTGGCTGAATGTAAGCCTCCGTATTACCACTCCCATTTAGCTTTTGCCCGCCTGTTACAAGACCGCTCCACGCACCCGCATTACTGAGAGTTGGGGCCATAAAGGTGAGATAAGCATTGTTAGGGTCGGTATTATTCGCCGGGTTATGAAGAGCGATGTTAGGATAACGCGCTTGTTTTGTTAAGTTGGGATTTAGAGTGCCGACATTATTGGTCCACGTAACGCCTGCATCGGTAGAGATATCGTATCTTAAATTTCCTGAACTGCCACCGAAGTTTGTAGGATTATTACGGTGTATAAAAATTACAGTGTTCAGGTTTTTATCCGCTACAACGGTGTTACCATTGAACTGGGCCTTGGTAAGCATGTTGGACGAAGTGCCAAGCGTTACAGGACTACCACATTGTGCACTTAAATACGAACTGTTGATCGTTGCCAAAGTAATGAGGCAAAATAGGGTACTTGTTTTTTTCATAGTTTATTCGGGTTTTTGCAAAATTACTCTTTTACATGTTAAGTGCCTGATTATTAACATTTAATGTCGTATTTCGACCTTTAAAAATACACATGGGGCATCAGAAGCAAGTAATTAGTAAACCATGGAAAGTCTGAATTTCCACGTTAAGAAAGCTATCTAATCAAATGAATGTTTCCACTCTTATCAAGCGTAGAGCCATCGGTTTTTTTAATGTTCACTACGTAAACAAAAACATCGCTAGCTAAAGCTACATTTTTATAAAATCCATCCCAGCAGAAATCAGGATCTGAAGATTCAAATACCTTTTCGCCCCAGCGATCATAGATCATGATGTGAAAAGAGTTTAAACAAGCGCTCCAACCTTTGAGGCAGTATTGGTCATTAATGCCGTCGCCATTGGGAGTAAAAGCATTCGGCATAGAATAATCATTTTTTGTTTCACAGGTTACTGAGATGGTAACGCAGGCCTTACTAACACAAGAGCCTGAATCGGAAACCACGCAGTAAGTTGTATTTTCTGGTGGTGAAGCGACAGGCTCAGCACAGTTAGTACAACTCAGGTAAGCAGCAGGACTCCAGTTGTAGTTGATGCCGCCACTCACCTGCAAAGCCACACTTGATCCTGGAGTTATAGCAAGGTCAGGAGTGAGGTTAAGAGGAACCGCAGAAACAACAGTTACAGAAGCTACACTAGTTGCAGAATCGGTGCAGGCTTTTTTTGGAAGATAATAATTGACGTAATAAATTCCGGCACCTACGGATGTCAGATCCACTTTACCGGTAATAGAGTCTACCGGAAAAAAGAAAGAAGAGTACTTGCCACTCGAGTCAGAACCTGCTGCCCACACAGGCGCCAATGTGGGCGTACTTTCGCAAACCGGCGAGGGATAAGTAAAATCTACAGCGACCGTTTTTGTCTGCACGGTTATAGTCACAGAGTTTGTGTTTGTACAGGCTTTGTTATCCATACCCTGCACAGAATAAACCATCGTTTTAGTAGGTGTAATGGTTGTTGTGCTTGTGTTAGCTCCTGTGCTCCAGGCAAAAATGGGAGTTCCACTGGCTGTAAGCGTTACAGCGGTTCCCGGACAAACAGTAACATTCCCGCCGCTGATAAGCACATCGGGTTTCTTTTGCAAAACAGTAACGGTTGTCTTTGTTACGCAGCCATTTGTAATACCCGATAGCGTATAAGTTGTAGCTGTCGACGTTTGAATAACAAGATTCACAGAAGTGGTAGAGCCGGTGTTCCAGGAATAGGTATTGGCACCATAAGCCGTGAGTTTGATCTGGTAATTGGGACAGGTAACTGTGGGGCCTTTTACCGTAAGCGTGGGAGAATTATAAACCTCAACGGTTTGATAAGAAACATAAGGGCAGCCAACAGCGTCTGTTCCGGATACCGTATAAGTTGTGGTAATACTTGGACTAACAACGATAGAGGATGCATTAGATCCCTCATTCCAGGCATAACTCTGCATGCCATTTAAAGAAAGGGTTATAGAATTTCCGTTGCAGATATTAAATCCCATAGGACTAAGTAAAGGTGGCGAACCTACTTTTACTTCCTGCTTTAAGGTATCAGTGCTGGCGCCACCGCAGGAATTTGTATACCTGTAAACAAGACTGGCAGTATAAATACCCTGAGCGGGATATAAATGAGAAGGATTAGTTAGCGTGGACGTATTTGATGCTCCGGAAGACTGATCGCCGAAGAACCAGGCAAAACTAGTGACGCTATAGCCGGTACTTGCACAGGCTGTAGTTGTGATAGTTGGTGGCGAAGGCAAAGTAAAAAAAACATTATTGCAACTAACCGCACCGTTTATGGATACGCTGAAAGAAGATTGCGGTGGTTGAGAGATAAAATTTGGCAAGCCATAAGAGCAAAGAGCAGGTGCGATGGAGGGTCCCTGAGCCACGTAATTACAGGCTGCGCCAGAGAGATTGGGATTATTAATGACCCCTATAGTTTGATGCCCCAGGCGCGCTACATAAATTTTTCCATCTTTCGCCAACTGAAGCGCAGAACTAGTAAAGGACGTGATGGCGTATCTTGAACTAGTAATGTTGGCGGCAGATCCGGCGCAAAGGTCCCACTGATAAAAAACTAAATCTCCTGCTCCTGAACCGTAAAACTTACTGGCATCTGGCGAAAATTCACACCCATACGGAAAACAAACTTCCGGTCGCGATAACAATTTTCGTGGCGGCGGCGGTGATTGCCCTGTCCATATAGGCTGCGGAGGGAAATATAGAGGAATAGGTAAAGTTAAGGGATTTGAAAGCACTCCTGTGGCGTTGTTAAAATCATATACCTCAAAAGTTCCATAGGGTAGCGACTGATTATAAAACGCGCAGCCTAATTTTTTTCCGTTTTGCGAAATTTTTGCAGAGCCATAACTCATATAGCGCGTATTCCATACTGAACCAATTGTTGTGAGCGTTGCTGTTGAGCTCACACCCGAGGCAGTAATTAAAATAGAACGAAAATTAGCACTGTTGTAATCGTGAGACACCACCCAAATATCGGTACCATTGCAATGTTTAGTGCCGGTAAGTTTCTCACAACTTGGGGTATGTACTAAAGTATTTTTTACGGTAACAGACCCATTTCCCGCCGCCAGTGACATATCTATGGTAGAATACCAGAGTCCGGATAAACTGCCTTGTGGTCCTAAAGTAAAAACGTAATAAATGGTTGCGCTACCCGGTTTTTTAACGACCAAAGCAGATTGTGTGGTAATAACACTTCCGAATAAGCCACTACCGTTAGCCATTACCTGATTGGTTTTATCCCAAACGGTTGCGCCATCAGTATAGAACAATAAATTTCCAAAAGCATCGGCCACGCTTGAAGTTCCCTCTCTATAGCCTGCCATAGAACTGGTAGTTATCATGGTAGGTGTGCCGCTAACAAAATCCAGTCCGGCTGCAGATCCAAAATACCATTTTTTAGTTTCGTTTTGGGAGAAGGAAACCTGAGTGGATAACACAACAAATAAGCAGAGGAAAGTAAAAACTCTTAATAAATGGCTATGGAAATTTCGGAGCATTTAGTGCTTATGTTCATTCGTGTAAATAGGCTGGAGATTTACCATAAACCTAAGAAATATTTTCAAAAAAAGCAAAGATTATGCCCTGTAACACTAATTCAGGGAGGGTTTCCCAACGGCCATCATTTTCTTTTTGCTGCTTTTGTTGAAATGAGTTGCCGTGTGATATACAAAATAGAAAAACCTGCTTCACCTTAAATTCGTATTTCATTGTTATCCTGATCAAAATCCATTCTTTTAAAGTCACACTATTAAACCAACTATTGGTAATCGCAAAAAACATTCCAGGCGCCGAAAATAAAAAAGCCCGCAAAAAGATGCGGGCCCATAGTTGAAAAAAATTCTAATTAATTCACTACGATCTTTTTAATTGCTGATTGTTTTCCGGAAGTTATAGAAACCAGGTAAACTCCGGCTTTCAGACAACTCACATCAAACACAAGTCCTGATTTATCATTGCTTACAGGAACAGAAATTTCCCTTCCTAAAAGATCAATGAGTTTAATAGTACTACCTTCTAAATTTTTTCCATTCACAAAAAATTTGTCGTGAGTGGGATTTGGATACATCTTAATTCCGGAAGCAAAATTTTGTTCTTTCAAACCAACAAAATCAGACGGAACAGTACTGAAGCTATATTCGAAGCCGCTGCCAAAATCCATATTAAACGATTTAATGACAGTTCCAGCGCTATTTTTAATCCGAACTAAACCAGAACCCTGCGCAGTGTTAGCCCAGAACGATAATCCGTCTTCTCCGCTATCCTGAACTTTCAAAGTATAACACCCGCTTAAACTATAAACATCGGTGTACAATGTGTTTGCAGAAGTTAAAGGAGTTTGTAATGAAACATCTGTTCCCTCGCTATCAAAAAGCTGATAACTGTTTTCAAAATAATTGACGTTGGTTTTAAATTCTACGGTAATATCTTCCGGAAGAACATCTGGAATAGCGACAGCAGAGTTATATTTATTATTATAAGCATATTGATCCACTACGCCATTTACTGTTTTAATTTCTGCATGAAATATATTATTGGCCGGCACTAAACCTTTCGACCATAGCGATCCTACAGGTAACTTAATGGTGATTGTATCCATAAAAGCAAGATTACCTGTCCATTGAAAGTTTTGTTTCTCATCTGCGTCATTCAACCAATAATCAATATCCATGCTTGTTACCGGACCAGAACCAGTATTTGTTATTAAGATCAAAGGATCAGAACACATCGGGTTTTGACGTGAATAAAGCACTTTTGTACTCGGCGATAAAACGTCCGTTATAGCTGCATCGAGCGTATGATTAGCCCCTCCGTAGCTTACAAGCTGGTGCGCCGCAATATATCTGTAATCGCCATTTATGTTGGCTGGCGTTGAACAATTATAATCCAAAGTAACAGTAGAGCCTGGCGTTACAAAAGGGGTAATGTAATTTTCAGTAAGTCGCGAAGCCATACCGGGACACCAACCCTGTCTCATATAGATCCACGTTCCTCCTTGCGGGTAAACAGGATTCGCAGAACATTTTAAAGTGATGGGCCAGCTGAATTCATTTGCGCCGCCGTTAACATTAAAATAATGGTTTATCACTCCACCACTTTGCGAAAATTCTCCTTCCTGACCATGGCCGGTAATTGTTGAACGTACTTTAAATGTTTGTGCTGCACTATTTATAGAAACTGTTTGTGTTGTGTAGCGGGTATCGTTTACTATACTTCCAATATTTGCCTGACCTGCACGCGCAGCACCCTGCCAAAGCTGATTAAATTCTACCACGTTGCGCGGCGGTGTTCCAACTATAAACCAAAAATCGATATCCATTTGTTCCTGGTTCTCTCCACCCAATGCCATCATCAAACGCTTTTTGCCTTTCAGGATGGGTGCAAAATCGCTTACGTCAAAGTACCAGCTTTTTCCTTTAGCCGTCATAGTAAGCCCTTTTCCGTAAGGAGTAACAAATGACATAATTTCATTATAATAAGGGTAACGCTTATAATAGTTCATACCTGCCATGGTTAAACTGCTTTGCGTAGCTACAGCAATTGTTCCGGTAAGAACCCCTGTATCTCCATTGTAAACATTTGAAGCTAATGCCTGGTATAACCCTGTAGTTGAAACAAGCTGAACTACATCATTAATAGCAGGAGACGCCGAAGCATTGGAAGTAATAGAGTATTGCAGAACAATGTTTGGATTTCTTGCTACCGAATCTTTCACAGTAACCGTAGTGGTAGTCATGGCATAAGTACCTCTTAAAAAAGTTAGCTCTGGTCTTAAGTTCGTTTCATAAAACATTCTGTTTAATTTATCACCCCGTTCATAAGTCCATTGAACATTACTTGCCAAAGAAGTTGCGTTATTTTTACTGTCGTTTAAAATTAAGCCGCTTCCTTCGTTCATTTTGTAATACCCTACAAGATTCGCATAGTTAGGATGCGATGCGTCTATCGGCTTTTTCATCCATGCCTGAACGTTTGCCAGTGATAATTCTTTACTCCAGATAACCAGTTCATTTACTTTTCCTTTGTAGTTGTTTGTTAGGTCAACTGTTTTTCCAAGTACCATGTTTAAAATAGAAATGGCTCTTGTTTTTCCTGTTCCCGAAGTCCATAAAGCTCCATTCAAATAAATGGCCATCAGGCCTGTGCTTGCGTTTTTAGTAAAAGTCCAGTGGTTCCATTGTCCCCCCTGCTCTGCAGCTACAGACGTTTTTTGTATCCTGTCGAAATCAGTTCCTACATACCCGCAATCAAAATACACATCGTTATTGTCCCAAGGCAAATGAATATTTAATTGACGGTGATTGGCATTGGCGTCCGTGGCATAAAGAATAGATGTAGTGGTAGGCATAAGACTTGCTGTTCCATAAGCCCAAAGTGAAATACTTAATTCGTTACTTATAGCCGCTAAAGCAACTGTGTTAATGTTTACGTGACCAGAGGCCGAAAGATCTAAAGCGTAATTGTTATTTGCATACAGACTCATGATACCAGCTGCTGCAGACCCATTAAATACAGGTGATGTAGCACCATTTGTATTTGTAAAAGAATAATCAATCAAAATGTTACTCGTTCCATTCCACACAAAAGGACTGTGAAACTGAACGCGATTAGCACCTGCAGTAAAAGTATAATTCGCATTGTAAACGTTTGTGAAACCTGTAAGAGTAACGGCACTTGCGGTTAAAACAGTTTGTGAAGTATTTTGAATTCCAACTTTTAAAAAGTGAACTGGTCCACCGGCGTTTGCAACATTTAATAAAAATGCATCGATATTACCCGCTGTAAACCCGGCACTGGTAAGCTCTGCAGCTGTATATAACAGCTGTGAGTGGCCCGACCGTTCGCTTGCTTTCAAAAAGTTTGGAACCGCTGTTGTGCCGGCGCTTAAAGTATGAGAAGTTTCGCTGATTACATTTCCTAAAACTACCTGTGTTTGTGTAAAGTTCCAGTAGTCATAAACAGGCAGACTGGTATAATTAAACGTATTGCCTGAAAAATTAGAGATCACATATTTAGGGGCTATGTTTAATTCGTTTTCGATGCGGCTTGAATCTACTATATAGGTATTGCAGGAATAATCCCACTCTCCACAGCCTTGATTTGGAGCTGCCTGCGTTGACACCAGATTATTTTTGCAACGCATATTGTACTTCATAATGATTTTTTCGAAAGTAAGGCTCGATGAAGGAAATTGAATCATCGTATCGCGCGTTGTACTTCCATACTTAAAGCCTTTTACGAAAATCGTGTCCCCGGGCGCCTGTGCTTTAATAAGCCCCGACTGAAAAATCAGCGCTAAAGCTAATAAACATATAAAACGATTTAGATTTTTAGATCTGATAAATCTTTGATACAGAAGTGTGTTTTGCATTTTTGGTAGTTTTCGGTTAGCTTATATAATTTTGCGAACCCCTAAAATACGGAATTTCATGCGTTTCTTCAAAATGGGATGATTTTAGAAAACAATCCATTTAATTTAGCATACCAACGCTCTGCTTTGTATTTTTGGCGATCTAAATCTGAATCCTATGAGCAATTCCTTAAATACATTAGAACCAAAAGAACTCTGGAACAATTTCGCAGCTCTTAACGCTGTGCCGCGCCCATCCAAAAAAGAAGAACGTGTGATTGAATTTATCATGCAATTTGGAAAAGACCTGGGACTTGAAACTTCAAAAGATGAAGTAGGAAATGTGATCATTAAAAAACCTGCCACAAAAGGCATGGAAGGTAAGGCTACCGTGGCTTTGCAGAGTCACCTTGACATGGTGCATCAAAAAAACGGTGATACCGACTTTGACTTCGCAACACAAGGCATTGAAATGTTTGTAGATGGCGATTGGGTAAAAGCAAAAGGAACAACGCTTGGCGCAGATAACGGAATTGGCGTGGCTTCTATCATGACAATTCTTGCTTCTAAAGAAATTCAGCATCCTGCGATAGAAGCTCTATTTACCATTGATGAAGAAACCGGCATGACCGGAGCCCTTGGTTTAAAAGGAGGGTTGATGCATGCAAAATATATGCTGAACCTTGATACTGAAGATGATCACGAATTAACGATTGGCTGTGCAGGTGGCGTGGACGTTACAGCTACAGGAACTTATCAAACGGAAAATGTTGGTGGAACGGTAAAAGCATTTCGTATTTCGGTAAAGGGCTTAACAGGCGGGCATTCTGGTATGGACATCCATCTCGGTCGCGGTAACGCCAACAAATTAATGAACCGTATTTTGACGCGCGCTGCAGATCTTTTCAGTATTAGCATTCACCAGATTGATGGTGGAAGTTTGAGAAATGCGATCCCACGCGAATCGTTTTCAGATATTATTATTTCTGCTAAAAGTGATTATGATTTTATCGCCTTCATAAAGGAAATGGCTTCTGTTCTGAAACAAGAGCATGGAACCACAGATCCGAATTTGTCTGTAACAGCAACTGTTATCGATACACCTAAAACTATCTTTAATAAAGAATTTCAAAATAAATTATTGCGTTCTGTTTACGCGTGTCCCGTTGGCATTTACCGCATGAGTCCTGATATTGACCGTCTCGTACAAACTTCTAACAACCTTGCACGCGTTTTGGTAAAAGATGGAACGTATTCTATTCAATGCTTAACCCGTAGTTCGGTAGATTCAGAAAAAATGGATCTCGCCCAGGCTATTAAAAGCACCTTTGAATTGATGGGCGCGAGTGTAAATTTTGCAGGTGCTTATCCGGGATGGACACCAAACCCTTCTTCTTCTCTAGTGAAATTAATGAGTGAACTTTATAAAGAAATTTACAAAGAAGATGCTGCTGTTAATGCTTGTCACGCCGGTTTAGAGTGTGGTATTTTAGGGAAAAATTATCCCGAGATGGAAATGATCTCTTTTGGTCCGAACATTCGCGGGGCGCATTCACCTGACGAAAAAGTGCAGATCAGTTCAGTGCAAAAATATTGGGGTTATTTGTTGGAGACTTTAAAGAGGATACCAGAGACAAACTAGTTACAGATCTTTATTGAGTTATGAAAAAACGACCCGACGTTGATTGTAAACGCCTGGAAAATTTCGCCTATTACTACTGATTTAGATAAACTAACTTTGTGTTATCTGAGTAGTCTTCGGCATACTTAGAAGAGAAGACTCACTACCGTGCCCTCGCCTTCTTTCGATTGTATCTGGATATTTCCTTTGTGAAGGATCATGATTTGTTTACAAAGGCTTAAACCGATACCACTACCGGTTTTTTTAGTACTGAAGAATGGAATGAAAATTTTATCGAGGAGCTCTTGTTTTATTCCTGTGCCATTGTCGCCAACCTTAATCGTGACTTTTCCGTTTTGATTTGTTTCTGCCGTAAGCGTAACCCTGGGATTCGCCTGATCTTTCACGGCATCCATCGCATTCAGAATTAAATTGATCAGAACTTGTTCTATCAGATCTGCGTCCGCTTCGAAACTTAAAAATGGATCGCGCAAAATAACTTCAAGTTCAATGCTCTTTTTTTCAATAGTGGGCTGCATCAATTGCTGAACTTGTTCAAAAAGTTCTATCACCAAAAGCTTCCCCAGGTTTGCTTTTGTGATCTTACTCATGTTACGGTAAGTCTCGGTAAATTTTAAGAGGCCTTCGCTTCTTTTTTTTATGGTGCTGATTCCCGTTTCAATATCACTCAAAGTTTCTTTAGAATTTTCAGAAGACTTCATTGATTCCTGGATATTATTTTTTAAAGTTTCTGCGAGAGAAGAAATTGGCGCAACCGAATTCATGATCTCGTGAGTCATAACACTCAATAATTTTTGCCAGGCTTTAGATTCCGTTTCTTCTAATGCTTCGTTAATGTTTTGAAATGCAATTAATTTATATGTTTTATTTTCGTTTTGAAACATAGTTGCCGACAACAATACTTTATAAACACTGCTATCCCTAACTACAGAGGATATCACATGATTTCCCGCAGCTAATTCAGAAATTTGCTCATACAACTCTTTATTTCTTTTTTCTAAAGAATGAATAGTTTTTAAATAAGGGATTTGAAGCAAAGTTTTTAACGATTCATTCATCCATAAAATCTCACCTTGGCCCATTTCATAGGATAAAATTCCCGTGTCTACAATTTCCAAAATCGTTTTCAGATGCAGGTACTGAGTCTCTTTTTCCTTGCTCATGATCTTGAATGTAGAATTGATTTCGTTAAAACCACTACGGAAGGGTTGTAGTTCTGCAGGCGCACTTTTGATGTCGAAATAACGTGAAAAGTCGCGGTAATGAATGGCTTCGACAAATTGCTCCACTTCACTTTGTGCTTTACGGTGAAATTTATAATAATCTAAAAACTGGAAGAAGATAATAGGGACAATAATTATTTCTGCCAGATACCATTCTTTCAAGATACACAAGGATGCAAAGAACAATGTCACGAAAACAAACACTGCTCTTATAAATATGTTCCAACCGAAGCGCTTAAATTTCATATTTACTTAATCTGCGGTAAAGAGCTGTGCGTGTAATTCCTAGTTCTTTTGCGGCTTTGGTAATGTTGCCGTTATTTTTTTCTATCACGCGCAAAATGGTTTGTTTTTCTATCGCGCTTAATTTTGTCTCACTCTCTTCTTCTGATAAGATTTTTTGGCCCGACTCTATTGGCGAAAAAATAAGATCCCCTGGTTGAAGTGTTTCCGTATCTGCCATTATAACGGCGCGTTCTACAATGTATTGCAGCTCGCGAACGTTTCCCGGAAAATGATAAGCGCAAAGTTTATCCAGAGCTTTGGAACTGAATTCTGCCTCTGGTTTAAAATATTTATTACCGTAAAATTTCAGAAAATGCCTGGCCAGTAAAGCAATGTCGCCTTTGCGCGCGCGTAAAGGCGGTACCATGATCTCTACTGTATTTATCCTGTAAATTAAATCTTTTCTGAATTTTGTTTCATTGGCTAATTCATTCAACGGAATATTTGTAGCGCAAATTAATCGTAAATCAACAGGGATAGTTGTATTTGTTCCAAGTCTTGTAATGTGTCTGTTTTGCAAAACGGTTAAAAGTTTCGCTTGCTGATGCAGTGAAATATTTCCGATCTCATCCAAAAATAATGTACCGCCGTTGGCCGCTTCGAACCTACCCGCGCGGTCTTCCCGGGCATCAGTAAAAGCACCCTTTTTATGTCCGAACAACTCGCTTTCAAAAAGACTTTCAGTGAGTGAACCCACATCCACCTTTACATAGGTCTGTTTTGCCCTCAAAGAGCGCTGATGAATAGCTTGCGCGATTAAATCTTTTCCCGTTCCATTCTCACCTAAAATTAAAATGTTGGCGTCGGTTGGTGCAACTTTTTCGATCTTATTAAAAATATCCAGCATCACCTCGCTTTGACCCAGAAGACCTAAATCTCCGTAATTTTGCTGTTTAATATGATTTTTATCTGAATCTTTTTTCTTTAATATAACTTCAATGGCCTCTACTAACTTTTGATTGTTCCAGGGCTTCACAATAAAATCTGAAGCGCCTTCTTTTAAACAACGAATGGCCAGATCAATATCCGCATATGCCGTGATCATAATTACACACAAAGCCGGATACAATTCTTTTACACGCTTCAGCCAATAAATTCCTTCGTTCCCTGTATTAATAGACGCGTTAAAGTTCATGTCCAGCAAAATGAGATCGAAAGAATGCTTTTTGAGCAGGCCCAATAAATTCTCAGGATTTTTTTCGGTGATCACTTGCTGAACTTCTTTCTTCAAAAGCAAACTAATGGCGGTAAGCACATCCTTATCGTCATCGAGTACTAAAATTTTTGCCTGCTTTAAATTCATATGGGGTTTCTGTTATTTTTTTAATCGTGATACCCTGCCTGGCGCAGGACAAAAATATTGACGGCATAAATATACCTGAAAGCTCGGATTAACTGTGGAATTCCCGCTAAAAAATAAATCTTAAAAAAGTGTACCAAAAGCGGACAGTATCCGTTTCAGTAACGGACAGTTTTTCTTTTCTCAAAAACATAAGTGCTTCATTTTCAACAATTAATTATTGTGGCACGATTATGCTTATCTGTTGCTTGTTGTTTGTTCATTACGATAGTATGGTGGCTTTATTAGCTGCAAATTAATTGAGCCACCATACATTTTTATTTTATCTAAATTGGCTAACGAAACCGGAAAAAGAATATGGACAGGGTTATTGAAAAGAAGAAGTGGACTACAAAAAAACTAATGACAATTGCATTTGTAACAGCCATTGTGTTATTAATTTCAGGAAGTATTTATTTTACATCAGGAGGTTCAAAACTGAATGTGAATATGGAAAGGCTTACCATCAGTGAAGTAAAAAAAGGCCCGTTTAAAGAATTTATCCCGGTAAATGGGATCGTATTGCCGCTCACCACCATTTATTTAGATGCCCTTGAAGGCGGCCGTGTAGAGGAGAAATTTGCAGAAGACGGCGCAATGATGAAAAAGGGAGAAGCCATTCTGAAACTCTCTAACACCGATCTTGAATTAAGCCTGGCTAACCAGGAAACTTCTGTTTTTAATTTATTAACGCAGATGCGTATTTCAAGAAACGCGGCTCAACAAAATACCATTATGAAATTAAACCAGGGTACTGATGTGGAAAGTACCTTACGGGAAGCCGAACGTCTTTACACTCTGAATAAAAAACTCTACGAACAAAATGTGATTTCATTGCAGGAATACAAACAATCGGAAAACAATTACAATTACGCCGTAAAGAAAAAAATATTGACGGATAAGATTTTAAACCAGGATTCCCTTTCCACAAAAGATGAATACGAACAGGCACAGGAATCATATAAACGCACCCAACAGTCGTTAGCCATTATGCGTCAGAAAGTAGAAGATCTTATAGTACGTGCTCCTATTGACGGACAGCTTACCTCATTAGACGCTGAAATTGGCCAGAATAAAAATAAAGGCGAGCGTCTCGGACAAATAGATGTGCTAAGTGGTTTTAAAGTTCGCGTTGACATAGATGAACATTATATCTCAAGAATTTACACAGGATTGATTGGAGAATTTAGTTTCAATGGAAAAGATTACAAATTAAAAATTCATAAAGTTTATTCACAGGTAAAGAATGGAAAATTCCAGGTAGATATGAAATTTGAAGGGGAAGTTGCGAAGGAAATCCGTCGCGGGCAAACACTTCAGATTCGTCTCGCTTTAAGCGATGAAACACAGGCAGTGTTATTAGCAAAAGGTGGATTTTATCAGCAAACCGGGGGCAACTGGGTATTTAAAGTGAGTGATGATGGATCGAGAGCATACAGAATCGATATTCAGCTCGGAAGACAAAATCCGGAATATTATGAAGTTATGCAAGGCTTACAGCCCGGCGATAAAATAATTACTTCTGGTTATGATAATTACGAGAACACCCAGGAACTAATTTTATCAGATAAAAAATAAATCATGCAAAAAAACCTGGCCCAAAATATTTTACACTTCCCACTAACGAAAATTATCATCGGGATAGTGGCTGTAGTAGCTACCGTTGGCCTTGGGCAATACCTTGCGGGGCAATTACTGGATTATCTTGGAACAGAAAAACCGACAAAACATTTAATAGTTGGCTTGATCACGGCGGTTTTATCTTTTTTAAGTTATACTCTGCTTTTCAAAAATTATGAAAAACGAGACGTAACAGAATTCAACACAAAAAAAATTGGACAACACCTTCTTGTGGGAATTTTGTTAGGAGCTCTTTTGCAATCTCTTACTATTTCAGTGATTTACTTAAAAGGTGGATTCACAGTGCTCTCTGTAAACCCCCTTCTTTTTCTGATTCCTTCCTTAACCATGGCCTTTACTTCTGCTATTTTCGAAGAAGTTTTAGTGCGGGGAATAATCTTTCGGATTCTGGAAGAAAAATTAGGAAGTTATATTTCTTTGATCTTATCGGCTTTGATTTTTGGAGCCTTGCATCTTGGAAATCCTCACAGCACTATAGCCGCAGCAGTCGGTTTAGCCTTACAAGCCGGGCTATTCCTGGCTGCAGCATTTATGTTCTCAAGAAACTTATGGTTTCCTATTGCCATACACTTTGCCTGGAATTTTAGCCAGTCAGGTATTTTTGGAGCAACGGTTTCTGGCAACTCTACTACCAAATCTTTATTAACTACCACCATTAAAGGCGAAGACTGGTATACAGGTGGCGCCTTCGGGCCTGAAGGGTCGGTACAAGCAACGGTTTTTTGTTTACTGGCAACCTTTGTTTTATTGATGCTTTGTAACAAACAAAACAAAATTATAAAACCTTACTGGACGCGTAGCAAAGAACATTATAAAGTTCAGGAAAACGTCCTTTAAAAGATAAGCCATTAACAAACCAGTAATAGATATATGATAAAAGTAAAAGACCTCGAAAAAATTTATCGCACGGAAGAAGTTGAAACAGTTGCCTTAAATAAAATTTCATTTGAAATTAATACCGGCGAATTCGTTGCCATCATGGGTCCCTCAGGTTGCGGCAAATCAACGCTCTTAAACATCATTGGTCTTCTTGATGATTTAGATAGCGGCAGTTTTATTTTTAACGATACAGAAGTTGCAAAGTTCAACGAACGTAAACGCGCAGAAATGCGTAAACACAATATTGGATTTGTCTTTCAAAGTTTTAACCTCATTGACGAGCTTACCGTGTTTGAAAACGTAGAGCTTCCACTTATTTACACGGGTGTAGCAACTGCAGAAAGAAAACGCATTGTGGATCAAGTTCTTGATAAAATTCAGATCGCACACCGTCGCAACCATTATCCACAGCAACTTTCGGGTGGACAACAACAACGTGTGGCTGTTGCGCGTGCAGTAGTAAATAATCCGAAATTAATTTTAGCCGATGAGCCCACGGGGAATCTGGATTCAAGAAACGGTAATGATGTGATGCAACTACTAACTGATTTAAATGAGCAAGGAACTACAATTATTATGGTAACTCACTCCGAGCATGATTCGCGCTACACTCACCGCGTTATCAATATGCTCGATGGGCAGATAGTGACTCAAAATATTAAAATATAAAAAATGAAATCCCAACAGCTTTTATATATTCAAAAAATTATTTTACTATATGTTGCGGCATGCTTGATTTTTCTTACACTTTTCCTAAATAACCTGAACGCTAACGCATTTTTAAAAGCCCATTTAAGACGCGAAAGTAGCCCTGTAACGCCTGGTAAATTCATTCCTCACGAATTAAGTTACATTAAACCCTTCACAGCGCTGGTAAGATTTAACAGGAAACATAAAGAACCCGAAACAAAAAATTTAGAACAAAAAATAGCCTTTCCAAATTTTCCTTTGCTCCATCTTAAGCTTTTTTAAACCCCTGAAACATGCTAAAGAATTATATCAAAATAGCCTGGCGAAATATTATCCGGAACAAATTATTTTCTTCCATTAATATTATTGGACTTTCCATAAGCATTGCCTGCTGCTCTATCATATACTTATATGTGAGTTACGAATTAAGTTATGACGACTATAATGAAAAAGCAGATCGCCTCTTCAGATTAGTTACTAGCGTGAAAGAACCAAAAAAATTAGTGGAGTTTGCACGCACCTCTCCCCCTGTAGCTGATCGTGTTAAATATAACTTTCCGGAAGTAAGTGCATTTACGCGATTTAGCGAATCACAAAGACAGATCTCCTACAAAGGCAAAAAAATACCGGATACTAAAATTCTTTACGCGGATTCCTCTCTTTTCGAAATGTTTAGTCTGGGACTACTAGAAGGTGATGCGCATAGAGCGCTTGCTAACCCCTATAACATTGTCATTACGCAAAGCATGGCCAAGCGGTATTTTGGTGATGAACCAGCGTTTGGAAAAATGATTCAGCTAGCCGATACTGTTAATTTAATGGTAACCGGCATTATGAAAGACATTCCAAAAAACTCGCATTTTACTACCGACTGCTTTATCTCTTCGGTAACACGAAACGATCTTTTTAAAAATGATCCCAACTTTATGGAAGGTGAAAAAGCCTGGTTAAACTGCAATATATTTTCTTATATCTTAATTAAAGAGCATACAAATCCGCAAATTCTTGAAAAGAAAATAAACGCCATGCTTGAGAAAGAAATGGCAGATATCAATAAACAGGTGGGTCTTGTTATGCATATTAAAATGCAACCTGTGACTGATATCCACCTTAAATCGCATATGGATACGGAGTTTCCAGGGATAGTGAAAGGAGATATTACTTACGTTTATATTTTTAGCGGGGCTGCGCTATTAATTTTGCTGATAGCATGCTGCAATTTTATCAATCTTTCCACGGCACGCTCACTCAACCGTTCAAAAGAAATTGGTTTAAGAAAAGTGGTAGGTGCTGAAAGGTCGCAACTCATCTCCCAATTTCTCGGCGAATCTCTGGTCTTCACAAGCTTTGCAAGTCTTATTTCTTTTCTTATAGTTTTAATTTCCATTCCCTTTTATAACACGTTGCTCGGCATACCGCTCACTCTAAGCCTGGATCTGTTGTGGCTTAACCTTTCAATTATTTTAGGCGTGGGTATTTTAGCCGGCCTTTATCCAGCCCTTTTGATGTCTTCGTTCGCGCCTGTTCAATCTTTAAAAGGAAAGATCAGTCATGGATGGAGCGATATATTTTTGAGAAAGGGCCTCGTGGTTTTTCAATTTACAATCGCTATCATACTTATTATCGGAACGACCCTTATTCTTAACCAATTGGAATTTATTCAAAACCGAAACATTGGTATGAACAAAGACCAGATCTTAAACCTTAAACTAAAGCCGCAGGATGCAGACAAAGCAACGACCATATTAAATGAACTTAAAAAAAATTCAAAAGTTGTACAGGGTTCGGTGAATAATTTTTCTTTTAAAGGTATAGGCTATCAATTAATGACTCCAGAAGGCTTTAAAGACGGTGAAACAGCCTCTTCCTATGTAATCTTTGCTGACGAGAATTTCATTAAAACCTATCAGATGAATTTAGTTGCCGGAAGAAATTTTTCCCGGGATTTTGCATCAGATGCTGAGCAGGCTGTTATAGTCAATGAAGCTGCCGTAAAAGAATTCGGGTGGAAAAATCCAAAAGATGCCATTGGAAAAAAATTAGATTTAGGCGGTGAAAGAAAAGTTGTTGGGGTTCTAAAGAATTTCAATTTCGCTTCTCTTCACGATGAAATCAAACCTCTTGTAATGGGTTATACCACAGAGTGGGGTCAGACAATAAGCGTTCGTTTAAAAACCGAAAATTTGAATGCTACTTTAAAAGAGCTCGAAGCAACATGGAAAACTGTGGCCACACAAAGTCCATTTGATACTGGTTTTCTCGAAGAAGATTTTGATAGCTTATACCATACTGAAAAAAACATTCGCAATGTTTTAAGTGCCTTCACTTTCTTATCCGTATTAGTAGCATGTTTGGGGTTATTCGGGCTCGCATCCTTTACCATAAAACAACGCTTTAAAGAAATTGGTATTCGCAAAGTTTTAGGATCAAGTGTACAGGACATAGTAAAACTTATCTCCAAAGACTTTTTAAAGCTTGTGGTAATCTCTTTTGTTATTGCTTCACCAATTGCCTGGTATCTTATGAATAAATGGCTGCAGGATTATGCCTTTAGAATTGACATTGGCTTCTGGGTGTTTATCATCGCTGGACTTCTCGCCTTCGTTATAGCTTTAATGACTGTTGGACTGCAGGCGGCAAAAGCCGCACTTGTAAACCCCGTAAAAAGTTTAAGAACAGATTCATAAATGCTGAGAAATTATTTTATAGTAGCCTTTCGCCAGTTAAAGAAAAACAATGGTTTTTCACTGTTGAATATGTTCGGACTTGCGCTCGGCTTAAGCTGCGCGATACTGATTTTATTGTGGATACAGGATGAAGTAAGCTATGATCGTTTTCATACAAAATACGATCGCATTTCTGAAGTAATGGTAAACCAAACTTACGATGGCAAGACTTTTTCCACTGCTTCTACTCCAGGTCCATTGTCAGCCGCCTTAAAAGCAGAAATACCAGAAGTCTTAAATTCTGCACGCACAGGCTGGGGCGACAACTGGTCATTTAGCTATGGTGACAAAGAGTTTTACGAACGTGGCAATTATGTTGATCCTTCTTTCCTGGAATTATTTTCTTTTGAAATTCTTTATGGAAATTCCAGGACTATCTTCCCAAATACTAAATCAATCGTGATCACAGATCTGATGTCCACCAAATTTTTTGGTACAACTAACTCCGTGGGTAAATATCTAAAAGTAAACAACAAGGAAAACTATCTGATAAGCGCTGTCATAAAAAATCCACCTTTAAACAGTACCCTTCATTTTCAGTGGCTCGCACCCTTTAAACTGTTTGAAGAGGCCTGTCCATGGACCAGCAGTTGGACCGAGAACGGCCTGGTAACCTATGTTGAATTAAAATCAGAAAACGATATAGTTAGCGTTGATCGCAAAATAAATAATTTCATAGGTAATAAGGCAGAGGGTGCTCTTTCAAAACCCTTTTTAATGCCAATGAAAAACTGGCGGCTGAGAAGCAATTTTGCCAATGGAAAACCCGCAGAAGAAAAAAGCAGAATTCAATACGTGAAAATATTTGGTGTCATTTCCATTTTGCTCATCCTCATTGCTTGTATTAATTTTATGAATCTCTCAACGGCACGCGCCCAAAAAAGAGCAAAAGAAGTTGGTGTAAGAAAAGCAATTGGTGCACAACGCAGTTCCCTCGTGAAACAATTTTTAGCAGAATCGCTTGTCACTTCCATAGTGGCTATGGGAATTGCTTGTTTACTGGTAATAGCGGCACTACCAGCCTTTAATACGTTTGTAGATAAAAAATTATCCCTGGGTGCGAGCAATCCAATGCAATGGCTGATCTTTTTATCACTGGCACTTTTTTGCGGACTTATTTCCGGAAGTTATCCTGCCTTTTACCTTTCTTCCTTTAAACCAGTTGCTATTTTTAAAGGTGCGGATTATGACCGTTATGGCAGTGTTGCCTTTGTAAGAAAAGGGCTGGTAATGGCGCAGTTTATCACCTCCATTGTCTTAATTATTGGAACCATCATCATTTACCAGCAATTGCGTCACATTAAAAACCGCGACCTGGGTTACAATGCACAAAATGTTATCCGTATAGACATGAATACAGACATGCGTGATCATCTTAGTCTTGTAAAACAAGAATTATTAGCCTCCGGCGTTGTATCAAGCGTTGCTTCGGGAAACATGATCATCAATGTGGGCGCTAACACTGATGGCTTCGACTGGCCGGGAAAAGATCCTTCTAAAAATATTTTGATTTCTACTGACGCGATTACTTCTGGCTTTTTCGAAACGGCGGGAATTCAACTTTTCAAGGGCAGGGACTTTCATTCAGATTCTGAAAGCGATTCGAGCAGCGTTATCATCAATCAAAGTTTTGCAGATATTATAAATCCAGACAAAGAAGTATTGAATACCACATTGAAATTTTCGGGTTCAGAATATAAAATTGTTGGGATCATTAAAGATTACGTTTACAATGACCTCTATAAAAATGCTGAACCAATAGCAATGTTCTGCTCTCCACCGGAGACCAACACCTTGTTTATGCGCATTAAAGAAACTGCCGACATAGAGACGGCCTTAATCACCATTCAAACTTCTCTGAAAAAAAGTAACCCAGGTTATCCTTTCGATTACAAATTTATCAATGACGAATTGGATAAAAAACTAGCGAATGAAGCACTCATAAGTAAGCTCTCTTTTCTATTTGCTCTCTTAACAATTAGTATTTCCTGCATTGGTCTGTTTGGTTTAGCTGCATATACTGCCGAACGCCGTACTAAAGAAGTTGGGATAAGAAAAGTTTTAGGCGCTTCCGTTTCCAGTCTCATTTCCCTTTTGTCGAAAGACTTTTTAAAGCTTGTCGTCATCTCATTCATTATTGCTGCGCCTATAGCATTATATCTCATGAATAAATGGCTGTTAGATTACGCTTACAGAATTACTATTGGCGCTGGTGTTTTTGTGACAGCAGGATGCCTCGCATTGGTTATAGCATTAATGACAGTTGGTTTTCAAGCTATGAAAGCAGCAAGAGCAAATCCGGTTAAAAGTTTACGAACCGAGTGATTTTAAAAATAGAGAAATTATGTTTCAGAATTATATAAAGCTCGCCTTAAGAAATTTATGGAAGAGTAAATCTTTCTCAGCGATCAATATAGTTGGACTGTCATTAGGCATGGCGGTGTGTATAACCATTTTACTTTTTGTGCAGTATGAAAAGAATTTCGATGGCATGCATACTAAAAACATTTACAGACTCAATGAGTTGCAGAGTCCGGAAGGCATGGCTGCGCCTCAAAAAGTAGCCCTCTCCATGTGTCCCATGGGACCAGCATTAAAGGCAGATTTCCCTGAAGTAAAAAATTATGCCCGCCTCGTGTCTTTTGAAATGGCCGGACTTGCCAACAACGAAAAAAAAGTTTTTCTTGACAATGTATTCTGGACAGATGCTTCCTTTTTTGACTTATTCGATTTCAAATTACTAAAGGGTGATAGAAAATCAGCACTCGCAAATGAGAACAGTGTTGTATTAACGGAAGAAAGTGCAGAGAAATTATTCGGGAAAGAAGACCCTATAGGTAAATCCCTTTCAACCCACAATATGCGCGATACCATCCATTTTACTGTAACTGGCATCCTGCAGGATATTCCTGAAAATTCGCATTTACAATTTGATGGATTATATTCTCTTACAACAATTGTGAAGCCCGCTAGTGAAAGTGATAGCTGGGGAGGCAATTGGATGATCACCTATCTTGAACTTTCCGACAACGCAGATATCAAAAAGCTTGAATCCCGCTTCCCGGCATTTCTCACAAAATACATGAATAAAGAAATTACTAAAGAGCTTTCACTGTTTTTACAACCCGTTAAAAATCTCCACGCAACCTCTTCCGACATTACACACGATTATTTTAATTATCAAAAATTTGACCGAAGTTATACTAACCTCTTCAGTGTTATAGCTGTAATAGTCTTGTTAATTGCCTGTATTAATTTTATAAATCTTTCTACTGCTCGTTCAGCCAGCAGGGCGAAAGAAGTAGGGGTACGAAAATCCATAGGCGCACACCGCCAACAATTAGTTTTTCAGTTCCTGAGTGAGTCTATGCTATTAGCATTTACCTCCATGCTTTTAGCTACCATTCTTGTAACACTCTTCCTGCCGTATTTGAATTTATTAACTGAACACGATATGCAATTTTTACCATGGAAATCTCCCCTGATGTTTTTTGAATTACTCCTCGCAACAGTAATCGTAGGTATACTCGCCGGGCTTTATCCTGCTTTCTATCTCTCGTCCTTCAAACCTGTTTTTGTTTTAAAGGGTGTCTTTCAAAGCAAAAACAAAAGTTATATGAGAAACTCCCTTGTGATTGGTCAATTTGCCAGCGCCACATTCCTGATCATTGCAACAGTTTTTGTAATTCGCCAGTTAAATTTTATGCGTAGCAAAGAGCTTGGATTTAATAAAGATCAGGTTATAACTATTTCTGGAGCTTATGGCGGTTTTACACGATTAAAGGCTGCGCTAGAGGCGGGCCCATTGGTAAAAGGTGTTAGCGGATCATCTCAAAGTCTGGGAAATAATTTGCATCAAAGTAGTTTCAAATATAAAGGAGACGGTCCGGCACGCGATCTGTCTTCTTCGAGCATCATAGTAGACGAAGACTTTATCTCGCTGTATGAAATAAAAATGATTGCCGGGAAAAATTTCACAGAACATGGAAACGGCAAGGAATTCATTATTAATAAATCACTGGCAAAAGAACTATTAAAAGACAAGCCAAACTCATCTTACGAATCCTTAATCGGTGATACATTCATGGTAGATTTTCAGGATACCGGCAATGATTCGGTTAGCACCATAGTAGGTATAGTAGAAGACTTTAATTTTAACTCTTTGCATACCAAAGTTGAAACACTTGCTTTAGTTAACTACAGAACGCGGGGCTTCCACGACATTTCCGTAAAAATCGACGCTGCCAAAGTCAGAGAAGCTATTGCTTTTGTAGAATCTACGTACAAAAAGAATATAAGTTCCTATCCTTTTAGCTATATTTTTCTCGATGAACATTTTGCTACGCTTTATAAAAATGATATGAAGGTGAGCAGAGTAGTTGCAGGTCTGGGAATTCTCGCTGTCATAATTGCCTGCCTGGGCTTATTGGGTCTTGCCTTACATTCTGCTGAGACGCGTACTAAGGAAATTGGTGTGCGCAAAGTTCTTGGTGCCTCGGTAACAAATATTGTTCAGTTGCTTTCAAAAGATTTTGTAAAACTTGTTTTAATTGCTAATCTCATAGCCTGGCCGCTTGCCTGGTGGATTATGAGTCTTTGGTTACGCAACTATGCTTACCATATTAATCTCTCCTGGTGGGTATTCGTTCTGGCAGGAATTATTTCTTTAGCGATAGCCGTTTTATCAGTAAGCTCACAAACTTTTAGAGCGGCCAGCGCAAATCCAGCTAAAAGTTTACGAACCGAATAGTGAAGCATATGTAAAAACAGTGTTTGAACATTTACCTAAATGAAACCATACTACTAAAATGTTAAAGAACTATATCATAACGGCACTTCGCAATCTCTGGAGGAACAAATTTTTTTCCTTTATAAATATTTTTGGTCTTAGCCTTGGCATTGCCTGCTGCATGCTTATTTTTTTATACGCGAAAGACGAAACCAGCTTCGACAGATTTCATAAAAAGGGAGAACAGATTTATCATCTCACCCTGGATATGATCGACTCAAAAGGCGAAGTGAGCTATACTTCCAGCACAGGCATGATGCCGGGCCCCACTTTTAAAAAAAATATCCCTGAAATAGAAGATTTTGTGAGAATTCAATTTGCCTCCTGCGACATTCAGAAAAATAAAGATGTCCTCTGGCAAGACGCTTTATGGGTTGACGAAAATTTTCTTTCAGTTTTCACTTTCCCGGTTTTATTTGGCAATGCGATTAATCCCTTAAAGGATCTCCACTCTGTGGTTATCTCAGAAGATCTGGCAAAGAAATATTTCGGGAAATCAGATGTTGTCGGGAAAACCTTACATATGAATGCAGATACCGCCTTTTCAGATTTTACGGTAACTGCAGTTCTTAAAAATTCTCCCATAAACTCTTCCATAAAAGCGCAAATGCTTTTACCTATCAAGTTACACCAGCTTTACGAAAATGATACAGAATGGATGAATTCTTTTCTGAACACCTTTGTAGTTTTAAAACCAGGATCTGATTTAAAAATAGTAGCTGCAAAATGTAACAGCATTTATCAAAGCGAAGCTGCGATCCAGATAAAAGAAATGCGTGAAAAATACGAATTCGACGACAAATATGTTTATCATCTTCAAGCACTTAGTGATATGCATCTGGATACAAATTACGTTTCAGGCAATGGACTTTCTGATGGCAGCAACCCCGTTTATTCCTACATACTTGTTGGTATTGCCGCATTTATCCTGCTGATAGCCTGCATTAATTTTGTGAATCTCACAGTAGCGCGTTCTTTAAAAAGAGCAAAAGAAATTGGCATTCGTAAAGTTGTAGGAAGTCAGCGAAAACAGTTGATCCTTCAGTTTCTTGGTGAATCTTTCGTGATGAGCTTATTTTCTTTTGTCTTTGCCATTCTTTTGGTTGTTTTAGTACTTCCATTTTTTAATTCTGTTTCCGGCAAAGAACTTTCTTTCTCTTACCTCTTCGATATCGAACTCATTTTAGGGTATAGTCTTTTATTTTTACTTACTGGTTTTCTTGCCGGTTCCTATCCCGCACTGGTTCTCTCGGGCTTCAATCCTGTAGAAACGCTTTACGGAAAATTACGCTTTTCAGGTAAAAATTACCTGTCGAAAAGTTTAGTTGTTCTGCAATTTACTTTAGCAAGTTTTTTTATTATCGCAACACTTGCTATTTATTCTCAATTCAATTTTATGATTCACTACGATCTTGGATACGAAAAAGAAAATATCATCTCTGTACTAACGGGCAATATGACTGCTTTTAAATTACAAAGTGTAAAAAACGAACTACAAAAAGAACCCGCAATTCAAAGGGTTTCAGGTCGACAAGGTGGCGAGCGTTATACCTTGGCGCATGTTAATGGAACAGTTAACCTGGGATTCAAGATGGACAAAATTGATGAAGAGAGTTTTTCCCTGTTAAAGATACCGGTTGTTATGGGGCGAAACTTTTCTAAAGAATTTCCTTCCGACTCCATCGGTTCAGCAATGGTAAATGAAAAATTTGTAAAGGAAGCCGGATGGAAAAATCCAATAGGTGAAATTGTTGATTTTCATTACAGCAATAAAAAATATAGCGTGATAGGCGTTGTTAAAAACTTTCAAAATGGTCCGCTTTCACAGGAATTGAAATCACAATTCTTTACAATGGACCCGCAAATGCACTATAACTTGCTGTATGTAAAAATAAACCCAGCCGGCAGAACTGCAGCTTTGCGACATATTGAGAAGACAATTAAGACCATGTTTCCCGCCACTCCCTACCAGTATAGCTTTCTCGATGATACAATTTATAAACAGTATGAAAGCGAAGAAAAATGGAAAAAAATTGTAGCCTTTTCCGCATTGCTTACCATTTTCATTTCCTGTATCGGACTCTTTGGCATGGCTGCATTGTCTGCCGAGAGACGGGCGAAAGAAATGGGTATAAGAAAAGTTCTGGGAGCTTCGGCAAGATCAATAATACAAAATCTATCTTCAGACTTTTTAAAATTAATTTTTATTGCAGCCTGCATCTCTGTTCCTGCGGCCTGGTGGGCTATAAACAAATGGCTGGAACTCTATGCCTACCGTATGTCCTTAAAACCCGCACTGTTTGTTTTACCCATTTGCCTTATTGTATTGCTCGCTTTAATAACCGTTAGCTACCAGTCCATTCGTGCTGCCCTGTCAAATCCAGTTACTAGTTTAAGATCCGAATAAATTCATCTAATATGATTCTCAATTATTTTAAAACCGCTTACCGAAATCTAATCCGCCACAAAGGCTATGCAATTATTAATGTGGCCGGCCTCGCTATTGGCATCGCTGCCTGTCTCCTGTTATTTCTAGTGGTGCGTTATGAATTGAGCTACGATAAGTTCAGACCGAATTACGATAACATCTATCATATTTATACGCAGGACACTTATTCAGATGGCATTGATTATACTCCGGGAATTCCATTTCCTGCCCTTGAAGCATTGCGTGCAGATCTCCCGAATATTAAAATCGGCGCGTTTTGCAGTACTTTTGGAAACCAGATCACAATAGGACAAGGCTCGCAAAACAAAAAATTTGTAGAAGATCACGGCGTATACTTTGCTGATCCAGAGTATTTTGATATCCTCCAGGCGAAATGGTTAGTGGGAAATGCTACAGTACTGTCTCAGCCAAATGCAGTGGTACTAAGTAAAAGTACTGCATTGAAATATTATAACGACTGGAAAACAGTTGTAGGAAAAACTCTAAGACTTGATAATGCCATAGATTTTCGGATAGCCGGTATAATTGAAGATGCACCCTACAACTCAGATTTTCGCATGAATGTGATTGGCTCGTTTATCACGATAAAGAATGCCAAAATGTACAACTACCAGGATGATTGGGGTTCCACTACAAGCAACTTTCAGATCTACATGCTTTTCCCGGAAAATGTTACCGAAGACGCCATTGAAAAACAATTGGTCGGGCTTTCAAAAAAATACTATAAGAACGAAGGCAAAAATCTAAGGCTAAACTTACTTCGCCCCTTAAAAGAAATTCATTACGATACGAACATCGGCAATACTGGAACACACGTTATGGCGCGCAGCACTCTTACCACCTTATCTTTAATTGGCTTTCTGATCATCCTGATGGCTTGCATCAATTTTATAAATCTCTCAACGGCACAAGCAGTGGGAAGGTCTAAGGAGGTTGGCATCCGTAAAGTTCTTGGAAGTAACCGTCATCAATTGTTCTGGCAAATGATCGTAGAAACTAAATTTATTGTTCTTATTGCGGCTCTAATTTCTCTCGTCCTGGCATGGCTGGCACTTCCCTACATCAAGCACGTTGTTTCGATTGAAGAAGACTTAAGCCTGTTTAATTTACAAACCTTCCTCTTTTTTATCCTATCCATAATTTTAGTTACCCTGCTTGCGGGAATTTATCCTTCATTTATCCTATCAGGATTTACGCCTATCATCGCCCTTAGAAATAAAATTACCTCCGCAACAGTTGGTGGAATTTCTTTACGCAGAACATTAGTGGTAATTCAGTTCGCTATTTCACAGGTACTGATAATTGGTGTTATAGTAGCTATTTCCCAGATGAATTATGTGCGTAACGCTGATCTTGGTTTTAATAAAGATGCCCTTTTATTATTGGGGGGGAACACAGATAGTACAACACTAAAAAATCAGCCTGCATTTAAAGAAGCACTTGCAAAAATTCCAGGAGTAACAGAAATCTCCTTCGCCAGCGACATGCCTTCTTCGGATAGTAATCAGGGAACGAATTTTGCCGTAGATCATAAACCCGACGAAAATTTTACTTTGTATTTAAAATTTGGCGATGAAGATTATTTTAAAACTTTTGGCTTACAATTCCTCGCAGGGAAAGCCTACGCTAAGAGCGACACAATAAGTACCGTAGTTGTGAACGAAACCCTTCTTAGAAAATTAAACATCGCATCGCCCGAACAAGCCCTGGGAAAAGACCTAAGAATAGGCGGTGGAAAATGGAAATCGATTTGTGGCGTGGTTAAAGATTTTAAAACAAATTCTTTACGTGAAGAAGTAAAACCAATTATGATCTCTTCAAAAAGAAATCGTTACCAGCTTACCTGTATAAAACTGCAAACACAAAATATGTTGAAAACGCAAAGAGAAATTCAGGATACCTGGGATAAATTCTTTCCAGACTATGTGTACGACGGCTCCTTTATGGACGAAACCATTGAAAATTTTTACCAGCAGGAATCGCAAATGGCACTGCTCTATAAGATCTTCGCAGGCTTAGCGATTTTTATTTCCTGCCTGGGTTTGTATGGCTTGATTTCTTTTATGGTGGTTCAAAAAACAAAAGAAGTGGGAATAAGAAAAGTGCTGGGAGCAAGTATACCCAGTATTCTGATTCTTTTCTCTAAAGAATTTGCCGTTTTAATTGGTGTAGCATTTGTAATAGCAGCCCCACTGGCCTGGTTAGTAATGAGTAAATGGCTCAATAATTTTGTTTACCACATTCAAATGAACGCCGGCATATATGTGGTTGCCATGCTAACTTCCTTGTGCGTTGCCTTCTTAGCCGTGAGTTATAAGGCTATTAAAGCTGCGATTGTAAATCCGGTGAAGAGTTTAAGATCTGAATAACATTACTTAATAATTAGCTAAACTTCTTATGATAGAATTAAAAAACATCTACAAGTATGTAAACAGCGGTGGAAATAAAACATTTTTATTGCGAGACATTAATTTAACTATAAACGAAGGAGAGTTTGTTTCCATCATGGGCCCATCGGGTTCTGGAAAATCAACTTTGTTAAACGTCATTGGCATGTTGGATACTTTTGACGAAGGGGAATACAAATTCCTGGATAAAAGTGTGAAGGAATTGAAAGAAAAATACCGTTCACAACTCTATAAAGATCACATTGGATTTGTCTTCCAGGCTTACCACTTAATTGATGAACTAACAGTTGCCGAAAATATTGAAACCCCTTTGTTGTATCGCGACATGAAGTCTTCTGAACGCAAAGCCGCCGTATCTGACATGCTCGACCGTTTTAATATTGTCGGAAAAAAAGATCTGTTTCCCACGCAATTATCCGGCGGACAACAACAGATAGTTGGTATTGCCAGAGCCTTGATTGACAATCCTAAATTATTATTGGCCGACGAACCAACAGGAAATCTGAATTCTAAACAGGGCGAAGAAATAATGGAACTCTTCAGCAAACTTAATAAAGAAAGTAATGTGACTATTATCCAGGTAACACACTCCGAAAAAAATGCGGCTTACGGTTCGCGTATTATTAATTTGTTAGACGGAAGGATAGAGAAAGAAACAGACTAATTATTTCTTCAGCACATTTACTTCAAGAGTTACAGTGACATTATCTGAAAGAATAATGCTGGACTCGCCTACCCCAAAGTCCAATCGGTTTAATGTAAAGCTTCCCTTAAAAACCCCTTTGCCATTTTTCTCACTGAAAGTAAATGGTACCGTTACAGCTTTTGTTTTGTCTTTGATGGTAATATTAAAATAGCCTCTGAAAGCCTCCTTATCTTTTCCGAAAAAAGTGGAAACCAACGAAATTTTCGGATACTTCTCTACATCAAAATATTCCGCTTTTTTTAAATGCGCGTTGCGCGTATTATTATCTGTATCAATAGTCTTTGCTTCTACAGTGGCTTGTATAGAATTACCGGCACTTTTTGATGCGTCAAAGTTAATTTTTGCATTTAAACCCAGAAACGAACCATTCACCGTTAGGCCCGCATTCTTTATTTTAAAAGTAACCGACGATGAACTAACCAACCATTCTGTATTTTTAGTTTGGCCAATTATGGCATAAAAAGGCAACAAACCCAGAAATAAAAAGAGCTTGCTGAGCAAGGATGTGTTTAAACTTATTTTCAAGTTGTTTGTCAAAGTCTAAAGATAAGCAAATAGTGCTTTTGTATTTGCAGGTCACTGGAATCTGCCGCTAAAATAGCATCCTCAAATAATAATTGATAATTTTACAACATGAGTTCTGAAGCCATCAAAAACCTGAAAGAAGCCCTCTCGGTTTCACCCGATAACGTTCCCCTGCGTTTATACCTCGCACAAATATTAATGAGTAGCGCTAATTTTGCTGACGCAGAAAAAGAATACAAATTGGTACTCGACTATTCTAAAGGAAACTTAGAAGCAAAATGCGGGCTCTGCAAGGCTTGTTACAACCAGGGAAATTACGCGGTTGCAGAAGTGCTTCTTGAAGAACTATGCGCTATGCCATCTATTGCTGCCGAATACCATCTTTTGTTTGCGAAAGTACTTTTAAAAGACGGTCAACATTCGCAAGCGCAGGAGCAATACCAGCAAGCCCTTGCAAAAGATAATACACTTTCTGATAAGGAATTAGATGCCGTTTTTCGCAGTCCCGCTGCGCAAATGCAAAGCTCCGAAGAAAACGAAGAACAAGAACAATTCAGTGATAAGCTAACTATAGAACGACCTTCTACAAAATTTGAAGACATTGGCGGCATGAATAAGGTGAAGGAAGAGATCCGCTTAAAAATCATTCACCCCATTACACATTCTGAACTTTATAAAGCCTACGGTAAAAAAACCGGTGGAGGCATTTTATTGTACGGACCGCCGGGTTGCGGAAAGACACACATAGCAAGGGCTACAGCGGGAGAAGTGAACGCCAAATTTATCAGTGTTGGCATTAACGACATTCTTGATATGTGGATGGGTAACAGTGAAAAAAACCTTCACAAACTATTTGAGCTGGCAAGAAAAAATACCCCCTGCGTTTTATTTTTTGATGAAGTAGATGCCTTAGGCGCGAATCGTTCTGACATGAAAAATTCTACTGGCAGACATTTAATTAATCAATTTTTAAGCGAGATGGACGGACTCGACGCATCCAACGAAGGGGTTCTCATTCTCGCTGCTACCAATGCTCCCTGGCATTTAGATCCGGCATTCAGAAGACCGGGCCGCTTTGACCGCATTATTTTTGTGCAACCACCCGATGAAGATGCACGCAAACAAATTTTAGATATTCATTTAAAAGGCAAACCCTTAAAAGACCTTGATACAACAGATGTGGTTTCGAAAACCAAAGAATTTTCGGGCGCAGATCTTAAATCACTGGTTGATGTGGTAATTGAAGATAAGCTCACAGAAGCCATGAAAACCGGCATTCCCGCTCCTATTGTGACCAAAGATTTTTCTTCCGCTGTAAAACGTGTTGTTCCCTCTACCAAAGAATGGTTTACTGTAGCGCGCAATTATGCCTTGTATGCCAATGAGTCGGGGCTCTACGACGAAATTTTAGACTATCTGAAAATAAAAAAATAGTCTATGTTCGAAGAAAAACAACTACAGAAAGCTGCGCTCCTTTTTGAACACAGGCGTTACGCAGAAGCTGAAAAGGAATACGGAGCACTTGTTACCAGCGATCCCACTAATGGCTATTTCCATTCTATGCTGGCACTTTGCGCTCTGCATCTTGATAAAAAGAAGGATGCCGAACGTCATGCTAAACAAGGCATCTTTTCAAGTCCATCTGATGATTTTAGTTTTTATGTGGCGGCCATTGTTGCTTTGGGAACAGACTCAAAAGAAGCTGAAAGTTTTTGTTATTCGGCCATTACGCTCAATCCTTATAAAGCAGAATACTATGAATTAAAATCTATTCTCCTGCTAAATAAAAAAGAGTGGCAAAAAGCTCTGGATGCTGCGAATGAAGGGCTGGCCATTGAAGCCGAAAACATTGGTTGCCTCAATGCCAGAGCCAAAGCTTTAATTAAACTCGACAATAAACAGCAAGCTTACGATACCATTAACGAGGCTCTCTATTTCGATCCTGATAACGCAGCAACTCACGCTAATCTTGGTTGGGGACTTTTAGAAAAAAGCGAGCATAAAAAAGCACTCGAACACTTTAAACAATCACTTTCCATCGATCCAGGCAACAGTCATGCCCGCGCGGGCATGGTAGAAGCTTTAAAAGCGCGTTATTTGTTTTACAGGCTGTTTTTACGTTACGCTTTCTGGATAGGAAATTTAAAAGGTAAGGCGCAATGGTTTGTTATTATTGGTTTTTACATTGGTTCTAATGTTATTCGTACCCTGGGAGATCACTATCCAGGTATACAGGTTATAACGGTTCCCATAGTGGTGCTTTACACAATTTTTGCTTTAACTACCTGGATCATTACTCCGCTCTCTAATCTTTTTTTACGTCTTAATGTATACGGACGTTATGCTTTAGACGATAATGAAACCAGGTCGTCCAACTTCACCGGCATTAGTCTTTTAGTGTCGGTACTTTCAGGAATTGCTTTTTTACTTTTCCGGAATTATGAATTTCTCCTGTTATGCATTTTGATGTTTAGCATGGCCATACCTATTGCCGGCACATTTGCCGCTGCTGCTAAAAGCAAAGGCAGAACGGCCCTGGCTATTTATTCTATCGCCATGCTTTTAACCGGGGTATTAGGAATCGTGAATTTTAACGAATCCGGAGACTTTTTTAATATTTTCGTGACCATCTACCTCATTGCTTTTATTCTCTATCAATGGGTTGCCAATGCAATTATCATTCGCTCTAACTAAATTTCTTTGCTGTATTCTGCATTTTTGAGCGGATAGATTTGCGATAAATGCAAATTTGCAGCCTTTCCTAATTGTCTCCTGAAAAAAAACACCTTTTGAGCGGTGTTTAAGCCATGCTTTTCTACTTCTCCTTAAAAACTTGTTTTTGCAGGCGATTTGTCGTTTTCACCAGGCCTTAGCGGGATGTAATTTTGACCTCACAAACAAAAACAAACGCAAATGAAATCTTTAACTTTTAAATCATTGGTACACACCTTTATTTTAGCTGCTATTCTTTTTACAACAGCTATAGTCGTAAGCAACATTTTTAAAAATGTAAAACACATGTATAGCATGCAACCTGCGGGTGCCGGCATTTCGTGTTTTTTTGATATGATTGATTAAGGTGCTGGCCTTAACATCGGCGCGATGCTATTTTTTTCTGCCAGGTTAAACACTAGTTTGTTTAACGAAGGTTATACAATCCAGGAGCTCTTATCCTGCCCGGTGACACACTTCTGCTCCTGCAACTGCGAGCCACTACGTGTTAACCCGGGCAGGGTAAAGACTTCAGACGTTTTTGAGCCTGTTACAGGTTAAGTAAACAGGAGTTGAGGATCGGCCTCAATAATCAACAAAAACCACTCAGATATGAACTCTTTTGGACTTTAAGACTGTTTCACAATTTAAATTTATATTTTTGTTTTAACCACCTACAGTAGATTTTTTAAGAATGTCAACGCTTAACCTAAAAGATAAATTTCTTCTTAATCCTGAAGTCACTTATCTCAATTTCGGATCTTTCGGCGCTTGTCCGAAAGAAATTTTTGAGGACTACCAGAAATTTCAAATGGAGCTTGAATATGAGCCCGTGCAGTTTATTACGGTTAACAGCCTGAAGTATTTGAAAGAATCGCGAGAAGCTTTGGGTGCCTACGTTGGTTGTGCTGCAGACGACCTGGTTTTTGTAACCAATCCTTCGTATGCGCTGAATATTATAGCGAAGAGTTTAAAATTAAATGCCGGCGATGAAGTATTAAGTACAGACCTTGAATATGGCGCGCTCGACCGCACCTGGAGCTACTATACCAGGAAAGCCGGCGCAAAGTATATTCAGCAAGCCATAACTTTACCCTTAACTACAAAAGAAGCTTTTATTGAAAACTTTTTTAAAGGCCTCACTCCAAAAACAAAAGCCATATTTATAAGCCATATTACCAGCTCTACAGCTTTACTATTACCGGTAAAAGAAATTTGCGAAATAGCTAAAGAAAAAGGACTGATTACTATAGTAGATGGTGCACATGCACCCGGACAAATTCCATTAAACCTTGCAGAACTAAAAGCAGACATTTATACAGGCGCCTGCCACAAATGGATGTTGACACCGAAAGGCTGTTCTTTTTTATATGTTACAAAAGCACTGCAACACCTCTTCGATCCTTTGGTGGTTAGCTGGGGCTACGAGGCCGAATTTCCTTCTGCTTCACAATTTCTCGACTACCACCAGATGCAGGGCACGCGCGAATATTCTTCTTTCTTAACTGTTCCAAAAGCATTACAGTTTATGAAGGAAAACAATTGGGACGAGGTTGCGTCAAACTGCAGGGCGTTAGTACAGAAAAATGCTTTACGCTTCTGTGATCTTTTAGGCTCTAAACCTTTATGTCCGGTTAATGACGAATTCCTGGTACAAATGCTTAGTATACCTATAAAACCTTTAAGCGCAGAAAGATTACAGCGCTACTTATTTCAAACATACGCTATCGAAATTCCGGTAATGCGTCACCGCGAAAAATGTTACCTGCGCTACTCTATCAATGGCTTTAACTCTCAGGCCGACCTCGACCATTTGTATATGGCACTAAAAGAAGTTATTGAGGTTACCGATTTTATTGAAGTTAGCGAACACGCAGGCAACTAGTCAGGCCTTTAAATTTAAAGTATAGATCCAATACCGTTTATTGAAGAGTTTATCGATCTCTTTTAATTTTGTAAATCCTATAGTTTCATAAATGTGCCGCGCAGCATTCTGAAACTCAGAGGTATGCAGGGCAATAATTTCTTCGCCACTCTCTTTGGCCTGCTTAATACAAAGTTTTGTAAGTTCTTTGCCTATGCCCTGGCCACCGTGCTCTGGCAGCACACCAACCAACCGAATATACGACCAGCCTGCTTCAAAAAATCCCACAGGATTATTTCTCGGCACCAAAAATGCCATACCCAGAAGTTTATCATTTTGTTCGCAGACAAAGCCTACCCCTACTTCTAAAAGTTTGGTATAGGTTTGTGAATTGCCGATCCCGGCCTCCATTTTTTTCCACTCTTCGCCCAGCGTTTGCTTAAACTGCCCGTAGGATGCGAGGCCTAAGGCGCAAAGCTGTGGTATGTCAGATAGGACTGCTCTCCTGTAAATAGGTTCCTTCATTTACTTCTGCGTATTACTTTTAAAAACTGCAATCCTTTAGAAAAGGCATAGCGATAAAAGTCAATGGCTTTTTCTCCTTCAACCTTTACATATATTTTACTCCTGAGTTTTTCTACCGCACGCACACTCACATTCATCTCCGCGGCAATCTGTTCATTGGTAAATCCCTGGCACATAAAGGGCGTTATCTCCTTTTGCTTTTGCGTGTACTTTATAGCCTTTTCGTCTAATGCGGCAGACTTTGGATAAATAAATATTCCCCCGTTTTTTACCGTTTCAATGGCTTCTGAAAGAATCCTGATATCCAGAAGTTCCTCTTTTGCAATGTATCCCTTCGCTCCTCTTCTTATAAAATCTTCCACCAACAGGGGTTCGTAGTACATGCTGAGTATTATTACATTGGTGTAAGGAAATTCTTCGGCTATCTTGTTTAATGTCTCACTTCCATTCATCACGGGCATTTGAAGATCGAGCAGCACAACATCGGGACGCTTGTCTTTAAGCAGGCGTAAAAGCTCCAATCCGTTAGATGCCTCACCTATGCAGGTAATGTTGAATTTTTTTAAATCCTGGAGTACAGACGTCCTGTATCTTTCTACATTGTCTGTAAAAATAATTTGGGTTGAACTCATGTTGTAGTTGTTTGTGTGTGATATACAGAGTACAACTCAAATGTATTCAAAATTTTATAACTCACCTATACCACTGGTGAAAGAGTGCTTAAAACCCGGAAGTACTGCCCATAGCTCTGCCTTAATTGCAGGTTTAGATAATGGCTGTATTTAGAGCTGATGGCTTTAAGCACCGCTCTTTCAGAGCTTGCTGATTTTTGACTGTGCAGTGCCGTTTGACAGACCTTAAAACTCTGTTTGCAGGACGTGCCATGTACTTTAACCGTTTGTTAAAATCACAACAGAATAAGTGAGTATAATAAGGGAATAAGTGTTGAACTTTATTCGATTGAATTCCCCATTTACAAACTACACTACTTAGCTTTCTGCTTTTTTTTGATAACGTAGAGTTTATTTATCACTGCCCATTTTAAAAGGCCCACATTGGAGCTGGTTTTGGTTTTTGCGTAGAGTTTTGTTTTTAGTTTCTCGGTATACCTGAGGCTTACTTTTAATTTGGTAGCGATCTCCATGTTACTTTTATCGTCGCAAACCATTTTTAAGATCTTAGTTTCTTTGGTAGTTAATGCTATCATTCTAAAAAAATTAAAATTTATCTATCAAAAATTATTTGGGATGGGCAAAAGATACAATTTTTTCTGTAGACAAAGCTGAACTTTTGTACATAACTGTAAGTACTGAGGTATATCTGTTTACCGCAAAAGCAACGCCAGACTTAGCAAATTTTTTATCCACACGTCAACAAAGTACAAAAAGTCAGTTTTTACGGCCCTTACCGCCTTCTAATCCCATTCTAATATCTGTTTAAAAAAAGTCTTTCCAGGTTGCAAAATAAATCCGTTAAAATATTTTTTGTTCATCGACAGTTTCATTTCCCTTGTTGTCAGGTGCTAACTCTCCGTCTTAATTAACGCTCTTAATGGGCCTTCGTACTCAGCATACCAGGGTTTTTAATTTAATTTAGGCCCGTTGATTTATAGAATTACAATACCGATTTCACTCTTTATGATACTCAATAAAGGTTTTGCTCAGGATGTGGAACAGACATTGCGAAATGTAAAAAACATTCCCAATGAAGTTCCATTATCTGTCACTGGTTCTATAGCGGCAAATATGGTTTTTTACAAAGCCGATGGCATTGCGCCACGCCGCGATCCTTTTTACTGGACCCTAAATGCAAATCTTAATCTCACACTTTTTAATAAGGTAAATGTGCCTTTTACCGCCGTAATAACCCAGCAGGACAAAAATTACTCGTCAGGTTTGGATAAGTTTAGTCAACCGTTCAATCAATTCGGAATCAGCCCTCAGTACCGCTGGATTACTGTTCACGCTGGATTCAGATCTCTTGAATTTTCAGAATACACTTTGTCAGGTGCTATGTTTTTAGGAGGAGGGTTGGAAGTTAAACCTAAAAAATATTTGGTGAGTGGTGCGGGTTTTTACGGGCGTTTCGAGAAAGCTATTCCAAAAGGGGGCGTAGACGGAATTGTTGTGAGTATGCCTGCTTACGAGCGCTGGGGTGGCGGTGGAAAAATAAAAGTAGGTTCCGAAAATAATTATGGAGAATTTATCTTCTTAAAAATACAAGACAATATCCATTCTTTAGCCTTCGATACGTCTCTAAACGTTACGCCACAGGAAAACCAGATCTTTGCGTTAGGGACCAAACAAAAAATAACCAAATTTATTAGTGTTAATGGACATCTGGCCTACAGCCTTTATACAAAAAATCTTTTCGACGAACTATACAAAATAGAGCGGTTCACTTACATTAATCAAATCTATTCACCACGCACATCTTCACATTACGATAAAGCCATAACCGCCGGTATTGATTTTACACCTGGTAAATACCTTCTAGGATTTAAATACAAACGTATTGATCCAGATTACAAAACACTTGGTGCTATTTTTCTTACCAATGACATTGAAGAATTCTCATTGAATACAAATTTTAGTCTATTAAAAAACAAGATCTCCATCAGCGCAGCTTCGGGAGTTCAAAAGAACAACCTTGATAAAATTCAGGTGATGACTTCACAAAGAATCATTGGTTCTCTGAACGTTTCCTGCAATATTACTTCCAATCTCAATCTTAGTGCAAACTATTCTAATTTTAGTTCAAATACCCTACCTGTAAGAGATGTTTTTACAGACTCCATAAAATTCGTTCAGCTAACGCAAAACGAAGGATTAAATGCAAGTTATGCTTTTGGTAAAAAGAAAATTAAACACACTTTAAGCAACAGCGCTACCTACCAGGAATCCGGTGGAAATAAGCAGGGCCTTACTACTTTTTTTAACGAAACGTTCTCTTATACGGCCAATTTAATTGACTTGGGTTTCGGTTTAACAGTAGCAGGACTATACAATAAAGCAACAAGCCAAGGTCAGGGAGTGAATGAAGGGTATGGTCCGAATTTCGGAATTCAAAAATCTTTATTCAAAAACAAAATCCGTCTCCAGCTAAATGCAGGTTTCCAAAATACCTTTATCGATGGCGAGATCTTAAACAAAAATCAAACCTATGCCTTCAATTTTAGTTTTACTCTCGATAAATGTCAATCCTTAAAAGCAAATTACTCTTACCTCAAAAAAAACGCGGTAAAACAAACTGCTCAACAATTCAGTGAGATGAGGGCTTCACTTTCTTACGTCTATAATTTTGGTGTCACGTTAAAAAAAAGGGCAAAGTAAAATGAAGAGATTAGTGATACACGCCGTTTTGATTTTTGTTTGTTTCCAAACCTGGAGTCAAAATACCGTGCTGTGCCGCGTTAGTCCGAACAACCAAAACGTGGTGCAGATAAAATGGTACTGTCCTTCGATAATAAATAGCATGGGATATACTATTTACCGTAAGGAAATTACAGCGACAAACTGGGACAAAATAAATGCTCAACCTGTCTTGTACAAATCTTACGAAGTTTCAGAAGAAGAATTGCGACAAGACAAAGAACTTAAAAGTTACCTGGAACTCGCCGCATCTCAAGCGAATATAAAAGATCTGGCTTTATTGGCTGTACTTGTAAAATCATTTAAAAGCGATGCCTTTTCTAACTATCTGGGTATACGTTACGACGACATAACGGCAATAAAAGGAAAAGAATATGAATACAAAGTAACTTCTCACACTGCTTCCGGAGAAACGGAAATTGGCATCTCTAAAAAGCTGAAAACAGATAAATATGTGCCTATTGATGCTCCTCAAAACGTCATCACAAAAACCGGGAACAAAAAAGTTTCTTTTAAATGGACGCCCGAACCTGACGCCTATTTCGGTGTTAACGTATATCGAAAGATCAATGATACAGGCACCTTTCGTCAAATAACAAAAGAGCCAATCATTCTTTCCAAAATAAAAAATAAAAACAATGAAGAGGTTTACGGCGAAGAATTTTTTGTAGATGGAAAATTAAAACCTCACACTAAATATTATTATCAATTACAAGCCATCGACTTTTTTGGAAGTGCATCTATTTTATCCAAACCTATAATTGTTTTTCTGAAAGATCTCGACCCGCCAAAGTCACCTGACAGCATTTACAATTCTTTGGATGGTAAAAATGTTTTTATCAAATGGAAAAAGAAAAATAAAGAGGAAGATCTTCTTGGTTTTAACATTTATCGAACAACACAAAACGATACAGACTTTATTAAGCTCAACAAACAACCGGTAGCCCTAGAAGACTCTGTCTTTATAGATCATGTGCAGCAATTCGGTTCATACATGTACGCAGTCTCTTGTATAGACAGAGACAGTAACGAAACTGTATCCAATCCTTTTCACATAGAAGTATATGACAATGAACCTCCGCAAAAACCAGAAAACCTCACCATAGAATCTGATTCGGGTCGAATCGTTTTAAATTGGAATAAGAACCAGGAGAAAGATTTGAAAGGATATCTTGTTTACAGGACCATAAATATAAATACGGAGGATACTTACGTGAAGATTACTCCCGATCCACTTAGTTCAAATACTTATACCGATGTTTTAGCCAAAAAAATTAAAAACAAATTTCTTTACAAAGTTGTGGCAGTAGATAAAAGTTTAAACCGTAGCGCCTATTCCGATTTCGCAATTGCCAGCATGCCGGACGTTACTTCACCGGGTCTGCCTTTTTTAAAAACAGTTTCTCTTAATGAGAAGAAACAAATTATCGTTGAATGGATTCCGAATGCCGAACCTGATCTTGCCGGTTATTCTATTTATAGAAAATATCTCAACGACTCATCCTCTTCTTACAAAAAATTAAATGCGAAGCTTTTAGACAGAGTAATTTTTCGTTTTACAGACCGAAATGCAGAAGATACCGGTGTCTATGAATATTACATCGAAGCTCAGGATAGTTCCGGCAACAAATCCAAAAATTCCAATCATCTTAAATTCAAGTTAAGATTAGAAGAAGACGATGATCAATTACGCATTTCCGATTTCAAAGTGAATTATAGTGTACGACAGAAACAAGTTATTATTAAATGGAAACTCAGGAACGAAGCACATGTGAAAGGTTCTGTTATTTACAAACTTAAAACAGGAGAAACTGGAATGTCTGCAGTTACAGGGCTGCTCGATGAAATGTCTCATTCTGACAAAGACATAGAGTTAGGTAAAAATTACACCTACCAACTGAGAGTTTATAACCGCAACGGCGACGTTTTTAAATCCGAAAAAATTACACTTTTTATAAAATAGATGATAATGGAAGCTACTTACCCAAAAAATAAGAAAAGAAAAAGGGGCGAACACATTTTGCTTGTCCTCTTTTTTTTTATGTTAACTAAGAACTACGCGCAGGTCGGCGTCAATATTCTCACACCACATTCTTCGGCAGCCATGCAGATTGAATCTCCTGCAGGCATGGCTAAAGGATTGCTAACTCCCACTATGACAACAGTACAAAGAGTTAGCATAAGCTCAGGCACAAATACAGCTGCCGATGGATTAGTAGTATACGATAAAGACCATCACATGCACTATTATTATCATGGATCTCAGAGCAAATGGATATCCATGAGCCCATTAGCACTAGCTGCGGGTGGGTCTTCAACAAGTCCTTCCGGTATAATAACAACACCAGCCGTTTCAACTACCTTTTCCATGGGAATCAACAAACAAAATCCTTCTCAAGCATTGGATGTCATTGGGAATACAACCGTATCCGGAAACATAAGCGCAGGTGGAAATATCAATGTGACTGGAAATGCAAATATCACAGGCACGCTAAGTATTCCGGGCTTTGCTTCAAATGCATTAGTTCCTACAGGAATTATTGTTATGTGGAGTGGGACTGTAGTACCGCTTGGATGGGGTCTTTGTGATGGCGGAACCTATAATGGATTACTGACTCCTGATCTTAGAGGTAGATTTATTGTAGGGGTAGACAATTTTGCAGGCACCACAAACGCTGGAGGGCAACATTTGGTTTATGGTCGGGCGGGCACAACGCCTGCCGTAGCGCCCAATACTGGAACAGTAATCAACTACGGAACAATAGGAAATACTGGCGGTGAAAATGGTCATACTTTAGTCATCGCGGAATTACCCAAACACCAGCATGCTCTTCAAAATGGAACGGATGGAAGTACGTCAAGTATAACTAACACTTCTATTCAGGACGATATTTCAGGGTTTCAGAGTGGAGGTCCCCTTGCGAATGGCGGTGGAGGTGCTATTTCGAATAGCATCGTAAATATAAAATCTCACAATCATACGCTGGGTGGAAATTCAGGGGATGGTACCAGCTCTGGTCTAAACAATACTATGCACGAAAATCGACCACCCTATTATGTGCTGGCTTACATCATAAAACTTCCCTAAAAAATTTGAAAAGATTTCTGATATATCTTCTTTTAGTAATTCATGGTTCTGCCTGGGGACAGAGAGGTTTATTCATTAATGGATCGGATGCTTCCTTGCGTGTAGATTCTACATCTTTTATAAGCGTGGATGGCGATTTCCAAAACCTAAAATGTGATCCAACTAAATATGTGCGTTTTAATGGTCCACTGTATCTGTCCGGAAGTCTTATTAATAACGACCTTCTAAAATTTACAGCAGCTCCAGGACCAGGCAACGCAAAAAAGGCCAGGATCATTTTCACAAATTCGCTAACAAATCCTTTTGGAGCATTTGCTGTTATTGGAGGAAACGTTGAACCAAAGTTTTGGGAAGTAGAGCTGGATAAAGGCTCCGGAGTGTTAACCCTAAGCACCAATATAAATTGTTCAGACACTTTAAATTTTAAAACGGGCCTGGTATTAATGAACGGGTTTAAATGGAATCTCATAGATCCCGTTGGCGCACCCTCAGTAATTAATCATCCTTTTATAAAAAATGAAAGGAATGGGTCCCAGTTTTTTGCAAACTCCATTACCGATACCGGGCTGGTTATTTACAAATCCATTTATAATACTTCAGTAAATGCTCTTGCTGCCAACATGGGAATTTCAATATCCGGACCTGTAAATATTAGCTCTCCTTTCAGTGTTTACAGAGGCTTTTTACCTCAGGTAAATGCAGGTAAAGGCAGTATACAAAGGTATTTTGACATCTATTCGCCGGGCCATTCGCTTGTAAACAATACCATCACTGTCAATTATTTAGCAAATGACACAAGTTATTTTCCAGCATCCTATTTTCACTTACAGCAACTTAGACTTTTTGTCTCTTTAAATCAGGACCAAAATTGGTCGCCTCTTTTTTCCACAATTCAAAACACTTTAGTAACTCCGATTGGCCCGGTAAACAATGGAGGGATGAGTGCAAATCTATCTGACCTGAATCATCCGCACATCAATATCCTTGGGAAAGCGTTCCGAATCACTGTTGCAGATCCTGATTGTCCTAACCCTCCGGTGTCTGCTTTGACGCTTGACACACTTCATATCTGCGCCGGAACAACGGCTACTTTAGATGCCGGAAATAATTCTTCCATACAAAACACAACTCTAAGATGGCAATGGAATACAAGTCCCGTTTTATATACCCAAACTCACACGGTGAATCCAACAAACGGCTATCAAAAGTTCGTGGTCACTTTAATGGACGCCAGCGGTTGTGAAACAAAAGATAGTATAGTTATTGCGCCGCAAGCGCCTTATCCACAAATTACATACCTCAATCATTTGAATTCCTGCATCGGTGATTCTATAACGATAAAGGATACTGTTAAAATAATCTCAGGCACCACCACAAACTCTTGGTTATTTAGTGATGGTAGCGCCAGCTCTACCCCTCAAAAATTATTCAGAAAGAAATTTAATGCTTCGGGCTTATACAGTTTTCAATTAACAGCTACGTCCAATTTTGGATGTTCCGCAACGTCATCTTCTACAAATGTTATTGTTTATCCTCTGCCTACTCCTGCTTTTACGCAGAGCTTAAATTGTTCAAGCGGACTTGTATCCTTTTCAAACATTTCGGTGAGTAATCATACATCAATGGCTATTTCGGGTTCTTTTTGGTGGTTGGGTCAGGGGCCATTAAATACAAGTACTTTAAATTCTCCCTCACAAACATATTCGGCAAGCGGATCTTACACCGTTAAACTTTTAGCAACTACAAGCTTTGGCTGCAAAGATTCTGTTGTTAAGGCCATTGTAATCTTTCCTGCCAACCAAACTCACTTCACAAAAAACAATTCCTGTTTAAATGATACAGTTTATTTCGCAAACACTTCTGCCTGCAACACTGGCAGCTGCAGTTACACCTGGTCTTTCGGAGATGCAACTCAGTCTACGTTAGCTGTACCAAAAAAGGTTTACACAAGTTCTGGTCTTTATACCGTTAAACTTAAGGTGACAAATCCACAGGGCTGTCCCGACTCTACAAGTTCATACGTATACATTCATCCTAAACCGGCTACTTCATTCGTTACTACGAACACGAGTGTCTGCATCAATAACTTTATTTACCTCACAAATACCTCCACTCTTAGTTCAGGAAATATCTTGTCGTATAGCTGGAATTTTGGCAACTCATCCTTTTCAGGTACAAATGCAGTAGTAAATTATACAAGTGCAGGAATTTACACGATTACCTTAAGTGCACAATCAGATTCCGGCTGCGTGAATAGTTTCACTTTACCTGTTATAGCTCGACCGCAGCCTACGGCACAGTACCAGGTTAGTAATGCGTGTTTTGGATCAGCGTCAAACTTTGTGTCTACTTCATCTGGCCAAAATCTCTATTATATCTGGAATTATGGAAACACTGTTGTGACCACTACAACAAGTGCCCATAGTCAAAATTATACCTATCCCTCCACCGGAACTTATACCACACAGCTTATTGCTTTTAATACCTGGGGTTGTAGCGACACATCAGCCCTTGTTACTTCCATAGTTCCAGCTCCGCAAATTTCACTGGGCGGCAATATAACTACATGCGGCAGTTCTTACACACTTAACGCAAATAACTCGGGCGCTACTTTTTTTTGGCTACCTGGAAATCTTACCACTCAAACACTGCAAGTTCTGACAAGCGGATTTTATAACGTGACTGTTACCAACACAGATAATTGTGTCAGCACCGAAACCGTGATGGTTACACTAAATGCTTTGGTAAATCCCGATCTTGGAAATGATACAACTGTCTGTGGCGCCCTTGTTTTGAATGCGGGTTATGCCGGAAGTTCTTATGCATGGAACACAGGCGCTACAACTCAAACTGTTCTCGCAAGTTCAAGCGGTATATATAGTGTTCAGGTAACGGACCAGAATGGTTGCGTAGGAACTGATAGCATTGCTATTGTATTAAATGCACCACCGACCGTGAATCTTGGCAATAACGTGCAAATTTGCAAACCAAAATATGGTTTTAGTCTATCTGCAAATTCAAATGCTTCCAGCTTTTTATGGAGTACTGGCTTAACGACATCAATCATTACAATCTCATCAGGCGGAAGCTATTGGCTGGAAGCATCAGCCACCAATGGATGCAAAGCGAGAGATACAATTCAAATTAATTTCTTAAACACACCGCAGATAGAATTGGGCCCAGACAAATCTGCCTGCGGAACAACTTTATTAGATGCGCAAAACTTTGGCTGTTCTTATTCATGGAGCAATGGCTCTGCAAATCAAATCATAAATCTTACCAGTAGCGGACTATACTGGATCACGGTAACAAATACAACCAACGCCTGTTCGCAAAACGATTCAATAACTGTTACTATTCATACGCTGATGACAGTTTCACTAGGCAACGACACGACTTTGTGTAATAATCTGAGTTTCTCTTTAGACGCTGGAAATACTGGCTCATCTTATAGTTGGCTTAGTTCACAAACCACCCAAACCATTGCCGTTACAAGCAGCGGTGTCTATGGCGTATCAGTTACAAGCACTAACGGCTGCTCTTCGTCTGACTATATTTCTGTAACGCTCATAGGTGCTCCAATAGTTGAACTCGGCAATGACATACGGTATCTCTGCGGAACTAATACCGTAGACCTGCAACTCACTAATACAGGGGTTATAACCTGGGGGTCTTCTTTAGGTTTGTCTGCCACTAGCCCTTCACTGATAATCACTAAGCCCGGCATGTATTGGGCAAATGTAAGTGCCTCTGGATGTAGTGCCAGCGATTCCGTTTTAATTATTTCTACTAGCAATACAATTCAAGCATCGTTTCTAGCATCGACTCTTGATACCATAAACAAACCGGTGAAGTTTGTCAACCTCAGTAATCCAACACCCATCCATCAACTGTGGACTTTTGGTGACGGCCTCACAAGTACAGACTTAAGTCCTGTTCACACCTATGTTCTTCCACAGGACTTTAGCGTGACACTTGAAGTAAGTAATGGTTTTTGCAGCGATAAAATAACTAAACAACTAAGTGTTTTGTTTAAACAATCACCGATTCAAATTCAAAGACCCGTCCGCAAGCTGGAACTCCTTTCCCTCATGGCTTTTCCAAATCCTTCAAATAGCTACTTGAACATTTCTTTTGAACTAAATGATTATGCAAACATCGAAATGAAAGTTTATGATCTCACAGGAAAACTACTCTTAGAGAACAGTGCCGAAAATTCCATTACAAATTTTTCAGTGATAAACACCTGCGAATTCAAAAACGGTCTTTACTTTTTACATTTCCAAAGTCATAGTCTAAAAGGAGACATTAATAAAACTCTCAAATTCATCAAAACAAATTAAAAATGCTATCTGAATTTAAAAAACCGTTTTTTGTTTTGGTTGGCATCGTCTGCTTCAAATGCAGTTCAGCGCAGCAAACCATTTTACTAAATCAGTCGGCCTATAATCCTTTTGCGCTTAATCCAGCAGCAATTGGTTTAAATGCGGACGCCACAGCGCATTGTCACTATAAAAAAAATTGGTTGGGAATTACAGAGAGTCCTGAAATTCTTCAACTCACGATTGATGGCGCCACTTCTAAAAATAAGGCCGGACTAGGTTTAAATATCATTAACGAAAAAGCCGGTATCTTTTCTAAGACTTATCTATCCGGTGCTTTTCGCTATCGAATAAATTTGAATAAAGAAAGCGCACTTTTTTTTGGTATCTCGGCTGGATTCCAAAGGCTGAATAGTGACTTCTCAAAAATGAAAGCAGATGCGCCTGCAGAGTTTTCCCAATGGCCATCGCAGCAAGCCGTTACTATTCCTGATGCTGCATTCGGATTGGTATATTCATTTAAAAAATTACTAGTGAGCCTTGCGGCTAAACAACTGCTGCAACAAAACTATATCTACAAAGAACCCGTCTTCAATAAAGAACTCCAATACAAATCTGTTTCTCAGTTTATTCTTGCTTTGCAAAACACCTTTATCCTAAAGCCCGCAACCTGGTTTTATATTCCCCAATTAATTTTAAGAACACCTCAGGGATTACCGGTTCAGTTTGATTTTGTGAATACACTTGATTATAAAAACAAATTTCTTTTCGCTTTGGGGTACCGCAATTACTATGCCGCCTATGCCACATTAGGATTCAGTATCAATGAAAAGTTAAGAATTATGTACAGTTACGAATACAGCCTTGGAATCCAGAATCATACAAAAGGAGGCCACGAACTAGGTATCACTTTTAATCTTTCTAACAGGCCATCGAAAACTAAGACCGAAACCCTAAGCCAAAGTAAGCTCGACGAAATATTGGAACGTCTTGATAAACATGATCAGCAAATTGAAACCGTATCCAAAAAAACAGATTCATTAGACAAAAAACTTGCCGCTTTAAAATCAGAAATAGATTTATTAAAAAACCAACAAGTTAGCGAAGAAGATTTGAATAAGGCCATTGAAACTTATCTCAGTAAAAAAGAAAGCCCTGAGGATGCTACCGGAAAAAAATCTGCTGCAAAATACAAAGTCATACGTGCTAAGACAGGCAATGATTTTGAGTCGTTTAAAGAATCAGAGAACGCTAACTATAAAATCGTGTTGGGTGTATATCAAAATTCGGGCTACTCAAAAGACTTCCAAAAATTTATAAAGCGAGAATTGGATTTGGATACTAAGCTTGTACAACTTCCCGGGCATCCGAAAAACTATATTTATGTATGCACGGTAGTAGAGTACACTAAGTTAAGCGATGGTTTAAACGCACTTAAATCAGTTCGAAAAACAATAAAATCCAAAACTATTGAAATAACAAAAGGAGAAGCCTGGATCCTTCAAACTTTAAACTAATTTACATGAGGTATTTTATTTTCATAATTCTGATCGCATCTCTAAAAGTATCTTCACAATCTTCCGGCGGAACGCTGAGTTCAAACACTACGGTTTGTCAGGGCATGAACAAGGGTGTATTAACGCTGACGGCCAATGTGGGAACTATTATCAGGTGGGAAACTTCCAACAATTCCACCGGTCCCTGGGTGATATTAGGCTTTAACGGAAATGCCTACAATTATACTAATATTACACAGTCTTCCTATTTTCGAGTGCTAGTGCAACTAACCGGGTTTCCATCTGTGTATAGCAACACTGTTCTTGTTAACTGCGATTTGCAAACAGTTGCAGGAACTATTGCAACTAACACCTTACAGTGCATCAACACTTCTTTTACCTCCACACTTGCTGGAAATACCGGAAGCGTAATTTCCTGGCAGTCTACTACAAACAACTGGATTAGCACAAATACCATCACTTCTAGCAATACTACACTTGCAACACTTTCTTCTCTCACAACCACTACTCAAGTTCGCGCGTATATACAAAATGGTGTTTGCCCGGCTGTATACACAAATACGCTTACCGTAAATTCCGCTTCACCAAGCAGCGGGGGAACCATTGGTGGAACCCAAAGTGTTTGTGCTACTTCTAACAGTGCAACGCTTTCTCTTTCAAATTATTTAGGAGTTGTTCAACAATGGGAAAGCGCGTCTTCTTTGGGTGGACCATACAGTATTATTGCATCCAGCACAAACACAACATCTATAACTTATCTTAACCTTACTCAAAACACGTGGTACCGTGTGCGTGTTCAAAATGCAAATTGTGCTGCCGCCACGTCACCTGCGTTTGCTGTTCACGTTGATCAAGCCAGCAATGGCGGAAATATAACGGGATCGCAGCAGGTGTGCGCAGCTACAAATTCAGGCACTCTGCAACTTTTGTCTAATCTTGGTTCTGTAAATCACTGGGAATATTCTTCCGATGCTGGTGCTAACTGGTCTGTAATTTCTAATACCAATATGGTTCAAACCTTTTCAAATATTCCTTCACCCTATATTTACAGGGTACAGGTGCAAAATGGTTTATGTTCTGCTACGCTTAGCAGTAGTTTTAGTGTAAATGTAAATCCCGTGCCTACGGTAACTTTTAATAGTGCAAACGGGTGCAAATCTTCTCTGCTTTCTTTTACGAATTTAACTTCAGGTAGTAATACCTATGCCTGGAATTTTGGTGATTCCGGAAGCTCGAACAACTATCATTCCTCACACGTTTATTCTGCTGATGGATTTTTCACCTTAAAACTTACGGCCACTAATTCTTATGGCTGCATTGATTCTTTAAAGAAGACCATCGTAATTTATCCACAACCTTCGGCTGCCATTTTAAGCAGTGATACAGCCTGTTATGGCACACAAATAACTTTTCTAAATGCAAGTACTATTTCCTCCGGTAATATTTCGACTTTTATTTTTAACTTCTGTGATGGCAGCACAAATTCCACATTAAGCCCAGCTATACATTTTTTCCCTGGCAGCGGAACTTATTCTGTTTCCCTTAAAGCAACAAGTGATTTCGGATGCAAAGATTCTACCGTCAAATTTGTAACGATTTATCCTAAACCTCTAAGCTCTTTTACAGTTGCCAATGTTTGTAGAGGATCGCTAGCTTTTTTTAATAACTCCTCCGGTATTTCAAATGGCAACTTAAGTCACAGCTGGAATTTTGGAAATGGAAATTTCTCATCAGCGCAATCACCATCTTATACTTATCCGGTTTCAGGCACTTACAGCGTTAGTCTCATTAGTAGTTCCAACCAAAACTGCAAAGACACTGCTTTTGGAACCATAACCGTGAACGAAAAAGCCGGTATTACTTCTGTTATAAATAATGCTTGCCTGGGAAACCTGGTTAATTTTAATTCTGCCATCACTCCAACCTCACTTAACGTTTCTGTGCTGTTATCGTTTGGCGACGGAACTTCCAGCTCAAATATCACAACCTCTCACAACTATACAGCTTCTGGAACATACATAGCAACTATCACAGCCCTTACAGACTCCGGTTGCGTAAGTCTAATTAACAACACTATAGCCATATATTCTAAACCTAATGCCGACTTTAATGTTAATAATGCTTGCACGGCAGATAGCGTGAAGTATTACAACATTAGCAATATTCCTAGTGGTACTCTATCCTATTATTGGAACCTCGGAGTAGGCACGAGTCTTCTGAAATCCCCTTCAGCTTTGTATTCGCAGCCAGGAAATTATCTGGTGACGCTAATCGTAAAAAGTAATTCTGATTGTTATGACACGATCGAAAAACCCATTACCATTTTCGACGCACCAAAAGTCAATTTCAATTTTACCAATGCCTGTAATGGTTTCCCGATAACTTTTACGAATGCTACAACTGTAACTACTGGAATTATAAGCGGCTATCTTTGGGACTTCGGCAATAACTCTACCTCTTCGGCATTGAATCCATCTTCCGATTATTTGAATGACGGAACGTATACGGTAACACTTATTGGGAAGTCCTCTAACGGATGCACAGACACAGCAAGAAAGACTGTGAATGTTTATGAAGGTCCTATTGCCAAATTTACAGCCTCTGCCACATGTCTCAATACGGCAATTACTTTTAGCAACCAAAGTATTTTACAGGCAGGAACGTATTCATCATCCTGGCGTTTTGGAGACGAGACCACCTCCGACCAGAATTCTCCTTCACATAGTTATACTACTGCGGCTTCTAAAAAAGTCTGGTTAAAAGTAACCTCAGCCAATTTATGTACCGACTCTACATCACTTTTAGTAGAAGTTTTTTCCAATCCAAAAATTACTGCAAGCAGAGACACGCTCATCGATAAAGGTCAGGGAATTAGTTTAACTGCCACGGGAGCTTCTACCTACAATTGGTTTCCATTAAGTGGCCTGAACAATCCCATTTTGAAAAATCCTTTTGCAAACCCCGATTCCACCACAACCTATTTTGTGGAAGGAACCGACGTTCATGGCTGCAAAGGAACAGATACAGTGACCGTAAAAATAAACAGCGATCTTGATATTTTTATCTATAACGTGGTAACCCCAGACAACAACGGCATGAACGACACATGGAGAATAAAAAACATTCAATACTACCCTGACAATAAAGTGGTCATCTTTGATCAATGGAATCAACGGATTTTTGAAGCAGATCAGTACAATAGCACCTGGGAAGGCAAGAACCAGGGCGGAGAAATACTACCGGATGCTACCTACTTTTACATTCTTACTTTTAAGAAGAGTAATAAAAAGTACAGTGGATATATAACCTTGATCAGGAATAAATAGCCTCTATAATTTGGTAGGTAAATCCAGAAAATAATTAATATGGTATCGCAAAACGCATGCCATCGCTTCGAAAAGATGCCTGGGTGGCATTCCACCTTCTTCGTGAAATGAAGGTAACCAAGGCCAATGTTAATTCGTAAAACAATTACCTAGCGCGGAGTTTGAGTGAATAAAAAAAGAGCCTCCAAACCGGAAGCTCTTTTTTTGAAGTAGTGCGTTAAAAAACCTATTTCAATTTTGTAATGATAAACTCTGTTCTTCTGTTTGCTGCATGTTCATCTTCGCTACAAGTAGATACCACTTTGCCTTCGCAACCGCAATTATTTAGAAGTTTAGATTCGCCATAACCCTTACCTACGATTCTTGTATTTTTGATTCCTTTCTTCACAATGTAAGCGGCACTGGCTTTAGCACGGGCTGCAGAAAGTTTTAAATTTTGCGCAGCAGCTCCACGGCAATCGCTATGTGAACCTAGTTCAACCGACATGTTTGGATACTCGTTCATAACCTGAACAATTTTATCTAATTCAATGGCAGCGTCTTTACGGATAGTTGATTTTCCTAAATCAAAATAAATAGGTTTCATATCAATCATCTTTGCTAAGTCCATACCCACTTCTACTTTACCTAGAGATAAGTTAAGCGTTTCGTTCATGTTGATTTCACCTGGTTTTTCAATGGTGTGCGTGAAGATCACCGTACGTTGCAGGTAACCCGGTTTTTCAATACGAATAAGGTATGTCAGTTTATCTCCGAGACGGTTGGCAAATAAAAATTTAAAGTAATCTCCTTCAGCGGTGGTTGTATAAACGTCCAGCTCTGTATTGGTAGAGATATCTGTTACTTTTAAAGTTACACCTTCTAACAAAGCTTTTGTTTTTGCATCGGTAATTAAAGCGCGTAAAAATAATTTAGGATCTTTTTCAAGCAATAATTCTTTTGTAAAACTTTCGTCTAAAGAAGATTTACTAGACATGTTATCTTCAGCTTTAAAATAATCGTCTTTTACGGCTACCAATTTGTATTCGGTATCTTCTTCCGCCATGGTTATGTATTCGCCTTTGTCGTCTGTTTTAACTGTATCGCCATTGATTACTATTTTTGTATTAGCAAGTGCCTCACCCGATGCTTTATCTTTGGTGATAATTTTTACTTCCTTACCTCTTTTAATTTCGCGAAGAATTTGTAGTTGATAAATATCATCGTCCATACCGCCTTCTTTACGGTTAGAAGTGATATACCCATTTTTATTATCTTCCATTAAAAATACGCCGAAGTCATCCATCTTACTATTTACGGGCTCGCCCATGTTGTAAACTTTGGTAGGCATATCAAATTGTAATTTTGATTCGTAGATATCCAGTCCGCCTAAGCCATCTAAGCCGTTAGAAGAAAAATAAAGCACGCCATTTGCAGCAAGAAAAGGAAACACTTCATTTCCTGCGGTATTTATTTTATCGCCAAGATTTACCGGAGTTCCCCATACACCACCTGAATCTTTTTTACTCATGTAAATATCCATACCCCCTTTACCGCCTTCCATATCAGAAGAAAAATAAAGTACATACCCATCTGCTGAAATAGCCGGATGCGCAAAGTTGTAATCGTTATTATTGAAAGGAAGCGGTTTTACCATACTGAAGCCATTCTCATCCATAGTGGCTTCGAGGATTTTTAATTTGTAGGTGCCGTCTTTTGCCATTTCTGCTTTACTGGCATTGTTACGGGTAAAATACAGCATATTAAAATCTCTGCTAAAACAAACAGGGCCATCATTGAATTTGGAATTTAAATCTCCCATAAACATGGTTGGTGTCATGTCTTTACCATTTTCGTCTTTTTCTGTAGCGTATACATTCAGGTAACTTCCATCTGTCCAGCCTTGTGTTTTATTGATCCACGAAGTTTTTTTGCGGGAAGAAGAAAATACAACAGCATCGTGAAACAATACAGCGCACATATCATTTTGTGGGGAGTTGTATGCCACGGGTGTAACGCTATAAGCATCTGCATTACGCGTATAGGTTTTCATCTTAGCCAAAGAAGAAGCAAGGTTTAATCCTCTGCTATCTGCCGCGTACTTATCAAAATATGATTTTGCCTGCTCGGGCTGACCTGCTTCAACAAGGGCCTGACCATAATATAATTCGTGAATAGGTTCGGCTTTACCTTGACGAACAAGACCGCCGTAACAAAGCAATTGTCCGTCGGTATTATTTGTTAAACGGTAACAGTCGCCAAGATTTGATAAAAGCATTTTATCACTACTATCGGACTTAAAAACTTTTTCGTAGAAAGGAATTGCTTCAGCGTAAGATTTTTCGCTGTAATATAAATTACCTTTCTTCATGGCATTCTCTTTCGATTTTGCACTTGCAGGCACACTTGATTTAGGAGCTTTTTGTTTTTTCTCCTTTTTAGGTTTAGGTTCGGCCGCTACCTCAGCAGCAGGTTCAGTAGTAGCTGCAGGGGTTTCTGTTGCAGGAGTGGTGCTTAACTCAGTAGTTGCCGGCGCTGCAGGTGTTTCTGTAGCAGGTGCAACAGCTGGCGTTTCGGTTGCTGGTGTTGCTGTTTGTTCAGGAACCGCCGTTTGTGCGTGAATTCCGAAAGAAGCACTGAAAAATAAAGAGGCCAAAAATAATTTATAATGTGTCATAATAATTTACCAGTAATAATTTAGAAATAACGAGGAGTGATAACTTTTCTTCCTGTAAACGAGAATAAATAGTTTAAAACAATTTCGTGCGAGCCAGAAGAGTACTTTTGAATCTGGTTCAAATTGTAATCATAAGAATAACAGGCCAAAAACTGTTTATTGATCTGGTAACCTAAAATGAGTGATAAAGAAGATCCTGTTCTATAGCTTAAGCCTGTCCAGATAACGTCTTTAATTAAAAGGTTAGCGCCAATATCTGCTTGCAGCGGTGCGTTTTGCACAGCTTTCATCATTACTGTAGTTTTTAATTTTAACTCTTCGTTAAGTGTAAATAAATAGCCGGCCGTTAAATAATAGGTGAATAAGTTTGCAGCCACTTTTGTAGTCCTGATAGTACTACTGCCATCCGGACCAAAACGTACTTTATTATCAATCATACGCGGAATAGATAAGCCGGCATAAAATTTAGAAGTACTGTAATAAAGTCCTGCACCAAAATTCGGAGCCACCACATTGGGCGAATTTCCAAACTGAGGATCTGCAACCGCAGAAACATCATTGCTGACTTTTAAAGTATTTAAGCGGTTGCTTTGATTGTCTAGTCCGCCCATTAAACCCAAGGCCAATGTGCTTTTATCTGCAAATTTTAAACGGTAAGCATAACTCGCGTAAATAAGGTTACGATTCATAACGCCTACTTTTTCGTTAAGAATGCTTAAACCAACGCCCATTTTATTTCCTTCAAGCGGACCATGCAAAGAGAATGAAGTTGTTACCGGACGGCCCGGGAAACTTACCCATTGCTGCCTGTGAAGTAAGGTTGCGCTCATTGCGTCTTTACTTCCGGCATAGGCAGGATTAATAAACATTTCATTAAACATGTATTGGGTAAACATAGCATCGTACTGTGCTTTACCCGTGTTAACAGCTAACAGAAGCCCTGTGGCCAGAATAACTGCTTTTGTTTTTATGATGATCGTTTTCATAGAATATCTTTTTCCTGATTAGTACTGTAATACAACAAATCCTGTAATTGCTTTCTGTCCACTCCCTTTCATTTCAAGAATGTAGTAGTAGGTTCCCGGCGGTAATTTATCTTTACCAATGGTGCCGCTTACATTCGGAGTACCGTCCCACGTATTATCGTAGTTGGATGAAGAGTAAACCTTATTACCCCAACGGTTAAATACGGTGAGTGAATTATTACCCAACTCTGATAAACCTTGTATTACAAAATACTGGTTGTTCGCATCTCCATCAGGAGAGAACCCTTCTGGTATGAACAAGGTGTGTGTATTTGAAATGAGTAAAACTGTCGGTACATTGTCAGAAGCTTCATTCCATACTCCGTTATTGTTAGCATCGGGATTTGAACCGGCATTGGATGTATCAGACAATACCATAGTGCTGGTTAAACCGCTTGCTACAACCCCACTTCCATACGCACTGTTGCTGATGGCTGTTACAGTTCCGGGAACCACGTTTATAATAAAGTAAAGAGAACTTGTGGTGTTCGGAGCAATTTTACTTGCCAAAGGCGTAACCAAATTAATATCGGTTTTTCCATCGTAGGAAGAATTTCCTACAAGGCCGCCTCCAAGAGAAATCGGACCAGAACGTATACTATACGTAACAGGATTTCTGATAGCCATTTCAAACAAGCTGTCTTTTAGAATAACATCTCTAACAGTATCATTTCCTAAATTATGAACCGTGATAGTATAAGTGATATCATAGCTATCGTTGTCTGATTTATGAATTTCTCCAGCCTTGGTGATTCCGAAGAATTTATTAGGCTCAAACATTACAGAAGTTGCAACGTTATTGTTAGTTGGATTTCCATCCGCAACATCCGTTGGTGAATTCTTATCTGGATCGAGACCGGCATTAGACGAATCGGCAATCATTATATTATTAATATCAGCTGCCAGACCTGTGATGGTATTTTTAAAGTTTGTAAAAAACACTAAAGTCTTAACCCTTACGTCGAATATAATAGTATCTGATGCGCCGCCTGCAAGAGGGTTGGCTACACCCGTTATTAAATTCGTTTGTGAAGATCCGTCAAAGGCTGCACTGTTTAAACTTATTCCACTGTTTCCGGAAATACGCATAGAAGATGGAATTACTGTGAAACTAGTGGGCGCCGGGAAAGTAGCTGAAAGATTCTCTACTACATTCTGAACATTTAAAACTGCGTTGCTGTAGTTTTTAAGTACAACGGTGTAAGTTAAATTATATGAGCCATCTGAATTCACCTGCGGAACTGAAACTGCTTTTGCTATACCAAAGCTTGGTAAAGAGCAGTTTACCGGTATTAAGTAAAGTGTTGTATCTTTTGTACAGCCTTCAATATCAAACAAACGTAATGTGTAAGCCAGCGTAGTAGTTGGATTAGACAAGTTGTTTGTAATAACTCCGCCTACGGGAACAGAAGCTGCATTTGCATACGTGGCTGTACCGGTATATGTAGCACCACTAACAAGATCATACTTATCGGTGAGCGTGAATCCTGAAACAGAAATACTTCCGTCGTTGTTACTTCCACCAACACTGTTGCAGGTAGCAGCAGAAATAGATGCCGTCATTGCTACAGTTGTATGTGTAGTGACGTATACAACGGCGCTACCAGTACAAAGACTCGTTAAATCGGTAACTATAATGGTATACGAACCTTGCGCAGTTACTACTGGGCTTTGAACTGTACTAGTGAAAGCAGATGGACCTGACCAGCTATACCCGGGAAGCGCAGTTGTATTAGCTGCGTTTAACGTTACGCTTGGCACAGCGCAGGTAATACTGCCTGATGTAGTTGCAGTAACTAACGGAATAGAATTGTCTGTAGGAACATTTACTGTTGCAGTTGCTACACAACCTGTAACATTGTCAATAACACTCAATGTAAATACTCCCCATACTCCTGAAATTACTGGATTTTGTCCTGCCACTGAGAAAGTAGAATTAGCCCAGAAGTAGGAAACATTTGTAGTTGTAGATAAACCGAAGAGTTGCGCTGTTGGAGAGGTACAGCTCACCGTGCCCGAACTCACAGCAGCCACGTTAGCTGGAAGTGGGTTTACAAAAACGGTTACCGTTTGCGAAACAGCACAAATACCATTTATATCGCCAATTACAGTATAAGTTGTAGGAACCGTAGGATTTTCAAAAGTTACTGAAGAAGTTGTACCACTTGGCAACCAGGTATAATTACCGGCACCGCTTGCTGTTAAAGTAGCCGTAGATCCAATACAGATAGAGGAGTTAAGTGGGCTAACATTAAGCGTTGGAATTGGTGTAACATTTACAACAACACTGAAAGCCCCAGTACAACCGCTGACATCATTTGCAAGTAGTGTGTAGATAGTTGTTGCAGATGGATTAACAACAAGTGTTGATGTAGTTTGTCCACCTGGATTCCAGGTATAACTTAAACCACCACTCGCGGTAAGTGTAGAACTATCTCCTGCACAAATATTAGAAGGACTTGCCAGAGCCAGAATGTTAGTTAAAGGATTTACGAAAACAAAAACATTAGAAGTCCCTGTACATCCGTTGGCATCGGTACCAGTAACCGTATAATTTGTTGAAGCAGCAGGAATGTCAGTGATCTGTTGACCACTTTGGCCTGTAGGATTCCATGTATAATTAACCGCACCGGTAGCGTTTAGCTGAACGGTTGAACCAGGACAGATGCTAGGACTTGAAGCCGTTGCAACTATAGTTGGTAAAAGATCAACATTTACTAAAACTGTAGCTGTACCCAGGCATCCTGCGTTACCACCACTAACCGTATAAACTGTTGTGGAAGTTGGATTCTCAATAATTGAGGCTCCGGTTTGTCCGCCAGGAGACCATGTGTAATTTGTTGAGCCGCTCGCGGTAAGAGATACCGGGCTACCTGAACAAATTTTGTTGGCGCTTGCCGAGGCGGTAAGAGCCGCTGGATTTATGATGCCAACCGTAATGGTATCTGCATTCGGACAACCAACTGCGTCGAAGCCCACAACGGTGTATGTTGTAGCAACAGAAGGAGCGTCAGTAAAAGTATTTCCACCCACCAAACTTGGAATCCAGCTATAAGTAACAGCGCCGGAGGCAGTAACCGTAACCGTTCCGCCAACACAAACAGAACTTGGATTAGCGCTTAAGTTAACAGTAGGTAAAGGATTAACAAACACAGTAACGGTAGCCGTAGTCGGGCATCCACCATTGTTTAGTTCTGCTGTATAAGTAGTAGTACTTGTTGGTGAATCAACATAAGGATTGCCTACAAAAGTACCAGGTTGCCAGGTGTAATTTCCTACAGCACCCACTGCAAGTAAACCTACCGTAAATCCAGCGCATATAGAAGGGCTGCTGGCTACGATGCTGAAGTTGCCTGGAGCAACAACCGTTTGTGTATATTGTAAAACGGAGCTACAAATTGAATTAAAACCAACCAAGGTGTAGATGGTGGTACTTAAGGGAGCAACAACAATTATAGAATTGGTAGATCCGGTACTCCAGCTATAGGTTAAGGCGCCCGAAGCTGTAAGAGTAGCAGGATTTGATGGACATAAAGTATTTTGAGTTCCGCTAATGGATAAATTAGGTATAGAACTTACAACAATTAGTGTTTGAGCAGAGTTTGTACAAGAACCAGCTCCGCCAATAACAGAATACGAAGTAGTTACACTCGGACAAACAACTGTTACTGGTCCAGTGGAACCGTCACTCCAAGTATATGAAGAAGCGCCTGTTGCAGTTAATGTGGCACATGATCCGGCACACAAACTAGCAGAAGTAGATGAAACATTCACCGAAATACTAGAATTTACTACAACCGGCACTGTTACTTGCGTAGTGCAGGCTCCATTTGTAGCAACAAGCGTGTAAACAGTGCTTACAGCCGGAACGAGGATAATAACAGAACCGGTTAAACTTGTTGGAAGCCATGAATAACTTGTAGCTCCGGCAGTTGCTGAAAGTGTTGTACTATTACCACTACAAATAGCAGATTGTGATGCAGCTGCTGTAATAGCAAGAGCTGGTGATACCGTAACGGTTACGTTGTCAGTAGCAGAACAGCCAAAAGCATCTGTGCCAGTAACCTGGTAAACAGTTGTTACAGATGGGCTTACATTAATAGAAGCGCCGGTAACATTAACTGGCATCCATAAATAATTAAGCCCACCGGTTGCAGTTAAATTAGAACTTCCACCTGCACAAATATTAGTTGGACTAGCCGAAGCACTAATTGTTGGAGCAGGATTTACTGTTATGGTGATCGAAGCCGGCAAACCAGCGCAACCATTAGCACTAAAGCCGGTAATAAAATAGGTTGTTGTAACAGATGGCGTTAACACTCTAACAGCACCAGTTGCACCATCACTCCAACTGTAACTCGCAGCACCGCTAAGAAAAACAGATACCGAGCCGCCTGTACACATAGTTAGTGACGATGCGGTGATACTTACAGTTGGTGCAATATCCACATCCAGTTGAACGGTAGTGCTATTACTGCAAATTCCATTAAAGGCGGTAACAGTGTAAATTGTTGTAACAACAGGAGAAACTGTAACGCTAGCCCCTGATAAAAAGCCTGGTGACCAGCTGTAGGTAGTACCACCTGCGGCGTTGAGAACAGCAACATCACCCGAACAAATAGCTGTTGGTGTTGCAATCGCAAAAACGGTTGGAATGCTATTTACGCTTACAGTAACCGCTGCTGTATTCGTACAACCCGAGGCGTCTGTTCCTGTTACACTATAGTTTGTTGTAACAGATGGAGTATCAACAAAAGTAAGTCCTGTTGCATTGCCAGGCTGAAAGCTGTAAGACACACCGCCGCTTCCAGAAATGGTAGTAATATCTCCGGCGCAAATAACAGTGGGACTTGCCGAAGCTGAAATGTTCGGTGCAGGTAAAACGGTTAAAGTTCCAACCACAGGTAAGCTGTTGCATCCAAAAGAACTGATTCCAACAACCGTATAATTAGTAGTAATTGCCGGGCAATCAACACCGCTTAATCCTGTTATAGAATAAGATGCAGCTCCTGTTGCAACAAGGGTTGCACAACTTCCTGCACAAATAGAAGGCGGATTAAATGAGGCAGTAATAACAGGCGAAGGTGCCACTGTTACTGTAGCAGTAGCCATACCGGTACATGTACCTATAGAACCTACTACTGTATAAACTGTTGTTGCTGAAGGGAAATCGATGAGGGTGATTCCCGGCAGGTTAGGCACCCAGGTATATGTGGAAGCGCCATTTGCTGTAAGTGTCACAGGATCGCCAGGACAGATAGTTGTAGCACTTGGCGTTACCCCAACAACAGGAATCGGATTAACCACCACTTCAGTAGTAGTTGTACCTGCACACCCACTGGCATTGGTACCCGAAACGGTGTAAATAGTTGTAGAGCCTGGTTTTGCATAAAATGAGTTTGTTGTGATACCACCTGGCAACCAGGTATAGGTAACGGCGCCACTTGCGCTAACCAAAGAGCTATCACCAGGGCAAATGGCCGTAGGGTTAGCCGTAGCAAAAAGTGTCGGCGGATTATTAACGAACAATGTTCCGGTAACGGTATTACTTAAACATCCATCAATGCTTACACCAACAACGGTGTAGTTAGTGGTAATTGTAGGGCATGCCACCGGACTTAAACCAGTTACGATAAAGTTAGTAGCAGCACCTGTGGTAGAGAGTGTAGCACAATCGCCGGCACAAATAGTTCCCGGAACGTAAGTGGCGGTTATAACCGGTGCAGGAGCAACCGTTACAGGATATAAAGTTTGACCCGTACAGGCGCCATTAGCACCTGTTACAGTATATATAGTACTTGATGCAGGATTGAATGTAGGATTTGCACCCGTGATATTTCCCGGCATCCAGGTATAATTTGTAGCCCCGCTTGCCAAAGGAGAAACAGAACCTCCCGGACAAATAGTAGATGCGGCAGGACTTATTGAAATTGCAGGTAAAGGAATAACTGTTACCGCAACCACTGTGGAGTTGGAGCAGCCGAATGCGTTATCGCCTGTTACAGTGAAAGTTTGATTTGACGGTGGAGAAACTACATCTACAGCGCCAACCGTTCCATCTGACCAGAGATAATTGATACCCCCTGAAGCGGTTAAGGTAGAGCTACTTCCTGCGCAAAAGGATGCAGGGTTAGCGCTCGCTGTAATTACAGGTAGACTGTTAACCACTACAGGCACATTGATAGGATTGCTTACACAACCATTTGCGCTGCTGCCGGTAACCGTGAAAGTTGCATTTGATGAAGGGCATACTATAAAAGAACCTCCTGAAATAGTGTAGGTAGATGCACCTCCCGGAATAATGGTAGCACAGCTTCCAGCGCAGATAGCTGTTGGAGAAGCAGAAGCATTGATAACAGGAATAGGAACAACAACTATAGAAACAGTAGTTTGACCGATACAACCGGCGCCGTTTTCACCCAGTACTGTGTAAGTAGTAGTAGCACTTGGCGTAAAGACTGCGCTGGCACCTGTTTGACCGGTAGGCGTCCAGGTGTAATTTACAGCTCCTGTAGCTGAAAGCGTTATAGAACCGCCAGCACAGACAGAAGGACTTGCCGGGGTAACATTAATAACCGGCACAGGACTTAAATTAGGATTTGAAGTAAATGTGGATCTACATCCGTTAGAATTAACTGCACTTACCGAATAACCACCCGCTAAAGCATTGGTAACAGTGATGGCAGCAGCATTTGAAGCGCCGGGAGCCCAGGTAAATGATCCAACAGCTGCCGCACTTGTAGCTGTTAAAGTAGTGGTATTTCCCGGACAAGTTATAGTTGGATTAGGAGTAATGGTAATACTTGGACCCGGATCGACAGTTACGGTAATATTTGCCGTAGCAGTACACGCTCCGGAAGCTCCGATAACAGTATACTGAGTTGTTACTGTAGGCGATAGAGACTGAAAAAAGATATTCGATCCACCCGGAAGCCATGTAAAGGTAGTGGCACCACCTGCAACAACCGTTACTGGTGTGCCTCCTATACAAAGTGAGGGTGTAGCAAAAGTTTGTAGCGTTAATGTTAAGGGCGAGGATACGTTTATTGTTGTGACAAAACTACCCGTACAGCCTGCAGTGGAAGTACCAATGGTGGTGTAAGAAGTCGTTGAAACAGGAGTAACCACAATAATACTTCCAGTCATCCCTCCCGGATTCCAAACATACGAACTCGCTCCTAAGGCGGTAATGGTGGCGCTTTCGCCTGGACATACGCTAAAAGTACTTGCGAGTGTAGAAACATTCGGATCGGTATTAACGGTAATCAAAGTAGTATATGTTCCCACGCAGGTTCCTGTTTGGGCAGTCACAGTATAAATTGTCGTCGAAGCAGGACTTACGACAATGACGGATGAAGTAGATCCCCCCGGTTGCCAGGTGTAGGCCGATGCTCCCACAGCTGTTAGAGTAGCAGCTGTATTTGTACCGGAAGAACAAAGATTAGAGGAAGATGCTGTAATGGTTGTTGGAGGTGGAAAAGTAAGATTGACAATACGGGTAATAGGTAAACAAGATCCTGCTGGATTCATGGATAGTGTATAGTTGCCCGGAACACCAGTAGAAATGGTTTGGTTTGTGCTGGTAAAAGATGGGCCGGTCCATGAGTAGGGAGCTAAACCAAAGGGGGCTGTAATGGTAGCCGTTTGGCTACATTGTCCCGCGAGATTTACCGTTTGAGATGGCGCGGTTACGAAGGTACTGCCGTTTAAAGTAAAGCCAAGTTGATTACAGTTAGAGTCAAAATAAGAATAACCCCAGTGTCCGCCATAAATGCAATCGGCAACAGTAACCTCTATAGTTACGTTCTGGTTCATATAATTGGTTAAGTCTATCGAATAGTTTTGCCAGCTGGCGTTATAAGCTACGTTTAACCCTCCTGAAGTTGTGGACGTCCACGCAATACCCGGCGAAGAACAAGTAGGACCTGATGGAGGCGGAGGCGCAAATGTAAACAGGGGGCATGATAAAGGTGTTCCCTGAAAATTATAAAGTTTCACTTGCATGTAGGTTTGTTCACAACACGAGTGCTGCGTAGCCATTACAGCCATGTAGGCAAATTCGTACAAAAAGTTAGCGGTTGTTACTGGAAAAGTTTGTGAGATTCTTGTTACACCCCAATCGGCAATATCATCATTAATCTTTAAAACTTTAGAACCTGTGAACGGCGAATTAGGAACTGTTCCTATAACGGCGTCAGTAAAGGGTGTAGACATTACAGCTAATACCGGGTTAGTACCCGTTGTTACCACTGTAGCACAAGAATTAGTAAGGTTAAAACCACTTCCTGTCGACCATCCATTAAGACTATTAGATTCAAAGCCTTCATTTACGCAGGGCGATGCATTAATAACAGCACCCATTCCACCACCTATAGGTTTAGCATTGCTAAAACTCAACATGGGAGAGGCTCCCTGAGGGGTAGAGTAAAGTTTATATTTGAGGTTTACATAACTTCTCTTTTTCTGTGCCAGGAGGTTTTGATAAGCTAATCCAAAAATTCCTTCTTTGAGTGCAATCTGCTGAACTGCGGGTTCGTTAAAGCCCGCGAGCGAATCTTGTGCCAGAACAGGAGCGAAAGAAAAATGATTTATCTGGGCAGATAAATCGGTGTTAAAAAAAGAAAATACGGCCAAAAAAATGACCAGTAGACGTGGTGATCTCATAAAATAATATCTCTTATATTGACACTAAACTTACTACATTTTTTTAAACAATTTTTTGCAAAATTTTTGATTTTCACCCAACCTTTTTTAAGGAACTAGTAATCAGCAACTTAAATAAGATCAAAAAGCCGAAAATCACAACTTATTTAGTAAAGAGCGTTGAAAAATCTTTCATTTTTACGCTTTTTGTCAAAAAAACACAAAACTACACAATAGTCAATCTGTCAATAAGTTGTGAATTTTATCGCATGATTTTGTCTGAATAAACTACGGCGCTATAATTTGCACCTTTGCCTGATTTTTTGTGGAATAGATCTTTTAAACTTTTAGTATTAATTAAAATTCCGGATAAAAATAACCACCCAAATTTCACTAAATTTGAGGGTTTATGTCAAGCAATACCATCGCACTTTTACCAGATCACGTAGCCAACCAGATTGCCGCCGGTGAAGTTGTGCAGCGTCCTGCCAGTGTGGTGAAAGAACTCCTCGAAAACGCCATTGATGCTGGTGCCACACATATTCGTATCATTATAAAAGATGCCGGAAAAAGTCTTATCCAGATAATTGATAATGGAAAAGGAATGAATCCTTTTGATGCGCGTATGTGTTTTGAACGGCACGCCACTTCAAAAATAAATAAGGCAGATGATCTTTTTACGCTTACTACCAAAGGGTTTCGTGGCGAGGCCTTAGCAAGTATAGGAGCCATTGCGCAGGTAGAATTAAAAACAAAACAGGAAGAAGACGTTGTGGGTCAGCACCTGGTTATGGAGGGTGGAAAAATCATCTCACAGGAAGAATGCCAGACGGCTACGGGAACAAGTTTTATTGTTAAGAATTTATTTTACAATATTCCTGCCCGCAGAAATTTTTTAAAGAGCGACCAGATCGAGCAAAAACACATTATTGATGAGGTTGAGCGTGTTGCTATTCCGCATACGGGTATTCATTTTACTTTGCAGAGTAATGGTAACGAAATTTTAAATCTTCCTGCCGGAAATTTAATGCAACGCATCAAATCGCTTTTAGGAAGTTATATTCAAAAAGAGCTGGTACTCATTGATGAGACTACTTCTTTTGTAAAAATTCATGGCTATGTAAGTTTGCCCGAAAACGCTGTAAAAACAAAGAAAGAACAGTATTTTTTTGTAAATAACCGCTTCGTGCGTAACCCCTTTTTAAATCATGCTATTTACGAAGCCTATAAAGAATTGATCGGATTTCAATCACATCCTAAATATTTTATTTTTTTGGAATTAGATCCAAAACACATTGATATTAATATTCATCCCACAAAAACGGAAGTAAAATTTACCGATGATAAAACGGTTTACATGCTCCTGGTTAGTTCTATAAAACGTGCCTTAGGAAAAGCCAACGTTTCTCCTTCGCTTGATTTTGAATCTGAAATGAGTATGCAGGATACTGCTGAGGTGGGAAGAGTTTACACGCAACCTAAAGTAAGTTACAATACAAATTACAATCCTTTCAATTCTTCAGCGGCCAATGCCGGCAATCCGGGTCTTGAAAAGGCCAACAAACAAAATTGGGAAAGTATGTTTGAGGGATTTAAAAACAGCGCCGATACACTAACTGTAGCGCCTGAACAGGAACAGCAATTTATGGAGTCTATAAAAAAAGAAGCCATTGATTTTAATGTGTTCCAGTTAAATTTCAAATACATAGTTACTGCCTACAATCAAAACGTGATGATCGTTGATCAGCAAAGGGCCCACGAACGGATCGTTTACGAGCATTACATGAATTCGAAAAAGGAAAACAGTATTGCTTCTCAGCAATTATTGTTTCCCGAACAAATTGAGATGAGCGCAAACGATTTTACCCTGGTTAAAAGTTTGTTCGAAGAATTTAAATTCCTGGGCTTTGATCTTGAGATCTTCGGCAAGAATAGTATTGTTGTAAATGGCACTCCTGTTGACATGCAGGAGTTTAACGTGGTTCAGACCATTGAAGGAATTATTGAAACTTACAAATTAAATACCATAGATGCCAAGGTAGAAAAACATGATAATTTATGCAGGTCTATCGCAAAAAACATTGGCATTAAATATGGCAAGGTGCTCGAAACCGAAGAAATGAAATTATTGCTTAATCATTTAATGCAATGCGAAAATCCTTTATACACGGCTAATGGCAAAGTGGTAATGATGGACATGGAATACAACGACATAGAAAGATTCTTTAAAAAATAATGAATTTCAACAATCAATACCGTCCCGGAAGCTTTGGCGGCTTACCTGTGGTGACCAAAAATATTATCATTATTAACGTGATCGTATTTATCATGACTCTGCTGGGGCGATCAAGAGGAGTCGACCTTGATGCGTACCTGGGGCTTCACTATTACCTTGCTCCTGACTTTAAACCTCACCAGTTTATTACTTACATTTTTATGCATGCAGATTTCCAGCATATCTTTTTTAATATGATCGGGATTTTTGTTTTTGGCCAGGCCTTAGAGCAGGTTTGGGGGCCAAAGCGTTACCTGATTTTTTATATTGTGACAGGACTTGGAGCTGCTGCGGGACAGTACATCATTATGCATTTTCAGGCACAGGAAATCATAGCCTATTTTAACGACCGTATTAATGCACCGGATACCTCGCCAAGTGAAATTGCCGAACTAATAGACGGGAAATTTACATACCTCAACAGACTTGTTGTGGTTGGTGCTTCAGGATCTTTATTTGGATTGTTAGGAGCTTTCGGTTTGTTATTTCCAAACAGAGAAATTTATATTTATTTTTTTCCTATCAAGGCCAAGTGGCTGGTTATAGGTTACGGCGCTATTGAATTATTTTCAGGTTTACGCAATGATCGTATGGACAATGTAGCTCACTTCGCGCATCTTGGCGGACTATTTGTGGGTTTAATTTTAGTATTGATCTGGCGACGAGACAGAAGAAATTTTTATTAAAGAGAAAAGACAGATGAGCATTTTCGGGGACCTTAAAGATACTTTTCAGAGACAACAAGTTTTAACGCAGATTATCATCGTTAACGTTGCTATTTTTCTAACCGTTAACATTGTTGGTAACGTATCGCATTTGCAGTTGGTAGATTACCTTGGAATGCCTGTAAATTCAAATTCCTTTTTACGAAAATTCTGGACTTTGTTTACTTATATGTTCACCCACGAAGGTTTAGGTCATGTGTTCTGGAATATGGTAAATTTTTATTTTATGGCGCAGATCTTTTTCACCATCATGGGCCAAAGAACGTTGCTTTATCTCTATGTTATGAGTGGTATAACAGGAGGCGCTTTACTGATAATTCTGGGAATGCTTTTTCCGGCAGCTTTTAATCAGGGAAATGCAACACTTATCGGAGCCTCAGCATCTGTGCTTGGTGTTGGAGCCGTAATGGCGATTTATTCACCCAACTACACTGTTTTTTTATTCGGGGTTTTTCAATTGCCTTACAAATATTTTTATTTGATCATATTTGTGGTTACAACGCTTATCGACCTCTCTGAGAATACCGGCGGAAAAATTTCGCACATGGGCGGAGCTTTGTTTGGAGTAATTTACGGCTATGCTCTAAAAAACGGAAACGATCTTTTTAAATTTTCTTTTGGCTTTAAAAAGAAAAGTAAATTAAAGGTAGTGAGCAACAACAAAACCTACACTACAACTTCGGTTAAACCAAAATCTACCGAAGAGCACACAATGGATGAACTGCTTGACAAGATCTCAAAAAGTGGTTATGACAGTCTTACTAAAAGTGAAAAAGATGAGCTGTTCAGGCTTTCTCAAAAAAAATAGCATCGATCTGTCAAAACTCTGTAGAACTTCAGTTCCGTATCTATCTATTATATGGGAGCTATAGCCCGGAATTACTATAGATTTTTGCCAAACACAAAATATACCTCTGCGGCACCTTCAATTAACTTCCAATTAAATCTTAAGGAGCCAATTGTTAATAAATCAAATTCTGCTTTTTGCAGAACATCTTGTTTTCGTCTATATTAGTGGAGCCTGTAATGACCCTTAGAAAAGTACTCATACTTATTTATTTAATCAGCTCTGTTTTCGTGTTTGCACAACCTGCTAAAACGCTGCAAATCGAAGATGCGACCGAACACTTTAAACACGGAAATTATTTCGCCGCTATACCTATTTATACAGCCGAACTCAAAAAAGATCCAGATAATTCTAAAATAAAGTACAAACTGGGTTTGTGTTATCTGAATACGCGCATCGACCGCGATAAAGCCGTAACCTTTCTGGAAGCAGCCTCCAAAGATCCCAAATTGGAAGAAGATGTATGGGCCTATTTAGGAAGAGCTTATCATTTAAATAATCGCATAGAAGATGCTATCGCCGCGTTCGAAAAATTTGCAGAACTTAAACCTAAGCGTGCTCCTGAAGTTGAACGCAATATCGAACAATGCGAGAATGCTGCCAAGCTGATGAAAAAGCCTAACAATGTTAGTTTTCAAAATCTCGGTAGCGAAATCAACAGCAGTGAACCCGATTATTATCCCTTTATAGATAAAGATGAAATGTACCTGGTTTTTACTTCGCGTAGAAAAGATAATCTTGGTGGAAAAAAAGTAGAGATGGATGGCTATCGGAGTAGCGATATTTATCAAAGTAACCTGGATTCTCACGGTAAGTGGACTAGCGCAAGAAATGCGGGTAAAGGAGTAAATACAAATCTCGATGAACAAGTAACAGGTTTGCGTTCTGATGGCATGGAAATGTACGTGTACCTCGACCACATTGATAAATTCGGTGATATCTATATCACTTCCCGAAAAGATGCAGGCATTGATTTCGGAAAGGCAAAAATTGTAGACCCCATTGTAAACGAAAAAATTGAAACCAGCGGCTGTGTGAGTGAAGATGGAAGCGTACTCTTTTTTGCGCGACGTGAAGGGATGAATGATAATAGCGATCTCTATATGGCACGGCGTTTACCGAGCGGTAAATGGGGTATTCCGCAAAAACTTCCTGATTTTATTAATTCGCCTTATAATGAAGATTTGCCTTTTCTTTCAATAGACATGAAAACTTTGTATTTTTCAAGCGATGGGCCTAATTCTATGGGTGGCTACGATCTTTTTAAATGCAGCTGGAATCAAAAAACAACTACTTTTTCGAAGCCTGAAAATTTGGGATACCCGGTTAATTCAACCGATGATGATCGCAGTATTTGCGTAACGCAGGATAATCGTCTCGCCTATTTAAGCGCTTATCGTCCGAACGGGTTTGGCGACCTGGATATTTACCGTATCAAATTTGAAGACACTGAGCCTGTTAGTGTAATTTATACGGGACAGTTTTTTATGGGGGATACTATTCCTGCCAATCAACCTAAAAATTATGCCATTGATATTACCGTTACAAATACTTCTACCAACTACGAATATACTTTTACACCGCATTCAAAAACCGGCCGTTATGTAATGGCCTTGCCAGCCGGCAATTACAAGTTGGTAACACATTCTAAAGGCTTTGTACGTTACAAAGAAGATCTTGTTGTAAGCGACATGGGCAAGGTAAATCTGGAGCGTACCAAAAATATCATGCTCAAGAAAAGTAGCAAGAGTCAGTAACTTCTCGACTACGCTCGAAGTGACAGTCGACTACACACAAGCTGGCCTTAACATCCACCGGATGTCAACCCTGCTCGAAGTGACAGTCAACTACACACAGGCTGGCCTTAACATCCACTAGATGTCAATCCTGCTCGAAGTGACAGTCAACTACACACAAGCTGGCCTTAACATCCACCGGATGTCAACCCTGCTCGAAGTGACAGTCAACTACACACAGGCTGGCCTTAACATCCACTAGATGTCAATCCTGCTCGAAGTGACAGTCAACTACACACAAGCTGGCCTTAACTTCCACTGGATGTCAATCCTGCTCGAAGTGACAGTCGACTCACACAGGCTGGCCTTAACATCCACTGGATGTTAATCCTGCTCGAAGTGACAGTCAACTACACACAAGCTGGCCTTAACATCCACTGGATGTTAATCCTGCTCGAAGTGACAGTCAACCAGGCTTGAATTAACAAGGCATTTAAACCTGAAATGATAAATTTTAAGATTGTTCCGAATCTTTTCTTGTGAAGAATAAGTAAATTCGTTTAAAGCAATTTTTTAAATGGACAGAAAAGATTTTATTAAAAAGGGAAGCATGAGTGCTTTTTTCCTTGGCCTTTCATCAACCTTTACAAACCTATTTGCAGCAAGCACAAGGCTCTCTCATTACCGTGGTATTGAAGGTGTTTTTTCTCCCACCAACACGCACATGGTTGGAGATGGGTTTAAAGTGATGAATTTTTTTCCAAACGGAAAAGGTTTTGAAGAACGCATGAGCCCGTTTTTTCTATTGGATTTTAATGCTGAAGTAAATTTTCCTCCCTCTGAAATTTCGCGTGGTGTGGGCGTTCACCCGCATCGTGGAATTGAGACTATTACCTTTGCTTATAAAGGCTCGGTGGCACATCACGATAGTGCCGGAAATTCGGGAGTGATCAATCCTGGTGATGTTCAGTGGATGACAGCCGGCGGTGGTGTGCTTCACAAAGAATACCACGAAAAGAATTTCGATAAAAAAGGGGGCGCTTTTGAAATGGTGCAGCTCTGGATCAATCTTCCGAAGCAACACAAAATGACAAAACCAAAATACCAAAGCATTTTACATAAAGATAAACCCGCAGTACAACTTCCTAATAATATGGGCTCCGTGCATGTGGTAGCGGGCGACTACAACGGTATTAAAGGAATTGCTTCTGCTTTTTCTCCGGTGCATATTTATGATTTTCATCTGAATACAAATGGTGAAGTTTCTTTCACTCTACCGCCAGATTTTAATTCTGCAATTCTTGTTATTGACGGAGGCGTGACAGTAAATAATGAACATAAGGTAGATGAAAATCATTATGCGCAATTTAAAAACGAAGCCGGCGAAATTCACATCAAAGCAACAAAAAAAAGTGTTTTGTTGGTTTTGAGCGGACAGCCCTTAAATGAGCCATATGTAAGTTATGGTCCTTTTGTAATGAATACCGAAGCAGAAATCAAACAAGCGATTGAAGATTACAATGCCGGGAAGTTTGGGTTTTTAGCTGACTAAACTTGCCACTGATTGCTTGGATTATCTTTTGAGAAAATTTAGATCTTTGAGTTGGAGAGACCTTTATGATAACTACGAGTTGTACACCTTAACGTAGTTACTTCTTCTCACGATTGTAAGCCTTTATCAAGTATCTGTGTTATCCTTATAATCTGCGGCAAACCCTGTCCTCTATCCCAATATCCCATTCCCCGGATCGGTATTCTTAAAACTTCTTTCGGTTAACTTATCGGGCTCTGGATTTTCAAAGCGAAAAGTCTCTGTGCTTACAATGCGTTGCAGTTGTATCTCAATCAATGTAGTTGCATTGGGTTTAATTGCCTTTTCAAACAATTCTCTAGTAGCACTTAGTTTGCAGGGCAAATAGCGCACAAAGCCTTCGTCTGGTCGTGGTGATATTATTAATCCAAGGCTATCAATACCCGGTAAAGCTTTACGAATTTCTTCTCCATCCTTAACAACAGCCGGAGCCCCCACCATTACGTCGTAATTAAAGTAGTAGGTTAAGATGGAAGGGTTATTTTTGTTGCTTTGCCTGTCTGCAAAAAATCCTGAAGGCAACATATCCGGATCATCATTTGGCCCCGTAAGCACAAGGTCGAAATTTGTCAACGCATATCCTTCGCTATCTTTAATACGAAATATCACCATGCAATAACGGTCGTGAATGTAGATGGTTGTTTTTAGAAGTTTCTTTTCTGTTTCAATCAGAAAATCTTTTTGCAACTGATTTGTTTCAGCGGAAAAAAGCTCGCAAACTTTCAGATAATCGGCTGTAGATCTTACTTCCATGCAATCAAAAATAGCTTTCACCGTTTCTGCATTGTGTTGATCTGAAGTTTCTTGCAATACGCTGCGCATGATGCCCATTTTATCTCCGGAATGTGATTTCTGTGAAATAATGCGCATTGCCGTTTGCGGGGCTTCTTTTGTTCTTTCGACTTCCAGGCTTATTGCTGCGATTCTTGTTCCGCTGGAAACCGGAGTTTGTTGTCTTAAAGAAATATAATTGGAATTCAAATTTGCCGAAGCCACCCGTACAACTCCGTCTGATCCTAATTCGCCGGTATAGGAATTTATATGATCGTATAATTTGCGATCAATGTCTTGCCCGGTTAATACAAATGGAAAAATGCCTTGCTCAGAAATTTCTTTGTCGCCATTTACGATCCAGTTTTTATTCAGATCCCAGGCCTGACTGCTTCCCAGTTCTAACCAATCAAGAATTTTTTGTCCTGGCTCCACTCCATCAAACCAGGATTTTACGCGGCTTAATTTTGTCTTGCCTAATTGAGCCAATGCAGATCCATTATTAGCCGGAGCTAACATAATGAGGTGTGACATGGGACAAACAGCAGTTTGATTTTCATAAAATAAATGGTGCCAGTTGCGCACCACCGGGCCGCCCGTTGAATGCGTAATGCAGACAAAGCGCATGTTCTTAGGAATTTGCTCCTGAACTGCCAGGTGCATGGCACGTGAGACATCATCCAGGCGTACCTCATCGTTGAAACTAATGTAGCGCCCTAAAAAGATATTCTCTATTCTCGCCTCTATTCCGCGAGCTAGGGCTTCGTTACGAAGACGAAGCGGCAGTTCACCATAAGTATCAAGATTGGTTACGCTGTAGCCGTGTACAAATACAAGAAGTAAGGAAGCCATAAAGAATTGTTTCTAACGAATTTAGCAAAATTTGCTATTTTATTACTTATAAATTTTGCTGATAGAGGTAACAGGTATCGTCCCACTCCTTTTCTTTTACCAGGTAATAGAGCTTATCATTAAGTACCTGAATATTTTTTGCAAAGATCTTCTCCAGATGAATTTTTTCTTTAACCGATCCAGAATAAATATCAATGCTACTTAAAACAGATTTATCAAACTCCTTTGTTTTGAAATAGAATTTTATTTTTGTTGGATCATACAGAATTTCAAAGTCATGAAAGGTGGAGATTTCTTTGTCTTTAAGTTTAACTTCGTTAAGTAGTTTTCCTTCTTTGTTTAAAAAAACAATCACGCCTTCCTCAAAATTAAAAATTATCACGGTGTCTTTTACAAGGAACACAGGCGCATATATTGGCTTAGCTACCTTGCGGAAGAAATATTCTATTTGCGATTCGTCTGCCTCCGCACACTGACCACGACCGCCTACTAAAGAGATATTTTGTCTTGAGTGCAATTTATCTGAAACCTCATTTTTATACATCTCCATTAAGCGTTCATTAAACGCCAGTGTATAAAAATAATCTCGTTTCTTTTTATAAACTTTCATGTAAGTTAAATGAGTAGCATTTTGCATGTAACTAAAGTTTGGCAATTCAACTTTAACAGGAGGCGGATAAATTTTAAAGATCAGCTGCGTATCTACTTTTAACACACAATTAGCCAGCGTGCTATCAAATTTTGCTCTCGTGTATCTATGTAAGAAATCAAATGAACTGTCGGATGTAAAAACTATTTGTCTCGAAAAATTCTTAGTAACGAGGTGGATATTTTTAAAACAATCTGTAAACAGATACTCTCCTTCTTCATTTGTAAATCTTTTTTTGCAGGTAATCCCTTTGTCTTTTTTATAATAAGAGACTTCGAAAGCTTCGATATTAATTACGCTTGTGATGAGGAGAAAATCTTTATTCGGAAGAACCAGATAATCATCTACATAATATTTTTTGTCTTTCACAATGGTTTCCAGAACACCGGTAGTGATGGTTACTTCAGATAGGGTAACGGACTTTTCTTTCAAAAAAACCGAATCCGTTAATGCAAGATCTTCAACCGAAACAGTTTTAGGATAGTAACCGATTTTATAGAAAGTGAAGGACTTCGTCTTTGGATCGGCAGTTAAAATAAGTCTGCCTTCACTATTACTCATTAAATTAATGCGATTGCCATCAGAGTTTACATATACATAATCGATAGGAAATTTTGTTTTCGCATCAATTATAACCTTTTCATGGGTGTTTTGGGAAAAAGATGCGGTAACTAATAAAATCAGAACTGTGAAAAGAAAATGTAACTTTTTCATGCAAACTCAATTTGGGGTTAAAGTTCTTACAGAATCTGTTTGAGATATAACAGCTGTAGTTAAACAGCTCTGTTAAAGTAATAAAAAAAATCCTCTTTTTCTACTGATTTTAAGAGACTTTCTAAGCAGGCTCTTGCAATTAAAAATGTAAATTAGCAATCTTCACTCATGAAAGTAATTTCAGTCATACTGCGCCCCCTGTGGAAGATTTGGTTTGTGTTGTGGTTTGCACTGCCTTTCCTGGTAATGTTTCCACTTTTTTACATTGCCCTGGTAACTAAAAAATTTGATTTTGTATATAAGCTTAAACGTTTCTGGGCGAGGATTATTTCTATTGGATCGTTTTTATACCCGGTTGTGATTTACAAATCAAAAAAATACGCCTTGCCAAAACCCTGCATTATAGTTTCAAATCATACATCTTATCTGGATATTATTTTTAGTCCTTTCTACATCGATCATACCGCCGTTTATATGGGCAAGTACGAATTGCTTCAAATTCCATTGTTTAAGTATTTTTTTGTTTACCTGGATATTCCGGTAAACCGCAAAAGCATTAAAGATGCGCACAAAGCTTTTTCTGATGCCGGTAAAAAACTGGATGAAGGTTTGAGCCAGGTTATTTATCCAGAAGGAACTATTAGTGAAAATGGAAAACTAAGGCCTTTTAAAAATGGCGCTTTTAAATTGGCGGTGGAAAAACAAGTACCGATTGTTCCCGTTGCGAATGTGAATAACTGGAAGTTTTTGCAAAATGGCGGCTTTTTTAAAAGTAATGGACGACCGGGTGTGCCCAGGATTGTGGTAGGTGACCCCATTTATACCACAGGCTTGACGGAAGAAAATATCCCGGAACTTAAAGAGAAAGTTACTACCTTTATAAACGCAGAATTAGAACGGTATAAAACAAAATAGATCAACTATTAGCTGATCCTAAAAAACAAAATGGCAAATAAGATTGACATAAAAACAGTAGACGAGATTGCGCATCTGGCGCGTTTAGAATTTGATGAGACTTCGAAACCGGAGATCATGAACGATATTAACCGTATGCTGAGTTTTGTAGACAAACTAAATGAACTGGATACAACTCATGTAGAACCTTTGATCTACATGACTAATGAGAAAAATATCCTTCGTGCGGATATTCCTGAAACAACCCTCACTCAAAAAGAGGCTTTAAAAAACGCTCCAAAAAAAGACAGCGATTATTTTAAAGCACCGAAAGTGATAGAGCAAAATCGCTAACCTGTTTCAATACTAATTCCACCAATTACACTAAAGACAACACATAGTACAAGCGATGCTATGCTTTGGTAGCGCATATGTAATTGCTGAGAGAATTAGAAACTTTATTTTTGTGAATTCCCGATAGCGATAGGGAGTGCTTAACCTTCCACTTCGGTTTTAGAAACTTTTCCGAATTTACTTTTCCAGAGCTGAACGATCTGTTTTCTGAAGATAAACATGATCATCAGGTAAGGAACAGCCATGAGGTACAGAATACCCGTATTAAGACTACGAGCCATTGAATTTGGATTGGAACGCATGGAGGTTTCGGCAGCTTGTTTACACATGGCGCATTGCGCAGAAACCTCAGTATGAAATACAAACAGGCTTAGTACAAGCACAAAAAAAGTAAGATATATTTTCTTGTTTTTCACTGCTCAAATTTACGGATAATTCTGCATGCGCCGTAAAAAATAAAACCCCGAAAATTCGGGGTTTCTCATTCTATTCTCCTTTGAAATCTGCTTTTCGTTTTTCCATAAAGGCACTTACACCTTCTTTAAAATCCTTTGTGCCGAAAGCTTTGCCAAATTCTTCAATTTCTACTTCGTAACCGTTGAGGTTATTATTGTAACCGGCATTTATTACTTTGATGGCTGTTTTAATGGCCGTTGGACTTTTAGTCGCGATTTTAGAAGTAATTTCGAAACACTTAGTTAATAAGTCTTCCTGGGTAGTTACATAGTTGGCAAGTCCCCATTTATAAGCATCCTGAGCATTGATCATATCTGCTGTGACAATCATCTCAAAAGCTTTTCCTTTTCCTAATAGTTGGGCTAAACGTTGTGTTCCGCCATATCCCGGAATTAACCCAAGACTCACTTCCGGTAAACCCATTTTAGCGTTATCGCTTACAACTCTTAAATGACAAGCCATTGCAAGCTCCAAACCACCACCCAGCGCGAAGCCATTTACAGCAGCAATGATGGGTTTGCTATAGTTTTCTATAAAATTAAATACTTTAAAATGCCCTAAAGAGCTTAATTGTTTTCCTTCTGTAACCGAAAAGTTTGCAAACTCCGCAATATCAGCGCCTGCCACAAAAGCTTTTTGTCCTGAACCAGTAATAATGATCGCGCGGATATCCTCCTGGTTCTCTGCTTCAACCAGGGCTTCGTGAAGCTCTTCTATGGTTTGTTTATTTAACGCATTTAATTTATCAGGTCGGTTGATTGTAATAACCAACACGCTGTTTTTCATTTCACATACTATGAACTCGCTTGTTGCCACCATGTCTATTTTTTAAAACTGGACAAATATAGACTTATTGAGCGTAAAAAAAAGCATATTTATTCACAGGTGGTGAATAAGTTTTTACCGCTGAAAACGTGTATTTACGGGATAAATTGGGAAAATTGGCCTATAAAACCTAAAGTTAAAAATGACTTAAATTTATACGCTTTGCTAAAAAACAGGCCATACTGAAACAAGATTGCAATAAGTAACCACCTGTAGGCGCGTCGTAATCAAGCATCTCGCCCACAACAAAATGCCGTGGAATTTTTTTTAATTCAAAATCTGCACTAATTTCTGAAAGATCTACCCCACCTACAGTAGAAATAGCGTCTTCGATAGGGCCCATTGCCGTTACAGAGAGTGTAAATTGTTTTATACGAGTGGCAAGAGAACTCACATCCAGGTAGTCTTCTTTAGATAAAAAATTCTTAATAAGAACCACTTGTATGTCACTGAGATGAAGGTTTGTTTTTAAATATTCGGTCAGATTTATCTTTTCGGGTTTTTGCTTTAATTTTTCTATGATCTTTTCTAAAGAAAAAGAAGGTTTTAAATCTATGCATATTTCTGCTTTGCCCTTCTGCTCCAGTAGCAATCGAATGTCGGGACTAAAAGGATAAATGCCACTTCCTTCGATACCAAACCGTGTTAAAACCACCTCTCCCATTTGTGTTTTAGTTTGACATGTAATGGAAATATTTTTTAAAACTTTGCCTTCCAGTTTAGCAATTAATTGCTGCGGCCATTCGATTTTAAAAGATGAATTGCTTGCCTGGAAAGGATTTATTTTGATTGCGTGGCTTTTTAAAAGTTCATCCCAGTTGCCCGTGCTTCCTGTTACAGGCCAGCTGGCACCGCCCATGCAAAAAATTACCAGATCGCTTTTAATCGTTTTTTTTATTCCATTTGTTTCAAAAACAAGTTCTTTATCTTTCGTGAAATCAAGCAAAGTATGTTTTGTTAAGACAAAAACTTTGTTTTTTTTAAGACGCTCCAGTAGTTTATTCAAGACTTCAATAGGCTTCGTTCCAGTTAGAGGAAACACGCGACCACTGCTCCCAACATAGGTTTCAATACCGAGATTTTTAAACCACGTTCTAAGTTCTTCATTAGAGAAGTGTGAGAATGCTTCTTCAAAAAAACCATACGGAGTGTAGCGTTTGATGAAATTTGCTGTGTTTTCAGAATGTGTCAGATTTAATCCACCTTCGCCTGCCACCAAAAATTTTCTTCCGAGCGCGGCATTTTTTTCGTAAAGTGTTACTTCAAATTTTTCGGGATCCAATTCGCAGCCAAGCATGAGAGCGCATGCGCCGCCGCCCACTATAGAGATTTTTGTTTTCACTATTCGTTGCGTACTTTTTCAATAAACGCATCGATCTGCTTATACATTTGGCTGAAGAATTGATAACGTTGCTTTTCTCCTACACCACTTATCAACGTACTTTTCTTTTCCAGATTTCGCATCCAATGTTCTGTTTCTTCGCAGAATTCAGGATTATTGGTGGTAAGTGAATTAATGCTGTTAAAAGAAATGTAAGAGTAGCGTGCTTCGCCCATGATGGCGTAAATACAATTGGTTCCTAATACCACTTCACTGTTATAAAGCATGTAAGTTTCGGTTTTATCGCTGATGTTTTTGCGCCCGTTCTCTGCATTTTTATGCACCATTTCAATCATGCTACGGTATTCCTGAAAAAGTTCAAGCGCTATTTCTTTAGTAAGAATGCCACTATCAAGGTAAAAACGAATTTGTCTTAAGCCTGTGTAAACTGTTTCATCTGTCCAAACTTCAGTGCTTGGTATAGTTAAGTATTCCTGATAGGAGTTATGCGCAATAGTTACGAGCTCTTCGGGTACAATGCCGTAAGCAAATTTTGTTTGTTGGTACTCTGGTATATTTAAAACACTGCGCTGCCAATAGAATAATTTAAAATCGCTAAGCTTCCTGGAAAAGAAAGAATAAAACATGGGAATTTCTTCCGCTACGTAATAAATTTTTTTATTCTCGAACTTATTGATGGTATTTAAATGCGTGTATAAGCGCGTCAGGTAGTCTTTAAAGTTTTTAGCACTGTCGGTAAGTTTAGTATAGGCAAACGTAACAGTATCGCCACGATTGCTAAATACTTCATCCATACTAATGGCGTATTTTTTTGTAATCTTATAAATTTCGTCTATAGTTAACTCTGTCTCTCCGCGAATACGGCGGTAAGCACTGTCTATGCTCACCTCTAAAACATCCGCCATTTCCTCAGCAAAACCCATTCCCGGAGGTAAGACCTGTTTGAAACGGGAAATAAAATGGCTCTGGATTTCCGTATCTGATTTTCCGGTTTTCGAAACCTTTTTAGCTGCCATAATTTTTTAATGCTTCATAAAGATATCAATTTTGGGAAAGAGCGCAAATTTGAATCTGTTTTGCAGACTGTCATCATAAAAAACGCGGAAGGTAGATCTTCCGCGTTTTTTTAAATGATAAACACAAATTAATTAAGCACTACAATTTTTAGAGTTCCAGATTTTCCGGAAACGAAATAAATTCCGCTTTTTAAACCTTCTATCTTTGCTGAATTATTTGTGATGCTATTAAGTTCAATTCTTTTGATCTCCTGTCCCAACTCGTTGCTTACTACCAAGGTCTCTTCAGTAGTAGATTGAATATAAAAGGCTCCCGCATTTGGATTTGGGAAAAGTGAGAAAGTAGCTTTATTACGGCTATTCTCTTTAATGCCTGTAACAAAATCACTTTTGTAAACTTTCCAGTACTGCGAAGATGTTGGAGAAAAAGAAGTAACATCACCTGCCTGCAATTGGGCTGTAATTACCAGATCTGGAATCTTGTCAGAGTTCATGTCGGTAATCATCCAGGTTTGTGAACCGGTATTGTCAGATGTTTGCGCTACTCTATTTGTAAAGTCAAACCCGAAAGTTGTGCCTCCATTTAACTTTCCGCCGATAGGCAAACTAAAATTTATAGCGTTAGTTGAATACCCCGGATTATCATTTTTGTAAACTTTCCAGTATTGATTATTTCCCGGCGAAAAACAAGTGACGTTACCCCCTTGCAATTGCGCGGTAACAACCAGTTCTGGCGAGGCGTACTCATCAAGATTTAAAACATTCCAGCTTTGAGAACCTGTATTATCTGAATTGGCTGCAATGCCAGAAATGCTATTATATCCATAAGTTACGCCACCAGTAATTTTACCTCCATTTGGCAAAGACCAGTTAGTAGCAGAATTAGAAAAGCCGGTAGAAGTGTTTGAAGAAACTTTCCAGTACTGGTTAGATCCGGGAGAAAAGCAGGTGACGTTTCCTCCCTGTAATTGTGCGGTAACAACCAGATCCGGCTTGCCATCTCCTTCCATATCTATTACTGACCAACTTTGAGATCCTGTGTTATCGGATGACACAGCGGTGCCGGATAATTGATCGTAACCAAAAGTAGTACCACCGTTTAATCTACCGCCATTCGGCAGCGACCAGTTTACAGCTGTATTATCAAAAGCACTTCCGTTATTTAAATAAACTTTCCAGTATTGACCAGATCCCGGTGAGAAGCAGGTGACTTTGCCGCCTTGTAATTGCGCTGTAACTACCAGATCAGGTTTTTTATCGCCATCCATATCTAGTACCGACCAGGATTGAGAACCTGTGTTCTCTGAAGTAAAAGCTACACTGCTGATAGCATTAAAGCCATAAGTGGTACCGCCGGACAGCCTTCCGCCATTTGGCAAATTCCAGTTTACAGCATTGGTCGAAAAACCGTTTCCTGTATTTAAGTACACTTTCCAGTACGCCCCTGAACCTGGTGAAAAACAAGTTACAAAACCGCCCTGCAACTGCGCCGTTACAACAAGATCAGATTTGCCATCGCCATCCATATCCATTAAACTCCAGCTTTGCGAACCCGCATTATCACTGGAAAAAGCAAATCCTCCCGCTGCATCAAAACCATAGATTATAGCATTTCTTATCGTTCCTCCGTTCGGCAATGCCCAATTGATAGGCATGGTAGAATACCCTGTACTTGTGCTCAAGTATACTTTCCAGTATTGATTTAGTCCGGGAGAAAAACATGTAACATCATTTCCTTGCTTTTGCGCGCTCACAATAAGATCAGGAGATTTGTCGCCATTCATATCGGAAAGAAACCAGGATTGTGAACCCGCGTTTTCAGAAGGAAAAGCTACATTATTTGTAGTGTTATAGCCATAAAATTTTCCAGCTGAAATGCGCCCCCCATCGGGCAAAGGCCAATTGATATTTGTAGATGGAAAGCCCTGACCAAAGGCTGACAGCGTTAACAAGGATAAAAAAGAGAATAGTTGTTTTTTCATAGTTTGCTATTATTTTTTGTTGTGGCAATCAGAACGTTACTTCCTATTTGAATTTGTTTAAAAACAATAAGCAGAGTATGAATTTTAAAACTCATGCTCTGCTTACGTATTAAGAAAGAATTTACTCTTTCACAAAAGATTTAACGATATCGCCCTGGGTACTTTTTAATTTAATAAAATACATCCCCTTTGAAAGATCAGATATGTCAACGCTTGTTGTTCCGGAAATACTTACTGCATTTACAACTTTAACCAAAGCGCCAACAGAACTTAAAATTTCGATTCGTGAATTAAGAGCATCTTGCGATTGATTGCTTATTTGCAATGTGTTTGCTGCAGGATTAGGGAAAATACGGATCATGCGACTGATGGTTGTATTCTCTTTAATGCCAACTCCACTTCCTGTTACAACAACACTTGTTGAATACTTCACAGTTCCGCAAGCAGCTGTTCCTTCTAACTCAACAACATAAGTGCCGGGAGAAGAAAAGGTATGAGTTGGATCTGTTTGTGTAGAAGTAGAGAGATCTCCAAAATTCCATGTAAAAGTACTCATGTCAGTAGAAGTATTTGTAAAATTTACAGTTAAACCGCTAGTATTATAAGTAAATGATGGCAGTGGATTATCCACTACTACAAGAATTGTTTCTGTTTGCACGCAATTATTTGTCCAACCCAAATAAGTTTGGGTGTAGCCTGCTGTAAAGGTTCCAAGGGCTGTGTAAGAATGGGTTACCGGCGAAGGAGATGTCGGGAAAGAGTTTAATACGGGCGTTCCATCACCAAAATCTACAGAACGTGTAATGCCTGCGGTAATTATGGTGTTGGTAGCATACGCCGGGGAGGCTGCCGTTGTATTTGTAAAATTATAAACTACAGGAATACCACAACCGGTAGATGTTTTGGCGGATAACCAGGTTGGATTTACGCTTGTTGTAACAATAGGTTGAGAAAGAAAATTTAAATTAACGTTAAAGTAATAACTCATAGAATACATGTTTCCTAAAGAATTATAAACGTAAGAATAGTAAGGAGACACATTTGGAAGCGTAGGTCCTGCATAGGTCTTAACGGAATCCTGACCGAGTACATAAAGCCCAATGGCGAAACCATTGCTCACAGTAACGGGACTGGTAAATGTAACCGGTACAAATGCGCCGGTAGTATTGGTAACTGTTACTTGTGCAACGTTTAATTGACTTGACTCGTCAGGTTGGCCAAAACCGTCTAAATCAAAAATAGCCACATACAATTTAGGACTGTAAGTGGTGCTATATTTTGCAACAGCCATTTGAACACCTACAACTGCTCCTGTATATGCCGGGTACACTTGAAATGATCCAATTTCCCATGTGGACGAAGTATTTGTGTTACTTCCAATAGTTATATAATTACTACCAGTGTTACCCACGTACTCTATTAGATCAGTACAGGTATTAAGCGCCATTGATTTTCCTGCAACGTATGCAGAATTTTGCGGCTTTGCTAAAGATTCTGACGAAGCCACAAGAGCTTTGTGAGTTGTGTTAGTGGTAGATTTGCTTTTTGGAATTTCTGCCAGTTTTGTTTGTTGATTCTGAGCCTGAAAGTTGAGAGTCGTTAAAAAAAGACTTGCAACAAAAAGAGCGCCTTTCGTAAATTTTTTCATTTTGAGGTGGGTTTTTATGATAATTTTTAGTTAGTAAAATTAAAACAAATTGATCAGGCAACAATGCCTTTAAAAGTTAAAAAAAGGGGTAAAAAGCCTTTAAAATGGCGCTTTTTATCAGAATTTGCGATTAATCTCTCTGCAAGTGCGTAATAAAATACTATTTTTAAGGGTTCATACTTATTCATGCAGTACATAAAAAATTACATTAACGGTCAACTTATAGAACCCGTTTCTAAATCCTATTTAGATAATTATAATCCTTCTACCGGCAAAGTCTATTCTTACATTCCTGATAGTGATGAAAAAGATGTAGACTTAGCTTATGCCGCTGCTAATGCGGCTTTTAAAGAATGGAGCATTACACCAAAAGATAAGCGTTCGCAATATTTATTAAAGATTGCTGCACTTATCGAAAAAAATCTTGATAAACTCGCGCTTGCTGAAAGTAGTGATAATGGCAAACCGCTGAAACTCGCAAAATCTGTAGATATTCCAAGAGCAGCTGCTAATTTTCATTTTTATGGAACAGGCATTTTGCATTACGCTTCACATGCGCATAGCATGGAAGACTCTGCAATAAATTATACTTTACGTCAACCTGTTGGTGTTGCCGGTTGCATATCTCCCTGGAATTTGCCTTTGTATTTATTTAGCTGGAAGATAGCACCCGCGCTTGCAGCAGGGTGTACCGTAGTTGCAAAGCCTTCGGAAATTACCCCAATGACCGCCTATTTGCTTTCAGAAATTTGTATTGAAGCCGGCTTACCTGCCGGTGTATTAAATATAGTGCATGGCTTAGGTGGCAAGGTTGGAAATGCCATTGTAAGTCATAAAGATATTCCGCTTATTTCTTTTACCGGTGGCACGGTTACCGGAAAACAGATCGCATCTATTGCGGCTCCGATGTTTAAAAAATTATCCTTAGAGCTTGGCGGAAAAAATCCAAACATCATTTTCGCCGATTGCGATTATGATAAAATGTTAAGCATGACTTTGAATTCGTCTTTCGCTAACCAGGGACAAATTTGCCTTTGCGGTTCACGCATTTTTGTGGAAAGAAGTATTTACGAAAAATTTAAAACCGATTTTGTTGCTAAAACCAAGGCTATGATCATCGGTGATCCTTTAGATGAGAAGACGCGGATTGGCGCCGTAGTTTCTAAGCCACACCAGGAAAAAGTTTTAAGCTATGTAGAACTCGCCAAACAAGAAGGAGGCACGGTGCTTTGCGGCGGAAAGAAATTCACAGCGCCAGGAAACCTGTCAGAGGGATATTACATTGAACCCACCATTATTGAAGGTTTGAGCTACGATTGCAGAACGAATCAGGAAGAAATTTTTGGGCCTGTAGTAACTATAACACCCTTTGACACAGAAGACGAAGCTTTGATGATGGCCAACTCTACCATTTACGGACTTGCAAGTATTGTGTGGACGGAAAATTTAACCCGCGCGCATCGCCTGGCAAATTCGCTTCATGCCGGCATTGTGTGGATAAATTGCTGGTTGCTGCGTGATCTGCGCACACCTTTTGGCGGCGTAAAAGCCAGTGGTGTTGGTCGTGAAGGAGGTTTTGAAGCGCTTGACTTTTTTACTGAACCTAAGAATGTCTGCATTAAATTATAATCTAAAAACCACAGAAAATTTTTGCACATTAAAAACGTTTGATCAATTACTACGAAATATTGGGCTTAGGTAATAGTGCAGGAATTTCTGAAATAAAAGCCGCGTTTCGTAATCTCGCCAAACTTTACCATCCAGATAAAAATCCTGATGGCATTGAGCATTTTACAAAAATTCTGAAGGCTTACGAAACGCTTTCTAACCCCACCTTAAAGGCTTCGTACGATTATAAACTTAATTATCACCAGGCTCAAACGCAGTACCAGCGTGAAACGAAGACTGCACCTCAAACTACAAAAACCTGGAAGTTTGACGAGCGCGAATTAAAACGCAGGCAGTATTATAACGAGCATATCAAAAAATACGCAAAACAAACTTCCCAATACATGGCGGAAGCGGAGACAAAAAAAAACTACAACGAGTTTAAGTATATTTTATTTGCTACACCCCTGGCAGTTCTGTTGTTTTTATTGATCATGCATTTCGCGTCAAAAGACCGGAGTGAATTCGTTCAAACTAGTTCCATGAGTCCGGTGCGTTCAGAGAAAGCCGCTCCTATTGAAAAGGTTTCTGATGTAAAACTTGGAGATGCTCCGTATAACATGATTTTTGGGCAGCCTCTTTATGTTACTGAAGATTATACTTCCCTCTCCATAAAAAATTTAAGCGGTAAAGAACTCGTCGTATGCCTCTTTGCAAAAAAGGAATTTGTGCGGTGTTTTTACATGACAGATAATATCTCGGCTGAAGTGGCGCAACTTCCAAAAGAACCTATTTCTATTTTTTATGTAAGCGGAAAAGTTTTTGATTCCTCACTCTCATTAACAGCCATAAATGGTTCGGGAAGATTTACGAAAGAAGAAGAGTTTTTCAAAAGCAACAAGGCAAGTATATTCAACTCATTGAGCGAACTTACCCTGGTGGCTGGAAATAACGAAGGGTTTAAAAAAATAAGCGAAAAGGAATTTTTTAATTACGCAAATAAACAGAATGATACAAAAAATTGAACACATCGGAATTGCTGTAAAAAATATTAATGAGAGCAATGCCTTATTTAAGAAACTTTTTGGCAAAGAGCATTATAAAATCGAAGCCGTGGAAAGTGAAGGTGTGAGCACGTCTTTTTTTATGCTGGGAGAAACAAAAATTGAATTGGTTGCCGCGACCAGTGAAACGAGCGCCATTTCAAAATTTATTGAAAAAAAGGGCGAGGGCATTCATCATATTGCTTATGCCGTAGATAATATTGAAGAAGAAATGGAACGCTTAAAGTCTGAAGGGTTCGAATTTATAAATAAAGAGCCAAAAGACGGGGCGGACAATAAACGTATTTGTTTTTTGCATCCGAAATCTACCAACGGTGTTCTTGTGGAACTGTGTGAAGAGAAACACTAGTATGACGCATTTCTAAAAAAGTTAAGACAAGTAAATTTGTTTTGATTCCTATAATTGCGGAACTTTACATCCGAAAAAATTATGACCGACATAAAAATCAATATACAAAATCCTGATAACTCCATTACCACCCTGGAAGCTCCCACAGATATGGGATTAAGCCTTATGGAATTTTTAAAAGGAAACGATTATGACATCCTTGCTACCTGCGGGGGAATGGCATTGTGCGCCACCTGTCACGTAGAAGTAGTTTCAGGATTTGATAATCTGTCTGAAATTTCCGACGACGAATACGCGATGCTTGATACCCTTCCCAATATTACTCCTACTTCACGCCTTGCCTGTCAGTTGCGTTTAAACGATAGTTTGAATGAAGTGACAGTAAAAATAATGGGCGACGGGATTTAACTCTCAGAAATCTTTATAGCGGTTCCAAACCGTGCTGCTAAAATTACGCGCGAATGCAAAGGTAAAATACACGGTTACTCCTGAATTAAAAATCAGCAGATGGAAAAAAGCTGCCGCACGGTAACCGCTCCAGTAAACGGCTTTATGATCAAGAGTAATAAGGCGGGTGGGCAATGACAGATCAATGATCAATGTTGCAATTAGAATGGTAATTATCAGTGTTTCGAATCTTCTTAAAGGCCAGTAAAGTAATTTCCGGCTTTTAGCGAGTTCTTTTCCCCAACTGTGCATGACATAATAATTGTCGTAGTTTGTGCGCAAAAGTACCAGTGTTTTATTATCAGAATTTGCTTTCTTAAAACTTTCGGGAACTGAAAGGATATAAAAGTCTTTGATTTCTTTTTTAAATTCTTCGTTTATATTCTGAAGTCTGGCTGTTACTTCAAAAGGAATTTCGGGTTTATAATATCTGCTTTCGAGAAACTTTAACCGGTAGAGTGTGGCCATTTCTTTAATCTCCTGCAGGCTCCAGATCTTTGATCGATCAAGATCTTCTTCATCTGCCACCGAAAAAGAGCTTTTGTAAAGATTCAGGTTCTGCAAAATTTTCTTCTCGGCAAAAAGATCTTTTTTTAAGATTTTTCGCGCTTCCGATATGGCAGCATCGCCATTGTATTGCGTTTTTTTTCGCAGTGCGGTAATTTCGTTTATGAGATCTGCAGTTCCAAACATCGCGTCACTTTAATAACAAACCTTGCCTATTATTGTTTTGTGAAGGTACTTGTTTTTATTTACAGAAAAGCCGATGAGAAAGCCCTTTTAACAGGTTCCTTTAACTAATCATCATCATAGCCTGGGCCAAAAACGATCTTGATTTAAACTTCAATTTACTTAACACACTTTCTGTTTTGTTATAATTTACTTCATTATAGACCCAGGTAACAGCGTGTTCGTAAAATTTACGGGAATGTTTCCGCTTAAAATCATAATCCCTGTCTGTTCTCTCTTTCCAGGAACCTTCCGAATTCAAAGATCCGCTCACTTCATTGTATAAAGGAGTTCCAGTAATTGGGTAAGCAACAGTAATTGTATAAAAACTCGGATCTGAAAGCCGCAAATGATTAATAGTCTCTTTTATATCAGCGCGTCTTTCACCGGGATAACCAAGCATAATAAAAGTACCTGCTTCTATCCCTGCTGCTTTTGCCTTTATAATCATCTCGCGAACCATACCAACCTCCACACGCCTGTCCATGGCATCAATCACACTCTGAGAACCGCTTTCTGCGCCTATCCAAACCCGAAAGCAACCTGTTTCTTTCAGGATCTGAATGACTTCTTCATTCATTCGGTCAGCCCGGGTAATAATCTCGTAGGGAATACTTATACCCCTATTGAGCAGCTCTTCTTTAAATTCTCTTAACCATTTATGATTAATGGTAAATACATCATCCACAAACCAGATCCTGTCCGGATCATAATCTTGTTTTAAAGATTCTAATTCATCCACCACAAGTTTAGGGCTCCGCCTGCGGTAAGTTCCTCCATAAACAGCACGGCTGCACCATTTGCAGGTATATGGACAACCACGCATGGTACTAACAGAATACATGCTGTACCCATGATGCTCTTTCCACGCTTTCCCATAAAGAGAAAGGTCTATTTTTTTGCGTGCAGGCATTGGTAGAACATTTATATCTTTGATAAGAGTGCGTTCAGAATTGAAAATTGTTACTCCCTGTTTTAAGTAGGCTGTACCATCGGTATCGAAAGGCAACTCGCCAGTTTTCAGAAAAAAATCGCAGAGTTCAAAGAATGTTTGTTCGCCTTCTCCAACTGCAAGCATATCAGCACCTGCGTCTAAATAGTTTTGAGCGTTGTATCGTATTTCAGGCCCGCCTAAAATAATTTTGCAATGCTGAAGATCAGGATTAGCTTTTATAAAGTCCATCATCTTTACCACCGTGAGCTTTGTCATTAAATTGGTGTAGATTCCTATGAGACCGGGTTTATTTTTGAGAAGATAGTCTTTGAATTTTTCAAACGAAGAAAAAGTGGAATCATGAAGATTGTGTGAAATTCCTTTAGATTCAAGATAAGCAGATATATAGAGAATTCCAAGCGGGACATAAGGACGCATGATCGCCTGTTCTTTTAAATCATCTTCAAGAAAATATCCGTGTGTTAAAAGTATCATGTTTTTTGTAGCTTGGAGTTGTGGAAACAATTAAGGTGACAATAATCTGACAGTAAAATTTAATACTTAATTACAAAACTACAGTTAAACCAACAAATAAATACAAAGATAAACGATGCTATTTGCAGATTTAGTAATCTTGTAACAAAACATGTATACTAAATTAAACTATTTTAATATGCGGTATTCACAAATGTTTCACTAAAAGCTACAGCTCAGGGAATTTAGATTATTCTTTTTTATATTAGTGCAAATTATGCGCAGGCAAATCCCTCCTAAAATCATAACAGCGAACTTGATTGCAATAATAGCTTAAGATGAAAGGGTCGCAAATCAAAATATGGGTGCCACTATTATTTCTTTTTGCAGGATTGCTTTGCATTTTCTTCAGTCGACATGAACCCATTCGCGATTTTGGAAACTATTACTACGGCAGTCGTTTGCTACTTGACGGAAACTTCAGTTCTGAAATTTATACCAGTATTCATCACTTTAACGAACAGATTGGGAGTTATGGTGAAACAAACTACTTTGAAAATTACATTCCAGTGCCGCCGTTTAGCGCACTGTTTTATATTCCTTTTTGTATTTTCTCAAGTCTCAAAGCAAAGTTTGTTTTTAACTTAGTAAGTCTTTGTCTTTTTTGCTGGAGTCTCTTTCGTCTATTAAAGTTTTTAGATACAAACTCCAAGACATTATATATCCTTCCATTGATACTGTTCTTTCCACTCTATGCTAATATTCAGCAGGGGCAAACTTATCTGCTTATTGTAGCATTGCTTTTTGAGATTTTTTATTCCTCCCAAAAGAAACGGCTGTTTTATCCGTCTTTTCTTATTGCAGTTATTATTGCTCTTAAAATTTTTCCTGGAATAATCTTGCTGTATTTTATTTTTAAAAAAAACTGGCGCATTGTGGGACTTTCTATAGTTATGTTAATTATTCTTACGAGCGTTACCAGTTTGCTTTTACCAGATACCGTTACGTTTAGTTATTTTACAGACATACTTCCTCGTCTTTTCAATAATGACATTGTAGGGACCTACCATGCAGGTAACCAAAGTTTTTATACCCTGCTTCTTCACTTGTTTTCTTATGATGGTCTTGCCAATATTAATCCTCTCATAAATCAACCTTTATTTGTGGTATTTTTTGAAAGTGTATTTTTTGCACTTATACTTGGTTTTTGTTTCTCTATGCTAAAACGCAGTCCAACTATATTTTTTGGATTTGTGTCGCTCACCGGACTTCTCCTTTCGCGTTATTCAACAAGTTATGGTATGATCCTGATACTGCCTGTTCTCATTGCTTTACTATCAGACAAAAAACCGTCGTTTCTGTCAGGTACTATATTCTTTATTAGTTTGGGAATGGCTACTATTCCAAATGTATTTATTGAAGGTTTTTTTAATTTACCTTTCATACGCCTGTATGGGCTTTTGATATTGCTTGCGCTTATCCTATACCATTACCGGATTCATTTCAACTATAAAATTTTCGCAGCATTAATTCTACCCGTTTTAATTTTAAAGTATTTTTCTTTGCCTGTTGCAGATGTAAGTTACTTTAGCATTCAAAATACCAAAGGGATCCTGTACGAAATAGATATCAAAAATGATTCACTTATTTTAAAAAGTTGTATGGGTGATAAAAATATTTTCGAAAAATATCCTTTAAAAGAGAAAGCTCATTTTTCTGACAGTTTGTTTATTCGAAACAACATAATTTATTACAACCATAAAGTAGTATGCAATGACAAGAGTAATAAAGAACAGCCTTTCCTTTATAATAATTCAATTGTCTTTATGAGTGATCTTAACCAGGCTGTTAGGTTTTATAAATTAAGAAGCGTTCCTTTGTAAAATGAAAAATACCTTAAAAATAAGGGAACTATTCACTAAACACCTTGCTGGAGATCTGTTATTTGTAGATGTCGGCGCCAAAGGAGAATTACAATATATTAAAGGGCTGGAGGAAATAACTATACTTCACGCTTTTGAACCTAATCCAAGTGCACTTAAAGAACTTGCTACAAAATATAAAACTTCAGGCTTTAAAAAATTACATCTAAATGAACGTGCCTTGTCTGACAAAAAAGGTATGTTTCCATTTTATATTTTCGAGCACGATTCCATGAGTAGCTTGCTGGAATCGGACATGCCTAATTATCAAAAACATTTTGGCAAACTCAAAGAATTTGAACGGTGGGAAAAGTTTATGAACTTAGATAAGAAAATTGAGGTGAAGGCCGAAACTTTAGATTCGTATTTTGAAAGCAGTAATAATAAAATCGACTTTCTAAAGATAGATACCCAAGGAAGCGAACTAACAGTTTTAAAAGGAGCGCTGGAATTATTACGCCAAAAAAAAGTAAATACCATTATGCTGGAAGTTTCAACTGTTCCGATTTATAAAGAACAGGTTTTGTTTTCAGAAATTGATCTTTTTCTACGTAATCTCCATTATACCTTGGTTGATTTCAGGATTTACCGCGATGATTTTACATCGGCTTTCTCAAAAAAAATAATTCCAAAACACTCAGGTCCTTCCGGCGATGCAATTTATATTCTTAACTCTGAAGTCGAAGATAAACCGTCTAAATTAAAAAAAGCGCTCATATTGATGTGGCTTGGTTATGTGAGTCTATCCTTATACACGCTTGAAGAGGCGGCTATGCTAAAAGAAGAAAAAGATATTATTTTTGATGCCTTTCAACCTACTTTAAAAGAGAGAGTTCGATTATTATTGAAAAATATTACCCCCCCATTGGCCTGGAGATTTTTTAGCAATCGCTTAAGCGCAAAGAATTAGAATGTTTAAAAAAAAACTACGTCCTAATACCGTAAAGCAATTTAACAGGTTCCTAATGTCCTTTTCAAATATTTCGAGAGGATTATTTGTCAGTATCATTGGTCTGGTTATAAATTTTATTCTTATCAATTATAAATCAAGAGAAGTATTTGAAGCTTATGTTTATTGCAACACTGTTACTAGTTTTCTTTTTGTATTATGTAACTGGGGTGGCAAAGATCAAAGCATACAGGCGTTTTCACAAAACACCAATAAATTTCGGGAAACTTTTAACTTGATCTTAGCAAGTCGGATCCTTTTGATCTTGCCAGGCATTTTACCGGTTTTCTTTTTACCCGCACTATTGTCGTTTAAATTTTTTATTGGGATATATTTAGTGCTTAAAGTTCTTGGAGCCTTTATCGAAGCTGTTATTACAGTGCAAAAAAAGTTCCATGCGTTTTTATTTGTTGACCTTTCTTTAAATACTTTGCTGGTTATTACCTTATTATTTGATAAAAATATTTCCCGGCCAGAAATTTTTCTTGCCGAATTAATTGGTATGGAATTGCTGAGGACACTGATTAATTTCAGTTTCTTTGGAAAATTCGTTTTATTTAAACCGAACCTTAAAAAAACTTTTGCGTTTTTAAAAGAATCGCGGTATTTTTTTTACATATCTCTTGCCGGATTTTTGTGCTCCAGAGCCGATCTTTACGTAGTTGGACTCCTATTAAATAATAATGAATTAAGTCGTTATTTTATTATAATTAATCTAGTGATCCTTGGTCAAATTGTTTTTAATACTTTCATAAGTACTTTCCGCCCAAACATTCTTCGTTATAATGAAGCAACTTTCAAACGTTTTAGTTTATGGTCGTTGAGGCTTGGTATATTTTATTCGCTATTTTGTACTTTAGCAATATTTTTAATGAGTGCTATTTATTATAATATCACATTAAATTATTTATTTTCCATATTTATAATTATCAATCTTCTTTTTTTCACTTTGATTTGCACATCTATACTTAATTACACTCGCACTAATAATCAAAAATTAATGGGAAAGATCATTTTATTTTCCGGCTTATTCAACGTTTTAATGTCATTTGTTTGTGTGCCGTTTTTAGGAATAGAAGGTGCATTTATAAGCAACACTGCCACTCTGATATTTATCTACATTTTATTTACAAAGTACAGCGATCATAGACCAACAGAAGTTGCCATTTAGAATATTTTGAATAAAAATAAAATCATAGTTAGTTTACTTATTTGTCTAAGTCTGATCTTGACGTCTTCTCATTCAAAAAAAGAAGATTATACTCTTACCATTCACTATACTTTAAATTTTAATAATGATAGTTGGCAAAATAACAAAACCGGATTGCTTTGGACTTTATCCTATCTTGGAGCCACTTTGCCAAAAAACAGTTTTGACAAAAGTATTGTTTCTAAAGGCAAGCAAACATTCACCATTAATTTTGAAAACTTAGGTTTTACAAAAAGAGCGTTACAAACGTTAGTAATTATCCTTGACAGCCTAAAAAAAACAGATGCATATAAAAAACGAAAGGCTGTTGACCTTGGTCATTTCATAACACTTACACTTGGAAGTAGCTGGCATTACTATCAAATAACAGATGTGCCAAAAACTTACCAGGAATTTATAGAGCTTCATAAGTTCACAAAGTATGAATTGATGCCCATAACCAAATCTTCTATTTCGCATCATCACCGAATGTTAAAAATGAAGCTGGATGATATCGTGCAGCAATCTGCTTTTGTTGCCGAAGAAGGCGACGGCGATCTTTTAACCAATACCTTTAATGCTTTAGAATATGAAGCAATGGATGTAATGAAGAATGGCCAGCTACGGTTTATGATCTATGATCAAGGTGGTAAATTAGTAAGTTCTTCTGTCAAAAAATTTGGAGATGCGGGCAAACCTGCAAAATGTATATGGTGCCATGAAATTGTTATTCAGCCTTTGTTTGTAAATACAGATACTTTATTGGGATATATGAGTCCTGTCGATTTCCAAAGAAAAATAAGGGCTCAAAATGATCTACTAACATTATACAGGGCTGGATTAGACAGTGATATAGATTTTTCAAGAGTGCAGGATCACACTTATCAGGAACTTATTTATATCAGTTTTATGGAGCCCTCTGTGCGACGTTTATCACAAGAATGGCGAATGTCTGAGAAAAAAGTAAGGCACCTTTTGAAATCCCTACCAACCCATAAGCATCACGAGTTTTCTTTTCTTGGTGATCTTGTTAACCGCAGTGAAATAAAAACTCTTACAAAATATAGCTTAGGTCAATTACCTGGAAATATCCGTGACGAAACTGAATCGGAGCCCAATTTTTTCAAACGCGTATACTAACAGACCTCAAAATGAAAAGGGAGGTATCTTTACTTATAACTTTGTTCCATTTTATTTTAATGGTTTGTGGTATTCTGAATCACGAACTCTGGCTCGATGAAGCGCAGCATATTTTAATTGCGAGAGATAGCAACTCTCTTTATCAATTGATCTACAACGCTCGCTATGAAGGACATCCGCTATTATGGAATTTTATTTTGTACTTTTTAACTGGTATAAGTACTGACGTCTTGCTTGTACAGATCTTTCATGTGTTAATCTCGAGCACTTGCGTTTTTATTATTCTCCGCTTTTCTCCTTTTAAGTTCTTTATTAATATTCTGATTTGCTTTGGATATTACATGCTTTATGAATATTCAGTTATTAGCCGTAATTATTCTATAAGTTTACTATTTGTCTTACTGATCCTCATACAGCTCTCCTCACAAAAAAGGAACTACCTGCTTATCTTTATTCTTCTGGGCTTACTTTTAAACACGCATATTTTGTCTGCGTTTATTGCCTTCATGTTTCTTCCTGTTCTTTGGAACGATTTGCAAAAACAAAACACCCGCACTAAAATTTATGGATTTGTGATCTTTACTGTTTGTATTGCCTTTTGTGCAGTACACATTATTCCACCTGCAGATCATTTTATGCATGCATATAATAAAGATGCACTTATGTCACTAAAACGTGTCTGGAAATGCTTTGATGCTTTTATCCTGGGCTTTTTTCCTATACCTGATCTTTCCTCTTCCAATTTCTGGAACAACTCTTTTATTTTGAATCACTGTCACATGCTTAGTCCCGTTTTGGCCTTGAGCATTTTACTTTTTTCGTTTCCAGTTCTAGCCAGGAATAAAACTTCGTTCCTCTTTTTTTATGGGTGTGTTATTTTAACACTTGCTTTTGTTTATTTCACTCCACTGAGAGTAGCAACGCGGCATTGCGGATTTCTTGCAATATCATTGTTTGCGGCACTTTGGCTGACAAGAACACTTAAGCAAAGACTTCTCCTGAAAAAAGATTTCAAACTTTTAGTTCTTCTGGAAAAAGCAGGAAAACCTTGCATTGCTTTTATCCTTGTGCTGCAATTGTTCAGCGGCATATTTTATTACTTTATGGACCTTTGTCTTCCATTTTCGGCTTCTAAAAAAACAGCGCACTATATAAACAATTCCCTGAATAAAAACGAGGTACTGGCAATAACGCATTTTGCTTCAGGCCCAGCCCTTAGTGTTTACACAAATCGCTCTTTCTTTTACCTGGAACCAAATCGCAACGGAAGCTTTTGTGAATGGAATACAAATCCAATATTGATAAGTGATAGTGTAATTTTAGAAAGGCTGGTAATACTCCTGGAGAAACATAAGACTATGGTTCTGATCTGTAATACGGAAGATATAGCCGGAAAAATTATGACACAAAACTGGCAAAGCAAAAGGATAGAGGGCCTGTCCTTAAAACCCATTGAAACGCAGGATAATTCCATCATTAAATCAGAAAGGTATTTTTTCTACAAGGTTACATGTTTAAAAAAAACGGCAGACTAAATTCAGTGCAAAGTATTCAAAAATTCACTAATTTCGTTTTTATTGTATAATCCGTGTTATCTCTACTTCTATTTAATCCCCGTGCTGCCAAATATAAGCCTCGTGTGCCGAACAGCGTACTGCAGGTTGCTGCAAGCATTAACAGCACGCACGATTGGGTTATTGTTGACGGAAATCTTGAAACAGATCCCTGGAGCAAAATAAATGCTTATTTAGCCTCGGGCAAATTTGCCTATTTTGGCTGCACTGTAATGCCCGGACCACAATTAAAAGAAGCTATTCCTTTTACAAAAAAAATCCGTGAAATATATCCCAGCATAAAAATAATCTGGGGTGGATATTTTGCTTCTAATCAATATAAGGTTTGTCTTGATTCAGGCTATGTCGATTATATTATCAATGGTCCAGGAGATAACGCGTTTCCGCAGCTTTTACAAGCACTCGAAACAAACGGCCCTTTGGCTAACATTAAAAATCTTATCTATAAAGAAGCCGACAAAATTATAAAAACCGCTAAAGAAGAATTACTCGACCTTGATAAACTTCCTTTTCTACCTTATGAAAAATTAAATTCTTTTTATCCCATAAAAAAATATTTGGGCAAGTCTTATCTTGGAAACCGAACTCTTGCTTATCACAGCAGTTTTGGCTGTCCATTCACCTGTTCTTTTTGCGCTGTAGTGCCTATTTATAACGCACGATGGAAAGGTAAATCGGCTCTTGGAATTTACAATGATGTGAAAGCGCTGAAAGATAAATATCAGGCAGACGCTATAGAATTTCACGATAATAATTTTTTTGTATCAGAAAAGCGAACTGTAGAATTCGCGAAGCTTCTTAAGGATGAGAATATGATCTGGTGGGGTGAGGCGAGGATCGATACAATGGATAAATATAAAGATGAGTCCTTAGCGATAATCCGGGAATCGGGTTGTAAAATGATTTTTTTTGGCGCAGAAACCGGTAATGATGAAGTGCTTAAAAAAATGGACAAAGGCGGAACACAAACAGGGGCGCAGATCTTAAAATTTGCCGAGCGCCTTAAAAAATTTGATATTATTCCTGAATACTCTTTTGTGCTGGGCATTCCAGGGGATAGCGAAGAACAGGTTAATAGACAAATAGAAGAAGACATTGCTTTTATTAAAAAAGTTAAAACCGTAAATCCGGATACTGAAATAATTATCTACACTTATAGCCCGGTACCAACAGAAGGTTCGGATATGTATAATCAGGTATTGGCAAGTGGTTTCAAATTTCCTGAAAAGCTTGAAGATTGGGTAAATCCGGTCTGGGAAAATTTCGACTTACGTAAAAATCCTCTCACTCCCTGGTTAAAACCGTATATGATCGATAAGATCAAACAATTCGAGACCGTTTTGAACGGTTATTATCCAACCAATTCAGACATTCGTCTAACGCCGGCAAAAAGAAAATTTCTAAAACTGATAAGTGGGTGGCGTTACAAATCGGGATTCTATAAATTTCCAAAAGAGATCCGCTTTCTTCACTACCAGTGGAAATACCGTCAGCCGGAAACAGAAGGGTTTTAAAATGCTGGATGCCTTACAAAAAAAATTAACAACACTCTTTGTCAAGCCTCTTCTGCAAAGATATCTTAGACACGACCGCACGGCACATTATCGGGGATTTACTCTTCTGGTTAAACCTACCGTATTTCATCCTGCTTTCTTTTTTAGCAGCGGTTATCTTTCAGACTTTGTAAAAGGTCTTGATCTTAAGAATAAAAGATTCCTGGAGATAGGCTGTGGCTCAGGATTGATAAGTCTAACCGCGTATCGAAAAGGTGCAGATGTAAGTTGCACAGACATTAATCCCGCGGCTGTAGAATGCACTCTCATTAATTTTGCAAAAAATTTCGGTGTTCACTCGCCCACTTTTAAATGTTTCTTAAGCGACCTCTTTGAAAATATTGCTCCTACAACTTATGATGTAGTTGTTATTAATCCACCCTATTTTTTTGAAGAAATAAAAAGCAAACAACAATGGGCCTGGAATTGCGGAAAAAATGGCGAATATTTTAAAAAATTATTTTCAGGACTATCTTCTTATCTACAAGGACAAACTGAAATTTATATGGTTCTAGCCGAAAATTGTGATTTAAAAAGAATTTTTACGCTCGCCAAAGAATTCGGATTTAGTTTCAGTTTACAGGAAGAAAAAAAAATAAGATGGGAAAATAATTATATTTTTCGCGTTTATCCGAATTCGGGTAGTTTGTAGACTTTATGGCTTGTTCGCGAAGGTTTTGTTGTGAAACTTGCTATTTTTTTTTATAATTTAGTTGGCAAAACTATGGTCAAACTTTTACAACAAGCTTTAACGGGTGAACAAACTGAAATTCTCAAAGCAGTATTCTACTTTGATGTTTTTAGATATCCGTTAACACGACAAGAGCTTTTTGAAAATTCTGCAATTACTATTTCGAAAGAAAAGTTTAACAGCGAACTGGATCAACTTCTGCAAATGAATCTCATTAGATCAGAGGGAGAGTTTATCTTAAATTTTGACAAAACAAAACTCGATCTTCAAAAACGGTTGCAGGGAAATGAAGGTGCAAAAAAAATTATGCCCAAGGCATTAAAATATAGTCGGCTGATAGCGGGCTTTCCTTTCGTTGAAGCGGTTTGTCTTTCTGGGGGACTTTCGAAAAATTATTATGACGCCTATAGTGACATTGATTTTTTCATCATTACAAGCCCTAACCGTCTTTGGATCTGTCGTAGTCTTTTAATTATAGTTTACAAATTTCTACCGGGCCCTTTAAAAAAATTCTGGTGCACCAACTATTTTGTAAGCTCAGAAAACCTTTCCATTCCAGATGTAAATGCTTTTACTTCAACTGAACTGGCATATCTTATTCCAACAGTAAATTATCAGCTTTACAAAAAACTTGTAGATAAAAACAGCTGGTACAAATCAAGGTTTCCAAATAAAACAGAAGCACTCGCTACTACATGCACTCCTATGCGAAAAAACTTCCTAAAAAAGTCGATCGAAACATTATTGGAAGTTTTTGGCGGAAACAGGCTCGATAATCTTCTGCTTGGCCTCACACTTAAGCGCTGGAGAAAAAAATACCCGGAACTAAACAGTGGAGATTTTGAATTACAATTCCGTACACGTAAAGATGTATGCAAAAGACATACCCATGGATTTCAAAACAAAGTACTAACCATGTGGCAGGAAAAAATGGAAGAATTCGAACAGCGCTTTCAGATAAAGCTTCACTAATTTAAATCTTTCCATATTACAATGAAAGTGCTTTTCACTCATAGTTATTTTTTAAAGTTCGATCTTAAGCAATTTAAAACTGCAATGCCCTATCCTCCCTTAGGAACCTTGTATGCCATGGCGTATTTACGCGAACAAAGCTATGAGGTGAAGTTGTTTGATACGATGTTCTGCGATTCAGCAAAAGAGATAGAAGCAACGATAGATGACTATAAACCGGATATTTTAATCAGTTATGATGACGGGTTTAATTATCTAACAAAAATGTGCTTAACAAACATGCGGGAGGCTTGTTTTAGTATGCAAGCTTATGCAAAATCCAAAGGTATTAAAGTCATCACTTCCAGTTCAGATGCAGCAGATCATTCTGAATCTTACTTAAAAAATGGCGCAGATGCTATTGCAATAGGCGAAGCTGAACAGACTGTTCTTGAACTTTGTGATGCTTTTAAGACAAATAAGAGCATAGCTCATATTTCAGGGATAGCTCATAAAGAAAACGGTGTAGTTAAAAAAACAGGTAAACGGCTTGTGATCAAAGATCTCGATACACTGCCGCCACCCGCATGGGACTTATTGGATATAACTCCTTATAAAAACATGTGGCTTCAAAGTCATGGCTATTTCTCTTTAAATTTCGTTACCACCAGGGGCTGTCCTTATAAATGCAATTGGTGCGCAAAACCTATTTATGGTAACCGGTATAATACGCACAGTCCGGAACAAATAGCAAAACAGATCAAAAAATGGCAGGAAGTTTTTGGATTCACCCATGTTTGGTTTGCGGATGATATTTTTGGATTAAAGTCGAGTTGGGTTATTGAATTTAGCAATTGGATAAAAAAGGAAAATCTTAAAATATCCTATAAAATTCAGTCGCGTGCTGATTTACTTGTAGAGGCAGACTATGTGGAAGCACTTGCCGCATCGGGTTGCAAAGAAGTGTGGATGGGCGCTGAAAGTGGCTCACAGAAAATTTTGGATGCCATGGATAAAGGTACAAAAGTAGAACAAATCTACGAAGCAACTGCTCTGCTTAAAAGATATAACATCCGCGTCTCATTATTTCTTCAACTTGGTTATCTCGGTGAACAAATTGACGACATAAAACTGACTTTAAAAATGGTGGCAGATCTATTGCCCGACGATATTGGAATTTCTGTATCTTATCCCTTACCTGGCACAAAATTTTATGAAAAAGTAAAACTCGATCTTAAGGAAAAAACAAACTGGTCCGATTCTGATGATATGACCCTCATGTTTAATAACACCTATCCACCCGCGTTTTACAAACAACTGCATCACTACATACATAAGCTTTACCGCCAGAAAAAAGCTGAGAAAAAAATCAGAAATTTTTCAGAAAACAAAGATTTTAAAAAGATTCTCGCTTATCCTTATTATGTTCTCGCGACCCAAAAAAGTCTCTTGAAATTAAGAAAAACAATTCCAAATGTTCGCTTCAGCTTTTGATTCATGCCTGTGATTATGATCGACACTTCACAAAATGTCCGATAGGCATTCTTCTGCTATAACAAAGTTCACTGTGCTTTGTGCATTGCATCAAAAGAAAAAATTTTTTTGAAATTAGTTTTCAAGATACTTTATGAAGCTACCGAATTTCATGGTACGAGACTTCCTATTGTAATTAAAGGCCACTCATTCGCTGTTCTAAAAAAGGGTGTATGACTTATCTCGATGCAGTAATTGGTTACAAATCTTATAATTGGAAAAGAGTAAAACCACGCAGACCCTCGAAATAAACTCTAGGAACTTAGCTGGTTTTTGTAGCTGCCGGACACGGAGGCTTACTTTCTTCGCTCTGAACTAATTCTGGATTCTTAGTATCCATATCTTTATACCGCTACTTGCCGGCATTACACGATACTGTAAGTAGATCTAATTGGCCTACACAATCAAATTAAATAAAAGATTTTCAGTAACTTCAACGCTTAAAATGCGTCTAACATGTTCTCGAAAATTTTCAAAAATTTCTTCGTTCTCCTCGTAATTCTCTCTGGCAGTTTCATTTTAAAGTCTCAAACAATTCCGCTCTACAGTGTTACCATTTGTAACGAACAATCTACCGGCTACTATTTTATGAATTCCGCCAAGCCGGGCACCATGTCTAATTATTCTATCTCGTTTAATATGATATTAGATTCGACAGGCGATCTCTTTTACTTTAAAAAATTTACAGGGGATTACAAATCCAATGATTTTAAAGTTCAGCAAAATGGGCAGATGTCTTATTTTTCAAACAATCACTATTATTTGATGGACATGGCTTTTAAAATTGTTGATTCTGTAGCTTGCAAGAATGGCTTAACCGTTGCACGGCAGGATATGCAGATTCTAAAAAATGGTCACTATCTTTTATTAGGTGAAGAACAACCATTGATTGATTTAAGCAAGTATAAACTCTTTAAGCCGAACAATTGTGCAGGAAGTACTGCGGCCACAGTTATATGCGGAGGGTTCCAGGAATTAGATGGCCACAAAAATGTAGTGTTTGATTGGCGCGCCAAAAACCATTTTACCTTTTTGGATATGGACACCTTTTTTATTAAGGATCCAAAAATTTTAGACTGGACGCATTTTAATGCCGTGGAATTGGATGCAGATGGGAACTATCTTTTATCTGTTCGGAATTTTGATGAGATCGTAAAAATTAATAGTAAAGATGGTAGCATTATCTGGCATCTGGGCGGGCGGAACAATCAGTTTACCTTTAAAAACGATACCGGAAGATTCCTTACTCAGCACGACATAAGAAGGCTGCCGAATGGAAACATTACTTTGTTTGATAATGGAAGAGGTGAAATACCTATTCATCCTTGCGCTGCAAAAGAATATGCCTTAGATGAAAACGCAAAAACAGCAACGCTCGTTTGGAAACATGTGCATGATTCTACCGTGCACAGTGGAGCAGGGCTTGGGAATGTTCAAAGACTCGCTAACGGAAACACACTTGTAGGTTACGGCAGAACTAATAAGTCGCCTGTATTATTTACACTTTTAACACCCGATGGAAAAAAGAATTTCGAAATGCAACTGGCCGGTGGTCGCTTAACATACCGTGCATTTAATTTCAGTGGTATTACTTTCAAAGTAAAACGTCCCGTGATAAGAACTGTTCGCAAGGAGGGTATGCTTTATTTAGATGCGGGCAAAGGTTACAAATCTTATTTATGGTCAACAGGTGAAACAACACGCATTATTGCCGCAAAAGCGAATGGGACTTATAAAGCGTTTATACCTTCGCAGGATGGTGGTTGGATTGGTTCATTGCCACATGTGGTTTCAGATTTATAATTCCAGGATATGCGGGTAACGATTTTCTTCTTAATACTTTTTTGTCGCCTTTCATCAACAGCGCAAATTCCGCCTCCTTACACGGTAACTATTTGCAACGAAAAATCAGAGGGCTATTATTTTTTAACTCCTGCTATCAGGGGAACTATTGGCACACAATCTATTTCGTTTAATATTATACTGGATGAAAAAGGAGATCTTTTCTACTTTAAAAAATTTACCGGTGATTCTAAACCAGTTGATTTCAAATTGCTGCCAAACGGACTTATTTCTTATCACTCGAACGGTAAATTCTACTTTATGAATAAGTCTCTTAGTGTGGTTGATTCCATCTCTGTTACACGTAGCTTCAATTCTGATCATCACGAACTTAAACTCACAAAGAACGGTCACTACCTTCTACTTGCTATGGAATCTGAAACAGTTGACATTCGCCCCTATCAACTTCTCAAGTCGGGTTTTTTTTCTGCTCCTACTACTACAATCACCTTTGGTGTTATACAAGAATTTGACGCCGCTAAAAATCTTGTATTTGAATGGCGCAGTAAAAAGCATTTTAGAGTAACAGACATCGACACATTCTACATAAAAGATCCGACCAAAATAGATATTACCCATTGCAACGCCATTGAAGAAGATTGGGATGGAAATCTTCTTCTCTCCTCAAAAAATTTTAGCGAGATCACTAAAATAAACCGAAAAGATGGATCTATTATGTGGCGCCTGGGCGGAAAAAACAACCAGTTTGATTTCAGAAATGATTCGCTCAAATTTTGTGGCCAGCATCATATTGTCCGTTTACCTAATGGAAATATTTCCTTATTTGATAACGGAAAACAGGGTCAAAAAATACACCCTGCTACTGCTAAGGAATATAGTCTCGACGAAAAAAATTTCACTGCCACACTTGCCTGGTCGTATATAAATGATTCTACGGCGCACAGTAGTATGGGAATGGGTAGCGTGCAAAGACTTGACAACGGCGGTACACTTGTCAATTACGGTAACAGTAATAAATCAAAAACGCTATTTACGGTTTTGACACCCCATGGTGAAAAATGCTTGGAATTATATTTTAATGATAACAGACGGAGTTATCGCGTCTTTAACTATAAAAATCCGGCTTTGCAGGTACAAAGACCGAAAATTAAGTACTTTCAAAAAAATGGTCAGCTCTTTTTAGATGCAGGTAGAGGATACAGTTCTTACCTTTGGTCTAACGGTGCTACAACTAGAATTATTCCCTATAAAGATGGAGATTCTTTATTTGTTTGTGTTGCCGCAAACCAGGGAGGCTACCTGGTTTCCCGACCCTTCAGCACAAAAGACCTGCAAAACCTTGAAATAAAAAAGAGGCCAAACTAGAATTTATACCGGCTATCAGTAGCATTATTTCTCGCGTTTTTGATGGCTTAATCAGCAAATAGTTTATTTTTGCTTTTAGCTGAATGAATTCTTACACACAAAAAGTTCCACTGCATACTATTAAAACCAAGGAAATGGGTCCCTCTGGTTTTGGAATTATAGACTTGTTCGGTAGCGGAGGGAAGGTATACGACAGCAGTGTGCCACACAGGCATACCTTTTATGAACTTTTGTTTTTTAATGAAGCTCAGGGAAAACATGAAATAGACTTCGATCATTTTACAGTAGAAAAAAACAGCGTCCACCTAGTATCGCCGGGCCAAATTCATAAGCTCATTCTCAAAAAAAACAAGGGTTATGTACTCTGTTTTAATGAGGACTTTGTTTCTTTAAAATCAAAAGAACCATTTACCGAGGCCTTTCCATTTTATAACGGTTCTCAGCCTCCCATAATTATCCTTACGAAAGATCTTAGCGCGCAGATTGAAGAGTTGATAAAATCTTTGCAGGCAGAAATGCAAGCTAATGAACAAACCGATATGGACATCTGCCGTTCTTATCTGAATATTATTCTATTAAAACTCAAAGCTGTATTTAATGAAAAAATAAAAAACTTAAAACAAGATTCCCAGGTAATAAGTAATAAGGTTTTTCAGTTCAAGACACTTATTGACAAACATTATTTCTCGCATATTTCGGTTTCCGAGTATGCCAAAAAATTAAATGTTTCACCAAATCATTTAAATGCGATTTGCAAGAAATACACAGGCAAAACTGCAAGCCTGGTAATACAGGAAAGAACATTACTGGAAGCGAAACGACTTTTGTATGCAACAGACATGCATATTAAAGAAATATCCTTTTACCTTCATTTTGAAGATCTGCCCTACTTTAATCGTTTCTTTAAAAAACATACTGGATTAAGTCCTCTGGCATACAGAAGTCAATTCCACACCAAATCGTTGAAAAGTGCAAGACCTTCCTGAAATGAGACAGTAGTATCCTATCCATCTAAACTAAATTTGTTAAACCGAATCATACACCATTCACTTAGAACCTATGAAAAAAACAATTACTACACTTCTTCTTGCGTCTCTTACTATTATAGGAACGTCGGCTTTTATTATTAAAAACAGCTCAGGCATTCAAGGATATGCAGGATCACCTGGAGAAAGCACTTGTTCAAATTGCCACAGTGGCGGCACTTCTGCTGCCTCTGGAATAACTATTACTTCTGTTCCGGATTTTTCACTCAATACAAATTCTGAATTGGAGTATATGCAGGATTCATTGTACACTATCAGAATTGAAGTTGCAGCAAGTGGATTTACGCGCTATGGCTTTGCATCGCAAATTTTGACTGCCTCTAATATTAATTCCGGAACATTACAAACCCCGGGAACCGGCGTAAAATTTTTAAATGCAGGATCTAAGAGAACGGCTGTTCATACCACACCTAAACTTGCTGCAGCCAATACACCTACCGTTTTTATTTACCAATGGAAAGCGCCAAAAACAGGAGATCCTGCAACTATTTATGCTATTGCAAATGCTGTTAATAATAACGGAACTACGAGTGGCGATTTTATTATTTCTCCTGTAAACTTGCCACTGGTGGCCGCTCCAACGCCCACCGTTGAAGAACCAAATACGGTTGGTTTGAAAGAAAATGCAAGTAGTATTTCACAAGTTTCTGTTTTTCCGAATCCGGCAAGTGACATTACAAATATCTCTTATTTCTTAAGTCAGTCTAAAACCATCTCTATTCAGCTAATAGACATTAAAGGGCAAGTGATAAAAGAATTATACAAACAGGAGGACGCTCCAGGTTTTCACACCCAAATTTTAAATCTTAATGGAGTTGCTTCGGGTGTTTACTTTATTAAAACCAACGCGAACCAACAAAAAGTGAGTCAGAAGTTGATTACGGTTCAGTAAACTACAGGACAAATTTTCAGTTTATCTTGATGCTATTCAACCACTAATTTGTTTGAGTATACGGGCGTGCCCTTTATGCTCACTTGTACGAGGTACAAACCTTTAGACAAATGATTAATGTCTACTGAAGTTAATTTAGCGCTAATAGATTTAGATAAAACTATCTTCCCTTCAGCATCTAAAATGATCATTTGATATTCTTTCTTCAAATACTCTTTAAATTCGAGTGTGAATTTATGTGCGGCTGGACTAGGATAGATCTTTATACTTTCAATTTCTTTTGTGTGTTGTTTGATGCCTACCAGGCTAGAGTCTCCATGATTTCCAAAACTATATTCACCTAATTTTAAAGTATCGATTTGAATATACCCTGATCTTGCTCCTGAAGAAAATTTGGTTACTCCAGTCAGCAATTTCCATTCATCGGCAGCATCTTTCCTATAAAATAAATTAATACTGTCTGCATTCACACTGGTGAGTAAGGTATCCATATACGAATAGGTGCCGCCAATTGTTTTGTTACCATCGTAATTAAATCTGGCTTTACTCACAAAACCTTGAGACATTATCCCTTCCACTTTCCAGAAATGTTGGTCAGATAATTTTTGGTTAAGTGGGTTGTATTTAAAAGGATCGGGTTTTACGTAATTGTGAATTATTCTTATTAAAGAAGAATCAACGCCCTTCTTCTGAACTTGCAAAAACACTTTGCCGAGCGTATAATTGAGATTACCAATAGCTTTGATAATTTTTGCTTCATGCGAAGTAGCGTCTCCAATTTTATCATCGTAATTTAAAGCACAATAACTTGTACCGTTTACATTTGAAAGGGTAAATGATTTTGTAGCTCCGGACATGACTACTTTTTTAATAGTGCGGGTCCAGTTACTGCTGAAAAAACTTAATTCTAATGGAACATTGTTATGTAAATTACTTGCGCCATATAATTTTTGCTTCAGAAAAACAATAGCATCGGTTCCAGCAACGCCTTGAATATAACGAACCGAATCAATCGCGAACTGTGACCAACCTGGTGAAAAAACCCAATCTGTGAAGTAATCTGTGAGACTTTGTCCACTTCCCGTTTGCATGTGATCTCTGAACTCATTACTGTTTATGCTTTTAAACGCATTTTGCTGCAGCGTAAATTTTGATGCGGCGAAAAAAGCCGAGTCGCCCATATAGCCCCTTAAAGTATGAGCTATGTCTGCCCCTTTTTTATAGACATGATCTCCATACGTTAAAGCATGCGGTACTCCACTAATGGGGCGAAAGCCTTCACTTTTATGCAGAAAATGTAACAGCTCGTCGTGTACTGATTTAACTTTATTGAAATAAGCGGCTTTTCCATATTGCCATTCAGTAAACATGTAACTACTAAATGTGGCCATACCCTCATTGATCCACATATCTTCCTGAGTTTCGCAAGTGATCAAATCGCCCCACCAATGATGTGATAACTCATGTGCCATAAGATCAGCTTCGTAAGTAAGATTGCCGATAAATCCCCGTGGATATGCAATATTTGTAGCATGCTCCATAGCGCCGCCACTAAAAGGTACCAGACAATAACCAAAACGATTCCATTGGTACGGGCCAAAATAATTTTCAAAGCCGGCAATGCAATTTTTTAGATTCACAAAACCGGTTTTCAGGGCGCTTGTATCATTTGCATGAGCCGCCAACGTAATGGGTTTAACACCAGTAAGAGTATTCACAGTCCAATTAACCTGCGTGTAATTTGCCACAGCAACACTCACAAGGTAAGTAGGAATTTCCTCATTCAAGATCCATTTGCGGGTTCTCTTGTTGGCTACTACTAAATCTGAAATTAATTGACCGTTGCAATAAGCTCTGCGCATAGTGTCACAAGTAATATTGAATTCATATTTACTGCGTTCAACGAAATTATCGAAACAGGGAAACCATACGCGTCCATAGTTGTGAGGTTTGGCGCCGAAACCTACGCCGAGATTAAATGCATACTGCGCATTTTGCGCATTGTCAAAATAAAATCCTCCCCAGCCCGTTGCATCAATTTGCGGTGAGCCTTTATAATACACTGTAAAAACCGAGGTATCAGTGGTGTTTTTCGGACTAGTAAAATTTATTTTGAGAAGCGTATCGTTGTAAGTATAAGTCAAGATCTGATTTCCTTCTTTTACCGAATCAACCGTGAGTTTTAATAGATCAAAACGAATGAATGTCCGGTTATTCAATTTGGGGGCGAAGCGAATTTGTGTGTTACCTGCCAAAAGAGCGTTGGTGGTTGTTCCTACTTCGAGGTTGATGGTATAGTTTAAAACATTGAATGTGTCACTGCGAAGATTTTCAGCAGAATAGTAAAGGCCCAGGTTTTGCATGCTTTTGCAAGATTGACAAGCAGTGTTCTGTCCCGTTAAAAAATCACCGGTCCAAACTACAAAAAACAGAAATGCTAAACGTTTAGATAAAAACAAATTCTTCATACTTAAATGTACAAAAAGAAATGTAAATTAGTTGATTCTGTATATTTGAATCAAAGCCGAAAAGCAAAACAGAGCAGTAAAGCTTTGCCTCTTACAAATAAGTTTCCTTAACCAGATAATTTTTTACGTAATCCTCCACACCTTCTTCCAAAGAGGTAAACGGTTTTGAATAGCCCACAGCAATTAATTTATTCATGTCGGCTTCTGTAAAATACTGGTACTTGTCACGGATATCGACGGGTGTATCAATAAATTCAATGTTTTCCTCCTTACCTAAAGCTTTAAAAGTAGATTTGGCAAGATCTAAAAAAGTTCTGGCTTTACCACTTCCTAAATTATAAATGCCACTTTTTGGCTTATTTTTAAATAAGAACCAAATTACATTAACCACATCCTTCACATACACAAAATCACGCAATTGCCCGCCATCGGTATAATTAGGATTATGAGAACGGAATAATTTAACTTTTCCGGTAGCATTAATCTGATGAAAGGAGTGAAAAATTACCGATGCCATGCGGCCTTTGTGATATTCGTTCGGCCCATACACATTAAAGAATTTTAATCCCTGCCAATGTGGGGGCGTTTTTGTTTGAATAATAGCCCATTTATCAAAATCATTTTTACTGTCTCCATAAGGATTCAGTGGTTTTAATAAGGGAATTTTTGTTTCATCGTCTTTGTATCCTTGTTCGCCCAAGCCGTATGTAGCTGCTGAAGAAGCGTATATAAAAGGAATATTATTTTCCGTGCAAATGGTCCAAAGAGACTTGGTATAGTTTAAGTTTAGTTCGTTAAACAGTTCAACATCAAACTCAGTGGTGTCGGTTCTTGCTCCAATATGGATAACAGACTCCACTTTATCAGAATTTTTTTTCAGCCATTCAATAAACTCAGAGCGTTCAATTTTCTGCTGAAATTTTTTTTCAACAGAATTTTTGTCTTTTTCTGTTTTAGAAAAATCATCCACTAAAATCAGATCAGTAATTCCTTCTGAATTAAACTTTGAAACGAGGCAGCTTCCTATGAATCCTGCCGAACCTGTAATTACTACCATATACTTTATACGGATACAAAGTTAGGATTTAATACTCAGCTAAAAAAGACTTGAAAAAATGTTGCGTCAACATAAGCGCTTTTGATAATTATCAAAAAAAACAGTGTCCTCACTGTAATCAGCGACGAAAAGAACACGCATTCTACAAAAATTCCGATATTAGATTCATGGAATTAAAACGTGTATTCGATATCCTGGACCGGCTAAAAACCTACGCTCCTAAAAAAGACATTTTAAATGCAAAAGAGAATTTAGGTGCAGACAAAGGCGGCAGGCAATGGGTAAGTTATAGTTTAGATGATTTTATTAATAACGCCAATTACGTGAGCTCAGGTTTATTGCATCTTGGGCTTAAGCCCGGCGACAACATAGCAATCATGGCTGCCAATTCTCCGCAGTGGAATTTTGTGGATTATGGTTGTCAGCAGGTATCCATTTTAACAGCCCCGATTTTTCCAACCATCAGCAATAATGATCTAAAGTTTATTTTAAATCACAGTGAGGCCAAGCTGATTTTTATTTCCGAAAAATCTACCTGGTTAAAATTAGCAGCTATAGAAAAGGAGTTAACGCATTTAAAATATGTTTTCAGTCTGGATGGCTTAGAAGGGCTAAAAACTTTCTCGGAATTCATCGAGCTCGGAAAAAAGAATCTTGATCTCGACAAAATTGCAGCTCTGAAAGATAAAGTGGACGAAAATGATCTGATGACTATTCTCTATACTTCAGGAACTACAGGTCAACCCAAAGGTGTGATGCTCTCACACAAAAACATGATGGCCAATGTGTATGTCTGCGAACACATTGCTCCATTTACAAACAAATGGAAAGCCTTAAGTTTTTTACCTTTAAATCATGTTTATGAGCGGTTCCTGAATACGCTTTATTTGTATCATGGCGTAAGTATTTATTATGCCGAAAGCGTTGAAACGATCGGTGACAATTGCAGGGAAATTCATCCGCAGATTTTTGTAGCAGTTCCCAGGGTTTTAGAGCGTGTTTTAGAAAAGATCACAGATACAGGCGAAAAGCTCACCGGTTTCAAAAAGAAAATTTTCGATTGGAGTATGCGCCTGGCCGAAAGGTTTGAGCTACACGGCAAAAACGGAATGTGGTATGCGCTGCAGGTAAAAATTGCCGACATTCTTGTTTATAAAAAATGGCGCGCGGCTGTTGGTGGTGAAGTTGTTGCTGTAGTAAGCGGTGGAGCAGCGCTTAATCCAAGATTGGAAAGGATTTTTTATTGCGCAGGATTAAACCTTTTGCAAGGCTACGGTTTAACCGAAACCTGCGTAGTTGTCTCTGTAAACCGATTCGACGAAGATCACCGGATGTTTGGAACCGTAGGAATTCCGGTTGAGAATTCAGAAGTAAAAATTGCGCCCGAAGATGGTGAGATCTTAATGAAAGGTCCGAGTTTAATGTTGGGCTATTATAAAAATCCGGAAGCTACTGCAGAAGTCATCGATAAAAACGGCTGGTTCCATACAGGCGACATAGGAACTTTTGTAGAAGGCAAATTCTTAAAAATTACCGACCGTAAAAAAGAAATTTTCAAAAATAGTGGAGGAAAATACATTTCACCCATTGCGATTGAAAATAAATTAAAGGAATCAAAATATATCGAACAGTCGATGGTAATTGGTGAAGGCCAGAAATTTGCTTCCGCCCTCATTGTGCCTTCGTTTGCAAATTTCAAAGAATACGCTAACGATCATGGAATTGAATGGAGGGGCAATGCAGAAATGGTTCAAAATGAAGAACTCAAAAAGATTATTGCCGATCATGTCAAAAAAATAAATACAAGCCTTGCTCCTTTTGAACAAATAAAACGGTACCAGCTTATCAACGCCGTGTGGGGTGTAGAAAGCGGTGAAATAACACCTAAACTAAGTTTAAAACGAAAAGCCATTGTGGAAAAAAACCAAACTTTAATTGCAAAAATTTTTGGCGCGGAAGACTAATCGTAAACTTCTATCCTAAATCTGACCAGGCAATTTTGAGTTTCAAAAAACGCTACATAAACTCCAAACCCGAATAATCTCTTATCTTTACCTCCGTACATGATCAAAAAACTCTGGGCTTCAATTTGTAAACTTGGCCTTACACCAGAACTCACTCCTAAAGAGATTAAGCGTTTTACACTGGTTAACCAATATTCTGCCATTGCTATTCTTATTTACCTGATTAACGGCTTTTCTGATTTTTGGTATGGTTATTATTTGGAATCATCTATCCTCCTGGCAACTGCAGCCATTTTAATTACTTTGATAGCGTTTAACCTTCAGCATAACCGGGTTATTGTCGTTGCTACCTTTCTTCACATTAGCCTTACCATTTTTTATTTTGGTACACTCGCCAGTATCCAGGCCGGCGATTATCTTTATTATTTTCCACTCGTGCTGGCCATATCCTTTATCTTTGATGCTGAGAAAGACAGGAAAATTATGATCTTTCTGTTTTGTTTTACCACTGTTCTACTTCTTATTTATGCAATAACTTACAGCTCTTCAGCAGAAATAAGTATGAGTGCCGGAAGTGTGCGTTACCAGATGTTCGTCATTAATCTTGTAGTGAGCTCGGCCGCTGTGGGATTCTTTATTTACCTCACCATCCAGGACAATAATCTCAATAGTAAGCTTTACGAACAGCGTCTGAAAGAAAAAGAAGAAAATGAAGCGCTGATCAAAAAAACACTGGCTGAAAAAGAAATCTTGTTGGCTGAATTGCACCATCGCGTAAAAAATAATCTTGCCGTTATAGTGGGTTACTTTAATCTGAAACTAAATGGTACTGAGAATGAAGAAGTTCATACTATCCTCCGGGAAAGTAAGAACCATGTAAATTCCATGGGACTTATTCATAATCGCTTATACAAAACCGGTAATTTTTCAGAAATAAATTTTACAAACTATCTGAAAGATCTGCTGGTGGAGATACAGGAGTCTTATCCCTCGTTAGTGAATTCGGTTATGGTGAAAACACATATCGAAGATGTAAAACTAAATCTGAATACTGCGGTTCCATGTGCGCTCATTTTAAATGAGGTTTTAAATAATTGCTATAAACATGCTTTTAAGGATGCAAAAAAAGGCATGATCAACATTGATCTGGTTATTACAAAAAACGACGAGTTAATGTTAACCGTAAAAGACAATGGAAGCGGGCTAAAAGAAGATTTCGATAAACATGATTCGCTGGGAGTAAGTGTTATACAAGGACTTTCAGAACAGTTAAACGGAAAATCACGGTTCTTCAACGACGGCGGTGCCTGTTTTACCCTGGTCTTTAATAAAGAATAGTTCCGGTTAAAATTGAACAAAGCGCAATTCCTATGTCACTCTAAGCTAAACACAGTGTAATCTATAGCCCAGATAGCTATTGGAACTATGTCTCTATGTGTTTTAAAAATGAAGGATGTTTCTGCTAAGACCAAACCTTCGTACCTTCCGTACAATTCGTACAAATACCAATTTGATTCCTGCTTCTTAGAACCGATCTTCTGAAATTGTTGTAAGAATCACATAATTGCGCTTAGCGCAATTCCTATGTCACTCTAAGCTAAACACAGTGTAATCTATAGCCCAGATAGCTATTGGAACTATGTCTCTATGTGTTTTAAAAATGAAGGATGTTTCTGCTAAGACCAAACCTTCGTACCTTCCGTACAATTCGTACAAATATCAATTTGATTCCTGCTTCTTAGAACCAATCTTCTGAAATTGTTGTAAGAATCACATAATTGCGCTTAGCGCAATTCCTATGTCACTCTAAGCTAAACACAGTGTAATCTATGGCCCGGATAGCTATTGGAACTATGTCTCTATGTGTTTTAAAAATGAAGGATGTTTCTGCTAAGACCAAACCTTCGTACCTTCCGTACAATTCGTACAAATATCAATTTGATTCCTGCTTCTTAGAACCGATCTTCTGAAATTGTTGTAAGAATCACATAATTGCGCTTAGCGCACTTCCTATGTCACTCTAAGCTAGACACAGTGTAATCTATAGCCCAGATAGCTATTGGAACTATGTCTCTATGTGTTTTAAAAATGAAGGATGTTTCTGCTAAGACCAAACCTTCGTACCTTCCGTACAATTCGTACAAATATCAACTTGATTCCTGCTTCTTAGAACCGATCTTCTGAAATTGTTGTAAGAATCACATAATTGCGCTTAGCGCAATTCCTATGTCACTCTAAGCTAGACACAGTGCAATCTATAGCCCAGATAGCTATTGGAACTATGTCTCTATGTGTTTTAAAAATGAAGGATGTTTCTGCTAAGACCAAACCTTCGTACCTTCCGTACAATTCGTACAAATATCAATTTGATTCCTGCTTCTTAGAACCGATCTTCTGAAATTGTTGTAAGAATCAGAAAACCATATTTTTTCGAAAGAGTCAGATTCCAGATTCCCCAACTTATACTTGGCATCTTTATCAAAACAACAAGGCACAATTTTTCCATCCCAGGTTATTACGCAGCCCTGCCACATACGCCAGCATTGGTTCAATAATTTATTTTTAATTTCAAAGTTTCCCGACTCATTCTTTTTGTAACGCGAATAGGCATCCAATTCCGGAATAAGATCGTGTCCATTTTCAAAATCATAAATCTGGGCGGTTTTAATTTTCACCTCATCTACGCCCAGTTCCCTTCCTAATTTTTTTACCGCTTCAATTTGCCCCTGGTTCGGTTTAAAAACAACAAATTGCCAAACAACATGTGGTGTTTTACTCTTTAATGCTTTCTTCTGTTTTAAAATTTCTTTTGTACCCTCAATAACTTTATCAAGTTTGCCGCCAATGCGGTATTGCTGATAAACCTCCTGGGTAATGCCATCCACAGATATCACAAGCTTATCTAACTTACTTTTTACTGTTTGTTTAGCGTTTTCTTCAGTAAGATAATGAGCATTGGTGCTTGTGATGGTGTAAATATTATTCTCATTGGCAAAAGAAACCATTTTTAAAAAATCAGGATTGAGATAAGGTTCGCCCTGGAAATAAAAAGTCAGGCTATGCAAGTGTTTTTTAAGCTGAAGGATGATCTTTTCGAAAAGCTGATTTTGCAGCATTCCGGTTGGACGCGTAAACTCACGCAAACCGCTCGGACACTGTGGACATCTTAGATTGCAACTGGTGGTGGGTTCTATACTCACAAAAACGGGAAGTCCGAATTGCTTGGGCTGGCCAATAAGTCGTGAATAATGAAATCCTGCAAACAGTTTTAAAAAATTAAAACATTTTGCCAAGCTTAGCTTTTTTAATATACCTATATAATAGTCTGGCAAACGCTTAAATTTTAAAATCGTAAAGAAAGCTAAACCTAAGGGCTATCTCAACTATTGTCATTACTTTTACAAAGTTAATCAATGACCAGGCAAGTACTACAAATACTTTTTGTTTTTAGCTTAATTTTAGTGATTGTGCGCTGCGCTCAGGTAGTTCCGTTAAGCGGTGGTAAAAGAGACGAAGCTCCCCCAAAAATGCTGGAAGCTGTTCCTGCGGCTAAGACAACGAATTTTAATTCAGAAGTCATCACGCTTAGGTTTGATGAATTTGTGCAGGTAAAAGATCTCACCAATCAGTTAATCGTAACCCCACGTTTAAAAAGCACTCCCGATATAAGTGCAGACGGGAAGAAAATTCTGGTGAAACTTAAAAAAGAAGAACTTGCACCCAATACTACATACCGCATCTACTTCGGCAAAGCCATTGCCGATATGAACGAATCCAATTCAATTCAAGATTTTGAATATGTTTTTTCAACCGGCACTTTTATCGATACATTAAAAATTAAAGGTGATGTTATTGACGCTTTTACAAATAAACCCGTTTCAGACGTTTTGATCGCACTTTACAACTCCGAAAAAGCAAACGACAGTCTTCCTTACAAAACAGAACCTGATTACATTGCACGAAGCAGCGATAACGGGGCTTTTTCGATTACCAACCTACCTTACAGATCTTTTTTGCTTTACGCTTTCGCAGATAAAAATAAAAACAATCTTTACGACGGTGACGCTGAGCGAATAGCTTTTTTGGGTTCAAGCCTGAAATTAATTTCAGATACCACTATTCGTTTAAAACTTTTCCAGGAAGAAGCTTCAAAGTCCTTTATCAAAAAAACACTCAGTCCTTACTACGGATTTAGCCAGATTGTTCTGAATAAAAAAGCAAAGGTGCAATTAAGCTCTTTAAAACCAGCCGACCTGAGCAATCTTTCCGAAACCAGCGTGGGACAAGAGAAAGACACGGTTTCATTCTATTATAAAAATGCCACTGACACCCTGGGAATAGTACTCGAAAACCTCAGCATAAATAAAACGGATACTCTAAAGCTAACTTTACCAAGATTAAGTGCGAAAAGAAAATTAAAAGCCTATACGATAAATACCATTGGTAATAAACTGGCCTTATATGACAAATTAAGATTTAATTTTTTAACCTGGATGGATACCACGCGAAGTGATCTCAGTAAAATCAAATTCAGCAGCAAAGAAGATTCACTAATAAGCGAAGTGCCCGTAAAAGGCCGCTGGACAGGCATTACGGTGTATGAAATCGATCACAAATTAAAAGAAGGAGTCAGTTATACACTCAAAGTTGATACGAGTGCGTTTTTTGATCTCAAACAAATAACAAACGATAGCAGCATGGTCAATTTTACAACGCAAAGCAAAATCGAATTCGGAAAACTGACCCTTAAACTTCTTTTTGATCAAAAACAAGATTATGTAGTTCAACTTATAAATGAGCAGGAAAAAGTTGTAAGAGAACAAACAGTAGCTCTTTCACTTTCTGATAGTAACGCTGTAACACTTGAATTTATTGATGTTTTGCCCGCTGTATACACAACAAAAATTATTTTTGACGACAATAAAAATAAAAAATGGGACAGTGGTAATATTCTTCGCAAACAACAACCCGAAAAGGTCATTATTAATTCAAAACAACTAAAAGTTTTATCAGATTGGGAAATTGAAGAAGAAATTTTGATTAAAGAGTAATTCGCTCATTTTATTTTTTCGGCTTCGTTTTTTTCAAATTTAGGCGTTTAAAAAAATAAATTAAAATCACTCTCCCGAAAAGCCCTTTAAAATCAATACTTACAGACCATTCAAAAAAAAACTGAAGCTTTGAATGACAAGACTGTGAGAAAATAACGTCGGCGGAATTTACGCTATTAACAATTTCAACAAATCAATGTTGAAAAAATAATCACTTAATAATTAGATAACACTCAAAAATTTATTTACTTCGTATCAACAAATCTCAAAAACAAGAAACCATGGCAAAAAAAGCAGCAAAAAAAGCAGCTCCTAAAAAAGCAGCTAAGAAAGCAACAAAAAAAGCAGCTCCAAAAAAAGCAGCTAAAAAAACTGCAAAAAAAGCAGCTAAGAAAAAGTAATAAAAGCCCCGCATTAGCGGGGTTTTTTGTTTACAATAAACTCCCTACGCAAGTAGGGTTTTTTATTTGTATTCACTAAGAGAGTTCCGCATCAGCGTGTTTGATTTAAAACACATATACTTCAGCAGGTTTAATTCGTTTCTTATATTTACATGATCAAATACAGTCGTAAACATTAATTTTAAAATAACATCATGTACAAAACACTTATCACAGTATTGTCAGCTGCATTTATAGCTGCATTGGTTTCCTGCGGTGGAAAAAAACAAGAAGACATTGTTGCTCCTCAAGGAATGAATACGCTTGACCTGAATCGTTTCGGAAAACCCTTCGCGATATTTGTGCCAGATACCATTGCGAACAAAATGGAGATCATCGAACAATCTAACGGAGCGCTTGATATTAAAGTAGGAAAGAGTTTCGCTATTAGCATCAACGAGCAAGCTGCCGACATTGCTATGCGCAAAGAAGACATTAAAGGTGACGAGGTTAACAAGTTTAAAAACTATATCGCCGACGAACCAAATGCTATCATGTGGGAGAGCGAGATCGCAGAACAACCTCAATTTCATTTTTTAATGAATCAAAAAATAGGAAACAGCGATTATAACTTTGAAGACATTCACGATACTGAAGCCCCGACTTTAGGGAAAGATGCCATTCAAAAAATGTTTGACTCTGCAAAAAACATTAAAGAACTAAAAAAAGAACATTCTTAAACATTTTTCTTTTTTGGCTGTATAGGCTGCTATTGTTATTCAATAGCGGCTTTTTTCATATATGACTATTAACAATAACGTTAAATTATTAACAGCATGCCTATTCTCAGAAGATTTTTCTAATATTTGCTTAATTCAAACTAAAAATTATGTCAGAAGAACTTGAAAAAAATGATAGGGGCGATTTGTTCTCAAAATCTGTTAGAGCTGGAAAGCGTACTTACTTTTTCGATGTGAAAAGTACACGCGGTAACGATTATTACTTAACCATTACCGAAAGCAAAAAACGTTTTGGAACCGATGGGAAATTTACTTACGAAAAACACAAGATCTTTTTATATAAAGAGGATTTCGAAAAATTTATTGAAGGTTTGAATGAAGCTATTACGCACATTAAAGAAAACGCTCCAGAAGTAGAATCCAGCTACGAAGGCGGCGGAGACAAATACGAATCTGGCGAAAAAACAGACTCAGCTGATATCAGTTTCGAAGATCTTGGAAAATAAGTTGCTTGAAAAAATTTGAGGCGGTCCGAAAAGACCGCCTTTTTTATGTTCGCAAACACGCCGGAACTGACTTGCACCATGCCACTTCGAGCGTAGTCGAGAAGTTACTTCAAAAGCCTTAAAGCCTCAGGAAAGATGATTGTTTCCCAAACAGCATATTCTTTCGCTGAAGGATGTAAGCCATCACCAGCTACTAAAGAGTTATCGCTTCCCATTTTTTTTGAGATTTCAAAAATATCCACCACAGTGAGGTGTCTTTTTCTTCCTTCTTCTTTTATCACCGTATTAAACTCCGAAATTCCGTCACTGATATTTCTTCCGCCCGAATAATTTTTTCCAGTACGTGTTACCCCAAAATCAGGAATGGTTACAAGCAGCAGTTTCTTTCTATCCGGTATTTGTCGTTCAACTTCATCTAAAATAAAAACCAGGTTTTTTGTAAAACTAGCTTTTGACACACCCTGCACCCAATCATTCACGCCAATTAATAGCGTTACAAAATCAGGATTAAGCTGTTTCACCTGGGGCAATTCAATTGCAATAAGATCCTGCGTGGTAAATCCATTTCTTGCAGGATTTGCCAAAAGCTTACAGCGAATTTTATTTGCATTTAAATGTTCGGCTAAAAGAGCAGGCCAGGCCTCGTCTTTCGAAGCGCCCGTTCCAATGGTATAAGAATCACCCAAAGGGAGATAGGTTATAATTTTTGAATTTTGCATAAAGTGCGCCGATACTAAAATGACGATAGAAACCGTCGTGTATAAAAATCCTTTAATTAAAATCATCAACCAAATTTACGAGATCGGTTTTATTTTGGATTTAAAATTGACTGCTTAACAGTTCTAAAATACTTACCTTTAAAGCCTGATGCGATTGCTGGTTCTTGACAATTACGATAGTTTTACCTACAATCTTGTTCACTTGATTGAGAAGGTGAGCAACATCTCTTTCGATGTAATTAAAAACGATGAAATCGCTCTGGAACAAATAAACCAGTATTCTAAAATACTTTTGTCACCGGGCCCCGGACTTCCCTCTGAGGCTGGCATTATGCCTGATCTTTTAAAAAGATACCATGCGAGTAAATCCATTTTCGGCGTATGCTTAGGATTACAAGCTATTGGCGAAACATTCAATTCACCATTAAGGAATCTTTCACAGGTTATGCATGGCATGGCAACTCCAATTATTTTAACGCACCCTGACCAACTTTTTAATAATTGTCCACCCACCTTCCAGGTTGGGCGTTATCATTCCTGGGTAATCGACGAAACAAAAGTAAGTACTGATCTTCTGGTGACAGCTGTGGATGAAAAGAATCTTATTATGGCGGCAAAACACAAACATTATGATGTACGCGGGGTACAATTTCACCCCGAATCTATCCTTTCAGAATACGGTGAGATAATCATCCGGAACTGGTTAACTTTAAATAATTAATTTTGATTGTTTATGGCAGTAATCAAATCGAATGGCTATTCCATCTTTACAGGGAAAGACACTTTTAAGTTTTTAAACGCTTTTCTTGCAAAGAACTCGTATTCCTCTTATTTTATTCTATGCGATGAGAATACTTTGCAGCACTGTCTCCCCCTGCTAATAACTTCCTGCCCGAAATTAGCGCCGGCTGAAATTATTGAAATAGAGGCCGGAGAAACAAGCAAATCTTTAGAGTTTAGCGCAAATATCTGGCAGACTTTGATCGAAAATAACGCGGACAGAAATTCTTTGTTAATTAATTTAGGTGGCGGTGTGGTAAGCGACCTCGGCGGTTTTACTGCTTCAGTATATAAAAGAGGGATTGACTTTATAAATGTTCCCACTTCACTCTTAGCTATGGCCGATGCAAGTGTAGGTGGAAAAAACGGAATTGACTTTCTGAATCTGAAAAACGTTATCGGAACTTTTGCGCAACCCAAAGCGGTTTTTGTATATACAGATTTTCTTGACACGTTATCTGAACGCCATTTTCAGAATGGTTTAGCCGAGATTTACAAGATTGCATTAATTAGCGACAAAAAATTCTGGCAGCAATTAAAAGTAGGACTCGATCCACAAACACTCTGCAATAAGAGCATAGACTTAAAAAACAAACTAGTTTTAAAAGATCCATTTGATAGAGGCATCCGTAACATTTTAAATTTCGGGCATACCATCGGCCATGCACTTGAAGCCCTCTTGTTAGGAAGCAAAAACGAGTTGCTGCATGGTGAAGCCATTATTATAGGGATGATGTTGGAGAGTCATATCGCTTTTCAAAAGAAACTTCTCGGCAAAACAGAATTCACAGAGCTAGTTTCATTATTTCGGGAACATTTTACGATGTTACCTATTCATGATCTCACATTACAAAGTATTCTTACTCACATCAAAAACGATAAAAAATCTCTGAAAAATAAATTTCGTTTTGCTTTGATCGATAAAATAGGCTCTTGCAAAATCAATGTAGAAGTCACCGAAGCGCAGATTAAGAAATCTTTCGAGTACTACATCAAACTCTCAAGGAAGTGATCAGACTTAAGGCCACAAACACTATCGGACAAACTTCGTTGAGCTTATCCGGCTCCAAAAGTATCAGCAACCGGCTCCTTGTATTGAGTGCGCTCTTAAATTCTGATCAGACAGTTGAAAACCTTTCCACTTCCGAAGATACCCAACTTCTGCAAAAAGCCCTTCAACAAATCAAAGATCAAAATCAGGCTACGATCGATATACATCATGCTGGCACCGACATGCGCTTTCTTACCGCCTATCTTTCGGTTACTCCAGGTGAATGGATGCTTACTGGTTCAGAGCGCATGAAACAACGGCCTATTGGCGAACTGGTAACTGCTCTTAGAACACTTGGTGCTGAAATTAACTATCTTGAAAAAGAGAATTATCCTCCCTTGCTTATAAAAGGAAAAACTTTAAACGGCGGTGATATCGAAATCGAGAGCAGCGTGAGCAGTCAATTTATTTCAGCACTTCTTTTAATAGCCTGCAAATTTAAGAACGGCTTAAAGCTTAATCTGAAAGGAAAAACGGTTTCGCAACCTTATATTGATATGACAGTTGAACTCCTGAAACAAACCGGAATTCAGGTCTCGCAGAAAGAAAAAACCATCCAGGTAATTCCTTTTGATCATATACCTAAAGTTATGCCACAGTATTTCGTAGAATCAGACTGGTCTTCAGCTTCCTACTGGTATAGTATATGTGCCTTGTTGCCAGATTCAAAAATTGAACTAACTTATTTTCATCCAAAAAGCCTGCAAGCCGATTCAATTCTTCCTGAACTTTATAAAAACCTCGGTGTAAAAACTATTTTTAAAGAAAACGCCATCCTTCTTTCTTCAGAAACAGTTCTTGCTAAAGAGTTTTATTATGATTTTACTAATTGCCCGGATATTGCTCAAACTGTGGCGGTAACCTGTTTCGCTTTAGGTATAAGAGCTGAACTCACAGGTTTAAGCACATTAAAAGTGAAGGAAACAGATCGCCTTTTTGCTTTAAAAACTGAACTGGAAAAATTTGGAGCCCAAATACAACTAACGTCTGACTCACTAAGTCTTAAAAAATCTGATCCACAAGAATTAAAAAACAAATTTACTGATCCGAACACCCAACTAATTCGTACTTATAATGACCACAGAATGGCTATGAGCTTTGCTCCCTTAGCGCTGGTGGTTAAAGAAATTATGATGGACGATTCTTCTGTAGTAGCTAAATCTTATCCCAGGTTCTGGGAAGATTTGAAATCCGTGGGTTTTAGTGTAAATTTGCATCCTTAATATGGCTTTTTTCGGATCCAAAAAAAATACTGCAGAAGGGGTAGAAATGTCTTTCCTTCAACATCTCGAAGAGCTACGTTGGCACCTTGTACGCAGCGCCGCTGTAATTGTGGTTTTCGGAATCGCAGCATTTTGCCTCAACGACTTTTTATTTGATACGATAATTTTTGGGCCCTTAAAACAGGACTTCATTTCTTACCGGGCTCTTTGTGCTTTAGGGTATAAAATTGGTGCCGGAGATGTTATGTGCATGACTGTGAAACCTGCACACCTGCAAACACTCAGTGCTTCGGAACAATTTTTTAATCACATGTGGATCTCCCTTGTTACGGGTTTAATTCTTGCCTTTCCCTTTGTTCTATGGGAACTCTGGAAATTTATTCGCCCGGCTTTAAAAAATCAGGAAGTGGGTCCGGTTAAAATTTTTGTCATTATCGCCTCTTTTCTTTTTTTAGTTGGAATTGGGTTTGGATATTTTCTATTATTTCCAATGAGTTACAATTTTCTTGTTAATTACCAGGTATCATCCAGTGGTATTGTAGAAACACAAAATACTTTCGACGATTATATTTCTTTGATAAGCACAATGGTTTTGGTTTCAGGAATTATTTTTGAGATGCCCGTGCTGGTTTATTTTCTCACGCGCATGACTATTCTTACACCCCAATTTATGCGTAAATACCGTAAGCATGCGGTTATTATCATTTTAATTGCGGCGGCGGTTATCACTCCGAGTCCCGATGTTACTTCGCAAATGGTAGTAGCAATCCCTATGTATTTACTGTTCGAGATCAGTATTTTCGTATCTGGTTGGGCTATTAAGAAACATAAGTTGAACGCTTAAAAAAGAATCATGTCAGATCAGGTAAAAGAATTTAACGAGTACCGCGCAAAAATGAACGGGGTTATTCTCGCAAAAGATAATTTGGTAATCAAACGTTTGTTCAATCTCGACACCCAGACCTATTCTGAAGGCGCTTTAAACGTGAAAACAAAAGAAATGCTGGGCCTTGTTGCAAGCATGGTTTTACGTTGTGATGATTGCATTAAATACCACCTTGAAAAATGTAAAGAACAGGGTTGTACTACTGAAGAGATTTACGAGATTTTTGCCGTAGCAAACATTGTGGGTGGAACCATTGTAATTCCACACACCCGCCGTGGCGCCGAATTTTGGGAAGAACTTAGTAAATAACCTGCATGGGCGCATTACTTATAGTAAGCTTTGTTTCGGCAATTCTGCTGGGCTTACCAACAATCACTTATTTTTATGCTAGAGAAATGGGACGAAATCCTAAGAAATGGTTTTTGATCGGATTTTTTTTACCGGGAATAGCAACTATTATTCTTTCTTTATTGCCTGATCGTTCTCTGGAGAACTCTGATAAGCCTGAAAATTCAGAAGCCAGCTAATATTACCATGTAACTTAAGTAACGCTTTTCCCTTCCGCCAGATAACATTCTACATTATCAATCTATATCCCACACACTTGGACGTTTTCTTGTATAAAAAGGCTTAAAGTAATTTTTATGCTCTAAAAGAAAAGCAAGAATAAAATAGATGATGATCGGACTTCCAAACGTAAAAAAAGAAAGATAAATAAAGTACATCCTAACCGTTGTGGTGCGAATACCCATTTTTTTACCAAGCCACTGGCAAACACCAAAAGCTCTTTGTTCAAACCATTTAGAAATTCTGCTGATCATAAAACAAAGATAAAACATTTAATACATCTTCCGTCTTCCCCATTTTATATTTTCGGTGCCGGGTTCAAAATTGCCGCGGCAATACCACATTTTAAGCAGCGGCGACTAGTACAATAGTTGTCATGAAGATTTATAATTCCCTGGCTTGCCGCGGCATTCTGCAAATGCAGTTTACGTGATTCAAATAACTTTGTTTTTGTATTTACTTCTACTTTACAACTGTTTAAAAGATTAATTGTGGCTTCGGTAAACTCAGGTTTTGCCAGCTTTTTGGAATAAAAGAAAAAGAATGGAGCAAATGCATTGATTATAACACTCTCAGCCGAATTTCTTCCGAATGAAAGTTCTTTAGTTAGAACTTTGCCATCAGCACTATAGTGTTTTTTCCAGTAATCGCTCACTTCAAACTCAAAAGCCTGCATTAAAGTTTTATACTCTCTTTTACTTTGAGGATTCGTAAATAAACCTTTATTCCCGCGTATCACCGCTGCGAACTGCACCAGCCTTACATTTGGAAAATTAGCAGGACGCATTTTTGAAAATTTAAATAACTCCTTTGCTAAAGGCTGTAACTGATATTTCGTTTTCAGATACTCAAATTCATTTTGAAGATTTTGAATATACTTATCTTTAAACTGATCTTCCAGAAGTCCGGCCATGCCCAGGAACAGAGCTTCCAGTTGCATGAGGTTATCTGAATGCTTCAAAACAAGATGAATCGGCAAGTGTTTAGCCAGCATTTCAAATGGAAGTGCGTTCACTTTAAAACCAAAACTACGAAGAAGGCAGGTGTAAAATGTTTGCGTGTAATCCCCTTCAAAGGCTGTAAATAAATCTTCAATTTTTTGTACTTTATCCTCTAACCTTTCGATGGTCATACGCTCTATCCAGCCGATAAATTTGAGATCACTAACCAACGGCAATTGCTTACTACAAGGTAGTTTTGCTTTAGCTGTTGCAAGCTGCTCATACATCATCAAAGTAGTTTCTTCAATAAAGGGTTTTAGTTCTAAAATTTCGACATTGTGTTTTGTGTTTTGATCAAGATCAATGTCGTGCTCATAAACCGCGTGAAGAATGATTGTATTATAACTTTTGTCCTGCTGATGCCTGTGCTTTAACCAGTCACTCGTGAGAATGTGAATTTCCACATTGCCCACAAGCATCAGCTCATTTATTTTAATCTTCGCATTAAAAAAATCGGGACCCGCATCTACATTTAATTCACCGGGGTTTAGCAGTGTTAGCGTGTTTCCTGCTTTTGTGATCAACGGCACAGGCTTCAGTAGTTTGTGCCGCCAGATAAATTGCAGTAGTTCCTCGCTGAATCTAAACATAACCTTTTACCTTATAAGTAAGATAACCGATCCACTCATGAATTAAAAACTGAAGAGCAAAAAGAGTTCCCGGGTTCGGTATAAAAAGATGATCAAACGTGTAACGCCTCACTCCACTCGATCTATTTGTTATATAAGGTGTCACGTTTTTATAACCTGCCTTCTTAAATATCGCCATAGATCTGGGCATGTGATAACCCGATGTTACCAACAGAAAATTTCCATCAATATGAAGACTGTCGAGAATTTTTTTGGTGAAGACCGCATTTTCATATGTGTTTTTGCTTTGCGCTTCAATGATCAAACTGCTATCCGGAAAATTTATACTTTTTAAATATTTGCCTACAAAATAACCTTCTTTTTTTTCAGGAAATTCAATGCTACCTGATCCGCCTGTGAAAATAATACGCTTTATTCTTCCTTTATAATAAAGGGGCAGGGTTTGAAATAAACGGTCACCACTATGACTAAAATTTATTTTTTCCAGTCTCATATCAATGTCTCCAATACCACCTAATACAATAGCGCCTTCGTACTTCGTGTCCATAAGATCATAATCAGGCGTCACAGGTTCCCAGGCGCGGAAAAGTTCATCTACTAAAAAAGGGTTGCTGCATAAATAAAGAACGGTTACGGCTATAATCCGCAATCTACGGGCCCTTCCCTCCACTTTTGTTCTAAAAGACCAAAGAAATAAAACAAAAACCCAAACAAGTGGAGAAAATAAAAAAGCAATTAATTTTGAGAAGTAGAAAAACATAATGATTGACTAAAATAACAAAAGATTCCCAGAAATACTGTGCAGATATTCCCATAATAGCCGCAGATGTATACAAAAATTAATCATTATCTTTAAGCTGTATTAAAATTTTTATGCAAAAAATCCTTATAGCTAACCGCGGAGAAATTGCCTTGCGTATTATGCGCAGCGCACGTGAAATGGGAATTAAAACTGTAGCCATTTATTCAGAGGCCGATAGAAATGCGCTTTTTGTAAGATATGCCGACGAAGCTGTTTGTGTGGGACCTCCACCAAGCGCACAGTCGTATTTACAAGGCGATAAAATTATTGCAATTTGCAAAGAACTGAACGTAGATGCTATTCACCCAGGGTATGGCTTTTTAAGTGAAAACGCTGATTTTGCCCGAAAAGTAAGGGACGCAGGCATCACTTTTATCGGACCCAGTCCTGAAAGTATGGACCTTATGGGCGATAAACTCAGCGCAAAAGCCACAGCAAAAAAATATAAAGTGCCTATGATCCCGGGATCTGAAGGTGCTATCAGTGATATTAAGGAAGCCATTAGCGTAGCCAAAGAAGTAGGTTTCCCTTTATTGATTAAAGCCAGCGCCGGTGGTGGCGGAAAAGGTATGCGTCTTGTAGAACGTGAAGAAGACATTGAACAGCAAATGAATATGGCGGTAAGCGAAGCTATTTCTGCTTTTGGGAATGGCGCTGTATTTATTGAGAGGTATGCAACCGGACCCCGTCACATTGAAATTCAGTTATTGGCGGATAATCATGGCAATTGTGTGTACCTTTTTGAACGTGAGTGCAGTATTCAACGCCGTCACCAGAAACTTATCGAAGAGGCGCCCAGCAGTGTTTTAAGTCCTGAGTTACGTGAGAGAATGGGAAAATGTGCTGTAGATGTGGCAAAGGCTTGTAATTACAGCGGTGCCGGCACCGTTGAATTTTTAGTAGATGATAAATTGAATTTCTACTTCCTGGAAATGAACACACGTTTGCAGGTTGAGCACCCGGTATCTGAGCTTATTACCGGACTTGATCTGGTGAAAGAACAAATTAAAGTGGCTCGCAACGAAAAACTTTCTTTTACCCAGGAAGATCTTAAAATAAACGGACACGCTCTTGAAGTGAGGGTTTGCGCAGAAGATCCTACAAATAACTTTTTACCAGACATTGGCAAATTGGTGGTTTATAAAACACCATCGGGTCCGGGAGTACGTGTTGACGATAGTTTTGAAGAAGGAATGGAAATCCCTATCTATTACGATCCTATGATTTCAAAGCTAATTGTGCATGGAAAAGACCGCACAGAAGCCATCGCAAAAATGATTCGGGCCATCGACGATTATAAAATTGTAGGCGTTGAAACAACCCTTGATTTTTGTAAATTCGTATTAAAGCACGATGCTTTTGTAAGTGGGAAATTTGATACTGGTTTTATAGCAACCCATTACAAGCCAGAAATGCTGAATGTGCAGAATGACGAACTCGAAGAAGTAGCCGCTATAGCCGCTTCCCTTATTTTCTCAGCAGGAACACAAAATGTTAAGACCGGAGAGGTCACTGTTAAAAAAAGTAAATGGAAAACAAATCGCTTGAATTAGCACGCAACTTGCAGGTTACTTTAGGCGTTTAAGTATATAAATGATTGAATGTTAGATCGTTTTTATAAATATCCAAAGGTTCCTTTAAAATCAGTTTTTATAATTCTGTTTTCCGGATTTTCTGTTTCCTTATTTTCGCAAAGTCCCCAAGCGGCCGACATTCTAACGCCGCCTGAAAATGGCTTTCGTTGCCGTGCCGAAGTGGTTGGAAAAGATACTTTCCCCATGGTTGTTTTTAATGAGGTAGAGATCGTTACCAATTTTGTTTTCTCTAACACCCGCCAGCGCGAACAATGGACCCGTGTAAAATTTAACGTAAAAAAAGTTTATCCTTATGCTATTCTTGCTGCAGCAAAGCTGAAAGAATACGATAAAGCACTGGCTGCTATAAAAGAAGAAAATTTGAGAAAAGCTTTTATTAAAGTCTGCGAAAAAGACCTCCGTACGGAGTTTGAAGACGAATTAAAAGGACTTACCGTTTCACAAGGTAAAATCCTGATGAAATTGATAGATCGTGAAACCGAAAAAACGACTTACGAAATCGTAAAACAATTACGGGGAAGCTTTCAGGCTGCCATGTGGCAAACCGTTGCCAGAATCTTTGGCCATAACATGAAAGTCGAGTACGATGCCCAGGTGGAAGACATTATGATTGAACGGGCCGTAAAATTGGTTGAAGCCGGACAATTCTGATTTTCACCAAGATTCTTAACAAAGGCCAAACAGTTACTCCAGCCGCTAACACTCCTCCATGTCATGGGTTCTTCAATTGCCATTTAATTTTTTATTGCTATTTTTATCCCTATGTATAGAATTCTTATCCTTACCATATTTTTTGCATCGTTCGCAAACGCTCAGACAAAAAAACCTGTAGCTAAAACCACAAAACCAGTCGCCACAAAAGACACCGTTAAACCTGTTGCTATAGATACAGCAGCTCTCCGTCTCGCGGAAGCAGCAGCTATTCCAAAAGAATTTGCTGTTTACACCAAACGCTCAAAAATAAAAGGCGAGAGAAACAAACTCTGCATTAATCTTGTAAGTAATGGAACAGTCTTTAACCATTGCATCAACGACTCTCTTACAAAAGATCCGGAAGTTTCTAAAATTTTATTTGAGAAAAAACAAGGCGACAGTACATATGTTTTGGTGTATGTACGTGCATTCAGTAAACCCTTTGACAAACCCGCTTGCGATGCCGGTAAAGAAGTAAAATTATTTTTCGTTCGCTGGAATACCGCCACCAATAAAGCGGTGGTAAGAATTAAAACCGTTGAATCCTGCATGAAAGCTATTACCGATATGAGCACTGAATCGGTAGACGATTGGGACAAGTCTTCTCCTATTGTTTGGAAATACCACAAAGGCGCTCAAAATTTTGTAGAGTTAAAATTCGATCCGCAAAATTATTTACAGGGCTTTCAAAGTACTGGGGATACCGCTAACTAAATCGAAAATTTCTCCAGCTAATTTTATCTGGCTATTACAAAGCGTTTGCTAGTGACATTTGAATTCTTGTCTTTTAAAACAAGAGAATATACACCATTTGCGAGTTCACTTAAGTTTAGGGTGTTGTTTTTTAATTCTTCTTCTCTAAGGAGCTGACCAAGGTCATTATAAATAAGAATGCGATTAAAGGTGTTTTCTGATATTTTAATTTGTAAATAATCTTTTGCGGGGTTGGGAAAGAGTTTTATGTTTGCTGCCATATAATTTTCTTCGTTGATCCCAACTGTGTTGCAGTTAACCAGGGTTTTCAATTCACCATAAGGTATAGAACCTCCGTTGTCTGCAAGAGCCACAATATCTTGCTTCCCGTCATTATTTATATCTGCAACCACAAAATTAAAAACGGTAAACCATGATGTTAAATTAACGGAATAGCTTACAGGCGCTGCGAAAGAACCGTTTCCTGTACCCTGAAAAATGGACATTCCCATAAAGTCTGAAAGTACCGCTATATCAGTTTTTCCGTCCTTATTAAAATCTGCATAGTGTAATGTCCCTGGCATGATGTTCATTGATCCACCCCCAATCTGCGCAACAGTAAAAGACGTAGCTGTGCCAAATGTGAAATTTCCATTGCCTTTAATAATGTTTAATTTACCCGACGCAATATCTGTATAAATGAGATCAAGCTTATTGTCCGAATTAATATCCACAGCTTTTACATCATCGGCTGCAAGACTTAACCCGTTTGTTACTGTAAACGATCCTATACCATTCCCGCGTAAAAAATAAGATGGTCCACCCGTTAAAGCAAAAATGTCGTTCGTGCCATTATTATTAAAATCACCGGCCACTAGTAATTTGGCAGCACTGGCAAGAGCATAATTGGTGATAGATGAAAATCCTCCTGTTCCATTTCCCAGTAAAACAGACACAGAGGGCGTGGAGGTGCTTGTCATTGCGATGTCTGGCTTTCCATCACCGTTGAAATCGGATGAAATAAATGTAGTTGGACTATATGACAAAGTAAAACTTGGGGTTGCAGTAAAACTTCCAGCTCCGTTACCCTTTAAAAGAAACAGGGTATCACAAGTAGTTGAGATAAAAATATCCTGCTTACCATCCATATTGAAATCGCAAGGCTTGGCAAAAATTATACGATCATTGGAAAAGGTATGAGCACTGTTTATCGTAAAATTAGACGCCGTAAAACTACCAGTACCATTAGATAGAAATACTACCAAATTATTGTAGTAAGGGCTTACAGGTGCAGGCCCAATTGAAAAAACATCTTCGTTACCATCGTTATTAAAATCTGCTTTTTCTAAAACAACACTGGAAAAAACGCTAAGCGAAGGATCAGGCGCAGGTAACAGGCATATTCCATTCTGCGATTTAAAACTTTGCAGGAAAAGAAATACCAACAGAAAGGTAATTTGGGTTTTCATGATTAGCGATTTGACAATTACTGTGCCAGAGTTACCTGGCGATAATAAAGCATTTACTGACAGTTAAAGAATTTTTATCTTTTAAAACAAGAGAATAAACTCCGTTTGAAAGTTCACTTATGTTTAGAGTGTTGTTTTCTAATTCTTCTTCTCTTAGCAGCTGCCCTAGTTCGTTATAAATAAAAATGCGATTAAAGGTGTTTTCTGATGTTTCTATTTGCAAATAATCTTTTGCGGGATTTGGGAAGAGTTTGATTTTCCCTGCTATATAATATTCTTTGTTAATTCCAACTGTGTTGCAGTTTAGAAAAACTTTTAGTTCTCCGAGATATGTTTGACCCATATCCCCGGCTAGCACAACAATATCTTGCTTTCCATCTCCACTAATATCAGCCGCAATCAAATTAAACACAATCAAATAAAACCCTGTGGAATTAAGAGTATAGGTTGCTGAATTCGAAAAAACTCCATTTGCGGCTCCTAGAAAAACGCTTATGTTCATGTCGTCAGATAAAACAGCTATATCCTTATTGCCGTCTTTATTAAAATCAGCTATTTCAACTGGACCCACAGCAGTGATGCTGGAACCTCCTTTTATTTTATTTACAGAGTATGTAGTTACAGAACTAAATGTAAAATTACCATTGCCCATTCGCACACAGAGTTTACTACTTGTTAAATCGCTGTAAACAAGGTCCAGCTTATTATCCGAATTAATGTCTTCTACTTTTAAACTACCACAGTCTAAACTAAATGTGGGGGTTATTGTAAATCCACCGGTGCCGGAACCTTTCATAAAATAGGAGTTACCACCGGTAATTAAATAGATGTCCAGCGTGCCATTATTATTAAAATCGCCCGACACCAATTGAGTTGCGGGCAATGCAAGGCTGTAATGATTGATGCTGCTGAATCCGCCTGTACCGTTTCCGAAAAGAATAGAAACGGATGGTGTAACATTGCTTGTTACAACCAAATCGTTTTTACCGTCACTGTTAAAATCATTAATTAGTAAAGCCGTGGGTTCATAAGGCAAAGAAAAACTGACAGCCGCATTTAAACTTCCATTCCCAGTTCCGTTCAAATAAAAGATGCTATCTGAGTGGCAGAGGGCAAATACATCTGGTTTGCCGTCACTATTAAAATCACCTGTTTTTAGAAAATCAATTCTACGAGCATTCAACTTGTTAGCGAAATTTAAAGTATGGGTCGAAGCAGTAAAACTGCCAGATCCGGATGAAGAGTAGAGTTTGATAACGCTAATCCCATATAAAGAAGTGTCAGATCCGCTCACACATATATCTTCTTTCCCATCATTATTAAAATCACCCTTATCAAGCGCTGGAGTTGATACTAGAGAGGCATTTGGATTCTGAGCCTGAGTTAGGCAAATCCCATTCTGCGATTTAAAACTTTGCAGGAAAAAAAATACTAACAGAAAGGTAATTTGGGTTTTCATGATTAGCAATTTCACAATTACTGTGCCAGAGTTATTCTGCGATCATAAAACGTTATTGCAGCTATTTCATCAAATTCTCTGCAAATTTCAATTTCTAAGAAAAAATAAGCATATTTAACCTGTTTGAATAACGGGTTAAAAATACTGTTAATGCCGATTGCATTTCTCTACGGCATCATTACTTTTTTTAGGAATAGTTTATACGACTGGCGACTTCTCAGAGAAAGACGTTTCGATATTCATACCATTGGGGTTGGAAACCTTGCTGTAGGTGGTGCGGGCAAAACTCCCCTTGTGGAATACCTGATCCGGTTACTAACCGTAGAAGATTCGCAGATAGCTACTTTAAGCCGCGGTTACAAGCGTAAAACAAAAGGCTATGTTTTGGCTGACGAAAATAGCACTGCCGAAGATATCGGTGATGAACCCCTGATGTACAAAACAAAGTACAATGTGCAGGTAGCTGTTGATGCAAGAAGGGTGAATGGCATTAAAAACCTGATGGCCTTAAAAGAAAAAGCACCGAAAATCATCTTGCTCGACGATGTTTTTCAGCACCGCTCTGTAAGATGTGGACTCAATATAGTGGTGAGCGATTACAACAATCTGTATTTTAAAGACATGATGCTTCCCGCAGGAACTTTACGGGAATTTAAGAGTGGGATTATTCGTGCAGATCTGATCATCATAAGTAAGACTCCCGAAAGGACCAGTCCTGTAGAAATAAGAAACATACTTAAAGATATTGCTCCTAAGGCGCACCAGCGTGTGTTCTTTAGTTATTTAAAGTACGGAGAACTTTATGCTTTAGATAACAAAAACAAAAAACTGGATACTCTGAACGAGTTGTTTCGTTACCGTGTGATTTCTTTCGCTGGTATTGCGAATGCCCAACCTATGATCAATTATCTGAAAGAATATTCTGCAGAAGTAAAACATTTACCTTTTTCTGATCATCACGAATATACCCTGAAAGATCTCGAAGATATTGAACGCTATTACAACAGTTTTGAGGGTGGAAATAAGATATTGGTGACTACTGAGAAAGATTTGATGCGCCTAAAAAATCCCGGACTTTGGGACGTGGCAAAACGCATGAACATTTATATCCTGCCTCTCGAAATTACATTTAAAGACAAGGAAGAAGAGTTGAATGAGCTTATTTTAAAGTATGTTAGAACAAATAGAATTTACCACCAAAAGTATACGTGAAAAAACCAACAACTTTCTGCCTTCGGTTGGTATTATATTGGGCACAGGACTTGGCGGACTAGTAAAAGAGATCACAGCCGAATTTATTATTCCTTATACCGACATTCCTAACTTTGCGACCAGTACCGTAGAAGGCCACAGTGGCAAACTCATTTTCGGAGAACTGGGTGGAAAAAAAGTAGTGGCCATGCAAGGTCGCTTTCATTTTTACGAAGGTTACACCATGCAGCAGATAACTTTTCCTGTAAGAATCATGAAAGCTTTAGGTGTGCGTACACTTTGCGTGAGCAATGCCTGCGGTGGAATGAATCCCACTTTCGAAGTCGGAGAATTAATGATCATCAACGATCATATTAATTTATTTCCAACCAATCCACTCATAGGAAGAAACGAAGCCTCTTTAGGAGTGCGTTTTCCGGACATGGGCGAGACATACAAAAAAACCTATGTAGAATTAGGAAAACAAATTGCCAAAGAAAATAATATTAAAATCAGCGAAGGTGTTTATGCCGGTTTAACCGGACCATGCTTTGAAACCCCTGCCGAATACCGCTGGCTCTGGCGCATAGGCGCGGACGTAGTAGGTATGAGTACTGTTCCTGAAGTTATTGTAGCAAAACACTCCGGCATGGATGTTTTTGGAATCAGCATTGTTACCGATTTAGGTGTAGAAGGAAAAGTGCAAACCGTAACACACGAAGAGGTTTTACATATTGCCAGCCTTCAGGAGCCAAAGATGACGCTGATTATGAAAGAATTAGTGAAGAGGATCTAGCGATCTATTTCGTATAGAAAAACACGTTCTCAAGGATCAAACCGCCGGTTTGTTTATTGATCAAACTAATACTTATTTTATTTTCCGGCAGAATAGAAATTCCATCTACCATGGTTTTATACTCGTATTCGGGCTTCGCTTTTTTACCTGCGTTTACATCTTTGGCCGTATAAAAAGATTCATACTTAAACCCTGGCAAATAATTAAATTTTACAAGGCTGTCGTTTACTGTGGCCATCAGCTGACCGTTTTCAACAGCGATGGATAAATTTTTTTTAATAGAATCCGGAACGATCAGATAAAAAAAATTATCTCGGTTTTTGTGAAGCGTGTCAGTTTTAGAGCCTTTCTGAAAAAAATAAATAAGCGACTGATCTTTTTTGAATCTGATCTTTTCGACAGGTTGCGCTGAAAGTATTCCGAAAAAACTTAAAATGAAAAGAAATATTAAAATTTTTAGGTTCAATTTTTTACGTTGTTAGTTTTGAAGGTTCGTTTCTCGAGCGTAGTCAGGTGTCAGGTCGAGCGTACTCAGGTGCCAGCTCGAGCGTACTCAGGTGACAGCTCGAGCGTACTCAACTGTCAGGTCGAGCGTAATCAGGTGTCAGGTCGAGCGTACTCAGGTGGCAGCTCGAGCGTACTCAGGTGCCAGCTCGAGCGTACTCAGGTGTCAGGTCGAGCGTAGTCGAGTGTCAGGTCGAGCGTAGTCGAGACCCTACTCCTTTTCAATTTCTTTTTTTACTTCCTGGATGTGTTCGGTCACCTGGTCTGTTATACCGCTGGTGCTATCCCGCAAATCTTTTTTCAAACCGTCGGTGGCATCTTTAAACTCCCTGATACCTTTTCCTAAAGTTTTAGCTATGGTTGGAATTCCCTTTCCTCCAAATAAAAGCAGAATCACTAACACGATCATGACTACTTCGCCGCCACCTAAATTTAAAAATGCTATAAATTGATTCAGTACCATTATCGTTTGCCTCCGCGCATAAATTTAAAAACCACCACACAACCCGAAACAAAGATCATCGCCACAAAAAGGATGATGAAAAGGTCGCTAAGGTCAATTGAATTTCTCATAAACAAATTTACGAAATTTTATTCTTCCCGGATCCCTATATGGATCAAAGCATCCCCCTGGTTTACCACCGGCTGATTGTTGATCCCAACAATGTAGCCATCTGTAGGGCTTAACATCTTTTCTTCCTCATCGCCAAAAGGATCGTGAATAATTCCTAAAAGATCACCTTTTGATACGGGAGCGCCATTACTCACAGTCATATGGAACAATCCACTGCTATTAGCCCTAACCCAGGTATCTTTTTTAATTTTTACAGACGCGTTTCCTAAGCTTTCAAAATTTATCATCCCGTAAGAATTCATCAAACGTAAACATCCATTTAAACCTTCCTGGATCGCGATGTAATCAAAACGCATACTTTCGCCACCTTCGTACACCAGGATAGGTTTACCTTTTAAAGAGGCTTCATGACGAAAAGTCCCTTCTCTGTAAGGAGCATCAATGATTAACGGTGCCGAAAATTTTTCTGCCAAAGCTACATTGTCCGGAAAATCGAACACGCAACGCAATTGTGGATAGTTGCTGATCTTAGCCCCGCCAGTATGAAAGTCGATACCAAAATCAATGATTGGTAAAATGTGTTTCATTAAATCGTAAGCAATTCTACTTCCTATTGATCCTCTTTTATTTCCCGGGAAACACCTGTTAAGGTCACGTCCATCAGGCAAATCACGGCTTCCGAATAAAAAAGAAATAACATTGATAACGGGAATAGCAATTAAAGTACCCCTTTTAAGATACTGTACTTCAGGATTAGTAATGACTTTTCTAATAATCTCAATCCCGTTTGTTTCTTCACCATGCATGCCGGCGCTCAATAACACTGCCGGACCTTCTTCTTTCGAATGGATAACAACCACCGGAATTTCGAGCTTGGTTTGTGTATGCAATTCGTATGAATTCAGGACCACTGTTTTTGTTTCTCCTGGTTCAATAGTCTGTCCGTTAATCGTAATAGTTTTTTGCACTTTCAATTCATTTGGTTAAATAAACCCTGACAAGATTATTGTTTTTAAATCCTGCCAGGGGCTTATATTGTTTACTCACCTGGTTTCGTAAATTCGTTGCGTTCAACGTACTCAATAATTTTTCCGGCTATGTCTACTCCTGTAGCGCCTTCAATACCTTCTAATCCGGGCGAAGAGTTAACTTCCATTACTAATGGCCCCCTGCTTGATTGCAGAAGATCGACTCCGGCAATGCCAAGTCCTAGTTTCTTTGCAGATTTAATAGCTGTTGAGCGCTCTTCGGCGGTAAGATCAATGAGAGATGCAGACCCACCCCGATGCAAATTACTTCTGAATTCTCCTTCTTTGGCTTGCCGTTTCATAGAACCCACAATTTGTCCGTCTACCACAAACACCCGCAGATCAGCGCCCCCGGCCTCTTTAATAAATTCCTGCACCAACATGTTCGCTTCTAATTTTAAAAAAGCCTCCACAACACTTTTAGCGGCCTTTTGATTTTCTGCAAGGATAACACCAATACCCTGAGTGCCTTCCAATAGCTTGATTACACAAGGTGCGCCACCAATATTCTCGATTACATTGTCAATGTCTCTATCCTTTGGTGAAGACGCAAAAGCTGTTTTGGGGATACCTATACCCGCGCGGGCCAGAATCTGTAAGCTACGCAGCTTATCACGCGAACGTACCAATGCCTGTGATTCAACTGCGGTAAATATTTTCATCATTTCAAACTGGCGAACAACGGCCGATCCGTAAAACGTAGCAGAAGCACCAATGCGAGGAATAACGGCATTGACACCAACTACTTCTTTACCATTAAAATAAATATGCGGTCGGCCTTGTTCAATGACAAGAACACATTTCATATGGTCAAGCAAAACCATTTCGTGACCTCTGTTTTCACCTGCTTCGATTAGACGCTTGGTAGAATAAAGACCTTTATTGCGGGATAATACAGCGATTTTCATTGTAGTTGAATTTAAAGTGTAGGGGACTTTTTTAAATTGAATCCGTTAGTGTGAATCTGATTTACATCGATTAAAAATTTTGCCTTTAGCAGCCTTCTGCCAATAAGCACCGGGTAACGCATATTATCCCTGTTGCTAAGAGAAATAGTTGCATTAATTTTTTTTCTTCCAATTTGCACAAGTGTTTTAATAACATAGCGTTCTTCCATTTCGCCAAAAGAATTTTTTATTTTCTTTTGCGTATACTCTTCAAAGCGAAAGGTTTTAGGCTCTCCCAGCTCTATAGTAAAATAAAGAATTGGTTTTGAATTTTCATAATTTATGGTGATGTTTTCGCAATGTAGAGAAGACGTATAAGCTCCTGTATCAATTTTTGCTTCCACCTGCGAAATGTCAAGGCTCAGAAAATTTATAAATTCCCTGCGTCCGATTAATCTAATCTTATTTTTCTTTGCCATAAAAATGGTAGAACCTTTTTACATCCACCTCTGTGTGAAGCGGTTCCTTTTGTAAGTAGAAATTTACATAATTTTTTGAGAAATACGGCGCCAGCATAACTCCTTTTGTTCCCAGTCCATTAAACACATGCGCATTTTTATAGAAAGGATGATTTCCTATGATCGGACGCCTATCGAGAGAAGACGGGCGTACTCCGGCCTCGTGTTTTACTACCGAGTAATCGCTTTGAATCATTTGCCTGGTTTTTGATTTCAATTCCTCAAGACCTTTACTGGTTATCTGATCTGTGAGATCGTCCCATGCATACGTCGCCCCTACTTTGTAAGTCTCCTCAGAAACATCCATTAAAAAACCATTCCGATTAAAAATTTCATTTTTTAAGGTTAGTCCTTCGGCTTTAATCGTGATTATTTCGCCTTTTGCCGGCTTTAAAGGAATCCAGTTAAAGAAAGGATTGTTTTTTACAAGGTAGCCTTCGCAAAAAATGATAGTCTTCGCTTCCAGTCCTTTGTAGGAAACCTTTTCGTCTGTAATTTCTAATTGGTGGTAATCGAAAACCTCATCTCTGATCTGATCCTTAAAATAGCGGGACGAAGCTTCTAAAAATAAGACAACATTCAGATTTCCACTATTTTTAACAAGGCCATAACCGTTAGTAATTTTAAAATTAGTTAACGCCTTTTCTGAAGCTTCGTGAATTTTTTCATCCAAGAAGTTTTCCAAATCAGTTCTGGCTTTTTTTAGCCAGAGTGCTTTCTCCTGATCTTCTGTAAAGGGCTTTAATATAGGCCTTTGAGTCATTACTTTGACGCCTATCCTGCTTTCACACTCAGAATAAAACAGATTGAGATGGTCAACCACCTCATCAGCCAACCAACTTTTTGTCAGGCGCTTAAAAACCACGGGATTCCAGATACCCGCAGCCACTTTAGAACAAGCGCTCAGGTTTTCATCACCCACCATGTTAAACGTCAGGTTATGTGTTTCAAAGCTATGAGCCAGCGTTGTAGCCGCAAGACCTCTGCCAACAATTATAAAATCCAGCATAAAAGATAAAGCTAAGGATTTTCTGACCTTACATTTATATTGACATTCTTTTTAGGGCCACGATAAGCTCCTGAAAAAAACACTATCAGTTTTAATCCTACCATACCTTGCTTTGGACTGATGTCGCCGAAGAGTTCGGCACCTATTCCAATGTCGTATGCAAGTTTTGTAACGGCCTGAACGCAACCATAAAGGCCAAGTCCCTGGTAAAAAACCGCTTCTCCCATAGAACCTGTTTCAACGCCCGTATAAACACTTGGTCCCACATATGCAGCAAGGTTATTGCGGGTTTTTTCCTTCCGCCAGCCATAACATACATGTCCTTGTATATTGTTGTTTGAACCAAAAGACTCACCACTCATCTGCACACCCGCCTGAAAATGATGACGACGGATAGGAAATTGAAAATCCAAAGCTATTGTTCTTTGTACCTCCTTTCGAATACTTGTTTGCAAGAAACCAGGTCCTAGTGTGAGATAACAATTGTGAATTCTATAGCGTTTGTTGTCATAAATGATTTCTTCTTTGCGAAAAAAGTCCGGCATTTTCTTTGGTTTTTCCTGCGCTAACATATTCAGGGCAGCGGTAACGAAGAACAGAAGTAGTTTTAATTTTTTCATTTCTATAAAATTAAGATCAAACTAAAAACGGGTTGTTTTGTTTTTCAAAACCAATGGTGGTGGAAGGTCCGTGACCACTATACACTTTTACATCATCCTCTAATACGAAAAGTTTTTCCTTAATAGCCGTAATCAGGGTGTCGTGATCTCCTAATGGAAGATCTGTTCTACCAATACTTCCTCTAAATAAAACATCGCCACCTATCAACAATTTATTTTCTTTGTTGTAAAAAGAGATACTTCCCGGTGAGTGTCCCGGAGTAAAAATACATTCGAATGCATAATTGCCAAGTTGCACAACGTCACCCTCCTTCAAAAACTTTTCCGCCATGGGTGCCTGCTCAAAATTAATTCCATACATGTTTGCGCTTTGAGCCATACGATCAATAAAGAAAATTTCATTCTCATGCATTTCAGGTAAAAGTCCCCAGGTATCCAGGATATAACGTGCACCCAGGATATGGTCAATATGCGCATGAGTTAAAAGAAAACGCTTGAGTGTCAGTTTTTTATCTTCAATAAATTTCTTTAATTCAGCATGTTCGCTTGTTGTAGAATTTCCAGCATCGAATAAATACGCTGTTCCTTCATCATCATAAACGAGATATGTATTTTGTTGGAAAGGATTAAAGGTGAAAGATTTTAGATAAAGCATAAGTTTCTAAGCTATTTTTTTTATAAAATTGATTTTTGAATCCGTAAAGTTTATGAGGTTAATTCCCGCATTTTTTCCAGGGAGAAGGTGTCCGTAATGTTCAGAGATTCCTAATGCCGCAGCACCATTACTGCAAACTGCTCTCAGCAGGTCTTCCTTCGAGAAAACGTTTGTATTTTTTGAGACCAGATTTGCTTCGGCTATAATATCTAAGTCTGTATTACTGGCAAGGCTATCGGTGCCTAATACAACAGTGTTTTTTTTACCCGCGAAAATGGAAAAATCGGGTAATTTATTTTCTATGTAAAGATTTGCTCCAGGGCAGAAACACCAGAAAATGTTTTTAGTTTCTGTGGATGTTAACTCAGGCGCTTTTGTAAAAGTATTGTGAACCAAAATAGAAGGCTTTGCTGATAAAACTTCCACGTAATGCAATAAACTAGCAGTGTTCGGAGCCTTGTACCAGGTAAGATCCAGTCCCAATGATCTATAAAGATCTTCAAACGCGCTCGGTTCACCGTGAAAAAATTTATGTTCCTCTTCACTTTCCTGGTTGTGAATGCTCAGAGAGGTATTGCTTAAAACATTTTGATCGGCTATGAGTTTAATTAACTCTTTGGAAGTGCTGTAGGGAGCGTGAGGCGAAAGACTTCCCGCTAAATTAAGAGACAACAATTTCTCTAATAGCTGCAGTCCTTTTGCAAAAATAACATTCGCATTTGCAGGATTTAATCCAATAAGTTCTAAAAAGGTATGGTAATAAATTTTACTGTTGAGTTTTTCCTGAAAGCTATCTTCAGTGTTACTTATATCTCCCACAGCTACAATGCCCTTATTCCACATTTGGATATTGGCTTCCTGCATGTCTGAAGAAATTTCTTCCTTACGGATGGTGTTTCTTAATGAAACAACTTCTTTTGCAAAAGCCGGCAGACCGCTATGTTGAGCGATCTTACCTTTTAAATGACTTAGCTCGAGATGACAATGCGCATTTATAAAACCTGGTGTGAGAATGCCTACATGGTATTCTACCTCAGCCTTTTCTACACGGGTTTCAGAAATAATTTCCGTCAGAGTATTTTTACCATCGAGCACCAATAAAGCATCTGCAGCCAGGTAATTCTGTCCATCAAAAATTTTATCTGCCTTCAAAAAACGCATGTGTAAATTTAGCGAAATATAGCTTTAAGCCTATGCAGAAGCTGAAAAAACACTCTCACGTGATGTAAGTGGTGGCAGGGATTTTGTAAGTGGTAAGGCAGAAAAAAAGGCGAACCTATCCCGATAGCCATCGGAACCAAAAAAGGTGGAATCTTCGCTCTATTGCGCTAAAAGTGGTATCTTTGCCTCGCAATTCATGACAAAAAAAGATATAAGAGCTTTATCACTCGTTCAACTCACGCACTTATTTGAGGAGATCAGCGAACCCGCCTTCCGTGCAAAGCAGGTATACGACTGGCTTTGGGCTAAGGGAGTAGTTGAATTCGGTGAGATGTCGAATCTTTCAAAAAAATTACGCGATTACCTGGAAGAAAACTTTGCTATCAACGCCGTACAAATACATGAATTACAGGTAAGTTCCGACCGTACAATAAAATGTGCCATGAAACTGCACGACAATTATGTTGTGGAAAGTGTTCTAATTCCGCACCACGAAAGGATGACGGCCTGTATTTCTTCGCAGGTGGGCTGTAGTTTGACTTGTAAATTCTGTGCGACCGGAAAATTAAAACGTATGCGAAACCTCAATGCAGACGAGATTTTTGACCAGGTTGTTTTGGTTAAGAATACAGCTTCTGAACGTTATGAGGCACCTCTTACAAACATCGTTTACATGGGCATGGGTGAACCTCTTTTAAACTATACAGAAGTTCTTAAGTCGGTTGAAAAAATTACCAGCCCCACCGGATTGGGCATGTCGCCAAAACGTATTACCGTTTCTACAGCGGGTGTTGCAAAAATGATTAAGAAGCTTGGAGACGACAATGTGAAATTTAATCTTGCACTTTCTCTGCACGCGGCAAACGACGAAAAACGCAACAAACTAATGCCGATTAACGAAACAAATACACTCGATAATTTAGCAGAAGCACTTTTATATTTTACAGAAAAAACCGGCACCCGCCCTACTTTTGAATACATTGTTTTTAAAGACTTTAATGATTCGTTACAGGACGCGCAGGAATTAGTTGAATATTGTAAACGCGTAAAAAGCAAAGTAAATATTATTGAATATAACTCTATTGACGGAGGAGAGTTTCAGCAAACAAGTACCACAAGACTTCTTGCTTTTACGAAACACCTCGAAAGTCATGGTATCATTTGTAACGTTCGCCATAGTCGGGGTAAGGACATTGATGCTGCCTGCGGACAACTGGCAAATAAAAACAAACTTATTTCTCCTGAATTGAAATGATACTAAAAGATTTTTATATTTCTTTAATCTGGTATAAAAAAGTAAATTAGCCCTGTGTCAAAAACAGTTGATGAAATAAAAAATCCGGTTGCAGATCACATGGAGGTCTTTGAAGAAAAATTCAAGGACGCCATGAAAAGTTCCATTCCACTGCTGGATAAAATCACTTCTTATATTGTAAAACGAAAAGGAAAACAAATCCGACCCATGTTTGTTTTTTTATCTGCACAGGTAAGCGGGGAAATAAATGATAGCACGCATCGCGCGGCTGCTCTAATAGAACTTTTGCATACTGCCACACTTGTTCACGATGATGTAGTAGATGACAGCAATGAACGCAGAGGGTTTTTTAGCGTAAACGCCCTGTGGAAAAACAAGATTGCCGTTTTAATAGGCGATTTTTTGCTTTCCAAAGGTCTTTTGCTTTCACTCGATAATAATGACTTTCATCTTTTAAAAATAGTAAGTACCGCAGTTCGGGAGATGAGTGAGGGAGAGCTTCTACAAATTGAAAAAGCCAGGAGACTGGATATTTCAGAAGAAGTTTATTTTGACATTATTACTAAAAAAACGGCAACCCTTATTGCCGCCTGTTGCGCAGCGGGCACAGCCTCGGTTACAAATGATGAAAAAGCAATCAATCTTGCGCGCGACTTTGGGACATTAACCGGAATTGCCTTCCAGATAAAAGATGATCTCTTCGATTTTGGAAGTGATGATAACATCGGTAAACCAACAGGCATCGATATCAAAGAAAAGAAAATGACTTTGCCATTGATTTATGCTTTGAACAATAGCACCTGGCTGGAGAAACGCAAAATCATCAACATCATTAAAAATCATAACGAAGAAAGTGAAGAAGTAAAAAAAGTAATTGATTTTGTTATCGCTAAAGGAGGCATCTCTTACGCGAATAAAATCATGCATCAGTATAAAGACCAGGCCCTCGCTGTTTTAAAACAATTTCCAGAAAACGAAGCGCGGCAAAGTCTTGAACGCCTTCTGGTTTATGCCATCGAAAGAAAAAAATAATACCTTCTATGAAAAATTTGTTCTATTTTATTTGTTGCTGCTTCATTCTTTCTGTCGTGTCATCTTGTGACCCCCCAGAGGAAGAAAAAAAATTGACGGACGCTGAAAAATACATTCAGGATTCTCTTTCGCGCATCGCTCAAAAATTAAATGCTGATTCTTTAAAGAAAAAAAATCCACTTTTAATAATGCCTCCTGATAGCAACTACACCGGCGACTATGTGGATAAATATCCAAACGGTATCACCAAATTCAGAGGTAATTTTCGTTTTGGAAAATTTCACGGACAATGGCTGTCTTTCTATCCAAACGGTTTAGCCTGGAGCGAACTGCATTACGATAAAGGCCTGCGTCATGGACCAAACCTTACTTACTTCGAAGATGGCAAAACACGTTACACTGGTTTTTACAAAAACGATCTGAAAGATAGTATCTGGACTTATTACGATTCTACCGGAGCTGTATCGCGCAAATTTCTTTTTAAAAACGATGTGATGACAAAAGAGTTACCCGTTAAATAAAGTTTCTCAATCCATTCAGGAATTTCCCTTTTGAAAACTTTTTGGAGTAAGGCCTTCGGTCTTTTTAAATAGACGCGAAAAGTAGCTCACATTGTTAAAGCCGCTGTTGTAACAGACTTCGGCAATTGTAATGCCGGGATTTCCTAATAATTCTTTTGCGTAAATTAAGCGTTCGCGGATAATATAATCTACGGGAGAAATTCCGAAAGTATCTTTAAAGTATCTGAAAAGCGTAGTTTTACTCATACAGGCCTCACGACATAATTTCTCAATGGTTATCTGATCTTTTATATGAGCATGAATGTATTGAACCACGCCTGCAAAACGATTGTTATCGGGAAGCACTTTTACGGTTTCTAAGTTTTGTATTTGAATGGTACGGATAAGGAGTTCTTTTAAAGTAAGATCTACTAACGCGTTTTTGGCGAGATTATCTTCCATGCTCACATGAATGATTTTATTCAGCAACATGGCCAGCTCTTTATTGTTGTGGAAATGGTAGCGGTTAAAATCCAGTGACCAGTTTTCTTCTCCGTTATTCTTAGGATAATTATCGTTTAAAAAATCAAGTGTCCGTTTTACTTCCTGCGTATCGATGGTGAGTGTAGCACATTGCACAGGATTTGTGGCACTGGCTTCCGGAAAATCTACATGAAAGTTTTTATTATCCGGCAAGATCATTGTTTCTCCTGGCAAAAAAGAAAAGGCTTCTTCTTCCTGCAGGCGAATGATTTTCTTTCCGCGAAGCATGCTGGTTATTACCAGTCCATCATAAACCAAAGGAACATTCGTACAATGCTGAAAGGTTTCAAAAATATTCAGCTCGCAATTTTTCATCGTGAAAACCTTTTTATTTTCAACCAGCGCTGAGGCTTCGCTATAAAGCGTGGTTTTTAAAGGTTGTAGAGTATGCTTCATAAGAAAAACTATTAAGTGAATTTACCCTTTTTTTATCTTTTAATGTAAGCAAGTGGAAGGATGGAACAATAAGGCGCTAAATAGGGAGGATAATGCAAATAATACCTAAGCTATAGTGTTAGGTTTGCCTAAACCATTTAAACTAAAAATTATGAATATTACATTAGAACAAGCAGAAACAGCAATTAAAGCAGCGAAGAAGAAAGCGGCAGACTTAAATTTATTAATGAATATCTCAATCGTGGATAGTGGTACTAACCTAACAGCTTTCGCGCGTATGGACGGAGCATGGCTTGGATCAATTGATATTTCGATGAAAAAAGCGCGCACTGCACGCTATTTCAACATGGATACCGGTATCATTGGTAGTTTATCGCAACCCGGCGGATCTTTGTACAATATCGAACATTCAAATAATGGACTTATTACTTTTCCCGGTGGTGTTTGTATTAAAGATGCTAAAGGAGAAATTATTGGTGCTATTGGTGTTTCAGGAAGTACTGTTGAGAACGACCACACAGTGGCTTTAGCCGGAGCTGAGGCGGTAAAATAATAGTCACTTATCCGATTCTTATGTGTCATAATCATGGAGTAACTTATGTAAAGCCGGGAGTGGTTGAAGTAAGAGAAATAGAATATCCTAAACTTGCTTTGGGAAACAGAAAATGTGAACATGGCGTAATCCTTAAAATCGTTTCTACAAATATTTGCGGAAGCGATCAACACATGGTGCGCGGAAGAACCACCGCCCCGGAAGGTCTTGTGCTCGGCCATGAAATTACCGGCCTTGTAATAGAAGCGGGCCGCGATGTTGAATTTGTAAAGGTAGGAGATCTTGTTTCTGTACCTTTTAATATCGCTTGCGGACGTTGCAGAAATTGTAAAGTTGGACAAACAGGCATTTGTTTAAATGTAAACCCCGCACGTCCAGGTGCAGCGTATGGCTACGTAGACATGGGCGGCTGGGTTGGTGGACAGGCAGAGTATGTTATGATTCCTTACGCCGATTTTAATCTGCTAAAATTTCCAAACAGCGATCAGGCGATGGAAAAAATAAAAGATCTTACTTTATTATCTGATATTTTTCCGACAGGCTTTCACGGTGCTGTGACCGCAGGTGTTGGTCCGGGAAGTATTGTTTACATTGCTGGTGCGGGTCCTGTAGGCCTCGCCTGTGCCGCCTCTTGTCATTTGTTGGGAGCTGCAGTAGTGATTGTTGGCGATATGATCGACGAGCGTTTAACGCAGGCGCAAAGTTTTGGTTGTGAAATTATCGATCTGAAAAAAGATATTCCTTTGGGAGATCAGATAGCTGCTATTGTCGGCATACCGGAAGTAGATTGTGCCGTAGACTGTGTAGGCTTTGAAGCAAAGGGACACGGACACGACAGCGGAGAAGAACAACCTGCTACCGTTTTAAATTCCATCATGGAAGTTACACGTGCTGGCGGTTCTTTAGGAATTCCGGGTTTATATGTAACGGGCGATCCTGGTGCAAAAGACGAAGCTGCTAAAAAAGGTAGCTTAAGCATACGTATTGGTTTAGGATGGGCAAAGTCTCACTCTATCCATACAGGTCAATGTCCGGTTATGAAATACCATAGACAATTGATGAATGCCATTTTATATGGTAAGATTGAAATTGCAAAAGCCGTAAACGTGGAAGTCATTTCCTTAAAGGATTCCGTTCGCGGGTATCACGATTTTGATAAGGGCGCCGCAAAAAAATTTGTGATTGATCCGCATGGCATGATCAAAAATTAATAAGATCTATTTTCGAATAAATAAAAAGAGGTTGTCACCGAGTCGAGTAGATGTCAGTTCGAGCATAGTCAAGCAGATGTCAGTTCGAGCATAGTCAAGCAGATGTCAGTTCGAGCATAGTCAAGCGGATGTCAGTTCGAGCGTAGTCAAGCAGATCTCAGTTCGAGCGTAGTCAAGCAGATGTCAGTTAGAGCATAGTCAAGCAGATGTCAGTTCGAGCGTACTCAAGCAGATGTCAGTTCGAGCGTAGTCAAGCGGATGTCAGTTCGAGCGTAGTCAAGCAGATCTCAGTTCGAGCGTAGTCAAGCAGATGTCAGTTCGAGCGTAGTCGAGAACGACTTACCCCGCTGCCTTCACAACCATCCAGACTACGTTCGATGTGACACGTCATAAGATGCGTAGTTTTGACAGCCTCTTTTCTATTTCAAACTATTTAAATTAAGCTTTTAGAAAGCCTAAAATTTTCTCAACGCTCTCTTTAGCATCGCCGTAAAGCATTTCTGCATTTGATTTGTAGAACAAAGGATTCTCAACACCCGCATATCCCACAGACATAGAACGTTTCATCACAATTACTTTTTCTGCTTTCCATGCTTCTATTACAGGCATTCCGTAAATAGGACTTGAGGGATCATCCTGTGCACCAGGATTTACAACGTCGTTAGCCCCAATAACCATTACTACATCTGTTTCCGGAAGATCTTCGTTGATCTCATCCATTTCTAAAACAATATCATAAGGTACATTTGCTTCCGCTAATAGCACGTTCATATGTCCAGGTAAACGCCCTGCCACTGGGTGAATAGCGAATCTCACTTTTTTACCCGCTTTGCGTAAACGTTGTACCATCTCAAAAATAGGATACTGCGCTTTTGCAACAGCCATTCCATACCCAGGAACAATTACTACAGATTTTGCCTCCTTCAATAAGTCAGCAACCTCTTCATGACTCACAGAAGTTACTTCTCCTTCAATAGCTTTTGCATCGCCACTTGCAGCAGGTGCATTTCCAAATCCACCTAAAATAACAGAGAAGAAAGAACGGTTCATTGCTTCACACATAATGATAGAAAGAATAGCACCTGAGCTACCTACCAATGCGCCTGTAACAATCAGTAAATCGTTTCCAAGCATAAAACCCGCAGCTGATGCGGCCCAACCGGAATAAGAATTCAACATAGAAACCACCACCGGCATGTCTGCACCACCAATAGCCATAACCAACATCACACCTACAAATCCTGAAATAGCAGTCATAATGCATAACTGCGTCATTCCGCTTGTTCCTTCGGCATTAGCGAACAACACGCCCAACACTATACTGGCAACTACCATAATAATATTTACAAAATGGCGGCCAGGATATAACAAAGGTTTGCTTCTTACTTTGCCTTCGAGCTTGCCCCAGGCAATGATAGATCCGGTAAAAGTAAGAGCTCCAATAAATACACCCACAAAAACTTCTACTAAGTGGATAGTTCTTTCTGTTCCCGTAAGCATATGGGTATGCGGATCGAGGTAAGAGCCAAAACCTACAAGTACTGCTGCCAGTCCCACAAAGCTATGAAGAATTGCTACCAGCTGAGGCATAGAGGTCATCTCTACTTTGCGAGCTAATAATAAACCAATAACAGAGGCAATGGCTATGGCTGCAATGATATAGATTTGTCCATGAACACCCGCTCCGAGAACAGTTGCTAAAATAGCGATCACCATTCCAATGATACCATAAAGTACACCGCGTTTTGCAGATTCCTGCGAGGACAAACTACCTAAACTTAAAATAAATAAGATACTTGCGAATAAATACGCTGCTGTTTGAATTCCAATTTCCATACTCTCTTTTCTTATTTTTTAAACATGTTCAACATACGACGTGTCACTACAAATCCTCCGACAATATTAATGCTGGCAACCAAAATAGCGAGAAAGGCCAGAATAGTCATCGGACTTGAAAAATCATCGTTGGTTTGTAATAAACCTCCCACGATGATGATACCACTAATGGCGTTGGTAACGGCCATTAAAGGTGTATGTAAAGAATGGGATACATTCCATATAACTTGCCAGCCGATAAATACCGATAACACAAACACGGTGAAATGTTGCATAAATTCAGCCGGAGCAAACTGCCCTAACAATAACAAAAGCAATCCTATAAAGGTTAAACGTATTGCCATGGAAGTCGCTTGCTTTTTTATTTTTTGAGCTTCAGAAGCTTTTTCGTTCTCTGCCGTAACAGCCGCTGAGACTTTTGGTTTTGCAGGACTTACGGGAAGAGGTGCGGGTGGCCAATTGATCTTGCCATCATGCGTCACCATTGCTCTGGAAACCACCGCGTCTTCCATATCAATTTTAAACTTGTCGGCTTTGCCCATGTCATCTAATAAATGACAAAGATTGTTTCCGTAAAGTTGTGATGCCTGACTTGGTAGTTGACTCAGCTTACCAACAATGGTAACACCATTATCGGTTGTATAAACCTCTCCTGGTTTTGTGAGCACACAATTTCCACCAGAAGAAGCTGCAAGATCCACAATTACAGATCCAGGCTTCATAGCGGCCACATGATAATCAAGAATCAGCTTAGGCGCTGGTTTGCCAGGAATTTGTGCCGTTGTTATAATAATATCTACTTCAGCAGCCTGCTCTTTAAACAAAAGCATTTCTGCATCAATAAATTCTTTACTCATTTCTTTAGAGTAGCCCGATGATGTTGCGCCGTCTTCTTCCAGTTCAACGGTGAGAAAAGTGGCGCCCATAGATTCAATTTGTTCTGCTACTTCTTTACGGGTATCGAAAGCTCTCACAATAGCACCCAATGAATTTGCCGCTCCTAATGCCGCTAAACCCGCCACACCAGCGCCAATCACTAAAACTTTTGCAGGTTCTACTTTTCCCGCCGCAGTAATTTGTCCGTTTAAAAATCTTCCGAAATGGTAAGCGCCTTCCACCACTGCTCTGTAACCCGCTATGTTCGCCATAGAAGAAAGAACGTCCATTTTCTGTGCTCTCGAAATGCGGGGAATCGCATCCATAGCCACAGCATTTACTTTTTTATCCGCTAATTTTTGAAGTAATGCCTGATTTTGTGCCGGCCATAAGTAGCTCAGCAAAACCAAACCTTCGCGCATCATCTCAATTTCTGGAATGGTAGGCTCTTTAACTTTAAGCACAATATCTGAATTTGCATAAATCTGTTCAGCAGTCTGCACTATTTTAGCACCGGCTTCTTCAAACTCTTTATCCGAAAAATTTGCTTTTTTTCCAGCGTTGTGCTGGATCTGTACTTCAAATCCTTGTTTTTGAAGTCGTTTTACAGTTTTTGGGGTTGCCGCAACTCTTAATTCATCAGGAAATAGTTCCGCTGGGATTCCAACTTTCATATATATCATTTTAGATATCTACTGAAACAAAGGCTTACCGTCCCTGGGTTTGGATTTCGATAAACATTACAATTTCATAGATTAATTCAGGGTCCCAAATAACGTAAATTTATTGGGAAAATAAAACCTCCTCAGGTTAATAATTTTGCTATTTCAATAAGTCAGGACGCCGTATTTTAGTACGTTCAACACTTTGTTCGTGACGCCATTTATCAATGTTGGCAGTGTGTCCGCTCAATAAAACGGGTGGAATTTCCCAGCCATTGTAGTTAGATGGACGGGTATAAACCGGAGGTGCCAGTAAATTGTCCTGAAAAGAGTCGCTTAGGGCAGAAGTTTCGTCGTTTAACACACCTGGCAATAAGCGGATGATAGAGTCACTTAAAATAGCCGCGGCGAGCTCTCCACCGCTTAAAACATAGTCTCCCACACTAATTTCCCGGGTTATCAGGTGTTCTCTAACCCTGTGATCGACGCCTTTGTAATGTCCGCACAAAATAATGATGTTTTTAACCAACGAAAGCTGGTTACAAATACCTTGATTTAACAATTCACCATCCGGCGACATGTAGATAATTTCGTCGTAGCTATTTTTAGATTTTAAATCCTTAATACAGTTGTCAATGGGTTCTATCATCATTACCATACCAGCACCGCCGCCAAAGGCATAGTCATCGAGTTGTTTTTGCTTGTTGGTGGAATAGTCTCTTAAATTAATAAGGTTTACTTCCACCAATTTGTTGGCAATGGCCCTTTTTAGAATGGAATGCCCGAACGCGCTGGTCATAAGGTCGGGAACGGCGCTAATTATATCAATACGCATGGTGCAAAGGTACTTTTTCCCGGGAAATACAGCTTAACGATTTGGTAATATTGAGATAACCATAAACGAAGACTGTGCTTTTACCTTTATATCAATGAAAAACATTCTTTACATTCTTCTCTTTATAACTTTAACTACAACTTCTTTTGCAGGAAATGCTGATAAAGAAAAAGTATCTCATAAAACTGTAGCTGGCCGAATAACTGATGCGAATGGCGAGGCAATACCCGGTGCAAAGATTTTAGTTCCGGAAACGGGTGAGACTTTTTTCGCTGACATGGATGGTAATTTTAAACTTATAGTAAAGATGGATAAAGATTATTCTGTTACCATTAATACAATAGGATACGCTCCCTTAGAGTTAAAAGCTTCACGTTTAACAGCTTTTTCTGACCTTTCTTTAAAATCACTTTAAGATTTTCTAACTTTAACCGCTAAAAACAGCCCTTTCAGCCATTTTTGTGGTATTTTAGGTAAAGTTAAAGTTATCTTTTTATTACCTCATTGTTTCTAAACCATTAACTTAATATCTTTGATTCAACAAATTGATTGTTTTACAATTTAAAAAATCAAGGTTATGAAAAAGTTAGTAGTTTTAGTTTTATCTGTTGTGAGTTTCAGCTTTTTAAACGCACAAAAATTAAACGATAAAGGCTTATACGTAAATGAAAGCGAAAACGCAGCAACTCAGTTTAGCGGAGAATTGTTTACTGGTGTTCTTTCTGAAACAAAAAATGGGATTAAATCTGAACTCACCGTTAAAGAAGGCGTTGTAGAAGGAGAAGCTACATATTATTCAGCATCTGGAAATTTATTAGAAAAGGGAACTTTTACAAAAGGTCAGAAAGATCAAAAATGGGTGCGTTTTAATGCTAATGGAACTACTTCTGCAGTTGCATTCTATAACCTTGGTAAAAAAACCGGTACCTGGTTAGTGTATGATGAAAACGGAAAAAAACGTTTTGAAATGAATTATGCTGATGGTGAAAAAACCGGTGTTTGGACAAACTGGGATGAAAATGGTGCAGTTGCAGGAACCAAAGATTACAGCCACGCTAATTAAAAATAAAATTCTTAAAAACTTAAAACCCTGCCTCTGGTGGGGTTTTTGCTTTTCTTATCTTTTCTAGCTCTTCAATATCCATTAAGTCTTTAGCTCTTCCGGATGCTTTTTTTGCTTCGATCAATTGGTTTAAATGCATGAATTTTACAGGAATATTTTCCACCACAGCTGTTGGTGCAAGATCATAGCACTCGTCAAAACGTACCTGATCAAATCCTTTTATGGAAGTCATAATGTCTAGTTCAAAGCCTGAATTTAAAGCAAGATGTAAATCCAGGAATAAATTGTGTTGTTTCAATGCTTTCGAAATCACCAATTTCGAGCTCTTTCAGAGCAGCCCGCAAGCCTTTTCTATTTTCTAAAGTGTCTTTAATCCACACATCGAGATCTGCTGTTGATCTGTTAAACCCATGAAATGTTGTAGCAAAGCCTCCCACTATTATGTATAAGGTATTGTGCTTGTTTAGAGTTTTCCATAGGTGCAATATTTCATCATCAAGAAGGTCCATTAAGATTTTGCATCAACAATTTTAGCGTTCTTAAGTTTCTGACTGATTTTAATAAGCTTCATCAACATCCGGAAACGCTCCGTATGCGTACGATTCAGGCGAATCTGAAGTTTTTCCTCTTCAGTTATAAATATCTTTTTTTCAGGAGACATTGGTTCAATAAAGTTAATTAAAAAAAACGAAAAGCCTGGATTGGATATTTATAAGCGATTCACAACGAATGACTACCTTTGCGGCCATGAATTTACTCTCTATTAATAATATTTCTAAGGCATACGGTGCAAAAGTGCTGTTTAATAAAATAAGTTTCGGTATTAATTACGGCGAAAAAGTAGCTCTGGTTGCCAAAAATGGTTCCGGGAAAACAACTTTATTTAAAATTTTAAAAGGGATCGAAATAGCTGATGAAGGAGAGGTTGTTTTTAGAAAAGACATTACGGTTGGATTTTTAGAACAGAACTTTGCATTTGATGAAACACTTACTATTCAACAACTCATTGATACCGCCGACAATCAGTTTGTACGCTGCATTCGTAATTACGATGCTGTTATTAAACTAAGCGAGACCGATTCGAGCGACTCTGTTGCCGACAGAATGGAAATTGCTTTGAACGAAATGAATTTGATCGATGCCTGGGATTATGAAAAAAATATCCTGGAGATTCTGACAAAATTAGAGATCAAAGATACAAGCCGCATCATAAGTACTCTTTCGGGTGGACAAAAAAAACGTGTGGCTCTTGCTCTCACATTAATTAATAAGCCTAACCTTATTATTATGGATGAGCCTACCAATCACCTCGATATTGAGATGATTGAATGGTTGGAAAATTATTTACAGGATGGATCAATTAGTATTTTATTAGTAACCCACGACCGTTATTTTTTAGATGAAGTGTGTGATAAAATCATTGAGATAGATAACCACATGCTTTATGAATACAAAGGAAACTTTGATTATTATTTAGAGAAAAAAGCTGAACGCGAACAGATCAGCGATGCTGAAATTGATAAAGCCAGAAACCTATACCGCAAAGAAGTGGTTTGGGTGCGTAAGATGCCAAAGGCCCGCGGAACCAAATCAAAATCGCGCGTAGATGCTTTTTATGAAATTGAAAAGAAGGCAAAACAAAAACGCGTTGAGAAAAAAATTGAATTAACGGTGAAGATGGAACGTATGGGTTCTAAGATTGTGGAGCTTCATGGCATCACAAAAAATTATCCCAACAAAGTTATTTTATCTGAACCCTTTACTTATACTTTTATTCCGGGAGAGAAAATTGGTGTTGTAGGGAAAAACGGTGTCGGGAAAACAACTTTATTAAACATTATTCAAGGCAAAGAAGAAGTAGATGCAGGAAGAGTAGCCCTGGGAGATACTATTGTGTTTGGATACTATTCTCAGGCAGGAATGATCATTAATACGGACAAACGTATTATTGAAATTATCCAGGATATCGCAGAACACATTCCTTTGGCAAATGGGGCGAGCTTATCTGCTTCGCAATTGTTGACACGCTTTAATTTCCCGCCGAATGTGCAATACAGCTATGCCCATACATTAAGCGGTGGTGAAAAAAGAAGATTGTTTCTTTTAACGGTGTTGATGAAGAATCCCAACTTTTTGATTCTTGATGAGCCAACCAATGATTTAGACATTGTGACTTTACAAACACTTGAAGATTTCTTGGAAGAATTCAAAGGCTGTGTTTTGATTGTTTCCCATGACCGTTATTTTATTGACCGTTTGGTAGATCATACTTTCGTGTTAGAAGGCAATGGCGCTATTAAAGATTACCCGGGTAACTATACCGAATACAGAAACTGGATCAGCGAACAGAAAGAAGCCAGTAAGCAGGAGGCATTGGGCGGTAAGCAGTCAGCAGTGGGCAGTAAGCAGCCGGCAGAAGTCACTTCGAGCGTAGTCGAGAAGAAACAGGAAGCCGCTGCAGCAAAACAGGAAGTTAAAACGCCTGCGAAGAAATTATCTTTTAAAATGCAACGTGAACTCGAAGAACTGGAAATTGATATTCCTGTTTTAGAAGAAAGAAAAATGCGTCTCAACGATGAACTGGCGAGTGGTTTAACGGATTATAATGAGGTTCAGCAACGTACCGACGAATTAAAAACTGTAACGGAAGAGCTGGATCAAAAATCGATGCGCTGGTTAGAAATCCAGGATGAAATGTAATTATGTCTCCTGATTTAATTTTAACGAAACAGCTACTTTACGATCCTTTAGATTTTACTCTTTCAGACTTTATAGAAGAATCTGAAAGCAAAGAGTATTCAGCCAGCACTTTTGTGTTGAACGGAATTCCAGTAAAATTTAGAACGGCAAAAATAACGCCCACAAAAACAGGGGCTTTTGTGACTTTATGGAAAAGAAATGCAACCGGAATCACTTGCCCCCACAACGACACAGACCCTTTTAATTTTTATGTGATCAGCGTTCGGAAAGAAGATTTTTTCGGACAATTTGTATTTCCAAAATCTGCCTTAATCAAGCAGGGAGTCTTATCAAGGCACGGGAAAGAAGGTAAACGTGGCTTTCGGGTATATCCCGACTGGGAGCGTGTTGAAAATAAACAAGCGGAGAAAACCCAAAAGTGGCAATCCGAATTTTTTCTTGAAATAAATGATGGGAAAAATTTAAATCTGGAGAAAGCCAAATCTATTCTAAAAACTATTGCGCTTTAAAAACTGTTTTCATAAAAGAGCTTGCGAAAACAAAGTCTGTCAACTCCTGATTTTTACTGTTTAAAACCTGGCTTTTATCGCCGGTCCACCAGTTCTCGCCTTTGTAAACAAACATTATATTATCGCCTATCTCTATCACCGAATTCATATCATGGGTTACGATAATCGTAGTGATGTTGTATTCCTCGGTAACGTCTTTAATTAAATTGTCAATTACGATAGAGGTCTTTGGATCTAAACCAGAGTTAGGTTCATCACAAAATAAATATTTGGGATTATTTGCGATCGCCCTGGCTAAGGCCGCCCGTTTTTTCATACCACCACTCAATTCGCCAGGATACAAAGCATTTTTACCTTCCAGTTTTACACGTTGCAGACAAAAATTTACGCGCTCCTGTTTTTCCTCTTTACTTAAACTGGTAAACATGTCCAGTGGAAAACGAACATTTTCTTCAAGAGTCTGAGAGTCAAATAAAGCGCCGCCCTGGAATAACATGCCAATGCGGGTTCTTATCTCCTGCTGTTCGTCTGAATTTAATTCCGGAAAATTTTGTCCATCGTAAATAATTTCTCCGGAGTCGATTTGATGCAATCCCACCATTAATTTGAGAATAGTGGTTTTGCCACTTCCACTCTCGCCTATGATCAGATTCGTTTTGCCGGGATGAAATTGAAAAGAAACATCCTTAACCACATGCCTCTCCCCAAAACTTTTATTGATATTTTTTATTTCGATCAATATTTCGGAAATATGTTAGTTAGGATAAGATCGAACAACAAAATTAAAATACTAGCGTAAACAACTGCATTGGTACTGCTCTTTCCTACTTCGAGAGCGCCACCCGAAGTTCGGTATCCGTAGTAAGAAGAAACCGATGTAATAATGAAAGCAAAAAGTAAAACTTTTGTGAAAGAGTAATATAATTTTCTGGGTTCAAAAAACGCCTGTATACCATACACATATTCGTACGCTGTAAAATCTCCTGAAGAAACTCCCATGACATAACCTCCGGCAATTCCCAAAAACATACTCAACGCAATTAAAACTGGAAAAATAATAACCGCTGCCGCAATTTTTGGAAAAATTAAATATCCGGCAGAATTTATTCCCATAATTTCCAGAGCGTCTATTTGTTCTGTGATGCGCATGGCACCAATTTCAGAGGCGATGTTAGATCCTACTTTTCCCGCTAAAATTAAACACACAACAGTTGGGCTAAACTCCAGCATAATACTTTCACGGGTTGTAAATCCAACTGCGTAAAGAGGGATTAACGGGCTTGAAATGCTGTTGGCAGTTTGCAGGGCTATAATACCACCCATAAAGACTGAAATGATAGCAACTATAGATAAGGAAGAAATACCAATGGTATCGATTTCAACAATAATCTGACGCACATAAACACTGAATTTTTGAGGCTTTTTAAAAACCTTGTACATCAACATACTGTACTGTCCTATATGCGTAAATAGCTTCAAAACGTTCTAATTGACAAAGCCTAAAAGTAGTAAAATAATCGCTTATATTTGTAGCTATAATTATGCTCAAAAGATATTTACTTCTGCTTTCTGTTTTTGCGATTCTGATTTGCGGTATGGAAAGCTGTTTCTTACAGAAGAATAAATGTGATTCTTGCCCTGGTGTTTCCAAACACAAAAAAGTAAGGCATCACAATAAGGGTTCTTTTTAGTTCCCACAAACGCCTAAACGGTAAAGCATCTTTCGCTTAATAAGCTATTTCCGCATGTAAACCAATGCCTATGGAAGCGATTTTTTCCCATTTGGCCTGGCTGGTTTGTCTGTAGTAGGTTCCGCTCCCCAACATCTTGGTAGAAAAATAAAGGCCTTTTGCATCGCCCAGATCTTTAATCCACTCAATAGAAATAATAACATCGTCATCTACAAAAATACCGTAAGGATTTAAATCATATGCTATATAACCGGTTTTCTCAGCGGGGCTGATTATAATGTTCTGAGTGAGAATATTTTCCGCTGGATTTCCTTGTTTATCTACTTTATAGATGTTCAACCGAAAAATAGGAAGCTTATCTAAAGTGTTTGTATTGATATTGAACATCACCTTTCGGATATGCGTTTGCGGATGCTTCACACTGAGTTTAATTCCTAATTCAGCGCCAAGACTGTTATTTTTAAACCCTGCTGAAACAGATTTTGTTTTTGTGTCATTGCCGAGAATTTTGATCTTAGTTTTTTTTACAGAAACCGCTACTTCATTTAAAACAGTTGCACTTTGTGTTAATTTAATTTCAGTGTGTTTTTGAAATTCTTTTACAGAAAAAGATTCGCTTTTATAACCGATCATTGAAATCTTAAGCGTCTCGTATAAAAGGCTATCGGGAACTGTAAAACTGTATTCCCCCCTTTCGTTGCTAACGGTTCCAAGTGCTTTTCCAACAACGCCAATGTTCGCAAATTCTATGGGTTGGTTTGTGGTAACATCTATTAAACGGCCTTTGCACAAGGTCTGGCTAAAAACTACATGACAAATCATACAGAAGGCTAAAATAAAAATCAATCGCATCGCTTTAGGTTTTGTACTAAGACGAAATGTTGTATGAAAAAGTTACATTTCAATATTTGGCGCCGCCAATTCCGATGTTTTCGATAGGATGCCAGGTTGTTTTTACTTCCTGTAGATCAAGAATCAGGTAAGGATTTTGATTCTCCTCCTTTAACCAATCTTTGTTCCAGTGAAAAAAACGTTTTACGTTTAAAGAACAATTTTGCTGAATACTTTTTATTGCCTCTTTTTTAGACCCGCAATAAACGACTGCGTTAACATCCATGTGAGAAGAAAAATGCGAATGCAATTCCCCGTGAGAACCCGTGAGAATATTTACCACACCTGCTGGAAGGTCTGACGTTGAAAGCACTTCACTGAAGGTAATAGAAGACAAAGGGAACTTTTCGGAAGCCAGAACCACACAAGTATTGCCACCGGCAATAATGGGAGCAATAACACTTACCAGGCCTAATAAAGGTAAATCTGACGGCGCAATAAGAGATACCACCCCTGTTGGTTCAGGAACTGAAAAGTTAAAATGTGACGAAACAACCGGATTTACAGAACTAAAAATCTGTTGATACTTATCGCACCAACCGGCGTAATGAACCAGGCGGTCGATGCTCAACAACACTTCCTTTTCAGCAGATTTTGTGGTAACTCCCTGCACAACTAACTCTTCCACAAATTGAGATTTTCTCCCCTCCAGCATTTCTGCAATGCGGTATAAGATTTGCGAACGGTTAAATGCAGTTTTACCACTCCATCCTGCAAAGGCTCCACGCGCTGCCACAACGGCATTCTTCACATCTTTTCGCGACGACAAACAGATGTTCGCTATCGTCTGTTTTTTCAAATTTTTTAATTCATAATACCGCCCACTTTCTGTTCGGGGAAATTGTCCGCCAATAAAAATCTTGTATGTTTTTAAAACGTTGAGGCGAGGCATGTTATTTTTTGAAAGCTTAAGATAACAGCTATTTTGAAATTAAAAAGGCACGAAAGTTAAGCCCAGCATAAAATTAAAGCGCTGACTTGGATAACGTTCCCAACGGTAATACCGCTGGCCAGCAAGATTATTAACGCGTGCAAAAAAACTAAGCATTTTACTGTAACGGTATTCGGCCTCAAGATTTATATCTGCCCAGCCTTTCAATTGTTTATTAGCTAACGCTCCGTCATCCAATTGCGTTAATGCCCATTGTTTGCCCATAAAAAAAAGATCGGCTCGTAAAATAATCTTACTTTTCAGATTATAGATCACTGATCCCGTTAAATCAAAGTCAGGCTTGTGATAGGCGCGTGTTAGGGTTTTTGTTTTGTAGATGTAATAATTTCCTTTCCCAATAATATTCAGTTTTTCTTTGAACTCGTATTTTAATTGTCCGCTTAAATTTAAAACACTGGTATTGCCATAAAGCACATCAAATTGGTTGTACAATAAATTAGGACCGCCATAATTAATTACAAAGAAGTGCAGGTTATCGTATTGACCATAACTTATTTTAGCATCGTAAGAAGTACTGCTACTTAAATTACCGCGCAAACCTCCGTAGAGATTATATTTGTTATTCGTGTTTTTATAATTAATAGTGGTATCTACAAAAGCGTTTTCGCGGGTTAAACTTCTCATGCTGTTTTTTACCAAACCTCCGCTCACGCCAGCGTATGGAATAACCATGTTCTCGTAAATATCGTAGTGTAAGTTCAGTTGCGGATAAAAATAGAACCGTGTCGACTTATTAAAATTATCCAGTGTGCCGGTAAGACCGATATCGGCATGCCATTTTTTTCCATGAGCTTCAAAAGAGGGATTAATGCTCATAATAAGATCATTCAAACTGTCGTTTGCCTGTTTGTGATTGTAGAAGTCGGTTAGAAATCCCAAATTAAATTTTTCTTTATTAATGTACATGGTTCCCAGAGCATTTAACTTCACATTATTTTCCGCTTCCCTGTAAAGATTTTGCAGATTGTAGTAAGTCAGTCGAATGTTGTGATTGATGTGGGTACTGTCGGTATAATGACTCTGTAATTGAAGTTTGGGTTCAAACAACTGATAACGCTGGCGGGTATAATCTTTGTCTAAGGTATTTTTATCCGGATCATAGCCATAGTAGTGCACAACGTTCCTTTCGTAATTTAGATCTCCGCTTAAAGTATGTTTTTTATAAAAACGCTTTCCGAACACATTTATTTCATTGTCGCTAAAGCCGCCATAACCAGCATCTTTCAGCGTTGTAGTGCTTGAAAAATGTTTTAAATGCGCGCCATAGCTACTTTCCTTCGCTCTTGTATTACCCACCCAAAACTCACCGTAGGGCATATTGTAAAAAGGACTGTATCCTAACTTTAATAAAGAATGGTATAATTTAGTAAGCGGCTCATTTTGAAGTTTTGCTGCTTCTATTGGCTGGGTTTGGTATTTCGGAAAAATAGGAGAACTGGTAATTCCATATTTAATATTCTGAATCGGCTTTACGCTATCTTTAATTTCAGGAATGTCTGAGAATTTCTTGACATCTTTAATTGTTGGCTCGAACACGCTTTTCATTTTTACGATATCTTCCACTGGCGAAGTTTGTGCCACCGCAGCAAGGGCATAAAAAATTACCAGGAAAAGAATCAGCATCCACTCTATCTGCTTTTTCTGTCTCTTGCTCAACAAAGGTGCTGTATCAAGATTTTTTTCGCTATACACGTTACCTGAATTCATCGTTTCCTATTTTGGTTGTTCGCTTATAGTTGGTGTTGATGCCGGAGCGGGTTTAACCTCTGGCTCAGCAAACAAAGCACTGTCTCTTTTACTTTGGTTATACTGAATTTTTAAATCCTTATTTACAGGAACGCCATTAACATCTGTTGGCCCGGCGTTTGCCTTGGCTTGTTTTTCTTTCAAGGCGCTTAAGCGTTTGTTGGCTTCATCCACATATTCTTGTTTTACTTTTCCACCAATAACGGTTTCTAAAATAACTTGCGCATTGGCGTCATCATTAAGAGCTATATAAGCATCTGCCAGTAATAGCATTCCTTTATTGTTCCAGTCGTCGTTGCTGTATTCGTAGCTGACAAGTTTATTTACTGTTTTCTCTACTTCTTTATAATCTTGTTTCGCGTATTGAACTTTACCGATGTAGTAATATGCTTCGGCACCCGTTAAATTTTTAGAGGCTTTAGTCATGGCCTTAAACTCAATCATCGCATCATCCAGACGATTGGTTTCGTAAAGTGATTTTGCTTTGATATATTTTGCCTCTGTTGTTTCCTGTGGTGTGAGTTTCTCAGTACTCAGTACTTTAGTGCATTCCGTTAGAGCCGTCTCGTATTGTTTAAGATAGTAGGCGCAGCGCATAGCTCCGAATTTACCGGCGCTTTTGTTGGAAGGTGTTTCCGCAATTTCCTGCAGCTGCTGGAATAATGGCAGAGCTTCGGTATATTTTTTATCCTTGTAAAATAAATACGATGTTTTAGCAAGAGACACCTCACTGTAAATACTTCGAGGTTTGGTAATAATGTACTGGTACCCATTAATTGCCTTATCAAATACACTTTTACTGTAATAACACTCTGCTGCATTGAATTGTGCTTCGGCAACATGTTTGCCATTAGGAAATCTTGTTATGTATGCCTCCCACTTCTGGATAGCCAAGTCGCAATTTTTATCCGTATAATAGGCGTTATAAGCTGCAAGGTACGTGTCCTTTTCTATTTGGCCTTCAGACAGAGGATTTCCTATATTTTTGAAATAGGCTTCCATTCCTTCCACATCGCCCTTGGCTTCAAAGATCTTCTTAATTTGTTCCAGAACGTCTTTAGCTGCTTCACTTTTTGAATCTGTCTTTACAAATTTATCGAAGTAAGAAAAAGCTTTTTCGTCTTCTTTTCTGGCAAAATAAATATTACCCAGCTGTGCATAAGAATTGTTTACGAAAGACGAATTCGGGTAATTTTTAAGGATCCTTTCGTAATAAAGAATTGCATTCGACTCTTCTTTCAGATTGTTATAATAAGTCTCGGCAATTTCGTTTAAAGCCGAAACAATGTAATTTGACTGCGGATACTTGGTTTCTATTTTTTTAAGCTCTGCAATTTTCTCTGTGTAGTTTTTATTTAAACCGTCACAAAGTGCTTTTTGATATAAGGAATAATCTACGTCAATTTTATTTAAAGCAATTGCTCGCTTGTAATAATCGGAAGCCTGCTGAAAGTCACGATTCATAAAATAACAATCTGCCGTACGAATATTTGCGTCGGCAATTTTATTTTCGTCGTAGGTATTCCTGGTGAGCAAAAATTTACGGAACGAAATATTCGCATTCGTATAGTCGTCTTTTTCTCTACGCTGAAAATAGGCGTAACCTAAAGCATAGTTACTTAAATCGTATTCTGATAAACTGGTTGCACCTTGTGTTACCTGAAAGCGTTTCCATGCATCGATAGCGGTAGTGTAATCTTTGTTTAAATAGGAGATTTCTCCCAGCCAATATTGATTCAAAGAATTCAATTTCAAATCGGCATTTTGTTTCAGCGATTTGTCAAACTGCTTTCGTGCATTTATCAAATCATTGTTGTTAAAATATTCAACACCCCGGAAGTAGATTAATTTTTGATAAGTGACTTTTAAGATCGCGTTAATTCCTCCTTCCAGACTTTCAATGCTTTTAATTGCCTCCTCATAATTTTTTGTAGTAGAATAAACCACAATTAAAAAATTATAGACCTCATCTTTTCGGGAGGATTGAGGATATTCTTTTAAATATTTGGTAAATCCTTTTACTGCTTCGTTATACGGATTGAAGTCTAGTTCATAACTCAGCTTTGCAAAACTAAACAGAGCATCTTCAGCAATTTTTTTATCAAAGTTTACTTGATAAGCGCTGTAAAATGCATTTTTAGCCTTTACCTTCTCGCCTATCTTTATATCGCAATCTGCCATGTGATACCAGGCACTTTGAGCCAGAGAGTCTTTCGTTTCGGTGGCTTTTTGAAAGTTTTTCTCAGCGTTGCTGTAGTCTTTCATTTTATAATAGCAGTAACCCAGCACATAACTTCCCTGAGCATTCATTCCGAATCCTAATTCTGTTTTTTTCAAATAGGTTAGCGCGTTTGCATAGTCTTTCATGTTGAAGTAACTTTCCCCAATCATGCGGTTGATGTCGCCTGCCTTTTGAATGTAAGCCGTATCATTTAATAATTTCGGCGCTTCTTTAACTACTTTATCAAATTTACCCTGGATAAAATAAATTTGCGTGATGTAATAAGGAACCACACTACCAAAGGTTTCATTCCCCACCAATTTATTAAAGCCCTGCAAAGCGATCTCATAATTTTTTTCCTTGTAAGCCAAGTGCGAGTAATAGTAAGCTGCCGGAGCCGCATACTTATTTTCTACGTCTTTGATCTCGTAAAAATCTGTTTTTGCTTTAGCCTCATTTTTTTCCTGCAGATAACTGTAGCCCCGTTTAAAATATAATTCTGCCAGTTGATCCTTATCCAATTTATAGAGATCTACTTTTTCTAAATACTCTATAGTTTCTTCGTACTTTTTTTTCCGGAAATTTGACTTACCCAAATAATACCAGGCGTTATTAATTTTTGTGCTGGAAGGATATTTTGCGATGAACTCCCGCATTAACCATTCGCTGTCTTTATTGAAAAGTTCTATGCCGCAAGCCGCTGCATAGTAGGTAGCATCCGCTTTTAAAAGAGTTGATTTTGTTTTTGCCGCAAATTCGGTGAAACTTTCCTGCGCCGAAGTGTAAAGTTTTTTATCGAAGAGATCTAATCCTTGTTTGTAGAGCGCATCCGCATCCGCGTAAATAGCGGTTCTTTGTGCCTTAAACACTAATCCACTGAACACAAAAAGCAATAGTAAGCTCGTCTTTATAAGATACCTCATTAAAATAAAATCCAAGTAAATTTTTATCTCAATAAATTTAGTTTTCTTACAGGAGCCCTTTCGTCGTGTTGACCTACAGTTATTAACCCGCTGGTGTTGATATTGGTATAACTATGATTGCCACAAAAGTTACAATCATTTTAACTTAGACGTCTCTATGAGTGAATTGATCAACTACAAAAATGTTACTATTTTCCAGGACGAACGTCCTGTGATCAATGATCTGAGTTTAGAAGTGAACAAGGGCGAGTTTGTGTATTTACTCGGAAAAACGGGAAGCGGTAAAAGTAGCTTTCTTAAAACATTGTATGGTGACTTACCGGTAACCACAGGTACTGCGGCATGTTGTGGTTTTGACCTCACCCACTTAAAACAAAGGGAAATTCCTTTTCTGCGAAGAAAGCTGGGAATTGTTTTCCAGGATTTTCAATTGTTGGGCGACAGAAGTATATACAACAATTTAAAGTTTGTAATGAAAGCCACAGGTTGGAGCGATGAGAAAAAAATAAAAGAACGCATCCAGGAAATTTTAAAAAAGGTAAATCTCGAAGGAAAAGAAAATAAAATGCCACACGAGCTTTCCGGTGGAGAGCAACAAAGGGTTAGTATTGGCCGCGCTTTAGTGAATGATCCGGAACTCATTCTCGCTGATGAGCCTACAGGAAATTTAGATCCAACTACTTCTGAAGAAATTCTAGTATTACTTAAAAATCTCAGCGATAGTGGTCGCGCCATTTTATTTGCTACACACGATATGCTGGTTTACAATAAATTCAGGTCGCGTACTCTTACTTTTGATAATGGAAGGGTTGCTGAAAATTCTTAAAGTGTTTTCTTAAAAAAGTTATCGGTATTTACATACAGAATTCGAACCTTTTTACCTTTTGCCAATTTTACATTTTTTTCTATAGCTTTATTAAGTCGCTTACTCTGGCGTCCCATAAAATAACTCCAGTAAACAATTACCGTATAATCATCCTGGCCAAAGGTAAAGCGTTGCGCGCCGGGCAAGGCTTTCAGGTATTTTAAATGTTCAAACATGGGAAGAATGCTGTCTGGTGGCGCCTGTTTTTTTGGAACAAAAGTATCCAGTATGCCGCGGCGATTCCATTTTAAATTTGGAAAGCCGCGGCTGTAACAATTGATAATAAATGCGTCCAAGCCCCCGGCTTTATTGTAATAAAGCGCCTGCAAGGGTTGATAATGATTTTTACGCTCTGAACTTTTGTATTTAAATGTATCTACTTTGTTCAAAAACATTAAATACATCGTGTCCAGCTCAAAATTATCTGCAGCCGGAATTTTTCTTTTCAGCGATAGTTCAACGATCTCTTTTTTATCAAGTGCTTTTGTATCGTGCAAACCATAGATGAGCTTAACACAGCCAGATAAAAGAAGAGAAAGGGCAATTAAGACAAGACAGTTTTTCATACCTACAATAACGCATTCTTAGATCTTATCGTATTCTTCTTTCACGAAATCCATTAATTCTTTAATGTAATCAGGACTAAAATCAAATTTTACTCCTGCTGTTTCATAAATTTGAGGAATAGATTTTGTGTAGCCGAGGGCCAGAGCTTTCTTATAATCTTCCACCGCTTTCTTTGGATTACGTTTGTAATTGCGCCATACAGCGATTGCTCCCAACTGCGCGAATCCATATTCTATATAATAAAAAGGAACTTCGAACAAATGCAGCTGCACTTGCCAGCGGCGACGTAAATTATCTTCAAGACCTTTGTAATTAATTTCTTTACTGCCAAAGTCGCTAATAATTCTTTCCCATTCCTCGTAACGTTCCTCTACGGTATGTTCCGGATTAAGATAAATCCAATGTTGAAATCTATCTATAGCGGCGATCCAGGGTAAAGTGTCCATTACACTTTCTAGCTGCTGGCGTTTGGCGCGCTTTAACTCTTCCTCGGTCTTAAAAAACACATCCCAATGTTCCATGCTCATTAGTTCCATGCTCATACTGGCGAGCTCTGCAACTTCACTGGGCGGCGATTTAAAATCTACCAATTCTAATCCAAAATCAAGAAAAGAATGAATAGCGTGGCCCCCTTCGTGCACCATCGTCACAAGATCGCGGTGTAACCCCACGGAATTCATAAAAATAAAAGGAACATCTGTTTCATACAAAGGATATTGGTAACCTCCGGGAGCCTTTCCTAAGCGGCTGTCCAGGTCGAGCCGTTTCATTTTCTGCATAGTAGAGATGCTTTCTCCAAAAAAAGGATCGAGTTTATTAAAACACTCTATGGTGCGATCAATTAACTCTTGAGCGTTTGCAAAGGGCTTTAGAGGAGGCAGACTTTCTTCATCTACTGCGGTATCCCAGGGACGGTAGTCGGCGAGTTGTAATTTTTCTTTCCGTTTTTTGTCGTGCTCGTTAATTAAAGGAACCGCGTGCAATTTTACAGCTTCGTGAAAATTCAAACAATCCTGAACCGTGTAATCGAAACGTGCAAGGGATTGATGCTTGTAATCACGGTAATTTCTAAATCCTGCGTTTACGGCAATCTGGTGGCGCAGCTTAACAAGTTTGGTGAATAAATCATTCAATGCCGTTTCATCTTCTGATCTGCGCTTTTGTACTTTGTGATAAACAATTTCGCGAATACCACGATCAAGATCTTTTAAATGAACTGAAGCTCTTTGAAGTGTTATTGTTTCTCCGTTGTACTCAATGCTTTGAGCTCCATTAATTTCACCGAACTGCTGCTCCAATTCCTGTAATTGTGTATTGAGAGGAATGTTTTCTTCTCTGAAAAGATCAATGCTGTTTTTTATTCCTCGTAAATAAATATCATAGCCCGTTTTTGTAAGACCATCTTTAAAAGGTGTCTCCATTAATTTTTTATTCAGATCATTGGCGATCGGAGCCATGTGTGGCTCTATGTTCTGAACAAAGTCGTTAAAGCTGTCCCGAAGTTCGGTATTGGCTGTATCGCAAGTCATTTTAATATAACGCCATGCCATGTTCTCACTCACAACAGCACTTAGCTCGCTATAGTCTTTTAACCATTTTTCAAGGTCTGCGGCTGAATTTAATGGGCGTTGTTGTAATTCGGTAAAATATGGTTTTAATAAATCCCAGCTGGTAACGCTGAAATCTGGTTTTACGTAGTTGCGCATAGTGTATAGGTTAGTCTTTAAAATTAAACAATAGATTAGAAGATTACAAACCTGGATTTAAAAGATGTCGCCACAGATGGCGCTGATTGCACAGATCTTTGCGCTTAGGTTTGACGCCGATTTGCGCAGGACTTAGGTTAGAATTTATTTGTGCAGACTTTTTGTTTTCTAAAATTTTCTCGGTAAAAAATTTGTTGAATCCGCGCCATCGTGGCTAAGCTGGCCTGTGGAATCAGTTATAATAAACCTTCATCTCCTTTGAATCCAAAGCCTGTACAAGCAGTTGAATTTTCACTTTTTTGAGGTCAGTCTTTCTTGTAGCTCGTAAATAATTCAAGACACTTTTTTCAAGGATAGAAAAATACTTGTCTTCTTTTATCGGACCGTTTAATTTGTTTTGGAGCTCTGTGCTTTTTTCGAAATAATGAATGGTGTTTGAAAAGGCCAGCACCAAGGGTCCGTAGCCTTTCAAACGGTTGGTTTGGTGCTTTACTAAAATTTCCTGGAAAAGATCTGTCTTTTGTTTTCCCTTGTCTTCGTATTCTACAAATAATTTATAGTTTGTGTCTGGAGTAGGGGCAAATAAATTCCAGTTTTGTGAGAAGTACGGGTAAACGTACCATTCAGCATAATAGTTGAGTTTGGTTTTTGATTTAGTATAAGGACTTGCAAAGATAGCGATCAATACAAAATGAACCGTAAGCCCAAGAAGAGCTATGGATAGGAAAATTATTTTGTAGGAAGATCTGATGATCTAAAGTAATTATTCTACTTAAGATTCCAAGAAATTATTAGTATAAAAAAAGCGCGGATCTCTCCGCGCTCCATTTTTAATAGTAGTATATAAATTAAAGGATTGCTCTGAACAGTAAGAACAATGAACCCGATAAAATAATTGTAACAGGAAGAGTAAGCACCCAGGTTAAAACAATTGTTTTAATAGTTCCTTTCTGAAGATTTTTTAATCCTTTTTTGGCCACCATAGATCCGGCAATACCTGAAGAAAGCATGTGTGTTGTACTTACAGGAAGACCTTTCCAGCTGGCAAGACCAATACCGATTGAGGCTACGATCTCAGCGCTGGCCCCTTGTGCGTAACTCATGTGTTGTTTACCGATTTTTTCCCCAACTGTTTTTACAATACGTTTCCAACCTACCATGGTTCCCATACCTAAACACACCGAGATTAAAATGATTACCCATGAAGGGGCAAATTCAATTAGTTTTTTGGTGGCTTTAATTTCCTTTCCTAATTCTTTTATTTCGTTCAGACTTAAAGTTAAATTGCCTCCAGTAATAATTTTATCGGCGCCTTTTGTGATTTTGATTACATCTTGCCTCAAAGTAAAACGGGTAGCAAGAGCAACGGCGTCAGAATTAATTTTACCTTCCGTTTCTTTTTCAAAATGTTTGGCGTGAATTAATAGCTGTGAATATAATTTCTTTTCTTTTGCAGCCAACACTGTAGTATCGGCTTTAAGCATGAGGGTTTCAATTCTTTGAACATTGCTGCTTATCTCATTTAATTTAATACTTGAATCCACTGAGAATTGCGCAGGTAATACCGCAATTAAAATCATCATAATTAAACCCACGCCTTTTTGACCATCATTTTGTCCATGAAAAAAGCTCACCATTCCGCAAGTAACCCATAACAGTACACGGATCCAAATAGGAGGTTTTTTTCCAGGAATTGGTTCTTTATAAATGATGTCGTTTTTAATTAAACGTTTAAAAACAAACATTATAATGATAGCTGCTGAGAAACCTAAAAGTGGAGAAAGTAATAAAGCGGCGCCTGTATCTTTCGCTTTATCCCAGTTAACGGCGCTCATGCCTAAATCGCCCGGCAAAAAATTAAAAGCTATACCAATTCCTAAAATAGACCCAATTAAAGTGTGAGAACTCGACGAGGGAATTCCAAAATACCAGGTGCCGAAATTCCAGATAATAGAGCTTAATAAAAGCGCAAGAATCATAGCAATACCGTGGTAGGGATTTGCATCCACAAGCACGTCCATCGGTAACAAGTTTACAATGCCCATGGCTACTGCTATTCCTCCGAGCATAACGCCTGAGAAGTTAAGCAAACCGCTATAGACTACTGCTACAGTGGGTTTTAAAGAGTTGGTGTAAATTACAGTTGCTACTGCATTTGCTGTGTCGTGAAATCCGTTTATGAACTCAAAAAAGCAGGCGAGTACAATACAAATTATTAAGAGTGCTGTTAAGGTAGTGTCTAATCCAAACATATTAATCCATTTAATCTGCGGCAAAACTATCGGTAAATTGCCTTTAGAATGTTAAGTTAATGTTAAATTCCCAATTCCAGCTGAAAAACTGCTGTGTAATAACCGCTTATATCCTTTTGGGTGGCAAGATTTCGTTCTTTATTATACAGGAGGTTAAACTGCACTTTTACCTTGTGTTTGTTAAGGTATTTACTCACTCCCACTGCATATTGCTCTGCCTGGTTAAATCCTTTAATTACGTCGTGGTGTGGACTAACGAGTGTTTGCCTCAGGGCAAGTTCCCACATACTTTTAAAGCAATAACTTACCTGGTTATTTAGTCCATCGCCCGTGGTTATCAGGTGCATTTTATTGTCCGTTCCTAAAAGGTAGGGGCTATTCGCATCCCTTCTCATATATTCACTTAAGAAAGAAAAGCCGCGGTATTTAAAAATCAGATCCGCAAAATAAAGATTAAAGGACTTTTGTCCATAAAGGTCCTTACCCAATTGACCACCTGTTCTCACTGCCATATCGTTAAACATGTAACCAGCGGCTATACTTAATTTAGGTTTGGGCTCCCGTGCAAGGTCTCCCTCAAAAAAATCGCCACCATCCGTGAAGGCGCCAAAAGGTAAAACCTCAACGCGTCCGGTATAAGCCAGGCCATAATTACTAATATTCGAGTTTCGTCCTTCCCCCGAGGTAATGGCGCCTTTTAATAAGGTAGTGAAGGGACTTTTTGTTTTTATAGTGTAGGTAGTAAAAAAACCGAAGTCCCTGTCGGTTGTAAAGTTTACATTAACTAAAGATCTGTCATAGAACTGTAAAGCCCCCGAAGAATTTATACGTTGGCGATTACCAGGGAGTTTTCCCTGTCCAAAACCAAACAAAAGGTGTTTTGACGGTCTGTAAAAAATCATGGCGTCACGAAGCACATTAGGACTTACGTTTTGCGAGGTTACATCGGCAACGCTCCAATCCATATCACCTCTGGCAAAGGAAAGCTGCATGTAATAACTTAACTTTGGATTTAACACGTGTCCCGTAAGAACTAAGCGACACCTTCTCACCCTTGCTTCAAAAGAACCAGGCGCGAAATCGTTATCGCTTTGGGTATTCATCAAAGCCCTGTTTTGAATCCTGAACCTAATGTTTAAAGAATAGGAGCTATCGGGAGTGGCGAAACCAAGGCCGTTTTTATAACTAAAATAGGGGGCCTTTGTCTGCGGATCCTGTGCAAATAGAAGGCCTGACAGTAAAGTAAAAACTGTTGAAAATAAATAAATTGCTCTGTTCATATAACTTAATGTTATTTGAATGCAAAATAAATATTACAAAGTTTATTTAAACTAAACTTAATGTTAAGGAATGGTTAACAAAAGCAACAAAAAACTTTACTTTCTTGTTTTCCGCGGCTACTTCTTCAAAGCATCTCTTATTTCCATAAGGAGTTTTTCCTGGTTTGGAATCTCTGCTACAGCTGCAGGCATGGCTTCTTCTTTTTTCTTAGCTGCATTCATGGCTTTAATAATAAGGAATAATACAAAAGCCGTTAGTATAAAAGTAATTACCGAGCTTATAAACAAGCCTATTTTGGCTCCATGCCATGCATACTCCTGCAGAGTGGCTACGTGCGCCGCCTCTAAAACCGGTTTTAGCATAAGCGGGGTGATGACGTCTTCGATAAGTGATGACACAATCTTATTAAAGGCACCGCCAATAATTACCCCAATTGCAAGGTCAACTACATTACCCCGCAATACAAATTCTTTAAATTCTTTTATGACTCCCATAGCTTAAATTTTTCGAAATGTACTAATTGCTTTCCAATACTTTTAATAACTCGTCTAATTTTGGGGTCAGAATAATTTCAGTACGGCGGTTTTTCTTTCTGGCCTCTGGTGTTTTGCCTTTGTCTAATGGAAAAAACTCTCCGCGTCCGGCTGCTGTAATACGCTGGGCATCTATCTTGGCACTTCCCAATAAAATTTTAGTTACAGATGTGGCCCGCATCACACTTAAATCCCAATTGTCTTTTATTTCTCCTGCTCCTTTCATAGCTACATCATCGGTGTGACCTTCCACCATCACATTAATATCGGTGTTTTGCTCGAGTACTTTCGCTACATTTTTTAAAGCTTCAATCCCTTTAGCTTCTACATTTGTTTTTCCACTCGCGAACAATAAACTTTCATCCAGACTCACATACACTTTACCGTTTTTTTGCGTAATGGTCAGTCCTTTATTTTCAAACCCTACAAGGGCATCGCTTAGTTTTTTTCTTAAGTCTGCAGCCGCCTGATCCTTTTTCTTGAGAATATCTTCCAGTTCATTTACGCGGGCTTCACGTTTTTTAAGTTCGGTACTTAAGTTATCCAGATCAAGTTTTTGTTTATTTAAAACAGTTTCCAAAGCTTTTAACTCATCTTGTTTTCTAAGAAGTTGTTCCGTGGTCATTTGAAGATCGCCACTAAGCTTGGCGTTATCTTTCTCAGCACCACTCATTAACTTATTTAAGCGATCGATAAGTTGTTCGTTCAAAATATTTAGCTTGTCGTATTTGGAAACCAGATTTCTTAAGTTATTCCCATTCAGGAGGGTGTCTCTGCGAAGGGAGACCATGGTTTTTTCATCGTTTACTGCTTTCTCTTTTAACTCTGCCAGTTTAGCGTCGTTTTCCATGGTTGCTTTTTTAAGCTCTGCCAGACTGGTTTCACAAGCTGTTAACTTGGTAGTTGTTTCTTCCATTTTTCTTTGTGGAACGCAGGCACTCAATAGAGTGAGTCCAAGAAGACAAGCTATTATTTTTTTATGCATCATGCTTTAAAATTAGGGAATTGGGTCCCTTCTGCTTTAACGGCGGAAAATGTTTATTAACAAGGAAATTAACTTATTCAGATAGCGAAAAGCCCGATAAAAAGATGGGAACTAATAAGTAATTTTAGAGTTTATTTACTTCTCCAAAATTTATGATAACGAAAGAACTACTTGACAAAGCCATGAGCTACGCTCAATACAGAAGCTTATTAGAAGATTTACTTGCTCATGGAAAAACAACCGGACCAAATCAGAGTGAAGAATACATTGCCTACGCCAAAATAAATTTACAACGTATGCAGCGTCTCGAAAAGACGATAAACCTGGAGGAAGATTTAAAAAAAGCCCTTTTAAATGTTTCGGGCAAGTATCTTCTTTTAATTATTACAGAAGGCTGGTGTGGCGATGCGGCGCAAAATCTTCCTATTTTTCACCTTATTGAAAAAACATGTGAAGCTATTGAACTAAAACTCATTCTTCGCGACGAGCATTTAGAAATTATGGATCGCTATCTTACTAACGGGGCGCGTTCTATTCCGAAAGTTATTTTTCTTGATAAAATAACCCTGGAAGAAAAATTTGTTTGGGGACCCCGGCCTTCCGCGTTACAAGAGATAGTGGTGCAATTAAAAAAAGAAAATAAATCACACACCGAAAAAGGTTTGATAACGCAAAATTGGTATAATGCCGATAAAACAAAAAGCCTGCAAAATGAAATTCTAAAATTGGTACGGAATTTGTAAAAGCAATCCTCCATTAAAAATCAAATGATTACCCGAACGGTTTCCCTTTATAAAACCTCATTCACCGGATTGTCTTCACAAACCTGGTTGCTTTCGTTTATTATGCTCATTAACCGGAGTGGCACCATGGTTGTTCCCTTTATGACGCTTTATTTAACCGGCAAGACCATGAATCGCACGCTGGCGGAGGCCGGCACCGTAATGGGTTTGTTCGGCTTAGGATCAATAGTTGGCGCCTATTTTGGGGGAAAATTTTCTGACAAGATCGGCTTCTTTAAAATTCAACTTTTCACTTTAATTTTTGGGGGACTGTTATTTATTATTCTAGGTCAGATAAAATCTTACCCGCTTATTTGTTTGTTTACTTTTTTATTGAGTGCAGTAAACGAGGCTTTTCGTCCGGCCAACTCTTCTGCCATTGCTTTTTACAGCAAGCCCGAAAACAGAACACGTTCTTATTCGTTAAACCGTCTTGCGATAAATCTGGGTTGGGCAGTGGGCGCGTCTTTGGGAGGCTTCATTGCGTCCTACAACTATGAGTTATTGTTTTGGGTAGATGGATTCACAAATATTTTCGCGGCGATTTTACTCTTCATTTTTTTGAGACCTGCAAAAATAGAAAAGAAGGTGGAAGTGAATCATGCCGAAGTTCCACCTGCACAGTCTGCTTACCGGGATAAAACTTATTTATGGTTTATTTTTTTAGTGACCATTTTCGGATTGTGTTTTTTCCAAATGTTCACTACTATTCCAAAGTATTGGCGAGATAACTTGTTTCTGAGCGAGAACTATATTGGTTTTATAATGGCCGTTAATGGTCTTATAATAGTTGGTGTAGAAATGGTATTGGTTTATATTCTGGAACAAAAAAAGAGAACAGTTTTTTTTATAAGCCTGGGCACATTCGTGTGTGCAGTATCGTTTTTTAGTTTATTGCTTCCCGGAAATGCTAAATATGTTACACTCTTTATGATTCTCCTCATTACTGTAGGAGAAATTATCAGCATGCCCTTCATGAATTCTTTCTGGATCTCGCGCTCAAACGAAACCAACCGTGGTCAGTATGCTGCATTGTATACTATTGCCTGGGGTTTGGGACAAACCTTTGGCCCTTTTCTGTGCTCTAATCTTGTAGAGGCAACAAATTTTGAAACACTGTTTATTGTTTTAGGAGTTGCTTTGCTCATTGCAGCTTTTGGTTTCACCCGCCTAACAATGAAAAAGCTGTAGAATTTAATTAGAGCGCGCACGGCGACCAATGCCATGACAATCTTTTCTGCGATCGCGTAATTTGATGTTTAAAGTAACTCCGTAGTAAAAATACCAATCCCTGGTGCTCGGGTTTCCGCGCATACTTCCCGGACTAGCAGAGCCATCAAGTGTACGATCGGTTAAACTTCCCGCATTGTCGGTACCCACTGAATTGGGATATGCCCCCTTAATATCATCCAGGTAATCTGTAAATGTTCTTCTGGGGCCCCACTCTATGCCCAAACCAACCTTCTCGCCCATATTCCATTTGAGTCCAACACCAAACGGAATACTCACTTGAATTTTACGGTAGGATTTGGTTTGATCCTCTGTATGTAAATCTCTTAAAGGAATATAAGTGCCATCCACATTGGCTTTTGGATTAAAATAAAAACAGGCAAAACCTGCGAAAACAAACATGGTAAATTTGTAACGGTCGTTACCAATGCGGTATTCCACAAAATTAAATTCCCCCGTACCGTTTAATTCTAAAATTTGGCTTTTAAAATTGAGATTTCTTTCTACCTGGTCAGGTTCTCCACTCGCAGCATCGCTCCCACTAATTTGTCCATAGTTAAAGCCAAAACGCAGAGCATAACGATAACTGAGTGCATGCCTGTAAAAAATGCCCACTGCAGGGCTGGAGGCTTTGAAATGGCCCCTAGGATTAATGTCACCAATATAGTAAGATGCGCCACCAAAAAAACCTAATTCTCTTTGGGAAAAAGTACGTTTCTTAATCTTGGCGATCGACCTCCTGAATTGGGCAGCGCCCGCAAGGGTGAGGAGGCAGAAAAAATATAAAAGGACTCTTTTTAACAAAATCAATACTAGAAACGTAAATTTAACCCTTTTATTGTGCTTTTTCGGGAGGATAAGTCATAAAAACTCTAAATATTTAAGGGTCTTAAGGAGGCTAAAGCCTGGTAAATTACTACTCGTGAAGTATTAATCCATTTATAGTTTGCTTAGATTTGTGGTTCTAAAATACACGCATTGCCAGAAGAAAAAAAATACCAACCTATAGGCGTTTTCGATAGCGGCTTCGGAGGCTTAACTGTTTTAAAAGAAATCGTTTCACAATTGCCTGAATATGATTACCTCTACCTTGGCGACAATGCGCGCGCGCCTTATGGATCGAGAAGTTTTGAAACGGTTTACGACTACACGCTGGAATGCGTAAAACACTTATTTGATAAAGGTTGTCATCTCGTCGTATTAGCTTGTAATACTGCATCGGCTAAAGCTTTGCGTACCATTCAGCAAAAAGATCTTCCTGTTCTTGCGCCTGATAATCGCGTGCTAGGCGTTATTCGTCCGACCACAGAAATTATTGGTCACCATAGTAAAAGTGGACACGTAGGCGTTCTCGGCACCCAGGGAACCGTTAGTTCCGGATCCTACCTTGTAGAAATTGAAAGATTTTTTCCGGATTTAAAGGTTTACCAGGAAGCTTGCCCTATGTGGGTTCCGCTTATTGAGAACAATGAATTTGATAATGAAGGCGCTGACTTTTTTATCAAGCGACACGTGGAACATTTGATGCAGCAACAAAAAGAAATTGATGCCATTATTCTGGGTTGCACACACTATCCTCTGATCCAGGATAAAATAAAAAAATACCTTCCTGCAAATGTCGAATTACTCTCTCAGGGAACCATTGTGGCCAAGGGGTTAAAAGACTATTTAAATCGTCACCCCGAAATAGAAAGAGTTTGCAGTAAAAATAAATCCCTTCATTTTTTTACCACCGACCTCCCGGAAACCTTTGATAAAGCAGCGAGTTTGTTTTATGGGAAGGATGTGGCTTCTGTGCATTTGGCTTTGTAAAAATAAAAAGCCCCGCGTAATAAACGCAGGGCTTCCTTTAAAACTACTTTGATCACTTCTTATTAGCCGCCGCCTTAGCATCCGCTTTCACTTTGGCATCTTCCATTTCTTTGATACATCTCTGTTCTGCGTCGTTGATGAGTTTTACAACTTTTTTATCGACTTCCTGTTTTGCTTTTTCTGCTGCCTTTTTAGCGGCTACTTTCGCTATTGGATTGCTGGCTTGTTCCACCAGTTTATCTGCTGCTGCGTAACCTTCTTGTTTTTGTTTTTCAGCCTGAGCCTGCGCTTCTCCTTTTTGTTTTTCACACTGGGCTTTTGCATCTTCCAGAATTTTTTGTACTTCTTCGTTGGTTTTATCAATACCTGCGTTCAGAGCTTGTGTTGTAACTGTTGACACAACACTCGGCTGACCTTCAGTGCCTTTCATGCCTGTTTTAATGGTTGGATTGGTTACTGTTCCACCCATAGAAACATTGACATTTATTTTTTCTCCTAAAGATACATTGGTGCCTGCTTTTGAGTTCGCTTGTGCCATAAGCCCATCTAACACATTATTAGCCGCTCCACCAAACATTTTGCGTGGAATCTCCATTTTGTATTTGTAATCAATGGTTTGATCTAATCCAGTGCTTCCGCTTATGTTTGTATTAATACCAGCAATTTTTACATCAAATGGTTCGAGGTTTAAACGTCCTGCTTTGATAAAGTATTTTGCATTTACATTATCCACTTCCATATTTTTCAGCTGCTCAATTTTTAATGCTTCGCCTAATTTTACAAAAGGAGGAAAACCACCTACACTTACTTTGTTTGTTTTGAAAACACCATGTGCGTCAACAGCATTCAAATCTGGTTCCATTTTTTCATTTAAAGAAGTTTTAAAGTTCTCCAGAGTCGCAGTAAACATTCCTTTGGCGTATTGACCAATAGGAGCGAGTTTTGCAACAGTATTAAAAGTTTTGAAGGTTGTTTGAATGTCAAAGTTCTCCATTTTTAAATTCATGGAAACTGTTGGTTTTTTAGGATTGGTTGTTTCGTAGTACCCATTTACAGTAAGACCACCTCCGATAACATTCATTTTTAAATTGGTCATGTCTACTTTTTGATCACGCACAACTATGTTACCAATCATGTTATCTAACACGAGGTTTGTGTAAAGTACCTTGCCGATTTTTGCATCCAGATTAAAATCATAATTAGCAGGAACTACAAAAACACTTGCAGCTGCAGTATCAGCCGCCACAGTTGCCGTAGCCGCAGCTGAAGTATCGGTAGAAGCCATCAGTTCATTCAGATCCATCAAATTACTGTTTAACGCAAAGGAGCCTTTGATTAAATCGTCTTTAAAAATATACTGAAGTAAATTGTCAATACGTCCCGAAGCCTTGATATCACTTTTACCCATTAGGGCATCAAATGCCGCTAACTCTACAAACTGAGTTGTAAAGTTCAACTTCATGGTATTTAATTTTACTTCGTAAGGAAGAGTGGCCGTTTTGTAATTCATCTTATCAATTTCGAACGAACCACTAGCTTGAAATTTGTCGAATTCTTTTTTGTCGATAGCACTCATGTGACCATCAGCACTAATGTCGGCTTTAATGATCCCACTTAAATCATCCCCTTTATCCATCGGTACAAACTCTTTTACAGAAGCAAGATTGATCAAGCCTTTGATATTAGCCCTAATGCCTGGATCTGAAATCGGAGTTTTTACGTGAGCTACGATGTCTATAGGATTACCCGCCATCTCGATATGAAATTTGTTTACATCAACTGTAGTTGCATCTAATACTCCTGTTGGATTAAGAACTTTTACGTCGATATTAATATTATTAACCGCTTTCGGAAGATCAGGATATTTAAACATCGCATCCATGATAGCCAGATTAACACCAAATGCGGGCATTTGTGCAGCATTGTACCTGCCTTTAGCATGTCCATCTAATTTTAACTTTCCGGAAGTTTTTACCGAAGCAAAGTCTTTGCTGTAAACGCTTGGAATCAAGGACAAAATAGCTTTGAACTCTGTTTGTTTCGCGGCAAATTTCAGATCCATATCAATATTAGTATCAGGCATTAAAACGTAGCCATCAAATCCTAAAGTAAGATCGTTGAGACTCAACTCATTTTCTTTAAATCCGAATCTCATTTTAAGCATGTCCATATCCAGATCAGCTTTCATTTTGGTATGTACTTCGTTTAAGTAAGCAACACCATCCATTTTGAAAGTGGTTTTTGCAATGTCAATTAAGTTGTTCATTACAAAAACATCCTGCGTGAAATCGCCATTCATTGTGTAATTAAAATTCTCAAGCTTGCTGTACATGTTGCCTTGCTGATCATCATATACAATATAAGCTTCACTGATTTTAAATTCTTTTAACTGCATTTTGAATTTTGTAGGAGCTGAAGTATCGGGAGCTGCAGCTATTGTGTCAGCGCTTGGTTTGGCGATATCGTAATTAGCTTTACCACTCTTTAGAACTTTCACCTGGATGCGTGCTTTATCGATCACAATAGAATTAATCTGGTACTGATCACCACTTAAAACACTTTTTAAATTAATATCGGTTTTTAATTCGCCAATATAAGCCAGCGTGTCTCCTTCAAATTCATTCACTCCAATAACGCTTACTTTTTGAATTTTAAATCGGAAATCAGGAAAAGAGGAGATCAAACTGAGATCAAAATCTCCAAAATCTACTTTTGCGTTCAGGTTAGCATTTGCCTGTTCTTTTACTATCGCAACAATTTTATCCTTAAAAATAAAAGGTGCGGCAATCAACAAAAGAATAATTACAAGCAAAGAGATGCCTGTCCATTTTAAAATGCGTCTGATTAAGCTTTTCTTAGGTTTTGGAGTGGTCATAGTTATGTTAAATTTTAGATGTGTTAAAAATAAGAAGAATTAGGGGAACAAAATCGAATTTAACGCCATACCAAATTTAATTATAACTAATTGGGAATTCAGTAGTTATAAAATCAATAGGCCCGGCGAGTGTTAAATTTCCGGCTGAACCCAACGCTTCTTTAAAACACTTTGTATTTGTTTGTATTACCCTGTAAAAGATGAGTGAACAGGTGATAACCAAGGCTAGATTTTATTAACCCAGTAATTATAGATTGTTACGCTCTAGTGTTTAGTTAGAAGAACAAAAAGGTTATCGCCAAACAGGCTTCCGAAAGGCAGCCTGTTTTTTTATGTTCAAACACTGACCGTTTCTTCCAAGAGGCTTTAAGAAAGCTCAAATTGCATTTTACTAAGTTTGTAGTAAAGTCCTTTGTCGTTTAAAATTAATTCCTGGTGCGTTCCGGTTTCCTGAATTACGCCATCCTGAAGAACAATAATTTTATCTGCTTTTTTAATGGTGGACAAACGGTGGGCAATAACCACACTGGTGCGACCAACCATTAATTTATCCAGGGCTTCTTGTACAAGGTATTCACTTTCGCTATCGAGACTGCTGGTGGCCTCATCTAATATTAAAATGCTCGGATCTTTTAAAACTGCCCTGGCAATGGCTATACGCTGACGTTGTCCGCCTGATAACTGAATGCCGCGTTCTCCAACCAATGTTTTAAATTGATCAGGAAAAGAAATAATAAAGTCATAGGCATTGGCTTTACGCGCCGCTTCTTCAATCTCAGCATCCGTTGCATTTGGTCTGCCATAGGCAATGTTATCTTTTATAATTCCTGCAAACAAAATAACATCCTGCGGAACAAGAGCAATTTGTTTTCTGAGTTCAGTTAAAGAAATAGAGGTGCTGTTAATTCCATCGATGGTTATGGTGCCGCTTGTAGGATCATAAAACCTAAGAATTAAAGAGGCAATAGTAGTTTTGCCGGAACCGCTTGATCCCACCAGAGCAACCGTTTGCCCCGCTTCTACTTTAAAGTCAACATTTTTTAATACATTAAAATCAGGGCGTGAAGGATAATTAAACGAAACGCTGTTGAATTGAATTTCGCCTTTGGTGTAACTTCCGGCAACTTTATTATCTTTTAAAAGATCGATACTTTCAATATCGCCATCTATTAACTCAAACACCCTGTCAGTAGCTCCCAGAGCTCTTTGCAAAGACGCGATCTGTTCGGGAAGACCACCTAATGATCCTGCTACAAAAAGAGAAAGCATCATAAAAGTTCCGAATTCTTTAGGTTGAATACTTCCATCAACTTTTAGTGCATAAAGCATCTGCCAAAGGATAAAAAAGATAGACCCAAAAACAAAAAGCATAACGAACGAAAAAAACAAACCTCTGAAAATACCGTATTTTAAACCAAATTCTCGTACGCCATTTGTTACAACATCGTATTTATTAATTTCATACTGTTCGTTTGTAAAAGTCTTTACGTTGGTAATACCGGTAAACGCCTCTCCAACAATAACGTTAGACTCTGCAATTTTTTCCTGGTAACTCTTTGAGAACTTGCGAATTTTTCTGGAAAACAAAATTGCAACAATAGTAAGTGGCGGAATGATGATAAGAAACCATTTGGCAATAACCCATTTTGTTGTGGCCATTAAAAGCACCAGGCCACCAACACCAACAATAGATTGCCTAATAATTTCGGCGATGTTTACAGTAAAGGCCTCCGATATTACGTTTATATCTGTCGCTATACGACTACTTAATTCTGAGACCTGGTTTTTTGAGAAAAAACTCATAGGCATTTGAATCAAACGATCAAAGGTATCTTTACGAATGGCTTTTAAAACATTTTCAGTTACCTGTGCAAATAAATAAACCCTTCCAAAAGAAAACGCCGCCTGGGCAACCAGAATAACAAGCAATACCACTCCTATTTCCATTAATTCCTGCCTAAGAGCCCCGCCGGTTTTAGAATTATCTCCAATGTATCCCAGCATTTCTCCAGACTTCATGGGGAATACAAGACCAACTCCCGCACTGGCAGCCAAAAAGATCAAACCAAGGATAAATTTCCATTTCTGTTTGCCCAAATAGGAGAACAAACGCGTTGATTTCCTGAGGTTTGCAAGAGTAAGTTTACTTTTTGGTAACTCGTCCTTTGTAATGGGTTTTTCTGCTGCCTGTTCTTGTCTTTTCGCCATAGAAGGCACAAAATTAGGCGATAAATTGATTAGTCCTGTCATTTAATTGTAATTTGGCAGTTTTATATGTCTGCTTTTTCGAAATAAAATTTGTCAATACCAAAATTAGCCCTATATTTGCACTCCATTTTTAGGAATATAAACACATTTTAATTACAGAATATCATGAAAAGGACCTTCCAACCATCGCAACGCAAGAGAAAAAATAAACATGGTTTTAAAGAGCGTATGGCAACTGCAAACGGACGTCGTGTTTTAGCATCCCGCCGTGCAAAAGGCCGCGCAAAATTGACTGTTAGCAGCGAAAAAACTCACAAATAGAATTCTTTTGTTTAAAAAATTGAAGCCGTCCGGATCTCCGTACGGCTTTTTTGCTTTTCCCATGAACCTTCATTAAAATCCTAAATCAATCGGAAAGGGGATCAGGCGCGAAAGTTGGGATCATGCTCAAATGCCATGGGGAAGAAAATAAAGTTTGATTGTAGTGTAGATGCTAATCCTATAAATAGCTTTCTATCTGCGGCTTTAACCGAAAGCGGTGTTACCCTGTATTTGTTTCCGGATCTGGCTTAAAGATAAGTGTGCCGGCAGAGCTTTAGAAAGAGTATAAAAAGGCGAAAGCTGTTTGGTTCGTCTTCGCTTAATAGCTGCTGACGGGATAGCAGGTGTCTTGGATGCCTTCACTTTCTCATGAGATTTTTTAATCAACCCTTCTATGAGCAGAAGATCATACAGGCAAAGATTTTCGCTTATTTTGAATTCCTTTAAAAGTGCCCTGGCTTCTATTGTCTGCATCCCTTTCATTGGATCGCGCTTTCCACGAAGAGAGTCCTTATCGTTATCTGCGAGCAGGCGCATCAACTTCATGAGCCGGTGGTAAAGGCTTTTGTCTCTATGAGCAGTGTGTTTTATTACCAGGCGGCGCAGAGCAGCAGCAGCCCGTGCACAAGTTGTGAATTCCTCGCTGTTCTCTCTTGATCGGACAAATGCCGGTGAGGTTTTGAATTGTTTGCGGCCCGGCCCTCCCTTGGCCCTGGCCAGCCAGCCAAAGACACTGTGGTAAAAAGAAATACCATTTACAGTACCTGAGAGTTTTATATCACCGACCTGAAATGCCATATACAAAGATACCTCGAAATTGAACGAAAAATTTGACGAATGAGTAAGAGTGCCTTGACCTCTGAGGGAAGGTGTATGAGAAGCTGAGTGAATGGATGTATTTTATACTAAAAGACGGGATATGTACGGGGTAAGTAGGGAGTATTGTGCAAGGAACCAAGGAGCTGGTATAAAGCTGGTGAGTTTTACACCACTCCTTTTGGACCTGATCAAGAAAAGTGGCCTCCCGGGTTTAAAGGGAGCCTGGCCAGAAAATCACTCCAGACTGTTAAACTGAAAGCGTATTCTTTCAACTTTTTCCAACTTTTCAGATTGACTCGGAGTATATTAAATGAAAAACCGCCTTCCCTTTTGCAGCTGAAAGCGGTTAACCAATCTATATCTGAAAAACGGAACTACCAAAACCGCTTTTCAACGAAACAAAATTACAGAGATAAACTACAAACCTCTTTAAGCTAGTGTTACGAAATTGAGAAGTTAACTCTAAAATGGAAGAGCTTACATAAACCTATGGGAATCGAGAGTTTGTGATTAGCTGCCTTAGCCCACTATTACTTCACGCAGCACTTCCAGGCTTTTCACCTCATTAAAATTAGGAATATGTAATTTGTAATAAGCCAAAAGTATTTCCAAAATAAGTTGACGCTGTGAATTGCTGATGTTTGTTTTTAAACTATTGATCTTTAAGAATTCGGAAAATAAAAAAGAGTCCTCCTTGGTTAGTCCCAAAGGCATGGTTAATCCTATTGCCGAGAACTTACCTTCTCTGCAATCAAAATAAGGTGTTTGCTGACTAAAATTATTTTGTGGTTCAAAGCCAAGATATTTTGTAAGCTCCGTTAAAAAGTACAGATGCAGGTTCACTGCCTCATCTGTATCGTTCAAAAATTTAAGACAGGTTTCTACAAACTCAAATAGGTGGGCATTGGCTCCTTGCTCCTTTAACGTCTTAATAAGAATTTCGTTTAAAAACTGGGCAATGGTAAGCTTTACGATGGAATTTGAAATGCTTGTATTGATATAATAACAAGAAGCCTCGGTGAGCTGATGAATTTCTTTATTCTGCTTAATGATAAGTTCAACATCGAGCAAACTTAAAGGCAAGATAGCGCTTGGTTTAATTTTAGAGGAAGGTGCGTTTGCAACGTGGGTTGAAACAGTTACCATGCCCTGAGAGCGGGTATAAAGCTTTATAATGAACTTTTTATCGCCATGCTTGATGGCTTGTAGAACAATGGCTTTGTCTGAAACCCGCATTAATTAACCACCAGAACTTTCGTTAGTGCTTTTAGTTCGCCTGTAGTTGTTGCAGCATATACGATGTAAACACCTGAACTCACGCGGTTGTTAGCGAAAGTTGTTACAGGCCACTCAATTTGTCCACCGGTTGATTTAGCTTCCCAAACCATGTTGCCGCTTTCATCAGCAATTTTTACTACTGAGTCATCTATTAGTCCGCGTATTAATACAGAGCCTGTGTAATTTGGTTTTACCGGATTTGGGTACGCATATACATCTGAATACGTTTCTCCGCCAGCGAGTGTAATGCCGCGGTAGGATTGCAGGCCTGCGTCGGTAGCAAAGAAAAGGTCTCCGGTAACTTCATCGTAATTGATCTCAACTATTGTGTTTGAATATAAAGAGCTGTTTTCTTTGGTAAAATGATAAAGTTCTCTTTGACCATCGGGACTGAAACAGTAAATGCCGCCCGACAAAGTGCCGCACCATTTGTTATTGGCTCCATCTACCTTAATAGAGGTAACAACTTCTTTTCCCAACAACAACTCCACGTTTCCATCCTGAACAATCTTTATTGGCTGAGCATCGAAATCATTGCCGCTAAAAATAGCGCTGGGATTATAAAAAACACTGATTCCTTCGCCGGTTCCTATCCATATTTTTCCATCAAGGTCTTCGGCAATAGCGTAAACCGTATTCGATTGTAAGCGTCCACTACCAACAGCATTCGTCAGAATTCTATAGTTAACGCCCAACTGCGGTGTATTAAAATTTTTATGATTATAAACTGTTATTCCGGCATCTCTCTCATGTAGAATCCAAATCTGGTTGTTTTTGTCAACAAATGTTTTACGGATAAATCCCCTATTTGACTCAAAGCCAAAATTCTGATACTGTCCGTTTCTTTTAATTACACTTAAATAACTCTTAACATCGCTGTTGGCAAACCACAGGTTACCACTCTTGTCCATGCTTAATCCAGAACAGCGCGGTTCTCCAGGAAGAATACCAGGCATAGGGTAATTTCCCGACCAATAGGAAGGTGTTACCTGTTTTCCATTTTTATACTTTATTACACCGTAATACCACGAACATGCCCACAGCACTGTGGTATCAAGCCTGTCCCACAATACAGAAGTAACATCATTTACTATAGCTCCGTCGTCCTGGAAACATTTTAAATATGACCACTCACCATTTTTTAAAATATTAATGCCTTCGCGGGAATAATTTCCTGTTCCGGCATTATTAATGTACGAAGGCGACACCGCCACCTTACCTCTAAAAATATCAGTATTGCTTATGGTATTTTTATTCATTCCATTCCTTGTAATTTTGTCAGGATTGTCCCAGAAAAAATAAAAACGATTCAAGCCAAAACGCGCGTCGGCGGTCCAGTGAGCCACGTTACCATTCGCTTCTTTACCAATATAGGCATCTCTTAACGTGGAGTAGTCTACTTCACCCTTGTAACTTTCGAGGTGTTGGGTTGACTTGCCATCAGCTAAATTTAAAACCCATAAACCAGTAAGATCTGCGAAAGAAAAATAATTCTCATAAACGGGTCCTAAAAAGCGAATAAAAGAGCCAACGCTATCCATAGGTGGATATTTTTTCCAACCCGTATTGCTGTAGATATAAAGGGTATCTTTTCCTGCATTGGCGTAATCTACATGACTTGGATTGTAAACCGTCAAAATAGTACCGCCTACGTTTTTAACACCACCAAAATACCCTTGTGGCATGTTGTTTAAAGTATCGAGACGCCAGTTTTTATAGTTAATCAGCGCTTTGGAACGGTTCGCGCTATACATCCCATCTGGAGTTGCAGCGAAAATGAGAGAATCATTAAAGGCTAGCTCATTTACCTCAAGATAGCCAGCATCAGGACCAATAATATAGGTTTCCTTAGTCTCAAACTTATCCATATCAAAAACCACTATCCCAAAGCCGCAGGATAAGTAAGCGAATTGTTTATCGAAAGTAACCGCGTTAATTAATTTTTTTCCATTTAAGGCTTTGAGTTTTATATCGGGATAGTTTTTAAGGTTTTTATTGGCATCAATAACATCGATGTTGCAGTTATCGTAAATAATTAAAACTTTATTGTTGTAAGGATTTGCCCTTACAAGCCTAACACCAATATCACTAAGACCATTGATTTTATTAAGCGTTTGCGGAGCCAGTTCTTTTTCGTCAAATCTGATTACTCCATTAAAATACGAAGCGTAAATTGTGCTGCCAACCCTTGTAACACTGTTGCAGGTATTTATGCCTAAATGATCTTGCCAGGTTCTAGGGCCAATTTGTGAAAAAGCCTGAAAAAAAATTACAGTAAAAACAAAACTAAGTATCCGCATCATATTTTAAATTCAGCAATTGTATTATAACGCTAAAATTACAATAATATTATATCTCCGCGAGCAAATATGGTGCTATATTTGTTCTCCCGATTACTATCGGTATAAGGCTCCGTAGTTCAATGGATAGAATGACAGATTCCGGTTCTGTTGGTTGGGGGTTCGAGTCCCTTCGGAGTCACGAATAAATGCAAAAGTGTTTTGGCTATGCCAAAACTTTTTTGTTTTATCCCAGGCGCTTAAAGCTTGCTTTAAAGCGACGGGGATAAAACAAAAAGGAAATGCAAAGCATTTTACTTTTGAATTGTGACTTCGCACGAGAAGGGTCCGGCGTAGCCAATCCCTTCGGTGTAAAAAACCTAAAGCTTGCTTTAAAGCGACAGGGGTAAAACAAAAAGGAAATGCAAAGCATTTTACTTTTGAATTATGACTTCGCACGAGAAGGGTCCGGCGTAGCCAATCCCTTCAGTGTAAAAAAAACCTAAAGCAATCTTTAAAGCGACGAGGATAAAACAAAAAGGAAATGCAAAGCATTTTACTTTTGAATTATGACTTCGCACGAGAAGGGTCCGGCGTAGCCAATCCCTTCAAATTCTTTAAAATAGTTTATCTTAACCGCCAGATTCTAACAGGACGTTTGGCGTATGACTTCTTTCTTTTCTTTTTTTAATAAAGTCCGTGCAGAAAAGTTTTTTCTTTTCACCTCTCTGTTTTTCGGACTCTGTTTTTTATTTATCACTCCACCTTTCCAGGTGCCCGACGAACCCAATCATTTTTACCGCACCTGGCAGATAGCAGAAGGTGAACTTATTTCGGTTAAACAAGATAAAAGAGTAGGAGGAAATTTACCCACAAGTCTCGAAAAACTAGTGCACTCTTATACGCGCATGATTGGTGTAAAGGATTTTAAGATCAAAGATCTGGAAATACAAAAAATCAGGGAAATTCCATTAGAACAGGAACAGCAAAAATTTTACGATTTTAATAACACTGCGCTATACTCTCCTGTTTGTTATATACCGGGAGCCATTGCTATTTTTATCACAAACCTTTGTAATGCAAATCCTTTTTACGCTTTTTATCTTGCACGCCTCTTCTCGCTTTTAACCTGGATTATGCTTGTTTTTTGCGCTATTAAAATTCTTCCTTTTTATAAATGGCTGTTTTCTTTTTTGGCCTTACTACCTATGTCTTTGTTCGTAAATATGTCGCTGAGTGCAGATGTTATTACCAACGCGGTTTGTTTTCTTTTTATAGCAACCGTAATTGGCTATGCCTACGATCCGTTTGCTTTTAATGCTACCCGGAGAGCGAAATTATTAGGAGTGATAGTACTGCTGGTTTCTATAAAATTAGTTTACGCACCACTACTCCTGCTACTATTAGTTATTCCAGGCGATAAATTTACAAGCCTTAAAAACCGTGTGTTTAACCTGGGTGTTTTAGTTTTGGCAGGCCTTGTGTTTTTTGTTTTCTGGAACACGCTGCTGAGCCCTCTTTACATAAATTACGAAAATTACAATCCGCAATTTCGCGATGGGGCGGCCCTTGTAAATGGTGCTGATGCAGGCAAACAGATGCACCTTATTTTACACGGAGGCTGGTATTTTTACGATGTTGTTGTGAAATCTTCCACTTTTGCTTTCGACATGTATTTCAACGGGTACATTGGAACTTTTGGCTGGCTTGAATTTTCGCTTCCTTTTTGGCTGGTTTGTTGTGCTTATTGTGCGCTTATTCTTTTATCCCTGGCAGATGGCAGCTCACAGCTACACGTCGGACTTGGAACAAAATTTATTTTCCTGCTTTCTTTTGTGATCATTTTATTTCTTGTTTTATTGTCACAACACCTTATTTGGGATTACGTTGGCGCAGAATTCATTGTGACTTTACAGGGCAGGTATTTTATTCCTTTTGTTCCGCTTTTTTTCGTTGTATTTTATAATCGCCTTTTTAGTGCAAAAAAACTTTCGATGTTCTTATCGATTTCAATAACATTGATATGCCTGATTATATCGTTACAGTTAATCTGGACACGTTATATTTAATACTCTATTTTTTTAACGGCACAAAAAACACTTCTACGCGTCTGTTTTTCTCCCGCCCTTCTGTAGTAGCATTTGTTGCCACCGGAAAATCATCTGCATACCCGTTTGTGCGAATCTTTCCCTTTAGCTCTGGCATTTTATTAATAAAATAAGATTGAATAGCATCGGCCCTCGCCAGCGATAATTTTTGATTCAAGGTTTTGTTCCCTGTGCTATCTGTATGCCCACTCACTACCAGATTAAACGTAGGATTCTTTTTTAACTCTTCCACAATAGCATCGAGTTCTTTTTTTGCTTCGGGTTTTATTTTTGATTCGTTGGTATTAAAAAGATAAAGTGCATTTAACGCCATTTGTTTGGCAGAACCAATTGCCGCGATAGCATCGATATCGGCACCCGGCCACATTTTATCTACTTTCTTAAGCGGAGTTGCAGCATCTACCAATTTTACATAGGTAAATAGTTCTCCCGGCTTTGTAGAATCCCCTATATCTATTAAAGCATTACCACCGCTTATTTTTCCTACATTTTTCCAGGTTTTCCCGTTCCGCGAAACATATAAAAACGTTTCTTCCACATATCTTCCAACCTCGAACACATAAAGATCAGGGCCTTCCACATTTACCAGGGCATTATCGGTAAAAGCCACAACGAGTTCGCCTCCTGTGCCTAAAGAAACAAAACCCGAAACAGTTGCTTCAACAAAATCAGGTTTTCCAACAGCGTCGTTAGGCTTTGAATTTTCAACAATAGGTGCAGGATTGCCAGGTTTATAACTTATTACTCTATCAGCAAAAGAAATGTCTCCTAAAGGAAGTTTTATTTTTCCTCCGTGACCATCGTTGTATTCTTTTTCTTCGTTTTGCGAAAAAGCAACTTGCCACGAAATTAAGGCAGTCAGACAAAAAAGTTTGAGGTTCATAAGGTGCTGTCTTTTCACAAAGATACCATATTTACCGCTCCCCCTAAAGAGGGGATATTTGCCCTGCAACCACTCAATTATGACTCTAGAAACGGCTTTTATAATAAAGCTTCCGGTTATATCAAATTCAATGCTATTTTTGCAGCAAAAATCAATCTATACATGAAAAAATTAATACTAGCCTTAATTGTAGCCTTTACGATTAATACAGTTAAAGCCGATGAAGGAATGTGGCTTGTTCACCTTATTGGTGAAAAAACTTACGCCGACATGGTGAAAAGAGGTCTGAAACTGAGCAAAGAGCAACTTTACAGCATGAACAAAAATAGTCTTAAAGATGCTATTGTTATTTTTGGAGGAGGCTGCACAGCAGAAGTAGTAAGCAAAGAGGGTTTATTATTTACAAATCACCATTGTGGTTACGATCAAATCGCAGCCAGAAGTACTGTAGAACATAATTATTTAAAAGACGGCTTCTGGGCAAAATCAAAACAGGAAGAAATTCCTTGTCCGGGTTTAAGTGTGCAGTTCCTGGTTAAGATAGACGATGTTACTGCAGTTGTTCTTGAAAAATTGAAGGATGTAAAAGCAAATGAAGTAACTTCTAAACTTCCTGCCATTCTTACGGAGATGTCTGCTAAGGCTTCTGAAGGCACAGGACAGGAAGTGCGCATAAGCAGCTTCTTTAAAGGCAATCAGTTTTTACAATTTACTTACCAGCCATATAAAGATGTGCGTTTAGTGGGAACACCTCCTGAAAGTATTGGAAAATTTGGTGGCGACACTGATAACTGGGAATGGCCGCGTCATACCGGTGACTTTTCTATCTTTCGTGTTTACATGTCAGCAGATGGAAAACCTTCTGACTACAAAGCAGACAACGTGCCTTATAAACCAAAACAGTTTTTAAATGTTTCTTTAAAAGGAGTGAATGACGGTGATTACGCTATGATTTATGGCTATCCGGGTGGAACAAACCGTTATGAAACTTCTTATGGCGTAAAACTGAAGATTGATGTTGAGAATCCAAATCTTGTAAATCTCAGAAATGAAAGATTAAAATTGATGTTGGCTGAAATGGTGAAAGATCCTGAAGTTAAAATACAATTGGCAAGTTCTTATGCCGGTATTGCTAACTACTGGAAATTTTTTTACGGGGAAAGTAAACAACTTGTAAAACACAATGTGCTTGCTCAAAAAGAAAAAGAAGAAAAAGCGTTTGAATTATGGGCAAAAGGAAAATCAGAATACGATAATCTTTTTCAAAATATTAAAAACACTTATGATGCATGGACTCCTTATGCTAAAGGACGTGTTTATTTAACGGAAGGGATTCTAGGTTCGCCATTAATGTCTGTAGCTTCGAACATGGGCAGAATACTTGATGAAAAGGCTGCAAAAAAACCAGAAGATCTAAAGAAAGGTCCTAATGTAACTCCTATTTATGAACGTTTTTCTCAAGGCGAAAATATGGCTTCTGACAAAAAAATTCTGGCTGTTGTTTTAAAAAGGTATTATACTGATGTGGATGCAAGTCAACGCCCACAAGCATTCTACGACATGATTCAAAAAGACTATGGCGATCTGAATTCAGATGAGACTTATAAAAAGTTTGCAGATGCTGTTTTTGAGAAAACACTATTTTTAAACTCGGCTAAAGTAATAGCTACAAAAAATAAAGAGCTTTCAGTTTATAGCGCTTCTTTAAAAGGAATGAAAAAAGAAGATAGTTTACGCCTGTCAACCGAAAGAAAAGAACTGTTCCGTAAAGAGATACATATTATGGACAGTGTGTTCCTTTCAAAATTAGATACTGCAACATTACACCAGGATATTGCTTACAAAACCGCAACTGCCTTTACTTCAAACTTTTCAAAAAACTACCAGAAGTATTTTACAGCTTTTATTGCTAATGGTTATGCGTACAGCAATCTATACTTAAAAGGGATCCTTGAAATGAAAAAAGGACAAGCTTTATATCCTGATGCAAATTTCACCATGCGTGTGTCTTATGGCAATGTAAAATCTTATTCTCCAAAAGATGGGGTTAAATACAGCGAAGTTTGCACCTTGAATGGCGTAATGGAAAAATATCAACCAGGCGATTATGAATTTGATGCTCCTGCTAAGTTGATTGAATTGATAAAAGCTAAAGACTACGGTCAATACATTGACAAAAAAGCCAACGATGTTGTGGTAAGCTTTATTACTACAAACGATATCACCGGAGGAAATTCCGGGTCGCCTGTATTAAACGCTAAAGGAGAGTTAATTGGTCTTGCCTTTGATGGAAATTACGAAGCTTTAAGCCATAAGATCGCCTTCGACGGAGAACTTAACCGTACCATCTGTTTAGATGTACGTTACCTGTTATTTGTAGTTGACAAATTAGGAGGTGCTAAAAACATCATCGATGAATTAGTGCTAACAAAATAAAAAGTCCTTTTAAAAAGAAACCGGTTAACGCAAAACGTTAACCGGTTTTTTAGTTTATTCTTTTTTATTTACTGTCCTGAAAGTTTCTTTGCTTCCGCTAAATCTATTCTCTGACCATTTTTCAAGGCGATAACAAAGCAGTCTTTAAAGCCCTTTTCTCTCAGGTAATTTTGGTGTGCAGAAGCATCTTTTAGGGCTAAAAATTTTCCTGAAGTATATTTTAAAGTATTATTTACTCTGTAAAAATCCGCATCTGCAATAGCCGCGAATTTCTCCTGTTTTAAATTTAAGGCGATATCGCTTGTAGCGAATTGCACTTTAAAAAGAATTTCTGTTTTCAGTACTTCCTCTTTTTTCTTTATTTCCTGGAGCTTCACTTCCTGTTCCTTTTTTTCAGCAACAACAGCCTCCTTTTTTGGGTCGTTGACAGGTTTTAATTCTTTTTTAAATTTTTCAGCTATAGCAGCAGCAGAAACTACCGTATCCGTTTTTTCTTGTTTTTCTGGCTCAGTTTCCAATTCCGGCTGTTTAACAACAACTTCCGGCTGTTTAACCTCAGGAACTACTTCTCGTGGATTTTCTTGCTTGAGTGCTACAGAACCTTGTTCAACAGCGATGGGTTTTGATTTTATTTTTTCCGAATCGGGTTCAGAAATTTTTACTTCAACAACCTCTTCCTTAACTTTCTCCGGAGCTTTGGGCGCTTCCACTTCATCCTCATCGTCGTCACTTACTTTTTTCACGCCGGGTATGTTTCCTGCCTTTATATTTTCGTTTTCAAGGGCTACCTGGTTTTCGAATTCGTCATTGTACTCTTTTTTTTTTCCCTCTACCTCGTCTTTATATTTACGAAGTCCCCTGAACATAGCCTTGGCAAGATATTCCTGGCCTTTCGCGCTTCCTAAAAAAGTTTCTTCCAAAGGATTTGTAAGATAGCCGATTTCTGTTAAAATACTTGGCATGGAAGTGCGCCATAACACCCAGATACTTTGACGGTGAACGCCTTTGTCAATACGCCCCGCCTTTTTACCATACTCTTCCTGCATTTTCATGGCCAGACTGGCACTTTGAATCACATAAGCCGAAGTATAATTACTCATGATGATATAACTCTCTTCGCTTTCCGGATCAAATCCTCCATACTTTTTTTCATAATCGTCTTCATAAAAAATCGCGGAGTTTTCACGTGTTGCCACCTTCATTTTTCCCTCTTCGTTTTTTAAACCCATTACGTAAGTTTCAGTGCCGAAAGGAACAGGATTTGGCTTTTCTACTACAACGAGTTTTCCTTTTTTATTCTTATAGACCTTCGGACGTTTTTTGCCAGTTTTGGGATCTTTGATCATTACAGGCTTTCCGGCCGCATTGCAATGAATCGAAATGAAAAGATCTGCCTTGGCTTTATTGGCAATCTGAGCGCGATCTTCTAACTCTACAAATACATCGGTTGTACGGGTATAAATGACCTTTACATCTTTAAAATTTTCTTCGATGTATTTTCCCAGTTTCAGGGCAACAGCTAAAGCTACTTCTTTTTCCTTATGAATAGCGCCTGAACAGCCGGGGTCTTTGCCCCCATGGCCTGGATCAATGACAATTATCTTAATTGCATTTCCGCCCGCTTTATGTAAATAAGAGAACGCAAACCCAGTAATAGCAAGACCTACCAGTACAATAAAATATTGTAATTTTTTAACCATGAACCCTAATAAATTGTTATGCAATACGTTAAAGTATTGTAGCTTTGTGCACACTTGTGCTTTGAATAAAAGTATCTGATTCTGCTTGATAGTCGTCACACATAATAAAGTAGTTTTCTTCTTAGTCTTGTTAATATCTTTGATTATTAGCGAGTTAAACGCCCAAACTGGTCCCGGAGATACGTTAAAAAAAGTTAGCGTTGATACTATGGCCGCTCCAATCGCAAAACCCGAAGAAGATTCTGAAAGTCTGGAAGAGCAAGTTAAATATTCTGCTCAAGATAGTATCGTGGCTCTTCCTAATGAAGGCAAAGCTTTGCTTTATGGGAAAGCAAAAGTGACCTACGGAAGTACAGACATTGAAGCCGAATACATAGAAATTGATTATACAAAAAATATGATCATGGCTTACGGTAAAAAAGATAGTACGGGCAAACTGGTGGGGACCCCGGTATTTAAAGATGGTTCAGAAACCATGGAAGCCGATAAGATCATGTACAATCTTAAAACCAAAAAAGGAAAAATATTTAATGCACTCACCAAGCAAGGTGAGATACTGGTGATTGGGAAGGAAATTAAAAAGGATAGTTTAAACAATGTTTATTTTAAAGACATGCGTTGCCTCCCCTGCCAGGAAGCGGATGCCCGAACTGCCTTTAGGGCCACGAAGGCCAAGGCAATTCCTGACGATAAGATTGTAACCGGACCCATGTATCTTGAAATAGGAAATGTTCCTACGCCACTCGGTTTGCCGTTTGGTTTTTTTCCAAATACGAAAAAACAAGCCAATGGCATTTTAATGCCAACCTTTGGAACCTCCGCCGAAAGAGGTCTGAATTTGCGTAATGGGGGCTATTACATAGGTATAAACGACAAAACGGACATGGTCGTTCGAGGAGATATATACGCGAACGGTACCTGGGCTTTAAATACCACCAACAATTACAGGATACTCTATAAGTCAAGCGGATCGGCTTATCTGAGTTATAGCAAATTTAACATTGGTGATAAAGATGTGCCAACATCTTACACGCAGCAAAGGGCATACGAAATCAGGTGGATACACAACCAGGATAACAAAAGCGATCCTTCCATGCGTTTTGGAGCTAATGTGAATTTCATAAAAAACCAAAGTTACAACCGCTTTAATGCTATTAATACCGGGCAGTATCTTACCAATACCTTTTTGTCGAACATTAATTTCACAAAAACCTACAAACTCAGTTCTTTAAGCATTAATGCCATGCACAGTCAAAGTGCAAACAAGCAGGTGGAAATAGTTTTCCCCCAACTCACCTTCAACATCAACCGTTTTTATCCTTTTAAAAGGCAAAATGCTGTAAAACAAACTGTGATCGACAAAATTGGAATCAGCTACTTGTTAGAAACCCAAAATAAACTGAGTGGTACAGACTCCACAATTTTTAAAGGCTCTCCACTTGATAGCATGAACCTAGGAATAAGACATACAGTGCCCATCAGCACAAATTTTAATATTCTCAAATACATTACCGCTACTCCCGCCATTAATTTAACCTCGGTGATGTACACTAAGAGTATCAGTAAAACTTATACCACACAACCAACCCTCCAAGACTTTGCGATTAAAAGTCTGGTAACAGGGCAAGATTCAGTTATTGTTCAAAGAACCGTTAATACGGCCCTTATTAACACAAAGACAAACAAAGATTTAGTAGCAGCCTACGACGCAAATTTCTCCACTTCTTTTAATACAAAAGTATATTTCGATTACATGTTTAAAAAAGGAAAGGTCAAACAAATACGGCATTTACTCATTCCGACACTTGCCTATACCTACAGACCCGATTTTGGCGAACCTAAATACACTATCTGGAAAAACATACAGTACGACACACTTGGAAATAAAACAAAGTATTCGATTTTTGAAAAAGGCATATACGGCGGTCCTGCAAGAGGAAAACAAAGTGCTTTGTCTTTAAATTTAAACAACACCATTGAAGCAAAACTCAAACAAAAATCCGACACCGGAATAACGTACAAAAAAGTTACATTGATACAGGGACTGGGATTAAATGGCGCTTATAATTTTGCGGCCGATAGTCAGAAAATGAGTACAGTTGGAATCACCCTGAGAACAGTGCTGTTCAAATATTTTGATATTAATGCAAGTTCTGCTTTTGATCCGTATGTGTACAATAAAATTTCAGGCAACAGAACCAAAGACTATGTTTACAGTGCCGATGGTCGTTTAGCGCGGTTTACAAACGCCGGCGTTGGTATTAATACTTCTATAGGCAGTAATATGCTCGAAGCTTTGCGAAAAACAAGGCAGCCAACCGATCAGACTAACGGAGCTGAGCGTGGCGCACAAAACGATTTAAATGCCCAGGAAAAACTTCCCTGGAACTTACGTGTGGGGTATAATCTTAATTTGACCAATAACAATGATAGAAAAGTTCTTACCAGTCAGCTACTTAATTTTTCGGGAGACTTGATGCCTACCAAATTCTGGAAACTTGGTATTACCAGTGGTTTTGATTTTAATACAAGACGCTTAAGTTACACCAGCGTTAATATTTACCGTGATCTTAAATGCTGGGAGGCTCGTATAGACTGGATTCCCTTTGGACCTAACAAAAGTTATAACCTGACTGTAAATCTAAAATCTTCTATGCTAAGCGATGTCAAAATTCCGAAACGCAGTATCCCAAGATTAGATAGCTACTAACGTTAAATTTTTATTGCAGAATTTTTGCAATGATTTTGGTAGTTGAGTATCCCTGAACCATGGGAATAGTTTTAATTTCTCCGCCATTTGCTTTTACAATATCGTAGCCTACAATATTCTCAGCTTTGTAATCGTCACCTTTAACGAGTACGTTAGGTTGCAAAAATTGAATGAGCTCGTAAGGTGTTTCTTCGTCGAAAAAAACAATCAAATCAATGCAGGCTAATCCAGCCAAAACAATGGCACGCGTTTCTTCCGAGTTTATGGGACGATTAGGAGCTTTTTGTAAACGTTTTACAGAATTGTCGGTATTCAAGCCAAGAACCAAAGTATCTCCGAGGTCTCTCGCCTGGCTCAGATAATCCACATGACCCGGATGTAAAATGTCAAAACAGCCATTTGTAAAAACAATTTTTTTACCGGCATTGCGATAGACTTCTAACTTTTTTAAAGCCTCTTCTTTGCTTACAATTTTATCTTTAAGCAGTTGGTGAAACGACATCTTTTTTACGGTTGTAAAGTGGTAAAATTATCAGGCTTATAATTCCAAGAAAAACAATTAGTATAAATTGACTGGTCCAGGAAAGCCAAGGTAAAGCAAAAGAAGAAACTTTGTCGATGTTGTAAGTGGTGATCAAAATTCCTCCAAGAATGGCTGGATAGGCTCCCAATCCGCCCGGCGAAAAGATCACACCAAACGTTCCGAAAAGCAATAAGGTCAAACATTCTTTTTGTCCCAAATGCGAAGTTCCTGGCAATGCGAAAAAACAAAAATAGAGCGAGTAAAAATAGCAGGCCCAGATCATTAAACTAAGTCCTATAAATTTTAAAGGACTTTCCATTTTCCTAACAGAACCAATGCCTTCCCCCATCCCTTTTACAATGCCTCCCAGCTTTCCTTTTAAAAGAGCTGTAAATTTTTTTCTTAATAAAAATAGTACTGCAAAAAAACCAAGAACAACACTAGCCAGTATGACCAATTTTAAGGGGCTAGCACCCATTCCCGCTAGTTTAAGACGAAGCGGATCAAAAATAAGTTTATTTGCAAGCCCTATTAATTCAGAAAATTGTAATGCGAGGGTCAACACAAAAATGATAAGAAACAAAATGAAATCTATAATCCTTTCTGTGATCACTGTTCCAAAGCCCACTTCAAAAGGCACTTTATCGTATTTGGAAGCTAGCGTGCAGCGTGTTACTTCACCCATGCGGGGAATGCCATAATTTGCAAAATAACCGACTAAGACGTGACAGGTAGCATTCAGCAAATTTGTTTTATACCCTACGGGTTGTAATAAATAATTCCAACGGTAAGCCCTTAAAAAGTGGCTGAAAAAAGAAATTACCATTGCCACTGCTACCCACAGATAATCTGCGGTTTGAAATGCCACATAAATTTCTTGCTTCTGTTTGGGTGTAATTCCGCTGACAGATAACCAGATTAACAAAATACCAATACCCAATAAAACAACAAACTGTATAATTGACCTGGTATTTTTGCCCATATTATTTTAGTTTATTTGTTGTAGTATCCGGAAAAACAACCCAGGGACGAAATGTTTTTGCTTTTTCAAAATCCATGTTCGCGTATGAAATGATGATAACAACATCACTCAATTTTACCTTTAAAGCTGCAGGACCATTCAGGCAAATTACTCCGCTTCCCCTCTCTCCTTTTAAGACGTAAGTGATAAAACGTTCACCATTATTTTTGTTCAAAATGTGCACCTGCTCGTTCTCAATCAAATTTGCAGCATCCATCAAATCTTCATCAATAGTAACACTTCCTATATAATCCAATTCCGCCTGTGTAACAGTTACACAATGCAGTTTAGATTTCATAACCTGAATTTCCATAAGGCTACAAATTTAGGGTTTTTTATTAGTAATTGAAGAATAAAAAACCCGCTAAAATCAACTGCTTTGCACAATTTAACCTCATTTTTTCGCGTTATTATTACCTGGCAAGAATAGCTTTAATAGTCAGTGCTTTTTTACACTCAGCACTTCTTTTCTCACAGGTTAGCGATGGATATGGCGTTAATCTGCCCAGATTTTACAAGGATAAAATCCACTTCGGATTTACTATCGCCGGCAATCAAACAGATTTTAGAATTAACCCTGTTCCTAATTCTGTTTTTCCAGATACACTTATGGGAGAATCACGTTACACTGTAAAAACCGTTTACTCGAAACCTTCATCTGCCTTCGCTATTGGATTGGTCGTAGACAAACGAGTAGCAGAGTATCTCCGTTTAAGATTTACACCCAACATTAGTTTCGGAACGCGCAAAATTCAATATACTCTAGCAAGTCAGAATAGGGATACTCTAAAGTTCTTCGAAAAATCTGTTGAATCTGTTTTCCTCATTTTTCCTTTGGAAGTTAAAATACAATCCAAACGTCAGGGCAATTTTTCGGCATACGTAATTGGTGGCGGTGGTTATACGCTCGATCTTTCAGCAAGAAAAAAAGCCGGAAACGGATCTACAGGTGGCGCTAACCAATTAGACGATAACGTAAAGATTTTGCGCGACGATTATTTTTATAGCGCCGGTGCAGGAACCGATTTTTATCTCAATTATTTCAAACTCGGATTTGAATTGAAACTCCTTATAGGAAACAAAAATCTCATGAAAAAAGAGAACAGCGTTTTTACAAACAGTATCGATAAGGTACGTTCACGTATGGTTGTGTTTAGCATTACTTTTGAGGGCCCCTGACTTTTACCTTGAATACGAAGAGAAGATTTAGGTTTTTTTATTAGTTTTATACTCCGGTTAAACTCAACTAAATCAATAACTTTGCACATTTAAACGTGTAAATTACTTATCATCTCTCTGAAAAGAATAGCCTTAATACTTACCGCGTTTTTATACTCAGCCTTTCTTTTGTCGCAGGAAAGTGATGGTTACGGAGTTAACCTGCCAAGGTTCTATCAACAAAAAATTCATTTCGGATTTACTATTGCCGGAAATCAAACCGATTTTAGAATTAATCCCGTGCCCAATTCTTTCTTTCCTGATACATTGATAGGTGACTCTCGTTATCAAATTAAAACCATTTACTCTAAACCCTCGGGAGGTTTCGCTATAGGCCTGGTTGGAGACGCCCGAATTGCACAATATGTGCGTTTAAGATTTACGCCTAACATTAGTTTTGGGACCCGCAAAATTCAATATACTCTTAATACGCCTGACAGAGATAGTGTAAAGATCTTTGAAAAAACAGTAGAATCTGTTTTTCTCATTTTTCCGATGGAAGTTAAAATACAATCAAAACGTCAGGCTAATTTCTCTGCTTATGTTATTGGCGGCGGTGGTTATACACTCGATCTCTCTGCAAGAAAGAAAGCCGGAAATGGTTCAACAGGGGGCCCAAATCAATTGGATGATAATGTAAAAGTTTTGCGTGATGACTACTTTTACAGTGCCGGTGCGGGCACCGATTTCTATCTGCAATATTTTAAACTGGGTTTTGAATTAAAATTATTGATAGGAACTAAAAATCTCCTTAAAAAAGAGAATAGTGTATTTACAAATAGCATCGATAAAATACGTTCACGAATGGTGGTATTTAGTATTACCTTTGAAGGATAGGAACCGAAAAAATTGATAAACTTCGTGTCCAACTGAAGAATAAAAATCTTCCAACTATGCAAACAAAACTACAACTACAGGTTAGTCCTCAAACGGCTTTAAACGAAGTCCTGCTAAAAGAAGAAGTGCGCGAACAGCTCTCTTTGAAATCAGATTCAACGCTTCACATAAAAATTCTAAAACGAAGTATTGATGCACGTGGAAGAAAGATCCGAATTAACCTTACTGTTCAGGCGGCAGTGGATGAAGAGATTCTGCGTGAAAAAATTCACATTACTTATCCCGATGTTTCGTCATCTGCCAAAACCTGTCACATTATAGGGGCAGGACCTGCAGGATTATTCGCTGCATTACGTTGCCTGGAACTGGGCATAAAACCAATTATTATAGAGCGCGGTAAAGATGTGAAAGCACGAAGGAGAGATCTTGCCGCTATCAATAAAGAACAGATCGTAAATCCCGAAAGTAATTATTGTTTCGGAGAAGGTGGTGCCGGAACATACAGCGATGGCAAGCTATATACAAGGTCAAATAAGCGCGGTGACATTGATAAAATACTTAAGACCTTTGTTTATCATGGTGCCAGCGAAGAAATTTTAATTGACGCGCATCCTCACATTGGTACTAATAAATTGCCGCAATTGATTCAATTTATGCGCGAAACCATTTTGCAATTTGGTGGTGAAGTACATTTTAATTCTAAGTTAATTGACTTTTCTACTAGCAATGAAAAGCTCACTTCTATAAAATTATCAAGCGAAAAAGGCGAACAAGATTTTCCCGTACAAAATGTTATCCTGGCCACAGGGCATTCTGCGCGCGACATCTATGAATTGCTCAACGCTAAAAACATCCTCCTCGAAGCAAAACCTTTTGCGCTTGGTGTTCGCGTCGAACATCCTCAATCCTTAATAGACAGTATACAATATCATTGTGGAAGTCTGAATGAAGTTATTGAGAAACGCGAATTTTTACCGGCCGCAAGTTATAGTTTGGTTCAACAGGTAAAAGGTTATGGCGTTTATTCTTTTTGTATGTGCCCGGGCGGAATCATAGCGCCCTGCGCTACAAGCCAGGAAGAAGTGGTAACTAACGGATGGAGCCCGAGTAAACGAAATAATCCCTATGCTAATAGTGGAATTGTTGTGGGACTGGAATTAAAAGATTTTGAACCCTATAAAAAATTTGGGGCATTGGCCGGGCTTGAATTTCAAAAACAATTTGAACACACCGCCTGGGCTTTTGGCGGAAAGACACAGACAGCGCCAGCCCAACGTCTGCAAGACTTTACAAATGGGCGAGTAAGTTCTTCTTTACCAGATTGCAGCTATCAACCAGGTTTAAAAAGTGTAGAAATGCAACAAGTTTTAGGCAGGTTAATTGGCCCCGCCTTAAAAGAAGGTTTTAAAGCTTTTGGAACTAAGATGCGCGGTTACATGACAAACGAAGCTTTGATAGTTGGCGTAGAGTCGCGCACCTCAACTCCTGTGCGAATTCCACGCGATAAAGATCTGCTCTATCATCCCCAATTGAAAAATCTTTTTCCTTGTGGAGAGGGGGCAGGTTATGCCGGAGGTATTGTAAGTGCCGCCATGGATGGCGAGCGCTGCGCCAACAGTTTGAATTACTAAAAATAGTACATTTGTATTTTTAAATTATGTCACGAATTTTAACTGGTATACAAAGCACTAACGTTCCGCATCTTGGTAATTTGCTGGGCGCTATTATACCTGCCATTGAACTAAGTAAAAAAGCTGAGAACGACAGTTTATTTTTTATTGCAGATCTTCACACTTTAACCAGTAAGAAGGACGCTGAATTTATTAAAGAAAGTACAAAGTCAGTAGCAGCCACCTGGTTGGCTTTCGGACTCGATCCGCATAGAACGGTTTTTTACCGTCAGAGTCGTGTGCCACAAGTTACGGAGTTAACCTGGTATTTGAATTGTTTCACCCCTTTTCCAATGTTGGCCAACGCGCATTCTTTTAAAGATAAAAGTGAGCGTTTGAGTGATGTAAATGCCGGTTTATTTACTTACCCGGTTTTAATGGCGGCTGATATTCTATTGTATGATGCGCAATTTGTTCCAGTTGGAAAAGACCAAATGCAACATTTGGAAATCGCTGCGGACATTGCAAGATCATTTAACCATAAACTGGAGAAGGAAATTCTTGTCGTTCCTGAAGGATTGACAGATTCTCGTGTAATGATCGTTCCGGGAATCGACGGGCAAAAAATGAGTAAGTCTTATAACAATTTCATCAATATTTTTCTTCCGGAAAAAGAATTGAAAAAAGTAGTCATGAGCATTGTAAGTGATAGCAAGAGCCTGGAGGATCCCAAAGATCCGGAAACAGATAATACATTTAAATTGTACGCGCTCTTAGCAAGCCCCGAAGAAACAGGAACCATGCGCCAGAATTATTTGAAAGGCGGCTTTGGTTATGGTCACGCAAAAACGGCCTTGTTGAATTTGATTCTCGAAAAATATAAAGAGCCCCGTAAAACTTACGATCACTTTATGGCTAATCCTGATTTACTTGAAAAAGAACTAGCTATTGGAGAAGCGAAGGCTAATAAAATGGCGAATGATAAGCTGAAGCAGATACGAGAGGTTTTGGGGTACTAATTATTTTTTCTTTTTAGGAGGTTTACAAGTTTTACAGAAATCTGAAAGCATTTCTATTTCTTTTAAAATTTCTCCATGCAGTTGTTTGAGCTTTTCTTCATTCCTACCGAGATCGCATTGTCTTGCCGCAAAAGCATGTTGCGTATTAAGTGCCTGAGACATTTCCTCATAGATAGGCTTGCAAAAACTTACATCGGAAAAAGCAGTCTTCTCTTCGTAAATTTTCTTTCTGAATTTTCTCGCATACAATTCCGCAAGATCAAAAGAATACCTTCCAAAGTTCAAAAGCTGATACGCCATTGTGCTGTCAACAGCAACAATGGAAGAAGCATTCCGTTGAAATGAGCAATTTACTTTGGAATTAAAGTTTTTAGTGAACATAAATTCTGCCTGAAGCATGTAAAAGGAATAGTCGAAACTAGCAGTGGAATATATACTGTAATTACTTCCTTGTCCTACCTGAGTTGCGGGTGATTGAAAATCAGAAAATTGAAGCTGATAATTTTTGTCCCATGCCAGCATGTTCTGCGACTTTATTGACACTGAATACACAAGCAAACCAAAAAGATAAAACCATTTCATCGATGCCTTTGTCGTCTATTCAACCCAGCTCTTGTAATATTTTCCATCATCAATACCCATGGCCTCTTCAGTCACCATCAAAGGTTTAAAGGTATCAATCATTACAGCCAGTTCTTGTGTTTCCTTATGACCTATACTGCGCTCCATAGCTCCGGGGGCCGGACCATGAGGAATGCCTTTTGGATGCAAAGTAATATGGCCTTGTTCAATATTATTACGGCTCATAAAATCCCCATCTACATAATACAAAACCTCATCGCTATCAATGTTGCTGTGATTGTATGGAGCGGGCACTGCTAAAGGATGATAATCGTATAAACGTGGACAGAAACTGCAAACTACAAAAGTGTTTGTTTCGAAAGTCTGATGCACCGGAGGCGGTTGATGTATGCGACCTGTTATAGGTTCAAAATTATGAATAGAAAACCCCCATGGAAAATTATAACCGTCCCAACCCACCACATCAAAAGGATGCGTAGCATAAATCACTTCATGCATCATACCTTCCTTTTTTATCTTAATCAAGAAGTCTCCTTTTTGATCATGCGTTTCTATAACCGTTGGTAATTTATAATCGCGCTCGCAAAAGGGTGAATGTTCTAACAATTGCCCTTGCGAATTTTTGTAACGTTTCGGCGTGTAGTAGGGCGAATGACTTTCGCAAAACAACAAACGGTTATCGCTCGTTTCAAAATGCATTTGATAAATCATGCCACGCGGAATGATCAGGTAATCGCCGTATTCAAAGTCAATGTTACCCATCATTGTTTTCAAAGTGCCTTTCCCTTTATGAATAAAAAGCATTTCGTCGGCATCGGCATTCTTATAAAAGTACTCGGTTTGACTTTGAGTGGGGGCTGCTAAACCAATTGCACAATCAGAATTAATTAAAAGTGTTTTTCTGCTTGCTAAAAAATCTGCTTCAGGTTTAATTTCAAAACCTTTTAATAAAAGCGCTTTAATGTTTTTACCAATGGCTATTTTAGGCTCAACCGAATAACTTTTGATTATTTCTTTTACCTGAGTAGGACGGTGCACATGGTAAAGCAACGAAGACATACCGTGAAACCCTTCCGTTCCGAACAATTGCTCGTAATAAAAGTTGTCTTTTTTGTCTTTAAAAATTGTATGTCTTTTTTGTGGAATTTCTCCAAGCTTGTGATAGATCGGCATAGGGATGCTTTTAAATTTTAAATACGTTTTCCTTTTACGTGCATGGTTTGCGAGGTCTTTAATTTTTGATCTCCCGATGCATTAGTTCCTGCAATCAAAGTAACACTTACTTTAAATTGAATTTTATCCTTGAAAATAAATTGTTTTATGTTCACATCCGTTAAATCTGCATTAACCGTAGAAACATTTTGCGGAATAACAGTTTTAGTCGCAATAAGAAGATCGCCTAGTCCGCTCGTCTTAATGTAAATATTAATGGATTTTAAAAAGTTCAAATTTCCACTAGAGTTAGAAATAGTAAACTTTGTCATTTTAATTTCTTCAATAAGATCTTGTGTGGTAGATTCTGATGTGAAGCGACTTGCCGAAGCGGTTGAAATTTCAGGAGTATTAAACTCAACAGTTTGAGTTGTACCTGTAACTACAGCCGCTAAAGTAGATGATGGTATCGTAATATCACCTGTGGTATAATTCATATCAAACGCCGTAGCTTTATTTACTTCATCTTTTGTTTTTTGGCAGGAGGTAATCCCTGCAAATACCAGGACAGCTAAAATTACTATGGCTGCGTTTTTCATGTGTGTGGGGGGTTAATTTTATTTATTTTAAAGATAGGTTATTTTTCAATATCTCCTTTAAATTGGGGCGCAGGCGGCTTTTATAAACAGATAAACACTCCGGACCATTCTTAACTCTGCCTTTGCGAAGCTCGCGTTGTTCTTCTATCGGAAGCGCTGCAATTCTAACGCAATCCGGGGTGCAGCAGCCGTTCATTTTCTCAGCACATTCGGCACACTGAATAAATAACAGGTGGCAATCATCGTTTTTGCAATTCGTGTGTGTGTCGCAAGGTTTGCCGCATTGGTGACATTCTGATAAAATATCTTCCGTAATACGTTCTCCAATACGCTCATCAAAAACAAAATTCATCCCTTTGAATTTGCTTTCAAGGTTTTGTTCTTTTATTTCCTGCGCGTATTGAATAATCCCGCCTTTTAAATGATGCACATCTTTAAACCCTTTGTGTTTAAAATAAGCACTGGCTTTTTCACAGCGAATACCTCCCGTGCAATACATTACAATCTTTTTGTCTTCCTGACCTCTTAAATGATCAATCACTAAAGGTAACTCCTCTCTAAAAGTATCCGCGTCCGGACAAAATGCTCTGTCAAACCTTCCTACCTCACTCTCATAATGATTGCGCATGTCAATCACAATGGTATCTTCGTCGGCAACGGCTTTATTAAATTCCCCGGCATTTAAATAAGAACCTGTGTTGGCGGGATCAAAATTTTCATCTTCGATTCCATCCGCCACAATTTTTTCACGCACCTTTACGATAAGTTTGTAAAAGGATTTTCCATTGCCATCTACTGCGTGCTTAAAAGGCACATCTTTAAAATAAGGCAAGCCATGAACTAAAGCTACAAAGGCTTCCCAATTTTCCTCTGGAACGCTCATTTGAGCATTAATTCCTTCTTTGGCAAGATAGATGCGGCCAAAACAATTCAGGTCGTTCCAGCTTTTGAAAAGTTCATCTCTTAATGCATGAGGTTCAGGAATCTGAACGTAGCGGTAAAACGAAATGGTTTTACGTTTGATATTTTCTTCTTTTAAACGTTGCTTAAGAACGTTTTTGTCGGTACGGTTTACTAAAATTGACATCTGATAAAAATAATTGCAGGTTATATTATCGTGCAAAAAGCGCTTTTTAAATCAAAAATTCTTTTTACGTTTGCAAACGATTGCAAAGATACAAAAATTGTTCTAAAACATAAGTGATATAAGTCATGTCGAATACGCAGGAAAAGGTATTAATAATAGGGGCCGGAGGGCAAATCGGGTTAGAATTAACCGAAAATTTATCTAACATTTATGGGGCTGAAAATGTAGTTCCCTCAGATTTAAAAGCACCGGAAGATGCTTTTAAAAATAATCCTTTTGAAAGACTGGATGCTTTGGACAAGGATGCGATGTTTTCCATAGTAAAAAAACATGGTATCACTCAGGTGTATCATCTTGCGGCTTTATTATCTGCCACAGGCGAACAAAAACCTATGTCAGCCTGGAAACTCAATATGGAAAGCTTATTTCACGTATTAGATCTTGCTAAAGAAAAACACATTTCTAAAGTTTATTGGCCAAGTTCTATCGCGGTTTTTGGTCCTACTACACCAAGCGAAAACACCCCACAATACACCGTTATGGAGCCCTCTACTATTTACGGGATCAGTAAACAAGCGGGTGAAAGATGGTGCGAATGGTATTTTAAAAAACATGGTGTAGATGTTAGAAGTTTACGCTACCCGGGTTTAATTGGCTGGAAAAGCGCTCCGGGTGGGGGAACTACGGATTATGCTGTCCATATTTTTCACGAAGCTTTAAAAAATGGAAGCTACGAATGTTTCTTAAGTGAAAACACAGCTTTACCTATGATGCACATGGAAGATGCTATCCGCGCAACCATTGAAATCATGCACGCTCCTGCCGAAAGTATTAAAATAAGAGGTGCTTACAATCTATCAGGAATCAGTTTTAGTCCTAAAGAAATAGCTGCAGAAATAAAAAAACATATTCCTGACTTTAAGATTTCTTATAATCCAGATTTCCGCCAGGCCATTGCCGACAGCTGGCCGAAAAGTATTGACGATTCGCACGCGCAAAAAGACTGGAACTGGAAAGTAAAATACGATCTTCCAAAACTGGTAGAGAATATGCTGGAGAATCTTAAATAACACGCATGCGTTTTCTTACCCAAAAAAAGTGCTGCCTCCTTCTGGTATTGATGGTAGTAAATACACTTTTAATTGCACAGGCCTTTCAGAAAAAAGATGCTATTTGTAGCGCGGGCATTGGTATACCGCACCTTAACAAATCTATTACCCGCCTTCAAACAGAGAAGACTTCTTTTAAAGAAGGCTTTAAAGGGGCTATTCAAACTAAAATAAAAGGAACAAATCCTCTTTGTTTAAAATACGAATACGCCCTCACAAAAAACTTCTCTCTGGGATTGAGTTTTGCATGGTATGGCATTGAGATCAGAGTAACCGACTCTTATACCGTTGCCAATGGTACACAGGCCGGAAAACAAATGGAAGATAAATATAGCTACAGGCTTAGTAGCGGATCCCTCGGACTAAGGCCTAATTATCACATTCCGCTTGAAAGTGTAAAGTCCGATTTATTTGTAGGATGTGCCTTTGGATTTACCAAAAACTCCTTAGCAATTACAGTTTCACAGACAGGAACTTACGGATATGGCTTTGCGGATGTAAAACTTCCCAATGGTTTGTATATTGCTCCAACACTTGGCTACCGTTATTACATCACAACTAACCTTGCCTTCAATCTGGAAGTTGGTTACGAAAGAGGAGCCTTAATGGAATTAGGATTAGCTTATCGCTTCCGTCCTTATCATTATGAGCCACTAAAGTAATAAGTAATCATATGCAGCTGTGCTTTGAGTTGGCTAGTCGAGCGCTTTTAAAGCGGCCTTAAAATTTTCAGTAGTTGTCTCAATCAGGTCAAAACTAACCGTTTGGTTGGAGCTTATAGTGATGGGGGTAAAGGACGAATAGAGTTTGTTGTCTTTCACTCCTAAAGCTACCACCGTGCATTTAAGGCCGGTTGGAGCATAGTTATAAATATAATCGTCTGCCTGGTTATATTTATATACATGAACCATACTATTTACATCCTTAAAAACGAGAAAAATATTATTCAAATTACCGGTTTGGTTAGCATGAATAGTGAGAGTTGTTTGAACAGAAGATGAAAAATAGTTTGGATTATCGCTGTTACACCAGGTGCCGCTACTTGCAGGACTCGAAAAATTATACAGGTCATAAACATAATTTGACGTAGTATAAAAAACAGAGTCGCCTGGATTGTTATACCATCCAGACCCGGTTTTATTAGTATCGACTAATATCACAAAAGGTTTCATGCCTGTGTCAAGAGCTTGTTTTAATGGCTGTAAAATTTGGATCTTGGCGTTTGACTTTAATTCCACCGCATTATTATTTATAAGAGCTTTAATAAAAAATTCGCCTGCAGACTTTAAAATCGTACCATCATACGCTTGTGTAGGCATGTCAGACAATAACATATCGCTTTTTTTATAAATGTCTTTAAACTCAATTACAACACTTGCTGAAGCTGGAGTGAAAGTATTGGGCGCTATATTGATAGTAGTTCCTTGCTGTGATATAAAACTACCACCTGTTCCGGCATTAAAAGTAAATGTTTCTTTTTGCACTCCATTCTTTAAATAAAAATCACTTAGTGAAGTGTAGTTGTCTATTACAACAGGTGTTTCCGGTGAAGACTCGCTTTCGGACTTTTTATCTTTTCTACAGGAAAAAACAAGTAAAGTACTGATCAGGATTAAATAGTGAATGCTTTTTTTCATAGGTTTGGGTTAAATTAATTTAAATAAGAGTAACAGATATGATGCCGGAAAATGTTAAATCCATAATCGCTGATAAAGATCGCCACATAAATTACAAAGCTAAACGTTACATATTTCCGTCATATTTATATAGTTTACTAAACCTTTAAAACTATGAAAACACTTAAGCTCATAACGCCTATTTTATTATTTTCTCTACTTCTCACAAGCTGCAAAAAAGGAGAAGATGATCCCGCAATTTCTCTGCGCACACGCAAAGCGCGCGTGGAAGGAAACTGGAAGATGACAAAAGGCATCCATTCCCAATACGTTTTTGGTTCCGTCATAGAGACTACTTTCACCCGCGACTCCTACCGGCAGGTGAGTACTTTTGACGGCAAGCAAATTGTTAGCGAAGGTGAGTCATTCTTTAAAATAAATTTTAATAAGAACGGCGCTGTAGATATCCAAAATCTTTTGGCATCTGCAGGTTCTTATACCATGAGCGGAACGTGGAATTTTACGGGTGGGGTTGGAAAGTTGAAAAACAAGGAGCAACTCGTAATTGTCGATCCTCAAACAAGTGTAAATAGGGAAGTTGTTTATTCCATTAAAGAATTAAGAAATAAAAAACTTGTACTCTGCAGAAATTCTAATATCAATACTAATTTTACTTACTCAGAAGAATTTACATTCGAACAATAAAATAAATGTGTAGTTTCGTCCCCTATTCAACTTCTTATGAAATCCCAAAAAATCTATTTGTCAGTTCTACTTTTATTAAGTCTTTGTTTCACCGAATGCAAAAAAGGTGAAGATGATCCTTTGTTATCTTTGAGAACACGAAAGGCAAGGGTTGTAGGAAAATGGAAACTCGTAAGTGGTCTAAAAACAACTGTTAGTTTTCCGTCGTGGACTACCACGACTGAATATACGAGGAATGAATATATACAAAAATATACAGGGTCTAATCAAACAGAAAAAGGAGACATATTCTATTTTATAGAATTTAAAAAAAATGGTGAGGTAAATGAGTCTCGTCAGCTAGAATACAACGACAGACATGGTATTGTAGGTACTTGGAATTTTACCGGAGGAATTGGTGGGAAAAAAAATAAGGAAGAAATCTTGCTTCATGATTCTCGTGTCATTTTCCCCTCAGACATTGTTTATAACATTAAGGAACTAAGAGCGAAAAAGCTCGTGCTGGTCAGAGGATACCAGTATAATGCAAATGGCTTTAACGAAGAGTTTACTTTCGAACAATAATTTTAAGCTCTTTATAAGTTACCCGAGGGAATTTCCCTGCAATATTTTACTACACAAGCATTATAATTGAACCCAAAGACTATGAAAATACTAAATTTTGCATTTATAACTTTACTTCTCTGTCAATTATTTACAAACTGCAAAAAAGGTGAAGATGATCCTTTGTTATCTTTGAGAACACGTAAGGCAAGGGTTGTAGGAGAATGGAAGATAAAAAGCGGTACTGAAAACTATAATACTTCTTCTACAGGAAATAACGCTTCGGCAAATAGTATTTCTACCAGTTACACTGACGCTCGCTATTCCAGTACAACCACTTACAGTGACTCCGCAGGAAATGCTTTCTCAGATAATTACACGGGATCAGTCTCTTATACTATGGAGTTCAAAAAAAATGGAGAATTTTTTTCAGAAATGATCACAGATAATCAAAGCAGAATTACCCAAAAAGGAACATGGAATTTTACTGCAGGAATAGGTACTCATAAAAATAAGGAGCAAATTGTTATACACCTCGATTCGTATGTTAGTCAATACTTGAATCCAATTGGTGGAGGCGGATATGTTGGAGGCGGATATTCAACATTTTCTAAGGGAAGCAGCACCGACTTAACTTACACTATTAAGGAACTCAGAAACAAGAAAATTGTTTTGACCTCAGAAAAAAATACTTCCGACAATTCTGGATATGAATACTCTTTAATTTCAGAGTTTACATTCGAACAATAGATACCGAAAATTTAAAATTAAACGGTAGCCTCAACAGTAGTTGATGCATTCCTAATAGCAACTTGCTGAGCCACATTCTGCGCAAGCTCTAAAAAGCCTAATGCTTGCGGTGTATTTTCCTGCATCACCGCCGGGCGACCAGCATCAGAGGCTTCACGCACACTTTGCACCAAAGGTATTTGTGAAATAAGTGGTACCTGTAATTCTTCGGCTAAATGTTTTACACCGTCTTTACCAAAAATGTAATATTTATTCTCAGGCAATTCTTCAGGAGTAAACCAGGCCATGTTTTCTACAAGTCCGAGTATTGGAACATTTACCTGTGGTAATTGAAATAAAGCAATTCCTTTTCTCGCATCAGAAATAGCCACTTCTTGCGGCGTACAAACCACAACAGCGCCTGTTACAGGAACCTGGCTACACAAACTGATTTGAATATCGCCTGTTCCGGGAGGAAGATCTACTATCAAATAATCTAGCTCGCCCCAAACGGTTTCGTAAAATAATTGTGACAGAGCTTTAGTAGCCATAGGCCCGCGTAAAGCAATTACCTGGTTAGGACCGGCTAAAAACCCAATTGAATTTAGTTTTACGCCATGACTTATTACCGGTGACATTTTTTTCTGTCCGTTAAACTCGACAGAACCCGGGTTTTCATCCTGTACACCAAACATTATATGTTGTGAAGGACCATAAATATCAGCATCCACCAAACCTACCTTAGCTCCTTGTCGGGCAAGACCAACAGCGAGGTTCGCCGCTATCGTGCTTTTTCCAACACCACCTTTACCGCTGGCAACAGCAATAATGTTTCTCACATCACGTAAGGTCGTTTCGTCTTTTTCTTTTTTTGTGGTAACGTTCGACGACATGGTGATCTTCACTTTTGCTTCCTTATCTACATAATGTAGAATCGCATTCATGCATGCATTGTGAATCATATCCTTCATAGGACAAGCCGGTGTAGTAAGCACCACTGTAAAGGAAATATTCTTCCCTTCTACTTCTATATCCTTAACCATATTAAGAGTGATCAAATCTTTTTTAAGATCCGGATCATCTACATACTTTAAGGCATCTATTACGTTTTGAACTGTAATTTCCATAATTGAGTTTACAAAATTAAGGTATAAGTGCCGATCTGGCTTTTATTTCTTTGCAGGCGCTGGTGCCGGCGTAGCAGCAGGTGCAGGTTGAACTACCACACCTCCTGGAGCCTCAGCTTCCGCCATGGAAGTGCGGATCATATTCGCAATAGAATCCTGGAAAACTTTAGCACGTTCATGCATCACCTGTCTGTTTTCAGCAGCAGGTCCGCAAGAAGTTAAAATCAATATAAAAGCGAAAGCAGAGAGTAAAAAAAGATTTTTCATAGTAAATACTAGGTAATTTAATGGAAAACAAAGCTAATCAAAAAACAGAAAAGCCCCAAAGTAAAAACTTTGAGGCCATTCAGCTAACTAACTAAACACAAATTCTTAGTGTGCGTGAGCATCTGCAGCAGGAGCAGCAGTTTCAGTAGCAGGAGCAGCAACAGCTGTAGTATCAGCAGTAGGCTCAGTAGTTTGCATTGATTCGCTGATTGAAGCAGCGATTGAATCTTGAATAAATTTCGCTCTTTCTTCTAATTTTGCTTTTTCTTCAGCAGAAGGTCCACAAGCAACGAAAGTAGCAACAACAGCTACAGCGATAATAGAGAATACTTTTTTCATTTTGGTTTTAGTTTTAAATTGATTGTTAATTTTACATTTATACCAGAATTTGAAAATGGTAACCCAAAAAAAGAACGAAAATTAAGAATAATTCATAATTAACTGGTAATCAAAGTCTTAAATTTATTGCAATTGGAGGTTACCTGCTATATTTGACCCAGTTAAGGCTCTTATCTTTACAAAAACTAATGAGTGCAATCTGCCAATCCGATAGGTATCGGATCTTTGGAAAAAAATCTAGAATAAATTATTTGTTAAAAACAGGTTACCTTTATCAAAACAAAGTATTAATCTAAACAAGGTGTCTATGTCCAGAACCAAACCGCAGTTTACCGATGATCAATTTATTGATGGTTTGCGCAGCGGCAACAGTGAAGTGCTTAGTGCCTTATATAAGAAGTATTATAACATCGTTCTTAAATTTATTGTAAACAACAGCGGCACGGAAGAAGCAGCTAAGGACATTTACCAGGAGACAGTTATTGTGCTTTACGAAAACGCGCAAAAGCCAGAGTTTGAGTTAAATTGTCAGCTACAGACCTACATATATTCTGTTTCAAAGCGTCTTTGGTTAAAGCAACTTAAAAAAAATGGCAAAACATTTTTATTTAAAGAAGACGACGAGAATGAAGTGGTAGATGTGAGCACAGATTTAAACGAGCACACCGCCAAAGAACTGGAAATTGAAAAAATGAATAAAAGTCTGGCAGAACTTGGAGAACCTTGCGCCACACTGATAAAGGACTTCTACGTGCATAGAATGAATATGGATGAAATTGCTGAAAAGTTTGGCTATACAAATGCCGATAATGCAAAAAACCAGAAGTACAAATGTTTACAACGATTAAAGAAATATTTTTTTGATAAAGCAATTATTGAACAAGAATAAAGGGGAAAGAAAATTATGAGAGTTAGTGATTTATTTGACAATTACCTGAATGGAAGTATGAGTGCTGAAGATAGAGCAGGCTTTGAAAATTTATTGAATACCGACAGCATTATGGCCAACGCATTTAATGAACACAAAGCGCTGGTTGACTCATTGAAAAAACATGCCTCACGCGTTGAGTTTAAAAATAAACTAAAAGCTATTCACGAAAAAGAATTCGGAAACTCGAAAATCATTTCAATTAACAGGGAAGAAAATTTTGCAAAACGTCACGGCCGCACTATAGTAGTGGCTGCAAGTACTGCTTTTATTGCGGTTTTGAGCACCGTGGCGGCTTTAAGCACAGGTGGTTTATTCATCACTAAACAAAGCAACGAACTCACAGAGCTTAACCGCAAAGTGAGTGAAGTAAAAGCTTCTACTGATGGTATTGTAGAGGGTCTTAAAAATACCAATAATAAAAAGCCGTATGTACCTGCGAATCTTGAAGGCAGTGCGTTTGCTTTAAATAATAAAGGGTATATCCTCACCAGTTATCATATGATTAAAGGCGCCGATAGTATCTTTATAAGAAATGCTTCTACTGAAAGAGCGCTTACAACCTTAGTATTCTTTGATCCGAAATTAGATCTTGCTGTTATAAAGGTTGATAACAAAGACCTTTATAAAAACTGGCAGGTACCTTTTAGCTTAAATGAAAAAAGTACCGATGTCGGTGAGAAAGTTTTTACTTTAGGCTATCCCCGCAATGAAATGGTTTATGGAGAAGGCTCTTTAAGTTCTTTAAGCGGCTATTCTAACGATACTAATATGTATCAAATTTCTATTCCGGTTAATCCTGGTAACAGTGGGGGCCCGCTTTTGGATGAAAATGGTACTATTATAGGCGTAATTCGTGGGAAAATTTCTGGTGCTGAGGCCACAGGTTTTGCTATCAAAGCTAAAGAGATCTTAAATTCCATTAAATCTTGTGATATAGACAGTACAAAACAAGATTTATTGAGTCAGAATGGCAAAAAAGGCAGTTTAAAAAAACTGAAGCGTTCTGAACAGGTTAAAAGGATAAACCCATATGTTTTTAATGTTTTGGTTTACAAAAAAGACTAGCATTAAGTTCCTTTTTCTTCATTCATTCGCGAGTTTTGAACCAAAACAAGTTGTTCTCTTTCAGAGACTTAACCTGTTATCAACCGCTTACTAACCACTTGCTAACATTCCCTGAAAAGGGTTTTGAAAATATTAACTTAAATAACAATGTTAAAACTAAGTTATTAACAATTTAATAGTTAACTTAGTTGCCTAAAACTACTGCTCTCATGTTTGAAATCCTAAAACACTTTGAATCTAAATACGGACTCCTCAAGAAAAAAGGATTACGCATTGAAGGTCTGTCGATGATAGATCCAAAACGTAAAAAACATGTAATTATGGTGAGTAAGCCATTCTTGTTTGACAACCGTCAGTTGCCAAAAACCTACGAAGGTTTGGACATTAAATCTAAAATTGAAGGAGATCTTCCTAAAGAATTTGCATTTAAGAAAGACGCCGTAAAAAAAGAATACGTTTGGGCGCCAATGAAATTTGAAAAATATGTGGACCGTTGTTCAGATGAGATTCGCAAAAATTTTAATAATCCCGACATGAGTCGCCAGGAAATGCTGGATGCTCTGGCTTTCGGAAATTTTGAAGAACATAAAAAGAAAAGTTTACAATTAATGAAAGACGGTAAAATTCCTCCGTTTAAAATGAATTAGTGCTGTTTCTTGTTGAGAGAATAAGTAACAATTGTCATAATTAAGGGTTAAACAATTAGTTGCTTTGGTTGAAAAAGTCGGTTGGTTACCGACTTTTTTCTTTTTACCCTTTCTGCCCCGATAACTATCGGGGACGCTTAAAACTTCTTTTCCACTTTCCCGGTCAAGAGTACTGGAGACCTAATCAATAATCTGCAGCAAAGTTCTAAAAGCTGTATACTTATCTCCAAACATTTTTTTATGCTCTGCTTGCAGATCCGGTGCAAATTCTTTCTGGTATTTTTCGATGTCCGACATTTCTAAGAACTTATACTGCGTTGAAAAAGTGTGACCTTCATCTTCTACGTATAAAACTTTCACCATTTGACTATCAATAAAACATCCTGTTTTCATAACATCAGGAATGTGTTTTTCTTTCATCCACTTCACCCAATCCTGGTGCACATCGTCGGATATATTAACCGTTACATTGTATATAAACATTTTGTAAAATTAGAAATAATAAGCCGAAATTTTAAAACAATAATTGCTGTAAATGCAGGCAATATTTGTAATTTTAGGCATTATGAAATTTAATTTTGTTGCTGATTTACGTTGGCGGGGGCTCCTGCAGGATATTATGCCCGGCACTGAAGAATTGCTGGAAAAAGAAATTGTAAGTGGCTACATTGGCTTTGATCCTACAGCCGATTCACTTCACATTGGTCATCTTACACAGGTTTTTACTTTGTTGCGTTTTCAAAAGGCGGGGCATAAACCCATTGCTCTCGTTGGCGGCGCTACTGGTATGGTTGGTGATCCGAGTGGAAAGTCTGCTGAGAGAAATTTGCTGGATGAAGAAGCTTTAAATAAAAACGTGGCCGGTCTGCAAAAACAACTCGAAAAGTTCTTAGATTTTAAATCTGAAGGAAATGGCGCGGTTCTTGTGAATAATTACGACTGGATGAAAGATTATTCTTTTCTGACCTTTATTCGTGATATCGGCAAGCACCTAACCGTTAGTTATATGATGGCAAAAGATTCGGTTAAAAACCGCTTAGAAACCGGCATGAGCTTTACAGAGTTCAGTTACCAACTACTCCAGGCTTTCGATTTTTATAAGTTAAACGAAACTAAAAACTGCAAGCTCCAAATGGGCGGCTCTGACCAATGGGGCAATATTACCAGCGGAACAGAGCTTATACGTCGTAAGTCGGGCAATGAAGCTTATGCTTTAACCACACAACTAATTCGCAAGGCAGATGGCACAAAATTTGGAAAAACCGAAAGTGGAAGCGTTTGGTTAGACCGCACAAAAACAAGTCCCTACAAATTTTACCAGTTCTGGATCAATACTTCTGATGCCGACGCTAAAAACTGGATCAAGATTTTTACTTTCTTCTCGCAGGAAGAAACGGAAGCCATGATTGCCGAACATGAAAAGGATCCGGGAAAACGCATTTTGCAAAAAGCTTTGGCGAATGATTTAACAACATTGGTGCACAGCCAGGAAGACCTCAGCAATGCCATAGACGCAAGCTCTGTTCTTTTTAACGGCGGATTAAACGAACTTACAGGTTTAGATGAACAAACTTTTTTAGATGTCTTTGACGGACTCCCGCAATTTAGTGTAACAAAATCCGAACTAGAGGCCGGCATAGGAGTACTGGAACTTCTTGCCGAAAAAACTTCTGTTTTTCCGAGTAAAGGCGAAGCGAGAAAAATGATTCTCGGTGGCGGTGTAAGTATAAATAAAACAAAAGTAGAGAGTCACGATCTTATCGTGAATACAAATCATCTCATTAATAATAAATACATCGTGATACAGAAAGGTAAAAAAAATTACTACCTCTGCAGCATTAATTAATATGGCACTTAAACAATCGCAATATCTTAAACTTTCGCAAAAGCTGCTGCCTCAGCAAATTTTGCTGATGAAGTTATTGCAGTTACCAACACTGGCACTTGAAGAACGCATTAAAGAAGAGTTGGAAGTAAATCCCGCACTTGAGGAAGATCAGGAAAATAGTACTGAAGAAGAGTTATACAGCAATGAAAATGATGGGGAAACCGCTCCTGAAGAAGAATTTGACGATAACGGCGAGTTTAAAGAGGAAGAAATGAAAACTTCGGCGAGTGATGTAGAGATGGAAGACTACATGGATGCCGAAGAGCTTGACTCCTATAAATATGAAGTTGTAAATAAAGGGCCCGATGACGAAACACGCGATTTTGTGGTTGTTGAAGGAGTAGGATTTCAGGAGCTTTTAGAACAGCAGTTAGGTTTAAAAGATATAACAGACCGTGAGTATACTATCGGCACTTATCTGATAGGGTGTCTTGACGAAGATGGTTATATTCGCCGCGAGCTCGATTTGATTGTTGATGATCTGGCTTTTAATTACAACATCACTACCGACGTAAAAGAAATAGAATCCGTTTTAAAAATTCTTCAGAGTTTTGATCCGCCGGGAGTAGGTGCAAGAAATTTGCAAGAGTGTTTACTCATTCAGCTTGAACGCAAAACCGAAAAAACTAAAGAAGTTGTTCTTGCTATGGATGTGATCAGGCATCACATGGAGGAGTTTTCGAAGAAACATTATGATAAAATTTTAAAGCGTCTTGAAATTGACAATGAAGAGTTAAAAGATATCATTAGTGAGATTACCCATTTGAATCCTCGTCCAGGAAACACTGATACCAAGGAAAGTGGTTTTAGCGCCGTTGTTCCTGACTTTATTGTAACGGTTAATGATGGAAAACCTGAACTAAGTATTAATGGTCGAAATATGCCAGATCTTAAGATCAGTAAAGACTACCAGGAAATGCTGAAAGAATATACCAGGAGCAAAGACAAAAGCAGCAAAGAAGCCTCTGGTTTTATTAAGAGTAAAATAGAAAGTGCCGGGTGGTTCATTGAAGCTTTGCAGCAGCGCTACGCAACTATGAGTATGTGTATGCAGTGCATTCTTGAATATCAAAACGATTATTTTGCAACGGGTGATGAAAGTAAACTGCGACCAATGATTTTAAAAGACATTGCAAGCCGTGTTGCACTTGATCTTTCTACTGTTTCGCGAATGGCTAACAGCAAATATGTACAGACACCTTATGGCACTTTTTTATTGAAAACTTTCTTTAGTGAGAGTATGAGCACTGATAGTGGAGAAGAAGTGAGTAGTCGTGAAATAAAAAATATTTTAAAAGATCATATCGAGAAAGAAGATAAAAAACATCCTCTAACCGACGATGAGCTTTGTGCCAAGTTAAACGAAAAAGGCTATAACATTGCACGACGCACGGTTGCCAAATACCGCGAACAACTTGATATTCCGGTAGGGCGAATGCGCAAGGAAATATAAATTTTTACATAATTCGTTTATCTTTAGACTTCAAAAATCACACCCAATGAAATTTAAAACAATCTGTTTTCTTATTCTGTGCATTACCATCATTAGTTCCTGCAAAAAAAAGGAAGATGAGTCGGCGCCGCGCATTGCAACAAGTGATATTCAAGCAATAACCAGTTATACTGCACGTATGGGTGGATCAGAAATTGAAAATGGCCCCATACTTGAGAAAGGTGTTTGCTGGAGTAATGATCATATTCCGGACATCACCGACAATCATGTTTCGGCGGGAGATGGAGAAGATAATTTTTATGCTACAGCAAGCGGCTTGGAAGCAAATATGACTTATTATGTGCGGGCTTACGCCACAAATAAATACCGCACAGGCTATGGAAAAACTTTGACCTTCACAACTGCCAATCCTCCACCGCTTCCTACACTTAAAACAAATAATCCAACTTCTGTAACGCAGTCTTCGGCAGTATGTTCCGCAATCCTTCAAAGTGTTACCAGTAAACCCATTACATCTATAGGTTTTTGCTGGAGCACCACTGCTAAACCAAAGATCACTAATTTCGTAAAAACGTATACAGCCTCTGTTTTTACCGGCTACACGTACAGCCTAACACTAAGCGGACTAACAAATAATACTGTCTACTACGTGAGGGCCTACGCTACAAATGCTGATGGTACAGCCTATGGTGATGAAATAAAATTTAAAACTACCTACGGGAGTGTGACGGATTATAATGGAAATGTTTATGGTACTGTGATAATTGGCGGTAAAGAATGGATGACCGAGAACCTTAGAGTTAATCGTTTTAACGATGGCACTTCGATTCCCTTTGTAAATAATACTACCTCATGGAGTAGTCTTTCAACAGCTGGATACTGCAATTATAATAATGCCTCAACCACTCTGCCTGCATATGGCAAGTTATACAACTGGTACTGTGTAAACTCCACAAGAAATATTGCCCCGCTGGGTTGGCACGTTGCAAACAGCAGCGACTGGCTGGCCCTGGAAAATGAACTTGGATCAAATGCAGCTGCAAAAATGAGAATTGTAGGTAATGACTATTGGTATTATAACACTGGAACGAACGAAAGTGGATTTTCTGGAACGGGTTGTGGGTATTGTGATCAATCACAGTATTTTAGAGATCAAACCTACAGTGCTTATTTCTGGATAAACGGAAGCTCCACATCTGCTAAAAGTTTAAACTATTCTTACACGAGTTTAAATACATACTATATGTACGCAACTTCTGGTTTGAGTATTCGTTGCGTAAAAGATTAATCTTATTCTATCATAAATTTCTTTAAAGCGGATTTAGCTTCTGTGCTTATTCGTGCCAGGTAAAGTCCTTTAGGCAGCGTCTGCAAATTAATTTCTTCATCAGATAGAACCGTGTGAAACTCTGCCACTATTCTTCCTTCGCTATTGTATATGTCAACAGAAAACACTTCCTCTTTTTCGAAACGGATACTGACAATTCCTTTGCTGGGATTTGGGAATAATTTAACTGCCTTATTTTCTGAAAACTCTTTTAGACCGACTTCTGTTATTTGAATTGTTTGGTAAATGGTATCCTGGTCGCAGGTATTGCTCGCTATTAGCGTGATGACATAAAGGTTGTTTTGATTGTAGTTAATAGACGGATTCATTAAAGTACTGTTTTGTCCATTTCCAAAATCCCAAAAGTAATTTGTTGCGCTAATACTTGTATTCGAAAAATTAATTTGTGCGCCTGTCAGAGATGCTGAAAATGCCGCATATATTTTGGAGGGGCTGGAGTTATAGGCTGTATCTGAAATTCCTTCGCTCATATTGTAATAGGTGCCGCTGGGAACATCTTCGAGCTTTAATGTTCTAACCATGTAAGTATAAACTCCTTTATACTGCAAACAATTGTCGGTATAGCTTGTACTTGTTACAGGTGTCGCATTTAATTTTACATAGGAAGCGTTGGTGTCGTTCTTCATATAAATATTATATCCAATGGTGTTTGATTCGGTACTTGCACTCCAAGAGATGTGACAATTGTATCCCACTTTTGTAGCCACTACATTTGCTACCGGCGCCACCACATCATTTCTTAAAGTAGGATCGCCCATCAGAGCATTGTGGATCCAGCGTCCTGTAATAGAAGTAGGACTTGCATAATATAAATTACCGGGATTATTTTGCGTTTGTAAAACACCATAACCAATGTTTTCACCTAATCCCATATGGTGAAATTGGTAATGAGGCCGCCCGGACCAAACACTTGTTAATATTTTTCCCTGCGCTAAAGGTGCCTTTAAAAAATTGTCCTGTGAATCCCAATCGCCAAAATACGAACCAAAAAGCATGGTAAAAACTCCTTCAAGATTTGAGGACGCAAAATTAGAAGTCGAACCGATCCCTCCCGCACTCGTATAACTGCCGCCACCACAGCCGTAAGACCAGGCATAACTTGTGCCAGTCATACTCGTAAAGTAATCGGCATTCGAAACATTGGTTGTACCTACAAGTGGGCCAAAGTTTTTATAACCGCTGGCTGCAAATGCCTCACTGCTAAAGTAGCCGAAGTTATCATCCACAACAGCTTGTTTCACTGGAGCGAATATTTTTTTACGATAGGCGTGATCTTTATCAAGGTAGTTTTTTAAAAGTTGTTGCTCTGAAGAAGTAAATGCCGGCATGTTATTAAAATCAACTCTACCCACTTGTAGCTCCAAATCACTTGGAATTATACTTTGATCAAATTTACCATCGCCTGGCGTATTTTGTGTCCTTGCGGGTGATGCCGTTGTAGAGTTTACAAAGCTGTCTGTCCAGTTGCCGTTAACGTCTCCGTAATAACAATCTGCAGGCCAGGCGCCGAGATGATCACTGTGCCCGTCTGGATTTATATTTCCGCTGTAGGGAACAGGTACATGTCCAACCAAAAAAACGGCTTTAGTTGTTAAAGACGTATCGGCTGTGTAGTCGTTAACGATTAACTCTTTTACATGCGTTACAGAAGCTGTTCTTAGTACATCGTGGCGAATAACTTCCCAGCCGTCACCTTCAATGTCTGCTACCAATCTCGAAAGCTCCGACGATAATGCAACAATAAAACTACTGTCAACCAGCAAAATTAATTTTCCGCGGTAAGCAATTTCCGGAACTCGAATCCCAGAATTAATATAACCATGTCCGCTATACCCTGATCCACTGCGGGAGACGCGGTACTCATAATTTTCTCCTAAGATTACTGAATTATCGACATAACTCGTTGCTGTTCCATTTAAAGTAGCGAGGGAGCTACCCCAGGAAAAAGAAGTCTTTAATTTTCTATACACCTGGTATTGGGTACTTGTAGCATTGCCAATCCAGTTTAATGTAATTTGAGCGGGACTTGCCTGCACACTAGCACTCAATTGAACTGCTGCATCGGAGGCAGACTGAGAATAAAAATTTGAAGCAGTAAAAACGAAGAGAGAAAATAGAAGTCTTTTCATGGGCTATGTTTACATAAATATAATCATAGCATTGCAGGTATCAAATAATTTAACAGGAAACCTGCCCTACCAATTGTACCTGACTCCTACTGCGAAGTTTGCTCCACCTGCTGTTGTAGATCCATAAAATTTACTGTAAGAGTAAACAAGACCCGGCGTTATGGAAGCCATAAGATTAATATGTTTTAAGAAACGTGTTTTTAAAAAGGGATGCAGGTAAACTGCGAATGGAAGTGAAAGGTAAGCTCCATAACCTACACCATTTAATTTAGTTCTTTCACTACCTCCATAATAACTAGTGTTAAAGCGGGAATTGTTAGTGGTTAAGTTTTCCGGACTCATTAAGCTATCGCCTTGTTTCACTAATGTATAAATATAGCTCGTACTATAATAAGACTGGAACTGGTATTTAAAATTTATAAATGGTGAAACTTCAACACCGTAACTGATCCAAATGTGCTTATCTTTATTTGTAGTAAAATTAAAACCGAGTGGTAAAATTAGTTTTTGAGAACTAATTCCGAAATTGTAGTTGTTGTCTGTTGTTCTTATCTTATAGTAGGTTTCGTTATTTCCACTTGTGTAAACCGCTACCGTGTCATGAGTGCTTTTATTAAGACTGAGTCCGATATTACTCTCCTGTCCGTATCGCAGTCCCATATGGACTTCTTTTTTTAATTTTCTAGAATCTTGGATAGTAGCGTAAAATCTAAGTCCTACAAGGCCCTCGTAACTGGTGTAATAATACCCGTTTTGTACTTTGTATCCTGAAACATCGGCATAAAGAAGTTTGTTATTCTTTACAAATTTCTGATAGTCTTCCCGACTGAGCTGCTTGTAGTCAGGAAAATAATGTGTCCCGATATCGGCTTGTATGCCTGAAAAGCGGATCTTTTTTAAACTATCTTTTTGTGCTTTAGCAGAGAGAACAGAAATTAAAGCAAAGAGAACTATTGCATATTTTTTCATAGTCTTCAAACGGACCAATGACAGAAATATTGCCCTCCTGCTTTTTTAATGGATTTTTTAAAACGGTCTAATGAGCCGCGAGCCAGTTCTCACCGGTTCCAAGGCCAACCTCAACGGGTACTGCCAGAGGTAAAGCTTCGCTCATTAATTTTTCAATGATGGGTTTAACTAATTCCAACTCTGGTTTATAAATATCAAACACTAACTCATCATGCACCTGCAATAACATTTTTGATTTAAAGTTTTGCCTTTCAAACTCCTTATAAATGTTTATCATAGCCACTTTAATCATATCGGCCGCAGAGCCCTGGATAGGGGCGTTAATAGCATTTCTTTCTGCATAACTTCTTACCGTAGCGTTGTTTGAAGTAATGTCGCGCAGCCAGCGTTTACGTCCAAGTAGGGTTTTCACATAGCCATTTTCGCGTGCAAAATTAATGGTCTCGTCCATGTAGCTTTTTATGGCGCCGTACTCTTTAAAATAGTTATCAATGAGTTCTTTGGCTTCACCACGGGAGATGTTTAAATTTTCGGATAAACCGAAAGCACCCTGGCCATAGATGATTCCGAAGTTTACACTTTTACTTTTATAACGCATTTCTTTTGTTACATCAGCTTCAGCAACTCCAAAAACTTTTGCCGCTGTTGCAGTGTGGATATCTTTGCCTAATTGAAAAGCTTCGCACATATTTTTATCCCCACTAATGCTTGCCACGATTCTTAATTCAATTTGCGAATAATCGGCACTCAATAAAATATGATCGCTATCTCTTGGAATAAATGCTTTTCTGATTTGTCGCCCTCTCTCAGTACGAATTGGAATATTTTGCAAATTAGGGTTGTCACTACTCAAACGCCCTGTTACAGCAACCACCTGGTTAAAGGAAGTATGAATGCGTTTTGTTTTTTCATTTACCAGTTCCGGTAAAGTATCCACATAGGTATTTTTAAGCTTAACTAATTCGCGGTAATCCAGAATTTTTGAGACTATGGGATGTGCGTTTTCCAATTTGCTCAGCACATCTTCACCTGTAGCATACTGACCGGTTTTCGTTTTTTTTGGCTTCTCTACAATTTTCAAATAATCAAATAAAATTTCACCTACTTGTTTCGGAGACGAAACATTAAATTTAGTTCCGGCAAAATCCTGAATTTCTTTTTCAACAAGAGTTATATCGCCCTGTAGTTGCGCAGAGAACTCGCGTAAGGCCGGAACATCAAGATTAATGCCTTCGCGTTCTATATTTGCTAAAACTTTAATTAGCGGAACCTCTACTTCCGTAAATAATTTTTCTACTTCGTTTTCTTCCAGTTTAGGGGCGAAAGCGGTTTTAAGTTGATACGTTACATCAGCATCTTCAGCAGCGTATTCTTTTATCTTTTCGATCTCCACATCACGCATGCTTAATTGTTCTTTTCCTTTCTTTCCAATGAGGGTTTCAATACTCACCGGTGTGTAACCAAGGTAAGTCTGCGATAAAATATCCATGTTATGTCGCATTTCGGGCATAATTAGAAAATGCGCCACCATGGTATCAAACAATTTGTTTTTTATTTCGATGCCATAATTTTTTAGAATCTGAAAATCGTATTTAATGTTTTGCCCTATTAACGTTTTTGATTCGTCTTCAAACAGTTCGCGAAAGACATTTAGTTTCGCGAAAGCTTCCGATCTGTCTGCTGGAAACGGCACATAATAAGCGCTGTGAGCTTTTATCGCAAATGAAAAACCAACTATTTCTGCTTCCAGGGTATTGAGTGAAGTTGTTTCACTGTCAAAACAAAATTCAGAGTGTTGTTGAAGCAATGCCATTAGCGAAGCCAACTTTTCATCCGTATCAACCAATTCGTAAGCGTGTTCAACCTCTGCAATCGTTTTAAAGTTGGTTGGAGCGGGCTCTGAGGGTGAATCAGCCGGCAATGAATCGTCTGATGTATTGAATAAATCTCCTTGAGCGGAATTTCCTTTAGGTTTTTCTGCAGGAAGTTTTTCTTTTCCTCCAATGTCCTCACCTATTACTTTTTGAGCAATTGCTCTAAATTCGAGTTCTTTGAACACTTCGAGCAAGGCAGGTTTGTTCGGCTCTCTTAATTTTAATTTTTCCTCGTCAAGCTCTACAGGACAATCGAGACAAATGGTTGCTAATCTTTTTGATTGAAGCGCCATCTCTTTATTGTTCTCAACTTTTTCTTTTAATTTTCCTTTAAGTTTGTCGGTATTGAGATATAAATTTTCGATGCTTCCATAATCTTTTATAAGTTGAATGGCTGTCTTCTCGCCCACTCCGGGAATGCCAGGAATGTTGTCGACTTTATCCCCCATCAATCCTAAAATATCAATCAACTCTGCTACATTTCTAATTTCCCACTTTTTGCAAATCTCTTCAACGCCCAGTATTTCAGCGCCATTTCCTAAACGCGCTGGTTTGTAAATAAAAGTATTTGCATCTACAAGCTGTCCGTAATCTTTATCAGGCGTCATCATATAGGTAGTGAAGCCTGCTTTTTCTGCCTTAATAGCAAGTGTTCCTATCACATCATCTGCTTCGTAACCTTCTAATCCCAACACTTCTATATTAAACCCTCTTACAAGTTCAAAAATGAAAGGGATTGATTTGCGTAAGTCCTCAGGCATTTCTTCGCGGTTAGCCTTATACGCTTCAAACTCTACATGACGCTGTGTTGGACCCTCCATATCAAATACAACCGCAATGTGACTTGGTTTTTCTTTATTCAGAATTTCAAGTAATGTGTTGGTGAATCCAAAAATAGCAGAGGTATTAAAACCCTTTGAGTTAACGCGTGGGTTAGTACTAAAAGCAAAATACGCGCGGTAAATTAAGGCGTAAGCATCCAGTAAAAATAATTTTTTCTCGGTTTGTTTTGTGATCATAATAGTAACCTTCTAACAGGCATTAAAGTTTTTAAACGCTTTTGTGCGCTCTTATAATTAAAATTGTAGGAAAACCATTCCTTTCTAAACTCGGCAAATTATTGCTGATACCGGATTGTTGAAGTCAGGAAACCTTCTTTTCTCGAAAATCTTTTATAAAGAAAATTAAATTTTCCCGGTAATAAAAGGCATGTTGGCAAGTGTGAATAAATTAAGTTCAGAAATTAGTGAGGAAAACTTATTTCATAGATGTTTGGCCATAATTTACCAGTCACCAAAATTTTATCAGAAATCGCATCGTATGCTATTCCATTCATTTCCAGGGAACGCGGCTGCTTTTCTCTTGATTTAACGTTAAGATCGTCCAGGTCGAGTTTACCCACTACTTCTCCGGTTTCGGGATTTATTTTTACAACGTAATTTGTCATCCAAACATTTGCATAAATAAATCCTTTAATATATTCCAGTTCATTCAAATGATCGAGTCCGTACCCTTGTTCAGTTACCGCTACGGTTTTTTCTATCGCATAGGTTAAAGGATTTATGTATGTGAGATTAAAAGTGCCATTACTCATTATGATACTTTTTCCGTCGGTAGTTAGTCCCCAACCCTCGTTTTGATAATTAAACTGATCTATTTTTTTATAAGTTTTCGCGTCGTACACAAATCCAACATGGCTATCTAACGTTACCTGATAGATCTTGCCATTTAGAATAACCATTCCTTCGCCAAAGTGCGCAGTCTTGTCTATTTCAACTTTTAAATCGAGTTTGCCTGTTTCCAGGTTCACAATTCCCAAGGCAGATTTTGTTTGAGGGAGGTAATCAACATCCCCTGTGCTTTCGAATAATTGTCCTTCGTTAAATAACAAACCTTCCGTAAATGCAGTAGTATCGTGCGGGTAGGTTTTTACAATGGAATAAGAAATTGCGGGAACTGTCTTTGCAACTGGCTGGGTATTTTCGGGGGTTTCTTTTTTATCGGTACCACAAGCGTAAGCTATAAGACAAATTAAAGCAAGAAAGCTTATTTTTTTTATCCCGATAGCTATCGGGAGGTTTTTTTGGATCTTCATACTTTTTAAACTTTCCAGGTACTACCTTCTTTTGAATCTTTTATTTGAATGCCCGCTGCAATTAGCTTATCACGAATTTCATCACTTAGTTTAAAATCTTTGCCGGTTTTAGCTTTTGCTCTCATATCCAGAACGAGCTCCATCACCTTATCTAAAGCATTATCCAGGCGGTCGTTACTTTCTGCTTGCTTTAATCCCAAAACATCGAATAGAAAATCTGAAAATATTTTTTTCAAAAGATCTATGTCGCTTTGCGTTAAATTTGTTTTTTTATCGTTGCATGAATTAATAATTCTTGCAGCATCGAATAAATGTGCGATCAATACCGAAGTATTAAAATCGTCATTCATGGCTTCGTAACATTTATCCTGAATGTCTTTAATGTTTTCATTCGAGCTTGTTGAAGCTTGCAATGTTTGCAGAGTAGTATAACTATCCATTAAACGCTCGAAGCCTTTTTCGCTTGCCTGTAAAGCCTCATTACTAAAATCGAGCGTGCTGCGGTAATGCGTTTGAAGCATGAAGAATCTCACGGCCATGGGTTTGTAGCCGCGTTCCAACAGAGGATGATTTCCTGTAAATAATTCTCCCGGTAAAAATCCATTACCAGCAGATTTTGACATTCTAACGCCGTTTACAGTAAGCATGTTTGTATGCATCCAGTAATTTACCGGTGTTTTATGGTAACATGCTTGCGATTGCGCTATTTCATTGGTATGATGCGTTGCCTGCAAATCCATTCCGCCACCGTGAATATCGAATGTATCGCCCAAATATTTTCTGCTCATAGCAGAACATTCTATGTGCCAACCCGGGAAGCCCCATCCCCAGGGCGATGGCCAGCGCATGATGGTTTCAGGTTTCGCTTTGATCCACAATGCAAAATCAAGTCTTCCTTTCTTTTCATCCTGTCCGCCTAACTCTCGAGTGCCTTCTAAAAGTTCTTCGAGCTTGCGATTGGTAAGCTGACCATAATTAAATTCTTTGCTGTATTTTTCTACGTCAAAATAAACCGTGCCGTTAATTTCGTACGCGAGTCCATTTGCGATAATTTCCTTTACCATTTCAATCTGCTCTGAAATGTGTCCTGTAGCTGTAGGTTCTATGCTTGGTGGAAGCGTATTAAATTCACGCATCACATCTCTGAATCCTACGGTGTATTTCTGAACAATCTCCATAGGCTCGAGCTGTTCGATCCGCGCTTTTTTTGCAAATTTATCATCTCCTTCATCGCGATCACCTTCCAAATGCCCGGCATCCGTTATGTTTCGAACATAACGAACTTTATAACCCAAATGCAAAAGATATCTGTAAACAAGATCAAAGGATATAAAAGTTCTGCAATTCCCTAAATGCACGTCGCTATAAACGGTAGGACCACAAACATACAAACCAACCAATGGCGGATGAAGTGGTTTAAATTCTTCTTTTTTACGGGATAAGGTGTTGTATAAAAATAACGGTTGCATAGTCATGTAAATTACGGCAAAAAAAAAGACTGAAAAAAATTTTCCAGTCCTAAATACTATTAAAATAAAAGCGTTAAAGTTGCTTTTTAAAAGCATTAAAATCTTCAAATTGCAGAAATCGTTGCGAGGGTAATTTTACCTTTTCATCCGGGTCCATTATCAATCTTCCACTTAATAAAAATTTACATTTCCTGAGCCCTTGTTCGCAGCCATTTAAAAAAACTTCCAATCCATTGTCGGGCATACGGCTTGTAAGAATGCTTACAAGATAATCAGGTCCTACCGATTCTCCAATGGCAATTAGATCGTCAAGCGGCACACTCTGACCAAGGTATAAGCACTTGTGGCCTTTAGCCTTGGCAAGGTAACAGGTGTAAAGCAAACCCATTTCGTGGAGCTCGTTGTTGGGAAGAAAAAACAAAAAAGTTTTCGGACTCTTTTGTATTTCGGGGCTCAGTCGATCTAATCCGGCTATAAGTTTTTGTCTAACAAGATTTGAGATATAATGCTCTTGTGCTGGGCTAATCGCTCCAATCTGCCACATATTACCCAGGTGTTTCAGAAAAGGAAAAACTATTTTCTCAATGGTATTTTCAAATCCAAGGTTTAGGATAGAATTATTGATAATTTCTTCGAATCGGTCTTCGTTCATGTCTAGTAAAGACATGTAAAGGCCCTCGATCTTATTGCTTTCTTTCAGGTAATCATTAAGGTATTTTTCAACCTCTTTAACCAGGGTCACATCATCCAGATCGGCAATGTTGGAAATTTTGTGTCCGTTTTTATTGAGAATAGAAATATTGAGAATACGCCTCAGATCGTCATTATTATAATACCTGATGTTTGTTGTAGTGCGTTCAGGTTTCAGGATATTGTAGCGCAGTTCCCAAATTCGCAGGGTATGCGCTTTAATACCTGACATTAGTTCAAGATCTTTTATGGAATACTTAGATGGCACAACCCGATTTTACTAGTTAACACCTGAATTTAATATTTGTTTATGAGGCAAGAAAAAACCCTCTTTTTTGGAGAGGGTTTTTAAATCTTATTTTTTCTGAGCCGGTGGTTTAGCGCCTCCTTGTGGTGGCGTTTGTTGTGGAGCTTTAATTCCGCCGGTGTTAGCAGGCGTAACGCCAGGAATTTGCGCCAGTGGCATACTATCTAGTTTTTTCTTTACCAACATTAAAATGTCGTCAGAAGCTTCGTGGTATAGCACAGATGTTCTGTCAGTACTTGTATCCAGCACATATTTATAACCTCCTTCTTTGGCTACTGCATCAATTCCTTTTTTTGCTTTTTCCATGATCGGAGCTGTTAACTCAGCTGATTTACGAGTATATTCCTGGTTACCTTGTTGTCTGAAATCTTCGATACGTTTTTGAAGCGACTGAATTTCTTCTTCTCTGTTTCTTTTTAGAAGATCACTCATATTTGTCGACTCTTCCATGTATTTTTTATACTTCGCCTGTAATTCGCTATCCATAGCAATCACTTCTTTTTCAAGCCCATCTAAAAATACTTTTGCAGCATCTGTAGCGATTTTAGTTTCAGGCATCATATTGATAAGAGAATCAAAGCTTAAATGTGCTATTTTTTGAGCTTGTGCGAAGGTTAAAGAACCTGCCGCAGCAAGTGTTAATACCACCTTTTTAATTGTTGTGTTCATCTGTTCTTTTTATAGTTTTTAGAGTTTAAATTTACTTTTTATATCCAAGGTAAACTAATACGTCGTCGCTTTTATCGTACTTGGAATTTGCATAAAGAATGGATACCTGCCCGGTTTTATCAAGAATAAATCCCATGCCGGCTTTTTCTGCTACCGCTTTAATAGCGTTGTAAACTTTGTCCTGTATTGGTTTTACAAGCTCCTGACGTTTTTTAAATAATTCGCCGTCAACTCCAAAACGTTGTTTTTGTAAATCTTTTACTTCTTTTTCGCGATTGATGATTTCGTTTTCGCGTTTCTTTTTCATTTCTTCAGTAAGAAGAATAGCGTCTGCCTGGTATGCTTTATAAAGTTTATCTACTTCGGCATATTTAGCATCAATTTCTTTTTGCCATTGCACAGAGGTTTTGTCGAGCTCGCTCTGAGCTGCTTTGTATTCGGGAATCTGGCTCAGAATATAATCGGTATCGACGTACCCGAATTTTGCGGCGCTACCTTGCGAGTTAGCAAGCAAAGTGCCAAGTAAAAATGCAAGTGTTACTAGAAATTTCTTTGTCATAATTTTATCGTTTTTAAAATTAAACATAAAACGTGCCAATGTAAAATTTATCCGTGAATTAACATTTTTTCTAAAGTTCTCCTAATGTTCCACCGATAGTGAAGTGAAACTGGCCTTTGCCATTGCCATTGCCGGAATCTGTGTTGCCTGTTGGATTATCAAAGCCCCATCCATAATCAACACCTAACAAGCCAAACATTGGTAAGAATACTCTTAAACCCACACCGGCACTACGTTTTACATTGAAAGGATTAAACTGCTTGAAGCTACCCCAACTGTTCCCTGCTTCTGCAAAGCCAAGTACAAATATGGTTGCAGATGGATTTAAACTCACCGGGTAACGCAATTCCATTGTGTAACGACCTACAATCGGATCTCCGTATTGAGAGGAAATGGTGTTGTCTTTGTACCCGCGCAAACCAATGATCTCACGCGCTACGAAGTTTTGGAAGCCACTGATACCGCTTCCTCCCATATAAAAACGTTCGAATGGCGAATAGCCGGTTTTTTTGTTGTAATACCCTAAAAATCCGTATCCGATTTTTGTACGGAGCACCAGGTTGCGTGCCTCCGATCCTTCTGCTGCTTTTTTATTTGTAAGCTGTGTAAACCATTCTGCAGTGATCTTGTACTTTTGATACTCAATGTATTTATAGCGTTGAGCGTCTGTCATTGGCTGTGAATAATCTTTTTTATCGAAAGAAGAATAAGGCGGAGTAAACTGTCCACTTAGCACAAAGTTAGAGCCCGACTTAGGATAGATGGGAGCATCAATAGAGTTTCTTGAAATATTAATCCCTAAGTTAAGATCGTTAGCATACCCCGTTTTGAAAACGAATGAACTATAATTGATTAATTCATAGTAGTTGTAGTTCAAATTGGTGTACATGTTAAAGAAATTATCAGGCCATTTTAACCTGCGGCCTAACCCGATAGAACCTCCGATGATGCTCATGCTTGAGCGGTTCGGGTTAATAGATTTAACGCCATCTGTTTTAATGTATTTTTTTTCTGCTGTATTATTAAATAAAGAGTGGAAAGCGGAAACCGTTAATGAGTTCCTTTTTCTACCACCTAACCAGGGTTCGGTAAAAGAGAAATTATACGATTGGTAATAAACACCATTGGTCTGAGCACGAATGCTTAATCTTTGGCCATCACCTGCTGGTAAAGGTCTCCAGGCTTCTTTCCTGAAAATATTTTTAGTAGAAAAGTTATTAAAAGTAACACCGAGTGTGCCAATAATACCCAAGCCACGTGCTGATGAACCGGTATTGTATTGTGAACGACCGCCCCAACCGCCACTCAACTCGATCTGATCACTTGGTTTTTCTTCCACAATATACTCTATATCTACTGTTCCATCTACCGGGTTGGGCGTAGGTTTTACATCCATTTTTTCAGGATCAAAATAACCTAATTGTGCTAACTCGCGGTTAGTTCTGATAATATCACTACGACGAAACAACTGCCCCGGCTTGGTCATAATCTCACGGTAAATAACGTGATCGTTCGTTTTGTCGTTCCCTTTAATAGTAACTTTATTAATGATGGCCTGTTTACCTTCAAACATCATAATGTCAAAATCAATCGTATCATTATGAATATTACTTTCCTGTTCATGCACCTGGAAAAATAAATAACCATCATCCAGGTAGAGGCTCGAAATGTCAAACCCTGTTGGATTCATGAATAACTTTTGTTCGAGTTTACTCTGGTCATAAACATCACCGGCATGAATGTTTAAAACCGTATCCAATTGCCCGCTTCTGTATTTTGTATTTCCAAACCATTTAAAGTCTCCGAAATAATATTTATTACCTTCTGCAATATAAATATCAACATTTACCCGATTATCACTCGTGAAATAAACTGTATCTCTCACCACTCGCGCATCGCGGTAACCTTTCGAATTATATTTTGCCGCAATCGCCGGAAGGTCTTTTTGAAGGTTTTCTTCTAAATATTTTCCTGAATTAAAAGGATTGTACCATCTGAATTGTTTTGTGTCTTCAAGGTTATTGCGAAGCTTCCAAGATTTAACCACAGTGTTACCAATAAAATTTACTTTGCCAATTCGCACTTTTCTTCCCTTGGTAACTTTAATGGTAAGAGTTGTGTGAGGGATTTTAGTTCCTGTATCCTTAACCTGGGTAATATCCACTTTATTAAAGTAATATCCTTTTGCTAAATAGTGATCTCTAACGGTATTTTTCACCGTTCCAATTAAATAATCAGTCACCACACGCTCTTTCACTAAACGGAGTTTGCCGCGAAGCTCATCTGCATCACTCTTTTTTACGTTTCCTTTAAAACTGAATTTTGATAAACGCGGCCGTTCAACCACTTTAATAATCAGAAAAAGTTGTTTGCCTTCAATCTTATCCTGTAAAATTTGTACGTCTTCAAATAAACCTTGTTTCCAAAGTTTTTTGATGGCATCAGAAATCTTATCTCCGGGAATTGTTATTTCCTCTCCTTCGGTAAGACCTGACAAGAGACTAATAACATTTCTGTCTGTAAAATCAGCGCCCTCAATTTTTATAGCTCCAAGCGTGTACTTCTTTTTGTTTCTTGCGGCTTCCATAAACAGCGTATCATTCTGTTGTGCCGCGATCTGCAAGGAGATAACTAAAAGAAAAATTAATTTATAGAACCTTTTAGTCATAATTAGTTGTTGGTTATTTGTTCGCTTGTCTTTCCAAAACGACGTTCGCGGTTTTGATAGGAAAGAATAGCCTTAAAGAATTCGTCTTTTCTAAAATCCGGCCACAGCACTTCTGTAAAATAAAATTCAGCGTAGGCAAGTTGCCAAAGTAAAAAATTACTAATGCGGCTTTCTCCACTGGTTCTTATCATTAATTCGGGATCAGGAAAGTTTTTGGTATTCAGGTTATCATCAATTAAACGAGAATTGATATCGCTTACTTTGATTTCGCCTTTTTCGATTTTGGCTGCTATTTTTTTTACTGCGTCGGTTATTTCCCATTTGCTGGAGTAACTTAAAGCCAATATCAAAGTAACCCTTTCGTTCTTTGCTGTAAGATCCATCGATTCTTTAAGTTCGTTCTGACAAGAAACAGGCAGGCTATCTGTATCACCAATTACCTGCAGTCTCACGCCCTTTTCATGAAGATTGGGTGTTTCCATGCTAATTGTAGAAACCAATAATTCCATTAAAGCATCTACTTCCTCTTTCGGACGATTCCAGTTTTCTGTGCTAAAAGCGTAAAGTGTCAAAAATTTCACGCCAATTTCTCCGCAAGCCTCTACAATTTCGCGTACTGAGTTTACTCCTTCGTAATGACCAAAAACACGATCTTCCCCTTGTTGTTTTGCCCAACGTCCGTTTCCATCCATGATGATGGCTACATGTTTAGGAACGTTATTTTTATTAATAGATGCTTTTAAATCCATGTGTGAAAATGGGTGGGCAAAGATAGTAAAATAGTAAAAATCAGCTAATTAAATTCCAGTTTTTTACAATTTTAACAATGATGGCATACCACTGGTGATAAGACGCCCGGCCTTGCAAAAAAGTTACAAAGTGATCAAAAATAAATTATTTAGAAGCAAACTGTTATCAGGCATCTTCCCCAACCATGGTCTACACCCCCTTTAAATTCGGGAGTTATGTATACTTTGGTATATTCCAGCTGGAAATTTTTATAAGCCATTACGATACCAGCTGATAAATCGGCTACTCCCCGGGTTATAGAGCTGGCAGGTAATTGGTAAATGTTACCGGAATTTGTGAGCCCCCCCTGCAAAGTGGCATTGTACACTACGAAACGTCCGTTAGCCTTTGCTACACCATAGAGTTTAAAGCTGTTCTTTCTTTTTGCAGAGGTTTTCTCCAGGCCCAGGTTGTCGAAGTAAGGACTAAAAATTCCGAAACGGAAATTTAATCCCATACCAAAATCTGTGTATAATGTTCCCAGCCTGGCGTTAAGAGAAACCATAGCCTCCCTGTTTTTTTTCAACGATAAACCGCGCTCAGCCTTTACATTGTAGTTAATGATATAGTCTGTTGAGAGCTGATTTTCCCAACCCAATGGCTGTATATTGTCCAGGGCTTTGTGAATGCCTTTTTGTTCTTCTTCCCCTAATGCTTCAGGACCGAGAATACCAAGGTCGAGCTGCGTACGGAGAAGTAATTTTTTGGAAGAATTAATGGAAGTCAAAGAATGGGATATGTAGAAAATTGCCGTGAAAGGCCTCTCCCCGTAATACACAGAGCCACCCTTATACCGAATACTTTTAGGCGTAAATACATCTTGTTTGGCATGAAAGCCATAGTAGTTTAACGCTCTCTTATTTAGTTTTATCAAGGCATAAGAAAAGGGTGAATATCTTACAATGGGATGAATAAAGGTTAGTTGGATTCCCTGAGTATAATACCTGTCAGTGGCACTGAAAAAATCATTGTCGTAATTAAAGCCGAAATAATTTTCGAGAACAGGTTTGCTCAGCGAATCGTTTTGCGAAAAAGATCTTAAAGACATTAAAAATACAAGCACGAAAAAATAGTTCACCTTCATACATGCACTTACGTTGAAATAGCGAAGATGGTTTAAGAAAAGAGCATTAAATCCTGGCAAAGCGTCTCATTTCTTTACCCTCTACAATAATCTTTTCTTCAAACATAGCAAGCGGCCGCACCCATAAATTCTCGCCCTCTGGTTGGTAAGTTGCTTTGTAAACCACAAGCGCTTCCAGTGTCTCGCTGTGCCTCGCAACACCTATTACTTCGTAAATCTGACCTTTGTAATGTTTGTATAATCCTACTGATACATTTTCCATCTTCGCTTTTACATTTTAACTAGCTCGTATGATCCGTCACAATAACCCACTTACCATCTATTTTTTTCCAAAGAAGTGTAAAATACCCACCCGCCTGTTTCTTTTTTTGCAGCTCCCAACTCCCGATAACATAAATACTTGTTGGAGAAAGCTGCGTACATTCTTTAATTTCAAATTTCAATATGCCCATCGCTGTTTTATCCGGATAACTTTTTATATAGTTGTCGAGCGTTTGTTGCCAACCGTAAGTTATGCCTTTGCTACCAATAAATTTGAGACTATCACTTTTCCAGTAATAGTTCATAAAGCCCGGAATATCGCCTTTATTCCAGCTCTCCTCTTGCTTTTTCATACACTTTAATACGTCGGCTGTATTGTTTTGTGCAGAGGTCGTTCTAACAAAAAATAAACACAGGATTAAAACTATTCTTAGCATTTGATCTAATTTGTAACTACTATTTTATAATTCGTAGTTTGATTTGTTTTTTTGTCTTTAATAAAATAAATTCCGGTAGGCAAGTTTTGAATCACCACTTTTCTTTCATTTTTAGCAGAAAGTTCCAATTCCTGTATTAATTGACCTAGTTCGTTGCTGATCACTAATTTGATGTCAGTATCTGAAGATACTGTAAATTGCCCGCTATTTGGATTTGGATAAATATTAAGTTTTGCCTGACCCATTTCGACTTCATCCACTCCCGTGCATTTGCTTACTGTAATACTCAACGTTTTTGTCGCCAGGCAACCATTACTTGACTTGCTGCTCACTGTATAAACGATAGTTGCTGTTGTTGTAGGGTTGGCGCTAATGGTACTAGAATTCGAGCTCGTATTCCAGGTGTAAGTTGTGCCACCGCTTACCGTATAAGTGCGATTTTCCTTCAGGCACATACTTGTTTTTCCTGCTATAGATAAGGAGGGTCCTGCGATAAGAGAAACAGTAGTGCTACCGGCACTCACGGGCACAGCTCCAGGACAATAACAAGGCGCCATTTTATAGGTGATAGTATAGTTTCCTGCCGTTGATAACGATGGCGTTATTTGTCCCGTGACTGGATTTAAACTTAATCCGGGTGATGCGCTAAAAGTACCGCCAGTTAAGAACCCAGTAGCCAGATTCGGTAGTTGGTTGGGGTTGCTGGTACATAAAGGCGGATATGAAAAATGTTGGGGACCAAGGTTATTTGTAAACTTGGCAACATACAAATCTTCAGAACCCATAAAAGCTTGCGTATACGTAGAGCTTGACGGATATACCAGGGGATAGGTAGAAGGATTAACAACACCATTCCATTCCCCACTAAAAAAAACATTACCGAACGCATCAGCGGCCAGAGTCGTTCTAAAACTATTACCATCGCCACAAAAATACGAACTCCACATAAGATCGCCATTGTTTGAAAAGCGCGCCAGATAAACAGCCAGGTTGCTTGTGCTTAACGAAGTGTCAAGGGTATGGTCATACATGCCGCCATCACACGCCTGCACAAAAGGCAGATTGCGTGACAGCGTAGTAATTCCTAAAAAAACATTTCCACAAGTATCAATAGTAATATTGTCGTTCTCGGAATTGGTATCATCTCTGCTTCCGCCGATGTAAGTCGCCCATTTCCTTGTTAAAGTACTGTCAAACTTAACTATAAAAACATCATTAACGCTACCGGTATTAGCAGCTTGAAAATAGGTGCCGGCATTTTGCAAAGGAAAATTGGTGGATGATGTATACCCTGTAATAAAAACGTTAGCGTATTTATCAGTGGCTAAACTCGTGCCGTAATCGGAACCATTACTTCCCCCATAGTAGGTACCATACTGTAAACTTCCTGTATTACTAAACCTTATTAAATAAGCATCGGTACCTCCCGATAGAGTGCCTTGATAAAAGGAAGATCCACCCGGATTATTAAGTGGAATTAAAGTGTTGGTAAATCCTGTAATATAAACACGTCCGTTTACATCAGTTGCCGCGACAGGATTCCAATCCATCCCTTTTAGATAAGTTGCCCACAGGCGGCTGCCGGTATTATCAAACTTTACGATAAAGCCACTATGCATACCCGCAAGACTGGATTCAAAATAAGTAGAGGCGTTTTGAGTAGGGAAGTCTGTTGAATAAGTAGATCCCACAAGAAAAACATTGCCACTTTGATCTGTAGCAACACTGCTTGCTTCGTCCCCACCACTTCCACCATAATAAGTTCCCCAAACATAATTTCCAAGGTTATCGAATTTAGATATAAAAGCTTCGTCCGAACCTGCCAAACCTGATTGAAAATAAGTATTGTTATTCACTGTTGGAAAAGCAGTATATTGAGTACTGCCGCACACATAAACATTTCCTGATTTATCGGTTGCCAGGTAGGTAACCCTTGCGGGACCAAAAAAAGTAGACCATAACAAGGTTCCAGTGTTATTAAATTTCACAAGAAATCCACTAGAAGTTCCTGGAGTTGCTTGAAAATAGGTGCCCATACTCAAAAGTGGAAAATCGGTGCTACCTAAGTAACCGCATAAAAATACGTTGCCTGACGGATCAGTATCAATGCACAAAGTTCCTTCGTTACTGGTGCCTCCATAAAACGTAGACCATACCAATTGCGGATCAATGATTAATGTAGTACTGGAGTAATTTGTCTCCCCCAAATCAAAGCCCAAAGAAGTTTCATACATACCACCCTTCTTTTGAGAAGAGATGAGTTTAAATTTACTTTCAATGTTTTTTTCAGAGTCTTTAATATAACTGTAGGGCGCTTTTTCTTCAATCGTACCCAAACTTGTAGGTATAAGCAAGTTACCCTTGGTATCAATACTTAAGCTTCTTTTTGACTTATACACTAATTGTATGTTCTTAGGATCTGCTCCAGGGTGCACGATAAAATCATATTTAAACCCACTTGCACTTGAGTTATACAGCACCCAATCAATTCCCGGATACACGTTCTTAATAGTAATTTTTCTATATTTTTTTACATGATTAATTACGTTATCCTTCGCCAGAAGAAAATTAAAATATGCTATTCCGGTATCTTCCTTAAGAATGTTCTCACTCAAAATAGTCGCTCCTGCTAAGTCTAAGTCGAGGCGTTCATAAGAAATTTTTTCTTCTTCTCGCTCTTCTTTTTTCGCCTCCCCTTTTCTTTTTTCTTTGTGCTTTTCTTCCTCGTATTTTAGAAATACGTAAGACAAACCTGTTTTGGTAATATAAAGATCGAGTCCAGGTGCTTCTGCTTTAAATAAAACATTGGTAGCAGGTTTATCATCCGTATTCATGATCTGCCCTTTGTTTTCAAGAAATTCGACGTTTTGATGTTTAAGCCATCCAGAACTTTCTGCCAGTGAAACTTCTTCTGGTTTAGGTTTTTCTTGAGTGATATGTTTTAAATTCTTGTCTTTATAGGCATAAATGTTAGTGCTGTGCATTAAAATAAATACCAAACAAATGGTTAAAAAAACTTTAACCGAATTAGGGGATGTGGCCTTTTTTTTCATGAGTTGTTTTTTGCGTTAAAATAAATAGTAACTGAAGTACTTAAGAATTGTCGCTCCAAATCTAAACTGTTTTTTGCCTTACTCAAAAGTTTAATTTTCAGAAAGCACCAAATTATTATTGGCCTCAGCCCCTATTATTAACATATGTGCACGTAAATTCAAAATTAAATTTTAAGGATGAATTGTAGGTTTAATTAAAATGTGATACCTTTGGTCTTCGTTCTTTAATACACTTATTAAGAAAAGCTGAGGGATACGCCCTTTGAAGCTTTACCAACCCTTACAGGGGTTTCTTATTTTTTTGTTTCCTGTTTCTGGTTTTAAACCTCAAATAAGAAACCAAAAATCAGAAACTCTAAAAGAAGGTGGGAATTCGTTCTCGTTCTGATTTATCAGCGTGAGAGAAAATAAGTCGGAGCACATTAGTCAACATTTAAAAACAATATACACTAATCCCTTCCGATAAAAACGGAAGGGATTTTTTATTTTATATATGAATACTATACAACAAGAATTAGAAAAACGCGTATTGGTAATTGATGGTGCAATGGGCAGCATGATTCAACAATACAAACTCACTGAAAAAGATTTCCGTGGGAAACGTTTTAGTGATTGGCCTAAGGACCTGCAGGGGAATAACGATTTATTGTCGATTACACAACCGCAAATCATAAAGACCATTCATAAGGAATATTTAAAAGCAGGTGCCGATATTATTGAAACCAATACATTCAGCGATACTTCAATTGCTATGGCTGATTACGGCATGGAAGAGCTTGTATATGAACTAAATTACGAGTCTGCTAAGATTGCGAAAGAAGCAATAGCTGAATTCAGAAAAGAATTTCCTGAATTTGCTTCCATTCCAAAATTCGTTGCCGGAGCAATTGGTCCTACAAACCGTACATTATCTTTATCTCCGAACGTAAACGATCCTGGATTCAGAGCCATTACTTTTGATGAGCTTTCAGATGCTTATACTGAACAAGTGCGCGGACTTATTGATGGCGGAGCCGACCTGCTTTTGATCGAAACCATTTTTGACACTCTGAATGCAAAAGCAGCTTTGTATGCTATTCAGAATTATTGTCAGAAAATTGATAGAAAAATGCCCGTGATGGTTTCGGGTACTATTACAGATGCCAGTGGCAGAACGCTCTCCGGACAAACTACAGAAGCTTTTTTAAATTCTGTTTCTCACGTTGATTTATTGAGCGTGGGTTTGAATTGTGCCCTTGGAGCTAAAGATATGCGTCCTTATTTAGAAGAACTTTCTTCTAAAGCCCCGTTTTATGTGAGCGCTTATCCCAATGCCGGTTTACCGAACCAGTTTGGCGAATACGACCAGGACGCCCATGAGATGGGGCACCAGATAGAAGATTTTCTGGAAGCCGGGTTTTTAAATATTGTGGGCGGGTGCTGCGGAACCACTCCTTCGCATATTAAGCGTATTGCTGAATTAGCTAAAGATGCCAAGCCTCGAAAAAAACCTCAACCTGATACTTTAATGCACTTAAGTGGGTTAGAACCTTATACATTAACTCCGGAAAGTAACTTCTTAAATGTTGGTGAGCGCACAAATGTAACTGGATCTAAAAAATTCTTGCGTTTAATTAAAGAAGGAAATTATGAAGAAGCTTTATCTATTGCCAAAGACCAGGTAGATGGGGGGGCGCAGGTAATTGACGTGAATATGGATGAGGGAATGTTAGATAGCGAAGCTGCCATGACAACCTTCTTAAATTTGATTGCGTCTGAACCAGATATTTCACGCGTTCCAATAATGATCGACTCTTCTAAATGGAGTGTGATTGAGGCAGGATTAAAATGTGTGCAGGGAAAAGCGATCGTAAATTCAATCTCGTTAAAAGAAGGAGAAGAAAAATTTATAGAACAAGCTCAGAAAATAAAACAATATGGCGCGGCTGTTATTGTGATGGCTTTTGATGAAGTTGGGCAAGCAGATACTTTAGAAAGAAGAAAAGAAATTTGTAAACGCGCGTATGACGTGCTTGTGGATAAAGTAAAGTTTCCGCCACAGGATATTATTTTTGACCCGAATATCTTTCCTGTAGCTACCGGAATGGAAGAGCACCGCTTAAACGCGCTTGACTTTTTTAATTCCACCAAATGGATCAAAGAAAATTTACCACACGCAAAAGTAAGTGGGGGCGTGAGTAACGTTTCTTTTTCTTTCCGTGGAAATGATCATGTGCGTGAAGCAATTCATGGAGCGTTTTTATACCATGCCGTAAAAGCCGGTATGGATATGGGAATTGTAAATCCCGCACAATTACAGGTTTACGACGATATTGATAAAACACTTTTAGAACTGGTAGAAGATGTTTTATTAAACCGCAGAGATGATGCTACTGAACGTTTGGTTGAACATGCCGAATCTTTAAAAGGAATTACCAAAGAAAAAACAGAGAAGGATGAAGAGTGGCGCAAAGGCACAGTAGAATCTCGCCTGAGTCACGCATTGGTGAAAGGCCTGGTAGAACATATTGATGCCGATACTGAAGAAGCACGCCAAAAACTGGGTCGCCCTTTACATGTTATTGAAGGTCCTTTAATGGATGGAATGAACATTGTGGGAGATCTTTTCGGACAAGGAAAGATGTTTTTACCTCAGGTTGTAAAAAGCGCACGTGTGATGAAAAAAGCAGTTGCTTATTTAGAACCTTATCTTTTGAAAGAAAAAGAAGATAATGCCAAAGCGGGAATTGTAGGCGATGGCAGAACAAATGCCGGTAAAATTCTAATGGCCACTGTAAAAGGCGACGTGCATGATATTGGAAAAAATATTGTGGGTGTTGTACTCGCATGTAATAACTACGAAATTATTGACCTTGGTGTAATGGTTTCCGCCGATAAAATTCTGGAAGAAGCTAAAAAACACAATGTTGATATTATTGGTCTGAGTGGCTTGATAACTCCTTCGTTAGACGAAATGGTACATGTAGCAAAAGAAATGGAGCGTTTAGGATTTAAAACGCCCTTATTAATCGGCGGTGCTACCACTTCTAAAGTGCACACTGCCGTTAAGATCGCACAAAATTATTCTGGCCCGGTTGTTCACGTTAACGACGCCAGTAAATCTGTGCCTGTTGCCAGCAGCCTAATTTCTAAAGAACTAAGAGATGCCTTCATGGCCGATGTAACTAAAGATTATATCCGCGTTCGTGAACAAAATAAAAATGCGCAATCGCAAAATAAGTTTATTTCTATGTCGGAAGCCCGACAAAACAAATTTCCTATTGATTGGGAAAAAACCGAGATCACTAAACCAACCTTTTTTGGAAATAAAGTGTTTAGCGATTACGACTTAAAAGAAATCTCTGAATACATCGACTGGACACCGTTTTTCCATAGTTGGGAAATGAAGGGTTCTTATCCAAAAATTCTAAAAGATCCTACGCGTGGCGCCGAAGCTCAAAAATTATTCGACGACGCCCAAGCGATGCTCAAAAAAATAATTGATGAAAAATGGCTCAGAGCAAATGCTGTGATTGGAATTTATCCGGCAAGCACCGTTAACGATGACGACATAGAAGTGATCTACGAAAATGGAAAAGTAACCAAACATACTTTCCATTCTATCCGTCAACAAACAAAAAAACCGGCTGGACAATACAATATTGCTCTTGCCGATTTTATTAAACCTAAGGCCCTTCTCGACTCCGCTCGAAGTGACAATCAAATGACAGACTACATCGGCGCTTTTGCTGCCACAACGGGTATTGGTATCGATGAGCATGTAGCGCGTTTTGAAAAAGATCATGATGACTACAGTGCCATTATGCTGAAAGCTATTGCTGACAGGCTAGCGGAAGCCTTTACAGAATTACTTCATAAAAAGGTGCGTAAAGAGTATTGGGGATATGCCAGCAACGAAACCTTTACCAACGAAGAACTTATTAAGGAAGAATATGCAGGAATTCGCCCGGCACCTGGATATCCCGCACAACCCGATCATACTGAAAAACTGACCATCTGGAAATTACTGGATGTAGAAAAAAACACGGGAATCATCCTGACAGATAGTTTAGCCATGGTGCCCACAGCAGCTGTAAGTGGCCTGTATTTTGGACATCCGCAAGCGCATTATTTCGGAATCGGAAAAATCACTAAAGAGCAAGTCGAAGACTACGCTCAACGTAAGAATATGAAGTTTGAAGAAGCCGAAAAATGGCTGGGTCCTGCTTTAGGGTATTGATGTATATTAATCAGTTCTTAACCTTTCAAGTCGATAGCAAGCAGCTTTTAAACCTTTTTAAACAAAGTTCAGGATTTTCATTTCTAAGCGTATCTTTGCGCTTTATTTACAAAAAATGGATAATTCAAAAACGATTAAAAGCGCATTAGTTTCGGTTTATTACAAAGATAATTTAGAACCGATCATTAAAAAACTGCACTCCCTTGGTGTAAAATTATATAGCACTGGAGGAACCCTTTCGTTTATTGAAAAATTGAATATCCCTGTAACGGCGGTAGATTCGGTAACAACTTACCCCGAGATTTTTGGGGGTCGTGTAAAAACTTTGCACCCCGCTATTTTTGGGGGGATTTTAAATCGCCGGGATAACGCGTCTGATAAAAAAGAAAAAGAACAACATAATATTCCAGATATTGACCTTGTAATAGTAGACCTCTATCCTTTCGAGGAAACTGTTGCAGCGAAAGCTTCTGAAGAAGATACTATAGAGAAAATTGACATTGGAGGGATTTCATTAATTCGCGCGGCAGCCAAAAACTTTAACGATGTTGTTATTGTGTCTTCTCGTAATGATTACTCAGAACTTCTGAATTTATTAGAAAGTAAAAACGGAACATCTGCTCTTGCAGACCGCAAGCGTTTTGCTGCTAAAGCTTTTGCAACGTCTTCACATTACGACACGGCCATTTTCAATTATTTTAATACCAGCGAAAATATTCCTGAATTCAAACAAAGCGTTCAAAAAAGTCAGGTTTTACGCTATGGAGAAAATCCTCACCAAAAAGGAACTTTTTACGGAGACCTAGATGCCCTTTTTACAAAACTAAACGGCAAAGAGTTATCGTATAACAACTTGTTAGATGTAGATGCAGCAGTAAATCTTATTGGTGATTTTACAGAACCTACTTTTGCGATTTTAAAACATAACAATGCATGTGGTGTTGCTTCGAGAGAAACTATCGCGCAGGCCTACAAAGATGCCCTGGCGGGCGATCCTACCTCAGCATTTGGCGGAGTATTAATTGCTAACAGAACTATTGACATGGCAACGGCTACAGAAGTAAATAAACTGTTCTGTGAAGTCATTATTGCACCCGGATATGACCAAGACGCCTTAACTTTATTAAAATCCAAAGCCAACAGAATTATACTCATTCAAAATAAAGTAGAGTTTAGTAAAAATTCTTTCCGCACGCTATTAAATGGCGTAATTGAACAGGATAAAGATTTAAAAATTGAAACAGAAGCAGATCTAAAACCGGCTACCAATTTGTCCCCGTCTGCCAGCGAGATTAAAGATTTATTGTTCGCTAACAAACTCGTAAAACATACAAAATCAAATACCATTGTTTTTGCAAAAAACGGACAATTGATAGCAAGTGGCACCGGTCAAACCTCACGCGTGGATGCTTTAAAACAAGCCATTGTAAAAGCGAACACTTTTGGTTTCGATTTAAATGGAGCGGTTATGGCGAGCGATGCCTTTTTTCCTTTTCCTGATTGTGTAGAGATTGCCCATGATGCAGGCATCAGGGCGGTTATTCAGCCTGGTGGTTCAATTAAAGATAAAGAAAGCATCGACTATTGCAATGCTCATGGCATGAGCATGGTGATGACGGGTGTGAGACACTTTAAACACTAGTCCTTACGGGCAGGTAATTTATAGAAATGTGGAGACTCGTTAAGAAATCCGCTTTAAATTAATATCCTTTGGAGGACTTATCACCATTGGGAATTTTTCAACCTTTACAGAGCTGCTATCCAAACCAAATGCTTTTGCTTCGCTTAAACTAAAGCGTTTTAAGGTGAAATAAACATTAAGAATTAACTTTTCAAAAAGCGGTAAATCGTTTTCGTAAGAAAGAAATTTTTCAAGTACAACGAATTTAAAATCTCCTATGACATTATTCTTGTTAAGCGATTCGTAACGACTGGTAATATCCACTTCTCCGTTTTTTACCAGATCAGCAACCACTTTACGGAACATAAGATTAACGCGTGGAGCTATGCGGAAACCGATTCTAAAGTCAACACGAATAATATCTTCGTTTGCGATATGTGTTACCTTATAATCCATGCGGTAAGGCTCGTCCATTACATCCACGTGTACAAACCAATAGATATCGGCTTTCTTAGGACGTTTCTGCAAAATAGAATAAATAATTTTCGATTCAATTTCATTCGGATTGTTTGCACTTGTCATGTAAATTAAGTGCGTGGCGTATTTCTGAATACTTGGGTCGGTACTTAGATCCACAAGCATTGGTTTGTAATTGTCAAGCGGCACAAGATCGATATACCGGCGTCTGATCAGTTTTGCCATATACCAGCAACCCATCACGGCAGCAAGGAACAACGCTATACACAAAGTTACGTACCCGCCTTTCGGGAATTTTTCAAGTAAGGCAATTAAAAACGTTCCTTCAATAACAATGTAGGTTGGAATAAAAATATAGAGAAATAATTTAGGATATTTTTTAAGCCGCATAAAGAAAGCAAGCAAACGCGACGACATAATCATTCCAAGAATAATAGTTAGGCCGTAAGCCGCTTCCATGTTTTTTGCTTCTTTAAAGTACAATACAATAAACACACAGCCAAAATACAGCAACCAGTTAATAGAACTGATGTACATCTGTCCCTTTAACTCTGTAGGATATTTTATTTTTACTTTAGGCCAGAAATTTAAACGCATGGCCTCGTTAATGAGCGTAAATGATCCGCTTATTAAAGCTTGCGACGCTACAACGGTGGCAATTGTAGCAATTCCAATCCCTACAGGTAAAAACCAATCCGGCATAATAGAATAAAACGGATTGGCTCCCTCTAACTTCTGCCCGTCTTTTGAAACCAACCATGCTGTTTGCCCCATGTAATTTAGAAGAAGCATTGTTTTTACAAACACCCAGCTCATACGAATATTGTTTCTGCCACAATGCCCCATATCTGAATAAAGAGCTTCGGCTCCGGTAGTGCAAAGAAAAACTGCTCCTAGCAACCAAAATCCGCCCGGATGATTGATAAGCATATTAATGCCGTAATAGGGATTAAAAGCTTTAAGCACCGTTAGGTCCTTCATCAAACCATTCACTCCAACAATTCCCAAAGTCAGGAACCATACCAGCATTACAGGTCCGAAAAATTTACCAATGAATTTTGTTCCGAATTGTTGAATGAAAAATAAGCCGGTTATAATCGCAATCACAATAGGAATAGTGTGGATTTCGCTAAAACGTGGAATTAATTTTAAACCTTCTACAGCTGAGGCTACTGAAATTGGCGGTGTGATGATCCCTTCGCCAAGAATGCAACATCCTCCAATAATTGCCGGAAAGATCAGCCATTTTCTTTTTGCCTTTTTAATAAGAGCGTACAAAGAAAAAATACCTCCTTCACCTTTATTATCTGCCCTCAAGGTAAAAATAACGTACTTAATGGTTGTTTGAAACGTAAGAGTCCATATTACAAGCGACATAGCGCCAATAATAACACTGGCATCAATGGCTTTTTCGCCAACCACCGCACTCATAACATAGAGGGGAGAGGTGCCAATGTCACCGTAAATAATTCCAAGTGTAACAAGTAAACTGCCGAAGGTGATCTTATTGATGTGGCCGTGAAGCTGGTGTCCCATGAGGGGTTTTAATTAAACGGGGCAAAATTACTACAAAATCACATACCCCCTGCAATAATCGCACAATAATTTAGCTTTAACTAAAGGGCGTTTTCTTTGCGTTAAATAAGCTAAAAAACATCATTATAGCTGATTTTTTTAATAAATTTAGTACTGTTATAACTAACTATAAACTTTTAAATTTATAATAACTAACTGTTCTAAACGTTTTGAGGATTCTCAAAATCACTTACATCTAAATACTATTTGTTACCATGTCAGGTCGCGGCTATAAACTTTTTGTTGTTTTCTTCTTCCTCATTTTCTCTTACGCTAAAGCCACGCACAACCGGGCCGGAGAAATAACTTACAAACGTGTAGCTCCTTTTACCACTGTTAAAGCGGGTATAGTTGTTCAGGTATATACATATTCTATTACCGTTATCAAATACACCGACGATGGAAACGGAATAGCTGATCGATGTGTGGATACTGTCTATTTTGGAGACAATACCCGCGGTGTAGCGCCACGGGTTAACGGTTCTGTATGTCCGAGCAATAATCAGTGTGGATTTTTAAATGGTCAACCTGTTACCTGCGGCTCCGTCATAATCAATGAATCGGGTTATCGCGTTAAAAAAAATGTTTATACGATTATACATACTTACCCCGGCGCTGGCTCTTATCTTATAAGAACTTTTGATCCTAACAGAAACGGTGGCGTTTTTAATATTCCCAATTCTATTAATGTTCCTTTTTATATTGAATCTCAACTCATCATAAATACTTTCACCGGAGCCAACAGTTCTCCAATTTTTGCTTTTGCACCAATTGACAGAGCCTGCTTTAATGTTTGCTTCGAACATAACCCGGGTGCCTACGACCCAGATGGTGACAGTTTGAGTTATGAATTAACTACATCCAGGGGGGAAGACGGTCAAACGGTTCCATTGTATTCATTTCCTGAAACTGGCGGTGGTGTTTTTGAAATAAACGCTACAACGGGTCTTTTAAAATGGTGTACTCCCAGGAGGCTGGGCGAATATAACATCGCTTTTATTGTGAAAGAGTGGCGGAAAAATACAAGTGGTATTTATGATCTGATTGGCTATGTACTGCGCGATATGCAGGTAATTGTACGTGACTGTAAAAATGATCCTCCCTCTATAACGGTTCCCGATATATGCATTGAAGCTGGAAAAACTGTGACAGCTAATTTAACAGTTTCTGATCCCAATGCCGGCGACTTTGTTACGGTGCAAGGTGGCGGTGGAGCCTTTGCTGCTACAAATCCAGTAGCTACGTTTAATCCAGGCTCCGGAATTATCGATTCTACCAAAGGTAAAGCATTTAATGTTTTTTTCTCATGGCAGACAACTTGCGACCACATTCAGAGTTTACCCTATCTAAGTACTTTTAAAGTAGAAGATGATGACGATAAAGTAAAACTTGTCTCATTTAGTACAATGAGTATAAAGGTTGTTCCTCCTAGTATAAAGAACGTAAAAGCTACACCCAGCGGTACGGAAATGAAAATTACATGGACGCCTTCTAAATGCAGTCCCGCACTTAATCCTCTGTTAGGCTATAAAGTATATAGAAAGCAGGATTGTACGCCTTTTATTTTTGATCCTTGTAAAACAGGTGTTCCTTCTACGAGCGGCTTTGAACTTATAAAAACAACAGGTCCACTTGATTCTTTAATAATGGATAATAACGGCGGCGATGGACTTGTTGTAGGACAGGATTACAGTTACATTGTTGTAGCCTTTTATAAAGACGGCACCGAAAGTTTTGGCAGTTCACAAATTTGTGCGAAATTAAAAAGAGATGTTCCTGTTATTTTAAATGTTGATGTTAAATCAACCGCCGCCGCAGGTTCTATTTGGATAAGATGGACAAGGCCCCTTACTGATACCGCCAATCTGGATACACTTAAATATCCGGGGCCTTATCGCTTTACTCTAAAGCATCGTTCCGCCACTGCTACTACCTTTACAGATGTGCAAAGTTTTACAAATAATTTTATAGCGAAAATAGATACGCAATTTCTGCATACCAATATAAACACCGAAACAGGGCTGGAAGAGTACATGATTGAGTTTATGTCAGGTACTGTTACCGTTGGATCTTCTCAAAAAGCCACCTCTGTCTTTTTAAGTACGGTTCCTTCTGACAGAAGAATTGACCTAACCTGGACGTCAAAAACACCTTGGAAGAATTACCGCTACACGGTAATGCGTCAGGATTCTACATCCCCCGCTTTTGTGTTGATTGGCACAACTTCACTCACCACTTTTAGCGATAGTACGAATCTTGTAAATGGAAGCACTTATTGCTACTATGTACTTAGCGAAGGAAAATATTCTGATCCGACAATTTTTAATCCCCTTGTGAATGCCTCTCAAATAACCTGCAACAAACCGAAGGATTTAACGCCTCCAACAAGTCCAACAATCACTATTGAAGCTGATTGTCCAAAAGGTACCGTAAAGGTAAGCTGGACCGATGTTAGTAAAATTCCGAGAAGTGATGATGTTGCAAAATACTATTTGTATTATAAGCCCTTGGTAAACGGCACCTATAACCAGATTGCCACAGTTTATAAAAATGATCCTCTTGAATTCCAACAAGACGATCCTAATTCTTTCTCAGGCTGTTATGCTGTTAAAGCTATTGACATTCACGATAATGTAGGGCAAATGAGCCAGGATTTTTGTATCGACAATTGTCCCGAATTTGAACTTCCCAATATCTTTACTCCTAATGAAGACGGTGTTAATGATTTCTTTAAAGCTATTAAAGTGCGTATGATTAAAGAAATTAATTTATCTATCGTTGACCGTTGGGGCAACCTGGTTTATACCACTAAAGACCCTTATTTTCAATGGAGTAGTGTGAGCATGGTGTCAAAAGTAGCGGTAAGTGATGGTACCTACTTTTATGTATGTGATGTTTATGAGCCCCGTTTAAAAGGCATTGTAAAACGTACGCTGAAAGGCACTGTTCATGTAGCCCGTTAGGTTTTCTTGCACTTTAATTCTGCGATCTTAGTTAATGCAAGGTAATTTCAGCTTTACGACTATCTTTGCAGCATGAAACTTTATAAAAACCTTGTCAATTCTGTTGCTTTAACTTTACAGGAAATTTTTGTCAAGAACCGTTACGCCGATAAGGCACTTGAAAAGATATTCAAAGCAAATCCTCAGTGGGGAAGCAGAGACAGGCGTTTTGTGGCCGAAGGTGTTTATGATATCGTAAGAAATTATCGCCTGTATGCTGAACTCGCAGAATCTCCCAATAACTTTTGGTTTATCACAGCTGTTTGGTTAGTACTTAAAGATATAGAAATTCCCGACTGGCAGGAGTTTAAACATGTGGATGTAAATTACATTCGTGATAAGAAAGAAAGTTTAAAATCGAATTTACCAGTATATGAATCTTATCCCGACTGGCTATGGGAACTTGGGACAAAAGAGTTAGGAGAAGACGCATGGCAGCTACAGGCTCTCGCAATGAATCAGCAGGCGCCAGTTTTCTTGAGGGTTAATACTCTAAAAACAAGTAAAGAAAAACTTGTTGACGCCTTGAGAAATGAAAAAATTGAGACCATACCAGTTCCAGAAATAACAAACGCTTTACAACTTTCTAAAAGGGAAAATGTTTTTCAAACCAGGCTTTTTAAAGAGGGCTCTTTTGAAGTGCAGGATGCTGGTTCACAACTTATCAGCGAATTTCTTGACCCTAAACCAACCGATTACGTTATTGATGCATGTGCCGGTGCCGGTGGTAAAAGCTTACATCTGGCAGCTCTGATGAAAAACAAAGGTAAAGTTATCAGTCTCGATGTGGAAGACTGGAAGCTCGAAGAACTAAAAAAACGAGCTAAACGTGCAGGTGTGTCAAACATTGAAACACGAGCTATCCTTCCCGATAAAACAATTATGCAACTTTATAATAAAGCAGATAAATTATTGTTGGATGTGCCATGCAGTGGATTAGGAGTTCTAAAACGTAATCCTGATGCTAAGTGGAAACTGAATGCCGAATCTATCGAACGTACTAAAAAATTACAGCAAACTATTATTACTGAATACTCCAAAATGGTAAAACCGGGTGGCCTTATGGTTTACAGTACATGCAGCTTGCTGCCATCTGAAAACCAGGATCAGGTTACTGAATTTCTAAAAAACACAAATGACTTTGAATTGGTAAAAGACAAAACGCTTTTGCCCAATCAGGGTTACGATGGATTTTACATGGCACTTCTCAAAAAGAAATCCTGACCTACTTTATTTCCACAGACTCTATAATCTCGTATCCCAGATATTTTTCCAGGATTTGATGGTAAGCTTTTGTTGAAGTAAATCCGAAACCACTTTCAAAAAATTCGTTTATTAAATTCAGATGCGCGGCTTTCTTTGGCATGATAAATCCAAGATATTCTTTCGGCTCATTAAACACCTTCTGAATTTTTAAAAATTTAGAAGGATGGCTTTTCAAAAATGCCCAGTAGGCAACGATATCAACATAACCAAAATTATTATTATCGGCCAGAATTCTTTCGAGTACCATGTTTTGAGATTCGGTTGTTTCGATTTTTAAAGCCGGTAAGTAGTTTTTCTTAATCTCGTTAAGGTAGAGCGTGTGACTTGATTTATTAACAACTATAGCATTAAGGGCGCCAAGCGTTTTAGAAATTTCATCTGTTGTTTTTGTTTTAACGGTTGCTACTTTTCCCGCAGTAATAAGTACAGCTACATTTTGCAAATATGGTGCTGAGATCACTACCTCTTTTTCCCTGTCTTTACTGTTTGTAACAGACCCTAGCCCAATTACTTTAGGTCCTCCATCTTTTACAGAATTGTAGAAAGTGCTAAATTCTTTAAAGGGCTTATAGATCACTTTTAAATCTCCCCCTCTCTCTTTGCACCAATTCACATACGCTTCAATAATTTCAATTTCAATTCCCTTTAATTTACCCGACTCTGTGTATGCATACGGAAAATTTTCATAATAGTGTACTATTAGTGAATCAGCCCCTTGTGATTTTACAGTGCCTAAAGAAAAAAGAAAAACGAGACCAAGAATTATTTTTTTTATCATCGTTTTTGCAAAAGTGATTTCGTGAATCATTGATTTCATGAGTTTAGTTTTTACAAATATGTTTATTAATACGCTATAATAAAACTACTAAACACAGTGTTTTTCAAAACCCCTGTTCATAAGTCGGCAAAACAGCGCTATCATTTGCCAGTAATTAAAAGCCCAGAGTTTTATTTTAGATGCAATATTAAGCCATTACTTATATTTTTCTTTATTTTAAGACTAAATTTACATTCAAAATTGATTATGAAAAAAACACTTTCCCTTCTGCTTCTTTTCACTGCATTTTTCGTTACTGCACAAACTCAAGTCACTGGAACCATTAAAAATGTAGATGCTGAAACATTCAAAAAATTAATCGACCAAAAAAGTGCTGTTTTAATTGATCTTCGAACAAACGACGAGATTAATGCAAAAGGTAAAATTGCGGGCGCTAAACAAATTGACTTTCTTTCAAAAGATTCTGAAAAAGAAATTGCTAAACTCGACAAGAGCAAAACCTACCTAATATACTGTGCCGGTGGCGGCAGAAGCGGCGACTGCGCAGAACTAATGCAAAAAACCGGATTTAAAGAAATAATTAATCTTGAAAAGGGTTATGACGATTGGAAAAGAAAAGGTTTTGAAACAGTAAAATAAAATCTTTCAGACCTTGCATGTAATTTATACCATACCCGGATTAGGCACTACAAAAGAGCTGTTTAAAAACATTTCAGTGCCAAACTTCCAGGTAAAAGTAATGGAATGGCCAGAACCAAAAACTGGCTGGAATCTAAAAGATTACGCCAGAGAATTTGTTGAGCAAATTGATACAACCTCCCCTGTAAATCTTATGGGCGTTTCCTTTGGTGGAATGTTATGCGCCGAGATTGCAGACATGATTCCTGTAAATAAAATTGTTTTGATTTCCTCTTGCAAAAACCGAACGGAGCTGCCGGCAAACATCCGAATTTTAAAAACACTGCCGGTTCAAAAATTAGTTACCGACTCTCTATACAGGTCGCTTGCTTCAAAACTCAACTGGATTGTGGGTTTCGAAAAAGACTATCTTCCTGAATTTTTAAGGATGTTGGAACAAATGCCTAAAAATTATTTTAAATATTGCGTAGACATGATCATTCACTGGGATAAAAAAAGTAACACGCAGAAAATTTATCACATTCATGGAAACGCCGACAATTTGCTTTCTCACACCTCTATTAAAGAGTATCAGCTCATTGAACATGGTAACCACGCCATGATAGTTTACAAAGCACAAGAAATAAACTCACTTTTAAATACTTACTTTAATGGATTATAATGAACTTCTTAAGCTCGCAATTAATGCAGCGTTTAAAGCAGGTGAAGAGATTTTAAAGATTTACAGCACAGATTTTTATGTAGAGACAAAATCTGATAATACACCGGTTACACTAGCTGATCGCACATCAGGAGAATGCATCTCAAAAATATTATCTGCCTCAAATATTCCAATTATAAGCGAAGAAGAAGAAATTCTTGACTACTCCATTCGTAAAACGTGGCCCCGGGTATGGATTGTAGATCCTTTAGATGGCACCAAAGAATATGTAAAACGTAATGGTGAATTTGCTGTAAACATTGCGCTGGTTGAAAATAACAAGCCCGTTATTGGAATTATTTATGCCCCGGTTTTAAAAGATATATATTTCGCTTATCACAAAGGCGGTAGCTACAAAATAACACAACACGACATGATCATGGAGCTGACTAAAAAAAACCTCAGCGACCACCTTTTTGAATTTGCAAAAAAACTTCCTTCCCAAAAGCTACCAAAAACTTATACCGTTGTTGGAAGTCGTTCACATTTAAGCAGAGAAATTAATGTGCATGTAGACAAGCTGCGCAATTTATATGGCGATGTAGATATGATCAGCGTAGGAAGCAGTATAAAACAATGTTGGGTAGCAGAGGGAAAAGCGCATGAGTACCTTCGTTATGGAACCACTATGGAATGGGATACTGCTGCGGGACAATGCATTCTGGAAGAAGCCGGATGTCAACTTATTGATCTCGAAACAAATCTTCCGATGGTTTACAACCGTGAAGACATGCATAATAATTATTTTATCGCAAAATGTGGTTCTCGCTCTAATTAGTTTTCTAGAAACTAATCAGTTTTGAAATCACATAATTGCCATCTATAACAAGCTGCTTAAAATCTTTTCTCTGCTTGATGATAATTTGATTGGTGGTGTAACGTGTGATGGCAAAATCATATTCAATTGCTTCCCTGCCCTTTTTCTCCAACGCTAAAAAAACTTTAAGGTCGTCTTCTTTTAATGGAAATATCTTTTCCAATTTAAACGCCCAATACGGTCTTTCTCTTATTTTTAATCCCGAAAATTTTTTATTTGGAAATACATTTAAAGAAGACGTATAATAGCTCACGGAATAACCGGTTTCATTTCTATGGAAAACATACTTTTCAGTTATCGTATATTTTTGAGATTTACCCGTGAGTGTTTGCCCAGAAGCAGTAGCCATTTGCTGAACCGCTTCCTCCACATGGCATTGATAAAAAGTTAACGAATCGCCTTGCTTTACATCTTTAAATAAACTGTTAGATGCAATAGTGTTGGGTTCGTTTTGAGACCAAAGTCCAATAACTAGTAAATTAAAAAAGAGGCTCAGAAGTTTTTTCATGAATGAATGATTTCAATTTTTTTAGAAAGCGCAATCGCCTTTTCTTTTGTCAGCATAATATCCGCTTCAATAATATCGTTGCATAAAACAACAGCCATGCGCCTGTACGGACGGGTAGTTGGTTTATTAAACACTTTTACATCGGTATTTTTATTTTCCAGAACTTCCTCAATTCCCTTAAAATCAGGGCGTATACCTTCCTTTGAAGCAAGTACAACAGCAGAAGCTCCCTGCTTAATAAGCTCAATATTGGGTATGGGCAAACCTAATATTGCGCGAGCATGAAGTTCAAATTCATTGTAATTTTGTGTGTTTGCTAATGTTACCATACCAGTGTCGTGTGGACGAGGAGATAATTCGCTAAAATAAATTCCTTTAGCTGTAAGAAAAAACTCTATTCCCCAAATCCCATAACCTGTAAGTTCCCGGGTAACTTTTTCAGCCATTTCCTGCGCCTCTTTTAAATCTTTATCGCTTACGGCGCAAGGTTGCCAACTCTCCTGGTAATCGCCACGCTCTTGTCGGTGGCCGATAGGAGCACAAAATAAAGTTTTGCCACTTTTCTGAGTTACAGTTAACAAAGTAATTTCTGAATCAAATTTTATAAACTCTTCTACAATAACTTCTTTATAATCTCCGCGAGAGCCTTCCATAGCATAATTCCAGCTTTTCTCGATATCTGCGTCTGTTTTAATAACACTCTGTCCTTTGCCACTGCTGCTCATCAATGGTTTCACAACGCAAGGAATACCTATAACTAGAATAGCTTTCTTAAAATCTTCCAGTGTGCTTGCATAAGCGTAGTTTGCAGTTCTTAGTCCCAGCTGTTTTGATGCAAGATCGCGTATAGCTTTACGGTTCATTGTAAAATTAGCAGCCTTCGCGCTTGGAACGACTGTGATGCCTTGCTTTTCGTAATCATAAAAACGCTCAGTTCTTATAGCTTCTATTTCAGGCACAATCAGATCAGGCTTGTGTTTAGCAACAATTTTATCGAGGGCTTCTCCGTCCAGCATATTAATAACTTCAAAGGTATGCGCAACCTGCATGGCAGGAGCATCGGTATAACTATCTACCGCAATAACATACTGACCTAATCTTTGAAGTGCAATTACAACTTCTTTTCCAAGTTCACCGCTACCAAGCAGCATTACTTTTTTTTGCATAACCTTAAAAATCTTGTTTAATAAATTTCTTAGTATAAACCGTGTTATCCGCTTGTTTAACGCGCACAAAATAAACACCATTCTCTAAAGTGCTAATGTTTATATGACTTCCGTTTTCTTTGCTTTTATCTATCTTTTGCAGGAGACAAAGTTTGCCCATTATATCAAAAATTTCAATCTCAGAAGATGTCTGTGTATTAGGCCCTACTTTTATCTGAAGCTCATCCTTTGCCGGATTTGGTACTAGTGTTATTTGGGCCGAAGAAGAGATTTTTGTTAATCCTGTTGTACTAACCCCATCAATATTTATATCATCAATGAAAATATTATTTCCGCCGCCGCTTGTAAAAGCAAATTTAAAACGCACAGTTCCATTTGCCCATGCGGTCATCATGTTTATTTTTTCAAGTCTCCAGTCCTCATCCGAATTATAGGGTGGTATGTTTGAGCTGGATATGTTTCCGGTAACCGTACTTAAATTGCTAATTCCATTCCGCGAGTATAGCTGTTGCCAGCTCTTACCACAATTAGAAGAAATAGAAACTACCAGTCTGTCTGTATTAGCGGTGACAACTTTTGAAAAATGCAGACGAAAGGTGAGTGTGGGGCTGGAAATAGTTGAAAGATCATACGCCGGTGAAATCAGATCGTCGGTTAAAGGTGCGCTTTTTCCGAAATTCATAATACCTACGCAATTAGAGCCATTATAACCGGTTGTTGTTATCACTTCCCATTTTGAAACATCCTGGTTACTATTTACCACAACCCAATCGGTATCGAAAGTAGACCCATCTTCAAAACCCTCGCTAAAAGGAGCAGAATAGTTTATATTCGAGGTAGTTTCCAAAACCTGAACTTTGTCTATAAATGTTTCTGTTTTACTCGTGCTTTGATAATTTTTTGTTAAAGCAACTGTGTAAAGTCCTGCTGCATTGTATTTAACTTTCACAATACTGTCAGTAAGACTTGAAGCAGAGCCTCCCGGGAAACTCCAGCTGCGCGAAGTAGAGTTTCCACCATAAGAATTATCTGTGAATCGCACGGAGTCTCCTTTACACACTACTAAAGTTCCATAGGGCAGAATAGCGGGATTAGAAACACAGGCTACCGGGTAAGTGTATGGGCTGCTTACTCCAGTTGCATTCAAATTCGCTGGCGACCAAAGATTACTTCTTCCTCCTACTGCAGAAGTTATACATGCTGTCATGCGGGCTACCTGCCCCGAAGTAAACATGTTTAAGCACGGACCATTTGTATAATCCATGTAGTTTGTAAACATCTCACCATCGCCATTACTTCCCGAGCAGCTGCTGAACGCATTGTGCGGAAACGTGGGACAACCTCCGTTGGATGCTTCCGCAGGAGGAGTATCTGCAACAAAATCATTGCCACAGGTTGCGTCTCCCCAAATATGTCTCAAATTAAACCAGTGCCCTAACTCATGAATCAAATAGCGGCCTTTGAAATTCCCCCAGGAGGTGTTCGTTGCGGCTGTACCAATATTGCTGATAAGATCGCCCCGAATGTTAATACCGTCAAGCACAGAACTACCTCCCGGAAAAGTTGCATATCCGCCGCCACTGCAATCCAGGCTACCTGAATAATGCATAGATTGGGTAATCCAAATATTTAAATACATATTGCTTGGCCAGTAGGATAAACTTTTTACATCATCCTGAGCGAAAGAGCAATTGGTGAGAGAATTGTAAATTCGGTTGATCCCATTGGTGCATTTGCCATTAGGGTCAATAGTGGCAAGTCTGAATTCAACGCTAAATGGCGCTGCAGCAGATTTGAATGCTGCTGGTGTTAAAACAGTATCGGGCTGCTGACGGTTAAACTCCTCGTTCAAAATTGCAATCTGATCTACTATTTGAGCGTCAGAAATATTTCCAGCATTGGTTGTGTATATTACATGAAATACAACAGGAATAACATAACTGGCAGCATTTGGTCTTGCCGACGAAATCCTTTCCAGGTAAGTTTCCGTTTCCTTTTCGAGTTGTTGTTGATTTATTTTAAAGGCAGGATTTGACTTTAATTCGTTCAAATACATTTCATGACTCGAACAGTTAAAGGAATTTTGCGCATTACATAGTTGAATTAAGGAACTAAGTGCAGCTAAAAAAAATATTTTTTTCATGATTAATTTTTTCTTCTATCTATTAAACCCTATGTTGCCACCTTCAGGATAACTGTTGTGAAAAATGGCGTAAAAGCCATAACCCAATGCCAGACCAATTGTTCCCCCCACAAGAGATTTTGTTTTCCTTTTCTGCCGAGCAACTCTTTCATATCCCAAAATGTAAGCATCGCTTTCAATATATTTTGGATTACTAATTGTACTATGTTTGATTCGTACTTTAGTAATGCCGCTTAAAGCCATAAAACCATAAGGGGCAACGGGAGCAAAAAAAGTTCCGGTTGCACCTGCCGCAAAACCCAATACACCTGCAGTAATCATAGCGCCTCTTGCCTTAAATCCTTTTCGCGCATCAGCCTCTCCCTTCGTGAAAAGCCACATTTCCTCCCGAGTAAATTCGTTGTAAATGCTTGGATCCTGAGTGTAATAGAAGCGTTGGTAACCATTCGCGAATTTCACCATGTATAATTGATCCATTTCATAATGAATCTTTTTACCATGTTTTTTGGGATTCATAATGGTTACAGTGCTAAAGGTTGTATCAATAACCTGTTTCACGATCACGTGACCATTCATTAAGAAAATAGTGTCTTGTGCTTTCTGCCCAAAAGAAATTTGCAAAATTAGCAGTAATATAATAGTTGAAGAGAGCTTTTTAAGCATCAACAAATATAGTTTTTATATCTTTTAGAGAGATAGAAAAATACCACTAAGCAGAGGCCGGTTTAAAGTAGAGATTTCTTTAATTCTTGTTCAAGCGGATATAATCTCTCATGAGATCAACCATTAAAGCCGTGCTTTCTGAACTCGCTCCTGGTTTGCTAAAAATTATCTTTTTTGTCTGGTTATCATAAATAATAGCCATTGGAAAAGCTCTGCCGTGCAGTTCTTTGTAAAGTAGCCCTCCTCCAAAAAGAAAACGGCTGCCGTTGTTAAATTTATCGATCATCCGTTTTATATCGTTATCAAGACTGTCGCGGGCATTTATCACAAGCACCTGAACGTCCTCGGAGGAAAAGTTACTGGTAATCTGTGAGAGATTCGACATGTTTGCCAGGCATGGTGCGCAGCCCTTATACCAGAAATCTACAAATACAAGTCGTGACTGAATGTCTTTATCAGATATCATTGAGCCGGCAGTATCTTTTAAATGAAATGCCGGGAAGATTGTAATATAATCTGGTAAGTTGTGATTGCCCGGCTGAGCCATTTGAGGTGGGGCTGCGAGTTGCATGGGGACAAAGTTTTTAAGCCTTTTCATCAAACTGTCACCGTTTTTACAGGTGTAAGTGTACGTAAACTCAGATACATTTCGCAATTCTGCATTGCTTCCGGTAAATATTTCTTCACTGCGGGAATATACAATACTATAATCCTGCTTATTAATTTTATATTCTTTTATCCATCTGCGGGTAAGGCCTTTTATGTTCGTCTCATTTATCATGGTATCAGCATAACTAACATAATAAAAGTCTTTGTCCCGCTTAATTTTTAGTATACCGCTATCCGGCATCTGATTTATCAATGAGTTATCACCTCTAACAATAATGTGCCCGGGAGTATGGCCGTCGTAAAAATAATGAGCACCATCACGTTTTATTTTGTAATCTTTAAAGTGTTTTCTCACATAGTCATTTCTACCATAATAAAATTCCTGTTTTATCGCCTCGCATTTTACTTCAAGTTCTGGTATCTCAAACTCAATAATGTAAAAGGTACTATCATAGGGTGTAGTGGCTAATAATTGACCATTATATGTAACAATACCCTTGTCATTTGAGAGGTGACGCACTTCCGTAAACTGATAGCAAATTTCCTTTTTTTGATAGAACGCATCAATGGAATCAAGGATAGTTTGTCCACGCAAAAAATTACTCAAAAAGGCAAGGAGAACAATTCCCCTTGCCAGATATCTGATCGTCTTATTTTTAAGTTCTACCATTAATGAACAATATTTACCGACTCTCCTTCAATTATAAGTCCGCCCCCATCATTATAAACTCTGAAGGGCGAAGCTTTACCAGGGTTCCAATAGCAAATTACCTCGCAATCATCGCATTTAAGCGACATACAATCTGCGCAACACTCTTTTGTGTTACCGAAAACAGCGCAGTCGTATGTCCAGTCAGTAAGTGACTGATCGCAACAACTGTAGCAAACCACTTCGTAACCGCCTTCAACAGGTCTGCCTTCATGAGTAGGCAAGCCCGGTGTAAAAGGTATATAGTAATACTTTTTCCCATTGGGAATTGTTATGGTGGCCGCTTTACCTTTATAGTTACCATCCGGTTGTAACTGCAATCCGGTATAATGTACTTCGGGACTAAAGAATATGCGTTTCTTAATTGTATCAGGTCTTGTTGTACGGTAAACACTCCTATCAACCGATAAGGTACCTTCAGCTGATCCTGTAACAACCAGTTTATAAACCGTACCAGCCTTGTTTTTCGAATAGTAGACCTTTGAGCCCATCAGACGAGAGGCGACTTCAAAACTTTCATTTTGTTCTATGGCTTTACTAGTAACCACTTTTTCTTCGGTTTCTTTTTTACATGAAAACAATACACTGGCAACGGACACAACCCCAACCAGCAATCCAATTACAATCTTTTTTTTCATTTTTTCTAAATTTAAGTTTATGCCACAAACCTAAATCCAATCTGCCCTGATGCTAATACCTGCCAGTTATAATACTATAACTACACGTTATAATCCGTTTTGTATCCAAAAATAATCATTTTACATGTGTATGCAAAATTCATACACTTTTAATAACAGGTTTCGTTTCTGAAACAATTATAAGCATACCAAACAATTTAAACGCAGTGGAAAAAAAGCACTTATAATGTGTATTAAAAAATAGTACACCTATAGCGTAAAATTGTACTTTTTTTTATAATATTGATCCGCCTGAATGGCTCGATCTATGTTTGGTTTTTTTATAAAAAAAATTCGCGAAAGTCATAATTACTCTCAGGAATATATGGCTGTGCAATTAAATATTACACAGGCCGCCTATTCAAAGCTCGAGTCTGACAAGAGTAATCTTAGTATTGAAAAACTAATAAGAATTTGTCGGGTATTAAATATACGTGGATTTGATATACTTAGTACAGAACATTGCTCCGTTGAAAGGGATTTAAATAAAGCTGAGGGCTATATCGTTGAATTGAAAAAAAACATTGAAATGCTTGAAAGCGATATATGCCACTTAAAAGCTGTAAACGATCGCTTGTGGAAGGTTATTTTTGAAAAAAAGATTCAGAGCAAATGAATTAATAATTCACTACCTGTTCTTCAATACCTTCAGGAATTTCACGAAAACCATACTGTTGATTTCTTAATTGCGGTTCAAACCCCGCTTCACGAATAGAATCCTGTATGGTTTTATAAGTAAACCTGTGTGGCGCTCCTGCAGCACTCACAACATTTTCCTCTATCATAATACTGCCGAAATCGTTAGCGCCAGAATGCAGGCATATTTGTGCAGTAGCTTTACCAACAGTTAACCAACTCGCTTGTATATTTTCAATATTAGGAAGCATGATACGGCTTAAAGCAAGCATCCGTATATATTCGTCTGAAGTGACATTATTTTTAATTCCCTTCACACGTTTCAACAAGGTACCATCATCCATAAAAGGCCAGGGAATAAATGCCAAAAATCCTTTTGCCTCTGCGGGTTTTTGAGCTTGTACTTCTCGAATCCAGACTAAATGTTCAAAACGCTCATAAATAGTTTCCACGTGCCCAAACATCATAGTAGCACTTGTTGTGATGTTCAACTGATGTGCGGCTTTCATAACCTCCAGCCATTCGCGCCCTGTGCATTTTCCTTTGCTTATTAACCTACGTACGCGGTCGTTTAAGATCTCTGCGCCCGCACCGGGTAAACTGTCAAGGCCAGCATCCACTAATGCTTTTAAAACTTCTGTATGGGTGCTTTTCTCCAGTTTAGTAATATGTGCAATTTCAGGTGGACCTAAAGAGTGCAATTTGATTTGGGGAAAGTGAGATTTAATTTCTTTAAACAGGTTCACATAAAAAGAAAGCCCAAGGTCAGGATGATGTCCCCCTTGTAATAAAAGCTGGTCACCACCATACTTAATTGTCTCAGCAATTTTCGTTTTGTAAGTGTCAATATCAGTTATATAAGCCTCAGCATGTCCTGGAATTCTATAAAAATTACAGAATTTGCAATTCGCAATACAAACGTTTGTGGTATTTAAATTTCTATCAATTTGCCAGGTAACTTTGTTAGAGTTTTTTTTCTGAATCTTTCTGAGTTCATTTGCAACAAATGCCAGATCGGCTGTGGGTGCATTCTCAAAAAGAAAAACGCCTTCCTCTATACTTAAAAAATCGAAAGCTAGAGCGCGGTTTAAAAGTGAATCAACGGTCATAATTATTAGCCACCCCAAAAGGTTTTACAAATTTACCAAATCATTTGTTTGAACAAGGTTAAAAAACAAAAAACCCGTCCCGATAATTATCGGGACGGGCTCTTAAAGAATTTAAACCTTAAATTAGTTTTTCACCAATTTCACAGTTTTAACCACTTCACCATTTTCGTTAAATGCTTTAACGAAATAGGCACCTTTAGGTAATTCTGAAGTGTTGATTGTTTCTGAAGAACGAACAACCGATGTAATCACAGCTTGTCCTAAAGTGTTATAAACAATCACTTTACCATCTAAAGCGCTAATTCTTAATTCATTTGCAAAAGGATTTGGGAAGATAGATAACTCTTCGCTTGGGCTGTAAGAACCAACTCCAACTGTATTAGTAGTTGTAGTAGTACTACAAACAGCAACACTTTGAGAGAAGGTTGCAGTGTTTGTACAACCATTAGCTGAACTAACTACTATTGAAATTGTTTTAGATCCCACAACAGTACCCACTGCTAAAGCTAAAGGATTTGTTGTTCCCGTAACTGAACCTGAAGTCCATGTATAACCGCTGATTGCAGTGCTATTAGTAGCAGTTGCAGTAAGAGTTACAGTTGAATTTGTACAAGCCTTTACTGTGTTTGAAGCAACAGATAAAGATGGAGTCTTGTTAATAGTTAAAGTGTAAATAGCTTCAGAAATACATCCATTAGCACTTTGCCCAAGTAAACCTACAGTTTGAGTGTAAGCTGCAGGAGTTGTAGCCGTTTGCGCAGAAATGATCAAGTTAATATTAACATTGGTTGCTGTGCTAGCACCAACTACCCATAAATAAGCGCTTGCACCACCAGCTGAGAAAGTTGCTGTTGTTGAAGGACCGTTAACACAAACTACAGAGTTTGCAGTTGCAATTGTAACTGTTGGATTAGGTAAAGCTGTAATAGAAATACCTGTACCACCAAAACAAAAACCAGTTTGACCTGCTACACTATAAGTAGTATTAGCGCCCGGAGTAACAGTAATTACTGCACCTGTTCCGATTGGAGTACTACCTGCAATCCATGTGTAAGAAGTAGCTGATCCAGAAGCAGTTAAAGTAACAGTTTCTCCGGCACATACTGTATTATCAGATGCGCTTACACCTACTTGTAAATTGGTACTAACTGTTATTACTGCTGTAATAACAGTACCACAAGAAGTTGCATTGGCTGAAGGATATAACGAATAAGTAGTAGTAGTACTAGGACTAACAACGATTGAAGAAGTTGTAGCACCAGTACTCCATGAATAAGTGGTAACTGGTAAACCCATTGCCTGGATTGTTGTAGACGCACCAGCACAAGTTGTGTAGTTTTGAACTGTTGGTCCGCAAGGTAAAGTATATTTCACTGCGTCAATTCCAACATAGCTACTGTTAGTTCCGTTCGGACCTCCATCATCAACAACATAACGGAACGCAAAACGCCCAGTCACTGTTCCTGTAACACCGCTGATTTGAACAGAATAAACTGTCCATGCGTTAGGATACCCGTTAACACTTCCATTACTTACTGCAGATGCAGTACTTGTTGATAATAAAGGATTAATGTCTAATAATAAATTGGTAAAAGTACCAACACTTGCACTACCTGTAGGAATAACAGAAGATACACCTGCAGTACTCATTCTTAATTGTAAACCATCAGGAAATACAGTTGCTGTATTAGGAGTTCTGGTTGCAAATTCGATAACCGCACCATTGTAAATAGTTACAGTTGGAGTAATTAACCAATTGCTGATACCGCCTTGCGTAGTAGCCTGGCTATTAAAGTTTGCTGCGTAATAATCGTTAACTCCGCCGTTATACGCCGGAAATACATTTGTACCGTTTCCCTGAAACCAGCTTAAGCTGCCAGCAGCAGAAGAGTTGTTTTGCACACCCCAGTTAAAGGTAGCCGGCGTCCAAGTTGCCGTAAAGTTTTCAGAAAGTACCACTTGCGAATTCATTTTGAATAGAGATCCAGCCGCAAGAAGTAGAAGAGTAATTTTTCTTTTCATGATTTTAGAATTAATTTTCGTCTAAGATAAATAATTTTTCCAAACGAATAACTCTGGATCCGCTTTTTTTATAAAGCAAATTCAGCCCTTATTTTCTTAGTTAAACTGGATAAAACGAGCTGGTAAGAATCTTCTATGATAGTATTTATCAATACTTTAGGAATTGAGCCGTCGCAGATTACAGTATTCCAATGTTTTTTATTCATGTGGTACCCCGGCAAAATGGTAGAAAATTTTTCCCTTAGTTCAATTGCCCGGTCAGGCATGCATTTTGCATTAAATTGTAGTATTTGCGATTCAAGGCTTACCAATAAAAAAATCTTACCTCCAACCTTGAATACCAGCGTTTCATTTCCAAACGGAAAACCTTCTTCAACACCTTTTTTAGAAAGGCATATTTCTCTGATTTCTTCTGCATTCATTGAATAAGTGTATTTAATACATTAATTATTAATATGATTTAATTTAGAATGATCCATATTTAAAGGCTTAAAAAAACTTAAAATTATGTAGTTTCCGTCGCACATCAATCCCCGAAAAACTGCGTTCCCACACTGATTACAGCATTCATAACAATTTCTTAATATTGGTGTCCAAATATCCTGAATTTAATGCCAGATGTAAAACAGCACCTAATTTATTTATAAAACTTCGAAATATTTGCACTGTAATTACCGTTAAAACATCAAAAATACTGAGCACTTGATAGTTTTTTAAAACTATTTTATTAAGTTTGGCGTTCTTAAAATTTAAACTAACAAACAAATCAAAAATAACAAACAAACATGAGCACAAAAAAAACATCGGGAGGTTTCCCACTAATTGTTTCGGCCTTAGCCATTGTAATTTGTCTTGGACTTGGAGTCTTTATTTACAAGGCTATTTTAGGAGCTCCTTCTAACTTTGAAGGTGGTGGACATGCAAGCGCCAGCGGTCACAGAACTCCCATTAATATTCTTGGAACCATGTACATGGGTGGATTCATTGTGCCAATCTTAATCGGTTTCTTATTAACTGTAATTACTTTTGCTATTGAGCGTTTCATCACTATTATGAAAGCAAGTGGAAAAGGAAACACCGATAAATTTGTATCTAAAATTAAAACCTTAATTTCTAACCACGATTTCGAAGGTGCTTTAGCAGAATGCGACAGACAAGGTGGATCTTTAGCTAATGTTGTTCACGAAGGTATTTTAAAATACCGTTTCGTTGAAAACGATTCGCATATGGATAAAGAGCAAAAAGTTGAGGCAATAACGAAATCTATTGAAGAAGCTACTTCTTTAGAATTACCAATGTTATCTAAAAACATGGTTGTTATTTCAACAATGGCTTCCATCGGAACTTTAGCTGGTCTTATTGGAACGGTTGTAGGGATGATCACGGCATTCTCGGCTTTATCTGCTGCGGGCGCTCCTGATACTTCGGCATTAGCAACTGGTATCTCTGAAGCTCTTGTAAACACTTTGGTTGGGATCTTAACTTCTGCTTTAGCTATTATTTTTTATAACTATTTCAGTAACCGTATCGATCAGATTACTTATGCAATGGATGAAGCAGGTTTCTCTATTGTAAAAGAATTTCAATCAACCGGAAAATAAATTCCTTTCCGCTTATGCGGGGAAAAATAAATTCAGATAATTTTTCATCTTGAGTTTATGGAATTTTAATAAAGTATTCATCTAAATAAAAAGAAACAAAAGATGTCAAAAAAACCATCAAAAGGCGGATCGCCTTCGATAGATATGACGCCCATGGTGGACTTAGCGTTCCTTCTGGTTACATTCTTTATGTTGACAGCTTCTTTTCGTATGGCCGAACCAGTGGTGGTGGATCCTCCTTCCTCCATTGGACAGGTAGATTTACCGGATAATCATATCATGGTAACCATCGACGATAAAGGCCGTTCCTTTTTCGGGATAAGCAACTCCACTGCAAAGATGGAAGCCCTGAGAGAGATGGCTGCTAAATACAAAGTTGGTTTTACCGAAGAACAAATAAAAAAGTTCAGCGGTTTACCGAGTTTTGGTGTTGATATAAAAGATCTTCCTGCATACATCAATGCAAAAGAAGATGAACGTAAAAACTTTAAAGGTCAAACCGGAGTTCCATTGGATACTATTACTCCTAACAATCAGTTAAAAGACTGGATTGCGATTGGTGGTAAAAAAGCAGTGGAAACATACCTGGCAGCTAAAGATGCTGCAGAAGCAAAAAACCAGGATTTTAAAGCAGAGAAACCACGTTACGCTATTAAATGTGCTGCTAAAACAAAGTACATTTTTGTGAAGGACGTTGTTAAAACCTTTACCGACCTAAAGATCTATCAGTTTAATTTGATCACTTCTTTAGAAGGTGGCGGAACAGTTATAAATCCTGTAAAATAAAGAATTAACGCTGCCCAGGCAGTATAAAAATTTAATTAACAATGGCAGAGATACAAGACGGCGGTGGCGGTGGCCACAAAGGCGGTAAAAAAAGAGCCAAGAAACAGTCTACCCGTGTAGATATGACTCCCATGGTTGACTTAGCGTTTTTGTTATTAACGTTCTTCGTTTTAACAGCTACTTTCAGTAAACCTAAATCCATGGAGCTTACGTTTCCGGCGCCTCCGGAAAAATTAGATGACTCTCCTCCGATAAAAAATGGTATTACTTTTTTATTGTCAAAGGATGATAGAATCTTCTATTACGAAGGTGAGTTTAAACCTACGGATGATCCGGTTAAAGGACCAAAAACTACTTTGGCAGAACTAAGTTTCGCTCAGGGAGGCTCTAACGGTTTGCATAAATACTTACTTGAAAAAAACAAGGCTATGCAGGATCAAATTAAAGCTTTAGACGACAGACATCAAAAGAAACAAATGGCTGATACCACGTTTAAACGCATGGTTAGAGAAGTTAAAGCTGATAAATCGTCGTTTACCTACCTTATTAAAACAGATGATAAGGCAACGTATAAAAACGTAATTGACGTAATTGACGAATTAAACATTAACGTAGTAGGAAAGTACGTTATGGTAGATATCATGAAACCTGAGCTCGATCTGGTTAACGAAAAAGTTGGAGCTAACTAAAGGAGGTAATAATGTTTAAAAGCTGGAATAGCGTAACACTAGATGAAAGGAACGACATTGTTTTTGAAGGTCGTAACCAAAACTATGGTGCTTACGAACTAAGAAGAAACTACAATAAACGTGTAACGCTTATTATTGGTGGAATGATCCTATTTTCTTTCGTTTTATTAGGCGTAAAGAAATTTGCAGATCGTCCGAAAAAAGAAATCATTGCTGAGACTATTAAAGTGGAACAAATTGATTTGACTCCGCCGCCGCCTCAGGAAGAACAACCACCTCCCCCACCGCCGCCACCACCACCCCCAATGGTTGAGATGGTGAAATTTACGCCTCCCGTAATTAAAGATGATGCTGTTGAAGAAGAGCCTCAAAAATTACAGGAAGAAGTAAAGGAAACGCAAGTTGGCGTGAAAGATCAGGAAGGTGAACAAATTATTGCTCCTCCAACCGTTGATAATGGACCAGGCGAACCTGCAGCTCCGGAGATTTTTACAATCGTGGAAGAAAATGCAGAATTTCCAGGCGGTATAGCGGCTATGATGAAATACATTCAACAAAATGTTCAATATCCAGCAATGGCTCGTGAAGCAGGAATTTCAGGGAAATGTTTCCTTAAATTTGTTGTAAACGAAACTGGTGATATTAGTAATGTTGAAGTTTTAAAAGGCGTTCCAGGATGTCCTGATTGCGATAAGGAAGCTATTCGTGTGGTTAAATCCATGCCGAAATGGAAACCCGCAAAAATGACGGGACGCGCAGTAAAATGTTATTTCAACTTACCGTTTAGTTTCAAAATTCAATAAATTAAGCTCACTCTCAAAAAAAGCCGCAAGATCAACATTGTGGCTTTTTTTGGCACTCAACAGAAGTATAAAAACACAAACTATGAAACTCGGATTAAATACAATGGCCATCTGGTTTGGCATGATAATGATACTTTTAGTTTTATCGGGGGCCATAGCCTTTGCTTTTACTAATTTTATGGACGACAGATTATTCGGTCCAAAGCGCATTTTCTTTGTTTTACTATTGTTAGCGTATGCAGTATACCGCATTTTTAGATTACGTCAGTTATTAAAACAAAATAAATATGAAGACTAGAATTTCAGCTCTTAAAACCATTAAAGTTTACTCTGTTCTGGCCTTTATACTGCTGTGTACATCCTGTAGTGGCCCCTTTAAAAATGACTATAATGATAATTCGCCCACTTCAGGGAAACTAAAAGTGTACTACGATGAGGGCTTAGCTTTGCATGTAAAAAATCAAACAGCCACCTTTGAATCACACTATAAAAATGTTGAGATAGAACTTTTTGAATCGTCTGAGAATGAAGCTGTGCAAGCGCTATACACTGACAGTTGCGAGGCAATTGTAATATCCAGACTTCTTACACCTAAAGAAAAAAAAGCGTTCGATTCTAAGCAATACTCTCCAAAATACACAGCGGTTGCAAAGAGTGGAATTGCTGTTATCGCGAATGTAAACACCAATATAACAAGTCTTTCTTACGAACAAGTAATCGAAATCTTATCTCATCCCTATGCTTTTAAAGATAGCATGGGAAAAGAACAAACGCTGACAGTACTTTTTGATAAAAATAATTCTGCTGTACTTCATTACATGATGGATTCAGTTCTCAAAGAAAAGAAACTCTCTTCGAGCTGTAGCATTTTAAATTCAAGTCTTGAGAGTATTAACTATGTAGCTAAAAACAAAAACTCCATAGCCTTTGTCGACTTTGCATGGCTGAGCGATACAGACGATTCTGTTTATAAAGCCAATACAGATAAGATAAAATTTCTTAGCGTCAGCAAAGCAGGATCCACTTCTTACGAATTGCCAAGTCAAAGCAGCTTTAAATTGGAAACTTATCCTTTTACCCGAACTGTATATGTGATGCGTAAAACAGGAGAATTTTCTCTAGCCAAAGGTTTTGAAAGTTTTATAGCGGGTCCCAAAGGGCAGCTTACCTTTTTAAAGCAGGGCTTGTTGCCTGCGCGTCAGGGAGAAAGGTCTCTGCATATAAACATGGAAAGAGAAGTTGATAAAAGTCAGGATTAATCTCTTAAAATACCTTAAAAAAGATCCTACAATTTTATCTGGCATCCCCTTTGTAAACACATAAATACCTATTTTTAAACTTTCAAAAATAATAGTTTATCGCCGATTCTCTCATCATCATTAAACAAGAAGTAACGCGATATTAAAAAGCAACATATGAAAAATTTAGTTTATACAGCAGCGTTTGCTCTGTCAACAGTTGCAGGATTCGCACAAACCCTGCAGGAATTAATTACAAAGACCGACAATGAGAATTTTGAAGTAGCTGAAGCAGGCTACCGATCTCTTATTGCTAAAGATCCTGCTAAAGGCGAGAATTATTTTTATTTTGGAGAAAACTTTTTTAAACAAGGAGAGATCGACAGTGCTAATTATATGTATACTAAAGGAGCAGAAACAAATGCTACAAATCCTTTAAACTATGTAGGAGTTGGAAAAGTCCTGTTAGCAAACGGAAAAACTGCCGAAGCTAAAACCCAATTCTTTAAAGCAGTAACGTTAGGCGCAAATAAAAACGCCGAAGTTCTTCGCAGAATTGCTGAAGCATGGTTAGTGACAGATACTAAAAATGCAGACGAAGCCATAGCTCTTGCTACCAGCGCCATTAAAATTGATCCGAAAAATCCTGAGAATTATATTTTGTTAGGTGACGCTCAATTGGAGAAAAATCCAACAGATGGTAGCGCTCCCGTTAAAAGTTACCAGACAGCTTCTACCTTAAATTCAAAAAGCACCAAAGGTATTTTACGTGAAGGAAAACTTTACCAACGTGGTAGAAACTATCAATTAGCTTTAGATTATTATAAAAAAGCTATGGGCATTGACCCTAACTTCGCTCCGGCATACAGGGAGATTGCAGAACTGTATTCATTAGCCGGACAACCATCTAAATCTATTGAGAACTGGAAAAAATACCTGGAGTTAAACAACAGTGATTATGCCCGTTACCGTTTTATGAGTGCACTCTTCGCAAACAAACAATATTCAGAAGCCGTAACAGAATATGAAAGCCTGAAAAAAGCGAATTTTGACAATGTTTACCTGGAGCGTTTAGCTGCATACAGTTATGCTGAGGCTGGAAACAAAACAGATACTGCTGCTTTCACAAAAGGATTAAAAGCGATCAATAAATTTTTTGACACCGCTGGTCCAAATTTTAAATACATTTCAAACGATTACAAATACAAGGGAATTCTGTTATCTAAGATGGGTAAAGATTCTTTGGGCGTTATTCAAATGGAAAAAGCCATTGCACTTGATTCTTCGTCTGCAGGTGAGATTTACGGAACTTTAGCCACCATGGCTGCTAAAAATAAAAAATACGATAAAGTAATTCTTTACATGGAGAAAAAAGCAAAAGGAAATTATAAAAATTTAAATGTAAACGATTTCTTTGATCTGGGTAAAGCGTATTATTTCACAGGTACAGCCAAACAAAAAGAAGTTAACGACATGAAGGATGCGCTTGCGAAAAAGAAAAAGCCAACCGACAATCCTGAAGTGAGCGCAAAAGAAGAAGAAGCTTTATCAAACTTTGTAAAAGCTGACACTGCCTTTAAACATTTAACGCAATTAAACACTGTTTGGCCATGGGGCTACACATGGAGAGGCAGAACAAACTCTATCATTGATCCAAAAGTAACCAGTGATTCTACAAAAACGTATTACGAAAAAGTAATTCAACTCGTAAAACCTGAAGAGAGAACCTCTTCTTACAAAGCTAATATTATTGAAGCTTATGAATACCTTGGCTTTTATTATGTAACTAAAAAAGACGATGCAAAAGCTAAAGAGCAATGGCTACTCGTAAAAGAACTTGATCCAACGAATGTTAAAGCAAATGCTTTTCTAAATCCTAAAAAACCTCAGCCAACTGCGGCACCTAAACCCGGAGCTAAGAATTAAATAAAAAAGCCCTTCTGAAATCAGAAGGGCTTTTTTATGGCCTCTATTTTTTATGATCCAGCATGTAGATGGCATCCAGGGTTAACATCGAATCAACTTCCAAACCACTATTCTGTGCTTTTTCAGAGACTTCTTTAAACCACGCAGGCGTACTTCTTATTTTTTCTTTGATAGCCTGCAATTCTTCTTTCCGTTTGTTTGGTTTGTAATATGTATCGTAGCACATATCTACAAATCCCCCTCCAAACTTATGCAATGTTGCTTCTGCATGCATGATAATTATTACATCTGCTTCCCGTATTTTTGCTGCATAGTCTACTTCAGAAACATGCACGGGCGATGTAAATGATTCAGGATACATTTCTTTATTGTAATACCAGAATCTTGCTGGAGCGAAGATGTTGTCCGGAAGTCCTGTGCTATAAATGTACCACCAGAAGCTATCGGATATAACCAGTAATCTAAGCTTTTTATGTTTTAACGAATCATAGTTTACTTTCAAGTCCGGATAGGCCATTTTAAAAGTCTTTGGATTCTTATAAAGGTTTAAACTTCTAATGGCATCATCATCTGTATTTCGCAAGGAGTCGCTAAGTTCAATGTTTGTAAGTTGGATATCCGCCAAAGCGATATCTAATTTTTTCTCTGTATAGTGAACCATGGAATCAAAAGCTAAAATTGCGCCATAATTGCTCCAATGAATCCCTAATTGTGGATACAAAGGGTACTTACTTTTTATTTTTTGGTCCTGAAAAAATTTATAGAAATCTATGTGGTTAAGGCCTTTGTTAAAAGCTGCGTCTCTGAATGCTTGATAGTTGCTTATTGTTTTTTCACTTTTGTAATTGTCAGGAATAAATTCTGGATAAAAACAAGCTTTTCCTGGAGCGAATACGGCAAAGATTAACTTGTTTTGTTTTTCAAGTGTATCCTGTATTCTCTTAAGCTTATTTATGTAGTTGTCTACCTTCGCCTGTCCAATAAAATCTCTACCGTAATAAGCATCTATGTAGCCAGTTTCATAGAGATAATTCTCCTTACCCACAACCACGTAAGAAACGCTTGCTTTTTTAAACAACGAAAAATTTATCTGGCATATTAACCGGATATAATAATTATGAAGGCCAAAATTTTCTTTAATAAATTTATCTTTCTGCGCTTGATAGTCGCCGCTAAACCAGTTTAACCATGAAATATCAGTGTCGCTCTCTGGATAGAAAGCGCCTTCAAGAGGTTTTTCGTACTTTTTAATGTGGGTGACATTTTGAATCAATGGAATAAAAAGAAAGGCCAGTAATCCAAATAGGATTATGATTTTACCACTTCTTTCTATTTTTTCTTGCTCCATTAAAATCTAAAATAAATAAATGGATTAAAGCTACTTGACGCAATGCTGGCAACGGCTACAGTAAATAAAATACAAGCCGTGACAGTATAAATCAAAGTTCCTCCCAGTGCTGCCCTGGGTTCAAAAATTTTTATCTGAAGCTTTTCTGCGCCTTTAACCAGTGTAAAAAAAGAAAAGACCGCGGCTAGCCCAAAGTAAAAAATAAATTGATTGGTGTAATAGCCAATTGGTAAAGTATAGTTAACACTAAACAACTTTGTTAGAATACCAATGGCGCTGGAAGCCGAGTCTGCGCGAAAGAACACCCAACCAATGGCTACTAATAAAAAAGTAAAAGCGGTTGATGGAATTTTTCCGATTTTCTTATAAAATTCTAACAAAAAAAGTCTTTCTAAAACAAGAAACGTTCCATGATAAATCCCCCATATGATAAAGGTCCAGGAAGCGCCATGCCAGAAACCAGAAGCGAGAAAAACCAGCCATAAATTAAAATACATTCGTGCTTTGCTAACCTTATTACCACCAAGCGGGATGTATAAATAATTTTTCATCCAACTTCCCAAAGTAATATGCCAACGCCGCCAAAATTCTGTGATACTCTGCGAGGTGTAAGGATTGTCAAAGTTTTCAGGAAACCGAAATCCAAATATCTTTGCAAGTCCAATTGCCATATCACTGTAGCCACTAAAGTCAAAATAAATTTGAAAAGTGTAGGCCAGCATTCCTGTCCAGGCTGTAGCAGCGGTTAATGTATCAGCCGGGACATTAAAAGTTGAATCTGCAAAAACGGCCATGGTATTGGCGATAAAGACTTTTTTGGAAAGTCCGATCACAAAACGGAAAAACCCCGCAAGCCTGTTGTCTACCGTTTCCTGTGCGCTGCGATCTGTGATCTGATCGGCTATTTCGTGGTAACGAATAATTGGCCCGGCGATTAATTTTGGAAAAAGAATAATATACAATTGATAGTGCCAAAAATTCTTTAATGGTTTATGTACACGCCTGTAAACATCAATGACATAGGTAAGACTCTCGAAAGTATAAAAGGAGATGCCAATTGGTAAAACAATTTCCAGCATTTTTATAGGCTCAACTCCCACCAGGGAAAAAACAGCGTTTATATTCTCAACGAAGAAATTGCAGTATTTAAAATAGAATAGAAGCCCAAGATTCATGCAGATAGAAAAGATCATCATGAGTTTACGTCTTCGTTCGCTATGGCTATTATCCATGACGCTAACAAGGAAAAAATCAAGCAGGGTTGTACCCAAAATAACGAAGATAAAACGCGGAGCTCCCCAGGCGTAAAAAACAATGCTGGCAATGAGTAGAAATGTGTTCTTAAAGCGCTTTCCGACAAAATGATAGAGCAGGATCACAAAGGGTAGAAAATAAACCAGAAAGGTGATGCTGCTGAATACCACAGGAATTTTTGAACGAACTTAATTAATTTATTTAAGTATAAAAAATGCTACAAATTAAAGCAAGAGGCGAGCATCATTTATTTTAGATTTGTTGAGATTACATTTAAATGCAAGTAACCCAAATATCATCTGAACTCCTTTATCAAGTTGGACTTACTTTAATTGAGGGGATTGGTGACATAAACGCCAAAGCGCTGCTCGCCTACTGTGGAAACGCCGAAGAAATTTTTCGTCAGAAAAAATCACATTTGCAGAAAATTCCCGGTATAGGCGAAATCAACGCAAAGTCCATCATTGCCAGCCATTCTGTTCTAACCCGTGCCGAAGAAGAATTACGTTTTATTGAGAAATACAAGATCAAGCCTTTGTTTTTTACGGATGAAGATTATCCTTCAAGACTAAAATACTGCAGCGATGGTCCAATTCTATTGTATTACAAAGGTAATGCGAATCTCAATTGCGAAAAAATAATCGGCATTGTAGGAACGCGTAAGCCGAGTGATTATGGTAAACAAATGACCAGGGAACTGGTAGAAGGCTTAAGCGAGAGTGGCGCGCTTATACTAAGCGGGCTTGCGTATGGTGTAGATGTATTGGCTCACAAAGCAGCTCTTGACCATAACTTACAAACAGTGGGTGTTGTTGGCCATGGTTTAGATCGTATGTATCCACAGATACATGATAAGGTGGCCAAACGTATGATAAATCAAGGAGGACTGTTAACTGATTTTATGAGCGGCACCAACCCCGACGCTGTTAATTTTCCAAAACGCAATCGTATTGTTGCTGGTTTATGCGACGCGCTGGTTGTTATTGAAAGTAAAAGAACAGGTGGTAGTTTAATTACTGCCACCATAGCAAACAGTTATAATAAAGATGTTTTTGCTTTTCCCGGAAGAGCAGGAGATGAGCTGGCGGAAGGTTGCAACGGACTTATAAAGAGAAACCGCGCTGCACTTATCGAAAATGCCGACGATCTTCTATATGCGATGCAGTGGCAGGAAAAAGACAAACCAAAAAATAAGTCCAAACAGGTTCCCTTGCTGTTAAACCTTTCTGAAGAAGAAAAAATTATCGTGAGTTTGTTTTCTGAAAAGAAAAGCATTCATATTGATGAAATTTGCCAGGCCACGCAATTACCTGTTAGCAAGGTTTCGGGTTATTTGTTACAATTGGAGTTTAGCAACATAATCAAGAGCAAGCCGGGCAAATTGTACGAGTTAATGTAATTTGTTATTCATTCTGTATACATTGGCCTCGGTATAAAATCTTGTTTTAAATTTCCTAACCAGCTCTATTCCACTGTTTTCAAAAGGTTTTGGGTAGAGAGGATTCATATAAATAAACCAGGTTTCGGATGCGCTTTCTGCTTTTATTTTTTCCACTACTTTATTTAAAATCTCCTCATTAAAAGGATTAAACAAAAAATAAACAGTCTTGATATTTTTATAATGATAATCTAAAGCGTTTGCCTGCAAAAATTCTATGTGAGATTCTTTCCTTTTCATAGGATAAAGTTTTAGATTTTCGATGGCTTCATGCAGCAATGATTCATCCAGCTCTATGCCGGCTATATCATTAAAACCTATCGACTCAGCAACAAAAACAGCACGCCCCTTGCCGCAACCGATGTCAACAAATTGAAAGCCTTTTGTAAAAGGGTAGATCTCTGTAAGAATACGATTTAACTGCTGATAACTTGCGCCCTGGTAATGAAAATACTCTGCCGAATCACTCCGCTTTATTTTAGACGTTCTTATGCCGAACTTCTTTTCGTACAACTGTTCTGCTCTCAGCAATGCCAGGCTATTGAACAGTCCCCGCAAGATAATAGATCGAAAAAAGTAATAGATATATAGCGCAATTTTCAATTTATTAGGTTTTAAATATGCTCTAAAATTAATACCTTCATCATTATATTCCGAATAAATTAGTTGCTAGTATGCAGATTGACTTAGAAGCAGAGAGAAAAGAAATTTTAAAACGCTACAGACACCTTATCATCGCCTGTAAACGCCGACTAGAAAAAGGTGATAAGGAGATTATCCGCAAAGCCTTTGAGGTAGCTGTAGAAGCGCACAAAGAAATGCGCCGTAAAAGTGGCGAACCATACATTTACCATCCTATAGCTGTTGCGCAAATCTGTGCTGAAGAAATTGGCCTTGGAAGTACTGGCATAGTATGCGCGTTGTTGCATGATACCGTCGAAGATACTGATTTAACGCTGGAAGATGTTAAGGGCCTATTTGGAGAAAAAGTTTCGCAGATTATAGACGGTCTTACGAAGATCTCAGGTGTAATTGACAATACCTCATCCATACAGGCTGAGAACTTCCGTAAAGTACTCCTGACCATGAGTGAGGATATTCGCGTGATCCTCATAAAACTTGCCGACAGACTTCATAATATGCGTACGCTTGAACACATGAAGCGTGACAAACAAATGAAGATTGCCAGTGAAACACTTTATTTGTATGGTCCTTTAGCTCATCGCCTGGGATTAAATGCCATTAAAACCGAACTTGAAAATTTAGGTTTAAAATATACAGATTCCGAATCCTACAATGAAATTGCCCTTCGTTTAAAGGAAAGCGAGCCCGAAAGAAAAAAATTCATTCAAAAATTTATTGAACCCCTCAAAGAAATTCTGGTTGAGCAAGGTTTAAAAGTGAAAATATTCGGCCGACCGAAATCGATTTACGGGATCTACAATAAAATGAAAACGAAACATGTTTCTTTTGATGAGATCTATGATTTGTTTGCTATTCGTATTGTAATTGATTCGCCATTCGACCAGGAAAAATCTGATTGCTGGAAAGTATACTCTATTATAACCGACTTTTATCACCCTAGTCCTGAACGTTTGCGAGATTGGATAAGCACGCCTAAAAGCAATGGCTACGAAAGTCTCCATACCACAGTTATGGGGCCACAGGGTAAATGGGTAGAAGTACAGATTCGTACTACGCGTATGGATGACCTTGCTGAGAACGGCTATGCGGCGCACTGGAAATACAAGGATAGTGCGGCGGAAAAAGAAAGTAAACTCGAAAACTGGTTATTAAGAATTCGCGAGATGCTGGAAAATCCCGATCCAAATGCTTTGGAATTTATTGATGACTTTAAACTGAATTTATTCAGTGATGAAATGTTTGTTTTCACTCCGAAAGGAGATATGAAGACTCTTCCGGTAAATTCTACTGCCCTGGATTTCGCTTTTGAGATTCATACCAAGGTGGGAGAACATTGTATTGGTGCAAAAGTAAATCATAAGTTGGTTCCATTGAGTCATCATCTTTCGAGCGGCGACCAGGTGGAAATTCTTACCAGTAGCAAACAAGTTCCTAAGGATGATTGGCTATCGTTTGTAATAAGAGCAAAGGCAAAGTCGAAGATTAAGAATAGCTTAAAAGATCAACGCAAAAAAATTGCCGAAGAAGGAAAAGAAATTATGAGTCGTAAGTTCGATCGTCACAAACTCGAATTTAATAACCAGATCATAAACGAGTTTTGCACTTTCTTAAAATTACCCTCTTCGCAGGAACTTTTTTACCGAGCAGCCCTTGGAAATGTTGACCAGAAAGAAATAAGAGATTTTGTAAAATTCAGAGAAAACCCTTTAAAGAAAAGAAGGAAAGAAGCTCCGAAAATTGAGCAACTCGTTACAAGCGCACGTGGAAAAACAGATATGCTTGTTATAGGAGATGATCTTCAAAAACTCGATTATAATCTTGCGCCCTGCTGCAATCCTATTCCTGGCGATGACGTATTTGGATTTATTACTGTAGGAGAAGGCATAAAAATACACCGTGTAAATTGTCCAAACGCTATTAAATTACTCTCCAACTATGCTTATCGCGTTGTAAAAGCCAAGTGGGTTAACGATCAGCTTATTTCTTTCTTAGCTGGCTTAAAAATTACCGGTACAGACGAATTAGGAATTGTAAACAATATCACGAAAGTTATTTCAAATGAAAACAACGTGAACATGCGCTCTATTAACTTTGATACGGACGATGGTCTTTTCGAAGGAACTATTATGATTTACGTGCACGATACTAAACACTTAAACCACCTTATTTCAAATCTAAAAAAAGTAAAAGGTGTAAATAATGTGGAGCGTATTGATGAGAAGCAGAAGGAAATAGTTTAAAACTTAATATTTAATTTCCCTGATTTTCAATTTTTTGGCGGGATTACCCTGGTAAATCCAATTCGCCTCGATGCTTGAAGTTGCAATGCTACCCACTGTTAGCAGGCTGTTACTGCCCAGTCGCACTCCGGGACAAATTACTGTCTTGGCTCCCGCCCACGAACCTTCTTCTAAAGTAATTTCACCAACAATAAGATCGAACGTTGTTTTTTTATAATTGTGATTGCCGCATAAAAGCAAGGCCCCCTGCGAAATGCAGGAATGACTTTTTAAAGTTACTTTAGCAAGATTATCGATCCATACTTCCTCGCCAATCCACACATGATCACCAACCACCAGTCTCCATGGATATTTGATAGACACATGGGGTTTAATGATAAGCCCCTTGCCAACTTTAGCGCCAAATAAGCGCAAAAGAAATCGTTTCGGGCCATAGAAAGGAAAAGGTGAGCGGAAGAAACAAAGATTAATAGTGTACCACATTACCCTGTAAAATAAATTCTTACCCGGCTTGTACCAATCGTTATTGAATGTTGAAAGATCAGTCTTTAATTGACTCATTAAATAGTGTTTTATAGTGTTCTGTTATACTTTGCAAATCAATTTTATCGCTAATATAACTAATTGCTTTTTTACTACTGCTCAAAAATTCCTGCTCGTTTAAAGCGGCCGATTTTTTTATAGCTTCCCTAAATTTTTGTTTATCGCTAAGGTTTATCGCATATCCAGCGCCGTGCTCTTCTAAATCGTTCCAGGGCGTTTGATCGCTAATTATTACCGGACATCCGCATAATAAACTTTCGACGATCGAATGGCCAAAATTTTCGTTTAAGGTTGGAAGAAACATCATATGTTCATCTGCCAATACAGTCTCAATTTCGGTTGGATCAATACTTCCCTTATAAGTTACACATACATTTGAGGGCATCCTTTTTATTACAAACTCACATTTCTCCCAGTAAAGTTGATCTTCCAAAGGCCCGTAAATATTATACCGAATGTTAATGTCTTCTATTTTCTCTAAAATCTGTAAGGCAAAAAGAAGGTTTTTTTTCTCGCTAATTCGTGAGATAAAACAGAGATGAAGACTTCCTGGCTTCTTTGTTTTCTTATAAGTAGAGCTAAGTTTTTTAGGAAGATTAGAGATTTTGACGATCCGTTTTGGATGAAAATTCTTCTTAATTTCCTGTTCTTCCTGTGTAGAGGTTGCATGCCAAATTACTTTTGAATGAAGGCCAACAAGTTTTGAATAAATCAGAAATAATTTCTTTTTGAATTTTTTTATAGCAAGGGCGCCATCTCCAAGCATACCCCTTGGAGCAAGAACAACAGGTGTGTTTTTATAATACTTATTGAGAATCTGTAAGGGTACGATAGAAAAGTGTTTCGAAAAAAAACTGTTGATATAAACTTTTTCAAAAGTAATTCCATCAACTATTTTTTTAATAGCGTCGGCATTAAGTGTCTTTGCGTCGGCATAAAAAACATCACAACCCATAAAGGACTTTGTCCATTTATTCGATTCAATCCCGGGATATGACTTTTCGCTATTAAGATCAGAGTTGGTAGTAATAATTTTAAAATTAAAATCATTTCCTAAATAGTTAACCAGCGAAACTATTGACTGAACGGGTCCCCCTGCCAGATAACCAGGCCAGAACCAATCTATAAAAACAAGTATGTTGGGTTTACTGCTCAATCTTATTTGAATCCATCCAATTATTTAATACTACCAAATGCCATATCCTTGCCCAGGTAACAGTAATATCACCATTTAAAAATCTTTTCCATAAATCTTTTAGACTGTTTTTTAAGAAAAGATTTTTGTCTTCGAGGGCATTTATATTCATTTCGCAAAAACTCTTTAATTCGTCCTTAAGCCAATTCTTCCAAGGCAGTGTAAAGCCCATTTTCGTGCGGTTTACTACCTCCCCTGGAAGTAAATCTCCAAGACTATCAACTAATAACTTTTTAGGCGTGTGAGGAAATTTATGTTCATCCGTTACGCCTAAAACAAATTCTATGAGCTTATAGTCCAAGAAGGGTTCCCGAACTTCTAAAGCTACAGCCATGCTCATCTGATCAGCATCACGTAATAAAGTGTTTTGAAGATATGTGTTTATTTCTGCGATAGATACCGCACTTAAAAGATAATTTTCCTTTTGCTGCACTTCAGAAACCAGCTTTGCAATATTTGAAAAGGGGTGGGCGTCCATTACCAGCTTGTTCAATTCCTTTTGCGTAAATAAACTTCTGTTCAGAGGATAAGCCGATTCAAAATCAATTTTATCCTGCGCTAAGAGCTCTTGAATTTTATTTCCACTGATGCTTTTCTTTTGTTGCTGAATAGCAAAACCTACTGCCTTTCGTGCAAAACCGGGAACTGCATTTAACCACGATTTTTTTTGCAACTCTGCCATACGTTTAAAAACGTCATAACCTGCAAAGATTTCGTCTCCCCCAATACCACTCAGCGCCATAGTTACACCGGCTTGTTTAGTTGCTTTTGAAACGATATAGGTATTCGGTCCATCGCCACTAGGATGGTCCATTGCAGCAAGAGCTTCCGGTAATTGATTTAAAAATTCTTCTGGTGTTAATTTTATTTCGTGATGTTGAGTATTAAATTTTTTTGCTATGAGTTGTGCATACTTAGATTCCGAAAACTCACTTTCATCAAAGCTGATATTAAAAGTCTGTATTTTCTCAGAACTTACCTGACTCATTAAACCAACAATAGCACTGGAATCGATGCCTCCCGAAAGAAAAGCGCCAAAGGGCACATCCGCAACCAGCCTTCTTTGAACAGATTGACCCAACAGGTCATGCACATTTTTGCAAATGTCTTTATAAGAAAGATCTCGCGAAGTGTTGTCAATTTTATTGAGGTTATAATACTTTGTAACAGTAGCCTTGCCGTTTTCATATTCCATGAGATGTCCCGGCAGTAACATCTTTATCCCTTTTACAATTGTATTCGGAGCAAACACCGTTTGGTACATGGCGTACTCGGCTAACACATCTTTATTAAGTTTGAATGCCTTTATTCCTGAATGAATAATGGGCCGCATCTCACTAGAGAACATTAGACCTTCGTCACCATAATAATAGTACAAAGGCTTTACCCCTATTCTATCTCTTGCTATCGTAAGCTTTTTTTCTTGATTATCATAAATAGCAAAAGCATACATCCCGTTAAAATAGTCCAGACACTTAATTCCCCACCTAATGAAGGCCGCAAGGATTACTTCGGTGTCAGAGCTGGTTTGAAAAAAATAGGGTGCTGTATTGGACCCATGAACAGAACGTTGCAAATCAAGTTTTAGCTCTTTATAATTATACAATTCTCCATTGTATACGATAACATAGCGTTTGTCAGCTGAAAAAAATGGCTGGTTTCCTTCCGGGCTCAGATCAATAATAGAAAGGCGCCTGTGTCCTAAACAAATATTGTCACTTTGCCAACTTCCCTCATTGTCAGGACCTCGGTGAGAGAGCGTAGCATTCATCTTCCGGACTATTGGAAGTTTTTCTTCATTCGAAAAGCGATCAGAAATAAATCCGTTAATCCCGCACATAAATTTCTACTCTATAGATTTTAGGAAGCGTTCATTTTTAATCATTTTTTTTAAACCTTCTTCAATCCCAATTAAGCCCTTGTTGAGTATCTGGCGCATCTTGGTGTTATCGGGCTGGCGACGTGTCATATCGCCTTCTTTCAAAGGTGCCTGATAAACAATCTTGGAAGTAGAGCCCGTAACTTTAATAGTAAGTTCCGCAAGTTCTTTAACCGTCATAAGTTCATCATTACCAATGTTGATTACATCATTAGATAAGAGCTGATTTTCAAAAATCTTATTGCAAACTTCAACGGTATCTTCAACATAAGTAAAAGTGCGGGTTTGAGAGCCATCACCATAAATAGAAATGTCCTTATTCTTTAATGCCGCTGCCAAAAATTTAGCTACTACAAAATCGGTACTTTGATTTGGCCCGTATGTATTGAAGAATCTAAAAATTGTATAGGGTAAACCATAGGCTTGCCAGTAGCTTCTAAAGAAAGATTCTCCTACATTTTTTACAACAGCGTAGGGAACGCGCGAATTAAGAGGTGTACGATGTTCATTCTGAGGAAGCTCAACAGGTTCGCCATATACTTCAGAACTTGAAGAAAAATAAACATGCTTTACCGAAGAGTTCTTGGATAAATTCAGGATGTTTTTTATACCCTCTATATCATTTAAAACATCAATTGGATTTTCCTGTGTTCTGATAACTCCCACTACTGCAGCAAAATGGAACACGTAATCAAAATTATAGGAGAGCATCACCGCTGAAATATCATTAAAGTTATTTACGTCGGCTTTAATTAATTTCCAATTCGCAATTTCCTTCGAAGGAAGTTTAGATAAAAAACCGGTAGATAGGTTATCTACTATAACAACGAAGTTCGAAGGGTCTTTGATAAGTCTTTCTACTAAAGCACTGCCAATATTGCCTGCACCCCCGGTTACTAAAATTTTATTTTTTGCTGCTTTCATAGAAGGATAACACAGTATTTGCCCACTTTTCAGGATTCAGTTTTTGAGCCAATAAATGACTGTGTTCTGACATTAAAATTAACTCTTTATGGTTTAAATCCATTATTTTTTTTAGGTCTTTTTTCAGATTTGGTACATTCTGAGGGTTGAAAGAAAAACCATTTTTTCCTTCTTCAAGAAATGCCTCTCCGGCTCCCACCGCTTTGCTTAAAAGCAGAGGAAAACCCGATGCTGCGTACTCATGAGCTACAACACCCCACGGCTCGAACCGACTTGGTAATACAAACACACCCGTTTTTTCGAGGATAGGTTCCAAATCTTTAGGTTGAACAAATCCAAAATGTTTTATTTTTGGGTGCTCCAGGGGTTTTAAATTTCCGGTGCCCAAACACCAAAGCTCCCATTCACTGGCATTCTCTTTCTGCAATTCGATAAAAGCCTGCCATAAATCGTGAACGCCTTTAAAATCGTAGTACCTGCCCACGTATAAAAACCGCTTAGGAAAATCTTCTTGTTTTGTTTTCTTCTGAGCTGAATAAATGCGGTTAAACTTTAGAAGATCGCAGCAATAAAATCCCGTTGCGATTTTTGATGGTTTAAACCCCAGCTTTTTTACATAAGTACTTTGAGGCTGCCCCGGCACCCAAGCCTGTGAAAAGGTATTTAATAAAAAGAAACGACTTAATATTATAGCCACGTATTGCTTTAAATCACCTCTCCAATGAGTGTCGCAGGTTAAAATAGTTGGAATCTTTTTAAAGTAGGGTTTTGTAATTTTTAAATAGTCTTTATCGATCCAACCGCTGCAAATAATCAGCGAAGGATTAATATCTGTTACCAGTTCCTGCAATTGTTGGAAGCTGTACTTGTCTTTATCGTAAACTCTTATTTTCTCAGAATAGTCAAACTGAAAAGGAGCTTCTTTATTCACCGGCCATCGAACAATGTGTACCTCAGCTGATTTAGCAAGTTCTTCACAACATTTTAAAAAATAATCTGCAAGCTCAGTATATAGAAAAAGGACTTTCATTAAATAATATTTACTTCTCGCTCAAGGGTAACTCCGAATTTATCCTGAACAGCTTTAATAACATAGGCCGAGAGTTCTAAAACATCCTCGCCTTTTGCGTTGTTTTTATTCACTAAAACAAGTGCCTGTTTGTCGTGAACTGCCGCCCCTTTACGCTCATATCCCTTTAGGCCGCTTTGTTCGATCATCCAGCCGGCAGCCAATTTATAATTTCCATTATCCAAAGGGTAGGCAACTAATCCTTCAAACGTATTTTTAAGGCTTTGAAATTTTGCCGCTGGAACTTCGGGATTCTTAAAAAAACTACCGGCATTGCCTGTTATTTTTGGATCAGGTAATTTACTTTGACGGATATGAATAACAGCATTAGAAACATCTTTAATAGTGGGCTCCGAAATATTCATTGCGTGTAATTCCGTGTTAATAGCACCGTAACTAGTATTGATTTTAGCATGCTTTTTTAACTTAAAGCTCACCGAACTTATAAAAAACTCGCTTTTGTATTTGTGTTTGAAAACACTTTCCCGATATCCGAATTCGCATTCTGCTTTGCTAAAAACCCTTCGCGTTCCATCCAGCATAGCATGAGCTTCCAGAGAATCAAAAACCTCTTTAATTTCAACTCCATAGGCCCCTATATTTTGCATAGGACTGGCACCCACGCATCCAGGAATTAAAGACAAATTTTCGAGTCCTGAATAGTTATTTAAAATACAGTAAAGTACAAACTCGTGCCACACTTCACCTGCCGCTACTTTTACAATCACCTCATCTTCATTTTCAGAAACAAGGCTTATCCCTTTCAAATTGTTTTTAAGAACAATCCCCTTAAAATCTTTTGTAAATAACAGATTACTACCGCCCCCTATAATTAATTTTTGGTTCGATTTATAAAGCGGGTTAGAAACTAATTCCTGAAAATCCTCTACCGAATTTATTTCCGCGAAGTAATCGCAATAAACTTCAATACCAAACGTATTGTAGGATTTCAGGTTAACCTTTTCTTTAATCTGCAGCATCTGCAGCAAAAATATGTAATAAATTAGGTGTAATATTTCTATCTTTAAGCCAATATCAACAAAGTATTTGTTTACAACAAAAAAAATAGCAATTGTTAGCGTTATAAATGATCTTGTAACCGACAACCGTGTAAATAAAACTTGTTTTGCTCTCAAAGAATCGGGTTATGATGTCGTCTTAATTGGGCGAAAATTACCCTCTTCTTTAGAACTTCCAAGCTGGCCTTTTAGAGCAATCCGAATGAACTTGCTCTTTAAAACAGGCCCTTTATTTTACCTCTTTTTCAACCTGAGACTTTTTTTAAAGTTGCTTTTTAAAAGGGCTGACCTGCTCTATTCAAACGATCTCGATACTTTACTTCCTAACTATCTTATTTCTCAACTTAAAAAAATTCCACTTATTTACGATAGTCATGAATTGTTTTGTGAAGTGCCTGAATTACAAGATGCACCTTTTAAAAGAACTATCTGGCTGAAAATAGAAGGATCAATTGTGCCTAAATTAAAAACCTGCATTACCGTTAACGACAGTATAGCGAAAGTGTTCAGCCAAAAATACGGGGTACCGTTTCACAGCATCAGGAACATTTCAGAATACCAATCATCATTTATTCCAAAATCACGACAAGACCTTAATCTTCCTATTGATAAAAAAATTCTGCTTTTACAAGGTGCGGGTATTAACGTTGACCGGGGTGCTGAAGAGTTAATTGATGCAATGGCATTGGTAGAAAACGCCCTTCTTTTAATTATTGGCAGTGGTGATGTGTGGAAACTACTTGAAGAAAAAATAAAAACTAAATCCTTATCCGGTAAAGTAAGATTGATCTCGAAAATTCCCAAAACTGAACTGATGCATTATACCTATAATTCTGATCTTGGGCTGAGTATCGATAAAAACACAAATCTCAATTATCACTACAGCCTTCCAAATAAAATTTTTGATTACATAAATGCCGGAGTTCCCATATTAGCAAGCCATTTACCGGAAATAGAAAATATCGTTGCCTTTTATGGTGTGGGAGAATTTATAACAGATCATCAACCTAAAACAATTGCCTCAGCAATAACCAACCTTATTGCATCTTCGCGACTTACAGACTATAAAAACAATACACAAAAGGCAAAAATCGAACTTAACTGGTCGACGGAAAAAATAAAGCTTCTTGACCTTATTAACCAGGCCCGGTGATAAAATTAAATCTTCATTCTATTAATTTACTTAATTTTGAGAAGTTATACGACTATGGAATTTTCAGCACAGCAAATAGCAGGTTTACTACATGGGGTTGTAGAAGGTGACGAAAACAGCGTTGTTACCAACCTCTCTAAAATTGAAGAAGGGAAGTCTGGAACCTTATCATTCCTTGCAAATCCTGCTTATACAAATTATATTTATACAACCGATGCTAGTATTGTTATCGTTAATACTACTTTAGTTCTCGACAAGCCGGTTAAATCAACCTGTACGCTTATTCGTGTCGAAAATGCTTATGAGTCTTTTGCAAAATTGTTAGAGCTTTACACGCAAATAAAAGGAAATAAGACAGGTATTGAACAACCCAGTTTTATTTCAGGTAATGCTGTTTTGGGCACCGATTGTTATGTAGGTGCATTTGCATACATCGGACAAAACGTAAAAATTGGAAACAACGTAAAGATTTACCCCCACGTTTATTTGGGAGACGATGTCACTATTGGAGATAACACCACTTTATTTTCAGGAGTTAAAATTTATCATGAATGTGTTGTTGGCTCTAATTGCACGGTTCACGCCAGCACAGTTATTGGTAGCGATGGTTTTGGATTTGCTCCAAATTCAGAAGGACAAACGTTTGCAAAAGTGCCGCAAATTGGTAATGTTGTTATTGAGGATAATGTAGAAATTGGCTCTAATGCTTCTATAGATCGTGCTACGATGGGTTCTACCATTTTACGTAAAGGCGTAAAACTAGATAACCTTGTGCAGATAGCTCATAATGCCGAGGTGGGAGAAAATACTGTGATCGCCGGTTTATCAGGAGTTGCGGGCTCAAGCAAAGTTGGAAAAAATTGTATGATCGGCGCACAGGTGGGCATTGCTGGCCATTTAAGAATAGCAGACGGCGTAAAAATTGCAGGCCAGTCTGGTATAGGTTCTAATATTGACAAAGAAGGCGAAATCGTTCAGGGCTCTCCGGCCTTTAGTATTGGCGATTACAAACGCTCATACGTTTTATTCAGAAGTCTTCCTAAATTAAACGACAAAATATCGGATCTCACTAAAAAATTAAATTCTAAGTAATGAAAGTGGACGTGCTTGCAATAGGAGTGCATCCTGATGATGTAGAGCTTGGCTGCAGCGGCACCATTGCAAAACACATTGCGATGGGTAAAACTGTAGCTGTTTTAGATCTTACTCTAGGCGAGCTTGGAACCCGTGGTAGTGCCGAACTCAGAACCATTGAAGCAACAGCCTCCGCAAAATTATTAGGAGTGAGTTCGAGAACTCAATTAGATTTTAAAGACGGCTTCTTCCAAAACAATGAAGAGCATCTCAAAAAAATAATTCAGCAAATCAGGAAATACCAGCCAGAAATTGTTCTCTGTAATGCAGTCAGTGACAGGCATCCCGATCATGGGCGAGCAGCAAAACTTACTGCCGATGCTTGTTTTTACAGTGGTTTAATGAAGATCGAAACGTCTTTTGAAGGAAAATTACAAAAGACTTGGCGACCAAAAGCAGTATATCATTATATACAGGATCATTACATTCATCCTGATTTTGTTATTGATATCAGTGAATTTTATGATATCAAACATAAATCAATTATGGCTTTTTCTTCGCAGTTTTTTAGCGCCGGTTCTAATGAGCCACAAACGCCCATTTCAAGCAAAGAATTTTTGGAAACCCTGGATAGTAAAATGGCCCTTTGGGGGCGCGCCATCGGGACGCGTTATGCAGAAGGCTTTACGGTGGGTCGTTATCCTGGTGTAAATAGTTTGTTTGATTTAATCTAAGAAATCAGTTATATCTCTGCAAACCTCCTCCACGTGCTCCAAATTAAGTGTATGGCCAGCGTTTGCTACCACTATAAGTTTTGAGCCTTGAATACTCTTATTCACCTCTTCTGCTAAATGCACGGGAACTAACATGTCTTTCTCTCCTTGAATAATTAACGTTGGAGCTGTTATTTTTTGAAGATTTTTTCTAAAGTCTTTTCTTTCTTTTGTGGCCCTCATTAAGTTAAAAATCGCCTCCGAACTTAATTGAAGATCTTTACGCCCCTTTTTTAAATTAGCAATAGAAACCATGGGATTAGAAAAGTAATTTTCGCTTAAAATACTTGGCAACATAATATCCAGCATTAAGCTATAACCTCCCATTTCCAAAGCCCGCCACCAACTCAATTCTATTGCCTCATAATAAGGCGTTTTATGGGCGAAAGTGGAAACCAGTACTAATTTTTTCAGATAAGATGGATAGTTAACTGCAAAATGCTGAGCTACCATACTGCCGTATGAAATTCCAACAATGCTTATTTCTTGCATATTTTCCTGGTCAAGAATCGCCTTAAGATCTTTCGCATGTGTATCAAAATCACGCCACTCACCCAACTTATCACTTTGTCCCTGAAAAATAAAATCCATTAATAAAATTTTATACTTGTCTTTAAAGTGTGGAAGCATCAATATCCACGAGTCGGTAGATTGTGTTAACCCATTTAAAAAAACAAGTGTTTGAGAGGCGTTCTCGTTACCGGTAATTTTATAATAGAGATTTAGATTGTCAGCTGTTTTGCAAATCATTTCTATAGGTACTCAAATTTAATTCTTGATTTTGTAATTGAAAGGCGTGCCTTCTTTCCAAAGTAAAGGGCCATGTTGTTTTCAATATGTCCTGCAGGAAAACTAAAGCAAACAGGATACTTATATTCCTTCACAGCATCTTTAATAATTTCTTCGGCTGTTTTGCCGAAAGGAACTGCGTTGTCTTTCATCTCGCTCATTCCACCGACTATAAGGCCCTTCAGATCTTTTAGTTTGCCGCTGCGTTTTAATTGAAGAATCATTCTGTCAATATGATAAAGTTGCTCGTCGAGATCTTCAATGAAAAGGATTTTATTTTTTGTGGAAATGTCATCCACGCTACCACTCAAAGCATACAGCAACGAAAGATTTCCGCCAACGACTTCTGCGTCTGCGCTGCCACTTCTGTTCAATTTATTTTTTTGAATTTCGTATTCTAACTTCTCTCCGAATAAAGCCTTTTTTAGAGACTCTGTTGCCTCTGCGTTTTTGGTAAACTGAAAAGCCATTGTTCCGTGAATACTGGCTACCTTTAATTTTGTAAGGCGGCTCTGAATCACAGTGGTATCACTATAACCAATGATCCATTTCGGATTTTTTTTAAATTTTTCGAAGTTAATAAGATCGATAATTCGCAAAGTGCCGTAACCTCCCCCTGCAATTAGAATAGCCTTTGCGCTTATGTGATCGAGCGCCCATTGTAAATCATGCGCCCGCTCCTTATCGGTTCCCGCAAATTGATTGTGCTTTTTGTAAAGATGCTTTCCAGCTTCAACTTTAAGTCCCCAACTTTTAAGAATTTCTATGGCGGGTTCAACTTGATCTTTACTCCTGGCGCGGGCAGTTCCTATAATTAAAACGGTATCGCCTTTCTTTAAATACGATGGTGCAAGTAACATTTAGCGTTTCTTCTTTACTACTTTTTTTGGAGATGCTTTTTTCTTAGAATCATTTTTTGTCTGCTTGGCTGCAGCCTTCGCGTGGAAAGAAATATTACTCAGGTTCTGTTTGTATTTTTTATGTTCAGGCTCGTTATCTACTTTTAAGTGATACCAGAATTCGCCGCTTTTTATACGGTACACCTGCATATCTGAAACTCCAAATTTCTCAGCGATTTTACTAAAAGATAGTTTGCGTTTTGGATCCCAAATCATTTTTTTTAAAGCAATAACATTTTTTTCAGTTAGTACTTTTGAATGTGTGCTTTTTGTAATGGCCTTCTTTTGTCGCGATAAAATTGACCTTGGGCTCTGGGAAGTATGCGCCCTATGCTCCTCGTTGGTAGACCATTTTAAATTATCCGCGTGATCGTTCAGATAATTATGATCTTTATGAATAATGAATTTATGTTTAGCTGAGGGCTTTGTAAGAAAATGTCTTGCCACTTCACGCGATAAAAAGATAGCCTTATTTTTACCGTTCTGACGTGTGTTATAGCGATAATTGCCGGCCGTAGGTTTAAAATGCCTCACTTCCACTTTGCCATCAACCATAACGCCAAATCTTCCGTGGTTAGATATCATGTAAGGTACTGTGGGCTTTTTCCCATCAATGCTTATAGCTTTCCAAATTTCTTTTTTATTGCTCATGATAGATTTATTTTACCTTTGTATAAAAGTAATAATTTATAACACATAAAGAAATAAACAGGCCTTTATTTTAAGATTCAAAGGGTCTACAGGTATATGAACTCAAAATTTAAAAGAACACTAATAACAGCTGCTTTACCTTATGCCAACGGCCCAGTGCACATTGGCCATCTTGCCGGTTGCTATCTTCCATCAGACATTTACGTAAGATACCTGCGCAGCTCGGGACAAGACGTAAAGTTCGTTTGCGGAAGCGATGAGCATGGCGTACCTATTACCATTAAAGCAAAAAAAGAAAATACAACGCCACAAGCAGTGGTAGACAAATACCATAAAATTATGGGCGATGCCTTTAAAGAATTTGGTATTTCTTTCGATATTTATTCTCGCACTTCTTCAAAAGTACACCATCAAACGGCCTCAGACATGTTTAAGGTAATGTACGAAAAGCATGGCTTTACCGAACAAGTTACCGAACAGTATTACGACGAAGCCGCTCAGCAATTTCTTGCAGACCGTTATATTGTTGGAACCTGTCCTAATTGCGCTAACCCCAATGCTTACGGAGATCAGTGCGAAAGATGTGGCTCTACCTTAAACGCTACCGACCTTATCAATCCAAGGTCTACTCTTTCTGGTAACAAACCTGTTTTGAAACAAACAAAGAACTGGTTTCTCCCACTTGATAAGTTACAACCGCAGATTAAAGAATACCTTGATAAACATAGCGATTGGAAACCCAATGTTTACGGGCAGTGCAAAAGCTGGTTAGAAAGCGGTGACGGCTTGCAACCTCGTGCTATGACACGTGATCTTGATTGGGGAATACCGGTGCCTGTTGAAGGAGCTGAAGGAAAAGTTTTGTATGTATGGTTCGATGCACCTATCGGATATATTTCAGCAACAAAAGAATTGCTACCTGATACCTGGGAAGATTATTGGAAAAAAGACGATTCGCGTTTAATTCATTTCATTGGAAAAGACAACATCGTTTTTCACTGCATCATTTTTCCTGCTATGCTTATGGAACACGGTGGCTTTATTTTGCCTGACAATGTTCCTGCAAACGAATTTTTAAATTTAGAAGGCGATAAAATTTCTACCTCCCGTAACTGGGCTGTTTGGCTTCATGAATACCTGGTTGAGTTTAAGGACAAACAAGACGTTCTGCGTTACACACTTTGCGCAAATGCCCCGGAAACAAAAGATAACGATTTTACCTGGAAAGATTTTCAGACAAAAAATAACAGCGAACTCGTTGCTATTTTTGGAAACTTTATTAATCGCACACTTGTTTTAACACACAAATATTATAATGGCAAAGTGCCCAATACCAGCTCTTATACTAAAGAAGATTTAGTAGTATTAGAGGAGTTGGCGAAGGCTCCGGAAAAAATTTCTAAAGCTATAGAACAATTTAAGTTCAGAGAAGCAGTTAGTGAACTAATGAATGTAGCAAGGCTCGGAAATAAATACCTGGCCGAAACAGAACCCTGGAAATTAATTAAGACCGATGAAGAGCGCGTAAAAACCATTATGAATATCGCACTCCAAATCTCCTGTAACCTTGCAATCCTTTCAGAACCTTTTCTTCCTTTTACCTCCAAGAAGTTATTCGATATGCTTAATGTCCATCCTTTAAAATGGAATTCAGCCAAACAAACGTCTAATATGGCGCAAGACCATTTGATCAATAAAGACGAGTTGCTTTTTTCTAAAATTGAAGATGCGGAAGTTCAAGTTCAATTAGACAAGCTCCAACAAAGCAAATTGGAAAACGAACAAAATAAACCTGTTGAAGCAATTAAATCAGAAACCACTTTTGACGATTTTTCAAAAATGGATATCAGAACAGCTACTATCATAGAGGCAGAGGCTGTGCCAAAAACGGATAAACTTTTAAAGCTTTTGTTGGATACGGGTGTGGATAAAAGAACGGTAGTAAGCGGAATTGCCCAGTATTATAAGCCTCAGGACATTATTGGTAAAAAGGTGTGCCTGCTGGCGAATCTTGCACCACGTAAAATAAAAGGCATCGAAAGTCAGGGTATGATTTTAATGGCCGAAAATGCAAAAGGAGAATTATGTTTTGTTTCTCCTATATTAAATGACTTTCAAAATGGCTCATTGGTTAAATAATAAATTTGCAGTTTTATTTTTCTGTTTGTTCTCAGGAAATTTTCTATTCGCACAAATAGGAACGGAGCCGGCTGTTTATAAGGATTATAAAGATCCGGAGCAGTTTGATAATTTTCGTAGAACGAGATTAGTGGTTGGCGCATGGCAGATTAATACGCTTAAAGAAAAAGGGGCCATCGTTGTGAAACTAAAAACAAGCAAGTTGTTAATAGATGAGCTTCTAAAACAAGGAAATCAAAGTCTTGCTCTTGAAAAACAACTTGAACTTTTTGCCGTAAACAGAAACACCCTATTTGCTTATAAGGAGAATTTGAATTTTTGCAAGGTTTATTTTATGTATAGCAACTATAGCGATAGTTTATTAAATGGTAAACGAGACGGAATTTTTCTAGATACAAATCTTGTTATTGACCCTTCCATTAAAATGAAAGAGGAATTTTACATCATTGCTGAAAGTGATTTTGCTTATAGTTCTTCAATAGGTTTTGTTCCTGAAGATTCTGCTCGTACAATCAAGGAAACTGGGAATCCAATAAAATTGATGGCCGTGGTTTTAAAAAATAAATATGGTCATCAGCTTAAAAGTCCTATGCCATATGCTACACGCGATATTAATTTTAGTCCAACAAACTATTTTTTTCCAGTCAGCTATACACCAGCCCAAAATGGGCTCGCTACAGCTATCTATTTTCCGGTGAATAGAACTTTTCTGAGAGATTTGAAAGAAAATCCAGATAATAAAACCGTTCTTACAAAAAATGATGTAAATGTTGTAACAAAAGTTAAGTTGAAAAAAGAATATACCTATGAGAAAATTTCTTCTTCAATCAGTCAGCTAAATATCAGTTTGTACGAAACATTTAAAGAATATCCCAAACCAGATGTAAACCGTATTAACAGCAAAATAAAGCCGCTTCTTTATTAAGTTTAACTATTACTAACTATCCGAACAAAGCGCTAAAAGCCTCTTCCATTTTAGACACCGCAACAACTTCTATTTTAAAATTTTTGGTGTTCAATCCTTTCAAATTAAAGGAAGAAATAAATATTTTCTCAAAGCCTAATTTTTCCGCTTCCATAATGCGTTGCTCTACCCGGCTTACAGGACGTATCTCGCCGGTTAAACCTACTTCTGCTGCAAAACAAACAGTTTGAGGAATAGGCAGGTCTTCGTTGCTGCTTAAAATCGCACACACCAGCGCAAGATCAATGCCCGGATCTTCCACGCGAATACCACCAGCTATGTTGATAAAAACATCTTTGATTCCTAACTTGAATCCGCAGCGTTTTTCAAGTACCGCCAGCAACATCGACAAACGACGAAGATCAAACCCGGTAGAGGAGCGTTGTGGCGTGCCATAAGCGGCACTACTTACCAAAGCTTGTGTTTCTATCAACATCGGACGATTCCCTTCCATTGTGGCAGAAATAGCAACACCACTGGTAGGATTCTCTCTATCTGTAATTAAGATCTCTGAGGGATTGGTAACTTCCCTTAACCCGTCACCATTCATCTCATAAATGCCCATTTCGTTGGTATTTCCAAAACGATTTTTGGTAGCTCTTAAAAGGCGGTATATGTGATTTCTATCTCCCTCAAATTGCAAAACAGTATCCACCATGTGCTCAAGTACTTTTGGCCCGGCAAGGCTTCCCTCCTTGGTTATATGACCGATCATAAACACTGGCGTATTGGTTTCTTTTGCAAAACGTAAAAACTCCGCAGCACATTCTCTCACCTGGCTCACACTACCCGGACTGCTATCTACATAGCTTGTATGCAGTGTTTGAATGGAATCAATAATAACAAGTTGCGGCTGTATTTCTGCGATCTGCTGAAAAATATTTTGAGTATTTGTTTCCTGCAGGATAAAACAACTTTCTGTAGTTACGCCAATGCGTTCCGCCCGCATCTTAATCTGTTGTTCGCTTTCTTCGCCGCTAACGTATAATATTTTTAAATTTTTTAAACGTAAAGCTAGCTGTAGCATTAGGGTGGATTTTCCAATACCTGGCTCTCCACCAAATAAAACAAGGCTTCCCGGAACAATGCCGCCACCCAACACACGCGTTAATTCTTTTCCCGGAACGGCAATGCGGGGAAAATCCTGGAGTCCTACGTCTTGTAAAAGGATAGACTTATTCGAAGTGTTCTTTGGATTTTTATTAGCTGAAAATAATTGTAGCCTGTCATTCTTTGATTCTTTGTGAATCACTTCCTCCACATAAGTATTCCACTCATTGCAGCTCGGACACTTTCCTATCCATTTAGCCGACTGAGCCCCGCAATTCTGACAAAAATAAGTTGTTTTGGTTTTTGACATAACTAAATTAAGAAACAAATTTACAGCCTATTGCTGCAATCGCTTGCTATTAATTGTAGTATGTCTTTTAGTAATTTTAAAGCAGGTTAAGCTTTTGCATCAACTCTTCTCTATAAGAGCCACCAACCGGAATAATTTTTTTCTCGTTTTCAAGAACAACATTCTGATTGTCGATACTTTGAATTTTATCAAGACGTGCAATAAACGAACGGTGAACCCTCACAAACTCAACGTTTCCAAGTTTCTTATCCAGCTCTTTCATAGTACTATGCACTGTGTATCTTGCAAACTCTGTATTTATAATCACATAGTCTTTAAGGGCTTCTACAAAATAAATATCTTTCAAATAAACTTTTACTAAACGACTGTTTGATTTTACAAACAAAATATCTTTTGCTTTTTCGTCTTTGTTTTCAACAAGCGAATATAAAAAGTCTCTTTCCTTTAATAAAGCCGAATCTTTCTGATGTTTATAAACCGCCATTTCTATTGTAGAATGCAGGTCAATTTCCTTGAAAGGTTTTAAAATATATCCGTATGGCTCAGTTATTTTTGCTCTTGAAAGCGTTCCTTCATCTGCATACGCCGTTAAGAAAATAACCGGCACATTCATTTTCTCCTTAATTTTCTCGCTCACTTCAATGCCAGTCAATGGACCTTTTATCATGATATCCATCAAAATAAGATCGGGCATCAACTCTGTAATTTTATCAATAGCATCCTTCCCGTTATTTGCAAATCCAATCACGTTATAACCTAATTTAGTGAGGCTATTTTGAATGTCTTTAGCAACTATACTCTCATCTTCAACAATAAATATGTTTAGCTTTTCCATAATAACAATTACATTTTAAAAGTAACTAAAACTTCGGTACCCATATCCTTTTTTGATTTAAATTTTAACTTCCCCTCTATCTGTTCTATAAGAGTGTTAACTAATTGTAAACCAAGCGAGTGGCTATTCTCAAAATCGATCCCTGGAGCAAATCCAACGCCGTTATCTTTCAACTCTAAAAATACAAAATTATTTTCGCACCGTAAATTAAAGGTAATTATTCCTTGTTTCTCCCCGGGGAAAGCGTGTTTTATAGCATTGGTGATAAGTTCGTTTATAATAAGCCCTGCAGGTATAGAGCTATCTAGGGAGAGTGATACTTTTTCAATATTAAGCTCCAGTTTAATTTTTTCGCTGGAAGCCGAATAAGACTGAACAATGTTATTCACCAGCGTGTAAACATAGTCTGAAAAATCAACTGAACTGAAAGACTTATTCTGATATAAACTCTCGTGAATGTAAGCCATGGTTTTTATGCGGTTCTGGCTCTCTTTTAACAGCGTTAAGGCATACTCGTCAGAAACGTAAGAGGACTGCAAGTTTAGAATACTACTGATAACCTGCATATTATTTTTAACACGGTGATGCACCTCTCTGAGTAAAACTTCTTTTTCTTTCAAAGAAAATTCCATTCTTTGCTGTACATGTTTTTTTTCGGTAATGTTATGAGCTATACCGCTAACTTCTACTACTCTTTCATTTTCGTATATCGGATTAAAAAACACCTCCAGATAAATATTCTTATTGTCCTTATCTCTTGTTTCTATTTCAAAATTTGTTGCCAATCCCCGAAAAGATTTGTCATAGTGAAATTGTAAAAGTTCGGTGTATTCTTTATCATTAGCTAAAACCCCCCTGTTTAATACAATACCAAGAAACGGTTTTGTATTATAAATACTGGTGATAAGGTCATAATAATTTTTATTGAAAGAGGTTAGTTTTCCATCATGATCAATGGTCCAAATGTAATGATGACTACTGTCGAAAATAGCGCTCAGTTTTCCTGTTTGATTCAGGAGTTTTTGTTCATAAATCTTCGAATCAGTAATATCACTGGCTATGCAACTGATCTCCTTAACTTGGTTAAGCTCGTTAAAAATGGGATTTATAAAAACTTTCCTGTAAACCTTTCTTCCATTATTAATGTCATCCTTCTCAAACTCAAGTTTTTTTCCTTTAAATGCTTCAGCATACTTAGTATACCAAAATTGAATATACTGATCGCGATTTTTTATAAGATGTTCGTCAATCTTATACCCGGGTTTTATTGTAATTCCTTGCTGAAGCTTTACAGTACTGAAAAAATTTCTGTTGAATGAGGTTACCTTAAAATCACTGTTAACGGACCAAATTAGATGGGTAGAACTTTCAAAAATAGCTGAAAGATGGGCCGTTTTATCGGTTAAGTTTTTCTCTGCGTCTTTTCTTTCTTTAATCTCTTTTTGTAATTGTTTATTTGTACTCTCAGTAATTTGTGCTTTTACTTTTTCGTTTTCTCTCTGCTGTTGCTCCGTTAAGTTATTTACAAGAGAAAGAACGCAATCTTTATTATTGAATTTAATTTGTACAGATTTTATCTCTACTTCAATCTCATTTTTTTCGGCATCCTTTATAGTATAATTAAAAAATTTATCCAGGCCCTTTTTTCTTGTATAAATTTCCTGCATACGTTCCATGCCTCTTTTTCGGTCAGATTGCTTAAAAAAATCCAACATGAATTTGCCAAGGATCTGGTTCTTACTCTTCACCTTCATAAGATCCATAAGAGCATTGTTCACATATAAACAAACTCCATGATCGTGAATTACGTAAGCTACTGGTGAATAATCGAGTAAATTTCTATAATTAAAATATTGATTTTCAATTTCAATATCAGCCTCTTTTTGTTCGGTAATATCTCTTAAAATATTTATGAAAAAATCAATCTTTCCTTTTGCATTCGTTATTGGAACAAGGCTATTTTCCAGCCAAACTTCCTCTCCCGATTTTTTAAGTATTTTAAACGAAAAATGGTGGTTTTTTACTATGTTTTTTTTCTGATACCCCTTTATTAATTTTTCAGTTTTAGAAAACACTTCTTTATCTCCAAGTAAATACCTCGAAAAGAAAGTGTGATCATTGAGTAGTTCCTTGTAATCATATCCAAGTATTTTCTTAATATTTGGACTTACATAAAGATATTTTTCCTTTGGATAGTAAGTATAAAACGCTATAATATCATTCCCATTATTGGTAATGAGATCGAACTTATTTTTTGTTTCAATCAATAAACTCTCTGTTTCTATACTATCTGTAACATCCCGCATATTGCCAATAAGTCCACTAAGTTCTTTTTGACTATTAAATACAGGGTTGACAGCTATTTCAAGCTTTTTTTCTTTTCCTTTTTTGTGCTTAAAGCGAACTATAACTTTATGTTCGTTTTTTGCTTTGCTTTTCTCTAAATACTCTTTTTTTGTAGTAACAATTAAAGCTCTATCGTCTTTGTGAATGCTTGATTCTATCAAACCATTTGTTTTATAAACCTCTTCTGGTGTATACCCAAGTATCTTTTTTGAAGAATCACTTATAAACTTTAGTTTTGGATGTGGAAAAAAACTCAGATGAAAGATAACATCCTCACTGTTACTACTTATTTTTTGTAAAATATCTCTGGCATTTTCTCCTTCAATAGAAAGATTTTTCCTGACAGATATTTCTGAAAAAGTTGTTTGTACTACTTTCTTAGAGTTATAAAAAGCTAAATTCGAATTTGCTTCAATAAAAATATTCTTTTTCTTGTAATTAATAACCTTCACTTCCATAGCCGGAAGTTCGCTACCTTTGAGTACAAGCTTTATATTCTTCCTTACTTCAGGATGAATTTTTTCACTGATAAATTGAAATATAGAAAGTGTATCTTTTGTTTTTAGAAGCTTTACAGGAATAGCTAAAATTTCTATTGCTTTTTTATTTAAAAAATAAAATCTTTTTTCATCAAATAATATAACAGCAACAGGCAGTAAATTAAGAGTGTTTTCATCAACCTGGAATGGGTGCTTTACTGCCATAATTTTATCTATTTTCTTATTGTCTGAGTTTTGTTTTCATTAATTTTTATAGTATAAGTACGTAAGCTTTCTTCATAGGTTGGACGAATCTTTTCACCCTGCCATTTTATTTCAATATCATTTTTATAAGTTACAACCAAATAATTAAAGTCATTTTCATCATAGTATTTCCAATCCCCGTCCTTCATACCATTTACATAGTTCCCAACATAAGCGCGCGCGCCGTTTGTGTGATATCCTTGATGCAATCCAACTGCTTCACCTGCTAAAAACCTTCCTTCAAACCTTTTTATCTTTCCCGGCATAGTATAGCTTTTCCATAAACTATCCGGTTCATCATTTACATAATTACCAAATTCTTTGTAATCCGCATTCTCATATGTCCATCTGCCTTCTTTTTTTCCGTCAATGTACATTCCCTGCATTATTACGTTTCCTTCTTCATCGTAATCTTTCATTTCACCGTCGCGTCTGCCATTAATATAAGTTTCTTCGCGCCATAATTTACCACTTTCGTAATACCACTTCCAGGGACCTTGCGCTCTCCCTTTTTTATCATATTTACCTTCTTGTTCTAATTTACCCGAAGCATAGAAGAACTTCCAGTCTCCTGTTCTATTACCTTCTTTATAAACACCTTTTCCTCTAAATTCACCAGTATTGTGATATTCTGTCCAGACACCAATTCTGTTTCTCATACTATCAACGGCTCCTTTAGCTACAAGTGTTCCATCAAAATATTCTATAGCACTATCAGGAATAGGAACATTTCTGCAAACAAGTCTTCTTACAAAAATATCAGTTGTATCATCTCTTCTGAATGAGCTACTATCACATCTTCTTTTTTGAATGTATTTAAAATGTGTACCAATAGCTACACCATCACTGTAAACTCCTTCATATTTTAAAGTCCCGTCTTCGAATACTTCTCTGTACACCTCTACGTTAGCAATTTCAGGGGCGTTAAATATTTGCTTTCCTAAATTGAATTTTTTAGTTGACAAGAGATTGCCTTTACTATCAAATTCCTTTACATACCCATCTAACGAATCATCATTGAATTTTTGTTCTTTTTTTACTTCTTTATTGTCATAAAATTCCTTCCAGATACCTTGCTTCTTATTATTTTCATCCAACTGATTTATTTTTTCATAACCCTGTAAAATTCCACCCTTGTAAGTTGATATACCGGTAATTAATGAATCCTGGCTAAATTCATATGCAATGCCTTCTTGTCTGCCTTTAATAAATGGAGTAATAGACTTTGTCTTTCCCGATTTATAAAAATTCCTTGTTAATCCTTCTTTTACGTCGTTAGCGTAATTTTCAATCAATGTCACTTTTCCTAAAGTATCATATGTGGCACTTACGCCATTTTTCTTGCCATCCCTATAATCAATTGATTTTGTTATTCTACCCTTCTCATCATAAAATTTCCAGATACTGTCTAATTGAAAGTTCTTTCTATTTCCTTCAATTTTCACTTTTCCATTTTTGTAATAATTCTTCCAATAACCATTAGGTTTACCATCCTTCATTAGACCTTCGCTACTTATTTTACCATTTTCGTAGTAAAATTTATTGTAGCCATTCGGATTAGTGGTTTGGGAACTTAAAAAGAAAGAATTGAAGAAAAATAATAAGGAAAAGTAAATTATATGAAAATGGTACTTAATCATTGTCTTCAGCATTTAAATGTAGTTCAAAAAAAATATAAATCAAATAGAGATAAATTTTATAATTACTCATCCTATATATAATATATATATTTTATTTTTTTAAAATTTTTAAAAAGTATGTATTACTATATATAAGATGTTAATACTGTTAACTAGTTTTTGTTTTTAATTCGTTTTTTAAGTTTATGAAAACTAGTTAACAGGTCTTAAACAAATTTAATAATTTAAAAAGCTGATTACCAGTACTCGTAACTACTATTAACATTAGTTAGTACTTATGAGTCTTAATAAATAAAGGCTTTGTATGAATGTTAGAAACCTAAAAAACACTCTGATAAATTATGATGGATAATGATAACTTTGCTAGGAAATGAAAAGAAATAATGCATGCAGAAGTAGTATTGGATAAATGGTAAAAATGTTGCTTTTACTTATTAACGTTAATTAAAGTAACTAACATACATAATGTTCATTAATAGGTATTTCGTATGGTTCATTATCAGTTAGTTAATTTATTAGTGTTAATTAGCGTTGATTAGTATTTTTGAACAATCATTTATAAGTGCATTTAGATATAAAAAATATGAGTATAAAAATTGCAATAGGCTCTGATCATGCAGGTTTTGATTTAAAACAACATTTACTGGATTATTTAAAGTCTAAAACTTATTCAGTTAATGACAAAGGATGTTATTCAGCGGAAAGAGCTGATTATCCTGATTTTGGCCATGCAGTGGCTATGTCTGTTCTTAATAAAGAGGTAGATTTTGGTGTTTTAATGTGTGGAAGCGGTAATGGTATTAATATGAGTGCCAATAAACACGCTGGTATTAGAGCTGCATTGTGTTGGAATTCAGAAATAGCAAGTTTGGCCCGTTTACATAATGATGCTAACATACTTGTTTTACCTGCCAGGTACATAACAATGGAAGAAGCAGAGAAATGCCTTGATATTTTTTTAAGCACAAAATTTGAAGGCGGACGTCACCAGGCTCGCGTAGAAAAAATAGACATTTAAATTTGTCTGCATGAAAAAAATTCTGATTATAAGTTTCGCAATTCTAGCTTTTAATGCTACTGCCCAAAAAGGAAAAATGTTCCCTTCTGTGATCGGAACCACTCTTGACGATAAAAAGGCAAATTTACCAATGGAAAATGGAAAGTCTACTATTATAGCCATCGCTTTTAACCGGAGCGCAGAAGAAGATCTTAAGAAGTGGTTAAATCCGCTTTATGATAATTTCATGAAGAAAGAAAAAACAGGGAATTTTGATATGGCTGAACTTTATGATGTTAATTTCATTTTTGTACCCATGATCTCTGGGTTTAAGAAAATAGCGCAGGATTTTAAAAAAGGTACAGATAAAGAATTCTGGCCACATATAATGGACACAGAAAAAACAGATGTCAACGAACTTCAAAAACAGTTAGGTGTTGAAGATAATAAAATCCCCTATTTTTTTGTTGTAAATAAAGATGGAAAAATAGTGGAAATGGTTAGTGGAAAATTTACTGACGACAAATTAGAAAAGATCGAAGATGCTATTGAATAAATATAAGAACGATCGTTCCTATATTATAATTAGAGATTAAATCAAATAATTCCCAAATAGCTTAAATAGCTTGTCTATCACCGTCTTAGTGGCGGAATAAATCTATATCTTTGCAAAAAATTATCTTGCAAAATTCTTACGATATTATAGTAGTTGGAGCGGGACATGCAGGCTGTGAAGCAGCTGCAGCTGCGGCCAACATGGGATCCAAGGTTTTATTGGTTACTATGAATATGCAAACCATCGCACAGATGAGTTGCAATCCTGCAATGGGTGGAATTGCTAAAGGACAAATTGTTAGAGAGATTGATGCACTTGGAGGTTATAGTGGTATTGTTTCGGATAAAAGTGCGATACAATTTCGTATGCTAAACAGAAGTAAAGGTCCTGCTATGTGGAGTCCACGCACGCAAAATGACAGAATGATGTTTGCAGGTTTATGGCGCGAAATGTTGGAACAAACTCCAAACGTAGATTTCTGGCAGGACATGGTGAGACAATTAATAATTTCGAAAGACGGAAAACGCGTAGAAGGAATTATTACGGGAATGGGAATGGAATTTAGAGCCAAAGCGGTGGTTCTTACAAATGGAACTTTTTTAAACGGCATTATTCATATTGGAGAAAAACAATTAGGAGGAGGGAGAACTGGAGAGTCGGCAAGCCATGGAATAACGGAACAACTAGTCCAAATAGGATTTGAAAGTGGAAGAATGAAAACCGGCACCCCTCCAAGGATAGATGGAAGATCTTTAGATTATTCCAAAATGGAAGAACAAGGTGGTGACGAAGTAATTGATAAATTTTCTTATTTAGACGGAACATCTCCTTTTATAGGAGCTAACCCAAAAAAGCAACTTCCGTGTCACGTAACATATACAAATCAAAAAGTACACGATATTCTAAAAACCGGGTTTGAAAAATCGCCTATGTTTCAAGGAAGAATTCAAGGGCTTGGGCCAAGGTATTGTCCAAGCATTGAAGATAAAATTACGAGATTTAGCGAAAGGGAAAGACATCAATTATTTGTTGAGCCTGAAGGTTGGAACACTGTTGAGATTTATTTGAATGGGTTTTCTTCTTCCCTACCCGAAGATGTTCAGCAAAAAGCGTTGCGCTTAATCCCTGGACTCGAGAATGCAAAAATGTTTCGTCCTGGATACGCCATAGAATATGATTATTTTCCACCTACACAATTAAAATTAACCCTCGAAACACATCTGGTAGATAATCTTTATTTCGCAGGACAAATTAATGGAACTACCGGATATGAAGAAGCGGCTTGCCAGGGTTTAATGGCAGGTATAAATGCACATCTTAAAATATCAGATAAGAAACCACTGGTTTTAAATCGTTATGAAGCTTACATAGGAGTTTTAATTGATGACCTTGTTACAAAAGGAACCGATGAGCCTTATCGTATGTTTACTTCTAGAGCAGAGTACCGTTTGTTGTTAAGACAAGATAATGCAGACGTTCGTCTTACTCCAATTTCAAGAACTATAGGTTTGGCAAGTGAAGAAAGATTTAATGCCGTAAATGAGAAAGTAGAAAACTACAATAAGGTAATTTCATATTTTAAAAATACGAGTGTAGAACCTGAAGTTATTAATCCGTTTTTAGAGTCGATAGGCTCCGCCCCTATCAATCAAAAATTAAGATATACAAACATCCTTTCTCGCCCCAACATCGGAATTCCGGATATTAAAAACAATGATCCTGTTCTTGCTTCAGCTATGAAAAATTTTAGCAATGACGTTTTAGAGCAAGCTGAGATTTTAATGAAATATGAAGGATATATTGAAAGAGAGAGAGAGAACGCCGACAAACTTAAAAGATTAGAAGACCTAATAATAAGCTCTGAATTCAATTTTGATACCGTTGGTGGTTTAGGCGCGGAAGCAAAAGAAAAACTTAATAAATTTAAACCAGCCACAATCGGTCAGGCAAGTAGAATTTCGGGAATCAATCCTGCTGATGTTTCAGTTCTTTTAATCCACCTTGGCCGTTAATGTTTCACGTGGAACAATTCTATTATGCATAATCATACCCATTGCCCGGTTTGTAAAAACCAAAACTTCGAGCACTTTATTACTTGCGAAGATTACACAGTAAGTCATGAAAAATTTGAAATTGTTTCGTGTAAGCAATGCAGTTTTAAATTTACTAACCCCATTCCAGAGTTTTCGGATTTGGGAAATTATTATAAATCGGAAGATTATATTTCGCATTCTAATACAAAAAAAGGAATCATATCGAGGCTTTATCATTTGGTTAGAAATTACACACTAAAGAACAAACTCGCACTCGTATCATCAAATGTTTCACGTGGAACAATTTTAGACTATGGATGTGGAACAGGAATGTTTTTAGATGTATGTCAAAATGCTGGTTGGAGATCTATAGGCATGGAGCCCGATTCCGGTGCAAGAAAAATTGCCCGGGATATGAATCTTAAGGTACACGCCGATAAGACTGAATTGAGCAAAGCTTATCCGGATGAGAAATTTGACGCAATTACTTTATGGCACGTACTGGAGCATGTGACAGACCTTGAAGATACACTCAACTTTTTGAAAGCGAGATTGAATCGCGATGGGGTTCTAATAATCGCGGTTCCTAATCATACAAGTTATGATGCAAATCATTACAAACAATTTTGGGCAGCTTATGATGTTCCAAGGCATCTTTATCATTTTGACCCAATAAGTATAACAGCGCTTCTTTCAGAATACGGCTTTACTTTATCACAAAAGCTTCCCATGAAATTCGATAGCTTTTATGTAAGCATGCTTAGTGAGAAATACAAAACAGGATCTATAAGGTATTTTAGTGCCTTTTTAAATGGCCTTAAATCAAACCTTAAGGCTAAGGATGCTGGAGATTACTCTAGCGTTATATACATGTTTAGATTCAAATAGAAGGTGTATTAGCTAGATTCCTTTATTAAGCTCCAACAATTTGTTGGAGCTTTTTTATGGGGGTATCTGGAGAACTTGTTTCACGCTTAACCTTACCACGCTCACTTAAATGTATTCTATTTTTGTGAACCAAGTTCTTATTAAGAGATAGGTCCAGCTTATTTTATTTAACCGCAGAGGGAAGATTTTCGATAACGGTCTATGTATTTAGAATTTCGTGAGTGATTAATCAAGCTAAACTTAGTCTGCCACTTTGTGTTAACGTAAGAGAGTTGGGGTACTTATGTCTGTGGATCTTTTCCTAACATTTGTAGTTTGTTTAGCAAAACCTAGGGTTGTATAAAGATAGACTCTGGGAACGAAATATACATTTCTCACAGCTTGATCAACAGATAGGATAATTGTGTGGACTTAGGGGATCCAGAACAACTCTGTTAATTCTCTTACCCGGCTTTGCTTTTATGCAGGAAAATGTGTTGAGGCAACTGGATGTCTCCATGATGATCAGCACAGAGAAGATTGCGCTGAGTTACCAATCCAGAATGGTCTGTTTAATTCTCTTAGCCCCCATCGTTTTTATGCATAAAGAAAATGTATCGAAGCAAACCGGGATCTCTCCCATCATGATCAGTAGAGACAAGTTTGCGTTAGCTTACCTACCATAGTAAAGTTTGGTTGAGTTTAAAACTTAGATGGGTTTAGTTTTTTGTACAAGGAAAGTATATAGAACAAGCCTGGGTTTTTTTAATATCAATAGAGAGAAGGTGGTCGTGTTTTACCCATCCGGAATACTTCTGTTTGAATGTCTTTAGTTCTCTTACCCGGTTTTTTGTAACAAGGAAGTTTATCGAAGCGAGGCTGGATTTGTGCCATCATGATTAACAGATAAGATTGTGTTGAGTATCGATCCAGAATAGTATTGTCGGATAGTTTAAGCCTCCTAACCCACTTCCCTATTATGCAGCAGGAAAATATATCGAAGCAACTGGATGTCTCCCACAATGATCAGCAGAGTCATGTTTGAGCTAGATTACCCATTATGCACTATAGTAAAGTTTGGTTCGTATGAACTTGGCTGGGTTAAGTTTTTTACAATGATGGATTTCTGTAATATGATCAACAGAGAGAAGATGGTCTTGTATTACCGATCCGGAATAGTTCTGTTTGATTATCTTTAATTCTTACCCCGGTTTTATGTAAAAGGGAGTTTATCGAAGCGAAGCTGGAGTTGTCCCATCATGTTTAACAGATGAGATTGTGTTAAGTTCCGATCCAGAATAGTATTGTTTAAGTCTCCTAACACGCTTCGCTTTTATGCATAAGGAAAATGTATCGAAGCTAACCTGGATATCTCCCAGTATGATCAACACAGAGAAGATTGTGTTGAGTTACCGATCCATAATAGTTCTGTGTGGTTGTGTTTAATTTTCGTACCCCGTTTCTTTTTTTGTACATCGTAGTTGTATCGAATCAAACCTGCCCTGCCTCCAAAATGATTGCCATAGACACGTTTGCCTTATACCTATCATTCCCTATAGTTCTGTTTGGTTGTATTTTAAGCTTAGCTGGTTTTGCCTTCTTGTACAAGGAAAGACTATTGAAGGTAAACTTCGATGTCTTCAAGCATAGTAAGCAGCGGAATAATTGTGTTGATTCACCCATGATACAAAGTCGGTTTGTTTGCTTGTATTCCATACTTAGCGCGGTTAGCTTTTTGTCTATTAGTGGAGCTCAACCAGAGGCGTTCCTATGAATTTCTTAAATAAAAGATGCTAGCATTCCTTGCAAATCATTTAATAGTTATTTAAATGCATTGTGGTTTATGATCCATATAGCGCCTAGTACAATCATGAAAGAAGTGTGCTTTACTGGAAGAGGGGTGGGATTTCATTATAGCTGGGTGGGCATTTTTTATCAAAACCTGAAAATAGATGTGAAGTGCATTAGAGTTAATGGCAACACTTCCTGCTTTTGGTCTGTTCTACAAATGGAATGCGTTTATTCTCGTACACAGAACCCCCTCTATCATTAAGAGCATATCGCGTTTTTTCGTGCATTTGTTTCACGTGGAACATCTTTTTTGTATCCCTGAAAATATCGTTACGACTAATTCCCGTGAGTTCGTATTGAATCAATGTGTTGTCGATATATGCTCGAAGAGCTTGGTTCGTTTTTGGGCAAAAGGCTCTTTATATAATTATGTCTTGTTAAACGAAAGTTGCTATGAGGCGTATAACTCTGTTAGTTACTTGATCTGAGTTTAAAATTGGTAATATGTTAGAACACATTGTATCGACGTCGGTAAATTCAATTGTAGAGGTTCTAGAAGGTGGTAGGTTGGCGTTTTGACGTGCTAGAATCTAAATTGATGTTTGTACCGATTATTTAGTCGTTTAAATTCTACCGGGAATTATAAAGGAAAGTGGCTGGAAAATAATACCGATTTCGATTACCTGTTAGTGAATAAGCTCAACAAGAAAATCATTCAAAACAATAGGAGGTGGTTATTAGAGGGGCCTAGTTTAGCATAACCCGATACTTTGTCTCGGAATGGTTAGTGCAGCAATTTTTTATCACTTATCCTAAAGTGTACAAGCGGCGCAAAGTTTTTATCAGCTCATAAAGATTTCCTGAAACGATAACGTTCATTGGGATAGTCTGACCCGAGGTTTTCGATTGGTAGCAATGCTCATATTTTTGCCATTAAGCCTTTGCCAAGGTCTCTAATACACTTTAGCTGTTCCTATATGCACGACGAGGACTTAAATACAACAAAAGGCAACTTATATGTCTGATGGAAGACCGAGTTTTGGGAGAATCTATGAAGCGTTAATCAATAAGGTATGGTATAAAATAATCCCACGAATAAGGATTAGTAAGGATTTTGACTTCATTCGCCAGAGATTTAATGCGGTTTTTATTCTTTAAATCCATCAATGCTCAACGCAATTGTTTCACGTGGAACGCAACAAATTAATCAATGAGTAAAGGCCAATTCAGCTTGCACCTTCTGGGGCTTCTAATGGTCTTAATTTGATCATATGGGCAAAATCATGATCCAGATGGAAGAGGGGCGATATATACTTAAGAATACACTAACGCCATAATGTTAATCGTAAGCCCTGGCAGTCAAGGTATCTATATGGTTTAAAAAAACGCAAGATCCAGGGGATGTAAAAGTGTAAGTCTGCCAATACAAATTGAACGCTTACACTAAGAGATTTTTAACGAGAAAAATACTTATGCTATTTAGAGAGAATTTTAAACTCTGTGCGTCTGTTATTTTGTCTGCCTTCTTCTGTATCGTTTTTATCGATAGGCGCACTTTCTCCATATCCTTTAGGAATTAAACGAGCAGGGGAAATACCTTTGGCTATAAGATAATCTACCACCGAATTTGATCGCGAGAAACTTAAACGGGTATTGTACTCGTCAGAACCAACATCATCGGTGTGGCTTGACAATTCAATCTTTAACGCAGGATTGTCTTTGAGGAGTTTAATAAGCCGGTTTAATTCGCTTTGGGATTCGGGCTTAATAGTTGATTTATCGAAATCAAAGAAAATATTCTTTAAAACTACGGAAGTTCCCACTTCCATTTTCTTCAAAATTATGTTCAGGTTAAACTCCTGGAATTCAGCGGTTTCAGGAAGATTAAAGTTCTCGGAGTGAAAAAGATAACCAAAGCTTTTAACTGCAAGTCCGTAATTTTTCCCACTGGGTAGTGTTACGAGGTATTTTCCAGAACTCCTATTAGATTTAAAGGTAGCAAGAAGAACTCCTTTTTCATTGTCGGTTAATTCGATAGTAGCCTCAATGGGCTTTTGGCTTTTTTCGTCTGTTATAATTCCTTTTAAAATGGTCAATTTAGACGATTTAACCTCTACAGCGCTTTCTGTTTTAAAATTACTCACGGCATTACCAACTGCTGCTATAAGCTGATCTTGTGTGTTTAAAAGGGGTTGTTTCTCCGGACCCAGGAAAGTGATTTTATAAATATCCTGCTCTCCAAACCCTCCCTGTTTAGCAGAGGCAAAGTAAGCACGGTTACCACTTCCGCTTACAACAAAAAAAACATCATCATCAGGTCCATTTATCGGATAACCAAGATTTATTGGCGGGGACCATTTCCCGTTTTCTAAAGTGGATTTGAAAATGTCAAAACCTCCCATAGAGCCATGTCCTTGACTGCTGAAATAAAGAGTTACACCATCTGGATGCATAAAAACGCCCTCTTCTCTGTATTTGGTGTTAAGCTCAGGACCTATATTTTTTGAAATGCCCCATTCGCCATTTACATCCATATCGCTGTAATAAATGTCTTGGGCGCCAATCCCAGACTCCCTATCCGTAACAAAAAACAGACGCTTGCCATCAAAGCTTAGACTTACAGTAGACTCATGGTATTTTGTGTTGATGTTTTTGTTCATGCGCACCGGTTCTTCCCAGTCGAGACCAAATAGTACACTTTCGTACAAATCTCCACCGTCGTTTCCAATGTTTCTGTATACATAGAGTTTGCTTCCGTCGGGAGAGAGTCCTGCAGTAGCATCGTGGTCGTCGGTGTTAACGTTTTTACTAAGTTGTTTTGACGGAAGCCATTTACCATCCTTTTTTTCTGAGGTATAAACATCTTCAAAAAACCCATTGTCGCTAAGATCTCTTTTTCCCCCAACAGAATTCGATCTACGGGCGGTAAAAAAGATCGTAGCTTCATCTGTTGAAATGGATGGCCCGTATTCTGGGTAGGCAGTATTTATTGTGTTGCCAAGATTGTCCACAAAAACTCTTTCCGGATTTTCGCTTAACTTTTTACCTATTTCGCATTCAGAAATTTTCTTTTTAATGTCTTCAATATTTCCTGCATTAAGTTTTGCTTTGGGAAGAAGCGTTTGGAGAAAGCTATTGTAAAGTTTTATTGCCTCGTTCCAATTATTGTTTAATTGATAAGTCCATGCTAACCAAAATGAAAGATCTGTTTCTTTTTCGGGTCTTAATTTATAAGCGGCTTCAAAAAATCTCAGTGTTTCCTTGCTAACAGGATCGGTATTAAACCAGATGAAACCCAGCATGTAATTGAGCTCAAAATTATTTGGATTAAAGGTGTTGGCATCAGAAAGAGGGCTCAGGGCACTTCTGAAAAGAGCGTATCCCGCTCTACGATGGTCGTGATGACTAACCGGTAAATACCGGTTAGTCATCAAAAAATAGCGTCGTTGTTCGTCAAACTCTTTTCGCGCCTGAGTGTAAAAATCGGTCCCTGCATCTAACTTGCGGGCAGCATCTTTAAATTCATCTTTTTTCCCAGGAAAATTTGCTTTATCAAATGCAACGCTTTGTGCAGTGCTTAGCAGAGATCCAAGAATAAAAGCAAAGAGATAGTAATTTAATTTCATCATTCGTTGAATTGATTAATCGGTACAAGATGCATTGATAAAGGCTTTGGCGCTACTTACACCTAACTCCAGGGCGGCTTTCCAATCGCTGCAGCAGCCTTCTTCTTCGCGCAATAGTTGACGTGCAATACCGCGATTATAATAAGCCGGTCCATTCTTAGGATCCAATTCAATAGCCCTGGTTGAAAGTTCACGCGCTTTCTTATAATCTTTATTTTTTAATGCAATCGAACACAAATTGTTATAAGCAGAAGAGCTTTTAGGGTCTTGGCTTAAAACCTCTTCAAAGTCATTCTGAGCAGACTTGAGGTCATTGTTCTCAAAGTAAGCCGCCCCCCGATTAAGCAATGCTGTAAGGTACTTAGGATCGATTTTAAGCGCCTTTGTGTACGCTGCAATTGCTTTATCATAACTCTTTTTTGCTCTATAGGCAGACCCGGCATTGTTAAAAATAAAGGCATGGGTAGTGTCAATAATCAAGGCTTTGTCATAATCTTCTACAGCCCCTTCTAAATCTCCTTTTGCACGTTTGGCACTGGCCCGGTCATTATAGGCGAACGAATAATTACGATTGGATACTACAGAAACAGAATAATATCCAATAGCCTTATCAAAATCACCCGCTTCATATGCTAAAAGCCCTTTGTAATAGGAAGCCTCGGCATGTTCTCCGTTGAGCCTTAAACACACATCCAGCGCCACATCCTGACTGTCTTTTTTATTTAAACGCATAAACACAATGCTTTTATTAAAATAGTTATCGGGATTTTGGGGCGAAATTGAGATCGCACGATCAAGATCGGAAAGCGCTTCGTCGTATCGTTTTAGATTGGTTGATGCTATCGCGCGGTTTGCATATGCTTTATCAAAATCAGGCTTTACAGCCAGGCATTTCGAAAATAGAGTAAAAGCAGAGTAGTAATCTTTCGCTTTTAAAGCATCTAGCCCCTTGTTGTAATCATATTCTGCGAGCTGCTGCGGATCGAGATTCAGAGCCACTTTTACGGTGTCTTGTGAGCGTAAAAGCCCGCAGAGAGATGAAAAAATAAAAACAAAAAAATATTTCATGTGAATAGGAACAAGTATTAAAAATAGAGATTGAAGCTTGCTTGTAGAATGACGCTTCAAAATCTTCTAAACAAAACGGTTTTAATAAAAATTCTGCTTAATTTTATTCTCTTAAACCCTAAGTGATGCCAAAAATTTTGCCTTTTTTTATAGTGATGATTTTGACTTTTACCTCGTATTCACAAAGCGTAGGGGGCTTTTTAAAAGATAAAGCAAACGACTCTAAAGTAAAATTAAAAGAAAAAGGGAGGGAAAAAGCGACCGAAAGTCTCGATAAGCAACGTAAAGAATATGATGAAAGTAATTTTAATTACGCTATTTCTTTTTTAGACAACAGTGGTACTTTTGAAGCAGATGAAAAAGGAAATGCTTTTAGCAGCACTCTTTTAAACTCGGCCAAATTAGCTAACGATGAGACTAAGAGCGTTGAAGACAGGGCGTATACCAATTTAAAAAATGGAGAACTTTTAATGGCGAGTAACAAGTTTTACCTCGCTGAGCAAAACTTAAAACTTGCAAAGTTTTTGTATGAAAAAGATTCAAAAACATCAACTTTAAATTACGCACAAACCATTACTGATCTTGGATTGCTTTATCAGTCGCGCGGCAGATACACTAAGGCAAAACCTTTGGATGAACAGGCTATCGTTTTGCATGAAAGGGTTGATAACAAAGGCATGATCATTGTTGCTATTAACAACAACGCTGTTTTAAAAAAGGAGACAGGATTTTACACAGAGGCTGAAAAGGATTTTAAAAAAGCCTTAGATCTTTCAAAGGAGCAAGACGATGAGTTGGCCATAGCATTGATTTATAACAATCTTGCCATGACTTACCTTGACATGAATAAACTTAAAGAAGCCGAAGCATCAATGAATAGTAGTATTGCAAAGGCTACTGAAGTTTTAAAAGACAACTCCAGCAACTTTATAAAGCTTCAGATAAATCTGGCAAATATTTATCGTTTCGAAAAAAAGTACACAGAATCAGAGCAACTTTATAAAAAAGCAATAGGTATTAAAGAAAAAAAATTAGGCGCGCATCCGGATCTTGCGCATCTTAAAAAAGGTCTGGCGCAACTATACATGGAGATGGGTAAGACCGCTGAAGTTGAAAAATTATTACAAAGTGCCTACGACATTAATAAAAAGAAGCTTGGTGAAAAAAATCCCGCTACAGTTGCCGTTCAACAGGAGCTCGCAAATTTTTACCGCTTTACAAATAACAACGACAAGGCAATGGAGCTGATCACAAAAGTGGTTGCTGAAAAAAAGGAAATTTATGGAGAAGCACATCCAAACTATATACAAGCGCTTGAAGACCTTTCTTTAACGCAATGGCAGGTAAACAAAATTAGTGAGGCTAAGGCAAATTATAAGATAGTAATTGATAACACGCTCAACTACATTAATACTTTCTTTGATGCTTTAAATGAAAATGAAAAGACTTTGTACTGGGAAAAAACCAACACGCGCCTGCAACGCTTTTATTCTTTTGTTTACAACAATTATAAAAATGATGCTGATTTAATAAAACTATTCTACAACACCGTAGTAAATACAAAAGGGTTTTTATTAAGCAACTCTTCAAAAATCAGAAACATAATTTCATCCAGTACCGACGAGTCGTTAAAAACAACTTATTCGCAATGGCTTGAGACTAAAGAAAATTTAAATCAAGCTTATCAGTTGAGCAAAGAAGAACTAGCACAGGAAAAAGTAAATCTGGATAGTTTAAAAAGGAGAGCAGACGAATTGGAAAGAGAGCTTTCTCAAAAAAGCGCGTTGTTTAAGGAAACCACGACAGATAAACCAGTAACGTATGAAACCATTCAAAAATTATTAAAAACAAATGAATGTGCTATAGAGATTGTTGAACTGAATGAATATAAAAATGGGTTCACAGACAAACAAAATTACATAGCCCTTACTTTAACAGTAGCAGACATTAAACTAATAGACCTAGGCGACGGTAAGACTATTGAAACAGCTATTGGTGCTTTCCGCGAGAAAACAATTAACATGAAACCTGAGAACGAAGCTTATGGCATAACCTGGAAAGTGCTGGATGAGCAGTTGAAGGGCATAACCAAAATATATTTGTCACTCGATGGGGCTTATCATCAGCTAAGTATAAACGCTTTAAAAGATGGAAACGGAAAGTATTTAGTAGACAGGTATACGTTACTTTTTGCTGGGAATACTAAAGACATTATTGACATAAAACAAAATGAAAGCGCTTCAGTTAAACCGGCAACGGCGTTTATGATCGGAAATCCACTTTACGGAAAACATGAGATGATTGCACAGCTGCCAGGCACCGAGGCTGAAGTAAAAAACATTACCAAATTACTGGTGCCTTATAAAGTGAAAACAACGTCTCTATACGGAGACAAGGCTACCGAGGCAAAAATCAAAGAAATCAATTCCCCCAGCATTTTACATATTGCTACACACGGCTATTTTTTAGCAGATCTTAGTCAAATGGAAACTACAAAGGTTTTAGGCGTGGATATCTCTGCTGCTAAAGAAAATCCTTTATTAAGAAGTGGTGTTTTACTTGCAAATTGTGACAATGTTTTTGATGAAAGTTACCGCGCGGCTTCAAATAGCGAGAATGGCATTTTAACGGCCTATGAGGCTATGAGTTTGAACCTCGACAAAACGGACCTGGTAGTGTTAAGTGCTTGTGAAACAGGGCTTGGCAGCGTTAAACAAGGCGAGGGAGTTTATGGTTTGCAACGGGCGTTCTTAATTGCAGGGGCAAAAAGCATTGTAATGAGTTTGTGGAGTGTAAGTGATGATGCTACAATGCAACTGATGACATTATTTTATAATAATTACGCTAAGAGTGGAAATAAAATCCAGGCTTTTTCAGATGCGATAAAACAGTTGAAAATAAAATACAAAGAGCCTTTTTACTGGAGCGCATTTGTAATGCTAAGCAAGTAATAATCTCAACTTTTCAGAAAAAAAGTTTTGCAAAGCGCTTGCTAAGTTTAATGGCAGGCTTATCAAAGAGCTGCGTTAAAACGCCGGCTGTTACAGTTATTACAGCAAAAGATCCTACCCCTGTAATTAATAGATTCAAGCCATTATTATAGTGTTTCGTAAGCCAAGAATAAAGTACAGGACTTATACTAAGGAGCAGTAAAAAATGTATTAGGTAGAACATAAAGGAAATTTCTCCAAGAAATAAAAACACTTTTCCTGACAAAATTCTCTGGACAAAATCAGAGTATAAAAGAAAACAAAAAAGGAAGATAACCCCAATAAGATAACTTATTATGTGCGGATAGACTTCAAAAAAGGAAATAGGAGCATAGACAGAATTAGCTGCAGCGTTTTGGTATCCGGTGAAAGGGTAAGATCCAAAATAAAGACCAAGGAGTAAGCATAAAAAATGGACAAAAGGATTAGCTAAAACCACCCTAAATTTTTCAGAGTTTACTTCGAGTTTCGCTAATAACATTCCTGCTACAAAAGCCACACTATAGTATTCCTGCAGAATTATAAACAGAACAAAGAGGACGCCTGCAATAAGTTTTACAGAGTGTTTTGTATTATGAAGAAGCATCAAAAGCGCCAGTACAACAAATGAATTTACAAGCTCTGTGGGCATTGTCCACAATACCTGATAGTAGCGCGAATTGCCGCGAAAACAATTGACGAGCGCTTCTTTTACAACATTAAAAAAATGAAGACTATTCGGTAACAAACTTTTTATCCAATCGGATGTTAGTTGGTTTGCGGGAATTAGATCTTTGCGTATAAAAAAGAAATGGTGGAAGAGGTAAACGAGAATTAGCACCGGAAGGACGGGAAGGGCCAGCCTAATGTAGCGCTTTAACAGACTCTTCTGTAAAAAGCTGAGATCAGGATTTATAAAATAATTTCGGGTTTGAACGTAACCACTTAATAAAAAGAAAAAGTGAATTGCCATACCGGGATTAAAAAAAACATTAACCGGGGTAAGGGCCATAATTTTATAAAAGGAAAATGGTCCGGAATTTTGAAAATTCTGGTAGGTTCCACCAAAGATCATCTCGGGACAAAAGGCATAAAAATAATGATGTACAAAAACGATTATTGCCAATACGCCGCGCAAACCATCGAGGTAACGAATTCTGTCAGTCATTAAATCAAATATAATAATACTCAGTGCTTTCGCAAACTAAATCCAGGCATAGAAAATAAAAAATCCTCACCGTTGGGTAATGAGGACTTTTCGTTTTATTGTATGTTTTGTTGGGTTTATTTTAACCTAAATAGGCTTTGAGTAAACGGCTGCGGGAGCCATGTTTTAAGCGGCGCACGGCTTTTTCTTTAATCTGGCGCACGCGCTCACGAGTCAATTGAAATTTTTCACCGATCTCTTCTAAAGAGTGAGCATGTTTTCCCGCTAAACCAAAAAACAATTTTACTACATCGGCTTCTCTTTCGGTAAGGGTATTTAGAGCTCTGAAAATTTCCAGTTGTAAACTTTCTGTTAAGAGTAATCTATCAGGATTTTGCGAAGCTTCATTTTGCATGAGATCGTAAAGGCTGCCTCCATCTTCGTTAGAACTGCTTAAAGGAGCGTCCATACTCATGTGACGGCTTTGATTACGCATCGTATCACGAATATCCTGTGGCAACATATCCAACACATCGCTTAACTCGTTATAACTCGGTTCGCGCTCTAAATCTTGTTCAAGCTTAGACATGGTTTTGTTGATTTTGTTGATAGCGCCGATTTTATTTAAGGGCAAGCGTACAATACGACTTTGTTCTGCCAAAGCCTGTAAAATACTTTGGCGAATCCACCAAACGGCATAGGAGATAAATTTAAATCCTCTTGTTTCATCGAAACGCTGAGCCGCTTTAATTAAACCGAAATTTCCCTCGTTAATTAGATCTGGCAAACTCAAACCTTGGTTTTGATATTGTTTGCTTACCGAAACAACAAAGCGCAAATTTGCTTTTACAAGCTTATCCAAAGCTTTTTGGTCCCCGGCTCTGATTTTTTGAGCTAAAACAACTTCGTCCTGGGCCGTGATTAATTCAACGCGTCCAATGTCCTGCAAATACATGTCTAATGACGCTGTTTCGCGGTTAGTGATCTGTTTGGTAATTTTTAACTGTCTCATAAATTTAGCTGAATAGAACTGGGGGTTTGTATTACATACGATAACAGAAGGCAGAACGTTGGGTGAAATTTTACTATAATTTGTAAATGATACCTTTTTACCTATGAAAGGCCACTTTGACTGAGTAAACGAACAATTAACCGCAACCTAAATCATTAAACCAGCGAGCAATTGTGGATGTTTAAAACTATTTTTTACGAGATAGATAGTACAAGGTATATTTCAGGTTAAATGGAACTTAGCCAAAAGACCACCTTAATTTGCCCTCTTTGCAGAACTGAAAATAATGCCCGTTTCGCAGGATTGAAATTAAACGGCCAGCAAGGGCTTTTTCCTAAAAGGGATTATACTAATGCCGCAAAAGTTTATTGTTGTTTTAAGTGTGGACTTTACTTTAATTATCCGGCGCCTGTAAATCAAAAGGAGATTTTTGATGAGGATGACTCTTTAGTGAAATTTACCCTGCTAGATCCCGAACGTTTAAAAGCAGAGGCCGGATGCAAGGATATTCTTGACTTTTTAGAAAACACTGCCCGTATGGCAAAAGGGTCAAAACTACTGGATATGGGTTCAGGGACTGGAATAACGGCTTATGCGCTAAGGGAAGCTGGTTATAAGGTGTATGCGGTGGAACCCAAGAAGGAACTCTTTGATTTTTCGGTTGAGAATGGCTTTACTGACCGCGATAAGTCTAGCCACGCTTCGTTTGAAACAACGGCATTTGTTGCCGAGTCATTCGACTTTATTTTTTTAGAGCCACTGAATCACTTTAAAAATCCTGATGCGGCCATTCAAAAAACTTTACAATGGCTTAAACCGGGTGGTTACTTGCATCTGGAGGTTACAAACAGCAGATGGCTCTACAAAATAGCACTCGCTTTTCTATATAGAATTACTTTCAGAAAGCACGTGCCTTACACCTCGGCTCTTCGTAAACCTTTCACTTGTTGCGAGTATTCGGCCTTATCGTTTAAAGTGTATGCTAAAATGACTAATTTGAATCTTTGTGTTCTTGAAAGTTATCCCTGCAATACTTTTATTTCCAATAAATTTTTGTCAAGGCTAATGAGCTTTTATATGAAGCTTTCTAAACAAGGCATGGAACTTAGCATTGTTTTACAAAAAAAAGAGTTTACCTAATATGTAAAACTATTTTATGTAATTACTGCGATATTTCCGAATTTTAGGCGAATGTTAAAGAGATTGTACATAAGTAATTTTGCACTTATTAATGAAATGGATGTTGTTTTTCCAGGTAGCCTAACGGTTATTACCGGTGAAACAGGAGCAGGAAAGTCAATTTTCCTTGAGGCTTTGGGGCTGGCGCTTGGCAAAAGGGCAGATCTCGCTGCCTTAAAAAATAAAACCAAAAAATGTATTGTAGAAGCTGAATTTGAGGCTAAAGAACTCGATCTGGCATCTTTCTTCGAAGAGAACGATCTGGATCCCGAGCCTACAATTATTTTAAGACGCGAAATAAGTGTGGATGGAAAATCACGAAGTTTTTTAAATGATTCTGTTGTTAGTTTAGCAGCGTTAAAAAATTTATCTGAAAAATTAATTGACATCCATTCACAGCATCAAACACTTTTATTAAACCAAGGCAACTTTCAATTAGAGGTTCTGGATGCCTTCGCTGGAAGTTTGGGTTTATTTAAAGAATATAAAACAGAATATACAAAGCTAAACAGACTGACAAGTTCCCTGAAATCTTTATTAGATCAGGAAGCGCAAGCAAGAAAAGAACTTGACTACTTCCAGTTTTTGTTCGATGAATTAGAGCAGGTGGAAATTGTTCCGGGGCAATTACATGCATTGGAAGAGGAAAGCACATCTTTAGAAAATGCTGAAACAATAAAAGGGAATTTGTTACAAGCAGCTACAGCTATTAGCGGAGGCGATGCCAATGTGTTAAGCGCATTAAGCAGTGTAAAAAATGCTATTCAAAGCATTTCTAAATACGGAAAAAATTACGCTGAGTTTTATGAGCGCGTTAATTCGGTATACATCGAATTAAAAGAATTAGCAGGGGATCTCGAAGATTCGGAGGGGCAGGTACACTTCGATAATTCGAAACTCGAGGAGGTTAACTCTAAAATGGACAAGATGAATCGTTTGCTTAAAAAGCATGCGGTAACAACAGAGGAAGATCTTGTTAAAATAAAAACAGAAATAGAAGAGAAGCTTAGCCAGTTTGGGTCGTTGGAAAATGAGATTGAAAAAAATAAAAAGGAAATTGTAAAGTTAACAGCTGGATGTACAAAAATTGCAAAGGAATTAACGCAGCTTAGAACTAGAGCGACCCTTGGTATTGAAAAGCAGGTTAAGGAAATTCTCACAGACTTGTCGATGGAGAACGCAAATTTTAAAATTGAATTAAGTCAGCAAACAGAGATTGGTTCAACCGGATTTGACCAGGTTAAGTTTTTGTTCTCGGCAAATAAAGGCGGGCATCTTGACGAGTTGCACAAAGTAGCAAGTGGTGGAGAGCTTTCGCGCTTGATGCTAAGTTTAAAAGCCTTGCTGGCTACTAAAAAGCAATTACCCACTATTATTTTTGACGAGATTGATACCGGTGTTAGCGGCGATGTTGCAGACAAAATAGGAAACATCTTATTAAAAATGGGCGGTACCATGCAGGTTATTACGATAACACACCTTCCACAAATGGCAAGCAAAGGTCAGCATCATTTATTCGTTTATAAAAAAGACGATGAAGACAAGACGGTTTCTTATATTAAACAACTCAGCAAAGAGGATCGTGTTATTGAAATAGCAAAAATGCTAAGTACAAGTAATCCTACGCAATCAGCATTAAAAAACGCGAAGGAATTACTCAGCCTCCATTAAAAATCTTTACATTTGACGGTAAATTTAAGGTCACACAAATCTTAAATGAATGTTACTTGTTTTCCTATGCTGAAAAAGATCTTTAATTTTTTACCGGCTTTCGTTATTACCCTGGCAAAGCTTTTTCTGCTTGAGTTTTTTACATTATCATTATTCAGACTCGTTTTTTATTATTGTTTTAAAACTATTGATAGTTCACAAACAAACGGTTTTATTATTCTTAAAGCCTTCAGAATGGGCTTTGAATTTGACATGGTGGTAACGACTTATGCTTTGTTGCTTCCAGCCTTATTGTTGGCTCTAAATGATTTTTTGTTTAAACGCACTATGTGGATTCATAAAATAAGTTTTTGGATCACTATTCTATTTTTATGGCTTTATGCTTTTGTTTCGATTGCCGATTTGCCCTATTACAATCAGTTTAGCAGCCATCTAAACCGTCAGGCTTTTTTGTGGGCCGACTCACCATCTTTTGTTTTTGGATTAATTTTCGGAAACATTTCTTATTACGGATACCTGTTTCTTTTTATTATTCTGGCAATTATTCTTTACAAACTGGTAAAAAGAATTTATGCAGATCATCTTATTCGTTTACAGAATTATCCGCAGGGCATTCTAAAAAAAATCAGTGCTGTAATTTTGTTGGTGCCTTTTTTAATTATCGGCGCACGTGGACGCACATCCAGTAAAAGCACAACACACGAGGGATTGGCAATTGTAAGTGACAACCTTTTTATTAACCAGGTGGCCCTAAACGCTAACTTTACTTTGTTTCGTTCTTTATTTTTTCAGAAAATAAAAAATTACAAAGTCCCTGAAGATATTGATAAGAGTATTGCATTTGCAAGAACCTATTTTGGAATAAATGAGCCGTATCAACGTTCAATAGATCGTATTCAAAAAAGCGATTCAGCTTTTAAGCCCTACAATGTAGTTATAGTTTGTATGGAGAGTATGAGTTCCTATAAAATGGGTATAAATAATTATGAAGTACTGACGCCTAATTTTAATAAGCTGATTAAAGAGTCACTTTATTTTGACCGGTTTTTTTCTTCCGGTATTCACACATTCAATGGATTGTTCTCCACCTGTTCGGGATATCCAGGGATGTTAACCGAACATGCTCTGAGACGTTATACAAAAAAACCATTCACAACTTTAGGCAATTTGCTTCTACAAAAGAATTACCAAACCTATTTTTATAGCACGCACGATCCTCACTTCGACAACATGGAAGGGTTTTTTACGCAGAACGGATACAAGGAAACGTATAGTGCGTTTGATCTTCCTAAAGAAAAAACAATAAGTGTTACCGGTGTTGCAGACCATGAGATCTATAATTTGTTTATAAAAAACATGAGCAATTCAGATCCATCGAAACCTTTTCTTGGTTTTATTATGACAGGTTCGGATCATGGTCCATGGCAAATCCCGAAAGATATTCCATTTAAGCCCGACGCCGATACAGAAGAAAAACGTTCAACACAATATGCCGACTGGGCGGTTGGTGAGTTCATTAAAAATTCAAAAAAAGAAAGTTGGTTTAGCAATACCTTATTTGTGTTTTTAGGAGATCATGGTTATTCCATTGGTGGAACCTATGAAATGCCTTTAAGTTACAATCATGTTCCACTGGTGTTATATAAGCCCAACACATTAAAAGCCGACACTAATCATAATTTAGGGTACCAACCGGATGTACTTAGCACTGTAGCAGGTATTTTAAACCTCTCTTTTACGAACCGCAGTTTTGGAGAAGACATTCGTAAAGTAAAACATCCCTTCGTTTATTTTACAGCTGACGATAAAATTGGTTGTATTAGCGATGATGGATATTTTTTTTACAATCTGATCACTCAAAAAACGAAGCGACTAAAAAAGTACGATCATCTCAATCAAGAAGATTTTTACGAAAAAAACAAATCTCGCGCTGATAGTCTGGAAAAGGGAGCTTTGCAGATGCTTGACGCGGCAGAATATTTTATAAGGAAAGAGTACTTTTCTTATTGAAAAACTGATTTTGAAATGAGTGGCAATAGGAGATTATTATGTGCGGAGAATCATCTTTTTAGAGTGATAATGTTATATTTGTAGTATTAAAAAAAACTTATGGCTTATAATTTATTAAAAGGAAAACGCGGGATTATTACAGGGGCATTGGATGAAAATTCGATAGCCTGGAAAGTAGCTTTACGCGCACACGAAGAAGGTGCAACTTTTGTATTAACAAACGCGCCTATTGCTATGCGCATGGGTGAGATAAATAAATTAGCGGAACAAACAGGGTCTAAAATTATTCCTGCAGATGCTACCAGCGTTGAAGATCTTACAAAACTTTATACCGAATCGATGGAACACCTTGGTGGTAAAATTGATTTTGTACTTCACTCCATAGGTATGAGCGTAAACATTCGTAAAAACATTCCTTATACAGAATTAAACTACGATTTTTATCAAAAAGGGATTGACGTTTCGGCACTAACATTACATAAAATGCTAGCTGTGGCGCATAAATTAGACGCATTAAATCAACATGCTTCGGTTGTAGCACTTACGTATATAGCAGCTCAAAAAGTATATCCGTTCTACACAGATATGGCCGATATTAAAGCTATGTTAGAAAGCATTGCCCGTACGTTTGGTTACCATTACGGAAAACACAAACAAGTGCGTATTAATACAGTTTCACAGTCTCCCACCAAAACTACTGCGGGTGGCGGAATTAAAGGGTTTACGGACTTTTTTGACTTCGCAGAAATGCAATCTCCATTAGGAAATGCAAGTGCAGAGGATTGTGCGAACTATTGCGTAACTTTATTCAGCGACTTAACCAGAATGGTTACAATGCAGAATCTGTATCATGATGGTGGTTATTCGTCAACAGGCGTTAGCTCAGAGCAATTGACCAAATAAGAGTTCAGAATTTATATTTTTAAAAGGCAGATTTATTCTGCCTTTTTCTTTTTTTATAAGTCCCCAGCCCGTACTTTTACAAAAAATTTCACGATGTCTATTTTATCCGTTTCGAACGAGAAGCCTGTTAAGATTACAGTTTATGTTACTACTATAGCAATTTGCGCGGTGGTTACAATTTTAAATCAAAAATGGATTCCGCACCCGGATGTATTTCCTGATTTTATTTACAAGTTACCTGCTCTGAATGCTCTGTTAAATGGTTCATGCAGTATTCTTTTACTTTTTTCGCTTTGGGCCATCAAAAAGAGAAATATCGAATTACATAAAAAATTAAATCTTACTGCTTTTGTATTAAGCGCATTGTTTTTAATAAGCTATGTAACGGCACATTATTTTATTCCGGATACCAAGTATGGAGATGTTAATCATGATGGTGTTATGGAAGCGGCCGAAAGTGCAGCTGTGAGCGGTATAAAGCCACTGTACGTGGTAATACTTCTGACGCATATCTTCTTAGCAATTGTTGTTTTACCAATGGTTCTTTTGTCTTTTTATTACGGCCTTACAGATCAACGTGAGAAACATAAAAAGCTGACAAGGTTCAGCTATCCTATTTGGTTGTATGTTACGGTGACAGGAGTAGTGGTTTACCTCATGATTTCCCCTTACTACAATTATTAGCAAAGGCCTGGCGGTCTTTAAAATAAAATGTTACTTTAGTAAGGTTTGATTGTTACATGAAACCCGTAATGAAAATCGTTTTATTTTTTTTGGTTTGCCTGGCGCCCTCTTTTCTTTTTGCGCAGCAGGAACGAGCTATTGATAGTCTTGAGAAGGTCTTAAAATCGTCGGCCAACGATACAAACAAAGTACTGCTTCTAAATACTATCGGAGTTAAATACCAGAATGCTGCTAAACATGATGAGGCGCTGGACTACGCCAACAAAGCACTGAAGCTTGCCGAGGAATTAAAGTATCAAAGAGGTATTGCGGATGTTTACAACGATATGGCAAATACCTTTTATCTGAAAGGAAATTATCAAAAGGCCATAGAATGTCATCTCCTTGCAATAAAAATCAGGAAAGATCAAAATCACCAAAAGAAATTAGGAAAAAGTTACAATAACCTTGGCGCTTGCTACGAGCGCATTGGAGACTATAAAAAAGCCATTGAATGCCACTTTCTTTCATTAAAAATTAAAGAAAGTCTTCACGATAGTATTGGCATTTTAAAAGCTTACAATAATGTTGGCAATTTAAACCTCTCTCTAAAAAATTACCCTAAGGCTCTTGAATATTACACTTTGTCGCTCGATATGGCGAAGAAGATTAACGATGAAGGACAGATAGCAATGACCCTGGATAATATTGCCAGCGTGCATGACGAGACGGGTGAATACCAAAAAGCTCTTGAGTATGAATTAGAGTCTCAGAAAATGGCGTTTAAATTGAACGACCGCTATATGATAGGCGTTAATTACACTAACCTTGCCGGCATTTACGATAATCTTGAAAAATATGATTTAAGCAGGGACAACTATTTAAAGGCTTTAAAAGTGTGGGAGGTCGATGGAAATGAAGACGGCATTGCCAGCATTTGTATCAACCTTGGACAATATTATTATAAGATAGCAAAAGACTATAAAACCGCCGCCAGTTACCTCGAGAGAAGTCTTAACTATACACAGCACAAGAGCATATTAGGTGATACTTACATTTCTTTATCGGAGCTTTATGAAGCTATTGGAAATTATAAGGAAGCTAGACGTTACTCCGTTTTGTATATAGCTAATCAACGCGAGCTTTACAGTGAAAACCTTATTCAACAAACGGCAGAAATACAAACCAAGTATGAAACCGAAAAAAAGGAAAAAGAAAATCTTGAGTTAAAAAGAAAAAATCAGGTACAGGAATTACTTATAAAAACTGAAACTCAGAAAAGACGGACACAATTGATCATCGCTTTTTCGATTGTCATTTTTTTACTTTTGCTGGGTTATTTTATTTATTACCGCAGGAAGAAAAAAGAAGAAGCCGTTCTGGCAGCAGAGCTTGCCAAACAGGAAAAAATACGTTTTAGAGCTATTATAGAAGCAGAAGAAAAGGAGCGTTCGCGTATTGCACAGGATTTACACGATGGAATAGGACAGATGCTGGCAGCTTCAAAAATGCATGTAAGTGCCCTGCAGAGTATGGTAGGTGAAAAAGAAAAGCAGTTTGCAAAAAAAGCAATGGATATTTTGAATGACGCTTACACCGAAGTACGCCATATTTCTCATAACATGATGCCTGATGCTCTTATGCGTTTAGGTCTTATTCCGGCTATTCGTGATCTTGTAGGCAACATCAATGCTGCAAAAGTACTGACTATTGATTTTTCAACAAACGTAGAGACATCTCTCGGCAAATCGATGGATATTACCATTTACAGAATTGTGCAGGAGGTTTTGAACAACATGATAAAACATGCTCAGGCAGATCATATCATTATGGAGATTGAAAAAAATGGCGCAAATTTAAACATAAGTATTAGCGATAACGGTGTGGGATTTGATACAAACTTAATAAACGAAAGTAAAGGAATTGGCTGGAAGAGTATCTATTCAAGGGTTTCTATGCTCGATGGAACCATTAAACTGGATTCTATTCTTAAGGAAGGAACTATCGTTTATATTAATCTGAAATTAAAAGAAGAGTAGTGCCGATGAGAAACAATCAGCACCATACTCTTCTCTGGCTACCCGTGCTCATTTTTTTGTTTGCTTCCTGTAATGACCGTGCTAAGAAAAAAGCAGTTGAAATAAACTGGAGTGAAGATATTGCCCCACTAGTTTTTAAAAATTGCACTCCTTGTCATCGTCCGGGCGAAAGCGGGCCCTTTAATCTACTCAGCTATTCAGACGCGGTAAAAAAAGCAAAATTGATAAAATTCGTTACCCAGAGTGGCTACATGCCTCCATGGCCAGCAGATGCGAGCTACTCTCATTTTATCGGAGAAAAAGTTCTTTTAGCTGAAGAAAAAGAATTAATTAAAGATTGGGTAGATAATAATTTACAACGCGGCGATAGTCTAAAAGAACCGAAAGCCCCTGAATTTTATAAAGGTTCTTATTTTGGAAAGCCTGATTTGGTCATCTATCCGCAAAAGGCCGTCTCTGTTAAAGGAAATGGCAGCGATGTTTTTTTAATCATGAAGTATCCTTACCAGATCGAAAAAGATACGCTCATTGATTTTGTAGAGTTTGTGCCGGATCAAAGAAAATTAATTCATCATGTGAATGGCCATCTGATTAGTTATGATGAAGGGCGGAAATTTAATTACATGTCGGGAGAATCAATACATACAGATACCCGCTCACAGTTGAATGATGTATACAGGGCCATGCATATTCCTTACATAGACGGGAGACAATCTGAATTTCCAACACTTACACCTAACACCGTTTATTATTTACCGGGCTATATTCCGCCCGCATATCCTAAAGAAGTGGGAGGTTATCGCTTTAAGAAGAATGGGGCGTTTTTATTAAACAACGTTCATTATGGCCCGAGCAATAAAGATTTAACCGATAGCAGCCATATAAATGTTTTTTATCGTAGAGCGCCATTAGAACGTCGTGTCAGCGAAACGCAACTCGGAACATTCGGAGTTTCAAAGATCGAACCCGAATTTATAATTCCTCCAAATGAAATAAAAACATTTCATACCAGCATGACATTGTCTTCCACAATCTCCATGTTATCTGTAAACCCTCACATGCACCTGGTAGGAAAAAAATTCTGGGCTTTTGCTTTAAAACAAAACGGAGACACAATCCCGATCATAAAAATAAATAAGTGGGACTTTCGCTGGCAATACTATTATACTTTTAAAAACCCTTTAAAACTCGAAGCAGGAACTACCGTTCATGTTTTTGGAACTTACGACAACACCAATAAAAATCCTGAAAATCCTTATCATCCGCCAAGAACTATTACTCAAGGCAACGGGGTAGAGAGCATGAAAACTACGGAAGAAATGTTCCAGTTTATTTTTACTTACATGACTTATAGGGAGGGCGATGAGAAAATTGATTTGGAGCGGAAGTAGATCATTGAGCTCTTATTCGGTGTAAACCCTGGTTTGCCACATTCTATGGTTTGGAATAACATCTTCAGGGAAAGGTTTATACCCGTCACCTTCAATGATTAGTTTTGATTCTTTACACATAAAATCTGCTACATAGTTTAACCAAGGCTTTTGAAGGTTAAACATATTACCCATTTGTTTGGTGCGCAAAGTGTAATTTGATAAGCAAGCTTCTACCTTCGTCATCTGTTTGCGATTTTTGATTGCATAAGGTTGAAGATTTTTATGCTTACTCGTCCGCCCTTTGGGATCAACTTACAGAGTGGGATATACTGTTTGCGTAAACTTTGCTTATTTCTTCTGACTTCGTCCCTTCGCCACAGCGTCCGCCGTCCATGGATCATCTGGCCAGGAATGTTTTGGGTAACGCCTCTGCAATTCTTTTTTTACCTCAAAATATAAATTGTTCCAAAAACTATTGAGGTCTGAAGTTACCTGCACGGGTTTATATCCGGGAGACAATAAATGCATCACTACTTTATTTTTTCCCTTATTTAAAAGTGGAGTATCACTTAAACCGAAAACTTCCTGCAGACGCACCGACAATACTGGCGTTGCTCCATTGGAGAAATACTGGATATTAATTTTTGATCCGCTGGGGACTTCAATTTTAGCAGGCGCTAAAGTATTTAATTCTTGTTGTTTTTCCCACTCTAATGAATGATACAAAGCTTCGCTGAGGTCTAATTTTTTTAGATCATCGGGTTTTTTAATCTCTTTTAAATACGGACCCAACCAGGTTTTATTTATTGCTAGTAATTCGGAAGTACTTACATCCGGCCAATTTTCATCTGGATTCCATTTGGCTAAACTTAAGATGCGGTTTTGCAATTGAGTCATCTTTTCATCAAAAGATAAAAGACTTTCGCCTTCCGTTTTGATGGCATTTGAAATTGCTTCTGCAAGGTGTTCCGGACTTGGTGTAGCTAATGGTTTTGATTGCAGAACAATACTTCCAATTCGGAGATCTTTGGTAGCAATCAATCCACCGCGACGTGTGTCCCATGTTATGACTTCTTTTTCCTTAACTAATGCCCGCAGATCTTTTGGATTTAACGGAGCTGCTAAAAAAATTTTGCCTAGACCTTCTCTTAAGTCCATATGCGCCACAGCTAACCAGGGCTCGTGGGCAAGATCGTCTTTATGTCCTGCGGCAGCTATCTTACCGTTAGCTAATTGAAATTGGGCATTATTGCCCGGACGAGCAGATGCAATGCGTTCGGGGTACGCATAAGCTAATAATAAGCCGGTTTCAAAAACATCTACCGGACCATTGTTGATTTCAACACCTAACATTTTGCGATAAGAGGCGGCCACTTTTTCTATGCGCCCGAATTTATTAGTACTTCCCGAATTGTTACGGGCACGGCGAAGTGCTTCAATCCTTAAATTAATATCGATACCTGAGTCTCTAGGTAAAGGATCGCGCTCTTCCAGAATGGCTGCAATATCGGTGGCTAATTGTTTATCTGCTTCCTCCTGTGCTAAAAGTAGCATATGCGCAATACGTGGATGACAGGCCAAACGATGAATTTGTTTTCCATGCTCGGTAATCTTGCCATTTTCAATGGCATTGAGTTGTTGCAAGGTATCGGTGGCTTGCGCAATCGCCGACTTTGGCGGTGGACTCAACCAGGCCAGATCATTGATATTCGTAACGCCCCATTGTGCCATATCTAAAACCAGTGAAGCCAGATCTGCTTCCACAATTTCAGGAACCCGGTGTTCAGATAATCTTTCATGTGTGGCTTTTGTCCACATGCGGTAACAAACACCTGCGCTTAAACGCCCTGCGCGACCCGCACGCTGATCTGCCGAATCTTTTGAAATACGAATCGTTTCTAATCTCGATAAACCTGACTTAGAATCAAATTTAGATGTTCGTCCGAAACCAGAATCCACAACAATTTTAATGCCTTCAATGGTTAAAGAAGTTTCGGCAATAGAAGTCGCTAAAACAATTTTTCTTTTTCCGAATTTATTTGGCATAATAGCCATGTATTGTTCCTGCGGCGGCAACTGGCCATAAAGGGGATGAATTAAAAAGCCATCCAACTGATTTCTCAAAAGCTCTTCTGTTCTTTTAATTTCACCTTCGCCCGGGAGAAAAACCAAAATGTCGCCAGGATGCTCAGTGGCTGCGCGTGCTACGGTTCTTGCTGTTAGTTCGGGGAGAAGTTTTTCATCTGCATCATTGGTATAAATAATCTCTACCGGGTATTGTTTTCCCTCGCTTATCGCAACCGGCGCTTTTAGAAGGGAGGTTAACTGAGGCATGTTGAGTGTCGCCGACATCACCATAATCCTTAAATCAGGACGCAAAACCTGTTGTGCTTCGCGACACAATGCCATCGCAACATCCGCATGCAGGCTTCTTTCATGAAACTCATCAAAAATAACGAGCGCTACATTTTCAAGGGCATTGTCCTGGTGAAGCATGCGCGTGAGTATTCCTTCCGTTACAACTTCTATAATAGTTTTTGGTCCGACACGATTTTCGAAACGTATGCGGTAACCAACTGTTTGGCCAGTTTCTTCACCTAAAAGGGAGGCCATGCGGGCTGCAATCGTTCTTGCTGCTAGTCGGCGCGGTTCCAGCATGATTATTTTTTTGCCTTGCAGCCAATCCTGCTCTAATAAAGCGAGTGGAAGCAAAGTACTCTTTCCCGCGCCCGGGGGAGCATTTACAATGAGTGTATTTTGTTGCGACAAAAGTTCGCGGACCTGCGAAATAATTTCAGTAACGGGAAGGTCTATTTTAAAAGGATCGAAAGACAAAGTAAAAATTTAGAAAACAAAATTAACAAACCTAAACCTTAAATGGCAGAAATTAAGGGAATATTCACTTTGACAATCCCTTTCATTTCCAGCAATTTACTATATTTGTGCCCCCTTAAAACCACTAAGACACTAAGGCCACAAGAAACACTAAGAAATACTTAGTGACCCTCAGTGTTCTTCGTGCCTTAGTGGTTAAAAAAGTGAGAGAAAGAAAATGAAGAACATACGTAACTTTTGTATTATTGCGCATATTGACCACGGGAAAAGTACCCTGGCTGACCGTTTATTAGAATTCACAAAAACCATCTCTTCCCGTGAAATGCAGGCACAGGTGCTTGATGATATGGATCTTGAAAAAGAACGTGGCATCACCATTAAGAGTCACGCCATCCAAATGGACTATGAATACAAAGGCGAAAAATTTGTATTGAATTTAATTGATACTCCCGGCCACGTAGATTTTAGTTACGAAGTGTCACGCTCCATTGCTGCCTGCGAAGGCGCTTTGTTAATCGTAGATGCTGCGCAGGGAATTCAGGCACAAACTATTTCCAATTTATACTTAGCGCTTGAACACGATCTAACCATCATTCCTATTTTAAATAAAATGGATCTGCCGAGTGCAGAGCCGGAGATGGTTACTGACCAAATTGTAGAACTGATAGGTTGCGATCGCAGCGAAGTAATTCCTGCCAGTGGAAAAACAGGATTAGGAATTGAAGAAATTTTGTCGGCGATTATCGAACGCATTAAACCTCCTGTGGGAGATCCAGCGGCACCTTTACAAGCCCTGATCTTCGACTCGGTGTTTAACTCTTTCAGAGGAATTATTGCGTATTTTAAAATTGAGAACGGTACAATCAAAAAAGGCGAGAAAGTAAAATTCGTAAATACTGGCGCGTTCTACAATGCAGATGAGATTGGTGTTTTAAAATTAAAACCCGAGCCACGCGCTCAACTTAGCACAGGAGATGTAGGGTATATTATTTCAGGAATTAAAAGTGCGAAAGAGGTTAAAGTGGGAGATACTATCACCCATTTCGATCGTCCAAGTGAAGACGCTATTCAAGGATTTGAAGAAGTGAAACCCATGGTGTTCGCAGGTATTTACCCCGTAGATACAGAGGATTTTGAAGAGTTGCGTTATAGTATGGAGAAACTTCAACTGAACGATGCTTCTTTAACCTGGGAACCGGAATCGTCTTTAGCTCTTGGCTTTGGCTTCCGTTGCGGCTTCTTGGGCATGTTGCACATGGAAATTGTTCAGGAGCGCTTAGAGCGTGAGTTCAACATGACCGTTATCACAACGGTTCCCAACGTGTCGTACATTGCTTACCAAACGAATGGTGAAGTTGTAACGGTAAATAACCCGAGCGATCTTCCTGATCCGGGTCGTATTGATCGAATCGAAGAGCCGTATATCAAAGCAAACATTATTACCAAGTCTGATTTTATAGGTCCTGTAATGAGTCTGTGTATTGAAAAACGCGGCCAAATTGTTACACAAAATTATTTAACGGCTGACCGTGTTGAACTGGTTTTTGAAATGCCATTAGGAGAAGTTGTATTCGATTTCTTCGACCGTTTAAAATCAATTTCAAAAGGTTACGCTTCATTCGATTACCATCCAATAGGCATGCGCGATTCGGACTTAGTGAAATTGGATATTCTTTTAAAGAGTGAGCCAGTGGATGCTTTGTCTTGTTTGATTCACAGAAGCAACGCTTATTTATTTGGTAAAAAGATCTGTGAAAAATTAAAAGAATTAATTCCGAAGCAACAATTCGAAATTCCTATTCAGGCAGCGATTGGAGCAAAAATTATTTCCCGCGAAACCATTAGCGCTATCCGTAAAGATGTAACAGCAAAATGTTACGGAGGTGACATTAGCCGTAAACGTAAATTACTCGACAAACAAAAAGAGGGTAAGAAACGTATGAAGTCTGTTGGTAACGTAGAAATTCCGCAAAGCGCCTTTATGGCGGTTTTGAAGTTGAACGATTAAAATTTGAGATTCACTCTTTTCATATTCTGCTTTCTCTTGCATTATTTAAATGCACAAGTTATGTGGCAGATTAAAAAAGACACGGTTATTAAGTGGTATTATCACGATGGCGATGAATTTAATGATTCGGCTATAGATAAAGAGAAGTGGCAGACTTCGTATAGCTGGACAGAAGTTAACTACTCCTTTGATTTCTTTATGAATCCAAAGCAAATTCAATTTGAAAATGGAGTTTGTAAATTTAATTGTGTTCGGGATACAGGTTTTTATCGCGTTCCGGACTGGCAGCTCGATTCGGTATTCAAAAAAAAGTATCAGTCTTCTTTGGTAGACGGCAATAGATTCAAGTACTATTTTTCTTCAGGTATTGTAAGAAGCAAACGCGCTTATGGTAAAGGGTATTTTGAAATACGCTTCAAACATGATGATAGCTATGGGATGTGGCCGGCTTTCTGGCTTTATGGACAGAATAAAGATGAAATAGATTTTTTCGAATTAAAAGGGGAGCGAAACAATGATATTCATGTGGACGTACATTGCAAGGAAGGTTGTGACCATGGTTACAAAGGAAATAATCTTTTTCCAAGATCCTTTGGCGGCTGGATAAAAACAAATGAGAATTTGAAAAATGGCTTCAATGTTGTTTCCGGTGAATGGCAGGATGGTTATGTAAAATGGTATTTAAATGGCGTAGGCATAGCTTATTATAAAGGCGAATTTGCAACTGAAAAAATGCATTTGATCACTGGAACGGGCCCTGGAAAAGACGGCGAGCCCTTTTCTCCAGGAGTCAATGATCAGTCCTACTTTCCAAATAGCTTACAGGTAGACTATGTGCGTATTTGGCACAAACAAAAGAATGATTACGATACAATAGCCGGTAAAAAACATACATCTTTCGATTTTGTAAAATCAGAAAGCGCGGGAACTTCTAAGCTTAAAAAGAAAATCGGTTTTATGTATCGCAAAAGCGAGTTTAGTAAGGATTCCCTTACTATATCTGTCATGCCAGCATTAAATAAGAAAATAAGTGTTACGAGCTTAGGAAAAAAAATAAACTATAAGATTACTTTCTATGAACTATCTGGCACGGAAATTCTATCTAAAACTATAAATTCAGAATTCGAAGAATTTGATTTTTCAAATCGGTCATCTCAAAGAGAAATAAAGGTAAGAATCGAGGCCGCCCAAAAAATATTGGATGAAACAGTAACGCTTCACTAATTTTTTATCCCCAAATAATAACCCTCAAATTCTTGCAGTGAGCTAAGACCAGGCAATTGTTCGGAGCTTAAGATAAGATCGCCCGGATGAAAACTTTGACTTGGGTCTTCGGTGCGAAAAATACTGACATTAAGCCATTTTAAGTAAAGCAGAATGTCTTGGCGCAAAGGACTTACAACAAAGAGTCGTTTATTTTTTAGAAACTTATTTTCGGTCAGGGCTTCATGAACGTCTGTATCAAGAGAATAGATATAATGCACATGCCGTGAAAGAGTGAATAGAAGTAAAAAAATACCGACTATGTAAGTCCAATTCCACTTTTTGCCAATCATACACAAACCTTTAGCGGTTATAAAGGCAATAAACATAAAAATGGGAGCGAGGTACCAATTATGCTGATTTGCAGACAAACTTAAAATGAGAGTTAATGGAGTAATAAGGCAAAAAGACAACAATATAAACCGGGACGATTTTTCAGAAAGAAATTTTATAAAATTCTTTTTTTGGATTGAAAAGAAAATCCCAACGGCTAAGACAAAATAAAATAAATAATTCCACAAATTAAGTCTGGAATCCAAAACCTGAAAAAAGAAAAAGGGACTATGACCGTTTGTTCCATTGGGCTCGAAATCACTTGCAGTAAGTCTTCTGAAGGTATCGTGAATTAACATTGTTTCGATAGAATTTTTACTTCCATAAACGGATTGGTTGCTGGTCTTTCCATAAATAAGAACCAGCATAAACCAAGATGCAACTATGGTAGACATTAGTAACGTTGCGAACCAAAAATTTTTGTCTTTTATAATAGCGATTATTTTTTTCTTAAACGTTAGGTATAGAGCAAATCCCGGAATTAAGACGAAAGCAGCAGGACCTTTCGTGTAGAAAGCCAGACCAACAAATAGCGCCGTAAAATAGATAGCAGATTTTTTTCCTCGTTCTATATAAAGTATAAAGGAGTAGACCGAGGCAGTAAGGAAAAACAAAAGTAAAGCGTCAAAATCACCTGTTAGTCCAATATGATTTCCAAAAATTGCCTTTGTTGCAATAAGAATCATACAAGTTAAAAACGCTGTTAAAGTTGTATCTAATAATAATACAGTGTAGAAACAAATAATAAAAAATAAAAATGCAGCAATAGTGGATGGAAATCTCAGCGCGAATTCATTAAATCCAAACACTTTGTAAGAGGCAGCAATGAGCCAGATCATTAGGGGAGGTTTAGCATTCCAGGTGTCAAGCTTGTTGTTATAATAAAGATTAATGCAATCGTTGTTATGTAACATTTCGTAGGCATTAACTCCGTTTCGCGACTCGTCCCATTCTTGCAGATTGTGGGTGCCTTTATTCACAATAGAAAGTATTAAAACCAGAAGTATAAGGGTAAGTAACAGCAATTGTTTCTGGCTATTCAGTTTAAATAACAGCCTATTTATTTTATCTATCATAAACCGGATTCAAATTATCAATTATATCGGTATTTCTGAATAATGTTAGCGTAAATTAAATTTCACAATTTTTTTTCTTTGCGACCCGCCCTCATAAAAAATCTCAATTAAGTAAACTCCTTCTGAAAGTCCTGATACGTCTAATACAACGTCAGAAGTGTTGACCTCTGCATCATAAAGTTTAAGTCCCTGCAAATTACAAATTTTAAGTTCTGTTATAGCGCTGTTCGAACTTTTAATGGTAATTTTTTCATGAGAAGGATTTGGATAAACATAAAAGGTGTTCTCCGTCCTTTTCCAGAATTTAATGTAATCCACATCAAAAGAGCTTGGGAAAGGTGTTGTGTTATCCACAGGAAAAGATCCGCCGGGACCTTTTTTAGATGTAACAGCAAGGTTAAAGATTATTTTCATTGGCTCTAAAGGATAAGATTCTAATTGAAAAAATGTTCCATTACCAATGTTGTCGTTACACACAATTGGTTCTTTTGCTGAAGACATCACGCGGTAAATATTGTTCACAGGGCGATCGTCAACTAAAAAGGTTATTTGATCCGTTTCAAAAATACAGCTATAGGTGTGCCACTGTGAAAGATCGAAATTTTTAAACGACGCATTGCATCCGGAAGGCTTACCATCTCCATCATAGTCGTGATAGATACAGTTTATTAACTCTTTAGTTCCTGAATATGAATCAAAAATATCTATTTCATTGTATCGTTTACCTCCAAATGTCCAAAAAGCAGGCCATAGCCCTTTTCCTTCTGGCATCCTGCATCTGATCTCATATTTACCATGGAAAAAATCCTTTCTTGTGACGAGAAGTGAGGATGTATATTCGAATGTTCTTAGATTTTGTTTTCCATCCTGTAGAATTTCAGCATCCGGTTTATAATTGATGAGTCTGCTTACAACTGTTTCTTTTTTAGCAACAATGTGACACGTCCCGTTTGAAACACTCACATTATTTAGGGTTCTTAATTCAAGACTTTGCCCGCCTTTATAATTGCCCTGTGTGGACGGAGAAAGTTGCCACTTCAAAAGATCAATTGAATCACCATCAAAGTTATCTTCGAATTCGAGTTCATATGGATCGGAATTGCACTTTGCAAACGAAGTTAAAAAAACTCCCGTTCTCACGCAATCACAAGCTCCCAATGCACCTAGGTAGGCATCAGAAAGAAAATGAATCCCTCCGCTATGGATGCAGGATGCTGCCTGACTATAAACGGCAATTTGATATAGAAAAAGAAAAAACGAAATGCTTATTTTTAACGCGTTTTTTTTCATTTCTTTCTACACACTTGGGCTTCTAAAAATACACAAATTATTTTCTATCGATGTCGGCCCCCACTTTTCACTAAAAAATTGTTCACAAAACGCGTAACCAAAAGCCCGATTATTCATTATGCTGAGTAATTTTAACCTATGCGTTTTTTATTCCTTATTTCTTCTCTGTTTCTTAGTCTTTCTCTGCTTTCGCAGGTTAAAAAAGAATACCACGATGTACAACAAACTAAAGTAAAAACAGAAACAGATTATTATAAAGGTATGCCCCATGGTTTGCATCGGGAATATTACAAGTCTGGAAAGCTCAGTCGTAAGGGAACTTATTATTATGGCAAAGAAGATAGCGTGTGGACTTTCTATTACGAAGATGGAACCAAAAAAGCAGTTGAGCGTTATGAACGCGGATTAAGATCGGGCACCAACTATTATTATTTTAAGTCGGGCAAGCTTTCGCAGATTACGAAATACCAGCCGGGTACCAGAGACAACGATATTGCCGACAGTGTGTGGACTTCCTATTACGAAAACGGAAACGTAAAAAGTCGCGAATCATTTGCGATGGGGAAAAAAGAAGGTGAATGGGAATATTATTTTGAAAATGGCCTACCCGAGAGCAAAGGAACTTTTGAACGCGACAGACGCAATGGCAAAGCAGAGACCTATTTTAAATCTGGAAAACTGGCCTCGCGCAACACTTATTGCAGCGACGAACCTTGTGGACGTTGGGAAGATTTTTACGAGAACGGAAAAAATAAATCTGTAAAAGAATACAAAGATACTGTGCTCTATTTGATGGATCTTTGGGACGATAGAGGAAGAAAGATTATTTCAGGTGGAACCGGAACACTAACGGCCACCTATGATAACGGCATTATCAGTGCCATGGGCGCGTACAAAGACGGTTTGCAAAATGGCGTATGGCGGTTTTTTCATCCTAACGGTGAGCTCAATTACGAAGCAACCTACGAAGCCGGGATGTTAAATGGCTATTACTCTTCTTACTTTCAAAACCATAACATTAAAAGTGAAGGTAATTTTACAGCAAATAAAAAGAACGGTGTATGGAAATTTTATACATCTGCCGGAACTCTGGAAATGATGGGTACTTTGAAGGATAATAGTCGGGAAGAAAAATGGACATATTATTATTCCAACAAACAAATAGAAAGCGAAGGAGAATTTTTAAATGATAAACAAACGGGCACCTGGAACTATTTTTACAAAACCAGCGAAAAATGGAAACAAGGAAATTTTGAAAATGGTATAAAAACCGGCACCTGGACCACCTGGTGGGAAAACGGTCAAAAGCTTCAGGAAGGGCCTTATGTGAACGGAAAAGAAGACGGGCTATGGACAAGCTGGTGGGACAATGGCACCAAAAAAGACGAAGGAACAATTAAAGGCACTATGCTAATTAGTTCCTGGCAAGGTTGGTACTATAACGGTAAACCAAATTATACCGGCGAATACGACGACAAAGGTTATAAGAAAGGTGAGTGGTCTTATTTTTATGAGAATGGTCAGCCACGTGAACTCACTAATTATTTGAATGGTGTAAAGCACGGTACATATATACAATGGTTTGAAAAAGGTGGATTTGTAGATACAGAGGGGTCTTACAAAAAGGGCCATCAAAATGGGCAATGGACTTATCACTTTGAGACAGGTGGGGTGAGCCGAACGCAAAACTTTAAGGATGGCAAATTAAGTGGTAAAAGTGTAAGTTATTACTCAAATTCAAACATACAAAGTGTGTGCAATTACAAAATAGTTAACGATCGCCGTAAGGGTAAAGTACAGAGTGTGCCCGACGGGGAGTGGATTTTTTACGATAAAAATGGAAAAGAGATAAATCGTATGAATTATGAGGATGGTGTCCGCAAGTAACTAGAATATTTTGTTATATTTGTTTTAACGGATTGACGGAAACCATGAACAAAATTATCCATACAGCACTCTTTTTATTTACCCTACTCTTTATTTTTTCTTGCGGCGGCGAAAAGTCAGAAGACATCATTACTGACGATGAACGTAGTAAACCTGATGTACAGGAAAGTAAATTTAACGCGCAAAATGTGTTTAATACATTACCAGACAGAAAGCTGGTTATGCGGTTGATTGAAGAGAATAAAATTGAGTACAATCCCGATCTTTTAAACGATCCCACTAAAGCAAACAAATACTCTATAGAATTTTCAAAAGCTATAAACTTAGGAATTTATGGAGCAGATTTAAGCATTGCCAGCTCTTTTGATCAGACACAAGAGAGTATGGTTTTTTTAAAGTGCGTAAATGTTCTTGCCGGTTATTTGGGAGTTAATAGCGCTTTTGATCAGCGTATGTTTGAACGCATAGATGCTAATGAAAACAATAAAGATTCTATTCTTGAGATTGTTACCGGAGCATTTAAAAAGGTAGACGAAATTTTAAAATACAATAACCGTCCTGCAACATCCGCCATAATTCTTTCCGGATGCTGGGTTGAAGGTTTGTACGTTTCTTGTCAACTCGCGCAGGATGCTAATGCAGAAAGTTCTATCAAAGCAATTGTGCAACAAAAAGAGTCTTTAAAAAACCTCATCATTATGCTTGAAGGGGTAACATTAGAAGATAATGCAAAATTTGTTTTAGAGGAGCTCAGAGAATTGTATAAAACCTATACTATCGCAGAAACCACTAAAACCTTTGATAGGAAGGCTATAGAGGGCATTACCAATAAAATATCCGAACTTCGGAATAAGATCACCAATACCACTGGTGAGGTTGCTAATGCCTCAACGAGTGCGGTCGAAAAATCCTTTTAACTTTTTTTCTTAAGCGTCGCAGGTGCTTTAGATGAAGAATCATTATCTTAGTACTTCACTATCATGAGAAAAATTCTTTTCCTGTTTTTATTCTTTGTTGTCGGTCTCAGAGCTTTTGCCTCATACATAGTTATACCTATGGACGAGTCGCAGAAAAACCACCTGAAAGCTTATGGTTTGGCCTATTGGGCACTTAAAGGAGAACTCGAGATCCATTGGCTTTTAAATTATCGCGGCGGCAGCTTTATGATACCAAATGTGAAGGCAGTAGCGAATGAGTGTTTGATACGGGGAATTAGCTACGAAACAATTTCAGACGCACAAAGTAGCTCGATTTTAGCCGACATTGGAAATCCGGAGATAAATCAGGATGCTGTTAAATTAGAGAAGGCTCCACGTATAGCAGTGTATTCCCCAAAAGGTAAGCAACCCTGGGACGATGCAGTAACCTTGGTTTTAAAGTACGCTGAAATTCCTTACGATGTTATTTATGACGAAGAAATTTTTCTCGAGAAATTAAAAGATTACGATTGGTTGCATTTACATCACGAAGATTTTACAGGGCAATTTGGAAAGTTTTATGGTTCATTTCACAATGCTGCCTGGTATCAAGCTGAGGTGAGCGATAACGAAGCAATGGCAAAAAAACTTGGATTTACTAAAGTTTCATTAATGAAATTGCATAGTGCAAAGCGCATAAAAGACTTTGTATTTAACGGTGGATTTTTATTTGCGATGTGCAGTGCTACCGATAGCTACGATATAGCCCTAGCCGCAGAAGGAATTGATATTTGCGAAAGTATTTTCGACCACGATCCTGCCGATAAAAATGCAAACAGCAAATTAGATTACAGCAAAGGTTTTGCCTTTGAAGATTATAAGTTAAGTATGAATCCAATGGAGTATGAATACTCCACTATTGATACTTATTCCTCAAGAAATCAATATGGGCCTACACAAAAAACCGACCTTTTTACCTTGTTTGAATTTTCTGCAAAATGGGATCCTGTTCCTACAATGCTTTGCCAGAATCATGCAACTACGATTCAAGGGTTCTGGGGACAAACTGCGGCCTTCAACAAACAATACATTAAGAAGAACGTTCTGATTATGGGCGAAACAAAGGCCTATAATGAGGCAAGATATATTCATGGAGATCTAGGCAAAGGCACCTGGACCTTTTACAGTGGTCATGACCCTGAAGACTATCAACACAGGGTAGAAGAGCCGCCTACAGACTTGTCACTGCATCCAAACTCTCCAGGATACAGGTTGATTTTGAATAATATTTTATTTCCTGCCGCTAAGAAAAAGAAACAAAAAACGTAATTTTAGCACATCAATTTTCTATTAAAAATATTTGTCTCGGCGCTGGCAGTTTTTATTGTTGCCAGAATTTTACCAGGCATCACTGTAGATGATTATTTATCGGCTATAATGGTTGCAGTTGTATTGGCATTTTTAAATACAATTGTGAAGCCTGTTCTTACTATTCTTACAATTCCCATAACGATTGTTACGCTTGGGTTATTTCTGCTTGTAATAAATGCCCTGATTATTATATTCGCCGGACGGCTGGTGAATGGTTTTCACGTGAATTCGTTTTTTTCTGCCCTGCTTTTCAGCCTCGTTCTTTCTCTTTGCACCGGCATCTTAAACATGTTGTTTGGTGTTAATTCTAAAGAAGAAGAAGATTAAAGAAATTAGTTAAAAAAAAACGCCGGACATTTTGCCCGGCGTTTTTAGTTTCTTCTTACTACTGATTAAACTTTGAATACCCTTCAGGGATAACAAAAGCAGCATCAGCAGGCGGTGTATTTACGATCTTAATAACTTCAAGTTTTGTCAGAATGGTGCCGTCATTTAACTGTTTTTCTTCACTCAACAAAGGCATGCTGCCTTCTGGTAAATTTTTAATCTGTCCGAAATAGATACTTTGTTTATCTTTTTTGTTCCAGAGTTTTACCATGGGTGCGAAAAAAGGATATTTTCCTTCAGCGATCCAATAGGTAATAGAGATATTTTCCTCTGTATTTGAAACAGTGTATTCTGTGCATTTTACACCCGCAATTGTTTTAGTAGCCGGGCCTTTTTTTGTAACGCACGTTCCGCGAATCACTTGTGGTGTTTCACTTTTTTGAATGCCCCATAATTTACGTTTGGGATTTAAGAATTTCATTTCGTTGGCAGCAAGATCGAAAAGAAAACTACCCTCAATATTTCCTTTTTTACCATACTGGTCCAGTTTAACTAACTTATTTTTTACAGAGTAGATATTCAAGGAGGTATCTTTTTGATTGGCATATCTGAATTCGATAGTGCCGCTGAATTGGGCTTTTAAAAAGCTTGCACTGAAAAGTAGCGTGACTAAAATTAAGAGCTTTCTCATTAGATGTGTGATTTTAGGTTACTAATTTATGTATTTTAGTATAAAGAGAGGAATAAATGGAAAATAAATCTCAAAAGCAGGGGCGGGAGGGCGAAATTCTGGCCAGAAACTATCTTCTCAAACAGGGGTACGATGTGTTGGAATTAAACTGGCGGTATAAAAAACTTGAAATAGATATCATCGCCAAAAAAGAAGAAACCATCGTGTTTGTTGAGGTTAAGACCAGGAAAAACAATACCTTTGGTGAGCCGGAATTGTTTGTTACCAAACAAAAACAGAACTTTATAATAAGCGCCGCCAATCAATATCTTGTCGAAAAAAATATTGACCTAGAGTCAAGATTCGATATAATTGCGGTTATTCAGCTTAATAACAATAAAACTGTAAAACATTTGGAGGGAGCTTTTTATCCGCTAATTAAGTAAATTAAATTTGTAGTATGAGTAAATTCAGTAGCAGACCCGATTCGGGAAAAGGAAGATCCGGCTCCCGTAGCGATAAAAGACCACGTAGAACAACAGATACGGAAGAAAAAAAAGAATATAAAGCAAAACGTTCTTTTACCAAGAACAAAAGCTTCAGAGATACTAAAGACGCAGGCGGCGACAGACCGCGTAAATCATTTTCAGGAAGCGACGAGCGCAAGCCTTTTAAAAAGGATTTTGGCGGTGAAAAATCTTATGGTGATAAACCTAAAAGGTCTTTCGGAGACCGGGACGATAAAAAGTCTTTCGGAAAAGAACGCTATAGCGACAAACCTAAAAGAGTTTTTGGTGATAAAGACGAAAGGCCTAAAAAATCTTTCGGGGATCGTGATGACAAAAAATCCTTCGGAAAAGATAGTTACAGCGAAAAACCAAAAAGAGAATTTAAAGAAAGAAAATCTTTTAATGACAGAGATGATAAAGGTTCTTTCGGGAAGGACCAATTTAGTGAACGGCCACGTCGTGATTTTAAAGAGAGAGACGAACGCAAATCTTCCCGTGATGGAGATGAAAGACCAAGAAGAGACTTTGACGAAAGATCATCACGCAGTGAAGATGTTCGCCCGCGAAGAAAGTCAGAAGATGTAAGCGATAAAAAATCTTACAAAAAAACCATTAAAACAAAAGACGATAAGTTTGCAGGCTTTAAAAAAGCAACAGGTAAGTATGCTAACTCTCCCGATAGATCTGACCGAGGCGATAAACCTGTAAAGAGACGATTAACGAAACCCCGCAAAGCAGACGAAGGCGAATTTACCAAACGCGTAAAACACGATGAATTTGAAGAGGGAAAAGCATTTACGCCGCAAGCTTCACGCGAAAAATTCGGAGACAAACGTTCTAAGAAACCAGCGCCTGTTGCAAAACAAACGGGGGCAGATGGATTAATCCGATTAAATAAATATTTATCCAATGCAGGGGTAGCTTCCCGTCGCGATGCAGATAATTTAATTATCAGTGGCGCAGTTAAAGTAAATGGTGTGGTAGTAGATCAAGTAGGAACAAAAGTAAGTCCGACTGATAAAATTACCTATGGCGATGCCGCTGTTAGAGCAGAGCGTAAAGTTTATTTGCTTCTGAACAAACCGAAAGATTACATCACAACCGTTGACGATCCTAAAGAACGTAAAACGGTAATGGAGTTGGTAAAAGGCGCCTGCAGAGAGCGAATATACCCGGTTGGTCGCTTAGACCGCAACACAACGGGTCTTTTATTGTTTACAAATGATGGTGAGATGACAACGAAATTGACGCATCCCAAACATGGTGTCAAAAAAATATATCAGGTAAGCTTAAATAAAGGGCTTAAACCTGAAGATTTTAAAATGATCTCAGAAGGATTGGAATTGGAAGACGGGATCGTAAAAGCAGATGATTTAGCTTTTGTAGGAGAAGGAAAAAAAGAAGTTGGTATTGAAATTCACAGCGGCAGAAACCGTATTGTAAGACGAATTTTCGAACACCTTGGTTATGATGTTTTGAAGCTTGACCGGGTTGTTTTTGCCGGACTTACAAAAAAGGATCTTCCCCGCGGAAAGCACCGCTTTTTAACGGCTAAAGAGATCAGCTTTTTACAAATGATTGGATAAACTATGAGGCGTTAGTGCACGATTTGACATTAATCAAAAAACACCTGCTATTTAAGAGAACGCCCAAAAAAACGTACCTTTGACGGATTAAAAATTACAACATCTAAACTATAAACTATGTGCGGAATAGTAGCATACATTGGTAAAAGAGAAGCGTATCCCATTTTGATAAAAGGCTTATCAAGATTGGAATATCGTGGATACGACAGTGCCGGAGTGGCGCTAATTGACAAAGGCGGAGACTTGAATGTTTACAAACGAAAAGGAAAAGTAAGTGAATTAATAGCTTTTGCAAAAGATAAAGATATTAGTGGTACAATTGGAATTGGCCACACCCGCTGGGCTACGCACGGTGAACCAAACGATGTGAATTCTCACCCACATTATTCCCAAAGTAAGAACCTGGTTATGATTCACAATGGTATCATTGAGAATTATGCAGCGATAAAAGAACGTCTCACAAAACGTGGACATACATTCGAGTCGCAAACAGACACCGAAGTATTAATCCATTTAATAGAAGATATTCAAAAACATGAAGGTGTAAAAATGGGACATGCTGTACAAGCAGCATTAAAACAGGTTATTGGGGCTTATGCGATTGCAGTTTTAGATAAAAACGATCCGGACACAATTGTAGCGGCTAAAAAGGGAAGTCCTATGGTAATAGGTATTGGCAGTGATGAATTTTTTATCGCTTCAGACGCCTCTCCAATTATCGAATACACAAAAAATGTAGTTTACCTGGATGACGAACAAGTAGCTATTATTCGCAGAGGCCAGGAATTAAAAATACGGAATTTAAAAGACAAAGAAATTACGCCTTACGTTCAGGAGTTGACTGTAGAGTTAGAATCTATTGAAAAAGGCGGATATGATCACTTCATGCTAAAAGAAATCTACGAACAGCCACGTTCAGTTTTGGATAGTATGAGAGGGCGTTTAATGGCAGATCTGGGTGAAGTGAGAATGGGTGGTATAGATGATCATGAAAAGAAGTTTGAAAAAGCAAAACGTATCATTTTCATTGCTTGCGGAACTTCATGGCATGCCGGCTTGGTAGCGGAATATTTATTTGAAGAATTTGCGCGTGTTCCTGTTGAAGTAGAATATGCTTCTGAGTTCAGGTACCGGAACCCGATCATTTATGAAGATGATATCGTCATAGCTATATCGCAAAGTGGTGAAACGGCAGATACACTGGCGGCTGTAGAGCTTGCTAAATCAAAAGGAGCAACTGTATTGGGAATTTGTAATGTGGTAGGTTCTTCTATTGCCCGTGCTACACATGGTGGTAGCTATACTCATGCTGGTCCGGAAATTGGTGTTGCATCTACTAAAGCATTTACAGCGCAGGTAACTGTGTTAACTTGTATGGCTTTGCAAATGGGCAAAATCAGAGGCACACTTACAGAAAGCCGTTACAGACAATTGTTGTATGAGATGGATGCGATTCCTGCAAAGATCGAAGAAGTACTAAAGTTGAACGACAAGTTGCGTGAGATTGCTTATGTATACAAAGACAGTCGCAATGCTTTATATTTAGGTCGCGGAGTTTCTTTTCCAGTGGCACTTGAAGGCGCGTTAAAATTAAAAGAGATCTCTTACATCCACGCAGAAGGCTATCCGGCTGCCGAAATGAAACATGGCCCTATTGCTTTGATAGATGATGAAATGCCGGTTTTTGTTATTGCAACCAAAGGAAGCAACTACGAGAAGGTTGTGAGTAATATTCAGGAGGTAAAAGCGCGTAAAGGAAAGATTACAGCTATTGTAACTTCTGGTGATAAGGAAGTGAAAGCGATGGCAGATTATGTCATTGAAATTCCTGAAACCGACGAATTCCTTGTGCCTTTAATTTCTGTAATCCCTCTTCAGTTATTATCTTATCATATAGCTGTTATGCGAGGCTGCAACGTGGATCAGCCTAGAAATTTGGCGAAAAGTGTAACGGTTGAATAAAAACCTGGTACTATGATTCGAAGCGCAGTAATTATCTTTCTGGTTAATTACTGCGCTTTTTTAGTTGGACAAGATCTGCATTTTAGCAAGATTTTCGACTCCCCTAAAAAGAATCTGGCTGTACAGATCATCAACACACATTCTTCTTATTTTTATGTGCTGCGTCAAAACAAAGCGGTGCATGATATTACTATAGAGCGCAGGGCTAAACCCAATGCAGAGATTTTAAATTTTACGCCTCTAAAACTAGATAGCGTTAACAACGTTTGGTTCGACTACGAAAATCTGGATTACATTACTTTTGAGGTTAACACTAAATTGTGTTTTTTATTTGAGAAAGTTCTTAATACCAAGAAGACGCTCTACCTGAAAATTATTGATACAACTGGCAGATCAACAGGTTTTATAGAGCTTGCGAATCTTGAAAGCGACAGGAATACAGAGGACTTCTATTTTTCATATACACCGACAACTAACGGTGACATTTTAATTGTGGCGACAAAAATTGCAATTGGTGGCATTACGCGTAAAGTGGCGATGCTTTATTCTGTAAAGAAAAGGGAATGGGTGTGGATGAAAAAAATACCCTTAGAGAATGACATTAATTCTACGTATTCATACTCATGTGACAACAATGGGGAATTGTATTATTTTCAATCGCTTTATTCTATAATAGGTACAGAAACATATAATGGTTTTACCAGAAGAATAACGCGTTTCGATTCTTTATTGTTATGGAGATGGAAACCGGATGCGAAAGCTCCAGGGGAAATTCAACTGAATGTTTCAGGGCTTGATCATATGCAACAGACTTCAGTTGTAGCTGATACTCACAGTGTTTTTATTTCTATTAAAGGATTGCTGGACGATACTCTTACCCGCCATTCAAAGGAGCTTTTCAGAAATATTATGCTTGATTACAACTCAGGAAAGGAGTTACTAAATACCACAACATTTTATGAAGAGTCTATAAGGGAACAGCTTACTTTTTACGACGGACCTGACGATAAAGAATCTTACCACAAACAGCACTTTATTTTAAACACTTACACACATGGCGATTTTATGTATACGTTGTCAGAAAGAGCAGGATTGAACTATTATAAAGAATTACTTTTTAGAAAGACCAATCTTAGAACGGGAGCAGTTGTTTCACAGAAAATAATTCCCAGAAAAATATTTTTTTTCCCAAACCGCACCCGCTATAAAAATGTTGCCGAACCCATGGTATGTCATTACCAAGGCAGCCTTACTGTTTTGCTTATGGAAAATGCTGGAAACTTAAAACGTAATGCCGCAAACTATCATTACAAATCTTTTAAAAGGGCAAGTGGTCCGGGTGGCGCAAACATTGTGGCTTATACATTAAAGTCTACCGGTGATTTTGAGAAAAAATTAATTTATAAAAACGAGGGTTTTGAGCTTATTCCTTTAAAATATTATTCAGAAAGTCAAAAAGACATGATTTTATATTTCAACAGTGATGGGTCTGAAAAGTTCGCTATTTTGAAATTGAATCCTTAACTATTGGGTTTCTTTTTGCCTGCAAATCGTTTAATGCAGCCAGTACATTTTCGTAAATTCTTTTATAGATAACCTGATGCCGCGCATAGAAAGCTACGGCTGAATCGTATTCTACCTGTGTTACACCATTATCCAACAAAGGATTAAAGTTATAAATGGAATCCAGTTTCTGAAGGTCTGCATTTTTAATGTTCATGTTAGCCGCACTTTCAGCCAATGCAAAATCGGTGAGCACCCGGGTAAAAGTTTCTTCACTCATAATGTGTTTCGGAACAGTGTTTTTTTCTTCTTCCGGGTTTTTCCCGCAATTAGAAAATAACAGGGCGCAAGAAAAAATAAAAAGTCCTTTTATAAATTTGGAATAATGCATGGTTATTTTCCGTTAACAATGTAGTTACCTTTTGTGTCTGTAGTAATAGAAGCTCGTTTCTTTGCAAAATCAAAATAATCACAGGCTTTTTTTAAACCCAACCAAAAGTTCTTTAATTCCATGTCTGAAATGTTTTGTATTCTGCCTGTATTCTTTGTGTTGAATTTGAAAGGATAAATATCGGCATAAATTGTCGACCCCTGGTTTTTTGCTTCCACCGCTAAAACATAAAGCTCCTCAATAGGTTCGTCTTTTAGGGGAATACAACCAATAGTAACGCAATTGCCATGAATCATAATATCGCCGCCGGGATCTTTGGAAGTTGTTTTTAAACGATCACTTTTGTTTGGGTAACCCACTTTTAAAGCCAGGTGATAACTGCTTTGAGGTTGAAAAGCAGAGATCTCGTAAAATCCTTCAGGAACCTGACCGTCACCTTGCTTTCTTTTCGGACCAATTGTTCCGCTGCTTGCGCAAATAGCAAAGGATTTCAAAAACGTGAATGTATCCTGGTTCTTGTTTTTAGCCCAGACCTCCAGAATCCCTTCCTCCTTAAAAACGCGGATATAAACACCGAATTGATCTTTATTTATGTTTTTTGAGGCCAGAAGGCCCTTCAAATCGCTCCAGTGTTTCGTGTATGCTGTGTTAACCCGGCTGTGTTTTACTTGCGAAGCTTTAAAAGATCCCTGGAAAGCTAAAAGGAAGCCAATACTAGCTAACAGGCAGGTCTTAATAATCTTTTTAAAGAAAATCATACGGGGTTAAGGAAATTATTAGATTTAGAAGATTATTGAAATTACCATGTTTTTATTTAAAGTCCTCAAAAATAAATATTTTTTAACGGTGGTTGCGCTCATTGTGTGGATTGTTTTTTTTGACAAGAACGATGTATTTACACAATACGAGTTAATTCAAAAATGTCACAAGCTCGAGAAAGACAAAAATTATTACCTCGCTGAAATTGAGAATAATAAGGAAAATCTTAATGAGTTGAGAACCAATAAAAAAAGTCTTGAGACTTTTTCGAGAGAGAAGTACTTAATGAAAAAAGAAAACGAAGACGTTTTCGTCTTCGTTACCAAATAAAGTAAAACTCGTTTTAAGGTTTTTTTCTGATATCTGTATCCTTAGCCGCAACTTCACTGGCCATACTTTCAAGATCTCTGTCAAAGAAGTATAACCCTCCCTTATCGTCGCCAATCAATTTTAGTTTATCAACGATTTGTCTTGCTAAAGCTTCCTCTTCAATTTGTTCGCTTACGTACCACTGAAGGAAGTTGTGAGTTGTATAATCTTTTTCCTGTAAAGTAGCATCTACCAATCCATTGATGTCGCCTGTTACCATCATTTCATGTTTCAGAATTTCTTCAAAAACAGATTTCACCGATTTAAAAGTTACCGGAGGTTGTTTTAATGCAGGAACAACACCGTGTCCGCCACGTTCGTTTACAAACTTAATAAGCTTAAGCATGTGAAGACGTTCTTCGTCAGCATGGTGGTATAAAAATGTAGAAACACCATTTAAGCCTTGAGTCTCGGCCCAGCTAGCCATTGAAAGATAATACTGAGAAGAAAACCCTTCTACTTCTATTTGCTTGTTTAGAGCCTTACTAACCTTTGGAGATAACATAGGAATATTTTTTACAAATATAAATAAATATAATTCTGCATGAGAAACAGAAAGTTCAAGTCTTTATTTTTTCGCCTTAAACTTTTCAAGCCCTCTGTCCAACCATTGAATATATTTTTCAATATCCGGATTGTAACTGGTTGAATCGCTGAAATGATTTTCCTCACTATCAATGATCCAATATTGAGGTTGTGTACTCGACTGGTATTTGGTGTTTTGAAGATAACTCCATCTGCTTCCAACAGTGCTTAACTTGCGATTGGAACCACTCCAGACAACTTCTTTTTGCAGTTCAGCGGGGAGGCTTTTTTTATCATCCACGTAAAGGGAAACAAGCACAAAATCTTCGCTAAGCCTTCTTTTTACTGATGGATCGCTCCAAACCTGGCCTTCCATTTTACGGCAATTAACACAGGCCCAACCTGTAAAATCAAGCATTAGGGGCTTGTTAACTTTTTTAGCATAGGCGAGTGCCACATAGTAATCGTCAAAAGAGGGAATTCCGTTTGGCCCTTTATGAGCATGTTCTGGTAAATCCACCTGACTATCACTCCCTGATCCAACGTTTTTTCTCCCAACACCATCGGGAGATTCCGCATAGAAGTCAGCAGGAGGGAAACCGCTAATAAGTTTAAGAGGCGCGCCCCACATACCTGGAACGAGATAAAAGGTGAAGGAGAATGCAACTATTGCAAGCATTAATCGCCCTACAGATACATGCTTGATATCGCTGTCGTGTGACAACTTGAACCAACCCATTAAGTAAGCTCCAAGCAGTGCAAAGATTACAATCCATATAACGATAAAAATTTCTCTTGTTATGATGTGTGCCTGAACAACAAGATCTGCATTAGATAGAAACTTCATAGCCAACGCTAACTCTAAAAAGCCCAAAACTACCTTTACAGAATTTAACCAGCCCCCCGATTTAGGAAGTGAATTCAGCCAACCGGGGAAAGCGGCAAACAAACCGAACGGTAAAGCAAGAGCCAGCGAGAAACCAAACATACCGAAGAATGGCCCGGCTAAAGCACCTGTAGAAGCTGCCTGTACAAGAAGAGTTCCAATGATGGGTCCTGTGCAGGAAAAAGAAACAAGGCCTAAAGTGAAAGCCATGAAAAAGATTCCAATTAAACCGCCCTTATCTGATTTGGCATCCATCTTATTTACGAATCCTGAAGGAAGTGTTATTTCAAATGCACCTAAAAATGAAATTGCGAATACAACTAGTAGGACAAAAAATGCGAGGTTAAACCATACATTAGTTGCCAGATTATTCATAGCATCGGCGCCGAAAATAAGTGTGACTCCTAAACCTAATGCAATGTAAATTACGATAATCGAGATAGAATAAATTAAAGCATTACGAATTCCTGCCACTTTAGTTTTACTTTGCTTTGTAAAAAAACTTACGGTCATAGGAATCATGGGGAATACACAAGGAGTAAGTAGAGCGAACAGACCTCCAAGGAATCCTGCGATAAATAAACCCCAGTAAGTTTTATTATTTTTTTCTTGTGGAGCTTCTTTTAATTTCTCGTCTTTAGCATTCGTTTCAGTAACGGCGATTTGATCTTGTTTCGCTTCTGAAATTTGGACGCTATCAACGTCAATAGAATCAGTTTTTTCTTCAACGGCTATGCTTGCAGTTACAGAAGCTGCAAGAGTAACGCCTTCTATCTTAAAACTAAAATCAAAAGGCGGAGAAAATTTTTGGCACTGTTGATCGTTGCAAGCCATTCCATCTATAAATCCTTTTATGGTAAAAGGTTTATCTGTTAGTGCCTTTATTTTTTGTGTAAAAACTGCACTATTCTCAAAATAACGCAAAACGGCACCATCCCAAACGGGTTCAGAATGCTCAATAGGTAAAGGTTCTATGGTCTTACCTACAAGTTTGTAATTTTTAGATTTTTCAAATTCAAATAATGTTGGAAGAGGTACATCAGCGCCTTTAGACTCAATTTGTGAGTAAAGATGCCATGTAGGTTCAATTTTTGCCTTAAAAATTAATTCAAATTCGTCTGCACTGATTTTTTTCTGGGAAACAGTCCAGGTAACATATTGTTTGCCTTGCGAAAAAGCACTAGCAAAGTAGATAAAACTAAATAGAAAGAGAAGTATTAACTTTTTCATAGCTGTGTGTGAATGGACGGTAAAAGTACTATTAATTTTTTACTGTGTCTTTACGCTGAGGTCAATCGTTGTAGGCGGCAAACACATGGTATTGTCGCAACAAATGTACTCTACTTTAAAGGCAATAGTTTGAGGTCCTTTTCCGGTTAAAACAACCTTTTGCTTAAAAGATGCTTTCTCGGTAAACACCATTAGTTTTTCATTTAAAGCCGCGTCAAATTCTTCGTGCGCGTTAGTCTCTTCAGCTTTACCCACCAATTTAAATTTTTTGGTTTCTTTAAAGCTAATTAAAGTTGGAAAGGGAACGGCATCGTTTTTCTCTTGAGAGTATGTGTGCCAGCCTTTATCTACTGTTCCGCTAATTAAAACTTCGCCTTCTGTAGCAGAGATTGTTTTGTAACTGGCCGTCCAGCTAATGTGATTATTCTGTGAAGAGATCTTAGAAAAAACGAAAAGGCTAATGCAAAGAAGTAGTGTTTTGATAGCAGAATTATTTAGAGGGAATGTCATGAAGAAGTTTGTTATAAGGTCTTAACGCTAAGATCTATAGTTTTAGGAGGTAAACACATTTTATCGTCGCAACACATATATTCCACTTTAAACGAAATAGTTTGCGGACCCTTAGCCAGGATTTTCACTTTTTGTTTGAATTCTGCTTTATCAGAAAAGACAGAGGTTTTAGCTCCAAAGGCATTGTCAAATTCTTCATGCGCCTCGCTCTCTTCCGTTTTACCCACCAATTGGTAATGTTTGCCTGCGGTAAAATTAAAAGACGTAGGAACCGGACCATCCGGTGTTGCCTTTTGTGAATAGGTGTGCCATGTTTTTTCAATCGTAGCTACTACAGTAATTTCTCCCTCTGTGGCCGAAATAGCTTTATAACTTGCAGTCCATTTTACAGGATCTTTTGCTTGTGAAAATGAACATAGGAAAGTAAAGAGGGATAGGCAAAGCGCAAGAAATTTTTTGGTCATGGTTTCAGATTGATGAATCTAAGATGAACTTATTATTTTAGTTCAGCAAAAGGCTAAACAAAGTTTAACATTTATCGCCCTAATTTTGAAATTCCAAGGAAAATAATTTGCAGATCGTTTTCAGTTTTATAATCTTTAGAATAATTCAGAAGTGACTTGTGAATGCGGTCGTTGTTGAGTTTTCCTTTGAGACCGTCGGCAGGAGTTAAAACAGAAGGACGCAAGGAAGGCAAATCTTTTCGCATTCCTTTTCCATAACCTACCCACGAATAAAAACCAAATAGCACTTTAAAGATATTGGCTATGAAATTCAATTTATGTTTTTGAAACCAGATAAATACCCAGAAAAACAATAGCAGGAAAAGACTAACAAGTATATCCAGGAAACGTTTATTCCTTTTGTTTTCGGCACGTCCCACATTATTTACATCTATTACATACAGATCGCCCGCAGTATCAATGCTGTTACTTCCAATGATGGAAAGGCTTTCAGGAGGAGCTATTTTAAACTCCACACCTTTTGTTACAAGGCTTATCATCTGATCAATAATTTCACGGGAAGAAATGTCGCGCGCGCAAAAAATAATTTCATTAAGCGCGTGAATATCAATTGCCTCGTCAATTTGGCTGAACTGGCCTATATAAGCTTCATTTTTTACACCATTTGTCTCGGTGCTTATAAAGCCAATAAATTCAGAGTTTATATTCGTTTCTTTTAAAAGTTCGTTAACGCGATTAAATTCTTGTTCGCTGCCAATGATAGCTATGCGGGCATTAGCGCGACTCGCTCCTAATTTGAAGCGTTTAATTTTGAGAAAGTGGTAAATAAGACGCGTTACCATGTAAATTAATAGCGTGTAAATTGATCCTATCAAAATCAATGCTCTTGAAAAACGGTAATGTTCAGGAAGTAAAGAATAGATAATCAGGATGAAAGCAGACCCCGTTAAAACACCCCGGGCAATTTTTCTCAGACTTGTAGGCACATCATAACCGCCACTGAGATAAACGAAAAGCATCCAAATGAGCGTATATATGGGAAAAAAGAGATCCAGCATTTCCCGCGAATAAAAATTGGGATAAAGCTTATACCGGATTTCATAAATTGTTTTGCAATAATAAAGTCCGATCAAAATAATAATAAAATCGATGGCCGGAAAAAATAATTGTTTTACAAAACGTACAGCAATAGCCAGGGCGGCTCTCAAATAGATCGCGAAATGAATTAGAATATTGAACAGGCGCGCGTTATTCTGGCTAAAGTGTTTTTGTGCGAAGATTGCCATGGCCTTGTAAAACACAATCACGTAATTAACGCTGCTCTTTTTTGTACTTTCCCCTTTGTAGTGAATGATGCTGCTCTCAGCGAAATAGTAATTTTTGTATCCGCCCTGTGTAATGCGGTAAGAAAGGTCAATGTCCTCTCCGTACATAAAAAAAGTTTCGTCTAGCAGCCCAACCTTATCCAGGGCTTCTTTTCTCATGAGCATAAAAGCTCCGCTCAGTACATCTACCTGGTGATTTTTTGTTTTATCAAGGTAAGTTAAATGGTATTGACCAAATTTTTGCGACTTGGGAAAAAGTCTTGCCAGTCCGAAAATTTTATAAAAGGCCACGGCAGGGGTAGGGAGACCGCGTTTACTTTCCGGCAAAAAAGTTCCTTTGCCATCCAGCATTTTAATTCCCAGGCCACCCGCATCAGGATGAGCGTCCATAAAGGCCAATGTCTTCTCAAAGACATCTTCCTGAACAACCGTATCGGGATTTAGTAATAACACATATTTACCCTTAGCAACTTTAATAGCCTGATTATTAGCTACAGAAAAACCGGCATTATTTTTATTTTGAATCAGGATTACATTGGGAAATTTTTCGCGGATAAGTGTAATAGAGCCGTCTACGGAGTTGTTGTCCACTACAAACACTTCAGCCTCAATGTTTTTTAAAGCTTTAAATACAGAAAAAAGACACTGTTCTAGGAAGTGTTTTACATTGTAATTGACTATAATGACCGATAGTTGCAGGATGTGGCTTAACGCACTAAAATAATTATAATTGTTTAAATAATTTCTTTTTTTACCTTTGCATTCTCAAAAAATTGGTTTCACCATCAATTTGGAGGAAAATGGTTCCATAGCTCAGTTGGATAGAGCACCGGTTTTCTAAACCGGCGGCCCTTGGTTCGAATCCAAGTGGGACTACAATAAGAACAAAACTCGCCGCATTTATGCGGCGTTTTTATTTTCATGCAAAGCTTTTGAAAGCTCGCTTTCAACAAGATTGGCATGAAAATAAAAAACCCTCTGAAAGAGGGAGTTTTGTTATATCAAGAGGGGTTCTATTTTGGATCAGCGCAGCTAATCCAGAAGGAAATAGTAAGCTCGCTTTCAACAAGATTGGCATGAAAATAAAAAACCCTCTGAAAGAGGGAGTTTTGTTATATCAAGAGGGGTTCTATTTTGGATCAGCGCAGCTAATCCAGAAGGAAATAGTAAGCTCGCTTTCAACAAGATTGGCATGAAAATAAAAAACCCTCTGAAAGAGGGAGTTTTGTTATATCAAGAGGGGTTCTATTTTGGATCAGCGCAGCTAATCCAGAAGGAAATAGTAAAGCTCGCTTTCAAAAGGGTTAAACCTTTTTTGAGAAAATAAAACCTTTAATTCTTAATCCTCCTCTTCGCCGCGTTTTGCTTTATCGTAATCTGGATGATCGAGATACTTTTCGCGGCCTTCTTGTTTTGTGATTGTAAAAAATACTTTGAAATAATTTTGCCGAGTCATGGCGTCGTAATGAATGATGTTATATTTTGCCTGTATAGTTTGAAAAAGATTGAGAAGTATGAAACAGATAAGTAAGGTGTAAAGTATCATCTTTGTTTTTTTAAAATTTTGAACGGACTTTATAACTGCAGCAAAAGGAATAGCCAGAAAAGGATAAATATCTATTAAAACCCTTTGACTGAATGAGCCGCCATACCACCAGCACCACCAGGAGAAGGCGACATACAGATATACTATAAAAAATACCGGTAAAGCAAGCGAAAATTCCTTAAGTTTTTCCCTAAGAAAAAAGAAACCAACTACAGCCGCCAGCATTATGGGCGTATAAATAAACCAGCCTTTTCTAAAACCGAAAAGAGCTTTAAAAATGTGAGGATTATCAAAAAAGAAATGTTCTCCTACATAAGAATTAAAAAGGAAATGGCCTGTCACAAATTTCCAATATAGCATTTGTGGTATAAAGACGAGAATGGAAAAGAAAATAACTGCAACTATCTGAAGCTTGTAGGAGAGAAAAAAATTTATTTTAGAGCGGAAATTGCCAATTGAACTAATACGGTAAAAGAAGAAGAAAAGAACTACCAAAACGTTTATTGGACGTAATAAAACTAAAAAACCGCCAAGACAACCTAGTAGTATAGCCTTGCTCAAACGCGGTTCCTTATGCCATTGCAGGGTTAACAGCAAAAACGCACTCATGCATCCAAAGTCTGTAACATGAGCCATACCCGCCCCCAGTGTAAGATAATAGAAGGCGTTTGTTCCAAAACTTATACAAAAGAGTGTAATGAACGCCACTTCCTGTGAAAAATAGAAACGCAATACTTTCCATAAAAAGAAAATACCGATGAGGTAATAAAATAAACTCGCGAATTGTATGGCAAACTGATAAGGCTCTGAGAAGCCATTTACGGGATAATCAAATAAATGTGCATAAAAATGAGCTAAAGCAAAAAACGGAAGGTAACTTAGTGACATTCCCATGCTCATTTTGATAACAGCTTTGTGTTCTGAAGTGTAGTTAGGCGAATAGAAGTAAACTTCCTGCCACTGATTTATACTATCCGATAAAAAAGAAAGCGACAGATCTTTTTCATAGAACGCTGCAGGCAAATAGGAATAATAGTGCGCAACGTCACTGGCAATAACGTCCTTTCTTTTCCAGCGTTCCTGGTTAAAATTTACCCAGGTCACCGCAATAAATACGCTAATTAGTAAGTAATTTAATGTAAATCTCTTTCTTAGTAAAGAAACTAGTTTCATCAATCTGAAAGTCTTTATTTAAAAAACGAATATATAAATTCTGAATAAGGTTTTCGACTGAACTTGCGGAGGACTGACACAGTTTTAATTTCCAACATATACCACTAACTATATTATTTCTGCCAATAATAGCGAGACCATACTAAATTTTGTAATTTAGAAGCTGATATTCTAATGCGCAAAAGGGCTACTTCATTATATTTTTTAGTGATTGTTATTTTAATTTCCTGCAGAAAGGAAAATGCCCTTGATTGTTTTAAATCTACCGGGAAATCGATTTCTGTGATACGCGAAACGGGCAGCTTCAAAAAAATCGAGGTGAACGATAAAATTAATGTCACCATTTACAAAGGCACACAGTTTAAGGTTGAAGTAATAGCCGGTGAAAATATTATCAGGAATATTTCTACCAAAGTAACGAATGGCACTTTAAAATTAGATAACAACAACAAATGTAATTTTGTAAGAGGATATAAACACGAAATTTATGTAAACGTAACCGTTCCCTACATAGAATTGGTTTCCAACATCAGCGTAGCTCCTCTAAGGTTCGCGGAAGATTTTTACCAGGATACACTAGTGTTAAGAATTGAAAATTCAGGGGATACTTATGTAAACGGCACATTTAACCAAATAAGAACAAGTACACACGGAAACGGCGATTTTTACTTCAGCGGCAAAACAAATAGTCTTTTCGTATATACTAATGGCACAAATTACATCCGCGCGCAAAACTTATTGGTAAAAGACTATGTATTTGTTGAAACCCTTACTATTGGCGACTGCTTCATTAACGCTACCAACTTAAAAAAAATGGAATACCACATCAAATCGGACGGTAATATCTATTACACCAACAAACCCGACGAAATAAAAAACGTTGGTAATAGTTCGGAAAACTATCGGGGAAGGGCTGTACAGTTAGAGTAAGTGTCAAGTTTAAATCTCAAAGTAAAAAAAGCAACTTTACTTATTTAACTAAAATTATAAAAACCCAATTGTTTATTTTTCCCTGAAAGTGTTATAAATGCAGGCAAAGAATTACGCATTTTTATACTGTTGGAAGAGACGAATAGCTTTAATAAACCGAAAACCCCGATTCTAAAAAGGATCCGTAAAATTCTGCTTTGGATTTTTTCAATAGCTGTAATTTTTTGCATGTCACTTATTGCCTTACTTTTTATTTATGAAGATGAAGTAAAATCAGCCATCGTTGGCGAACTCAATAAACATTTGAAGGCTGAGGTAAAGATAGATCCTAAAAATATTGATCTTACAATAATCAAAACTTTTCCCGATTGTTCAATACAGTTTAAAAATTTGTTGATGCTGGAGGCCTTACCGATAAAGAACAGGGACACGCTATTGTTTGCCGGGCAATTAAATCTGCATTTTAATATCAAAGACCTTTGGAATAAAAATTACCAGATTGAAAAAATAAAATTAAAAGATGCAGTTGTAAAATTACGCGTCCTTAAAGACGGAAAACCTAATTACATTTTTTGGAAAAAGACTGAAACGAAATCTGCTCAAGACAATGCAAGTACACAATTTGATTTAAAGCTAATAAGCATCGAAGATTGTAAACTGAGCTATAAAAACAGGAAAACTGTATTTAAAACCTCATTGAACATTAAGAGCTTAAGCTTTAAAGGACATTTCATGGAAGAAAACTTCGAAATGGCCAGTGACGCAAGACTCTATATTGAAGAAATAGTGCAAGGCAAAACCAATTATCTGCAGGCTAAAAATTGCGATTTTTCTATAAGTCTTGATGTTAGCGACAATTCTTATACCTTAAAGAAAGCTGACATCAATCTCAATAAATTAGGGTTAGAATTAAGCGGACAATTTAATTTCAGCGATAGCCTTGAGCGGGCCGATATAAAATACAACGCGCCTAATCTTGATATTTCTTCTCTTTTGTCGTTGTTACCCGAAAATTATAAGGGCAAAATCAGCGACTATAAAAGTTCTGGAAATTTTTACGCATCCGGAACCATGCGTTACCTGGATAAAAACACTTATAGTTTTATCAGTGATTTTGGAATCAAAAACGGGCAAATTTCATATAAACCCACGTCTGCAAGCGCCAGTAATGTTAACTTGGAAGGCTATTTGAATTATTCGAATTTGGCGTCTGTTTTAAACTTAAAGAATATTCACCTCAATCTTAACAGTGATGAATTAAAAGGAAATTGCCTTATTAATAATTTTTCCGATCCTTATATTAAGTTCACGGCGCAAGCTTCTACCAAGCTGGAGAATATTATTAATTTCTGGCCTATTGATACCCTTAGCCTGTTAAAAGGAAATTTACAAATTGATACAGAAGTAGAAGGCTTATTGAGCGCATTAAAAGATCAAACTTTTACAGAAAAAGTAAAGCTTCAATTAGAGGCAAAGGTTTCAGCTCTGGAAGCGCAATTCAAAGGCGATGCGAAAATTTACGCCATTGAAAATTGTTTGATCAAGGCCAGAGAACGGGAAATTGAAGTTCAAGATCTTAAATTAAAAAGAGGAAGTTCTGACATCACTTTAAATGGAAAAATTCCGGGAGTCTTTAATTATATTTTGGATAGAAAATCACCTTTAATAATAAGTGGGAATTTGTATTCCAGTAAATTGCTGTTGGAGGATTTTATGTCTGAAGGAAAAAAGTCCGGCACAAGTAATTCTAATGCTTCACTCATTCCATCCAATGTTAATTTTAAATTAAACGCAAGCATCCTTAAATTTAATTTTGGAAAATTTGAGGCAGGATCTATCACAGGAGAAATAGAAATTAAAAACCAAAAAGCCATGGTGAGCGACGTGAAATTGCAAACTATGCAAGGCGAAGCGGAGATCAATGCCTTTGCGGACAACTCAAAAAATAGATTAGATGTTGTTTTACAAAGTAATCTTAAGAACATTAATATTTCTGAGCTCTTTCAGCAATTAAACAGTTTCGGGCAAACTACTTTAACTGAAAAAAACATTAAAGGTTCTGCAGGGGCAGCCATAGAGTTTTCAGGCCGATGGGATAATAATTTGGTGTCAGATCCAAGATCTATCCAGGCAACTTGTAACTTAACTATTGAGCAAGGAGAACTCAATGATTTTAAACCTTTACTAAGCCTTTCAAAATTTGTGGATGTGGAAGAATTAAAACGCGTTAAGTTCTCTTCACTTCAAAGTGCTGTAGAAATCAAGAACAGTACCATCACCATTCCAAAAACGTCCATAAAAAACTCAGCATTAGATATTGAAGTTTGGGGCACACACACGTTCGACAATAGAATTGATTATCACATTCAGCTTTTGATCAATCATTTATTAGCTAAGAAAAGAAAAGTACAGGATTCAGAATTCGGGCCAATAGAAAATGATCCAGACAACAAGCGGAGCGCCTTTATTTTGATGACAGGAACGCTCGATAATCCGAAAATAAAATTTGATAAAAAAGGACTCAAAGAAAAGATTAAAAGTGACATGAGTCAGGAGAAAACTAACATGAAACAACTTTTTAAAGAAGAATTTAAGTTATTTAAAAAAGATTCTACACTTAAAAAGACTAAAAAAGAAGAAACTACGTTTGAGTTAGAAAAGCCTGAAAGCAGTGTGCCTAAAAAAGGGCTTGAGTTAAAAAAGAAAAAAGAGGACGACGAGGACTTTTAAAAACGCTACATTTATAAATACCAAATTTGAAAATCGCTTTTAAGTGAATATTTACGCCCAAAAACAACGATGGAAATTAGCGCTTGCTCTTGCGGCGCTTGTTATTGTTGTGGCTTCCTTCTGGTACACCAATAATTTGGTGAAGCGTATAGCCCAGGATGAAAAATTAAAGGCAAAAGTATGGGCTGACGCTGTACAAAGGCGTGCAAAACTTATTAAGTCTGAAAATCATCTTTTTAGTGAGATGAAAATTGAAGAAAGAAAGAAAGCGGAACTCATTGCAGAGGCCTTTAAGCAGCTTAACCAGTATGATAATTCTGCCGATATCAATTTTGTTTTAAGAGTTCTTCAGGAAAACACAACGGTTCCGGTAATTATGGTGAATGACAATGGCCAGATTACCTCAAGAAATCTTGACTCTCTGAAATCTCAGGATACCGCCTATTTGCGAAAGGAATTAAACCTGATGAAGAAAAAATATGATCCCGTGGTCATTAATTATTACAAAGACTTTAATTCTTATCTCTATTACAAAGACAGCAAAGTTTTTTCGGATATTCAAACCGTTTTTGAAGATCTCATCAAATCTTTTAAAGAAGTTGCCGTCACCACTTCCGAAGTACAGGTAATTTTTACCGATGCCAGTAAACGCCATGTGATTGACCATAGCGACAAAATTGATACCAATAAAATAAATACACCAGAGAAACTTAGAGCGACACTACTTGAACTAGCACAGGCCAATCAGCCAATCGCTATTGATCTGGGAGAGGGTGAAACCAATTATATTTTTTACGCCGAATCAGAATTGCTTACCAAATTAAAATTCTACCCTTATATACAGTTTGGGGTAATAGGGTTATTTCTTATCATCGCTTATATTTTATTTAGTACAGCTCGTAAAGCAGAACAGGATCAGGTTTGGGTGGGAATGAGTAAAGAAACAGCACACCAATTAGGAACGCCTTTATCTTCACTGATGGCATGGAACGAACATTTGTTGTCGCAAGGCGTTGATGAATCTATAATACATGAAATGCAGCAGGATGTGAAGCGCCTGAATACCATTACCGATCGCTTTAGTAAAATTGGCTCACAGCCCACGCTCGTTTCAGAAAACGTAAATGAGGTTTTATTTGAAGCAGTAGACTATTTAAAAAAACGAACATCAAGAAATGTAGCATACACCCTTGAGCTTCCTGACGAAATAATGCATGCGCATCTCAGCAAGCCTTTATTTGAATGGGTAATAGAGAATATTTGTAAAAATGCCATTGATGCTATGGAAGGCAAAGGCACGCTACATATAAGTCTTACAGAAATACCCGAGACCCTTATTATTGATATTACAGATAGCGGAAAAGGTATTCCTAAATCTAAATTCACCACTGTGTTCGAACCTGGCTTTACTACCAAGAGCCGTGGCTGGGGTTTAGGATTAAGTCTTTGTAAACGCATCATAGAAATTTATCACAAAGGAAAAATTTACGTGCTTAACAGCGAACCTAATAAAGGAACAACTTTCAGGATAGAGTTAGATAGAGATTAAGTAAATTATAAATAGAGTATCTTAGCTTTTTTTAATACCCAAATACATGAATAAGCTTATTATTTACATTCTGATTATCATTTCGAGCCAACAACTTTTTAGTCAAGGCCCTTCATTTCGTTGGGCTAAAAGTATGGGAGGGCCATCTGATGCCTCCGGGATTTCCATAACGACAGACTCCGTAGGAAATATTTTTACTCTTGGAGCGTTTGAAGATTCTGTGGATTGTGATCCAGGTCCGGGCGTTGCTAATGTGATTGGATATAATTCTACGTCGAATGTTTTTATTAGTAAACTAGACTCCAATGGAGCATATGTTTGGGCTAAAGCAATTAAAGGTTTTAACGTGTATCCCTCTTCCATTAAGCTTGATGCGATTGGAAATATTTATGTGGCAGGGTATTTTGTTCAGGCATATGTTAATATGGGTAATAGTACATTTTCTATTACTTCTCACTCTGCGGGGTATTTTGATGCCTTTGTTTGTAAACTAGATGCAAATGGTAATTTTATCTGGATTAAGAGGTTGGGCGGAGCATTAGATGATGCTGCCTACTATATGGAAGTTAATTCTTATGGCGACATTTATCTTACCGGCTCTTTTCAGTCAACAGCAGATTTTGATCCGGACCTTAACACATACATGCTTTCATCAGCTAATTCAGATGATGTTTTTGTTTGTAAGTTAGATTCATCAGGAAACTTTGGCTGGGCAACCAGGATAGGCGGACCAGGCTCTCAGTATGCGACGGCAATTAGCCTTTCGGCTTCCGGTAACGTTTACATTACTGGCAACTTGTTCGGCACAATATATCATCAGGGCTCAACTTCTTATACATTAAATGCACAGGGAGGAACGGATTTCTTTGTATGTAAATTAAGTCAACAAGGTGTGGTTTCATGGATTCACAAAATTGGTTCTTCTTCTGGGTTGGAGTATTCAAACGCAATAGAATCAGATGACTTTGGAAACATATATATGCATGGAAGTTTTGGTGGAACTACTGATTTTGATCCGGGGCCCAATACTTATACTTTATCGCCTGATTCAGGGGCAGCATTTTTTGTTTTAAAGTTAGACACAGCAGGAAATTTTAAATGGGCAAAAAATTTTGTATTCAACTGGAACACCTATTGGGGTAATAAAATAATTGATTCTGATTATTACGGAAACGTGTATTTAACTGGTCCGTTCTTCGGACTTACAGATTTTGATCCAGGTCCTGCTAGCTATACTGCCTCGGCCACCGAAGGAGCATATGTTGCTAAACTTGACTCTACAGGGCAGTTTCTATGGGCCCGAACATTTTCAGACAGTTCATTTTCCAGAGCAATTCAGGTAGATAGACATTTAAATATTTATACAACAGGAGCCTTTCGGGGTACAGGCGATTTTAATCCCTTTCCTTCAGTATACTCTTTGAGCTCTGGGGTAAAGACTGATGCGTTTATTACAAAGTGGGGTGGATCCTGCAGTAAACCTTTATCAGCAACCAATACGACTGGCCTTATCAATTCTTTTATTTGCTTTCCAAACAGTACAACCCTTTCCGCTTCGGGAGGACTAAGCGAGATAGTATGGTACGATACAACGGGAGCACAAGTCCTTTTCACAGGAGGGAATTTGCATTTAGCTAATTTAAGTCCGGGCATATACACTTACTATGCTGAAGCTTGGACATGTGAGGCCAGTAATTTAAAAACACCAGTTACGATTACCGTATATGCACAACCCACTTTAACTATAATTGCTGACAAGGATACAATTTGTTCTGGCGATCAAATTCAGCTTAATAGTTATGGAGCCAACTCATTTACATGGAATACCGGATCAGTTGGAAATTCTGTTTTAGTAAATCCAGTTGCTTCAGTCAATTATTCGCTTATGGGTGAAGACCTTAATGGTTGCATAAATACATCGAGTGTGAACATTTTTGTTAATCTTTTGCCAGTGGTGAATATTGTTAGTACATCATCCGTAATTTGTACTGGTGAAAATGTAAGCCTCACAGCTAGCGGAGCAGATTTCTACGTATGGAACGACTTGTCAACCAGCACTACCCTACAAATTGCTCCGATAACAAATGCAACCTATTCTGTAGTTGCCAGTGATATCAATGGATGCAAGACCACGGCTTTTTTTACACAAACTGTAGATAACTGCACCGGTTTAAACACCGCATATAATGCTACTAACTTTAAGCTATTTCCAAATCCAGGCTCGGGAATTTTTTATGTTGAACTATCTTCTTCTGCTGAAAAAATTAATCTGGAGATTTACAATGCGACCGGAAAACTAGTTTTATCTAAAAGCCACGATCTGTATTATGAAGAAATTGACCTGACTACTTATGCTAACGGATTATACTATCTTAAAATTAATGGCAGCCAAAATTTAGTTGTAAAATTAATAAAGCAATAATTTTAAGTCGGAAATAGATTGGTATTTATGGAGCTCAAAAAGATAGAAAACAAGATTTCAGAAATAAGCGCAGTTGCCGATCAATTTCCCGGAGTAGTCATTATTCACAATGTACGCGACCAGTTTGGACGCGTGGAATACATTTCAGAAAGAGGTGTAAAAAGCCTTGGCTTGAGTATTGAAAAAATCAAAAATCTTGGGGCCGACTATCACAAGAAATTTTTTAATGAAGAAGACGCCAAAGACTATGTGCCAAAGATGTACGACCTTATTCAGAAGAACGAAGAGGATGAAATATTTTCTTTCTTTCAACAGGTAAGGCCCTCCGACAAACACGAATGGGAATGGCACCTTAGCTCTTCTAAAATTTTATTGCGTGATGAAGACAACCTTCCTTTACTCTCTATTACTTTTGCTGTTCCTATAGATCCATTGCATCATGTTACTCATAAAGTTTCACGTTTACTTGAAGAAAATAATTTTCTGCGCGCCAATATAAAGCACTACAGCAAATTGTCAGACAGAGAACGTGAGGTAATGAAAAATCTTGCCACGGGTTTAACCGCAGTTAAGATCGCAGAGAAACTTCACATTACCACAGAGACAGTTAAAACCCATCGCAAAAACATTTATCAGAAACTCAATATCAAGTCTTCATTCGAACTTTCTGAATATGCCCGGGCTTTTGATCTTGTGTAATACCGCGAAAGAATACTTACTAAATAAAATAGTTATTTAATAAGTTAATTCCTTAAAATTTTAGTTAGCGCCAAGTTCACGTCCCGCCGTACCTAAGGCAAAAAAGTTTACCATTAATTTAATGTCGCTTGATTTTCGCAAATAAAATAGTGAGTGCTTTTTGTTAAATATCTTTTTTAAGAAAGAAAAGAGGTTAGATTTGTTAGCGAATAACACCCACAAAATCACAAAATTTAAACTTATGGAAAAAAATTACCAAACACACACACAGCGATTGGGTAAAAAAATAACAGTCAAAACATTTTTGTTTTTGATAGTCACTATTTTTTTATCAGGGGCTACCAAGTCTCAAAGCACTTATACTTTTAACGTTGCGGGTGCAACCGGCAGGTACGGGCCAACGCAAACGCAGGTAAATACTTCTTACACTAATACAAATTTAATGGGCTTGGTTACTGCAAGTAATGGAATCCAATCATTTACTGTCAATGGAGGTTTATATAGAATTACTGCTATTGGTGCCAGAGGTGGTAATACTACTGGATATTTGGGAGGAAAGGGAGTGAGTATGCAGGGGGATTTTCAAATAAATGGAACATCCGTCCTTAATATTATTGTTGGTCAACAAGGAGAAGATTTGTCCTCCGGATATAACACCGGCGGTGGTGGTGGCAGTTTTGTCTGGATAAACGGACAATCAACACCGCTCATCGTTGCTGGCGGCGGCGGCGGAGCTGGCGCAGGATTTGATGGATCTCATGCTGTTATTACTACAAGCGGAACTGTAGGATCTTACGGCAATGGCACGCCAGGAACCGGAGGGAACGGAGCAAATCCAGGTGGAGCCGGATGGTATTCAGACGGTGTGGATTTTGTTTCGGGAGTAAGCTGCACTGCAAAATGTTCAGGGAATGTGGGCGGTGTTACAACAGGTGGGGCATCTCATACTGCAATTGTTGTTTATCATGGATGTGCTGGTACCGATGTTACCGGTGATGGAGGTTTCGGGGGAGCAAGCGGTGGTAATGGTTATTGCTCTAGTTCGTTTGGAGCTGGTGGTGGTGGCGGATATTCCGGCGGAGTTGGTCAATCTGGCGCTAACGGATATGCATCAGGAGGCGGTGGAGCGGGATCATTTAATGCCGGTACTAACCCCGTAAACACAGCTTCTTTTAGTGTTGGGAATGGCACAGTAATTATCCAGGAATTATGTAACATGAGTTTAGTGGCTTCAGGATCTAGCAGCAGCGTTGCTCCTTCTATTTGTTCGGGTCAAAGTGTAACCTTAACAACCAACGGGGTAAGTAGTTTTTCATGGAGTAATGGTAATACTACAAGTTCTGTGATAGTTGTTTCTCCTTCAGCAACTACTGTTTATACGGTATCTGCATTAACAGCTTCTAACTGCACAGCTTCAAGAAGTATGACTGTAACTGTCAGTGGGGGGTTGCCTGTGCTTGCTATCACCAATACACCGAGTACTGCAATTTGTGTAGGTAAATCTGTTACGTTGACAGCATCGGGAGCTCTTAGTTATTCCTGGGCTGGTGGAGCAACAACGGTTACCAATGGTGTTGGATTTTTTCCAACAGCCACAACTGTTTATACAGTTACAGGTACCAATGGTTGCGGTCAAAGTACCGCCAGCACAACTATCACAATTGCTCCTTTAGTAGTAACAGCAAGTACAACTTCTTCATTGGTTTGTCAAGGAAGTACCGTGGTGCTTACAGCGACTTCTGCCGTGAATGGTTATACCTGGGCTCCTATCGTTTCATCAAACAATCCTGTTACTTTAGCGCCTCAGGCAAATACAATTTATACAGTTACTGCTTCGGATGGCACCTGTATTGGAACAGCAACGGTTGCGGTAAATACTAATCCAATCCCAACTATTAACGTTGTAGCGAGCAGTACTTTGGTTTGTGACGGCTCAGTGGTAACATTAACAGCCAGTGGTGCATCAACATTTACGTGGACTGGTCAAAGCTCTAATAGTGCTGTTATTTCTGTAACACCTGTTGGTTCTACCAATTACCAGGTTTCGGGGAGTAATTCTTTTGGTTGTTCTTCGAATGGTGCACAAATAGTAATTACCAAAGCTGCTCCGGTATTAACGGTAACCGCAACCAAAACCTTAGTTTGCGTTGGTGGCTCTGTAAACATTACAGCTAACGGTGCAAGTACTTACGCCTGGGTAAATGGACCAGCTACACCTGGCAACCTAGTTAATCCTACAGGGCTAACAACTTATTCGGTGGTGGGTACTGGGACAAATGGTTGTCCGAGCCCAGAATATATGATTACTATTAATACACTATCAACCAATTTATCTGTGAGCGCAGCAACAACTGCTATTTGTGAAGGGGGAAGTACAACTCTTACAGCTACTGGAGCAAATACTTATACATGGACAGGCATCCCATCTTCACAAGGGGTTGCAATGGTAAGTCCTGCTACGACTACTGTTTACACAGTTACCGCTAGTACAACGGTTACAGGATTAAGCTGCCCAAGTACCACAAATATTTCTATTACCGTTAACAGTAATCCTACAATTACAGTTATTGCTACAAAAACTGTTGTTTGCAGAACGGATGCTAACATTACATTAACGGCTTCTGGTGGTGTGACTTATAGCTGGAGTGCAAATACAAATAGTGCAAGTACAACTTCCGGAAATGTAAGCGTACATCCTACCACCTTAAACAACAACATCTACTCTGTTACCGGGATGAATGCAAATGGTTGTATTAATACTGGTTCAGTAACCATTAACGTGAAAACCTGCACCGGCATCGAAGAGTTAAAAGGTATTGGCAACAGCGTGATGGTTTATCCAAATCCAAGTCATGGTGAGTTTAATGTGAGTAATGATTCAGAAATCACTTTAAAGGTTGTTAACGAACTTGGACAAGAAGTGAGAGTACTTTCTCTTACAAAAGAAAATAACTTTAAAGGCTCAGTAACAAATCTACCTAACGGTGTTTATTTCCTCACCGGACAAAATGCTTCTGGAAAAATAAATCAGAAAGTTATTGTGACGAAATAAGATCTGTTTTTTAAATAATGAAAGCCCGCGCATAGTATTGTGTGGGCTTTTTTATTCTACTCCAAATCCGAACATGAATGTTAAAAGTCTTTTTTTAAAATGAAAAGAGTTTAGATTTGTATATAATTAACACATACAAAAATCCTACAACATGAAACAAAACTACCTGACACACACAAAATCTGTAGAAAAATGGACAACCAAAACTTACTTGTTTTAGGCGACGACATTTGTTCTATCAATAGTATTAATCATAAACACTACTACTCTATGAAAACAAAACTAAACAAATTCTTATCGGGTTCGAAACAGGGATTGTTCGCACTTGTATTGACTCTATTTTCTTTTACTATGCATTCACAAGCAACTTATACTTTTAATTATACGGGAAGTACGCAAACCATTAGCCTACCTGCTGGTAATTATTCAATCCAATGCTGGGGAGCTAATGGAGGAGATGCCACTGGTGGAACAAATTCCACAACGGGCGGAATAGGTGGCTATGCAAGAGGCACTTATTCGAATGCAACTACTACAACATTTAACATCTACGTTGGTGGACATGGAGGGAATGCTTCCGGTGCTTCTAATCTTGGCGGCGGTGGCGGTGGAATGTCCGACATAGCACCTGCATCTAACTCCACTTTAATTATAATTGCAGCCGGAGGCGGAGGTGGTAGCACTTCAGGTAGTGTTTCTGGAGAAGAAAGCACTGGCGGAGACGGAGGAGGTTTAACTGGAGCCACTGCCACAGATGGTTCACAGGTTTCAACAGGATCAGCAGCTACCGGCGGATCACAAAGTGCCGGCGGGTCTGCAACAGCAGGCAGTTATGGAGGAGGAAGTCCAGGTGGATATGGATTTGGTGGCGGTTCAGCAAATGGAACTTCCAATGCAGCTTCACCATCAGGAACTATGCATGCTGGAGGTGGTTCGGGTGGCAATGGTGGCAATGGTGGATGGAATGGTGGCGGTGGCGGCTGTACTTTTACCGGAGGAAATGACCATGCTGGAGGCGGTGGTGCCGGATATTATGGTGGTGGAGGCGGTCGTGGTGATGGTGGTGCCGGCGGCGGCGGTTCTTCCTACATCGGTGGTGTAACCAGTGCTACAACTATCATGTTTGGTCAAAGCGGTTTCATTACCAATCCTGTTACTGCAGGCAACGGTTATATATTAATTACAGAACTTTGTAGTATCAGCTTATCCGCTACAGGTCTTAATGCAGGAAATTCTTTATGTAGTGGCAACTCTGTAACCCTAACTACAAATGCCGCAAGTAATTATTCCTGGAGTAACGGAGCCACAACTCAATCTATTGTTGTTTCCCCTAGTTCAAGCGGCATTTATTCGGTAACCGGTACAAGTACAGCTGGCTGTAACTCTTCCGCATCCGTAAGTATTACAGTAAATGGAGCTGCGCCATCATTAACTATTGCAAATACGACAAGTTCAACAACCGGGATCTGTCTTGGCAAGTCGGCAACATTAACTGCTAGTGGAGCACTATTTTATTCCTGGGCAGGTGGAGCAACAACGGTAACAAATGGTGTTGGGTTTTTTCCAACAGCAACAACAATTTATACGGTAACAGGAACAAATGGTTGTGGACCAAGCACTGCTAACGCTACTATCACAATTGCTCCTTTAGTGGTAACAGCAAGTACAACTTCTTCATTGGTTTGTCAAGGAAGTACCGTGGTGCTCACAGCGACTTCTGCCGTGAATGGTTATACCTGGGCTCCTATCGTTTCATCAAACAATCCTATTACTTTAGCGCCTCAGGCAAATACAATTTATACAGTTACTGCTTCGGATGGCACCTGTATTGGAACAGCAACGGTTGCGGTAAATACTAATCCAATCCCAACTATTAACGTTGTAGCGAGCAGTTCTTTAGTGTGTGATGGCTCAGTGGTAACATTAACAGCCAGTGGTGCTTCAACATTTACGTGGACTGGTCAAAGTTCTAATAGTGCTGTGATTTCTGTAACACCTATTGGCGCAACGAATTACCAGGTTTCGGGGAGTAATTCTTTCGGCTGCTCCTCAAATGGAGGTCAGATTGTATTAACCAAAGCTGCTCCGGTATTAACGGTAACCGCAACCAAAACCTTAGTTTGCGTTGGTGGCTCTGTAAACATTACAGCTAACGGTGCAAGTACTTACGCCTGGGTAAATGGACCAGCTACACCTGGCAACCTAGTTAATCCTACTTCACAAACAACTTATTCGGTGGTGGGTACTGGCACAAATGGTTGCCCGAGCCCAGAATATATGATTACTATTAATACACTATCAACCAATTTATCGGTGAGCGCAGCAACAACTGCTATTTGTGAAGGAGGAAGTACAACCCTTACAGCTACCGGAGCGAATAGTTATACATGGACAGGCATTCCATCATCACAAGGGGTTGCAATGGTAAGCCCTGCTACTACCACCGTATACACAGTTACGGCTAGTACAACGGTTACAGGATTGAGTTGTCCAAGCACTACAAATATTTCTATCACGGTTAATAGTAATCCCACTATTACAGTTATTGCTACAAAAACTGTAGTGTGCAGAACCGATGCTAACATTACATTAACGGCTTCTGGAGGTGTAACTTATAGCTGGAGTGCAAATACAAATAGTGCAAGTACAACTTCCGGAAATGTAAGTGTACATCCTACCACCTTAAATAACAACATCTACTCTGTTACAGGGATGAATGCAAATGGTTGCGTTAATACTGGTTCAGTGACCATTAACGTGAAAACCTGCACCGGCATCGAAGAGTTAAAAGGTATTGGAAACAGCGTAATGGTTTATCCAAATCCAAGTCATGGTGAGTTTAATGTGAGTACCGATTCAGAAATCACTTTAAAAGTTATAAATGAACTGGGACAAGAGGTGAGAGTACTTTCTCTTACAAAAGAAAACAACTTTAAAGCTTCAGTAACAAATCTGGCAGGCGGCGTTTATTTCCTTGTTGGACAAAATGCTTCTGGAAAAATAAATCAGAAGGTTATTGTGACAAAATAGATTTTCTTAATTAAGAAAGCCCTGCTGAAATATTTCAGCAGGGCTTTTTTTTGGAATAAGTGACAAAGTGTTTGCCTATGTCCTTGGATAAGTTAAAAAATAAATAGCACCAGAATTCATAAAATCAAAAAGCTGTGTTAAATCTCTTTTTTTAGTTCTAAAAGAGATTAGATTTGTAGAACAAACGCTTTAAAATAAAAACAATATAACCCACGAAACTATGAAAGTAAATATCTACAAATTCTTATCAGGAACAATTAAAGTGATATGTACACTGGCATTGATCTTATTTTCGAGTACAGTGTACTCACAGGCAACCTACACATTTAATTACACGGGAAGTACACAAACTGTGAGCCTTCCGGCAGGGAACTATTCCATAAGCTGTTGGGGAGCAATTGGGGGCTGGCACAACAATGATGCAAATTCGTATAGAGGAAAAGGGGGATATTCAAAAGGAACCCTCTCATTAACTGCCACTACAACTCTTTACATATCAGTTGGTGGATCAGGTGGGGCTCAAACGAGTAATAGTGTTCCAGGTGGTTGGAATGGTGGTGGTCCCGGAAAATATTACACTTATGCCTTTAATGGCGGAGGTGGGGCTTCACACGTTGCCACTTTAACGGGAGTTCTGAGTGCCTTATCGAGTAACACATCTGCTGTTATTATAGTTGCAGGTGGCGGCGCAGGTGGTTGCACAGGTATAACTCCTGGAGACGGTGGAGCATTAACCGGAGGAAATAGTACCAGAAGTGGTTGCACCGGTGGAACGCAGAGTTCAGCAGGAACTTCAGCTATTACAGGTGGAAGCGCTAGTTTTGGCCAGGGTTGGGATGCTAGTTCAAGTGGAGGTAGCTATGGCGGCGGCGGCGGCGGTTGGTACGGCGGCGGTTGTGAAAGTGGAGGCTCAGGTTACATTGGTGGGGTGGCTAATGGCACGACCGTAGCATTCGGTCAGACAGGTTTTGTGTCAAGTCCTACCAGCACGGCAGACGGTTTGGTGATTATTAACGAACTCTGCAGTGTTACATTAAGTGCTACCGGGTTAATGGCAAATAATTCTCTTTGCAGCGGTAACTCTGTAACTTTAACTACAAATGCAATAAGTAATTATTCCTGGAGTACAGGAGCCACAACACAATCTATTGTTGTTTCACCTAGTGCAAGTGGCATCTATTCAGTAACGGGTACAAGTACAGCTGGATGCAATTCTTCTGCATCCGTAAGCATTACTGTAAACGGCGCTGTACCATCTTTGTCTATTGTTAATACAGCGAGTGCTACTAGCGGAATTTGTGTAGGAAAGTCAGCTACATTAACTGCATCTGGAGCTCTTGCCTATTCATGGGCTGGTGGAGCAACAACAGTTACAAATGGTGTTGGGTTTTTTCCAATAGCAACAACAATTTATACGGTAACAGGAACAAATGGTTGTGGATCAAGCACTGCTAACGCTACTATCACAATTGCTCCTTTAGTGGTAACAGCAAGTACAACTTCTTCATTGGTTTGTCAAGGAAGTACCGTAGTGCTTACAGCAGTTTCTGCCGTGAACGGGTATACCTGGGCACCTCAGAATGTTGCTACAAACCCTCTGACTTTAGCCCCTCAGGCTAACACAATATATACGGTTACGGCCTCTGATGGCACTTGTATTGGAACGGCAACAGTGGCGGTAAACACAAATCCGGTTCCAACAATTAACGTGGTTGCCAGTAACAGCTTAGTTTGCGACGGCTCGGTAGTAACCCTAACAGCGAGTGGAGCGTCCACATTTACCTGGACGGGTCAAGGTTCTAATAGTGCGGTGATTTCTGTAACACCGGTTGGAGCAACGAATTACCAGGTTTCCGGATCTAATTCATTTGGCTGTTCTGCAAATGGTGGACAAATCATATTAACGAAAGCAGCTCCGGTATTAACCGTTGCGGCTACAAAAACTTTGGTTTGTGTTGGAGGGTCAGTAAATCTTACGGCGAACGGCGCAAGTAGTTATGCCTGGGTGAATGGACCTTTAACAGCGGGAAACCTTGTTAATCCTGCGGGGTTAACAACTTATTCGGTTGTGGGTACTGGCACAAACGGTTGCACTAGTGCCGAGTATATGATTACTATCAATACGCTTGCTACTAATTTATCTGTGAGCGCCTCAACGACAGGCATTTGTCAGGGTTTAAGCACAACTCTAACGGCAAGTGGCGCAAATACTTATACATGGACAGGCATTCCATCTTCACAAGGGGTTGCAATGGTTAGTCCTGCTACAACTACTGTCTATACTGTAACTGCTAGTACAACCGTTACGGGATTAAGTTGTCCAAGCACAACAAACATTTCTATTACGGTTAACAGTAACCCTACAATTACAGTTATTGCTACAAAAACTGTAGTGTGCAGAACGGATGCTAACATTACATTAACGGCTTCTGGTGGTGTAACTTATAGCTGGAGTGCGAACACGAATAGCGCAAGTACAACGGCAAGCAATGTGAGTGTACACCCTACAACCTTAAACAATAACATTTACTCTGTTACAGGTATGAATGCAAATGGCTGTATCAACTCGGGCTCGGTAACCATAAACGTGAGAACCTGCACGGGCATCGAAGAGTTAAAAGGTATAGGAAATAGTGTAATCGTTTATCCTAATCCTAGCAACGGTGACTTTAATGTGAGCACCGATTCAGAAATTACTTTAAAAGTTATCAATGAACTAGGACAAGAAGTAAGAACACTCTCTCTTACGTCAGAAAATAACTTTAAAGCTTTAGTAACAAATTTAGCGGGCGGCGTTTATTTCCTCGTGGGACAAAATACTAATGGAAAAATAAATCAAAAAGTTATTGTGACGAAATAATTTAATCTTAAGTTCTAAAGCCCCGCGATGTTTATCCGCGGGGCTTTTTGTTTAGCCTCATTCAAAGCACTAAAAAAACCGTTCCTCTTTCGAAGAACGGTTCACTCATCTCAAAAAATTATCTTTTATTTTAAGCTGGATCCAATATATTCGCGATTCATGCGGGCAATATTCTCCAGAGAAATTCCTTTAGGACATTCAGCTTCGCAGGCTCCGGTGTTAGTGCAGTTTCCAAACCCTTCTTCATCCATTTGTTTTACCATGTTTAATACACGGTCTCTCTTTTCAATTTGACCTTGTGGTAACAAAGATAATTGAGAAACTTTTGCAGAAACAAATAACATGGCGCTTGAATTTTTACAAGCTGCAACGCAGGCCCCACAACCGATACAAGCTGCTGCATTAAAAGCAGTATCCGCATCGTCTTTATTAATTAAAATATTATTAGCGTCTTTAGCGTTACCCGTGTTCACAGAAACGAATCCACCGGAAGCCATTATTCTGTCAAAAGAAGAACGGTCAACCGCAAGATCTTTGATAACAGGGAAAGCAGCGCTTCTCCAAGGTTCTACAACAATAGTATCGCCATCTTTAAAGCTACGCATGTGTAACTGACATGTAGTAACACCTTGCTTTGGCCCGTGCGGACGACCATTGATGTACATACTGCACATCCCGCAAATGCCTTCGCGACAATCGTGGTCGAATGCAACAGGCTCTTTACCGCTGCTGATTAATTGTTCGTTCACTACGTCAAACATCTCCAAAAAACTCATGTCAGGCGAAATGCCTTTAGCTTCCATAGTTTCGAAGCGACCTTTTTCGTTTTTATTTTTTTGTTTCCAAACCTTTAAGGTTAGATTCATATTTCCGTGACTCATAGTCTTTTATTTTTTGATTCAAGAATCAAGAGTAAAGAGTCAAGACTACTTGTGTCTTGATTCTCGCCTCCTGCTTCAAATTATTTATAACTTCTCGCAGCTATTTTAATGTTCTCGTATTTTAATTCCTCTTTGTGTAACTCGAAGTTGCTATCAGATTTATATTCCCAGGCAGCAACGTAAGCGTAATTTTCGTCATCACGTAAAGCTTCTCCTTCTTCGGTTTGAAACTCTTCACGAAAGTGACCGCCACAGCTTTCATTTCTGTCTAAGGCGTCAATACACATAAGTTCTCCTAATTCAATAAAATCGGCAACGCGGTGAGCCTTTTCCAGTTCGGGATTAAATTCATTAGCTTCGCCTGGCACGCGAACATCTTTCCAAAACTCTTCTTTTAGTTTCCTAATCTCTGCAATTGCCCAGGTTAAACCTTCCTTGTTACGGGCCATACCACACTTGTCCCACATAATTTTACCAAGACGTTTATGGAAATTATCTACCGACTTACTTCCTTTAATTGTCATCAATTTGGTAATACGCTCCTGAACTTCCGCTTCTGCTTTTACAAATGCTTCGTTGTCGGTAGGAATTGCTTTGGTACGAATTTCTTCAGATAAATAATCTCCGATAGTATAGGGAATAACAAAATAACCATCTGCTAAACCTTGCATTAACGCGGAAGCTCCCAAACGGTTAGCTCCGTGATCACTGAAGTTAGCCTCGCCCATAGCATATAAGCCTGGAACGGTAGTCATTAAGTTATAATCTACCCAAAGTCCGCCCATGGTATAGTGAACAGCAGGATAAATACGCATTGGCACTTCGTAAGGATTTTCTCCTGTGATTTGTGCGTACATGTCAAATAAGTTACCGTATTTTTCCTTCACAACATCTTTACCCAAACGCATAATCTCTTCTTTGCTTGGATTGTGAAGATTCAATTTGGTAGCTTCAATTTTTCCATAACGTTCTGTGTTAGCAGCAAAATCAAGATAGACAGCCATTTTGCTGGCTCCTACACCATAACCTGCATCACACCGCTCTTTCGCAGCACGACTCGCAACGTCACGTGGCACTAAGTTACCGAAAGCCGGATATCTGCGTTCCAAATAATAATCTCTTTCTTCTTCAGGAATATCTGTAGCCTTGCGGTTATCGTCTTTTTTCTTTGGAACCCAGATTCTTCCGTCATTACGTAAAGACTCTGACATCAAAGTTAATTTTGACTGGTGATCTCCTGACACAGGAATACAAGTAGGGTGAATTTGTGTATAACAAGGGTTACCAAAAAAAGCCCCTTTTTTGTGAGCTTTCCAGGCCGCTGTAACATTGCTTCCCATGGCATTGGTAGATAAATAGAATACGTTTCCGTAACCACCCGTGCATAATAAAACTGCATGTCCAAAATGACGCTCTAATTTACCAGTCACCAAATCGCGCGCAATAATACCGCGGCACTTGCCATCGATATTCACAACGTCCATCATTTCATGACGGGTTAATAATTGCACTGCACCCATTCCAACCTGGCGTTGAAGCGCGCTATAAGCACCTAACAACAATTGCTGACCTGTTTGTCCTGCAGCATAAAAAGTACGTTGTACCTGAGTTCCACCAAAAGAACGGTTACTTAAAGTTCCGCCGTATTCACGTGCAAATGGAACACCTTGTGCCACACATTGGTCAATAATGTTTCCCGACACTTCGGCAAGACGGTGTACGTTAGCTTCGCGGGCACGGTAATCGCCACCTTTAATTGTATCGTAGAATAAACGGTAAACACTGTCACCATCGTTTTGATAATTTTTTGCAGCATTAACACCACCTTGTGCAGCAATACTGTGCGCGCGGCGCGGTGAATCCTGGAAACAAAGAACTTTTACTTTGTAGCCCATTTCAGCTAAAGTAGCAGCGGCAGAAGATCCTGCTAATCCTGAACCTACAACAATAACTTCAAGGCTACGTTTGTTGGCAGGGTTTACTAAGTGAACAGTAGAACGGTATTTGGTCCATTTGTTCTCAATAGTTCCTTCCGGTATTTTTGCGTTTAATTTTGGTGATGAAGCCATATTAGAATATTACAATTTGATTTTAAAAATTATTTGATCATTCCGAAATGCATTGCGATAGGCATTGCAGCGAAAATCAGAGGAACAATGATTGAAAATGCCATCCCTACGGTTTTAATAAGCGGGGTGTATTTTTTATGATTTAATCCTAAAGTCTGGAACGCTGATTGAAAACCATGCATTAAGTGATAAGCTAATGAAACCATAGCAAGACAATAAACAATAACTACCCAGGAGTATTTGAATGTTTCTACCATTATAATATATAGGTTGTCATGACCAGTGTTTTCGTCGATTGGCAGACCCGTAAAACGTGATTTAACCCAGAAATGTGCAAGGTGGATGATAAGGAAGATCAATAATAAAGTCCCTAAAAGTCCCATAGAGCGACTGTACCAGCTTGAGTTGGCAGCGCCATTGTATTTGGCATAACCAATCGGACGCGCTTTTTTATTTTCAATCGTTAATAAAAGCGCCTGGATGATGTGAAGTAAAAGCCCACCCATTAAAACTACTTCAAAAGCCCTGATTATCCAGTTAGTGGCCATAAAGTGAGCTCCTTCATTAAACATTACTCCCCCGTCATTGAAGAATATAAAAGAGTTTAAAAAACAGTGAACAACGAGAAAGGAAATTAAAAAAAGGCCGGTTAAGCCCATAATTACTTTTTTTCCAATAGAAGAATATAGAAAACCTGATTTTTTACTCATAATGCTTTTGACTTAATGTTGCGTGAAAAATATGCTAGGCAAATGTATTAAGCAAAAGCTACACAATCAAGTTTTGCTGGAAATGATTTGAACCCCCGTAAACTCATAAAGTCTAAAACAGCCTGAAACTGATGCTTTTAGGCTCAGACTCCTTATTTAGAATAGATTTAAATATTAGAATTGCGCTTTAAAGCAGTAGACACTGTTGTTTTAGTATTTTGAAGACAATAAATTTTTCTTTCGATTGGTTCTTAGTAATGCAAGAATAATTTGAATCGAAATGGACAATTGAATTTGTTTTTCTGAAAAGGCAATAAGGGAGAACCACTACAGCTTAAAATACTTAATCTCTTCCCATCTCTTCTCCAATTTCAACAAACTAAAACCAGTATATTCCAAAGTCCCTTCCAGTTTTTTACTTTCAAACGTCTTTTGAAGTTCATAGAATTTCGGCTTTTTAAGATCTCTGAAAGCCACTGTTATATGCGGATGAAAGCCCCTCATATCTTCAGATTCATTAAATAATTTTAATTCTTTTTTTGCGTAAAGTGTGAGTTCAGCATGCAACTGGTAAAGCAACTCGTTTTTAAGAACGTCTGCATAAATAACCCGTGGTTCAAAAAAGGCAAAGTTTTTAATTTGCAAGGGGAAAGGAACTGAAAACTTGAAATCAGAAACCTTTTGAATGAGCTCTGATTCCCTCTCTTCTTTCCATTCAAAGGGCCGGTGAAGCGTAATATGGGCCGGACTTCTTAAGGCTCCTTTTAAATGGTGTTCTTCAAACAAGTTTTGTTTAATAGCCTCGATCTCAGAGAACAGAGGCTCAGGAATTACAATAGCAAGAAAGTACTTTTTTGGCGTCATTTTGAAGGAAACATCCGGTAAATATGCTATTTTTGCGTGACAATAAAATTTTATGCAAATTATTATTCCAATGGCGGGCAAAGGTAAACGAATGCGTCCGCATACGCTAACTACCGCAAAACCTTTAATTCCAGTTGGAGGCAAAGCAATCGTTCAACGTCTTGTAGAAGATATTACACAGGTTTGTGGCCAAAAGGTAAATGAGATAGCGTTTGTAATTGGTCCGGATTTTGGTGCAGATGTTGAGCAGAATCTTATTAAAGTGGCAGAAAGTCAGGGCGCTAAAGGAAGCATTTATTACCAGGATAAAGCCCTTGGAACAGCCCATGCAATTATGTGTGCCAAAGATGCAATAAAAGGTAAAACAGTTGTAGCTTTTGCCGATACTTTATTCAAAGCAGATTTTGTGATGGATACTGAGCAGGAAGGTGTGATCTGGGTTCAAAAGATCGAGGACCCTAGCCAGTTTGGTGTAGTGAAGTTAGATGCAAAGGGGATGATTACAGATTTTGTTGAGAAACCTGAAACCTTTGTAAGTGACCTCGCAATTATTGGCATTTACTATTTTAAAGATGGCGACTATCTGAAAAGCGAACTACAATATCTGCTCGATAATAACATTACTGAAAAAGGAGAATTTCAATTGACCAACGCTTTGGAAAATATGAAGACCAAAGGCACAAGGTTTATGCCGGGTCAGGTAACCGAATGGCTTGATTGTGGAAATAAAAACGCAACGGTATACACCAATCAACGCGTGCTTGAATTTGACAAGGGAAAAGCACATTTAAAAGGTAAAAACATAAAAAACACAAACAGCATTATAATAGAACCATGTTTTATAGGCGACAATGTTGAATTAAAAGATTCAATCGTTGGTCCGCACGCAAGTATTGGCCCTAACACTAAGGTTAGCAACAGTATTTTAAAAAATTCAATCATTCAATCAGACGCTAAAATAAATAACGCAAATATCAGCAACAGTATGCTGGGTATTGGTGCTGAAGTAAATGGTAAGCCAATAGACATAAGCATTAGCGACTACACTCAACTCTTTGTATAAAACAAAAAACCATAGCCTTCTTAGTCTTGCACTTGTTATTCTCCTTACGGTTTTTGTAGCCTGTAAGACAAAGAAAGAAGCCGTAAAAGATCCTGCCATTAAAGGAAACGATCAGGCGGGAACGGAGCTCAATTATGCCCGCATGGGATATTTGTATGTAGAGGCCTGCCTGCAAAGAAAAAAAGGGAATTTACAAGAAGCGCTTCGCATGTTTGAGGAGTGCAGAAAAATTGAACCTAAAGATCCTGCTATTTATTACGAATTGGCCACGCTTTACAAATTACTGGGATCAAATGAACAAGCCCTTGCTTACGCCAAGTATAGTGCTGAAGCCAACCCAGGTAACGAATGGTATCAGCTATTGCTTATTGATTGTTACAATGCCACCAAACAATATTCACAGGCAGTAAAAATAAGAGAAGCGCTGATAAAAAAGTTTCCTGAAAAAACAGAGTTTAAAGAGGATCTTGCTATCGAGTACGCTGTAATGGGCATGTACGACAAGTCTTATAAAATTTATGAAGAGCTTGAAAAAACATATGGCATCAACGAACAAATTATCCTCAATAAAGTAAAATTATTAAAGAGCCAGAAAAAAACGAAAGAAGCAGAAGCAGAATTAAAAAAGCTGGTTTCTTCTAACCCATCTGAACCCCTTTATTATGGCTATTTGGCAGAGTTTTACCAGGAACAAAATGATCTGGAGAATGCAAAACTGATGTATGATAAGATTCAACTTCTTGATCCTGCAAATCCTGAAATTAATTTAGCACTGCATAATTATTACAGCGCAAAAGGAAATGAAGAATTGGCATATGAAAATTTAAAAAAAGCTTTTCTAAATCCTGATCTTGATATTGAAACTAAAACTAGTATTTTATCTTCTTTTTACACAAGGGCTGAATCGGGAGAGAAAGGTGCCTTTGAACGTGGTGTAGAATTAGCCGTGATTATGTTGGAAGCTCATCCTCAGTCAACTCAGGCAAATGCCATGTACGGCGATTTTTTGCGATTTGATAAAAAAATAAAAGAAGCTTCTATCTATTACTACAAAGCAGCCCTCAACGAAAGAAAAGATTTTAGAATCTGGGATAATTTATTGTACATAGACTATCAATTGCATCAGTTCGATTCGCTTGAGCATCACAGTGCTAAAGCCCTGGAACTTTTCCCCAGCCTGCCTTCCAATTACAAATACAACGGCATAGCCAACTCAGAGTTAAAGAATTACATAAAAGCAATTCAATCATTAAAAGACGGCATGGAATTCGCATCTGATAATACACAGAGACTTGATTTTCTAAGTTTATTAGGTGATGCATACTATTATAACAAAGACTATCAAAAATCAGATACCAGTTTTGAAGAAGCATTAAAAATAAATGCCGACAATACCTACGTTCTTAATAATTATGCTTATTATCTCTCGTTGCGCTCAGAAAACCTTGAGAGAGCAGAAAAATTATCGAAACGTGCAAATGATCTCAGGCCAAATGATCGAAGTTATCTCGATACCTATGGTTGGATTTTATTTCAGCAAAAAAAATATACCGAGGCCGAAGAGTTCTTAGCAAAAGCGGCTGCTATTGGCCCTAAGAATCCAACAATTCTTGAACACTACGGCGATGCCCTTTATAAAGTGAACAAAGTTACAGAGGCGGTTAAGCAATGGGAGATAGCAAAACAAAATGGTGGTAATTCAGAAAGCCTCCTGAATAAAATAAAAAGTAAAAAATTAAATGACTAGTTCCTTCGTTAAATATATTTCAATTCTTGTTTGTACTTCCATTTTAATACTTGTTATCACATCATGTAAAAGCAAAAAGAAACTGCAAACTGTAGAGGCTCCTGTTGTGGTTACAGAAGATACATCCAATATCAAATGCCGTTTAGACTATAAAAATGCAAGGGCATTAAGCCGTTACGTAAAAGAAAACGAGTTTAAGTTTGAATGGATTAATGCCAAGGCCAATGTAGAATCGAATGTTGATGGCAATGAAGAAAGTTTTGATGTAAGAGTGAAGTGCAAAAAAGACAGTGCAATCTTTATTACCATAGAAAAACTCTCGATCGATATTGCGAAAATCTTGATTACAAGAGATTCTGTTAAAATGCGCATCGATATTAAGAAGCAATATTTTGTGGGGGACTTTAAATATATTAACGAACTTTTAAATGCCGACCTGGACTTTGACCTTTTGCAAGCTGTGCTTTTTGGAAACAGTGCCGAATTTCAGGAAGACGAAACAAAGTTAAAACCTGTAACCGATAGGCAGAATTGTCATTATTTGCTTAGTACTGAGCGTAAACGCCGCTTAAAAAGAATTCAAACAGGAGCCTCAGACGTTAAAAACTCACTGCAAACATTAACACTTAACCCTGATAATTATAAAATATTAAAAAATGAATTTATAGAGTCAACCACCAACAGGATTTTCATTGCAAACTACTCCAACTTCACGCAGAAGGACAGTGTTTATGCACCATACCATGTTGATATTGATATAGTGGCGCAAAAGAAAGCAAACATAAAAATTGACTATGTTCGCATGGAGAAAAATACACCTCAAAAACTGACTCTAAATATTCCATCAAAGTATGATCCAATACAAATACAAAAAAAATAAGTGGGTGCTGGTTACAGCATTTGTTTGTTTTATTGTATTTGCTTTTCCTGGTCGTGCCCAACACTCTTCTAAAAATTCGAAGCAGGATTTACAAGCTAAACGTCGCCGGATCGATGCAGAGATTAAGGAGATCAATGCCATTTTAACGGAGACTAAAGCAAATAAAAAGTCGTCGATAGGAGCACTCGTAAACATTAATATGAAACTGGAAAAACGCCAGGAGCTTATTAATACCATTAATTTGCAGCTCGCTGAGGTTAACCGTGATATTAAGCGCAATGAGACCGAGAGTCTTCAGTTAAAAAACAATCTTGAGAAGTTAAAAGTAGAATACGCACAAATGATTGTATTTGCCCAAAGAAATCAGGATTCATACAGTGTGCTGATGTATATTTTTGCCGCCGAAAATTTTAATCAGGCCTATTCACGTTTAAAATATTTACAACAGTATTCCGAATTCAGGAAAAAGCAGGCGATTGAAATCATAAATACACAAACAAGTTTACTTGCAAAGCTTAGCGAATTAAAAGAGCAGCGTCATCAAAAAAATGTGCTGCTTGGAAACGAACAAGAAGAGAAATTACAACTCAGTGGCGAAAAATCAGAACAAGAACAAGTGCTTACAGATCTTCAAAAAAAGGAGAAAGAATTAAAGACAGAGCTTGAAAAGAAAAAAGAAGATGCTACCGAATTGCAGCGTGAAATTAAGCGACTTATCGAAGCAGAGATAAAACGTAAAATGGAAGAGGCTGTGCGTGCAGAAAAAGCGCGCGAGGCGGCCGCAATAAAGAAGAGGGAAGACAAGGAAAGAGAGGAGAAGAAGAAAAAGCAGGCGGGTCAGAAAACACATCCCGATACTAAAGACGTGAAGCCGGAAGTTCCTGTTAAACCTGAAAAGGTTGAAAAACCCGAAAAGTCAAACCCTTCTGTACCTGAACTCAGCGAGGAAGCAGTTGCTTTAAGCGCTGACTTCTCAAACAACCGCGGTAAACTTCCCTGGCCGGTAGCAAAAGGCGTTATTTGCGAAACTTATGGCGAACACGAGCATCCAGCTATAAAAGGATTTATGATGTTTAATAACGGCCTCGAAATATGCGCCACTAAAGGTACCCAGGCGCGTGCAGTGTTTGAGGGCGAAGTTACTAGTATCGCAGTCTCACCCACAGGAGGAAAACTCGTAATTATCAGGCATGGCGAATATTTAAGCGTGTATTGTAACCTGGGAGATATTCTTGTAAAAACAGGGCAGAAGGTAAGTGTGAAACAGGTTATAGGAACAGTGATGTACAATGAAGATGAAGATAAAACTTCAATGAATCTCCAGATTTGGAAGGGTCAGAAAACAATGGATCCAGGTGGCTGGTTATTTAATGCGCGATAAACAATAAAAAACTTCTCAGAAATAAAAAACCCCGTCCTGATTTCAGAACGGGGTTTTATTTTTAATATGAAATTAGTTTTTGAAGAACTCTTCGTAGCTAACTTCTTTAGTGTCGAGTGTACATTTTTCTTTAATCAAACCTAAAACTTTTTTGCTGTAAAGGTTTTCGAAGATACGTTGCGCTTCTTTTTCTTTGCTTAAAAGATCTTTAGAAATTTTTTCCAAATCATCTTCGGTTGGTACTTGTCCGTAACGGGCATATTCACTTTTAATAAAGTTTTTAGCTTCTTCCTTAGCCTCATCACCAGTTACCTGAATGTTATTATCCTTAATAATTTTATTTTCAATCAAACGCCATTGCATGGCTTTAGAGTAATTCGGATAATCACTTTCAATTTCTTCCTGGGTAATTGGTTTTTCGTTTGCAACTGCCAACCATTTTTTCAGGAAAGTATCGGGCAACTGAAGATTGGTTTTTTCTACCAGTTTATTTTCCACTTCCGTTCTCAAAAATTTTTCTGAATCCGCGCTAAACATTAATCCTAACTCTTCGCGAATTTTGTTTTTGAATTCTTCTTCACTCGTAATTTTTCCTTCACCATAAACTTTGTCAAAAAGATCTTGATTAAGTTCAGCGTCTTCTAAGCGGGAAATGTTTTTTACAGTTAATTGTAAATCACAATTTACGGTTTCAGCAGAGTCTTTATCAATTCCTAATGAAACACTTTTATCTAAAGCACTTTCATAAAGATCGTTGATGTTAATTACCACCTTATCATCTTTTTTAAGGCCTACTAGTTTTGCTTTTGCCGATTCATTTTTAGTACGCTCGTAACTTACAGTCGTACTCTTAAAAATTCCGCCTGGCTTAATAGCTCCGGTTTCATCTAACTCGTTGATGTCAACAAACACTACATCTTTCTCTCCCGCAACATCCGGCGTTGTTGGCTTGCCATAATTACGGCGAATGTCTTTCAGATATTTTTCTATTAATTCATCGTCTACTTTTACCGTTTTGTAAGTAAAAGTATTTTTGGTGTCTAAGTTTATTTTAAAATCAGGCGCAAGCCCTAATTGATAAACAAATTCAAAATCTTTTTGGTTGTTAAAGTCAACAGAAGTCTGATCTTTTGGTAAGGGATTTCCAAGAATCTCGATTTTGTTTTCTTCAATGTATTTATTAATGGTGTCGTTCAATAATTTATTAATCTCGTCAACCAAAATTTGAGTGCCATATTGTTTTTTAATTAAACCTGTTGGCACTTTACCTGGTCTGAAACCTGGCATATTTGCTTGTCTTTGCACTTTTTTAATGCCTTCACTCACGCGATTTTCGTAATCTGGAGGTGTTACAGAAATTGTTATCTCAGCATTTAAATTGTCAATATCGTGCTTTGTAATATTCATAGTAGTAAATTTTTAGGAGGGCAAAAATAAGGAATTTTCTTTATTTATTTGGCCTTTTAACCCGTTGAAAAAGAGAAAATTAACAAAATTCAAAGAAATGATACGGAAAAGCTACATGCAAACTCTTTTTTCGCATCAAGTGAAATGATCCCGTCTTTTTGTTCGAGATCTTGTGTACTGTTTTCACGGTCAGCAATGCCGTACCAGGGTTCGAGGCAAATAAATTCCTCACTGCCTTTTTTGGCCCAGATTCCGAAATAAGGCCAATTCTTGCATTCCATCGTTATGTTGTGAGAAGACTTATCAGATTTTAAGGAAATGCTGTTGATCTGGTTGTTTTCAAAAACCAGCGCGTCTCTGTCAAATAACGTTTTTGAAAGCTGAAGTCTTTTGCCCTTCAATTCCAGATCGGCTTTGGTTGATTTACGAAGTCCATTGTTTAATGCGGTAACCTGATAATGAGAAGATTCAAATTCCAGGTAATAGTCATCAAATTGTTCAGAGTTTGATAAAGGACATTTAAAGCCGGGATGTGCTCCTACGCTAAATAGAAGCTTGTTTTCTGAGAAATTTAATAGTTTATATTCTGTTGTTAATGTATTCCCTATCAAATTATATTTTATCTGAAAAATGAAATCAAAAGGAAAAATTGTCTTACTTTTTTCATCAGATACTAACTCAAATGTCGCGTGATCTTTGCCGCTGGAAATAAGTTGAAAGTGGCGATCCCTCGCAAAGCCATGCTGACCTAGTTCGTAGCGTTGGTCTTTGAAAATAAAAAAATTATCTTTTAACTTTCCTACAATAGGAAATAGAACCGGGGCATGTCTTGGCCAGACGTCTTTGTCTGCTTGCCAGATGAACTCCACTCCGTTTTTATTTTTTACACTGCAAAGTTCAGCACCTGAAAAAAGCAGGCATACATCAAGCGACTCTGAGGAAAGAAAATGTTTCATCTTTCTTAAAGCATCATTACCCCTTTTATGGCGCCTGCTTTTTTATAGACTTCAATAATCTCTTCAGCAGTCATAACTACTTGTTTTGCGGTAATGCTGGTATACTTTCCCTTGTCGCTTTCTTTAGTATGAATATCGGTTTCGGCTTCGAAAATATTTTCAACGAGGGCAATTGTTCGGTTGTCGCTGGGAACAATAAGTTTAAACATATATACACTTGGAAAGGTGGTCGTTTCAACAAGTTTTAGTCTGAGTTTTTCTAGATCTTCTTCTGTCATTTTGTATCAAAAAAATGATTGTAAATAAGTACAAGGCCAAAAATAACCAATAATCCGCCGGTTATTACATTTACAATGTACATGGTTTTAGGAGTTAAAATTTGCTTTAATTTCCCTGCAGCAGCTACTTTGCCGAACTCTACAAGAAGAACAAGGCCAAGCGTTATGCTGAAATAAACAATCATGTTTAAAATTTTATAATCCAGTGTTTTACTAACGGCTGTTACATTGCCGAGCCATAAAAGCCATACCGCCGGATTAAGGCAGTTAAGCAGAAAGCCCTTTAAAATCATTGCTTGTGCAGAGGGCGCAACAATTTGAATAGTATTGTTTTCTTTTGGGGCAGGTTGTTTGAAGTGTAATACACCAAATACAATTAAAATAATTCCGGCCAGGATGCCCATAAATCTTTGGCTTTTTTCGTCCTGAATAAAGTTACTGGCCCCAAAATGGATCAGAAAAATAATGAGAATGGATACCAGGAAATCACTGGCTACTACCCCTATAGCAAGTAGAGAGCCGGTTTTGTAGCCATGCGTTATACCCGTATTTATAAGAGCAAAAAAGGCCGGACCAAAAGAAAAAGTCAGCAACAAAACAATTACAACCGTTTGATATATTAAACTTAAGATCAAAAAAATTAGCTTTTATAAGTTTTTAAAAAGGCAAGCCATTCATTGAGTTGTTTACCTTTTAGTACGCGCGGAAATTTACTTTGGCCGCCAAGTTTATTTTTGCTCGCAAGAAAATCAATAAATGCCTGGTTAGGAAGAACGGTGATAAGAACTTCTTTTAAAGCGTGTTTTCTTTCTACGGCATAATCATCATTCAAAGTCTTCAAATAATGATCGAGCTTTTCCTTTAATTCGTTCTCATCTACAGACTTGTCAATTCCTACATACCAATGGTGGGCAAACAATCCCTGATAGGGAGTTCCAACAACAGCGTACTCATTAATATGAATACCGAGATCATTGGAAGTAAGCTTAACCGCCTGGTTCATATTATCAACGCTTAAGTGTTCGCCGCAAAGGCTAAGGAAGTGCTTAGTGCGGCCTGTAACTATTACTTCGCAACGTTTAAGATCTGTGAATTTTATGGTATCACCTATCATATAACGCCATGCACCTGCACAGTTTGTAATAAGAACCGCGTAATCTTTATTCAGTTCCACTTCCGTTATGTTAAGAGGGTGCGCATCCGGCTTTACATTTCCATCAGCATCAAAATATTCTTCAGTAAATGGTATAAACTCGAAGAACATTTTATTGTCCGTAATAAGCTTCATGCCTTGTTGTGCGTTAGGCCTTTCCTGGTAGGCAAGAAACCCCTCCGATGCCATGTAAGTATCAAGATAAATCAACGGTTTAGCACACAAAGCCTCTATACTTGTTTTATACGGATGAATTGCAACGCCACCATGCACGAAAATGGCAAGATTCGGCCAAACATCATGTATGGTTTTGACTTTGTAATGCTCAATGATACGTTCAAACAAAATTTGTATCCATGCCGGCACACCGCAAATAAAACCGACATTCCATTGCTTGGCGTTATCCACAATTTCCTGAAGTTTATTTTCCCAGTTCGTCAATGAACGAATATCAGGGCCTGGTAAACTGAAATTCTGAAACCAACGGGGTTGAGTGCCTGTAGTTATTCCGCTGAGGTCGCCACTAAAATACGTCCCATTAAAATTTAAATTTGTGCTCCCTCCCACAAATAAAACTTCCGTTTCGTATTGTTCTTTTGTGAAGTTAAAATGTTTGGTAGAAAGAATTTGTTTAATGGTTCCTTTTTGAATAGACTTGATCATGTCTTTCGTTACAGGAATATGTTTACTTGACGATTCTGATGTTCCGGAGCTTAGGGCAAAGTAATTAATTTTGCCGGGCCAGCAAACATTTCGTTCGCCCTTTAAGGCCCTGTGCCACCACGCATCGAAAATACTCTGGTAATCGTAGATTGGTACCGTGTTTTGAAAAGTCTTAACTGGGTCTTCTTGTAAAGCAAGTTCACTGAATTTAAACTCCGTGCCAAAATCGGTAAACATTGCTTTGGTAATAAGCTTGTGAAGTTGTTTTACCTGCTGCTTATAAACATTTTTTCTTCCAGGTATTCTGGACCGGATGTCGATAGCACCTTTAATTATGGAACCAAGTATTGGCATTAGTAGTTATAATTTTTAGATAATGAATAGCTTTAAAAAGAGCGCAACTATTTTATGTATCTGAAATCGTGGTTGTTTTTTAAGCTTTTTAACGAGTGATAAATAAGTTTAATGACTTCTTCCACGTCTTGCTTGTTCACTGTTTCAACAGTTGTGTGCATGTAACGCAAAGGCAAAGAGATTAACGCAGAAGCAATGCCATCTGTTGCATAAGCAAAAGCATCCGTATCTGTGCCTGTAGCCCTGGAAGCTGCCTGGCGCTGAAAATCTATTTTATTTTTCTTCGCAGCATCTACAATCAGTTTCAAAAGATTGTTTTGAACAGCCGGAGCATAGCTCAATACCGGGCCTTTTCCACACGCCAGGTCACCGCTCGTGATTTTACTCATCATAGGGCTTTGTGTATCGTGACATACGTCGGTAACAATAGCCACATTTGGATTTATTTTGCGTGCAATCATAGTGGCACCATTGAGGCCAACTTCTTCCTGAACAGAATTTACAATGTATAAACCAAAAGGTAATTTGTCTTTATTTTCTTTTAACATCCGCGCAACTTCAGCAATCATAAAACCTCCGATGCGGTTATCCAAAGCGCGTCCCGTGTAGTAACGGTCATTTAGTTCCATTAACTCATCCTGGTAAGTTACTACGCAGCCTACATGTACACCCAGGTCTTCCACTTCTTTGTCTGATTTACAACCAAGGTCTAAAAAAATATTTTTTAAACTTGGCGTTTCTTCTTTTGCTGCATCACGCACGTGTATTGCAGGCCAGCCAAATACACCTTTTACAATTCCCTTATCGGTGTGAATGTTTACGCGCATGGAAGGTGCAATTTGATGATCTGATCCACCGTTGCGACGGAGGTATATAAATCCGTCCTTGGTAATGTAATGCACAAACCAGCTTATTTCATCTGCATGGGCTTCGATCACCACTTTATATTCTGCTTTTGGATTTATAACCCCAACTGCCGTACCATAGGTATCAACAAAATACTCATCAATGTAAGGTTTTATATAATTGAGCCATATTTTTTGACCGCTGCTTTCAAAACCTGTTGGAGAAGGATTATTAAGGTATTCGTAGAGAAATTTGGTAGCGTTTGCGGTTATAATGGATTTGGTTTTTGCCATAAAAAATTAACTATTTAAGAACTTTAAATTAACGTAAAAAAAATGAATTCTGAAAGTAGATTTTCGTGATAAAAGCCACTCCCCATAGCTATCCTGATCGCCGTTTACAGAGAGTACTGCAAATGTTTTTTCCGGTAATTCTATTCAAAAGTTACAAGAAAAATTTACTTTTTTTTCTCTTTTTGCCAGGTTTTATATTCGTCCTGTTGTTGGGGTCTGTAAGCAGGCATTCTTCGCAGTGGTTCGCAAGCTTTTAATGTAGCATGACAGTCAGCCGGCAATTGTTGATAAAGTTGTGTGCCCTTGGTTTTCCAGGCAATCATATCGTCGCTTACATCCTTAATTACTTTTGCAGGATTTCCTACAGCTATTTTTCTTTTTTCAATAACCATTTCTGCAGGAACCATGCTTAGGGCGCCAATAATACACTCATCGCCAATAACTGCGTTATCCATAATCACAGAATTCATCCCTATTAAGCAGTTTTTTCCAAGCGTGGCTCCGTGAATAATGGCTCCGTGCCCTACATGTGCAGCTTCTTTTAAAAGTACTGTTGTGCCTGGAAACATATGTATTGTGCAATTCTCCTGCACATTACAGCCGTCTTCAATGATTATTTGTCCCCAATCGCCTCGTATAGCAGCTCCCGGCCCTACATAAACGTTTTTACCGATAATTACATTCCCTGTAACAGTAGCATTCGGATGAATAAAAGCACTTCGGTCTATAATCGGTTTATAACCGTTGAATTCAAAAATATTAGCCATGGTAGTGATGTTCGCTCACGTTCAAAATAAGGCATTAAATACCTAAAATCAAACTTGCAGTTTTTAAATAAAGCTATAGTTTTTAACCGAAATGAAGCTATTAAAACCCCTGTAAATACAGCTATTATGCACAATGCTATAAACCGTAGCAAGAAATAGCTACTAATCGTAGTAATTTTGTTATGAAATTATAAACACTAAAAAATGAATAGTCAGATAGCATCAGGTAAAACCTCAACATTACAAGAGTGGGCAAGTTTTTTAAATGTCTTGAATGGCTCTAAAAATAACGAAACGCCTCTTTTAAAAAATACAGATTCGGCAAAACGTATTGTGATGCATCTTGAAAAACAATTTTCAAAAGTAGAAGAGCCAGCCATATTTCGACGCCTGGGTAAGCATACGCAATTGGTTTTGCATTTTTCGGAAGTGGCATAAAAAAACCCCTTCTTCCAATGTTTATCAGGATGAAGAGGTTTTTAAAAAACTGATGAGGGATTATACGACGATTTCGTCCATGTCTTTATTGAAGAACTTAAATTCCAACATTCCCTGGCTTGCCATTCCTTCAACTTTAATCCATTGTTTGTGCTCGAAGTACCATTTCCATTGGTGACTTCTTAAAAAACCACCTTTTTTAATGTAAGCTTCTACATAAGGATGTGTATGGAGTGTAATGTTTTTTTGATTTTGCTCTTTCGCAATAAAACGTAAAGTATTGTCAATTTGATCTACAAATAAAACACTTGGTTGCACCTGTCCTGTTCCACCACAACTAGGGCAGGTTTCCAATACTTCAATGTTTACTTCAGGACGTAAACGCTGACGGGTAATCTGAATTAAACCAAATTTACTTGGAGGAAGAATATTGTGTTTTGCACGATCGCTTTTCATTTCCTCTTTTAATTTATCAAAGAGTAATTTGCGATTTTCGGGGCTATGCATGTCGATAAAATCCACAACAATAATTCCACCCATATCGCGTAACTTCAATTGGCGCGCTACTTCTACTGCTGCTTCGAGGTTTACATCGAGTGCATTTTGTTCTTGTGTATTATCGCTCTTTGCGCGATTTCCGCTATTTACATCAAACACGTGTAAAGCTTCTGTATGCTCTATAACCAGGTAAGCGCCACTTTTCATGTGAACGGTTTTACCAAACAAACTCTTAATTTGTTTTTCAATACCTAATCCGTCAAAAATGGGAAGTTTTCCGCTATATAATTTCAGGATGTCAACTTTATCCGGCGCAATAGTTTTGATATATCCCTTAAGGTCTTCAAACACAGTTGCATCGTTAACGTGAATGGCATTAAAAGAGGCATTTAAGAAGTCGCGAAGAATAGCATTACTTCTGTCTACTTCACCCAACACACGCATGGGTGGTTGAGAAGTTTTAATAGCATTGTAACATTCGTCCCAACGGGCAATAAGATCATTTAAATCGCCTTCAAGATCTGAAACAGATTTTCCTTCAGCTACTGTGCGTACAATTACACCAAAATTCTTTGGTTTAATCTTTTGCATCAAGTCTTTTAAACGGGCTTTCTCTTCAAAATTTCTGAGTTTTGAAGAAACAGAAATCTTATCAGAAAAAGGAATTAAAACAAGGTAACGACCAGCAAGACTAATTTCAGTGGTGATACGAGGTCCTTTAGCGCTGATAGGTTCTTTAGCAACCTGAACCAATAAATTCTGACCGGATTTTACAATTTCATTAATTTTTCCGTCCTTTTTAATTTCCGGCTCATTCTTAAAATACATCAGGTTACTCACGTTTTGTTTTCCGTTTTGAGTAGTCTCAACATATTTTATTAATGAATTGGCCTGAGGGCCAAGATCCAGGTAATGTAAAAAAGCATCTTTTTCATATCCAACATCCACAAAAGCAGCATTAAGGCCGGTCATAACCTTTTTAGCCCTTCCCAGATAAATATCGCCTACCGAAAATTTTGAATTATTTTTCTCGCGGTGAAGCTCTACCAGACGTTTATCGTGTAGTAAAGCTATTACAACCTCGTTAGGCGTGGAATTAATTATTAATTCTTGATTCACGCGCTCAATATTTTTAATTTATAAAATCTTAAAAGCCGATAACAAGCAGTGTTTAAGGCACGCTAATGCGTATGATTCGCAAGCTCAGAAACACAAAATTGTTTATTACGGTAAATAACTAAAACGGAATAAGCCATCGGCTCTTCCGTAATAGTAGTTTTAAATAATCATCTCTATCCACTAAAAGTGAATTAAGAGAGAATCAGATTATTTCTTTTTATGGCGATTCTTCCTCAAACGTTTTTTGCGTTTGTGAGTTGCCATTTTATGTCTTTTTCTTTTCTTTCCGCTTGGCATAATGCTAAATTTTAATTGTTATTATTTAATTTATTAATTTTCTTCTGTTTCATTAAACTAAAAGCATTCTACTTAGACTGCTTTAATTGTTGTATGTACTTCTCAATTTCAACCTTTGCTGTTATATCCTTTGTTTTTGCAGCATATTTTTCCAGCATTTCAATTGTTTTACCTGTCTCTCCCTGTTGCTCATAAGCATCTGCAAGATGTAAATACGCTTCCACGTAATTACTATCAATACGGATTACTTTTTTAAACCTCACAATAGCTTTATCTAACTGCTGACTTTTTACAGAGAAAAAAGCAAAGGTTAACTGCAATTTTACATTGTTACTGTCCGTTTTTTCAATTTCTCTGAGTTTGCTCACGCCTTGCATTGGATCTGACGAACCTTCTACATAACAAGAAGCAAGCATAATGCGTGCGTCAACATTTTTCGGATCAAGTTTTAGGCCTTTTTCAAAACAGCGCATTGAGCTTTGATAAAGTACCGGAACTTCTGATTTATCCTGGGTAAATTGAACAGAATAATAGTAGCGGTTACCGGCGTTAAACCAACTTTCTGCCGTATTTTTCACTTTTGCAGACTCTTCTGCATAATGGGCAGCTAGATCAGGGCGTTTAAGTTTGTTCCAGCTTACGGTTAAACTATCATAGTTCTTGGCTGCAATTAACTTTTCAAAAATTACTTTTTGATCGGCATTTGCCACTTTGATTGCCATGCTTAAATACACATCCAGATTTGCATCTGACGATACTGCCGGCGATTCAACCGCATGATCATGACCGTCATCGTCTGAATGTTGGAGGGCTATTTTAGGAGCAATAAATAAAAGAACGAATAGAACAAGAGCGCCAACTATTAAGAGTAACTGAGTTTTTTTAGCGCTCATTTTTTTTGTTAATCAAGGTTTTTTGGCAAAGGTTCAGCGGTTTTCACATTACGCTTAACTCTGTCTGAGAATGTTTTAGCAGCTTTAAAAGCTGGTATATAATGTGCGGGGATAACAACTGTAGTATTTTTGGAAATATTACGGCCAATTTTTTCAGCACGTTTTTTTACAACAAACGTCCCGAAACCTCTTAAATAAACATTTTTACCTTCTACCATCGAGTTGCGTATGGTTTTCATAAACGCTTCTACGGTAGCCTGCACAGCCATCTTTTCTATGCCGGTTTTTTCTGAAATTTCATTAACTATATCTGCCTTGGTCATTTTTACAAACTATTTAAAATCAATTAATTGTATTTTAAAACGGGCAGCAAAGATACTACTATTATTATCAATTGAAAATTTTTTTTGGTTTTTACAAAATTAAGCCCAAAACCATCTGTAAATGCAGTATTTTTAGGGCTTCAAGGGATGGAAAATTGGTTTGGAACGCATATTACCGGCTGGTATCTTAAAAACAAGAGAGATTTGCCGTGGCGACAAGAAAAAGATGCTTATAAGATCTGGCTTTCTGAGATAATTCTTCAGCAGACCCAGGTTGTTCAGGGCCTTAATTACTATTTAAAGTTTACTCAAAAGTATCCAACCGTAAAAGATCTTGCTATGGCGCCCGAAGACGAGGTGCTTAGACTGTGGCAGGGCTTAGGTTATTATTCGCGCGCTCGCAATCTGCACGCTTCGGCAAAGCTGATTCATGCGAATTTTAAAGGTATTTTTCCGTCCTCGTATTCGCAAATTAAAGAGTTAAAGGGTGTTGGCGATTATACTGCTTCGGCTATTGCCAGTTTTGCGTACGATTTGCCGCATGCCGTAGTGGATGGAAATGTTTACAGAGTTTTAAGCAGGGTGTTTGGAATTAAAACACCTATCGACGCCTCAAAGGCAAAAAAAGAATTTCAGGAACTTGCAGACCAGCTTCTGGATAAAAAAAATCCGGCTCGGTATAACCAGGCAATTATGGAATTTGGGTCGCAGTATTGTAAACCCTCGAATCCGGATTGTGAAAGTTGTGTTTTAAATGATAAGTGTTACGCATTCAAACATGGTTTGGTAGCTGAGCTTCCTATCAAGGCAAAAAAAGTCAAAATCAGGAAGCGCCATTTTAATTACCTCGTACCTATAGATAAGAAAGGAAATCTTGTGATTCATAAAAGGCAGGCAGGCGACATTTGGCAGGGTTTGTATGAGTTTACGCTTATAGAAACGGATACTGCCTTAACTCAGCAACAGCTTTTTAAAACCAAACAATTTAAAGAGGGCCTTAAAAGTACATTTACCGTTAAGTACACATCGGTTGAATACAAACACATTTTGAGTCACCAACATTTGTACGCAAAGTTTTATGTTTTAATGATATCGGAGGTATTTAAAAAATCTTCCATAAAAACAGGTAGTGGAAGCTCTATTCTTACCAATATCGACAAATTAAATGACTTTGCCTTTCCACGTTTAACCGGAAAATTTTTAGATGATTGTGATTTAAAAGAAATAGTATAAATTTGATTAAAATTAACCCCATGAAATCAAAGAATCACGAAGCTTTAAATTTAACGCCACAAAGGCTAAATAAGAAAATTCTTATTCTCTTGGCTGTTGTATTCAGTCTAAGCACTTACGCTCAGATATACACAGCTAAGACCGGTGCCACAGCTATTACTTTTTATTCTGAAGCGCCAATGGAAAATATTGAAGCTCTCAATAAAGGGGCGATAATTGTTTTAAAAGCGTCTTCAAATGAAATTCAAATAAGAGTTACCATGCAAAATTTTAAGTTTAAAAATGCACTTATGGAAGAGCATTTTAACGAAAACTACATGGAAACTGAGAAGAAAGTGGATGGAGCCTATCCCAACCGTAATGGAGAATTTAAAGGTAAAATAAATGAACCTGTTGATTATTCCAAAGACGGCGAAACTAAAGTAACAATTACAGGAAAACTCACTATGCACGGTGTTACCAAAGATGTGACGCTTAATGGCACAGTTACAAAAAAAGGCACAGAGGTAATTATCTATAGTAAGTTCAGAGTTAAAGTAGCAGATTATAATATTAAGGTCCCTTCTATGTATGTAAAAAACATTGCGGAAGAAGTAGATGTTACAGTTAGCAGCACTCTGGAACCCCTTCAAAAAAAATAATCAGCATTCACACATATGAATTTAGTACAAAAATCAATTTTTCTTTTCACCCTAAGCGTTTACTCACAACTGAGTTTCGGTCAGGAAGACTTGCTTAGCCTTGTAGATGATAAAAAAGAAGAAGGACATAAAAAGGTTTACGCAACCTTTAAAACAGTTAGAATAGGGAATGCTCAAACTATTGAAACGGTGAAGAAAAAGCACCTCGACTTTCGTATTAGTCACCGGTTTGGAAATGTTTACGACTCTAACAACAAAAATCCAATTAACGAAACCTTTCAAACGTCTTTAGGATTTGATAATGCCTCCGATATACGATTAAGTTTTGATTACGGAATACTTGACAATCTAAGTGTTGGTATTGGGAGAAGCAAGCTGAACAAGTTGGCAGACGCCAATGTAAAATGGAAAATCCTTGAGCAAACCACAGATTTTCATATGCCCATTTCACTTGCTTTTTTTACAAGTATGGGATATTCTCACGCGCCAACGTCTGCTATCTACAACGGCATCGTAAAAGATTTTCCAACTAAGGAAGCACACCGGTTTAATTACTTCAGCCAGTTTATTATTGCAAGTAAAGTGAGTGACTGGTTGTCGGTAGAGTTATTGCCGAGTTACATGTATCGTAATTTCATCAAAGAAAACGTAAACACTAAAAATGGAAACGCAGCAGATGTAAATGGTTTTTTTAGCATGGGAATAGGTGGTAGGGTTAAGTTAACCAAACGCTTAAGTTTAATTGGAGACTACTTTTATAATACGCCAGCTTTCTATCAAAAAAATGATAAGGTTTTTAATCCATTATCACTTGGTATTGAAATCGAAACGGGGGGCCATGTATTCAGTTTATTTTACACCAATGCAAGCGGACTTATAGAAAACAACTACATTCCTTACACTACAGATAGTTGGGCTAAGGGGCAGGTAAAATTTGGATTCTGTATTTCACGTACTTTCGCATTATAATGTGATCCCTTCAGCAACCGATAATATATTTTACGCACACCTTTTACAAACGCATAATCCATTACCCGTATTAAGAATTAGTACGGAACAGGTGTGGCCTTCTATTTTCGTGCTCGTTTGTTTGTATTTGCTGGTTGTAATAAAATTAAACGCTTTTCCAAAGGTGGTAAGAATCGTACAATCTACCTTTAGCTCGCAGATGCTGCAGCAACTTGAGCGCGAAGAGTTTAATCCTTATAAGTTTTATTCTATAGCTCTCAATGCCATTTTTATTCTGAATGTTTCTTTTCTTGCCTACAAAATAAACAGTCTGAATAAATATGTACTCGTTGACGCTAGTCAATTTGCTCAGTTTTGTTTTTTCTTTTTTATTGTTGCGCTGGTTTTTCTTTTAAAAGCTTTTGTGAATGTGGTACTGGCTTTTTTTACCGAGCAAAAAAAAGTCATCTCTGAATACGTAACAAGTTCTACCTTAATTAATCAGAGTTTCGGACTCTTCCTTTTCCCCTTAATAGTTCTCATTGAATTTAGCCCCTTTAATCCTGGTATTTTTGTGATCGGCGCTCTGCTTGTACTTATTGGCGCCATCTTGCTTAAGTGGTATAGGGGAATAATAATGGGACTGGTTGAAGAAAGAATAGGATTATTGCAGATTTTCTCTTACTTTTGCGGTTTGGAAATTTTGCCAATTTTTGTTTTGGTAAAATATATAATTGAAACTTTTTAAACACAGGACAATTAATGTCAGCAAAGAGAAGCCCAGCCAAAAAAAAAGAGGCAAAAAAGGAAGTTAAAAAGTCGACAAAGAGTGTAAAAACATCTTTGGCTAAGAAGAATAAAGCAGCCAGGCCTCCTGCAAAAAAATCTAAAGCAGCAGTTAAGAAAGCGCCGGCTAAAGCAGTAAAACCTGTGATAGCAAAGCCTTCTAAAAAAGAGCTTAAAACGGCAGTTAAACCCCTAAAAGAGAAAAAGCTAATAACCAATTCTGAAGATAAAGAGAGTATTGAAAAGGCTCAGGCCGTAAAAAGAGTTAGAAAATCTTCAAAAAAACAAGTTATTACTTTACCATCTCCTCCTGCAATTGAAATAAGTAATCATCCTAAAACCAAAGTTCGCAACCTTCTTGTTTCTCAACCAAAGCCGGCTGAAAATGATAAAAACCCTTATTTGGATCTTGCTAAAAAGCATAATTTGGGTGTAACATTCAGGCAGTTTATTAAAGTGGAAGGCCTTACTTCTCAGGAATTCAGAGCTCAACGCATTGATATTTTAGAACATGGTGCAGTAATTTTAACCAGCAAATTAGCAGTAGATCATTACTTCAGAATTTGTAATGAAATGCGCATAACTGTTCCGGAAAGCATGAAATATTTCTGCATTAACGAGCAAACTGCCTATTATTTACAGAAGTATATCCAATACCGTAAACGTAAAATATTTTTCGGACACGGCACCATCATTGATCTTGTGGATGTAATCCGTAAAAACAAGGCAGAGAAGTTTCTTCTTCCTGCAAGTGACGTTCACAAAGAGCAGATTGTTGATTTTTTAGATGAAGTGAAAATAACTTTTACAAAAGCCACTTTCTACAAAACTGTCAGCGCCGACCTTAGTGATATGAAGTCTCTGGCCGATTATGACATTCTTGTGTTTTTCACACCGGTAGGAATCCGATCTTTAAAACATAACTTTCCAAACTTTAAACAAGCTAATACAAGAATTGCTGCCTTTGGACATGCAACTGCTCAAATGGTAAAAAATCTTGGTTTTCGCCTGGATATTTTTGCTCCTAATCCTCAGAATCCTAGTATGACGGGAGCATTAGACAATTATATAAAAGAAGCTAATAAAAAGTAATCAGCTTATCTTAGGCTTACCTATTCCCGAAATTAATTTTAAAATTGATTTTTCAATAGCAGGATATTCTTCCTGCTTTTTGCCTATATAAATAAACGCTACTAAGAGTTTTTTGCTATTTAATTTTAGGTTTTCGTAAAAGGGACCTTTATGCAAGCGATAAACCTCCCGCATACGGCGTTTGAGTTTATTGCGGTCGTGTGCACGCTTAAAACTTCTCTTAGGAGCTACAAACATGGCCTGCGCCGGAAATATGAGTTCCACTGGAGTTTCAGTGTACACCAATTTCACCGGGTAAGAGGTTAGCGATTTTCCTTTGCTAAACAGAAGTTCCATTTGCTTTCTGCTGCATAAGCGTTCCTGTTTATGAAAGGTATTTTTGATTTTTTGTATACTTAAGTGAGGTGCTTACAGAAAGGCTTCGCGCTTTTCTAATTTTTTGTTTGGTAAAGATAATTTTTTACTTTTACACAAAACTAAATTATTATTATGGGAAAAGGTGATAAAAGAACTAAACGTGGCAAAATTCATATTGGTTCAACAGGTGTAACGCGTCCAAAAAAGAGTAAAGCCGCTAAAAAATCTAGTGCCAAAGCTGCTCCGAAAAAAGCTGCTGCTAAAAAAGCTGCTCCAAAAAAGGCCGCTAAAAAAGCAGAATAACATTAAAAACGAAACCCCGGTCAGCCGGGGTTTTTTAGTAATAGAGGAAAATGGACCTTGAGGATTTTAATAAAAAAGCTCAACAGCAGAAAAAAGAAAATCAAATTTTTTTTAAGAAGTTGAAAGCCAAGCCTCCCAAAAACCTGGATCGGCTCTTCCACGATAACCATCAAAAAGTTTTTGAAAAAACAGATTGCCTAAAATGCGCTAATTGTTGTAAAACAACATCCCCTATATTTTACCAGCGTGATATAGAAAGAGCAGCAAAAGCACTTAATAAAAAGCCTGGCGAGTTTCTCCAGGAGTATTTATTCATGGACGAAGATGGCGACTTTGTGCTTAAACAGGCCCCATGTCCTTTCTTAGACCACGAAAACTATTGTTCCATCTACGAGGACCGTCCCAGCGCATGCAGAGAATACCCTCACACAGATCGAAAAAAAATGCATCAAATTCTTGATATTACTTTTAGAAATACTTTGGTTTGTCCGGCTGTTCTTGAGATTGTAGAGAGAATTAAAAATCTATAACTAATAGCGTGATATAAACTCAAACCTTCATTTCATAAACTAAAATGGCCTCCCTACAAACCATAAGTGAATGTTTAAGAGCTAATTAATAGTTTAGAGCAATCAGCAACATCTCAATTAGCCTAGTCTATGTCTAAGTATTTAATAAACTTAATTTTTATTTTCATAGCTTGTTGTTCTGTGGCACAGCCTTCGGTAAAACCAGTAGCCAGATATTCATTTAATGAAGCAAACAGTAAAGATGAGGTAGGTAAAAACGATGCAAAAGCTTATGGTGCAATATGGGCTGAAGACCGCTTCGGTAACCCCAGATCCGCGTGTTATTTGCAGGGAAATTACGACAGTTACCTTAACCTTGGAACAGACTCAGTTTTAAAACCTGAAAAGGCAACTATTTCGTTGTGGGTCACAATAGACCAGGTGGTGTATAAGGGTTTCGGAGCAGATAATAACCCTATAATTTTTGCAAGGTCGCAGGTGGACGATGATTTTACAGACGCATACACCATAGCCTATCAGTTTAACATTCGCAAACTGTGTTGTAATACTACGCTTTCAAAATATAATATGGTTCACCTTTACCCACCTAAAACAAATTATTTAAGACAATGGTATCATGTAGTAATGACATATGATGACGACAATATTTCTTTATATATAAATGGGGTTTTAGAAGGGTCGGCTTCTAAAAAATTTAAAAGTAAATTTTTAAAAGACGACTCGGTACTTGTCGGCAGGCGACATGGATCCAGAAACCAACGTTATTTCCAGGGAACCGTTGATGATATTTTTATTTATGATAAAGTACTAAGCCCATTGGAAGTTCTTGATCTTTACAATGCTTCTAACCCCAAAAAGTCTTCTGTAATTATAAAATGGATTTTGTATGTTCTGGCACTGGTTACATTTATATTTTCGATCGCAGTATTACTTAAATGGCGCATTGCTAAGGCGATAAAAAAAGAAAAGGAAAAAAATCAGCTCAGAAATAATTGGTATGAACAGGAAAACAAAGTACTTACAGCCCAAATGGATCCGCATTTTATTTTTAATTCTTTAAATACCATACAGCAATTTATTATTATAAACGAAAACGATAAGGCACAGCTATATCTTTCAAAATTTTCAAGATTATTAAGGATGATTTTAGAGAGTAATTTAAAAGATAAAATTTCTCTAACTGAAGAAATAAAGATCATTGAACAGTACCTGGAAATTGAATCCATAAGATTTAATAGTGTATTTAAATATGATATTAATATTGAAAAAGTATTACATCCTACCTCCATTTTCGTTCCCCGTTTTTTGATTCAGCCTTTTGTTGAAAATGCGATCTGGCACGGCCTTCTACCGAAAGACGGAGGTAAACATCTAAATATTTCCTTCGAAAAATGCGGAGAAAAAACACTTTGCTGCATTATAGAAGATAACGGGGTGGGAAGAAAATTTTCTGTTGAGAAGTCAATAAATAAAGGTGACCGCTCGTTAGCAATTAATTTTATCAGGCAAAGACTTCAACTCATGAGTAAAATTTATAAGGAAACGTACGACCTTGTCATTACTGATAAAACAAATAGCGAAGGAAAAAGTACAGGAACAAAAGTCACAATTAACATTCCAATATTTAAGAATGAATAAAATAGTCAGAGCAATAATCATTGATGATGAGCTAATAGGTATAAATACTCTAAAAGTACTGATAGAGAAACACACACCTGATATAAAGATTGTAGCTACGGCCACTGAGCCGGATAAAGGCATTAAAGCCATAGAAGATTATCAACCAGAAGTTGTTTTTTTAGACGTTAGCATGCCAAAGATGAACGGATTTGATCTGCTGGAGCAGCTAAACTATAAAGATTTTAAACTGGTTTTTACAACTGCGCATCAAGAGCATGCTATAAAAGCAATAAAAAAAGGAGCTGATGATTATTTACTTAAGCCAATAGATATTGACGAATTAAAAAACTGCGCAGCCCGGCTAACGGAGAAACTTCAACCGAAAATAGAATTAAAGAAAGCAACTGCTTTAAATCTTATAGAGTTACCGGTGAAAGATGGCATCATTTTTATCAAGCCTTCAGATGTGATACGCCTTGAAGCGTCTGGCAGTTATACTGTTTTTTATCTTGTAGACCAGGTAAAACACATGGCATCTAAAAATTTGAAAGAGTGCGAGCCTTTATTAGACCAATCTTTTTTTTACAGATGTCATCAGTCGCATATTATTAATTTGCACAGGGTAGTTAAAATGGTAAGCTCTGATGGACTTTTCGCGCAAATGACAGATGGCTCTATGCCTGAAATAACAAGAAAAAACAAAGAGATTTTTTTAGAAAAACTAAAAGGCATCTAAAAAAAATAGTTCAACGCTATATCAACTCAGTTCCCTCTCCTGTAAACTTAAAGTATTCTCCCGCAAACTTACGCTGAAAATCATTTTTCATTTTTCTTACTTTGTTACGGATTGCGCAATCCGGTAAAGCGGAATTTTCCGAACAAACGCTTAAAACATAAGTAGGAGAAACTCAATAACTCAATTATTATGAAAACAAATTTTTTATTAGGAAGTCTCTTGAGCCTTACACTTGCGTCACCATTAAAGGCCGACGTAGCACCTGCTCAATTTCCGTGCTCTTCGCTAGACACAAATTTAATTATAAATGGTGATTTTGATTTCCCGACGGGCTATACCTCTGGTTTTACCTATATGGGTGGAAGTTCACTTGGGCTCTATGGAAACGGGTCAACTATCAATACGTTTAACATTAACCCGATTACCACCGCTTATTCACTCACAGACCACAATGGAGGTAATGGGAATGTGATGCATTTTCCGGATATACAGGGGGCAAATGTTGGCCAGGTATTTTGGAAGCAAACCGGTATTACGGTAACACCTGGAAATGTATATAAGCTGTCTATCTGGGTACGTGAGCCGTCTGGTAATTGCGGTTTCCAGGCCGGAGGTACTATCTTTGATATTTATATTAACGGCATGCCCGTACAAGTTTCAGATAATACTGTTGATTGCTTAGGTTGGCATAATAAAATTTATACCTGGTCTTCGGGCCCATCTACCTTAGCTCAAATAGAAATAAGAAACGGGTCAGGAAACGGAAACGTCAATTTGGCGGGAATGGATCTTTTATTAGATGATATCTCTTTGAGAAAATGTATTCCGCCCACTCCTTGTGAAAATCTGTTGGGAGAGCTAATTGGCGATGGAGATTTTGATAGTACAACAGTAATTACATCCAGCTATGCAAGTTATTCAGGTTGCGCACCAGGGGGAATTCAAGGAGATGGAACGACAGGGAATTATAATATTAACGCAATTACTACCTGCTATGGTGTTACAGATCGCTTCAGTGCAAATGGCAATGTTCTTCACTTTCCGGATATTGATGGCTCAAAAGTAGGTTGGGACTTTTGGAAACAAACTGTTCTTTCCATTACACCAAATACAACTTACGTGCTTGTTTTTTGGGTATATGAACCAAATGGAAACTGTGCAGTGCAGCCATCCGGTACAAATTTTGACGTGTATATAAATGGCTCAATGGTAAGTGATGTGGTTGGCACTTGCGGCGTTTGGAAAAAGAAAACTTATGTCTGGAACTCAGGTCCATCAACTTCCGCTACTATAAGAATTGCAACGGGAATATATGGCAATTACAATGATGGAACTTATGGCATGGATCTTATGCTTGACGGAATTTCTTTTAAAGAATGTAAAAAGTACAAGCGTGAGGCCGAAACGGTGGGCATTGAAACTCTTAAAACGAACACTAATTCGCAATTAATCATCATGCCTAATCCAAGCAATGGTAACACAACTCTGAAATCATTGGTAAACATGGAACTTAAAATTACAAACGAATTAGGCCAGGTGATCAAGACTATTTCTCTCAATGAAACAAATAATTTTACTCAACCATTAATCGATTTGAGCGAAGGAATTTATTTTATCAACTCTTATTCGGAGGGTAATTTTATTAAACGAAAATTAATCATCACAAATAAATAATTCTTTCATTAAGCTTCATATTAAAAGCCATCCTATTTAAGGATGGTTTTTTTGTTTACAGCTAAATAAAAAATTGTAATTTAATAGATTAGATTTAAGTATTGAGAAATGCAGGAAGAAAGCAAACAAGATTATATAGCCCGGCATCGCAAACATTTGGGTGTAACTGATACCGATGATCGGGCTGAAGATAATACAGAGATAGATAAAAGGCCTGCAGGATTTAAAGCGCGCTTAAAAAGCCTATTGTTTCTGCTGTTGCTGGCTTTATTTTTTTATGCCATTCTCCAGATTTTCGGAATGCTAAAAAGCAATTAAAATAAATTAATAGAGGATAGGAAAACTTTTATGAACATAAAAAAAGCCCTTTAAGAAAGGGCTTTAAATTTTTTATTTAATTTCTTAACGAATTTTCTTTTTCTTGTCTCCACCATCTCTGTCGTCATCTCCTGAACCAACAATGGTAGTACCGGTTCCGGAATTAGCATTATCGTCAACATAAACTCCACCAACAATTTTACCACTAACATCAGAATTACCTGACGATGTGTTTGAAGATTTTTCGCTGCATGGTCTTGTATTTGCTTTCTCGCAAGCAACAAATCCCATCGCAGGAATTAGTAGTATTAATAGTATTTTTAAAATTCTCATTTGGAACCTCCTTGAACTGACAATAAATGTACATAACAAGTTATTAACATGCAAATATTTAACACTTTTAATGAATAATAAGTTCGACCCGGGTGCCAAGGACCTCATTTTTAACATTTTTGAGCTCAAATGGACCATTTATAGTAATATTTACATTATTCATAGCGCCCAATAATTGAATTCTTTGGGCCGTTATGGAAGTACCTCTTGAAACGTGGGGGTTTTTTGTAAGTAATTTTCTTGCCTTGCTTTCTTCAATTCCAATCCCATTGTCTTCGATACTAAAAACAATTCCATCATCTGTCGTATTTTGTTCAACACGAATATCTATTCTTCCGCTTTTACCTGAAGGTAATATGCCATGCAAAATACAATTCTCAACATAGGGTTGCAGGAGCATGGGCGGAATTTCAATGGATTCAATATCTACATCATCTGCAATGTGAATGTCGTATTCGAATTTGTCTTCAAAGCGCATCAACTCTATTTGCAGGTAAAGATCAAGTCTTTCGATTTCTTCAGACACAGAAACAAGATTACTCATAGAGCTGTCGAGGTTCATGCGGATGAGTTTTGCAAAGCGGGATAGATATTTGTGAGCAGACAATTTATCTTCTTTATTCATGTAATACTGAATAGAGTTGAGCGCATTAAAAATAAAATGCCGGTTCATACTCGAATTCAAACTTTGATGTTCAAGTAACATGAGTTTCGATTTGTATTCGAGCTGCTGCGTCTGATGTTTTTTACGGATCTCGTTTACTCTCCATTTATAAAGCAGCCAAAGAAGAAACAGGAAGCTTAACACGCACAACAAAATAAACCACCAGGTGGTCCAGAATGGAGGAAGAATTTCGAAACTAAAAGCAGTAGGAATTTTGTTCCAGTTACCCACAAGATCTCCTGCTATAACTTTAAAAGTGTATTTGCCACTGGGTAAATTTGAATAGGTTGCAAAATTTGCTTCGGTAACAGCCGACCAGTTATCGTCAAACCCTTCAAGCATATATTTATACCTAACAGAAGAAGGATTGCTGAGTTTTATACCGATATAATCAAAAGTAAAATGAGTAGTTTGATATTTTACTTTCAGATTTTTCGGTAATAGGGTTAGGGAATCAATTTCTGTTGTGACATTAGTCCAATTGGTATCTTTTAAAAATAATCTGATTCCTGAAATATGTGTGATGGGTTCAAAATCGCTGGAGTGAAAATCTTTTATATTCGGATCATATTTGATAAGCCCTTCTGTAGTACCCATCCAAATGTTTCCAAGGTGATCTTTGAATGCTGCATTCTGGTTACATTCCATGCCTGGTAATCCGTCAAAAATGGTGTAGTGACGAAATTTAATTTTTTTTGTGCGGATATATTCTCTGGAATCCAATAGAAAAACGCCACTGTTTGTTCCTATCCAAAGCATTTCTTTTTTATCAAGCGCGAGAAAACAAACATTGTTTGAATTAAAAATATCTCCTATTAAAATTTTAGAAAATGTTTTACCATCGTAATAATTAATTCCGGCTCTTGATCCTATCCATAGATTGTTGTCATTGTCAACGACTAAAGAAAGCAAATGAATATTGCATAATCCATCTGCTGTGGTGTATTTAGAAAACACGCCATTTTCAAATTTGAAGAGCCCATTTCTTGTTGCAAACCATAGACGCTTGTTTTTATCTTCTACAATACTTGTAACTTCTTTTCCGATATTATCTTCCCCTGAAATATAATTCTTAAAATGCTGGCCATCGAAAACAGAAACCCCTTTGCTGGTTCCCAACCATAAATTACCCTTATAATCCTGGCAAATAGAGTAAACTATTTTTGCGCCTAAACCATCATCAAGACTGTAATTTTTAAATTTTTTGCCGTCGAATTTGCTAATCCCATCAGATGTACAAAACCATAAATTATTTTCACGGTCTTTTAAACTGGCCCAGATGGTATTGTTGTTTAAGCCTTGATTTGTTGTGTAAACTTTAGTGTGCCCTTTTTCTTTTTTGGTGATTCCTTTACCAAAGGTAGAAAACCAAAGATTTTCATCCTTATCTTCAACAATAGACAAAACAAAATTGCTGCTTAAGCTATCTTTCGTTGTAAGGTAAGTAAAGGTTTCTCCCAAGAATTTGCAGAGGCCTTTTCCATCAGAGCCGATCCAGATATTTTTTTCTTTGTCTTCAAAAACAATATTCGTGTTGTCAACGGGCAAACCTTCCGATTCTGTGAAGTTCATAAAAGTTTTTCCGTCATAACGGGAGAGACCAAACTTTGAAGCGAACCAAATGTTACCATCAGAATCTTCTATTGCTGAGCGAATCCAATCATTTATCAATCCATGTGTTTCGTTGTAATTTTTAAAACTCTTGCCATCGAAGCTGTATACTCCTTCGCCAAAGGTACTGAACCATATTTTTTTATGTTTGTCCGTGAAAATATGACTTACGTTTCGGGGCTGAAGAATAGTAGTGTCGAGTGTTTTAAATCCTTTTCCATCGTAATAACAAATACCTCCTTTTGTTCCAAACCACACCCAGCCTTTTTCGTCAACACAAACGCTCCGTACGTTGTTATTTATAATACCGCTTTCCTCCGTAAAATATTCAAATTTATTTCCGCTGAATTTGCAAACTCCTGAACCATCCGTTGCCAGCCATAAGTTCCCTTGCAGATCTTGTCCGAGGGAGGTAACAGAGTTTTCGGCCATATCTTCTTTAAATAGATAGGACTTAAATTTTTCTCCGTCAAAATAATTAAGCCCGCCCAGGGTTCCTATCCAAAGCCCCATGGATTTGTCTTCTGTTAAGGAAAAAATCTGGTTATCGATGAGGCCATTTTGAATGGAATAGTTCACGAATTTTTTGCCGTCGTATTTGGTTAAACCGGCAAGTGTTCCTAGCCAGAGATAGCCATTTCTATCCTGGGCAATAGATCTGATTTGAGATTGTGCTAGTCCGGATTCGGTTGAGTAATTAATAAAATTGTAATGCTGCGCCAGTAAGGGAGTTAAACTAGAAATAAAAATCAGCAAAAATGTGAGTATGAGTCGCATGCGCTTCGCCGACCTGTTTATGGCTTGATACATATGATTAAAAATACGATAAATATTCTTACAGAAAATGGTGGAAAACGAAAATTAACTGTGATTGCGTGGAATGTAGCTCTTAGCAGTTAAAATGTAGGATTGATGTATTTAAATGTATTATAACTTTTTCCGGCGCTTAAAAAATTCGAGAAATTGCGGCACTCTTAATCGCGAGATAGTTAGTTTGGAATTGTCTTTCATTACAACAAAATGTCCGCCATCGTTGAGATATTCCTTAACATATAAAACGTTTACTATGTGTGATTTATGAATTCTAAAAAAACGCTGGGGATCAAGCATGTCCTCGTAAATGCCAATAGTTTTTGTATCTACATACTTTGTACCATCTACAAAAATTATCGAAGTATAATTTCCTTCGCCTTCCAGATACATAAAATCATTTGGGTCGACTATTTTAAAGCCTTTGGAGTGATTAATAGTGATGCGCGATACGCCGAGAGAGGGGATAAGAGCTTTTGAAAGATTTTCAAGTGACTTGATGTAATTTGAAAGTTGCTCCTGATTTTCAATAAAGAGTTGATTTGTAGCAACTAACTTTTTTACAGCGACTTTTAGATCGTCAACATCTACGGGCTTTTGTAAATAATGAATGGCATTAGCGTTCAAAGCCCGAATCGCGTAATCTTTGAAGGCAGTTACGAATACTACCTGAAATTTTTTATCGGGAAGAGACTCTAAAAAGTCAAAACCTTCGGTGCCTGAAGGCATGCAGATGTCCAGAAACAGAACTTGAGGAGTCAAATTCTTAACGTAACTTCTTGCGGTCTCCAGGTCGCCGGCCATGGCAACAATTTCAATTTCGGGACAAAAATTTTCGAGTAAGTACTTTATATTTTCCCTTGCGTGAATTTCATCATCCACTATGAGTGCTCTGAGCTTCATTTATGTAAAGATGAAATTTTTTATTTAAAAAAAAAATTAATCAGAGGCCTAATGAAAGCAATAAACTTTATCGGGCAAGAAGCCTGGCAACGTATTTTCCAACGATATCGAATTCAAGATTAACGACAGAGCCAGGTTTAAAAGATTTAAAGTTTGTATGTTCAAAGGTGTAAGGAATAATATGCACAGAAAAACCAGTGTCTGTAGATTTTACAACTGTTAAACTAACACCGTTAATAGTGATGCTTCCTTTTTCGACAGTGATGTTTGTATTTGATTTTTGATGTTCGAATGTAAATTCCCAACTTCCCTTTAGATCATTCACTTCTTTACAGGTAGCAGTGGTGTCTACATGTCCCTGTACAATATGCCCGTCGAAGCGACCTGTTGCAGGCATACAACGCTCTAAGTTTACAAGTGAGCCAATTAGCAGTTCTCCGAGATTGGTTCTCTTAAGTGTTTCATCAATAGCAGTTACAGTATACCGATTACCATCAATTTTGACGACGGTCAAACAAACTCCGTTATGAGCTACACTCTGATCTATCTTTAATTCGCCGGTTATATTACTCGAAAAGGTAAAGTGCACATTTGACTCCTCCTTTTCAATTTTTTCAACTTTCGCAAGTGTCTCTATAATTCCTGTAAACATTAGTCTTTTAATAAAGATTTAATTAGGTTTTCGGTTCTTTGTTTATAAATTTCGTATTCATTACCCGTGGCGGGCCCGCTGAACCCCGTGTGAACCTTAACTACTTTATGTTCTTTGTTTAAAAAGATAGTGGTAGGAAAAGCTGTAATTTTATTTAATGCAGATAACACTTCACCGGCTTTATCTTTACCTGTTTGCTGCGTGATAAGAATATCGTAACCAATCGACAATCGTTTTTTCATTCGTGCAACCTGTATTTTCGCTTTTTCAAAATCAGTTGTTTTTTCAAAAGCTAAGGCAACTATTTCTAAACCTTCTTTTTTATAAGTTGTATAAAGGGAAGAGAAATAGAGACTTTCGTCCATACAGTTAGGACACCAACTTCCCATAACCTGCACGATTACGGGCTTGTTTTCAAATTTTTTATCGTTTAATGAAACTTGTTTTCCATTTAAATCAGGGAAAGTGAAATTTATTTTTTCATCTTTATTTTTTACGAAACTTATTTCCTCAGGGTCCGCTAACCTGAAATCAGGGTTCAGTCTGGCGCCCCAGTTTTCTTCCCATGTACTGCCAGCATAAAATTTACCATTTATGAGAAAACCTTTATTTTGTTCTACTGTGAATAAATATGCATGAGAGCCGTCAAATGAAGAAAGAAACAGTTTATTGCCGCTCTGCATTCCTTCAAGGTAGCGGTAATCACCGGTTTCGGTTAAAAAAGTTCCGGTAACTTGTTCTGTTTGTTCGGTATGATGAAAGGCGCCAATAGCTTTAGTAACGTTTTGATTTTCGGGAGAGAACACAACTTCCCATTTTCCTTCAAATAAGGGGACAGATTTTTCAGGTGTAAATAGAAATCGCCTTGCTTCTCCAAAAGTGGCCTTAAATTTTATTTTATTGTTGCCACTCTTGTAGTTATTGATCCATAGGCCTTCGAGGTTATCGCCAACAATTACAGTTTTGAATTCTGTATCAAATACTGGCATTTTAAAATTTACCGAATCCCCTTTTATGGTAATTTCATCAATGCTTATTTTTTCGTCAGCATTAGTAATAACAATGATGGGTTTTTTACCTTTGTAATTCACGCTAAAATTAAAGGGAAGCTCAATACCTTTTTCTTCGTTGAGAAAAAGGACCCCACGATATACCCCTTGTTTTAACTTTTTAGAGAATAGGCTCGTGCTAATCAGCATTAATAGAAGTATAAGTTTTGATACAGATTTCACAGATTTATTTTTTTTGACTTAGTGCAGCCATGTTGGCAATACGGTAAAGTAAACGGGCGGCCACATTTGCATCCCAGTCATTTTCCTCAGCAGGACTAACCTCGTTTAAATCGAAAGCAATAATTTTTCTACCGCTGCTTACGATTTTTTCGAGTAGAAACAAAACTTGCTCCGTTTCAAATCCACCAGCAACAGGGGTTCCAGTATTCGGACATAATTTCGGATCAAGTCCGTCAATATCAAAGCTCAAATAAATATGCTGAGGTAACTCGTTTACAATGCGGTTACAAATCCGGTCCCAGCTATCTCCATTATATTGCGCGTATTTAATGTCGCGATCAAAAAACGTTTTCACCCTTCCATTACTATCATTTATAATGTTCAGTTCATCTTCACAGTAATCGCGGATACCAACCTGCACTAATTTTTCAACCTGTTTAATTTTTAAAGCATTAAACATAATAGAAGCGTGAGAAAACTCAAAACCTTCGTATGCATCACGAAGATCGGCATGGGCATCTATTTGAAGGATGGCGAAGTTTTCGAATTTTTCTGCTAAAGCCTGCATCATTCCCAGTGGTGTGGAGTGATCGCCACCAACCAGTCCAACACATTTGTTTTGATTTAAAAAATGAAGCACGCGGTTTTTCACCCAGGTGTTTAACCACAAACATTCGTTTTTAATGTGTGCAGAAACTTTGATCATATCTTCATTGTGTTCGTTAGCACCATTAGCAAGCGCATCGATATAACGTTCAGCAGATTGACGTAACTCATTGCTTTTAGTTCTTACCTCGTCGCTCAACTCATCCATGGCGATTCCTTTTTTCCAGGCATCTTTTACAAATGGATCATAGAGATCTACCTGGTAACTTGCGTCTAATATGGCTTTGGGGCCATCAGCGGTGCCGCCACCGTAGCTCACTGTAACTTCCCATGGAACAGGAATTAGTACCGTTTCACATTCTTCTAATGAAAAAGGTAAACCAAACATTCCATCGTTTAATTGACCAATTCCGTTTGCGTCAAAGTTTTTTATTTTTTCTTCTCTAGTCATATTAGTTATTTTTCTTTTTACCCTCTCGGTCATGGCATTCTTTGCTTAATCATTCCCGGCTACGTTAGAAGTGATAGTTTGCTTTGGAAACTGTCATGCAGAGTGTAGTTGACACATTAGGGTGCGAGTCTTGTAATTTTCCAGTAGTTATTTTCTAAGGTGTAAACAATTCTATCATGAAGACGACTTTTTCTTCCCTGCCAGAATTCAAAATAGTCTGCCTGCAAAACGAATCCTCCCCAGAAGTCAGGACGTTTAATGGCTTCAGGAGTATTCAGTTTTTTTATTTCTTCAATTTTTATTTCTAAATCGCCACGTGAAAAAATACTGTGACTTTGATTGCTTGCCCATGCGCCAATTTTGGAATCGTAAGGTCTCGCATTATAATAGGCATCACTTTGTACAGCGCTTGCTTTTTCTACTTTGCCTTCAATGCGAATTTGTCTTTCTAATTCTGGCCAAAAAAAAGTGAGGCTTGCATAGGGATTATTCTGAAGTTCAGTTCCTTTTTTAGAATTGTAGTTTGTATAGAAAGAAAAACCCGCTTGATCAAATTCTCTGAGGTAAACTATTCGGGAAGAGGGACGTCCATTTTGTGAAACGGTAGAAAGATTCATCGCCTGAACTTCGGGAATCCTTGAATCTACAGCTTGTTGTAGCCACAGCGTAAACTGATTTAGCGGCTCGGTGCTAACATCGGCTTCGCTAAGAGTTCCTTTTGTAAAGTCTTCTCTCAGTTTGGTGATGTGATTTTTCAAGTCTTCCATAGCGTAAAGATATTTAGAAAAATGAAATAATTGGGGTTACAGAATGCCAACAATTATAAAAACTAAACAAGGCATTTTTTCTGGCGTTAGTTCACTGCTTCGAGGCACAAAGGACCAGGGTTAAAAAATCAAATTTCTTTTACTTGGAAGATCCTGGGGCTCTATAGCCTGGATTTGAATTATGTCCGGAAAGTGTTTTAAACGTTCTATAATTTTGAATTGGTAATTATGCAGATCTTCTCCTTTAAGAATGAGGAAATAATCAGTTTTGGGTAGTTCTTTTATCAGCCTAACACTCTCTTCAATTTCAAGTCCCGCGAATAGATCGCGGGTTGCCGACACGCTTAAATTAGGCTCTTCGAAATTGCTGATATTAGGTATAAAATAGTATTCTAGTCCGAGTTCTTCATCCAGAAAGCGATAAAGAGAGAACTTAAAAATTCGACCTTCTTTTAAATTAAAAGGAATGTAGTCGCTGAGGACTAAATTGATTTTTAAAGCATCATCTACAATACTGAGAACAGCGTACTGATTTTCGGGACAAGTTATGCCAATCAGCACAAAATCGAGATCGTCTTCGCTGCTATGTAAAACGTATTTAGCCACCTTCTATGCTTAATTGCTCTAAGGTAAGCTGTGCTGCCTTTTGTTCAGCTGTACGTTTACTATAACTTTCAAACTTTGTATAGGGTTTTCCGTTAACGTAAACTTCAATTACATACATTTTATTGGCGCCTTGCCGTTCTTCACTCAGTAACTTGTACTCCAGTGCATATTTATTTTTCTGACAATAAATTTGTAATTGACTTTTGTAATCTTCATTTGTTTTGGCGAGGTTCTCGGTGTCTACATGAATTTTTATAATACGGGAGATAACAAACGTTTTTGTTTTGTTATAACCCATATCGAGATACACCGCGCCAATAAAAGCTTCAAAGGCATCTCCATAGGCGCTGGATTTAGTTTTTTCGTCCTTAGTAAGGCTTGCTTTCAAAAAATGATTGAACCCAAACTTCAGAGCAAGCTCTTTTAAATTCTGACCATTTACGATTTTGCTTCTTAACTGCGTTAAAAAACCTTCGTCTTTAAATGGATACATTTTAAAAAGGTAATCGGCTACCACAGCGCCAAGAATCGCATCGCCAAGAAATTCAAGACGTTCGTTGCTAACAGTGGTACCACTTCGTTTTACAGAAATGCTACTGTGAAAAAAGGCTTGTTGGTATAAAGAAATATTTTTTGGAGAGTAACCCGTAGTGGTTTTGATCCAGTTCTTAAAACCCTTATCGCTCTTGATATCAGTGGTACCTAATAGCGATAATAGTCTTTTTAAAGCCAAAATATTATGGATTAAATTTTCTAATCACAACCGCTGCGTTGTGTCCACCAAAGCCAAAAGTATTGCTGATAGCTACATCCACATTACGCGTCTGCATTTTGTTGAGCGTTAAATTTAATTTTGGATCAATTTCAGGATCAGGAGTTGTATGATTAATAGTAGGAGGAATAATACCTGTTTTAACTGCCATGATAGCCGCTATTGCCTCTATTGCTCCTGCAGCACCAAGAAGGTGCCCGGTCATACTTTTTGTAGAGCTGATGTTTAATTTGTAGGCATGTTCGCCAAACACATTTACAATCGCCTTTAATTCAGCTGTATCTCCAAGCGGAGTGCTGGTTCCGTGCGTGTTTATGTAATCCACTTCGGTTCCTGTAAGGCCTGCATCTTTTAATGCACGTTTCATTACTAAAGTAGCACCTAATCCTTCAGGATGTGGGGCAGTGATATGATGGGCATCGGCACTCATGCCTCCGCCAATAATTTCTGCGTATATTTTTGCACCTCTTGCGAGAGCATGATCTAATTCTTCAAGAATAATAGCAGCTCCGCCTTCTCCTAAAACAAAACCATCACGGTCTTTATCGTAGGGACGAGAAGCCTTTGCGGCATCGTCGTTGCGTGTGCTCATGGCCTGGCAGGCGTTAAAACCACCAATACCACTTTCGTTAATGGCAGCCTCACTTCCGCCTGTTACAATGGCGTTTGCTTTGCCTAAACGAATGTAATTAAATGCGTCTATCAAGGCATTGGTAGAGGAAGCGCAAGCTGAAACGGTTGTAAAATTAGGCCCTCTAAGACCAAAGCGCATGGAAATATGACCGCTGCAAATGTCAGCAATCATTTTGGGAATAAAGAAAGGATTAAAACGGGGAGTACCATCACCTTTTGCAAAAGCGAAAGTTTCGTTTTGAAAAGTATCTAAACCTCCGATACCACTTCCCCAAATAACACCAATTTCATTTCTATCGATATTTTCTGCTAATAAACCGCTATCCTTCATGGCTTGATCGCTTGCGGCGATCCCGTACCAGGAATAAGCATCCAGTTTACGAGCTTCTTTTTTGTCGAAATAATCTTCAGGATTAAAGCCCTTCACCTCACAGGCGAACTGGGTTTTAAATTTAGATGCATCAAAACGTGTAATAGGCGCAGCTCCGCTTACTCCATTAATAAGATTATTCCAATAGTCATTAACACTATTGCCTAATGGGGTTACAGCGCCCAGACCTGTAACTACTACACGTTTTAATTGCATATGGTGGAATTAGTTTTTTGCGTTAGCCTCAATGTAAGAGATAGCATCGCCCACAGTACCAATTTTCTCAGCTTGTTCATCAGGAATAGCGATGTTAAATTCTTTTTCGAATTCCATGATAAGTTCAACTGTATCCAGTGAATCAGCACCTAAATCGTTAGTAAAGCTAGCTGTTGGAGTTACTTCTTTTTCATCAACACCTAATTTATCTACGATGATTGATTTTACTTTGTTTGCAATGTCAGACATTATTTTTAGATTTAAAAATTTGGCACAAAAATAAAAATATCGGTGCTAAAACAAAACTTTAACTTGAGAATTGCAGATCTTTTTTAGAAAATTCTTCAATTTTAACAGAGCAAAACCGCTAACTGACTAAGGATGAGATTGATTACCGAACTCGCCATTTTTAAGAATAACAGCGATTTTTTTCACCATATCGCGCTTGCTTTGATAATCGTTGCGTGTTGGAGTATAGGAATAGTAACTTAACCATGCCCATTTGCGTTTACCAATAAGTACAGGCGTGAAAATAATGTAGCTTAAAAAGCCTAGAAATAATGTAGCGCAAACGAAGTATAGAAACTGGTTGTCAGAAAATTCGTGACGAATGTAAATTTTAACTTTGTGAATCAGGCCTGCGTGCGCAGCCTCTATGTTAACAAATAATAAGCCTACCAGGATTATTATAACTCGAAGGGTTGCTTTTTTCATTGTTTTATTCGGGATTTAGTACGTTGTTTAAATACATAGACGTATATTTTGGGCAAAAGGTTGGTTAGGAACGCTATTTTTATCCTTTTTTTTGTTTTTATATATATAAATAAATGCCTATATTTGTGGCCGGAAAATAGGATTGCAAGGGAAGGGGACAGAAGTCCCCTATTTTATTGACAAAAATTTTGATAACAAAAGAACATATTATAGCGCTGGCGAACCAGTATTTGAACGGAACAAACATGTATGTTACCGGGATAAAAATTGGCTCTGACAATCACATCAATGTATTTTTAGATGGTGATGAAGGTGTAACTATTAAAGACTGTGTGGCGGTTAGTCGTGCTATTGAGGGCAACCTTGACAGGGAAAAGGAAGATTATGCGCTTGATGTGAGTTCACACGGTGCTACTACTCCTTTGGTGATGCCCCGTCAGTATAAAAAACACATCGGGAGAACTTTTGAAATAAAGTTAGTGGATGGCACTAAAACTGAAGGTGACCTGGTAGAATGGAGTGAGCATGAAATTACACTGGAATCTACTTCTCGCGAGAATAAGCCTGTTGGAAAAGGAAAGATAACCGTTACAAAACAACAGATTTTAAAATACGATCAAATAAAAGAGTCAAAAATTAAATTAAAGTTTTAGGCAATTTAACTAAGCCTGGATAAAAAATTACTAATAATAAAATAAAAAAACAAAACCATGGAAGGCGTAAACCTTATAGAGTCGTTCTCGGAATTTAAAGATATTAAGAACATAGACCGTGCGACGTTGATGACCATTATTGAAGATGTATTTCGTAGTATGCTTATAAAAAGATACGGTAGCGATAAGAACTTTGATATTATTGTAAATCCGGATAAGGGTGACGTGGAGATCTATAAAAACCGTAAGATTGTTGATGATGATTTCGCGGAAGATTCTTTCGATTTTGATGAAAATAAGCACATTAGTTTTGCTGACGCTCAAAAGATAGAACCTGATTTTGAAATTGGAGAAGATGTATCTGAAAAAGTAAAATTAGAAGATTTTGGTCGTCGCGCTGTATTGTCGGTGCGTCAAAACTTAGTTCAAAAAATTCTTGAATTAGAAAAAAGTGAAATCTATAACAAGTACAAGGAGAAAGTTGGCGATGTTATTACTGCTGAAGTTTACCAGGTTTGGAAAAAAGAAATCATGTTAATGGATGATGAAGGAAACGAATTGTTGTTACCAAAAACGGAGCAAATTCCTTCTGATTTTTTCAAAAAAGGAGATACTGTTAAAGCGGTTGTTTCTAAAGTTGATTTAAAAAACGGAACACCTTCTATTATTGTATCTCGTACTTCACCTGTATTTTTAGAACGTTTATTTGAAACAGAAGTTCCTGAAATTTTTGATGGATTAATCACTATTAAGAAAATTGTTCGTGAGCCAGGAGAAAGAGCTAAAGTGGCAGTTGAAAGTTATGATGATAGAATTGACCCGGTTGGAGCTTGTGTAGGGATGAAAGGATCGAGAATTCACGGAATTGTTCGTGAATTGAAAAACGAGAACATTGATGTGATCAACTTCACGACCAATTCAATGTTATTAATTCAACGTTCACTAAGTCCGGCAAAAATTACCACCATTAAAATTGACGAAGACACAAAACGCGCGGAAGTTTTCCTTAAACCCGATCAGATTAGCCTTGCCATTGGAAAAGGCGGATTTAATATTAAATTAGCGGGGAAATTAACAGGTTACGAAATTGATGTATTCCGTGATACAGATATTGATGTTGAAACAGAAGACGTTGATTTGGAAGAATTCTCAGATGAGATTGAAGCAGACATCATTGAGCAATTAAAAGCCATTGGATGCGATACGGCAAAATCAGTTCTTGAATTGAGCGACGAAGAATTAACACGCCGCACAGGCATCAGCGAAGAGATGATTAAAAGTGTTCGTGATGTGTTGAGTGCTGAGTTCGAAGAATAAGCACTGAACAAAGGTTTTCCGGCTTCCTTGATAAGCAGGACAAATTAATTTAGAAAGATTTAAGTAAAATATGTCAGAAGGAGCTAAAACACTTCGATTAAGCAAGGTAGCCAAAGAATTCAACCTTTCCCTCGGAAAGATTGTTGAATTTCTTGCCTCTAAGGGGCAACCTGTAGATAGTAATCCCAACGCCAAAATTGGCGATGACGAATACCGTCTTTTGCTGAAAGAATTTTCAAGTGATAAATCGGCTCGCGAAGAAGCTGAAACCGTTGCGCAGAATAGCAGCAAGCTAAAGCGCGAAACTATTGTGCTTGATGAGATTAAACCAAAAAAGCAGAAAGAAGATGAGGTTGACGAGGTTGTGATCAAAGACCTGACCTTATCTAAAAAAGAAGAAGAGTTGCCAAAGGTTGTTGCCGAAGAAGTAAAAAAAGAGACCACTGTTATCATTGATCCGCCAAAAAAAGAAACGGAAATTAACGAAGGTGGTCCTAAAGTTATTGGTAGAGTTGATTTGGATTCAATGAATCTTAAAACTAAACCAGATAAAAAGCCGAAAAGAGAAAAGGAATCTGAAAAGATTGCCAAACCAGAACCTGAGATAGTTGCTTCTGTAAAAGAAGTAGTAAAACCAGAACCAGTTGTAGAGAAGAAAGAGGAAGTTGCAGAGGTTAAGGAAGAAGCAAAGGAAGAGTTTTTAGAAACCAAATACGAAAAGCTCGAAGGCCCTAAAATTTTAGGAAGAGTAGAGTTACCGGTTGCAAAAGAAACGCCTAAAAAGACTGCAGCGAACAATGCGGCTGCAAGTGCAGCTGACAAGAAAAAACGAAAACGCATTCGTAAAGGCGGATTGTCGCAAGAGGAAATTAAAAAAGTTGGTAAAGAACAATCGGCAATTGCGCGCGAACGTGCCAAAGAAAAATACGGCGATCCACGTGCTAAAAAGCCGGGTACTGGTGGTGCAACAACCCCTGGCAAACCGCGCCATGAATTAACTGAAGAAGAGATTCAGGCACAAATTAAAGAAACACTTGCACGCTTAAGTGAAAAAGGGAATAAATCTAAAACTTCAAAATACCGTCGTGAAAAACGTGGAGAGATTCGCGATAAAATGGCTGAGAGAGCTGAGATTGCTGAAGCTGACAAAAAATTATTAACGGTAGCTGAATTTGTAAGTGCGAATCAGTTAGCGCAGATGATGAATGTTCAGGTAACGCAAATTATCTCTACTTGTATGTCACTTGGATTATTTGTGTCCATAAATCAACGTTTGGATGCAGAAACAATTTCGATAGTAGCAGAAGAGTTTGGATATAAAGTAGAGTTTGGTTCTGCAGAAGAACTCGAGTCTATTAAAGAAGACGAAAAAGACGCTCCTGAAGACATGATCCAGAGACCTCCGGTTGTTACTGTAATGGGACACGTTGATCATGGAAAAACATCGTTACTTGACTTTATTCGTAAAGCCAATGTAGTTGCTGGTGAAGCGGGTGGTATTACACAACATATCGGTGCATACAATGTAAAGTTAGCTGGCAGCGAAAGAAGTATAACTTTTTTAGATACTCCGGGTCATGAGGCGTTTACCGCCATGCGTGCCCGTGGAGCGAAGTTAACCGACATTGCAATTATTGTGATTGCTGCGGATGACAGCATCATGCCTCAAACTAAAGAGGCGATAAACCATGCACAAGCGGCGGGTGTATCTATGATCTTTGCTATAAATAAAATTGACAGACCGGGAGCAAACCCAGATAAGATACGCGAAGGTTTATCAGCAATGAATATTCTGGTAGAAGAGTGGGGTGGAAAATATCAGTGCCAGGAAGTTTCTGCAAAACAAGGGAAAAATATTGATCTGCTTTTAGAAAAAGTTTTACTCGAAGCAGATATGATGGATCTGAAAGCAAATCCGGATAGAAATGCAGTGGGATCGGTGATTGAAGCCAGTATGGAAGAAGGGCGTGGATATGTATCTACAATTCTTGTTCAGGCAGGAACTTTAAAAGTCGGCGACATTATGTTAGCGGGTAGTTTCAGCGGACGCGTGCGTGCGATGTTCAACGAACGTGGTATGAAAGTAGATACTGCAGGCCCATCGCATCCAGTAAAAGTATTAGGATTAAGTGGTGCTCCACAAGCGGGAGATAAATTTAATGTGATGAAGGATGAGCGTGAAGCGCGTGAAATCGCAAATAAACGTTTACAATTACAGCGGGAACAAGGCATCAGAACACACAAACATATTACGCTTGATGAAATCGGAAGACGTTTGGCTATTGGTGATTTTAAAGAATTAAACGTAATCGTAAAAGGTGACGTGGATGGATCTATTGAAGCATTAGCAGATTCCTTATTAAAATTATCTACAGAAAAAGTAGCTGTAAATATCATTCACAAATCAGTGGGTGCCATTAGTGAAAGTGACGTATTGTTAGCTTCAGCTTCTAACGCTATTATCATTGGTTTCCAGGTGCGCCCAAGTACAAGTGCCCGCAAATTAGCTGAGGTTGAAGAAATTGATATCCGTTTATATTCTATTATTTACGATGCTATCAACGAAATCAAAGCAGCGATGGAAGGTATGTTAGCTCCAGAATTTGAAGAGAAAATCGTTTGTAATATCGAGGTACGCGAAGTATTTAAAATTACGCGTGTTGGTACAATTGCAGGATGTTATGTGTTGGATGGAAAAGTTACACGTAATACAAAAGTGCGCGTAATTCGTGATGGTATAGTGATTCACACAGGTTCTCTCGGGTCGTTAAAACGTTTCAAAGACGACGTAAAAGAAGTTGCTGCAGGTTACGAATGTGGTCTCGATATTGAAAATTTCAATGACATTGTTGTTGGAGATATCATTGAAGGGTACGACATGATCGAAATTAAAGCAAAACTATAACTTAAGAAAACGAAAGTTAAAAAGCCTCTCCCTCACCGGAGAGGCTTTTTTATTTTAAAAAGGGAACTAAGTCTTATTTAGAAAATAAATTATTAACTAAATTAGCGCAACACAATTTTTTAAAGTTTGAGTAAATGAAAAAAATCCTTTCCCTACTTGGTATTCTCACCATTTTGAATGCGTGTGATACCGAAGGTCATAAACAACCCGCTCCGAAAACGCTTGAGAAAGCCGAATTAGAGATTTACGAAGTTCCCGATACAAGTACTTTAAAAGATGACGAATGGGGAAGGCAGGTTAAATACGGACGTCGCCTCGTTCAAAACACAAGTTATTATATTGGTCCGGATGGTGTTGTAAGCAAAAACCTTGGAAACAAAATGAATTGCACCAACTGTCACTTGAATAGTGGTACCAAGGCTTTTGGACTTAATTTTTTTAATTCGCATAAAACCTATCCACAATACCGTGCGCGTGAAGATGCAATTCTTACTATGATAGACCGCGTAAATAATTGTGTAGAAAGGCCACACAATGGTAAAGCTTTAAAAATGGACTCGCGTGAAATGAATGCTATAGTTTCTTATATTAAATGGGTTGGCGAAGGATATGATACTGAAAAGCATAAAGGCTACGCTCTCAAGTATGTTGAATTTAAAGGTCTTCATGCCGATCCAAAAAAAGGAGAGGAAGTTTACATGGCGCAGTGTAAAAGCTGTCACCAGGCAGACGGGCAAGGGAAAATGAACGGTGATAATACCACCTATACCTATCCTCCTTTATGGGGACCAAAAAGTTACCAGGAAGGATCAAGTATGCACCGCGTGCTGAAAGCCGCCAGCTTTATAAAATACAACATGCCTAATTTGATCGCGACACTCGACAAGCCTGTTCTTAGCGATCAGGAAGCTCTGGATGTGGCCGCATTTATTAATGACGGAAGCATTCATCCAAGACCAGTTCCACATCACATCGACTATGCGAACTTAAGTCACAAGCCAATAGATTATTTCAAAGGGCCATATATCGATCCTTTCTCAGAAGAACAACATGCTTTTGGTCCTTGGGATGATATTGAGAAATTCTATGTTGACAAAGGTTTGAAACCTAATAAGTAATCGAATTAAGCAAGATCTGCAAAATAGGCTTCTGTTTTCCGGAAGTAGACTAATCCTGTAATGAAAAGGATTAAAGAAGCTGTAATGCTTATTAGATCTTGTGAATAATGAATACTTCCACCTTCCAATGATGCTCTGAAAATATCAAGAGGCGCAGTCATTGGATTTAGGGCGAGAATCCAATTAAGATAAATATTATTCGTAATACTTACCGGGTAAATAACAGGTGTTAAGAATAAGAGGAGCTGGATAAGGAAAGGTATGATGTAACGAAAATCGCGGTACTTTACATTCAACGCTGCAAGCAGACTTCCGGCTCCAAAAGTTGCTACACACGTTAATAGGATTGCAAGCGGGAAATAAATGAATGCGATGGCATTAAATGCTATTCCCTTTAATAAAGTGTAAATAATAAAAACAGCAAAGGCCATCACAAAATCGAAAACACCAACGAGTACAGAAGAGATGGGAATTATTAAACGAGGGAAGTAAATTTTCTTAATAATGTTAGCGTTGGAAACCATACTGTTTCCGGCATTGTTAAGTCCGGAAGAGAAAATTCCCCAAATAACAAGCCCGCTTAAGGCAAAAATATCGTAAGGTAGATCAAGTGCCGTATAATTTGTAATGGCTTTGCCAAGAAAAAAAGAGAAAAGAAGCGCCATAATAAGTGGCTGCAGAACGGCCCACAGAAAACCAAGAACTGTTTGTTTGTATTTTACCTTGATATCACGAAGTGTAAAAAAGTAGAAAAGCTCCCGGTACTCCCACAGTTCCTTCAATCCAAGACTCAGTTTATTCTGCGGCTTTATTTCAAATTCCATCTCTGTAAATGTAATTTGGATTTCTTAATAAATCAACTGTATAGCACTTTAAGTTTTATTGTGATTAAGGATCAAATTTTTTCAGACACCGTTTATTTTTTTAATACATTTGTGTTTTACTAATTTAAAATCACGAAAAAAAGTGAAAACAAAAACTTTTACAACAGTTTCAATCCTTCGCGGGTTGCACTCTTTGCTAAAGAGTGTGTTTTTGTTTAATAATCAATTAACCGTTACTCCAGTGCCGGTTAGAGCTATCTATTCTATTAGACGTTGATTTAAACGTCTAAATTTCCAAACTACCAAAAAAGTGATTATTTCTCCTAAGGGGAAGTAGTGTTATTTATTTTTAATTCATTCACAATGGAAAAATTCATTGTGCAATTGGCTGACTCCAGTCATTTGCACTACGCAGCAACTATTTGCGACGAAATGGAATCGTCAGCAAAAGCAAGGGGAACTGGCATTGCTAAACGTTCGCCTGAATATCTTGAACAAAAAATGCTCGAAGGAAAGGCCGTCATTGCTTTTTCTTCCGATAAAGTGTGGGCAGGTTTTTGTTACATCGAAACGTGGAGTCATGGTAACTACGTGGCCAACTCAGGCTTGATCGTCTCTCCCCAATTCAGAAAAAGCGGACTGGCGAAAAGTATAAAAGAAAAGATATTTGAACTCTCGCGTAAAAAATATCCGGAGGCAAAAATATTCGGTCTCACCACAGGACTGGCCGTAATGAAGATTAATTCTGACCTCGGTTATGAACCCGTGACTTACTCGGAGCTTACACAAGATGAGGCTTTTTGGAAAGGATGCCAGAGCTGCGTGAATTTCGAAATTCTGAAAAGCAAAGAGCGAAAAAACTGTTTATGCACGGCCATGCTTTACAATCCAGACGAGAAAAAAGATTCGGATAAGACACACAAGTTTTTGAATTTCAAAAAGTATTCAAAAATTTTTGAACGCGTTACAAAAATGAAAGCAACTATTTATTTAAAACAAAGTAAACTTAGAACACATGAAAAAATCAGTGGTACTCGCCTTCAGCGGCGGACTGGACACGTCTTATTGCGCAATTTATTTAGCGCAGGAATTAAATCTTGAGGTACACGCAGTAATTGTAAACACAGGAGGATTTGACGCAGAAGAAATTTCAGTAATTGAGGCAAAGGCCAGCGCGCTTGGCGTAAAATCTTTTGTGTGTTTGGATGAAACAAAAAACTTTTATAACAGCGTTGTGAAGTATCTGGTTTACGGCAATGTTTTAAAGAACAATACATATCCTTTATCCGTGAGCGCAGAACGCATTTCACAGGCAACAGCTATTGCCAATTATGCTAAGAAATTAAAGGCAGATTATGTAGCACACGGAAGTACAGGCGCAGGAAACGACCAGGTGCGATTTGATGCGGTGTTCAACATATTGATTCCAAACATCCAGATTTTAACTCCCATCCGTGACAACAAATTATCACGCGAAGAAGAGATTGCCTTCCTGGCTAAAAATGGCGTCAACATTAATGCTGAAAAGGCTAAATACAGCATTAATAAAGGGATCTGGGGAACTTCTGTTGGCGGAAAAGAAACGCTTACCTCGCATTCTTCTTTGCCGGGTCTAGCTTACCCAACTCAGCTTTCTGAGACAGGAGAAAAAGATATTGAACTTTATTTTGAAAAAGGTGAACTGCATGGAATCAACGGAAGAATCTTTGGGCATCCTACTTTAGCAATCCAGGCTTTGGAAAAAGAAGCGAGTCCTTTTGCTATTGGACGAGATATTCATGTTGGAGATACGATCATCGGTATTAAAGGAAGAGTTGGTTTTGAGGCCGCCGCAGCCCTTATTACCATTAAAGCTCACCATGCTTTGGAAAAACACACTCTTACAAAACTACAATTGATCATTAAAGATCAACAATCTATGTGGTATGGCAACTGGCTGCATGAAGGTTTGTTTTTAGATCCTGTGATGCGCGATTTAGAGTGTTTTTTCGAATCGACACAAAAAAATGTGACTGGAAAAGTTTTCGTAAAATTCTCGCCCTATAATTTTTCAATTGTTGGAATTGAATCGGCACATGACCTGATGAGCAACAAATTTGGAAGCTATGGCGAGATGAATAATACCTGGAGCGGACAAGATGTGAAAGGGTTTACGAAAATCATGAGCAATCAAATGAGCATTTACCACCAGATTAATTCAGTACAATGAAAAAAGTAAATGTTACCGTTATTGGCGCGGCAGGATACACAGGTGGCGAACTGGTAAGATTACTCGTTAATCATCCGGCAGTGAATTCTCTTTGCGCGGTAAGTCAATCACAACAGGGCAAGAGAGTAAGCGACGTCTTCACAGATCTGGCCGGAGAAACTGATCTTTTGTTTTCAGATAAGGCGTCTAAAAATTCTGATCTTGTTTTTTTGTGTCTTCAACATGGCGACTCGGCTTCTTATTTGAAAACAAATCCTGATTTACTAAAGAGTAAAATTATTGATCTGAGTCGTGACTTCAGATTGATTTCTAACAATACTGTAGCAAGTGGTCAGTTTATTTATGGTCTGCCGGAGTTAAACAAAGAAAAAATTAAATCGGCCAATTACATTGCGAATCCAGGTTGTTTTGCAACGGCGATTCAGTTAGCGATTTTACCTTTTGCTCATAATAATTTATTGAAAGGAACAATTCAGGTAAATGCTATTACCGGTTCAACGGGAGCAGGCATAAAGCTTTCAGACACCACTCACTTTTCATGGAGACAAAATAATATTTCTGTTTACCAGGCGTTTGAGCACGCACATAATTTTGAGATACAGGAAAGTTTAAAGCAACTGCAACAAAGCTTCGATGGCGAATTTTTATTCATTCCACAAAGAGGAAATTTTGCAAGAGGCATTTTGGCTACTACCGTTCTGGAAAGTGATCTTTCAGAAGCAGAAATAAAAAATCTTTTTACAGAATTTTACGAAAATCATCCATTTACTTTTTTGGTAGATAAAACTGTAGATATGAAAATGGCGGTGAATACGAACAAGTGTTTTATTGATGTTAAAAAGAATGGACGTTACGTTTTGGTAACAAGTGTGATCGACAATTTATTGAAAGGAGCAGCCGGGCAGGCAGTTCAGAATATGAACCTGATGTTTGGATTCGAAGAACAAGCGGGATTAAAACTAAAAGCAATTAACTATTAATATTTAAAAAAATGAATTTATTCGACGTTTATCCATTATTCAACATCACCCCCGTAAAAGCCCAGGGCTCTTATATCTGGGATGAGCAAGGGACAAAATACCTCGACCTGTATGGTGGACATGCTGTGATTTCCATCGGACATTCGCATCCTCATTATGTAAAGGCTTTGAATGAACAATTAAATCAAATTGCTTTTTATTCTAACGCCGTTAAAATGCCTTCACAAAATTTGCTGGCAGAAAAATTAGGAGCACAAAGTGGCTATGTAGATTACAATTTATTTTTGTGTAATTCTGGAACCGAAGCAAATGAAAACGCATTAAAACTCGCATCTTTCCATAATGGCAGAAAAAAAGTAATTGCGTTCAGGGATTCTTTTCACGGTCGTACCTCATTATCTTTAGGTGCTACAGACGATGCTAAACTCTCCGCTAACATTAATAAAGATCATGAAACAGTTTTTTTACCCTTAAATGATACAAATGTTTTCTTAAACGCAATAGACGAAACCATTTGTGCAGTGATTGTGGAGGGCATTCAAGGAGTTGGAGGTATAAATATTCCTACTACAAATTTTTTAAAAGTAGTGGAAGAAGCTTGTAAAAAATCAGGCACCATTTTAATCCTTGACGAAATACAATCGGGTTATGGCAGAAGTGGGAAATTTTTCGCGCATCAACATTCAGATATAAAAGCGGATATAGTTACTACTGCAAAAGGCATGGGTAATGGCTTTCCGGTGGCAGGTGTATTGATTAACCCAAACATAAAAGCAAAACATGGTATGTTGGGAACAACTTTCGGCGGAAATTACCTGGCCTGTGCAGCTTCGCTTTCGGTTTTAGAAGTTATGCAGAATGAAGGTCTTATTAAAAACGCTGAAGAGGCCGGAACCCTTTTAATGGAAGGGCTTAGGAAGATAGACGGAATTAAAGAGGTGCGTGGCCTTGGACTAATGATAGGTATTGAAACAGAAGGCGACGCGTCTTCAATCCGCAAAAAACTTCTAGACGAAGAAAAAGTATTTACTGGCTTTTCATCTGGAAAAAATACTATCCGTCTGCTTCCGCCGCTAAACATTGGGAAAGCAGAGATAGAAACTTTTCTAAACGCTATAAGCAAGATTTTACAACAACAATTACAAGTTAACTAAATGAAGTATTTCACTACAGTATATGATATACAAGATTCAAGCACTTTGATTTCAGAAGCTCTTGAATTAAAAGCAAATCCTTTCGCTCACGAGAATATGGGCAAACATAAAACAATAGGAATTGTTTTTATGAATCCTAGTCTGCGTACACGCTTAAGCACACAAAAAGCGGCGCAAAATCTTGGCATGAATACTATGGTTATAAATATCAACCAGGAAGGTTGGGCTTTGGAGTACAATGAAGGCGCTATCATGAACGGAACTTCGGTAGAGCATATTAAAGATGCGGCGGCTGTTATTGGCTCATATTGCGATATCATTGCTTTGCGTTGTTTTCCTGGATTAAAGGATCAGCAGGAAGATTACAGTGAGAAAATTTTACTTCAGTTTATGAAGTATTGCAACAAACCCTTAATTAGTCTTGAGTCAGGCACGCGTCACCCCTTGCAAAGTCTGGCGGACATGATCACTATAGAGGAAAACCGACCTGCCGGTAAAAAGCCTAAAGTTGTTTTAACCTGGGCCCCCCATATTAAACCCTTACCGCAAGCTGTGAGTAATTCTTTTTGCGAATGGATTCAGACGCGTGAAGTAGATTTCGTTATCACGAATCCGGAAGGATATAACTTATCTGTAGAGTTCACCAAGCAAACGAAAGTTATCCATAATCAGGAGGAAGCGCTTAAAGACGCCGATTTCGTTTATGTGAAAAACTGGTCGTCTTATGAGGAGTACGGCATGATGCCCGAAGTAAAAGGCGATTGGCTTTTGAGTGAAACTAAAATGAAAGCAACTAACAACGCTAAAGTTATGCATTGTTTGCCTGTAAGAAGGAATGTGGAAGTGCCGGATTCTATTTTAGACAGCAGTAGGTCTTTAATTCTTCAACAAGCTGAGAACAGAGTGTTTGCTGCCCAAGCAGTTTTAAAAAAGATGCTGGAAACCAATTATAAAATAGAGAGCAGTGTTCAACTTAATCAAGAGGTTCAAAGGTAAATGGAATTACTAAGTATAGTTAAAATAGGCGGGAACGTTATTGATGATGAAAACGCATTGTTTTCTTTTTTGAAAAATTTTAGTTTGCTGGCAGGAAAGAAAATTCTTGTGCACGGTGGCGGGAAGCTTGCTAACCAGTTACAGGAAAAACTTGGCGTTGCAGTGAATATGATTGAAGGACGAAGAGTAACAGACGCTGAAACGTTGAAGGTCGTAACTATGGTTTACGCGGGTTACATTAACAAGACAGTTGTTGCAAAACTACAGGCTCTGAACTGCAATGCTGTTGGACTTTCGGGAGCAGATGCCAATAGTATTGTTTCGCATAAACGCGAGACTAAGAAAATAGATTATGGATTTGTTGGAGATATCGATGAAATAAATTCTGGTTTTATTTCTAACTGCCTCGAGCATAATTTAAGTCCCGTTTTTTCTGCGATCACACATAATAAATCTGGTCAGCTTTTAAATACAAATGCCGATACTATTGCGTCGGAACTTGCTATGGCATTAACTAAAAATTACAGTGTGCGGTTAATTTACTGTTTTGAAAAAAACGGCGTCCTTCAAAATATAACTGATGAAAAAAGTGTTATTAAAGAAATAACCCATCAAAATTATTTAGAATTAAAAGATAAAGGAATTATCAATGCAGGAATGATTCCCAAAATGGATAATGCTTTTAAGGCATTGGAAAATGGCGTTAATTTTGTGCAGATTGGTAAAGCAGAAAAACTACCAAACCTAATGAATAAAAACGATTATGAAGGAACCCGACTTTATAAATAATGATGGACTTGCTGGCCCCCTGCTCAAAGAAGAAGTAATAGGGTTATTACAGGAGCTTATTTCTATTCCGTCTTTTAGCAGGCAGGAGAATGAGAGCGCAGATCTGATTGAAAAATTTCTTAGTAATAAAAACATTTCTCTTACCCGAAAGTTGAATAACGTTTGGTGTAGAAATAAACATTTCAACGCAGCTAAACCAACTATACTTTTAAATTCTCATCATGATACTGTAAAGCCAAATTCAGGTTATACAAATAATCCATATGAAGGATTTATAAAAGAAGGAAAATTATATGGCCTTGGAAGCAATGATGCCGGGGGGCCTTTAGTGTCGTTACTTGCGGCGTTTTTATTTTTTTATGAAAAGGAGGAATTAAAATACAATTTTATTTTCGCCGCAACGGCGGAAGAAGAAATTTCGGGACCAAATGGTATCGCGGCCTTGATCGAAGATTTACCAAAAATTGCTTTTGCCGTGGTGGGAGAGCCTACGGGAATGCAGATGGCCATCGCAGAAAAAGGTTTGATGGTGTTGGATTGTAAAGTGCTGGGAAAAGCTGGTCATGCTGCCCGCAATGAAGGTCAGAATGCTATTTACGCAGCTTTTGAACATATTAAATGGTTCAGCAGTTTTAAATTCCCTAAGAAATCTGAAATTCTTGGAGACATTAAAATGAGTGTAACGGTAATTAAATCGGGCGAGCAGCACAACGTTGTTCCGGCGCTCTGCGAATTTACGGTGGATGTGAGGACAACAGACGCTTACACCAATGAACAGGTTTTTGAGATCATAAAAAAGGGAGTGCCTTGTGAAATTACCGCGCGTTCGTTTCGCTTACAACCGTCAAAGATTCGTAAAGATCATCCATTTGTTTTGGAAGGAATAAAATTAAACCGTGGCACTTATGGTTCGCCAACTATGAGTGACCAGGCCTTGATGCCATGGCCTTCTTTAAAGATGGGGCCTGGCGAGTCCGCGCGCTCGCATAGTGCCGACGAATTTATTTATGTGAAGGAAATAGAAGAAGGAATTGATATTTATATAAAGATTTTAAATAAATTAAATGAAAACTAAACTTTGGGAAAAAGAGAATAGTACTACGCCGCAGTGGTTGATGGATTTTACAGCTGGTAATGACCAGTTGCTGGATTTGGAATTGGCAGAGTTTGATGTAACAGGTTCTTTGGCCCATGCAGAAATGCTTTCGAAAGTTGGCTTACTTTCAGCAGATGAGTTTACCGCACTGGAAAAGGAGCTGAAAGAGATTGCAGTAATCATAAGAAAGGGCGGGTTTATAATTGAAGAAGGAGTGGAGGATGTACATTCTCAAGTTGAAATTTTATTGACCAGGAAGCTTGGAGACGTGGGAAAAAAAATTCATTCCGCGCGTTCGCGCAACGACCAGGTTTTGACGGATATAAAATTATACTCTTTGGCCCAACTAAAAAAAACAAGTCTTCTGGTAGGGGAGCTTTTTAATTTACTTCAGAAAAAGAGCGAAGAATATAAAGCCATTTTAATTCCAGGGTATACGCATTTACAAGCCGCAATGCCTTCTTCATTCGGACTCTGGTTTGGCGCTTATGCAGAAAGTCTTTGCGACGATATGGAGCTTGTAATTGCGGCTTATAATGTGGCGAATAAAAATCCTTTAGGATCCGGTGCGGGATATGGCGGATCTCTACCGATTAATAGAACTCTTACAACGGAGCTTATGCATTTTGAAGGCATGAATTACAATGTTGTTTATGCGCAAATGACAAGGGGTAAAAGTGAGAAAATTACTGCGACAGCTTTGGCAAGCATAGCGGCAACACTTTCTAAGCTTGCTATGGATATCTGTTTGTATAATTCGCAGAATTTTGGTTTTGTTTCTTTTCCCGATGCATTAACAACGGGTAGCAGTATTATGCCACACAAAAAGAATCCGGATGTTTTTGAATTGATACGCGGCAAATGTAATCGTCTGCAAGCTCTACCAAATGAATTTACTTTATTATTAAGCAATTTACCTTCCGGGTATCACCGCGATCTTCAATTGACAAAAGAAATGCTGTTTCCTGCCTTCAGAGAATTGCAGGCCTGTTTGCAGGCTTCTGTGAACATGTTAAAGGAAATTCATGTTAACGAAAGCAGTGTAAAGGAAGAAAAATATAAATTTATTTTCAGTGTGGAAGCCGTTAATCAACTAGTGACAGAAGGACTTTCGTTCAGAGAAGCTTACCAAAAGGTAGGAGCCGACATTGCAAGTACTACTTTTGAATTTACTAAAGAAATTCATCACACACACGAAGGAAGTATTCATAATTTATGTAACAAAGAAATTGCAGAGCGCTTCTCTATATTAAGTGATAAAATTCTTAAGTAAGTTTTTTAAGCGGGAAGTAGCCAATATGAAGTAGATCTTCAGGACTTTCTTCTTTAGTGATCTGCAAAGAATAACGCTCTTTAAAAAACGAATTTAGAATATCGGTAATCCTATAGATATTATCTACATCTACGCCGTATTTGTCATCGATGTGTGAAGTGGCTCCTTTAAATCCGAAATGTTTATAGAAAGCCGTTTGTTTAGCTTGCTGAATGGCCTCTCCGGAGGTCTCTGATACTGCAAGGACTTTGTAATGAAACTCCTCAAACTCGTTTACTTTGTAACCACCGAGATTCAGGAAAAATAAATTTTCTGGAGAAGCATTTTTTTTCTCATTTGTTTTTGGGAGTACTTTAATACTGTAGCCGTTTACAAAGGTGACTTCACGATAAGCGTCTACATGAATATTTCCTTTTGCTTCCGGCCAAAAAGCGTTCATGTGTGGAATTAATTCTTTCATTGATTCTGCAATCCCGAAAAAAATATCGTGCTGCTCGGTAAGCCTGCCTTTTGGTCTACAGCCGATCATTACCATAAATAATTTAAGTAAACTTTCTTTTTCCATTTCTACAGATAAATTCAAGGTAATCCTGCAAAGGATGTGCCCGAAGAAATTTAAGAGATTTTTAAACGGTTGCTAGACGTTTTTTACCAAAGTCAAGAATGTTATCTATAAACTCGTAAGGTTTATAGTCGTTAATGGCAGCCTGATGAAAAATGCATGTAGCAGGAGTCATGCCCGGTAATGAATTAACTTCGATGAAAATAATTTCAGCACTGCAATCTTTATAAACACGAACGAAGGCATCTATGCGGCAATACCCGGTTACTCCCAGAACTTTCGCAGCACCGCCCAATGCAGCCTTCACCTGGTCGCTTACTTTCTGACGGTCACTTGCGGATTTTGCATAACGCGCAGGAGTGATATTCTGACCTTGTCCTGCTAAGAATTTTTCTTCGAGACTTAAAATTTCTCCATCTGCTAAAGCTTCTGAAGCTTCGAAAACTTCGTACTCGAGTTCTCCGTTTCTATTGTAACGCGTCAACATGCCACCCGTAATTTCCAAAAAGTGATCTGCATCTTTTTTACTGATGAGTTCTTCTACAAGCACCACTTGTTTTTGAGGAAATTCTTCTTTGGGTTTAATGTTTAAAGTATTCGCTGCTGCTGAATCAAAATCTTCAGTGGCTCTGAAGATCAATGTGCAAAAGGCTTCGAACTCTTCTAATGTTTTTATTTTTTTCACTGCGCTGCTACAACCATCATCAACCGGTTTAGCAATGAAAGGATATTTTATTTTATCCTGAAGGAGCTCAACGAATTTACCTTTATTAAAATGCCAATCGTCTTTAGTAATTAGAATATGTTCTGCAACAAGAAATCCGTTGTTTTTTAGAATTTCATTGGTGCGGTACTTGTCAATAGTTATAGAGGAACTTTCTTTGCTCGAACCATTATAGGGAAGTCCAATCGCATCCAGCTTTTCCTGTATTGCTCCGTCTTCGCCAGGGCGTCCGTGAAGGGCGATGAACACTTCGTCTGATTTTTCTTTTAAACTTTCAAAGGATAATTTTTCGGGAGAAAGTGTATGATTTGCAGCCGCATATTTATTAGTAATTTCAGCGCACTCATTCATTATTTTATTTATCACCGGATGCACCTTAAAATGTTCTGCCTTTTCTTTTATGTCATCTGCATTGTCCTTTAATAGTAAATTAATAGGAATGTGATACAATTGATGAGCAGAATTATCACCGGTTAAAAAAACAGGAAACGGAGCATATTTTTCAGAAGATGCTAATTTTTCAAAAACATTTCTTCCGCTTTCAACGGAAATATGACGTTCAGAAGAATAACCTCCAAGAATTACAGCTACGCGGGTTTTGTGACCTAACGCATTTTTGTCTTTTATAATAGCCTCGTCTAAGTTCGTCAGCAGTTTTTTGTAAGTGACATTTCCCTTCGACTGAATACTTCTTTTTGAAAGAGAAGTTCGAATGATGAAAGTTAGAAATTGAGAGGGATTTAGGCCGATCTCCGCTGCCTGATGAAAGAAAAACGATGAAGGCATCATCCCACTTGTAGTGTTCGGATCATTCAAAAATATTTTTCCGTCTGTGCTTAAAAAACCATCTATACGTGCATAGACATCAAAATGTAAGTCGTAAAATAGTTTCTCGCACTCTTTGCGAATGGCTTCAATTTGCTCATCCGGAATATCAATCGGAGTGATCTTACGCGATAAGCCTGGCAAATATTTACTACGGTAGTCAAATAATTCTTTGCCTTTGCGAATCTCCGTTGGCGGTAAAGCGATTGCTTTGCCATGTTCGTCTTCGAGAACAATACAACTAAATTCTTTTCCTTCAATAAAGCCTTCTACTAAAACAGTGCTTTCCCCGTCTAAACTTTCAACAACAAATCCCTCGGTTTTTAAATTTGCATCTAAATATCTGATCAACTCATTTGGATCATAAATTACCGGAGCATTTAGTTCTTTAGGATGACTAATCATCAAAGGCATACCGATACCTTCGCGAATGTCAGCGAGACTTTTTACCAAATCATGTTTTTGTGCTGCCGAAAGTGCCTGCCATTCCTTAGCATCGAGCCATCTTGTAAAAAGCGCTTTTTCAACGGCAATCATAAATTCCAGCTCGTTTTCTGAATTTAATATACTCACGCCAATACTGGACCCTTGATTTGCAGGTTTCACAACGCAGGGAAATCCGATCTTTTCTTTAACAGTTTTAAAAGTATTTTTTGAAGTGCCGTCTATCCAATCGTTTCTTTTAATGGTAATGTAGTTTGGACTATTAAACCCTTTGTTTACCATCATTTCTTTTTGCACTGCTTTGTCAATGCCAATAGCAGAGGCTAAAATTCCGGAACCGCTGTAAGGAATATGATTGAATTCAAAAAGGCCTTGTATGCGGCCGTCCTCGCCATACGGGCCATGAAGACATAAAAAAGCAAAATCAATTTTGTGTTTAAGATCAGAAAGACTTAATTTTTTTCCAATTTTTTCAATCAGGGTAGTTTGTTGTCTCTCATCTAAGTTGCCTAAATTTTCAGCATACAATTGAAAAGATGAGCCTGATGGTAAAAACTCAACAGGAGGATAAAAATCACGAACGGTACCTTTGTAAATAAATTCCCAATTCAGTTCAATAAAATTTCCGAAGCTGTCTACGAAAACAGGCACTGCTTCAAAAAGAGATTTGTTTAAATTGTCGTACACGGTTCTACCGCCGGCAAATGATATTTCACGCTCTTTACTCTGTCCTCCGAAAATAATTCCTATGCGGGTTTTTGCCATGATTGAAATAGACTACAAAATTGATTATTATTCAAATTTAAAAGAAACTCCGTTGGTACAGTTGGCCGATTTTGGAATTAATTAACATTGATTTGTAAATACCGGACTTTTTGGAATTAGTACATTTGAAGCCTTATGACAGGTAGATTTATTATATTTTTTATTATCATACTCCTGATAGAATTTTATTTCTTACAGGCGGTTAAAACCTTTGCGCAGGATTTTTCTCAAAGCAGAAAACATTGGATTTTATGGACAGCATACGTTTTCGCTGGATTTAGCATAGCAATTGGATTAATGGCTATTGTTTATCCTCCGGGAAAATGGAATACTTTTTTGAGATTTATTTCTTCGGCTGCTTTTATCATCATTGTTTGCAAACTGTTAGGATGTACCTTTTTAATTATCGACGATCTCATTAGGCTTTTACGCTGGATAATATCTTTATTTAAAGATAAACCGACAGAAACCGCTACGGCCACCGAAGGCATTAGCAGGTTAAAATTTTTAAGCCAGGTAGCCATTACATTTACCGTGATTCCGGCTATTGGCTTTTTGTACGGCATAGTACGTGGAGCTTATAAATACAGGGTTCACAATGTAAAGGTGCCTGCCCCGAATTTGCCTGAGGAGTTTAACGGATTTAAAATCGTTCAACTTTCGGATATTCATATAGGTTCATTTATGGATAAAGATCCTATAAACAAAGCTTTTGATATTGTTTTAAAACAGAACCCCGACTTAATTTTATTTACGGGCGATCTTGTAAATAACGTAGCAGACGAAACACTAGGTTATGAAGATTCGTTTCGCCGTCTAAAAGCGCCGCATGGTGTTTTTTCTGTGCTTGGAAATCATGATTACGGCGATTATGTGGAGTGGGAAACACCGCAGCAGAAGAAAGATAACCTTGATAAACTTAAACAACTTCAAGCATCTTTTGGCTGGAAACTTTTAATGAACGAACATGTTCCTATTGAAAAAAATGGTCAGCAAATTGGGTTATTAGGAATTGAAAATTGGGGTGGTAGTCTGCGTTTTCCCCGCTATGGTAAATTAGATCAGGCTTATAAAGGAACAGAGATTTATCCCTATAAAATTTTGATGAGCCATGATCCAAGCCATTGGGACAAACAAGTGCGTCCGGAGTACGGAAGTATTGATCTTACTTTAAGTGGTCACACACATGGCATGCAATTGGGAATTGAAATTCCTGGGTTTAAATGGAGTCCTGCAAAGTGGATCTATAAAGAGTGGGCTGGACTTTATCGTGAAGGCAAGCAATTTTTATACGTTAACCGTGGGCTTGGATTTTTAGGATATCCAGGACGTTTGGGCATTTGGCCTGAGATTACCGTTATTGAATTGCAGAAGGTTTAGATACAGAATTGCAGGTGGTAACTTGTAAACTGCACCTTGCCTGTAAGCTAGAGAGCGAACAAATAGGCATTAAGACAAGGCACAAGCTTCCATATACAACTTACATGTTCTATATTTGACAATGCATTCCTTCAAAGCGTCCATCCAAAAATTCAACACTAAAGGTCAGCAAACCGGCTGGCATTATGTGGAAGTTCCCCCGGATATCATCACAAAACTAAAACTTAAAAACAGGAAAGAGTTCAGGATAAAGGGCCTGGTGGATGACGTTAAGTTTGAACGCATGACTTGTTTCCCAAGCGGTGAAGGAAACTTTATACTAGTTTTAAAAGCCGAAATTCGGAAAAAACTTGGAAAGAACGAGGGCGCGCTGGTTTCTGTTAAGTTCGAAAAAGACAATTCGGGTGTTTTAAAATCACAAGACTTTCTTGATGCACTGAAAGAAGAACCACTTGCTTTAGCTCAGTTTAATTCTTTGACTATGGCTCACCAAAATTATTTTCACAATCACATCAACGCAGCAAAGGGTATAGATACTAAGGCGGGGAGGATTGTACAAAGCATTAACGCTATGCTTAAAAAGCAAGACTTCGGAGAAATGATCCGAAGTCTGCAAAAGAAAAATAATTAGTTGATGACTTTAAAGTTTTTCTGAGCACCCTCTTTACTCACGAGCTTTACTATATAAATTCCTTGTGGCGATGAGCTCAGGTTAATCGCCTGACTAGCCGAACTAATATTTCTGAGTTCTGAGCTTTGTATAATAGATCCTTTTAAGTCGGTGATATACAATTGCACATCCGTCATCTGTTTAAGTTGAAACTTTAATTCGTAATTGCCTTGTGAAAGTGTGGCTATTAGAACCTGGTTATTAAGATCCAATTCTGACATGCCTGTTACATCATCAATTACGGTTATTAGTTTACTTGAACTTGTCCTGCAATGATGAATGCTTTCGGTTGTTAAAGTAACCGTGTAAGTACCTGAAGAAATGTAATTGTGGCTTGCATTCGGCATAAACCAGGTGCCGCTATTATCCCCAAATTCCCAGCTGTTAATTTGATTTCCTGAGGAAGTATTTGTAAAACTGATTTTTCCAAGATCAGAAAGAGAGGTTGTATAAGAATCTGCAACAAAAGAAGCACTGGGAATAACTACGCTAATGATTTCAAAATTTCTCGTAAAGGCAGAACATTGACCGACGTTACTAACTTTTAGTGAATACATGCCGCCAGATAAATTGTTTAGCGAATCGGAAACTGTTTTGTTATAGCAGGTTTTGATCACGCTATCTCCAATACTCCACTCAAAATTCCAGGGACCAGAACCTGAGCCCGCAGCTACGATTAAGCCACCTTGCGGGGAGCTGCAAGCAGGCTGTTTAAGTGAGCTGATACCTTGTGCCAGCGAGGTAAAAAATTTCATTTTGAACCGTGCGCAAGTAGTTGTATCGTACAGTGTACAAACATATTTATCCGCAAGAATATTTGTGCTTATACCTGTATAGCAATCAAATAAACTTACACAAACGCTGCCAGGAAAATCTGTAGATTCTGCTGAAAAAGTAAAACTTTTTGTTGCAGGACTAATAGCTTTAACAGCGATAGTAAGATTAACAGGTAATGGAGGTAAACCACTGATGCTTGTTAAAACAGAATCACTTAAACTTCCCATGTAAGGAAATTGACCTTGATTAGGAATTAACTTGTAAGCATCCATATCAGATTGAAAAGCTGTTGTGCCACCTTGTTGGAAATAAAATACAGTCTCATCGTTAAAACCAGAAGTATTCATAAAGAGTCTTACCACGGGACTGGCAGACTGTGAGCTGATGGTTTTCGAACTCAATAATAATACGAAAAGTAAAGTGGCGTAAATGAGCTTCATAATGGTAAGTTTATGAGTCAAATGTATTGAGACCTGGAGTGAATATTTTGTCGGAAACGCTGTGAATCTTACATGCGCAATGAATCAGAGTAATTGGAATCTGAAAAGGATCCAACTAAAAACTCCTGAACAAAGTTCGGGAGTTTAAAATTTCGCTGATAAAAAGTTTATTTTAGTAGTTTAAAGGTCTTTTGAAAGTCTTTACCAGAGTTTGTTTTCAAAAGATACATGCCTGGAGAAAGATCTTGCAGATCTATGCTGTGACGAAGCGTGCTTACCTGATTCAGATCGGTTTTTTGAAGAAGCGTGCCTCTCAAATCAAATAAACTGATCTCTATATCTTTTGCATCGGCGAAAGAAATGGCTAGTTCATAATTTCCGCGTGAAAGTGTGCTTAATGTAACCTCATTGTTTTTAGAAAATGATTTGAGTGCGGTTACGTCATCAACGACAACTATTACTTGTTGAGCAGTATCTTTACAATGGGTGTTACTTTCTGTGATTAATTTTACCGTATAAGTACCTGGCGAAGTGTAGTTGTGAGAAGGCGACGGAACAAAGAAGGTGCCGCTGTTATCGCCAAATTCCCAGGAACTGAATTGTGAATTACCAGATTGATTTACAAAGTTTATCAGGCCTGCATTTGAAAGAGTGGTTTGATAACTGTCAGCGCTAAAAGAAGCATTCGAAACAGAAATAAGATCAACCGTAAAAGATTTTAAAAAATGATCGCAACCTCCTGAGTTAATAATTTCAACAGAATAATTTCCACCATTTAAATTTGTGAGACTATCACTTGTTGCTTTATTTAAACTCGTTTTAACTACAGTATTACCGCTTTTCCAAACATAATCCCACGGACCATTACCTGAGCCATTAGCACTGACAAAGCCGTTTAAGGAATTGCAGCTTGGTTGGTTGATATGACTTATTCCAGTTGAAATAGTAGAATAGAAGCTGATTTTAAAGCGTGAAACAGTTGTTGTATCGTATAGGGTGCAAACATAACTATTGGTTAAAATGTTTGTAGATGCGCCTGTATAACTGTCATAAAGTTTCACACAAACACCTGTAGGAAAATCTTTCGTTAAAGAAGAAAAAGTAAAGCTCTCAGTGGAAGGCGTAATGACCTTAACCAAAACAGACGTGTTAGCAGTCAATTCAGGTAGCCCGCTAATGCTCGTCAGTATAGAATCACTCATACTCCCAATATATGCGCCTGACGAAAAATTTAATTTGTACGCATCAAAATCATTTTGAAAATGAGTTGTACCACCTTGCTGAAAATAAAAAGTGGTCATATCCTGTGACGAAGAGGAATGCATAGCCAGTCTAAAAATAGGTTTGGTGGCCGCAGGACGTAAAAAAGCAGGATTTGAATCTGTCTTTACATCTTCTCCTGCAGTTAAAGTGGTATTGGCTTTTGCGTGTACATAAAAACCCTGGCACATACCAATATTATCAGATACACCACCAGAAATATCGCTGCTTACACCATTAATAAAACTGGTATGTGCGCCCTGACCATTATTAAGATCCTGGTTATAAACATAGATGGCATCATCCACATCTGGATTACCATTTCTTAATGCTGTCCAGCTTATAGGAGAAGGAAGCGGATTGCTTATCAAATTCCATCCATCATCAGCAAGTCCGTTATTCGAAGTAAAAGACAAGGGAATAGTAATGTCACCCGTGCAACTCAAACAGGTACTTTTCGCAACATTTCCAAACACATCAAAATTTATGGCCGAAGTAGTGGTAGAACCGTTTCCAATATACGCCCAGTAACCAACTCCAGGCGTTATATGGTCTGTAATGCTTGTTATAGGAGTATATTTTGCCGGATTGCTGTTATCACCAGGAGTACTTTCGTTATAAGTATAGATCGATGGAAAGTTCATATAACCGTCAGGACAAGTTAGGCAAGTAATAGGGAAATTATCATTCCAGTCAGCCATAGTTAGAGAAGAAGAAATGGGTGAACCTAATAACGCCCAGCCTGTTGCTCCACCCGGCGCATACTGTTGCACGGTTACTTTATTGATAATATCAGCGCTCGCATTAATTGGGCCTATTTTACCTGATTCTGTAGCGTTTGCAGCCAAGGTTAAAAGGTCATTAGTATTAAATACTCCTGAATTCAAATAAAGTGTTCCTCTTATTTGTTGTACGGAAGATAAGAAGGCGCCATTAGAATTACTTAAAACAAGATCGTAGAAAGAGGTTGTGCTGCTTCCTGATAAAGTCTGCGGAGTGGTACCAGAAAGAATTACAGAGCCTTGTTGGGCATTAAAACTGCCATTGTTTACCCAATTTCCCTGAACATTCAGAGCCTGTGAACTTTGAACGGATAAGCTTGATCCCGCATTAATCTGAATATTTTTCACGTTCGCGGTACTATTAATAACCGGATTAGATCCGGTGGTGGAAACGGTTACATCAGTGGCACTGCCGCAAACACAGTTACTCCAGTTGTCGGAGTCTGTCCAGTCGGAAGAGACAGCCCCTGTCCAGGCACTATTAGCCTGATTAGTTTTTTTAATCTGGAGATTGAATGAGCTTGATGTACCAATGCAAGCACCATTAGAAATGGTTGCTGATATAGTGGCGTTTTCATTAGAAGATACTGCAGGCGCCGCATAAGAAGAAATGTTACCGCTTCCGGTTGCGGCAAGTCCTGTAGAAGTATTTGTATTGGCCCAATTAACAGTACTTCCGGAAGGAAAGGTTACAAAATTTATCGCCGCAACAGATTTGCCGGAACAAATAGATTGATTTGCCACGGCATTCAGAGTTAATGCGGTTATAGACTGAGATCCTGTCGCTGTGAATCCAGACCCTGTTTTAGTACCATTGGCAAAAGAAAAATTTCCGAGGGTCATCGCATTTACTCCAATTATATTTCCTGGTGTGGTAGCGCAGGGTACATCGGTTGTCATAAACACATAAGATGTTCCAATGTCAAATCTTTGAGAAAGTCCTGAAAAAGTTTTTGCGCCGGTTCCAAGACCAGTTGTTTTTGTTGAAAGCAAAGTGGCTGTGGATGTTGAGAATACAGCGTTTGTAGAATACCATAGTTTTAAATTACTAATGTTCGACGACAGGTAAGTGCCGCTGGTGGCAAGAACCGCTGAGGTTAATGTAGCGGGACTAACAGCAACGGTTACATCCGTTCTGTAAAGGACATTATTTACGGAAGTTTGATACATGTTTCCCGCAGCTATAGTCTGATTAGCAAGTGTTATAGAAGGAGTGGCAAAAGCATTAAGCGAAAAATTATCGATAGCGATACCATTATCTGCACCAGTGTCATCGTTGGTAATCCAGGAGATGCCGAATGTGTCTCCATTCGCGATAGACAGACCTGATAGTGTAAAAGTGGCTAGCGGAGTAGAAGTTGCCGGATTTAAAAAACTATTGTTCGCTCCAATATATCCTTTCGTAGTTAAAACAGAATTACCTGCTAAAGCGCCTGTTCCAAAGCAGCTCCAACCCGAAAAATTCGCAAAGCGCCATTGCTCATAATCCCACGATAAAACCAGGCTTGTAATTAACCCGCCTGTATTGTTTACATAATCAACATGGTAAGTAATATTGCCTACAGAGGCATCACGCAAACCCCCAAGGTTATAGTCTCCTGAAAGAAGGTAAGTGTACGACCAATAACCTCCGGCAGAAGGTCCGGATATAGACTGACCGTTATAGGCGGGAGTTCCACTACTTGATAAAGACCAACCGGCTGGAATAGTGGCAGTGGCATTAGAGGCACTGTTTGGATTAAAGGAATTAAAATCTGTTGAAGCTGGCGTAAAAGGCACAGCAGTAATACTGATCTGTGATATCAAATGATTTGAAATAGCAAAGGCACAACTAAGCACCAATGTTTTAAATACTTTTGTAAAGTCCTTTTTCATTTTATATCTGAGTTTATCGTCCCAACAAAATTACGGAGAGAGGCAGCGCTAATAAATTGGAATTCACTGCCTTCTTTTCATATGTAAGATTTTTCGGAAAAAGGGGGGTTCTTAAATGCAAAGGTTTTTCGGTCAATAAAAAACCCCCAACAGCAATGTTGGGGGTTTTATGAAGCTATTCGCCAGGAAGTGAATTGTCACTTCGAGTGCTATGGATACGTCAAACTTAGCAGGGCAAAAGAGTTAAAGATCTTTTGAGCCAGCCTGAGCGCAGCGTTTAGTATCTGTAAGCGTCCGATTTGAATGGACCCTCTACTTTTACACCAATATAATCAGCCTGATCTTTATTTAAAGTGTCTAATTCAACACCAATTTTGGCAAGGTGTAAACGCGCTACTTTTTCATCAAGAATTTTTGGTAACACGTATACTTTTTTCTCGTATGCTGCTGTGTTTGTCCATAATTCAATTTGAGCCATCGTTTGGTTTGTGAATGAATTACTCATTACAAAACTTGGATGACCGTTAGCGCAACCTAAGTTAACTAAACGTCCTTCGGCTAAAACGATAATATCTTTACCGTTGATTGTGTATTTATCAACTTGTGGTTTAATTACATCTTTAGTTTTACCGTAAGTTTTGTTTAACCATGCCATATCGATCTCTGTATCGAAGTGACCGATGTTACAAACAATAGCACCGTGTTTCATCATTTCAAAATGACGGCCTACAATAATGTCTTTGTTACCGGTAGTTGTTACAAGAATATCAGCAATTTTAGCTGCGGTATCCATTTTTACAACCTGGTAACCGTCCATTGCAGCTTGCAGAGCGCAGATAGGATCGATTTCAGTTACCATAACACGCACGCCCTGAGAAGATAAAGATTGTGCAGAACCTTTTCCAACGTCACCATAACCAGCAACTACTGCAACTTTACCGGCCATCATTACATCAGTAGCACGACGAATCGCGTCTACCAATGATTCACGGCAACCGTATTTGTTATCAAATTTCGATTTGGTAACCGAATCGTTAACGTTGATTGCAGGTAACATTAATGTTCCGTTTTTCATACGTTCGTATAAACGGTGAACACCCGTGGTAGTTTCCTCAGATAAACCGCGGATACCAGCAGCTAATTCAGGAAATTGGTCAAAAACCATATTCGTTAAATCACCACCGTCATCTAAGATCATATTTAAAGGCTGACGACTTTCGCCAAACCAGAGGGTTTGTTCAATACACCAGTCAAACTCTTCAGCAGTCATACCTTTCCAGGCATACACCTGAATACCCGCTGCTGCAATTGCTGCTGCTGCGTGATCTTGTGTAGAGAAAATATTACATGAACTCCAGGTAACTTCAGCACCTAAAGCTGTTAGTGTTTCAATTAATACAGCAGTTTGAATAGTCATGTGCAGACAACCTGCAATACGCGCTCCTTTTAACGGTTGTGATGCACCGTACTCTGCACGAAGTGACATCAATCCTGGCATTTCTTCTTCTGCCAATTTAATTTCTTTACGACCCCATTCTGCTAATGAGATGTCTTTTACTTTGTACGCTTCGTACTTTGTTGCTGTTGCTGACATGTTATATAGGTTATTATTTATTTTTTTTAAGGATTACAAAGATAAGTCATAAGTTTGTAATCCTCAACTATTTATTTGGTGGTAGAAATACGAACTATAAACGAAAATATATCAATAGCGCTGCTTGATCTGAGGGCGTTTGCTCTTGGACAAAACATCGCTGTTAAACGCGATTTAGAAAGGGCAGGAACCAGACATCTTTTAAGAAATTTGTTAAAATCAGACGATTATGAGCTTAATTATACAGCCGAGAACAAACCTTTTCTTAAGGGAAGAAACGAACATATTTCAATTTCGCATTCGCACGACAAACTCGTCATTATTTTAAATAAAAAAGAAAATACAGGAATAGATATTGAACAGATTCGCGACAAAGTAAAAAACGTTCAATTTAAGTTTTTAAGTGAAACGGAGCTCTCTTTTGCAAAGGATAAAGCAGATAAACTGATTACGCTTTGGGCAGCAAAAGAAGCACTCTATAAGGTTTACGGATTAAAAGAAGTGGAGTTCATTAAAAATTTATTTATCGAAGATTTTTCAGGCCATGAAATTACAGGAAGCATAGTAATGGAAAATTTTAAAAAGACTTACAGGTTAATTAGCGAAGATATTGCTGATTATAAAATGGTTTACGTGTTGCATGAGCTTTAAAAACATTATAAAAAAACTGAACACATCAGCAAAGCCCTTATTGGCAGTGCTTGTAGATCCTGATAAATATAATGAGGAGCTTATTAAAATAGCGCATAAAAATAAAGTAGCGTGTTTTTTAGTAGGTGGAAGCAGGCTGGAGAAAGGCGATATTCATAAAACCATAAAAGCAATTAAAAAACTCTCAAAAATCCCTGTTATACTTTTTCCCGGAGATGAATCGCAATTGTCAAAAGAGGCAGACGGTCTTCTGTTGTTGAGTTTGCTGTCGGGAAGAAATCCCGATTACCTTATTGAAAAACACATTCGCGCAGCACCGCTGATTAAAAAAATGAAGCTGGATTATTTATCTACAGCTTATTTGCTTATAGATGGTGGACGTACATCCGTTACACAGGAAGTTACAAAAACAATACCCTTAGATCCTGCAAATAGTCAGTACATAATAAGCACAGCTCTTGCAGCCGAACAGCTTGGATTTAAAGCAATTTATCTGGAGGCAGGAAGCGGAGCGAAAATAAACATCGCCTCCCCGCTCTTAAAAAAAATAAGACGGGAAGTGAGTATTCCGCTTATTGTTGGAGGAGGAATTGATTCCGTAAAAAAAATAAACGGGAGCATAAAGGCAGGAGCAAATATGATCGTAATAGGTAACGCATTAGAAAAAAATGTACATTTATTAACGGAGATAAGCTCCTGTTTTTAAAATAGACTTCTGAAAACACACACACAAGTATGAAATTAGTGGTTATTACACCATCAAAAGATGTTCCTGACGAGCCTACTTTGATTACAAAAATGTTCGAAAGCGGCTTGAAGACTTTACATCTCCGAAAACCGAAACATTCTACCAATCAAATGGCAGAATATATAAAAGAGATTCCAGCTCATTTTCACAACAGGATTGTGATTCACTCACACCATAATCTTGCTATAAAATTTAATTTAAAAGGGATACACCTTAGCAAAAACCATTTGTCTACAAGCTGGAAGTATTGGTGGACGAGAGCGCGCCTGAGATTAAAATTTGGTCAAACCTGCAAAAGCCGCTCCTATTCGAGGCTGCAGCAGGTATATGCAAAAGAAGAACAAAACTTCGACTACTTTTTAATAGGAACAATGTTCAATAACATGACAGGAGAATTATACAGTGGATTTTATGAAGAAGGTGTAGTTGCTGCCAATAAAAATGGCGGAAAGAAATTAGTTGTGCGGGGCGGAACCACTCCGGCAACCATATCTAAAACTGCAAAGTATGGATTTCATGGCATCGCTTTCAACTCCTATTTATGGAACGCGGATATGCCCTACGAAAATTTTTTAGAAATACTCGGCGAGTTTAAAAACAATAATCTCGAACTGGAATAATGTCTTTACTTAGCATTATAGCGCTCGTTACCGGAACTCTGGGCGTTTGGTTAACCATTAAGCAAACCATTTGGTGCTGGCCTTTTGCCTTAATAGCTACTCTTACCTCTATCGCAGAGTTTTACCAGCAACGACTTTTTGGCGACATGGCATTACAAATTTTTTACTTTTTTGCTGGAGTATATGGCTGGATGTATTGGAATAAGAAAAATGCTGAAGGATTTAAGGTAGAGAAAATAAGTTTGCGAACAATTCCGTCTTACCTTGCTATAACAGTTATACAGGCTGTACTGTATTATTACTTGCTGCTTTATTTTAAAGGAGATCGTCCTTTATTAGACGCTATCTTAACTGCCTGCAGTTTAACAACCACTTACATGATGACTAAAAAATATGTAGAAAATTGGTTGATTTGGGTTTTTATAGATGCCGCCTATATCTTGTTATATGGATTGAAAGAAATGTGGCTGTTCGCTATATTATACCTGATATTTACTTTAATTGCTTTTTACGGCTGGCTTAAATGGAGAAAAGAGGCATCCTAAAGATCGCGGTAGTTGGCGCTGAAAGTACCGGCAAATCATGGCTGTGTGAAGAACTGGCCAGGCATTACAAAACAGTATGGGTTCCTGAATATGCCAGAGAATATTTTAACGATTCTGATATTTACAACTACACTTTAGACGACCTTGTTGTTATTGCAAAAAAACAAATTGCACTCGAGCAGCAACTAACTAACCAGGCAAGGAGATTTTTATTTTGTGATACAACCTTAATTACCCTTAAGATCTGGGCGGAGCTTGAGTTTGAGCAAACACCCGACTATATAGATCAACATCTTAAAGACACTCATTACGATTATTATTTAATAACTGACAATCAGATTCCCTGGGAAGCCGATCCCTTAAGACAAAACAAACACAGCCGGGAAAAGCTATTTGAAATGAACCTTGCTGAGGTACAAAAGTCGCTAATTCCGTACACGATAATTTCCGGAAAGCGTCAGGAAAGGCTTAAAAATGCTGTTAAAATAATGGAAGTGCTATAAATTTATAGTTTCACCTCTCCCATCTCACAAATCTTAAAAAACTCAGTTTCGCTAACTTTTCCAACACTAAGCCTCGAAAGTCTTATCAGGTCCATGTTAGAAAAAAATGGATCTTTCTTAAGGATTTCCAGGGTCACAGACTTTTTCAGTTCTTTGTAGGGTGAAAAATCAACGGCAAGCCATGCCGGTTCTTTGGTTGTAGGATCCTGGTAGCTTTCCTTCACCACTTTAGCTATCCCTACAATTTCAACCCCTTCGTTACTATGGTAAAAAAAGGCCAGATCTCCTTTTTTCATATCTCTGAGATTATTTCGGGCGGCATAGTTGCGAACACCCGTCCAGTCGGTTTTTTTGTCTTTTTTAAATTGCTCCCAACTGTAGGTGGAAGGCTCGGATTTTATCAGCCAATAGTTCATACGAATAGAAAATGAATCGTTTAAAATGTTAAAAGTAAGATTTTCCTATCAGCTCCCAAAAATAGCCGCAAACAGGTATTGGTTTTTACTAAAAATTGCCTACATTTGCACCCGAATTTAGACGCTTTTAATGCCATTTTTTGCAATGACCAGTAAAATCAACATATACAGAAAGTTTTCAAGAGTTTTTTTAGTAGCATTTTCGCTGTTACTAGCGGTTTCAGGAAAAATGAACGCTACAGGGCAGGAAGACACACTTGCTCATCATGCTGTAACGGATGCTCATGATGCAACGACGCACCATGACGAAACAAAAGGTGCAGTAGACATTACAGCTGTAGCTTTTGAGCATATTCTGGATTCCCACTCCTGGCATTTTTGGGGCGAAGGTCACGATGCTGTATCTATGCCTTTACCTGTAATTTTAAAAGGAAACAACGGAATTACATGTTTTATGTCTTCTGAATTTCACCATGATACTCATGGCACAGTGGTTGTAGAAAAAAACGGAGAACGTTTTGTGAACTTTGAAGATAAAATTTACTTCGCTTCAGATGTTGCAAACGAGCACGGACAATTTTTAGACTTTAACCACAACGAAAAAAACGAAGTGGAAGTAGCCAATGCAGCAGTGCTTGACTTCTCTATCACTAAAAATGTAACGCAGATGTTTATTTCTGTTATTGTTCTTTTATTAATTTTTACGTCTATTGCCCGCGCTTACAAAACGCACGGAATAACCTCCGCTCCAAAAGGCAAACAATCATTCTTTGAGCCGCTTGTGGTATTTGTGCGTGATGATATAGCTAAAGGAAACATCGGACATACTTCTGATAAATACGTTCCTTATTTGTTAACGGTTTTCTTCATGATCTTAGTTAACAACGTATTCGGTTTAATTCCAATCGGGGCTAACTTAACCGGAAACATTGCCTTTACTTTAGTATTATCTGTTTGTACTTTAATTATAACCAACATCAACGGAAATAAAAACTACTGGTCACACATTTTTTTGCCTCACGCTCCAAAAGCCATCTGGCCAATTTTAATTCCAATTGAGATTGTGGGGATCCTTACAAAACCTTTTGCTTTAATGATACGTTTATTCGCTAACATTACAGCAGGTCACATTATCGTTATCTCTTTAGTGGGGTTAATCTTCGTTTTCAAAACTATTTACATTGCACCGGTATCTGTTGCCTTCGCATTATTTATTGATGTTTTAGAGTGTCTTGTAGCCTTTTTGCAAGCTTACATCTTCACTATGTTAACCGCTTTATTTATTGGTTCTGCCGTTGCAGATCACAATGAAGATGGCATGCATAACGAAGACGACGAAAAATTAGCTCACGCTAAACACTAAGAAGAGAATAATTTAATAACAAATAAAAACAAAAACAAAATGGTAGGAAGTATCGCAGCAGTAGGTGCAGGTTTAGCCGTAATTGGCGCTGGCATCGGTATCGGACAAATTGGTGGACACGCAATGGACGCTATTGCACGTCAACCAGAAGCTACTTCGAAAATTCAAACAGCTATGATCATCGCTGCAGCCCTTGTTGAAGGTGTTGCTTTATTCGGTGTGGTAGTTGCTTTAATGTCGAAGTAATTTCAAGAAACAAAACCAAAGCTTTTACGGTTGGTAAAAGCTTTGGTTTATTAAACCAAACAAAATTATCCCGCTTTCGGGAAACAGTATAAAAAAATAAAATTTAAAACTATGAATCTTTTCATCTTAGCAAGTTTAATTGAACCAGCTGTAGGTCTGATTTTCTGGACAACCATTACATTTATCCTTTTATTATTTCTTTTAGGGAAATTTGCATGGAAACCAATTCTTTCCGCTATCAAAACACGTGAGCAAAGCATTGAAACTGCATTAAAAAGTGCAGAAAGCGCGTTAAACGATATGCGTGAATTAAAAGCAGCTAATGAAATTATCTTAACACAAGCACGCACTGAACGTGACGCTATGTTAAAAGAAGCTCGCGAAACGAAAGACAGTATCGTTGCTGAAGCTAAATTAAAAGCTCAAACAGAAGGCGATCGCATCATGTCATCAGCACGCGAACAAATTGCTGCTGAGAAAAACGCCGCTATTGCTGATTTGAAAAAACAAGTAGCTATCCTTTCTATCGAGGTTGCTGAAAAAATATTAAAATCAGAATTATCAAACGACGACAAGCAAAAAGCTCTAGTTTCTAATTTAATGAACGACGTTAACCTGAATTAAGATGATCGTTGCAAACAGATACGCTAAATCATTGATGGAACTTGCGGTTGAATCTAAGCAATTAGATGCTGTAAGAGCTGATATGAAAACCATAGAACAAGTGTGCGCAGAGAACCGTGAGTTTGAATTGTTCTTAAACAGCCCGGTAATTAAAACGGATAAAAAATTGGTGGTGATGAGCAGCCTTTTTAAAGGTAAAATTTCAGATCTTACTTTATCTTTTTTAAACCTTGTTACCAGTAAACACCGCGAATCTATCATTCACGAAATCACGAAAGCTTTTGAAGACCAATACCGCTCAGATAAAAATATTTTTACTGCGGTAGTTACCTCTGCAAAAGGTCTTGATGCAACTACTAAACAAAAAGTAGCAGATCTTATAAAGTCTCAGTTAAAAGGTGAAGTAGAGATTGTAGAAAAAATAGACGCTAATACAATAGGTGGTTTTATCATCCGTATTGGTGACAAACAAATTGACAAAACGGTTGCACGACAGTTGTCAAACCTTAAGAAAGAATTATTAAACACGAATTAAATTAATACAAACCATACAACATGGCTGAAATAAAACCAGCAGAAGTATCTGCAATTTTAAGACAACAATTAAGCGGCTTTAAAAGTGAAGCTGAACTAGAAGAAGTAGGAACCGTATTAGAGATAGGTGATGGTATCGCCCGTATTTATGGGTTATCTAAAGTTCAATCAGGTGAGTTGATTGAATTTGAAACGGGTGTTCAGGCCATAGTACTGAATCTTGAAGAAGATAACGTAGGTGCTGTATTATTAGGTTCCAGCGATGGAATCCGTGAAGGAAGTTCTTGTAAACGTACTAACCGTATTGCTTCTATTAAAGTAGGAGAAGGAATGTTAGGACGTGTTGTTGATACTTTAGGTCAGCCAATTGATGGTAAAGGTCCTATAGCTGGTACAACTTACGAAATGCCTTTAGAGCGTAAAGCTCCAGGTGTAATCTACCGTCAACCGGTTACTGAGCCTCTTCAAACAGGTATCAAAGCGATTGATGCGATGATTCCTATCGGACGTGGTCAACGTGAGTTAGTTATTGGTGACCGTCAGATTGGTAAAACAGCGGTTTGTATCGATACTATCATTAACCAAAAAGAGTTTTATGCAGCGGGTAAACCGGTATATTGTATTTATGTAGCTATCGGACAAAAAGCGTCTACAGTAGCTAACGTGGTACGTGTATTGGAAGAAAACGGTGCAATGCCTTATACAGTTATTGTTACTGCAAGTGCTGCAGATCCTGCTCCACTTCAGTTTTACGCGCCATTCGCAGGTGCTGCTATCGGGGAATTTTTCCGTGATACTGGTCGTCCGGCATTGATCGTGTTTGACGATTTATCTAAACAAGCGGTGGCTTACCGTGAGGTTTCATTATTACTTCGTCGTCCTCCAGGACGTGAAGCATATCCTGGTGACGTGTTTTACCTTCACTCTCGTTTATTAGAGCGTGCTGCTAAAATCAACGCCAACGATGATATCGCAAAAAGCATGAACGATTTACCTGAGTCTATCAAACATTTAGTTAAAGGTGGTGGTTCATTAACAGCTCTTCCAATCATTGAAACACAAGCGGGTGACGTTTCTGCTTACATTCCAACCAACGTAATTTCGATTACAGATGGTCAGATCTTCCTGGAAACTAACTTATTTAACTCCGGTATCCGTCCTGCAATTAACGTAGGTATCTCGGTATCGCGTGTGGGTGGTAACGCTCAAATTAAATCCATGAAAAAAGTGGCAGGTACTTTAAAATTAGACCAGGCACAATACCGTGAATTAGAAGCGTTCTCGAAATTTGGTTCTGACCTGGATGCTGCTACAAAATCAGTATTAGATAAAGGTTCACGTAACACCGAGATCCTTAAGCAAGGGCAATTCTCTCCGTTCCGTGTGGAGCAACAAATTGCAATCATTTATTTAGGAACTAAAAGCTTTTTAAGAAGTGTTCCGGTAAATAAAGTAAGTGAATTCGAAAGAGAATTCCTTGATACTTTAGAACGCAAACACAAACAAACACTTGACGAATTAAAAGCTGGTCAGTACACTGATGCTATCACAAATACATTAGAAACTGTTGCAAAAGATTTGTTAGCTAAGTATAACTAATTTGAAAATTTGAAGCCTGATTTCGGTAAAACCGGAATCAGCTTTAAATAAACCAATCAATCAAATTAAAATAGAATGCCAAGTTTAAAGGAAGTAAGAAATAAGATAGTATCCGTTGGTTCAACCATGCAGATTACAAGTGCCATGAAAATGGTAAGTGCTGCTAAGTTAAAACGTGCCCAGGATGCCATCACTCAAATGCGTCCTTACGCGAACAAACTAAAAGAGATTTTAGAAAATGTAAGCGCAAGTGTTGATGCATCTGAAAATGTGTACGCAAGGAATACGGCTGTGAAAAGCGTGCTGATCATCGCGGTTTCTTCGAACCGTGGATTAGCAGGCGCATTTAACTCTAACATCATTAAAAAAGTAAACCTGTTAATTCAAAATGAATACGCAGGAAAAGATGTAACGGTTGTCCCTGTTGGTAAAAAAGTACACGATGCCTTCAGGAAAACAAAATATTTTATCAGCGGACAAGACCTTCCTCACCACACCAGCACGTTGTTCGATAAGCTTAGTTACGACAGCGCTGCGCCGGTAATGGAGAAAATAACAGCTGCTTTCTTAAATAAAGAATTTGACAAAGTAGTTATCGTTTACAATCAATTCAGGAACGCGGCGGTTCAAATTCCTACGGAAGAACAATTGTTACCGGTGGTTTCAAACGACACAACTTCAGCAACAGCTAAAGTTAACGTGGATTATATTTACGAACCAAGCCAGGAATATATTGTAAACGAATTGATCCCGCGCTCTGTAAAAACACAATTCTACAAAGCGCTTTTAGATTCATTTGCAAGTGAACATGGCGCGCGTATGACAGCTATGCACAAAGCAACCGATAATGCCAAGGCTATGCAGCGTGATCTTAAAATCATGTACAATAAAGCCCGTCAGGCATCTATTACCAAAGAGATCCTCGAGATCGTTGGTGGAGCCGAAGCTTTAAAAGGTTAATCTTAAAAAAGACTCTTTGCAAAAAGGGTCTTTTTACTTTTTGATAAACGCCGTTTAACATATATAACACTAATTGGTAGGTAAGTGCTATTAAAAACAACTTAGTTTACCGTATTTTGCACAACATTTACAACACAAAAATTCAATGGCAATCCTCCTGTTTTTAATACTGCACTGGTACCTTTCTCTTTTCGGACAAACTTTTTTTCTGCACCGTTACGCCGCACACAAAATGTTTACGATGAACCCTTTCTGGGAAAAATTCTTTTACATTTTTGCCTGGGTAACACAAGGCTCTTCTTACTTGAATGCAAGAGCTTATGCAATTTTGCACCGCATGCACCACGCATATAGCGATACCGAGCAAGATCCGCACACGCCGCACTTTTTTAAAGAAGTGTTCACGATGATGATGCACACAAAAAAAATATACAACGATGTATTAAATAACCGTGTTACCATCGATCCTAAGTTTGATAGGAATTACCCTGTTTATCCTGTTATTGATCGTATAGCAGACAGCTGGGCGAGCCGTTTGACTTTTGCAGGGTTATACATCGCTTTCTACGCAGTTTTTGCCACGCAGTGGTGGATGTTCTTGTTCCTTCCAATTAACTTCTTAATGGGCCCCATTCAAGGCGCTGTGGTTAACTGGGCTGGACACAAATACGGGTATCGTAATTTTGAGAGCCCTGATCAATCTAAAAATACTTTGCTTTGGGATATCTTATTAATGGGCGAGTTATTTCAGAACAATCATCACCAGGCAGGTGCCCGCCCTAATTTTGCGGCTAAATGGTATGAATTTGATCCAACCTATCCAATCATCCTTCTTTTTAACAAAGTGGGAATTATAAAGCTGGTAAGAAGCAAATAACCGCTTTATTTTCCCCAGTACTAGACGAATGGAACCGAGTTAACGATTAGCGTTTCCTTTTAAACGATAAACTTTTGTCACTTCTTTAAAAGCCCCTACCCCTTACAGGGTAGGGCTTTTAGCTTAACAGCACCTGCAAAATATTTAACAAAAAAACTTCTTTAAATTCCCCATTTCGATTTGCTGTGAATATTTGTTAAATATTAAATTTGTTTATGCACGAGTATAGACACAAGTGTTGGAGTTTGATAAAACTGCCTCTACTAATTTCCGTTATGGCCTTAGGGCTTGCCAGTTGTTCTGTTTACACCATAAACAAAAGTGACCTGGAGTCAAAATTAAAACCTAAAGAGAACTCACACGCTCAAAAAAAAGGTCTTAATAAATTGGCAGCCATGCACGATAAACATTATGTAAACGCCATCGACACTTTAAAATGCGCAGATGCAGTGGGACAAATAAGAACGAAACGTTTTAATTACGATTCAAAAATCACCGTGGTAACCAATAGGAATAAAACGATAAAGTTCTATGCGAAAACACTGTATATCTATAACGATCAATTTCTCGTTGGAGAGCGCACAACACCCAGTATTTACGGACCAAACTATTGTCTTGTAAAACTGAGCGACATCTCAAGAATTGAAGTTAAGAAGCCCTGGTTTTAAGAAATTCCTTTTTTGATCCTTTCAATTAAACTGCAGCCAGTAAAACAAGGCGCGGGTTAATAATTTATAAAATAGTCTTTGTAACTATTTCAAATTTTTAATAAAGCGCAAGTCTTAGAATTCTTATTTTTAAGTATGCGCAAACTACTTTTCTTTGTAAGTCTTTTTTCACGACTTCTGAATTTTTCACAAACGCATGAGATCGACAGTCTAAAACTACGACTTAAAGAATCGGTTCACGACACCATTCGTGTTATTGATTTAAATGAGTTGGGTTGGCAGTACCTGGACTATTCTGTAGACTCTTCCGGAAAATATGTTCAGTTGGCGCTTGAGCTTTCAAAAAAAATAGAATACCTAAACGGAGTAATTGATGCCAAAAATGCAAAGGGAATTTTATACCGTTACACCAACGAACCTGAAAAAGCAATTAAGCTTTATGATGAGGTTATTAGCTTACGAAAAGAACAAGGACGGCTTGATAAGCTAACAGGAGCCTATTCTAACCTGGGTTCTGTATATTTTGAAAAGGGAGATAATACAAATGCCCTTCTTTACTATAAAAAATCTTTTGACAATGCTACTTTATTCAAGCAAACTGAAAACCAGCTCATCATATTAAACAATATAGGTTCTGCGTATAAAGGTTTGGGGCTCACAGATCTCGCTATTGAAACTTTTAGAAATGGGATAGCATTAAATAAAACCTTAAAGGATGAATTTCAGGAAGCACAGTTTAATGTAAATCTGGGCACAATATACCAACAACAAGGCCTTTATGTTCAGGCTAATAAATCTTACAACGACGCTTACCTGGTATTCAAGAAAACAAATAGCATGAGGGCGCTGAGTATTGTAGTTAATAATTTGAGCATTACTTTAAGGCGGGTGAACGACCTCAAACGAACGGAGGAGATTTTAAAAGAAATGCAAGAAATTGCAGATTATTTAAAAGAGGATGATTATTACGCAGCCCTTTATCAGTCCCGCGCCGCTTATTACATAGCACGAGCAAAGTTACCTGAAGCTCTTAAAGAAATAAGTTTTTCTCTATCCAAGACTGATTCTATAAATGATTTGTTGTCTTATTGTGACCGCTTGCTTTTAAAAAGCGACATCTACAACAAACTTCATGATTATGAAAAGGCACTCTATTATTGCGATAAGGCCTCACAATTTGTAAACAGGCTGGATGATAAACACGTGCTGGCAAATAGCTATGACACAAAATCCAACATATATCAAAATATGGGAGACTATAAATCGGCATTAAGATATTACCAGCTTTCCAAAAATATAGACGATTCTTTAGATACGGACGCATTCAATACAAAAATGGCGACCCTTAACTCCTTAAATGAATTAGATAAAAAAGAAACACAGCTCAGACTTTCACAGCAGGAAACAGAAACCATGACGGCTAAGAACAAACAGCAATCATTTTTTCTAATAGGTTCAATCATGATAGGATTTCTAGTGTTGGTACTGCTATTATTCAGAATCAGAGCTTATCGTATAAAAAAGAAAGACAATGAATTATTAAACAAACAGAAACAGGAAATCGAGAAACAAAAATTACTTATTGAAGAAAAACAAAAGGAAATTCTCGACTCCATTCATTACGCAGAGCGCATTCAAAAAACATTGCTCGCGAACCATTCGCTGATCACAAAAAATCTTCCGGAAAATTTTATTCTTTTTAAACCCAAAGATATTGTAAGCGGTGATTTCTACTGGGCATCAGAAAAGGAAGATTGTTTTTACCTCGCTGTTTGCGATAGCACAGGACATGGGGTTCCCGGAGCATTTATGAGTTTATTAAATATTTCGTTTTTAAACGAAGCCATTAATGAAAAAAACATTAAAGCACCCAATGAAGTTTTAAATCATGTGCGTCAGAAGTTAATTGACAACGTATCGCACCAGGGAGCTAAAGACGGGATGGATTGTATTTTGATGCGCTTCGATAAAAAATCAAAACAAATTACTTATGCGGCGGCACAAAACAAAGTTCTTGTAATTCGTGATGGACAGTTGATACAATATCTTGCAGATAAAATGCCTGTGGGAAAAGGCGAGTTAACAGATTCTTTCACCCTACGCACTATTGAATCGCAAAAGGGAGATTTAATTTATTTGTATAGCGATGGTTACGCTGATCAGTTTGGAGGCCCAAAAAGCAAAAAATTTAAATACGCACAACTTCATCAAAACTTACTTCAGCACTCAGCCTTGTCTATGCCTGAACAAGCTAAATCAATGAACAAGGTTTTTGAAAACTGGAAAGGAAGTCTTGAGCAAGTGGATGATGTGGTTTTAGTAGGGATTAGAATAGCTTAAAACAGCTCCATCTGCTTACTTTCGTCCAGCGCTTTTTTATAAACCGATAAGGCTCGCAATCGCGCTTCTTTATGGTCGACTAAAGGCGCGGGATATTTGTCCGTTCCAAATTCGGGAATCCATTTTTTGATGTATTTAAAATCAGGGTCAAATCTTTTTTGCTGCTCAGTCGGATTAAAAATTCTAAAATAAGGAGCCGCATCACAACCGCTGCTTGCTGCCCATTGCCAGCCTCCGTTGTTCGCACTTAAATCAAAATCGTTGAGCTTTACGGCAAAGTATGCCTCCCCCCAGCGCCAGTCAATCAAAAGATCTTTAATTAAAAAACTACTTACAATCATGCGCACACGGTTATGCATAAAGCCGGTTTCATTCAACTCGCGCATTCCTGCATCAACAATAGGGAAACCCGTTTTGCCATTACACCATGTTTCAAATTCTTTTTCGTTATTCCTCCATGGAATCGCATCATAATCTTTTTTAAAGGCATTTTTAGCAACATGGGGAAAGTGATCAAGGATCATCATATAAAAATCTCTCCAGATGAGTTCATTCAGCCAGGTCTCGCTTAACGGGATTGATTTTGCAACTAACTTACGAATACTGATAGTGCCAAACCTTAAATGAATACTAAGCCTGGTGGTAGCATCAAGTGCAGGGTAATCTCTTTGTTGTTTGTATTTTTGAATAAGAAGGTCGCTGATCTTAATTTTTTCAGGAAGAAGCATGTCTGTTTTTCTGAAGCCCATGCTCTTTAAGCTCGGAATTGGATGGGCAGCGGACTTTATAAAATTTCCGAAATACTTTTTGTTGGGGTACGATTTAAAATAAAACGCTCTTAATGCTTTCTTCCACTTATTACTGTAGGGCGTGAAAACCGTGTAAGGTTTTCCGTCGTCTTTTACAACTTCCTGTTTTTCAAAAACACATTGATCTTTATAAGTTTTAAATTCTACCTTCTGTTTTTCGAGAAGCTCTTTTATTTCCTTATCACGTTCTTTTGCTGAGGGTTCGTAATCATGATTTGTGTAAACATTTTTAATTTTGAAATTCTCCATCAAAGACTTAAAAACTTTTTCGGGTGTATCATAAAAAACCTGCAATGAAGAACCAATCGAAACCAATTCTTCCTGTATTTTTTCAAGTGCCTGATGGATAAAATCCACACGCCTGTCATTTTTATCTTCTAATTGGTTTAGAATAGTTTTATCAAAAATAAAAACCGGAAGTACGGTTTCATTTTCTCGCAAAGCGTAATATAGAGCAGCATTATCATGTAAACGGAGGTCGCGCCGGAACCAAAATAGAGTGATTTCTTTGTTCATTTGATCTTAATGAGTTGCAATGTATGGTAGATCTGGTTTTAAAGTGAATTTAAAAAGTCTAAGAACCTTGCCTTAAATCAATATTAAAATAATTGTATTTATATTTACCGGATAGGTTGATACATACTATAACAAAAATTCCGGTAATTTGTTTTAAAGTTAAATGAAAACAATAATAAATAGATTTGCGACTGACGCCTTTTTCAGAATTTTTTTCGCCAGTTTGTTTTCATTGATTGGATTTTGTATAAATGCTGTTACTTTCTATCCTGGAATATGTTCACCCGACTCTTTCGATCAATATGGACAAGCTTTGTCTAATCACTATGGTGACTGGCATCCTCCGGCAATGGCAGGCTTATGGCACTTATTATTAAATTTTTATCAGGGTCCCCAGCCAATGCTTTTTTTTCAATTAGGTCTTTTTTGGATAGGATTTTACCTGATTTTCGTAACCTTCCTGAAGCACTTTACAATTTTTGCACCACTTGTGCTGGTATTTGCGGCCGCGCCCTTTATTCAAAATTTTCCAGGAATTATTTGGAAAGATGTACACATGAGTTTTTCATGGTTTCTTGCAGCGTCAATTTTGTTTAGAGCATTTGTAGACGGGAGGAAGCTCTTCATAGCAGAATCTCTATTTTGCCTTCTTTTAATCAGCTATGGCTGTTGGGTTAGAATAAGCGGCATGCCGGGAATTATTCCCCTGTTATTTTTATGGTGGACTATGACAGTGCGAAATGAAAAACTACGTAGTTTCGTTGTCACTTCAGTAGTTTCCTTGATCCTTACTTTCATGGTTTTGATGGCGAATAGTTTTATTGAAAAAAACATTCTTAAAGTACGGAAAGACCATATAGAATATAAACTGATCGCACATGATCTAACGGGTATATCAGTAAAATCAAAAGAGCTTTGCTTTCCTGATTATATCAGCAGCTCTCCCGGCTTCGATACCTCTTATCTTTTTAGCAAATACACTTGCGTAACTTTTGATCACATTTGGTGGAATAACGATAACAAGCACATCATGCCGGATTTAAATCCACAGCAATTATCCGATCTAAAACAGTATTGGGTTAAAACAATTTTAAAACATCCTTTTATTTATCTGAAAAATAAAACAAATGGATTTTTATTTTTTCTCAAATTTAAAGACAGTGGTAATGGACTAACCGTGTTTTATACTGAAACCTACAAGAATAATTATGGCATTAGCTTCACACCAAACAAGTTAAGTAAAATAGTTTTTGGGTACGTTAAAACGCAAGAAAAGATGTTTTATATGAAACCATGGTTTTGGTTCTTGCTCAACATTCTGATTATTGTTGTTCTGGCTCTTAGTAAAGCATTTACACGTTACAAACTTTTGTTGAGTTCCCTTGCCTGGTCAAGCTTTTTTTATTTGATGATTCATTGGTTGGTTTACCCAGCTGATACAGAATTCAGATATTTTTACTGGAACTGTATCAGCATCAGTTTATGCGCTATAACGATGGTGGCCGTGAAGTACAGAAAAAATGAGACCGAAGGCCTGCATTCTTAAAGGTTGAATTTTTTTGGTAATAAAATTGTCAGGAGTTTCTCTGGCTAATTGCAGTCATAAGAATTTTCCTTGCAATAAAAATCCGGCTCTTGATTGTACCCAGAGGTAAGGACATTTCTTTTGCAATCTCTTCGTATTTATAACCCGTATAGTATCTTGCAAAAGGAACCTTATAATCATCATCCAGGTTTTCGATTTGACGGATAATATCTTTTGCGTGAATGCGGCTTTCGCAATGATCGTAACTATTCTGTTTAAAGGCGCGGTTCATAGCTATATCGTCGCCCTTGCTTATGAGTTGTTTTGTTTTTGTGTTGCGACGGTAAGCATTTATGAAAGTGTTTTTCATAATTGTAAACAACCAGGCTTTCAAATTGGTGCTTTCTTCAAATTTACTTCTGTAAGTTATTGCTTTCACATAGGTGTCCTGCAGAAGATCTAAGGCATCATCAATGTTATGGGTAAGACTAAGAGCAAAGTTTTTAAGCGAACTTTTTTCCTGAACTATTCTTGTATTAAATTCAACCGCTGTCATTTAGAAATATATTGCGCTACAAAAATATAGTTTTGTTTAATCATTTGCTAATAACATTAAACAAAATGTATAATAACTTGATAATCAGTTGCTTGTTATGTATAAAAGAAGCTATTTTAGCCTGTTATAACAGTTTATCGCGGATAAAAACGTATTTTCGCAAACAAAATTTTAGATAGAATGTCCATTCAATTAAGCGAACAAGAGGTATTAAGAAGACAAAAATTAAGCGAATTAACCGCTATGGGTATCGATGCGTATCCTGCAGAAGAATTTAAAGTAAATGCAAATGCTTTAGATATAAAGGAAAATTACGAACGCGATAAATTAAATTACAAAGATATTTCTATTGCGGGCCGTTTAATGAGTGTGCGTGATATGGGCAAGGCAAGCTTTGCTGTGATCCAGGATGCAACCGGCCGTGTTCAGTTGTATGTGCGTAAAGATGATATTTGTCCTGGAGAAGATAAATCCTTATACGATATTGTTTGGAAAAAACTTATTGATTTTGGTGACATTATTGGGGTACAGGGGTACGTATTTACTACTAAAACGGGAGAAATTTCTATTCACGTAACTTCTTTAAAATTATTAAGTAAATCGTTGAAGCCATTACCTGTTGTAAAAACAGACGATAGTGGGAACTCTTTTGATGAGGTAAGTGACCCTGAATTCAGATTCCGTCAGCGTTACGTGGATTTAATTATCAATCCACAAGTGCGCGATACTTTTAAAAAACGCACACAGCTTGTAAATTCTATCCGTCAAAGTTTAAACAATGCGGGCATGCTGGAAGTTGAAACTCCTATCCTGCAGAGTATTCCCGGTGGTGCAACGGCTCGCCCGTTTATTACACATCACAACGCTTTAAATATGCCACTTTATTTGCGTATTGCCAATGAGCTTTACCTAAAACGTCTTATCGTTGGTGGATTTGAGGGTGTATTTGAATTTGCAAAAGATTTCAGAAATGAAGGAATGGACCGTACACATAATCCTGAATTCACTATTCTCGAATTTTATGTAGCTTACAAAGACTATAACTGGATGATGAGCTTCACTGAAAAATTACTTGAGAAAGTTGCTATGGATCTTTATGGCACTACAGAGGTAACGGTTGGCGACAAGCAGATTGATTTTAAAGCGCCATTTAAACGCGTAACCATGTACGAGTCTATTAAAGAATTTACCGGATTCGAAATCGGAGCATTGGATGAAGATGGCCTTCGCGATGTTTGTAAAAAACTAAATATCCACACCGAAACCAGCATGGGTAAAGGGAAATTGGTAGATGAAATTTTTAGTGCGAAATGTGAAGGAAATTATATCCAACCAACTTTTATTACTGATTATCCTGTAGAGATGAGTCCGCTGACAAAAAAACACAGAACTATTGAAGGTTTGGTTGAGCGTTTCGAGTTAATGGTAAATGGCAAAGAAATTGCAAATGCATACAGTGAGTTAAATGATCCGATTGATCAGCGTGCACGTTTTGAAGAGCAGGTTAAATTAATGGAACGGGGTGATGATGAAGCGATGTTTATCGACCATGATTTTTTAAGGGCGCTTGAATACGGTATGCCGCCTACAGCGGGCATCGGCATTGGAATCGACCGTCTGACTATGCTTTTTACAAATAACGTAAACATACAGGAGGTTTTATTTTTTCCTCAAATGCGACCTGAGGTTGTAACCTCTGCTGAAGCTGCTGAGACTGGTAAATAATGATCTCATTGTTTTGTATTGAACACATTTAATGGAAAGAAAAAGCCCGCAAAATTACCCACAGTCTAAGGCTAAAAAGTATCTTGCGGGTTTTTCTATTTATTTAAAAGCACCGGCAATTTTATAACTATATTTACCTTGAAATTTAAACAGTGCGCGCATTCTCTCAAATAACCTATTCTATGATGATTCTGCTGCTTTTTGCAGTGGGATGCAACCAGGAGAAGAAAGAGGCGCCAGTTGTCAAACCTCGTGTTTTTCCTGGTTTTCACATTTTGCTGGATGAAATTATCCGCTCCCCGGATGGTGTTTTTAGAGGGGTTAAACTAAATACAAGTCCCACGCTCATAAAACAAATCGAACAAGTTCCTCCAACCGAAGAATCTGAAGGCCATTTGTATTATGAATTTAAGGCCGATAGCACTACTGATTATTCTATCGATTATGCTTTTAGTAAAGATAGTCTGGAAGAAATAAATGTTCAGATTACTACCAATGATTTGGAGTTAAGTTCTTATTTATTTTGTGACTTTAAAGATTATTATGCGAACAAGCTGCCGAATCCTACTGAGGACAAAGGCTACGTAGTATATAATTGTTTTGAAGGAAAACGAAAGCCTTTTGTAGTAACCTTAAGTGATAACTCAAGTCCAAGTAAAGGCATTATTAACATGGTAATTTACAAAGATAAATAGGTCTAATTTTTGACCAGTTTTTTTGTTTCTACCAGCTCGTTTCCAGAATAGAATTTCAAAAAATAAATTCCAGTTGTAAAATTACTGAGGTCAAGCTCCGATTGGGAGGCCAGATCTAATTTACCTAGAGTTCTTCCAAAAATATCGTAAATGCTACACGCCAGGTTGCCAAAGGCGTTCGACGGAAGGGAGAGGGTTATTTTTCCATTTGTAGGATTTGGATACACAGTAAAAAGGGATTGTTCTGTATCTTTTTTAATGCCAAGCGGCACATCCGTTTTCCATGTTTCTGTAACACGCAAACCACCGGCAATGCCGCAGGTATAAAATAAATCGTTGCCATAAGCCCAGCTCATTCCTCCCTTGCGGCCTGCAGCAGGAAGGTCGGGCCCCTGCAACCAGCTTGTTGTTGTTTCATTAAAATACCAGATATCCTTATAGAAATTTTCCAGCGAATCAATACCACCAAATACAGTGAGCTTTCCATGCGCTACATTTAAAGAAGCATAATTTCTCCCCCTTGCGCCGGGGAAATCCATGATTTTTGTCCAGCTATCGGTTGAGGGAGTGTACTTATAAAATTCTTTACGTAAAGCGCCTCCACTATCTCTACCAAAAATAAGGTAGCCTGTGTTATTAAGAACGGTGGCACTTGCACGCCATCTTCCGGAAAACGGATAATCATTTTTTTGTACCCATGTATCTGTGCTTTTTGTGTATTCCCATACTTCTGCGCTGGATTTGTCGTTTTGAAATTTTCCCCCACTAATAATTACTTTGTCACCAAAATTCATACAAGCTGCCCCGCTTATGCCCAAGCCTGGTTTCGCCGTCACAAGGCTCCAGCTGTTTGAGGCCACGTCATATTTAAACATGTCTTTATTAGCGCCTCCGTTTGCAATTCCACCAAAAACGTAATAACACCCATCACCTGCAAAAGCACAGGAATACTGGCGGTTAGAATTATCAGGCATTGCTTTTCCATAACTCCATGTGTATGTATTCAAATCCATTACCCAAAAGTCGAGAGTGAGTGCCCATTCCACCAATCCCGTTCCTACATAAGCTTTGTTACCAACTACAACAGCAACTCCGTCGTCGCGTTTTAAGCCAGGATAATCATCAATTGGAAGCCAGACCTGTGCCGAAAGAAATTGAAAACATAGAAGAAGTGTAAAAAGAAACTTCATAATTGGGTTTTTTGTACAACGAACGAAAGAAATCTTTAGTATAAAAAAAAGCCATCCTTTGAAGATGGCTTTTCTAATAGTATTTGAAAGCTTAAATTAAGCTGTACCTGTTTTACGAACGCCGGTTGTTTTCTTAACACCAACACTTGTTTTAGCTTTAGAAGAATCTTTAGTTGCTGTTTTTTTCACTTTTGCCTTTTCTTCAGCTTTTACCGCAGCAGTTTTAGGTGCTTTTTCTTCCCCTTCTTTTGCTTCTTCTTTTTCTTTTAAGCTACCTGTGCTTTGAAGGCCGTTATACCAGGTTAAAAGTTTACGCATATTACTTACATACACGCGATCTTTATCATAATCAGGAAGAACCTCAGAGAAATATTTTTCGATAGCTTTATCGTCGGCTTTGTTATCAATAGCGGGACCACCTTTTTCTTTTTCAAAAACAGAAGTCATAATTTCTTCAATAGGTTTATCATCACCTGTTGTAAACATGCTGATATCAGATAATGTAGAAACTTTTGTAGAAGCATAAACGTTTAAACGTTTTTTGTCTGTAAGCCCTTCCACGATAATACCATTCTTGCTTTGAGCAACAATTTTATATAAGCCCGGTTGGCCTGAAATAGAGATAATTCCTGTTAAATCAATCATAATTTATTTTTATTCTTAAGTAAGCAAAGATAAGTTTTTAATTTAAACAGCTTTAAAAAAAGCCGCTTTTTTTAGTAAATTTATAAAATTGACATCCGCACCCGATATAGAGCTAAATCCCAGTGAATTAGATGTGTTTTACAGTACCTATTTCAGGTATTACAATACGCTGGAAAAGGTTTACCGACAAAGGTTTGTAGAGCGTTGTCTGATGTTTATTTCAGAAAAGGTAATCAGTGGCGCTGATGATTTTAAGCCAGATAACCGTGTAAAAGCTTTGGTTGCGGCGAGTGCTGTACAACTCACTTTGGGCCTCGAAGTATGGCAGCTAAATTATTTCGAAGAAATACAATTGCACCCTTCTAATTTTGATAACGCTAAAGGAGATTTAAAATTCAACGGCGAAACAAATTTGCAAGGCTATATTAAATTGAGTTGGAAAAGTTTTATCCGCGGTTATGAGATAAACGATGACAACATGAATCTGGGCCTGCACGAATTTTCGCATGCACTGAGATTTAACAGTATTAAAGGTCATGAGCAGGATTATTTTGTAGACAATTATTTTAATAAGTGGATTGCCTGCGCCAGTGATGCTTTTAACGATATCCGCAATAAAAAGGAGACAATTTTCAGAAGTTATGGGGGAACAAATATCAACGAATTTTTGAGTGTCTGCATCGAACACTATTTTGAATCACCAGAAGAAATAAAAGAAAATTACCCAACTCTGTATTACGCTACCGGAATTCTTTTAAATCAATCTTTGAAAGCAACCAAAACACAAATAGGCATTCGCAAAGAATTTTTTGCTGCACAAAATGCTTTTTTACCAGGCTTCCATAAACTGGAAACAAAAACAAGTTTTTTTAAACACTGGAGTTCTAAACTCTGGGGTTTTGTTGTTGCTGTGCTTGTATACAATATGGTGGGCGGAAAAATTGTGGATCCCATAACGCTTGCTCTCTTCGTGATGGCTGTCATTATTTACACCTGGTTCGATTACAACGCGGCCAACATCACATTTGATTTAAAAACTATTGTATTTAAAAGAGGATTTATCTTTTTTAAAAACCGAAAAACGTGGACTATTCCCGTTTCGCAGTTTGTTAGTTTTCGTATTTCGGGTGAAGAGTGGATCATAACTTATTACAAAGATTCAGACGATTTTTTTCACGAAGAAACAATCTATCCCCCGAATGGGGTTAATGAAACTTTTTTAACGGACTGCAAACAAAATAAAATTGCTGTTCTCCGTTAAGTCAATTTGTTTTCAGGGCTTAAATAAGTAATTTAGTATTCTTCTAAATTATAAGATTTTCAAAAAACCAATAAATTTTCAGTATGAAATAACCATGTTTGCCAAAACACAAAACAAACGACTAAACTGGTTAAATTATATGACATTTAAAACAATAATTAAAACATATGAAATACCAGGCCATCGACAATAGTTTATTCAGAGAAAATAGAAATAAATTCAAAAATCATTTGAAGCCAAATTCGCTGGCTGTTTTTGTAAGCAACGATATTATGCCTACAAATGCCGATGGCAGCATGGGTTTCAGACAGAATGCGGATTTATTTTATCTGACAGGAATTGATCAGGAAGATACGATTCTTGTTATTTTTCCAGACGTAAAAGATGGTAAACACAAAGAAATTTTATTTGTAAAAGAAACCAGTGAACTTATTGCCATCTGGGAAGGTGCTAAACTAAATAAAACGCAGGCAACAGAAGTAAGCGGAATAGAGCATATATATTGGCATCATGAATTTGAAAAAATCATGAAAGCTTTTTTTATACAGGCCGAAAATATTTATCTGAATAGTAATGAGCACACACGCCGGTATATCGATGCAGAAACAGCGCAAGACCGCTTTAATAAAACAATCATTGCAAAATATCCCTTGCATAAAATTGAACGCAGCGCGCCAATCATGCACCGCATACGTGCTATCAAAAGCACGCAGGAAATTGACTTGATTCAACAAGCTTGTGACATTACAGAAAAAGGATTTCGCAGATTATTAGGTTTTATTAAGCCTGGGGTTTGGGAATATGAAATTGAAGCGGAATTAATTCATGAGTTTGTGCGTAACCGCTCTCAGGGTTTTGCGTACGGACCCATTGTAGCTAGTGGTAAGAACGCATGTGTTCTTCACTATGTAGAAAATAACCAACAATGTAAAGACGGAGACGTAATATTATTGGACGTAGCTGCTGAGTATGCAAATTACGCAAGTGATTTAACCCGTTCTATTCCGGTAAACGGAAAATACACAAAACGTCAGAAGGAAGTTTACAATGCAGTTTTGCGTGTTCACAAAGCAGCAACCAAATTGTTGGTGCCTGGACAAACCTTTGATAAATACAACAAAGAAGTAGGTGAGTTGATGACGGAAGAATTGTTGCAGTTGAATTTATTAAAAACAGAAGACGTAAAAGAACAAAATGCGAATTGGCCAGCATACAAAAAATATTTTATGCATGGTACCAGTCATTTTTTAGGATTAGATGTGCACGATGTTGGATTCTTCCAGGAGCCGATCCAGGCAGGCATGGTGTTTACGGTGGAGCCGGGCATTTACATTCAGGAAGAAGGTTTAGGTATTCGTATAGAAAATAATTTCCTTGTTACTACAAACGGCCAGCTGGATCTCATGAAAAATATTCCAGTTGAAGCAGATGAGATTGAAGAATTAATGAGTAAGACAAAAGCTATGGCTTAGCACTGCCGCCCCAGTAGTGTTAAAGAATTAGGATCTTTAAGTTTTTTGAGTAATTTTAAAGTACTCAAAAAACTCCTTGCCATGAAAAATCTGGTTTTATTGCTTGCAACGGCTTGCATGTATTTTGCAAACGCTCAGGATCCTTATTATTTAAACACAAATCAGTCTCTCGTATCTTTGAACCCATCTTTTGCTGGATGCAATGGAGGTGTGCGTAACCAATTATCCTATAGGCATCAATGGCCCAATTTATCCACTAATTTCGTCACCTATCAGAACACTTTCGACGCTTATATCAAACCTTTGAAAGCAGGCGTGGCAGTCTCTTTGTTATCGGACGATGCAGCCCACGGCACTTTAAAGAGTTCATTATTTTCTATTAGCTATGCGCAGTATTTGAATTTTAAGGACGGAGATTTAAAAGTCATTCCCTCTGTTCAGCTGGGCTACGGTCATAAGAGTCTTGACAGAGGCAATTTAAATTTCGGTGACATGATTGATCCCCGTTATGGGAAGAACTGGACAAATTTCGCTATCATCCCGGCTCAAAACAAATCCTATCTGAATATAAGCGCGGGAATGCTCGTTAATTATAAGAAGAATTTGTATGCAGGCGTTTCTGTTTTTAATTTAAACCAACCTGACATCGGTTTGATGGGATCAAATAAGTTGCCATTCCGTTTTGCCAGCTACATTTCTTATAATTTTCATCTTTCTGAACAAGTTAATTTGCAGGCCTTCTGCAGGGGTAATTATCAGAATAACTTTTTCTATGGTCAGTCTGGCGTGAATGCTATATTTAAAAATCATTTTATTGTTGGAGCGGCCTGTCTCGGTGATAAAGGAGCTGCTGTAAACCTGGGCTTCAGAGCTCGTTTTTTTACAGTTCAAGCGGGCTACGATGCTACGATCTATAAAGACGGAATGGGTATGGGTTCCTGGGAAGGTCATCTGTCATTTAGTTTTCCAAGCAAAGAACAATTTAAATCCGGCAGCAATTTCGAAAATTATTAATCTTTAAAAATTGCAGCTATGAAAAAACAATCAATATACTTGTTAGCCTTTTTGTGTGGCTCATTTATCGGTTTGTCACAAGATCAGATATTCTTAAACCCGAATCAATCCTTACTTTACACAAATCCCTCTTTTGCTGGAAGTAATGGTTCCCTGAGAAATCAAACTTTGTACACGAGTCTGCAACCTGGCAGTTCTTCCGACGACGTAACCTATTACAATGGGCTAGACGGGTACGTAAAAAGGCTTCATGGCGGCATTGCGATCTCCGGCATGGTAAACGATCTTTATCATGGAATGTTTCGTACATCAGCGCTAAATCTTATTTACGCACCCATTTTTGCATGTAAGGAAAGTGGACTGAAAATTATTCCGTCTATACAAATAAGAGCTTTTCAAAAACAAGTGGATGTTGAGAGATTAACTCTTGGAAATTCTTACATTCTGTGGAATCCCAATGGAAGCGCACCTGTATCTAAAAAAAATAATATTGACGGGAGTGCTGCTTTGTTGGTTAATTATAAAAATGTATTCATTGGAGGAACAGTTTACCATATCAATGAACCAGACCAGGGAGTTCTTGGATCAGAAAAGCTTCCACGTCGTTACACGTTTAATGTATCGTACGCAATTCCTTTAAATCAAAAAACACTTATCCAATTTTCTGGTTTGGCTTCTACTCAGCTCGGATATAATAGTTTACAACTTACCGCAAATGCTGTGTTTCTTAAACATGTTACTACAGGATTCGGTTACGCTTTTGATGATGCAGCATTTTTTAATCTTGGATACCGTAATAACTATTTTAGTGTTAGCGCAGGATATATTATTTATTATAGCAAGCTTGCCGCAAATCCGTCAAACGCTTTGCAAGTAGCTCTGGGTTTAAGTCTTAACAGAAAACAAGCAGGCGAGGTTCCTGTAAGTTTTGAAAAATGGTGATTTTATGAGGAAGTTTTTAAAATCTATAGTGTTAGGATGTTTTAGTCTGATGGCTGCATTCAGCTACGCACAAGCGCCATCCAACGTGCACTATCAGTCTTTATTGGATTTGAACCCCTCCTTTGCAGGAAGTAACGGGTTGATTCGCAATCAGTCTTCAATACGCGTTCCAGCTTCTGATGCCTTAACATATTTGGATGTTACTAATAATTTTGACACCTATCTATCTTCGATAAAAAGTGGTATAGGGCTAGGTGTTAACTATTCTACTTACAACAGTACCAACCGAACGGTATCAGGGAGTCTAGCCTATGCGAAATATTTTAACATCAAAGAGCACTTGAAGATCATTCCCTCAGTTCAGGCTGAATATACATCGAAAGAAATATTCCTTGGCAGGTACCAGGGCAGTGTATTTGCAGTGAATGGTTCACCGTGGATCCGTGTGGAGTATTTTGCACTGCATGCCGGATTGCTCGTGAATTATAAAAATCTCTATGCCGGATTAAGTGTTTTTAACCTGAATACACCTGACGCAGGCTTTTTTAGCACGGAACGCATACCAGTGGCTAAGAATTGGCACCTCTCATACAATCTTAATCTCAGAGATAATTTACATGTGAATTTTTTCGGACAACTCATCCAAACGCCCGGATATACTTTGGCAAAGGGTTCTATAAATATTTTATGCTTCAAACATTTAATATATGGTGTTTCACATGAAAGATCCAACTCCGGTATGAACGTGGGATTTCGGTCAGACTATTTTATAGTACAAGGAAGTTATCAAAGGGATCTTAGCAGATTGACTCCTGATGAATTTAATGGCACCTGGCAAGTGTTACTTAGCTTTAATTTAAGAAATAAGGAAAAGCGCCAGAGTATCACGGATTTTGAAAAATGGTAAATCAGAAAATTATGAAAAAGATCATTGTAGTAATGTTCAGCCTCGTTTTGGTAAAAAATGGCTTAGCGCAAACCACTTCAAATATCCCTTATCAGGCCCTCTTAAACGTTAACCCTTCATTCGCCGGAACTAATGGCGGGGTCAGAAATCAAGCTTTTGCTGAACTTCCATCGAAAGGTGGTTATAGAATGTATAATTTTAGCAATGCTTTTGATTGTTATTTACCTTCTCTGAAAAGCGGAATAGGGCTCTTGTATAATTATCAGAGTATGGGTGATGTATTAAGAATTCAAAATGCAACTTTAATTTATTCCCGCCATTTTAAAGTAGGTGAAAAATTAAAAATTGTCCCTTCTTTACAGGGTGGAGTATTGCGCAGAGAAATAAATTATACCTGGATGTATAGTCCTCAAAGAGGTTGGCAAAGCGAACAAAATTATGCGATTGGATACGGTGTATTAGTGAACTATAAAAATTTTTATGCTGGGTTTAACTCTTCCAGTATTGATTACCTGCCGGCTACCGGGGCTAACTCAAGCAGGTTTTTTTATTTTAAACATAGTTTTCACGCGTCGTACAATCTTAACTTAACCGAAAACTTTCATGTTAATTTTTCCGGACAGTTGTCATCGGAGCCCGCCCGATCCAATGCTTTAATTTCGGCTAATTTTTTGGTTTACAAACATTTTATTATGGGAGCGACACGCGCTTCCGACGTTGTAGGCTACAATGCGGGTGTGAGAACAGATTTGTTTACTGCACAGGTAAGTTATAAGAGTTATATTAGCTCTTTAATGCCGGATAACACTTTAGATTATTGGCAACTGATGCTTAGCTTTAACATGAGGAATAAAGACCTGCGCCATGCAGTTACGAATTTCGAAGCCTGGTAATTCCCTCTTTAACCCTGGAAAAGTTGTCCTGATTTAACCTGACAAAATTTTCCGAAGTGTGTTGAAAGGCCTAGAGATTATCTATAAAATAATTACAGATCTTTTCCATCAAATGCGCGCGGTCTTTTCCAAGCACATTGTGCATGTGTCCGGGATAAACATAATAATCCAATTGCACGCCTTTGTCTACGGCTTTCTTTTGGTACATAATGCTATGTTGCCAAACAACTACATCATCTTGTGCTCCGTGAATCATTAAGAGTTTTCCTTTTAATTTATCTACATGATTTAATAGATTATTCTTATCATACCCTTCTTTATTTTCCTGCGGAGAATCCATATAACGTTCTCCGTACATAATTTCATAGTAGCTCCAGTCTATTACCGGACCGCCAGCAGCAGCTACTTTAAACACTCCTGCGTGACTTGTCATTAAGGAAGTAGTCATAAAACCTCCGTAGCTCCAGCCATGCACGCCTAAACGGTTAGCGTCAACATACGGCAATGATTTTAAATATTCCACACCTTTTAACTGGTCTTCCATTTCTTTAGTTCCTACTTGTCTGTGAATAGCCTGCTCAAATGCTTTCCCGCGGTAGGAAGTTCCTCTGCCATCTAAAGTAAAAACGATAAATCCTTTTTCTGCCATGTATTGGTACCATACTTCTCCGCCGGCCATCCAGGTGTTAGTGACCATTTGCGAATGCGGACCGTTATAGAGATATACAAGCACCGGATATTTTTTAGTACTGTCAAAATCTACCGGTTTAAACATGCGGCAATACAAGTCAGTTCCTTCGCTATTTTTAATCGTGAACAAATTCCATTTGCCCGTTTTATAATCCTTTAAAGGATTTTCAGCTTTGTAGATCGTAGAGGATTTTCCGTTTGGCTGAATGATCCTGTATTCACGTGGTGTGTAGCAGGACGTAAAGTTGTCGATAAAAAAATCTCCTTTTTTGCTTAAAGCAACAGTGTGAAAACCGTTATCTTTGGTTAAGCGAGTCATTTTTCCGGATTTTAAATTCACAGAATAAAAATCCTGGTTCACCGGACTTTGTTCGTTAGCATGAAAAAATAAATTTTCTCCTTTTTCATCGAAACCATTTTCAGTTTTTACTTCCCAGTTGCCTTTGGTGAGTTGCTTTACAAGACTTCCATCCACGTTATATAAGTAAAAATGATTGAACCCATCTTTGCGGCTTTGCCAGATAAATTGTTTTGGATTGTTTTTTACAAAGAGCATTGGATTGGAAGGCTCGGTATATTTTTCGTCTTTTTCTTCGAATAATGTTTTGATGAAAGCTCCCGTAGCGGCATCGTATTCGTTTAGCTTGTAGTGATTTTGTTCGCGGTTTAGAACAGCGATGTAAATTTTCTTTTCATCGGGGCTCCAGGAAACATTCGTCAGGTACTGTTCTTTTGGACCTTCTGTTTTAATCAAGGTGCTTTTTTTAGACTTTAAATCGTAAACAAACAATGTTACATAATGACTTTTGTTACCAGCCATTGGATATTTGATATTTACGTTTTTGGCCGGATAACTTGTCCAGTCGATTACAGGATAATCCGTTACATCGCTTTGATCCATTCTGTAATAAGCTAAAAAATTTCCGTTCGGACTCCAGTAGGTACCCTTGTGTATGCCGAACTCATCGCGGTGCACACTTTTTCCGTTTACTATTTCGTAAGAGCCATCTTTGGTAACTTGTGTAGACTCGCCATTGACGTAAACGTAAACGTTATTATTTGCTACGTGTGCAAAAATTTCTCCTTCTTTATACTCATCCAGATTTTCCAAAGCAGCATCTGACTGTTTGCGTTCCGATTTTGAAATGGATTTTTTATCGATAGTATAAAGTGATTCTCCTTTTTTATGTTTGAAATAAAATTCGTTTTCGTTTTTCCATTTTAAACCTTCGTAGCCCGAAACAGTGTCCATGCCACCCGCAGCCAAAGCCTTATTAAAGGCTACTGTCGACATGGATGAAATTATTTTTCCATCCTGGCCGTTTAGAATTATTAGTTCGTTTTTATCGATGTAGGCAATCTTTTTAGAATCGGAAATAAATCCAAGATTAGATAAACGTTTTGGCGCAAGACTTGTGCGTCCTTTTAAAACAGCTTCCTGAATGGTTAAAGTTTTGTCTTGTGCAAAAGCAGTAAGCGCCGATACTACGACAAGCGCGGAGGTATAAATAAATTTTTTCATAACTAATAATGAGCCTTAAAAATATCAAAAAAAGCTGGCTTTTCAGGAACTCTTTTGGGGGGATATTAAAGAAATGGGGGGGGTCAATTCTCATCAAACTCCAATAAAGTCCCATTGCTAATGAGCGCTCCATCATTGTATAGACTTAGCGTAACACCCTCCCAGGTTTTGGTGACAATTTGTTCTTTGTTAGCGAGACTGTAATTGAATGGAATTTTATTAGCGAGAATGTTTTTTAGAAGTTCTTTCTTCCATTTGTCTTTGCTTTCTTCTATAAAACTTTGAACGCTTTTTCCGAAGGTTGCCGGCGGCACTTTGCTATAGAGAGCCGCCAGAGCGGTTTGAATGCTCAGATCATTTTGAGAATTTGCCTCTTGCAAAATGTAAGTTTTAATAGTGATAACAGAGTTGTTTTTTGAATACAGAGCGCAAAGTGCATCTTCAATATAATTTTCGGATGTAAAACGCAGAGCATTTTTAGCAAGATTGGCAGTAACGATGGTGTCTTGTTTTACTGCGGCACTCAAACATAAATAGTGATTCAGGATATCGGGATTTTTTGCCTGTAATATAACTTCATAATTACTATACTGTTGCAAAGCTTTGGCAGTGGCTTCTGAATTTAAAAGAGTAGAAAGTAGCAAAGCATTGGAGGCCACAATTGGATCGCTTTTCCAGTTTGAATCTAGCAAAGCAAGAAGTTCTGCGGGATCGTATTTTAATTCACGCAAACTTAAGCGGGTTTTTTGCCAGGTAAGAACTTCGCCCGAAAAAAAATTAAAATAGGTTTGTTTTGGAGGAAGATAATTGACACCCACAAAAGCAAAACCCAATTGTTTCTGCATCAAATAAAAGAGCTGCACTTTTTCTTTCGCGCTGAATTGTTTGTCCAGCATTATTTTTTTAAGCAGACCATTAAAAAACGCATCATCAAAATAAGACGATTTCTCAGCTTGTGTTATAAGGTCTCTCAGCGATTTGTGAATCTCGACTTGTGAATAGGTTGTTTCGAGCGTAAGTTTATTTATGTTCCTGCCCTGCGAAAAAGCTCGCGTGAAAAAAGTAATTACCAGGAAGCAAAAATAGATTTTTTTCATCGAGCAAATCACTACAAATTAAATCAAACCTTCCAGTGTTTTATCGTCCACCAAATTGGGAAGCGTCACTTTTAAATCAGGACGGCGGGCCATTTCGCGTTTTATAGCAAATAGCGCTTCATCGTTGCGGGCCCAACTTCTACGGGCAATCCCATTATTCACATCCCAGAAAAGCATTTGTTCTAATTTACGCTCTGCTTCTGCACTTCCATCTAACACAAGGCCAAAACCACCATTAATAACTTCACCCCAACCAACACCACCACCATTGTGGAGACTGATCCATGTGGCACCTCTGAACGAATCTCCAACAAAGTTTTGTACGGCCATGTCCGCTGTAAATTTACTTCCATCATAAATGTTAGAAGTCTCGCGGTAAGGGCTGTCGGTTCCGCTTACATCATGGTGATCGCGTCCTAAAACAACTGGTGCAGAAATTTTCCCTTCTTTGATCGCTTTGTTTATCGCCTGCGCAATTTTAATACGTCCTTCACTGTCAGCATAAAGAATACGTGCTTGTGAACCCACTACCAAATTATTTTGTTGCGCCTCTTTGATCCACACAATATTATCATGTAACTGTTGTTTAATTTCGTTAGGCGCAGTTTTATAGATCTCCTCGAGAACTTCTTCTGCTAATTTATCAGTTACAGCAAGATCTTCGGGTTTTGCAGATGCGCACACCCAACGGAAAGGACCAAAGCCATAATCGAAACACATGGGCCCTAAGATATCCTGAACATACGATTTGTATTTGAACTCACCATTTTCTTTGTTTGCAAATACATCACCGCCTGCGCGGGAAACTTCTAACAAAAATGCATTTCCATAATCGAAAAAGTACATGCCTTTTTTAGCCAAAGCATTTACGGCATTTATATGACGAACAAGCGTTTTCTGAACTTCTTTTTTAAAGTGCTCAGGCTTTTCGGCCATCAGTTTATTACTCTCTTCGAGACTTAACCCTGCAGGATAATATCCGCCCGCCCAGGGATTGTGCAATGAAGTTTGATCGCTTCCAATATCAACGCTTATGGAGTCTTTCTCCAGGCGCTCCCAGAGATCAACCACATTACCTTCATAAGCTAAACTAACAGCTTCCTTGTTTTGTTGTGCTTTTTTGGTACGGGCCATTAATTTGTCGAGGTCGGTAAAAACTTCATCCACCCAACCTTGTGAATGGCGGGTCTTAACAGCTTTTGGATTTATTTCAGCAGTAATAGAAACAAGTCCGGCAATTTTCGCAGCCTTTGGTTGCGCGCCACTCATGCCACCGAGTCCGCAGGTGACAAATAGTTTGCCGCGACGCTCCTCTTCTGTTTTAAATTTTTTACGGGCAGCGTTCATAACGGTTATGGTAGTGCCGTGTACGATGCCTTGGGGACCAATGTACATAAAGCTTCCCGCAGTCATTTGTCCGTATTGTGTTACACCAAGTGCGTTAAATTTTTCCCAATCATCGGGCTTGCTATAGTTCGGAATCATCATCCCATTGGTAACTACTACACGTGGAGAATCCTTCGGTGCCGGAAAAAGCCCCATTGGATGTCCGCTATAGAGCACGAGTGTTTGCTCATCGGTCATAGTTGCTAAATACTGCATGGTTAAAAGGTATTGTGCCCAGTTTTGGAACACAGCGCCATTTCCGCCATAAGTAATTAGTTCCTGAGGATGTTGCGCAACGGCATAGTCGAGGTTATTGCTAAGCATGTGCATAATAGCAGCCGCTTGTTTGGATTGATGTGGGTAATCGAAAATAGGGCGGGCGTATATTTTATAATCCGGGCGAAAACGGTACATGTAAATTCGCCCATAAGTTTTAAGTTCTTCAGCAAATTCTTTTGCTAAAACCGCGTGGTGTTTTTTATCAAAATAACGCAGAGCATTTCTGATGGCTAATTTTTTTTCATCGGCATTCAGAATGTCTTTACGCTTGGGAGCATGATTTATGTTTTGCTCAGGCGTTTTATGAGCAGGCAATTCAGAAGGAATTCCCTGAAGTATTAATTCTTTGAAAGTGAGTTGTGTCGTAGCTGATGACATATATAAATTTTACTTTTTAGTGTCTTTATCAAAATTACCTGTTTTTTTATTATAACCGTAAGGACAATGTCTACAGCCGCTTTTGCAACAATGACCGCGCTTTAAATGGTACTTTTCGGTAAAAACAATGTAGCCTTCGGGACTGTAATAAAAATCTTCAGGATCGAGGTCTTTCTTAAACATGGCGTGTAAAGATAGCAATTCAACAGCTTTAAATAAAAAAGGTCCGGCAAAAGCCGGACCTGCTAGTTTTTATTATCCTTTTGAGCCTAGTCGAGAAATACTTATTCAATACGTTTAATGGTGCAACCGATAGATTTGGTTTCCTGCGTTTTTGGAATTTCGTTTTTGCTCAAAGCAGTAAGGGCATTTTTTAGGTACGGATCTTTAACCGCCGACGGATCTTTTACATTATCGTCAATAGCACCTTTGTAAATAAGTCCTTTTGCATTAAATAAAAAACACTGGGGGGTGCGCCCAGCTCCGAAAGCGTTGGCCAGTTGACTTTTTTCGTCAACCGCGTATATACACTTTAAGTGTTGTGAGCCATAATACTTTACCATTTCAGCATAACTATCATCTTCGCTACGTTGAGCTTCATTGCTGTTGATTATGGCACAACCAATTCCGTTAGACTGGCAATAATCAGAATAATCTTTGATGCGGCTGGCGCTAAGTTTAACGTAAGGACAAGTGTTACATGAAAAAATAACAAGCAAGCCCTTTTGAGTTTTTGCTTCATTCAAACTAATGTCTTTACCCGAAACATCCTTCATTTTATAATCAGGCAGTGGAATAGCAGCATTTAAGGCGAGCTCTTCAAGTGGAGGAAGAAAATTACTGAATGAGAAAAGGCCGGTACACAGAGCCAGTAGTATAACAATTAGAGATTTTTTATGCTTCATAGCCTATGATTTAGTTACATACAAATGTAAACTATAAATAAGTTAAAATGCCTCTATAACAGTGTTAAATAGCTGAATTTGAGGGTCAAAAATAGCTTGTTCGGCGAAATTGGGGGTATCTAAAATAAAAAAGCTCCGTATCGCGGAGCTTTTAAAAGGTTAGTATGTAAGAAAAATTATTTTCCGGTTTTACTTCCGTCGTATGCCCATTTCAGGAACACTGCCCCCCAGGTAAAGCCGCCACCAAAAGCGGAGAGTATAATATTATCTCCTTTTTTCAATTGCTTTTCGTAATCCCAAAGTAATAGGGGAATAGTTCCTGCAGTGGTATTTCCGTAGCGTTCGATGTTCATCATCACCTTTTCAGATCCAATACCCATGCGGGAAGATGTAGCATCAATAATGCGTTTGTTAGCCTGGTGCGCTGCTAACCAGGTAACATCCTCTGCAGTTAGATTATTTTTCTCCATAATTTTTGCGCTTACTTCAGCCATGTTGTAAACGGCATGTTTAAAAACAGCCTGTCCTTCCTGGTGAACAAAGTGCATCCGTGCATCCACGGTTTCGTGGCTTGGTGGTCTTAAAGAACCTCCAGCTTTCATATGTAAATGTGTTGCTCCGTTTCCATCGGAGTGTAAAATAAAATCTTTGATCCCAACATCTTCTGTAGTAGGCTCTAATAAAACGGCTCCGGCACCATCGCCAAAAATAACGCATGTGGTTCTATCGGTGTAATCGATAATGCGGCTCATCATGTCGGCACCAACAACCACAACTTTTTTGTAACGACCTGTTTCTATAAATTGAGCACCCGTAGTAAGAGCATAAATAAATCCTGAACAGGCGGCGCCAAGATCGAAGCCCCATGCTTTATTAGCCCCGAGTTTAGCGCAAATAAGGTTGGAGGTTGCGGGAAAAGTCATGTCAGGCGTTACTGTTGCACAAATTAAAAGGTCGATCTCTTCTACTTTAAGCCCGCTTTTTTTGCAGAGAAGTTTTACAGCTTCTACGCCCATATCGGAGGTAGCTTTATTCGGATCGTTCTCTATGTGTCTTTCTTTGATCCCGGTGCGGGTAGTGATCCACTCATCCGTGGTATCAATCATTTTTTCGAGATCTTTATTAGTAAGAATGTTTTCCGGCAAATACCCTGCCACGGCTGTGATTGCAGCTTTCATCATCATTGAAAAATTTGTTCTATTTTGTCGTTCAGCTTGGCATCCACTACATCTTTAGCCAGCAACAACATGTTTTTAAAAGCCAGGGAGCTGGAGATACCATGGCCAATTAATACATTGGCATTGATTCCCAGAACTGGTGTTCCTCCGTAGAGTTCGTAATTAAATTTATCGAAATACTCGTCGCTGCGGTTACGTGTTTTTATTACGTCGTAAAAAGCTTCCGCCGTTTTAAGAAGGATGTTTCCTACAAAACCTTCGCAAACTACTACATCTGCTTTATCTGAAAACACTTCGCGACCTTCGATGTTTCCTACAAAATTAAAATCTTTAGAATCCTTCATTAAGGCATGAGTAGCCTGGGTTACAAGGTTTCCCTTTTCAGGTTCTTCGCCAATATTGAGCAAGCCAACTTTTGGATTTTTTATTTTATAAACTTCCTGCGCACAAATAGATCCTAAAATTCCGAATTGATATAATACATCGGGTTTGCAATCTGCGTTTGTTCCTACATCAAGCACAATACCAAATCCTCCATTTTCTTTAGGAAGTATAGAGGTAATGCAGGGACGAATTACGCCAGGAATCGCTTTAACTGTAAACATGGCTCCTACAAGCATTGCGCCTGTATTGCCAGAACTCGCAAAAGCGTCGATATTTTTTTCTTTTAATAGTTTATATCCCAAAGAGATGCTGCTATTGGGTTTTTGAGAAAAAGCTTTTGTGGGGTGTTCTCCCATTTCAATAGTTTCGGTAGTATGTACGTAGTCAAATTGATCTGGGTTTACTCCATTTTTTGTAAAGTACTCTTTAGCGGCATTGCTATCACCAATCAAAACCAATTTAACGTCGGCTGGTAACTCTTTCGAAGCCATCACTAGTCCTTCAAGACAATTTTTTGGAGCGAAGTCCCCGCCTAAAATATCAAAGCCAATCTTCATATTTTATACATAAAACTTTAACTAAAGCACAATAATACAATTTTATATGCTTAAAAACACCTTAAATAGGCTTGCATTTATAAAATTTAATTGTGGGAAAAATTTAACTCAATTTTTGCTCCGGCCTCATTTGAGAACCGTACTTTCCCATCAATCTGTTCGGCTAATGTTTTGATAAGATAAATGCCAAGGGACTGATTTTCAGAATCTACATTAAAGTCTTTAGGAAAACCTAAACCGTTGTCTTTCATGATTAAAACAACCTGACCTTCCTTTAATTTTATACTAATGTTGAATACACCGTTTAATTCCTCGCAAGGTTTATACACATATTTAATGCAATTGGTTATAACCTCATTAAGTATCAAACCAAGCGGAATAGATTTACTGACCGGTATATTTACGGCATCGAAGTCTTCGTTCACTTTCACTACTTTTATAAGGTTATACGAGTATAATAATTCATTCAGGAGCTCAGAAGCATATTTGCCAAGGTTAATATTTTTGAGTTCAACATTTTCGTAGAGCATTTTGTGCACCAGGGCCATACTCATTATACGGGTTTTACTATCGCTTAAAACCTGTTTGGCCTCTTCGTTTTCAATGGCATCTTTCTGCAAATTCAATAGTCCGGAAATAATCGCCAGATTATTTTTTACACGGTGATGTAACTCTGCCAGCAGCACCTCTTTTTCTTTGAGCGAAACATTAACGATCTCTTTTGCTTTTTTAAGATCATCATTCTGAATAATAATTTCCTGGTTTTGTTTATAGATAATGCGGGTGAGTAAAAACGTTAGAACGGCGGTAAGCATGGTTGCCATTACTAAGTCGAAATACCACAAAAGTCTTATTTGAGCAGGTGTGAGGGTAGTTAAACGGAGCGCAGGGAAGTCTAGCAAAAGCCCGCCAATAAAAAAGCCCGCGCAAATAGAAAAGTGAATGACCGAATATTTGTTCTTGAAACTTGGATTATTAAGGAGTACTATACTTACTATAAGGGGAAAATAAAACAGGTAAGACCCGGTTTCGAAGGGATAGTATTCGTTTATAAAAAAAATAGAAAGATTTATATTGATGGTGAATAGCAGGAAGGATGCTGTTGTGTGTCGGACCTTGTTTAAAAAAATGGAAACTAAAGAAAGGCACAAGAAACAAGTTACCGGAACAAATGCGAAGTCGCTGTGAATGATAAAGTAGTTGCTGTATCCAACAAGAATCAGGAAAACAACAAGAAGGTTAATAAGATTGGTGGTTTTAATACGCCTCTTTTCATAGGAAGATTGAGTGTCTTCTACACCTAAAACAATCAATGCATTAAGAGCTTTTTTCAAGAATACCGGGTTAAGGCCTCAAGTATAGCAAAAAAGCAGGCATAATCTACCTGCTTTCTTAATAATATTAAAAATAAAAGAAACTTTGCTTATGCTTTTTTCTCCATTACTACATTTCCTTTGTAGTAAAGTTTTCCTTCGAACCAGTGTGCACGGTGCATCAAATGCGCTTCGCCTGTAGTTGAATCTTTTGAAATAGTCATTGATGGTGCTTTGTATGTTGCGCGACGTGAATCTCTACGAGAGCGCGACATTTTGCGTTTAGGATTTGGCATGATTTCTTAGTTTAATTTTTATTAAATTTTATTTTATTTAGTTTTTCCCACAAGGGGTTGTTTTCCGGCGCGGGACTTTCTTCCGAAGTATCCGTTGTCAGATTATTTAGTTTATCCAGCGTTTCGTAATCACATTTAAAACTTTCACGATCGGGATCATCAAGTTCGCAGGGAACACGGCGCGCTGGTATGGCTAAAATAATATATTCATATAAATAGTGAGAAACGTCAAATTGTTCCTGTCCTTCGGGAATTACCAATATTTCATCGGTGCTTTCTGAAGGGTTACCGTGCTTGATCACAAGATCTCCTTCGGCTTCTATAGGAAAATCAAAATACTTCAGACAACGGTCACAATCCAAACCTACGGTTCCGTAGATATTAAAGTGCATCTGCAATAAATTGTTTTGCTTGGTCAGTGTAGCGTCTACCTGGATATCAGCCTTCTGAACCTCACTATTTTCAACTGTATTAAAGAACGAATCGTCTACATCAAATTCAAAATCGTGTAAACCAACAGGTAATCCGCCAAATTGTATTATGTATTGACTTTTCCCCATAACCTCTTTTTTAAAAAGGACTGCAAATATAGGTTTTTTGTTTGATGTACAAAATTTATTAACAGTTTAGTACCCGCTATTTCAAGGAATTTACCCGAAAAAAGTCCGGAATTGGCTTTCAAATGTAAAATTTGTTTAAAAGTCGCGGTAAACGTTCCAGAAACTGGTTTTAAAACCTATATAAATAAAAGGATTTTGAAGGAGGTAACCTCTGTTATTTTTTTCTGAACGTTGAATGTAAGCCAATTCCAGACGCATATTAAGATTGGGGATAATGTACCAGGTATATTTTAACTGGCTTTGCATTAGTGTAGTTTTAACGCCTTGCGTTGTAAAGTTTCCGTAATCCGATGTTCGCGTATTGTAAGATAAAAAGATGTTTTGCCCAACGTTTGAATGCGTTCCTGCACTATCCTTACCTATGCTCGCGTACATTCCCTGCCAGCTAAATTCTGACCTTTTTTTTCTGTAAGTTATAAATCCCAAAACTTCTTTAAAATTGGCACCCAGAGGGTGCGCCAGGGCCTTGCCATAATGCGAATAATTTTGCGTTACTAATCCATGAGTGTATGTGTAAGGCCTTACCTGGTTGTATTCTACCTGCAATTTTAATCCTTCCACACCAAATGCATTTATGTATTTTGCACCGAGCTGCCAGGCTTGTTTGTTAGCCCACCAGCCATTACGCGCTCTTATTTCTTTTAATAAAAATTCATCCAGACCTAATTGTCCGTAGAGTTTTATAGTCTTAAGAAGAGTTACATTCAAGTTTAAACCAATAAAAGAGTTATCCGGCGAGCCTACCGAATACTCCTGTGGCCGGAAAAAAATAATGGGATTTAAATAGTTTACTTCAAAGGTTCTGGCCTGGCTTGTGTCTGTGCCCCGCCAGACAATGTTTTCGAAAAGTCCGATATTAAATCCTTTTACCACATTATAACTGAGATAATGAAAGGTGCCATACTTATTGTTGAAACTTTTTTGTCTTCCATTAGCGGTACTTACATCATTCATAATGGTGTACCATACGTTGTATTGTAGTCGCCAGATATTCGTATTGATTCTAAAAAAGGGATAGGCTGGCGCGTAATCGCTTAAGAGTACGCTTCTGTAGCCATCGCCTATAAAGTGTTTGTCGCGCCCTGCCTGAAAGTTAAAAACCTTGTTGTTTTTTGGCGAGTATGAAATATAGCCTGTGTAATCAAAAAAGGAGTAGCCACTAGCATTGGAGCCATAGGCTTGACCAGACTCCGGAATAATTTTTTGAGCGGCCAAACCAGTGTCGATAAAAAAGGGGAAAGAACTTTTGCCACCGTAAATAGTACCTGCAAAAGTAAAATCATTATTGATGTTGGTTTTTATGTGAATGCCTCCAAGACTTGATATTACAGCTTTTTTTGTAAGAAAATCGGCACCTGCCTGAAAATCAAGAATCGGGTGGACCTGTAAATTGAGCCAGTTTACATTTTGCGGTTTTTCATTAAGCGTTTTACTAAGAAAGAAATTCTTAAAAGAATAAAATTGAAACGGCACCACAGAATCGGTGGCATCGGCGAAAGTGCTGCTCAGGTAGGGCTTAAAAGCAGAGTGAAAGGTAGTGTTAGGTTTAGAAATGCTCCAGTAATCAAATGCTTCCTGCATACCCTGGTTCATAAAGGCATTTTTAGCCATAGGCTGATATTGAGCTTTAGCAGCGCAAGCCAGGAGAAAAAAGAAGAATATTTTTTTTACAGGCACTTCGGCAAAAGTAAGCAAAATCTAAACGTTAAAACGCTTATAATATATGGGTTCTGCGCTTTTGGGATTAAGGAATTAATTATATTTAAGTTTTTCAAAACCCATGATCTGTCATCTTCTCTTTTCAAAGACTGTATTCCTGTTAAAACGAAAGTTCTATACGAATTCGCTGTGCACGCGGGAGATTAATTAAAATTAATATATTTACCTTCCACACTTAAATGATGAAACATCTCACACACTTGTTGCTCCTTTTTTCGGTCATTTGCACAGCGCAACAAAACCTTAAAAAAGATTATGAACCTCTTAAATCTAAAGGCGAATTACCTGCTGTATTTACACAGAATATCAGGAACGTCATTAAACAAGATATTACCGAATTAAAAAATAAAAAGGAAACTGACAAAGGTCTGAAGTCCACATTCCTTACCGCTTCCAATTATCAGATTGAACGCATTGTTAGAAGTGGCAACACTCTTATTAATGATGAGATAACTGTTTACCTGAATAAAATAACGGACGTTATTCTTAAAGATAACCCAACGCTTAGGAAACAGTTAAATGTTTTTACATTAAAGTCTTCGATTGTTAATGCTTATAGTTTTGACAAAGGTTATATCTTTATTGATATCGGTTTAATCGCACAGGCGGAAACAGAAGCGCAACTTGCTTTTATTATCTGTCACGAAATTTCCCATTACACAAAACAACATCACATTAATAGTTATGTAAAAAATGCTGAGATTGACCAGAAGAATTATAACGGTCACAATGAAGACAGGCTGATAGAAAAATGTCAGTATTCAAAAGAGAATGAAAGTGAGGCAGATATTGAAGGATTTAAACTTTACGAACGTTCTATTTACAATCTTAAGCAGGCAGAAAAGGCTTTTGATATGCTTCAATACGCGCACTTGCCTTTTGAGTTGGTTGAATTTAAAAAATCATATTTCGAAAGTCCAAACTACGTTTTGCCAAAAAGTTATTTTCTTCCTCAGGTTTCAGCCATCAAGGATAATTCGAACGAAGACGACACAAAACAAACACACCCCAATACCAAAAAGCGTAAACAAGCAATCGGTGATATTGTGAGCAACCGCGATAATACTAACCGTGTTAATTCTGTTCTGGGTCAGGATAAATTTGAATACATGCGTGATCTTTCGCGTATGGAGTTATGCAGACTTTATCTAAAAAGCAGAGACTATCCGAATGCTTTGTATGCAGCGTATATTATGTCTTTAAAATATCCCGCTAACGAATATCTTGCCGAAGTAATATCAAAATGTTTGTATGCTATAGCGCTTTATGACAAAGGTGAAATCACTTACAGCAACGAATCTAATCTTGAAAATGGCTTCACCGCATACGGAGAAGTAGAAAGTTACCCGCAGCAGTTGTACCATCTCATTTCAAAAATGCCTGAGAACGAATGGACTATTTTGTCGCTCAACTATGTTTACAGGGCACACAAAAAATTTCCTGAAAATAAATCTTTGTCTGCTGTTTCAGATAGTTTGTTTAGCCTGATGAAAAGAACAAAATGGGGAATAAGTGAATTTGCAAAACTTCCAAAAAAAGAACCTGTAATTAAAAAAGATACGGCAGCCGTTGCAGAAGAAGCTCCAAAAGAAACCAGTTCAAAAACCGAATTGATTGCTAACATGCAAAAAGAAAGAAATAGCAGGAGCGACGATACGATTTATTACAAAGAAGTTTTTGTTGATCTTTTTGTGAATGACCGTGAATTCGCAGAAAAATTCCCTGGTTCTGGCCTGGATGAATCAGCTTCGGGCTTAAGCAATTACAACTCCTATAGTTCAAGCTCATCCTATTCCAGGAAAAAAAACATGCAGGGAACGATCAAAGTTCAAAAAGTGGTATTACTGGAGCCCTTTTTTATTAAAGTGGATGAAACAAAGCGGGAAGAGATACAGTACATATCTTCTGATCAGAAGCAGGAAAGCTATAGTAAAACGTTAAGTGAATGCGCACAAAAACTAGAGTTTGAAATAATTACAATTGATCCGAACTTATTACAATCAAATGAAGTAGATAAAATAAACGATTATTCGGTTCTAAACGATTGGTTTGACGAGAAGTTTGATACGGATAAAGAAAAATTGAAAATTCTTAATACCGACGATATTGAAGATGTCATTAAAAAATACGGCACGCCCTATGTCTTAAAAACCGGCATCGCCACAGTTACTACAATAAGCGGAAGTAAGAGAACTTATTTTTACGGATTTCTTTTTGATATTCGTAAAAACGAGCTTATCTACCGCAAATACGAATACTTTAAAACCAAAGACCGAAAAGATTTGGTAAATGCTAAAACTTACCAGATGTTATACGAATTAAAACACCCCATTAAAAAATAAGCTATGATGTCAGGAATAAAAAAAGCTGGCTGGGTGCTTTTAATTTGTTGCTCAGTTTTAAAGGTGAGTTCTCAGGCTCCGGGGTACATGGGTAAAAGGTTTTCTGCCGGTTATGGCATTTATGCAAACCCAGCGTTTAACAGTATTGGAAGAGGTTTTAGCGACAATGCTTTCAACACTTTGCACGAACTATTTATAGAATGTGCCCTGGATAAAAAATTCTCGCTAGGCTTGTCTGCGCAGTTTTTTCGCTATAAATACAACAATAAGGCAGGTGTTATGTTAGATCAGGCCTACCAATCGGTTTACAGTCTGAGCATAAATTCTCATCCAAGCGGGAGTTATCTGCTGAAAGGGCGGAATTATAAACTGTATGGTAAATTTTTTAAAGACCGTTACCTGGCACCCTGGGGCAAATATTTTACCTTAGGAATTTCGTTGAATCAAAGTATCGTTTCTTACAATCCCGATGAAATGGGTGTTGCTGGTGAAACGCGTGTTGAGTCTTTTGTGACAGGAGAGTATGTTTACCAGGATTATTTTTATAATGACTTCGGCCCTACACGACAAACCTATAAATCGGTAGATATCTTTTTTGGGAACGGGAACAGCCGTGTTATTGCGAATACTATAACGCTCGATTATGGGTATACCATTGGTTGCCTGGCTATGACGCAGATGTTTATAGATGCATTGGATCTTAATGAAATAACTCCTGACAACTATATTGAAAGAACAGCTAAAAACAGATCGGCAGCTGTAAACAGATTTAATTTTTATCTCAAAATAGGATATCTCTTCTAGCGAAGTGTTGAAACATGAGAAGATTTTTATTTTTTTTAATCGTAGCAAGTTCTTTAGTCTCTCATGGACAGGCTCCGGGCTATATGGGAAAGAAAACTACCATAGGTTATGGCTTTAATATAAATCCTGCAATCACTGCAGCTCTGGCAGACTATGGCACCAGTATTGTTAACACCCAGCATGAATTTTTCATCGAACAGGTTCTTGGAAAACGTTTTTCACTTGGCGCTTCCTTTAAACTATATAAATCTACTTATAATAATACCGGACAGGTAGACATGAAATCGGAATATTACAACGCTGGCTATATCTCTTTCTCGACGTACCAAATAGCGGGTTATGGAACTTCGCCCTACCTGGCAGATCCTCAAGGACAGATTAAAATTAAAGCCAGAAATTTCGCGCTCTATACCAAGCTTTTCCGAAGAAAGTATGTTGCGCCCTGGGGTAAATATATTTTATTGGGGGCCACTTTAAATGTGAGAACGGCCAGCTACAATCCTAATGAAATGAGAGTAGAGGATAGAATACAAACCAGTTCATATCCCTACACTTATGAAGACATCACCTTTAATGATTTTGGAGATATAAAGCAACGCTATCTGTTTCCGGATATGTTATTTGGTATGGGAAACTGCCGGATAGTGGGTAAGCACTTGATAATTGACTACGGATGGACGATGAATGTGGCTGCAATGGCAGCAGGAGTTGTTGACGCTTTTGATATATACAAACCTGAGCCAGACGAGTACATTCAAAGAAATTCAGGTATGCGTGTGAGAGGAATAAACCGCTTCAATGCTTTTGTAAAAGTTGCTTATCTTTTTTAATAGTTAAGGAATGTTTACAGCATAAAAAAACCCGTCCGGTAAATGAACGGGTTTTTGTAATGTTATTTTGATTAAGCTTTCATTTCAGCTAAAACACTGTTCATGCTTCTTACAGCGTCAGCGCTTTTGTTGAATGCCGCTTGTTCGTCGGCAGTTAATTTGTAGTCAACGATTTTTTCCCAACCGTTTTTGCCAATGATAACGGGCACGCCAAGGCAAATGTCTTTTTGTCCGTACTCACCATCTAATGCAACGCAGCAAGGGAATAATTTTTTCTGATCGTTAATAATACTGTTTACCAAAGCAGCAACTGCAGCTCCCGGAGCATACCAGGCGCTGGTTCCAAGCATACCTGTTAAAGTTGCTCCACCTACCATTGTGTCAGCTGCAACTTTTTTCAAACTTTCAGCATCTAAAAATTGAGAAACAGGAACTCCAGTGTATGAAGCTAAACGTGTTAAAGGAATCATAGTGGTATCGCCGTGACCACCGATAACCACTCCGTTAATGTCGCTTGCAGGAGCGTCTAATGCTAAAGATAAATAGGTTTTAAAACGGGCGCTGTCTAAAATTCCACCCATTCCGATAATTCTGTTTTTTGGTAATTTACTTTCTTTTAAAGCTAAGTAGGTCATTGTATCCATAGGATTACTTACAATGATAATAATAGCATCAGGAGAATGTTTCAGAACATTTTCAGTTACAGTTTTAACGATACCAGCATTTATGCCAATTAATTCTTCACGGGTCATACCTGGTTTACGAGGAATACCGCTGGTTACAACCACAACTTTAGAGTTTGCTGTTTTGCTGTAATCGTTTGTGCTTCCTGTAATACGGGTATTGAATCCGTTTAAGGTAGCGGTTTGCATAAGATCCAATGCTTTACCTTCTGCGAAATTTTCTTTAATGTCTAAAATAACTACTTCGCTGGCAATGCGATTCAGGGCAATGTATTCTGCACATGTAGCTCCTACGTTTCCTGCTCCAATAACTGATACTTTCATTATATTTTTTTTAAATGGTTGAAAATTAGATTCGGTAAATTTAGAATAATTAAAAACACGCTCTGTCCTGTGTTCATAATTTTAACACTAAAATGCTAAAATTTGCAGGCTCTTAAGGCTTAATTTTAGAAGCTAAATTCAGGAGTTTGGCTTCCTCAAAATAGTTGGCCATCAATTGTAAGCCCATTGGTAAACCGTTGCTATGTATGCCGCATGGCACTGATATGGCGGGAACTCCGGCAATATTGGCCTGCACAGTAAAAATGTCTTCAAGATACATTTTAATGGGATCTGCACTGTTTTTTCCAAATTCAAAGGCTGTTCCAGGCGTTGATGGCGTGAGAATAAAATCAAAGTCTTTCAGAATTTCCTGTGTTTTATCTTTTATCATTCTTCTCACCTTCTGGCCCTTGCTGTAATAAGCATCGTAGTAACCGGCGCTTAGCACAAAAGTACCAAGCATTATACGCCTCTTTACTTCTTTTCCAAAACCTTCGCTGCGCGATTTTTTATAAGTACTCTCAAGATCGGTGGCATTGGTGGTACGGTGACCATAATGAATTCCTGAAAAACGAGACAGATTAGAAGAGGCTTCAGCTGTAGTTAAAACATAATAAGTAGGAACCAGGTAATCGAGATAAGGAAAGTCGATAGCTTCTACAGTATGTCCCGCTGCCCTGAGTATTTCAATATGTTTAAAGATGGCTTTTTTTACTTCAGTATCAAGACCTTCAGAATCCATGCATTCTTTTAAATAGGCAATCTTATATTTTTTGTCAGACTTTAATTCTTCACTATAAGCTCCTACCTTTTCAGCAGAGGTCGTATTATCATGACTATCTTTTCCGCTGATCAATTCCATGATCAGGGCCGCGTCTTCCACATTTTTTGTAATAGGTCCAATTTGATCAAAAGAAGATGCATAGGCAATTAAACCATAACGGGATACCCTTCCATAAGTAGGTTTAAAACCTACTGTACCTGTAAAAGAGGCCGGCTGACGAATAGATCCACCTGTATCAGATCCCAAAGCAAAATGACAAAGGTTTGCCGCAACCGCAGTAGCGGAGCCACCGGATGAGCCACCCGGTACAAATTTTTCGTTTAATGGGTTAAGCACTTTTCCAAACGCAGAGTTTTCGTTGCTACTGCCCATGGCAAACTCATCACAATTTAAGCGGCCAATTATAATAGCGTCTTCCGCTAATAATTTTTCTACCACAGTGGCTGAAAAAAGTGATTCAAAATTTTCAAGAATCTTCGAAGAAGCAGATACTTTATGTCCCTTATAGCAGATGTTGTCTTTTAACCCTACAATAACACCTGCGAGTTTACCTGCCGTGCCGGCTTTAATTTTTTCTTCAATTACAGTTGCTTGTTCAAGAGCTGATTTTTCAAAAACCTCTAAAAAAGCATTTAACTGTTTTTTTTTAGCTATTTCTGAAATCGCTTGTTCTACAAGGCTTTTGCAGCTAACCTTACCTGCTTTTAGGTCGGATTGTAATTGACTTATACTTGAAAATGAATACACAAAAATTGGTTTTTAAAAACAATAAAAGCGTTATCCAAAAGAATAACGCCTCAAATTTACATATATCCCGACAGTCCACCGCAGCGGATCGGGAATTACTTTTTTTCTATTTCGCTGCTTTCAGAGTCGCCTTTGCTGGCATCTTTAAAATCTTTGATCCCGCGACCCAAACCTTTCATTAATTCCGGAATTTTTTTACCTCCAAACATTAATAAAACAATTACTAAGATTACAATCACTTCTGTAGCGCCTAAACCGCCTAAGATCCCTAATATAAACATTCTGATAGATTTAAATTCTTCTTCAAAAGTACTTAAATATTAGTGGATAGCAAAATTTGTAGTTTTTTGCGTTCCGCTCTTCGTTAGCGTAGCCCAAATCATTTTAAACACAGGCATCACAAGGCTTTAACCTTAAATAGAATGAATATAATTAAGCAATTTTTTGGGTAGAATGTTTGATGGTTTATTTAAAAATGGTTAATCTTACAATCTAAAATTTCAAATTTTATGAGTACTGATTCACCACTAGACTACCTACCCATTTTTATTATGTTTACAATTGCTGTGGGATTTGCTGTTGTGTCGTTAATTGCAACGCACGCACTAGGCCCAAAGCGCAAAACAAAAGTAAAATTAGAGTCGTTTGAGTGTGGAATCGAAACGCAAGGTAACGCCCGCGTGCCTTTCTCCATCAAGTATTTCCTGGTTGCTATCCTTTTCGTATTGTTCGATATAGAGGTTATTTTTATGTATCCATGGGCGGCCAATTTTAAAGAATTAGGATTACTTGGAGTAATAGAAGTTTTCAGCTTTATTGCCTTATTGCTGGTAGGATTTTATTACATGCTTTCAAAGAAAGCTTTGCAGTGGGAAGATTAAGAATTATAAGTGTTTAGTTTTGAGTTTTTAATATTCAATCATTAAAAACTAAGCACTAACAACTAAAAACTTAAAAGAATGTCACAGGAAATTATAAAAAAAACAAAACTGGAGATTGCTAAAACGCCGGAAGGCATTGAAGGTCCTGGTTTTTTCGCTACTAAAGTAGATGAGGTTATTGGGATGGCACGCGCTAATTCTCTATGGCCACTTCCCTTTGCAACTTCATGTTGTGGGATCGAATTTATGGCAACCATGGGGTCTCATTACGATCTGGCCCGTTTTGGGATGGAACGTTTAAGTTTTTCGCCTCGCCAGGCCGATCTTTTAATGGTAATGGGAACTATCGCAAAAAAAATGGGGCCTACTTTAAGACAGGTTTACGAGCAAATGGCAGAGCCACGCTGGGTACTGAGTGTTGGTGCTTGCGCCAGTAGTGGCGGGATTTTTGACACTTACAGTGTTTTGCAGGGTATTGATAGAATTATTCCGGTAGATGTTTATGTTCCTGGCTGTCCTCCTCGTCCTGAGCAAATCATTGATGGTATTTTGAAAATCCAGGAATTAGCGAAGAATGAATCCGGTCGCAGACGCCACTCCCCGCAATACAAGGATTTAATGAACAGTTTTGGAATCGAATAAAACTCAGAAGAAAAAACAAATATGAGTAAAGAAACACTGGACAAAGTAAATGAGAAGCTGATGACACAGTTCCCGGGCTTACACCTGGAAGCAGAGTTGTTATACAACTTTCCTGTATTTACAGTTGATCATACAAAGGCACATGAGATTCTTAAATTTTTAAAAGAAGATCCTGAATTAAATTTTCACTTCTTAACAGACCTTACAGGCATGCAAACCGCCGACGAAAAACAACTCGGGGTTATTTATCACCTGCACAACATGCCAAAAAATATGCGCATACGCATCAAAACATTTTTTGATATTAGTAAACCTGAAATTCTTACAGCTACTGACCTTTGGGCTGGTGCTAACTGGATGGAACGCGAGACGTATGATTTTTTCGGAGTACGTTTTACAGGCCATCCGAATTTAGTTCGCATTTTAAACGTGGATGAAATGGATATTTTCCCAATGCGGAAAGAGTATCCTTTGGAAGATCAAACCCGCGAAGACAAAGAGGATAAAATGTTTGGACGTTAATTTAACTCAAGAACCACAAGACAATGAGTAAAAAAGAAAATACGATTACACCCCCTCCTGATACAATTGAAAAAGAGTACACCACGCTGAACCTTGGGCCTACCCATCCTGCAACGCATGGTATTTTTCAGAATGTATTAAAAATGGACGGTGAAATTATTCACGATGCTGTTCCTACCTGCGGTTATATTCACAGAGCTTTTGAGAAGTTAGCTGAACGCAGACCATACGCGCAGATAACACCCCTTACTGATCGTATGAACTATTGTTCATCTCCCATCAATAATATTGGATGGCATACTACTGTCGAGAAATTGCTGCAGATAGAAATTCCGAAACGCGTAGATTATTTACGTGTAATTATCATGGAGCTTTCACGTATTGCCGATCATATTATCTGTAACACCATTATTGGCCAAGATACGGGCGCAACAACCGGCTTCCTCTATTTATTTCAATGGCGCGAACATATTTACGATATTTTCGAAAGTATCTGTGGAGCTCGTTTAACAACCAACATTTGCCGTATTGGTGGTTTTGATAATGAGTGGAGTAAAATCACCTGGGATCGCATTAATGCATTTGTAAAAGATTTTCCTGCTGCCTTAACCGAGTTCAACAAACTTTTAATGCGCAATAAGATTTTCATGGACAGAACAATTAACTGTGGTCCGATTACTGCAGAACGCGCGTTAGAATATAGCTTTACAGGTCCGAACCTTCGTGCTGCTGGCGTTGATTATGACGTACGCGTTGCTACACCTTATTGCTCATACCAGGATTTTGATTTTAAAATTCCGGTTGGAACGAGCGGTGATACTTACGATCGTTTCACGGTTCGTAACGAAGAAATGTGGCAATCTTTAGAGATCATCAAACAAGCTATTAAAAATTTGCCGGCTGGTCCTTCGCATGCCGATGTGCCTGATTTCTTTTTGCCACCAAAACAAGAAGTATACAATAACATGGAAGCTTTGATCTATCACTTTAAAATTGTGATGGGTGAAACAGAAATTCCTAAAGGCGAAGTTTATCACTGTGTAGAAGGAGGAAATGGAGAGTTAGGATTTTATTTGATCAGTGATGGCGGTAGAACACCATTTCGCCTGCATTTCCGCAGACCTTGTTTTATTTATTACCAGGCTTATCCTGAAATGATAAAAGGTGGTTTATTGTCAGATGCTATTCTTACTATGAGCAGTATGAATGTAATTGCGGGAGAATTAGACGCTTAAAAGAAATGTTGAATGATAAATTTTAAATGCTAAATGAATTGGAACGAAATTCAACATTTAAAATTCAAAATTTATAATTATTAGAATATGAGTTCACAGGTTCACGGAACACAAGAGTTTAACACGACAAAGCGCGCTGAAATAAAATTCAGTGAAGAAGCGATGGCTACTGTTGAAACGATTATTTCACATTATCCTCCTGAAAAACGCAAGTCGGCTATGTTGCCTGTATTACACGTTGCACAAGCCGAATTTGGCGGTTGGTTAAGTCCAGAGGTAATGGATTATGTTGCAGATATTTTAAGAGTAAAACCCATTGAAGTTTTTGAAGTGGCATCTTTTTACACGATGTACAATTTAAAACCTATGGGTAAATGTGTTCTTGAAGTGTGCCAGACGAGTTCTTGCTGGTTAAATGGCGCAGAAGATATTGTAAAATACATCGAGAAAAAACTGAACATTAAAGTGGGCGAAACAAGTGCAGACGGAATGTTCTCTTTAAAAGTGGCAGAATGTTTAGGGTCTTGCGGAACCGCACCGATGATGCAGTGTGGGGCAAGCTTCCACGAAAATCTAACTTACGAAAAGGTAGATAAAATTCTGGCTGATTATAAAGCAGAAGGAAAGCTAAAAAGTTACACAGATAAGGATTATAAAAACACTTTATAAAAATCATTCTTCTCCCGATAGCTGTCGGGAAAGATCAGAATGACAATTTCGACTGCGTTCAGAGTGACATAAAAATTAGAGTAATGGGTAAAAAATTATTAATACACAACGATAAAGTGCCGGGAATTCACACTCTGGAGGTCTATCGTTCAAATGGAGGTTATGCTTCAGTAGAGAAAGCACTGAAAAACATGACCCCTGATCAGGTAACGGATGAGGTAAAAAAATCAGGTCTGCGTGGACGTGGGGGCGCTGGTTTCCCGACGGGACTTAAATGGAGCTTTTTAGCAAAACCTGAAGGTGTGCCTCGTTATTTGGTTTGTAATGCAGATGAATCGGAACCTGGAACCTTTAAGGACCGGTATTTGATGGAGAAAATTCCTCATGCTTTAATTGAAGGCATGATTACTTCTTCTTATGCACTCGGGGCAAAAACATCTTATATCTATATCCGCGGAGAATATTTTTATGTTGCGCGTATTTTAGAAGTTGCTATTGCGGAAGCTTATGCTGCTGGCTTATTAGGAAAAAATATTTTAGGTACAGATTTCTCTCACGATTGCCATGTACAAGTAGGTGGTGGTGCTTATATCTGTGGAGAAGAAACAGCTTTATTAGAATCGCTGGAAGGCAAACGTGGAAATCCACGCATTAAGCCTCCGTTTCCTGCTGTTGCCGGGTTATGGGGCTGCCCTACGGTTGTAAATAACGTAGAAACAATTGCAGCTGTTTGTCCAATCGTGATGATGGGTGGCGAAGAATATGCAAAAATTGGTATCGGAAAATCTACAGGAACTAAATTAATTTCTGCATCAGGACATATTAACAAGCCGGGTGTTTATGAAATTGAATTAGGTGTACCCGTTGAAGAATTTATTTACAGCGAAGAATATTGTGGCGGGATTCGCAACGGTAAAAAGATGAAGGCCGTAGTTGCAGGAGGCTCTTCTGTACCTATTCTTCCAACAGAATTGATTTTAAAAACAGCAAAAGGCGAACCGCGTTTAATGACTTATGAAAGTCTTGGTGACGGTGGTTTTGCAACAGGCACGATGTTAGGTTCAGGTGGATTTATCGTAATGGATGAAGACACTAGTATCGTAAAAAATTTATTTACGTTTGCCCGTTTTTACCATCACGAATCTTGCGGACAATGTTCTCCTTGTCGCGAAGGAACAGGTTGGATGGAAAAGATCCTGAAGAAATTTTTAAATGGAACTGCGAATGAAAGTGATGTAGAATTGTTGTGGGACATTCAAAGTAAAATTGAAGGAAAAACGATTTGTCCTTTAGGCGAAGCTGCTGCATGGCCCGTGGCAGCTGCAATTCGTCATTTCAAGCATGAGTTTTTAGAAATTGCGAGAAATAAAAAATTCGTTGATATTTCGCATTATAACAGATTAAATCAAATTGTCGCTTAATTGAGAAAAAGCATCCTTATAGCATTTATCAGTATTTTATCTGTTGGATTTACATCAGCACAGAACGATTCTGCATTGGTGTTGGCAGATAAGATGCCGGAGTTCCCCGGAGGAGTGAATTCTATGATGGAGTATATAAATAAAAACACCAGATTTCCTGCAGAAGCCAGGGAACGTGGCGAAAGCGGAAAGGCTTTTGTAAAATTCCTTGTAGATACAAATGGTAATATAGTTAATCCTTTGATCCTTAAGAGTTCCGGTTCATCTTCTTTAGATAAAGAAGCTCTGCGTGTCGTAAAATCTATGCCCCTGTGGACATCGGGTGTAGACAAAGATAAAAAGGTAAAAGTCTATATGACAGTTCCCTTTTCCTTTAAAAATCTTGGAACGTTAAGCGCAATTCCTGGTCAAGCCAAATTGTCTCCCGAGCAACAAGCTAAACATGAGCAGGCAATGCAATTCTGGAATGAAGGTCATAAATTTGAAAAGCAAGGTAATTTTAAAGAAGCGCAGGAACAATTTGTTAAAAGTCTGAGTATTGAACCGCAAAATAAATACGCTTTGTTTGACAAAGGGAAGATGCACATGGCATTGGGAGAAAAAGATAAAGCCTGTGAGGTCTGGAATAAAATGATACAGTCAGATATTCGTAAGCAAGAAGCGGAAGAATTTGTACAAACTTATTGTAGTTCAGATGGCGTTGAAAAGATGGCACTTTATTACCGGAAACAAAAGGCTTCGCGTTTTTTCGATGAGGGTATGAAAACTTTGTCAAGCGGAAGATATGAAGCGGCACTTCATAAATTTGATTCATGTTTGAAATATAATCCTGATCATAAGGATGCGTGGTTTAATAAAGCGCAAATGCACCTTAAGCTTGATCAGAAAAAAGCAGCTTGTGAATCGTGGAAAAAATTATTGATACTAAACCCTTCGGATATAGAAGCGGGAGAGCTCATTAAAAAGAATTGTAATTAATATGAAAGTAACTATAGACGGAAAAGAAATTGATGTGCCTAAGGGAACAACCATTCTTCAGGCTGCCCGCATGATTGGCGCTGAGGTTGCACCGCCGGCGATGTGCTATTATTCCAAATTAAAAACCAGTGGCGGGTATTGCCGTACTTGTATTGTAAAAGTTACACAGGGAAGTACTGCCAATCCAACACCAATGCCTAAACCAGTTGCTTCATGCAGAACTGAGGTAATGGATGGTATGGTGGTTGAGAATTTTACAAATCCTGAAGTCTTAGAAGCACGTAAAGGTGTTGTTGAATTTTTATTGATCAATCATCCTTTAGATTGCCCGGTTTGTGACCAGGCGGGTGAGTGTAGCTTACAGGATTTGGGTTACGGACATGGGGCCGCAAAAACGCGTTACGAATTTAAACGTCGCGAGTTTGAAATGATCGACATCGGCGATAAAATTAAATTGCACATGAACCGTTGCATCCTATGCTACCGTTGTGTAAAAACCGCCGATCAAATTACGGATAACCGTGTGCATGGTGTTATTGCCCGTGGCGATGCCTCTGAAATCTCTACATATATTGAAAAAATAATTGATAACGATTTCTCTGGAAATGTTATTGATGTTTGTCCGGTTGGAGCTTTAACCGATAAAACATTCCGTTTTAAACAACGTGTATGGTTTACAAAACCAGTAGATGCGCATCGTAACTGTCCGACCTGTTCAGGTAAAACACGTGTGTGGTTAAAAGGCGAAGAAGTGGTTCGTGTTACAGCACGCAAAGATCAGTGGGATGAAGTAGAAGAATTTATTTGTAATACTTGCCGCTATGATCACAAGCAAAAAAGTGACTGGGTAATTGAAGGACCATCGCCTATAACACGTGCCTCGGTAATTTCTCAAAATCATTATCAGAATTTGAACGAGTTGAAGGTTCAAATCATGAAACAACAAGAAGCGCTGGGCTTTATGCCATTAGATAAAAAACCATAGAACTAAATAAGATGTTAGAATTTATCATATATAAATCATTGATCTGTGTGGCCGTTTTTGCAGTCTCATTAGGAATTGCGGCATACTCTACCTGGTGGGAACGTAAGTTTGCAGGTTTGCTGCAGGATCGCTGGGGTCCTAGCCGCGCCGGTGTTTGGGGCCTATTGCAACCTTTAGCCGATGGTGGAAAAATGTTGTTTAAAGAAGAAATCATTCCGAACGTTTCGAATAAATTTTTATTCGTATTAGCTCCTGGATTATTCATAGTAACGGCTATTATGGCTGGAGTGCTTATTCCATGGGGTGCGCCGGCTATTATGAATGGTACGACCTATGCCATGCAGATCTCCGACATTAACGTGGGTGTAATCTTTTTATTAGGAGTTACTTCTATTGGCGTTTATGGGATTATGATCGGTGGCTGGTCATCTAATAATAAGTATTCGTTGTTAGGAGCTATTCGTTCTTCGGCACAGATGATCAGTTATGAATTAGCTATGGGTATTGCACTTATTGCTTTAATCATTACTTCGGGAGGTACTTTAAGTTTCGCTGAGATTGTTGCAAAACAGGATGCAGGTGTAGCAAACATTGTTTGGCAGCCACTTGGATTTTTAATTTTCTTTGTGTGTGCTTTGGCTGAAACTAACCGCGCCCCTTTTGACCTTGCCGAATGTGAAACCGAATTAGTTGGTGGTTACCACACAGAGTATTCTGCATTCAAACTAGGATTGTTTTTATTTGCAGAGTACATCAATATGTTTGTGTCTTCAGCAGTAATGGCAGGATTTTATTTCGGTGGGTATAATTTCCCTTTTGCTCATGAATTATACAATGCATTGGGATTACAGGAAGGTTCATGGATTATTTCTTTAATCGGTTTTGGGGCTTATTTCACAAAAACTTTAATATTTATTTCAGTGTTTATGTGGATCCGCTGGACAATCCCGAGATTTCGTTACGATCAATTAATGAATTTAGGCTGGAAGAGTTTATTACCATTATCGCTTTTAAACTTGGCTTTAACCGTAGTTGTAGAATATTTCAGAGGAAATATAAAATTTTAAAATACTAGAAATGCAGTTAACGAACAGAAAAGTAGTCGTTTCTAATAAGGAACAAAGCTTTGTAGAGAAGATGTATTTTCCGGCTATCATCAATGGCATGATCATTACATTCAGTCACCTTTTTAAAAAGAGACCGACTATTATGTACCCGGAACAAAAGCGTGAATTCGCACCGATTTACCGTGGACAACATGTTTTAAAACGTGATGAAAACGGCGCAGAGCGTTGTACTTCTTGTGGTATGTGCGCTGTGGCTTGTCCTGCCGAAGCAATCACCATGGAAAGTGGTGAGCGCAAAAAAGGAGAAGAGGGATTGTACCGCGAAGAAAAATACGCAAAGACTTATGAGATAAACATGTTGCGTTGCATCTTCTGCGGACTTTGTGAAGAGGCTTGTCCGAAAGAAGCGATCTTCTTAACGGATAGAATTGTGTCTTCGGATTTTGAACGTGATGGATTTATTTACGGAAAAGATAAATTGGTTGAGAAAATGGATCAACGTATTGATGTATCAAAACGTCAGACTCCGGAAGTTTTAGCATTCAAAAAAATCCCGGGATTAAAACATAATGAACTTCACACAGAAAAATTAAATAAAGGGAAACACTAATAATTGCCGATTTAAAAATTTACATCCCGATAGCTATCGGGAGACAATTTGTAAATCAAAAAATTGTAAATAATAAAAATATGTTAGGTTACACAATTACACAATGGATTTTCGGAATACTTTCTTTTATGGCGATCATGTTTGCTTTAATGGTGGTATTTAGCCGTAATCCGGTTAACTCGGTGCTTTATTTGGTGCTGACTTTTTTCTGCATTGCAGGGCATTATCTTTTATTGAATGCGCAATTTCTTGCTGTGGTGCACATTGCAGTTTACGCGGGAGCTATCATGGTGTTGTTTTTGTTTGTGATCATGCTTATGAACTTAAATGAAGACGCGGAACCAAGAAGGACACTGGTTTCCAAAATAATTTCTGGTGTGCTTGGAGGAATGTTGTTGATCGTTTTGGTTGGAGCATTAAGAGGAAGCTCTCAGCTGGGACTTAGTTCTTATGGACATGAAAATATCGGATTGGTAAAAAATTTGGGTCACGTATTATTTCATGAATTTTTATTCCCTTTTGAAATTGTATCAATACTATTATTATCAGCTTTAGTGGGTGCAATTATGATTGGTAAGAAAGAAATTAAATAAATTAATAGTTATAGTTGAAAGCCAATAGACAGCTTTAGCGAAAAATAATAGATAATAGAAAATATGATAAACGGAATTTCAATAAATTTTTATCTGCTGTTAAGCACTGTACTCTTCATTATTGGAGCAGTTGGAGTAATGGCTCGCAGAAATACGATCATTTTATTTATGTGCATTGAATTAATGCTTAATGCGGTTAACTTATTGATGGTTGCTTTTAGTGTGCTGCATAAAGATCCAAACGGACAAGTGTTTGTATTCTTTATTATGGCAGTTGCAGCAGCTGAGGTTGCAGTGGGCCTCGCCATCTTAACCATGATTTATAGAAACATTAAAAGTATTGATACCGATCTTTTAGGAAATTTAAAAAACTAGGATTTAGGTCCGCATAAAATTGTAAATAAAAACATATGATCAAATTAGCAGCTCTCATTCCATTATTTCCATTAATAGGATTTCTTATTAACGGATTTTTTGGAAAGAAAATAAGTAAAGGATTAAGCGGTACTATCGCGTCTTTAGCAATCTTCGCGTCTTTTGTAGTTTCAGTACTTGTATTCGTGGAGTTACAAGCTTCGCAAAACAAGGAACAAGTAGTAAATGTTTTTTCATGGATTAATTCTGACACATTAAAAATTCCTTTTGAATTTTTAATCGATCCGTTATCCAGTGTGTTTTTATTGATCATTACCGGAATTGGATTTTTAATTCATATTTATTCTACCGGTTATATGCACGATGATGACGGTTTTGCCAGGTTCTTCACATATTTGAACCTCTTCGTTTTCTTTATGTTGTTATTAGTAATGGGAAACAATTACCTGATCACCTTTGTAGGTTGGGAGGGAGTAGGATTGTGTTCTTATTTACTCATAGGGTTCTGGTATAAAAACACGGCTTATAACAATGCTGCAAAAAAAGCATTCATCATGAACCGTATTGGTGACCTTGGTTTTTTATTGGGAATTATTTTAATCTTCGTGAGCTACGGAAGCGTGAGTTACACAGAGGTTTTTGACAACCCAAGTGCAGCAAGTTCTTCGACGGTGACTGCTATAGCTTTATTATTATTTATTGGAGCCATGGGTAAATCAGCTCAGCTTCCTTTGTATACCTGGTTGCCGGATGCGATGGCCGGTCCAACACCTGTATCTGCCTTAATTCACGCTGCTACCATGGTTACTGCCGGTATTTTTATGGTAGTGCGTTCGAATGTATTTTACTCTATGAGTCCAATAGCCAGCGAAACAGTGGCTATTGTTGGGGTGATCACTGCTTTATTTGCAGCTACTATCGGGGTCTTTCAAACAGACATTAAAAAAATCCTTGCATACTCTACCGTATCACAATTAGGATTGATGTTTCTTGCACTTGGAGTAGGAGCATACAGTTCGGCGGTATTCCACGTAACTACACACGCGTTCTTTAAAGCACTTTTGTTTTTAGGAGCAGGTTCAGTTATTCACGCTATGGGCGGTGAGCAAGACATTCGTAAAATGGGAGGATTAAAGGGGAAGATAAAAATTACTTTCGGCACTATGCTGCTTGCTACTATTGCTATTAGCGGGGTGTTTCCTTTTAGCGGTTTCTTCAGTAAAGATGAAATTCTCGCCCACACTTACGAGCACAGTCCGATCCTTTGGCTATTAGGGACTTTTGCTTCTATGCTGACGGCATTTTATATGTTCCGCATGTTGTTCCTTACTTTCTTCGGAAAATTCAGAGGAACGCACGACCAGGAACACCACCTGCATGAATCGCCGGCTTCTATGACTATTCCTTTAATTATCCTGGCTATTCTTTCTGTAGCGGGCGGCGTATTAGGTTTACCAGAGTTCTGGCATTTACCAAACTGGATGCATCATAATTTAGAATCTGTAATTCTTCGTCCGACTTATTCGACTTTAAGTCACGAAACAGAATGGATTTTAATGGGTATTGCACTTAGCGCGGCGCTTGCAACCATCTATTTTACTTTCCGTATGTTCATTAAATACAATGTTAAGCCTGCTGACAAAGAAGAGCAACTCAGACCTTGGCAACGTGTGGTTTACAATAAATATTATGTAGATGAATTTTATGATGCCGTAATTCGCAGACCTTTAGATGGACTTTCTAAATTCTTTTACAAACACGTGGATACACAGTTTATTGACGGTATCGTTAATGGTGTAGGCAGTACTGTTAGAGGCATAGGTTCTTCAGTAAGATATTTACAAAATGGAAACATTGGTTTTTACCTTATGAGCATGACTCTGGGCGTGGTACTGATTATTCTGCTAACTTTTTTAATGTAATAAGAAATAGATTTTATGTTGACAGCTTTATTAATAGTTTTTCCTTTATTAGCAGCCTTCCTGGTGTTCCTTGCAAAAGGAAACGGAGCGCGCAACCTGGCCATGGCCGCGAGTGTGGTTGAATTTATAATTTCACTCGGAGCTTTGTACCAATTTAAACACAATCCTGATTCAGCCTTATTAAAGTTTGATTGCGTTTGGGTTCAGTCTCTTGGAATTCATTTTTCTGTAGCCATTGACGGCCTGAGTATTTTGATGGTACTTCTAACCACTTTTCTGGTTCCATTAATTATCTTGACTTCTTATAGCAATACCTACAGAAACGTTCAGAATTTTTATGGACTGATATTAGTTATGCAAATGGCACTGATTGGGGTGTTTGTAGCTAATGATGGATTCTTGTTTTATGTGTTCTGGGAATTAGCTTTAATACCAATTTATTTTATCTGTTTAACATGGGGTGGAGAAAATCGTGGCGCGATAACTTTTAAATTTTTCGTCTACACTTTATTCGGGTCGTTATTTATGCTGGTTGGCTTTATTTATTTGTATAATCACACCAACATAAACGGCGCGCATTCGTGGGCCATACAAGATCTATACAATGCGGGAAAAAGTTTAAATGCGCACCAACAGGGCATTTTATTCTGGTTGATCTTCATTGCATTTGCTATTAAGATGCCGATCTTTCCTTTTCATACCTGGCAACCCGATACTTATGTAAATGCTCCAACGCAAGGAACCATGCTTCTTTCAGGGATTATGTTAAAGATGGGTACCTTCGGGGTTATTAAATGGTTGTTACCAATTGTTCCTTTAGGATTAGAACAATGGGGCGGCACGGCCATCGGACTTTCAGTGATCGGAATTGTTTACGCTTCGTGTATTGCTATTGTACAAAAAGATTTTAAACGTTTAATAGCTTATTCCTCTATTGCCCACGTGGGATTGATTTCAGCAGGTATTTTGGCAGCGAATCAACAAGGTATTCAAGGAGCTCTAATGCAAATGTTATCGCATGGTGTAAACGTGGTAGGTTTATTCTTTATCGCAGATATTTTGTTTTTACATACAGGTACCCGCGAGATCAACCAACTGGGCGGGATCAGAAGTATGAATGGAAACTTTGCAGTGTTGTTCCTGATCATTGTTTTAGGGTCTGTAGCCTTACCCTTAACTAACGGATTTGTGGGAGAGTTTTTATTAATCAATGGCGTTTACCAGTTCAGTGCAGTAATTGCAGCCTTCGCAGGTCTCACGATCATTCTAGGAGCCGTTTACATGTTACGCAGCTATCAAACTATTATGTTGGGCGAAAGAAGAGATTCCAATATTGTTTTTGGTCCTCTAGCTAATACGGATAAAGCCGTGTTAATTATTATTTGTGCTGTTATTATTGCTTTTGGTGTGTATCCAAAACCCTTAAATGACATTGCAGAAGAAGCGACGAAAGTTGTATTAATGAGTATAAAATAATTTCTCGACACTTGTCTTTCTCGACTACGCTCGAAATGACAAGTTGCTGGATAAATAATATTAAAAAAATATGAAATAACAATCTTTCGAAAGATAAAAGAAAGCGAAGAGTGTTATACCATACGACAAATAAAAAACAAACAATATCACCGTATGAAAGGTCTTTTTATAATTAGTGGATTAGGGATATTAGCCATGCTGGCTGAGATTTTTAAATTTAAAAAATTGCTGTTGCCGATAGTTCTGCTCGGAATCGTCGCAGCTTACGCGTTCAACTATTTCGAATGGTCGAAAGGATTAAGTATGCCTTATTTCGATAACATGATTTCTTTTGATAAACCGGCAATCGCTTTCTCAGGAATTATTCTTGCTACCGCTTTTTTCTGGTTCATCCTGGCGAACGATTATTTTGAAGAAGAATCTAATTTAGTAGATCACTTTGCTCTTGTTTTGTTTGCCTTAGTGGGTGCTTTAATGTTGACGGCTTTCACAAACATGACCACTTTATTTTTAGGAATTGAGATCATGAGTATTCCTATGTATGTTTTAGCGGCGAGTAAAAAGGGCGACATGCGCAGTAACGAAGCGGGCTTTAAATATTTGATCATGGGATCTTTTGCCAGTGCGTTTTTATTATTCGGCATAGCTTTAATTTACGGTGCTTCCGGAAGTTTTGATATTATGGCGATTCGTCAATACATCAGTACACAAGGTGCAGAAATGCCAATGTTTTTTTATGTAGGTGTTGTTATGATGCTAGTAGCTATGTGTTTTAAAGTGTCTGCTGCCCCATTTCATTTCTGGGCGCCTGATGTTTATGAAGGTTCTCCTACTTTGATTACTGCTTTAATGAGTACTGTGGTTAAAACGGCGGCTTTTGCAGCGTTCATGCGTTTATTCCTTGTAGGTTTTGGAGAGATCAGCGGTTTGTGGACCGGTATTTTAGCAGTTGTAGTCGCTTTATCATTAATCATCGCGAACTTCTCTGCGGCCATGCAAAACAGTGTAAAACGTATGTTGGCCTATTCAAGTATCAGCCACGCGGGTTTTATGCTTATGGTTATTATGGCTAACGTTAGATCGAATATCTCTTTAGATGCGATTATTTATTATTCACTGGCTTATTCTATCGGCAGTATTACTTCGTTCGGAATTTTATACAGCGTTACAAAAAAAGGAAACGAAACAATTTCTGCATTTAACGGTTTAGGAAAACGCAATCCTTTCTTAGGGGTATGTATGACCATTGCTATGCTCTCTTTAGCAGGTATTCCAATTACCGCGGGTTTCTTCGCGAAGTATTTTGTATTCACAACGGTTATGGGTACTCAGTACCAATGGCTGTTGTTATTAGCCGTTATTACTTCTGCAGTAGGTGCATACTACTATTTGAAAATAATCATTGCCATGTACTTTAAAGATCAGGAAGAAGAAGCTCCTGTGGCTATGGAAGGCGCAAATAAAGTGGTGATTATTCTTACTACAGCTTTAACATTGATAATTGGTATAGCACCGGGAATGGTAGCGGAGATGTTCGCTTTTTAAAAACCTGGGTATGATAAAAAAGAAGGGGGCTGAATCGTTTCAGCCCCCTTCTTTTTGAATTCAGTTTACAACCTCCTGAACAAATCTTTAATATAATCCATTGTTGCAATCTCCTTATAGTTGTCGCCAAAGGCATGGTTCCACATAAAAGGCAGATTGTAACTCACAGTTGCCATTTTTGTAAGGGTTTCTTCGTCCCAGTCTTTGCTTAAATTTTGTGGTAAAGTGATCTTGTGTTTTTTAATCATCTGCATAAACTCGCTGTGCCCCTGAGGATAGATGTCACCAAGATGTTGGAAGATCACACAGTTGGCATAACAGTGACGCGTACCATGAATTTTTGATAAACCATAACTTAAAGCATGACAAACACCCACCTCGCTGTAAGTCAGACTTAGTCCGCCCATGAGAGAAGCAACCATCAAAATATCATCGTTCTCAGGCGTTTGTCCGGCTTTCTCATTTAAATATACTTCGCGGCATAAATGCAGAGCCTGATCACCATAAGCTAAACTAAATGCGTTATTGCGGATACCGTTATGAGATTCAATGCAATGAATGTAGGTATCCATGCCGGTATAAAACCACCAGTCTGTTGGCACACTTGCAATCAATTCAGGATCTAAGATCACCTGGTTAAAAACGGTCCAGTCACATTTTAGACCCAGTTTTTTTTCAGGACCTGTGAGTACCGCTGTCATAGAGACCTCTGCGCCCGTGCCCGAAATCGTTGGAACGCCTAAGTGATAGATGCCAGCTTTTTTAATAAGATTTAGGCCCTGGTATAAAGTAGACGAGCCTTCGTTAGTCACCATTAAAGACAAGGCTTTAGCAATGTCCATAATGCTTCCGCCGCCAATACCAATAATACCGCTGGGCAGGCCTTTTTTGGCTAAGATCTCATCCCGCAATGTGTCAATCTGGTCTGTTGTAGGTTCGTAAGAATCTACGTCTACAAAATAAACCAGATCTTCAGGTTTGTTTTGTAACTTATCACTTAAAGGTTTTCCTTTGAAATAATTGTCCACTATAAAAACAAAATACTTATTGTTTTCTTTTCTGATGGGAGCAATAGTTTCGTCTAGTTGTGAGAAAGATCCCCGTCCATAAGTAACGCGATCAATATTTTTAAAATTCTTATGAGTCATATTCAGTGTGTCACAGAAAGCAGTATTAGATCTCTGGTTAAAAATTCAACAAATTGAGCTTATTTGATTAGCGTCTATCCTCGGGAGGTGCGTTAAATAAGGCTTCAGCTTTATCCCAGTTAATAATGTTCCACCAGCCAGTGATATAATCAGCGCGTTTATTTTGGTATTTCAGATAATAAGCATGTTCCCAAACATCGAGAGCCAAAACCGGCGTTCCTCTTTCTTGTATTTGCATTAAAGGGTTATCCTGATTTTCGCTGGTAGTAATAATTATTTCCGTTCCAATTACCGCTAGCCAGCACCATCCGCTTCCAAACAACCTTGTAGCTTTATCACTGAAAGCTCTTTTAAAATGGTCGAAAGTTCCGAATTTCTTTAGAATAGCTTCGTTTAGTTTTCCCTTTGGTAAATTGGGTAAAGCCTTCGGATTAGGTTTCATAAGTGTCCAAAACAAACTATGATTATAATGTCCACCCAGGTTATTGCGAATGGCATCAGGAGTTCCCGGAGTAATTTTACCACACTTAGCCGCATCGCTCACGTTAAAATCTATAGTGTTGGCTGGAGCGTCTTTTAGTGCTGCGTTTAATTTATCTACATAAGCCTGGTGATGCTTTGTGTGATGAATTTCCATTGTGCGTCGGTCAATAAAAGGTTCCAGAGCATTATAGGCATAAGGTAATTTTGGAAGGACAAATAAATTACCTTCTCCACTGATCATTTCAGAAACTTGTTCTATGTGATCTATCTTATTTTTGCCAATGAGGCCGGAGGTTAATCCTGATAAGCCTAGCAAAGCTCCTTTTTTTAGAAAATCTCTTCTGTTATCGCTCATTTTAAAACTGTATTAGTAACTGATTTTTTTCAACGGCTACTCCTGTAATGGCAGCGATCTTTTTAATGGTGCCATCGGTAGGAGACTTGATAATATTTTCCATTTTCATGGCTTCGAGTACCAGCAGCGCATCGCCTTTTTTAATTTCGTCACCTTCATTTACCAGCACTCTTAAAACCATTCCAGGCATTGGTGCTTTTACTTCATTTACTTTTTTGGTAGCGAGATTATCTAGACCAAGGCTGTGCAATAAGGCGTCGTACTTGTCCTTGAGCTGCAATGTAAATTTTGCTGAGTTTACTTTTAAGACCACTGTTTTGTCTTCGGCGTTCATCTTTACAACCTCTATATTATAAGATTTGTTGTTGTAGAGAATATGGTATTGGTAGGCATTGATTTTCATCAAATCTCCTTTGATAAGGGCCTCGTTTAAAGTTCCTTCAAAAGTTGTATCCTTAAGCGTCAGATCCGTCTTAAGTGTTTTATTTCCATTCAGGGTTAGAGAATACATAACACAAATTTAAAATTATTAAAATAAAAAACCCTCTTCTTATGAGGAAGAGGGATGTAAATAAGTTTTTTTAACCACAGGGGGATTATTTTTTTACAAACTCACCCATCTTATTGTCAAAATTCAGGAAATAAGCCCCTTTTGGAAGATTGCTTACATCAATTTTTGAACCGAATCCTTTTTTAACGATGTTACCGTATTGATCATAGATCTCATACATGGTTTCTACCGTTTTATCTTCTTTTCCTTTTACGAAAAAATTAATGTCTTTACTTGTTTTTAGGGGAGCGTAATCAATTTCCGGAATCTCACTGGTAAAATCTGCGGCTTTACTTAAACGTGGTAGACCGCTGTAATCCGTTTGGCGAACGCGTAATGAATTTTTACCACTGTGCGGTGCAATTTTGAATGAATATTCGTTACTGGTTGGAGTTCCAACGCCGTCTACTTCGCCTACCTTAACCCATTTGTTCCAGCGGAATTGTTCGATAATAAAAGTGAGCTTACCTGTTTCGGATTTTGTAGACCACTTGAAAGTACCGTCTTTGTCAGCAGACATAGCTATGATCTCGAAAGTACTTTTCGGTTTTAATACTTCAGGATTTAAAACTTTTGGCTTACAACCTTCTTTGTGAAAAATCTTTACCTCTACTTTATCTCCTATATTTAATTTGTGTGGTTTTAAATCAATTTCGAAGGCGCTTGAAGTTAACTCGTCTGTTGTAATATTGCCGTTTACCTTTACTTCCGTCACACAAAAACCAACTCCACCCGGGCCATAAGGATTTTGTACATATAGAACTTTGCCTTGATATGTACCTTCCAGAATAATCACATTTTGTGATTTAACTGTGCTGGTTAACACAAATAAGCAAAATATATATACTATGAATTTCTTCATCAAATTAAAAATGACTGGATTGCGTGCAATATTATAACCTAAATTCTGAATAACAAAATATATTTGGCTGAAAAATACGATTTCTTTCAGATATTTTAAAGTAAAAGTGATATTTTTTTTAGCGTCCTGAGAAGGCTTAAATCTGGTCTTTTGCACTTGCCATTTTGTTCGGTTAATCTGCCTTTCTTAAAGTTAGCTCAAAGTTGAGCGGCGCAGAAAGATATTTAGCTATTGAAACGCAGGATACTCTTTCTTTTTTTGTATTTTTAGAATCTATATGACTTTTTTGTTTAGCAATAAACGCCCTCATATCGCCAAATCCAGCGTAAGTCTTACTTCTTCCGGAAAGTATTCATGGCTTGCCATTAAAACATCAGGCACACAAGCATGCAACTAAAAAAGGCCGCTTTCCTGGTGCTTCTATGCTTGTTTCCTTTTGTGCAAAAGGCTCAATATGTTATCCATGGAAAAGTTTTTGCCTCAAGCAATAAAGAAGCGCTTCCTTTTGTGTCGGTTATCATTAAAGGCACTACCATAGGGGCTCAAACCGATTTTGATGGCAATTTTAGTATAACTACTTCTAAGCTGGGAGATTCTTTAATTGCCGTGTATGTGGGATATAAACGCATGGCCCGCGCTTTAAAAGACCTTAACAACCAGCAAATCAATTTTCCAATGGCGGAAGCAGGTGTTGCATTGGATGAAGTAGTAATTAAAGCCGGTGATAACCCCGCGCACAGAATTATTCGCAATTGTGTCGCAAATAAGTACAAGAATGACAGAAACAGGCTGGAGGCTTATGAATATGAGGTGTATAACAAGCTCGAGTTCGATCTTACGCGCATTCCCAAGGATATGCGTGATAAAAAAATTCTTAAACCGATAGCTTTTGTTTTTGATAATGTGGATAGTTCCTTTAGTGGTGAAAAACCGTCGCTTCCTTTCTTTATTATTGAAAGTTTATCAGAGTTTTATTATAAAAGCAGTCCAAAAAGAAAAAAGGAAGTGGTTATTGGTAGCAAAATCACGGGAATTGAAAACTCAAGTGTGTCGCAGGTTTTAGGCGATATGTATCAAAATGTAAATATTTTCGACAACAATATTTTAGTGTTTAACAAGCAATTGCCCAGTCCTATAGGCGAAAATGCCTTATTCTATTATAAGTTTTATTTGCAGGACAGCGCTTTTGAGAACAATCAATATATCTACCACATTAGCTTCAAACCAAAAAGGGTTCAGGAACTAAGCTTTACTGGAAACATCTGGATAGCAGATACCACCTGGGGAGTGAAGCGCCTGGAAATGAGCCTTCCCAAAGATGCTAACCTTAATTTTATTAATACAGCAAATATTATCCAGGAATTTACGTATTCGGATAGTGCCTGGACAATGAGCAAAGACCGACTGGTAATTGACTTTGCCCCAACAAAAAAGGCGTTGGGATTTTATGGGCGGAAAACCGCCTCTTACAAAAAGATAAAATTAAATCAGCCTAAAGAGGATAAGTTTTACGAATTCTCTGATAAGATTGATGTATTGGATAGTGCAACTACTCGTTCTGACGAGTTCTGGATCCAGAACCGGCACGATAGCCTGACAGAGCGGGAGCAGAAGATTTTTAAAATGATTGACACAATTCAGTCTTTGCCGGTATATAAAACCTGGGTAGACATTTTTTATGTGCTGGTAGCAGGCTATAAAAAAGTAAATAATTTTGAGATTGGTCCCTACACAAATCTCGTATCCTATAACGCTATTGAAGGTTTGCGTCTGCGCTTTGGAGGAAGAACCAGCGACATTTTCAGTAAATGGTACGAGTTAAACGGTTATGTGGCCTATGGTTTAAAGGATGAGAAATGGAAATATGCGCTCGGCTTTAAGAGTTTTCTTTCAAAGAAACCAAGCCGGCAGATTGTTGGGATGAATTATCGAAGTGACAATGAAATCCTGGGACAGAGTACCAATGGGTTCTCACAGGATAACGTACTTGCGTCTTTCTTCAGGTCGAGCCCACTTACAAATCTTACGCGTGTGAGCAGTGTTCAGGGATATTATGAGCGGCAATGGTTTCCGGGATTAATCACAAAATTAAGTTTGATCGGCAGACAGTTTAATACCATTGGTACCAATCAATACCTGTACGAAAAATCGGATGGTGGAATTGGTCAGCGTGAAAGCATTAACAATACCGAGGCCCGTATTAACGTGCGTTTTGCCTGGAAAGAAAAATACGTTGGAGAAGGTTTCACACGCTTGTCCATAGGAACTACTTATCCCATCATACAGTTAAATTATTCAAAATCTCTTCAGGATGCTTTTAAAGGTGAATACGATTATCATAAATTAGTAGTGAATGTTAGTGACCGTTTAAGGGTAACTCCAATTTTAGGATATACCGATTATGTGCTGGAAGGCGGGAAGATATGGGGCGTGGTGCCCTATCCTTTGATGGAGTTGCATGGCGGCAATCAGACATACATTTACGATTACATGGCTTTTAATATGATGAATTATTACGAATTTACGAGTGATCAGTTTGTTTCACTGGCCATTTATCATCATTTTGAAGGATTGTTTTTAAATAAGATACCTTTGTTACGAAAATTAAAATGGCGTGAGGTAGTAACAGCAAAAGCAGTTTGGGGTACAGTGAATGAAAAAAACAGGCATGCGCTTCTTTTCCCTAAAACATTGTCGGCGCTTGATAAAGGTCCGTATGCTGAAGCGAGTGTAGGTATTGAGAATATCTTCAAAGTATTCAGGATAGATGCTTTCTGGCGTTTGAACTACCAGCTGCCTAACGCCATTGATAATTTTGGATTTAAATTTGGATTTCAGTTAGCATTATAAACATGATTTTAAGAAGCGAAAACCTTGTAAAGAAATACAAAAGCAGAACAGTTGCCAACATGGTATCGGTTCAGGTGCAGCAAGGAGAAATAGTAGGATTACTGGGGCCAAATGGCGCCGGTAAAACAACTTCCTTTTACATGATTGTTGGAATGGTTAAACCGAATAGCGGCAAGATCTTTCTCGACAATATGGATATAACCAAAGAACCTATGTACAGAAGGGCGCAATTGGGGATTGGTTACTTGCCACAGGAAGCATCGGTTTTTAGAAAATTGAGCATAGAAGATAATTTGTACGCCATTCTGGAAATGACAAAGCTTACCAAAAAAGAACAGCAAATGAAAGCTGAAAGTTTGCTGGATGAGTTTGCATTGCATCATGTGCGCAAAAACCTGGGAGACCAGTTAAGCGGGGGAGAACGTCGCAGGACCGAAATAGCGAGAGCCCTGGCAACGGACCCTAAATTTATTTTACTGGATGAACCATTTGCCGGAGTTGATCCCATTGCTGTTGAGGATATTCAGCAGGTAGTGCGAAAACTGAAAGATAAAAATATTGGAATTCTGATTACCGATCACAATGTGCATGAAACTTTAAGTATTACAGACAGAGCTTACCTGTTGTATTCTGGTAGCGTTATAAAGAGTGGTTCTGCAGAAGATCTTGCGAACGATGAGCAAGTGCGTAAAGTGTATCTGGGCGAAAATTTCGAGTTAAGGAAATAATTAATTGCAGTTTTCTTTCAGAAGCTTTTCTACTTCGTCGTCATAACTGTCGGTATAACCTAACTCGAGGGCTTTCTTAAAATTTTCACAGGCATTTTTTTTCTGACCATCTTTTAAATAGATCAGTCCAAGATTTTTGAACGCATAAGAATTTGTATTATCGAGTTCGAGAGACTTTCGCAGATCTTTATATGCTCCTTTAATATCGTTAAGGTTAAGTTTGGCAAATCCTCTGTTACTATAAGCATAAGCAAATGCAGGATTTAGTTCTATGGCTTTATCAAAGTACTCAATTGCTCCTGTAAAATCTTTTTTCTCAAGTTTCATATAGAAGGCAAGGTTGTTATAACCTACAAATTTAGTTGCAGTATCAAGTTGCATTGCCCTTAAAATGTCGCGGGTAGCTGCCGCTGTATCTTTTGTATAGGACCTGCTGATGCCTCGGTTGTAAAGTGACATAAGATCAAGAGGATCGATCTCCAGCGCCTTTGAAAAGTAAACAATAGAGCTGTCCCACATCTTTTGATGAAGGAATGTTGCACCGATAAAAGTGAAAGCCTTGCTGTCGCGGGGATTGTTTGCAAGCATTATAAAGAGTGGCTTTAGCGACTCGTTATATTTTTTCATGAAAAAAAATGCCTGCGATTTATTAAACAATAGTTCGTCGTTGTTTGCATTTTTCTCAAGGCCTTTGTCGCAGCTCTTTATACAGTCTTCATATTTTTTATTGGTAAGGTAAATTGTACTTTTCATCGCGTATACCTTAACGTATTCTGGTTTTACTTTGAGCGCCTCATCCATATCTGAAACAGCGCTTTTAAAATTTTTCTGAAGGTATTTGCAATAGCCGCGATACATGTACGCATCTGCTATTTTGTAATTATTCGGAGCTTCGTCTTTATTTTCAATGGCCTTCGAGAATTTGTCAATGGCCACATTCAGCTCATCTTTCTCCATGCTCTGGGCTCCTTCTGAGTAGTATTTTGAAAAATTAGATTGTGCACTGAATGTTATGCACATAAAAATTAGAGAGACTAGTGCCGGGATTTTTTTAATCATAAGTTGCAGCGATTAGATTTTTTCAAAAATGATATTTTTTTTGTTGAAGTCGGCGGCCGCATTTATAACGGCTTTAAAATTTTCGAATACATCCAGCGGATAATTTATTGCTCGGTAATCCTCATATACTTTTATGAGAATTTTATTGTCTTTAATTTCATAAGACGATTTAAACGATGCGATTTCCTGGCCTTCGAGCACACAAACTTTATCGATAACCAGGTCTTTTAAATTTGTGGCTTTAAAGCCCGTGGGGATATTTATTTCCAGATTACGGCTTAGGTAATGCGGATAGTCCATCTGAGCAGGTGTTTTGCGTTTTTCTTCCTGATATAATTCCGCTTGTGGCCCGATTAATAAGCCTGCTTTAAAAATGAATTTATTTCCTGCGCTTTCAAGGAAATCATTTTGCTCCATAGTAAATTTTATTAGAAGTGGTTTTACAAAAAGATCTTGTTCCTCAAATCCTTTCACTTCAAAATCTTTAACGCCTTCCGAATTTTCGGTGAGGTAGTAATTTTTATGAAGCTCTTCTTTTTGTTCTACAGTTAAATACCTGTAAATGGGTTGAAGATAATAGGCGTTGTACCCGGCAATATTTTGATTCACTTCCATTTTGGCTGATTTGTTATCAAAGTCGAGTACTGCTTTTACATCAGAGTTATGGTAGGAGTCCTTATAGTCAGTGGTTGAAATACTTTTTGTTTTCGCCGTAGACGAAGATATGTCACCTATATTAACTTCTTTAATGAACAAGCCTTCGTTACTCAACATGTCGGGATCGGCAAAGCCATAGCGACTGTACAGACTTAAAGGTGACAGATATTTATTGGTTTCAGGAAAGTAGATGAGGTATTCCTTCATGTATACATAGGAAGGGAACTTTGAATCGAATTTAAGTTCACTTCTTTCGGGCGCAAGGATGAGTTCGAAAGGTATTTGCATAAATTTAAGTGCTCCAATATATAATTTCATGGTATTGGAATTTCCCATCTTCTTGGTATCTAAACCTTTTTCGAAAGTAAGCGAGCCATAACTTTCACTTATTTCATAAGTTGTTTTAATATAAGAATCAAGTGCCTTTGCTTTTTCTGCAGAAGAAGATAGTTTACTTATTTTATTCTTGTCAAGAATTTTTTCCACCAGTTTGGTTTCATTTTTTTCAAGAGCATAAAGAGCGGTATAATACTCTCTCGAAATTATATCCCAGGTGTAGATTTTTGATTTTTTCCTATCCATGTTATAGGCTAACTGGTATACATACCCCATTTCACCTGCTTTGCCTACCGAATATTTCTCTTTTTCCACGGCAGGTATATTTTTTTTTATCAGTACCCAGGTATTTTTTGTGGTGTCGTTTTTTTCGTTGACAAAATTATCGAGCCCGTTGTAGGTTTTAGTTTCAAATACAAGATTTTTAGGAGAAATGATGCGCGTTTCAAAATACGCCAGGGGAGAGCGGGGCTGAAGATAAAAATAAGCGTAAGCATGAAAAGATTTTTTATTTATATATAATATTTCCACATCGCACCCTGCATCTACTCCGTCTATTGCAAATATTTTATAGGCACCATCGTCGTCAAGGTTATCTACACTTTTTACGGTGGATTTGTTCAGATACAAAACTTTATTTTCAGGTGTAATACATCTTGCCTTCAAATCAATCTCTTCAAGAATGCTTCCCAGGGCCATATAGCCTTTATTAACAGCGTCGATAGCTTTTGTACTATTTACGTGGTAAATGATGTGAACGGTTTCATAAAGAATTGCTTGTCCATCGGCGTCATAAGCAAATTCATTAATTTTCTTCTGTTGAACGATCACCATATCCGATTTTTTCTCTTCGGCGGTTGGTACGTAAACTTTTGGATTTTTCTCCCAGCTGTAATTAGAATGATAGTAGTTGTTTTGTGCAGTCAGAGACCAGGTAAATGAAAGTAAAATCACTATATATTTCATGTGCTTATTTTTTAGTGGTTAGGGAAACAAGATTGGATTTTGTTTTTTTATAATTGCTTACAATGTGGTTTACCTCTTTAAAATCTTCAGAATAAATAGTCGCGCGATCGATTGAAATCGCATTAGTGAAATACAGTGTTTGATCCTTCACTTTATAATTTAATTCATATCCCATTACAGCAGTTGAAAACGAAGTATTTTCAGGTATATACTCAATGCTGTAATTTTCGTCAAGCTTCATCGCTACGGTTAGTTTACGGATAGTTTTATAATCAAAGTCGATCGCGTTTTTTCTTTTAGACATATTAAGTTTATCAAAATAATCTTTAAAGAAATTCAGATTAATAAAAGTCTGTTCGCCGGTTTGCGTAACGTAATCACTGATTACAAACTTGTAACACAGTAGCAGGGGTTTTTCGAGCTCATGCTGGGTGATGTAAAAAGTATCGAGTTTAAATTTGTTATTTCCTTTTTCAAGAATAGCTTTCAAATAATTTTTTTGAAGCTGATAAGATTTTTTATCCAGGTAGTTACTTAATGTTACTTTTTCATATCCCGTAAGTTGATAGTAGCCTAAGCCTTCTATTCTATTATTCGGTAGTAAGGTAAGAATGACGCTGTCATGCTCGATCGTTCTCTCTTTTTCAATAAATGGTACTTTGGCTATCGCAAAATGCATATTATCAATACCAATTAAGGCTTCTTTGCCCTGAATCATAGATGTGGGTAGGCGAAACGGATGGCTCTTGCCTGTACCATCAAGAAATATAGTATCTGTTTTAGAAATATAAGCTGCAATCATATGATTAGCACAAAAAGGAACTGGAAATTCAGAGAATTGATAAGGAATGTCGCGGGTGCCAATCCAGGCAGGGTAAATCGGAAGTTTAGCAATATGCCCCATTTTCACAATCAAATTGGCCATATCTTTGCAATCGCCAAACCTTCTTTTACAAACTACTGAAGCTTCGCGGGGAACATAACCTCCGAGTCCATCCTCATAAGCGAGGTAAGCAATTTTGTTCTGCACCCAGTAAAAGAGTTGTTTAGTTTTCTCAAGATCGCTGTTACAATTTTTTAAGAGAGAATCTGTAAGTGATACCAGGTAGTCGTCCGTGGAAATATCTACATTCTTAATAAGAAACCGGTACCAACTGTACAGATTTTCAAGTGATCCTGCAAGTTTAACTACAGAATCTGCCGACTTGTAACTCTCAATCGCCATCAGAATATAGGAAGCTTTATACCTGTATGACGCATCGAGATATTCGCTGGTTAAAGGTAAAATCGAATCTGCCGACCAGGAGAGTGTTTTCGTTTTTTTTGTACTGTCGGCTCTGAAATTAAGCGCGAGACTCTGATTATTTATTTCACGGATTTTAAAGTTTACCAGGTTAATAGGATAGGTAACTGTACTTTTAGAATGAATAACGGGAGAATAATTGCTAAAATAGGTGACGTCGAAAAAACGAGGTTCTACAAAAAGCTGATCGTAATCCACTTCGATTATATCGCCTTCTTTAGCTTCTAAAAAACTAATGGTGTAAGATTGATTATCATCGTAAAAAGTGGCGTCATTATCATTCTCAGATTCAAGGTGTATAGAAGTTATTTTTTCTTTTTTATGTGTTTTGCCATTGTATATATGAATGAACGCGGTAAGATTTTTTACTTTAATAAAAGAACTTGTATAAACCTTTTTACTTCTTACCGAATTCAACGTGCTTTTTAAAATCATAAATTCCTCATGATGATGTTGCACAATCTCAAGAGCACCTTTAGTAATACTAATGTTTGTATTTTCAGATTTATCTAAATTAATATAGGCTGTATTCGGATATTTTGTGGAATAATAATTCACATCCGCTTTCTGCGCGAAAACGGCGTTGGTACACAGAAGCAGAACAAAAAAAGATAAAGTTTTCAAGGTAAGTACGATTATTTAATAACGATAGGATCTCCGTTGTAGTATAAAACTGATTTTACCAATTTGCCATTAGCATCATAATACTTGAACCATCCGTGTTCAACACCATTTTTGTAGTTTTGTTCAGATCTAAGTGTGCCATTCTCATAATAATTTTCAGATTTACCCTCGAGTCTGTTGTAGGAATAATTTTGAAGAATCCTGAGATTACCATTTGAATAGTATTCCTTTGAAACCCCATTTTGAACATCGAAATAAAATTCAGTGTCCTCCATCAGTTTTCCGTTTGAATGATATAAAATCCGTTTCCCATTTAAATCGCCATTCGTATAATTTGCTTCAAACGATTTTTTTCCATTTGGATAATAACAAATTACTGTCTTATCGCCTGTAGGCATCTCCATTGGCTTAAGCAACTGCCCTTTTGTGTCCTTGTAGGTGTAGCTCATTAATAGGTCGTTGTGAAAATTACGTGTGTAAATCAGTTCACCGGACTCATCATATACATTTGATTCTCCTTCTGTATCGCCGTAATCATAATTTATATCTTTAAAAATTTTTCCACTTTGGAAATAAAAAAAACATTTACCGTTAATGTTGCCATTCTCATAATAATATTCAGATTGAACTTTACCATTATCAAAATAAACAAGTTCCTTTCCGTTTTTTTCGTTATTAAAATACCCGATCTCGCTTATTTGGCCACCCAGTGGATTGAAGGCAAATGCTTTTCCTTCCCGTTTTCCTTTTTTATATTCCACTTCGGTTTCTGTTTTTCCATCAGGATAAAAACTTTTGGAGGTACCCTCAGCATAATCTTTCACATATTGTTTTTTAAAGATCACAACGCCATCCATTGTTTTTCTTTCAATTAGTCCCGTACCACCTGGCAGATCAATGTTTTGAGAAACGGACCCTGTTGTATCGTGATAAACAATTTTTACAAGGCAGTTTTCACGGTATAAGTTTTCGCTGGAGAGTTTTGCATTTACGTCAAAATATTCGTTCCAGCCAAACATATCATCGTTTAGATAATAGGTATTACTTTCAAGACTACCGTTTTTGTAATAGTTTTTCCAATAACCCTGACTTTCGCCCTCTACTATCATTCCCTCCGTTTCCAGCGTTCCATCCAAATAAAAAGATTTATAATAACCGTCTTCTGTACCTTCTTTATAGAGACGTTCTTTTCTCACTTTTCCGTTGGTATGGTACTCCAGATATTTACCGTCAAATCGTCCTTCTTTATAATTTGCTTCACGCGTTAACACACCAAAGCTGGAGTAATCTTTCCAAATTCCGTCCAGTTCACCATCACTTACTTTTCCTTCACGTCGTTTGTTGCCATTAGGATGATAGAGCACTAACTGGAAATTTTTTCCATTGATCTTGTTGTCGCAGATTTTTGTACCATCTTTTTTAAAGGCTCTGTACTCAAGAAGTTTGCCCTTTTTATAAGCAAATTCCTGCCATAAACTGCCATCATCAGTAAACTCTTTTGTAAGGCCATTAAGTTTACCCGCCGAATAAACTTCCTCCGTTTTAATTTTTCCGTTTTCATGAAATTCTTTTACTGTGCCATCATAAAAACCATCTTCATTGTAGGTCATTTGCTTGTAAATGCTGCCACCTCTGTAATAGGTTTTCCACTCACCTATAGCTTTATTCTTTTTATAAACACCTTCAGAAGCTACGGTATTGTTTGCATTGTTGAAAAAGGTTTTTGATGCTCCTTCGCGATTATCATTTACAAAAGAAACTTTCTGATAAATTCTTCCGTTATCAAAGTATTCCACCAGGTCGCCGTTTATCACCTTTTTTTCATTTTTTATGGAGTACCGTAAAGACCCATTTCTGTAATAGTGCGTTTCGGTACCACTTATTTCTCCGTTTTTATATTCGGTACTGGAGGCAATATTTCCGTTAGAGAAATAAGCCTTTTTAACACCGGTGATCTTGTTGTCGGCAATCGCAACTTCTACACTGGGATTTGAGTTCTCGTAAAAACTTTTATATAATTTTTCGGCACCATTACTGAATTCTGTTTCTTCTTTGGTAGCTCCGGTTTGAGTATAATACTTCCAGACTTTATTTTTTTTCCCATTTACAAATTCACCTTCAGCCTTTTTGATTCCGTTTTTATAATAATAAACCCAATAGCCTTCGTTGTTTTTTTCCGCATTTTGCACTCCTGCGGCCACAATTAAATTTTGTTGAAACCAATGTGGTACAGTTACAATTTTTCCATTTAAATTTTCAGGATAATTGGCCAGAGTTTTGCACATGTAGTTATAACACCAGGTTTCAAAAACGTCAACGTCCGCCTTATTTTTTGCCAGCCATTTATTCACTTTTTCAACTTCCATGCCACGTAAACTGAAATAAATAAATTGTTCAAGAAATTTTGAATTATTGAGCTCGGTGAAAAAGGCTCCATAAAATTCATTGTAAAATCCTTTAACATCCTTGTATTTGCCAATGTTTTCAATTAAAAGTTGCATTTGTTTTACCAGATCAAATTGCAAATCTGTTTTTGATTTGTATTTGCTTCCCAGTGCTACTTTAGATTTAATAATGCTTTCTAACTCTGTAAAATCATTTTCAGTTTCAAAAACCTTCATTGACAAAATAGTATCAGGTTCCAGTTCTAGTTTTGAAATTTTTTCAAGATCGCCAACAATGCCCTGGGCTCTTTTGCTGGAGGCATCGCACAATAATGAAAACTGGTAAGCAAGCATAGTACCAACAATAGAGTTATTGCGTCGGGCTAATAATCCTAATTGCAAGTGACTTGCCGAGTGAAATGGATTTAGTTTTAAGGTCTTTATAAAGTATGTATAAGCCTGATCGGGTTTTTTTTGATGCAATTTGCTAACTCCCATGGCATAATAGAACACGTGATTTATCGGATATTCTTTTGCCCCCATTTCGTAAATCTTTTCCGCTTCGCCATATTTTTCCATGTGATCTAAAAAGTCGCCTTTATAAATCAGGATGTTTGGCGTGTAATCATTTTTTAATTTCAGAAGTTCATCGCACAATGCAATACCCTCGTTGTTTTTTTTGAGCGCCAGGTAAGAATTTAAAATCTCTACAGAAGCCAGGTAGTAATTAGAATCATTTCTGTGAACTTTTTTAAACTCGGTAATTGCTTCTTCGTATTTTTTGTCGCCGTGAAGCTCAATGCCACGGTTAATGATAACTGAAGAACGTTCAAGTTCCTTAAAATTGCTTTGTGCGTTAAAAGTTGTAGCAAAAAAAGAAATCGTGCCCAATAACAGGGAATAAGTGCGTGTGTGTTTCATAAGTGGGTAAAAATGGAATTCTGCTAAAATAAGTAATATTTTAAATTTATGCTGCTTATCTTGCAGCGAATAGCACAAATAACTATAGTCTATGAACCTTCTATTTGCTTCGGCCAACAAAAACAAGATTAAGGAAATAACGCCGCTACTTTCTGATAGATACAAGCTGTCAGGACTTGAAGAAGCAGGAATTCTGGAGGAAATTCCCGAGCCCGGAACCACTATTAAAGAAAATTCGTTTTTAAAGGCTAAGTACGTAATAGATAGGTTGAAGTCGGAAGGCAAAGAGGCAGCAGTATTTGCCGATGATAGTGGACTTGAAGTAGAGGCGTTGAACAATGCTCCCGGCGTTTACAGTGCCCGCTATGCAGGTGTACCAAAAAATGATGAGGCCAATAATAAAAAACTATTGCAGGAATTAAGCTCTAAAGAAAGTCGCAGGGCAAGATTTGTCACAGTAATAACTCTCCTCAAGAATGGACAGGAGCATTTCTTTGCGGGTGAAGTAAAAGGAACAATCGCCATGTCTCCACGAGGTCATAATGGTTTTGGATATGATCCACTTTTTATTCCCGACGGTTTTGATAAAACTTTTGCTGAGTTTAGCGCTGAGGAGAAGAATCAAATTAGTCACCGCGCCCTTGCTGTTAAAAAGCTAATAGAGTATTTGAACACACTTTGATATGTAAATTTGTTTTGAGAATTATTTTGAATGGAGTTGTTATATTTCCCATTCTTTCCAATCCATTTCTTCTCCGTTTAAAATTCCGAGGTAACTTGTGTAACGTTCTTCACTGATGTCTCCGCTTTCTACAGCTGCTATAACAGCGCATTTTGGTTCGTTAACATGAATACAGTTATTAAACTTGCAAGCGTTCATACGTTCCCGAATTTCCGGAAAATAATGTCCCACCTCTTCTTTTTTCATTTCCACTAGACCGAGCTCTTTAATGCCCGGACTATCAATAATACTTCCGCCAAAACTCAGAGGATGTAATTCAGCAAAAGTTGTAGTATGCATTCCTTTAGCATGCGCCGAAGAAATTTCTCCGGTTTTTAAGTTAAGTCCGGGCTGCAAGGCATTTACAAAAGTAGATTTTCCCACACCTGAATGACCAGCAATAAGCGTGGTTTTATCTTTAAAAATGCTTTGTAAACTTTCAATTTGTTTTGTGTCGTAACTACTTACTTCAATGCATTCGTAACCAATTTTAGAATAAAGCGCGATAATTTCTTTTTGCATTTCCGCTGATTCTCCAGTGAGTAAATCAGATTTATTAAAAATAAGTTTTGCCGGAATACGGTAAGCTTCAGCGGTAATTAAAAAGCGGTCAATAAAACCAAGACTGGTGCGGGGAGACACAAGGGTGGCAATTAAAACAGTTTGATCCAGATTGGAGGCGAGAATTTGTGTTTTCTTACTCAGGTTAATCGATTTGCGAATAATGTAGTTTTTACGTGGATGGATTTTTTTGATGGAAGCTTCATCATTATCCTCGATGTCAAAATCAACAATATCTCCAACAGCTATAGGATTGGTGGTCTTGCGGTCTTCCAGGCGGATCTTTCCCTTAAGTACACAATCATAAATTTTAGCACCGGCTTTTACCAGATACCTACTACCCGTCGACTTTACTACAACACCCTCCATTTTTAAATTTCACTTATAAGTTTATAAAAATAGCCATTTTATTTTATTCGTTTCATTTTGAGGCCTTTCCTGGGCCTTTTGTAGCCTGGCAAAGCATAAGAAATACTAATTTTCTTACCTATCTGGGGCTTTCAAAAAGAAAAAAACTGAAATTATCCGTAAATTAGGCAACTTTTAAAAATTACTAGAACAATCACACAATGAAAGAAGTATATGTAGTATCGGCGGTAAGAACAGCCATTGGATCTTTTGGCGGAACTTTAGCAGGAGTGCCTGCTACCAGGTTAGGAGCAAGCGCTATTAAAGCAGCCATTGAAAAAATAAAATTAGATGGTAAATTAGTAAACGAGGTATTTATGGGTTCTGTTATGCAGGCCAATCTTGGTCAGGCGCCGGCGCGCCAGGCCGCTAAGTTTGCGGGATTACCAGACAGCGTAAATTGTACTACGGTAAATAAAGTTTGCGCAAGTGGCATGAAATCTATTTCATTAGCTGCGCAAAGTATTTTACTAGGTGATAACGATATCGTTGTTGCAGGTGGAATGGAAAATATGAGTTCGGTTCCTTTTTATTCTGACAGCACGCGTTGGGGAAACAAATATGGTGATGCCAAACTAATCGACGGTTTAGCAAAAGATGGCCTTACCGATGTGTACGGAAATGTGCCGATGGGAAATTGCGCAGAGCTTTGTGCCAAAGACATGAATTTTTCGCGTGAAGAACAGGATGCTTTCGCTATTGAGTCTTACAAACGCTCGGCAGCAGCGTGGAGCGCCGGAAAATTCAAAGAAGAAGTTATTCCGGTAACTGTAAAAACAAAAAAAGGCGATGTAGAATTCGTTGAAGACGAAGAGTATAAAAATGTAAATTTCGAAAAAATTCCGGCTTTAAAACCGGTGTTTCAGAAAGATGGAACTGTAACGGCTGCTAATGCAAGTACTATGAATGATGGCGCTGCTGCTTTAGTTTTAATGAGTAAAGAAAAAGCAGATGCTTTAGGGTTAAAACCGCTTGCAAAAATTATTGGTTATGCGGATGCGGAACAAGCTCCGGAGTGGTTCACTACCTCACCGAGTTTAGCGGTTCCAAAAGCTGTTGAAAGAGCAGGTTTAAAAATGACGGATATTGATTATTTCGAATTAAACGAAGCTTTCAGCGTTGTTGGCTTAGCAAACATCAAATTAATGAATCTCGATGCTGCGAAAGTAAACGTAAATGGTGGCGCTGTTTCTATCGGGCATCCTTTGGGAGCGAGTGGGGCACGTGTAATAGTTACTTTAATAAACATTCTGAAACAAAACAACGCTAAATACGGCGCTGCAGGAATTTGCAACGGCGGTGGCGGTGCCAGTGCACTTGTAATTGAAAATATGAACTAACACTACCTTGTATAAAATTTAAAGCCTCAGCTTCACAAAAGTTGAGGCTTTTTTGTTTACTTTTATGCCCTTATCAAAAAAACATACATCTGAAATGAAGTCGACAGCCCTAACTGAAAAACATATTTCCCTTGGCGCTAAAATGGTGCCATTCGCAGGTTACAACATGCCTGTTTCTTATAAAGGATTAAACGAAGAACACGCTGCTGTGAGAAACAGTGTCGGGGTATTTGACGTTAGTCACATGGGCGAATTTATTTTGAAAGGGCCTCATGCCTTAGATCTTATTCAAAAAGTAACAAGTAACGACGCTTCTGTTTTAACCGATGGAAAAGCCCAGTACTCTTGCCTACCTAATAACGATGGCGGCATTGTAGATGATCTTTTGGTTTATAAAATAGATGCAGAAACTTATATGTTGGTAGTTAACGCCAGCAATATTGAAAAAGACTGGAACTGGATCAAACAAAACGACACCTGGAATGTGGATATGAAAAACATTTCGGATGATACTTCGTTATTGGCGGTTCAAGGTCCGAACGCTATTGCAGCTCTTCAAAAACTAACGGATGTTAAATTGGCGGATATTCCTTATTACAGCTTTGTAAAGGGAAAATTCAATGGTATCGACAATGTGGTAATTAGCAATACTGGTTATACAGGTGCGGGTGGATTCGAGCTTTATTTCGATAACCAACACGCAAACAAAATGTGGGATGGTATTTTTGAAGCAGGAAAAGAATTCGATATTCGTCCGATTGGATTAGGAGCGCGTGACACTCTGCGTTTAGAAATGGGTTTTTGCCTGTATGGAAACGACATTGATGATACAACCTCTCCCATTGAAGCTGGATTAGGCTGGATTACCAAATTCACTAAAGACTTTACTAACAGAAAAAACATAGAAACTCAAAAACAAACTGGTGTTTCAAAAAAACTAGTTGGTTTTGAAATGATTGACCGTGGGATTCCTCGCCACGATTACCCGATTGCCGACGCTAACGGTAAGGTGATTGGTAAAGTAACTTCAGGAACACAATCGCCCACTCTTAATAAAGCCATAGGTATGGGTTATGTAGCTACCGAATTCGCAAAAGCAGATTCTGAAATTTACATTATGATTCGTGATAAAGCTATTAAAGCAAAGGTTTGCAAGATTCCTTTCCTTAAAAAGTAAGCTCCCGCAGTTAAATTTCCTTTCGTCCGTTAAATATTAACATTTATAAATAAGTTTTGAATTTTAATCTAAAAAATAAGTGAGTGAGATTAAAAACAATTATATTTGATAATTGATCATGAAGAAATTTGTCGCCGTTTTATTTTTGTTTTGTTTCGCCGGGCTGGTTAAATCCCAGAACTGGGAGCTTAATGGCAAAGACACTATCAATAAAATTGATGTGGATGGCAAGAAACAAGGCAAGTGGATTTTAATGGGCAAACACAAACCCGGAAGCTGCTATAAACCCGATCAAAAGGCCGAAGAAGGGAAATACAGAGACAATAAAAAAACAGAATTATGGATGGAGTACTATTGCAACAGCAATATGAAAAACAAACTCACATTCGTAAATGGGCGTCCTGATGGTTACGCCCAAATGTTTCATGAAAACGGAAAAATAAGCGAAGAAGGAAACTGGAAAAACAACCGTTGGGTAGGTAATTATAAATTATACTACGATAACGGCCAGGTACAACACGAATTTGTATTCAGCCAAACGGGTAAACGCGAAGGGTCTCAAAAATATTTTTATGAAAACGGACAATTGGCCATTGAAGGAAATTTTTCAAATGGTAAAGAAAGCGGGATCATAAAAGAATACTACGAAAACGGAGATCAAAAAGCAGAAAAGAACTTTGCCGATGGAAATGTTGATGTAGCCTCCATAAAAGAATTTGCTCCAAAGAAACCAATTCAGCCTAAATCTGATAATCCTGCAGAGAATGCACCCGTAGTGAAAGTAAGAGACGATGAACGTCCGAATGAGGCTGCTAAAAAAGGCGTTCCGGCAAAGGGACCAATGGTTTTGAATGGTCAGTATACCTTATATAATAAGAACAAACAAATTACCAAAGACGGCGTGTTTAAAGAGAACCGTTTTATGGATGGGAAAGCCTACTTTTATGATGATAATGGTATTTTAACACGCGTAGCCGTCTACAAGAATGGCATGTATGTAGGGGATACCCAGGTAGAGAATTGATTTAAGGCGCTGAAAGGCGCCTTTTTTTTTGACCCAGATCTCGTTAAATGCTAAACAAAAGGTCCCGGCAAAACCGGGACTCTGGTGGAGAATATCGCCCCGATAGCTATCGGGGGAACCGATCACCTCTTCATGCCAATTTTAAGTCGGAACAACGCGCTCTGGCCAAATGAGCTAGTGCCTTACTGGGCAAAGCCTTCAATACATTTTCGAGTTTTTCCGCTTGATCTCTGCTGTTGGGTTAAATAAATCTCCTGAGAATTAATACGCTCTTAAATTGACTAAAGAATGTAAACTAAAAATCTATGTAAAAAAAAAGGTCCCGGCAAAACCGGGACTCTGGTGGAGAATATCGCCCCGATAGCTATCGGGGGAACCGATCACCTCTTCATGCCAATTTTAAGTCGGGACAAAGCGCTCTGGCCAAATGAGCTAGTGCCTTACCGGGCAAAGCCTTCAATACATTTTCGAGTTTTTCCGCTTGATCTCTGCTGTTGGGTTAAATAAGTCTCCTGAGAATTAATCCTCTCTTAAATTGACTAAAGAATGTAAACTTAAAATCTATGGAAAAAAGAAGGTCCCGGCAAAACCGGGACTCTGGTGGAGAATATCGCCCCGATAGCTATCGGGGGAACCGATCACCTCTTCATGCCAATTTTAAGTCGGAACAAAGCGCTCTGGCCAAATGAGCTAGTGCCTTACCGGGCAAAGCCTTCAATACATTTTCGAGTTTTTCCGCTTGATCTCTGCTGTTGGGTTAAATAAGTCTCCTGAGAATTAATCCTCTCTTAAATTGAATAAAGAATGTAAACTTAAAATCTATGTAAAAAAGAAGGTCCCGGCAAAACCGGGACTCTGGTGGAGAATATCGGATTCGAACCGATCACCTCTTCACTGCCAGCGAAGCGCTCTAGCCAAATGAGCTAATCCCCCGCATTATAATTGGATTGCAAAAATAAGATTAATTTTTAAACCGTAGAAAAAAATACTGTTGTGGGATGCGCAATAAGAGCAAAAGTCAAATTACCCCAAGATTTTTACCTCTCTTTTTGACTTTATTTTTTTGCAAGTAAGTCAGTTCGCCCCCAGAAAACCCCTATTCATCGAATTTTCACGCATTTTAACGCTTGCGTTGCCTATTATCAGTACAATTTAAACATCTGGTATGAAAATTGCCCCGTATATACATACAATGGAACCGAACTCAAAAAATATCCTGGTAATTGATGACGATAAAGATTTTCTTTTTCTAATCAGTAAAACAATGAGCAAGCAAGGCTATCATGTTTACACCGCCTCCAATGGCATTAAGGCTCTTGATGAACTTAGTGACCATAAAATAGACCTGATTATTTCTGATGTAATTATGCTTGATACCCCGATCATGTCATTAACATGCACTCTAAAAAACCTTTATCCAAAGACTCCCATTATTCTCATCTCTGGTCTCCCTGGTGGCCCTCTGATTAATAACACCCTCACTTTAGGCGCAGATGAATTCATTCCCAAGCCCATCAATATGAACCTTCTTTACAGCACCATCGACAAGTTAAGTGGTATGGCTGCTTAGTCTTTTTTTTTGCCTTTTTTATTTTTAACAATTGGTTAAGATCTCTTGTAACAAAGTATCTGCATAAGCGCCTTATTTTTAGTAAATTTGCGGACTAAAATTTTGCGTTTAAATGACTACCGACAAATTTGTGAGCCGTCACAACGGCCCTCGTGAGCAAGAGGTTAAAGCTATGCTAAAGAAAATTGGAGTAGCAAGTGTTGATGAATTAATTTCACAGACAGTTCCTCCTACTATTCGTTTAAAGCAACCGCTTCGTATAGCGCCTGCTATGAGTGAGTACCAGTATTCCAAACATTTAAAAGCCCTTGGAAAAAAGAACAAGTTATTTCGTTCTTATATAGGCATGGGCTATTATAACAATATTTTACCCGCGGTGATTCAGCGTAACGTTCTGGAAAATCCAGGCTGGTACACAGCCTACACGCCTTACCAGGCTGAGATTGCGCAAGGACGTTTAGAAGCCATTCTTAATTTCCAAACTATGGTTATGGATCTTACGGCCATGCCAATTGCAAATGCATCGCTTTTAGATGAAGCAACTGCAGCTGCAGAGGCTTTATTTATGTTTTACAGTCACCGCAGTAAAGACAAAATAAAAAACAACGCTAATAAATTCTTCATTAGCAGCACGTGTTTTCCTCAAACTATTGATGTGGTTAAAACCCGCGCCGTGCCTTATGGAATTGAGCTTGTAATCGGCGATACATCTACAACAAAATTAGACGAATCGTTTTTTGGTATGCTGATTCAATATCCGGATATTAACGGAGAAGCAGTAGATTACAAAAACTTTGTGGTTGAAGCAAAAGCGAAAGATATCCAGGTTGCCGTAGCGACAGATCTTCTGGCACTTGCTTTGTTAACTCCTCCGGGAGAGTGGGGCGCAGATTGCGTGGTAGGTAACTCACAACGTTTTGGTGTTCCACTAGGTTATGGTGGTCCGCACGCAGCATTCTTTACCTGCCGCGAAGATTACAAACGTTTAATTCCAGGACGTATCATTGGTGTATCGGTTGATACAGCAGGAGACCCTGCATTGCGTATGGCACTTCAAACACGTGAGCAACACATTAAACGCGATAAAGCAACTTCAAACATTTGTACCGCCCAAGCCTTACTGGCTATCATGGGGAGTATGTACGCTGTATATCATGGTGAAGAAGGCATTAAAGCAATTGCACAAGGTGTGCACAACGCTACGGCCGCAGTGGCGGGAGAATTGAAAAAAGGCGGTTTAACTGTTAAAACCAAAGTGTTTTTTGATACCATTGTGGTTGAATGCGATGCTGCGAAAGTAATGGCCGCAGCTGTTTCAAAAGAAATCAATTTTAGAAAAGTAGATGATAAACACGTTGCTCTAAGCTTAGATCAAACAGTGGAGGAAAATGATATCGCCGATATTTTAGCAAGTTTTGGTGTAACAACAAAGGCTGAAGTAAAGGCCTCTGATCTGATTTCGAAATCCGCTATAAATCGTTCTTCACGCTATCTAACGCATCCAACCTTCAACACTTATCATAGTGAAAGTGATATGATGCGTTATATCAAACGTCTTGAGAACAAAGATTTATCATTGGTTCATTCAATGATCTCTTTAGGATCTTGCACGATGAAATTAAATGCAGCATCTGAATTATTACCAATTACCTGGCCGGAGTTTGCAAACATTCACCCTTTCGTGCCGGTTGATCAGGCGCAAGGCTATACAGAATTGATCGAGCAATTAAATAAAGATCTTTCTGAAATTACCGGATTTGCCCGCATGAGCTTTCAACCAAACTCTGGTGCTCAAGGAGAATACGCAGGTTTAATGGTTATCAGAGCTTACCATATTGCGAATGGAAATGCTAACAGAAATGTGGCTTTAATTCCCTCTTCTGCACACGGCACTAATCCTGCAAGCGCAGCAATGGCGGGTATGACTATCGTAGTTACCAAATGTGACGACAAAGGGAATATTGATCTTGCTGACTTAAAGGAAAAAGCGGAAAAATACAAAGACAACCTTTCTTGTTTAATGGTGACTTATCCTTCTACACATGGTGTGTACGAAGAGTCTATTATGGACATCACCAAATTAATTCACGATAACGGTGGATTGGTTTATATGGACGGAGCAAACATGAATGCTCAAGTAGGTTTAACCTCTCCCGGTAATATCGGAGCAGACGTTTGCCACTTAAACCTTCATAAAACTTTTGCTATTCCTCATGGCGGTGGAGGTCCTGGAATGGGACCAATCGGGGTAGTTGAAAAATTAGTTCCGTTTTTACCTTCACATACTATTATTAATACTAGTGGTGATAAAGGGATTCACGCGGTATCGGCAGCTCCTTATGGTAGTGCGTTGATCTTGCTTATTTCTTATGGCTATATTAAAATGCTTGGAAATGATGGCGTGAAACAAGCTACTGAAATGGCTATTTTAAACGCCAACTACATTAAAGAAACTTTAAAAGATCACTATAAAATTCTTTACACAGGCAAAAACGGACGTTGCGCTCACGAAATGATTTTAGATTGTAATGAATTTAAAATGGCAACAGGAGTTGAAGTAGCAGATATCGCAAAACGTTTGATGGATTATGGCTTCCATGCTCCAACGGTAGCGTTCCCGGTAGTAAATACTTTAATGGTAGAGCCAACAGAATCAGAATCAAAAGCTGAGCTGGACCGTTTCTGTGATGCTATGATCGCTATTCGCAAAGAAATAAAAGAAATTGAAGACGGTAAATTTGATAAAGCCGATAACGTTATTAAAAACGCGCCACACACTTGTAAATTAGTGATTAGTGATGATTGGAAAAAACCTTACTCACGTCAAAAAGCTGCCTATCCATTAAATTGGGTACGTGACAATAAATTCTGGCCAAGTGTAGGTAAAATCGATAACGCTTACGGTGACCGTAATCTGGTTTGTTCTTGTGCTCCGATTGAAGCATATATGGAAGAGCCTGTAGAGGCCTAATACCACATGTGGAAAGCTCTTATTAAATGTTAAGGCTTGAGTTAAAAATTAAAAACCCTCCAATAACGGAGGGTTTTTTTCGTTAACTTTATTATATCATTTTTTGGTCCTTACTTTTATTAAATGAAAAAAATCCTTTTTTTAACTGGCGTTATTGCCGTACTGAGTTTATTCTTTAGTCGCTGTTATCTGAATAAATACATTTACACAGATGCTGAATTGCAGGAACATTATCTTAGCAAGCCGGTTAAACCTGTTTATAAAGAAACGGTTTTTTCAGATCATAAAATGCACTACGCTGTATTAAGCAAAAGTGACACACTGCCATTATTAGTTATGATTCACGGCGCTCCCGGGGCCTGGTATGGTTATATGAATCTAACGGATGACAGCTTGTTGCAGGCAAATTTTAAGATTGTTGCGGTTGACCGTTTAGGTTATGGAAAATCGGAGTATGGTAAGGAAGTGTTGTCGACGCAACTACAGGCACTTGCGATTAAAAATATTATTGACAAAGAGAATACCGCCAACAGAAAGGTATTTATGGTGGGTCGTTCATACGGTGCACCCATTGCCGCCTGGCTTGCGATTCATTTTCCTGAAACTTTTGAGAAACTGATCATGGTGTCGCCGGTAATTGATCCTGATAAAGAAAAATTTTATTGGTTTAGTGATATTGGCAATTCGCGCTTAGTGCAGTGGGCTTTACCCGATCTTTTAAATGTTGCCACAAAAGAAAAATTTTCACATGCACAGGAAATGCGCCTTATGATTCCGGAGTGGCAAAAGTTAAACACACCCACTTATGTGATCACAGGGGAAGAAGATCAGGTAGCGGATACAGCAAATTATTCATTTGCTAAAAAGTATATTACCGCTTGTCCCGCTGTATTTGTAAAACTAAAACACACAGGGCATCAGATCACACATCAGCAACCTGGCATTATCAAACAACTGTTACTGGATAAATCGAATTGCAAAACGCTATGTCAAATGGATACGTCTGTTTGCAGAGAAATTTGCGGACATGAACCTTCTTTAGGTGTAAACGACGATTTGAGAGCTGAAAAACATGCAGTATCAGCCAAGTCTGAAAACTTTGAACTGCAGAAAAATCCTTTAAAATAATTAGCGGGCTTTTATTTTCGTTTTCACGATAAAAGCATTTGGAAATTCAGGACGAATTTTTTTAAGAGCTTCATAGGCTTCAAGATTGGTCTTGTAATCACCAACCAGCACAACAAAGTAAGGTTGTTCATACTCTTTATCGGAAGAATACTCTGTAAAACGACTGGCGAATTTAATGCGCATTGCTTCTGCAGCATCACGGTCGCTTCCAAAGTGGATCTTAATGCGGTATCCATCCTGTTTGCCACCTGTTAAACGGTTATATTCAGCTTTTTTATCTACAAGTTCCTTAACTTTAAGCTGAGTTTGTGTTTGCAATGGATTAACAGTTTCCTGAGCCCGAAGGCCGAAAAGAGTTAAAACTAAAGCTAATGTCAGGAAATATTTCACTAGCGTAAAAGTAAATAAAAACTTAGAACAAGCCAGTTTAAATTCTTTGATTTAAGAAATTTTGGTGGAGTGAAAAATCGTCTAGCACAGAATGCTCTTCAGAACGGTTTATCCTAGTAATTTTGGCCTTTTTTCAAGCTTATATCCCAATAATTTCTTTAAATTTACCCATTATTCTAACTCGGTAAAATGGACAAATTTTCTTACGTAGGAAACAGTGATGTAGTAGCAATTGAAGGACTTTACGCTCAATTTTTAAAGGATCCTAATTCTGTGGACAAAAGTTGGCAGGATTTTTTTAAAGGTTTTGAATTTGCTGGAGCAGATTATTCCAAAGCGAATAGTACTGCGGCAAATGCAGGCGGTTCGGCTGGCAAAGGTTCAAGTTCAGATAATAATGTTGGCAAGGAATTCGCCGTAATTAACCTTATTAATGGTTACAGAACAAGGGGGCATTTATTTACAAAAACCAACCCTGTTAGAAACAGACGCAAGTATAAACCGGATCTCAGTTTAGATGTTTTTGATCTGGATAAAAGTGATCTTGAAACGGTTTTTCATGCAGGAACCGAAATTGAAATCGGAGATGCCAAGTTAAAAGACATCATAGAACATCTTGAAAAAACTTATTGCCAAAGTATTGGCGTTGAGTATATGTTTATCAGAAATCCAAATCTTTTAACCTGGTTGCAGGAAAGAATGGAAACTTCTCAAAACATTCCGAATTTCTCTAAAAAAGAGAAAATGAGTATTCTGAAAAAAGTTACAGAAGCCGTTACTTTTGAGAATTTTCTTGCTACAAAATTTGTAGGACAAAAACGTTTTTCGTTAGAAGGGGCTGAATCTTTTCTACCAGCTATGAATTCTTTGATGGAGCATGGTGTTGAAATGGGGATTGAAGATTATGTAATCGGAATGGCACATCGCGGTCGTTTAAATGTTCTCGCGAACATTATGAATAAACCAACAATTGATATTTTTACAGAGTTTGAAGGACGCCCTAGTGAAGACGGCCTATTTGACGGTGATGTTAAATATCACATGGGATACAGTAACGACGTTACCAGCGAATCTGGTAAAACAGTTCACATTTCTTTAACGCCGAATCCATCGCACCTTGAAACTGTTGCTCCGGTTGTTGAAGGAATTACCCGCGCTAAAATCGATGGCCGTCATAAAGGAAATCACAGAAAAGTTTGTCCTATCATTATTCATGGTGATGCTGCTATTGCAGGCCAAGGTGTAGTATACGAAGTGGTTCAGATGGCTCATTTAGATGCATACAAAGTTGGTGGAACAATTCATTTTATAATTAACAACCAGGTTGGATTTACAACTAATTACAGAGATGCACGTTCAAGCACTTATTGTACAGATGTTGCAAAAGTGACAAAAGCTCCGGTGTTCCATGTAAATGGTGATGATGTGGAAGCTTTAACTCTTGTTGCAAAAATGGCGATGGAGTTCAGAATGAATTTCCGTAAAGATGTTTTTATTGATATTTTATGTTACCGTAAATACGGACACAATGAGGGTGATGAACCTCGCTTCACTCAGCCATTACTTTACAAAGAAATTGCAAAACATCCGAATCCAAAAGAAATTTACGCTAAGAAATTAATTGAGGAAGGTTCGTTCACTGCTGAAGAAATTTCAGACATAGAAAAAGCTATTAAGGATGATTTGGAAAAAAATCTGGAGGCTGCAAAAAAAGTAGAGAAGGCTAAAATCACCTCTTTTCTTCAAGGTCCGTGGAAAGGCGTGCAAATGGCCGGTGGTCACGATTTTGATGAATCACCAGCAACAGGCATTGATAAAAAGTTATTTTTAGAACTAGCCGAAAAAACGACACAATTACCTAAGGATAAAAAATTCTTTAATAAGATTGAACGTTTATTCAACGATCGTCAGAATATGATTAAATCTGACACTTACGATTGGGCAATGGGAGAATTGTTGGCTTACGCGTCGTTAATGAACGAAGGCCACAGAGTGCGTTTTAGCGGACAGGATGTTGAACGCGGAACTTTTTCTCACCGTCACGCTGTAATAAAAGTAGAAGATAGTGAAGAAGAATACGTGCCGTTAAATAATTTTGGCGCACCTGAAAGATTGGAAATTTACAACTCGCATTTAAGTGAATACGCGGTTCTTGGTTATGAATACGGCTATGCATATGCATCGCCAAATGCTTTAACAATATGGGAAGCACAATTTGGCGATTTCTTTAATGGCGCGCAGATTATTATTGATCAATATTTATCCTCTTCCGAATATAAATGGAGAAGAATGAATGGTCTCGTTGTATTATTACCACACGGGTATGAGGGACAGGGTCCGGAACACTCGAGTGCGCGCATAGAACGTTTCCTTCAAATGTGCGCTGAAAATAACATGCAAATAATAAATGCAACAACACCAGCACAACAATTTCACGCACTTCGTCGCCAATTAAAAAGAGATTTCCGTAAACCGTTAATCTGTTTTACGCCTAAAAAATTATTGCGCTATCCAACTTGTGTTAGTGGCGTTAAAGATTTCACAGAAGGAAAATTTAATGAAATTTTTGATGATGTAACGGCTGATGTGAAAAAAGTAAAGCGTTTGGCCTTTTGTTCAGGAAAAATTTATTACGATTTAATTGAGCGCAGAGAGAAGGAAGGAACGAACGATATTGCATTTATCCGTTTAGAACAATTGTATCCATTCCCACAAAAACAAATAGATGCTATTCTTGCGAAATATAAAAACGTAAAAGAGTATTTATATGTGCAGGAAGAATCTGAGAACATGGGAGCGTGGAGATTTGTAGATAAAAATCTTCGTTCGCTTAACATGCGGTACGTAGGAAGGGATGAAGCAGCAAGTCCGGCAACAGGATTTGCAAAACGTCATGCTGCGGAAAGCGAAGAAATTATGGTGAGCATTTTTTCAAATTCAAAAGTGCTTGTAAAATAAAATTAGAAACCTATTCAATAGAATAAAAAATTATGGCAATCGTAGAATTAAAAGTACCAAGTCCCGGAGAATCTATCACAGAAGTGATCATTGCCCGTTGGGTAAAACAAACAGGTGATGTTGTTGAAAAAGATGAAGTGTTAGCTGAAATTGATTCAGATAAAGCTACTTTAACTTTAAATGCTGAAGAGGCAGGTAAGATAGAATTGATGGCTGGTGAAGGCGATACTGTAAAAGTAGGACAGGTAGTTGTAAAAATTGACACTTCAGTTAAGCCGGAGGCTAAAACGGCATCTGCCACAAGCGAACCCAAAGCTGAAGCTAAGAAAGAGGAAACGAAAGCTGAGCCTAAAAAAGAAGAAGCAACTGAAAGTAAGAAGACGGCAGACGTCAGCAAGCAGTCGGCAGAAGTCGGTAAGCAATCGGCTGATAGCAAACAAACCTACGCAAGTGGAACTCCGAGTCCTGCAGCAGGTAAGATGATGGCTGAAAATAATATTTCTTCTAATCAGTTAAACGGAAGCGGTAAAGACGGTCGCATCACTAAACAAGATGTTTTATCTGCACTCTCTAACGGCTTACCTACTGCTGAAAAAGCATTAAGCAATAGCTGGCAGGGTTCGCGTGACAAAGAACGTGTGAAAATGAGTAATCTTCGTAAAACCGTTGCTAAACGGTTGGTGGCTGTAAAAAACGAAACAGCTATGTTGACTACATTTAATGAAGTAGACATGAGCGAGATTTATGCTATCCGCGCCAAATACAAAGACAAATTCAAAGAGGTTTACGGAACCAATGTAGGTTTTATGAGTTTCTTTACCAAAGCGGTTACCGAAGCTTTATTTCATTTTCCGGCAGTAAACGGTATGATTGATGGCGAAGAAATTGTTTACAATAAATATTGCGATATTGGAATAGCAGTAAGTGCTCCTAAAGGCTTAATGGTGCCGGTTTTGCGCAATGCAGAATTAATGAGTCTTGCCCAAATTGAAATGGGAATCAAAGAACTTGCTGTTAAAGCACGTGACGGTAAATTAGGCATTCCTGATATGGAAGGTGGAACTTTTACTATTACCAACGGAGGTGTTTTTGGAAGTATGATGAGCACACCAATTATCAACCCTCCTCAAAGCGCAATTCTGGGTATGCACAATGTGGTTGAGCGTCCGATGGCGATTAACGGTCAAGTTGTTATCCGCCCGATGATGTACGTTGCATTAAGTTACGACCACCGTATAATTGACGGTAAGGAGAGTGTTGGCTTTTTAGTGAAAGTAAAAGAGATGCTTGAAAATCCAAGTCGTATGTTGTTTGGAGGTAAAAATCCAGAGGAAATACTACTGGGATTATAAGTAGAGCGACTGATTTATTTTTTATAGTCTATAAACCCTTCTGAATGCGTTAAAAAAAATCCTGATTCTTCGATCCCAATACCGGGATAGAAGGAGGTTTTAAGATAAAGACTTGTGGGTTTTTCTGAGACTTCTACTAGATAAAGTGTGGGAAAACCACAGGGAATTTAAAGGCTTCGTCAAAAGCCCTATTATCAGCGATAGAAAATAAATTAGATTCTGTTTTAATGTTTATCTTTCATTAATAATTCGTAATACAATGAAAAGTATAATTCTTTGCGTACTACTTATTTTTTTATCCTTAAGAATATTTTGCCAGACAACTTTTAGTTGCACTGCTTCAGGCACACTTTGTCCATGCAGTAGCGGAGCCACAGGAGAATATTATTCAGGGTATTTCAATGATGTGCATACTTATTTTACCGCAACAACCGTAGGTTTAACACGCAATGAATCCACGATTGGCTACTCTACTGACAACTGGGGATCGATCGCGCCTCCTGCATCTGGAAGTAACGCAAGCCCTGAAACATACAGTACGCGTTTCAGTGGTAGAATTTTTGTAGCAGCCGGGAGTTACACTTTCTATTTAACAAGCGATGATGCCTGTTACCTTTTCCTTGGAGGAAATGCATTGATTGCTAATCCAACTTCAGGAAATAGTTTTATCAATAACGGAGGATTGCACTCTCCCACAACAGTTTCAGCGGTTGCTATTTTTACAGCCAATTGCTTACAGGATTTCAAAATTCATTATGGTGAAAATACAGGTAACAATCGCTGTGTGCTTGAATACCAATCTGCAGGACTTAGTATAACCCGGCAGGTAGTGCCAAATGGAGCCATGTGTGCATGTATGTCATCATCACCGTTGCCGATACAACTCTTAAAATTTTATGCCCTGTTAAGAGATGGAAGCGTGAATTTAAACTGGAGTACAGCCTCTGAGATGAATAATGATTATTTCACTTTATTTAAATCAAAAGATGGTTTGAGCTGGTATGAGCTAGCACAAATTTCAGGGTCAGGAACTAGCAATAGATTGGTTAATTATAGTGTGGATGATCCGGAAAGTAGTACGGGATTAAATTATTATTATCTAAGACAGACCGACAAAGACGGAACAAGTACAAACTATGATATAATTACTTTTGATGTAAGCAATCGCAATAATATCGTAAAGATTTACCCTAATCCTTTTCAAAATAAGCTGACTGTTCTTTCATCTGAACCGCTATCTGTGCCGGCCGACATACGTATTTATGATGCTTTTGGTAGTTTAATTAACCTGCCTGTTTTTAAAACAGATAAGTACGCACTCGAAATTATTACTGATGACCTTGTTGCGGGCACTTATTTTATAAAAATTAAAACTTCTTCAGGTTTTATTGCAAAGCGATTGCTAAAAAATTAAACTATTTTGGAAGTAAAATACGACCGTTGATCATTTGTTCGGTTGTATTCTTCACTGTATTGATAAGGAGAAATTGTGTTTTATCTTCTAAGAAAGTAGTGTAAATAAAATCTGTTTTGGCCTTATATTTCCACTCTTTTAATTCTGTAAATTCTTTTTTAATCATTGCTAACTTCGTCTCATTGTCTTTAGATACAATGATGATCTTAGTTACCGGGGTAGCTTTTAATTTTTGAATAGAAAGTTCCGTAACCTGATCTTCATATTGTGATAGTGAAGCATAAGGAAATTGTTTTGAGAAGACAGAGAAATCGGTGGCACTGTCGGTTATAATGTAACGGTAGCACATTATATTACTCATCTCATTTAACCAGTCAGAATAATTTTCATCGTAAAATTTAAGATAGATATTTACAAAACCTTCGTCAATTGGTTTTTTCTGCGTGATGTAATCCACGACCATCGGATAGATCTTTTTTGCCATTAGATCTACGTATTTACGGTTATACCAGTCACCTTCATCTTTTTTTCCGCTCAGACTTTCGTAAACGTAACCGTTTCCAAGTGCTGTAGCGAGAACTTCATTGAGCAGATGATAGCCGTAGACACTGCATTTGGAAGAATTAGCGGCAAACCACTTGGCAATGTTATTTTTAACCCAAACAGATTGTTCGTTGTAAAGAATATGGTAAATCTCATGCATAACAACTCCTAAAAGAATTTTATAATCTTTAGTGTCTGGTGTTATTGCACAAATAGCATTATTACAAAATGCTTCCGCACTAAATCCTACTTCATCTGGAAAAGGATAAAAAGCAATTTCAAACGCAAAGGATTCGTCCCAGTTAGATTTATAAAATGTTAATCCTTTATCAAAATACGTGCTGAGGTTTTTTGTTTTTATAAGCTCAGTTATCTCTGTTAATTGTTTTTCGAATTTTGTTTTATTGGGTTGATAAACCAATTCTCTGTACACAATCTGAAACTCATATAAGATGGCGCTGAGTTGCAAGAGCGTTGAATTAGGAAGAATTCCTATTGCACGTTTTTTAAAATCTTTAAGATTAGCGCTGCTGATAAGATTTTTCTTAATCAGTGCTTCTGTCATGCCCGGATTTTTAGAACCATAGGGAAATCCTTCGAAATGGTAGGAGTAATTAATGCGAAGTGTATCAAACTGGGCTAACAAAGTTTTATATTTTTCCCGGTTATAAATAGATGTGCTGAATTGTTTTTTGAATACATTGTCAGGATGCTTTGATGACAACTGATCAACGTACGAAAAAATAGCCAGTGGCTCTGAAAACTTTATATCAAACTTTGGTGCTTGCGAAAAACAACACAAAGAACTAAACAAGAAAAAGATGCTTAAAGCGTATATCCTCATTTTATTCGTCGTCTTTTTTCTCCTCAGTCTCGTCGCCACCTAAGGCGCCGCTACGTTTTAAATTATCAAGAAATTTTTGCCTCTTAGCAGGATTATTGGAGTCGAAAGAATAGGAAGGACCTTTCTCGACGTTCATTTTTTTGTTCTTGCTTTTTAATTCTGTTAATGAGGTATTAAAATCTTTATTACTGCTCACTGCAAGCATTTTTCCGCGGGTAAAGTTAAAATAGTACCAGGTGTTAGCATCCGCTTCGAGATAGATATCCAATATGTCTCCGCCACTTTTTTTAGTGATCTGAATGATGGATTGTCCGCCGAAATATCTGAAAATTTCTGTTTTTAGAATATTGCTAACGCCTATGGGTCCGGTAGAGATGTAAGATTTTAATTTTTCGTTATAAGTTAGCTTTACATCGTTCAACACAATTGCTTTTTCTAACTCATCAGGGAATTTTTTAAAGCTTGCGTACAAGTTTAATTCAGATAGAGCCCGGTCGCCACGCTCTTTTCCAAGAAGTTCAATCATACCGTGGTTAAAGAGATCCCCTTCAAAAGGAGTTGGATTTAACGAACCTGCTGAGAGTTCAAAATCTTTACCCATTTTTCTAAGAATACTTTCTTCAAAAAAGAAATCGAAAACCATCATGAGATTAAAATTAATGCTGTCGTTAACGGCATTGTAAACCGCGTTACCCACATTCTTTAATTTTATTTGTCCCAGGTCGGTACTAATGTTGTAGCTTCCTTCTGAATTAATCAGACAATTAGAGGTATTTAGACTCACGTAATTTCCAGGCAAACTCATCTCTTCTAATTTTTCTTTGTTTGAGATTTCGTATTGCTGATTTTCTCTGTCAAAAGTTAACACCCCCTCGGCTTCAATTACATCACGAGAACTTCTTGAACCTTGCAAGGATAAAAATGAGGCAAAAACCTTATTGGAATCAGGATTAAAAAATAAGCCTGTACCAACCGGTGCACCTCGCATATCCAAAGAGCTTTTTGGAATCGGAATTAAAATTTCTTTTGGATTTATTTCGCCGGTAAATTTCAAATAGGATTTTCCGATTTTGTTACAGTTGTGTACAATTTTAGTTCCCCCATCAAAAGTTAAGAACTGTTGTGTAGCTTGTAAATAAACCTTTCCTGCGAAACTGAAATAATCATTGAATTTGAAATTTTCTTTTTCAGGAATTTCCCCTTCTGAAATAGTTTGTCCTGAGGTATCCGGTTTAATAGTTTTAAATAAAATTAAGTAGGGTTTATCGTTCTCATCGAGGTATTGGTATTCACCGGATGCCAGGTAACTTCGTCGCCCATAGATATTGGCAGTTGTGTTGCGAATCATGTGAAACTTGGTAACTGTATTAGCCAGGATAGAAGATTGACGGAGGGTATCCATCACCGCGTTTTTAAAGACGGTAACATCACCTTCTTTTGGAAAAACCCTGGCGTCGGCCACATTGATGAAAGGAACATTTACACAACGAATAATGTACTTGCGTAAATTGTATTTCGCGCCGGGCGCAAAGAAACGCAGTGAATCCTGTTTCGGATGAATACTGATAAACTCGGGACCTTCGAGATCGAGGCCGGCTTCAGAAGTATCCTGTACAGCTTTTTTCTGAGTGTCACCCAATTCAATATCTTCCGCATCCATGTACCATTTAAAACGATCCATAAAAGCGATGTACTGGTTTTTATCAAACTTCACATACGAACCTTCTCCATTGGTAACAAACTCGCCAATGCGCTGGTCGAAATCAATCTTAGCATTAACGTTAACGGTACTAAATGTGAACCCTTCCTCCTCAAAGGCTTTCAGGCGAAAGTTGGCGGTATCGCTAAAAATGCGCCGCTTAACAAATAAAATTTTGGTAGAAACCAGGTTCGCTTTTTCAAAATCTACTTTTCCATTTCCTACCAAATCTTTAAAGGTAAGATCATAGCGTCCACGAAACTGAACCTTCTCTCTATAGGCCAGAAAGGGAGTTCTGATATCAAAAGACTGTAACAGATCTTCAAAAGGCATAAAATGTAAGCGCACTGTATCGCCATGCACAACAGGAAACTCCGGACTATCCTGCTCGGCGATGTCGTAGCTATTGGCTATACCGTTAGCACTATCCGGAAAGAATATCAGGTCGGGGACCTTCGATAAACTTGAGCTGAATTTCAGATCTCCGCCACCCCTTAAACCTTTGTTACTTAAACGAATTTCCTGGTCGAAGTTTGCTTTACCTTTGTAGATTGGAAAACCACCAGGGGGAGTTTGCCTTATAAATCCGAGTGAATAATCTTTTTGTAAAGCAAGAGTTTCTTTAAAATCCGGGAAAATTCCTGCGGAGGCGAATGTTCCATCGAAGCGCATACCCTCGTTACGGAAGTTATCGAGACTATCGATATTAAATGGGTCTAACTTAAAATAAAATCTATCGCGGTCGTAAACACCTTTAAAAATCTGGCGTTTATCATAAAAAGCATAACTCTCTTTAAAGCTCTGGAAGCTTGGAAAGGTAGGGGCTTTTCCAAAGCCACTTTTATTTTTTGGGGCGTCGATACGCAATTCTCCGTTTACATTTTCAATTAATGTTTGTACCTTTTTGTAGGGTATGTTTCCATTAACGTCAGGTTCAAAAGCTTCCACGTAAATTTTTATGGAATCAATCGTCTTCATACTGATCTTAAAAAGATCATAATCAAAAACAAAGTCTTTACCTACAAATTCAAATTTACCAGAAGCTACGGTGCCGCTGAAATCGATGCGTCTGTTCTTTTTCAAAAGCACTTCTCCTTGTTTCGGGAAGATAAATACTTTTTGCGTGTCACTTAATAATACCTGCCTTACACCGTGAACCGTTAGATCGAAATTAAGAAGATTCATGGTGGCATTATCTTTTCCCGGATTTACGGAGTGAAGGGTTAAGATGTCGTAATCGTGTTTGTGTTTTGCGTTTTCGGCATAGTCGAATAAACGTTGTCGTACTTTAATTTCATCAGTCTCCGGATTAAAATAAATTAAACCAAAAACGGCCATTTTAAAAATGATTGGACGAAGGTCATTAGCAAGGAAACGTATATACTTTGCAAAATCGACAACCGTAAAAGTCTGAGGTTTATTATTTTCATTGTAATATTCGATCATCCTGGTAATAGGGCTGATCTTTTCTCCCATACGAATCGCTTCTGCTTTATCACGGTTGTAAAAATCAGAAGACTCGAAATAAGCTTCGCCTTGTAAATTGTTTGGAAGAAAATTAAACGAAAGAAAAGGTTCATCAATATTCCATACAATTTCCTCGAAATACATGTCGTACTTGTGGAAGGTATTTTGAATAGGCGTTTTTTGAAGGCCGTCATCGCCACGTAAAATAGTCACAAGCCTTTTTTCAACGAGGTAGGTAAAACTTAAGGAAGGATGGTAGATGGTGTCTTTTTCGAGAAAGAATTTTATTTGCGCAGGATTTCCCACAATTTTTTCTTTTCCCATACCGAAGGCACGCGCACTGATTTCTAAAAAGCGGACACCGTTGTTTTTAAAAACCAGACGGGCCATATTTGAACCAACACCCGTTCCCACGAATTTTGCGCCCTTCATGCCAAAACCACCTTCATAATCTATATCCGGATAAATATCTTTTACTACGAGTCTTTTGCTGTAAGAATCAAAGCGGGGATAGGTGAGTTCGCCATTTTCAGTGATTACCCGGTCGTTTATTTTTCCAAGCTGTGGCTGGTTAAAGAACTGTTTACCCTGGAACACAGCGCTGTCACTGGTATAATTTCCTACTTTACAATCAATGGTGTAGCGTTTTAATGTCGCGTATACTTCAGCATCGAGGCCTGTTTTTACCCAACTTACCTTCCCACCTTTGCCGACGAATTTTCCGCTTATCGGGTAGTAGGTACCACTCGTTTCTTCAATAGCAAGGCTGTCGCCGCGTGGATTTGCGCCTATGAGTGTAATGTCGTTAAATATAACCAGCGGAATGGTGTCGTATACAAATTTGTAGTTAGGTTCAATACTGTAATAACGGTACGAAGGAGTCTTATAAAAGGTATTATTCTTAAAAATATTTTCACTCATGTCTAAAAAATCCTGAGCACCTCTGTTCGATTTACTTTTCAAAAGCTTGTCGACACAGGCTTGCCAGTTCTGAAAATTCTCTATGCTTTGTTTTGCAACTATGGCATTTACCACGGTGTTAAGATATCCGATAAAATAAGGAAAAGGCTTCATGCGCTTAGTGAGCATGGTATTAGAGGTTTCCATGATTATTTCTTTGTAATAACCAGCTACCACATTTTCCTTCCACAACTTTTCAAACTCACGAATGTAGTCAGCAGCCTGAACTTTATTTGCAGAGTTATCCTGGAAATACTGATTAAGGTCTCTGGTAAATTTTGTGGTGTCGGTAGAAAACTGTGTAAGCTTTGTTTGTGCTTGCCCTGCCAGGCATACAACAACAAATAAATTTATACAAAGAGATCTTAATACAGGAAGGTACATAGGCGCTAAACTAAACGACCAAATATAAAAAATGAATAGAAGTTTATAGGTTTTTAGACTGTTTTAATTTGCTAAAACGCGTCAATATTCGACGAAAGAGGCGATACGGCTTCTTTTTCTCAAAATTTTGCGAAAATGTTCATTAAAAAACACTTTACCGGGGGGTTAAAAATAATATCTTTGTGCCTTTAAAATCACCTATGTCAACACTTAAATATTCTGAACAATTAGCTGACCTTGAAGCGGCAAAAAACCTGGGACTTTTACCTGAGGAATTTGAAAAAATTAAAGAAATTCTTGGAAGAACCCCAAATTTTACGGAGGTTTCTATTTTTTCGGTAATGTGGAGCGAACACTGCTCTTACAAAAATTCAATTACCTGGTTAAAAACTCTGCCTAAGAAAGGTCCGCACATGCTTGCAGAAGCAGGTGAAGAGAATGCCGGATTGGTTGACATTGGCGACGGTTTAGCTTGTTGTTTTAAAATTGAATCGCACAATCACCCAAGTGCTTTAGAACCTTATCAAGGTGCAGCAACAGGTGTTGGTGGAATTAACCGTGATATTTTTACCATGGGTGCTCGTCCCATTGCGCAATTAAACTCTTTGCGTTTTGGTGATATCAATTCACCGAAAACACAATGGCTGATAAAGGGAGTTGTAAAAGGAATTGGTGATTATGGGAATGCCTTTGGAATTCCGACTGTAGGCGGAGAAGTATTTTTCGACGAATGTTATAACGTGAATCCTTTGGTAAATGCCATGAGCGTGGGGATTGTAAAAACAGGTGAAACAGTAAGCGCAACATCTTATGGCGTTGGAAATCCAGTATTCATTGTTGGATCTTCAACCGGAAAAGACGGAATTGCCGGAGCCGCTTTTGCCAGTAAAGATTTGACTGAAGACTCGGCGAAAGACCTTCCATCAGTACAAGTGGGAGATCCGTTCCAGGAAAAATTATTGTTGGAAGCAACTTTAGAAGTGATTAAAACCGGTGCTGTTATTGGCATGCAGGATATGGGAGCAGCAGGAATTACCTGTTCAACTTCTGAAATGAGTGCTAAAGGTGAGCACGGCATGAACATATGGTTACACAAAGTTCCTACGCGCCAGGCAGGAATGCATCCATTTGAAATTCTTTTGTCTGAATCTCAGGAACGTATGTTGGTAGTTGTAGAAAAAGGAAAAGAAGAGCTGGTAAAAAAGGTTTTCGATAAATGGGATCTTAACTGTGAGCAAATAGGAGAAGTAACTGCAGGTGATCGTTTAAAATATTACATGCACGACGAGTTAGTAGCTGATGTGCCTGCGGGAGTATTAGTATTAGGAGGTGGCGCTCCAATTTACAAGCGCGAGTATAAAGAACCGGCTTATTTTGCGGAGTCTAAAAAATTCGATATCGCTTCGGTTGCGGAACCAAAGGATCTGAAACCGGCGATGGAACATTTGGCAAAACATCCAAATCTTGCCAGCAAGCGTTGGGTTTATAACCAATACGACAGTATGGTTGGAACTATTAATATGAGTACGAATGCACCAAGTGATGCTGCTATTGTAAATATTAAAGGAAGTAAAAAAGCTTTGGCAATGACAGTGGATTGTAACGCACGTTATGTGAATGCAGATCCTGAAACAGGTTGTGCTATTGCTGTGAGTGAAGCGGCCCGTAACATTGTTTGCAGCGGAGGTATTCCAAGCGCGGTGACAAATTGTTTGAATTTTGGAAATCCTTACAATCCGGAAGTATACTGGCAGTTTGTTGGTTCTATTAAAGGAATGAGCAAAGCTTGTTTAAAATTTGAAACACCTGTAACAGGCGGTAACGTAAGTTTTTATAATCAATCAAGCTACGAGGGACCAGTGTTTCCAACTCCTGCCATTGGTATGATTGGAATTGTAGAAGACAAAGCTCACAAAACCACTTTAGATTTTAAAAACGAAGGCGATACTATTTATTTAATCGGTGAAAGTAAAAACGATATTTCTTCCTCAGAATATTTATACAGTTTTCATAAGGTAAAAAATACCCCGGCTCCTTATTTTGACCTGGAGACAGAATACAAAGTACAGCAAACAGTTACTGCACTTATTCGTTCAAAAGCCATTAATTCTGCACACGATTTAAGTGATGGTGGTTTATTTATGACGCTTTTAGAAAGCAGCATGGTGAACAATTTAGGATTTGAAATTTCATCTGATTCATCTGTAAGAAAGGATGCGTTTTTATTCGGAGAAGCTCAAAGCCGTGTGGTGGTAAGTGCTTCAGCGGGATCTAATGCAGCTGTGGAAGCAGAATTAAAAAAACAAGGTGTCGCGTTTACAAAATTAGGATCTGTAAAAGGAAATGCGATTGTTATTGACGGAACGAATTATGGTACTGTAAGTGATTTTAAGAAGTCGTTTGATACGAGTATTGAGGGATATCTGAATTAAAATTTCGCAGATTACAGCCTGAAGAAGTTAGCCACTGATTATAACGATATCGCTGATCTGATATAATTAAAAACCAGTGAAATCCGTGTCATTTGTGACAAAAAAAAGGGCTCCGAAAGGGGCCCTTTTTCAGTTTACCGTGAATCAAAATTATGACTTGCGGTTTTTTAAATTCTCATGAGCAGCATTAACCATATCTAAATGGTGTTGCACTTCAGGAATGGAGGCAGTAGCCCAATTTTTAATTTCAGCATCGTCGCATTTATCAGATACTTTTTGAAGCATTTTTAAAGTTTTTTCATGCTTATCTTTTAGATCAGAAATATATTCTTTATCGTAATCAACCCCTGTTTTTTCAGTTAATTTTTCGATGCATTTTCTTTGGTCATCCGTAAGATCGGTTGGAAGTGTTACATTTTTTTGACCGGCAAGGCTGGCTACATCTGTATTCATTTTTGTATGTGCTTCTACCATCATAGCAGCAATTTTTTTCACTTCAGGATCAGAGGCGTTCATAGCAGCGTTTTCAGAAGCTTTTACTTCGTACATATTTCCTGAATAAGCTTCTACCAAATGGTCTGCAGCTTTTTCGCCTTTGTTATCAAATTTTTCTTCGTTTGACTCTTCAGCCATTTCTTTAGTGTCTGTTGAATTTGAAGAGCAAGAGCTCATTAATGTTACAGCTAAACATAAAGCTGTTGAGTAAGTAGTAATTTTTTTTAAAGTTATCATTGGTTTTATTTTTAGTTTCTTAATACTAGATAAAATTGTGCCAGTTGTTTTTGAGAAGTTTAGGGAGTAAAGACGCGTTTAATTCCTGATCAAAACTATTCCGGGTAATAAATTCATCAAAAGCAAACCCCGGGTTCCTTCTGTAGTGGAAGGTTCCGGGGTTTGTAGATAGAAAATAATTTATAAGAGATAGTGTTTTAATTATTTTCCAAAGTGTTTTTTATTTCTTTTTGAGCTATGATCGCTGCCGCCAAACTCATTGTTGCCGCGTTCGTAATCGTTAAAGTGATCGTAGTCTGATCCGCTTGAGCGGGTGTTATCATAATCCTGGTTATATCCGGAAGATGTGTTGTAAGTAGCATTACGACGACCAGATGGTTGCTCATTCTCAAAATAGTTTGAGCTATCGTATCCACGTCCTGTACCTTGGTTATTACGGGTATGTCCGGCTCCTGAGTTGTAACCCGCATTACGGTTGTCGTTGTAATTTCCCTGATTTTTTTGGCTACTGCCTTCGCTGTCCTGGTATGAGCTGTTGTTACCGCGTCCATAATCCTGATCGTATGAACTTTGATCTGAATTACGACGTCCCTGTCTGTAATCGCTACCGCCATTGCGTTGCGAGCTACCATACCATCCGCCATTTTCTTCGTTGCGGTTATCAGAATAGTTATTTCTTTGACCGTGATTTTGATTCCAATCCTGATTACCACCACGGTTCATAGAGCCACCACGGTTTGAGTTTTGGAAATCTGAATTTTGGTTCTGCCAGCCCCCATTAGCGTATCCTGAATTTTGGCTGTTATAATCCGCCATACCATATTGATTGTTCCTTTGATTTGACCCATAAGAAGAACCACGATTTGAACCATAAGTGCCCTGGTTGGAGCCGTAAGATGAACCGGGGTTTCTTTGGTTACCCGTGTATTGATTATCGTAGCTTGTATTTGTGTCGTTGAAGTTTCTTCCGTAGTCCTGGCTATTACCCCAGTTTTGGCTGGAACCTTGATTTGAGCCATAGTTTTGGTTGCCGTAATTTGAGCCGGAATATTGGTTATGATTTTGTGAACCGCGCTCTTGATTTGAACCGTAATTTTGTGACCCCTGTCCTTGATTGTACCCGTAGTTTTGTGAACCGTAACCCTGATTTGAACCTTGGTTGTGTGAACCATAATTTTGGTTACCATAGTTAGAACCTGAATTACGTTGACCACTATTTTGATTACCTGAAGTAGATCCGCTATTGTAATTTTGGTCACCGTAGTTATATCCACCACCGTAATTTTGATCGCCTGAACCATAGTTGCTGTTAGAGCCTTGATTTTGTTGACCATAGCTTTGATCGCCGGTAGAGTACGGGTTATTAGTAGTGTTATAGCCTTGTTGACCGAAGTTCTGATTAGAAGGTTCTTGTTTTGTACCACTTTGAGCCCAACCATATTGTCCTGAATCGCCTTGATCGCGACGGCCAGAGTTCATGTTTTGGTTTGATTGCTGGTTGTACTGACCTGAATTTTTAGAATTCCAGTTAGTATCTCTTTGACCGTATGCTTCAGCTTCGTTGTTATTTTCATCGGAATAATTATTTCCGTAATTTTTTCCGGAAGTGCGGGTTGTGTCTCCGTAAGTTGTTTTGTCGTTAGACGCCGACGATTTAGAATCTTTATCTGAATTATCAGAACCAGACTTATCAGAAGTTCTGGAGGTACTTACATCATCACTTTTACCGTATTTTCCCGAGGTTGTTTGATCTGTTGCTTTAGACGTTGAAGTTTGATCTTTTGCAGAAGGGTCGTTAGTTTTATCCGTTGCGGAGGTCATGCTGCCAGTAGTTCCTGTGCTTGAATCTTTTTTCGTGCCGTAATTATCCGATCCTGTAGTTGTTGAATCTGTTGCAGAGGTTGAATTATAGGTCGACTCTGCTGTTGTTGAATTCTCGTCGTTTTCACTTTTAGAATCCTTTTTGTTTTTGAAGCTTGACATAGTGAATGAGTTTTTAATTAGTTAATAATTAATGGAAGTAATAGGCCTTAGTTTCTGATAACTCTGTGCCTGACCATTTGCGCTATTGCAAATGCATTAAGAGCTTAACTATAAATACGTTAGAGAGTACACGAGAAAATCACGTGTAGAAAGGGATGTCCAAAAAAAAGCCTGGAGAAATTACTCCACATGTGGAAACGCAGTAGAATCAGGGTTTACCCGGCTTTTGCGTTAAGTAGTTACCTTTTGAAAATGCAGGTGAACTTCAGCTAGTTTTTTCAACCTTAAGCGATCAGCTCAGGCATTTCAAGCACGCGGTCGAGTACATCCACAATCTCTTGTGTGCTGCTTAGTGTAACAAGTTTTGTGCGGGTTTCTTTAAAATTAGGAATGCCTCTGAAGTAATTGGCGTAATGATTACGCATTTCAAGAAGGCCCAGTTTTTCGCCTTTCCATTCAACCGATTTAAGAACGTGCGTTTTGGCAACCTCTACGCGGTTTTGCAGTGTAGGTTTGGGAAGATGTTCTCCCGTTGCAAAAAAATGTTTGATCTCGTTAAAGATCCAGGGATATCCAATTGCAGCGCGGCCAATCATGATGCCGTCAATGCCGTAAGTGTTTTTGTAGTGTAAGGCTTTTTCAGGAGAGTCAATGTCCCCATTTCCGAAAATGGGAATTTTAATGCGGGGATTGTTTTTTACTTCAGCAATGTATTTCCAGTTAGCTTCCCCCTTATACATTTGAGCGCGTGTACGCCCATGAATAGAGAGTGCCTGAATGCCAATATCCTGCAGCCGTTCGGCCACTTCCATAATATTGATCATGGAGTCATCCCATCCCAATCGCGTTTTAACGGTTACAGGAAGTGTTGTGCTTTTAATAACGGCTTTGGTAAGACGCACCATTAAGTCTACATCCTTTAAAACCCCTGCTCCGGCGCCTTTGCAGACCACCTTCTTTACAGGACAACCAAAATTAATATCTAAAATATCGGGCTGTGTAGCATCTACAATCTTTGCAGACATCGCCATTGCCTCTTCATCGCCACCAAAAATCTGAATGCCTATAGGACGCTCGTAGTCAAAAATGTCAAGTTTTTTGCGGCTTTTAATAGCATCACGAATCAAACCTTCGCTGCTAATAAATTCGGTGTACATTAAATCTGCACCATATTGTTTACATACGTAGCGGAAAGGCGGATCGCTCACATCTTCCATAGGTGCAAGCAATAAAGGAAATTCCGGAAGTTCGATATTTGGACCAATCTTAATCAAGGCCGTAAAGATAGGCAAAAAAGCGCGATTGTAGTGAGAATAAGCCTAAATCTAACGGTTAGGCTGGTAATACACCTCGCTTAACAAAGGTTCCATTCCTGGTTTCAGAATGTTGATTCGGCCGAGTGTCACGTTAATATTTACTGTTTGATCGCCGTATTTTAAATCTTTATACACCTTAAAATCGGAAGGAACAAAAGGGATGGAAAAATTTACTTTGTAGTTTTCAAATCCATAATTTGTGCTGCTGGAAGTGGTATTCATTAAACTGTTTTGTGAGGCAAAGATGGTCATGTCAACCGTTTGATCTTTCCATTGGTTGTTATAGAAAAGGCGACCATTAAGTTTGTATGTTTTTCTGGATTCTGTAGTTAATACCGGAAAATTTTCTTTGGGAAAAATTGCTCTGAAGTAGAGTGAAGTATCCCTTTTTTCTTTGCTCAGCCAGTTGTTTATGCTATCGCGCACGTCTGGACGGAAAGAACCGAAGTCTAATTTCAGGAAAAATTCGCCTTTCGATTCGTCATAATACAATAAAGAAAAATTCTTTACCGTTAAACACGAATCAATCTCGTTACAAGATTGAACAGATGTATTAGAAGAAAGCAAATATTGGGCTTTCGCATTTACAGCAGAAATCAGAAGGAATATATAAAAAAGCTTTTTCATACCCAAGATATGGCAAAAGCTATGCCACCGGGCAAGAATCAAGAAAAAATAGGTTAAGGGAGAAGAGATACAAAAGTTAAAATTTGCAATTCCGAAACACCTTGCACGAATTACGAGAACAGTTAAGAGCCTGTAATTTTAAGCTACGACCTTTTTCCTGTTAAACTTAAGAGCCTTCAGCATCCAGCGTGGCAGTGGTTTTTCAGGGGCACGTTTGCGAAGATCTAAATACCAGCCCAGCTTTTTCATGATTGGAATTTTTTTGGTTTCTACAAATTCTATGAGTGCGCCATCGGGATCTTCGATATAGGTAAAATGTCCTGCAGCTTCGCCCATTTCAAAGCCTGCGCCACCATCAACAGTGAACGGATGTCCGAGACTTTCGCATTTCTTTTTTAATGCCGCCATATTTTTGATGTCGAAACATAAATGAATAAAACCAAGATCTCCCCAGAAACGGTTCTCGAAAATTTTGCGCGGACTGTAGTTTGTTGCTTCAACCAATTCGATGTAGCTGTTGCCAAACAAGGGTGCAAAAGGACCCTGACGTTCTTTGCTGTGAGTTAAAATGGCACGCCTGGTTTTTGTTGTTCCTCCTGGTAAAACAGAGAGGTCTGAAAAAGTATCTTCCCCTTTATACTGAACGGTATCGTACCCTAAAATTTTTTTATAAAAATTTATAGATTTCTCCAGGTTGCTTACGCCTATCATTACACCAACGGGCCCGCCAGTATGCTTAAGTCCGCGGGAAAACCAAACGTTGTCTTCAATTACTTCAAATAAATTTCCATAAAGATCTTCTAAGAAAAAATGTTTTTTCTTTAAGGGGTTTTCTGTGATGCCACCCAATAGTTTTACATTTTTTGATTTTAAAAAATCGTAAGTCGCTTCAACATCATCGGTTTTCATTTTAGCACAGAAAATGCCAAGATCGCCTAATTGTGGTTTAAAGATTGGTGGTTGGGGAGTACGGCTGGTGTATTGCCAGATTTCGAATCCGCCGCCGCCTTTTATGTTGATGGCTAAAATAGCATGGCGTTTATGAGGAACGCCGCCAGTGTATGGCAACATAAGATTGGCCTCTGCTGCTTCTTCAAAAATGGGAATATCCATTCCAAAATTGGAGTTGTACCAGTTAAACCCATTGTGAACGTTTGGTACGCCAATGCCTACCTGTTGAATGCCTGAAATGATGTAATTATCCATAATATGAGGGCAAATATATCATAAAAATAGTTTGTGTAAAAAAGTCACAGATTAAAGAAAGACCTGTTCAGTTAAAAGCTGGCTACTTAATAATCAACTTACGCGAATACTCTTTTGTAGGAGACGATGCCACTATTACGTATGTACCCGAAGCAAGCTGCGGAAGTTTTGCGGGTGTAAAAAACGAATCGTCGCCTCTTGTAACCGATAGTTGGGAAACAATCATTTTTCCGGACAAGTCTAAAATTCTTACTGTAATTTCTTTAACAGAAGTGTTGGGAAATTTAATCTTAAAGTTGCCATGGGTAGGATTCGGAAAAATAATCAGATCTCCTTCATCGCCTTTAAAATCTACCATTACCAGTTCCGAATTACTCTCTTTAGTGTCGTAATCAGTTTGTTTTAAACGGTAGTAAGAAATGCCGGGATAAGGATCTTGATCTGTAAAATTATAATTTTTTAATACAGAACTGGTTCCTGCTCCTTCGATTTTTGCAAAGGCTTGGAAAGAGTTTCCGTCTATAGATTTTTCTAAAGTAAAAAACGCGTTGTTTTTTTCAGAAAGGGTAGCCCAACTCAGATCAACCTCGGAGGAGCGCGGTATTGCTGTAAATTCGGCCAAACTTATTGGCAGGGGGCTATTGTGAAAGTCACGGGTGCCAAGAGTTATATACCCATCTACGAGGGCTGATAAACCATTAAAAATAATTCTGTCACCGCTGATAGAACTTGCCGTGGTTACTTCAAGCCAGTTGCCAGTTTGCCCGGAACGGTATAACAGGACGTAATTAGAAAGTGAACCCAGGGTGAAGGTGGGCATACCGCCATCACTCATATCGAATTCTACATCTAATGTAATATTGGTGGAAGCATTAGTAACATCTACATACCAAACTCGTTGCCAACGTGCTCTATTTGAGCCGGTCATTCCTCCAACATCAGAGGTAATGGTGGTATTGGTTGTTATTGCATGACCTGTAAACACATAGTCTCCATTGTCGAGGCCGGCCGTGGCTACCATCCCTAATCCACCGGAAATAGAAGCAGAAAAAGAAGAGCTGCTCCCGGATGATTCCTGACCAAGTCCGGCAACTTCCCGATCGTAATTCCCATTCCCTGAATTGTCGCCGGCATATTTATCATTGGCGTTTAAAGTGATATCGTATTTGGCGGACAGATAATTGTTTACAATGATGCGTTGCGCATTGCCAAGAGCTTCGCGGTAAATAATTACTTCGGCAATGTAACCGCCAAAAGGCCTGCCATCACCGGCATCTGTGCTGCCAATCAACATGGGAGAGGTGTTATCCGGAACAAGAGTGCTGGTTTCTGAAGCGTTTTTATCAAAAGTTTCTTCTACATACAAAGCACAACGAGAGCCTGAAGTAAGCGTACCATTATAAACAAGCGAAGAAAGATAGGTATTGTTTGCAGTAAACGTAGTGGCCGAAGACCAGCGGTCATCTGTAGTCTGAATATCGAAATGGAGTTTGTTGCTTGTATAATAGAAGATCATAAAAGACTGATCAATGGAAACACCTGTTCTTTTACACACAATTGATCTGGCATTCCCATCGAGAGTTAGTGGACGGGTAACAGTAAAAAAAGTGTAACCGCTGGTATTATCCAATATAGAATTGTCGGCACCCAGCATCTTATCGTTCTGGTTTGCGGTAGTGGAGTTATCAAATAAAATGGCCGGAAAACCATTTATAACATTGGTAGCAAAAGAAGGTTGTTGAGCAGTAACGGTTTGGGTCATATGAATGCCATTTCCAGACTGATCGTTCCAGGAAGAAATTGCGGTCGTATTGGATGCTGAAGAAGTTCCTGCATCTGCTTTTAGCCAAAAGACATTTGTTGAAGAAGTATTAACGCCAGCGGGTCCGGTTTGGGAGAAAGCCGAAAAAAAAGCCAGAACCAGAAAACAAATAAAAGATGCTTTTTTAGTCAACATAACCCCGTAAAGATAGGAATCCTGTGGCTTTTCGAAAAACCTTTTACCTCGAATTAACACAATTACCCAATTATCAGTGTGTTTGCCAAAAAAAGGCCCCAAAATCTGGAAAACCATTTGTGAAAGTGAAATCCGGAGGCAGTATTCAGTTGTAAATATTACCAATATTGTCAAATAGAATTTATCTTTGCGCGAAAATATTAAATTATGTACGGCCAGCTAAAAGAACAACTTCAAACAACTTTATCAGAAATAGAAAGCAACGGTTTATTTAAACGCGAACGTGTTATAACCACACCTATGGATGCGGTTGTAAAAGTAAACGGAAAAGATGTTGTTATTTTTTGTGCAAATAACTATTTAGGACTTTCCAGTCATCCAAAAGTTATTGAGGGCGCAAAAAAAGCGTTAGACTCTCATGGCTTTGGTATGAGCAGCGTGCGCTTCATTTGCGGAACGCAAGACATTCATAAAACTTTAGAACAAAAGATCTCCAAATTTTTAGGAACAGAAGATACTATTTTGTATGCAGCTGCATTTGATGCTAACGGTGGGGTTTTTGAACCGTTGTTTGATGAGCAGGACGCTATTATTAGTGACGAGTTAAATCACGCCAGTATTATTGATGGTGTACGTTTGTGTAAAGCGCAACGTTACCGTTATAAGAATTGTGATATGGCTGATCTCGAAGAACAGTTGATTAAATCACAGGCACAACGTCACCGTATTATTGTGACAGACGGTGTGTTCAGTATGGATGGCTTCGTAGCCCCTTTGGATAAAATTTGTGATCTGGCTGATAAATACAATGCCCTTGTAATGGTAGATGAAAGTCACGCAACTGGCTTTATAGGTAAAACAGGCAGAGGTACTATTGAATACAGGAATGTAATGAATCGCGTAGACATAATTACCGGAACTCTTGGAAAAGCCTTAGGCGGTGCTATGGGCGGGTTTACAAGTGCTAAAAAAGAAATCATCGAAATTTTACGTCAGCGTTCGCGTCCTTATTTATTTAGCAATTCTTTGTCACCAGTTATTGTAGGTGCCAGCATTGCTGTATTTGATATGCTTTCGGAAGCAACTACCCTGCGCGATAAATTAGAGTGGAACATTAATTATTTCAAAAAAGGGATAAAAGAAGCGGGATTGGATATTCGTGAAGGAGATAGTGCTATTGTTCCTGTGATGTTATACGACGCAAAGTTATCTCAAACCTTTGCAGACAAATTGTTAGCAGAAGGCATTTATGTGATCGGATTTTTCTTTCCGGTAGTTCCAAAAGACAAAGCCCGTATTCGTGTACAATTAAGCGCGGCACATGAGAAAGAACATTTAGACAAAGCGATTGCTGCTTTTACAAAAGTGGGCAAAGAGTTGGGAGTGATCAAGTAGGAGGCGTTAATAACGACACGGGCTTGAGAAAAAATCTAAAGCAGTTGGCACTTCGAGCGTAACCGAGAACAACTTCCTGGATTTTGGTGCACCATCTCGACTACGCTCGATGTGGCATCTCGACTACGCTCGATGTGACATTTCGACTACGCTCGATGTGACATTTCGACTACGCTCGATGTGACATTTCGACTACGCTCGATGTGGCATTTCGACTACGCTCGATGTGACATTTCGACTACGCTCGATGTGACATTTCGACTACGCTCGATGTGACATCTCGACTACGCTCGATGTGACATCTCGACTACGCTCGATGTGACATCTCGACTACGCTCGATGTGACATCTCGACTACGCTCGATGTGACATCTCGACTACGCTCGATGTGACATCTCGACTACGCTCGATGTGACATCTTTGCGGTACGATTGACGTTCATGCATTAAAGAGCTTAAGCATCATAAAAGAAAATAAAAAACCCCGGTGGAATTTTCCACCGGGGTTTTTTAGTTAAAAGAGAGTACTATTGTTTGATTAATTTTTTAGTGATAGATCCATTAGTTCCTTGGACAGAGATAAAGTATAGACCGCTGTTTAAAGATTCTCCTGAAATAGTTTCAACAGATTGACCTTTTAGTTTAGCGCTGTAAATTACTTTTCCAAGAGCGTCAGAAATAGAAACGTTTAATTCGTTTTCAGAAGCATTTTTAATGTTTAATGCTGAACCAAAAGGATTTGGATAAGCAGAAATACCAACACTTTCAAGACTTGCTTCTTTAATTCCAGTAGCACAATCAGTTAAAACTGTTTGTGTTAAAGTTTTTGTGGTAGCACAAGCACCGTTAGCACCTGCTATAGTGTATGTTGCAGTGGCGCTCGGAGTAATTACCGTAGAAGAAGTTCCTGCTACATTATTAAATGAATAAGTTGTAGCACCAGACACTGTAACTGTTGCGGAATTACCCACACAAATAACTGTAGGTGTGATTGCAACCGTTAGAACCGGGTATGCCACAACGGTTTGAGTGAAGCTTGTATTGGCAGTACAAGTTCCATTAGAACCGGTTAAGCTATAGGTGGTTGTTACAGTTGGAGATACAATATTTTGAGATGCGCTTGCAATGGCATTCCAGGAATAACTTGTTGCACCGTTGGCAGTAAGCGTAGCAGATTGACCTGCGCAACTAACTGAGCTGCTTGAAGCGATTGTTAGTGTTGGAGTAGCAGCTACTACCTGTGTATAAGTGATAGATGATGTACAAGTTGTATTAGCCCCGGTTAAAGTGTAAACAGTAGTAGCAGAAGGAGTAACAGTTTGTTGAGCTGTAGCAGGGCCATTAGACCATGAGTAAGTAGTAGCACCAGTTGCAGTTAAAACAACAGATACACCTGCGCAGGCTACAGAATTAGTAGCACTAACAGCTAATACAGGAACTGTGCAGCTTACAGGAGTCCACATGTAAGATTGACCAGATGCCGGGAAGATAGTGTTGTCAAAGTCGCAAAAGTCAGTAATACTTGTTGAAGCGCTGGAGTTGCTCCAGGTATTAACAGAAGCATTCACTAAACGTGAGTTGTAATCTGTATTGCTGGCACCTTTTAATCCAACCTCAGACGGAATATAATCAGGAGCAACAGTCATAGGACCATATAAAGCCTCTATTTTATTCGACGTTTCATAAAGGCGTAGTTTAAAGTTAAGTATTTCATCGGGTTCGAAATACCTTGAGAAATTGGCAAATTCAAATTCGCAGATACGGTTCGGAGAAATTCCACTCACGCTTTGTTTTATAGTTCCGTGCGTACTAACCATTGGATAAGCTGTGTTAGTAAAAAGTGCAGGTTGGTTCAAAACGATTGTATTTCCGGTTATAGATACAATAGTTGGATTTGAACTAAAGTCTCCAAAAAAATCTTCAAATATAGTTCCCACCGCTAATCCCGCAGTGGAGCTTACGTTTGTAAGAGTCGCGCTACCTGCCGTCATGTCAACGTTAATAAACATTCCTTTGTATAAATCATTACCAAAAGGAGAAATTACATTGGAAGTTGTAGAAGTCTGGATTGCAAAATACTCATCTCCTGTAAGCGTATTAAAACTGAAGTAACCGTTACTGCAAACGTTTATAGAAGAGTATGCGGTGCCATCGTAAGTAAAGCTGAAGGGCAGGGAAACAGTAGCTACGTCGTCATCCTGAATAGCCAGACCTACAAGACTTCCGGTATTAGCAGAGCCGTAAGTGCTTAAAGTTTGGGTGAATGAATAATTGCTGACCTGCGCTTTTTGTTGGGTGGAACAAAAAAGGAAGCCTGCCGTAATTGCAAGTAAAAGTTTTGATTTCATGGTATTTGTTTTAGTTTGTTTTTTTAGGTTTTTATAGAAGACGTAAAGTTCCTCTTATTGTTACATGAAACAACCTTAATTTAACTTTTTTAACAAAAACTGTTGTTTTTTAGCAGTACTGAAAAGGGGCCGCAATGCTTGATGCAGCACATGTTAGCACGAAAGAAATTTAAAACGATTTAGTTGAGAATTAGTTTTTTGAGCTGAGAATGATTTCCCTGCCTGATCTTCACAAAGTAAATTCCTTTGGGATTTTTGCTGAGATCAATTTCCTTGTCGTAAATGCCGCTAAAGTTTTTCAGCTCCTCATTGTAAACTAATATTCCTTCGCCATTTAAAATTGTAATCTCTGTATTTCCCTTGTCTGCCAATTCAAATTTCAAATTAAATTTTCCATTCGTAGGATTGGGATAAAAATGCAGATCTTTTACGTTCAGATTTTGATCCTTCAAGTCGCCTCCTTTGGTCAACTGTTTGGCTTCTTTTTCATTGAGTTCGCTCAGTTTAACAGTGGTTATAAAAATAATTTTCTCATGTTTAATCTTTTCACCGGTTGTTTTTGGAGTATCTCTAAATTGCATTATTTTATATGCGCTTACCGGCTTATCATTGAGGTTGGCTGCTTTTAAGGCCCTTTGTACCTGGTCGTCCAGCAGCATTTTCTCTTTATCCACTTCAATCATTTGGGCATCGCTCCCCAGATCGGTAACAATTACTACCTTGTCATCCTTTTCTGTTAAAATAGTAAGACCGTTTTCTTTTTTGGTTGAAATCACAATCTCTCCTTCTTCAGGGGTCTTGAACTCTTCTTCTGACAGCTCACTCAAGGCGTCAATGGTAGTGAGGTTAACGGCACCTTCCACGGTATAAGTGCTGTCTCTTGTTTTTTCTACGCCATTAATTATTTCTTTCTTTACTATACGCACTGTTGTTTTTTTGTTTGCACTTTGCTGCGCAGTTACCAGGTTCACGCTTAGAAATAAAATCGCTAAAATGCATGAGGCAGGTTTTGATACTTTAGATGTTGTTTTCATAAAATCTGGAGTTTAAATTACACAGCAAAGTTAGAGACAGTGGTTCTGCAATCAGGTTAATCTCCGGTTAAACCCTGTTAACGAAAAGTTAAAGTTGAAAAGAGCCAAAGAAATACTGGTTACATTTGAAACGCATGAATTCAAGAGCCTATAAAATTATTTTTGTTCTGCTAAGTACTTGTGTACTTTTTATTATTGGGCTGCAGGGTTACTGGATCAGGAATTTTTACCTTCAAAAGAAAGAAGAATTTAACCGGAGTATTTATGCTGCTTTGGAAGAGCTGGATACAAAATTTAAAGAGCGCAAAGATCTTCAGTCATTAAAAATGACCTATTTTATTCAGAATGGCGATACCATTGCCAAAACGCCATCTCACAAAATCACCATTATTACCGAAAAAGAAGACGCTATCAAAACATTTCATGAGCAAGTCGCAAGCCTAAAATCCTCAAAGATCTTTAATTCAAGCACCGGGAAAAGTAATTCTATTGAGATCAAAGGAACTGCGATAAATATTCAATTAGGTGGAACAAAGGCAACGGTTAAAGAAAATCTTGTTAGCAGGACTTTAGGTGCCAATGCCTCAAAAGATCTGACTGACTCTGCCCGAATTTTATCCCTTATGAACAAGATGCTTAATGAGATAAGAGTTATTGATCTTGATGAGGAAAGTCCGGATACGGTTCAAGCGCTTATAAAAAAGACTTTGAGCAACAAAGGTATTTTCCTTCCTTTTGAGTTTTCTATGCAAAATCTCGCACCCGGGAAAAAGATATTAGCACAATCTAAAGGATATGCGGAACAGTTTAAAACTTTTGCACGAGACCTCTCTTCCAAACGCGTTATTTACACAGGCGAATTCTTATTTCTCCAGTTTCCGAAGCTCGACGACTATCTGATGGCGCATATGCGAGGCAGTTTGCTTTTATCGCTGGCATTTTCTTTAATTATCATATTGGTGTTTTTTTACGTTATAAAGATTATACTGGCGCAGAAAAAGCTGAGCGATATTAAAAATGATTTCGTAAATAATATCACACATGAATTAAAAACACCCATAGCCACAATCTCTTTGGCACTTGACGCCATTGGCAACCCGCTTATAAAAAATAATGAAGAAAAGTTTAAAGATTATATGCGTATTTTAAAAGAAGAGAATAAAAAATTGAATGGCCATGTAGAGCGGGTGTTACAGACGGCCGTTTTGGATAAGGGAGAAATTCAACTGGATAAAAAACAGATAGCTGTTAAAGCGCTATTAGAAAGTGTTATTTTAGACCATCGCCTGCAAATTATCGAACAGAATGCAGAAATAACTGTAGACATCCATCAGGATTTAAAGGTGTGGGCGGACGAGCGCCATTTAAAAACGGTTTTCAGTAATCTTTTGGATAACGCTTTAAAATATTCGGGAGAAAGAAGCGAGCTAAAAATTAGCGGGAAGAAAGAAAGTGGAAAAATCACAATTCAATTTAGGGATAACGGTATTGGAATTGACGCAGATAAACAAAGAAAAATATTTGAAAAATTTTATCGCGTGCAGGGTGGAAATCTTCATGATGTGAAGGGATTTGGTTTGGGATTGAGTTACGTGAAGTCGATTGTGGAAGCGCATGGAGGCAGGGTAGAAGTGAGGAGCGAATTAGGAGCGGGTAGTGAGTTTGTTTTAGTGTTAACTAGCAGTTAGCAGGGTTTATAGTCAATAGTTTATAGCAGATAGTCAATAGTTTTTAGTGTTCAGGTAGAGATAAGTTTTAAAATGTATAGCATATTATTAGTTGAAGACGAAAAGAATTTTGCTTCGGTATTGAAAGATTACCTGAAGATGAATGGCTTTGTTGTGGAACTTTGCATGAACGGCGAGGACGGACTAGAAGCCTTTAGGAATGGAAAGTTCGATCTTTGTATTATCGATATCATGATGCCGAAGAAAGACGGATTTACTTTAACCTCTGAAATAAAGCAAGTTGATAAAACTATTCCCGTCATTTTTTTAACCGCACGCAGTATGCGCGAAGACATGATTAAAGGCTATAAACTGGGTGCTGACGATTATATTGTAAAACCTTTTGATTCGGAGGTGCTTCTATTAAAGATTCGGGTTATTCTAAACCGTAAGACACACCAGCTCAACAACGAAGAATTTCAGCACGAGATCGGTCATTTCAAATTTAACGCAAGGTTGAGGTCTTTAAAAACTCCTGATTCGGAAATAAAACTTTCGCCAAAAGAATCTGCTTTGCTTAATTTATTATGTCAGCATAAAAACGATATTCTGTTGCGCGAACATGCTTTAAAGGAGATTTGGAAAGAAGATACTTATTTTACCGGTCGCAGCATGGATGTTTACATTTTAAAGCTTCGCAAGCATCTGGCCTCCGATGCAAAGGTAGAACTCAGTAATTTGCATGGGAATGGCTACAGTTTGATGGAACGAACTTTTTGAGAGTCATTTCAAAGCATTCTATTTAGTGAAGTCTTGAATATAAAATTCTATTTTTTGTATTTTCGTAAGTCAAAACCCAAAGCTATGATCACAAACCCCCTCTTTAAGAAATGTATTTCCATTTTAGGTATCTGTTTTTTTATTTCTTTTAATTTCAACGCGCAAGCCCCACCTATTCAGTGGACTAAACAAATGCAGGGTCTGTATGATACTTATCCTATGGCTATGACCACTGATAAGCAGGGCAACTTGTACACCGCTATTAGTTTTGCGCAAAAAATGTCCATAGGCACACAAAGCCTTGCCGGTGGTGGATATAGAGATTTTTGTATTTATAAGACAAAACCATCTGGGCACTATCTCTGGAACAAAATAATTACCGGGGGCACTTACCATATGGTTAGCGGTATGGTGTGTGATGCAAATGGCAATCTTTATTTATCGGGCTCTTTTAGTGGTGTAGCTACTTTTGGCAATATTACCTTATACTGTTCTGGCGGCTATGATGGTTTTATTATGAAGATGAATGGTAAAGGGGATGTACTTTGGGCTTATAATGTTGGAGGAACCGGCAATGATGGTGCTTCCGGCATTGTTTTGAGTCCTTCAGGATATTTGTATGTGAGCGGAGGATTTGAAATTGATTTTGATTTCGGTGGTGCGCTTATGCAGTCTAACGGCTTAAGTGATGCTTTTGTTATTAAGGCTGACACGGCAAACGGAAGTGTTGTATGGGCCACACAACTCGGAGGAACTTATGACGAAGGAGCATCTACTATTGCCGTGGCTGCGAATGAAAGGCTATTTATTTCAGGCACGTTTTCAGTGAGTACAACTTTGGGAAATGATAATTTTAATGCAGTGAGTGCCAGGGACCTTTTTTTATGCTCTTTAGAACCTACTGCTGGAAATGTAGTATGGGCTCAGCACATGGCAAGCACGGGGTACGACGAGAGTTTAGGTTTAGTGGTAGATACGCACGGCGACGTTTATTCGCTAGGAAATTTTGGAGGCACCTTTACTTCAGGAAGTACCACTTTTAGTACTCAGGGCTTTGTGAATATATTTTACGCAAAAAATAATGGAACCAGTGGCACATTGGAATTTGCAAGGATGTTCAATTCTCTGGGGAGTTTCAGAAGAGCGGGCTGTTTAGCTATTAATGGTACCGACAACATTTACATGACGGGTTATTTTGATAATATGTTTACGATAGGTACAGAAACATTTTATCCTGGTGGCGGTGCCGACATATTTCTGACAGAAATGGACACTCTTGGCAATTTTCAATGGGCAGATCAAAAAGGAGGACTTAGTAATGACATTCCCTTCAGCCTTACTGCCGATGCTTTTGGAAACATTTACACAGGAGGTGTTTTCACTGAAAACATGGATTACGGTTCCTCACAATTTAGCGTGCCTACGGGTAGCGTAGGAGGTTTTATGGCAAAGTGGGGAACAGAAGGTCCTTTTACATCCATAGCTGATCTTGATGAAGAAGAATTTCCCTTAAGTATTTTTCCAAATCCTTTTTCTGATAAATTTATCGTTAAGATGGAAGAAAGCGACAAACCTGCTACCGTTAGTATAAGTGATGTGCTTGGGAAAATTATTTTTAGTTCGGTTGTAAAGGATTTTGAAGTTGAACTATCTTTGGCCGAGTTTAAACCTGGGGTTTACAACCTTATGATTACTCAAAAAGATGGTGTTTCTGTTGCGAAGAAAATTATAAGAGAATAATTTTATAATTCACTTGGTAGTGCGGCAGGGAGAACAGTTGGGCCGACTTTTCTTATTTTTTTACCCGAACACAAAAGGGGTCAAGTTTTATAAAATCATTCATTCTATCCTTTAATTTTTATAAGGGTTTGCGAGAGCATTTGCGCGCCACTGACCGTAGCGGCATTCCCGTGAACACCGGTTTAAAATGGTTGTTTGGTGGTGGCTTTGGCCCCCAGGACAAAGACCCGCACAAACCTGGCCATTTTTGGACTGGGCAAGCGGGATATAGCACGACAAAAGTTCAGTGAACTTTTGTGCCAGGCGGTTTGTTGGCAGGGCCCATGAAGCAGAAAGGCTTTAGGAATATATATACGCGGCCTTTGGCTTCATGGGTGGCGCCCTAATAATTTGAGGCATATTTTGAAACTTCTACTAACTCTTTTCCTTATGAACTCCTTGTTATTCCTACTATTTTAACAAATACTATAATTCGTAGCAAGGCTCTGCTATCTTTGCCTCTACTTTTGTTGAGGAAATTAGTTAGTAAAGAGTGAATAAGAAAGTGCAGAAAGAAAATCAAAGACTGGTAACTTCCCTAAACAAATTGTAATCTATAAATAAGTATATCATGGCAAAGAAAAACGCAGAAGATGTAATGGAAGTAACGGAGAAAAAAACTGTGAATTCAGAAAAATTAAAGGCGCTTCAATTAACATTGGACAAATTAGAAAAAACTTACGGTAAAGGCACTGTAATGAAATTAGGTGATACCAAGATCGAAGCGATTGAGGTTATCTCTACAGGTTCATTAGGTCTCGATATTGCCTTAGGCATTGGCGGTTTACCGAAAGGACGCGTTGTTGAAATTTACGGGCCAGAATCGTCCGGTAAAACAACTTTAGCCATTCATGCTATTGCAAATTGTCAAAAAAATGGTGGTATAGCCGCGTTCATTGATGCAGAGCATGCTTTTGATCGTTTTTACGCAGAAAAATTAGGTGTAGATACAGGAAGCCTTTTAATATCTCAACCCGATAACGGGGAACAAGCCCTGGAGATTGCTGACAATTTAATTCGCAGCGGTGCTGTTGATTTGGTTGTTATTGACTCTGTAGCAGCTCTTACGCCAAAAGCCGAAATAGAAGGTGAAATGGGTGATAGCCGTATGGGCTTACAAGCGCGTTTAATGAGCCAGGCGCTTCGTAAATTAACCGGTACTATTAATAAAACAGGATGTTGCTGTGTTTTCATCAATCAATTGCGTGAAAAAATCGGTATCATGTTTGGTAACCCCGAAACAACAACCGGTGGTAACGCGCTTAAATTTTACGCTTCTGTGCGTTTGGATATTCGCAGAGTAAGTCAGTTAAAAGAAGGCGATGTGGTTGCAGGTAACCGCGCCCGCGTTAAAGTTATTAAAAACAAACTGGCACCACCTTTCCGTCAGGCTGAATTCGACATTATTTTTGGCGAAGGTATTAGCAAAGTTGGAGAGATTATTGATATTGGTGTAGAAAAAGGAATTATTAAAAAGGCTGGATCGTGGTTTAGCTACGAAGACACGAAACTAGGGCAAGGACGTGATTCAGTAAAATCTTTATTTGCTGAAAATCCTGATCTGGCGGATGAAATTGAACAAAAGATCAAAGACATACTGAGCGCTGAGAATGCTCCGTCTGAATAAATATTAGCTATTTGTTTAGAGATTTGTGCGAAACCCTGAAGCGATAACTTCAGGGTTTTGTTTTTACCAGCAAAACGTGCTCGATGAGAGAGTTTAAATTAAAGCACAAAAGGACGTGGGGGATTCATATTCCGATATAATTTTTTACTTAAATTAAATTATTAAATTTGAGTATGCTATTCCGAATTAGTCCTTAGAGCAAAGAGGACAAAAGGTAATCCAATCGTGTAAAATTCGCCAGATTGGAGGAAGAAAGGTAATGGTATAAGGTAGTTACCACCAATTGTAGGACAGACCCAAATAAAATTATTTACCATGACAATCTCAAAATTGATTCACAAACATATTTCGTTCGACATTAAATCACGTAAGACAAATGTTCATGGCTTAATAATTAACTCTTCAGACGCATGGACCTTAGCCTTCAATAACGTTGTTGATTACATCTGCGACGGATTTTTGTTGATTCATAATCCCTCTATTAAAAAACACTACTACGACAAAGAAAATAAATGGACTGAGAAAATAATTTTAATTAAAACCAAGCAATCAAAGACACCGAAAATTATATTGGACGATAGTACTAGTGTTTTCAGTTCACTTCAATCACTAAAAAAAGTGATTTCAATTAGCAACAAAAAAGGCGACATCACTTGGATTGGTAAGATCATCGACGTCTTAGACGACTCAATAATAATTAGAACTTTGACAACTAAAGCTAAGTGGGCTGAAAAGAAATCAGTACTTTTTAAAGAAATGAGCATAATTGAATTTGACACTGATTATATTAATTCTCTTTTGTTGTTAGCGGACAATTAGACGGACTCTTCAACAAACTTAGGCCAGACAATTAAACAACTGGTGGTAACACCAAGCAAAATCCATGCCTGTTCATTTTGCATTTTGGCATTTCGCTGGACTTTCGTACATTTAACAACACGGACGACAGGCACGGCTCTTGCTTGGAAAACGTTATGCGCAACCAAGCCGCGGACGTCTTAACAATAAACCGACGCGCACACCTTTCGCACCTTCACAAAAAACAAACCTCTCTATGGACACCAGAAGCGCTCATACACTTTGTGTTGGCTTTTCGTTAGTTTGTTTTTCGCGGCGACCCCTCAGCGACCGCACAAGCTATGGACGAATTAATTTCCGCCTTCAACTTCTCTCGCTCATGCATTTTTTTCGTGCATCGACGCATCTTCGCATTTTAGCTTCTGGTCGGACTCCCGTACTTTAGCTTCCTGCATGGACAACATTTCGTTTCAAAAATGCCCCGACGCTTTTAATTTTCATTTCGGGTTTTGGTCGGACGTCTTATTACGGGTCGACGTCTGAACATTTAATTTTTTTAATTATTTCGGTTGACGCGCGGACAAGTCCAAAACCTGGCTTGGCATCGCATAACAGCAAACAGTTTCTATGCCCGGTATTTTCTATTTTAATATCTCGCTGGACATTACTACATTTATAACATCGGGGACGCGGGCACAGAAAACTGTTCGCGGTACGTTAGGTGCAAGTGGCGGACTGACATTTCGGTAGACAAAAAGACTCATGACAAAAACCTTCACATACTTTTTACTTTTCCTTTCGACAATTATTTTGTCCTCATGCAATAACAATTCCGCGGACAGCATTTCGGACAAACAAATGCAGACGCCCGACTTTTTAAAAAAGTATAAGCAGACAACTCTTCCTGTTACGATGAAAGGCTGTTTTGGTGATTCCTTCAAATTGCCTTTAATAAATTCCGACAGTTTGCAAAGTGACAACGAAGACGGAACGGTGCCCTATTGCACTTTTAAAACAAACGGCGACTATTATGCAGTTATTCGCCTCGGACTTTCGGACTGCGCCCTTCCTTATTTAATTACATATGACAAAAACGGAAAAGTAATTGACCAAAAATCAATAGGCATTGGTTTGTGTGGCGCATCTCCTGGCTTTCGTTGCGAAGAGTTTTCTGAAATAAAAAGTGACTTTTCTATTTACGCTTCAGACACAATAGCAGAGGCCGAACTCGACAGCTTAGGACAAGAAATAAAATCGACGCTTCAAAATTATATCATTTACATTAAAGGCAGACTTTTGAGCACAGGAAAAATAGAACTTACAGACACATTACGGCAGACACTTAAAAAATAAAGCTGTGTGCCGCCACCAGACACCTAACACCAAGCAAGCGACCACTTTTTGCGTGTTAACGCTCAAATGTGTAACTTGACAAAGCAAAAAGCGGACGCCTGCTTGGAGAACGTTACCAGTAATTGCGGCGGACAGACATTCCGGTAAAAATGACTAATTCAAAAAAATACATTCTTATCTTTTCGGCGACTTTAATTGTCTTAATGGCTGTATCGTATTTCATTCTGACAAATAAAAAGAGAGAACTAAAAGCAAACAATACTATAACATACGGAAACATATATTGGTGCGAAGTCTCCGCCGACAAAGGCCAAGCATCAATTGCCTTTCTTTTCTATGTAGGTGACAAAACAATTTACGGCGAAAAAACATATACAGGACTTAAAAACGCAGACTTCAACAGTTTTTGTCAAAAAGGTTTCCCGGTAATCTATTGCCCGACCAATCCAGACAATTACGAGTTGCTTATTAGTTCAAAAGACTTTTCACAGTACGGCATTGTTCAGCCCGACAGCTTAATCAAATACAACTCCATCTTTAATTTATAGTTAATCTGCGGACACCCAACAAGACGTACCATTGGGTCCGCAACTACTGGTAACAGCAGTCTTGCGCCATTTTTGCGTGTTAATGCTCAAATGCGTAACTTGGACTTAGCAAAAACGCGCGCAAGGCTGCAAAACGTTATGCGCAACCAAGCCGCGGACGTCTTAACAATAAACCGACACGCACACCTTCGCACCTTCACAAAAAACAAACCTCTCTATGGACACCAGAAGCGCTCATACACTTTGTGTTGGCTTTTCGTTAGTTTGTTTTTTGCGGCGACCCCTCAGCGACCGCACAAGCTATGGACGAATTAATTTCCGCCCTCAACTTCTCTCGCTCATGCATTTTTTTGCGCATCGACGCATCTTCGCATTTTAGCTTCTGGGCGGACTTCCGTACTTTAATATTTTGCATGGACAACATTTCGTTTCAAAAATGCCCCGACGCTTTTAATTTTCATTTCGGGTTTTGGTCGGACGTCTTATTACGGGTCGACGTCTGAACATTTAATTTTTTTTATTATTTCGGGTTGACTTGCGGACAAGTCCAAAACCTGGCTTGGCATCGCATAACAGCAAACAGTTTCTATGCCCGGTATTTTCTATTTTAATATCTCGCTGGACATTACTACATTTATAACATCGCGGACGCGGGCACAGAAAACTGTTCGCGGTACGTTAGCTGCAAGTGGCGGACGGACATCCGAAAAAAATAATTGAATTTTGACAAACATCTGGAAATATTTAATTTTAACCTTACTCTTGACGACAATGAAAACGTTCGGACAAGAAAAGAGATTCGTTGAGGAAGTTGCCTTATATCATCTGGACAGTTTAACGAAAATTGATAAACAAATTAAATACTTCAGGTACTTTACCAACGGTTATGTGACAAAAAAGAAAATGACCTTCGCAGACACATCTCAGCTCGTCTCGAACTCTACCGTTTTGACATCAGCATTCAGAAATCTGTCAATTATAGAAAATAGCGACTTAACAAGTTTTTCTGTACCGAAGAAAATCAGAGGAAGCACTGGAGATCCTGGATTAGTAATTTATCGATTTATTAAACATAACGATCAATACTATATTTTATTTGAATCTAGCGATGACGGTTCGTTCGGTCAAGTCCTAGTTATTCTTAATAAAAAAGGTGAGCTAGTCCGGTACAAAAGCATGTTAGGACAATTTTAAACGTGTAGACATAAGTTTCGACCCGCCACCAGACAGCTAACACAGGGCGTAGCGCCAGCCGGGACGATTTAACATGCAAAAGCAATTTTACGGGCAGACATCTTTTGTTTTGCTTTTGCTCCAAATATTTTAACTTCACGGTGGACATCAGAACATTTTAGCATAGGCGGTATCGTGACATGCGGCCGGCGCCAGCCCTGAGTCCGTTAGCACCAATTACCGTAGACATGAGAACTATTAAGGATATTTTCGTTTTATTTGCACTTTTCGCTTTGACAAGTTGCGACCCCGCGCTTGACGGCGACATAAAAGTATTTAACGAGACAAATCAAACGTTAAGAATTACGTACAATAATGGCCCATATAATTCTGTTGACACAATAATTCAAGACATCCTACCCAACGACAATCTTCTTGTTAATTCATTTGGTGGTCTTGGCAATAAAAAAACTTTTGACTGTTGCCCAGACAGAACTCAAATTTTTTATATCTCCTCAGCTTTGGGCGTCATTAAAAAAGACCACAATAGCTGCACCAATTGGAAAATTCCAAACAAAAGTAAACTTAAAAAACACGGAAAAGAAAGCATTAAATGTGAATTTCACGTTACACAAGAGGACCTGTAGACAACCGACAATTCTGTGTGACGGTAACTGGTGCTAACACGGGGCCATAGCGCCAGCCGGACAAGAACAGCTTTCAGCGCACAAGCCTCGCTCAAATGTCCGCGGGACATTTGCCGTATGCAAAAGCAATTTTAATTTGGTACGCTTTGCGTGGGACATTGTTTTGCTTTTGCTCAAAATATTTTAACTTCACGGTGGACATCGGAACACTTGAGCAACCGGCGACCGGCGGCATTTGGAGACGCGGCCGGCGCAAGCCCCGAGTCCGTTAGGCGGCACTTTAAACTCCAATAAATGCAGACAGAAGAAAAATGCAAAACTTCAGAAAGGTATCTTTTCGCAGACACTTATTTTTCTGATGAAGCTATCGAAATTTGGAAGTCTGAGTGCGTAAAGCGGTGCAAGGACAAAGAAAAGGGACGGCCATATAATAATTTTACAAAATGGACGCGAAAGCCAAATGAAATAGCTGTATTTACTCTTTATGCATATGCTGACCTTTCTGTCCCAAAGCAATTCGACATAATATTTGAATTGGACAACCCAAGTAATTTCAGAAAAATCAATTTTGAATTAACACAAAGTATTTATGAGGCGTGGTTTCCTACTGACTCTCTCGATCATGGACATAAACATCTTTGTATTTTCCAATTCGATCATATGTTACCAGAGATATTTAAAATTCTTAATAAGGAAACAAAAAAAATTTCTGACGTAAAAAAGGGATTAAAGATGCTTGGGTTTTGCAACTCTCAAGATTTTTCTGAAATAGCAGCGCGTAGACAAGATATTGTAAGACTAAAACAAATACACGGTGACAATTGGCATGACTTTGACAAAACTTAAAAAGCGACCGCCTAACAGCAAGCAATTGCGCAATGCGGGTTTTCGGCGCATCGCAAAGCCAATTTATTGTCCGGCCGACGCCGGAACTTTTTTTTCGTTTGGCTTTGCTAATAAACATTTGTACATTTAATAAACGTTTCGGCGGGCAGACACAGGAAGTTTCATAAGCCGCACTGCGCAAGCTTGCCAAACGTTAGAGTGCAACCAAGCCGCGGACGTCTTAACAACAAACCGACACGCACTCTTCGCACCTTCACAAAAAACAAACCTCTCTATGGACACCAGAAGCGCTCATACACTTTGTGTTGGCTTTTCGTTAGTTTGTTTTTCGCAGCGACTCTGCCTTCAACGCTCAAGTCAACGCACGGCAGACAGGCGCACACCTCACGCACAAGCTCTGGACGAATAAATTTCCGCTTTCAACTTCTCTCGCTCATGCATTTTTTTTGTGCATCGACGCATCTTCGCATTTTAGCTTCTGGGCGGACTTCCGTACTTTAATATTTTGCATGGACAACATTTCGTTCCAAAAATGCGCAGACGCTTTTAATTTTCATTTCGGGTTTTGGTGGGAGGTTTATTACGGGTCGACGTCTGAACATTTAATTTTTTAATTATTTCGGTTGACGCGCGGACAAGTCCAAAACCTGGCTTGGCATCGCATAACAGCAAACAGTTTCTATGCCGGTATTTTCTATTTTAATATCTCGCTGGACATTACTACATTTATAACATCGCGGACGCGGGCACAGAAAACTGTTCGCGGTACGTTATGCGCAACCAAGCCACGGACGTCTTAACAATAAACCGACACGCACACCTTCGCACCTTCACAAAAAACAAACCTCTCTATGGACACCAGAAGCGCTCATACACTTTGTGTTGGCTTTTCGTTAGTTTGTTTTTCGCGGCGACCCCTCAGCGACCGCACAAGCTATGGACGAATTAATTTCCGCCTTCAACTTTTCTCGCTCATGCATTTTTTTTTGTGCATCGACGCATCTTCGCATTTTAGCTTCTGGTTGGACTCCCGTACTTTAGCTTCCTGCATGGACAACATTTCGTTTCAAAAATGCCCCGACGCTTTTAATTTTCATTTCGAGTTTTGGTCGGACGTCTTATTACGGGTCGACGTCTGAACATTTAATTTTTTTTATTATTTCGGGTTGACTTGCGGACAAGTCCAAAACCTGGCTTGGCATCGCATAACAGCAAACAGTTTCTATGCCCGGTATTTTCTATTTTAATATCTCGCTGGACATTACTACATTTATAACATCGCGGACGCGGGCACAGAAAACTGTTCGCGGTACGTTATGTTCAATGTGCCGGGACCCTGAAATGAAAAATAAATTTCCACAGACAAATAATCAATTTTACCAATGCCTCACTTTTCGTCGGACAAGTATCAAATAGAAATAGAAAGCGATCCTACTTACCGCTTCGGCTCTGCAGACAATGTTAATGATTATGAAACAATTCATTTTCCAGAATCAAAATATCGGCTTTCCTCTGTCTATGGTATTAAAATTTTCAAAGACGAAGTTCTTTTAAAGGGTGCTGTAATTGGTGCTGACGGTGGTTCGACTGGAATTTTTGAGAACTCATTAATTATCGAGCCAGACCGAATTATAATCTGCTGTTCAAACTCTGTCTTTTGTTTATCAATACCAGACCTAAATTTATTATGGAAAACAAAAGTCGACGGAATTACATGTTTTGAAATATTTAAGCATCTAGACAACTACATAATTCACGGAGAAATGGAAATAAGCATGTTGGATAAAAATGGTATAATTCTTTGGCAACAGAGCGGGAGAGACATTTTCGTGGCGCAGACCAATGACGGTTTTATCGTCACTGAAAATTACATTTTGGTAAAAGACTGGGAAAATAATCAATACAAATTCGACTTCACCGGACAAATTATTACCTAGGCAGACACCGACAAAAAACTGTGTACGGCACACTAAACGTAACACGGGCTAGTGGCGCCAGCGGACGGCTGTGCATGCATTTGCAAATTTTTCAGCGGGCCCTTCGGGACTTTTTATGCTTTCGCACTAACTTTCTCAAAAATCCACTGGATTTTTGAAATGCAAATGCTCAAAATATTTTAACTTCACTCCCGATAGCTATCGGGACGACATCGGAACATTTTAGCACCGTCGAAATTGTTTTTTCGGCGGCGCCAAGCCCGAGTCCATTATGCGGCATGTTTGTGGACGACACCTCAAGAACAATTCAATTTTGAAAAACCTTTTTTTAATTTTATCAATATTCATTTTGACGTCCTGTTCTTCCGACGTTAATATTTTTGACTACGTTAATAAAAATTCGAGTTTATATGTGAGTGTCCTTGACAGTAATTCAAATCTATTCAATGGACGTGAGATCGAACTACCTATTAATTCTGAGAAATACATACGTTTTTCAAAATGGGTCGACAATAATATTAATGATTGGCAATCTACTTCGGCATCTTATGTTCCGGCGGACATAATTGTAAGCCAAGACTCATTTCAACTTCTTTATTGGGCTGGTCAGGACGGTGCTGTTATTTCTTTTACCGACAAGAATAATAATCCCAAACAATATATGAAATTAATTAAAAAAGGGTCCCTCGATTTTCTAGCTAAATAGACGGACAAAAAAACACGTCCGCATAACAGCAAACGTGGCGCCACCGCGGACAAGAGACAGCATCGCGTATACAAAAGCAATTTTAGTTTGGTGCCGCGTTGCGGCGTGACACAGTTTTGCTTTTGCGTAATTTATTTTAACTTCACTCCCGATAGCTATCGGGAGGACACGCGTCCCGATAGCTATCGGGATTAGCAACCGGCGGCATTGAATCCCGATAGTAATCGGGAGCGGCGGCGCCAGTTCGCCCAACGTTATAAGTAATAGGGACGAATTCAACAAAAGACATTGTAGACATATGAAACAAGCCACGTTGATAATATTTCTCTTTTTTACTTTGACAACATATTGCCAACCTAAACAAATTGACACCCTAATTATTCTCGGACGTAAATATCCGCTTGAACGGAGTAAAGTTTATTACACGTCAAATGAGAATTTTGCACTTTATGTAATCAGGACCATGCATAAAGGTCCAAATAAAATATTAGGAATTGAAATTTTTCCTAAGAGTGGCATTGTAGAGGAACAGTTTGACGCTTCAGGGAATGCATCTGTGATTAACTACTCCGGAAACAAAGAGAAATTCAAACATTTTTTCTATCATTTTTCTGATAGCATCAAATTGGACGACAAAAGCACATTCGATATTAATCTAAAAATGTCTGGTCAATATTTTAAGATCGATCAAGCGGAATTTATTGTTTCCAACGATACCAGCTCGTCAGTAGTTAGTATCACGACAGGACAGGATTCCGAACCAATATTACGAAAACTTAAGTGGCACGTAAAAGAGTTAAAACCGACATCAGTTTATTTGACATCAATGTATTTTACCGACAAAAATAGAAATGTTAACTATCTTCCAATTCAATTTTGTATACTTCTAGACTAGTTTGTCCTTATTGACCCTACTACTTATAACACTGGGCCATAGCGCCAGCCGGGACGATTGTACATGCAAAAGCAATTTTAATTTGGCGCCTTCGGCGTGACATTGTTTTGCTTTTGCTCAAAATATTTTAACTTCACTCCCGATAGCTATCGGGAGGACATCGGAACACTTTAGCAACCGGCGGCATTTGCAGACGCGGCCGGCGCAAGCCCCGAGTCCTTTACCAGCAAGGCTAAACAACGACACGACAAAATTGAAACATTTAACGACCATATTATTTCTACAGACCTTAACTGCAACTTTTGGACAGACGGTTTACGAACCACAAATTCTAATTCTTGCACCAAATGTGACAAAATACGAGAAGGCGTTTGACAAAGAAGTTACGAACTATAACGAGGAAATAAAGAAAAACACAAATACTTCGGAACAGGAACAGGCCCTTAATTCACCCGACTTTAAAAAGCAACCAGATAATATACAAATTATCACCAAAAGTGAAATAGCTTTTTCTAAAAACCTTGACTTTTTCAAACAAGCAAGTTTTATTTCCGAACAATTTTTGGCGTATCGTTTTTTTGAGAAATTCCCTAACCTATTAATAAAACTTAAAGACGCTAAAAGTAGTGGCGCATTGGACGACTTGAAAACTCAATCCGAAAAGGAGAAATTTCAATACGTTTTAAATTTCGCTTCAATTGAACTATACAAAGAGAATAAAATTAACTACGCAAAAATTACGGTTCAGCTTTATGACAACGCTTCAAAGTCAATACTACTGGACAAAACTTACATTGGCGACTGGAGTAATCCAGGTTTTGAATTTGCTTGTGAAGACAAAACTATTAATTGCACTTTAAATAATGCTCTATCCCAAGCATTGGAAGAAGTTATTTATACTATTGCATCAAATAGTCCTACATTAAAAAGAGAAAAACAATTGCAGCAAGAAAGATTTGATGTTTTAATGAAAAGTTATTTCAATCAAACTTTCGAAAAGCAATCGGTTAAAAATATTATTTCACCTTTAGACAGCAACATCAATATTGACATAGCTTACCAAGCACTATTTAGCGCCGACAAAAGTAAATTTGTCGCTTTTTTTTTAGAGCAAGTTTCCGCACAAGACTTCAAGACGTTAAAAGATAATAACAAGGATAAAAATGTAAATATTATTTCAAGTAAAGACATAAAAGACGAAGGATTTTTAGACGACATTCCAAAAACTTACGGATATATCGTTAAAGGTTTGAAGTACAAAGAAAAATGGTATTATGAAAAATCGAACGTGACATATTTTGAAGCAAAGACATTAAATGATGGGCAACAAAAATTCTTTAATAACTTACAACAATGGAATTTCTTCAAAACAAATTCAACGGAATTTAATCAAGACTTTTGGGAAACAAAACTATTCAAAAAAGTACCGGACCTTACAAAAGATCCTGACTGGGAGAAGTATGGTGTTTCCATTTGGAAGACAGATGAAATAAACAATCGACCTTACATCGGTTTATATGAAATGGTTGCAAACCATCTACGAAAAGAAAGTGAAGAATTTGCGAGCAAAAAAGAAAAGGAAATTATCGACAAGTATATTAATCCGCTTGCAGACAAATTGAAAACTCAAAACAACTACGAAATTGTTTCTATTGAACAAATGTCAAAGGATTTTCTGTTAGTTTATCCCACAGACTTAAAAGTCATTCTTTGCCCTATAAAAGTTAAAGAAAAAAACAAAGATATGTTTATTCGCTACTTTGTTCTCTTACCCCAAGACAGCAATTACAAAACTTACGAATGGACTTATCTTAATCCTGACAATTTCAAAAACTCCAAATTGGGACCAAGTTTTATGGACCAAATCAATACTTTGACAGTGTGGAATTTTTCATTCGACAAACTTGACGACAACAAATTTTGGAGTGAAAATGTTTTGTTAAGATCGGGCGACACATATAAATACTTAACCGAAGTAAAATAACCAGACGCGAAGGAAAAAGCCCAGCTGGTAACAGCACCCTTGCCACCATTTTTTGCGGGTTAACGCTCAAATGCATAAATGGACTTAGCAAAAAACGCCTCAAGGCCGCAATACGTTATAAGTAATTGCAGCAGACCCTTCGACTGACAAAACACATGACAAAATTAAAAACTTTTATTAATTTTTTATTCTATATCGGCTTGACATCTTTGGGTGTATTTATTGCATTTACTGTTAGCTGGACAAATGGTAGTGCAAGATTTTTTGGAATCCTTGCATTTTTTCTAGTTGGCTTCGGCAGTCTTTTCGGCGGGGTTGCATTGACTAGGCTAATTATTCCTTGTGAATATAATTACAACCTTTCAACACTTTCCAATTCTTTGAACTATAAAGAATTGAAAAATAAAGTTGGTAGAAAAATCCACTTAATAAACATAACTTACATTTCCTTATTTTTATTCCTCTTTGTAATTTCCTCCTATTCATATATCACTCTATTTCACAATCATGAATTCAATCAACTAAAAAAATTTGGGCAGACGCAAAAGGTAGTAATCACAAAAACCGGACACTTGGGTAAGGGCTCTTCATTTGCATTTTTTGATTTTTACTTTAATGACAAAAAATATTCTGACCATCTATCGCAAAAACACTTTAGCGAAGGCGACAGCGAAACAATTATTTTTTCGACGCAAGACCCTGATATTATAGAATGGGTTGATGACTTTGATCCTAATTCCAAATAGTAAAGTTAGCGGACACGTGACCAGAAAAAAAAAGTGTGGCGGCAACTACTTATAACCGCAAGTGTGGCGTCATGCCGGGCATCTTTTTATTTTAGCATTTCGTTGGACATTTGTACATTTGTAACATTGCGGAAGCGGCGCGGCGCAAGGCTGAAATCCGTTAGCACTCATAGCGGAGGACATTCCCACAGACAATTCAACGACAATAAAAGTATCTTTTTTTCGTTTTGACAACATGAAATCAATTAGTATACTGACGGCTTTTATCTGGTTTATTCACTCAGACGTAAATGCTCAGACAAAAAAGCCGACTTCAATAGGTTTTGGTATCAGCTCGACAGTCCCTTTTCAAACAGCTTATGGTGACTTTCCATCCATTTGTGCAACACCATATTTAAACATTAAATTTAAACGACAAGAAATTCTCATCGGTACGGACTTTTATTTTATGGGTCCCAGGTATGACAAAGAACAATATCCTTTAGTTATTGGTGGGCAAGGAGAGTATCGCTATCACTTTTTAAAGCCCGACAAAAGACATAATTTCTTTATAAACACTTCTTTTCAATACATTCAATTTCAAAACGGTTGTGGGCTTTATGCGCGACCTTATGCCTATTCAAATAAATATGTTTGCAATGACGCTGTTGAATTAAAAAATAAATCTCTCATAAATACTTATGGTGTTGGCATTGAATCTAATTTCATGAAGCGTTTCTATATTTATTTAACTTGTGGGTTTGGCTACAACTACTTAGTTGTAAAAGGCGTTTATGATAATACTTACAACTACGGAAATCGAATTACTTGGACAAGTACTCTTCGCGCTGGACTTTCATTCGCAATATATAAACCGACTTAGGACTAAAAATCAGCGTGAGATTGTGTGCCCGCTACAAGTGCTAACAGCAGCGAGGCGCCAGCGGACATTGGCACATGCATTTGCAAAATATTTTGTCTGCTTCGCAAACCGTTTTAGTTTTGCAAATGCGTATTTTATTTTAACTTCACTCCCGATAGCTATCGGGAGTGACACTGTAACTTTTTAGCATCTGCGAAATCGTTTTTTCGCGGGCGCCTAGCTGCAATCCGTTAGCACTCATTTATGACGACAAAAATAATATCTGCATTTTTACTATTCTCGTTAACCTCCTGCGGACAACAGAACACTGCCGACTGTAAGAAAATTCTTGAGAAGACTCCTTATTTCATAAGCCACAGTGTTGCCGAGAAAAATGACTCTTTGCAAATTGACTTCGACATTCTCAGAAGTTGCGGCAAACTGGATTCCATAGACAACGAATTACTTACGGGACCAATGTTAGGTTCAATAATGATTCAGCATCTGACAAACGACAAAAAAGTCACTTATAATACGATATTAAAGAGTATTAATGCATTTAAAAAGACCGATAATTATTCAAGATTTCGGGACGCAATTATTGCTTCTAAGACTCTTGAACATAAAATTGTATCGGCAGACGAGTTTGAAAAAGATAAAGAACTATTATTGAAAGCTGGTTTATCTCAATCAGACTTGAAGGGTTTTAAAACCTATATTCAGTCAAACCCTTCGCAGGGAATGACCTATCGAGAGGCTTATGCAAAATATTCCTCGACAAAGGAAATTTCTCAACTCGCACCTCCTGAAAAAATCGAATTCAGTAAGCTTGTTGACATTGAAAGTGCCATTAAAACCGGCAAAGAAAAAGGAAAAAGAGTTCTTATATATTTTTCCTGTTATGCTTGTGTTAGCGCTAGAAAAATGGACGATCGAATTTTAACCGACAATCATGTTAAAAATTTATTGACTGAAAACTTCGCGTATTTTGTCGCATACACTGACGACAAAAGTGAAGATAAAGAATCAAATTCAACTGTCGGCAAAAAATTCATTAGAATTCAGGCTGACAATTTTCAATCTAGTTACCAACCTTACTTTTACATCATCGACGAAAAAGGCAAAGTTCTTTCCGAAATTGGTTACACTGGTAAGACAGAAGACTTTATTGAATTCTTAAACAAAGGACTAAAATAAACGAGCGCTAACAGCAAACCGTCCTTTTGCGGGTTAGCGCTCAAATGTGTAACTTGGATTTAGTAAAAACGCGGCTAATCGCATCCGTTAGCGGCAGTCCTAACACGACGCACACAGGCCAGCAAAAAACACAAATAACTCTCTTTGACTTTGTGTTGAGAACAAATAAATATGCACAAAAAGTCAAAATATATCCCTGTAAATCCTATGATCGCCGATTTCGGCACAGGTATTTTTATAGGCAAAATGTCCAGCGAAGATTTTCATTTATATGAGCAGTTTGAGGAATTTGACAATATAAAGCAATCACACAGAGACGAGTATCACTTATTTTTCTTACAAGAAAAAGGAACAACGACCATTGAAATTGACTTTCAGGAATACACCATAACACCTTTATCAGTTGTTTTTATTCATCAAAATCAAGTGCATAGAACTTTGTCGTTCAAAAAAGCCAAAGCAAGCATTTGGGCAGTTAGTAATGAAAATCTGAATCCTGAATACCTGAAATTATTAGAAGATATAACGCCAGTTAAACCTTTGCAATTAAATCAAGAATCGTTTGCAATTATTACCGAAGCTATATCGTTTTGCATAAAGTTAGCTGAACGTAAAAACGAAAAACTATATTACCCCTTGCTAAACGGCAGTTGCAATACCTTAATCGGACTTGTTATTTCACAGTATTTAGTCAAATCAAAGCCATTTGACAAACTTTCACGGTATGAAATCCTAACCAAAGCCTTTAAAGAGTTGTTGGAACGAAATTTTGCTTCTGCCAAACGACCGACAGAATATGCACAGCAATTAAATATTTCCTCACCTTATTTAAACGAATGTGTTAAAAACACCACAGGATTTTCTGTTTCCCATCATATACAACAACGCGTCGTTTTGGAAGCCAAACGTTTGCTTTATCATTCCAATATGTCGGTAAAAGAAATTGCCACCGAACTAGGTTATGACGACTACCCTTATTTTTCAAGGCTCTTCACCAAGGTTTCTGGAATGAGCGCCTTGGCGTTCCGAAATAAAAACCACGATTAGTCCAATATTTACCTTATTCTTACATTGTTTGAAATTTTCAATCATTGTTTCTTTGCGTTGAATTAAAAAGCAATAAACAATGATTTCAAGCATACCAAAATGGGTAGGTGATATTTTCGAAAGTACACTTCGACCAAACGCAAAAGTTTTAGAAACTTCCTACATCAGTTCACAGATTAAGAAAATACGTTTTCAGGGAAATATATCAAAAATGAATTTTCAGATTGGCTATGCCAATGTGCTTCGTGTTTCGGAAACGGAATACAGGAATTATACGCCTGCTTATCACGACAAGGAAAAAGGAATAATAGATATACTGTTTCATATTCATAAAAATGGAGTTGGAAGTAACTATTTCGATTCCATAAATACAGGCGATAAAACATATATTGGTCCATCAAGAGGAAAAAAATTATATGACCCAAGTATAGAAAATCAATTCTTTTTTGGGGATGAAACTTCGTTAGGCAATGCTTGTGCGTTATTGCCCCTATTGAAAAACAAGAATCATCAATTTCAATTCTATTTTGAGCTGGATGAAGAAAACAAAAACGTTCCCGAACTTTTGGGATTAGAAAACTTTACTGTTTTTCCAAAAAATGATTCGTTCAGGAATGACAAATGGATAAGCGATTTGCCTTTGTTTAAAATTGAGGAATGGAACGCTGCTAATTTTGTATTAGTAGGAAACGTCAGATCTGTTCAGGCGTTTAGAAAAGTTCTGAAAAACAAAACTCAGGGTAATGTTTATTCACAAGGCTATTGGCTTGAAGGAAAAAAAGGGTTGTAACTACTAAAATTATGAAATATGATTTATGTATTTAAAACCTCGGTAAAGACAAAAAAAGGACTGTAATAGATGAGTTGATTTCTTGTTCCGGTTTTGTGGTGGAACATGCCTATCAAAATTTAATAAAGTGATAATGGTTTCTCTTTTACAACAAGGACTGATTGTTGAATGTTAACTAAGAAGCCCAGGACCAACTGATGTTTTGCTTTTGCGTATTTTATTTTAACTTCACAACCAGAAAATAAATTCGGCATAAAAATTAATAACCTAGAGAAAATGGCAAAACAAATATTTATCAATCTGGCAGTGAAAGATCTTCAAAAATCAATGGATTTTTATACCGCCCTGGGGTTCACTAACAATCCACAGTTTTCAGATGATGCAGGAAAGTGTATGGTTTGGAGTGAGAGTGTTTTTTTAATGATCCTTACTCACGAAAAGTTTAAACTTTTTGCCACCAAACCCATAGCTGATACAAAATCCGCTTTGGCAGGACTTTTTTCTTTATCCTTAGACAGTGTAGAGGAGATGAACGCTATGATGGAGAAAGGACTTAAAGCGGGAGGCATTGAGCCAACCGAGGCAAAAGATTATGGTTTTATGGTACAACGTACCATAGAAGATTTTGATGGGCATACCTGGGAAGTATTTTTTATGGACATGTCGAAATTCCCTGCAGAACCCGCAAAAGGATAAGCAAGGCCTCTACCTACGCAAGCCTAATAACCGTTAGTTTAATTGTAAAAAAGTTTTGCATAAACGCTTGTGGGAAAACAATTCTTAAGATAAGTAAGTAGAATTCCTATTTTCGGGACTTTAATTTAAACTCTGGTTTTAATCAGGCATCCGTATTTCAAAATGAAACATTTATTTTTTTTAGCCGCTGTTATACTAGTTTGTTTAAGTAGCTGCATGTATGTTGGAGACTTTGGCAAACGCAGAATGTTTCTGGTTGGTGCGCACGATGATATTAAAGTGAAGCACAATGGAAAAAGAATTGATGTTCAGGAAGAAATTGTGGGGAGGGAAACAGCTTATGGAGGTTCACAGAGAACCACTTATAGACATCCTACTATAAAAATTAAAGTTAGGCGTAACAATAAATTAGAACTTAGTTCAGGAGGCAAAACCACTCAGTATTCTTTTAAGGGCAAGGCTGGAAAAGGAATTGTTTTCCTGGTGCTTGAAACGCCGATTACATTGGGCATTGGTCCTATTGTTGATCTGGCAACTCTATCTTTCTTTTACCCCCCTTCAAAATATATTGATGTAGAAGCAGCATTTAATGACACCGAGCCTAAAACTAAAAAGGAACTTTACAAAATAGCACTTGAAAATTCGAGTAAAGAAGTAGAAACAAGATAGCCCTATGAACAAATACAGCATTTGCTTTTTATTAATTGTTTCATACTTTGAAGTAATTTCTCAGAACATTAAAATTACAAACATCAAAAAACTTTATTATTACAAAACCTCCGACAACTTTTTCGAGAATAAAAAGGATTCTCTTGTTGGCGACGACATAGTCTACGATTATGGGAAAATTTCTTTTACGGATAAAAAAACCGGTAGAAGAATAAAATTTCACATGCACAAGGATTCTTCTTTTTTTGCCTTTAGAATTCCGGGAAATCCTATGAACCCCATTTTTGCTATTAACGGTAAAGAGAAGCGCTATGGCATTTTTATAGGGGGAGGTAAAAACCTGTACTTTGTTTTTTATTCCCGTGGGAATATATATACCACGGACTATGACAAAGAGAACTACATTCGTGCATATAGCGGAATAATTGATGAATTTGGTTATTACCTTATTTTCACTAAAAAGAATGCCGATTCTAAAAAAAATGGAGACGTTGAGTTCTTTATTCAGGACAATGCACCATTGTTTAAAAAGTATGTGGATGAAAGAACAGATGCCACAACTTATAACTGGAATAAAAACTACGTTACTATACAAGCTGAATATGTGCGCGCCTACAATGCAAAGTTTGTAAAATAGGCTGCGATTAAACTTCCTCACCATTATCTTAAGAGAGAATGATGGTTTTCGTATTCTTAAAGGATACATTGTATGGAATTCTGGAACGAATTTTGCACCTTTAAAAGATGTATTGGAACATTCTGCTACTTTAAAAGTAAAACTTCTGAGATAGTGGAAGAATTTAAGTGCGCGAGTGAAATCGTCTACATTCTCTCAGCAGAGATAAAACACATTTATTAAGACAAAAAAATGGCAAATAACAGATTATTGAGAATGGATAATGTCGGCATCGTTGTAGAATCGCTTGACAAGGCAATAGCTTTTTTTTCGGAGATAGGTTTAAAACTCGAAGGAAGAGCTACCATAGAAGGAGAATGGGCCGGTAGGGTTACCGGCATTGCTTCTCAGAAAGTAGAAATTGCAATGATGGTAACTCCGGATGGGCACAGCAAGATTGAGCTTTCGCGTTTTATTACGCCTGCAACTGTTTCCGATCATCGAAAGGCACCTGTAAATTCCCTGGGTTATTTACGAGCCATGTTCACTGTTGAGAATATTGACGAGTTGGTGGAAAGGCTTGTTAAGCAGGGCGCCGAACTTGTAGGAGAAGTAGTTCACTATGAGAATTCGTACAAGCTTTGTTACATGCGAGGTGCAGAGGGACTTCTGGTTGGACTTGCTGAAGAAATTGGCGGTAAATAATCCGACTACTTAAAATGAGTTTAGAGACGACACTTTTTTTTGGAAACGGGATCAATAACCTGAGTAATAAACCCATTTCGTGGAATCACCTTTTAAATAGCATCAAAGAAAGAAACAATTTTGACAATGGTACTTTGCCTAATACCCTAATTTACGAAAGGGCTTTGTTTCAAAATCATACGGAGGAGGACATCCCGCAAACAGAGTTTGATTTAAAGAATAAAATAGCTAAGCAGCTAAAGGTGATTGAAACGAATGAGTATTATAAAAAACTAATGGACCTTAAATGCAAAAACTATTTAACAACGAATTACGATTACGCGCTGGAAAAAAGATTTGAAAACGAGGGAATGATTCTCTCCAACAAAAACATGGAGGACCTTTACAGCATAAGACGTTTTACATCTGTTGCTACTGCTTCGGGTGCTGAACAGTGTAAGGTCTGGCACCTGCATGGGGAAATTGGAAAGCCAATGTCTATTATGCTGGGCTTCGATCAATACTGTGGTTCTGTCTCCAAAATAGATGGTTACATAAAAGGGACATATGAATTCCAGGAAAATAAGAAGCCAATAGCAATAAAGAGAATTGAACTGAAATTAGCGTGGAACAAATTCGACAACAGATCGTGGGCAGAATTATTTTTTAGAACTAATGTACACATCCTTGGCTTTTCGATGGATTTTAGTGAAACAGATATTTGGTGGCTTTTAAATAAAAGGGCGCGCATGATAGCGGATAAAAAAACTTCTCATCTCATTAAGAATAAAATCTTTTTTTATGCAAGCGATGATATAACACAACAAAAGGAAGGAACTTTAGAATCGTTTAAAGTAAACGTTGTAAAGACTTCCCGGGAAGTAAGCTGGGAAGACTTTTATACTAAATCACTGGCCAAAATAAGAGCCAAAATGAGATAGGGCTTCTTGCGAGTAAGCTATGTTGCTTAGAAACATACTCATATTAGCATAGACGATTTGTGAGAAGGACGAGTTCAGATTTATTTTGCGACCCCTTTTTTTGGAAAGTCATCTTACAATCGTAAATTTAAAGCTTCAGATTCACGATACATTAATCATAGTACTGTTAAATATTAAAGCTATGAAACTATCGTGGATTTTGGTACCGGCAACATTTATGTTCGCAAGCTGTGATTAAAAACTAAAACTATAAGCAAAATGGAAGATCAAAAAAATCAAACAAACAAGTCCACTCAGTCTGCAGACACCACCCCGAAAGTAACAGGCATTGGTGGCGTTTTCTTTTTTTCGGATAGTCCGAAAGAAACCAAAGAGTGGTATGCAAAAAATTTAGGTTTTGATGTAAATCAATGGGGCGCGGTAAGTTTTGATTCCCGCAACATTAACAAACCAGAAGAAGTGAATACACTTCAATGGACTCCCTTTAAAAAAGGAGATGAGTATTTTTCTCCTTCCAAAAAAGAATTCATGATTAATTATACCGTGCAAAATCTCGAAGGACTGGTAGAAAAGCTTAAAGCAAATGGTGTTACAATTCTTGATAGCATTGCCACCTACGACTATGGAAAATTTTTACATATCATGGATGCAGAAGGAAATAAGATCGAGTTGTGGGAGCCTTCAGGAAATTAAAAGCTAAACATTGAAAAACTTACTAATTATTCTCCTGGCAGCACAGTCGCTAAGTTCAGTAGGACAAAATATTTTTCCTCTTAAAGTTGGTAGTTGCAACACTGAAATGTTTTGTATGGATTGCGGTGATATTGGAGCAGGCTACGATATAGAAGGATTTTTGAATTTACAGAATAAAGTAAATAATTCACTGAATCTCCGCAATGTAAAAGGAGCGGTAAAATTTCAGGTTCTTGTAGATTCAAGCGGAAGAGGCTGTGTGTTGAGCCACACGGATAGGTCAAATAGCGAAATTACTTTAAAAATCATTAAAGAACTTAACAAGTTCAAAAAGTGGACCCCGGCAATTACCAATAACAAAAAAGAAGTAAGGTCTGCCATAATTGTTGTTTTTACTTTAGGCGATAACAGGGTTTCCGCTAGTATCGAGCGTATTGATCGAAAAGCTCTTATGAAGAGTTTCGATAGACCCTTAGATCCTGTAATTTATAATACACACTATACTTATGAAAATAAAAATTTAGATAAGTATAAAATGACAGTTTGGAACTCCGCCAATTCAGATCTTCCTAATAACATGAGCAATTACATGACTATTGATAAAGACGAATTGATATGGTTGACAGTCGATGGAAGCCTGGTAACTTTTGATGGTAAGAACTTTAAAAATACAGAACAGAATATTACAGAAAAAGGAAAATATTTTGGATACAGTGCCTTGGCCACAGACAATAATAATGTTAAATGGATATATGCTAAAAACGCTATTTATAGTTACGATAACGTAAAATGGAGAAAATACGATTCTTCTGAGATAGGAATTACCAGGGCATTAAAGATCATAAATAATTCGGCTACCGGGGAGGTTTTTTCTGTTCCGGCCAAGGGCTGACAATATATAAAAATGGAAATTGGTCCTTAATCAATACGAAAACGAACAGCGAACTTCCTTCAAACCGCGTTGGATTTGCGAAAAGGGATTCTAAAAACAGGATATGGATTGGAACTTTTACAGGCACTGCAATGATTGACGAGAATGGGAAGACTACAAATTTTGAATTTACCGAAACTGTTTTAAAAGGCAAATGCATAATGGGTCTGGCAGAAGATGAAAAAGGAAATATCTATTTTTCCTTATATCAATTTGGACCTAAAGAAAAAGGTAAGTTGAATCATGACGAAGGGATAGCGGTTCTTTATACCGATAACACCTACAAACAATTTACTACAGATAATTGCGGAATACCTGTAAATGGCACCAATGATATAGTATATGATAAAAATGAGAAGGTCCTTTGGATTTCAACAGATCGGGCTGGTTTAATTCGCTTCGATTTAGATAAAGGATGGGAGAACTATCATAATCAAAATTCACAAATTCTTACTTCCCATATCGCAGCTATGGAATTTGATAAAAACGGCAACCTAATTTTGGCTACAAGACAAGGACTTGTACGAATGGAAAAAAGATGATCCCAGATAAATTTATACCTTCGTTTATAACAGCATAAAACCCAAACCTTATGAAAATGATTTTCAAAATTTTAATTTTTTGTGGACTGCTCTGCTCTTGCTCAAGCAATTCAAAAGTAGAAGATGGAATAGGAGCGCATATTGATTCAGAAATAGAGGAGAGACTGGCACTTTTAAAAACTAAGTCTGATTCCAAAGATAGCACGGTTAAAAATTACCCGACTAAAATCTTAGAACTGGATACCTGGCTTAGAAAAATAACGGGGTCCATAAATCTGTACGATAGCGCTACAAATTCGGCAGCAAGGGCTGATAGTTGTTTCGGGAAACAAGCGTCATTAATGGGAATAGAAAAGACAAAATTTATGACTCTAAGTGCTATAGGTTATAAAGATGATATTGTAATCGGTATAAAATTTAACGAGCTGGTTTTGTTGGATCATCTGCTGCTTACTAAATGAAGAAAAGTTTACTATTAACCCGAACGCGAATAATTCATCAGAATTAAAGCAATTCCGACTAACAAAAATTGTATTTTTACAACGCTTAAAAACTGCGCGTTAAAAATCATTTTAGCATGATACTTCAACTTTCCGACCTGGTAAAAGACAGAGAAAAAATTGATCTGAAAGATATTTGTTCTACATGGACCTGGCTTATTGCAGAACAAAAACATGTTTTATTTGTAAGCGTTTTTGGAGACATCTTTTTTTTGGGGCCGAAGAGCGAAGTGAATTGGCTGGACTGTGGTGCCGGCGAACTCACCAAAGTAGCGAGAACATTAACAGAGTTTCAAAACATGCTGGGCAATAAGGATAGTATTGCAGAATGGTTTCTTACAGACCTGTACATTGAACTGCAAGAGAAAAAAATTCTCTTAAAAGAAAACGAAGTTTACGGTTACAAAAAACTTCCCATCCTTGGAGGCGAATACAGGCTTGATAATATTCAGCCTATTGACATGACGGTTCATTTTCACTCCAGCGGTAAAATCTGTGAAGAGGCAATGACTTCTGCAGAAGAAGATACAGAAGAAACCAACGAATCATAAGATCAGAAAAATTATCGGGAGTGCTTAATGCATCACCACAATTTTTTTATTCAACATTGTTCCGTCTCTCTCATTTTTCAGAAAATAAATACCATTAGGTAAATCTGTTAATGTAGCTTCAAAGGCCTGAGTTGTGTTGAGTGATATGTATCGTATCGCCTGTCCGAGTTCATTTACAAGAATTAAATTTACTTCACTGGCTGAGCGAATAGTTACTTGGCCCTTAGCAGGATTTGGATATACGGTTAACTGTGCATTTTGATCAGCCAATTCATTTGTTCCAAGACATAAATTCGGTACAACGGTAAGCGTTGCGGTATTTTGACAACCGTTAGCCCCCGTTCCAATAACGGTGTATGTGGTTTGTAAAAGCACATAGAAGGAGATGGACGAAGTAGTTGCTGATGTATTTATCCAAGAATAAGTAGAAGCTCCTGAAGCAGAGATAACCACGCTTTCCTGAACACAAGCAACGGGATTACTATTTATCAAGCTTACTGTAGGAGAAGAACTAAGCGTTAAGCTAATAGCCGTGCGCGGACCAGATATAGAGCCGCAGCTAAAATCTTCCACATAAAAAGTGGAGTCTGAGCTAATGATTCCCGTGGTAAAATCTGACCCGGTAAACAGGCTGGTAGTGCCACTCAAAGTACTGTACCAGTTTCCGCAAGTGGCACTTAATGTAGCAGTAGTACCAGGACAAACCAGTAAGTTTGAAACAGGGGTCATGTTGAGTGCATTACCGGGGGTGCATCCATTAAATTTTTGGAGGTAGGTATCTGTTTGTCCGCCAAAAGTAGTTTGATGCGCACCGCTTGTCGCCATAACTGTTCCTGAATTTGCGAGTGTGGCACCGGTAATGTAAATATTGTTATGAATGTCTGCAGCACACATACCGCCATCATCTGTGTAAATACTACCAAAATAAGTACCCCAGATGCGCGAACCGTTAGCATTAAATTTTGCCAGGTAAGCGTCGCTACTTCCTCCTTTAAAATTTTCCTGGTAGGCACAGGAGCTGGCAATCGCTGTTCCCGAACTTGTAGACGTTCCGCCGGATATGTAAATATCTCCCATGGGATCGATGGAAGGACCTGCAGCATAATCGTTTCCCAAACCACCATAGTACGTGGCCCACTGTCTGACTCCCGCAGAATTAAATTTTACAAGCAGTCCATCCGTATTTCCTCCATAAGCCGGTTGATGAGAGGATGCAGTAGCAACAACACCGCTGAGACTTGTACTGGTTGTTCCTGCTAAATAGATATCTCCATTAGCATCAATGGCGCTTAAGAAAAGATTATCGGTGCCGGCACCACCATAATATGTTCCCCAAAGCAATTGCCCGCTCGCAGTGAACTTTGCCAGGAAACCATCTTGTGAACCACCTCCGTAAGTAGTTTGATGGGCACCGGAGGTTGCAATGCTGTTAGTGGAGGGTGTACCTCCGTTAATATAAATGTTTCCGCCAGCATCAAAATTACAATACAGCACGTCATCCTGACCGCTCGATCCTCCGAAATAGGTTCCCCAAAGCCTGGTACCAGACGCGTCAAACTTTGCAATAAATCCGTCGGTTAAGCCTCCTGCGAAAGAAGATTGGTGAGAGCCCGGTGTTGCTATGGTTCCACTGTTGGTCGATTTGGTTGTTCCTACAATGGCAATGTCGCCCGTTGTATTCACAGCAACCCCATAGGCCCATTCATAATTTGTTCCTCCATAATAAGTACCCCATTGCCTTACTCCTGAAGAATTAAATTTTACCAGGAAAGCGTCGTTTACAGGCCCGGGAACGGTAAATGAGGGAGCGACGCTCTGGTGTGCTCCTGGTGTAGCCATTACCGCAGAATTTGTTGTAGAGGTGCCACCGGTCATGTAAACATTACCATTAGCATCCACCGTTATGCTATTTGCAAAATCAGACTGTGCACCACCATAATAGGTAGCCCATTGTAAAACTCCATTAGGATTGAATTTAGAAACAAAAGCGTCACCCCAGTAACCGATGGTTCCACCAAAAGTGCTTTGATGGGCGCCAGAGGTAGCCAGGTTACTTGTAGACTTAACTTCACCACCCAGGTAGGTATTACCCAGGTTATCGCTTGCAAGTGAATTGATATAATCGTTGCCAGCACCACCGTAGTATGTTCCCCAAAGGCGAATAAGCGGATCGATAACAAGCGGCAAGTTTGAATTATAATTTTTGATATCAAAAGAAATTACATTGTCTTTCACTAACCAGTTCGCTTCTAATTTTTTAGCGTTTTGTGTCACATAAGGTTTTTGCTCTACCAGTTCACCCAGGGGTGTTTTGATAATTAATTCTCCCTTTGGCGAGAGATAAATTTTTTCCGCACCGGCGTACTGAAGTTGAATTTGTTTATAATCACTGCCCGTGGCGACATAGTATTCATATTTTAATCCTTCACTTGTTCCAAACCATTTTAAATCTATGCCGGGATAAAGATTTTTGTAAAGAAGTGCACTGTAATTCTTAACCTGTAACGCGCCTTCTGGTGAAGTTTCATTGTAATAATTTTCTACTCCGGGAAGCCTTTCTCCCTGAACGATCTCAGCATCCGGATTTACATTTAACCAATCTATATCCAAGCGGTAGAAGCTTATTGAGGAAGCCTCACGCCTTTCTTTTTTATATGCAGAAGCGAGATACACCGGTGTTTCTGTTTTCCATTCCTCTATCTTTTCAAGCTGGTAAGAAATGCCATTTTTTTTAAGATGAAAACTGAATTGACCTGTTAGTCCGTAATAAAGAATATCCGGACGTGCTTTATAGAACTGGTCATAAACCTGGCCCTTATTCTCTTTAAACTTGATGTCAGACTTTGGGTGTTCTGGTTCAAAGATGTTTTGGGCTTGTGCTTCGGTAAGCAGTGTAGAAAATACAAAACACAAAGTAAGGCGGGTAAATATATGCATGGTTTTGGGTTTTTTAGGTTAGTATAAATATAAGCATCTAAAAAATGATTTCGCCAGAGGTTTTGTGAGAGTGGTTTGTTTTACTGATTAAGTGGTTTAATTTTAAGTCGCCATACAAATATTAAAATCTCCTGCGTATTTTAGTGGCTTAAAAACTACCTTTTTCTATGATCGAAGATCATTTACTGCTAAAACTTCGTTACGAACGCTTTGTTAAAAAGGTCTGCGAGACCAAATCCTTGTTTGCTTTAGAATCTGCTGATGGATTAGCCACCTCTTCTTCTCATGACTACGAAGATGAAGAGGATAACCCCATTCCCCTCATTTGTTTTTGGTCGGAAGCGGAGTTGGCTACATCCTGCATTCAAAGCGGATGGCAGGGATTTGAAATTAAACGCATTGGGCTTACAGATTTTTTAGAAAACTGGTGCGTTGGTATGTCTGGTGACGGCTATCTTGCCGGTATAAATTTCGATAGCAGTATGTTGGGTTTTGAAGCAGAACCTAACGATCTTTTACTGGATCTAGTTACAGAACTTAAATATTTGAATGCAACAATTTCTCTTGAACGATTTAAAGACCTCCAAGATTTAGAAAATCAGGTGAAGAAGGTGATGGAATCTTAGAAAGCCTGGCAATTCTGTTTGCATTTTTTGTGAAGGAAAACTTGTAAGCCGCTAGCCCTGAGAAAAAAATTATCCGTTTTTTCCTATCTTTAATTAAGCTATGAAACTTAGATTATTTCTTTTTTGCCTCTTACTTTTTAATTTCTTTTTTCTTTCTGCACAGAAGGATCTAAAATATTTTCTTGACGGGAATAAAAAATTTGTTGATAGCACAAAAGCATCCTTTTATGCGATCTATAAAACAAATCCAGACACTGTGGTGAAATCTGGAAGTGTGGAGACCTACTTCATGAATGGCAAACTCTTAAAACGTGTTGAGTATAAATACAAAGCCGACGGGAGCAAAAAGGAAAACCAGGTTTATTATTATCAGAACGGAAAAGTAGGCGAACGCATTACCACCATAGATGTTGAAGTTTCAGAGATGCTTTCTTATTTTCCCAATGGTATTTTAAAAAGGAAAATTTTCTATAATGACAGTGAAATACTTTCTGAACAATGCTTTGGATGGACGGGAAAAGATACTGTTTGTTACGACGATGATGCGCGAAAACCACAATACATAGGTGGCATGGACGCTTTAATGGCTTTTATTAAAAAAAACATTAAATACCCCGCAGAAGCAAGAGGCAACAAAATTTCCGGCACGGTGCAGGTGGGTTTAGTGGTAGACAGGCAAGGTGCTATTGAAAGTTTATATATACAAAAATCGGTACATCCACTTTTAGATGCGGAAGCGCTTCGGGTTCTTCGCACCATGCCGCGCTGGATGCCAGGCTTGTACAGGGACGAACTTTTGCCCAAGTATGAGTCCATTCCGGTTGTTTTTGAGCTTCCAAAGTAAAATTGTTTTCTAAAAATGAAGAAATTTTTTGCCTTTGGGTTGATTGTTTTCTGCTCTGTGTTTATTGCAGGATTATACGGCATTCTACACGACCAACTTACCTACACCATCTCTCCTGAATACTATACCAAATTCAAATTCATACAATTTGGTATGTATGCCTATGGTGAAGATTATGTGTTATCACATCCACGTTTATATGTGTGTTTTGTAGGGTTCCTGGCTACCTGGTGGATGGGTCCACTTATTGGAATTATTTTGGCCGCAGTTGGCCTGTTACAAAAAGATGCAAGGCGCATGCTTACTGTAACCATGGTATCTTTTGCGCTGGTGGCAGGCATAGCTTTTTTTACTGGGATAAATGGTTTTATTTATGGAAAGTATTTTCTTTCTGTAAGCGGGGTAAACTGGTGGCTCCCGGATATCTTGCTGGATAAGGAAAATTTTATTGCGGTTGGGTCCATGCACAACTTCAGTTATTTTGGAGGTTTACTTGGTTTATTTGGAGGTGTTTTTTATAGCTTTAGCCAAAGAAACACAGCGTAAATGTTTTAAGGAAATTTTGTAGTTTCAATGCTACAAACTATTCCCATGACGTTCAGAAATCTGTTTAGCCTTCTACTGATTTTTATCTCTTTTCGCACGGTTGCTCAAAGTACAGGAACTTTAATTATTTTTCATGAACTGCGGTTTGAAGGCGCCGCTTACACCATGAAAGTTTATAATCATGCGGATAGCTCAGTGGTAGCCACAAGAACATACGATTGTCAGGAGGAAATGCAGCTGGATAGCATTGAAGAAGGGAAGTACAGGTTGGAAGTGCGCGAAACAAATTCAAACCGTCTGTTTTTTTCACGGGAAATAACTGTTTTTGCAAATGATATTACCCGCTTGTATGTTGATCTGGATATATCGGAGACAAGAGATTCGGCTGATAGTTTGAGTGGAAGAACAGGAGATGGCGAGTTTAATTTAGGGTACCAAAATGGAAGACTTCAGAGTCCGAATAGCGTGTTTCGAAGCGGTTTTATGATTGGAATGGGATTGCACTCCTGGAAAATAAAACACCGGCATTTCGCGAGTATCTTCGGCTTTGGTTTTAATTATCACTACATTAAAATTGCTGGAGACACCTCGTTTATTGCAGCCCCGGTTTCTTACAAAAAAACGGAGGAGGCCTATCACTATCTCAACGCCCATCTTGATTATAAAGTAAGGCTTTGCAGCAGGAATCAAAAAAGCAAAACTTCGCCTCCGGGTTTTATCGCTGAGGTAGGAGCAATTTATAATTTCCCCTTATATTTTCGTTACAGAGGGAATTATGAGGGCAATAAAATTATACAAGCCTGGGGAATACACCAGTTTACAGATTTTAGAGCTTTCGTAAATGTAGGCTATTATCCTTTTTTGTTTTTTTACGACTACCGGCTTAGCGATTTTGTTATAGGTAAGTACCCGGAAATGCCCCGCTCTACTTTCGGAATCCGCATACTCCTGGCAACAATTAGCAATTAATCTGTGAGAAACACATTGCTCATTTGTCTTTCAAAGTTGTGCAATCGCAAATCTCATGCCTGCAAACAATTCGACAAAATAAGGTCCGTAGGCGACTAAAACCGGGCTGTTCAACCGAAAATGTCTTACATTAGCAATACATGCACGTAGCATGAGATTTGCAGTTTAAGGATATCAATGAAATATATTAAACGTTTTTTTATAGGGCTGTTTATCTTGCTCTTTCTCACAGGTGCAGCAATTTTTGTCACGATTACTTTTTACAAGAAAGAACTCAATGCTTTATTGATTGAAAATCTTAAAGTGAATTATGGACTGGATTTAAAAGTAGCCGACATTCGCGTTACCTTTTTTGATAATTGGCCGCATGCTTCCATGCAGTTAAAAGATATTTATATAGCCAGCGAGTTAAATGGAAAAAGTGAGCCGATTTTAAAAGCAGGTTCCCTTTCGTTGTCGTTTAACATGGAGAAAATGTTTCACAAACAATTTGTTGTGAAATATATTTCTATGAGTGACGCGGAAATTTTGCTTCAAAGAAATGAAGATGGAACACGCAATTTCGAATTTAAAAAACAACCTCATGATACTGCCAAGCACACAGGAATTAGTTTTGAAGTAAACAAGATTTCGCTGGAGCATGTAAAATTTGCTTTTAAAAATAAAGAGAAGAAACAGAACATAGCCATAGATTTTAAAGAAATGGCTATTCGCTTAAAACAGTACTCGGATGGGGTAGAGGCTACTCTGCGGGGGAAGTCTGTGGTAGAGGAACTTTTATTCAATGAAAAAAACGGAGCTTTTCTTAAACAAAAACGGGCTATTCTTGATCTCGATATCAATTATATTTTTGATCGTAAAACAATGTGTATACTTCCATCTTCGCAAGCAGAAATTGAAGACCAGACTTATTATCTTACTTCCCTTATAAATTTAGGAGAAAATCAAAGACTCGCTTTGCAAATTAAGGGCGAAAAATTAAAAGTGGAAAAAGTAGCAGAGCTCTTAACGCCAAAAATTAAAAAGGTCCTTTCCAATTTTGAAGTTAAAAGACCTATAGATGCAAAAATTTTATTGGTTGTTAATCTTGGTAAGAAAGAAGATCCCGTTATTCTGGCGGAAGTTATTGGAGAGAACTGTGATCTGGCTATAGGGCATAGCAAAATACCTTACTCCGGAGTGTTTTTTACCGGTAAAATCCGGAGCCTTGATTCTACTGGTCAGCGTGGAGATATGGAACACGCGTCTATCGTGTTTGAACCGCTTAAAGGCAAGGTTTATGATTTTCCTTTTAAAGCTACTGTGAAGGTTAATAACCTTACAAAACCAGATATCGCGATTGAAGCCGATCTTTTGATCGAGGCTAATAAAATTCCTTACGAAGTTTCTAAAGATCTTGTTTTAAAAGGATCGGCTACGGCTAAGCTTCACTATAGCGGCCCAACCGACATGCTTAATAAAGCGCAGTTTTTACAAAGCCCCATGAGTTTAACAGCTTACTTAACTTTTAAAAATCTGAGTTATAAAGAATTAGATCGGGCATATGTTTATACGCTAAATGGAAATGCAAGTTTAAATAACCGCGATCTGCAATTCGATAATCTTCGGGTGAAGACAGATATTGCTGATGCCCTTGTGAAGGGAAAAGCAGAAGGTTTTGTGCCTTATTTGTTTGGACTCAGTAAAGGTTTTAAGGCAGAGGCTTCGGCGAGAACAGAAAAACTAGACCTCAATCCTCTTTTTGTAAAATCAGACACACCAGCTCCTGAAAAAGATAAAACTACAAAAGAAAGTACAAGTGCCTCTGCAAGTAAAATTTCGCAGGGCCATTTCGAATTCAACATCAACTTATTTGCGAAGAAATTAATTTTTCGGAAAATTGAAGGCAGTAATGCTAACGTGGATCTTTCGTACAGAGGCAACGCTTTGAATATTAAATCCGCCTCGATTAATACCTGCGATGGAAAAATAGTTGCAAAAGCATCTGTACAAAATTTTGAAAAGGTAAATGCAGATATGACTATTCAGAATGTAAACGTAACCAAGTTATTTGAACAGTTTGAGAATTTCGGGCAGGAAGCAATTGTAAGTTCTAATTTAAAAGGGAACATGACTGTAGAAGCGAAATTTAAAACAGACCTGGATGAAAAAATGAATTTAAAGCCTGAGACCATGGCCGGTGATGTGAAATTAAAATTGGTGAATGGCCATTTGATAAATTACGAGCCGGTGCAAAGTCTTTCTAATTTTTTATTCCGCAACCGCGACTTTAATGATGTAGAATTTACCGAGCTTGTTGAGACCTTTAAACTCAGGGGTTACGAAATGCAGATTGAAGAGCTGGAAATTGGCTCAAATATCCTGAATCTCTATGTTGTTGACGGACTTTATAATTTTAAAGGTGAATCGAACATGAATCTTTTAATTCCCTGGAGTAATTTAAAAAAACGTGGTAAAAATTACATTCCTAAGAGCTCGGGAGAAAGTGCTGAAAATACGAAAGGAGTGAAATTAAATTTTTCTGGGCCAAGTAAGAAGATGAAACTGAGTTTTGGGCATAAAGATCAGACGAAGAAATTTTCTTAATTCCTCCGTGCAATCTCTTTAAACAATTCAGGCCATAAAACTTTCCAGCCTTCGCGCTTAGCAACGCGTACAATGATTATATTTTTTTCGGGATAAACGTAAAGGTATTGGCCAAAAAGTCCCTGGGCAAAAAAATCTCCGGAGGGTTTTACGATGTAAGAGTTTGGTACATTGGCATAGGGATCAATGTAGTAGGGTTGTTTAATCTTAACACTGTCCTGGGAAAGAAGATAATCTCTTGTATGCCACCAATGGTTCGAGTAAACAAAATTATTTTTTCGTTGGGTGAATGTAGTGGTTTCGCGAATCCAGTTTTCAGAGAGGAGTGTTTTACCGTTCCATTTTCCTTTGTTTATATACAGTCTGCCGAGTTTGGCATAATCAATGGCTCTTCCGTTAATGCAACAAAAAGCTTTTTCGGTTTTATTTTTTTTACTGTCAATGCTCCAGCTGGCATCAAACTCCATTCCTAAGGGGTCCCATAGTTTTTCCTGCAAGTAAGTGGTGAGTGATTTTCCTGTGGCTTTTTCGAGGATTAAACCGAGCAGTTGGGTGTTCAGGCTAATGTATTTGAATTTTTTGCCGGGCTCAGTTTCCATTCTTAAATGCTTGAGGTATTTTTTAAGGTGGTTGCCATAATAATATTTTGCAATGTCACCAAAGGGATTAAAATAATTTTCTCCGAAATGAATTCCGGAGCGCATGTCCAAAACATTTTGTATAGTCACTTTATCAAAACCTATTGGATCGTTTTTATCGAGAAAATCGAGGTAATTGGTGATGGGATCATTTACGCTTTTAATATAGCCTTCATCAATCGCGATACCTACTAAAGCTGAAATAAAAGATTTTGACATGGAGAAAGTAGTAGTGATGTCTGATCGTTGTTTGCCCGGACGATACCATTGGTAAAGAATACTGTCGTTACGGATCACAATAAAGGCAACGGTTCCTGTCTTCTTAACAGCATTTTCAAAAGAAATGGTTTTGCGTTTGCCTTTCACTGTTTTTGGAAGCTTCGCGAAGTTGAGTTGACTTACATCTTTAAAAAAGAAAGGTGTTGCGGACTTATGCAGTTCGGTTTTGGGAAATTTTTTATAGTCGCGAACATCCGCCATGTTGTAAAGAAAAAATCTCCCTACGTGACAGGATTGAAACAACCAAAGAGTAAAAAACAATGTTAAGCCTTTTTTAATCATCTAAAATACCCATTGAGTGGTTCGGCAACGGTTGAATTAGGTTGGTTTATTTTTAAAAGTTCACAAACGCTTGGAGCAATTTGTGTGATGGTGACGTAATTGAAACTCTCTCCTTTTTTAATTCCGTTTCCATAAAAGATAATTGGAATGTGTGTGTCGTAATTGTAGGAAGTGCCATGGCTCGTGCCTTTATCGCCATGATCCATCCAGCCGGGCTGATAAATAAGTGCTATGTTGCCGCTTAGTTTATGATTGAATCCATTTTGCAGCAGCGCGCGGAAGTCGTTTTTATCATAAGCAGCATTTTTTAGAGAGGAGGAGGAATAGGCTTCTGCAATTCCGGGTAGCCTTACCAGGAAAGCGCAAATGCGTTCTTCAATTTCCAGCTTGTTTAATTTAAAGTCGTAAATTCTTTGATCGTTTAAAAAGATTTGTTCGTTGCTCATACCGGCAAATAACAAAGTATCGGCATAGTTTGTTCTTAAAAAATTCTTAAGTTCTTTAATAACTTGTTTTTCCCTGATATAACCCGCAGGAATTTTATTATCCAATAATTCATTAGGAACATCTGCACCACCGTGGTCGGCAGTTAAGAAAATGGTGTAATTGTTTTTTCCAAGTTCTTTATCTAAAGCATTCAGCAGTTCTTCTAAATCTTTGTCCAGCTGAAGGTAAACGTCTTCCGTTTCAATAGCGCGCAAACCAAAATAATGTCCTACATAATCGGTACTCGAAAAACTAATACAAAGCATATCGGTTTCAGAACCCTTACCTAATTTTTCGTTTACAAGACATGCAATAGCGAGGTCTTTCGTTAAAGTATTTCCGGCTGGCATGCCTTTAATTACGCCCCAGCCGTTTTTTAAAATTTGTTTGTTGTACTGATAGGGAAAGATCGCTGAATCCTTTACAGGCGAACCTTCGTAGCGGTTATAGTCTTCTATGGAATTAGTATATGTGGAAATAGGATACACGGTGTTCCATCCTTTTTCTAAATAAGTTTTGGTGAGTTTTTTTGCATTGAATGCCTGCAGCCATTGGGGTAATTCTTTCATATACCAGCTTGACGAAATAAAATCTCCGGTAGCGTCATCAAACCAGAAGGCTCCGTTAGCGGCGTGCCCGGCAGGAAGAATAGAGCTTCTGTCCTTTAAAGAAACTGCAAATACTTTTGCTTTTTGATTGCTGCTCATTTTCATCTCATCACCAATAGTGGAACTCAATTGATTTTGGGGAGACATTTTTCCATTCTTACTGGAAGATCCAATGGTTTGCACAGCCGTGTCTTCGCAACAGTAAGTAGATTTTCCGTTCGCTTTTATGTACCAATCGTTGCCAATAATACCATGCGCGCGGGGAGTAGCACCTGTGTAGATACTGCTGTGTCCCGGACCTGTATAAGTTGGAACATAGTTGTAATGCGCATTTTTGAAATGGTAACCTTCGTTTACAAGTCTTTTAAAACCACCATTTCCATAGCGGTTCCAATACCTGTATAAATAATCATTACGCATTTGGTCTACAACGATACCAACAACCAGTTTAGGTTTTGTAAGCGATCCGCCAGTGCCAGTTGTTTTATTAACCTGTGCCAGTGCATGCGTACTACTTAGCAAAAAAATAATCATGCTAAGAACTAAAAATTTCGTCTTCATTAATCTAATTTTTGGAAAATGGAATTATTGCTGATGTATTCGGGTACAAGATCTTTCATGCGTTGCACTATGAGTTCGTTGTTTTGTGTATCAAAAGATTTGATCAACTCCTGTATAATCACTTTCACATCATTGTATTCGTATTCGCGCACCTTGCCAATAAGGATCTGCGAGTGATGCGTGGGAAGTGTGTTTTCGTTGTTGGCCAATAGTTCTTCGTAAAGTTTTTCTCCCGGTCTTAATCCTGTATAAACAATACTAATGTCTTTACCTTCCTTCATGCCAACCAGCAAAATCATTTTACGGGCAAGGTCTACAATTTTAATAGAGTCGCCCATATCAAAAACAAAAATTTCTCCACCTTTACCCATAGCAGCAGCTTCCAGTACGAGTTGACTCGCTTCAGGAATGGTCATAAAGTAGCGGGTTATTTCCGGATGAGTTATGGTAATTGGTCCGCCCTGTTCAATTTGTTTTTTAAAACGTGGAATCACCGAACCATTAGAGCCCAGAACATTTCCAAAACGGGTGGTGATAAATTTAGTGCCAGAATTTTTTCCAAGGCTTTGAATGTATATTTCAGCTATCCTTTTGCTGGCGCCCATAACATTTGTTGGATTTACGGCTTTGTCGGTACTAACAAAAACAAAACGTTCTACTTTATGTTCGTGAGCAAGATCGGCTAGCACTTTGGTGCCTAAAACATTTGTGAGAATAGATTCGGAGGGATTATTCTCCATCATAGGCACGTGTTTGTATGCGGCGGCATGAAAAACTATCTGTGGCTGAAAAGTGGTGAAGACGTTTTTCATCCGGTCGTAATTACGCACATCTGCCATAATTACTTCATAAGGAGGTTTGACCAATTTATCAGAAAATTCAAGGTCCAGTTCGTGTAAAGGACTTTCAGACTGATCGAGCAAATAAATCTTCTTAGGATTAAATTTCGAACACTGTCTCGCCAGCTCACTGCCAATGCTACCCGCGGCGCCGGTAATAAGAATCACTTTGTTTTTGAGTTCCGATTGAATTTTATCTGTGTCTAACTTAATTGGTTCCCGTTCTAAAAGATCTTCAATGCGAATACTTTTAATCTGGTTAAAACTTAATTCACCGTTTATCCATTTGGCAGCAGGTGGCACATTTAACACACGCACGTTATTTTCAAGACAAATATCCGTGATGTGATTTTTCTTTTTGATCGAGATTTTTTGAATGGAAATAATTACGAATTCTACCTCGTTCGCTTTTATCAGTTCTTCCAGTTTATTTTGTCCGTAAACAAAAACCCCTTCCATGCTGCGACCATGCTTTTTCTCATCGTCATCTATAAAACCAACCACTTTGTATTTGATTGCAGCATCGCGATCGAGTGTGCGTTTGGTAATAATTCCAGATTCTCCGGCGCCGTAAATAATAACATTCATTTTTTCGCGCGCCGGATTTTTAATTTCAAAGTATAAAGCTTTTACGGCAAGGCGCGAACTAATCATCAGGAATAAAGAAACTAAGGCGTCGATGATAAGAACTGAATTGGGGATAAAACGGTAACCCAGCACCGAGTGAGAAATGATGTTTAAAGCAAAAATCAACAAACTTCCAATTACCACTACTGAGAAAATACGAATGGTGTCGCGTGTACTTGTATAACGAACAACCCCTTTATAGGTTTTTGAAATAGCAAAGGAACTCAGGCGCACTCCCAATACCACAATAAAATCGTAAGGCAGGTTGCGTGCATCATTTTCAGGAATACTTGCAAAATCGAAACGAATAACAAAAGCAAGACTCAATGCAAAGGCACATATAAGTGTATCAATAAACAATATCGACCAGCGGGGTAAATTATATTGCCAGAAAAGTTTGAATATGCCGTACATAGATCCTTGTAAAAATACTTAATTTTTTTGAGGTTAAAGCCTTCTTTTAAACGTCTAAATGAGCAGGAGGAAAGGTATTAATTTTGATTACTTGAGGGTTTTGAATACATTTGACAACAGTTGTTAGCTATGCGCATACACAAACTACATTCTTATTTTTCTGATTCGTTAAAGAAAGCTCTGCTTTCTTCTGTTTTATGTTTTTACGGAGTGTTAAGTTTTTCTCAGAAGGAAGTTCTTGCTAAGGCAGATAAATTGTTTGAAGAGAAACGGTATGGTGAAGCAATTCCCATCTACGATAAACTGTACGAGAAGAAAAAAGATCGCACGGTGCTTTTAAAGTTAGCAGACGCGAATTTTTTAAATGAAAATTATATACCGGCGCAAAGATATTACGCGGAGTATTTTCGTGATAGTATTTATGAGAACATTCCACAGTTTACAAACTATGCTAAGAGTAGTAAAGAGAGTGGTAAAATAAAACTAGCTTTAAAACTCTATCAAAAATTATCCGATATCACCCAGGATGCCGCAGCAAAAGACATTCTGGAAACCTACACGCTGTATGCCGATTCTTCGGCGTATGTACGTTCTTTTGATCTGGACTCGAATTATAAATGTGTGACCATTGACGCGGCTGCATCTTTGGACACTCTTGCGGCGCCTATGTTTTATAACTGGGAATTTGACGATGGCACGAGCGCCGAAGGGTTAAACATTGAACATTGTTTTGAGCAAGAAGGTTTGCACAAAGTTGTATTAAATATCACCGATAAAACAACTGGTTTGATCAGGCAAAGAGATACAATGCTTGTAATAGATCTTGAAAAATTACCGGTAAAATTTAAGGCGCCGAAAACGGCGAAACGTTATTTTTATGTAGACTTTGATGCAAGCGAAACCCAACTACCCGGATACGATATTTTAGATTATCTCTGGGATATGGACAATAACGGTGATATAAGCAGCGGTAAAAAAGTAAAATATAAATACAATAACGGCCGCGATTACCAGGTAAGATTGGTGGTTATAGCGAAAAATAAAATTACCGGTAAACGCGAACTTTTTTCAGCGAATAAAAAAATTGCTATCGTAGAGAACTACGAAATGCCAAGTAAAACATTTTCAGACTCATTAAATGGCGCCAAATAAAACGCAGGTTGTTCTCTATTTTATTCTTGGAATGTTTTTCCAGCGAATTTCTTTTGCGCAACAAGTGCCATCTGCGCAGGAAAATATGAGTTGCCTTGTAACCTTTGGTATTAATGGCGATCACTCATGGGGTGACGATGATTTTTCACAAACGGTTTTTTTCTCCATTCCGAAGAGTCAGACCACGCCCTTCTATATTCGTATTTTTGATCCTGAAACCTTTGGCGAACTGGATGAAATAAAGGAAGGATGGGATACTAAAATTAAATACTCCATTTACGGTGGCAAAGATGCTTATTATGATAAAGATGCGCGCGGCGTAAACCCAATTGGTAATTACAAGAGCGGAATTCTTATGGATTCGAAAATTTTTGGGAGCGATGCTGCAACCGATGGTAAGTGGATCAGCATGGGACCTTTTAATCCCCAACAAGGCGAGTTTGTAAATGATTTTGACAGTTATGTTTTTAAAGTGGTTATAGATGGGTTAAAAGGCAATGATGGTAATGGATATAAACTATTTCTAAGCGTCAGGAACACAGAAAATATCGCAGTAGAAGGCGCTAATGCATTCGCTTATGAATATAGTGTGAGGTTGCAGTCTGTGGTGAATTCTATCGCGCACGTTTATCCTTTTGCAGATAATTTAATCACGGGATTTAAGATCCGCAGTTTTGATTTTGACAATGATGGACAGGTTAAATTGTATTCTTCCGTAAAAAACGGACATCCTGTGGCGATCTCTGATAACAATGAGTGGAGCATGGCAAGTGAAGCTATCGTAGATGGTGAAAAAAATAAATGTCTCGATTTACAAATTGTAAAGAAAGGGGATTATACAAACGACCTGGTACTTTATATTACTAACGAATACGACGTTCCGGTACCTTTCTTTGCGGCGCCGCTTGGTGGCGTACCAAGATATAATTACAAAGTAAAAGTCTCAAAAACGCCAAAGGACAAATAAGATGAGCAGGGGAATAAATTTAGTTGCCCTTCTTTTTTATTTTATCGGTTCTTCCATTTCGCAAAACTATTCTACCCGTTTATTTTCGAAAGACCAGGGACTCCCTGATCCCTATGTTTACACGATACAACAAGATCAGAAGGGTTTTTTATGGATTGCACATGGTAAAGGACTTTCGAAATTCGACGGGCAACTGTTCGCTCCAATCGATACAAAATTTTTGGGAAGTGATCTTATCTACGCATCCGCCATTCAAAAAAATGGAACCCTTTGGTTCGGAACTTCTGGCGGAAAACTGGTGTCCAGCAAATCAGGAAGCAATAAACTGGACTCTACAAAATTTGACGGCAAAAGTTCGATCACGAAAATTCTTGTTGCTGAATTTAGCGGAAATATTTATCTCAACACCCTGGGTAATGGCATTTTTGTAAAACGTGGCGACATTTTTACGCACATAGAGGGCACAGAAGAGTACCAGGTAAATGACATTGCGTTGTTAGATAATAAAGAAAATGTATTAGCTGCCACGAGTGAAGGATTGTTTTTAATGAAGGCAGGAAGTAATGCTACTAAAATTAAATTTTTGAATGAAGGAATTAAGTCCGTTCAAAAAAGTAAAACTAAAAATAACACTTTCTATATTTTAACAGAGAGATCATCGGTTTACGAATTAGAGTTCGATGAAAGGGCTGAGATTAGTAAGAACAGTAGCTTATCAGAATTAAAAAAAGAAAATCCTACTGAGATCGCGGCTTTCTTTGTGGATGAGGAGGAGCAGAGCCTCTACAGTTCAACAACAAACGAGCGCCTGGGTCTGCACGATATTAAACAGGGAACAGACTATCTATTTAATCAAACAGCGTTTTTAGCGGCAGGCCGTTCTTTTTTTCAGGACGATGAAAAAAATGTCTGGGTAGCTACCACAGGAAAAGGTTTATACCGTATTACAAAAAATGATTACAGATTTTTACCTTTAGATGAATCTGTATTTTCGATAACTCGTGATGGAAAGGGTAAAAATTATTATGGTACAGAAAATGGCGTATTGGTTTATGATGCGGCAGGTAACTTTATTGACCGTATTTCAGAATTGAAGCAGTTTAAGATTGGTAAAGTAAGCGCACTGTATTTCGATGGCGTTTATATCTGGATCGGTACGGAAAACAAGGGGCTCTTCATAATTAGCCCCGAGGATCAAGGCACTTTTAAATTTGAGTTCAGCTCCATTAAAAATATTGGTGTGAATTCTATCACAGGAGATGGCACTGAAGTAGTTGTCACCACGAACCTGGAAGGTGTTTACACTTATAAAAATGCAATCCTTCAGGATCACTTTTCTGTTGAAACAACATTGCTTCATAACAATGTTTATTATTCACTGCGCGCGAAATCTGGCAAGGTTTTTTATGCAACGCACACTACTTCTTTCAGTTATTCAGAGGGTAAACAATTATTTGAGATCGATACTAAAGATCTTGGTTTGATAGCAGACTTTAATAGTCTGGCGGAAGGAAAAAATGGAGAGCTTTATATCGGCACGAACGGCGATGGGTTGTACGTGATGCAGGATAAAACCCTTCAGCCATTTGGGTTGAATGACGACCTGGAATCTAAGTTTATCTATGGTCTGGTTTGCGATAATGATAACAATGTATGGATCTTACAACGTTATCATCTCTACAAGTATTATACAAAAGAAAAGGCGCTTCGTGAAATAAAATTTGGTACTGATGAACAATTCATGTTCAATTCAAATTCTTTTTTTAAAAATGCCACTGGCGATCTTTATTTTGGAACAAATAAAGGCCTTGTACATTTTAGTTCAGTGGATGTTAAGGATAAATTAGCCCTTCCTTACCTCGTGAGTGTAAGCGCACAGGATTCCGTTTTAAATAGTCAAGAACAAAATAAAACATTTACGTATGGAAGTTATCACTTCGCTATAGAATTTTCAGCGCTTGGTTTGAAAAATTCTGAGAATATTCTTTTTAAATATAAGCTGGAAGGCCGCGACGAAAATTGGTCGGAGCTAAGCAGGGGTCGAAGAGCGGAGTTTTCGAAATTGGGAGAAGGAACGTATATTTTTAAAGTGATAGCTTATAACGCTGAAGGATTTTCTTCAGGTGAAGTGGCGCTTTACAGCTTTAGCATTTCCAGTCCTTTCTGGAAACATCCGTTTTTTTGGAGTGTTAGTTTTCTGTTTTTAATCGGTATTATCTACTTAATTATTCGGGTAAGAACAAAGAAACTTATTGAAGCGAAAAACAAATTAGAGGAGCTGGTTAAAGAAAAAACGAAAGAGCTTCGGGCAGAAAAGGAAGTAGTAGAGAAGAGTAATATTAGAATCGAAGAACAAAATGCCGAAATCAGGGATAGCATCACTTATGCAAAAAGAATTCAGGATGCCTTGTTACCTGAGAAAAAAATTTTAAAAGATTATCAGGAAAATGTTTTTGTTTTATATCAACCCAGAGATATTGTCAGCGGCGATTTTTATTGGATGGCGGAACTTGGACACTTAAAATTTATTGTGGTGGCAGATTGCACAGGACACGGCGTTCCGGGTGCCCTGATGTCGATGATAGGAACAACGCTTTTAAATAAAGTTGTGCTGGAGAGAAAAGTGGCACGTCCTAAAGACATTTTAAAAGAACTGGATAAGGAAGTAAAACAAGCGCTAAAACAACACACAGAGGATGCAACGCGGGATGGAATGGATGTTTGTTTATGCTGTGTAGATACAAACAATGGTAAATTAATTTACGCCGGGGCTATGCGTCCCTTGCTTTTTGTGAGGGAGAAACAAATTTTGGAATACACAGCTACCAAGCTCGCTATTGGAGGATTTAGTTACGGGAATGAAAAAGAATTTAATGAAACCGAAATCGAATTAAAGATCGGAGATATGTTTTACCTATTCTCGGATGGGTACGCAGACCAATTCGGTGGCGAGAAAGGAAAAAAATTAATGCTGAAGAACTTTAAGAAAATAGTGGTCTCCATTTCCGAAATGGATTTGGTTAGGCAGGAAGAAAATCTAAAGCGTGTTTACACGAACTGGAAAGGGGATCTGGACCAGGTAGATGATGTTTTAGTGATCGGTGTGCGAATCTGATCCGGGTGCAGGTTACAAGAATTTCGCTGATCTGTGCGAGTTAAAAAATCAAGGATACTGAAGCTGTATTAACACATCTGTATGATCAGCACAATCTCTGTCAAACTTAAAAAGTCAGATAAGCCATTAATCCGTGCAATCCGCCTTCGCGTCCAAAGCCGCTTTCTTTGTAGCCCCCAAAAGGGGAAGTTGGATCAAATTTATTATAGGTGTTTGCCCATACAACACCAGCCCGTAATTTTGTACTGAGGTTAAATGCTTTGGAGCCTTTGTCTGTCCAAACTCCTGCGCTTAGTCCGTAAGGTATACCGTTTGCTTTTTCAATTACTTCTTCAATAGTTCTGAAAGTTTGTATCGCTAAAACCGGTCCAAAAATTTCTTCCTGCGAAACACGGTTGCTCTGAGCAACATTTAAAAATAAAGTGGGTTTGCAAAAATTTCCGTTGGCTGGAAGAATGCAATCTGGTTGATAAATTTCAAGTCCTTCTTCTTTTCCAGTTTTTAGGTAGTGGTTTATTTTATCTAATTGTTCTTTGTTGTTTATAGCGCCAATGTCGGTGTTCTTGTCCATGGGATCGCCCACGATTAAAGTTTTCATCCTTTCTTTTAATTTCCGAATGACTTCTTCAGCAATGTTTTCCTGCACAAATAAGCGCGAGCCCGCACAGCATACATGGCCCTGGTTAAAAAAGATGCCATTTATAATTCCTTCAACAGCCTGATTTATGGGGGCATCATCGAAAATAATGTTCGCTGCTTTTCCACCTAATTCTAAAGTCAGTTTTTTACTGGTACCGGCTACAGATTTCTGAATTGATTTTCCAACTTCTGTGCTCCCGGTGAAGGCGATTTTGTTTACATCAGGATGGTTTACCATGGCCGAACCAGTGTCTCCTAAGCCGGTAATAATGTTTACAACACCCGGTGGGAGACCGCAGTCGCGAATGATCTCAGCCAGTTTAAGGGCTGTTAATGAAGTGTTTTCGGCTGGCTTTAAGACAACAGTGTTTCCGGTAGCCAATGCTGGCGCTATTTTCCAGGCTGCCATTAACAAAGGAAAATTCCATGGAATGATTTGAGCGACCACTCCTAATGATTTTGGTATGCGGTTAGGAAAGGCATAATTTAATTTATCGGCCCAGCCAGCATAATAGAAAAAATGATTCGCTGCAGAGGGAATATCAAAGTCGCGACTTTCACGGATCGGTTTACCGCCATCAAGTGTTTCAATAACAGAAAGTTCGCGGGCCCGCTCTTGTATAACCCGTGCAATTCTAAAAATATATTTAGCACGTTCTTTTGATGGCATTTTTTTCCATACTTTTTCATATGCAGTGCGTGCAGCTGATACGGCAAGATCAACATCTGTCTCATTCGCCCGGGCAATCTCAGAGAGCTTTTCGCCAGTGGCAGGGTTGTATGTGGCGAAATAATTTTTGCCGGTTGGTTTCACGAATTTACCGTTGATGAAGAGATCGTAACGGGTGGCGATGTTTATGTGGTCTTGGGATTCTACCGCGGCGGCGTATGGTGCGGTAAACGCGGATGATTTTTTTGCCACAGATTTCGTTTTGGAAAGTTTTGTTGCCATATTTTACGCAGATTGCACAGATTACGCTGGTCTCAAAAAACTAGATGCCTTCGGCATTAAATTTCGCAGATTGACCTGTAAAGCTGAAATTTTATTTACTTAAAATGATTCGTTTATATTTTAAAATATTTTCTCCAAAGTTTACAAGTAATCCTATCTTGCATGATCGTCCATTAAAGAGCTATGTGCTTTTATTTCCAGTACAACTTTATTTTCAACTATAAAATCACCAAAATAGTAATGGGAAATCTACACTCCTTTATATACAATCTCGAATTTTTTTTCTTTCTCAAAGCTAATCTTTCTATTTCTTAGTTCCAGAGACAAACAATCTTGATAAAGAGCTTCAGAGAATCCTTTGCCTAAAACATTGTGAACTTCCATGGCTGCGCCAATGATCCTGTAAGTCAAGTCATTTATTTCAGCAGAGCCATAATCTGTTGTATAATCACTCAGTATATTTTCCTCAAATTCTTCGATAGTGTAATCCATCTTTTAGTCTAATTTATTGGTTAGATGTGCGTTAAATTTTTAGCGTATTAGTTTAGAAGTTATCTGCGTAATCAGCGAAATCTGCGTCAGAGTCATTTTAGCTAGTCCACACTCAAATAATCCTTACTATAATAAGCCCCATATTTCTCCTTCCCTAACTGAAGTAGAATATCATTGGCCAAACCACTGGCCCCAAATCTAAAATACTCATTCGTCAGCCAGGCTTCACCCAGGGTTTCATTTACCATCACCAGGTACTGGAGTGCGTTTTTTGCGGTGGAAATTCCGCCGGCTGGTTTCATTCCTATTACTTTATTGGTTTTGTAATGAAAGTCTTTTATCGCTTCCAGCATGATCAAGGTTACCGGCATGGTTGCTGCCGGTTGAATTTTCCCGGTAGAAGTTTTGATAAAGTCGGCACCGGCGTACATCGCGATGTCGCTTGCTTTCCTGACGTTCTCTAACGTAGAAAGTTCTCCTGTTTCTAAAATGACTTTTAATCTGGCTTTTCCGCAGGTTTCTTTGATCGCAGCAATTTCGTCAAAAACAAAACTGTAATTCCCTTTTAAAAATTGCCCGCGGCTTATCACCATGTCTATCTCATCTGCTCCTTCTTCAACAGCAAATTTGGTATCTGAGAGTTTAACTTCCAGGCTAGAGTTGCCACTGGGAAAAGCTGTTGCGACAGACGCCACTTTTACAGAACTTCCCGATAATGCTGTTTTGGCGGTCTTAACATGATTGGGATAAACACAAATTGCGGCAACCGTTGGAACATCCGTAAGATCGTCGGCAAGATGCAAGGCTTTGTAACACAGTTGCTTTATTTTTCCTTCGGTATCTTTTCCTTCCAGGGTAGTAAGATCTATCATGTTCAGGGCCAGCTTTAAAGCAGCCGTTTTTGATTCTTTTTTTAAGCTGCGCGTGTTTAAGCGTGCTACCCGCTCTTCTACGCCAAGTTGATCAATAGCAATTGTTTGTTTAAAATCAGGATTCATTAAATTAAAGATACTTCTTTTTGCAAGTTTCAAGTGGCGATAGCAAAGGATTTATTAGCCTGCAAGATCTGAAAACCCTCAGGTTTCGTATAGTATTGCGTTGTTTATTTAGACTTTTTTAATAGACCCGGCCTTTAAATTACCGCATTATAATTAGTAAATTTAACCCACTATGTTTAGCTTTTGCAAGCCGGTTTCTTCAAAAAAACGCTTTTTACCTTTCCGGAAAATAAATGAGGAGTTTTCGTTTTCTTTGATGGAAAGCGCCGATGTTATCCCTGTTGCGGATTGGGAAGCTATTACTTTAAAAAAAACGACTTTTCTTGAAAAAGAGTATTTAAAAATTGTAGAACGCAGCGGCCATACTAAGCTAACCTGCCGTTACGCAATCGTTTACCAGCATAAAAAACCTTGCGGCGTTATTTATTTCCAGATCGCAGATTTTAAAGCAGAAGTTTTTGGAGACATCATGGATCAACAGGTTGAGAATCTGAAATCCAAAAGGATGAATTTATTCGAGCGTTACATTGATAAAAATAAAAACGAGGTGCTTTTACGCTTGTTTACTTGTGGCAATAATTTAAACAGTGGTGAATATGGATTTCGGTTCTCTAAAACATTAAAAGAAGAAACGGCAAACGAATTACTTTTAGAGATCACAGACTTAGTGTCTAAAGAAGAAAAATTAAGAGGAACGATTTCCGCTATTCTTCTAAAAGATTTCGAAAAAGCTTTAGAGCCCGACTCTTTATTCGCTTCAGAGAAATATTCGCAGTTTTTTGTGGAGCCTAATATGATTGTGGATATTCCTTCAAACATTCATTCTATTGCGGAATACATTGAACTTTTTTCAAAAAAATACAGAAACCGTGCTAGGTCTATTTTTAAAAATGCCGCTTCGTTAGAAATTCGCGAATTAAATGCGGAGGAAATAAAAAAGCAAGAGAAAGAAATGTACAGGCTTTATGGGGAGATTTTCGCCAATGCAAAATTCAAATTAATAAAATTACCCGAAGATTATTTTTCAAGTGTAAAAGCTATTTATCCTGAAACCTTTACGGTTACAGGTTTTTTTCACGAAGGTGCTCTGGTGGCTTTTGCGAGTAGCTTTGTAATGGAAGATAATTCTTTAGAGGCGCATTACATAGGTTTTGATTATTCCTTAAACCATCAATTTGATCTTTATCAGAATATTTTATACCTGATGATCAGCGAAGGTATCAAGCACAAACAAACAAAAATTAATCTGGGGCGAACAGCTGCCGAGATTAAAACAACTGTGGGTGCAAAAGCAGAAAATCTGATCTGTTATATAAAACCACAAAACACTATTTCAAGAATTATTCAAAAACCCTTTATTTCTTTTCTACAACCGGCAGAGTGGATTCCGAGAAATCCGTTTAAGGAAGAAAACGTAGTAATGGAAAAGAATTGAGCTAAAGTAGTATTATAAGAGGCGATGCGGAAGTTGAGGATCAAACAATTTATTCGTTCCCTGGAATTCCCTATATTTTTTCATGTATTTTAAAAAGCGAAAAGAAGCTGAACACAGCATACGCTGAAAACAAGCCCGGAAAAAATTAAAGAAACTTTAACGACCAACATTCCTTTGTCTGATATTACTGCGAATTCCTTACCTGTTTGTGAGATGTAACTTTTCCGGATTTTCATGATCCTTATTTTAGTGATTCTTAGTCAAAGATAAGCTCTTAACTGGCACTTTTTTTCGCTATAAGGCGCCGATATATCACATGCAAGATTAAATGCTAAATGGTAAGAGCTGTTTTTGTGATTAACTTGTTTTGGCTGTCGGGCGTTACTTTGCAGCGCCTTATGATTAAACTTTGCTTTTGGAGCGCTTAATGTTTAAAGAGTAGATTTTATGGGATAGCGCTTAAATAGTTTAGATCTATAAAAAAAGGGCAACCGAAGCTGCCCTTGTAGTAGAGTTGAGATTTATTAGCCCAGGTCAAATTTAATTCCTTGTGCTAAAGGCAAAGTGTCACCCCAGTTCAAAGTATTGGTTTGTCTGCGCATATAGGCTTTCCAGGCATCGGAGCCACTTTCGCGACCACCACCGGTTTCTTTTTCACCGCCAAACGCTCCACCGATTTCAGCACCGCTTGTGCCAATGTTAACGTTTGCAATACCACAATCACTTCCCGTTGCGCTTAAAAATAATTCTGCTTCACGCATATTGGTTGTCATGATAGCACTTGACAAACCTTGCGGAACACCATTTTGATAGGCAATGGCTTCGTCTAATGTTTTGTATTTTATCAGATATAAAATCGGTGCAAATGTTTCATGTTGCACAATTGCCATATCATTCTTAGCTTCTGCAATGGCAGGTTTTACATAACACCCGCTCTCGTAGCCTTTTCCTTCTAATACACCACCCTCTACAATAATTTTACCGCCTTCAGAAATGATGCTTTCTAAAGCGCTCTGGTAATTTTTAACGGCGTCTTTATCGATCAAGGGACCCACATGATTTTTCTCATCCAGGGGATCGCCGATTTTTAATTGTCCGTAGGCTTTTACCAGACTTTCTTTTACTTTATCGTAAACGTTTTCATGAATAATTAAACGGCGTGTAGAAGTACAGCGTTGTCCTGCTGTGCCCACCGCTCCGAAAACTGCGCCTACGATGGTCATGTGAAGGTCTGCGTTTTCTGTAATGATGATGGCATTATTTCCACCCAACTCTAAAATACTTTTTCCAAAACGTTCAGCCACTTTAGTTCCTACAATTTTTCCCATACGCGTAGAACCCGTTGCAGAGATCAAAGGCAAGCGCGTATCTTCTGTCATAAGCGCTCCAATCTGATGATCACCATTAATGATATTTGAAATTCCTTCCGGAAGTTTATTTTCTTTAGCCACTTCATTCCAGATATTCTGACAAGCTACTGCGCACAAAGGCGTTTTTTCAGAAGATTTCCAGATACAAACGTCGCCACAGATCCACGCCAGAGCTGTATTCCAGCTCCACACTGCCACCGGAAAATTAAAAGCAGAAATAATTCCAACAATTCCAAGTGGATGCCATTGTTCCATCATACGGTGTTTCGGACGTTCACTGTGAAATTGTGTTCCGTATAACATGCGCGCTTGACCTACTGCAAAATCACAAATGTCTATCATCTCTTGTACTTCGCCCAAACCTTCCTGTAGTGATTTTCCCATTTCATAAGAAACCAATTTTCCGAGATCCGCTTTTTTCGCGCGTAATTTATCGCCAAACTGGCGCACAATTTCTCCACGTTTTGGTGCAGGAATTGTTCTCCAATAAGTAAAAGCTTCAGCTGCGGTTTTTACTACTTTTTGATAATCTTCTTTTGTAGCCGTTTTTACTTTAGCAATTAATTTTCCGTCTACCGGACTATACGACTCAAGAAGATCGCCACCGGCGAACCAGTTTTGTCCTGTTGAGCAACCATCATTTATTTCTTTAATACCTAGGGCTTTTAATGTGCTTTGCATACCATTTAATTTAAGCGCCAAAGATAATAATATTAAACTGGTCAAAAAAGGCCAATTTCAGTGATTTGTAACATGAGCATGTAAATATATCATAAACAAAAACGGATGGTGTGCTAACTCTTGGGTAACATTTGAGGATAAAACTTTACCGATCGGTAATCTTAAAAAAATCTTAGCCTAAATGAAGAGTTGCTTCTTTGCACATTAATAAGACAATTAAATCAAACTATGAAAAAAACAGACCTAACTAAAACTTCCTTCACTTCGAAACTCGCCATGGCAGCGATTGTGTTTTTTACAATCTGCGGTTTTATAAATACTGCGCTTGCTCAAACAACTTTGTATTCAACCACTTTTGGAACAATTGCCAATGTTAATCCAACAGGCTGGACATTTACCGGAGCAGCCATGAATATTAGTATCAACAACCCGGGCTCGGGCTACACAGGTTTTTCGGGGGATGCATATTTAGGGGAGGGTAACTCTGTAACTTTTACAAACACAGCGGGTAACGTACAAACGTCATCCCCTATTGGAACGTCAGAAGCCGTTTTATTGTTAAGCACGACCAATTACTCTAATGTAACACTTTCTTTTGGGATGAGAAGATCATCTGCAAGCTATAGTGCTAATGCAACTTATACACTTGCATGGAGCACAGATAATATCACTTATACGGATATCATTTTTACAGAACCTGCAGCTGGCAGTTGGGGTCTGGTTTCAGGATCTGGTTTAACACTTCCTGCAGGAGCAAGTAATCAGGCTGCATTGTACATAAGATGGAAATTTGATAGAACAGGAACGGGGTCTAACATTAAAATTGACGATGTAACAGTAACCGGTGGTAGCACTTTACCCCCTGCTGTTATTTCTTTTGTAACGAATGACACCACTGTTGTAGAAACAGCAGGTTTGGCAAACGTTATTGTTAGATTAACAACAACAAGCACATTTTCTTCGGCAATTTCTGTTACTGCTTCTCCTCTATCAAGCGCTTCGGGCGCTGATTACAGTTTAACTATCGGAACGGCTACTTTCGCTGCTAACGCTACGGTGGGTTCTACAGCAGCTATTACCTTAAGCTTAACAAACGATGCTGCACTTGAAAGTTCAGAATATATTATATTAAGATTAGCTAACGGACAAAATGCAAATCCGGGAGCTACCAGTCAGTTCGCTTTTTATATTGGTGACGACGACAAAACTGCGCCACAAGCTTCAAACACTTTATCATTGAATTTACTGTCAAGTTTTTCAAACGGAGCATCGGGAGTAAACTCTGCTGAAATTGTGGCTCACGACCCAGCTTCACAACGTTTGTTTATCGCGAACAGTATTGGTGGGAAACTAGATATCATCAATTTTGTAAATCCTTCCAGCCCGGTTTTATTGTACTCGGTACCTATTACTACTTATGGAAACATTAATTCAGTAGCTGTAAAAAATGGCATTGTGGCTTGCGCTATTGAAAATACAAATCCTCAAGATTCAGGAAGCGTTGTTTTCTTCAACATTAATGGTGTTTACCAAAACAAAGTTAAAGTAGGAATGATGCCCGACATGATCACGTTTAATCACGCAGGGACAAAAGTATTAACGGCTAATGAAGGTGAACCAAACGCAGCTTATACAAATGATCCTGATGGTTCAATAAGTATAGTGGATATTTCTGGTGGGGTTTCAACATTAAGTCAAACCAATGTGGCTCACGTAACTTTTACTGTTTATAATGGACAAGAAGCCACTTTAAGGGCTCAAAGCATCCGTATCTTCGGATTAAACGCTAATGCCGCAAAAGATTTTGAACCGGAATATATTACTGTATCACCTGATGATTCAAAAGCATGGGTTGGTTTACAGGAGAATAACGCGCTTGTAGAAATCAATCTTTCAACTAACTCCATCAATTACTTAAAAGCATTAGGAACAAAAAATCATAATCTGCTTAATAACGGTTACGATGCTTCGAACGTAACGAAAGGAATAAATATTGCGAATTTTCCTGTTAAAGGATTTTATATGCCAGATGCCATTGCTTCTTACACTGTTGGAGGTAATGCTTATATTATTTCTGCTAACGAAGGCGATTCACGTTCCTACAGTGGTTTCTCAGAAGAATCACGTGTTTCTGGTTTAACTCTTGACCCAACAAAATTCCCTTATGGCGCAGAATTAAAAAATAATTATGCATTAGGCAGATTAACTGTTACAAATAAAAATGGAGATACAGATAACGATGGTGATATTGATACCATCTATTCTTTAGGTTCCCGTTCTTTTTCTATCTGGGATGCCAGCACTGGTGTTCAGGTGTATGATAGCAAAGATGATTTAGAACAAATCACTGCTGCCAGCTCTTTCTCTGTTTTATTTAATGCAAGTAACTCTAATGCCACAAGAAAAGACAGAAGCGATGATAAAGGCCCTGAACCTGAAGGTGTAACTATTGGTGTAATCGGATCTAATATTTATGCTTTTATAGCTTTAGAACGTGTTGGTGGTGTTATGGTGTATGATGTTACTAATCCGGCGGCTCCTACTTTTGTGAGGTATGTAAATAACAGAAGCCTTCCTTCTAACGGTCCTGATCTTGGTGCTGAAGGAATTATCTTTATCAAACAAACAGACAGTCCTAATGGTCAGCACATTGTTATCGCAGCAAACGAGGTAAGCAGTACTTTAAGTATCTGGGGAATACCTGGCTGTACTTCACCGCTTTCTACTTCTTTAAGTGTTGCTGGTGCTACAGTTGGAGCTTGTGCTAACAGTGCCCCGGTTTTAAGCGTGCCAGCTTCAACTGCTGTTACTTACCAGTGGTTAAAAAACGGAACGCCAATTGCTTCAGCTACTTCAAACACAATTTTAGCTAACTCAACAGGAAATTATGCGGTGGCTATTACCGGTGGAACAAATTGCGCAGCCAATTCAATCATTCAATCGGTAACAGTTAACCCTACGCCGACATTAACTGTGAGCGGACCAACTGCGGTTTGTTTGGGTGGAAGCATCACACAAACAGTTTCAGGAGCGCTTACTTATTCATTTAATTCTGCTGCTTCAACCTCGGTAATCACTTACACGCCTTCTGCATCTGGTTCTTATACATTAAGCGGAGTAGGTAGCAACAGTTGTTCAGGCACGCTTGTCAAACAATTTGTTGTAAATCCTTTACCAGCGCTTAATCTTTATGCTATTCCGGAAACTCTTTGTATAGGAGAAACTTCTACTTTAACTGGAACTGGTGCAAATTCATATTCATGGAGCACAGGTGCTACGGGTTCAGCTATCACTTTAACACCAGCAACTACTGCAACTTATGCTGTAACTGGCACAAACGTTTATAGCTGTTCAACTACATTAACAAAAACAGTTACCGTAAATCCGGTTCCGGTTATTACTGCAAGCAGTTCTTCTACGCTTGTTTGTTCTGGAGAAAATGTTGTTTTAACAGCAGTTGGTGGCTCAAGCTACCAATGGAATACTGGTTCTACAAGTTCTTCTATCTCTGTTAATCCTATGGCAACCACTGTTTATACAATTACCGGATCAAACGCACAAAATTGTTCAGCTAAAACAGTAATTACTCAAAGCGTTTCAGAATGTACTTCTTTATCAGAAAAAAATCTTAATGAGGTTTACACGATTTATCCAAATCCTGCAACTACCGAATTAAGTATTTCGTTTCCAGGTGAAACTACAGTTGGCGTAAAAATCATCAATGCTCTTGGAGCCGTGGTTATGGAAGAGAGGAACTATACTGCTACTTCAGCTTTGAATATTTCTAAACTTTCAAACGGAATTTATTTCGTTCAAATAACTTCAGGCACTAAACAAAGCCTCAAGAAAATAATTGTGGAATAAGCTCTTAACCTAGCCTTGTTTTACTTAACCCGCGTGTAACATACATGCGGGTTTTTTTAATTCAGAATTAATTATCTCTTCATGATAAGGTTATAAGATAAAGCCAAATTTGTAAAACTCTCTTAATGAAGACCTTTTACAAAACTATTGTCCTTTCAGATATTCACCTGGGAATCAAAGCCAGTAAAGCGAAGGAAGTTGTTCATTTCTTAAAGCACCACAAATGTGAGACTCTGATTTTAAACGGAGACATCATCGATGGCTGGCAATTGCGCAAGAGTGGCAAATGGACGAAACAACACAGCAATTTCTTTAAGCACATTATTAGCTTAACGTCTAAAAACAAATGTAAGATCATTTACCTGAGGGGAAATCATGATGATTTCCTGGAAGAGATTATGCCTTTGCGTATTGGAAATTTCTCTATACGTAAGTACTACGTTCACTACGGTGTTCAGAAAAAATATTTCGTAACACACGGCGATCTTTTCGACAGTATTACTTCTAAACTAAAATGGATTGCCAAGTTAGGCGACGTTGGATATACTTTTTTGTTGTGGTTAAACCGTCATTATAACGCCTACCGTGAAAAGCGCGGTATGCCTTATTATTCGTTGTCTCAAATTGTAAAAGCAAAAGTAAAATCAGCTGTTTCTTTTATTTCCGATTACGAAAACGAATTAGTGAAGGTGGCCAAAGCACGCAAATGTCATGGTATTATCTGCGGACACATTCATCAACCGGCGATTAAAGAAATAAATGGTATTGAATACCTTAATTCGGGCGATTGGGTAGAAAGCCTTACAGCTCTTGTAGAAGACAATGAAGGCAACTGGAAAATTATTTATTACCAGGAATTTCTGAATACGTTGGCGGAAAAAGAAGCGGCTAAAAATGAAGCCAAAACAGAATCTCCTTCCATCAATGAGATTTTGCCAAAAGGTGTAACCATTAATACCCAATAATATGTCTAAAAAGTATATTTTATCCGTACAGGGTGAAGGTCGCGGTCATATGACCCAAACATTAAGCATGTATGATCTTCTCATTGAAGAAGGACATACTGTATGCGCCGTTATTCTTGGTTCTTCGGGCAACAGAGACGTGCCGCAATTTTTCTTTGATAAGATAAAATGTCCCATTATTCAATTACAAAGTCCCAATTTTGTATGCGATAAAAACAATAAAAGTATAAACATCACTAAGTCGGTTATTCATAATTTTGGAAAACTGAAAACGTTCCGGAATAGTTTAAAAGCGATAGATGCATTAATGAAGGAGCATCAGCCGGATGTGGTGATCAACTTTTTTGATTTGTTGATCGGCTTGTATTACCGTTTCTACAAGCCACAGGCAAAATTAATTTGTGTAGGACACCAGTATATTTATTTTCATCCCGACTTCGAATTCCCCGAAGGCCATTGGCTTGACAGAGCTGCTATTAAGTTCTTTACGCGTATGACCTCGAAAGGATCTTCCAAAAATCTGGGACTTTCTTTTTATAAAATTCACACCAACAATGAAGAAGTAGTTATAGTGCCGCCTCTGTTACGCAAGGAGATATTCGAACTTCAGACCAAGCGCGACGATTTTTACCTGGTGTACCTTGTTAATAGTGGTTATTTTGAAGAAGTGTTAAGCTGGCATAGGAAAAATCCAGAGATTACACTGCATTGCTTTACAGATCAACCCGAAAAAATAAACGCCAGTTACGAGTTTGATAAAGAAAAACTTTTTTTACACGCCATCAACGACAAATTATTTTTGGAAATGATGAGTAAAAGTAAGGGACTTGCCAGCACTGCTGGATTTGAAAGTGTTTGCGAAGCCATGTATTTAGGCAAGCCGGTTTTGATGGTTCCAATTCATGGACATTTTGAACAATTTTGTAACTCGCGTGATGCCTACAAAGCAGGCGCAGGAATATTTTCAGATAGTTTCGATTTAAGCAAACTTGCCAATTTTTCTACTACATTTGACGGATCAAATCCATGGTTTAAAAATTGGGTAGCGAATGCAAAACACAGAATCTATAACGAAATCATCAGCGTCTAGTATGCCCCGTAAAATATTGTTTATTGTGAATCCGAATGCTGGAAAACGTGTTTCGGACCGCATCATTGAAGAAATACGAAAAGAATTTCCGGCGAATATTTATTACCAGGTAGTTATCTGGAAAGACAAAGATCATTTTGAAGAAATTGCCGGACTTCTTAAAACAGAAGGTTACACAGATGCTATTGCCGTGGGTGGTGACGGAACTGTAAACTACGTAGCAAAAACAATCTTAGGTACTGACATTACTCTGGGAATCGTGCCGATTGGCTCTGGTAACGGACTCGCACGTTCATTGGGATTATCCATGAAGATTGAGGAAGTAATCAGGCAAATTGCACAAGGAAAAATAACACGCATGGATAACGGTGTTGTAAATGGGATTCCATTTTTCTGCACCAGCGGTATTGGTTTCGATGCCCATATCGGAAATCTTTTCGCGGCCATGACAAAGCGAGGACTTCAAGGCTACATAAAAATTACGTTCAGAGAATTATTCAAATACCGGGCGAAGAAATATACTCTGGAGTTTAACGGACAAAAAATAGAGCGTAAAGCTTTCCTGATTACCGTGGCCAATGCCGGGCAGTATGGAAATGATTTTTACATAGCCCCTCAAGCTAACATGGAAGATGGATTGTTTCATATTGCCATTCTGAAGCCATTTAATGCATTGCAGGTATTCGGTTTGATGGCTAAGATCTTAATGAAAAAAGCGCATCTTAGTAAACACATAGAAACTTATGTAACCGATAAGGTTAAGATAACGCGCGATGAAAAAGACTGCATCCATTTTGACGGAGATCCTGAATTCACCGACAGAGAGGTGGTTTTTGAAAATAAAAAACAAACACTTAACGCCATTGTTGGAGAAAACTATAAAAAAAGTCAATCACTCTGATAATAGCTTTATCAATTCAGCAGATTCATTTATTTTCGCGTAGCTAAGGGCAGTCTTACCCGATTTTTCTGCAAGATTTTTTTTAGCTCCGTTAGCTAATAACAACTTAACCAACGTACTATTATTGGACATGGCCGCGTAAATGAGTGCGGTAGTACCATGACTGTTAGTAGCGTTTGCATTAGCGCCATTTCTGAGCAGTAATTCCGTGATTTCAACGCTTCCTTTGTAGCAGGCACCCAATAAGGCGGGACCTTCTGGAGAATCTTCATTCACGTTCACCTTGTGCGACAGTAAAAATTCAACAAATTTTAGTTGATTGCGATAAGCTCCCAGGATTAATGGCGTAAATCCTGCTGCGTTCTTTTTGTTAATAGTATCAGGATTGAGTTTTAAAAGCGCTTCGGTTCTTTGGATATCACCTTTTCGGGCAGCATCAAAAATATCCTGTGCAAAAACAGCGGGACCAGATAAAAGAAAAATCAAACAAAAAGTATATAATTTCCGAATCATAAAACTTAGTCTGTTTTATAAATGCGGGTTCTCACTACCTGAGATTCCAGTTGAAGTTCAACTAAATAGACGCCTTGTTTGAACTCTTTAAGATCAATAATAGCGGTGTTTGCAGATAAATCTGTCTTTGCAAAGATTTGTTTTCCGCTTATATCATAAACATGAACAGTTTTTATTTTCTGAAAAGCAGACTGTAAAACAAATTCTCCATGTGAAGGATTAGGGTAAACAGAAATCAGATTCTGCGAATTGTTATTTTCGGTGACGCCTGCGCAATCTGAAATACTGAAATATGCCATAGCAGTATCGACACATGCGGGTGTGCCACCAAAAAGTTCTGCGTACATATACAAAACAAAAGAAGGTCCGTTCCCAATTAACGAAGGATCGAGCACATTACCCGTAACACCTGATCCTAAATAGAAGCCGCCGGACGGTTGTCCTTGTAATGCTAATGTTGGTGAATCTTTACAAATGAGCTGTGGTATAAAAAGAGATACTGTGGGTTGAACCACTGAAACTACGGTAAATACAGGAGATACGCCGGAGCAACCATTTACAGTTTGTGTAAATCCATACGTTCCGGGTTGATTTATCAGTATAGTTTGGGTGGTGACGCCATTAGACCATAGAACGTTTGTTGAAGCGGATCCAATAGCTAAAAAATGCGTACCCGTGCAAAGTGCAACTACTCCCATTGGGGATACGGTGGTAACCGGTGTTGCATGAATAGTCATATTAAGTGCCGGGCTGGTAATAAGTGTTGCGCTTGCACAAGGAGAGCTTGAATACATCGAGCAATCAACCGTGCCGGAAAAGGGGCCTGGTAAAGAAAGTGTAGGGGAGTTACCGCCGGTAATCATTGTGTTTAAATGCCATTGAAAAATCGGATTCATTCCGCCATTAGCATAGTTGGCTGAAAAAGTTGCCGGAGCGCCTGTGCACATTGGATTGCTGCCCGATGTCATGCTGATAGCTATTGATGGAACAAGCACGGAACTAACGGTCATGGTAATGCCGGAACTGGTCGCTGCTGTGTTACTTGCGCAGGAATTACTTGAATAGAGAATGCAACTGACCACGTCCCCATTAATAAGTGATGACGTCGAAAAACCTATACTGCCAGCAGTCGTAACCGTTGTTATTCCGTTTATTTGCCAATGAAAGATTGGATTGGAACCTTCATTTGTTGTTGTAGCGGTAAATCCAGCGAATACTCCTACACACATAGGATTTGTTCCGGAGTTCTGAGTAATTGAAACACTTGCAGCGGCCGTTGAATTTACCGTCATGGTAATAGCACTACTGGTTGCTGTGGAAGGAGTTGCACAAGTGAAGTTAGAGGTTAGAATACAGGAAACAACTGCGCCATTGCTGAGGCTGGTTGAGCTAAACGTGGAAGTATTTGTACCCACATTTGTTCCGTTAACTTTCCATTGATATACCGGGGAAGTGCCGCCGTTAATAGCGGTTGCGCTAAAAGTGGCCGGACTCCCTGCGCAGATCGGATTGTTTCCCGAGATCTGCGAAATACTTAAGGCAGGGGCAACGCTTGCTGTAACGCTGATATAATTGGTCTGCACATAAGTGGCCGTTCCTACAGCATTGCTTGTTATGAGTGAAACAGAATAAGTGCCCGGATTTGTATAAGTTATCGAAGGATTTGTAAGTGTTGATGTGGCAGGGTTACCCGAACCAAAGTTCCAGGTGTAAGTAGTTTGTCCACCTTGTGACTGATTTGAGAAAGAAACGGCCGAGCCCGCACAAACCGTTGTTGAGAGTGCGGAGAAAGAAGCGGTGGGCATACTTTGCCATGGAAGAGATATTCCTGAGGCTCTGTTACTACTGCCGTGGTAAGCGATCGTATAATCAGCTGTTGCCCCTGCTGCCCAAACAAGGTCAAGGGCTGATGCTGTGTAACTTATGGCGATATCATTCGCATCGCCGGTTGTTAATGAACGTGTAGCCGTAACGGTGCGTTGCGAAGAAACGGTATTCGTCGAAACTATCGTCCAGTCCTGCGAAGCGTCGAGTGTGACACCTGATCCGTTATGTGAAGTGTTGAAATAATCTCTCCAACCCAAAGCATGTGTTGATGCTAATTGCCCGTTAGAATAAACAATGACATCCGTTGTATACATCGCGGTGCCAAGTCCCAGGGCAATCCACCTGTTAGCAGGACCTTCAAAAGTAATGGTCACAAAAGTAGGGTTCATGGCAGCGCTGAAAAAAATACCAGAGCCGCTGCTTGCGCCTGACGAAGTGGGTAACTCCTGGTAAGGAATAACTTTTGTTTGAGCAAATGCAAACGCATTTAAAAAAATGAAAAACAGAAATAGATTCTTTTTCGACCTGAGCATTTTATGATGATTTAATCGAAGATAGAAAAAAAACACAGCGATTCAACAAGAATGTTTTAGAGCTGTTTTATATAATCCAGGAATAAATTTAAAGCTTTGCGCTTGTCGGCATCAAGCTTATAATCTATACGTTTTGTCAGGTAAACAACCGTATCTTCTTTTGAAAGACTTTTCACGTTGTAATCTTCTTCCACCGCTTGCGCAACATGATCCATGCCTTCTTTTAAAACGGCGTTAAAGTTTGCAATAAAATCTGCCGGAAGTTTTTCAGTGCTTACCCAGGCAGCGAAAACAAAAGGTAATCCTGTAAATTTTTTCCACTCTTCAGCAAGATCAAATTCGTAGGCGTGTTTTCCCTGCAGACCAAAAGTCCGGTCCCCAATAATTACCGCAGCATTTGTGTCTTGAATGTCATTTTCAAATCCGGGTTTTGCTTCGAGAAACGTAACCGGATGTTTCCAGAAAAATTTAAGAAGCACTTTTATAAGTGTGATCGAAGACTTAGATTGATAATCAAGCGTCACCGTTTTAATTTGCTCCAACGGTACAGCGCTGTATAGTTTTACGCTATCTACTTTCCCATTGGCACCAATACAATAATCCGTTTCAATATGGTACTGGTCCAGCTCTGGCAAAAGAGCAACAGGCACCAAAGCAATATCCACCTGTTTGTATTTTAGTTTCTGAGCGCAAATGCTGGGAATGTCTTCCTGCAAATCGATGCTCTTAAGAAAATCACTTCTTTTTAAAGCCCATTTAAAGGGAAGTGTGTTGGTGTAATTTACAATGGAAACTCTGAATTTTTCTGTCATAATAACGAGCAACAAAAATACAGTTTTTGAATGAGTAAATAGATGGGCACGGGATCTTACGCTCTGGGAGTGTCTATTGTGGCCAGAATCATTTAGCACTTTACAATCTGCGCAATCTGTGGCAAAAACCCCGCAGCGAATCTCAAAAATCTCTTTTTCTCTGTGGTAAAAACCGTATCTTTGTCCCGAATTTATGAGCGACAATAAATACCAATTACGAGGCGTTTCTGCCGGCAAAGAAGATGTGCATGCAGCTATTGCAAACTTAGATAAGGGCCTTTTTCCAAAGGCTTTTTGCAAAATAGTTCCTGATCTTTTAAGTGGCAGTGAAAAACATTGCCTGGTAATGCATGCCGATGGAGCAGGAACAAAATCTGCTTTAGCTTATATGTACTGGAAAGAGACCGGCGATTTAAGCGTTTGGCGTGGTATTGCACAAGATGCCGTGATCATGAATGTGGACGATTTAATTTGCGTTGGTGCTACAGAAAATATCGTACTTTCTTCAACCATTGGCAGAAATAAAAATTTAATTCCCGGAGATGTTATTTCCGCCATCATAAATGGTACGGAAGAAGTCTTACAAAATTTACGTGACAATGGAATTTCCATTCACTCTACTGGTGGCGAAACTGCTGACGTAGGTGATTTGGTAAGAACTATAATTGTCGACAGCACAGTGATGTGTCGCATGGAGCGTGACAAAGTGATCTCCAATCATAAGATCAAGGAAGGAAATGTGATTGTTGGTTTGAGCAGTTACGGAAAAGCATCCTATGAAAAAGAGTACAACGGGGGAATGGGAAGCAATGGCTTAACCAGCGCACGTCACGACGTATTTGGAAAAACTCTTGCAAAAAAATATCCTGAGAGCTTTGATCCTAATTTGCCTGAAAGTGTTGTTTACACCGGTGGTTTAAACTTACAGGACAAAGTGGAGGTTTCTTATTCCGACGAACACGGTAAAAATATAACAGAAAAAGTAGACGCTGCAAAATTGGTGCTCTCACCAACACGCACCTATGGACCCATCATCAAAAAAATCATTTCTGAAATGGGAGCAAATATCGACGGCATCGTGCATTGCAGTGGTGGGGCTCAAACCAAAGTACTTCACTTTATAAACGATGGACTTCATATCATAAAAGATAATCTTTTTGATGTTCCGCCTTTATTCAAAACCATCCACGAACAAAGTCACACTGACTATAAAGAAATGTACAAGGTATTCAACATGGGACACCGCATGGAATTATATGTAGACGAAATGTTTGCCGAAAAAATAATGGCCATCAGCCACAGCTTTAATGTAGAAGCAAAAATTATTGGTCGCGTTGAAAAAGGCGAAGGCAAACACGTTACCATAAAATCGGAGTTCGGTACCTTTGAGTATTAGGTTCTCGGCTTCTTTAAACCTGCTGCGCAAACTGGCTCAAAAAAACGCAGCTCTTTTGTCCTTTTCCAACTTACAACCCTTTTATCAACTTAACGGTAGCTGTACCCTGTCACTTCGAGCAGGATCAACATCCAGTGGATGTTGAGGCCAGCTTGTGCTTAGTCGAGAAGTGCATAAACCTTTCCTACCGCTGCATTCGAACTGACATTGATCTAAAAGTAGTAACTGAATTCATTACGAGACACCTGCGGCTGAGCAAGCGATACTGGTTACTTCAACTCACAACTCGTCATAACCGTGGCATTCGTTGCTGCAGTTCCATTTTCAGAAAAAGAATTTTCGAAAGTAGATTCAATAGATTCTGCTTCATGATCACACGCGGCTGTGGCTTGCTTTTTCGTCATTTTACTACCGTAAGTTTTCGCGCTTGATTTATTATAATCCGTTGTGCCTGTGTAATTAGAGCTAGTCGTGCATTCGCACACATATGTTTTTTTGCAGGAGATCAATCCAGGGCTGGCGAATACCAGTAACGTGATAATTTTTTTCATTTTTCAAAGAGTTATTTGGTCAGGTCACACGATGTACTTACACTAACGCTCGGGTCAGAAGTAGTGCCATTTTCTGTCCACCAATTTGTATAAGAAGATTGAATAGCTTCTTCTTCATGCTGGCAGGCGGCTTGCGCCTGAGATTTCGTCATTTTTTGATCATAAGGCGTCTCAGTATTTTTGTAAGTGGAAGTAGATACAAATCCTCTACGCCCCGTTGTTTCTGTCGTAACACATTCGCAGGAGTAGCTCTTTTTGCAGGAGCTCAAACCTAAGATCATTAAAGCAAGCAGGGAAGCAGTTTTCATTCTGTTTAAATTTTATTAAATATAAAAATAATAGTTGTGCGTGAAACTCACTGATACCAACAAGTGTAGAAAAAAGCTCCCATTCTGCACAGGAATTTACATTTCGCACCTGACCTTAATTTTCGCGTAACATTAACGCTTGTTCAGCGATGTTTTAATAACATAAGCATAAGATAATTCATGCAACGCCCTCTTTTTCTAAGAGTAATTTTGGCTCGCTAAACAAAGCATCATGAAAAAAAATCTTACACTCCTCTTTTTATTTTTAACCTGCGTGTTCTCGGCACAGGTATCCATATTCCCGACTAACACAACATGGAAGTACCTGGATGATGGCACTGACCAGGGAACGAGTTGGTACGCGCCGGGATTTAATGACCTTGCCTGGGCTACTGGTACAGCGCAATTAGGTTATGGGGAGAGCGACGAAGCAACAGTTCTTTCCTATGGACCAAGCGCCAGCAATAAATACGTAACACATTACTTCCGTAAAACATTTACTGTACCCGCAGGGACTTATTCTCTGTTTACATTTAATTATAAGGTAGACGATGGTTTTGTCGTGTATGTTAACGGAACGGAAGCATTCAGAGACAACATGGCGACGGGCGCAGTGAATTATACCACCTTATCTACAGGCACTTCAGATGACGGACAGACGGTACGCACGAGAACGGTTTCAGCAAGCACTTTTTCTTCAGGAACAAATGTAATAGCAGTGGAAGTTCACCAGAATGCATTGAACAGTTCTGACGAGACTTTTGAATTAAACCTTATAGGTGGAGCTCCGGCCACGCTTACGGTGCCGGTGAATGTAACACTGTTCCCTGCTGCCACCACCTGGAAATATATGGACGACGGTACCGATCAGGGAACTAGCTGGTCTGCACCGGCATTTAACGACCTGGCCTGGCCAACCGGTACGGCACAGTTCGGTTTTGGAGAGAACGATGAAGCCACCCTGGTAAATGCCTGTGGCACCGTGGTTGCCACGCCAACCTGCACCAACAAATATATTACACAGTATTTCCGAAAATCAATTTCTCTAGCGAGCGTAACAGGGTATACCGCTTACACATTTAATTATAAACGCGACGACGGGATCATCGTGTATGTGAACGGAACGGAAGCATTCCGGAGCAATATGCCCACAGGGGCCGTCAACTATACAACCTGGGCATCCACTGCTGTATCAGACGATGGCCAAACTGTAATTACTACAACCGTGCCGGCAAACACCTTTTCTGCAGGAACAAACTGGATCGCTACCGAATTACATAACCGTGACGGAACAAGCTCCGATGCAACTTTTGAAATGGAACTTGTAGCGAACACAAGCTCTGTTGCAGTGCCCTCACCTACAATCGTAAAAGGACCCTATTTACAGATTGGAACGCAAAACTCTATGAAAATTCGCTGGGAGACCAGTTCTGCCTGCGATACAAAAGTAATGTACGGAACAAGTGCCGCAAGTTTAACCTCAGTTATATCAAATACGAGTCCGGTTGTTTCTCATGAAGTTTCGATAGGAAGTCTTTCCGCATACACAAAATATTTTTACAGCATTGGTACTACCTCTTTTGTTATTCAAGGCGATACCAATAATTATTTTTTAACTTCTCCCACTCCTGGTGCTGAGGGTAAATACCGTTTCTGGGTAATTGGTGATTGCGGCAACGCTTCGACCAATCAGGTGAACGTAAAAAATCAGTTTAAAAACTACAACGGTAACCGCATGGTAGATGGTTGGTTAACGCTTGGTGACAACGCTTATAGCAGCGGGAGCGACCCGCAATTCAACGCGGAGTTTTTTACTATTTATCAGAATGATGTAATGAAGAATAAAGTGCTTTGGCCGGTGCCGGGTAATCATGATTACAACAATGGCGCTGTAACTTCCTCCACTACTCCTTATTTTTCTATTTTTAATGTGCCTACTGCTGCAGAAGCCGGAGGAGTTGCTTCAGGAACTAAAGCTTATTATTCATACGACTATGGCAACATCCATTTTATTGCACTAGATTCTTATGGTACTGTAGCGGGAAATAAAATGTACGATACTACAGGAGCTCAAGCTGTGTGGCTAAAAGCAGACCTTGCTGCAAATACAAAAAAATGGATCGTAGCTTACTGGCACCATCCTCCATATACTATGGGATCTCACAACTCTGATACAGAAAGCGATCTCGTAGCTATTCGTCAAAAATTTATCCGCATTTTAGAACGTTACAAAGTAGATTTAATTTTGTGCGGACACAGTCACGATTACGAACGCTCAAAATTAATGCAAGGGCATTACGGGGCAGAGTCAACTTTCACCGCCTCCGTTCATAATCTAAGTCAATCTTCGGCATTGTACGATGGTAGTTCAAATTCTTGTCCTTACACCAAAGACTCTGTAAATCACGCTACAGGAACAGTGTATGTACTTTCCGGGTCATCCGGTCAATTAGGAGGGCAACAAGGATCTTTCCCCCATGATGCTATGCACTATTCAAATTCAACTAACGGCGGCTCTTTAGTAATGGACATTGAAGGAAATCGTTTGGATTTAAAATGGTTATGCGCTGATGGAGTAGTGCGTGACAAATTCACAATTTACAAAGATGTAAATGCCGTTAAAAATTATACGGTTCTACCTGCACAGGTGGCAACACTTCAAGCCTCTTGGCCAGGTGCATTTACATGGGATGATAATTCAACTGCAAAAACAAATACAGTGAGTGCTTTATCGGATGCAACGTTTTGGGTGAAGGATCCTAACAGTTGTGTGGCAGATACTTTTAAATTAAAAGTCCTTCCCGCTGTTGATTTTACTGCAACTGCTCCTTATTGTATATCAGCACCAATTTCATTCTCCAATCTTTCCACAAACAATACTTCGGTTTGGACTTGGTCAGTGAGCCCTTCAGCCGGCGTGCTTATAAGCTCTTCTGGTGCTCAGAATCCAAGTATTACTTTTGGCACGGCTGGTATTTATACTGTATCATTAATCGCGGAAAATACTTATGGCCCTGGATTGGCTATCACTAAAACCATTTCTGTAAATGCTAACCCCGTAGTTCTTTCATCTGCAAATGCAACGGCAATATGTATAAATCAATCAGCTAGTTTAACGGCAAGTGGTGCAAATTCGTATGTTTGGAATTCAGGAGCTACAACAAGCCTCGTGGTGGTGAATCCTACCCTATCTGCAACTTATACTGTAACAGGAACAGATTTGAACGGATGTATCGCATCAAGTATCAGCACACTGGTTGTAAATGCCCTGCCTTCGGTGAGTGTGATCACTACACCAACATCCGGAATCATCTGTTCAGGTGGAACGCTGAGTTTAAATGGGGCTGGAGCTTCTTCCTATAGCTGGACAGGCAGCATTATTAACGGATCAACTTTTACACTGAACGCAAATTCAAACTACACGCTAACTGGTACGGATGCTAACGGTTGTGAGAATACCGCTACAGTGGCTATTGTTGTGAATGCATTGCCTGCGTTGTCTGTGGTAAGTTCTCCTTCCACTGCTATGGTCTGTAACGGAGCGTCCATCTCAATAACTGCTTCGGGAGCGACATCGTATAGCTGGAATGCTGGAATTACCAATGGTGTTCCTTTCGCACCATCAACCACTGCAGTTTACACTGTAACAGCAACGGATGTGAATGGATGTCAGAATACACTGACTCAATCGGTAACGGTAAATCCATTACCAACAGTATCTGTTTCGGGAAGTTCAGCAATATGTATAGGGCAATCAGTAAACTTAACAGCCTTTGGAGCTACTACGTATTCGTGGAATACAGCTGCAAGTACTTCCGTTATTTCTGTCAGTCCGGTTACAAACAGCACTTATACTTTAACCGGTACAGATGCTAACGGTTGTCAAAATGTCGCTTTAAAAACAATAAGTGTCAATGTCTTACCACAAGTCACAATCTCAGGAAATAATGCTGTTTGCTTAGGCTCTGCTTTAACTTTAAGTGCTGGTGGTGCTGCAAGTTACGTATGGAATACAAATGCTACTACGTCTAGTATTTCTGTTAATCCAACCTCCGGAACTACTTATACGGTTACCGGTACAGATGCTAACGGTTGTGTGGATACAGAAATGAAAATTATTGCTGTGAACGCGATTCCGGTCGTAACTTTGTCTGGAAACATGTCTTTATGTGCCGGAGAAACCACAACCTTAATAGCCAATGGCGCAACAACTTATTTATGGAGTAATGCAATAGCTACTGCCACCCTGGTTAGTTCTCCGTCTGCAGGTATAAACTATACCGTAACAGGAACGGATGCAAACGGTTGTTCAAATGTAGCGGTTACAAGTTTTACGGTTAACGCGCTACCGGTTCTTGCTACTTTATCAAACGCCACCTTAATTTGTGCGGGTGAAAGTGCTACGCTTACAGTAACAGGTGCATCTGCTTACATGTGGAATACGAATGCGACGTCAAATAGTATTGTTGTTTCCCCGCTTGTTAATACAACCTACAGCGTTACGGGAAAGAGCCCGGACAACTGCTCGGCTTCAACCAGCATCGTTCAGAATGTAAGTGAGTGTACGGCAGTTGAAAAGATCAACTCAAACATCCAAACTTTAATTTATCCGAACCCTAACAAGGGGGCGTTTAACATAGAACTGAATACGCAGGGGAACTTTAATGCGGATATTTTTAATGCGTTGGGCGAGCGCGTGTATTCAGCCAAATTAGATAAAGGAACAACGCATATCGCGTTGAACCAAATTAAAGGCATTTATTTTTATGTGATTTTGAATGGATCTCAAATTCTTGAAAGAGGGAAGATTATCATTGAATAGAGATACCTATAGAAGGTTAACCAAAGTAAAGTCTTATCGAAGATTTATCTTTACTTGCCTTGTTATCCTTGTTTTATCGCCTTTTATAATTTCGTTTACAAAACAAAATTCCTCCGCCAACACGGAGGAATTTTGTCGTGTATTAGTACTCAAAAATCTCTCGGGAATAATTTCTGAATTAGGTGCTTCTGCAGATGTTCTCAGAACGGAGCAATCCAAATCAAAAAGAAGCAAAAAGCTTATCGGTCATTATCACGCGGCACGAAGCTATTACAAACAGATTGAATTTTTCACAGAATATTATTCACCTTTCGATTCTAAATTTTATATTAATGGACCGCTTGTGCCAAAAATCGAAATGGAAATAAGCGGAAAACCTTTTCCGCCGCAGGGTTTTCAGGTTATTGAAGAGAACTTGTTTGACGCCGGTAAAACAGATTTTGAAGTTCTGGAAAGGGAATACAGTCTCCTCATAGCAAAGCTTAGCGTTTTGAAAGAGTATTATTCTACTATTCGTATCGAGAGGCCTAAAATTCAGGACGCTTTAAAGCTACAGGTTATACGCATTATGTGTTTAACCATGAACGGGTACGACTGCACTATTAATAAAGAAAGTAATGTAGAATGTTCTTATGCACTGGATGGAATAGAAAAAATAATTTCTACTTACAGTGAGACTTCGGATTCGGAAACGAAAAAATTGTTCTCAAAGCTGAAACATACACTCGGCTCTTGCAGGAAGGCATTGCTTAAGCATAAAGATTCAGACAGTTTTGACCGTCTAAAATTAACTACCGAACAATTAAATCCACTTTACAGGGATCTTGTATTTTTTTTCGCGGCCCTTAAAACAGAAAAGTCTGACTTGTACTACGCTGTCAATCTTAAGCTTGCCTCTTTTTTTGAACCTGAAAGTATAAACAAACAGTATTTTTCTGTCTACATTACCGATTCATCTGATTTAAAAAGTCAGGCTGCTTTGGGAAAGCTTTTATTTTTCGATCCTATTTTATCCGGGAATAATAAAAGAGCATGTGCTTCATGTCACCAGGATAACAAAGGATTTACAGATGGGCAGGATAAGAGCATGACCTTTGATCAGTCGGGAAAACTTACGCGGAATGTTCCAACTTTAATTAACGCAGCCTATCAGAAATTATTTTTTCACGATGGCAGACTTTTTAATTTGGAAGAGCAAGCCAACGCTGTGTTTAAGAATGTGCATGAAATGAACAGTGATGAAAAAGAAGTCCTTTATAAACTTGCCCAGAGCGAAGAATATAAAACACTTTTTTCATCGGCCTTCCGGGGCACTCCTGACACAGTAATTACTACCTATGCAGTGTTAAAATGTTTATCTGAATTTATCAAGACATTGGATTCCCACAATAGTAAATTCGATAAGTATTTACGTGGAGATAGATCACAACTAAACAAAGAAGAAATAAACGGATATAATTTATTTGCCGGCAAGGCACTCTGCGGTTCTTGTCATTTTTTTCCACTCTTTAATGGAACTGTTCCGCCCATGTACAACGATAATGAGTTTGAAGTCATTGGAACTCCTGAAAAGCAGGACAATAAAAACCTTGATTCAGACCCTGGAAGAAAAACAGTCACTTCCTCTATAATTCATGACCATGCATTTAAAACACCCACACTAAGAAACATTGCTTACACAGCACCTTACATGCACAATGGCGTGTATGACAATTTAGACTCTGTATTAGTTTTTTATAACCGCGGCGGTGGAGCGGGTGTTGGACTAAAAGTTGAGAATCAAACTTTACCTTTCGATTCTTTGGGTTTGTCAAAGAAAGAATTACACGATATAAAGTCATTCCTTCTCACTTTGAGCGATACCACTGGTTTGCAGGGCGCCCCTAAAAAGCTGCCTTCTTTTAAGAATAAAGAATTTAATAAAAGAAAAATTGGCGGTGAGTACTAATTGAGCAGAACACAACTCAATTGGTTACCATTTGTAACGATCAGGTATTTTTTATTGTCCTTAAAAAGATTGCTTACCAATGGAAGTGCTGTGGCTTTTACTGTTTTTTTTGTTGAATTTACCTGGTCAAAAATGGTCAAAGCCGTTTTGTCTTCGTACAAAGTGTAGAATATAGAATGACTTTCATCGCTATAGAAGCCGGATTTACCAAGTGGTGCTTCTGAACTTTTTTCAACAATAAGATTTCCTGAAAAGTTGTAAGCTTGTACAAAGTTGTTTTTAGTGATAAGCAAATCCATACTTCTATTTTCATCCACAAGGCTAAACCTGATGTCGGCATTTTCCAGGTCTGAATGTAAACGCACAATTTCTTTTTTGTCTTCAAACGATATTTTATTCAGCAAGCCACTTTTGTCGTCTAAATAAACCAGGAAAGTTGAACTAACAGAATTTCCGGGATCCACATAAAAAGCAGTACAGTTCGAAATCGCTCGGTTTCTCAGTCCGATACGGCCAGCACCTTTGCGACTGAAGGTGTATATTTTCCCTTCCTTATCTAATGCTACAAGGTAGTCACTCGCGCCTACTTTGACGTACTGAACAGGGAGAGTGACTTCATCATCCGTTTTAACGGTCGCAAATTTATCCTGCGGCATACCATGTATCGAATAATTGTAAATGTTGCTGTTTTTACAGGCGATGAATAAGCGGTAATCCTTATTGTTATCGTAATCGAAAAGGCTCAGTGGAGCGCTTGCTTCAGCAGGGAGTTTAACAGGGTATTGCTCTACATAATTCCCATTGCGATCGATGAGGTGCAAATAATTTCTGGTATTAAATAATAATTGAAATTTATTTTTTTTGTAAATGTCAACGGTATAAATCATGGAAAGAATTTTTTCACTGAGTTGCTTCTTCCATAATACGGTGCCTTTTGCATTAACGAGATACAAGACGTTATTATCATCCTGAACAACGATTTCATTTTCGCCGGTGATATGATTTACAAAACCACTGGCAGGTGCTCCTGAAGATGCATCCAGGTTAAGTGTCCATAAAACATTTTGCTCTTTACTGTGATTTTCGGGTTCATTCATTAAATGAAGACGAAATTTTAAAGTTTTAGCATTTCCATTCACCGAAAAAGAAAAGTGTTTGAAATTAGAAAAAGGGTTTTCACCGGAAGTAGTTGTAAAGTTAAAGAAAGCCGGAATCTCTTCAGGCATCTGGTTTGGAGAAGTATAGAGAAGATAATTAAAATCCTCAGGGAAATTCTGGTTTTTATAGCCTGCAAAGCTTTCGTTCGCTGAAAGCAGATTGCCATTTTTTAAATCTTTGATCAATTGAAATAACTCTTCGCTTTTATCTGCAAAGAAGATGTGCGATTGATAAACTACCGCATAATTTGTGTTGTTTGTAGATAAAGCTACAAAGAGACGCAACGGATTGTCAATGCTGTCGTTTAATCGGAAGACAACCAGAGAATCTTTTTTCAAAACCGAGTCGCTCATAAATTTGAGGTTTTCCAGAGCCTTCAGGGTATCGTTTACCTGTACCGAAATAAATTTGGCCTGAGGGTAATTTGTTTCGAATTCAACTATGTGATTGATGAGATTGCTGTTGAAATCATTTTCTACATTGTAAAGTCCGCGCTCATTAGCTTTCATCCAATATTTTATATGCACGCGTGTAAGCGGAAAACCGTCCTTTAAATCCTGGTAAGAGCTAAATCCAAAGGCTTTAAAGAAGCGACTGTTTTGTGGAAGGAGGGCAAGAGCATCAGCAGTATTCTGAGGCTTTTGCTCGCGAAATAGTGCCAGCAATTCATCTTCTCCTGGTTCTATATACCCGTTCACTTTTATTTGGGAGGGTTGAAAATCAATAGCTCCGGCCGAATATCCTTTTTTGCAGGCGTATGCCAGGTTTAAATGAGATGCTGAATTGCTTTCCGCATATCTTGCATGATCAAGATAGATAGTGAGCAAACTGGTTTCGTCTAGTGTGTTTTTGAATTGAACAAAATCAGGATTTGTATGAAGTTTTTTTCTTTTCGAATCCAATGAGTAAATAATCAGTTCCTGCCTGTTGGAAATGGTTGCTACTCCTTCATTCAAATTAAAATAAAGAAGTAGCGCATTGAGCTTAAAGGAATAAATATTTGCTTTACTTTTTGTGGCTTTTAAAATGCCGGCAAGATGTCCGGCAATAGCGTCTTGTTTTCCAAATTGTTTGATGTTAAAAGCGGCGAGCCAACCATTTTTTTCTTTGTAGCCTGCAAGATGAATGATGTTATCTTTTATGATCTCCTGTATATCTTCATCGGCAGTACAAAGTGAGTCAAAACTGGCGAGGCTTGTGCAAATAAGATCGACTTCTCCAAAGAGCTTTAATTTATCGGCTATCAAACTCTGAGAATTGACCTTTTTATTAAGCTCAAAAAAATCTTTGGTGTTCAGATAAAACAAACACTCGTCAGGAATCACAGAAAGCGCTTCCAGCTGAGGTTTCTTGTTGTTCTTTAGATTAAAATAGGCATATATGCCCGTACCCAGGGCAAGGACAACGAAGATCCAGAAAGCAATTGTTTTAAAACGCGACACTAGTTAAAAGTAGCCATTAATGTAGAATGTTGAAACGAATGTAATGGGGACTTATTAATAAGGTTCTGTTCGTAGAGCTGGGTATTAATCCAGGTACTCTAATTCCAGGTCAAGCTGCGACGGCAAGAGGGTAAAACTCATGCGGTGCAATTCGCAGGGGCCGTGTTCTTTGATGGCAGCGCGGTGTTTTTTGGTTGCGTAACCCATATTGGTATGCCAGGAATAATGCGGATGTTTTATAGCGGCTTCTTTCATAAAGTCATCGCGGTATGTTTTTGCAAGAATACTGGCGGCCGCTATGCTCATGAATTTTGCGTCACCTTCAATAATGCATTTGTGCTCTATTTCTTTGTAACGGTTAAAACGATTACCGTCAATCAATAACAATTCAGGAATAATTTTCAACTGATCAATTGCCCTGTGCATAGCCAGGAAGGAGGCATTAAGAATGTTTATTTGGTCTATTTCGATGTGCGATACCACACCTACCGCATGAGCCAGAGCTTTTTCTTCAATCTCGGGACGCAGTTCGTAACGGTCAGCATCACTCAATTGTTTGCTGTCGTTCAACCATTTGTTTTTGTAATTCTTTGGTAAAATAACAGCAGCGGCATATACGGGTCCGGCCAGGCAGCCCCGGCCGGCCTCGTCGCAGCCTGCTTCAATACTTGTGTTATTTAAAAAGAATCTTTTAAGCACTAGTTCAGAGATTTTAAAGTCGCGTTAATGGCTTCAAAATTTGGTTGTTTTCCGGCATCTTCAAGAACTTCAGAGTATTTTAAATTTCCTTCTTTATCAATAACGAAGGCAGCGCGCTTACTAACCCCTTTCATGCCGAATCCGAATTGTTCGTAAAGACTGTTGTAAGCGGTAGATACGTCTTTATTATAGTCGCTGAGCAAATCAAAATTTAACTTTTGTTCTTCTTTAAATTTCCCTAGACTAAACAGAGAATCTGTGGAAATACCAAATACCACAGCGTTTAAACCATTATACATGGCGTAATTGTCGCGTATACTGCAAAGCTCAGCCGTACAAACACTTGTAAAGGCCAGGGGAAAAAACAATAGCACAACATTCTTTCCTTTTTGTTCGGAAAGACTAATTTCTTTTTTTTCTGTGTTAAACAGCTTAAATTCAGGGGCTTTTGCGCCGATTTCAGTACTCATACTAATATTTGTTAAGTGAGGTTTTCTTCAAAATTACTTTAAAATCATTTAAAAACTAATTTATACTTTTGCACACGATTTAAACCAATTAAAAACAATTTAAAATAAATATATGGCAAGTTTAGTAGGTAAAAAAGCGCCGTCATTCAGAACAGGTGCAGTAGTTAAAGGTGGAGAAATGGTTGAAGATTTCTCATTGGATCAATATTTAGGAAAAAAACATGTTGTATTTTTCTTCTATCCAAAGGATTTTACGTTTGTATGTCCAACAGAATTACACGCGTTCCAGGAAAAATTGAATGAGTTCGAAAGCCGTAATTGCGCGGTTGTAGCTGCAAGTACAGATACAGAAGAAAGTCACTGGGGTTGGTTACAAATGGAAAAAAAAGCGGGTGGAATTAAAGGGATCACTTATCCCATCATCGCTGATACAACAAAAACAATCGCGTTAAATTATGGCACGCTTTCGGGTGACTACGATGTAAACGAAGATGGTGAGTTGATCGCAACAGGACCAATGATCGCATTCCGTGGATTATTCTTAATCGACAAAGAAGGCGTGGTACGTCACCAGTTAATTAACGATCTTCCATTAGGTCGTAATGTAGACGAAGTGTTACGTATGGTAGACGCTTTACAATTTTTTGAAGAAAACGGTGAAGTTTGTCCTGCAAACTGGACTAAAGGTAAAGAAGGTTTAAAAGACACTCACGCAGGTGTTGCTGAGTACTTAAGCAAAAACTAAGAATGAAACTCTTATAATTTGAAAGCCGGCGAGTAGCCGGCTTTTTTGCTTTTAACATTTCACTTTGTGATTTTTTTTACCTTTATATGAATCTCCGCTTAAAACCCATAAGCATGAAACATTTTTATAGTTTGTTTTTTCTTTTTGCTTTTTTTTCGAATCACTCACAAAATTTTACGAATGGTTCGGTGTATAATTATAATGTGGGCGACACCATTGTAACTTCCTATCAACAATTCATGGCCAGTCCCAACCCACAACCTCCCCCATCGTGGACTTACCGGATTTTTACCGGTAAAAATTTTTCTACGAATATGGATACTGTTTATTATACAGTTCATGACGTAGTAGCTAATTATACCTGTTACCCGTGTGGTCCGGTAATTAATTCCTACAATTCAGCTTTTGCGGTAACAGATCTATCGGCTTCTGCTCTTAACTTTCAATTTACTTCCGGCTCTTGCGGACAGCGTGTCGATACCAGCTACATAAATAATTGCGGAATATTCGAGCACGATGCTTTTTTAGACTTTGCAACCAGCGATAGTAACTGTTTTGAACCTCCCACATTATTCTATAGGGTAATTGAGGGAATCGGTGTCTTTGAGCATACTTTGTCTTTAACCGCAGCTTATCCCAATCCCTCTGGTTTTGAAACCCGCCTGGAATGGTACCGTAAAGGAAGTAACCGCTGCGGCCAGTCGTACGGCATACCAGATGGGCTATCGGAGTTTAATTTAAGCGCCCAGAAACTAAAGGTTTTTCCGAATCCCTCTAACGGTCTCTATTTAATTAACACCAACGAAGAAGGAACTCTTATAGTCATGAATAGTTTTGGGCAGGAGCTTTCCACTGAAACAATTTCGCCTGAACGGAATCAAATTAACCTCACCAATTTTGCAGTAGGCGTTTACACATTGAAATTTAAAACGGCTAAACATAATTATCTGGCGAAGGTTGTGAAAGAATAATCTTTATCTCTTAGGTTTAGAGTGACCTTTTTATACAGTATATCAGTCGGTTATTTACCCTCCCGCCTTCTTAGCTTTGTAGCCTTCTTTTAAAAGCAATAGAATAACTTTATCACGATGTTCTCCTTGTATGAGAATTTCGCGTTCCTTAACCGAACCTCCAACACCACATTTTTGTTTCAATAATTTTCCAAGCGTTTCTATATCGCCGGTTTTACCGGTAAAGCCCGTGATCCTCGTTAAGAGCTTGCCGCCGCCTAAACGATCAAGATATACTTTTAAGTGTTGTTCACCGGGTTTCATAACAATTTCTTCTTCAAGATCATCTTCGGGTTTAAAATTCGGATTTGTAGAGTACACAAGTCCACCGCTTTTTTCTTTTTTGCTCATCGCTTGAATCTTATAAAAAATAAGGGAATAAAAATTACTAAAATAAAACAAACTATAAGGAGCCAGAGATTATGTAATTGTTTTTGTGGTGTATAAACGTGCTCTATACTTTCAGGAAGATCAAAATCGAAAGCTGCCTCGCGGGAGCTTTGCTGGGCCATGACACTGTCTTTACTTAGTTCGTATTTTTTTAACCAGCTATAGGCGGCCTCATAATTTTTTAATTCAGAATAATACTCTGAATAAATTTTAAAGGCTGTCTGCATAGCTTGGTAATACTCATAGTGAGCACTAATGGCATAGGCCGTGTCCAAATTTTCTTTTGCTTTTTCGGGATTTCTCAGGCGAATATAATTGGAAGCCAGATTTAAATAACTGTCTGCTACTTCCACATTATTATCCATCATATTGCGAATCTTCAAAGCGTCTTCATTGTAGGCTATAGATTTTTCATAATTGCCTTTATCAAAAAAAACCTGTGCCATATTGTTCAGGCAGAGAGATCGCATCTCATAATCATTCAGCCTTTCGGCCATTTTTAAAGCTAGCGCGTAATTTTCAAATGCTGCGTCATTTTGTTTTGTAGTTTGTTTTAAAACGCCAAGATTTATCAGGCAGTCTGCAGCTCTTTTCTCATCACCTGTTTCGCGAAAAATTTCCAGTGCTTTTAGATAAGAAGCTTCTGCTCGTTCAAACAATTGTAAGTCGGTATAGATATTTCCAAGATTTGTGTAACTCAGGGCCATAGCACTTTTATCTTTGGTTTCCGTGCGGATAGAGAGTGCTTTTTGATGGTAGGCCAATGCTTTTGTAAAATCTCCTTTCTTATAAAATAAAATTCCCAACAAATTATAACTTTTGGCAAGGTGTTTTTTAGATTCTGATATGTGAGCCTGCTCTTCGCACATATTGGCGTAATAAAAAGCAAGTTGAGGATCACTATTACGTAGAGCAAAACCTTGTTTGTAGAGTTGGTTCACTTTTTCAGTGTCGTTTTGCAGCAACAAAATACGCGTCAATAGGGTATCACTTTCCTGGGAACGTAACAGATTAGAAATAACTAATAAAAAAAAGGTTAAGCGCATCTTCTTATTTCCATCAAATGTATAATTTTAAGACTTATTATTGAAACAATGATCCACTATTCTTTTTACCAGAAAAATCCTTCTTCGCATTACATTTATATCGACATGATTGTCGAAAATCCAGGCTCCGGCAAGCTGCAACTCCAACTGCCGGCATGGCGTCCGGGTCGCTACGAACTTGGTAACTTTGCAAAGAATGTAAAGCGCGTGGATATGTTTAACGAAAAAAATGAAGTGCTCGAATACACCAAGCTGAATAAAGATCTTTGGGAAGTTGAAATTGGTGAAAGCAAACGTGTAAAGATTACTTATAGTTATTACGCAGCCGAATTAAATGCCGGCGCATGTTATGCAGATGGCTCGCAACTTTATGTAAATCCTGTTCACTGCTGCATGTATGTTGTAGGACGAACACAAGAGGAGCATAAAGTAGAGCTGCAAGTTCCAGAAACTTATAGCATCGCCTGCTCTTTAAAAACTGAAAAAAGCACTTTGATCGCGGCAAATTACGATGAGCTGGTAGATTCACCTTTTATAGCTTCGGCAGATATTAAAACGGATAGCTATACAGTAAACGGAATTAAATTTTTTGTTCATTTTAACGGAGAATGCCAACCTGACTTCAAAAAGATAAAAACAGACTTTGAAGCTTTCACAAAAAAACAAATTGAATTCTGGAATGATTTTCCGTACGACGAATATCATTTTTTATTCCAGGTTTTACCTTTCAAATTCTATCATGGTGTCGAACATAAGAAAAACACGGTAATAGCAATTGGTCCGGGCTATGCGATCAATTCGGGGGCAACTTATGAAGATATTTTAGGAGTGAGTTGTCACGAATTATTTCATACCTGGAATATCAAAACAATTCGTCCCATCGAAATGCAGCCTTACGATTATACAAAAGAAAATTATTCGCGCACGGGCTATGTCTACGAAGGGTTTACGACCTATTATGGCGACAAACTTTTATTAAGTTCTTCGGTCTTTTCTACACAACAGTATTTTAATACACTTCAGGAGCGTCTTGTAAAACATTTTCACAACGCCGGCCGTTTCAATTTAAGCGTAGCCCATAGCAGCTGGGAAACCTGGCTCGATGGCTACGTTCCGGGTGCACCATACCGTAAAACAAATATTTACGACGAAGGAAACTTAGTGGCTTTTATGCTGGACGTTAAGATCATGCAGGCAACAGAGAACCAAAGATCGCTCCGTGATGTTTGTGTTTTGCTCTACGACCGTTTCGGAAAAAAAGCGATTGGATATACCGAACAAACTATTATTGACCTTGTAAACGAAGTTAGTGGAAAAGACTTCAGAGAGTTTTTTAAAACTTATGTTTACACGCCAGGTGATTTTGAAAGTCCTTTAAAAGAATGCTTCGACTATTTAGGAATTGATTTTACAAAACAAAATAATTCGAATGTTCATGAACATACTTTTGGATTTAAAGCTATTGATAGTGGTTTTTTCAGCAAGATAAGTCTTGTTTTTCCTTATTCTCCAGCCTGGAAAGCGGGTCTTTTCGCCGGCGATGAGATCCTTGCTGTTAATGGCATGATGCTGAAAAATAATTTAAATCACTGGCTGCAGTATTTTATGTCAACCGAAGAACTAACGCTTACTGTAAATTCGGCCGAGCAATTGAAAACTATTTCCTTACTAAAAGATAAAAAAGAAACTTCCTGGTTTTTTAATCCTGTGTTAAAATTAAAAGATGCAAAAGAAAATGAAGCTTTTGAAAGATGGAAGCAATTTTAGAAAGGTTTCTGTTTACAACTTTTAATTGACAATCTGGTTTCTGAATTCTATTTTCAAGAGATATTAATCTTATAAAATCTAAACAAAATGGAAGAAACAACTACACAACCCAGTTTTGCTTTCGATATTGTTCATCAGGACAATTATTCAAGGGGGCAATTGATTCTGCGTACTCTGTTCGGACAGCTTTTCATTATGATTCCGCACGGATTTCTTTTGTTCTTTATTGGTATTGGCTCGGCAGTACTTGGCTTCATTGCCTGGTGGGCCGTTCTATTCACAGGCCAGTATCCTCGTTCTTTTTTTGATTTCCAGGTGTCCTTGATAAGGTGGACAACAAGACTCCAGGCAAGATTACTGAATTTGGCCGACGGCTATCCGGCTTTTGGACTGAGTGCACAAGACGATAAGGTCAATGTAACTATTGCTTATCCACAAAAATTAGATCAGGGCCTTCTATTGCTTCGTCTGTTTTTTCAATTTATTTATGTGCTGATTCCTCACGGCATCTGTTTATTTTTTCGTGGCATTGCCACTATTTTTGTGGCTTTTATAGCCTGGTGGGCCGTACTTATAACGGGCAAATATCCTAAAGGTCTGTATGATTTTTCTGTTGGCACCCTGAGATGGGCAACCCGCGTAAATATCTACTTGTCTTTTCTTACAGATAAGTACCCGCCATTTTCTGGTAAACCATAATTTGTTTAAATAGTGAAGGACCAGTTTTTCTGGTCCTTTTTATTTTTTACCATTCACCATACATTTTGTGCGATGATGTAAAATCGATCTTACTTATTAGTTTATCCATTTTTTTATTAGCATTTTTACCTGTCTAAAAAATAAACTTATGGAAAACACAATTGACGAAAACTTTCAAATGCCCTCAGAACCTATTGCTCAACGCCCTGAATTTTTGAAAATTCTTTGCATTCTATCTTTCGTGGCATGCGGACTCATGATACTTGTAAGCGCTATCGGCACTGTTTGTCTGGCTATGGATGACGCAACTATTGATAAAATATGGCCGCAGATAGCTGCAAGCAGTCCTGAAATGGCTGAGATAGACCCTTATACTTTTTTTCATGGAATAGGGATGGCTTGTCTTTATTCACTTATAGCAAATGTTTTTTCTTTAATCGGCGTAATTATGATGTGGCGTCTCGAAAAAATAGGCGTAATAATTTATGCCATTGCTGAGCTTGCTACTAATTTCTTTTCAACTGATATTGGTCTCGAAAAAGAAAAGTCTTACGGTGGAACAATTTTTATGGTGGTGATAGACCTTGTCTTTATTGGCATGTATGTGGCTAATATAAAATACATGAACAAAAAAAATAACAATACTTTTATTCAATCCGGTTCGTAATACTTAACATCCATTTTCTTTCCTGGAATTTTGTAGGTCGCGAAAACCTCAAAATTTTAGAGTAGTAGTGATAATTAAATTTCTTAGCATGGCAGAATCAAAATATCCCAGGGGACTTTTCTTTTTAGTATTCACAGAATTCTGGGAACGTTTTGGCTATTATTTAATGATAGGGATCTTTTTCCTTTACATGACTGCTGATGGAAAAAATGGCGGCATGGGTTGGGAAAGATCAACAGCTTCTGACATCTTCGGAACTTTTATTGCATTGGCCTATCTTACGCCTTTTATGGGCGGGCTCCTCGCCGATTTAAAACTCGGATACCGGTTTTCAGTAACACTTGGAGGAATATTGATGGGTATAGGTTATTGTATGCTTGCTATCCCGGAGAAATGGGCGTTTTTTACTTCTCTTGCGGTGATGGTTGTGGGCAACGGTTTCTTTAAACCCAATATTGCAACGCTACTCGGAAATCTTTATAATGATCCACGTTACCGTGATAATAAGGACACCGGTTACAATATTTTTTATATGGGTATTAATGTGGGTGCGTTAATCTGCAATTTTGTGGCCGCCATTATGCGAAACAAAATAGGTTGGCACGGCGCGTTTATTACAGCAGGAATTGGAATGTTTATCGGCGTTATCACCTTTTGGGCAGGTATGAAACATTATAAACATGTTGATGTACGCAAAGAACCAAAGCCGGAAGATAAACCGTTTTTAATGCAGTTCGTAAAAGTCCTGTGTGTGGGTGTTCTGTTTGCAGTTATTGGGTGGGTTATTCCTAATGCTATTTGGGGTAAAGAAGGTAAGATCTTTACAATTATGGGAAGTCAAAGTACCGATGCTTTTTTTATGTTTTGTATCCCTGTGATTTATTTTTATTCATCTATTTACAAGAAAGCCACAGCAGAAGAACGCAAACCGCTCGGAACAATGTTTACTATTTTTATTATCGTAATTTTATTCTGGGCTATTTTTAAACAAAATGGAACTGCATTAACTACTTATGCTGAGTATTATACAGAAAGAGAAAGCCCTAAACAGATAACAGCCATTACAAAGGATCTTGGCTTCTCTGAAACACTTGTGGCCCGAAATGAGGAAGTAAATCAAGTAGACGAACAGTTTAGAAAAATAAAAGACGAGACAGGAAAACCCGTGAAGTGTATCGACTATCCGCTCTATTTCAAGAACAGTGCACCTGAAAAAATACCATCGGAAGGTGGTTCCGTAAATCTGGTGAACACCGAAATATTTCAATCGATAAATCCCTTTTTCGTAGTTGTACTAACGCCTTTAATCATTGCCTTCTTTGCTTTTCTACGGAGAAAAAAGATGGAACCAACTACAGCTACAAAAATTGCTTATGGTTTATTGATTAGTGCACTCTCTACTTTGGTTATGGTGTTTGCTGTTTATCATACAAATAACGGTATGGATAAGGCCAGCGCCTGGTGGCTTGTAGCCAGCTATGGAGTTATAACGGTTGGCGAATTGCTGCTCAGTCCTATGGGATTATCGATGGTATCAAAACTTGCTCCTTTACGCCTTACCGCATTGATGATGGGAGGCTGGCAACTCGCAACCTCGATCGGAAATAAATTAAGTGGCGTTCTTGCAAAAAACTGGGATAAGTTTGATGACAAAGCAAATTACTTCTGGCTAAATTTTGCTCTATTGATGTTTGCGTTTTTGATTATGATGCTTTTATTGAAGCGCCTAAACAGAGTGTTTAAGGAAGGATGATCGCATTGTAACTATAAAAACCTTTGCGTACTCTGCCTCTTTGCGCGAAATATTCTAGGCCCACTCCCAGGCCGTTCTATACATACCGTTCTTCTCACAGTACTCTAAAAACTGTTGATAAAAATCACTGGAACCAATCGTAGCACTGTCTCCAATCACCACTAATTTTTTCTTAGCGCGGGTAATAGCAACATTCATTCTTCTCAGATCATTTAAAAATCCAATTTCATGTTTTTCGTTACTTCTAACAAGACTGATATAAATAACATCACGTTCTTCGCCCTGGAACCCATCAATGGTTTTTACACTCAGATTTTGAAGTTTACTTCTTTCTAAATCCAGATCTGATATATTTTCTTTTAACCATTCTCGCTGCTCTTTGTAGGGAGAAATAACGCCTATTTCCAGCGCAGGTAAATCTGCGTGAGTAGAATAATCTAAAAGCAATTGTTGCAAATGTTTAAATAAAATCTCGCCTTCTTTTGGATTCCAGTAACTTAATGTTTCCGGATTTTGGATCTCATCAAAACTGCAGCCCGCCGTATCAATAAACTCAATACTTTTACCAAGGTAAGAGTCGTCATTTACAAGCACATGTGTGGCAACGGTTTCATCGGCTATCAACTCATTTTTGTAAAAGTAGTGATTGCTGAATCCCATAATAGCCGAATTCATGCGGTACTGACGGTTTAAAAGCACCACCGCTTCTTTAAATTCTATACAGCGATCTAAAAGTGTTTGATCGAGTCCGCCGCGTTTTGCCTCCATACTTTTTACTACGGGAGGTAATTGAAAATGATCTCCAGATAAAATCAAACGTTTACATTTTAAAAGAGGAATCCAAACCATTGGTTCTAAAGCTTGCGAAGCTTCGTCAAAAAACAAAGTATTAAAACGTTTTTTCGCCAAAGCCCTGTGTGTGCTGGTTACCGGGGTACAACAAATTACCTGCGAGGTTTTAAAAAGTTCGTCTACAATAAAGTCTTCAAGCAACCGCGCTTCTTTAATACAGTTTTTTGCTTCGGTATAATAAGCAGTCCGCTGTTGGGCTTCTTCTTTACCGAAAGTGCGTTTATATTTTCCCGCCATTCTGAAGTATTCTTCAGCATTACGGCGCAAATTTTTTATGTCTTTGTAATAAGGAGAGGAAGCTATTTTTCCATCCATGCTACTGTTCAGTAGTTCCTCGGCCATACGAGCAGGGTGCCCGAGACGCAGCACGTCAATTCCTAACTCTACGAGTTTTTCTGTCAATACATCCACCGCCGCATTTGTTGGCGCACAAACCAAAACTTGTTTTTCACTTTGTAAAGTCAAACGAATGGCTTGTACCAAACTTGTTGTTTTCCCCGTACCAGGCGGACCATGCACTACGCCAATAGCGTTCACGCTCATCACATGACGTACCGCTCTGTTTTGAGAAAGATTTAATTGTGGAATTAATATGTCCTCATTTATTTTTTCAAATGAAAGGGGAATTTCTCCTTCAATCATTTCGCGAAGTTCTGCTACACGGTTATATTTAGCATCAATTACCTGATCTAAGGCGCGCTGCATTTCGTTGTAACTATTGTCGTCAAACTGGATATTTAACCCCAGCTTACCTTCGTAACACCAGTCGGGAAGCTCATCCGCATGTATGATCAACTTTAAACTGTTTTTCGAAACAGATTTTATCGTACCCGTAATTTCATGGGTCTCTTCCTGGTAATTACTAAAAAGACTTACATTTTTTCCAGAACTGAATTGATGTGCTTTGTCAATTTGCGAAGTCCGTTCAATTTCTAAATGCAATAGATCTCCGGAACCAAGTTCTTCACTATTTATTTTTACCGGATACCAGGTAACACCATTTTTTTTTCTCTGTTCTAAATTAACACGTAGAAATAGTTCTTTATAAAGACGGTAATCTTCGTCGCGTTCAATTTTTAATAAGTCTTTAACGTGCTTTAAACGCTCAACGGCCGTGAGTTTAGCCATTCTTGGAGTCTTTCAATTTAAGTTCTGCACGAAGCTGTGCGCTGGTCTTTGTACTTCCGTCATGACTCCAGCCCGGGGGGCCAAAGACATACATAAATTTTGCTTTAAGAGGAGCTTTCTTTCTTCTAAGGTCGTTCCAAATATTACGCCATTCGTGAAAAACCATATTAATGGGATGGTAAGATTTTAAGTTGCTGGTAAGGCCATATACCACTTCTTCTTTTTCTTCTTCAAAAGTACCAAATAGCCTGTCCCAGATAATAAAGACCATGCCCATGTTTTTATCTAAATAACGTACGTTGCTGGCATGGTGTACCCGGTGGTGCGAGGGTGTAGACATGATCCATTCGAGTGGACCAAGTTTGCCAACTGTTTTTGTATGAATCAAAATACCAAAAATTTGTGTGATGGCATACATCAATAAAACATCTAAAGGATTAAATCCCAGGAAGGATAGCGGGATAAAATAAATAAAGCGGTAAAGCGGTTGAAAAACAGAAGAACGGAAACCAACTGTAAAATTAAATTCTTCAGAAGAATGATGTGTTACGTGGATAGCCCAGAACAAGCGGCAATAATGATCTACACGATGCAGCCAATAAAACAAAAAGTCTTGTCCAACGAGCAGTGCCGTCCAATAAAAGACGGGGTGTAAATGTTTATCTATCTGAACAAACTTAAACTGGTAGAAGAACCAAAGTACAGCGAGACCGGCCGCACGAACCAAAAGGTCGAGACCACCATTAAGCATGCTCAGGTAAACATTGGCGATAGTTCCTTTGGTAGAATAATATTTTTTTTCATGCCAGTAACTGTAAAAAATCTCGAAGCCAATTATAAGCGTATAAATCGGGATCGCAAATTTTAAAATTACCGCTTCACTAAAGTCGTCCATGCGGCTGCAAAGATACGGAGTTTATAGAAATTTTAAAAATGGGGCTTTTGGATCGTACTATAGCTTTTGAACGGAATTATGCTGATAGCGTAAATTGGTCAGTTCATTTTTTATAGCCGTGCAATTTTCACCACAACATGCGCTTCTTAAGATTGGTAATATGCGCCAGGTGATGCTGGCAATGCCAGGCGTAAGACGCAGCGGCCTCTTTCAAACTTAGTTCTTTTCCTTTTTCAGGATGAATAAATCCGCGTTTCCATTGTTTTTCATCAAGCGATCTTAAAATTTTTGCCCAGCGCGCATGAACACCTTCCAAAATGTTTAAAGAAAAATGAATTGGCATAGATCCATCCGCCAACTCTGCCCACAATTCCTGCCTGTAAGGTTTTATAATCGGAGTTTCCTCCGTAAGTGCCATTTTAACGCGAATCAAAGCGTTCATATGACTGTCAGCACAGTGATTCACAACTTGTATCACGCTCCAGCCATCCGGACGATAAGGCACATCTAACTGGGAATTTGTGAGATTCTCTACTTCGAGTTTCAGGCGTTTAGGAAAACTCTCAATAATAGAGATATAATTTTCTAGATCTTCATGGGAATAATCATCCAGGGCTTTGAAGTGTCCGATAGGGTATTTTAATTCTTCCATATAACTGAACTATTTAATAAAATCACTTTTACCAAGTTGAAAACGGAGGACTGGATGTAAGTTAAACTTTAGAGCTTCAATAAAAACAAAGCTTTTATTGCTATGTGTAACTTTTGAAGGCTTGCATGTTTTCTAGGGCATCCGATCTCAATCAGGATGTTTTTCTATGTCTCTATGTGGTTAAATTGTTCGGTGAATCTACCTTCACTAATTCGTCCGCATTTAAGGTATAGTAATCCGGTTTCACTTTTTTTCTCGCTTGAATATAATTCTGATACTCCACCGAATTATTTTTTCTCCCGGTCATTACCTCGTCATAATTTCCATTAAGACCAATTAAAAGCTCCGTCATTTCCCGCACCGCGAATGAGCCACCAGCAGAGGCACTCAGGTAATCTACTAATTTGTGTTTAATACAATACTGCGCAAAAAGAGGATTGGCCTTCTGATTTACCATCATTCTTATTCCACAAACTTCTGCAATGGGAATATCGAGCACATCATCGAAAAAATAGGCGATCTCTTCCGGCTTTAAATTTTCTTTTTCACAAAGCAGGTCAAGAGCCGCGCGTTTGTGAGGCACTTTAAATAAAGAATAATTCAAACATTCTCTTTCGCTGAAATAGAAAGCTGTATCGTTTTTTTCCCCACTGATAATAGCAGTAAACGGAAGTTTTTTATTTTTGAGATAATAGGAAAAACGCAGTAGGTTTTGTCCCATGCTGTCAACCTCGCTGAAATTGCTTCCTCCGGAAGATTGTTTTTCTCCGTTATTATAAACGCCATCCCAGTCAAAAACAAAAGCTTTTATCTTTTCGAGTTTGATTCTCATTTCATCGGCTGAAGTAATAAATCTTCCACCAATAACGCCATATAAATTCTCAGGTTCTGTCATAAAACTTTTTAAAAAAAAACTAAAAACCTGGGCATATCTGCTGCCCAGGTTTTAATTAAGTGTCAGTTCGAGCTTGGTCGAATGTCAAGTCAAGCAGGGTAAAAGAGTAAAGACTCTTTTGAGCCAGCTCGTGTGTTAGCAATGTCAAGTCGAGCAGGGCAAAAGAGTAAAGACTCTTTTGAGCCAGCTCGTGTGTTAGCAATGTCAAGTCGAGCGTAGTCGAATGTCAAGTCGAGCGTAGTCGAGACTAAGATTTCAAATCCTGAATATCCAACATCCCAACTGGTTTACCGTTTTCAGTCACCACAATGGTATCAACAGAAGTCTTTTTAAATAAAACACTTGCGTCATTCAACAATACACCTCCATCAATTGTAATTGGTTCGCGGAATTCAACGTCACTTAATTTTTTGCTTAAAATGCCGTGACCTTTTTCCTGTAACAATTTACGTAAAGAACCATCTGTAAATACTCCTTTAATGCTACCGTCTTTTTTTACAACGGTAATAGCACCAAAATTGAATTCAGTCATTTTAACCAAAGCATCAGTAATATTAGTTTCTTCTGCAACGATTGGATTTACGCCGTTCATCGCTTCTTTCACACGCACCATCATCAAACGGGTATCAGCAATAAACTGATCCGTTCCTAAAGTAGTGAAATTATTCTCCGTTAATTGCTTTAGTACTTTTAGGGGAACTGTGATTGTATGAACGCCAATGTTGATGGCATTTCTCACGTGTTCTGCATGTCTCACCGAAGAGAACATGATTTTTGTATCGTACCCGTAAATTTCTACAGCGTCAACACATTGCTCAACCAGCGTTAAAGCATCGTGACCCTGATCCTGTAAACGCCCAACTAATGGACAAACATAAGTAGCACCCGCTTGCATAGCCATATAAGCTTGTTGCAACGTATACACCAAATGCACGTTTACCAGGTACCCTTTATCTCTTAATAATTTACAAGCTCTAACACCTTCTAAAGAAACCGGAATTTTAAAAACTGTTTTTGTAGGATCTAATCCAAGAGCTAACTGACGCTCAGCTTCCGCTAATACTTCCTCAGCAGTGTTTCCTAATGCTTCGATTTGGAGCACAGGCACAATCTTGCTTAATTTTACAATTGTTCCGTCAATATCCGTAATTCCTTCCTTTTGCATAAAGGTTGGGGTTGTGGTTAAGCCGTTTAAAAAGCCCAATTTAAAACCTTCTTCAATTTCTTTTAAATTGGCTGAGTCTAAGTATAATTCCATATTCGTATTAAATTAAGCTGTAAAGAAACTAAAAAAAAATGAATTAAATGGTATTGATTTTAAACAACAAAACCCCGCCACAGATTTACCATGACGGGGTTTATAAGAAAAATTACTGAAAAAAATCCCTGCGGATTTATTTAGATACAGTTAATTTTTTTACAGTAGATCCTTGTTCTGAATCGATTACAACATTGTAAACACCTGTTGCAAGAGCTTTAACATCTAATTGCAATGTGTTTTCACCTGAATTAAGTGTAGTTGCTTTTTTGTAAACTACTTGTCCTAAAGTATTAACAATACTTACAGTAGCTTTTCCGCTGTTGTTAGCATTCATGATAATACTTGTTTCACCGTTAGACGGATTAGGGTAGATAGTTACTTTTAGTTGATTTGCGTTTAGCATTTTAATACCAGTACAAGCGTCAACATTTACAACTATAGAAGTAGAAGCATCTTTACAACGCGATTGATCTTTGCTGCTGATCATATAAGTAGTAGTTTGGGAAGGAGTTACTACTTGAACTGCTGCGGTAGAAGAGGAGGTGCTCCAGCTGTAAGAACTAGCTCCTGTAGCTGTAATGGTAGCAGTTTCGCCTACACAGATGTTTTCGCGATTGCTTGTTGCTACAACTGTTTGAAGTGCACAAGATGACAGATTAATATTATCAAGGTACATATTGTTACCATAATCACTAGTACCTACAAATTTAATAAGGAGGTCTTTATTAGCATATCCACTTAAAAATACGGTATCGGTTCTCCATTGGCTGGCCGAAGGTGTAAAAGGGGATGTTACCACTGGCGCTGTCATTAAACCAGCTCCATTTTTTGAATACACATTTGTCCAGTTAGCACCACAATCATCAGACACCAGGATATCTAATTGATCAGCGTCGCCGGATGCATATTGTGCATAAGCTACGTCGAAATGTAATTTAGGTGTTAGAGAAGTTGTGTGGTAAGCCGGAATGTTTAATTCGTTTACTGAACCGTTTGGAAAAGTGAAAAGATCAAGTTTTGTAGCATTTGCGCTTAGACCGTAACCACCGCAAGTGGTAACTTTAGCCCAGCTCGGACCATTGTAGTTATTATAAGTAGCAAAACCGGCAGGTGGGAAAGTAGCTCCTACAAATCCTTCTGCAACCGGAGTTCCCTGGTAGTTTGTAACACCAAAGAATTTAGTGCCGGCGAAGTTGTTCGGTAAATTATTATCTGAACCAGAAACGTTACTGATGGTGTAAGAGAAATTGTTTACACCTCCAATAATAGCAGTTGAAGGAAGATTAATTACCGTTGTAGCTCCGGGAGCTAAAGATCCTGACCAGTTAAAGATAGCTCCGTTAGTACCGTTCATTGTTGGATTAATATCAAAACTAGAGATGATGTTTGATCCGTTGTTGTAAATGCTGATTTGTGGGGAAACAGTAGTTCCACAGATTGTTGGAATAGTTCCAACAAGAGCTTTAGCATCATTTGTTACCGGCATTTTCACTGCTCTTACAGCTTGTGCTACTTTTTGATTGCCATCATCCTGGATAAATCCAACAAAAGCAATTTCAGATTTGTCACGTGCGTAAGATGGAATCGGACAATTTAAAGTGAAAGTTTGTGTTTGACCTGTAATCCAGGTACCTACCATTGAAACACCGTTTTGAATAGTAGGGAAAGATTTGATAGCTACATCTTCAAAATCTTTTTCACCGTTAGTTCCTGGTTGTGTTGCGAAGTGAATTACATTCTCAACCATTACCGTTCTGAATATTAAATTGCCTGTAGCTGTAAAGTTTGCTGAAGCAGTAATATTTACTGTAAGATTTACCGAGCTAAAAGTAGCATCCCAGGCACGTGCCATGGTTACTGAAAACGCGGATGTATAAGATTGAGCTGTAGTAATAATGCCTGAAGTTAAGTAACCTGGGTGGCTGCTTGTAGCTCCAAATACAGTTGCTTCTTGTCCGTCGATTTTACTCGATGGAGCAGATTGAATTGCAGGAGAATATCCATAACCACCGTTAGCAATGGTTTTCCATCTCCAGTCAATTTCTGTTTTGTTAGTTTGGTATAATGACCATGTAGCGGTAGGAGCACTTGGGATAGGCACCTGCCATTTAATGGCAACGATTTTGGTTGTGTTGGTTGGTAAAGCTAATAAAGCATTAAGCGCAGGATTTGTTGCTGCACAAGGCGGACAAGTCTCTCCTGTGAATTCTTCATACAAAGAAAGACGTGGCGTTTGCGCTACGGCTGTCATTCCGGTGATTAGTAAGCCGGCTAGTAAATGTTTTTTCATGGTGTATTAGTTTTTATTATAGATTGAATATCAAATATAATGATCTGCAAATGATTTACCACCGGAAATGCCAAAATAGCTGAGGTGAAAATGCGATTTTAACATAATACATAGCTCTATGTAAGAATTGGCACACCTTACAGCTGATTTTTTTCGTGTTTACCTGTTTATGCAAAGATCATGTATTTGCGATTGCCTTTGATGCATCAGCTTGAAAGCCATTATTTGCAAGGCATTGAGGGGTACATGCTTAAAGTAAGGACATAAAAAAAGCTGTTCTTTTCAGGAACAGCTTTTCTAAAATTTTAGATTTTATTATTTGATCACATTTAATTTTTTCACGGCAGAACCGTTTTGTGAATCAATTATTACATTGTAAATGCCTACTGCAAGTTCTTTAGTTTCTAACTGAACTGTGTTTGCGCCTTCGGTTAAAGTTGTTTCCTTCGCAAAAACCACCTGTCCTAAAGTATTTACCACAGAAATTTTTGCGGAACCCGCTTTCATATTAATCATTTTTAATTGCGTGGTACCATTGGTAGGATTAGGATATAAGCTCAGGTTTGAAGACACAATAACATTTTTGGTAATACCTGTTACATCAGCAAATCGCAGATTAATATTATCCATGTAAAGATTATTCCCATTATCACTTGTCGCAACAAATTTAATTAACAGGTTGGCCTGCTGATACCCGCTAAGATCAATGCTTTCTGTTTGCCAGTGATCAAGAGGATTTTGTGAATCAGGAACATAAGCGTTAGCATAAAGATTGCTATTGGTTGTTAAACTTGAACCATGTTTTTTCATTAAGCTGGTCCATGTTACACCACAATTGTTAGAAACAAATAACTCAAGAGCATCATCACTTTCAGCTACGCGTTGCGCGTAAGCATAATCATAAGATAGTTGCGCACTTGTTGCAGTAGAAAGATCCATAGGAGGAAGATAAAATTCATCCTGGTCTCCAACAACACTGTTATTGAAGAAATCATATTTAGTAGATTCTTGTGAAGTGTTGTACCCACCGCTAACATTGCTTCTCGACCAGGTTGGACCGTTGTTAAGATTTACAACACCAAAGCCCTGTGGCGGGAAAGCAGCAGCTGTAAAGCCTTGTGCCACCGGTGTACCCAGGTAATTAGACGCACTCATATAAGTTACGCGGGTTGTATTTTTGATAAGGTTGTAGCTCGGTGAAGCGATATCAATATCACATGAAAAAGTATGACTACCCGAAAGTGCCGGAGAAGAAATCTGGTTCATTGTAATAATGGTGGTAGCCCCCGCTGCCAGGTTGCCCGTCCATTGTGTAACCGGAGCTGCAATACCATCCACATAAGGTGTCAGAGTCATAGCTGTGATTGCACCAGAGGCGCTTTCGTTTTTAATTTCTACAGTAGGGGTAATCAAATTTGTACAGGTTAAATCTACGTTGGCTGAAAGCCCTGACAAAGCAGTTTGTGGGATCGCTGCTTTATTAGCTCTTGCGGCCTGAATTACTTTTCTGTTGCCATCATCTTGTATAAAGCCAACAATAGCTACCTGATCTTTTTTTCTTGTGTAGGCTGGTAAAGGGCAGCTAAGTGTAAATGTTTGTGTTTGTCCTACAGTCCATGTACCTGGTAAAGATGTTCCTAATTGAAGTGTTGGAAAAGACTTAATAGCTACATCCTCAAAATTCTTTTCACCGTTTGAGCCTGGTTGCACTGAAAATTGAATCAAACGTTCAACCATAACAGTACGAAAAACCAATGATCCCACAGAACTGAAAGGTGCTGTTGCTTGCACAGTGATAGTTACATTAACTGCTGTAGTACTTTTATTCCATGCACGCGCTATAGTTATTGAAAAAGGAGAAGTATAAGATTGTGCAGTTACAAGGTGATTATGTGTTAGATCTATAGGATGGCTGGATGCCGCGCCAAAAACCGTAGCTTCTTGTCCGTCGATTTTACTGGATGGTGCAGATTGAATGGGAGGTGTATAACCATAACCAGTGCTTTTCCATCTCCAGTCAATTTCCGTTTTATTGGTTTGGTATAACGACCAGGTTTTTGTGGGAGCAGAAGGAATAGGAACCTGCCATTTAATTGGAATGGTAAGCGCAGAGTCTGCCTCCAGTAATTGATTCAACCCTGGATTGGTAGAAGCACAAGGCGGGCATGTTTCACCTGTAAATTCTTCATATAGAACCATACGGGGAGTCTGAGCCGCAGCACTCAGAACTAATACTAAAAAACTTAAAAGGAATAATTGTTGTTTCATGAGCGAATTTATTTTATTGTTTTTAATTGTTTTATAATGAATCTAAAAGTATAAATTCAAAAAAAATCCGTTCCTTTTTTTTTGGAACGGATCTTCAGTTTTTACGTTATATTAGTTTACAACTAATTTTTTAGTAACCGTTGCTTCTGCCGTTTTAATGCTGGCAAAATAAATACCCACTGAAAGATTTTCGATATTTAAATCAATTTTGTTTTTTCCTTCAACGATCGAAACTTGTTTTTGAAAAACAACTGCACCAATAGAATTATAAACAATTACCTGCGACTCGAAAGACTTTACAGAGTTTACAAGAATGCTTGCATTTTCTTTTGCCGGATTCGGGAAGATCTCAAAAGAAGATAAACTTTTGTTTGCTTCTTTAATCCCTACAGGAGCTGCAACATTATATTTAATTGTAATTTGAACAGAGTCGCTAGGATTGGATGCATTAAAAATAGTGTATTTAATATGACTTATACCGGGCGTACTTCCCTCAGCAATATCCGCTGTAAGCATTTGATATTCGGTGCTTGATTGCGAAGCGCTTGCCCCTCCGTTAAGGGTAGTTCCCCCGGGAGAAACTTCTGTTACGGAAGCAAAACAATTTCCGGCAAAGCAAAAAGAAGCATCTGCTCCGTTGTTTAAAATAACATCATAGCGCTTCGTTTTATAAGTATTAGTAACCGTACTGGTATTAGTAATGTCAATATTAATAAGGGTAGACTTATTAGCTTTTGTTGTTGAGTAAATAATGCCATTAGGAGCTAATGCAACATTTCCAGCCTCAACGTGACGTAACTGAATTGTAGTTTGTGATAAGAGGTTTGCAGAAAGAGCTGCGAGTAAAATAACTAGATGTTTTTTCATTTTGATAGTTTTTAGTAGTCTTTATTTATAATCGTTGTTTATTTCGTAATGTTTATTTTTTTTACAAGTCTTCCGTCGTTAGTAGTTAGCGACACCGTGTAAATGCCATCCGCCAAATTTTTAAGATCTACCTGTAACGTAGTTGATCCGGCAGTCAAATTAGTTGTTTTGTTATAAACCACCTGGCCAAGTGCGTTGATTACTGTAACCGTTGCATCTGAAGATCTTCCAGAGCTAACTATTAAATTTGTAACTCCGGTGCTTGGATTCGGATAAAGAACCATGCTGGAGCGTGAAGTAGTTATTTTTGGAATGCCCACTGTAGGAGATTCTAATTGCAGTAAGTTAATATTATCAAGATATAAGTTGTTACCATTATTATTAGTCACCACAAATTTTACAAGCACATTTGGTTTGTTGTAACCCGGAAATGTAATGTTTTCTGTTCTCCATTCGTCTGAGCTGCCTGGCACGTAAACAGTGTTTGATACGGGAGCAGTGGTGCTTAAAGTGCTTCCATGTGCACTGTAAAAATTGGTCCAGGTTGCGCCGCAATCCATAGACGCAAATACTTCAAGTTTATCATCACTTGTATAATTACGTTGCGCATAAGCAACATCAAAAAACATAAGAGGATCAACGGTACCACTTAAATCTACCGGAGGTAAAATAAGTTCGTCCTGATCTCCAATAACCGTGTTTTTATAAAAATCATACTTAGCGGATTGTAAAGGCCCGACATTAAAACCGCCCGCAGCAGTGCTTCTGCTCCAGCCTGCGCCAGCGTTTGGATTAACAACAGTAAATCCTGCAGGTGGAAAAGCACCCATAACAAATCCTTCTTCAATAGGATTGGTTTGATAGTCGGTAGCCACGAGGTAATTTGTTTTACCACTATTATTACTCGGGTTAAAATCAACAGCGTTGATAGATGTTACGCTGTAAGAAAATACGTGAGAGTTATTTACCGTGCCGGTTGTCATGGCGCTTAGAGGAATGGTTGTGTATGCTCCTGGCGCAAGATTTCCTGTCCAGTAATTCACTGCACCCGCAACATTATCCACCGCAGGAGTAATGGTCATGCTGGTTATAGGATCGGCACCGTTATTAAAAACAGTCACCTCAGGATTGATATTGCTATTACAGGTAACAGGTACTTTTGCCCCGGCGGCAAGTGCATCATTCGTTAACAGGGCCTTTCCTGATCTTACAGCCTGAGCCACTTTTTTATTTCCGTCATCTTGTATAAATCCTACAAAAGCAATCTCTGCTTTCTCTCTTACATAAGAAGGAAGCGGGCAATTTAAAGTAAAGGTTTGTGTTTGACCTGTAGTCCACGTACTAGCCATGGCTACACCAGATTGAATGGAAGGAAAAGATTTTATAACAGCGTTTTCAAAAACGGTTTCGCCATTGCTGCCCGGAGAGCTTGCAAATTGAATTCTTTCTTCTACCATAACAGTGCGAAATACAAGAGATCCAACAGAGCTAAAAGGCGCAGTAGCTTGAATGCTTACTGTAAGAGTTACAGAAGTACCGGTGGCATCCCAGGCACGGTTCATAGTAACTGAAAAAGCGGAAGTATAAGATTGTGCAGTGGCAATAACGCCGTTCGAAACATATGCAGGGTGGTCATTGGGAGCGCCAAAAACCCATTGGTGCTGACCATCAAACAGACCCGATGGAGCTGAACTAATTCCCGGAGTGGAAGGGTCGGTTTGAACCCATTGACTCTGATAGCCATATCCCGATCCCTGGTATCTCCAGTCAATCTCTGCTTTATTCGTTTTGTAGAGTGACCAGGTAGCCGTAGGTGCAGAAGGAATAGGAACCTGCCATTTGATGGAAACGACCTTGGCGGTATTACTTGGTGCGGCTAAAATAAGATTCAGCGCAGGATTTGTAGAAGCACAGGGAGGACAATTTTCACCGGTAAATTCTTCAAACAGCGACAAACGAGGTGTTTGTGCTGTTACTGTTAAACCAAGAAAAAGTATACTTAAGGCAAGTAAATTTTTATTCATCTTAATGATCAGATATTTGTATTCTAACAAAGATAACACCAAGCGCTCCTTTTACGTTATATACAAATGTTAAAAAGCTAAATTTAGAGAGAGGTGGTTATATTTTTTGTATAAGTGGTAAATCGCCCCAGATCCTTAAAAAAGTCTTTTTTTGATGGGTTTTTTGAGTTTTGAGGACGATATTGTGTAATTTTGCCGCCTAAATGTTACTTAACAAGTCCCTTGAAGGGATTTTTGATTCCCGATTGCAAGAGCTAAACCTTAACCAAAATCATTGGTTTCAGGGTTTAAACGGATCTTCTTTGTCTTTTTTATTGCAAAGCATTGTTTTGCAAACACACAAAAATCTGATTGTTATTGCTTCTGATAAAGAAAGAGCGGCTTACATTTTGAATGATTTGGATGCTCTTCTTCCCAAAGAAAAAGTTTTATTTTTTCCAGAAACCTACAAACAACCCTACCAGATTGAGAAAACAACTAACGCAAATATCCAGGAGCGTGCTGAGGTTTTAAATTTACTTTCTAAAGATAATTTTAAAGGTGTTGTTGTTACTTATCCGCAGGCGCTAAGTGAGAAGGTGACACTTAAAAAACAGTTACACCAAAATACCTTACAAATAAAAAAGAACGAAAAGTTATCTATTGAATTTATTTCTGAGTTCTTAAGTTCATATAATTTTGAGCATGTTGACTTTGTTTTTGAACCCGGTCAGTTCAGTATTCGCGGGGGAATTATAGATGTTTATTCTTTCGCGAATGAATATCCCTACAGGATTGAATTATTTGGAAACGATGTAGAAGCGATAAAAACCTTTGATCCCTCCACGCAATTATCAACTGCGAATTTTGATTTTGTAACTATCATTCCAAATATTAATTCAGCTTTATTTAACGAAGACAAAGCCTTACTCTTTAATTATTTTGATAAGGCTGATAGCATGTTAGTGATGGAAGATGCCAACTATATGTTTGATGTTTTCGACAAAAAACTGGAGTCAGCGCGCAAAGCCTATAACAATCAAACGGGAGAAGTAAAACAGGTTCCGCCTGAAAAATTATTTTCTGATTCTACGGAATTAAAATTCACCATAAAAGGTTTTCCGGTTATTGAATTTGGAATTAGTTCTTTGCTTTCCTCTGATACTCTGAAATTTAATCAACGTCCGCAACCTTCCTTCAATAAGAATTTTGAACTATTGATTTCTAATTTGAAGGAGAATAAAACGCGCGGATACAAAAATTATTTTTTAACGGATAACGTAAAACAAGCCGATCGTCTTATTACCATTTTTAATGATTTGCTTGTAAAAGAACATCGCACTTACGATACCCTGATCGATTATTTGCCTATCAATATTCACGAAGGGTTTATTGATGAAGATCTGAAGATCGCGATTTATACAGATCACCAGATCTTTGAAAGGTATCACCGTTTTAAATTAAAAGAGGCTAAACATAAAAATGCCGAAGCTTTTACCATTAAAGAATTGCTCACGCTTAACCCAGGTGATTATGTAACCCATATAGATCATGGTATTGGTCGTTTTGCCGGACTTCACAAACTTAATATCAATGGCAAAGAGCAGGAAAGCGTAAAATTATTATTTCGCGACAACGATACTTTATATGTAAGTATTCATAGTTTACACCGTATTAGTAAATATAGCGGCAAAGAAGGTCAGGTGCCGCGCATCGATAAATTAGGCAGTACTACCTGGCAGACTCTGAAGGCGAAAACAAAACGCAACGTAAAGGAGCTGGCTTACGATCTTATCAAATTATACGCACAACGCAAAACAAAACCCGGACACCCTTTTCCAAAAGATAATTATTTGCAACATGAATTGGAAGCTTCATTTATTTATGAAGATACGCCAGATCAGATTAAGGTAACGCGTGATGTAAAACGAGACATGGAGCGTTCGCATCCTATGGATAGGTTGGTTTGTGGGGATGTAGGGTTTGGAAAAACTGAGATCGCGGTGCGTGCAGCCTTTAAAGCGGTATGCGATAGTAAACAAGTGGCCGTGCTTGTGCCAACAACTATTCTTGCTTATCAACATTATAAAACATTTAAAGAAAGACTTCGCGATCTTCCGTGCACAGTAGAATACATCAATCGTTTCAGGTCTGCGAAGGATCAGAAAGAAATTTTTAAGCGTTTGTCAGAAGGAAAAATAGATATTTTAATAGGCACGCATAAATTGGTAAGTAAAGACGTAAAGTTTAAAGACCTAGGCTTACTTATTATTGACGAAGAACAAAAATTTGGCGTAGGGGTAAAGGATAAATTAAAGACTTTTAAAGCGAATATTGATACTCTAACACTTACTGCAACGCCTATTCCAAGAACTTTACAATTTAGTTTGATGGGCGCGAGAGATCTTTCAGCAATCTCAACACCTCCGCCAAATCGTTATCCCGTGCAAACAGAGTTGCATACTTTTGATGAAGAATTAATTCGTGATGCAATAAGCTACGAATTGCAACGCGGAGGCCAGGTGTTTTTTGTAAATAATAAAGTAGGTAATATAACCGAGGTTGCAGGAATCTTGCAAAGGCTTGTGCCGGATGCGCGTATTGCCATTGGCCACGGTCAAATGCCCGGCGACAAGCTCGAGGATGTTATGCTGGGTTTTATGGAAGGCGATTACGATATTTTAGTAGCCACCACCATTATTGAAAGCGGATTAGACATTAGTAACGCCAATACTATTATAATTAACGATGCTCAAAATTTCGGATTAAGCGATTTACACCAGATGCGCGGTCGCGTGGGAAGAAGTAATAAAAAGGCTTTTTGTTACCTGTTAGCGCCTTCTCAAATATTATTAACGAGTGAAGCTCGAAAAAGATTAAAAGCAATCGTAGACTTCAGTGATCTTGGAAGTGGATTCCAGATTGCGATGCGTGATTTGGATATTCGCGGTGCCGGCAATTTATTGGGAGGAGAGCAAAGTGGGTTCATTAATGATATGGGTTTTGATACTTACATGAAAATTTTGAATGAAGCCGTTGAAGAGTTAAAAGAAGAAGATTGGTATAAAGACATTGTAGATACAAATCAGGTAACGGATAACTCTGTGTTCTCAAGACAGTTTGTAAAAGAAACCGTTGTGGATACAGATTTACAATTATTAATTCCGGATGCTTATGTGAGCAGTCTGACCGAGCGCCTGATGCTTTACAGGGAACTGGATAATATCACCAAAGAAGAAGATCTTGTTTTGTTTGAAAAGAATTTACGCGACAGGTTCGGACCAATTCCGGCTGAAGCTATAGAATTGATTAATGTGGTGCGTCTGCGCTGGAAAGCCATGCGCCTTGGTTTTGAGAAGCTTACCTTGAAAAATAAAAAAATGCTTGCGTACTTTTTAAACAAACAGCAGAGTGACTATTTTTCAAGTCCTATGTTTCAGGCATCCCTTATGTACGCGCAAAAATATCCGAACCTTTGCACCTTGAAAGAACAAAACAATAAGTTATATTTAACCATTGAAGATGTGGATTCTGTGAAACGTTCTGCGCAGGTTCTGTCGCAAATTGAAGACCTGATCCAGTTTCCTGAGGTGCCTAACGAAGTGTAATTTTCGTTTTATAAATGAAGCCAAAATCAAGATCCATACTTATTTTAAGCATTTTGTTTGGGTACATTTTGCTGCAGTTTTTATGGTGGGAAATGTTACTGGTGAAGCAAAACGATAGAATTATCGGTGAAAAGATAAAGTTGACCGAAATCACCTCTACAAATGAAACTCAGCTAAAAGAAGATCTTAACGTGCTGCATCATAAAAAGAAAATGCAAACTGTTATGATCGTGAGCGAAGGAACTGTTTTTCTTTTATTGCTTCTTTTTGGGATTTATAAAATCAAACAAGCTTACGACAAAGAAATTTTCCTCAACAATCAACAGAAAAATTTTTTTCTAAGTATCACACACGAGCTCAAAACTCCTATTGCAGCTACTAAACTACAACTGCAGACTTTACAGAAACAAAAATTAAGCGAGACAATTCAGCAGGAACTTATTTCTAATGCGTTGCTTGAAACAGAGAGACTTAACGCGTTAATAGATAATATTTTACTGGCAAGTCGTCTGGAAACAGGTGAGTTTATTACTAAAAAAGAGAAACAAAATCTTGGAGTGTTTATAGAAACAGTCTTGAAACGCTACTACAAGAACGAATTAATCAGCGGCGAGTTAAAAACGAATTTATCACCCGATATTTTTATGGAGATTGATGTAAACGCGTTTCCATCCGTTATAACCAATCTTGTGGATAATGCGCTAAAATATTCTAAACGGGAAAAGGAAATACTCGTAGAGTTAAAACTGGTAGATGGAAAAACAAGCATGTTTGTGAGTGACCAGGGCTGCGGCATTTCAGATAACGACAAGGTAAGGGTTTTTTCAAAATTTTTCAGAGCAGGTAATGAAGAAACCCGAAGTACTAAAGGAACCGGTTTAGGTTTGTACATTGTAAGATACATTCTTACGCAACACAATGCAGAAATAAAAGTAAAAGATAATAAACCTTGCGGGAGCATTTTCGAAATTAAATTTTATGCGTAAACTTTTCACTCTTTTCGGAGTAGCACTTGTTATGGTAGGATGTAATACTTCTTCTAAGAAAATAAAAAGTGATTTTGTTCTAACAAAAGATAGCAGCCTGCAGTATGCAAAACGCTTTGCAATGTCAAAGGGAAATGGATTTACTGCTGTATATCTATTCGGTAACAGGCACAATCACGATACCACAGCAACATTTATTCTTTACACAGATTCTGCTAATCTCCCTGCAAAAGGAATTCGGATCAGACGTCCTTGTAAAAAGATTGCCGCTTTAAGTAGTATATACGCGACCATGTTTTGCGAGTTACAGTCTTCAGATAAACTTTCCGCTATTGACAATATGGATTACGTGAACAATCAAGAGGTCATTACAAAGTACATGAAGGGTGACTTAAAAGAACTGATGAAGTCGCCGCAAATCGATCTGGAAAAAACGGTTATGCTAAATCCTGATATCATTTTCACTTTTGGAATGGGTGAAGGCGAAAAGGATGTGGATAAAAAACTAGAGCAGACCAAAATCCCTGTAGCAATAAGTGTTGATCACCTCGAAGAGAGTCCGCTGGCAAGAGCGGAATGGATCAAATTTTTTGCGGCGTTTGTGGACAAAGAAAAACTGGCTGATTCGATTTTTAAAGCGGTAGAAAAAAATTATTATGAGTTAAAACAAATTGCCTCACAAACAACTTATAAACCCACAGTTTTTAATGAAATAAAATACAGTGATTCGTGGTATATGCCTGGAGGAAGAAGCTATGTAGCACAACTTTTAAAAGATGCAGGAGCAAATTATTTATGGAAGGAAGATACGCTTTCTGGCAGCCTTCCTTTGAGTTTTGAACAAGTATATGTAAAAGCAAAAAACGCAGATTTCTGGATCAATCTTTCGACTTTAAGAACAAAGAAGGAATTGATAGGATTTGAGAGCCGTTATTCGGAATTTAAAGCGTATCAAAATGGAAATTTATATAACAATACCAAAGTGACTAACAGTAAGGGATATAGCAATTACTGGGAAACTGGAATGATTTATCCGAACAGAATTTTGAGTGATTTGATCCAGGTTTTTCATCCGGCATTGCGCGAAAAAATTAAAACGGATTTTTGGTATTACGAACAACTACGCTAGTTTTACCACAGATTATACTGATCTCGCAGATTAATAAAAATGGAATCATTACTAACTTAGATTTCTAAAGATTGAAAAACTATTCAGCCATAAAATTTTCTATACTGATTTTGTTATTTGTAACGGGATGTTTATTGAGTTTATTTTTTGGTGGAAGCGAATCAGTAAATGTTTCAGAAGTTACGGCGGATAATTTTATTTTCTGGCAGATCCGTTTTCCTAAAACAGTTACGGCTATAATAGCAGGTTGCACTTTATCGGTCTCTGGTTTAATTCTGCAAATTATTTTCAGAAATCCCCTGGCGGGTCCCTATGTTCTGGGAATAAGCTCTGGTGCTTCGCTGATGGTTGCTGTTAGTATTCTTGCGGGAAACGCCCTGCATGTGTTTTCTGACTTTTTCCTGGGAAAAAGCTTTATTGTTATCTCGGCGATAACGGGGAGTTTTCTGGTAACGGTGCTTATTTTAATAATTTCTAAAAAAGTAAATAGTAACATTGTCTTGCTTCTGATCGGACTCATGTTTTCGCAAATTTGTGGGGCTATTCAAACCGCTTTGGAATATTTTTCAGATCCTGGTAGTCTTAAAAGTTTTGTAGTCTGGGGAATGGGTTCGTTAGCAAATACAACAAACTCTGATCTGGGATTATTTTTGCCGGTAGCGTTTTTATGTTTGACAGCGCTGCTGTTTTTTATAAAACCTCTGAACGCTTTATTATTAGGGCAGAACTATGCTCATAACGTAGGAGTTAATTTTAACCAAAGCAGATTTTACCTGATCCTTATTTCCTCTGTTCTTACAGGCATTACTACAGCTTTCTGCGGACCGATTGCATTTGTGGGAATCGCTGTTCCTATTTTATCGCGCATGGTCTTTGGCAGTTCAAAACAACAACTGCATTTTGCAGCCTGCCTTCTTATAGGAAGTAGTATTCTTTTATTTTCGGATGCTCTTGCAAATTCAGTGGTCCGAAATATTTCTTTACCCCTGAATATGATTACCACTTTAATTGGTGCACCCCTGGTTATTTATTTAATGTTCAGAAACAAACACTGGTAGATGGATAGCATGCAACACTTGTCTTTAAATAATGTTAGCCTGGGATATAAGAAAGCCGGGAAGGACGTGGTCATTCTTAAAAACTTAAATCTTGAGTTTTGCCAGCAAGAATTTATTGGCATTGTCGGATTAAACGGGATAGGTAAATCTACACTTCTTAAAAGTATGTGTGGACTTTTGCCGGTTTTATCGGGGGAAATTTATTTAAATAAAAAAAACATAGAGCAAGTTTCTTTAACAGAATTAGCCCGTAAAATATCAATAGTGCTTACAGAGAAAGTAGGAGGCTTTAATCTGACGGCTTACGATGTTGTGGCGGCTGGGCAAATTCCGTACACCAATTCTTTTCACGAATTGAAATCAGAAAATCTTTCTGTTATTGATGCAGCCATAGAGTCCTGTGGTATCAAAGCGCATCAATTAAAACCGGTGAATGAATTAAGCGATGGACTTTTTCAAAAGACAATAATAGCTAAGTCTCTGGCTCAGCAAACGCCTTTTATGTTATTGGATGAGCCCAGCGCTTTCCTGGATTATGCATCGAAACACGATTTGTTCATACTTTTAAAAAAGTTGGTAGAAGAACACCAAAAGTGTATTCTCGTAAGCTCACATGATCTCGATTTACTCATCAAATATTGCAACAAATTATTGGTTATATCAGAAGATTCGGTAGAATTGATAAAGACCTCCGAAGCCAGAGAAAACAGGGCCTTCATGCAAATAGGCGGAGGGTTTTTATAAGAATAGGTTAAAACCCTTCTATTGATCGGAACACTGCAAGTTTTATTACCCTGCCTTTTTCAATAGTACTGAATTCTTTAAGCAGTTCAAAACGGTGGTCGTTCTTCATTTGCTCCCATGTGATGCGACCTTCTACGCTTGAGTACCAGTCGTCCCAGATAACCAATGTGTTTTTAGCAAAGAAATAGTCGGCGGGTACATTAGTAATCTCTTTATGATGGCGGTAATCGAAGGGGTCGATGTTTAAAGCTATGCTTAAAAAGGGATGTGAATAATAAAAGAAGTGAGTTTTGTAATCTGGAAATTCTTTTTGAATAAATGGAACCACTTCTTTAGCGATGAGTTCGTTCTCAGGAATCACAAAAAGGTTTCTGTTAAATACAACACCCTGGGGCCTGTTTGTGAACGGGTAAAGGACCACTAAAAATAATATGGTACCAAGAGCTATATATTTCAACCTTGTATTTTTTATTTTCTCAAGTAAAAAATCGAGTCCAAAAACGCAAAGCATGGCAATCAGAGGAAGCACGGATATTAAAACGCGGGGCAAACCCATAGAATTAAATATCCCTTTCCACCAAAAGATAGAATGGGCTATGAAAAAAATGATGAAACTTCCACCAATCACTAACATCTTAAAAAGCTCGGTAGCTGACGCGGTGTTTTTCAGGAACTTATAGAAGCTCACAAAAATTCCTACAAGAAGCAGTAAATAAATAGGTTTTTCTATGGTGTAATTTAAACGGTTTACGAAATCAAACATCTCGCCATGACCATAAGGACTAGTTTTGCTTAAATACGGAATTTCATTAAAGACCCAAAGAAAATCTTTATGGTAGATTGCACCGACAATGCTGTAAAGAGCTTGTCCACTCAACAAAAGTGGCAGTTGCCTGTACTTTTTAAGAAAGATAAAATAGAGTGCGAAAACACCAACAATTAAAAGTCCTTCCGACCGAACCAAGGGTAAAAACGAGATTAAGATCAATGCGGAGTTATGTTTTGATTTGCTCTCAAGGTAAATACCGAGACTAAGAATGAGTGCAAACAAATATTCTGTTAAACCTGAAAAAAGAAGTTTGAAATAAAGGGGCGAGAAAAATAAAAACACAAAAATAAGGTAAGTGTATTTTACCTTAAGATTTTTTAGGGTATAAAATGCTAATAAGGCGCTTGCCAAAGCGCATATAAAATTAAAGATCTGAATACCTGTAAAACCAAATTGTGAAGGCAGGGCGCTAAAAAGTACAAAAACAGGTTTTGCCCAGTGATTAAAAAAAATATCGGGATATTTAAAAGCGTAATGCGAATATAAATAATGATTTATTCCGTCACCCGAATCGCCTGTGGTAGTGGTTGTAAAGGCGATAATGCAAAGAATAGCGAAAATAAATGTGGCTATTAATAGTTCCGGATAACGGATTTTCATATTCTTTAGTTAATCAAAGTAAAAATAGTGTTTTGACTAGTATTTCTTTAGTTTATTTGCCGGCAAGGCTTAAATAACGCTCTGGGATAGAATTTCTTGTACGCAGGGGCTTATTCTTTTGGGCTAGGGCGACCAAACTTACAAACATTTCTCAAAAGCCCTTCTGGATATAGAATTAAACTCTATTTTTGTCGCCTTATAGCTAAAAAAATTATGGCTCTTAAAGTAAAAGTTTCACAGTTACCAAATGCAGGCAAAGGCCTCTTCACTGACAAACCCATTAAAAAAGGCGAGCAGGTTATTGAATACCTTGGTGAGATCATTGATTGGAAAGAATATGAAAAACGCGTAAAAGAAGACAAAGATGGATATCTGTTTTTTATTAGTAAAAAAAGATGTATCGATGCTTATTCTACGCCAGAGCACAAAGCGCGTTACGCAAATGATGCAGCGGGATTAAGCAAAACAAAAGGCTTAAAAAACAATGCAAATTACGAAGTGGTTAAAGACAGGTGTTTTATTGTTGCCAGTCGCGATATAGAAGCGGGCGAAGAAATTTTTGTGAGCTATACCAAAGAATACTGGGACTGCATTCGTTACAACATCAAACACGATTTGTACAAAACAAAAAAATTCTAACAGGGTTTAAAATCTTTTCGGCATGAGTAAATTCTTAATAGTCGGACTAGGTAATATTGGTGAGGAATACGCCGAAACGCGCCATAACATTGGTTTTAAGATTGCAGACGAGCTTGCTGCATCGGGTTCAGTAAAATTTTCGTCAGAGCGTTACGCAGATGTTGCCGAGTTAAAATATAAAGGTAAACAGCTAGTGATTATTAAGCCCAGTACTTACATGAACCTGAGTGGTAAAGCTGTGAATTATTGGATGCAATCTGAAAAAATTGAAGTTGACAATATCATGGTGCTTGTTGATGAGCTGGCCTTGCCTTTCGGAAAAATTCGTATTGGTCCTAAGGGAAGTGACGGCGGGCATAACGGACTCAAAAGTATCCAGGAAACTTTAAACACCACAAATTATCCGAGACTTCGTTTCGGTATTGCCAGCGAGTTTAACAAGGGCCAGCAGGTTAATTATGTTCTTGGCAAATGGAACGAAGAAGAATTAAAAACCCTTCAAGATAGAATAAAAATTTCAGCAGATGCCATGAAAGCTTTTGCCTTTATAGGACTTCAGCGCTGCATGAACGAGTTTAATAATAAATAACATAACATGTAACATGGCGCGTGGTAGATCGAAAAACAACCTGAGTTATTTTTTTCTAACGCTACATTTGCCGTCTTATTTTTCCTCCCGATAGTTATCGGGATTCCCTATCTTTAGCGTATGCTTTACGAACAAATAGTAGGTCAGCAGGAACCCAAGCACCGTTTACTAAAAATGGTGAAGGAAGAACGTGTTCCGCATGCTTTATTATTTTCTGGCAAAGAAGGCTGTGGCAATTTGCCCACTGCTATTGCTTTTGCACAGCACCTTTATTGTTTAGATAAAAAAGAAACAGGCGCTTGTGGTGTTTGTATTTCCTGTAACAAAGTTTCCAAATTAATTCATCCTGATTTGCATTTGGTTTTTCCTATTGCAAAAAGTAAGGATGTAAAAAGCAGCAACGATCTTATTAAAGAATTTCGAGAGGCTTTTCTTGCAAATCCCTATTTAACTTTAGACGGTTGGTTTAACGAGATAAGCGCCGAAAATAAACAACCACTCATTCCGGTTGAAGAAGCTAACGATATCTTAAAGAAATTAAGTTACACGAGTTACGAAGGCTCTTATAAAATGATGCTGATCTGGCAACCAGAGAAAATGAATGCTGAGTCGGCCAATAAACTTTTAAAAATTCTTGAGGAGCCACCAGAAAAAACAATTTTTGTTTTGATCTCCAATAATCCGGAACAACTGCTTGCAACTATTTTTTCGCGTGTGCAACAAATTCCTTTTTATTCAAATTCGGAAGATGAAATTGCCAATGCCCTGGTATCGCAATTTAAAATTAATCCAGAAGTAGCGAGGCAAACAGCAATTTTGTCCAATGGCAGTTATTCTGAGGCTTTACATCTTCTGACGCAAAACGAAGAAAGTGTTTCTTTCCTGAATAATTTTCAAACCTTTATGCGTCTTGCTTTAAAGTTTGACTGCGGAAAAGCTTTGACCTGGATAGATGATAATGCTTCCAGCGGACGGGAAAAGCAGAAACAATTTCTACAGTATAGTCTTGAAGTTTTTCGGGACAGTTTAATGTTTAATTATGGTGACAAAAACCTGGTGCGATTAAGCGGGCAGGAAAAACAATTTCTTGAAAAATTTGCACCCTTTGTAAATCAAAAAAATTACGAAAGATTGGTGGAAGAGTTTAACAGCAATTATTATTATATAGAGCGCAATGCCAATCCTAAAATTCTTTTTATGGATCTGATCCTGAAAACGAACGAGCTCATCAATATGAAATGATAAGCTTATTTCAAAAAAAAGAGTTGCCGGTTCGCGGCAACTCTCTGTTCTTTTTGGGCATAATTTTATTTCGTTATTACAATTTTCTCAGTAGATATTTTTGAACCCTCGGTGACTTTTAAAAAGTAGATACCATTGTCAAGTCTTGTCAGATCTACTCCATGGGTCTGAGTGTTAAGGGAAGCTTCTTCTTCGCTATAAACAAGCTTTCCAATCAGGCTGTAAACTTGTATAGTTGCTTTTGAAGTTAAGTTGGACAGAATATTTAAGTGACCATTACCTGGATTGGGATAAACGACAAATTGTTTTACATCAGCTTCAGTAGGTGTAATTCCTGTTGTAGTTCCAGGTTCAAGAGCAGTAACTCCGATCATCTCCGATGAACCATCGGTGGACTTATAGACAGCATAGGAGGAACAAGCGCTTGAAGTGTCTCCGCAAGTCACTGTCACAGATAAACAAATAGTATAGGTTCCGGCAGAAGCGTAAAGATGTGAAGTATATAAAGAATTACTAGTATTTCCATCTCCCCAATTCCATACAGCATTGGAAACATTGTAAGGAAACGTTGGAAAAACATTCCACCATTGTGGGGTTCCTGAAGGAGCGAATGTGAAGTTAGAGTTAGCTACGCAACTAGCACTACTAACGCTTACTTCTTGAGTTGTATAACTGGCGCAACTGCCTCCTCCTGAAACTTGTTGTTGGACATAATAATTACCGCTTTGTGCAGAGAACGTATGTGTTACTGTATCACCGGAAGCAGTTGGAGATCCGTCACCAAAATTCCAGTAGCAGATATGATTAGCTGGCGCTGTAGCGGTGCTTATAAATTGAAATGTTGGCCCGGAAGTGTTACTGAAGGTAAAACCCGGTACAACATTGCAGGTAGCGTTTGTTACTGTGACAACTGCAGTTTTTGTAGAAACACAGGTCGGGCTGTAATTATTGTCTGCTGTTAAACTTATGGTAAATGTACCGTTGTAAGGATACTGGTAATAATAGCTGTTTGCTAAAGGACTGCCATCGCCATAATTTATCCAGTAAGTAGTTGCCTGAGTAGTTCCTGTAGAAGTGTTTGTCAGCATCACAGTTCCGAAGTTTAACAAACTACTGGTAAAATCTGCATTAAGAGAGCAGCCGGTGTTTGTAGACGTATTTACAACTACGGTTTGTGTAACAGCACTGGTATTTGTGGGGGGTCCATTTTGTATACGAAGGGTTACAAGATAAATTCCGTTGGCCGCATAAGTGTGATTTATCGTGTCATAAGAAGTTTGAATTCCAGCATATCCCACAGGATCGCCGAAATTCCAGCTAAAAATAGTGATAGAAGATGTTCCGGCAGTTGTGGAGCTAAAGGTTACCTGACCCCCTGCATTTACTGTTTGGGTGAAGCTCGGACTAAGTATCTGGGCGTGAGAGGAGTTAGAGCTTGCCAATACAAAAATCAGGGCAAGTGCTTTAAGGGAGTTTGTAATTCTTTTCATGATTGGGATTTTAGAAGATTTATAATTGTATTCACTAGTATAAACACTTCTAAAAATTAAAGGTTGGGTGCTAAAAAAATTATTTCGAAATAATAATTTTTTCTGTGCGGGCACTGGTACCTGAACTTAACCTTACAAAATAAATACCGTTAGTTAATTCGGGAAGCGCGATAATTTTAATCTCCGTATTCTCAGCTTCATCAGAGAAATAGACTAGCTCTCCAAGAAGGGAATAAACTGAAACAGTCAATTTATCTTTATTAAGCTCACTAAGATGTATGCTAAATTCTCCATTATTAGGATTTGGGTAAATGGTGAAAGCAAAAGCTTTTGTAGTTAATGCCGTAAGTCCATTTGTTTTTTCCGGGGCCTGAACATTAATATGCACTAACTGCGAACTTTCATCACTCGATTTATTGACGTAATAAGAATAACAATAAGACGAACTCGAACCGCAAGACACGGTTACCGAAAGACAAATAGAATAGTTGCCTGCCGCTGAATAGGTATGGGATGAATAGAGACCTGTGCTTGTACTTCCATCTCCCCAGCTCCATTCGGCCGCAGTCACATTCCAGGGATAACCAGGTACCGCATCCCAATACTGTGGCGTGTTGGTAGGTAAGAGTGTAAAATTAGAGTACGCAACGCAGGATATTCCGGTAACATTTATAGATTGGGTTAATGTGTCTTTACAAAACGATGAACTGTCCTGCAATATCAAAGTAACATTGTAAGTACCTGCATTATAAAAAGTATGAGTGGGATTGCTCAGAAAAGAATAAGTGCCATCACCAAAGTCCCATTGCTGATTTACAGGGATAGATGAAGAGAAGCTACTTGTATTACCAAAATTAACTACTCCATTTGTGGTAAGTGTATGTGTAAAGTTGGAGGAAAGGCTGCAAGCTGCTATAGACAAAGTCTGAACCAGTGTTGATGCGCAGGAAGAAGTATTTTTTGCAGTAAGATAAACCGAATAAATACCTGCTGCACTGTAGGTATGAATACTCGTACTTCCTGTGGCTGTGGCTCCCCCACCAAAATTCCAGGAAAAAGTGGTACTTGCTGATGTGCCTGTTGATGTGCTGGAAAATGAATAGGTGTTGTTAGAAAGGGCCACCATTGTAAACTGAGCATGTTCGCTGCACACGTATATTATTTTAGTAGCTGTGTCTGAACAAAAGGGGTTAGTACTCATAATATGCAATGATACCGTATAGTTGCCGCTCAGGTAGGTTTGCGGTGGAGGATTTGGGCCCGCGCTATAGGTTGTTCCATTTCCTAAGTTCCAGTAATAGATGGTGTTACTGGTTGTACCCGTGGATGTATTTGTAAAAGAATAGTTTCCTCCAAATCCAGAACTTGTAAAACTTGCAGCACATCCTGCGCTTATACTGCTTACAAGCAGCGTATGCGTAACGGTAACCGGGCCGCAACCGTTATTAGCGGTAAGCGTAACAGTATAAACACCATTAGCTGAGTAAGTAGTTGCGGGAGAATTTAAGGCGCTGCCTTGTCCGTTTCCAAAGTTCCACGAATAGCTCGTGCTCGATAGCGTATTGGTGCTTGTATTTATAAAATTAACCTGTCCGTTTGCGCCTTGCGAATAAGTAAAGCCAGGGGAAATAAAAGGGATAACGGAGAGGCTTACAAAGGCAGTGTCTACACAACCACTAGAGTTGGAGCCTACCACGTAAAAATTAACACTGGCCGTAACAGTTAGGGCCAGGTTATTTGTCATAGATCCCAGTGACCAGGTGTAGGATTGAGCTCCACTGGCTGTGATCGTAGTAGTTGCACCCAGACAGAGTGTTTGTGTATTAGCAGGTTGAATTGCAATAGACGGAATGGGATTGACGATTATAAAAGCTGTTGCAGTTATTAAGCACGCTCCGGCATATCCAGTTACAGTATAACCAGTGGATGTTGTAGGATAAACAACATAACTAGATGTGGATGGACCATTTGTCCACGTGTAATTACTGGCGCCCGCGGCAGTTAAGGTTGCCGATTGTCCCGGACAAACAAATGAGTGCGTGGACAAGATATTTATAAAACCAGGTGTTGACACCGAAATGGATGTGACAGCACTGGATGAGCAGCCAAATGCAGAAGTACCAAAGACAGTGTAGCTGGCAGACGACAAAGGAGTAATTGTATAAAGAGGAGAGGGGGGGCCTCCTGCCCATGTATATGAGCTTGCTCCCGAAGCGGTAAGTGTTAAAGTTGTGCCTGCACAGATAGTATTATTACTGGCAGTAATTGTAAGATTAGGTGGAAGTGCAACGCTAACCGTTGTAACTGCCGTAGCATTGCAATTTGCACTATCGCCAACCAGCGTATAGGTTGTGGCAACGGTTGGACTAATGGCGATAGAAGTGGACACAATGTTGCCGGGAAACCAGGTATAAGTGGTGGCGCCGCTTGCTTGCAGGGTCGTGGAAAGACCCGAACAAAGGACCGCAGGGCCCGAAATTTGTACCGTTGGAGAACAATACACAATAGCTACTGTAAAAGCAGAGGCAATAAGCGTTGATGCATTCATCGCCATGCAGACGTAGGTATAAGACCCACAACATGCATAAGAGACATTTACCAGCGTTCCGTTTCCAATTGTAGTTATAGTGGGAGTGCAGGGTCCAACTACTATCCACGAATAACTTGTGGCGCCGGCAACCGTGTTGGTGATCACCGCGCTTACAGTCGCAGACCCATTACTAAAACATTGCGTGGGTGAATTCACTGCGAAAGAGGGCGATTGAGCAGAAACTTTGTTTGAAAATAAAAAGAACAAAGTAAGTAAAACAAAATTTATTCTATGGGATATGGATACTTTCATAGTCTGCTAAACATTAATTTTTATATGCAACGCAGACTACAACTTCCGCATCATTTACTACAATAGATTTAGTGCCGTTATACAGCCTGCATTTAAACTTCGCATTTATTTTTCTTGTCGGTTCTCCTTTTTCATTTTTCTCGCCTTCTGTGGCGGAAAGTATTTCGAAGAAGCTATCATTCGGTTGCAAAGCGCTATTTGAGCTGTAAACCAAGCCATCGGCTGCTTTCCAATGAATTGTTATTTTTGAAAAAGGCAAAACAGCACCTATTTGCTGAATGTTTGATACATAATAATTGGCCGGGAAGGAAGACTTATCAGTGAATGTTTTCGCATTGTAATTCATGTTTAAGGTGTCGCCCACTGCATCAATCACTCTTAATGTAACGGCAGAAGATCCACGATAAGTGTAAGTGTGGGAAATACTACTTTGCTGGTAAGTCGAACCGTCTGCAAGCCTCCAGAAATAGCTGTACGGAGCCGTTCCACCGCTCGCATTAGCGTTAAATTTAACCACATTGCCGGATGGAGAGCTGGAGGAAATCATAGCTTTGAAGTTTTTCTTGTTAACAGTGATTTTGTTGCAAATGGTATTTACATAACCTTTATTAGCTGTTGTTTTAAGACAAACTGAATACTCTCCTTCTTTAGCGTAAACATGGTTTGGATTCGGTTCTGAGGAAAAATTGCCATCGCCAAAATCCCACGAATAAGTGGTGGTGCTGTCTGACTGGGAAGTGAATTTTACCGAATAAGAAACAGTAGGATTTTCGTTAAAATAGGGATAGCGAGCCGGATGTAACGAAGAATCTATTTTAGGGAAATCGGAACTTGTCTTATAATCGTTTATTTGAATTTTAAGACTGTTTGTGCAATCTGAACAATCTATTTTTTTAAGATCAGCCACATAATTATAAAGTGAAAAAGAATCTACCTCGTAGGAAGAATACATGTAATACCCGTCAACACCAGCTTCCAAAACAACCGGAGTATTGTCTATAACCAACTTTGAATAATAAACTGCAGTGTTTATTACTTCAATAGGTTTTGGATATTCTTTTTTGTTACAGGAAAAACCTATACCAAAAAGTAATAGAACTATTAAAAATTTAAGCGCCTTCATTTTTTATTTTTTTAAAAAATTATATACCAGGGTAAGTTTCAAACCTGTATTTCTTTCTATCACCTTCGAATTAAAAAAAGTATTGTCTTTAATATCTGTTAAACCATAATAAAATTCCATGTTAACTGCAAAGTTTGGATGTAATGCTCTTTTGTAAAAAACAGAGATCTGTGTATCGTATGGCTTGAATCCTTTTGTATACCCTTTTTCTTTGGATGTACTCACATCGTATTTGGTAGCCATTTTTTCACTGTAGGTTTCTACGGTACTTTCTGTAGTAACAAGATAAGCTATATTGCAACCAATGCCCAGGGCGTTTTTTGGATTTACGCTGTATTCAAAACGCAAAGGCATAATAAGGTAATGCAATTTTGTCGGGGTATATACACTCACCTGGCTTTCCTCGCCAAGAGCCAGACGGATAACTCTTGAGGTATAATTACTGTAGCTAAGTTTGCTAACCGAAGTATATTGCAAACCGACAGTCAGTGCCATTTTAGATTTAAAATTAGTGAAATAGTTTATTCCGAAAACGGGATCAAATCCATTGGCATCGCGTCCGTCAGGGTTTTTCCAACCAAGCATATAATTAGCGCCGGCTTCTGTTGAAAACAGAACAAGTCGTTCTTTTGTTTTTCCAATTTCACCATCGGCATTATCGCCTGGCACTGCACTTATGCTGCTTGCTTGAGCAGTTTTTGTTGTATCAGGTATGTTGGAACTGTTTGGAGCAAAAGTAGATTGTTCTTCGTCTTTAGCTGGAGAGCTACTCGCTGTTGGTTCAGGTGATGAACTAGTTTCAGCGACCTGCTCTTTTTTATCTTGCGAAAGGCCGGGGTCTTCTGACTTAACAGCATCGCTCGCAAATGTATCATCCGATGGTTTTTTTGAGTCCGACGTCTCGTCTGGCGTAATATCTGTGGCAGCTGTTTTTTCGCCGCTGGCAATCGCAGGTTTTTGTTCGGGGAGAGAACTTGTTTTCTCATCTGCCAGAGGAGTAGTTTTTGCAGTACCTGTTGCCATAGGAAGCTCAGCTTCTGCAGGTGCTGAGGTTTTCTTTTTGGTACCTCTTGCATTTAGCAGAGTAGGATTCGCTTTTTTCTTAGTCGGACGAATTGTAGCAGCGATAGCCTGATCCTCTGAACCTTTTATTTCTGGATTTATCTGAGACTTTACAGTTTGATCTTTTAGCTTTTCAGCAGGTTTTATTTCAGAACTCAAGATCTGGTTTTTTACCGGAGCAAGGTTAGTTTTTGCTTCAGGTGTTTTTGAAGCCGGGTGGCTTACCTCCGCACGAGCCCTTTGTTTCGTGCTTAGTTCCGGAATTTCAGTAACACTATTTTTTTGCTGTGGAATTAAATGGGTTTTTGTATCAGCTAATGACTGATCAGCAGCTGAGATATTGGAAAGTAGATAAACGCCTGTTCCTAACAATACTACAAGCCCTAAAATAAAAAATGGCATAACTCTTCTTCTCTTTGCTTTAGAAGCATCGATGAGGTCGCGGGCATCCTTCCAATTCGCTTCATCGAAAGGAAATTCTTTCGCCCCAAGCAAATCCTCCAGGTTCTTTTTAAATCTCTCTTCGTTAGTCATGTTCTATTAATTTTACAACATCCACTTCAGTTAACATCAGCTTCAATTTTTCTCGTGCTGAATTCAGGTGCCATTTTGATGTGCCTTCGCTGATGTTCAACATGTCGCCAATCTCTTTATGTTTGTAACCGTCGATATAGTACAAGTTAAATACCTGCTGACTAGCCGGAGGTAATTTTGAAATAAAAACATAAATCTGCTCCACGTCTATTTTGGTTATAGCATGGTTTATTTCAGAATAATTGTCGGATTCGTGATACCCTTCAATGTATTCGATATTGCCCGTGTGCACCTTTTCCTTTTTATATTCATTTATCAAAGTATTAATCATTACTTTTCTTATCCACGGTTTAAAAGGTACTTCTGAGTTGTATTTTGATAAATTGGTTAAAATCTTAAGAAATCCAATATTCAACACTTCTTTCGCCCGGTCCGCATTTCGAGTATACCTTACACAGATACTCATCAGGTAACTATAGGTAGCTTTATAAAGGTCGTATTCCGCTTTACGCTCTCCTTTAATACAAGCTTCTATCAGTTTTTGCTGAATGTCCATTAAATAGCCAGGTCTTATCTTTACCAGTACAACTAATAAACTGCAATGGTTGGGTTTGAAGTTAAAACTTTCAGGACATGCCAATTTCATGACATTCCTTGCCCAAATTTACTAAAATAATGACTTTGGTAGATTGACCTGCTACCTATTACCCTTTACAAGGCGACTAAAAAGATGGTTGGGTAAGAAGTAAAATTTATGACTTTGAGATGTTTAGTTTCCCCGAACTTAAATTTCCCCTAAAATGAGTTTTCTTAGCAAACTCATAGCCGCGGCGGCTGTCATTACTATATTTCTTTGGCGGTTATCTCCGAACTGAAATTTATAGGTTAGCGTTTTTTCTTTATTTGCTACGGCCACCCAAACGGTTCCAACTGGTTTTTCAGCCGTGCCACCGGTCGGACCAGCAATACCGGAAATAGAAACCGCGTAATCACTTCCAAACTTTTTCATGAGGTTTTGCGCTAATTGTTCTACAACTTCTTTGCTCACAGAGCCAACAGTGGTAAACAAGGCATTATCCACCTGCAAAAGTTCATGTTTTGAAAGATTTGTGTAGGGTACTATTGCCCCTTTAAAAATTTCAGAAGCTCCCGGAATAGCGGTAAATAAGGAGGAAATATAACCCCCGGTGCAACTTTCCGCCAGCGACAATGTTTGTTTACGCGCACGCAAAAGCTCACTTATTAAAAGTTCAAGAGTCGGCGGCTCTTCCCCGTAATTTTCATACCCAAAAATATATTTGCCAATGAGCGGTTCTAATTTTGCTACTTCGGCATCAACCGTGTTCCGGAGTTTTTCCATACTATCGCCGTAAGAAGATAAACGTAATCTTACCGAGCCCGGCTGTGGAAGGTAAGCCAGTTTTATATTTTTTGCAGCCAGCGCATCTTCCCAGCTTTCCACAATCTCGGCAATGGTGCTTTCTCCAATACCCTGTGTTAAAACGGTTTTATGATAGATTTGTGATAAAGTATTTTCACTGATAATTTTTGGAAGAATAATATCGCTCATCATGCCTTTCATCTCATAAGGAACTCCCGGCATACTGATAAAAACGGTAGTGTTTTTTTTCATCCACATACCCGGCGCAGTGCCATTGGTATTTTTAATAACAGTACACCCCTTTGGCAAAAAGGCTTGTTTCCTGTTAATTTCATTTAATTCGCGGCCACGTTTTGTGAAGTAATTATCAAGGTTGGCCAATACTTCTTCATCTAAAACAAGCTCCGCATTAAAATAATCGGCGAAGATCTTTTTGGTAATGTCGTCTTTTGTCGGACCTAAACCTCCTGTTATAAAAACAAAATCAGCACGTTCTGCCGCGTCATTAAACGCTTTAATAATAGCCTGCTCTTCATCGGCAACACTAGCCATGTGCACTACTCTTATACCTGCAAGGTTTAATTGTTGAGCAATCCAAACACTATTGGTATTGGTAATCTGACCTATTAAAATTTCGTCTCCTATAGTAAGTATTTCCGCTTTCATAATATTAATTTATTCTTTGTGTTAACCTTTCTCTGAAAAAAGGGCGAGTCAAATTTCACATTTTTTAAAGGGATAAAATTAGCGATTAGTTTATCTTTGAAAACAGCTTTTACAGATTATTTATGAATAGATACATAAACATCTAAAGTTCCAATCTTATTAAACACAATTTAAATTATGAAAAAGATCCTTCTCACACTTTTAAGCCTGGGTGTACTTTTTGGCACAGCGCAAGTAAAATTAAAAACGCTTAAAAACAACATTTCCGAAAAAACAAAAACCGCTAAAGGAGGCCTTAGTAATGAAGAAGTGGTAAAGGGTTTAAAAGAAGCTTTAACCGTAGGAACAAATAATTCTTCTTCTACGGCAAGTAAATTGGATGGTTTTTATAAAAATCCGCGTTTGTTTATTCCGTGGCCTCCCGAGGCTGCTGAAATGAAAGCGCGTTTATTAAAAATGGGGTTTACCAAACAGATTGAAGAGTTTGAAACAAGTCTTAATCGTGCGGCAGAAGAGGCTGCTTTAAAAGCAGCTCCGGTTTTTGTGGACGCTGTTACCAATATGAGCGTTCAGGATGGTTTTGCTATTTTGCAGGGTGCTGATACAGCGGCCACCAATTATTTGCGTAAAACAACCTACACCCCCTTAAAAACCAATTTTCTCCCTGTTGTAAAAGAAGCAATTGAAAAAGTAAATGTTACAAGTTACTGGAATCCTTTGGTAACAGCATATAATAAAATTCCGATGGTTAAAAAACAAAATCCCGACCTGAATGATTATGTTACCAATAAAGCTATTAACGGCTTAATGATACTCATAGCTGACGAAGAAATAAAAATCCGTAAAGACCCTGCAGCCCGTGTAACAGATCTTCTTAAGAAGGTTTTTGGTAATAAAGGCTAAACTCAGCTCTATTTTCTTTCAAGGTCTCTAACAAGTGATAAAAAATCCTTGTTAGAGACTTTATTATTTTCTACAAGAAATAAACCGTAATCATCTAAACGTTTTAATGTAAACTTTTCTGTTCCGGAAAGACGTTTGTCAAAATCAAATTTGGCGGAGAGAAAAATAAATTTCTCAAAAACTTTATCTTTATTTCCTTCACGCACCCAATAGCGTCGTTCTGCCGCGGTTTCTTCGGTGGAGGGAAAATCTTTCATAATTACAGCACCTCCGTAGTTCATGTAAGTGCAGAGCCAGAAAGTGTTCGAGATAAGGAAGTGTTCCGTTTTGTTTTCCTTACATTTTTTTTTAAAAAAGTTGAGCGATTCAAAAACAGAATTTATAGACATGAGGTGAACGCCATTCCATTTTTCGACGTGTTTTGTGTGACAATCTAATGCGCGGTCGAAATCAAAAAACTTGTAAGCCGAGAATCCTAAACTTACCACTATTATGGAGAGTGCGATGATTCTTGAGCGCAAATGAATCATAAGCGATGCAAAAGCTATGAACAAAGGAATTCCCAGGAAAATACGACTGTAAGAATAAAAGGGCCAAACAACACCATCTTTAGTTTTGGCTGAAAAGAAGGACAATAGGATTACAACCAAAAAGCAAAGCAAGGCGTAAAAAGCTCTTTTATTTTCTTTAAATAACGCAATTGCTATGAGGAGTAAAACGCACAAAACGGATATTGCTTTTTCTTCCACGAAAAAATTTACATGGGCAAAGTGACGGTCGAGATGCTTTAGAATATCCCAGAAAAAGGCAGTTGTGAAATTGTAATGTAAATCCAGTACAACATATTCGGGGTGGATTTTATAAAAATAATCGAAAATAAAATAGAGGGGAATGAACCACAATAAGGCCGCTAAGCTTACTACGTAATACTTCGAATTTTTGTAATTCATTAAAAAGAAATAAAACAGGAGTGGAATGCTTACCAAAACGGAATTAGGATTTACAAAATAACCCGTGAGCGCTAATGTAGAGTTTATAAATAGCCATTTTAAATTCTGCGGATTTAAAATACTGATGACGAAAAAACTGCTAAAAAAAAGTCCGGATACAAAACCGCGCGGAATACCACTCATAATATCGTAGCCGAGGGGCAGACAAAGTAAAACAGCAAGCACAAGTAAAGCATTCTCTTTTCTTTGATGAAAAAATAAATAAAAGGCTGTAAAAAGAAATGGAAAGAGCGATAGAAAATGCGTCGCAATTGGCAAAGCATAATATACCGGAACCTTAAGCCAATAAAGTGGTACAGCAAACAATGCTTCTAAAAAGGTATTGTAATCTTGTCCGTAAAACCTGGGTTCGTAAAATTTACCTTCTGAATAATCCTTCACTCCGGCCCACATAAAGGGTTGGTCGGAGTCTATGCAGGGAAGGTTGACTTTAAAAAAGATTAAAACACGCGTCAGTAGAATCACTAAAATTAAAAGCACAAACGCCGCGTTAAGTACGAAATCCTTTTTTAAAGAAAGTAATTTATCTTCGTTTCCGCCGCCTGTTTGCATGATTAAGCCCATTTTTCAAGCGGACCACCTTTTGAAAATAAGTGTTCAATTCTTTTTTGTGTTTCGGAATTTACTTTTAACTCGGGCGCATGATGCGGTTTTTTCCGCGCATCTATGATCATAGGTCCGCTGCAGCCCCAATGTTTGTTTTCAGTAATTTCTCCCACTCCGTAAATGTCGTGACTGGGATTACTTCTTGTATAAGTGATCCAGAGATAGTCGTTTAAATTTCCGGTGGAAGGATTAAAAGTAAATTGATCGTAAATAATAATTTGCACAATACCTTCCAGTTCCTGTATTTTGGTTTCAAGCTCCTTCGCCAGATTTTTAATTTCTTCTCGGGCATGCTTGTAATCTGTAAACCTTGTTAATTCTAATGCTACAACACCTTCCATTAACATTACTGCATTTGAAATTAAAGCCGAGGAAGTAAAAGCAGAAGGTAATTCTTTTTTCAACTCTCTCAGTTTGTCTCCAAAAGCCGCTACAACGAGCTTACTTCCTTCGTTAATTTCATCACCGCTGTAATCCAGCGTATCTATGGTAGTTTTTGTGTAAAAATGTAAATCTCTTTTTAAATCAATGCGTTCGAAAATATACCTGAAAAATTCGCGGATGTCATGGCAGTTTAAGTCTTTGCTTTCATCAGCACTGATAAATAAATATTTGGCAAGACTCAATTGTCCGGTTCCTAAAATTCGGTTCGCCTGCGTTAATAGTTCGGCGGGACGTTTGTTTTTTAAATAAGGGGTGTAGCGCTCGCTTCCCACAGCTAATAATAAGGGGTGCACGCCGGCCGCGTCTACAGCGTGTACTTCCTTTACGCCCGGTATTTCGTTCGGAATAGCGCTTCCACTGATTTCATGTATCAATGCTCCAAACGCGGTGTCTTCTTGTGGAGGTCTTCCTACCACTGTAAATGGCCAGATCGCATTTTCTTTAGCATACACTTTATGCACACGCATTAAAGGAAATGGATGTTTTAAACTGTAGTAACCGAGATGATCTCCAAAAGGGCCTTCGGGCTTATTTTCATTAGGATATACTTCTCCTGTAATAACAAAATCTGCGTCGAGCGAAATACAATACCCGTCTTTGTAAGCATAACGAAAACGTTTGCCGCCTAAAGCTCCTGCAAAAGTTAACTCGCTTATTCCTTCCGGCAAAGGCATAACGGCAGCCAGGGTATGGGCCGGTGGACCGCCCACAAAAATACTCACCTTTAGCGGAATATTCTTTTTATTTGTTTTATTTTGGTGAACGCCAATACCCCGGTGAATCTGGTAATGCAGACCGATTTCTTTGTCAGTTATGTAGTCATTACCATTTAGCTGTATGCGATACATCCCGAGGTTGGAAGCCATTACGCCCGGTTTATCAATATCTTCGGTATAAACTTGTGGAAGGGTTACAAATGCCCCGCCGTCCATTGGCCAGTGTTTTATTAAAGGAAGATCTGAAATGTTTATTTCTTTAAATCCTGCTGACGAGAAAGACGCTTTCCTGGGAAGGGCTTTATACGCTGCCATTCCGGTAGAAACGTATTTTAAGGGTTTTTTTAATGCAGACATAGGATCGTTGCGCAGCTGAACCAATTCCTGCATAGTAGCAAGCGTGTTCCGGAACATAAATTTGCTGCGTTCTAAAGTGCCAAAAAGATTACTAACGGTTCTGTATTTGCTGCCTTTTACTTTCTCAAATAAAATGGCAGGCCCGCCATTTGCAAAAACTCTTAGATGAATGGCCGCCATATCCAGCGCTGGATCTACTTCTTCTTTAATACGCACGAGATAGCCTTGTTTTTCAAGGTCAGCAAGACAATCATTTAAATTTTGGTAGGTCATAAAATACAATTAGAAGAATGAATAAAGTTTTGTGCTTTGAAGTTTTTTATAAAACTCCGGAGTCTTCGAATTAAAACGCCAACCCATAATAAATCCGCCTCCAATGGAGCTATTGGTGAGTCCAACAAAGCTACTATTATAAACCGCAAAATCGTTTCGGGAGAAAGACATAAAATAAAAACGTCTGAAATTTAAGCCGATCGAGCCACGCACATCGCCCGACAAAGAAAAATAGGAGAGGTTTCTCGAAGGTCCGTCTGTGTAATTATACGTTCGCCATTGCTGTTCGGGCCCCACAATAAACATAAAATTGATAAAGAAGGCTTTCCATATAACGAGACTTGCGGCTCCTCCGGCATTCAAAGAAACAGCAAAAACCTTCATTCCGTTCATGGCCCCGTAATCGCCATAATAGGCTTGCGTAGCTGCCGGAAAAAAAGAACTGTCGTTGCGGAGGTAATTGTAAGTACTGTTGCCACTGAAGATCCAGGTAGCTCCGCTTTTTAACTGCCGGTAATTGCAAACATAGGCCGAACGGAAAGAGTACCTCTTGTGATTGGTGAAGTATAAGAATTTACTGCGGAAGAGTGTATTCGTAAAATCGGGTTGGTAATAATAATTTCCTGTTTCTTTAAAGGTAGTGTCATAGTTTGCGGTATTCGCGTCGTAAAAGCCTTTAAAATAGCGTATCGAATTTTCAAGCATCCACCTATTACCGCCAAAATTAAAATTGGCACTCACTGTTTTGGTGTTGCCCCGGGCATTATGGTTTTGTTTGGGGGTTGATTTAACAGCGAAACCTAAGCTGAACTTGTCGTAATTGACTTCAATGCCCGTAGTAAGGTTAGATTCTGCCACGTATTTATGTTTCGATATTCCCAGGGAATCGGGGATGGTAAATTGCTGGAATTCGTTATTGAAATTGCGGTACGATTGAAAGATACCTACCATTAAATTAGAACTGAACTTCTGATACCGCGTAGTGTCCCAGGCCGCCTTTTTTTGTGCTGCGAGAGTGCCTGCAAAAAACAAGAATAAAAGGGGGTATTTCATTTTTTAATTAGCTTTGTGAAGGTATTAATTTTTTTGAAAAGCTTTATGTTACATTATTTACAAAGCTCCGACGGACTTAAGAAAATCATCCCTTCGGTGGACGTGATTAAACAAGATTTGCAGGTACGCGAGGATAGAATTACGACTTATTTCGACCGTATGGTTTATTCGGTGGTTGAGTACACGCCGATCATCGTTTCGGCCGTTCTTGTATTAATTATTGGCATGTGGCTTATAAAACGTATTAGTAAGATCGCCGAAAAAGCCATGGTAAGAAGGGACTTGGATGTGAGTCTCCGTACTTTTTTGAGAAGTTTAATGAGTATTGGTTTAAAGATCGTTCTTATCGTTACTGTGGCGGGAATGATTGGCATTGGTACTACAAGTTTTGTCACTATTCTGGGAGCGGCCGGATTGGCTGTAGGTTTGGCCTTGCAAGGATCGCTGTCTAATTTCGCGGGGGGAGTTCTTATTTTAATTTTTAAGCCTTTTAAAGTGGGCGATTCTATCGAGGCTGGTGGACAATCTGGGGAAGTGATAGAGATCCAGATCTTTAACACCATCCTTCTTACTGCCGACCATAAAACGGTTATTCTTCCTAACGGTCCGCTCTCTAACGGAACCATTGTCAATTCCACGCGCCATGGCGACGTGCGCCTTGACATTGTTCTGACGCTTAGCAACGACAACAATCTTGCACACGTAAGACAAATCATTGCTGAGGTCCTGAATAAAAACGAAAAAGTTTTAAAAATACCCGCTCCGGCAGTTTCTGTTGGAAAGGTAACCGACGGCACGGTTATCATGAACGTGAGGCCCTATAGCTTACCGGAAAGTTCAGCAGACTTAACAAGTGAACTTTATGGTGAGTTTAAAATGGCGTTTGAGACTAACGAAATAAAACTGGGACAAACGCCAAAGAAGGACGCCTAAGCATGGGCCTTGTTTGAACCACTCTTCCATGTTTGAAAAACGCAGAACCATAGGCAGCGTAGGTTTATATGCTGTGAGCTTATTTCAGTACACTAAGAATTTGAAGTAGAGTTCAAATATTCGTGACACACTCCGCTTGCGGGTCCGATAGCTATGGTACCCTGTGTGCCCTTTTAGTGGTTCGTATATTCTATGCCCGGTCACTAGCGGGACGATGTATCTATGTAGTTTAACTTTGTACCATGAAGATATCTGAAACACAAAAGCTAGTCGACGACTGGATCAAAGAATTCGGTGTCCGGTATTTCTGCCTCCCAGAAACTTCGCTTGCGAAGCGTATCTATAGTTTCTTTTAAGCGTTCGGCGTGGTTTATGCATAGTTGGATATTCTATGAAAACTCTGTACCTATGTGGTTAATTTTGCACGGCATGAAAATCTCCGAAGCACAGCAACTAGTAGATAACTGGATCAAAAAATTTGGTGTTCGTTATTTCAATGAGCTCACCAACACTGCCATGCTTATGGAAGAAGTAGGCGAGGTGGCCCGCATTATGGCCCGCCGCTACGGCGAACAAAGCGAAAAAGAGAGCGACAAACAAAAAAGTCTTGAGGACGAATTAGCAGACGTTATGTTTGTATTGATCTGTATCGCCAACCAAACTAACATCGACCTTGAAAAAGCCCTTCAAAAGAACCTCGATAAAAAAACGCAACGCGATAGCACGCGGCATTTGGATAATGAGAAGTTGAAGTGAGAATTTGCTTGATTTTAGATCAATAGAACACATTCGCATTCGTAAAAGCATTGAGAAATAATTTCGCTTTACGAATTTTCTGATCTTCCTGATAGAGGTATGCATTGTTATTTTCATCTAACATAGGAATGTGGCAGTTCTTTGCCTTATTCCATTTCTTGGGAATAAAGCGCATATCGTGAATAAATTTATTTTGCACGCCGTTTCGTACTTGTTCCGCATCGATGCCAAGATTAAGTTGTGCGTTTTGAGAATAGCCTAAATTGTATTTGATCTGCGCGCTCAATAAACCATGCGAAGTGTTTCCGTAAACTGCACCTGCAGTATCCATGTAACATTCGTAATTAAATTCACTGCGTCTGATCTCGTGCCTGCGTCCCATACTGCCTGTCCACATGGCGCAGCTCACAGCTGCCTGGAACTGATCTTTATATTGGTATTGAATTAATGCGGCTGCGGTTCTAAAACGATCCAACATCTGTCTTGCAAGAATATCATTCTCTGTAATTAGACTGAAGTTCTGAACCTGTATTGCAATGATACCGGTTTGCTGCGTTGTTTTTATTTTATTAAACCAGGCATTATACGAATAGGCTATAGCGTTTTCATACTTGGTTTGATTAGAAACCGAAGAAATAAAAGGATTAAAATAATCTTTTTCCCGACCCGCAGAAAAAACAATGCCCTGGGCTAAAACTAATTCAGGATAACGCAGTTTGGGTCCTAAGCCTTTAAAGTTGAAATAGGCACGTATTTCAGAGTTAGCCTGCACATGATCGAACACATAATAAAAATTAAAATTTACACCCAGACGCTGAAAATGTGTTCCGAAAGCCAGGTTTAATCCCGCGCTAAAACCCAGTTGATCTGTTTTTACAGGAAATTCCTGCGCATGCAACGTTGCAAAACTGCAAAGCAAAAAAAGAAAACTACTTCGTATGTTCTTTAACAGAGCCAAGTAATTTCTGTTGGATAAGTTGAGGCGTTAACAGCAAGCCGTTTATAATGATATGGGCCTGTTCGTAGAAAGGTTTTCTTACAGAAAGGATTTCATCAATATTTTTTGTGAGCTCTTCATTAGTTAAATCTTTCAAGAGAGGGCGCGTAGTAGAAGATTCTTTAATGCGATCCACCAGAATATTTGTAGGAAGATCAATATAAATAAGCTGCCCGTTTTTTTTGACGGTCTCTAAATTATCGTAAAAACAAATGGTTCCTCCGCCTAAAGAAATAACATGTGGGTCTTTTAATTTCAGAAGTTCCAGTAAGTATTTTTTTTCAAGCTCGCGAAATTTTTCTTCCCCTTCTTCTTCAAAAATTTCAGGAATGGTGCGGGCTTCTTTTTTTTCGAGATAATCATCGAGGTCGATAAAGCGGGTTTTTAATAAAGTACCGAGAGCCTTGCCGGCAGTGCTTTTTCCGCTTCCCATAAAGCCGGTTAAGAATACGTGTTGTTTAAGTTTCATTTGTTGCTAATAGGCGAAAGATACGGAAATTTTCGTCGTCCTCATCTCTACCATGCTTGATGTGACAACAAAGCAAAATGGCACCAGTTAAATTTGTGTATATACTATAACCGAAAGTGAGATCAATAACAAGAGCGTTAATAGAATTCGGCAAAAGATCGGTTTTTAGGGCGATGAAGCGCAGCGAATATCAAATAGAGTAGAATTAACCTCCAGCAAATGTTAATGCAAGCAATCGTGCCAGGAGTCTCAGATCGAGAGCATTCGAGTGTCAGATCGAGCAGGATTAACATCCGGTGGATGTTAAGGCCAGCTTGTGCGTAGCCGAGATCAGTTCAGTGAATTAATCTTAAAATTAATATTGAATAAAAAATTTGCTTCAAGATCCTTAAAAGTGCAATCGCAATTATCAGCTTTCAAAACAAGATCAATTAAACCTTTACCAACAACAGGCGTGTGTTGAGCTGTCATCAGTGATTTAGATTTAAGTGCATGCAATTCTTCTTTACTCCTTGTATTTAGAAAGTTAAGCTGCTCGTTGATGCTGTCTTTCTGAAGTGAGTTTACAACATTAATAGTATCAATCAGGTAATCGTCTTCCTGTTTAGATACCACTAACAAGGATTTATAACGCACATGGTCATCATCCGGGTAAAAATTGTGTTTGATCACGTTATCCACGCATTCGTTGATTGCATCGTGTACCCGCGTCACTACTTGTGGATTTTCGTTGTTGCCTTCGAGTTTACTTTTGGTGATCTGTAAAACTTCACCCAAAACTTTATCATCAATAAAACCGTAATAACTGAAGATAACGTTGTTGTTGTGCAGGTTCTCTATTAGCGTGCTCATTTTTTTAGAATTAAAATAAATAAATAAGTTCCGGGAACGAAACACGCTGACACAGCGGGTTAAGGAGAATAAAGATACTTATTTTATTGATTTGGCAAATTCTTTGGCGAAATATGTTAAAATTACCGACGCACCGGCTCTTTTCATACTTAAAAGAATTTCGTCCCGCACACGGTCACCGTCTATCCAACCTTTTGCTGCTGCAGCTTTCACCATGGCATATTCTCCACTTACATTATAAGCCGCTATTGGAATGTTAAAATTATCATTCAATAGTTTTATTACATCCAGATAGCTCAAAGCAGGCTTTACCATGAGAAAATCGGCTCCTTCATTAAAGTCCAGATCTGCTTCGAGTAAGGCTTCTTTGCTGTTTGCAGGATTCATTTGGTAGGTTTTTTTATCGCCAAACTTAGGGGCGCTGTCTAATGCATCTCTGAACGGACCGTAAAAAGCACTTGCGTATTTAGCCGTGTAACTCATGATTGATACGTTACTAAAACCATTGTCATCGAGGGCTTCGCGAATAAAGCCCACGCGGCCGTCCATCATGTCACTCGGACCAATTATATCTGCACCGGCCTCAGCCTGCGCCACTGCCATCTTTGCAAGAATTTCTAAAGTTTCGTCATTTAAGATCTCTCCATTTTTAACAAAACCATCGTGACCATCACTACTGTAGGGATCCATCGCAACGTCTGTCATAATAAGAGCTTCAGGAAATCTCTTTTTTATTTCACGTAAAGTAGACAGGTAAAGTCCTTTTTTATTTAAAGATTCGGTTGCTTTTTTATCTTTTAATTTTTCAGAAAGTCCTGGAAAAATATCGAAAGTTCTAATGCCTAAATTCATACAAGATTCAATTTCTTTTAAAAGAAGATCCTGGCTAAGACGGTAAATACCGGGCATAGAGTTGACCTCGGTTTTTTTATTTTTTCCTTCAATTAAAAATAAAGGAAAAATAAGATCGTTTACCGTTAAAGTGTTTTCCTGTACAAGATCTCTTACAACGGCGCTCTTGCGGTTACGGCGGGGACGGTGAGTTAAATTTATCATAGATACTGCGAAGTTAAGAAAATGTTTGCCACTCCCGATAGCTATCAGGATAGCAGATTTCACAAATAAAAATCATTACAATTCTATTTGAATCAGCCTTGTTTTGCCTACTGATCTGTGAAATCTGGATATACCAGAGATTAACAAAAAAACTCTTTTGTTTTTAGAAGCCCTCATCAGAGAAATCTGTGGCATTTAAGCGTCAGTGCCTTCAGAAAAGTTTGCCGCCTTCGTTGCTAATTCTTCGAAGGCACAAACTTCAGCTGATCTTCCAGCGAAGCGTTCAGAAAAACAGCTTTATCCAGAGATGGATTTCTGTCGTTCATTTCCAGCATAGCAGCCAATACCAGTTGAGAATAATTTTGTGAAGAGCTTTTAAATTTTCCCGCCTGTGTTCTCCATAGTGTATAGATCAGATCCATATTACCTTCTGTAGGACAAAAAGAAAATAAAGCCCTTTGCACATTGCCGGCACCAGCGTGATAAACGTGCATCACCAATAATCTGAACCAAAGATCCTGCTCATCATAGTTGTTAATGCGCAACGAATCCAACATACGACGAGCTCTTGGTATACAGATGTATTTTAGCAATGAACTGGCCGCATAGGCACTTCTTTCAAAGTCTGCACGCTCATCTATGGTTTTATTTACTTTGAGTCCGTACATTTTGGCCACGTCTCTCATTAACTGAAACGATCCATACGCGCCAACGTTTGATTTTTGTAATTTGTTAGGACTTTCGATAAGAAGAATAGCCTGGGCGTACCAGGGATCAACGTCGTTCTGCATAAAACAACGAATGCCTTTATCAAAATTTACAGAGGTTTTATCAAAGTCGTAGAAGAATTTTTTTCCCGAAGTCAGAAGAATACGACTAGTGGTATCAAGATTTCTCGTAAGGCGCACACTGTCTTTATAATATTTTTTTGCGGAATCACTTTTTGCATTCCAGTCTTTTAAGGATATTTTTTGAAGAATACAACGCGAATTGGCAACACAGATCAAGGCTGTATCCTGGTGCATATTCATAATGTCGCGCCAGAATTTTATTTGAGGCAGGGTATCTACTTTTAAATTATAAATAGATTTATCGAAGATGTAATTTTCAGTACAATTCGTTTGTGGATTGAGAACTCCTACAATGCTCTTGCAGTAATCACGGGCATTTGTGCCGTCAAATACAACACGCAAATTCGACTTCTTTACCAGAGAATCATCAATGGGATAAGAGTACAGGGCAGTGGAACATAAGAGAACCAGGATGAGAGATACACTACGCATGAATAGAAAAAAATTGATGTGAATTATAAAGTTAACGAAAAAACACATCAAATCAAACTTCAACGCCCCTGTTTTTAAGGTTGGGAGTGTTAATTAAGTAATTTCTAATTTTGTAAATCTGCTTGTGTTTAACAAAATTTCAACTGATCGACGCAACCTTCCGGTTGATCGATTAATCACGCGCATTCAGAGATCTCATTTCTTGCCCAGTGAAACCACCGCTTTTCCAATGCCCGTAAAGGAGACAACATTTAACGGGAATTCCAGAAAAACATGTAAAAAACTCAAAAAGAATAAAACCTGTAAACCAAGATTGTAATCATAAATGTAAAGCGAAATGGAAATCAACCACAAGCCAAGTGTGCCGAACAGAATATTTTTAGGAACCTGGTGCCATTTAATAACTGAAGTTTTAGAAAACCAGTTGAGGTAATGATAGGTGTACGCAAAGGCTATAAAGCGCATGATCACAAAGCCGGCATTCGTGGTAAAAATTTGCCGGATGTTGGTCAACTGATCCATATTAAAATAATTGATCAGCTGATAGTTCAAATCACCAAAACGTTGGTAGCTTTTTTGAGTGTAATCGCTAACCGTGTAATAAAGATTGGTAGGTTGAATCATGATGATTAAAACAGAACATGCGATCAATGCAAGAATAGAAATTAATCCGGGAATGGAACGTTCTTTAATAACACCGAAAAGCATAAATGCCCATGTAAAAATAAATACATGGATGATGGTAGGCAGAAAGATCGCTACCCAGGTAAAAAACTGTGGCGAATTATTTAAAAAGCCTGTAAACACAAAGGCCAGAATAATTACTACAAAACGGTAAAGCCAGTCTTTTATAAAAACAAAAGCTATACACGAAAATAAACTCAGGAAGATAATATCGGCGGAAATTCCAAAATCTTTTGGAGGGTTATAATTCCAGTAAACCAGTATAACACAGGCTCCCACTAAAAAGAGAAAATCATACTTTCCTTTAGTGAAGTAATTTTTTTTGTGAAGCCATCCTATTTCTGTTAGGTAATGCAGTGGACCGAGAATACCGTACGAGAAAAGAAATAATTCGAAAGGAATAAAAAACGAAACAAGGCAAGAGAAAATAATCAGGCCCGTATTCAAATGGTGAATGGTGGCTGGCTTCATTTTTTCTTTGTATTAGTGGCTTTTGGATTCAAATACTCCTGCATAAAATCGTTGAATTTTTTTGTCTTATAACTATCGCTTGCAATATAAGTCAAAATTGGTTTTATATGTTCAGGTGACTGGTAAAAATTTAAGACATCAATGGTATTTAACTGTTCATCTAAAAGACAAAGGGAAGGAAATGCCAAACGGTTATTGGTGAGTTTTAAACTCAGACTGTGAAGCGGAAAATTATTTACTATAACAGGAAAGTACTTTTCTTTTTTAAACATAACGGTGTCTTTGCGTGTTGCATGAAATTCAACCAGGTAAAAATTCTTGTTGATATAGGAAGCAATACTCGTGTCAACAAATGTTGTTTTGTTCATCACCGTGCATGTATTGCAAAATTCGGCGCTAAATGTAACCAGAACTTTTTTTGGTTTTTTAGCCTGCAATTTTTCTACTTCTTCTATGCTATAAACCTTAACGGCTGTTTTTGGAAAAGCGGTATCGTAGAACGTATTGGTAAAATGTTTGTTAAACTCTTCGTACACACTGGTCTGCCAGGTGTTTTCCAGCAGGAAGATGAGCATAGGTTCTATTTTTTTATCTTCAAGATAACCTTGAGCTAAAAGGTTAAACTCAAAATTATTGGTAACAAACATGGTAGAAGGATAACTTAACTTCTGACCTAAAAATTTTACAGCTAGTTCGTGAGGGGTTTTAGGATCGGGAGAAAGAGGTTTGTATATTTTGCCGTTGTATTCAATGGTGTCTTTTGTTTCGGCATTAAATTTTACGGGATAAAAATGTGTGTTGATGTAATTGGCAAGCCCTTCATTGGAGTAAGTGGTTTTCATCATGTGTTTGCACCAGCCGCACCAATCTGTATAAATATCAATAAGTATAGGTTTGCTAACTTCTTTGTTTTTTTGTTGCGCTTCTTTTAAGGTCAACCATTTTACAAGACCGTCTTCATGTTGGGCTTTGGAAATGGTAAGTACAAAAAGAAATAGAACTACTGTAGTGACTTTGTTTAACATGGGCTTGGCTATTGTCTATTTTTCCATAAATTTAAAAACTTATTGCCATGATAAAAAATTTAGTCTTTATCTGCTTAACAATCTTTAAAGTCTCTACACTGGCTCAAAATTTTGTGGTGTCGTATGGCTTTCCGGAAGTAACTACCAGCAGTGGAACAGTGGATCCAAGTTTTACGCCAACACTTAGCGGTTTAAGTTGTGGTTCTTTTTCGGCCAATGGAACTTCGTTAAATCCGAGTGCCTCGGGGCGTTTTTCTTTTACCGGTTGGCCCCTGGGAGGAATTAACGCAACAGATGACTATTCGAATTTTACTGGAGCGCTTTCTCCTACTGTTTATTATGAAGTAACTTTAACGCCCGATCAAGGCTATACTTTAAGTTTGAATTCGGCAACTTTTACCATCCGTAGATCAGGAACGGGAATCAGGCACTATTGCATGCGGTCAGATCAGGATAATTATATCAATAATCTCGCAGCTTTCACTGGAACAACAACAAAACTCTCTGTTATTCCAGGGGATATTTTTTCCTGGAATTATGATTCAGTTTCTGCGTCGTCAGACCAGAGAGGCAGTGAAATTAAGTTTGGAACGGCTTTTAATGCGCTTACTAATAAAGTTACGTTTCGTATTTACGCCTGGAATGCAGAGTCCTCCGGGGGAAGTTTCGCGATAGATAATTTTTCTTTTATAGGTTCGCTAACCAATTCTGTTTCAACAGTGGGAGTCTTGTCTGAACAAAAAAACCCGAGCATAAATCTTTATCCAAATCCATCAGAGGATGGAAAATTTATCCTGCAAAAGACCAATAATACTCAAAAAATGGAGTTGTTTTCTTCAGAAGGAAAACTTCTTCGCGAGGAATTTCCAAAGGCGTGGGAGGGTAATTATGTCCTGGATCTCTCAGCCTTTAAAAGTGGACTTTATCTTGTGAAAATTTATTCGGAGGCGTCTGTGGTCCTGAAAAAGCTCATTATCAATCAAAAATAAAGTTCTGCACAATAAAACCCCTGAGCTGGAGTTAGTAGAAAAGATATCTATACATTAGGCTAAGCATGAGAAAATATCTGGGACTGCTAGCATCCTTTTTTCTATACTCCTGCGCGTCGCTCCACACGCCCTCACCTCATTTTGTTCCCTCTATAACAAAAGCTAAACATTTTGAAGGAGAAACAGCTGTTGGATTAAAGTCTGCAAGTGCCAGTATAGCGTATTCTCCATTCAACCGCTTTAGTCTTATGGCTAATGTGCAGGTTCTTCCATATACAAACAACAAGAGTAATTTTCAGCGTAATTGTGAATTGGCTTTAGGCACTTACGGTTCCAGGAAAAAATGCGTTTATGGATTTAATACCGGTTATGGCATGGGTGCTTACAACTGGGACTATATGCAGTTTGTAGATTCGGTAGCCCTAACACTGCGAACTAACGGTAATTTTCAAAAATTAATGGTGCAGGTGTATTTCGCTTTTACGAATGATTCATCCGACCCCTCCTGGATGGCTGGCATTTCTTTAAAGGAGAACTTTTTCTGGGATCAATATGTTAGTTTAAGTTCCGCAAAGAAACAAATCAACGATTTTTCTGGATTTGAGCAAAACACTTCTTTTGAACCTTGTTTTTTTGCAAAGAATTTTTTTGGAACAAAGTTTTATATGAATGTTCAGGCAGGTATGAATATAAGCTATGATAGAACCATGTTCTGGCCAACACAATATTTTTTTACACGTATTGGATTAGGAATAAAACTTGGTGTTTAACCTATAAGTTTTTTGTTGATCCTGTAACCTTTTCCCTTTTGTGATTGAATGATGCGTTTGCCGAAAAATTGACGGATATTATAAACGTGAACGTCGATTGTACGTTTGTTGGCTATGGTTTCATCGTTCCAGATGCTGGAGGCAATTTCAGTTTTACTGAAGAACTTCTCAGAGCTGTTATAAAGTAATTCGAAGAGTTTAAATTCTTTGCGGGGCAATTGGAAAGCTACACCATTTTTAAAAATCAGGTAGCGTTCGTTATCTATAACAACTTCTCTTTTAAGATCGTCCTTAATTTTTACGCGTCTCCGTAACAGATTTTTGAGAAACAATTCCATTACCGAAACTTTGTTGTGGAAATTAATAAAAGAATCCACACCCGAATTAAAGGCAAGTTCTTGTACGAAGTCATCCTGCTTATCCGTATAAATAACAATGAACGGATTAGCTTCAAAATTACGTTGGCGGATCTCTTTACAAAGCGCAACGGCATCGTTGGGTTGAAGATCAAGATTTAAAAAAATAACATCTGCCCGGTTGGTTTCGAGAAATTCCAGGAAATCTTTTTCCTGGTTAAAAATAGAAATTGATTCGAAGCTGCGCTTTAGGCCCTCCACGGTTTTAAAAATTCCGTTAATAGAATTATCTACAAAAATTATGGCTGACCGGTTCACACTCATCACAGAAAGTAAAGTTTAACTTTTAAGTTTAAGCCTAAGCCAAATCAATGTTAACTTAACATTAAATGATGATCCTGCATTAACAGGTGATCCTTTACAAGACGGTTGTTGTGAAACAATTTAAGAAAGAAGCTGGTACGCCGCGAATGCAGAGGAATAGGCGAGTATTGACATAAATGCAAGTTGAGCAAAAACCCATTTCCAGCTTTTGGTTTCGCGTTTAACAACGGCGATAGTACTCATGCACTGCATAGCAAAAGCATAGAACAAAAGTAAAGACCAGCATACAGCAGCTGTGTATTTTACATGGCCATATTCATCTCTTTCGTTAAGCAATTTTTGTTTGATACCCTCTGTATTTTGATCATCTTCATTTTGATAGATGGTTGCCATTGTTCCTACAAAAACTTCGCGGGCTGCAAAGGAAGTAATAAGAGCAATGCCAATTTTCCAGTCAAAACCAAGTGGACGAATAACAGGTTCTATTACATGACCGAGATTTCCAATAAATGAATGTTCTAATTTTTGAGTTTCAATTTTCTTTAAAAGAGTTGTGTTTTCTTGTGATGGCGCAGAATTTTCCAAAGCTGTTTTTTGCGCCTCTAATGCTTTGTAAGTTTTGCTTATGCCATGCGAACTTAAAAACCATAGCACTATAGAGATCGCCAGGATTATTTTTCCTGCTTCCCTGATAAAAACTTTCACTTTCGTGTAAACCATAATCCCAATATTTTTAGGCTGAGGCCATCTGTATACAGGAAGTTCCATTACAAAAAAAGATGTTTCTTTAATCTTCACAACACGCTTTAAAACCCAGGCGGTTAAAAGGGTTACGACAAAGCCAAGCATGTATAATAAAAAGAGTACTAAGCCTTTCGAATTAAAAACGCCTAAAAATTTACTGTCCGGGTAAAGCACTGCAATAAGTAAAGTGTAAACCGGAAGTCGCGCCGAACAGCTAATGAGTGGTAAAATAAAAATGGTGATCAGCCTTTCTTTTAAATTCGAGATAGAACGTGTTGCCATAATAGATGGCACTGCGCAGGCTGTTCCACTGATCAGTGGGATGACGGATTTTCCATTTAATCCAAAACGACGCATCACCTTGTCCATGATAAAGCTCGCACGCGCCATATAGCCTGAGTCTTCGAGAAAACCAATAAATAGAAACAGAAATGCAATTTGTGGAACAAACATCACTACACCACTAATGCCAACGATAACGCCATTTACAAGCAGGTCATTTAATTGGCCGGGTGGCAAGTGGTTTTTTACATAATCGGCAAAATTCAGAAACACACTTTCAATCCAATTCATAGGTGTTTCTGAAATGAAAAATATAAACTGAAAAACTAAGAATAAAACGGCAAGTAAAATAACATAACCAAAAACTCTGTGCGTGGTAATTGCATCGATCTTGGAAGTAATTTCTTTACGTGATAATTGCTCGGGACTTTTTACATAACGCGCCACCATGTAATTAATGGTGTTGAAGCGATAGATCTTATCAGCATTTTCAAGCGCCTGAGTGCCGGTTTTATCTTTTAAAGAGGCCTCAATAAATTCCTTGTAAGTATGTTCTTTCTGTAAAAAAGGGGCATTTAAATCATAAAAAAAACTATTACTTGCCTGAGCAGAAACAATGGCTTCCTTTAACTTAGAAAAACCAACGTGGTGACGTGAATCCACGGGTAATACCTCCACGCCAAGGGTTTCACCAAGACCTTTAATGTCAATAAGAACATGCTGGCTCTCTGCCTCATCCATCATACTCAAAGCAACAACTGTTTTAAATTTAAGATCGATAAGTTGCGTGGCCAGTAAAAGATTGCGTTTTAAATTTGTAGCATCGGCAACAATCACAATCACATCAATTTTTTCTTTCGGGTCAAGTAAGGTCTTGCAAGCTATTTCCTCGTCATTGGATTTTGGGAACAAGCTGTATATGCCTGGCAAGTCAATTATGGAAAAAGTAAATTTCCGATCACTCAGCGAAAAGCTTGTGGTCCCTTCCTGGCGGTCTACAGTTACACCGGCGTAATTTCCTGTTTTTTGATTTAAACCTGTAAGTCCGTTAAATAAGCTGGACTTACCTGCATTGGGATTACCCAAAAGAGCAATCTTTAGATGAGTATTTTGTTTTAAAGGAGGCAAAAATGATTAAGCGACTAATTCAATCAACACCGAGGCTGCTTCTTCTTTGCGTAAGCTCAATTCGTAACCCGCAATGTTAATCGCAAGCGGGCAACCCAGGGGTGCTATCCTTGAAAGAATAAAAGATTCGCCGGGCATACAGCCCATTTCAATCAATTTTGAACTCAAAGCATCATTGGTGAAGGATTTCACCATAGCCTTTTGTCCTTTTTTTAGATCTGCGAGGGATAATATCATATACCTCAAAGTTAAGGAATTAATAAAAAGTCAAGTATACCCTAAATAAGGTATGCAGCTTAAGCCTAATTTATAGAAGTGTATAGGCTTAAAAGCTGAAAAAGCTTGATTTATAGATAAAAAACGGTTCTTTAAGAGCTTTTTTTGCCTTATTTCAGAGAACCTAGCTGGCCAGGTTCATCAGTATATCTGGGGCAACCCCTGGTGCTGCTATTGATCATTGCCTTCCGGCATCTTAATAGTTTGTAAAGATTTTTTATGGGATAAATTTTTCTTTATTACTTTAAGGCAAGAATTAAGAAGATCTTTGTGCTTAAAACCGCTTTTTTTAAGAAAGAAAAAATAACCTTTTCCGATAGAGGAAAGGGCAGAGTGGTCATTCTCCTGCATGGGTTTTTAGGCTCACATGAAATCTGGAAAACGACAGCAGATGATCTTACAAAGTCTTACCGTGTTATAGCAATCGATCTGCCCGGTCACGGTAATAGTCCGTGCTACGGCTATGTGCACAGCATGGAGCTCATGGCCAAATGCGTGAAAGTGGTGATGGATAGTTTAAAATTAAAAAAGTATGTGATTGTTGGTCATAGTATGGGAGGATATGTGGGACTTGCCTTCGCCGATCTCTTTCCTGATAATTTAAAAGGACTTTGTTTATTTCACAGCACGGCTTACGCAGATAGTGAAGAAAAAAAAGCAGACCGTTTACGCGCCATAAATTTAGTTCGCTCGAATAAAACAGTATATACCAAGACTAGCATCCGTAATTTATTTGCTACCAGAAACTTAAAATACCTTGGCGAAGAAATTTCTTTTGCAACAAAAATCGCTAAAGAAACAACAAAAAGAGGGATAGTGGCAGCACTGCACGGTATGCGTGATAGACCAGGCAGAGACATTATTTTGGGTTTGGTAGAATATCCCATTATGATGGTGATTGGTGAACAAGATAATGTGTTACCTTATGCACAATTGCTGGAACAAACCCATCTCATCAAAAATAAAAGTGTTCTGTACCTCGAGCACGACGGCCATTTTGGCTTTTTAGAATCCTCTAAAATTGTGAATAAAGAGCTCCGGAAATTTCTAAGAAAATGTTTTTAAATTGTTTTTCCCCTGAACGTTTTTTATAGCTTCTCTGTTAATTCTATCACTACTTAATTTGTAATTTTGCATTGATGACAGAAACAGAGGAATTAGTTGAAGTAAAAACACTACAGGACGAGGAACGTCAAACCATTGTACACTGCACTTGCGGAGACGATTACGCCTACAGAGTATGGCCCTCTACTTTCTTAATAGAACAAGGAACAGGTAAACGCGCTCAATTAATTACAGCTTTTAATATTTCATTTGCACCCCAATGGACACTCAATGATGGTAAAGGATTTACACTCATTTTTGAAGGATTGAGCAGAGGTTGCACGGCTTTCGACCTTAAAGAGATAATTCCGCAGGAAGGTGGTTTTGAAGTAAAGGGAATAAAGCGTAATTCCATGGACGTTTACCGGGTGAGGTTTTAGAGCGCTATATTCCTGTTACGCTTTTTGAGTTTCTTTCTTTTACTTGATTTACCTGCGATAAATAGAAAGGAAGGGAATTTTCGAAGTGTTATAACCGTTAATTAGACTACCTTTAACTGTCTGTCATTTCAGGCCGCGCGCCATGGAAACAGATTTTGAAAACCTGATCACAAGTTTTATTGAAACCAATATTGGAATCTCGGAGAGTTTTCTAAGTGCAGCCCTTGCAAACAATTTAAAGGCAAACCTGCTTTTATTGGAAAGGGACAATCTATTGGCCGCGGCAGCAACCGGGCATAGCAAAACGCTTCAGCACAACTTAAACACGCGGAGCGACAGAATTTACTGGCTTGACCGCGACCACAACAATATTTACGAGAATGAGTTTTTTGATCTGGTGGAAGATTTTGTTGAATTTCTAAACAGAAGTTGTTACGCGGGAATTACCAGTTACGAATTTCATTATTCGCTCTACGCTCCAGGTGCATTTTACAGTAAACACCGCGATCAGTTTTTAAATAATTCAGGCAGAAAATATTCTATGATTTCTTATTTAAATGCTAACTGGCAAAAAGAAGACGGGGGAGAATTAGTCATTCAACAATCAGAAACAAATCAAAGTATTTCGCCAACACAGGGTAAAACAGTTTTTTTTAAAAGTAATGAGCTCATTCATGAAGTTCTTAAAACCAATCAGCCACGCCTGAGTATTACAGGGTGGCTGAAAGGGTAATAGTGTTGTAACGAAAGTTTAGACACTTAGCCAATAAGGACAGTTGGAACGCTTATTTTAGTTTACTTTCAACTAAATTGGTTCTACGTCCAATAATTTCTAAGTGATCGTGGCGCCTTAATTATTCGGCAAACACTAGCTAATACAGAAACCCCATTTTACCGTTTTGATAATCACGCATGGCTTCCAAAATTTCTGTTTGTGTATTCATCACAAAAGGTCCGTGTGTTACCAGGGGTTCATTAATTGGATCTGCAGCCATGATTAATAATTTTGCATTTTCATTGGCCTGCACTAAAATTTCGCCTTCTGTATTTTTAAAAAGAAGTAACTGGTGTTGCGCAGCAAAACGTTCTTCGTTGATTCTTAATTGTCCTTCTAAAACATAAATAGCAACGTTGTTAGTAGCAGGAAATTTTAGGTTGAAGTTGCTGCCTGCTTTCATACGCAACATAGCAGTGAAAACATCCGATTTGGCAGGACCTTTTTTTCCTTCATAGGTACCAGACACAATTCTGAATTCAACCCCTTCTTTTTCAACCAATACTATTTCGTCTTTGGTAATGGGTTGATAAGACGGCGGATCCATTTTATGAGCCTTTGGTGTATTGATCCACAGTTGAATGCCCTGAAATCTGCCGCCTTTTTCAGCAAACTCTTTTCCTATTTTTTCGCCATGAATGATCCCCCTCGCGGCGTTTATCCACTGTACTTCGTTGTCATTAATAACACGATCATTTCCTAACGAATCGGTGTGTTGCACTGCTCCTTCGTAAATAAAAGTAATAGGCGAAAAACCACGATGTGGGTGAGGCGGAACACTAAAATCATGTTCGTGAGGACCTTTTGTGTAATCAAAATGGTGTAATAGAATAAAAGGATCTACCTGCTCTAAACTATTAACCGGGAAAGCCTGACGTAAGGTTGTTGAGCCCATTTGAACCTCAGGTGCCATGATACTTGCTTTTACTTCTCTATAAGTTTTCATTGTATTTTTTCCTTTCTGATTCTTCACAAGATCTGTGAAAAATCGCTGTATAAAGGTACGTTGAGACAGAGAGGGCAGCCAATAAGGTAGATTAAGAAAGTTGAATTTACAATCGCTGCTTCACTGCTTCAAATAAAACAATGCCTGAGGCTACGGAAACATTTAGGGAGGCAATTTTTCCGATCATTGGAATTTTTACCTGCATGTCGCTGCGTTTTAAATATTCGTTGCTAATTCCATTCTCCTCGCTGCCCATAATAACTGCGGTAGGTTTTGTGAAATCAGCATCGTAAATAAGAGTGTCTGTTTTTTCGTGACAGGAAATGATTTGAAGACCTGCTTCTTTTAGAAATTCCAAAGTCACTTTTAAATTATCTTCTCTGCAAACTTTTAAACGGTGCAAAGCTCCGGCGCTTGTTTTAATAGCATCGCCATTTATCAGCGCGGCACCACGGCTTGGAATAATAATAAAATCTACACCGGCACATTCTGCTCCCCTGGCTATAGCGCCGAAATTTCGTACATCCGTAACTCTGTCAAGAATCAGAACTAGTGGTATTTTTCCTTTTTCAAAAACTGTTGACAAAAGCTCTTCTGCACTGTAATAGGTTATCTCCGTTAAATATGCCACTACACCCTGATGATTTTTATCGGTAATGCGTTTTAATTTTTCAGGAGGAACGATTTGAATTGGAACCGCCTGCCCCTTAAGGGCACTTCTTAACTGATGATATAGTTCGTTGGATAATCCTTTTTGAATATAAATCTTTTCAATGTCTTTTCCTGCTTCCACGGCTTCAATAACTGCGCGCGTGCCAAATATTAAATTCTCTTCTTCCATTAAAACAAAGTACATCAAATTTTAGCCATTAAACAAATAGAAAAAAATGCTTTTTTTTGTAACCATTTTAATAACCTTGAATTATAACGGCACAAACCCATAATATGAAGAAACTTATTCTTTTTATCAGCCTGATTTCATTTGGTTTTACAAAAAGCCAGGAAAAACAGAATGCCGCAACCGTTGGCGATTTTACGCACATAAGTTATTTAAGATGGACGTATCCATGGTTAGAGAACTTTACAGAAACAAAAAAACTCAAGCAGATAACATTTACGGAAGTTCTCAAAGGAAAACAAGAGGACGCGTTTTATTTTAATGAAAAGGGTTTAGTTACCAAAGCTGTGTATCGCACAAACAAATCTTATCTTCATGAGTATGCTTACGATGCAAAGGATAATTTAGTAGAAACCAAACACTTTAACCCTAAAAATAAGTTGATGTATTCACAGAGCTGGACTTACTACAATTCCAGGCAATTCAGTTCAGTAAAAAGTAGTAGTAAGGGCAGGCCCGAGCGGGAAACAATTTATTCTTACAACAAAGATTCTACACTAGCAAAAAATGAGAATTTTTATTTTGAAAAGGGTATTAAAAAATTAAAGTCGTACTATCTCTATTCTTATACTGAAGATAAAAAATTAGCGAGCGCCAGATTTTATAAAAAAGACAAATTAAAGTATACCTGGAACTATAGCTGTGACGAGCGGGGAAAGATCGCTAAGAAAGACACAACAACCATTTGCACGTCTGAAGGCTATGATAATAAAGGAAGAAAGATTGTTACGAAATATAATACCGGATCGGATAAGGAGGTTACTAAAAGGGTGAGTTATTATCATCAGACGACTGGTGAAGATGTACTAAGTGAATATCACATGTACAGCATAAAAAAAGGAGCCGAAGTACTTCTTTATTCTGTTCATGAGCCCGATAGCCTGGAGGCCTACAGAAGTTTTAAGATCTACGGCAAAAAGGGAAATCTCGTACATCAGGAAATTATCGGTTATTCGGTATACGGCAGCACGCGAAAACTTATAAAAAATAAAGAAACCCGGTATTTAGACAAAGCCGGTAAGAGCACTTACGCGCGCACGGAATCGTTTGATGATCGTGGTTTACCCCATTTTTGTTTGCAAACCGGCAAGAACAACAAAGAGTATGGTAAAATAGAGTATGTATTTTCCAAAGACACGGAATTTACAATCAACCATTACAAAAAATCGAAGCTTAAAAAGGTTTATAAGGCCTCGGTGTCCTATTATTGAAAGGATTTTACAGCTTTTTGTTAAGTCCCTCTTATCTCGTATCTTTAAGCCTAAATTTAGAAAGATGGATACGCTGTACCGTAAAGTTGAAGATGCGCTGGATACCATTCGTCCCTACCTGGAAGCAGATGGAGGCAATGTGGAAATTATTGAGATTACATCTGATCAGATATTGAGGATAGAATTAAAGGGTGCCTGCAAAACTTGTAACATGAGTCACATGACTATGAAATCAGGCATTGAAGAAACCATCAGGCGTGCCGTTCCAGAAATTAAAAGTATTATTTCCGTAAATTAATCCTCCTGCGGTCTTCCCTAGAGACGGCACATTCAGCATACAGAAGAATTATGAAATTAACGCAGAAACTGAGTCAAACTGAAAGAACTCTTTTTTCGATCGAAATTTTGCCACCATTAAAAGGTAAAAGTATTCAAAGTATTTACGACGGTATTGATCCTTTAATGGAATTTAACCCGGCATTTGTAGATGTAACTTATCATAGGGAAGAGTACATTTATAAAAAGCGCGAGGGCGGTTATCTTGAAAAAGTGAGTATTCGTAAGCGCCCCGGCACTGTTGGAATTTGTGCTGCGATTATGAATAAATACAATGTTGACGCGGTGCCTCATATAATTTGTGGTGGCTTCACGAAAGAAGAAACCGAAAATGCTTTGATAGATCTTCAGTTTTTAGGAATTGATAATGTTTTGGCATTACGTGGCGATAGCATAAAAACAGAAGCGTCGTTTGTGCCAGAACCGGGAGGGAACGAGTATGCACTGGATCTTGTAAAACAAATTGGAGAAATGAATAGAGGTCATTATATCGATAATGACATGACGGATGCAGCCCCTACTGATTTTTGTATTGGAGTTGCGGCCTATCCCGAAAAACATTTTGAAGCACCGAATATCATTACTGATTTAAAAAATCTGAAAGCGAAAGTAGATGCTGGTGCTGAATATGTGGTAACACAGATGTTTTTCGAAAATAAAAAATATTTTGAATTTGTAGCCCTGTGCAGAGAACACGGCATAACGGTTCCCATTATACCAGGATTAAAAATCTTAACCAGTAAAAAACAAATTACGGCACTTCCTAAAATTTTTCAGTGTGATATTCCCCAACCTTTTTATGAGGAGCTTGAAAAATGTACAGACGATAAACAAATTAAAGAAATAGGAGTAAAATGGTGTATTGAGCAAAGTAAAGAACTGGTAAAAGCCAATGTGCCTTGTTTACACTTTTATACCATGGGTGCTTCTGAAACCACTAAAGCTGTGGCTAAAGCAGTGTTCTGATCTGTTAATGACTTACAATTTTTATAGTGGTGAAGTGTTGCTTATCGACAAGCCCTACACCTGGAGCAGCTTTCAGGCGGTTAACAAACTCAAGCATGCTATTAAGAACCATCCTTCGTTTATGGTTGATGGACAAAAGATAAAACCTAAGATCGGTCATGCAGGTACGCTGGATCCCCTGGCTACAGGCTTATTGATTGTTTGTACGGGAAAAAAAACAAAAACCATCAACGACCTGATGGGAATGGAGAAAGAATACACAGGAACTTTTCTTTTAGGTGCCACAACTCCTTGTTATGATCTGGAGAAGCCGGTTGATCATACTTATCCCACAGAGCATATTACCACAGAAGCTATTCTCGAAACTGCAAAAAGTTTCATGGGTATTCAGCAGCAAGTGCCGCCATTATTCAGTGCGGTGATGGTAGATGGCAAACGCGCATACGAACTGGCACGGGCAGGTGTGGAGACGGAATTAAAATCCCGCGAAATTGAACTAAAAGAATTTGAAATAACCGCCATACGTTTTCCCGAAATAGATTTCCGAATTGTGTGTAGCAAAGGCACCTATATACGCAGCATAGCGCGTGATTTCGGTTTAGCTTTAAAAAGCGGTGCGCACCTCACTAACTTGTGCCGCACCCGTATAGGTTCTTTTAATTTAAAGGATGCTGTAACACCTCAAAAATTTTCTGACGATTTAGGATAAAAGCAATTTAAAAAAAAGGTCCAGCTCTATATGAACCGGACCTTTTTTTGTTTTTAGATTCTCAACTTATCTAACCAGGGTGATGGTTCCTTTCTTATCGTATTTAGAGCCATCGGTACCTGTTGCTTTTAGCGTATAAAGGTAAACGCCACTAGCAGCTTCTTTTCCGTAAAGGTTTTTTCCGTCCCAGGCAACATTTCCTGTTGAACTCTTGAGTTCGTAAACCGCATTTCCCCAACGATCGGTGATCATTATATCTATTGCTGAAAGATTGCTGGCTCTTAAAAAGAACAAGTCGTTACTGCCATCACCGTTAGGACTGAAAATGTTTGGTATTTCTAAAGTTGAAGGAATTTCCACTGAAATTCGCACCATACTGCTGTCAAGACACTCTCCTTTTCTTGCGTACATGGTAGTGGTATAAGTACCTGGCTGAGTATACACAACCGGCCCTACAACGTTTTGCGTCACGCTCGAAGCAGAAGTTGCATTTCCAAAGTTCCAGTAAGTTGTAATGTTTTCATTTGGTGTAAGCGTTGAAGAAGAGAAAGAAGTGTTTGTAAACGTAACAGCAAGTGGCGCATAGCCTGTAATAGGATCTGATACAAAGGCCGCTTGTAATGAGCCGCTTATTACTTCAACAACTGCGCTTGTGGAGCATCCATTGAGAGAGTTTGTAATGACGATACTGTATTGTCCTGATCTGTTAACAGAAAGTGTTTTTGAACCTGTAGAGCTAACTGTTGAACCTTGCACTGTTGTCCAGCTGTAAGTTAAGCCTGGTTGCGTAATAACATCAGGAAAAATAGGGCGCGCATTATCGCCGCAATCTAAAATGAAGGGATCTACCGTTCTTGTTACTTCCGGATAATCTCTGAAGTCATCTATTGTTTTTGTGCCAACGGCAAAACATCCATTGTTAAGATCGCGCGCAATTAGCGTGTATGTGCCGGGTGTTGCGGCTACATAGGTGGTTGTAAGCTGTTGCTCTTCTTGCGGACTAGGACCGTCCCAAGTGTAACCCTGAACAAATAAGGGATGCGGGAAAATTGCCGGGATGCTGCTTGTACTTTGATTTGTAAGTACCAGAGTAGGTGTGTTACAAGTAATGCTGCTGGCGCCTGAGATAAGTGGAACGGGAGGGAAGAGATTTTGTTCCATGGCAATGACGCTGGTGGATTTACAAGAGTTATTATCGTCAGTAATCGTTAGCGTGTAATTAGCTATTAACGTAGTGGTTACCGCTACTGAATTAGAGATTACCGCAATGGTGTTACTTGCCACATTTCCAGGATTACCCGGGAAAGACCACACAAAAGAAGTTGGCGTTGTATTTGTGCTAATACCCTCGAGTACAACGCTTGGAGTGTAGCAGGTAAGTCTTGTTAATGGCACATTGGCGCTAATATTTGGCCCAATGGTGTTTTGCAACACTGATACCTGCAATCTACTTTCACATAAATTGGTATTGTCTTTTGTTATCACTGTATAAGTTCCTGGTACGCTTACAGTATACGTTACCTGAATAGACGTAATATAATTTGTAGTTGCGTTAGGAGCTAAGAGTGTATACGATACAGAACCACCTGGTGTAGGTGCAGTTTGCGCATTTACAATATTAATAACAGCCAGGCTTTTTGAACTACAGCCTAAGGTAAAGTTTTGCGGACTCGTTACATTAAACGTAGGGAAGCCAGCGGTGGATGAAACCGTAAATTCTTTTGAAACCAAACAACCGTTTATGTTGTTAACGGTAACGTGTGTGTAGGTTCCCGGAAATCCTGGGACAAAAGTAGCAGGATTATTATTCATTGTTAAAGTTCCCCCGGAAGGCGCAATCCAATAATGACTGATATTTACAGAAGGGTTACTGGTTGCCGTTACGGTTATGATAGACGTGACTGAACAAGTAATGTTTTGTGTCAATGGCGTAACAGTAGAAGTTGAAGGAGTAATGTCCTGTGTGATTGCAAAGGTTTGGGTACCTGAGCAACCGGTACTTGGATCGGTCGCATTCACAGTCCAGCTGCCTGCCTGGCCAAGTGTAAATGTAGCTGAGCTGCCGGAGTAATTTCCTGTGAGTCCCAGCCATGTGTAAGAGTAGGTGGCCGGTGACGCACTTCTTGTAACCGAGGAATTAAAACAATTTATCATCGTTGGCCCGGTCAAACTAAAGGACACCGAAGTGGGGATAGGATTAATGGTAAAGCTGGTGTTGGTTTTACAGCCCCAGGGGAGAGAGGTAATAGTGGCGTTGTAAACTCCGGGCGTTATGCCAGTGGCTGACGTTTGAGTAACATTTGAAACAGCATTTGGAATAGGTTGCCAAAAGATAGCGTAGCTTGGAGTGCTTGCGGTTGGTATCCAGCTGAGGTTGAGATTAAACGCATTAAAGGTGCTCGAACAAACCGCCTGTGTAACACTTGGTATAACCTGAGGCGAAGGAGCAATACTAACTGTTGAAACTCCTGAATTTGTAACAATAGCATTAAAACCATTGGTGCCAGTAACGTATACAGAATATGAAGTAGTAGTAGAAGGCGATACGGTAAAGAAAGGTGAGCTTGAAACCGTTCCTCCGGGTTGAATAGAATAGGTAGGATTTAAAAGCGTATTAACATTCACAATACTAATAGTAGCCGTTTTGCCCAGGCACATGATTGTATTGGTAAAAAGCGGATTACAATTTAACTGGAAATCTATTTTAAAAACAGCTATATCATAACCACCGGAAAGTTTTGTGGGAGAGTAAGCGTTGGAAGTTGTTGGAAAGCTTGCACTACCTTCACAAATAGACTGGTAAACTACTCCCGTGGGATCGAAACGACTTGTGCCGCCATCTACGTGTTCACCACCCGGCCCAAAGAAAGTACCATACACGCAACTACTGGCGCCCGGCCCAAGTACCATAAGGTGAAAACCGCTTCCGGTAGTAGTAGCCTGAATAGCGCTTGTAGTAACTGTATAACCAGTGCAGCTTCCCCAGCCAGCCATGTATACATTCTGACAAAGGTCAACCATCAAGGCCGTTGGAGAAAAATTGTTTTTTGTTCCGTTTCCAAGCATGGTACTATAGATTAATGAACCTAAAGCTGGATTAATTTTTTGAAGAAAATTTAAACTATTGGGATTAGAATAAGTACCAAAACTTAAAGGAAAAGTACCCTGGCTAATACCATAAATATAGATGTCCCCAAAAACATCGATGTCTAAAAAGTAAATGATATCCGTGGAACCTGTGCCAATATAAGTTGAATTAACAAGACTGGTTCCGCTTGAATTTAAACGCGCAATAAAACCATCACTGGTTCCACCCTGGTAAGTAGAGGTTAGGGCTCCGGATACGATCGGAAAACCGCCTTCCGTAAGTCCAACAGCATAAACGTCACCGGCCTGGCTTAAGCGAAGACTACATCCCGTTTCCTCGCCGGTGCCACCTAAATAAGTCGCCCATGTTAATGAAGTCAGTGCACTGTTCATTTTTATAACTACTGCATCCTGATTACCATTATGAGTTACATCGTAAGCCCCGCTGCTCACAGGGAAATTGGTTGATGTAGTGGTGCCGGCAATGAACACATCACCTGCAGGGCCAACGATAATTTCACCTCTATAATTATCTCCATAATTAAAGTTAGTTGTTGCCCCCAGGTTGATACCATCGTCACCAGAACCACCGAGATAAGTAGACCCAAGCATCGATGTTCCGGTAGAATTAAATTTTGTAACGACCATATCATAAGATCCACCGTTAAATGAATTGTCATAGGCACCGCTGCTTACAGGGTAATTTGTACTGGTTGTACTTCCGTAAACATAAAGTTCTCCATTGCTATTTACAAACATGCTATGAGGGTAGTCGGCATCTGTACCTCCTACATAGGTAGCATACAGTAATGTAGTTCCTGTGGGATTTAACTTACTGATACAAATATCTGTATTCCCTCCAAAAGTGGATTGCGCTGCTCCACTTGTAACAGGATATCCGTTTCCAAATGCTCTTCCGCCTGTATAAATATTTCCGCTATTGTCATAGGTAGCACAGTGACCGTAATTGGAGGTAGTGGAGCCTGAATAAGTTGCAGCAACTAAAACAGGATCTATTATCAATTCGTAACGCTCGTCGTAGCCCTCAGGAAAACTGAAAACTACGGTTTGACCGTCTCTTAAAAGTTTGTATTCACACGCCACAGCTACTTCTTTTCCATCAATTTTTTGGTAAGCATAAGGAACACTTTCCACAACTTCTCCAACTGAAGTGAAAATACTCAAGTTCTTTCCGTGAATTTCAAGTTTGTTGACGCTGTTAAATTTTAATTGAATATCTGCCGCTTTAGCGCCTGCTCTAACAATGTAATCATATTTAAAATTATTCTCATGCTCGTAAGCTACAAGATCAATTCCTTCATAAAGATTTTTATAAGTAAGTTTTTTGTAAACAGAAACGTTTGACGCCCATTTAGAAGGATCGTTTCCTATATAATAGTTGTAATGAAAATCATTTACCTCGCTGCCTTGTAATTCTGTGTAAAGGCTGGAGTTTATAAAAACCATTTCAAAAGCATGCGACTTAAAAGTAGTGGCTTGTTTTTTATTTTTTGTATGTGAGTCTTCGTGTTGCTGATGTATTTCTTCAGAATTATAAAGGGTGTAAGTGAATTTGTTTTTTTCGAAAAACACGCGTTTCCCATCTCCAAGATCTGATTTAAACTGTACCTGGTTCGGCCACTGTCCTTTGTTTTCTTCAAATCCTATTTTACTTTTATAAGACGGAGTAGCAGGACTTTTAAAAGCCTTTGGGTTTTCAAATGGAGCGCTTGCCGTTCCAAGATTTGCCGTAAAAGGGTTTGTTGACTTAACAGTTTCGGATGGATTCCAGTTTCCAGACACCAGTGAAGAACTGGCAAATAAGAGAGCTAACAGGTACGCGGTTTTTTTCATAGGTTGTTGGATTTTCGAGCGAATTAAATTAAGTATTAAAAATCGTTAATACAAAAACTAAGCCGAATTTAACAGCCTCGTGAAACTATGAAAAACCAGAACTAAATATTGAGAAAATGCAGAAATTCGTTTAAACGATCGTCCATGCCTTTGTTAAAATCGCCGTTTTGAAAGCTGGCCTTTACAGAATAGTTGTAGCGGTTAAAGGTTTGCAAAATTCCGGAAAGGTCTTCACGGTTTACTTTAATGGTAACCTCCATCTTAGTGCTTTCAGGTTCTGAAGAAACGTGCAGACTTAGAATTTTGGTGTCGTTACTTTCAATAATGTTTCCAATTTGTGTGATGGAATAATCGTTTGGATTTAATTCAAGAACAATAACACCTCCGGGATTTTGTACTGACATCATCGTACTTAGATTCTGTACCATTCCTTTTAAGGTAATACATCCTTTGTACAATTCTTTTTCGTCTATAACCGGAATAAGTGTGAGATTTAAACTACTCATCAAACGCACCACATCGTAAGCGTGCTGGTAGTGATGGATAGCGGGGCGTGATAAATGCAATTTACTTACATTAATTTGCTCGTCTGGATGTTCGTAATCGAGCAAGTCTGTTTCAGAAACAACACCAATCAATTCCCTGTTATTTACCACAGCGAGATGTGAAACTTTAAATTGTTCCATCCAATCCAGCGCCACTTCTACAGTGTCCGTTACTTTTAACGGCGGGATCTCATCTGTTATTAAATCACCTGCTAACATTTAATTTTCTCAAAAGTAGTAAAATAATTAGCTTTACCTTGTAAAAACAAAACATAATTTTTGTTTAAAAGGATATGACTAAGTTAAGTGTAAACATCAATAAAATTGCTACTCTTCGTAATGCACGAGGTGGAAATATTCCTGATCTTGTAAAAGCGGCGATGGATCTCGAACGCTTTGGTGCTCAGGGAATCACGGTTCATCCACGCCCCGATGAAAGACATATTACCTACAAGGATGTTTACGATTTAAAACCAGTTTTAAAAACAGAATTTAATATAGAAGGCAATCCTAAAGAAAAAAAATTTGTAGATCTGGTTCTCGCTATAAAACCAGCACAGGTAACCCTGGTGCCCGATGTACAAGGACAAATAACCAGTGATCACGGTTGGGACACTGTTGCAAATAAAGACTACCTGAAAGAAATCATTTCAGTTTTTAAAGCGCAGGGAATCAGGACTTCTATTTTTGTAGACGCAAGTATAGAGATGGTAGAAGGGGCGAAGGAGACCGGAACTGATCGTATTGAATTATATACAGAAGAATACGCACGTTTGTTTTCTACAGAAAAAGAAAAAATCATCCTTCCTTTTATGAAGGCAGCGCAACGTGCATCTGAACTGGGTTTAGGGGTGAATGCCGGACACGATTTGAGTCTTGAAAATTTAAAATATTTTAAGGAAAATGTTCCCGGATTGTTAGAAGTTTCTATCGGTCACGCATTGATAAGTAATGCTTTGTATTTTGGATTAGAAAATACCGTTCAACTTTATTTGAAACAATTAAAATAATCTAAACGATCATTTCGTTTTCGAAATGATCTAAAAAAACTATATGAAATTAGCATTCAGAGAATTTGGCGAAGGGCCGCCGCTTGTTATATTACACGGATTATTCGGACAAAGCGATAATTGGAATACACATGCAAAAGGCTTTGCAGAAAAAGGCTTTCGTGTTTTTACTATAGATCAGCGCAATCATGGTTTATCGCCGCACAGCGATGAATGGACTTATGAAGCAATGGCGGAAGATCTTAAAGAGTTTATCGACGATCACCAATTAAAAGATCCCATCTTGCTGGGACATAGCATGGGTGGTAAAACGGTGATGTATTTTGAGTTGAAGTATGCAGGTATTGCTTCTAAAATTATTATAGCTGATATCTCCGCAAGGGCTTATCCCCCTCATCACCAGGATGTGTTAGCTGCATTAAACGCTGTAGATTTTTCTAAAATCAAAACACGTAAAGAAGCTGAGGCCATTTTGAACGAACACATCAAAGATTTTGGAACCAAACAATTTCTCCTGAAAAATATTTATTGGAAAGATAATAGCGAAGATCTTATGGATTGGCGCTTTAACTTAAAAGTTATTTCAGAAAAGTATGAAAATGTTTGTGTGGGTGTTCCTGAATTTGTAAGTGAAACAACAGCACTCATTGTTAAAGGGGAGTTGTCAAAATACATTAGTGATGAAGATAAAGATGATCTTAAAAAAAGATTCCCGCATTCAACTCTTGTTATCTTAAATGGAGCAGGGCATTGGGTACATGCAGAAAAACCAAAAGAGTTTTTTGAGACGGTTGTTCAGTTTACAACAACTTAAGTTCTTTTAGCAGGTCACCAACTTCCATGTTTTTTGGAAGCAGGTAGGCGTTAATCCCGCATTCACCCGCGCCTTTTACATGTTGTGCTGAATCATCAATAAAAACGGTTTCTTCAGGCACAAGATCATTTTCCTTTAATACCAATTCAAAAATTTCTTTGTCAGGTTTACGCATGCCCATTCTGCAGGAATAATAAACTTTATCGAAATAGTCGTTGAAATTTTTCACACCGTGTTCCAGGTACAGGTCATTTTCAAAAGCTGCAATATGTGGCTCGCAGGTGTTACTCAATAAATAGGTGTTGTAATTTTGTTTCATTTCTACGAGCAAATCCAGTCTTTTTTCCGGAACGTCCAACAACATAGCATTCCAGGCAAAGAGTAAATCTGCTTCCTGACCTTCATAGCGAATTTCTTTTCTGAGTTGCGAAAAAAACTCAAAATCGGAAATTAAACCTTTATCGAAACTGTTAAAGAGCTCGCTTTGTTTTGCCTGTGTGTAAACCTCTTCAAAAGGAATAGCGCTGATTTTATTAAACTCATGAATAGTAAGGCTTGTGTCAAGATTAATGATCACGCCGCCCAGATCGAAGATGATATTTTTAATTTCCCGCATTTATTTTGCAAATATGGGGTAATTATCTATTTTTGCAATCCTCTGTGAGGAAAAATATTGGTCCTATAGCTCATTCGGTTAGAGCAACTGACTCATAATCAGTAGGTGCTTGGTTCGATTCCAAGTGGGACCACTGAAGTAGAAAACCCCTTTCGATTTATTTCGGGAGGGGTTTTTCACTTCAGTGGTGTCCCGAAGTGAAAGCACGAAGTGATTGCTACTTCGGGGCCACTTTAGAATTTTCCTTATTTTTATAACTATGCCTCTACCGTATTGTGTTTATATACTTTTTAGTAAGAAAGATTTTGAATTATATGTAGGATATACTTCAAATCTGGAAGCGAGAATTAAAGATCACAACTCCGGCGGGACGAAGAGTACATCATACCGAGGCCCATTGGAATTAATTTTTTGTGAGTTTTACCTTTTTAAAGAAGATGCAAAGAAGCGAGAATTATATTTTAAAACTACAATGGGCAAAAAAGCAATAAAGCTAATGTTGATAGGGACTCTGGATAAATTGGGTTATAAAGGAACTCTTAAGCCTTTAGATATTATCGAAGATATCATTTCAGATTAAAAACACAGTATGTTATTAAAGTTCGACATTTAATTCGACCATTTCCAAAAACTCAAAAATCTTAATTAAATCCTCAGGGTCAAAGTTCGACATAGTTCCCACTGGGACCACTGAAGTAGAAAACCCCTTTCGATTTATTTCGGGAGGGGTTTTTCACTTCAGTGGTGTCCCGAAGTGAAAGCACGAAGTGATTTCGGATCATGCTCAAAAGCTGTGGGAAAGAAAATAAAGTTTGATTGTAGTGCAGATGCTAAACCTATAAATAGCTTTCTATCTGCCCCTTTAACCGAAAGCGGTGTTAACCTGTATTTGTTTCTGGCTTAAAGATAAGTGTGGCGGCAGGGCTTTGGGAAGAGGATAAAAAGGCGATGGCTTTCTGGTTCGTCTTCGTTTTATAGCAGCTGAAAGTATAATAGGTGGGTTGCATGCGTTCACTTTTTCATGAGATTTTTTAATCAGCCCTTTTATGAGCAGAAGATCGTACAGGCAAAGATCTTGGGTTATTTTGAATTCCTTTAAAAGTGCCAGGGCTTCGATTGTCTGCATCCCTTTCATTGGATCGCGCTTTCCACGAAGGGAGTCTTTATCGTTATCTGCGAGCAGGCGCATCAACTTCATGAGGCGGTGGTAAAGGCTTTTGTCTTTTTGAGCAGTGTGTGCTATTACCAGGCGGCGCAGAGCAGCAGCAGCCCGTGCACAAGTTGTGAATTCCTCGCTGTTCTCTCTTGATCGGACAAATACCGGTGAGGTTTTGAATTGTTTCCGCTTTGGCCCGCCTTTGCACCTGGCCAGCCAGCCAAAGACACTGTGGTAGAAAGAAATACCATTTACAGTACCTGAGAGTTTTATATCACCAACCTGAAATGCCATATACAAAGATACCTCATAATTGGACGGAAAATTTGACGAATGAGTAAGAGTGTATTGACCTCTGAGGGAAGGTGTATGAGAAGCTGAGTGAATGGATGTGTTTCGTACTAAAAGACGGGATATGTACGGGGTAAGTAGGGAGTATTGTGCAAGGAACCAGGGAGCGGGTATAAAGCTGGTGAGTTTTACACCACCGCTTTTTAGCCTCATCCAGTAGAATACCGAGTACCTAAAACGTCAAAACGTTTTGACGGATTTAAGTTTCAATAGCTTAAAAAGTATTTTCCTGATATTGGTAAAATGATCGCTATAAAAACAGATCTCCGCACCCGTTATCCATAAACAGCTTCATGATGTGGGCGATTTGAACTTTACCCATGCCGCGCATCCGTTTTAGTCCTGCTTCACCTTTCTGAGCTACTTCCGCCATGTTATAGCAGCCGTTGCCTTTTAAAACGTGATAAATGCGTGTGGGAAGATTATGATGTTTGAGAGGTTTGTGTAAGAAACGTTTGAGTTCGGGATCTTGCTTCAGAATTTTTTGTTTACTTTTTTGTAAAAGCTGGCGAATGGCTGTGGCGCGCCGTTTCGATTGCCAGTATAGCTCTTTACTCATGTTTGGCTCAATGTCGAGAATCACGCCATCGAGGTTGTATTTGAATGGTTGGAATTTGTTTTTATAGGCCGCAAGCTCCAATGGGCTAAGGAAATGAAGTAGTATTGGATTGTTTTCAGGCGTTTCAATATCGCCCAGGCCTTTTAATTTTGAGAGTTGTTTTACTGTTGATTTCATGGAGTTGATTTTTAGATTTAAAAATCTTCTTGATCAACCCGATTCAATTATAAGCTATGGTTTGTTTTTTCTGTTATTTCTTAATTCGGCAGGCACTGCCTGCCATTTATTATTTTGTAAAGCTCTCTATTTTTTGTTTACAGATCTTCTCTGTTAAATCACGAAGCAATTGCACACGTTCACTTAAATATTCCAGGTCGGCTTTGCTAATGGTGTAATCCATATTGTAACGCGCTTCAACATAAGCTTTTTTGAGCAAAGAAAAGCGCTGGCGCTCTTGTACAGTGGCACGAGGAAATACCTTCCCAAACTCCATATCAACTGCTTTTGCCAGCTTGCCTAAAATTTCAATATCGTGTGTTTTTGGTTTGTAGCCCGTGAATACTAATTGAACTGAACCATAGAACCTTTCTGTCGCTTGGTGAAGTGAAAATGCAGCCTCCTTATTATTTCCTTCACTTAAATAGAAATTATAACCTTTGAAAAAGTTGTTGGCACTTTCAAACCACCCATTAAAATATTCGTTTGCTTTGCTCTGAGCTTCTTCCGCACTAAATTCTCGCTTCTCTTCAAGTTGGTAACGGTTAGTCGTAAATAGTAAAACACCATCACGCTTGATCTCGTCAAAGAAATAATTTCCCTCACGTAGTTCATGGTTTACAAATTCCACCCCGTGAAAAATTGGATTTACCGGCGTAGGCAGATTTAGTTCTTCGATCCTTCCTGTAATAGATGAAGTTAAGGTGTCGCTGTTAGCATGGCCATTCTTACTCATCATAATCAACAAATCGTAATCTGATTTGTATTCGTAAGTAATGCCTTTTTCTACGTATTTATCCTCCACAAAAGTTCCACGCGCGTAGCTTCCAAACAGGATGATCATTTCAATCTCCGCATAGCGTGGGATCAATGCCTCCTTAATGGCCTTTAGCTCAGCCTGCTTGTGTTCTGGAAGGTGTGATAATGCCGTTTTCATTTTTGCCTGACCTGAAGGGAATATCATTCCTAAAGCTAATTAATTTCTGCTTTTAGGAAGTTCTGCTTTAGGTAGGCGAAAGATAAACGATTTATTGGAACACCTGTCCGCATTGTTAAAGAAGGTGTTAAAACTTTATTAACAGCGCGGAACCTTTATAATTTTAAAACTCTTCCGGAATTTCGATAGAAAATTCTGGCCCTTTTGGGGAAGAAGTAGTTTAATTAATTTCAAACATTAAGAGACCGGAATGCACCTACAAGCGATTTATAAATTATGAATTGTTCCTAAATAGGTCGGTTTACCGCCCCATTTTTGTAAATAAAATTATTTATTTTTGAAGGTGTACTTTGTCTAACAGTAGACTGAACAGTCAAAAATAATTAAAAATCGACAATATGGATCAGGATGTAAAAGACTATTTAGAGGTAGGCAGCTTTATCGGTGGAGTTATTGTATTTACGAAGGGGGTCTGGGAGTATTCGGCTGCAAACAAAACGAAGCGAGCAGAGTTTCTAAAATCTTTGGCAAGCGAATTTGATTCTAAAACATATTTCAGGTCTAAACGGCTACTAGATGATTTCATAGTAAGCAAACGACCTAATGCTGTTATAAAAAACTTCATTGACAGTCAAATTGATGCTCTACCTTGTTATAATCTCAAACAGACTTTCCGAGATCATAAAACTGCTGCAATAGTTGACGATGATGAGCTAATGTTAAGGCGTGAGGCTGACAAAATACTTGATTTTTTTTCACGATTGTCGTATTATTTTAATAATGGATTGATTTCGGTTAAAGAGCTCTCTTATTTTGATTATTACCTCCAGAAAATCAATTATCAAAGGACCAATTATGCCCCTCATGAAAAAGAACGCCTTGAAGCGTTTAAGCTATATATTGCCCTGTACTTTAATCCAATAGACTTTGAACGCTTGTTTAACCACAAAAAGTAGCTATTTTATCATATAAGTTGATAATACCAACAAAGAGCCTCATCGTTAGGATCTTTTTTGAGGGAACTCAAGCTCCCGTAATGATCGAAACACCGATTTCTAACGGCTACAGTATGGTGTTCGTTATAAGCCAATACTCCTTTGGCAGGAATTTTTCCGATTGAATTTTTATCAAAATCTTCGATCTTTTTCCTCTTTAATCCCAGATAGCGGTGCGCATGGTCAGCACAGAGACCCTCTTTAGTAATGCAGTAAAGAGATTCTTTCAGGGTCATCGATTCCACTTCCCCATTTTCATATATGAATCCGATTTTAGTTCCGCACTTAATCATCACGGCATAGAGCAGTAAAACCTGGTTCATCATTGCAACGGTAGCTGGTTTAATGTCGGCTGCTTTGATTAACCATTTTATAAAGGAGCCTTCAATAATCTTGCTATACTCCTGATTAGCGATAGTTATGCTGCGGTTGTTTCTCATTAGTACCCTAATACTGTTGTTCTGGTAATGCACCTTTTTAAAAACGCCATATAAACCGAATTTATCTACGGCAGCCTTTATTAGAGCTATAGGTACGCAGTTATTATGATCCTGTGTAAATACTGAGAATACTGTTTTTTTCATACTTTTAGTTTTCTGATTCTTTATTAGATAAAAGTAGAAGAATTTCAGCACAAAAAAAGGGCGGTTTACCGGCCTTTATTATCCAATTTGATATTTTATATTTGATAAATAATTCTCATATCAAATGGAAAACAGAGACGATATAGCAGACATAAAATTTAAGAGTCTAAGACATTGTATTGGTCTCTTTGGCCTTGCATTACCATCCCTTGTTGTTATTCAGGCACGCCTTGTCGGGCAATGCGATTGCTTACAAGACTCAATAAGTCATTATTATTTTACGGTTTCCGCGCCATGGTTCATTGGTATCTTGTGGGGACTAGGATTAGTTCTTATTTTTTATCCGACACCAAAACCCAAAAGCAATCCTGTTTCCGCATGTTCATGGCGTATTTGCAGAGTCTTTAGGCCAAAACTTGACGGCACTTTAACGAGCATTTCAGGCATATTTGCTATTTGTGTTTCTCTTATTCCTACTAATTCAAATAGTACAGACTCTTGTGCAATTTTTCAGTATTCCGATTCTAATATAAGAGCAGGTATACATTATTTTTCAGCGGCAAGTATGCTGATAATATTTTCATACATGAGTGTTTGCATTTTTACGAGAACTAATGATAAAAACTGGAGAGAGAATAAATGGAAAGTAAGGCGAAATCAGGTTTACATCTGGTGCGGCGTAATTACATTTCTAAGTATCCTTACAGTTGCTGCGCTTGCTATTATGGAGGCCTGTCACATACAGATCCCTCCTAAATCGACGTATTGGCTTGAAGTTTCTGCTTTAGTTCCTTTTGGAATTGCATGGCTTGTGAAAGGTGGTTTTATGTTAACTGATGAGGGAGAACCAAGCACGCTAGCACAAGCAAAAAACTTAGTAACGAAAGGAAAGATAATAAGGCCAGTTGAATAAAAAAGGCAAATTCGCCTATGAAAGAGAAGTTCAATCTTTTTTATCTTGCAACCTTACCTAAGGAAGATTAGTTATTTTTCTATTTACCAGCCTGAGGACTGAAATTATACCAGGCTTGTTTTTGGCTGGAAAATTTGCAGTATCCATTTTTGGTACAAACAACTGTCCTTTATTGCTTAGTAGCTGATAAACCGGTAATGATATAAGACCTAAAAAAGCCCAAAAATAATTTTTGGTGGGAGACTTCCATTCTTTTATGACAGAGTCTTCTCCTTCAATTTTATAGTCCAGGCTTTCTATGCCAAACCAGTAGAGCGTATTTCGCAGAGATGTTTTTTCAGGAATCGGAACTATTTTTAAATGTTTGGCAAGTGCCAGATCTACCGATAGTAGATCTGTTCCAAAATAAAACCTCCTGGGATTTATAGGCCTTTTGCAGCCCATAACCCCTAAGATGCCAATAGGTACTAAATCATAGGCTTCTACCAATGTGAAGTTTGGTGGAAAATCATCCAATAACATGCAAGTAGTAGTTTCTCTATTTACAGTGCGATCAACAAAAACAAATTCCCTGGCGCTGCCCGTTAACCATTCTAAATTGCTTATGGATAAAAGAGCCAATTCGCTGGGATGGCTTTTGATCTTGGCGAAATTTATTCTAAACTCTGAGTCCTTCCAGGTTTTTGAAACTCTATAATTTCCGATACCACGTGTAAAATGGTGTTCTTCCAATTCTTCTGTAGCATTTACAATTTGATAATATTCAGATTCAAACTGAAAATACCTGGCAAGCTCAGCAACGGATCTGTTATAATAAAAATTAGTGTAGATAGAGTCTATGTCAATTACCTTAATGGTTTTGAATCCAAGGTTGTAAATATATTCTGCAAACTTTTTAAGCAAAACAGCATCCGCTATCGGAGATAAGTCTTCTTTGTTGTACCCCATTGAGAAAGAAACTTTAATCACTATTTTTAAGTTTTCAATAGCCTGGTTATTGGCCTTTGCTTTCTGTGTTAATGCAGATACTAATTCTGTTTTTTTTAATTCGTCAATAAAAAAATCGTATTTGTTGCGGCTACTATTATTTTCTGCTACCCATACTTTGCCTCCGCTGCCAACAGGATTGCTGGTTTTATTGCGAAACTTGATTGGTAAAAAATAATCGCTGACATTTTTGAGTTGAGAAATAATATCTTCTTTAACGGAGCCCTCAATTAATTTATCTTCTTGTGTTAGATTCTCGAAAATAATTCGGAAAACATTTTCGTGCCTGGTTTCGTCAAAAATAATACGTTGAAAATCTTTAAGATGCTCCTCACCATAACGCGGATCTTTTTTTGCCAGGGCGATAATTCTTTCCCAACAAACGCGGGCTGTATTTTCTGCATCCATATTAAACGCGCAGAAGTTTTTAAATGATCCGTGTTTTAATTCATTTCGTATTTCTTTGGGAATTTTTCCTGATATTTTTCCGAAGGAGAGGATGCATTTGGCCAGGGCTAAAGAAACGGGAGCCTCTTTCCAACTGAGATGTTGAATGATGGAGCCCGACCAGCCTCCAATAAAGCCCTGGAACTGGCTAATGAATGTTTTAAATTTGTGTGAATAATTACCGGATTTAAGAAGAGCGCCGCGGGTATAAATAGTGTGCATGTCTTCGTCCTTCCATATCCAGATGAATGCTTGTCTGAAAATTGTTTTTAAATCTTCATCTACGTGGAGTCTTTCAATATTTTTGTGTAAAAAACTTGCGCGGTAAGCCGTAGTTACGAGTTCTTCTCTTTCCAATGCTAGTTGCAAGAGTTTGTCCAGTTCCCGGTCGGGTTGACTTTTATATTTTGTGGCAATTTGATTTAGTTCATTTACGAACTCATCATAAATCTTCCCCATTATTTATAAAGCTTACGTTAATTACCCTAAATTTACACTTATTTAATAGTAAGAATTTGATTTTAAGTTTTTTACAAAAAAAATATTTGAATTGGGTTTCAAAAACATCCCCACTGCTTTCTTACATACTGAGTGTTACACTGCTCGGTGTATGTTTGTATTTCGAATCCTTTTACAATCATTCCCTTATCCTGATTTTAACGTTGCCTTTAACCGGTTGGTTTATCTGGGGATTTAGCGAATACATGATGCATCGTTTTGTTTTTCATCTTGAAACTAACAATAAAAATATAGTATTTATAAAGTACATTTTACATGGTGTTCATCATCATGAACCTGCCAAAACATTGTTTGTGCCTCTGCTTTTACGTGTAGGTGTGCAAGTAGTCACACTGGTGGTTTTTAAATTTTTTTTTACTCACTATGCCTTTCTGCTTTTTTTCGGATTAGAAATTGGTGTTATTCAGTATATAACCGTTCACTATTTTATTCATCATCAAAGATTGTCTAAGTATTTTCCAAAACTAACCAGGTATCACTACATTCATCACTTTGTTGAAACCGATAAAGTTTTCGGAACCAGTTCATTATTTTGGGATAGAATTTTCGGAACGCTTCCCACAAAAGATTATCCAGGTATGGCGTATAAAAAAGACAAACACTTTATCTCATCATGACTATTTCAATAATCGGTTCCGGCATTGGTGGCTTATCTGCGGCTTTAAATTTGGCCAAAAAAGGATTTGAGGTAACTGTTTTTGAAGCCACTGATAAACCGGGGGGCTTAGCAAAAAGTGTGTCCGTGTCAGGAAATACGTTTGATGCAGGTCCCTACATTCTGCTTGACAAACCGGGTCTTGAATGGGCATTCGAGCAAGTAGGATTGGATTTACGATCTTTAAATTTAATGCGTATTGAAAATGTTTATTCTGTTGAAACGGATGAAAGTGTTTTTACTATTTATTCAGATTTTAATAAAACAATAGCCGAAATAAATACGAAATGGGATAAGCAGGGTGAACGTTACGCTGATTTCGTAACTAAGACTTACAAAAAATACAGGCAACTTATTCCTTTTACTTTTTCTACTCCCGGCCCTTTAAAAATTATTAAAAGTGGCAAACTAAGCCTCATTCCTTTTCTGCTAAGTTCGTTAGGAAAAGTATTAAATAGGTTTGCGTTAAATGATCCCATAAAAAACGGAATTGGGATCTGGACACATATTGCCGCGCAGTCTCTTGACAAAGCTCCGAGTCCAATGTCTTTTGTTCCCAGCTTGATCCATCATATTGGTGCTTATTATCCGGAAAAGGGAATTGGTAGTATTGCGGATAAACTCTTTCAGGAATGTGTTCAGCATAAAGTAAAATTTATGTTTAACACTAAAGTAAAAAAGATCCGCATTCAGAATAAGTGCGTAAGCGGTATTGAGTATAACGATAACGATTTTTTAGAATGCACGCATGTGATCTCCAATAACAGTGCTATAGATACCTACCTGAATTTAATTGAAGAGACGCCTGTTGCTTTCAAAAACAAAATAAAAACATTGCCTCTGCAATCTCCGGGAATTTGCGTGTTTTTAAGAGTTAAAGGACAGCCCCAAGGAAGTTATATAAAGTTTAAATTAGAAAAAGATATTCCGAACTGTAAGTCTTTTATTTTGCCGGATAGTATTACTCAAAAAAACATGGATGGATGGATGAACGCGCGTTTGGTTTTTCCTCTGCCGCACGAACTTACTTTGACATTGAGCGATACGGATTGTAAAAAAATGATTGCTGCGGTTTTAGAAGAAAGTTGGTGGAAGGCTGGTATTACAGATTTTGAAGTATTGGATTACAATACCCCGCGCACCTGGTCTGAAAAATTTGTTTTATACAACAAAAGTATGAACCCTGTTATGACCAGTAAGTTTATGCGCATGGGAAGGATGCATCACAAAAGCCCGTATTTTAAAGGTTTGTATTTTTGCGGCAGTTCAACGCATCCCGGGCAATGGGTAAGCTTTTGCGCTATATCAGGAATATTAGCTTCCAATCAACTCATAAAAGATCTGTAAGTGCTTCTTAAAACAAACTATAGTGTTATAGAGACCAAAAGGCTGCGTTACTTTGAACTGGGTGATAAAAAGAACAGCGTGTTTGTTTTGTTGCATGGCTATCCTGACAATCTGCAAATCTGGCATAAATTAGCTCCTCTTTTAGCAAAGACCTACTATGTTGTTGGTTTCGACTGGCCCGGCATGGGCAACAGCGAAGCATGGGCAGGAGGGGCGACACCAGTGGTAATGGCGAACCGCCTAAAAAAAATAGCAGAGCACTTTCGCTTAAAAAAAATAAATATACTCGCGCAGGATATGGGCGGTCAAGCGGCACTGGTCTTCGCTTCACTCTATCCAGAAGATACGCAATCTGTTTGTGTGATGAATTCGCTGTTAATGTGGAGCGAAAAAACATCGTGGGAAATAACATTGCTGCGAAAATTCAGGTTTAATGAATTTGTGTTGAACTATCTGCCGCAATTGGTTTTCCAAAGAGCAAAGCGCACTTTTGTTGAAGGCAATATTTCGGTGATTGACACTGAATTGGAAAACGATTTATGGTTACATTTCAAAAAAAGGGAAGTGAGGCAATATATCGTTCGCATGTGTGCAGGCTATGGTGCGCAGTTAAAAAAGCTTCCGGAGTATTACAAAAATATAAAATGCCCGGTTAGTTTAATTTGGGCTGAAAAGGGAAAACATTTTTCTATTAGTCATGCTTATGCGTTTAAAGAATTATGCCCGCAAACTGAAATTGTATTAATTAAAGATGCACAGCACTGGATGGTGTTAAACAGGCAAGAAGAAATTGCTGGCATTCTTTTGCCAAAATAAAAATGACTGTGCTATGGAATATTTAGTTGTAATGGACTTACAATGCGGTTCTAATACATCATTTCCACACTAATCTCTTTAAAAAATTACTACATTTATCTTATACCTAAAAAATATAAGATGAAAAGAACATTCACCCTGACATTATTCTTTCAGCAAAACATTTTCAGAACGCTGGTTGCTTGTACATTTATTGTAATTAATACAAACCTGTTGGCTCAGGATTTTACCTGGATGCGAGGAAGCGCCCTGAACGCGTCTATAGCAAGCGTTTTTGGTACGCCTGGAGTTTCTGCACCGACAAATGAACCGGGTACCAGGCATGGAGCTAACACCTGGGTTGATAGCAATGGTGATTTATGGATGTTTGGTGGTGAAGGACCAGGCCAGTACTGGCATTCAGATTTGTGGAAGTACACAGTAAGTACTAACGAATGGACCTTTATAAAAGGAGGCACGTCTCCAAACCAGTTTAGCATTTACGGCACTCAAGGTGTTGCTTCACCTACAAATAATCCTGGTGCACGTGAATTTTCTTTTTCGTGGGTAGACGCACAGGGCAAGTTCTGGCTGTTTGGAGGTGATGGTTTTGGTAATACTTCACCGCAGGTTAATGCACAATGCCTTGCTGATCTTTGGAAATTTGACCCTGTTACCAGCGAATGGACCTTTGTAAAGGGAACTACAGCTACAGTAACCGCGGGATCTTATGGCACTTTGGGAGTTTCTTCGTCTAGTAACATGCCGGGAGCGCGACGTGCTTCTGCCAGTTGGGTTGATGCCAATGGTAACTTATGGATGTTTGGTGGGCATGGATATGCCGCAACAACAACGTCACTTGTATATTTGAATGATCTTTGGAAATTTGATATCGGCACAAATCAATGGACCTGGATGGGTGGAGCAAATTTCGGGAATCAAAATGCTGTTAATGGCACACTAAATGTGCCAGCAAGTACAAACAGGCCGGGGGCTGCGGAGTTTGCCAGTGCATGGGAGCACAATGGCATGTTTTACATGTTTGGCGGTAAAGGGTATTGTTCGTTAACCTCGGTTGGCTGGCTGAATGATATGTGGAAGTACGATCCCACTACAGGTGTTTGGACGTGGATTGCAGGTTCAAATCTTACAAATCAGCTCGGACATTACGGAACCCTCGGTGTAGCCGGTTCAACTGTTCTGCCTGGATGCAGGCAGGCTGCAGCGTGTTGGAAAGATCTTTCGGGTGATTTGTGGATATTTGGTGGTGATGGATTTTCATCAACTACCATCGGCCTATTAAATGATGTTTTTAAATATAATTTGTCAACCAATCAATTTACCTGGGTGAAAGGTCCAAACCTTCCCTATATTGATGGAACAAATGGCACCATGGGTTTGTCTTCTCCTTCAACTATTCCGGGGGCGAGAACCTATAATACTTACTGGACGACTTCAAAGGGTGAAGGCTGGTTACTTGGCGGCGAAGGGCTGGACAGTACGTCGAATTCTCTGACTGATAATATGCAAGACCTTTGGAGAATCTCTTTGCCTTGTACCGTAGATAGTCTCGTTGCTGCTCCACAAGCCAGTATTTGCAATGGCCAAACGGCCACCCTAACAGCTTTTCACCGTATAAACTCATCTGTTAACTGGTACCTAACTGCAAGTTTGGGCTCGGCAGTAGCAACAGGAACAACTTTGAACACATCTAATTTGTATACTGGAACTACTCCTACAGTTTATACGTATTATGCTGAGGTTTCTTCTTGCAGTTTGTCGCCACGTGCCAGTATTGATGTTACCGTAAATCCTTCACCAACAATCACCGTGGCGGGACCAACAGATTTATGCATCTCCAATTCTGGTATTTTCGTGGCAAACGGGGCAGCGAGTTATTCGTGGACGGGCGGACCTGTTGGAAATACCTATACAGTAACCCCACAAACAACAACGGATTACACGGTTGTAGGCACTAGTTTATTGAATTGTACCGACACCACTGTTGTTACCCTTATAGTAAATCCTAATCCCACTATCGCGGTTTCTGGTCCTACAGCTCAATGTAAAGCTAGCTCTGGCACCCTTACAGCGTCTGGCGCCATAACGTATTCATGGACGGGAGGTCCGGTTAACGACAGCTACACTGTAAACCCACAAACAACAACTGTTTATACTGTTCAGGGGAGTAATGAATTTAATTGCACCGGCACCGCTACAGTTTCTATTCAGGTTTTTAACACCCCTACTTTAACGCTCTTAACTGCTTCAAACGTAATTTGCAAAGGCCATTCTGCTACTTTAACAGTATCCGGAGCTGCTTCCTATAGTTGGAGTGTAGGACAATTTACCAGCACGAGCATAGTTGTTACCCCTTCGTCCAACACCGTATATTCTGTAACCGGTAAGGATGTAAATAATTGTTCGACAACAGCTGTGAAAACAATTACAGTCTCTTTGTGTACTTCACTCGCTTCTGATAATTTCCCCCTATCAGCATTTAAAGTGTTCCCAAATCCGGGCAAAGAAAAATTCATTTTAGAATTGCCGGTGCTGCCTGAAGGCGATTTGACTTTTGTAATCTTCAATCAATTAGGACAAATTGTTTCTGAACAAAAAATAATGCAGCTAAGTAACGTGGTGGAACTTAACCAACAAAGCGGAATCTATTTTTACAGGCTTACCTTAAATAATTCGACCCACGCAAGTGGTAAGTTAATTGTTGAGTAGTAAAGCGTCTTTTTTTTGTTTTTAATATTAGTGCCACTGCTGGCATAGATTTAGAGTGTAACTACTATCAAAAAAGAAGCATGAACATCAAAAGGATTTTCGGTTCAATACTCACAGTGCTAGGCATTATAGGATTGATTTATTGCGCAGTTTTATTCGCAGACACGCAGGGCGGAAAGCAGGATATAAAGGCGATCATAATCTATGGCATTTTGGGGCTTCTCTTCTTTGGTTCGGGAATTGGCCTGATTCGTGGAATGAAGGATGAATCTTGAATTAGCAAAGCTTGCGCAGGTGCCGCAGCAAATCTTTTCCTAAAGCTTAACGTTTTTAATTGTTAATTTTAACAAAAGTGTTTCGTAATCTGTAAAAGCTGAGTACTTTTGTTCTTCTAATCCAGACCATGTTCAAGAGTTTTAAAGTAAATACGGCTATTCTTATCTGCGCAGCATTTATCTTAAAATTATTGGTAGTAAATGCTGTAATTTCTTTAAACGGCAAGACAAATCCTTTAGCAAAAACCCAGGCGTCTTTTGAAACCAAAACCACGAGCGTGCAAAGTTCCGGTTCGTGCGATAATGCTGAATATTCGGCAGAAATTTGCGAGGAAGATTCGAACGAGGAAACTCAATTAAAAAGCAATCCCTTTCTTCTTGTTAATGTGCTTTATTCTTTAATAGGAATAAATGTAGTTAGTGAGCTTCAAAAAATTCTGCCCTTGCAGCGGAATTTTTCTTTTACAGAATCCAACAGGTATATAGCCTTACAGGTTTTCAGAATCTGATTTTTATTTTATTAAAGGATACAAAAGGAGCTTAAATCTTAAGCTCTTAATCTTGTGATCTTTTATTCGTGTTAGCTTAAGCTACAACCGGGTACTTTGCATGCCAAAGACCCAAAAAATCAACAACAAAAAATCGTTTAAAAAGAATAACATTATGATGAGGAAGTCGCTCATGTTTATTAGTTTGTTTGCGGTGCTTTGCACGACAAGCTGTGATTCTAAAAAAGAAGAAAAAGAGAAAGAAACAAAATTCCTGGTTACAAGTCCTTTGAGAAAAGATACAGTAATTACACGAGAATATGTTTGCCAGATCCATGCCATCAGCCACATTGAGCTGAGGGCACTGGAAAAAGGGTATTTGCAAAAAATCTTTGTAGATGAAGGTCAGTCGGTGAAAGAAGGGCAGATGATGTTCCAGATTATGCCTATGATGTATCAGGCAGAGCAACAAAAAGCTCAGGCAGAAGCTAATTTTGCGGAGATTGAATATCAAAACACAAGAAGACTTACAGATAGTAACGTGGTGTCTAAAAATGAACTGGCTCTGGCCAAAGCTAAATTAGATAGAGCAAAAGCAGAATTGTCTTTGGCGCAGGTGCATCTTGGATTTACGGAGATCAGGGCGCCGTTCAATGGAATTATGGATCATTTCCAGGTAAGGTTGGGAAGTCTTGTAAACGAAGGCGATCTGCTCACTACACTTTCTGACAATAGCGAAATGTGGGTTTATTTTAATGTACCTGAAGCAGAATACCTGAATTATAAAACACACGCCACAGAAGAAAATTTAAATGTAAATCTGATGATGGCCAACAATCAACTCTTTGATCAGTCGGGTGTGGTAAAAGCGATTGAAGCCGATTTTAATAATGAAACGGGCAACATCGCTTTCAGGGCAACATTTCCAAATCCGAAAGGACTTCTTCGTCACGGTGAAACAGGTAACATTCAAATGACTATTCCCCTTAGAAATGCCGTTATCATTCCTCAAAAAGCCACTTATGAAATCCTTGAAAAGAAATATGTTTTTGTGGTAGGTAAAGATAATGTGGTAAGATCAAGAGAAATTAATATCGCTTCTGAAATGCCCGATCTGTATATTATCAAAGACGGTGTTAACGAAAACGAAAGAATACTTCTTGAAGGAATAAGAAAAGTAAAAGACGGAGATAAAATTGAGTATACCTATGAAGATCCAAAACTGGTACTTCCTAAATTAAGAGTATACGTTGAGTAATTTAAAATTTAAATCAAAAAAAGATGTTTAGTAAATTCATTCAAAGGCCCGTACTTGCCATTGTTATCTCGCTCGTAATTTTATTTATGGGTGTGTTAGCGATCAAAACGCTGCCTACATCTCAATTCCCTGAGGTGGCGCCACCTGTAGTAATGGTGAGTGCATCCTATCCAGGGGCAAGTGCAAAATCACTTGCTGAGTCAGTTATCATTCCTCTCGAGCAGTCTATTAATGGCGCCTGGGGAATGCGTTATATGACCTCCGATGCTACCAGCGCGGGCGAAGCAAATATCCAGGTAGTATTTAATCCGGGCACGGATATTAACCAGGCTTTGGTTCAGGTTTCTAATCGTGTGCAGCAGGTTACAAACAGGTTGCCAATTCTGGTACAAAGAGAAGGGGTTATCATTACTCCGGTTATTCCAAGTATGTTGATGTATGTAAATCTTTATAGTAAAGATAAAAATGCCAACATGAAATTTCTTTTTAACTATGCCGGTATTAATATGGTACCTGAACTGCAGCGTATCAACGGCATTGGTCAGGTAAGAATTTTAGGAAGTCGTCAGTATGCGATGCGTGTATGGTTAAATCCAGACCGTATGCGGGCTTACCAGATTTCACCAGATGAGGTTATGGAGGCTTTAAGCGATCAAAGTATTATTGGTAAACCCGGACGTATTGGTCGTGGTGACAGTAAACAAGCTGAGGCTTTAGAATATGTATTGGCTTATTCTGACCGGTTTAACGATCCGAAACAATACGAGAATGTTATTATCAAAGCAAATCCCAATGGTGAAATGCTTCGTTTGAAAGATATTGCAACCGTTTCGTTGGGAAGTGAATATTACGATATTTATTCCAGTATGAACGGACATCCCTCTGCTGCCATGGTAATTAAACAAACCTATGGAAGTAATGCGAGTGCGGTTATCGAAAAAGTGAAAGAGAAAATGGATGAATTGAAAAAAACTTTTCCTCCTGGAATGGATTATGAAATCAGTTACGACGTTTCTAATTTCCTTGATGCTTCTATCGAAAATGTAATCGACACTTTAAGAGATGCCTTTATCTTAGTGGCCCTCGTTGTATTTATTTTTCTTGGCGATTGGCGTTCAACGCTTATTCCAACACTGGCAGTTCCTATCTCTTTGATTGGCGCGTTTATTTTTATCCAGATATTCGGATTAACGATTAACATGATTACTTTGTTTGCGTTGGTGTTGGCGATTGGTATAGTCGTCGATGATGCGATAGTCGTCGTGGAGGCCGTACACGCTAAAATGGAGGAAGAACATCTTTCGCCTTATAACGCTGTACGAAAAGTAATTGGTGAGATCAGCGGAGCCGTAATCGCCATTACTTTACTCATGGTGTCGGTGTTTGTTCCGGTTTCTTTTATGTCGGGACCCGTAGGAACGTTTTACAGGCAGTTCTCTATAACGATGGCGTCGGCCATTGTACTGTCGGGTATTGTGGCTCTAACCGTTACTCCTGTGCTTTGCGCAATGATCTTAAAAAATAATCATGGAAAAGTGAGGAAGAAACATTTATTAAACCGGTTTATAGATTGGTTTAACAGAGGCTTTGAAAAACTTACTGCCAGATACGTTTCACTGTTGAGATTAATAGCTCATCGCAAAACTGTTACCATTGCCATGTTCGTTGCGTTTTCTGTCGGCATCGTGCTTATAAGCAACAACCTTCCTTCCGGATTTATTCCAAGTGAAGATCAGGGGATGCTTTACGCCATCATTCAAACTCCTCCTGGTTCAACTTTGGAGAGAACAAATGATCTATCTAATAAACTGGTGGGGATTATCCAGGAAGTAGAAGGCGTGCAATCGGTTTCTTCTATTGCTGGTTATGAGGTGTTGACAGAGGGTCGTGGTTCGAATGCGGGAACTTGTTTAATTAACCTTAAGCCCTGGTCGAAACGTAAACATACGGTGCAGGAAATCATTTATGAGCTCGAGGAAAAATCAAAAGCCATTCCAGGCGCTACTATTGAATTCTTTGATCCTCCTGCAGTACCGGGATTTGGAGCGGCTGGTGGTTTTGCATTACAGTTACTGGATAAGACCAATTCGGGAGATTACAATCAGTTGGATAGAGTTACAAAAGACTTTATGCGCGACCTTGGTAAACGTAAAGAGCTAAGTGGTTTGTTCACTTTTTTCAGTGCAAACTATCCTCAGTACGAAATTGAAATTGATAATGAACTTGCCATGCAAAAAGGTGTTACCATTGGTAATGCTATGAATACGCTTTCTATTTTTGTGGGTAGTACCTACGAGTTAGGGTTTATTAAATACCAGCGTTTCTTTAAAGTGTTTGTGCAGGCAGCTCCTGAATTCAGAAGGCTTCCAACCGATATTATGAATTTGTATGTGAAAAATAACCGTGACGAAATGGTTCCGTTTTCTGCTTTCATGAAAATTGTAAAAAAACAAGGAGCCAATGAAATCAACCGTTACAACATGTACAACACGGCAGGTATTCGTGGCGCACCGGCAAAAGGATACAGCAGTGGAGAAGCAATTGAAGCTGTGCGTGAAGTGGCAGCAAAAACATTACCTCATGGGTTTGATATTGATTGGGCTGCACTTTCTTATGATGAAACACGTCGTGGTAATGAAGCTATCTATATTTTCATTATTGTGCTGGTGTTCGTGTATTTTGTTCTAGCCGCACAATACGAAAGTTTCATTATTCCTTTGGCAGTTGTATTCTCGCTACCGGCAGGGGTTTTCGGATCGTTTCTGATGATTAAAGGAATGGGTCTTGCGAATGATATTTACGCACAGGTAGGGCTGGTAATGCTCGTCGGGCTGCTGGGTAAGAACGCAGTGTTGATCGTGGAGTTTGCCGTTCAAAAACAGAAACAAGGCTTCAGCGTTTTGGAAGCTGCGATTGAAGGAGCAAAAGTGCGTTTCAGGCCTATCTTAATGACTTCGTTCGCTTTTATAGCGGGTTTAATTCCACTGGTGTTTGCTCATGGGGCCGGCGCCCTTGGTAACCGTACCATTGGTTCATCCTCTTTAGGTGGGATGCTTTTTGGAACGCTGTTCGGAGTAATCATCGTGCCAGGTTTATATTATATTTTCGGAAGTCTGGCTAAAGGACGCAAGCTCATTAAGAACGAAGAAGAGGGTTCACTGACAGAACAAATCGTTCATCAAATAGATAATTTTCCACAACAAGACAATGAAGATCATGCGCACTAAAAAAATAGTTATTGGACTTGGGATAACTGCTGTTGCCCTTTTCTATACGAGTTGTATCGGCTCTTCTGTGACTCAGAAAAAAGAAAATAAAACGCTTCCTGCAGGTTATTATAATTCGCAGGACAGTTCTAATACTGCTAAAATCACCTGGAAACGTTACTTCACTGACGCTAACCTGAATACGCTCATTGATACTGCTCTAAAGAATAACCAAGAGCTCAATATTATGTTGCAGGAAATTCAGGTGGCCAAAAATGAAGTAAGAGCCCGCAAAGGAGAATACCTTCCATTTATTGGTGCGCGTGCTAATGCTGGTGTAGACAAGGTTGGAAGAAATACTTCGCAGGGTGCAAGTGACGCTATAACTTATATCGCGCCCGGAAAACCAACTCCGGAGGTGCTGCCAAATTATATGTTTGGCGTTTACGCTTCGTGGGAAGTAGATATCTGGCAAAAGTTACGTAACGCTAAAAGGTCAGCCTTTAACAGGTTTCTGGGAAGCATTGAAGGAAAAAACTTTATGGTAACGAAACTGATTTCTGAGATCGCAAACTCTTATTATGAACTGCTTGCTCTCGACAATCAACTGGAGATCGTCAAACAAAATATTGATATTCAAACCAACGCGTTAAAAATCGTAAGGTTGGAAAAAGACGCAACACGTGTTACAGAGCTGGCAGTGCGCAGGTTTGAAGCGGAGGTATATCATACAAGGAGTTTGCAGTTTGACATTCAGCAAAAAATTACGGAGACAGAAAATAAGATTAATTTTCTTGTGGGTAGATTTCCGCAGCCGGTTCAAAGAACTTCGCAGACTTTTGTAGACTTACCAAACGACACTGTTTACGTAGGGGTTCCGGCGCAATTATTGCAGAATCGTACCGATATTAAACGGGCAGAACGTAATCTCGCAGCCGCTAAGCTAGATGTAAAAGTGGCAAAGGCAAGGTTTTATCCTTCTTTGAATATCAGTGGTGGTATAGGTTATCAAGCATTTAACGCGGCTTATCTTATTAAGTCTCCACAATCGCTGATCTACACTTTAGCTGGAGATTTAATTGCCCCGTTAATTAACAGAAACGCGATCAAAGCCACTTATTACAGCGCTAACGCGAAGCAAATACAGGCTGTTTACGACTATGAGCGAACGATTCTAAATGCTTACATCGAAGTGGCTAATGAAGTTTCTAATATTAGTAATCTGAAAAAAAGCTACGATTTAAAAACGCAACAAGTGGAGGCTTTAAATCAATCTATCACCATCTCTACAAATTTATTTAAATCGGCAAGGGCAGATTACATGGAGGTTCTCTTAACACAACGTGATGCTCTGGAATCTAAATTTGAACTGATTGAAACTAAAAAACAACAGATGACCGCAAGGGTTAATATCTACAGAGCTCTTGGTGGTGGCTGGAACTAAAAAGCAATTTCAAGAATAAAGAGTATACCCTGATCAATTTGATCGGGGTTTTTTCTTTTAAAAAGCGCGTGTCAAAAAAGGATGTATGCATCAGAATTAACCAAGAAGCTTTATATTTGATGCCTCGCATTTAAACGGGGTGTATTGAGGTTATTATAAAATAATGAAGTGTTTTTCTTTTTCACGAGTTCTTAGTTTCTTTTTTCTTCTTATTTGTTCTGTTTGTGTTCATTCCCAAATTCCTTCAGCCTTAGCTAATATTGACGAAGCCATCTTTTCAACTTCGGATAGAACGTATGTTTCATTCGGACAAGGTTTTGGCAATTATAAAACCGCTTCAGGAATTAAAAAATTAAATCCATTACTTTTTGAAGGACAAATATCTCCCGACTTTTTATTAACTTCTAAAAACAGAACGACGGGTTTTGCATTTTTTCCTAAGATCGTTGTGCGCATGTACAATGAGAAAAGTTTTCCGGTGAAGACTCCAAGTTATATGCCCAGCTTGCTTTTTTATCACCAGATAAAATCACCTTTTACCAGAAAAATTTTTAAGTTTTTTAAATCAGAAGATCAGCTGGCATTTATAACTTATAGAGTAAGTCACCATTCGAATGGGCAAAACGGCAATTATTACACGGTTAACAGAGATAGTGTAAACTTTACCAATGGAAATTTTTCCACCAACGCACTTGAAGTGGCTTTTAGCTGGTCAACAATAGATTCGGGAAGCATTGGTAAAGCATTTATGAATGGACGTATAGCTTACGAACGGCAACTCGATTTCCTGCGGGAAGAGAATTTAAAAAACACTTATTACTACAATAAGATTACGCTGGAAAGTCATATCATTTACTCTCAGAAAATAAAAGCATACATTAACTATGGTTTTATGTTTGGAACTAAAAAATTTGGAACACGTCATTCGGTTGATCTTTATTTAGCGATAAAGCCGTTTCATAAGCTATCCGATTTTTCTGTGTTTACGCGCGCTTACTTTGGTCCTGATTATTATAACCTGTATTATGTAAATGCACTTCGGGTTCTAAGCTTCGGCATCATTGCCGATCCCCTCAGTATTCCTGTTTTGAAAAAGCAGAAACGGAAAAGAGCTTAGTAATTTGAGGATAAGCTATATTTAACATTCAAAAATGTTTTTGCTCGTTCTTAATACCTACATTACATAGTAATGGACTGGTGGTATAAAAGTGAAAAACATCCTGTAACAGCTGAAAATAAATTTAGTCTGCAGGAGACGATTAAAGATGTTTTAAGAGAAGGTAAAAGCCTTGCGAAAATTAATCTGTATCACGATGAAAACTTCTTTTATGTAAAAACCACAAATCGCATTTCTCTAAATTATTTTCTTGCGCAAAATAGTTTTGAAGAAATGGAAGAAGATCCTGCTTCAAGTCTTACAGTGCTCTTCGGCCCTGAGTAATCATTTATTCTTACTTTTCTTAACAAATCTTATCAGGCTTTTAAAACCCGAAGTTTAACTTTGCAGGTTGAAAATCTACTTATGAATGTAATTGTAGCCAAACAAAACAACACTATCTGATTATGAAAGCAGCAGTAATCCATAAACTGGGAAGTATTCCAAAATACGAAGACATTGCAGATCCGGTTCCGCAAAACGAAACACAAATTTTAATGAACATAACCGCAGCGTCGGTTAAGAATATAGATAAAATGCGTGTGGCTGGAACGCATTATGCCAACTATTCCGATTTTCCAACAGCTGTGGGTATAGACGGTGTGGGCACTTTAGAGAATGGGATCAGAGTTTATGCATCAGGATTAACCGGAATGATAGCCGAAAAAGCCCTGATTCAACAGAACAGTTATACAGTGCTGCCAGATAACCTGGACGATGCTACTGCGGCCGCGCTGCCGAATGCACTTATTGGTTCGGCGATGGCCTTTGTGGGTCGCGCAAAAATTAAGGTGGGTGACGTAGTGCTTATCAACGGTGCAACAGGTGTTACGGGTAAACTGGCGGTTCAGGTCGCGAAGTTTTACGGGGCTTCTAAAATTATTGTTACCGGAAGAAATGCGGATGCACTTCAACAGTCTTTAGGTTTAGGCGCAGATACTATTATTTCACTGAAGCAGGAAGAAGACCAGGTTTTAAAAAATTTAAAGGAAATTCATGCAGCAACTCCCATCGACCTGGTAATTGACTATTTATGGGGCCGACCGGTAGAGCTACTGTTGGAAGTTTTTAAAAGTACAGGAACCAGCAAATTTACCCGTCCGGTACGTATTGTAACCGTGGGAGAAATGGCAGGTGCCAGTATTAAATTAGATTCAGGCATTTTAAGGAGTTCTGCTATTGAACTGTTAGGTTCAGGCATTGGAAGTCTTTCGCAAGAGGATATGCGACGTTATACCACAGAAGTTTTGCCCCAAATGTTTCATCTTGCAGCGGAAGGTAAAATAAAAATAGATACACTGTCAGTGCCCTTAAAAGAAGTGGAATCTGCCTGGAATATGGAAATTTCAGGCACAAAACGCCTCGTTATAACAATTTAGGCTAAAAATTTATTTTGTCAGATGGTAAAGATTTCATATATTTGACCTCCTAAATTTGCGGATGTGGCGTAATGGCAGCCGCACCAGACTTAGGATCTGGCGCCGCGAGGCGTGGGGGTTCGAGTCCCTTCATCCGCACTTTTACAAACCCGCTTTTACAGCGGGTTTTTTTGTGGGGTTAAGGGGTCCCGTCGCAGCATAGCGAATGAGGGGGAGTACCTTCATATACAGCTTAAGATTCCCATCGCCTTTCAGATGTCACTTCGGGCAGAATTAACATCCAGTGGAATTTAAAGCTGGCTTGTGCGTAGTTGAGAAGTGAACAAAACGCATTTCCTCTCAATAACATGATTGTAAGTCTTCAAAAACCTTAACTTTACGAGCCTGCCCGTGTGGCGAAATTGGCAAACGTTGCGGTCTCAGAAGCCGTTGGTGTAATTACCTTGAGAGTTCGAGTCTCTTCGCGGGCACCCATAAACCATAAAGCTCCTTGATTTTTTTCAGGGAGCTTTTTGTTTTACGACCTCCTTTCATACTACGCCTAAAAACAAAAAAACCTCTCAATTTTGAAAGGTTTCTTAATTTTATTTGGAAGGTATTTTAGAATTCGAATTTATATCCAACTCCTTTTACGGTTTTAAAATAATCGTCACCAATTTTTTCGCGGAGTTTACGGATATGCACGTCGATCGTGCGATCACCTACTACAACTTCGTCGCCCCAAACCTGGTCGAGAATGAATTCGCGTGTAAACACCTTTCCAGGCTTACTGCTTAATAAAGCAAATAGTTTAAACTCTTTTTTAGGGAGCGCAATTTCCACTTCATTTTTAAATACCGAATGTTTTTCTTTATCAATACGAACTTCTCCAAATTCTACGTTTGATTCAGAGTTAGCTGCGGTTTGCAGTCTTCTAAGAAGTGCTTTTACACGGCTGATAAAAACACGGGGTTTAATAGGTTTGGTTATATAATCATCGGCTCCTACTTCAAATCCTGCAATTTGTGTATAATCTTCGCTGCGGGCCGTTAAAAAAGCAATAATCACATCCTGCAATCCTTTTTGTTCGCGAATCTCGCGACAGGTTTCAATCCCATCCATGTCTGGCATCATAACGTCGAGCACAATCAGATGTGGAATTTCTCTTTTTGCAATTTCAATAGCGTCTTTACCATTGTTGGCTGTTAAAATTTCGTAGCCTTCTTTTTTTAAGTTGTAGCCCAGAAACTCAACAATATCCGGCTCGTCATCCACTAACAATATCTTAAATGCTGAATTATTCATATGTTGTATAATTATTTTTGCTTGTGATATGAAATAGCTTTTTTGTTATGAGAGTTAATTTATTAAACACGGCTATCTCTTAGTGTAAAATTTACCTTACAAAATTAGCAAAAACGCCATAGCACGAAAGTTAACTTATCATTAAGTTATTTTCGCAAATCGACTATTATGTTAAACTTTTGGTAACATGAACTTTAAGTAAGAATAATTTACGATTGCGTTTTTTGCACCATAAAATATAGAACATGCAAAAGTATTTGACAATTATCACACTCATTTTTTTCACCACCCTTTTAAGTGCACAAACCGGCAGAATCTCCGGAACAATTGTAGATTCTAAAACAGGCGAAACACTTCCGGGAGCGTCGGTCCTGATCGAAGGTACGACCCGTGGAGCTATGGCCGATTTTGATGGAAAGTTCGCTATTAATAACGTGCCGGCAGGCAAAGTAGTATTGGTAGTTAGTTATATATCATACAATTCAAAAAAAATAGCGGATGTTGCAGTTGTTGCCAACGATGTAACAGACGTTAACATTCAATTGGAGCCTTCCTCTTCGCAGGATCTTGGCGAAGTGGAGGTTGTAGTAACCCTTAATAAAGAAAATAATACCGCTTTGGTTCTTCAGCAAAAAAATAATGCGAGTGTAAGTGATGGAATTAGTGCTGAAACAATTAGACGTACACCCGATAGAAATACCAGTGATGTTTTAAAACGTGTTAGTGGAGCGAGTATCCAGGATAATAAATTTGCGGTAGTGCGTGGTTTAAATGAGCGTTACAACGCCGCCTATTTAAATGGTGCGCCTTTGCCAAGTTCAGAAAGCGACAGAAAAGCCTTTGCATTCGACATTTTTCCGAGTAACATGCTTGATAATCTGGTAATCACAAAAACGGCACGTCCCGATATGCCCGGCGAATTTGCCGGAGGTATTATCGACATTAGCACGAAAAGTATTCCTGAGAAAAATTTCGTTGCCGTTTCAGTGGGCGCAGGATACAATACTTACACTACCGGTAAAACACAATACTATTACAAAGGCGGAAAAAAAGATTGGTTGGGATACGATGATGGAACCAGGGCAATGCCCTCTGCAATTCCGTCTTCTAAAGACTATCCAATCGGAAAAGATAACCAGGCGCAATTAGCTAAAGATGTAAACGTTGGTGACTGGTCTACCTACAATAAAAAATTTGGTCCGAATGCTTCTTTACAAGCTTCAGCGGGATATAATTTCAAATATAAGGAGCGCGATTTCCTTGGAATTTTAGCTTCGGTAAGTTATAACAAAACTAATAGTTTTATAAAAGCTGTAAGAAATACGTATTCTGAAAACAACACGCCAGGTCAAGCTTCCCGCCTTGATGCAACCTTTAACGATGATACCTATTCGGAAGTTGTTTTAGCCGGGGCACTTTTAAATCTTACCTGCAAATTAAACCCGAACAACTCTATAAGCTCTAAAAACTTATTTAGCTTTAACTCTGAAGACAGAACCATTAAGCGTTTGGGAACAGGTGGCTTGGCTGACGCCGCAGTAAATCAAACTGAGTCGAAGACCACTGCTTTCTGGTACACTTCGAACCGAATTGCTTCCTCTCAATTAATCGGAGACCATTACCTGAAGAATTCAAAAATCAAAATTGGATGGGTAGGCTCTTACAGCGGAGTAAAACGCGACGTGCCAAACCTGAGAAGAAATACTTACGGACGTAATCTTTCTATCAGTGATCCTGCTAATCCTAATCCTTTCGATACTGTATACCAGGCATCTATTTCTCCAAGTAGCGTTGGAAATAATTATGGTGGTTTTATGTTCTGGTCAAGTCTTAACGAAAACATACAAAGTATCAAAGCCGACGTTTCACGACCATTTAAGGTATCGTCTAAATTTAATTTCGATTTAAAAATCGGGGCACAAATACAGGCACGCGACAGATCGTTTGTAGCAAGGCAATTTGGTTACACAGAGTATGGTGGCGGAGCAGTGCAATTTGATAGAGATTTATTATACCTCAACGAGGGAACGATATTCAACAACCAGAATATGGGGTTGATTTCGCCAGGTGTTGGCGGATTTAAATTAACGGAAGGAACTACTCCTACAGACTCTTACAAAGCAAGCTCTAACTTAAAAGCTGCCTATTTGATGGGTGATTTTAAATACAATGAATGGTTCAGAGCCATTGTTGGAGCCAGGTTAGAATCTTACAATCAGCGTCTTGCTTATCCCGGACCACTTTACAAATTCAACAACGAAGAAATTGTTAAAGACACCACTGTTACAGACATCCTTCCTTCTGCTAATTTTATTTTTTCACTTAACAGTAAACAAAATATACGTTTAGGGTACTCTAAAACGCTTAACAGACCTGAATTCAGAGAGCTTGCAAAATTTGGTTTTTATGACTTTACTACTTTATTTTTTACCAGTGGTAATGATACTTTGCAAAGAGCAATCATAAACAACTATGATCTTAGGTACGAGATATATCCAGGTAAAGGGCAATTATTCTCAAGTTCTTTATTCTATAAAGATTTCAAAAATCCTATAGAGCAGGTAGCAAGAGCAAATGCCAATGAAATTTCTTATGCAAACGCTCCGAATGCCAAATGTTATGGTATCGAACTCGAGTACCGTATTCTACTAGGAACCTTTTATAAAAACGACTCTACTTTGTTTGGGAAGTTCTTAGATAATCTTACTTTATTTACAAACTTTGCCTACATCAGATCTTCGGTTGATATTTCAAAACAAAGTTCAAAACCTGTTGACGCACCAAATTCACGTTCCTTACAAGGCCAGTCGCCCTACTTATTCAACGCCGGTTTAATGTGGGTTGATAATGATAAAGGGTATAGCATCAGCGCTATTGTAAACAGGGTAGGTCAACGTATCAGTGTTGTAGGAAATTACGACAACCAGCTAGATATATGGGAGAATGGGCGTACCGTTCTTGATCTCCAGGCGTCAAAAAGCTTTTTAAAAAACAAATTGGAAGTCAGAGTTACAGTGCGTGATCTTTTGGCTAAATACCAACTTCAGTATTTTTACAACGATAAAAATCTTAACAACAAATTTGATAAAAAGACCGACGACACTATCAGAACTATTCGTTACGGCACAACCTTCAACGTGCAGGTAAGCTACAAGTTTTAAAAACGTAAAACAGTGCCCTTTTCAGAAGCCGCGTAAATACTCGTGGCTTCTTGTTTTTTTGAGGTGATTTGACTTATATCAATGAATTCGCTGAACACCGTAACATTTAGATAACGCACAGGTAATTGTTTTTTAATTTTTGATTAACGCCCTCTACATGTTGATGATGGAACTTTGCCGGAGAAATTAAATCAATTAAAATTAAATCAAATGAAAAAAAGTTTATTTACCGCGGTTGCTGCATTGACCTTAGCAAGTTCTTTTGCACAAAGTCCGTTTCTTGAAAAAACATGTTACCGTGGAGCTTTTGCTCCGGCACCAACTCCAATGTGGACAGATACTTGGACTGAATGGGATCCGCAAAATAAAGTTTATCCTGCGCCAACAGTTACTATCAGTGCAAATATCTCTTCAAACACAACCTGGAGCACAGGTCAGGTAATATTATTACAAGGACCTATTTATGTAACAGGAAATTCAATTTTAACAATTCAACCAGGTGTTATTGTTAAAGGATTAAGCGGTGCAGGTGGATCTGGTTTATTCATAACTAAAGGTTCAAAATTAATGGCTATAGGAACCAGAACAGCTCCTATCGTTTTTACATCAGATCAACCAACTGGTAGCAGAGCTGCTGGTGATTGGGGTGGAATTATACTTTTAGGAAAAGGAAATAATAATAATGCTAACGGTGTAAACAACATCGAAGGTATTGCACCAACTGCTTTAACTGAATACGGTGGAGGCACAAGCCCTGATGATAACGATAATTCAGGTGACCTTGAATACGTTCGTATCGAATTTGGTGGGTATATCTATGCACCAGATAAAGAAATCAACGGTTTAACAATGGGAGCTGTAGGTCGCGGTACAAAAATCGACTATATCCAATGTTCATACATTAATGATGACGCTTATGAGTGGTTTGGTGGAGCAGTTAATTGCAAGCACTTAGTAGCTTTTGGTTGTACTGATGATAATTTTGACACTGATAACGGTTTCAGAGGTTCAGTACAATTTTGTTTAGGTGTTCGTGATGCACGTTACGCTGATCCAACTTATGCTAATACTTCAGGTGCTTCTACTTCAGAAGCTTTTGAATCAGATAACGATGCTACAGGAAGTACTAACTTACCTCAAACTGCTGCTATCTTTTCTAACGTAACAGATATCGGGCCACTAAGAGGTGTTACAAGTGCTACAACTCACCCTGGTTACCGTCGTGGTGCCCGTATCCGCAGAAACTCTGCTCTTAAAATCGTTAACTCTATTTTAATGGATCACAAAACACGTGGTTTATACATTGACGGTTCTGCTTCTGAAGGAAATGCAACTACTGGTTCTTTAGTATTTAAAAACAATATCCTTGCAGGTTACGGTCAAAAAGCAAGTGAGATCGGTTCAAGTAGTACATTTACAAATATCAATACTTGGTTAGCTACTAATGCAAACGATACTTTATTGTCAAGCGCAAACATCTTAGCTGATCCTTATGTAACAGGTTCTCCTTTATTGTTCACAGGAAGAGATTTCCGTCCTTCTGCTAACTCAATCGCTCGTGCTGGTGCAAGCTTTACTGATGCTGCTATTGCTGCTGCAACAGGTACTTTCAATTCTACAGTAGCTGTTTCAGCTCCTACAGTTTTCTGTATCAGCAGCGGTGGTCAAACAATTACTGCTCAGTTTGCTGCTTCTGCAACTGTTTCTCCAAACTATTGCTCACTTACATGGAGCGTTTCTCCAGGGGTAGCTATCTCCAGCAATACTGTTGTGAATCCAAGTTTTACAATTTCAACTCTCGGAACTCACACATTAACTTTAATGGTAACAGATGCTAACGGTATGCAAACAGCAATGGTTTCAGTTGTTACAAATACTTGTCTTGACGTTGCTGTAAATGAAGTGAAAAACACTATCGGATTTGTTAGTGTATTCCCTAATCCTACAAAAGAAGTTGCAACCTTAATGGTTAATACTCAAAATGCTTCTGCTTTAAATGTAAATATTTTTGACATCACTGGTAAACTTGTTGCCAGCCCGGTTCAAAATATGACAATGACAAATGGCGAAAATAAATTTGCTATTAATACAAGCGATTTACAAAACGGTATTTACTTTGTAACATTAACTACTGCTAACGGTAAAGAAACTGTTAAGTTAGTTGTGAATAAGTAAATTTAATGCTCACTCTTCAAAAACGCCTGCTATTTTAGCGGGCGTTTTTGTTATATATGACTGAAAAGAAAATTACTTATGCCTTAAGCAGAATCAAAACTGCTAAACAGAATGGATATCCGTTGGAAGCTTTACTCAAAAGTTACCATCTTAATATAGATCTTGTAAAATTTATTCTGTCGAGTACCTCTAAAGAACATACTTTCGAAAATAAAAAGATAAAAGTAATTATTCAGGAATTCATCAGAGAGATAGAACAAAACACCGCGCTTAAATCCATTATTCATAAACGTTCCATAAAAGCGCTTAAACCCTGGCTTTCTAAAATGGATACTTTCTTTAAAAGTCTGAAACTCGAATTACCTAAAAACGTTTCACAGCTCCAGGATGAAACAGAGAAAATATTCGGACTTCTAAAAATCTCTGCAAACAAGTTATTTGTAAAAAGCTAAAATTACCCGGTAATATGCTTGTTTGCGCAAAAAGGGGGTTTTTAGACCTTGATTTTTGGTATTCGCTGAAATTATTCCATTTTTACAGTCTAATTTTAATTTAAAGCGATGTTCTTCCGTAGTTTGTCTCTGAGTATTTTTTTTGCTCTTGTAATAGTTGCCTGTAAAACAACAAAAAAAACACAGTTGGTTAAAGACGATGTGTCTATAATGCTTGATACTATTAGCGTTATGGCCAGCGATCCTGTAAAAAGGGAAATTTACAGGGCATCGGTTACGAAAGACAACGATCTGATAGACACAAAGCTGGAAGTTAATTTTGATTGGAAATTATGCCGCATGAATGGCAAAGCAACCATTCGCCTGAAACCGCATTTTTATCCAACAAACATACTCTACCTGAATGCGCGTGGCATGGATATTAAAAAAGTAGAAGTGATGGATGCTGCAAAAACACGTATCGCAACCAATGTTACTACTGAAGCCAACAAACCGGACGCTATGCTTGAACCTTCTTACGTTTACAAAAATGATTCTCTGCGAATAAATCTTGGCAGAGTATTTACTTCGAAAGAAAATTATTTTGTTATTATCGACTACGTTGCAAAACCAAATGAACTTACAAATCCAGGTGGAAGCGCTGCAATAAGTGATGATAAGGGCTTATACTTTGTGAACACGACTGGTGAGAATCCCTATAAAATGCCTCAAATATGGACTCAGGGAGAAACGCAGGCGAGCTCCGCATGGTTTCCAACTATTGATAATCCAGGTCAAAAAACAACCATGGAGATTTTGATGACCGTTGAAGATAAATACCTGACGCTATCCAACGGAACTTTAATTCATTCCGACAAAAAACCAAATGGTATGCGAACAGATCATTGGAAGTTGGATCAGCCACACGCGCCTTACCTTGCTATGATGGCTGTTGGCGAGTTTAAAAAAGTAACGGATGAGCCCTGGAACGGAAAAGAGATCAGCTATTATGTAGAGCCCATGTATGAAGAACATGCCAAAACAATTTTTGGTGATACTAAGGAGATGATTGATTTTTATTCGTCAGTCCTTGGCGTGCCCTACGAATGGCCGAAGTACGCACAAATTGTAGCCAGGGATTATGTGAGTGGCGCAATGGAAAATACAAGTGCTACTTTGCACGGTGATTTTATGGTTTACCAGACTACCCGCGAAATGCTGGATGGAAAAAAAGGAAATTCTGTTATTGCTCACGAATTATTTCATCAATGGTTTGGCGATCTTGTTACCTGCGAAAGCTGGAGCAATCTTTCTTTAAATGAAAGTTTTGCCACTTACGGTGAGTATTTATGGGAAGAACATAAATTTGGCCGCGATGCCGCTGATTACCACCTTTTACAAAGCCGCCAGGGATATTTAGGGTCTTCAAAAGAAGTAAATATTATTCGTTTTAATTACAATGACAAAGAAGATATGTTTGACGCTTTTAGTTATAATAAAGGTGGACAAATCATTCATATGCTTAGAAAAGCAGTTGGGGACGATGCTTTTTTTGCTTCCCTAAAAAAATACCTGGAAACAAATAAATTTAAAACAGCAGAAATTCACAATCTTCGTCTTGCTTTTGAAGAGGTAACAGGCAGGGACATGAATTGGTTTTTTAACCAATGGTACCTGAGCAGCGGACGACCTTCTCTGAAAATTAAAACGCAAAGCAACACTGCCGGCGACAGTTTAAAAATTACAATTGAACAGGTTCAGGATTTAAAAAAATGCCCTCTTTACACTTTGCCATTAGAAGTTGATTTTTATATAAATAATGTCGCTACAAGAAAACACATTGAACTTACGGAACAAAAACAAACGTTCGCTTTTGCAGTTTCAGGAAGACTACAACTTGTAAATGTAGATGCGGAAAGGCAATTATTAGCAGATATCGAATATCCAAAAACTACAGACGAATATTTATTTCAGGCTCGCAATACTCCATTATATCAGGACCGCCTGGAAGCTCTGAAGGCCCTTGAGCCAAAGATAAAAGAGGATGCGGTATTTGGTGCCTTTAAAGAAGTAGCAGAAAAAGATAAGAGCCAGGCTCTAAGACGCTATGCAATCAGCCAACTTGAAAAAGCAGAAGGAGCGCAGCAGGCCGAAGTTAAAACCCTTTTCCTGCACATGTACATTGCAGAAAAGAATACAGTAGTTAAAGCTAAATTACTCGAAGCACTAAATAAAGTAGGTCCTGCCACTGAAATAGCAGGCATGAATATAGCAGCATTAAACGATCAGTCTTACGCGGTTATTGTAGAAGGTTTGAACGGCATTGCTAAAAATGATCCTAAACTTGCTTTAGAAAAAGCCGGCCCGCTTGAACGTGAGGGAGGTAAAGACATCATCTTCGCCATTGCAAACATTTATGCTAACAATGGTGGCGATGGACAAATTCATTTCTTTCACGATGCTTTAAAATACATCAATGGTTTTGATCTGATGAGTTTTTCAGCTTTTTATACCAAGACATCCAGGAAATGTTTGATTCCTCAAAATGCGATTACGAGCGCACTTGATCTGGAAATGATCGGGAAGGGAGCGCACAAATACATTAAGTATACTGCATTGAATGGATTAAAAGAATTGGTTAGCACCTGGGATAGTAAACAAAATTCAGCTTCTGTAAAACTTGAAAATGCAAAGAAGGCAAATTTGAATACTGCTGATCCTGAAAAAGAATACCAGTTAGCAAAACAGACTTATGATAAACTGTTGGAGATTTATAACCGCGCGAAAAAATAATTTATGAAGGGTTTGTATTTTTTGATATTAGTTTGTGTCTTAGTCTCCTGCGAAGATCCTACAGTAAAAAACCGGAAAGAACTTTCTGAAGTTGCTACGGTTATAAATGAAAAGTGTCCGCAAATGCTCGACTCTGAAACCCGGCTGGATGGCATAGAAGTGAAAGAACCTAACACACTTGTATACAAATACACTTTAATGACTATTGTTGCGAAAAATGTGGATACGGTACAATTTTACAGAGCTCTGTGGCCCGGCATTATCAGTAATATTAAAGCGAGCATTGAAATGAAAAAATTGCGTGAGGCAAACACACTGATTGAATATTATTATCAGGATAAATCGAATACGCCCATCTATACCTTTCACATCTCTCCGGCAGACTATAATTCACACGAATAGTTTTGCGTGTTTAAATTTAGAGCATAAGTGCCGGAATAAAAGTACCAGCTTATTTTTTATAGAAAAGTAAACGCCTACATTTGAGTTTTAAGGAAAACTTATGGCAAAAACGGACATAGAAAAAATTCTTTTTCTCGACATAGAAACTGTGCCCCTGGTATACAAATACAGTGAGCTTAATGAAGCAAGTCGCGAGCTCTGGGATAAGAAATGGCAATACAATAAAGAAGTTTCGCCAGATCAACAGTATGTAAAGGCAGGCATTTACGCAGAGTTTGCTAAAGTTGTTTGTATAGGACTTGGATTTTATAATGATAAGAAATTCCGTGTTAAAACGATTGCTTCTGAAAATGAACTCGAAATATTACTTCAGTTTGCAGATCTTTTAAAGCAACATTTTAATACTTCCGGTCATTTGCTTTGTGCACACAATGGTAAAGAATTCGATTTTCCATTTTTATGCCGTCGTTTTTTGATCAATAATTTACCGCTTCCAAAAACACTGCAACTACAAGGTTTAAAGCCCTGGAATGTAAACCATATCGATACAATGGATCTCTGGAAATTTGGAGACGTAAAGAATTTTAGCTCTCTTAACCTCCTTGCACATGTCTTTGGTATTCCTTCTCCAAAGGACGATATGGATGGAAGTCAGGTTGGCAAAACCTTTTATGAGGACAAAGATCTGCCAAAAATTGAAAGCTATTGCAAGAAGGATGTTATTACTCTGGCAAGGGTTTACAACCGCTTTATGGGCTCAGGAAATTTAAACGATGAAGACATTATTTTTGTGTAAATTGAACCCGTAAATTTACGTGTTTAAAAAGCATAAATAAGTATGTCTCCCCGTATAGCCATGATAGGTAGCGGAAGCTGGGCAACGGCTCTCGCTAAGTTATTTCTGAACAATACCGCACACATAAACTGGTATATCCGTAAACAGGACGATATCAGTTATTTTAACGCATATAAAACAAATCCACGGTACCTGAGCTCTGTTGAATTTGAAACAGAAAATATTTCTTTTTATACCGATCTTTCTGAATGTGTGAAAAATTCAGATTACCTGGTATTGGCAATCCCGTCTGCTTTTTTACACGATGCTTTTTCTGCCTTGAGCGAGGAAGACCTGAAAGGTAAAATCATTTTTTCTGCTATTAAAGGCATTGTTCCGCAACACAATCTTATTGTAGGCGAATATCTGAACAAGATTTACAATGTTCCTTTAGAAAACATTGGTGTTATAACAGGGCCTTGTCACGCTGAAGAGGTAGCTTTAGAAAAACTGAGTTATCTTACCATTGCCTCCATTAATACTGGCAACGCACAGGTTTTAAGCAATTTATTAAATTGCCGTTATCTTAAATCCACAGTAAGTGACGATATTTATGGCACTGAATTTTCTGCTGTACTTAAAAATGTGATAGCTGTTGCAGGTGGTATTTGTCATGGATTAGGCTATGGCGATAATTTTCTTGCAGTGTTGGTAAGCAATGCTATACAGGAAATAAAACGTTTTGTAGATGCTGTCCATCCCATTGATCGTGATATAAAGGCCTCAGCTTATTTGGGAGATCTTCTGGTAACAGCCTATTCGCAGTTCAGTCGTAACCGCATGTTTGGCACTATGCTGGGCAAAGGCTACAGCGTAAAGCAAGCGCAACTGGAGATGAATATGGTGGCAGAAGGCTATTATGCGGTGAAATGTGTTTACGAAATAAATAAAAAGTATAAAGTACATATGCCAATTACCAACGCAGTTTACAACATTATTTATCAAAATAAAGATGTCCGTAAAGAGATAATCGAATTGTCAAATTTATTATCCTGATCTGTGAGAACGTTTTCTTTAGTTATATCTGTTGTTTTTCACCCGCTGCTCATGGCCACATACGGCTGTCTTCTTTTGTTTTTTGGAATAAAAAATACGGTCTACGATTTTCTCACCGAATACGATACCAAGTGGCGCATTTCGCTGGTGGTATTCATGTTCTCTTTTGTTTTCCCCGTCTTAAATATTTATGTGCTCTATAAATTAAAAACAATTCCAGGTATGACGCTTTCAAATCAAAAAGACAGAACCTGGCCTTATGTGATGACTGCTTTGTTTTATTTTGGATTATCTTACTTGTTGAAAGACATAAATATCTGGCCAAGCATAAAATTATTTATAGTAGGCGGTGGATTAGCTATCTTGTTAACAGCTGTAATAAATATGAAAACTAAAATCAGTGCACACATGGTTGGAGTAGGCGGACTACTTGGTGTTCTGATTTCAATTTCTTCACTCATTCAATTTGATATGACTCCCTTCTATATAGTCGTTATAGTACTTGCGGGTCTTATTGGTTTTGCGCGTCTGCAATTGCTGGAACATAAACCCTCACAAATTTACAGTGGATTTTTATTAGGATTAATAGTGCAGACACTTTTGTTTTCAACGCTTCATAAACTCATTTTTGCTTAAATAATTGAATTTAGTAACGGGCGCCACCGGCATTGTAGGAAGTCATGTTGTTTTAGCTTTGTTGCAAAACAATCAGCAGGTTATTGCCTGTAAACAAAAAAACAGCAATACACAAAGAGTAGAAAATCTTTTCGCCTATTATACTCCTGATTATAAAGTTTTATTTGATAAAATTAAATGGGTGGATGTTGACATCTGCGATGTTTTTTCAATCGAAGAGGCTCTTACCAATATTACTAACGTATACCACTGTGCCGGGTTTGTTTCTTTTAATCCAAAAGATAGAAAAAAGCTATTCTCAGTAAATGAATCAGGAACAAGAAATGTTGTGGACGCTTGTCTGCACAAGGGAATTAAAGCTTTGTGTCACGTTAGCTCTATAGGAACGATACATAATCTAGACTACACACAAATTTTAACAGAGGAAGTTTTCTGGAAAAAATCAGGGAAAGAAAGTGATTATGCCACGAGTAAGTATAATGCCGAACGTGAAGTATGGCGAGGCATCGAGGAAGGACTTAATGCGGTTATTGTGAATCCCGGCGTTATTTTAGCACCAGGATTCTGGGACCAAAGTAGCTCACGCCTCTTTGATTCCTCCTATAACGGCAATAAATTTTATACTAACGGTTTGGGCTCTTACATTGCTGCTACAGATGTGGCAAAAGTGATGATCCGCCTGGTTACAGAAGGTTTATTCGGACAAAGGTTCATCTTAGTGGAAAACAATTACACCTTTCACAACATTTTAAGCCACATTCAAACCAGCTTCAAAAAGCCTGCTCCCGCTATTAATGCTTCGCAGTCTTTATTAGCAACAGCAAGGGTTCTGGAGGGATTTTTATCACTTTTCACAGGAAAAGAGCGAAAAATCACTAAAGCTTTGAGCAATTCAGCATTTAATAAGCAACTTTTTTCAAATCAAAAGGTCAAAACTGCACTAAATATTGAATTCAGGCCAACTCACGAAGTAATAGGAGAAATATGCACTTATTACCTTTCGGAGAAAGCAAAACTTAAATCAAGTCTTTGATTTTCATCGAATTAAAATTGACGTTTATCAACATATTTTTGCATTTTGTAAGTTATTTTTCTAATTTAGGCTAATTATTTAACAATTACGTATGCACATTGCAATTGCTGGAAACATTGGGTCGGGGAAAACCACTTTAACATCATTATTAGCGAAACATTATAAATGGCATGCTCACTACGAAGACGCTGATGATAATCCCTATCTGAATGATTTTTATGAAGATATGCAACGGTGGTCCTTTAATTTGCAGGTGTACTTTTTAAATAATCGCTTCAATCAAATTCTGGACATCCGTAAAGGAAAACATACAGTGGTGCAAGATCGTACGATATATGAAGATGCTTATATTTTCGCACCAAATCTTCACGCCATGGGTCTTATGACTTCACGCGACTATGATAATTATTTTTCTCTTTTCAAATTAATGGAGAGCCTGGTAAAGGCTCCTGATCTTATTATCTATTTGAGAGCGAGCGTTCCTACATTGGTGAAACAAATTCAAAAACGTGGCCGTGAATATGAAAATAGTATTCGTTTAGATTATTTAAAACGACTAAACGAACGTTATGAGGCCTGGAATGCATCGTACGAGTCAGGTAAAATTATGATCGTAGATGTAGACGATGTCAATTTTAGCGAAAGCAAAGAGGATCTGGGAAAAGTGATCAGAATGATTGACGCAGAACTTAACGGATTATTTAAATAAAGAGTGAATAGCACAGTGAATAAAGACGCCGAATTTTTTGATCAGCATTTTTCCAAATGTGTCGAAAATGTCAATAGTCAGGGCACTTTGATCCTGGCTTACGATGGTGTTTTAAATTCTGAAACAATCTCGAAACTTGAAACAGAAATTGAAGGGAATATTCTCGACAAAAGTCTGCCCAAATCGGTTGTAAAAAAAGTATTCTTTATTTGTATTGAGTCTCTGCAAAACATGTACATCCATGGCCACAGAGATGAAAATGGTGCCAAACATAATTTCTTTATTTTATACATTACTGATAAAGCTGTGAAGATGATCACAGCAAATCTTATTGCTAATGCGTCTATTGAAAAGCTAAGCAAACACATTGAAAAAATAAATTCTTTTCAGGATCCCGCCGAACTTAAAGCTTATTACCTCGAACACCTCGAAAATAATGAGCTAAGCGAAAAGGGTGGGGCAGGTCTTGGTTTTATTACCATTGGAATGAAGAGTGGTAATAAGTTGGGAACAGAATTTGAACAAATAAACGATAATAGGTCCATGTTCTTAATGGAAGTAGCTATTAGTATTGACTAGTTATTTTTCTATAACTGGCGCTCTAAACTTTTTTTATACCGAGGTATCTTCCTGAAAAATGGAGAAAAAAAAACATATTCTTTTTATTTCCTCCTGGTATCCAAACAGACAAAATCCAACGCACGGAATTTTCAATCGTTATTTTGCTGAGGCAGCGGCACTCTACAATGAAGTGAGCGTGGTACATGTGTGTTCTGACGAAAATTTGAAGTCGGAGTTTGAATGTATCGAATCATTAGAGGGAAGCATTCTTACACTTACAGTTTATTATAAAAAAGTGGAATCGCTGATCCCTTTTTTTTCGAAGGTCAAAAAAAAGAAAAGAGTTCTCGAAGCTTTTGATTATGGTTATCAGGAGCTAACAAAGCGAAGGGTTAAACCTGACCTGATTCAATTAAACGTGATTATGCCCATGGGTATTGGCGCGTATCACCTTTCTAAAAAACATGCTATTCCTTATGTGATTAATGAGAACTGGTCTGGCTATACGGAAGAAGATGGGAACTATAAAGGAATTTTGCAGCAATTTTATACGCGTAAGATCGTTAAAGATGCCGAGGCACTACTACCTACAAGTACTTATTTAAAGGAGGCCATGCTGATGCATCAACTGCATGGAAATTATCAGGTAGTGCCTAACGTGGTGAATGTACATGCCTTTACGCCGGTTAAGAAAGAAAAAACTGTTATCACAAAACTCATTCATATTTCTTCGTTAAACGACAGAGAGAAAAATGTGAGTGGTATAATTAGAGCTTTTGCAAACGCTTTTAAACAGAATCCAAACCTTGCACTTAATGTTGTAGGTGAAGGGGTTGACAAAGAAAAATACCAGCAACTTGTGAAAGAGCTTCAGCTTCAGGAACAAATAAAATTTAAAGGGCGGCTGGTGAGCAAACTACTGGTAGAAGAAATTAATGCCAGCGATGCCTTAATCATGTTCAGTAATTATGAAACATTTTGCCTGGTTATAATTGAAGCTTTCGCATGCGCAAAACCAGTAATAACAAGCGATGCGGGTGCTATTAAAACATATATGAAACCCGAGCTCGGAATTATGGTAAAGAAAAAAGATGAGGCTGCTTTGGCAAACGCCATTTTAAAGTTTGCACAAACTTCAGAAACATACGACGCCAGTTTTATCAGGAATTTTGCTGTGGAGAATTACAGCTACGAAAAAGTGGGCGAAAGATTAAATGAAATTTATAATCAGGCAATAAAAAAATAAATACACTCGGCTTTTTTGTAAGCCGAAATAACAAACACGACATCAAAAATTGTTAAAGAACCTCATATCCTCCTTTTTTGCAAAAAGTACTGTAGCTTTTACTCTATTGGGTATTCTGCTGGTACAAACACAACAGCTAGGCAGCGAAGAAGTAGGACAGGTAAGTAAGTTGATCCTGAATCTGGCAATTATCCAGACAATCAGTGAAATTTATACAGGTTCTGCACTCGTTTATTTTATTCCGAAACATGCTATTTCAAAGATCTATTCCTATGGTGTTCTATGGACAATTGCCTGCATATTCGGCATCAATTCTGTTTTCTATACCCTGCAAAAACTCTATCCTCAATTTGACTTAGGAGTAAAAGATTTGTGGTTACATGTCTTAATCTTATCGTTTCTTGTTACTATGCAGGCCTTTCACACAGTTGTTCTGCTGGCCAAAGAAAAGATTAAAATATATAATTTTCTTATCTTCTTTCAGCCTCTTCTTTTATTGGCAGTATTGTGCGTAGCGGTATTTATTTTGCAAATTAAAAATGTAAACGCCTACCTGATAGCTGCTTATGTTTCGTGGACAGTTTCTTTTCTGATCTCAACTTTTTTTATTCTTAAAATGGTAACTAAAGATGAAGGTAAAAGTCCGGTGAAAATAAAAGATGTTTTACGAAATGGTTTTGTAAATCAATTGGGAAATCTGGCGCATACATTAAGCAACCGTTATAATTATTACATGATTGGTACCACCATGCTGGTAGGGATCTACTCCAGCGCCACATCTTTAATTGAGTCTGTCTGGATTTTAAGTGGAAGTATATCGCCTATCATCTTAACGCATATTGCCAATCAAAAAGATGTAAGCAACAACAGCAGGGTTACTTTCTTATTGTCAAAGATTTGTTTTTTACTGAGCCTGCTATGTGTTTTGGTGGTTGTTGTGCTGCCTGAAGATTTTTTTACATTTCTTCTTGGGAAAGATTTTTCCGGCACAAAAACAATTATGCTCTACTTGTCGCCTGGAGTTTTATGCTTGAGTTTTTCAAGCATTATCAGTCATTATTTTTCGGGACTTGGAAAGCAACGCATTTTACTTTTGGCAAATAGTTCAGGTTTGGCCATTACACTTTGTACCAGCTATTATTTTATTTCCCGTTTCGGACTGGTTGGTGCTTGTTATGCGGCTTCTCTGTCATACATCGCGCAGGCCATAGTGCTTACCCTTGTATTTATGAAAAACAATAATTACACCTTTCTTCAACTTTTTGCGTTCAGAAAAGATTTGGAATTATTACGCAGGTAAAGATTATTGGCTAAGGCTGTTGTCTTCTACAAACTTTGTCAGTTCTACAAACTGCGCTACTGAAAGTTGTTCAGGACGCTTGTCTAAAAGTGGAAAACGGATCTCGTTATTATTGAATAAAGAACGTATTGAATTCCGAATGGTTTTTCTTCGCTGATTAAAAGCAGTTTTTACAACCTTTTTAAAAAGGACTTCATCACAATCGAGACTCTGAACCGTATTTCGCGTTAAACGGATGACTGCGCTTTTTACTTTTGGTGGCGGTGTAAACGCATTCTCCTGAACGGTGAAGAGGTATTCAATATCATAATAAGCTTGCAATAACACACTTAAAATACCGTATACTTTAGAGCCAGGTTTTTCAGCGAGACGCATGGCAACTTCTTTCTGAAACATGCCAACACAATAATCTACCTGGTTTTTGTGATCCAGAACTTTAAACATGATCTGGCTGGAAATGTTATAAGGGAAATTTCCTATGACATTAAATTTCGGGCCTGCTAATTTTTCAAGATCGGTTTCTAAAAAGTCCGAGATCAATACTTTATCTTTTTGCGCAGGATATTTTTCTTTTAAGAAGGCAACGGATTCAGTATCCACATCCAAAGCAAAAAACTTTTCAATGTCTGCAATCATATGCTGAGTCAGTACACCTGTTCCCGGACCAACTTCAATAATCGGAGTTGTTTTATCTTTTTCCAATAAGGCATCAACAATATTTTTTGCAATGTTTTCATCATTCAAAAAATGTTGACCTAAATGTTTTTTTGCTCTTACTGGTTGTTGCATGTAGTTATTTTTAATTAGCAGGCATCTTTCCACCAAGTGCCATCAGGTAAGCTTTTATAAATTCATCCAGTTCTCCATCGAGCACGCCTTCCGCATCGGTTATTTTTAATTCAGTGCGATGGTCATTTACCATCTTATAAGGATGCAGAACATAACTGCGAATTTGCGAACCCCATTCAATTTTCATCTTCCCTTCTTCTACAGCATTCTTGGCTTCATTACGTTTACGCATTTCGAGCTCATAAAGCTGAGATCTTAACATTTGCATAGCCATGGCCCGATTTCCTAACTGAGAGCGTTCTACCTGGCAAACTACAACAATGCCGGTTGGCTTATGCGTTAGTTGAACTTTACTTTCTACTTTATTTACGTTTTGTCCGCCGGCACCGCCACTTCGCGAAGTAGAAATTTCAATGTCTGCTGGTTTAATTTCAATTTCAATAGTATCGTCCACTACCGGATAAACATACACCGAAGCAAAACTCGTATGCCGTTTGGCGTTAGAGTCAAATGGACTAATACGCACCAATCGGTGAACACCATTTTCTCCTTTTAAAAAGCCATAGGCAAATTCTCCTTCAATTTCAAGGGATACAGATTTAATTCCGGCAACGTCGCCACCGTTATAATCCAGCTCTTTTACTTTGAAGCCTTTTTTATCTGCCCACATCATGTACATACGCATGAGCATACTCGCCCAGTCGCAGCTCTCTGTACCGCCGGCGCCCGCGTTAATTTGTAAAATGCAATTCAGGCTGTCTTCTTCACCACGAAGCATGTTTTTAAATTCGATTTCTTCCAGCTTTTTAAAAGCTGAATTGTACTCGAGTTCTGTTTCCTGTTCAGTGGCATCGCCGCTTTTAAAGAATTCGTAAAGGGTATTGAGATCATCTACCTGGCGCGAAAGGTCGTCATAGGAGGATGTCCAGCTTTTTACCTGCTTTACTTCGTTTAAAATTTTTTCGGCTTTTTTGGAGTCTGTCCAAAAATTTGGATCAAGGGTTTTTTCTTCTAATAACTCAAGATCGTGTTTCTTCCTATCGTAGTCAAAGAAACCCCCTCAACGCGATACTGCGATCATTCAAGTCTTTTAATTGGTCATTTGTAAACATGCAACAAAGATAAAATTTTTTTATGATTTGGCGCTTTTCACAGGCCAAAAAAATACATAGCCTAAAATCATTACAAAACCAAAACTAACCAGACCCATAAAGAACGCAATGTACAGATGCATGAGAATTCCAATAATTAAAAGTGGTTTTTTTATTTTCGAGATCCAGATAAATACAGGAAATAAAAGCTGGTAAAAAAGTACAACATAATTAACGAAAATAAGTGCGGGGTTTAAAGCTCTGAAATTGTCAGGTGACGAGAATAGTGAGAAGCGTTGAATCTGCGAAATGGTGGCAATAGCTTGTCCGGAAACCCACTGGGGATCTTCGAATTTTGCCAGTGCAGAGTATAGGTAGAGCAGACAAATTTGGCCGGCGATGGCTAATAAACCCATATTATGCAAACATATTTTTAGTTCGTTTCTACTGGTTTTTTCCTCAGAAAACGTAGCCGACAAAAAGCAATTAAAAAAAAGCAATTGATTTAGCAAATTACTACCTCCCGTAAGCGTGGGATAAATGCGGTTGTGAATATTAATCATCAAAAACCAGAGTAGTACATTAACCGGTAGGGCAAAACGGACGGTGAAAAGATTCAGAAGCGATAGGCACAAAACCGCAAGGAGAAAACAAAATCCAAAGCTGGTATATTCTGAATCATAAAGAATGAAAGCTAAATGTTTGAAATAACCGATAGGCCCTGAACTGACAGTCACAATGCTGTTTGCTCCAAACAAAACATCAAAGTAAGCCAGGTAATAAAGACTTTCAATTATAAGAAATAAATAAAGTAAGCGCTTAAACCAAACAGTTTGAGTTTTTAAATGGTATTCTGAAAAAAAATACGCGCTTAGTTTTTTCACTGAACAAAATCCTGAACTTAAATGTAAGATTTATTTTAATGCTCAGGGATTTCTAATAAGTGTAACGTGACCCAAATGCGTTTCGCTTTTTTGAGTCGCAACATTTTTTAAAGTTATTTTCCAGGCGTAAATTCCCTGTGGACTCTCAAGGCCTTTATAAGAGCCGTTCCAGCCTTCCTCGGGGTTTGTTGTTTTAAAAATTCTTTGTCCCCAGCGATTAAAGATTTCAAAATCATAATTTAAAGCGCCAATGGTAACGGGCATAAAAATATCGTTGCGTCCGTTATCATCCGGGGTAAACGAATTTGGAATCCAAAACCTGAACTCGGGTAAGATTTTCACGAGATCACTGATGCTATCACTGCATCCAAATTGATTGGTGACCAATTGCGTTACCCTGTAATCTCCAAAGTCAGAATAACTATGCAAGTTTTGAATAGCGGTTGAAGTTTGTCCATCTCCGAAATAAAAAATAAGATTTACAACATCAGCACTCGCTAAACTTTTTACAGTAATCTCAGGCTCAAAAATACTGGTCTCTTTGGGGCTTAGACTGAAAGCGGCAACAGGACTGGGATTCACGACTATTGGCGACAATACAACCATCGAGGTGTCCTTGCAGATCTGCTTAGATTCCGCAATAAGAGTGGCCGCATAAGTGCCCGCGGGTGTAAATATTTTTAAAGGTTCAAATTCCGTAGAACTTGTGCCATCGCTGAATTTCCATAAATACGTGACGGGAATATCACTGAGGGTTCCGTTACTAAAGCCTACGGAGGCCGGTTCGCAAAGCCCGGGTTGAACGGTATTGATTTTAGCTTTTGGACTTCGTATTACCCTTACGCTATCTGTAAACGAATCGCGGCAAGCAAATTGCTTCGCCCGCATTTTTACAAAATAAACGCCCGGTTGGTTAAAATGAATGCCGACGGGATCCTTTAAGTTAGAAGTTACCGGAGTGGCAGAGCTTGTAAAGTTCCAATCAAAAGTGGTCTGGGGAAGATAGTCGCCTTGAGTAGTAAAGGTAAACGCGTTGCCTTTAAAACATTGTCGGTCGGGCTGTTTAAATTTAATTTTTAAGGGCGGGTAAACATAGACTTGTTTTCTCAAAGTATCCGTGCATGGTCTGCCGGGGTTGGTAACAAGGGATATTGTATAAATACCTGTGTCAGGATATAGATAATTAGGACTCACTAAATTGGAAGTATCAGAATTGGTTCCGGATACACCGAAGTCCCAATGATAAACCGGGCTCGTAGAATTATTTAAACTCTGATTCTTAAAATAAATGGTTTGCCCCTGGCATTGCTGTGTTTGATCGGCCACGGCACTTAACACCGTAACAGTGCATGGAATAACGGTAAATTGAAAATCTCGGAAGTGCGTATTCAGCAGGACATTGTTACGGTATTCCTGAACGCAAACGCCAACAACATATTGTCCGGTAAGTGTTGGTGTGCCTGTTAACTCTCCTGTAGTTGGATTAATTGCAAAAACCGGGTTACTAGCTATCGGATAACCGCCACTAAAGGGAGCTACAAACATAACAGTACTGTAGGGTGGAGCAGAAGCTACTGTTGGACAAGATGCCGGGGGCGAAGGACACACGCTGCTGGAAAAAGGCACTGAACTATTTAGGGATGCACAACAACCATCAAGTCCCGCATAAGGCGCGCACAATGAATAAACCAATTGATCGCCATCCGGATCAGTGGCCGAATGATCAAATCTCAAAGCTACATTGTCACAAATATAAATGGGTGGAAATTTCGTGTAGCGGGGTGAGCTGTTTGCAGTCACTTCTTCTGGTCCTGGAATTTTTGTAAAATAGGTGGCGCCTTGTGTTGCGGGTAATAAGAGATTTGAAATAATGGCATTTCTACAGCAGCGCTGATAGACCAATGTATAGCCTCCTGATCTTGGCGGTAGGGTTAGCGTGGCTGTGTAGATCCCTTCTTCAATACAAATATCATTTGGCGCATAAACGCAGGCATTATTAAAGGCCGAAGGGACAGAGGAAATTAAAGGGGAACCCATTTCGTAAAGGGTGTCCACGTTACCTGCAGCATTATAACTCGTGAGGTATGCCGGAGGAGTGTTGGATAAACCATCAAAAGGACTTGCATTTAGGGCGGCGCAATCACGGTAAATTTTCAATATAATTTCGTATTTCCCATTTCCAAGATCATTGTAAATTATTTCGCCGCCAACGATGTGAAAGGATAAACCAGGCAGACTTAGCAGAAGAAAAAGGACTATGCAGAGTAATTTTTTCACAATAGAAATTCACTTTTAAATTACAAAAAAAATGCCTGGCCTGGCGCAACTTTCTTATTTGGATTATTTTACCTTTTAAATGGCGCTTAAGTCTTGGTTTTTGGGCGATAATTTGTATATTTTTGTATATGATGTTTAAGAGAGTTTTAATACTGGCTTTTTGCTTTTCTTTGAAGAGTGTGTTCGCACAACTTACTGTTGCACGTGATACAATTACTGTTATTGAAAATGGCTATGTTTTAAAAATGCCATGGGCTAATGGAATAAATTTCTCAAACGTTTCCAACATGGATCTCAATGGAGACAATAAAAAAGACCTCGTTGTTTTTGATCGCCTTAATCTCTACGGTGTGGGCCGTTTCAGATGCTTCATTAATATTGGTTCTGTAGGCGAAACAAAATATAAAGAAGATTGGTATCAAAGTTATATGTTTCCGCAGGTAACCAACTGGGCGGTTTTTAAGGATTATAATTGTGATGGTAAAGAAGATCTTTTTTGCTCGGTAAATTCAGGCATAGCTGTGTACAAAAATGTGAGTAACGGATCGAGCCTTGCTTTTACACTGGTAAGTCCGCTTCTGCTTTCAGATTATAATGCAGGGGGAGCTCCGGCGGTCACCAACCTATATGCAAGTACCCAGGGGGTACCTGGAATCGTTGATATTGATGGTGACGGAGATATTGACGTGCTTACTTTTTCGCCCCAGGGAATTTTTATTCAATACCACAAAAATGTTTCTAAAGAAAAAGGATATGGTTGCGATAGTTTGGTTTTTGATTACACAGACAATTGCTGGGGAAGAATAAATGAAAGTAATTGTGAAGTAACTATGAATGTTTGTGAAACCAATAAACCTTCGGAAGATTCAAATGCTCCTAAAACTTATCATGCCGGCTCATGTCTCACTTGTATTGATAGCGATGGTGACCTTGACTGGGATTTACTTATGGGTGATATTGCCTGTAACGATATTCAGTATGTTCATAATACCGGATCTACACTCACAGCCTCTTTTACTGATACAACCAAACTTTATCCAAACTATCCGAACAAAGGAAATACAACACATGTTAAAATGAATAATTTTCCTTGTGCGTACAACGTGGATGTAGACGGTGATAATAAAAAAGATTTGATAGTAACTCCCAATGCTTACGGCAGCGAAAACTACAGAAGTATGTGGTTATACAAAAACGCGAGTAGCACAAGCACTGTAAATTTCCAGTTTGATAAATATAATTTTTTGCAGGATGAAATGATCGAAGTGGGACAGAATGCTTTTCCTGTTTTGTTCGATTATAACGCTGACGGATTGAAGGATTTACTCATTGGAAATTATGGCTATTACATAAATACTACAAATAGGTCGCGTTTAACATTATATAAAAATATAGGAACAACAAGCCAACCAAGTTATTCATTGGTTACTCGCGACTATGCAAGCCTTAGCACACGCACGTTGGTAAGCACCCTGCCAATCAACAATGCAGTGCCTACGGTGGGTGACATTGATCAGGATGGTGACAACGATATTTTATTGGGAACATCCAGCGGACAAATTCACTGGCTGGAAAATACGGCGGGTGCAAATGCGCTTTGTAATTTTTCAGTGTTTCACGAAAATCCTTTTACTATAACAACACCCTTTGCAGCGGCAGCCCCACAACTATTCGATCTTGATAATGACTCTAAATTAGACATCCTGGTTGGTATGCAAAATGGAAAGATTGCCTGGTACAGGAACATTGGCACTTCATCTGCACCTTCATTTACTTTAGTAACAGCTGCGTTGGGAGGTGTTGATGTTAAAGGAGATCCGAATATTTTTGGTTATGATGGATATGCGGTGCCATTTTTCTACAGGGAAACCGGAAGCTCTACAGTTAATTTACTAGTTGGATCTTTTAGTGGAAGTATCTTTCAATATGCTGTTCCTTCGGTACTAACTAGTTCTTTTACAAAAATAACTTCGTCTGTGAATGGGTTAAATGAGGGGAGTCAATCTACCGTTTGGTATGAGGATGTTAATGGTGATAACAAACGCGATCTCATTGTCGGAAATGCAGGAGGAGGATTAAATTTCTTTTCGTCTAATTCGATGTACGTTGGTTTAAATGACTATAACTCCGATCAGGCTTCTACAATAGTTTTATTCCCAAATCCTTCCAGCGACATAATTACAGTTGAAATAAATTCGGTGGACTTCCAGAAAGCAACCGTCTCTGTTTATGATTTAATCGGAAAACAAGTTCTTCAATCTAACTTAAATGCTAATTCGGAAAACCTGGATATATCTGGTTTAAACAAAGGAGTATACTTCGTGAATCTCACAATAACAACCAACAAAAAAAGCTTCACGGTTACAAAAAAGATTATTAAAGACTAATTTTTGAAAAACAAATTCGCTGCTATACTGGTTTTTTCTTTGTTCCTTCTTTGCTCCTGCACTAAAGACATTGGAAAGGATATTGAAAAATTGAACCGGAGTAATTACCCAACCAACATTGCAAAGATCATGGTAGGCACCTGCGCGGTTTCTGGTTGTCACAATACAAGCAGTTATCAGGCCGCAGCCGGACTTAATCTGGAAACCTGGTCAACCATGTTTAAAGGTTCTGGTAGTGGCTCACCTGTCATTCCGTTTAGTAGTAAATTTTCTTCACTGTGTTATTTCATTAACACCTATCCCGAACTTGGCATTAGAAACACTCCACTGATGCCACTGAACGGAGATCCTCTTTCATTTGAGAAAGTAACAGAGATAAAGAACTGGATCGACAAAGGTGCTCCAGACATAAATGGAACTATTATGTGGTCTGAGGCAAACCGAAAAAAATTTTACGCTGTCAATCAGGGCTGTGATGTGGTTACCGTTTTTGACGCCGAAACACAATTACCCATGCGTTTTATCAATGTTGGAAATAAGCCTAATGAAGATACGCCTCACCAAGTGCGGGTTTCGCCCGACGGTAAGTATTGGTATGTTATTTTTGTAAATAATAATATCATGCAGAAGTTTCGGTGCAGCGACGACAGTTATGTAGGTGACATTCCCTTAACTCCCGCCGCAGCAGGAACCGGACCCGAGGATGTACAAGAATGGAATACCTTTATCATTTCGAAAAATGGAAAACGCGCTTATTGCACTTCTTTAAATGCGAATGGTCGCATTACTGCGGTAGATCTAGAGAATAGAAAACTCCTGGCGTTTTCAGGCCTGCTGGCAAATCCCCACGGCATTGCGCTGAATCCTGCAGAGGATAAGGTGTATGTTGGTGCTCAATACAGCAATTATATCACTGTACTGGATACTTCATTCTCGGATGCGGGCACCATTTTTCTTGAAAATACAAGCATTCCCAATAATCTCAGTATCTGGCCCCACGATCTTTTGCTGAGTGCTGATGAAAGTAATTTGTTAATCACCTGCCAGCAATCAAACGATGTGAGAGTTTTGGATCTCAGTACAAATCAGGTGGTGAAAATTATACCAACGGGCCAACAACCGCAGGAGATCATCTATTCAAGCGTCATGCATCAGTATTATGTAAGTTGTACAGAAGATTATACGACACTTCCAGGAGCAACTGGAATTCTGACGCGCATAGATGCAAACAGTTACAACACTACAAATATAAAGTGTGGTTACCAACCTCATGGCATTGCAGTAGATGAAACAAAAAAACTTCTGTATGTGTTGTCACGCAATGTTTCCGTTAATGGCCCTTTGCCTCATCATACCAGTGAGTGTACAGGAAGAAACGGATTTGTGAACTTTGTAGATTTAACCTCATTTAAAGTTTTATCAAAAAAATACGAATTGAGTTCTGATCCTTATTTTATTTTTGCACGCCCCTAAATTATGACGAAAGAAATACAAGAAGCACTGAGCAAACAACCCATTTTATTATTTGATGGGGAATGCGGCTTTTGTAATAAGACTATTCAGTTCTTTTTACGCAATGAAAATAAAAATAAGAGGATGCATTTTGCACCTTTAGAATCTGAAATTGGAAAAGCACTGCGGAAGTATTTTGAAATTGATGAGAAGATCGATAGTGTCATATTAGTCAAAGATCATTCTGCCTACATTAAGTCCTGCGCGGCGTTGCGCCTGGCTCCGTTTATGCGCGCTCCCTGGTCTTTTGCCATTGTTTTTGTAATCATACCACCTTTCCTCCGAAACTGGGTCTACGATTTTATCGCGCGCCGAAGAAAGAAGATTTTTGGCAGAGTGGAGAGTTGTGCTTTATTAGCTAATGAAGACAGGGAGAGATTTCTGGCCCTTTAGACTCAGATCAGTGTTTTGAAGCAAAGGCAATACTCGCTAAAGAAACTCTTATACCACTCACATGTCGCAAAGCTTCCCAGCAGGCTTCAATAGTAGCCCCTGTGGTCACTACATCGTCTACTAAAAGCACATGCTTGTTAGCTAATTTTGCATCAGTATGTAATTTAAAAATGCCTTCTACATTTTCCCAACGTTGAAATTTTTTCTTCTTAGTTTGTGTTGCGGTATCCACAACTCTTTCCAAGGAAACTATATCTACTTTTTTTTCCAGGCTTTGTGAGAGACCTTTTGCAAACCATTCACTCTGGTTAAAGCCCCTGTGTTTTAATTTGTTTTTATGCAGAGGAACAGGGAGTATAACTTCCACGTTTTGGAACGAACTCTCATTTACCAGATCTTTTCCGTAAAGTTTGCCAAGATATTCGCTAAGTTCTTTTTGTTCTTCGTATTTAATGGCATGCAATAATTTTTGAATCTTACCGCTTTTCTCATATAAATAGTAGCAGGCGGCATTAACCAGAGGAACACGGCCACTGAACGTTTGAATCAACTCAGAGTCGCTATGTAAATGGTAATTACTTTTAGGAAGATTTAACTTACAATGGTTACACAAGTAGATTTCATGAGCAAACAGGCTGTTAGCACAAGCTTCGCATTGGCGAGGGTAAATTAATGACATGAAATCGTTAATAAGTGCCATACTTCTCACACTAAAATAGCATTTTTGTATGTTATTTTTGTAAAATGACGGAAGAAAAAGAAAAATCACGGAAACGAGGCGGTGTTATTATTTTATGGTCTCTTATTATTCTTTTGCTCGCAAGCAATGGAATAACCATTTGGCTATGGAAAACCTCGAAAAACGAGATTATCAGAGAAAAAATTGTGACAGAGCAGGTTATTGTAGAACGCGATAACGTTAAAGCGGATCTTATCGTTTTACAGAAGGATTTTGACGGCCTGAAGGTAACGGATGCCGGTATGCAGAAAGAAATCGACGAGAAGCGCACGCGTATTGAAGAACTCATCAAGCAGGCAGATAAACATAAAGGGGATGCATACATCATTAAACAACTAAGAAAGGAAACGGAGACTTTGCGTGGTATCATGCAAGGGTATGTTAGAACCATAGACTCATTAAATACTCTGAATGTAGCGCTGGTAAAAGAAAAGAAAGTAGTTCTAAAACAACTTGATTTCGAAAAAGAGAAACAAACAACCCTTATTAAAGAAAAAGACGAACTTAAAACAACCATAGCAAAGGGAAGCGTGCTCACCTGTTTTAATATTACTGCAAAGCCAGTGTCTTATAAACGCGGAGGCAAAAAAGAAAGCGAAACAAATAAGGCCAGCAAAACTGAAAAAATAAAAGTAGGTTTCACCTTAGGTGAAAATAAGATTGCTAAAACCGGGGAGAAAACCGTCTATATTCGAATTATGACACCGGATGGAAAAGAAATGGCAAAAAACTACGACGATAATTATAAGTTCACCTTCAACAAAAGTAACGGTTACTTTGCCGGTAAAGAAACCTTGAACTATGCCAATGTTGAAATAAGCGGTGTTACGTACTGCGAAGGGCAAGGGGAATATGTTCCCGGCAAGTACATGGTGGAGGTTACCTGCGACGGTGTGGTGATTGGAAGCACAAGTTTTAAACTGGATTAAAAATGTTTTCGCCGGACGCATTTTCAACTAGTATTCGGTTAGAAGATGACGCGGTTTTGCTTAGACCTCTTGAATTTACAGACTACGACAACCTTCTGGAGTTTTCATTAAACGAACCTGAAATCTGGTACTATTCACTTGTGCAAGCAGGTGGAAAGGATAATCTGAAACATTATATCGCACTTGCTCTGGAAGCTAAGAGCGCAAAACGCGAGTATCCGTTTATTGTTTTCGATAAACGTCAGCAAAAATTTGCCGGTAGTACACGGTTCTACGATATTCAAATGACAAACAAGTCGCTGCAACTTGGATTTACCTGGTATGGAAAAAATTTTCGCGGCACCGGGTTAAATAAACATTGCAAGTTTTTAATGTTGGATTTTGCTTTCAACACTTTGCAAATCGAGCGTGTTGAGTTTAGAGCGGATAACAATAATGCCACAAGTATTGCGGCCATGAAAAGTTTAGGGTGCACTGTAGAGGGTATTCTGCGTAGCTCTGGACCAGATGGAAGGGGAGGAAGGCGAGACAGTATTGTTTTGAGCATTCTTAAATCAGAATGGGAAAATGATCTGAGAGAGAAACTCCGGAATAAACTGGTCTGAAACCTTTAATTTATTTCTTAATGAAAATTCTTGAAACGGAGCGTCTTTACTTAAGGGAAATGGATTCGGATGATGCTAAATCTGCCTATGATCTGAATTCTGATCCGGAAGTAATTTGCTATACAGGCGACATCCCTTTTGCGTCGGTAAAGGAAGCTCATGACTTTCTGGAAGCATACACGCATTATAAAATATATGGCTTTGGTCGTTGGGCAGTTATAGAAAAAACCACGAACAATTTTTTAGGTTGGTGTGGTTTAAAATTTACGCCCGATCTTAAAGAGTATGATATCGGGTTCCGTTTTTTTAAAAAATATTGGAACAAAGGTTTCGCTACAGAAGCTGCGAAAGCTTGTATAGAATTAGGATTCGGGAAATTTGAAATGCAAATCATCGTAGGCCGGGCAATGCCCGAAAATAAAGCTTCCATTAAGGTTCTGACGAAATTGGGACTCGTATTTTTAGAAGAGAGAATTACGGAGGGCAAAAAAGAAATAATTTATCAAATCGTCAATCCGGCTTCTCAATTGTAGCGGGTTCCGATCACTAAAATATCGTCTACCTGCTCATGCTGACCGCGCCATTCTTCAATAGAATTATTTAAAAGCGTCCGTTGTTCCTGCATGCTTAAATCCTGCGAATTTAAAAGCAGTTGTTTTAGGTTACTGGATTTGAACTTTTTACCTGCCGGCCCGCCAAACTGATCAGAATAACCATCTGAGAAAATATAAATAGTATCGCCTTTTTGAAGCGTTATTTCGTGGTTGGTAAATTTATTATTCTCTCCTGATTTTGAATTTCCAATCGGAAACTTATTAGCTTTTATTTCGATGAGTTCTTTGTTACGCACTATCCATAATGGATTGTAAGCTCCTGCATATTCTAAAACTCCTTTTTTCTTATCAAAGGCACAGATGGCAATATCCATACCGTCGCGTACAGTATTATCTTCAAGGTCAGTTTGTCTTAATGTATCACTGATACTCTTATTTAATTCGTCCAGAATTCTGGCAGGCTGAGTGATTTTTTGTTCGCCAACTACCCGATCTAATAAATTATGCCCAACGATCGACATAAATGCTCCCGGAACACCATGTCCTGTGCAGTCTACAGCAGCAAAGATAACGGTGTCTTTTTTGTCTTCCATCCAGTAAAAATCTCCACTCACAATGTCCTTTGGTTTAAAAAGAACAAAGGTGTTAGGTAAATGTTTTTTTACGAAGTCATCTGGGGGTAAAATAGCATCCTGAATGCGTTTGGCGTAGCGGATACTGGCTGTAATATCTTTGTTGATTTCATCTAATTCTTTGTTTTTTTCTACAACCTCTGCGGTGCGCTCATTAACTTTGTCTTCCAGAATTTTTTTCTCATCACGAAGTTTACGTTCCCTGATTTTAATGTATCCGAACAAACCGCTCACCACGCCCGTAAGCACAATCAAATAAAACCACCATGTTTTCCAGTAGGGTGGACTGATCACTATATCGAAACTCATGGGTTCACTACAAAAGCCCGCGCTGTTGCATGACGAAAGTTTTAAAACGTATTTGTTGTGGGGAAGATTTCCATACTCTAGAGTTGTTTCCTGTACGGTTTTCCAGTCGGCGTCATAACCTTCCAGTTTTACTTTATAACGTACACCCTCAGGATTTGAAAGATCAATACCGACAAATTCAAGGTCTAAAGTGTTTTCTTCGTAAGATAGATTAACGGGGCTATTAAGCGGACGCTCTTTTTGATTTACCCTGAAAGACAAAACTTTTGTGAGTGGCGTATTTGTCACGAAAGCATCCAGCTTCCGAGTATATTTAAACGCACCATTTACTGTTCCAAACCACAAATTATTTTCATTGTCTGTGTAGCAAGCTCTCGCTTTGGTTTCTACGCCTGTAAAACCATCACCTTTTGAGAAAAAAGAAAAGCCAGCTTTGTCAGGGTTATATTTGTTTAAACCTTTGTTGGTACCTAACCAAACATTTTTATTTTTATCAGTGGTTATTAGCGTAACGAAATCAGAAATAAGACCGTCTTTTACTTTGTAATTTATAAAAGTTTTTCCATTGAAAACAAAAGCACCACCACCTTCTGTGCCAATCCAGATCTGGTGTTTGGCGTCTTCCGCTATAGAAGAAATACTCGTATTATTTAAGCCGTTCTCGCGATTGTATTTTTTAAAAGTCTTGCCATCATAAAATGAAATTCCTTTTTGTTTTGTTCCAATCCAAACATTGCCTTTGCTGTCTTCAAAAATAGTTGATATGTCATTATCGCTTAAGCCATCAATGGTACGTAAAGTTTTAATTGCCCCTGAGCTTAAATCATAAACTACAATGCCCTCGTAAGTTCCGATCCACAGCCTGTTTTTTGAGTCTATTAAAAGCGAACTTACCAAATTATTTACGATGTCATTGAGCGCAGGAATCTGCATGAAGTGTTTTGACGCAGCATCATAACGAATAACTTTTCCACCCCACATGCCGATCCATAAGTTTCCGTAATGGTCAGTTACGATAGAGCGTACGTTATTATTTGGCAATCCTTCAGAAATTGTAATATTTGTGTACGCTTTTTCAGGTGTTGCTTTGGGATTATAAATGGTTAATCCTTCATTGGTACCAAACCACATGTTGCCAGAATTATCTTTGCTGATAGCCCAAACCTGGTTGTCTCTTAATCCATTTCTTTTTGAAAAGGAGACAAACTTCTCACCTGAAAAAACTTCAAGGCCTTCACCGGAAGTTCCAAACACCATGTTTCCTTCTTTATCTTCAAAAATGTTTTTTATTTTATTGGTCGCTAATCCGTTAGTGGTGTTAAATCCGGTAACCCTGCCGTTAGCTTTGGTGTAACGGTAAACGCCATGGTTTGCAACAGTGGCCCACACATTACCTTTTTTATCTTCGAGGATGGTATAAATGTAATTAGGTCCGCCACCTATTAATGGATTTGCAGTGGCTTCCTGACTTATAAGAGTTTCAAATGTCTTGGTATGGATGTCGTAACGGGAAACGCTTCCAGCAGTTGTTCCCATTAAAAAATTATTGTTATGATCAAGCGCTAATGCAGAGATCTGTCCCACGGGCATATTTTCGGGACGGAAGAAATCAAATTGACGGGTGCTCCTGTCCATGATTTTAATTCCAATGTCGGTCAAAAACCAGAGGTTGCCTTCTTTATCCTGCGAAGTAGAAAAAACATACTGGCTTAAACCCTGGCGACCAGAGTAGACTTTAATTTGCAATTTTTCTTTAACGTCACGCGAGGGATCCAGAATTTTAATAACGCCCGCCGAAAAGGTCGAAATCCAAAGGCTTCCGGTCTTGTCCTGGAAAAACCCGAAAATCTTTTTGTCTTTCGGCAGAAGCTTGGATTTTATTTCTGAAAATGTTTTACCGTCGTATTTTGTTAAGCTTCCGTTTTCGTGACCTAACCAAATGTGATTATTCTTATCCAGGAAAATGGCACTTACATTATTATCTGCGAGTCCATCTTCAGTGGTATAATTGATGAAATTTTTTCCATCGAAACGCGATACACCGCCATCGGTGGCTAACCAATAAAAACCTGAACTATCCTGAACAACGCCTGAAACATTAGATTGCGCCAACCCATCCTTTACACCGTAATTGGTGAAATGATAGGTTTGCGCCGTAACTAAAAAGGGAAATACTAATAAAAAGGATTGTATAAATCTCTTGATAAACATATATTATTATACAACCGACAGAGATTATTTTTTAATGAAGAAGTAAGTACCACCTTCATCTTCAAGATCTTTAATTTTACCAAATTTAGGAGCCTGGTTACCCGCCTGAGATACTGAAACAGTTACTTTCTTAACGATTTTTTCAATAGGCAAACAAGGATCAACATTGTTGTTCAAACAGTTAACAAATGTTTTGGTAAATTGTGAATTGTCAGAAGCAAGTTCATAACCAGCAGATGTAAACACCTGCGACGATTTTGCTTTAGTAAGCTCAAAATTATCACAGCGTTTTTCCTCATCACCACCACGCATAGCCATTAAAAAAGTAGCACCCGACTCACATGCGTCTGTAATAACCAGAGTATGAACCAACTTGCCAGCATACGATTGCATTGCAGCTTTCAGGTTGTTGATACCAAAGTAACTGAACTCATCATCCGTTTTTCCGTCTGAAGGCACCCAGTAACCCGTTGGACTTACATATTTACCGTGACCAGCATACCAGATCAATAAAGAGTTAATATTATTGTTCTTTACATAATCTCTTAACTCAATCGAGAAGAATTTTTCCATCTCTGTTTTAGTCATATTTTGTTTAAGAACAGTTTTAGTTATTTTGTAATTAGCTAAAGCAGTTCTCATGGCAGTAACGTCTTTTGCAGGACCTTCTAAGCTTGGAAAACTTGTGTATTTACTGTTTTCAATGAACACCACCCAGGTATTACCCATTGGATTATCGATGCCGGCTGTTGCGGCGCTGCGGTTTAATGCATATACCTGGACATTTTCGTTGCCATAAATATCTCGCACAGTAATAGAGATTTTCGACTTATCAGCAATTTTTACTTGCGTAGAGAATTCAGGATTTAAGTTGGTTGGATTAAACGAAGCACTTGTTCCGTCAACACTGATAGATTCAATAAGACTGGCATCTTTAATTTTCCCCTGTAAATAAATTTCCTGATTATTGTTCTCAATAAAGATTTCATTTTCGAAAGTAGCTATTGGGGTTTCTATCGCGATGATAGGTTTGTCACTTTCTGTTTTTTCAATCTTGTATTGTGTGATTTGCGTATTGTTATAAATATCAGTAGCGCTCACAGTAATCTCATTTAATTTCATAAGTTCATTAATATTCAATGTAAAGGAAGGATTCATAGAATCCTGAGAAAACACAGCTGTTCCTGAGTTTACATTGATGTTTTTAATTAAACTTGCATCTTTTACGTGCCCTTTAATCACAATTTCATTTTTGTCTGAAGAAATTTTGAGAACGTTTTTGTCTGATTTAATGGAGGTTAATTCAATCTCAGGCTTTGCGCTTTCTTTGTTTAATTCGAAAATTTTAATTTTAGCTTGCTTAACGATGTTGTCAATCTTAGCGTCGCCTGTTGCAAGGGTTGCCACTTTGTTGTAATCAGACAAAGCAGATTTGAAATTCTGAATTTGCTCACTAGCATACGCGCGGTTCAGATAAGCGTAAATGTCTTTGTCATCCAAACGAATTACCTGAGAATAATCGTTGATGGCATTATGGTGCTGGCCAAGTATTGTATAAAAAGAAGCTCTTTTCATATAAGCATTGGTAGACGGTTTAGTAAGGATGACTTTGGTAATTTCGTTAATTGCGTTTTGGTAATCTTTCTTTGCAGCATTCACTAAACTCTTCGCGTAAAACACCTCAGAGCTGTTAGGATCTTTTGTTAAAGCTTCATCGCAAACTTTCATTGCCTCTTCGTTTTTACCTAATTCTATTTGGGTGAGAGCTAAAGCAACGTATGCAGGCATAAATTTAGCATCGGCTTGTTTTGATGCCTTGTAATATTTTTCAGCTTCAATATTGTTCTTTAAACTGTCATGCATTACGGCATAATTGTAAAGGGTTTGTGCTGTTTTTTTATCATCCATAGCCATTTCAGCTACTTTTAAACCATAAGTGTAATCTTTAAGTTTGAACAATACATCGGTTTCAACCGTTAATGCTTCAGTGTAACCTTTATCGCGCTCAATAGCTTTGCGCAACATTTCATCTGCCTCGGTATTCTTGTTAAGATCGGCTAATAAACGCCCGGCATTGTAGTAATATTCTTTTTCCTTAGGATTAAAAACCATCGCTTTTTTATAATCTTCGACAGCTTCTAGCTTGAAATTAATTTTTTCATAGCATAAGGCTCTGGCTATATAGGCTTTCTCAAATTTAGGGTCCATTTCAAGCGCTTTAGAATAGTTCTCTATGGCACCTTCATAATTTTTTGCTTTCTCAAATTTTTCTGCAGCGTCACAGTATTTTTTTGGGGACTGTGATAAAACAACTGTCGGAATTGAAGACAGCATTCCTACAACTAACAAATTTCTTAATATTGACATGGTAATGGATTTAGATTGACAGAACGAAGATACTATTTTTTTTGAATCAGGTAAGGGCATTCCCGGGTATTTTAGATTCCTTCACAATATGTTAAAATTTAGCACCCCGCTAAATGGTTTTAGGCCAAATTGCATGCAAAAATCTGTCCTCAAACTGCTGATTTTTGAAATAAAACTGCGCGTAAAAGATGCTTGCTAAAATAACACCCGGTATTGTGGAATGACAAAAAAACGGAGTTGGTAATCCGTATTTATCCTCTTATTTGTGATATCGTAAGTTTGCTGGAAGACATTTTCATTCCTTGTTACATTTTGAATGTCTATTGTAAATTCGTGAGTTACTTTTTTTGCATTGTAACGGTAACCGGGCTTAACATCCATTCTAAAATAGGCAGGATATTGAAATTGATAGGCTTTGGAAACATCACGAACCTCGGAGTTTGCCGCTATACTGGCTTGCAGGTCAATGGGAGAATAGCGTTTTCCGCCTGCGTATGTCGCTCTCAGATCGAAACTTAAAATGTGTTTTTGCCCGATCTTAAATTCTTTTCCTCCCAACAGATTTAAAACATAATTTCCGTTGAAAGCTGTGTTTCTTAAAACGCCATCGCTGCCCCTGTATTTGCTTTCAAAAAAACTGGAGGTAAATAAGAAATAATAGCCTTTACTGTAAAATTTTTCAAGGGTTATTTCCAAACCATAATTGTAGCCTGTGCCTTTACTAACAAGGTTGGAAACATTAGGACTATTAAAATCAGCACCTAAATTCAGGACCGAAAAATAATCGGGATAATTTTTTACCGGAGCGTTATAAATATACTGGTAATAGATCTCTGTCTTTAAACGAAAATTGGTAGAGAAGTTGTTGTCGTACGCCAACACTGCATGGGCTGCTCGGGTAAAATCGAGATTTTTATTAGTCTCCACGCGATTTTGTGCCGAGGTATCGGTGGCAAAATAAATATAAATCGGTTGTAGCTGGCTATGTAATCCTCCACCCAGGCTTAAAGCTTGCTTTTTTGTAAGAGCATATTTTAAACCTAAGCGTGGTTCTACGGCATTTGAATTATTCAGAAGAAAAAATTGGTTACTGAGACCCACATTAACAGAAAGATTATCATTGAATTTGTGTTGCCACTGAACAAAACCTCGTAGCAAAGCCGTATTGCCCTTGTAATTACGAAGCGTAATAAATGTGTTGTTTCCAAAAAAGTAATCTGTACTATCAACAAAAACCGTTTTGTAAAACTCACTGTAAAAACCAATATTTATAAAATTTCGGGAATTGAATTTCTTGTTGTAAGTGGTATTTAATGAATAGCGAACATTCTGTGTGGTTTGCCTGTACTCAGGTTTGAGGTTATCAGGCGTTTTAAATGAGGTGTCAATTCTGTCGGCTATAATTTTATTTACACTTCCACTTATGCCCATGTTTGTTTTGAGGTAGGCATTTTTTTTAAAAAGAATGGTATGCGTAATGCCACTCGCTCCTACGTTTGACCGAAAGTAAGTGTCACGCGCACTATAGCCGTAGAGATCCTGACCGGCTTTTTTGTCTCTTTCCCGCAAAGCCACATAACTCAATCCTCCAATGCCCCAGAAAGAAAATTTGCCTGCTTTTTTGGTGTTAAAGTCTGTTTTAAAAGTGGCGTCCTGGTACTGTGGAACAGCAGCGCCGGCGCCAAAATCAATGTTCAAAGCTTTAAATACCGCTAAAGTAGAGTAGCGGTAATTTACCATAAATGTAGAGTTCTTTTTTTTCGTAAAAGGTCCTTCAGCGCCAAGCTCAAAGCCATTAAAGCCAAGTTGTGCAATGTATTCATGCTTTTCATTGTTTCCCTGGCGCATCTTCAAATCGAATACACCAGAAGTAGCATTGCCGTAATCTGCAGCAAAAGCGCCTGTCATGAAATCGGAATTATCGAGGGTATTATTATTTAAAATGCTTATTGGCCCTCCTGTAGAGCCCGCGTTGCCAAAGTGATTCGGATTGGGAATATCGAGCCCGTTAAGTCTCCATAAAATACCAAGTGGGGAGTTTCCACGAATAATAATATCGTTTCGTGAATCATTAGCGCCACTTACTCCTGCAAAATTTGCAGCCATACGAGCGGGATCGTTACGGCTTCCGGCATACCGCGCGGCTTCTTCTGCACTAAAAACGCGCGCACTCACCGTACTCATTTTGTTATTGGTTTGTGTTTTATCTTCTTCCGCCAGAATAACTACCTCTTCGCCCTGAATGACACTTTCTTCCAACTCAACAGTGGTAACAGACTCTTTCCCTGAATTTAAAACTACGGTGATGAATCGTTCTTTGTAACTTATCGCATAAATTTTTAATTGCCAGCGGCCAATGGGAACATTCTCAATTTTAAATTCACCTTTTTCATTCGTGGAAGTTCCCAAGAGGGGTTCTGAATTTAAAAGTTGAATTACTGCGCCCGGTAAAGGCGTTTGACTTTGCTTGTCAATAACGCTACCGCGAATGGTTTGAGTAATGGTTTGAGAAAAAGATGAAAAATGAAACCCGATCAAAAATAAAAGGAAATAGTTTTTCATGTACATGTTCAGAATTAAGGGGTAGTGGAGGAAACCGGGATGATTTTTCCATTAAAATAATTTTGACCCGTTGTAGCGAAATGACAAATGAACTCCGCCATTTGAACAGCCTTTAATGGGGCTTTGTAGCCAGGAAAAGCCTTGGCGAGCATTTCGGTTTGCACGGATCCAAGAGCAAGACAATTTACGGCGATATTTTTTGGTTTTAATTCTTCGGCCAAAACTTCTGTCAGCCCGCTTAATGCTGTTTTACTGCTCGAATAAGCGCTTAATCCTGGAAATTTAGAACTCCCCTGGAAGCCGCCCATACTGCCTATGTTAACGATATGTCCCCGCGTTTTTTTCGACATCAGGGGTAAGAGTGTTTGAATCAGGGTAAATGGTGCAAAAACATTTGTAGCATAAACAGCGTGCAATTCTTTCTCAGTTATTTTCTCGAAGGGTTTATTTACAATCTGACCTGCATTGTTTACAAGTACATCGAGGCCGATATTTAATGATTTAATGGTTTGAAATATTTTTTTCTGTTGAGCTGCTTTGGTTATATCAGCTTTTATAGGAAGAATAGAATGTGTGTTTTGAGTGCGGACCAGCTTGTTTAAGGAATCTGTATTTCTTGAAACAGCGATGATAAGGTTAGTAGGATCTTTTGACAGAAGATTTACCATTTCGAAGCCAATTCCTTTAGATGCACCGGTGATGAGTATTAGCATTTTTTAGTAAATTTATGTAGCGAAGATACTTGATATTTCATAACCAAGAACGAAATTTGTATAACACCATCGCAGTGGCTTCCGATTTTAAAACACTAGCTTCCAATGAAAGCATTTAAATTTATAGTTCTTTTAGCGCTTTTATCCGGCGGACTTGCAGCGCAGGTAGACAGTGTATATTACGGATCAAAACGTCCGGGTCAGATGGCTAAAACAAAGGAACCTAAGAACGATGCCTGGAAAGAAAATGTGGTCTGGGGTGGTAATGTTCAGGCCTGGATAGGGAATCCAACTTTCATTTTAGTATCCCCCACGATAGGATATAATATCTTCAAAAATTTCAGCATGGGTGTTGGAGGAATTTACAACTACATAAGTTACAATTCTTATTACGGAAATTACTCTCAATCTATTTTTGGAGGACATTCTTACGCGCGTTATGTGATTGGTGAAAATTATTTTGTGCAGCTGCAATACGACAAACTGCGTCAGCCGAATCTTTTTTCTATGGAGCCGAATGATAAGGTTTGGGTAGACTATGTACTCGTGGGTGGAGGATTTCGCCAGGAGATTGCAGATAATATTAACCTGAGCACTTCGGTGATGTTTAATGTGAATAATAATTTACTTTCTATCTATCCAAGTCGTGTAATTATTCAGTTCGGAATTACGGGGACACTGAAGTAAAAGGAAATATATTACTTAGCAGGTAGTTAGTGATCATCGATGAGCAGTGGGACAAACCTCGCTAAAATTGCTTAAATGAAATTAGACAATCTATCAATATTCGAATTCGCACAAAAAATCAAAAGGCATTACCGCATGTATTTTGAAGGGACACCTAGGTTTTCAGACCTCTATAATCTAATTAGGGGTTACTCCGTTAATCCAGCCACACATGACAACCCACCATTGGACTACCTGAATGTTTGGGTTAAAAAGAAATTCAATAAATGGGGTGCAAGCATGGACTGGGCAAAAGCAATACTTGAAGAGTGTGATAATGATCAAGAAAAAGCCTTTTGGAAATATTTGGACTTATTAGAGGAATTCCACCAAATAAAACCTCTAAAAATATATACCACTAACTTAGCTGATGAAGATTTGGCAAAATTTTATTCTACGAACGGTCTAAAGACCTGGAGTATGATTGGCCCTGAGAATAGACGCTTAGTTGAACCAGCCCCTTATCACATTAAACTTATTGAATTTGAATATTGCACCCATTCTTATCATTTTGATTATTATTATGTTGTTTCCAACACTGACATAGGAAGGCATAAACAAAGTTTTTCGACATTAAAAAAATGTTTCCAGTATTATGAGGCTTGTTTTGGCAAACTGAAATGGGAAGAACTGCCAATAGAAAAAGTCGTTGATGAATTCGAATCAGTTGCAAAAAATTGCGACCATGGGAACTCCATACATCACTATATGGACGGAACATATGACGCTATAGGTATCAAATAAACACCAATCGGTTATAACCAACGAACCGCTAACAGCAGTTAGGCGCTAGCGGACATCTTTACATGTACTTGTTTAGATAATTTCTCCGTTCCTAACCGATCCATTTCCTGAAATGACACTTTGTAGTTCATGTTTTATGGACATTTATATAAAATACAACCTTCTCGCAAAAAGACAAAACCAAATGCAAGCCGAGCCTGAATTTGGAGTTAACGCTTCTAAAACTTCTTCTTCACATTAAAAGGTTTTGTTGCAGGAACAACTGCAGTCAAAATATTTTTCATTTTAAAAGGATCGTTTAGCAGCACTGTTGCTTCTTTCAAATCGTCATCGTTTTTTAAAGATATTTCTACACGACCTTTCTGAAAATAGTAACGTGATGCGATTTCTTCTTCCAGGAATTTTTTAATACTTGGTTTGTATTTTACAAGATCATCTTTTTTGTTTGAAGTCATCTTGTTGAAGAGCGCGTCGTATTCAGTTTTAATATCCGCGAAATAATTTTCAGCTTCCGCGTTTTTTTTAAGGTCCGCTAACTCCAATTCACTTTTTGTTTTGTAAGTGTAATCTTTATCTTTTAAGTAGGCCACAAAGTCCTGGTATTCTGCATCTGTGAGTTGAAAATCTTTAACAGGCGCTATATCCTGGTGCTTCAGATAATACTGAGTAGCATAATTAAAAATGTGAAATTTCGAGATCAAAGAAATGAGGATGTTCTCAAATTTTTCTTCTTTGGTTTTTACATCCGGCATAACTCCTGCGCCATCATAAACAATACGTCCATTTTTAGTTTTAAAAGCAGTGATCAAACTATCGGGTACTTTTTCTACGCGACCTTCATCATCCTTGTTGCTGTAGTCTAAAGCCTGCACGCAACGTCCGCTGGGAATGTAATATTTGGCAACCGTAAATTTAATTTTTGCATTATAGACAAGATCTTTAGTTTGTTGTACCAAGCCTTTACCGTAAGTTCTCTGGCCGATAATAACCGCTCTGTCTAAATCCTGCAGAGCACCGCTAACGATTTCAGAAGCAGAAGCGGAATTTTCATCCACCAAAACAACTAATGGAATTTGAAGGTCTACAGGTGGATTAACCGATAAATACGTTTTGTCCCATTCCGGAATTTTTCCCTTGGTGAAAACTACTTCGTGTCCTTTTTCTGTAAAGAAATTAACGATGTTTACAGCCTCTAACAATAGGCCACCCAGGTTACCACGCAAATCAAGAACAAGGTTTTTGGCTCCTTTTGCTTTAAGAGCAATCATCGCCTCCTTAACTTCATTGCTGCAATTATCTGTAAAGGAAATGAGTTTAATATAACCCGTTTCGTTATTAGGTAACATACCCGCATAAGGTACCGCTTTGGTTTTTATTTCTTCGCGATTTAAACTGATTTCGGTAGGAGTAGTTTGCCCCGCTTTAATGACTTTAAGTTTTAAAGGCGTTCCGGCCTGACCTTTTAAAAGTGTGCCAATTTCGTCCGTTTTTTTACCTACAACGTTGATGGCATTTACGCCTATTATTTGGTCACCGGCTCTTAGCCCTGCCTTGTAAGCAGCAAAGCCTTCATAAGGATCGGCTATAATGATTTTTCCGTTAATATCGTTCACCGTAGCTCCAATACCTCCGTATTCGCCGGTTGTCATAAAACGGTAATCTTCAATATCATTTTCAGTATAGTAAACGGTGTAAGGATCGAGCGAGCTTAACATCGCGTCTATCCCTGTTTTCATAAGTTGTCCCGGTTTTGTGCCATCTACATACCCTACGTTTAATTCCTTATAAACAGAATAAAAAATATCCAGGTTTTTGCTTATTTCGAAATAATCGGGAGTGTAAGCAACTCCAATACTCAGGGCAATAATTAACGAACATGCCGCAAGGGCCTTTTTAATTTTGCCTGTAAAAATGATCTTTTTCATCAATAGTCTCCTCGTAAACGTTAAATTTAAGGATAAATCAGCCCATTCTAAGCTGTTTCTGAATATTTAGAGATTTTTAGATATTTTTTTGCGGAAAAATGCCTGAAAATCCTTAGTTTTGCCCCCCGAATTAATCCCGTAAGATTATGACATTTATTTTTTAGTCAGTATTTTAGTCGGATACTGATATTTCCTTCAGGACTCCCCCGCTGATCAAAAATCGATTTCATTTCTTGAAAAAAATTAGAAAGAAAAAGAAAGTATGAAGTTATCAATGTTTAAATTTAATCTGCCAAAAGAACTATTGGCAGAGCATCCTGCAAAAAACCGTGAAGACTCGCGAATGATGGTAGTTGAACGTGCAACAGGAAAAATTTCTCACAAAAAATTTAAAGACGTTATCAATTATTTTGATGATGGTGATGTGTTAATGCTTAATGACACAAAAGTGTTCCCTGCGCGTATGTATGGGAATAAAGAAAAAACAGGAGCAAAAATTGAAGTTTTTTTACTGCGCGAATTAAATGCAGAAAGCCGTTTATGGGACGTATTGGTTGATCCGGCGCGTAAAATCCGTATCGGTAATAAATTATATTTTGGTGAAGATGATAGTTTGGTTGCTGAGGTAATCGACAACACAACTTCCCGCGGACGTACCTTGCGTTTCTTATACGATGGTAGCTATGAAGAGTTTAGAAAAATTCTTTACGACTTAGGCGAAACACCACTTCCAAAATACATTAAACGCGCTGCAGAGCCTGAAGATACAGAACGTTATCAGACTGTTTTTGCTAAGAATGAAGGAGCTGTGGCAGCTCCAACAGCAGGTTTACACTTTAGCCGCGAATTATTGAAACGCCTCGAAATTAAAGGTGTGCAGTTTGCACCGTTAACTTTACACATTGGTCTTGGTACTTTTAGAACGGTTGAGGTAGAAGACTTAACCAAACACAAAACAGAGAGCGAAGAAGTTTTAATTTCAAGCGACACTTGTAAAATTGTAAATGCTGCGAAAGATAAAAAGAAAAGAGTTTGTGCTGTAGGAACAACGGTAATGCGTGCTGTAGAGACTTCAGTTTCAACTACAGGGCACTTAAATCCGTATGTGGGCTGGACAAATAAATTTATTTTTCCTCCTTATGATTTTAGCATTGCCAATTGTATGATCACCAATTTCCACATGCCGGAAAGTACTTTATTGATGATGGTAAGCGCCTTTGGTGGGTATGACCTTATTACTAAAGCTTATAAAGAAGCAATCAAAGAAAAATACCGTTTCTATTCTTATGGCGACGTGATGTTGATCATCTAAGGATGAGCAAATTATTTGAAAAGCCTTTCACAGTGTGAAAGGCTTTTTTGTTTTATTAATGCGCTATCAAAACCTTACGAAAAACCTTTTTATTATCGCTGAAAGTAATGGCGACGAAATAAAATCCATTGGCGTAATCATGCACATCTACAAAAGTTTGATCTATTGCATTGCCTCTGTAATATAAGGAGCCTTTGGTATCGTAAACGGTGATTTCAAAATCGCCTTTGGTTCCAACGGTAAGATACCCTGAGTTTAAAGGATTAGGTGAAATGTTTACGAAAAATGCTTCTGACGTAGTTGCCGCAATACCTGTTGCTTTCGGTTGCCAGTTGGTGCCATCTGTTTTGCATAATACCGGTGGCCATACTTTCATGTGTCCATCCGGAGCAATATTTGCGAGGCCTGCTGCTGCTGGACTACATCCCAAAATGGTTATTAAATTTTTAGTGTAAAATTCGTTGTAGTTGTATCCGTTTCTGATGGTGGCCGTATTCAGATATAAATTTCCATAATTAAATAGAGTTGCACCACACTTTACATCCATTAAATAATTGCCGCAGACTGTTGCACCTTTTTCAATGATCAGTACTGTTGGAGCTTCGATAATCAGATCAGTATTAAGAGTGACGTAATGTTTAATGAGAATTGTATCGGGTTTAAAAGGAACTTTATTTCCGAGCCAGGTAGATGGGTTTTCCCAGTCGGAATCGGCTGCAGAAATGACTTTTGTTGCTTGCGCTAAAGTTGTAAGAAATAGCACCAGACTAAATAAAATAATTTTTCTTTTCATAATGGGTTTTTTAATAAGAGAAAAAATCGGGAAACTATAATTCTATCCAAGTTACAAAATTTTCCTTACTAAAAATCTCAACTCTCCTTTTTAACAATTTTCAAATTAGTTTAAGGAGGGAATTTCTTCCAGCGAATAAAAAACAGGTAGGCCTTTTGCTAAAATGAGATCACGTTCTTTATTGGCACCGGGGCTCTCAGCTATTACTAACAAAGCCTCACAGGAATTTATCATGGCAAGAGAAATGGTCATGATTGCTGTGTAAGTGTCTTGTGTTTTTAAGAAGGGAAGAATGGGTAGAGCCGCATTTACACCAATTAAAGGAATGTGCCCCATTGCTAAGAGCTTGGCAGCATAGTGATTTAAAACATCAAGATTTTTTTGCCTTTGCTCCGGTGTAGACGCTGAGTAAGGTCCTGCAATGCCGATGATCATTTTATATAAATCAGAGAAGGTGAGAAAAAAAGAAAAGGTCATTCTCTTCATGGGGAAGCTTTATAGTACCTTCCGAAAAGAAGTCGAGTTTTTTCAGGAGTGCAATGCTTGAGAGGTTATCCTGATTTGTAATGGCAACAAGTTTTTTTAAACCTAATGTGTTTTTTGAATAGTTTAAAACCGCAGTGCAGGCTTCATAAGCGTAGCCTTTTGCCACATAGTCGTGTAAGAATGCAAAGCCCAAATCAACGTCCTCAAGGGTTTCCCGCTTAATTAAACTGCACATACCTATGGGAATTTTAGAACCTTTCAGTTCTACCAGATAGGGACCAAATCCAAATTTTAAATAACTGAATAGAGGTCCGTTTACTATATAATGCCTGGCATCTTCTGAAGTTTTTATGTTTCTGTCGCCGATAAATTGAAGCCAGCCTGGGCTATTCAGCAAAGTGAAAATAAATTGTGAATCACTCTCAGCAAACTGCCTGATAAATAATCTGTCTGTTTCTGCTACCAATTTCATTTAAGTCAAAGATATACAAGAGTTTGTTAACTTTGGAGAACATGCTTTTCGAAGTTAAACAATTTGAACATTCCTTTAAAGAAACGACTTTGAAAAAAGGACTTAAGCTTTTTGAAAAAGGAGCTGTAGAATTGGTTGAAAAGCAATCCCGATTCGACTATCATTTTTTCCTGGAAGGGGATAATTTATTTTTGCGAAAGCATGGAGATAAATTAATGAGCTATTCCTGCTCCTGCTTAAAGCTTACTTATTGCGAACACTTGAGTGCCGTTATGTTTTTCTTTCAACAGGAGGCTCTTGGAATTAGCGTTAAGGCAAAGAATTCGAAATTAAAAAAAGACTCCTTAGAACTTGATGAGAATGGCTATATAAACAGAAATATAAGGAAAGCTGAGTCCGAAAATTTAAGAAAGTTCATAAAAGAGTCTCAGAATAAATTATCGGTACCTGTTATAACAAAGTTTCTTACCGATAAAAAGACGCTTGTAATCTCTGACGTGTATTGTGCTCAGCTTGAGTTTTTGTTAACGCCCTATTTTAACTTAAAACAGCTCAATGCAGCGGCTACGGAAAGTTTGTTTAAAGAATTTAGTTTGTTTGCCGGGGCTATTGCTGCCAAACTGAAAACTGAACAGGACTTATTTTCTTTTCATATTGGAATCATAAAAGTCTTTTTCCAATTATTCCAGATGCGTTTTTTAGGTGATGAGCAACCGCTCTTTGAGATTTATGACCAAACGTTAAATGCGCTTGACCTTCTTTTTAAAAAGGGTTTAACTTCTAAAGAAAAAACGGAATGGTTTAATGTGACGCTGAGTTCAGTGAGCGACAACAAAAAACTACAGAGCGAGGCTTTTGCTTTTTTCGTTCCGCGTTTTGTAAGCTTTGCAAAAAATGAACAGGAGCTTTTAGTATTGAGTAAATTATTAAAGAAAAGAACGTTTAAGTCGCCACATTTTCAGCATCTCGACAAACTACTTATCGCTCGTCTGCAAACTGCTTTAAAAGAATGGACTTTGTTTAAGACCGCATTCCCTTTGCACCAGGAAGGAGGAGAAGTGGAATTAATAATAGCTAAAGCCGAACTTTACTTCTGTAAGCAAAATTTAAAAACAGCATTTAATTTGCTCGAAACGCATTATGATGAAATTCGTATTAGTCGTAAAGCATATTACAAGGATTATCTGCAGTACATTCTTAAACACGCACGTATATACAATTTACAGGACCTTGAAATAAAATACCTGCGGGAAAGTTTTATCCACCAGCTTTTTATTCTGCCGGAAGATCTCGAGCGTTACCTTCACCTCATTTCTCCATCTGAACAGGATAGAGCTATGAAGGAGTTAATTGAATCCATAAAAAATACTTCCAAAGGATATTACCAGGACAAACTAACACTTCTGCTTTTACGCGCAAACTTATTTGATGAGCTCATCGCAGAGTTGTCGAGAGCAACAAATAAGTTTTCAGCAGCGCATGAAGTAGCTTTGAAAAAATATCCTGATACTAGTCCGTCTTTTCTGGCACTTTACATGCGGCATCTTGCAGAAACGCTGAGACAAGATTCCGTATACCGATACCAGGTGAAAGTCTTCACTAAAGCAAAAGAGTTTTTAGATAAGCTTCCTGAAGAAACCGTGATAGAATTAATTAAAAAATTGATGGACCAGGTAGGAAAGGCCGGGCATTTGTACAGGTATCTGAATGAACTTTACGACTATCCCTTTTTAAAAGAAGAAGAGAATTATTAGTCTTCTAACATAAAAATAGCCTCGCCAAATTCGTTAATGGCTTTGTTATTTTTTTGTTCTTTAGCTTTTTCTAATCCGCTGTTATAATACTCTAACGCTTCAGTAATACGAAGCAGCGAAGCAAACAACTGTCCTAACTGATAATAAGCGGGGATGTAATTTTTATCAAGACCAAGAACAAGTTTAAACTGGCTCTCGGCATCGGCTACTTTGTTGAGGTCACTGGCATATTCGAGTCCGAGTGCGTAGTTTAAAAAAAGATCATCCGGTTCTTTTTCTAACATGCTCATTAAATTTTCAATACGTCCGGCGCTCTTCATTTATAAATTATGCAGAAGTAAATTGTTTTAAGAAGCGGCTATCGTTTTCAAAAAACAAACGCAGATCTTTAATTTCGTACTTTAACATGGCAATACGCTCAATGCCCATGCCGAAAGCAAAGCCTTTGAATTTATTTTCATCAATTTTGCAATTGATCAAAACTTGTGGATCTACCATGCCACAGCCTAAAATTTCTACCCAACCCGTATATTTACAAACGTTGCAGCCCTTTCCTTTACAGATGGTGCAGCTTATGTCCATTTCAGCACTGGGCTCCGTAAAAGGAAAATAACTTGGACGTAATCTTATTTTTGTATCAGCACCAAACATTTCTTTGGCAAAATATAAAAGCGTTTGTTTTAAATCGGCAAATGAAACTTTTTCATCAATGTATAAACCTTCTACCTGGTGAAACTGGCAGTGCGCGCGGGCACTTATGGCTTCGTTACGGTAAACTCTACCCGGAGAAATAGTACGGATAGGCGGTTTTTGATGTTCCATAATGTGAACCTGTACACTGGATGTTTGTGTACGCAGAACCATTTCAGGATTAATGTTCACATAAAAAGTATCCTGCATGTCCCGCGCGGGGTGATTTTCCGGCGTATTTAAAGCAGTAAAATTATGCCAGTCGTCTTCAATTTCTTTTCCATCGCTTACAGTAAAACCTATGCGTGAAAAAATATCTATGATTTGATTTTTAACCAAAGTTAAAGGGTGACGACTTCCATTCTGAACCGTTGGAAATCCAGGTAAAGAAAGATCTGCAGCAGGCGTGTTATCCGATTCTGAGGACTCGAATTTTTCTTTCAGGTGATTGATCTTATCCTGCGCTTTTAATTTAAGCTCATTTAATTTTTGGCCAACCTCTTTTTTAATATCGGAAGGCACATTTTTAAAATCGTCAAACAAGGCACTTACTTCGCCTTTTTTACTCAACCATTTTATCCTGTATTCTTCAACCTGTTCTTTGGTTTGGGCAGCAAATGCATCTACCTCTTCCATTAAACTATTTATTTTTTCTGTCATTCCCATAATAGGGTACAAAAATACAAAAATAAGCGGTTTTTTGGGGCATAAAAAAAGCCACTCCAAATGCGGGAGTGGCCTGTTATAAGATGGAAATATTTATTTTACTTCACAAATTGTTTCATTTGTTGTTTGTGAACTCCATGCTGTAGCTCCATTGCCACCAGAGTCATTGTCAGTGGTGCGAGTCGAGAAACATTGATTAGAGTATTTAAATTGACTCTTTTTCTGTTTTTCCATTACCACTTTGTCAGATGACGTGTAAGTGTTTGTCTGAGCACCAAAACCAGTGATAACTTCTGTGGATGTAGTTTTGCACTCACAAGTGCGTTCTTTTCTGCACGACGTAGACGCAATTGCAAGAATACTTAAAGCTAATATTAAATTTGTTTTCATGTTTTTAGATTAATTAAGTTTACAATCTTGAACTGTGGTTGAAGTGGATCCCGAGTTACCAACTGATGTCCAGGTAGTTTTTTGGCAAAGCGATTTCGCATCAGATTTTTTACTTTCTAAAAGAATTACTTTGTCAGTGCTGGTAGTTGTGTTTCCTGACGAACTTGTGTAGGTTGTTGTGCAGTCGCACGTTCTGTCTTTTTTGCATGACGCTAAGCTTAGCAAGCTAAAGCATGCAGCAAGGATTGTAAATTTTTTCATGGTTTAGATTTATTTAACGCAAAACTATGAAAATTTAGTGCCAAAGTAAAGGATTACCCTTACAAATCGACGAAAATAGGGAGATTTAAAGATTTAATCACATTCGCTCAAGTAAGGTAACATTCTCTATATGCGCAGTTTGGGGAAACATGTCCACAGGTTGGGTCTTAATTATTTTGTACTGATCCTGCATTAAAGCTAAATCTCTTGCCTGCGTGCTGGGATTACAACTTACATAAACTACTTTTTTTGGTCGTGCTTTTAAGATCACGCTTACCACTTCCGGATCCATTCCTGCACGCGGAGGATCAGTAATGATAACATCGGGATGTCCATGGGTAGTCAGGAATTCTTCATTAAGAACATCTTTCATGTTTCCTGCGAAGAAAAGTGTGTTACCTATGTTATTTGTTTTTGAATTTTCTACTGCGTCTTTAATGGCATCTTCTACATATTCAATTCCGACAACTTTTTTTGCCTGTCTTGCCACAAAGTTAGCAATGGTGCCAGTGCCTGTGTAAAGGTCGTAAACAAGTTCTTCTCCGGTTAAACCTGCGAAATCGCGGGTAATTTTATATAAGTTATAGGCTTGTTCAGAATTGGTCTGGTAAAAGGATTTGGCGCTGATCTTAAATTTTAGGCCTTCCATCTCTTCGAGGATGTGATCTCTGCCGTAATAGGTTTTAATGTCCAGGCCGAAAAAAGTATCGTTCCCTTTGTCGTTGTGAACGTATTGCAGGCAAGTAATTTGAGGGAATTCGATCTTCATGAATTCCAGCAAAGCAAAGGTTTCTTTTTCCAGCCATTCAAAAACAGAAAGTACCACCATGATCTCTCCGGTGCTGGTAGTGCGAATCATTAAGGTTCTAAGAAGACCTGATTTATTTCTTATGTCGAAAAAAGTGAGTTTGTTTTTAAAGGCGTAGTCGCGTACTTTGTTCCGTATGGTGTTACTGGGCTCGTTTTGTAAATAACAATTTTCAATGGCAAGAATTTTATCGAACATACCGGGTATGTGAAATCCCAAGGCATTTTTATTTTCAATAACTACTTCAGAATCCATTTGTTCCTTGGTAAGCCATTTTTTATTGGAGAAAGAAAATTCCAATTTATTACGGTAGTAATAGTCTTTTTCGTTTCCTAAAATCGGAAGTAAGTCAGGAAAGTCCAGTTTACCTATGCGTGTAAAGGCATCGAAAACATATTTTTGCTTGAAATCAAGTTGCGTTTTATAATTCAGGTTTTGCCATTTGCAGCCACCACAGGTTCCAAAATGCTCGCACAGGGGTTGTACGCGGTATTCAGAAAGTTTGTTCATTTTATGAACGGTTCCCTCAGCAAAACTGTTTTTTTTGCGATGTACCATAACGTCCACCATATCACCGGGAACAGCACCATCAATAAAAACAACAAGACCATCATTTTTCGCAATGGCTTTTCCTTCGGTGCTGATGTCAACTACTTCCAGGTTTTCTAAAACAAAATTCTTCTTAATCTTCGACATAAATGAGCCTGTAAAAGTAGTGATTTAAGGGGAATACTGGAAATACCTCGCTCTTTCGCCACAGATTTCACTGTTTTCGCTGATAGTTTTTATGCAATTTGTACATGGGAGTCTAACTTCTAATTTAAAACATTAAGACTTTTCTTCGCAATGCGTCAATAATTCATCTGTGAAATCTGCGAAATCTGTGGCAATATATAATCAAATAACCCTAACTTTGCGCAATGGCTCGTTTTTTTTTAACGCTTTCTTACAATGGCACAAACTTTAATGGTTGGCAAATACAAGAGAACACGGCCAGTACTGTAGAGCAGGTTTTGGAAGAAAAACTTTCTATGCTTTTAAAGGAAAAGATTGATCTTGTGGGTTGTGGAAGAACAGATTCGGGGGTACACGCAAAGAATTACGTTGCGCATTTCGATAGTCATTGTGTTGATCTGATTGAAAATAAAGATCATTGGATCTATAAATTCAATACCATTCTTCCGCCAACTATTGCGATTCAAAATATTCAAAAAGTAAAAGATACTTCTCACGCCAGGTTTGAAGCTACGCAGAGGGTTTACTACTATTACGTCAATCAACATAAAAATCCTTTTAGAGATAGCTTTAGCTGGTACGTTTACGGTGAATTGGATTTTGAGGTGATGAACAGGGCGGCCGCAACTCTTCTGGAATACGAAGATTTTACAAGCTTTAGCAAAGTGAATACACAAAATAAAACAAACAACTGTAAAATTACCAAAGCAGTATGGCAAAAAAGTGCAGAGCATGAATGGCGCTTTACAATAAGTGCCGATCGCTTTCTAAGAGGCATGGTAAGAGCCATTGTGGGCACTCTGGTTATGGTGGGTAAGAACAAGATTACCATAAGCGATTTTAAAAAAATTATAGAAGCAAAAGACAGAAGAGTTGCTGGAAACAATGCTCCTGCCAATGCCTTATTTTTAACAGGAATTAAATATCCAAAAGAAATTTTTGAGTGAGCAATGAAGTAAAAAATAAAGGATTAAACCTGGGGATGATCCGCAGAATTCTAAGCTATACAAAGTCCTATAAAAAACTTTTTTATGGAGCGGTGTTTATGACCTTAGCTTTGTCAGCGCTGGCCATTGTTCGCCCTTTGCTAATCAGTACCGCTTTAAATGACTACGTAATAAAGGAACGAAGCAGTGAAAAATTAAACTACATCTGTCTTGTTATTCTTGGGTTTCTTTTGTTGGAAGCTTTTCTGCAGGTAATTAATATCCGCATTACAAATTTGCTTGGACAAAACATTGTAAAGGACCTTCGCAACCAGGTGTATACACATATATTGCATTTGAAAAACACCTACTTCGACAACTCACCGGTGGGAACATTAGTTACAAGAGCTATTTCAGACATAGAGAGCCTGAGTGATGTTTTTTCACAAGGATTTATCGTGATTGCCGGTGACATTGTGATGCTGATTATTTTTATTGTAGCCATGTTTGTAAAAAACTGGATCCTTGCCTTTTTAGCTTTGAGCACTATTCCTTTGCTATTTATAGCAACAGCGCTCTTTAAAAGGGGGGTAAAAAAAACTTTCACTCTGGTGAGGAATGCTGTTGCAGCTTTAAATACATTTACACAAGAGCATATTACAGGGATGCGGCTTGTTCAACTTTTCAATCGCGAAGACAGAGAACTGGAAAAATTTAAAGAAATAAATGCACAACACCGCATCGCCAACATTAAATCCATTTTTTATTATTCTGTTTTTTTTCCGGTTGTAGAAATTTTATCTTCATTTTCTATCGCGCTCATTATTTGGTTTGTGGGTGTTAAGGGAAGTTCATACGCTATTAATCTTGGCGATATTACTTTTTTTGTAATGATGATCAACATGTTGTTTCGTCCGATTCGCATGTTGGCAGATCGTTTAAATACTTTGCAAATGGGAATTGTGTCTGCAGAGCGTGTTTTTAAAGTTTTGGATACCGATGAAAAAATTTCCAATACCGGAACTCTGAATTTTGAAAGCGTAAAGGATAACATTGAATTTAAAGATGTTTGGTTCGCCTATAGAAAAGACCATTTTGTATTGAAGAATGTTTCTTTTAAAATTAATGCCGGTCAAACTATAGCTTTAGTAGGTGCTACGGGAGCAGGAAAGTCGACGATCATTAATTTATTGAGCCGCTTTTATGAATACAACAAAGGGCACATTTTTATAGATGGAATAGAAATCAGGGATTTTGATTTAGAATCCTTAAGAAAAAATACAGGAGTTGTTTTACAGGATGTTTATTTGTTTAACGACTCTATTTTAAACAACATTACGCTCAATAATTCTGCGATTCAGTTTGAAGAAGTAGAACGTGCCACCAAAGAGATTGGATTGTACGAATACATCCTTTCTTTGCCAGGAGGATTTCAGTACCAGGTAACAGAACGCGGGCAAAGTCTCTCGGCAGGTCAGCGCCAGCTTATTGCATTTATCCGGGCCTTTGTTTATCAGCCTTCTATTTTTATTTTAGATGAAGCAACAGCCACTATTGATACACAAACAGAGATTTTAATCCAGAGGGCCGTTGAAAAAATTTCGGAGGGCAGAACGTCAATTATCATCGCTCACCGCTTGTCAACCATTAAACATGTAAATAAAGTTTTGGTATTTGACCAGGGAGAAATTATTGAGGAGGGCTCTATACCTGATTTGATGGGACGCGACAGCCGTTTTAAAAAGTTAAATGAGTTACAGAATAAAGAAGAAATAATAAGCTCCTGACAGAGTAATAATAATCAGTAACCACTCCTTGTCAGAGGTTGGAAGGATTTAAATGTATGCCAAGTAAACAAGAAAAATTTGCCGATTTCGAAACATTCAAAAATTGTTTTACCCTGTTTTACGAAAATCTACAGAAGGGCTTTGATCTGAAAGGCAAATGGCGTTCTGAATATTTTAAAAACGATCATCCTATCATTCTCGAGTTAGGTTGCGGAAAAGGCGAGTATACTGTAGGTTTGGCGAAAAATAATCCAGGTAGAAATTACATAGGGGTGGATATTAAAGGAAATCGCATATGGACGGGAGCTTCACAAGCACTTGCCGAGAATATGCACAATGTGGGATTTTTAAGAACACGCATCGATTTTATTGACTATTGCTTTGCAGAGAATGAAGTTGACGAAATATGGATAACTTTTCCTGATCCTCAACCGCAAAGCACCCGGGCGCGCGCGCGTTTAACGCACAATCTCTTTACAGAGCGTTATAAAAAAATCCTTAAAAAAGACGGCATCGTCCACCTGAAAACAGACAGCACCAGCTTCTATGAATATACTTTAGAAGTGATTGAAGAAAATAGATTCCCCCTGATTTGGCACACAAATGATCTCTACAAAAATTGTCCGGCAGATAGAGAAGAACTCATTAAAATTAAGACCTATTATGAGAAGATGTTCACTGACAAAGGCGAGGATATCAAATACATTCAGTTTAAATTGAATTAACATTACCTGATGCCAGTTTCAACCCTGTGGGTGTTGGTTTCTTACTTTCTTTAAAGAATTTATATTGAAAATATTTCTTACTTTAATCGCAAAGTAAGTTTATAAATTATGCATAAGCAGCCTCTGCTGGAAGTAAAGAACCTTGTAACACAGTTTAAAACAGAAACGGAGCTTGTAAAAGCTGTGAATGATGTTTCTTTTACTTTAAATAAAGGTGAAACTATTGGCATTGTGGGTGAGAGCGGCTCTGGAAAATCAGTGACTTCACTTTCAGTCATGCGCCTGATACCAAATCCCCCTGGAAAAATAACCAGCGGAGAAATTATTTACCACAGTAAAGAGGGCAAGAGAATTGATCTGGTAAAAACGGAGATAGAAGAAATGCGAAAATACCGCGGTAATGAAATCGCGATGATTTTCCAGGAACCAATGACTTCGCTTAATCCGGTTATGAAATGTGGTGAGCAGGTAATGGAAGCTATTCTTCTACATCGTCAGGTGTCTAAAGAAACAGCGAGGCAAAAAACAATTGATCTTTTTAAAGAAGTGCAGCTGCCTGCACCGGAATTAATGTTCGACAGGTATCCTCATCAACTGTCGGGTGGACAAAAACAAAGGGTCATGATAGCAATGGCTATCAGTTGCGAACCAAGCGTTTTAATTGCCGACGAACCTACTACAGCTTTAGATGTTACCGTTCAGAAAACAATTCTGGAACTATTACAAAAACTGCAGCAGCAGTATCAGATGGGTATTATGTTCATTACTCATGATCTTGGCGTTATTGCGGAGCTTGCAGACCAGGTAGTGGTAATGTATAAAGGCAAAATTGTAGAGCAGGGTCCGGTTTTCGAAATTTTTTCTGACCCGAAACATCCTTATACAAAAAGTTTGTTGGCATGTCGCCCACCTTTAGATTTTAGAGTAAAGCGTTTACCGGTAGTTAGTGATTTTATGACTCGGGGGGAGAACGGAGAAATTATTGAAGTAGATACGAATGTTAGTGAAGCGTTAAAGAGCGCGATCATCACATCAAATGAACGTGAGGCAGAGCACAAAGAACTATATCAAAGGGAGAAAATTTTAGAACTTAAAAATGTGCGAACGTGGTTTCCTGCTAAAAAAACCTTTTTAGGAAAAGTGCTAAGCTATAGTAAAGCAGTGGATGACGTGAGCTTTGATGTGTATGAGGGAGAAACGTTAGGATTGGTTGGGGAAAGCGGCTGTGGTAAAACCACCCTGGGACGAACTATTTTAAAATTAGCGGAAGCTAGTGGAGGAAGTGTTCTATACAAAAATCGAGATCTATTGACTATGGATGAAAGTGAATTCCGTCAGTATCGCAAAGATATGCAGCTGATTTTCCAGGATCCGTACTCTTCTTTAAACCCACGCATTACAATTGGATCGGCCATTGAAGAGCCTATGCGTGTCCATCAAATTTTTAAGACGCAGGCAGAACGAAAAGCCAAAGTGATAGAACTTTTAAAACGGGTTGGTCTTGAAGAAAAACACTATAACCGTTATCCACATGAGTTTAGCGGCGGGCAACGTCAGCGGATTTGCATTGCGCGCGCTTTGGGACTAAATCCTAAATTTATTATCTGCGATGAAAGTGTAAGTGCTCTGGATGTGAGCGTACAGGCTCAGGTTTTGAACTTATTAAACGAATTAAAGAAGGAATTTAAGTTTACTTACATATTTATCAGTCACGATTTAAGCGTTGTGAAATTTATGAGTGATCGCATGGTGGTAATGCAAAAAGGAAAGATAGAAGAGATGGGAGATCCCGATGAGATTTATTTGAATCCCAAAAGCGAGTATACCCGTAAGCTCATAGATTCTATTCCAAAAGGAGATCTGGAAAATATTAAAGACGCTATGTTGCGAAAAGAGAAATAATAACATACTTTCCTGAACATGTGGGACTTCCTTAAACAATTAACCGATCCAAACAGTATCATCGAATACGGTGGTTTGTGGCTACTCTTATTCGTGATCTTCGCGGAGACAGGTTTATTAATCGGCTTCTTTTTGCCCGGAGACAATCTCATTTTATTAGCGGGAATTTTATGCAAAGCAAAGCCCGAGCTAATGCATGTAGGTTACCTGGAAATGGTTTCGCTCATGTCTCTGGCCGCAGTACTTGGAAATACCGCCGGTTATTGGTTTGGAAGAAAAGCCGGGGAAAAACTATATGCGCGTAAAGACAGCTGGTTATTTAAGCAAAGACAAATTGAGGTTACCAAAACCTATTACGATAAGTATGGAGGAAATCTAACGCTTGTAATGGCGCGTTTTCTGCCTGTTGTGAGAACTTTTGCGCCGATAATTGCTGGTGTGATTAAAATAGATTTTTTCAAATTTATGTTTTTCAATATCGTAGGGGCGCTTGCCTGGGTATTAAGTCTTACCGGCATAGGATTTTTCCTGGTGCAGATCTTTCCTCAGATAACGGATTACATGGGTTACATCTTTATTGCTCTTATTATCCTTACAGCTTTACCCATACTAAGATTAATTTTTAAGACGAAAAAAGCCGGTAAGTAAGAGGAGCCCATATGGGTATTAGATTAAAATCCCAAAGGTTTTCCCTGGTAATAATCCAAAACTTTTAGCTTAAAAACATAATCATATTTGGCCTGCAATAAATTACTTTCTGCCGCATACAACCTGTTTTTAGAAGTGCTAAAGTCAATAGCGCTGATAACTCCGGCATTAAATTTTTGCTCTGCATATTTAAATGACTCCGTGGCTGCTTCTACACTAAACTCACTCGCCTGGTATTTATTTAAAGCAGCTTTCGCATTTACATGCGCCTGCGCAATGTTCTTGTATAAATTTTGTTTTGTAAGATCCTGTGTTAAACGTGCATTCAATGAATTTAATTGCGCATTCTTAATCAGGGTATGTGTCTGCAAACCATTAAATAGGGGAATATTTAAAGTGAATCCAAAACTCTTTGCAACGTTGTCTTTGAATTGCGCACTAAAAGGTTTCTTTTCTAAAACAGGTTCATTCGTGTAATAGGTAATCGGTCCAAAATTCGGAATATCTCCCAAAGTATAAGCAACTCTATTATATTGTCCTGTGCCCTGAACATCCAGCCCCGAATAACCAGTAGCAAGATTGGCGTTCATACTAAGCGTTGGACTAATTCTTCCTTTTGTAGATTTTAAATAACGATCGGCACTCATAATCGAATACTCGTTACTCTTAATGCTTGGCTGAGTCTTTAAACTCGATTCGTAAATGTATTGCACATTATTTTCAAGCAGTTGAGCTTCCTGTAGGGTAATAACTGGACGTTCAATCTTAAAATTTGCAACACTGTCTAAATTCATTAACTGTTTAAGACTAAGAAGGGAAATCTGATAATTGTTATCGGCCACGGTTACATTTACAAGTTCGTTTGCCAGCTGTGATTTAATATCATATTCTACACTTTTGGCAAGAGCCCCGGCGCTCACCAATTTTGAAGTTCTATCGAGTTGTTCGGAGGTAACAGAATATTGATTTTGAGAAATCTTTAAAATTTCTTCTGAAAAAATCACGCCTATATACGCATTAGCTACGTTAAGAGCTAAATCATTCTGTTGTTGCTTTAAGAGCTCAACACCGCTCAGGTAAGCGTATTCGTTAGATTTTACATTATTGTACTGACTTAAGCCACTCCATAACACAACGCTTGTGCTCAAATAAAAATTCTGTGATAATACCTGTGTGTTCGCAAAAGTATTGGTAAATCTATCGATTGTTTTACCAAAATTGTAGTTATGGGTAACCCCAGCATTTAACGATGGAAGCAGACTGGCCTTACTTTGATCAGTAGTGTTTTTATTGGTTTCGTTTGTTAAGGCTCTTTGTCTTAAACTGATATTATGGTTAAGCGCATAGTTAATGCAGGTTTGCAAATCCCAGGAAGACTGGCTATTAGCAGCGAGGGAAAAAAGCAACAGCGACGAAATAATGATTTTTTTCATGACGTAAATATTCTTAAAATTAAATAATTTATTTACGCTGGACTTATCAAAATCCAAATCTTACAGGAGCGGTAAATTTTAAGGGTAGTCAGTAGTTTTCTCTTATCACAGTTCAGGTGAAGCTGTCTGTTTAAGTGACATTTTGCGCTTATTGAGATTTATAACGATCAAAAGGAAAAGCGCACCGATTCCAACAACGGTTAACAGGCTGTACGTGGGAGCGTTTAGATAATAAGTAAGTATGGCAGCACCTACAGTTACAACCGAAAACGTGTAAATGATAATAACGGTTTTAACGTGGCTGTAATCACAATCAATAAGCTTATGGTGAATATGATTGCGATCTGCATTAAAAGGAGATTGGCCTTTTACCGCACGGATAATAAATACGCGCAGGGTATCCATGAGGGGATAAGCCAGTGCTGAAATAGCAAATACAGGTTTGCTTACATGAACCCAAAAACCATCTATCTGATCAATAGGATACTCTATCATTTTAATTGCCAGTACACAAATAAACATCCCTATTACGAGAGAGCCTGAATCGCCCATAAAAATCTTCGCCGGAGAGAAATTAAAAATTAAGAATCCGGTTAAAGCGCCGGCAAGGGCAAAACATAAAGCCGCATAAGCAAATTCATTTGCAAAAATAAACCAGATGCCAAATGCGCAAGAACTCAGAAATCCTACCCCCGCTGCGAGGCCATCTACACCATCAATAAGATTAAATGCATTTACAACTACTACATAAGTAAAAATGGAAATAAAAACACTTCCCCAGTAAGGAATTCCTGATACACCGAAAATCCCGTGCAGCCCCGTAATACGTATATCTCCCATTAAAACAAGAATAAGCGCTACAACAATGTGAGCAAATAGCTTTTTAACCGGGGCTGTGCCTATAATGTCATCTTTTACGCCAACAAAAAATAGAATCAGGCTTGTAGCAATGATCAGTTTAAATTCATTAATGGATTTAAAAATGGTATCGTAATACGCTCCTTCAGGAACATTGTACCAAAGCGCGTAGGCAAACAAAGTTCCTGCATAAATAATAATTCCACCAATGGTTGGCACAGAACGCTTATGTATTTTACGTTCCTCGCTGGGTGTATCAATGAGTCGTTTTAATACCGCCACTTTAATTAAAGCAGGAGTAGAGTAGAGGACTACGATAAAAGAAGTTAGAAAAACAAGTATTAATGCAGCCATTTAAAAGTCGTAATACAAATTATAAAGACTTGTCCTTATGGCCACGTAGAGATAATTTGTTTCGTTATTCAAAGTGTTAAAGATAGAAAAATTTTGAGTTCTATGGAGCATTCCGAAGGAGATGTTTAAATTATACGCCGGGTTTATAAGATATCCCACTTTTGCGTTTACGATGTTGATGTAACTAAAGCTCTCAGATACAGAAGAATTCTGAGGAACCTGCTGATAGTTGTATTTAAAGTTGAAAAAGAAACGTTTTATTTTGTAATCAGCAAGAAAAACAAGTTCGTTGCCGCTACCCGGTGTGTAGGCTAAATTTTGATTGTAGTGTGAATAAGATTGATCACTGTTGATGGTATTTGCATTTAAATAACTGTCTTTTTTTACATAATTATACTCTACCTGCAGGAAAAGGTTTTTAACTCCAAGAGCATCAAAGTAGTTGATGCCGCCTTGCCAACCCCAACGGCTGGCAGATGAATCTGTCTTAGTTTTATCCAACATCAGCTGGCCATAAATGGCTATTTTATTACTGAGTTTGTATTTCGCATCTAAGCCAGTAACAATGTTATTTCTGTTATCCAAACCATAACTTAAGAGGTTCGTATAAATTAGAGGGTTAAAATACTGCCACTTCAAATGCTGCTTGTTGCGCTCATCTCCCGACTGCCAGATCATTCCCTGGAAAAAGCCAAGGTTAAAACTCTTATTAACATTTAGGCTTAAATACTGGAAAGAACCGGCCTTCTTCTGAAATAAACGCTCGGTATTTGGATTAATCACTTTTGAGGCAGAAACAAGGTTCATAAATACTGAATAGATATTACTGTATTGAACCCGCCCTTTAAACCACTGTTGCGTTATTTTTGCATACGGATAATTAAAAGCATTGTCGCTTAATAGAAGAGAGCGGTAACCGTTTCCGATCTTGTGTTTGCCATGCCCTACCTGTATATTCAGATTTTTTAAAGCCTGAACAGAAACAAAGCCTGAAGAGAATGCGTAGTCATAACCCTGTGATTTAAATTGTTTCCAGCGCCCCTGGCCGGGAACAACAGACGTTGCATTGGCCACATTGGCCATATACCTGGGAAATACCGATTGACTTTCGGCAAACAAACTTTCAAAATAAACTTTGTCACCCACATATCCACTGGCAATTACCCCGCGGGTATTCACAAAAGCTCTTCTTAGTTTTTTATCAGAAGGATCTTCTCCGTATTCTAAATTTAAAAGCGGATCAAGCCGCAATTTGAATTTTTCTTTTTTAGGCTCTACCCTGAAAAAATGTTTGTAGAAAACTAGGTCGATGGCCGGATCGTCGTTTATGTATTTAAATACCCGATGACTATCTGCCACATGGATGTATTTATTCGAGAAGAAATGTATGTAAGGTTTCACACCTGTGTGGATAGACGAATCTTTTGCCGCAAGACCTCTTTCTGTGAGAAGAGAAAAGGAATAGTCGTTAGGCAAGTTATAAAACTGAGCTTTTAAATAAATACCGTTACCGAACAGAACTATAAAGACAGCGAAGAGAACACGTTTATATAAGCAATTTAAAAGCGGTGTCATCCTGTATTTTTGTAAAATAATGTGGTTTTATTACAGGACTTTTACGTTCTCCTTTTTCTTAAAATCTTCGTAAACGGCATGTATTCCTTCTTCCAGGGCGATTTTATGTTTCCAGCCAAGACTATGAAGAAAGCTCACATCCATTAATTTGCGGGGCGTTCCATCTGGTTTACTAAGGTCATGTTTTATCTCCCCTTTGAAACCAACTATTTTTTGAATCATCAATGCCAGGTCCTTAATTGAAAGATCAACTCCCGTTCCAATGTTAAGATGCTGCTGACCGTTATAATTTTGCATCAGGAAAACGCAGGCGTCTGCCATATCATCAGCATGCAAAAATTCGCGTAAAGGCGAACCCGTTCCCCACATTTCGACAGAAGGAAAATTAGCTTCTTTGGCTTCATGAAACTTGCGGATCAATGCCGGAAGCACATGTGAATTGTTGAGGTTATAATTATCATTTGGTCCGTAAAGATTTGTTGGCATCACGGAAATAAAATTCGAATTATGTTGTCTTCTGTAACTTTCGCAAAGTTTTATGCCGGCAATTTTAGCAATTGCGTAAGGTTCGTTGGTATCTTCCAGAAAACCGCTTAGTAGGTAATCTTCTTTTAAAGGTTGAGGCGCAAGCTTAGGGTAGATGCAGGAAGATCCAAGGAACATGAGTTTTTCGGCTTTATTTTCAAAAGCAGAATGAATAACATTGTTTTGGATCATCAGGTTTTCATAAAGAAAATCAGCACGGTAAATATTATTAGCCTGAATACCTCCAACTTTCGCGGCGGCCAAAAAAACATATTCTGGCTTTTCTTTTAGAAAAAAATCAGCAACAGCCTGTTGATTACGAAGATCTAGTTCTGCCGATGTTCTGAGAATAAAATTTGAAAATCCTTTCGCCTTTAAATTTCTTAAAATTGCCGAACCTACCATTCCGCGATGACCCGCGATATATATTTTAGAGTTTAATTCCATTTTTTTTGAGAAGAAAATTTATTTCTGAAAAACCTGGTGTATTACTCTTTGTAATTTAGAACTTTGTGACCGCCTTCAATAAGATATTTGTCGCGCTTAAACAATTCAACATCTGATTGCACCATTTCTTTGCAAAGTTCAGCTACGGTATAAGTTGGTGTCCAACCCATTTTAGTTTTGGCCTTTGTGGCATCACCCACTAGTAATTCTACTTCGGCGGGACGGTAATATTTAGGATCAATTTCTACGATTACTTTGCCCGTAGTTTCGTCAATTCCTTTTTCATTCTCCGCTTTTCCTTCCCACTTCAAAGAAATGCCTACTTCAGCAAAAGCCATATTGATAAATTCTCTTACCGTGATTTTAATTCCGGTAGCCAGTACAAAATCTTCCGGCTCATCTTGTTGCAACATGCGCCACATGCCTTCTACGTAGTCTTTCGCATGACCCCAGTCTCTTTCAGAATCAATATTTCCCATAAATAGTTTATCCTGCATACCTAGACTGATTTTTGCTGCGGCACGCGTGATTTTACGGGTTACAAATGTTTCACCTCTTAACGGACTTTCGTGATTAAATAAAATGCCGTTACATGCAAACATGCCATAACTTTCCCGGTAATTTTTGGTGATCCAGAAAGCGTAAAGTTTTGCAACGCCATAAGGGCTGCGGGGATAAAAAGGAGTTGTTTCTCTTTGGGGAATTTCCTGAACCAAACCATAGAGTTCACTCGTAGATGCCTGGTAAAAACGCGTCTTTTTTTCAAGACCTAAAATACGGATAGCTTCTAAAATACGAAGAGTTCCAATGCCATCAGCATTTGCGGTATATTCCGGAGTATCAAAACTTACTTTTACATGCGACATAGCCGCGAGATTGTAAATCTCATCCGGTTTAACTTCCTGCACGATACGGATAAGGTTAGTGCTATCGGTTAAATCACCGTAGTGCAATTTAAAATTTACATTTTTTTCATGCTGATCCTGGTAAAGGTGATCAATCCTGTCGGTATTAAATAAAGAGCTCCTTCTTTTTACTCCGTGAACTTCATATCCTTTACTCAGTAGTAATTCCGAAAGATAAGCGCCGTCCTGTCCCGTTACTCCTGTTATAAGTGCTACTTTTCCCATAATAATTTCAATTAACAATATTACGAAAAATTAATGCACAAGCGCGCCCTAAAAAGGAATTGATAAAATGATTTTTAGTTATATTTGAACTTTATTTTACCTTACGGCTATAAGTAAAAAAAGACTTAAAACACAAATTATAATTATGAAATAGCCTTCCTATAGTTATCGGGATGCTAAAATACAAACGCGGATGATAATCCCGATAGTTATCGGGAGGCTATACCGTATGACAATTAAAAAATAATAAAATAGATATATGAAAACTACCTTCACGAAAAAAAATTATTATGTTCTGATAGCTGGAATTGCTCTTATTGTTCTTGGTTATCTTTTAATGATTGGTGGAAAAAGTGAAGATCCGAATGTTTTTAACGAAGAGGTTTTTAGTTTTCAGCGTATCACTCTTGCACCAATGGTTTGCCTGGTAGGCTTCATAACTATTATCGTTGCTATTATGTGGCGTCCAAAAGTTAACGAAGTAGAAGTAACCAAATAAGCGGGATCTTTTCGCATAATTATCACTAGTTTATGACGTATTTACAGGCGCTCATCATTGCAATCGTAGAAGGATTGACTGAGTATCTTCCCATTTCATCTACCGGCCACATGATGATTACCACAGCTGTTTTAGGCATGGAAGCTACACCTTTTGTAAAGTTATTTACGGTAGCTATTCAGTTTGGAGCCATTTTAAGTGTGGTTGTACTTTATTTTAAAAGATTTTTTAAATCTGTAAATTTTTATTTCAAATTACTGGTTGCCTTTATTCCCTGCGCTATTGCAGGCATTTTACTTGGCGACTGGATAGATGAGCAATTAGAGAATGTTTTTGGAGTTGCAGTAGCCTTATTTGTAGGTGGAATTATATTGTTGTTTGTAGATAAATGGTTTAAAAATCCGGTAAAATCAAATGATGAAGAAATAACTTATGCAGATGCCTTCAAGATTGGGGCATTTCAATGCCTTGCCTTGTTTCCGGGAGTGAGTCGGAGTGCATCCACTATAATCGGGGGCCTTAGCCAAAAGCTTACCCGTCAGGCGGCCGCCGAATTTTCTTTTTTCCTGGCTGTGCCCACCATGTTTGCGGCAACTGCAAAAAAATTGCTTGATTTTTATAAAGACGGGCTGGTAGTAACTTCTGAAGAAGTTAAATTACTGGTATTCGGAAATGTTATCGCGTTTGTAGTGGCTATGCTTGCTATTAAAAGCTTTATCGGAATTCTCAACAAATACGGCTTTAAGTGGTTTGGTGTATACCGCATAATTGTTGGCGGCGTTCTGATCATTCTCTTCCTGATGGGCATCGAAATCGCCATAGTCTAACACCGCCCTGTTAATTAATCTTTTGGTAGTGCAACTTATTCAGGTTAGAAAAAAATACCTTCGCTTAATAAATTAGATTGTGAGCGACAGATTAACAAAAAAAAGACTTCGTACTTCTGGTGTAACGGTTATTATCAGCCTTTCCCTGGTTTTATTTATGCTTGGCGCTTTAGGTCTGCTCATCATAAACGCAAACAAACTTTCCACCCACTTTAAAGAGAATGTGGGATTTCAGATCTATTTGAAAGATACCGCCACCGCAACTCAAATCGATGTTCTGGTGCAGGAGTTAAACAATTCAGACTTTACTAAAACGGTTAACCTTATAAATAAAGAACAAGCCGCCGAAAAATTAAAAGCTGATTTGGGGGAAGATTTTGTAGCTTTTTTAGGAAGTAATCCCTTATTAAATTCTCTGGACGTGAAGCTGAACGCAAACTATGCCAACACCGATACTTTGATGGTGATTGAAAAAACTCTTTTGCAGAAACCTTTTATTAAAGAAGTCGTTTATCAAAAAGAAATGATAAACAAGTTGAATAAAAACACAAAGGCAGTGGCTTTTTTCATCCTTATTTTTAGCAGCGCACTTCTTATAGTGGCAATAGCTTTGATCAATAACACTATTCGCCTTTCAATTTATTCGCAGAGATTTTTAATCAGAACAATGTATCTTGTAGGTGCAACCCGCTCGTTTATAAGTAAGCCCTTTATATTCAGAGGCTTCAGACAAGGGGTAATTGCAGGAATTATCGCAGGAATTATGTTGGCTGGATTTTTAGTTTTAAGCACCCGTTTTATCCCTGATCTGCTTGAACTACAAGATGAAAACGTGCTTGTAATTCTTTTTACTGGAATTATTCTGGTAGGTGTAATCATCTCTGCATTCAGCGCCTTCCTTGCTGTTTTAAGATACCTGCATCTCAAAACCAGCGATCTCTACTTCTAAATCGCTTTTTGAATTCTTAACCTTTACCGCCTCCTAAATTGTGTATATTTACAGTTAAAAATTCACACTTTTATGGACGAAAATTTCAGAAGTACAGATCTTAAAAAATTAGAGTACACAAGCATTGCAACCGAAAATAAATTGCTTCGCAATTCTTTTTCATGGATGGCACTCGCCATGTTATTAACGGCAGTTTCGGCATTGGCGTTTGCTAACATGCCGGAATTAAAAAGCATGCTGCTTCAACAAACTGAATTTGGGTTTAAACCAACCATCTTCGCATACGTTGTAATGTTTGCCCCATTGCTTTTTGTTTTAGGAATTAATTTTGGTTTAAATAGGCTTTCTTTTCCGGCGCTGATTGGCTTGTTTGTAGCCTATTCAATTATAAATGGAATCAGTTTTAGTTTTATTTTCTTCGTTTATAGTATCGGTTCAATTACGACTGTTTTCTTAAGCACAACAGCTTTGTTTGCAGTAATGGCTATTGCTGGTTACGCAACGAAGACGGACCTTACTAAAATGGGAAGTATTCTCATGATCGGAGTAATAGGAATTGTTATAGCTTCTTTGATAAACATGTTTATGGGGAGCGCTCAACTGGATTATATTATCAGTATACTTGGAGTAATTATCTTTACTGGTCTTACAGCTTACGATGTACAAAAGATTAAAAATCTTGGAGAGAACGCGTCATACGATCAGGCTACATCAAATAAACTCGGTATAGTTGGAGCTTTGACTTTATACCTCGATTTCATCAATTTATTTTTATTCTTATTACGTTTATTCGGCGGAAGAAAGGATTAATAGAAATAAGACTTTTATTTAAACCGCCTCTAATGAGGCGGTTTTTTTATTACCGCCATTCCGTTATTTAACTATTTAGCAGGCCTCGCCTTTCAATGAGCGAATAAAATCGTCAATTCGCCTATTTCAATTAGATTTGGCTAGTGGTTTATTGGATTTTTACTAAATTTATACTACCCAAAGATCCAATAGACAAATCACACGCACTCATGAAACTCATTAAGGTAACCATACTGGTTTTAATGTGCTTGAAAGTTCAGGTGCTGTTTTCTCAAAATAGCACATGCTCAAATGCGGCGCCCTTTTGTACAGGGCAAACCATGAGCTATCCTGCGGGAGTAAATACAGGTTCAGCTCAATCAGGTCCAGATTATGGTTGTCTCGGATCAGAACCAAATCCAGCCTGGTTTTTTATGCAAATGGCAAGCGCCGGATCTATGTCTATAAATATGTCGGCTGCCAACGACATTGATTTTATATGCTGGGGCCCTTTTCCTACTCTTGCAGGTGCCTGCGGAAGCCTGACTTCGGGTAACATTCAATCGTGCAGCTATTCGGGATCGAATACCGAAACCTGTACCATTTCAAATGCACTTCCCGGAGAGTTTTACATTATGCTCATTACCAATTTTTCAAATACAAATCAAACAATAACGTTTAACCAGAGTAATTCTGGAAGTGGTGCCGCCAGTACTAATTGCGGATTCGTATGTGTTGTTTCTCCAACTGTGTCGGCACCCATTTGCGCGGGCCAGAGCGTAACGCTTGGAATAGGACCCGGTACAAGTACTGCGGTAAATTCTTATACCTGGTCAGGACCGAGTTTTAGTTCTACGTCTGCTAACAATAGTGTTTCAAACTTAACGGTTAGCACCATGTTCACGGTTTCCGCTACAAGCAGCGCAGTAGTTAATGGAAGTCCATATACTCAAACATGCCAGGCTGTTGTTTTGGCGAGTGTGGTGCCTCTCCCCAATTTTAGTATTAGTCCTACCGCAACTTCTGTGTGCCAGGGCACAAGTTTTAGTGTAGCACTTTCTTTTACACCATCTTCTGCTGCATCTTCAAATTATTATGCCTGGAATAGTATAAGCGGGGGTGTGTCAAATGCTACAGCCAATGCTATTACGCTTACGCCCCCTTTGGCACCGGCCAGTGTAAGTTTATCTACTTTAGTTTACAGTGTCACTGCAACACCTATTAGTACCATGGCCACATGCCCCGTTACTAAAGTGATGACGGTTACACTAAATAATCCTCAAAAGCCTTTTATTGTGCAGCCCAATCCTGTCTGCGACATCTTCAGTGCCTTTCAACTTTCAGCCACGCCCGGAGGAGGAACATGGACAGGGGTTCCCGCTGTTAGCCTAACCGGATACTTCACGCCATCTTTATCGGCTATCCCCGGAAGCACTGTTGTATACAAGGTTAACGTGGCTAACTGTATTGTTACTAATAGCATTGTGGTGCCGGTTTCAAAATTTTATTCAGCAGCTTTAAGTTCCACGCTCAATTTGGTTTGCGTGCAGGATCCATTAATAAAGTTGATGAACATTGTGCAAAATACCTTAACAGGAACATGGTCTGGAACACAAGTGGATACAAATTATTTTAATCCATTATCGCTTGCTACCGGTACCTATTATCTCACATACAGCACCACCTCATCGCCGAATCCATCCGTTTGTCCCGATTTTACTGTGCTCGCCGTGCCTTTATTTAATCCACCAAGTCCAACCATATCTGTTATTCAACCTACGTGCACCAATGCGCAAACCGTTATGCTAACTGCGAATCCGGCTGGTGGTGTTTGGTCTGGCGCTACGGGAGTTTCACCTTCCGGACTTCAAACGCCTTCCTTGAATGTTCCGGGAACCAACACGGTTTCCTATGCGGCGGGTATAGGCACTTGCATGGCCAGTTCTTCCAGCACATTTCATGTTTCCAGGTTTAATACCGCATCTTTTAACGGAGGCGTTCCACCCTTGTGCGTCAGTAATAATCCGGTTAATTTAATGGGTTATGCAACGAGCACCACAGGCATCTGGAGCGGCCTGGGTGTTATTACAAGCAGTTTATTTTCTCCTGCCAATCTTTCTACGGATATTTATACCGTCACTTACGACAATGCATCGTCTCCTAATCCAACATTATGTCCGGATAGCCGTAGTATGACAATTTCTGTACTAAACCCACCAACGCCTGTTATAAGCCAGGTGGGACCTTTTTGTTCGGTAGATGCTCCTGTTCAGTTAAGTGTTACGCCGGCAACCGGGCAATGGGTTCCTACGATATTTCTTTCACCTGGTGGTGTCTTTTCTCCTACCGCCAGTTCGGCCGGACTGAATGCGGCGCAGTATGTGATTGGAACAAATACATGTTATGCTCAGCAGACATTACTTATAAGTACCGAGCCTTTTGTTAGTTCTAAGATCATTGCCTCAGTACCTGATCTTTGCACAACCACACCCCAAATGATTTTATCTCCAATAACCCAAAACAACCTTGGAAGCTGGAGCGGTGCGGGAATCGTTGGCGGAGCTTTTGATCCGGCCTTAAGCGGGGCCGGGAATTTTATTATATCCTATAATACTTCCTCTTATCCAAGTGGTTTATGTCCTGATCACTCAACCTTAAGTGTAAATGTATTTTCTTTGGCTACTCCGAAAATTGCTAGTGCCGGACCATTTTGTAATAAGTCGCAGCCTTCACAATTGGAGGTAAGTCCTGTAGGTGGCATATTTTCAGCAGCAATTTCTAATATTGTTTCTTTAAGCGGAGTATTTAATCCTGCCTTTGCTAAAATCGGAGATAATATAGTAAGCTACAGTATAGCTTCTGGGCCTTGTATTGCCGACGCGCAACTCCATATCTCAGTAGAGGAATTTATTTCGGCAGATTTTTTAAATCGTGGTGAAACAAGTTATTGTTCAACTAGTTTTCCTTTTAATTTAAACGGACTTGTTCAAAATCCAGGTGGTTCGTGGCTTGGAGATGCGCCTGTAGAAGGCACAATGTTTAATCCTGCGAAGGCTTATGAGGGAATTAATACAGTAACTTATCAAACACATTCTAACCCAAGTTATTTTTTGTGCCCGGATACTAAAACCCTAAACATTCTTGTAAAAAATGTCCCGGTAATTAAAGCATCGGGGAGTTTATATAAAGGTTGCGCGCCATTTTCTGTAACATTTAATTCAACAGCTAAAGAGGCGGGAATTTATTCGTGGAACTTTGGCGATGGCACGGGCACAGAGAAATTTGAACCCGATCATCTTTTTGAAACTCCCGGCACCTACACGGTTGTTTTTAATTATTCAGATAGAGATGCTTTAGGGTGTTCCACGCAGGTAGTTTTAAATGAAATTAAAGTTCTGGAAAGTCCGATAGCGGATTTTATTATTTCTCCTGAAGAGATTACGATTGCAAACCCTGATGTTTTGTTTAATAATACCAGTACAAATCTTTATAGTAACCGCTATAAATGGACTATTGAAGGGCTAAATCAGTCGTATGACGTTAATCCCCTCGTTTATTTTCCGCAGGCAGGAAAATATAAGGTAACGTTAAACGCGACTAACATCTACGATTGTAAATCTGAAATCAGTAAAATTGTTGATGTGAAGAATATTTTTGAGGTGTATATTCCTAATTCTTTTACTCCTAATTATGATGGGCTAAATGATTTTTTTAAACCTGTGTTCTCACCTTATGGTTTGGATGCAAAAAATTACAGTCTCCAAATCTTCGATCGCTGGGGGAAACAAATATTTACAACTGGCGACTACCTTATTGGGTGGGATGGCACACTGAACAATAAGGGCGATGATCCTTTAAAAAATGACACGTATATTTTTAGATTGAACTATAAGGATTTGAACGGGCAGGTTTATAATAAAATTGGCGAAGTAACGCTCCTGAAATAAAAAGTGGTGATATAAAAAAACCGTCCTGATAATTATTAGGACGGTTTTTTTATTAAGAAACTTTTAAAAATTATTGATTCACTAATAATTTAAACCCTTTTCCATGAATATTGATGATCTCAACTTTAGGATCGTCTTTCAGGTATTTACGCAATTTCGCAATATATACGTCCATGCTACGACCATTAAAATAGTTATCGTCGTGCCAGATCGATTTTAAAGCAAAGGTACGATCAAGTACATCATTTTTATGAATACATAAAAGGCGCAACAATTGACTTTCTTTTGTAGTCAACTTTTGTTCTACTCCATTATGTTGAAGAATTTGTTTTTCAGAATTGAATTGGTATTTACCAACCTTAAAGTCAATGTCTTCTCCTTCTGAAGAACGTACTTTATTTGTACGTCTTAACACAGCTGTTACACGCGCCATTAACTCTTCCATACTGAAAGGTTTGGTGATATAATCGTCCGCCCCGGCATTAAAACCTTCAATTGTATCTTCTTTCATGCTTTTGGCAGTGAGAAATATAATAGGAACGTTTTTATCTACAACGCGTATTTCCTTCGCTAAAGTTAATCCGTCTTTAACGGGCATCATAACGTCTAACAAAAGAAGGTCGAAAGATCCTTTAAAAAACAAATCGCCACCTTTTTTTCCATCATCAGCTAGTTTTGTTTCAAAACCCTTCGCATCTAAATATTCTTGTAAAAGAGGCCCAAGACTTGGATCGTCTTCTACCAATAAGATTTTTGTTTTAACAGTTTCCATTCGTTCTAAATGTTAAATTATTAATTAAAGATAAACACTTAACGTGCCATTTTAACAATTTTAACATTTGTTATGAGATTGGCAAATGAACATTAAAAGTGCTGCCCTTACCCACTTCACTATTCACTGAAATAGTGCCGCCATGTTTTACTACCACTGCCAAAACGTATGATAGGCCAAGGCCGAAGCCCTTTACATTGTGCACATTGCCTGTAGGAACGCGGTAAAATTTGTCGAAGATTTTTCTTTGATTTTCTTTGGAGATGCCCATGCCGTTATCCTTTACCTGAATCATAATGCCTTCGGCGGTATTATAAGTAGAAACGGTAATTTCAGGAACATCCAGGGAATATTTTATCGCATTATCAATAAGGTTAAAAATAATATTTGTCAAATGCACTCTATCTGCCTGAAGTTTAAATTTCTGCGCCTTTAAAAAAGTATGTACAGTTCCTTTTCTCTGGTTGATTAAAAGATGTGTATTATTTAATGCAGTATTAATAATTTCATGCACGTCAACCTCACTTGGTTTTAATTTAAACTCTCCTTTATCAAGAATAGAAGTTTGTAAAATACTTTCTACTAAAACACTCAAACGTTTATTTTCATCGCGGATCATTTTAATATACCGGAATTTCTTTTCCGGAGTTTGAGCTATGCTTTCATCCCCCAGCATTTCACTAGCTAACGAAATAGTACTAATTGGCGTCTTAAACTCATGGGTCATGTTACTGATAAAGTCATTTACGATCACCGACAATTTTTTCTGTTTTAAATTGCTGGCCATAATATAATAAAATGAAACGGTAAGAATAAGAATCACTACAATGGAAGTAATTAAAAAAGGCCACATTTGCTTAAATACATCGCGGTTTTGTGTAGGAAAATAGACGATGAGGTATTCAGGATTTATAAATGTATTATTTGGAGCAAGGTTAATAATGTAATGCTCTACACCTAAAGAATCCGACATATTCTCGGCCTGCTTAAGGTCGCTGTGGTGAGGACTTCCGGGGTAAAGTGAAGTAAGGTAGTAATTGAATTTTGTAAGAATTTTTCTTCTTTTTAATTCTGTTTTTAAAATAGAATCTAAAAGCAGTGTGTCTATTTTTTGTCTCCGGTTAGGGTAATAAGTTTTGGTATTGGTGAGTTCAAACACGCTGTTGCCGGAATTCTGAAAAGAAAGGTCATTTGGAGAAGACTGAAGTTGTGATTGTTGTTTGCGAATATAATTTAAAAAACTGGCCGACGAGGCATCAAATTTAATGGAGGAGTCGCTGGCCAGATCGTTCTGGCTGAACACACTAACCTGGTGGCCATTAGTGTCGATGCTGAATTCAGACTTTACACTAAATCCTAGTTTTTTACTTCCTTTAAAATCTGGACGGTTAATACCCTGTATGCGCTCTGTGATTTTTGTATAGCTCGAACGCGGATCTAATTTTTCTAATTTAATATTGGTACTGTTTAAAGCATCGTCTACTTTGCTTTTGAATAATTCTTCGCGCACGAGATAATCTTTTCTGATCCAGTATACCTGAAAACAAATAAGCACCAGCAAAGCAAGTGAGAAAGCAATGGAGATAAAAGTAAAAAGCCTTTTGTTCATGCGAGCAAAGTTAGTTTTTAAAAAGTGGAGTTTGAATTAAAAAAGTTTAAAATTACACAAGGCTTTCAATAGGCGTGCAGACTCCATTCTCGCATACAAAACATTTTAAGCGGTCTTTAAACACATAGGGTTTATAAATTGATTTGTTCAGGAGCATACGTAAACATTCCTGCACACCCTCGGTAATACTCGGGTGAGGATGCATCATATCGGCCAGATCGCGAATGCCCTGGTTAGTGTAAATTAAGTAAGCAACCGCCTGAATAGCGCTACTGGCGTGTTCACCCACAACACGCATGCCAAGTATGCGCATGCCGTTGTCGTTAGTCACAATAATTTTAAAAAAACCGGTTGTCTTGCGCATAGCAATGGCGCGGGCATTTATAGTATAATCCAGTTTCACTACTTTATGAGGAATGTTTTTTGAAACGCATTCTTGCTCGCTCATTCCCACAGAGGCAACTTCAGGATTGAGAAACATAATAGTGCTTATGTTTTTATACGAAAGTGGTTTAACTGTGGGGCCAAACATTCTGACTACAGCATGACGAGCTTCTCTTTCACCCACGTTAACAAGAGCCACTTCAGTTGTTACGTCTCCAGCCACATAAATATTGCTGATATTGGTTTGTGTGTCATCATCCCAGATACTGCCGCGATCGTTTAATTTAACTCCTGCATTTTCAAGCCCAAGATTCTCTACATTGGGCACACGTCCCACAGAGATCAAGGCTTTATCAACTGTTAAGATTTCAGTACTTCCGTTTTTATATTCGAGTTCGTATTCAACTTTACCGTCTTTAATTTCCATCCGTTTTAAAGATGCGCCATGGTGAACTTCTGCGCCCTGGAGCTGAAGATTGTTTTTTACCACGTCAGCTACATCTTCGTCTTCAAAAGGTAAAATGCGGTCTGCCTTATCAATCAAAAAAACTTTCGTCTTTCCAAAAGCCGAAAAAATAGTAGCGAATTCACAACCAATAACACCAGCTCCCAAAACTACCATGCTGTCTGGAAAGGAAGGAAAGTTTTTTATACCATCTGAAGTAACAATAGTTTGTTCGTCCACTTCAATGTTGGCCGGTATACGGGGGCGGCTTCCTGTTGCAATTAAAATATTATCTGCGCTTACTTCTTTTGTTTTACCATCCTCTTTGGTTATTCTTACCGTGTTTTTGTCAAGCAGATAAGCGAAGCCTTTTTCATAAGTAAAAAGTTGTTTGGGAAGGGTATGAAGTAGCTGTAAATGAAGTGTCATTTGGGTTTTGCGTTCATAAACCGCAGCATTTACAATTTCTTTTATGCTATCAAAATTAACTTCATAATCAGGAATCATTTCGCGGATAGACGCTGTTTTTAATGCTTGTTCCCATAAGGTTTTAGAAGTGAGTACACCGTCGTAAACGCCTGCGCCGCCAATTCTTCTTTTTTCGATGAGTAAAACTCTTTTCCCAAAATCGATTGCGCGCATGGCTCCTGCATAACCACTGGGGCCCCCGCCAATAACTATTAGATCGTAATGCTCCATAATTCAGGTTGAAGGTACTATTTTTAATTACACGATAAGTGTCTGTGAGTACGATAAAATTTTCTCGATTTAATAATGAATGATGCCAAATTTGGATTCTTTTTTTCTAAAGGAATAAAATAGAAATTGGTTTGAGGCCAAAGTTATGGTCGTTTTAGGTCTTACGTGCATTTTTAACTCTGTGGGTTTGAAAATAGAATAGCTTTCAGAATTACCATTCGCATCTACAGAGGTAATAACGGTCGTCATATTTTTTCCGATGCCATCTCTGAGTCTTTTTGTTTTTGACGAAATGTTTTTAGGATGATCATTATACATAAAATGCAGTTTTTCTTCGGAACCAAAATAAGAATAGGAAGAATAGTTGACCTCCTCGTTTATGGTATGCTGTAGTTTGCGGATCTTTTTTGCCCAACGGATAGAAGAATTAGGACTTATATTAACTACCACGATATCGTTAAAATAATAATGATTTAAACTACTCACCGCCATCCTCGAATGATAGGTAGTTTCGGTTTGTACGTAATACTGTTCTGCTAAAAGATAAATGCCGCCATCGTTTTTTGAAATCATGCCAGTGATCCTGTAGTTGTACAATTCGTTTTCTTTTTCGGGATCATTATCAAATGTAAATCCCATTAAAAATTCTTTGGGAAAATTGTCTTGTCCCCGCGTAATAATTTGTCCGCTTCTTCTGTCAATGCTCATAAAGAATGTACCAGCATGTTTATACTGATTTTTATTCGCATAAAGCCCTGCAACAACCAGCGTTTTTTTGGCAACTACTAAAAGATCTATGGCGCTTATAAATTGATCATTAAGAGAAATATCGAGTTCTTTGAATCTTTTTTCCGGATAGTTATAAATCAAAAGGGAGTGGGCATTTTCAGGTTTTTCCTTATCGGGCTGCGATGGTCGCGTTACTGTACTTGCTAGTAAAAAGACTTTGCCATCTTCATCGAGCTGGCAGTTTAAAACTGAATAGAATTTTTCTTTGTTTTGAAATTCGACCTCCGACGACCAGAGCACCATTCCCTGACCAGTTAAGAGTTTAAAGTGAAGCTTAGGATTGACAGCTTTTTCGACGAACTCTGTATAGCTTATAAGAATTTTGCTGCTGTCGCATGAAGGCGTGAAGTTAAAGGAACTTTCATTGCGATGTTTAGCTGCTTTAATCGCGTCAACTTCTTCAAAAGGAGTCGAAACAGTGCCACTTGCAGCATCGATTTTTTCAAGGTAAAGAACTTTTTGATCCCTCGCTTTGTCATAAGCCGATGCAAATACCAGCAAAACCCCCTTCATAAAAAAAATCTTTTCGAAATTAAGTTCACTGTTATTTATATTGGGAAGTTTAAACTCTTTAATGTACTCAAGCTTCAGTTTAGAAATGGAATATTTTTCGAGCGAAGTACCGGTACCAAAAAATAATTTCAAACTACGCAGGCAATAAAAAGAATTCTGATCCGAACCTATAATTTGGATTATGTCTGATTTTCTCGGTTTAAAAAGATCAGGTCCCCAACTTATTCTTGTATCCTGGCAATAAAAATAGCCGGAGAATAAAAAACAACAGAAGGCGAAAATGATTCGTTTCATAATTGACCTGAATTAAAGATAGCAAAAAAGGTGATAAATATTTTCTGTCAAATGGCGGTGAGTTTTTTCCGTATTTAAAAATTGGGAGTAAAATAGCCTCGCCAAATTCAGGGCATAAATTCGCTGATTTTTTTATGATAAACTGATTATCAAGCTTTTATATAATTTTTTATTTCCAACAAATTCCCTATTTTTGCGCCCTTATAAACAAAAATTATGAATAATGTTATTTATTTAGTCCCGCTTCTGGGGATTGTTGGATTAATAGTGATGGCAATTAAATCTGCCTGGGTAAGTAAACAAGATGCAGGTGATAAGAACATGCAGGAGCTTGCCGGTTATATTGCCGATGGAGCAATGGCCTTCTTAAAAGCAGAATGGAAAGTATTAAGCATTTTCGTTGTATTTGCAGCGGCGTTATTAGCCTATTCAGGAACAGTACATGAGGTGAATGGCATAGCCATCCACTCCAGCTGGATCATATCAATTTCTTTTATTATTGGCGCCGTGTTTTCTGCCACTGCAGGATACATTGGTATGAAAGTGGCTACTAAAGCTAATGTTCGTACCACACAGGCAGCTCGTACAAGCTTAAAACAAGCTTTAAAAGTTTCCTTCACTGGTGGAACTGTTATGGGTCTCGGTGTTGCAGGTTTAGCAGTTTTAGGTCTTGGAGGTTTATTTATAGTTTTCTTAAAAGCATTTAATGTTATTGGCGGCGACGGTGTAGTAGATGTGCTTCACATGAAGACAGCTATTGAAGTGTTAACTGGTTTTTCTTTAGGAGCTGAATCTATCGCGTTATTTGCCCGTGTTGGTGGCGGTATTTATACTAAAGCTGCTGACGTTGGAGCGGATTTAGTAGGTAAGGTTGAGGCAGGAATTCCTGAGGATGACGTTCGTAATCCTGCTACTATTGCCGATAACGTAGGTGACAACGTGGGTGACGTTGCAGGAATGGGAGCCGACTTATTTGGTTCTTATGTGGCTACAATTCTTGCTACTATGGTATTAGGACAAGAGATTATTGTGAAAGATAATTTTGGTGGTATGTCACCAATCTTGTTACCAATGGTTATTTGCGGTTTAGGAATTCTTTTCTCTATCGTTGGAACCTGGTTCGTTACTATTAAAGATGAAAAATCAAATGTTCAGAACGCTTTAAACATGGGTAACTGGGCTTCTATGCTTCTAACAGTTGTAGCTTCTTATTTTATTGTGATGTGGATGTTACCTGAAAAACTAATGTTGCGTGGGTATGAATTTTCAAGTATCAACGTTTTTGGAGCAATTGTGGTAGGAACGGTTGTTGGTGCTATAATGAGTATTGTTACGGAATATTACACTGCAATGGGAAAACCTCCGGTAATGTCTATTATTCAACAATCTTCTACAGGTCACGCTACTAACATTATCGGTGGTTTATCAGTAGGTATGAAGTCTACAGTTATTCCGATCTTAACTTTAGCTGCGGGTATTATGGGTTCATACTACTGCGCTGGCTTATATGGTGTGGCTATCGCGGCGGCTGGTATGATGGCTACAACAGCAATGCAATTAGCTATTGACGCATTCGGTCCTATCGCTGACAACGCCGGTGGTATTGCAGAAATGAGCCAACTACCTCCTGAAGTGCGTGAACGTACCGATAATTTAGATGCGGTAGGAAATACTACGGCGGCTACAGGAAAAGGATTTGCGATTGCTTCTGCAGCCTTAACCTCGTTGGCTTTATTCGCAGCCTTTGTTGGTATTGCAGGTATTGATGCTATCGATATTTACAAAGCTCCTGTATTGGCAGGCTTATTTGTGGGAGGAATGATTCCTTTTATTTTCTCAGCATTGTGTATTCAGGCGGTTGGTAAAGCGGCTATGGACATGGTTCAGGAGGTACGTCGTCAATTCCGTGAAATTCCGGGAATTATGGAGTACAAAGCAAAACCAGAATACGAAAAATGTGTTGCTATTTCTACAAAAGCTTCTATCCGCGAAATGATGATGCCAGGTGCAATTGCTTTAATTACACCGGTTCTCGTTGGTTTTGTATTCGGACCAGAAGTTTTAGGTGGCTTGTTAGCAGGTGTTACCGTGTCGGGTGTGTTAATGGGAATCTTTCAAAGTAACGCCGGTGGTGCATGGGACAATGCAAAAAAATCTTTTGAAAAAGGCGTTCTTATTAATGGAGAAATGTTCTACAAAAAATCGGAGCCGCACAAAGCTTCTGTAACAGGTGATACTGTGGGTGATCCTTTCAAAGATACTTCCGGACCATCTATGAATATCCTGATCAAATTAATGAGTATCGTTTCTTTAGTTATCGCGCCTTACATTGCTATGACTGGTACTGATAACAAAGTAGGTAGCGACACGCAAAACGTTGTAGTTGCAACGGATAGTACAGCTGCTGCTGCAGCGAATGCTGATATTGCTGATTTAAAAGGTGTTTATGGTGTTGATGGAGCTCACTCTTCAGTTGCGTTCAGTGTAAAACACGTTATTAGTGATACACGCGGAACTATTAGCGTAGACAGCGGTAGTGTTCATTTTGACGCCCCGCAAGGCGCTAAGATTTATATCCGCATGGACATGGCTTCTTTAACTACTCAAAATACTATGCGTGATGGACACTTAAAAGATAAAGCCGATTATTTTGATGTTGCAAAAAATCCAAAAGCTGTTTTTGAAGCAAATGATATCGTGAAAAATGAAGGTGGCGAATTTGCTTACACAGCACATGGAAAATTAACTTTAAAAGGTGTTACCAAAGATGTGGATCTTAAATTTAATTATGTAGGATCAACTCCGGGTAGTACCTGGAATGCCAAAGGTGAAGAGGTTAAAGCGAATGTAATTGGTTTTAATGGCGAAACAACCATCAATCGCAACGATTTTGGTATTAGTGGTGGTGGAGCTTCTGAAAATGTAAAAATCGAAGTAACATTGGAAGCTGCACAAGCTCAATAATAAAAACAACTACTTAAAATGTTAAATCCCCGGCCCTGGTCGGGGATTTTTTTTGCCCCGCGCTTCCTTAAATGTAAACAGAGGTTGTTTTTTTAGTAAATTTATCTGTAACAGATGAGTGTTCGGTAATGAAAAAAATTCTTCTAGCAGTATTCTTACAGTTTTTTCTTATAGGTTTGGGTCGTTCGCAATGTGTTGCTACTTGTTCAGCCTACAATGTTTCGCCTATCAGTTATTCACTTTTTGCTAATGATGGCTACACCCTGAATTCTTTTTTTGCACCCACTGCAGATGACGGCACCGTGTCAGTTCCGATAGGGTTTAATTTTGACTTTTACTGTGGTACTTACGCAGATGTGATTGTTTGTACCAATGGATTTTTGCAATTTGATTATGGTGTGCCACTCGGGTTTGGAAGCCCCGCGTATTCGCATCCACCGCAGAGTTTTCCTACTGCTGCAACTCCAAATGGATTGGTAGCTTTGCAGATGAATGATTTCGATGTCTCGGCAGGAGGTTCAATTTCATACACAACGGTTGGTAGCTACCCTAACAGACAATTTATTCTCACCTACACCAATGTTCCCATTTGGTACGATGCCATAAACAATGTTCCACCTTTACCCCTCTATAATAGTGGACAGATAGTTTTAAATGAAACAACCAACATCATCGAAATACACACGGCAAACATTCCAATAAGTCCTTACTATGGTACGCAGGGCATCGAAAATACCACAGGTACTTTAAGTGCGACGCCACCAGGTCGTAATTTCGCTGCCTGGTCCGGAACTAACAGCGCGTATCAATTTTCTCCTTTTACTCCGGCTCCGCCTTCTATTATTGCTGGGAGTACACTCATCTGCCAGGGTGCGAGCGATTTTTACCAGGCAGCATTTAACCCATCAATAACTTCGTATAACTGGTCTTTTCCTTCCGGCTGGGCCGGTGCAAGTTCGTCGAGTACCTTCGCTGCTTTTGCGGGTAGCACCGGCGCCCTTTCTTTAACCGCTACCTATACCTGTGGTACTTCCGCTCCTTCAACGCTTAATATTTATGTAAATCCTTCTCCAACGGTAAATATTAGTGTAACTCCCGCTATCATATGTTCCGGCAAAACAGTCACTCTAAATACATCCGGAGCTTTGTCTTATACCATACAACCTGCAAATCTTACTGGCTTGCCAACTTTTACAGATGCTCCCATAGTCTCAACAATTTATTCGGTTAGCGGAACAAACTCGTTTGGCTGTCAGTCATATAAAAACGGAACGGTTGCCGTTCAGGTTAAACCAACACCTACAGTTATCGTGAATAATGGAGCTATCTGCCTCGGAGATTTCTTTAATATTAATGCCCAGAGTACTGCCACCAGCTACACTGTAATAGGTGTAAATGGGAATTTTCTATCAGTCACACCCACATTAACTGGAGAATATTCTTATACAGTAATTGGTAACGGCGGCAACGGATGTATTTCTGAACCTGTGGTCAGTTCTTTAACGGTTAACGCATTGCCGGAAGTTACTGCACTTGCTTCACGCAGCGCGATTTGTAAAAATGAATCGGTTATTTTTACAGCAGGTGGAGCATCTGCTTATTTGTGGTCGAATGGTTCAACAAGCAATAGCATTTCTATAAATCCAATGGTTAATGTTACTTACACAGTAACCGGAACGAACGCGTTTGGTTGTCAAAATTCAGAGGTGGTTTCTGTTCTTGTTAGTGCGTGCACAGGTCTTAATGAACAGGGCAAGGAAATGGCCTTAGCAAAAATTTATCCCAATCCTACACATGGAGTGGTTCAAATTTCTCTAAGCTCAGGCAATAACTTTACTATAGAAGTTTATAATGCTGTTGGTCAGCTTTTACAGTCTCAAAAAATCCAGCAAAGCTTTTCTTCAATAGACATAAGTGGTTATTCTGCCGGAATATATTACATTAAAATTAAAAATGCAGGCCATGCAGAAACCGTAAAGCTTATTAAAGATTAATATTTATTGCTTTATTAGATTCAGCACTTTAATAGCCTGTTCAAAATTACACCAATTCGTTTTTTTTCGTTGTTTTAGGGCCCTACTATTCACTACAAGTATTCTGAATGTATACTCGATTTGCGGATTTAAAATAAAATTTCCAAGGATAGTTATAAAAACACGGCCAGCTTCATAAGAAGGTTGGAAAGATAGTGCGCGTTTGGACTGGTAAAAAGTAAATGGAAGAGAAACGGTTCTTTCTGATTCAAAAAAATAGGCAATTACCAAACCGTGCTGAACTACACTGCCGGAAATTTCATCGACAGCCACTTCTACATAACGTTCGGTGTCAGAAATTGTTTTCCAATCTCTTGCCCGCACAATAAACTTGCACAAGGTTCCTGCCAGGGAAGAAATTTCTTTTTTTAATGAGATGGTGGTTGAAGATCTGTATACACCCTTGTCTTCGCATGCTATAAGTGGTGCTTCTGTCAAAATATAAGGCATAGTTTGGGACTAAAGTTTTATTTCCAGAAATACTGGTGTTGATCAAATGTACTATAAAAAGATACAATATGCACTATAATTTAATACATAGTTTATAACCGCTTTTTTTCGACTGGCCGTAACTTTGAGGATGCGAATTCACATTGGAAAAAAAATAAAAGAAGAGGTTTATAGGCAGAATTTTGCAATTACGGTGTTTGCTAAAAAAATTAGCAGGAGCAGAAACGTGGTTTACGATATTTTTGAAAGGGAGAGCGTAGATACCGACCTACTTCATAAAATTGGCAAAGTTTTAAATTGCGATTTTTTCTCGCTTTATTCCGCACAAAAAGAATACGCTTATGAAGGAGTAAAAAGCTTTCATGTACGTGAACCGGAAGCCGAATATGGCAAAAAGCACGAAAGCCTCGCTCAACAAAACCAGGCCTTAAAAACTGAAATCGCCTATCTCAAGAAAATAATAGCTTTGGTGGAAACAAAGAAGAAAAAAGTTCCCACTAAAAAACGCAGCAAAAAATAAGGTGTAAATTCGTGCCTTAAATTACCTATGAGAATTATTACTTATAACGTTAATGGCATAAGAGCTGCTATGAGCAAAGGCCTTATTGACTGGATGCGTGCTACCGATCCGGATATTTTATGCCTTCAGGAAATTAAGGCGAATCCTGAACAAGTGGGCGTTTTCGAATTTGAAGAGCTTGGTTACAACCATTATTGGTATCCAGCTCAAAAAAAGGGATATAGTGGCGTCGCTATTTTTACAAAAAGACAACCGGTAAATGTGGTTTATGGCTGCGGCATTAAAGAATATGATGATGAAGGTCGTATTTTGCGAGTAGATTTCGAAGACTTTTCTGTTATGAGTGTCTATCATCCAAGCGGCAGTAGTGGCGACATTCGTCAGGCTTTTAAAATGAAATGGCTCTCTGATTTTAACAGCTATATTGCAGACTTAAAAACTAAAATTCCAAATTTAATTCTTTGTGGCGATTTTAATATTTGTCATAAAGCTATAGATATTCATAATCCAAAGTCGAATGCAAACACCAGCGGGTTTTTGCCGGAAGAACGCGATTGGATGGAGCAATTTATCAATTCGGGCTTCATAGATACTTTCAGACATTTTAACCAGGATCCGCATCACTACAGTTGGTGGAGTTATCGCGCAGGTGCCCGGGGAAAGAATCTGGGTTGGCGGATCGATTATAATCTGAGTACGGAAAGTATGAAAGAAAGATTGTCCCGCTCTGTGATTTTACCAGATGCTATGCACAGCGATCATTGTCCGGTACTCCTCGAAATACAATAAGTAGTCTATAGTTTTTAGGGCTTCATCTAAATTGTTTATTTTATCTAGGTTTTAACGCTTTGTTGCACCATATTTGTTAGAGTGTTAACTAAGCGAAATTCACATGAAAAATAGTATAGCAAGCTGCATCATTATTATCACCCTGGTTTTATGTTCATGTGGCGGGGATAAAAACGGAGGTTCAAAATCTTCTTCAGGAGCACAAGGTGGCGTTTTTTTAGGCGGCGTTTTAAAGGTAAACGAGGTAAACGCAATAAAAAGCCTGATGCCCATAGCTATAAACGAAATTTCAAGCTACCATATCGCTTCGCAGGTTTATGAAGGACTTGTGAAATATAATCAGTCAGATCTTAATATAGTTCCAGCTATTGCCCGCTCGTGGGATATTAGTCCGGATTTAAAGGAATATACTTTTCATTTGCGTAGCGACGTTAAGTTTCACAAAGATCCCTGCTTTAAGGATGGCTTAGGAAGATTGGTAGTTGCCAGTGATGTAAAGTATTGCTTTGAAAATTTGTGTTCGCGCAATGTAAATAACAGCGAGTATGATGTAACCTTTAAAGATAGGGTGGAGGGAGCGAATGACTTTTTTGCAGAATCACAATCTGGTAAAGTCAGAACATTTAGTGGAATAACCGTGTTAGACGACTCCACTATTAAAATCCGTTTAGTTCACGGCGATGCTAATTTTCTGAATATTCTAGCAATGCCAGGATGTTATATCTATCCAAAAGAAGCCGTATCGAAATATGGAAATGACATGCGCACTAAATGCGTGGGTACCGGACCATTTTACATAGAAACTTTTAAAGAGGGAGAAGCTGTGATCATGAAAAAAAATCCGGATTACTGGGCGGTAGATAAAAATGGCATCAGGCTTCCTTACCTCGATGGAATTAAATGGAGCTTTGTTCCAGATAAAAAAACGGAGGTAATGGAATTCAGACGGGGTAATTTCGATATGATCTACCGCATCCCTGTGGAAATGTTTCACGATATTTTTGGCGAAATGGAAAGTGGAAAAAAAACCATTGATTTTGATATTTATTCTTCACCTGCATTAAGCACACACTATTACGGATTTAATCTCCAGACAAATCCTTTCTTTTCGATAAAAGAAATTCGCCTTGCATTTAATCTTGCTATCGATCGACAAAAAATTGCAGATTATACCATTAAAGGCGAAGGACGCGCTGCAGACTACGGCATGGTGCCGCACACCGAGCTGTTTGAGAAACAAGGTTATGATTACAAATCTTTAAAGGGCTATAAATATGATCCCGATTCTGCAAGAAAGCTTATGGAATTGTCGGGATATCCTGAGGGCAAAGGTTTGCCGGAGTTTAATCTGGAACTAAACAGTGGGGGGGGCGATAGAAATATTCTTGTTGCGCTGGTAGTTCAGAAAATGCTGAAAGAAAACCTGGGAGTAAACGTAAATATGAATGTGGTAACATGGCCCGAACATATCGAAAATATTCAAAGCGGTAAAAGTGATTTCTTTCGTTATGCATGGATTTCCGATTATCCTGATCCTGAATCGTTCCTAACTTTATTTTATGGAAAACACGTTCCGCAAAATTACCAGGAGAAGTCTTACATCAATTTTAGCCGGTTTAAAAATAAACTTTTCGATTCTTTATTTGTGATGGCCCGCTCAGAAGGTGATAAGGCAAAGCGGTATAAATTGTTTTCAAAAGCAGAGCAGATTGTTCTGGACGAGGCGCCCTGCATGCCACTTTTTTACGATGAAAATTTCAGGCTCGAGCAAAAAAATGTCAGAAATCTGCCTGAAAACCCAATGAATTATATGGATATGTCATACACTTATCTCATTCCCAAAAAAAAGTAGCAATCTTATCAATTGCTGTTAAATCCCGGTCAGACTTTGATCGGGATTTTTTATTAATTTAGAAATTTGAATTTTGTGCAGAAACAATACGTAATCATAGTAGCAGGAGGAGTAGGAAGTCGTATGAAGAGCGATCTTCCCAAGCAGTTTTTGGAGATTGGTGGTAAAGCAATTATTATAAAAACTATCGAACGTTTTTTAGAATATAATTCCGCGATGCGAGTCGTTATTTCAGTTCACCACGATTTTAAAACCTATTTAAAAGAGCTGATTGAAAAATCAGGTTTAAGCAAAGCCGATATTCAAATAACATTGGGAGGCAACACACGTTTTGAATCTGTAAAAAATGGATTAGATTTAATCGAAGATCCTCAGGTGATTGTCGGAATTCATGATGCGGCGCGCCCGTTAGTTTCAGTGCAGACAATAACAAAGTGTTACCAGATAGCCGCTCTGAAAGGAAATGCAATTCCCTGCGTTTCTGTAAACGAAAGCATGAGAAAGCTGAGTGGTACTCAAAATAACTTTGTAAACAGGAACGACTACAAAATTATTCAAACACCGCAATGTTTTTTAAACTCAAAAATTCAGACTGCCTTTAAACAGGAGTATAGTCCTTCATTTACAGACGACGCTACCGTTTTAGAATCCACCGGAGAAACAATAAATTTAGTAGAAGGTAACGAAGAAAATATTAAAATTACTTCACCTCATGATTTAATAATCGCAAACGCTTTACTCAATAAATGACCAACGATGATATAACGGATGCTCTGGAGCTTACCGCAAAATTAATGGATCTGCATAACGAAAACCCTTTCAAGTCGAAAGCCTATACCAACGCTGCGTTTAGATTATCAAAACTGCGTTACGACTTTGAAGGAAAATCACAAGCAGATATTGAAGCCATTGAAGGAATAGGAAAAGGAATTTCCGCAAAGATTTTCGAATTAATAAGCACTGGCACCATTGCTGAACTAAAAAAGCTTGAAGACAGCACACCGCAGGGGGTCATCGATATTCTTGGCATTAAAGGCCTGGGGCCTAAAAAAGTGCGGCAGCTTTGGATCGATCTCCAGGTGGAAAGTGTTGGAGAGTTGTTATATGCCTGTAATGAAAACCGCTTAATTACTTTAAAAGGTTTTGGTGAAAAAACACAGGCCGCTGTAAAACAAAATATTGAATTCAAACTTTCGAACGCAAATAAATTTCATTATGCTTCTCTCGAAAAACCCATTGCCAGCCTGGTTGAACTTATCCAGGAACATCAGAGTGAATTACAGATTGCTGTGGTGGGACAATTAGCAAGGAAGTCAGAGATCATTGACAGGATTGAGGTTTTAATAGACGGAGAATTGTCGTTTGATATTACAGAAGTGCAAAAGTCTATTCCCTTAAAAATAAAGTTCGTTCAGTGCGAACCGGGAGAGTTTTTTTATAAGTATGTAGAATTGACTTCCACCCCTGAGCATTTAGACAAGATAAATTTTACAAGTCTGGATACTAAAGAATTCTCAGATGATTCGGAGATTTATCAGGCATTAAACTTGCAATACATAGAACCAGAACTCAGGGAAGGACTGGGCGAAGTGGCGCTTGCTGAAAAAGAAGCTATCCCTCAATTAATTGAATTAAGCGATCTGAAAGGAATTTTACATAATCACTCTACTTACAGCGATGGCGTGCATACGCTTAAAGAAATGGCAGATTATTGTCGTGATTTGGGATATTCTTATTTCGGCATTTGCGATCACTCTAAAACGGCTGTTTACGCGAATGGTTTGCCTATTGACAGAGTGATGGATCAACAGTACGAGATCGACAAATTAAATGAGGGTTACACTAATTTCAAAATCTTAAAAGGCATAGAGAGTGATATTTTAAACGATGGTTCTCTCGATTACCCTGAAGAAGTACTAAAGAGCTTCGACTTTATAGTAGCCTCGATACACTCCAATTTAAAAATGACCCTGGAAAAAGCTACAGAACGTTTAATAAAGGCCGTAGAAAATCCTTATACTTCCATACTAGGACATCCAACAGGAAGATTGTTACTTGCCAGAAATGGGTATCCCATCGATCATAAAAAAGTAATTGATGCTTGTGCTGCTAATAAAGTTTCAATAGAACTCAATGCGCATCCCTACCGTTTGGATATCGACTGGCGCTGGATTCCCTATTGTCTTGAAAAAGGCGTGATGATCTCTATAAATCCTGATGCACATCACAAGGAAGGTTTTCACGATATGTACTATGGCGTTTGCGTAGCGCGTAAGGGTATGCTGGACAAAGAAAATTGTTTAAACGCCTTATCTTTGGAAGAACTTGTACTAAAATTTAAAAAATAATGCCGATCCTTAATTCCATAGCTAGCTGGCTGATGAAAAAACGCATGCACCAGATAGAACTTTTTATGAAGTATCCTGTTGATGTGCAGACCGAATGGATGTACAGTTTGGTGAAAGATGCAGCTAATACTGAATTTGGGCTTGGACATAATTTTTCTGAGATAAAAAATTACGAGCAGTTTAAAAAAAACATTCCGCTTAACGATTATGAATCTTTAAAGCCTTTAATAGAAAGAACTAGAAGAGGAGAACAAAATTTACTGTGGCATTCAGAAATTAAATGGTTTGCAAAAAGCAGTGGCACTACCGATAAAAGTAAATTTTTACCGGTAAGCCAGGAAAGCCTGGATGGCTGCCACTACAATGCCGGGCGCGATATGATCACGCTTCAATGCAACAATAATCCCGATACGCAATTGTTTACTGGGAAAAACCTCGCGTTGGGTGGAAGTTTTAAAGAAGATCATTTTGGAGATTACAATTCTTTTCATGGTGATGTGAGTGCTATCATTATTCAGAATCTTCCCATGTGGGCCGATTTTTTCAGAGCTCCCGACGTTAACATTGCCTTAATGGATGAGTGGGAAAGCAAGCTTGAGAAAATTGCCCTGAGCATGATGGATGAAAATGTGACCAGCCTGGCGGGTGTTCCGAGTTGGATGCTGGTGCTCTTGAAAAGGATCCTGGAGAAAAAAAACGCAAAAACCATAGACGAAGTATGGCCCAATTTGGAAGTTTATTTTCACGGTGGCGTGAGCTTTAAGCCCTACAAAGAACAATTCACCAAATTATTCGGGACCAATAAAGTAAATTTTCTGCAGCTTTATAATGCATCAGAAGGTTTTTTTGGTATACAGGATCAGTTAAAAAGTGATGAAATGCTGTTGATGCTTGATTACGGCATCTTTTATGAATTTATCGATATTAAAGATTTATCTTCAAACGATTCTCATAAAAAAGTAATTCATTTAGAGGATGTGAAAACAGGCGTGGATTATTCCATGATCATCACAACAAATGCCGGCTTGTGGCGTTACCAGTTAGGCGACGTGATAAGGTTTACAAGCACGAATCCTTATCGCTTTGTAATTTCGGGAAGAACAAAACAACATATAAATGTATTTGGCGAAGAGTTGATGGTTCATAACACCGACGCTGCTATTGCTGCCGCCTGCGAAAAAACACACGCTATGGTAAAAGATTATACGGTTGCGCCTGTGTTTATGGAAAATAATTCAGGAGCACATGAATGGTTGATCGAATTTGAAAAGGAGCCAAATAATTTTGAATTCTTCGCTGCCGTGCTGGATGAAAATTTAAAAAAACAGAATAGCGATTATGAAGCTAAACGTTACAATAATTTCGTTCTGCATTTCCCTCACGTAAAAAAAATGCCGCAACATAGTTTTTACAATTGGCTTAAGGCAAATGACAAACTTGGAGGACAATACAAAGTACCAAGATTGAGTAACGACAGGAAAATTCTGGAAGAGATTTTGAAACTAAATTCATAAATGAACAGCTTAAACAAAGTAATCCTGCTGGTAGTTTTATCTTTTATCTTTCTTTCTTTTTTGCAAAAGGAGGAAACAAAACCCCTTGTCATTATAACCAAATTCGATTTTTTTACAACCGATAATATTGGGAATATTTATACGGTTAAGGAAGATGAACTTATAAAATATTTGCCTAGCGGAAAATTTTTTGCCCGCTACAGTAACCTCAAACTGGGAAGTATTACTTCTGTAGATGCCACCAATCCTTTAAAAATTATTTTGTACTACCGCGATTTCCAGCAAATGATCTTCCTAGACAATCAGCTTTCAGTTAACAGCGAAATTGTTTCTTTGGAAAAGCTTGGTTACGAGCAAACGGATCTTGTTTGTGCCAGCAATAACAATAGTTTCTGGATCTATAACAAACAAAACAATGAACTCCATCGTTTTGATGAAAATTCAAAACGTATAACTTCTACTGGAAACTTGAAGCAGGTTTTACAAACCGATCTCAATCCAAATTACATGATGGAGCACAATGGCTACTTATATTTGAATTCGCCAGGAACCGGCGTTTATGTCTTTGATATTTTCGGAGCTTTTAGTAAAATTATTTCCATTAAAAATTTACCGCAATTTCAGGTGAGTGAGGATATTATTTATTTTCAGAGAGATAGTAGTTTTTGCAGTTATAACTACACCCTTTTTGAAGAGGCTTGCAAAACCCTACCAAATCTGGGCAAAGCCAGAAGTGTAAAATACAGCAATAAAAAATTGTATTCGGCATTTAAAGATTCTTTGTTGGTGCAGGAATTTTAAGACGGTTTTTTCCGAACCATTTATAAAGAAAAAGCTGCCGTATTTGCCTTTGGCTCTTGTGAAAGATAATTTCTTTTTGTAGATTTAAATTAAAATCCCAACTATGAAATCAAAGCTTCACAAACCCATCAGCACTATTAAAAACACGAGTAAAAAATCTATCCTTTTATTTTCGTTTTGTTTATTGGCAATCATTTCAAAAGCAACCCACAACCGTGCGGGTGAAATTCTTTACAAACGTATAGCACCTTTTACACAAGTTAAAAGTGGCGTTACAGTAAATGTATACACCTACTCTATTACCGTTATTAAATACACGGATGATGGACAAGGTATAGCTGATAGATGTGTAGATACTGTGTATTTTGGAGATAATACGAAGGGTGTCGCTCCTCGGGTTAACGGTGCAACTACGTGTGGTTGTGGATCTGTAAATGGATCAGCGATAGGATGCGGATCGCTGATTGTAAATATGCCTTCTTATAAAGTGAAGTACAATGAATACACAATTATTCACACCTATCCTGGTGCGGGAAGTTATTTGATCAGAACTTTTGATCCTAATAGGAACGGCGGAGTTCGTAATGTTCCAAATTCAATTAACATCCCTTTTTATATTGAATCTATGTTGGTAATAAACGCTTCAACGGGAGTGAATTCTTCCCCTGTGCTTACAAATCCGCCCGTTGACCAGGCCTCACTTTCTATTTGTTTTACGCATAATCCTGGTGCCGTTGATGCAGATGGGGACAGCCTTTCTTATGAAATTTCCACACCCCGAGAACAGAACGGTCAAACTGTTCCAGGGTATTTTGATCCGGAGTCTAGCTGGAACGGATTTACAATAAACCCTACAACTGGGCTTTTGTCCTGGTGCACACCACAATATCTAGCCGAATATAATGTAGCATTTGTTGTGAAAGAGTGGCGTAAAAATACTTTCGGAACCTACCAACTAAATGGATACGTTCTTCGCGATATGCAGATTATCGTAAAATTTGGTGTTGTGGGAATTAACGAAAACGATTTGTCGCAGTCAATTTCTATGTATCCTAATCCCGTGAGTGAAACTCTTCAATTCGATTTTGGAACAAAACTGTATAAAAATGTAGAAACTATGATTTACAGTGTGGATGGCAGACTTGTATTTAAAAATAATGCGAATAACGTTACCGGGAAATCGGAACATTCTCTGAATGCGCTAGTTCGCGGTATTTATTCTGTAAGTGTTAAAACTGAGTCAGGGACTGTGACAAGGAAGATCGTAAAGGATTAACCTTACCACTATTTAACAATTTTCCAATAGTAATAGATACGCGGAATCTTAAATTTGTATATATCTAATTACTTTGGACTCTCAGAACAATATTCTTCTTCAAAAACTTGACGAATTTATTCGTCGGTATTATAAAAACCAATTAATTAAAGGTTCCCTATACGCGAGTGGAATTTTACTTGTTGCTTTTTTATCGGTTATTTTTCTTGAGTACTTTGGTGAATTTAATACTTTGGTGAGAGGAATTTTGTTTTTTAGTTTCCTCACGGCTACTCTTGCTGTTCTGATAAATTATGTTGCTGTACCACTTCTTAAATTAAACAAGATTGGCAATGTTATTTCGTACGATCAGGCGGCCGCAATTATCGGAAATCACTTTTCTAACGTTCAGGATAAATTATTAAACGTATTGCAACTTCAAAACAATAAACTTTTAAATGGCTCGGATGAATTGTTACTTGCAGGTATCAATCAAAAAATAAACGAATTAAAGCCAGTTCCGTTCACTACTGCGGTTGATTTAAATGAAAATAGAAAATATTTAAAATACCTTTTACCACTTCTCTTCGTAACTACAGGTATTGCGATTATATGGCCACAAATCATTTCAAAAAGTACTACCCGTTTGGTTAATTACCAAACCTATTACGAAAAGGAAATGCCTTTTCATTTTAACATTCAGAATAAAAACCTTCAGGCTTTACAAACTCAGGATTATAAACTTGAGGTGAAAATGACAGGCGATCAGATTCCGAACGAAGTCTATATTGAAGTAAAAGGAATTGAATACAAGTTAGAGAAGGATGATAATATTTCCTTTCACTATACTTTTTCTAATATTCAGAATTCCACAGAATTTCAATTAAGTGCTGCCGGATTTTTGTCTAAAGAATATGAATTAGAAGTTTTACCAAAACCTTCTTTACTGCAGTTTAATTTGCAATTGGTATACCCGGCGTATCTTAACAAGCCGAACGAAAATCTCGCGAACACGGGCGATCTGCAAGTTCCACAAGGCACAAAAATAAACTGGCTTTTTAATACAAAAAATACAGACAAATTAAGCCTCAGGTTCAGTGATAGTCTTGCGTCTCCTGCACGCAGCAGCGAAGACCAGTTTAGTTTTTCGCGTCGTTTTTTTCAGAATAATAATTACACCATCAAAGCATTAAATCAGTTTGTTGCAAACGCCGCCGATTCTGTAAACTATTCTATCAACGTTATTGCAGATCAGTTTCCAAACATTGATGTGAGTGAAAAAGTAGATTCATTAAATTCAAAAAATGTTTATTTCAGTGGGCAGATAAAAGACGATTATGGATTTAGCCGTCTTACTTTTCATTTCAAAAAGTTCAGTAATGATTCAAATGGAAAAGCTGTTGAAACAAGCGGAAGCTTTCCTATTGCAGTTCAGAAAGGACAGGTGAATCAACCTTATTTTTATTTTCTGGACGCGGAACAATACGATCTGCAGGCCGGCGATAAGATCGAGTACTTTTTCGAAGTCTTTGACAATGACGGCGTAAATGGTCCGAAAGCTTCCAAAACGCAGCTAATGGTATTTAAGGCTCCAACGCGCGATGAAATAAACGAATCTACGCAAAAAAATAATACAGAAATTAAAAAAGACCTGGAAGAAAGTATCAAAAAAGCAAAACAACTCCAGAAAGATGTAAATGATCTTGCGAAAAAAATAAACGACAAAAAACAATTAGGATACGAAGAGAAAAAGAAATTAGAAGACCTTTTGAAAAAACAACAGGAACTTCAGAATAAAGTAGACGAAGTAAAAAAGGAAAACGAGCAAAATAATAAGCAGCAAAGCGAGTTTAGTCAGACAGACGAGTCCATTATGGAAAAACAAAAACAATTAGAACAGTTGTTTGAAAACGTTATGACTCCGGAAATGAAAAAACTATTTGACGAGCTCAACAAGATGCTTGAAAAAATGGATAAAAACCAGGTTCAGGAAAAGTTAGAGCAATTAAAACTTACTAATGAAGATATTGAAAAGGAACTGGACAGAAATCTCGAAGCTTTTAAGCAGCTTGAAGTGCAGCAGAAGATGCAGAATGCCATCGATAAACTGGATGCTTTGAAACAAAAAGAGGACGCATTAAATAAAGAGACGGAAGGAAAAAAACCGGAGGACAAAGCAGATAAGAAAGACGATAAAGCGAATAAAGATTCGGAAAATAAAAGCAAAGACGGAGATAAAAAAGAAGATTCGGCCCCGGATAAAAAGGACGATAAAAACTCTGACAACAAAGATTCTAAAAATTCAGATGAAAAAAAATCCGATCAAAAGGACTTAGAGAAAAAACAAGAAGATATTAAGAAGGAATTCGAAGACCTTAAAAAAGAGCTGCAAGAATTGGAGCAAAAAAATAAAGAGTTGGAAGAACCCAATGAAATGCCTAAAACGGGAGATAAGCAAGAGGAGATCAGTAAAGAAATGCAGAATAGTTCTCAGTCGTTAAGTAAAAACAATAAAAAAGAAGCCTCTAAATCTCAGAAAAGCGCGAGTCAGAAAATGCAGGAGATGAAAGACCAGATGGAGCAAGCGATGGAGGACCAGGAGCAACAGCAACAGGAAGAAAATGCGCAAGCTCTTCGTCAGATTTTAGAAAACCTTGTAAACCTTTCTTTCGGACAGGAAGAATTGATAAAACAATTACCTAATACGAGAATAGACAATCCTCAATACGTTGCTATTCCAAAGCAACAAAATAAATTAAAAGACGATAGTAAACTTGTAGAAGATAGTTTGCTGGCTCTTAGTAAAAGAGCACCTCAAATAAGCGCTATTGTGAACAGAGAGATTAATGCTATCAATCTGAATATGGATAAGACGGTTAAAGCATTGGCTGAACGTAATACAGGCGAAAGCACCATGCGTATGCAAACTACCATGACTTCTGTAAATAATCTTGCCCTGCTTTTAAATGAGGCCCTTGAGCAAATGCAGCAGCAAATGAAACAAGCTCAAAAGGAAAATCAGGCCAAACAGCCAGGCAAATGCAAAAAACCGGGTTCTGGTTCAGGAAAAAATCCATCATCGGGTGGACAGCCGGCTTCCAGTATGCGTAAATTGCAGGAGCAACTGAACCAGCAGTTGAAGGATATGAAGGAGGCCATGGAAAAAGGACAAAAACCTGGCGGAGAAAAACCCGGCGATAAAAAAGGGCAGAAACCTGGACAAGGTATGCCAAATGGCCAGTCGGGCTCGATGATGCCTGGCAACAGTGAACAATTTGCTAAAATGGCTGCTCAACAGGAAGCTTTGCGCAGACAGATGCAGTCTATGATGGACAAATTAAAAAATAAGGGCAAAAATCCAGGTGGAGATTTGGCCAACATGATGGAGGAAACAGAGCGGGAACTGGTTAATAAACAGCTTACTAATCAAACCATGCAACGTCAGCAAGAGATCTTGAGTCGGCTGCTGGAAAGTGAGAAAGCTGAACGGGAGCGGGAGCAGGACGAACAAAGAAAAAGTAATGAGGCGAAAAATGAAAATTTAAGCAACCCTGGTCAGTTTTTGGAGTATAAAAGATTGAAAGAAAAGGAAATGGAATTGTTAAATACTGTGCCGCCTAGTCTTACGCCGTACTACAAGGAAAAAGTAAATAATTATTTTAACAGTTTAAGTAAATGATACCAACTAAATACCAAACTTTAAAAATAAACTCAAATACCCAGAGCCTGAGGTTGGTTGAGCGTTTGATTGAAGATGTTTGCCAGGTATATGGTGTAAATGAAGATTGTTATGGTAATATGCTTATAGCTGTTACAGAAGCCGTAAATAATGCGATTCATCATGGCAACCAGGATGATCCGGATAAAGTTGTACGCATAGGTTTTGAATCTGACAATGCGAAATTAACTTTTTCAATAACAGATGAAGGTCCAGGTTTCGATTATACGAATTTACCTGATCCTACAGATCCTGCTAATATTGATAAAATAAGTGGAAGAGGGGTTTTTTTAATGCAAAATCTTTCCGATTCTATTGCTTTTGAACAAAACGGAAAAAGAGTTTTGCTGGGCTTTAATGCTTAATGTAACAAATGAATTTATTTAAAAAGACCCTCTTCAAAAAAGAGGGTTTTGTTTTGGATGTAAGTGTGAAAAAAGACGAAAAAGCCCTTTATCATTTCTCTAAGAACATCTTTGGCAGTATATTTATACTTCAATCATGATGCGACCCTCAGCTAAAATAGTTTTCTTTTTAATGCTTGTGTTTTTTGTGAAAAGTTCATTTTTCGCACAAGTGCAGGTAGGCATGTCGCAACCAAAACAAAATGGTCCTGATAAATTGGCCATGCAGTATTATGAGCAGAAGGAGTATGAAAAAGCAAATGCTTATTTTGAAGATCTTTTCGATAAAAATCCAACAGCCTGGTATGCATTTTATTTTAAAAGTTTATTAGGTGCTAAGGAGTATTCAAAGGCAGAAAAAATTACGAAGCGACAATTAAAACAAAATAAACAAAACGTTTTTCTTTATGTTTTTCTTGGACGTGTTTATAAGTTAGAAGGCGATGAAAAAAAAGAGAAAGAAGCTTACGAAAAAGCTATTAAAGAACTTGAGCCTGTACAACCGAATATAGAAAATTTAGCTTCCGCTTTTAAAGAAGATAAGTTATACGAATATGCTATAGACGTGTACAACAAAGGCAGAAAGGCTTCCCCTGATTATCCTTACTTTTACGAGCGGGCAGAGGTATATAAAGCTAAGAACGATCTTTCGGCCATGATTAATGAGTACCTCGATGCCCTTGAATTTCGGGACTCAGAAATACAAGCAGTTCAAACTAATCTTCAAAATTCGCTTGGCTATGATGATGAACAAGGCGGAATAAAAAATCCTTTATTAAAACAGGAATTGCAAAAACGTATTCAGAAACATCCTGATAAAATAATTTTAAGCGAATTCTTAATTTTCATCCAAAAACAACAAAAAGATTTTGATGGTGCTTTTGTTCAGTCACGCGCGCTTGATAAACGTTTAAAGGAAGACGGGCAACGCATTTACGAACTTGCAAAAATCTGCGTCAGCAATCAGCAATGGGACGTGGCAAAGCGTTGTTACGATTATTTAATTGAAAGAGGACCGGAAAATGTATTTTACGATTCATCAATTATTGATGGATTAAACGTGGAATATCTTGCACTGACTCAAAAAGCGCAACCATCTAAAGAAGAATTGCTCGCGCTCGAACAAAAGCTTACCAAGGCAAACGACAAATACAAAGACAATTTTTTAAATCCTGTTATTTTAAAAAATCTCGCCCATCTTAAAGCCTATTATCTCAATAAAAGCGATGAAGCCATTGAGCTGCTCAACAACTTTGTAAATCTTTCAGGGCTTGAGGCAAACAGCAAAGCAGAATACAAAATTATGCTTGCGGATATATACTTAATTAAAGGAGAGATCTGGGAAGCCTCATTATTATATTCACAGGTCGAAAAAACTTTTAAATACGAAGCTATCGGACAGGAAGCAAAATTCAGAAATGCTAAGTTGAGTTTTTATGCAGGAGATTTTACCTGGGCTAAAACACAGGCCGATGTTCTGAAAGGAGCCACAACAAAGTTAATAGCGAATGATGCATTGGATCTGAGTCTGATAATAACGGATGCTATTGGTGTAGACACCAATGACCTTCCTCTAAAACTTTTTGCAAGTGCTGAACTCATGGTTCTCCAACATCGCTATACAGAGGCGATCGCGCGTATGGACAGCATTAATTTGTTATTCAGTACAAATACTTTAGGCGATGATATTTATTACAAAAAAGCACAGATTTATTTTACTTTAGGCAAATTTCTGGATGCTGAAGCCATGTATAAAAACATAGTTGAGTATTATCCTACAGATTTATATGGTGATGATGCGCAGTTCAAATTGGCCGAGCTATATGAAAAAAGCCTGAAGGATAAGGAAAAAGCAAAAACAGCTTACGAAGATGTTCTTACTAAATATCCTGGAAGTATATTCACCGTAGAAGCCCGTAGAAGATTTAGAGAAATTAGGGGCGACAATCTCAATAATTGATCTCTTATAATCCGATAATTCAAACACTTACAGTTGATAGTACATTGCACCTGGATGTACTGCGGTTAGACGTTTTGCACGAACATATCAGTGGCAACAAATGGTTTAAACTGAAGCGCAACCTGGATGAAGCCAGGGTAAAAAAACTTGAAACAATTCTAACTTTTGGAGGTGCCTTTTCAAATCATATAGCTGCTACTGCGGCTGCCTGTAAAGAACTTAAATTTAAAAGTATTGGTATAATCAGGGGGGAAGAAAAAGACATTTGTAATCCGACTTTAAAGCAAGCCCGGGAAAACGGTATGCAGCTTCATTTTGTAAGTCGCGAGTTGTATGCCCAAAAGGAAGAATTATTTTTTCAAAAATACGTAGAAGATAATTTTGGAGATTGCCACATTATTCCCGAAGGTGGTAATAATGTGCAAGGTTTACTGGGGTGTAAGGAAATTCTAAAAGCAGAATGGCATTACGATTACATTTTTTGTGCCTGTGGAACGGGAACTACTTTCGCCGGAATACTAAGTTCAAAAAAACCCGGTCAGGTGGTAGTGGGCATAAGCGTTTTAAAAGGCGAAAATAAAATGACAAAGGATGTGGAAAGACTCTTGCGGTCATCCGAAGTCTTGAGTAATAAACGAATCAGGGGCAACGAGATATTGGAAAAAAATATTCTTGATGAAGATTGTATTTTAAATACCTATGCGTTTAAAGGTTATGCAAAGTACGAGCAGCATTTGGCTGACTTTAAAACTATGTTTGAGTCGGTAAATAACTTTAAGCTCGACCACGTTTACACTACCAAATTATTTTTCGCAGTTTTTGATCTCCTGGCGAAAGAAAAACTAAGACAAAACTCTAAAGTATTACTTATTCATAGCGGTGGACTACAAGGCAACAAAGGTTTTGAAGAACGTTACCATTTAATACCCAGCCTATAATTCAAACTAAACCACATGTGCGACTGTTTAGGATCTGTTTTTAGAGAATTGGAAGACAAAATTCTCACAAAGCCGTAACCCACTGATAAATGTTGCACAACCCTTGAAGCGGATCTTCCCACCCTCATGCCAATTTGTGTTTGAATAGAGTAAGCTTCTGTATTGAAAAATGCCATATCGGTACCGTAACGTATGCGTGGGCCAACAAATAATTTAAACCCGTCGGATTTTCCTAAATAATAATTCAGATCTAGTCCGGTTATATAACTTACACCTTTAATGTGAACAGACTTAAATGTAGAATCTGCAGTATAAATATTTCCAAAAGCCGGATCATAGGTAAGAATCAAAGGAATAACAATGCCCAATTTCCCATCCTTAGACAAATGCTCGTAAGATAAATTTAAACGTCCGAACAGAAGCGCTAAAGGTTGAATGCTTATACTATTTCTAAATGCGGAAGCTTCTTTTGCATTTTTCTTAATCGGGGTAGATGAAGCTGTATCATTTTCAGAGAAGACATAACGCGTACCCCGGTAATCTTCCATAAAGATAAGTTTGCTTTTTCTGATTTTTTCAACAGCGGAAGTGTCATTTGTTTTAAAAAAAACATATTCTTTCGTTACCGTTGAAATAATTCCTTTACGTGAGGTCCCATTTCTAAAAACGAGTTTGTCCTGCGCAGAAATAACGGTGCTAAAAAAAATAAATATTATCAGGAATTTGCGCATTAAAAACTAAAACCAAAGTTAAGTCCGAGATAAATTTTTGGGAGTATACTGTAATTTATTACGGGATCTCCCTGCGTGTTATTACTATTGTAGTAATAATTTACCTGCTGTTTATAATCGCCTTTCAATCTAAAAGCACCTAGCCCTGCAATTGTTTTAAGAAACATGTTTTTTCCCAGTCGGGCATGAAAGCCCACATCAACAAGCGTTGCCAGCTGGCTTCCTTTTGCAGGTTCGTAGGTCAATATGGTGCTTTGACCTGTGTTTGTAGAAACAACTTTACTAAAAGAAAAAGAAGTATACTTGAGCATCGCGCCAAAATAAAAAGTAACTTTTCTTTTAAAATGACCGGGATAAAAATTCAGAAAAAGTCCGGCGTCGTAATTTTTTTTGGCATTGTTTAGTAGATTCATGTAGTTGTTTGGCAGAATAACGTTCCGGTTGAAATTATAAGCTGCCATACCGCCTACACCAATTATTTTTGAAGGTACAAGGTGTTCGAAAAATCCTGCAAGGTCTGCGTTGCAAAGCGCGAGTGTATTTAGAGATGCGAAATTAAAAGAAAATTCCTGTTCGTCTTTTGTGATGTCTTTTCGCACAGTGCCATTAGGGTTATAAATAAAAGACTTCTGTGGAGAAGTGTAAACTTCAATTAACCCGCCCTTGTATTCAATAAAAAGCACGTCTGTTTTTGCAATCACTTCGTTTGCATCTCTAAAAGGCGCTCCCGATTCGCTTAGGGGAACAATAGTTATATAGTCGGGAGCAATTTGTAGCACTTTTACAAGACGCATGCTGCCATCCAACAGATAGAGTTTGTCCTGCCCCCTTAAAAGGATTGTGCAGACCATTAAGCTATAAAATAACCATCTTTTCAACCCTTCAAAGATAGTTAAATGCTTTTGTAAAAAGTCGTCAATTTTCTTATCTTTAACTTTGAAAAAAAATAAAGTATGGGATGTAGTAGCGGAGGATGTGGAACCACAACAAACGGAGTACCAGCAGGATGCAATAATAATGGCTCTTGTGGCACATCAGACGGATGTAATAAATTGACGGTTTTTGACTGGTTGGGAAATATGAATTTGCCTGAAGGACAAAAGCCCTTTGATATAGTTGAGGTGCGTTTTAAAAACTCACGCAAGGAATTCTTCAGGAATACAAATAATCTAACCTTAAGTGTAGGTGATGCAATTGCTGTAGAAGCCTCTTCAGGTCACGATATGGGAACGGTTTCCTTAACGGGTGAACTTGTAAGACTGCAATTAAAGAAGCGTAATGTCAGTTTTGACAGCGAAGAAATAAAAAAGGTTTATCGTAAAGCCAAACAAGGAGATATTGATAAGTGGAGAGAAGCCCAGGCTCTTGAAACCAATACCATGTACCGCGCGCGTACGATTGCCTTAAAGCTTGGATTAGAAATGAAACTAAGTGATGTTGAATTCCAGGGCGATAAATCAAAAGCTATATTTTACTACACCGCAGATGCACGTGTGGATTTCAGAGAACTGATAAAAGTATTAGCAGATGAATTTAAAGTAAGAATTGAAATGCGCCAGATTGGTGCCAGACAGGAAGCTTCGCGTTTGGGTGGAATTGGTTCTTGCGGAAGAGAATTATGCTGCAGTACCTGGTTAACGGATTTCAGAACTGTAAACACAAGTGCTGCACGCTACCAGCAATTATCTTTAAATCCATTAAAGTTAGCGGGTCAATGCGGTAAATTAAAATGCTGTCTGAATTACGAATTAGATAGCTATGTAGATGCTCTGAAAGAATTTCCGGATATGGATGGCAAAAAATTGCTGACTAAAAAGGGAGATGCGTTCTTACAGAAGACAGATATTTTTAAGCGCATGATGTGGTTTAGTTACCGCAGTGAACCAGGTGTTTTTATTCCTATGGATGTAAAAGCGGTGCATGCTATTTTAGAAGCGAATGCTAAAGGAGAATTTCCGGAAGCATTAACACCGACATTTAAAGTCACTGAAAAAATAGTAGTTGTTGAACCTCATTTTGAGAATGTTGTAGGGCAGGATAGTCTAACGCGGTTTGATAGAAAAGGTGGCAAACAAAAGCCTAATTTTAAGCCCAACAGAAATAAAAACGCTGCAAATAATCCTAAAGCAGAAGCAGGCGCCACTCCAAACCCCAATCAAAAACCGAAACAGGCGCAGAATAAGCAACAGGCTAAGCCCAACGCAAGACCTCAAGGCAAACCAAATAATGCTCCAAAACCGGGAGATAAACCGCGTCCGCAAAACCAAAATCCTAATCCGAATCCAAATCCAAACAGAAAACCAAATCCTCCGAGAAATGATAAAAGACCTAATAATCCGAAGTAGATTTTTTGTGTTGATCACTGTCGTTGGGTTGATCGTTTCTTCCTGCAACAGCAATGTGGTTTATAGTGAGTACAAAAACTTTAAAGACTCTGAGTGGGCGGCAAAAGATAAGGCCGTGTTTGACTTTGAAATTAAGGATACGCAAACATTGAATAATATTTACCTGATGGTGCGTCATACCGACGTTTACCAATACAGCAACGTGATTGTTTTCGTTACCACTAAATATCCTGATGGAAAAGTACTAACGGATACCATGAACGTTATTTTATCAAATCAAAAAGGTGAATGGCTTGGAAGTGGTGCCGGAGATATTTACGATTTTAAAGTTCCTGTGAAAAAGAATGTACGTTTTCCTTTAGCAGGAAAATACCAGTTTAGCTTTGAACAAGCTATGCGTGTTGATCCACTGCCGATGATTATGGATTTCGGGTTTGAGATTGAAAAGAGTAAGTAGTTTTCTGCCACAGATTGCATAGGTTACACTGATCTACTGTATGTCAGATCGAGCGTAGTCGAAAATGTCAGATCGAGCGTAGTCGAAAATGTCAGATCGAGCGTAGTCGAGATCCTATTTCAATAAAGGATTCCAGCCCTGAGCCTTTAACTCATGCACAGTTCCTGCTTTTGCAACCATTAACAAACCTTTCGCTTCGCTAGTCATATGTCCAATAATGGTTATGTCCATCGAGTTTTTTATTTTGTCGTAGTCTGCGATATCTACTGTGAAAAGTAATTCGTAATCTTCACCGCCACTTAATACACACACGGTTGGATCTAAATTAAATTCGCGGGCTGTATCAAAGGTTAATGGATCAATAGGAATTTTTTCTTCGTATAACTCCACGCCAACTTTTGACTGAGAGCAAAGATGAAGAATCTCTGAAGATAAGCCATCACTGATGTCAATCATCGAAGTTGGTTTTATATTGAGACTTTTCAATAATTCAATAATATCTTTTCTTGCTTCAGGTTTTAACTGTCGCTCTAAAATATAATCCTTGCCTTCGAGATCAGGTTGTAATTTTGGATTTTCTTTGTAAACCGCTTTTTCTCTTTCCAAGATCTGAAGTCCCATGTAAGCTCCGCCCAAATCACCACTCACACACAAAAGATTGCTTTCCTTAGCACCATCCCTGTAAACGATATCTTCTTTTTTAGCCGCACCAATTGCAGTGATATTAATAACAAGGCCGCTTAAACTCGAAGTGGTATCGCCACCAACCAAATCCACACCGTATTTTTTACAGGCCATTAACATGCCTGCATAAAGTTCTTCAATGGCTTCCAGACTAAAACGACTAGACAGAGCTATAGATACCACAAGCTGTCGTGGCTCTGCGTTCATAGCGTAAATATCGCTGAGATTTACCACTACACTTTTGTAACCCAGATGTTTTAAAGGCACATAGGTTAAATCAAAGTGCACACCTTCTACAAGCATGTCGGTTGTAATAACGGTTTGCAGATCTGTATTATCAATTATGGCGGCATCGTCACCAACCCCTTTAATGGTAGAGCTTTGGTTTAATTCGATGTATTGTGTTAAATGTTTTATTAAACCGAATTCTCCAAGTTCTGAAAGTTCGGTGCGTTCTGTATTATCAAAATCCATGTTATGAAATTTTATCTATAAGTTTTGCCAGTTCAAAATCAAGTTTAGTAAGGCCACCGGCATCATGTGTGCTTAAGGTGATGGACACTGTATTGTAAACGTTTTTCCAGTCGGGGTGGTGATTCAGTTTTTCGGCGTATAAAGCCACCTGACTCATAAATCCAAAAGCAGAAATAAAATCCTTGAATTTAAATTCTTTGTAAAGTGAATTGCCTGCTAATTCCCAGTTTTTTAGCCAGTGAAAATTGTCTTGTATTTCGGAAGCACTATATAAGCTTGGTCTCATGATGTAAAGTTAAGATAATTTATTAACGGCGCACTCACTGGGTCTAACATCCACCGTATATGACTGCTGCTCCAAACAACATGTCAGAACTTTAAATGGCGCATAAAGTTCATGAACTAAACAGATCTAATGAAGTTAATCTTTAATTTCTACGCTAACTTTTTCAACATCCCCATTCATAGGGGGAACGAGCTTTGTAACCCGCACGTGCAGAGTTTGAAGCGGAGGAAAAGTGGAGCTTATTTTTTTATAGATGCGTTCGCAAACCTGTTCAATTAATTTGCTTCTTATTGCCATTTCGGCTTTGCAAATTTCGTAAACGGTGCAATAGTCTATGGTTTCGTTAAGATCATCTGTTTTAGCAGCATGTGAAAAATCGGTGGTCATGTAAACATCTACAATGTAATTTCCACCAATTTTAGCCTCCTCTTCAAGACATCCGTGAAATCCGTATAATTTAATTCCTTCTAAATTTATTGCGTGAGTCATAAGGTAAAATTCAAAGTTACAATTATTTGCCGCAAAAAACGGGCCATCCATTTTTTGTAATGGAAGGATTATGTTTTTTTGGAATCAAATTACTTGCCAAAATCGAGACCATCCTGGTTGCCTTGCTGGCTGTCGTTTCCACGCAACTGTTTTGCACGTTTAAAGATCGAGGCATCCATTTTTCCGAATAAATAGGTTACAGATAAACGAAAATAACGGCTCTCCCTTCTTCGGGAAAGATCTTGTATATAATATGGTGTTTCATAGTGCGCACCCATACGACGCGTATTAAAAACGTCACTCAGTGTAGCATTCAGAATCCATTTTGTTCCAAACATTTTGTTTAAAGAAAGGTCCATTGAGTATACTGGAATTGTTGCGCCAAGTAATAAAATTCTTGGTGACTCATAATTACCATTTACCTGGAGTGTCCACGCTTTAGGGAATTTGTAGGCCAATGTTGCTTTGGCATTATAGGCAAATCCCTCTGCTTTTACTTCAGGCTCTGTGGCAACAACCAAACCTTTAATATAAATATAAAACGCATTGAAATTAAGTGTGGCATCCAGGTTTTTTAAAATCGTGTATTTAAAAGTATGCTCCATACCGTAACGAATGCTGTTTTTTCCGTTGATGGTGGTATTTACCAAAACTGTCGGATCTTCCACTGAAGGATAGGCAACATCGGTGATTGGCTGCTCTTCGTAACGGAAATATCCGGAACCTAAGTAACTCCCTTTGGTAAATGTTTTGTTATAGTTTGCTTCTGCTATGTTTCTGAATTCGGGTTTTAATTGTGGATTTCCTATCCTGTAATTCTGCCTGTCAGCAAACATCACAAAAGGCATCAACTGGAAAAAATTCGGGCGCTGAATTTTTCTGCTAAAATTTAATTGCCATTCCTGATTGTTTTTAATTTTCTTTGAGAAATAAACTCCGGGAAACAGCGACTTCATAAGATCACTGCCTGATGAAGGATAATTGTAAGAAAAAGATAAGTCTTTATCAGTGATAGTTCCTTTATAATAGGATTGTTCAAAACGCAAACCTCCTTGAAATGAGATATCCCAGAGAGTTTTAGAACTATAGTTGATGTAAGCGGCGTTTACCATATCGTCAATCAAATAACGATTACTCATAATACTATCACGTGTATATAAATCCTGCGAGGCTGTTGCGTTCGCCGTATTGTTTTCGTTAAGTGATTTTTTGTAGAAAGATCTTACACCCATTTCCAGTTTTTTTGTTTCACTTAAAGGATTTGTATAATCCAACTGAAAAATAAACTGATCGGAAGAGCTCTTCCCGTTATTTTTTTGATAAGTGTTCGGAATGGTAAGGGTATCGGGGTTTACCAAAGTACTGGTCTCAAATAAGTAACTGTTATTGGAATTGGTGTGATTAATATTTGCATCGGCACTTAGTTCTTTTCCAACTTTTGGATATGTTTTTTTGTAAAGAATCTGTCCGTTATAATTTTGGAAGGCAGCATTTTGTTTGTTTAACCGATCGCCATATAAACGCTCGGTTTTTGTTGCGTCAAGTATGCTGTAAGTTTGTCTGTCGTTTGTGTTAAATTGTCCACCAACTATGGTACCGTTTAAAGAGAGTGTGTTCCTATTGTTCAAACTGTAATCGACACCTAATTTTCCGAAATTAAAAACATTCATCTGGCGCGTTTTATTATCCTGGTTAAAATAACCAGATGGATTTTGAATGCTGTCTAATTGTGTTCTGCGTGTATATCCTTTTGTATTATTGATGGCCTGGTTGTAAGAATACATAGCTGTAAAATTCCATTTCCCTTCCTTCACATTTAAGTTAACCATTCCGCCGTAACGGTCACCCGTGCCTATATAAGCCATAGCCATTCCATTATAACCAGGTTTCAAATTCTTTTTTAAAATAATATTTAAAATTCCACCCGTGGCGCTGGCTTCATATTTTACGGAAGGGTTGGTAATAATTTCCACGCGATCAATTTGATCAGCTGGAATTTGTTGCAAAGTTAAATTGGTCGGTCTGCCGTCTACATAAATAGTGGGCGCCTGATTTCTTAGTTGGGCATTGCCATCGGCATCTACCGTAACACCTGGAACGTTTTTCATGACATCAGCGCCCGTTCCGCCTTTTACGGAAAGATCTTTATCCACGTTGTAGGTTCTTTTATCTATTGACATTACCACAGTGTTTTTCTCAGCTGTAACTTCTACTTCATTTAGTAGTTTCTGGTCTACTTCAAATTTAATGTCACCCAAATCCTGTTCGAGTTTGTTTGGTATCTGGATGTAAAATTTTGTCTCATAAGTTTTATACCCTATTTGCGTAGCTCTTAAACGAAAACCTCCCATAGCAGGGAGACCTTCAATATTAAACTCTCCATTTTCGGCCGTTAAGCCTCCGCCGAGGATACTGTCTTTATTAAACCAAAGCACCACCACAGAGGTATATTCTACAGGTTTTTTTGTATTAGCATCAATGATTTTTCCATAAACCCTGCCTTTTATATCTTTCATTGCCTTTGCCATGTCTTTTGGATTTGCGCCTCCTGGCATTTGGGCATGCGATAAAAAAGTAAATAATAAAAGTAAAAGTAGCAGGGGTTTTTTCATGGTATTGCTTGTATTTATTAACGCAGAGCCGCCGGCCTTTTACCAGAAGTCTGATAAATAAAACGGCAATTTATTGCGGGTACAAAATTACGGCAAAGAAATAGAATTTAGGAGTTTTTTTATCAGTGGTAAATCCCGGTGATGATAGGGAAAGGGGACTGAAAGCAGGATGGATCTTTTCTCATTCATAGGTTTTTGGAAGCTCATAATTAAACAGTTTCTTATATTTGCGCATGCATAGTGGCAAAATGATCATATTTTCGGCACCGTCCGGCTCAGGCAAAACAACTCTTGTTCGCCATATTCTTAAAACCTTTCCTGAACATATAGCGTTTTCTATTTCCGCTACAAGCCGTCCAAAACGTGGTGTAGAAGAGAATGGAAAAGATTACCATTACTTGAGTGTAGAGGAATTCAAACAAAAGGTGGCCAATAATGAGTTTCTCGAGTGGGAAGAGGTTTATGCGGGAACGCACTATGGAACCTTAAGATCTGCTGTGCAGGAAATATGGTCTACAGGTAAAGCAGTGATTTTCGATATAGATGTGGAAGGTGGACTGAACCTGAAAAATCAATTTAAACAAAATGCGCTTGGTGTTTTTGTGATGCCTCCCAGCATAAAAATTTTGGAAGAACGTTTGCATTCCCGAAGTACTGATAATAAAGAAAGCATAGCGCGCCGTATTGCCAAAGCCGAAAAAGAATTAAAAACAGCAGAGTTATTTGACGTTTTTATATTAAATGAGATTTTGTCAGAAGCCTGCACAAAAGCGGAGGATTTAGTGAGGGAGTTTTTGGGGATATAGTCCGAAAGACTCGCCACAGATTGCTCAGATTTCACAACGGGAAAAATGTCAGAATTTTTAACTGATTTTGCAGATCCTGTTAATCGGATTTAATCCAATAAAAAACCACAAACTCCGTAGATTTCAGAAATAAATCTGTGTGATCTGCGAAATCTGTGGTTAAATTATATCCTTGTATTAAGCTTCTGCTTTTGGCTTTTCAGCCGCCGCACGAATCTTATTTAATTCTTCGGTAATCAATTTACGTTTAGCTGTTAACTCGGCGATCTTCGATTTTTCAACCGCGATCTTTTCTTCAATTTCTTTCATAAAACTGTTGTTACCGCCTTTAGAGCTTTTGAAGAAGCCTAAATTATTATCATAAGTGCGAACGCGTCCGTTGATCTCATCGGCTAGTTTTTTCAAATGATCCGATTCTTTCAATAATAAATCAAAGCCGTTTTCTGAAGAAGATAAACGGTCTAGTTTCGTTTTAAACTGGATAGCTGCTTTTTCGTTTTTATCGATGTGCATTTGCTCATACAATTCATCCAACCTGTTGTAGAAGGCATCGTTTACACGTTTTTTATCCTTCATTGGCACCAGGCCAGCTTCGTTCCATTCTGCAGAAATCGTTTTTAAAAGCTCGCGGTTACCGGCATTGTCATCAGTCAACTTAAGCTCATTTAAGCGGGTAAGAATTTCTTCTTTCTTCACTAGATTTTGCTCAAAAGAAGCGTCTACGTTTTCGTAGTGAGCTTTTTTAGCATCAAAAAACGTATTGCAGGCTTTTCTGAACCGCGCAAATAATTTCGGCTCTTCTTTGTCGCCATTACTAGGGTATTTTTTCCAGGTGTCTTGTAATTTAATTAAGTCAAGTCCTGTTTTTTGCCAGTCGGTACTGCTTTGCAGCGCTTCGGCTTTTGCAATGAGTTCTGATTTTATTTTTCTGTTAGCAGAAAACTTTTCATTCAGTCCGGCAAAGAAAGCTTTTTTCTTCTCGAAGAAACTATCACAAAGTGTTCTGAATTCTGCCCAGATTTTTTCGTTGTCTTTTTCTGTAGTACGACCAACAGATTTCCAGTCGCTTTGTAAAGTGATGATCTTGTCTGTAGCTTCATTCCAGCGAGTGGCTTTTGCTTCAGAAACAGAATTGATCAGTTCTTTTACTTTTTCAATAATTTCTAATTTGGATTTTAAATTCCCTTCTTTTTGTTCTTCCAGGGAATTGTAATGGCCTTTTATTTTTTTGTAAGTTTCGTCTAAAACCGCTTTGTAATCATTTTTCAGAGCTTCCCATCTGCCATTTGGTACCGGACCAATTTCATCCCACTCATTTCTGTAGATTTTAATCAGGCGTTCTGCTTCTTTAATATTTTCAAGAGACTGAATCCCTTTCAATTTTTCAATGAGTTCTGTTTTGTGTTCAAGATTCTTTTTAAGATCATGCTCTTGTAAATCGCGGAAAATCTTGATGTTGTAATAGATGTCTTCTACGGCGCGACTATAATCGGCCTGCACCTCTTTGTACTTATGAGACGAGACCTGACCGGTTTCTTTCCATTGTGTTTGCAGCTCCTGCAGTTTTCTCACCGCAGAACCCACATTTTCGCTCACATGACTCAGATCTTTTATCTTGGCGATAATTTCCTGGCGAATGAGTAAATTCTTTGATTGTTCAGCAGCAATTTTAGTGTCTGCTTCTTTTTTTAGTTTATTGAACTTTTCAACCAACTCTTCAAACCTCAGGTCTTCTGCTTGTTTGGGGTGCTCAAATTCTTTGGTTTTGCCACCTTCGTCAACGAAAGTTTGTTTGGCGGTTTCAAATTCAGAAGTCCAAAGCTTTTGGTACTCTTTTTGCAGAGCGCGCACATCAGCAGCAACTTCACCTGCGTCTTTCGACAACAGTTCTTCCATTTTGGTAATCAGATCGGTTTTCATTGTTTAGTTCTTGAATTAATAATCTCAAAAATAATCTAATTCAAACATTCCGCAAATGCTTAACTTTATTGTTTTTTTATAAAGATTTTTGTAAATTGTAATTTGATAAAGTGTAATGGTTGAGAAGAAACATCTGGAGCTTCTTCAGTTTGATAAAATAAGGAACTTAGTACAACAAAGATGTCACAGCAAACAAGCAAAACTGCTTTGCGAAGAAATCTTCCCGAAAAGTGAATCAAAAGACATTCTGACAGAATTAAATCAAACGAACGAGCTTAAATTAATTATAGGCGGACAAGGTTATTTCCCTTCTGCAGAGCACGATGATATTGCAAGTGAACTAAACTATCTTTCTCTGGAAGGCTCACTGTTAGTGGAGACACAGTTGCTTAGTGTTTTAAAAACCGTGGAGGTTTCAAATACTTTAATTCGTTACCTGAAGGGCAAAAAAACCACTATGCCTTTTTTGTTTGATCTGGCGAAGGATTTGGATGTGTTTGATTTTGTAGTGGATGAAATAAATAAAATTATTGATTCAGAAGCACAAGTTAAAAATAGCGCGTCACCCGAACTCAGTCGCATACGGAAACAGATTGGCGAAAAAAGACGGGAAAGCGATAAACGTTTCTACAATTACATTAATGAGTTGCGAAAACATGGTTTTTTAAGGGAAAACGAGGAAAGTTTTTTTAACGGACGCCGCACCCTTGCCGTAATGGTGGAGCATAAGTCTGAAATTCCGGGATTTGTTCACAGTAAAAGTGAAAGTGGGAAAACTATTTTTATAGAACCGGGTGTCACTATTGGCATGAACAATGATATTGCGGAGTTAGAAATAGACGAGCACAGAGAAGTCAACCGGATTCTTCGTGAATTGTGTTCGCAGATCCGCCCTTTTTCCCAATCTTTAAAAGAGGCTTTTAAATTTTTGATTTATGTTGATTTTGTCAAAGCCAAAGCCGAACTCGCCGTAGATTTAAAAGCAACACTTCCCGAAATTAAAGAGGGTTTTTCGTTAAATGCCGTGGAAGCTTATCATCCCTTACTTTATCTTCAAAATAAACGTCTTGGAAAAGCAACCATTCCTTTAACTGTGGAATTAAACAACAGCAAACGCATTATGGTTATCAGCGGACCAAATGCCGGTGGGAAAACGATTTCGCTGAAAACCATCGGACTTTTACAACTGATGTTACAAAGCGGATTGTTGATTCCGGTTAAGGAAACAAGTGTTTACTGTTTTTTTGAAAAAATTCTGATTGATATAGGCGACACTCAAAGTATAGAGAATGAACTGAGTACTTACAGTGCCAAATTAAAATCTATGACCTCCATTCTCAATGAGATTAACGAAGGCACTTTGGTTTTAATGGATGAATTTGGAAGCGGCACCGATCCTGAGCTGGGTAGTGCTATAGCGGAGGCTGTGCTGGAAAGTTTGGTAACGTCCAAAACGAAAGGAATTATCACTTCACATTTTGGTGATGTGAAATTATTAGCTGACAAACTTGAAGGCGCTATAAATGCAAGTATGCTTTTTGACATTGAAACGCTGGAGCCGAAATATATTTTAAGTGTGGGAGAGCCCGGAAGCAGCTACACGTTTGAAGTAGCAGAGCGTATTGGATTCCCAAAACATTTAATTGAACGCGCCAAAGAAAAAGTTGACAAGGAGAAATTAAAGCTCAACCGTTTATTAGCAGATGTTCAGGATCAAAAAACAAAAATGGCTGAGCAACTCCAAAGATTAGAGCATGAAGAATTTCTGAAAAAAATTGCAAAAGAAAAATACCATACGCTTTTTAGTAACTGGGAAGAAAAGATCAACAAAGAAAGAGAACGTAAGATTGAACTGGCGCGTCTTGCAGATTACGGGCAAAAATACCTGCGTTTAATGGATGATTGGAATAAAAAGCAGGATAAAAAAATAATCATTAAGCGATTTATTGACGGTATTACAGCAGAAACAAAAAAACAGGAAGAACTTCGTAAACAGAATAAACTGAGTAATTTCGCGGAGAAAAAAATAGCGCGTTTAAAACCGGTTTTAAAAGTGGGAAGTAAAGTGAAGGTTCTTAATGGCAATGAAGTAGGAGTAATAGAAGAGATCAAAGATGAAAAGGTTTTCATAAAATTCGGTCTGATGAAAATGACGGTTGGTATGCAAAACCTCGTACTTGCTGACGACTAGTTCGCTACTACCCTCGAGCTGACATCGGCTGACGCAAATTGATGACCGAAAAAAGGTAGCTTTGAGAAATTAAATAAGCTGAAAGAAAATAGTGATGGAAAAACACAGATTCAAATTAGGTCCGAAGGATAAAAGACCTTTCGAAGTAGAATTAAAAAATACAGAAAACGAAAAACATGTCCTCATAAGGTTGTCCGACGGCGCTTTTTGCGATACGTTAAATATTTCTTTGCTGAGTGAAAGTGAAACTAAAGAAGAAGTTATCGAAGCCACAACGTTTCGCCAATTCGATTTGCAGAATTATATAAACTTTTCGCTAAGCGGAAATTTTGCTGAAGCTAAGGGTTTTGTAGAAGGGGATGTTTATATTGGTAATTGGGAAGAAATCGTACTAAATGAAATTGAACTTTCTTTTTCGGATGCGCCGTTTTATTACAAATGCGATCTTGAAAAGATTGACTTTACTGTTGGTGCTGAAGATCAGTCGCAAATGCGCGCAGAAGCTTTGGAAGACGGATTTTCTGTTACTTCAACAATCATCGACCATACTAAAAAAATTGTCACAGTGCAAAGAACCTTTTCGGATACGTCAGATGGCGCCCAAATTATCAAACGTTTGTATGGAAGACTGAAAGGGCGTTCTAAAGGAGTAGGGTTTGATGAAAGACAAGAAGGTCAGAAAGCTAAACTTACAGAACAATTTAATAAAACCCTGTCTGAAAGTTTCAGGCAAAAATAGAAGGGGCTTATCTTATTTTAATAGCGTGTAATTTTACGAAGTACTTTTTATCTTAAAATAGTAACATGTCCTGCGATAGTTTCTGTGCGATGGTTTTCTAAAGTATAAATTATTAACCATGTGTAACTGTCTTCCTGAACAGGCTTGCTTTTATAGGTGCCGTCCCAGGATTTTGTTATGTCATTTGTTTCAAAAATTTTCTCTCCCCAGCGATCATAAATAGACATTTTAAAATCTTTAACGCCCGCGCCTTTGGCGAAAAATGTATCGTTTTTTCCATCGCCGTTAGGTGTAAAACTATTTGGAAGAAATAACAGTGGAAGCTCATCAATCTTTACAGGAATTCCGATTGTATCGGCACAACCTTCTCTGGTTTTTGCAATGAGAAAAGTAGGATAAATCTTTGCATCAGGAAACACATGGATAGGGTCTTTAACGGTTGCAGAGTCGCCGTCACCGAAGTACCAGTACCAGTTTACAACATTCGACGTGCTGGCATCATGATAGATAACCTCGGCTTCGGGTAATTTAAGTTCGCCATTATATGTAAAGTTCGCAATTGGTTTTCTGTACACGTCAATCCTGCTTGGGGCTGACAAGTTAGTGCATCCACTGAAACTAGTCCCCACAAAATTAATAAGGTAAGTTCCGGGCCCTTTAAAACAATAATTTTTTATCGCACTTGCTGTGCCAATCGATTCATTATTAATTAGCCAGTTGTATGATAAGAGTGGGCCCGCGCTGGCGGCCGACAGGTTTATACACATAGGCTCGCAGCCACTCTGGGGAAGCGCCGTTAATGTTACCAGAGGAGCAGCGATCATTGAAACATTTGCTGTAGTGGAATTAGTGCACCCTTTTACGCTTCCTATAACTGTAAATGTGCTAGTGTATTTAATTGAAGTTACATAGGGATTGCCGGCATGTGGCCCTGGATACCAAAGGTAGCTTTCTGCTCCGCTAGCCTCCAACCTTATGGTGGCACCTTCGCATACTGTTGAATTATGTGCAGAGACAGTGGGGATGTCGTTAACCGATAGAGTTATAGTTGTAGAAGCTTTGCACTTAACCCCGTCTGTAACCGACACCGTGTAAGAATAGCTTCCTGCTGTATTTGGTGTAACAAGGAGTAATGAATTTGATGAGCCTCCGTTCCAATTGTAGGTGTAGGGCGCGGTGCCGCCTGCTGAAATGGCCGTTAATATAACGGATTGCCCTACACAACCCGAACTTGGATTTGCAATAGCTGAGAGGGTTGGTAAAGGAGGGGGCGCAAGCGTTGCCAATGCATGGGCTGTGCAAGATCCGTCTGTTACTGTTAGGGTATAATTTCCAAAAGTTCCGTTTGTGAAAGTAGGTTGTGAAAGGCTCGATGAGTATCCGCCAGGGCCGCTCCACGCATACGTTAGCGCAGAAGAGAAGTTTACCGGGTTGAATGCTGTTAAAGTACAACTAATACCCGAAGGAATACAGTGGGACGATCCGCTAACACTAATGGAACAAAGTGGACAATCAATAGAAAACGTTTGAGAATTAATCGCCCCGCAAGGAGCGTTTGTTTGAACAGAAAGCGTATAACTTCCATTCGGAAGATTTGTAAGCGTATAAGTTGTCTGTGGTGAACTTAAACCCTGCGAAATAGTACCGGAGGCTCCAAACAATGTGTACGATAGGGTAGATCCAGGAATAGAGGGAGTCATGGAAGCTATGGCCATTGCATCATTGTTTACGCCACAATTAACAGTTACGCCAATCTGCGTAACAGTATTGCAAATTTGTGTGGCGTTATAAGTGCCTACAAATTTGCGTCCACTCGCGTATAGAATATTTGTAGTGCGATCAAGTTTTAGATCGTATACGCGTTGTTGTGGTCCGCTTGTTGTTAAAGGAATATTAGGCAGAACATTAAAGGTAGTCCCATTATAATGTAGTACTTTAATACAACTATCACCTCCAAGATAAACATTGTCGCAATCGTCTACAGCAATCCCTCCTCTAAGTAGGGGAGAATAGCCGGGTATATTGGTAGAAGCGGTTTTAACGCCGGTTAGTTTGTCAAATACGGCTACATTAAATCCGTCGTAATAATACAAATGATTGGCATTTACAGCAATGCAATTGAATCCGTTAGAAGATGGATTAGTAATGCTCTGGGGGAGATTTGAAAAATACGTCTTATTGCTGTATTCAAGCAAGGTAGCGTAGGTAGTCAGTTGCGACCAACTATTCCCGTTAAATGCCGGATTTACTTTTAAGATGTAATTTGGTGTGGTTAAAAAATTTGGCGCTGGAACTACATATACAAGAAAGATATCGCCGTTGTCATCTATCGTGCTACAAACAACATCCTGGTTAGTTTGTGTAAAGCCAGAAAGGTTTACCGGAATAGAAGTAGAATTCACTTCATCGACTATGGCCGCGTGGCGATTAAAACTTGTTCCTCCGCCAAAAGCATAAACGCTTTGAGTGCATGGATCAAAATCAAATTCCCAGAGTTCATCCCAAAAATTTGAGGCCGCGGTTATAAAATTGTCGTAATTTCCATTAACGTCAAGACGTATTATCTTCGATCCGAAAGTTTCTCCCGTGTAACATTTTTGAGTGATTTTATTAACGGTAAAATTTCCAGGAATTCCGGCGAGTCCCGCGGTATTCCAATTTTGGGAAGTGAGAATGCACGGAAAGGTCCAAAGCAAGGTACCGGTAGACGAGTATTTTGAAATCTTGCACGGAACTGCTGTTGTTGGCGACCCGCCGCCATATACGTAGAGATTACCGGCGTTGTCATAGTTTACATCATATCCATCGTTTGTATTTGCAAGGTTGGAAATGGTGGTTACCCACGGATCAATGATCAGAGTTTCATTCCTGTTATAAGCTGCGGTTATTTTAAACTGAAGCGTGTCACCCTTTAGCGAAAATTCTGAAGCAACGGGCTTGTTTTCTTGATCTATGGTTTCAGGTTCGTGCTCGACAATATTGCCCAGTGGAGTCTTTACAACAACATCTTTTCCTTTCTTAGTAATTCTTTTTACATGGCCTGAATAAAGTAGCTTTATCTGATCAGGGTCAGCATAAGGGTGTAATATCACATTATATTTAATGCCGTGGGTTTTGTTTTCAGGAATAAGGTATTCAATGTCGATATGGTCATAAACATTTTTATAGGTTATTTTTTTATACCCGTATGAGTTTAATGCTGAAAGACCGTAACTGAAATACCACGACTGTTTATCACTTTCAATAACCTGGAGATTTTTATTCGCATTCACCCAGTTAACGTAGACAAAAAAATTTTTATCCGCTTTTCTGTTCACTTTTTTGCCTTTTTCCATTTCTTCACGCTGCTCTTCAGTGAGCGGATAGCTTTTAATGAATTTATAAATTGGTCCTTCTGCGGTGAAGTAAATAAATTCCGGGCCGTTTTCGTAAGCGAACAGTACTTTTTTGCCGTTACTCACTTTTGAATCAAACTGGCCCTTATTTTCTATGAAAACACGGGTACCGAAAATATCTTTTGTATTGCTAAAGTTGTTTTTAGATTGTGCGAAGGCGAAATTGCACAATAAAAAAAAAATTAAAACAAGAAAAGGAGGTCTATTCATAATTAGCCTTTACAACGGTTTTTCGAAAAAGGTTGGGCAGAATAAAAACGTTTTGTAGCATTTTCAAAAAAGGCTTAACAAATTAAAGTTGAAGCAGTATCTTTGAGTAATATTAAAAAGTCATTCTTAAATCCCAAAAATGAAAATAGAACTTGACCGAAGCGATAAAATTTCTGAAGTAATCTCTGCTCTTTTGCTTTTCGTTAATGCTTTACTGCTAATTTTAATTCTCCCCACTTTGCCTGATACCAATGGTCACTTTAATGAATTATCTACTGTAAACGGTTTTCATACTAAAAATGGATTTTGGGGCGCCTTTGCAATAGCTTTGCTTTTTTATATTTTGATGACTGTGGTTTCCTTTACCCCGGGATTATATAAATCGCGCATGACTAAAAATAATGTAAAAGAGCAATACAGGCTTACTTCAAAAATGGCCAGAAACATCAAGCCCTTTACTCTTCTGGCTTTCATTGTGATGACAATTTTTATGTTACAGTCTGCTAGGGGTAAATGGATTGATGAACAGCCTTTGCTCTTTTTAGTCTTTTTCGGACTACTAATTTCTCCTTGTCTCTACTACGCAGTCAAACTATCAAAAATACAATAACTATTTTTTTAAATTGCAAATGGTGTTGTAAGGGCAATATTCATGAGCCTTCTCGTCGTAAGTCTGAAAAAAAGGAATCTCACGGTTAAAAATGGATGCGATGAAATTTTTAAGTTCATTCTCAAAGTCTGTAAAAAACTGTAAAGTGAAAACAAAAGGTTTTTTATCGGTGCCGAGAATGTATTTTGGTTCTTCTAAAAATACTTTGAAAGGAACTATGCAGGGCATCAATTTTTCTGGAGCTGCTGCATGGTTTTTATAAAGTAGCCAGGCGTAGATAAAAAGTTGAAATTGTTTGTTGTAATTTTTATCCTGGAATAATTTTTCAAAACCATCAAACATAAATTTATCTGTGTCCTTTACAGAGCTTTTGTAATCGATAATTCTTACCTGTCCCTTAAAACTGTCCACGCGATCTATTTTTCCTTTAATGTAAAGTTTTGTAAGGTTTTCATTTACCGGGACTTCCAGCTCAGCTGAAAATTCTTTTTCAAGACTATGAAGACTGAGAAAATGATTTTGACTGGTGAGCGAATTAATAAATTTAATGTCGTTGTTGATCAGTTTTTTTACATAGACTTTAATTACCTCCTGCTGCAGAATGCTTTTTCCCACAGGTTCATTGTTATCAAAAAAAGAAATAAAACTTTCGTTGACGGCTTCATCGGCGATTTTTAATTTTTCAGCCAGATTACTGGCTTTGATAATCTGCCCGGTAAATTCTGTGTAGAGTTTTTCGAGACTTAAATGCAGAATAGAGCCAAAGGTGTTTGCTTCGGCGCTTTCTTCCACTTCTTTTGTTTCTTTTAAATGTGCGCCATAACGGTAGTAGAATTTCAAAGAACATTCTTTATAGGATATTAATCCAGAGGGAGAAAGTCCTCCAAAAAGCTCGTTGTTGCTGGCTTTATTAAGAATGGATCGAAGAACCTCTTCGTTTTTTTGAATGGTAATTATATTGGGAAGTTCTTCAGGAAAGTCCTTATAAGAGGCCACTTCTTCCGTCATAGAAATTTCCGGATTGTAATGTTTCATTTCCAATTGCAGCTGCGTTACAAAACGACTTTTTTCGCCTTTTCCAAAAGTATCGGTTTCACTATCATAGGTAATGGTAACGTCTTTTGCTTTTTGAAGGATACGGTAAAAGTGGTAGGCGTAGATCGCATCTTTTTCCAGATATAAAGGCAATCCAAAAGCACGTTTCAGATCATTCGGAATAAAAGAATTAATTGTCTTTCCCGAGGGCAGAACGCCTTCGTTCACATTCACTAAAATGATGTGATCAAAATCAAGGGTCCGTGTTTCCAAAACCCCCATTATCTGTAAACCACGTAATGGCTCACCGATAAAGGGCGCTGTAGAATTCCCAACAACCTGCGTGTACAATTGTTTAAAGGAGTGGATATCATGAAAATGCGGATAACGCGCGAGAATATCGTTGAGGCGGTTAAAGTTTTTTAGAATGATCTGTAAATATTCAAGCTCTAAATTGTTCTGATTATTTCTTTGTTGTTCTGAAAAGTAAGCAATGCTTGTTTTAAGAATTTCCTGGATTAAAGCACAAAGTTCTGTGATAGTAGGTACCGGTTGCAATAAAGCCTGGAGGTTGGAATAGTTTTCTCCTAATAGTTGCTGTAGATTTTTTTGAGAAATAAAAGAAAGATTTCTTGCCACCACTTCATTAGTAAGCGAAGGAACATTAATATTTATTTTTTTTGCTTTTATGTAATAGGAAAAAAGTGGTTGTCGCAAAAGGCCAATAAGATCGCTATGATATATAGTTTTGTAAACTTTCTTTTGTTTTTCAAAGTTGATCTGAATTTGAATCATCAGTTCAATAAAACTATAAGTCGAAGTGTATCTTAGCGGATACTCCATGGTTATATTCACATGCTCTACAGCTTCGGGCAGCTGCTGTAAGACGGGCCAAAGCAATTTTTCATTGGCTAATACCACGGCCACTTTATCTAACGGAATTTGTTGATCAATAAATCGTTGAATGGTTTGCTTTACAACCTGCGCTTGTCCGATTTGTTTTGGTACAGAAATAATTTTAATATCTTTTTTTTCTTTAAAATTATCCTGTATAAAAAAAGGTTCTCGTTCTTTAAACAAGTTAAAATTATTTCTTAAAAATAATCCAGCTTCCTGGTTGCGATTGTTTAAATAATAAATGTCTGCATCCCAGATCAGATCCGCTTTTTTTTGCTCAAAAAGTTTATAAAAAATTTTTAATTCAGCAGCATTAAGAGCATTAAATCCGCAGAATAACAGTTTATCAAATTGATTTACGAATGTATTTTTATCCTGGTTGAGAACAGATTGTTTGTAGGCAAGTCCCTGGTAGGCCCAGTTATTACTTAATAAATAAGCGGAAAAATGTTTATAGATGGCACCCAGACTATTCATAAATTGTAAATAGTTAGTTTGGTACTCACTGAGAGTTTCTTCGCCCAGGCTCCAGTTCTCGATTACTTTTATATCTTTTAAATTTTCGTAAAGTTGTTCCGAGTCGGCCAGGTAACGATCTATTTCATTAAAATCCTGTAGAATTAATTGTCCCCATTTTGCAAAGCTGTCAAAGGTTTCGGCGTTGGTGCCATAACACACTTTATAACTTTCGTAGAGATGACAAACCAGATCAATTTCTTCGAGCGTTCTGAGGCCGCTGAGTTCGGTAATCAATTCTTCAGCACTTATAATGGTTGGCAGCCAGATGGTTTTTCCGAAAGTCTGTGCTAAATGATTTTTCAGGAAAAGGGCCCCCCGTTTATTAGGCAAAACAATGCAGAGTTTTTCTACATTATCTTTGTACCTTTCGTGAATATACTCGGAGACTAATTTTAGAAACTCTTTTGCCATGAACCTTGAAGATATGCACTTTCCTGTTTACAGGAAGTATAAAAACAATAAGAGTTATTTTAAAATTATACACTCCCGTTTGTTTGAAGAGATTCAGATTATAGGAAGCAAAAAAATAATCAAACAAACAGAAGCAAAACTGTTTCCGGAAGTACTTTTTATCCAGGATATGCTGCTCCGCTATTCAGACATGGCTGATGAAATTAATGAGGAAGAATATCTGAAAGTCAGAAACTAGTTTTGAATGTCCTTAAAAGTATTTCCCTGCGAAAGATCGCCGGTTTCAAATCCTTTTTTAAACCAATAGGCCCTTTGAGCGGAAGTGCCATGTGTGAAAGCATCGGGAACAACACGGCCCGAACTCATTTTTTGTAAACGGTCGTCGCCAATAGCAGTGGCTGCATTCAGAGCTTCTTCAAGATCTCCAGGCTCCATTACATTTTTCATTTCCTGATTATAATGTGCCCAAACACCCGCATAAAAATCCGCCTGTAATTCTAAAGCAACCGATAATTTATTCGCCTGTTTTTTCGAAGCGGTTTGTTGCGCTTCATGAATTTTTTCACTGGTTCCCATTAAATACTGTATGTGATGTCCCACCTCATGGGCAATCACGTAGGCGTTTGCAAAATCACCCGCCGCACCAAAACGTTCTTTCAGTTCGTTAAAAAAAGCCAGATCGATGTACACTTTTTGATCACCCGGACAATAAAATGGTCCTGTTGCAGAGTTGGCTGAGCCGCAGGCAGACTCCGTAGAATTACTGAAAAGCACCAATTTAGGTTCCTGGTAAGTTCTGCCATTTTCTGAAAAAATTTTGTTCCATACATCTTCAGTATATCCCAGAACAACAGAAGAGAACGTTGCCATTTGGTCTTCTTCTGCATTATTAGTGGAAGTGACACCCTGTTCGCTTGTTTGAGGAGCATTGGTTTGAACTTGCCGTACCAACTCTCCGGCATCGTTTCCGAAAATAAAGTTGAATAACAGATAAAGGAGTGTAGCACCAATACCCCCACCTGCTATAAAGCCTCCCGTCGACATTCCGCGACGGTCTTCCACATTTCCGCTTTCACGTCCACCGAACCATTTCATGTTTTTTGTTTTAATTGTGAATTATAATTCCCGCAATTTAAATACCAGTTATTTCTTAAAGCCCTTAATTTCGCTAAAATCTTATTAAATTTGATGCTTATTAAATTATTATGGCACGTTTACGCATTAAAGACATTCTACAAACCACACCCACAGAGCAAACGATTACAGTTAAAGGCTGGGTACGCACATTTCGCAACAACTCATTCATAGCGTTGAACGATGGTTCTACCAATAATAATTTACAAATAGTAGTTGATTTCATCAATACTCCTGAAGAAATCTTAAAACGTATTACTACTGGTGCTGCAGTTAGCGCAACCGGTGCATTGATAGCCTCTCAGGGCAAAGGCCAAACTGTTGAATTGAAAGCCAGCTCCGTTGAGATCCTTGGAGATAGTGATGCTGAAAAATATCCGCTTCAACCTAAAAAACATAGCCTCGAATTCCTGCGCGAGATTGCACATCTACGTTTTCGTACCAATACTTTTGGAGCAGTATTTCGTGTAAGAAACACTTTAGCATTCGCAGTGCATAAATTTTTTAACGAAAAAGGATTTCTCTATATGCATACTCCTATCATTACTTCAAGTGATGCTGAAGGGGCGGGAGAGATGTTTCGCGTAACTAATTTTGATATTGCAAATCCTCCGAAAGACGAAAATGGTAATGTGGATTTTAAACAGGATTTTTTCGGTAAAGCAACAAACCTTACCGTATCTGGACAATTAGAAGGAGAGTTGGCAGCAATGGCTTTTAGCGATATTTACACTTTCGGTCCCACTTTCAGAGCCGAAAACAGTAATACAGCGCGTCACTTGGCAGAGTTCTGGATGATAGAGCCCGAAATGGCTTTCTGTGATTTGAACGACAACATGAATCTTGCTGAAGAAATGTTGCAGTACGTTATTAAATATGCTCTGGATAATAATCTGGAGGATATTCAGTTTTTAAGTCAACGTTTGGAGGAAGAGGAAAAACAAAAACCTCAGAATGAAAGAAGCGAGCTGACTCTATTAAACAAGCTGCAGTTTTGTCTTGATAATAAATTTGAGCGGGTTACCTATACTCAAGCCATTGAAATTCTTCGTGAAAGCAATCACAATAAGAAAAAGAAATTTCAATATTTGGTAGATAAGTGGGGAGTTGATCTTCAAAGCGAACACGAGCGTTATTTGGTAGAGAAGCATTTCAAAAAGCCAGTGATATTAATTGATTATCCGAAAGAAATAAAATCCTTCTACATGCGTCAAAACGACGATGGAAAAACGGTTGCGGCGATGGATATTCTATTTCCGGGTATCGGGGAAATAGTTGGCGGAAGTCAACGTGAAGAACGTCTGGAGAAATTGGAAACCAGAATGAGCGAAATTGGAATTCCAGCGGAAGAATTATCCTGGTATTTAGATACAAGAAGATTTGGTTCCTGCGAGCACGCTGGTTTCGGTCTTGGTTTCGAACGTCTGGTACTTTTCGTAAGCGGCATGACCAATATCCGCGATGTTATTCCATTTCCAAGAACGCCAAAAAACTGTGAGTTTTAAATCTTTAGTTCAAACACTAAACCTCTAAGGTGCACGAAGTCCACCTTACAGGTTCAGACTTAAGTATTTAAAAAAAATATGAGTGTTTCTAAGTGACCTCAGTGTGCCTGTGGTAAATGTTGGATGGCATAGGATTTGAGATTTTCATTTCAAAAAAAACGAAATGAAAAAACTACTACTTCTTCCCCTCATAGCCTTTATTTTTTTGTGTAGCTGTAAAAGCAGTTCTTTTACAACTCAGCGATACACTAAGTTGGGACACAAACACAGTTCTCCGAAAAATGAATTGCGCGCTTCAAAAAACAACCGTACCGTGGATGATGCAAAAAATGAGGAGGCTCTGGGAGTTAAATCGGAAAAATCAGAACAGCTTCTTATTCAGGCTTCAGCCTACTCACAAAGTGTAAAGTCGCCAGCTCAGGCAAAGCCTGTATTTCTTCCCAAACGGTTAATTAAGCCCCTGATAAACTCTGGAAATAAAGCTCTTACTGCGATTCAGTCAGATTACAAAACTACTAATTCTGTAAGCATAGATCAGCAAAAAACCTCTAAGCACAAACTCCAAAAGGCGGCGGGATTATTTGACACACTCTTTAAAATAGTTTTATTTGCCATTATTCTTGCCATCCTGGTGGCTATAATTATAATCCTTGTTCTTACTTAGGGCAATTATTTCCTCAAGTCGTTTTAGGATAGTTAACGGCAGATACGTTTCCTCAGTTTCTGCTCTGGCACAATATTAAGGGACTTGTTCTAAACACCGCTCCATGAAAAAACTAGTTTTACTAACGTCGGGTCTTGTTGGAATCCTGTTTATCAATTCCTGCACTACTCAAATGTATGTGTCTAATACAGTTAATGCGCCCTTGCTTAAAGAACGCGGCGAAATTCAATTATCCGCAACCGGTAATGATTTGCAGGCGGCTGTGGCGGTTGCTAAAAATGTCGGAATTATGGTCAACGGGTATTATCAAAACTATAAGGCAAGTAATAATTATCAACACGATGGTGTTTTAGGAGAAGCTGCTGTTGGATATTTTACTCCTTTGCTGGATAACCATTTTGTATTCGAAACCTTTGTTGGTGCAGGCGCCGGACGTGTTCACAAAAAAGAACAGTTTACCGATCAAAACGATAATAACTACATGGCGAGTTTTAATGCGCGTGCGGCTAAGGTTTTTGTTCAGCCCGACATTGGCTACAAGTCGCGCTTCTTTGACTTGGTAGCCAGCTCAAGATTTTCTTTTGTGAAATACAATAATTTCTCGCAAAACAATTATACGCAGCAACAACTGGCAGAAGACTATCTTGATAACAACAATTTAACGGGCCCACTTTTCATGTTCGCTGAACCGGCATTAACAGTTAGAGGTGGTTACAAATTTATTAAGCTTCAGTTTCAATATGGACTAACTATTAATATGACGGCAAATCAAATTCGTCATACCAATAATTTCTCTTCTTTAGGTTTGGTGATCGATATAGCCAGATGGTATAATCAATAACAGAACATATATAAACGGAAAAAAGCTGGCCCTACTAAAACCAGCTTTTTTCAGTTATAACACACACAAAACACCTGAAAGATGTTATCTTGAAATAGGTTAGTATCTAAGACTCTGTAAAAGTAAGACTTAGCTTGTTTAGAACCGGAGAGATTTTCGGGATGGAGAAAAAAAGTATATAAGTGGTCGGTTTTTTCGGTAACTGGCAAGAATGAGCTGAAAGTCTAAACTTTTTGCTAAAACTCCTTCACCAAACTATTCTCTACCAGAAAAATCCGGTGATCAATTTGTTTTTGATTGAGCAACACATTCATGCGGTCGGCATGTGTATCTGTAATAAAAACTTGTCCGAATTTATCGCTACTTACGAGTTCGAGTAATTTAGTAAAGCGCGCCTCATCTAATTTATCATAAACGTCGTCAAGCAACAACAAGGGCTTGGTGTTTTTTTGGTCTTTTATAAATTCAAACTGCGCCAGTTTTAAGGCTAATAAAAAAGATTTTTGCTGTCCCTGCGAAGCGTATTTTTTTAAGCTAAAAGTATCCAGCTTAAATTCGAGATCGTCTTTGTGCGGACCCACAGTGGTGTAGTGCACAGCTCTGTCTCTGCCTAAGGAAGTAAGAAGGCCGGTTTTAAAGTCCTTTTCTCCAAGGCTGTTTTCATAATGCAGCGCAACTTCTTCTTTACTTTCGCTTATAAACTTATAGTATGTATTAAAAAGTGGAATAAACTGTTTTAAAAATTCTTCGCGAATTTCAAGGATGCCTTTGCCATAGATAATAAGCTGTTCATCCCATATTTCAAGGGTTTCCGAGTCAAAACTCCTGCTTTCTGCAAAATGTTTTAGCAAGGCATTTCTTTGTTTTAAAACCTGGTTGTAAGAAATAAGTTTGTCGAGGTAGACTTTATCATACTGTGAAATAATACCATCTAAAAATTTACGACGCGCTTCACTACTTCCGTTAATCAGATCGGCATCACCGGGAGAGATCATTACCAGAGGAAACTGGCCAATGTGTTCACTTAGACGATCGTATTCTTTTTTGTTTTTTTTAAAGATCTTTTTTTGATTCCTTTTTATACCGCAATACACTTCACTTTCTTCACCTGTTTTGTTAAACTGCCCCTGAATCACAAAAAAACCTTCGGCGTGTTTTATGTTTTGACTATCTATGGTGTTGAAAAAACTTTTGCAGAAAGAAAGGTAGTAGATGGCGTCTAAAAGATTGGTCTTTCCCATGCCATTATTCCCCACAAAACAATTTATCTTTTCAGAAAATTTAGCCTCAAATTCAGAGTAATTTTTGAAATTTATAAGGGATAATTGCTTTAAAAACATGATTTTGTACAAAAATACGCTTATTTTTATCGCCCGGGGGGAGCTAAATTCTGTTTTAACAGAAAAAGTGCTATCTTCGCAGACTAATTTTTAAGTACAAATGGCTGATTTAAAAGAAGAAACTACGGTAGACAATAACGAAACTAATCCGGTAGAAGAAACTGTTGAAACTAAAAGACCAATTGACCCGAATTTACAAGGGATTCAATTGTTTTATGAGAAGAATAAAAAGATGGTTACCTATGTGGGTGGCGGCCTTTTATTGGTAATAGGCGTAATTTGCTTTTTTAAATTATACTATATCCCTGAACAGGAAAAAGAAGCGGTTAATGAAATCTTCTGGGCTGAGAGCCTTTTTGCAAAAGATAGTTTTAATGTAGCGCTTAAAGGTGGACCTCAGGTTATGTCTGCTGACGGGCAAAAACCAATGAAAGGTTTTTTACAAATCGCTGATGAATATAGCATTACAAAAACAGGAAGTCTTGCAAACTACTACGCGGGTATTTGTTACTTACGCACAGGAAAATTTGCAGAAGCCGTTGAGTCTTTAGGAAAATACAGCGGAAACGATGAAACTATTGCTCCGATTGCAATTGGCGCTATGGGCGATGCTTACATGGAAATGAATAATGTAGATGACGCTATTAAATATTATTCGAAAGCGGCTGATAAAAGTGAAAACATTTTTACAAGACCTTACTTTTTGAAAAAAGCTGCTTTTGCAAATGAGCAAAAAGGAAATTTTTCTGAAGCAACTAAAATTTACGAACGTATTCAAAAAGAATTTCCAAGATCTACTGAAGGTCAGGATATCGAAAAGTTTATTACCAGAGCTAAAGCAAAAGACGGTAAATAAATTAAAATATAATTTAATGAAAGCTCCGTTTAACGGAGCTTTTTTAGTTTAAAATAAAATGAGCAGTGTAAATAAAAATTTATCGTCAGTAGAAGGCAGCAAAATTCCTGATGCAAGTCCCTTTAAATTCGCAATTGTGTATTCGGAGTGGAATTATGAAATTACAAACGCTTTAAAAGAAGGAGCTTTAAAAACCCTTCTCGAAAACGGAGCGCTGGAAGAAAATATTTTGGTTAAAGAAGTGCCCGGGAGTTTTGAATTAACACTTGGAGCGCAATACATGGCGGAGTTTGCAAATGTAGACGCAGTGATTTGTTTAGGTTGTGTCATACAAGGCGAAACGCGTCATTTTGATTTTATTTGTGACGCTGTTGCAAAAGGAATAACGGATTTGAATATTAAATACAATATGCCATTTATTTTTGGCGTCTTAACTCCAGATAATCAACAACAGGCATTAGATAGAGCGGGTGGGAAGCATGGTAACAAAGGCGATGAAGCAGCGGTAACAGCTATTAAAATGCTCGGGCTAAAGAAGAGTTTCAGGTCTGGTACTTCGGTTGGGTTTTCGAGATAGTAGTCTTTCGAACTATTATCAGCTGGCTCTGGCATCCACTGGATGTTTATTCTTGATGAGGTAATTTTATAAAAAGAAAACCCCTTTTCAATGGAGAAGGGGTTTTCTTTTTTGTAACAAGAGTATTTTAATTTTCTCCCTTATCAAAGTTATAACCCTGGTTCATCAGCGAACCAAAATAATCTTTAAAGCTGGTGCCATCCACTAATTTATTTTTGCTTAAGAGAGAATGCTCAGCTAATCCGTGTAAAGCAAATTCCATAAGAGTGGTTTTTTCTGGGCCTTTTAATTTTGGATAATGTTTAGTTACCAATTCATCAAGACCATCAATCATAGTTAACGCAGCGTTATATACCTTGTCGGTTTCTTTATCTAACAAGTCAAGAATATTATTTTGAGCAAACCAGCCCACGATTTCTGAATATTCAGAACTTTCTTTTTTGCGTTTTAATTTTGCAGGATCTGGGAACAACTGCACAAATAAATTACGAATGGCCAGACTGATAAGATTCTGCGCTATCACGGCAGGCCCTTCCTGCTCTCCTTCATAAACCAATTCAATTTTACCGTTAATAGCCGGAATAGCACCATAAAGATCGCTGATCCTTGCAAAGCTATAAGGCTGATTGTTGGTTAAGAAGCGTAATTCAGCAGCGCTGATCATACTTTCGTAAGCGCTGATTGTTAAACGAGCACTCACACCACTTTTTGAATCTACAAATTCACTTGTTCTTGCTTCTATCGCAATTTGTTCAACAAGATTTTTCAGAATTTCGGGGATCTCAATTTTTTTCTGGTCTGAATTTAATTTTGCCTGATCTTGTGTGATTTGTTTAGAGTGCTCGATCGATTTAGGATAGTGTGTCAAAATTTGGGAACCAATTCTGTCTTTTAAAGGCGTAACAATACTGCCACGATTTGTATAATCTTCTGGATTTGCGGTAAAAACAAATTGAAGGTCTAATGGAATTCTTAAATTAAATCCACGAATCTGAACATCACCTTCCTGCAATATGTTGAATAGTGCCACTTGCAGACGCGCTTGTAGATCGGGCAATTCATTAATAACAAAAATAAAACGGTTACTTCTTGGAATTAAACCATAATGAATAACATTCTCATCAGAGAAAGATAATTTTAAATTAGCCGCTTTAATAGGGTCAAGGTCTCCAATCAAATCGGCAACACTCACATCCGGAGTCGCTAATTTTTCAGCAAAACGATCACTTCTGTGAATCCAGTTTATGGGCGTTGCGTCTTTTTTCTCAGCAATTAAATTTCTGGCAAAATTCGAGATAGGCTGCATAGGATCGTCGTTTAAAGGACTCCCGGCTATTACAGGAATATACTCATCAAGCAAATTTACCAGCTGCCGGGCCATTTTCGTTTTAGCCTGACCTCTTAATCCAAGAAATAATATGTTGTGGCGACTTAAAATTGCTCTTTGCAATTCGGGTATAACGGTTTCTTCATAACCGAAAATGCCTTCAAAAATTTCTTCCTTATTTTTTAATCTTTTAATCAGGTTTTCGCGCAATTCGTCTTTAATGCTTAAAAATTTATATCCCGATTTTTTTAATTCTCCTAATGTTTTTATGGAAGGTTGACTCATGGTTTATTTCGCGTTTTATATTTCGTGTTGCTAAGAGTAGTATCTCTTATTACAGCTCAATTAATTATATTTTTTTACTCTTTTTATTCGTGTAATCTCTGAAGATCATTTCGCCCAAGCCTTTAAGACCTGTAAAATAGGCCTTTCCCTGATTTGCTTCTGTAAATTCATCGATAAAGCTTTTCAGGTAATTATCGCGCGCCACCATAAAAGTTGTTATCTCAATTTTACTCCTTTTGCAGGCCGCCGCTAACGTCAGGCATTTATTTACAATGCGTCGATCGAGTCCGTTACTGTTTTTATAATACTGTCCATTTTCTTTTATGCAGGATGGTTTACCATCAGTGATCATAAAAATATGTTTGTTGGTGGCTTTTTTCTTGCGGAGAATAGACATGGCAAGCTCTAGTCCAGCAACGGTATTGGTATGATAAGGGCCTACTTGTAAATAAGGTAAGTCCTTTAATTGTATTGGCCAGGCATCATCACCAAACACAATAATATCAAGACTATCTTTGGGATAGTTTCTTTTTACCATTTCAGCCATAGCCATTGCAACCATTTTTGCTGGTGTAATGCGGTCTTCACCATAAAGAATCATACTGTGACTGATGTCGATCATAAGCACAGTAGCAGTTTGAGTTTTAAATTCCTGTTCGCCAACAAGAAGGTCGTTTTCTGTCAGGCGAAAATCATCCAATCCGTGATTGATCTGTGCTTGCTTAAGCGATTCAATCATAGCGATGCTTTGAGGTGAATCTCCAAACTCGTACGCTCTAAGATCCATACTGGTCTCTTCGCCGTTTTTTCCGGTAAACTTTGTTTTGTGATTTCCCGACGCGCCCTTTTTTAATTTTCCGAAGATATGTTCGAGTGCATTGTTGCGGATGGCTTGTTCAGTTTTTGGAGTGATGGATAAACCACCTGTTCCATCTTTTTTTTCTTTGAGATAACCTCTTTTTTTAAGGTCGTTTACAAAGTCTTCAAGAGTATACTCGGGGTTTGTGAGTTCATATTCTTTATCGAGTTCTTTAAACCAGTCGAGCGCCTCTTCCACGTCACCACTGGTGTGTGTTATAAGTTGTTTGAAGATCTTAAAAAGCTCATCGAACTTTGATTTGGGATCTGCAAGAAAATTTTTAAATCTGAATCCTGACACGGTTATAAAACAATTTTGGAGTTATAAAGTTCAGTAAAAATGGAGGAAACTAATGTTAATTAAAACAAATTAGAATCTCATTTTTTGGGCAGATGGATGAAGTCACCTATAATGGTGCTTGTACTGCCGCCGCCACTGAGGTTGCAGGTAAAACTGCCGGAAACGCTTGTGCCTGTATTTTCTGAGATAACAACTGATCCTGAAGTTGCGTTCAAGGTGGTGGTAGTGCTTGTGTATTCTAAAGTTACACCGTTGGAAGGTGCAATTGTGTGATTTCCAGTATTCAGATCTGAAAGATTAATGTCTACACTCATGCCGTTTGTTTTAGAAGCATAGATATTACTGAACTGAGAAACAAAATAAGAGTCATCAGCTGTAACTAAAGTACTACCGCTAAGCGTCCAGGTAAATTTTGGAGTGGTTGCTGCTGGTGTATCGGGTGTTTCGTCGGCCGGCTCATCCGGATCTTTTGCACATCCTGAAAAAGTGATGGCTATCGGAATGAGAAATAAAATAACAATGCTCGCGTATTTAAAAATGGGATGCTTCATCATAAGTGCTACCTGAAAAGATATTTAAATGTATGAATTTTAAATAAATGTTAGGTAACTAAAAGATCAATTTTCAACCTGTATTTCGTAACGTTGCAACAGACCGGGTAAACTGCGCAGAGCGAATTTCGCTTTCTTAATTTTATTCAATTCCGGATCAATAGTAAAGTTGACTGAGGTGCTAAGATCTAATCCGGAAAGATTTGTTCCTGAAAAAAGGGCCTCGTAAAAATCGCAATTGGAAACAGTACATTTCGAAAGATCGGCCTGTGTGAAATTAGCGCCATGAATTTTAGAATTTTTAAAACTGCTTTTATTGAGTTTCTTTTTATCAAAAGAACTGTAATCTAAATTGCAATTGTCAAAATGAATTTCAAATGCAAAATCCTTAGCGCCAGAGAAATTAACCCCAAGAAGTTTGCAGTCTTTATACAGGCAATTTTGTAAGATACTCTGGTGTGTTTTTAAATTACTAAAATTGCAATTTCTGAAAATGCAGTCTCTAAAAATTAAGTTTGAGAGATCAGGAAAAATACAGGAAATGAATTCACAATATTCAAACTCTTTGCGAAAACTATGTTCAGTGGAAAAATCAATGTTCTTAAAAAGTTCTTGTGGTTGAGGTATTTTGGACATAGTATTATTCAGCAATTGTTTTTACAACGCTTCCATCCGAAAAATAAATAAGCTTTACACCTGTGTAAGTATCATTTACTTCTCTGCCAAGCAAATCCAGTGTCTTTAACACTTTAGCCTCGCCGGAAGCAGAATTGTCGACAAAAATAGATTTAAACTTTTTATTTTGTCCATCAAAATCAGTTTGCTTTAGTCGATAATAGTTCACTATTTTTTCGGGCTCATTTATAAAAGTTGAATAGTCTCTGCGTGAACTTGTAGTACCGGCGCCATAAACTTTTTTTACTTCGGTCCAATTCTCTCCGTCGCTGCTGTGTTCAATAGTAAAATAATTGTTATTGCTCTCTGTGGCTGTAGCCCACTTTAGAATGTTTTTTTGGCCATTCGAATAACCGCTAAAAGACAAAAGTTCAACAGGAAGCACTGCGGCGCAGGTAAGGTTTTGATAAATGAAATTATCAAGGTTCGGAACGTTATTACCGGCGCCATCCATATCCTGACCAATAACCATACTTCCATCACCTGACCAATAAAGATTTTGATTAGGAGTAAGTGTTGGACTCGTCCATACGCTAACATTATCCACATACATTTGTCCTGTTCCTGAACAATTGTCGTAAGTGAAACGGTAATTGCGAAAAGTGTTATCCTGCGGTATAGCGACATTACTTGAAGTAACTGTTGTTACAACGGTTCCTGTTACTACTCTGTAGGTCATTCTAAAGTTAGCAGCGCCATTGTTGGAAGAAAAAGTGGTCCTTTTAAACATCGTGGCCACAGATTCATTTCTTCTGTAATCAATGCTCACATCAAGACTTGGTATGTCAAAAACATTTCCGGTGTTGGGAACGGTGAGATTTATATCGGTGTTGGGTGAGCCTGGATTTAAACCATTTGTGGCTCCAACTCCGCCTGTACTTGAAGTGGCGCTACTTCCGGCAGAAGTAGCGGTAGGCCCAACGACTGACATTAAGACCGGGTTAGAATTCCAATTGAATTGACTTACAATTTGAGATTTAACAGGAAAAAATAAAATCAGACTGCTACTGAAGTATAGAAAACGTAAAAATTTCACAACGCTAAAATATGACTATTTTAACGTATTGATAAACTTTGAGGTTGCACTTAAGAGTATTTTCACGAGCAGCTGGAGGTGAATAAATGAAAAACAAGGTAAAAACAGAAAACATAAATTTAATTTTCTTTTAAACCGCGTACGCAAGGGAAACTGGATCAATCAGGGTTGCTTTTTTAATGCCGTCGTATTGGGCAATAAAATGGTAAGGAGTTTTTTGAATGGTGTTTGTTTCCAGGAAAAATCTAAAATCAAAACTAATTTCAATGATAGCGTACCTGAACTTATGATGGTTCAGAGCTAATTTTTCAATAACTCTGTTTTTTTCTGATTTAGAAATTTCTTCCAAAAACAGAATCTGTGGTTTTACTTTAAAATGAAGGTAATAGTCAATTGCGAGTAATTGTTTTAAAACAATATCATTTGGATATTCTTTTTCTACAAACGCAGTAGCTATTTCAAAAACATCATTCATCGAATACTTGTGGTATTCGCGAAGTGTGCCAAAATATTTTCCTAAACCCAGCAGAAAATCAAAAATGCTATAATGTGCTGAGACATATTTTAAAGTATTAACAGCCTTTTTGCTATTCCAGTAAATTTCGAGTGCGTTTTCGAGTTTTACAATATCGGCTAATTGTTCTTTGGATAAGTATTTGCTTTCAATAATTTGATAAGGTGGCAGAGGATCGTAGACAAACTGATGCTGTTCTTTGTTACGCATTGTTGTGCCTTTTAAAAATTTCAGAAATCCCAACTGCATTTCAGGCGCAAAGAGTTTAAAAGTTTCTTCAATACTGTATTTAATATCTTCCCAATAATCCAGAGGCAGGCCAACAATCAGGTCAAGATGCATTTCAACCTTATAGTCTAACTGCTTGATAATACTTTTTGTTTTTTCAAAACTTTGTTTGCGACTCACCTCGAGATTGGCTTTTTGATTTACGGTTTGTATGCCGATCTCAAAACGAAAAAGATCTTTCGGAACATTTTCATGAATAAATTTGATGATATCTGGATGAAGAATATCAGCGGTTATTTCAAACTGAAAAACATTTTCATGACGGTAATGTTCCAGAATAAATTTGAAGATATCAATGGTAAAATCCCGTTTAATATTAAAAGTGCGATCTAGAAACTTTATGACTTTACCATTTTGCATCATGTGCAAAAGTGTAGCTTTTATACTGGCATCGGGCAAATAACGTACTTTGTTGTCGAGACTCGCTAAACAAAATTCACATTTGTAAGGACAGCCGCGGGAGGTTTCTATGTAAAGAACTTTATTTGCAAGCTCTTCAGGGTTATCAAAGCGGTAAGGCATGCTTTCTGCAAAATTCTTCAGATCAAACATGGGAGCGCTTGGATTTGCAAGTACTTTGTCTTCAGCTTTATAAATCAGGTTAGGAACCTGCGAAATATTTGGGTAAGATTCTAAAAATGAAGCAAAAGCAGTTTCGCCTTCGCCAGCAATTATAAAGTCAACATGATCTAGTGCTATAACCGCATCGTATTCATAACTTACTTCAGGTCCGCCCAATAAAATTTTTGTTTCCGGGTTCAGCAGTTTTATTTTTTGCGCTACTTCAAGTGTTTGCGTGATGTTCCATATGTAACAACTGAATGCAACTACATCAAACTTGCTGCACCATTCTGCTACTTCCTCTTTAGGTTCTTTGATGGTAAATTCTTTCCACTCCAGTCCTTCCTTGTTCTGGTTTAATTCATACAATAAACGAATAGCTAAATTCGTGTGAATGTATTTGGCATTTAGTGTGGTAAGTAGTACGCGCATGGCCGGCAAAGATACGCTTTTGTTCGGTGTTTCTACGCCAAAGTCATGGTCTTTTTTAAAGGAACCGGATAACGTCTCTTAGTAAAATTTAAGTAGATTTGACACTTAACTTTTAGATCTGTGTATTTTTATCCCCTAAATTTTATAAGATTTGTACTGGCCGTAAGTGTAATTCTCTTCCACTACGGCGTGGCTTATTATCCATTTAATCTTCCTGTTTTAAAAACACTTATAGTAAACAGCAGTTTTCGTGTTTCCTTCTTTTTCTTTATTTCAGGTTTTGTAATGTGCATGGTTTATGCCAGGCAGGTTGCAGGTTTAACGGCAAAGTTTTTTTACAGACGCCGCCTCACCCGAATTTTTCCTTTATACTGGTTGGCATTTGTGTGGACGCTTCTGGTAGTGATTTTTATTAAAGATGCCTCTCCAAAAGGATTGAATATACTCCTTCATGCTTTTGGTCTGCAGAGCCTGAATCCTGGTCATGTATTAGATTTAAATTATCCCACCTGGTCTATTTCGGTAGAACTTATTTTTTATCTCGTATTTCCATTTCTTTTAAAATGGATGATGTCTGTGAAATTAGAAAAGCTAATGATCGTTACCCTGATTACCTGGTTCTTGCAATCTCTTCAACATTTTCTTTTTGTAAAATATGTCTATAATGCAACAAAAATTTCGGAGGAGTTTATAAGCAGTTTTCCCCTGTGGCATTTGTCAACTTTCTTTTTCGGAATGACGGCAGCGAGATTTGTCGCAATTAATAAATATGAAAGGTTTATAAGTAAGTACACTCTGCTTATGCTGTTACTGGGCATATTGATCATGGCGTACATTATTTTTATTCCGAATCCTTTTTTAAAGTATGTGCATAACGGGTTGCTTTGTCCGGTATTTATGCTTTTGATAGTTGCACTTTATTACGATAAATCAGTCGTTCATAAAATACTTTCCTACAAGCACGTGAGTAATTTTGGAAATCTGAGTTACGGATTATTTATTTTTCAATACCCTGTGTGGGTTGTCAGTGCTAGGATAGCAGGAGAGCCTTTTGTAAAATCAAATTGGTTTTTCCTGATTTATTTTTTTGTACTTCTCTGTGTAGCCAAACTTATCAATAGCATTTTTGAAAAGCCTATGCTGAAATGGCTTCGTAAAGAATAAGTTAATTTTTAACCGGGTTGTTTTTCAAAAATCCGCGGCCTTTTCGATAGATCCATCTTCCGATAACAGTAAGTAATAACGGAAAAATAACGCTGCCAATTGTATAGCCCATACTCTCAGTGCTTGATCCCATGCTGGTATAAGTGTCAAAGGCTCTTATAAGAATCAGGATAGAGAAAATGATAAGAATACTTCCTGCAGCAATTAATAAAAATCCGGTTAACTTTTTCATGCCCCAAGATAAGCAACAATTTTCGTGAACGAGGTGAGTGATTATTTCTTATCTTTAAATAATCTCATTTTTGGTATGAATATTAAATCTTTGGCATGAAAAAAATAAGTGCCCTTCTTCTTTGGCTGTGCATTTTTAAAATGAATGCGCAGCTTCCTGCATATGTACCAACCGTTGGTTTGACCGGTTTTTGGGTATTTAACGGCAATGCGAATGATGTTAGTGGCAATGGAAACCATGGAACGGTAAATGGAGCTTCGCAGACAAGTGATCGGTTTTCAAGTGCTAATACAGCCTATAATTTTAACGGGTCATCGGATTATATTTCTACAAATTATGCGGGTATTCTGGGCACAAACGCACGCGCAGTATCATTTTGGGCACGAACCACCGATTCTATTGCGGGTATGACAGCAGTCGCCTGGGGCGACAATCAATTCAATCCAAATGCGGGTAAACGTTTCGACTGCGGTTTTAACTACCAGGTAGCTGGGGTAACGATTGGTGGTGCAGATTGTGCAATGACCTATGAAGGACATAATTACGAATTTGACGATGTATGGCATCATTACATTTTTCAATGTAACACCACAACTTTAAGTTCGGTGGAAATATATCAGGATGGTGTTTTGCTTACCACTGTGTTGCATTCCTTTATGCCTGCAACTGTATTAAGCACGGTCAATAACTTTAATGTGCATTTCGGGAAGATTGTCTATACACCCGCACCGAGTTTTTTTCACGGCGGACTGGATGATATTGGTATTTGGGACAGAACGCTTACACCTTGTGAGATTCAGCAATTGTATACTTCCAGCGGTAACAGTTCAGGAACTTTGTCGGCTATTTCCTCCATGAGTACAATTTGCTCGGGAAGTTCGGCAACGCTTACTGCTAATGGTATTGGGCCCTATACCTGGAATCCTGGCGGAGCAACAACGGCTTCTGTTGTAGTTAACCCTTCAAGTACTACAATATATACTGTAAGTTCTCCCTGCGCTTCTCAGGCAACTGTTGCCCTCATAGTAAGTCCAACCCCTACTATGGGTGCAAGCATTAATCCGCCAAGTATTTGTGCAGGTAGTCAAGCTACATTGACTGCAACAGGCGCCATTACATATACCTGGGTTGGCTTCGGTTCTACGGCATCTGTAGTTATTAGCCCAACAGCTCAAACAACTTATACGGTATACGGTTCTAATGGCGCATGTAGTTCAACTTTAATAAGGGTGCAAAATGTTTTACCCACGCCAACTTTATTCATTTCAAGCTCCGATACAACTATCTGTGGTGGAAGTACGGTAACTATAAGCGCCAATGGTGCAAATAGCTATACATGGCTCCCCGGAGGCACCCAGGGGCCCAACATTACAGTGAGCCCGGTTGTAACAACAATCTATACGGTTACCGGAAGTAATTCATCTGGATGTACTTCTTCAGAAACGTGGACCATTTTTTTGGGTACAACACAACCTCTACTTGCGTCCGTTACGCCAACTATTTTATGTCCTGGTACCACCTGCACTCTTAGCGCTTCGGGTGCTAATACCTATACCTGGTTGCCGCTTAATAGTACCGGTGCAAGTGTTACTGATAACCCTGCTGCATCCACGACATATACTGTACTGGGAGAGAGCGGATCCTGTCTTTCAAGCGCTACCGTAGCTGTAAAAGTTGGATTTGATATTACTTTAAGTGCTTCAGGAAATCTTTGTAACAATACCAGCGTAGATCTTACTTATTCGCCTGCGTCGCCCGCCAATACAGTCAGCTGGACTGGCCCGGGAATTTCCGGCAGTTCAAATTCTCCCATTCAAAATGTCACGCTTCCCGGAATTTATTCTGTTGTTGTTACCAATACAAATACGGGTTGCACGGCAACAGCGAGTATAGCTATAACAAGCGTATTAAGTCCCCTGGACTTCAGCATCACCCCTTCTTCAACACTAACTTGCTTTCCGGGGCCGCCTGTTACTTTACTTGTCAGTTCATCTGCAAATTATAACTGGTTGCCTGCAGCTGAAGTATCGCCAAATTCGGGACCCTTAGTTTCTGTTAGCCCAAGTATCACAACGACCTACATTGCGGTTGCACAACTTGGAGCCTGCACTGGAACAGCGGCGGTAACAATTTCTGTGAATATCACACCTACCGTCACTGCAGTAAGTTCTAGTGCAACACTTTGTGCCGGAAAAAGCCTGACTCTAACTGCGAATGGTGCTACAGAGTACTTTTGGCTTCCAGGAGATTTAAGCGGCCCTTCGCTTACCGTTAGCCCGTTTGCAACTACAGCTTATACAGTAACAGGAGCGAATGGAAACTGCACCTCTTCTTTTACAGTTCCTGTAACTGTTTTTCCATCCCCGCAATTGCTCACTACAGCTTCACCCGCCACCATTTGCTTAGGGTTTAGCTCTACACTTGCAGTTGTTGGTGCTCCGGTTCTCACATGGCTTACACTTAACAATCCAGCTCCTTCAAACACCATTAATGTATCCCCATTAACGAGTGTTACTTATTCTGCTATCGGAACAAATTCTTTTGGTTGTTCTTCCATTGCAACGGTTCAGGTAAACGTTATACAGAGCCCTGTACTTACCGCCACGAGTTCGAGTTCTGAAATTTGTGCGGGAGAATCAATTACGCTTACAGCTTCAGGTTCTTCCAATTATACCTGGACGCCTGGAAATGAGTTTGCGCCCAGCATAGTGGTAAGTCCTACAAGTTCTGTAACTTATACTGTTGTGAGTGATAATCCCGCCTGCAGCAATGCCAGTGTAAATGTTATTGTGAATCTTTGCGTGAATCTTTCTTTAGGTATAACCAATGCAGCAGAAACACCAGAACAATTTTCCGGAGAGTTTTACCGTATTCGCTTTATTGTAACTGCAGGGAATAGTTCTTCTTCAGATCTTATTAATGTTAACTTAACTAATGATCTTACTGCAACATTTAATTCACCCGTGTCCTATACAGTTATCGATGCCCCCACACTCCTCTCAAAAAACTCTTTATTAACGGTTAATTCTTTATTTAATGGAAGTTCAGAAACGAATTTAGTTTCTCCTTCTGCAAGCACGCTTTCAGCAAACAAAAGAGATACAATTGGTTTTACAGTTTTAGTCCGCCCGAATGGCTTTTCAGGGATATTAAGGAGTTCAGTTCTTGGTTTCGCTACTGATAAAATTAATTTAATTACCAGAGACAGTTCTAACAACGGTTTTGCATGGGATCCTGATAACGATGGCGATCCTACCAACAATAACATGCCCACACCTATAGAATTAGAACCCATTGAGTTTTTTATTCCGGAAGGTTTTTCTCCGGATGATGATGGAAGAAATGATTTGTTTGTAATAAAAGGCCTCAACGGACGAACAGCTAAACTCACTATTTTCAACCGCTGGGGAACGAAAGTCTTTACCAAAGAGGGAAGTGAATTAATCTGGGATGGAAAAGCAAATGTAAATGCCTGGGGACATGATAAATTACCACCTTCAACTTATTACTACATTTTCGAATTTTCGGAAAGACGTAGTAAAATACTTACTGGATTTATTGTTGTAAAATATTAGTGATTATTTTTTGGACGAAAAATTGGTCCGGACTTCCTCACTGATGTATGTGCTTAAACCTTCTCCCTTTTGCGCCAGAGTTTTCATGATTTCTACATCGTATTTGCCAGGACGCTTGTAATCGTAAGTATAGATGCCGGTTTCGCCCTCGAATTTTATTTTAATAAAAGTTCTGCCTATTTCGTAAGCCACTACTCCTGAATTACCAGAAAGATTTTTGTAAGTTTTCATGAAGGCGAAAGGTAAGCAAATTAATTTTTATGGTCGATTCTACCAGGGTAGTTTAACTGTTTTAGGTCGAACTAACCAGCCACCCAGTAAAGCGGCAGGAATATAGCCTGCAAGTGCGCAAATCCACATCCAGGCAGGATGCGGGAGCATAGCAAGGTTTAAAATAGCAGCTGCCATTAAAATCCCTCCCGTAATCAAAGAGGTGCGTTTCCATTCAATCCGATGGAGGCGGGAAGCCAGCATTGCTCCTAAAAAAGCAGAAGCCAGCCAAAAGATCACCATAATTACAAGAACATATAAGGGAATGCCGCCAATGTATGCGCGCATTTCATCCCTGTTTGTATAGTCTATTCCCTGGGGTAAAGGACTTAACGCATGAGTGGTAGAATCGCCAATAAAGACGATGGCAAAACCCGCTGCAACTCCTATAATAATGGCAAATACTCTTTTCATAACTCTAAATGTACTAGTTATGATTAACTATTCAAATTTTGTACCATAAGAGTTCTGAGGGTAGGGCGACTGCAGAAGCACCTAAAATCGAGGGCTATACCGGGATTTTTCGAATGGTATTTATTCTTAAAATAGCAGTACGATGATTACCTGAAGAGTTTTTTATTCTACCACAAGCTTTTTAGTGATGCTGGTTTTTTTTGTGGTAACAGCTTTCAAATAATACGTGCCAGCCGGGAAATCTGTTAGCATCACATCTGTAGAAGTTTCTCTTTTATGATACTCAGGGGATACTATTTTTCCGGCATTGTCAAAAACATAGATGGCTGTATAATCGGTTCCGTCAAGCGTTATTTTTTTCGTAGCGGTGGGATTTGGAAACAGATTAACGTGGATGTGTGGGGCAGCTGAAAATAATGAGGTTGTTGTAGCGGCAACGCCATTAACTGTAATGTCGTCAAGCAATACATACCCTCCATTTACAAACTCTGCCTCTAAGATAAAACGTACCACATTTCCGTTGATAGCGGAGAGCGTGTGCGTGCACGTTTCCCAAAAAATTGCCGATGATTCGAGGGGAGGTTGCGAATCAAAACCTTCACTTATGGTATGCGTGGTATTGCTGGTAAACCCACTTCCCCAGCGAGATAAAAATTGCCGTCCACTACCGGTTTCAGAATACAGTACTATATTGGGACAGACAAAATTGTTTTTCACAACCGCCCCTTGAAACGAAATAGTAAGATTTGTAACAGCGCTTAGATCCATGCTTGGTGTAAAAATTGAAACGATAACGGTATTGGTAGTGTTTTCTTCGGTAACAATGCAACCGCTACCAGAGGTGCCCAGATTGCTGAGACTCCAGGTGGCCGTGGCACTTTGTGTCCAGCTTGCAGGAATACCGGTATTAAAATTCTCACTTAAAAACTGACTATGACACGTACTACACCACAAAAATAAAGTGGCTAGGAGTGGAAAGGAATGGAGTATAGATTTCATTATTGCCTGGGGTTATATGTATAACAAAGCTAGATTATTTAAAGATGCGAAGATTGTATCAAACAAAGAGAAGATTGGAGAAATCAACGACAAATTTTTTATTTGGTGCAGGGCTCTTTTTTGCAGTCGTACTTATTTATAAATTTGCTTTTAAATATTTTGTTATGCTTATACGTCTCGCTACACTCAGCGATATTCCCGAGATTATGGTAATGGTAAGAGAACTCGTTCCGCTCATGAATGCTTCTGGAAATTTTCAGTGGGACGATCATTATCCTAATCCGGAAAAATTCTCGGACGATGTAGTACATGATAAACTTTGGGTTGCTGTTATGCATGAAAAAATTGTTGGTGTCTCAGCCATTACTACAGACCAGGATCCCGAGTATGCACAAGTAGGTTGGGACCTCTCTGAAGTAGCAATAGTAACGCATCGTTTAGCTGTGAGTATACATCATCGTGGAAAAGGAATTGCCGAAGCGCTTTTACAAAAAGCAGAAGACGAAGCGATCCGCAGAAACATTAAAACTTTAAGAGTGGATACGAATAGCATGAATACCGCCACTCAAAAACTGTTTCCCAAAATGGGATATACGTTTGCAGGGGAAATCGACTTGAGTTATCGTCCTAATCTACGTTTTTATTGCTACGAGAAGAGACTGGGTTAAATTTTAAGAAGACCGATTATCTAAAAACTTAAGCCAGATAAAAAGTCCATGGGCCTTTTTTTTATTTAAGACACAATCTTAGATAAAAATCCCAACACCCATGAAAGTAATTCTATTTTTTAGTGTAGCTTTTATCTTCTGTTTTTCAAATGGCTTTCTGATTTCTAAACCAGGTAAAGATTTGGAGTCTGTAACTAAAGAGAAATTTTCAAACTATATAATTGCCCGCTTTAAGTCGGGTCATTATGGCTCTATGAAGGCTTGCAGCATTCAAAAAAAAGGACGAGTCCTGTATAGAATGGCTTCTATATCCTCTTCCCCACAATCTGTAGAATCTATTACAAAAAGCATTTCAGCATTGGTTATTGGGATAGCAATTAGCCGCAAAGATCTGAAAGATGTAAACCAGAAGATTCTCGATTTTTTTCCGGAATATAAAAATAAACTGAGAAAGGGGTGGCAATGCCTCACCTTGGAAGACCTTTTAACAATGAGTTCGGGGATCGAATGGGCGGAGGATAAACACCCTGAATTTTTGAACCCAACTTATCAGATGTACGCCGCTGAAAATTTGTATGACTATATTTTTTCAAGGAAAATAAGTGACAAGAAGCAGTTTAACTATGCGAGCGCGAATGCAGCTTTGCTGTCGGAAATTATTTTTAGAGCAACCGGCAAATCTTTTGCGCACTATGCTGATGACGTTTTATTCAAACCTTTGGAAATAACAAATTATAAATGGAGTAATTACAAAAATGGGAGGACAAATACATCAGGTGGACTTTACCTTTGTCTTGACGATCTTGCGAAATTAGGAATGCTTTATCTGCAAAACGGAGTATGGAAAGGGCAACAAATTTTGCAGAGTAATTGGATTAATATGTCTTTCAAAAATTATAGTCGGATAAATGATTACCTCGATATAAATGGCTATGGTTATATGTGGTGGATAAATGATTGCTATAAACTGAATTCAGGCAAAAAAATAAAGTTTTTTAATGCTTGTGGGTTTAATAATAATCATCTCATCCTGGTTCCAGAATTTGATCTGCTTATAGTTACTATGGGAGATTGCACTTCTGCCCCAGAAAAATATTTAAATCTGGTGAAAGACGTGACGGAGATTACTGGAAAGGATTGGGGCGACACAAATCTGTAAATGCGGATTAATAATCTACAATTACACCTCGCTGGCATCGGTTTTGAAGCATACCGCTAAAACTATATTATGAAAGCATTAGCAGTTGTTCTCATCGTTGCAGGCGCAATTATGATGATCATTACAGGGGTAAATTTTGCAACCAAAGAAAAAGTGGTTGACCTTGGAAAATTAGAAATCAATAAAACAGAAAATCACCCAGTAAGCTGGTCGCCAATTATTGGTGTTGTACTTCTGGTTGCAGGAGTGGGTGCCTTTTTTGTGAGCAGAAAGAAAGTCGCTTAAGTTTTACTTTCGCCAGTCTTTTGGAATATTATTTTAACGCTTTGTTAAGATTATCGAGGTATCCTGTCCAGGCGGTTGAACAATTAGTGTAACATTCAATTTGCGGGGTTAAACCTTCGTGAGTGAATGTTACTCTTGTTTTATTTCCTTTCGGTTCAATATCAAAACAGAGTTTTGTATTTGTCCATTCTGAAGGATCACTTAAAAAACTGAGCTGACTTTTTGTAACCAGCCATACAATTTTTTTATCGGGAATTAATTCAACAAGTTTTTGAGTTGTATCGTGCATGCCACCCCCAGCTTTGAAATTAAATTCATCTCCGGGTTTTTTACTTTTTCCAGCAATAATCTCCTCGTATAATCCCGACCACCATTTTTTAATGTCAAGCAGCAATTCGTATACTTCGTGTGCAGTTTTAGAAGTTTCAAAACTGTAAGTATAATTTTCTCGTTTCATAGATCAGATCCAATTGATAAACGAATTTACACTGGTAAATCAAGTTTTAAGATGGGCAAATCAGACAATTTAAAGGTGCAGTTTAGACACCATCTTTTTTGTTATCTGACCTGAAAGAGCTAACGGGATAGCAGAATAAAATAGAGGAGCCATTTGGCCCCTCATTTTTAGGATCTACTTTGTGATAGATTAAACACATGTGTTTAGAGAATGATCTCTAAAGTTTTAACCGGGCATTAAGCTTTTAGTTCTGCTGACTCTTCCACTAATTTTCCAACCTGAATATTTGCACTAAGTTTTATATCCTCACCTAAGCCGAGTCCACCAGTGTCGGTGATTTTATTCCAGGTCATACCAAATTCTTTTCGGTTAATAGTACCGGTAACTTCAAAGCCATGTTTTAAATTGCCCTGGCCGTCTTTTTCAGAGCCTCCATATTCTACATGTAATTCAACAGATCTGGTAACTCCTCTCAAGGTTAAGTTTCCAACCATTTTATAATCGCTGCCGCTTAGTTTTGAAAAGGATGTCGACTCAAAAATGATTTGCGGATACTGATCGGCCATAAAAAAGTCGCCGTCCTGCAGATGAGCATCACGTTGAGCCTGATTGGTATCTATGCTTTTAACGTCCATTGTAAAATACACTTTAGCGTTGTTAAATCCATCTTCTTGCGTAACAGCCTTACCATCAAATTTTTTGAACGCGCCGGTTACGGTAGATATAACAAGGTGTTTGATCTTAAAAAAGACTTCAGAATGTGTTGGGTCAATAACCCAGGTTGTTTTAGTTGCCATGATATTTTTAATTTATTTATGGAACAAAATTACTTAACTTTACTACCTAAAGTATAGTAGTTACCTATTGGTAAGTAGTTACCTCGGGGTAAGTTTAAAAACCTTCCACTAATGAATCAGAAAGAAACTATGTGTCAGCAGAAATTAATGATTTCGAGAGATGCATTAGAAGTAATACAAGGTAAATGGCGACTGCCAATTGTTCTGGCGCTTACTTTCGGTAATAAACGTTTTGGGGAACTTCAGAGGGATATCGTTGATATTTCGCCCAAGATGCTCTCACAAGAACTGAAAGCCTTAGAAGAAAATAAAATTATTACGCGAACGCTTTACGACAGTATGCCTGTAACCGTAGAATATTCTCTTACACCACTTGGACGCTCTATGAAAAAGATGTTAGATGAGGTATTAACCTGGGGGACACATTTTCGAAAAGAAGTTTTAGGAAAGTAAATTTTTTAAATTGAGAAGCAGTTTATGATCAAAAGAATTATTCTCATTCTTACAATCATTCTTGTTCCTTTTTGTGCATCAGCCGACGCGTTAGATGGTCTTGCCCTAATTTACAATCTTTATGCAATGGCTGGTGTGCTGGCAGGAGTTTTCGGATCAGCAGTCTTAATCATGGATCCTAAACGAAAAGAGCTGCGCATAGCAACGGCTATAGTATGTCTGTTGGTTGGATACCCTTGCCTTGATATGATAGCCCGTTGGGGTTTGGAAATCGAGTTTATTGGTCCTTTGTTTTGTTTTGTAGTGGGAGTGATTTCATTTATACGAGTTCTGTTTCGATCACGTAAACAGTCGGGTTCTGAATAAATGCATGTTTATGACGAATTCTGATGTGAAAGTTTATACTGTTAACCCCCAAAATAAGTTGAATTTATTACATTTGATCAGAATGCAAATAAAAAATTAAAACGTTAGATCATGTCAGCGGAAGAAAAAAAGAAAAGTAGAAAAAGTACAATCATCGCGGTATCTGTTTTTATTTTAATGATTCCTGCCGTTTGGTTGCTCATGAATTTTTTCGCGACTGAATCGGTTATAGATTACATGCATGTTGATTTGAATGGTCAAAAGAGATGTATTATTTTAAGTGAAAAGACGGGTTCTAAAGGTAATCGTGACAAGTCGGTTCACGATCAGAATGCCGGTAACGGTAAAACACATTTCGGATATTTTTTGGAAGTCTACGATAGCATTTCAAATAAATCATTGCATAAAATAGATTTCAGTTCACCTGTTTCAAAAATTCAAGACACTCCTCAACTAAGAGTTTTAGATGACGGTGTAATATGGATTGTTTCGACAACCAATAGCGCGGATGACGATCGACGCGGATTTATTTTGAAATTTTCAGTAGAGAATGATAAACTCATTAAACAAACATTTACGCTGGATGAAAAATACAAAATCCGCGAGCTTATCGACAATTCTATTCTTCTTAGTGAAAACAGTGATTTTCCGGGTGTGTTCAACGATCCTGTATTCGGCTGCATCTACTTAGACCTGGAAACTGGAAAAATTGTCGATACAAGAAAAACTTACGGCAAGAGCGATAAGCACTCCAGGCACGGGAAATAAATAAATCTTTCACGTTTCGGATATCCTACTTAAGCGAATTTATCGGTATAGTTGGAGGTGCCAAAATGGTTTCTTAAACAACTTCATATTCCTGGTTGGATTATCAAGAGTCAAATTTATTTCATTCAACGCTTTTTTTATCAGGCTTTGGATAGCCGATCTGTTCTCTTGCTCATGGATTCTCTTTTTTATCGAGTAATTCATCCAAATACTGAAACACTAATTCAATATTCTTAGTATTATTATTATCTGTTTTCTGACGGATTTGGTCGTGGGCCAACCTCAATTCTGTGTTATCTAAAAGCGCTTGGCGCATTTTAATGAAGGCCCGCATTATTGATATGTTTACCGCGATAGCTCTCTCACTATTAAGTAGACCAGAAAGCCATGGCAATGCCTTGTTCTGTGAATGCAAGGGGTAATTTTCGTGTTCCCCCTCTTTTTGATATCGCAATTTGCGATATCAAACTTCCAAACTCATTCTCAGTAAGTTGGAACATAAAATCAGAGGGAAAACGTTTAATATTACGTTTTACCTGTTCATTTAACCGACCGGTTGAGACTTCATAGAGATTAGCAAGGTCTTTATCCAACATAACTTTTTGACTCCTTATGTAATAAATTTTATTCATCACCGTTTCATCAGGCAAATTGTCACTTAGAGCAGCCTGTCCTGAACGTGTTTCGGGAGAGTCGAGAAGGTTCTTTGTTTCCATAATTTATTTTAGGATTATTATGCGGCGCAACCCTGGGAGGATTGATGAAATGTTGAGTGTGGTATAAACCGGTAAAGCGATTGCCGGAATAAAAGTAGGTCAAAATTGGAAAGTGTATTGCCACAGATTGTAGCATTTTGAAAATACCTACCAAAACTTCCACCAAGGTTTAGTACTTGATGTTTCTTCACGACTTGCCTTGAGGTTTAGCATATCGTTAATACGTTTTTCCGCTTCCTTCTTTGTAATACCGTCGTAATAATCGTGTACAAAAGGATGGTCAAAATCTTTGTGCGGAATAATTTCTGGTCTTTGGTTTCCTTTTTTTGTGTAAACAGTAGTTGGAATACTCTTTTCAAAATCGTAATCCGGTAAATCATTGCTAAGCCAACCGAAATATTCTGTCTCATGATCTTCGTTATGAAAATTGTCAGAATAATCTGAAAAGCTTTTTTCGCTGAGCGAAACCCATAAACCATAGTGCAGGTCTTCACAATGATCGATTACTTTTTGAAGCAGAACCACGCGAATAAAACGATCTGTTTGTTCTTCGTGACTCACCACACAAAAATCGCTTTCTAAATCGCCAATTCTCTCTTTCACGTTTTGAGGTAGCACATTATAAGCCGTTGGTGAATCATAAGTTAGGGCAGGCCAGTCAGCATGTTCTTTTCCGCAGTTTTTACAGGTATGGGCTTTTTGCATTTAATTTACAAGATAATAATTCCAGTGTAATCATACACTCCTCATACACTATCCATACACCATCCATACACTATCCATACACCATCCATACACTATCCATACACTATCCATACACTATCTACTCACGGCACTCTATTACGATCTTTCCTTTCCCGTACTTTACCGTTACTGTTTTGCCACACTCAAAACCAATTTCCTGCAGCCATTTGCCCGCCAGGTTAATTTTGGGAAAGATCTTATATTGATTAAGGGTGCGTGGGAAATATTTCTCCGCGATCTTTAACTGGCGTTTTCCTTTGGTGGGCTTGGTTGGCATAGTTATATATTTGCGTTTTACATCAATTATTTATGATGTAAAAATATGTTCTATGTACTTATTAAGCAAGTATATTTATGTAATTTGCAATGTATATTGCGTATTACGATGTTTAACTAATTGAAAATCAAATCATATTTTTGATGTGAATTGATAATTCAATGATGTAAATCGCAATCAAAATGGCTAAGAATGTTATAAATAGAATTAAGATTGTTCTTGTAGAACAAGGAAGAACCAGTAAATGGCTTTCTGAAAAAATGAACAAGAATGCTGCAACGGTTTCACGCTGGTGTACAAATGAAATGCAGCCTTCTTTGGAAACATTAGTTAAGATTGCAGAAGTTTTGAAGGTAGATGTGAGGGAGTTGTTAGTTTCGACTAAGAATTAGTTTTCAGTTGTTACTTCAGAATTCTCTTCATTAGTAACTGCATCTTTTATAGCATCCATTGTAATATTTACAATTTTTTTCTCAGTCTTTAGCTTTTCTTTCTTCTTATTTACTTTAGAGATTTTCTTTTTTGCTTCTTCGGATTCTTCACCAGTTAAAATTTCTCGCTTAATAACATCGGTAGTTAAAACAGTTTTTATTTCGTCATTTGTAACCTTGATATCTGGATAGATTTGTTTTAACTCTTTCTTTAAGGTGTTTAAAATGGATTCCTCGCACAAGAGGTTACCGATCATAAAACGATTGGTAGCTTGTTTTTGTGTAAAGTAATCCTCTAGGGAAGATTTGGAAACGGCCTCTTTACTTAATAAAAATAGTTGCTCGATATCCTGATTTGCTTTTGGTCTTAATTTTAGAAAGTCAATTTCACAAACAAGAATATTTTGTATGGGTTTTGAAAACACAACTTTATAAATGCGCCATGTCACAGAATTAGTCAGGATAACCCATTCGATTCCTTTGTTCGCTGCATAATCAACAACCTGTTTAACATGGGGCTCTTTTAATTCAATGCCTATTGCTTTGGCTTCAATCAATAAAGAGAGCTTTCCATCAATCTTTAGTGCCAGATCGCAGTAAGTTCCTCTAATGGCTAACTCGGTTGTAATATCAAGATATTTATCATATCCTAAAATTTCTGAAAGGATTCCCGTCAACATTACAACAGTGTCAGATTCGCTTACATCTCTGATCTTAGCCGACTCTACAATAGGTTGGAAACGTTTTAAGCCTTCTGAGATGCGGCTTTGAATTTTTTGGGTAATTGCTGCCATGAAAATATGTTTTGATATTTTAAAGGTAGGAATAGATTTGGATTAAGCAAATGAAGTTTGAATATTAGATTTTTTCATAATAATAGGGTCTCAAATACAGATATATAATTTTACGATCCCATTTTACGCTCAATTAGACTATAGAATTTTTCAGCGAGTTTGAAAATCTCCGTGCTACCAATATAAATTCTCCCCTCTACTTCGATATAATTAGCTTTTGAGTTATCTATTGCATCTTTAATTAAGATAGGGTGTTTTAAAGGATTAAAACCACCAGGAATTTGCTCATTCACAAAACCTTTCCATTTACTGGAAATTTCTATTCCTTCAAATTTTGGCGCATGACTCTTTAAGTGATAATATAGCCATACTTCAAAGCAAGGGTTACTTTGAGCAATGAACCAATTTTCGTGGGAGGAACATTTCCCCCTTAAAGTTTCAATTTTATCTTTCCATTCATCAGTGTCAATTACAAACCATACCTCGTCAATATTTGATATTTCATATTTAGGATTTGGGTTTGCTTGTGATTTGATTATAAATAGGCAAGCTTTATCATAAAGTCCAGTTGGAGAATTATTTTCATGCTGCTCTGCCCGAATAATTTCAAATTTGATTCGCGAATCAATTTCTTCGAAGTATTTAAAATATTTTGGCTCTGTACGTTTTCCTTCACAAAATATATAAAAGACTTTGGCATCCCTGTTCGCTGGAACTCTTTCAAAGGATCTATTCTTTAGAATCATGATTATGCCAGTTTAAATCTTTTAAATTACCTAAAAAAGGTATAGAACCATATCTCCCATTTAAGTATCCCTTGCGAATATCAATCGTGTTATGTTCTTTAAAATCACTTAGGGAGTATAAATCCGTGCATCCGTTTTTATCTTTTTCAGTAAACCATATTTCGTCTTGTCTGAATATATCTTGATCCAGTAAATTTGATTCGTGAGTGGTAAAAATAATTTGCCCAGTCGTATGTTCATCGTCTGAGAATTTTTTTACGAGTTCTTTAATTAATAAAGGATGGATGCTTCTTTCAATTTCATCAATAATGAATACTTTTTGTTTTGAAATCGCATCTTTAAATAATGGAACAAAATCTAATATTCTAATTGTGCCATCTGACTCTTCCCCTATATGAAATTCCGCTTTAGTACCAGCTCGACCTACATGCTCTAATTTGAGTTGTTTTACAAAAAATTCATCATCTTCTTTTACCAATAAAAATTCATCACCATTACTTTTTTTATTAAGGAGCATTTTGCTAGGTGAAATCTCAAGCCTTTTTATTAAATCCTCCAGATCGCTTTCATTATCTTCTCCAAAAAAATCCTTAGCGTTTTTCTTATCGGACTTTAAACTATTTATACCAATATGAAAAGAACACATTATATCTTCGGCATATTTATGAAACTCTGAATCTTTATCAATTCTATTTACGAGACCGAGTGGTTTAGATTTAGGTGTAAGAATTTGCAAGGTTTCTTTGAACCAATTAAAGGGAGCTTTAATTTCACTTAGACTATCAAACGAACTTAAGAGCTTAAAAACCGAGGAATTATTTTTGGCCAAATTCTTTTCGATTACGCTCTTAAGAACAAGATTCTCTTTGTCGCTTTCAAAGTCTTCTGACAGTTTTAACTTTGTTTTGCCTTCGCTATCGGTGGTCCGTTCAAAAATAAGTTGATCCTTGTTTTTCCCCAGTCCAGATCTGTATAATTCTTCGGTTTGTATAATATTTCTTAGTACATCTATTGCGTAATAATAAGGCACATTGTCTTGGATAAATTCAATCGCTAAAATCTGATTACTCTTATCTCCTTTATTATTAAATTTGTAAATAGAATTTTCCGTAAAACGAAAAGGCAATTCATCGGAAATGACAATTTTTTTTAATAACGAAAGAGCTTTAATAAGATTAGATTTACCAGAACCGTTTGCGCCATAGATAGAAGCCATCTTGACGATGTTAAGATCGTCCAACTTGTATTTATGATGCTCTAATCTTTTAATTCTATTATTTGAGAGCATATTAATTTCTTTCGTTTCACCGAAAGAAAACATATTAAAAAGTGAGAATCGAAGTAGCATAATGTGAAAATTTCACGTAAATATATACATACGATCGATTATTATCCTTTATTTTAACATATTTTTTTGATAAGTGTGAAAAAAATACTCTTTTACTAAAAAGCCCCTCAATCCGAAAACTGAGGGGCTCTTAATTATTTTTATTATGTACTAATCAGGCTGAGCGTAGTCGAGTGTCATTTCGAGCGTAGTCGAGTGTCCTTTCGAGCGTAGTCGAGTGTCATTTCGAGCGTAGTCGAGAAATGCTTAACTAGCTTCCACAAGCCTCACAATCCTCTGGATTATCCAAAGAGCAGCTTAACTGTGCCTGTTGTTCGTCAAAGGTTAAGATGTGTGCTTGTCCGCGATCTACTAACAACTGATCTTCGTTTCCTAAAACAAATGCCGGTTGTTGTAAAGCATCCTGATCAACTGTAAATTTAATTGCATCAGCAGCAGCTTTTGTACGTAAGTAATACATACCTGTTTTTAATCCTTTTTTCCAGCTGTAGAAGTGAGCAGAACTCATTTTCGCGAAGTTAGCATCCTGGATAAATAAATTCAACGATTGAGACTGATCAATGAATGCACCACGGTCAGCGGCCATATCAATAATCGTACGTTGTTTAATTTCCCAAACCGTTTTGTATAGTTCTTTAATGTTAGCTGGAATTTCAGGAATACCTTGTACAGATCCATTTGCTGCAACGATTTTGTTTTTCAAATTCTCGTTCCAGATTCCAAGTTTCACTAAGTCACGTAATAAATGTTTGTTTACTACCACAAACTCACCACTTAACACACGACGTGTGTAAATGTTAGACGTGTAAGGTTCGAAACATTCGTTGTTACCTAAAATCTGAGAAGTACTTGCTGTTGGCATTGGCGCTAACAATAAGCTGTTACGGATACCGTATTTCATTACTTCTTCACGTAAAATATCCCATTCCCAACGTGGACTTGGAGTAACATTCCACATATCGTGTTGGAAAATGCCTTTAGAAGCAGGAGAACCAGGATACGATTCGTAAGCACCTTCTACTTTTGCTAAGTCTTTACTTGCTGTTAACGCAGCAAAATAAATCGTTTCAAAAATTTCAGAGTTTAATTTTTTAGCTTCTTCACTTTCAAAAGGAAAACGCATCAAAATGAAAGCATCCGCTAACCCTTGAACACCTAAACCAATCGGACGGTGACGCATGTTTGAATTACGTGCTTCCGGAATGGGGTAGTAGTTACGGTCAATGATTTTATTTAAGTTTAAAGTAGCTTGGTACGTGATCTCGAATAATTTATCGTGATCAAAAGTTCCCGCTTTCTCATCCACAAAACGTGGTAAAGCCAAAGAAGCTAAATTACAAACAGCTACCTCGTCAGCACTTGTGTACTCGATAATTTCAGTACATAAGTTAGAAGACTTAATAGTTCCTAAATTTTGTTGGTTGGATTTGCTGTTAGCAGCATCTTTAAACAACATGTAAGGATTTCCGGTTTCAATTTGCGCTTCGATAATCGCCGCCCATAATTCGCGGGCATTAATTTGTTTACGGAATTTTCCTTCTGATTCGTATCTTTCATACAAAGCTTCGAATTCAGCACTGTGACAGTCGCTTAAACCCGGACATTCGTTCGGACACATCAAGCTCCAGATGCCTTCAGCTTCCACACGTTTCATAAACAAATCAGGAATCCAAAGCGCAGTAAATAAATCACGCGCGCGCATTTCTTCTTTACCATGGTTTTTACGGATATCTAAAAATTCATAGATATCAGCATGCCAAGGCTCAAGATACACTGCGATAGAACCTTTGCGTTTTCCGCCACCTTGATCAACGTAACGTGCAGTTTCGTTGTACACTTTCAACATCGGGATAATACCGTTGCTGGTACCGTTAGTTCCTTTAATGTAAGAGCCTGTAGCACGTACATTGTGAATGTTGATACCGATACCACCTGCGCTTTGAGAGATCTTAGCACATTGTTTTAATGTATCGTAAATACCATCAATGCTATCGTCCTTCATTTGTAGCAGGAAGCACGAGCTCATTTGCGGCTTAGGAGTACCAGCGTTAAATAAAGTTGGAGTTGCGTGCGTAAACCAGCGCTCGCTCATTAAGGTATAAGTTCTTAATGCTGCCTCAATGTCGTTTTTATGAATTCCTACGGCTACGCGCATGATCATGTGTTGTGGGCGTTCAGCAACACGGTTGTTCATCTTAAGCAAATAAGAACGTTCTAATGTTTTAAAACCAAAATAATCGTAACCAAAGTCTCTGTCGTAAATAATAGACGAGTCAAGCGTATGAGCATTGTCCATTACTATTTTATAAACGTCGTCCGCAATAAGCGAGGCGTTTAATCCATTCTTCGGATCTATATAATGATATAAGGCTTCGATAGTCTTGGAGAAAGACTTGATCGTGTTCTTATGTAAATTACTAACTGCAATACGTGATGCTAATTGAGCATAATCGGGGTGGCGGGACGTTAAGCCTGCTGCAGTTTCTGCTGCTAGGTTATCCAGCTCACTGGTTGTTACACCATCGTAAACACCATCAATTACCTTTTTGGCAACTAATATTGGATCTACGTGTGATGGCTCTAGGCCATAACTGAGTTTTTGAATACGAGCGGTAATTTTATCGAATTTTACCGACTCCCTGGTGCCATCTCTTTTTGCTACAAACATACGCCTTTGGTTTTTTAGTTTTTGAGGTTTTTTTAATCTAATTCGTTACTACAAGGTACTTTCAATAATACCTGTTCTTGTTTTAAGTTTTTTAATGTTTCTAACTTTCAAAAGTTCATTAGTCTCAACTTTTGCCGGTTAATTACCTCTCTTGTTTCCTACGTTTTAGGGGCTAAAATTCCCTGGCAAGACCGCGTCATGCCTACATAAAGTTACAAAAATAAGAGGGGGCTATCTTACCGACAGACGTTAAAAATCTAGAAGTCTTCGTCCAGATTAAAAACGTTGTTTTCTGAGTTATTATTCATTACACCAGCCTTTTGATACTCCGCTACGCGTTTTTCAAAGAAATTGGTTTTACCCTGCAATGAGATCATTTCCATAAAATCAAATGGATTCACTGCATTGTAGTGTTTATTGCAGCCAAGAGACTGTAAAAGCCTGTCGGCACAGAACTCAATATACTGACACATAAGGTCAGAGTTCATTCCTATTAATTTAACAGGAATAGCGTCTACCACGAATTTCTTCTCGATAGAAACAGCGTCAATAATAATCTGAGTTACTTGTTCTTTTGGCAATTGGTTTTTTACATGCGATGCATATAATAAACATGCGAAATCACAATGCAGACCTTCGTCGCGGCTGATTAATTCATTACTGAATGTTAAACCTGGCATTAAACCACGTTTTTTCAGCCAGAAGATAGAGCAGAAGGATCCGGAGAAGAAAATTCCTTCTACTGCTGCAAAAGCAATAAGCCTTTCGGCAAAAGAGCCATTATTGATCCAGCGTAATGCCCAGTCTGCTTTTTCACCTACACAAGGTACAGTGTCAACAGCATGCAATAAATGGTCTTTTTCAACCGGATCTTTAATATAAGTATCTATTAACAGAGAGTAAGTTTCAGAGTGGATATTCTCCATCATGATCTGGAAACCATAAAAACAACGGGCTTCAGGGTACTGAACTTCATTAAGGAAGTTAATTGCGAGGTTTTCATTAACAATCCCATCACTGGCGGCAAAAAATGCCAATACGTGTTTAATAAAGTGACGTTCGTTGTCGTTTAACTTGTTGTTCCAATCAGAAATGTCAGAAGCAAGATCAATTTCTTCTGCCGTCCAAAAACTAGCTTCAGCTTTTTTATAGAATTCCCAGATGTCTTTATATTTTATAGGGAAAAGTACAAATCTGTCTTTGTTTTCGACGAGTATTGGTTCAGTCATAGTTAAATTCTTAATTAAATCGGGTTATTATTTATTCCTTAATCTCTGTTACAAATAAATAGAAAATCTGTCCCGATAGATAGAGAATTAAATTAACAGCTTGCCGAAGTTGTAAACATTGGTTCATTGTGCAAAACATGTGATAACCCGCAATTCGACTGATTTACAGCCAACTAATAAAAAGTAGAAAAAAAACCAAAAATAGGTATAGGAAGTATGAAAAGTATTTTTAAGAACATTAAACTACAAACGGGAGATCAGCTATAGAAGCCGAAAATAGCGCCTGTTTTCAGCAAGTGTGACTAAAAATTTCTTCGCGCTGTTTTTTCGACGAAGTATAGTTTTGTTTTTGCAGGGAAGAGAGAAAATGGGAATAAGTGATTACAAAAATTTCAAAGTCTAACTCTGGTAGTGAGTGAGCTTAATAGAATTTATACAATGTTAGCGCGGATTGGACAGTTATAATTCACCCTTTCGGGGGACGATTGTAGCCCGGACTAGTCGGTGCAAGCGCAGTTTAGAACATGAAAATTTGGGTGTTCGCCGCCTAAAAAAGAGGAAGCGTCGATTTTAACAATCCAACTTTAACAAAATGAACATTTCCCCTTGACAATGAAACTTTTATGAATTATTTTCGTTCAAGTACTCACACCAAATTTAAGTCCATGTCTTCTCCAGAACTGATCATTGCGATCCAAAAGAACGACAAAGCCGCTAAAAGAACGGCGTTTGATACGTATTATGGTCAATTAGCCGCAATAGCCAACCGCTATTCTAAAAATGCAGATCAGGCTGAAGAAATGACCAACAGCGGATTTGCGACTTGTCTTCAAAAGTTACAGAATTTGCGAACTTCACAAGTTGCCGACCTGGATGCTTTTTTTGAGAAAGAATTTATTCAAGCCTGTATTGAGTTTGTAAAGAATGTGCGCTCAGAATACTACGTTTCGAGCACGGTTCATGCCACTGATGCCACCACTTCTAAAAACTACAATCTTTTTGAAAATAATGAGCTGATTGATTTTAACCACCTCGATACTGATGTTTTGGTTAAGAGTCTTCAACAAATGGTTCCTTCGCAGCGTTTGGTTTTTAACCTGCATGTAATTGATGGATATAGCCTGCTTGATGCGGCAGCCTTATTAGAGTCCAGCGAAGCTACAGCTAAAAGCAATCTCGAAAAAGCAAGATTTAATTTTCAGAAAAATATTGAGAAAAATTTAAAACAGATAAAGGCATGAGCAATTTTACTTACGAAATAGACGAGAGAAATCTTCGTCTTAAAATGAAAGAGTTCACGGTACCGGTTAAGGAAGAAGCCTGGCAGAAATTTGAGAGTTTCTCGGAAGCCACTGGGAATCAGAACCGCGAGAACCGCTTAAAGAATTTTAATTTCAGCCTGAACCGTAGCGTCGTTTTACCTTCTGTTTTCGGAGTTATTATTATTCTTTTCTCTTTTCTTCTAGTGAATTTCGTAAGTATCAAAAATCCTTCCCGGGTAAATGAACAAAAGGTTGAAATAAAACCTGTTGTAGCCTCCACGCCCGAACCTGTAGTTACATCAAAAGTTGAAACACTGGGACCAGTGCCCGTGGCAGAAGTAAAAGCAGAGCCTGCGCCGGTAATTGAAACCAAAGTGGAAGAAAAAGTAGCAGCCACGCCAGAGGTAAAAACAGAACAAACTATAGTTGCCCCTACAAAAGTTGAAACAACTACCGATGTTGTTTCGGACGAAGAAAAAGCCCGCTTAAAAGCAGAACGTCGCGCTGCAAGAGCAGCAGAAAGACAAAAATTAAAAGAGATCAGCCCAACTCCAATTTCTGAAGAGGGTGATTCTGAGGTGCGTCCTGATTAATTCGAGCCCTGTTTGCCAAAGATTTCGCAGAATTGCTGAAGCTTAAATAAAAAATTCACCTAGAACTATTTGCCTTTGGTAAATAATCGTCGCCGGCGAAATCACATCTTTTTACACTTTTTCAGCGAAATATATGAGATAAGCGTCCGTCTGAGAGAATATTTCCTTAGACCCGAAGTAAGAACTTGTAATTTTGTCGCATGAACGACATCCAATCAAGAAGCGACATAGAACTCCTCATTACTACTTTCTACGCTAATCTTTTAAAACTTGAAGACATAAAACCTGTTTTTGATGGCATCGATTTTCCGAAACACGTTCCCCACATAGTTTCTTTTTGGGCCCTGATTTTATTAGACGAGGAAGGCTATAAAGCCAATGTTTTCGATAAACATATTAATTTGCCTATTAAAACTTACATGTTTGATAAATGGCTGGAGGTTTGGATTAGAGCTGTAGACAGTCTATTTAATGGGGAAAGAGCTGATCTTGCAAAACAACGCGCAACCGTTTTAGCATTTACTTTTAAAAGTAAGTGGGAAAAGATGCACTAGGAACTTTGCCCGCGTTGGATAGAGTATACTAATCAATGTATACAAAAAGGGTGTGCCATTGGCAATGCTGCATGTGTGAAAGTCGTGCAATTAGTCTCGGAATACGAGCGGCCAAATTAGCGCAATTCGTCCCTTATCCTTATTTTTATGCCTCCTAAAATTTACATATGTCACAGGCAACAACTACAAGCACAAGCTTTCAAAATACTTTAGAATTCGCAAAACAAGCTGATCAAAACGATAAACTGAAAGGGTTTCGCGAACGTTTTTTAATGCCCCAACATGAAGGGAAAGACGTTGTTTATTTTACAGGAAATTCATTAGGGCTCCAACCTAAAACAACTCAAAGCTATTTGCAACAAGAGTTAAATGATTGGGCGAAATTTGGTGTAGAGGGGCATTTCCTTGCTAAGAACCCCTGGCTATCCTATCATGAATTGCTGACGGATAAAATGGCGAAAATTGTAGGGGCATTGCCTCAGGAAACTGTGATGATGAATCAACTGACTGTGAATTTGCATTTGTTGATGGTTTCATTTTACAAGCCAACAAAGTCACGCTATAAAATTTTATGTGAGGCAAAAGCTTTTCCAAGCGATCAGTATGCCTTACAATCGCAGGTGAAATTTCACGGGTACACTATCGAAGATGCTATTGTAGAAGTAGCGCCAAGAGAAGGCGAGTACCACATTCGGGAAGAAGATATTTTTGCTGCGATTGAAAAAAATAAAGAGTCTCTGGCTCTGGTAATGATTGGCGGAGTAAATTATTTTACCGGGCAGGTTTTCGATATGAAAGCAATTGCCGAAGTGGGTCACAAAGCTGGAGCTATCGTTGGATTTGACCTGGCACATGGTGCGGGGAATATCAAATTGCACTTACACGATTGGAATGTAGACTTCGCAGCCTGGTGCAGTTACAAATATTTAAACAGCGGGCCGGGTAGTGTAGCTGGAGCATTTGTTCATGAAAAGCATTTAAAAAATACGGAGTTACCATTGTTTGCTGGCTGGTGGGGACATGATAAAAAAACACGTTTTCTTATGGACAATACATTTGTGCCAATGGAAACTGCTGAACGCTGGCAATTAAGTAATGCTCCCATTTTCAGCATGGCTGCCTGCAGAGCGAGCCTGGATATTTTTGATGAAGTAGGAATGGATGCTTTGATAGCGAAAAGTAAAGACCTTGTGGCTTACCTGGAGTTTATTGTAAACGACATCAACAAACAAAAAAACAATTGCCTGGAAATCATTACTCCTAACGAAAACAGGGGCTGTCAGCTTTCAATAGTAGCAAATGGTTACGGTAAAAAACTTTATACTTCTTTAATTGAAAAGGGTGTTATTCCCGATTGGAGAGAACCTAACGTCATTCGTTGTGCCGCAATTCCACTTTACAATTCTTTTGAGGACATGTATAGATTTGGTGAGATTTTGAAAGAGTTACTATAAAAAAAAGAGTCAGGAAGTAAGACAATTTAATCTTGCGTCCTGACTCTTGCACCCTGAGGTGTTGCATCAATTGACTTTACTCATAGCATTCGCCAGATTCTTAGCGCTCGTAATATCCATCTTTACGCTACCAATAATGATATCTGCTTTGGCCCGCATTACGATGTGGTTATTGTCGTCGCTTATCCAAACGTTGAGGTCTTCCTCTTTTTTAAAAATACGTCCTTGTTGAACGATGGGACGAAATTTTAGACAACGAAATTTTCCAATATCGGTTGAGATCACTTCTTTCTCAATAAATTTGATTTTTAATGGCCAGATTTCTTTGTCTAAGAAACAATTTAAAGTATAAGTGTCGCCCGGTTTAGCATTACTCAGATCAAGGTTGCGGGCATAATAAAATGCGCTCACCATATCCTGGATGCCACTTGGAATATCGAATTTTTGATTGTTACCTACATCTACCTTTTTAGTATAGTGGTTAAACATATAATCCTGACTGAATTTAAAACCATCTTCATCCACCCGGCGTACAAACATCCAGGGTAAAAGAGCGTCTTTATCCATATAAGTTTCATAACGGTCGCGCACTTTAAAAAACCAGTCGGCAGAACCTGTTGTAAAACCAGTTCCCACAATATGGTAAACCTGGCGACCACTGATATTCATAATATCAGGTTTAACTTCTAAAACGGCGCCACCGGCATTTAAAAGGCCGTAGTGCATGCGGTAGGTTAAAATTTCACCTTCTTTAAAAGCTATATTTTTTTTAGCGGGAAGAAAATCCGGCGGAACAGTTTGCGACAATTCCGTCAATTTTTGAGTATGCGGCTTAGAGAACTTAGCGGACGATAAAATCACCACAGCAACCACGCTGCAAAGAAGAACTATACCTCTGTCTATTTTCATACCCTTTATACGCAAACGCTGTGCCGTTGTTGAGTGCCGGCAGATTAAAATTTGTTAATTAAAGATAGGAGTTTTTTCCTTTCTTCGGTTAACGAGCTGTACAAAGATTTATTGCTTAATATTCGCTTTATACCCAGGGTTTTCTTTAAGAAGGGATGATAGTAAAGACTGAAATAGCCACACATGATCATAACAAAACACATTCCAAAAGGCCAAAGTACATTTGGTGAGAGCCAGTAAATAAGCATAAACCAAAGTACGTAATTGATCCAAAAGATAAACATGCTCGATCCAATGGCGATAGACGAGTAAAACTCTTTGAATTTAATGACCTTTTTAGCAAGGAGGTGGGTGGAGATCAGGGGAAGGTAGTTGCCCAGCAATCCCGCAATGTATAGCGGCAAAGTAAGTAATAAGGCCAGGATCCTTAAAACAAGAAACAGACTATTTACCTGCTGGTTTTGTTTAGGATTGATGAGCCAGTCTTTTAATTTATTTTGTTCTAAAACCTTAAAATAGTGTTTGGATAGAACCCTTGCTTCGGTAACAAGTTCGGGATTTGCTTCATTTGCCAGGTTTACTTTTTCAGTGAGTTGTTTTAAAACCTGAAAATCATGATCCAGATTTCTAAAATCCAGACCTTGTTCACGCAGCAGATCTTTTTTGTAAAGTAGTTCCACCTGCAACACGAACTCGTCATTTTGCTTATCGTTGATATGCGTAATAAGCTCTTTCATTTTTGGCTCCAGCACCTGAAGAAACTTGTTGTAAGTACGTGCGGGATTCTCCTCATAATCGGCCATAAAGTCTTTTACTACTATGGGCTCTCCAATGTTATAAAAAATATCACTTCTGAATTTGTCAGGCTTGGTGTAATTTACTCCAATGGGTACAACAACCAGGTTTTCGGTTTTTAAGGCCTCATAAGCCCCAAAAACCATCCTGGCGACACCTTTTTTAACAGGGCGCAACCTTCTTTCCTGAATGCATAATCCCTCAGCAAAAACTATCACCTTGCCGTTTTTGCTCAAAAGATGATTTACGCGGCGGTAGGCTTCGTCATTTTTCTTTAAACCCTCTTTACCCCCATCCTGAATTCTGAAAATGGGTACGATGCCAATCTTTTCAAGGATATAGGCTATTAATCCCGGTTTAAAAGCGTCTCCACGTGCCATATAAAATACGCGTTGCGGATAGGAGAGGTAAGCTATATAAATTGGATCGGTAAATGCATTAGGATGATTCATAGCGATAATTACTGGTCCTTTTACAGTAATTGCATCCAGATTTTTTATCTGTGTTCTTTTATAAAAAACAGGTAAAAGAAAGGTTATTAAATAGCGGAGTGTATGCCAGATCATTTTTTAATTTGAGGTCAAAAATAAGCTAATTTTTCTAACACAACTTTTAACATTTTGTTAGTAACATTTGCAGCATTTTACACCCCGGAATCCGCAATTTTTCAGTATATTTAAAGGATAATATAAAATATACAGATAGAGCAATTTATGTCAGAAGTTACAGCAGCAAAAGAGAATTACGGAGCCGATAATATTCAGGTTTTAGAAGGGTTAGAAGCGGTTAGAAAACGTCCATCTATGTACATCGGTGATACAGGTTTTAAAGGCTTGCATCATCTTGTTTATGAAGTTGTAGATAATTCAATTGATGAGGCTTTAGCAGGCCATTGTAAAAATATTTCAGTTTCTATTCTTGAAGGAAATTCAGTTCGCGTAAAAGATGACGGACGTGGTATTCCTACTTCCATTCATCCTAAGTTAGGCGTAAGTGCTTTAGAGGTTGTAATGACTGTGTTGCACGCGGGTGGAAAATTTGATAAAGACACTTATAAAGTTTCTGGTGGATTGCACGGAGTAGGTGTTAGTTGTGTAAATGCCTTATCTACTTTATTAAAAGCGGAAGTTCACCGTGATGGAAAAATAACGGTACAGGAATTTAACATAGGTAAACCAATGTATCCAGCAAAAGAAGTTGGTGAAACAACAGATCGCGGAACCATTGTAACCTTTACACCTGATACAAGTATTTTCACTGTTCACGAGTACAATTATACAACGCTTGCTAACCGTATGCGTGAGTTATCTTTTTTAAATAAAGGAATCTCGATTACTTTAACGGATGAACGTACAAAGGATGAAAACGGCGCGTTTTTATCTGAAGTGTTTTATAGTCAGGGAGGCTTGCGCGAATTTGTATTGTATTTAGATGATGCAAAAGAAAAAATTATTGAAGAGCCAATTTACATGGAGAACGACAAAGGTGTTATTCCTGTTGAAGTTGCCATGATGTATAACAACTCTTACAGTGAAAACATTCAGAGTTATGTAAATAATATTAATACACACGAAGGAGGAACGCACTTAGCAGGTTTCAGAAGAGGTTTAACACGTACTTTAAAATCTTATGCTGAGAAAAACGGTCTTCTTCAAAAAGTAAAATTTGAAATTAGTGGGGATGATTTTCGTGAAGGCTTAACTGCGGTAATCTCCGTTAAAGTTCAGGAGCCTCAATTTGAAGGTCAGACCAAAGGTAAACTCGGAAATAACGAAGCTATCGGAGCAGTGGATCAGGCTATCAGTGAAGCGCTTTCAAATTATTTAGAAGAACATCCAAAACAAGCGCGTACGATTGTAGATAAAGTTATTTTAGCTGCAACGGCCCGTCATGCTGCCCGCAAGGCCCGCGAGATGGTGCAGCGTAAAAGCGTTATGAATGGTTCTGGCTTACCGGGTAAGTTGGCAGATTGTGCAAGTGGTGATCCTTTCGCCTGCGAATTGTTTTTAGTTGAGGGTGATTCGGCAGGTGGAACAGCTAAACAAGGCCGTAACCGGGAGTTCCAGGCAATCTTGCCTTTGCGTGGTAAAATTTTAAATGTAGAGAAAGCATTAGAGTATAAAATTTACGAGAATGAGGAGATAAAAAATATCTTCACTGCGCTGGGAGTTTTTCGCGGGACAAAAGAAGATGAGCGTGCATTGAATCTTGATAAATTACGTTACCATAAAATCGTTATCATGTGTGATGCCGATGTCGATGGTTCTCACATTACAACTTTAATTTTGACATTCTTTTTCCGTCACATGAAAGAGCTTGTGGAAAAAGGGCATGTTTATATTGCTTCCCCTCCATTGTATTTGGTAAAAAAAGGAAAAGAGCAATCGTATTGCTGGAATGAAACAGAGCGTGATATAAAGATCAAAGAATTTGGTGGTGAGAAAACAGACAGTGTGCACGTACAACGATATAAAGGTCTTGGTGAAATGAACGCCATACAATTGTGGGAAACTACTTTAGATCCATCAACGCGTACTTTACGCCAGGTTTCTATTGACAGTGCTGCTGAAGCAGACCGTGTATTCAGTATGTTAATGGGAGATGAGGTTCCACCACGTCGTGAATTCATCGAAAAAAATGCCAAGTACGCAAAAATTGACGCTTAACCTTTAAACCCTCTTCCCATGCCAGCGATTAGTAAGCTTATCCTGCTTTTTCTTATCCTGGCATGTGCTAGTTGTGGCGTTTTTAAAGAAGATTCCAGCGTACATGATCTGCCGGATGGCGAATACCGGTCAAAAGTTTTCGCAAAAGCAAAAGTCTATGTTGAGAATAGAGGCGACTCTATTGTAGTTCACAAATTAAGTAAAGTGAACGGTGATTTTGTAGCAGATACTATTAAACCCTTTGTAAAAATTTTCGTTTGCAAAACAAATGAAAAAGTAAACACACAGTATTATCATTCACTAAGTTTTGATTTGGACGCTCTTACTATTCCTTTTAAATACCGCCCTGAAACAAAAAGCCTTCCACAACAATTTACAACAAGTTTAAATGGTGCAGCGTATCTTGGAATCAGAAAAGATTTTTACAGGATAAAGTATAGCAAACATTTTTTTAATTATTACGAGCGCGAATCCCACCATTATGCCATCTCGCTCGGAGGCTTTACGGGCTTTGGATCTACGGCAATGAATCCCTGGGTAACCGATTATAATATCAATTCTGAATACGAAGGTGTAGTGTGGTTAAAAGGTGCTGCACTTATTATGGCTGTTGGAAAATACACTTCAGGTGTGTCAATCGCATGGGATAATTTATTAGATAAAAATAGCAAATACTGGATCTATGAGCGTAAACCCTGGATTGGCCTGGTTTTCGGCTTAAATTTAAATTAGTGCATTTTAGCTCTAAAATCATATCAAAGAGATAAAGTAGTTTGATTTCCGGTAAAACAATATTTATTTGTGCACTCGATTGGGGTTTGGGCCACGCTACACGCTGTGTTCCAATCATCCGTAAATTGATCAAGAACAACAAGGTTATTATCGGTACAACAGCTCTGACCGAAAAAATTTTTCAACTGGAGTTTCCGCATTTGCAAAGAATAGCAATGCCAGCGTACAATGTCCGGTATTCTTCCGTACTTCCGGTTTGGTTGAAATTATTAGTTTCTGGTCCGCGTATTTTTAGAGTAATAAAAAAAGAGAATGAGCTTATACAACGACTTATTTTGGAGCACAAGATTGATGTAGTTATAAGTGATAATCGCTTTGGATTATTTTCAAAAACCACACACAGTATCTTCATAACACATCAGGTTTTTTTAAAAACTCCTTTTGCAAATAGTATAGCGCAAAGCATAAATAAAAAATACATCCTCAATTTTAATGAAGTCTGGATCCCAGATTACGAAAGAGAAGCGCAAAGTCTTGGCGGAGAACTTTCACATGGAAAACATTTTCATGCGACTATAAAATATATAGAACCGCAATCACGTCTTCAAAAAAAAAATCCGGCGAAAATAAAATACGATTACCTGATTTTACTTTCCGGTCCGGAACCTCAGTATTCAATTTTGAAAAATTTACTGTTGCAAAAGGCAGAGCAACAGCCTGAATTACTTTTCGCTTTCGCAATGCCTGTGGAGCTTGCAGCAGGGCAGAATATTCCCAGTCATATACAGGTGTTTTTTTCAAAGGAAAAAAACATCCTTTCAGATTTAATTAATGAGAGCGCTACTGTGATTTGCAGAAGTGGTTATAGCACATTAATGGATCTTCATCTACTGGACAAAAAAAAATTAATACTGATTCCTACACCTGGTCAAACTGAACAGGAATATCTTGCCGACTACTGGGAGAAGACATTTGGAGCCAGAAAATGCGCACAGGAAAAACTAAGAAGTCTGAAATTCTAATGAGGGCAAAAAACAATCAGGAGCATAGACCATTTAGAATTTAAATGGTGAAAGATTCGGGCATAAAAAAAGCGTTCTCATTCAGAACGCTTTCTTTTAAATCAATTTGAAAATTAAAACTCATTAACCCCCTGAACGGTTGTATACTTCATGGTATACTTAACTCCCGGATTAATGTATTTATAAGCACTGTGGCTCATTAATGCAGCTTCGTGGAAACCACAAAGAATTAATTTTAATTTATTTTTATAAGTATTTATATCGCCAATAGCATAAATGCCTTCGATGTTAGTGCTGTAGTCATCAACATTTACTTCAATAGCATTTTTATCAAGATTAAGTCCCCAGGCTTCAATCGGACCAAGTTTGGGACTTAGACCAAACAATGGAATTAAATGTTGTGTAGCAATACTGTTTTTTTCCTGCGTTTTAATGTTTAGGGTTTCGATACTTTCCAATGTTCCGTTGCCGCTTACAGAACCAATGGTAGAATTAAGAAGTAATTTAATTTTACCCTTAGCAGCCAGGTCCATAACCTTATTAACGCTATCTGGAGCTCCACGAAAACTCTCACTTCTATGGATCAGTGTAAGTTCGCTGCAAACATCACTCAGAAAAATAGTCCAGTCTAATGCGCTATCCCCGCCACCTGCGATTACCATTTTTTGATCGCGGTATTTTTCAGGATCAAGAATCATGTAGTTAACTCCTTTGCCATTTTCAAAATTTTCGAGCCCTGCAATTTCAGGTTTACGAGGTTCGAAACAACCCAGGCCGCCAGCTATAACTACGGCTTTTGCTTCTACCTGTGTACCCATATTGGTTGTTACCAGAAAATCACGTTCACCTCTTTTTTTAACTGACTCAATTCTTTCGCCAAGTGTAAAACCAGGCTTGAAAGGTTCTGCTTGTTTCAACAAATTGTCGATTAATTCCTGTGCTAAAACGGATGGATAGCCCGGGATATCGTATATAGGTTTTTTAGGATAAATTTCAGAAAGCTGACCGCCAATTTGCGGAAGATAATCGATAAGATGACAGCGCATTTTGAGCAGACCTGCTTCAAAAATTGCGAATAAACCCACTGGTCCTGCCCCAACAATAACTAAATCTGTGTGAATCATTTAGAAAATTTTGGCAAAGGTAGCTTATTTTTGAATAGCCTTAATCCAAAAAAATTTAAAAACCGACGACGTATCACTTAAATCGGCGGCAAAAATAGAGGCTTGGATATGCAATTTTTGTGCCTGCCATAAAATCAAAATATGTGACCACTTGTAAGATAAAATAGTGTTAAATGCCCATTTTTTACAGTCGTCTGAATAAAATTCATTATTTTTAGCCAATTAAAATAAATTAAGGACAAATGAAAAAACAACTACTATCAATTATTGCCTCTGTTGCTGTAAGCACTGTGTTCGCGCAGGTTGCTTCTCCATCATGGGCGACCAATCAACACGCCATATTCCCTAACCCTACTACTGCACTGCTTCCATCTGTAAAAATTATGGATGCTGTTGATGCGAATGTTGTTTGGGTTACAGGTTGGGATCTGAACGCTCCAAGTCGTAATTATAACTGGTATTCACGTAGTATTAACGCGGGTGTTACCTTTAGCGGTGGAACTATTTACAGTGATACAAATACTTATGTAATTGGTAACATGGAAGGTATCGATGCAAACACTGCATGGGTTTGTGCCTTTAAAAAAGTTGGTCCGGGCTCTGGTCAAGGTGGTGGAGCAATTCACAGAACTACTAACGGTGGAGCAACCTGGTCTAACATGACTGCTTCAGGTATGTTTACAAATACCACTTCATTTGCAAATTTTATAACATTCTTAACTCCTTCAGTAGCTATAGCTAATGGTGACCCGATTAATGGTGAGTTTGAATTATGGAGAAGTACAGATGCAGGTCTTACCTGGTCTTTAACTCCAGGAGCAAACATTCCTAATCCAACTTCTGGTGAATTTGCCATTGTAAATCTTTACGCAAAAGTAGGAACATCTAACTTATGGTTTGGAACTAATGGAGACAGAATGTTCCGCACTACGGATGCAGGGATTACTTATAGTGCTTCTCCAGTAAGTGGAATAGCAACTAACACGATTACTGAAATTGCTTTTTCAAGTCCTTTAAACGGGGTTTGTATCGAAGTTAACGCTAGTTCTGTTCAGGAATTATGGCATACATCTGATGGTGGGGCTACATGGTCACAAATTTCTCCGGTTCCAACAAATATGGGTACCTGGGATATCACTCCGATACCGGGAACAGGATACCTCGTTTCTTATGACGCTGGTACAAATTCAAAAATTTCTTATTCATCAGATAATGGAGTAACCTGGACTGACTGGGGTAGCACAGGTATACCTTATGTAACTGGCGATTTCGTTGATGGTACCACTGGATGGGCAGGCGGAATTGATTTTACAGACGCTAACTCTAACAATTTTACAAATGTTTGGAAATACACTGGTACCGCTATCAGCGGAACAGTATCTCCTTCAGCAGCTTTCTCTTTACCTCCAACAATTTGTATCGGAAGTTCGGCTTCAACTGTTGTTCCTGTAAATACTTCTTTGGGTTCGCCTTCTTTAAGCTATAGCTGGTCTGTAGTTGGTTCTGGTGCAACTTTATCAAGTAACACAGCTTCGGCTCCAACGATTACTTTCCCTTCTGCAAATGTTTACACGGTAGTTTTAACTGCAACTAACACTATTGGAGCTAACACAAGTTCTTTCGTAATTAACGTTATTGCTTGTTCAGCTCCTGTTTCTAGTTTCTCAGTTGCAAATGCTTGTAACAACGTTTCTGTTGTAACTAACAACTCAAGTACTGGTTCTCCTTCACCAAGTTATTTTTGGTCGGTATCGCCTTCAAACGTTACCATTACTCCGTCACCGGTTGCAGCTAATCCAGCATTTCTTTTTAGTACTACAGGAACTTATTCAATTACTCTTGTAACAACTAACGCTACTGGTTCTACTTCAACTACACAAACTGTAAGTGCTGCACCATGTGTTGCAACTGGCTCAATTGGATTTAACTTTAACTGTAATGCGAACCGCACATTTACTACAAATGCAAGTTTTGCTAACCCGGTAGGTGGAAGTATGACTTACACCTGGAGTGTTGCACCTTCTGCAAACGTTACTTACACAGGTGGTGTATCTTCTTCTAACGTAAGAGTTGGTTTAGGCGCTGCGGCTACAGGTGACTATACTATTACAGTGAAAGTAAGAAATGCTTCAGGAACTGCTACCATTACACAGGTAATCACTCAAGAAATGTATACTTGTAATTATGTAGGTCTTGCTGAAAACACTAGCCTTTCAAATGTACTGTCTATCTACCCTAATCCAGCACACGATCAAATTTCGGTTTCTCTTCCTGCTTCTGTAGATACGTACAAAGTAAAATTAACTAACATTCTTGGTGCTGTTGTTTACGAAGACAAAGCTGTAAAAAACACAAAAGAAAACGTTATTAATTTATCAAATAAACCTAAAGGTGTTTATTTCCTAACGGTTGAAACGAATAACGAAAAAGCTACTAAAAAAATCGTTATAGAATAATTTTCAAAAATTTAATTAAAGCCGCTTCACAACTGGAGCGGCTTTTTTAGTATTATAAATATGCGTATAGTTTTTATGGGCACTCCCGAATTTGCGGTAGCCAGCCTCGAGAGTCTTCTGAAAAATAATTTTAATATTGTTGGTGTTGTTACTGCGCCAGATAAACCTGCCGGTAGGGGGCAACAGCTACACCAGTCGGCAGTTAAAAAATTTGCTTTAGAAAATAATCTAAAAGTTCTCCAGCCTGAGAAATTAAAAGATCCGGATTTTATAAATGAACTGAAAAATTTGAACGCAGATTTGCAGATTGTTGTAGCATTCAGAATGTTGCCCGAAGTAGTTTGGAACATGCCTACACAAGGCACTTATAACCTTCACGCTTCACTGTTGCCCAAATATCGCGGTGCAGCGCCTATTAACTGGGCCATCATAAATGGCGAAACAGAAACTGGGGTAACCACATTTAAACTTAAGCATGAAATTGATACAGGCAATATTTTATTCAAAGAAAAAGTACCGGTAACCGAAACAATGAATGCCGGTGAACTTCACGATGTATTAATGAAAACAGGCTCTGAGTTAATTGTAAAAACGGTAAGAGCCATTGAAGAAAGTACGAATGCTAAAATAGCACTAACTTTCCTCGAACAGAACGATAAAGAAACGTGTCACGCTCCAAAGTTATTTAAAGAATCTTGCAGGATAGACTGGGAGAAACCAGTGATTGAAATTTATAATCTTATCAGAGGCTTAAGTCCGCACCCAACTGCTTACACGGAGATACACGCTGAGGGCCAGGCTCCATTGTCGTTAAAACTATTTAGCAGTAAGTACACAGTTATTTCTCACGAGAATACTAACGGTTCTCTGCTTACCGATAACAAAACCTTTTTAAGAGTTTTCGCAGGCGAGGGTTATCTCGATATTACTGAGCTTCAGTTACAAGGGAAAAAGAGAATGATGGTGGCTGATTTTCTTAGAGGATTTAAAGTAATTTCGGGCACAAGGCTGAGCTGATGTAAGTTAATTTGCAAGGGCTACGCAGTAATCAGGGGCTTCAGGCCTTACTAATAAGCCTCTGTATTGCATTTAGTGGGCTGAACCCTTGTTAGAAGCTAGATACAGCCCGTACTTATCAACAAAATGCCAATTTATCAACAAAAACGCCGCTTTTTGGAGCGCAGGACTTGACAAACGCGGTTTAAGCTATTATGTTTGTGTTCATAATATTAATTGTTTAACCCTAAAAAATTAAAAAATGAACAAAGCAGAATTAATTGATGCAATCGCATCTAGTTCAAAGTTAACAAAAGCTGACGCTGGTCGTGCTTTAGATTCTACAATCGAAGCGATTCACAAAGCTTTAAAAAAAGGCGATCGTATCGGTTTAGTAGGTTTTGGTTCTTTCTCAGTTGCTAAACGCGCTGCAAGAACAGGCCGTAACCCACAAACAGGAAAAGAAATTAAAATTGCTGCTAAAAAAGTAGTAAAATTTAAAGCAGGTTCTGATTTAGCAGGAACTGTAAACAAATCAAAATAATTTACGCTCTTTTGAGTTGAGAAGGCCGCCCTGCAAAGGGCGGCCTTTTTTGTTTGACTTTTCTCAGCTTCGCCATTTTATAACAGATTTTATATGATTTTAATGAATGTGGGTTTGTGAGTTAAAGAAAAATAACATAAATTTGGTAGAATATAGTTCACTAACAAACTACTTTAAAACAAACAATAATGAAAAAACAAGTACTAATCGGATCGGTCTTATTAGCAGCAATAAGTTCCTTTTCACAAAGTGGTATTAAGCAAAAGCCTACGGGCTTGATTAATACCAAGATCATTTCTCAACAAAAATTCGGCAAAGAGAGTATGGCTCCTGTAGCGAATGTTAATCCGGTTAACCCTTCTGCACCAGCAGTAGCAAGCGGATCGAAAAACACTTCGATTACATGGCAAAACTTTACGTCCTCTATGAATATTTATGGTGTAATTATCAGCTATTGTAAACCTTTACAATGGAATGATGAATTAAACGCAGTTTCGTTTATTCACAGAAAATCTCCAACTTATGTAACTTCACCTCCTCCAGGATCTACTGCAGCAACGGGTGCAATTAACGCGATGATTTCTTTAGATTGCGGAACTACCTGGGATAGTACAGCAGTATTCCAAAATAACTCACATTGGGGCCGTTACCCAGGTGGTGCTATTTATAATCCTGCAGGAAATACTAATATCAATAATGCTTATGTAGTGGCTGCTGGTCCAACAACCGGTGCTAATACAACAACATGGATTGGTAACTTTTATGCAAGTAAAAAATTAGGAACTTATGATAATATTCCTCCTGTTGCACCTGGTGCGCAGCAAGTATTCACTACTTCTACTGGTGCGAGCGCAAACATTCCTTCGAGACATGATTTCGCTGCTTACGGGTTTAACGCCACAGATGATGGAAAAGTAAGAGTGTTAGCTGGAATTACAGATGATATTTCTACCTCAGATACTGCTGTTATGTTAATGACAGGTACTTTTAACACTAGTACAAGTACTTTTGACTGGGCTGGAAAAGTTTTTGATCCGCCAACAACAGTATCTCCTTCTGACAATACAGAAAACTGGGTTTCACGTCCAATCATGGCATGGAACGAAACAGGGAAAGTTGGTTATGTAGTTATTATGGGTTCTAGATTAGGTGCAACCAAATCTAACGTAGGTAACCAACCAATCGTTTATAAAACTACTGACTTCGGTGTTACATGGACATTAGAGAACGGTATCAATTTTGATTCTGGAGCTTTTAATGATGTAAAAATGCGCATCTGGCCAACTTCTGTTGGTGGAGATACTATTCCTAATTTCTATTGGGGTGAAGGAATTGATTGCGCTGTTGATGCAAATAATAAATTACACATTTTCACTTCTGTTTTAGGGCATGCAAGTGGCGATCCAGATTCTTTAAATTTCATTAATCAATGGGGTACAGAATTATACCTTTGGCCACACGAAGCAACAGCTCATCCATTCTTATACGATTTCGTTTATGATGGTGACAATGCTACGCCAAAATGGTCACATATTTTAATTGACTCTATGTCTACTGAAGGTCCTTCAGGAACTTCTGGTAGTGCAGGTTATAGTGATAATCCTTGGGATGCAGATGCTACAAATTCGAATGCTAAAGTAAGAATTGATGCACGTTTACAAATGAGCCGCACGCCTAATGGAAAACAATTATTGTATACATGGGCTGAATCGGATACATTATTTACAGATGCTCAGAAAAAATGGAATGTATTACCTAACATCAAAGGACGTTTATTTGATGTAGACGATGATACTTTAAGTCCAACTGAAATCGATTTAACTATTGATGGAGCTGCTGCAGTTGCCAGTCACGCTATGTACCACTTCATTTCTCCAAAATTTAAATTGGTATCAAGAACAGCTAATCAAATTACGGTTGATCTTCCTACAACTGTTTCAAATAGCTCTCCTTATGCACAATTAACTACTAATCAACACTGGTATGCATGTGCACAAATGGATTTCGAACGTCCTGCAACTACAGGCACTGTTACAAATCCGGTAGGCATTGCTGAAAACAGTGCTAACAGCGCTAATAACAGTTCTATTTACCCTAATCCTGCTAAAAACAATGCAACTTTAAGAATGGATCTTGCATCAAATTCTAAAGTAAACATTCAGGTTATGAATGCAGTAGGACAAGTTGTTAAAACTATTAGTTCTGAAGGACAAACAGGAACAAATTCATTCAACGTTGACTTGAATGGTTTATCCAGCGGTATTTATTTTGTTAATGTAAAAGTTAACACTGCTAGCAGCACTAAGAAATTGGTGATAGAATAAGCTTATCGTTTTAATATAAGAAGCCGCCCCATAAGTGGGGCGGCTTTTTTTATAAGTGGTCGTTCGTGAAGACTTGTATGGGTAGGGATTTTGTACCTTAGAGAATTGATAATTTAAAAGAAAAACTAACACCATGAAAAAACACTTACTTCTCGGATCGGTCTTATTTGCAGCAATGAGCGCCTTCTCACAAAACGTGCAAAAGCCGCGACCATCGGGATTGGTAAATTCAAAGATTATTGCCCAAAATAAATTCGGAGATGAAGCCTTTCCTACGGCTGTTACAAATGAGGTAAAGCCTCACGCTTCGGCAGCGAAACCTAGTTCTCCTACCACCTGGCAAAACTTCACCGCCTCAATGAACATTTATGGCGTTGTAATTCCTTACTGTAAGCCTTTACAATGGAATGATGAATTAAACGCAGTTACTTTTGTTCACAGAAAGAGCCCTACTTACTCAAACAACGGAACTACTACTGATACCCAATCAGGTTCGATCGTTACTATGATTTCTCTTGATTGCGGTACAACATGGGATAGCACACTTGTTTATGCAGACGCGGTCAATCGTGGTCGTTATCCTCAAGGTGCAATTTATAATCCACAAGGGAATACAAATATTAATAATGCGCACATTGTAACTACAGGTCCTGTTACTCTTGGTTCGGGATTTGTTGGAAATTTTTACGCCAGCAAACCTTTGGGAACCGCTAATTATAATTCAACAATTAGTGCGGTACCAGGTGCAGTTCAATATTACGTTTCTACAAACACCTATTCAAATCTTGGTATGCATGATTTTTCTGCCTATGGCTTTAGTGCAACCGATGATGGAAAAATGAGATCATTGGCTGGTATTACTAATCATGTAACAGATGTGGATACAGCTATAATGCTTGTTACAGGAACTTATAATAATGGTGTATTTAATTGGACAGGGCATGTTTTTGATCCTCCTGTAACTGTTGCTCCTACTGATAACAGCGAGAACTTTGTTTCACGACCAATGATGGCATGGAATGAATCGGGAAAAGTAGGTTATGTTTTAATTCTTGGTTCAAGATTAGGAGCTACAGGTTCTAACGTAGGTTACCAACCCATCGTTTATAAAACAACCGATTTTGGAGTTACATGGACTTTAGAAAACGGCATTGACTTTAATAATGTGGCTTATAAAGATGTGAAACGTTCTTTATCAACTGTACAAACAGATAGCACGCTTGAAGTGCCTTTCTTCAACTGGATTGAAAGTATTGATTGTGCAGTAGACGCTAATAATAAATTACACATTTTCTCTACTGTTATCGGACAATACAGTAACGATCCGGATTCTATTGGTTATACTACAGTTTTTGGAGCGGAAGGTTATAGATGGCCACACACAGCAGGTTTCAGACCATACCTTTGGGATTTTACTTACGATGGAGATAATGCCACACCCTCATGGTCTCATATGTTAATTGACTCTATGTCTTCTGAAGGTCCTGCGGGAGTTTCGACTGGAAAAGGATATCTTGATAATCCATGGGATATGGATCCATTACAAACGAACCAAAAGGTTAGAATCGATGCGCGTTTACAAATGAGCCGTACTCCTGATGGAAAACAATTAATATACACCTGGGCTGAGTCTGATACAGCATTTACCGATGCACAAAAAAAATGGAACGTACTTCCAAATATTAAAGCGCGTTTATTTGATGTAGTAACCGGGTCATTAAGTCCAACAGAAATTGATGCAACGCTCGACGGCGGAGCCGAAGTAGCAAGTCACGCCATGTATGATTTTGTTTCACCGAAATTTAAACTAGCGCAGACAGTCGATAAATTTACAGTAAATCTTCCTATGACTGTTTCAAATAGTTCGCCGTATGCGCAAACTACAACGAATCAACACTATTATTCTTGTTCTCCTCTGGAATTTGAAAAGCCAATCGGCATTATCGACGGAATTAAAGAAAATAAGAATACTATTGCTGCGAACAGTTCTATCTTCCCTAATCCTGCGAAAAATAGTGTGAGTGTAAAATTAAATCTTGTGAACTCTTCAAAAGTTCAGGTTGAGATTTTAAATACTATTGGACAAGTGGTAAAAGCTGTGCAATCACAAGGTCAAACAGGTGTTAATGTTGTTAGTGCAGAGCTAAGCGGATTATCAAGTGGTGTTTATTTTGTAAACATTAAAGTAGATAACGCATCAAGTACTAAAAAACTAATTATCGAGTAATACAATTTTTCTTCTTTAAAAAAGCCGTCCACAACATTGTTGAGGACGGCTTTTTTTATTTAAAACATTAAAATGCAGTTACCATTATTTTGTTTTTTGTCACCACTTGTATCAGTAAGTATACTCGATGTATAATACAACTAGGTAAAAGAGGTTTTCGGTTATATTATTATATAAAATTTACCCGATATGAAAAAACAGTTACTTCTTGCATCAGCCTTACTGATAACCTTCAGTGCTTTTTCGCAAACACCCAAGAAAACAAGACCTGCCAGGCATCTGGTAGATGTTAGTACAATCATGAACTACAAATATGGAGCGAGTGAAAGTGCAATTCCTATTAACTCAAACGGCGCTTCTCATGCTAATCTGACAAGAGGCTCAAAGAAAAATTCTTCCGCAATTGTCTGGAACAGTTTTACATCTTCTATGAATATTTATGGATCGAGCAACAGTTATGTAAAGCCGCTGCAATGGAATGACGAACTAAATGCTGTTACGTTTATTCATCGTAAATCGCGCACGTATGTTTCGTCTCCAACAGTTCCGGTAAATGCAGAGAATGGAACCATAGTTACAATGATCTCAAAAGATTGTGGTGAAAACTGGGACAGCACCTGCATGTGGGTGAACGCAACAGAATGGGCAAGATATCCAGGCGGTGCAATTTACAATCCTCCAGGAAATACGAACATAGATAGTGCTTATATGGTGGGTAGCGGAGCAACCACGCAACTGGGCGCAACCGATTGGACTGGTAATTGGTACGCAAGTAAAAAGCTAGGGGCAGGTACTTACAACAACGCGCCTTCTACACTATCTAATGCAGTACAATATATGCCAACGGCAGGGCCCTACAGTGCTACCCTTGGCAGACATGATTTTGCAGCCTTCGGTTTTTCTGCAACAGATGACGGAAAAATGCGGGTGTTGGCAGGTATAACCAATTATAGTACAACACCTTCTTCAGATACGGCGCTGATGCTTGTTACCGGAGTTTTTAATAATGGGGTTTTTAATTGGTCCGGACGCCACTTTCCGGTACCTGTTACTATTAATGCTAGGAACAATACTGCTAATTTTTCTTCACGGCCTATGATGGCGTGGAATGAGCAAGGTACAGTAGGTTACATTGTTGTAATGGGAGCTAGAATAGGTGCAAGCGGTTCTAATGTTGGATTTCAACCTATAGTTTATAAAACACTGGATGCTGGATTAACGTGGATTTTGGAAAATGGTATTGACTTTAATTCGAATGCATTTAATGATGTAAAGCGTCCGCTGGTAGGTGTAACAAATGACAGCACTTTAAAAGTTCCTAACTTTTTTTGGGGAGAAGGCATGGATTGCACCGTTGATGCTGGAAACAAACTGCATATTTTCAGTACAATAATTTCACATCCAAGCGATCATAAAGATTCCCTTGATTTTATTGTTCAGTTTAAATCACAAGAGTATTTATGGGCACACGAAAGATTATTCCATCCTTACCTCTACGATTTTATTTATGATGGAGCAAATACTTCGTCACCCAGCTGGTCGCATATTTTAGTAGATTCCATGTCAAGTGAGGCCCCAAGCGCAACTGAAGGATCGCCCGGGTATGATTTTAACCCATGGGATAAAGATGGTCAGAAAGCAAATGCTAAATTTCGCCAGGATGCCCGTTTGCAAATGAGCAGAACTGCGGATGGCAAACGCATTGTTTATACGTGGAGCGAGTCGGACACTTCTTTTACCGATGCCCAAACAAGCTGGAACATTCTTCCAAATATTAAAGCAAGGCTGCTCAATGTTCAAACAGGAAAAATAAATCCTATTGAATTGGATCTCACGGGAGAAGCTTCAGAAGTTCTGGGGCACGCGTCCTGTCACTTTGTTTCGCCGAAATGTAAACTGGTTAGTTCTACTGACTTTGGCGACGTGCTAATGCTTCCGATAACGGTATCAAACAGTGATCCGTATTCGCAACTTGGACCAAACACCCATTGGTATGCATGCGCTTCTCTGGAATTTCTTTACGATGGTGTTGGTTTAGCGGAAAACACGCTTAACAGTGTGAAAGAAAGTTTCATTTATCCAAATCCAACTAAAAGCAATGCGACCTTAGCTATTGATCTTAAAGATAATTCTAAAATAAAAATCAGCGTTATGAATTTAATGGGTCAGCAGGTGAAATCAAAAACAGTTGAGGGTTCTATTGGGTCTAATGCTATTAACTTTGAATTAGACGGACTTGCCAGCGGCATCTACCTGGTGAATGTGACTATAAATAATGCAAGCACTACTAAGAAACTTATTATTGAATAAGTCCTTTTTCAATAATAAAAAACCCCGCCCCTGAGTAGGGAGCGGGGTTTTGCTTTAAATGTTTTTTTATTTAGACAGTTCAGCTACTCCGGATAATTTTCCAAGCGCTAATCTTAAGTTTGAAATGATTGCAGGAACATCTTCCAGTTTGCAGGTACCTACTGAGAGCCTGTACCAGTTTGATTTTTCGGAAGATCCAAAAGCATAGAAAGGAACGATTGCTAATTTCGCTTCATCCAATAAATATTTTGTAACATCTTTTGTTGTTTCTAAAACTTTTCCTTCGGAAGTAGTCTGACCATGCAAAGCAAATTGGACTGTTAGGTAGATTGCAGCTTGCGGACTAATGGCGTTAACGTGATAACCTTCTGCTTTTAATTCCATCAAACCTTTGTAAAAGCCATCGAGGCGGGCATTGATCTTATGTTTTTGTTCAACAAGAAAGGCATCGTATTCTTTTAAATCTGATAAATATTTTGCTGTAGCCAATTGTTCTGCTTTTGGCGCCCATGCGCCCACGTGCGTTAAAATGGATTTCATTTTATCGATAATAAATTTCGGACCCATGCTCCATCCAACGCGCACGCCGGTAGCTGCCAGAGATTTAGAAATCCCATCCACAAACAAAGTGTAATTTTTCATTTCCGGACGAAGTGTTACCGGGTCGTAATGTTTAATGCCTGTATTTGTAAGCGCCCAGTAGATCTGGTCGTACATAAGGTAAACTGGTTTTTTATCAGGACCTCTTTTTTTATTTTCCGCAAGAATAAGATCACAGATTTCTTCAAGACCTTCTTTTGTAAAAACTGTGCCTGTTGGATTTTGTGGCGAACACAAGGCGATAAAAGTTACTTCGCCAATGTGCGGTTTAATATCGGCCGCAGTCGGCATAAAATTCTGTTCAGGCGAAACCTCTATCATTATTGGTTTTGCGCCATTCAGATAGGTGTAATGATTGTTGTTCCACGAAGGTGTGGCAAACAATACAGAATCTTCAGCATCTACTAATGCTCTGAAAATACTGTAAATGATGGGTCTGGCACCACCTGCAATTAAAATTTCGTCTGCTTTGTAATCAAGGGAAGCTCTTTCTTTTAAGAGTCCGCTTACTGCCTGACGCAGTTCCAGCATTCCGTCGGCAGCGGGATAATTCGTTTGATCGTTTGTATACTCGTCAATGATAAGCTGCTTTAGCTTTGCAGGAATGGGAAACTCTTTCGGGTTAAAATCACCAATGGTAAGATTGTAAATTTTTTCTCCGTTTTTAATTTTTTCATTTACTTCAGCTGCAAGCTTAATAATTTCTGAGCCAATAATATTTTCGGCTATTTTAGAGACCTTCATCATAAAAATTTTCCGCAAGGTATAATTTATTGCGCTTTTTAAGGTAAATTTTAAATCACAAATTACGACAACGATACCGGCGCTTGTTTTCAGCGTTTTTTTGACAAAGAGTAGAATGGGGGTTCAAAAATCTAAATCCTTTTAATAAATTAAAGAAATCAATATATTAGCTGAAATTTAAACACTACCGCCTCCTTTTCAAAGCAATTTAAAGCGTTAATTATCGTATGAGAAGACTTCAGTTAGAGGATTTATCGAAGAAGCTTGGTTATTCAAAAACCCTGATATCCATGGTTTTGAATGGAAAAGGGAATCAATATGGCATCAGTAAAAAAACGCAGGCAACTGTTTTGGATGCCATAGCAAAGCTGAATTACACGCCTAATAAATTTGCCAAATCGCTGCGTACAGGTAAGAGTTATTTTGTGGGATTAATTGTAACCGACATTGCCAATCCATTTTATTCAACCATTGCAAAGAGTATTGAAAATGTTCTTTTTGAAAGCGAATACAATCTGATGGTTTGTAGCACTGAGGAAAACGAAGAACGGGAAAAACTCCTGGTAGAGATGATGGTAAATCAACAAGGGGTAGACGGCCTGATTGTAGCATCGACGTTTAAAAATTCAGCGTTTTATGAGCAGGCCCGTTTTTCTAAAACGCCCATTGTTTTTATTGACAGAATTGTGCCTTTGTTCAATGCCAACTATGTTGTAATTGATAACTACGGGGGTTCTTCTGATATAATAAATCACCTTGTAGAAAAAGGATGTAAAAAGATTGCCTGTTTTGCCGTAACGCCGTTGTACCTCAGTACGATTGAGGACAGGGTTAATGGTTATAAAACCGCGGTTACAAAACATGGACTAAAACAAGATGAAAATTTAATTAAGGCCATAACATTCGATCACATTAATGAAGATGTTGAAAGAAGTCTGAGAGAGCTATTAGAAAGCGATGCAGACGTTGACGCCATTTTTGCTTTAAATAATCACATTGCTGTTTCTTTATTAAAAGCACTTCGGAAAAAAGAATTCGAAAAATTTTCTAACCTGGAAATCGCATGTTTTGATGATATCGAACTTTTTAATATTGCAGATAAAAAAGTAATGTCTGTTTCACAACCGATAGAAGAAATTGGAAGGAGTTCTTCCGCTTTGTTATTAGATATTATTTCGGGAAAACAACTATCGAAATCCAACCTGGTATTGCCTACCCAGCTGATCGTGCGTTAGAACTAACAGGGTCAAATAATTCTACTTCGGCAAGAGGGTTAAACAGGTAGATGGCACCCGTACTGATTTCACGGCATTTAAAACGCTTTCTTATTTTCTCTAATTTTTGAAAAACACGTGATCCATTGTAGAGAAAGACTGCATTTGTAGGAAGGTATTCTAAAAAAACCGTGTCCGATTGTTCATCGTGCAATTTTAATGTTCTTAACAAATTAAGGTCTGAACAGCTTGATGCAGCTGGGTTAGCCATGTACCTTCTTAAAGCGGCAAAAACTTCCAGCGGAAAAATATCTGTATTCAAAAAGGGTTGGATCAGGATCTGGAAATTCTGTTTCCACTCTCGTCCATGAGGATTTACTGAATTTTTAAATTGGTTATAGGTTACGAGATGAGCCACTTCATGAACAAGCGTAATTAAAAACGCATACTTGTTTAAGTTGTGATTGATGGTGATGGTGTGATTTAGTCCAGCATGCGGAGCGGTGTAGTCTCCGAGGCGCGTACTGCGTTCTTTTTTTATTTTGAGTTTAAAGTCGTACTTAATAATCCATTCGGCAATCTTCTCTACGCTTTGCTCCGGCAAATATTTTTTTAATATTTCCGAGTTTTTCTGATACTGAACTGACCTTAGATCCACAGTCAAATTTAATTATCTTTGGCATAAATTGGGTACCCCAAAACACTAACTTTACCAACATTATTTAGTTAATGGAATCAAAGAAAATAATAGAACACATCGTAAGCTGGTTGAAGAATTATTCAGAAAATTCAAGAACAGAAGGTTTTGTAATAGGCATTTCAGGTGGTATTGATAGCGCAGTTACGTCCACACTCTGTGCTATGACTGGCAAAAGGGTTATTGCAGTGAATATGCCCATAAGGCAATTTAAAACAGAATTCGATAGAAGTAACGAACATATTGAATGGCTGACTCAAAAATTTGAAAATGTTGAATCTGAGAAAGTGGATTTAACACCCATTTTAGAAAGTTTTGAGAAGGCTTTAAATCCAGACATTCAGGATTTTCTAACTATGGCCAATACCAGAGCGCGCATCCGCATGACCACCTTGTATGCTTTTGCAACCCGCTACAAATTACTGGTGGCAGGAACAGGAAATAAGATTGAAGATTTTGGAGTTGGTTTTTTTACCAAGTACGGAGATGGTGGTGTGGACTTAAGTCCGATTGCTGATCTTAATAAAAGTCAGGTTTATGAGCTGGCAAAAGAATTAGGAGTTGTAACAACCATTCAAACAGCTCGCCCAACAGACGGATTATTTGCGGATGGTAGAACAGATGAAGATCAGATAGGAGCTACCTATCCAGAATTGGAGTGGGCTATGGACTACCTGGAGAATAAAGAAACTTATAATTTAGACCAAAGACAAAAACACGTCATGGAAATTTATATGACGCGTAATAAAGCCAATAAACATAAAATGGATCCTATTCCTGTGTGTCAAATCCCTAAACTACTTTTAAAATGAAACAATTGATTTTGCTTTTTAGTTTTGTTTTCTTCCTGATCTCTTGTAAAGACAAGAAGAAAAATGATCCAGAGCCAGAACCTTCAGCAGGGGCGATAAGTAAACAAGTTAGCGTAAAAATAAACGGTACCGACTTTAGTTGTGCCAGTTGTGGAAACACTTATGCCAGTGGTGGGATGAGCGGTGTAAATTTTAGTGAAGGGGGTAGTAATCGATTTCTTTTTAGTATCACCGGCTTTTTAAAGCCAGGAACCTATAACATGGTACCATTCGGAAACCCATCTTTTACTTATGAAAAAGATGGCCGCTATTTCAGAGGGCGAGGTTCTCTTACCATAACTGAAACAGATACATCCAGCAATGGTGCATTGAAAAAGTTTATAGGAACTTTTAATTGTGTCACCGATACAAACACAAATAATGGTGTGTTTTATAAATTTACAGAAGGTGTTTTAAATATTAATTTTAAATAAAAAAAGATGTTTGGAAAAATGGGCGATATGATGGGCAAGCTTCAGGAAATGAAGCAGCGCTCAGAAGAAATTAAATTAAAACTTGATGACACGATCATCAAGGCAGAAGGAGCAGGCGGTGACATCAAGATTGAAATTACCGGCAACCGAGAATTTAAAAATATAACGATCTCCGGGGCTTTACAACATGGCGATAAACAAGAGTTGGAAGAGCAACTTTTGATTGCACTTAACAGAGCGGTTCGTGAAGCAGATAAAGTAAATGAGACGGCCATGAAAGACGCGGCTTCAGGGCTAATTCCAGGATTATAGATATGGCAGTAATATTACCAGTAAATGGCATTTCTCCAAAGTTGGGAGAGAATTGTTTTGTAGCACCTAACGCTACCATCGTGGGTGATGTTGTAACCGGAGATGATTGCAGCATCTGGTTTAATGCCGTAGTGCGCGGTGATGTAAACAGCATTCGCATGGGCAATAAAGTAAATATACAGGACGGCGCGGTGATTCATTGTACCTATAAAAAAACAACGGTAAGTTTAGGTAATAATGTCTCGGTTGGACATAATGCGATTGTTCACGGTTGCAAAGTAGAGGATAATGTTTTGATTGGCATGGGAGCCATAGTAATGGATAACTGCGAGATTGGAAGTAATACCATTATTGCTGCGGGTGCAGTTGTTACGGAAGGCACAAAAGTTCCAAGTGGTTGCATATTTGCGGGCGTGCCTGCAAAAAAGATAAAAGACATTTCGCAGGAATTAATCCATGGCGAAATAAACCGCATTGCTGAAAATTATTTGATGTATAGCAGCTGGTTTAAATAATTTACCACTAAGGCACTAAGGCCACTGAGAAACACAAAGATTAAGTAAAGATTTATCTTGCTATTTTTTTAATTCTTGCATGAAGGCCTGTAACTCCCATCACCTTGTGTTCTGCGTGCCTTAGTGGTTACTCGCCATTAAACTCCGGTTTTCTTTTTTCTAAAAAAGCACTTAATCCTTCTTTGTGATCGCGTGTATCTGCCGCTTGCACCTGCATGTGTTTTTCGAGATCCAGTTGTTGTTGAAGTGTATTACTATAACTTTGATTCAAAAGACGTTTAGTATATCCAATGGCTTTTGTTGGCATTGCTGCAACATGTTGCGCATTTATAATAGCTTGTGCCATAAGATCAGTGTCGTCAAAAATCTTGTAAATCATTCCGTACTGCATTGCTTCTGCAGCGGTTACTTTGTCGCCTGTAATCATTAAAGCGCTTGCCATGTTAAAGCCTACAAGTCTTGGAAGTGTCCATGTTCCGCCGCTATCCGGAATCAAACCGATCTTGCTAAAAGCCTGGATAAAACTGGCAGACTTTCCAGCGAAAACAATATCACAAGCTAAAGCGATGTTTGCACCTGCTCCAGCTGCTACGCCGTTTACAGCGGCGATAATGGGTTTTTCCATGTTTCTAATTTTGAGAACGATTGGATTATAATGCTCCTCCACAATTCTTTCAATGCCGGGACCGTTAGGATCCATAGCCTCTACAAGATCTTGTCCGGCACAAAATGCTTTTCCTTCTCCGGTTATAACTATGGCGCGGATGTTTTTATCTTTTTCCGCTTTATCTAATTCGGAAATTAATTGCAGAGCCATTTCGCGGTTAAAGCTGTTGAATTTATCAGGGCGGTTTAATTTGAGAATTAAAACGTTGGTTTTTGTTTCGGAGAGAATAAACGACATAGTATTGAATTTATATTTTTTTGTTATTTTAAGCTAAGCCTGTCAGTTCGAGCGTAGTCGAGAACGACTTTAGGGGTGATGCCTCATCTCGACTACGCTCGATGTGACAGTCGACGCAACAAAACTGGCTCAAAAGAGTCGTAACTCTTTTGCCGTGCCGGATGTGACAGTCGACGCAACAAAGCTGGCTCAAAAGAGTCGTAACTCTTTTGCCCTGCTCGATGTGACAGTCGACGCAACACAAAGCTGGCTCAAAAGAGTCGTAACTCTTTTGCCGTGCTCAATGTGACATTCGACTAGGCCCGATGTGACAAAGTACTTGGTTTTTTTAATTCTTTAGCCTGCTAATTTACAAACTAAAGGTCTAAGTTAAATCAGCTTTAGGCAAATAAATATGGAGGTTGAATGGACGCTAAACTCCAAATTGTCGCAAATGATGATCGAGGTGTTTTACCTGCATGAAATCCCAATCGCTTACCTGCAACTCGCCAAAAAAAGGATGCGGAGCTTTAGTTAGTCCTGCCGGACCTTTTTGCTGAAACTCTGTGATCATATTTACGAGCCGGGTTCTTTCCACTTCAAACACACGCTGGTCTACCACTTTTGCTTCACGAAATGTGGGAAGGTTTCTTTTGAATTCAGGATCGTTCAACAATTGTTTCTTTGCATTTTTAGCAAAAAGAAATTTGATCACAGGATGTATTTTAGGAACGAGTTCTCCCGACGCAATTTTAATAGGCGCCTGGCAGTGCGACAGCATTTGCGCCACATTCATTTTACCCCACTGCGCTTGTGTTTGTGGAGTCAGCGAATGAATACGATCGATATACTTTTGAACGGTTTCTCTGTGAAATATGCTTTCCATTTTTACCTCCTTTATTCTAAAGTAAATAACAATCTGTTGAAATACAAGGTTTTTCGACGAATAAGAAAATTGTAAAAATTCGTAGACTATAAAAATTTTTTTGAAAACTTTTCTGCCGATTAAAATTAATTATTTGTCTAAACAAACTGAATATTCGTCGAATTTATGATTTGTATGAAAACTTGTTTTATTTTAAGACATTCCGCATCTTCTCTACAGGAATAAAGGCTACGACCAATTTTTTTAGTTTGAAGTTAAGTCAGTGATAAAAAATCTCAACTATTTTTTAACCTGAGAATATTTTTAAAATATTATTTTTGCGCTCACTATACCCAAAGCCTAGTCCGGATCTCACACACTACTCCCCGGAACAAACTTTGAAAAAATTATAAAAATGAAGAAAATTCTTATTGTTTTCGGCTGCCTTGTTATGGCGCAAATCTCCAATTCGCAAACCTGGAACATCGGTTTGAACAACATTGCTGGCAATCCTTACTTCGGGACTACAAATGCAAAACCTATAAATTTTTTCACTAGTAATACCATGCGTATGACTATCAGTACTACGGGTAAGATTCAGTTTAACGATCTTGCAGGATCCGCCGATAGATTTTTACAGGTAGATGCAAGTGGACAATTAAAAGCATATGAAGGAGTGTATCCTTTTTCGTCAGATGGCACTACTACTTACCTAAATACGGGGTCGAAATTTGGAGTTGGCATATCTACTCCGGCTACAGAGCTTGATGTAAACGGAGGAGCACAGGTTGCGAATGCAATGCGGGTTGGTGGTGCTTTCTATGTTGGGCCAACTACTAATTACGGAATTATCTTATATACTCCCGGTACAGCTGGGCAACCTGCAGTATTTTCATTTGGTGGTGGTGGTACCGCGCATCCGAAGAACCCCAATCCAGGTTCAGTGTATAATCCTTTTGGCAACGGTAATGAACACCCGACAGACAATCCGCCTATTGTAGACCATTGCGCAGATGGAAATCCAGCTCAGTATAATCCAACAACCATAAATCTCTTTAGTGACATGATTAGTGTTAAAAAAGAAAATACGGCAAATAATACTACCACCCTGCTCGGAAACATAAACATTGGGCACAACGGAAACAACGCTTTTATCGAAACCCAAGGCACTAATTCTCTGACCCCTGCACAAGGTGATCTTTATATTAACAAAGAATGCGGTAGGAACATTTATGCTTTTGGCAACGGTGCTTCATTTGCTGTTGGAACTGACAAAGTTATGTCTATAGCGGGACGCTTAAATGTGACACAAAACGTGCAAATAGGAGGAGGGACAGCGCTTACAAGTTTTCAACAGGGTTTTGCTGCTTTATTTATCAATGCTCCAGCAGCTACTGCTAATGCAGGACTCAGGATTTTTCATGCAGGCTCTGAAGCTGGAATTAAGGTTGTTGAACAAGTGGGTTCAAGCAAAGCTTTTGTTGTGCATAATGGAACGTCTAATACAGTAGATGGACCAGAAAGATTTTGTGTTAGAGGTGATGGTAAAACAACAATCAGCACAAATAACGCTGACGCAATTACTGTTTTTAACGCGGCAACGACAGGAACTCCACAAACATTTAACGTTGCTGCGAATGGCTACACTTCATTAAAAACGACAAACACTGATGCTATTACGATTTTTAACTCAGCAACAACCGGCACGCCTCAAACTTTCAACATCGCAGCGAATGGATACACTTCATTAAAAACAACAAATACAAAGGCGTTTTCAATTTTTAATGCTAGTAATTCAAACAATGAAACATTCTTCATAAATAATACCGGATACACTGAAATTAAAGTTTACTCACCATTGGCTATGCCTAATTCTTACAGCAGTGCGAATAGAGCGTTTACTATACGTGATATGTCAGCAAACAGTGGACTCGGAAAAGATATATTTGTTGTAAATACAAATGGTGTTGCTTATGCAAGAGAAATAGAAATCACAACTGTAAATAACTTCCCGGATTATGTATTCGACAAAAATTACGATTTAAAATCTATTGGTGAAGTAGAAAGATATATTCACGAAAATAAACACCTGCCGGGCTTTGAGAAAGCTAGTACCTATGAAGAGAAGGGCATTAATGTAAATACAATGCTTTTAAAACAACAAGAGAAAATAGAAGAACTAACATTATACATAATTGATTTGGAAAAAAGACTCCAATCATTAGAAGTTAAAAAATAGATATACCAATTACTTAATCTTCTTAAAATGAAACTAAAACTTGCCTTTTTATTTACAATATATCTCTTAGCGTTGGATAACTTGCATTCGCAAAATACAATATCCTTTTCTTACAATGCTGGAGGTGGCCTATCGGAGCGAAAGCTATTAGTAGTACCCGGGCAAGGAGCGAAATTTAATTATAGTGGACAGACAGCCGACACGACCTTCTTAGATGAAATTAAAGTTTTTCCGAATCCCGCAAGTACGCATGTTACTATTGAAGGGCCCATACCGGCCAATTCGAAAAGCGGCGAAATAAAATTGATAAATGCTACAGGTCAATTTATCAAATCTGACAATTACGAAGGTCAATCTAAAAATATAAGTGTAGGTGATCTCGCTAATGGCATTTATATAATGGAGATTAAGTTTTCAGATAAGGAAAGAAAAAGCTATAAAATTATTGTTGCTAAATAAGTTGCATAGATTATGAAAAGAAATATTTTACTCAAATTGTTTTTGTTCTCTAGCTTTTGGATTTACTCTCAAACACCTCCAAATACTATTGTAATTCCAAACCCAACACCAAATCCTCCCTACATTTCCACCAACACATACACAAGAGCAGTCACAAGTATAAAACTGCAAGATGGATTTAAATACGGATACGTTACAGGAATGCCATCTGCAACAAATCTACTCAATCTTAGCCTTGGAAATAACCCTCAATTTGTTAGTTCTGGTTATCTAGGATCAGGATCGAATCCTACCCTAATTGATTGTGGAAGTGTTCCCTCAGTTGATTTAAGCAAACCTGTTGGGGAAACAGCTGGAGGTTTTCAAGTAACGCAGAATGGAGCAGCATCGTATAATATCAGCATAACTGTATCACCCGGCACCAGAGGAGTAGAGCCAAGGTTAGGTCTCAGCTACAATAGTCAAGGTGGCTTAGGTTTGTTAGGTGTGGGATGGAGCTTTACGGGTTTGTCGGCTATCAGTCGAACGGGTAAAATTCCTATGCATGATGGTAACTTTAGCAGTCCACAATTAGCTACCAGCGACGTATATGCTTTAGATGGAAACAGACTTTTTGCTTTAAGTGGTTCTTATGGCCAGGCGAATACAACTTACTACACTGAATCCGAGAACTTCGCAACCATTACATCTTTTGGAACTTCTGGTAATGGACCGGAAAGATTTGAAGTACAAGATAAAAATGGAAATATTTTAAAATACGGAAATGCTAATAATTCAAGTTTAAAAGGAGTGGGTGATAACACTACTTTGACTTGGTATCTGAATGAATTTAAAGATGAGTTTGGGAACTATATGACTTACTCTTATAAAGTGCTAAGTGGAGAGGTAGTTATCGATAAAATTGAATATACGGGAAATGTAGCTGCAGCATTGAGCCCATACAATAAGATTACTTTTATGTACATTCCTTTGGCAGAACACAATAAGACTTACATTCTGGGCAAAGAATTTAACCAGACGCAACTCATGAAGGAAATTTGTTGCTGGGCTGGGACCACGATGTTTAAGAAATATATTCTGGATTATGAGTGGAATGGTAGTACTTACCTTTCGACGGTAAAAGAACTTGATGCAAACGGAAATGAACTCAATCCCACAAAATTTTGTTGGAATAATCCGAATGATTTTGATGGTACAAAAACAGCTCAGCAAAATGTCGATGCAAACTTTTCGGCAAGCGACTACGTTAATTTGAGAACAATCGCAGTGGATTTTAATGGTGATGGTTTTTCGGATTTTGCATGTTGGAATACTGAATCAACGGGGGTTGGGCGACACCGCGTTTATCAAAATACATTTTTGAGTAATTATGGCAGCAATAATACAACCATTAATTTTGCTAATATTTATGACAACGCAAATCAAATTTCGAACACCGAATCGGTTATTTTTTCTAGCGTAAGCGACGAAAATAGAGATGGGAAACAGGAGTTATTCACAATTACGGCCGATCTTACCACAACATCGGGAGGCTTTAACTGGTCTGATAATTACACTCTCTGGAAAACATATTTGGATGTAAACAACAACATTCAGGTAGTTAATTTGGGAACCACTACTGAAGCCAGTACAGCTTTTGATATAGACAATTCGCCGCCACAATTATATTTCAGTGCTGGGGATTATACAGGTGATGGACTTACAGACAACGTTATAATAGATAATGAAAGGATTTCTATAACCACTGGTGGTAATACTTATACAAAGTCATTTAATGCGGCGCATTACTCATTTATGCGTCCATTTAATTTTGATGGGGATTTAGCTACAGACTACATTGATGTTGTGGACAACAATACTTACTTAGATATTAATGTACATAAATTTACAGGCACTTCATTTTACACCAGCATAACCGGACACAATACAATAGCATTTACTGATAATGCAAATTTCAATAAGTATCTATGTAATCATATTGCTTTTGGTGATCTTAATGGCGATGGCCTTGACGACTTGGTTTACATAGATGAATATAACTCAAGTATGTATATGATGAAAAATACTGGAAATAATTTTTCGTTACCGGAACTAGTCCAAGTCTTTACACCATTAGGCGGAAGCAATCTTTTTGACATATCTTGCGTAGATGTAAATTCGGACGGTAAACAAGATATTGTTATTAATGAAAGAGATGCTGTAAACAATACAACAATATATTATTCTTATTTGTCTTACGGAGACTTAATAATTAAAGGCGGAAGTTATATAGGAAATTGGAAAATTGGAGAAGCAAATCGTGTTTCACACTTTCAGTTTTCGCGTGACGTTTCAGATGACCAACGTATACATCTGCGATTCGGCAAAGGTTCAGTTCTAATGGGTACTGAAATACATAGTGCCGATTTTAATGGAGATGGAATTTACGATTATGTAAATTTTGATAGTAACTCAAATTTTATGGTAACTAATACAGTTAATGGAGAACCTCGGCTTTCCGTAACCAATATATACACCCCTTTTAGGAATAACATTAAGATAAGGTATGCGAACCTTGCAAGTCGTTTTAGTGTTTCTAATGGTATAAAAGATGAAATACTAAGGCCTTTAACTAGTGTGGGCTATTCTGGAGGAATTGGAATCCTTCTTCCGAATATGTATTGCGTAAGTTATGTTTTTAAGAACTCCGGCTATTCAGGACAATTTCAAAGTAATATTCGTTATCTTTATAAGGATCCTACTTATCATCAATTTGGTCGTGGATTTTTGGGCTTTGGAGAAGTAAGTTCTATTGATCTTACCACAATGATAGGTTCTGTAAATACCGCATCTGTCGATCCTTCCTATTTTTTACTGACAGGATATAAAATGCAAACGTCAAAGTTTACCAATGCTGTGGTAAGCGGATTAAGTAATTCAAATACATATTTTCCAGATGCTACAAAAATAATGTCCTCTTCTCAAAGTGAAGTAAATTACGTGCCCAGAAACACTTCAGGTTATTTTTCACAACTTTTAAAAACAGAATCAACAGACTTTTTAGGCTCGACACGCAAATCCGAAGAGTATACGTATGATATGTTATCACATGGAAATATACAGGTTCAAACTTCAAAAGCAGGTTGGAATTTAAATTCACCAATCTTAACTAGCACAAAAAATTTTACCTATGCAATTTACAATGGAGTTTATAAACCGGTTCGACAATATAATATCAATAATCAAGCGGGAGAATCCAATTATGAAAGAGAAGTAGTTTTTACTTATGATACACAAGGACGGCTTACTTCAACTATAAATGATCAGAATATTTCAACTTTAAGTAGTCACATTCTCACAACTGCCTACACCAATTTTAACAATTTTGGGCAAGCAACTAAAGTGACTATCTCGGCTCCCGATATTACTAGCAGGATTTCGGAAACGCTTTACGATGCAACAGGAAGATTTGTTATTAAAAACATTAATGCTCTAGGAGATTTTAGTGAATCCACTTACGAACCACTCTTTGGGAAAATGATTCAAAGTAAAGATATAACCGGCCTTATTACTAATTATCAATACAATGGTTATGGAAGCCTGATAAAAACTCTTTTTGCGAATAACACTCAAAGTAAAATCACTTATGCGTGGGAAAGCCCTACAAACTATCCTTACGACTCACAAATCATTGGTGCTTACTCTTTGAAAACAGAGACAGATCAGCAACCTTATGTAAAAGAATATTATACAGGGAATAATTTAAAATTACGAAGTGAATCACAAGACTATGCTGGTAGCATTGTAGTTAGTGATAATGGCTACGATATGACAACTACCTTTCCTGTGGGCACTCTTCTTGAAACGACGGAAGTTCATTATCCCTCGCAAACCAAATATCTCAAAACTGTTTACGATTATGAGTATGTTTATTATCGTCCTACCGGAAATACCACATATTCTGTAAACGGATCAGCCTCTACAAATACAGGTATTTTTACGCAAACTAATTATAATACACCAAGTAATAGCACCTACAATAGCTGTTTTGTCGAGAAGACTTCATCAACAGGTCTTATAACACGCAACTCTCTTAATTCAGCGGGACAATTAACACTGGTTACAAATACTTATCCCGGCCGGATACAAAAAGCTACCTATTCTTATTTTAGTAATGGGCAAATAAAAAACACTACTTTAACCACGCCCTCTAATCCTTCGCAGAATATTGTTTATACAAATACTTACAATGACCTTGGCCAAAAAATTCAGGTAACAGATCCAAGTCGTGGAACGAGTACTTATCAGTATAGTACATTAGGAGAACTATTGCAGAGCAATGAACAAGCCGGTACATTTACTTATATCTACGATGTTCTCGGGAGGGTGGATACAAGAACAGGAAGTGGAAGTGGAACCAGCACGTATGAGTATTTTACCAGTGGGAACGGTATGGAACAGCTAAAGAAGATAACTGGTCCTGTAAGTACTACTGAGTATTTGTACGATAATTATAATCAAATCACCGAAACAAAAGAAACGATAACTAGTGGAAATAAAATTTTGAAAAGCAATTATGCATACGATTCTTATGGTCGCGAGGTTCAGCATACTTATCCTAATTCATTAGTTACAAAAAATGTATATAATTCTTTAGGACATCTGACTACCATAACTGATGTTAACAATCAAACTCTTTGGCAACTAACGACTAAAGATGCTTTGGGGAGGATTAAGGAATATACTTATGGAAATAATATTTCGACGAAAAATATTTATAATGATCTAAATTATCTTGTAGAAATAAATCATGGGAATGGAAGTAAACATAAGCAAACTTATGACTATGATTTGATCAAAGGAAATCTTCTTTCAAGAAGGTTTGATAATTACCTTACGAATGTTACTTTAAAGGATGTTTTTAATTACGACATAATGAATAGGTTGTCGTCCTGGCAGCAAGAAGATGTAGTAACTAATGGAGTTTACAATGGTCAGGCTGTGTCTATAGATATTCTTGGAAATATCACGCAGAAATCTGACGCAGGAACTTATGCTTATAGCAATCCTTCAAAACCATTTACGCTTACTCAAATAACTAACGCAAGCAGTAACATCAGCGTTAATACATTGAATATGCTTTACAACGATCTTGAAAAAGTTAGCCAACTCAGTGAAATGAGTACCAATAAGCAAATGGATTTTACTTACGGAAATAGTGACAATCGTATTAAAATGCAATACGCTCTTGGAGGTACTAATCAATACACGAGGTACTACAGTGAAGGCTATGACAGAGAGGAAACTACGAATACATATAAAGAATGGACCTACATTCAGGCTCCCACAGGTTTATGTGCCGTGTACTTCAATAACAATGGAACCACACAATTAAACTATGTTGTAAGCGATCACCTGGGAAGCCCGGTTCTTCTTATGAGTAATAGTACGAGTAGCCCAACACTTGTAGAAGAATACGCCTTCGATGCCTGGGGACGCAGACGTAATCCATCTGATTGGAGTTATACGAATGTTCCTGCTGCAACAAAGATGATTCGTGGATTTACACTTCATGAGCACTTGGAGGATTTCTCTATGATCAATATGAACGCAAGGATCTATGATCCTGTTTTAGGAAGATTTTTACAAGCAGACAATATTGTGACAGATGAAAGTAACATCCAAACTTTCAATATCTATGCATATTGCCAGAATAATCCTTTAAAATACAGCGATCCTACCGGACACTACGAGGAAGTGCCGGGAACAGCAGATGCTCTTGATACCTGGTATAGTAATGTTGGTACTGCGGTATACGCTACCAATCAATATCAAGGGGAGATGGCGTACTATGGCTATAGCAGGTATGATCCTGCTCCAGCGGGTTTTTCAAATTATAGTTCTATGGATATCGGAGGCAATTCTTACAATATCAACTATAATTATGGGTCGGCTAATCAGGAATATCAAAGGGTATATTCAGCAGCTCCTCTGCCAACTAGTCTCGACTATGGGGGATATTACAGCTCTCCACTTCCAGTTCTGGGACCGGCACTACAATCGGGAGCATTGTTAGATCAAGGCGATTATATTGGAGCAGCTGCGTATTTTGGCTATGGACTTTTTGATGCCTTCACTCTAGGAATGGTAGCTCCGTATCGAGCAACTGCAATGGCCTACCAACAAGTTGACAAAAACATTGCTTTAGGGGTGTCAGAACATCTAGACGATTTTGCAAGTAGTGTTAATGGAACTACATGGAAAACCTGGGGTGCTCAGGATTTTGAATCGCAATTTATGCAGACGATTAATCAAAGTGAGAATTTGATCCACTTTAACATGACAGGCCCAAGCGGGGGTATGATAAATGCTTGGCAAGCAGTAACAGAAGGAGCGATGGGTCTTAAATACAGTAGGGCGACAAGTTGGGAGTTATACCAACTTTATTCTAATCCTGGAGCATATGGGAGAACTACTTTCTATTATCAAGGAAGCGTAATTCCAGGCCCATTTTAAAAACTAATAATATGAAAAAAGAAATTTTTAAATCAACCAGATATTTTACTGCTTTTGACTTTATGATCAGTCATGGTCAATTATTGTTGCGATCAAGTAAGGATAACGATTATAAAGAAAATATAGATGTTATTTTCTTTGGTACAAGTTATATTCAACTTTTTACATCGTTATGGATTGTTTCAATTAGTGTTGTAGAGAAGGATAAAATGCCAATTGAGTATAAATCGGTGAATTCGTTTTTAAATAAAGAAGAAAACTACCTATTTGAAATTGAAACTAAAAGTGAAAAATATTATGTTTGTGCTGCATATCTAAAAATTTATGAAAATAAATTAGCATTTAACGAAACAAGTTTAGGTATAATTAATTTCTTAGGCAGAGATAAAGAAGTAATAACAACATTATCTAAATAAATGAAATATTAACTTTCTATCTTGAAAAGCTAAAGGACAAATTATTGTTAATATTTATATAGACCGAATTTGAAACCATGAATTTTAAGTTAATTTTAATCGGTATATTTTTCTCTATTTCGGGATTGTTGTCCTCCCAAACCTACACCTTCACGCCCGCAGGAGCTAGCGGCCGATATGGCCCCTCGCAAACCCAAGTCACAAATTCGTATAGCAACACCAATTTAAATAGCGCCGTAACAGTGAGCAATGGCATTCAAAGCTGGACAGTTCCATCTAATGGTAATTATAGGATAAAGGTCAATGGAGCCAAGGGAGGTGAGTTTTTTAGTTCTGTATATGTTTATGGAGCGAGTATGCAGGGTGATTTTGCCTTAACAGCAGGTCAGGTGATAAAAATATTGGTAGGACAAGTAGGTTCTAATGGAAGGAGTCCTGGTGGTGGTGGTGGAAGTTTTGTAGTGGACGCGAATAACTCTCCTTTAATTATCGCAGGAGGGGGTGGAGGTTCTGAATCCGGTCCAACTTATAGTTTTGGCGTTGCGAATAATGGTGGGAGTGCGGGGACCTCAGGAATGCCGGGGTCAAACGGAAATACAGGTGTTACGGCTAGTGCAGGAGGAAGTTTAGGGTTGGGCGGATCTGTTTCTACAAATTATACGGCAACTCAGGGTTCTGGCGGTGGTGGTTTTTACGGAGATGGAGTTGATGGAAATCCTGCGACGGCAGGGATCTCTTTCACCAATGGCGGAGCAGGAGGAGCTGGCGCGAGTACAAGCGTAAACATTGGTGGTGATGGTGGCTTTGGAGGCGGCGGCGGCGGGGACTGGACAAGTATCACCGGCTCTGGAGGTGGCGGGGGCTATTCCGGAGGTGGTGGCGGCACCTATTTCGGTCTTGGCGGCGGCGGCGGCTCCTATAATACCGGCACTAACCAGGTAAATACTTCTGCCGTGAACAGCGGTAACGGCTATGTAACAATCACAAAACTTTCGGGGGTAAATATTATTTTAAGTACTCCTATTTCCTGTAATGGGCAATCCAATGCTGCACTTACAGCATCAGTTTTTGGAACAACCGGTCCTTATACCTATTCCTGGTCACCTGGAGGAAGTTCCAGCGTCACCATAACAGGACTGGGTCCGGGAACTTATACATGCCGGGCTACTGATGCTGCTTCTATCACTTACATAAATACTTTTACCGTTACGGACCCACCTTTATTTACTGCTACCACAACCCAAACAAACGTAAGCTGTTATGGGTATTGGAACGGACTAGCCTGGCTTCACATATCCGGGGGCACGGGGCCTTATTCTTTTACCTGGTCGCCATCAACCGTTTTGTCTTCTGCACCACTTGTGGGCGGACTTGCTCCCGGATCATATACCTGTGATGTAAAAGATTTCCATAATTGCGCAGCAAGCGGCACATTTGTTATTACCCAGCCCGCACCAATAAGTTTGAGCATAGTAGCTAGCAACTCCGTGCTGTGTTCAGGTGAGAGCCTTACACTGACTGCTACCGGTGTTCAAAATTATACGTGGACATCCGGTCCCTCTGCTAATGGAGTGCCCTTTACACCTTCTGTAACGGAAACCTATTTAGTGATTGGCGAAGATGCGGCAGGGTGTAGCGATGTTTCATGGATAGACATAACAGTAAACCCGGGGCCAACTGTAACTATTATTTCAACAAATACAGCGTGTCCCGGTAATTCGGTAGATCTAAATGCCAACGGAGCCAGCACTTATGCATGGAGTACTTTATCCACAAGCAATAATATTACTGTATCACCAACTTTGACTTCTGTGTATAGTGTAACAGGAACCGCAACTAACGGGTGTACAGATGTTGCTACTAAAACCATAACCCTGTTAAATAATACAACTGTCACTGCAAATACAAGCAGCATGACCATATGTGAAGGTAAATCTGTAACCCTTACAGGTAGCGGAGCATCTACCTATACCTGGAGCAACGGCGTTATTAATAACGTCGCTTTTAGTCCTACAGCGACGTCTGTCTATTCAGTGACGGGCACAGGGGCCTGCGGAACGGCTTCAGCAGTAATTACTGTCACGGTTAATCCCTTGCCTTCGGTAACGGCGAACGCAACAAATACATTGGTTTGTACCGGTTCAACTGTTGCCCTAAGCGGTGTTGGAGCGTCAACGTATTCATGGTCTGGTGGAATCTCAAATAATACGGCGTTTCCAATAAATGCAACAAGTTCTTACACCGGAACCGGAACAGACGCTAACGGTTGTCAGAATATAGCTGTAAAAACAATTTCTACCAATCCATTACCGGTAGTTAGTGCCTTTGTTTCTGCAGCGACTGTATGTGCAGGTTCTTCCGTTACTTTAAATGGAGGTGGTGCAAATTCCTATACCTGGACCAGTGGAGTTAGTAACAATACACCTTTTGCTCCGGCAGCCACAGGATCTTATACCGTGACCGGAACGGACGTTAACGGTTGTCAAAATTCCGCAAGTGTGACTGTTAGTATTATAAACGCACCGCTTGTGAGCGCTAACTCTACAAGTACATCTGTATGTTTTGGAAATACTGTATCTCTAAATGGCAGCGGCGCTTTAACTTACACCTGGACAGGAACGGTTTCCAATAACGTAGCTTTTACTCCGACAGTAACTTCAACCTACACCGTGTTTGGTTCTAATGCCTGTTTCACTGCGAGCAATGTAATTACAGTTACCGTTAATGCTTTGCCTGTTGTAGCAGCAAATGCAAGTGGTACGCTAGTGTGCCAGGGAGCTACTTTAAATTTGTCTGGTTCAGGAGCACTTAGCTATACCTGGAGTAATGCTGTTAGCAATAACCTACCCTTCGCAGCAAGCAACACGGCAACTTATACTGTGACTGGAACGGATGCTAACGGATGCCAGAATACCGCAAATAAAGTGATTACTGTAAATCCCTTGCCTGTTGTTTCATTGTCGGCTACAAGTCTTGCTATTTGTGCCGGTGCAAGTATTAGTTTAAATGCAAGCGGTGCGGACACCTATACGCTCACTCCAGGGACGCTTTCTACGCCACTTTATCCGAATTCTAATACCCTTTATAGTTTGGTTGGTTCAAACACATTAACAGGTTGTTCCAGTACAAACAATGCTGTACAAAGCGTTACTGTGAATACTTTACCCGTGTTATCGGTCTCAGCAAGTAGTAACGCTGTTTGCATGAATCAATCTGTGGTATTAACTGCGCAAGGAGCTAACACTTACACGTGGACGAACGGAGTTATGAATGGAATTCCTTTTTCGCCTACAACTACAGCCACGTATAGCGTTCAAGGCACTAATACACTTACGGGATGCGCAAATTCCGTATCACAGCAGATCACTGTACATCCTCTTCCGTCGCTGAGTGTATCTGTTAGCAATGCTACGGTGTGCAGTGGTTCTACCGTTGTCCTTACTGCCAGTGGAGCAGATAGTTACAGCTGGACACCAACTGTTGTAAATGGAGTTCCATTTACACCTACGGTAAGCAATGGCTACGTCGTTATGGCTACAAATTCTTTAACTGGTTGCTTCCTTATGGCTGCGCAGATAATCATTGTAGATCCTTTGCCGGTTGTAACAAGCAGTGTAAGCGATCTTGCCATTTGTAAAGGAAATACAGTTACTGTTTTTGCCCAGGGAGCAGATACGTATACCTTCAGCAATGGCATAACGAATGGTGTTCCGTTTACGCCTCAAAGCACACTAAATTATTCCATCACTGGAACCAATTCACTTACTGGCTGTACCAGTACAAATTTAGCTGTTCAAACTATTACTGTTAATGCGCTTCCAACTCTTAATGTGGTGGCCTCGCAAAGCGCAATCTGTTCGGGAGAATCACTTTCCTTAACGGTTGCCGGCGCGGCAACATACAGCTGGAATACAAATGAAACAAGCTCTACTATTGTGGTTATGCCGGTTACAAATTCAACTTTTAATGTTGTGGGAGTGGATGCTAATGGCTGTTCCGGACAATTCTCTGTTGTATTGGATGTCGCTGATTGCGTTGGTCTTTCCCACCAGACAAAAAATTCTGAATTAAACATTTTCCCGAATCCTAATAATGGCGAGTTTTATATTTCCGGAGATTTTGCAATGAATCTGTCAATTATAAATGAACTTGGACAAATTGTTCGAAGTATTCAAATGACCGGCTCCGCAGAAACTATTAACTTAAAAGGTCTTGAAAATGGAATTTATTTTGTAATTGGACAACAAGGGAACCAGCTTATCAAACACAAGGTTGTAGTGGCACGTTAGAATTGATTAGCGACTTCTAAGAGTTTATTTCTTAATTTTAGAAATCGCTAATCTCCATCCGATGAAAAATTTTACTGTATTTCTAATTGTTGTTTTCTTAAGTGCAAATTTCTTAAACGCTCAATCCCTCTACTTCCCGCCACTCACTGGTACTATGTGGGATTCAATCGATCCTCAAAGCATAGGCTGGTGTCAGCCGCGCATCGATTCACTTTATAATTATCTGCAGGCAAAAAACACCAGGTCCTTTATTATTGTAAAAGATGGGAAAATAGTCCTGGAGAAGTATTTTGGAACTTATACCTCTGATTCTGCTTTTTATTGGGCTTCGGCAAGTAAAAGTCTTTCTTCTTTTATCACCGGCCTGGCGCAACAAAAGGGGTACATAAACATTAACTCTAAAGTCTCTAATTATATTGGCAACGGATGGACCAGCGCTCCGCAAGCTAAAGAAGACTTAATAACCGTAAAACATTTGATTGAAATGACAAGTGGTTTGGATGATGGTCCACCTTCGCCCTGCGATAATGAAGATACTGCTAAAAGTTGTCTGATCTACAAAGCCGATGCCGGCACCCGCTGGGCCTATCATACAGGAGCTTATAAAAAATCACACGATGTGGTGAGTGCAAGCATTGGACAAACTTACAATGCCATTACAACAAATTGGATCAAACAAAAAACCGGCATGACAGGCAGCTGGTTTCAACAAGTATATTACAGTAATGCCCGCAGTATGGCTCGCTTTGGATTACTCAATTTAAATAAGGGAATATGGGCAGGAGACACTTTGATGAAAGATTCTCTTTATTTTAAAGCAATGACAAACACTTCACAAAGTTTTAATTTATCCTATGGGTATTTATGGTGGTTGAATGGAAAATCAACCTTTATGAATCCTGGTTTGCAGCTAGTGTTAAATGGCCCGCTGGTTCCAAACGCTCCTTCAGACATGTATGCCGCTTTAGGAAAAAATGATCAGAAAATTTATATTGTTCCCAGTACCAAAATGGTGGTTATAAGACAAGGGAATTCTGCAGAAGGAGTGACCTTCGCACTTTCTAATTTTGACAACAAACTTTGGGATTATATCAATAAGTTGAATTGTGTCACCACGTCCATTCAAAAAAACAGTCTTAGTGCTGAGAAGATTCTTGTTTACCCAAATCCAGCTAAAGGATCTTTGTTTATCAAAACAGATCTTAAGCTTAAGAACATCACATTAACAAATCTTCTTGGAGAAAAAATACAAGTTACGGTCAACGACGGAGTTATTGATATTTCCGGATATAAAAAAGGCTTGTACTTTGTGACGTTTACGTCGTTTGAAAATACAAGTCTTGTAAAAAAGATTCTTGTTGACTAAAAAAACTGCAAAAAAGTTTCTGCATATTTTAAAACACATAGAAACATAGTGCCGATTGTTATCGGCAGGATAGAAGTTTTTATAGATTCATAAAGTAGCACATAGCATATTTCGAAAGCGAAATATGGCACCACAAAAAGGTAAAAAAAGAAGTAATACCCTATTATATTCCCCTAAACTTAGAAATCGTTACTTAACTGATTGGTCGCTTTTTGCAAAATTTCAAACGCATTTTCGGCCATTAAATTCTCTTTATCAAGGGTTGGATTGATCTCCACCATTTCAAAACAGACAATCTTTTTACTACGCATGATGTAATAAATGAGATTTCCCGCTTCTTTCTCTGTAATTCCGTTTGGAACCGGGGTTCCTGTGCCGCTGGAAATACGCGAATCCATACTGTCTACATCAAAGCTTACATAAATGATATCGCAATGGTCGAGGTAGTTTAAAGAATCAATGGCAACGCGTTCTACAGCCTTTTTACGTATTTCCTGAAGGTTAAAAACCCGTACTTTATTCTTCTTGATCAGGTAATCTTCCGGAGCTTCAAAGTCTCTAAGTGCTATAAATACCAAGTCATTGTAAGTGATTTTTGGCATTATACCCCCCAGATTTTTGAGTTTTTCCCAGTATTCAACTGTCTCGTCATCTGGTCGGTTTTGCTGACGGTCTTTGTTATCTTCTCCCAAAACGCAGCACAAAGGCATTCCATGCATGTTACCACTTGGGGTAGTGTAAGGACTATGAAGATCGGCGTGGGCATCAATCCAAATCACACCAAGCTTCTTATCCGGGTAGGCCATGCGAATCCCACTTATGGTTCCTAATGCCGAACTATGATCGCCGGCTAACACGATTGGAACTTCATCCGCCTTTAATGTCTTTTGTATTTCTTTGGCAATGCGTTCATTTAAAGTGTAAATACCTTTAATTCTTTTAGCGTAATCGTGTACTACTGGCTCTAAAAGAAGGTTATTTTCACTCTGAATCTCTACGGATTTAAAACGTTTAAAAAACGGACTTCCAAAATCGAGGGCTGCAATTTTAATGGCATCTACGCCCATACTTGCGCCACGGGTCCCGGCGCCTATTTCACTCTTTACTTCAACAATTTTTATTGGTTTTATCATATACTTCTTTATTTCAGTTCGTTAGGGAGTACTGTTCTACAAGCATTTCGTTCGCTTTTTAGGGCATTATTTTACAATTTCTTAATTTTTACACTTACTTTTGTTTAATCTAAATGAGTTACTTTGATTCAAATAAGCTAAACCAAACAACTTAGATCTAAAAGATGGACAATTTATATTCCACCCTCATTAACCAAACCTTTAATTTTCCGCAAGAAGGCTTTGCGGTAAAGGACGAAGAACTCCATTTTAACGACATTCCTTTAATGGATGTTATTAAACAGTATGGCACCCCGTTGCGTATTAGTTACCTTCCAAAAATAAGCTCACAAATTCAAAAAGCCAAACGTTTATTTAACGTAGCCATGGCAAAAGTGGATTATAAAGCCAAATATGTTTATTGTTATTGTACAAAAAGCTCTCACTTTAGTTTTGTACTGGATGAAGTCTTAAAAAATGACGTCCATATTGAAACTTCATCTGCTTTTGACCTCGAAATAATCAAAGAACAATTTCAAAAAAAGGCACTTAGCAAAGATACATATATTATTTGTAACGGGTATAAACGCACGCAGTACAAGCAGAATATCTGTGAGCTTATAAATGACGGATTCAATGTGATACCTGTGCTTGACCACCTTGACGAGATTGATTATTATAAAAAGCATGCAAAAGCCGAAAAGGTAAATTTTGGGATCCGTATCAGTACAGAAGAAGAACCTTCCTTTACTTTTTACACTTCCCGTTTGGGAATTCGCAACAGCGAGATCATGAATCTTTACAATGAAAAAATTAAACCGAATCCAAAATTCGATTTAAAACTTCTGCATTTCTTCATCAATACAGGTATAAAAGACACTATTTATTACTGGACAGAATTAAATAAGTGTATGAATATTTATAAGGAGTTAAAAGCGGTTTGTCCGGGCCTTGATTCACTCAATATTGGCGGAGGCATGCCTATTCGTACCTCTTTAGGTTTTGAGTACGATTACGAATACATGATTGAGGAAATTGTGGAGCAGATCAAAACGTTTTGTGATGCCAATGAAATTCCGGAGCCAAATATTTTTACTGAATTTGGATCTTATACTGTTGGAGAAAGTGGCGCAACCCTTTATTCCATTGTAGATCAAAAACAACAAAACGATCGTGAAACCTGGTATTTCATTGACAGCAGTTTCATTACTACACTTCCTGATACCTGGGGGATCAACCAACGTTTTATTTTACTGGCGATCAATAACTGGGACAAGCCCTATGGTCCGGTAAACTTAGGAGGTATGACTTGTGACAGTATGGATTACTATAATACTGAAGCTCACACCAACCAGGTGTTTTTACCTAACATAGACAAGAATCAGAAGCAGCCACAATATATCGGATTCTTTCACACAGGCGCATACCAGGAAGCTTTGAGCGGTTATGGAGGAACTCAGCACTGTTTGATTCCGGCTCCAAAACATGTTTTGATTGACAGAGATGAAGACGGGGAATATACAACGCGTCTCTTTGCAAAAGAACAAAGCTACAAGAGCATGTTGAAAATACTTGGCTACTAAAGGCAAGATGCAAGACGCAAGATGCAAGATGCAAGAACCAAGACTTAAGAGGCAAGAACCAAGACGCAAGAATCAAGAATTAAGACGCAAGAGCCAAGATGCAAGAATCAAGAATTAAGACGCAAGAGCTAAGATGCAAGAACCAAGATTTAAGACGCAAGAGCCAAGATGCAAGAACCAAGACTTAAGAGGCAAGAACCAAGATTTAAGATACAAGATTTAAGATACAAGAAGCAAGATACAAGAGCCAAGATAGAAGAGTGAAGTCTTGAATCTTGGCTCTTGGTTTAATACCCTCGTGTCTGCGAAATTTTGTTGTTAACTATTTCTTAAAATCTTTCAGCCAATAACTCATAAACGTTTACGTTTAGATTGCATTTTTTTTAACTTTACATCCTTATACCACTTCACTTTTATGGCATTATTCGACTTTTTAACGCAAGACATTGCAATTGACTTAGGAACCGCGAACACGATTATCATTAATAACGATAAAGTAGTTGTGGATGAACCAAGTATAGTTGCTATGGATCGAACAAACGGCCGAATAATAGCTGTGGGACGCCAGGCGCAGATGATGCATGGTAAAACGCATGAGAATATTAAAACTATTCGTCCCCTGAAAGACGGAGTAATTGCGGATTTCCAGGCTGCTGAAGAAATGATTAAAGGAATGATCAAAATGATTAATCCCGGAAATCGTTTTTTTAAACCTTCCTTAAGAATGGTAATTTGTATTCCCAGCGGTATTACGGAGGTAGAGAAACGTGCGGTACGTGACAGTGCCGAGCATGCCGGAGCGAAAGAAGTTTATATGATTCACGAACCTATGGCTGCTGCTATTGGGATGGGAATTGACGTAGAAGAGCCTATGGGAAATATGATCATCGATATTGGTGGTGGTACTTCCGAGATTGCCGTAATCGCTTTGGGTGGTATTGTTTGTGATAAGTCTACACGTATTGCCGGTGATGATTTCAATGCTAATATTGAAGAATACATGCGTCGTCAACACAACATTTTAATTGGTGAGCGTAGTGCGGAGCGTGTGAAAATTGAAGTTGGCGCGGCAATGACTGAAATTGAAAATCCACCTGCAGATTATGCGGTACAGGGACGTGACTTAATGAGTGGTATTCCAAAAGAAGTTTATATCAGTTATGTAGAGATTGCGCATTGTTTGGATAAATCTATTTCTAAAATTGAGGAAGCGATCTTAAACGCTCTTGAAATGACACCTCCGGAACTTGCAGCCGATATTTACAGAAAAGGAATTTTCATGGCTGGCGGTGGTTCATTATTGAGAGGATTAGATAAACGTATTTCTCTAAAAACTAAACTTCCGGTGCATGTTTGTGAGGATCCACTTCGCGCGGTTGCCCGTGGTACCGGAATTGCACTAAAAAATGTTCATAAATTCCCTTTCCTGATCAAGTAAACCGGTTCTTTAGAATGTAGATTTAAAGAAGCACAGCTTTGCTCTTAACCCGGCAGGCATGCGTCGAGCCAGATAAACAGAACAAACACGCATGAGAAACTTATTTGCCTTTGTTATAAAGCACAATTTTATTTTCGTTTTTCTGCTACTCCAGGTTATCTGTATTTGGTTAATGGTTCAGAGCAGCGGTTACCAGGGTTCACATGTTTTAAATTCATCTAACAGGGCAGTTGCTAACGTTTACGAGACTGCCGCAAATACCAGAGAGTATTTTTCGCTAAAACAGGAAAATGAGAAAATTGTCAGGGAAAATTCTATTCTTCGCAATTTCCTAAAAGCCAATTACGCGGTTCTTCCCTTAAAAGAGTTTACTAAAAACGATACGCTTTATAAACAACAGTACTCGTACATCAACGCAAAAGTGGTGAACTCTTCGGTAAATAAACGCCGGAATTTCTTAACACTGAATATTGGATCGGAACAAGGTATTACACAGGATATGGCTGTTATGGCCGGCGATGGTATTGTAGGAATTGTGACTAACGTATCGCGTAATTTTTCGAGTGCCATGAGTCTTTTGCATAAAGATGTTCGCGTGAACTGCCAGCTTAAAAAAGACGGAAGTTATGGGCCACTGGTTTGGGACGGCGGTGATTACAGGTATTGCCTGCTCACAGATATTCCAACTCACGCAAAGATCGTAAAGGGCGACACCGTAATTACCAGTGAATTATCGGGAATTTTTCCGGAAGGTATAATGGTGGGAACAATCGAAAGTTTTGAACGCCGGAAAAATGAATCTTATTACACGGCGAAAGTTAAACTCAGCGCAGATCTTAAAAAAGTAAATCATGTTTACGTGATTAAAAATAAATTTAAAAACGAACGCGATTCTTTAGAACTAACTACACAAAAACAAGTTGACGACTGAACTAATAAAAAACATTCTGCGGTTTATTTTACTTGTAATCCTGCAGGTACTAATAATTCAAAACATAAACCTCACGGGGTATGTCATTCTGTTGCCATACATTATGGTAGTGATCATTCTTCCCTTTGAAACCAATAAATTACTTGTTCTTTTTTTAGCATTTTTACTGGGAGTTTGTATTGACTATTTTTATGATTCTTCTGGTTTACATGCCACAGCTTGCACAGTGATGGGGTTTTCAAGATATTATGTTTTAAAATACATTTCTCCGCGCGATGGATATGATATTGGCGTAAAACCAACGGTTGAAGATATGGGCCTGGAGTGGTTTTTACGTTACGCAGGAACCCTGGTTTTTATTCATCACTTTGTACTTTTTTACCTGGAGATTTTTCGCTTCTCAGAATTCTTCTCAACGCTTTTAAGAGTTGTTTTAAGTAGTGTGGGAACTTTAGGACTTATTTATCTGATCCAGTTTTTATTTTTCACTAACAAGCGGCGCACATGAGTTCTACTGCAGTTCAATTAGGAGATAGAAAACTAATTATCGGAGGGTTTTTCGTCCTTATCGTTGTCATTTACATTTGCCGGTTATTCTACATTCAATTAGTGGATGATCAGTATAAATTTGCGGCTGAAAATAACGCGCTGCGTAACATGACGGAGTACCCGGTGCGCGGTTACATTTTTGACAGGAACGGAAAATTACTGGTTTACAATTCACCATCTTATGATTTAATGGTAATTCCGAGGGAGACTAAAGGATGCGATACCATGTCGGTTTGTGAAGTGTTGCAGATCACTAAAAAAGAATATTTGAAGCGGATGAAAAAAGCCTCTCAGGCGCCCAATTCTCCGCGTAAACAAAGCATTTTTGAAAAACAAATGTCGCCACAGACTTATGCGGCCTTACAGGAGAAGTTGTACCGTTTCAAGGGGTTTTTCGTGCAAAAGCGAACCGTTAGAAAGTATCCACGGCCAATTGCAGCGCATCTTCTGGGTTATGTAGGAGAGATTAGCAAGGAAGGAGCGGAAAAAAATTCATATTACCGTGAAGGAGATTACATTGGCATTACTGGTATTGAAAAGAGTTATGAGGAGGCTTTACGTGGCAGAAAGGGAGTGCAGCGCGTTGTAACGGATGTTCACAATAAAACCGTTGGAGCTTATATGGAAGGAAAGTACGATACGGCAGCAATTTCCGGAAAGCCGCTCTATTGTAGTATTGATATGGATTTGCAGGAATACGGTGAGAAACTTATGCGGGGTAAAAAAGGTGCGATCGTTGCCATAGAGCCTTCTACCGGAGAGATTTTATGCCTTGTCTCTGGCCCAGCTTACGATCCAAATCTATTAGTGGGTGGAAAAGAGCGTTCTAAGAATTTTACCAAACTTTATTATGATAGTTTAAATCGTCCTCTTTTTAATCGGGCGCTCACAGCGATGTACCCACCGGGTTCTATTTTCAAGTTGATTGATGCTTTGATTGCGCAAAACGATGGATTGATCAAACGCTCTACTAGTTTTCCCTGCCACCAGGGTTATCCTCCTATGGGTAATAAACCAAAATGCCACCCTCACGGGGGTGTAGATTTGGTGGGATCTGTAGCGCAATCGTGTAATTCCTATTACAGTTACGTTTTCAGGGAAATCGTTGATCAAAAAGCTTATCCGCATTTTATTGATGGCTATAATCACTGGCGCGACATGGTGGTTACTTTTGGTCCTGGTACGCGCCTTGGAACCGATCTTCCGTTTGATAAACCCGGGAATGTACCTTCGGTAGATTATTATAATAAGGTGTTTGGCAAAAACGGGTGGAGAAGCAATACGATTGTATCTCTCGGTATCGGCCAGGCAGAACTTACGTTAGTTCCGCTGCAAATGGCAAATGTCGTTGCTACCATTGCTAATCGGGGCTTCTATTATACACCACACTGTGTTAAAGGTATCGGTACCGAAAAACAAATTGACGTACGTTTCCGTCAGAAACATCTGGTAGGAGTTCAAAATCCTGAAGCGTATTTAAATGTCATTGATGGTATGCAAATGTGTCTCGACGGAGGAACAGGCTATCATTCGCGTGTGAAAGATATTGTGATTTGTGGTAAAACAGGAACTGCGCAAAATCCACATGGAAAAGATCATGCAGTATTTTTAGCTTTTGCGCCGCGTGAAAATCCCAAGATAGCTATTGCCTGTATCGTTGAAAACGCCGGTTTTGGTGGTGTATGGAGCGCTCCAATCGTAACATTGATGATTGAAAAATATCTGAAAGGAAAAACAGATCGTCCTGAAATGGAAAAAAAGATGATGGAGACAAATCTGATTGACGCAAACAATTTGCTAGCAGAGAAAAAGCATTAACAAATGGCAAGGAATGAAAATGACATATTCTATGGCGTAGATCGACTAACGGTTCTCACCTATGTGTTATTGGTAATTATGGGCTGGTTAAACATTTATGCTGCCGTTTTTAACGAAGAGCATCAAAATATTTTCGACACTACTCAAAAATATGGCAAGCAGCTGATCTGGATTGCCGGAGCAACAGTTATTGCTTTTAGTATTTTATTGATTGATGCGAATTTTTATACCGCCTTCGCCTATATCTTTTATGGTTTTTTAATTGCTGCCAATATTCTGGTGGTTTTTTTCGGGCGAGAGATCAAGGGAAGTAAATCGTGGTTTGGCGTGGGAGGCTTTGGGATACAGCCCGCGGAGTTTATGAAGTTCGCGGCAAATCTTGCTTTGGCGAAGTTTTTAAGTAATCAGAATATTGTGGTAAGTCAGCAATTCAGATTGAGACTGCGAGATCTTTTTAAAAACTACAAGAATACTATCATTGCTTTACTTTTTATTATTGCGCCTCTCATTATCATAAAAAAGCTTCAGGATGAAACGGGTCTGGCTATAGTATTTGTAGCATTCATCATTGTATTATACAGGGAAGGATTGAGTGTGGGATTTTTGATTTTCGGATTGCTTGCAACGATTTTGTTTGTGGTAGCTTTAGTAGTAACTCAGATCACTGGCCTCCTTATTACGCTGGCAGTTATTACCTATTCTGCATTTTTATTTATTCGCAGAACAAGAAAGAATTTCATTTTTGTTTCGCTGGTGTACTTGCTGGCAGCAGGGGTGGTGTTGACCACGAATTATGTGTACAATCACCTCGAGCCACATCAAAAAGTACGTATAGATGTTCTATTAGGACGCGGAACAGTGGATCTCAAGAAAGAAGGTTACAATGTAAACCAGGCTAAAATTGCCATCGGTAGTGGAGGTTTTCTTGGAAAAGGCTATTTACAGGGTACTCAGACGAAATATGATTTTGTGCCGGAGCAGGATACAGACTTTATTTTTTGCACTGTTGGAGAGGAGTGGGGCTTCGTAGGAAGTACGGTGGTTATTTTTTTAGAACTCTTTCTCATTTTACGTGTGATCTTTTTAGCGGAAAGGCAACGGTCCGACTTCAGCCGGATATACGGTTATGGTGTTTCCGCGATTCTGTTTTTTCACTTAGCGGTTAATATTGGAATGACTATTGGCTTGATGCCGGTGATCGGAATTCCCTTGCCATTTTTTAGCTATGGAGGTTCTTCTTTGTGGTCATTCACCATCCTGCTTTTTATATTTATTAAGCTCGACGCGAACAGGTTGCTAATTCTTAGATAGTGAGATTAACGCTGATTGGGCAGATCTCTTTTTCAAATTCCCACAGATCAAATTCATTTGCGGCCAACTTAAACCATCTTCTGCAGAATCTGTGATCTGTGTGGCTGAAACACGCTCAATCTTCTGCTTCTTTTTTCTTTTTAATGCGATTGAAATTAAAATCAAAACCGATACTGAGCATGGTTGGTCTCGCTTTTAGGGAGAGAACTTTTGTTTCGTTTCCAATCATGGCTTTGCTTAAAATATAATTTTGTTTTACAAGCGGAGAAGCAAACTCTGCGATTTTAATATTGAATTTGTGAAAGCGTTGAAAGACTTTGAACGGGAAGGATACTCCCAGCGTGACGCCAGCCTGAAGGTTGGTGGAATGATAGTCTTTTTCCAATTCGGAGCTTCCATAATAAAAAGCGGAACTTCTGTTATAGGTATTTACAACGCTTATATCTGAAGACGCAAGTTGGTTAAAGAAAAGTCCGGCTCGTAAATAAGCACGTTTATTGATTTTTAAAAGCATGTCAAGGGTTAAACTCAGAACGTGCTGATTTATTTGTGTCAAAAAATCCTCTTTTATTTTACTGCTATACTGATTGGTCTGCAAGTTAAAGCCTGGATTAAAAGCCAGGTGTTGATTTTTATTTAGGAAGACATAATTAACGCCGGCGAACCTTGTATTGTCGACGCGCCTGTTTAAAGATGGATCGTTAAAAAAATAGGAAACCCCGGCACCCACAACCAGGTTTAAGCCCGAACTCAGCTGAGCTTTTAAATTAAAACTTAGAATTAGAAAAAGAACTACTACTATAAAGCGCATGATGCATTTACAACGCCAAAATTTTGCTAATCGTATGTTACAAATTCAAGAATTGTGTTAGTAAGCAGCTTCAGGTTCGCAGATTCCAGCTGGTGTTTGGTTTTAGGAAGCATGTACATCTGCGCATTTGGAAGCGTTTTGTAAACCTTAAGTGTTTCCTCCAGAGAAACCATCTGGTCCCGGTCTCCCAAACCTAATAATGTGGGTACACTCACACTCTTAATAACTTCATGACTCAAGAAGTCTTTCTCGTTTATTTCACGCATTAATGCAGCTGTTTTTGGAAGGAGGGTGGTCCAGGCTTCTCCATGCTTTGCATCTAAAGATTTTGCAAAGGCGGGCACTTTTTCGGCTATTACTTTTGGATCCAGCATTTTTGTTTCTTTATCTACAGAAGCCTGGCTCCAATCGAATTTTGTTCCAAGGGTTATTATCTTTTCAAAGAGATTTGGGTGTTTTGAAGCGAGATAGAGCGCAACAAATCCACCCATACTGTAGCCAAATACACTTATATTTTTAAGCTCTTTTTCCGAAATAAATGACTCTACTTCTTTTGCAAATTGAGGAATGCTAAAGACCTCTCTAAAGTCACTTTTTCCGTGTCCTGAAAAGTTAAAGATCAAGACCTTTAATCCTTCTTTTTCTAAAGTGATAGCAAGACTTCGCAGATCTTCTGAAGAACCTAGTGCGCCATGAAGCAAGAGTATAGTTTTCATCTAATTGTTAATGATTTTTAATATCCCAATAATACTGGTAAATTTTAGATAATTGAGGCTTCAGATTGGGTCTTTTTGTTATTTTTACCTTTTAATTCTTTTCGTGCAAAAATCTAATAAAAAGTATAGCAAGTGGCTTTGGATCTTCTTAATGGGTCCTTTCGTTTTTATTTTTCTGTTAATAACGCTTGTTGGTCTGGGTGTTTTTGGATCATTGCCAAAAGTGGATGAACTCTTAAATCCTAAAAACAGTTTAGCTACTGTTGTTTACAGTGGCGACATGAAAATAATCGGAAAGTATTATTTGGAAAACCGTGTTAATGTTAATTTTCAGCAGTTAGATAAAGACATTGTAAATGCCCTGGTGGCTACAGAGGACGCGCGTTTCTACGATCACAGTGGCGTAGATGCAAAAGCTCTGGCCAGGTCAGTGTTTTCGGGTGGAGGAAAAGGTGGAGCGAGTACGCTTTCTCAGCAACTTGCAAAAATGATGTTTCCGCGTGAAAAATTAAGTAAGCCGGAGTTGGTTATACGCAAGTTTAAAGAATGGATCATCGCTACGCGTTTAGAAAAACTGTATACGAAAGAGGAAATTTTATCGCTTTACCTGAATAAATTTGATTTCTTAAATCTTGCAGTGGGAATTAAATCTGCCGCGCAAATATATTTTAACCGTGCACAGGATAGTTTAAAGATAGAGCAAGCTGCTATGCTTGTGGGAATGGCGAAAAACCCCGCCTATTACAATCCGGTGAGATTCAACGACAGAACTCTTTTAAGAAGAAATGTTGTAATGAATCAAATGGTAAAGTATGGCTACCTTTCGCAACAAAAATACGACAGCCTTAAAGTTTTACCTTTAGGATTAGCTTTTCGTCCGGAAAATCACAACGATGGATTGGCTACTTATTTCAGAGAATATCTCCGCGATAATTTTTTAGAGAATTGGTGCAAAAAGCATATCAATCCTGAAACGAATAAACCTTACAACATATACAAGGATGGTTTAAAAATTTATACAACGATAGATTCACGTATGCAACAATATGCTGAAGAATCGGTGAATGAACATATGGCAGATCTGCAAAAACTTTTTAGTAAAGAATGTCTTAATAAAAAAAATGCGCCCTTTGCCTGGAATGTTTCCAAACAGGAGATTGACGACATCATGGATGCTTCTATCAAACGTAGCGATCGTTACCGTAAGTCAAAAGAAGATGGATTATCGCATAATGAAATAGTTAAAACTTTCTACAAAAAGGTTCCAATGCGTGTATACAGTCTTAGGGGAGACATTGATACTGTTTTAACACCCTACGATAGTATCCGGTATTATAAGAGTTTTTTACAAACGGGCTTTACTGTTATGGAGCCTCAGACGGGTTATGTAAAGGCCTGGGTGGGTGGTATTAATCATAAACATTTTCAATACGATCACGTTAAAGTGAGTAAACGCCAGGTGGGTTCAACTTTTAAACCTTTTGTGTATGCTCTTGCTATTGGAAACGGTGAGTCGCCATGCACACGGTATCCAAACGTAAAGACTTGTATTACTACCGAAACGGGAGTAGACTGGTGTCCTAACGACGCAGATGGTCCGCACGGGAAATATGTAGGAACGATGGTAACCTTGAAGAAGGCTTTGGCTCAATCTATGAATTATGTGACTGCTGCAGTAATGAAAAAATACGGCCCACACGCAGTAGTAACCCTTGTTAAACGCTTAGGGATCACGGCTGATATTCCGGAAGTTCCTTCTATTTGTTTAGGTACGGCTGACATTAGTGTTTTCGAAATGGTTGCTGCAAATTCAGCTTTTGTGAATAAGGGAACTTATATTCAGCCTACTTTTGTAACGCGTATCGAAGATAAAAACGGGAAAGTTCTGGAGGAATTTATTCCGAATAGCGATGAGGTGTTTAGTGAAGAAAAAGCTTATGCTGTTATTCAGTTAATGCGTGGAGTGGTGGATGGAGGAACAGGCTCAAGACTCAGGTTCAAACATAAACTTTATAATCAAATTGCAGGTAAAACCGGCACTACTCAAAGAAATGCGGATGGATGGTTTATGGGTCTTACTCCCGAGCTTGTTGCAGGTGTGTGGGTTGGTGGTGAAGACAGGAGCATACATTTTAATTCTATGGCAGAAGGACAGGGAGCAAGTATGGCCTTGCCAATATGGGGTAAGTTTTTCAATAAAGTATATAACGATAAGAAATTAAACGTCAGTAAGGGAGATTTTCCCCGACCAAAAAATCTTGATCCGAATCTGGAGATGGATTGTAGCAAATACGATAACGACATGCAGGATGATCCTGGAAGCGACAATCCGTTTGATAATCTTTAATCTGACTATGTTATTCCGGTAATAGATGAGGTCTTTCGCGAGCACATATAAATATTACCTGCTCTTAGCGTTTACCCTTCTGCTTGCGGAGTTTATTGTCAATCCAATAGGCAATTTTCCTCTAAACGACGACTGGACCTACGGTAAATCTGTTTTGATTTTTGATAAAGAAGGGACACTTACCACCGGAGAGTTTGCTGCTATGAGCCTGCTCACACATATTTTGTGGGGCGGTTTGTTCACTAAAGTATTTGGATTTTCTTTTACAATTCTTAGAATCTCTACGCTTCTCTCTTCGTTGATTGGTGTGTTTACTTTAAACAAATTAATCGTATCCATCAGCGGAAACAGAATTACAGGTTTTGTTGCCTGCCTGGTTCTTCTGTTTAATCCTTTGTATTTTAACCTGGGCAACACCTTTATGACGGATGTGAACTTCAACACCTTGCTGGTCGTAAGCTGCTATTTTGGGTACGATTATTTCAAAACAAGAAACAAAATTTCCTTCGTACTCGTTTTTATAATGTCTGCTCTGCTTGTGTTAATTCGCCAATTCGGAATTATTGTGCCCATGTGTTTCACGTTAACTTGTTTTATCATTAAAGATAAGAGGTGGCTAAATGTGGGAATGGCCATTCTTTGTACAGGAGTTGTGTATGGCCTCTTTAAATATTACGAAAGTTATTTGCAAGGCGTTCTTTCTCCCGGCGCAGCCTATAAATTTTCGGGGAATGTAAGCATAACCAGCAGTAAATTCTGGGATATCTTTTTTTATAACTGGGAGTTACGGTATAAAAAAATAGCTCTTCATGTTTTAATTTATACCTTCCCATTCACACTTTTTTTTCTGAATGATATTTTAAAATCGCTAAAACCATTGTTGGTTGTCGTTATAGCTGTTGCAAGTATTTTATTAGTGCACTATGGCTTCAGGAATGAGAATTTTATGATTGGAAATGTTTTTACGAATACTTCACTCGGAGCTGAGACCTTTTACGAAACTCTAACGCCGGCAGTAAAGGATTATCCACAACATACTTTCACTATTTCTTTTGAAGGTGCCCTTGTATTTGTGAAATATCTCTTCGGTACGCTGAGTCTTTTTGTATTAATTGCTTTGGTAATAAGACTTATTTCCGAGACCAGAAACCCTCTGAAAAGAGAACCTGTTTTTTTCTTCTTCTTTAGCTTATTTTTTGCCTATGCATTTTTAATACTCATTACCGAAAGTTATTTTGACCGCTATCATATTCCCCTGATTAGCCTTGCAATAATCCTATTCAGTTTTATCTCCAAACGTTTTGAAGGAAATTATCGTTTGATACTGCTGCCTTTGATGTTATTTGTTTACGTTTCTGTTTTTGGAACAAAAGATTATTTGCAGATTAACGCTTTAAGATGGCAAGCTTATAATACACTGGTTAAAGAAGAAAAAGTTGAGCATACAAAAATTAATGGTGGCTTTGAAGTGAATTGTTGGAATGAAGGCGAGTATAACTGGTGGGCAGACTTTATTACTCTCGAAAATTTCGACTACCTTATTCAATACCGTGAGCAACCTGGTTTTAAAGTTTACAAAACATATGAATTTCAAAGGTATTTCCCATATAAAAAAGACGAAATAAAAGTGCTAATTAAAGAGGTCAAAGAATAAATCAGGTGAAGCTCTACACAGATAAAAAATATTTGCGTTTATTTTTGAATGGACTTTCTATTCTAACCCTGGTAACCCTTGTATTCGCAATTTTCTCGAAGCTTCCTGAGGATCCTTTAAAATTGATCATGTATTTTTGTTCGGATACACTTTATTTACCTTCTATTTACAGAGATCTTTTTATAGACCACTCTGATATTTCTGACTGGCACTTTAATCCAGCTCCCAATTATTTTCCAGACATGGGCGTTTATTTCTTGCTGAATTTTATTTCACAGAATTTTATCATCGCCTCGTTTCTATTCTCCTTTGCACAATGTTTGTTTTTGAGTTTTATACTTGTTAAACTTTTCAGACTTATTTTTCCATTAGCTTCGCCGTTTTATACGCTATTTATCTACACATTCCTTTGTCTTTTTTTGCTGGAATTCTTTTTCTTCAGCAAAAATTTTATCAATGTGTTTTTTCTACTGGTAAACGCTTATCATACCGGCGCCTTTCTAATGACATTGCTTTGTGCTTTTTTTACTTTCAAATATATAAATGGAAAAAATGGTTTATGGTTGCTGTTACTATTAGTTACCGGATTTTTATCCGTTATCTCAGACCGCTTATTCCTGGTGTTTTTTTCGGCGCCGATGATTGCTTCCTGTTTGTTGCTTATTAAGCGACTTAATTGGAAACCGACAACTTTGCTCACAGTAGCTATAATAACTTTTTCGTGGCTCGGATTAAAAGTCTTTAAACAAATCGATTCTTTTCCTTACCCCATGTTAGATGAAACGAAGCCGGCTGATTTTAGTATCATTAGCATGCAGGCAGAGATCTATTTTGATCAAATCTCTACTTACCTGTTACGCTTCGGTTTTATGGCCTTAACCATGTATTTGTTTATAGTTTCTCTTTTTTTAATGGCTTACGTTTTTTTAAAATCTATACGGCATGAAAATGATAAACTTATTTCTTTCTATAGCCTGTTTAGCCTGATATTTAGCGTCTGTGTCATATTAACCCCCTTGGTTTCTGGCAGGTACACGGGTGGAGATTGTTTGCGCTATAATGTTTATCCGTTTTATCTTGGCATTTTAAATTTAGCTGTCTTTATCATGTTTTTGAGTCGCGGCAAACAAGCTAATAAAGTTTTGTCCTTCTCATTGGTTGGTTTAAATCTTATTTTTTTTATGCTGGCACTGACTCAAATTAGTCCAAAAGGCATCAACGAATTTTTTAATTATTATCCTAAAAAGGCTCAACAAATGGATGCTCTGGCTGAGAAAGAGCATTTGCATCAAGGTGTAGCCAACTATTGGGACGCGAAAGTAATGACCATGTTTTCAAAAAAAGGTGTTATTGTTCGGGCGGTATTTGACAATATTTCCGTTCATAAGCATGTTGCCAATGAAAACTGGTATTTTGAAAACAGATTTAATTTTGTAGTGATAAGCGGTTTTAACGACACAAGTCAATACAGGAGTCAAGTAAGGGATGTTCAAATGGTTATAGACCAACCCAATTTTAAAGTTGTGAAAACAAATGATTTTACCTACTTAAAATTTAAAGGTGGTGAGGTTGTGAATGTAAATGAGTAGGGAAATGACGTCAGATTCTAAAAAAGATAAATCGTGGAATTGCATGGCTGATTATTGGGTTTCAAAAAAGGTTACGCTTTTTTCAAGAACTGGCGTGCGGGTCCATGCGGTATTTGATGATCTTAATTTATATCCACATGTTGCAAATGCCAATTGGTTTTACAATAATAAGTTTAATTTTATAGTTTTAAATAGAATGGGTGATACCACTATATTTAAGGACAAAATATAAGGGCTTGACTATTTGAGTTACACAAAAGAATTAAAATTAGTCAGGACACAAACAACCTTCACTTATAACAAAAAGAGTGGGGGAAAATTTGAAATAATTAAAGATTAAATCAGATATGATAAACAGAGTAGTAAAAAATGCGGAAGAAGCATTAAAAGACATTAAAGACGGAATGACTTTGTTAGTAGGGGGCTTCGGCTTATGTGGCATTCCTGAAAACTGTATTGCGCAATTGGTGAAAATGGGTACAAAAAACCTAACCTGCATTAGTAACAATGCCGGTGTAGATGATTTTGGATTAGGGTTATTATTACAGACCAAACAAATCAAAAAAATGATCTCCAGTTATGTGGGAGAAAATGATGAGTTTGAGCGCCAGATGTTAAGCGGTGAGCTGGAAGTAGAGCTTGTGCCACAAGGTACCCTTGCAACGCGTTGCATGGCTGCAGGATATGGAATGCCTGTGATTTACACTCCTGCTGGGGTAGGAACAGAGGTAGCCATTGGTAAGGAAACAAGAAGATTTACTTACAATGGGGAGGAAAAAGAATATTTGATGGAAAAGGCTTTTGAATCGGATTTCGCATTGGTGAAAGCCTGGAAAGGTGATACGGCCGGTAATCTTATTTTCAGAAGCACAGCCCGTAATTTTAATCCCATGATGGCAATGGCTGGGAAAATAACCATTGCTGAAGTGGAGGAGCTAGTTCCTGCAGGTGAACTGGATCCGGATCATATTCATACTCCGGGAATTTATGTGCACCGTATTTTTAAAGGAGAGAAGTATGAGAAGCGTATTGAGCAAAGAACCGTTAAAAAGAGAGCCTAATCAGTGCGTAATAAGTTAATTCGTAATTCACCTTTTATTAATGACAAAAATAGTGCAAGGCTTTAACCAGGTTTTTAAAAAGAACATTGTACTTCTGCTTTTTGTAGTTTGTCTTTTCTTTCTGAATTTTTACAGTAAGACTTTATTTTACCGTCCGGGTTCCATTCACCAATGGCGTCAGACGGATTGCCTCTCAATAGCGAAAAATTATTACGAGGAAGGCATGCATTTTTTCTCTCCCAAAATCCATTATCAGGGTCCGGTTGACGGAAAGGCCGTAAGCGAATTTCCTATTTTAAACTATACTGCTGCTGGACTCTGGAAAATTTTCGGTGAGCACGAATTCATTTATCGCTTACTGGAATATTTTATTTTTCTTGCGGCAATATTTTTACTTTTTAATACCATGTTAAGGTTCTACAGGTCTGAACTGCTGGCTTTTTTCACAGCAGGCTTCTTCCTTACCTCGCCGTTGCTTACGTATTATAGTTTGAATTTTATTGCGGATGTTCCCGCTTTGTCGATAGGGATAATTTGTTATTGTTTGTTCTTTCGCTTTTACACTACCAAAGAGTTAAAGTTTTTTTACCTTGCCCTGATATTCGGAACGCTTGCAGTGCTTATGAAAGCCAGTGCGCTTATTGGTATTTCTGTTCTCTTGTTTTTTTCACTGATAGATATTTTTCGGCTTAATAAAATTTTCGGGTCAGAACGGCTGTTTGAAAAGCGGACTGTCCCGCTTATCAGTATAATTCTCGCCGTTACAAGCGTTTTCGCGTGGTACAGATTTGCTTTGGCTTACAACGACAACAATAGCAACAATATTTTTTTACTCACCGTTTTGCCTTTCTGGGAAATGGAAGAGGATCAGTTGATATACAACCTCAAAATTCTTTTCAATAATTTATTCCCCATCTTTCTCAACAAGCCCATGTTCTTTTTATTTATGACGCTTGTTATTTATGTTATCGCAAAGTTTAAAAGGTTAAACAGTTTACTAAAAGCCTCCTTTATTTTTTCAGGTCTCTTTTTTATATTCTATCTTCTTTTCTTCTTCCAGGTGTTTAGTGTGCACGACTATTATCTCAATAATCTGATGATTTTTCCGGTAATAACCTTTTTATGTTTCGCGGACATTGTTTCTCAGACAGAATTTTTAGAAATTAATAAGGCTTTTATACGCCTTTTTGTTATTTCGGTTTTAGCTTTTAATTCACTGCATGCTGCAGCAATTTACAGAATGCGCACTGTAGAGGACGATAAGCTTACCTATTGGTTTCCATTTATTTCGGAAGATGAAGGAAAACTCGCGAAATATTTATTCTGGATTTATGGAAATGACATTAAAAAATTGGAAGAATTAACCCCGGCTCTCCGATCTCATGGAATAAAACGAGAAGATTTTGTGCTTAGTATTCCTGATCAGAGTTTTGATATTTCTCTTTATTTTATGGATCAGAAAGGATTTACGATTTCGCGGGATCATTTGATGAATGATTCTACAGTAGCAGATCGTTTCCTTAAAAAAAATATCAAATATTTGGTAATAAGTGACACAACATTAAAGCGACAAATTGCGTTTAAACGAATTGCCGGCCACTTTGAATCCCTTTTTACCGAAAATGGCGTGGAAGTATTCAAGATAAAACCGTAGGAATGATATGCTGTTTAATTCGCTCCATTTTCTTTTTTTCTTACCTGTAGTTGTTCTGCTCTATTATTTACTTGCGCCTCGTTTCCGTTGGATTCTTATCTTTTTTGCCAGTTGTTATTTTTACATGGCATTTATACCAAAATATATTTTAATTCTTTTTTTAGTTATTATTATCGATTATTTTTCAGCTCTCAAAATCGAACGTTCAGAAGGCAAGAGTCGCCGGTATTGGCTCGTAGCAAGCCTTCTTTCAAACATTGTGCTCCTTTGCTTTTTCAAATATTTTGGTTTTTTGAATGAAAATCTTGTTTCTGTTTTTTCTTTGTTTGGAAAAGAGTTTCATCCCATAAATCTGAATATTATTTTGCCAATCGGACTTTCGTTTCACACTTTTCAGTCCATGAGCTACACTATTGAAGTGTATAAGGGCAGGCAAAAAGCGGAAAGACATATTGGCTATTTTGCAAATTACGTCTTATTTTTTCCTCAAATGGTTGCCGGTCCCATCGAACGCTACGAGACACTTGGTAATGAATTGCGCGCCGAACATAAACCACTGTACCAAAATTTTTCTGACGGATTTAAATTGATCCTTTTCGGTCTCTTTGTAAAAATGGCAATAGCGGATAATATTGCTCCGGTGGTTAATCAGGTTTATCAGGATCCTCTCCGTTACAATTCTTTAGAAGTTCTTGCCGCTATCTTTTTGTTTTCCTTCCAGATATATGCCGATTTTTATGGTTACTCTACAATCGCCGTTGGTTGCGCCAGGCTTCTGGGCATCTCTATTATGGACAATTTTAAAACACCTTACCTTTCCAAAAGTGTTTCAGAGTTTTGGTCACGCTGGCACATTTCTTTAAGTACCTGGTTCAGAGATTATCTCTACATCCCTTTAGGTGGTAATAGAGTGGCTTTACCTCGCTGGACTTTTAATATTTTGGTAGTATTTATGGTGAGCGGGCTTTGGCATGGTGCCAGTTGGACCTTTGTAGTTTGGGGCGCTCTACATGGAGTAATGCTTTTGTTAGAACGTTATTTCTCTACGATTTTTAAATTTAAAATTAAGGAGGAGTGGAGTATTTTGAATTTTTTTCTAACAGTAAAAACATTTTTGGTAACGTCTTTTATCTGGATATTTTTCAGGGCGGAAAATTTTGCTAAGGCAAAAGACATTATCAAAGCTGTTATAAAAAATAACGCGGTCGCTTTTTCAGATCTTCCGCTAATACTTCCCGCATGTTTCGCGATTTTATTAGTGCTTACAGATATTTTTATCTACAATTCGCGATTTGACAGGAAATTGAATAGTTTTCATACGCCATACAGGTGGGCCGTATACGCGGTTTTGGTATTTTGTTTATTTGCCTTAGCGGGAACTCAGAAATTCGCGTTTATCTATTTCCAATTTTGATGATTAAGAAAATTTTTATAAAGCTAATTTTCATGCTGTTAATTCTTACAGGATTGAATGTTATCTATACTGAGTTTTTTTACAAAAAGGATCTGGAAGAAAAGTCAAAAGAAATGCTGCAAATAAGGGAGCTACAAGAGGATTCGGACATTTATTATTTCGGGGAATCTTCTAATGTAACCTACAAACCAGGCGATTCCATACAAACCAGTATTTCAGAAATCACAAATTTGTTTTTTCCTAAGATAAAAATTACGGCCATCACGAAATATGCCACCCATGGAGGAATTTATAAATACTGGATGAAAGAGATAGATCTCAAAAAGAAACATCCCTCCGCGCTCATCATTACTCTTAATTTACGGTCGTTCGACGCAGCGTGGATTCATTCTAAGCTAGAAACGCAATTACAGGAATCGGTTGTACTAACAAGACCATATCCAAATCTTGTGAACCGGTTTTTGCTTTCCCTTCAGGCTTTTGATAATAAAACCGAACAACAGCGTGAACAGGATATGTTGAATGACTGGAAAACTCAGACCCTGGTTTTCCCTGAGCCTTTTAAATATAAAACCGTTGCTGAATGGGACAATGGTATGGCCCAGGGAGGATATTTAAAACCGGATGGATCGTGGGATACTGATAAAATTGCACTTGCTTGTCATTACATAAAAGGTTATGCTTTTAACCTGGATGACCGAAACCCCCGGATTAAAGATTTTGATGAAATTGCCAGCTGGTGCGCCACTCACAAAGTAAGTCTGTATTTGAATTTAATGGCAGAAAATACTCAGTATGCAGATAGTCTTGTTGGAAAGGAATTAGTATTTTTAATGAGGCAAAACAGAGATTTTTTGATGAAACGTTACAACAAACAAAATTGTAAGGTGGTTGACAATCTTGAGTTAGTGAATGGCAAAGAATTTATAGATCAAAACTGGACGACAGAGCATTACGACTATAAAGGAAGAATGCGAATCGCAAAAAATCTTGCTGAAAGTTTAAAGAACCAATATAAAAACGAATATAAATTAGCTTATTAATATGTTAGATAAAAACGGAATTGCAAAACGTATAGCACAGGAAGTAAAAGATGGAACATTTGTAAATCTTGGAATTGGCATTCCGACTTTGGTTGCCAACTTTATTCCGGAGGGATTTAACGTGGTATTGCAATCAGAAAACGGAATTCTGGGAATGGGTCCTTTTCCTTTCGAAGGCGAAGAAGATGCTGATCTTATCAATGCGGGAAAACAAACTATTACCTTACTTAAAGGTTCGAGCATTTTCGATAGCGCTATGAGTTTTGGAATGATCAGAGCTCAGAAAGTAGATTTAACTATTTTAGGAGCCATGGAAGTAAGTGAGACCGGAGATATAGCCAATTGGAAGATTCCGGGTAAAATGGTGAAAGGTATGGGCGGGGCAATGGATCTTGTTGCGAGCGCAAAAAATATTATCGTTGCTATGCAACAGGTTAATAAAGCAGGTCAATCGAAATTATTGGCAAAATGTGACCTTCCTTTAACAGGTGTGGCTTGCGTAAAAAGAGTTGTTACCGAATTAGGTGTTTACGAAATAGTTCCTCAGGGTGGTTTCAAACTTCTTGAGCGTGCGCCGGGCATTAGCGTTGAACAAATCAAAAATGCTACTGCAGGCAAACTTATAATCGAAGGTGACATTAAAGAGATGGTTCTTTAATTTTTTATTTTTTCTTAAGCCTGTTAAATGCCCGTTACGGTTGATATTGTTTTACCCTGTTACAATCCAAACGCTACCTGGTACCAGGAGCTTCTTGACTTTAAAGAGTTCATTCAAGACCGTTACAAAATTCACTACATTGTGGTAAATGATGGTTCTTCGAACCCAACAGTTCAGGATCAGATAACTATACTGAAAAATAATACTGTGTCAGTAAGTTATATTTCTTATGCAAAAAATAAGGGTAAGGGCTATGCGCTTAGAGAGGGGGTTAAAGTATCTGAAGCCGATTACATTGTTTATACCGATATTGATTTTCCATTTACAAATAACAGTACGGCCGCAGTAATTGAAGTATTGGTTAAAAGTAGTGCCGATGTAGTGGCTGGTTACCGCGATCAACTTTACTACCAGAAAAAAATGTCTGGTTTCCGGAAAATATTATCTAAGGCATTTCGTTTTTTTATGCGCGCTGTTCTCAAAATGAAAGTAAGCGATACCCAGTGCGGCTTGAAAGGATTCAATAAAAGTGGTAAGAAAAAATTTCTTGAGACAAAAATCAACCGGTATTTATTTGATTTCGAATTTATTTTTCTTTCCGGAAAAGATACAGCCATACAAATAGAAGCTGTTCCGGTTCAGCTAAAAGACAATGTCATTTTTAGTAAGATGAAACTTAAAATATTGATCCAGGAATCTTTCAATTTACTTTCAGTCTTACTTTTCCGAAAACTCTAATCAGGAAAATTATTAAAGAGTGAATCATTCTTCTGCGTGCTTATAACGCTTGTAAACTCCGGCCGAATCATAAAATGCGAGATTTTATATTCCTTATCACTAAGGCCTTTGAGGAGAAATTCGTAGCGACTGCCTTTTTCCAGTTGTATTTTGTATTCCATAACAGCAAAGCCATTATAAAAACCACTCAGAATGCTGATCCTTTGAAAATACTTCCAGGCCGACTCTTTGTGATTCGTTTGAGTAACAATAAGCGTAAGATCCATCGACGTGTAAATCTTCTCTGTATAATGGTAATGAAAACTCAAAATGTAATTTCCAGTTTTAAATTTATTCGAGTCTAACGTATAAATGTTTTCATAGTCCTGCATTCTGGATGTTACAAAAGGTTTTCGGTGGTCGTAGGGTATAAAAACAATCCCCGTTGAGTCTGCCTCTATTTTCTTATTTACAAAAACCCGCCTGGAATCCAGTTTTCTATGGGCGAGCTGACTTTGCGTAGTTTCGCCGAATTCAAGCGAATCATTCTTGTAAAACATGTTCACTGAAGTCAGAAGTCGGTCCTCGTCACATAATAATGGATCTTTTGTTTTTATAACTAAAATGGGATTAGAGTTTAAACGTTCAATGCCAACATTTTTCTTTTTATAAGAATTAAGCAATTCAATATATTCCTCGGTTTCTGAAATAGAGGTTCGCGACATTGCCCCTCCAATTATAGGAATTCCGGTGTGATATGAATACAGCATAGAAGGAATCATCGAGAGATCAGCTCCAATGCGATCGTACATCTCACTTCCAAGTGCAAACATGGGTAGCGGTAGAATAGCCTGCGTCTGCGAATCATGCAAATGCTTTATGATTTTTTTCTCTTCTGCATTAAGAAACTTTTCGCTCAGAAGATTCCGGAACTTCCAAAAATTAGCGTCGTCTTTTTTAAAATAAGAATTTGCTTCCCACAAGTTCGAACAAAAGAACAAGAATGCCAGTATCTGAAAAATAGTTTTTTTGTTCGCAGTAAAGGAGAATGTTTTGAAGAGGTGATAGAGTGAGGGAATTATAAAAATCGGAAAAGTGTAATAAAAAAACCATGCGAATCTGCAGGTTGCCCTGAATTGATTGAGAGAAGGACTGTTTACGTGAAAAAATTCGAGTAAGCTAAGATGCAGTCCAAAAGAAATAAACAATAAAGCGCAAGCAGAGACCGTAATGGCCACAATTTCTTTTTTGAAATAAAGTCTTTTATAAAAAGGAAGTACCAGAATAAAAACTAAAGTAAGTACTATCATAAAGGCGCCGATATAAGAATGCCCTTCAAGATGATTTGTTTTATGACTGAAAATGCTTTCGAGAATACTTCTGAAGGGCCCAAAATCGGGAGCCAGCAGACTATCGGTATTTTCTATCAGAGTTTTATTTCCGTGTGGTTCAACCGTTCTGTTCGGGTGCTGGTCGCTTAACTTCATAAACAGTTTGAAAAACAAAAGAGGTAAAACTCCAGCTACTCCCGATTTAAACATATTTTTTAAAAAAGATTTCTTTTCGAATTTAATTAAGGAGTAGCTGAACAGAGCAAAAAACGTAAAGATGGAAGTGCTGAAGCCCATGTAAGGATGAAGCAGAAATAGTAAGCTGTTATAAAAAAACAATTTCAACAGATTTTTAGTACTCGAATGTTCTGTATACTTTAGAAGTAAAAGAATAGCAAAAGGAATTACGCATCCGTATGCCAGGGCGTGATGTCCCCCGGCTATCTTGGCAAACTGCGGAGATAGCAGGGTAATAGCCAGTGAGATAAAAAAGGAAGAGAGTTTGTCGAGTCCAAGACGTAAAAAAATGCGGTTCAGTATAAGTGGTGTAATGATATAGGACAAGAAAAGCAAGCTGTGTAAAATTCCAATAAGATAATCATGTGTAAAAGGCAAAGCTTTAAGGATGAATGTTAGTAAAGGTTGACAGTCTGTGAAAACAACATGTTCGCCAAAAGGGAAGTTCATTCCCGAAAAGTGTAGAAGTCCCGGATCGTTCTTTATATGATAAGCGAAAGTAAAATAGTTTTTGAGTGCGTCGCCTGTAATTCCGGCCATAATAGAATTAATATGGGAGAATACATGAGAAAAATAAACGAGGTAAATTGAAAAACTACAGATGAAAAGAAGCAGGTCTAATCTCCACGCTTTATCAAGAAAAGGTAACAAGGGGCTATTTTTTTCTGACATATCTAAAAAGTGTTTCGACAGTTTAACGTGAAGTAAAATTAGTTAAGGTTGAATCACTCTGGAAAATTGTTGTAACTGGTTCCAAATCGCTTCTCCTCAAACTTAACATCGGTTTCTTCAGGATGTAGCAAAAAATCCGAAATCCTGTAAGTGCGATCGTCAAGACCCTTAAGCATAAACGTGTACGAGCTTTCTTTTTCAACAACAATTTCATATTCAAACACTCCAAACCCTTGGTAGAATCCACTTAACACTCTTACCGGAACATTGTAAGTCCATTCCGAATTCTTTCCTTTTTTTTGCTCAATGATAAGATTAACAGAAAGCGATCGGTAGTTATCAGGCAGATAATAAAAATGAAAACTCACCAGGTAGTTGCCAGGTGGAAGTCGATTCGGGTGAAGATCATAAATCTTTTCGTAATCCATCATATTCGCATTTTGAAAAGGTTTTCTGTTTTCAGAACTTATGTAAATGCAACTACTGCTATCGTTTGTTACGGAGGAACTATTCTTTAAAAGGAATAAGGGAGGACTGAACTTTTTTGTAAGTAAAATCTTCTTAGAAACATATCCAAGGCTTAAAGAATCATTTCCGGCAAAGGGGCGAAAATACTTAGCTAAACGTTTTTCGTCCGGCAGCAAAGCGTCTTTTGTTTTGATGATAAAAAAATCTTTGTCGTTTAGTAATTTGTCGATGGCTTTGTCTTTTTTATAAGAATTTAGAATGCCAATTATATTCTCTGTTTCCGTAACTGAAGTACGCGACATCAAGCCACTTATTATTGGAGTGTTAGCATGGTAAGAATAAATCATCGAGGGAAGCATGGAATTGTTAGATCCAAGGCGTTCATACATTTCGCTCCCGCCATGAAATAGTGGCAGAGGCATAATGGCTTGCGGGCCTTTACTTCTAATGTCTGAAAGAATTTTTATTTCTTCGGGATTTAATTGCGACTCACGAAAAAAATTCCTGTATTTCCAGTACACCGATTCATTGTGGGTAAAAAAAGAATTAGCTTCCAGTAAATTGAAACAAAAAAACAAAAGTGAGATTCTGAATGTGAGCTTGTTGAAAGTCATTTCAGATAAAAGTGTTTTAAAAGTGGAGTAGAAAGTCGAGATCAAAAAAATAGGCAAAACATAGTAAAAGATCCATGCAAACCGGCAAACAGCCCTAAATTGATTCATCGCCGAACTTTGAAGGTGTAGCTGATTTAAAATTTTTAAATGGACACCAAAGGAAATAAGCAGAAAAACAAATCCCGCAAAAAGCAAGACTACCGTTTCTTTTTTTATTTGAATTTTCCGGAAGTGAAAAGGTAAGATTAAAATTAGGCATAGTAGCAATAGCAAAGTAAAGAAGCCTAGATAAGTGTGCCCTTCGAAATGTCCTGGTCGGTTGGACAGGAAAAGTTCCATGAGTTTCTGAAAGGGACCAAACTCGGGAGAGAGAATGGAATCGGGGTTTTCAACCATAACTTCGGCACCGTAGGGCTCATTGGTCCTGTTCGCATGCTGATCAGTAAGTGTCATGAAAAGTTTAAATAAAAGAAGCGGCAAAAAGCCAGCACAAAATATTTTAAGAGTTCTTAAGAAGAAGAGTTGTTTTTTGAAATGGAGTAACTCAAACGAGAAAAGTGAAATAAGCGAGAACAGTGAGAGGCAGAATCCAAGGTAAGGATGTAAAAGAAAGAGTAAACTATTAAATACGAAGAGCAACAAATAATGCTTAGTGCTTTTCTCTTTCAGAAGTTGAAGTGTGAAAAGCAGGGAGAGTGGGATCAGGCAACCGTAGGCTAAAGCAAAGTGTCCCGCGTTTATTTTCAGGAACTGCGGCGCCAGGAGTGCAATGGCAAGTGAACAAAAAAAAGACACTCCTTTGCCCACATCTAACAACCTGAAGAGTTTATTTAGAATAAGGGGGGATATAATAAAGGAAAAAAAGAGAAGGCTGTGCATAATGCCAATCAGATAGTCGTGCGTGAAAGGCAAAGCACGCAAAATGAATGTGAGAATTGGTTGGCAATCTGTGTATATAACATGTTCTCCATAAGGATAATTCATGCCTGTGAAATGAAGCAGATCAGGGTCATTTTTTACATGATAGACATAAGTATAGTAATTCTTCAGTGAGTCGGATGTAATACTTGAAAGCGTGGAATTGATATTAAAAAAGATAGAATGAAAGTAAAGAAAGTAGATTAAGAAACTGCACAAAAACAGGAGGAGATTAATCCTGGTGCTTTTCTCAAAGAATTCTTTTATTTTTTCCATTTCTCTTGTTAAGCGCCTGTTTGCACAAATGTTGAAAGCGCACTGCAATAAGCGTTTTCACGATTCTAAATTTAATATTTATATTTATATTCTTTGTAAAAACCTATTTTAATTACTAATGAAGTTCGATAAACTTTTCTCTTCTATTAACCAGGAAAACTTAAAAAAGCCAACGGTAATTTTTTTTATTTTTTCTTTGTGTTTTTCATTTTGGTTTATCGATTTTTGGAAGCCATACAATACAGCGAAGAATCATAATAATTTTAACTGGGACATTATGAATTACTACAGTTATTTACCTGCTAAATTCTGTAATAATAATTCCTTCGATTTTCACATGGGTGCCGATTCGCTGTACCTGCCCGTGGGGCCACTAGGGTATTTTGTCCCTAAAGCAACTTATGGTATGTCTGCCATGTATTCGCCTTTTTTCGCGCTGGGTTACAAGGTAGCTGTGAATCAAAATAGTCCACTTACCGGGTTTTCCGAGCCTTTTGCAACCTGTGTCCGTTGGGGTTCTATTTTTTATGTTTTGCTGGGATTATTTTTTCTTCGTCAACTCTTACTGGTTTGGTTCAATGAATTAGTAACAGCAATAACCCTCTTTGCTGTGTTGTTCGGAACCCTGTTGTTTAATTACACGTTTAGTCAGAGTGAAATGACTCACGGCTATCTCTTTTGTCTTTTTTCTATCTTTCTATATCTCACACATAAGTGGCATCTTGAGCAGCGCTACCTCTACACCGTGTTTATAGGCATTGTCTTTACAATGATCAGCCTTATTCGCCCAACCGAAATTTTCGTTTGTCTTTTTTTCATTTTATGGAATATCAGGAAGCCGGAGGATTTTAAAATCAAGGTCAGTTTTTTCCTGAGAAATTACAAGCACATTCTTTTGATTTTAGCAATCGGAGTACTGATGTGGATTCCCCAGTTTCTTTTCTGGAAAGACGTAACCGGTATGTATGTTTATTATCCCTATTTTGAAGAGGGCTTTTTCTGGAAAGATCCACAGATTCTTAATATTCTTTTTAGTTACCGTAAAGGCTGGATTACGTACACGCCCATGATCGTGATGGCCTTTATCGGATTTTTCTTCGTTAAAAAGGAATTCCCGGTATCCAAGTGGGCTTTTATTTTTATTACCTGTTTAATGATCTATGTGTTGAGTTGCTGGTGGGATTGGGCCTTTGGCGGTTGTTTTGGTGCAAGAGAGTTTTGTCAGCAGATAGCCTTTCTGGCTATACCCATTGCGTATTTTGTGGATTTTGTTTTTTATTCTCCGAAACACCCTGCAGTAAAAGGCTTGTTAAGCTTGCTTAGCGTGGCATTTATTTTCTCCTGTGTGTTTTTAAATATCGGACAAACTTATCAATACAACCACCAGCAAATACATCCCATGGGTATGACAGAAAAGTTATATTGGAAGGTGTTCAGACAATATCAATTCAATGACCATTTTCCCGAAGACTATTGGGGAAATGTAAAAATTCAGGACTACGAAAAAACAATTAAAGGAAAAGAGCGCGACAATAAGTAGCGCTCTTCGATAAATAAAATAAAATTTCAGGAAACTAGTTGGCGATGATGCTTTCAAATAAGAAAGCCCCATCAATGTTAGCAAGCTCTTTATCAGAAGCTCTTTCAGGATGCGGCATCATACCGAAAACATTTTTTCCTTCATTACAAACGCCGGCAATGTGCTCAGTAGCGCCATTGGGATTTGCGGATTCAGACAATGCCCCGGACTCATCACAATATCTGAACAAGATCTGACCGTTAGCGTTTAATTTTTTTAAAGTTTCTGCATCAGCGAAATATTTTCCTTCACCATGAGCGATAGGAATTTTAAGTGCTTTGTTAGCAGGTACTTTAGAAGTTATTTTAGACTGAGAGTTCTCAGATTTAATATAAACGTTTTTACAGATAAATTTACGGCTATCGTTGTGCAACAGCGCCCCGGGAAGCAATCCGGCTTCGCAAAGAATCTGGAATCCATTACAAACACCAAAAACAAAACCTCCTTTATTAGCATGTTCTATAACGCTTTGCATAATCGGAGAAAACTTAGCAATCGCACCACTTCTCAGGTAATCTCCATAAGAGAAACCCCCCGGAAGCACAATATGCGTACAACCTTCAAGATCTGTGTTTTTATGCCAAAGTTTAACTGTTTCCTGTTTCATAATCGTTTGCAACACATATACCATGTCTTCATCGCAATTTGAACCGGGAAATACAACAACACCAAATTTCATGTTTTATTTTTTCTAGTGAATACTTAGATCAATTAAGACTGCAAAAATATTAATTCAATTAATAATAATCTATTTGTTTTTTTGAGAATTTGTTAAGAAAGCCTTTGATCTTGGGTCAGAACTGTTTATTTGGCCTGGTTGAATAAAAAAAGCTTTGCCGGAGCAAAGCTTTTATAGTTAATGGATTCAGAGCTAGTTTAATAACAATGTAACGTAACCGTTACGTGAGTAGGCTCTTCCTTCAAGATCCCTGAAACGGATGCGGTACACATAAGTTCCTTCTTTCGCAGTAACGCCCTGTATCATGCCATCCCAGCCTTTGGTAACATCAATACTATGAAAAACCTGATGTCCCCAACGATCAAAGATTTCCAGTTCAAAGCTCTTTGCATCCAGCCCGTATGGTGTAAATACCGGAATGAATACATCGTTTTTTCCATCAAAGTTTGGCGTAAATGAATTTGGTATATGCACGTTAAAATCATTCTTCACTTCTATAACCTTACTGATTTGATTTGTGCATCCTGCAACAGAAGTAGCCATTAAAGTCACCTTATAATTGCCAGGAGCGTTAAATTTTACAGTAGGATGAATTTCTGTGCGTTCATTTTTTTCACCTTGCACAGTCCAAACGTATTTGTTACTCGCAAATACGGCGCTTTGATTAGTTAACTGTACCTGTGGATCGGCAATTGTAATTTCATTTGGCGAATACGAAAAATCTGCTTTCGGTGTTTCGTAAACCAGTATGGGTGTTGGAAATACAAACTGCGCACTACAGCCCGCAACTTCATCGTCTGTGTAGGTGAAAACAACAGTATAATTACCTGGCGCCGTAAAGGTGTGAATTGCCGTTAACCCTTCATAACTGGAGCCATCCGTAATGTTCCATTTGCCTATGCCCTTATTAGTTCCTTGGTTATTGAGTTCAATGTTTAATGGCGCGCATCCGTCATAGCGACTGCTAATTGCTTTTACAGTTGGAATATTTTTTACCTGTATGCGGGCCATGCTGGTGTCGCGACATAGGGATGCGTTGAGGGTGGAATGGGTTTCATAGGTAATTAAATTATTATCTCCCGGATTTGCAAGTTTGGGATAAAACATACTACCCACAACACCATCACCTCCCCAGGTTCCACCGGGGTTTTGTACGAAGCTGTTTAAATTGAAAGGTTCTTCATTTATGCAAATAATCGGCCCGATGGGCTTAGCCAAATCAGCAGATACAAATGCTTCAACCGAAATTTTTATCTGGGCATCGGCACGGCAAGGTCCAACGGCAATCGTATAATTTAAAATGTTTTCTCCTATCATTCCAAAAGCCGGATTAAATACACCGGAAGTACTTACAGCGCCAGGCAAACCACCTCCAAAAATACCACCAAGAGGGCTTACTTCCAGCTGAACAGGAAGACTCGAATTACAAAATGGACCAACCGGTGTAATAAGTGGGGCGGCTAATGAAAAAACATTTATAGAAAGAACAGAATGATCAGGACAAAGTCCGCTGGGGTATGAAGCTGTGTTATAACTGATAGTAAAAGTTCCAGCTCCTGAAATACCAGGATTAAAACTGCTGCCTGTAAGTGCCGGTCCGCTCCAATAGCCACCGCCATTTACAACAATTGGTGCAAGGGGAACAGGAGGATTTGTATTACATTGATCGTCAATTTTAGAAAGAAGTGCTGCAGATACAAATGCCTCAACTTTAATGGTAGAGGTTTGCTGAGCGTTACAGGTATTTGTACCAATAACATACTGCACGTTATTGTTTCCGATAGAACCTAAAGAAGGTGTAAATACGCCGCCTGGACTTAGATAGCTTGTACTTACCCAATATCCGGTAGGGGGCGACACACTGAGCTGAACAGATCCTGCCGTAGAACAAAGTGGCGCTACCTGCGTTATTACTGGTGTTGCAGGATTTAATACCGAGATGGTTGTTATACTAACATCGGGGCATAAAAAAGGATCTGGTGACGACTGTGTATTGTAAGTTGCCAGGTAAGTATTCGTGGGCAAACCTGAAGGATTGAAGTATCCGTTAGAAACGTTTGGCCCACTCCAGGAACCTGAAGAATTAAAGACAATACTCATCAAGTTAAAAGGACTGCTTGAAACACAAAGGGATGGCACAACGCCGCTCTGACCTGCCGTATTATAATGTGAGGTATGGAAGGTAGCCGATGAGGAAGCAACACAGGTGCCCTGTCCTGCCGTATAAATTACAGTGTTGGTTCCCATACTATTGAGGGAAGGGGTTCTGATACCAGTAGAGGAAACTCCTGAATTACCTGACCATATGCCACCTTGCGGACTAGCTGTCAATATAACGGTTGAAGCATTGTCACATAAAGGTAAAATAGGCGCAATTATAGGAGTTACCGGATTAAACACTTGTATCACCATGGTTGTAAGACCCGGGCAAACGGTAGTATCAGGATATGATTTTGTGTTGTACACCATAGAGTATGTGCCTGATAGCAGCCCGGTAGGAATAAAATGATTATTTATAACGTAACTTCCTCCCCATCTTCCATTTAAAGTATTTTGCACAATTGTCATCAGATTGAAAGGAGCATCCTGTTCACAGCGCGTTGAAACAGTGGAAGACAAAGCCGGGGAGATAAACCTTGAAACTAATATCGTATCCTTGTTACTCACCATACAATTACCGATAGTGACAGAATAGTTAACTATGTTAATTGTTCCCTGAGCTGCCGCAGTTGGCGTGAAAACTCCGCCAGCAGACACAGCAACATTACCGCCCCATGTTCCGCCACTTGGCAGTGCAGTTAATTGAACGGGTTGTATAGTATTGCATATCGATGAGGGCGAATTTAACGTAGGCGTTGGCGGATTGCTTACAAGGATACTAACTGTTTTTGTGACCGAACATACGGGATGAACGGTAGGTGAAATTGTAATACTATAGACGATCGCAGCCTGGTAAACATTTGCTGGAAGAAGAGAAGGAATAATAACAGTTGTATTTTGATTAGGCGTTGACATAAGGCCAGCATAAGTAGCATTACTTGTCCACGAAAAGTTGCACAGACCTGGATTGTTGGTGAGTGAAGCACTGGCAGTAAAAATACCGCCCTGGCAAATTGACGGAACGTTTGTAGTAGCTGTAAATGCCGGGAACGAAACAACCACTGCCTGAACAGTTGTTGTGACAGGACAAATGCTATTTGTGATCAGCACAGTATAGATGCCACTGGCAACTGCGGCTGCATTAAGTAAAGACGGATTCTGTGCCGTACTACTATAACTATTCGGACCAGACCAAACATAGCTTAAAGGCGCAGTGTAAGTTGTTGCAACAGAAAAATTAAGCGCCTGACCAACACAAATAGGTCCGTTAACTGTAGCAGTGCCACTGGGAATGCCTGCACTAGCAGGTATTGGTCCTACATAGATAGTGTAGTCTTCCGTTTCGCCAAAACCAAAAGTGCCGCAAGGTGTAATGTTTGGGCCAGTGGTTGCAAATGCGCATCGAACGCGCATACGGTAAACACCGTTGGGCTGAGTTGCAGGAATTACAAAAGTAATTGTTGTGGGTGTAGCTGCCGTTGGAACTCCGGTTGTTCCTCCCATATATTCAGTGCTTGTATTAAAAGTATTATCCTGGTCCCAATCTACCCAAATAGCAAAACCCTGCGCAAAAGTTATACCCGACTGCATGGTGGCAACAATTGTTTGCCCCGGTGTAACGGACAGATAATTGCTGCAGTAATTAATATAGTTATCAGCGTTACCATTGCACCCTGAGCCATTATTCGTAATGTTGGTGTTTCCACCCGTTGTACTAAAATTATCTATAAAATCGTTTACGGAATTAGATGGACTATTAGATGGCCCTGTTTGATTGCATTGTCCCGATGTATAATTTCCATTACAATAAGGTGCCGAACTACTCGACGACTGAGCATCTAGCGTTGTGTGCACAACAAAAAATACAATAAAAGAAACAATTATATGTATGTGTTTTTTCATTTTACGTAGTCTGGCTGGTACATTAACTGATTGATGGGTTTTAGGATGAGCGCATCTTTAAAACCTGGTAGAATAACTATAGCGTCTTCGCTTTGTTTTCGTGAAGTTTCAAAGCGGCTAATATCTATTATTGCGGGGTTTAAAACCTCACCCGTACTAAGGTGATCTGTTTTAACAGAAAAGGATTCACAATAGTACCAGAGTTCTTTGTAATATTGGAGGGTATTGCTTTTTTTCCAGTTTTGAGTGGCCTCGGCTCCTCCATGTCTTACAGCAAGATAAGGAAAGAATGCTTTTTCTTTCTCTGCATCGGGTTTGAATGTTTCCGGATTCAGCGTTGAATTTTGAGAATAAAAATAGGTAGAAAGAATCGTGAAGATTACGATCAAAACAGGTTTTAAGTCCATCTTTATTTTGGCAAATGTCATGTAAACAAAGATATAACAAAATACCAATGGGCTAAAACTGTTAAATCATTCAAAAGGGGTTTCCACTCAAAGGAATCAGCGGTAAACGTTAATATCTTAAAAAAAAGCTTAAGAAATAACCGGGGGCGGCTCCATTACGGTACCGCAATTTTTACATGTTCTCAGTTCTTTACTTTCATAAAAGCGCTTGAATTCACCCTGAAATTGCGTGGTAATATCAGTAAGTGTAAAATAAGCCTCATGAAGTTTGGTATTGCATTTTTCGCAAAACCACATGAGGCCGTCTTTTTCGCCGTTCTTTTTTTTATGTTCCACAACCAACCCGATAGAATTGGCAGTGCGCTTAGGATTGTGAGGTATTTTGGCAGGTAACAGAAAAATATCGCCTTCCTTAATTTCCACATCTACTGCTTTTCCATCTTCCTGAATAGAAACGGTAATGTTCCCTTCAAGCTGATAGAAAAATTCTTCTCCCTCATTGTAATGATAGTCTTTGCGGGAATTTGGTCCACCCACAACCATGATGATAAAATCCTGGTCCTTATAAACAACTTTATTATTTACAGGAGGCTTAAGTAAATGGCGATTCTCATCAATCCATTTTTTGAAATTAAAAGGGCGTGTTACCATCTTTCAAATATAGAAATTTTGCGTGTAAAGTTTATTTTCTAACGCTTTTAGCTAGCGAAATAAACTTATAGTTCCTTCTTTTTTATAGTTTTGTCCATCACTGCCTTTGGCTCTTAGAACATACATATAAACTCCTTCAGCAGCGTCTTTTCCTTTTGGCGTTTTACCATCCCAGGCAATATTACCTGTCTTGCTTTTTAACTGGTACACTTGTTGTCCCCAGCGGTCCACAATAGTGATATCTATTTCTGTAAGATTTGATCCTTTTACAAAGAACAGATCGTTAGCATTATCTCCATTAGGTGTAAAAACATTCGGAATTTCTAGACTAGAAGGAATTTCCACGTGAATTACTTTATACGCAGTGTCAATACAAATTCCTTTTGTACTAAATAATGTAACCGTATAAGTTCCGGGCTGGTTATAAGTTGCACTTGCATTATAGGCTGTTGTTAAAGTGCCTGTAGAGTTTCCGAAATTCCAGGCCGATGTCATTCCTGCATTACCGAGAACCGATTGTGACGTATTCTCGAAAGTCACTGATAGTGGCGCATAGCCTGTGGTGTCGTTTGCAGTAAATGAAGCAGTTAAACTTCCAGAATAAACGATATAATAGGCTTTGGTCGCACAGCCATTAACGGTGTTAGTAACCAATACAGAGTAGTCGCCAATATTCTTAGTAGTTAGGGTTGCGCTATTAGGTTGCGTAATACTAGCCGTTGGCGGACTTGTCCATAAATAAGCATAGGGTTTGGAGGGCGGATTGCCCAGATCTAAAGTAACACTGGTAACAGTAGCCCCGCAGTCGAGATAAAATTTATTTAACGGAGGGTCAATTGTAGGATATAACCTGTTATCGTAAATAGGTATTGTTGTAGAAGAAGTACAGCCATTGTTATAATCTTTAACTGTGAGCGTGTAAACACCTACTGTAGCGGCCAGATAAGTAGTAGTAAATTGTCCCGGTTGTTGCGGACTTGGCCCGTCCCAAATATATGCTACAACAATAGAATTAGTAGGGAAAGAGTTAGGTGGAATGCCAGTTGAACTTTGGTTGGTTAATACAATTGTTGATGTATTGCAGGTAATAGAACTGGTGCCACCGTTTGTAATAAGTGGTTTCGGCGGAAAAATATTCTGTAGGATAGGAACTACAGAAGTGCTCTTGCAGCTGCTGCTGTTGTCGGTAATCGTCAAAGTATAATTGGCTACGAGGGTTGTTGTAGGCGCAACAGAATTTATGTTTACCGTCAGGGAATATCCCTGAACATTTCCTGGTGAGCCGCCCACCGGAGGGAAGCTCCATCCGTAATTAACGTTAGGAGTTTCGCTGAAACCCTCCAAAACTATACTTGGCGTATTACAGCTCAATGCCTGCGAAGCGGTTGCTGTTAAAGTGGGAGCCACTGTATTTGCGAGAATAGACATAGGCGTTCTCGTCTCACAATAACTTGTATTGTCTTTTGTAATAACGGTGTAAGTGCCAGGTGCGTTCACCGTGTAAGTGGCTGCGCTACTAAGAGTTCCTGAAGGGGTTGCTGAAGAGGCCCCGGGAGGTAAAATCGTATAAGATACCGCTCCACCGGGTGGTGTTGTATTGCCATTTACAATATTCACAATGGCGAAACTGGTGCTATTGCAGCCGAGCGTAAAATTCTGCGGACTAATTACATTAAAGTTCGGGAAACCCTGGTTAGAAGCTACAGTAAAGTTTTTGCAGGACTTACAACCGTTTATCTGGTTAATAGCGCAGTGCGTAAATGTACCCGTACCACCGGGAACATAAACGGTTGTATAAGACGGTGAAGAAAACACAACGTTTTGCGGCGAAGTTATTTCCTGAAGTACATTGATACTAGGATTTGCTGTCGCAGTAATGGTTTGTATAGATGATAGGGTACAGGTGATATTTTGAAAAACAGGAGTAATAATGGAAGTCGGCGTAATTGTATTTAAACTAATTGCAAACGTTTTTGTACCTACACAGCCCGCAGCATTCATAGCGGTAATAGTCCAGTTACCCGTTTGATTAAAGTCAAAACTTTGACTGGCTCCGGTAAAAGGACCAGAAGAGAGACTTACCCAGGTATAAGTATTTATCGGATCAACATTCAGAGTGACACTTGGCTGATTACAAGTTAATAAACTCGCTGGAGTAACTGAGAAGTTAAGCGTTTGAATAGGAGGGTTGATCGTAAAAGTGGCGCTGCTGAAACAACCGCCTCCAGTAGAAATAACGGCTGTATATATACCGGCAGCGATGGATCCGGAAGCACTTGTCATTGTGTTATTGGTAACGCCATTTGGAATGCTGCTCCATGTAATTGTATAACTCGGCGCTGGAGTAGAAGGTGAAAAGGTAAGTCCAAGGTTAAAGGCATTAGTTGTACTCGTACAATTTGCCTGGGTAACTGTTGGAGCCGCATTTAAGGACACAGCCGAAGGAGGAACAATAATAGGCAAGGCTATTGTATCATTGCCGCAAACGCTTGTACGAACGAGTAAAACAGTATAAGTGCCGGGTGCTGAAAATTGATGTGCGGGACTCAAGGCTGTTGAGGTGTTAGAACTTGCCGTTGAAGGATCACCAAAATTCCAACTTACAGCTGAATAGGTATTATTCGATGCCGAACAAGCTCCACCGGTTGTTGCAGGGAGACTTGGCGGAGCGGTGAAGGAGGCATTACCACATGCCATTGTATAGGTAAAAGGTGTGCTGAGAAAACTGGTTATAAAATTCGGCAATCCGTAGCCGTTTGTTTTTGGTGCAATAGACTGACCGCTATTTACATAGTTACAGCCAGAGCCGGAAGCATTTGGATTATTAATTACACCAAGATCAGATTGACCAGTACGGGCCATATAAATCTTTCCATCGGGCGCCAGCTGCAATTGTCCTCCTTCAGAGGCTGATGCTGTATACTGAGAAGCAATAATAGCGGTGGAAGAACCTGCACATAAATCCCATTGATAAATAGCAGAACCGTACCAAGCCGCTCCATAAAACTTGGTTCCGTCTGGTGAAAATTCACAACCGTAAATTCCAGAAATAGTACCAAGAATTATAGGATTAGAAACTGAACCTGTAGAATTATCAAAATCATAAACCTCTATGGTATTTAAGTTATTAGAAATACAAAGGCCAACTTTTTTTCCGTTTGGAGATGTTTTTAATGCGCCTACTACTACCCCTGTACCTCCGTTATGATTGCTCCCTACTGCCGAAATAACCGGTGTGGCATTAAGACCGGCAGAAGTTAGTAAGAAAGTACGGAAATTTGTGGAGTTATAATCATGAGAAACAATCCAGATATCATGACCGTTACAGTGTTTTACGCCCGTAATTTTTTCTGTACTGGGGGTTTGCATTAATACGTTTTTTGTGGTTACTGAACCCATACCGGCGGCAAGACTCATATCCACAATAGAATAACATAAACCATTAGGACCGGCGAAATCATCCACGGTAAAAATATAGTACAATGTTGTGCTTCCTGGTTTTTTAACGATAACACCTGCCTGTGTGGAAGAGCCATCTCCAAATAGCCCGGTACCATTGGCCATCACGGCGTGGCTGGCATCCCAAACAGTAATCCCATCGGTATAAAACAGCAGATTACCTGCAAAATCAGCAATACTTGAACATCCCTCAAAAGTTGTTAACTGTCCGTTCGTAAGTATAGTTGGGGGTACGGTTGTGAAATCCAATCCGGCGTTTTGCCCGAAGTACCATTTTTTACCTTCATTTTGCGCACTCAGGAAACTTGTTAAAGAAAATAGGATTGCCAGGAAAAAAAGGCCGCTGATTTTTTTTGTAAAAATTTTCATGCTAGGGATATCTAAAGGATTAAACTAACTAACCAATTAAATTAAAAGTATGAAAAAGAATTAGATCTTCACAACTTTTTAAAAATTCCCAATTTTACCAAGGCACGAAAACAATTAAAATACAGTTAAAGTATTTAAATTATTGAAATCAAATTTTAACAAAGATCTGGTGGGGATCCCAGACCCACAGAAAGAAAATCGAAACGCCTAATTAACTTCTCTGTAAGTCTGAGTTAAGTATTAAACAAGATTTTTTTTCAACAGATATTCTGCAATTTGCACTGCATTGGTTGCTGCACCTTTACGAAGGTTATCAGCAACCACCCATAAATTTAAAGTATTTGCCTGCGACTCATCTCTGCGAATTCTTCCTACAAAAACTTCGTCTCTATTGTGCGCATTCATTGGCATAGGATAGATCTGATTTTTAATATCGTCTTCTAAAATTACTCCTTCAGTAGTTTTAACAAGTTCAAAAACTTCTTTCAGATCAAAGTCATTTTCAAATTCTATGTTTAAACTTTCGCTGTGTCCGCCCATTACAGGTATACGCACAGTTGTTGCTGTAAGGCGGATAGAATCATCACCCATGATTTTTTTAGTTTCGTTCACCATTTTCATTTCTTCTTTGGTGTAACCGTTGTCTAAAAAAACATCTATTTGAGGAATAACGTTTAAATCGATTTTGTATTTGTAAGCCATCTCTTCACTTAGCCCGTCTTTGCGTTCGTTCATCAGTTGATTAACAGCTTTAACTCCTGTGCCCGTAACACTTTGGTAAGTGGAAACAACCACGCGTTTGATTTTGTATTTTTTGTGAAGCGGATTTAATACAACTACCATTTGAATAGTAGAGCAGTTTGGATTCGCAATAATTTTATCTGTTTTTGTAAGCACGTAGGCGTTTACTTCCGGCACTACTAGTTTTTTTGTCGCGTCCATACGCCACGCAGATGAATTATCTATTACTGTAATTCCTGCCTCAGCGAATTTCGGCGCCCATTCTTTTGAAGTATCACCACCTGCTGAAAATAAAGCTATCTCTGGTTTTGCAGCAATAGCCTGCTCCATTGAATGAACGGTGTACTTCTTACCCTTAAATTCCAGTTGTTTTCCTACCGAGCGCTCTGAAGCAACAGGTATAAGTTCGGTAACAGGGAAGTTTCTTTCCGTTAAAACTTCCAACATTTTTGTGCCCACCAACCCGGTTGCACCAACAACTGCAATTTTCATTATTTGGTTTTAAGATTTGACTGCAAAATTAATAGTTTACACCTATTTCTCTGGTTATTTTAGCGCAAACGTTTTAAATTTTTATTTAATGATACAACATGATTTAATCTTGGTGATCTGTAGAATCAGCTGCATCCCCGCCCGACTGTGCGTTGTTAGGGCTTGGTGTGGCTAAGTTATCAGAAGCTGCCGAATCTTCTTCCGTTACCAGATAAACTCCATCTGGTTTGATAACAACTTTTCTGTGCCGGTATAAAACGCCAATAGACTTTTTGAAAGTAGCTTTACTCATGCTGAATTTTTCTGCAATTTCTTCGGGACTACTTTTATCATGCAGGGCAAGAAATCCTTCGTTATCGCGCAGATACTCCAGAATTATTTCTGTGGCCGACAATACTTTTTGAAAGCCAACTTTCTGCAGACTAATGTCCACAAGCTTGTCTTCACGTATGTGTTGCACATAAGCGATTAATTCTTCTCCCACAAAGAGCGTTTGATAAACATCGCTATGGTAAATTAAACCTTTATAAAGATCATTTATTATACAACTGTAACCTAAGGGCGATTCTTCAGTAATCATTACTTCAACTTCCTGGCCCTTTTCTAATAGCATTTCTTCGTTCGAAACAAATTTATCGAGCTTACTGGAACCAACAATACGCTTGCTTACATCATCAAGATAAACGCGCACAACATAATACTGGCCTTCTTCCATTAAGAACTTTTGTTCGCTTCCGGGTACAAAAAGGTCTTTTTCTAATCCCCATTCCATAAAGGCGCCTTGTTCTGTGGCAGCATTTACTCGCAAACATACAAAGCTGTTTAACTGTGCAATGGGCTTACGGGTTGTAGCAATGAGGCGACTTTCAGAATCGCTGTAAACAAAAACATCGAGTTTTTCTTTTACTTTAGGACGTGACTGTATATGTGAGTTGGGTAATAAAACTTCATTTCCTTCATTGTCTCCTAAAAACAATCCAACTTCGGTATCTCTTACAACGGTGAGCCCGTTTATTTTTCCAATTTCAATCATGCTTCAATTTTAGTTTTGCAAAGGTAAGGTATTTCTTCGCCTTTTTCGGCCAGGATAAAACATCAGGCCGCAGGCTTAATGGGGCAGCTTGACGAGTGAACCTTTCTCTAGCCGCTTAATTGCAGAATGCGTTTTTGATAAAGGTCAAAAACATCCCCACATTGTTTTGTCTATATTTGCAGCCGCATATGACTTCCAAAACCCTCTCCTGGATCATTCTCGTTGTTCTTGCCCTCGTTTGGGGAAGTTCCTTTATTTTAATGAAACGAGGGCTGGATTCCTTCAGTAGTGATGAGGTGGCCGCTCTCCGGATTTCCATAGCGTTTTTATTTCTTACTCCTCTTTATATTAAACATTACAAGATCGATCTTAAAAAATATTTTAAAGGACTCTTTATTATGGGAGTTTTTGGGAATTTAATTCCGGCTTTTTTATTTACTAAAGCCGAAACCCAGGTCAGTAGCAGTCTTGCTGGCATGCTGAATGCACTTACACCCATATTCACCATCATTGTTGCATCAGTATGGTTAAAAGTAAAGCCCGATGGGGTAAAAATCTCTGGAATTATAGTTGGCTTTGTCGCGGCTAGCTGTCTGATGTTATTTGATAAAACAGAAGATATGTTTAGGAACGTAATTTATAGTCTTCTGATTTTTGCCGCCACTTTTTGTTATGCCATTAGTGTAAATGGAATTAAAAAATATCTCAGCGATCTTAATTCTGTTAAAGCAACGCTTTGGGCTTTTACCATTACAGGTCCTGTTGCCCTGATTTATTTGTTCGGCTTTAGCGATTTTACCCTTCATCTCTCAACTAATAATGAAGCGTGGACTTCGCTGGGATATATTTCGATTCTCGCCATTGTGGGTACGGCACTTTCTGTTATCTTATATAACGTACTTATTAAGTTGTCGGGGGTACTCTTTGCCAGCAGTTGCACTTATCTTATACCCGTTTTTGCCATTTTCTGGGGGCTGTTTGATGGGGAAACTGTTAATTTTATTCAGATTTTAAGCATTGTGGCCATAATTTTAAGCGTTTATTTGATTAATCGCGGCCAAAAATTTGCTCATAAATAAGAATTGAGTATATTTGCGTCCCTTTTTAGGGAATTTATTAACAATCAAAAACCAAATTAAATGTACGCAATTGTAGAAATAGCCGGGCAACAATTTAAAGTGGAACGTGGAAACAAAGTATACGTTCACCGCCTAGAGGCTAACGAGGGCGCTAAAATTGAATTTGACAAAGTTCTCCTTTTGGATAACGGCGGAAAAATTTCAGTTGGAAACCCTACGGTAGATGGCGCTGTTGTAGCAGCCACAGTAATCAGTCACGTTAAAGGTGACAAAGTGATCATTTTCAAAAAGAAACGTCGTAAAGGCTATCAAAAATGGAATAATCACCGTCAAAGCTTTACACAAATCCTTATTCAGGGTGTGTTAGCTAAAGGCGACAAATTACAGGAAGAATTAAAAGCAGAGCGCGTTGTTCGTGTTCAGGGCTCAAGAAACAAACCTGTAGCGGTAGCAGCAGAAACTGAAACAACAGTTACTGAAGCAAAACCAGCAAAAAAAGCAGCAGCTCCAAAAAAAGCAGCAGCTCCAAAAAAAGCAGCGGCTCCAAAAAAAGCAGCAGCTAAAAAAACAACAACTAAGAAAAAAGAAGATTAATAACCGAATAGAAGATTGAAGATGAAAGTTTTCAATTCACATTCTAAATTATAAAAAAATGGCACATAAGAAAGGCGCGGGTTCATCGGATAACGGTCGTGATTCGCATAGTAAACGTTTAGGCGTTAAAATTTTCGGTGGTCAAGCGGTAATTGCCGGTAACATCATCGTTCGTCAACGTGGCACAAAACACAATCCATCAGTGGGTGTTGGTATGGGAAAAGACCATACACTTTACGCTTTAATAGATGGAAAAGTAGTATTCAAAAAGAAAAGAGACGATCGTTCGTATGTATCGGTTGTTCCTGTAGAGGGATAATCTCGTTTTCTATGGACTTTAAAGCCCTCCGTGAAAACGGCAGGGCTTTTTCCGTTTTAAAGCATTTATAAAATTGAAGGAAAATAAAAATACTTATATTGCTCTGCTTTGCTTTGTGCTTGCGCTGTTTGCCTGTAAGTCAACCAAACCAAAGGAGCTTGCCGAAATTCCGGAAAAAACTGCTTTTTACACCATTGAACTTACCCGCGATACCATCGCAAATAAAACCAGCGCGGTTGTGAAAAATATAAACGTGGTCGATTCAAAAGTAAGACACACTATAGACGAGACAAAAACAAAAGGACCTAATTATTTGAAGATCCAGATTCTGTACAAAAATAATAAAGTGGTTAATCTTGTAACCGAACATCCTTTGTATAAACACTTCGATTTATATTCTGAATCCGGTAAAATAGAATCAAAATTAATATCTTTATCGCAGGACCTGCTTATTTTTAGGGCTCCGTATTTTGATCAGTTTAAAAAAATCACCATTCTTGAAACAATAAATTTTAAAGAGTCAGCACCTATAATTTTAAAAAAATGAAAAACCGAATTTTAATAGTGCTATGCGTCGTATGCAGCCAGTTTTTTGGACAAACTATATTGGGTGTTGATACTTTAGTTAAAAACGGACCCATAAGTAAACGCATTAATCTTGTGATAATGGGCGATGGATACACTACAAGCGAGATGACTCAATTTATTACTAATGCTACTACATTATCTACCTACCTTTTAAATACCTCGCCTTTTAATAATTATAAAAAATATTTTAATGTATTTGCTATAAAATGTCCGTCGCAGCAAAGCGGTGTTAGTCATCCAGGAACAGCTACAGATGTTACGGAACCGGCTTCACCTACTTTAGCAATCACCAACAATTTTAATACGCGTTTTGATAATTATAACACGCATCGTTTAATTTATGCGATGAATCCTACAGCAGTTTATTCCGTATTGGCTTCCGGGTTTCCGGCTTACGACCAGGTAATTATATTAGGTAATTCAACCGAATATGGTGGTGCTGGCGGAGCCTATGCAGTATCTTCTTTACATTCTTCTTCACCAGAAATTGTGGCTCACGAAATGGGACATTCGTTTGCTGGATTGGCAGATGAGTATTGGAGCGGTGCAATGAATGAAAGAGCTAATATGACAGCAACTTCCAGCTCTGCTACCATTAAATGGGCACAGTGGTTAGGAACAACAGGCATAGGAATCTATCCTTTCGACACTATTGCACCGGGCTTAAACTGGTACCGTCCGCATCAAAATTGTAAAATGCAATATCTGAATAAACAATTTTGTGCAGTCTGCAAGCAAACAATCATCGAAAAGATTCACTCGCTTACAAATCCAATAGATGGCTACAGTCCTGACAACTCGGCTTCCATAACTTATACAGCTTCGTCGCAATGGTTCAAAACAAAAATGATAAAACCTAATCCAAATACTTTAAAAAGGGTGTGGACTTTGAATACAGACGTAGTAGCTTATAATAAAGACTCTGCCTTGGTTGCCGATAATTGGTTTGCGGAAGGAGACAACGCCGTTTTGTTTACTGCTGTGGATACAACTGTTTTATCCAGGGACGAAGACCATGAAAATCTTCATACTTATTCTGTATTGTGGAATGTAGAATATCATTCAACAGTGGGTATTAAAGAAATAAAATCGCAAATGGAATTTTCTATGTTTCCGAATCCTGCGTCCGATCTTATTAATTTGAATTATACTTTATTAAGCGACGCTCAAATAGGAATTTCCATTATAGATATGCAGGGTAAACTGGTTTACAGTGAAAAACCAGAAGGCTTATCTGCCGGGGAATACAAGCGGTCTTTGAATATAAGCCAGTTTAAAGAAGGAAATTATGTACTGGTACTTAGAGTTAATAACCAGGCAATCAATAACAAATTTATAATAGTAAAATAATTTTATGCTCCAGTTAAATTACATTCGCGAAAACAAAGAAGATGTTTTAAAACGTTTGGCCATCAAAAATTTTAAAGATGCCGAAACAATTATCAATACAGTTATCGAATTAGATAATAATAGAAAAGCTGCACAAAAACAAGCAGACGACACCAAAGCCGAAGCAAATGCCCTGGCGAGACAAATTGGTGATTTAATGAAGTCGGGTAAAAAGGAAGAGGCAGAAGTTTTAAAAGCTAAAACTGCCGAGTTGAAAAATTCAGAAAAAGAGCTCGATGAAAAACAAAAAAGTATTGAGTCTGAAGTTCATAAATTATTAGTAACGGTTCCCAACTTGCCGAGTTTAACCGTTCCTGCTGGAAAAACTCCCGAAGACAATGAAGTAGTGTCTGAAGATGGCACAAAGCCTACGCTATACGCTGGAGCTAAACCCCATTGGGAATTAACAACTCAGTATGATATTATTGATTTTGAATTAGGTGTAAAGTTAACGGGTGCTGGATTTCCCGTGTACAAGGGAAAAGGAGCACGTTTACAAAGAGCATTAATCAATTTCTTTTTAGACAGAGCCACCTCAAAAGGATACAACGAAGTTCAACCGCCAATTTTAGTGAATGCGGATAGTGGTTATGGTACCGGACAATTGCCCGACAAAGAAGGTCAGATGTATCACGCTACAGAAGATAATTTATATTTGATTCCTACTGCTGAGGTTCCTATCACGAATATCTATAGGGATGTTATCTTAAAGGAAAGTGATTTTCCAATTAAAAATTGCGGTTATACGCCTTGCTTCAGACGCGAAGCCGGAAGCTATGGAAAAGATGTTCGCGGCTTAAACCGTTTACATCAATTCGATAAGGTTGAAATTGTTCAAATAGTGCATCCTACAGAAAGTTATAAAATTCTTGAGGACATGAAAGACTATGTTGCAAGCCTCTTGAAAGAACTGGGATTGCCATTCCGTGTTTTAAAATTATGCGGGGGCGATATGAGTTTTGGTAGTGCATTAACTTACGATCTTGAAGTTTGGAGTGCTGCACAGCAACGTTGGTTGGAAGTAAGCAGCGTTAGTAATTTCGAAACATTCCAGACAAACCGTTTAAAATGCCGTTACAAAGACGATAAAGGTAAAACGCAATTAGCACATAGTTTAAATGGAAGTGCCTTGGCTTTGCCAAGAATTGTTGCAGCTTTGTTGGAAAACAATCAAACTGAAAATGGCATCACTATTCCAAAAGTACTTGTTCCTTATACCGGTTTTGAAACCATAAATTAATGCGCATACTTTGTTATACAAGTCTGTTTTTGATGTCCATCTTTTTTGGATCATGTAATAAGACAGACTTGTATGAGCAAAAAGCAAAATCGCTGGATAGCCTGAGCGGTGCTGTAAGTTCCATAGCTAAAGAGTTACAGAGCGTTGATACAATTACTTTGCAAAAATCTATTTCGCGTTATACCTGGTACAAACAGTTTATTCAGCAAAATATTAGTGATACTGTAAGTAAAGACGAAGCAGATAATCTTCAGCAGTTCTATGGCAGTGGAAAAAATCTGGAAGATTTTTCAATAAACAGGAAGATACTTCTAACGCGTGCATTACTCGTCAACCAACAATTAGAAAAGTTGGCACATGATATTAAAAATAAAGCCTTGACAACAGATCAGCTTGTTCGTTTTTCGCTCCATGAGACAGATGAAGCGGCAAAATTAATCGCGACAGGCTATCAGCAGCAAAAAAAATTCCATATCCAATTGGAAGAGTTCCGGAATTCTTTAAAGGGAATCGAAGTGCTTATAAGGAGCAGAAACAAAGGAGAATTGCCTACCATTATTAAAGATACAATTTCATTCTAATGATCACTTTTCAAAGCCAGGAGATTTCTTTTAAATTAAAAGAATCCACAAGAATTAAAACATGGATAAAAAAAATAATTGAACTCGAAAAGAAAAAAACCGGCAATATAAATTTTGTATTTACTTCAGACGAAGAAGTTTTAAAAGCAAATATTCAGTTTTTAAATCATAATACGTATACCGACATTATTACATTTGATTCCTGCGAAGGCCCTACTATTCACGGAGATATTATTATTAGCATAGAAAGGGTTCTGGAAAATGCTGAAAAATTTGATGTCCTGTTTGAAACGGAATTAAAGCGGGTGATCATTCATGGTGTTCTTCACCTTTGTGGGTACAAAGATAAAAGCAGTAAAGACGCCGAATTAATGCGCTCTAAAGAAAATTGGGCGATAAAGAAATTTTAATGGTTATTGGCCAATCGTAGAAGAAGCGTCCCTGGTTACATTTCTGAGACTGAAAGTTATTGGGTAGGTAGTTTTGTAGCGTACAAGTCTATTATTTAAAATCGCGGGTTGCCATTTTGTTGATTTGATAATACGCAATGCTTCTTCACCACAACCTGCTCCAAGTCCTTTCTTAAGATTTACACCGGTTACATAGCCGTTTGTTTCGACTACAAATTCTACAATTACAGTGCCTTCCACAGATTTTTCGATAGCTAGTTTGGGATACTCCAATTCAGAAAGAACAAATTCGCCGAGTCCTTCATCGCCGTTTTTATAGTATTCAGGAGACTTATCCGCTTTTGTAAAAATAACGTAGCTACTGTCGGCGAGTGTTCCCTTTTTTAAATTAAGACGCGATCTTTGTTTTACGAATTTATTGTAACGGTCGGTTGACATATGATATGAAAACGAATAGGGATAACTTGCATATTCCTCATTTTGCGTCCTCTTAAATTTTAAAAATTTCAAAATGCGGGTTGTTTCATTTCTTAAAGCATTATTAATTCCGCTTTTGTATGCCACATTAATAGCATTGCCTGCTGAATCAAGATCAAAAGTTGCGGTAACCTGTACATCAAAATTAGAGGTAAGAAGAGCTTTTGGCAAAGTGAATTGTGTTTCAAAAATGTCATCAATCTGCTCTTTTCCGCCAATGGCCTGGGCCTGTATTTGTTCGGAAGAAATCTGAGCGGAAAAATTGTACGCCAGGAAAAAACAAAAAGTCAGTAATAAATTTTTAAGCATAGATTAAAGATAACAAAAGAAATTATTTCTTAAAATAATTCCCATTAGTACTGGTAATTATGGCGCAAAAGCAGCTGGTGATCAAAAAGCCATATTTAATCCAACCGTAAATCCTTGTTTGAGTTTAGAATTCGGTGCATAGCCTAAAACATAATCTACTCGAATGACCCTGAATATTTTTTCAATTCCAAAGTTTACTTCGTAATAGTATTTTAATTTATTACTACTTAAAAAATGTGCACCAATAACTTCCTGGATCGGGAGTTTTTTAATAAGTGGAATACGGCTAAAAATAAAGCCCTGGAAATGATGTTCACCGTGTGCTTCGGCAAACCATCGGTCGGCGCTAAAGGTATAATAAGGTAAAAGCCTGAAGCTACTGAGATAGTCATTTGTATTAAAGATCGTTTGATTGCCAAGAAAATATTTAAAGTCCATAAAATATAATTTCTTCGTATCCAGAAATCCGCCTCCTCTAACGCGGTAGGCGAAGCGACCTAATAAACCAAGTCTTATCTGATCGGATACTGAAGCGCTTAACAAATCATAGTCGGCGCTGGTATATAATATTGGAAATGCCCGTTTATAAGTAACACTTAGCCTGGGATACTTACTTCCTGCCATTATTTTCTGGTCAGGAAGAGAATAGTAACGTTGTTTGAACCGGAATGTAAAAGTAAATTCCGTTGTAAAAGCTCTGTTACTCGAGAACATAGAGTCGTGCGTAAAAGCGTTACGTGGATCGTTACTTGTAAATAACTTGGATCTGTCATCTATAAAAAGAATATCGCTGGTGTTTTTTAGTGGATCACGTTGCATATATCTGACGATACCAGAAAAGAAAACGCCGTTACTGATTTCGGTATGATAGTGACCTTCGATGCCCGTCTCTTTAAATACTTTCATGAAATTCTCATTCAGAAATAAAGAGTAGAGAGAATTGATAAGCGGAGAAATAGGATCTAGCTGGTTATATTGTTCAGCAATAGATTTTACTTTAAACCCGAAACTGGAAAACTTTTTAGGATTGTAAAGGTAATTATAGCCGACTTCACCCCCCCAAAGTTTATTGGCGAACCCGTAACGAGATCTCCCGGTGATGCTATAATTGCGGTTGTTATCATAAGATTTGGTGATGCTGAATTTATAACTCAGATTTAGTCCTTCAATGGTGTTATATTGCACGCCGTTTGTAATAAGTCCTGGAAGAGAGGCACTAAATTTTTTCTTGGTATTGTCATAATTGTATCCAAAAAACAAATCGTCGATCTTCAGTTTATTTCTATGATGATCTACCGAATCCATATAACGGTCGGTACTTCGTATTTTTGAAATACTGTCCTTTTCTCTGTAATCGTTAATCTCTTCCTGCGTCAAAGGTGTAGTTCGTACATTTTCCCAGTAAGCAGAATCTTTTTTATTGGCGTCGTCTTCTACCTTTAAAACTTCATTCTTAAAGAAATTTTTCGAATAAATAGGGTTAAGATCGTATTCGCTGATATTCGCATTGAAGTAGCCATTTCCTTTAAATCCGAAAGCCTGCAAATCAAAAGCAAGATTAAGACTTAAAGGCATCCAAACGCTATCTTCCACAATAGAAGCATGCAATTGTTTAATAGTAAGCGTATCAATAAAATTGATTTTTGATTCTTTGGTCAGCATTAAATCTATACTTGTTATACGCCATGTACTATCTTGTATATAAATGATTCCTGAAAAGCAAGGATCAGACTTTTGTTTAGGTACTACTTTTATTTTATAAATAACTTTGCCCTCGCCACTTACACTTCCTAATAAATAGTAACGGTAAAACAAAAACGCATTATCATGAAGAGGCGATAAAAAAGGCCTATCGCTAAGGTTTCCCAAACTTATAAGATTGTTGTAGAAATTGATTTTCATGTCACTGAGTTTATTAAAGCTGAAAGATTTATTATCTCCACTGACTTTACTGCTGTACATGATTTCTTTTACATTCTCTGGTTTTTCGAAATGGTATTTACTTACACTTTCTGAAAGGTAGATGACGCCTTTAAACTCAGCCGTATCAGAAAGATCACCACCAGCGAGCTTAATTAGACCTTTTATGTTTTTAGGAATGGAATTTATTTTCTGAAGCCCTTTGATATACGCCTTACACGTATAAGCATCTAATTGATTTAAATAATATTTTCTCTTTTTTATAGCTTTGCGTATAATAGGGTAGGCAGGATCTTCACCGGCTTTTATCTCCACTTCTTTGAGTGATATGCCATCTGAGGCAAGCACAACATCCAGCACTTTATTAGCAATCAGGTTTATCTTCTCCGATTTTTTACCGTAGCCTATATATTGATAGATAATCTCGTAGTTTCCAGCCGGAAGTTTTAAAGTGTATTGTCCGTTAACGTTGCTTATAGTGTTGTATGAAGCGCCTTTAACGAGAATTGTAGCAAAAGGTAGCGCTTCGTTTTTGTCGCTCACCGTTCCCGATAAAATAAAGGTTTGAGAAATTACCAGTCCGTGTAAAAGTATGAAAAACAGAACTGCTAAATTTCTATTCATAATGCAAACTTAATCTGTATGACGAGGAGGCATAAATAAAGTTACAAAATCATATTATTTTTTATCAAAACCCATAAAAGCAAAAGAAACTATGTTTGCTCCCATTTTAAGGGCTTTTGTTCTCGCTTCTTCGCTGTCGTTGTGAATTTCCTGACTTTCCCAGCCATCTCCCAAATCGCATTCATAATCGTAAAAACACACCAGGCGACCTTTGTAAATTAAACCGTACCCTTTTGGAGAGCCATTATCATGTTCATGAATTTTAGGTAGCCCTGAATTAAAGTCAAAGCGCTGATGATAGATAGGATGATCAAAAGGTAATTCAACAAGGTCCAGTTCCGGAAAAATTCTTTTTAATTGTGGGCGGATGAACTTATCCATTCCGTAATTATCGCTTACGTGCAAAAAGCCGCCCGCGATCATATAATTCCTTAAATTTTCGGCTTCCTGGTTAGAAAAAATAACATTTCCATGGCCAGTCATGTGAATCAAAGGGTAATTAAAGAGTTCTATACTTCCCGCGTCCACAATAGCTTGCTCAGGATTAATGCTCGTTTTAATTTGCGCGTTGCAATATTTAATAAGATTTGGCAACGAAGTTTCAAGGTTGGCGTACCAATCTCCGCCACCATTATATTTTAAAAGCGCAATCTGGTAGGAGTAGGGTGGACGGATAAAAGAGAAACTCAGTAAGCCAAATAAAACGGCAACCCACAAAAGGTGAATTTTTTTAAGTGATCTTATCGATGGATTTTGCATGTGATGAAGTTAAATAAAAAAGAAGAATAAGATTAAACGCTCTTGTAAAACTCTGTTAATTCGATAGCTTGTTTAGCTTCGGTTACGTCGTGTACTCTTAAAATCGAGGCTCCGTTTAGTAGCGCAATTGTATTTAGAACGGTTGTGCCGTTTAGAGCGGTAACCGGGTTGGTGCCAATAACCTTATTAATCATACCTTTTCTCGAAACGCCCGCTAATATTGGGAAATGGAGATTTAAAAAAGAGGACATTCCCTTTAAAAGCTCGTAATTGTTTTCAAGACTTTTTCCAAAGCCAAAACCTGGATCGATAATAATTTTAGAAAAATTTAAATTTTTAAGAGAATTAATTTTGGATTCAAAAATTTCCCGAATGTCTGAAACACTGTTTTCGTAATGCGGATTTTGTTGCATGGTTTGCGGTGTACCTTGTATATGCATGAGAATATACGGAAGGTTTAGTCGGGCAACGGTTGCAAACATTTTATCATCAAGTGTTCCACCGCCAATATCGTTGATAATGTCTGCCCCCAGATGCGCACTTTGCTCAGCTATTGAAGCTCTATACGTATCTATACTAATTAAAATTTCAGGAAACTTTTCTCTAATAACTGTTAGTACACCTTTTAAACGCTCCCATTCTTCTGTTTCACTGATTTCCTTCGCGTTGGGTCGCGACGAAGCTGCGCCAAGATCAATAATGTCCGCGCCTAACTTTATTTTTTCTTCTACGTCATGTAATATGTCCCTCACCGAATCATACTTTCCGCCATCGTAAAAACTGTCAGGAGTTATATTAACAATGGCCATAATCAAAGGCTTATGAAATGTTATTATTTTCCCATTACAGGAATATTCAATTGATTTTATTTCGTTAATTTTAGTGCTCATACTTTATGCAAAACACATCGCAACAATACGACGCCGCCATTACGCTCTGCAAAGATATCTTTTTAAAGAAAATGAAAGACTATGGAACAGCGTGGAGAAACCTGAGGCCAACTTCCCTTACCGATCAGATTTTTATAAAAGCACAGCGCATTAAAAGCATTGAAGAAAAAGGCACTCAAAAAATTGAAGATGCTATTAGTGGCGAATACATTGGTATTATTAATTATTGTGCTATCGCTCTGATACAGCTGGAACTCGCAGGCGACACACGAATTGATCTCCCTTATGAGGAAGTAAAGAATCTGTACCTGAAGTATCTGGCGCAGACAAAAAAATTGATGGAAGATAAAAACCACGATTACGGCGAGGCTTGGCGCGATATGCGTATCAGCTCGTTAACTGATCTTATCCTCATGAAAATTTTCCGGGTAAAACAAATCGAAGATAACAAGGGAAAAACAATTATCAGCGAAGGTGTTGACGCGAATTACATGGACATGATTAACTACGCGGTTTTCGCCATGATCAGGCTAGCAGACAAAGGTTAAAAGTATTTAAGCCACCTTTAGAAGCTTAAACTCTCGGTATATTTAGAAAATTAACAAGACATCTCACATGAAAAAATTTCTCTCTTCAAAAGTATTTCGTTTTATCTGGTCAGCTGGGTTAGCGGCATTAATCTATTTCATTTGTCCGCCATGTTTTAGCAAAACGACTTTAGTGGTTGTTTTAGCCATTTTATTTTTGCTGGTTAACGCTTCCGACTTTATTGCTAAGGCCCCAATTTTGGCCCATATTCCGAGGGTGCTTGTAGGAGGATTATTTATTTTTTCTGGTTTTATCAAAGCAAACGACCCTCTTGGATTCAGCTATAAATTGAAAGAATATTTCGAAGTTTTCCAGGGCGACACGGGCATGTCTATTTTTGAATCGTTTGCACACATTGCATTACCGCTTGCCATTTTAATTTGCGCCAGTGAAATAGTTTTAGGCGTTATGTTGCTGATTGGATATAAACGTAATTTGACTCTTTGGTTATTATTTGCGCAGATTACCTTTTTTACTTTCCTTACTTTTTATTCGGCCTGTTACAATAAAGTTACGCACTGCGGTTGCTTCGGCGATTTCCTTCCGTTAAAACCATGGGAGAGTTTCTGGAAAGATATCGCACTTATGATTTTAATTACACTTCTATTTGCCGGGAGAGAAAATATTAACCCTATTGGCGCGCCGATGTTAGTGGCTGCAATTTTTGCACTAGGACTCGTTTTCTCTATTGCGTTTCCAATTTACGCTTACAGGAATTTACCACCTTTAGATTTCAGAGCTTATGCCCCGGGTATGAGTATTAAGGAAAACATGAAATTCCCGCCAACCTATTCGCCGGCGGTAATTGAAACCGGATTTATTTACGAGAATACAAAAACAGGAAAAAAGGAGCATTTTGATTTAAAAAATTATCCTTGGGCCGATACTTTAAACTGGAAATGGTTTGCCACAGATAATATCACTGTAAAAGATGCTGTAGATGCCCCTAAAATTACAGACTTCCTGGTAAACAGCATCGATGGTGTTAATATTACCGATTCACTTTTAAATGATAAAAATTACAGTTTCTGGCTCATAGTGCATGAACTTGCTTTAACCGAAGACAATGAGACTTTAATGGCGCAGATCAACGATTTTTATAAGTTAGCCTCGGGCGAAAAATATAAGTTTATAGCTATGACGGCAAGCGGTAATAAAGAAATTGATGAGTTTAAGCATAAACACAACGCACTTTATGACTTTGTAACAGTTGATAATACCGTGTTAAAAACAATGATCCGCAGTAATCCGGGTTTGATGCTTGTTAAAGACGGAGTAGTTATCGCCAACTGGCATTACCATAACTTTCCAGGTTTTAGTGATGTGAAACAAAAGTTGATGAAATAACGGCAGATTTTTTTGTTGACTTTGTTCACGTTCACTATTTAATAACTCCTTTTTTATTAAATTTTCAGGGACTGCATTTCTGCTATTTTAATAGGATGAAATAGTCATGTTTGTTGAAATACAAAACAAAACACTGAACTGGTTATGCCATATCACTTCCGATAGCTATCGGGATCAATAACAGTAATTTAAACATATGAAATCTGCACTCAGTACGCTCCTCCTGTTTTTCCTGTTCATCACAGGTAAAGGGCAGTCAAGTGTTTCCGATTTTATTAAGCTTGCTGATGAAAACGCCGCGCAGAAAAAGTATGCAGATGCGTTAAAAAATTATTCAAAAGCCTTGAGTAGCGATAGTAGCGATGCTACCACCTATTTTAAACGTGGACTTACACACTTCTATTTAAAAAAAGACCGGGAAGCTTTATACGATTACGATAGATCGCTTCAACTTGCTTCTGGGAACTATGAAATATATTACCGCAGAGGTTTGGCAAACTATTATCTGAGAAATTACACTACAGCCCTGGAAGATTTTAATAAATCTATTAGTTTAAAAAATGATCACGCTAACACGTACAGCTTTCGCGGTGCGGTTTTTCACGCTATGGGTAAAGAACAAGAATGTGTGAATGATGAAACTATGGCGCTTTTTTACGATCCACAAAATACATTCGCCTATTATTATAGAGGGGTAGCACGCGCTAAAACAAAAGAATACTGGGGCGCCATTGCCGATTTAACAAGCGCTATTACTTTGAAAGAAACTGCAGATTATTATTATCAGCGCGCTTTGGTACGTTACGATCTGCAGGATTATAAAGGTTCTATTAAAGATGCAGGGCAGGCAATACAAATGAATGCTGACTTTTGGAGTGCTTATTTATTAAGTGGCATGTGTAAAATTGCCGAAGGCGAAGATGCAGCGGCCATTAAAGATTTAAATAAGTCACTTGAATTAAAACCTCTGCAAGGTAAAGCCTTTTTTTACCGGGGTTTGGCAAAGAAGCATAAAGCAGATATTGCGGGGGCCTGCGGCGACTTAAACATGGCCAAAGACCTGGGCTATTCCAAATCTTTGGAAGAACTTGAAAAAATAAATTGCATCGGCAATGCCAGTAATTAAAAAAGCCCCGGATTACGGGGCGTTCTTAATATAAAGCGATTTTTGGTTATACCCGGCCTAATTTCCAAAGCATTACTTCGTGCGACCACAAAGCTCCCACAAAAGTTTTTCGTGATAGATAAGGAACATTAAATTCTTTAGCCGTCTCCTCTACTATCTTAGAAATTTTTGGATAGTGAACGTGCGAAATGGTCGGAAATAAATGGTGTTCCACCTGGTAATTTAAACCACCAACTAACCAGGAAAATAGTGGATCTCCGGTAGCAAAATTCATTGTAGTTCTCATTTGATGCTCAGCCCAGTGATTTTCAAAACTACCTTCATCATTTGGTAGAGGAAATTCAGTCTCCGACACCACGTGTGCAGGCTGAAAAATCATAGCGAGTATCATGCCCGCAACATAATGCAAAATTACAAATCCTAAAAGCCACTGTAAAAAACTGAGTTCCTTAATAAGAAAATAAGGTAAAAGCATGTAAGCGTAATAAACTAGTTTACAGGTAATAAGCAAGGCAAGTTCTACACCGTAAGTAGTGTTGGCTCCTTTTAAAAGGCCTTTCTGATTGTAACGAGCAAGTTGTTTAAAGTCTTTCGTAGTACTCCACATCAAAGTCATCATACCATAAAAGAACCAGGCATATAAAAACTGCAATTTATGAATCCACTTTTTGTCGGAATGCGGCTCAAAACGCATAAATCCCGGAGGAGCGATGTCTTCGTCGTGCTCGTGAACATTTGTATAAGTGTGATGAATAACATTGTGCTGTATTCTCCAGTTTAACGAAAAACCACCTAAAAGGCTGATAGAAATATACCCTAGAATTTTATTGAACTTTGTATTTTTACTGTAGCTGCCATGATTGGCATCGTGCATAACGCATAAGCCAATACCCGCCATCGCAAACCCCATTAAAACGGTTAGCAGAAACCAAACAAATTTACTTTCGAAAACATTAAAAAGAATTAAAAAATAGGGTACAAAATAGGCAGCAAACATAAATACCGTTTTAAGGTACATGTTTATATTTCCATTTTTACTTACTTGATTTTCTTTGAAATACGCGTCAACCCTCTTTTTTAATTCTGTGTAAAACTGTCGGTTAGAGTTGTTAAATCTTAAAATTTTTTGTGTCTGATTACTCATTTGTGTAGTTGGTGATAGTTTTTATGCCGATAGCTGTCGGAGCTTTTTAGCCGAAGGTAAAGATAGTAAAAGCGGGGACATGAGCATTTAATCCCTTTCGATTTTAACAATAAAGTGCTTTATTTCAGCCGTATCCTGGTATTTACGGGATACAAAACTAAGAGTGGTTTGTCCTGCAGAAAGGCTGCTGAAATTCAGGTAAATTCCTTTTTCATTTCCATGCCAAACATCGTTGATATGGGTAACAACTCCCTCGTCGAAAGTCGGACTTAATTGCCATAAATACCCCGTTGTATGATTCTCAGGTAAAATAATACAGAATTCGGAATTTGGTGCAATTACGTTTATTTCGGGAGCTTCTTTTTCTATTTTAGGCAAGCTGCAGCTGCCAAGGAAAAGGCTCACTGAAACTACCACTGAAAAATAAAAACTGAGTTTCATTGCTTAGATAGATAAAAAGCGTTTTCTAAAAAACCATTCTGCAGAAAGAAGTCCAAGTATTAGCCAGAACAACCATTTTAAGTCGATCAAAGAAGAAGTGGAAATTTGCGAGTAGGTAATGGCTTTGATTTTGTCGCTTTTTAATAAGTCATCTTCCAGTTTTTGAAGTTCATTTGGATAAAATAATTTGCCGTTGCTGCGGTTTGCCAGCTGGTAAAGTAATTGATGATTTGCTACCGTATTTATTTTTTCCGAAATAACCTCTTTTACAGCAAATACTCCTTGCTTGACAAAAAGTTCCTTGTTGTTTTTTACAGAGGCTTCATAACGGTATTCGCCCGGGGGAAGAACACCAATATTTAATTTATAAGCGGAAGTTGTTTTACTAAACGTATAATTGAATTTTTTATCTTCTGAATTTGTCAGCACCAGCGTAACATCAGGATCTGTAACAGATTCATAACTTTTATTATACACCTCAGCACCTAGCTCTATTTCTGTATTTTCATTTATAATTTTTGGAGCGCTTACCCTGAAAAAACTTTTATCGCTTTTAACAGAAAGATATTGAACCGATTTACTGATTAATTCGGTAAATAAATTGAAATTTTTATGTTCGGCAAAATCACGAAATTTCCATTTCCATAATCCATCTCCTAAAAAAACGGCACTTTTTAATCCACTTGATTCTGTAAAAAATAAAATAGGATTCTCCGTTTCTATCTGGCCAATACGCTGATTGATCAAATTATTCGAACCATTGCCTATGCTGTAGTTTCCAAAAAAAGTTTTTACAGCGGGTAAATCTTTTGCGAATTTTTTTAAGTCATCGCTAATTGTAAAGAGACCGAACGAATTTTCAATGTAAGGTTCCGAATCATTGTATCTGTTTAAAGAACCGCTGATTTTTAGCCCCGGAAGATTTTCTGGTCCTGCCGGATTAATGATCCAAAAGGGCACGAGGTTATTTTTGCAGTCTGCAATAAGCTGAGCCTGGGCAGCACTGTAACCATGTATAATAACAAGACTGTAGGGCTTAACAGGTTTGGTAAAATCCTGCGTTAAAGCATAGTCCACTTCGTAATTCGTGCCGTCACTAATGGCTTCTTTAATAGCCGCTACATCCGGATGAGGAATTACCGCCAGCAAAAGAATTTTTTCCTTATTATCAATCACTTCTACTACAAATGGCTGACTATTGTTAGCGGTATTTTTTTCGCCATCCAGAATGGAAACCTTCGCAGTATACCTCACAACTCCCACTTTAGAAGCGCTCAGAGTAAAATTGCAGGTACTTAAAAAATTATCAGAAGCGATCTTTAAAGTTTGTTTGGATTTTTCAGTCCCACCTTCCAGCAGACTAACTATTACCTCCTTACCCGCAAATTTCTTAGCATTCACAACCACTTCCACAGGAAAATTATTTCCTGCATACGCCACCTGATTATGGTTTACTTTTTGAATAAGAACATCCTTTATTTCATTAGTGTCGCCCATGGCCACTGTGTAAATAGGATAGCCTAATTTTTCGGCAGAATATACCGGGTTAGAGCCTTTGTTGTAAATGCCGTCGCTAACAACAATTAAAGCCCCGATATTTTGATTGGAATAATTATTTTCAACTTCATTCACCAGGTTTTCAAGATCTGTTTCTTTTTCCGAAAAAGTTGCCTTTTCATCAGAAGTTTGGGCTTTACTGCCGAACAAAACCGTTTTAAGGGTGTGTTTTTCTCCAAGTTTTGATCTGACTTTTTCGAGCTGATTCAAAAAATCTCCTTGTACAAAAGCGCTGTCGGCTGAAGACCTGATCGAACTGGAATTATCTATGGCCAAAAGCACAATCGGATTTTCAGTCTCATTTTGCAGATGCTTAAAAAAAATGTTCAGCAGGAAAAGTAAAATAAAAAAGAAACTTAAAAATCTTAAAGCGGCCATTCCTTTAAGAACAGTTGTGGAAGCCTCGGAATTTTTTTTATTCTTATAATAGAGCAAAAGGCTAATCGCAGCGCTTAAAACCAAGCTCAGTAAAAAAAAATACCAGGGACTATTAATTATAAGTTTAGAGAACAAGATCTTAGGAATTACCGGGGGTTGCTGAAAGATTAAGTTAACATGCCGCCGCAAACATTAATGCATTGGCCGGTTATATAAGCACTCATGTCGCTCGCTAAAAACAAAGTTAGATTGGCAACATCTTCGGCAGATCCACCGCGCTTTAAAGGAATAGAATCACGCCATTGTTGAACAACTTTTTCGTCAAGGGCGCCTGTCATTTCAGTTTCAATAAATCCCGGAGCTATGGCATTACTGCGAATATTGCGTGAACCTAATTCAAGAGCGATCGATTTTGTAAAACCGATAATTCCTGCTTTTGAAGCTGCGTAATTGCTTTGACCTGCATTTCCTTTTACCCCAACTACTGAGCTCATGTTGATAATAGAGCCTTTCTTAGCCTTTAACATTGGTCTTTGCACGGCCTTCACAAGATTAAAAACGGATTTAAGATTGGCGTTCATTACCTCATCCCATTGTTGTTCGCTCATTCTCATTAAAAGTCCATCACGGGTAATACCTGCGTTATTTACTAGAACATCTATAGTGCCAAAATCATTTACAACGGTAGTCACAAGTTCATCTGCGGCCTTAAAATTTCCCGCGTCACTTTTATATCCTTTAGCTTTTATGCCGAAAGCTTCCAATTCCGCTTCAAGCGCTTTGGCCTTTTCATCTGAACTCACATAGGTAAAAGCTACATTAGCTCCATTTTTTGCAAAGGTTAAAGCGATGCCTTTCCCAATTCCTCTTGTTGCGCCTGTAATAAGGGCTACTTTATTTTCTAATAATTGCATAGTTAAATGTGTAAAGATTCAAAGATAAGTTTAATTTTTTGAGGCAGCTTAAATTACAGCCACAAAATTGTTTATGGCTGCGGCAGTTGAATGTTTTCTTGCGCTTATAAAATAGGAGTTACCCGCACGTAAGTATAGAATTAATTAAAAACAGCTTAACTGTTAATGCCTGTATTTTTAGCTAAAAAAATAAAAAATTAACAGACTTTATTTTCGGCACACTATTTGTTAAGGAATTAAAAAATAAGTAGTTTAGTGCGTACTTTAAAAATTACCCCATCAATGAAATCAACTATCAAAAAAACAATTGCTGTCTTTGTGCTTCTTTCAGCATTTTATCAAAAAAGTCATGCCCAATCAAATTATGTAGAGAGTATGACAACCTACATCTTTTCACGAGATTCAGTTAATGGTTTTGACGAACAGGCCGCCTCAGCGGGTGCATTAGCAGGTAATTTCTTTGGAAACGAGTACAAGGTGTTTATGTATAGAGCAAAAAGAACTTATGTAAACCAAAAATATGGTATTCAGTCTATTACGCCTAAAACTTTATTTCAAAATTCGCCTTCAGCCAGACCTATGCCATCCAATGGCGGCGCTTGTAATAATGAAGATTTTGAATTAGTCACTTCCAATCTCGTGGCGCCAGCTGCTGTGCAGGGATGGACTCTTCAGGCTGGTACGAACAGTAATAGCTGTAATCCTCCCCAGCTTACTTCAACACCTGGTCTTTATACAGTTTTTGCAGCCGCAACCACTGATACACGCATCCCAATGACTGTAAGCTCTTATTTCAGTTCTGGATCAAATACTAGCCCTGCCGGGAATTCTTTTATTCGTTTAAATGATGGCGCAGCGGGAGCTAAAGCGGTACGTATGTCAAAATCATTTATTCCTACTCCTTCAAGCGCGTTATTTCAATATGCTTACATTGCCGTAATCGAAGATGGCGGTCATGGATGTTGCGACCAGCCAGGCTTTAATATCAAAGTAACCATTACGAACACCGTAACCGGTACCTCAACCCTTCTCACATGTCCGAATATTTCTATCTCTGTTCCGGGAGCGGGTTGTACTTTTACAATTCCGGCAGGTGGCCCATCATTTAGTGCATGTACTGGTAATCAGGCTGCCGGGTGGAGTTTTTCAAATTGGACAACTTCTGCACTCGATCTAACCCAATATATTAATAGCATGGTGCAAATTGACATTACCGTAGTGGATTGTAATGCTGGTGGTCATGGAGCTTATTTTTACTTCGATTCTAAATGTTCTCCAATGGTTGTTACCGGAAACGGCCAGGCTTTTTCCGCAGGAACAACCAGCGTAACTGTGCCAACTTGCGGTGCTTTGGGAGCTACGATCTGTGCCACACCCGGACTCGGACCCTACTCATGGGCCGGACCAAATGTTCCTGCAAATTACTCGGTGCCCTCGCTTACAAACACCTGTTTTACCGCTACACTTTCTGCCACCTACACGCTTTATATGAATCCTCCAGGTTCCTGCGCTCCGATAGGGCGTGTGGTTCAAGCTACCATTACCCCGGCACCTCTTTTACTGGCTTCCGTCAAGCAGGCTGGTTGTGGAGATTCAACGGCTGTTATTACATTAACACCTTCCGGATCAGCTGCTAATCCCTCGTCCATAACCTGGTCTCCAAATCCACTATCTTTAAATAGTGCCACCACAGTAGGTACCTATACCATACCTGCATCCAACTTTACAAATGTTGTAAGTGTCACAGCCAGCGACCCTTTAGGATGTCTTATTACTCAGACTCTGGGAATACTGTCAGCGGCACCTGTTCCAACATTTAATCTTGTAAATACAACTGGTTCGCCAAGCATAACCTGCGCGGTGCCTACAATTTCGCTCGCTGTTCAAACTAATTACAGTTACGGCACGCTGAATTTTTTCTGGGCAAATAACAGCCAAACCTATACCACTCAGGAAATAGTTGTGACGACCGCAGGAAACTATTCAGTTCTTATAACTGATCCGGCCACGAATTGTAAAAATAATAGTGTGATAAGCATAGGGGTAAATACAATTGCCCCTCTTAGTACCATTTCACCAAATTTTCAAAATATTACCTGTAACACTTCTGCAGTAACTGTTTCGGCCACAGCAAATCCGAGTGTAAATGTTACTATGAAAATTACCAGCCCTTATGGCGGAACAGCAACCGCTACGTCACACACCATGGTGTACTCTCCAGCCTGCGGTATTTATACGCATGTATTGGTAAATGATGTAAATGGTTGCGTTACAACTAAAGAATTTAGTGTGGTATGTAGTCAGGGTTTTCCAACCTTTAATGTAAGCAGCGCGCAAAACTTTACATTGGGTTGCAGTTCAAAAAGCTGTGCGGTAGTAAATATTGTAAACGGAAATACGGATCCTCCGGGAGGACCAGTTACCTATACTTTAATTCCACCATCAAGTACCTCTTCTACTACTCCCTCTGGTGTATTAACTACAGTGAGTGTGTATACAGTTTGTACCCCAGGAACATACACAGTGGTAACAAAGGATAATGCAACTTTTTGTGAAACAAGAATTCCAATATCTATTTTACAAAATACCCAACCGCCTAATATCAGTGCGAGAATTGAGAGAACAATCCTTGATTGCAACAACCCGAAGGTGACTTTATTCGGACAAACAACAACGACTAATAGCGTATCTTATCTCTGGAGTTTTAATGGTACTCCTAATTCGCAACAAGGCGATACCATACAGGTTGTAAACATACCTTCTTCACCTACTACAACCCTGGTAAATACATTTACCTTGGCAATTACAGAAGATAACAATACTTGTAGAAGCACCTCGGTAATACCTATTTATCAAAATTTATTCAAGCCCAATGCTAGCATTTCAAGCGGTGGAACAAGTTCTATTACTTGTAAAACAAATACCATAGTGCTTACAAATCAGAGTACGACCAGTATTCCGCCCGCAACAGGATTTCTTAACAACAAACCTGCAACAGCATCATGGGTAGGGCCGAGTCCGCAGCAGCCTTTGAATAACAGCACAACTTATACTGCTAGCGCTGTAGGAATTTATACAGCTACAATTACCGACCAGAATAATGGATGCCAATCGACAGCTACTCTTGTGATCATAGATAATAAAAATTATCCTGTTCTTGGAACTTCCACCGATTCTATAGTGTTAGATTGCGGTTCTCAGAATATGACTCTTGATCCTGAAGTTGCTGATAAAAAGGATTTGATATACCTCTGGACTACTCCCTCAACTGCATCTATCAATAGTGTTAGTGCTGCTACGTTAACCACAAACAGACCTGGTGAGTATGCCGTTGTAGTTACCAATTCAGTAAACGGTTGTTCAACCAAAAGAAATATGACTTTGATTAATGGAAAATTAACTGCCGATTTCGAATCTGACAAAATAACGGGTTTTGCACCCTTAACAGTAAATTTCACAAATAGTTCGACATCTTCTAATACTTTAACTGGTACCTCCAATATTGCAACAGTTTGGAATTTTGGTAATGGTTCTTCAGCTAGTTATTCTGCTGCCACTGATCAGGTTACATCAGCGCTCTTTAACCAGGCTGGAACTTACACTGTTACATTGTATGCATCTAAAGGTGTATGTCTTGAGTCGAAGCAAAGAGTTATTACGGTGGAAATACCTTCCAAAATGGAGATTCCAAACGTTTTTACTCCTAACAACGACGGTGTAAACGATTTCTTTTTCCTTAAGTCAGCCAACCTCACTAAAATCCACGCTGTTATCATTGACCGTTGGGGTAAAACGGTTTATGAACTAACAAGTGAAACAGGAAACATTAGTTGGGACGGAAAAAACGCAGCTGGAAAAGATGTTGCAGAGGGAACTTATTTTTACATTATTAAAGCTTCTGGATCCGATACACAGGAATTTAACACCAAAGGAACATTAAGTATTTACCGCTAAAATGTTTAGATTTACCTGAAATCCGGCCAAAAATGGCCGGATTTTTTATTTGTTGGGAAATTCTAGCAAGGTATTTGTATATTTGCAAATTGATATAATATAAAAATATGAGAAAACTATTTGCGTTCCTTTTTGTTTGTTTGGCTTTTTATTCAAATGCTCAGATGATCTGTGCGGGTTCTTCGGCAACAATCGTGGCTACATCCACCTTATCAAGTCCAAGTTTTACGCTAAATCCTGGTAACTTTAGCCCTATTACGAATACAAATACAAATGTTCAGTACTTTGTGGTCTCTCCGAACGTAACAACTAATTATACTCTTGTATCTTCAGGAACCAGCACAGGAACTACGGTTGTAACTAATTCAGTAGTAATCCAGGTAACTGTTAACCCTCAACCCATTGTTGCTCCAACCGTTACTCAGGCTAGTTGTACAAATTCGCTTAATACCATTAATATAAATCTGAGTTTTAATCCAGCTAGTCCCGCGCCAGCTTATACTGTTGCATGGCAGCCTATTCCACCAAATTTACTCTCTCCTACACAAACAACGGTGTCTGGCCTTACTCCTGGCCCAGGAACGGTAGCTGTGCTAGCGGCAGGTGGATGTACAACCATGGCAACTTTTACAATACTTCCTCAACCTGCTCCTGCAGTTTTTTCTGTTATCCCTTTCGGTACAACACATTCGATTACCTGTGTAACCAATACTCTTTTAATGTACGGAACGAATGCCGCGCTTAATTACACATGGTCTGGTTCTTCCTTTACTCCTGTTGAAAACGACAGTATATACTTAGATAATACAATGCTCGGAACACTTACTATTCTGGGTCAAAATCCTGTTTCTGGCTGTACTAAAACGTATACGTTCTCTATTGTTCAAAACACTGCAGTTCCTTCATCTATGATGTCTGCATCTTTGTTTAATATTACCTGTACCCAAACTTTAGCGCCGACTCTAACGGTTACGGGTAGTCCGAGTGTTAACGTTACACATCTTATTACAGCTCCCAATAACATTACCTATTCAGCCACTTCCTATACCACTATATACACTCCTGGTGCTCCGGGAACTTACACGTATGTTCTAAGAAATGATGCCAATGGTTGTACTACCACAAAAAATTTTACCGTTAGCAGTAATGACAATTACCCTACATTTAACGTAAATAGCCCTAATAGTTTTACATTAGGCTGTTTTGCAAAAGCCACAGGCTCTATAAATATTATTAATGCACAAACAACTCCTATCCCGGGTGGTTCTGTTTCATACACATTAATTGGCCCTCCTACATCTACTACTATTCCTACTGGCACAGTGCCTTTAAGTACCATAAGCACCTATTCTATGAATGTGCCAGGTACATGGACTGTTATTGTGAAAGATAATTCTAACTATTGTGAAACGAGACAGCAAATTTCTATTTTGCAAAACACAACAGTTCCAAAATATTCAGCCATTGTTCCTACTCAGATTTTAAGTTGTTATACGCCTAGTATAGTCTTAGAGGGTGTTAGTGATACAACAGGAGTGAGCTATAACTGGAGTTTTATTCCAAACGGTGGTGGACCAAACAACGTTAACAGTTACTCGATAGTAGCTCAAACACTTTTACCAGTTACTGCTACCCTTGCTAACATGTATACGCTCACAGTAACGAACGATAACAATACTTGCAAATCAAGTTCAGTTGTTCCTATTTACCAGAATCTCTTCCCACCAACAACATCAATTTCTGCATTAGCGTCAGTTTCGATCACTTGCTTAACTCCCACTATTGTCTTAACCAATCAAAGTAAAACCAGCATTCCTGCAACTACCGGTTTTCCAACCAATAGTTTTGTAACTGCCCAGGAATGGAGAGGTCCATCACCTCAGCAGCCACTGCAGCTGAGCACTACATATACGGCTGGAACTGTAGGTGTTTATACTTTAACTGGTAGGGATTTAAATAATGGATGTATTTCTACGGGAACTTTTACAGTTCTTGATGGTAAGGCTTTTCCAATTATAGCAGTTAACTCACCTACCGTAATAGATTGTGGTGTACAGAGTATTAATTTAACTCCTACTGTTACCAATGGTTCTTCGTTTAGTTATGTATGGACGGCCCCAACTGCTACTTCCATTGTGGGCAGTAACAGTGTAGCAAGTTTCCCGGTTAGATTCCCGGGCATATACACTGTAGCCGTTACTAATACCCTTAATGGATGCAGAGAAACGGCTACTATTTCCGCCGTAAATGGGTCATTAACGGCTGATTTCAGTGCAGATGTTCAAACCGGTTACGCCCCACTTACAATTAATTTTACAAATAATTCTACGTCTAGTACAGGAGCAAGTAGTATCACAAGTTCATGGAATTACGGGAATGCTACTACCAGCGGTAGTACTGCGGCAAACGGAACTTTTGTACCGGGCCCAATTTCATCTACTATCTCTCCTTCTGTTGTTTACACACAGCCCGGAACTTACACGGTAACTATGTACTCTACAAAAGGCGCTTGTCTTGATACTGCTTCTAAAGTTATTAGAGTAGATATCCCTTCAGAATTAACTATTCCAAATATCTTCAGTCCTAACGGTGATGGAGTTAACGATTTGTTCTTTGTTAAAGGAACCAATCTTAGCGAGATCCATATGACCATTTTTGATCGTTGGGGACACGTTGTTTACGATCTAATCAGCAGAACAGGTAACGTTGAATGGGATGGTAAAAATCAGCAAGGTTCAGAGTCTGCAACCGGTGTTTACTTTTACACCGTAAAATCATCAGGTAAAGATGCAGTTGCTTACGATAAAAAAGGAACCATAACTCTTGTTCGATAATTAGAGATTATATTTCGATGAAACCCGGTAATAAATTGCCGGGTTTTTTTGTTTGCCATTTTTCAATTACAAATAAAACCTTACATTTGAAGCACTTATTAATCTACTATGAACATTCACGAATACCAAGGGAAAAGCATCTTAAAAAGTTTTGGAGTTGCTATACAGGAAGGCATTGTAGCTGAAACTCCTGAACAAGCAGTTGAAGCGGCGAAAGAATTAAAAATAAAATATAACAGTGACTGGGTGGTTGTAAAAGCACAAATTCACGCTGGCGGCCGCGGTAAAGGTGGTGGAGTTAAATTGGCAAAGAATCTTGATGAGGTAAAAGAAAAGGCAACCAATATTTTGGGAATGCACTTAATTACTCCTCAAACAAGTGCAACCGGAAAATTAGTAAGCAAAGTGTTGATTACGCAGGATGTTTACTATCCAGGAGCTACTCCTACAAAAGAATTTTACATGAGCGTGTTACTTGACCGTGCAAAGGGGCGTAACACAATTATCTATAGTACAGAAGGTGGAATGGACATTGAGCATGTTGCTGAACACACACCTGAAAAAATCTGGAAGGAAGAAATTGATCCACGTGTTGGATTACAAGGCTTCCAGGCACGTAAGATTGCCTTTAATCTTGGGTTAAGCGGAAACGCATTCAAAGAAATGGTGAAGTTTGTAAGCTCACTTTATAAGGCTTACGAAAGCATTGATGCTTCTCTTTTTGAAATTAACCCTGTTTTAAAAACAAGTGATGACAAAATCATTGCGGTAGACAGTAAAGTATCTTTTGATGATAATGCACTTTTCCGTCATCCTGATTATTCGGCTATGCGTGACGAAACCGAAGAAGATGCTACAGACGTAGAAGCTAGACACGCAGAATTAAATTATGTGAAGCTGGATGGAAACGTAGGCTGTATGGTTAATGGTGCCGGTCTCGCAATGGCTACTATGGATATTATTAAATTAAGTGGTGGCGAGCCTGCTAACTTCTTAGATGTAGGTGGTACAGCAAATGCAGAGCGTGTTGAAAAAGCTTTCCGCATTATTTTAAAAGACAAAAATGTAAAAGCTATTCTTGTAAATATTTTTGGAGGTATTGTACGTTGCGACCGTGTAGCGCAAGGTATTGTTGATGCATACAATAACATGGGCACTATTAATGTTCCTATAATTGTACGTTTGCAAGGTACTAACGCTGAACTGGCTAAGAAATTAATTGACGAATCAGGCTTAAAAGTATACTCAGCTATCGAATTTCATGAAGCTGCTTCCCTGGTAAATAAATTGTTAAAAGCAAACTAAAAATTAATATCTTTAAAAAATGAATAAATCAACCCTATTAGTTCTGTCCGCCTTTACCGCCTTCTCACTCAGCAGCTGCGGCGGTGGAGACAAATCTGAAGACACAGAGACTTCAGTAGATTCTACTAAAACAGAAGAGCCTAAACAAGGTCCTGTTTCTGAGACTTTTTTCCAGGTTCCTTCACCAGGAGAGATGTTAACCTTCATTAAAATGGTAGGTGGAACAACAAAGGATATTTCATTTTTGAATCCTCCTTCCAACGAAAAAAATTATACGGATGCAAAATCAAAAGCTTTAAACTTCGGTATTTACAGCTGCGATTTAAGTTACTGCAGTATTTTTTCGATTGGTTCAGAATCTTTAAAATATTTTAAAACCGTTAAAATGATGGGTGATCAAATCGGTGTATCTACCGCCATTAAGCCTGAAGTTTTAAAACGTTTAGAAAGCAATATCAGCTCTCCTGATTCTTTAGCGGTTATTACAGATGATGTTTATTTTTCATCGTTTGAAGCTTTAGAAGATAGCAAACAAGGTCCTACTTTGGCCCTGGTAGTTGCAGGTGGTTGGTTAGAAAGTATCTATATAGCTATTAACCTCGCAAAATACAAAGCTGACAGCCCTGTAGTAGAACGTCTTGCTGATCAAAAATACACGCTTGAAAATCTGATCGAGTTCTTAAAGAAACACGAATCAGATCCAAATGTAACTGCAGTGAAGCAAGATTTCGAAAGTATTTTAGCTGAATTTAATAAAATAGCTGAACAAGAAGCTAAGCCTTTAAAAGCAAAAGATCCAAAAGCAACTACTCTTACAGGTGGTAAACAACTTGTAATTACAGAAGCGATTTACATCACTATTACTGATAAAATTAAGTCAGTACGTAATTCATACACTTTAACTAAATAATTTTAAGACCATGAAATATTTCTTATCATTAATTTTAACGGCCGCTTTAAGTACAACTGTTTTCTCTCAGACGATTGTTTGCGGACAGTTTCACAGAAAATTCTGCGTCTTTGACGACTCTAAAGGTGGCAACTGGCAATACAACGCACAAAGCAAAAGTGGTTTGTTTAACCAGGGAATGGTTTCCAAATTGCGTTGTGTGATTTACAAAGGGATGGACTACAGAATTTCTGTATGCTGCGAAACTATTCTTGGAGAAAAAGTAAACTACAAGATTTTTGATGGCCGCACCAACGAATTATTATTCGACAACAAAGCAAATGAAGATACTCAGATCTTTGAATTTCAAAGTGTAAGTACGCGTCAACTTGTAATTGAAGTTATGGTGCCACAAGGCGCTACTGAAAAAGATAAGCATAAATCTGCTGATGCTGCTTGCGTGGGTTTGTTGATCGAGCATAAGATCACCGACAAACAAGGATTCTAGTACTTTTGTACCCCATTTATAACCCAACCCTCACAGGTTGGGTTTTTTATTTAATTTTGTTTTCTAAAGATCCTTTACTATGTCGGTTCACAAAGAAGTAAAAAAAGTAACTACCAATACGTTGCTTGAAATGAAAAAGCGCGGCGAAAAAATTGCCATGCTGACAGCTTACGATTTTACAATGGCTAAAATTATTGATAGCGCAGGTATAGATGTGATACTTGTTGGAGATAGCGCCAGTAACGTAATGGCAGGACACGAAACAACCCTGCCGATAACGCTGGATCAAATGATCTACCATGCGAGTAGTGTAGTACGTGCAACAAGCAGATCTTTAGTAATTGTGGATCTTCCTTTTGGATCTTACCAGGCTAATTCAAAAGAAGCTTTAAAATCTGCCATAAAAATAATGAAGGAAAGTGGCGCACATGGTGTGAAACTGGAAGGAGGGAAAGAGGTGAAAGAGAGCATAGAACGCATTCTAACAGCCGGTATTCCGGTAATGGGCCATCTTGGTTTAACACCCCAGAGTATTTATAAATTCGGCACTTACACGGTTAGAGCCAAAGAAGAAGAAGAGGCAGAGCGTTTAATGGAAGATGCAAAATTACTGGAACAATATGGTTGTTTTGCACTGGTACTCGAAAAAATTCCGGCAGCCCTTGCTACAAAAGTTTCACAAAGTATTTCTATTCCTGTAATTGGTATTGGCGCCGGCGGAGGCACGGACGGCCAGGTACTTGTAACACACGATATGTTGGGCATGAATACAGAGTTTAGTCCAAGGTTTTTAAGACGTTATTTAAATCTATATGAGAGCATGAGTGGTGCTTTTAAAAAATACATCGGCGATGTAAAAAGCAAAGACTTTCCGAGTGATAAAGAACAGTACTAAGAAACATTAGATAAAAAAAAAGCTGCCAACTGGCAGCTTTTTTTTTAAGTTGTTATGAAATTAACGAATTCTCATGGTCTCCGCCTGCAACACTTCTTTTGTGTCGGCATCATAAATAAAAGCGACCAAACTTACGTATCTGTCGTCAATACAAAAGGCCTTATAGGGAGGAAACGTAGTTGCGTTATCGGCGCCAAAACACTTATTTAATAGAAAACAACTCGATGTTAAAGAAGCCGTATCATTTATCGCGATAGGACCCGATTTTAATACTTCTCCCTGCGCTCCATTCATTGCGTTGATAGTGATGTGATTAAAATGAAAATTAAGACGAGTCTGAGGTTCATCGGGATCGCGATCATTTGGCGCATTAAGCGGGTTATTATCTTTCTGGCAGGCAACAATACTATCTTGAGATAATACAAAAACTACATTTACATTATGAGCTACAGCTTGTTTAAATGTAGCTTTTACTTTGGCAATTAAATAATGTGATACCAAGTCATAAGTAGTTTCAAGATCAAGACGCGCCACCAATGGTTTATTTAACTCAGTCGAGACTAAAGAGGCCCATTTGCTGTCGGCCTGCGCAAAATTAGGATTTCCTATCCTGTTAACCATTCCCTGAGGAAGTCCCGCACCAGAAACGCCAAAGCCAGTTTTAGGACTATCCCAATCGTTAGAAGCGTCATTCATGAAGTTTTCTTTGAATTTATTTGTTGTATCCGTAGAAATTTTGGCGTAAGTAGTGGTAACATGATGCGCTAACAAAATAACATTCCCGGGGTTTTGTTCCATAAGGGTTTCAGCTACTTTAGCCGCACGTGGGCAGTTTGGACAGTAGTGACCGGTGAAATCTTCCAACAATACCTTACGCTGATCAGGATTTTTATTGGCATTTGTCTTTATTACCTGATTTAGCGGGTCAATACAATCAAAAATTTTTGGGGGACCCTGAACGGGGTGTGAAATTTTATCGCAGGCGGTAATCAGGAAAAGAAACAGGAATGAGATGATTATTTTTTTCATGGAAGAGAGCATTAATGTTTACACTAAGATACTAAAAACTACTGGTAATTGAAAGCGTAAGCCCATTGGAAGCAGGCACCACACGACATACACCTCCTACACAAAAGATCCCGGCGCTTTGTTTACCATAGCTAACTGCAATACGGTGTGCATCTTTATTATAGCCAAATGTTCCTAAATAATAATGCACGCGGGCAGCTTTATCAGGATTACCATAATTATATTGATCAAACAAAGCGACAAACCAGTTGCCATTCGGCGACCACTCGAGCAGCATGGTACCCCAATTACCCTTTCCTACTAAATTAGAGTTAGTAATCATATTCTGATTTCTGGCGAATAGACCTTGTACTTCTAGTCTTAGAGATGAAGAAGGTCTGTACTTGTAAGTAAGATCCAATACCACAATGTCTGACTTCAAACTCTCGTAACCCTCATTGGCGGCTCCAAATTGCACAATGTTACGGTTGTAAAACTGATTGGAGTAAACAGCTGTTCCCTTCCATTTTTTAGAGAATTTTTTACTAAACTCTATATTAAAATCATGGTAGTAATTATCGCCTATATCGCCGTAACTCGTCTTATAAAAAGTCATTGCTGTAGTTGAATCTCCTACAGGAATCTGACGAAGACCATTGGCCTGCGAATAATTCACCGTTATTTCTGCTCCGTACTTTCCGCCAATAGCGGTATTCTTTTTAAATTTATATTGCACTTCTACCATGCCACCTACTTCGCCTCTAAGCTGAGTGGCGTATGGATTTAAAGCAAGCATAGAGTAAGTGTGAGGTCTGGTAGTGGCGGGAAGATAATTGATCAAAAGACTTTGAAGGCTAGCGTCCCGGTCACTTCTGAAACTCATATTGTCTACACGCTTACCTTGAACCATAAACGAAAGTCCGTTAGTAGCGTAGGAAAGAGAAGCAAAAAGCGCTTCACCGTTTTTATAAGAATAGTGATTATCAAATGAAGGATCATTCATCTTATAGGCGTATTCCGTAGAAAAATTAAACCCTTCTCTGATAATGTTGACGCGTCCGCCATAGGTAGCAACGTTTTCGGGCAAATTTAAATTCGGATCAATATCCGTTTGATATTTACTAACGAAACTTCCGCCAAGAATAACTTTTGTTTTTTTCTTTCCTAAAACAGAATCAAAAAGTTCATTCACATTTACTTCAGCATCTCCACCGCGTACGATGCCCGGACCAGTAGTAAAGAAGAAGCGTTGTTTACCAACTAAACCTTTAAGTGTAACACCTTTTACAGGAGAGGAAATAACTCTGATACCATCGAGAGAATTATCATACAATAATCCCGGCTCGTAATAAGTCCTTAGCATTAACCCACTTCCAAACTGCTCATAGATATTTCCTACAGTAACATCGAGTAAATCGGTTCTGTAGCGGGCGAATCTATTGGTGATTCCTTGTCCCTTATAACGTGTGTCAAATCCTTGCCTTACGTTGTTGTAAGCTTCATAACGCACTCCTGCAGAAAAATTACCGCGCGTGTAATTGATGTTCCCAAAGGCATTAGAAAGAAATTTCTCTGGAACTTTTGGAGCTCCGATCAAAGAATCGGCTTGGTAATATTGTGCATCGATCTGAAAATTTCCATGAATGGAACCCATATCGGTTGTGGAATTTTGAGCCTTAATAAACGTAACAGTAAGCAAAGGCAGATAAACCGCTGATCTGCGCAAGGTTTTGCAAAACTTCATGTGTAAGTCGAATGAAAATTAGTGTTTTAACTTCTCACCCTTTATAAGGGATTGTATGTTTTCATATAGTTTGTCTTCATCACCATCCGCATAAGAATTGTGACTCCATACAATTTTACCAGTACCATCTACTATAAAAGTGTGAGGCACGTTATTTACATTCATGGCACGTTTAAAATCCTGGTTTTCATCTATGTAAATTTCATATTCCCAACCTTTGGTTTTAACATCAGTAACTACTTTACCGGAACTTCTTGAATCATCGATGCTTATAGCAATAAGTTTTACACCTGTTTCTTTCACCCATTCAGGGTAAGATTCAGCTATTGCATCCAGTTCTTTTTTGCAGGGTTTGCACCAGGTGGCCCAGAAACTGATAATAATTGGTTTCCCGTTATTGCTGAAAGATGCAGAATTAACTTTACTTCCATCCAATTTTTTTAATGTTGCTGCGGGTATTTTATCACCGTCACCATTTAAAGTTATAAATGAGAAAAGTGAGAAGGTGATCAGTGCTAGGATTATTTTTTTCATGTCGATTTACTTTAACTTTTAACCAATTATCGCGCCACAATTATAGGAAAAAAAATGGGATATAAGTGTTAACACTTTTTAGGAGGTAGCTTTTTTCAGGTATTTGGTTAAACTAAATCTTAAACCCATAATAAATCCATAATTTTGCCAAAATTTATGGAGACTAAAAAATCGGCAGAACTTTTCGAAAGGGCAAAAAATTATTTTCCGGGTGGAGTGAATTCTCCGGTACGTGCGTTCAGAAGCGTAGGTGGAAATCCTTTATTTATAGAACGTGGAAAAGGTTCGCATATTTGGGATGCGGATGGGAATGAATATATCGATTACTGCTGTAGCTGGGGTCCGCTTATTCTCGGACATGCAGAAGATGCTGTATTAAACGCTGTAGATAAAACCATGCGCAAGGGCACTTCTTTTGGAGCTCCCACGCAACTCGAAAATGAATTGGCAGACCTGATCCTCTCTAATAATAAGTTTATTCAGAAGCTACGTTTTGTAAGTAGTGGCACCGAAGCGGTGATGAGCGCGATACGTTTAGCCCGTGGCTTCACAAACCGCAATAAAATTTTAAAATTCGAAGGCTGTTATCACGGCCACGTAGATTCGTTGCTGGTAAAAGCCGGCAGCGGACTCGTTACCTTTGGAAATTCAAGCAGTGCAGGAGTGCCTGAAAGCTTTGTAAATGAAACTATAACGGTACCACTAAATAATAAAGAAGCGGTTCAGGAGGCTTTCAAAAATTACAAAGATGAAATTGCCTGTATTATCATTGAACCTGTACCGGCGAATAACGGTTTGCTTTTGCAAGGAAAAGAGTTTCTTACTTTTTTGCGTGAAATTTGTTCTGCCACTAAAACTCTTTTAATTTTTGATGAGGTTATCAGTGGTTTCCGTATGAGTTTTACAGGTGCCGCAGGATTGTACAATATTCAACCGGACATTGTTACTTATGGAAAGATAATTGGAGGTGGATTTCCTGTTGGCGCTTATGGGGCAAGTAAAGAAATTATGAGTTGCGTATCGCCTGAAGGGCCTGTTTATCAAGCAGGGACGTTAAGCGGTAACCCGGTTGCGATGAGCGCTGGGATTGCTCAACTTTCGGAATGTTTGAAAGAGAATTTTTATGAAGATCTTGAAAAGAAAACGCAGTACTTAATAAACGGCATTAATAAAATAAATCCGTTTAAACTGTTTAAATTATTTAGCCTTGGTTCTATTTTCTGGATTGCCTTTACAGAAAAAGAAAGTATTGTAAATGCTGAAGACATTGATGCTAACAGCATGTCTTATTTTAAAACGCTTTACCACGCTTTGCTTGAAAACGGTATCTACCTTGGGCCAAGTGGCTATGAGGTTGGTTTTGTGAGCCGTGCGCATACCTATGAAGATCTCGATAAAACTATTAAAGCATTTGAATTAAGTTTAAAAAAACTGGCTTAAGCTTTATAAGCCGCTTACCTGTTCCCAACTTATTTGCTCTATTTCGTTATCAAAACTTTTGCTTTCGTCGCTTGCGTTTATAAGTACTCCACCCTGCTAACGAAGAACTTTTTGAAACCATTTGAGGTTTTTAAGGGAGGCCGCGTCTGTTAGAATATTATGAAATAGAAAAATGTTTTCAATATTCCTGATAAAACGCACATCCCGTTCTACATAAGTTTTTATATAGTTCGGGAGCCAGCGTTGAGGGCTTGTTTTTGCAGTTCCTTTGTAATTTGTCATTTTTCTGTTTAAAAGCAATTAGTTATTTTTGCAGGCTATGAAAACAGTAGATTCCCTAGATTTCTCAAATAAACGTGCGGTTATTCGCGTTGATTTTAATGTTCCTTTAAACGATGCGTTTGAAGTAACAGATGCCACCCGGATACGTGCGGCTATTCCCACGCTTAAAAAAATATTAAATGACGGTGGCAGTATAGTGTTGATGAGCCACTTGGGGCGACCGAAAGAAGGGCCAACAAACAAATATTCACTAAAGCACATTGTAAACGAAGTAAGTAAACACTTAGGCGTGCCTGTGCAGTTTGCTGACGATTGTATTAGCGATGCTTCTATGCTTCAATCGGAAGCATTAAAAAAGGGTGAAGTTTTATTGTTGGAGAATTTGCGTTTTTACAAAGAAGAAGAAAAGGGTGACGCCATGTTTGCGAAAAAACTAAGTCAACATGGCAACGTGTATGTGAATGATGCTTTCGGAACGGCGCACCGTGCTCACGCTTCAACAGCAGTTATGGCTAACTATTTTGATGCATCTTCAAAGTGTTTTGGTTATGTGATGGCTAACGAAGTGGCTAGTATTGACAAAGTTTTAAATAAGACGGAAAAACCTTTTACTGCGATTATAGGTGGTGCAAAGGTGAGCGATAAGATTATGATCATTGAACAGCTGATGGATAAGGCTGATAACATTATTATTGGAGGCGGCATGGCTTTTACCTTTATTAAAGCTCTTGGTGGCAAGATTGGAAAGTCACTCTGCGAAGACGATCGTTTAGAAGTAGCAAAAAATTTAATTGCTACAGCAAAAGTAAAAGGGGTAAACCTTTGCATTCCTGTGGATGCAGTTATTGCTGATAACTTTTCTAACGATGCCACTACTCAGGAAGTTCAGATTGACCAGATTCCTGACGGATGGATGGGACTGGACATTGGTAAAAAATCGATGCACTATTTTGGCGAGGTGATCAAAAACTCTAAAACCATTTTATGGAACGGTCCTATGGGTGTTTTTGAAATGAGCAAATTTGAAGCGGGCACAAAACAGGCAGCCTTTGATATTGTAGAAGCTACGAAAGCGGGAGCATACACGCTTATTGGCGGTGGCGACAGTGTTGCGGCAATAAATAAATACAATCTTGCCGATAAAGTAAGTTATGTGAGCACAGGCGGTGGAGCATTATTAGAATATATCGAGCAAGGAACTTTACCAGGTGTTAAAGCTATAGAGGGTTAAAAGATGAGTGTAAATATCAGGATTGGATTTGGGTACGATGTGCATCCTTTAGGTGAGGGAAGAGAATTATGGCTAGGTGGCGTTAAGCTTGAATTTGACAAAGGTTGCGTTGGACATAGCGACGCTGATGTGCTTTTACACGCCATATGTGATGCTCTTTTAGGTGCAGCTAACTTACGCGATATAGGATTTCATTTTCCAAATACAGACCCAAAATACAAGGGCGCCGACAGCAAATTACTTTTAAAAGAAGTGGTGGCTTTATTACGTGAAAACGGCTATGGGATAGGAAACATCGATGCTACGCTAAGTCTTGAGGATCCAAAAATAAACCCTCACATAAAAGCTATGCAAAAAGTTTTAGCACCAATTCTGGAGGTTACAGAAAATGAAGTTTCGATAAAAGCTACTACAAACGAAAAGTTAGGTTACGTGGGTAGAGGCGAAGGGGTGAATGCATATGCCGTGGCACTGATTTATAAAAAATAAAATCCTTCGGGCTTTTAGATCAATTTATTTTAAGAAACACCCGTATTCATTAATTTAGAATATGAGGTGTTTTTTTATTTTTCTCTTTTTGTCTGCAGCAGCAGGAGCTCAGACATATAATTATTATTTTGGAAATCTTCACGCTCACACGGCTTTCAGCGATGGCAACAAAGATTCAGTAAGTTCAGGAGTGGGCAGACCTGACGGGAGTTATGCCTACGCCAAACTAACAGATAATTTTGATTTCCTGGGCATCTCAGAACATAACCATTATTCAACGAACCATAACCCGGGATTTAAGCAGCCCCTTTATCAGGTCGGTCTCAACATGGCAAATGCTGCTAACCAGGACGGATCATTTTTAGCTTTGTACGGTATGGAATATGGTGTGTCGTCGCAATACAACGGCCACATCATTATTTATGGCTTTAATCATTTACTGGGTTGGGAAACCACCGTGCCCGGTGTTAACGGAAATAACTATGATGTGTTTAACGCCAAAACAGATTATGACGGCGTTTTCAAGAAGATAAAGAACCATTCGAATGCCTTTGGTTATCTTGCACATCCTGATTTTGATGATTACACAACTGATGGAACTTATGGTACAGCCTTATCGAATTCTCCCTACAACGCAGCATACGACAGTGCCATAGTAGGCATGCCCTTGCGTAGTGGTGTTGCGAACAGCGCTAATACCCACTATACGGATTATTCATCAGGGAATTATTTTGCCTATTATAAAAGACTTTTGTTTTTGGGCTATCATTTAGGAATTGGCTACGATCATGATAATCATTACACCAACTTTGGACGGAGCAATGGTGGACGCCTTGTTATTCTTGCACCTTCACTAACAAAGGCGAATTTATTTAAAGCAATGAAGCAAATGAATTTTTATGGAAGCGATGATCCGAATGCCAGGATAGATTTTAATATGGATGGAACTATTATGGGATCTATAGTGAGTTCGGCAAATTATCCCACTTTTCATGTTATTCATAATGATCCTGACGGAGAACAGGCAGACACTATTAAAATCTGGAAAGGATATAAAAACAGTGGTGGACTCTGGGCCAGCATAGCTCATATGTCGATTGGAAATAATACAACGACCTTTACGGATATGAACGTGAAATCGGGTATTGAATATTACTACTTCGCGGAACTAAGGCAAACAGATGGCAATTGGATTGTGACGTCGCCGATATGGTATACAGGACTCGCACCAGTGGCCATGAAAGAAAATACAAATAAAATTTTCTTTACTTGTTTTCCAGATCCCGTTTCTAAGACATTAAATCTTACTTTCGATAAAAAGGATAATTATTTTATTTCGCTCAGCGATATCAGTGGTAAAAGAATTTTTCAGGAAGAAATTTTTGCCACGGATTACAGTATTGATCTCGCAGAATTTCAAAAAGGTTTATATATTTTAACGCTAAAAAATAAAGAGGTCAGCATTTCGAAAAGGGTGATCCTGGAATAAACCCTTGTTTTTTTGCCTTTCTTATTTCCTTTCAATCCAATAGCGATAAGACTTGTGCTTACTTAGTAGCTGCCCTGCGAAGCCTGTCATTAATAGCTCTTCCCAAACCCTCATCGGGAAGTAAATCGCAGATAACAATCTCTGCAGAACTTTCATCACTTAATCTCAAATATTTAAACAGATTTAATGCCGCCTCATTCAGATCTTTTGTGGGAGATAAATTAAAAATCTCAACACGGTTCTCTGTTTGGAGATGCTTTCCAAAACAAATACATGCAATCGTTTTTCCAGCATGTTCGTTTAGTAAGGTAGCCGAATTGCCTATAAATAAAGGTTTTTTTGGCGCATAATGATTTTTTAGTTGTCCCGGAGCTTTGGGATCGCTGGAATTATTGATGCGTAATTCTACTTTACCAACAACCTTTTCAATATCCTCTATAGCTAATCCACCCAAACGAAAAACACATACTTTATTTTCTTCAATGCCTATAATAGTAGATTCCAGACCCACAGTGGACGGTCCTCCATCAAGAATGTAGTTAATTTTAGTCCCAAGCTGTTTCTCCACGTGGGCAGGCTCGGTGGGACTCACATAACCGAATGGATTGGCGCTCGGGGCGGCAAGAGGTAAATCTAGTTTTTCAAGAAGTGCTAAAGTCAATGAATGCTTCGGAACTCTAACTGCAACTTGCTCAAGCCCCGAGGTAACAAGAGCTGGAATAATTTCTTTTTTGGGAAGAAGCAAAGTTAATGGGCCGGGCCAGAAAGTTTTGGCAAGTTTTACTAAACGGTCATCGGTAAAGTCTGCATATTTTCTTGCGGCTTCCTCCGAATGCACATGGATAATAAGAGGATCAAAAAAAGGTCTTTGTTTAGCCTCAAAAATAGCTAGCACCGCAGTCTCGTTTAAAGCGTTGGCAGCAAGTCCGTAAACCGTTTCCGTTGGAATGGCCACAAGTTTTCCCTGCAAAAGCAGATCTGCTGCTTGATTTATATTTTTACCTGTTTGCGCCACGGGGCAAAGATAACAATCTCGCCAAACCTAAAGAGAATTCGAAAATAAAGCTGCGAAATTTCGATGAAAAAAATCCTGATCAGAACATTCATCTTCAAAAAAACATTCCTCATGTTTAAATGCAGATAAAACCATTATATTTGTTAGCCGCTAAGCTTTTTATGAGTCAATTCATAACACTAAAGGATAAACAATTTAAACCTTACATCACTCAGCAAAAAATTGCAGAGGCGGTGAAAAATGTTGCAGGCGCTATCAATGAAGATTTAAAAGATGAATTTCCTGTTTTTCTCGCGGTGCTAAACGGATCATTTATGTTTGCGTCAGATTTGCTAAAAGAAATAGCGATACCTTGCGAGATATCTTTTATTAAAATGGCCAGCTACAGCGGCTTGTCGAGTAGTGGCAACGTTACCGAACTTATTGGGTTAACAGAAAATATTAGCGGACGCACGGTAGTTATCGTAGAAGATATAGTAGACAGTGGTATTACACTTGAAAAACTTATAACACTTTTAGCTACTAAAAACGTTAAACAAATTAAAGTAGCCACTATATTATTTAAACCAGATGCTTACAAAAAGCACTACATATTAGACTATGTAGGATTTCAAATTCCGAACGATTTTGTTGTGGGTTATGGTTTAGACTACGATGGCTTAGGAAGAAATTTAAAAGAAATACACGTATTAGCTTAAGATAAAATGGAAAAAATGTTGAACATTGTTTTATTTGGCCCTCCTGGCGCAGGAAAGGGAACACAATCTGAAAACCTGATCAGTAAATATGGCCTGGTGCATTTAAGCACCGGAGATATTTTGCGTTCAGAAATTGCGCGTGGTACCAATCTTGGTAAAAAGGCGAAGGAAATAATGGATAGAGGAGAACTGGTGGGCGATGATATCGTAATAGGTATGATAGAATCCAAACTCGACGAAAACCCTCATGCAAAGGGATTTATTTTTGATGGTTTTCCCAGAACTGCGGCACAAGCTGTAGCCCTGGATGATTTGCTCCAGAAAAAAGGAACAGGTATCAGCGGTATGCTTGCGTTGGAAGTTGATGATGAAGAGCTTACCAAACGTTTGTTGCTACGCGGCAAAGACAGTGGCAGGGCTGATGATCGTGATGAAACCGTTATTCGTCGCCGTATTCAGGAATACAATAACAAGACTTTGCCTTTAAAAAACTATTATAACGAACAAGGTAAATTTCATTCGATAGGTGGAATTGGAACCATTGATGAAATTTTTAAATCTTTAGTAGACCGTATTGTTTTTTTAAATGCTGAAATGGATCTTACTTCATTAGAAACAGATTTAGAACATCTGGATCTTACCATACAGGATTTTGAGTTGGCAGACGATATCGCTCCAGAATTACTTTTGGAAATTGACGCTATTAAACGGGCTGAAGCAGAAGAAGAGGAAGAAAAGAAACAAAGTGCAAAGGCAAGCAGACAGGCCGCCGCAAGCAGTAAGCAGGCCGCCGTTGCCAGCAAAAAACCTCTGGTAAAAAGCAAAGCCGTCTCAGTGAAAAAAACTCCGGCTAAGAAAACAGTCACAAAGTCTATACGTGTCTCTCCTAAAAAAGCCGTAAAAAAAGGAGTGAAGAAATTAGCGCCAAAAAAGGCCGTAAAAAAATCTCCACCTAAAAAGATGGCCAAAAAAGTGGTTAAAAAAACGCTAGTTAAAAAAGCGGTAAAAAAGGTCGCGCCAAAAAAAGCAGTTAAAAAGACTGTGAAGAAAGCAGCCAAAAAAGTGGTAAAAAAAGCGGTGAAGAAAACGGCAAAAAAGTCCAGATAACCCTGGCTACAAAAAATAGGAAAACGCTAATAATATTATAATTACCTTTGAGGCCTGATTTTGCAGAATGCAGAATCAGGCTTTTTTATTTTTAAAACCAAAAATGGATAATAGTAATTTTGTTGACTACGTAAAGATTTGTTGCAGAACCGGTAAAGGAGGGGCAGGCTCTATTCATTTTCACCGCGATAAGCTTACTGCCTTTGGCGGTCCTGATGGTGGTAATGGTGGCCGTGGAGGACACATCATTCTAAAAGGAAACAAACAATTATGGACCCTGATCCATTTAAAATACCGCAAACACATTATCGCTGAACCTGGTACTGGCGGATCGAGCAGCAATAGCTCAGGGAAACAAGGAGCAGATCAGATCTTAGAAGTGCCTTTGGGAACTGTTGCAAGAGATGAAGAGACCGGCGAGCTTGTGTGTGAAATTACGGAAGACGGCCAGGAAATAATCCTGGTGCATGGAGGCAGAGGAGGATTAGGAAACGCTAATTTCAAAAACAGTACGCTACAAAGCCCGCAGTTTGCCCAACCCGGCGAACCTGGTAAGACGGAATGGAAAATTCTTGAATTAAAAGTATTGGCAGATGTGGGTTTAGTTGGATTTCCAAATGCAGGAAAATCTACATTATTATCAGTTGTAAGCGCTGCTAAACCTGAGATTGCAAATTATCCATTTACAACACTGGTTCCCAATTTAGGAATTGTAAGTTACCGTGATTACAAGAGTTTTGTGATGGCTGATATTCCTGGAATTATTGAGGGCGCTCACGAAGGCAAAGGAATTGGTCTGCGCTTTTTAAGGCATATCGAGCGTAACTCTAGTTTGTTATTTCTTGTGAGTTGCGACAGTAAAGACATTGTTGACGAATACAAAATTCTTCTCAACGAATTAAAACAGTTTAATCCTGAATTGCTGGATAAAAAACGTATTCTTGGCATTAGCAAAGCCGACATGCTTGATGACGAGCTGGAAGCGGAAATGAAAAAAGATCTTGACAAACGTTTAAAAGGCAAAAATAAAGTGCCTTACATTTTCTTCTCATCAGCCTCTCAAAAAAACATAGTCGAATTAAAAGACATGTTGTGGCGACAATTGAACGAGTACCAGTTTTAATTTTTCTTTTCAAATAGTCTTGTATGTTTTTTTGACTATTGTCAAAGGAGCAAGAGCTATTAACTAAGAAGTTTACACTAGGTAATTATTCTTATGAAAGGGATCGCGATCGGTGTTATTTTTATTTTTCTAGTCAGCAGTTGTAGAAAGTATCCCCAGGGAGGCCTGCGGATTAACGCGCGTCTTTTACTTAATACAGAGATGAGCAAATCGAGTTTTATGGATCTCAAAAAATACGAGGTCAATAACATAGACAGCACCGACTTTGTGTCAGGTAACGGAGATAGAGAACTATTAAAAAGTTACCTGCGGTTCTTTAAATACGAGCGTGACAACTACTACCAGCTTAAAACTCTTGGAGCAGCAGAGTTGATGGTATCTGACGATGAATACCTGCAGGCTTATAATTTAAAAACAGTCGTTCCACTTCAGTTAAATAACGGGGTCAAATTAAAAAATGTCTTTAATCCGGTTGATGGTGGAATTACATGGAGAATAATACGCTGTAGAAGCAAAGAACTGATACTTTCAGCAGACGCTGGAGGATTTCATTACCGTTTAACGTTCAAAGAGCATTGATGTGCCTTAGGGGTGTTTATGCGTGTAAAAGCCTTAGAAAACCACTAAAGGGATAAAAAAAGTGCAATTCGCACATGCATTAGGTAGATTTTCAACAATTTCCTTTGTATAAGTCTAATAAAGCCCTATATTTGCCGCCTAAAAAATAGCAAGACATGCCAAAAATGAAAACTAATTCCAGTGCTAAAAAGCGATTTCAGCTTACTGGAACAGGTAAAATTAAAAGAAAGCATGCTTACAAACGTCACATCTTAACTAAAAAAGAAAAAGACCGTAAACGCGGTTTAGCTAAGACAGGGCTAGTGAGCAAGCAAGATACACCGAACGTGAAATTCATGTTAGGAATCTAAGCGAAACTCCTTTTAAAATTATCTAATCGGTTATTAAACAAAATGTTTAACCAGAGTCTTAGTATAAAGCCTCTTAAATGAGCACTAAAATTCAAAGCAATTAAAAACAAGAAATGCCAAGAAGCGTCAATCACGTAGCCAGCAGGGCTCGCAGAAAAAAAATCCTTAATTTAACCAAAGGTTATTGGGGTGCAAGAGGAAATGTTTGGACAATAGCCAAAAATACTCTTGAAAAAGGTTTAACTTACGCATACCGCGATCGTAAAAACAAAAAACGTACTATGCGTGGTTTGTGGATTCAACGTATCAATGCAGCTGTTCGTCAGCATGACATGAGTTACTCAGAATTTATTGGAAAATTAAACAAACAAGGTTTAAAATTAAATCGTAAAGTATTAGCTGATTTAGCGATGAATCATCCTGAAGCTTTCACAGCAGTTATAAATCAGGTAAAATAATAAGACTTTAGTCAAAAAACACTGTTAAACGCCTCTTTTTAAAAGGGGCGTTTTTATTTATTTCACATTTGGATCCGGTTAATTTGCGTATTTTAACGTTAGTAATCCGCTGAAATGGGTTTATTTGTGTCAGTAAATTAAACGCACTATATAATGAAAGCAATAGCAAAAAGATCAGAAATTAAAGGGAGCACATACCTTGTAAAATTACGTATCGATGCTCGTACAGTTATTACTGTTAGAACAAAAGAAAGTTTAAAAAACTGGAAAGCGAAATATCCTGACGCGGTAGAAATCGGTTAATAGTTTTGCCATGTCCATAACCATGGACAGCAGAAACCATTTTTACATCCACTTTTTCTTTTTAAAATAAATTACCAGTCCACCCATTACGCTCAGCATGAGTATCCAAACAGCTGCGTAACCGTAAGGAGATTTTAATTCGGGCATGTTCTCAAAGTTCATCCCGTACACACCCGCAATAAAAGTTACAGGAATAAAAATGCTGGACATGATGGTTAAAACCTTCATGACCTCGTTCATTTTATTAGCATTTGTGCTGAGGTAAATATCCATGATACCACTTAACAGGTCTCTGTAGTTTTCTACCGTGTCAATAATACGCATGGTATGATCCTGTAAATCGCGGAAGAATAATTGTGTATTGGGACTAATAAAATCAGATTCAGAACGCAGTAAGTTGCTTAGCATGTCGCGCAGGGGCCACACCTGTTTGCGCAGGAAGATCACTTCACGTTTTAATTTATAGAGTTCTATTAACGATTCCTGCCTCGGTTCGGTTATAATTTCTTCCTCAATCTTGGCAACCTTATCGCCTATTTTTTCGATTGTAAAAAAATAGTAATCTACAACAGCATCCATTAATGCATAAAATAAATAATCCGCCCCGTGCTTCCTTACGCGACCTTTGGCTTGTCGCAGGCGATTGCGGATAATATCAAAAGCATCGCCGCCTTGCGGTTCCTGGAAAGAAATAACCGTGTTTTTTACCAGGATCATAGAAAGCTGTTCTGAATGAACTTCTTCCTTGTTGTAAAAGATCATCTTCATGATGGCAAGCACGTAGTGCTCGTAATCTTCAAATTTGGGTCTTTGGTCAATATGTACTATGTCTTCTAAAGTAAGGGGATGGATATCATAAAGCTTACCAATTTTCTCAACAAGTTGTATATCGTGCACACCTTCTACGTTTATCCATTTGACCATATTATCCTTGAGATGTTTTGTACAATCATGGAAATCGTAAAATTCGCGCTCCAAAAATTCATACTCATTGTATTCAATAAGCGTGATCTTAACCTGGGCACTTGTTTCGTTCCCATTGTAAACCAGTGTGCCCGGTGGCGCCCCTATATCTCTGAATTTATTCGACATCGTTTTCTTCGTTTTCTTCCAGGTTTTTATTTCCCTGAACAACTACTACAATCTCACCCTTTACAGTTTTAGCAGAATAAAAAGCAATTAACTCTTCCACTGTTCCGCGTTTTGTTTCTTCAAACATTTTAGTGAGTTCGCGGCTCACAGAGGCTTTCCTTTGCGCACCCAAATGCTCTTTAAATTCCTGCAATAGTTTTACAAGCCTAAACGGAGATTCGTAAACGATAAAGGTTTTTTCTTCCAACGCCAGTAATTTTAAACGTGTTTGTCTGCCTTTTTTTTGCGGAAGAAAACCATAAAAACTAAACTCGTTGCAGGGAAGTCCGCTGTTTACAAGTGCCGGTACAAAGGCGGTGGCGCCTGGTAAAGAAATAATGGTAACACCGTTAGCAATGGCTTCGCGAATTAAAAGGAAGCCCGGATCTGAAATTCCAGGAGTACCTGCGTCAGAAATCAGGGCGATATTTTTTCCTGAATTTAAAGAAGACACTAACTCTTCTACGATTTTATGTTCGTTGTGCTGGTGATAAGATTTTAACGGCTTTTCAATCTGCAAATGCTTCAGTAAAAAAGAAGAGGTTCGTGTGTCTTCCGCTAAAATAAGGTCTGCAGACTTCAATACATTAATGGCTCTTAAAGTAATATCTTCAAGATTACCAATAGGGGTTGGAACTATAAATAATTGTCCGCTCATTCATTGAAGTTACTGGATATAATTTTCTATGCGAAACTTATGCCGGAAGAGTTATTGATACCCGGCTGTTAATGGCTTTTTGCCACTAAGACACTAAGATGACTGAGGTTCACAAAGACAATGAACGGCAGACAACCCGAAAAGTTAAGTGCTTTCTAAATGCCTTTAGTGCCCTGTGTGGTTTTTATTTGAAACTCTGCATGTCGCAAAGTTTTTTGTAGGTACCGTTAAGCGCAATGAGTGTGCTGTGATTTCCTCGCTCTATAATTTCTCCTTTGTGCATCACGATTATTTCATCCGCATTTGCAATCGTTGATAAACGGTGCGCTATGACTATGCTGGTACGGTTTTTCATTAAATTGCTTAAAGCATCCTGAACCAGTCTTTCACTTTCTGTATCCAGTGCTGAGGTAGCCTCGTCCAAAATAAGTATGGGTGGATTTTTAAGTATCGCTCTGGCAATGCTTAATCTTTGTCTTTGTCCACCACTGAGTTTGCCTCCTCTGTCGCCTACATTGGTTTGATACCCATTTGGCTGTTGTAAAATAAAATCATGTGCGTTAGCTATTTTGGCAGCTGCTATAACTGCAGCTTCGTCTGCATGATCAATGCCAAAAGCAATATTATTTAAAATGGTATCGTTAAATAAAATACTTTCCTGCGTCACAATCCCTATTTGTTTTCTAAGGCTGTCAATGTCGATTTGTTTTACTGGCACTCCATCAATTAAAATCTCGCCAAGATCTGTGTCATAAAAGCGGGGAATCATGTCGGCAAGGGTAGTTTTCCCACTGCCGCTCTGCCCAACCAATGCAATGGTTTTACCTTTTGCAATGCCAAGATTTATGTTTTTTAAAATATAGCCTTCATCTCCTTTAATATAAGCGAAAGAAACATCTTTAAATTCAATTTTAGTATCGAAAGAACTTATGCTTTTTGCATTGAGAGCATTTTTGATAGAGACTTCCGCATGTAAAATTTTCTCAATACGCTCTTCTGATGCAAGTCCTTTTTGGATGTTATTATAAGCTTGTGTAATTTGTTTGATCGGCGCTAAAATTTGCGAGGCAACTGCGAAATACCCAATAAATTCGGCAGAAGTGAGGCCCTTGCTATAAAGCGCCATACCGCCACCTATGAATAAAATCACCATTAAGATAGCAATGACAATGGTTTCACTTAAGGGTGATCCAAGATCTGTTCTTCTGTAAACATTTACCTGTAATTTATAATACTCCTGGTTAATGTTTTCGAATTTATTTTTCAGGTAGGATTCGCCTGTGAAAGCTTTAATGATTTTTAATCCTCCCAAAGTTTCTTCCATCATGTTAAACAAACTTCCTAAAAAGGTTTTACCAAGAGCAGAATTTCTTTTTAAGGAACGGTTTACAAGACCAATGATTATACCGGCTACAGGCAACAACAGAAAAACGTAAAGCGTTAAATAAGGACTAATACCAATTAGCATGGCTAAAGAAATAATGATGATGAGTGGTTCGCGAAAAACCATTTCAAGGGTTTGCATAATGCTCCATTCTATTTCGATAACGTCGGTTGTCATCCTGCTCATAATGTCTCCCTTCCTTTCGTCGCTGTAATAAGAAAGAGATAAAGCCAGTGCTTTGTTATACATTTTGTTGCGTAGGTCTCTTACAACGCCATTTCGTATAGGAGCCAGGTAAAACATGGCCATGTAACGACAAACATTTTTTAAAAGAGTAAGAATAACAATTGACACGCAAATTAAAATCAAAGCTTCCATTTTTCCTTTAATGAGTTGATCGGGTTCAAGTCCGTCTTTCACGATCAGGTTAGACATGGTAGCGTAGAACCATCCTTTTAAATACGCTATACTCAGCTGGGGCGTACCCGCACTAAAATTACTTACATACTCATTGTATTTTGAGGCGTCTTTCTCAAAAAGAAGATCCAGAAAAGGAATGATTAGCGTGATAGAAAATACAGAAAAAACAGAGAATAAAACATTAAACCCAATATTCCATCCAGCATATTTCCAATACCCTTGTATGTATTTAAAAACCGAGAATAGTTTGATCATTTTGGCTGTGAATATACGAATATTACCAGTTACAGTAACTTAACGAGGGCAGACTCTTATGAGTTAATTTATTTTAAAATGCTTACCTTTGCAGTATGGAGAGCTTAAGACAGCAAAAAGTAAATAAATTATTGGCAAAGGAATTGGCTGAAATTTTCAGAAGTGAATCACGCAATCTTTTTGGTGGTGGTTTTATAACTGTCACTACCGTGCGCGTAAGTCCCGATTTAAGCTCTGCTAAAGTTTACGTGAGTATTATGGCTAATAAAGATAAGAACACTGTCTTTAAACTAATTGAAACCAATGCTAAGGTTATCCGCAAACAATTAGGAACTATAGTGGCCAAACAATTAAGAATTGTTCCGGAACTTATGTTTTATATCGACGATTCGCTTGACTATGCGATGAAGATAGATGCACTACTTAAAAAATAGTTATTGATGTAAATTGTGGAAGTCAGATGGCAGATGTAAGCACTTGTAGAAAGGTATTATCAATCTTCCAGGCAGTTTCGCACGCACATTTTACATTTAATATCCTACATTTTACATTCCGATAATGTCTTTTTCCTTTTACATAGCTAAGCGTTACCTGGTTTCTAAAAAATCAAACAATGCCATTAATATAATTAGCTGGATTAGCATTGGAGCTATTGCCGTAACAACAGGCGCCCTCATTGTGATTCTTTCAGCTATGAACGGACTCACCAGCGTTGTTGCAAATCTCTACAACACTGTTGAACCAGATATTCGAATTACTGCGGCTAAGGGAAAATATTTTGAAGCGTCTGATAAATTAGTAGCTGAAATAAAATCTATTGAAGGGGTTAAGCTCATCTCATTAAGTCTGAGCGATAAAATACTTATTAAAAATATTGATAAGCAGGCTCTTGTTACCATTAAAGGAGTAGATAGTAATTTTAATAAGATTGCAAAGATTGATTCTGTAATTGATGGGAATTATGGTTTAAACGATGCTGGTTCAAAAACTATTTTATTAGGCCGTGGTGTTGCGAGACAGCTCAATATTAATTTACATGTTTTTGTAAATGAATTAACGCTCTACAGTCCTTTAAAGGGTAAAGAAACCAGCTTGATTCCAGATGATAATTTAAATCAGCTTTATTGCATCCCATCAGGAGTTTTTTCTTTGAATGATGAACTCGATAATGAGTATGCCTTTGTGAGTTTAAAAACAGCCCGCGATTTATTTGATCTGCCTGATAAAGTAAGTGCTTTGGAACTAAGCTGTGAGCAATCGAGTGTTAATCAGGTAAAGGAGCAATTAGAAAAAAAACTAGGCCCAGATTTTGTAGTTAAAAACAGGTATCAGCTCAACGATGTGCTTTTTAAAGCTTTGGAAACTGAAAAGCTGGCAACGTTTATTATTCTCGCGTTTATTTTGGTTATAGCCACCTTTAATATTATTGGTGCGCTTACCATGTTAATTATTGAAAAACGAAAAGACATAAGAACGTTACACAGTATGGGAGCTGATTTAGGTTTAATACGCAGCATTTTTATGCGGGAAGCCTTTCTTATCAGTGGCATAGGAGCTTTTATCGGACTTGCTTTGGGACTTTTAATTTGCGTGCTTCAGATGAAGTTTCATCTTGTTACTTTTGGAAGTGAGTTTATTGTACCATACTATCCAATCGAATTACAATTAAAAGATTTTGTATGGATCTTAGGACTCATTATGTTTATCGGTTTTTTCGCAGCGTTGTATCCAGTGAGGGTTTTTACAAAAACCGATTTGGTAGGATTTAAATAAATTTTATTTAACTTAATAAAATGAAAAACCTGGTTTTCTCATTTTTAGCGGCCTTCCTTTTTTGTTCGGCGTCTCGTGCTCAGGTAATCCAGGTAAATGCTGGTTCGGTCATTAGAACATTTGATCACAATCCAGCCGGAATAAATCTCAATTATCTTATGGACGATGATACCCATCTGAATCCCGCTATTCCGCTGCAACAGTCACTTAAAGAGATGAATGTTGGAGGTCTTAGATTTCCGGGAGGAGAGAAAGCGGATAATTATTTATGGTCTGTACCGCCTTATACGAGTGTAAACCCACATTTTGCTACGCAGGGAAATTGTAACTGGCCAAATAACGATCCTGCATTTTCTTCTAACTATCTAACGCCTTTGAGTTCAACTATGGACTTCGATGAATTTATGCTTGTTTGCCAAAATACACACGCAAGGCCTTTGATAGTGGTTGCCGGCGATGCACAGTACAATACATTTTGCACTGCAGCGCCAACACTCACAAGTTTAATTACGAATGCAGCAGAATGGGTTAAATACGCCAACATCACGCATGCGTATAAGATTAAAAACTGGGTTATAGGAAATGAAAGTTTTAATTCAGCTGCCTACGATGCTCCCTCCACAGCATCAGAATATGCTCACGATGTGATACAATTTTCTCAGGCCATGAAAGCAATAGATCCTACAATTTCTGTCGTAGCCAATGCTAAGTCAGGTGCCTGGATTGATACACTGATAAGTATTGCAGGAGCTTACATAGATGCTATAGCTGTAAGTAACTATCCCATTTATAACTGGACTAACGGTTACGATACATACAGAACGGGAAATCCTAACCTGGTGTCAGAAATAAATTCTATTCTTAGTTCGGTAAGCAATACAAACATTCGTATAATTGTTACAGAATACAATGCTATTGATTGGGCTTATACCTGGCCGCAGAATAACGACCTGGGACACGCCATTGTAAATTTTCAAATGTTCGGAGATCAAATGAAAATTAGCAGAGTAGAGGATGCTTATTTGTGGAATACACGTTGGGTAAACAATGTGACTGCGCCTCAGGATGTATTTGACGCCGTGGATGCGAACGGAGGTTTAAATGCTACAGGCAAAGCTCTTTCTATGTGGGGTAACAATATGTTAGAAAAAATGGTTTCAACTACGAATGGAAACTATGTGAATTCTTTTGCAGTGAGAGATAGTTCGGGAGATAGTCTGAATATATTTCTTATTAATAAAGATAATCAACCGCGAACGGCAACTGTAACTGTCAACAATTTTCCAGCTCTGAGTCAACCTAATTTTTCTTTATCACATGTACGTCTGAGTGGAAGTTCTCCGGCTGATAAAATCCCCGTTATTACTTATCCCACTGGTAGTGTAAGTATTTCAGGAAATGTTTTAAAAGTAAATTTAAGTCCGCATTCTATCAATGTATTGAAAATGAAACATGTTACTCTGCCAGATACTAACACTAATCCTGTTGATACTACAACGGTGCCACCGACAACGCTTACTACTGTCGGGATAAAAAGCATCAACGACTCTGATGCTAGTGTTGCCGTGTATCCTAATCCTAACACAGGCACGTTGCATGTGGATTTTCAAAATCCCTTGACGAAAGAGGAAGAAATACGAATTACAAATAGCCTTGGTATTGAAATTTATTCTCTGAAAACAAGAACCCAAAAAAATACAATCAATACAAAAGAAATTCCAAACGGAGTTTATTTTCTTATGATGGGTAGCTCAAGGAGAGTAGTAGTGAAGTCTAGCGAATAAGGGTTTTACGCCTCCCACCATTTAGCTTGTATGCCAACATATACCCCATCATTTTTTAGTTCGATGGGATAGGTCTTTAGCCCGTAGCCTCCCCCGGAGGTAGACTTTCCTGTTTTGAGATCGAAAGAGTAGCGATGAAGCGGACAAACAATTTCATTTTCTTTTGTGCAAAAGCCTTTACTTAAGCTGGCGCCGTTGTGCGGGCATTTTTCCTGCACGGCAAAAAAACCTTTATCAGTTCTGGTGATACAGATTTTTTCACCCCTTAATTCAAACACAACAAAGTTGTTAGGTTGAATGTAGTTTTCAAAATCTTTTTGGTTTTCGAATATGCGGATCCAGTGATAGGCCATAGGTTGTTCTCGACTACGCTCGAACTGACATTGTTCTCGACTTCGCTCGAACTGACATTGTTCTCGACGGCGCTTGAACTGACATTGTTCTCGACTTCGCTCGAACTGACATTGTTCTCGACTGCGCTTGAACTGACATTGTTCTCGACGGCGCTTGAACTGACATTGTTCTCGACTTCGCTTGAACTGACATTGTTCTCGACTTCGCTCGAACTGACATTGTTCTTGACGGCGCTTGAACTGACATTGTTCTCGACTGCGCTTGAACTGACATTGTTCTCGACTTCGCTCGAACTGACATTGTTCTTGACTGCGCTTGAACTGACATTGTTCTCGACTTCGCTCGAACTGACATTGTTCTCGACTTCGCTCGAACTGACATTGTTCTCGACGGCGCTTGAACTGACATTGTTCTTGTCAGATCGAGCGTAGTTGATGTCAGATCGAGCGTAGTCGATGTCAGATCGAGCGTAGTTGATGTCAGATCGAGCGTAGTCGAGATCATATGATATCGCTCATCGTATAAATCCCCTTTTTACCCTTCAGAAATTCTGCTGCTATCACCGCGCCCAGGGCAAACCCTTTACGGTTGTGAGCTTTATGCATAATCTCAATATCATCAATGTCTGATTGGTATTTCATAATGTGCGTTCCCGGTACTTCTCCCTCACGGATGTCTTTTATAAATAAAGTGTTTGAGTTTTTCTCGTCAATACTCCATTTATTTTTGCGCTCAAGTTTCTCTATTACCTGGTTGGCTAACGTTATGGCCGTTCCGCTGGGTTTATCTAATTTATGAATGTGGTGAATCTCTTCCATACTTACTTCGTAGTCGGTGTATTTATTCATCAACTCAGCCAAGTAGGTATTTACTTTAAAAAAAAGATTCACACCCAGACTAAAATTTGTAGCGTGAAAAAGACTTCCGTTTTTTTCAGAGCTCATTTTTTTAATGGCATCAAAATTTTCGTACCAACCTGTAGTGCCAACAACAACTGGTACTCCCGCGTCGAAACACTTCTCTATATTTTGGAGAACGGTATGAGGTGTGCTAAATTCAATAGCCGCATCCGCTTTTTGTAAATCGTTTTTGCCAATTGTACCGGAATTATCTTTGTCCACTTTTAATACAATAGTGTGTCCTCTTTTTATGGCAATGGCTTCAATTTCTTTACCCATTTTGCCGTAACCAATCAATGCAATGTTCATATAATTATTTAAATTTTAAAGTGAGAGAAAGTCCGGCACCTGTTCTGTATCCGGTCGGACTCTTGTAGATCGAAGGCCAGGGGTCAATCTGCAAACTTAAATCGTCACTGACGTCGAAAGTCTTTAGATGCGCATCCACATTGGCATCTACAATATTCAGGATGTAAAGTATAGCAATTCCCAGGATGGCAATGTCTCGTTTTTTTCTGTAGGTGACTTTCTGAACCTGCAGTTGCGAGGTGTTATAGCGGGTTTCATTAATAGTAAGCGGATCGAGATCAGCTTCCGCTCTTAAATTTTGCCTGTAATAGTTGTATTCTCTATTGTTGGTCACAAACATGTATCCGAAACCTCCAAGGCCGACATAGATTATTGGAACTTTCCAGTATTTTTTATTGTAAACCTGTCCGAGTCCAGGTAAAATAGCGCTTAGTGTACTGGCTCTTCTGGGCCCAGAGTAAGTTTGCTTGTGCGCTGCTTTTGCCTTTGCAACACTATCCTGCGCCAACGTCAAACTATCCTGCTGCGAAAATGCCGGTAATAAAAAAAGGGAGAAAAAAAGTAGTAGAAAAGGCTTTTTCATTTAGATCACAAGGTCTTTTACATTCATGTGTCCCAGATCTGTATCCATAGACTTGTCCAGCTCCTCCATTAATTTGTTTATGTGAATAGATTCGGTGGTATCACTTATTGGAAGTGTGTTAATGCCGTGGCGTTCTATAGTATCAATAAAGTAGCGTACTGTAAACTTGCTTTCTGTTACGCCCGGCTGATAAACAATTTCCTTATCTTTTTCACGCACCACTTCTACGAATATTCCGGATTCTACAAAAGTATTTAGGAGGTTACGCGTGAGGCGCGAGGGAAGATCAAGTTTTTCTGAAATTTCTACGGCTGTTAAAGCAGATTCTTTATGGAAGAATCTTTTAGAAACAAGATTGGCAATCATCAGGGAAATTACTTTTTTGTAACGTGTACTTAAATTCTGAATATCTTCTTTCAATTCGTAATGATCTACATTTTGATTCGCATAAGCGAGTTCTGCTCCGAATAAAACAATGTACCAGCTGTATTGCACCCAGATCAAAAAGAGAGGCAGGGCTGCAAAACCCCCATAGATAGCATTTAAACGATTGGCCCCGATCTGGAAACGGATGTAACCCCAACCTAAAAGTTCAAAAAGTATAGTGGCTACTATAGCTGCAGAAAAAGCAGCTCTGGCCTTAACTTTTGTATTAGGCATAGCCACATATAAAAATGTAAAAACACCTGCAACTATACCATAGGCCAAAAGTTTGATAAGGTAAGTTCCGATAAAACCTAAAAAATGAAGATTTCCAACCCGGGTTTCTACAGCAACGGTCAAACTTCCTGAAACTATCAACATTAACGGGCCCACCATCATGATCGTTAAATAATCTGTGACTTTCCTTATCCAGGTTCTTCCGCGCTTAATTTCCCAAATAGTATTAAAGCTATTTTCAATGTTTATAAGGAGCTGCATGACACTCCACAATAATAACAGAATCCCAAAGGTGGCAATAATCCCTCCTTGTGTGCTGGCTAATAATTTAGACGCTGAGCCAAAAGCTTCGTTTAAAACCTGCTCGTATTGTGGGAACTTACCTAATAGGAGTTTTTGAATATTAGCCTCATAGCCAAAACCCTTGGCAATGGCAAACACCAAAGCAAGAATGGGTACAATCGAAAATAAGGTATAGAAGGTAAGTGCGGTGGCAGTTACAAGGCAATTATCATCCCTGAATTCTTTAATGGCTAAAGAAAAAACACGCAGTTGTCGAAGTAAAAGCCCCTGACGTTTTTCTACCTTGTTAAGACGTATTTTCCAGAGTCTGTAAGAAACAAACTCTACTGATTTTTTAGCTAAGTAGACAATATTTGCCATAATAAAACAAAATTAGCAATTTATTTAAGCACTGCGATAATTAAATACTGCCATTGTTTTCATTAGCAATTATTGTCTTTTTACCTGCGGGTGCTGGTTAACTTTGCAAAGTAATTTAAAGATAGTAAACAAGCTTTTGCAAGGTTTTCCCGACGCGTCGGGCTAAGTTTTCTAAAGTTTTTTCGGCAAGCTTTTAGTTATTATCTTTAGTCGCATTATGCCTCAGCTATGATCGTTGGAACCTCTCTTCATAAAAAATTTAATGAACTCGAAATATTAAAGGGGGTCGACCTCGAAATCAAAGAGGGAGAAATAGTGTCCATCATCGGCTCCTCAGGTGCGGGCAAAACAACACTGCTAACTATTTTAGGAACTCTTGATCGTCCAACATCAGGCACAGTCATGATCAATAATGAAGAAGTTTCTAAATTAAACGATAAAAAACTGGCGGCTTTTCGAAATCAGAATATTGGATTTGTTTTCCAGTTCCATCAACTCCTCCCTGAATTTACTGCCCTTGAAAACATTTGCATTCCCGCATTGATAGCTAATAAGAATAAAAAAGAAACCGAGAAGAAAGCCGAAGAACTTTTGGAAATGTTTAATCTTAGCCTGAGAAGACAGCACAAACCTTCTGAACTAAGTGGAGGGGAGCAGCAGAGAGTGGCTGTAGCCAGAGCCCTTATAAATTCTCCCAAAGTGATTTTTGCTGATGAACCAAGTGGGAATCTTGACAGCAAAAATGCTGAAGAGCTGCATCGGCTCTTTTTTAAACTCAGAGATAATTTTAAGCAAACTTTTGTTATAGTAACCCACAACGCTGAACTTGCCGCCATGGCCGACAGAACTCTCACCATGCGTGACGGACGTATTGTTCAGTAAACTCGGTTTTTTTACAAGTTTTAGGGTTTGCCAATCCAAAGAATTGGATGATCCTCTTCCGAAAATCATTTCTAATACTTATATTTGATAGACTCTGAACCTGTAATTATGTCGTTATACCACCATCCTACTTATTTGCTAAAAGCGCTTGCGGAACGGGAACAAAACGGTTTGCTCAGGAAATTAAGTTTCAATTTTCCAGAGATTGATTTTTGCAGCAATGATTACCTAGGGTTTTCGAAATTGGGATGGCTGGATAAGAAATTACAGAGCTTAAATACCGAAGATTCGCAAAGCAATGAGCCAGTGCACTTCGGATCAACAGGTTCGCGGTTGATTAGCGGAAATAGTAAACAAGTAGAAGAAGCGGAAAAACAAATTGCATTATTTCATCATGCACAAAGTGCGCTGATCTTTAATTCTGGCTACGATGCAAACGTAGGTTTACTTTCTTGTGTTGCTCAAAAAACAGATTTAATTTTATACGACGAATTTGTGCATGCTTCTATATATGACGGTATTCGCCTAAGCCACGCTACGCATTATAAATTTAAGCATAATGATGTGGAAGGACTGGAAGAATTGATTCAGCGACATCAGAAGAACTTTGAAAATATTTATGTAGTTGTTGAAAGTGTGTATTCCATGGAAGGGGACTCTGCACCACTTTTGGAGTTAGTGGAAATTTGCCAGGACTTTAAAAATATTTTTTTAATTGTAGATGAAGCTCATGCTATTGGCGTATTTGGAAAGCAGGGTAGGGGTCTCTGCAACGCACTTTCTATAGAAAATAAAATTTTCGCCCGCATTTACACTTACGGAAAAGCTATGGGTTGCCATGGTGCGGCAATTGTGGGCAGTGAAATTTTAAGGAATTATCTGATTAATTTTTCCAGGACGTTTATTTACACAACAGCGCTGCCATCTTATAGTATTGAAGCTATAAAACATTCTTACCAGCTCTTGATCGAAACCAATCAGAAAGATCTTTTGCAAAGTAACATCGCCTACTTTTATTCTAAGGCATCTGCTATTAAAAATTGTGTAAAAAGTCAGAGTGCTATACATGCCTTACAACTGGGAAGTAACGATTCGGTAGACAGGCTTGATAAGCTTTTGAAAGAAAATAAAATTCACGCACGAATTATGAAAAGTCCGGTTGTTAAACCTGGCAGAGAGCGTGTAAGATTCTCAATTCACGCGTTTAATACAAAAGAAGAAATTGATACTTTGGTGGACGTTCTTCAAAAATTTCACAGGTAGATTTATTTTTTATTTAGCATTCGGTCTACTTGCCATACCAGCAAACCCGAACCAATGCCCACAACCATCCCTCCCAGCACATCACTTGGGAAGTGCACACCCAAACGCATCCTTGAATAGCCAACCATTCCGGCATACAAATAGGCAGGAACAGCCACATACCATTTTTGATAGCTGAGTGTGAGCGACGTTGCCATCGCAAAAGCGGAAGTTGTATGTCCACTTGGAAAAGAATAGCGTCCCGCATGAGTTCTCTGAACAAATTCTCCCGGATATTTTATATCAGGACGGGGCCTGTTAATTGAAATTTTTAGGCCGGAAGAAACAAGGGCCGCAAATCCAATGGTGATAGCGCTTTTAACACCATTGCGCATCATAACCTTGTCTTTTGTAAAATACCCGTTGGCAAAAATGCCTACAACAGTAACAGGAATTAAGGGATTTACGGTATTCGAAAGACCCCGCATGCCCTTATCCCATTTAGGCATATCTGTTTTATTGATTGCTTTCAGAATTCTAAAATCGAGGTTCTGACAAAAAGCCTTACCAGCGATAAGAAAAAGGAAAAGCAAGATTACTTTTTTAACCATTCTACAAATGTATTGAAGGCAAATTACAAAATATCCTGTAACCAAAACAAATTACCAGAGTTATGAAATGAACACATCATGGCACTGAAAAAAATCATCCTCTGTTTATTAGTCAGCACTCAGCTTCAGGCGGCTCATATTAGCATGAGCCTGCAAAAAGCAGTGGATAAAAAGCTGGTCTTTGTTAAGGTGGCCAGTTTGGGTGGCTACCAGGGATTTTGCGTTAACATGGTTTTAAAAAATCTTACAAAAGACTCTTTAATTATTCTCGTAGAAGCCGGCAGACGTTTAAATTCGCTGGACGATCAACAGCAGGATATTCTGCTTGTAAAAGAAGAGAGCGTTGCGTTAAAAATGAATGAGGGCAAGAGCTTCAACTTGAAAGGTTATTGTTGCCAGGCATCAAAGCACGCCCCGTCTCCCGGCTCAAAATTTTCTGTAAATACTTTGGCCGACAGCAATCTTGTTAGTTTGGCGCGTTATTTAAATGTGAGTAAATTTGATGCAAATGCTGAGCAAGAGGCAGTCTGGTCTCTGAGTGATAAGAGGCCTACTGCAACCATTACCGCTCCTGAAGATTCACTTTTGCATGGTTTACGTCAAAAGGTCGCGATGATTAAAGGCGAACCCATACCCTGGTACAGAATTCTTTCAAAAAAAATTAATTATTCCAATGGAGCAATAGGCATCGTTAACTTGAACCTGCGAGGTGATTTGGTTTATTCAAATGATCTGGCGAATTATGCAACTCTTTCGGTTGTAAATGAAAAAGGCTTGCCGGTATGCGAAATTAAAAGCGAATGGCTAAACGTTTCTACGAATCAAATTTACAAACTCGATCTCCCCATTAAAGGCCTGGCAAAGGGTAAATACACCATTGAGCTCAGAACTCCCGAAAAACAACTGGCTCAAAAAGAGTTTGAGCTTTAGTTTTTGAGCTTCGTCGAAAAGATTTAATTAAAAATTGCAGAGGGTTTACCATGTAATTTCTTTTCTTGTATCTTAGAACGGTTTAATTCTAAGAAATAAATATTTTATTAATGAAACGCTTTTTATTCAACTGCACAGTGTTTCTAGCAAGCTTTTTGTTTATATCTTTTTTGTTGGACTCTGTAGTTATTGAAGACGACTACATCATTTATAAAACCTCAAATACTTCTTACGAAAAAATCGGGTGGAATTTAAATTTAATAAAAAGGTATCCGGAAAAAATTAAGGGGGCTGATGTTTTTCTTGGATCGTCGCTTATACAAGCAGACGTTTCTGATTCTATTTTAAGAGCGAATGGAGTTCCTGCAATTAATTTTGGAGTTAATGGAACGGGTCATGAAATAGAGAGATTCTTTTTGGAGAGGATAGCTCCCTGTAAGCCGGGCAAGGTGTATTTGCACCTTTATAAAATTGATAAGGGCGCGTTGCATGATATGACTCCGCTTTTATATACGCCATTGTCACTGCTTAAAAGAGGCCAATCCTTCAGTATTTATTTTATCAGATTCCTTTTGAAAAGAATTTATTTTGTGGCCGATTATCTTGTATGGAAACTAGACGAAGAATCAGATAAAGATTGGCAATATTATCCTGAATATGGAAGTGTATGCAGGGATGGCGGTTTTACCAAGGAAAAGTATAGTGATATAAAAAAAGAAGTAAGCGATGATTATTTCTATTCGTTTAATCTTCACCGTAACTCTTTTATAAAGGAAACGGAAAAAGGTTCGGGTAATTTTTATACTCGTGTAATTCCGTTGGTTCGAAGGGTTCGTTACAGCTTCTACAATTCGGATTTTATTTTTAATACAGGCTCACAATCAAGGTTTGCTTTAAGTTGCCTGGAGTTTTGTAAAGCGAATAATTTAGAAACCAAGCGACTCTATCTTCCCATGGTGACGGATGCAAAAATTAATAAAGATTTTGATGATACTTTTTATGTGCCGCGCGGATATTTCCCTATCATTACCTTAAAAAACTTTGATTTTTTAGATTCGGCCCGCTATTGGGCTGACATGGCGCACATGAGCAAAGAAGGCGCAGATATTTTTACCAAAAAATTAGTGGAAGAGAAAATCATCATTAGATAAAATAGGCACAAGTAATTTATCGCGCAAGGACGGAAAGGAGCGAAACCCTATACCGTGCTTTGCGTCTTTATGCGAAATCTGTAGCCTGCCAAGGGCTCTTTGCCAGAACCTGTTCATGAAAAAGCCACTAAGAATTTCTCAGTGGCTTCGCAGTTTTTACAATCGTAAAATCTATGAATTCATAAACAACGGATATTTCTCCATCATCGTATTTACTTTCTTTTTTACTTTAGCAAGCTCTTTTGGATTGTCTTTATTCTTCAATACATTATCAATGTGCTCAACTATTTTCAGACACTCTTTTTCTTTTAAACCACGCGTTGTAATAGCCGGCGACCCAATACGGATACCAGAAGTCACAAAGGCAGATTTATCATCAAAAGGAACCATGTTTTTATTCACCGTAATATTTACCTGTTCTAAAGCTGCGAGCGCTTCTTTTCCATTTAAGTTTTTATTGCGCAGATCAATTAAGAACATGTGGTTATCTGTTCCTTTAGAAACAATATTATAACCCAAATCCATAAAGCCTTTTGCCATAGCTTGTGAATTTCTGATTACCTGAATGCAATAGTGCATATAGTCGTCAGTTAAAGCTTCTCCATAAGCAACGGCTTTTGCAGCAATCACATGCTCTAATGGACCACCTTGTGTTCCTGGAAAAACAGCCATGTCTAAAACAGCGCTCATCATTTTTATTTCTCCTTTAGGTGTTTTTTCACCCATGGTATTTTCAAAATCCTTACCCATCATAATCATTCCACCGCGGGGTCCGCGTAAAGTTTTATGCGTTGTTGTAGTAACAATATGGCAATGAGGTAGAGGATCATTTAAAATGCCTTTGGCGATGAGTCCGCTTGGATGCGCGATATCCGCCATTAATAGAGCACCTACTTCATCCGAAATTTTACGAAGACGTATGTAATCCCAGTCGCGTGAATAGGCGCTGGCTCCGCAGATGATCATTTTTGGTTTCTCTTTTTTCGCTGTAGCTTCTAAAGTGTCGTAGTTGATAACACCTGTTTCTTTTTCTACGCCATAAAACACCGGACGGTATAACTTTCCTGAAAAATTTACAGGAGAACCATGGGTTAAATGTCCACCATGAGAAAGATCCAGGCCCAAAATAGTATCGCCTGGTTTTAAGCATGCCAGCATCACTGCAGCGTTTGCCTGTGCGCCTGAGTGCGGTTGCACATTTACCCATTCAGCACCATATAATTCTTTCGCGCGGTCAATAGCCAGTTGCTCAATTTTGTCAACCACTTCACACCCTCCGTAATATCGTTTAAAAGGCAAGCCCTCTGCATATTTGTTCGTTAATACACTGCCCATGGCCTGCATTACCTGGTTACTCACGTAATTTTCAGAGGCAATTAATTCAACGCCTTCCGTTTGACGGTGTTGCTCTTCTTTAATTAATTTAAAAATGGTAGAATCTTTTTTTATCATGATTGAAGGGATTTATTATACAGTTTTTCTGAAGCGACTAAAATTAAGCAAATAATTGGAGATTGCGCAATACCCATCAGCCAGCGGCTCAAGGTGTATTCATCATCCTGCAGGCGACCGTTTATAAAATAGCCGTAAAGCATGGATAAGGCCGCAAAACCAACAATTACAAAATATGTGTAAACAACCAGCTTTGCCAGAAAGCGTGTATCCGTAAGTAGTTTTACCGCCAAATAGTTGGCACTAAAAAATAGCACAACTGAGATGAGCGTATATAAATATTTGGAGTAATAGAGTGTGTCGTAAGAATAGTTTCTGAATACATTCATTATTTCTGCGGGGGCAACGGCAGAGGGTCTGTTATGATATTTCTCAAACATCAGGATATTAAGGTGCACGAAAAAAAACTCGCGGCAATATCCCAAAAGAGCAAAAAAGGCAAAAAATAAAACAAACCACTTAGCTTTTTTCATAAGCTTTGGCTTTAACAGAGAAGCGGTTTACCCAGACCATCCACAAAAAAAAGATAAAGGCGTATATAAGGAAGGTAAACGTATATGTATGATTGAAGTTAAGGTAGGCCGGGTAGGAATTTGCAATCATGGCCAACGCAGCTACACGTAAAATATTCAATAGATGAATGGCAATAATACCAGCAGGAATAAACCACACCTTGTCTTTTTGGTTGCCTGGATAAGCAATAATAAAAACGGCAAACAATGAAAAAAGTGTAATTGCGTTGCAATTAGAACCAACCCAAACACCGCTTGACCCATCAATACCGATCACCTGAAAATCGTGATCCTGCAATACTTTAAAGGTTTTATAACCCAACACACGTAGTACAACATCTGCGGATTCTATAATAAGTCCGATAAATTTTTGATCGTAAAACGTATAGCGCTTAACAATAAACTGGTAAATAAGATACAGAAAAAAGTAAAGGAAACCAGCGCTGACAATGAATCTTACAAAGGCATTTGACTTTATTAAAGCCTTCATTTAGCAAAGAAATTAAGAAATAACTTCCTCTTTTTTACGAAGATCGTAGAATTTCTTAGCGCCAAAAAGTACGCCTGCAACAATTAAGAAGATAATTCCGTTGTCAATAGGTACACAAGGAGGCGGCCAGCACAGTGGACCCGAAGTTGAAGAACTTGGAGGGGGCGCTGGAGCTGCAAATAAGGCCTGTGCTCCAAAAAATAGTATAACAGTAAAAAGAGATTTCAAGGTTTTCATTATAGACTATAAATATATAAAAAAACAATAAATCACGCAACATTATGCTTTAAAACTTTATATTTGTTAACTAAAATTATAAGTGGCGAACCCGGTAAACAATAAAAAACAGGCCATAGTTTCTGCAAGGGATTTAAATCTAATCCTGAGAATAATAAAATCTAACTGGTGGATCCTGCTTTTGATCCTTCCTTTGTTTTATGCTATGGGTACTTTCTATGTATACCGGCTTACGACGGTTTACAAGGCTTCTACCGAATTTTTACTTCAGGCGGACGACGCTTATTATAAAAATAACGTACTAAGCGACGCAAGTTTTTATTCCTTTAGCTCTTACGTAGATAACTCTAACGAAACACGTATTATTCAATCTTATGATCTTGCCAGTAAGGTTGTAGACAAGCTTATCGATAATTTGCAGGTTTCTTATTTTATTGTTGGTAAAGTAAGAACAACAGAACAGTTCTCAGGCATGCCTTTCAGGATCTCTGTAAACTTTATTAACCCTGCTTATTACGAACAAGTTTTTGATTTCAGGATTATAGATTTTGATAGCTACGAAATAAGCTTTCAACAAAACGGAGAAAAACAGGTGAAAAAAGGGCGTTTTGGAGAAAACCTGATTGACATTGATTTACCCATTAAGATAAGCAGAGTTGAGAATTTTACAAAAGAAACCGGGGCCTCGTTCAAAGAGATCTTATACCAGTTTAGTATTCATAGTAAGGACTTTCTTATCTCCAACATTCGTGGCAACCTTGCCGTTCAAAACCCTGAATTTACACAGATCTTAAAAGTCGATCTTAAAGATGTAATCCCCGAAAGAGCGGTGCTGATTTTAGATACGTTGAACGCCGTGTATTCGCAGAGCAAATTGAAAACCAAATACGATCTCAATGAGCGCACTATTTCCTATATCGATAAACAGCTAAACGAAATTACCTTTTCTTTAAAAAGCATAGAAGATACTATGCAGGATTATAAAGAGAGAAAGTCCATTATTAATCTTGACTGGCAACAAAATGATTTTTTAGGTAAAATAAGTAGTTACGACGGTCAGAAATCGAAATTGCAACTAGAGGTAAGCGCTTTAAGTGATCTTGAAAAGTACATTATCGAAGATAAAGACCCACAATTCCTGCCTCCAAGTGTTTTTATCAGTGAAAAAGGGGGTTTTATGATTCAGGCGGTAAATGACCTCTATACTAAACAGATTGAACTAAACAGAGTTTATAATATTGCTAAGGAAACAAACCCGATAATTGCTGATCTTAAAGCGAGCATAAAAAAAACAAAACAAGATTTATTAATTTATATCAATAATCAGCGTAAAGCAACCAATCAGCAGATTGAAAGTCTTAACACCGAAATCGTAGATTATATTAACCAGGCCAAACTTATTCCGGGTAAACAGCGCGACATTTTGAATATTCAGCGCCAAACCAATGTTAGCGAACAACTTTACAATTTTTTACTGGAAAAAAAGGCCAGCACCAAAATTGCAAAGGCCAGCATTGTGCCGGATGTAAAAATTGTAGAATCTCCTCGATATGGGGGTATTGATTCGCCCGATAAAGCAGCTATTCAAAAACAGTTTATTTCTTTTGGCCTCATTTTGTCTATAATCATAATTGCTATTCGCGCTATGTTTTATACCAAAATTAAGTCGGTAGAACAGTTAAAAGAACTCACTACACTACCTTTAATTGGAGTTTTACCCTTTGTTAAGGAAGCAGATAGCGAAGGCGTAATCGTGGATCAGAGTCCCAATTCGCTTATTTCAGAGTCATTCAGAAATTTCAGAACCAATTTACAGTATGCCAGTATAGGCAACGATGCTAAGTCGTATTTAGTTACTTCGTTTCTGCCGGGTGAAGGTAAAACCTTTACCAGCACTAACCTTGGGGCTATTCTTGCAAAGAGTGGTAAAAGAACTGTACTGATCGAGCTTGATCTCCACAAGCCGCGTATTTACAAGCGTTTTGGCTTGCCGGCACAGGACAAAGGTATAACCACCTGCATCAATGGTCATAATACTTTTGAGGAGATAATCACAGAAACTCATATTCAGAATCTCTACTGCATTTTTGCCGGACCCATTCCTCCAAATCCTTCAGAGTATGTTCTTTCCGCAAAAATGAAGGAAATTATCGACAGAGCTAAAGCTGAATTTGATTACGTTATTATTGATACTCCACCCGCTGGTCTTCTGTCAGATTCCGTATTCCTGATTCAAAATGTGGATGCCTCTATATTTGTATTAAACACCCGCACCAGCAGTAAAAAGGTGATCACTTTTATTGAAGACATAATAGAAGCCAACAAACTTAAGCATGTTTTACTCCTGCTGAACGGTGTGGCAAGACCAGGAAAACGTTACTATTACCAGGGCTATGGCTATAGTTATGGTTATGGCTACGGTTATGGCTATGGTAAAGGCTACGGATACAAAAAATAGCCCTTAAAAACCCCAATTTTTTGTATATTTTCGAATATTTCCTGATATTTGTTACTATAAATTGAGTACTTTTATTACTCAAAGATGATAGAAACCCTCATATCCTCAAAAACCCGGATCAAGCTTTTGCTTAAGTTCTTTTTGAACAGCAAAAATACTGCTTACCTACGAAATCTTGAGGAAGAGTTCGGTGAGTCGACCAATGCCATTCGTTTAGAGCTTAATAAATTTGAGAAAGCTGGTTTTCTTGATTCTAACAGCGAAGGCAATAAAAAAATCTTTTCTGTAAATACAAAACACCCGCTGTTTCCTGACATTAATCGTATCATCATGAAAATGACGGGTCTGGAATATGTAGTGGATTATGTATTAGAACGCATTGGAGATCTTGAAAAGGTTTACCTGGTAGGAAAAATGTCAAAAGGGCAAAGCACGGAAATTATTGACCTTGTGCTTGTTGGCGACAACCTGAATAAAACATTCCTGATCGAACAGATTGAAAAAGCAGAGAAGAAGATCAATAAAAAAATAAGGTATGTGCATTATGGTTCAACTGAATTTGAATTGGGGAAAATAAAAGAGCCCGGCATGCATCCTTTGCTGATTTGGAGTAAATAACCGGTAAGGCACCTGGCACACTTAGAGCCACTGAGTATATAAGGGCCTGAAAATAAAAACACACACTTAGTATATGGGACTGAGGAGGCGAAGCTGTGAGAGAAAGTTAATAGTTGATAGTTACCGGGAGAATTAATAAGTTTTAAAGTTAATGGAAAAGTTTTGGCACGCGCTATATGTTAACTCACGTGCTGAGAAGAAGATCGCAGAAACTTTGCAGGCAAGAAGTATTGAGGCCTACGTGCCTATTATTAAAACGATGAAACAATGGAGCGACCGGAAAAAAATGGTAGAACTTCCTTTGATGAATGGGTATGTTTTTGTAAAGATCGGGGCCGGCGAGAATGATTTAGTAATGCAAACCAGGGGAGTAGTAAATTTTGTGCGAAGTGAAGGGAAGATCGCAAGGATTCGTGAAGTCGAAATTGACAGGTTAAAGCAATTGGTAGATTTGGGTTACCAGCTCGAAGCAAGTGCTATTGCAAAAAGCTATAAGGAGGGTGATAAGGTGAAAATTACTTCGGGTGCATTAAAAAATATTGAAGGGTACGTGGTGGAAAATAAAGAAGACCGTCATATAGAAGTTTTATTGGAAAGTATAGGGCAATGCATTCGCGTGAAATTGCCTAAGGAATTGTTGTTAAGCATTTAAAATGATTGTTATAGTTGATTACGGTATAGGAAATCTCGCATCTGTCTTAAATATGTTTAAAAAGATAGGTGTCAATGACGTTAAAATTTCGGGAGATAAAGAGACAATTTCTCAAGCAACAAAATTATTATTACCCGGTGTAGGCTCATTTGACGCGGGAATGGGAAATTTAGAAAATTCAGGACTAATAGAGATTCTTAACCGCAAAGTATTAGCGGAAAAAACACCAGTACTAGGAATATGTTTAGGCATGCAGATGCTTACCAAAAGAAGTGAAGAAGGTGTTAAACAGGGATTAGGCTGGATAGATGCCGAAACAATTAAATTTGAACTGGATCCTTCATTAAAATTGAAAATTCCACACATGGGTTGGAACTACATTACTGTAAATCGTTCTAATCCACTGATTGATATGGATTCCAGAAACAGATTTTATTTTGTACATTCTTATCATGTGAAGTGCTTTGATACATCTCAATCACTTGCCACAAGTAATTTTGGTGTTGATTTTACTTGCATGGTGAACAAGGATAACATTTACGGCGCTCAATTTCATCCTGAAAAAAGCTTGAAATTTGGAATGAAGCTTCTGGATAATTTTTCAAAAATCTAATGGCACTAAAAAGAATTATACCTTGTTTACTTTACGATGGGAATGGACTTGTAAAGACGGTAAAATTTAAAAACCCCTCTTATATTGGAGATCCCATTAACGCAATCAAGATTTATAACGATAAAGAAGTTGACGAACTAATAGTTCTTGACATTAATGCAAGCAAGCAAAAAAGAAAACCTGATTTTCAAAAAATAGCAGATATGGCAAGCGAAGCTTTTATGCCCTTTGCCTATGGTGGAGGTGTAAAAACGTATGAAGATTTCGCAAGATTATATAAAATAGGTGTTGAGAAAGTTGTCGTTAATTCGTTGTTGCAGGAAGATTTACAGGTAATTAAAAAAGTGATAGATAATTATGGTTCGCAAGCAGTTGTAGCATGTATCGATTACAAGAAGCCTGTTTTTGGACCAAAAGCGCCTTATTCCTACATAGGGCACAAAATTAAATTCACATTATTAGAGTACGCTAGCTACTTAGCCAAAGATGTTGGCGTAGGGGAGCTTATGCTTTATAGCGTTGACAGAGACGGCACTTGGGAAGGTTATGACAATGAAATAACTTCACAGTTATTAAATAGTGTCGAGGTGCCTGTAATAGCTTGTGGCGGGTGTGGAAGTCTTGAAGATTTAAAAAAAGTTCTTTACACTACTAATGCCAATGCTGCTGCTATAGGAAGCATGGCTGTTTACAGTAAAAAGGGAATGGGAGTACTGATTAATTTTCCGAAAAGGGAAGATGTAATTATTGATAATTAATGATGGAAAGTAACGCAAGCTGGAATACGCTGGAAAATAACAGTTCTGTTAAGATGAAAAAAATCTTTTCAGAATTATACGATTATAAAGATCTTATTATTCTTTTTGTAAAAAGAGACATTAAAGCAACCTATCAGCAGACCATTCTAGGTCCTATGTGGCTTATCTTACAGCCTATTGTTACTTCACTTGTATTAGTTTTTTTGGGATCAATTGCTCAAATAAAAACTCCTGCTGGATTATCTTCGTTTGGTTTTTATCTTTTGGGGAATTCGCTATGGATATTTTTCTCGGATGCTTTTAATAAAACAGCTTCAACATTTACCGCAAACTCATCTGTTTTTGGAAAGGTTTACTTTCCTAGACTTACAGTTCCTGTAAGTGTTATTATATCTAACTCTTATAAATTGATGTTTCAATGTCTTTTGTTTGTTGTTGTTTATCTATATGGAATTTTTATCCTTGATATACCTTGTTTAATTAATATTAATGCGCTCTTTCTTTTACCTTGTTTTTTGATGCTCTCTCTTCTTGGTTTATCGTTTGGTCTTATTATTTCTTCTTTAACCACGAAGTACAGGGATTTAACAATGCTTGTTTCTTTTGGATTGCAACTTCTAATGTTTGCTTCTCCGGTAATATATCCCTTAAGTCAAATTCCACACGATAGTAAATTTTACCTCTTGTTAGAATTAAATCCAATTACTGGTTGGATAGAATTGGCAAAAAAAGGATTTGCTCCATCTAGTTTTTTTTCCTGGAAATTAATTTGTTATGATGTCTTATTTGTATTGGCAAGTCTTTTTGTTGGCATCAAAGTATTCCATAAGGTTGAAAAAAGATTTATGGATACAGTTTAATAGATACTAAAATGAGTAACGAAGTAATTATTGCGGATAACATAAGTAAGCTCTACAAGCTGGGAGTTGTGGGCATGGGGACATTAAGTGACGATGTTAAAAGACTCGTTGCCCGTATGAAGGGAAAAGAAGATCCAACTTTAAAATTAGGCGTCGAAAATAAGAGAGACTCTAATGAAAGTTCAGCATCGGATTACGTTTGGGCGCTTAAGGATATAAATTTCTCCGTTAATAAGGGCGAAGTTTTAGGTATTATTGGAAAAAATGGTGCTGGAAAATCTACGCTGTTAAAAATACTTTCTAAAGTGACTGAACCTAGCACCGGCGTTCTTAAATATAAGGGACGTCTTGCCTCGTTGTTAGAAGTAGGTACTGGTTTTCATCCAGATCTTACTGGTATAGAAAATATTTACCTGAATGGTGCAATTCTTGGCATGAAACGTCATGAAATAAAGCAACAACTTGACGCGATAATCGATTTTAGTGGAGTGTCAAAATACATCAATACCCCCGTTAAGCGCTACAGTAGTGGAATGTATGTACGTTTAGCTTTCGCTGTTGCCGCTCATCTTGAGACAGATATATTAGTTATTGATGAGGTTTTAGCGGTGGGTGATCAGGAGTTCCAGGAAAAATGCTTAGGTAAAATGAAAGATGTGGCTGGTCATGGGAGAACGGTTTTATTTGTAAGTCATAATATGGCCTCGATGAAAGCCCTTTGTACCAAAGGCATTTTAATGCAGCGTGGCACCATTCAATATCAGGGGTCTATGCAGGATACTGTGCAGCAATATATGGTAGGCTTGCGTCACAGTTCAGCATCAGATATAAATTTAGCCGAGTACAGAACTATAGGTTCAGGCATAGTAAAATTTTCAAAAGTAATTTTAGATAATAAAGCAGCTGGAAGTAATCGTATTTTCTTTAAAGAGTCCATAAAAGTAAATCTGGAAATTGAATGTAAAGAAACCATAGATAAAGCGCTTTTAGATTGCAGGATTATTACTGCTGATGGAATTGAGATTATTCACTCTATGAATCAATATAATGATCAATTTCATAAAGTGGAAGAAGGAACCAGTATTTTGTCACTAGAATTACAAAACGACCTTCAGCCAGGTAATTATTATTTGACTTTTGGTATACATAGAGCAGACGGCTTTACGCTTGAATATGTTGAGAATTGTTTACCGATAGAAGTACTAAGCATTCCAGCTGATGATTCGAAAGGACACGTTTATGATTTCAAATTGGGGTATGTTCGTGCTAATTCAAAATGGAACTTAAAAAAAATAAAATAAAACTATAAATATGAATTTTATTCCTTTAGCAAAACCAAATATCATCGAAAAAGATATCGATCTTGTTGTTGAGGTACTAAGGAGCGGAATGCTAGTACAAGGAAAGTATGCAGCTGAACTTGAAAAAAGTTTTATAAAACTGAGCGGAACGAAATATGCCAGCGCACTTAGTAATGGTACCGCAACCCTTCACCTTGCATTAAGAAGTTTAGATATCAAGGAAGGGGATGAAGTTATCGTGCCTGCCTTTTCTTATGTTGCAACGGCCAATGTAGTTGAGCTGGTGGGAGCAAAACCAGTTTTTGTGGATATAGATTTAAAAACTTTTAATATTGACACTACAAAAATAGAAGACGCGATAACTTCCCGAACAAAAGCAATTATGCCAGTTCACGAATTTGGCCTTGCTTGTGATATGGATGCAGTAATGAACATTGCAAAGAAACACAAGTTATACGTTATCGAAGACGCTGCATGTGCTTTAGGAGCTTTATATAAAAACAAGCACGTTGGTTCTTTTGGCGAATTTGGCTCTTTCTCACTTCATCCTCGTAAGGCAATTAGCAGTGGTGAAGGTGGAGTATTGATTACAAGTAACGAAGAGCTTGATAAAAAAATAAAAATTCTTAGGAATCACGGGACAGAAATCATTGATGGTAAAATGGAATTTTCTGAATTTGGTTTTAATTACCGTATGACTGACTTTCAGGCTGCTCTTGTTTATTCTCAGATGGACCGCCTGCAAACTAGTATCGACTATAAAAATGAACTCGCAGATATCTATTTTTCCGAAATCAAGTCACAAAAAATAGCATTACCTTTTATACCTGATTATACAAAGCATACATGGCAAACTTTTCACGTAGTTGTGGATGAAACCATTGATCGCGACGATTTAATCAACAAGTTAAAGGACAAAAATATTGGCGTAAATTATGGAGCACAGTGCATTCCTTTTATGAATGTTTATAAGGATAAATATAACTTAGATTGTAAAAATCTGTTTCCGAACGCATTAAGAGCTTATCAGAAGGGCCTTGCACTTCCTATCTATGATTTAGTAACAAAAGAACAAATCAACTATATAACAACAACCTTAAATAATATAATATCATGATCAAAAACAAAACAATTTTTATTACCGGTGGTGCAGGCTTTATAGCTAATACACTCATAAAGCATTACATAAATGATAATAAGATTGTCGTTTATGATAACTTTCACCGAGATACTTTGACAAACAGTGACGTTTCCAAACATCCAAATCTTTCAATTGTGAAAGGTGATGTTTTGGATCCAGCGGCTTTAACAGCAGCTATGAAAGGAAGTGACATTGTGATTCATGCGGCTGGTATTGCAGGCATCGACACGGTTATCAAAAATCCTGTGCGTACTATGCAGGTAAACATGATAGGTACAGCTAATGCGCTCGAAGCAGCACAAGCAAATGGAATAAAAGAACGTTTCATTGATTTTTCTACTTCCGAAGTATTTGGTTCTATGGCGTTCAAATCTTCTGAAACAGACTCAACTGTCGCAGGTAGCGCTGGTGAAGCTCGCTGGACTTATGCTGTTAGCAAGTTAGCTGGCGAGCATTTGGCCCACGCTTATTTTAAACAATTTAAATTGCCAGTAGTAACTGTAAGACCTTTTAACGTATATGGCCCAGGACAAACAGGAGAAGGCGCGATACAAATTTTCATTAAGAAGGCACTAAAAAATGAAGACATCCACATCGACGGAGATGGTTCACAAATCAGGGCCTGGTGTTTCGTAGATGATTTTGTTGATTGTCTTATCCGTTGTGTTGAAAATCCAAAAGCCATCGGCGAGAGTTTCAATATTGGAAATGCCAGAGCTGTAATTACTATTTTAGGTTTAGCGCAATTGGTTTGCCGGGTATTAAAATCTGATTCAAAAATTATTCACGATGCCCCTCTATCTGCAGATATAGCTATCAGAATTCCAAGCGTTGAAAAAACCAAAGAAGTTCTTGATTTTAAGGCAAAGGTTGATCTTGAAGAAGGTGTTTTAAGAACGGCCGAGTGGATGAAACAAAACTTAAAATAAATTAATGGAAAAGGCCGATTTTATTTCACATCCCTCTTCAGGTTTTTTTTTACAAAGAAACGAACCTGCCCTAAATAATTTAAAGGAGGAGTTAATAAAAAGTATTTCGGAAAATCTATATATTATTCAATACGATCAGTATTCAAAATACAGATATAATGAAGGGTTTTCTGCAAGTTCATATTTTCTGCATCGCATAAAAAAACTAATAAGCGCCAATCAAGGAGATTGGGCTTTTTTTTATGAATTTACGGCTTCCGGTCCCTATATTGTAGGAGTAAGATTATCAAAATGGGACGAAGAACATTTTGGATTTAAAATGGCAAATCTTCAAATTTTCACCAATCCCAATGAAAAAACTACTGGAGCAGTAAAGTTGGGTGCAATAATAAAAGACGCTCTAAATTATTTAAAAGGTGAAGGGGTAACTTTTGTTAGTTCGAGAGTTAATGGAGATGATATTTCATCGCTTCATAGTATGGAAGATAAAGGTTTTCGCTATTATGACAATGTTATATGGCCTATAAGTGCAACAAAAGATAAAGATTTTGTTTCGGAGGTAAGGTTGATGAAACCGGATGATGTCAATGAAATTAAACGAATAGCTGAAAACTTTCAATACCAGAGAGGACATTATTATTGTGATGATCGCTTTGATAAAAAAGTTATCGATGCCATGTATCCAAAGTGGATTGAAACCACAATCCGAAATAAAGAGCATATAGCTATTATTGAGAGCGACCAAAAAGTTGCAGGTCTATTTGTATTTAAAATGGACGAGGAATTGGAAGATTTTACTGGATTCAAATACGGGAGATTACGATTGTTAGCGTTAGATTCTTCGTACAGAGGTCTTGGACTGGGAGAGAAATTATTTAATGGCACATTGGCAATTATTAAGAACCTTGGGGGGGAATATATAGATTCTGGATATTCAACAAAAAATCATATTTCTGCAAAGCTTCACGCAAAGGCTTCTTTCTTTTCAGTATATGAAGAAGTAACTTTTCACTTATGGTTAAAATAACTCTAAAATATTATGGATAATTATCAAGAGAAAACAAAACAAGAACAATCTTTAGAAGATAAGTTTTTATATAGTATGAAAGTGAATGGATATTTTCTAATTGAGAATGTTATTGATGCAAAATTATTGGCCGAACTTAGATCGGCCATTGACCTTTCATTTGATCAGGACGAGAAAGCTTTGAACTCAGGAAAGTATAAAAGTAATGCCAACGTTTCCGACGTTTCCAGACTGCTATTAGGACGACACAGTGCGTTTGAGGAACTAATTGAGAAATCTAGTGCACAAGCATTTATAGATTTAATTTTATCAGATACTTGCATAATTAATAATTATAGTGCGGTAAGATTAATGCCTAATAAGAAAAATGTAGTAGGCAACATACATAAGGATTCTCCAAGGCATTCTCCAGAATACAAACTTGCGATTCAACTACTTTATTTTGTTGACGATTTCACAGAGGAAACCGGAGGCACTTGGATATTACCAGGAAGCCATAACTCGCCTGATCAGCCTTCAGAAGAAATGTTTTTCTCAAATGGTAAACAAATAGTCGGTAAAGCTGGCACAGTAATGATTTTTGATTCTTCTCTATGGCATGCTGGTGGATTTAATATTTCTACTAATCCTAGAAGAGGCATAGCAATTGTCTATACTCGTTCCTTCATTAAGCAGCAAATTGATATCGTGAAAGCACTGCCTTCTGAGATGATCGGAAAATTTAGTGAAAAACTTAAGCGTTTGGTAGGTTATAATGTAAGGGTTCCCTCTTCTATAGAGGAATTTTATTTACCTACTGAGCAACGGCTATATAAAGGCGGACAAGGATAATATTTAACCAAGCAAAAAATAAATGACTAATACTTCAATAGTAAAATGTAAACGCTGCTTGTATGATTCAAGTATTCCAAAAATAACTTTTGATGAGCAAGGGATGTGCAATTATTGCAAGCAATTTGATGAGATGGACGCTCAATATCCCACCGACTCTAAAGGAAAAAAAATCATTGACGACTATGTTGCTCAAATGAAAATTGACGGTAAAGGAAAAAAGTATGACGTAATAATTGGAATGAGCGGGGGTTGTGATTCTTCCTATATGTTACACCTAGCCAAAAATGTATATGGTCTAAGAGTATTGGCAGCACACTATGACAACACATTCAATTCGAAAATAGCGGTTGAGAATATTCAGGTTATGACTTCAAAACTTGATATAGACTTATATACACATGTTGTTGACAACAAAGAGTATCAAGCGGTAATGAAGTCTTTTTTTAAGGCATCTGTACCTGAAATTGACATACCTACTGATCTTGGTTTTGCAGCGATGCTGTATATCGCTTGCTCCAAGTATAATGTTCAACATATATGGGAGGGACACTCTTTCAGAACTGAGGGAATAACGCCTCCGGGTTGGGTTTATATGGATGCCAAATATATAAAAAGCATTCACAAGCAATTTGGAGAAAAATATAAAATTAAAACGATTCCTCTAATGTATTTGCATAAATGGATTTATTGGATGGTTGTAAAAAAAATAAAAAAATTTCGTCCTTTATACTATCTCGAATATAATAAAGAAGCTACAAAAAAGTTTCTGGCGGATACATATGGATGGCAATGGTATGGCGGGCATCATATGGAAAACCGAACCGCGTATTTTGCTAATAATTATTTCCTGCCTAAAAAGTTTGGCATTGATTTAAGAATGTGTGAGTTCTCAGGTCTCGTGCGGTCCGGTCAAAAGAAGAAGGAAGATGCTATTTTGGAATTGGCTATCCCTAAGCCTGTTGATAAAAGCATTGAGGATGAAATCAGGACGCGTTGTGGTTTTACTGAAGTTGAGTGGCAAAACATTTGGACTATGCCTAAAAAACATTACACCGATTATCCAACGTATAAAAAAACTTTCGAACGACTACGTTGGTTGTTTTTTATTCTTTATAAAAAAGGATATGTCAATAGAAGTTTCTATGACAAGTTTTGCGTAATGAAAGAAGAGAAAGTTGCTAAATAAAAATGGAAAATAATTTTATTTTTACTTATAAAAATCTTGAACAGCACTATCAAGAGGCTTTAGAAAGTGGCTACGATGTAATTACTTGTGCGGAATTTACTAAATTGAAAAATAATATTAATGGTAGGAAATTACTAGTAAATCGTGTTGATATTGATCTTTCTGTAAAAAAAACGAAAAGACTTATTGATATATTTAATAAGTTAAACATCAAAGCCAGTTTTTTCCTTCGCCTTCATGCCCCTGAGTACAACCCTTTTTCTTTTGAAAATTATAAAATTATAAAATACCTGATCGAAAGTGGTCATGAATTAGGGTATCATTCAGAAATTGTAGATCAATCGGTGATCTGGAATGAAGACGCTGCTGATTGTCTGCGCAGAGATATTGATGTGATTAACCGCATGTTTAATATTGAAGTAAAAGGTGTTGCCAGCCATGGCGGAATGACGGGTTTAAACAATCTCGATTTCTGGAAAGATAAAAAACCTTCTGATTTTGGTTTGTTATACGAAGGCTATGATCACCAGCCGGAATACAATTTATTCCAGGAATCCTTTTATGTAAGTGATAGTGAATGGACCCGCTGGAAATGTTACAATAAAGGAAAACTCGTTCAGGACGATCGCCGGAATTTTGCAGAGCATGCTAAAGAAGGGCATTCACTTCTGCATGTACTGATACATCCGGATACTTATTTTGACGATCATTTTTACGAGAACGAAAAATAAATGATTCCTTATTTCAGATTACATGCCCATGCCGGTGAACTTGAGGCCATAAGCGCAGTTCAGCAAAAAGGGCATTGGGCTGTGGGCGAATATATTTCGGAGGCAGAAAAAGAACTCCGTAAATTGTTTCACAATAAAGAAGTTGTACTCAGTTCCAATGGGTATTCTGCCCTGTTTATCGCCATCAAAGCACTTGGTATTAAAGGACAGAAAATTATTACCCCTTGCTTAAGCACTTGTTTTGCTATTGGGAATGCCATTGTGGCAAGCGGAAATACGGCGGTGTTTTGTGATGTGAATTTACAAGATGGCAACTGTGACCTTGAACATGTAAGTGCTTTAGTAAAAGAACAACATATAAAATATATAATTTCTCCGAACTACGCTGGAAATATTTCAGACACAAGGTATCTGAAAAAGGAATTGGGACTGGTTGTGATCGAAGACGCCTGCCAGTCTTTTTTTTCTTCGTTAAATTATTCGTCGGAGGCCGATATACAGGTTTTATCTTTTTACCCCACCAAAGGGATAAATGGCATTGATGGAGGCGCTGTTGTTACTTCGAGTAAAGAACTTGCAGAAAAAGCGAGGTCTTTTGTGTATTATAACGACCAGACACACTTTGAAGAAAATGAGCGGTACAATTTCAGAATGCTGAACATGAATGCCGCGGTACTACTTTCTAATTTAAAAAGAACAGGGAGTATAATTGAAAAACTCCAAACTGTAAAAAATAAGTATTCAAGTTCGCTAACAAGTAAAACTGAAGTCACAGTTCTTGAAAACGATCGCAGTAAGTTGCCGCACCGTTACGTGGTTGTTTTTAAAAAAGAATCCTCGCGTGAGAAAGCTTTAGAGGTATTTAAGAAAAATGACATTTCCCTGAGTTTGTTTTATGAATGGGTTTGTCCGGCTGAGTTTAAAAAAGAGTTTAAGAACGCGAATGTTTTAATTAAGAGTGCTTTTTGTGTCCCTTTTTTTGAAGACCTGTCAGACGAAGAGATTAATAGAATTGTTAAAAATATGAGCGATGCATTTGCGTAAAGCAGAACTAAACGATTGCAGTTGGATTTATAACGCGCTGGAAGAACTGCGTCACCCTGTTCAGTATTCGGAAGAACAATTTAAAGTGTATTACGGGGAGTCTCTTCAAAGTGATTTCTTCATGTTTATGGTGCTTTGCAATGATGAGAATGAGGGAGAACGAATTGGGTTTGTATCACTTAATAAATTTTACATGCCCCGTTATTTAGGATTTGGCTATGAGATGGAAGAATTCGTAATCCATAAAGATTTTCGCGGACAAGGTTATTCTTATCAACTAATAGAGGCGGTTAAGGCCGCCTTGCTGATTGAACCACAGAACCGCAAGCTGATCATTAAAACAAATGGCCAGGACAGTATGCACATTTATGCTAAAGCATTAAATGAAACCGATCTGAAAACCTACCAGGTTTACCTTAATAAACTATAGTGTCGAAAATAGTTACCATACACCAACCCGATTTTATGCCCTGGCTCGGGTTATTTAATAAGATAAATAAAGCTGATGAATTAATCATCCTTGATCATGTGACCAATAATCCAAAGTCACCCGAATTCTGGTGCCGACGCGTTAAAATGCTTATTGGCGGTAAAGACCACTGGATGTCTGTTTCGCTAAAAAAGGATGAAAAAGAATTATTTATTCCAATAAATACTATGGAAATAAATATGGATGAAAAAGCAATTAAAAAATTTATACAATCTGTTGAGCAGAATTATAAAAAAGCACCTTTTTTTAGAGAAACTTTTTATTTAGTCGAAACTTATTTCGCGATGGAAGGAAATAAACTCTCGCAAAAAAACTGTTGGTTTATTAAAGAAGTGATGGAAAAATTAAAGATTGAGACTTCCCTTTTTTTCAGCTCGGAAATGGACCCTCAGTTTTCATCTAACGAGTTGCTTATAGATCTTTTAAAAAAACGAAGCGCATCGGCCTATTTATGTGGCGCGGGAGCGGGCGAATACCAGAAAGACGAGCTTTACACAGAACAAGGGATTTCTGTGATATACAATAATTTTACACAGCCCTCTTACAAACAATTTAATACATCAGAATTTGTAAAAGGATTGAGCATAGTAGATGTTCTGATGAACAATGGATTTGAAGGAACCTCCCAGTTACTTGTAAAACTATGAAAATTGCCTGCATAGGAAATATGAATAACATGCTCTTCCAGATAGGACGCTACCTGCTGGACGAAGGCCATGAAGTTCATTTTTTTCTACTGGAAGAATTTGATCATTTTTTACCGGAAGCAGATACTTTTGAGAACACCGATAAATACACTATAAAAAAACTAGGCTGGAATTTTAGCACATTCAGAGATATTTCGGTGCGCGAAATAAAAAACTTATTTTCAGGATACGATTATTTAATGGGCACAGATACAGCACCTGCTCACTTATTTAAAGCAGGCATGAAGCTCGATCTTTATTTTCCGCATGGCAGCGATCTTTATGAATTTCCTTTTTTTCGCTACAGGAACAAGCCACCACAGCTTTGGGAGATTCCCGCGAATCTTATTAGCCGGGCGCAACAGAAGGGGATTAAACATGCTCATACGATTAGTCTTGACGTGAGTGATGAGGTGTATGAAAAACCCTTTGCACAGATTCGCGGTAACGACAAAGGACGCATTCCATCGCCGCCATTTTTATATTACAAACAGTATACACCGAGCTATCCACGCGCTTCGTCTTACTATGAACAATTTCTTGAGCTCAGAAATAAGTATAAGTTTATTGTCTTCCAGCAAATTTCGCAGGATTGGAGCATGCGGGGCGAATTTAAAATTGACAAGGGCAATAATCACCTGATAAATGGGTTCGCGAACTATTTAAAAAGTAATTCTGCATTTGAAGACGATTCGCTTCTGATTTTAATGGAATATGGCGGAGACGTGGAAAAATCGAAACAGCTCATTTCAGAACTCAGGATTGAAAAAAATGTAAAGTGGTTTAAAAAAATGAACCGGAAAGACCTGATGGTAGCCATTCATTTCAGCGATATGTGTGTGGGAGAACTTGGATACCGTGAATGGTACAGCTATAGTAGTATTATGGAATTTATGGCCATGAAAAAACCATTGATCCATCACAGAGGAGATGCGTTTTACAAAGCAAAGGGATTGGATCTTTATCCTATGGTAGACGCTAAAAACGCAGACGAAGTTACGGCAACATTTGTAGATTGCAGATCTAATCCTCAGAAATATGCGGAGATGGGCGAGGCAGCAAATCAATGGATTTTAAGTGATACAGAACGAAAACTGGAGATCTATAAAAAAGTTATTGGAGAGAAAGCGCCAGGAAATAAAATTTCTTTTGCGGGAATAAAAAGGATGGCCTATTATTTTCATCCACACATACTTTATAATTATTTTTTTCTTCGCTTATATCAGCTCAAAGCAAGAGTAAAGAACTAATATGGAAGACATACTTATTTCTATTCTAATGCCAGCTTACAATTGTGAAAAATTTGTGAAGCAAGCCATTGAGAGTATTCTTAATCAGAGCTATAAAAACTTTGAGTTGCTTGTTGCCGACGATTGTTCTACCGATAAGACAAAGGAAATTATTGATACATTTTCAGATCCAAGAATCAAACCCTACCACAATGAAATAAACCTGGGCTACCTGAAAGCTTCTAACAAACTTTTTAAAGTTTGCAAAGGCGAACTCATCACTTTCCAGGACGCGGATGATTATGCAGATAGCGAGCGGCTTGCCAGGCTTAAAAAATTCCTGGATGAAAATAAAGAAGTAGCTTGTGTAGGTTCTAACATCGTGAAGGTGGATGCTGATGGAAAAGAATTTTTTAAATCTACCTATGCTTTAAAAGACGAGCAGATAAGAAATGATTTTCTGCACTATAAAATTGTAATGACAGGATCGGCCCTTATGTTGCGGAAACAGGTTATAGAAAAATTGGGGATTTACAATGAGTATTTTGACAGGATAGGTTCTGAAGATACTTACTTGTTTTCTTTGATACTCGATCATTTTAAGGTATCGAATATTCCGGACGCTTTATATTACTACAGGGCAAATCCTAACTCGGTAGGGGCGCTGCATAGAAATCCGAAGGCTTTTGTAGGACACGAAATGATTGTACAGTTTTACGGAAACCGTAAGCAAGGCAAACCAGATTTTATAGCTGCAGGTGACTGGAAGAGCGCTGACGATTATGCTTATTACCTGATGGCTATAAATAAAACAAACGAAAGTCCTTTTGCAGCGATTGGAAGTTTTGTAAGTGCAGGTTTGAAAGCACCAAGATTATTTCCGGTATTTTTAAGACAATTTGCGGCGCATTTTAAAGCAGCTGCGCTTCATAAAAAATAGAATAAAACTTATGAATTTAAAATCAAAAAAAGTATTAGTTACAGGAGCAGATGGCTTTATTGGAAGTCACTTAGTAGAAGCTTTGATAGACGAAGGCTGCACGGTGAAGGCATTTGTATATTACAACTCTTTTAATTCCTGGGGCTGGCTGGATACTTTACCAAAAGAAAAATTAAAAAGTATAGAAATTTTTGCTGGCGATGTTCGTGATCCCAATGGAGTGAGGACGGCTTTGCAAGGAGTAGACGTTGTTTTTCATCTTGCTGCTCTGATAGCTATTCCTTACAGTTATCATTCGCCCGACAGTTATGTGGACACAAATATTAAAGGCACTTTAAACATTTTGCAGGCAGCAAGGGATTTTAATATAGAACGCGTGTTAGTGACTTCCACTTCAGAAGTGTATGGCACAGCCTTATACGTGCCCATAGATGAAAAACATCCCAAACAAGGGCAGAGTCCTTATTCAGCGACAAAAATAGGGGCTGATTTTTTAACCGATTCTTTTTTCAGAAGCTTTAATTTACCTGTCACCATTGTAAGACCTTTTAATACTTTTGGACCACGGCAATCGGCCCGGGCGGTAATTCCAACTATTATAACACAGTTATTAAGTGGTATTACGGATATAAAACTCGGCGCGCTTCATCCCACCCGTGATCTTTTGTTTGTGAAAGACACAGCGCGGGGATTTATAGAAATTGCAAAGTCGGAAAAAACTCTGGGTGAAGAAGTGAATATAGCCACCAATTCGGAGATAACGGTTGGCGACCTTGCGCAGAAACTAATTAACCAGCTAAATCCTGCAGCAAAAATAATTTGCGACGACGTTCGCCTGCGTCCTGAGAAAAGTGAAGTAGAGCGTTTGTTTGGAGATAATAAAAAAATTCTTGCGCTGACCGATTGGAAACAACTGGTGTCTTTAGACGAAGGCTTGAGCCAAACCATTGCCTGGTTTAAACAAGCAGAAAATTTAAGTCGTTATAAAGCTGATATTTATAATGTATAAAGAAATAACAGAAAAAATTAAAGAGCTTTATCCCGGCCAGGACTTTATTCCTTTGCACGAACCAAGATTTTGGGGGAATGATAAAGCTTATGTAGCGGACGCCATTGATTCAACATTTGTGTCGTCGGTAGGTAAATACGTGGACAGATTTGAGGAGATGATCCGCGAGTACACCGGTGCTAAATACGCTGTTGCAGCTGTAAACGGAACGGCAGCCCTGCACATGTCGCTCGTACTGGCAGGCGTAAAACGCGATGAACTTGTTATAACACAACCTCTTTCTTTTATAGCTACCTGTAACGCCATAAGTTACCTGGGCGCTGAGCCTGTATTTGTAGATATTGACAAATCAACTTTAGGATTATCGCCAGATAGTTTAAAAGATTTTTTGCAGAACGAAACAGAAGTAAAGAATGGGGGCTGTTTTCATAAGCGCAGTGGTAAACGCGTGGCGGCTTGTGTTCCCATGCATACTTTTGGACATGCAGTGGCGCTGGATGAGCTGATGGAAATTTGCAACACTTATTCTATTCCTCTTGTTGAAGACGCGGCGGAATCTATAGGAAGCAAATACAAGGGAAAACACACTGGAACTTTAGGACTTCTGGGAGCCTTCAGTTTTAACGGAAATAAAACCATTACCTGTGGTGGTGGCGGTGTAATAGTGACTGATGACGAGTCTCTTGGAAAACTGGCAAAACATCTCACCACGCAATCTAAAGTGCCGCATCGCTGGGAGTTCAAACACGATAATATTGGTTACAATTACAGGATGCCTAATCTGAATGCTGCCCTGGCTTGCGCACAGATGGAGCAGCTTGATAATTTTGTTACTAATAAACGTGAGTTAGCAGCTATATATAAGGAGGCATTTAAAACTATGTCCTCTACTTTTTTTACTGAACCCGAAAATTCTTATTCGAATTATTGGCTAAATGCGCTGCTGTTAAAGGACAAAGAAGAACGGGACGAATTTTTAACTTACACAAATGATAACGGTGTAATGACCCGACCTGTATGGACATTGATGACAAATTTACCCCTGTTCAAGCACTGTATTAACCATGGATCTGAAAACGCACAATTCATTGAAGACAGGCTTGTAAATATTCCTAGCAGTGTAAGAAAATAAGATGCAGGTTTTAGTACTCAGTGATATTCATGGAAATTTACCGGCACTTGAATTTGTGTTAAAGCAAGAACCGAAAGTTGATCTCGTGATTTCTTTAGGAGATGTTGTAAATTATGGTCCCTGGAGTAATGAGTGTGTTGATCTGCTGGAAAGTCTTGATAATAAAATGTTACTAAAAGGTAATCATGAGGAAGCTTACCTTAGCGGGACCTATCCGGGAACAAATGAAGTGGCGAAATCGTTTTTTAATTTTTGTTATCCTGGCTTCGAACGCAAGGCACAGATTGCAGCTTACGCAGAAAGCTTCACGCTTCATAATTTTGATTGTGTACATACTTTAAACAACTCCTATGTTTTTCCTGATACAGAAATAGAGATACATAAGAATTATTTTATAGGGCATTCGCATAAACAGTTCTTAAGAGAAATAAATGGATATACGCTCGTAAATGCCGGTAGCGTGGGGCAAAACAGAACGAATGCAGATCTTTTAAATTATGTGGTTTGGAATACAGAATCTGGTAAAATAGATTTGATAACAAAAGAGTTCAGCGCCGACCAACTTTTAAGTGAAATGCGTCAAAGAAATTATCCTGAGATATGCATAAGCTATATCCAGTCAAAACGAAAAGAAATTAATGGCAGATAAACTAAATATTGCAGTTACAGGTTCAGGAAGTCTTATAGGACAGGCTGTAATAAAATCGGTACAGCGTTCGGAATTAAATGATAAAATAAATTTTATTGGTCTTGATTACTTTGAAAATACGGTGGGGTCTTTCTGGTGCTCAAAAAATATTTTGCTACCGGATATTTTAAATCCCACTGTGAGTCATACCGCTTGGCTTACTGTTATTCTTGATACTCTTAAAGCCAATAACGTAAAGCTTTTGTTTGTAGGTGTCGATTTTGAACTACCACTTTTTGCAAAATACAAATCACAGATTGAAGAAAGTACCGGCGCTATTGTTTTGGTTTGTCCGGAAGATGTAATTTCTATAGCAGATGATAAATATCTGACCTATGAGTTTCTTAAGCAGAATGATCTGGCCTATCCGCAATCCTGGTTACCGGAAGAGGTGGACCCTTCTTCTTTAAATTACCCACTTATTGTAAAGCCCCGGAAAGGCGCCAGAAGTGTAGGGGTAAGTAAAGTAAATGATCCGAAGGAGCTTCCGAAGGCTCTGGCTATGGCGAAAGAACCTGTTATCCAGGAATTAGTTGGCAACGACGAAACAGAATATACCTGCGGTGTTATTTTTCTAAACGGAGAATTAAAAAGATCTATCGTGCTGCGTCGCCATCTGAAAGCGGGTAACACTTACCTGTCTTATTATAAAAAAGATTTTCCTTCCATTATAAGCGAGTACCTGGAATTAGTAGCTACAAAATTAAAACCTTTTGGTGCCTGCAACTTTCAATTGCGCCTGGATGAAAAAGGTGTTCCGAAAATTTTTGAAATAAATGCCCGTCATTCAGGTACTACCTACATCCGCTCTTTATTCGGTTTTAAAGAAGTTGAATACATCATTAACCTTTTACTTTTTAATAAAGAGATGGAGTTTGACCTTAAAGAAGGAACGGTAGTAAGGTATTACGACGAATTTTTTATTCCAGAAAATAAATAAATGAGTATACTGATTACAGGTGTGAATGGATTTGTTGGTAAAGCACTTTATAAGCGTTTATCATTAAGCCGCAGTGTTATTGGTATAGCCAGACAAAAAACCGAGCTTCCTGGAAATATACAAGCGCTTGATCTGACGAATGAAAAACAAACCCTTGACTTTTTCGAAAATCATAAAGAGATTTCATGTGTTGTGCACCTGGCTTCGCGCATGGCTAATAAGGACAATGTAAACGACCTTTCGGTTCTAAATGAGAATGCTGCCATGGCTAAGAATATTGCTTTGGGGGCAAAATTAGCGGGAGTAAAAAAAATCGTTCACTTGTCAAGCTCATCGGTGTATTCAAATACAGATGGCAGGTACGATGAAAAAGCCATTGCAGATCCTTCGAAAAATGCAGATGCTATCTATGGTTTATCTAAATACAATGCAGAGGTAATTCTTGAGCATTTTTTATCGGGGACTGTGAATCTCACCCATTTGCGTACAGCAATGATTTATGGAGAAGGCATGGATGCTTCCCGAATCATTCCGGTGCTAATAGAAGAAATAAAGACTAAAAATACAGCCACACTATTTGGTAACGGTGAGCGCCTACTGAATCTTGTGCAAGTAGATAGACTTTCGGAATATATAGAATTTTTTATCGGCAATTCAGCCAGTGGGATCTTTAATGTTGCCGACGAATGTATTAGCCTGGTGGATCTTGCTAAACGCCTTATTGCAGAGTATGGCAGCTCTGAAAGTAAATTGATTTTAAATCCTGCTGGGAATAAACACCAATTTATCCTGGATACTACAAAGCTGAACCAACTACTCGAAAAAGCGAAACATGTTTAAGCATCTTAAATTTATTTTACTCTATCCGAAAATTGGTCCTGATATGTATTTTACACACTGGCTCTTATATTTTAAGCCTTTTCGTATCTGGTTTCAAAAGAGAAAAATAGGAACGATTGGCGAGAACTCCGAGATAAGACCTTTTGCATCCATTATTGGAACCCGCAATGTGGTAATAGGTAAAAATGTTATTATTCCCGGAGGCACACTTCTTTCGAGTTATCCGGGAAATAAAGAGTCTATGATCTATATTGAAGACAACGTGCTTTTAGGTCCGAATGTTGCCATTTATAGCAGCACGCACAAGTTCGACAATATACATATGCCGGTTAAAGATCAGGGTTATATTATGGCAACTACACGCCTGAAAGAAGGTTGCTGGATAGGGATTAATTCTGTGATTTTACCTGGAGTTACAGTTGGAAAAAATAGTGTTGTTGGTGCGAATTCGTTTGTAAATAAAGATGTACCAGATTATACCGTGGTAGCGGGTAGTCCGGCAAAAATAATAAGGAAACTAGATGAAAAATAATTCCCGTGTATTCATAATTGCTGAAGCTGGCGTTAATCATAACGGTAGCATGCAATTGGCAAAACAACTTGTAGATTTTGCCGTAATTGCGAAGGTAGACGCAGTGAAATTTCAAACTTTCATTGCTGAGAATGTTATATCAAAACACGCTGAAAAAGCAGACTATCAAAAGCAGACCACCGGTAGTTCGGAGAGTCAGCTGGAGATGGTAAAAAAATTGCAGTTGAGCTTTGATGATTTTATTGAGCTGAAAGCTTATTGTAAAAGCAAAAACATTTTATTCCTGTCAACTCCCTTTGATATGGAGAGCGTTGATTTTCTAAAAACGCTTGAAATGGGTTTATGGAAAATTCCGTCGGGCGAAATTACCAATCTGCCTTATCTGCAAAAGATTGGTGCCTATAAAGAAAAAGTTATTTTCTCTACTGGCATGTCAACACTCGGTGATATTGAGAATGCTTTGGGGGTATTGACGGAGGCCGGAACAAAACGCGAAGACATTACCGTGCTGCACTGCAATACAGAATATCCAACGCCCATGAAAGATGTAAATCTTAAAGCGATGATCACTATCAAAAATGCTTTTGATGTTACTGTTGGTTATTCAGATCACACCTTAGGGATAGAGGTGCCGGTGGCTGCAGTTGCCATGGGAGCTACTGTTATTGAAAAACACTTTACCCTCGATAAAACAATGGAAGGGCCGGATCATAAAGCATCCCTCGATCCACAGGAGCTAACAGACATGGTAAAAGCCATTCGCAATATTGAAGCGGCCTTAGGTACAGGAGTAAAATTGCCTTCAGAGTCTGAAAAAAAGAATACCAACATTGCACGCAAAAGTATTCATCTTGCCCGGAGCGTAAAGAAGGGACAAGTCCTTACTGAAACGGACCTTTGTGTGAAGCGGCCGGGCAACGGTATTAATCCCATGTTGTTTAAAGATCTTATCGGCTGTGTTGCAATGCAGGACTTAACAGAAGATAGTTTATTGCGTCTCAAAGACCTTGAATGGAAATAGCACTTTTAACTAGTTCGCGCGCAGACTTTGGGTTCTTCAGGCCTTTACTAGATGCTGCACAAAAAGTGCCCGGCATGAAATTAAACATCATTGCCTTTGGTACACACCTTTCCAGAAAACACGGTTACACCATTGATGCTATCAAGCGTGATGGTTACAAGGTCTTTGAAAAAATAGAAACGGTGCTGGAAGGAGATTCGCCACAACACATAGCACAAACCATTGGAGAAGTACATGTAAAATTTTCGAAATTCTGGGCCAGGCATACTTTCGATCTCATTTTATGTTTGGGCGACCGGTATGAAATGTACGCGGCCGTGTCGGCTTCGGTGCCATTTAATATTCCCGTAGCGCATTTAAGCGGCGGAGAAGAAACGAACGGGGCCATTGATAATTATTACAGGAACGCGCTCACTTTGATGGCGACCTACCATTTTACGAATACAAAAAAAAATGCAGAGCGAGTTCAGCAGATCCTCGGCCATAAAAAAAATGTGGTGCATACAGGTTCGCTGGCCATTGAAAACATTAAGAACACCGAAGTTTTTTCTGCGGTTGAATTTCAAAAGCAATTTAAGTTTGATATTCGTCAGCCTTTTATTTTATTTACTTTTCATCCTGAAACGGTAGATTATAAAAAGAACAAAATCTACGCTCAAACTCTTGGTAAGGTGCTTGCGGGAACGCGTTCGAACGTCCTTGTCACCATGCCTAATGCAGATACCATGGGTGATGTTATCCGGAAAGAATTGATTGAGGCTTCGAACAAGAATGAGCACATTCATCTTGTAGAATCATTAGGATCAAGAGGCTATTACACGGCATTAAAATCCTGTTTGTATGTGATGGGAAATTCTTCCAGTGGCATTGTAGAAGCAGCTTCATTCAGGAAGCATGTGATCAACATTGGCAACAGGCAGGGAGGGAGAGAGAGAAATTCTAACGTAATGGATGTGCCCGTGGAAGAAAAAGCAATTTACCTGGCAATGCGCAAAGTAAGCACTCTCGCTCTTCCGAAAAAAATAAATATATATGGTGATGGTAAAACTTCGGACCGGATCATTAACCTGTTACGTAAAATTAAACAAGCATGAATAAATTAGCTGAAAATACAATCAGCCCCGATTCTTCTATAAAAGATGCTATGGAAAAGATTAATTTTTTTCCGGCAGGTTCAACCTTGTTTGTGGTGGATAGCAAAGATCAAAAAGTGATAGGTGCCCTAACAGACGGTGATATACGTCGCGGCTTATTGAATGGAATTACGCTTAAAGATGAGGTTAATTCTGTGATGCGCACATCGTTTAGATACCTCACAAAAGGAACTTACTACAACGATAAAATTGAAGAATTCAGAGCTTTAAATATCAAAACGATTCCCTTATTGGATGAGAACAAACGCCTTTTAAAAGTGTATGATCTTACCGTAATGAAAAATGTTTTGCCCCTGGATGTTGTGATCATGGCAGGCGGCAGAGGTGAACGTTTAAAGCCAATGACCGATACTACTCCTAAACCTTTGCTGGTAATAGGTAAAAAACCAATTATTGAACACAATGTTGACAGGCTTGCATACAATGGTATAAGTAACTTTTACATTTCGGTAAATTACCTCGGTCACATGATCAAAGATTTTTTTAAAGACGGAAGCGCTAAAAATATCCAGGTAAGATATATAGATGAAGACAAGCCCATGGGAACAATTGGCGCCGTTTCAAAAATACAGGATTTTGACAATGAGAATATATTAGTAATGAATTCAGATCTGCTGACAAATATTGATTTCGCAGATTTCTACAAAGAGTTCATTTCACAGGATGCTGATATAGCAGTGGCTACGATTCCTTATAAAGTAACTATTCCCTATGCAGTGATTGAAACACGGGATAACATTGTGAAGACATTAAAAGAAAAACCCACCTATACTTATTATTCGAATGCAGGTATTTATCTGATTAAACGTAAATTGCTTGAAACCATTCCAGGTGATACCTTTCACAATGCGACGGATTTTCTGGAGAATGCCTTAACACGCTCTGATAAAGTTGTGTCCTATCCCTTACTGGGATATTGGCTTGATATTGGTAAGCCCGACGATTTTTTAAAGGCACAGGAAGACATAAAACATATTTCTTTGTAAGATGAAACTTGATAAATGTTTATTCGTAATTCCAGCCAGGGCAGGTTCTAAAGGCCTTCCTGGCAAAAATACTAAACTGCTAGATGGAAAGGCCCTGGTTAGTTATTCGCTTGAATATGCACTTCACTTTGTAAAGGCTGAATATATTTGTGTAACAACGGATGACGATAAGGTGATAGAACTGGCAGAGAAACTATCCATTCCCGTTTCATTTAAAAGACCACAAGAGTTAGCATCGGATACAGCTTCTGCCAATGATGTTATAAAACATGCGATAGGTTTTTTTAAAGAAAAGGGTCTCGATTTTAATAAAGTAATTTATTTACAACCTACTTCTCCATTCCGACTATACCGACATCTTGAAGAGGCCTTAGCGCTTTACGAGAGAGAACAGCCGGATATGGTGGTATCGGTTTGTGAATCGGGATTAAACCCTTATTTTTCGCTGTTTGAAGAAGATGGGAATGGAAATTTAAAGAGGTCAAAAGAATTGCCACTGAATGTTTCCAGGCGTCAGGATGTTCCTAAAACCTATATGTATAATGGTTCCATTTATATCATCCGAACCGAAAGCTTACTGAATGGAAATTTACACGAATTAAAAAGCATTAAAAAGTATGTGATGGAAGAAACATACGCTATAGATATTGATAATGAAACAGATTGGCTGTACGCACAATTTCTGGCTCAAAACAAGCACATAAACTATGACTAATATTGCGGTAATTGGCGCCGGGCAGATTGGCAGCAGGCATTTACAGGCGCTGGCCTCACTGGATGAAACTAACTATAAAATTTTTGTCGTTGATCCCACGCCGGAATCCCTGGCAACGGCGAGTAAAAGGTACAAGGAATTAAAACCTGAAGATAGTTCAGTTGTTTATTTAAACAACATGGAAGCCTTGCCTTCTGAAATAGAACTTGCGATTATAGCAACAGGTTCGATGGTTAGAAAAAGTATTACTCAAAGTTTACTGAGTACTAAGTTTGTAAAGCATCTTTTGCTGGAAAAATTTTTATTTCCTGCATTAGAAGACTATAACGAGATACACCAGTTGCTTGCTAAAAGTGGAACCAAAGCTTTTGTAAATTGTCCGCGAAGAATGTGGGATCTTTATAAAGTAGTTAAGACTTACGTAAAAGGACCACTGAGTTTTGAGGTTGCCGGCAACCTGTGGGGACTTGGTTCTAATGGTGTTCACATGTTGGACATATTTTCGTACCTTATAAATGATGCTGAAATAACTTTGGATGGTTCTCATCTGGATGAAAAGATTCACGAAAGCAAAAGAAGCGGTTATGTGGAGTTTACGGGTTCAATAACCGGTTCTGTAAAAGATGGAAGTTCTTTCAGGTGCACCTCTTACAATGCAGAAGCTTCACCTTTAACCTTGTTTTTAACAACAAAAACACACCGCATCATTATAAAAGAAGAAGGGGCCATAGCAACACTGCAAGTAAGTTCTGCCGAAAATAACTGGAAATGGGAAGAGAAACTAATTACCATTAAATTTCAGAGTAAATTAAGCGATATAGTAGTTAATGATTTGGGGGCAAGCGGCACTTGTGACTTGACGCCTTATGCCGTATCGGCCACCTTGCATACAAAAATGCTCAATCTCTTCCTGGCAAGAATGAGCCAAACGACTAATGAAAAAGTAAACATATGTCCGATAACTTAAACATACTACTTGTAGGAGCAAGCCAGATGGCTGTTGATTATCACAAAGTTCTTAAGGCACTGAAGTGTGAGGTAACCGTTGTTGGGAGGAGTAAAAGCGGTGTTGAAAAATTCAGGGAGCTTACAGGTTCAGAAGCTATTGAGGGAGGTCTCTCTGATTTTCTGCTCCACAATGATTTAAAAAGGTTTTCATCAGCAATTGTTGCTGTGGGTTTAGAAGAATTATTTGCCACCACAGTAGCCTTGCTGAAGGCAGGGATAAAAAAAATTCTTGTGGAAAAACCAGCCGGATTGAACTTTGAGGAAATTGAGAAACTTTCTTTGAGTGCACTGGAGATGAAAGCTGAAATTTATGTGGCTTATAACAGGAGATTTTACGAATCTGTTTTACAGGCTCGAAAAATTATAGAAGAAGACGGGGGTGTTTCTTCATTTCATTTTGAATTTACAGAGTGGTCGCACGTAATAGAAAAAATTGATAAAAAGCCTGGAATAAAAGAAAACTGGTTTCTTGCTAATTCTTCGCATGTTGTTGATCTGGCATTTTTTATGGGCGGAGAACCTGAAAAATTATCGGCCTACACGTCCGGAAGCTTAAGCTGGCATCCTGTAAGCATTTTCGCAGGATCAGGCATCACAAAGAAAGGCGCATTATTTACTTACCATTCTAACTGGGAAGCTCCGGGCAGATGGTTTGTAGAACTACTCACCAACAAACACCGCCTCATTTTAAAACCGCTCGAAGAATTGCATATTCAAAAACGCGGCAGTGTACTTGTAGAAAAAATGCAGTTGGATAGTGAATTAGATCTTAACTACAAACCTGGTTTGTTCAGGCAAACACAAGCTTTTGTGCATGGAAGTGGAAGTGATCTGTTTTCATTGCAAGATCATAAGATGAGGCTTAAGTATCTTAAACAAATAGTAAATCAAATAGATTAGAGTTTTAGTTTGAAACGATTTTTCTTAAAATTGAGCTTGTTTGTTTTTCCTTTAGCATTGCTGATACTTGCTTTGGAAATGAATGATGGATTGCTTCCTGTAGCTAATAGTAGTGTAGCACGTGTAAAAGTTGCTGCCAGCACAAACGCTCTTGATTATCTTTTTGTAGGACCTTCTTATTTTTACAACGGAATTTACACCCCGGCTTTTGATAGTGTCTTTAAAGCAACTTTTGTTTTAGGAGTTGCTACTGCCGGACCATATTTTTATGAAGTTGTGCTGGATGATTATCTGGCATGCTGCAAGGAGAAACCTAAAATTATTGTACTTAACCTTAATCCTGGTAGTTGTTCCGAAATTTTTGACAACTGGCAATTATATCCAATTCACCGGTACCTTAATAATCCATTAAGCAATGAATTTGTTGCCTATAAATATTCAGATTTCGGTGTATACACTTCATTATTACGGAAAAGCATCGAAAAAGCGGGTAAAAGTATGTTTCATAATAAATACCAATTGCAGGTTGATTTTGAGAATGCAAAAGAAGATGCTATTTTATATAAAGGATTTTTATCTTCAAGCGAAATAGTAAATGATTCCATTATTTCAGCAGAAAGCCATAGTTATCAGAAGTTTAAAATGGCAGAGTTTAGTGCGGTAAAAGCAAATTACTTTATTGAGCTCGTAAAAAAATACAAGAAAAAAAACACAGAAGTTAAGGTGCTGGAAACGCCCACGTTTAAATTAGATGATTATTTGAGCGAAAATTATAAGAGGCAGTATAGTCTGTTTAAAAAGAGGATGATAGAAAGTGGCATTGATTTTATACCTGCCCCTGATGATATGAACGACTACACTTACTTCTCTTCAGTGGATCATATGAATATTTCAGGCGCGAAATATTACACGAATTATTTACTAACTCAGTTAGGGCCTGTAAACTAATGAAAGTCGGAGTAATAAATACTATTTCAGCACGCCACATTAACCAGTTTCAAAAGGACGGAATTGAGAAAATTATCTTTACTAAAATAGAGGCATCTGTTAACTATAGTACCCTTGCATCCAATTTTACATTGGTAAATGCGTTTGAAAATACAAGCGAAGCCAACTGGTATAATTTCAACCTCGTTGCAGAAAAAACAAAAAAGCTTAGTTTGGCTTTTCCTGGAATTTTTATGTATAAAGGATACGACCTGCAAAAAGCGCTGAACAAAGACCTTTTCTGGGCTTATCTTTTTACAAATGCTTTACTGTTTGAAGCAAATAAGATTAAAGGTAATCCGTCATTCATTTTTTACGATGAAAGACCTGAAATAAAAAAGCGTCTTGCCTTAATTCGGAAGATTTTTTTATATAAACATAGTTCCTATCAGATACTACCGGAAAAGCAAGTAACAGCGATTGAAAAAAAAATAGCCTTTCGTTTAAATGATCCATTTATGGTAGATGTATATGGGAATTTATTTGAAAAGCTGGGAATTAAAAATGTTCTTCCATTTCAATCTATTAATAATAAAGATACCTCTGCTGTAAATAAACAAATGCTTGAAACTTTTGGACTTAACTTTACAACAAAAGCTGTGCAACGAAACCCGTTCAAATTATCCGGTTTTCAGAAAGTAAAATTGTTTTTCTACAATGAAGATCCTGATTTTATAAATACACTGATTTATTTAATGAACACCCTTTGTAATCATGTTGACGAATACGAACGTTTATTCAGCAATGGGGTTAAAAAAGTGATTCTGAATGCGGGAGAAAATGAGGGTGAAGGAAATGTACTTTGTATGGTTGCCTCTAAAATGAAAGGTGTGACATTTAATTATATGAATGGTACAAAAGCAAAGGATCCTCAGAACATGCACTCCTATTTTGATTATTGGTTTATGCCCGATCAAAATACACAAGAGCTGCTTCTGTCTTACTGTGAATTAAGTCCTGTTCAGCTGCCGGTTACCGGTCATGTTTTACAAGACAGTGCTGAACTTCATCAGTATTCGGGAACCTTAGATCTTGTTCTTGAGAAGATAAAAAATAAGAAAGTGATAGCTTTATTAACTTCGCGGATTTACGCCCTTGAGAAGCAGGATGTCTTGAAAATGCTGAGCAGTTATCTCGACAAGCATAAAGATGTAGTTGTACTAGTGCGAAAACATCCCAGTGAAACGGAGGGAAATGATGCTATGCATGAACGTATCCTTCCGGTACCTTCTTATACGGAAAGAATGGTGCAAAAAAGCTTATTTGATTTGTTTTTAAAATCGTCGGTGGCCATTTCTTTTTCTTCGATGGTCTCTTTTCAGGCTTCGTGGTTTAATATACCATCTATTAATTTTGAGCTTAGCGAAAAATCAAGACTTCCTTTTGTAGATGACAAAGCTGTTTTTCATGTAAATTCTCCCGTGATACTGGAAAAATATCTTGATGAATTTTTAATGGATGAAATGTGGAAACCTTTGGTAAATAACAGAGCTCATGCTTCTCAGAATATTGCTGACATTTTATTAAAAGAATAGAATGACAAAGATTTCTAAGGATATTTATTTTTTTACGGATACAACCGACACTTCTTTTATCTTAAATGATATTCAAAGTTTTGCTGCGACTTATAATCGTGTGGCTGTCTACACTTTTCAGTCTCTAAACAAAGAAGTTTTTCCGGAAAATGTCAGCATAAAACTTGTTGATTTTAAAGCTTACAACACAAAAAAAATTCTAAAGAAATATTTTTCTCTCATTTTATACACTGCAGTTGTAGAGCTTATTAAATATCCGAACTATATAATAAGGCCTCGATATTTGGCCCAGGCCGTAAGTTCGTTTATGAGAAATAGTTATTTAGCAGAAATAATAGATACAGATATCCGATCATCTGTTACAGAAAAGGTTTTTTTTACATTTTGGTTCAATGGCTGGGCAACGGCCCTGGCGGTTTTAAAAAGAAATAAAGTAATTACTTCCTTCTATAGCAGAATTCATGGTACAGACCTCTATGAATATAGAATTCCGGTTACACAGCGCATTCCATTCAGATGGTTTCAGTTGCAGTATGCAGACGGGGTATTTTCTGTTTCAAAAAAAGGAGCATCCTACCTGAAAGAAAAATATTCAAAGTACCAGGAAAAAATTGGCGTAAATTATCTAGGGGTGGCAGGATATTCGCTTACTAAACTTGAAGCAGGAGATTACTTTACCCTGGTTTCCTGTTCTATTATGGACGTGATCAAGCGGGTGTATCTCATTCCGGAAATATTGAAATATATTGATTTCCCTGTCCGTTGGGTGCACTTCGGAGAAAAAGTGGAGAGTGATCCAACGCGTCAGCTATTTCTTAAAAACATAGAAAATCTCAATCAACATCACAAAAATATTAAGGTGGATCTAATGGGTTTTACACCAAATAAAAATGTGCTGGAATTTTATAAAACCACTTCTGTTAATCTTTTCATAAGTGTTAGTGAATCTGAAGGGCTTCCGGTTAGTATGATGGAAAGCATCGGTTTTGGTATTCCGGTTATGGCAACCGATGTAGGTGGTTGCAGCGAGATTGTAAATGATCAAACAGGAATTCTCATCCCGAAGAATTTCGATGCGTTTAAAGTCGCTGAACAATTAAAAGAATTTATGAAGTCAGCGAAAAATTCTGATAATTTTAGAATGGGAGCGAACAGATTTTGCGATGAAAACTTTAACAGGAAAACTAATTTTGAGAAGTTAAATGTGCTTATGCACCAATTAGCAAGTAAAAGAGATGAATGAAAAAATAAAAAATATATTTGCGTATCCTTTTTGGCGACAATCTGTTGAGCTCGGTGATGGGCTAAGGACGCCAGGTTTTATAAATGCAACACTTTGGGACTCTTTACAGTTACCCAAAAATCTTAACGGAAAATCTTTCCTCGATGTGGGAGCAAATGATGGACTTTTGTCTTTTGAGGCAGAAAAAAGAGGAGCTTCAAAAATAGTCGCTTCCGACCTTTATAAAGAGGGTATAGATACAATGAAGAATGGCTGGTCGCTTCAAGGAGTGAGTTTGTTAAAAGAGTATCTTCATTCAAAGGTAGAGCTGCATAAAGAAGGTATTTATCAGCTTGATAAGATGCAGCAGAAGTTCGATGTGGTTTTAGTTAATAATGTTATTGTTTGGCTTGAAGATCTTGATTTGGCCATTGATCAGTTGTCGAAGGTAACATCCGGTACCCTTTATCTTGCAGATGGTTTTCTTGTGGATAATAAGGAACCAAAGCGTGTCAATGGGAAGGCTGGATCTATGCGTTATATGTATAACCTGAAATACATGACCCAGGCCCTTGAAAAACATGGGTTTAAAGTTGATGCGATAACAACTTATAATAATCAAAAAGTTTTTACGAAAAATTTTATAGAGTTACCCCAAATTAAAGTAAAGCAAGGGACTAAAATTTACAAGGTTCCTGAGCAGGCTTCTGACTACAAAATTTCGGAAAAGACACTACAAGGGCAGGTCAATATGAAACACAATGGCTATCTGCATCTTGCTGAAGAAGGTTGGTTTAACGAGGCAGAAGTTACCGTTGAATACTTTAAGCCTTCAAAGCTTTATCTTCTGTCTTCCGGTCTGGGTATGCTTACTTTGTATTATAGATTTCTACAATACAAACACATTCAGAAAAATGGAAATACAGCTTATATCATTAAAGCAACAAAATCAAATTAAAATTTATACGATTAAATAAACATATGTTAAAGTGTAGCAATTGTATATTAACCAGCGAAGATTCAGATGTGTTTGCGCTCGACGAAAAAGGTATCTGTAATTATTGTAACTATTATTATAGTTCGGTAAACAAACTTGGCGACGCAGCGCAGCGGAAAAAATGGCTGGATACCAAAGTAAATGAAATTAAGCTAGCAGGTAAAGGAAAAGCATATGACTGTATATTAGGGGTTAGTGGAGGGGTGGATAGCTCGTATCTTGCTTACTGGACAAAGCAGCAAGGTTTGCGCCCGCTGATGGTGCACTTCGACAATGGATGGAACAGCGAACTGGCCGTTAAAAACATTGAGAGCCTCTGCGATAGGTTAGGATATGAATTGCAAACACATGTTATTAATTGGGAAGAGTTTAAAGAGTTGCAACTGGCCTATTTAAAGGCCGGAGTGGTGGATATAGAAGCCATCACCGACCACGCTATTTATTCCACAATTTTAAATATTGCCCAGAAGTATAAAATTAAATACACCATTAACGGGTTTAATTTCGCCACAGAAGCTATCATGCCCAAAGGATGGGCTTTTGATAAAATGGACTGGAAAAACATTGTGGATATTTACAGTAAATACGGTTCCGGAAAACCACTTAAAACGTTTCCACATGTTACTTTCTGGAAAAAACTTTATTACCATTGGTTCTTGAAACTTGAGTCGATACAGGTATTAAATTACCTGAATTACAATAAAGACCAGGCAGTAGAGGTTATTACAAAAGAAGTTGGATGGCGCAATTATGGCGGTAAACATCACGAATCAATTTTTACGAAATTTTATCAGACATACATTCTGCCACAAAAATTTAAAATAGATAAACGTAGAGCGCATTTGGCCACGCTCATCTGCTCGGGCCAGGTTACTAAAGAACAAGCGCTGCTTGAATTGCAAAAGCCGCCCTATAACCCCGAAGAAATTTTAAAAGAGAGAGAATATGTTTTAAAAAAACTCGGACTTTCGGAGGAAGCATTTGAAAAAATTATGCAGGAAAAACCAAGAAGCCATTTTGAATTTAAGACCGAGAAACAGATGTGGAGCAACTACTTTAAATTTCTAAAAATTTTAAAACCCTGGAAAAAATAATATAAAGATCCCATGAGCAAAATTAAATTCGCCATAGTTGGTTGTGGCAGTATAGGAAAAAGACACATTGCAGTGCTGGATGCCGAGCCGGAAGCCGAGATCGTAGCAATTTGTGATATAGATGAAAAAAAATGCAAGGAGCAAGCGGCTTTGTATCAGAATATTCCCTATTACACCTCGTATGATAAAATGCTTTCAGAAATAAAGGCAGATGTGGTAAATGTTGTGACTCCGCACGCGCTCCACGCAGAAATGACTATCAAAGCATTAGATAAAAAATTTAATGTATTGGTTGAAAAACCAATGGCATTAACGATGAAAGATTGCAATGCCATGAATGCCGCTGCCGAAAAAAACAAGATGAAACTTTGGGTGGTAAAACAAAATCGTCATAATGTTCCTGTAAAACTTGCTAAGGATGCCATAGATAAAGGCATGCTTGGGAAAATTTTTATGGTAAAATGCGATATCCTGTGGAACCGCTATCAGGGTTATTACGACGAGTCGCCATGGAGGGGAAAAAAGAAGGAAGAAGGAGGCGCACTTTTTACGCAGGCTAGTCATTTTATTGATTTACTTGTTTGGTGGTGTGGCGACGTTGTGGATGTGAAAGCTTTTATGGAAACGCAAAATCACAACATTGAGACGGAAGATTCCGGAAATGTAATTGTGAAATTTTCTTCTGGTGCTATGGGTAGCATCAATTGGACAACCTGCGTATACAATAAAAATTACGAAGGGAGTATTACCATTGTGGGAGAATTTGGGACCATCAAAATTGGTGGTCAGTACCTGAATAAAATTGAATTCTGGGATGTAAGAGGATACCCTCTGCAGGAAGGAATAGAATTTACAGACAAACCCAACGCATACGGAAAATACCAGGGAACAAGTTCAAATCACGATAAGGTTGTAAAGACAATTATCGAAACACTTCGTAATAACACGGTGGATGTTAGCGCTGTGGAAGGCTTTGAAGGCATGCGCTGCGTGGATGCTATTGAAAAAATGTACAATTCACTTAATTAAGATGAGCACCTCTCCTAAACTATTTGCATCAGCTATCAAGGATGTCAACTTCGGTAAAAATGTAAAAATCATTGAACCCGTAAATATTTATGGTTGTTCTATTGGGGATGAAACTTTTATTGGCCCCTTTGTTGAAATTCAGAAAGACGTTTTTATTGGAGAACGCTGTAAAGTGCAATCACATACATTTATTTGCGAACTGGTAACAGTTGGTAACGATTGCTTTATTGGCCATGGGGTTATGTTTGTTAACGATTTATTTTCTAATGGTGGTCCCGCACGTGGAAATAAGGCTTTATGGAAATCCACCAGTATAGGCAACCATGTGTCAATCGGATCCAATGCTACCATTTTACCGGTAACTATTTGCGACCAGGTAGTGATTGGCGCAGGTGCAGTTGTTACAAAAAATATTACAGAGCCAGGTACCTATGTAGGAAATCCTGCAAAAAAACTAAAATAGAAAAATGAAAATACCATTTGTAGATCTGCAGGCGCAGTACCAGACAATTAAAGAAGAGATAGACACTGCTATGAGCAATGTTATGAAAGAAACCGCTTTTGTAGGCGGGGCAGGAAATAAATACGTGAGAATTTTTGAAGAAGAGTTTTCAAAATACCTTGGAGTTAAACACACTATCAGTTGTGCAAACGGCACAGATTCGATAGAGATATTGTTAGAAGCCTTTGGTGTGGGAGCTGGTGATGAAGTAATCATTCCTGCGTTATCCTGGATTTCAACCTCTGAAGCGGTGGGACGGATCGGCGCTAAACCGGTTTTTGTGGATGTTAACCCTGACACTTTACTGATCGATGTTTTAAGGATAGAAGAAAAGATCACAAAAAACACAAAAGTAATTATGCCGGTTCATTTGTATGGCAACGCTGTAGATATGATAAGTATTATGGACATTGCTACGAAACATAAGTTAATAGTTATTGAAGATTGTGCCCAATCTCACGGTGCGAAATTTAATGGCAAACTTGCTGGTACTTTTGGTCATGCAGCTTCCTTTAGTTTTTATCCCGGGAAAAATCTCGGTGCTTATGGAGATGCGGGAGCGATTACTACCGACACGGAAGAGATAGCATCGAAGTGCAGAATGATTGGTAACCATGGCCAATTGAAAAAACACACACATGTCATGGAAGGGAGAAACTCACGCATGGACGGTCTTCACGCAGCTGTACTTTCTGTAAAATTAAAACACCTTGATAAGTGGAACAGCCAGAGAAATGCGAATGCGCTCTCATACAGGGAAAAAATAAACAACAAGTCCATTCAACTTCCGGTTGAAAATAAGCATGCCTATCACGTTTATCATCTTTTTGTTATTAGAACTGAAAAGCGCGATGAACTCAAAGCTTCGTTGGAAAAAAATAACGTTGAAGTCGCCGTTCACTATCCAGTAGCCCTGCCCTTCGTAGATGCTTATAAAAAATATGGGTATACGCCCGAAGACTTTCCTGTGTCATTTGCGGAAACAAAAAAAATACTTTCTATTCCAATGTTCCCTGAATTATCAAACGAACAGATAAATACAGTGAGTGATCTGGTAAACGCCTTTTGATTTTGAAAAAAAACATATTGCTGATTTGCTGGGATTTTCCGCCGAATGACGGAATTGGAGGGAGGCGCTGGGCCAAACTGGCGAAAGGTCTGCAGCAACATGGATATTTTTTACATGTCATAAAAGCTGAAATACCTCGCGGCAATAATGTTTCGCCCTGGTTTAAGGATGTAAAAAATGAACACATTTTACTTTATGAACTAAAGCCCTATTGGTTAAAACTATGGTTAAACGATTACACGAGCCTGTTTTCAAAAATCAAAATTAAAATAGCTCAACTGGCATTAAGCATCGGATTTAAGGGAACCATTTATGATAAGGCAATCGGAATTCAGAAACGATTTCTGCATCTTTCTAAGTCTATTATTGAGAAAAATAAAATTGACGAACTTATTGTAACCGGAGCGCCGTTTAATATTATCTATTATGCTGCTCTGTTAAAAAAGGAATTTCCAGATCTTCGTATAATTGCCGATTACCGTGATCCCTGGATAAATTCGGTTAACTATGGAATAGCGGAACTGTCTGAAAAAAGGTTGCAGGAAGAAAAAAATAAACAGGACCTCGTTTTTAAGTATGCTGATGTTATAACTGCGCCAAATGAATTTTTGATAGAACAAATTAAAGAAACACATACGGGAAAAAGCAACTCAGTTCAATTTAAAGCTCTGCCTCATTTTTTTGATCCTGATGATTTTATTCTATCAAAACCACAGGCTAAAGATCCAGCAATGTTAAAGCTTGTTTATGCAGGGGCATTGTACAACGATTCTGACAGGTACCTGGAACTTCTGGCGGATGCTCTTTTAGTTTTAAAAAAAAATTACCCGGAGGTTGCAGTGCAAATAGACTTTTACACAAATCATACTACAAAAGTTTTTCTGAATAAAGGCCTGAATAATAGCGTGAGATTTTTAAATCCAATCGGCGATAAAATTTTTGAGGTAATAAGCAATTATGATTTTTCATTGATACTTTTGGCCGATCACAATAAAGATTTTAAAACAACCAAATTTTTTGAATTTCTTCCTTACCGTGTTCCTTATTTATATGTTGGACCCGAAGGGTTTGTTTCAAACAGCATAGCGAACGAAAAATTAGGATATGTTCTTAAAAGTAAACAGGATCTGACCGACATTTATAATAACAGGCTTCATAAAACAGAATTAAGTGGCTTTAACTCTATAGCGCAGCATTCATTATCTGCAGTCGTACAAAAGTTAATTCCGCTTTTAAAAAATAATTAAAGAACTAATGAAAGATTTTTTTAAACTCAAAAACAATCTCAAAAAAGATTTCTCTCCCTTAAAAAAAATTAAAGTGGCTTTGCTAGGCGACACCGCTACCCAATTCTTAACACAAGCCCTAAAAGGCGAAGCCTACGATCATGGATTTAATCTCGATCTATTTGAGGCAGATTTTGATCAGATAGAGCGTCAGGTATTTGACGAGGGATCAGAATTATATGAGTTTAAACCTGAGATCGTAATCATTTTTCAATCGAGTCATAAACTCGTAAGTAAGTATAACAAGATGCCGCCGTCTGAACATTCTCTGCTGGCATCTGAACGTATAGCTACTATTGATAGCCTTTATACAACAGTGTCCGCAACCCTTGGCGCTAAAGTTATCTATTATAATTATTCAGAAATAAATGATTCTGTTTTTGGAAACTATGCGAACAAAATAGAATCTTCTTTTTTATTCCAACTACGTAAATTAAATTATGAGTTGATGAACTACGCTGTATCGCATCCTAACTTTTATATTTGCGACCTTGCATCCATTCAAAACGGATCGGGTAAACCTTCAGTATTTCAGACTTCCATTTACATTAATACCGAAATGGTGTTGAGTTTGGATATTTTGCCGCTTGTTGCTTCCAGAACGCTGGATCTTGTTGGAGCCATGCACGGTAAAACAAAAAAATGCCTTATCCTCGATCTTGATAATACAATGTGGGGCGGAATTATAGGCGATGATGGAATGGAGAATATTCAGATCGGTACTTTGGGTATTGGAAAAGCATTTACCGAATTTCAGGGTTGGATAAAAAAATTAAAAAACAGGGGAATTATTCTTGCTGTATGTAGTAAAAATACTGAATCTATTGCGCGTGAGCCATTTGAGAAACATCCGGATATGGTAATTAAGATGGATGATATTGCCGTATTTGTTGCTAACTGGGAAAACAAGGCGGATAACATCCGTCATATACAAAGTATTTTAAACATAGGTTTTGATTCGATGGTTTTTCTGGATGATAATCCTTTTGAAAGAAACATCGTACGAGAAAACATTCCTGAAATTACAGTTCCAGAACTACCGGAAGACCCTGCGGATTACCTCGAATATCTGTATACTTTAAATTTATTCGAAACAATTTCCTTTTCTAATGAAGATGTTGAAAGAACAAAACTCTATAAGATAGAGGCTGAGCGTGCTGTACTCTCAAAGAGTTTTACGAATGAAGAAGATTTTTTGAAAAATCTTGAAATGATTTCTGTAGTTGAGCCATTTACGAAATTTAACACTCCCCGTGTAGCACAACTGTCGCAGCGTTCTAACCAGTTTAATTTGCGAACCGTTCGTTACACCGAAGCCGACATTGAAACTGTTGCGGCATCGGAAAACTATTTTTCTTTCTCTTTCACGCTCAAAGATAAATTTGGCGACAATGGAATGATCTGTGCGGTTATTCTTAAAAAGGAAAATACCGAAACCTTGTTTATAGATACCTGGTTTATGAGTTGCAGGGTTCTTAAACGCGGCATGGAGAATTTTGTGTTAAATACAATCTCAAATTTCGCTAAGGAGAAAAATTATAAATTTATTAAAGGAGAATATTTACCAACAGCAAAAAATGGTATGGTAAAGGATCATTACGCGAATCTTGGTTTCTCGGCTTCAGGCGAACATTGGATTCTCGATACGCAATCGCATCAGGGAAAAACGACTTATATAAAAACATATCATAATAATTAAAAACAATGGAAAGACAAGAGATTTTAAAAAACGTAAACGCAATTTTTATAGATGTTCTGGATGATGAGAGCATAAAATTATCTGAAACTACCACGGCGGCTGATGTCGAAGGGTGGGATTCTCTGACCCATATTCAACTAGTAGTTTCCGTGGAAAAATTCTTTAAGATTCGGTTTACATCTAAAGAAATTCAAAGCTGGCAAAATGTTGGACAAATGATAGATTGTATTTTAACTAAATAAGGTATGCACTTCAGAAAGGACGAGCTTTTCGAAAACACATTTACTGTAAGTGAAGAAATTTACGATCGTTTCATAATGACCTTTCAGGATAAAAATCCTTTACATACAGATCAGGCGTTTGCTACAAGTAAAGGGTTCATGAGTAGGGTAATGCACGGGAATATTTTGAACGGATTTTTATCTTATTTCATCGGAGAATGTCTCCCCATCAAAAATGTTATAATTCATTCGCAGGACATCCAGTTTAAAAATCCTGTGTACATGAATAACATATTAACTTTTGAGGCAAAAGTAAACGAAGTCTTTGAATCTGTAAATGCCGTGGAATTCAAGTTTTCTTTTAAAAACGAGGAAGCCAAAGTGGTAGCTAAAGGAAAAATACAAATCGGGATTATATGAGAATTTTTATTACTGGCGGAGCTTCCGGATTAGGAGAAGCAATCACAAAAAAATTAGCCGGCGTTTCTTCAAACGAAGTTTACTTTACCTATAATTCTTCCGGTGATAACGCGCAGAAAATAAAAAGTGAGTTTGAAAATACCTATCCTGTTCGTTGCAATTTTAATAACGAAGAAGAACTAAAAAATCTTTGTACGAAAATAGAAGAGATTTCTCCCGATGTTTTGATAAACAATGCTTACACAGGTTCATTTATCAATTCTTATTTTCATAAAACGGATGCGAACGACTTTTTATCTGAGTTTAAAATAAATGTACTCTCCACCATTATGATAACCCAGGCCGCTCTCACTGTTTTTCGCAAAAAGAAGGGGGGTAAGATAATAACGGTGCTAACATCTGCGCTGGTTAATACGCCTCCCATCGGAAGTTCCGTTTATGTCGCCAACAAGGCCTATCTCGAAGAGCTAACCAAGGTGTGGGCTGTTGAGAATGCGAGGTTTAATATTACATCCAACTCTGTTTCACCCGCTTTTATGCTAACCTCTTTTACCAATGCCATAGACGAAAGGCTTATTGAACAAATGACGGAGAGTCATCCTTTGAAAAAACTACTGGATCCTGCTGAAGTGGCGGAAACTATTCTTTTTTTGAGCACAGCCGGAACTCAATTAAATGGAGTTAACCTGGTAATTAATGCGGCCGCAACTCTTAAATAAAAACTATGTTGTTTAACTCACTTCCTTTCCTCCTCTTTTTCACCCTGTTTTTTTTCATTTATTGGCTTGCGTTTGCACGCTCTTTAAAAATTCAGAATCTTTTTCTGCTCGCTGGAAGCTATTTTTTCTACGCCTGGTGGGATTGGCGCTTTTTAATGCTCCTGATAGCTAGCTCTTTCCTTAATTATATACTTGGTATTTATATTCATAAATCGGAAAATCAAAAGACACGTAACCTCCTTGTATTTATTGGCCTTGCGCAGGGTCTCGGTGGTTTGTTGATTTTTAAGTATTTAAATTTTTTTATTGATTCTTTTGTTAACCTCCTTCATTATTTTAATGTTGAGCCAAACATTCACACATTGAATCTCTTAATGCCTTTGGGAATAAGTTTCTATACTTTTAGAACCATAAGTTATCTGCTTGATGTGGAGAAAGGTAAAACGGAACCTGTCCGGAATTGGTGCGTCTTCTTTAATTATGTGTCTTTTTTTCCGAGCGTTATTTCGGGTCCAATCGATCGCGCAACCTTGCTTGTACCTCAATTGAGCAACAAACGCCAATTTGATTATAATTTAGCAACAGACGGCATGAGGCAAATACTCTGGGGTTTGTTTAAAAAGATTGTTATTGCAGACAATTGCGCCACCATAACAAATTCGGTTTTTGAAAACTATGATACCTTGCCGGCAAGTTCTCTGCTGATAGGAGCTTTTTTTTACACTCTGCAAATTTATGCCGATTTCTCTGGCTATTCAGATACGGCTATCGGAATTGCAAAACTATTAGGCTTTACTATTACACGCAATTTCGAGTATCCCTTTTTCGCCCAGAATATTGCCGAGTTTTGGCGTAAGTGGCATATCTCTCTTACCAGCTGGTTAACGGAGTATGTGTTCACGCCACTCTCTATTGCTTTTAGAAATTATGATCAGAAAGGTTTGATAGCGGCTATTCTTGTTAATTTTACACTTATAGGAATATGGCATGGTGCAAACTGGACATTTGTACTATTTGGATTTTTACAAGGCTGTTATTTTATTCCGCTCATATTAAAAGGTACCATCAACAAGCGAAAAAAAATAGCGAAAGATCAGGTGCTACCTACATGGAAAGAATTTTCGAACATGCTGAAAACATTTACTCTGGTGATGTTCACTTTTATCCTGTTCAGATCAGATACCATTACCGATGCTTTTTATTACTTTAAAGATCTTTTTTCAACTTCTCTCTTTTCACAGCCCCAACTAAGTGATAAAGTAAATACTGTTGCTCTGCTTATATTTATTTTTTTAATGATTTGCATAGAATGGGTGCAACGCGACAAACAACACGCTTTGCAATTTGCTCTGCCAATAGAACCACAGGGAAGCTGGTTTGCAAAAAAAACGCTGAGATGGGCTATTTATATTTTAATAATTTTTTCGATTTTATGTTTCGAAGGCAAGGAACAGGATTTTATTTATTTCAGATTCTAGTAAATGAAAAAATTTCTGGTTAATACTCTGGTGTTTGGTTTAATTTTTCTTTTGATCACATTTTTACTGGACATGGTGAAAGTTTCTGATGATTACATGATCAACAAAACGGCTACGAGTTCATTCGAAAAGATTGCCTGGAATCTGGATCTTATAAAAAACCATTCCTCAAAAATTAAGGGGAGCTCCATTTTTTTCGGGCCGTCTTTAACCCAGGCAGGCCTGTGTGATTCTACCCTTAGTTCAAATGGAATACCTTCTGTAAATTTCGGAATCAATGGCGCAGGTAACGAAGTGTCGTTGTTTTTCTTAAGACGGGTGATCGGACTTAAACCCGGAAAAATCTATCTTCACCTCTTCAAAGATGGTCATAAGGACTTGCATAAAATGACACCTCTGTTGTATGATCCGGTTTCACTATTAAAGAGCGGCCAATCTATCAATTTTAATTTTATACAATTTTTAATTAAACGGCCTTATTTTATTCTTGATTACCTGGGCTGGGAACTAATGGGTAATAAAATGGCCGCTAAAAAATACAAGGAGTATGGAGTTGTTTACGAACCGGTAAATTTCACACCTCAGGAGTATACTGCAATCAGGAAAGAAAAAACGGATGAGTATTTTGAATCCTGTAATCTTTCTCAGACAAAATTTATAAAACGTTCCGAGTTGGGCAGGAGTGGTTTAGGGTTTAAAATAATTCGTTACAGAAGGGCGGTATTGTATTATTTGTGGAACTCTGAATTTACGCACAATTGCAGGTCTCAGGAGACTTTTGTTGCAAGTGCTCTGGCACTTTGCAGAAAAAATAATTTACCGGTGTGTCAATTATATATGCCTTTGATTGCGGATGCAAAAATTAATAGAGATTTTGATGAGAGTTTTTTCTCGCCAGGCAAAAAAGAAAGTGTGATCGCTCTTAAAAACTTTTCTTTCCTGGATACAGTGGTTTATTGGTCAGATATGACGCATTTAAGTACCCAGGGTTCTAAAATTTTTACACAAGCTCTGATAGATGAAAAATTAGTAAAACCGTGATTTTCAAGAAATTTAAAAAACACTAAAAAGATTTACGATGAAATCTAACTCTTACGTTAAAAAAATAATTGAGCTCAGCAATCAGGTAAATGATCGGCTGGAGTTTCACAAACAATCTGAGACCATATTGTTGGAGATGGGAAAAGATGAAAAATTCTGGGCAGCCGTGTTTAGAGAAAATCTTAGCGATAAGGGCTTTTTAAATCGTAAATGGAGTATGTACGAAATTCCTTTTTTCTATGTGTATGAGAATGATGATTTTTACGTTAAAGTGCATTTGTTTGTGCCTTTGAAAAATTATCAAACCGGAATAGCAGCATCGGCAATTCATCATCACAATAATTACCTCTTAACGTCATACGCAGCCTTTGGTTCAGGATACGAGAGCATGTTATTTGAAAAGGATCTCAAAGTTAATCCTGATACCAAGGAGGTAAATCTCAGAATAAGAAAAAGGTTTCACCAGAAAGATGAACGTATTTCCCGCGTGGGGAGCTGGGAACCTCACGTGGTGATCAACCCTGAATCATTATCTGCCACATTGGTTTTATGGAGTCCTGATAAAAAACGAACTACAGATTCTTTAAGAAGTAATCCCCTGCTTAAGGCTTTTAAACGTCCGTTAAGAAAGTTAATTTACCTTCTGGGTATGGATAAAAAAATTGGCATTGCCGCTGAAGAAACCTATCAGTATTTTGTGAAAGACAATAAGTTTTACGGGATACTTGAAGATGATTTTTTTGCTCCTACAAGAGCGCAGGTCGGTTCTGACGTTGATAATTATTCTGTGCAGACACTCTTCGCATTTATGCAGCGTATGGGTTTTAAAGATAAAGAGTTTATAAGCTCCTTAAAAAAATCACCGGATGTACCTGTTTATTATCACAAGTGGATTGACATGTTTGTGGCAGGTGAGCCTATTGCAGATACCTTCGCTAAAGAAACCATTAATATTCCCGGAGGAGTTATGACAGTGGAAGACATTTTAAGAGCGGAAGAAGTTTCACGTAAAATTTAAAAACCAGTATGCAAAAAAAAATTCTTATCGTCGTTGGAACGCGTCCTAATTTTATAAAAGTAACTCAGTTTAAACGGTGTGCACTTGCTTATCCTGGGTTGGATTTAAAAATAGTTCACACCGGACAGCACTACGATACAAAAATGGCAGATGTGTTTTTTGAACAGTTCGAGCTAACGCCGGATTATTTTCTAAATATTTCAAGCAGCTCAGCTAATACTCAGATGGCGGAAGTAATGTTAGGATTGGAAAAAACTGTAAATGAATATCGTCCAGACCTGCTGGTAGTAGTGGGCGATGTTAACTCCACTTTTGCTGCTGCTTTAACAGCAAATAAAATGGGAATTAAAATTGCTCATCTTGAAAGTGGCCTGAGAAGTGAAGATCGCACAATGCCTGAAGAAATAAACAGGTTGCTGACCGACGAGATCACCGATTTTTTCTTTGTTACCGAGCAAAGTGGCTGGGACAATTTACTAAGCGAAGGCAAAAATAACAACCAGCTGTTTTTTGTAGGTAATACCATGATTGATACCATGGTGGCCTTTGAAGAAAAAATAAAAAATTCAAGTATTTTAACTGAGCTTAAATTACAATCAGAACAATTCGTGTTAATGACGATTCATCGGCCCGCAACGGTAGATGTAAAAGAAGAGCTTGAAAAATTATTGCTGCTTATCGAATCGGTGTCAGAAACCTATGATATTGTTTTTCCTGTTCACCCCAGAACTATTAATAATTTAAAAAGGTTTGGTCTGTATGACCGTTTTGTTGCAGTAAAAAAGTTACAGGTATCTGAACCGCTCGATTATTTTGCTTTTCAGAAATTGATAGCGGAATGTAAATTCATTCTTACAGATAGCGGCGGAATTCAAGAGGAAAGCACATTTCGTCTTAAGCCATGCATAACACTTAGACCCAACACAGAGCGTCCTGTTACAATTCATGAAGGCACCAACGTGTTATTGCCATTCGATCTTGGAAAAATACAGAACGTTGTAGGGCAGATTGAAAAAGGAACATACAAAAAAGGACAGGTACCGAAATTGTGGGATGGCAAATCGACCGAACGGATCGTGAAAATACTTTCAACACTGCTCTAAATGCTGTATCTTACTTTATTAGATCAATTTCATCCCGGAATATATTCCAGTCAGGTTATTGATGTTTGCGACCACCTGAAAAAAAGGTACAAAGCCAACATAAGAATTGTTGCATTCTTGTCTGTGAGAGAACTAGTGAGAAGTGATGCAAGGAAACGATTGAAGGCACTTTCACCGGATGCTCTTGTCTTTCCTTCTTTTCCAGGGCTACAAAATTTTGAACTTACTGCGCTTTTTCTTTTTTTTATATGTTTGTTCACAGGGCAAAGGGTTGTGATCTGCCGTAATGTGTTTTGCACAAAAATGGCTCTAAGGGTAAAAAAATGGAAATTAATTACGAAGGTAGTAATGGATGGCAGGAGCGCTATGGCAGCAGAGATTGGAGAGTACGATGTGTTTCCGGTTGATTATCTCCGGAAAAATGTTGCAGATTTTGAGAGATTCGCTGTTACCCACAGCGACTTTAGAATAGCCGTATCAGAAGAATTGGTAAAATATTGGAGGCAGCATTATGGGTATTCAGAACAAAACCACGTAGTAATACCCTGCACACTGGACACCAAACATTTTTCAGAAAAAACTTTTAGCCTGGATCACGCGAATGAGGAGCTGCGAGCCAAGCTGGGCTTTAGCGAATCGGACCTTGTTCTTGTCTACTCCGGTTCAACGGCACCCTGGCAATCATTTGAGTTACTCGAAAAAATATTAACGCCTCTTTTAGATTCTGATAAACGGATAAAAGTCATATTTCTTTCAAAAGAAAATAAGGATAATTGCAGATTAAGGGATAAATATAAAGATAGAATTGTCATAAAATGGCTAGAGCATAAGGATGTTCTTCCGCACCTTCATTGTGGGGATTATGGAATACTCGTCCGGGAGCAGTCAGATACAAATAAAGTGGCATCTCCTGTCAAATTTGCGGAGTATCTTTACGCGGGTCTGGATGTTTTGATTTCGGAAAACCTTGGTGACTTTAGTGATTTTGTGAAAACGCATGCTTGTGGTTACGTGTTAGGAGAAAATTCAGCAAATTGGCCTATACTTCAAAAACCAGGCTTATATAAAAAGGAAGCCGCTTTTAAGTTAGCTTATGAACACTATCGAAAAGAGTCAGCTAAAAACGAACAAGCTTATGATAAATTAATGCAATATATCTCCCCTAAAACGAAATAGAATGAATCAACCCAGAGAAAACAATGCAGACGGTGTAAGAAAACTTGGCTTAAAAGATATTGCGCCCGACTGTGAGATTATTATTAATGCGGAAGTCTTTAATTTTGCTGCTTTATCAAAAGGAAAAAAGGTAGTGGATGTAGGATGCGGATATGGTAAAACCCGCAAGATAGTGGAAGACGCTGGAGGAGAATGGGTGGGTGTGGAACCTTTTGAGGGCGGCGCTCATACTGTGGTAGGAGATGCGCAAAATTTGCCTTTTGAGGATGAAAGTTTCGATATTGTTTATATGAATGCCGTACTGGAACATGTTCCAGACGTAAGCAAGGCGTTCAAGGAAGTAGCTCGCGTATTAAAAAAAGGGGGTATCTTTATAGGTTACGTTGCTTTTATGGAATGTTTTCATGAAATATCCTATTCGCATCTTTCGTTTAAAGCGCTCGAATTTTTTGCTAAAGACAATGGTTTAAAACTTACAAAAATAGGAGGGGGACGACGTTTTGGAATTGATTACCATAAGCAGGTTTTATACTATCCTCTCAGTTTTGGATTTATGCGCCCATTAAGGGCCTCATTCATCCGGGGAATATTTAAAATCAAATCGAGGCTGGCTTACCTGGCGTTACGTTACAGGAGAGGCCAAAGCAAACAGCAGGCTAAAGCAAATGCAGAACTTTATTATAAGGTGGAATGCCTGAGGCAATCGGTGGGTTTCGAATATATCATTGTAAAATAGATCTGCACAAAAATAATAATCGTAAATAATTATAAATAGAATAATACCATTTTGGATTCATTAATTGCGGAGGCTAGTTTAGAAGAGAAACGATATAATTTCTGGATTGTACTATTTATTTATTTGTCCATATTCATAAATTCATACATATTTTTCAAAAATCCGTTTGAGTTTCACTTTGGGTATGTTATCTACATTTTTCTTCTTCCTGGTTTCGTAGGAAAATACGGTATCAACAGGAATTTATTTTTCATATTTATTACCCTCTTTGTTACTGGTGTTGTAAATATTATTTTAGGAAATAATACGACAGCTTTATTCTTTAAAGTTTTTACGGGCCTTACGCTCTCCTACTTTTTCTACTATTATGTTATCCTCGAATTTGATTACGATATTGAAAGGCTTTTTAAATGGTACTTAACAGGTTGCTATATCGCTGCACTCTTAGGCTTTTTTCAATTTGTTTGTTTTCAAATTGGCTTTGAATGGGGTTATCGATTTGGCTTTATTTTTAATAAGTGGGGCATTGCAACAGGTGGTATCTTTGGTTTACGGGTAAACTCAATTTTTGCCGAACCCACGCATTTGGCTTCCGTTATGTCAGCAGCATTTTTCGTTTCTCTATATAATCTTTTTAGAAGAGAAACTTATGGCATTACAAGATTTCAAAGCGTTGCCATTATTGGTATTTATATTTTGTCTTTTTCAGGACTGGGTCAAACAGGAATTTTTCTTACGCTTCTCCTTTTCGCTGTTAATTTTGGCCTGATTAGGTATATTGTTATTGCAATACCGGCCGGCATCATTTTATTTACAGTGCTCTATAATAATGTTAAAGATTTTAGGGAGCGGCTTGATGGTCTGGTGGGACTTTTCTCAGGCCAAAAATTTGAATTGGGTAAAACACATGGTTCTTCATTTATTTTGTATAATAATTACATTGTAGCAACAAAGAATTTCAGCAGTAATTTTGTTTTTGGTACAGGCATTGGTTCTCATCCTGTAGCATTTGACAAATATTCAATGGCCAAAACATTTAAAGTAATTGGTTTTAATTCAAACGGCGCTGATGCAAACTCCATGTTTCTCAGGTTAGTGTCTGAAACGGGTTTGTTTGGTGTACTACTTTTTTTAATTATAGTAATAAAATGTTATGTAAGAAGGGATCCCGAATACGAGACCTATCACTGGCTTGTGAGCAATGGTATTTTGGTTATGATTCTTCTCAACCTTTTCAGGCAGGGCCACTATTTTTTAAATGGATTTCCATTTTTTGTAATACTCTACTATTATAATTTTATTGGTTATCATGCTGCGAGAGATGAATTTTATGATAAAAAATCTAAATTATTAGATCAAGACACATTGGATAAGGACGAAAAAAAAATTATCCAGTAACACAATAAAAAAAACTATGAATGTACTATGTGTGGAATAACTGGAATAATAAGTCTTAATGGTTCACCACTTCAACCGGAACAGATTTTATCAATGACGGATGAGGTCAAACATCGCGGACCAGACGGAGAAGGTTTCTTATTTACGAATAATGCCGATTTCGCAAACAAAATTAAAAATGACAGAAATGATGCCGTTGTAATCTCTAAAGCTCACGCCCAATCAATTGCATTAGGTCATAGACGTTTGTCTATTGTTGATCTTCATTTAAATGCGGCGCAGCCAATGAGTGAGTTAACAGAACGGTATTGGATTGTTTATAATGGCGAGATTTACAATCATCTTGATTTGAGATCAGATCTTGAAAAAGCAGGTTACAAATTCAAAACAGATCATTCGGATACCGAAGTAATTTTAAATGCATTTGATTACTGGGGCGTAGAGTGTCTAAATAAGTTTAATGGCATGTGGTCGTTCTGTATTTGGGATACCCGGTTAAATAAAATATTTATTGCACGGGATATGATTGGTAAAAAACCTTTGTATTATACAGTGAGTAATAAAACATTTTATTTTGCAAGTGAGTTAAAAGCCCTGCTTGTAAATAAAGACATTAAACGGGAAATTGATCCCATTGCTCTGTATGATTATTTAACTTACCTCGCAGTACCCTCGCCTAATACGGTTTTTACAGATATTAAAAAATTACCTGCTGCGCATTATTTATATTTCACTCCAGGAGACGCGATCGAGCTTAAACAGTATTGGAGTCCTTTCAGGAAAGAAGGATTTCTTGAATCGAGTGAAGAGGAAATAATTGATACTCTTAAAATAAAACTGGACAATTCTATAAAACTGCGTTTCAGGGCGGATGTAGAAGTAGGGCTGCTTTTAAGCGGGGGATTAGATAGCAGTATTAATCTTTTCTCTTTAAGTAAATATTCCAGTAAACCCGTAAAAGCCTTTTCAGTCGGATTTCACAACAGCGGTGCTTATAAAAACGAATTTGAATATGCACGCAGGGTGGCAACTAAATTTAATGCTGATTATCATGAATTAGCAATAAGCGATAAAGAGTTCATTGATTTTTTTCCAGAGATGGTTTATTATCAGGATGAGCCAATCGGCGACCCCGCTAATATCCCTATCTATTATGTTAGTAAAGTTGCACGCGCCCAAGGGGTTAAAGTATTACTTGGAGGTGAAGGAAGCGATGAACTTTTTATCGGATATCAATTGTGGAACATTTCGCGACAGTTTCAAAGCGTAATGAATGGTCGGCCTCACTTAGCAAGGGTAGCAGAATTTTTTCATAGAAATTTCGGACTTAAAAATAAAAGACCTTATTATCACAGCTGGTACCAAAAGATTAAGAGTGATCAACCTGTATTCTGGAGTGGAACTGAGTTACGTTCGGAACATGAAAAAAAGCAAATCTTAAGTCGTGATTTTCTCGCAAGAATAGCGGAGTATAATTCCTTTAATTCTATTGAATCAGTATTTAGATCCTTTCAAAAATCAGGTAATTCTGAAAGTTATGATTGGATGACTTCAGCCGATATCCATCATCGCCTTCCGGATATGTTACTGGCAAGGCTCGACAGAATGACAATGGCCGCTTCGGTAGAAGGGAGAAATCCTTTTTTAGACATTGATGTTGTTGATTACGCCATGCGAATACCACCGCATCTCAAAAGCAAAAATAACCAGGACAAATATATTTTGAAGAAAGCCTACGAAGGTATTATACCCGATGAAATTATTTACAGAAAAAAGGATAGTTTCTCTGTGCCTTTAGAAAGATTGTTCTCAAATAAAGACTTTAAGAACACTTGTATCGATGCTGTCGAGTCATTCAATCGTAACACAAATACCTTTTCTGCAGAATATCTTCAGAGGCTAAAAGCACCTGGTAACAGCAATGAACTCTGGAATGTTTCCAATCTGGCGATGTGGTATAAAAAATTTATAGAGTAATCTGTTCGAGACGATTTTTTTTACGCCTATTCCTCCAACTCCAGATCCTTTTTCCTTTTCACTTTTCTTTCCTTCATATTGAAGAACTCAATTATTAAGGCAAAAGCTAAAGCTATATAAGCATAGTTTTTATTCAACTCCAGGTGATCCTGTTCCGGAAGACTGAAATTATAACAGTCTATAAGTCCTTCTGCCAGTAAAATTCCACCTATTACCAACAAAAATACCAAAGCGATCATTTTAATACCCGGATTTTTATTGATGAAAGCTGAGACAGCGCCACTGAATAAAATCATTAAGATCATACTCACTACAACGGCTCCGATCATTATTAATACAATACCGCTCACACCAACAGCAGCAAGGATGCTATCGAAACTAAAAACAAAGTCGATGATCACAATTTGCATGATGATGGAATTAAAAGTTGTTTTTCCCTTGGTGGTAAAATCAACTTCATCCTCATCGGTATTGATTTTTTCCATAATTTCTCCCCAGGTCTTAACAAGCAAAAATACCCCGCCACCTATTAAGATCAGACTCTTCCCACTAACCCCATATGCGCCTATGTGAAAAAGCGCTTCTTTTAAACCGGCAATCCATCCAATAAAACAAAGTAAAACGCAGCGTACCAATAACGCTAGTAAAAGTCCGATCGTACGGGCTTTTTTTTGTTGTGCAGCTGGTAATTTATTCACAGCAATCGAGATAAAAATGATATTATCTATCCCAAGAATGATTTCTAAAATCGATAAGGTTATTAAACCAATAATCCCTTCTAATGAAAATAATGCGGCAAAATCCGCAGACCAACTGTGCATTTTTTGAAAATTATCGTACAAAGATATTAAATTAAATGGACCTGATAAAAAATAATACTATTGATAATCAATTACTTATAATATATTTAAAAATAATTTAGTACTATGCGTTGCATAGTACTGTTTTTATATTGTATATTTGTATCGCATAATAGCTATTGCAAAAAAGTACTGAAAATGTCTATTTAAACTAAAATTAAAATTAACCCATCCTGTTTTAAATAAAAATCGGGACAAAAATTAAAACAAAATGAACACTCAAATTACTTTTACCAAGATCATCTTAATTACAGGCCTGATCTTTACCACTCTACTAGCTGTAGCAAATACAACTCCTTCGGCAAGTGTAGTAACTTCTGAAACTGAAAAAACGATCCGCGATTATTTTAAATTTCCCCAGATTTTAATGCCGCACTACGAAAACAAAACCGCGAAATCAAATAAAGTGGAAGTTCTTTTTACGACGGATTCTACCGGAAAAATAAATTTTGTACTCGCAAAAACTTCTGATAAAGGGTTAAAACAGGAGATTGAAAAACAGTTTTCGCATCTGCAACTTCCTAAAGTAAAACAAAACGTTGTACACAGTGTAACGCTAAACTTCAAAACACTTTAAATTCACATACAGTCTGTTGACTTGAGACTATAAACTATCGACTACTTATTACTCACTACTTAATACGAAATACACCAATGACTGAGAACACAAAAAACGATGGAGCAATAGACAGGGCAGGCGCCCAGGCTCAAATGCGTAAAGGTGTTCTTGAACTCTGCATACTTTCTATCTTATCGCAAGGCGATGCTTATCCAACAGAAATTATTGATAAGCTAAGAGATACCAGGTTGGTAGTTGTTGAAGGAACGCTTTACCCTTTACTTACCCGATTAAAAAACACCGGACTTCTTGGATACCGTTGGGAAGAGAGCACAAGTGGACCGCCCCGGAAATACTACAAGCTTACAGAAATAGGTGAGCAGTATTTAAAAGAACTCCAGCTCTCATGGCAGGAACTTGTTGATGCCGTTAATAAAACAATTGAACTTGGTAAAAAGTTATAACCCTCAAAAAACAGTACAATGAATAAAACAGTCACAATAAATATAAGCGGTATTATTTTTCACATCGAAGAAGATGCCTACGATAGCTTAAGTAAATATCTTTCTACCATTAAAGGGTATTTTAGTAAAACCGATGGTGGTAACGAGATCATGAGTGATATTGAAGCCCGCATCGCAGAGCTATTACAGGCAAAGATCAATGTTTCAAAACAGGTTATTTTAATGGCCGATGTAGAGCATGTAATGAACGTAATGGGAAAACCTGAGGAGTTTGGTGGTGAACAACCTGCCAAAGAAGAGTCCTCTCAAAAGGAAGAACAAACAGAATTCCGCCAGGAAAAAATTCGCCGCAGATTATTTCGTAATCCTGACGAGAAAGCCATTGGCGGCGTATGTAGCGGTCTTGCTGCTTATTTTGACATTGATACTGTGTGGGTGCGTTTAGCCATGTTCTTACTTGTATTTTTTGGTGGATTAAGTTTATGGGTTTACATCATTATGTGGATTGTGATTCCGGAGGCAAAAACCACGGCCGACCGTCTTGCTATGCGCGGCGAATCAGCCAACATCAATACCATTTTTAAATCGTTTCAGGAAGAAGCAGAAGATGTAAAAAATCGCTTTGCAAAAAACGGTAAACGCCAGTACGATGAAATGCGAGGAGTTGTTCGCGACAATTATACCTACGCCCGCAACAGTTCTGCTCACGTACTAAATTCAGTGTTTAATATCATCGGTCGTTTGATCGGAGTGTTCTTTATACTTATTGGTGGGGTATTACTTTTTGCCTGGGCCACAAGTATTTTTGGGATTTCTGTAATGGATTCTAACGACGATCTCACACACTGGAGAAGAGTTATTTTCGAATCGTCTTCTGATTATGCATTAGGAGTTATTGCGTTTATAATTGTGTTCGGAATTCCAGTAATCATGCTGGTTTACGCAGGCGTGAAACTTCTGTTCAAAATTCGTTACAGCAATCGCTGGTTGAATTTGGGACTGGGAATCATTTGGACCATGGGGATTATTCTCGGATTTTATGTGGCTGTTAACACCGTAAAACAATTTAACGAAAGCTCTCACTTAAAGGAAACTTATGTACTGCATGGAACGGGGGATACGCTCATTATTAAAATGAATCAGGGCTCTGGAAATCTGAAATCCCTGGGCTTTGAAAATTATGACGACATAGAAAATGATTTAAGTAAAAATAACGGCGGCTATCTTTTTGGTGAAAATGATAAACACCTGAGTATTATTGGATATGCCGATCTGGATGTGATAGAAGGTAATTCAGATAGTATTGAAATGACCATAACACGTGTAGCCCGCGGCAGCAGTAAGAAAGATGCTAACGAAAATGCAAGGGGAATAGACTATACCTATAGCCAGGATAAAAATACTTTAACTTTTGATCAGATCTTTACAGTAATGGAAGGATCAAGATTTAGAGCTCCTGAAGTCGAAATAAAAATTAAGCTGCCAAAAGGTAAGGTGATTTATTTTGATAAGAGTACAAAATATCTCTTGAATGATGTTGGAAATACAAGTAACACCTGGGATGGAAAAATGATTTCGCGTCGCTGGAAAATGACAGAAAGAGGTTTGACCTGCCTCGACTGTGAAGGGCTTGATAAATCAGATGCAGACGAGGATGATGAGGAAAGACATAGAAAAGACAAAGTAGTAATCGACGATGATGGCATAGAAGTAAACGGAGAAGAAACGCACATTAAGATCGACGACAATGGTATCAGAATAACTACTCCCGAAAAAAATGTCGAAATAAACGACGACACAAGGAAAAGCGAAGAAGCAAAGCTTAAAAAAGAACAACAAAGAACTGACGAGAAAATTAAACGGGAGGAAAAACGTTTGAAAAAGGAAGAGTTGAAGAACGAAGAAGAAGTTAAAAAACAACAAAACCAAACAAATTAATCCGGTTTGATTTAGCGATTAAACTCGGTAACAAAAAATAAAGACTGTTTTTTCATGTACCCGAAACCGTGATCTGCTGCAATGGATCACGGTTTTTTTATGTTAATGTCCATTTTCGCTGAGAATTGGCCACATCGGCTAAAATCAATTTTTTCTGGTCGGCTTTATTTTGACTTTCATACCTCATTCGGGTGCTCTTGGCGAAATTATTAACTATGTGAGACAATAAGCTTAAATTGAACCACACTTCATCACACCCGGGAATGGATTGGATTATAGCAGTGAACTATATCAATTCACGAATTCTTTTATTCCGGGCAAAGTAATTTTATCTCTAAGTAACAAGCATAAATATGGACATACGCCGGAAACTCATCCTACTTTGTGTTGTAATCCTTTCTGGAAACGCTCTTATAGGTTATACAGCTTATAAGCGCAATCAAAAACAAAATGTGGCTGAAGCCTGGGTGGAGCATACTGAAAAAATAATTTTGATCAGCGGGGAGCTTTCAGACCTTGCCAAAGAAGTGAAAAACGCCGCTAAAAATTTCGTTGTTACACTTGACAGCGGTTATTTAAAGCCCATGCAAAAAGGTAAGCTTGCGTGCCAGGATTTGCTTGTAGAGTTGATCTGCTTAACTGCTGATAGTAAGCCTCAACGTAGCCTCTTAGATTCATTAACGTTTTATATTAACGCGAATTTTCACTCGTCACTGCAAATGATAGAGTTACGACGAAAGGGAAGTATACCTACGGCGGCTTTATTTGCGGGCACTCCGTCAGGCAATTACAACAGTGATATGATTCAGAAACTTATACATAGTGTTCAATTATATGAAAGGGTGCTACTAAAGAAGCGAAAACAGATAAACGAGAAAAGTGCCATCTCTCTTGATCATATCAACATCCTCATGTTTATTTTAATGACAGCGCTAATTATTCTTTTATTGATATTAACCGCAATGCACTTAATTCATAACAAAGAAAAAGAACAAAGAATTCTTGAGCTGAGCCTGGCACATAAAAAAATAAATTTCAGGACCAAAGAAAAGAAAGAGAAGTCGGCTGCATTGTTTGCAGCAAATCAGGAACTTGTCATTAAAAACTCTGAAAAGGAAAAACTTGCTGAAGAACTTATTCTGGCCAACGATGAACTCATTAAAATAGAAGCGGACCAAAAAGAGTATATTCTGGAATTAGAAAAGATGATGTATATGATATCGCACGAGGTACGACAGCCTGTAGCGCATCTTATGGGTCTGTCTAACCTGTTTGATGAAGCTGCCGGCTCTTCAACAAGCGGTCTTAAAAAAATAGTTGGATTCATGAAGCAAGCCGTTAGTTCCCTGGATGGCTTTACCCGCGATCTCACAAAGTATGTAAGTGATATGATGCAGAAAAGAAAGGATGAACACTAATACCATTTTGACAATCTACCAAGCCAAGTAATAGTGGCTGAAACATCGACCAAATAAGTTTCTAAAAGAAATTCGTGGTTTAAGGTCTCGCACCACTATCCCTGGCCAAACCCATTTTAAGTGCAATTCCGTCAGTTCGAGCAGGTAAAAGAGCTAAGACTCTTTTGAGCCTGCTTGTGTGTTAGCAATATCAGTTCGAGAAGAATACAATGTCAGTTCGAGAAGGGCAAAAGAGCTAAGATTTTTTTGAGCCGACTTGTGTGTTAGCAATATCAGTTCGAGAAGAATACAATGTCAGTTCGAGAAGGGCAAAATAGCTAAGACTCTTTTGAGCCTGCTTGTGTGTTAGCAATATCAGTTCGAGAAGAATACAATGTCAGTTCGAGCAGGTAAAAGAGCTAAGACCCTTTTGAGCGAGCTTGTGTGGTTAGCAATATCAGTTCCAGAAGAATAGAATGTCAGTTCGAGCCGGCTTGTGTGTCAGTAATCTCAGTTCCAGAAGAATACAATGTCAGTTCGAGAAGGGCAAAATAGCTAAGACTCTTTTGAGCGAGCTTGTGTGTTAGCAATATCAGTTCGAGAAGAATACAATGTCAGTTCGCGCAGGTAAAAGAGCTAAGACCCTTTTGAGCGAGCTTGTGTGTTAGCAATATCAGTTCCAGAAGAATAGAATGTCAGTTCGAGCCGGCTTGTGTGTCAGTAATCTCAGTTCCAGAAGAATAGAATGTCAGTTCGAGCGTAGTCGAGAACTACTCATGATGATACTTCTCCCCCTTCAAAATACTATACGCCCTGTAAAGCTGCTCCACAAAAAACAACCTTATCATCTGGTGCGAAAACGTCATCTTCGAAAAGGAAACTTTCCCATCTGCACGGTCATAAATTTTTTGGTCAAAGCCAAAAGGACCACCAATAAGGAAAATCAAACGTTTTGTAGAAGCGTTCTGTTTCTGCGCAATAAACCTGGCAAAATCGGGTGAAGTGTATTCCTTGCCCTTATCATCCAATAAAACCAAAAAGTCGTCAGTGGCCACGTGGTTAAAAATTAACTTTGCTTCTTCGGTTTTCTGCTCGTTGAAAGTCCTCTGCCGCACTGCTTTTGGCACATTAATTGTCATAATATCCAGGGCGGTATAGTTCTTCAGACGTTTGGTGTATATTTCAATGCCTTCTGTGAGGTAACTGTCCTGGGTTTTGTCAATTTGAAGTAATGTGATGCGCATGTTCTAAAATTGCAAAAATTAATTAAATTTGTATCAATAAATGAAGATTTTAATTCACATAACTTATTTGTTTTTTAGTCTGTTTTTCTCCAGCGGAGAAATTACCGACGAAATTGTTACTGCGTTAAGATTGGGCAAATCAGCGGAACTTGTTAAATATTTTGATGAAAAAGTTTCTATCAAACTTATCAATCAGGAAGATGTTCTCAGTAAACCTCAGGCAGAAGCTAACTTAAAATATTTTTTTGAAAAACATCCTGTAAAAAATTTTACCGGATCTCATACAAGCACTGTAAATAATAGCCAACAGTATATTACCGGCACACTCGAGACTGCTAATGAAAAATTCCGTGTTTCTATTCTTATCCGGCGGAATTTAATTTCTCAATTCCGAATCGAAAACGCTAATGACTGATTTCATTAAACTTCACCAGAAAGATTTCCATTTCAAACAGTTTATTTCAGAAGCTCTAAAAGAAGATGTTGGTGACGGTGATCACACCTCGCTTTCAATAATTCCTAAAGGCCATAGCGGTAAGATGCGTTTACTTGTAAAAGAAGAGGGCATTATCGCTGGTGTAAAAGCGGCGGAGTTTATTCTGAAAGAAATAGATAAAAATTTCAAAGTTAAAGTTCTCATCAAAGATGGTACAAAAATTAAAAAAGGTGACATCGTACTAACGCTGGAAGGTAACACTCAGAAAATGCTGATCGCCGAAAGACTTATCTTAAATGTAATGCAGCGTATGAGTGGCATTGCAACTAAAACAAATTATCTGCAAAGTCTTTGTAAAGGAACTAAAACAAAAGTAATTGATACCCGCAAAACCACGCCAGGTTTTCGTTTTTTTGAAAAATGGGCGGTCGTTATTGGCGGAGGTTCTAATCACCGTTACGGTCTTTACGACATGATTCTTATAAAAGACAATCACGTTGATTTTGCAGGGGGAATAGTCAAAGCAATTGATGCAGCTAACTCTTATTTGAAGTCTAAAAAGAAAAAAATAAATATAGAAGTTGAAACGCGCAGTCTTGAAGACGTGAAGCAGGTTTTGAAGCATGGCGGTGTCAAACGCATCATGCTGGATAACTACACGCCTCAACAAACCCTGGCTGCAGTAAAACTGGTCAATGGTAAATTCGAAGTAGAGTCGTCCGGCGGCATCACCGAAAAAAACATTCAGTCCTACGCAAAATGCGGCGTCGACTTTATTTCTATCGGAGCTTTAACGCATCATGTTAAAGGACTTGATTTGAGTTTGAAGGCAGTTAAGTAGACTACTTCTCACACACTTTTCTACACTATACCGTATAATATGCGCCTGGCCTTTACTCCTTAACAGAGCTCATCGGCGTCGGTGTAAATATGTGTTACACTGCACAATGTAAAAGGTAAGTTAGTTGAGGCCCAGGGCCGAATTTAAGATCTCTCTTAGATTGTCGATGTCAACATCCTTTTCCGGATCCACCTTAAAAATCTTCATCTTCCTTCTTCCTTCACTAGCTAATTTAGGATGCTCAATTTTATGGCCATTGGTAAAACTGAAATAAATGTCTTTCGTTTTGGGATCATAAGAAATGAAGCCAATAGATTTCTTTCTGTAATAATAGAACGGCGTATTGTTTGATCTTTTTTCGCTTATCTCGTCTGAAAATCCGAGAAGAAAGGTCCTGAGGTAAAGTAGGCAACTCCTAAAAGGTTCTTCCAAAGAATTGAAATAATGATCAACGCTGTTTTGCATGTTTAAAGATGCTGAGATAATTATATTTTTGTGCATCCACCGAATACTTTTTAAGTACCGTTTCCCTTCCGGCCTTGCCAATAGTACTTCTTAGTTCTTTATTTTCGATCAGTTGTGAAAGAATATCAAACCATTCCTGTTCATTTGTAGCAAGAAATCCGTTCACGCCATTCTGAATAATAGTAGTGTTAACACCCACAGGGCTTAAAACCGAAGGGACTTCACAAGCCATATACGACAGGGCTTTGAGTCCGCATTTGCCTTTAGCCCATTCATCGTCTGGCAAAGGCATAAGGCCAATGTCAAAAGAGTTTATGATATCAACTTCTGTATTTTCTGTCCAGCCCAAGGCTTCTATCTCTAACAGTGGATTTGAATACGTTTTATCTCCGAGAATTTTAAATTTTACCTTTTCTTTATAGCGATCTTTTATCTTCACCAAAACCGGAAGCAAAGTCTCGAAATGTTTAATAGTACTAATGCTACCGCTCCAACCTATAGTTAAAACCTCTTTATTCCTTAATTCCGGCTTGGGTATATGAAAATTTGTATCGATAGTTGTGGGAATAACAACTGTATGCAGGTTTACATCCTTTGCTTTATCGGCAAGGTAAGCATTACCGGCAATTACTATATTGGCGCGGGAAATCGCCTCGAAAAATTTTTCGGGTTTCTTGATAAACTCCCATTTTTTATTTCCTGGACTCGTGTCTGCCAGCCAGATGCTATCGTCAAAATCAAAAATAACGTACGCACCCGATTTTCTCGCGCATTTTTCAAAGTAAGCAGTTCCGAAAAAAGAAGTCTCGCGTTGAATAAAAATAATATCGTAGTTTTTAAAACGAAAAACATCTTTTATTCTTCTAAGAACCGACTTCAGTAAAATAAAAACCTTGGCTAAAATATTCCCCTGCGAATAAAAAGTGATGTCATCCTCTTCGTTTAAAAGATAAGAGAAGGTAAAATAAAATCCCTGTTGCTCTAAAAAAGTTAAGTATTGTTCAAAGCGATATCGCTGGCTGGGAGAGCGTTTCGGGCGGTGAGCGCAGAGTATGATAACGGATGGCATAATGGATATTATTATTGGGTTAAATTAGGGTAGTCGGTTCTTGATTGCTTTACAAATGCTAAAGCATTTATTACAACGACGTTTGAGTTTTTAGGAGTATGTAATGAATTAGATGCATAAAAAGTTTAGTTTGCTAGTTCTAAGTTCATTGAATTTTTTGGAAGAAGGATTGATTTCAATAATGCAATCAAGCCATAAAATTCTTTGTAGAACCTGCGAGCTAAAGGGATATTTATTTGTTGGTAATAATCAATGGTATTTTCCAGATGTCTTTCCGCCGATAAAGGAAAGTTAATTTCAACGTCCATATTCTACTTTCAATTTTTCAAGTGCTTAAGGGCCAATTACCGTAGCAGAAGGATTTTTCGCATATTTAGTGAAACGCTTTTTTAAAAGACCTATAATGCGGCTGCCATCTACTTCTGATCTATTTATCTTAACAGAATCAGGATTCTTTAAAAAATCGACAAATAATTTGGCCTTATTATCGTTTACTTTAAGTGATATAAGCATATACTAATTTACTACAATTTTATTATTCCTCTACTTCAATTTTAAACCTGTGAAGAAAACGATGTACAACCGGACCAAGTATCACTGCTACGCTTGTTAAAAAAGTTACACCACTGTATATCGCGTAAAAAGAGGCAAATAGCTTACCCTCATCGTTAATGGCTTTATCTACAGGGCCCATGCCGGTTAAGATCATGCTGGCGTTATACAGGCTATCTACCCAGTTTAATGCAAAATAATAATGGTAACCAATCATTCCGATAGCAAGCGAAATTGCAAGCATAATAAATCCGGCTAAGGCGTTTTTGAAAACGCGTTGCGCGTAATGTTTGGGATGAAGAAGAGGTTTTACATGCCGCATTTTTTTAAATTTTAAAACCCAACGAAGGCCTGCTGCCTTGAGTACCGATGTGCAAATGTTTCACATCTTCAAAAGCAAGCAATGAGAGATCATTTTTATTACGCACATCGGCTGGGATCGAAGCGAGGCGTAAATTTTGCTTCATCACAACATCTCCTACAAGTTGTCGTGCTGTTCGTGCGTTACCGAAAAATTTATCACGCGTTTCATACAATTCAAGAAGGTAGCCTTTTAAATGTGCTTCAGCATCGGCACTTGCAGTCAAACCTTCCTTCTTCAACAGGTTTTGTGTAATGTCCCAGAGTTGTGGAGCCGTGTAGTCTTCGAAAACAAATGTTTTATCAAAACGCGATTTAAATCCTGGGTTACTTTCGATAAAGAGGTGCATGTTGTCTGTATAGCCGGCCACGATAACTCCGAATTTTCCGCGAAGGTCTTCCATGCGTTTTAAAATAACCTGGATGGCTTCCTGTCCGAAATCATTGGATGAATTTTTTGTGGCTAAAGCATAAGCTTCATCAATAAATAAAATACCTCCCATGGCATCATCAATTACTCCTGATGTTTTAATGGCAGTTTGTCCTACATACCCTGCAACAAGCCCTTCCCGGTCTACTTCTACAACGTGACCACGTTCGAGGATGCCTAAAGCCTTATAGATCTTGGCCATAATTCTGGCAAGCGTTGTTTTGCCCGTGCCGGGATTTCCCGTAAAGATCGAATGCAACGAAAATTTATTCACAACGTCTTTTCCGGTTTCATTATAAAAACGAATAAGTTTAATGAGCTCGTGAACGTCTTGTTTGATTTTGTCCATGCCTACCAATTCATTCAATTCGGCAAGTGCTTCGTTTAATTGTTTATCATTGATGGAGAGCTGTAATTTTTTCTTTTGTTCTGTATGGAAAACCTGTTCCATGTCTTCCACTAAAATGGTAGAAAGTTCATCGTTGGAAAGATCATCCAGGCTGGCAGATTTCATTAAACGTAAACCCATGTCCTGCTTCGCTTCATCTACTACTGCATTTACAAATCGCGCATTGCCAAAATGATCGTCGCGTTTGCGATAGGCTTCCGTTAATTGTTCTTTCAAATAAAATTCAGCTTCGGGGGAAAATTTAACTTCGCGTTGCGATGCAGAATAAAGCGCAATCTGGAAAAGTTCTTCCGGTAAATAATCATCGAAATGAAAATAATCGGTGAAGCGCGATTTTAAACCAGGATTACTATCTATGAAATTTTTTATTTGCTTAGGATATCCGGCACCTATAATGGCAATGTCACCCGGACCATCACTCATTTCTTTCAGGAGAATTTCAATAACTTCTTTTCCGAAATCTTTACTATCATCATCTGAACGAGCAAGAGAATAAGCTTCGTCTATAAAAAGAATTCCGCCCCGCGCTTGTTCAATTATTTTTTTTGTTTTCGGTGCGGTTTGGCCAATGTATTCACCAACAAGTGCGGCACGATCAACTTCTACTACATGGCCTTTACTTAAAAGGCCCATTTTATTATAAATTCTGCCGAGCATTTTTACAACTGTTGTTTTTCCAGTGCCCGGATTCCCGGTAAAGATGCTGTGCAGGGAGAGTTTTGCAGAGTCAGAGAATCCTTTCTCTTTTCTGAGTTTAGTAAACTTTAAATAAGTAATATTCTCACGGATAGATTTTTTTACATTTTCCAATCCGATCAATGCATCGAGTTCTGCTAATAATTCTTCCAGTGTTTTTGTTCCAGCAGGGTCTTCGGCCTTAGAATTCTGACTGCTGAAAGAGGCACCTGACGCAAGTGTTTGCTCAATTGTTTTTAGAATCGGCGTGTCGCCTTCCTCTTCTGAATCACCGCAATTGAATGCCGCAGCTGCAATTAAAACATCATTAAAAACAATTTCTAAAAGATAACGATCGTCTGTCCAGATGCCTGGCGTGTCGCTTCCCCAGGCTTTTTCAAAAATATAGCTGAGCTGTTCTTTACCAGGTTCAATGTAACCATTCTGTATGAGCGAGGCTTTTGATTGTCCTGCATCGTCGTAAAAATTAAGAAACAGTTCGTAATGGTAATCCAGACTTGTGAGATTTTTAAATTTTATTTCCGCCCATACATACTTGGTTGTTTTTTTATCGAAGCTCTTTAGGTATTTACGGTCTTTGTCTTGCCAGCCATGAATGTCGCTATTAAAAAGTTTTATGTGCTCAATTTCGAGGTAGGGATTAGAACTTGTAGTAACAAGAGCAACTTCATTGATATGGAAAATCCGTTCGCCAACTAAAATACTGTCGATGAATGCCTCCCATTTGTAACTTCCTTTTTTCCAGAAGGTGCCTTTTGTTTCTACACCCCAACCGTCGCGGACATAAAAAATATTTTCTTCCTTTTTAATACTGATCTCCAGTTCACGGTTACAATATTCTAGCTGACCTGAAAGATCAGAACATTTTAAATTTATTTTTGTGTTCCAGTCTTCTTCGTCAAACAGCTTATTGTAAATGGCAAGTTCAACACGAATGTAGTCGATCTCCGCTTTGTCGAAAACGCTGCGATAGCGTTTTTGATTGTTTACCATCCATTCGTTGTTACAAAATGTCTGAAGACTTTTGAACTTATATTTCTTCTCCATAGGATTAAAGATAACTCCATAAAAATAAAGAATTCCCCTCTAATTACGGGGTTTAAAAAACTTAAATCTTTGATAGATAATTTCTAATAATTAGCTTTGCTGCATGGGTCTCGTGTTTGATGTTGTTGAAATTTTAAAGGTCACAACAGTGCTTTTTGCTGTTATTGATGTAGTAGGGTCTATTCCTGTTATTCTTAATTTGAAACAAAGCGCCGGAAGCATTAATGCTTTTAAGGCTTCCTGGGTATCATTGGCAATTATGATTGTGTTTTTGTTTGTTGGACAAAGCATACTGGGAATTATTGGCATTACAGAAGGCGATTTTGCAATTGCCGGTTCTTTCGTATTATTCTTTATTGCATTAGAAATGATCCTGGGAATTAAAATTTACCGCGACGAAGTTCCCGCTACGGCATCCGTGGTACCCTTGGCTTTCCCCTTAATTGCAGGCACAGGCACCCTTACAACTTTATTATCCATTCGCGCAGAATATAATTTATTATCCATCATTATAGCAATCGTTATAAATGTGGTAATTGTTTATTTCGTTTTACGCTATTTAAATTTACTTGAGAGATTGCTCGGAGTGGGAGGGATTGCCATTATTAAAAAAGTTTTTGGCATTGTTTTGCTGGCACTGGCCATTAAATTATTTAGAAAATACACAGGCTTATGATTTCACGGGGACTTCAAACCATTTTATTATTAATGGCTTCCAATACATTTATGACCATTGCCTGGTATGGGCATTTACGGTATAAAGATCTTCCCATGCTTAAAAATGTGGGCCTGGTAGTTACCATTCTTATTAGTTGGGGAATTGCCTTGTTTGAATATTCGTTAATGGTTCCCGCCAATAAAATAGGTAGTTCCACAGACGGCGGACCATTTAACATGTGGCAATTGAAATTAATTCAGGAAGTTATTTCGATTTCGGTTTTTGTAATTTTTACGCTGGTATTTTTTAAAACCGACGAATTAAAATGGAATCACATTGTTGGTTTTGGCTTTTTACTTGGCGCGGTATATTTTTTCTTTCGAAAATAAAGAAAGTTCTGTTTTCAGTCGTAGTAAAAATCGGGCTTTTCCCCGCTATCCTTTTAGGCAGTGGCTTCGCGCAGATACTCCATTAAAGGATGCATGGCCTTAAAACCTGAAACAACAAGTTTTTCAAACTCATTAGACTGAAGATCTTTATCACTTACAGGGTAACTCACTAAAAAATGTTTGTTTTTAAGGAGTTCCAGGTTTGGATGATCTTTATCAAATCCTTTAGGCGCGGTTTTTAATTTTCCTTCATCGTCAAAGCCTTTAAAATATTTTTTAAAAGAAGCAGATTTGAGGATTTTAAAAAGCGGTTCCGGATTGTAATCTATTTCCTGGCGAATTGCATTTAGCATTTCTGGTTCAGGCATATAAACACCGCCCGCTAAAAAGCTTGCTCCTGGCTCCACATGCAGGTAGTAGCCTGCTTCCAAAGATTTTTTTCCTCCTGGATTCATGCTTGCGCCAAAATTTGTTTTGTAAGGTGTTTTGTCTTTCGAAAAACGTACATCCTTATAAATTCTAAACACGCAATCTTTAGCTTTCATCTCGGGAGAAATCTTTTTATCAAATTTCACAATGCCTTTAATGATCTGTTCAATCAAAACTTCATGTTCTGCTTTTGCTTCAAGATATCGGTCTTTATTTTTTTCAAACCAATCGCGGTTATTATTTGATTTTATAGCTTTTAAAAAACTAATGGTTTTTTGCATGGTGTAAACTTTTATTTTTATGGAGATAGCAGCAGCGCTGTGTTACCCCTGTATTAAAATTTAATTTGAGAAGAGTAAAGATAGTTTTTATTCGTTAAATTTGATTTGTTGAAGCACTTGTTCAGACATACTTTGTTTTTTTTAACGGCAGTACTTCTGTCTGCCTGCCAGTCGAAAAAGGAGTATACCAGCAAACCTACCAAAAGTCTTGTAAATCCAGATAGCGATTTATTGGAAGTAAATGCGGTAGCTTATCATATCAATGACTCTGTTACTGCAAATTACCTGCAGATAAAAAATGAAAACCTCTTGTATAAGCGTCCGGATACCACTAAAGCGTTTTATGCAGAAATACGTATTACCTACAAACTTTTAAGCGATCGCAATTCCAGAAAAATTCTGGATAGTGGAAGTTATATGCTGAGCGACAGAGCGGGCGAAGAGTTTGTGAAAATAAAATCTCTTTATTCACAGTTTAGATTAAAAGCTTACAGGGGAAATAATTATTACCTGGATATTGAAATTTTTGATAAAAATCGCAGAACAAAATATTCTCAGGGCATCAATATCTACAAACAAAATTCTTTCAGTGATCAAAATTTCCTCGTAACGCTTAGAGATACCGTAGCGTTTAAAAATAATTTTTTTGCCGAAGAAGAAGTTATTGTAAAGTTTGCTAACCCGGCTATTTCACAGGTTACAGTAGATTGTTTTTTTAAAGAGTTTGGTCCCGCTCTTCCTCCTTTTTCTACAAAAAAACCCGATGAACTGAAATATAAACCCGACAGTGTGTTTGTATTGAATTTGAGTATAAATCAGTTTCGCCTTACCATGCCAACGCGCGGATTCTATCATATAAAAACAGATCTTCAGAGTTATATAGGTATAAGTTTGTATACCTACGATAAAACATTTCCCGGTGTAAGCACAAGTGACGAAATGATTGATTGTACGCGTTACCTGATGAGTAAAGAAGAATTTGATGAATGTAAAGGTGCTGCGGATAAAAAAAATTGCATTGATAATTTTTGGTTGTCTTTGGGCGGAAGTAACGAAAGGGCGCGCGAGTTACTGAAGCGTTATTATGGAAGGGTTAAAGAGGCTAATAAAAACTACAGTAGTTACGCGCAAGGATGGAAGACAGACAGGGGAATGATTTACATTGTGTTTGGCCCGCCTACAAATGTCTACAAAAGTGTGAAAGACGAAATTTGGGTGTATGGCAATGAAGCAAACCCTAATACACTAAGGGTTATTTTTAATAAGACTGAAAATCCTTTTTCGGATAATGATTTTGTTATGGAGCGCTCACAATTTTATAAAGAGAACTGGTATACTGCTGTTGAATACTGGCGCGAAGGAATAGTTTACCAGGATAACAGAAGGTAAATCACCCCCTCTTTATCGCCTCATAGCCTTCGTCAACAGGTACGTTGGGCAGTTTGGAGGCAAAAACAGCCAATTGATCACAGCGATTATTCTCCACATTACTGGCATGACCTTTTACCCAAAAAAATGCGTGTTTCGTAGGATCATACACCCGTAAAAAACGTTGCCATAAATCAACATTGGCTTTATTCTTAAAACCAGTTTTTCGCCAACCTACTATCCATTTGAGATTAATGGCATCTACGACGTATTTACTGTCGGAATAGACTCTTACTTTTAAACCATTATTGGTAACGCTTTCAAGGCCAACAATTACAGCGAGAAGTTCCATGCGGTTATTGGTTGTGCGTTTAAAACCTCCGTATAATTCTTTACGGTGGTTTTTGTATTTTAACACGAGTCCAAACCCTCCCGGACCAGGATTGCCGCTGGCCGCACCATCCGTATATAATTCAATAAAATCTTCCAAAATAATAAAAAGGCGAAAGTAAAATAATTTGCCGGCATCACAAGGCGTTTGCTCAAGATTAGAGAGAATTTTGTGCTTAACTTTCAAGTGTGGCAAATTAAAAATCATTATATTCGTGGACAAATTTTTCGATTATGTCAGTATTAGTAAATAAAGATTCTAAAGTAATTGTACAAGGCTTTACAGGTGGTGAAGGAACATTTCACGCAACACAAATGATTGAGTACGGAACTAACGTAGTGGGTGGTGTAACTCCTGGAAAAGGCGGTACTACACATTTAGAGCGTCCTGTATTTAACACGGTTGCTGAAGCTGTTCAAAAAGCAGGTGCAGATGTTTCTATCATTTTTGTGCCGGCTGCATTTGCTGCCGATGCTATTATGGAAGCTGCTGAAGCGGGAATCAAAGTTATCGTGTGTATTACAGAAGGTATTCCTGTAAAAGACATGATCGCAGTAAAGGAATATTTAAAAGGAAGAACCTGCCGTTTAATCGGACCAAACTGTCCGGGTGTTATTACTGCTGGTGAAGCAAAAGTTGGTATCATGCCAGGTTTCGTTTTCAAAAAAGGTAAAATCGGCATTGTTTCTAAAAGTGGAACTTTAACTTATGAAGCAGCTGATCAAATTGCAAAAGCTGGTTTAGGTGTAACTACTGCCATCGGAATTGGTGGAGATCCTATTATTGGAACTCCAACAAAAGATGCTGTTGAATTATTAATGAACGATCCTGAAACAGAAGCCATCGTTATGATTGGTGAAATTGGCGGGAACTACGAAGCAGAAGCTGCGCGTTGGATTAAAGCTAACGGAAATAAAAAACCGGTTGTTGGATTTATCGCTGGTCAAACCGCTCCAAAAGGTCGTACAATGGGTCACGCAGGTGCTATTGTTGGTGGCGATGAAGATACTGCTCAGGCTAAAATGCAAATCATGCGCGAATGTGGTATCCACGTATGCGAAAGTCCTGCAGAAATTGGTAAAACAATGGCTGCTGTTCTTAAAGGACAAAAAATTACAGCTTAATTCTATTCTCCTATTTTTATAAAAAAACCACCGCTAGTCGGTGGTTTTTTGCTTTTGTTCTCGCCTTACACAACCTGGCCTCAATATCCACGGGATCTTGATCCTGCTCGGACTGACATCTCTAATATACAAGCCGGCTCAAATGAGTCTTAATTCTTTTGCCCTTCTCGAACTGACATTGTTTTCGCGATTGCTGGCCTTTACATCCACTGGAGGTTAATCCTGCTGTAAATGACATCCCTTATAGGCTGTAACTCACTGCGGATATACGTTCAGAAAGACTGCTTACTGAGCACGAACTCACAGTCTAATGCGATTGAACTCCATTTGCTAAATGAAAATATTTTTTAGAAAGAAAGAATGTCAACTCGGGCGAATTGCTATTTCGGGCGTAGTAGAGAAAGTGCAAAAAAAAAGCCATCCCTGGAGATGGCTTTTTTAATTTTATACTTCAGAACGCTTAATTATTTTTAATCGGCTGTGATCCTTGTGGTACTGTTGGTTGCGGTACTTGTCCCAACATCTGAGGGGTTATCATCGGCAATACTTTCTTAACTTCTGCATAGTTTGGATTAATTTGCAGAGCTCTGTCCCAGCTGCGTTTAGCTAGGGTATATTTCCCCTGATTAAAATAAGCACCTCCTAAATTGTACCATGCTTCCTGGTCGCCCGGACTTAATAAAGTCCATAGGTTATAAGCAATGGCAGCAGAATCCATCCGTCCGCGGTTGAAAGCCATTGAGCCTCTATTCTTAAGATCGTTTGAATACACCTGGTAATAGTTTCTTAAATAAGGATTGTTTGGATACAAACGTTCTGCGTTTTTCCAGTAATAAAGGGCTTCGAAATCTTTACGTAATTTGAAATAAGCAAGACCTAAATTTAAATACCCGTTAACATAACGTGGATGTAAATCGGTAGCATGTTTCAGGAATGAAATTCCTTTGAAGAGTGCTGCTTCGCGTTTGTTTTTATATCCACCTTGTTTTACTTCTTCATCAGTAATTACAAGCGTTCCGTTGTAGTCGTTAAAACGGGTAGAATCCTGTCCAACTACCTGAACTCCTGTAACCTCTTTCGTGTCAGCCAAATCAACCCAACGTGCACCTGCATTACCAAGCACAAGTACAGAGTGAGGCATGGTTTTTACGTCTTTCAAGAATAAAGTAACGTCATTTTTCCAGTCCCAGTTACGCTCCCATGTTTTGCAACCAAACAAGAAAGTAATAACCAATACAAGAGACACTAATGCTGTTTTTCTTACATTGATAGTTACCGTAGAGAGTTTATCTAAACCTAACAAGATCCAATAAGCTATTGCGATACAGAATCCTATAGAAGAGTGAAAGATCAAACGTTCACCCATGGTAGCACCAATATCCATTAACACGTTACCGATCATTAAGGCAAAAATGATGTAGGTCATTAACGCAAAACCTAAGATGTGTTTTTTCAAAGTATAGTACACTGCCGCTACAACCATTCCAACGTGAATCACAATAGAAAGAAGGAAATCCCAACTTGTAAAGTGACGGTACTCGATAGTGTTGTAGGAATAATCAGAAGATAAAGTTGCAGGGAAAAGTTGTAACCATAAATATTTTAAAAGTACAAACCCTTTGGTGGCGAAACGTTCTTCACCATTGGCCAATAAGTATGGATTATTTAAAATTTCTGTATCCGGAACTCCTGGTTTCAGTTTCACCGCAACTAAACGCATTGCTAAATAAAACAACATCACAAAATAAAACCAGCTTAATAGTTTATGGAAATTATTTTTCTTGTTAGAGCCCATAATATAGATCCCTACAATAACATAAAGAAACGGGAATATCCAGAATGAGCGGATGGGTTTGGCACCTGGCGCTGCGTGCATGTCAAAATCACGTTTCAGGTAAAGCATCATACCCGCGCAGATAACGAAGGCGAGACCAACATATAAAGTTTGTTTGAATTCTTTTGTATCGAAGAAAGTTTTTACATCAAAATCATTTTCTGTAAACGTGTATACGGCCAAAGGAATTAGAATGAGTAAAGTAACGGCGTATTCTTTTGATAAAAGCGCCAGTAAAAACATGAAGGAAGCCCAGAAAAGTTCCTTGTTCTTTTTCGTCTCCAGGTACTTAAACGTGTAGAAGAACGTGAGCGAGAGAAAGATCAAAGAGAAGATCTCATCACGACTTTTCACATTGGCAATAGCTTCAGAGTGAATTGGGTGCATGGTGAAAAGTAAAGCAGCTAAAAAAGCAAGATCCTGGTTGGTGCGGAAAAAATAACGTGAAAACACCAGGTACAAAAGCATACAACCTAAAGCGAATGTCCAGATGTTGTTGAAGTGACGCACATTTGCGCCATACACCTGGCAGTCGATCTCGTTAAAAATTCCATCCACGTTAAGATCTTCGTCCCACTCGTTTTTGAAGTTTTTATTTAAATCCCAGCAGTTATAACATTCGTTACCTTCTACAACACCGTTATTGTTAAGGTCAACAAAATCATTGTATTCGTAATTGGTTTCAGGCCTTCCGCAAGGTGATGTAAAATTTACCATGTCCTTATCGAGTATGCCATTCCGGTTAGAATCTTCTACCTTCATGTATAAACCAGTACGGTAGTTACCAATAACTTGTTGTTCAAGAGCAAAACTTACAACAGAAAGCGGACGGTAACGACCCCCGGCTAATTGATCGGTAGCGCACATACGACGGTAAAAACTTTCATAAGCATCACGCGTCATAATATCCTTAATACCACGAACCCCTTTAATTACGTGGTCGTTTTGGTGAATAATAATCCCGTCATCCAGCGCGTATTCTCCATTAATAGAAGTGATATAAAATACAAAACCTACAATCCCAATAAGAATCATAGCAATCTTTTGATTTAGAAAAGAAAAATACTTGAAGGTTTGACTTAGTGGTGCAAAAGTTGGTGCTTTTAAGGATGTCTTATTTACCTGTGCCATAAAAAATATTAAATATCTGTAAATTACAAATATAAAAGCATTTTAATAATCCTTGCCAAATATTTTTTACTGATTCATGAGAATTATCCTTATTTTGCTGATGTCATGTCAATTTCAAGTATTTTTTTGACTACTAGTTGCAAGGAGTAAAATGAAAAAGAGCCCGGGCCGTCTTATTTTATTAATTGGTGGAATCTTTCTGATCTTGGCTGCTGTTTTTTACAACCAGAGCTCAACACTTTCCTTCCAAAAAATAACACAAATTTCTTCAGAAAATGTCCAAACCAAAGCTCTTATTTGTAAGGAGGGATTAAATGCGCTTTTGCAAGACGATCTGTCAAAAAACTGGCAAGGGCTTGGTCGCTATTACGAAGAGGATAGGGTAGGACTTTATCTCTGGCAAAAAGACAGTTTAGAGTTCTGGAATAATTCACAGATTCCCCTCCAAAAAGAAAAGTCGTTTTTTAGCGAAGAGCAGGGATTGGTAAAAATGCCACATGGATTTTACCTCTACTTTAAAAGAAGTGAAGGTCAAAAAACCGCTTTGGCTTTGTGCCTGGTAAAGCCAACCTATGAACTGCAAAATAATTACCTCAAAAACCGTTTCCGAAGCTGGACAGGCATTCCGGAAGATGTTAAAATGGATACTACTAATTTGTTGCCCAATAAAGTTACTCTTGGCGGTCAAAATTTGTTTTCCATAAAAGGGAACGACGAAGTTTACTTTTCTGAAACCGCAGATACAATTTCTTTATTAATTTTTTTTCTGGGCCTTGTTTTTATTTTAATCGCCATTTTACTTTATGTGATTGCAAAGGCTTCTCTTTTTACATTAGCAGCCTCCAGTGCCGCAGTTCTGTTAGTTCGTTTTTTAATGCTTTGGCTAAAATGGCCGGCTTTTTTTTACAGAACTCAACTCTATGATCTCCGTATTTTTGGAAACGCAGAATCTTTTGTAAATGGCTATCTGGGAGATATTTTTATAAATGCTCTAACACTACTGTGTTTAGCGGCTATTTTTCATTTTCAGTCGTCGCAATTTAAAAGTCGCACGGCCCGGTTTAGTTTTTCCTTTCTGCTTTTTGTTTTAATTTTCGTGGTCTTTAACCAGTTTAATCAAACGGCAATAAGTCTTATTAATAACTCTACACTGAGTTTTGATTTTCTAAGCATCTTTAATATCAAAATTCCTGTGTTTATTGGTTTGGGAGCCTTAAGTAGTTATGCCTTAGCCCTTTTTGTCCTGATCAATAAATCCCTTTCTCTTTTTTCGACCAAAACCTGGCGTGGCGCTTTTCAATTTTTTATTTTATATGTTTGTTTGTGTGCTATTCAGCAAGCTTACACACAGAGGCAAGGTTTTCTTGAAAATTACTGGCTGCTGATTTATGCCTCGCTTCTTTTGGTTTTGTTGCGGATTTATGGTTTTAAGATCGCCCTCGCGCTAGGCTTGCAAATTGTGTTGATGTCGGTGGTGACTTCTAAATTATTTAATACCTACATCACTATAAATCAGGAAAAAGATCTTAGTATTTTGGCAATTAAGCTCAGCGAAAAACAAGATCCTATTCTTGAAAATGAATTCTCGGGCATTCCTGAAAAAATGGGCAGGGACGAAGGTTTGAACACCATGGTAAATTTTTTGGATGAGATCCCGACTTCAGAAAAGGAAGTCTCCTTATTACTCAAACAAAAATATTTTAGCGGTTATTTTGATCGCTATACTGTTCAGTTTTCACTCTTCGATAAAAACTGTAAACCTTTATTCGATGTGAAAGATCCCCGGTTTACGAACGAAGGTTTTTTTGACGATCTTATTCGCGAAAATTCTGATTCAACAGCTACTCTAGAACTTTTTTTTGTGAAAAATCACCGGAAAAACGCTCAGTATGTGGGGAAAGTAGAATTAAAAGAGAAGAAACTTTTTATCGTCATGGAGGCTAAACAGTTTGAAGAGCTCGGAAGTTTCCCCGACCTGCTGCTCGATCAGTCGCAACAAAAACCAGAAAAACTAAAAAGCTTCAGCCACGCTGTATATCGTGCTGAACAAGTTACAAGCCGCTTTGGCGAGTTTAATTATCCTTTTTCTTTGCAAGATTCTTCAATGCTGGCAAGATCCGAACAGGAATTTATTCATCATTATTATCACCCTGATGAGAATACGGAAGTGATTATCAGTCAGAAAGCGCGCAAATGGAATTACTTTTTTACGTTCAATTCTTACCTCCTCTTGTTTTTTTCTTTGATGACCTACCTTTCGTACCTGGTTTATTCTGCTTTATTTACAAATCATTTTAGTAGTCCTACTTTAACAAGACGTATTCAAACCATCATTGTTGTACTCTTATTATTAGCCATGTCGGCCGTGGGCATTACTTCGGGAACGCTTGTCAGCGCTCAGTTTGAAAAAAACAATAAAAAGCAACTTGAAGAAAAAACACAAATTATTATCAATGAACTTACCGCCCAATTTACACCAGAACAGGTTTTCGATCCCTCACAAAAAGAACTCATTAATTTAAAATTAAAAGAATACTCGCGTTTGTTTAATACACCCATCAGTTTATTCTATAGAAACGGTGAGTTGTTTAATACAAGTGAATCTAAACTCTATGACATGGGTCTTGCCGCATCTTTCGTAAATCCTAAAGCATTTTGGAAGTTAAAAGACAATCAGTCCTCCTCTGAAACGGTAACGGATAAAGCCGGGGCTTTAAACTACCTGTCGCTTTACACGCCTTTATTCGACTCTAAAAAACAGCTCATAGGCTTTATTAATCTTCCCTATTTCGCCAGGCAAAGTGATCTTGTAAATGAGTTGTCGGGAATTATCAGTGCGCTCATAAATGTGTATGTAATTTTATTCGTGATCAGTATTCTCGCTGGTTTAATCTTATCCGGCTTTATCACTCAGCCATTGCGCTTAATCAAACAACAATTAAGTAATGTTTCGCTGGGAAAACAAAACGAAAAAATTGTCTGGCAAAGCAACGATGAAATTGGGAAACTGGTTTCGGAGTACAATCAGATGCTTGTAAAATTAGAGAACAGTGCCAATCTACTGGCGCAGAGCGAAAGAGAAAGTGCCTGGCGTGAGATGGCTAAACAAGTAGCCCATGAGATTAAAAATCCTTTAACCCCAATGAAGCTGAACCTGCAGTATCTTCAGCATTTGATGAAAAATAATCCCGATGATTTCAGGGAAAAATTTGAAAGAACAAGTATCGGAATCATAGAACAGATAGATTCACTTGCCAATATTGCCAATGAATTCAGTAACTTCGCAAAACTCCCGGGAGCGCGTCTTGAGCCTATTAACCTGGCCGAAATCTTAACCTCTTCGGTACTTATTTTTGAAAACAGAAAAAGCGTAAGCATTGTAAATCGCGTTGTACAGCCCGAGATTTGGGTGATGGGTGATCGTGACCAGGGACTTCGTGTTTTCAACAACATTTTAAAAAATGCCATCCAGGCTTTAGAAGATCAGGAGAGTCCGGAAATCGAAATTACGCTAGAAGAAAAGGAGTTTTCGGTCATCGTAGCCATAAGAGATAACGGTTGTGGGATTGACGAAGATCTGAAAACTAAAATTTTTACGCCAAATTTTACGACTAAAACAACAGGTTCAGGGCTCGGTCTTGCCATGGTGAAAAATATCATGCAAGGTTTTGGCGGAAGTATTTCCTTTACATCTGAAAAGTATTTGGGAACTGTGTTTTATCTGGAGTTTCAGAAAAGTACAAGCGACCAAAATTCTTTGTAAAAAGCGAGTTATCGTCAAAGCAAAAATCTGCGTGTAAATTCAACCAAAAATAGCAGGTTTTAAACAGGGTAAACTCTTACATTTTAACACTTTTTTCCTTCTAAATAATTAACTATCTTCGTTTTCCGTTTTAAAAAAATATGGCAAAATTTAGAAGAGAAGATGCGTTAGATTACCATTCACAGGGACGTCCCGGTAAAATTGAAGTTATACCAACCAAACCATACAGCACTCAGCGCGACTTAACTCTTGCTTACTCTCCGGGAGTGGCAGAACCTTGCCTCGAAATTGAAAAAAATCCTGAAGATGCCTACAAATACACCGCTAAGGGAAACCTGGTAGCGGTTATTTCAAATGGAACGGCGGTGTTAGGACTTGGAAATATTGGCGCCTTGGCTTCAAAGCCCGTGATGGAAGGAAAAGGATTGTTATTTAAGATCTTTGCAGACATAGACGTTTTTGACATTGAAATTGATACTACAAACATTGACGAATTTGTAAACACAGTAAAAAATATTGCTCCCACTTTTGGCGGTATAAATCTCGAAGATATTAAGGCTCCGGAGTGTTTTGAAATTGAGCGCCGTTTAAAGGAGATATTGGATATTCCTTTAATGCACGACGATCAGCACGGTACGGCCATTATCAGTGCAGCAGGAATGCTTAACGCAGTGGAGATCTCCGGTAAAAAAATGTCACAGGTAAAAGTAGTGATTAATGGAGCTGGCGCATCAGCCAACTCCTGTGCTAAGCTCTACATTGCTGTTGGCGTTAAAAAGGAAAATATTTTAATGCTGGATAGTAAAGGCGTTCTTCACAAGGGGCGCACAGACCTTGATCAGTACAAATCATTTTTTGCAGCCGAAAAAACCGATAAAAATACTTTAGCAGAGGCTATTAAAGGAGCCGACGTTTTTGTAGGCCTTTCAAAAGGAAATATTCTGAACCAGGACATGGTTCGAAGTATGAATTCAAATTGCATTGTTTTTGCCCTTGCTAATCCAACGCCGGAAATATCTTATGAAGATGCTATAGCTGCACGTCCTGATATTATCGTAGCCACAGGCAGAAGTGATAATCCCAACCAGGTAAATAACGTTTTAGGTTTTCCTTTTATTTTCAGAGGAGCTATGGATGTGCGCGCAACTACTATCAATGAAGAGATGAAACTGGCGGCAACATTAGCTATTGCTGCTTTGGCAAAAGAACCTGTTCCTGATTATGTAAACTTAGCTTACGGTTCTAAAAACCTAAGCTTTGGATCTGATTATATTATTCCCAAACCGATTGATAACCGCCTGATTAGCGCAGTATCTTCAGCTGTGGCGAAGGCTGCGATTGATAGTGGTGTAGCCAAATTAAAAATTACAGATTGGGACGCTTACCGTTCTGAACTCGAAAACCGTTTAGGAAAAGATAACAAGTTAATGAGAAGCCTGGCTGATAAAGCCAAAAGCAACCCTAAACGCATTGTATTTACTGAAGCTGATAATTATAAAATCTTGAAAGCTGCACAGGTTGTGCGCGACGAAGGTATTGCCAAGCCCATCTTACTGGGTGATAAAACAAAAATTCAAAAACTTGCAGAAGAGAACTTTATTGATTTATCTGAAATGCAGTTAATTGACTCTGTTCATGATCTGGAAGATAAGTTAAATGAATTTGGTGATATGCTCTGGCAAAAGCGTCAACGTCGTGGTTTAACACAATACGACGCCCGAAAACAAATGCGCGATCGTAATTATTTCGGCGCCATGATGGTGGAGAACGGAATGGCGGATGCTATGATCAGCGGTTTAACCCGCAAATACGGTCAACCGATCAGGCCAGCTTTGGAGATCATCAACATGCTTCCAGGTGTTAGCAGAGTTGCCGGACTTTACATTATGGTAACAAAACGCGGTCCGTACTTTTTTGCAGATACTACCATGAATGCTGATCCAACAGCTGAAGAGCTGGTGGATATTGCGGTTTTAACAGCTAATACGGTAAAACAATACAATATCGTTCCGCGTATGGCTATGCTCTCTTATACAAATTTCGGCTCAGCTGAAGGAGAAGTTCCCAATAAGGTAGCTAAAGCCGTTAAAATTTTACATTCTAATTACCCTGGATTGATCGTAGATGGCGACTTGCAAGCGAATTTCGCAACCAATAACAACTTGTTAAAAGAACAATTTCCTTTCAGTACGCTTATCGATAAAGACGTAAACACTTTTATTTTCCCTAACCTGGCTTCTGGCAATATTGCTTACAAGTTGATGCAGGAATTGGGTGGAGCCGAAGCCATTGGCCCGGTACTCATGGGTTTAAATAAACCTGTTCATGTATTGCAATTGGGTAGCAGTGTGCGCGAAATAGTTAATATGATTACCATTGCGGTGGTAGATGCTCAAAATAAAAAGTAATCTCTGAATGTCACTCATCAATTACGTTAAAGGTCACGTTGCTGCGCGAAATCCTGCTTTTATGGTTATAGAAGCCAACGGGGTAGGCTATGGTCTGTACGTGTCGCTTCAAACCTACTCAAAAATCGGCGAACAAACAGAGGCACAGCTATTTATAGAAAGCGTTTATATCCGCGACGATAATCCCAGGTATTACGGTTTTGCCGAAGAAGAAGAACGCGAGCTTTTCAGAAAGTTGATTTCGGTAAGCGGGGTGGGAGGTTCAAGTGCTTTGTTAATGTTATCGAGCATGAGCGCCACAGAGATTGCCGGCGCAATAAATACTGCCAATGTCACGTTGCTAAAGAGTATCAAAGGAATAGGCGATAAAACAGCTCAAAGGATAGTGGTGGATCTAAAAGGAAAAATGGGTAAACACGAAGGCGGAATTTCACAGATTTTGGCAACTTCGTACAATAAAAATAAGGATGAGGCGTTAATGGCTTTGGTTACATTGGGTTTCCCGAAAATTGCTGCGGAAAGAGCTATCGAAAAGGCTATAAAACAGCAGGGTACTGGTACCGAAAATGTGGAATTACTAATTAAAGCAGCATTAAAGAACTTTTAGCCAGTAAAGAGTGAGAGCCAACGGACTTATAAATTTTGTATTGATAACCAGCGCTACGGCCTGTCTCTTTGGTATGGTTACCAAAACAGATTTGTCGCAACCCGATGACTTGTCATTTATGCCTGACAAACATGTTTTTCCTCCCGATTCTCCTGATGTGGAGGAGGAAGAAGAGCCTGATTTGTTATTTAAATTCAAAGATAATAACGGGAACCCGCCCATGCTGGATCCTAAATCAAAGTTATATCTGGAAGACCCGGAAAATATTAAAACCGAGGTAGAATACGACCCCAAGACTGGAAACTACATTGTAAAACAAAAGGTTGGAGAACAAAATTACCGGCCTGAGACATATATGAACCTTAAGGAATACAAGGAATATATGTACAAAAAACAAATGCGTGAATACTGGCGTTCGCGCGTGGCAGCTGATGAACTCAACGATCAGCCACGTAAAGGCATTTTACCTAAATTACAGGTTAACAGCGAATTATTCGACAGGATTTTTGGTGGAAATACCGTAGACATAAAGCCAACTGGTACTGCGGAGTTAATTTTCGGACTTAACAGAAATAAAAATTTAAATCCGGCTATTCCACAAAAACAACAAAAAGTAACCAATTTTGATTTTAACATGCGTATCCAGTTAAACCTTATTGGGAAGATTGGAGACAAATTAAAAGTCACCACCAACTATAACACCGAAGCTTCTTTTGATTGGGAAAACCAGGTGAAAGTAGATTACACAGGTTACGAGGACGAGATCATTAAGAAGATTGAAGCAGGTAACGTAAGCTTGCCGCTTAATAGCACTTTAATTTCGGGTAGCCAGACTCTATTTGGATTTAAAACCACCTTGCAATTCGGTAAGCTAACCGCTACTACAGTGTTCTCTCAGCAAAAAGGTAAAAAGCAGGAGATCACGGTGCAGGGCGGTGCGCAAATGCAGACCTTTAACATTACCGGAGATAACTACGAGCAAAACAAACACTATTATTTAGGACATTATTTCAGGAAGAATTATGACAAATGGATGTGTACTTTACCTGTAATTAATACTCCCATTATTATTACAAAAGTTGAGGTATATGTACTCGGTACCACCGGAACTGCAGAACAAACGCGTAACGTGGTGGCTTTTGAAGACCTTGGAGAAGCTATCTCTAACGTTGAACCACAATTAACAAATAACATTTCACCAGTAAGCTATGCTATACAAAATCCTAACCCAGCCGACACCATTATTCCAAACAACTATATCAATAATCTTTATGATAACCTTGTAGGATCGGGCGGTATATTAGCAACCCGTAACTTTTCAGATGCAGCTGTTTTATCTTCGAGTGTTGTAGCTACAAATGCAAACATTGAAGGAAACGGATACATGTCGGAAGGTAGAGATTACGTGAAAATTCAAAATGCCAGACGTTTAAATTCTACAGAGTTTTTTGTAAATACACGTACCGGTTACATTTCACTTAACCAACAGTTAAATAACGACCAGGCTCTCGCTGTATCGTATCAATTTACCTACAATGGCAAAACCTACCAGGTGGGTGAGTTTAGCGAGCAGGTTCCTGATAATACGCAATTGCTTGTATGTAAATTATTAAAAACAAATGCAGTAAGCGTGAAGCATAAAATGTGGCGTTTGATGATGAAAAACGTTTATGCATTGGGCGCTTATAATTTAAACCCTCAGGATTTTAAACTTGATGTTTATTACAATAACATTGAAACAGGTGTCGACATGCCTTACCTGCCTTACGGCAGAGATGTGAACGGAAAACAATTAATTCGCGTTTTACAGTGCGATAAATTAAATACAAATGGCGACAGAGGATCTGATGGGGTGTATGATTTTATTACAGGGTATACGATTTCACAGCTCAACGGCCGGGCTTATTTTCCTACGGAAGAACCTTTCGGAAGAAGTTTGATAACGAGCGCTTCGGATATTGCAGGAACCACTTGTAGCGACCAAATTAAATTTGTTGCTGAAGATTTTCCAGGGGCCAATAATTACATTTTTACAGAGCTTTACGACTCAACGAAAACAGCGGCATCGTTTATTCAAAATAAAAACCGTTACAAGATCAAAGGAACGTACCGTTCTTCATCAGGATCTGAAATTGCTTTAAACGCTTTAAATATTCCACAAGGTGCGGTAGTTGTAACGGCTAACGGTATTGCCCTGGTAGAAAATACAGATTATACCATTGATTATACTTTAGGAAGAGTAAAAATTATCAATGAAGGTATTTTAAATTCAGGAGCTACTATTAAAGTATCGCTTGAAAGTAACTCGCTTTTCCAGGTTCAGCAGAAAAATTTATGGGGAACGCGTCTTGATTACAAAGCCGGGCGTAACTTAACCTTAGGTGGAACTTTCCTGAGATATACAGAAAGACCTTTAACACAAAAAGTAACTATTGGTGATGAACCGGTAAGTAATATCACAGCCGGAGTAGATTTTAATTATAAAACAGACGCTCCTTTTCTAACGCGTTTACTCGACAAGCTTCCTTTCTACAGTACGAAAGAAATGAGTACCATTACTACGCGCGGTGAGTTTGCAAAACTTTTTCCGGGTAACGCTAAAGCCATTCGTAAAAACGGTGGAAATTCCTACATCGACGATTTTGAAGGATCCGTTTCGCTTATCGACGTAAAAGGCGCTAGCAGTTGGTTCCTTGCAAGTATTCCAAAGGTCGCGGGCTTGTTTCCTGAGAGTTCGCTTATTGATGGTAATTTAGATATCGGGAAAAACCGTGCGCGGTTTAATTGGTATAATATCGATGCGATGTTTACCCGTGATCAAAGTGGAACCACGCCAGGGTACTATGCAAGCAAAAAGCTCTTCTCAAATAACATGTGGCGCCAGGTTTTTGAAACAGAATTGTTCCCGGGCAAAACACCTCCTAACGGTCAGCAGGTTGTTTTACCTTTGCTTGATCTGGGCTTTTTTCCTTCAGAACGTGGTCCTTACAATTATGATGTTAATCAAACCCAAACTTCAAAAGGGATCAATCCTAACGGATCTTTGAAAAATCCTGAAACCCGCTGGGGGGGTATCATGCGCAGGTTAGAAACAAATGATTTTCAGGCAGCGAACGTAGAATATATCCAGTTCTGGATGATGGATCCTTTTAATGAAGATTATGATGCAGCAACTGATACTGCCTTCGATAAAAATAATTTACCGGAGGGAGATCTTTATATTAATCTTGGAAATATTTCAGAAGACATTGTTAAGGATGGTGGAATGACTTATGAGAACGGACTTCCAGGCCAGTCTTCTTTTGCAAATAATCTTACTGTAAATGAAACACCTCTTGCCGATGTTCCTACGCTCGCCCCGGTTATTAACGCTTTCTCGCAGGACAATAACGACAGACCCGACCAGGATGTGGGCTACGATGGTTTAACGGATGAAGAAGAAAGAGATCGCTTCAAATCAGCTATTGATGATATGAATAACGGTGGTTTTACTGATGCAGCCAAAGCTGCATTTAATTCTGATCCATCATCCGACAGATATCATTTTTTCCGTGGTGACGATTATGATGCGGGAGATGTTCAGGCAAACACTATAAAACGCTATTCGGGATACAACAATCCTGAAGGGAACTCTCCAACCGAAGCACAATACCAGGCTCTGAATAACCAGGGTTATCCAACAGGAGCAACGAACGTTCCAAACATTGAAGATATAAACAGAGATAACACTCTAAACACCGTAGAAAATTTTTATCAGTACCATGTGCGCATAAGTCCTACAGCTGTGAGTCCATCACGCGTTGGAACAAATTTTATTGTAGATGCCTTTGAAGGTTCGGCAGAATTTAGTGGAGTAACTAAAACGGTTAAATGGTATCAGTTTAAAATTCCGATTTCACAGTTTGAAAGTAATGTAGGTGGCATCGAAGGATTTAACTCCATTCGTTTTATGCGTGTTTATATGAAAGGCTTTAACCGGCCGGTTTTACTACGTTTGGCACGCTTTGAACTTGTACGTAGCGATTGGCGTCGTTACCAATACGACTTAAAACAGCCGGGTGAGTATATTGCGCACGATGATAACGGAGCTGTATTTGACGTGTCGGCAGTTAGCTTACAGGAAAACTCTACGAAAGTTCCGGTGAATTATGTAATGCCTCCGGAAATTGATCAACAGCAGAATGTTCAGACTACAAACCTGGTACTTTTAAACGAGCAGTCACTATCACTTCGTGCCTGTGATCTAAAAGATGGAGACAGCCGCGCTGTATTTAAGAACGTCGATCTCGACACGCGTATGTTTCAGAATATAAAAATGAACGTACATGCTGAGCGACTAAATAATCAACCCTTAAATGATGGGGATGTGAATTTGTTTTTCAGAGTAGGAACAGATTATAACAACAACTTCTACGAATACGAAGTACCTCTAAAATTAACCGCTAAAGGGATATACGATCCAAACAGCGTTGATTCACGCTCGCAGGTGTGGATAAAAGAAAATGAAGTGAATTTTAATTTCGATCAGATCAGTCTTGTAAAAGATGAGCGGAATCAAAAGTACGGGTACTTCAGTGAGCTTAATCAATTGAGTGAGCCCTATTCAAAGGATATGGGCGGATATACCATTACCATTGTGGGTAACCCGAATTTAGGAACGGTAAAAAGTATTATGGCAGGTGTGCGTAATCCGAAGAGCAGTGATGGTTTGGCGCATTGTGTGGAAGTATGGATTAATGAGTTACGTTTAACGGATTTTAATAACAAAGGTGGCTGGGCAACAACAGGGCAAATGCAGGCCAAGTTGGCTGATCTGGGGATGTTAAATTTAGCGGGAACCTATAAAACACCTTTCTGGGGCAGCGTAGAAAGTAAGATCAATGACCGTAGTAAAGAAACTAATAAATCCTGGGACGTAAGTACTTCCATTAACGCTGGAAAATTCTTCCCCGACAAATGGAAAGTAACTTTGCCTGTTTTTTATAATTATGGCATTACTAAGATTACACCACTGTTTAATCCACTTGATCCGGATGTAAGAACAGATGCGTTTAAAGATAATCCTGAAGTGCCTCAGGCCAAAAAAGATGATGTTTTAGATCAGATAGTAGATTACACACAACGAAAGGGGTTTAACCTCACCAACGTTCGTATTGACGGTTTAAAGCGTCCCAAGGCCAAACCAAGGCTGTGGGATATTAGTAATTTTTCTGTCACCTACGCGTATAACGAAACCCGGAAACGAAATATAAATGTAGAGTTTAATAATTTACGGCAGGATCGCGGTAATATTCAGTATGCTTATTCCATCCGAAATCCCTTAACCTTGAAGCCGTTTACCAAAGTCAAGCTTTTTCAAAACAAATGGTTTACACTTATTAAAGACTTCAACCTGCAATTAGTGCCAAGCAGTTTTGGAACTTCAATGGATGTTAACAGAACGTATACAGAACTTAAAAACAGGGATATTACCAGCTTTTACGCAGGATCGAATGATTTTGATAACCCTGTGTTAGTAAATAAAAATTTTACAATTACGCGGAACTACAACTTTGTGTGGCCTCTTAATAAATCATTGAAATTTGATTACCAGGCCGCAAATGATGGCCGTGTAATGGAAGAACAAGGCCAGGGTTTTAACCGGAAAAAAGTTCAAAAAACATTCTTCAATGGCCTTAAAACACCTGATGGCAGAGATTCTGTGGGTAGATTTGGAGAGAACACCGTGTACAGGCAGCAGATGAATCTGAATGTGGATGTGCCGATTAATAAAATTCCAATTTTTGATTTTGTAAAAACAAGCTACCGGTATGGAGGTACTTATACATGGACTCGTAGACCATTTGCGGCGAACGATGTAGGGAACACCATTCAAAATACCCGCACTCATAATCTTACAGGCAACTTTAACATGATTCAACTCTATAATAAGATTCCTTATTTTAGAAAAGTAAATAATCCTGGTAGTGGCAATACAAAGACTCAGATAAAAGGTGGCAAAGGCGGCGCTCCTGAATTAAAAACGTCTAAAGAAGGGCAGGATGCCAGAAGCGCCGAGAAGCCAATGTCGGCAAAGGATTCCAGCTTTAAAGCGATTGGCGAATTATTGGCCCGCGGTGTCATGATGTTAAAAAGCATTTCTATTACCGGACAAATACAAGGCGGACAAGGTTTACCAAACTTTCTACCGAGCTCTCAATACGGAGGAATGGATTTTGGAAATTCTGCGGCTCCAGGCTTTGCATTCACAACCGGTATGTACGATGCAAATATTCGTGAAAGGGCGCGTGACAACGGCTGGTTAACCAAATACCAGGGCGGGGCAACCACTCCTTATTCGGAGACCTATTCAAGAAGCTATACGTATAAGGCCAACGTAGAGCCGCACGGTAGTTTAAAAATAGAATTGAATGGAAGTTATTCTTATACTAAAAATAAAACCGCTTACATTTTATACGATACTACAGCAAACGCCGAAGGATTTATAAAGAATTATAATCTAAATGGAAGTCCGTCTGAAACAGGGAATTTTAATATTTCAACACTTACCTTTTTTAATTCCTTTAAGGATGGGAACAGTTTAGTAGATTCGAAATTGTTTGAAGATTTCAGAAACAGCCGAAGAAATATGGCAGATCAACTGGGTTCGCAAAATGCACAAAATTCAACCGGTGCCGTAACTTATACAACCATTAACGATCAGGGGCAGGTAATAACCCAAAGTTATCGCGATGGTTATACAGATAACCAACAGGACGTTCTCTTAGGCGCGTTTTACGAATCTTATACAGGTCATAAAATTAAAGATTACAACACAAAGAACATCTTTCCAAGCACCCCATTGCCCAATTGGACTATTACATGGGATGGACTTGGCAAACTAAAGCCCGTGAAGAAAATTTTCTCAAGCGTTACAGTACGTCATGCTTACAGAAGCAACTATAACATCAACGGATTTACCAATAACCTTCTTTACGAAGAGAAATTTGGAAAACAGTCGGGTCGTATGCCAGTGGCCCAATCTAGCGGTACTACAAGTATTAATTCAAACTTTGTGCCATACTACACTATTGGTTCTGTAACCATGATAGAGCGCTACGAGCCGCTTTTAAAGTTTGATTTTAAATTTCCTAAGCCAACCTGGGGATTAAATGTCGAAACGCGTCGCGATAAATCCACAACGCTTAACATGACTGCTTTTCAAATCATTGAAAACAAGGGGCAGGAATATATTATTGGCGGCTCTTATCAAATACCGAAATTGAGAATCAAGGCTGTGAAAATTCAGGGTAAAGTATTAGAGAGCAGTTTAAATTTACGACTCGACTTAAGTTTCCGTAAGAACATTGCCGTTATTCGCCAGATAGAGACAGGTTTAAGCACGCCAACAGGAGGAACAAATATTATCACTTTACGTTCGTCGGCCGATTATCAACTTACTCAAAACATAACTCTAAGGTTATTCTACGATTGGGTGCGCACAAAACCACAAACTTCGGCATCCTTTCCTACTTCTAGTACAAACGGAGGCTTCAGCTTAAGAATTACCTTCCAGTAGTGCGAATATTAATTTCTTAACAGGTCTTAAAATTTAAAACAAACCATTACATTTGTACCACAAAAAAAAATAAATATGAATTTTCCAGCAGATCTTAAATACACAAAAGACCACGAGTGGGTAAAAATTAATGGTAACGAAGCTACCATCGGAATTACTGATTTTGCACAACGCGAATTAGGTGATATCGTTTATGTAGATGTAAACACAATTGGTGAAACAGTAGATAAAGAAGCTGTATTTGGAACTGTAGAAGCTGTTAAAACTGTAAGTGACCTTTTTATGCCTTTAAGTGGCGAAGTTCTGGAAATGAACAAAGATATTGATTCAGCGCCTGAAAGCGTTAACCAGGACCCATACGGAAAAGGCTGGATGATCAAAATTAAACTTACCAATCCTGCTGAGGTGGATGAACTATTAAGTGTTGACGATTACAAAAAATTAATCGGAGCTTAATCCAGTTATAAAATTAAAAAAACCCTTTTAAGATTTCTTAAAAGGGTTTTTTATTAATCATAATTCATGCAGACGCTGAAAAAATTTGCTTTTAGAAACGCTGGTGTACTGGCCATTTTGTGGGCCCTGTTTATTTTTGTCTTATGTGCAACCCCTGGCCAATATATCCCTTCAGCTAACTGGTTAGAAATTTTGAGCTTTGATAAATTCGTGCACGCATCGCTGTTTTTTGCGCTCACAGTGCTTATGTTTACCCTTGCGATAAAATACAACAGAAATAAGAATGCATTTATATTTTATTTTTTACTTGCAGTGTGTTACGGAGCTTCCTTAGAACTTATGCAGGCCTATTGGTTTAGTAACCGCAGCGCAGATTGGAAAGACATGGTGGCCAATACTTTTGGCTGTGTAGTTGCCGTTTTACTTCTCAAAAAGTTACGGGTGTTTTACGCGAAAGAAGGTGTTAGACAATAACACTTATTTGGCCTTGTAATCTGGCATTCTTTTTTTGTTTTTTCTTGGATCAGGTTTTTTAGAAGGCTTCAAAGGATCAATGGCACTGTTAGCCTCAACATTCTCTACAAGAACCCATCTGTCTTTTTGCCGCTCGAATGCATCAAATTGAGCGTCCGGCCCGTAGTATTGAAATTGTCCTTCCAGTACGCTGCCTCTTTCTTTGGGAACAAGATGACTGAATAAAATAATGTCTCTTTTTTCATTGTACTTCACACTCATACTTACTTCCTGACTCCATTCAAACATAATACGTTTTGGATTTTTTTTCGGAAACCTAAAAACATCTTTTCCAAACACAGGAGTGCCGTCTCCACGAAAATAGAGCACATCAATAAATTTTCTTTGCGTGAGCTTATCGTTGCCATCCCAGCCAATCAAAGTATAATAATCGTTGCCCTGCACAAGCTGTGTGTAAAGCATGCCAAACCATTTGTCGGTTGTTCCTATATAAGTTTCAGGATTTTTTACGGTAGCCGAACGATCTATGAGCCGGAAGAATTCATAAGAAAACTGAACTTCATGTTTCATAAATCCGGTCTTAACTTTTTTACTTGTGTTAACGAGAAGGTATCCAAAGAAAGCGTGGGTGCCATTCTCCAGCGGAAGATTCCAGGTTATAAGTTTAAATTTTTTGTCTTTTGGAATTAATATGGAAACTTCACGCAGACTATCAAATGCATAGTCCATAATTTTTGGATCCGCAACAATTTTTTCCCACTCCCGCATAAACTCTTTATTGCCTTCAATGCGTTCTTTCTCAATGCGGCTGAAAAAAGTTTTTTTCTGAAGGCTTTGAAGATTTTTTTCAACTTGTTTAAAAACATGAAAGGAAGAATCGTTTTTTTGCGCAAAACAAAAAGAACCAATAATTGCCAAAAAAGAAAATATGATTTTTTTAAACACTATTTTTATAATCAGGTTTCTGAACAAAGATACAAATAACCCGTAATGATTAGTAGTTTAAGATGGCTGAGGCTTTTTGCAAATCTGTGTCTGTTTATTGTTTTCCTGATTTCTGCCTTAAATTATAAAACCAGTGTCTACCTCTTTTACCAGGTTAGTGGACAAGTTCGTCTTATTCTGAACACTCAGCCTATTGAAAAGTTTGTAAGCGAAGCAACACTATCAGAAGTAGAAAAAAATAATCTCCTCCTTATTGAAGAGGTAAAAAACTATTCTGTTGACAGCCTTGGATATAAACCGACTAAGAATTTTACAAGCATTTACGATCAACGGGGCGAACCTGTATTGTGGGTGATTACTGCATGTGAGCCATACGCTTTAAAACCTTATGAGTGGAAATTTCCAGTGGTTGGCCGAGTAAGTTATAAGGGTTTTTTTAAAAAAAATCTCGCCACAATCGCCTACAACCATATGGCTGCATTAGGATACGATGTGGATCTCAGAAGTGTTTCTGCCTGGAGCACATTGGGATGGCTGAAGGACCCGGTTTTAACCAGCATGTTAAAACGCAGTAAGGGGAGTTTATGTAATTTATTATTTCATGAGTTATTTCATGCGACTTATTACGCTCCAAATTCTGTTGACTTTAACGAAAACATCGCCAGTTTCATTGCTCACAAAGCTACCCTTCGGTTTTTAAAACGAGATACACTTGCTTTAAATGACTACCTTCAGAACTATGAAGACAACAAGGTTTACAATGCTTACATGCTGCGAAGAATTGAGTACTTAAAAAACTATTATGATCAAATAAGAGATCAACCTTCTAAAAGTAGTTTAAAGTTAAGGGCAATCCTGCAGATCGTTGACAGTATTGAAAAACTTCCGCTCAAAAAGTCTGAAAAATACAGCTCCAGAAGAAAAGAAATTCTTAAATTTAAAAATGCCTATTTTGTTGATTTTGTCCAGTATGACAGTATGCAGGACAGTTTGGAAGAAGTTTTTAACAAAATTTATACAGGGCAAATTGAAAAATTGGTCCAACATTTGAAGCTGGAATAAATCTATTATTAATTTTGGTAACTCATTACAAAACCCACACAAAACCATGAAAAAAGTATTACTTTTTTGTACTCTCGTTATAGGCTCTTTTTCAGGTCAGGCTCAAGGTTACGATATTAAAATAAATTTAAAGGGCTGTCCTGATACCACAGTTTATCTTGCGCGTTATTTTTTCGATCAGATGCCCATTCTTGATAGTTGTAAAAAAGTAAAAGACGGAAAAATACAATTTAAGGGAGCGGTTGATTTACCAAAAGGAGTTTATTTTTTAGCTAACCAGGCACGCAATTCTTTTTATTTTCAATTCATTGTAGATAACAATCAAAAATTTACTATTAATGGTGATCACGCAGATGTTTCCGGCACCTTAAAAAGTTTAACCGACAAAGAGAACGAGCTGTTTTTTACTTATGTAAAATTTATGACTGGAAAAAATCGTGAGTTGATCCAGTTGCAAAATCAATCGGTAGGGAAAAAAGACAGTGCGAAAGTAGTAGGTGATAAACAAAATGTTCTTAGCCAGGAAATGGTGAAGTACGATGTTGATTTCAAAATGAAGAACAAAGGAAATTTTGTTGCAGATCTGATGAATCTTAAAACCGAAAAATACCCGGTAGACGCTCCACTTGCTAAGAATGGTCGCCCCGACAGTATTTACCAGTTTTATTATTACAAATCGCATTTCTTTGAAGGCGTTAACTTTAAGGATGACCGTATTTTATCGACGCCTTTTTTTGCTGACAGGATTAAAAAGTATTTTGATCAACTTGTTGTTCAGCATCCCGATTCCGTTATTAAAGAGCTTGATAAAATTCTTAGTCAGTGCACACCTGGCAGTGATATGTTCAATACGCTTGTGGGGCATTTCACTTTCAAATATGAGCAGGATAAATCGATGAGTTTTGATCAGTTTGGTAACAGCAATACTTTCGAAAAGGTATTTGTACACCTTTCAAATAAATATATTGTGAGTGGACAAACGAACGGGTATTATTCAGATGAAACGGTTGCCAAAATTAAAGAGCGCGTAGATATCCTTGCCAACCTGCTGCCGGATGCAAAAGTTTCAAATCTTTTTATGATTGATACAACTTATGGTAAAAGGGTTTTGAAAATGGGATTTGACACCGCACATAGCAGTGCAAGCGTTACCTACTTATACAATAAAAATCTTCCGCAGCTAACGCCAATGTTTAAAGCCCTCTATGATGTTAAGGCAAAATACACGGTTCTTGTTTTTTGGGCAGCTGATTGTGGTCATTGCACAACTGAAATACCGAAGCTTCACGAAGACCTTAAAAAACTAAAAGGTGTTGCTGACGTAAAAGTATATGCCGTTCAAACAAAAGAGGAGCTCTTTGATTCCTGGAAAAAATTTATAATTGAAAAAAAATTAACGGACTTTGTTCACGTTTTCGACCCTATTCATTTAAACAACTTAAAAGATCAGTTCGATATAACGGCAACTCCGGTAATTTATTTGTTAGACAAGGACAAAAAAATAAAAGGTAAAAAATTAGGCAGCGACCAGGTTGTTGAAATTATAGAGAAACTGGAAAGTATTGAAAAAAATTCTTTAAGCCAGCAGAAAAAATAAACCAAACTAATTTAAACACCGTGAGAAAAATAAGTCTGATAATTTTAGTTATAGCAGTTTGCTTTGGAGCTAAGGCTCAGGGAGGTTATGACATTAAAATCAATATTAAGAATTTTAAGGATTCTACGGCTTATTTGGCCAAATATGTATTTGATCAAACCTACATTGCCGATACTTGTAAAAAAGTAAAAAATGGTGTTGTAGAATTTAAAGGTAAAACAGCGCTCGACAAAGGTGTTTATATTTTTGTAAATCAAGACAAAGCTTTTTTCTTTGAGTTTCTCGTAAATGAGAGCCAGAAATTTACCATCAATTTGGATGAGAAAAATATAGGCGCCACTGTTAGTTCTCCAAACAGCAAAGAGAACGAACAACTATTTTCTTATTTGAAGTTTACAAGTCAAAAGAATGTAGAATTTGACGAAACGCGTTTAACTACTGCCGGCAAAAGTAAAGAAGATAGCATCAAGATTATGAAAGCCAAGATAACACAGCTGGAAGAAGATGTAAAAAAATTCGATAAGGAATACATGGAGAAAGTAAAAGGCACTTTCATTTATGACTTTATGAATTTAAAAACAGAGAAACTGGCTACCGATGTGCCTAAAGCTTCTAACGGCCGTCCGGATAGCATTTATCAATATTATTATTACAAAAGTCACTTTTTTGATGGAGTGAATTTTAAGGATGACCGTATTTGCAGAACACCTTCTTTCGATGATCGCGTTAAAAAATATTTTGAAAGTGTAATCGCTCAACACCCGGATACTTTAATTCAGGAAATCGATAAAATTTTAGGACGTTGCGATCAGGGAAATCTCTGTTACAATGCGATGCTTGGTTATTTTACTTATAAAAATGAACAGAGCAAAGTAGTAGGTTTTGATAAAGTCTTCTTGCACATGGTAGATAGCTTTATCCTTGCGGGGAAAGCAAAAACGATTTACCCGGGAGAAGAAACCATCAAATTGTTTAGTGAAAGATCCAAGATCATGAATCCTTTATTAGAAGGTAAAAAAGTACCGGATCTTTACATGATTGATACTATAAATGCGCCAATAGTGCGAAAGATGGGTTTTGATACAGCGCATTCAGTAAAAAGCATTACAGATCTTTATTATAAAAATGAAAGAAAACTTGGCAATTTGTTTGTGCGGTTACACGATGTGGAAGCCAAATATACCATACTGGTTTTCTGGGCTGCAGATTGCGGACATTGTCAAAAGGAAATTCCTAAATTAAGCGAGAACATGAAGCAACTAAAGGGTAAAGTAGATGTTAAGGTTTTTGCTGTTGAAACTAAGGATGATCAATACACGCAATGGAAAAAGTTCCTGGTAGAGAATAAAATTTCTGATTTCATAAATGTTTATGATCCCGTTCATTTAAATAATGTAAAGGAAAAGTTTGATGTAAATTCTACACCCTTGATTTATGTTTTGGATAAAGATAAAAAGATCATCACAAAAAAAATTGCATCTGAGTATGTTGTAGACCTGATTAAAAACCTTGAAAAACAATCCACTGAAACCGGAAAAAAACCTTAAAAAAATAAAAATACATCTAAAAAAAACACCAAAAATCACACATGAAAAAGTTTATACTCTTACTGGCATCTTTAGCTGTTTTCTCGTTCACCGCAAAATCGCAGGGTTACGACATTAAAATAAATTTTAAGGGTTGTAAAGACTCTATGGTCTACCTGGTAAAATACCGTTTTGATCAACGGTTTATTGCCGACACCTGCAAAAAAATAAAAAATGGCTTTATAGAGTTTAAAGGTAAAAAAGAATTGGATAGAGGAATGTATACGCTTGTAAGCGAAGGCAAATCTATTTATTTCGATTTTTTTATTAATGATACCCAGAACTTCACTATTACCACGGATATGGCTGATGTTGTGGGAACTCTGAAAGTTACCGGTAGTAAAGACAACGATCTTTTCTTTACATATACAAAGTACATTACTTCTAAAAATGGCGATTTCACAAAGTTTCGCGATCAAACCAAAGGGAAAAATAAAGAAGACAGTACTAAATATATGAATGATAAAATCAAGCAGCTAAATGATGAAGTGAAAAAGTATGATGCTGATTTTTTGCAAAAAGTAAAGGGGACATTTGTTTATGATGTGTTTAATTTAAAAACTGAAAAGGAACCTACTGATATTCCTAAAGCAAAAAATGGTCGTCCTGATAGTATTTACCAATACTACTGGTACAAAGGACATTATTTTGACGGCGTTGATTTTAAAGACGAAAGAATTCTATACACACCTTTCTTCGATGTAAGAGTTAAAAAATACTTTGAAAGTGTAATTTTAAATCATCCGGATACTATTATCCAGGAGATAGATAAGATGCTGGGGAAATGTGTAGAGAACAGTTTAACTTATAATTTGCTGGTTGGTTATTTTGCCTACAAATATGAGCAAAGTAAAGTAATGGGCTTTGATAAAGTCTTTGTTCACGTTGCTGACAAATACATCATAAGTGGTAAAGCAAAAATAGCTTATACAGATGAAACGGTTACAAAAATCAAAGAACGGGTAGATATTATGCGTAATCTGCTATTAGAAGCGAAAGTGGCCGAACTTTACATGATCGATACAACCGATGGTAGAGCGGTTCGTAAAATGGGATTTGATACAGCCAGTACAAGTAAAAGTATTACGGATCTTTATTATAAAAACATTGACAAACTTACTCCCTTATTTAAAACGTTGTATTCTGTAAACGCAAAATACACCATTTTGGTTTTCTGGGCAGCTGATTGTGGACATTGCCAGACCGAAGTTCCTAAACTTCACGAAGATCTTAAAGCCATTAAAGGAAGTGTTGATTTTAAGGTTTTTGCAGTACAAACTAAAGACGAACTTTACGATAGCTGGAAAAAATTTGTAGTTGAAAAGAAACTAAATGACTTTATACATGTTTACGATCCGGTGCACATTAACAATTTAAAAGACCGTTTCGATATTTATTCGACACCTGTAATTTATATTCTTGATAAAGACAAAAAAATTAAAGCAAAACGCTTAGGTGCCGATCAGGTGGTTGATTTCTTAAAGACCCTTGAAGCAATAGACAAAGAAAACACGAAACGTCAGGGTCAGAATAAAAACTAAACCGTGCTTAAACTGAGCATTTATTTTAGTGCTCGTTTAAATAAGTTATTTTTCGATTGGTATAAAAAATCCCCGCTAAATTTTAGCGGGGATTTTTTTTGAACTTTAAAATTAGCCTTCATTTTTAAGAAGGTGAATATCGGCTATCAACTTTTGCACTTCAGCTTTGTTTGTTCCATCATACATGCCGCGCATTCTGCCTTTTGTATCAATAAGCAAAAATAATTCGCTGTGCAGAAAACCTTCCGGACTGCCATCGTCCTCAAACGCGTTTACTATATAACTATTTTTTGCGAGCGCGTAAATTTCCTTTTTATCTCCCGTGAGCAAGTGCCATTTGTTTTTTATCGCACTATAAGTTGTTGCATAATTCATCAGAACTTCAACAGTATCATGCAAAGGATTTACCGAGTGAGACAAAATAAGGACAGAATCATCTTTAACGAAAGCTTTTTGTACATCAATCAAGTTTGTACTCATTTCAGGGCAAATGCTTTTGCATGTTGCAAAGAAAAAATTAGCAACGTAAATTTTATTTTTTACCGTTTCTTTTGAAACAGTCTCTCCATATTGGTTGGTGAATTTAAAATCGGCAATGGTATGGTAAACGGTGTCTTTCCCCGCATCTATTGAGACTTTTTTTTCGCCGTACACGGGAAGTAAAAATTTAGGAGCTTCGGGCTTGCAATTAAATAACAGTAAAACGGAAAGTGTTAAGGTGATTTTAGGAATTTGATTTAATCTCATTGGTCTCAATTAATTTTTGTTTTTCTTCTTTTAAACGTAAATGCTGATATTCATCAATTAAGCGCTTTATCTCAGACACATAGCGTGCATCATAGTAACCTCGCACACGCCTTTTTCCATCGATTAGCATAAAAAAACTGTAATCAATGTAGTAGGGTTTTTCAGCAAAGTAGGATTTTACTATGCTATCGAAACCGGATTTTTTCCATACGTAAAAGTGAACGTTCTCGTGATAACTCAATTTTTTAAGTTCGGCACTGGCCTTTGAACTTACACCATCATGCTCAGTAACCAAAACAAAGGGAATGTGCTCTACTTTTTGTTTTTTATAATTCAGGTATTCCCACAAGCCGGTTAAACGATAGGCGTCGTCCCGGTATTTATCTTTGATAAACATGATAGCATAGAGTGGCGTTGTACTGGTATCTATTGATTGGGAAACTAATTCAGAACTACTATCAGACTTTTGAGTGTAAAATCGGTCACTCACTTTATAGAAACTGGTATCACCCGCAGCAATTACTTTTTTTGGACCGTAAATAGGTAAACGCCGCGAATTGATTGTGCTGGTTTCTAAAATAAGCCAGAAGAGCGAAGGGAAAGCGATAATTACAAGCAACAACCATTTTTTATGTTTCACGGCATTTAATTTAGACTGCAAAGATAAGCCTGTTCTTCCAAATAAAAAACCCGGAATTGTTGGATTCCGGGTTCTTGCTAAGGTAAATAAAGCTATTCTTTAATGATTTTTTTTCGTACACTACCTTTATCCGTGTGAATTTCTGCATGGTAAAGTCCGGCAGCTAAACCGGCTAGTGAAATAGTTTGATCTGAAGTATTGGTAAGCACAAGCTCTCCAGAGTGATTGTAAATTTTGCACCCTATTAGTTTCAGGTCACCGCGTTGCTGCATGGTTACACTGGTTTGCGCAGGATTAGGGTATAATCTTATGGCGTCACTTTCGAGCAGTGTTTCTTTTATGCCGGTCACAAAAAAGTTTGTACTTCCCATTACAGAACTGGTGATAGTTGGGGTAGGGGAGATAAGAGTGGTTACCGCCTCATAACTGATACTGAGCACTGGGAATTTTTGCGACCCATGGTAATAGTGATAAACACTTTGTTTTAGCGTGCCAAGTGGAATAAAGTTTGAGATCAAAGTGATGGTTTGCACACTCTTTACCCGCAGAACATTTGTCAAGGTTAAATTACCAGGGAGATTAAGTGTTCCCGTTCCGTCGGCTGTCGTAGAAATATTACCGCTGCAGTTTCCATTGCCAGCAATAGTAGAAGTAAAAGCCCCCGACATATTATCAGTTGAATTAGATCCAAAATTTAAAGGATACTTTGCTATGATTCCCGTATTAGTAAAAGTTGCTGCAAAGTAAGGAGTGTTAATTCCAATGAGTTCGGTTTGTGTTGTGGGTGTAGTAGCGGACCTGAAGTAAGTGTAAACGCCACTTGATTCCTGAACAAGATTGCAATTCGTATAACTCGCAGCTGAAGTAACACTTGCTGCGCTTAAATAGTTTGAAGAAAAAGCAGGTTGCAGGCCTTTTAGGTTCGTGAAATTCCATACAACATTACTCCCACTTATAGAATTCGGCAGTCCGCCGCTATAGGCAGAAGTATCCATGCGATACGTAGTTTCTATATCGCCTGGTTGCGGCTCATTAAAGCTCTGTGTTAACGACAGCTGGGCGCTCAATGAATAAGAGAAAAAAATGCAGGCACAAAGCAAAATAAGTCTACTCAAATGTTTTGGCTTTAAGGGTGTGGCTTTGTGGATCTTCTTTTTCATCTGGAATTTATATTCAGTTAAATGTACAAAATTAAAGTACAAGTAAGGGAATAGTAAAAACGGAAAGCTGCTGACTACTCCTCGATAAAAATGGCCTGTTCAAGTAAGAAAGGATCTGTCTTTTCTTTTATTTCAACGATGAAATTTTTTCCATAACTCAGATAAAAAGAAGAGAAGTTCTCATAACGTTCTTGAGGCACATTTTTCGGAAACAGTCTTTGTTTGATTCCGCTCAATTGGTTGATTTCTGTTTCGTATTTGCGGCGAATGGCGCGGTTTGTTTTTCCCACAATGCGTTCAAAGCCATTAAGAGCTCTTTGTAATTCGGCGGATACGCTGCCTGAAAGCGTTTTATCGGTAGCGCTGGCTCTTTCAAGAATTTTCGAATAAAAATCGGAAAGACTTTTTGTTTCAGATGATAAATCAAAAATAGAATCTTTTTTACTTTGAAGTTCTTTTATCAGATCTTGTTCTGACTTATAAAAATCACCAACTTCAAAGTCAAGCTTTTCAATTTTGCTTTCTGTGACTTTGTCAACCACACTAATAAAGTTACGTGGCATTAAAATGGGAAATAAAACAGAGGAAGCCTCGAACAAGCGTTTAAATTCCAGCCAATAGGCCAGTTCACCAGGCCCTCCCACATAGGCAAGATTAGGAAGAATAACCTGTTGGTAAAGCGGTCTTAGTACAACGTTCGGACTGATCTTTTCTGGCGTTTTCTCGATAATCTCGGTAAGTTCATCTTTTGTGAAAGATCTTTTTGTGCCTACCAGGTTAAAAACATCTCCTGTTTTTTCTAATCTCACACGCAGACCCTCCTCTATATAAAAACAGTTAATGGTTCTTGGATTAACCTGTGAAGAATAACCAAGTTTATCTAACTCGTTAATGGAAGCATTTACTAATTCAAAGGGTGAATTTTCAAAAATATCTTTTTTGAACTCTTCTTTAAATTGTTGTTTGAATTGTTTGTCGTCGCCATCAAGTATCACCAATCCATATTCTCCGAAAAGTTCGTTTACCAGAAAGCGTGTTGCATCTGAAAGATTTTCGTGTTTTAAATAAGCATTCTCAAAAAGCGAAATGAGATAAGTTGCATTTTGTGACCTTCCGAAAAGTTCTTGTAGCTCTGGAAGTAATTTTTTTAATTCCTGCGTTTTAAAACTGCCCACTGCGCCACCCTGTGCGCTTTTCCAGGTAATTGTTTTACCCAGTGAACTAAAATTATTTACCTCTTCAAAATCATGATCTTCAGTAGCCATCCAATAAACGGGAACGAAGTCATGAGCAGGGAATTTTTTCTTTAAACTTTCAGCAAGATTGATCGTAGAAATTATTTTGTAAATAAAATAAAGTGGCCCGGTAAATAAACACAATTGATGGCCTGTGGTTACGGTAAAAGTTGTAGCTTCTTTTAGTTTAAGAATATTGGCTGAAGAACTTTCTGAAGTATTTTCTACAATAGCGGCTTGCTTTATGAGAATTTCAGAAAGAAGATTTCTGTCAAAGTTTTGGTAGGGATGTTTTTTTAATAATTCTGAAAAACCTTTTTCGTCTGGAAAAAAATCGTAAAACGGTTTTAGTTTTTCTTCTTTATTTAAATAGTTGAGCACCAAAGAGCTTAAAACTCCCGCGCTTTTAAAATTCAGTGTTGTTTTCTTTAACATAGTTACAATTTGTTTCCAAATGCAAGATCTCCTGCGTCGCCCAGTCCTGGTACAATGTAAGCCTGTGCTGTGAGCTCCTGGTCTATTGCGCCGCACCAAACCGTATAATTTGGAGACGGCATATGTGTTTTTATGTAATCAAGTCCTTCAGCGCTTGCAATCGCACATACAATATGGGTGTGCTTTGGAATACCTCGTGTTAAAAGCGCCTTGTAAGCCAAAATAATGGAAGATCCCGAAGCTAACATGGGATCGCAGAGTATAACTGTTTTGTCGCTAATGTCAGGACAACTTGTATATTCTAAAGCAATTTCAAATGTATTGTTTTTATGGTGTCTGCGGTAAGCTCCGATAAAAGCATTTGCCGCCATGTCAAAAAAGTTTAGAAGTCCCTGGTGAAGCGGCAAACCGGCCCGTAGAATAGTTGCTATAACAGGTTGACTGGTTAAAACTTTTGAATCTGCAATGCCTAAAGGCGTTGTAGTTTGTACTTTCTGATATGTGAGCGTCTTGCTTATTTCATAAGCAAAAATTTCACCCAGGCGTTCCAGATTTCTTCGAAAACGCATGGCGTCTTTCTGGATTTCTATATCCCTGATCTCAGTAATGAACTGGTTTAAAATAGAATTTTCAAGCGCGAGATTATGTACCATACTATTTTAATTTAGTTCTTTCATTGCAAATTTATTGCCTGTTAATTAGCACTTTTCAATAATAACAGCGTAGCCTAAGCCAAGTCCAATACACATGGTAACAAGTGCATATTTTTTGTTGTGAAGTTGCAGATCAATAGCCGCAGAATTTAAGATACGCGCGCCACTCATTCCCAGAGGATGACCTAAAGCTATTGCGCCCCCGTTTATATTGATACGCTCGTCGTTATCAGCAAGGTTCCAGGCACGCACGCAGGCAAGACTCTGTGCTGCAAATGCTTCATTCAATTCTATAAGGTCAATGTCTTTGAAGGTTAATCCAGCGCGTTTCAAAGCTTTATTGGCGGCTTCTACCGGGCCAATTCCCATAATTCTTGGCTCAACTCCAACTACAGCACTCGATACAATTCTTGCAAGTGGTTTAAGATTATTAGTTTTCATTCCGGCTTCGCTGGCTAATAATAGAGCCGCAGCGCCATCGTTTAGTCCGGCAGCATTTCCGGCAGTGACTGTTCCGTCTTTTTTAAAAGCAGGTTTCAGGGTAGCCAAACTTTCAAGATTTGTTTTTGGTTTTGAAAATTCGTCTTTGGCAAAAAGAATGGAATCCCCTTTTTTCTGAGGAATTTCAAGACCCACGATCTCTTTTTCAAAACGTTTATTTTCTACCGCTTTTGCCGCTTTCTGTTGACTCCAAAAGGCAAATTGATCCTGGTCTGCACGGTTGATGGAATATTTTTCTGCAACATTTTCTGCAGTTTCACCCATAGCATCTACCCCATACATTTCCTTCATTTTGGGATTAATAAATCGCCATCCAAAACTGCTGTCGTATAATTGTTGGTCGCGTCCATAAGGGCTGGAAGCCTTGCTCATCACGAGTGGACCGCGGGTCATATTCTCAACACCCGAAGCTACCATGATATCTTCGTCGCCCACCTGAATCGCTCTTGCAGCATCAATCGAGGCACTTAAGCCACTTGCGCATAAACGGTTAACGGTTTGACCAGGTACCGACATGGGATACCCTGCAAGCAATAAGGCCATGCGCGCAACATTGCGATTATCTTCTCCCGCCTGATTAGCGCAGCCCATTACAACATCGCCAATTTGTGAAAGGTCAAGTGAAGGATTTTTTTTAGCCAGTTCTTTTAATACAAACGCAGCCATGTCGTCTGCGCGAACACTTGCCAAGGTACCACCAAAATTTCCAATAGCAGTTCTGAGTCCGTTAATTATATATGCTTGATTCATAATTTTTTAAGTGGGGGAAAATAACAAATTCCGTATTTGCGGTAAAAATACAGGCTTTTATGCATTAATAAAACTAAAATATGTTAGAAGGCTTTGTTCAAAATTGGCTATTTAAAACCTAAAAACATGTCTCTAATACTAAGGAGGTAAAACTACAGTTTTGGCTTCCATGGAATCTCTTCCGCTTTTAACTCCAGTGTATACCAACGCGAAAGCATAAACAAATAGTCAGAAAGGCGGTTAAGGTATTTGCCATGAATTTCGTCTACCTGTTCGTTTTCCGCTAGTCTTAAAACAGCTCTTTCTGCCCTACGGCACACACAACGCGCTATATGACAATACGAAACGTAAATATGTCCTCCCGGTAAAACAAAAGATTTCATTTCGGGTACTACTTTGTCTATGCCATCAATGGCTTTTTCAAGGGCAACAATATCCTCTTCGTGTACTATAGGTAATTGCATTTTATTTTTCAGAGGATCTGCGGCAAGTTGAGAACCGATAGTAAAGAGCCGGTCTTGTATCTGAGTCAGAAGCTCTTTTGTAGAAATATCGTCCGTAACATCTCTCAGTAATCCAATGTGCGAATTGAGCTCATCTACGGTACCGTATGCTTCAATTCGTATATGATGTTTAGGCAGGCGCGTCCCGCCAATTAAGGACGTCTGACCTTTATCGCCTGTTTTTGTATATATTTTAAATGCCATGTTCTGCGTATATAAATGTCTAAATTACAAATTAAATAAGGACCAAAATGCAAATACAGAGATTGATCGAAAACAAAAAAGTTCCGGCAAGCGGAACTTTTTTTAGAGGAAATGCAAGTATTAAAATGTCAGGCTAAGATTCAGATTTGGCATAATTGGCAACTGATTTATGCGCTGAAAAGTAAAGCGGTCTACATAAAATATGTTTTCGCGGTTATAAATATTGGTGGCCCCAAAACTCACCTCCAGTGTAGTTTTGTCGGTCCATTTGTATTTATATTTCACTCCTATGTCAAAACGGTGATACGTTGGCAGCCTTGCACTGTTCAGTTCTCCCGGAATGTAATTCAGATTACCATTACCGGTATTAAAATTATAGTTAATGTTTCCTGAAGGGTTTAGCTGGTTAATGTAACCTTGTGTAGGCGTGAACGGAAAGCCTGTTCCGAAGTTCCAACGCCCATTAAGTTCCCACTGTTTTTTCTTGCCAAAATTATAAGAGGTTACAAGGTTAACGTTATGGCGACGATCAAAATTTGGAGCATAGTTTTGTACTGTTGGAGTGGATGTAGCATTACTTTCCACCCATCTGTCGTTGAATGTTAAAGAGTACACAGCCCAGAAGTAAAAACGTTTGCGGTCGTATTTTAAAGTAAAGTCAAAGCCACGCGCACGGCCTTGCTCAATAACAAAATTCTTTTTTAATTCATCAGGACGCGCCGCGTTACTGGTATTATCTTCAAAAATTTTATCACGGTTTATATTAATAACCTGGTTAAAGTTTTTCTGGTAAACTTCCACATTCAGATCAAAGTATTTGAAAAGATCAAACTCAAAACCAGCCACCACATGTGTTGCTTTTTGAACAGCTGAATTTACGCTTTGTGTTTTGCCCTCCTTATCAAGATAGGACGGAGAAATATCCTGACTCTCAGGAGCATTGATAAAGCCGTAAAACAAATTCACGATATCTCTATCACTGTTCGCACTAATAAGGGTTTGACTATACAAACCACCTGCAGCCTTGAAACGGATTTTTTTGGTGAAGTTTACTTTCAGAGATCCTCTTGGTTCTGGAGAAGCGATTCCTAATGTTGCATAATACTGCATACGGAAACTGGGTTCAAACACAAAACGTTTTTTTCTGTCGATGTATTTGTATTTTATGAACCCTGCAATGTCGGTTGTAGACCGAAGCATGGTAATCTTTGCATAATAAGGATTGAGAACATTGTATTGCGTATTCGTAATAACCCCTTCAAAACCAAAACGAAGTTCCTGCTTGCCAATAAATTTTACAAAATTAAAACCCGTGTTAACGCCGCTAATAGTGCTCGATTTAGAATCACTTTCCAAAGTGGGATTCGTGTAATTTACCTGGTATTTAGAAAATGCAAATAGACCTTCAATCAATAAATTACTCGATTGCGGCACCAATAGAAAATTAATTCCTGCGCCGGTGTTCTGCCAGTCGAACGATGCTATGTCCGCATAAGTCACTTTATCTTTGAAATTAAAACCGAAAGCACTTACCTTGCTACCACCTGTGGAATTGATGGATACTTTGCCGTATATATCCGTATAATAAAAAGGTAAACCGTTGGGATTGGCGTAACTGTAGAGCGTTTTAGAAGTTTGTGGTAAATAAGAATGTTTGGCAGATAAAATGTAAGAAGCACTGGTGTTTCCGTTTTCCTTCAGTTTTTTAAAAGGACCTTCGATCATAGCTTTAGCGCCAAAAGTAGAAGCTGAAATTTTTCCTGAGGCGCGTTTTTTATTTCCATCACGGGTGGTAATATCCATAATGGAGGAAGTTCTTCCCCCATACTCCGCCCCAAATCCCGCACTGTAAACGTCTGCGTTTTTCATAATATCAGCGTCGAACACAGAAAATAAACCAATAGAGTGGAAGGGATTGTACACGATCAATCCGTCGAGCAGAACTTTATTTTGTACTGGTAAACCACCGCGTATATAGAGTTGTCCGCCCTGGTCACCCGTAAACACAACTCCTGGCAGCACCTGTAAATACTGCGCAATGTCCGGTTCTCCAACACTGGGAAGCTTATTAATAACAATAGGATCGATTTTCTGAACCGCTACCGAGGTATTTTCAATTTTTTCTGAAGCAGTGGTATTAATCTCCACCTCCTGCAATTTTACCCCTCCTTTAATAACAAACAATTTTTTATTAATAATCTCGCCAGCCTTTACGTTAACCACTTCCGCGATCGTATCAAAGTCAAGGCTCACTACCAACAACGTATATTCGCCGGGAGGAATGCGGTTAATGTTAAAGAAACCATTGATATCTGTATTGGCACCTATGGTTGTTCCCCTGAAAAACACGTTGCTGAAAGGAACTGGCTCGCCATTTGCTTTATCATAAACAAAGCCCTTAACAGAACCTGTTGTTTGGGAGAAAATGCTGAAGGACGAAAAAAGCAGGCTGAAACAAAGTAAAAACGATCTCATATAAGGGAAAATGAGTCGCAAAAGTATTAATTTAAATGAGAGTTTTAGTTTCGAATTATATAAATGGTTAAAGGACTAAACAAAAGGAAGACATTGCGGCCAAATGTTAAAAATCGGCGCAGAAAGACATGCTGTTTTCATTGAAAGAGGAACAACTCAAGCAATTGAAAATCATGTACTATGTAAGTTTCACCGCAAAAAAGATGATTCAGGTTTAAAATATTTTACTACATTTACTTCACTCAATTTTGAACACTACATACATGAAAAAAATATTTATTTTAGGATTAATTTTAAGTTGTTTCGTTGGAAGATCCGCAACTTTTACCTGGACGGGTGCAAGCAGCACGTCTTACACTACAGCGGCAAATTGGAATTTAGGCTTAAGTGGGATTCCAGGTCCAGGCGATGATCTTGTTTTTCCGGCTTTGGTAACAGTTGATTGCATAATACCCGCTGGTGTTGGAATAGATGTGGGAATGATTACAATGCAACTAGGGTATGCCGGTACCTTTAACATGGGAAATGGAGTTCATAATATAGCTACAAGTATAGCTGTTAATGGCGGCACTTTAGCTGTGAGCTCAAATTCTACATTTATTAACAATGGTAATGGTTCAATTACAAGCAGCGGTTCAGGTCTATTCAGTGCGACAAGCGGAACAGTAATAATTTCAAGTAATGCCGGAAATTCCTTTACATTTTCTGGCGGATTAATTTTAAATCATTTATACTTTACTTCCGGAGGTGGAACTAGCGCAATAACTATAGATTTCGGTTCTAATTTAAGTGTAGGTACATTCTCCATGGTTAGCCCGGGAGCAAGGCAGTACGTATTTGTTGGTACCGCTCATATTAAAAATACCCTAAGTTTGGGAAATGCCTCCAACACTACTAATAACACTTCTAACACTGGCACCTTTATTTTTGACGGAACTGGTGCAAATATTATTGCATCTACTAGTGGTGCCGGAACAGCTTATTTAGCGAACGTTACAATGAATACCACTGGAAGTTACTCTCTTTCTGGAAGCCTTAACTTGAGAGGAAATTATTCATTTATTACCGGAACTCTCGTTCCCGGCACCTCTACCGTAAATATGTATGGAACTGGTGCGACTATTAATGGTGCTTCATCCTTTGATAACCTGGCTTTACAAGCGGGTTCATCTGTTACCTTTCCTTTAGCTGAGGTTTTAATTAATAAGGATTTTAATGTAATAAGTGGTGCAAGTGCAACTTTTCCGGCAGGCAGTGTGCTTGGATTTAACGGTAGCTCCACTATCAGTGGAACCTTTACTCCACAAAACATCACGGTTAAGAATGGCTCCAGCGCAACTCTGGCGAATGCTGTAAGTTTAATTGATGCGTTAACAGTTGAGGCTGGTGCAACATTTAATTCAGCGGGTTTCCTGACCTTGCAGGCAGATGCTTCGGGAACGGCCCGTGTTGCTCAAATAGGCGCAGGCGGAGCTGTCAACGGAAATGTGATTGTTGAAACTTTTTTACCGGGTCCAAATACAGATTGGGCTAACCTTGGTATTAGAGGTGTTCAAAGTCAGCCTATCTCTAGCTGGGATGCCGGCGCAGGTGGACCAACGGGCATTCCAATGACTTGCTACGGTTGCATTTACGAGCCGGCAGATGCTGGGGACTTCAAATCTATACAAGGATGGGATGAACCTAATAGCGACTATGATACATTAATGGCAAATATCAATTCTACTACTATTTTAACACCAGGTAAGGGCTTTTGGGTTTACGTAGGCTCTGGTTCTGCATCAACAACGGATCTTAAGTTAGTAAATACAGGAGTTCTTGTGCAAGGTTCTGTTGGTTCGCCTGCAATCACTAATAGCGGTAGCGCACCTTTCTATAATTTGGTTGCCAATCCTTATCCTTCAACGGTTTCATGGGCATCTGTTCTTGCAAATAATGGTGGTGATGGATTTCTTGTATACGATGCCATCTATGCGTATAGTGCTGAGGGTGGTGATTTATCTTACGTCGGTGGAGTTGGTTTGGGCTTAGATGACAATATAACCGGAGGACAGGGTTTCTATGTTGAAAATGCAGGCTTTACCACTGGACCTTTAATGTTCAGTGAAGCAGACAAAGTGAGCACCACAAATCCGATTGTAAAACCTAATCCAACCAATTATGGTCAGATATTTAAGCTAAAGCTTAGTGGATTAACGGATAATGATGAAACCGCTTTTAGAATACACGAAGATGCCACTGCTTTTTATGACAAGAAATGGGATGCACACAAAATGTTTAAGTCTCCAGGTTATTTAGGATATCCTGGTGCATATAGTAAGTACACAAGTATCTCCAGTAAAGACGCTATGGGAGATGATTACAGTATTCACTCTGTGCCATCCTTATTCGAAAACAGAACAATTCCGCTTTTGGTTCGTGTAAGCACAAGTGGTACTTATACAATTCATGCGCATGATTATAAAGATTATACGGGCTGTGTAGGTTTAAGAGATAATCTTACAAATACTTTCCACGATTTAAAACAAAGCGATTATGTATTTACTATCAGCGATACAACTTCGGCCCCGCGTTTTGATTTAGTGCTTTGCCGCGATGAGAGTCTTACTGTAGGCATGCCTAAAGAATACAATTCAGGTTCTATCCTCATTAACCAGGATCAGCAAGGTGCTTTTGTAAAAACGGCTTTTTCAAAAAATACAAAAGCTACTATCTCAGCTTATAATTTAATCGGTCAAAAAATAATGGAGGATATCAACGTTGAAGGTACAGGAACGAATACACGTCTCAATATAGATATGCAAAATCAAATTGTAATTATTCGAGTGGTGACAGATAAAGAAAGCAGCACTAAAAAAATCGTGATGCATTAATACTAATTTCAAATTTTAAAACCCCTTGTCAGAAATGACAAGGGGTTTTTTTATGAAAAATAGCGCCTGTTAAAAAACGGTTCAAAAATTTACCTCTTTTTGAAATAAAATCACTTTTTTCACTTGCACCCCCCCTTTTTTTGACATAATTTTGCCGAATAATTGATTATTTCACCAAACACCCCCTATAAAAAATGAGTACAAGAAGAAATTCAGCAATGCAGGAAGTGGTAAATCGCAAACCTGCCGACATTACTTATCCTGAGAAACAAGTAAGTCAGTATTTTGGAGCAAACGTATTTGGTATCGATGCCATGCGTGAATTTTTAAGCGAAGAAGGCTTTACCCGCGTTCAGGAAGCTATGGAAAAAGGCGTAACACTTGACCGTAAGATTGCGGACCAGGTGGCAGCCTGCATGAAAGCCTGGGCACAAAGCAAAGGTGTAACTCACTTTACGCACTGGTTTCAACCGTTAACCGGAACTACTGCTGAGAAACATGATGGTTTTTTTGAACCTATTGGCGGTGGTCGCGCGGTAGAACGTTTTAGCGGATCGCAGTTGGTGCAACAAGAGCCTGATGCCTCTTCTTTCCCGAATGGTGGCGTGCGTAGTACTTTCGAAGCCCGTGGTTACACTGCATGGGATCCTACATCTCCAGCGTTTATCTGGGGTAACACTTTATGTATTCCGACCATTTTCGTTTCTTACACGGGTGAGGCTTTAGATTTTAAAACGCCTTTATTAAAGTCTTTATCTGCTTTGGATAAAGCGGCTACAGATGTTTGTCAGTATTTTGATAAAAACGTCACAAAGGTTATCGGAACCTTAGGTTGGGAGCAAGAATACTTTTTAATTGACGCAGCTTTATATAATATCCGCTACGATCTTCAACAAACAGGACGTACTTTATTCGGACATGCTTCGGCAAAGGGACAACAGTTAGAAGATCATTACTGGGGTTCAATTCCTGAGCGTGTTTTGGCCTTCATGAAAGATTTTGAATACGAATCTCATTTATTAGGAATTCCGGTACGTACCCGTCACAACGAGGTAGCACCTGCTCAATTTGAGTGTGCTCCAGTATTTGAAGAGATCAATATCGCAGTGGATCACAATCAATTATTAATGGACGTTATGGAAAAAGTGGCAATCCGCCACAACTTCCGTGTATTGCTTCACGAGAAACCATACGCCGGAGTTAACGGAAGTGGTAAACACAATAACTGGAGTCTTGCTACAAATACGGGTAAAAATTTATTATCGCCGGGTAAAACTCCTAAAACGAATTTACAGTTCCTTACTTTCTTCATAAATACTGTAAAAGCAGTTTACGAACATGCTGATTTAATGCGTGCTTGTATCGCTTCAGCAAATAATGATCACCGTTTGGGCGCTAACGAAGCTCCTCCAGCTATTATGAGTGTTTTCTTAGGCGAACAATTAAATAAGGTACTGGATGAAATTGAAAAAAGTGTTGGCGATAAAAAATTAAGTCCGGAAGAAAAAACGGCGCTTAAATTAAGCATTGGTAAAATTCCTGATATTTTATTGGATAACACAGACCGTAACAGAACCTCTCCATTTGCTTTTACAGGAAATAAATTTGAATTCCGTGCTGTAGGGTCATCTGCGAATTGCGCGGGACCTATGACAGTTCTGAATACTATAGTTGCTCAACAACTTATTGATTTCAAAACGGATGTAGATGCTCTGATGGATAAGAAAATGGAGAAAGATGACGCTATCTTCCAGGTTTTAAAAAGGTACATCATCGAATCTAAAAAAATTCGTTTCGAAGGAAATGGTTATGGCGATGAGTGGAAAGCAGAAGCTAAAAAACGCGGCTTGTCTAATATTCCTACAACTCCGGGAGCACTTGAAACCTTTATCAGCAAAAAAACATTGCACCTTTTCGAAAATCTGGGAATTTTAAATCACCGCGAACAAGAATCGCGTTACGAAATTTATTTAGAGACTTACACGAAGAAGATACAGATCGAATCGCGTATCATTGCTGATATGGTAAACAATCAAATTGTACCTGCTGCAATTACCTACCAAAAAGTTTTGGTGGATAACATCAACGGTTTAAAAAATGTTTTAAGCGCTGCAGATTTTAAAGTTGCTGCTGATACGCAATTAGAAATTGCTAAAGAAATCAGCCAACGTGTTACTACTATCGTTAAAGCTGCGGAAGCAATGCGTGAAGCTCGTAAAAGCGCCAATACTTTAGATACGGCAAAAAAACAAGCGCATGCATATTGCGATAAAGTAAAACCTTATTTTGAAACCATTCGTTACGAAGTGGATAAATTGGAATTTATTGTAGATGATGCTACCTGGCCACTTCCAAAATACAGAGAAATGTTATACCTGCGCTAGTGCCAGAAAAACAAGGCCAGAAGGGACTTTAGACAATTAAGACAGAAGAGATTCAAGTGAGCGTGGATAAAAGATACTAAAGAACAGTGACGGCTTCAATTATTAAAAAAGGGACGAAATATATTTCGTCCCTTTTTTTAATGTTTAGTCTCTTAATAGTGTGTCCCTTAAGTCCTGCATCCCTCCAGTCTTGCGTCTTTTCAGTCTTGCATCCCTTAAGTCTTGCATCCCTCCAGTCCTGCATTCCTTCAGTCCTGCGGCCCTTAAATCCTCAGTCTATTTGTAGTTATTGCTCACGTATACAGGAAGGTCGGTCATAAAATTACTGACCTTTTGAGGTCTGAGCGCCATGTTACGATAATGTTTAAAATAATTTCCGTAGCCTTTTGTACTTTGCCAGTTGCTGATCTGCAGCTTTTCTTCACATTCTTTATTGTAAGCTAGAAGCTGGTAACCCAGTCCTACTTCCAATGTTTTCTGTTCAGCTTCCTGGAGAATTTCTTTTTTTCCTTTACGACCAAGGTGTTTAAAATACCAGCCAATAAAATTAAAAAAACCACCGGTGGCCATATCCTCAATAACGCTTACCTGATTGGCAATCATACCCAATTGCGCGTTAAAGCTCAGATTGTTCAGCAAAACACTATCCATAGTGGTTTTAGTCTGTTTGCTAAAATAAATAGTGTAGCTGCGTTGATGAGGAAGTTTAAAGATAGATCCGAATTTAGGCTTGGTTACAGCAATGGTTGACGATTTTGTGTACTTCACCTGGATAGTTTTAACACGCATTTTGGGATAAAATTTTAAAACGTAATTGAATTGTTTTCTTAACAGGCTATTTGAATCAATATTATTTACCCGGTTGGCAGAATCTCTAAACTGACTGACAGTTTGTGAATCAGGGCTTTTATAATACAAAAACTGGGCATGATTTTCCTGGCTGAGAAAAAAGAAGAAGACAAGAAGGATCACTACACGCTTTATCATAATTGGGTTCTATTGTTGTATAAATTAGGTTTAAATTTACAAATTAAACTCCTGAAACCGAATTTAAGTAAAATAAGATTTCACAATGCTTTTTTCCGATTCCTACTTTACCATTGTTGCTCCGGTAGAAGCTATAACCAAAGAGCGGGGCTCAAAGTTCCTGGCTTTCGCCTTTCCGGTAAAAACCGAACCGGAAATAAAAACTTGTCTTGCTACATTAAGAAAAGAGCATCCTTCTGCAAATCATCATTGCTATGCCTGGCGCTTAGGAGCAGATAAAGCAGCGTATAGAAGTAATGACGATGGAGAGCCTTCGAACAGTGCCGGCAAACCTATATTGGCGCAAATTCAATCGCATGACCTCACGAATATTTTAATTGTGGTTGTGCGTTATTTTGGAGGCACGCTTTTGGGAGTCAGTGGTTTGATAAATGCATACAAGAATGCCGCCTCAGAAGCACTCGCTTTAGCTTCTGTTACAGAGCAATTTATTTTGTTCGAGTATAAAATAGAATTTGGATTTGATGCTCTAAGTGCGGTTATGCGCCTTTTGAAGGAGTACGATGCGAAAATGAGTTCGACAACTTACGATGAAAAAAACACCATCATTTTCCAGGTAAAAAAAATGCATTCAGAAAAATTAGAAAGTAAATTCACGGAATTATATACCACTAAATTAGAGTTTGTAAAACTTGTTTAGTTTTAATCACTAAGTAAATCTTATAGTAATGAAAAAAGAAACTATTAAAAACGAGTACAGCTTATTGAAAGAAATGTCTGAAGTTCATGCCCCCAGCGGAAACGAAGCAGGCATGAAAAACTTTCTGATGCGCTATATTAAAGAGAATTGGAAAAACTGGAAGCACAAACCAAAGATAATTCATGGAAAAGGGTTCCAGGATAATATCATTTTAATTTTCGGAAAACCACGCACCGCTATTTTTGCGCACATGGACAGTATTGGCTTTACCGTGCGTTATGGAAAACAACTGGTAAAAATTGGAGGCCCCATGTTACAAAATGGTTTTAAATTGGTGGGCACCGACAGCCAGGGCACGCAAGAAGTGGAATTAGCCATTGTGGAGGATAAAAAAGCAGGACATTCAAGATTGGAATACAAAGGTAAGCGTGACTTTGAAAGAGGCACGGAGCTTGTATTTAAACCAGACTGGAGAGAAGATAAAGAGTATTTGCAATGTTGTTATATGGATAATCATTTGGGCATGTATAATGCACTAAAAGTTGCAGAAACATTAAAGAATGGTGCAATTGTATTTAGCAGCTGGGAAGAGCATGGAGGTGGAAGTGTGTCTTATCTGCAAAAATACCTGCAGGAAAATTATAAAATCGACCAAGGATTGATTTCCGATATTTCCTGGATCTCAGATGGGGTGCATTATGCAAAAGGACCGGTAATTAGCATGCGCGATAGTTTAATTCCAAGAAGGAGTTTTATAAATAGGATTATTAAAATTGCTGATGAAAATAACTGTGCCTATCAATTAGAAATCGAAGGCAGTGGCGGCAGCGATGCCAAAGAATTACAAATGGCGGAGTATGCCTGGGACTGGTGCTTTATTGGTGCAGCTGAAGAGAACGTTCACACCCCGGATGAAAAAGTCCATAAAAAAGATGTAGAGGGCATGATTGAACTTTACAAAGTTTTGATGAAGGAACTTTAAAAAAAATATAAAGGGTAGGAAGATGCAGCTGTGTAAGTGAAAAATTACAAATGCCATTTTCTGTTTTTACATCCTCCGCCTCTAAAATCCGTAATCTTTAAAGTCTTTCGAAAATTCGTCAGGTTTAAAGCCTTTGTTTATTTCGATGTTGGTGTATTCGTAGTTTTCGAATAGGCCAATATCGTCGTAAAGACTGAGAGCTACAGGAAGCATTAGTCTATCGTCGATATAGAGTATTGCTTTTTTGCAATAAAGTGTTGGTACTTTTAAGACGGTACCTTTTTTTAGAAAACCAAAGTCGTTTAAAAGATCATTTTTGTAACGCAATAAATAATCATTAACGCAAAGTTTTAAAGAGATGATGCTTGCGGTTTCTTTTTCTCCAACAGTATAGTTTGTGTAGGCATAATTTTTATTTTCATATTCTAAAAGATAACAATTGTACCCGTTTTTCATCACTTTTCCGAGGTAAGAAAAATTAGCCAGGCCACCTTCTTTGTCTTTACTGATAGTAAGTGCTATAGACTTTCCTATGAATTCGAAACCTAATTCATTTAAAGAATAATGTTGGTTTTTACGCATGATGTTTCCACTGGGATCCAGCGTTAAAGTGAGATAAGGAAAAGTATGAACTTTTACCAAAGCTTTGTGCGCGGAAATTTCGCCATCAAACAAAACCTCCACTTTTTTATCCCTGTTATTAAAATAAACTTTTCGGGGGTGCGTCTGCACCTTTATTTCAGAACTCGCGGTAACAAACTTAGATTCCACGCGTTCCATCGCTTTCACTTTTTCCTTTAATGTCTTAATGGTTTTTATGGAGTCGTACATCTGGTGTAGGATCCTTGCCGGCTTAATATCGTTGGCACTCTTAAACGCAAGTATAAAAGAGGCGAGAATCAGAGAGAATATAGAAATAGTGTACTTCACAAGCTTTTGAAAACAATAAAAATAGATAATACTTTTTAGTTATTTTTGTCCATTCTTCCCCAATATTGGGAATTTAATTTTTTTTTACAATGTCAATTTTAGGAATAATTCCCGCGCGTTACGCTTCTACCCGTTTTCCCGGCAAACCTTTGGCCATCATTAAAGGCAAGTCGATGCTTCAAAGGGTTTATGAGCAAACTATGAAATCTGAATTGCTGGATGAAGTGATTATAGCCACAGATGATGAGCGAATTGCGCTACATGCAAAAAATTTCGGAGCTCCTGTAGTTATTACCCGTGCAGACCATCCAAGTGGCACTGACCGTTGTTTTGAAGCCTACCAGAATCACGGAAAACTTTTTAAGTATGTCATAAACATTCAGGGCGATGAACCCTTTATTCATCCCGACCAGATCAGCTCCCTAGCTGAGATCTGTACCGGAAGTGTAGAAATTGCTACTCAAATGATCAAATGTTCAGATCATGATGTGCTTTTTGACAAAGGAGAAGTAAAGATTGTTCTGAATACAAACAAAGAAGCACTCTATTTTAGCAGGAACGTTATTCCGGCTATAAAAAATAAAGACGAAAAAGAATGGCATAAGCATTTTGACTATTACCGTCACGTTGGGATGTATGCTTACCGCGTTGATATCCTTCAAAAAATAACCAATTTAAAACCATCTTCACTGGAAATTGCAGAATCTCTGGAGCAGCTGAGGTGGCTCGAACATGGTTATAAAATTACCTGTGCGGAGACAGCTTTTGACAGTCATTGCGTAGATACTCCTGAAGATATTGAAAAGGTTCTCAGATTAATGAACATAGCATAAGTTTCGTGCCGCATCCTAAAGATATTTCCATTCAGGATTTCACTTACAATTTACCTGTAGAGAAAATAGCAGCCTATCCCCTTGAAAAGAGGGATGAATCAAAGCTCTTGGTTTATAAGGATAAAAAAATTGAAGAAGCTGTTTTCAAAAATATCGGTTCGTTTTTACCTGAAAACTCTCTTCTTGTTTTTAATACCACCAAAGTCATTAATGCCCGCCTTGAGTTCGTCAATTTAAAAGGACAAGGCATAGAGATATTTTGTCTTGAACCTCATAATCAGGAATTAGAGCTAACGGTAGCCATGTCTGCGCAAAAATCCATAAGATGGAATTGTCTCGTAGGAAATCTGAAAAAATGGAAAGAGGAAAGCTTGTTTCTTCATAAAAACGCTATTACGCTAAAAGCCGATCTCATTGAGCGTAAGGACTTGAATGTACTCATAGAGTTTTCGTGGGAACCATCGGACCTTCAATTTTCAGAAGTGCTTGAGTTATTTGGACAGACGCCAATTCCTCCTTATTTAAAAAGAGAAAGCACCGTAAGCGACCAGGAGCGGTACCAGACTGTTTACGCTAAAACGGAAGGTTCGGTAGCAGCGCCGACCGCAGGACTGCACTTTACAACAGAAGTACTTCAGACACTGGAAGAAAAATCGATTCCAACTTTATCCGTTACGCTACATGTAGGAGCAGGCACTTTTAAGCCTGTAAAATCGGCAAGCATGCAGGGGCATGATATGCATGCAGAATGGATAGATGTATCGAGAGACGCAATTGAGGTATTATTAAAAAGCAGCCCCGAAAAAAAAATTATAGCTGTAGGTACAACTTCGTCGAGAACGCTCGAAAGTCTTTATTGGATGGGTTTAAAAGCTTTCCATAATAAAAATATAAGTTTACACGAGTTGGAAATTACTCAGTGGGAAGTTTATGATCTCGAAGATCAAATGGTAAGTGTTAGCGAGAGTCTTGAAGCCCTGCTTTTGTGGATGGACAAGCATAAGTTGACGCAACTCGTTTGTCACACGCAAATATTGATCGCAGCTCCATACGAACTAAAAATCATAAAAGGGATTATAACAAATTTTCATCAGCCGCAAAGCACGCTTCTACTGCTTATTGGTGCAATCGTTGGTGATGATTGGCGCCGTGTTTACGACTATGCATTAGAACATAATTTCCGGTTTTTGAGTTATGGAGACAGTTCGCTTTTGTTAAAATAATCTATTTACTGCCGCTTTTCGACGAGTGGCTGTTGGGGTTGCCTGTTTTTTTCATATTTTTGAATAAACCTAATAACTTTTCTATGAAAAAAATTTACTTTACTATTCTTTCTTTTTTCGCTGTAGTTGCTGTGAACGCACAGCTTACACAGGCAAATCATGCGCCTGCTAATGGCGAAACATATCAAATGTACCGTTGTGATTCAATAGCAACAACATCGGGAGCTTCAGGAGCCGATGTGAGCTGGAACTATGCAACTATTACAACTTTCAGCAATCTTGTAAGAAGTTACACTGCTGCTACCACTTCTAATGCAAATTATCCACAAGCAAATATTAACCTGGCCTCTGCGGCAAACGATTTATCATACCTGGCTTCTGCTACAAGTTCTCTAGGGTATTATGGTGGAAATATCTCAGTTGGAACGATTGCAGGATCTATCAACTACACGGCGCCGGCAATTTACGCTTCTTATCCAATGAGTCTTAATACAACAACTACATCTGTTACAGGAGGCTCGATATCTATTACAAGTCCATTTCCAACAACGGGAACATTTGCAGGATCAAGTTCAGCAATGGTGGATGCATCTGGTACAATTAGTTTACCGGGTGGTATTACTTACACAGATGTTGTTCGTGTAGTAACTAATCAAACCTTAAATATCACCACGCAATTTGCTCCTGCAACCGTTTTCCAGCGTAACTACGAGTGGTTTGCTGCTGGAGTTAAAGCCCCGGTTTTTACAATTATGACTGCTACAGCAACTGTTCTTGGTAATACCACTACTCAAACTGTTGTAGCACGCAATAAAAATCTTACGGCACCTCCTACAGGTACAACAACTGTTGGGTTGGATGAGAATACAGGGGTAAACATTCAATTCTCCGCTTTTCCTAATCCTTCTAATACTTTCGTAAATTTTGCTACAAATCACCCTGATGCCAATACTGTTTCAGTATTTGATATCACCGGTAAACTGGTAGAAAAACAAAATTTAAATGAAGGAAAATCTAAAGTGGATGTTTCTTCTTTCAACAAAGGTTTGTATTTATACAGTATCAGCAGCAAAGAGGGAAAAACGCTTAAATCTGGTAAAATTACAGTGAGCCAATAACACTAAAAATTATTTGTTTAAAAGCCACTCAAATACGGGTGGCTTTTTTATTTTTGTAGAATCAATACATTAAAAATCAAACAAAATGAATATAGAAGAAAAAGTAAACGCAGAGATTAAAACAGCTATGCTGGCAAAAGATTCAAAACGTCTTGAAAGTTTACGCGGCATTAAGTCGGTTGTTCTTTTATTAAAAACTTCTCCGGAAGGTTTAACGGAAGAGTCAGCGACTAAAGCAATTCAAAAAGAAGTAAAAAAACGTAAAGAATCTGCAGATATTTATAAAACTCAAAATCGTCCTGATCTGGAAGAAGAGGAAATGTTCCAGGCGCGTGTGATGGAAGAATACTTACCCAAACAAATGGAAGAAGCTGAAATCAAAGCTGAGCTTGTAAAATTAATTGCTTCTGTAGGCGCTTCTGGACCTGGTGATATGGGAAAAGTGATGGGAGCTGCCTCAAAAGCTTTTGCGGGAAAAGCTGACAACAAAATTGTTTCAGCTCTTGTGAAAGAACTATTGGGATAAACTATCTAATGCTTTTTAAAAATGCCGGACGAGGAAAACGCCCGGCATTTTTTTATTTCATAGCGATTAGGGTTCGGGTGTTTTGCAGAAGAAACATTCGTATTTGAAGTAACTGAGCATTTACATTAGCTTTCGTAATTATGCTAGACCGCATTGTCTTATCAAGAAGCGTAGCAGTTACTCTGATCCGACTGAGTTTAGGACTACCAATTTTCGCTAATTCCAGATTATAATTTTTAACAAGATTACCGAGGGAGTCCAGCTTTGTTTGTATGGCATCATCCCATACAAAAGGATCAGTACTCAGTCGCTTAGAATTGTCAAATTCTCTGTCATGTGTTTTAGCTGTGGTATCGATTTCGGGTTCCCGCCAAAAGACATAGGTCATACTTTCAACGCAGATTTTATCGATTCGTTTATGAAGGTCCTTTATAGTTGGAGTAATTGAATCTTTGTTTTGAGCAGATAAACGAATTTCATTAAGCATGATTTCTTGCCATATTCCGAGTTCTTGGTGCGCAACCATGTCGGTATGTACTGCTGAGTAGGGAGTTCTTACCATCATAAATAATATACCGTAAACCAGAATTACCAGAAAAGATGTAGTGACGGTGTTTAGTTTTGTTTCAGGGTTTCTTATACCAGAAAAGAAATAGAGCGGTAAAAAAAGGAGTAACATAAGAGTTGCCGAAAGATACATCATGTCGATCGAATGCGGCCAATGCATGACTTTAGATAAAAAGGACAAGCTTACAAGAATAATGCCCAGTGCACCGATGGCTATAATTAACTTGTCTTTGGTTTTTTGTTTTTCTTTTGCTTTTAAAGTGAACAGTAGAGGAAGAAACAGAAGGCTGCCTAAAAATATGCCTGAGCAAATTAAGATTGTAGCTCCCGGCCAATACATGTATTTAAAGATGATTCCGACTGCAAGTGTAAGAACAGATAAAGCTCCGCTCCAAATCATTATTTTTTTCATAGTGTAATAATTTTTAAAGATTAATAAGGAGATAGTTTCTTCTTCAATTTCCCACAGAGCATCTTTATAAAATGTTTTGATGGTTTTTTGATAGAAGCTCTCGAAGTCTCCGTTTTCTTCGAGGTTTTGCTCGATGATACAACATACGTGATCGACCAGGTTTTGCTGCAGGCTCTCCATCTCAACGCCACGTGCACTTATGTCGTTAAGAATATGGTCAATATGTTTTTCAGTAAGCTGGAACATTTATACTGTTTTTATATCCAGCAGAAATTTCATGGTATTCATAAAGTCTTCAAGCTCGCTGACTTTTTCTTTAGTTTTTGTTTTTCCTGAAGCACTCAAACTGTAATATTTACGAACGCGTTTACCGATGTATTCCAATTCTGTTGATACAAGTCCATCCGCCTCTAATGCGTGGAGTGTTGGATACAAAGCACCTTCAGTAATCTGTATTTTTTCAAAGGTCAGATCTTTTACCCTTTGAGTAATTTCATAGCCGTACATTTTTTTATTGTCGGCAAGCAATTTTAAAACGATTGTTTTAAGTGTGCCTTTTATTAATTCGGAAGAATAGATCATGATTATATAAGTGTTACCTAAGACAAAGATACATAAGAATGTTATGTATTAGACTGTTGGGTATAAAATTTTAGCTAATCGTTTGGTATTTAGATGTTTAATTTTATTGGTAAAAGGAAACGGCTATGAAGAATTTGCTTCATAGCCGTTTTTATGTTGTGTTTGGGTGTTATTTTTATTATTTGAAACGAAACCTTATTGGAAGCTGATAGTAAGATTTTACTGCAACTCCTTTTACTTTTGCAGGTGATTTAAAATTTGGAATTAAAGCGATTACTCTCAAAGCTTCCTCGTCCATACCGTAACCTGCGGTGTTTAGTAAACTTAATCGCCCTACTTTTCCTCGCTCGTCAACTACAAATTTTACGTAAACAATTCCTTCTTCACCCAATTCGTAAGCGGGCTCAGGATATTTTAAGTTTCTTGCAACGAAGCGTGTTAAGGCCGAGTATCCGCCTTCGAATTCAGGTGCACTGTCCACAGTATAAGGCTGTGCAACAGCTGTATCCGGCTTTCCCACTAACCCGCCGCCAATACTTCCAGTACTTATTGTTGAGCTTGTTCCTGATCCAGCAAGTGTTACGGAAGCTACAAGTGTTGCTGAAGTGTTTGTACTTGTTGGCACAGTTATAAGTGTTGAGTCTACAATAACAGCTCTTTCCGTTTTCGATTCTTCGGCTTTTTCAGTTGTTGCCGGTTTCTCTTTTGATTTCTCGGCACGTTGTTCTTCTATTTTCTTTTCTTCCTGTGTAAAACGAACAACGTAAACTGAATCGGGAATAAACACTTGACCAGCGAGATTTTCTTCGGGTTGATTTTTTTGATTCATGTAAAGTGCTACCGATGCGATGGTGCCAACGCCAATCAGCATCATGGAAAGCGATTTAAAAACTGTGTAACCGTACTCGGAGCGCAAAACATAGGCTCCATATGCTTTGTTACGGTCTGCAAAAATTATATCGTTTAATTTTTGCTCATTGGTGATCATGTGACTCATGGTTTATGGGGTTTAAAAGGTTAAGTCAATGTTTATTCATCCAATGTGTTTAATTTGTTTCTGATGTAAAATTATTTATAAGCAATGCATTTTGAAACAACGCACTGAAATGTGGTAGCATTTTATTTTCAAACGGTCGCAAAGTAGAAGGTTAGTGGTTTTCAAACGCGTTGGCATTCTACACTTAAATACTATTAAGCGTGATTAAAAATAAAAACTCTTATTAAAGTTGACCTGAAACTTTTTTTAACGCAGGATGGTGACGTCGCCTTTGACTAATTTGGTTTTGTCGGAGCTATCATAAAAGAAAACATAAAAATACGTTCCGTCGGGAAGCGCAATGCCATTCCATTTTCCATCCCAGGGTATATAACTGTTCTTTTGAGTATGCACTTGTTGCCCCCATTTATTGAAAATAGTCAACTCAAAATTGGGGTGGTATTGCGCGTTATAAACTCCCATAAGATCATGGTAGTTATCATCGTTGGGAGAAAAATATTTATCTATAGAAACGGCACACACTTCTTTATCGATAGAAAAAAAGAAAGTAGTATCTTTTATAACCGTTAGCGAATCGTGATGTTTTATCCTTACAAATACAGAATAGTCTCCGCCGGCAAGTTCATAAATTTGATTTACGTTTCTGCTGCCATCGCTCCACTTTATGGTGATTGTATCAACAGGGTTTGTACCCGAAATTTCCAGCGCCGCACTTCCTTTTAAACAAAATTCTTTATTCGTGGTTAAAGTGAACTTGTAAGGCTGCTGCGCATAAAAGGGCTTAGTTCCGGAAAGGAAAAAAAACGATAAAATTATTTTAAGTGAAACTCTGAAAGTCATCTATAATTAACAAGTTTAAAGATATAAATTTATCGCTAGCATGTTTACTATAAATATCTGTATACATTACAGATGCTGGGAAATTAATGAGTTATGAAACTATTCAGGCACTAAAATAGCATTCTTTCTCATTGCGGTTTAGAAACACTTTCTGTATATTTACAAAGTAAGTTATGCAAAAGATCATTGACCCAGTAAGCAAGGAAGCCTTGTTAGACGAACTAACCAGGGAGCGTTACGTTCGAAAGGCCAATAATGGAAACAACGAAATTTATATTATCACTCAGCACAATGCGCCGAATGTTATGCGGGAGATTGGAAGGTTACGTGAAGTAACATTTCGTCACGCGGGTGGAGGAACCGGCAAAGAAATTGATATTGATGAGTTCGATACAAGTTCTCATCCTTATCAGCAATTGCTTGTTTGGAATCCTGAGGACAAAGAACTTGTTGGTGCCTACAGATTTATTTTATGTAAAGATGCGGAGTTTGTAAATGGCAAAGTAAATCTCGCTACGACAGAACTTTTTGAGTTCAGTGAGAAATTTTATAAAGAGTACCTGAATGAAACCATTGAGTTAGGAAGATCATTTATTCAACCGCTTTATCAACCTGGTGAAAACAGGCGTAAAGGTTTGTTTAGTTTAGATAATCTCTGGGACGGGCTTGGAGCTTTGGTTATAGACAATCCTTCGCAAAAACATTTTTATGGTAAAGTAACCATGTACACCGATTTTAATGTTACTGCCCGCGATTATATTCTTGCATTTATGCAGCATTATTTTCCGGATAAAGACAGATTGGTTTGGCCCATACATTCTATTGAAAAGAAAACAAATACCGATGCTTTTGTAGAGCTACTGAAAGGACAGCCCTACAAAGAGGGACATGCGATTCTTCACAAACATGTGCATGAGCTCGGTGAAAATATTCCGCCTTTAGTAAATGCTTACATGAATTTGAGCCCCACTATGAAGAGCTTCGGAACGGCTATCAATCCAACGTTTGGGGGAGTGGAAGAAACTGGGATATTAGTGACTATCAGAGATGTGTACGATAGTAAAAAAGAGAGACATTTTAATTCATACCTCCTTGAAAAAGGATTAAGAAGTTTAAATGGAAATTAAGAAAGCAGTATTCAAACAAAGTGCCTCAAGTATTTTCGGATGTCCGAAGCCTACGCTGCAGGAATACGCGTTTATTGGAAGAAGTAACGTTGGAAAGTCTTCACTGATTAACATGTTGTGCAACAATAAACAATTAGCAAAGGTTTCAGCAACTCCCGGAAAAACACAGCTCATCAATCACTTTACCATTAATGATTCGTGGTATCTTGTGGATTTACCGGGATATGGTTTTGCAAAAACAAGTAAGGACAACCGTTCGAAGTTTGAAACTATCATTTACGATTATTGTAAAAAACGTGAGACCCTGGTTTGCCTTTTTGTATTGATCGATAGTCGTTTGCCTTTACAAAAAATTGATTTTGAATTTATGACCTGGTGTGGCGAAACGGAAATTCCTTTTTCGATTATCTATACAAAAGCAGATAAAAATTCAAAAGCAGAATTAGCAAAAAATATAAAGAACATTGAAACAGAACTTTTAAAAGAGTGGGAAGAAATGCCCAATACTTTTATTAGCTCTGCAGAGAAAAAATCAGGTAAAGAAGATATTCTTGAATTTATAGATTTTCAAATTAATGAGAACAGGCCGCCACGTGAAACCAAGAAGGATTTAGCGGATGAAGAAGAAGAGTAGCCACAGATGACGCGGATTGCGCAGATTTGTATTGGGCTAAAGTAGAATAAGGACAAATTAATAAATGATTTTAAGTAAATATCTGTGGAATCAGCGTTATCTGTGGCAGAAATAGACGAATTGAAAATGGCAAGTGACTGGGAGATACTACAAAAAAAATTAAAAGAGCGCTTCGATAGTGAAGTCGATTACGATTCTATATTATTTTTAATAGGATTACAGGAACTCGGTAAGCCCTTTCAAAAATATAAAAAAGATCAGAAGCTGGAAATCATGCACGTTGCTATCTGCACGCTTCTGGAGCCTTATGGATTCTATGAATTTGAAGGAAATGACGGTGACGGTTGGCCGCACTGGAAGTTAAAAGAGAACCTTCCTTTTCTGGACGCAAAGCAGCAAAATAAATTGATCATCGATTCTATTATCGATTATTTTAAGAAAGAAGAATTTATCTGATCTTCAGGCATTTTTTTAAATGCCTCCTCTGTGCAAAAACTTTCAAAGAGTTATCCTTCACTTCACGAGGTCATTTTTGCCATTATTATCTCTAAATGAGCTCAGAATTGATCTTATTTTAACAAATCCATCAAATTATCCGGAATTTTCTTAATTGTTCATTCAGCTGTTAATAACGTCAGCCCAAAACTTCGATTTTAACCATTTTCCCGGTACTGTTAAAACGGTCTCCGCTCAATCCAGGCGGGCATTTTGTCATGCCCTGTTTATTGGTTTTTCATAAGTGCCCTACTTTATGAACATTGTTCATTTGGCCGGTTTTTTCAACATAGTGGTAAAAAATGGCTTAAAGTGGTAAAAAGTGGTAAAAATATGTTTATTTTTGCTAAAAGCTTATAAATCAATACATGACAGGTTTAATTGGAGAATATGATTGTAAAGTCGACGCAAAAGGTCGCTTCATGTTCCCTGTAGACCTACGGAAACAACTGGAGGAGATCTTTGAAAAAGGCTTTGTTATTAACAGAAATCTTCATCAAAAGTGCCTGGTTTTATACCCATTAAGTGAATGGGAAAAACTGAATAAAAAGTTGAGTAAGCTTAACCGCTTGATAAAAGCGAACGATGTGTTCGTTAGAAAATTTACGGGTGGGGCAACCAATGTGGAAGCAGATAATTCGGGGCGTTTGTTAGTGCCGAAATCTTTAACCGATTACGCCGATATAAAATCCGATCTCAAAGTTTTAGGAAGTAACAATGTGATTGAGATCTGGGATAAAAAATTATATGAAGATTTCCTTAACCAGGATATCAACATTGAAAAATTAGCAGAGGATGTTTTAGGGAATGTAAACTTTAGCGATATGGATGATGAATAATCCTGCGTATCACACTTCCGTTCTTTTACAAGCTTGTATTGATAATCTTAACATTCAACCGAATGGTGTGTATGTGGATTTGACTTTTGGTGGTGGCGGCCATTCAGCGCTCATCTTAAAACATCTTGGTGAGCAAGGGAAATTATTTTCTTTTGATCAGGATGCTGATGCGCAGAAAAATGCGTTGAAAGATCCGCGCTTTACATTGATCCCCCAAAACTTCAGATACCTTAAAAGTTATTTGCGTTTAAATGGAATTACCAGAGTGGATGGCATTTTAGGTGATTTCGGTGTTTCATCTCACCAGTTTGATGAGGCTTCCCGTGGTTTCTCAATTCGTTTCGATGCAGAATTGGACATGCGGATGAATCAGCAGAATGACTTGACGGCAAAAAAAATTGTCAATGAGTATGGCTCCAAAGAACTGATAAAAATGTTCAAAGAGTACGCGGAAATTCACAATGCAGCGAAATTGGTTGGCGAAATAATGGCAGCGAGAAGTGAAAAAGAAATTTCTACGACGAACGATTTAAAAGAAGTTATTAAATCCTGCACACCAAAGTTCGAAGAACATAAATATTTAGCAAAAGTATTCCAGGCTTTAAGAATAGAAGTGAACCAGGAAATGGAGGCATTAAAAGAGTGTCTGACACAATGTGTTGAATTGTTGGAGAGTGGCGGAAGACTGGTAATGCTGTCCTACCATAGTTTGGAAGATCGCATGGTGAAAAATATTATAAAGGCAGGAAATGTAGAAGGAGTAGAAGTGAAAGATATTATTTACGGAACTGGTAAAAAAATATTTAAAAATCTCACTTCAAAACCTATTCTGCCGAGTGAAGAAGAAATTAAAATTAATACAAGAGCAAGAAGTGCAAAGTTGAGAGTGGCGGAGAAAATTTAAAATTAAAAGTTCCAGGTTTCTTGTACCTGGTTAAACAACAAGAAACTAAAAACAAGTAACCGGAAATAAAAGTTGGCAAATAAATTCAGAGATACACCAAAAGTTAAAGCTTCAGAACAGGAAGAGGATAGACTGACGGCTGAAGAGATTGAGTCGAAAGTTGTAAAGCCTCAGAAACCTCAAAAACCAAGAAAAAAAGGAGTACTGGCGAAAGGTCTGTCTTCTGTATTCAGCGGATCTTTTCTTACAAATGAGTCTAGTTTAAAACACCTCCCGTTTATATTGTTTCTAAGTTTTGTTGCCTTGATTTACATCGGTTACAATTATTACGCTGATGATAATATTCGTCTTGAGAATAAATTAACGAAAGAGATCAAAGAGTACCGCTCAGAATATATCTCTACAAAAAGTGAACTCATGTTTGCGAGTAAACAAAGTGAGGTAGCTAAATCGGCTGAAGCATTAGGATTAAAAGAGCCAGTTGTACCACCGGTGAAAATAGAAGTGGATAGCATTGAATTATATAAAGGTAATGAAGCAGAACTTAGTTCCCTTCATCAGTAAAAGTAAATTTTGGAAAATAAAAAGGATATTTTAACCCGCACCTATCTCACATATATTTTTATGTGTGTATTTGCTCTTGGTATTTTGTATCGCATTTGCGTGATACAATTTATGGAGGGCGATGAGTGGCGTGCGAAAGCAGAAGCCTTCACTACAAAAGTGGAGGATATGGAAGCTGTGCGGGGAAATATTTTTGATGCCAATGGAGCTTTACTGGCTACATCTCTTCCATATTATGAAGTTGCAGTAGATATAAACGCTCCGTCTATTACCGAGAAATTTTATAAGGATAACCGTGACTCTCTCACTTTTTTATTAAGCAGCTTGTTTCATGACAAGGGTCCTAATGAGTATAAAAAAATATTAAATAAAGCCCGCAGAGATAAAGCCCGTTATGTTCTTTTAAAACGCAATGTTTCTTATAAAGATCTGCAGACCCTTAAGAAATTTCCGATTTTCAGAAAAGGAAAACGTGGTGGGCTGGTAACACTGCAGACAAACCGCAGAGAACGTCCCTTTCAAATGTTGGCGGGAAGGACTATTGGTATGTCGCGTCCGGGTGTTAAACCGGTTGGACTCGAAGGTGCTTTTGATACGGTATTAATGGGCGTTAGTGGAAAACGTTTGATGCAGAAAATTGCCGGTGATGTTTGGAGACCGATTAACGATGAAAATGAGGTAGAGCCAAAAGACGGAAGCGATCTTTATACAACGATTGATATAAATCTACAGGACGTTGCAACGCATGCACTTTTAAAAACACTTCAAAAGAATGAGGCCTCTCACGGCTGCGCTATTTTGATGGAAGTAAAGACAGGTGAGATCAAGGCTATCGCAAATCTTACCAAGAGTAAAGGTGATTCTGTGAATTATAACGAAAGCTTTAATTACGCGATCGGTTATCCAACAGAACCGGGATCAACATTTAAACTTGCTTCGCTGTTAGCAGTTATTGATGAATATGGCGTGAGTTTAGATGAGCTTGTAAATGTTGGGAACGGGGAATGCACTTTTTATGATAAAACAATTCGCGATTCACATGCTCCGGAATCGCCCATCCTCACTGTGCAGCGTGTTTTTGAAACTTCGTCTAACGTTGGCGTTTCTAAATTGATCACTAAATACTATTCAAAAAATCCACAGAAGTTTGCGGATAAACTAAATTCTTTTCACCTGAATAAGCAATTAGGATTGTCCATTCCTGGTGAAGGGGTGCCGCGAATTCCGCAGACCAAAACAAAATATTGGTCGGGTGTTACACTGCCGCAACTAAGTTATGGTTACGAGAGTTTAATTACCCCTTTGCAAACTCTAACGCTATACAACGCTGTTGCAAACGATGGTCGTATGGTTAAGCCTCGTTTTGTAAAGGAAGTCAGACGCAATGGAATTGTGGTGAAAAAATTTGAGACCGAAGTCTTAATTGAACAGTTTGTAAAAAAAGAAACGATTCGCAAGGCTAAAAAACTATTGGAAGGTGTAGTAGCGAATGGTTCAGGCAAAGCTTTAAATATTACTGCTTTTAAAGTTGGTGGTAAAACCGGAACGGCACAAATTGCTATAAATGGAACATATGGCAGAGTGGGGGAGCGCAGCTACCAGGCTTCGTTCGTAGGGTACTTTCCAGCGGAAAATCCACTATACACTTGTATCGTTGTTATTAATTCTCCAAGCAATGGTGTTTACTACGGTGCTGCTGTTGCTGGTCCGGTATTTAAAGAGATAGCTGAAAAAGTTTATTCCAGTAGTTTAAATTGTATTGAGCCGGTAAATAATCATAACACTTTGCTTACTAAAGCTCCAGATGCGATCACAGCAAAGTCGAATGAATTAACGCAGCTGGCACAAGCGCTGCATGTTCCGATTAAAAATTCTGATTCTGAAAAATATGTGCGTCGTAATAAAGCAGATTCAACGCACTTGGCTCTGGGAGAAATAAACCTGGAGTCACAATTAAAAAAAGGAATTATGCCTAACCTTTCTGGATTATCTGCGAAAGACGCTTTATTTCTTTTAGAAAACAATGGCTTTTATGTGCGTCTGCAGGGCTTTGGCAGCGTTAAAAAACAAAGTGTAGAAGCTGGACAAAGATTTAGCAGGGGAAATAAGATAATACTGACACTCGGTTAACAGAAGAGAATAATCAGGATAAAACAAAAAGAATGAAATTACTCAGCGAAATATTATACAAAGTCAGGCTTGAAGAAGTCCTGGGCTCCACGCACATGGCTATTTCGTCGGTTGTATCTGATTCCCGCAAAGTAAAGAAGGGTTGTCTTTTCGTAGCTTCGAGAGGAGCAGCTGTGGACGGCCACCAGTTTATACAAAAAGCAATTGAAGCGGGTGCCATTGGTATTGTTTGTGAGGTGATGCCTAAAGAAAAAAATGACGGTGTTACTTATATTAAAGTTACAGACTCCACTTACTCTTTAGGTATAATAGCCTGTAATTATTATGATAACCCATCAGAGAAATTAAAATTGGTTGGTGTAACGGGTACAAACGGTAAGACAACAACCGCTACACTTCTTTTTAATTTATTCAGATCTTTAGGATATTCTGTTGGATTACTCTCTACCGTTCAAAATAAAATAAATAGTACAGTAATTCCATCAACGCATACAACACCTGATGCACTAAGTCTGAACGAACTTTTAAGCAACATGGTAGAGCAGAGCTGTGAGTTTGTGTTTATCGAAGTAAGTTCTCATGCTGTAGTGCAGAATCGTATTGCTGGACTGGTTTTTGCGGGTGGAGTATTTACAAATATTACACATGACCATTTAGATTATCACAAAACATTTGACGAATACATCAAGGCAAAAAAAGGATTTTTCGATATGTTGCCTGCTTCGGCTTTCGCGCTTGTAAATCGGGATGATAAAAATGGCCTGATCATGCTTCAGAATACGAGAGCAAATAAAAATACTTATGCTTTAAGAACTGTTGCCGATTTTAAATGTAGAATTATTGAAAATCATCTTGCGGGTTTGTTCCTGAATATTGATAATCAGGAAATCTGGGTAAAACTGATCGGAACATTTAACGCTTACAATGTTCTGGCAGTGTATGCTACAGCGATTCTTTTAAAACAAGACAAAACCAATATTCTTACCGCATTAAGTAATCTGAATTCTGTAGAAGGACGTTTTCAATACGTGAAATCTCCCAACGGCATTATAGGGATTGTAGATTACGCTCATACACCGGATGCTTTAAAAAATGTGTTAGAAACCATAAAAGATATTCGTACGGGAAATGAAAGCGTTATAACACTGGTGGGTTGCGGTGGCGACAGAGACTCCGCCAAGCGTCCCGTGATGGCTGCAATAGCATGTGAGTACAGTGATAAAGTTGTGTTAACCTCTGATAATCCGCGCAGTGAAGATCCTGAAAAAATTCTAGATCAGATGCAAAAAGGGATCAATCCCGTTGACGTAAAAAAAACATTACGTATTACAGATAGAAAGGAAGCAATTAGAACAGCTTGTCAGTTTAGCAAAAAGGGAGATATCATTTTGATTGCTGGAAAAGGCCACGAGAAGTACCAGGAGATCAAAGGTGTGAAATATGATTTTGACGATTTAGAAATATTAAAAGAAACCATTAAAAACCTCGGCATATAATGTTGTATTATTTGTTTAATTACCTCGACAGAACCATAGACTTTCCCGGTGCCGGTGTGTTTAATTACATCTCGTTTCGTGCGGCCATGGCATTGATTACTTCGCTGGTAATTTCTTTGTTGTTTGGTAAACGCATTATAGAATTTATACGCCGTAAACAAATCGGCGAAACTATCCGTGAATTGGGATTAGAAGGTCAGACACAAAAAAAAGGTACCCCTACAATGGGAGGTTTAATAATTATTGCAGCGATTATCATTCCCACCTTGTTGTTTGCGAAAATTCATAACGTGTACATTGTTTTAATGTTGATTACAACTGTTTGGCTTGGAGCTATAGGTTTTCTGGATGATTATATCAAAGTATTTAAAAAAGACAAAGAAGGATTAAAAGGAAAATTTAAAATTATTGGCCAGATTGGCATTGGTTTGATTGTTGGCTGCGTGCTCTATTTTCATCCGGATGTAGTGGTTAAAGAAAGAGTTGTTTCTACTTCAAAAGATGTTTTTAATATTTCCACAGATCCTAACAAAAGTGTTAGAACACCTAAATACGCCGATGCTCCCATTAAAACGCTTAAGACAACAATTCCTTTTTCAAAAAACAATGAACTGGATTATGGAAAGTTTATTTCGTGGGCCTGCGATGATTGTTTAAAATACGGCTGGTTGATTTTTATCCCCATGGTAATCCTTATTGTGACGGCAGTTTCAAATGGTGCGAATATTACGGATGGTATTGACGGGCTCGCCGCGGGAACAAGCGCTATCATTGGCACTGTTCTTGGAATTTTAGCATATGTTTCAGGTAATACGGTTTTCGCCGATTATTTAAACATTATGTATATCCCTAACTCTGGTGAGTTGGTGGTTTTTATAGCGGCCTTTGTTGGCGGGTGCATTGGCTTTCTTTGGTATAATTCTTTTCCAGCCCAGGTTTTTATGGGAGATACCGGAAGTCTTGCCATTGGCGGAATTATAGCTGTTTATGCCATCGCTATTCGTAAAGAATTGTTGATTCCGATTTTATGTGGGGTGTTTCTGGTTGAAAACATTTCAGTGATTTTACAAGTTTATTATTTTAAATATCAAAAAAAGAGACGCGGTTTAGAATTTGCACAAGCCAACAGGTTATTTAAAATGGCTCCACTTCATCACCACTATCAAAAGGTTGGTTTCCATGAGTCAAAAATTGTTATGCGGTTTTTTATTGTTGGAATTGCATTAGCTGTATTAACCTTCGTTACGCTGAAATTAAGATAGTGAGTAAGCGATTAGTGATACTGGGTAGCGGCGAAAGTGGTGTGGGTACAGCCATACTGGCCAAACAAAAAGGATTTGATGTTTTTGTGAGTGACAAATCATTGATAAAAGAGAAATATAAAAAACAATTAGTAGAAGAAAATATTTTGTTTGAAGAAGGAATACATACCGAAGCAATGATCTTAAACGCTCATGAGGTGGTTAAGAGTCCGGGTATTCCAGACAAAGTAGATATAGTACAAAAACTGAAGGCAAAATCGATACCGGTAATTTCTGAAATCGAATTTGCGGGACGCTACACCAATGCTACAAAAATTTGTATCACGGGTTCAAATGGCAAGACAACTACAACACTGTTGACTTATCACATATTAAAAAAAGCGGGATACAATGTTGGCCTGGGAGGCAATGTGGGAAAGAGTTTTGCCATGCAGGTAGCACGCGAAAATTTCGATTACTATGTTTTGGAATTAAGCAGCTTTCAGCTAGATGGCATGTATGATTTTACTGCAGACATAGCTGTTCTTTTAAATATTACCCCAGATCATTTAGACCGTTACGAATACAAATTTGAAAATTACGTTGCCTCCAAATTCAGAATAACACAAAACCAAAGCAAACAAAATTATTTTGTGTATAACCACGATGATGCGGTCATAACCAACTACATCACTGAACACAAGATAAACGCAACTCTAGTGCCTTTCAGCATCAAAGAACCAATTGATGGTGACGGCGCTTTTTTAACCACAAACCAAATAACCCTTAATTATAAACCAAACCAAAACCCCTTAATTATGACAATTGAAGAATTAGCATTGCAAGGTAAACACAACGTTTACAACAGCATGGCAGCAGGAATGACTGCCAGAATCGTGGATGTCCGCAAGGAAATTATCCGCGAAAGTTTACAGGATTTTCAAAATATCGAACACCGTTTGGAATTTGTTGCCTCTATAAACGGTATCGAATTTATTAATGATTCGAAAGCGACTAACGTTAACTCTACCTGGTACGCTCTCGAAAGTATGGAGAAGCCGGTGGTATGGATCTGCGGTGGCCAGGATAAAGGCAATGACTACAACGAATTGATGGACCTTGTAAAGGCTCGTGTAAAAGCAATTATTTGTCTTGGAAAAGACAATAGCAAAATTATTAATGCTTTTAAAGGAGTTATCGAAACTATTGTAGAGACTGATAATGCAGCTGATGCAGTAGCGGCTTCCTACAAAATTGGTAAAAAAGGGGATGTCGTTTTATTATCTCCGGCCTGCGCTAGTTTTGATTTGTTTCAAAATTACGAAGATAGAGGTATGCAATTTAAAGGAGCAGTAAGAGCGCTTTAATTTTATTAACGAAACTGAAAACGATGAAGCTATTTAACTACTTAAAGGGAGACAAGGTCATATGGGCTATCATGTTCATATTGTCGTTGCTTTCTATTTTGGTAGTTTACAGCGCCGTTGTAACCCTTGCCCATAAATTTAAACAAGGGAATTCCGAATATTATTTGGTGAAGCATTTTGTCATAATTGCATTAGGGTTTGGTATTGCTTATGTGTTTCATAAAATAAAATATACGGTATTCAGCAAGGTGGCGCAAATCGGTTTTATTTTTTCTATTCCACTATTAATCTATACTTTATTGAGAGGTGTAAGTGAGGGCGAGGCATCCAGATGGATTCCAATCCCGGGTATTGGGTTAACTTTTCAATCTTCAGATGTTGCTAAATTAATGCTGTTGATTTATGTAGCGAGAATTCTCACTGTAAAAGCAAAAGAACTAGTTGATTTCAAGTCCGTTGCAAGGCATTTGCTTTTGCCAATTGGAATTGTGTGTGTATTGATCTTGCCGGCAAACTTTTCCACAGCGGCAATATTGTTTTCTAATTGTCTGGTGTTGATGTTTGTTGGGGGAATAAATATTCGAATCATTCTAAAAATTATAGGGATTTGTGTTGTAGCCGGAGGCTTATTTTTTGCTTGGATTTGGTTTGCGCCAGAAACATTTCCGAGTAAACGTGCCACGACATGGAAAGCCCGGATAGAAAATTTCTCAAAGGGGGATACAGAAAGTAACTACCAAAGTGAACAAGCAAAAATTGCTATCGCAACTGGTGGCATTATTGGTAAGGGGCCGGGAAACAGCACTCAACGAGCATTTTTGCCACAAGCATCTTCCGATTTTATTTATGCTATAATTATTGAAGAATACGGTTTATTTATTGGTTTTGGTTTATTGTTTTTATACATGATACTCTTATATAGAGGTATAAAGATTATGCGGGACAATGATAAGCCCTTCGCAGGATTAGTTGCTATAGGATTATCTTTTAGCCTTGTTTTTCAAGCCTTAGTAAATATGGCTGTGGCAGTAAATTTATTCCCGGTTACAGGTCAACCCTTGCCTTTAATAAGTATGGGTGGAACGTCTATCTGGTTTACCATGATCGCTCTGGGCATAATTCTTAGCGTTAGCAGAGGATCCGAAGATAAAGGTGAAGAAAAATTGGAAGCCGCATAATAGTCTTTAACCACTCTTGCAAAACTGAAGAGTTCATTATTTAAATTTTGAAAAAACTAAAAGTTATATTAAGCGGCGGTGGAACAGGTGGACATATCTTTCCGGCAGTGGCAATTGCGAACGAGTTGAAACGACTTGTTCCTGATATAGAAATTTTATTTGTGGGAGCCCTGGGTAAAATGGAAATGGAAAAAGTTCCGAATGCTGGCTACACTATAATTGGAGTTAAGATTGCAGGGCTTCAACGTAAGCTAACTTTATCTAATTTAAAACTTCCCTTTTTAGTTATTCAAAGTTTAATCAAGACCAGGAAGATTATTAAAGATTTTCAACCGGATGTTGTAATAGGCACGGGTGGTTACGCCAGTGGTCCACTCCTTAGAGCAGCAACCTCCAAAGGAATTCCTGCTTTGTTACAAGAACAAAATTCTTATGCGGGAATAACCAACAAATTACTTTCAAAAAAAGCGAGTAAGATTTGTGTGGCTTATGAAGGCATGGAAAAGTTCTTTCCCAAAGAAAAAATTATTCTTACGGGAAATCCCGTTCGCCAGGATTTGAAAGAAGTTCGTACAAAGAAAGAAGAGGCAATCTCATTCTTTAAACTGGATCCTTCTAAAAAAACAATTTTGGTTATTGGTGGAAGTCTCGGAGCGAAAACCATTAATGAATCTATGGGTGCTGGCCTTGAAAGACTTGCTGAGAAAACTATCCAGTTAATCTGGCAAACCGGGAAAGGATATTACGAGACGGCAAAAACTCAGACAGAAAAATTTAATCATAAACACATATATGCGCTCGATTTTATTTCGCGTATGGATCTTGCCTATGCTGCTGCGGATATAGTTATTTCGAGGGCTGGAGCAAGTTCTGTTTCTGAACTTTGTAACATTGGAATGCCCTGCATCTTGGTGCCATCACCAAATGTGGCGGAAGACCATCAAACAAAGAATGCAATGGCTTTAGTTAATAAAGACGCGGCTGTGTTAGTGAAAGATTCTGAAGCGCGCCAGACGTTGATAACTGCTGCCATCAACCTTATTGGCGATGAAACAAAACAAGTGACTTTAACTAACAACATTAGTAAAATGGCCTACCACGATTCGGCAAATGTTATAGCAAACGAGGTTTTAAAATTAGCGGACTACAGATTAACATGAACATACTGAACTATAAACTTTATTATTTTCTTGGGGTCGGCGGCATTGGTATGAGCGCCTTAGCGCGTTTTTTTAATCATTACAAAAAAGCCGTCGCAGGATATGATAAAACAGCTTCAGAGCTTTGTAAACTTTTAGAAGAGGAGGGGATAGTTTGCCATTATAACGAAAATGTAGACGCTCTAAAAGAACTTCTCGCAAAGTATAAGAAAGACGATGTTCTTATCGTTTACACACCGGCCGTTCCAAAAGAGCATGCCGAATATCGCTATCTTTCAGAAAATAATTTTACTATTTTAAAAAGATCACAGGTACTTGGAGAGATTACAAAACAATTTAAAACTATCGCTATTGCCGGAACGCATGGAAAGACAACTACCACCACTTTAGTAACGCATCTCTTAAAAACAGCAGGTATTAATTGTTTTTCTTTTATGGGAGGTATCTCAAAAAACTATAATACAAATTTGCTGCTTGGTGATGTAAATGATGAAAATGCTTATGTCGTTGTAGAAGCAGACGAGTACGACCGTTCATTTTTAACCCTGCATCCCCAGATTGCTGTAATTACAAGTGCAGATGCAGATCACCTGGATATTTACGGAGATGCAAATCATGTAAGAGAAGGCTATACTTTATTTTCAAAACAAGTGAAAAAGGATGGGATCTTAATTGTTAAGAAAAATGTTGATAACGATTTGACCCTCACTGATAAAAGGATAATCTACTCGCTAAATTTAGATACCGAATATTGTGCACAATCAATAAGAATTGAGAATGCACAGTTTTTTTATGACATAAAAAGTCCGGTAGAGTCTATAAGCAACGTTACGCTTGGGCTACCGGGCTTGCACAATGTTGAGAATTCTATAGCTGCTGTTGCCATTGCACAGCAATTAGGAATAAAAGGCGATGTTATAAAAGAGGGGCTACGTTCTTTTAGTGGAGTGAAACGCCGTTTCGATTATAGGGTGCGTAGTGAAAATGTAGTTTACATTGACGATTATGCGCATCATCCTGAAGAATTAAAGGCTACAATAGGATCGGTAAAAAAACTATATCCTGAGAAAAAAGTGACCGGTATTTTTCAGCCACACTTGTTTAGCCGGACGAGGGATTTTGCAGACGGTTTTGCTGAGAGTCTGGACATGCTGGATGAGTGTATTTTACTGGAGATTTATCCTGCCCGCGAAAAACCCATTGAAGGAATTACTTCACAGTGGTTATTGGATAAGATGAAGCTAAAAAATAAAAAGCTCTTATCAAAAGCAGGTGTGCTGGAAGAGATAACGAAAAATCAAAAGGAAGTGATTGTAACGATGGGGGCGGGAGATATTGATTCCTTGATTGGTCCGATTGAAGAAGTATTGAAAAAGTAAATTGAAAAAAATAAATTATAGAAAAGTTTTTGTTGCCGTTCTTTGGATTACTGCTATTGCAGGTCTGACAAGCTCTCTTGCCTTTATTTCTAAAAGTGAGAGAAATATTATTGCAAGCAGCCTGAACATCAACATTCAAAACAATGATGAAAATCTTTTTCTGAGTGAAGACGATGTTAAGACTTTTTTTAAAGAGCGAAATGATTCTTTGCTTTCCAGCAGGTATGAGGATATCGACATTCCTGCTTTGGAAAAAGCTTTGAATTCCCATCCGGCGATTGAAAATGCGGAAGTTTCTGCCGATATGAATGGAGAAATAAAAGTAGAAATTTTGCAACGAACTCCAGTATTGCGCATTATAAATAAAACCGGAGAAAGTTATTATATCGACTCGCAAAATAAGCTCATGCCATTAAACCAGAATTATTCAGCCCGTGTAATTGTTGCCAGTGGCGAGATTATTGAGCCTTATGCAAGACGTTACGAGTTTTCGGTGGATCAGATAAAAAAAAATAAACTGTTTAAGGAAGTAAGTTTGCTCGACGATATTTTGGACGTTTCAAATTATATAACCGCCGATTCTGTTCTTACTCAACTCATTCACCAGATATACGTGAATGGGGAAAAGGAATTGGAATTGTTTCCTGCAATTGGTAATCATAAAATTATTTTTGGCGATGCAAACAACATTGCTGAAAAATTTAATAAACTGAAACTGTTTTATACAGAAGGATTAAGTAAATCAGATAGCTGGACAAAATATTCTACTATCAATTTAAAATATAAAAACCTGGTGGTATGCACCAAAAAATAATAATATGGAAAAGAAAACGACCCCAAACCCGAACCTCGCCTCTGAGCTGGTTGTTGGACTAGATCTTGGAACCACAAAAATCGCTGCAATTGTTGGTCGCAGAAATGAGTTTGGAAAGGTGGAGATACTTGGTATTGGCAAAGCTGAATCCCTTGGGGTTAACCGTGGTGTGGTTGTAAATATTGAACAAACGGTAGCATCTATTAAAACTGCAGTAGCCATTGCTGCTGATAAAGCGAACGTAGATATTGGGGAAGTGATTGTGGGAATCGCAGGTCAGCATATTAAAAGTATGCAGCACCGTGGTATGATCACGCGTCAGAGTTTAGATGATGAGGTTAATCAGAGAGATATTGATAACCTTATTGATAACATGCATCGCCTGGTAATGAGTCCGGGTGAGGAAATTATTCACGTAATTCCACAAGAGTATATTATCGACAGTGAATCAGGAATTAAAAATCCCATCGGTCATGCTGGCATACGTTTGGAAGGTAATTTTCACATTATCACCGGACAAGTTAGCGCAGTAAAAAATATTTTTAAATGTGTAGATCGTGCAGGATTACAAACTGTTGATTTGCACCTTGAGCCATTGGCCAGTGCAGATGCGGTATTGAGCGATGAAGAAAAAGAGGCAGGTGTTGTTTTGGTGGATATAGGTGGAGGAACAACAGACGTGGCTATTTTTTACGACGGCATTATTCGTCATACTGCAGTAATTCCTTTTGGTGGAAATATTATTACGGATGATATTAAAGAAGGTTGTGGAATTATTAGAACACAAGCTGAACAATTAAAAATAAAATTCGGATCAGCATTATCTCAGGAAAACCAGGAAAATGAAATTATTTCTATTCCGGGTTTACGTGGGCGTCCGCATAAAGAAATTTCTGTAAAATTTTTAGCGCAGATCATCCAGGCACGTATGGAAGAAATTCTGGAGTTTGTTTTGTTTGAAATTAAAAGCAGTGGATATGAGCGTAAACTTGCCGCAGGCATTGTTGTTACAGGTGGGGGCGCTATGTTAAAACATTTACCCCAACTGGTGATGTTAACCACAGGGATGGATTGCCGCATTGGAACACCGAATGAACATCTTGCCGGCAACGATGACGAAATGAAAAACCCTTTGTATGCAACAGGCGTTGGTTTGGTGATGAAAGGAATTGAGAAATACGAACGCGATTCAAAACGCGGTGTAAATCTTATGAAACTGGAGGTAGAAGTGGAAGTTGAAAATGCCACGGAAAAGAAAAAGGAAAGTAAAAAAGTTGTTGGCCATTCACAAAAAAAAGTTGGAAGCTTTTTTACAAGTCTGATAGAGCGTACAAAAGACTGGATGAGCGACGATATTGAATAGTGAGTCAGAGCTTCCGTTAGCTAGCGGGACACTCCACTATTAACCGAATAAAGAATATAGAACTCGAAATAAATAACACGAAATAAGTAATAATAATTAATACGAAGATCATGATGCAATTTGAATTACCACAGGAAGAAAAATCAATCATTAAGGTGATTGGTGTAGGCGGCGGCGGGAGCAATGCCGTTAACCACATGTTTCGCTTAGGAATTAAAGGTGTGGATTTCATCATCTGTAATACGGATAAACAGGCTTTGGAAAAAAGTCCGGTAAAAAATAAAATTCAATTAGGCATCAAATCTACCAAAGGTTTGGGTGCAGGTTCAATACCAGATGTAGGTCGCGATGCGGCTTTAGAGTCAATCGACGAAATCAAAAGTTTTCTCGACGACGACACGCAGATGGTATTTATTACTGCCGGTTTGGGTGGTGGTACCGGAACTGGCGCTGCGCCGGTGATTGCCAGTATAGCTCGTGAAATGGGCATACTAACGGTTGGTATTATTACGATTCCATTTACCTTTGAAGGTAAAAAACGCCGCGCACAGGCTGAAGCAGGTCTGGAAGAAATGAAGAAGTACGTAGATACTTTATTGGTTATCGGAAACGATAAATTACGCGAGATCTATGGTAACCTTAAAATGAGCGAAGCATTTGAGCACGCAGATGATGTATTGACAGGCGCAGCAAAAAGTATTGCAGAGATCATCAGTCTTCACATGCATATCAACGTTGACTTTAATGACGTGAAAACTGTTATGAAGGACAGTGGAGTTGCAATAATGGGTTCTGCTGTTGCAAGCGGTGAAAAGCGCGCTATCAAAGCTGTTGAGCAAGCTTTAAATTCTCCTTTATTAAATGATAACGATATCAGCGGCGCCCGTCACGTATTGTTAAATATCATGAGCGGAAGTGATGATATTGATATGGATGAATTTGGTGACATTACCGATTTTATCCAGGAAGCGGCCGGCGGAACTGCAGAGTTAATTACAGGTTACGGAACCGATGCGTCTTTAGGAGATAATGTAAGTGTTACTATCATCGCAACTGGATTCAAATCAAAAAACAGCGGCTTTGAAGCTCCTACGTTTAAAGAACGTAAAATTGTGAAATTGGATGAGAAAGAAGTTCCTGTTCAGGAACCTAAACAAACCAACATCATTGATGAGATTCAAAAAAGCGAGCCTTTTGTTTTTACTAAAATAGAAAAGGAGCCGGAAGCTGTTATTTCTCCGATGCACCAGGTAGACCAACCAGCCACTATAAAGCCAGCCACTACTACTACTCCTTCGCAGGAAACAAATGTGACTGAATCTAACGAAACGACTCTTCCGATAGTTGAATTTACTTTTAACACCATCAAAGACGAAGAGGTTAAACCTACGTTTAATGAAGTAAAACATGATATTTCACCTGCAAATCTGGAAGGTACTAACAGGGAGGAACAAATAAAATTAGCGCAGGAACGTATTCGTAAGCTGAAGGACATTACTTTGAAAATGAAAAGTCCGGAGGGACTTGCTGCTTTGGAAAAACAAACAGCTTTCGAACGTAAAAATATTGTTCTCGAAAATAAAACGCCGAGTACTGAGTCAAGCGTTTCACGCTACACTTTAAGTGAAGGGGACGATAAAAAAATTGAGATCCGACCAAACAATTCTTTTCTACATGATAATGTAGATTAATATTAAAAGGAAACCAAAACGGTTTCCTTTTTTATTTATAAAAATCGCTGCCACTAAGCGTATTCAAAGAAATATCCTTAAGTTTATAAGATTATAATTTAATTGTGAAACGTTTAGTTCTTAGTTTTTTCCTGGCTCTGTTTTTATTTCCGGCGTACTCGCAGCTGGATAATTCTTCTTTGTTTTTTAATTCAAAGATTGATACCAGTCATGAAAATCAACTTTATGTAAAGATTCAAAATCTTTGTTTCTTAAAGAATAATGAATACACCAACGTGATGTTTGATGGCTTTACTCTTTTTGGGTATCAATTCAACCCACAACTCGGCTACCAGATTACAAAAAATTTAAGTATTGAAGGCGGGGTTTTTTTAAATAAGGATTTCGGAAATAATAAATTTACCCAGGTTCTTCCAACATTTTCTCTGCGGTATTATAAGAATGATTTTAAAATGGTTTTCGGTAATTTGGATGGAAGTTTGAATCATCAACTTATTGAGCCGCTTTATAATTTTGAAAGAGTGTTCAGTAATCGTCTTGAAAATGGAGCGCAGTTTACATTAAATAAAAAACATTTTGACTTTGATGTGTGGATTGACTGGCTCAACATGACCTATAAGGGAAGTGGAACTCAGGAGAAAATCATGTCTGGCCTGAATGCAAATATTGTAAAGATTACACGAGGCAACTGGGATTTTCGACTTCCCTTCCAGGCTGTTATTATTCATAAAGGGGGGCAGATCGATACTATTGCATCAGGGTCGCATACAGACTTTAATTACGCGGCAGGAATTGTTTTAAATAGAAGAACACAGAGCAAATGGATAAAGAATTTCTATGTGGATGCACGCTATGTGTTGCGGTCAAATAATTATTATTCAGGATCAATTAGCAGGCATACTTGGGGCGACGGCTTCTTTGGAAACATTGGATTTAAAGGGGCATATCAAACAGATGTACAGTTTTCTTATTGGTATGGTGAAGCTTACGAAAATGAATTAGGTGGCGATTTGTATTCAAGCAAATCAAGAGCCGTAGCTTACAGTTGGTATTATAAAGAAAGGATACGAGAACTATTAATCGCACGCTTCACAAAAAAAGTATCGTTAGCCAGAGGAGTTAATGTGACTTTACGTGTTGAACCTTATTATGATTTCCGCGATTATCAGTTGGAATATTCTTATGGATTTTATATCAGTATAGATGAAAAACTTTGGTTGAAGAATAAGTTTTTCAGAGAAAATATGAACGATTAGGGATGCTTCAAGACTTCTTTAGGCTCATTAGAAATTTATAACGTTTATTTCCACCCGACATATTTTCCAGCGCATGTTCATTAGGATAAAATCAGTCTTTTTTTGTATTTTTGCTTGACACACAAACCCAGATGAGCCGTTTACTTTTTCTTGCCCTCATTCTTCTCCCTTTCTTTGGTTACACACAAATTCCAACCAATGGACTTATTGGAGCATGGCCATTTTCCGGAAGCGCCAACGATATTTCTGGCAGCGCGAATCATGGAACCGTTACAGGCGCTTCTTTGGTTCCCGACAGATGTGGAGTTCCCAATGCGGCATATAACTTTAATGGGTCATCCGATTATATACAGATGCTAAGCACCGGGCCTACCGGTACATTATCGAGGTCGCTATCGTTTTGGGCAAAAACATCAAACACCATATCCGGCAGTTCAACCAATGCAGTAGTGGCTTTTGATTACGGCACTGCAACGGGTGCCGGAGATACATATCAGATTGTCTGGAATTATTGCGGACCTGGGGTTGGACTTGATGTGTCCAATCAGGCTCTGATTCGCGGAAATGTTTGTCTTGAAAACGGTGCCTGGCATCATATAGTCGCAGTAATGAATGCCACAGCAAGTACATCTTATAGCAATGTTGCTTTTTACATTGATGGGGTGCTACAAACAGGTATTTCCTGCAGTGTCGGGGGTGTTAATGCAAGTATCAATACTGGTACAACTTATCCGATTACTATAGGACGTGGCGCGACTTCAGCAGTGAGATATTTTAATGGAGTACTGGATGATTTTTACCTGTACGATCGCGCTATATCTCAGGCGGAAGTTTTGCAATTATATACTATCACTCCCTGTCAGATGCCTGTTGCGGGAAGCACCTTGGTCTGTCCCTACACAACTAATATTTACAGTGTGTCACCTGTTTCCAATGCCAGTTATACCTGGAGTTTACCTGGAGGGTGGTTCGGAACCTCAAGTACAAATACTATCAGTGTATATGCAGGCGGAAGTGCAGGTACAATTAGTGTTGCGGCTTCAAGTACCTGTGGAGCTTTGAATACTTCCACACTCGCTGTAAGCACCCTGGTTCAGCCGACTGTGAGTATATCTTCTTCTCCGCCTGTACTTTGCAGTGGTGGTTCTGCTACACTTACGGCTACTGGGGCTACAAATTATACATGGTTGCCGGGTGGATCTACCACTTCAACGATGTTGGTTTCGTCTATAGGAGTTACAACTTTTACATTGGCTGGAAAAAATACAAATAGTTGTGTAGAACTGGCGATTTACACCGCCTTTGTATCGAGCACTCCAACTATCTCTGTGCTAAAGCCACCCGCGTTATGTAACGGAGCATCTTTGTCATTCACTGCCAACGGAGCCGATACATACACCTGGCAGCCCGGGAATTTAACAGGCTCCCTCGTAGCGGCCTCGCCAACGACAACAACAAATTATACGGTGGTAGGAACTTCCTTAAATTCTTGTACGGCTAACGCAGTCGCTCAAGTTACTGTGCCTTCTGTTATTGTGGTAACCGTTAGTGCGGGTTCTCCTACTTCCTGTCCGGGCCAAAGTGTTACATTAATAGCGGGTGCAACGGGTGGTACCGGTACTTTTACTTTTAACTGGACAGGAGGCCCGGCCACTGCTACCAACGTTGTACATGAAAATTCGAGTGGCACATATATTTATACAGTTACGGTTACCGATGCAAATAATTGCTCAGCCACAACTACACTATCCGTTGATTTTATTTCCACTTTTACACTTAGTTCACTCAGCACAGCCATTTGTTTTGGAGCTACTGAAACACTTAGCGTTACTGGAGCAAATACGTACACATGGTATCCGGGGGCTCTTACCGGAAGCACTTATACAGTCTCTCCAACAACAATTACAGAGTATACCGTAATTGGAACTTCAGTACTTGGCTGCACAGCCTCTGCTTCACAAACGGTGACCATTAAACCTGTTCCGACATTATCATTTAATACATCCACCATTACATGTGGAAGTCTTGGATCTGCCACGGTAACTGCTTCCGGCACACCAGGACCTTTTTCTTTTTCGTGGACCCCAACATCACAGATTGCATCGGTGGCTTCAAATCTTTATCCGGGTGTTTATACGGTAAGTGTTTTTGATGCGGGCACAAATTGTACTTTCGCTCCCACTACTACCTTTAATCCTTTAATCCCATTAACAGGTACGGTTTCTGCAACAAATAGTCTGCTGTGTCATGGAGCAACTACAGGTACCGCTTCTATAGCTCTTTCAGGAGGCTCGGGCAGTCAGAGTTATTTTTGGACGGATGCCAATGGCACAGTGACGGTACCTGGCCCTACTTCACTTGCTGCAGGAGTTAATACTATCTATGTGATTGACAATCTTACGTACTGCAGTGTGACGAATACTTTTCTTGTCACGCAACCTGCCGCTTTTACTTTAAATATTGCCGCGAGTTCTTCTTCGGTATGTATAGGCGGAAGCATTACCTTTACTGCTTTAAATAGTGGAGGTACGCCTGGTTATACTTACACCTGGACCAGTGGCTCTTCATCATCCACACAGACAGTTACCGAAAGTTCTCCCTCTATTTACGTTTATACCGTTACAAGTACAGATGCAAACAATTGTATATCTACCAAAACTGTCAGTGGAAAGTTTGTTGTTAACCCAATTATCAACGTCACGAGTGTACAAATATGTCCATTGGCTAATGGAACTTTATTAGCTTCTGGTGCTACAACTTATTCGTGGAATACTGGTTCTCAGGCTAATCCATTAGTGATAAGTCCACCTTCTACTACACAGTATACTGTTGTTGGCGCCACTGCAGGTTGCACCTCCAGTGCGGTTGGGGATGTTACTGTAAAACCTGTTCCAACGGTTAGCTTTACAAGTAATTCGCCGGTGTGCCAGGATGATTCGCTGGTATTTTCTCCAGTCAACACACACTCTCTTTATAACTGGACCGGACCTTCAGGATTTACCTCTACACTAAGTTCTGTTTCTCTCTACCATGTTCTTCCATCGCAGAGTGGTAATTATATTTTAAAAGTTACTGCTGCAAACAGTTGTACAGCTTCGGTAAATAAATTACTCACGATTAATCCAACCCCATCACTGTCAGCATCGGCTAGTACTGTTTGTGAAGGGCTAACCTGCAATTATCATCTAATTTTGTGATAGGAGCATCTTATTTATGGTCGGGACCGGCGTTTTCATCAACTTTACAAAGTCCATCGCGTCCTTCATCCAATCCGGCAATGACAGGAAGTTACAGTGTGATTTTAACCAGCGTTCACGGTTGCACCAATATGGCTACCGTTAGTGCTTCAGTAATTCCGTCGCCTGTTCCGGTCATTCAATCTGTTGCCGGATTTTGCGTTGGGTCTTCACTTGTTTTAAATGGAAGTGGCGGGACAAGCTATAGCTGGTTTGGACCAAATGGCTTCAACAGCACGGCACAAAATCCGATTCTTGTAAACGCTGGATTTTCCGCAGGAGGTAGCTATACCCTTGTGGTACACTCAGGCTCGTGTTATGCAAAAACTTACAAATCAATAAGTGCCTATGCACTTCCCACCTTAACGGCAAGTAGCAATGGCCCGGTTTGCGTAAATACGCCAGTTAATTTTTCTGCTATATCAGCATCTGCTTTAACTTACAGCTGGACGGGTCCTTCAAGCTTTTCCAGTAACTTCCAAAATCCCGTGATTAACCCGGCGGTCCCTGGTTCAGCCGGTAATTACACGGTGACAGGCACAGATGGTAATTTCTGCAGTGCTACGGCCTATGTATCTGTTGCAACGCTTGCAGTGCCGATCTTAAGTGTTAGTGATGTTACCACCTGCATTGGTTCTTCGGTTACTTTTTCTGCATCAGGAGCTTCCAATTATAACTGGAGCGGACCACAAAATTTTTCTTCTACCCTTCAAACAGTTTACCTTCCGCAGGTAAGTTCTCTAAACGCAGGTACTTATACGGTAACAGCTACCGGAACAAATTCCTGTTCAAGTTCAGCCTTGATGAACCTTTCAGGCTTTGCATATCCTCTGCCCGTACCGGTTATAGCTAATATTCCAAAGGGTTGCTTTAATTCTGTGCTGCAATTGAAGGGGTCTGGTGGTGTAAGTTATTTGTGGGAAGGTCCCGAGAAATTTCGAGCCTCCGCAAAAGACACAGGCCTTGCACTCACTAATTTTCTTATGACGGGCACTTATTCCCTTACAGTTAAAAGTGAAAGCAATTGTGTTGCTACTACAACTGTTTTTGTTCGGGTTTATCCACTGCCTCAAGGCAATTTAATAAGTAGTAGAAATAATTTATGCACCCCTTTCTGTACGAAATTTAGTTTGCAGAAAGTAAACAATACAGATCAGTATACCAATGTTACATTTGGAGTTGACGCCATTAATTCGAGAGATACAACTCGCAATTATTGTTTTGACATAGCAGGATCTTATATAGCCAGCGTACATTATAGTGATACTAATAATTGTGCAAATACTACAACGCTTGTGGTTACCGCCAATCCTAAACCGGAGGCCAACTTCGATTTTAAACCTCAGAATCCGGTTGCAGGACTTGAAGAAGTACAATTTTATAACACTACCTATGGAGAAGGACTGGGAACATGGGAATGGTATTTGGTAAAAAACGACACTTCAATAACGAGGGAAAGAAATGCAAGCTATTTATACAAATCAGCGGGGCAGTTCCCGATTGTTTTAGTTGTTACAAATAAATGGGGATGTATTGATACTGCGATTAAGGTTTTAGTGGTGGACGATGAGTTTCAGATGTACGTACCGAATGCATTTACGCCCAATGGCGATGGACTTAACGATGTATTCATGCCGAAAGGTCAGGGAGTTTATAAGTATACACTTGAAATTTACAACCGCTGGGGTCAGGTGGTGTTTGAAACAAATGATTTTCAGCGGGGCTGGGATGGTACGTTTCAGGGCAAGCCTTGTAAAACTGAAACCTATGTTTGGCGCATCACTGTTACTACCGATCAAAAGGAAAATAAAAAGTATACAGGACAGGTTGCGATTGTTCGGGGCGCACTGAAGGAAGAAGAATAATTTTACGCGAAACCATTTACTCTTTAAATGCTAACTCAGGATTAAACTGCCTGGGTTCTGCGATAACAGAAGCATAGATGGAACATTTCTAAAAGCGAAAGCTCTCAGACATGGTCTTATTAAATTGCTCAATGAGTTGTTTTTTATCTCTTGTCTGCCGTTCAATAAAATCAGTATCCCTGGCTAAATTTCTCAATCTCCCGTACAGACGTTTTATCATCTCTCCACCATCAGAAGATTTGCTAAAGCTTTGAGTTACTGTTTGAATCTTATCAGTTGAATTTTTAACAGAGAAAACAATGGAAAGTTTATCATCTTCATGGGCTTCAACTTGTAAGTGAGATTCGCCAGCGGCGCCAATGCTGAATTTTAAACTTTCGGAGTCACAACTGTAGAAAAAGGGTTCGTCAGTTAAAGAAAGTTCTATTTCTCTTAGAACAATTTCTTCCCAGCTGCCAGTATAAAATTCGCCCTCTACAAAACCGGCCTCATCTAAAAACTCCGCATTCACACTTATACCAGTTTGGTGCTTCAAATCCATCTGAAGAAATGTTTTGGCTTCAATTTTCTCAGTTCTATCTGTTCCATTACCAGTAAATGTCAGATTAAGAAAATCGCAAAAGTCACCATTACTTAGCCTAAGCAGGCCATGAGTTTCTGTTTCAGGATTCTTGATTTCAATGTGACAAGGTATGTTAACCTTTGCGCTTAATTTAAATTTCTTCTTATTCACACAATTATTTTGTAAAAGCTAAAGATAATAAATATCTAGGCATGTCTGGCCTGGCGCAATATCCTGGTTCTTTCCTCAAACGAAACACTCTCACTTAGCGGATTTACAAGGCTTTCGAATAAAGCAGTAAACTCAGGAGAGTGAATTTCACTTCTCATAGTTCTCAAATTAAAATGCGCGAATTTAGACCACAAAACCGCCTTTAACCTTGTTTTTGATTTATCCCACATAATGGCTTCCATGAGCAAAGATTTGTCGTCAAAATGGATGAGTCGGGTTTGAATAATTACTGTTTCCATGAGCACAGCGGGAGAAAGATAAGCAATCTGGTTTTGCGCTACCACCCAGCTGATACCACTTTCCCTGGCAATTTTATGAAGATCAAAATCGTAATAATTCAATAAATGGTCTTCACGTGCATTTATGATGTAGTCAATGTATTTTGAATTATTGAGGTGATTAAAAGGATCGCAGTCGGGAAATCTTATCCTGGCTTCGCTTTCGGGATGTTTTTCTAAAGTTTTCATTTTATGGTTTTTAATTATTAGACCGTTCGGTCTTATTTCAGATAAAAAAAATTATTTTAAATAACGGTGTTTTATCTGTTCTTTTAAATTATCAAGAAGTTTATTAAGAATCGTGTGATTGTCACTCAATTGACTCATCATGATTCCACCTTCTATGGTAGCGAAGATCAATTCAGCTTCGTTTTGGGGATTTAGTTTTTTTGAGAATTCTTTGTATTCTATGCCTTTTTCGATGATGTGTTTTAAGGAAGCAAGCATTTCCTTCAACCCCTGTTTTGCTCTTTCTTTTAAAAAGGGAATAGAATTATGGCTGTCAATGGCCGTATTCATTAACACACATCCGCCTTCTACGAGCGGGTCAATGGAATAATTATGATAAAAATCAAGAATCGCATAAAGCTTGCCTGCGGAAGTTTCTTCTTGTTTGATTTTAAAACGCAACGCTTCTCTGAGTTTATTAAAAGAATAATCAAAGGCTTCAAGTGCAATTTCATCTTTGTTTTTAAAATTGCCATAAATTCCGCCCTTTGCCAAACCGGTAACTTCTAAGATATCGGACATAGAAGTTGCCGCATATCCTTTTGTGTTAAAGATGGGTGCGGACTTTTCAATAATAAAAAGTTTGGTTTTATCGGCTTTGGATAACATAGGGCAAATATAGACTGTTCGGTCTTATTTTGCAAGTCTTGCGTTAATTTGAGACTACCCAGATTAAGAAAGGGGTTCTACGTCACTTCTCGACTACGCTCGAAATGACAAATCTCGACTACGCACTTTCTGGCCCCAACATCCACCGGATGTTAGTCCTGCTCGAAATGACAATTCTCGACTACGCTCGAAATGACAAATCTCGACTACGCACTTTCTGGCCCTAACATCCACCGGATGTTAGTCCTGCTCGAAATGACAATTCTCGACTACGCTCGAAATGACAAATCTCGACTACGCACTTTCTGGCCCTAACATCCACCGGATGTTAGTCCTGCTCAGAATGACAAAGCGGAAATTCAGGCGGAGCTTTGTCTATTGTCAATACGAACTTTGTCGACTATCAATTCTTTTCGAGTGCAGTCGACTATCAATTCGTGCATAGTCGAGAATTAAACCACAAAGTTCACAATCTTCTTCGGAACGATAATCACCTTCTTAGGCGTTTTGCCTTCTAAATATTTTTGAACGTCTTCGTGACTCATCACTTCTTTCTCTATCTCAGGAACGGTAAGTGTTGCAGGTAATTCGATATTGAAACGCATTTTCCCATTAAAGGAAATCGGATAGGTGAAACTATCTTCTACTAAATTGGCTTCATCAAATGCTGGAAATGGGGCAAAAGCAATACTCTCTTTGTGACCTAATTGTTCCCATAATTCTTCTGTGATATGCGGAGCGTAAGGAGATAAACAAATCAATAAAGGTTCTAAAATAGCCCGCTTATTGCATTTTTGTTCGCCTAGCTCATTCACGCAAATCATAAAATTACTCACTGAGGTATTAAAAGAAAAACGTTCTATGTCCTCCGTAATTTTTTTAATGGTTTTATGAAGTGTTTTTAATTCTGCTTTTGTTGGCTCTGCATCCGAAATATTAATAGAATCGTTTGTCACACCGAGCGTAGTCGAGGTGTAAAACAATCTCCAAAGCTTTTTCAAAAATCCCGCAACACCAGTAATTCCATTAGTATTCCAGGGTTTACTTTGTTCTAAAGGACCAAGGAACATTTCGTAGAGGCGGAGCGTGTCGGCACCGAAATTTTGACAAATATCATCTGGAGAAACAACATTGAATTTAGATTTAGACATTTTTTCTACTTCAACTCCACAGATATATTTTCCATTTTCTAGAATGAACTCTGCTTTGTCTGAATTGTCAAAAGCATTATTTTTTAAATTCTTAAACGCGTCTATATTAAGCTCGTCGTTAACAACAATATTTACGTCAACGTGAAGCTGAGTCGTTTCATATTCTTTTTTTAAACCATAGGAAACATATTTGTTTTCTCCTTTAATACGATAAACAAAATTACTCCGACCCTGTATCATCCCTTGATTAATCAACTTCTTAGCGGGTTCATCCACACCGATCAGTCCCATGTCATTTAAGAACTTAGTCCAGAAACGTACATACAATAAATGGCCTGTAGCGTGTTCGCTTCCTCCAATATAGAGATCTACATTTTGCCAGTAGTCCATTAATTTTTTATCGGCAAAACCCGTTTTGTTTTTAGGATCCATGTAACGTAAAAAGTACCACGAGCTTCCTGCCCAACCTGGCATAGTTGAAGCCTCGTAATTGTATTTTCCGTCTTTTTTCCACGAAGAAGCTGCGCGGGCCAATGGCGGTTCACCGTCTTCGGTAGGTAAATACTTGTCTACTTCAGGTAAGATTAAAGGAAGTTCTTTTTCATCAAGAGCATGCGGAATATCGTTTACGTAATAAATAGGAATGGGTTCGCCCCAATAGCGCTGACGGCCAAATACAGCGTCACGCAGACGGAAATTCGTTTTTCCTTTTCCTAAATTTTTCTTTTCAATTTCAGAGATCGCTTTTTTCAAAGCTTCTTTTACTTCCAATCCATTTAAGAAATCAGAGTTCATTAATTTTCCTTCTTTAGCATCGTAAGATTCTTTCGAAAGATCGCCGCCTGCAACAACTTCCAGAATTGGCAAATCAAAATGTTTTGCAAAAGCATAGTCACGCGAGTCATGCCCTGGAACAGCCATCACAGCACCGGTTCCGTAACCTGCTAAAACGTAATCGCCGATCCAGATTGGAATTAATTTCCCGGTGAAAGGATGTTCCACATAAGCGCCGGTAAATACCCCGCTTACTTTTGTAACATCGGCTTGTCTTTCACGCTCACTCCTGTTTTTAGATTTATAAACGTAGTCTTCCACTAATGCTTGTTGTTCGGCAGTGGTCAGTTTATTTACTAAGTCATGCTCAGGAGCAAGCGTCACAAAAGACACGCCGAAGATGGTGTCGGGACGCGTTGTAAATACTTCTATGTCTCCCAAACCAGTTTCAGGATGGCTTGGAGATTTATGAATTTTAAATTTTAAAGAAGTGCCTTCCGAACGACCCAGCCAATACCGTTGCGATTCTTTTAAACTTTCCGGCCAATCGATGCCATCCAAACCATCTAACAAACGCTGCGCATAGGCGGTGATGCGCATGCTCCATTGTTTCATTAATTTTCTTTCTACAGGATGTCCGCCACGTTCACTCACACCATCTTTTACTTCGTCGTTCGCTAAAACGGTTCCTAAGGCCGGACACCAGTTCACATAAGCCTCGCCAAGATAGGCAAGACGGTAGTGCATTATGGCATCTGATTTTTCTTTTTCAGAAAATGCTTTCCACTCTGCAGCAGTGAAAGACTTTGTGTCTTCATCGCAAGCCGCATTTATATTTGCATTTCCGTTTTTTTCAAATTCGGAAATTAATGTTTCAATGTTTTCTGCTTTGTCAGAAGTTTTATTGTACCAGCTATTAAAAATCTGGATGAAGATCCATTGTGTCCATTTGTAATATTCAGGATCAGAGGTTCTTACTTCGCGTTCCCAATCGAAGCTGAAACCGATCTTATCCATTTGTTCGCGATAACGGGCAATGTTTTGTTCAGTCGTAATTTTAGGATGTTGTCCTGTTTGAATGGCGTATTGCTCTGCGGGCAATCCAAAAGAATCGTAACCCATAGGGTGCAAAACATTGAATTGTTTATGACGTTTGTAACGTGCCATGATATCAGAAGCAATGTAGCCTAGTGGATGTCCTACATGCAGACCTGCACCGGAAGGATAAGGAAACATATCCAGGACATAATATTTTGGTTTTGACGAAGTGTCTTCTGCTTTAAAAGTTTTGTTATCGGCCCAGAATTTCTGCCATTTTTTTTCGATCTCTGTAAAATTGTAATCCATAGGAATTGTAAACTGCTATAATGATAAGAAGCCAATAAAGATAAGGGTTAAAAGGGTTCTAATCAAATTCCGTGAAAAATTTCCTGACGGCTTTCTGCCTGGGCTTTGTGAACCTTCTCGACTCCGCAAAGCAATCGTGCAAGCGATGCCAGGTCGAGCAGGATTAACATCCAGCGGATGTTAAGGCCAGCGATCGCGCCAGAAATGTCAGGTCGAGCCGGCTTGTGTGTTAGCAATGTCAGGTCGAGCAGGGCAAAAGAGTTAAGACTCTTTTGAGCCGGCTTGTGTGTTAGCAATGTCAGGTCGAGCAGGGCAAAAGAGTTAAGACTCTTTTGAGCCGGCTTGTGTGTTAGCAATGTCAGGTCAAGCGTAGTCGGATGTCAGGTCGAGCGTAGTCTGATGTCAGGTCGAGCGTAGTCGAGACCCTATTTTCTTTGATGATATTCTCTCGTACGCTCGCCTCGTGGCGGAAGAATGCGCAATCCCGAATCATCGTCCCTATTACTAACAGCAAGACGTTGCTGATGTGAAATATCAATGTATATAAAATCAAATTCTTCCACTACTTTACCTGTGAGTTTGTAACAGCCTGGACCGCTAAACGGGAAGGCCCTTGCGGAAGGAGGAAAGTGTACCGTGTCGATCCAATGTCCATCCAGATCGAGAAAAGTTCCAAAATTCATTTTTTCTTTTGTGTGGGTCCAGGTAGTTTTTACATTCACTAAATAACCAACGATTTCAACCGTTTCTCCGCGACGGGATTTCAGATCCTTACTCACAAGAGTGTTTGTGACAGGTTCTTTTAATAATTTAAATGGTGAGCACAATGAAAATCCAAATAGTTCTATTTCATCATAAGCGTCGTCCTGCCAGGTATTTTCAAGAGCGGGAAGAACATATTTTTGTGGTTCGATGTGAAACAACTCTTTGCCTTGAGGCTTTTGTTTTATAGGACTGATTAACATGTGCGCTTCCCACAACAATTCCTTTTTATTTTTTGGAAGAAATTTAAAAGCTCCGGCACGAATCAAGATGCGCAATTGTTCTATAGATATTTGGGTACGTTTTACGAAATTGTAAAGATCGGTGTAAGGACCATTTTCAAAACGTTCATTTAATAAATTCTGAATCACTTCTTTTTCCAGGGAAGCGATCATTCCTAATCCGAGAAAAATAGTTTTTCCATTGATATTACAGTTCACATCGCTCTTGTTAATGCAAGGCGGAAGAATCTCTGCGCCGTGCATGCGCGCTTCGTGAATATAAAGATCTGTTCTGTAGAAGCCGCCACCATTGTTTAAAGTGGCAACCATATATTCTAAAGGATGATATGCTTTTAAAAAAAGCGCCTGGTAACTTTCAACGGCGTAGCTTGCAGAATGGCCTTTTGAAAAAGCGAAATTCGCGAAACTTTCAATTTGGTTCCAAATGTTTGTTATAGTAGTTAGAGGATGACCTTTTGCAATACAGTTAGTAAAAAACTTTTCCTTCACCATGTGAAATTCATTCCGTTGTTTGAATTTCCAGCTCATTCCGCGACGCAAGTAGTCAGCATCCGCCAGAGACAGACCTGCAAAAATATGCGCGATCTTTATCACGTCTTCCTGGTAAACCATAACGCCGTATGTTTCTTTCAGCAAGTCGTAAAGTTCTGGAAGTTCTGCTCTTGCTTTATCACGTACTTCCTGTTTCCTATAACGAACGATGTATTCGTTCATCATCCCGCTTTTAGAAACACCCGGACGAATGATAGAACTTGCCGCCACCAACCTTAAATAATCATCCGCCTGTAATTTCGCGAGGAGCATACGCATGGCAGGAGATTCTACATAGAAGCAACCAATGCAGGCGCCGATACTCATCAGTTTTTTTATTTCTTCATCGTGTTTAAATTTTACAATGTCGTGAATATCAATTTCTATATTTTTATTTTGTTTGATTAATTCAACGGCATCTTTTATTTTTCCGAGTCCGCGCTGGCTTAAGATATCAAATTTGAACAAGCCGATATCTTCTGCTTCCAGCATGCTGAATTGCGTGGTTGGATAACCTTTTGGAGGCAGGTTTGTGGCGGTGTAAGTTGTGACTGGTTCTTCAGAAATAATAATGCCACTGGCATGAATGCTCAGGTGACTCGGAAATCCCGCAATAAAAGAAGCATGTTTTAGAATTTGTTTGGTCACCGAATCATCACTTTCTTTAGGCTGCGTAATTTTTTGTACGCGATCAATCTCAGTGGGGGGCAAACCATAAACTTTTCCTAACTCTCGAATTACCGCATCGTGCTGATAAGTGGAGTAGGTGCCTAATAACGCTACTCTGTTATTTTCACCAAAACGTTTAAAAATATAATCGGTCATTTCTTCGCGGTCGGTCCACGAAAAATCAATATCAAAATCGGGAGCGTTACTTCTGTTCTCATTTATGAACCGTTCAAAATATAAGTCCAGATCGATTGGATCCACGTCTGTGATGCGCAAAAGGTAAGCAACCATGCTGTTTGCTCCGCTTCCACGTCCTACATAAAAGAAGCCTCTGGAGCGGGCGTAACTCGTAATATCCCAATTGATTAAAAAATAAGAAGTAAATTCTTTTGAGGTAATTATCGAAAGTTCTTTTTCAAGACGGTCCTTGACTTCCTGTGTCACTTCGCTATAGCGATAAGCAAGCCCTTTTGTGGCTTCTTCGCGAAGTAATTTTACATCTTCCTCCAGACTGCCTTTATAAAATTTGGGATTTTTATTTGTCAGTTTTCCAAATTCAAATTTCACGGAACAGGAGTCCAAAATAAATTCAGTGTTCTTTATTATTTCAGGATAGTCAGCATATTTTTCATAGAGTTCGTCTTTCGTGGGAGCAATTTCCTCTAGCGAACCTTGATCTTCAGAACGCAGCTTGCTGAATAATGTATTGAGATCAATAGCCCGTAACACCTGATGCGCTTCGAAATAATTTTCATCCAAAAAAGAAAAAGACTGCAATACCACCATTTTAGAAGTAAGATGTTTGTGTTTTGAAAGTGGAAGCAGTCTGAGCTGTTTGGGAGTTACTCCAATAAATTCGTTTTCTTCTAATTCGTTTCCGTCAAAAGCAGATAAAGGATAAACAAGAAAAGTATTTTTTAATTCTTCTTTATTTTGTGGTCGAATTTTAAATTCTATTTTGTTGTGAAGATGATAACTCAGGTGTTCATTGAGTTCTCTGAAGCCTGCATTGTTTTTTGAGATCCCGATATAACAGGGTTTTATACCATTCCTGAAATCTATGCCGGGAATGGGTTTCATCTGCTTGCCGTCGCAAAGACGAAGCGTTTCAAGAATAGCCGAAGTATTATTAATATCCGACAACACAAAGGAACTGTAGCCCTTATTCCAGGTTTCTCTTAGAAGCGTTTTAATGGAAAGAGTTCCGTATCCGAAGCTGTAATATGTGTGGGAGTTGAGGAGCATAGCCTGATCAGTTTATTACCCAGTCTTAGTAACGCTGAGCCTGGTTGAACCCGATGCTTCACTGAGCGTAGTGGAAGTATTACGACAGCTTTTTAATTCCATTAAACAAACTCGTTTCTCTTTTATTCAGATCAAGGCCTGCCGCCCTCATCACTGCGTCTTCCCCGAAACGCTTGCGTAGCTTATCCATGGCTGCGTATAGCTGAATATGTTCCGCTGTATCATCAAACATATTTATCTGGTAGGTTCCCTGTATCAAATGGCTGAACTTAATTCCTATCAAACGGATCAACATTCTTTTTTGAAATAATTTATCAAACAACTCTTTTACTTTTTGAATCAGCGTATTGTCCATGGTTGTGTAAGGAACGCGCATTTGCATCGTATAAGTATTGAAGTCTGAATACCTTATTTTCACTGTTACACAGCCTGTCAGTTTCTCTTCGCTTCTTAATTGATAACATAATTTCTCCGTCATGCTTAACAACACGCGTTTTAAATGATCTACGTCAACTGTGTCTTTTTCAAACGTACATTCTGTTGAAATGGATTTGCGTTCATTATACTGTTCAACGGGGGAATTATCGATGCCATTCGCTTTTCTCCAAAGCGTTGTTCCTCCTTCACCGAGAACTTGTTGTAAAACATGTACAGGCATTTCCTGTACGGTTTTTACTTTTTCTACACCCATGCCACGCAGCAACTGGTAAGTTTTTTCACCTACACCGGGTATTTTTTTAATTGACAAAGGAGATAAATATTCTTTTTCAGTTCCGTATGGAATTTCGTGCTGACCGTTTGGTTTCACTTGTCCCGTGCCGATCTTGGCAACTGTTTTATTTGAAGAAAGCGCAAAGGATATTGGCAGATCCGTCTCCTTCATAATCGTTTGACGAATTTCTGTAGCAAGTTTATAACAACCGAAAAATTTATCCATGCCGGTCATATCGACGTAAAATTCATCGATCGAAGCTTTTTCATAAACGGGAACTTTCTCACTGATAATTTCTGTTACCTGGTCAGAAAGCTCGCTGTATTTATCGTGGTCACCTTTCACGATGATTGCTTCGGGACATAACTGACGCGCCATACGCATTGGCATAGCCGAGTGAACGCCAAAACTCCGCGCTTCGTAACTACAAGACGCAACAACACCTCGATCACTGCTTCCGCCCACCAATACGGGTTTTCCTACTAACGAAGGATTTAATTTTCTTTCTACCGAGACAAAAAAGCTGTCCAGGTCCATATGCATAACATGCCTTTCCATAGCTCTAAGATAGCGGTAATCACTGGTTGTTATTGCTATAGATTGTAGCTAAATGGGGAATGTTAAATGTAGGAATGATAAGTAGTGTTTCCGCAAATTAGAAGAGCAAAAAAGAAAAACTCCCGGAAAATTTTTCCGGGAGCATCATCGGTTTTCTTAGGTAAGGTTAATTATTTTTCGATCACCAATTTTTTGAAGCAGGATGCCGTGCCGTTATCAAAACGAATAAGGTAAGCACCACTTTCTACAGTTGAAATATTTAATTGTGTAGTTTTTGTAAAAGATCCTGATACAATCTTTCTGCCTGATAAATCAGAGATAGTGTACGCAACAGGCTCTGAAATATCGCTGTTAACATTAACTATATTTTTTGCCGGATTCGGAAATACACCAAAAGAAAGGCCGGAGATTTGATTGTTTTTTATTCCGGTAGTTATGTCAACCTGCAGTGAAGTTCCAGTCGAGCTAAGAATTGTATTTACACCGTCTTTACTTATTTTTCTGCTATTGGAAATTTGTATTGCGAGAGCATCATTTTCAGTGGCGGTTGATTTTACTTTAAACCATATTTCGGCAATTTTTCCGTAGCCACTTACATTGAGATGATCTGTTCTTACACTTGCCGCAGCGATGTTTCCAACAGGGTAGTCGTATTTTCTGAACTCTATATTTTGATTGTTAAGATTTAACATAGAGCTTGTATAAACAATATAATAAGAGTTGGATTCCAATAAAGAGACATCCAGATTTACATCAAAAGAAAGACCATAAAGTTGCGCCAGTTGAGAACTACTTGATCCCAGGATAACATCTACTTTATTCCACGCATTTCTATAAGCTACATTGTTAGAAGATACAAGTGTAATGTCGGAATTAGGAGAACCAGTTTCAGCGGAAGGTTTAAAGGCGTGTGTAAGGAAAAAATTAGTGGCAATAGCAACTGTATCGGATGCATTAACTGTGCCGTCACCATTGCAATCTGCATGTGCTTTGTTCCAGCCTGTACTACCGTTGCCCAACCAGGCGTCGGCATAGGAAGCACTCCATGCATTACCAGGAACAGATCTCGCCGCCCCTGTGCTGCTTGCTGCAAGCCCCAATTCTAAAACATCAGAAGTATTTACAACACCGTCGCGGTTAGCATCGCCTGGCCATACAATAGCGCAGGTTGTATCTACTGTAATAAAATGGCCATTTCCACCCTGGCAACCAGTCAGCGCATCGGTTGCAGAAATATAATAATAAGCATTCGTTGATAACGGTAGTATCATTAAAGAGTCTGCGTTTGAATTGGTATTCCACGTATATGTGTCCGCTCCATGTGCTACTAAAGTCGCGCTTGAACCTTTGCAAACAGTGTCGGGGCCGCTGATAGTAACTGTTGGAGAAGGTGAAATACTTACACAAACGGCTGTAGAAGCTGTACAGTTTGCTCCGGCGCTAACTTCAACCGAATAACATACACTTGAACTTGTCGACATCGTGATGACCGGACCTGTTGAAACATTTGACCATACGTATGTGCCTATAGAATTACTTGTAGCAGTAAGCGTAAAAAAATCTCCCGCGCATCCGATAGTAGGACTGGCACTCGCACTGATGGTAGGAATACCATAAATCTGCGTCATACCCATGCCAAATGCTAAAGGTGAATTTGAACTGCTGAGCAAAGTGCATTCCATGGAATACGTACCAGCGCATGGCGCGTTGAAAGTTACATTTGGAGTGCTTGTTGTGAAGCTTGGAGTAGATCCGCAGGCATGAATAAGATAAGTCCAGGAATACGTGACTGCACCGAGTGCCGTGGCGGTGCATGTGGCCGTTAATTGATTTGAACCATTAAAGCACGCAGATGGAGAAGCGCTGTAAATAATGGATTGTGATTTTAGTTTTGTAGAAAGCGTAAAGCTTAATAATAGCGACAATGCGCAGGCAAAAACCTTGTAGTTTTGTTTCATGGGTTTTGGGTTTTGAAAAGTGCATACTCTTTACAGGATTTTCTGCATCCTCCTTTTATATGTAACGGAAGTCACAACAAAAAGGTTGGGTTCAATAGTCAAATGAAAAATCCCTTTCTCTCGCGAAAACATGTTCCTGGAGAGAAAGGGATAATGCTCTATCCTCTTAATGATGATAGAGAAGAACGAATTATTTATTTTCTAAAACTAATTTTTTGTAGGTGAACTGAGCACCCACCTCAAGACTAACGATATAACTGCCTGCGCTTAATGAAGAAGTATTCAGAGTAATTGAACTATAAAATTCTCCACTCATTATTTCTTTTCCCAACAAATCGAGAACCCTGTATTTAACAAGACCAGATGTTGAACTTTTTAGATCTACTTCTTTAGTTGCAGGATTCGGACTTAAATGAATTGTTTTTGAAAAAGCGTTATAATTCGCTAGCCCGGTTGTATATATCGTAATAACAGAGCTTCCACCCGCCAGCGGTGTACCTGCGCCAGCCTTATCAATTTTAACGGCTAGAAGTTATAACAACATTTAAAGTTTCTGATGTGATACAATTGCTAACATTGTCCTTAAACTCAATCGTATAAGTTCCGGGATGATTTAAATCTGTAATAGAAGTTGCAGTTCCCGCACTTGCTATTGGTATTCCCGCAGGACCAATCCATCGCGAAGTAATATTTGTCGAATAGTTAGATATCGCAGTAACAAGCGTAGGGCTGTTACAGGATATCGTAGCCGTTGTAGGACAGCTAACCGTTGGACACTGAGCCTTGCCAGTCAGACTAATAATAAATGCAAAAAAAGAAGAGGTAGGTTTTTTTTCATAAAGGTTGAAGTTTGGGATAGGGCCTCAAAAATAGGAGATTATTTCCAACAAAAATCCCCTTCTCTTTTACCCGGAAAACACGTTCCGGGAGAGAAAGGGATTAAGATCTTTCATCATAGAGATGAAAGCGAGCCGGGCTCTACTTATTTTCTAATACTAATTTTTTATAAGTAGTTGCAGCGCCCGATTCAAAACGAATTACGTAAGTGCCATTTGCAAAACCAGACAAATTCAAATCTTTTGTATCTACAAATTCTCCAGTTAAAAGTTCCCTGCCAAGCATGTCAACTACTTTGTAGTTTACAGTGTTAACGCCATTTCCTTGCAGGATAAGTTTTCCTGAACTAGGATTAGGATACATTCCGATTTCAAGATTTGATGAATTTTTGGAGAGTCCGGTGCAGGCCATAGCATACACTGTTATAAAGTTACTATTGCTGCAACCGTATGTGTTTGTTCCGCTCACAGTGTAGTTAGTAATACCTGTAGGATATACAGTGATGTATGGAAGTGTATTTCCTGTGCTCCATGTGTAAGTTATTGCGCCAGTTGCATAAAGATTAACCGCATCTCCAGCGCAAACAATAGAATCATTAGTTAACACTGAATCGGTTCTGAAGATGCTAATGGATGGTCTTGGATTGGCCACAACCGTGAAAGCTTTTGTTGAAGAGCACACGCCATTGCTACCTGTCACAGAATAAACTGTTGTTACATAAGGGAGTATAAGTGTAGAATAGGTGTTTGTTCCATTACTCCATACATAAGAGGTGGCACCCGATGCAGTTAATATGGCACTTGTGCCAGAACATACCTGCGATGGCCCGTTAATAGCGATAAATGGCGTTGCCTGTACGCTGATGCATTTTACGGCAGTTCCAGTACATCCACCTGATGTTGTACCACTTACTGTATAGCACACCGGTGCTGTTGGTGTAACAGTTATAAATGGAGAGTTTGAACCGTTGCTCCATGTGTAAGTGATGGCGCCCGACGCAAGTAGATTGGCACTTGTTCCGCTACATACTAAATTGGCTCCACTGATATTGAGTTGCGCTCCGGATTGCACGGCGATACATTTTACGGCAGAAGCATTACAGCCGTTTGCGTTAGAACCAATTACGGTGTAACAGGTAGTAACCGAAGGACTCACAACAACCGCAGATCCGGTAAGGTTACCTGGCATCCAGGTGTAAGAGCCCGCTCCTCCTGAAGCTAAAACAGGAGAAGCTCCTGCACAGATGGAAGAAGGGCCTGTAACAAAGAGTGTAGAAGAGGGGATAACAGAAAAACAACCTATTGCAGAGCCTGTACATCCCGCAGCACTTGTTCCTAACACTGTATAACAATTACTTACACTTGGACTAATTACTATGGAAGTGTCAGAAATGTTATAAGGTAACCACGTGTAAGTCGCAGCACCAAAAGCATGCAGTAGTAACTGACTTCCGGCGCAAACTACACTGCTTGAATAAACAGCAATATTCGGATTCGGCGCTAAACTTACGCAGTGATATCCCAGTCCAACACAGCCGGCAGAGTGTGTACCCACAACCGTGTAGCATGTGCTCACACTTGGAGAAACTGCAATAGAAGCTCCGGTTAAATTACCTGGCAACCAGGTGTAACTGGAAGCCCCACTTGCTGACAAAGTTGTTGTGGAGCCTGCGCAAATTTGATTGTTTCCGATTACTGTTAATGTTGGACCTGTTTGCACTGATAAACACTTTACAGCGTAACCTGTACAACCATAGTTTGTGCCTACAACAGTGTAGCAAGTCGGCGTAAGAGGATTAACAGCAATACTGGCTCCGCTTGTATTCGAAGGATACCAGGTATAAGTTTGCGCGCCAACAGCGGTGAGCGTTGTAGGAGCGCCAGCACAAATAAGATTACTTCCGATCACGCTCACAGTTGGTGCAGGAAGCACTGAATAGCACCCTGTAGCATACCCGTTGCAGCCGGTGGAATTAGTTCCAACAACCGTATAACAACTTCCAACGCTAGGTGTAATCACTATATTTGCTCCTGTTACATTGTAAGGGTACCAGGTGTAAGACGTTGCTCCAAAAGCATGTAAGGTGTTTGATTGTCCTGCGCAGAAAACCGGACTGCTGGTAGTAATCACAGGTGAGCCTGAAACAGTAACACAAACAACTTTTGAAATAACTGATCCGCAGGAATTTGGGCTGTATCCAACAAGCGTGAAGCAGGTGGTTGCTGTAGGTGTAACCACAATACTACTTCCAACATATCCTGAAGGGAACCAGGTGTAAGTGTTTGCTCCTGCAGCCGTTAAAGTTGTAGTCATACCCTTACACAAAGCAGTGTCACCGCTAACTGTTAGATTTATTGAATTTTGTACAGTGATACAACCTGCGGCGTAACCAGGACATGATGAACTACTGTAACCTACGAGACTGTAGCATGCAGTTGCGGTTGGGGTTAACACAATGGTTGAACCAGTGTATGTTCCTTGCGAAGTGTACCACGTATAATACGATGCGCCGCTTGCAGTTAAGGTAGTCCCATATCCTGAACAAATACTTGTAGCGCCACTCACCGAAATAACGGGTGCTGGTGAAACTGAAACACATTTTACGGCTGAAGAAAGTCCGGAGCAGCTTAATCCTGTTAATGTATAGCAAGCGCTGGTGGTAGGACTTACAACAATAGATGAAGAATTGGAACCTCCCGGAGTCCAGGTATAGTTAGATCCACCGGATGCATACAATATTAAATTATTTCCCGAACAAATGCCACTCGATCCATAAATAGAAATGGAATCTGCTTGCACGGTTACACATTTGTACCCGTAACTTACGCAGCCCGTTGTAGAGGTGCCAAATGCATAATAGCAGGTTGAAACAGATGGTGTAACTGCTATGCTGTCTCCTGAGATTCCACCTGGTGTCCAGGTATAGTTGCTTGAACCGGAGGCGTAAAGATAGGCCGTAGCACCCGGACAAATAACGGATGTGCCACTAATTGTAATTGGATTTGGAGCAAAAACGCTAATACAGCCAGCTAAGTAACCTGTACATCCTGACAATGATCTTCCTGCCAAGGTATAGCAGGCTGTTGCTGTTGGAGTTAACACAATAGTACTTCCTGTAAAGGTACCTTGTGAGGTATACCATGTGTAAGTAGAGGCTCCACCTGCCGTTAAAGTAGAGCCGTTGCCTGCGCAAATAGAGGTGTTACCAGATACAGATAAAACAGGAATTGGGTTAACCGTTACGCATCTTACGGCTGACGAAGTCCCTGAGCAGCCTGCACCGATGAGCGTATAGCAAGTTGTTGTGCTTGGAGATATAACGGAAAGTGTAGTAGAGTTAGATCCTCCCGGTAACCATGTGTAGCTGCTTGCTCCCGAAGCATATAACGCTGTGGATGATCCCTGGCATAAATTCATATTACCACTTATTAAAGGACTGGCACTTCCTGACGAAACTGTGATGCATCCTCCGGAATAGCCTGTACATCCCGCGCTGGTAGTCGCGATTACGCTATAGCAACTTGTTACTGACGGTGTTAAAACAATTGTACTTCCGGTATATGTTCCCTGGCTTGTGTACCAGGTATAACTGGATGCTCCCAATGCACTTAAAGTCGCGCCATATCCTGCACATATACTTTGATTTCCAGATATAAAGATCGGCGAAAAGTTCACAGAGACGCATTTTACGGCGGAGCTAATTCCGCTGCAGGTGGTTCCGTAAAGGGTATAGCAGCTTGAAGCTGTTGGAGTGACGGCTATGGAAGTACTGTGTGAAACTCCCGGCATCCAGGTATAACTAGATGAACCCGATCCTGTTAATATAACAGATGTTCCATTACATGTTGAATTGGCCCCGCTTATCGAAACGGAAGAACCGGAACTGCATGAAATGGATGCTGTCTGTGTGATAACGCCAATACCTACTGAACCGTTAAATCCAGCGCAAAGAACTGTATAATTGCCGCAACACGGATAATTAATAGTTACAAATCCTCCATTCGAATAGCTTGTTATGCTTGCAACACAACTATCAGAAATTGCTGCCCAGCTGAAGGATGTTGCCCCGGGGAAGCCAGAAGCTACATAAGCAGTTGCGGTTGTACCGGATGCACTAAAGCATTGGTTTTGCGGTGAAAGCACCATGGAAGGCGCCTGAGCGTTCATAGTGCTGAATCCTAAGAGGCAACACAGTAAACTGAATAGGAGGATTGTTTTTTTCATGGTTGGGACTTTTGGTGGGTGTTTAGTTGATTATATAGTGTAAAAAAATTATAGATGAGATTATTTATAAATAAGAAAAGAACGTTTTCCTTAAAATAAAGTATCCTCTTTCTTTTTTTATAAAGAGGATACTTTAGTAATTATTTGTCTATTACTAGTTTTTTATAAGTTACTTCTGATCCGGCCGAAAGACGAATAAGATAAGATCCGTTTTGAAGTGTTGAAACATCTAGTTTTGTAGTGTTACTAAAAGTTCCGTTTTTAACTTCTCTGCCAAGAATATCAACGATTCCATAGCTTATTTCAACAGTAGTTCCGCTTGTTAATGTTACTTCAGTAGAAGCAGGATTTGGGAAATAAGAAACTGAACTGTATAAATTAATTTCATTTAATCCAACTGTTTTAGCTTCAATCACTGGAGAAATTGATCCTCCGGCCAGGGGCAGTTTAACGCCGCTTTTTCCAATCTTTTGAGAATTAGAAGTCGATAAATGGATAGCTGTTCCCGCTACATTGTCTTTCACCTTAAACCAAAATTCTCCAATTTTACCATTTCCATTTACTTCCGTTCCATTGGTACGTACACTTGCGCCATATACTTTACCGTTAGTGAAATTTGTTTTTCGGAACTGCACATTTGTGGTTGAGGCATTTAAAAAGGAGGACGAATAAGTGATGTATGCTGAGTTAGTTTCAATTAAAGTATTGTCGAAATTAATGTCGAAAGCTAAACCGTAAAGCTGACTAATAGGAGTACTGGAGCTTCCAAGTATAATGTCTGCTTTGTTCCAGCCTCCTTGCTGTACACTGCTTACAAGAAGAGATATGTCGGGTGTATTAGATGATTCTGATGGTTTAAAGCTATGTGTTAAAGAGTAGTTATTGTATATAGCCACTGTATCCCCCATGTCAATTGTTCCATCACCATTACAATCCACGTGTACTTTACGCTTACCTGTGCTTCCAAATCCCGTCCAACCCGATGCTGTGGCAAACTGACTTGAAAAAAGATTTCCACCCGGACTTCTCGAAGGACCTGTTTCTAAATAAGCTAATCCAATTTCAAGTGCATCGGTATTGTCTACTAAGCCGTCACTGTTTGCATCGCCAGGCCAAACGTAAGCGCAGGTAGTGTCCACGCAAATATGTGCAGTCATTGTTCCTGCACAACCATTTACATCATTTCCCGTAACGGTGTATTGTTGACAAAGACCAGTCACATTAATGCTAAGTGTTGGGGTCGTTACTCCAGTACCTGTCCAGCTGTAAGAACTTAAACCAGACGCAGTTAATGTGGTGCTTGATCCCTGGCAGACATTTCCGTTAGAGGGCCCAGATATATTAATATTAGGATATATAAAAGTAGGTTGCATATACACAGCTTGGGCGGTGCATCCCGCACTTGTTGTTCCAACAACTGTAATGGAACTTACCGAAGGATAAGGATTATATGTTGTTGAAATATTATTAGATCCGTTGCTCCATGTGTAACTTACAGCTCCCCATGCCGTAACTGTTACAGGAGCTCCCATACAAACGCCGGCCGTATAACTCGGACTTGAGCTAATACCTATGCCGGGAGGGGTTGTGGGAACAAATGTTTGGGTTATCGTACCTAGTAAGGTATTACTTGAATTGTATCCTTCGCAAACTATAGTGAAAGTGCCCATACCCGGGCAAGGAAAGTCTAAAAAGATACTATCGTTATCAGAAGACAGAGTAGTTTGCGTTGGCAGACACATAGCGGTTGTTTGTGTTGAAGAAGTTACTCCAATAACGTTCCAGGAATAACTCGTGGCGCCAGGCATTCCCGGGGTAATCCATGCAGTAATTCCTAAGCCGTTAGAGCAATAGGGAAAAGTTACATGAATGTTTGGCGTTTGGGCTTTTGTATTTAAACCGGATAATAGTGCAGTCAGAAGTAAACACGTAGCAAATAGTTTTTGAGTAAATTTTTTCATGGGTAAATGTTTAATTTGTTGCGTACTCTTTTAGGATTTTCGGCTTACTCCTTTACATATGACAAATACAAGGAGATTTGAAAAAGGGTTGGGAGGATTTTCTGATTTAGATCAAAAATTATAATTTAATTGGCAAAGTTCGGAGAATGAATCCGTTTACTCAATAGAAGCCCGGTTTCACCCATTAAAAAGTGAATTTGGCGTCGGAAATAAAAATGTTAAAAGTATGGATCTAATTTAGATCAAACTCATCAGCGTCTAATCCTACAGGAAAAATTTTTCTAAAATCTTCCAGGTAGTTTTTATCCAGCTCAATGGTTTCTACGCTCTCTGTATGCGCTTTTGTTTTACTGATAATTTCTCCGCGGGGATTAATAACAACGCTATCACCAGAATGTGAAAAATCGTTACCATCTTTTCCAATACGATTTACACCAATAACATAACACTGGTTTTCTATAGCGCGGGCAATTAAGAGTTGTTTCCAGGGATGATTACGAACCTCTGGCCAATTTGCTACGTAAATTAAAACATCATAGTCCCAACTGCCCCCTGTTACCTGCTTATTATCAACTGTAAACCTGTTTCTGCTCCACACCGGAAAACGAAGGTCGTAACATATAAGCGGACGGATTTTCCAATCTTCAAATGTGCCCGTAATTTTTTTGTTGCCTGCTGTGTAATGTTCATCTTCTTTCGCCATGCGAAATAGATGACGTTTGTCGTAAGTTTTTACCTCTCCCGAAGGTTCTACCCAAAACAGCCGGTTGTAATAATTTCCGTTTTCTTGCACAGCAACGCTTCCAATAATTACAGCCTTTGTTGCTTTTGCCTTTTTCTTTAACCATTCTAGAGTTACACTATCCGAGGCTTCCGCAACTTTCTGCGGCTGCATTGAAAACCCAGTGGTAAACATTTCAGGCAAAACAATTAAATCGGTTTTTTCAGTAATGGATGAAAGTAACGCGTCAAAATGCTCAAGATTTTTTTCGCGATTTTCCCAGGTAAGCTCTGTTTGAATAAGTGTAACTTTCATAATAAACTAGTGTTGGCAATATTTAGAGTATGCGTTTATAGCCGGTTCAAAATTATGTTGTGCAGCGATTTTAAAATCTTCACAAGGATTTTGTTTCAAATTTACTTTTGCTACACCCTTCCAATAATGGGCTTCCCAGTAATTCGGATTTAATTCAAGACAAACTATGAGATCATTCAAACACGAACTGAAATCCTGCTTTTTTCCAAAAGTTATAGCCCGTTTAAAATAAAAATCTGCTTCGTCCTTATTAAGCGCTATAGCTTTATTGTATTCCTGCATAGCTTCATCCAAACGATTCATATCGTTATAACAATTGGCTAGAATAAAATGGGCCTTCGCATTCGTTTTATCATTTTCGAGAGCGCGATTCGCGTCATTCATGGCTTTTGGAATGTCTCCAAGCATGTAATAGGCCGCAGCTCTGCCGGTATATGCTTTGGTATACTCATATAGATCGAGCGTTTGATTAAAACTTTTGATGGCCTGCTCTGGCTTATTATTCTTCAAAAGCAACAGGCCACGGTTATAGAAGCCTTTATAATTACGGGGAGCAACACTTGTTGCCTTATTGAAATACTCCAGCGCTTTTATGTCTTCATTCAAAAACATACTTTCTACTCCTGCACTATTAAGAGCAATAAACTGATCCGGGTATTTTTTTAAAATGTCTTCAAATAAAACGATCGAACTTTTCCAAACGGCCGTTCTTGCATATGTGAGTACTGAAAAAAGCACGATTAAAACTATTGGTAGTACAAAAGATTTCGTTTTTAAACGGGAGACTAAAATTCCCAAAAGCCATGCAAATCCAATTATTGGAACGTACATGTACCGGTCAGCATTTAATACTTCTCCGAACGGCAGAATTTGCAGAACAAGTACAAGATTTACAAGAATGAATAAAAGAATGCCGGTCAAAATATAATTGGTTTTTCTAATCCACATAAAGACTAGCCCGGCAATTACTGCTAGTAGTGTAAATCCAAGAACAAAAACCTGTGATTTTATTTCCGGGTAAGGATAGATAACACTTAAATTTACCGGAGCTAAAAAGAATAAGAGATAGTTTAAGAGTGCAAATCCGGCAAATCCAAAGCGCTGGTAGTAGGGAAATTCGTGGGCATGATTGATAAATAGATCCGCCGTTTGTGTCTTGATATTAATGATCCCAAAAATAAGCGAAAGAGTAAGAAGCGGAATTTTATTGACTAAAAATTTTAAAGAAAAACTTTTGGTCCGAATCAGATCCAAACAAATTAAACTTAATGGTAAAACTACCACAGAAGATTTGCTCAGACATCCTAAGACAAAAAATAAAAAACAAAAAATATAATACTTTTTATTTTCGCTTTCTGTAAACTTCAGGTAGCTTAAAAGTCCCGCGAGGTAAAAGGTACACGAGAGTACGTTTTTTAGCTCACTGATCCAGGCAACAGATTCTACCTGCAGGGGATGCAGTAAAAAGATCAGCGCCGCTATATTTGAAATGGTTTCATTTTGAAAGAGACGTTTGCTTAACTGGTAAACCAAAACGCCATTTAATAGATGAAACAAAATATTCAGGAAATGATGACCGCCTCCTGATCCTTCAAAGAATGTCCAGCCAAGTGCATGCACTAACATAGTAACCGGAATATAATTTCCAATATAATGACTTGTGAAAAAACCTTTTAGATCAAATGATTTTACCTCGGAGTTTTTAAAAACCATTTCAGGATCATCCCAACTGATATGGCCAAAAAACAGGAGCTTAGAATAAATTGCCGCTGTGGCAATCAAAGCCAGCGATAAAATAAGATGCTCTTTAAATAGTTTCTTTAAATAGTCCTGCACTCTGCAAATATAAAGAGTTCTGTAAAATTTGGTACTTTTACGCCGTGATAAAATTATCTGTTGTTATAATCACCTTTAACGAAGAGAAAAACATCGAACGCTGCCTGCTTTCTGTAAAAGAAGTGGCGGACGAAATTGTTGTACTCGATTCTTTTAGTAAGGATAAAACCCAGGCTATTTGCGAAAAGCACGGAGTAAAGTTCTTTCAACATGCTTTTGATGGACACATACAACAAAAAAACCGGGCTATCACTTACGCTTCCAACCCGCATATTTTATCTTTAGATGCCGATGAAGCTCTGGATGAAACCTTAAAAGCTTCAATAAAAAAGACAAAAGAGAATTTTGAAAAGGATGGCTATTACCTTGATCGTCTCACGAATTATTGTGGACATTGGGTAAAACACTGCGGATGGTATCCGGATTCTAAGCTGAGGTTGTGTGACAGACGTAAAGGACACTGGACGGGCATTAATCCTCACGACAAATACGAGTTATTTGCCGGGGATAAAAATACCGGACATTTAAAAGGAGATATTTTACACTACAGTTATTATTCTACCGAAGACCATTATAAACAAGTAGAGTACTTTACGACTATTGCCTCTAAAGCTTATGTAGAGAGGGGTAAACGCGCTCCGTTTTATAAATTAGTTGTTAATCCCATTGCAAAATTTGTAGACCATTATTTACTACATCTTGGTTTCCTGGATGGAAAAGCAGGGTATCAGATCTCGAAAATTTCTGCTTATGCAGCTTATTTAAAATATAAAAAAATCAGAACACTGACTTATCAAAACCTTCGAAAATAATTTTAAGATCATCCTGAGTCGTACCGACAGTATTGGTGATGTGGTGTTGACGCTGCCTATGGCAGGCCTCATTAAAGCGCAGTATCCGCAAAGTACGGTATTTTTTTTAGGCAGAACTTATACAAAAGAGATAGTTGCGTTGAGTGAATTTGTAGATGGGTTTATAAATTATGATGACATAGAAAAACTTGCTCCAAAAGAACAGATTAAGTTTATTCAAAAGTATCAAGCGGATATTTTTCTTCATGTTTTTCCAAAAAAGAAAATTGCTGAACTTGCGAAAGCTGCGAGAATTCCCCTACGCGTGGGTACCACAAACCGTATTTATCATTGGCTTACTTGCAATAAATTAGTAAAACTTTCTCGAAGAAAATCCGATCTGCATGAGGCACAGCTTAATTTGAAACTTTTAAGCTTTCTAAATATTAATTCTGACGTTTTATTAGAGGGTGTGCAGAAGTATTACGGATTTACAAAGATTCCAAAGCTGGAAGAAAAATATGATCTTCTGATTGATAAAACGAAATTTAATCTTATTCTTCATCCTAAATCTAAGGGAAGTGCGAAAGAGTGGGGTCTTGATAATTTTAAAAAGCTAATTGAGTTACTTCCTCCTGAGAAATTTAAAGTTTTTATCAGCGGAACAAAACAGGACGGCGAACTGATGAAAGAGTTTTTAGAAGGAAATCATAAGGCAACAGATATAACAGGTCAATTAGCGTTACAACAGTTTATTGCTTTTATTAATAAAGCAGATGGACTAGTAGCTGCAAGTACCGGACCATTGCACATTGCCGCCGCACTTAATAAAAATGCCGTGGGATTATTTTCGCCTAAACGTCCAATTCACCCGGGAAGGTGGATGCCTCTTGGCAAAAAAGCAAATGTTTTAGTGGCCGATGAAAATTGCCCTGATTGCCAGCAAAAAAAAGACTGCGATTGCATTACAAAAATTAAACCCGAAGAAATTATTAAATTGCTTACAATTCCTGATGGGGTTAAACAATAAATTATAACTCTGTCAGGGTTGTCGAAAAAAAATGGAGAAACCTTTTAAAGATAAAGTCATTTGGATTACCGGCGCTTCTTCAGGCATAGGAGAAGCCCTTGCTCTGGAGTTTGCGAGATTGGAAGCAAGGTTAATTCTTTCTGCGAGACGCGAAGATGAGTTAAAACGCGTTGCCGCCTTAACAAAATTGCCCGAGCTTGATCTCATGATTTTACCTTTTGATTTAAGTGATACCAAAAATGCTACAGGACTTGCAGCACAGATCATGAATAAATTTGGAAGAATTGATATCCTGGTAAATAACGGAGGTTACAGTCAACGTGGTGAAGCGATTGAAACATCCATAGAAATCGATCGCCAGTTAATGGAAGTAAATTATTTCTCTTATGTAAGTCTTGCCAAAGCTGTTTTGCCTTACATGAAGCGTCAAAAAAGCGGACAATTTATTATTATAAGTAGCATTGCCGGAAAATTCGGGTTCTTTTTGAGAACATCTTACAGTGCTGCAAAACATGCCCTGCACGGTTTTTTTGATTCGCTGAGGTTGGAAACTGAAAAATATAATATCAAAACTCTGATAGTTTGTCCTGGGAAAATAAAAACAAATGTCTCGCACAACGCGGTTACTGCTACAGGAAAAAAACACAGTGAAATGGATCCGAGTCACAAAGATGCTTTGTCTCCTGAAGAGTGCGCGCTACAAATTATCGCCGGACTTAAAGCTAATAAAGAAGAAATTTATATCGGTGGTAAGGAAATTCTAATGGTGCATATAAAACGTTTATTTCCAAAATTATTTGGAAAGTTGGTTCGTAAACAAAGCCCATACTAACTTTTATTTTGCAGTACTGTTGTTTTAACATAGCCTTACGTTCATAGCGTCTTTGCACGAACCCCTTAAAAACCCTACTACGCTCTATTGATAAGTCCTTTGCGCTCCTAGCGTCTTTGCGCGAACCATTAAGATCTACCACGCTCTATTTCTAAACCCTTTGCGTTCATAGCGTCTCTGCGCGAACCCATCTATATCCCTCTGTCACTATAACATGCTATACTGCATTCTCAGGTTCCTGGCGCGAAATAGTGTAAGATCCCGCTTGCAGGGTTTATTTTTTAGTTTACTTTAGTTTTAACTAAAATCTGAATCATGAAAAATAGCAGTATTTTTTTTCTTCTGTTTCTAAGTCAAACACTTTTTTCACAACCGGCAAATTTTGTTTCTAAAGGCATTGGCGGCGGTGGTGCACTTTTTGCCCTTTCTATTAATCCCGCAAATCATAACGAATATTACGTAGCCTGCGATATGGGTGAATTATTTCATACCACAACCTTTGGCACATCTTATGATCAGGTTAACTTTCAACAGGTCATTGGAGGACATAATTCTAAAGTGTGTTACACATCCACATCGGGTTTATTATATACAATTAGTTACGCTAAGGATATGATTCTTCCCATGAAAAGCACCGATAATGGCGTCACCTGGACAAAACTTTCGGGTAACCCCGATGATTCTGAAGAAACTTTCAGTATAGATGTCGATTACACTAATCCTTCACGGGTAATAATTTCTTATTATGGTGAAATATATTTTTCTTCAAATGGAGGCACTACCTTCACCAGTATTCATACCGCAGCCACCTCCGCAGGGAACACTGTTGGCGGTGTTTTTTTTGATGGCCTTAATATTTATATCGGAACAAATGATGGTGTATTGGTTTCGTCTAATGGCGGCACAAACTGGACAACTGCAACAACACCCGGTATTCCTTCCTCTGAAACGATTTGGTCTTTTGCGGGAGCCAAAGTGGGAACAACCACCAGGTTCTTTTGCATTACCGGGCTCCCAAATGATATTTATCCAGGACTAGTTGGATCGGATTATTATGGTTTCGCAAAAGGAATTTATGCACTGGATTATGGTGTTGGAAATTGGGTCGCAAAAACCACTGCTATAAATACAGCTACTGATTTTCCAATGTTTGTTGGCATGGCTGCCAATTGTATAGATACTGTGTACCTTGCCGGAAGCAATGCCAATGGGGTTCCCGATATTATAAAAACCACAGACGGCGGATCAAACTGGATCCATGTGTTCAATTCTAACGGTAACCAGAATGTTGTAACCGGATGGAGTGGTCAGGGTGGAGATCGTGGCTGGGGTTATGGTGAATGTCCTTTTTCAATAGCCGTTGCCCCCAATAATGCACAGAAATTAATTTTCGGAGATTTTGGATTTGTACACAAAAGCACGAGCGGTGGCACCTCATGGCAGCAAGCTTATGTGAACACCTCAGATCAACATCCTGCGGGAGCAAACACGCCTCAGAATAATTCTTATCAGACTTGTGGGCTTGAGAATACAACCTGCTGGCAAATTCATTGGACAAGCGCAACCGATATGTTTGCTTGTTTTTCGGATATCAGAGGATTGAGAAGTGTTAACAGTGGCGCTTCCTGGTCTTTTAACTATACAGGGCATACTGGCAATTCTATGTACCGCATAGCCCAACATCCTGCTAACGGAACGCTTTTTGCCGCAACTTCCAATATTCACGATATGTATCAAAGTACACGTTTGCAGGATATTATTCTGGACGCGAACGATGCCAACGGAAAGCTGATCTACTCATCAAACAACGGGCAAAGTTGGCAAAATTTAAAAGTGTTTAATCATCCGGTTTTTTGGATTGCCCTTGATCCTTCAAATCCAAACCGCGCCTATGCCAGTGTTATTCATTACGGAGGGGGCAGTGGAGTAGGTGGTATTTACATGACTAACGATCTTCAGAATTTATCCACGTCGAGCTGGACCCTTTTGCCTGCCCCTCCGCGCACAGAAAAGCATCCTGCAACTATAGTGGTTTTAAATGATGGAAAAATGGTTTGCACTTATTCTGGCAGAAGAACAAGTACCGCCTTCACGGCCAGTTCAGGAGTTTTTATTTACGATCCTGTTTTAAATACCTGGGCCGACGTTTCACATTCAGGCATGCAATACTGGACCAAAGATATTGTTGTAGATCCGAATGATGCAAATCAAAATACCTGGTACGTTGGTGTATTTAGCGGCTGGGGCGGCGCTCCAAATGGGTTGGGGGGACTGTACAAAACTACAAACCGTGGAACTTCATGGACAAAGCTTACGAATGCATCAACAATAGACAGAGTGACTTCCTGCACCTTTCATCCAACCGATCCCAATCAGATCTACATGACTACAGAAACAAATGGCTTGTGGATGTCCAGTAACATTAATGCAACAACACCAGTATTTACCCAGGTGCAATCTTATCCTTTTCAGCAGCCCGAGCGCGTATTTTTTAATCCACATAACGCTAATGAGCTTTGGGTAACAAGTTTTGGAAATGGTATGAAGATGGCAAGCCTCAATACAACAACTCAAACTCCCGTATTTTTGCAGGAAGAAATGAAAGAGGAAAAATTAGTTAGTATATATCCTAATCCCGCTACTAATCTTATACATATTGAAACTAAATATATGTCGAGACAAAATTTCAGAATTGAGTTTAGAGATCTCAGTGGTAAGTTGGTTGTGAAATGCTTTAATGAAGAGCTTATAGATATTTCGTTTTTGGAAAATGGTTTGTATACCATTATTATCAGCTCACAAGATTATGTTCAATCTTTTAAACTTTTGGTTACCAGGTAGAAAAAATGTTTAATTTTGATTTAACCCAACGGCGAGCGATAGTTTTCCGTCTAAATATAAAATCTTTCAATCTTTCATTTAATACCTAACACAATGAAACAGTATTTTAGAAAATCAGTTCTTGCACTTTTAGTTATTTTCACAGCAAGTCGCCCCCTAAATGCTCAATGGACGGCCCTTCCAAATCCAATAAGCGCATTCACGGGGAGCAATTTTATATGTACAGGTCAACAAACAAATCCAGGGTACATCCGCCCATTAGCAGATGGAAAAATTATTTACACGTCGCTTTGCTCTTCCGGATCTGTGCATAATGGTCCCTATGGTTATTTTATGATGTCTACTGATGACCTCAATTCCGTGCAACGAGGGGCTTCGGTAGAAGAGTCCGCTTTGGCAATGTCCACTTCCACTTCAGGTACCGAATACGCCTGGTTTTCGTATTATGGTGGGGGAACCTATTTCCAATATTCACCTGATGCATTTGTAACTACAAGCGGCTTCGCGCAAAATGTAATACCTGCGGGTATGGCTACTGCCATTTCTCCTTCGTATGTTTATGCAGTTGCATCGGCCACTTCTGCTATGGTTATCCGGTATAATAAAGTCGGTGGAGTTTCAACCACTTCATTTGTATCCGGTTTTTTCCCCACTTACGGAATGCTTCATTTTATAAATGACAGCATAGGTTTTACAATTGCAAAATTTACTTCAAACACCGCAAAAACAACGTTTATTAAAATCAGGAACTCCGGAATGACCTGGCAACCTTTATTAATAGATTCTGTAAATGCTATTGTGAATTTCCAGGTCTCAGCCTCAGGCGATTTGTTGGTACTCAAAAAAAACGGGCAGATTTATAAAAGTACGGACAATGGTGCCAGCTTCAACGCAATCACTTCAGTACCCTCAGGAACTTACGGATGCATTCAGTTTGCAAATGCATTAACAGGTTTTGTAGGTGGAGAAAATGGCACACTTCTAAAAACAACAAATGGTGGAACAAGCTGGACCAACGAAACCAGTAATACAACCCAGGCAATTAATGCTATTTACACTTACAATTACAGCTCCTATTTTGTGGATAACGCTAATAAGATTTTTATCTCACAACAGCCTTTGACGAGCTTAGAAAAAATAAAAAATAATGAAGCTTTGTCAATTTACCCAAATCCAGCTACTAACGAACTAATTGTAAACTATAAAACTTTAAATGAGAAAATTTCGCTTCAAATTTTAGATGTTGGTGGAAAGCTCGTTTTTGAAAGTGAACTTTCTGGTGCTTCGAGCCTGGATATATCTGGCATGGAGGCTGGAATTTATTTTGTGAAATGTATAAATTCAAATCACACACTAGCAGTCAGAAAATTGGTGATTTCAAGATAATTATTTCAATGCACCGGCTGGTGCTGTGAGCTGAGCATCAAAAAGAATACTGAAGTGTCGCTTTAATTTTTCTTTAATTTCTTCCATGTCCACTGGTCTGCCAAGTTCCTTATCTAGACTAGTCACTGCTTTATCCTGAATGCCGCAGGCAATAATGTTATTAAAATAACTCATATCTGAGTTTACATTAAATCCCCAACCATGCATAGTAACCCAGCGGCTGCAGCGCACTCCGAACGCACAAATTTTACGCGCTTTACTTTTATCATCTGCATCCAGCCAAACACCTGTTTCTCCTGCACTTCTGCCACTTTTAATGCCATACTCTTTTAAAGTAAGAATGATCGTTTCTTCAAGTAAACGTAAGTATTTATGGATGTCTGTAAAAAAATTATCGAGATCCAAAATAGGGTAGGCCACAAGCTGACCGGGACCATGATAAGTAATGTCGCCACCACGATTTATTTTATAGTAATTCGCGTGTTTATCTATGAGTTCCTGCTCGTTCAGTAAAAGATTTTTTTCATCACCACTTTTTCCCAACGTGTAAACATGCGGATGCTCCACAAATAACAAATGATTTTTTGTCTGTACTTTTTGCTCTTCCGGAAGATCACGATTCGCGATTTTTTGTTGAATGGTAGCATTAAATAAAGACTCCTGGTAATCCCAGCATTCTTTATAGTCCATTACCCCAAGGTCTTGAAATAAAATAGTTTTATTTTGAAATTGCGACTCCATTATCAATGCAAAATTACAAGAAAGACTTTAGTATATGATTTCCCCATATAAATACAAATGTTATAATTATCCAAGACTTTTGGTACACAGACACAAATTTCACTAATAACACTAATTGTAATGAAGTGGTTAGTGACGAGACATAATTTATCACAAGACAATTCTTTTGTGTTTCAAAGAATCTTCACCAAAGTTCTCGCTATGCCCCTTACCTGAAATACTATGAACTTCCATGCAAATTCCTACGATCTGGTAGGATAGTTCTTTGTATAGTAAACCTTCATTCATTACTAGGAAGATATATTAATCACTCAGCGTTATACAGTAATTCGTGGAGTTGGTTTTACCCCTTTTTTCAATTTAGTCAGGCACTAATCCTTTGATTAGGCATTATCCTTGTTCTTAACCTTTAGTGTAATTCGTAAAATTGGTGTCAAACTTTTCGGTACTTCACTTTAGTGAAGCGCTACCTTAAAACTTAGAAAGTTCTGCTTTCAGCTTATCAATCACATTCACCTCCACTGGATCAATCCCACGAAGATCTGCAACATAACAGCTAATCCAGTCGCCAATATTAATCAGGTAAAAAAATTGTTCAAGCTTACTGCTGCCTTTTGCGGTTATATCTATAACACCGCTGGAGTATTTTTCAAAAATGGGCTTGCAAACCTCGTAGCGTTTTTTTGTGCGGGCGTAATCAAAAGAAGTATGAAAAGTAATAACAACCAGATCTTCGTTTTTAGTCGTCCAGCCAACAAGCTCATTATGATTCATTTCTGGAAAAGTATTGTGCGAGCAAAGCATTTTACTGTTCTCGTTTATTTGTTGCCTGAACCTAACAACCGTTCCTTCGCAGCTTCCCAAAGAATAAAGAATCGGAAATTTATTTATAAGACTTCCAGCGATTTTCTGAGCTTCTGCTTTTATCGCTTCGTTTTCTTTATCCAATAATTCAATCGATTTATCAAGGTCAGCAAATAATTTTTTGTCTGCAAAACCTTTACCCACCAACACTTTAATCATTTCTACCAAACCAAATCCTATGCAAGAACGAGGAGGCATACCGCCTGGAATTTCAATAAAATCAAACTGGTGTTGTTTTGCTAATTCTAAAACTTTCCCACCGCTTGTAACACAAACAATCTGCGCTTTTTTAGAAATAGCAATTTCCAAAGCACTTAATGTTTCTTCTGTATTTCCAGAGTAACTTGATACAATAAGCAAAGTAGACTCATTTACAAATGCAGGAATAAAATAATCCTTATTAATAGTAACAGGAACAGTACAAGAATCAGAGATAAGTTCTGAAATAATTGTTCCGCCAATTCCTGAACCGCCAAGACCTGTAATTACAATGTTTTTGATATTCTTACTTTCCGAAATAACGGCCTTCTCTGCAATAGCTTTTGCTTCCTTTAATTGATTTGTAAAATTCTGAACAAGTGCTTTCATGTTTCTGTTTGGCGTAAATTTTTTTAATTGAAGAACGTAAAGATAATTATTTATGTAGAAGTGCTGAGAAAATAACCATCTAAGGGATTTGCATAGATAGAATTTTGTGATTTAAAACTTAATCCATTTTTTTAAACAACGTTCATAGTTTACCCGAATCCATTAACACTTTCACTTTTAAAATAGCCACCATACTTAATGAATCTGTGATCTTCCCATCCATTACCATTTGATAAGCCTCTGAAAAAGGCATTTTTTTGACTTGTAAATCTTCGCTTTCTTCTGGTTCAGCTTCCGAAAAAGTTAAGTCCTGAGCCAAATAGAGAATGCCCGATTCGTCGCATACTGAATTACTGGTGTGAATTTTTCCAATAACCGTATATTTTGCCGCAATTAAGCCAGTTTCCTCTTTCAACTCCCGTTTTGCAGAATCCAAAGGGTCTATTCCCAGAGGACCGCCACCTTCAGGAATTTCCCAGCTATAAGCTTTCAGAGGATAGCGCCACTGTCCCACTAACCATGTATTATGCTGATCGTCAAGGGCTAAGACTCCAATAGCCAGGTTTTTGAAGCTCACAACCCCGTAGATACCAGGATTGCCGGAAGGATTTAAAACCTGGTGCTCAGTCAAACTAATCCAGGGATTTTCGTATTTTTTTTCCTGACTTAGTTGAGTCCAACTATTTAACTCTTTTTTGTTCATAACTTTGAAAATCTAAATATTTAGGTGTTCCATTTTCTGGCTGAAGCCTTACAGCTTATAAATATCCAATTAAATTGTCGTATCTTAGTAACTTTTTAACATTGATTTACGTTAAAGAGGTTAATTTTTTATGCGCTTGAGAAAAAACAGACGTTTTATTGTAGTATTACTTAGTTTCCTTGCTCTTACCACACTAAGAGCACAGACTCTTTATTGGGTTGGCGGAAGCGGTAATTTTAATGACCCTACACATTGGAGCTTAACTTCGGGGGGGCCATCTTCTAGCACACTACCGGATTCGACGAGTCATTTGGTTTTTGACAATTCAGTTGGAATTGGAATTACGGAAGTTTACGTGAATTCTACATTTTCTGTTCAAAGTATTTTTATAGAATCTGAAAATTCGCTTACATTCAAAAAAACTGGCTTGCAGGCAAAGCTTGTAATTTCCAAAAGTTTTGTGAACCTTTTTGAAAACTTTAATTCAACAGTTACTTTTGAGTTCACTGGTTTAGGAACAAATAGTTCTAACATAGGAGTTATCAGTTTGGGTACTGCTCGGTTAAACAATAATGTCAATGTTACGGGTGGGCAGTGGATGATCGGTAACTTGAAATTACAGGAGTCAAACACAATCACTATTAATAATGCAGGTATAGAATTCCGTAATTCTATTTTGCAGGCAGGAAAGCTTTCGATCCAAAATAGTAGCGCCCTTAATTTCAACAGGGCTATATTAAGAATTTCAAAAATTTTAGACATCAGTAAGAACTCCAACATGCAGGTTGGAAATTCATATCTGAATAAAGTACCTATTAGCTCAAGTGATCTTAACAGCACAATCTCTGTATCTTCAGGAAAATATAGTGGCAGTCAAACAAATGCTCTGTGTTTAACTACTCCCACTGTTGTTCGTCCAAGTTGCTCGCCAGGTTGTGATGGTAGCATCATAATTACATTACCACCATTTTCATGTTTTGCGCCGTATTATCCTCAGACTATAACCGCTTACAACGTTGATATTCCCTCCACAGGGACCTGTTCGGCACTTGGCAGTCTCACCAATGTTAGCCCAGGCACTTATACAATCTCAAGTGTTTGTAGTTGTACTACTGCATATAATATTATCGTTCAGGACCAAACAGGTGCTTATCTGGACGACATTAGTGCTTCCGTTATTAAACCAAGTATAACTCCGGTAACTCTTTCAACAAGAACTATCGCCTGTAATGGTGCTTGTACTGGGTCAGTTAACCTTGCTTTTGTTGGTGGCAGTTCACCTTATAATTTCACCGTAAGTCCACCAACTGGAAGTGTTTACACAACGTCAAGTTCAGGTGGCCTTTCAATGACAAACTTATGCGCTGGTATACTTTCCATTACAGTTGTGGATAATAACCTTTGCGCGGTTGTGCATAGTACTTTATTCGCATCGCCTACCGCGATACTGAGTAGCTCGGTTGCAACCAATGTATTGTGTAAAAATGCGTGCAATGGAACACTGGCAATAACCCCTAGTCAAGGTGCCAATACAAATTACACTGTTTCTTTTAGCAATGGTCTTATAAATACAACGAGTTCTGGTGTAGCTGTAAATTCAGGAAGTCTTTGCCCCGGACCTATTACGGCTACTATTACGGATGCCAAGAGTTGTTCAATTACTGTTAGTGCTAATATTACAGAACCTAGTTCGCTTATTGCGACTACAAGCCAAACAAATGTTTTTTGTAATGGTGGATCAACAGGTATAGCGTCTATCCTTGCTTCTGGAGGAACTACTCTTTACACTTACGTTTGGAACCCAGCAGCTGGAAACACTTCTGTAGTAACCGGACTTAGCAATGGGCCGATTACGGTTACCGTAACCGACCAAAACTCCTGTTCACTTACAGCTAATTATACTATCACAGAGTCTACTCCTATAACCTATACAACATCTAAAACAAATGTTGTTTGCAGCGGTTCATGCACCGGCGTAGCCTCTTTAACAGTGCAAGGGGGACAAGGGTCTTACAACATTGTATGGGTCGGTCCTTCGAGTTCAAACACAATTTCAACGGGATCAGCTACTTCAATTTCAAATCTTTGCGCGGGTACTTATACTGCCTATATTACCGATGGATATACCTGTTCACCAACACCGGCTACTTTTGCGATCACACAACCGCCCACATTTAGCGTAAGCGCGATTTCCAGAAGCATTACCTGTTTTGGCGCAAACAATGGTGGGGCAACAGTTACAGCAACAGGTGGAAATAGTGCATCTTATTCTTACGTCTGGACACCCTCACTGCCTACCAGCTCAGTAGTTAATGGTTTAGCTCAAGGACTTTATACAGTTGCCGTTTCAGATGCGGCTTCATGCGTTAAAACCACGACAGTTCTTATTCAAGAACCGGCCGGGGTGACGCCGAATGTTGTATCGACAAGTTTAACTTGTAACGTGGGTAATGCTCCTTGTAACGGAGTTATTACAGCTACGCCTTCAGGTGGTATACCACCATATTCATACACTCTAGTCAGCGTAACCTCAAATACGAATGCTCCTCCGTATAATAATTTATGTGCCGCTAACTATTCTCTTATCATAAGAGATAACTCTTTATGTTCTCAAACTATTTCTATAGCTCTTGCACAACCAGCTTTGCTGCAACCAAGCGTTTTAACTACATCAGTAAGCTGTTTTTCCGGAACTAACGGGGCCTTAAATGGAAATACTGGCAACGGGGGAACAGGACCGTATACAACCTATTTTTCCAGCTTATCTGGTACCAATTCAGCCAACCCGTTAACTGGTCAGGGTGCAGGAACTTACACTTTTCATGTGGTGGATTCACGCAGTTGTACAGCGTCGGCTATTGGTACTATATTGCAGCCCACTCAAATGAGTGTAACCGTAAATTCTTCAAGTATTACTTGTTTTTCAGTTTGTAATGGGTCCCTTAGTTCAACTGTATCCGGGGGAGTAGGTCCCTACACTTACGCGTGGACCAACTCTTTAAATGTCGTAGTGAGTACAGCAGCAACAGCCTCAGCATTATGTAATGGGTCTTATACGCTAACTGTGCTTGACAACAATCTTTGCACCAGAACAGTTGTGGCGAGTGTAACGTCACCTCCTCCCATCACATCAACTATTTCCACAACACCGGTAACTTGTTTTGGGGCTTCAACAGGGTCGGCAACGGTCATTGCTGGGGGTGGGGTCGGGTCTTTTACTTTCTCTTTTAATTCTGCACCTACTGTTAGTAATACTACAGGTATTTTGGTTGGACAGCCAACCGGAACATATATAGCAACGGTTACGGATAATAATAGTTGCGTGCATACCAAAACTTTTTCGATTGCTACGCCTGCAGCTCTTGCTGCCAATCTTACAGGCGCAGGAAGTTGTGTTGTTTGTAGCGGTTCCACAACACTTACACCCTCTTTCGGTACGGCCGGATACACTTACAGCTGGACAAGTTCCTTGGGCGGACCGCTTCCAACAACGCCTACGCTTTCAGGTTTATGTCCGGGTACTTATACCGGCACTGTAACCGATTCAAAGGGATGTTTTGTTGTCCGTACAATTACTTTGACTCAGATAGTTTCGGTAACCGTTGTACCGAGCGGGCAAAGTATTTTATGTAATGGCGCAGCAACCGGTTCTGCAGCGGTTTCTGCTTCAGGAGGATCTGGAAGTTATACTTATTCATGGAGTACTTCACCTACTCAAACTAACTCTTCTGTTACCGGGGTGGTTGCAGGCACTTACACGGTGAGGGTAACCGATACATCTACCCCTGCATGCTCTCATACTGCTGCTGTTGTTTTAACTCAGCCCAACCTTGTAACAATAACAATTCCTCCTCCAACTTCTCTTTCGGTAACCTGTTATGGATTTACTAATGCTGCCATTACTGCTACTGTTACCGGCGGTACGCCAGGTACAAATCCCAACCCACCTTACACTTATACATGGAGTCCAAATTCAATTAATTCTTCTACGAATTCCGTCACAGGCCTCGCTGCTGGTCCTTACACCCTCACTGTAAGAGATTTTTATGGCTGTAGCATGAGTAAAACGATGACTGTTACACAACCAACAATTATTAATATTGGAGTGGCAAAGAGTAATCCTACTGTTTGTGCGTCGACTGGAGCAAATGGAAGCTTCACTGTTATCGCCTCAGCGGGACAAGGGGGGCCTTACGGCTATACGCTTACACCTCCGGGAACTGCCAATACAACCGGCTTATTTACTGGTCTGGCGGGAGGATCTTATTCTATCCAGGTGAAGGATGGTCCAGGTTGTGTAAATTCCACAGTAACCAGTTTAGTTCCACCATCGGCTCCAAATTTCGTAATTGCCACCACTTCTGTAGCCTGTTACGGTTATTCCACAGGGGTGATTTCTGCCACCGCTTCAGGGGTCTCGGCTACTTCATTTGTATTTGCATGGACACCAGCGGTTACAAATGTAACTACCACTACAACGACTACGAGAGCTACTTCTCTCGTTGCCGGCCAACTCTACATTATAAGTGCCACCGACAACAATGGATGTACTAATTCCCAAACGGTTATGCTTAATCAACCGCTACCTTTGGCTCCTAATGCAACTGTTACTAATTTAAGTTGTTTTAATGCACCAACCGGATCAATTGTCGTTGCACCAAGTGGAGGTACTCCTGCATATTCATACACGTGGCTGCCGCCTGGTCTAACTGGCTCAAATACGGCTACCGTTACAGCTCTTGCTGCTGGCGTATATACACTGAATTTGAGCGATACGCATACTTGTACAACCCCGTTCACTTTTACAGTAACGCAACCAGCGGCCATTGTTTTAACCGGTACTACGACAAATTTAACCTGTTACAGTGTTTGCGCAGGAGCCATAACCGCCAGCGCGAGCGGCGGTGCAGGGTTTATTAACTACTCCTGGGCACCAGCTGCTGGATCTTCGTCCGTAATTTCTAACCTCTGTGCAACTACCGGAACAACTCCGATAATCTATACGGTTACTGCTGTGGATGCCAATACCTGCAGTGCCACAAAGACTTTTTCTCTGACTCAGCCAACGCCCATAACAAGTAGTATTAATGTTCTTAGTGCAACTTGTTCTAACTCTTGCAATGCCATTGCCACGCAAACCGCAAGTGGCGGAACGCCAGGTTATAGCTATAGTTGGTCATCAAGTTCAGTTACAACGTCTTCTTTGGGATCACTTTGTGCCGGAGTCTACACTGCTTATGTTTCAGATGCCAACAGTTGTGTTACTGAAAAACAGTTTATAGTTAGTGCACCTCTTAGTCTTAGTGTAACTTTAATCCCCTCAAATCCTCTTTGTAACGCCTCTTGTGACGGAAGTATAACGACCGTGATATCAAATGCACAAGGCAGCGTTACTTATTCATGGTCTCCGTCAGGTATCGGGCAAAATCCTACTGGGTTATGTGCGACATTTACACCTAGTTCTACTTACACTTTGCTGGCTATTGATGGTAATTCGTGTGAAGTAACTGCAGTAACCACACTCACAAACCCACCTGCGCTTATAGCTTCGGTGAATTTTACAAATCCACTCTGTTCAACGCTTAGTTATACAAGTACTGATGGTTCAGCATCTGCAATAGCAACCAACGCTTTTGGTGCTCTTTCCTACACGTGGCTACCCACAGGTTCTCCAACAAAAACAACCCAAACAATTTCTGGTTTGGGCGCGGGAACCTACTCTTTATTTATTTCAGACGCGAATAGTTGCCAGGCATCAACGAGCTTTACATTAAACAATGCGCCAACTTTCTCCGTTAATACAATTATTACTCCGGCAAGTTGCTCACAGTCTAATGGTGCAGTTACAGCCATTGCGTCAGGAGGAACTCCCGGAACGCTTACTCCTTATACCTACTCATGGACAGGATCAGCTAATACTACTTCGGTTCTTACCGGTATATTTGCCGGGGTCTATACACTAACCGTCAACGACTCGCATGCTTGTACGGCTACACTTGGTGTAGCGCTGAGTAATCAAAACGGGCCAAGCACTATGCCGTTAATTACAAACAGTATTACTTGTAACGCCCAGTGCACTGGTGCCGCTTCGGTAGATGTTAGTAATGTTGTTGGAGGTACAGGGCCTTATACAGCCACATGGACCGCTCCAAGTTCTGCAAACGTTGCGCTTACCAATTTATGTGCCGGCTCTTACATTGCACAGATAACGGATGCAACTGGATGTATAGGTTTTACAACTGCTGTTATCTCTGAACCTCCACCAATTGTCGCTACGCCTTCCATAAGTCTTCCTATATGTCCTGGTATTTGTAATGGTAGTATCTCTGTAGACGTAACCGGAGGTATTACGCCATATGTGTATTCATGGATGGGAACCTCGTCTACAAACTCTGCCGTTACAGGTCTTTGTGCAGGGGATTATACTTTTGTTGTTGAATATAATGGGGTTTGTACCGATACAACCAGGTTAAATTTGCCAGATCAATCCAGTCTCACAATTGCACCCTCGGTTACGAATGTAGTTTGTTTTGGTGCCAGTACCGGAAAAATAGATCTTACCATTACCGGTGGCACGCCTCCTTACAGTGCTGGCTGGAATAATAGCAGTACTGGATATCCTCTTGTAAATATTTCCGCCGGAAGTTATACCGCTATAATAACAGATAATAATGGATGTAGCAATGTGGCTACTGCGTCAGTTACGCAAGGAGCTCAAATTATTTCCACTGCGGCTATTACCTCTCCTTCTTGCGGACTTTGCAATGGTACGGCTTCGGTTACAGCTTCAGGTGGAGTCGGTCCGTTTACCTATAACTGGTCTACTTCGGCAACAGGTTCAATAATTACTAACGTGTGTGCCGGAATTTACCAGGTTACTGCAACCGATAATTTATCCTGCTCTCAAACAAATACTGTAATTGTAAATAACTCTAATGGCATTACAGGCGAAACTACAAACGTGCAAAATATTCCATGTTCAGGTTCTTGCATCGGCGCTGCAACCGTAACACCTATCGGCGGAACAGCTCCTATCTCCTTTAGCTGGATTAATCCTGTAAGCACAAACTCTGTGATCTCCGGTTTGTGTCCTGGAACTTATTATGTGCAAATGTCCGATGCACAAAGTTGTATCCGTATCGCCTCAGTAACTATTGATCCACAAATTACATTAACGGTTTCTCCCTTCGTTTATCTTCCATTCTGTGCTCAGCCTAATGGCTCTATCAGCATAACGGTTGCTGGTGGAACTCCTACTTATAATATCGTCTGGAATCCTCCTGCAGGGTCAAGCACATCTATTACTGGTCTCGATGCGGGGGTTTATTCCTATACTGTAACAGAAAGCGGGCCAAATGCCTGCTCGGTATCAAATACAATTAATTTAAGTAATACTAATGCACCGGTTTTACAAGCTACACAATCAAATATTAATTGTTTTAATGCTTGTACCGGATCAATTTCAACCAGTGCAAGTGGTACCAACACCCCAATCACTTTCTTATGGAGTAACGCTTCTACTTCGTCGGTGGTAACCAATTTATGTAAAGGTCCTATTACCCTTACCGTAACGGACTTCGGTGGTTGTAAAACGATTCAATCTTTTACAGTAACAGAGAATCCGCTTTTACAATTGGGTATACCTAATCTGCACAATTCAACTTGTTTTGGAGATTGTAATGGTTCGGTTAACCTCATTCCTAATGGCGGAGTTGCACCTTATACTTATAGCTGGAGCCTGGCAAACGCCAACGCAAATCCTATCACATCACTTTGTGATGGTGTTTATAGTGGAACCGTTACTGATTCAAAAGGATGTTCTGTGGCTTCACCTTCATACACTATTATAAGTGCCAGTGCATTATCTTTAACTGCTAATACTTTTAGTTCATCGTGCAGTGCAGTGGCAGATGGTTCTATCACTTTAACAGTGGGAGGCGGCCAACCCAACTATACTTTTATTTGGAACGGACCTTCGAGCTTTACCTCTGCTGCTCAGAACATTAACAATATATACTCTGGTTCATATTCTGTAAATGTTTTAGATAATTTGGGTTGTTCAAAAAGTACTGTACTGGAAATTGTACCTTCTCTTTCGGTGTCTTCCAATGCCGGTGAAGACAAAATCATCTGTCCTTTAACCGGAACAGTGCTTTTACAAGCTACAAGTTCTGGCGGAAGTACGTCTTATCGCTGGTATGCTGCAGAAGACTTACAGAAAACATTTGTGCTTGGAACAGGAGATACTTACCTGGTGAAAAATCTGCAGGAACGTCATGATTTTGTTCTGTTAGCTACCTCTGCCGTGGCTAGCTGTTATAGTGAAGATCAGGTGTCGGTGGGTGTTTTTGATAATCCTCCTGTAGATGCAGGAAGAGATCAAATGATACCAATATATTCGACCGTCACTATTGGCGGGCGTCCATCCAGCTTTAGCGCGGTAAGCTTAACCTGGTCTCCTGCTTTATATCTCGATGATTCTACTATAAGTAATCCTGTAGCTTCTAACACTATAGGAATTACCTACACCCTAACTGTTACAGATGGTAATGGTTGTATGGCAAGCGACACGGTGCAGGTAAATCTCTATCCCGAGTTAAACATTACAAGTGGATTTACTCCTAATGGCGATGGTAAAAACGATACCTGGATTATCGATTACATTGATCAGTTTCCTGCCACTACTGTAGACATCTTTAATCGCTGGGGCGACTCAGTATTCTCATCAACTGGATACATCACACCGTTTGATGGAAAATATAAGGGCGCTGAACTGCCGGTAGGAACCTATTATTACGTTATTAAATTAAATCATCCTGGTTATCCTAAACCAATTACAGGACCATTGACCATCTTCAGATAATGAAAAAGTTACACCTCTTTATATTTTTAATTGCATGCTTGTATGGTAATGCGCAACAGTTGCCGCAATACTCCCAATACATGCTTAACGAAATGGCCATCAATCCGGCTGTTGCAGGGAGAGACGACTTCGCTGAGGTACGTTCGAATAACCGTCACCAATGGTTAGGAATTACCGATGCCCCAAGAACTTATATGCTGACCCTTCAGGGACCCATAAGAGATAAAAATATGGGACTTGGTATGAATATTTATACAGACATTGTTGGGCCTACCCGCCGTACCGGAATTACCTTCTCATATGCCTACCATTTAAAACTCAATAACGACATGCACTTGTCTATGGGTTTAAACGCGGGTATACAACAATGGGGTATTGATGGCAGCAAGGTAACCTTAAGAGAAGAAGGAGATCAGCAATTATTAACTTCATACAAAACTGCTCCGGTACCAGATTTAGGTGCAGGTGTTTATTTTTACAAAAAAGAAAAATACTATTTAGGAGTGAGTTTACCTCAAATGTACCAGGCTCCAATTGGTCTTTATACAGGTGTACCAAAAAACAGTACACTGGCGCGCCAGCTTAATATCAATGGAGCGTATAAAATTGATCTTGACGAACAGTTCCAGGTAGAACCTTCTTTTTTAGTAAAGTATGAAAAGCCCGCTCCTGCGAAACTTGATATTGGAGCGCGTGTTATTTATAAAAAGGAAATTTGGGCAGGACTGGTATATCGCCACAAAGATGCTATATCAGCGCTTCTTGGGTACATGTACAAAGATTATTTAATGATTGGTTATTCTTATGATATCACGACTACTAAAATTCGTAAATACAGTTCGGGCACACATGAATTAATGTTAGGATTACGTTTTTCACGTAAACAAGCTTCTACCTGGGAGGGAAAAAACAAATAAATTCGCTATAATTTATCAGAATTTTTTTCAAAAACGAATTTAAAAGCCGGACAAAATTCCGGCTTTTGTTTTTGTTGTAATTATGCTGCCTGAAACACTATTTAGAATCATTATAAATTATACTTTTAGTTAAAATTTTTAACGAATTCGCTAAATAAGTCTCAATCTTCTATTAAATTTGCGCTCAATTTGTGTCATTAATTTGTCATAAGCAAAACACTAATCAGGAGTAAATTTTTCTCATTTTTATATGAAAAACCAAATGTCTAGGATTCCATTAAAAGCAGTGATAGCGCTTGTTTTCACGGTTTTTATCTTCACTTCGAACGTACAGGCCCAGGATGGGGCAAAAATCTTCAAGCAAAACTGTGCTGTTTGTCACGCACTTACCGACCAAAAATTAACTGGTCCGGGTTTAAAAGGTGTGTTTGACCGCGCTCCAAAAGGAGATTGGATGCACAAATGGATCTTGAACAGCGAAAAAATGATCAAATCTGGCGACGCTTACGCCAACAAAATTTACAATGAGAACGGAAAAGCTGCGATGACAGTTTTTGAAGGGACCTTAACTGACAAAGATGTTGACGCGGTTATCGCTTTCATCAAAGCACCTCCTGCGCCGACTACTCCGGATGGCAACACTGTAGTGGATGCTGGTGGTGTTGTTGCAGAAGCTAAAGGCGGAATTGACCCCCTTTATTTAATTCTTGGTTCTATTGTTATTCTAGCTATCTTATTGGTTGCCTTACGCAGTGTTAGAACAGCTTTACAAAATACTTCCAACCGTTCTGAAGGAAAAGAAGAAAATCCAGACGTTACTTTCTGGCAAGAAGTTAAAAACTGGATGGGTGGTCACCGCCGTTTGGTAGGTGTTATCGGAATCATCATAGTTTTTGTGGGAATGAAAGGTTGCTGGGATGCTTGTTTCAACATTGGGGTTTATTACGATTACAGAACTCAAAAAGGCTACAAGCCTGAGCAACCAATTAAATTCTCTCACAAATTGCACGCAGCAGACAATGAAATTGCTTGTCAATACTGCCACTCTTCAGTAGAGAAATCACGTCACGCCGGAATTCCTTCGGTAAACATTTGTATGAATTGCCATAAAGGAATTCAAAAAGGACCTCAGTATGGAGAGAAAGAGATTGCAAAAATCTACGAAGCTGCAGGTTTTAATCCAAAAACAGCCATGTATGATGAAAGCAAACAAAATCCATTAAAATGGATTAAGGTTCATAATCTTCCTGATCACGTTTATTTTAACCACTCTCAACACGTAGTAGTAGGTCAGATCGAGTGTGCCACTTGTCATGGTGATGTAAAAGCTATGACAGTTGCAGAGCAAAAATCGCCTTTAACGATGAAATGGTGTATCGAGTGTCACCGCAAAACGGAAGTGAAGATGGCAGGAAACGCATACTACGATCGTTTACACGCAGCATTAAAAGAAAAATATGCTGGTCAGTACGATGTGAAGTTTACGGTTGAGAAGATCGGTGGATTAGAGTGTGCAAAATGCCACTATTAATAAATTAAGAAACATTAAAGAATTATATACGTAATGTCTATGTCAAAAAAATACTGGAAAGGATTACCAGAGTTACATAATAGCCCTGAATTCCAAGCGCAGCAAAAAAATGAGTTCGCCGAATCTCTTCCAATGGATGAGTTCTTAGCTGGCAACGATGCTGAAACTTCCGGAACTTCGCGCCGCGATTTCTTAAAAGTAATGGGTTTTTCCACTGCTGCTGTAGCTTTAGCGGCTTGCGAAACTCCGGTTATGCGTTCTATTCCATACGTTGTAAAACCAGAGGAGGTTACTCCTGGGGTTGCTAACTTTTATGCAACGACTTTTTACGACGGACATGATTATGCTTCTATCTTAGTAAAGACGCGCGAAGGCCGTCCAATTAAAATTGAGGGGAATGATCTAGGCGGAATCACACACAGTGGAACTAATGCCCGTGTTCAGGCTTCAGTTTTAGGTTTATACGATGGAGCGCGTTTACGCGGGCCATATGTTGGTAACGTAGAATCGACCTGGAAAACAGCCGACGAGAAAGCCGCTGCTGCTTTAAACGGTGGTGCTATCCGCATTTTAACTTCAACTATTATCAGCCCTTCTACAAAAGCTGTTATTGCTGAATTCACAGCAAAACATCCAAATACAAAGGTTGTTACTTATGATGCTATCTCTTACAATGCTTTAACAAAAGCAAATAAAAATACATTCGGTAAAGCAGTTGTTTCTTCTTACGATTTCAGCAAAGCAAAAATTGTTGTAGGTATTGCCTGCGACTTTTTAGGTAACTGGATTTCTGGCGAGGAATTTTCAAAACAACATGCTTCTACACGTAAGGTTTCAAAAGCAAATCCGGAAATGAGTCAGCACTTTCACTTCGAAAGTAATATGTCTCTTACCGGTGCAAATGCTGATTACCGTTACATGGTTAAACCAAGTGAATTAGGAAAAGTAACGGTTGCTTTATTTAACGAGGTTGCTGCTGCTACTTCTAATTCAAAAGTGGGTGGCGATACTAAAATTGAAAATCCTGCTGCTGTAGCTGCCATTAAAAAAGTAGCTGCTAAATTGGTTGACAATAAAGGGAAGTCATTGGTTGTTTCAGGTGTTAATGATGAAGGTGTTCAAACCTTAATCAACGGAATCAATAAAATGCTTGATAACTATGGTAAAACTGTAGATGTTGAGAAACACTTAAACTTCAAACAAAGCGATGATAAAGAATTTGCAGAATTAGTAGCGGATATGGCTGCTGGTCGTGTAAATGTGTTAATGACCTACAACTGTAATCCTGTTTATACAGCTCCTGCTTCTTTAAAATTTGCAGAAGCTTATACAAAGGTTCCTACACGTATTTCATTCGCTCAGGTAATGGACGAAACAGCTGCAAAAGCAACTATCGTTTGCCCTGATCATCACTATTTAGAATCTTGGGGAGATGCAAATCCAAGAGTTGGTATGTTCACGCTTCAACAAGCTACTATCAACCCTATCTTTGCTCAACCGCGTCACGAAGGAACTCGTCAGTTCCAGGATACATTATTAAAATGGTCAGGTATTAAAACAGACTATTTAACTTATTTACAAGGTTACTGGAACAATCGTGTTTTCCCTATCCAGGGTAAACATTCTGATTTCCCGACATTCTGGGCTCATGCCTTGCATGATGGGGCAGTAAAAGTTTCTGTTTACAAAGATGCTCCAGTAGCACCAATGGCTACAGATTCTACTGGTAAGCCGGTAATGGCAGGGGTTGCAGCTCTTAATTTGAGCGATACACTTGCAACGGTAGAAAGTACTCCAACTACTAAAGATTCTAAAAACACTCCGGTTGTTGCGGAAACTCTTCCTACACCAGATTATAACAAAGCGGCTTCAATGGCTGGCTCTGTAAAAGGTGGCGGACAGTTTGAATTATTTATTTACGAAAAAGTAGGTCTAGGTAATGGTCTTTATTCTAATAACCCATGGTTAATGGAATTGCCTGATCCTATCTCTAAAGTTACCTGGGATAATTATATTACCATGAGTCCTATCGACGTTAAGAAGATGGAACTCAACGAAATGTTACGTCAGGATATTGATGGAAGTATTGTTGACTTAACAGTGAATGGTATTAAAATTCAGGTTCCGGTTTATCCACAACCAGGTCAGGCTCCTGGAACTATCGGACTTGCCGTTGGTTACGGAAGAACTGCTGAGTCTTTAAGAGTAGCGCATGGCGTAGGGGTGAATGCATTTCCTTTCCAGGCTATGATTAATGATACAATTCAACCAATTGTAACAAACGTTACTGTTGCGAAAACTGGAGAAGAGCATATGTTTGCTGCGACTCAGATTCAGCATACCATCATGGGCAGAGAGGAATTTTTGTTACGTGAAGTTTCATTAAAAGAGTTTAAAGAAAAAGATAAAGATTACTGGAATCCAGCTGTAGAAATAGCCGTTCACGGAGGTGGTAAAAAACAGGTAAATGAGGTAGATCTTTGGGCAGCACATCCACGTCCGGGTCACAAGTGGGGAATGAGCATTGACATGAATCTTTGCTTTGGTTGCGGAGCTTGTGTTGTAGCTTGTACTTCTGAAAACAACGTTGCAGTTGTAGGTAAATTAGAAGTTAGCCGTGTGCGTGAAATGCACTGGTTACGTATCGATCGCTACTACAGTTCTGATGTTACAAAACATTCTGCACAAGCGGAAGGTTTACTGGAAACAAAACAGATGTATATCGATATGGAAAATCCTTCGGCTAACCCGCAGGTAACTTTCCAGCCAATGATGTGTCAACATTGTAATCATGCACCTTGCGAAACTGTTTGTCCTGTATTAGCTACAAGTCACAGTACTGAAGGTTTAAACATGATGACTTATAACCGTTGTATCGGTACACGTTACTGTGCAAACAACTGTCCATTCAAAGTACGTCGCTTCAATTGGTTCAACTACAATGGAAATGATTTATTTGCTGACGTTAATCCTGCTCAACAAGAGTTAGGTCGTATGGTATTAAATCCTGATGTTGTTGTTCGTAGCCGTGGGGTAATGGAAAAATGTTCTATGTGTCAGCAAAAATTACAGGCTGGTAAATTAGAAGCTAAAAAAGCGGGTATGCCAGTGAAAGATGGAGCGATTAAAACAGCTTGTCAATCGGCTTGTTCTACAGAGGCTATCATTTTCGGTGACTTAAACGATACAGAATCACAAGTAACTAAAGAAAGAAATGATGAAAGAACTTATTTCTTATTAGAAGACGTAGGGATTAAACCAACTACTTCTTATAAAGTGAAAGTAAGAAATCAGGATGAGCAGATTATTTTTCACGACACGGTTGTTGCAAAACACGGAGATAAAAAAGAAGAGGCTCACGAAGGAAAACATTCATAGTTCAGTAATTAAGAATAAAAAATTAATAAGATAGTATGCACGCAGAATCAGAAATTAGGTCACCGTTAATAATCGGCAATAAAACATATCGCCAGATTACTGATGATATTATAGCGCCAATAGAGGGTAAAGCAGCAAGAGGCTGGTACACATTAATAACCCTTTGCGCTCTTAGTTTTTTATGGGGAATATGCTGTTTGGCATATACCATTGGAACGGGTATCGGATCATGGGGAAGTAGTAATAACGTTGACTGGGCCTGGGATATTACCAACTTCGTTTGGTGGATCGGTATTGGTCACGCAGGTACTTTAATCTCTGCTGTATTATTATTGTTCCGTCAGAAATGGCGTATGGCTATTAACCGTTCTGCTGAAGCGATGACAATCTTCGCTGTATTGTGTGCCGCAATTTTCGTATTGTTACACACAGGTCGTCCATGGTTAGATTATATGCTATTCCCTTTGCCGAATCAATTTGGTTCTTTATGGCCAAACTTTAACTCGCCATTACTTTGGGACGTGTTCGCAGTATCTACGTATGCAACAGTATCCATAGTGTTCTGGTACATTGGTTTAATTCCTGATTTTGGAATGATCCGTGACCGTGTGATCAAACCTTGGCAAAAGAAATTTTACGGTTTCCTGTCTTTCGGATGGGGAGGCAGCGCACGTCACTGGAGTCGTTTTGAAGAAGTGTCGTTAGTGCTTGCCGGTTTATCTACACCACTTGTATTCTCGGTTCACTCTATTGTATCTTTTGACTTTGCTACTTCGGTAGTTCCGGGTTGGCATACAACTATCTTCCCTCCTTACTTCGTAGCTGGTGCGGTATTCTCAGGATTTGCGATGGTATTAACTTTAATGTTGGTAGTTCGTAAAATTTATAAATTAGAACATTACCTTACAGTTAAACACGTTGAGTACATGAACATTGTAATCATTGTTACTGGTTCTATTGTAGGTGTGGCTTATTTAACAGAGTTATTTGTTGCCTGGTATTCGGGTGTTGAATGGGAACAATACGCTTTCTTAAACCGTGCAACTGGTCCAATGGCCTGGAGTTACTGGTGTATGATGATTTGTAACGTTTTCTCACCGCAATTATTCTGGGTTAAAAAATGGCGCACAAGTATCACTTTTACTTTCGTAATCTCGATCGTGATTAATATTGGTATGTGGTTCGAACGTTTTGTAATTATCGTTACTACATTATGCCGTACTTATTTACCATCAACATGGAGTTCTTACACACCATCATTTATTGACGTGGGTATCTTTGTTGGAACAATTGGAATGTTTGGAACTTTCTTCTTATTGTTCTCGCGTTATTTCCCTGTAATTGCTCAGGCTGAATTAAAAACAATTTTAAAAGCTTCGGGCGAGGCTCAGAAAAAAGCTGCTGCTGAAGTACAAGGTCATCACTAATAAAAAGAAATAGATATTTAAAATATGGCAACTAATAAACATATCATTCACGGAATTTTTGGCGATGAAGTGCCAATGATGGAAGCTTGTAAAAAGCTTAGAGCATCAGGAATCCGCGTTAAAGAAGCATATACCCCGATGCCGATTCACGGTTTAGATCCACTAATTGGAGTTCCGCGTACGCGTTTGGCTATCTGCGCTTTTATCTATGGACTTACAGGAATTGGTCTGGCTACTTTAATGATGTGGTACATGATGATCTCTGACTGGCCAAATGATATTGGTGGTAAACCAAACTGGGCTTATTATTTCAACATTCCTGCCTTTATTCCAATTACTTTTGAAGCTACGGTTTTTTGTGCAGCTCACGGAATGGCATTAACATACTTATTGCGTTGTATGTTGGTTCCGGGTGCAAGACCTAAAAATCCAGATCCACGCACAACTGACGATAAGTTTATGTTGTTGCTTGATCTAAACGATGTTCAGGCTGAAAAAGCAAAAACGATTTTAAAAGAAAATGGTGCTGAGGAGGTTAATCTGATTAACACTTATGTAGTTGAACCAAAATACATTTTAGAAGAAACACACTAGTATTATACAATGAAAAAAAATTATAGAACCATAAAATTTGCTTTTAGTGCTGCTCTGGCAAGCCTTGTATTAGCTGGTTTTACATCGTGTGGAAAGCATGATGAGAATAGTCCTGGTGTTGAATTTATGCCTGACATGTACCGTTCTCCGTCACTGGAATACTACCAGACGCACACTGTTGATGGTGATACTGTTGATAATGCTATGAAACCTGTTATAGGAAGTGTTGCACGTGGGTTTATTCCTTACGCGTATCCTAATACTCCTGAAGGTTACGAGCAGGCGGGGATGAATCTTCATAATCCACTGGCAGCTTCAGGCAGAGAGCAATTTGAAAAAGACGGCGAGATTTTATATGGTAAGTTTTGTGTGCATTGCCATGGTGCCACCGGGCAAGGAGATGGAAAAGTAGGTGGTAAATTACCTGGTCCTCCTCCTGCGTATAATGGAACTTTAAAGAATTTACCGGAAGGTAAAATATTTCACACCCTTACTTATGGTAAAGGAACAATGGGTTCTCACGCAAGTCAGTTAACCCAGGAAGAGCGTTGGAAACTGGTTTATTTTGTACAAAAATTACAAGGACCAAAAGAAAACGCAGTGAGTGATAGCACAAAAACAGTTGCTGCAGTTACACCTTCAGCTGCCGTAAACCACTAATATTAAAAAGATTTAAGAGACTAACATATGAATACCGAAAAATTAAATTTTACAGTTCCGTCAAAAGCCAGAATGTTTTCTTTTGGGCTTATGATCGTGGGTTTAATATCTATTATTGCTATGTTCTTAACCGATCATGTAGATGGAGATCCTGAATATCATAATACTCGTGCATGGAGTAACGTATTTGCCGGAGCTTTTTTCTTTATGGCATTGTCTTTAGCTGCTGCTTTCTTTTTAGGATTGCAATATGCCGCTGAAGCAGGTTGGTCTACTACGATTAAACGTGTGATAGAAGCAGTAACCATGTATTTACCATGGGGCTTATCTTTTATGATGTTGTTATTTTTATTAGGTCAATTTCATGTTCACCATATTTATCATTGGATGGCTCCTGGAATTGGTGATCCGAATTCTGAAAATTACGATGCGATTATTGCCGGTAAATTGGGTTACTTTGGCGTATTCTGGTGGGTAAGAACAATTCTTTATATGATTGGATGGTTATGGTTTACTTTTAAATTACGCAGCAACTCTATTGAAGCTGATAAATTGGACGTAGATATTAATAACAGTTACCACTGGAAAAATATTAAAATCGGTGCCTGGTTTATGGTATTGTTCGCTGTTACTTCTTCTACATCTGCATGGGATTGGGTAATGAGCATCGATACACACTGGTTCTCCACTTTATTTGGCTGGTATATTTTTGCCGGAATGTGGATCAGCGCCTTAACAGCTATAACAATTCTTGTTATCTGGTTAAAAAAAGAAGGTTACATGGAATTTGTTACTGAAAGTACTATTCATGATATGGGTAAATGGATGTTCGCTATCTCTTTCTTATGGACATACCTTTACTTCTCTCAATTCATGTTAATATGGTATGCTGATATTCCTGAAGAGGTTATTTATTTCCAGTCACGTTGGGAAAATTACAAAGCCTTAATGTGGACTGTATTCTTTATCAACTTTGCTCTTCCAATGGTGATGTTAATGAGTCGCGATTCAAAACGTAATTTCTTTTTCTTAATGTTTGTGGGAACTATTATTTTCATCGGTCACTATTTGGATGTGATCATGATTGTAATGCCGGGAACAGTTGGTCACCACTGGACAGGCTTAAGCTGGATGGAATTCGGTAACTTCTTTTTCTTTTTAGGTTTATTTATTTATGTTGTATTAAATGCCCTGGCAAAAGCACCATTACGCGTGAAAAATCACCCGTTCATTCAGGAAAGTTTACACCATTCGATCTAAGTTTAATCAAGTAAGAAATTAAAAATTTTAAATAAATAAAGAGATGAGTTTATTAGTTCTGTTAGCCATAGTGTTATTAATAATTGCGGGACACCAATTATTAAGGATTATTGAGTTAAGTCGTGGTTTAAAGAAAACAAAAGAGTGGCAAATTACCGACACCGATAACAACATGATGGGAAAAGCCATGTTGACGTTCATGGTATTATTTTTCTTATTTTTCTTCTGGCAGGTTAACCGCTGGATCGACCGTTCATTGCCGCCTGCGGCTTCTGAACATGGTGCATTGATTGATACGCTTTGGGACGCAAATATGTGGTTAATCACGGTTGTGTTTTTAATTACCAATTTTGTTTTATTCTGGTTCGCATACAAATACCGTGGTAACTCAAAAGCAAAAGCTGTTTATTATCCTCATAATAACAAACTGGAAATGCTTTGGACAGTGGTACCTGCGGTAGCTTTAACCTTCATTATTATTTTTGGTTTAAAATACTGGAATGAAATTATGGATGAGGCGCAAGATCCTAACAGAGTAACTATTGAGCTTTATGCTAAACAATTTGACTGGACTGCGCGTTATGCAGGTGCAGATGGAAAGCTGGGAGAAACAGACTACAGACAAATAACAGGAAGTAACTCTGTTGGTATGGATACTGCGGATGTTGCAGGGTTTGATGATAAATTAGTGAAAAACGAATTTCATATTCCTGTAGGACGTGAGATAGAATTTGTGATGAGAAGTCGCGATGTTATTCACAGTGCTTATATGCCTCACTTCCGCGCACAAATGAACTGTGTGCCAGGTATGATGACGTATTTTAAGTTTAAGCCAACTAAAACTACTGCAGAGATGCGTAAAGATCCTTACACCATAATGATGATGGCCGGTATTAATAAGGCGCGTGCTTTAGAAAATAAAGAAGCGATTGATTTTGATTACCTTTTATTGTGTAATAAAATTTGTGGCGTATCTCACTTCAACATGCAAATGCAAATTGTTGTAGATACAGAGGAAGATTATAAAGCATGGATTGCAAAACAAGGCACATTTAAAAAAGCTGAAAAAGCAGTTGCGGAAAAAAACTAATTTTAAAAATTTCTAAATAAATTACAAGATGGCGGCTACCCCGATAAATACAGGATTAGAGAACGAACATTTAGTTCACCATGATCACGTGCACGACCATGATGATCATCATGAGACTTTTGTGAGTAAATACATTTTCAGTATGGACCACAAAATGATTTCGCGTCAGTTTTTAATTACGGCGATAATCATGGCAGTTGTGGCTATGACGATGTCTATTATTTTCCGCTTGCAATTAGCATGGCCGGGAGAAAAATTTGCTTTCATCAACGCTATTCTTGGCGACAAATGGGGTAAAGACGGAATTTTAGATCCAAACATGTACCTGGCTCTTGTTACAATACACGGTACTATCATGGTGTTCTTCGTATTAACAGGAGGATTAAGCGGTACGTTCAGTAACCTCTTAATTCCACTGCAAATCGGTGCGCGTGATATGGCTTCAGGATTCTTAAACATGTTGTCATACTGGTTCTTTTTTGTATCCAGTGCTATTATGTTATCTTCTTGTTTTATTGATGACGGTCCTGCTTCAGCTGGGTGGACAATTTATCCTCCGTTATCGGCATTACCTGAAGCGATTCCAGGTTCTAAATTAGGGATGACTATGTGGTTAATTTCAATGGCGATTTTCATTGTATCATCGTTATTAGGAAGTTTAAATTACATTATCACCATTATCAACTTGAGAACAAAAGGGATGAAAATGACAAGATTGCCTTTATCTATCTGGGCTTTCTTTATCACGGCTATCTTAGGGGTACTTTCTTTCCCGGTATTATTATCTTGTGCATTATTGTTGATTTTCGACAGAAGTTTTAACACTTCGTTTTACCTGTCTGATATCTACATTGGTGGTCGCCCTTTGGATAATGTAGGTGGAAGCCCTATCTTATTTGAACACTTATTCTGGTTCTTAGGTCACCCGGAGGTATATATCGTATTATTACCTGCTTTAGGTATTGCTTCTGAAGTTATTGCTACAAGTTCACGTAAGCCTATTTTCGGTTACCGTGCAATGATCGGGTCTATTTTAGCGATCGGTTTCTTATCGTTTATCGTATGGGGTCACCATATGTTTATGACTGGTATGAACCCATTCTTAGGTTCTGTATTCGTATTTACTACATTATTAATTGCTATTCCTTCAGCTGTTAAGGCCTTTAATTACATAACAACTATGTGGAAAGGAAATATCCAATTCACCCCGGCGATGTTGTTCGCTATTGGGTTGGTTTCTTCTTTCATTACTGGTGGTGTAACAGGTATTATCTTAGCTGACTCAACATTAGATATTAACGTACATGATACTTATTTTGTGGTAGCTCACTTCCACATTGTAATGGGATTAAGCGCCATCTTCGGGATGTTTGCAGGTGTTTATCACTGGTTCCCGAAAATGTTCTTACGCATGATGAACAAGAAACTGGGTTATGCTCACTTCTGGATCACTATCACTATGGCTTATGGTGTTTTCTTCCCGATGCACTTCTTAGGCTTAGCAGGTGTTCCGCGTCGTTATTATACAAACAGTAACTTTCCGATGTTTGACAATTTAGTTGACATTAATGAGATCGTTACTATTTGCGCTATCATTGGTGCACTTGGACAAGGTATTTTCTTATTCAATTTTTTCTATAGTATTTTCCGTGGTGAGAAAGCACCGCAAAATCCTTGGAATGCTAACTCTTTAGAGTGGACTACTCCTATGGCAAACATTCACGGTAACTGGCCTAACGAATTACCTGTAGTTCACCGTTGGGCTTATGACTACAGCAAACCAGGAAAAGAAAAAGATTTCGTTCCTCAAACGGTTCCTTTGGAAGAAGGAGAAGAAGATGGTGGATCGCATTAATATGTTATACATTTAAAAAAAAGGTCTCTTACGAGGCCTTTTTTTATGCACCAATTTGTGGTTTTAAATCTTCCTGTTTATTACTACTTTTATTCGTGCCAATAAAATTAAATTCTGATTCTAACTATGGAAAATTACGATACACTTAGTAAAGCGATAACTGCACTAAAGGAACAAGGCTATACGGTTGATTTTAACCTGCAGAAAAATGGCATTATTTGCAGTAAGGGAATACATAAATATTCGGCAAAGGAGTTTGAAATTGATAAATCTTTCCGTTTTGATGTAAATGAAGATCCATCAGATCAATCTGTGTTATACGCTATTTCTTCTCATGACCACAAGATAAAAGGCTTGTTGGTGAACGGTTACGGTGTTTATTCGGATGATCTTACAAATGAACTCCTTGAAAAACTAAAATAATTTATTCAGGTGGAGAAAGAAATCATCAAAAAATATTCGAACGGAGAAGTAACAATAGTATGGAAACCTTCAGCATGTATTCATTCTACACTGTGTTGGAAAGGTGAAGCTGGATTACCCGATGTTTTTAATCCAAGGATAAAGCCATGGATTAACCCTAATGGAGCTTCGTCGGAAAAGATAGTTGCTCAGGTGAAAAAATGTCCGAGTGGTGCGCTAAGTTATTTTTATAATGAGGTTGAAGAGAAAAAGGATGAAGTAGTAACGGAAATAAAAATTGAAGCGGTGCTAAACGGACCCTTATTGGTTTACGGAAATGTTCTTGTAAAAGATTCAAAAGGGAATGAAGCACAAAGAAATAATGTGACAGCGCTTTGTCGTTGCGGCAAATCAGAGAATAAGCCGTATTGCGATGGTAATCATATCAAACATAATTTTGAAGGATAATGACATTAAAAGTAATTGTAACCGGAGTTACAGGTATGGTTGGCGAAGGAGTATTGCACGAGTGTGTGCTTAACCCGGATGTGGAAGAGATTTTGATACTGACCAGAAAGCCTTCGGGATATAAACATCCTAAAGTAAAGGAGATTGTTCACGAGGATTTTTTTAACCTCGTTCCTATTCAAGAAAAACTAAGTGGCTACAACGCCTGCTTTTTTTGTTTAGGAGTGTCTTCTGTTGGTATGAAAGAAGAAGGATATACCAAAATGACGTATACCCTGACGCTGCATGCTGCCGGCATTATTTCAAAGCAAAACAAGGATCTTGTTTTTACTTATGTTTCAGGCGCAGGAACAGACAGCACAGAAAAAGGAAATAGCATGTGGGCGCGGGTAAAAGGTAAAACCGAGAATGATTTATCAAAGCTGCCTTTCAAAGCAGTTTATTTATTTCGCCCTGGATTTATGCTACCGACAAAAGGTTTAAAGAATACTTTAAAAATGTATAAATATTTTTCCTGGTTGTATCCGGTATTACGCACGCTTTTTCCGTCCACTGCATCTACCTTAAAAGAGTTGGGACTTGCCATGATTCATGTGGCGCTTAAGGGTTATGAAAAATCAATTCTGGAAGTTAAAGACATTGTAAAAGCAGCAAAAAATTAAAACTCATTTAAAACCATAAACTATGCCATCGTACAAAGAAGTATTTGACAACAACCTGAAGTGGTTAGAAAAGAAAAAAGAAACGGACGCTTCTTTTTTTGAGAAACTTTCCAAGGACCAACATCCGGAATATTTATATATTGGATGCAGCGACAGTCGTGTCACCGCCGAAGATATGATGGGCGCTGAGCCTGGTGATGTATTCGTACATCGTAATGTTGCTAACCTGGTTAATGCAATAGATTTAAATGTAATGTCCGTAATAAATTACGGGGTTCGCTATTTAGGTGTAAAGCACATTATAGTTTGCGGTCACTATAATTGCGGAGGTGTAAAAGCCGCCATGCAGCCAAAAGACATGGGGATACTCAATCCCTGGTTGAGAAACATACGCGACGTTTATCGCTTGCATATGAATGAATTGGATGCTATAAAAGATGAAACAGCAAGATACAACCGATTGGTAGAGCTTAACGTTCAGGAGCAATGTGTGAATGTTATCAAACTGGCGAGTGTGCAACAAGGCTATTTAAAAAATAAATATCCCGAAGTGCATGGTTGGGTGTTCGATATCCACACGGGTAAGATCATTGATCTGAAACTGGATTTTGAAAAGATTTTAAAAGACATTCAAAAGATCTATAATCTGACGGGGGAATAAGTACTCGAGTATATCAAGTACTCGCAGAGGCTTTACATCAATATATTATTAACCGGAGTAGTTGGAGCTGGCAGGTCTTTTTCATCCAGCATATCACGAAGATCAATTTCAATATTGCGACTGATGTTGGTGATTGGAACGTCGTTAGCTCCACCTTCAAAAGGGTTTTCGGTTGACTCACCTATGCGTTCCATAATGTAAAACACCCAGCCAACAATAACAGAGCAGGGAACAGTTACCCAGATAAACCATTGCCCGAGTTCATCCGTGAGCTTTCCAAATTCCTGCAAAATACCAAAGGGAAGCATAAACTCAAACAAGCGGATAAACATTTGATTTATTGTAGCGAATTGTCTCGGATAAGGAAAATTTTTAATGCGTTCTGATTTTCCCTGGTGATCATAGAGCGCTACCAGAATCTGTTCCAATTCAACAAAATCAAGTTCAGAAATTTTGTTTGCTTCTTTTAAACGACGCAGGTGGGAAGATTGCAGTGCGATAATTTGCGTGGCTTTGTTTTTTTTGCCAAGGATATAAATCAGTTCTTCCTCAGAAAGAAATTTTTTTAGCTCTTCTTCGAGATTTTGTTCTTTTTCAGGAACTTTATAAAAATGCGCATATTCTAAATTGCTCGCCAAGGTCATATTTTCCCATGCACGTGGTTCACGCATCTGAAAACGCAAAGCGGTGAGCCAGGCCAGATGACGGTATATAAGTATTTGTATCTCTGCTTTGTCCGTTTTTACGGTGTCTTTTGCAAGAATGCTCCATGCCCTGCTGGAGTTAACAATGCTTCCCCAGATTTGTCTTGCTTCCCAAAGACGATTATATGTTTGTGTGTTCTTAAATCCAACCACAAAGGCGGCGGCAGTTCCTACCAAAGCTATTGCAACCCAGGGAATAACCAGCCATTTTATATTAAAGAAATAATAAAGTGAAGTAGGTATCAATGAAACAATAATAAAATTATAAGTGTCTCGTCTTGTCCAAATGATCACCTCCGTAAAAGTAAATCTTCTTCCTGCATGCATAGTTTTGAATTTAAAAGGAAAAATACAAAGTTTATAAGAGAGACGCAAAAAATTAGAAGAGTTTCAGGCCGGGATGTTAAGAGCGTATAGTTTTTTTCTTACCTTAAAACATGCTTAATGCTCTCGATAATTATTTTCTTACAAAAGAAGAACCTGTGAAAGGTTGTCTGCTATTTCTGCGCGAGTATATTTTAAAGCAGGATAAAAATATAACGGAAGCCTGGAAGTATGGGATGCCGTTTTACTGCTATAAGGGAAAGATGTTTTGTTATTTGTGGGTCCACAAAAAATATTTGCAGCCTTATATTGGTATTGTGGAGGGAGCGAAAATAAATCATCCGGACTTACTGCAGGAGAAAAGGGCGAGGATGAAGATTTTACTGGTGGATGCGACAAAGGATATTCCGGTTAAGAAGATTGATAGGATTATGGGAGATGTGCTGCGGCTCTATCGTACCTAGCCTGGCCACAGATTGCACGCATGACACTGATTTTTTTTAAGAAAAAATTTATGTGAAGGATTCGCCTTTGGCGATATGAATTTTGCTGATCTATTTGCAGAAGAGCAAGGTTTTATTTACTGACGCAGATTTATTTGCCTTTGGCAAATATGAATTTCGCTGATCTTTATGCCGAGATGCGTTACAAAGTGGATGCTGCTGATTGTATTTTTAAGCCAGTAAGCCGTTGACCTTAAACTTTCACCTATTGACTTCTAACTATAAGCATAATCACTTAAGTACTCGTAATTAAGAGTCAACTTCCCGTCTTTGCAAATGCTTGCACGCTTGATGACTTTATCTTTGTCTTCGCCGAAAATAAAGGGAAGAACACGTTCTGAAAGGTCTTTTCCGAAATCGTCGCTGGCGTTACGCGGAAGTTCGCAGGGAAGATTATCTACTGCCATAATACAAATGGTGTCTTTATTAAAAGGCAAATCTTCTTTCTCTGTTTTAATATTGTATCCGTAAAAAGGCTGGGCAATAGAACTGGCGCGAATAGTTGTAGGAACAGAACCGTCTATGTCGCAAGTCACGTCGGCTATTACAGACATTCTGAAATCTGAAGCTTTCATGTCTTTCTTTTCAAACATTTTAGGAGCACGTGGATCCCAATAGTGAGTGGAGATGTAAAGGTCTGTTACTTTTGTAAAAGGTGGAAACTTGGAAACAAAATGTTCAGGATGCGCGAAAAAGTCGTTGAGATCAAAATTGTGATCATTAGGCCTTTCTACATAATCACGGGGGTTCATCTGACAATAAACAGGTTCTCTGAACGAAGCCATCATAAATTCTTCTGGCGTAACTTTCCTGATTTTAAGAGCACTCAATGTTTCAATCGCGCCATTGGCAACACGTCCACCGCCTGTTAAGGCAATTTTAATGTTTGGAAGTTTTGCGCGTTTTAATTCTTCTTCCATTTCAGCCTTGTCGCGACATTGATTCGCAGGCTTCAACCTGAAAAGATCGTACTTTAATCCGTAACCAAGAATACCGTTATAGGCACCCACAATTCCGGCATAACGGCCAAAACCTATGATCCTGTTATTGTTTTTATCTGTCAAGGTCTCGTAATCGATCATCTGGATTTTTTTCTCAATCAGTGCTTTGATCAACTTCTTGTTATGCGGCTGTTTTTTTATAGTATGCGAAAAGAAAAAATATTTTTTACCCGCGATTAATTTTTCTGCGGGAACCTCTTTCACGCCCATTAAAATATCGCAGTCGTTTAAATCTTCCTGGAGCGTTACACCAAAAGAGGTGTACTCATCGTCGCTATAACATCTTATTTTGCTCGGTTGCACAACAATTTCTACGTTAGGGTATTGGCGCATAAGGTCAGAACAAATTAAAGGCGTTAGAGGAACACGCTTATCTGGCGGACTTTTTTCTTCACGCAGCACTCCTATTTTGAATTTTTCCATGCGAATGTTGTATTTTTACAAAGATAACATTTATGCCATTTTTGAAGCCTTTTTTAGCCGTTATTTTGCTTGTTTTCGGAGCAGGGACTAATGGTTATTCGCAAAAAAAAGAGTCGCTTCAAATTAAAAAGTATTCGCCACTGCAATTAAAAGAGGACGCTACCCTGCTTACGAATGTTTTGTTAAGTATGCATCCGGCAATTGGTGTTTACAAACCCAGAGCTTACTACGAAGAACTATTTGAAGCTTATGTTGCTTCATTCACAGATAGTTTGACTGAAAAACAATTTCGTTTAAAAACAAAATTACTTGTAGATGAACTGCACTGCGGTCATACAGAGGTTTTGTATTCTACAGCTTTTTACAAAGAAATGAATAAACAAAGAATCAATTATTCCCCTTATGTTTTTCTGCCTGTTGAAGAGAAAGCTTATATGATAGCAAATCTGAATAAAAAGCAAGATAGCACAATAAAAAAAGGTTCTGAGATTACAAAAATAAATGGTATCGCGGTAGATTCTATGATTCGCTATTCAAAGCGGTTTATAAGTACGGATGGTTTTAATCGAAGTGCAAAAGATTATTTTGTTCAATTAGGATTTAATAGTTATTACCTTGGATTGTTTGGTCGTCCCGATACTTTTGAAGTAGAATACAAGGAGAATAAGATTTTAAAAACAGCAAAATATGCTGCATTTAAAACAAAAGCTTTTCCTCCATTACCTCTCGGACCAAAAGAAGATAGTCTTTTAATCAGGTACAGGAATTCCAAAATCGATTACCGCTATTTAGGAGAGGGAAAAAAAACGATGCTCTTAAAAATTGAGAAATTTTCGCACAGAGGCGATATTCGGGCATATAGGAGAATTTTTAGAAAGCTGCGGAAAAATAAAACAGAAAATCTTATTCTTGATTTGAGAAATAATGGCGGTGGAAGCCTGGCCAATAGTTACAGACTTTTAAGTTATTTGTTGGATAAGAAGAGTACACAAACGTTACGGACCGGAATTAAGAACTATCCTTACAGAAAATATACAAGTGGAAATTTTGCTTTCAAATTTACCCGCTTCGCTTACAAACTTATTGGAGAGAAAAAAACGGTTCATGACACAGACAATTTTATTTATACAATAAAACCGCACAAAAAAAATCACTACGCTAAAAAAATAGTTGTCCTTACTAATGGTGGGTCTTTTTCTGCGTCATGTCTTGTTGCGGGCTATTTAAAGGCATTTAACCGGGCCGTTTTTATAGGACAAGAAACCGGTGGGGCCATAGAAGGTTGTAATGCGGGTATTACGCCATTTTATAGATTGCCAAATACAAAAATAAGGGTGCGTGTTCCGGCCTTTCGTATTGTGCACGATGTTTGTCCTGTTATTACCGGGCACGGGATTTTACCCGATTACCAAATAAATTACTCCTTAAAAGATATTCTCTCTAAAAAAGATCTGGAACTTCAAAAGGCACTGGAATTGATTAGGGACGCGGAATAAATATATTCGTGGAGTAATTATTGTTTTATTTAGCGACAATCCTTACTATTGCTACATGTCTTTTAGGGAGTTAATCAATTCTATTGCAAATGCCGGAGTAAAAAAAGATTACTTGCCCTGGGAAGCCTGCCTCACCAGAAAACTAAACCTCTCTTCTTTATTGGGCATTTGCAATGTAGGCATAGCCCTTATTGTTTTTTTATCCATGGGGTATTACGGCTCTACCACAGAAGGCCTTGTCGTTCTGGCTGTAGCGCCCTTTGTAATGCTTCTTAACCGGATTGTTAATTACGTTGCAGCTTTGTATCTTTTTGCCCTTATAGGAGGAGGCTTATTCTATATTATTTCGTTAAAAATGGGTGTAGAGTCTTTTGCTTTCTTATACTATTTTCCATTTATTACGCTCATCATTCAAATGGCCGGGCGAAAAGAACTTTACCGGCACCTTGTTATTCTTCTTTTTTTGCTGGCTCTATCAATAATTTCTTTACTTGTTAGTTATAAAATTGGATTTTATGAACCTATAATGCCAGCGGAACTTGTGCAGAGTTCAAAGTTTGTGAATGTCTTTTTTAGTTTTACCGTATCCATTGGTTTTATGTTTATCCTTTCTACTCAAGCGATAAAACAAGAACAGGATTTAAAAACAGCGCTTCATCAAAAGGAAATTTTGCTGGCAGAATTATTTCACCGGGTAAAAAATAATTTGAACATTGTAACAAGTTTACTTAACCTTAAGAAAGATTCTACGGAGTCTCCTGAGGCAAAGCAAGCTCTTGAAGAGTGCAGGACTTTAGTATTTTCAATGGCTTTGGTACACACAAAAATTTACAATACAAACAGTGTAGACAATATAAATTTCAGCGAATATCTTCACGATCTGGTTCCCGAATTAATTAATTCTATCGGAGGTGTAAATGCTGTTGATTTTGATTTGTATAGCCCCTCTATGACCATGAGTCTCTCACAAGCCATTCCTTGTGGTCTGATCGTAAATGAACTTATCACCAATGCTTTTAAACACGGACGTACTCCCGAGCGAAAATTAAAGATCAGGATAGTGCTGAAAGAAGAAAGTGATTCTATATTGTTGGAAGTAGGGGATAATGGTCCTGGATTTACCCAGAAAGACAAGCCTGTCGGTTCTTTAGGGATGGATCTTATAAAGTCTCTGGTAGAGCAGCTCGACGGAGATTATGCATTTCATAACAGAGAAGGGCTGCAATTTAATTTGAGATTTAGTCAGTAGTAAAGTTTCTCAGGGTAAAAACTTATCCTAATACTATAAATCATAGCAGTCTTCCTTTTCGTTTGGCAGTAACTTTATAAGGAACTGTACCATGGATAACAAAACACAAAAAACTTCCGAGACCCGCATTTTTGAAAAATTAAGCATTTTATCGGATGCTGCTAAGTATGACGTATCCTGTTCTTCTAGCGGGAGTAAAAGAAAAAATGAAAACAAAGGATTGGGCGATACCACGGGCATGGGCATCTGTCACAGTTATACCGAAGATGGCCGTTGCGTTTCTTTGCTTAAAATTTTACTCACTAACTATTGTATTTTTGATTGCGCTTATTGCGTTTCCAGGAAAAGTAACGATGTAAAGCGAGCCGCGTTTACGATTGAAGAAGTAGTGGATCTTACCATGAATTTTTATAAACGCAATTATATAGAAGGCCTTTTTTTAAGTTCGGGAATTTTTAAAGATGCCGATTTTACCATGGAGCGCCTTGTTACGATTGCAAAAAAATTACGGCAAGAACATAAGTTTAATGGCTATATCCATTTAAAAACAATTCCCGGAGCCAGCCAGGAGCTTATGAATGAGGCAGGCTTATATGCAGACCGTTTAAGTGTGAATATAGAAATGCCAACAGAGTCTTCTTTAAAATTATTAGCTCCGGAAAAGAATTTTAAAGATGTGATGGAGCCGATGTCTTATTTGAGCCAATCATTAGTTGTTTATAGAGAAGAGAAAAAACATATTAAAAGTACACCCTCTTTTATGCCAGCGGGTCAAAGTACGCAGATGGTAATCGGCGCCACGCCCGAAACAGATAAGGATATTATGTATATGGCCAATAGTCTTTACAAAAGTTATAATTTAAAACGCGTTTATTATTCAGGATATATTCCTATTCGTGAGCATGAGGTAATGCCGGGTATTGGCACCCCGCCGCCTTTAATAAGGGAGCACCGCTTGTACCAGACAGATTGGTTGATGCGTTTTTACGGTTTTTCTGTTAATGAAATTCTGGATGAAAAACATCCTTCTCTGGATGTGGCTATTGATCCCAAACTCAGCTGGGCTTTGCGCAACATGCATTTATTTCCGTTGGATATAAATACGGCCGACTACGCTAAAATTTTAAGAGTGCCTGGCATAGGTGTTGGATCTGCAAACAAGATTGTGGCTGCGCGCAGATTTGGAAAATTAGATTGGTCGCAATTGCAGAAAATTGGAATTTCCATGAACAAAGCAAGGTATTTTATAACCTGTAGTTTTAGAGATCTTTCCATGATAGAAATTAGTGCGGATAAAATCCGGAATAAACTTTTAACTGCATCTCAGAGTAAATTTAAATCGGCCTATTCACCTCAATTGACACTTTTTTAAATGACGCAGTATTCTTACGACGGAAGCTTCGCCGGTTTATTGACGTGTATTTTCGAAATATACGATCGCAAAAGTTCAGACCCTGATATAGTTAGGTCGGGAATGACGGACGCTTTAATTTTTTCTGAAACTATGGAGGTTGTAACGGACGAAGTAAAAGCGGAACGGGTATGGAAAGGATTAAAAGAAAAAGTTTCTGAAAAAACTTTAACGGCGATTTATTGGGCGTTTTTATCAGAATTAAAGGGAATAGAAAATTCAATCTACCTGCTTGTGAAATATATTTTTAGTTCTAATGAAAATGTAGAGTCGAATTTTGGAAATGAGTATGTGCTTTTAATTACACAAATCGCAAGAAAAGTGGGAAGAGAAAAGCACAGGTTTGAAGCCTTTGTAAGATTTGAATTAATAGGAACGGATTTTTTTTATTCGCCAGTAGATCCCGATTTTAATGTTCTCCCGATTATTGTTCCGCATTTTAAAAGCCGCTATCCCGCGCAGGACTGGATAATTTATGATACCAAAAGAAAATATGGCATTCATTACGATAAAGAAACGGAGCAAATAAATGAGGTTTTAATTGACTTCAGCGACGATAAAAAAGAAACAAGCGATTTTGTTTTTGAGCCGGAAGAAAAGTATTATAAAGACCTTTGGCGTAATTATTTTAAGAGTGTAAATATTGCAGTGCGAAAAAATACCAAACTGCATTTGAAACATGTTCCGAAGCGGTATTGGAAGTATTTGGTGGAGAAACAGTGATCTCGACTACGCTCGATCTGACATCTCGACTATGCACAAGCTGGCCTTAACATCCACTGGATGTTAATCCTGCTCGATGTGACATCTCGACTATGCACAAGCTGGCCTTAACATCCACTGGATGTTAATCCTGCTCGATCTGACATTCGGCTATGCTGGATGTGATATTGCTAACACACGGGCCGGCTCAAAAGAGTCTTAACTCTTTTGCCCTGCTCGATCTGACATCCCGACTATGCAAAAGCTGGCCTTAACATGCACTGGATGTTAATCCTGCTCGATCTGACATTCGGCTATGCTGGATGTGATATTGCTAACACACGGGCCGGCTCAAAAGAGTCTTAACTCTTTTGCCCTGCTCGATGTGACATTTCTGGTCTTAACATCTGCTGGATGTTAAGGTTTTTAATTGGCTTCAATAGCATTCACCATTGCAAACAGCTCTTTTTCATTGGTTGAATTAAGAACTTGCATGTTTTCCTGCCAGGCGTAAATGATGTAAAAGTGATCTTCAACTTTTGCGAAGTAGCGATATACTTCAAAAGACTTTGCTTTGGTTTTTAAGTCCGTAAAATTAGATTTTTTTCGTTCGAAGGAAATATCATTGTTTCTTACTTTGTCATATTTAACTACATCTTCAAAATGAAGGTTACCTACATTTTCGCGTTTGGTAGAATCTAAGCCGCTTTGCATACTTGGATAAATCACTACATGCATTTTTCCATCTTTATGAGATTTTGAGAAATGTGCGCCAGAGCAATGGCAAAGGCCGTTTCCAGCTTCTTCCCATGGGCCTTTCGCGCCAAACTCTTCTGCATTCCAGCCAGCAGGCGGAGTGTATTTTATTTTTAAATTTTTTGATTTTACGGTTTGAGCCTGTGAAAGGCTGAAAATGCTAATAAATAAAAGAGAAAATAAAGTCTTCATGGAAATTAAATTTAGTTAAATGTAAATAAAAAGCTCTTATCTGCAAGCGGATTTTACTATCTTTACTTCAGTTCTTTAAGGATAAGTTTTGAATTAGAAGAAGATTTTATATCGACTTTGAATTTGAGAACTTAAATGGGGTCGACCGGTTTTGACAGTGAGCGCATTAGATAAGTAAGCATGTAGAGCGTTGTAAGACGAGCTCTTTAAACTGAACTTTCAAAACTTTTATTTGGCGAAGATAACTCTTACGCTATGGCTGCTTAATTTAGAATTAAGTGACCTTTGCTTTCCGCGGAGCTTAACTGCACTGCGCTGCGGGTAAAGCATCATAAATGTGTAGTTTGTTTTATGGATGTTGCTACATAAAACAATATCAGCAACTAAGTTGAAGATTGGTTTGATATAACGCCTGCCTTCAGCCGACAATCAAGTTATCTCTAAACATTGTAGAAAGCTTATTTATTCCTTATTTGGACGAGAGTTCGAATCTCTCCGACTCCACGATAAATCAAAAACCCTTCCGGCTCTGCCGGAAGGGTTTTTTGTTTTAAGAAAGCTTTTGAAAAAACAAAAAACAAATTTTGCGGAGCAAAATGTTTTTGATTATGACTCTTGGTCATAAGAGATCGACGAAGTCAATCTCTTATGAGATCCAAAAACTGTTGAAAGTTTACTTGCTTGAAAGCTTTTGAAAAAACAAAAAACAAATTTTGCGGAGCAAAATGTTTTTGATTATGACTCTTGGTCATAAGAGATCGACGAAGTCAATCTCTTATGAGATCCAGAAAATGTTGAAAGTTTACTTGCTTGAAAGCTTTTGAAAAAACAAAAAACAAATTTTGCGGAGCAAAAAGTTTTTGATTATGACTCCCGGCAAGGAAAGATCGCTACTATTGATTTTTAAAAGACAATCCTATTTCCCCAGCTTGATCAAACGCTCTACTGCGGGCTCCCAGCCTCCTAAAACATAAGAAGGTGTGCTGTAATTTGTAATAGTTATAGCGTCTTTTTCTTTCGTTAATTGTCGTGAAACAGGATGGCGTTGACTTATATCTACAGGTTTTCCGTCGGGAGAAATACTGTTGCATTCCCAATAGTGAATGTTTTCTGTGGCTCCATCTATTTGTCCCCAACCTTGAGGAATAATATTTTCGAGTGTACAATTAATTAAAACAGCTTCACTGTAAGGATAGGTTTTTTCTTTGTTGTCTGGTTCGCGGGCCAGATCGGTGGGCTTGGTGCCTATACCTTTAAATGTACAATTCACAAAAACATTCCCGTGATTAGCGGCTGTATTGCGAATCCACATAAAAGTATACTTGGAATACAATTCGCAGTGATCAAAAAATGCAGCGCCACGACCGAGTATCATATCTCCACCACCTTCAATTTTACATTCTTTAAAATACGCTGATCCATTTACTTGCAGGGCATCGCCACCACCACGGATATTTACATGGTAGAGCATATTTCTTTCACCCGTAATTAAAAGCCCTTCGGCTTGCTGATCGGAGGGGTTTTTAATACTCAAATTTGTTACGGAAATGTCATTACAGTTATCTACCGTAAAAGCCCCACGGCGTGATGGGAAAGTGCCGGGAAGTTCATTGGTGGCAAGGTTTTTAGGATGCGCATTAAAGGCTTCGTAATTAGTATAGGTTACTATTGTTTTTTCGCGGTCTTCACCAACGAGGGTGATGTTTGATTTTTTACGAACATAAACCAACTCTTCATAAGTTCCGTTTTTAATTAATATGGTTACATTTTTGTGTTCGCCATAAGGAACAAAATCGAGGGCACCTTGTACCGTATTAAAATCATTTGTTCCATTCGTATTAACCACCAAGTATGCTTGTCCTTTTTTTGGAGCTTCTTTTTTAGTGGAAAAGGTCCAGGCAAATTTTTGTATGCCTTTGAAATCCCTTACAGCAAAGACTTCTGGGTCTATAGTGACATAATAGGTTTTGTTGTATTGCAACAGGTTATTGTGCGGATAAATTGTGGCTACCTGGTTGTGAATAATCACAGGGTGAAAATGAAAGGCATCTGTGAAGCCGCCAATAATTGTGAGTTGATAGTTGCCACTATTGGGAAGTGCCAGGCCTGAAGGTGTTCCGGGTTTTGTATTGGCATTTGTGAAGTTTCCTTTCAGATACTCATATGGCTTTGGTGAGTATAGTACCCTTGTTGTGTCTTTAAGCGTTGGTCCGGCAGGAATGCTCACATCCAGACTGTCGACAAGCTTATTATCAGAAGCATCATAAATTTTTATTTTTCCCGATTTTCCCAGGCGTACATCCTCTTGAAAAGTCAAAACCAAATGGCAATCAGGATTTACATTTTGAGATTTGTTTTGCGGAAACAATTTGAATGTTGAATTTGTTTGAGCGACAAATTCTGAAAAAATTAAGCTTAGAATCAATGCGGTTCGGAATTTGCTTTTCATGCGGAGTAATTTTTGGTTGAGTAATTCCGAATGTAAGAGCATTTAAGTTTAGACCCGTCCTGTAGTTACAGGTATAGAAATGAAAAAGTAGAAAGGGTCTTTAAACTTAAAAAGTGGACAAAGAAATAGGATTGAAAACGTATCGAGTAAAAATTTGTTTTAATAGTTTGTAAACTTTTGGCTGTTTGTAAATTATTAACATGTTGATTTATAAACATATAAGCTTATTTTATTGAAATTTGATGTAAAATAAATCTGGAAAGATTTTAATTACTGATTACTTTTGAGGTTCTCAAAAAATAAAAAATGTACTTATGAACTCTGTAAAAGACATCCCGATGCCGACAATTTATACACAAGATGAAGCCTATTCAGCGGCTTTAAAATATTTTAAGAATGACGATTTAGCTGCCAGGGTTTGGGTAAATAAATACGCCCTGAAAGATTCGGATGGAAACATTTATGAGAAAACTCCGGATGATATGCACCGAAGAATAGCGGGTGAGATTGCTCGAATAGAAAATAACTATCCAAATCCTTTAAAAGAGAACGAAATATTTGAACTAATCAGAAACTTCAAATATATTATTCCACAAGGAAGTCCGATGACGGGAATAGGCAATCCTTACCAGATAGCTTCTTTATCCAACTGTTTTGTAATTGGGAATGATGGTGATTCAGATTCTTACGGTGGAATATTAAAAATAGACCAGGAGCAGGTGCAGTTAATGAAACGCCGTGGTGGCGTAGGACATGACTTGACGCATATCCGTCCGAAATATTCTCCGGTAAAAAACTCTGCATTAACTTCTACGGGGCTTGTTCCCTTTATGGAACGTTATTCCAATTCCACGCGGGAAGTGGCTCAGGAAGGACGTCGTGGCGCTTTGATGTTATCAGTGGCTATTAAACATCCCGATGCAGAAGATTTTATCAATGCGAAATTAGAACAAGGAAAAGTGACCGGAGCAAATGTTTCCGTGCGCATAGACGATGCGTTTATGAAAGCAGTTGAGAGCAATTCAGCGTACATGCAACAGTATCCGGTAAATTCTAAAAACCCTCTTGTAAAAAAAGAAATTGACGCTCAAAGTCTCTGGAAAAAAATCGTGCACAACGCATGGAAATCTGCAGAGCCGGGAATTTTATTTTGGGATACCATTATCAATGAATCTTTGCCCGATTGTTATGCAGACCTTGGATACAAAACGGTGTCTACAAATCCATGTGGAGAGATCCCTTTGTGTCCCTACGACTCGTGTCGTTTACTGGCTATCAATTTGTTTTCTTATGTAGATGAACCTTTTACCAAGCATGCAAAATTTAATTTCGGGCTTTTTAAAAAACATGTTGCATTTTCTCAACGGATTATGGATGACATCATTGACCTGGAACTTGAAAAAATCGATGCTATTCTTGAAAAGATAAAATCAGATCCTGAAGACGAATTGATCAAACAAACAGAAATAAATTTATGGATCAATATCCGTCACAAAGCAGAAGAAGGAAGAAGAACAGGAATTGGCATTACTGCAGAAGGAGATATGCTTGCAGCATTGAACCTACGATACGGAACAGAAGAAGCTACTGAATTTTCTGTGGAGATTCATAAAACGGTTGCCCTTGAAGCCTACAGAGCTTCGGTGAACACAGCTAAAGAGCGCGGAGCCTTCGCTATTTTTGATGCTGAGCGCGAAAAAAATAATCCTTTTATGTTGCGTTTAAAAGAAGCGGATTCAAAACTTTATTATGAAATGCTGGAGCATGGCAGAAGGAACATAGCTTTGTTAACGATTGCTCCAACGGGAACTACAAGCTTAATGTCACAAACAACTTCGGGAATTGAACCTGTGTTTTTACCGGTTTATAAAAGAAGAAGAAAAGTAAATCCAAACGATAAAAATGTGCGCATCGATTTTGTGGATGAAGTTGGCGATTCGTGGGAAGAGTATGTTGTTTTTCATCACCGCTTTAAAGAATGGATGGATGTTAACGGTTACGATATTTCAAAAAATTATTCGCAGGAAGAACTGGATGTTTTGGTGAAAAAATCCCCTTATTACAAAGCAACTTCCAATGATGTAAATTACCTGAATAAGGTAAAAATGCAGGGAGCAATTCAAAAATGGGTTGATCATTCTATCAGCGTTACTATCAATATGCCCAATGACGTGTCTGAAGAGCTAGTGGGTGAGTGTTATCTGGAAGCCTGGAGAGCCGGTTGCAAAGGCGTTACCGTATACAGAGATGGTTCACGTTCGGGTGTGTTAATTAGCAACGACGAGCCCAAAAAAGAAGAAAAAACTGAAGTTACTTCACAATTTCCGGTGAGTCGTCCTGCAGCTTTAAAGGCAGACGTGGTAAGATTTCAAAACAATAAAGGCAAGTGGATTGCTTTTATCGGTTTGATAGACAACAAACCTTACGAAATATTTACGGGTTATGCTGATGACGAAGATGGTATTTTATTGCCGCGTAATGTGAATGAAGGAGTTATTATCAAGAACCGTGAGGCAGACGGAAGATCACGTTATGATTTTCAATATTTGAATCAACGTGGTTACAAAACTACGGTAGAAGGATTGTCACATAAATTTAATCCGGAGTACTGGAATTATGCAAAATTGATTTCAGGAACATTAAGACATGGTATGCCCATTGAAAATGTGGTTGAACTTATTGGAAGTCTGCAACTGGATGAAAATATCAACACCTGGAAGAACGGTGTTGCCAGAGCTTTAAAGAGGTATATACCAGATGGCACCGTTTCTAAACAACAAAAATGTTCTAATTGCAATTCGGTGAATTTGCATTACCAGGAAGGTTGTTTGACTTGCAATGATTGTGGGTCGTCGAAGTGCGGGTAGAATTCCACAGACTTGCCGCAGATGACGCAGATTGCGCAGATCAATACCGCACTCTTCACTCTTTTTCTGACGCTGATCCAGCAGATAAAACAGATAAATTTATGAGGTAGAAAAGGTGACCACCCTTAAACTCGTCAGGACAGCTTGAGCGAATTATAAAGTTTTATTTTTTTCTTAAGTTCCCTGACGATAAGTTTAAGTGGAATGTCGGCAGCCGGATCGAGGAGCAGGGTTTCCATTTTGTCTTTTCTTTTTAAGCCGTCTTTTTTTGGATGGATGGTTTTGTCTTCGATAAAACCCATCATGATTTTCTTTTTGGTGACCCATAAAAAACATAACTTTTTATCGCCGTGATAAAAAAAAGGAATCTGAAATTTTCTTTGCTGGGTGATCTGGTGATCCTGACTCATAATAATTTCTTTTAAAGCGAGCAGGCATCCCTGAATGGGCTCTGGTTGCTTCATGTAATAAGTATCAAGTAAAGATTCTATACTTCTAATGTAATCAGAAATACTGAAAGTTCGAAGCTTGTGTAGGTTTACGTAAACGTTTGCGTAAGTATACCTGAGAATTCTTTATTTCCCTTTAACTTAGTATAGAGTCAAAAAGTGCAGAAAGTTTTAGGACCATATTATTTTAAATACGAACTATGAATATTTCCATCACCGGCATAGGAAGTTATATTCCTGAAAACATTGTAACCAATGAAAGTTTTGCGAATTCTGTGTTTTATAATGAAGATGGAAGTCTGATTTCACAGCCTGCAGAAACCATCATTCGAAAATTTAAAGCGATTACCGGAATTGAGGAACGTCGTTATGTGTCGAACGATCTTTTAATGTCTGATATTGCAAGCATTGCAGCCCGGCGTGCTATTGAAGATGCAGGCATTGATCCGGAAACGCTTGATGGCATTATTCTCGCGCATAATTTCGGAAATATTCCACACGGAAAAGTACAGACTGATATTTTGCCGAGTATTGCTTCACGCATTAAACACGATCTTAAAATTAAAAATCCGGATTGTATTGCATTCGACATTTTATTTGGTTGTCCGGGTTGGGTACAAGGGGTTATTATTGCGCGCCAGTATATTTTATCAGGAGAATCAAAACGATTTTTAGTCATTGGAGCTGAGACACTTTCCCGTGTTTTAGATCCTCACGATCGTGATTCGATGATCTATGCAGATGGCGCAGCTGCTACTATTATTGAAGGGACAAATGAGCCGGATTTAAAGGGGATTTTGAGTACGGCTGCGCAAACTTATGCAGAAAAGGAAGCTTATTATTTATTTTACGATACGTCTTATAATAAAGAGCATGCGCCTAATACCCGTTATATTAAAATGGAAGGCAGGAAGATTTATGAATTTGCTTTAACAAATGTGCCCCTGGCTATGAAAAAGTGTTTGGATAAATCAGGAGTGGGAATTGACAAATTAAAAAAAGTATTTATTCACCAGGCAAACGAAAAAATGGATGATGCAATTATTCGCGAATTTTATAAACTTTACAATAAAGAAGTTCCAAAAGACATTATGCCTATGAGTATTCATAAGCTTGGAAATAGCTCTGTAGCTACTGTTCCAACTTTACTGGAACTTGTGCTGAAAGGAAAACAGCCGGAACATGAATTGGAAAAAGGGGATGTTATTTTACTTGCTTCGGTAGGTGCGGGTATGAATGTAAATGCCATAACATATGTGGTTTAATAAACAGTATAGAGCATGACAGCTACTTTTTTTGAATTTGGTATTTTAAGCTCCACTATTTTTTAACTATGAATTTTATTTTTCGCAACGGGTTTTATTTTTTCTTATTGGCTTTTTGTTTGCAATCTTATATTTGCCCGGCAAACTCCAAAACGAAAGTATTTAATGTTCTTAACTTTGGAGCCAGGGGAGATGGAACAACACTTGATACCAAAGCGTTTCAACAAGCTATTGATAAGGCGAGCGCTGCAAAAGGACAAGTGGTGGTTCCTGGTGGATATAAATTCCTGGTAGGAAGTATTATTCTGAAAAGTAATATGGATTTTCACCTGGAAGAGGGCTCTGTGATTTTGATCAGCACAGAACACAAGGATTATATTGGTGAAGCTGCTATTAAAGCCAGAAATGCAGACAACCTGACTATCTCGGGAACGGGCTACATCAACGGTCAGGATTTAAAATACATGGATCACTATGAGAAAGAAAACGAGTGGTGGATTCCTAAAGAATGGCGCCCGAATTTGTTTGAACTCATTGCCTGCAAAAATCTTTTGATAAAAGATATTAGTTTTGGAGAGGCGCCACGGTGGGGCTTACATATGATTGGCTGCGAAAAGGTTTTAATAGATCATATTACAATAAAAAATCATCTGGATGTTCCGAATTGCGATGGGATTGATCCGGATCATTGCAGAGATGTAGAAATTAAAAATTGCAACATTGAATGTGGAGACGATGGGATAGTAATTAAAGCTACTAAACAAGACGAGGATTTTGGTCCTTCAGCAAATATCCGGGTACACGATTGCATTATCAAAACACAGGATTCGGGAATTAAGATCGGGACGGAGACGACTTCCGACGTTTACAATGTTACTTTTGAAAGAATCAAGATACTGGCCTCTTGTCGCGGAATCACTATTCAGCTGAGGGACGCAGGCAACGTTCATCATATTGTATTTTCAGATATTACTTTCGAATCCAAATACCATTCAGATCCCTGGTGGGGCAGAGGTGAAGCCATTTCTTTTACTGCAATTCCGCGAACGCCAGAAACAAAATTAGGCATGATACATGATATCACCGTTAAAAATGTAAGCGGTAACGCTGAAAATAGCGCAAGGATCAGCGGAACAAAAGAAAGTGTCATTAAGAATGTTCTCTTTGAAAATGTACACATTACTTTTGCGAGAACAACGTTGTATAAAGGTGGACTTTTTGACAATCGTCCCACAAAAGTTTATGAGGGTATTGAACAGCACAGCACGCCAGCCTACAGTATCCGTTTTGCAGAGGAAATAACTTTAAAAAATTGCAGTGCTAAGTGGGGAAAAAATGTTCCGGACTATTTTTCGTATGGCTTGGAAACTAACGACGTGAAGAATATTCATTTGATCGGGTTTGACAGTCAGTCGGCACATCCTGAGATTTTTGACGCTGTGTTTTTTCGATAAGAATGAAATTTTTAAAACTATATCTACCTGGGCTTATACTCTTTTGGGCAACATGCATAAGCGCACAGGGCAAGAATGATACTGTGTACAAAGTTTTTCAATTTCCTGCCAATAAAATTCCTTCCATAGATGGTGAACTTTCAGACTGGAAGCTGGTACCTGAATCTTATGCCGTTAAAACCGATCAACTGGTTGATGATACGAAACATTACGACAGCATAAATAAAAAGACAATTGACGTGAGCGTGAAAGTGGCATGGATAAAAGGGTTGAATCGTCTGTATTTTTTATACGAGGCCACCGATAACTATTGGGATTTTTCTTCAAAGGATCTTCACCACGATATTTTTGAAGTAGTTGTGGATGGCGATGCATCGGGCGGTCCTTTTATAGACCGGTTTCATCCGAATAAAAAAATCGATCCCATGGATGCCTGGTTTTCATATCATGGCGTTCAAGCGCAAAACTATCATATCTACACGCCAAACGCAGAAATGGATTGGACGCTTGCCTGGGGTAGTCAGAATTGGATTAAGGAATTACCTTACGCAAACGCGGCTTACAAGTATAGTTTTAAACCAGGTGAAGCGGGAAAATTAATTTTAGAATTCTGGATCACACCTTTTGATTACGCCGGCAATACGCCTGATCGCGCTGTGGAATCTGTTTTAACTGAAAATAAATTAATTGGTTTAGGCTGGGCTATTCTTGATTACGACGATCCGAAAAATCCCAAACAAGATGGATTTTGGAATTTATCACGCAAACATACTATGTACGGCAATGCTTCTGAATTGCCGATGTTTAAACTCATGCCTCTTGAAAAGGAGTTTCAGAAGGCGATTGATGCAAAGTGGAGTTTTATATTGCTAGACGAGAAATTGAGACAGGTGGCTTTTCACGACGAATCTGTAGGTAAAGTGTCTAAGTGGTTATGGGATTTTGGCGACGGTACAACTTCTACAGAACAACATCCAGTGCATACTTATAAAAAGCCAGATAAATACATTGTAACTCTTTCGGTGGAAGGAGAGGCCGGAAGCTCAAAACTGACGAAGGTTTGGGATGTGGTTGTGCGATAGGCAGGCAGCACATGCGGAGCTCGTTTAAATGTCTTCTCTTTTTTATTAGATACATTTTGCTGCTATATAGCAAAATAGTTTTACTTAATTAGTTTTGCCCTCCCAACCATAAGGGTTGTACAAAATCCTAATAAGGCAATCACGCCAAAAGAATAACGTAAGTTGGATAGTTGCGAGACATAACCAATCAAGGGTGGTCCGCAAAGAAAGCCTAAAAAGCTGATGGATGAAACCGCAGCCAATGCCATACTAGGTGAAATGTTTTGCGCTTTTCCGGCTGAGCTATAAACGGTTGGAACTACAGAAGAAACGCCAAAACCAACAATCAAAAATCCTAATGTTGCGAAAAGTAATGTTGGAAAAGTGATGGAGATGATGAGTCCGCCTGCGATAAAGAATCCACTAAGCTGTAACAAATTTTTTGCACCTATTTTTTTTACCAAACTGTCTCCAAAGAACCTTCCACCTGCCATGGTGCTCATAAAGGCCGCGTACCCCAATATTATCAGACCTGGAGGAGCACTTACCACTTTTTGGAAATAAACGCCGCTCCAGTCGAACATTGCTCCTTCGCTGGCCATGCTGCAAAAACCTATAGTGCCTAATTTTATCAGTTCAGGATCGGGTTTTGTGAAAAAAGATTTTTTGCTTTGCTTTAATTCTGACCTTCCTCGCACTAAAAAAGGTTTGCCAATTAAAACCAGGCAGATTACTAATGCTGCTACGGAGCAGAAATGACCGAGAAGAGAGACGTTATGAGTCATCATAAAAATACCAATCATGGCTCCGGTAAATCCTGCAACACTCCAGAGCCCATGAAAAGAAATCATAATGGGTTTCCCGATCATTTTTTCCACGCCAATGGCTTGGGTATTTGCTGAGATGTTGGCCATATTTCCAAACATGCCAAATACAAATAAGGAAAGAAATAATTGCCAGGGATAAGTTACCAGGCCGATGTTTATCAAGGCTAAAGCATAAAGAATAATTCCGATAACAACCGTTTTGTTGCTTCCGAACCGGGCCACAAGTCTGCCCGAAAAAGGCATGGCTATTAGTTGTCCGGCGGGCAACATTAAAAGAATAGCACCTAATTGTCCGTCGCTAAGCTGAAGCAAATTTTTAATATCAGGGATACGGCTCGCCCAGGAGGCGAAGCACAAGCCGTACGAAAAGAAAAATAAGCACAAGCCTAAGCGTGTTGCTTTTAATGAAGGCTTGTGTGCAAGGTCAGGGAAATAAATTACTTTCTTTTCTTTGTTTGAGGAAAGAGGAGCGGGGTGTTGCGAGTCGTGCATTAATAAAATTTTGGATCGGGTACTAAATTTTGATCCTGTGCCTGGTGCCAGTATGGATAAATTTTGTCGCGCTGACTGGCGGTATCTAATTTTTTAATTTGTTCTACTGTTAGATTCCAACCAATAGCGCCGAGATTTTGTTTTAATTGTTCTTCGTTTCTTGCGCCAATAATAATGTTTGCAATTGTAGGACGTTGTAATAGCCAATTCAAAGCAACCTGCGAAACACTTTTATTTGTTTCTGCCGCCACTTCATCTAAAGCATCCATGATTTTATAGAGACGCTCTTCGTTAGTGGCTGGTCCATGCGCGCCGCCTTGTGCCATGCGGTTATCTTTTGGAAAAGGTTGTCCTCTTCTGAATTTTCCGCCCAAACGCCCTGAAGCTAAGGGGCTCCAGACGATCGTGCCAATATTTTGATCAATTCCTAACGGCATTAATTCCCATTCAAATTCGCGGTTCAATAAGGAATAATAAGCCTGGTGAGCAATGTATTTCGACCAGCCAAATTTTTCAGAAGCAGAAAGAGATTTCATTAAGTGCCACCCTGAAAAATTAGAACAGGCAATGTAACGCACTTTGCCACTCTGAATTAAAGTATCCAGTGTTTTCAGAGTTTCTTCAACAGGCGTTAGAGCATCGAAACCGTGCATGTGATAGATGTCAATATGGTCTACATTCAAACGTTTTAAACTGGCTTCACATTGCTGAATTAAGTGAAGGCGGGAAGATCCGTAATTATTTGCTCCTTCTCCCATTGAGAAAGTTGCCTTTGTTGAAATAAGCACTTTATCGCGAAGACCTTTTAAGGCTTTTCCTAAAATTTCTTCAGCAGTTCCCTGCGAATAAATATTTGCGGTGTCAAACAAATTTACGCCGGCATCCAGGCATAAATTCACCATGCGGGTGGCTTCGTCTACCTGTGTGTTTCCCCATGCTTTAAAAAATTCGTTGCTTCCACCGAAGGTTGCTGTTCCAAAACTTAAAACCGGAATTCTGAGTCCGGAAGCTCCAAGTTGTCTATATTCCATGGTGTTATAACAGTTATGATTTTTTCAGGTTGAGTACTAGAAATTTACTTTTCGTTTGATGTTAGTTAATGCTTGTTTAAGCCGTGTAAAAATCGTTGCATAAATTTTTAGTCAACTAAATTACTGGCAAAAAGAGGTTGTAAAGGTAATCTACTGCCAGGTGTTAAGCCCTGTTCATTAACATATTTTTTGTAGGATTTGAGTAGCAGTTTTAAAACAGAACAGCGCAGGACGGTCAATTAAAAGTAGGCACTTACTTTTACTGCAAACACTAACTATGAATGTATTAGCCGGAATTATTTTTCACTTGATTGGAGGGGGCGCTTCTGGAAGTTTTTATCTTCCTTATAAAAAAGTTAAAGGCTGGGCATGGGAAAGTTATTGGATAGTGGGCGGTTTGTTTTCATGGCTTATTGTTCCACCCCTGGCAGCATGGTTAACTGTTCCGGGTTTTTTTGAAATTATTCGTAATACACCATTTGCAGTAACCGGGTGGACTTTTTTCTTTGGTCTACTTTGGGGCATTGGCGGATTGACTTATGGACTAGGCGTGCGGTATTTAGGGATGTCGCTCGGCAATTCTATAACTCTCGGCTTTTGCTCTGCACTTGGTGCAATTATTCCTTCTGTTTATTATGATTTAGTTCCGCAGGCGGGCAAGGTATCTTTTACCGACATGTGTTCACAATCCTGGGGACTTGTAGTTTTGCTGGGAATTGTATTATGTCTTACGGGCATTTATATCTGTGGAAGAGCTGGCGTACTTAAAGAAAGGGAATTATCGGAGGAAGACAAGAAAAAAAGTGTTGCTGAGTTCAGTGTTAAAAAAGGGATTACAGTAGCCATTATTTCAGGAACATTAAGTGCTTGTTTTAATTTTGGTATCGAAGCTGGACAACCCATGGCTGAAACGGCACTCGCAACTACCAACATGAATCCGCTTTTTCAAAACAATGTTATTTACGTGGTTTTATTATGGGGTGGGCTTACAACGAATTTTATCTGGTGTATGATTTTAAATGCGAAAAATAAAACTGCAGGCGATTATACAAATAAACAAACACCACTTTTAAAAAATTATATTTTCTCAGCATTAGCAGGTACAACCTGGTTTTTACAATTTTTCTTTTATGGCATGGGGGAAAGTAAACTTGGAAACGGCGCCAGCTCATGGATACTGCACATGACCTTTATTATATTGATAGCTAATACCTGGGGCATCGTACTAAACGAATGGAAAGGTGTAAGTACTAAAACACGTTACACAATTATTACAGGAATAGTGGTGCTGATCACTTCGGTAGTAGTTGTAGCCTATGGAAATTCAATCAATCATTAAAATTAAAATCACAATATAATGTCAACAGCTAACAAAACATTCAAGCACGTAAGTTATTTATGGAACGAAGCCGAAGCAGCAAAACTTGCCGGCGATGAGGTAGGACTTTTAATTTACCGTTCAAATCTATTAGGTGCAGATTTGCGCTTAACAAATTACGGCGGGGGAAATACTTCCTGCAAAGCGAATGCAAAAGATCCTTTAACAGGACAGGAAACGGAGATTATGTGGGTTAAAGGTTCTGGTGGCGACATTGGCACTTTAAAGCGCAGTGGTCTTGCAGCGCTTTATGTGGAGCGTTTAAGAGCTCTTAAAAATGTTTACAAAGGAATTGAGCAGGAAGATGAAATGGTTGAATTATTCAATCACTGCATTTACGATCTTGCTTCGAAAGCACCTTCTATTGATACTCCTTTGCATGGTTTTTTACCATTCAAACACATTGATCATTTACACCCGGATGCGGCTATTGCTATTGCAGCAGCGAAAGACGGAAAAAAAATCACTCAGGAATTATTCAAAGGAACAATTGGCTGGGTAGAATGGCAACGGCCCGGTTTCGACTTAGGCTTGCAATTAAAGGCGTGCCTTGACGAAAATCCTGGTATTCGTGGCATCATGTTAGGCTCTCATGGTTTGTTTACATGGGGCGATACAGCTTACGAAAGTTATATGAATACTTTGGAAGTGGTTGAAGCTTGTGCAGAATACCTTGAAAAGAATTACGGTAAAAAAGGCCCGGTTTTTGGCGGACAAAAAATCCAGTCCTTACCTGAAGATGCGCGTAAACAAAAAGCAGCTGAACTGGCGCCCGTTCTTCGTGGTTTCTGCTCCAGCTATACACGCATGATCGGTCACTTTACAGACGACGCGCGTGTTTTAGAATTTACAAATTCAAATGATCTCGATAAATTAGCTCCTTTGGGAACCAGTTGTCCGGACCATTTTCTTCGCACAAAAATTAGTCCATTGGTTTTAAACTTAACTCCTGATGAAGATTTAAGCGATGTAAAAATTATCAAAGAAAAATTATTGCCGCAATTTGAAGCTTACCGTAAAATGTATACGGAGTATTACGACACGTGTAAACATGCAAATAGCCCTGCTATGCGTGATCCAAATCCAGTGGTGATTTTATATCCAGGAGTAGGTATGTTTACGTTTTCAAAAGACAAACAAACTACACGGGTAGCATCCGAATTTTACATCAATGCTATCAACGTAATGAAAGGCGCTGAAGCAATTTCTGAATACACTTCGCTGCCAAGACAAGAAGCATTCGATATTGAGTATTGGTTGTTAGAAGAAGCGAAATTACAACGCATGCCGAAACCAAAATCTTTGTCAGGAAAAATTGCCCTGATAACTGGAAGTGCAGGTGGCATTGGAAAAGCAATCGCGAAAAAATTTGTTGACGAAGGCGCATGTGTGATTATAAATGACAACGATGCAGAGCGTTTAGAAGCAGCGAAGGCGGACTTCGCAAAAACTTACAGCAAAGATCAATACGCTTCAGTACTTTTAGATGTATTAAAAGGAGAGCAGATTACGAACGCTTTTGACGCTGCCTCGTTAGCCTTTGGTGGAATTGACATCGTGGTAAACTGCGCCGGTATTTCTATTTCAAAACCAGTGGAAGAAACCACAGAAAAAGATTGGGATCTTTTATATGATATCCTTGTAAAAGCACAATTCCTGGTAACTCAAGCGGGTGTTAAGGTAATGCGCAAACAAGCTTTAGGTGGTGACGTTATTAATATTGCCAGCAAAAACGGTTTAGTGTCAGGACCGAATAACGCGGGATACGGATCTGCAAAGGCCGCACAAATTCACTTGAGTCGTTTAAACGCGGCTGAATTTGGCCCGGATAAAATCCGCGTGAATGTTGTTAATCCGGATGCAGTAATTTCTGATAGCAAAATTTGGGCAGGAGCCTGGGCTGAAGGCCGTGCAAAAGCATACAATATTAAAGTGGAAGAATTGCCGGCTTTTTATGCTAAACGTACTTTGTTAAATGAAATTATTTTACCGGAAGATATTGCTAATGGCTGTTTCTCTTTGGTAGGAGGGTTGTTAAATAAATCTACGGGAAATATTATCAATGTGGACGGTGGAATTGCCGCGTCTTTTGTTCGCTAAAAATTAAGCAATCGCCGCGCGGGGTTACACGGATCTTTTGGTTTATTAGCTGGAATTAAGAACGATCTGCATCACTGTGTACCTTCGCTGCGGCGATTTCAAAAACTACCATCATGACTCGTATCTCTTTTAAAATGCATTTACTTCCTGGTTTTCAGCTGGAGTATGTTGCACGTCACAACGCCATCTGGCCTGAGCTCAAGGAGCTTCTTATACAAACCGGGGTATTGGAATATTACATTTATCTGGATGAAGATAACAACGATCTTTTCGGTATTATGAAAGTGATTGATGGCACTACTTTAAATGATCTTCCAAATCATCCGGTGATGAAAAAATGGTGGAAATACATGAGTGATATCATGGAGACTAATCCAGATTTATCTCCGAAGCAGGTGCAATTAAAAGAGGTTTTTTGTCTCATGTAAATCTTTGAATTCTAAAAATTAAATACGTAAATTACTTAGTGTTATGAAAATTACTAACCACATAGAAGATCATAATCAAAAGCATTTGGCTAAGCATAAAAAGAGTTATACTTTTCTTGCAGAGTCTGTTTCTAATGTTGCTGATGTTGTAGAAAAATTAAAAGCACTTCAAATCGCGATTCCCAGCTGGGCTTTGGGCACTGGTGGAACACGTTTCGGAAGATTTTCGGGCGGTGGCGAACCTGCAACGCTGGAGCAAAAAATAGAAGATGTTGGCTTATTACATGCATTAAACAAATCAAGTGGATCCATCTCTTTACACATTCCCTGGGATATTCCAAAAGAAGCAAAAGCTATTAAAGCACTTGCCGAGAGTTACGATTTAAAATTTGATGCCGTTAATTCAAATACCTTCCAGGATCAGGCGGACCAAAAACACAGCTACAAGCATGGTTCATTGCATCATTCAGACAGAGCGGTAAGAAAACAAGCAGTTGAACACAACATCGAAGTAATTCGTTATGGTGTTGAACTGGGGTCTGATTGTTTATCCGTTTGGTTGGCTGATGGTTCCAGCTTTCCGGGACAAATCAATATGCGCAATGCCTTTAATAATACTTTAGAAAGTCTCGGTGAAATTTATGCGGCGCTTCCTGAAAAATGGAAAATGCTGATTGAGTATAAACCGTACGAGCCATATTTTTATTCAACTACTATTGGCGACTGGGGCCAATCGCTCTTGTTGGCAAATAAACTGGGAAAAAAAGCCTTTACGCTAGTGGATCTTGGTCATCATTTGCCAAACACCAACATCGAGCAAATTGTTTCTTTGTTATTGAACGAAGAAAAATTAGGGGGCTTTCACTTCAATGATAGCAAGTACGGTGACGATGATTTAACGGTTGGAAGTATCAATCCCTATAAGTTGTTTTTGATCTACAATGAGTTAGTGGAAGGAATGAATAACAAAGGAATGAATCATGCAACCGGCTTAAGCTGGATGATTGATGCTTCACATAACATTAAAGATCCACTCGAGGATCTGTTACAATCGGTAGAGGCTATTAAAATTGCTTATGCACAGTCTTTAATCGTAGATCAAAAAGCTTTACGAGTAGCACAGGAAAATAATGATGTTGTGGCAGCCGAAAGTATATTGCAGGATGCTTACCGTACAGATGTGCGTCCTTTGTTAGCAGAGGCTCGTCTTCAGGCTGGAGCTGCGATACAGCCAATTGAAGTGTTTCGTGATTATAAATTACGCGAGGCTTTAATTAAAGAACGCGGAAGCAAATCGATCGCCTCAGGACTTTAAGATTTTAAACAGAAATGACGAAAGTTATCGCGATAATAGATGTAGGGAAAACAAATAAAAAACTTTTTTTATTTGACGAAGACTACAATCTGGTTTATGAGCGATCGGCTCGATTTACTGAAACTGTTGATGAGGACGGTGATCCTTGTGAAAACATAGAGAGTTTACGTTTGTCTGTTTTCGATTCTTTACGCGATGTTTTTCGAAAAAAGGAATTTGAGATAAAGGCCTTAAATTTCTCTACCTACGGCGCAAGCTTTGTTTATGTGGATGATGAGGATAAACCTTTGACACCACTTTACAATTACCTCAAACCCTATCCGGAGGATTTGAAAAAACAATTCTACGAAACCTATGGCGGTGAAAAAAGATTTTCTCTGGAAACCGCCTCGCCTGTTTTAGGAAGTCTGAATTCAGGTTTACAGTTTTATAGATTAAAACACCAGCAGCCAGAGGTTTTTGATAAAGTACGTTATGCTTTTCATTTACCTCAGTATTTAAGTTACATTGTTTCGGGTAAGCCCTACACGGATGTTACCAGCATAGGCTGTCACACCGGGATGTGGAACTTTGAAAAAAACGAATACCACGAATGGGTTCGCAAAGAGGGAATAACCGGAAAACTTCCTTTTATCGCGCCTTGCACCGAAGTGGTATCAGCCGCATTTCCTGGCAACACTTACAAAGTTGGAATTGGGTTGCATGATAGTTCTGCGGCACTCATTCCTTACCTGATGAATTTCACCGAACCCTTTGTCCTTATTTCTACGGGAACATGGTGTATCAGTCTGAATCCGTTTAACCAATCGCCTTTAACAGCGCAGCAACTCGAAGATGATTCTCTTTGTTACCTCACTTATGAAAGTAAACCAGTAAAGGCTTCCCGCGTTTTTTCGGGTTTTGATCATGAAGTGCAGGTGGAGCGCATTGCAACTTATTTTAATAATTCCCCGGCGTTTTATAGAAATCTTGAATTCAATAAGCCCGTTACTACTAAACTTCAGAAAAAGAACGGAAATATCTTGTTCAATAGTATGAAGAACAGATCGAAAGAACTGTTATTTAAAAAGCGTGAGATTTCAGAATTTAGTTCGGCGGAAGAGGCTTATCATCAGCTCATTCTGGACATTGTTTCTTTACAATTATTTTCTACGCAACTTGTTCTGGAGGGTACAAAAGTAAAACGGATTTTTGTGGATGGAGGGTTTAGTAAAAATGCAATTTATATGAATCTGCTTACTGTTGCTTTTCCCGGAATTGAAATTTATGGAGCCTCTATGGCGCAGGCTACGGCTATTGGAGCTGCGCTGGCGATTCACAGCTCGTGGAATGAAAAATCTATTCCAAGCAATATCATTGAATTACGTTACTACGCGGGAGAACGCGAAAAAATAAAATGAAAAAAGTTAGTTTATTCATACCCTGCTATGTTGACCAGTTTTATCCCAACATAGCTGTTGCTACGTATGAACTTTTGCAGAAACTGGGCTGTGAAGTCGATTATCCTTTAAATCAAACGTGTTGTGGTCAACCATTAGCCAATTCAGGTTTTAACGGGATGACTTCGGCGTGTAACAAAAACTTTACGGAAAATTTTAAAGATGCGGATTATGTCGTTTGTCCTTCGGGCAGTTGCGCATTGCATATAAAGGAACATTTACATGACGATGCTAATCCCGCAGCAGCGGAGAGGATTCGTAACCGGGTTTATGAACTGACTGAATTTTTGACTGACATTTTAAAAGTAAAACAACTAAATGTTTCTTTTCCACATAAAGTGGGAATGCACATTAGTTGTCACGGACAAAGAGGACTTCACCTTTCTTCGATGACGGAATTAGTTTCACCTGAATTTTCTAAACCCGAACAATTATTAAACATGGTAAAGGGGTTGGAACTTTCTTATCCTAAACGTAAAGATGAGTGCTGCGGTTTTGGTGGTACGTTTTGTGTGTTTGAGGAAGCAGTAAGTGTGAAGATGGGTAAAGACAGGCTTACAGAGCATGAAGAAAATAATATTGAATACATAACAGGGGGTGATGTAAGCTGTCTCATGCACCTGGAAGGTATTTTACGGCGTCAAAAAAGTCCTGTAAAAATAATTCACATTGCGGAGATCTTAAATAGTTAGGATGGAAAAATTTTTAAAACCAGTTGAACATGCGGTGGCAGCGGAAAAATTTATTTCTGACGAAGCCCGCACGAACTGGCATGACGAAACACTTTGGTTTGTAAGAGCAAAGCGTGATAAGATCGTTCACAAATTACCGGAGTGGGAAAGTCTGCGTGAACTCGGGTCACAAATTAAAAACCATGCGCTTTCCAACCTGGATACCTATCTATTAGCATTTGAAAAGAACGCACAAGCAAACGGTGTTAAAGTGCATTGGGCCGCAGATGCCAAAGAGCATAACGAGATCATTCTTGAAATAGCGCGAAAAAATAATGTAAAAAAAATCGTAAAGAGTAAATCCATGTTGACGGAGGAATGTCACCTGAATCCTTTTTTGATTTCTAAAGGTATTGAAGTTGTAGATACCGACCTTGGTGAACGTATTGTGCAATTTAGAAACGAACCACCAAGCCACATTGTGCTACCTGCTATTCACTTAAAGAAACAGGATGTTAGCGATACTTTTCATGAGCATTTACATACCGAAAAGGGAAATAATGATCCGCAATATTTAACGGAAGCAGCACGCCAACATTTAAGAAATAAATTTATCGAGGCAGACCTGTCGATTACCGGTGTTAATTTTGCAGTGGCAGAAACGGGTGGTTTTGTGGTCTGCACAAATGAAGGAAATGCTGACATGGGTGCGCACGCTGCCAAAATTCATATTGCCTGCATGGGGTTTGAAAAAATAATCCCAAAAGCAGAACATCTTTCTGTTTTCTTAAGGTTGCTCACGCGCAGTGCTACCGGACAACCTATTACAACTTATTCCAGTCATTTCCACCGTCCGCGCAAAGGCCAGGAAATGCATATTGTAATTGTAGATAATGGACGCAGCAAACAGTTAGGCCGCGAAGACTTTCGCAATTCTTTAAAATGTATTCGTTGTGCAGCTTGTTTTAATACTTGTCCGGTTTATAGAAGAAGCGGCGGACACAGTTACCACAATGCTACAGCGGGGCCTATTGGTTCTATCTTAAATCCAAACATTAACATGCGTGAGAATGCAGATCTTCCATTTGCTTCTACACTTTGTGGCTCCTGCACAAATGTTTGCCCCGTTAAAATAAATATTCACGAACAACTCTGGAAGTGGCGTCAGGTTTTGACGGAAGAAGGTTATGCCTCTTCCGGAAAAACTGCAGGAATGAAAGGTATGGCCTTTGTTTTGTCTTATCCTAAAGTATTTCGTTTTGCGGGAAAGGCCGGAAGGTGGATCATTCGTATGTTTCCCGGACTTGTAAATAATACATTAAATCCCTGGTACAAACAAAGAGAAATGCCTGTTGCTCCAAAACATAGTTTTAGAGATTGGTATATAAAAAATAAAAAAGCATGAGTTCGAGAGAAGATATTTTAAAAGCAATTTCTCAAAACAAACCTGCCTTGGTGGAAAGTCCAGCTATGCCGGTATATCCGGATTCAGATCAGACTTCTGTGCTCGAACAATTTATTCAAACAGCTGAACTTATTGGTTCTAAAGTGATCCAGCTAAAAGACTGGCAGGAGATTATATTAGAATTTGAAAACGCAAAAGCAAATGGAAAATTTGTTGTAAATACGATTTCCGAAATAGGAACACCGGATGTTTCTATAGATGAAATGAGTAGTTCGGTGGATCTTGAAAAAATAGATCTCTCTTTTGTGAGAGGCCAATTGGGAGTAGCTGAAAACAGTGCTATCTGGGTAGACGATTCTAATTTGCCCAACCGGCTGTTGCCTTTTATTTGTCAGCATTTAGTTTTAGTAGTAGAGGCAAAAACCCTTGTTGCAACTATGCACCAGGCTTATGAAAAAATAAATACTTTTAAAACGGGTTGGGGAGCTTTTATAGCCGGACCTTCAAAAACAGCAGACATTGAACAATCTCTGGTGATTGGTGCGCATGGCGCGCGAAGTTTGGTGATATATATATTGAGTTAGTCCCTTCTTCTTTTTCTGTTGAATTTCATGAAGTGAAGTTAAAATAATAACAGGTACAGAAAAAAGATGAATTATCTGTCCGTAAATTTGCTTTTGAATATAGACAGTGGTCCGGTAGTGCCGAAATTATGTTAGGTAATGTTATTCCAGTTTAAAATTATCCCCTAAATGTTTACTTAGAGCATCAGTATACTTGGCAACTGGCGTCATTTTAATTAACCTTCTTAGTTCTCTTCCTGCTTGAGTAAAATAAATTAAATTCAATTGTTTTCCAGAAACATCTAATTTTGCTTTTTTAGATGCATAGTCCACGACTTCATAATCATATTCTCCCACATTCAGATTTTCAATGCTAGCAAAATTTAGTCGAATTGTTTCCGCGGATCTAATCAAATTAGCCCCATCCAAGTCAAGCAAATCATTAAAGCTTATTTCATAATCTTGTAAGTCGCCAACGTTCTGAAAAGGGAAAACGTTAGGATGAATAAAATACGTTCTAGTAAGGTCTTCGATACTTAGATTACAAAGTTTTGAAAATGAGTTACCAACCTTACTATTTAAAATTGAGAGCGTTTGCAGTGTATGGAGACTGAGGCTGCCAGGTTGTAAAATTTCATTTGCTAAAATCTTACTTAGAATCTCTTGTATCTCGTCCTCTGATTTGGTACCTGCCAAATTCCAAAACGAAGTTAACCAATCGGGACTTATTAATTTTTCATGCTGTTCTGAAGGTGTTTCGATGGTTTTTAGTGATTGAATTGTTCTCGCAACAATTGTTTCTTTATTTAATTGTTCTTCTATCAGTTGAATACCATGATTTTCTAGGGCTCTTTTAGCCAAGTCCGGCTCAATGTCAATTTGATTTAATTGATGTTCTGAAGCTCTTCTAATAAGGTCTCTTTTTATTTCACCTATTAATTTAAGTCTTTCCGTATAATTCCTAATTGACGTCTTAGGAATTTCACTTGCTTCTATTATAATGCCCTGAATCCCTTTTCCAAGAGCTGTCAATATATTTTTGCTAACCCATTCGGGCAAACTTAAATTTTTTAAGAACTCCATAAGTCCAGTTTTATTTGTTTCGTCTATCATATAATTGAGCCATACGTAAGGCAAAGTAACACTTTACCTGTCCTCAGCATGCTAAATGTACTTATGTCTTCCGAGATTTTAAAATGGCAGATCGTCTTTTTTGGCTTCAAATTTGACACTTAGTTCGTCCATAATGGTTTTCTCTATTTTAGCCTTTATTACTTTTATGTTTGATTTAATAGCTTCCTCATCTGAAATTTTAGCTTCGGTATAGACCCATTTTATTCCTGATCTATTCAAATTTCTGTTATCCCAACTTTCGTCAATATAATTCGTGATAAAATAGAAAAAAGTTATTAATTTTTTAGAAATTAGGAATGCAACACCACATTGATACGAAGTCAAATTAGGATAAAGCCTATTTATGTCTATTAGAATTGCCTTGTAGGGAGTGTCAAACTTTAACTCAAACCCAGTCAAACTTGTATATTCTTCTCCTGAATCAAAATCAACTCTCTCTTCATATACTAATCTTGCAAAATAATCATTCTTATTATCCTTAAGCCATTTACCTATGGCAATTATACTAGGGATAGAATCGTAATCTTGTAAGAGGCTCACTTCTAATTTATACAATCCACTTAGCTCTCCAGATATAGTTATTGATTCAAACTCTTTTTGCACGAAATCAATAGCTTTAAATGCGCCCTCTTTATCAACGTATTGCTTAGCATCGTTTATCACTAGATCAGCTAATGTAAGCGGAGTACTTTCTGTTTCATTAGTTGTTAAAAGAACAGGATTAAAGGAATTTAGATATTCTTTTAAGTCATTAGAGAATGAACAAAATTTTTCCGTTAGATCTGCTTGAATAACAAAAAATGGTGTTTGATCCTGATTCTGAGAAAACTCATCAGAAATCACATCGATTATGTCTTTATAGCGTATCTCCTTTGTTTGATGCTCCTTAAGCGCTTTGATAAAGCTAAACGTAAAAAAACTTAGTTGCTCGTTTTGAAAAGAGGATTGGTTATTGAGAGACGAATTCAAGAAATAGCATTTATTAAATCCTTTTTTTGAATCGTTAAAGTATTTGTTTAGTATATTTCCTTCTTTGATATAAGTCGTCCCCGATTGGCAGGCGTCTATAAATTTAATAACAAGATCAGGTGACAGAGTTCTAATTAGGTCATCTACTTCATTATTTTGAAGAGAGGTCTGATTTTTCTTTTTAGGGTCAAAATCAGATAACACGTAGTAAAATTCCTCATTTGAAAATTCTCCATGACCCGAATAATAAAAAAACAATTCTTTAATTACCGTTCCTTTATTCTTTAAAATAAAATTACTTAATAGTTCTTTAGTTTTAGCACTATGTTCATTTTTATTAATGTATAAGATATCGCTATACTTATCAGTTTTTTCTAAAATTTGATAAATTGCATCGGCATCATTTTTGCAGCCAGGCAGGTTGTTGCTCGAATGATTATATGTACTTACACCTATTACGATTGCTATGTTCATTATATTTAATCTATTTTATTACCATTGAAATCAAACTAAACGCTACAAACCATTATACTTATTGTAAAGATTTGGGATTACTGGGTTGTTTAAATATATCAAAAATTGAGATAGTCCGCATATACATTGTCAGTATTTTCTAAAAAAATAGATAGAAGTAAAACTCGACATCTCATACTCTTTGTAAGAGCAATTTTTTTTACCTGATTCAAAATCTAATTTTATTAAAATATATTTAATGCTTAAGAATTAATGAGGCCTTGTAAAGGATAATTTAAAATCATGCAAAAAATGAAGAGTGCTAAGTTTAACTCAATGGGGTTTGTGCCTACTTGGATTTCGAAAAGGGAAATACTAATTGAAGATACCCAAAAACAATTTCTGAAAACAATTGATATTTAAAAACCGAGAGTAAAGTATAAAAGTATAGTAATTATTTTCCAATTAAAATGTAATAACTTGAAAATGAACTATTTATGACAAAAAACAATGATAGGTTAATAAAGTAGTGAAGACGTGTATTTTGTAGTTATTATATTTAATAATTTAAGGCATCGCTTAATTCAATAATCTAATTTATAAATTCATTTTTTACCCAAAATTATGGCTGAGCCCGCATTAAATCTTACAACTAGAGATTCCGAAATAACTCTTTCTATAAGTTCGGAAAAAGAAAAAAATCTTTTAGAAAAACTGCGTGGTACGCACACCGAAGAATTGGTAATAGGGTTATGTGGATTTATAGGAACAAATATTGATATTGTTTCTAAAACAATCTCTAAAGTTCTGAGAGAACAGTACAATTATGAGGTTGTTGAAATAAAACTTAGTGAGCTAATTAAAAAATTTGGTGAACCTAATTTAGATGCATTGGATAATAAATACGATCGATATCGGAAACTTATTGACGAGGGAAATAGATTGAGAAGTGTCCATAATGAAAGTATACTTGCTGAGCTTGCTATAAATGAAATCTCTGTAAACCGCGAGTTATCTAAAGCGGATGATCTTAACTTTAGTAGTAAAAGAGTTTGTTTTCTAATCAATTCAATAAAACATAAAGATGAATTAGAATTATTTAAATTAATTTATTCTGATTTGTTCTATTCATTTGGTCTTTTTTCATCTTACGATGAAAGAAAGAAAAGATTAATACATTCTGGTATTGAAGAAGAAAATGTCATAAGTCTTATGAATCAAGATATAGGCGAAAAAATTAAAAATGGTCAGCATGTTTATGATACTTTTGTATTATCTGACTTTTTCTTACGTTTTGATTCAGATTCTACAGCAAACCTTGAAGAGAAGTTAAAGAGATATTTCAATTTAATTTTCCAATCCGATATTGTTACTCCTTCGAGTGATGAACTAGCTATGTATGCTGCTAATTCAGCTTCAGGTAATTCTGCTTGTTTGTCTCGCCAAGTTGGCGCTTCTATTACGGACGAAAAAGGGAATATATTGTCATTAGGTTGGAACGATGTTCCAAAATTTGGTGGAGGAGTTTATAATTTTGACGTAAATGACTATCTGAGTTCTAAAGACCATCGTTGTATTCATAAAGAAGGTGGAAAATGTTTCAATGATGAAGAAAAGGATCTAATTACAATATCATTAGTTAAAACTCTTATGTCAGAAAACCTAATAACTGAGGAGAATAAAGTTAAGGCAATTAAAGTTATTAAGGATTCGAAAATTAAACAACTAATTGAGTTTTCTAGGGCTGTACATGCCGAAATGTCTGCAATAATAAATGCAGGTATTACTGGCGGTAATAAAATAATCGGTGGTAAATTATATTGCACAACTTACCCTTGTCACAACTGCGCTAGGCATATTGTAGCTGCTGGTATTAAAGAGGTTTATTACATAGAACCTTACCGTAAAAGTCTGGCAATAAAATTGCATGATGACTCTATTACAGAAAACGAAACTGAAACTGGAAAGTTAAGATTATTAATGTTTGAGGGCGTTTCCCCAAAAAGATATTTGGATTTCTTTAAAATGACTTCTCAAAGAAAAGATAGTAAGGGTAAAAAAATAGATGTTCACAAGGATAAGATTTTCCCAAAAAAAACATTATCATTGCAGTCAATTCCAAAATTAGAAAAAGAAGTTACTGAGAATTTAATTAGTAGGAAAATCATTTAGTTAATGAGTTCAAAAAAAATAGATATTCAAATACAGTTAGAATTTAGCTTTGAATCGAACATCGAATCAATTGTTCATCAATTACATGAAAATAAAGTTGAATTTTCTAGAAATGAAGATCAAGAAAAGATAATTTTAAAAGAAGCTAAAATCGTACAGTTGGATTATCGCAAAGAAATTTACAGAAGAATTCTTTTACGTTAAGTGTTTAAAAGGAAAATGCAAATTTCACTACTTCTTCTTCAAAGAATCTTTCAGGTAACCAAAAATTCCCTTGTCGTCGAGACCTTCCATGTCGCTGAGTTCCAGCTCCAGCGCCTTTGTGCTTACCTGTATCTCAAGCAGAGAAATAAACAAGGAGCCCGCAAAAAGCACTACTGAAATTGCAAAAGTTATATTGGCGGGTGTTTCGTTATTGGCATTTATAAAATACATTGACACTAGTGCAAGAAGAAAACTCAGCACCCCCATAAATTGCATGGCTTTAATTAGTTTTAAACGGTAACGCAGACTTTTTATTTGTGCGTGTAAAACAGGATTCGGTTCTCCGGTCTTGGTTCTGTCGTGAAGATTTCGCACAACGGCAGCCAAAGCAAGAAAACGATTTGTATAAGCCAGCATAATTAAGCTGATAGCTGGAAAGAGCAGAGCAGGAGTGTTTATAGAAATAGTCATGACTCCCGAAAGTTTAAAAGGGCCGTGAGTTCTTTAAAATTACTAAAGGTTATGGCTCCGGCTTCTTGGAGTTCTTTTTCGGTATGTTTTGTTGCCAGTCCGTATACTTTAAATCCTCCAGCCACAGCAGCTTGCACGCCTGTCGGGCTATCCTCAATAACAATACAGTCTTCCACACTGAAATCCATTTCTTTGGCAGCATGGAGAAAAATATCCGGTTCCGGTTTAAATTTCCCGATGTCATAACAACTAAAAATAGCGTTGTGAAACTTATCAGCAAGGCCAGCTAGCTGAAGATTCAAGAATATTTTATCCCGGGGTCCACTGGATGCCACGCAGAAAGGCACACGCAGAGCATTGATAAAACCAATAACACCTTTTACAGGTTTAAGTTCCCGTTTAAAATAGTCGAAACTTAGGCGACGGTAGCGTTCTTCGTAATCGCCAGGTAAAGGATATTTGCAGCCAGCTCTGATGGTATCGAAACAATATTGGTAGCTTTTTCCATGAAATAATCGCATTGTTTCAGAAAGGCCTAGCTTGAATCCATAGGGTCTTGCGAGTAACAATAAAGCTTTGATCGCAAGTTTCTCGCTGTCTACCAACACCCCGTCGCAGTCGAATATGATACTTCTTACCGTCATAAAAAATCTTGTCTGCAAGGACTAAAGACATCGAGAAGAATTCCAGTTTCTAAACAAACGCAACCGTGAAGTTTATTGGAGGGAACAAAACAACTTTCACCCTTGCGAAGAATTTGTTTTGCCCCGTCGATGGTGTATTCAAAAACTCCCGATTCTACGTAACTCATCTGAACATGAGGATGCTGATGTAAAACTCCAATAGCACCCGAGTCAAATTTGACTTTTACAAGCATTACGTTTTCATCATAACTCACTATCTGGCGCTTAACGCCATTTCCCAGCTCTGTCCAGGTTTGGTTAGTTAAATGAAAAGCCTCCATTAAATTTCTACTGGTTTCATTTTAGGAACAAGTACATGCATGATCAGCCATGCGAGAAGATATGCCAGGCCGCATACGATGAACATAATATAATAAGCTACTTCAATTTTACCAAGAGATTCAAAGTAAACGAACAGACGTTTTTGAACCAATAAAGTAAGTGCGATTCCGCCCAATGCACCAAACATTCCACCGATGCCGGTTACGGAAGCCGTTGCTCTTTTAGGAAACATGTCGCTTACGGTAGTGAAAATATTTGCGCTCCATGCCTGGTGGGCCGCTGTTGCTAAACCGATAACCATTACAGCGAGCCACATGTTAAGTGAACCTAATAATTGTGCAGAAATAATTGGTATAACTAAAAAAGCGTACACCAGCATAGATCTCTTGCGCGCCTTAAATGCCGGAACTCCCCTGTTAATTAAAAACATGGGCAACCACCCGCCACCAATACTTCCAAAGCTGGACATGATGTATACCATAGCTACGGGAAAAGAAACTTCTGTACCTTTTAAACCGTATTGATTTTGTAAAAAGTCGGGTAGCCAGAATAAATAGAACCACCAAATAGGATCAGTTAAAAATTTACCAAGAACAAAGGCCCATGTCTGTTTAAACGTTAATAGTTTAGCCCAGGTAATACGTGGTGCGCTCTCGTTTGTAGCGGTATCATTTTGTTCATCCACATCGCTGTGAATATAATCAAACTCTTCTTTTTTAAGGCGCGCTTGTTTGGCGGGAATTTCATAGAGTAAAAACCAAAAGATGAGCCAGATAAATCCCATTGAACCTGTTATGATAAATGCCCATTGCCAACCCCAGCGTTCAGCAATTACGGGAACTGAAAGAGGTGCTATAATGGCTCCAATGTTAGCTCCAGAATTAAAAATGCCAGTAGCGAAGGCGCGTTCTTTTTTTGGAAACCATTCTGCTACTGTTTTTATGGCTGCTGGAAAATTTCCGGACTCCATCACTCCAAGGCCAAAGCGCGCGAAGCCAAAGCCCAGGGTGCTTTTTGCCAGGGCATGACAAACAGCAGCAACGCTCCATAAGAATGTAAATAGTCCATACCCTATTTTTGTTCCGAGTTTATCTATAAGTCTTCCCGCTATAACCATTCCAAATGCGTAGGAAATTTTAAATACAATTTCAAGATTGGCGTAGTTCTCAATAGCTTCAATACCGCTCCAGTTAAAATAGACGGTTAGATCTGATTTTAAGAGAGCGATTACTACGCGGTCGAGATAATTTATAGTGGTAGCAAAGAATAGCAGAGAACAAATTGTCCAGCGATACGTGCCCATTTTTTGATTCAGTGTACTTGTACTCATTTTTATTTTTTTAGAGAGGCTACAAGACTTAGCGCTTCTTTGGTAAGTGTTTCAATTTTAGTATAATTTTTTTGTTCCAATAATTCTTTGGTAATGAGTTTACTTCCCATGCCTACCGCGCTAACACCAGATTTAAACCAGCCGCCAATACTTTCTGAAGTTAAATCAACTCCGCCGGTTGGCATAAAGTAAATATCCGGGAAGATATCTTTGATAGAAGACATAAATGCCGGACCCAGAATGTTTCCTGGAAAAAGTTTAATGAATTTCACTCCTGCATTTTCTGCCGCAATAATCTCAGAACTAGTCATGCAGCCTGGAATCCAGAGAATGTTGTTTTTTCCTGCAATGTCTCCTACCTCTGCAATGTAACCGGGACTTACTAAATAATCTGCTCCAGCTTCAATAAACTGTGCGGCCGACTCTTTATTTTTAATCGTTCCGATTCCTAATTGCAAATCTTTCATTTCTGATTTTTTTACGGCCAGTAATTTTTTGAAGTTCCCTAAGGCTTCTGGTCCACGATTTGTATATTCTACACTTCTGATGCCGGCGCTATAAAGCGCTTTCAGAACATGAATACTTACTTCTTCACCAGGGTGAAAAAAAAGTGGCAACATGGCTTGTTTTAAAATCAGGTCTAAAGATGTTTGTTGTTTGCTCATTTTTTATCTTTTAATTCCGTGTTCCTTTTTACGTCCGCGGTTATTTTGGCCGGTGATTGATTGGTTGCATCGCTGGTTTCGTACATTTTTCCTACCGCCGCTGCTGCTGAGAAATTTACAATTTTAGAAGGGGTGTTGTTTTTATAAAATCCGTAAATAAGTCCGGACATAAAGCAATCGCCGCTTCCAATTTTATCTTTTATTTCGGTAGCATTTATTTCATCTGCAACATACAATTTATTTTCAGTGTAAAGAGTGGCATAATAATTTATGGCGCTGCCTTTTCTGTCGAAGCGAAAAGTATTGGCCACTGTTTTTACTTTTGGAAAACGCTTAATAATTTCTTCGGAAGTGTACAGAGCATGTTCAAGGTAAGCCTTTTTACTGTTTTTTCTAAGAATTTTAAGATCTACAGAAATGCCTAATAACTTTTCGGCGGCCCAAATATTTCCCATGATCAGATCGCAATAGGATGCTAGTTGCGGCATTATATCCACTGGATTTTTTCCATACTTCCAAAGCTTGGCGCGAAAATTCAGATCCATAGAAATGGTAATCTTTTTTTTGGAAGCTGCTTCTAAAGCTTCGAGGCAAAGTGCGGTGACATTTAAATTAAGTGCGGGATTAATTGCGCTGAAATGAAACCAGGTAACATCTTTTAGTGTTTTATTCCAGTCAATCATGCCTGGCTTTAATTGCGAAAATGAAGAATGGGCTCTGTCATAGATCACCCCCGAATTTTTAAGATCACTCCCTTGCGGTAAAAAATAGATACCAATTCTTTCTCCCGATAAATTTACAGAAGAGGCATCGATATTTTTTTTCTTTAAGTAGTTTATAAGCTCATGACTTAAGGCGTGATCTGGAAGGGCTGTGAAATATTTACTTGGAATTTTCCATTTTGCCAAAGCAGTAGCAACATTTAGTTCTGCACCGCCCACATAAGTGGGTATAGTATTATCGTTAATCCATTCTCCATTTATTCTTGGTGACATGCGCAGGAGCAACTCGCCAAAGCAGAGAACAGTTTTATGAATTATTTTTTTTTCAGGTGCCATTATTTAAGATCGGTTACGGCCAGAGCATCCATATCACTGTACACTTGATTTTCACCGGCCATTGCCCATATGAAAGCATAATTAGAAGTTCCACTTCCAAAGTGTACCGACCAGGGTGGAGAAATAACCGCCTGATGATTTTTCATAAGTAAATGTCTTGTCTCTGTTGGTTCGCCCATGTAGTGGAACAAACGTTGTTGTTCTGGTAGATCGAAATAAAAATAAACTTCTGTTCTGCGTGTATGCGTATGTGGAGGAACCGAATTCCAAACACTTCCATTTTCAAGAACGGTTAAACCCATTACCAATTGACAGCTGCGAATGCCTTCCAGGTGAATGTATTTGTAGATGGTTCTTTTGTTAGATGTAGATCCATCACCAAGATTTACCGGCGAGGCACTTTCTTTGTGCATTACGGTATTAGGATAGATAAAATGTGCCGGTGTTGACATCAAAAAAAAGCTGGCAGGATTTTTAGGATCTTTGCTTTTGAAAGAAACTTTTTTTGTGCCTTTGCCAAGGTATAAACAACTTAATTTTTCAAGATCGTGTTTAATTCCATCTGCTTCAACGCTACCGCTACCACCCACATTAATGATTCCGAGTTCACGACGTTCTAAAAAATAGTCAGAACGCAATTCCGGATCATTTTGTAGCACAAGTGTTTTGTGTACAGGTTTTGCCCCACCTATAATTACGCGGTCATAATGCGAATACATATAGTTGATCTCGTCGTTAACTATACATTTTTCAACGAGAAATGCATTACGTAATTCTTCGGTATTCATCCTGCTTACTTCTTTAGGATGGTGTTCAAATCTGATTTCCATAGTGTGTTTATGTTTGTTCTAAACTTTAATTCTTTTTTTTATTACCACTAGTCAAGCGTCCCGTTTTTTAACGGGCCTGCGTCGCTGTTATCTTCCCATCCAACCGCCGTCAACGGTAAGTATGGTGCCATTTATATAATTTGAAGAGCGTGACGCGAGAAATACGGCAGGACCTTTAAAATCTTCCGCTTCTCCCCATCGGCCTGCAGGTATTCTTTCCAAAATTGATTTGCTGCGCTCTGCATCGTTGCGAAGTGCTTCTGTGTTGTCTGTAGCAATATATCCTGGAGCGATTCCGTTAACATTAATTCCTTTTGATGCCCATTCGTTTGCAAGTGCTTTCACAAGACTGGCTACAGCGCCTTTGCTTGCAGCGTATCCGGGAACATTTATTCCGCCCTGAAAACTCAGTAAAGAACACGTGAAAATTATTTTTCCACTTTTTTGTTCGATCATTTTTTTTCCGATCTCTCTTGCCAGAATAAATTGTGAATCAAGATTTATCGCAAGAACTTTATCCCAATATTCATCCGGGTGCTCAGCTGCCGGTTTGCGCATAATGGTACCCGCATTGTTACAAAGAATATCTATTGTTTTATTTTCTTTCTGAACTTTATCAATGAAAGCATAAAGACTGCTGCGATCTGTAAAATCTGCCTGGTAAGCTTTAAAATTGCGACCCAACGCGCGCACTTCTTTTTCAATGGCGCTGCCTTCTAATTCTATGGAGGAAGATACCACGAGAATATCTGCTCCAGCTTCAGCCAGGCCCAGCGCCATGCCTTTTCCAATACCTTTGTTACCCCCTGTTATTAAAGCGGTTTTGCCTTTTAGGTCAAAAATGTTTAGACTCATTGGTTATTTAAAGTTTTTACGTTCGTTAGTGATTTCCAGCCGAAATAATTTTGTGCATTATGGAAACAGATGTCTTTTATTATTTTACCGGTCCACTCCATATCATTTGGCAACTCGCCGTTTTCGATTTCTTCTCCAAATAAATTACACAGCAATCTTCTGAAATATTCGTGACGTGGATAGGAAAGAAAACTTCGGGAGTCGGTAAGCATTCCGATAAATTTACTTACTAAGCCCATGTTGGAAAGGGCGTTTATTTGTTTGGTCATTCCGTCTTTTTGATCGAGAAACCACCATGCCGAGCCCCATTGCACTTTACCGGCCATCGATCCGTCGTTAAAGTTACCGATCATGGTAGCCATAACTTCATTGTCAGCGGGATTAAGATTGTAGATGATGGTCTTGGTAAGTTTGTTTTCGGCATCTAATCGTCCTAAAAATTTCGCTAATGATTTTGCCTGCTGAAAGTCTCCGATAGAATCCCAACCCGTGTCGGGGCCCAGGCTTTTAATCATGCGTAAATTATTGTTGCGAATGGCGCCAAGATGGTATTGTTGTGTCCAGCCTTTTTCAAAATCCCATTCAGCAAATAAAACGAGCATGGCCGATTTAAATTTGCGTTTATCTTCGAGGCTAACTTCGGTTCCTAAAAGTATTTCAGAAAATATTTTTTCGATTTCTATAGTCGTATAATTTTCGGCATAGATTTCTTCTAAACCATGGTCAGAAACGGTGCAGCCAATCTCTGCAAAAAAGTCGTGACGACTTTTAAGTGCCTTTACATAATCGCTGAAGTTGGATACGGAAACATTAGAGGTCTTTTCTACTTTTTTTACATAGGCATTAAATACTTCAATGTTGTCTACATTCATTGCATTATCTGGTCTGAATGCCGGCAGAATCGGAATTTCAAAGCTTTCTTTTTTCAATTTTGCATGATCAGCCAGATTATCTATGGGATCGTCGGTTGTGCAAATTAATGCAACATTCATCTTACGAAGTAAATTTCTTACGCTGTAATCTGAAGTCTGAAGTTTTGCAGTACATTCATCATAAATGTCCTGCGCTGTTTCGTTATTTAATGAATAGTGAATGTTAAAGTAGCGTTGAAGTTCAAGATGGGTCCAATGATAAAGTGGATTTCTCAAAGTATACGGAACCGTTTTAGCCCATTGTTTAAATTTGTCAAGATCGCTTTTATCGCCGGTGATATAACTCTCGTCGACACCATTCGTGCGCATAGCCCTCCATTTATAGTGATCGCCGGCTAACCAGATCTTTGTAAGATTTTCAAAATTATGATCTTCTGCTATTAACGCTTGTGAGAGATGGCAGTGGTAGTCAATGATGGGTAAATCTTTTGCATAGTAATGATATAAGTTCTGAGCCGTTGAACTTTGTAGTAAAAAATTATCGTCTAAAAATTTTTTCATTGCTTAAGTACTTTTGTGGTTTTAATTAGTTTAAAGAGAAACCCCTCTCTTCCAGGGAATAAAATCATCTTGTCCGTTTTTCACCGAGAGAACTTCTTGTTCTCCGCTGGCTACACGTATTACAAAATCGAGAATGCGTTCACCCGCTTCCTCAATAGTTTCTTCACCATCAATAATAGTCCCGGCGTTAATATCAATGATATCTGGCATTTTTTTGTATAGAGCAGTGTTACTCGACAGTTTTACAACCGGGGCAATTGGATTTCCGGTTGGGGTACCGAGACCTGTTGTGAATAATACAATTGTAGCACCCGATCCTACTTCGGCAGTGGTCGATTCTACGTCATTTCCGGGGGTACATAATAAATTCAGACCGTGATTTTTTATTTGTTCAGGGTAATCCAGCACGTCCGCAACTGGCGATGTTCCGCCTTTTTTTGCTGCACCCGCAGATTTAATAGCATCTGTAATCAAACCATCTTTAATATTTCCCGGTGATGGATTCATGTAGAATCCGCTCCCGGCATCTTCTGCACGTTGGTTATATGTTTTCATGAGGTGCATAAATTTTTTTGCCATGTCAACATTTGTGCAGCGGTCACTTAGTTCCTGTTCAACACCGCAGAGCTCCGGAAACTCAGAGAGAATAACACTTCCGCCGGCTGCGATCAAAAGGTCGGATGTGTACCCGATTGCAGGATTAGCTGAGATTCCAGAGAACCCATCTGATCCGCCACATTCAAGTCCTATAACAAGTTTGCTTATGGGTGCTGGTTTCCTTTTGTTTTCGTTGGCTGCTATAAGAGCCCCGAAAGTTTCACGAATACCTTTTGAAATAAGATCTGTTTCTTTTCCTATTTTTTGTTGTTCAAGAACAATTAAAGGTTTGTCGAAATTTGCTGAGCGTTTTTTAATTTCTTCCTGTAAAATGCTTACCTGTGCATTTTGGCAACCAAGACTAAGGATAGTTGCACCGGCAACATTTGGATGGGTGATGTATCCGGCAAGCAATCCGCAAAGGGTTTGTGAATCCTGACGAATACCGCCGCAGCCGCCTTCGTGCGTGAGAAACTTTACGCCATCAATATTTTCAAATAATTTTGTTTGTGCAGCGGTTAACGACGAAGTAAAGTCTGTTTGAAGAATTTCTTCAACACTTTTTCCTGCTTTATATAAGTTAATAAGATTCTCGGTGAATTTTTTGTATTTCTTTGGCCGCGCGTATCCAAGTTCATCCAATAAAGCTTCACGCATAACTTCTACATTTCTGTTTTCGCAAAACACCAGGGGGATAATCAACCAATAATTGGAGATCCCAACACTGCCGTCGGAACGGTGATATCCATTAAAAGTCCTTTCATTAAATTTAGTTGTTTCCGGAACATTCCAACCCAGTCTTCGTTCTCCTAAATCGTAGCTACTAGATGCGTGATGTAAATTTTCGGTCGAGATGCGTACGCCAACTTGTAAATCTTCTTTAGCTTTTCCAACTAAAACACCATACATTATAACAGGTTCGTGAATTTTTACCGGCTCCGAGATAAATTTATGTTTCGCAGGAATATCTTCCAGCAGGATGTATTCTTTTCCATCCAGCTGGATAGTGCTTCCTTTGGCAAGATCCTGCAAAGCTACTATCACGTTATCTTTTGGATGTACTTTTAAAACGCTGCGTTTCATGTTTTTTATTTTAGTGACAGTATTTAGTTGTCTCGTTTAAATTAAGGCGTGGTTAATGCGTGCGCAAGCAGCGTATCGGTATTTTTTTCACTTAAAGAATCCATTGCTCTTAGCACACTTTCTTCAAAGTCTGGAAAATTTGTCAGATCCATATCCCAAAGTGTTTCATCTTTTAAGATGGCTTTAACGACTTTTGAGGGGTCCTCTAGCTGCCAGTGTTTATGAAGTATTGAAGCTTTGTCGTCTGTTATTAAAAATTCTTTGCCTCGAATAGTCGCGATAAATTTGCCTTCATCATTTTTTCGCGACCTCATAAATAAAATGTAAGCTGCAAAGCCGAGTGTAATGTTTTTTGGGGCAGTCTTAGAGAATTTGTAATGATTCTCTATAACCTTAATACAGCGTGAGACTAGTTTTAACGTATACTGCGCCGAAATATTCAGCCATTCGTGTGCAATGAAAGGATTAGCGAAACGGTCAATCACTTTTGAAGCAAATTCTTTCGCTTCTTCTAATGTAATTTCAGTTCCAACAATGGCTGGAATTATCTCTTGCTCTATAAGTCCTGAAATATAATTACGGAAAAATTTATTTTCCATAGCTTGCTTAACTGTCGTAAAACCTAATTGCAGAGCTAATGCGCAGCTAAATGTATGAGACGCGTTTAAAAGTCTTAATTTGATTTCTTTGTACTTATAAATGTTGTCGCAAATAATGGCATTACTTTGTTTTGTAACGAAGGATAATGTTTTTTTAGTGCGCTCATTTGTGGTTTCAATGGCCCATAAATAATAAGGCTCAGCCATTATCATCAATTTGTCTGAATACCCTAATTGTTTTTCAACTGCCCTGTGTTCTGTTACGGGAAGTGCTCCGGGAACAATCCGGTCTACAAGGGTATTGCAGAAATCGTTAGCCGTTTGCAACCAGTGGATAAAATCACTTTCGTAGTGATTGAGCTCGGCTAGTTGAATGCAAATTGTGCGAAGTTGTTTACCGTTTTCTGAAATTAGTTCTGTTGGTAGAATTACCAGGCCACTTGAGGCATTTCCTTTAAAAACTTTGAAACGCTCGTAAAGAAAGACAACTAATTTACCTGGATAAGATTCTGGCGGCGAAGCGAATAGAAGTCCTTCACGAACTAATTTTATGCCTGTTTCGGTAGTGTTTGAAATAATCACCTGCAGATCTTTATCGGCAGCGTAGGTCATAATTTTTTTCCAGTCTTCTTTGGCAGAAAGCACACGGCTAATGGATGCGTTGATTATCTTTTCATCCTTCTGAACACCCTTATCTAAACCGCGAACACATAGGGTGTATAAACCTCCCTGCTTATCAAAATCGTCGGTACCGCCTTTGCCGGTTGATTTAACTACTACTATACGCCCATTGAAAATACCGTTACGGTTTGCTTCATCAATCAAATGATCAGGCAGGCCACGCAGTAGAACTCCTGTTCCAAATTGCAGAACTTTTTCAGGCAGAGAAAAAAGTTTTTCGTTTGGAATTTTAAGGTCCTTATTAGGAACTATTTTGCTTATATGTTGTTTCGAAAGAATCATTTTACTAGTCTATTAGTGGATTCCACCTTTTTCCAAAAACCCAGTAGGGGTCAATTTTTTTTGGATCAGGCGAACCGGCTGCTGTTTGAATGTTATCTGAAAACCATTTATAGTCGCCACCTTCTTTGTGACAGTTATAAAAATAAACGCGGTGTCCCCAACGGATTACATTTTTTGTGGCAACACGGTAGATCGTAGTGTCTTTCATGTTCGCCGCGAACTTACAGTTCAGTAAGTAAAATTGTGCATCGCGGTGATAACGCCCCAAAACAAATTTATCGTAGCCTTCAAAGGAGCAATTGTTTAAAACTGTTTTTGAGTCTTCGGTATGTGATCCGTCGTGCCATATCGCTGCATCGCCGCGTGTAGCTATAAATTTGCAGTTATCCGCGTAAGCCCAGCCTCTCGGACAATAGAAATCAACGCCACCTTCCATGGTGCAATCCTTAAAATAAAACAGTCCGTATTTTACATTCCAGGGGCTCATTGTATCACCTGCATAGGATCTGAACACACAATTAACTGCCTTGAAACGCGTAGCTTTCATCGTTCTAACGGTCATCTGGTGACCGAAACGGTTTATCTTTTTTGAATGATCCGAAAAAGTATCGGTGGGGCAATAAATAACTTTGTCAGCTTTCCAGTCGAAACCGTAACTATTAATGAAAGTCATGTTTTTAAAAGTGACATCATTGCCATCAATGTTAACCGTCGCAACTCCCCAGTCTCCAGGGTGCTCGCATTTCCACTCGTCACGCGCAATAGCGTAGGTAACAATTGTATTTTCTTTGTCTTCCCCTTCTAAAATAATATTGTGCTTCTCAATATAAATTTTTTCGTTGTAGGTTCCTTTTTTAATAAAAATAGTTCTTGGGGTTGCTGAAGAATCGCTTAAGCTTGCAATGGCAGCCTGAATACTCTTAAAGTCAGCAGGACCAGTTTGAGATACAATGATTTTTTTTGACTGCGCAAAGCAAGTTGCAATGCTAAGAAAAGCAATGCAAACAAAAACGGATATTTTAGTTGGTACCGGCATTATTTTTTTTGTAGTTGTTTTATAGCCCAGTTTACAAGATCTTCAGCGGCTTTATAATTTTCGTATTCATTGGCTGAAATTTTACGGTCATCTATATATTCGTTGTATAACCAGGGGTCTCCAATTGCAAATACTGTTCCTTTTCCAACCCTGGAAACAGCGATCACTCCGTCATTTCCTTTTGAGAGCACCAGTTTTGCGGGCGATTTTACTTCAACAGGAGCAACTTCCTTTGCATAAATCTTTTTTACGTGCGGAAAAATTTCGTTGTTTGGAGATATCATTACTGCACCCTTTTCATATTCTTTTCCGTTGAGCATGTTAATAGGCTGATCTTTGTAATGAATTCCAAATTTCGCGGCCAGCTTGTTAATGCCGGGTAATTCTGTATGACCTGTGTCGTTAGCGAATAATAAAAGAACGCCACCATTTTTAACCCAATCGTAGATATCCTTTATGTTTTTATCCGTTATAAAATTAGGGTTAGCACTTTCTTTTTTATTATCCGGATCGACAATTATGTAGATGTTGCTTTTAGCAAGAAGAGCAGGAGCAGGTTGTTCTTTCGATTGAAGTGTTTTTACACCATATTTATTAAAAACATGCGCGAAGAATGAAAATCCGTTTAGTTCTTCTTCATTCCAAACGTAATGATGGTCGAAGGTAAAACCCGAAGAATCTGTTTTTGTTTCTTTATTGAAATAATTATCGAGGAGAACGGTTTTACCTTTTCCCAACGCCACTGTGGAGGCCATTTCCATCTCATTAGCTGCTAATAAAAATGACCCAACACCTTTAGGATCATTTGTTACAACAGGCTCGCTCAAATAGTATTCATAACTCCCACTTCTATATTTTCTGCCTCCCAGGCCTGCAACGCTGCAAGTTCCTTTTAAATTAATTTTTCCTTCAGAACGCTTTTCAATAAATTCTTTCTTAATACCTTCATATGCTTTATTCGCAGCTTTTAAATACGATTCATTCAGATAGCCTTTTCTAACCCCTTTAGCGAAGGCGTAAGTGAACATGCAAGATGCAGAAGACTCAAAATAATTTCCTTTACCTGTTGGTTTATCGATTACCTGGTACCAGAGTCCGGTTGCAGGGTCCTGAACTTTTTCAACTGCGGTGCATACACGATTAAGAATGGAAATAAGGGAATCTCTTTTTGGGTGGGTCTCCGGAAAATTATCAAGCACATCTACTAAGGCCATGGCATACCAGCCAATAGCTCTCGCCCAAAAATTAGGTGAGCAGCCGGTGGTTTCATCCGCCCATTTCATTCCTTTAGATTCGTCCCAGCCATGGTATAACAAACCTGTTTTAGAATTGCGCGCATGTTTCTCCATCAGGATGAATTGCGCGGCAATATCATCAAAAGCTTTAGGTTCGTTAAAAGCCGCTGCATATTCAGCGTAAAATGGCTCTGCCATATAAAGTCCGTCGAGCCACATTTGGTGTGGATAAATATTTTTATGCCAGAATCCACCTTCAGAAGTGCGCGGATGGGTTCTTAATTGATTTCTTAAAATTTGCGCGGCTTTGAGGTATTTATAGTGATTGGTGACGTGATAAAGTAAAATCAGAGAGCGACCATTTTTTACATTGTCAATATTGTATTCATTTTCTTTCAGACGACGGATAGTTCCATCTTCTTTCACGAAAAAATCCATAGCTTTTTTTATGTAATCAAAATAGCGTGCATCAGCAGTATTTTTCCATAGTACTTCGAATCCTTCCAATGCAACACCTTGTTCGTATGACCACGGCGCGGGCTGTCCATCCATTTTTACTTTCATAGAATCTTTCCAGAGTTCCATAATGGTGGCAGCCATCTGTTGTGACAAAGGTTTTTCCTGTGCATTCCCTTTTAAGAAAATAACAGCTATTAAAAGTATGAGGGCGTTTTTTTTGATCATAAACAAAAGGGGTTCTACTTTATTTCAAGAACTTTTTCTGAAACATTCTCTAAAAATTTTGTTTGTGTTTTAGCTTTTGCCAGCGCTGAGTTGGTTACTTTTAGATTTTTTGTTTTGGCACCACTGATTTCAAAAATCAAATCAGATCCATCTTTAAAGCGACTTTTTTCAAAAGAAATATTACTTGCATTATTGATCTTTACCACGGGATTAGTTTCCACCGGGATAACATACACATTTTTTAAAGTAATAGCAGCCGCTTCCGTAATTTCAATGCCTTTATTCGCCTGTATGGTAATGTTTTCAAGGTGAATATCAGTGATGTTCATCTCGGGCAGACCACGTATAAAAATTGCTTTTTCTGCGCCATCACAAACCACGTTTTCTATATGGAAATTTTTGAAAACCGGAGTTGCTTCGGTTACAGGAAAGGTTTCAATTTTAATATCAGCTCTTGATTCGCCTGCTAAAACAACCGGGTCTTTCGCCATGTAATACATATCGAATAAAATAGCTTCCGCAATAATATCTTTCATGTTAATGTTGCGAACAAAGATATTTTCTACAACGCCACCTCTTCCGCGGGTTGTTTTAAAACGAAGACCTATGTCGGTTCCAATAAAAGTGCAGTTCTCCACAAAAATATTTCTGGCACCCCCACTCATTTCGCTGCCAATAACAAATCCTCCATGCGCATGATACACCACGCAATTACGTGCTATTAAATTTTGTGTTGGCATGGCTCTTTTTCTTCCCTCTTCGTCACGGCCTGATTTAATGCAAATACCATCGTCGCCAACATCAAAACTTGAATTTTCAATAAGCACGTTGGAGCAGCTCTCCACGTCAATACCATCGCCGTTTTGGGCATACCAGGGATTTTTTACTGTAACACCTCTTACTGTGAGATTTTCGCACATTAACGGATGCAAGCACCAGGCTGCTGAACTTTCAAAAGTCAAACCTTCTATCAAAACTTTTTTGCAGGAAGTAAGAACAACTAAATTCGGACGAAAAAAATCTTTGTAATTTTTATAGTCATCAAGTGTTTTTCCATTCGTTAAAACGCCCGGTTTGTCAAGTTTTGAAGCTTGTAAAAACTGTTCAGAGGGATACCATTGTTTTCCGTTTTCAGAAAGGACTCCACCTGAAGAAATCAATTTTTGCCACTGTGTTTCTGTGAGCTTATCTTTTTTTACTGCTCTCCAGGCATCCCCATTTCCATTGATGATTCCTTTTCCGGTGATGGCGATATTTTGAAGATTTGTACCTGAAACCGGAGATTGGTTGCGTACCGCTGGAAGGCCTTCCCAGTTGGTAGCTACCAGTGCATACTGACTTTTATCTTTTGTAAAAAGCAGGAAAGCATTTTCCTGCAAATGCAGGTTAACATTGCTTTTTAATTCGATGGGACCACTTAACCACTGTCCTGAAGGAATAACAACTACACCACCACCTTTTGCATGACACGCGTTAATAGCGTCGTTAATGCTTTTTGTATTCAGCGTGATGCCATCGGGAACGGCGCCGTAATTTTTTATATTAAATGAATCTTTTTTAAAAGTAGGTTCAGTTACGACAGGAAGTTTCCAATCTGCTTTTGTTTGAGCAAACGAAAGACAATGAATTGCTGCGAAAAATAATATCAGTTTTTGTCTCATAAATTTAGTGAGTGATTACTCATTTTTAATGTCTCAACAACACAAGTTTACTGTGTTTTTTCATACGTAGAGCGGTATTTAACAGGAAAACTTACGCAAACGTTGCCGGTAACCTTTGCATTTTCGAGGACGGGATTAAAAGTTGGAATATGGGTCGGAATGCCAGTATTTTCAGGTGATTCCAGCGCAACCGTTTGCGTGAATATTGTCGGCTGGAAATTATTATTTCCATAAAAAAGATTGCACATTTGAAAAAATGAGAATGTAACGCAATTTATGTTCTTGGAAATTTGAAAGGAGCAGTTTTGAAGAAGCGACAAACTACATGATTTGAAAAAGAGATTTTTTTGTGTTATAGAAAGATATTCTGATGCTATAAAAGAATTCAAAGATTTTAAATCTTGTACCTGGTCATTTAAGAATGACGACAAGCAAAATAGTACGGTAACTTAAGTATAATTATTAAAAACTACACACATGCAAAACGAAAGACTTAAACAACTAGAAGCTGAGATTGAAAGCTTAAGGCATCAGGTAAAAACTCATCCAATTTACAATGAAATAAAATCTCTCGAAGATCTTACAATATTTATGGAACAACATGTATTTGCCGTGTGGGATTTCATGTCTGTTTTAAAGGTTCTGCAACAAAAACTTACTTCAATTCATGTTCCCTGGATTCCGAGAGGGAATGCAAAAACGAGGTATATGATCAATAAAATAGTGTTGGAAGAAGAAAGTGGAATTGATCATGAAGGAAATCGTAGCAGTCATTTTGAAATTTACCTGAAGGCTATGGAACAAGTGGGTTGTGATATGCGGCCTGTTCTTTCGTTACTCAATAAATTAAAAAGTGGCGAATCCTTCAGCAACTCATTAGCTACAAGTAATATTCGCGGTTCAGCACGCCGGTTTATTAAAAATACAATTGAAACCTCTATTTCTGGCGACAAGGTGCACGTGCAGGCTGCAGTGTTCACTTTCGGCCGCAGAGATTTACTTCCTGATATGTTCATCAATTTTATCCAGGAGCTGGATCATCAGAATCCTGAGCGTGTAAGTATTTTCAAATACTACATAGATCTGCACATTAAAGATAAAGACGATGATCTTTCGAAGGTTGCTCATGAGATGACGCGTGAACTTTGCGGAGACGACGAAATGAAATGGACAGAGGCCACCTACGCGATAAATCGTTCGCTGCTGGGGAGAATAGAATTATGGGATTCTATTCTTGAAAGAATTAAACAACCTGTTCACCTTTAATAGTAGAAAGCAATCAAATTCATTTAAAAGATATGGAAAAAGCACACAATTTTATTATAGACTTCGACAGCACATTTGTGAAAGTTGAGGCATTCGATGAGTTATGTAAATTGTGCTACACCAATGAAAATGAAAGATCGGTGATTCTCGATCAGGTTAAAGCTATAACAGACAAAGGAATGAGGGGTGAACTCTCTATCAATGAATCACTAGAATCGCGCTTACTTTTATTAAATGCTCACAAAAAACATCTTAAGCCACTTATTGAGATTTTACGCGGAATGGTATCTGCATCCTTCAGTGCTAACAAAGAGTTTTTAAAATTAAATGCCGACAAAGTTTTTATTGTATCTAATGGCTTCTGTGAATTTATTTTGCCGGTAGTGTTGGAGTATGGTATTAAGGCAGAAAATGTTTTTGCCAATTCTTTTATTTTCGATGAGTATGAAAATATTATCGGTTTTGATCACAGTAATCTCCTTGCTTCCCCACAAGGTAAAGTAAAGTTAGTTTCTCAGCTCAACCTGAGTGGTGAAATTATCGTGATTGGTGATGGATATACGGACTATGAGGTTCGTGAAGCCGGGATTGCATCTGTTTTTTACGCCTTTGTAGAAAATGTGCGCCGCGATAATGTAGTGAGCAAAGCGGATCATGTTGCGGCAACTTTCGATCAGATCATTTCCGATTACGAAAAAAAATTAAATCAAGTTAACCAAATAACTAATCTATTAAAGAAATCAGCATGAATTATTATAATGAAGATTCCATTGTTTTTATCAATGGAGAATTTAAAAATGTGAAAGAGACAAATTGCAATTTATATGCACAAAGTCTGCACTATGGATATGCCGTTTTTGAGGGTATTAGAGCCTACATGACGCCAAAGGGTACTGTTATATTTAAAGGATTGGAACATTTCGAACGCTTGAAGCGCTCGTGTGATCTCATTTATCTTCCGCTTGCATACACTGCGCAGGAACTGGAAAAAGCAACCTACAAATTACTGGAATTAAATAACCTGAAGGAAGCCTATATTCGTCCACTGGCTTATGCACAGGAACCTAACATGTCGTTAACTGCGCCGTTAAAGGCAGATCTTTTAATCGCAGCATGGGACTGGCCCAAATATTTAGGCGACAGAACATTGCGCCTTATGATTTCTTCTTATCAAAGACCAAATCCATTTGCTGTACCTATTGAATCAAAGTGTGCAGGACAGTATGCAAATTCTATTATTGCAAGCACAGAAGCAAAATTAAAAGGCTATGATGAAGCGCTACTTTTAGATGCACAGGGAAATATTGCCGAAGGACCGGGAGCTAATTTCTTCATGGAAAAAAACGGTATACTTTATACACCGCCAAAAGGAAATATTTTAAGTGGAATTACGCGGAGTACAATTATTGAGCTGGCAGAAAAAAGGGGCATCACTGTAAAAGTCGGACACATTCGCCCGGAAAGTTTAGTAGGAGCAGATGGTGCCTTTTACACGGGAACAGCATCAGAAGTTGTGGGTATTCAATCGGTAAATGATAGTATTTTCGCTAAGAAATTCAGCGATACAATCGGTGCAATGTTAGCAGACGATTACACAAAACTTGTAAAAGGTGTAGCCTCAGAAATGGTTGCTGCCTGAATAAGAATAAAAAAAAAGAGAAGTAGAAGTGCTATTTCTCTTTTTCAATTTTTACTGCGTAGATCTCTTCTTTCCCTTCAAAGTTTGCGCGGAAAATAATCCATTTCTCGTCTGGTGAAAAATGAACATTGGGTTCAAGTTTGTAATTGTGATTTTTCATGTTTACTAACTTTTCAGAGGTGAAATGATCTCCTTCGGGAATAAAAAGATAAATCCACTGACCATCTTTTGCCTTGGCTACCTGCCCCGGATCTCCACCATCTCCGCAGAAGGTTAAATTATCTTTTGAACTATTAAAATGAATACTCCATTCGTCTCTTTTTAACGCGAATTTTTTTTCTCTACCGCTTGCAACGTCACGTCCAGCTACAAAAAATGTTTCACCTTTAGGCATTTGTAAATCAAACCAAATAGTTTTGCCGTCGGCGCTAAACCATTCGTGTCCGGCAATTTCATTTTCCATGGTGCGCGTGTGCACTTTTGTTACTTCTTTAGATACAACATCTATTGTCCATATCCGATCAACTTTGTGCCACGGACCTTCGTGACAAAACATTAATAAGTTTGGATTCGTTGTGGAAAACTGAACGTGGTTTAACCAGGCAGAATCTGTCCATATTTTATTGAGTTGAGCTGTTTTTGTATTTAGCGTAAATAAAGTTCGAGGGAGATGCGCTTCAAAAACGATATTAAAAAAATCGTGTTTCTCAGGATACTTCTTGAAAAGTTCTTTTTCTTTGTCTGTTCCCCAGGCACCGCCCAGCAAGGTTCCATCAGAATTTACGGAGGTTATATTTCCTTTAAAATCGTTCGGGAAAACATAAAGCAGCCTTTCTTTTTTCGTGTTTACATCTGTAGCGAAAACGCTGTCGTTTATTTGATAGAAAATTTCATGTGTAGAGGCAGATAAAATTTCACCAGCCATAGCACTTCCATTATGCGTAAGCTGTTCAATTTTTAAAGTAGCGAGATCAAGAAGGTAAAGTTGTTTGTTTTTTACATTCAGGTTGTAAATTTCCTGTGATTTGTTTTTTAGTTCGCCTGGATAATTTTCTTTTTGTCTTTCGTTGCTTCCGTAAAACACCATTTTATTTCCAACAAAAGGATTGTTGTGAAAGTAAAAACTCAGGTTTATCCCTTCTCGTCTGGAGATGCATACAACTTTGTGTTTGGTGTCTTTGTCGATCCACTCATCAGGCATTTCTTTACCACCTGTTTCCATTTCCTGTTGAGAATAAATGGTGTTGCATAAGCTTAGAAAAAAGATGAGAATGAATGCGCTGTTTTTTTTCATTTTTCAGAGAGATAAAATAATGACATTAAAAAAATAGCCTGCCTTTTAACAGTGGCAGGCTAGTATGTTTTAGACTGTTTTTTTCGATGAAACAGATAAATTTAGTATCCAGGATTTTGTGTATATAATCCAGGAAGCGTAGTTAATTCTGACAGGGGAATGGGATAAATAATATAGTTCGGTTGAAAAGGACTAATGCGATGTTGTACATCATCAGCTGCAATCCATGCAGGCATTATAGTTGTTACTAAACCGCTTCTTACAAGATCATGCCATCTCAACCCTTCCGCAGCAAACTCTTTTCTTCTTTCTTCCATTAAACTTGCCATAGTTACGCCTGATACGGGCGTTAAACCAGCCCGGGCGCGCACCAGATTTACAGCTGCGTCAACGTCTCCCTGGGAGCCTGTTGCGCCGTGTAAAATACATTCTGCTTTCATGAGCAGCACGTCCGTATAACGCATCACTATATAATTGATTGGCCAATCTGCTGCATCTTTTCCATATTTTGTAACGTCTACATATTTTGTGTAAAACGGACGCGATTCAGTTACGCCATTTGAAACATACGAATTCGTAATGGTAGCGGCTCTTCTAATGTCACCCGGTTCTGCAGCAAAAGAATTTAGAAAGTTTTGCGAAACCGGACGGATGAAAAGTGCACCCTGGGTTGGTAGACCAAAAGATTGAAAGTAACCGTCTGGAGTCAGCAGCCATACAAAGTTAGCTCCTACGCCAATACCGCCGCTTAAGTACTGTATGTCGAAGACAACTTCAGTTGAGTTTTCATTACTATAAGAAAATATGCTTGTAAAGGTTGCAACTGCAGAGTACTTATTGCTTGCTATTATCTCTCCAAGAAGTGTATTTGCTGTTTGCCAGTCGTTAGTGCCAAGACCCGGCCCTTCGATCCCGTATGTTGGACCTGAACGCGTCATATAAACAAGGGCAAGAATTCCTTTGGCGGCATTGAGAGTAGCACGCCCTTTATCCGTTTGATTTAATGGTAAATTTGATTTTGCAAATTCAAGATCGGCGATAATAAATTTGTAAATATCTGCAACCGGACTTCTGCCAATTGTTTCGGCATCTTTAGCAGTGAGCACTTTATCTACGAGAGGAACTTTGCCAAACCATCTTACAAGATCAAAATAGTAGAAAGCACGTAAAAATTTAGCCTCTGCTTCATATTGCGTGCGCAAGGCAGGATTTGAGATAATTGATCCGTTAGTTTCCATTTGACTAAGGAATTCATTAACACGGTAGATTCCGTTGAAATCTGTTTTGTACGCTTCTACAATGTATGGGTTGTTGTTAAGTGTAGAAGCAAAGCCGTTAATGCCTTCCCAATCTCTCACTCCGCCGTCAGAAGCAGCATATAAATTATCCGAACGTGTTTCAGATAAATTGAGCATTCTGTTTGGGAAAGTTCTTAGGTCATTATATATTGCTGTTAAGGCTTGCGTGAAATCACTTTGCGTTTTATAAAAAGTGATTGTTGTAGAGTTGGAAATTGGTATTTGGTTCAGATCCTTTTTACAGGAAGAGATCACAAATAACGCGATTACCAGTAGTCCGGGGAAATATCTTTTAGAAGTTGTTTTCATTTTTTTTAAGATTAAAAGGTGATATTCAAACCGAAAATTAGTGATTTGGCTAGGGGAAGTCCACCATAGTCTCCTGCATTAGGGAAAACAGCACTTCCACTTAAGTCTGTATTAGAAGCTTCCGGATTAAATCCGCCTTTGTATTTATTCCAGGAGAAATAATTTTCAAGAGAAACGTAAAATCTGGCAGCCTGGATTTTTTCGCTTTTTATCACTTTTTTCAGATCATAACCAAGAACAATGCTACGGATGCTTAAATAATCTGAAGAGTACAACCAATCAGTATTTACGATACGTCCAAATGTGGAATAGTATTTTGTTCCTTCATTTTCGGCAAGTGTATTATCTTGTGAGCCTTGACCCGTGCGGTTTATAGCTCTTCCAAAAAGAGAATACACACTACCACCTTGCTGACCCTGAACAAGAACAGAAAGATCAAATCCTTTGTATTTTACCGTGTTGGTGAGTCCGAAGATGTAATTAGGGTTGGGGTGACCTACAACTACGCGGTCATTGGCGTCGATTTTATTGTCACCATTAGCATCTACATATTTAGGATCTCCAACAGTTTGTGTTCCGTAAACCGGTGCATGATCTGCAATATCCTGCGCAGTAAGATAACCATCTTGCTGTACAACATAGATACTGTTCATCTGATCTCCCACCTGTAACACTGTATTGGAAATATCAAAAGAGGAAGGAAGCTCAATTTTAGTTTGACCTTTACCAAGTGCAATCACTTCATTTTTGTTATGTGTTAAATTGGCAGATGTTTTCCAGCTGAAGGATTTTCTCACAACATTGTTGCTGGTTAGTTCTAATTCCCATCCTTTGTTCAATACTTCACCTACATTGGATAAAGAAGTTACAAAGCCTGTAGATTGTAGTACGGGTACGTTCAATAAAAGGTCAGTACTTCTTTTAGTGTAATAGTCTGCAGAAAAAGTAATCCTGTTCTTAAAAAATCCCATATCAACACCATAGTTAAATGTCTCTGTTTTTTCCCAGCTTAAATCAGGATTAGCAAGAATGTTTGGCGCTTGTCCGGTAGCCAAAGCTCCATTGTAAGTGTAGTTTGAGAAACCAAGTGTTGATATGCTTGAATAATCGCCAATGTTATAGTTTCCTGATCTACCCCAACTTGCGCGAAGTTTTAAATCGTTCATTATTTTCGTCGTTTTTGCCATGAATTTTTCGCTTGAAATTCTCCAGGCGGCAGAGGCAGAAGGGAAATAACCCCACTTGTTATTAGCACCAAAACGAGACGACCCATCGCGTCTTAAGCTTGCAGATAAAAGGTATTTACCTGCGTAATCGTATTGCACCCTTCCGAAGTAGGAGATTAATACATTTTTACTTTCGCTGGTGTTTGTACTTGCAGGTCCAGTAATACCTGTAGCTGCATTAAGTGTGGTGATAGAGCTGTTTGCATAGCCGCCCGTTGAAGCGATGTTTACGTTATCAATTTTACCTGTGGTATAGGCGTGACCCGCAAGAACAGAAAGGTTGTGTACTTCTTTGAATTTTTTCGAATAGCCTAGTGTATTTTCATTTACAAAAGTTTGGTTGCGGTAAGCCGAGTAGGTGCCTGAGGTATTAACACCTGGTTGACCTTGTCTTGACGCAAGCGTACCTACAAGCGTGTAAGGTATAAATGTTTTTCTTGTATTGTCAGCATTGTCAAGATTCACCGTGGTGCGCGCCACAAGCCCCGGAAGCACTTCATAATTGAGGTAAGTGGTTGCAAGTGTTCTGAATAATTTATTTTCTCCTACCTGAGTAGTTAATTTATCTACAGAGCTATTAAGTGAGTTAGACCAGATATAACCAGCGTTATCATAAGTGTTAACGTGCAAGCCAGAACTGGCTTCTTGTATAGGAGAAAAAGATACTGCCTGGTGAAGGATACCATCTTTACCTTCAACACCCGGATCATTTCTTATGGAAAAGGTAGGCGCAAGATTAATACCAAATTTGAATTTTTTATTAGGCGTTACTTCCACGTTAGCTCTTGCTGAATAATTTGTAAAATCCATACCTTTTACAAAACCATCCTGACTACCTACGTTTCCGGATATATAATAGCGCATGTAATCAGTAGCGCCGCTTGCTGACAATTGATAATTCTGCATGAAACCAGTACGGAAAATTTCATCCTGCCAGTTTATTTCCTGCAGACCAGGGCGACCCGGTTGCGCCCAGCGGTCGTCGAGCATATAAGTTGGATTAATACCCCCTGCAGGTAAGTTTAATATTTGTCTTCTTTGTTCTGTTGTTTGAGAAGCAGTTCTTCCGGTACCAGAAGCTACCCATTGAGCGTTGATCATCTCTGTTGCTCTGTTAATCCACTGATCGCCATCCATCATCTTTACGCGTTTACTTGCTTGCGAAAAGCCGCTGGTAACGTTAAAGTTAAGTTGTGGTTTTCCTGATTTTCCTTTTTTGGTAGTTATGATAACAACACCGTTTGCAGCGCGTGATCCATAAATGGCTGCTGCCGAAGCATCCTTTAAAACCTGAATAGATTCGATGTCGTTGGGATTAATATTATCGAGCGGATTTGTTGCAAAGCTGCCACTGGCTCCGGGAGCCGACTGACTTAAAGGAAAACCATCTAACACGTATAAAGGTTCGTTGCCTCCGGAAATAGATCCTGCACCCCGTACCTGAATACTCATGGCTTTACCCGGGGCTCCGGAAGTTTGTTTTACCTGCACGCCGGCCATTTGTCCTACCAATGCCTGATCTACCCTTGCCACGGGCCTTTCTTCGAGGTTGTCGGCTTTAAATGTCGCAATAGCGCCGCTTATCGATGAGGCCTTTTGAGTACCATATCCCACAATAACAACATCGTCGAGAAGTTCTGCATCTTCCTCCAAAGTTAAATTCGCAGAAGAAAGTGTTCCTAGTTTTACTTCCTTATCGCGAAATCCTACGGCAGATAGTTGAAGTGTAACATTTGCAGTATCGGCCACAACAAGAGAGAAGTTGCCATTTGCATCGGTTAATGTTCCGTTACTGGTTCCTTTTTCCTTTACAACAACACCGGCAAGGGTGTCTTTTGCAGAACCAATAATCTTGCCCGTTATAGTCCGCGTTTGAGCAAACGCTGCTATGGACAGTAATGTAAGGCACCATGTTAGTAGTTTTTTTTTCATGTGTGTTTGTTTAATTGTGGTTAACAATAGTTTCTATTTATTCAAAAAATAAGCGACTACTCACTAAAATAAGTAGTCACTCACTCTGTTGAGCCAAAGAAAAAAAAATGATTCACGGAAACCGTTATGCACTATCCTGTCGAAATAAAAAAAAGCTTTGAAAGTGCTACAGATAGTAAGATTTTTTTTTTAAAGAATAGATACAAAATCCGTTTATCCTACTGTAGTGAATAATGTGAAAAATTAGTTTGTATTTATCCAACGGATACAATCGTCGATCCAGTTAACGGGAGTGGTTTTATTTAGAATTCCGAAACCGTGGCCTCCTTTAGCATACAAGAATACCTCTACAGGCACTTTGTATTTTTTTAAAGCTGCTATGAAGTACAATGAATTTTCAACCTTCACCCCTTTGTCATCAATGGCGTGAACGATAAATGTTTTAGGTGTTTTCGAACTTACTTGTTTATCGTTAGAATACAAATGTATTGCTTCAGGTGATTGTGATGGTCCTAACAAGCGTGAGCGCGAGATAAGGTGTGTCAGGCTGTCTTCAAAACTGATAACAGGATATGCGAGAATTAAGAAAGATGGAATGAGATTTATTTTCTGAGCATTTGGAATTACTTCTTTAAAATGGGTTGCGGCAGTAGAAGCAAGATGACCGCCTGCTGAAAATCCCATCAAGCCAACTCTTGTGCTATCAAGCCGCCATTTTTCTGCATTTTCTTTTACAAGTTGTATAGCTCTTTGGGCATCTTGTAAAGGGCCAATACTCTTATCGCGCATACTGGTGTCACTTGGTAACCGGTATTTTAAAACAAACGCTGTGATGCCCGCTGCGTTTAGTTTTTTAGCAACATCATAACCTTCAATGTTTATAGCAAGAATTTTATATGCGCCACCGGGGCAAATAATAACAGAGGTGCCGTTTGCTTTTCCGGCCGGCGGAAAAAAAGCGATCAGCTCGGGTTTTGTAACATGAGAGACGCGTTCGACCATGACGCTATCGGAAGCCCGTAAGGTTGTAGTACTTGATTCTACCAGGTTGCAGGGCTTTGAATTAGGGATTTCTCCACTGTATAAAGGGATGATTTCCTGCGCTTTAAAAAGTGTTGTAAAAGCCATAAGACTTATTAAAAGGTGGTTTTTTAAAGCTGTCATGGTAGTTTTATTGAATTAAATAATTTTTTAACGGATTTTCCTTTAAATTTTTTATTCCGCTTACTACGGTTTCGGTGTTCAATTTAGCACCTTCTAAATTTGTATGAGTATGGTCTTTCGGGAAAAAAAGTTTTACTTTTACAGAATCCATTGCTTCGTATTTGTCTGCTACCAGATTGTTCAAGTCAATAAAACTGACTTTGGTTTCTGCAGCAACTTCTTTAGCCCATTTAGTGTAATCATCGTTGCAACGTTCTACTCTTCCATTTGTCCAGATGTTTCTTGGAACAAGAGAACAAATAATAGGGATTGCTCCTTTTGATTTACTTTCGTTTACGTACTTGCGAAGATACCATCCGTATGTGTGTACGGTTTCCTTTACTTTTCTAACAGGATTATAAATGTCTTTCGTTTCCTCTCCAGTTCCCTTAATGGTGCCTCGCGCACGAGCAGTATCGTCAAGCGGACCCCGATCGTTATGACCAAATTGAATGATCACAAAATCTCCGGGTTTTAATTCACTCATTAGTTTATCCCAACGTCCGTCGGTAATAAAAGATTTACTGCTTCTTCCACCAATAGCATCATTGTGTATAGAAATTTTCAGGGTGTCGAAATAATTCTGGATAAAACTTCCCCAGCCCCACAAATTATCTTTGCCGGTATTATCTCCGTTTTTCACAGTAGAATCTCCAATAATAAAGAGTGTGGGTTTTTCCTTTGAAAGAAAGGTAAAAGAGAATAGAAGGGATGCGACAACGATAAACCCTAAAGAGTAACGGATCTTATTTTTCATGTAATGAAGACTTGTTTTCGTTTAAAAGCAGCGGCCAGTCCTTATTAGCGACATGTGCAGACTGAATGAGTACATTTAATTTTTTAGCAACTGCAGGGTTTTTTTCTGCAAGATTATAAAGTTCTGATGGATCTTTCTCGAGATCGTATAGTTCCAGAGGTGAATTCGCATTTTCGAGTATGTTTGTTTTTACTCCTTTCCATTTTCCAACGCGAATGGCTTGCTTACCACCAAACTCATTTAGCTCCCAATATAAATAGAGGTGCTGACTTTGTTTTTTATCCAGCAAAGTTGGCAGAAAAGAGATGCCATCTTTTGTATAATAGGCCGCGGGCTGTTTTGACAGATCCATTACCGTATTATAAAAATCGTAGAGTGCAAAAATACTTGAATTGTCCACACCTGGTTTGATAGTCCCTTTCCAGCGGGCAATAAACGGTTCGCGAATACCACCTTCGTAAAGATCTCTTTTTATGCCTTTGTAAATACCGCCGCTTTTAAAGAATTCCGGGTCTGCTCCGCCTTCGCGATGAGGACCATTGTCGCTCGTAAAAATAATTATAGTATTCTCCCCAAACCCCATTTTATCAATCAGTTGTGTTATTTCTCCTACGTATCTATCCAGTCTGGAAACCATAGCAGCAAAAGCAGCGTGTGGGTATTTCTGAAATAATTTTCCGCCGATGGTATCTGCAGGACTGCTTATGTTGCGAGTAGGTTCGTTAAACAATTGCACGTAACTTTTATAAACAGAATCTTCTGGTAAATTTAAATCAGCGTGAGGAAGTGTGTAAGGTAAATAAATAAAGAAGGGTTTTTCTTTGTTTTGCGCGCTAATAAATTGCATGGCTTTTTCATGAATAATGTCCGCAGAATAATGGTCGTGCTTACGTGCATTCGAAGGAAATTCGATGCGGGTTGTATTTTCCCAAAGATGATCGGGATAATAATCGTGAGCTAATGTTTGACAATTATAACCATAAAAGTTCTGAATTCCTTTCTTAGCAGGATCGCCCGATGTTCCTATAAATCCCAAAGACCACTTTCCAAAAGCTGCAGTGTTATAGCCTGAATTTTGTAGACGGGTTGCGAAAGTAATAATCGAATCAGGAAGTGGAGTTTGTCCTTCAGGTTTAAAAGTTTTGTTACCACGAATTGGTGTATGGCCCGTATGTAAGCCCGACATAAGGGAAGTGCGTGCAGGCGCGCAAACCGCAGTACCTGAGTAGAATTGCGTAAAACGTTTTCCTTCTCTGGCAAGTGCGTCAATATTCGGTGTTTTTATTTTTTGCTGACCATAACATCCTACGTCGCCATAACCAAGGTCGTCGGCAAGAATAAAAATAATATTAGGCCCCTGGGCTGTTTGTGCTTTTGTAATAAGTGCTAGTACAAGAGAAATTGTAAATAAGAGATTTTTCATAATTATTTTGGAACAGTTACATTTACAGACTCCGTTACCTGCAGGTCTTTATCACTTTTAGACAACAACTTTACATTTTTAAAAGTCCAGTTTTCGGCAAATTCAATTTTTCCTTTTTCGTCACCAAGTATGTTTACATCCTGGAAATTAAAATTTTGCAGATAAGACGCTTTCATGCCTTCAGCGAGTATGATCACTTTGGCACTACTCACTTTAATGTTTTTTACATACACATCCTTAAAATGCGGAGTTCCTTTCTCAACGGGGTCTACTTTATTTAACATGGTTGTCCAATGCGCTGGAATATTTTCCGGGTCTATTCCTTCCGGCAATTTTGAGTAACTGTAGGCCGGATTCCAATTCATAGTAAAATGAAAAACATTTTTCACACTGTCCATTTGAATATTTTCAAAGTGAATGTCTTCTACACCGCCACCGCGAGTGGTTGCTGATTTGATATGAAATCCGTTACCCGTACCTTTTGCAATAAGATCCGTGGCCAGTACGTGGCGAATATACCCTGATGTCTCGCTTCCTAAAGTTAAGAGTCCACCACCTTTTCGCGCAATACATTTTCTAATAACAACGTATTCTGTAGGTTTGTTCACACGCAAACCATCCCAGTCTCTTCCTGCCTTCAAACAAAAATCATCATCATTGCAGTCGATATCACAATTTTCAATTAAAACCCAACTAGAGGAATCTACATCTATTCCATCGGTACTAGGACCTTTACCGTCTTTGTTATTTTTAATAGTTATACCATCAACCGTAAGATGATCTGAGTACAGCAGCTGAACGGTCCAAAAACCGGCGTTTTCAAAAGTGAGACCTGTGAGTGAAACATCAGATGAATTTTGTACGAGAAAAGTTCTCACGCGTTTGGCATCATAATCCACTATCCATCGTAAACCTTTAGCATCGTATTCTTTTCGCATTGTCCAGTATTTATCCCAGCAAAATTTTCCTCTTGCATTAATTACACCTTCTCCACTCACAGCAACATTTTTGGTATTCATGATATTAATAAGGGCCGCGGGCCATTTCATTTCTATTCCTGCAATGCGTGTGTCAATTTCGGGATAGTCTAAAAAATTTTGTGATCCTAAAATAAGAACACCTTTATCGATTTTAAGGTGTACGTTTTCTTTTAAGAAAATGGATCCCATAACATAGGTACCTGCGTTAAACGAAATAATTCCACCGCCTTTTTTGGCGCAATCGTCAATAGCTTTTTGGATAGATTCTGTTGACAGAGTAACTCCATCATTAACTGCTCCATAAGAATTAACGTTGAAAACGGCCTGACTGGCGGGAAATTTTCTGGCACCTACTTTTTTTACCCAGGACATGTCACCTGTTTTTTGAGCGAAGAAGAAACCAGAAATTAAAAGAAAACAGATGGCAAGATTTTTTTTCATAGATTATTTATTTTATTCCTGTTTAAAGTAAAGGAATAATCAGATGAGTGATTACTTAAATACTTTAGTAAAGAAAAAAAAAGACAAGCCTAAGTCTGTCCTGTTCTATCCTGTAATTTCAAATATAAACGAAGAGACGTATTCTTATGTCTTTTTAAAATTGCACATCAAAATCATTTGTTTTTAAAAAGTAAAATCAGGTTTTGCTGTTTGAGGCGTTATCGTTTGCGTAAGTATTCATACTGTTTTTATAGAAAAAATATAATTTCGGCAAGATATATTAATTCTACCCGCTATGAATAAACGTCTTTTCCTGCTTTTGTTCTTTTGTTTTTTTATGAGTATTTGCCTGTTTTTTCCTGGCAATGATTCTATTCCGCCCGTGGCGCCCACAATTAATGCCGCTGACACAGCGTGGATGCTGGCGTCTACGGCACTTGTTTTGATTATGACGCCGGGACTTGCTTTTTTTTATGGGGGTATGGTGAGTAAAAAAAATGTTATCTCAACCATGTTACAGAGTTTTGTTAGCATGGTGGTCATCACTATGCTATGGGTATTGGTTGGATTTAGTTTATGTTTCGGGGAATCACTTGGCGGAATCATAGGCAACCCTTTTACTTTTTTTATGATGAAAGATGTCATGAACGGCACGCCCTGGGTTACTGCCCCGACAATTCCATTAATTTTATACGCGATTTTTCAGTTGAAGTTTGCAATCATTACGCCGGCACTTATCACCGGCGCTTTTGCAGAGCGTATCCGTTTTAGTGCTTACCTTGTTTTTATCTGTTTGTTTTCAGTATTTATCTATAGTCCACTTGCACACGCCACCTGGCATCCTGAGGGAATTCTCTTTAAGCTGGGTGTTCTTGATTTTGCAGGTGGAACTGTTATTCACATGAGCGCCGGCTGGGCCGCTCTTGCCAGTGCTTTGTATTTAAAACGCCGTAACGATGTTAGTCATAGCCCTGCGCGAATAACTTATGTAATGATAGGTACAGGTCTTCTTTGGTTTGGTTGGTTTGGTTTTAATGCAGGTTCGGCTTATGCAGCAAACTCAACAGCGGCAAATGTTTTGGCTACTACTTCTATTGCTTCAGCAGCAGCAGCCTTTGCGTGGATTTGTTTTGATGTATTTAGAAAAAGAAAACCGAGTGCCATGGGCACATGTATTGGAATTGTGGTTGGACTCGTGGCTATTACTCCCGCTGCCGGGTATGTAAGTATATCCCACGCTATTTTGATAGGATGCATCAGCAGTGTGATAAGTAATCTTGTAATTGAGTTTAGAAGTCGTACTTCTATTGATGACACCTTAGATGTTTTTCCGTCACATGGCGTAGGAGGGATAGTTGGAATGCTTCTCACGGGTGTATTTGCAAGCTCGGCAGTAAACAGCGCTGTTGTTGATAATGGATTATTTTTTGGTGAAAGCAGGCTGTTTTTAGTTCAGCTCCTGGCGATGGTTTGTGTTTCTGTATTCATTTTTGGCGGAACCTGGATTCTTTTAAAAATTACTGACATGATCATTCCTTTAAGAGTAGATGCCGAAGCGGAATTCTTAGGCCTCGATTTAAGTCAGCACGGCGAAAAGCTCTAATGATTATTTTTTTTCACCGGGCTTCACGATATGTGCGGCAAGTGGTAAATTCAATTTCCGGATGTCTTCTAAAACGATTTGTGCTATTTTCCTAGCACCAAATTCATTGAAGTGTGTGTTGTCTTCTATACCTTCGGGATAATTGGGATGCTCGCCTTTAGCAAGTTGTAAAAAAAGCATGCGCGAATTTTCTACTCCCATTTTTATAAGAAGCTCTGTGCTTTTAATATCCAAATCTATGAGCGGAATCTGCTGCTGCCTGGCCACTTCTCTCACAATAGCAGAATAAACTTCATGTGTTTTTACAAAAACGCCAACGCTGTCAAATTTTCTTCTTGCCACAGGGGTAATAAGAATGGGAAGTGCTTTTTTATTTTTTGATTCTGTTATATAACGCACCAGATTTTTTTTGAATTCTTCTTCAGTCGTGTAACTCTTTTTTGTCTTCACCTCGTCATTATGTCCGAACTGAATAAAAACATAATCTCCTTCTTTTAGGTTCTCAACTACCGGTTGCCATAATTTTTCTTCAATAAATGTTCTTGTGCTTCTTCCGTTTTTAGCTCGGTTATCAACAACTATGCTGGAGTCAAAGAAATACACAAACGGCATGCCCCAGCCGGTTTCAGGATATTTATTCGGTTCTTTAATGGCACAGGTAGAATCACCGATCAGGTAGACTTTTATGTTCTCTGCTTTTTTAGCGAAAGCAAATAAAGAAAAGACCAGACTTAAGAGTAAATAGTTTAAAAATTTTGTCTTCATGTTAGTTTGTTTTGGGAGCAGTTGTATCAAACACTTCATCAATTGCAGGCCGCGAATACTGTTCTTTTTTAGATGCATCACTTTTAGGTAAACCAAAATAAAACCACAGTGTTCTTTTTACCGGACCGCTTATTTTTGTTTGTTCACTCTGCACACCAAGAACATGAGTATTCGGATTAATAGTCAATCCTAATTTTGTTCCCATTGGTGGAATACAATCGAGAAAGGAAATATTTCCAACAGGTAACTCAGGGAAATTTTTAATGCCTGTTAAGCCGTAAAAGTCGAAAAGACGCACGTATAGACCCGTGTCCTGACTCGCTACATAAAATTTTCCTTCAACAGTATTAAATTCCATCCAGGTAATGTCACCGTAGTAGCCTTTAAATTCGGGATAAATCATAGGAGAATAACCTGTTTGTGTGTTATTATACAATTTGTGATAAACATTTACTGGAGTGCCTGCACTACGGTTTTTCCACTGGCGGTATGGACCTTTGCCCATCCACTTAACGCCAAGAATAAAATTTTCAGGATAAGAAAAACTTATTCCGCTGAAATTATATGTGCCATTCAAATTATACTCATAATCCAGTTTTACCCATCCACTGCCGAAGATTGTCCATTTAGCCGATTTTAAATTTCCTTCATAAACAAATTCAACAATGGCATTATTTCCATCCTTGTATCTTTTTGAAGCCAGTACTTTAGTTTCTCCTTGTGTAAACAAAGGCCCATTGCTAAACGACAATTTATCCATGGTAGAAGATTTACTCTTTAACCCGTTTGCCAGTTGCCCGGTTTTTTTCGACAGACTAATGATAATATCCGAACCAGAAAGAACATACGCGGTATCATTTTCGTACGCGGAAGCAATGCTATCATTCATAGTTACAATGCCATCAAGTAATAATGTATTGGGTTTAATCTTCCAGGTCCATTTATATATTTCCTTTCCGAACCCATCGTTGGCGCTTAAAACAAGTGCATCGTAGTTTTTGAAATCCGCCGGGATCGGGATACTTAAATTTCCTTTCTGAAGCGGTGCAATAGAAGGGGCTAGGGCAGAGCCTTTTTTAGCAATAGTATAACCTGCGAAACTTTCCTGGGGCTTTCTGTAATTAACCAGGGCCCATTGAAAAGTACAGGTGCTGATATTGGTGAAGTGGTACCTGTTTTCAATTTCAATGCTGCCAGAGAAATTATCGGGTAGTTTTTTCATTGAAATTTTAACAGGAGAAAATATCTCTCGCAAGGCAAAAAAGCTACCTTCTTTTTCACGGAACGGACCAAGTATTCCGTCGGGCGCGTTAACGCCATTCGCATCCACCTGGTTGTTATGATCTGTTCTTACAATGCCTTCATCGTTGAATGCCCAGATAAATCCACCGGCTGATTTTTTTGCATTCCAATGTAATTCCCAGAATTCCGACATCGCAGAGCCGGCGCCGCCATCATCCTGTGCATGCAGGAATTCTGTAGGCATGTAGATTAGCGAATCGTTTAAAATTTTTGTGCTGCTGTAAAAGTCTTCATAATGATTACAATCAATGCCGTTGTATTCATTGCCTGGTTTATGATGTGGGTGAATTACGGGACGTTTTGAGAAATCCCATTTATAAAAATCATCGTCGAGCTCTTTATTGGTTCCACCTTCATTGCCATTATCCCAGAAAATAATACTGGCGTGATTTAAATCTCTTAGTACAAGTTCTTTTACCAATGGCTCGCCCGCTTTTGAGCTATACCATTTTTGCCAGCCAGCCAATTCGTCCAAAACATATAGTCCCAAAGAGTCACAAAGGTCCAGGAATTTTGCATCAGGTGGATAGTGAGAACATCGCACGGCATTCATGTTCATTTCTTTTAGCAGCTTTACGTCTGCCAGCTGAAGGCTGTCATTTAATGTTCTGCCTGTCGTTGGCCACCAGCAATGACGGTTAACACCTTTCATTTTTACCTGTACACCATTAATATAAACGCCGTTTCCTCTTCTTATTTCAATTGTTCTGAATCCGGTTTTTTCTGAAAGCTGGTAAAGTGTTTTCCCGCCAGCTCTTAGCGAAACGTTTACCGAATAAAGTCTTGGGGTTTCTGAAGTCCATTGTAAAACATTTTGAACTTTTGAAGTCACTAGAATAAGTGAATCGTCTTTGTTTGCTTTTGTCGTAGTACTTGCCACGATTTTATTTTTTGAATCGCGTATTTCTGTAACAATATCAGATGCCTGCAACAACCCTTTCGTGTGAACCTGCATGGCAAAGTCGCCATTGGCTTTTGCATCTATAGCTACATAATCAATAGCTTGCTTTGGAACTGCTTCTAAGAAAACCGGACGGAAAATTCCGCCGAAAATCCAGTAGTCAGCAAGGCGCTCGGCATTGTTCACACTTTCATCGGCTGACATTTTGCTTACAGTTACCTCTAACAAATTTGTCTGGTCATATTTAAGTTTGTCTGAGATATTGTATTTAAATCTATAGAAAGCTCCCTGGTGTAATTTACCTGCAGGCTTGCCATTGATTTTGACTTCTGTATCCGTCATAGATCCATCAAAAACAATAAACACCTCTTTATCTTTCCAGGAAGCAGGGACTTTGAATTCAAATTTATACATCCCTTTTTCGTCCGCAAACCGAAAATTTTTTCCGTAAGTTTTATAATCCCGTCCAAAATTATATTCTCCAAAGCCTTGTTGTTCCCAGCAGGAAGGGACTTGTATTTTAGTCCAGGCGCCACTCTTTCTTCCGCTGGTGCAAAAGAAATCCCAGGCAACGGTTTTGTCGCTTCCCGTGCCGGACAAATATTGAATCTGTTTTGTCTGCGCAAAAATATCGGCAAAATAAAACACAGCAAAAAGACTAACAAAAAATATTTTTTTCATTTATGGAATTTAAACTGCCGAAGCAGGTTATTAATTAGTGCGCAATTTTAACTGCTTGCCTGGCGATCATTTTCCAATGGCCATGCTGTTTTTTCCAAACGTATAAAACGTGTAGTGAAACATTTCCTGGCTTACCACCATCGTTGGTTTCCAGTTTAAGGTCATGTCTTACAATGGCATTATCACCCACAATTTTAATGGTCTGGTTTGAAACCTCAATGGTAACGAAATCAGATTTTCCGCTTGCAATTTTATCTACAAACTCTGCTTTACCTTCTACATGACCACCAGAGTGACCATAGCTAAGATCTTCTGATGCTGCTTCTTCCAGGCCTTTTTTATCAGCGTCAACCATGGCAACTCGTAAAGCTTCTAGGGCGCTTGCTACTTCTTTTTCTTCTTTTGATTGTGCGATTGTGGTTGTTGAAATACTTGTCATAAGGGCGAGTGTTAAGATTAGTTTTTTACTTAAGGTTTTGATTTTTGGCATTACGCCTTCGTGAATCATTGATTTCATTGCATTTAGTTTTAGTGAAACTGTTAAGAGAAAGTTTTTCTACCTAAGGTTTATGTTCAAGTGTAATGGGGCTTAGTGTTACTTTTTCTGTAAGGCCCGACGGACGCACTGTCCAGCTTTTAGCAGTAAATAAGTTGTCTTTGTTTCTGTTTTCGGCATCGTGCGCCGGAAAGTTAACGTTGTAGAATTTTTTCCATTCCACACCTCTTTTTTCAAGATCAATAATTCTGTTAGCCATTCCATTCGTTACTACTATCTGTAGTTGATTATTGTCTTGTAACGAAGCTGCAGGAATAATTACCTTGTAATTCGGTCCAATAAGTGTGGCCATTTTTTTTCCGTTCAAAATTACTTCAGCGCTTTCCTCAACTTTTCCAAGATCAAGCTGATAGGCTTCAGAATTGGTTGTTGGCTTATCGAATGTGGTACTGTATTCGGCCGTTCCGGAAAAATTCTGGTAGTCTGCTGCCGACTGGGCCGTCCATGGCGCGGGATTTTCAGTTTCGTAACTTGCCGGCAACACCGGGCCTCCGCTTAAAAATTTTACAATCCATTTTCCTTTTAGCACTTCTGCAGAACCGTTAGACTTGCTGTAAGGAAAAAGAACATCATTAACAATGGTAGGGGTGACCTGCAAAATGCAGCTTTCACCTGGTTCCAATTGAAGAAAAACTTCTATTTTTCCACCATCGTCTTTTTTAATTTTAGCGAGGCCTTTTCTTTCGAACATAGGATCAAATAAAACTACTGTGGCCCCTTTACTTTCTATGCTAACGTAATCGTTTATTCTGTTGGTACCTGAATTTGTAATAAAGTAGTAGTGGCCAGTTCCTAATTTACGGCGCACAAAACCGAGACCTTTATCAGCAAGACTTTCTCTGCTTACAGAAGCAAATTTTAAAAGTTCAGAAAGGTCGTCTCCTTTAATAAATTTTCCTTTACCTAAAACCGCTTGTTGTATAGAGGTAACCGAGGTCTTGCTGTAATTTAATTGTTTTAAAAGGGCGTCCAGTCCGGCCTGGTTTTTTTTCAAATGCGATAGTCCTGGAACAAGAGAGGGAGAATCTTTATAGAAAATAACGGTTGCGCCTGATTTTACGAGGTCCGCAAGTTTGGTAAAGGTTTGCAGGCTAATGTATTTTGTATTGCTCAGCAAAATTGTTTTGTAAGAATTGCCCGTAGTTTCCAGAAGTCCTCCTGTAGAGGTTGTCAGTTCAAGTTGTTTGTCAGAAATAAAATCAAAAGTGTATCCTTTTTCAAGTAGCATGTCTGAAGATGTTTTGAAATCAGTTTTTTCAAAACCATTCATGCCATCAAAGTGATATAAAAATCCGGATACATGTTTCGGATCGTGTTCAGAATAGGTTTGGCGGTAATCAGCTTCGTTATTTACTTCAGATATTTTATCATTGTAAGGGAAGTAAACCAGCACATCATTATCTGACTTTCCTTTTTGTAAAAAAGACTGGCAGTGCGCTACATAATTATTGAGTGTTCCAAAATCTTTCCAGAAAGGGTTTGAAGGAGTAAAATGCACTGCAGCATAAAATAACCAGCCCGGCCATGCATCATTTTGGGGAGAGTAATTTGTACCGTGGTAAAAAATATGATTTACCCCTCCAACAAAATAATCATCGAGGTTTTTTTTAACGTCGCTTAATTTAGAAACAAAATGTTCATTGAGCCATGTAGATGCTTCTGCTGATGCCAAAGGTTTGCCGCTTACGTTGGCCGCTGAAGTTGCAAATTTAAAACGCATGGCGTTTTTTCCTTCTGTTTCCGGGATATCGATAGCATCATATAAATCAAGAATATTGGCAGGAGATCCATGCGATTGGTTGCGTATTAATTTTCCTTTTTCTTTTGCCCATGTATGCCATGGCTTGGTAAATTTTTCTAAAAGTAGTTCAGAAATAGTTAAGCGATAATCATACAGAACGCGAGCTGTCTTTTCAGATTTTTCAATCTGGTAAAGCGATGGGAGTTCATTTCTTAGATCGTAACCTCGTCTTGCACTGAATTCTTTGAAAAACTCCGGAGTCCAGTTGCTTTGACCTCGCGCATCGTCTACTTCGTAAGAGTCGTTAAAAAAACTTCTTAAACCGGATAAGTCTTTTCCTTTAAATGCTTTGTCAAATTCTGAAAGATAATTTTTTAAAGCTTGTTCGTTAAAATGATCTATAACATCTCCTTCACCACCAGGAGCGGCCCGTTCGACCTGTTTGCCATGCCAACCCATAAACAGTGCGTAAAGATTCCAGTTTCCTTTCGGAGCTTTCCAGTTTAATTTGCCTTTTGCATTTACTTTTTTTGTAAGATCAATAACAACTCCTTTATCAGAATAGGCCATTAACACATGAAGATCGAGAGGAATTGGATAAACAACCTGATCAAAGGCGCAGGTCTGTAAATTCTTATTTGTTGCAATAGGATAGGAAAGTGTGGTGATGTCTACTGGTTTTCCACTTACGGTTCGCACCATGGTTTTTTGCGTAAAATAGATCGTGTCTTTTAATTCTTCGCCTTCTTTTAAGCTGTATGTTTTTAGATGAATATTTTTACAAGCATCTGCCGGTTTAACCCAGGGACCGCCAAAAGGCCAACCCGTGCCGGTTGCCATGTCTATGCCCAGGTTTAGTTTAGCCGCTTCGTTTAAAGTATACTGAAGCATTTCGGTCCATTGGGGTGTTAAGAAATTTAAGAATTTATCTTCCGCGCCTTTTACTCCGTAAATGGGAGTTATTTCTAAACCGCCAAGTCCTGCTTGCTGGTAGAGTTTCATCGCAGCACTTAAACCTTCTTTGTCAACGCCGCTTCCTTCCCACCACCAGCGGGTCCATGGTTTATTTGCCTGGGTTATTGTCGGCCACTGCGTTTGTGAAGTGCCTGAAAGGGCTAGAGAAAATACGCTGAAGAGAAAAATCTTTTTTATCATAGTTCGTTGAGTTTAATTTCCGTCGGCTTTACTGATTCTGTTAATGGACTAAGCGGCCAATACCAGTTTGAAAAGGCGTCGGGTTTAGATGGATCAAAATCTGAAATATCTTTTTTTAAATAGTTTTTCAAAGGCAAATTCGATCGGTGCAATTCACTTATTACACAGCGTGCCAGTTCGTAAGCGCCATAAGGATTGAAATGTGTGTTGTCTTTTAATTCGAGATCCTGTCCTGGAAAGGTATGTGCCGGATAATGCACAAATGCTTTAACTGAGTTTTCGACACCCCAGCTTTCGTAAAGTACTTTGCTCATGGCATTCAAATCTATCAGTACTACTTTTTCTTCCCGGGCAGCCTGGCGCATAGCTTCCGGATAGTCCAGCAAGGTATTCACTACATGCCCGCTTGAATCAAAAACTCTTCTGTGCATCGAGGTGACCAGAACTGGAATGATGTTTCTTTTTTTTGCCTGGCGGATCCATGATTTTAAGGTGTCTTTGTAGGTGGTAAAAGGATCTAAATGATTACCGCCAGGTTTCTGATCGTTGTGTGTAAATTCAATAAAAAGGTAATCTCCTTTTTTTGCCAGACTCATAAGCTTCGCCAGGCGGTTTTCTTTTTCAAAAGCCTTTAAGGTCTCTCCCGACTCTGCATAGTTAGCAATGCATATTTTTTGCGATTCAAAAAACGAGGGAAAGAACTGTCCCCACGCCGCCCAGGGTTCACGGTCCTGGTCAACTACCGTAGAATTGCCGGCTAAAAAAACAGTTATAGCTTTTTCATTTCTTTTAATTTCGATCATCCTTACTTTCGGAAGGCTATCGTTAAACTCCAGGGTAAGTAAGTTGTCCCAATGTAAATAACTCCGTTCTCTTGGTTTTAATTTAACGGAACTAATAATTTTGTCTTCAGCGTTTCTTATGAGGCTATCTTTAACGTGTACGGTAAAACTTTGTTTAAGAATTTCACCTTGCTTTGTTTTTACATTTTGTAAAAACAAACGTCTGCATTCTGCGCGAACAGTTGTGGCTGATCTTCCAGTGCCATCGCCAAGAGTAATGGTTACATCATAATTTCCATCAGGCAGTTTTACAGCGAAAAAAAAAGGTTTATTGCTGGTAATATATCCTCTGGAAAAAGTGTTTTTTGAAGAGTCACTGATACTCACAAGATCTGTAGTATTCACAAATCCATAACCGAGGTTGTAAGTAAATTTTGTTTGTGGAGTTATTTTTATAAATCCTGATGGAGCAGTATTATTTCCAAAATCAAACTTAAGATCTGTATTTTTTTGGCTGTAAGTTTTTGTAACATACAACGCAAGCAAAGTAACAACACTGATCTTAATTATTTGTTTAAATAACATCTGGCTTTATTTGTCTTTGTAGTACTGAATGGAGCTGTCATTAAGTTTAAGGGGACTCGTTTTCATAAGTTCATACATTTCGGCACCGGCCATAATTACCGGACCATATCCGTGCGCAGCGAAAACATTTACAGGACGATAATAATAAAATGCAGGATCAAAGGCCATTCCGGTACCAACACAGGTACCTTCTACTTGCCCTTTATCATTTACTTTTGTGGCTACGGCATTCCATGCTAACATAGCTGCTGGCGCGTAGGCCTTAGCATCCAGCCACCCTTTATTAATAGCATGCGCAAAACAATAAGCGTAGATGGCTGTGGCAGAAGTTTCCAGATAAGAATCTTCACGATCTAATAATTGATGCCAGAATCCAAAGCCCGATTGATAGGACGCTAAGCCTTTCGCATGTGCTTTTAGTTGCGATAGTACATATGGTCTTCCTTCATGATTTTCTGGTAGTACGTCTAGCAATTCAACCATGGTTAAAATCGCCCAACCATTAGCGCGTCCCCAGTGAAATTGCGGGTGTTGCTCCATGCCCTCTACCCACCCGTGCATGTAAAGACCTTTCTCTTTATTAAACATGCGTTCAGTAAATAATTTAAGTTGATTAACAGCGTCATCAAAATACTTTTTTTCGTTTGTTAGTTTTCCCATATTAGCGATTGCGGGAACTCCCATGTATAGATCGTCTAACCATAAGGTGTTTTTTTGCGGACGGTTACGGGCCAATGTTCCGTCAGCCAATCTGTATTCTTTTGTTGCCACATAAGCAATGTAATTATCAATAAGAGGACGGAGGTTTGTATTTAATCCGGCATTTGTTGCTTTGATCATAGCAGCGCACACCGCTCCGGCATCATCTAGCGCATGTGGTGCAATTGGTTGGTGTAAAGGGAAGTCTTTGGTTTTATACTTACCTGCATCCACTAATTTTTTTACAGGTGGAACCCAGGTGGCAAGGAAATCGAAACGTTTTTTGACATACTCTGAATATTTTTTATCTGAGGTAGTTTCAGTAGCGCGCAAAAAAGCAGAATAGGTAACACCCCATTCATAACTTGTCAAGCGGTAATCGCCAGGTTGAACAATTGTATTTGTATCCAGTTTTAGAATATCGCTAACCACTTCGTTGGTTTGTTTGTTTACCATCTGCGCAGGTGTTACCGCATCGAGATAAGCATAAACTCGGTCTATCACTTTTTTAATGTCTTCCTTGCTCATGGCCGAATACGGAGTTACATAGTCAGGTTTCATTAAATGAAGCGGGCTGGTAACATCGTTTCCTTTACCACTCGTGTATTGAGCGTGTGCGTATGTAAAACTTGCGGCGAAGGCGGATAGTAAGATTATTTTTTTCATCGGTCTTAAGGCATTTTATTTAAATTCTCCCATTTCACTTTCCAGCTACCGTCTTTTGGAAAACCGGGATTTTCAATTTTTGAATTTTCTGAACCAGCGCACATCAGTGCTACAGCTGATAATAGTCCGCCATTTCCGGGCAAATAGATGGTCAGGCGTTCGTCCTGGTAATTATGGCCATTGGGTAAATAAGTGTTGGTTTGAACGTTCATAAATAACGCATCCAAAGCCTGCTTAGGTGAGTTTAGTCTCACAGCTGTCATCGCCACTAAGGGAAAATCCCAGCCCCAGGTGTGTTCCCAGGTCCATACTTTATCTACCCAATTAAATGTACGGTGCATTGCGGCGGTATCTAAACCGTTAGAGGGCGGAATTGTACTTAAAGCGGCAAGAACCGCAGGATGGTCGATTAAATACTTACTGTCAGCAGCGTAACAATCGGGCACACTTTCTGCTGCTAAATACACACCGTTTTTTTGTGGAAGAGGAGCTAAGGCTTTGATAACATCGTCCCATTCTTTTTTTCTTTCCAGGCCTGATAGTATCCGCCATTCCTGCGCTTTGTTCAGGGCCCAGTGCCAGTAAGCCAGCTCATAAGTGGGGTTATAAGTGTCTGCTGCATTAAAGCATTCCTGTGCCGGAATTAAACCTTTCCCTAAATTGTAGTGTTTTTTTTCCTTGTCATATTGAGGAAATGACGCCATGAAATCTGCAGTAGCAAATACCAGTTCTTTATATTTGTCAAGGGTTTTCTCATCCTTCCTGGTTTTATAAACCAAATCGGCTAAATAAATAAGGTGAGGTTGTTGCCAGATGAGCAGCGCGCCTATAGATGAAGGACTTTCGTTTCCCGCATTGTCCGTCATTTTTTGCCAGCGTGCGCCTTTGTATCCTTGTCGTTTAGCAATTTCCTGCGCTCCTTTGTAAGCTGCAAAATACCATTGCATACTTTTTTCAAGTAAATCAGTACGGTTCCAAAGTGCAAAATGCGCGGCATGCCACCAGTACATTTCAAGGTGAGGTTTACCATACCAGCTATTGTATGTTAAACCGGTTTCCTGTGGTGGACAATTACCCGCGCATTGCACTTTGGTAAGATATTGTGAAAGAATAATTCTGCGTTCAAGTTCATTGGCTCTGGTGTCTGTGCTTCCACTAAAATCAATTGCTCCGCCTGATTGCCAGAATTTTTCCCAACTTGTTTCACTGCTTGTTTTTGCAGAAGCGAAATTGTCAGTGTTTTGAAGTTTATTGTTTTTTGTAAAAAGAATAGTGCACTCAAAGGTTGCACTTGAGGCATCAGGACTAATACTGAAATAATGTTTAGATTTTTCGGTTAGTTCGGCTTTATTTGACCAGTTTACGTTCAGAAAATAAGTGCTTGTATCTAAAGTATGTTTAATTATGCCGCTGTTTTTTTTGTTGGTGGTTATTTGTGAGCTGTGTTTTTCAGCATCGCCATAATAAACACCCATATCTGAAAATTGAGCAGTTGGAAAGGGGAATTTGATATTAATCTTTATTTTTCCTTGTTGTAATAAATTTGAATTTATTTTAAAACCTATTAAATCTTTTTGCTGATGTCCGTAAGTAGTAACTTTTATTTCCTCTCCTTCTACGTTAAAAGTACTTGATAGTTCTCCCGACCAGGGATCAAGCGTCTGCGAACAATCTGTAAGGTCTTTGAGTTGAATAAGAGTGCCATCTTTTTTGTAAATATCCATTCCGATATTTGCCAATTGTAAACGATGAGCGTTTTTACGAAAATACTCGCAGGCATCTTTTCCTCTCTGCTCTTTTAATTGAACGGAGTAGGGAATTTTACGGTTATCTAAATCGTAATACCGGAAAGTTTCTTCAAACTTATAGTTCTCCGTATTAGGAAAGCTGTGCCATCCCCATTCTGACTGGGTTCCCAGCGGTACTCCGTTTTGGTATTCTTTAGGAAATGTTTGCAAACCTGTGATGTCTGCTGTAAAGGCGAACTCGCCGTTGCCCACTGTAAGAGATGAAAGAGTATCTGGTTTTTTTAATTCAACTCTATGTCTTTGAACAACTTCTTTCCGGTTTATTTTTTCCTGCGCAAAAAAATGCCCGCTAACAAAAATAAAAATAAGTAAATAGGCAATGTGTTTCATGCTTTTCAAATATTGGTATTATTAATCAAAACACTGTCCTGTATTGTCTGTTTTTTTAAGAATTTAAATAGTTTAGAAAGAAAGAAAACCCCGGAGCAGATTACGGTCTTGTAATCCTAAAATCACTAACATTTTAATGAATAAAAAACAATAATCTGATCCCGGATTTAACGTTTTAATTTATAGATTTCGGTACCTGCAAGTAAGAAACATCCCAGGCCATAATCTTCAAAGTCCGGAACGCTTGTGTAAGTTACAGGTTGCCCGTCTTTCGGTTCTTTCCCCGTTCCCTGAACATACCCTAAAAAACCATCAGCATGAACGGCATCTTTTACAATTGTATTCCATGATTTTGCAATAACAGGTAAGTATATTTTTTTATCAAGTAGTTTATTATTTATTCCCCAGGCCATTCCATAAATAAAAAGCGAACTTCCGGTAATTTCTTTTCCTCCGTAATTTGTTGAATCGTGCAGGCTGGCGGTCCAAAGTCCATCGGCGTGTTGTATAGGCAATAAAGCGCCCATCATATCTTTATAATCCTGTAAATACTCTTTATAGTGTGGATCTGATTTTGGTAATTTTTCTAAAACGCGCACCAGTGCGGCAACTACCCAGCCATTACCACGACTCCAGTAGCAGTCTTCACCGTTAGGCTCTTTATACGGAGGAACAAAATCTTTATCTCTCCACCATAATTTATCGGCGGCATTATATAAGCCATTTCCTCCATGTTTATACTTTGCAAAAGCATAGAGTTTGTACATTTTATTAAAATAACTCGTGTCTTTGTATTCCACACCAAGTCGCACAAAAACAGGCATTGCCATTTGAATAGCGTCAATCCAGTTCCAGTCATCTTCCTTATCACTTTTAACCATAAGGTCAATAGATGCTTTTATGTCCTTAATGCATTCTGGTTTTTTGGTTAGTTTATAAACATCAAAGTAAATTTGTCCGCAGCATTGATTATCAGCATTACGGGTTTCTACTCCTTTGCGAAGGCCCCATTTATGAGCTTCGCCCCATTGTACCGCGTAATCAAGGTATTTCTTCTGTTTGTCTGTTTTATAAAGTTCCATGAGGCCTTCATAATAAACGGCTCTTGTCCATATATTGCTGGGGCGGGTAATTTCTTTTACGGTAATATCTTTTCCTGCGTCCGGCCATTTTGCCATGAAATACGAATTGGCAAGTTGCATAGAGGATAATACTTGTTTTTTATCGGGAAGGGTTTGCGCATTCAGGGGAATAGATCCGGAAAAGAATGTGATGAAAAGAAAAGCGGAAACTATTTTTTTAAAATTAAGCATAGAACTATTAAAGAAAGAATTAAAAAATAAAAGTGTGTGAATTGCTTCACACACTTTTTATAAAGTTAAAAATTTGACTATTGGTAACCAGGATTTTGTGAAAACTCTCCTTTATTTGTTACAGCATCAATCTGACTTTGAGGAATCGGACGAACTATATGATAAGATTGAATTTTTGCGGCCACATCCGGATTATGAGCCTGAACGCGGCTAACTAAGGTATTAGTACGTTTTAAGTCAAACCAGCGCAATTGTTCACCTGCAAATTCACGGGCTCTCTCATCCAGTATAAAATCAAGAGTTACGTCGGCTGCTGTTATATCAAGAACATTAGTCCCACCAGCCGCTCTTTGTCTCACTGTATTAATTGCTGTGGCTGCCGCAGCCGTGTTACCCAAAGCTAAATTTGCCTCTGCAATAATCAGGTACATTTCCGGCAGCCTGATCACATACGCATCTCTCGCACTTTGTTGTTCGTTAACTGATGTACGTGTTGGATCCATGAATTTTTTCAAAGCCACATACTGTAATCTGTTTTTCGCAGACCCGTTTGCATTGTATACAACATCTCTGTCAAATGTTTTGTACTTGGTTGATTTTACAGCTATCGATTTTTTTGTCGCGAAAAGCGCCGTGTCACCAAGTGCCATACCTGCTGGGCGTGTAGCCGAATTAGAATACCAAACCTGGTTAAATGAGGCGTCGTAACGTGTGTCGCCGGTAGTAAATAAATCAAGTAAAAAGCGCGAAGGCATCCAGCGATTGTATGGTCGTCCGCCATTTATATCTCTTGCCATCCCAGGTTGATCATCATATTTCATAACAAAGAAAAGATGACCATTGTTACTTCCATTACCGTCGCCGGTTGGGTAGTTTACAGGATCAGTACGGTCGTTTAATAATAAATTAGAGGAGTAATTTACTGCATACACGATTTCTTTATTTTGAAGATTTGACATTTTCCAGAGATCAGCATAGTTTGGTAAAAGGGAAAAAGTGTATTTGGTAATCACGTTATTTGCGTAAGTAATTGCATCTGCGTGACGTCCGCGCGTTATACACATCCTTGCCATAAAAGCCTCGGCTGCTGGTTTTGTTGCTCTGCCATAGTCTGCAGTTGTGTTTGGCAATCCTGCAATAGCATCAGTAAGGTCGGCAAAAATTTGCTCATAGAATTTTTCAACGGGGGTCTTGTTTGCAGTCGTAACAATACCTTCGGTAGGCACAGTACTAAAATTAACGCCGCCCCACATCTCTACTATATGCCAATAATAAAATGCTCTTAAAAATTTTAATTCAGCGGTACGTGTTTTAATTAGAGCTGCACTTAATCCTGAACCGTCAATTTTTGCAAGGCCGGTGTTACACATATTCACCGCAGCATAAAGCTTCGACCATTCAGTAGTAACCGGCTCGCTTACACCTTGTAAGTTTGTGTATTGCGTTAATTCAGGATACTGATCTGCAGAGCCACTTGCCCAAAGGTCCGTGCCCATTTCTGAGATAGCATACCCCTGAACTTTTCCGTACCACCAGCGCTGGAAGGAATAGGCTCCGTTTACCAGGCTCTCAAAACCTGCCGGAGTGGTATAAACACTTTGATCTGTTAATCCGCTTGGATTGTATTCTTCAAGTTTTTTCTTGCAAGCCACAACTGATATTGATAGAATTGTGATTAATAAACCTGCTTTTATATATGAATATTTCATAGTCTTTATTTTAATGCTTTAATTAGAAATCAATATTTACACCACCAATGAATAATCTTACTAAAGGATTATTTAACGAGCCGTTCATTTCCGGATCATAATTTTTGGTCTTGCTCCAGGTGATGAGATTTTTTCCTGTTACGTATACTTTAAGTCTTTCGATTTTAACTTTTTGTGTAATTCTCGTCGGGAAAGTATAGCCAATTTGAACATTTCTTAACTTCACAAAAGAACCATTCATATAACCAATAGTGTTATAGTATTGAAGGCTGCTATAAGTTAAGTTAGAGTTCGGACGAGGAAGATCGTTTGTTGGATTTTCAGGTGTCCAGTAATCAAAACCATTCATGTTAACACTGTTCCATTGTACGCGCGGATCGTAAAGATTCCCGGTGTTGTTTAAATAAACTTTTTGACCAACACGTGCGTAGATGTAAAAACTCAAATCAAATCCCTTGTATTTGAATTCAGAATTAAATCCACCGCTCCATTTTGGAACCTGCGACCCAAGAACAGTACGGTCATCAGTATTTATTTTGCCGTCACCATTCACGTCTTTCACATGAATATCTCCGGGTTTTTGTCCAAATTTAGCAGCCTCATCTTCCTGACCTAATTGCCAGATGCCAACCTTTTGGTAATCAAAAAAGGTGTTAACGGGTGAACCAACTACTAAGTATTGTGGATTTGAAGATGTTCCGATATTTAAAATGTTTACACCGCCAACAAGTTCTTTAACTTCTTCTTTATTTTTCATAAAGGTAACAGTAGTACTCCATTGAAAATTTTTCTTTTGGATATTCACTGAAGTTAACGATAGTTCAATCCCACGGTTACGGGTTTTTCCAACGTTTTCAGTTACGGCGCTTACACCGGTAGAAAGCGGAAGAACACGGTTCAATAATAAGTTGTTTGTGTGTGTGTCGTATACATCACCCGTAAACTGAATTCTATCATTCAACATTCCTATATCAAGTCCGATATCTGCAGTTGCTGATTTTTCCCATTTAAGATCGGGGTTACCAATTTGTGAATTGTAAACATATCCGGTTGCTGAATTATCACCATAAGCAAAAGGAATTCTGATTAAAGTGTTTTGAGAAGAATAAGCAGCTACTGAGGCATTACCCGCTAATCCATAACTGGCTCTTAATTTAGCAGTGTTGAAAGTTTTCTTAGCTCCTGCGAAGAATTTCTCTTCGCTGAAACGCCAGCCCGCAGCTACTGAAGGAAAGTAATCCCATTTGTTGCCTTCAGCAAGAACAGATGCTCCATCGCTGCGCATGGTAGCTGTTAACAAATACCTGCTTTTAAAAGCGTAATTAACGCGACCCGCGAAAGACACTAATGCCGTTTTTGAATAACCACTTGCAATGGCTACGTTTTGAGTGTTGGCACCAACATTGTAAAATAGCTGTGAGGCTACCAATTGGTTTTGACCCTGCGCATTCATAGTAACCGTTTTGTTTTGGATCAATTCTGTTAATGCAGTAATTCCAAAAGAATGGTTTTTAATTTCTTTGGTGTAATTTAAAATTCCCTGCCAATCAAGATTATTATTGTTATTGTTTGTCATACTTGATTTTGAAACCGTACCTAGTTGGCCAACGCTAAATGCTCCGGCATACAAGCCTTCCTGTGCAGAGGTCATATTTAACGACACATTTGTTCTGGCCGTGAATCCCTTAAATGGAGTTAATTCAGCGTAAACAGTAGGAAAAATTCTTAAAGTGTTGCCAAGGTTGGAATATACATTCGCTTGCTCGTCAGCTAAAGGATTTGGATTGGCTCCTGTTCCGGGATAATAAATTAATGTTCCTCCGTCGTCAAAAGCGGGTCCTAGTGGTGTTGTACCAAGGGCTTTTGTCATAGCATTCGATCTCTTACTTTGGTCATAATAGGTTATCTGTGTTTGTGTTCCAACTTTGAAATACTTATTTACAGAATAATCCAGGTTAACGCGACCGGTGTAGCGTTTCAACTCGTCTAATTTCACAATGCCTTTTTCTTGATAGTAGTCTAACGAGAAATAAGATTTTAATTTGTTTGTTCCACCTGAAATACCAATTTGATAATCTTGTTGCAGGCCGTTGTGTACTAATTTGTCAACATAATTTGTTGAAGTGCCATCGGCAATCCAGCCTAATTCAGCACCGTTAAAAATTTTAGGATCATCTGCAACGCTGTTCCATATTCCGTTAGTACGGTAGGCTTCACGGCGAAGCGCAATGTACTGCTCACCGCTCAAACCTTCCGGCATCCCTTCCACCTGCGAAAAACCTGTGTAACTGTTAAAGAACACTTTTGTTTTTCCCGAGGCACCTCTTTTGGTAGTAACGATAATAACACCGTTTGAACCGCGTGATCCATAAATAGCAGTAGAGGACGCGTCTTTTAGAACTTCCATACTTTGAATGTCGTTAGGATTGATATCCTGGATGTTCGAGTATTGAACTCCGTCAACTATATATAACGGTCCGTTACCTGCCGTAATCGAACGGTTACCACGAACGGTTACATTAACCGCCGCGCCGGCCTCTCCACTTGTTCTCGTAATATCCACACCGGCAACTTTACCCTGAATAGATTCCATAATATTGGCAGTCGGAACTTTTTTGAGTTCGTCGGGTTTAATGCTTGCAACCGATCCGGTAAGATCACTTTTCTTAACGGTACCATAACCAACCACAACAACGTCGTCTAAAATTTTTGAGTCGTCTTCCATTACAGGGCTGGCAGAAGATTGCAATCCTACAACAACTTCTTTGTCGGCATATCCTATGTAAGAAAATATGAGTGTAACATTTGCAGTATCCGGAACTGTAAGGGAATAACTTCCATCCGGTCCAGTTTGTGTTCCAACATTTGTTCCTTTCTGCTTAACCACTGCACCCACGAGGGTGTCATTACCGGCGCTTATAAGGCGGCCCGTAATATTACGTGTTTGTGCAGTAATTAGAGATGCAGTCATTAACAAGAGACATGTTAATGCGGCTCGATTTAGTGTGTGTAGTCGTTTTCTCATTAGTTGCTTTGTTTAATTTAGTATTTTTTTTTGGTTGTTTTTTTAAGTAAGTATTCACTTACTCGATAACAATTGTATGACATTTTTGCCCCTATTGTTAAATAAACTAAAAGAAAAATTGCGCAATCGTTGCCGGAAACGTTTGCGAGTTTGCGGTCCGGGCAAAGTTTTGTAACTATCGGAGCTTATAAAATAAAAATTCGGCTTTTTTTGAATAGATTTGAGTAACAAAAAAACGACTTATCCGAATGGATCGTAAACAAAAAATCAGTGAAGTGGCGCTTAATCTTTTCGCGCACAAGGGCTACAGAAGCACAACCACACAGCTTATAGCCCAGGAGGCTGGAGTTTCTGAAGCATTGATTTTTAAACATTTTGGAAACAAAGAGCAATTGCTCACTTTCATAATCAAAAGTGGATACAAGCGTGTGATCGAGCAAAATCGGGGCATGATGAAAGAAAGTGATCCGCGTAAATTTATTTTTAACATCATAGAATTACCTTATAAACTTGTTACAGAAGAGCCTGATTTTTGGGAATTACAATCCAGGCTTATGTTCATGGATATTTCCGGCAAACAACACGCTGCTTTTATCAAGCCCGTGTACGCCCTGCTGGTTAAGGCTTTTTCAGAACTTGATTATAAAAAGCCGGAAAAAGAAACAGAACTTTTACTCCTTTTGGTAGATGCTCTTTGGAAATTAAAAATTACGCAACCTGCAGAAATAAAAAAAATGCAAGCGTTCATCAAAGAAAAATATTCACTTTAATTTTTTATCTATTTGCCCTGTATTAGCACTGCTTTCCCTGTTTTTGTTTTACTTATTACAATTTTTGTGTATACTTGTTTAAAGTAATAGACATGAAATTTGAGACCATAACCATTAAGGATATTGCAAAGGCACTAGGGTTGTCAATCTCAACAGTATCGCGGGCCTTAAGAGATAGCTATGAAATTAGCGCCGAAACAAAACGCATAGTTACAGAGTACGCCCAAAAAATGAACTATAAGCCAAATCAGATTGCACTGAGTCTGAAGGAGCGTTCAAGTAAGGCTATTGGAATTGTTGTAAGTGAAATTGCAAATAATTTTTTCTCCCAGGCCATTAACGGAATTGAATCCATCGCCTATGATAAAGGATACAATGTTATTATCACACAAACCTATGGCTCATACGAAAGAGAGTTGATTAACGTAGCCCATCTTGCCTCTCGTTCTGTGGATGGCCTTTTGGTTTCCCTTTCTTCGGAAACCACCAACGTAGACCATTACCAGGGATTGCACGATAAAAATATGCCCATCGTATTTTTCGATTGTATTGCAAATGAAATAAAAACACATAAAGTTATTTCTGATAACGAGCAAGGAGCTTACGACGCAGTAACTCATTTTATTAAAAATGGCTACAAAAAAATTGCTTTTCTGGGAAATGCCCCGCATCTTTCTACCATGCAAAACAGGCACGCTGGCTATTTGAAAGCGCACCTTGAAAATAAAATTGTCCCTAACCCGGATTACGTGAAATACTGCGCACATGGTGGAATGGTTCTCAATGAAGTTGAAAATTCATTACAGGAACTGTTCAGTATGAAGGTGAAGCCGGATGCAATTCTTACTTGTGGAGATAATTTAACTACGAGAACGCTGCGTTATCTAAAGGCCAATAATATTAAAATGCCCGACGATGTGGCACTGGTTGGATTTTCTAACCGCGATTTAAGTGAACTGCTCAACCCCTCACTATCTGTGGTGCATCAACCCGCCTTTGATATAGGACAAAATGCTATAAATCTTTTACTTCAGTTAATAGCCAGTAAAACCAAGCTTGAAAAATTTAATTACAACGTTTTACCCTGCCAGTTATTTGAACGCGAATCTTCATTCAAGAAAAAGAAAAAATAATGGATGCAAAAAGAATGTTTGAGCTGATAAAGGTGAATGAATACTCATCCACTCCTAAATATCTTCAGCTCTATAATTCTATATTAGACGGTATTGCTTCTGGTTCCATTAAGAAAGGCGATCTTCTTCCTTCTATCAACGAATTAAGTTTTCAACTTGAAATTTCGAGGGATACTGCCGAAAAAGGCTATAGATCGCTGAAACAAAAAGGCGTACTGGGCTCCGTTCCGGGCAAAGGCTATTTTATTGAGAATACAGATTTTACAAAACCAACACGTATTTTTTTATTGTTTAATAAACTCAGCGCGCACAAAAAAATCATTTATGATTCCTTCGCCGCAGCAATGGGCGAAAATGTTTTTATAGATCTTTTTATTTATAACAGCGATTTTGGTTTGTTCAAAAAAATACTCGCCAACGCTAAGCAGGATTATTCTTATTATGTGATCATTCCCCATTTTATTGAGGGAGGTGAAAATGCACATGAAATTATCAATACAATCCCCAAAGGAAAATTAATTATATTGGATAGATCTATGCCCGGCATTAAAGGCGAGTATGGTGCTGTCTACGAAAATTTCTCCAAGGATATCTATTCTGCGCTTACAAAAGCTGAAACACGCCTGAGAAATTATTCCACGATAAAAATAATTTTTCCCGAAAACAGTTACTATCCCGAAGAAATTATTGAAGGTGTAAAACGCTTTTGTGCAGAATTTAAATTCGAGTGTAAAGTAATTCCTTCTGTAACGCATGAAACAATTAATAAAGGCGATGTTTTTATTAATTTAATGGAAGATGATCTGGTGGTCTTAATCGAACGCATTATTTCTCAGGGCCTTCATATCGGAACAGATATCGGAATCATTTCTTACAACGAAGTGCCTCTGAAAAAAATAATCCTCAAAGGAATAACAACTGTCTCTACAGATTTTAAACTCATGGGCGAAACGGCCGCAAAGCTTGTACTTGAGCATTCTACAAGCCAGGTCGAAATCCCCTTCGCTCTTATTTTAAGAGAGTCTCTTTAAATTTTAATTGGTGTTTTTTCAAATTTCGGTTGCAATCGATGCCGAAAACGATTGCGTAATTAATTCCATTCGCTTTGTCGTCATCGCGTTTTTTATTCTGTAACATTGTTTTTGAGCGTTGCAATCTATTCCCGAACCAACGTTAAGAAATTGTAAGGTCAGGCCGGTTCAGGATAGTTCAGCAGGTATAAAAGGATAATTTCAGGTTTAGCTAAGCTGAATAATTTCTAAGCTGACGTTCGCAAACCAAAATTCAAAAATTGAAATCATGATAATAAAAGAAAAAGTATCCTTCGAAAAAATATTCGTATCGGAAGATCAGATTCCCGCTGAATACCGTTTGAATGAAGAAATTAACCAGAATGAATTCCTCATTAACGGGGAAATGAAGAAATGGTCGGGAGCTACGCACAAAGTATATTCACCCGTTTGTATCAGAACAGAAAAAGGTTTAGAACGTAAACTCATTGGCACCTATCCTATTTGTGGCGAAACTGAAGCACTCGAGGCTCTGGCCGCAGCAGAAAACGCGTACGATCACGGGAGAGGCGAGTGGCCTTCAATGAGTGTGAGCAGCAGAATCAAATGCGTAGAGAAATTTGTTCATCATATCATAAAGAAAAAAGATCTTACTGTTAAACTCATTATGTGGGAGATCGGCAAATCGTACACCGATTCTGTAAAAGAGTTTGATCGCACCATTGAATACATTTACGCTACGGTTGACGCTTTAAAAACCATGGATCGCCAGGCCTCTAACTTTGCCATTGAGCAAGGCATAGCCGGACAAGCGCGCCGCGTTCCCCTGGGAGTTGTACTCTGCATGGGGCCATTTAATTATCCTTTAAACGAAACATATACAACGTTAATTCCCGCTATCATTATGGGAAATACTTTGTTATTTAAAACACCAAAGCATGGAACGCTTTTACATTACCCTCTGCTGGAAGCATTTAAAGAGTGTTTCCCAAAAGGTGTGGTAAATAGTATTTATGGAAGAGGTGCTGATATTGTTCCTGTATTAATGAAATCTGGTAAAGTAAATGTTCTTTCGCTTATCGGTTCTAGCCGCGTAGCTAATGATATTAAAAAATTACATCCAAAAGTAAACCGTCTTCGCGCAGTATTGGGATTAGATGCTAAAAATGCAGCAATCGTTTCTAAACATGCCGACTTAACACAGGCAGTACAGGAAACTATTTTAGGGGCTTTGTCCTTTAACGGTCAGCGGTGCACAGCTCTCAAAATTATTCTGGTACATCGTTCTCTGGCTACCGAATTTATTAAGGGACTTAATGAAGCTATCGCAAAATTAAAATATGGAATGCCATGGGAACCAGGTGTTAATCTTACTCCACTGCCTGAGCCCCATAAGCCAGGATATTTGAAAGAATGTATCGACGACGCGGTGGCTCACGGAGCAAGTGTTATGAACGAAAACGGTGGCGCAACTTCTGAGTCGTTTGTTTATCCTGCCGTTGTATATCCGGTAAATGATAAAATGAAATTATACCACGAAGAACAATTTGGTCCGGTAATTCCAATCGTTCCTTTTGATGATATAAGCGAAGCTATTCAATATATGATCGATTCAACTTACGGGCAACAAATGAGTTTGTTCAGTAACGATTCTGCAGAAATTGCACAGGTTATTGATGTTGCTGTAAATCTTGTAGGTCGTGTAAACATTAATAGTCAAAGCCAGCGCGGACCCGATTCTTTTCCTTTTACAGGCAGAAAAGACAGTGCTGAAGGAACTCTTTCAGTGCATGATGCTTTACGCGCTTTCTCCATCCGTTCACTCGTAGCAACCAAACTTACAGATAATAATAAAGAATTGATCAACGATATTATCAGTAACGAACGTTCAAATTTTTTAAGTACAAAGTTTATTTTCTAAAGCAGTCATTAAAAAATATGTTTAATTCAAGCAGACTTATAAAAAACACGCGCCTCAATAAATTGTACAAACAAAATCTTATTGATTTAAGTCAGTCGTCAAAAATCTGGGAACTAAGTTTTACAGGCGAGACGTTGTGGAATGGCCGCGAAATTAAATTTATAACACTGGCAGACCAGTCCAAAAAATTGGTATTGGCTCTGGAAGCAATCGAAATAAACAGTTCGGTGGAAACTCAGATAGTGAAGATGTTGACGCGTTTAGGGAAATTAAAACAGCTGCCATCACTTTTGGTTTACGACCACTCCGCATTTATTTCTATAGGTCTCGACAAATGGTGCAGAGAGCATTCAGTAAAACAAATCTACTTATACTCCGGTCACACCACTCCTGGTTCTTATCTGGCCAGGTATGCACGCCGGCGAAATGCCGACACACTGCTGTCTTATAACCGTTCAGCTCCTTTAAGTTTTAAATGATTTTTTGTTACTTGTCGCTTAACGCTCCCACAATTTGCTCGTAATTTTTTCTACGTTCAGAATCGTGCATTAAAGATTTTAGCCAGAAGGAAGCCGTTTTAAAATCTTTCGCATTGATATACATCGCAGCAAGATTTAATTTAGGATCGTCGAAACGGGGGCTAATACGGGCAGCCTCTTCGTAAAGTACTTTAGCCCGTAACACATCATTGGTATACACGTAAGACGATCCCAGATCATTTAAAACATTTTTATTGAAGGGGCTTAATTTATAGGCAGTTATAAAATCCTTCTGGGCATCCTCAAAGTGTCCAAGCGCCGCTTTTGCGTTGCCGGTATACCAGCTAACAGGAACGGATGTAGCGTCAATCGTGTAGGCAAAAGATTGAGCACTGTTACCTGAACTTACAACGTTAAGAAGTTGATTGGTGCTTTTGTAGATCAGTAGCCTTCTCATAAAAAATTCACCTTTAAATCTTAAGAGTCCAATACTAAAAATAAAAATAAGTAAAACTGCAGTAATGGCCAGATGACTTCTGCCAATTCTAATAGTGAAATAGAACCTTGGTGAACCCTGCGTTTTTATAAGATAATAGGCAAATCCTAAAATGAGATTGATCCAGATGCCATGTTCGATGCGTTCTTTAGGGAAATCAAAAAATGAAATGGTGTAATAGCCGCTGATAAAAGCCACGCAAACTAAAATATCAAGTTGTAAGTTCTTATCGGTACCTGGATAGAGTACGCGAAGAGTTCTGACTAACAGGAAGAGTGTTGAGAACAAAAACAGTAAAAATAAATTGAAGCCCACAAGCCCTGTTTCCGAAAGTATCCACAGAAAATCATTATGCGGCCTTTGATAAGTGTAATTTAAATCTTCTCCACGCCATAATCCGCTTAGAGTAGCATCTGGAAAATGAACCTGCCAGTTTCCCATCCCAACGCCCGCCACAGGTTTTTGCTGAATGAGATGGTAGGTCTTATCCCACATGATTAAACGTTCTTCTTCTAGTTTAATACCCGTAAGTGCGTTTAATGAATCGGCCTTCGAAGTATAGTGTACACTTTTTTGAATGATAGGTTGTAAAAGTCCTAAAAAGAATAGGTTGGCAAAGCCAATAGTCAATGCTAAGACCACAGCTAAATTTAGTTTGTGCTTTGAGCTTTTAACGCTTTTAGAAAACAGATAGAAAGTAATAAAAACTAAAAGAGCGATTCCTGATCCTGTCCACACAGCTTTTGTTCTAAGAAAAAAAAGAAGGCCCAGGTTAAGTGCAATGCAAATGCCCGCCATTAACTTCCATTTTTTTTCAAGTTTATAAGTTGCACTTATTAAAAAGAAGAGATTCAGAAAAAGAAAACTCGAAAATAAATTTTTATGACCTTGTATACTTTTAACCTGATACAGAGACTCCTTATCCAGGTTTTCCAATCCCGAAATTTGAAAAAGAGCAAAAAGAAAAATAAATACAAAAAGAATAACAGAAACTTTAAGAAGAGATTTTATGAAGAAGGTATAGTCTGTTTTTAAACTAAAATAAGTCAGTAGAAAAACAAATAAATTCAAAAACTGTTTAGAAGATTCAAATATGGCCTCGGAACTTGTTGTGGACCACAAGAACGAGAGACAGCAAAACAAAGTGTAAGAGGCATAGGAAAGAAGAATGAGATCAACTTTTACAATGAATGAACTATTAACCTTATAAAAAAAGTACAAGCTCAGAGCTGCAAAAATTACCAGCGCTATGAATCGCGGCATCAATGTTGGATCCAGAATAAAAGGGAAGCCAATTACAGAAGAAATTACTATGCCAAGTAGGAAAAGTTTTGTCCGCACTGCTTGATTCATAAATCCGATTTAGTGTTTAGTCAGTAAAAATAAAAAAACCGGCCTTAACCGGTTTTTAAAATTAAAATTAATATTTATGGAGTGACGACTATTTTCTTTTTCTCAGTTTTGCTGACCACAAAGTAGATTCCTGCACTTAAACCGCTAATTGCAGTCTCAGAACTTGCGTTTAGATGAAGTGTTTTAACCTGCTGACCAAGTTCATTAACGATTACCACGTGGGCATCTGTTTCAGATTTCAACTTAAAAGTTCCATTGCTTGGATTAGGATAGATGTACAATCTGGATTTTTCTTCGGTGTAATCATTAATTCCTGTGCAGGGATTTACAACCAGGGAAACAACACTTGCCGTACTCTGACAACTTCCCGTTCCTGTGCCATTTACGGTATAAGAGGTGTTTTGGGTAGGTGAATAACTCGATGAGATGGAAGTTAAAGCCCCATTAACCGAATAACTCAAAGCAGTTCCACTCAGATTTAAAATACTTTTTTCTCCTTTACAGATAACACTTGGTGTAAACATAGCACTAACGGAAGGTGCTGGAGTTACTGTAACTAAAAAATAGTTTGTAGTGGTACAAGGACCAAAAGAAGTAAGAATTGTATAGTTTGTTGTAGCGGGAGGATTAGCAATCACACTTGGCGAAGAGGTGGAACTAAGCCCCGTTGCAGGTGCCCAGAAGATTGTTGTTGAACTTGACTGAAAAAGTGTAGAGCTTGTGGAGCTTGCGGATATGTTTCCCGAACCGCCCTGGCAAAGTGTGCTAACACCTGAAAAAGTTACAGAAGGCGTTTCAAATACTTTCACAACAAGCATTATGGGAGAGCTAACGCCAGATCCGTTATAAGCCACACACATGAGGGTAAAACTGGCCACGCCTGAAGTTGTTGAAAAGGAAACGGATGTCGATGAGGCACTTGGACTCGCGAAAGTTGCCGAGCCGTCCGACGCATTAAAAACTGTCCAGTAATAAGACGTTGGGTTGTTGCTTGCAGTAACGCTGTAAACGGCAGCAGCTATATTACCAGTGGAGCAAACTATTGTCTGCCCCTGAACAGCATTGATTACCGGCGCCTGGGAAAAGGTAATTTGCACGTTTACAAATTGCAGAACCAGAATTAAAAAAGAAAGTTTGTAGATTTTTTTCATAGTATTTGGGGTTAGGGTATGGGAGCAAATCTACAAAAAAATAATATCCGTTTTACAGAGAAATTCCTGCTTTCTATACCCGCTTTTTATACGTAAAACCGTCCAGATAAGTGGGCAGGAGTATTTAAATGGAACGTTTTTAGTGTTTGGTGAAAACGATCGGTTAGTTATAAAACGTATTTTTACAAAAAAATTTAAGCGTATGAATCAACCTTCAATGCCAAAAAAATGGAAATTTGCCTTACTGGTTTGGTGCTTTATCTATCCGGCAATCACTATCATTTCTATTACAATACTTCCTATGTTGGTAGATTTTCCAGCACCTTTAAGAACATTAGTGGTGAGTGTAATACTTGTACCTGTTATGGCGTTCTTTTACATACCTTTTATTAATAAGCGATTTTTTAACTGGTTGCGCAAATAGTCAGTTAGCGCATAGAGTTTAGAAAATTTACTTTCCGGCATAAATTCTTTGCAGAACAAAAAGTGAGTAGTCTTTGTTGTTTTCAAAGTTACCGGCCTTTTTATTATAAGATACCAAAGCAGACGGCAGCTGAAGGGCTTCATCATCTAAAGTCATTGCTGCCGAGGCGGCAATAAATTCCGTTTCAAGGTTTAAATAATAAATGCTTTTATTCGTTTTTTCATGCATGTTAGTATTGATGCAAATAAACCTTGGTATGTAGCCTTTCTTCGAAATTTTGATAACATACGGCGAATCTTTTTTTAACAGAAGTCTTACAGGGGAGTTATTTTTAACGGTGAAAGAATTAATTATTATGTCTCTGTACAAAACCTCTAATCTGTAGCTGCCCACGGTATTTTTTGTATTTACCAGTATTTTTGTATTTAATAAAACATGCGTCGAACTATCTTTCCTAACTGGAGGATCCTGCTTTTTTCCTCTCGCGTAAGAAGAATGAGATTGTACTATTAAAACCAGAATGAGGAGAAGTTTTGCGGGTGTTTTAAAATGGGAGATCATGAGTTGTTTTTTGTTTATCAAAGATCCGTTGTATTTAGGCTTATTTAAAACAGATCCCTTATTCTAACCTACACATGTAAGATTCATTTGTAATTTGCAAATAGCTTCTCATACTGCTTAAAAGCCTAAATTTGTTTAAAAAAAACATGGAAGTAAAACATGATAAACGCGAGAACTCCGGAATTTTTTATGTGGAAAACAATGGCGAACGTATTGCCAACCTGCTGTATATTTTTAAAGACGAAACTGTTTTTAGTATTGAACATACAGTGGTAAATCCTGAAAACGAAGGTAAGGGAATAGCCAGAAAACTTGTGGAAGCTGCAGTTGATTTTGCCCGGAAAAACAACTACAAAATCATTCCTGCTTGTCCCTATGCAAAAAAAGTGTTAGAAGGTTCAGAGCTTTATAAAGACATCCTGTTTTAGCTCCTATGCGCCACCTTTTGGTTCTAATTGATTTTTAATGTCTTCCTCCCGCTTTTGGGGTGACGCTACGTTGTTAGCCTCGTAATTAGGGGGTTTTGGTAAGTTTGGGACTTAAATGCCGGTCGCTGCAAATTTGTTAAATTGTATAAGTGGCTGTTTTTTGAGGTATAATGTGAAAGCACGTAATAATAAATTCTCTACATTGTGGAATCAAAAATTACCAATCACACATGAAAAAAACAGTAGGTTCTTTATGCTTATTTTTTCTTGCTCAAATCACTTTTGGACAAGGAAATTCAAATCTTCTGCCTTACGCAGAAAATGTTTCTTATACTACCGAAAACAAACTGACTTTTGCTCAGATAGATGCTAAACGTTCTATCGGCGAAAATGGTCTTGAAGCGTTTTTGAATACTACTCTTTTTGGCAATGGAATAAATAAGGTTTCGATACAGAAAACTGAAAAAGATGGCATTGGTTACACAAACATAAAATTTGCTATTCTGCAAAACGGTATACCTCTTGCCAATAAGGTTATTATCGCTCATTGTAAAAACGGCAAACTTGTTTCGCTGAATGGTGATCTTTCTGATGTGGATGCTACCGGAAATAGTTTTGTTATAAATGAATCGCAGGCACTTTCTTATGCTTTAGCAAAAGTAAATGCTGAAAAATATAAATGGGAAAATGTTGCTGAAGAACGTCACATGCGCGAGGCGTTAAATGACCCTTCTTTTTCATACAAGCCTGTAGCTCAAAAAATGATTCTTGAAAAGGATGGTAAGTTGTTTAATACTTATTGTTTTAATATTTATGCAGAGGTGCCGCTCTACCGCGCAAACGTATTTGTTGATGCTTCTACAGGAAAAGTGTTAGACGAACAAAACCTGATTTGCACTGCTGACGTACCAGGTACAGCCGTAACAAAATACAGTGGTAATCAAAATATGACGGTGGATAATACCGGAACTCTTTATCGCTTAAGAGAAACGCAAAGAGGTTTGGGTATTGAAACCTACAATTTAAAAAATACAGTAAGCTATAGTTCAGCCAGCGATTTTACAAATACTACAAGTAACTGGACAAGCACAGGTGTAGACCAGGGAGCTACAGACGCTCATTGGGGAGCTGAAATGACTTACGATTATTATTTAAACGAACACAATAGAAACAGTATTAACAACGCTGGCTTTAAATTATTAAGTTATGTGCATTACACTGTAGGTTATACCAACGCTTTTTGGGATGGCAACCGCATGACCTATGGTGATGGTGGTAGCGGATACACAATCTTTACAGGTCTGGATGTTTGTGGTCATGAAATTACACATGGCCTTACTTCAAACTCAGGAAATCTAACTTACAGTAACGAGTCTGGTGCTTTAAATGAAGCCTTCTCGGACATTTTCGGACAATCTATTGAAAACTATGCAAGACCAAATCAATGGAGTTGGAAAATCGGTGAGGATATTACAAACGGTGGTTTGAGAGATATGTCGAATCCAAGTTCCTTCTTTAATCCGGATACTTATGGCGGAACATACTATTACACCGGCACTGCTGATAACGGCGGAGTGCATACAAATAGCGGTGTGGCAAATTACTGGTTTTATTTATTAACGTCTGGAGGATCAGGAACAAATGATATCTCGAATGCTTATTCGGTTTCAGGCATTGGCTTTACAGATGCAGCGGCAATTGCTTTCAGAGCGCTAACCGTGTATTTTACTCCAAGCACGAATTATGCAAATGCAAGATTGTTAACCATTCAGGCAGCCAGGGATCTTTATGGTGATTGCAGCAACCAGGTTATTCAAACAACAAAGGCATGGTACGCGGTAGGAGTGGGTACAAATTATGTAAATGGTTTGGTTCCGAATTTTTATTCCAATGTAACCAGTTTCTGTTCAGCTCCTGCTACAGTTACCTTTAGCAATACTACCGCAAACGGTTTATCTTATACCTGGGATTTTGGTGACGGCTCTTCCGCATCTACAAGCACTAACGCTGCACATACTTACACGGCCGTGGGTTCTTACTCTATAAAGTTAAAGGTGATCGGATGTGCTAACCTACTGGATAGTATTACAAAAACAACCTATGTGGTGGTTAATCCTCCGATTCCGGCGCCGGTTACAGCTGATGCAAACGGGTGTGAGAATGGCTCGGCGGTGCTAACCGCCACCGGAAATGCTACCGTAAAATGGTACGAGAATCCAACAGGCGGAGCTCCCCTGGGCAGTGGGAGCATTTTTTCGACGCCTGCAATTACAACAAATGTTACCTATTATGCTGCCAACACAGTTACCCTTGCCAATGTAGTGGGGGGTAAATTGAGCCCTACAGGCGGTGGTATTGGGGGCGGAACTTCGAATTACTTGATTTTTGATGTATTGCAAAACGGAGTTCTCAATTCAGTAATCATGTCTGCGCAAACCAACGGCGCCCGCGTTATCCAAATAAGAAACTCAGCCAATCAGGTTGTTTTTACAACTACGGTAACACTGGCAATAGGTGCTAATACAGTTGTTCTTAATTGCCCTCTCACAGTTGGTGCAAATTACAGAATAGGTCTTGCTACGGGCTCGGCCACAAATCTTTACCGTTCTACTTCTGGTTTAAATTATCCCTATAACATCGGTGGGTGCGTAAACATTACTACTTCCAACACTGGCAACAGCGCCTACTATTTCTTCTACGGCTGGAATATTTCTAAAGAAGAGTGTGCAAGTCCAAGAGTACCTGTTCAGGTTTCTATAGTTTCAGCTCCGGTTGTTACTCTTTTAAATCCATCCGCACCTGTTTGCGCAGGCGATCAGATAGATCTGCAAGGTAGTCCTGCTGGTGGGATTTATACGGGTAGTGGAATGAACGGTAACGTCTTCAGCGCCTCTGCTCTTGGTGCTGGCACCTATAGTGTATCTTATGTTTATACAGATGCAGGGTCAACTTGTTCGAATGTTGCTGAAACCTCTTTAATTGTAGAAGAGTGCACAGGCATTGCAAAAACAAACCCTGCAAGTTCTGTAAGTATTTATCCAAATCCCGCTAAAGATAATTTAGTTGTTAATAGCGGAATCGCAAATGCGAGTGTTGCGATTGCCGATGCTACAGGCAGATTAGTCCTGATAAAAACTTTAAATAGCTCAGAGGAAAAAATAAAATTAGATACTATTTCTAACGGGATGTATATTATCAGTGTTTTAGATGGTTCCGGAAAAACTATCAAAACAATGAAATTAATCAAAGAATAATCCGGTTCGGATTAAAAAAACTGAAGAATTTTACGAAATGGCTTTAAGTACAAGGTATAAAACCTTGGCTTAAGGCCATTTATTTCCCAGGCTCTGCGGTCTTCAAAATTAGCATTTACACGGTTTTGCACACTCACATTACTTTTACCTCCCACCCTCATTTTAACGGTATATTCAGGTAAATAGGAAATGCTGATTTTATTTTTTTCAATAAAACGCAACATCAATTCATAGTCAGCGGCACTTTTAAAATCCGTGTTAAACTTGCCGAATTTTTTATAGATTTCTTTCTTTAAGAAGAAAGTCGGGTGGGGTGGCATCCAGCCATTTATAAAGGATTTTTCGGAATAATCTCCGCTTTTCCATTTACGGATGATTTTGTCAGTATTACTTTTATCTACATAATACAAATCGCTATACACTGAATCAGAATTATTTTTCAAAAACGTTTTCGCGTATTTTTCAATCACCTGGTTGTCAATGTAAAAATCATCGGAGTGCAAAATGCCAATCACGTCGCCCGTAGCCATATCAATTCCTTTATTCAGCGCATCGTACAAACCTTTGTCTTTTTCGGAAATTACTTTCGAAATCTTATCCTTGTGTTTGTCTATGATCTTTAAAGTGTCATCCGTTGATTTTCCATCTACGATAATATATTCTATATCGTGGTAAGTCTGGTTAATGACCGAAAGAAGCGTTTCTTCGAGCGTTGCAGCAGAGTTGTAGGTAATGGTTATAATAGAGATTTTCAAAGTGTGTTTTGTAAAGTAATTACCAGCTCATTCAGTGATTTAAAATTAAAATCTATTTTTTCATCCTGTCGTTTTTCTTCGGAGATAAAAATGGTTTTCATACCTGCATTTTTGCCGAATTCCATATCACTCATACTATCGCCCACCACAATGCTTTTTTTGAAATCAATTTCAGGAAAATCTTTCTGAGCGTTTAAAGCCATACCAATTCCTGGTTTGCGGCTAGGGTGATTCTCGGCCGTGAGGTAAGGGGAAAAATAAACTTTATCAATCTTTCCGCCATAAAAATCAATTTCATAAAGCATGTTTTTATGAATCAATTCTAAGTCTTCAGTACGGTAAAGCCGTTTGCCTATTCCCTGTTGATTTGTAACCACAACAATTTTCCCGAAAAGTGTGGCAAGGTATTTTACAGCATCAATGCTTCCTTCTAAAAATTCAAATTCTATCCAGTGTTTCACGTAATCGTTCTCGAGCTTTTTATTGATTACCCCGTCACGATCAAGAAACAAAGTCCAGCTTTTATCTATATGTAAATCCTTTAAAGTCATTTTGTGCTTTTGTATAATCTTCCGGAATGCCAATATCTATGAAATATCCAGTAAACTCAAATCCCTTTATTTGCAGGGCAGCGAGTTGTTTTTCGAAAAAATCTTTTTCAATGGAAAAATTTATTTTTTGAGGTGTAGACTCCAGGTAAAGTTGTTTATTCAGAATATAAACACCCCCGTTTATCAGCCCCGCTTTGTTTTCGTTTGTTTTTTCGCGGAAAGAAGTTATTCGGTCATTCGCGTCTATTTCAATAGTGCCATACCTTGAAGCGTTTTCTACCTTTCTAAGAGCCAACGAAAACTCAGAAACTTCATTCACATGTAATCTGAAATAGTCGTGAAGATTAATGTCGAAAAAAGAATCACCGTTCAAAATTAATGCATAGTCGTCTTTGCAGTGTTCCATAGCCATACGTATGCCACCGCCGGTACCCAAAGGTTTTTGCTCTACAACGTAATCAATTTCAAGTCCGTTAAAACTTGATTTATAATAATTTTGAATTTTCTCCGCCAGATACCCTAAAGAAAAAATTACTTTCTTAATACCGTAATGCTTTAAATAATTCAGCTGATAATTTAAATAAGGCTCACCATTTATTGGAGCCATCGGCTTTGGCAGATCACTCACAACGCTTTGTAAACGAGTGCCGAATCCCCCGGCCAGTATAATTGCTGTTTGAAGCATTAAGAATTAGTTCTTAGGAAATAAATTTATTTCCACCATTTCACAAATAGTGTGTCCTAAAAGCATGTGGCATTCCTGTATTCTGGGAGTGTCTTTACTTGGAATATTAATAAGGTATTTGCAAAGGTCTTTCATTTTACCGCCTGTTTCGCCGGTAAAACCGATCGTTATCAGTCCCATTTCGTTCGCTTTTTCAAAAGCCTTTATCACATTACCGCTGTTACCACTGGTGCTCAGCCCTAAAAGAACATCTCCCTTTTTACCCATGGCTTCCACCAGGCGACTATATATGATGTCGTAGCTGTAATCATTTGCTACAGCAGTAATGTAGCTGGTATTTACATGTAAAGCTTCAGAAAAGAGTGGTGGACGGTCGTAATAAAATCTCCCGCTTAACTCAGCGGCCAGGTGTTGAGAGTCTGCTGCGCTACCACCGTTTCCGCACCAAAGTACTTTCCCTTGGTTTTTATAGCTGGTACAAATTTCTTTAACAATTGCATCTACAGCAGTTAAAATTTGAGTATTGTTTAGTAAAGACGTTTTCAGATCAATCGACGTCTGAATTTTTGATTTAATAAAATCTATCATGGTTTAAATTTATGTATTTTTTAGTGACAAAACAGAGGCGCCCGGCACAAATTTTGAGACCCACTGGGGATTTCTTTTCTCAGCTGGCCCTTCTGCAAGCTTTGTTAGCATAAGCTTCCGAAACAAGCAAGAGTTACAAATTGTAATTTTACAATAATCATAAAAAACCTTATGTTTGTTAGTGACTAAGCCTGTGTATTTTGAACTAACGGGTTATCGATCTTTTTTTAAAAACTGAATATGAATATTGAAGTTTGTTTTAGCCCACTTTCTTACCCCTTATTCCATAATTCCAATTCCATTGTTGTTGTCATTGATATTTTAAGAGCTTCTTCTGCTATCACTACAGCTTTTTTTAATGGCGTTACCAAAATGATTCCCGTTGCTACCGTTGAGGAAGCTCAATCCTATAAGGAACAAGGGTATCTCGTAGCAGCTGAAAGAGATGGTGAAATAGTACAAGGCTTCGATCTTGGCAACAGTCCTTTTGGGTATATGAACGCCAAAGTAAAAGGAAAAACTATTGCCATTACAACTACTAATGGAACGCAAGCAATTTCTGTAGCAAAAGATGCTCACAAAGTCATTATCGGTAGCTTTTTAAATCTTGACGCCGTTATTGAGTTTTTAAAAAAAGAAAAGAAGGATGTTGTGTTTCTCTGCGCGGGATGGAAAAATAAATTTAACCTCGAGGATACTTTATACGCCGGCGCAGTAGCAGAGCAGCTCATTTATAAATACGGGTTTAATTCCGCCTGCGACTCGGCCATAGCTGCTATGGAACTCTACAAACTGGCAAAGCATGACCTTTACGGTTTTCTTGCACATTCATCTCATCGCAATCGTCTTGAAAAGCTGGATCTTGAACGGGATATTAAATATTGCTTAACTCCGAATCAGTGCCCGGTAATTCCCATCATGGACAGGAAGTTTCTCGTGAAAGGATAAAAGGAATTCTAAAGTGTAAACGCGCGTAGTAGTACGTCTAAGTTTTTATAGGACAAATTAAAAATTGGTCGATTTTTCACCTGTTTTTTTAATCTCTTTTTAACATATTTAGGAGAAAATTTTACCTTAAATCGGGTGTTATCGTCCCTTATCTGCCCTGCATTTGGAATAACTGTTATATTTTTAGAATAAGTGTTTAACTCTTAATCCAGCTAAAATGGTGGTGGATTTCGTCTGATTTTGATTAGTTTAGGATGCACTCAATCTGAACTTCAATTTATGAAAGCCTTAATAATAGACGATCACAAGGTCAATCGCCTTTATCTTAGAACTTGTTTAGAAAAACATTTTTCTCAGATTGAAACTATAGAAGAATCGGCCTCGGTTGGTAATGCTGTCGAGTTAATAAATTCGTCTGAATACGATGTTGTTTTTTTAGATATGGAGTTAAAAGACGGGGTGGGTTTCGATGTGCTTAAGGAGATAAAAGATTTTATATATGTAATTGTTGTAACGGCTTATAAAGATTATGCTATCGAAGCTTTTAAATATAGCGTAGTGGATTACCTGCTAAAACCACTTAACGAGTCTGAATTTGTAAATGCAGTTAAAAAAGTAATGAAACTGTGTTCAAAAGACGCCTCTGCAAAGTTTGTAGGTCTGAAAGGAGAGTTAGTGAAAGCTAAGAACGAATCTGAAACGCCTTTGATGATTAATTATAAAAACAAATTGATCGCGCTGGATAAAAAGGATATTGTTTTTATAAAGGCTTTAGGTAAACATTCAGAAATTCATGTAAACACAAAAGATTTTTACACTTCATATAAAAATCTAAAAGAATTTGAAACAGCCATGACTGCCTCATTTGTGAGGATCCATCATTCGTATCTTGTAAATTTAGATTCGATTGTTTCTTATTCGCGGGATACCAGTCACGTTACGCTTTCTAATGGCGAAGATATTCCTGTTTCGGTAAGAAAAAGAGACGACCTCTTTAAACGGTTCCGCGTTTTTTAAATGGAAGGAGGAATCTAATAAAATGAGGAGAGCAAACTAAAGCTTCTTAGAGCACCAGCTTTCAACGCTAAATTAAAATTATCTTTTAACCATCGTGTCAGGATTTTTTACGGCTTTTTTACTTCCATCATACAAGTCAAACTTCAAATAACGACACTCCAAAGACCCGTTAAAAATCTGTATTCTTCTCGATGGTCGCAATCCTATGCTCTTAATGGCTTCGGGACTACTGGTAATGATCCATGCACTAAAACCTTTGAAATCTTTTTTTAATTTATTTCCAATTTCTTTGTACATGTTTTCAATTTCCGGAACCGGCATTCTTTCTCCATACGGGGGATTCAAAATAACGACACCTGCCTGACGCGGAGGAGTCATATCAAAAAAAGATTCCTGCGTGCAGTTTATCACATCATCCACTTTCGCATTTTTGGTATTTATTTTTGCTTTCTTAAGCGTTGGAAAATCAATATCGTTTGCAATAATTTCTACCTTATCATTTCTGATCTTATTAATGGCACTATCGAAAATGGTATCGTAAGTTTTCTCGTCAAAATTTCTCCAACGCATAAAACCAAATTCATTGCGGTAATATCCCGGGGGAATATTGTTTGCCCAGAGTGCCGCTTCAATGGCAATGGTGCCTGCACCGCACATTCCATCCACAAGCAGGTGATGCCTTTCCCACCCTGCTAATTTCACAAGTCCTGCAGCAAGTACTTCTTTCATTGGAGCTTCATTAATATCGGAACGATACCCTCTTTTGTATAAAGGATCTCCGCTGCTATCAATATTTAACGAAACTTCATTTTTATAAATGTGAACGTAAAGTTTAAATGCCGGATGTAAGAGATCAACATCGGGACGTTTACCGGTTTTATCGCGGAAACGATCTACAATGCCGTCTTTAACTTTTTGAGAAACAAACTGACTGTGGGTAAAGATCTCCGAATTTAAAACGCTTTCCACCATAAGGGTATCGCTGTTGGAAATAAAACGCTCCCAGTCAATAGACTTAATGTTGTCGTAAAGTTCCTGCTCATTGTCGGCAGTAAATTTTGTGATAGGAATAATAACTTTTAACGCCGTGTGTAAACAAAGATTTGCCTTGTATAAAAAACCGATATCACCCACAACGGAAACACCTCTTTTAAATTCTGTTATTTCTTTTCCACCAAGCTGCAGAAGTTCTTTTGCAAGAATTTCTTCGAGGCCAAAAAAAGTGGTTACTTTCATTTCAAAGTCACCTGTGTGGTTGTAGTCGTAATTAATCTTCATCTCCTAATAATATTTCGCGTACGTTTTCTTTAATTCTTACCGACATTTCATCTGTGGGTAGGTCGTTGGAGTCTGTTCCAAAGGGATCTTCAATTTCTTCACTGATAATTTCAAGAGAAGCAAATGCATAAAACATGATCATTACAATTGGAATTGCCCAGTAGCCAATGGTTAATCCAAAAGAAATGGGCATGGTAATAATATATAGAAAAATAATTTTCTTAATAAAAATACTGTAGGAGTAGGGAATAGGCGTTCTTTTAATCCGCTCACACGCTCCGCATATATCTGTAAATTGATTGATGTTTTCACTCAATACCAGGAAGTCGTTTGGCGAATGAATTGTATTCTTCGTGAATTCTAAAGTATAGGTTCCAAGCTGGCGGGCTATGTAATTTGGCTTATGAGATGTTTTGGTATAAGCTTGCTCTGTTAGGGCCGGTGTAAATTTTATATCCTCATTAGTTACATTATTTCTCAAATGCTCTTTAAGGGCGAAAGGGAAATTTGTAATTAGGTAGAAAAATTCTTGCCGCGTTTTTAAATCATTTGCAGGTATAAAAGCGTGAAGTTTCATAGCCAGGTTACGGGTATTATTAACCAGTGCGCCCCACAGTTTCCGGCCTTCCCACCAGCGATCGTAAGCGGTGTTAATACGAAAAACCAAAACCATCGAGATTATAAAACCAGCTATCTGGTGAAAGATAGTTAAGGTTGGAATTTCTATGGTTAAAAACTTCTTTTCAATAATACAGATCACCCAGGTAATTGCTCCAAGCAACGACATGGTTGGAAACAGAATACGAAAGGTATCTGATTTGTGAAAATGAACAATAAGTTTAAACCAGTCTTTTGGATTGTAAGTGATCATTTAAACTCAGGCAAAAGATAAAATAACTTTACGAATAATGGCAACGCATTCCATGAGTTGCGCTTCGGTAATAACAAGCGGTGGAGCGAAACGGATAATATCTCCATGCGTGGGTTTTGCAAGCAAACCTTCTTCAGCAAATTTTACACAAACGTCCCATGCTGTTTTACCATTTTTTTCTTTTATAACAATAGCGTTGAATAAACCGCGTCCGCGAACAAGTGTAATAACATCACACTCGTCTTTCAACTTATTCATTTCACTTCTAAATACGATTCCCAGTTTTTCAGAGTTTTCAGCAAGTTTTTCCTCTTTTAAAACTTTGAGAGCTTCCATTGCTACGGCACAAGCAAGAGGGTTTCCGCCGTAAGTACTGCCATGTTCGCCTGGTTTAATAGTAAGCATCACTTCATTGTTTGCAAGAACTGCGCTTACGGGCATTAAACCACCGCTCAAAGCTTTACCCAAAACCAAAATATCAGGCTTCACATCTTCATGATCACAGGCAAGCATTTTTCCTGTTCTGGCCAAACCTGTCTGAACTTCATCGGCGATAAATAGTACATTATATTTTGTACACAGATCGCGAACACCTTTTAAATACCCTTCGTCAGGAACTACAACTCCGGCTTCGCCCTGTATGGGCTCTACCATAAACGCAGCTGTGTTGGGATCTTTAATGGCATTTTCTAAGGCCTGTAAATCGTTATAATCTATTAATTCGTAGCCTGGTAAAAATGGACCAAAGCCATTGGTACTGCTTGGATCGTTACTTGCAGAAATGGCTGCTAATGTTCTTCCCCAAAAATTTCCTTTGGCGAAAACCATTTTCGCTTTATTTTCTTTTACTCCCTTAACATCGTAAGCCCAGCGACGTGCCAGTTTTAAAGCGGTTTCGCCACCTTCAACGCCGGTATTCATGGGCAAAACTTTATCGTAACCAAAATAAGAAGTAATGTATTTTTCGTATTCGCCAAGCACAGAATTATAAAATGCACGGGAAGTTAAGGTCAGTTTTTGAGCTTGTGTTGTTAAGGCCTTTACAATACGCGGGTGACAATGTCCCTGGTTTACTGCGCTATATGCTGCAAGAAAATCAAAATACTTTTTTCCTTCCACATCCCACACAAACACACCTTCTCCTTTTTCTAATACAACTGGAATAGGATGATAATTATGGGCTCCATAATTGTCTTCTAATTCCATTAAATGCGCGCTCTTAGTTGCAGTCTCAGTCATAGTTTTAAATTAATAGGTAAATATACGCAAAAAGGGCCAATTATATGGCCTTTGAGACACTAAGGCCCCAGTGAAAAGCAGAGAGTTCTACGCTTTAAACTTAAATTTTAATCAGGGACAAGAAATTCTTCCGGTAGTGAGAACCTCCGCTTCATTTTCGAGAAAATTGCTGCAATACCGGTTTTTTATAATACTTCCTTGCACAAAAAAATAATTAATAAGCATAAGTTCATAGTTAATGTCTCCGTAAACATACTTGCTGATCTTTCTGAACATGGACGACTTTTCTTTCCACCTTGTTGTGAGTGGATTAAAGTAATAATTAAAGCCTGAGAGCTCCTGGAACTGGCAGGTATGAACCATTTCGTGTGCAAAGACTTCATGATATCTTTCGGTTGTTCGGAGCGAATCAACGAACAAAACGTTATTTCCAGTAGTGGAACCAACCAGGTAGGGTGCGTAACTAATCTTTACATTTTCAAATATAAAGGTTCCGCATTCTAAACTCGCAATTGCATTTAAATGTCCGTGTAGGGCAGTGAACGCGAATGCTCCGAAAGCTGAAGGTAAAAGCTTTGGAATCAGGGTAGTTTTGCCATTTGTTTTTAACTCCAGCCGCACAAATCCTAAATCATAATGCCACTGCGAATACCACAAACGATTAGCCGAAGCATTTTCGACTATTGAATTTCCTGCACTAAAAATGCCACGTGATAGCCAGGCATAACCTATGTTTTTTTGACGGGCAATGAGTATGTTGCTTTTTTTTCCGGCATACATAACCGCGCCTCCGCCGCAGCCAATCGTAAAACCTTTTGTAAATGCTCTTAATGGTTTTTCGTCTTTATGTTTATTGATGAGCGCTCCAATACCACTTGAGATGCCTCCAATCAGTGTATTGTAGATAAAAGATTTTGCTTCATAATTTCTTTGAGAAAAAACGGAAGAGAAAGTAAAGAGTCCTACGCAAAAAAAGAGGAAGCTTTTTGAGCGAAGCGCAAAAGATTTTTTTACTAAAAACATGAAATCAGAATCTTAAAACTAACTTCAAATTTAATGCCAGTAGAGGTGCTTTTTTAAAGATCAGTTATATGCATCTAAAAGGTAAAGCAGGGCTGCAATAGCGGCGCCACTGAGTTCCAGTTCACGCTTATTTATTTTGTCGAAGGTATCAGCAGCTGTGTGATGAATGTCGAAGTATCTTTGAGTATCGGGCTCAAATCCTATGCAGGGAACTCCAGAGTTTGCCAAAGCGTTGAGGTCAGCCCCACCGCCTTCCATTTCAACACGATCTATAAGATAAGGATGAAATAAGGCTTTCCAGCCGCTAACTTGCTTGTATAATCCTTTTGCCGTGTCTACCAGAAAACCTCTTGGAGTGTAACCTCCTGCATCTGCTTCTAAAGCGGCAATGTGTTTTTCGTTTTTTTCCTTAGCGAATTTTGCATAAGCATTTCCTCCTGCCAAACCATTTTCTTCATTCATAAAAGCTACAGCTCTTATTGAATGTTTAGGGCGAATGCCTGATTGTTTAAACGCAGATAAAATCTCTACGCATTGCACTATGCCGGCGCCATCGTCATGCGCGCCCTGGCCATTATCCCAGCTGTCGAGGTGACCACCGGCAATGATAAATTCATTTGGTTTTTCGCTTCCGTTAATTTGTCCTACCACGTTAAAAGAGGGAGCGTCGGGTAACTTTTCGCAATGCGTTTCAAGATAAACAAGCACATCATTGTCTTTCGAAAGTCCTTCGAGTAAAAGGTCGGCAGCTTTATAACTCAAAGCTACTGCAGCAATTTTTATTTTGGAAATAGTGGTGTCGTAAGCCATGTTTCCTGTGTGAGGCTCGTCGTCGGCAACGGAAGTCATACTGCGCACAAGGCATGCCACAGCACCGTATTTGGCAGCATAACTCGCACCCCGGGCCCTAAACTTCACCGTTTCGCCATAAGCATTTCCGGTACGAATTTTTGTCTGGTCAAAAAATACATTGTAAAAAACTATTTTTCCTTTGATATTTTTTTCACCTAGCCTCTCAAGATCTTCAAAACTTTTTACCTGGATAACCTGTGCCTTGACTCCTTTTGCACCTGTGCCTACCGAACTTCCGAGCGCAATACACTTAAGTGAGATCGGCGTTTTTGATTTAGCGGAGGTAAATGAACATTTTTCTTTTGCTCCTCTTACCCAATGCGGCACCATACAAGGTTGAAGAATAACCGTATCAGCGCCTGCTGCATACATCGCCTTTTTGGCCCACTCAACGGCTTGCGCGGCCTGGGGACTTCCACTTAACCGTCCGCCTATTTTTGTAGTGAGTTCTTCGAGATTTGAATAACACCTGCTTTTTGTGAGATAATGATCGTAGATCTTGCGTATAACAAGTGAATCCTGGTTTTGCGAAAAAACAACCGGTTTAAAAAATCCCAGACTTAAAAAAATAAAAAGATATTTCATCGGATTACAATTGTATCTACAAGCTTATAGCCACAAAATTTGTTGATGGCATTTATTAATTCCTCGCGTCTGAAAGTAAGTTCATGTTTTAAAGCCGCAGAGTTAAGCGTAATAAAAATAACTTTTTCATTGAAGAAGATTTCGGTCGTGCTATTGGCAATCATATCCCCTACAATCTCTTTCCAACCGTTCTTCACTGAGAATTGAGAAATTTTAATATCCAGTTTTTCCTGTTTGAAAATCTGGTTAATGGCATCGCCAAGCTTTATGAGATTGTTTTTTTTTGCCACTTTAAAAAGTTATTGAACATCGCATTGGATTTCTTCGCCCTGTCTACTGGCTTTACTTATATACTCGTTTAAACAATCTAGATATGCGCGTTTTGAATCTTTTGATTTTACTTTCATTTCTGCTTCTTCCAAAACCTGCTTATTCTTATCTACCGTCTGACAATGGCAGGTATAATTTCGTTTGCACGAAAAGATTATCAAGGGTAAAGAAAAAAAAAGAAATTTCCGCATGGTAAGGCCTGTATTCAAATGTAGGAAATATCCAGGCTGAATAAACTATCACAAATTTATTTCTTCATCTCCTTACTCGCCTGCAATACTTTTTCTTTCAAGCCTTCTTTAAAAGAAATCATTTTATCCAGTATAACTTTATCGGAGCACCCAATTATTTGTGCTGCTAAAATTCCGGCGTTCTGCGAAGCGTTAACTGCTACCGTGGCAACCGGAACACCATTAGGCATTTGTACTATGCTTAATAAGCTATCCCAACCATCAATACTGTTGCTGCTTTTTACTGGCACACCGATAACCGGTAAAGGAGTTAAAGAAGCAACCATTCCCGGTAAGTGCGCGGCACCGCCGGCTCCGGCAATAATAACCTGCAAACCTCTGCCATGAGCGCTTTTGGCATAGTCAAACATTTTTTCTGGAGTGCGATGCGCTGAAACAACGTCGATTTCATAAGCGATATCAAACTGTTTCAGGATGTCCGCAGCGGCCTGCATAGTTGGCAAATCGCTGTTACTTCCCATTATAATTCCAACTTTTGGATTGCTCATCATTTTTTTATTTGGATTTCAACCACACTCGAAAAGACAAACAGTTGATGTCAGATCGGGTGCAGTCGAGAGGTTAAATATGTATTGCTCTTTTTCCTGTAGCATCAAGACAGGCTTCCTTCATACTTTCTGTAAAAGTAGGGTGCGCGTGACTCATTCTGCTTATATCTTCTGCACTCGCCCTGTATTCCATGGCTACCACGGCTTCAGCAATCATGTCTGCGGTGCGCGGACCGATCATGTGTACACCCAAAATTTCATCTGTAGCTTCATCGGCCAATACTTTTACAAAACCATCTGTATCCATACTCGCTCTTGCTCTTCCGCTTGCTTTAAAAGGAAATGAACCAACCCTGTATTTTTTTCCTTGCTCTTTTAATTGCTCTTCGGTAAATCCTACTGCAGCAACTTCAGGCCATGTGTAAACAACACCTGGAATCAAGTTGTAATTGATATGTGGTTTTTGTCCGGCTAATTGCTCAGCCACATAGGTTCCTTCTTCTTCCGCTTTGTGAGCCAACATAGCACCTTTCACAACATCACCAATAGCGTAAATGCCATCCACACTGGTTTTCAGATGATCGTCTGTTTCAATTCGTCCACGGTTATCTAGTTTTACGCCTATTTTTTCAAGACCTAAATTATCCGTGTAAGGTTTACGTCCCACTGAAACTAAACAGTAGTCGCCTTTAATTTCTATAGGTTCATCTTTTGCATTTAATGCGGTAACGGTTACCTCTTTGGCGCTTGCTTTTACACCGGTAACTTTATGTTTCATTAAGAATTCAAATCCTAAATTCTTTTTAAGTACGCGGGTTAACTCTTTACTCAAGGCGCCATCCATTCCAGGAATGATGCGATCCATAAATTCAACCACCGTTACTTTGCTTCCTAAGCGGCCGTAAACGCTTCCTAATTCTAGTCCGATAACGCCGCCACCAATAATGATAAGGTTTTTAGGGACTTCGGTCATTTCTAATGCTTCGGTGGAAGTAATTACACGTTTTTTGTCAATTTCAATTCCTGGTAAGGAAGAAGGCTTTGACCCCGTTGCAATAATTGTTTTTCCAGTTTCAATTTGTTCTTTGCTTCCGTCAGCTTTTGCAACTTCAATAGTGTTTTTAGTTACAAAAGTTCCGTGACCTGTATAAACGGTGATCTTATTTTTTTTCATTAAAAAATTGATCCCGTCCACCGTCATTTTTACGACACCGCGTTTGCGTTCAATCATTTGTTTCAGATTCACTTTCGGCGCTTTAATGTCGATACCATGCTCTTCGAAGTGATGAACAGCATTGTAAAAATGTTCGCTTGAATCCAGTAAAGCTTTTGATGGAATGCAACCCACGTTAAGGCAAGTTCCACCTAAAGAAGGATATTTTTCTACCAATGCCGTTTTCATACCTAACTGTGCACAGCGAATTGCGGCTACATATCCGCCGGGACCACCACCAATAATGGTTACATCAAATTTTTCCATATATAAATTGTCTATTAATTAGCACTTAAAAAATCAGGGTGAATTTACGGTTTTTTTGTGAGAGGTTTTTACTTTTTAAAGCGTAAAAATAAGGACCAGAGTATCAATAGCATACTTGCAAAAACGCTGGTATACGAAATTAGATCGCCAAAGCGTGAAAAAAAAGTGAGTTCATTGTTTGGTCGCATCTTTTTTTCAATAACTGCCTCTTCCCACCAGTTTGTTGCTTCCGAAATCGTTCCGAATTCATCAATAAAGCAGCTAATGCCGGTGTTTGCCGAACGTGCGATCTGCCTCCTGTTTTCTATAGCTCTTAAACGCGCATAATTCAAATGTTGAATGTATCCGGGAGTATCCTGCCACCAGCCGTCGTTGGTAATGATGAAAATAAAATTTGCTCCATTGCGGATGTAGCCGGTTACATAATCCGCGTAGACACTTTCGTAACACACAACGGGCGCAATACTGGTATGTGCCGCACTATCACTGAATACGGAACGTTTATCCTGTTTGCCTAGGCTCCCCATCGTTCCGCCCATGTTAATTGCCAGTCCTTCCAAAGGCTTTAGCAGCGCAGGAAAGGGCATTTGCTCGACGCCCGGAACAAGTTTTGATTTATGATAAACTTCTACAACGTTTTTGTCGAGATACACTGCACTGTTAAATACATCGTAATTTTTTCCCGTGCGCGAATCTTTGCGCGAGGTTGCTGTATTGTCTTTTTCGTTTTCATAAACAATGTAAGTATTTCCACCGGTAACAATTTTTAAGTTTGGAAACCGGCGAATTAAACTATCCCTGAACCAGTAAAGTGCTTCTGATTCTGAGATCGCACTTTCATCTAGATCATCGGTGATAAAGGTCTCTGGCAGGACTAAAAAATCGGTTTCATCCGTAACTTTCCCCCGTATAAGATCCATTACTTTTAAAAACTGTGACTGATATTCCATGCTGAATTTAGCGTTGTAGGGATCAATATTGGGTTGAACAACCACTACGTTTTTGGGGTCTTCTTTTACAGTTGTGTTTGCCTGCTTTAAAGTGTAGCTTACAAGAATAGTATATGAAATAACTATAGGAACGATAATCAGTGCGGCAATTTTGAGAATAGGTTTTGAAAAGACTTTAAGTTTGCTATTGTTTTTTAAAATCTGGAAGATAAAAATGTTTGTAGCTAGCACCCAGAGCGTTCCGCCAGAGGTACCGGTAAATTCGTACCATTGAATCCAGTTGGTGTTAAACGCAAAAACATTTCCTATGGTTAGCCAGGTCCACGTTAGGTCCCATAAAGTGTGGCCATGTTCCCATGCAATCCAGATTGGAATCAATAGCCAAATTGCCCATGATTTGTTAAGGCGATTTTTAATGACTGAAAAAACGACAAACACAGCCGACATCAATAGTGAATTGGCCAGAAACGCCATACTAGCGCCACCTACAGACGCGTAAACTACCCACCAGGTCACGAGGATATTCCACGTAAAAAAACAAAGGTAAGCGTAGGGGAATAATTTCGCTGCGCCTTTAGAATTACCGGATGAAGAAATCCGGTCTTCTACAAATAAGAGAGGCACAAACGCAAAAAATATACAAATCGTCAGGTGCCAGTACCACGAAATGGAAAGTAAAAGCGCTGAGATGAAACTTAAAATAACAAGGTGGATTTTACTTTTCATAAATGGCTAAGATACCATTATTGCTTTTTTTAACGAAAAGTATTTAGCCGTTGTTTAAATCTTCACATTTTATTTAATATTTATTTACAGAATTGGCCGCTTTAGCAGTATATTTGCAAATTGCCTTTTTTAAATGGAAGAAACCCTAGAAGCCGCAGAATCACGTAAATTATATCCTTACCAGGAACAAGCCGTAAATAGAATTTTTAACCGTTTGAGCGAGTTACCTCCAAACGCTAATCTACTTTTTCAGCTCCCTACAGGTGGAGGTAAAACGATTATTTTTAGTGAAATTGCAAAGCGTTATATAGCTCAGAGCAAACGTAAAGTTTTAATTCTCACACACCGCATCGAGTTAGGAAAACAAACTTCCGATGTTTTAGCGGAGGCAGGGATTTCAAATAAGGTTATTACAAGTGATGTAAAACAATTGCCGCAGCAAAGTCATTACAACTCTTTTATAGCGCTTGTTGAGACTTTAAATAACCGTTTACAGGAAAATGATAAATTTTTAGAGGACATAGGATTAGTGATTGTCGATGAGGCTCACAACAACTCTTTCCGCAAAATTTTCCATTATTTTAATGACGTAAATATTTTAGGTGTAACAGCAACACCTTTAAGCAGTAATAAGAAATTACCCTTATATCAAACTTATACCGAACTTATTGTTGGCGAGAGTATTTCTAATCTTATCGAGCAGGGATTTTTGTGCGAGGGGCAGACTTTTTCTTACGATGTTAACTTAAGCTCTTTACGTGTCGGTAATAACGGTGAGTTTACCGTTGGATCTCACGAACAGTTATATACACAAGCTATCATGCAGGGTAAACTTGTGGAGGCTTACGAAGAACTTTCAAAAGGAAAAAAGACTTTAATTTTTAATGCAGGTATTTTAACCAGTCGCGCAGTATACGAAACTTTTAAAGCTAAAGGCTACCCAATTAAGCATCTGGACAGTACCTTTAGCGATAAAGAACGGGTAGATACCTTGGATTGGTTTCGCAAGACCAAAGACGGTATCCTTACTTCCGTTAGTATCTTAACTACAGGTTTTGACGAACCGGAAGTGGAAACCATTTTTCTTAATCGTGCTACAAAGTCCCTTACACTCTATCATCAAATGATTGGTCGTGGTAGCCGTGTGCTCCCAAACAAAAAGACTTTCAATATCATCGATTTAGGGAACAATTCGCGCCGCTTTAATTTATGGCAGTATCCTATTGACTGGAATCACGTGTTTGTGGCGCCGCACATGTATCTTGAGCAACGTTACAAAGACGAGTGGGATTACGAATTGGTAAATGATTACGACCTTCCTCCAGAAATTAAAGAGCGTTTTCTTAACTCAAGTGCTGAAGCCTTTATTGTACGCGACCGTTATGCAATGGCGCTTCGTAAAGGAAAAAAACCACAGACAGTTGTAGATGAAAGCCTGGAAGATCACTTTGGCCGTATTAAAGACAATGCTGCTGATTTTGAAGAGGCTCTTGAATTATTCAATCTCCTGGGTGAAGAAATGAAATACCGTATGAAACAGTTTGGTAAATGCATTAATTCTACCAACAATCACATTGATTGGCAGAGTCAGAGTTACGCTAGTAAATTAAGAAGAAGGTTAATGACCTACTACGCCGAATAATGGATGTTAAAAAACTTTACAAACTGAGCGGCTACCTCTCTGTCGGAATCGGCCTTCTGGCAACCTTGTGCGTTTATCAAAAACAGTTTATGTTTTATGGGGTAGCACTTGCTATATTCGGCTTTATCTTCGCTGTGATAAATATTTTTTTAAATGAGAAACATTATTCGGAGCAGGAAAAATTTCCTAAAGGGTACATAGGCATGTTTTTAAGTTCCCTGCCTGTGATCTTTTTAATGCTGATGATTTTTAAATTCCGGAAGTAATAGTTTTTATCCCTTACTTTCCTCACTAGCCCAATTTAGGTCTTTTTTCAAAAGGCTCAAGGTTTTTCCTTCTTCAGAATTTTCATCCGTTTTAAAATCGTATTCCCAACTTGCTAATTTTGGCAGACTCATTAAAATGGATTCCACACGTCCGTTGGTTTCAAGACCAAATTTTGTCCCTTTGTCGTAAACAAGATTAAACTCTACGTAACGACCACGGCGCAATAATTGCCACTGTTTATTTTTTTCGGAAAATTTTTTGTTTTTATTTCTGGCAATGAGTTCTGTGTAAGTGGGAGCAAAGGTTTCACCCACCGCTTTCCAGAAAGCGAGGTTTTTTTCAAAGTTCATGGAAGCGTCTTCATTTAAACGATCAAAGAAGATCCCTCCAATGCCCCGCGTTTCTTTACGGTGCGGAATATAAAAATAATCGTCGGCCCATTTTTTAAATTGGGTATAGTAGGTCTTATTATGTTTGTCGCAAACCGTTTTAAGAGCGATATGAAAAAACTTAGCATCCTCTTCCACAACATAATGCGGAGTAAGGTCAATCCCTCCTCCCAGCCACCGCACACCATTCGTCATTTCAAAATAACGGATGTTCATGTGGATGATTGGAACCATGGGATTTTGTGGATGAATAACAATGGAAACTCCAGTAGCGAAGAATTTCGGTTTTTCTTTTGAATCTTGTGTTCCGGAAACTGAATGTTCTTTCTCTTTAAATAAGAAGTCGGGAGCATCTCCTTCCACAGCGCTGAATAATACGCCGCCTTTTTCAATTACATTTCCCTCGCGCATGATGCGGGTTCTTCCACCTCCGCCTTCAGGGCGGCTCCAGTTCTCTTCTTCAAACTGAGCTTTGCCATCTGCTTTTTCCAAAGCGATACAAATAGAATCCTGCAGATTTTTTAACCATGCAGAAATTTCATCTCTGTTTATTTCCATCCTGTTTTTTGCAAGTGATAGTCAGAATACTTAAAAATATATGCCCCGCGGTTATCGAAACCTGTTGTGAAATCGGGACGCGCATATTTAAAACGCATGTAATTACTTTCGTAGGGAAGATTATTCAGGTTGTAAACAAAATTAGGACCGGTAGTTTTTAAATTCATGAGATAATAAAAACCAATGTCAAACCCAATGTAGAAATATTCGCCCGGTAACGCCTGCTGCTGCTCCTGGTAAGATTTTGTAATAGTTGAGTACGCTGAAAGGTTAGTGATGTTAAACTGGTGCGGGAATACGTAATTTAATTGGTTCAAATATTCCTGGTCAATATTTTCTGTCTCCGTAAGGCTTTCCCATCCGCAAAGGGTCACTTCTTTCTTGTCACCTGCCATAGAAAGTTGCGTTGTAAAGTCAGCAAGATATACCTGGTTAGAACTTAAGGTTACAACAATGTTTTTTACCCCGGGCTTAAATGCATTCTTGAGGGCACTCATTCCTTTTGCAAGTGTTATAGTGTCTTTGATTCCTTTTCCGAGAGCTTTTTGTTTCTCGTTGTAGTATTTTTTAAAAGCTGTTACGAAAGCAAGTTCTTTTTTATCTTTTTCTGACAAAAGCATCAACACAATATTATTATTCGTTCCAACAAGAGAATCTATGCAATAATCTGCAAGACTTTCCAATAAGGTAAATTGTGAGGGGTTCGTTTTTGAAATGTAAATGTTATTGTAAAGAATTTTGTTTTGTTGCGTGATCGGCGACACAATTGGAATATTTAATTCCTTGGCTTTTTTAGAGATGGTTTTAAAGCCATGGGCATATAATGGTCCGAAGATAAGATCGAGCTCTTTAAATTTGGGATCCTTTACAATTTGCTCTAGTTTGAGCGAATCCTTGTCATCACTTTCATATAGAAGGATATCTACCTCAAAATCTTTAGCCAGCAAAGAATCTACGGCGCGTTTAAACCCTAAATAAAAATCAATCGCAAGTGCTGGTACAACAGGAAAATTGCTGTTTGTTTTCGCCAGTTCGTTTACGTCTACAGTCAAAGTTTGATCAAGTCGAAACGGAAGGATTAAAGCAACGTTGTATTTTTCTTTTTTGGGTTTTGAAACCGGTTTAAATAAACTTGAATCTATCAGGCTAAAGTGAGAAGATTTATGTTCTTTAACCACTGTTGTATTTTTAGATTCTTTTTCTTTTACCTGGGTTTTCTTTTTAGTTTTTTCGCCAACAATTATAGTTTGCCCTTCTCTAAGAGCTGGGGTAATGCCGGGATTATAGTTAGCCAACTGTTTTTCTGAAATATTAAAACGGCGTGTAATGCTATAAATCGTTTCACTTTTAGCGATTTTATAAGTGATGTATTTATTTGTATCAATTGCTACGCTAGAAGTGATAGAGCTCAAAGTGTTACTTGCCGGAGCGGGTGGACTAACAGCAAGAGGAATTTTAATCTCCTGGTCTACTTTTGCTCCCTGTGTTTTTAGCTCTGGGTTTACTTTGTAAATCTCTTCAAGACTAATGCTGTATGTTTTTGAGATAGCATAAAGGCTCTGACTCTTTTCAATTTTATGAATATAATATTTCTTTCCGTCAACGGTTTGAATGTTTGTGGATTTGGTCTGCGCCAAGCTAATGAAGCTCGTCAGAACCAAAAGGCTGAAAAGAATATATTTTTTACTTTGTGTAATAATCATTAAAGATGGTAAACTTAGATTAAAGGATTATTCCCACTCAATAGTTGCTGGTGGTTTAGAGCTAATGTCATAAACCACGCGATTAACGCCTCTTACCTTGTTTATGATCTCGTTGCTTATTTTAGCAAGAAACTCATAGGGTAAGTGGCACCAGTCTGCTGTCATGCCATCTGTGCTGCTTACAGCTCTTAAGGCTACAACACTTTCGTAAGTTCTTTCATCGCCCATAACGCCAACACTTTGAATGGGAAGGAAAATTGCACCGGCCTGCCAAACTTCTTTATACAAGTCGTGTGATTTTAATCCATCAATAAAAATAGCATCTACTTCCTGTATGATGCGAATCTTTTCTTCTGTAATTTCTCCGAGAATACGTATTGCCAATCCGGGCCCGGGAAAGGGATGACGATTCAGGATGTTTTCGTCGAGACCTAATTCTTTACCAACTCGGCGCACTTCGTCTTTAAATAAACTGCGAAGTGGCTCTACAATCTTTAATTTCATGTAGTCGGGTAGTCCGCCTACGTTATGATGAGATTTAATAGTAGCAGAAGGTCCTTTTACACTAACACTTTCAATAACGTCAGGATAAATAGTGCCCTGCGCAAGCCATTGTGCGTTTGCAACAAGTTTCGATTCTTCGTCAAATACATCGATAAATACTTTACCAATAGCCTTACGTTTTTTCTCAGGATCAGAAACGCCGTTTAATTCTGAATAGAATTTATCTTTAGCATTCACTCCTTTTACATTTAATCCCATGTGCTTATAGGATTCGAGAACACTTTCAAATTCGTTTTTACGAAGCAGACCATTGTCAACAAAAATGCAATGCAAATTTGTACCAATAGCTTTGTGAAGTATCATCGCAGCAACGCTACTGTCTACACCACCACTCAGACCAAGAATTACTTTTTCGTCACCCAATTGTTTTTTAAGATCAGAAATGGTTGTATCGATAAAAGATGCGGGTGTCCAATCGCCTTTGCATTTACAAATGCCGTACACAAAATTTTTCAGGATTTTAGTTCCCTCAGCTGTATGATAAACCTCAGGGTGGAACTGAATCGCAAAAGTATCTTCACCGGCAATATCGTATGCTGCCACTTTAACATCGTGGGTGCTAGCCGTAATTTTATAGGTGGAAGGAATAGTTAGAATAGTGTCGCCATGACTCATCCAAACTACAGAATCATTAACATCTTTAAAAAGTCTGCTTTCCTTATCCTTTATTTCAAGGTGCGCCCGTCCGTATTCGCGGGAGTTTGATTTACCAACTTCACCACCAAAAAAATGTGCAAGAAACTGGGCGCCATAGCAAACCCCTAACAAAGGAAGTTTACCTTTTATTTCAGACAAATCAGGTCTTGGTGCATTTTCTTCACGCACGCTGTGTGGACTTCCGGAAAGTATAACACCTTTAATGTCAGGGGTAATTTTAGGAACTTTTGTATAAGGATGAATTTCGCAATAAACGTTTAATTCGCGCAAACGGCGGGCAATTAACTGTGTAAATTGAGAACCAAAATCTAAAATGAGAATCTGTTCTTGCATAGAGAACAAAAATACAATTTAATTTTCGGCCAAAAAGTCTAATTCACAGCGGGTTAAACATTTTTAAGAAAAATGCATACTTTTTTTGTAGAAGATAAAATAATCGTATATTTGCACTCTCAAAATTTAATTTGAGTACGCACACAATCGGGGTGTAGCGTAGCCCGGTATCGCGCCTGCTTTGGGAGCAGGAGGTCGTCAGTTCGAATCTGGCCACCCCGACAAACAAAAATCCTTTCAGCTTTGCTGAAAGGATTTTTTATTTTCCACCAAGCCGCAGGCTCGCTTAGGATCAGGCGCAAAAGTTGGATCAGGCGCAAAAGTTGTGGGGAAGAAAAAATAATCTGAATTTTACGGGGACTAAAACTAACTATGGACCCATCCTACAATGACTTTTTAAAAATAGTATTACCTGAGGGGATTTGCGATTATTTTGAACTCACAGGTTATAAAAAAGACTCAGAAAGCGAGCGCATTGATTTGTATTTACAAGAGATAAGCACTATTCCTGCTGAGTACGCGACTGTCCGATTAACTTCAAAAGGTTTTTTTGATCAGGTAACTATACAAGATTTTCCGATTCGGGGGCACAATGTTTTTCTGCATGTCAAGCGTCGTCGCTGGCTTAATGAGGAGACCGGAAGTGTAGTTTTTCGTAATTGGGATATCATTACAAAAGGGACGCGAATCACAAACGATTTTGCGGCTTTTTTAAAAGAAATTAGTTGATACGCATGCGCATAGCATTAAAACTATAGGCTCATTTTACGGCATTAATGGCAAAAAGCTTCAGCGTTACTATCGTAAGAAATTAAGTGATTATAACGATTGGAAATACAAGAATAAAGCCGAACAAGGAATTATATTTCCTGAAAACATTGGTCCTTATTTATCCATTGATGAGACCTGTTTATCACACTCAGAGCTTTACACAATCCTCTCCAACAAAGCGGCAAAAGGGAAGAAGGGTACCATAGTTGCGATTTTAAAGGGGACTCACTCGGAGAGCATAATCTCATTGCTACAAAGTATCCCCTTACATCTTAGAAAGAGAGTTCGTGAAGTCACACTGGATCTTGCGGGTAGCATGGGGTTAATCGTAAAAAAATGTTTTCCTCATGCAAGTATGGTTATTGATCGCTTCCATGTTCAACAGTTAGCTACCGAAGCACTCCAGGAAATAAGAATAAGACATCGTTGGGAAGCTATAGAGGCTGAAAATAATGGCATTGACGAATCCCGGAAAAACAAAAGAGCTTATGTCCCTGAAATTTTAAGTAATGGTGAGACTCTCAAACAACTACTCGCAAGAAGCCGCTATTTACTCTACAAAGCCGAACACAACTGGACTTTAGAACAATCCCAAAGAGCTAACATACTTTTTGATCGTTATCCTGATATTAAAAAAGCGTATGGTCTGGCTCAAAAATTATCCTGGATCTACAGCAATACAAAAGAGAAAATATATGCGTTTACAAGATTAGCCAAATGGCATGAAGAGGTTGCCCAATCTGGGTTCAAGACCTTCAATACCCTATCCAGAACCATTGAAAACAATTACAAAAGAATACTAAACTACTTTAATAACAGAAGTACTAATGCCTCAGCCGAATCATTTAATGCGAAAATCAAAGCTTTTAGAGCGCAATACCGAGGAGTTACAGATGTAAATTTCTTCCTATTTAGACTCTCTAAACTATTTGCCTAAATTTTACTCCACAGATTTTGCGCCTGATCCCAAAAAAACACAATCTCTCTTAAGCAAGATTGGTTGTTAGTTTGTCACCTCCCTAAAAACCAGATCAGGGCATCTAAACTGGCCACCCCAACAAAAAAACCTGAAAGCTTCTGTTTTCAGGTTTTTTTGCTATTTGTGCCTTACGTTAACTACTGCTATGTAAGTGTCTGGTTAAGATATCTTAGTAAGTTTAATCGAAGATGGTTGCACTCTTTTTAAGAGTTTGACTATCTGCTAAGCATTTTAATTTCTACTGGTTGCATAGTGGTTCACAAATGCGCTTATTGCTTAAACAATTTGTAATTCGCAACCACATTATTTTTGTAAAGTGTTTTCGCTTCATCAGATAAAAATGACTTATCGACTAATACGAGAAGTTCACTTTCTTTTTGAATTAATAAGTCAACGATCTTCTTAATTAAAGTCGCATCAATATTCAAACGCTTTCCAAACTCAATAAAATCAGCACTTTTATAATTATATTTTTGTCCCCGTGGCAAGCTGGTTTGTTCCAGTTCTTCGAATAGATTCAATGCCAGTAAATTATCAGTAAGATGAATTTTGGTATTCATTAAATCGTAAGCAGGAGATAGCATCATGTCTCAGTGGGCAGTTTCAAGCAGGGATATGTTTTTTAAATGAACATCACCATTTCCTGTGAGGAAATTGAATATCAGTATGCGAAGAAAATCAACTTTGTTTAGCGGGCTTAGCCATTCACCAACATCTTGGTATGACTTTGATTTATTTATCTGCAGCTTTAAGTACTGACACGAAATCTTCCTGATTTAATTTTTCACCATTTGCGTTATAATCAAATCGTCTGGTGACGTATGCAGGTGTTCCGTTTGCAAATTTCATAAACGTACACTCGGCAATTTTGATTTTGAAAGTTGTTTAGCTATTTACATAATCACAGGCTCATTTGCAGGTGATTGGTCTGGCAAATTAAACCGTGATAGCATTGGTTTTAGGATATATTGAGATTTTTCATCAACATCCATTTTTGGAAGTAATTCAATACCCCTAGGTTTTCCAATAAATCCTTTTCATTGCACTCCTGAAATACTAAATCCAGTTGGTTGACCGTCGATTATTTTTGATATATCTTCCCAATTGAATTTAAGTTGGGGCGTTACTTTTGAGCGGTCAAATAGAATTCTCTGACAGGAAGAGCAAAAACCATTTATATCATCTTTTAAGCATCCGTTACATTGTGCCATGTTATATCGTTTTTACCGTTATAGCTGCAATTGTATCATGTTGGCAGGTCAATGCCAATAGGCTCCAGTCATCGCTGGGATCAATACTTAGTGCTTTGCAAATTTGTTGGCGATTCTCGCCTTCGCTAAGAATGGATTTGAAATAGTGAAACAATTCTTTGGAATGATGCGTCTTTGTTGTCTTTGATAAATTGACTGAAATTGGTCGCACTGAGTTATCGTTAATAAATACATCATCATACTCAAAATGATATCCGTCATCATCAACCCACAGAATGCCTGCTTTGATTACTCCTTTATAAATGACTTCTAATTTATTTCCGATTTTCATAGAAGGTTATATTTGCTTTCTGACTTCTATTTTCATCTCCAGGTTGAGATACTCAAAAATCTTTTGTAGTACTTCAAACGTAGGGTTGCTGCTACCTGTTTCGATTTGAGTAATTGTTGTTTTAGATAGACCTGTAACCTCAGCCAGATCTCTTATAGTTAGATCTAATGCCTCCCGTCTATGCTTTACTGTTTTACCTATTTCTGCTACTTCCATGCCATTATATTGGTAATATTCTATCAAATTAGGGAGTTTTCTTTATGAATGTCAAATTTGTACCATCATAACTGCTTTTAAAAGCAAAATAGAGAATACGCGCGAATAGTCTAAAATACATCGTTAGAATGGTACAAATGCGGAAAAAAGTGGAAATTACGTATAATTGATAGATTTGTACCATTATACTGAACTGTACTCTCATGGAACATTTGGACTTTAAAAATTGACTAATTGCTGTAAAAATGGACTATCAGGCTTGACTTCGGAAAATGAATTTTTAAATCCGCCTCCAGCTTTTTCCACTGATCCGAGTTTGGTTGCGACCTTCCTAAAAACCAGATCACCTTAGCTAAACTAGGTGTGATTCTGCGATCAAATTTTGCCTGCAGGTTATTTTTTCACCTCGCAAAACTCAGGCGAATGCAGCGAATTAAGCCTTTACAACTAGTTAGATTTTGCATTTACCAAAGGAATCACCTTCTCCCCGATCAACTCAATGGCTTTCATCAATTTTTCATGCGTTAGTCCTGCATTGTCCATCTGAAAAGTAAATCTGGAAATACCTCCCAGGGCTTCACTGTGACGGAGAATTTTTTCAGCGATTTCTTCCGGACCACCAATCATCAACGCCCCTCTTGCTCCGTTTTGCGCATCAAAATGTGCTTTAGTAACCGGGGGCCATCCTCTTTCTTTTCCAATTCTGGTAAAGGTTTCGGCATAACCTGGATAAAATTCCTCCACCGCTTGTTGTGAGCTTGCGCTAATGTATCCTAAGGAATGCAGGCCAACTTTTAATTTTTCAGGAGCATGTCCGGCCCGTTTTCCCGCTTCTCTATAAAGGTCTATCAAAGGACGAAAACGATGTGTTTCGCCACCAATAACTGCCACCATAAGCGGAAGGCCCAGAGTTCCTGCACGGACGAAGGATTCAGGTGTTCCGCCAACGCCGATCCAAACCGGGAAAAGATCTTGAATAGGTCTTGGATAAATAGCTTGATTTTTTAAAGCCGGACGAAATTTTCCTGACCAGGTAACAGATTCATTGTCGCGTATTTTCAAAAGAAGCTCTAGTTTTTCGCTAAAGAGTTCATCGTAATCATTAAGATTCAGGCCAAACAAAGGAAAAGCTTCTGTAAAAGAGCCTCGTCCGGCAACGATTTCAGCACGTCCTTTAGAGATAAGATCAAGGGTTGCAAAGTTTTGAAAAACTCTCACAGGATCGGCAGCGCTTAAAACCGTAACCGCACTGGTAAGACGGATCTGTTTTGTGCGGGAAGCTGCTGCTGCAAGAATCATAGTAGGCGCAGAGTCGAGAAATTCTTTGCGGTGATGTTCGCCTATGCCAAACACGTGAAGCCCCGATTTATCGGCGTGCTCAATGCGTTCCAGGAGTTTCCCAAGGGCGTCCATACTGTTTGTTTTCGAGCCTACATCATTGCCAATCGCCGCTGCAGCGAAACTATCTATTCCTATTTCCATAAATTAAAATTTAGGTTAAAGATAAGATTATCGCTTTCAAAAATAGAGTCGCTTTCTTTTTGGATACCACCCATAAGGAAGCAGTATAACTTTTTTTATGGATTGTACAGAGCGAACATTCGCTATTTTTTTGATTGGTTTCCTGGCAATTGCTCCGGCAATATAACACCCAATTGCATTAAAAATCCCAGGCGATCGGTAATCATTGTTGCCCCTATTATTTTTTCATCTTTTAAAACATAAATTGCAATGGCTTCACTTTTTACTAATCTGTTAGTTGCTGTAATTCCCTGGTATGTTTCTTTGTGTGTGGCTTGCCAATACCAGCGCACAACTACTTTGTCGCCCTCTTCCAACAGGTCTTCAATTTTCCATTGTACTTCGGGAAAAGAAACAATAAGAGGTTTCACGCTTCCTTCCATTCCTTCGGCACCTTTTTCTCCGCGCGGCCCAATGTAATCTTCAGACACAAGTTGTTTTAAAAGACTGTAATTTCTTCTGTTTAAGGCTTCTTCGTATAATTTACGAATTACTTCTTTGTTTTTGTTGATCATGGTTTTGTGATTTGGAAAATGTTTCTGATTTTTTAATTTACTACCTGTGAAGCTTGAAAACGTTACTGAAACGCCAGCTACTATAACGCAATAGAGAATAATTTTTTTCATCTTGTAAATTTTTATCAAAACTACAGAGATGAAAAAAAGATAAATAGTAAAAAATCAGTGATTTACCAGAAGCGTCCTGCCTGAAAGAAAATGCGTGGAGTTTCGCCTGTAAAAGATTTAAAATTTTTTATAAAATGATTTTGATCGAAAAAGCCGGAGTCATATGCTAGATCTGTTAGAGTGACGTTTGCGGTATAGTTCGAGATCAGATGCCGGAAACGAACTATAGAGGAAAAATGTTTTGGACTAGTGCCCGTTGTTTTTCGAAATCGTTTTTCAAAAGCATCGTGGCTAATAGGAAAAGTGTTTACAAGAATTTTAACTGGAAGGGATCCTTTTGAAAGTTTAATTGTTTGAACAGCGTTTACTATCAGGTAGTCTTGCTTTTTGGATGACAAAAATTTAAGAAAAAAACGTTCGGATAATTGAAAACTTTCAAGGTTGGAATGAGAATCTGCAAGTTGATCTTCTAAGGCATGCAGTTGCTCTTTAGGGAAGAGCTGCTCAAGGGAAATGCTTTCTCCGAAAAATTCGTGAGCCGGCGTTTTGAGAAAAGTGGAAAGGCCCGTTTCTTTGAATATAACTAAAAGCACCGCCGTATTTTTTTCGTAATTCACAAGGCGTGAGGATTTGCGAAGTCCGGTTATGAGGGAAGTGGGAAGTGTCGTTTTCCCTTTTATATCTACTGAACTTACAGTCCCTCTTAATCTGAACGCTATAACAATAGAGGTATCCGGCAAAAGCTTGTTTTGCATACCCTCTGAGCTTTCAATGATCATCATTGTTTTAATAAACGGCTGAAGAGCCGGGCAAGGACTATATCTTTCTGAAAACATTGTACAATAAAGTTGCGGCAAAAGAATGGTTTTTCAAATAGAAATTTGAGGAGTTAGGAACTTTGTGCCTGGTATATAGAATGACGCCTTTTACCTTTGAAGGTCGCTGGCATTTTGTTTGCAACACTTAAAGGTTCAACAAAGCATTTAACGAAGCAACAATCATTTTTTACTAATTACCAATGACGACTATTAAAGAAAAATCTCCCGGGACGCGAAAAACCCTATCCCTTGAAAAGACTGTGAATCTCCCTGTTTCGGAGGTTTGGAAAGCCTGGACAAATTGTGAGTTGCTTCATAAGTGGTGGGGACCAAAAGCTTATACCTGCCCTCATTGTGAGATTAATTTACAAATTGGCGGCAAATATTTCATTAGTATGAAGGCAAAAGATGGGGAAGAAATTTACTCAACAGGAATTTATAAGGAAATTGTCCCTTATAAGAAACTTGTTATGACGGATAGTTTTTCGGATAGTTCGGGAAACATCATCTCTGCTCCAGCTGAAATGGCAGGCGATTGGCCCGAAGCTCTTTTAACAACAGTAGAATTACAGGCAGACAATGAAAAAACATTTATTTCCTTAAAACAAGAGGGTTTACCGGTTGAAGCCTACAATGATTGCGTTCAGGGCTGGCTTGAATCACTCGATAAACTCGAAAATAATTTAAAATGGCATTCTATCTAATCGAAGGTGTGCTTAAAAGCTTCAAAAAATCAAACCTCATTTAGGGTTTCTAAAAAAAAAAGTTGAGGAAAAAGCTACGGAGTACTATGCCTCTTTTTTTTAAAGACGCTTCTGGTGGCAAGAGTTTGATTACCAAAAACCGCGAGAGTAATGGAAGCGATGAAGAAGATGAGACAGCGGGATATTAAAAACTTTGACAGGCTCGTGATGGACGGTAAGATGTTTGTCCGGAGTTATTTTTGCAGTACATGAAAATTAAAGAGGATATAACTAAACAGCTAAACGATTTGTTGGAGGGTCCCTTATGGCTGGATGAAAATTTCAATAAGAAGTTGGCTGGTCTAACGGACGATCTCGCGTTTACAAGGCCCATTGCCGAAGTGCACAGCGTTGCTGAGTTACTCTCTCATATAAGTGTTTGGATCGAAGCTTGCTTAGACCGTATGAATTGTATTGCAAACACTTTAAAAGATAACGATGAAAATGATTGGAAAACAAACGAAGTTTTGCGTAAAAAAGGTTGGTCTGTTTTAAAAAAAGAGTTTTATCGCGCTCACCAGCGTTTGATAGAATATATCGATACTTGCAGCGAAGAATTTCTTAGCAAAAAATACCATCTATCTGAATTTACAAATAAAGATATTTTGTTTGGACTCATTCATCACGATGCTTATCATCTTGGGCAGATAGGTATAACCATCAAACTTCTTAAGGTGAACTGAGAGTTGTTCGGAAGTGCGTCCTGTTAGTCAACACTTTCTGTGACGCAGATTTCTCTCCCGATAGCTATTGTGATCGTTGAATTATTTGAATCTTAAAGGAGAAATTACGACGATGGACTATTTGCCGAAGGCAAATAGTCCATCGTCGTAAATTATCATAATTAATTAGTTTAAAATTATTTGTGACATGAGGCAATCTTTGTCAGTCTTAGAGGAATAGTTCGAATGACCACAAAATTTGTAACAGTAACTAGTAATTTTGTCGCATGACTGATATCCAGTCACGAACCGACTTAAAACTTCTCACCATAAATTTTTTGACCAACTCATAAGGTTTTTTCTCTTCTGAGAATTTCACCAATTCTACCGCCAGTAAGCTTGTTTTGTATTGATAATACATTAATTATTATATTTAAGCCGCTAATAATTAATTCCCTTATGTACGATCTGTTTGGCAGTTTTTCAGAATATTATTATTTCATTCTTGCTTTACAAGCACTATGCGTATTTCATTCTTACCGCAAGGGCAATCAGCAAAAATGGATCTGGATAATTGTTTTTTTGCCTTTAGTAGGGTCATTGGTTTACATTTTCACCGAAATAGTAAAGCGAAATCATGTTTCTGATATTCAGGAAAAGGCGGTTGCCTTTGTAAATCCTGGTGGAAGGATAAAAAACCTTGAGAAAAATTTCAAGTTTACAAGTACTTTCACAAATAGAGTTGCCTTAGCAGATGCTTATCTTGAGAGTGGCATGTTTGAAAAAGCGATTGAACTTTATGAGCCTGCCCTTACAGGGATTTTTCATGATAATGAACATATCTTAAAGCAACTTATTCATGCTTATTATCAACTGGACAGGATGGATGAAGTTGTACGTACTGGTCTTAAAATAACAAATGCCATGAATTTTTCAAAAAGCCATACCAATCTTTTATATGCATTGGCTCTTGAAAAGACTGGAAATACTAGTCTTGTTGAGAAACAATATCAGGCAATGAATCACCGCTTTTCGAATTATGAGGCAAGATATAATTACGGATGTTTTTTATTAAGACAAAGTCGCATAGAAGAGGCTGGTCTTATTTTTTTTGATATTGTAGAAGAATCTGAACGGATGAGCCGCAGAGAAAAAGGAGGCGTTACTTTGTGGATTGATAAATCCAAAGAAGAAATTTCGAAACTGGTAAAATAGTTATTGGCTTTCAATTGCCCGCTTCATAAATCTTAAAACTTCTTCATTTACATCTTCAGGTAACAGCATTCTGAAATGGTGATTAAATTGTTTTGCATCTCCAGGAACTTGTGCAATTTTTTGAAAACACAAATTATCGGGGTATTCTTTTTTGAAAGGAAAAACAACATGGATGAAATTTTTGCCAATCTGCGTGATCCAGGCAATACGTTTTTTACCATTAGATATTCCAATCATTGTTTTTGCCGCATGCAGGGTAATGTTTCCAATGCTTTCGAAGTGATTTATAAAATGCTCCAACAGAACTAAACTTTGTTCAGTTTTTCCATTTGTGAATTTGGAAATTTCTTTCTTGCTTTCCGTTGTCATTATTACTAAAATACTAAATGATTTTATATTTCCCTGGATTCATTCTGCAAATTGTATTTCTTACATTTAGGCATTCCAAAAATTTAAATGAAAGAACTCATTAAAAGCTCAAGAATAAGCTCCATAGATTTTATGCGCGGGCTTGTTATAGTGATTATGGCAATTGATCATATCCGTGATCTTTTGCACACTACTTCTTTAACCAACGATCCGCTTGATCTTGCTACAACCACTCCGGCTTTGTTTATGACACGATGGATTACGCATTTGTGTGCTCCCATTTTTGTTTTTCTAGGAGGCGTTTCGGCTTACCTGACATTTATAAATCAAAATGATCTTTCTAAAACAAAAGGGTTTTTGCGAAGTCGCGGTATTTTATTAATGATTCTGGAAGTAACAGTCGTAGGTTTTGGTGTGTGGTTCGATATTTATTTCCGTACTTTTTTATTTCAGGTAATCTTCGCTATAGGCGCAGGTTTCTTTATCCTTTCTTTTCTGCTCAAAATTCCAGCAAAAACACTTGGATTTATTGGACTCGGGATAGTTATTCTTCATAATCTTACACCGCAGGTACACATCAATAAAGAATCGGCATTAGGATTTATTTGGAGCTTATTATTTGATCGAGGCTTTTTTAAAATGGGTGAAGAGCGCGGATTGATGATTGGTTATGCCATTATCCCCTGGTTAGGAATTTTATTATGCGGCTATGGCTTCGGACAAGTTTTTACTTTTGAAACTAAGAGGCGATCCCGTGTTTTAATTTTAACGGCACTTGCGGCACTTTTTACTTTTATTATCCTGCGGTTTTTTAATGTGTATGGCGATCGCAAGCCATGGTCTTTACAATCTACGCCTTTAAACACTTTTTTTTCTTTTATTGATCTTACAAAATACCCACCCTCTTTGTTATATGCCTGCGCAACTTTATCGATCATGTTCTTTGTACTGTATTTAGTAGAAAGTAAAGACAACAGGTTTATCAGAATTTTCGTGGTTTACGGACGTGTACCTATGTTTTTTTATATTCTGCATTGGTACATTATTCATATTTCGATGTTTGTAATGATTCGGCTGCAGGGGGTAGAGTGGGCTGAGATGCCGTTTGGCATTATGCAATTTGGTAGACCAGAATCGGGCGTGGGTTTAACTTTACCTTTTATTTATTTGTACTGGATGTGTTTGATCATCTTCATGTATCCTTTGTGCAGGTGGTATGGTAATTACAAGCTTACGCACAAGCACATCAAGTGGCTCAAATATTTTTAAAAGTGTTTATATCTTCGTAGAAGCTTTTAAAATCCTCTGAGGTGCTGAAATAGGAAATTTGGTTATCTTTCTCTTATGAAAATTTTACAGGAAATTATTTTTTCTTACGCGAAAGTGCAGTTGCTGGATGCAAAACTAGTGCGCATAGAGGTATTTGGAGAGCTTGTGATTGACGGAAAACGAACAAAAGAGCTGAACGATGCGATCGGCATTTTATCTAAGGGAAAAGAGATCCTTGTATTAATGATGGCTGAGGAATTAACCCAGGTAAATGAAGAGGCGATGGCTTTTTCGGCGAGCGAAGAGGGTCAGAGATATACGATCGCCGATGCTATGGTGGTTAAGTCTATAACACAACGCGTTATGGCGAATCTTTATTTAAGTCTGAATAAACCCCAAAAACCAAGTAAAATCTTTAATTCTGAAAAAGATGCCGTCAAGTGGCTGTTGTCATTGGAAAAGGTGAGAGTTAAAGTTTAAATTTTAAAATTTAATAACAAAATCTTGTAAAACAGCATTTGCAAATAACTATAATTAATAGTAATTTTAAACTATAAATTATAGCAATGAGCAAAATTTCTTCCAATATCCGTTTTTTACGAGGCCTGAAAGGCTTGTCACAAGAGCAATTAGCCGACGAGTTACAAGTTACCCGATCCCGCATTGGCGGTTACGAAGAAGCTCGTAACGAACCCCCTATTGATTTACTTATTCGCCTGTCGGAGTTTTTTCATATTGCTATCGATGCACTTGTAAGAGGCGATCTTAAAAAAACAAATCTGGATGGCTTAATGAAAGTGGGCAAGAACCGTATTTTATTTCCCATACTTTTAGATCAAGATGGAAACGATATGGTAGAGCTCATTCCTTTAAAAGCATCCGCTGGGTATTTAAGGGGTTATGCTGATCCTGATTATATTGAAAAATTACCACAAATGCGTTTGCCATTTTTACCAACAGGCAAACACCGCGCTTTTCCTATTAAAGGTGATAGCATGCCGCCTATTAAAGAGGGTTCTTTTGTGATAGGAAAATATATCGAGAAAGCGGAAGATGTAAAATTAGGAAGTACCTATGTTATCGTTACAAAAGACGATGGCTTGTCGTACAAACGTATCATGAATTTTAATAAAAAAGAAGGAACCTTTGAATTACATTCTGATAATAAAGTTTATCAACCCTATAAGGTAAAGTTGAGCGAAATCCTTGAAATTTGGGAATACACATGTTGTATTAATATGAATCAATATCAAAATGAAGAACTTAATCTGGATAGCATTATGAATATGTTACGTGGGCTGAAGGTAGAGTTGGCTGAGATTAAGAAGGAGAAAAAACTTAATTAAAAGTTAATCAAAGTCAATTTACTAATTAACATTTATTCTCAGAAGCCTTTAACTGTTAATGTAGGAAATGTGCAATTTTTTCATAATTTAGTTTAATAAATCCAACATAACTAACTATGAAAAAAGTGTACAAAAACCTACTGGTCGCAGCAACCGGCATACTCGCCTTTTCTGCGTCCGCACAAGTCTCAATTTATGGGTTTTCCCAATACCAGGGAACCTACCTGCCAATTACAGGAGGAACTGTATTTGCAACTTCTACTACTGACGACGGAGCATTCGTTAATCCTGCCAACCCAACTTTAAATCAAACTACCGGCCCGGGTATTCCTATTGGATTTAATTTTACTTTTAATTTTAATACCTATGATGTTTTTGGTATTGACAACAACGGGTGGATTGCATTTGGTCAGTCTGCATTAACCCCAAATCCGGTCAACCTAAATAATACCGGCCTTGGAGCAGGTATTTCAGGGGCAAGCACCGCTCCTGCCATTTTACAAAACAGGGTGTCTGCTTTTGGGAGAGATTTAGTATCTAACAATGGAAGCTTAAGAGTGCAAACAGTGGGTTCTCCACCAAACCGCGAATGTGTTATTCAATGGACTAACTACCGTGTTTTTTTAGGGAACGATTTTCTTAATTTTCAGATCCGTTTACAAGAAACAACCAATGTAATAAATATTGTTTATGGTTCGCAAACGATCACAAGTACAACAGGCGGCCAGGTAGGTATCAGAGGAAATTCAAATGCTGACTTTAATAACAGAAGCGTTGTGAGTCCAACTGTATGGGCCAGCTCTATTCCTGGAACTGTTAATACTGATGTTTGTAATATCAATACCTCTGGATTACAACCTGTAAGTGGTCAGGTTTACGAGTGGACTCCACCACCACCATGTTCAGGAGCACCGGCTAGTAATACAGTTGCGTCCACATTTTCTTTAATTTGTCCGGGCGGTGCGTCTACCTTAAATCTTGTAAACTCTTATACAAACACCGGTATCAGTTATCAGTGGTACGTTTCAGATCAATCAGCTGTAGGGCCCTTTACTATCGTTCCTACTGCAACTAACTCTTCTTATGCTGCCAGCAATGTAACGGTAACGAGTTACTACCAGGCGGTAATTACATGCAGTGTGGGACCACAAAGTTCAACTGCTACACCTTATGGTGTAAATATTGCCGGCGTAACAATTAATACGGTGCCTTATTACGAAGGATTTGAAGGTATTACGGTGAACAACCAGTTGCCAAACTGTTCATGGGCTGCCAGTAATTTACCCACCATTAATCAAACTTACACTGTAGCTGCAGCTAACAATAGAATTCCGCATACAGGATCTAAATTTGCTTCATTCCGCTTCGGTACAAATGCCGCGGGAGATTATTTTTATTCTAACGGCGTTCAAATGGAGCCAGGTGTTACGTATTCGGCGGCTGTTTGGTACATTACTGACGGCGCACTTGGTTGGTCTAATCTTTCATTAAACCTGGGATCAACGCAATCTACTGTAGGATTAACTACAATTGCTTCCGTAACCCCAGTTACAGGTACTTTCTACCAACTTTTATCAAACACATTTACTGTAGCAACGTCGGGAATTTATTACATAGCCATTAAATGTATTGGAAATAGTACTCCAAATTTCTTAACATTTGATGATTTATCTGTCACAATTCCTTGCTCGTTAAATGCGCCAACTGTCTCTTTAACCACAAGTCCGGCTAATCTTTGTAGTGATCAGGATATTACTATTTCTGCTACCGGTGGCGATGAATTTACCTGGAGCACAGGCGAAATCGCTCCTTCTATTACATTCATTCCTTATTCGACTAATGTAAATATCAGCGTGGTAGCCACTAACACAGCATCCGGTTGTTCAACAACTGTAACACCAATGCTTACAATAAATCCTTCACCCGTTGTTTCAATTTATGTTTCAACACCATCAGTATGTTTGGGCTCATCGGCATCATTAGTTGCTTTGGGTTCAGCTACTTCTTACAGCTGGAGTACCGGATCTACGAATTCAACAGCAACAGTTGCTCCAACAGTGGCAACTTCTTACACGGTAACCGGTACAAACAATATCGGCTGTAAAACATCTGTAGTAGCAACGATTGGTGTTAATCCTTTGCCTCCTGTAACAGCAGTGAGCTCTGCACCTAACGAACTTTGTGCAGGTGAAACGGCAACGTTAACCGGAAGTGGTGCTATCAGCTACCAATGGATCAATAACTCTACAATTATCCTTACACAACAGGCTTTAGTAAATCCGACGTCAAGCACTGTTTATACATTAACAGGAACTGATTTCCGTGGTTGCTCAGCTTCAGCGCAGGTAGCGGTGAATGTTTCAGCTTGTGTAGGTTTAAATGAAATAAGTTCTGAATTAACCGGGGTTAACCTTTATCCAAATCCAACCAATGGTCTTTTCACTGTTGGCTTAGCAAATGGTGTAACTAAACAAGTAATTGTAACGGATGTTACAGGACGTGTTGTTGTTAATACAAAATCTTCTGAAGATCAAATAAACGTAAGTGTTGATGGTCTTGCAGCAGGTGTTTATTCTGTAAAAATTACTTCAGGTAATGCAAACAAAGTAATCAAGCTTATAAAAAACTAATATACAATTCCTAATAGAAAGGGAATGGTGCATTGCATCATTCCCTTTTTTTATGGCGTATGCTTGCAATATATCGTTTAAATTTTTACCAGCTACGTAATCTAATTTATATCTGCAGTGAATAGCGTTCAAAAAAAAACATGACCCAGAAAGCTCTAATGGATTATAGTATCAGTATCTTAATAAGCGGATGATAGATTACACAGGTGCCAAGAAAAATAAAAATTGATGACATAACCCAGTTCTTCTTAAGTGAATCGGTTTTGCGGAATAATAAAAAATCAAGAGTCAATACTACTATTAGCTGAGTCCAAAAAATAAAAAACATCTTATAAAAATGGTGCATTATATACATTTTGTCAGATAGTCTATTTAAGCAATTACACTTTTCTAATTGATAGCTATTAGTTGAGTCATTGTACTTAAAATTATATAATTCTGTATCGCCTTATTCTTTTTCTACAACTAATTGCAGCGCTCGTGCGGTTATATTCTTAAATCTTATGGAGTCAGAAGTGATTTCCTGTTTATAGAATAGGTTGCCTGCTGTGGCGTCATTAAAAAAATAGAGACAGTCAATACTAGGGGGAAGTAGGTAGACGCTGACAGTACGCTGCATTGTATCGAGTTTAAGTTCAACGTCCCTAGTATAGCTTACGCCGCTGTAGAGGAAGTCGGTTCCTTTGATAAAAGAAAAACATACAACAAGAAAAGCGACACAGTATTTAACAAGCTGCCTTAACATAGATGTGATTAATTAAACTCTCTAATTTAACGGTACTTTATGGTTTTCGTTTTATAAGCTAGGAGTGAACAAAAAAAGCAGGATAATTAATTTATCCTGCTTTTTTTAATGCTTAGCTAATTAAGAAGATTGTTTGCTTTGCATTCTGCTTTTCAAAGCAGAAAAAATAATCGGTACCACGGAAATAAAAATAATTCCAAGGCAAACCAAATCAATATGTTTTCTGATAAAATCAACTTTTCCTAAAAGATAACCGGCTGTAGTTAAACTGCCTATCCAAAGAGCCCCACCAAGAACGTCGAAGCTTAAAAACCTTTTATAATCCATTTTGCCTACGCCCGCTGCAAAGGGTGCAAAAGTTCTAACGAAAGGAACGAAACGGGCCATGATGATGGCTTTAGTGCCGTGTTTTTCAAAGAACTCATGCGTTTTGTCAAGGTATTCTCTTTTCGCAATGGGACGGCCTTTTAATTTGAGATCAAAAATTTTGACACCAATTTTTCTTCCTATCCAGTAATTACAATTGTCGCCTAATACGGCAGCAATGAAGAGAAGAATTAAGAGATAAGACATATTTAAATGCCCGGTTCTTGCAAATAATCCTGCAGTAAATAAAAGAGAATCGCCGGGTAAAAATGGCATAGCCACTAAACCGGTTTCAATAAATATAACCAGGAAAAGAACGGTGTAAATAGCCGCTCCATAATTGGCAAACAACCAATCGAAATCGAGGTGTAAGATGTGTTTAAATAATTCTACCATGGGTTTATTTTTCTAATCCGATTTCTTCAATATATGCAAGAATACCACCTTTAAGATTGTAAAGGTTGGTGTAGCCTAACTGACTTTCTAAAGCTCCAATAACAGTTGCACTGCGTTTACCGCTGCGGCAATGAATTACAACTTGTTTATCTTTTGAAATTTCATCAGCGCGATCTAAGGCTTCACCCATAGGAATTAAGGTTCCATTCAGATTTGCTTCGTCAAACTCGTGCTCTTCGCGCACATCAATCAATTGAAAATCCGCTTTCTCGTCGATGAGTTTTTTTAATTCCTGTACTGTAATTTCTTTCATGTTATTAAACTATTAAAGGGGTTGTTTCATTTCTTCCGGTAAAAAAGTAAAGAAGGTGTCTCCGCGTAACCCTAAACGTAAGGTTTCTAATGGAATAACATCGTCAACACCAATATTACCAACGTTTACATTGCATCCGAATAATTTTAAAAAATAAACCTGCTGACTTTTTTGAGGGGTTTCCCAGATGATATTTTCAATCTTTACTTTATTTACAATGCGGTTGATAAGCATAGTGTGAGCACTTCCATTCTTGTGAAAAATACCAACAGTTCCGCTTTCTCTTGCTTCGGCAATCACTTTAAAAGCACCAGCCTGCAATTCATTCAACATCATGTTAATCCATCGCGCAGGGTGAATGATCACGCCTTCTTCTTTACTGCCAACTTCACTTAACACGGTGTAATCTTTTGCAAGAATGCTTATATATTCGCATTTCTTTTCGTGATTAATTTCAACACTGCCATCGCTTACTTCTGCAGAATCCAATCCAAGGTCAGCAATGTATTTTCTGTAGTCGTCAAATTTGTTGCGTGCTATAAAAGCTTCGAACAAGGTACCGCCCACATAAACTTTCATGCCGGCATCTTTATACAACTTAATTTTATCTTTTACATTCTTTGTAATTAAAGAGGTTCCGAAACCCAGTTTTACAAAGTCAACGTAGTCGGCCGACACGCTGATAAAATCTTCTGCCTGACGCAGACTAATCCCTTTATCCATTACCATAGTAACACCGTTTTTACGTGGGCTGGTTGTGCGTTCAGGTAAGTGGGAGAGGTTGAAGTTATATTGATTTGCCATAATTATTTTTTGAAACCGGAGATTAAATTTAAAATTTCCTGGTCATTTTTTAAAACAGGTGCGTATTCAAAAATTTCGTCGTGTTTTGTAAAATCCATATCCATAGCGCGGGCTAAAATATCGAGTGATTCTTTACGACGGTGTTTATCTAATAATATTATAGAGAGACGGTAATACAGTTCAGCAACATCCGGAAATTTCTTAATGCCTTCGTTGAGGTTTTTAATAGCGTCGTCTACGTAACCGTTATGGTGCAAAAGTTTAGAGTAATCCAACCATACGTCGTAATCGGGGTAATCGAGTTCTATAACCCGTTGGTAGGCCATGGCAGCCTCTTCAATAAATCCAAGTTTTTCCTGAACTTCGGCAAATACATACCAGTATTCAGGTTCGTTGGGGTTAATCTCAATGGCTTTTTTAATGTAATGTACGCCTTCCGTTAACCGGTTCATAGCGTCGAGAACAACCCCAATACCTAACCAAGCATCAGCGTTTGCCGGATCGAGTTTTACGCATTTATTGTAGTTAACAAGGGCTTCCTCAAAACGATCGAGGTTTTCGTAACACTCGCCGATGTAATAATAAGTAGTAGGTTCCTGATCTTCGTACTTGAAAGTTTCTTTATAAACTTCAATTGCTTCTTCAAACTTATTTAATTGCGCTAACGAATTTGCTTTATTAAAATAGGCTGAACTAAATTGTTCATTTATAGCCAAGGCATAATCATAGGCTTCAATGGCTTTCTCAAAAAGACCAATGCGTCCGTATCCTAAGCCGAGATTAAACCAGGCAAAATAACTGTATGGGTGATTGTCAATGTATTGCTCAAAGAAGCCAATAGCTTCATCTGATTTTCCGGTAAGGTCGAAGCACAAAGAAAGTTCATTTAATGCTACTTCGTTTTTAGGATTCATCTTGATTGCCTTCTTAAGGTAATAGAGAGCGTCATCTGGCTTGTCTTCATTTAAGAATTCAACACCAAGTGCTACATATACCTCATCTTTTTGATCTGAAAGTGGAATGGCATTCTTGAAATTCTCAATAGCCTGTTCACCCAGACCCATTTGGCTGTAGATGTATCCACGAGCCATATAAAGCTCAAAATTATTGCGTTCGATTTGTTCTACTTCGTTAAGAATGTTGAGCGCTTCGTAAGTGTAATGTTGGCTCGAAAGAAATTGGGCATAACGGATTTTAATGATCGTGGAAAAAGGATAACGCTCCAATCCGTAATCAATAGCCTTTTTGGCCATATCATAATTCAACCACTGAAGATAATAATCTATAATCTCCTCAATATCATCCGCATCAAAAAAATGAACCTGACCAGTGGTCAGCATATCTTCGAAAAGTCTTAAGTTCTCTTCAAATTCCTTGTCATTCAATCCGTCCGCATCATCGTCGTACTCACTCATACCTGTAAATATTTATTTCTGTATAAATACCAATCCTTAAAATTACGGCTATAATTTCATTAAAAAAGATTGATTTTATTAAAAAAATTTATAACAAAAAAGCCTCCTTTTTAACAAAAAGGAGGCTTCAGGAAGAATAGGAATTTAAAAAGATTTTAGCTTAACAAAGCGCGGGAAATCACAATACGCTGTATTTCGCTCGTGCCCTCATAAATCTGCGTAATCTTGGCGTCACGCATCAAACGTTCTACATGGTACTCTTTTACGTAACCGTAGCCACCATGAACCTGAACCGCTTCTGTGGTTACCCACATAGCTGCTTCGCTGGCAAATACTTTTGCCATGGCGCTTTCTTTATCTAATGGTAAATGTTGATCTTTTAACCAGGCAGCATGGAAAATCAATAAACGCGCTGCTTCAATTTTTGTAGCCATATCAGCCAATTTAAACTGAATTGCCTGGTGCTGACTGATTTCTTTTCCAAACGCTTTACGTTCTTTTGAATATGCTAAAGCTAATTCGAAAGCCCCACTAGCAATTCCTAATGCCTGAGAAGCAATACCGATGCGGCCTCCGCTTAATGTTTTCATGGCGAATTTAAATCCGAATCCGTCTTCGCCGATACGATTTTCTTTTGGAACTTTTACATTATCAAACATTAAAGAGTGCGTGTCGCTGGCACGGATTCCCATTTTGTTTTCTTTAGGGCCAACAGTAAAGCCGGGCATTCCTTTTTCAACAATGAGCGCGTTAATACCACGGTGACCAGCTTCTACATTGGTTTGAGCGATTACTAAATAAGTAGATGCGCTATTACCATTCGTGATCCAGTTTTTTGTTCCGTTTAATAGATAATGGTCACCCATATCTTTTGCGGTAGTTCTTTGAGAGGTTGCATCACTTCCAGCTTCCGGCTCGCTCAAGCAAAATGCTCCGATTTTTTCTCCTTTAGCCAAAGGCACTAAATATTTTTGTTTTTGTTCTTCGTTTCCAAATGTTTCCAGTCCCCAGCAAACAAGTGAGTTATTTACGCTCATTACTACACTGCAGGAAGCATCTATCTTAGAGATTTCTTCCATGGCTAAAACGTAAGAAATAGCATCCATGCCACCTCCGCCGTATTTAGGGTCAACCATCATTCCCATAAATCCAAGCTCACCCATTTTTTTGATCTGCTCAGTTGGAAATTTTTGAAGTTCATCGCGTTCAATAACTCCTGGCTTTAATTCATTCTGCGCAAACTCTCTGGCCGCTTTTTGAATCATTAAATGTTCTTCGGATAACTCGAAATGCATAGGGATAATTTTAAGGTTTATATTTTTTTTGTAACCTTGCAAATATAATGGTATAGTCCCATTGCTGCAATTTAATAAGAGATTTATTTTGACCCTGGAAATACACGATAAAATGCTGGTTCTGGGCCTTATGAGCGGCACTTCACTCGATGGCTTAGACCTTGCCTTATGTGAGTTGGAACAGCAGTCTGGAAAATACTCCTATAAAATTATAAGCGCCAAAACAGTTGCTTATTCTAATGACTGGAAAACACGTCTGCTGGAAGCGAAAAATGCCAGCGCCGAGTCTTATTTTGCACTACATGCTGCTTACGGAAAGTACATGGCCGGGGAAGTAAATAGTTTTTTAAAAGAAACGAATTTAAAACCTGACCTGATTGCTTCTCACGGGCACACCGTTTTTCATCAACCCTCTCTTGGTTTTAGTACACAACTCGGTTGTGGCGCCACAATTGCAGCGAATGCAAAAATAACAACTGTCTGCGATTTCAGAAGTCTGGATGTGGCCCTTGGTGGACAAGGCGCGCCTTTGGTTCCTATAGGCGATAAACAGTTGTTTTCCGATTACGACGCTTGTCTTAATATCGGAGGCATTGCAAATATTTCTTACGACGATGTCAGTGGAAATAGAGTTGCCTACGACATCTGTGAAGCTAACATGCTGCTAAATCTTTTAGCGGAAAGAGCAGGAAAGGCTTACGATGAAAATGGAGAGCTAGCACGATCCGGAAAAGTGAACGATTCGCTTTTAAATACACTAAACACTTTTGAGTATTATAATCAGAGAGGTGCTAAATCCATAGGCCGTGAATGGTTTGAAAAAAATGTTGAACTCCTTCTCGAAGATAAAACAGGCACACAAGACCTATTAGCCACGTCTACTGAGCACATTGCCGACATTATTTCAAATGAATTGAATCGCTTGAAACTTAAAAATGTGCTCATTACAGGTGGAGGAGCCTTTAATTCTTATTTAATCGAAAGGATTAAATCAAAAACCCAATGTGACCTTGTTCTTCCTTCGGATGAAGTAATTAATTTTAAAGAAGCTTTAATTTTTGCCTTCCTGGGCTACTTACGTGTTAGTCAGAAAACGAATACGCTTCATACGGTCACTGGCGCTTCCCAAACAAGTGGTGGTGGGGCGATCTACAGCATTTAGATAACAAACGGGTAAAGTATCTGTTAATTTAGTTGGAGGCTATTTAATTTTGAATACCTTTAATTTAACACTAAACCCAATCCCATGAAAAAAATCTACCCGTTTCTTATTCTTGTTGCCTCTTTATTTTGTATAAAATCTTTTTCTCAATGTTCAACTCCAACAACAGTTCCTTACTATGAAGGATTTGAAATCATTACCACTAACAACCAATTGCCTGGCTGTTGGGCAATAAGCAACCCTTCTACCTGCTTGACCTTTACGGGAGCAGGGTGGACCGGGACAGCAGGTGCCGCGTTTTATTATAGTCCTGCACAGTCGAGCTATTTTTACTCTAAAGCTGTTCAACTCTACGCCGGCATTACTTACTCGACCTCTGCGTGGTATAAAGTTTTGTCAAATACTACTATTACATGGACGGATTTTTCGATTCTATTAGGCACAGGTCAAAGTTCTACTGGTGTAGTAACTCTGGCTAGTACAAATGGTGCTGCCGTAAATATGATTTATTCACCCGTAAGTGGCACTTTTGCTGTAGCTTCCAGTGGTGTTTATTATTTTGCTGTGAGGGGCATAAGCAATGGAGTTTCCGGATCATCGGTGCTCTACTGGGATGGGTTTAACGTAATTATTCCCTGCACTATTTCAGCCAATACCCCTAGCGTAACGGTGGTTGCAAATACGAATTCCATATGTCAGGGTCAAAATAATTTTACTGCAACAGCTAGTGGAGCAGATAGTTATTTATGGTTTGACGGAACAACTGCACCAACAAATACAAGTACCAATTCATCTTTTTTCAACACTAGCTATTCTGTAGTGGGCACAAGTACGTTAACCGGTTGCTCGAGCTCAGCGGCGGTTAACGTTTCCCTCTTTCCATCGCCACCTGTTATTGTAACTGGAAGTAAACCGAGCGTTTGTTTGGGCGACAATATAACCTTGGTTGCAAATGGCGCCAATTCTTATTTATGGAGCAACGGAGCTATCTCAGCAGTGATAACAGTCACGCCATCAGCTCCCTCAACTTATACGGTTGTAGGAACAAATGCCAGTGGTTGTAAAGCGTCAGCCGAGTACTCTGTTATCGTCAACCCTCTGCCTGTAATTAATTACAGTGTTTCTGCTTTAACGCCTACGGTTTGTAAAGGAGAAACCGTAAGCTTCAAAGCCGAGGGTGCTGTTAGTTACCAATGGTTTACAAATCAAGGACTTTTTTCAGGGTCGTCCTTTAGCCTTGAAGCTACCAGTGCAACAACCGTAAACCTTACCGGTACCGGGGCAAATGGCTGTTTTGCAAAGGCAGTGTATGTTTTAAATGTGGCTGCTTGCACCGGTATCAAACGTAATGAGGTTACAGAATTTAAAATTTATCCTAACCCAGGTAAGGGCCAGTACATTCTTGATTCCGGAAGTGAGGATTTGAAAACAATAGTAATTAAGGATTTTACAGGCAAGATCGTTTCCAGCAGTCAATCATCTTCCGCTCAAATAAAAATAAATCTTGAACAATTTTGCGCGGGCATTTATAACATAAACATAAGCTCCCTGGGAAAGCCGGTTTCAATCAAACTTATAAAAGAATAAACTCACCATCTAAATAACCACACACCACATGAAAAAAATCTACCTCACACTTACACTGCTTGCGTGTTTATTTTTTACACGCTCATTCTCACAATGCGCAACTGCCACAACAGTTCCTTATCATGAGAATTTTAGTGGCTTCACAGCTAACAATCAATTGCCTGCATGCTGGGCTATTAGTAATCCGACTACTTGTGTTACCTACTCACTGGGTAATGGTTCTGCAGGATTTCTGGATGGTCCCGTTGGTACAAGCTACTTTTATTCGCGGGCTGTAAATTTAAATGCGGGAGTAACCTATTCTGCATCTCTCTGGCACAAAGTTTCTTCGGCTAGTTCTAATTCCTGGAGTGATTTATCCATTATGCTCGGCACAAGCCAGACCTCATCAGGGTTGGTTTCTCTTGCTTCGGTAAATTTTCCTGCTTCTCCTGCCTATGTGGCTCTTAGCAATACTTTTGCAGTAGCTTCAAGTGGTACTTATTATTTCGCCATACGTGGAATAAGTATAAATAATTCTTTCAGTAATCCTTCTTTAACATGGGATGATTTTGACGTTAGTATTCCTTGCACTTCGGCTGGCAATTCCCCCAGCTTAACAATTGTTACAGCTACAAACACATTATGTAATGGACAAACTTATTCTGCTACTGTAAGTGGAGCTGATACTTACAGTTGGAGCAATGGCTCAACGGCATCGAGTTTTACCGCAATGCCTAATCAAAACATGCAATATTATGTTATAGGTACCAATATGCTTAGTGGTTGTTCCGCGACTTTAAATGCTCCGTATGTAACACTGCTGCCTGCTCCGGGCATTGTGGTTGTCGGAGATAATTCTGTTTGTTTAGGTGCTAATATAGGTTTGCAGGCAAATGGCGCCACCTCTTATTCGTGGAACACCGGCGCCACATCAGCAGCAATAACAGTAACTCCAGCAGTTACTACTATTTACACGGTAACCGGGACAAACTCAAGTGGCTGTTCATCAATCGCGAATTACACTGTTACCGTTAATCCTTTGCCTGTATTTACATACAGCGCTTCAAAATCATTGAGTACTCTTTGCAGGTTTGATGTAATAACCTTTACAGCGAGCAGCGCAGGTAGTTTGAGTTATACCTGGTCAACCAGTCAGGGAAATGCTTCCGGCACGCTTTATACATACACGGCAGCCATTTCTAATTCCATAAATCTTATTGGTATGGGTTCTGATGGTTGCAAGAAAACAACGGCTATCTTCTTCTCTTCAGACAATTGTAGTGGATTAACAAGCAACTCTTCAGCTTCGATGTTTAAAGTTTATCCTAATCCGGGCAGCGGAGTTTATACTTTTGAATCCGAAAATTCAGAAATGAAATTCGTGGAAGTAATTGATCTAAGTGGAAGAATTATTCTTAGCACGCAAACTACCAGTAAAAAATTAAAAATAGACCTAAAGGAATTTTCAGCGGGTGTTTATTACGCTAAAATAAATTCAGCAGGAAAAACAGAGACACTTAAACTTATTAAAGAGTAGAGTTTGTTTCATAAAAAAAAGCCCCGCAATCATTGATTACGGGGCTTTCTTTTTGAAGCTATTAGATGGCTGCCATCAATAAATTAATGTCTTTAAAAGGAAGATGAAATGCTTCTCCTAAATATTGGTTAGTAAGAATACCATTGTAAATATAAACCCCGTTTCTTAAACCGGCATCTTTTCGCACGATGCCATCAAAGCCACCTTCATCACCCATGTTTAACATGATCTGCGAAAAAATATTACTGAAAGCATAAGAAGCTGTTCTTGCAACACGACTATTGATGTTTGGCACGCAATAATGAATTACTCCATGTTTGCGAAATACTGGATGTGTATGGTTGGTTAATTCTGAAGTTTCAAAAACACCTCCCTGGTCAATGCTTACATCGATAATAACCGAACCAGTTTTCATTTCGCTCACCATATTTTCTGTAACAATGCAAGGTGTGCGTCCGCGTGTAGCGCGCAAAGCACCGATCGCTACGTCTGCTGATTTTAAATGTTTTTCAAGTACTTTCGGAATAATAACAGAAGTAAACACACGACTTCCCAGTTGACTTTGTAACCTTCTTAAACGGGAAGTTGAATTGTCGAATACTTTTACAGTTGCTCCAAGGCCTATGGCGGCACGCGCTGCGAACTCACCAACGGTTCCCGCGCCGATAATAATAACTTCAGTTGGAGAAATGCCGCTGATACCGCCTAATATGGATCCAACGCCATTGTTTACATTGCTTAAGAGTTCGGCTGCTATTGTAATACTTGCGCCGCCTGCAATTTCTCCCATAGCGCGGATCACCGGAAAAATTCCAGCTTCATCAATGATAAGATCGAAGGCAACACAGTTTAATTTCTTAGAGATTAATTTTTTCAGGAAGTCCTGTGGTTGAACAGGTAATTGCAAAGCGCTATACAAAGTTTGTTTCGGCTGCATCATCTCAATCTCTTCCAGGGTAGGAGGAGCAATTTTTAAAATGGTGTCTGCTTTGTAAACATCTATTGGAGAATGAACAATTTCTGCACCAGCCTCACTGTAATCAGTATCTTCGAAATTAGCAGCTTTTCCGGCACCGGCTTCAATAACTATGCGGTGACCGTTATTAACCAGTAAGGCAACAGCATCAGGCACCAGTGGCACCCTGTTTTCCTGGAAAGCAATTTCTTTTGGAATTCCAATATAAAGTTTGCCTTTTTTTCTGGCAACTTCGAGCATCTCCTCCTGTGGCGCAAAGCCGCCTTTGGTTAGAGAATAAAGTACATCTTTTGTCATTACCATAGTTTCCTTTTTTTAATTAGAACGCCGGTCCCTTATAAACAGGAGCGTTACAGTCGTCAATTCTTCTTTTTCTTGGACGGTAAGTTAGTCCCACACGTGTTTCAAAACTACGTGCACGAACATTCGTATTTCCATTATATTTATGCGGAATAATATCTGGATTCCAGTGTTGCTCAACAAATACGCCAATTTTTTGTGTCACAGGAAATTCATAACCAACAGCTAAATCCCCGCTAAACCAAAATTTAGGAAAACTTGCAACAACGTCCGGGTAAACAGTAGCGGAACTTCTAAATAAATACTCTAAGCGAACTCCCGCCATGAAATACCAATGAGCATTCGAAAAAATGGGATTCCAGAATTTAATGTAGTTATTCCATTGAATGTATGTGAGTTTATTATTACTGTAAGCACCAGATCTTTCTCCTGTATAATAATTCAGAACTCCCATTTCTTTAGCACCTTTATTCATGTACTCAAGCTCGGTTTGCCAGCGCACATTTTCATTGCGCGATAATTCTAAAAAAATACCGGCACCCCAATTCAGAAATTCTTTGGAGACATGCGTTTGAGGATAAAAACGGTTGTAAACGTAAGGTGTATCGGCCTTTTGATCATCATCTTTGTTTCTGTATTCATGTTTTGAAACAGTTAAAGCTCCAAATACGCCAACACCCTTAAAAAGTTTTTGCGCCGGGATCTGCAGCGACAAAAGAAAGATTAAAATTGTAATTATTTTTTTCATGTGTTATTATGCACTCATGGCTTCTGCCGTGGCATTAATTTTTTTAACTAAACCTTGTAAAACTTTTCCGGGACCAACCTCAATAAACTGAGTTGCACCATCGTTAACCATTTGTTGTACGCTTTGAGTCCAGCGCACCGGCGCAGTTAATTGAGCGATAAGATTTTTTTGAATAGCTGCCGGATCAGAAACCGCGTTGGCAGTCACATTTTGATATACCGGACAGATTGGATGACTGAATTTTGTAGAGTTAATAGCAGCTTCCAATTCTACACGCGCTGGTTCCATTAAAGGTGAATGAAATGCTCCGCCAACCGGCAATACCAAAGCACGTTTGGCACCCGCCGCTTTTAATTTTTCGCAAGCTATAGTAATCCCTTCAATACTTCCTGAAATTACCAATTGACCGGGACAGTTATAATTTGCTGCTACTACCACATTTCCGCCAGCTGTAATTTCTGCGCAGATATCTTCCACGATCTTGTCGTCTAAATTTAAAATAGCCGCCATAGTGCTTGGATTAATTTCGCAGGCTTTCTGCATCGCGAGCGCACGCTTGTATACCAGCGAGAGTCCATCTTCAAAACTCAAAGTTTTATTTGCTACCAAAGCAGAAAATTCACCTAAAGAGTGACCCGCAACCATATCTGGTTTAAAGTCTGCAAGTGTAGAAGCAAGCACAACAGAATGCAAGAATACGGCTGGCTGTGTTATTTTCGTTTGTTTTAATTCTTCTTCGCTTCCCGAAAAAAGAGTATCGGTAATGCGAAAACCTAAAATGTCGTTTGCCTTTTCAAAAAGGTCTTTTGCCTGGGAATTAGTATCATAAAGTTCTTTCCCCATACCTGGAAATTGCGAACCCTGACCTGGAAATATGTAGGCTTTTTGCATAGAAAATGTGATAATGTTAGAATGGTAAATTTAACAGAATAATGCTAATAATCAAACCCAAACAATGAGGCTTAATCAACGGCATACTGTTAGGAATCCCCTAAAATAAAAGTTTTTTACGGTCAATAAAGCCTCCGCCAATAAGATCATTTCCTTCATAAATTACGGCGCTTTGTCCGGGAGCCACACCATTTACTGAGGAATGGAAAATCACGTCAAGTTTATTGTCAATCGTGTTAATAGTGGCAAGAGTTCCTGCGTCTTTATAACGAATCTTGGTTAAGCCAACAAAATCTTCAGGAAGTGTTTCGTATTTAATAAGATTGAAATCTCGCACTGTCAAATGGTTTTCTTCCAGATCTTCTTTATCGCCCAAAATAACCGTGTTGGTTTCAGGTATAATTTCTTTAACAAAAACGGGTGCTCCCAGTGCGATATCCAGTCCTTTACGCTGTCCCACAGTATAGAATGGATACCCCCGGTGTTTGCCTACGTTCTTACCTTTAAAAATATAATTTCCACCTTCTACCTTTTTTTCAAGATCGGGCATGCGGTGTTTTAAAAATTCTCTGTAATCATTGTCAGGAACAAAACAAATATCATAACTCTCGCTTTTATTAGCGAGATCATAAAATCCGGCGTCTTTGGCCATTTGTTTGATCTCGGTTTTTTGAAACTGGCCCAATGGAAACATGGTGCGGCGAAGGCTTTCTTGGGGAAGTCCCCATAACACATAAGTTTGATCTTTTGATTGATCGAGTCCTTTATAAATTACTCTGCGGTTATTTTCTTCACGCACCTGCGCATAATGCCCTGTAGCGATAAATTCGCAATCCAGCATGTCTGCACGTTTCAGCAAAGCATCCCATTTTATATGTGTATTGCAAAGCACACAAGGATTGGGTGTGCGTCCGGCCAAATACTCTTCAACAAAATTATTGATAATAAACTCTCCGAATTCTCCGCGTATATCCAGAATATAATGGGGAAAGCCATAAGATACAGCCATGGTGCGCGCGTCATTGATGCTGTCTAAACTACAACAACCCGTTTCGCGTTTACTCGAACCAGAGCTCTCGTAATCCCACGTTTTCATGGTAATGCCAATAACTTCGTAACCCTGCTCATGAAGCATCATAGCTGTGACACTGCTGTCGATCCCACCACTCATTGCTACCAATACTTTACCGTGCTTGCTCATGTTTATTGTTTGCTAAGGCTTTAATTTAGCGCTGGTAAAGATACGAATAATCGGCTTGAGAGGCAGCCAGTAAGATTGTACTAAAGTTAATTTTTGCTGATTTGAGAACAAGACTACTATTTCGTCTGCTTCTTCGGAGCTGGTTTTTGCTGAACGGGTGTTTGAGAAGCTGGTTTACTTTCTGTTTTATTCTTAGCAAAAAACTCATCAGTCTCTTTTTTTGAAGCTAAAGATCCGTTTTTGTAAAGTTCTTTCTCGCGAACTTTACCGCTTTCCGTTTTATAAATCCACGGACCATTTTTAACGCCATTTTTATAATAACCCGCAGCTACCTCGGTACCATTTGGAAAACGATAACTAATCCTTCCTTCCATGTGTCCATTAAGATAGTTTCCTTCGGCCTTGATGGAATTGCTCGAAAAATATTCTTTAAACGGACCATCCTGTATGTCGTTTTTAAAAGTGCGCATTTCCGAAATAGTGCCATCGGGTAAGTATACAAAAGATTGGCCTTCTTTTTTACCGGCTTTATAATTTTCACGGGAGATTAATACACCTGCTTCATCGTAATAAGTCCAGGTGCTGTCTTTAATTTCCATGCCGCTATATTTGCCTTCGCCCATGCGTTTGCCGGTCATGTGAAAAAGTTTCACATAGGCGCCTTTGCCATCGGGTTTAAAATTCATTATTGCGCGGACAGAATCATTCGGATAATAGTATTTGAATTTGCCTACCGGTTGATCGTCTTTAAACATGCCCTCGTACACGAGTTTATTTTTCTCATCTGTCTTTTTCCAGTAGCCCTGTTTTTTTCCTTTAGAATCTGTTGTTTGAGCAGATGCAAAAATCAATGGAAGTATAAAAAGAAAAGAAAGTAATTTTCTCATAAACGTATAATAAATTTTAGCGGTAAAGATACATGGAAAAAGAGTGTCATCTTTTTAAAAGAATCAACAAAAGGCATTGAATTACATCAGCTTCACTTTGTATTTGTCGGCCATTTTTTTGAGTTGCTCGTCTGCCACATTATGAATGTTATTTCCGCTGTGGTATTTTTCCACTGTCATCACAAATACCTGGTAACCTGCCTCAGCAGCCATTTTGAAGTAAGGTTCTATTTCCCAATCAATAGTGAAAGTATTATCCACAAAAATTTTTTCAACGCCATCGTTCATTGCTTTGCGTGTTTGATCCTGACAGTGTTTGTAGGCGAGATGATTTTTGTCGAATTGAAAAATGTAGGTGTTGGTAACGGGATCAGTAAAATAGCTATCTATTGAAAACACAGGCCAGGTATTTTCGCTTAGTACTTTGGCAAGTGTTGATTTTCCTGAGCCGGGTAAACCTCTTAAAAGGATAAGTGAAGGCATAAAATAACGGAGATCAATGATACAAAAAATTTTCGCTTAAGAAATCGTGAAAAGAAAAAAGGCTATACAAGTATAGCCTTTAAAATTATTTTCTGCCGCCATTGCCACCACCACCACCAGATCTACCGCCGCCCGAACCACCTCCGCTGGGTCTACCGGCTCCACCGCCGGAGCGTGTACCTCCGCCAGGATTACCAACTCTCGAGCCTCCTGAAGGGGCAGGGCTACCAGGACTTGCCTGAGATTTTCTGTTGCTGCCAGGATTTACGTTCGGCGAACTCTGATTGCTACGTGGAGTACTTTGATTTACACGTTGCTGACGATTTGTTCCAGGACTCGTGCCGGGAGATGTCTGGCGGGTATTTTCCCTTCTTTGGTTCGGTGTAGTTGTACCTTTATTTGTATTTTGTTGACGCTGTTGATTGCTCTGTGTGCGACCGCGGTTTGCACCCTGATTCGGATTTACAGCACCATTGCTACGAACGCCTTCTCTTCTGTTTGTTCCGCCTTGCGAAGAACGCGCCCCGTTGTAACCATTATTATTTGTACGTCTTCCGTAATGAGGAGCAGTTTTTTGAACATAACCTGAAGAAACGCGTCTTCCATAATAGTAGTTATGCACGTGAGGAAAAGCGTGGTGATATCTGCGATACCCATAAAAGCCATAGTTGTAACCGTAAAATCCGCGGCGGTAAGAATAATATCCGTAGGGTGCCCAAGGCGAATACCAGCCGGGGTAATATCCCCAATACCAGGGTGAAACCCAATAGCTGTAGCCTGGAGCGTAGATATAAGAAACACTTGGCCATGCCCAAACATTTACCATAACATGCGTAGTACCTGAAGACGAATTTTGTGAAGCATACGCATCGTCCGTGGAAGGACTTTCAGTTTTTTTGGAATCAGCATTTAAAGGTGCCTGGTCTTCGGGCTCAATAATGTAGTCTTTACCATACAAAGTTTCATCGCCAACAATTTGAATGTGTGCGGTGTTATCTCCTTTTTTTACAATTTCAATTACAGCCACATCCTGCGATTCTGTTTTACTAACCGCATCTTGTATAACTATGGAGTGAAAATCCTCTTTACCATAGTCTACTACTCGAAGGTAATCCACCTGTCCGTCGCTGTTTAAATCAAGGTTATTTATTTTGGTAGATGCCGAGTTTAGATTTTTCTCAAAGTCTTCGATAGAAGCTGATTTTTTAAAAATACTTAACACCGCATTGAGGTCAAGATTGTCACCCGGCATTCCGAGAGAATCGCTTTGTGAGAAGGCAGAAGCACCTGACAACATAAACGCTGTTACAAGCACGCTGATGGTTAAACTGGTTTTCATAAGTAGATATTATTGTTTTTGAATTGTCATATGGTATAGCCCTGTTTTCTTGGTATGTGTTTGTGCGGTAGGCAACAGGCTATTTCATGATGACTAAATTTAGAAAATTAGATGCAAAGCCAGTGCCATAGTTTAATAGTATTTTGTTATTATACGTTAAAGGAGTAATAAAATGTGTCTATATTTACGCCTTTAAGATCTATATCAAAATCAAATGTCTTATTCAAAAATTTCAGATTCTAGTGTTCTTGTTACAGGCGGCGCGGGCTTTATAGGCTCTAATTTATGCCACGACCTTTTACAAACTAATAACCGTGTTATTTGTCTTGATAATTTTTCCACTGGAAAAAAACAAAACATTGCGTCTTTTTTAGATCATAAAAATTTTACTTTAGTTACTGGAGATATTCGTCATCCTGAGGATTGTAAAAAAGCAGTTGAAGGTGTAGATATTGTTTTGCAGCAGGCGGCTTTGGGTTCTGTGCCAAGGTCTCTGAACGACCCTCTTACTACTAACGAAGTAAATGTCAGCGGCTTTTTAAATATGTTAATAGCCGCACGCGACGCCAAAGTAACACGTTTTGTGTATGCTGCCAGTTCGTCTACATATGGCGACTCAAAATCTCTTCCAAAAACGGAGGATGTTATTGGAAAACCATTGTCGCCCTATGCCGTTACGAAGTATGTAAATGAGCTGTACGCGCATGTGTTTGGATTAAACTATGGTATGCAGCTAATTGGTCTCCGCTACTTTAATGTTTACGGTCGCCATCAGGATCCGGATGGGGCTTATGCTGCAGCGATACCAAAATTTACAAAGTCTTTTATGGAATATAAATCTCCTCTTATTAATGGAGATGGTACAAATTCACGCGACTTTACTTATATAGATAACGTGATTCAAATGAATCATCTTGCGGCCTTAACCGAAAACCCCGATGCCATTGGACAGGTGTTTAATACCGCAGTAGGCGAACGCGCCGATCTGAACAAATTAACGTCTATACTAAAAAAGTTTTTATCCGAGTTTGACTCAAAAATTGCTGAGGTTAAAATTCAATATGGTCCTGAAAGGGCAGGGGATATTCCGCACTCTCTCGCCTCTATTGAAAAAGCAAAAACATTGCTAGGATATAAACCCTCTCATACTTTAGAGCAAGGGCTTAAAGAATCCGTAAAGTGGTACTGGGAAAATCTGCAAGGTGAGTAATTATCTTAGGCCATAGGCAACAAAACCTGTAAAAGGATAATGTTTTACAGTGTTGAAACCATCACTGCTTTCAACCAATATTTTTACTCCTAAACTAAGGGTTTGTTTATTTACTAATTTAAAACAGAAATTTACTTCGGCATTAACGGCAAGATAGAGTCGGTTTAATTATTTCGCTATGGGGGTGCTATTAGAATAAGATGGTCCATTTAATGAGTAGCCACCTCCCTGGTTTTTTCCAGCGAAATATATAAAGGTGCCCATACATTGTTTCGGGTAATTCGAAATTCGTAACCGAAGGACAGCTAATTAGTGAATACCTAAAAGATAATTGATTGACTGGTTGTTATATTAAACCTGAACTCCAATAATACAAACATCATCCAGCTGTTCTAAATTGGCTTTCCAGTCTTCAAACACTTTATCAAGAATCTGTTTTTGATCATTCGGGTTATTTTTATGAATCCGGATAAGCTCAGCTTCCAATTGTTTGTATTTGAATTTTTTCCCCTTTGGTCCCCCAAATTGATCCGCGTAACCATCTGAAAAAATGTAAAGTGAATCTCCTTTTTTGAGTTGTAAGCTATGTGTCGTAAAGGACGTCTGTTCGGTGTAGTTACCAATGGGTTGTTTGTTGGGTTTAATTTCCAGCAGTTCAGAGTTGCGTATGTACCACAAAGGGTTATTGGCCCCAGACCATTGTAATTCAAGTGTTGCAGTGTTTAAACGGCAAAGGCTAATATCCATCCCATCTTTTACTTCGTTATTGCTTTTGCCAAAAGTTTCAATAACAAGTTCTCTTGTTTTATCAAGGATTTTTCCTGTTTCGGTTAAATTAAATTCGAGCAGACTTCTGTTCAATGCGTTGTTACAGACAACTGAAACCATTGCGCCAGGAACTCCGTGACCAGTGCAATCGGCAGCTGCGAAAAAAATATGGTTTTCGTCATTACCTTTTTCCATCCAATAAAAATCTCCGGCTACAATATCTTTCGGTTTATATAGTATAAAGCTTTGCGGTAAATTTTTCGCCCAATAATGCAACGGGGGAAGGATAGCGTCCTGTATGCGCTTAGCATAAGTAATACTGTCGATTACTTCTGTTTGTTTTTCCTGTACTATTTTTTTTTGTTCCAGCAGGAGTTTTTGATATAGCACATTGTCACGTTTAAAAAAGATGAAAAAAACGATAGTAATCAAAAAGAGTGAAAACAGATTAGATATGTTAATGATCTTCTGTATTTCTCTTAACGGTCCATCTAAGTGAAATGAACCTTCCCTGTTTTTCATATACATCATTAAAATAAAAAAGATAGCTACAATTGAAAAATTGTAAATTTTTAATATTAGCATTTCATCAAATAACATAACTACTATCATTGCCATGATGAGTAGAAATAGATGCATACTTGATTCTAATCCAAAAATAATGGTTGCCAAAGAGAAATACACAATACCATAGATACAGGAAATATGGAAGGAAAGTTGATGAAGACCTTTTTTGTGGAGTAAAAAATTGCACACGGATATAAGCAGGAAAATGATATTGGTTTCTGCAGATCCGGTAATATGAAAGGAAATTGAAAGTGGCGTAAATATTGCCATGTAAACAATCGTAATCAGCGAGATAAGGTTGGAAATTCTAATCTTTCGACTCAATGACTCTTCATTTGCGGCATTGTAACCTATGTTAAGTAATTTTTTCATGGTTCATTTAAAGTATAAAGTCCAAATACGTTTTATCGTTAATTACTTCAAAACCTGAGCCGGGGTAGGCTTTTGCAAAAGCAACTGGTTGTTTTGGCAGTTTCTTAGAGCTGTATTTAAACTCAAAAGAATTTATTTTTTTAGCTTTTACTTCCACCAGGTCTATCTCTTGTTGATCGTAGGTTCGCCAGAAATAAGTTTCAGGATTATTTTTTTTGTAAGTGTTTCTTTTTAGTCTTTCCATAAAAAGATAATTTTCCCAAAGCATTCCTTTATCGTCATCTCTTCTCAACGCTAAAGGTTCAAAGTCGCCGATAATGGCGTTGCGTATTCCGTTATCCACAAAATACCAACGTTGGCTCTTAGAAATTTCTTTTCTTAAATTATTGCTGTATGCAGATACTTTGTAAAGAACAAAGACTTTGGTTAGCAGGTTCAGATATTTTTCGACAGTGTTCTTACTTATGCCTAATGCGGCGCCCAGCTCATTATAAGAAACTTCTTTTCCAATTTGATAAGCCACCATTTTTAAAAGACTAAAAACTACAGATGCATTTCGTAAGCCGTCGAGAATTAAAATGTCTTTTAGGAGATAAGCATTTACGAGATCTGAGAGATACCGCTTTTTTTCATCAGCAGACTTTAGATGCCATAGCTCTGGATAAGAACCATACACAAGCCGGTCTTCGAGATTTTGTTTTATTTGCAAGGCATTTTCTTTTAGTTCGCCTTGCCATATCGGGTAAAGGTTAATAACCGTACTTCTTCCTGTGAGTGGTTCGCCCGAAATGTTGAGAATATCAAAAGCGGAAGATCCTGTGACAAGAATTTTTAAGCCTTTAATAGAATCTACCATTAATTTTAATTTTTTACCAATCTCTGGAATGCCTTGCGCTTCATCGATCACCAATAAATCATTGCCATTTAATACCCTTGTGTAATTGCTTACCGTACGTTGTGCGAGCAATTGATGCGTGTCTTCGTCTTCGCCGTTGAGGTATAAATAAGGGCGCTTATAGTTTTTTAAAACGCTTTCCAGTAGCACCGATTTACCAACGCGGCGCGCACCAAGAAGTAAAATTACTTTTTGGGGTTTCAAACTTTTCAGGAGTTCTTCGGTTTGAATGCGATGTATTTCCATATCCTAAAGGTATTAATTTAGGCAGTATATTGACTAAATTAATGTAAAAATTGTCATTGTATTGACTAAATTTATATAAAAATTGTCATTATATTGACAGAATTAACGTTTTATGAATGTAAAGTGTTAAATATCAAGTAATTGAAAGAGTTTGATTTTTAGAGCAATAGGAAGCAAATTGAAGGGTTATTACATGTTCCTTCTATACTGTCCACCTACTTCAAAAAGTGCGTTTGTAATTTGTCCTAAAGAGCAATATTTCACAGCTTCCATCAAGCCTTCAAATAAGTTTTCATTTTGAATGGCTTTGTGCTGAAGTGTTTTTAAAATCTCGGGGCTTTTATCTTTATGGGTTTCCCACAAACTATTACGGGTTTTGATCTGGTCTTCCTTCTCTTCTGTAGTAGAGCGAATAACCTCACGCGGTAACACAGTTGGACTGCCTTTAGAACTTAAGAAGGTGTTTACGCCAATTAAAGGGTATTCACCGTTATGTTTTAAAGTTTCATAGTACAAACTTTCTTCCTGAATCTTGCTACGTTGATACATGGTTTCCATAGCTCCTAAAACACCACCACGTTCTGTAATGCGGTCGAATTCACTTAGCACGGCTTCTTCCACGAGATCCGTTAATTCTTCAATGATGAACGCGCCTTGTAATGGATTTTCATTTTTGGCTAAACCCAGCTCGCGGTTAATGATCAATTGAATGGCCATAGCGCGACGCACTGATTCTTCGGTGGGTGTTGTAATAGCTTCATCGTAGGCATTTGTATGAAGGGAGTTACAGTTGTCATAAATCGCGTACAGAGCCTGAAGTGTAGTACGGATATCATTAAAATCAATTTCCTGAGCGTGCAAAGAACGTCCTGAAGTTTGAATGTGGTATTTCAACATCTGGCTTCTTTCGTTTGCTCCGTATTTTTGTTTCATAGCTTTGGCCCATATACGACGGGACACGCGGCCGATTACAGAATATTCAGGGTCAATTCCGTTACTGAAAAAGAAGGATAAGTTGGGCGCGAAATCATTAATGTTCATGCCGCGACTTAAGTAATACTCTACAAATGTAAATCCATTTGATAAAGTAAAGGCAAGCTGTGAAATAGGATTAGCGCCGGCCTCAGCGATGTGATAACCACTGATAGAAACCGAATAAAAATTTCTTACGTTCTTATCAATAAAATACTGCTGCACGTCACCCATCACACGCAGGCTAAACTCGGTACTAAAAATACAGGTGTTTTGAGCCTGGTCTTCTTTTAAAATGTCTGCCTGAACCGTTCCGCGTACCTGAGCTAAAGTGAATGTTTTTATTTTTTCATAAACATCGGCAGGCAAAACCATGTCGCCGGTTACTCCCAGTAACATTAAGCCTAAACCGTTGTTGCCTTCTGGTAGTTCCTCTAAATTGTATTTCGGACGGGTTGTTCCTTTTTTCTTGTAGATATCCGCGATCTTTTTCTCTACTTCTTTTTCTAATTTATTTTCTTTGATGTAAAGCTCGCATTGCTGATCGATTGCAGCATTCATAAAGAAAGCCGCAATGGTAGCAGCAGGACCATTAATGGTCATAGATACCGATGTCTTCGGATCGGCCAAATTAAAGCCACTGTATAATTTTTTAGCGTCATCTAAACAACAAACACTCACACCGGAGTTACCCACTTTTCCGTAAATATCAGGACGGTGATCAGGATCATTTCCATAAAGTGTTACACTGTCAAACGCCGTACTCAAACGCGCTGCAGGCAAACCTTTACTCACATAATGAAAACGTTTGTTGGTTCTTTCTGGCCCGCCTTCGCCGGCAAACATACGTGTTGGATCTTCCCCTTCACGTTTAAATGGATAAATTCCGGAGGTATAAGGAAATTCTCCAGGAAAGTTTTCGCGTAAACTCCATTTTAAAATATCTCCCCAACCTGTGTATTTTGGAACAGATACTTTTGGGATTTGCGAATGCGACAAACTTTCGTAATGTGTTTTAATTTTTATCTCCTTATCACGAACTTTAAAAACATAATATTCGTTTTGATATTGTTTTTTCTTATCGTCGAAAGTCTCTAACGTTTTTAAATTACGCGGGTCCAAATCTAAACGGATAATTTCCGCTTGTTCTTCCAAAGATTTAATAATACGGTCTTTATCATCCATTTTAGAATCTTTCAGAGTCTGAATGGTAGTGCGAATACTTTGTAGCTTAATGGCAATGTTACTTTGATCATTTGTCCATTTATCATAAGTTCTTGAAGCCTCAGAGATTTCACTCAGGTAACGTGTACGATTTGGCGGAATAATATAGATTTTCTCGCTCATTTCATCCGTAACTTTAAAAGTTGACTTCAGGTCTGTGCCGGTTTTTTCTACCAGCTTATCCATTAAAGCTTTGTATAAAGTGTTTGTGCCTGGATCGTTAAACTGAGACGCTATGGTTCCAAATACAGGAAGCTCTTCATCTTTTGCTTCCCACAGATTATGGTTGCGTTTGTATTGTTTTTTTACATCGCGTAAAGCATCAAGTGCACCGCGCTTGTCAAATTTATTAATAGCAACAATGTCAGCAAATTCCAACATGTCGATTTTTTCTAACTGCGATGCAGCACCAAATTCAGGAGTCATGATGTAAAGACTCATATTGCTATGCTCAATAATCTCTGTATCACTTTGTCCGATACCAGCAGTTTCAATTATCACTAGATCAAAACCCGATACTTTTAAGATATCAATTGCATCCTGAACATATTTTGATAAAGCTAAATTACTTTGACGGGTTGCTAAAGAACGCATATAAACTCTTTCGTTTTTGATCGAGTTCATACGTATACGGTCTCCCAGCAATGCGCCACCTGTTTTTCTTTTACTTGGATCTACAGAAACGATACCTATTTTTTTCTCTGGAAAATCTAAAAGAAATCTACGTACCAATTCATCCACCAAAGAAGATTTACCGGCTCCACCTGTTCCTGTAATACCAATAACCGGTGTTTTGGAAGTTTTTGCTTCTTTACGGATAGGATCTAACACCGCTTTACTTTCCTCATTAAAATTTTCTGCTGCCGAAATTAACTTAGCTATAGATTTATGATCTTTTTCTTTTAAATGTTTTACTTCTCCGTTTAAATTTGTTCCGGTAGCATAATCACTTTGTTTTAAAACATCATTGATCATTCCTTGCAAACCTAAGTTACGACCATCATCAGGATGATAGATGCGCGTGATACCATAATTATGAAGTTCTTCAATTTCCGAAGGAAGTATAGTTCCACCTCCGCCACCAAATATTTTAATATGCGCACAGCCACGTTCTTTCAAAAGATCGTACATGTATTTAAAATACTCATTGTGTCCGCCCTGATAACTGGTTATGGCTATCGCATTAGCATCTTCCTGGATGGCGCAATCTACAATTTCCTGAACGCTGCGATCGTGTCCTAAGTGAATTATTTCAGCGCCTGTACTTTGCATTACGCGGCGCATAATATTTATGGCAGCATCGTGACCATCGAATAAAGCAGCGGCAGTTACAATGCGGATTTTGTGTTTCGTTTGATACGGTATAGTTTCAATCATCAGTAGTCGTTTAGGGAGGTATAAATTTAGCAGATTTAAGCCAATTTTTTCAATTTTGAGGTAAAAGAAACGCATCTGCTTCATAATCAGCAAGCGGTGACAGAATTATGTGTTTAATAACCATTTACAGATGGAATTACACCAGTTATTGAAGGGGAAGAAGTCGTCCGGGAAATGGTCTATATTTGTAAAACCTAACTTCTTTTTCATGAGAAAAATTTATTTGCTTTTCATAAGTCTTATTTCTGTTTCAGTTACAGCGCAAGACAATCACTGTGCCACCGATGTAGTTATGAAAAGGATCTATGACAAAAATCCCGGGTTGAAGATAAGCAGAGATGCGAGATTTCAGTCGCAACGCAGCAGTGCGCAACGTCCTCAACCAAGTGCAACATACATTATTCCTATTGTTTTCCACGTGTTGCATGTAAATGGTCCTGAAAATATTTCTGATGCCCAGGTTAAAGATGGACTGAGAATTTTAAACCGCGATTTTGCCAGACAAAATCCCGATACCACAGAAATTATCCCGGTATTTAAAAATATAGCAGATTCCACAAAAATTCAATTTGAGTTAGCAACGAAGGATCCATTGGGCAATTGCACGAATGGCATTGTGCATCATTACGACACTGATACTGACTGGGATGATACTTCTCCGACTTTATTTTCGCATACCTGGGACCCGACCAAATATTTGAATGTTTATTTAGTAAGAACTATCACCTTAACAGGAGGCTTTGGAGCATCAGGTTATACCTATTTTCCGGGAACTTTTTCTCCTGGCGACTCTTACGACGCCATTGTAGTTCTGAATAATTATTTTGGCTCAATTGGAACCGGAAGTAGTTTTTTATCGCGGGTATTAACGCATGAGGCAGGACATTGGTTAGATCTTAATCATGTATTTGGCGGTTCTAATAACGCAGGAGTAGATTGCTCAGGCGACGATTTTATAAATGACACACCTCCTACACCGGGATATCTAAATTGTCCAAATCCAGCAATTCCTTCGCAGTATCAACTTTGCACGCCAGGGGTAAGTGAGAATTTTCAAAACTATATGGATTATTCTTATTGCTGTAGAATGTTTACAAGTGAACAGGGGCAGCACATGCAGTTTGCCTTACAAAATACGGCAGGAGGCAGAAATAATTTATGGACCAATGCTAATCTTATTGCCACCGGCATTTTAAACCCATCTTCCGCTTGTATTCCGGTTGCTGACTTCAAATACAGCCGCTCTAAAACTTGTGTCAGTTCACCTGTGGTTTTTAAAGACGCCTCCTGGAATGGTCAACCGACTTCTTATAGCTGGTCTTTTCCCGGAGGTTCTCCTGCAGTATCTACAGCGTCTGCGCCTGTTGTCACCTATGCACTTCCAGGAGTTTATTCTGTAAGTTATACTGTCTCTAATACTGCGGGAACTTCAGCTCCAGTTACAAAAAGTAATATTATAAATGTCACAAGCCCAATAGCAGTTTTTACCAATTATTGGTCAGAAGGGTTTGAAAATCTTTCCGCATTAAATACAAACTGGACACTGCAATCTTCGAGCGGTGCGTCTAAATGGGAGCAATCGGCCGATGCCGCTTATACCGGAACCTACTCTGCTAAAATTAATCCCGCAAATAATACCCGAAAAACAGTCACATCGATGATTAGCCCCGCTATAAATATGGGAACTAATCCCGGACCTGTTCTCACTTTTAAAGTTGCAACGGCTGAGGTCACAACAAACCATGTAAACAGTTTAAAAGTATATCTTTCGGTAGATTGTGGTAACACATGGGGTGCTATTTATTCCAAAGCAGGACAATCTCTTGTAACCAGCAGTAGTGCCGCCTCCAATTTTGTTCCGCAAAAAAGTGAGTGGCGTACCGAAACGATTCTTTTGCCACAGGCATTGTCAGCGTCATATGTGAATTTTAAATTTGAGTATACACGCGACACAATTCCTGCTGCAAATACAATCTACATTGATGATATCAATATTACGGGACCAACTTCCATTGAACAGAACAGGTTAAAGATTCAGAATCTTAATGTTTATCCTGTACCTTCTAAAGGTGCGTTAACAGTATCTTTTCAACTCACTGAGCCTAGGAAAATAACATTTTCGGTGTGCGATATTACAGGACGTATAATGGAAGAATTTACAGAAACTCAGTTTGAATCGGGCGAACAAAAACACATTATAAACAGCGGCGGTGCTTTACCAAAGGGAATTTATTTTCTAAAAATTGAGATAGACAAAGCATCTTCAACACGCAAAATTATTGTTGGAGAATAGCGGTTTTTTTATTCTGGTAATCACGCCAATAAAAAATACCCACGAATAAAAATCCTAAGCCAAAAGGTATGGATGCATAATATTTGTACGCGTTGTCGTTAAAAAATTCCATCATCATCCAAAAACTATTGGCCATGATCCAAAATAGTATTGCTGCATTGAGATAGGCGTCTTTAGTTCCTAAGGTTTTATAAATTATATAACCGGCAAGAAAAAGAGTGGGTGCCATCATTATAGCCCCTAACCACTTAAGCTCCAGCATCCAGCAGGTGTCTTTTATGAGCCAGAACACGATGTGCATACTTTCGTATTTCCGTATTTTATCGAGAAGATCCATTTTATTTTCACTCAAAATTAAACTTTTACTTTATTTTTACGTCTAACAATAAAAAGTTTTGGCTCAAATTGATGATAAAACCATTTTAGAACTGTTTCGCGATGAAAAAACGCGTAATGCCGCTCTTGGTCATTTAATCTCAAAATACCAACAACGCCTTTACTGGCACATTCGTAAAATTGTTATTGATCACGACGATAGTGATGACGTACTGCAAAATACCTTTATCAAAATCTGGAAGGGCTTAGAGAACTTTAAAGAGGAAAGTCAACTCTACACCTGGATATACAGGATAGCTACGAATGAGGCTTTGACCTTACTACGTCAAAAAGCGAAAAAGAATACGACTTCTATTCATTCTATAGAATATGAATTAAGTAAGAACCTTGAAAGCGATAACTATTTTTCGGGCGACGAAATACAGTTAAAATTACAACAAGCCATTTTGACTTTGCCTGAAAAACAAAGAATCGTGTTTAATATGCGTTACTATGACGAAACACCTTATGAGGAAATGTCTCACATCCTGGAGACCTCTGTTGGAGCTTTAAAGGCCAGTTATCATATTGCTTCAAAAAAAATTGAAGAAATCCTGGTGGGAGCTTAAACCTTTTAGCTAATAAAGCATCTATAAAGCGTGATAGATAAAGACGAAAATAATCAATTCAACGATCTGCCGGGAAATTTCGGTTTGCCAGAGGGCTATTTTCAAAAGTCTGCCGGCTCTATCATGAATAAAATAGAGTGGCAAGAAGAACATAAAAAATTTCCACGTCTAAGTGCGCTTAAAAACGTGAACGCTTTCGCTGTTCCCGAAAATTATTTTTCTGAAAACGAACACCAGTTAGAGCTAATGGATTATCCTGCTTTAAAAAAACTAGAGCGGGTGAATGCTTTTTCGGTTCCTCAAAATTATTTTGCAGAGCTGGAAGTTATAGAATTAGCAAAGGTTTTGGTTAATGAGGAAAATGTATTTCCAATATTACAGTCGTTCGATAAAAAAAATAATTTTGTTATCCCTGAAAATTATTTTGAAAAAACAGAAAAACTAATTTCAGAAAAAGTAGATCCAAAAAAGAGAGCAAAAGTTATTTCGCTTTTTACTAAAAAAGTTAGCCTGGCTGCAGCAGCTATGTTTGTGGTAGTTATAGGGCTTTGGCTTTATAATTTTTATTTTGTTCCCATAGAACCTGTAGATTGTGGAACGATTGCCTGTCTTGATAAACAGGATATTGTAAAAAGTAAAAGTATAGAGAGTCTCGATGATGATCAGTTGTACGATCTAGTGGATCCTTCTGCTCTTGAAAAAAAACTGGACGCAAAAAAGGCTGATGAGGTTAAGGATAAAAGTCAGGATAGCAGTATAAATAACCTTTTAGAAGAAGAGGATTTAGAAGATATATAATGAAGTACTTGTTACGCATAGCCATAATTTTTTTGTTTTTCGTGGAGGGAAACTCTGTTTTTGCCCAATCGGGCAAGGATAAGGTGGAGGCTTTGCGGGTAGCCTATATTACAGAGAATGTTGGTTTAACACCCTCTGAGTCGGAAAAATTCTGGCCTGTTTACAACGAATACAATGAAAAGATAAAAGCGATTCGTAGAAATCTCCGTCAGAGTTATAAAAGCAGGCCGGAGAATCTTAGCGACAGGGAAGCTGAACAATTATCAGTTCTTTTTGTTCAATCAAAACAAGCCGAGGCTGACATCCACAGGCAATACTATGACAGACTAAAAGTAATTGTTGGAGCAAAAAAACTCGTAAAATTACATGTTGCAGAAGAAGAGTTCAGATTAAAAGTAATAAAGAGTATAAAAGGAGAAAGCGATAATTGAAGAACAACTCTTATATTTTAAAAGGGCTGGCAGGATTCACTTGCTTGTTTTTTTTATTTTCCACTAAGCTGAATTCGCAAACAACTTACGACAGTTTAAAACTAAAACTCCCCAAGCACTATTTTAACACGCTTATTGTTCTTGACTCTTACCGAAAGCCAAACAGAGAATTTAAAGATACTTCCAACGCTTTAAGTAAACGTTTAAAAAGCTATGGCATCAAACAATTTACTTTTTCTTTCCTAACCCCGGTTTTCACAAAAGATAGAACAGCGACAGATGGAACAATACAAAATTCCCATCTGTTGCTCACAGCTAATTTTTTGTCTTTACGTCCGGTGTTTGATGGGTTAGGCGATCATAACCTTGTTAAGTTTGGTGTTGGTATGCGCTTTATTTACAATACCGGAAAAAAAGGAGTTTGGTTTGCAGACGTTTCTCCTTTTGTAACGCGTGACATTACGTACCCGTCTTCTAAACCTTATTACAGACTTGCCAGCACACTTGTTTATAGTCACAATGTTAACGATCACTTTAACTGGCGACTCGGGATTACAAAATCTTTTATGTGGGGAAATCGATTTTACTGGCCGTTTATAGGGCTCAGGGTTGGTCGTCTTGATAAAGTAAATGTGAGTGTGCAATTTCCAAGAAGCGCAAGTTTAAATGTACCCATGGGTTCAAAAGTTATTTTTAGTTTTTACACACGTCCGCAGGGAGGTCTGTTTAATTTTTCAAATGCCGATTCTCTGTATTACAAAAAAACCGATGCCACTTTCCATTTCACCCGCAGGGAACTGAATACGGGAGTAAGGTTTGATATTAGGGTAAGTCGTAATTTTAATTTTTATTTAGCAACAGGCCTAAGCACAGGAAACACAATTACCTTTTACTCTGAAAACGCTAACAGAAGACGAAGTTATTATAGTACTTATTTTTATAGAAAGAACATAGCGCCTTCACTCTTTTTCAATTTCGGATTCGTTTTAAAATTCGGTAAAACGCGGTCTTACTTTAATAATAAGAATATTTATGATGCTGTTGATTTGAATACTAGCATTGACCCGAATAGTAATGGTAATGCGCAAATTCCTCTTTCTCCGAAGAAGAAAAAATCAGATTTAAATCTTAAATCCGTTGAGGACCTGGTAGACTATAATGATTTCTAAATGCTTATCTTTACAGGGATGCGCCCGAGGCTTTCCTTATTTATTTTTTTAGTTTTTCTGACTCAGGTTTTTTTGGGTCAAAACGATTCTCTTAAAGCCGACCCATTTAAAAAGCGAAAAGTAGTTCTTGCATCTTCAACAGGTGCCTTAACTGTAGGTTCTCTTTTTTATTTGAACGTAGCCTGGTATAGCGGATATAATACAGGGAAATTTCATTTTTTCAATGATAACAAAGAGTGGCTTCAGATGGATAAAGTAGGACATACTTTCACCACATATCAAATGTCACGCTTAATGATGAATGCTTTTGACTGGGCAGGTTATACAAGAAAACAAAAACTTATTTACGGTGGGGGTATTGGATTTGTGTACATGACAACAATAGAAGTAATGGATGGTTTTAGCAGAGGCTGGGGATTTTCATGGGGAGATCAATTGGCCGATGGTTTGGGAACCGGCATGGCTATTGCCCAGGAGCTTGCCTGGAGAGAACAGCGTTTCCAGCTAAAATTGTCTTATTCAGAAAGCGGACTTGCAAAATACAATCCTGCTTTACTTGGTGAAACACCTTACACGCAGGTTCTAAAGGATTACAATGGACAAACTTATTGGTTAAGCATAAATCCTTCTGCATTTATAAAAAGAGAAAACAAATTTCCGAAATGGTTAAATATAGCCTTGGGCTATGGTGCTTATGGCATGCTTGGTGGTCACTACAATAATAGTGTGGTTGTGGATAATGAAGGGAACGTTTTAAAATTTGACAGAGAACGAAGATTCTATTTAAGTTTAGATGTGGACCTGACACGTATTAAAACAAAATCAAAAATTTTAAAAGGAATTTTTTCAGTGGTTAACATGCTGAAATTTCCAGCGCCAGCCCTGCAATGCACTAAGAACGGCTTTCGTTTTTATCCGATTTATTACTAAGTATTTTTCTTTTTTTTTTAAATTATTTCTTTTTTGGTTAAACCTTGATGCATTCCTTGAGTCAAAGATTCAAATAAACTAAACCAGAATAAAAAATGGAAAATCAACTAAAAAACCTCAAAGGTCAGTACAAGCCGGGATATAGAACATCCAAAATCTCTATGGGTCTCGCAGTAATTTTTACAGTAGCCTCTTTATCTTTTAGCTCGTGCCGTAAAAAAGATAAGGAAGAAACTATCGCCGAAGATACAGAACAAAGCACCGCCACTGATAATAATGTGGCTGAAAGTTATGTAGCAGATATAGAGTCTATGGGAAGCCAGGTTTCAGACAATGGGTCTTTATCTACCTACAAGACAAGTGGCCCTTCTTCTGTTGAAGCATTGGAAGCGTCGGGATGTGCAGCAGTAACAGTGAATAATCAAGTTGTAACCATCGACTTTGGTACAAGCGGTTGTATTGGAAAAGATGGTAGAACCCGTACCGGAAAATTGATCTATGATTTTTCAGGATCTGCATCAGGTGCCACCCGCTACAGAAATCCAGGCTTTAACATGAGTGTAACATCTCAGAATTATGTGGTTGATGGGTACGCTGTAACTATTATTAGCAAGTCAGTAAGTAATATTACTTCCAGCTCTATTCCGAGTACTGCTAATCCCGGAACTAATCTTAAATGGTCGGTTGTAGCCAATATCTCTATAGTAAAACCAAATAGCGGAGGTACTATTAGCTGGTCTTGCAACCGTACAAAGGAATTGATGAATACAGGTGATACACTCTGTTATAAAGGTCAGGCTATGCCAATCGATTGGACTAAGGCCATGGTGAAAATCAATGGCAGCGCCAGTGGTGTTAATGCTAAAGGAGAAAACTTTACTGCAAACGCTACCAACCTGGTAAGAGATTTTAATTGCGCTCCCGATCCTGTTTCCCGCCCTCACCGTCACCCTTTTATTAGTGGAACTATTGCTTATACACCAGGTAGCCGTCCATTACGTACCATAGATTTCGGAAATGGTGCTTGTGACATGGCTGCAACGGTAACTATTAACGGGCGTGTATTTAATATAACACTTCCTTAATCTGGAAATTATCAGAACGAAAGCTATCTCTGCGGAGATGGCTTTTTTTATGCTCATAACCTTCGCTTACTGTTTAAATCATAGGTTTTCTGTTGAAAACTAAAGATTGACTTTGTAACAAATAGATTTACTTTTAAAACAGTTAAAAATCCTATTATGAGTGTAAACGAAAAAGAAGAAACCGAAAAGCTATACTATTCCATTAGCGAGGTTTCTGACTTGTTTGACTTAAACGCCAGTACGCTTCGTTTTTGGGAAAAGGAATTTGACGTACTTAAACCGACGAAAAACAAAAAAGGTAATCGCTTATTTACAAAAAAGGATATCGAACACATTGCCAGCATCGTTGAGCTGGTAAAACAAAAAGGGTATACCATTCAAGGCGCAAAGGAACAACTTAAAAATAAATCTGTTGTTAAGTCAGCAGGCTCCCATGCCGATGTGATTGAAAAACTTAAGAATATAAAAGCAAAACTCATCGAACTTCGCGATAATCAGGATTAAACTCCGGTTCCCTTTAAATTTAACAGCCGTCTCTTAGGGTAATTGTCCCTTTTTTAATAGGCATACGCACAATTTTATTACTTTTGCGGCCATGACAAAATACATTGTTTTGGCTTTATTACTTTTAGGTTGCGCGCCGAAAAACGATAATGCTCATAGTGAAAAAAAGAATCAGAAAGATTCACTTGTTACAGATAGCTTAACAAAAATAGCTGAAAAACCGGAGATAAAAATCAACGACTCTCTGAATGCTGTGGCAGAATTAATTGCCGGTATTTATCCTCCTGGAAAAATGTTTAGTGGTACCACGGAAAATCAACACTACAAAAATTTTTCAGATGACTTTTCAAAACGCTGGAATAATTTCGATTCCACACGTATGCAAAAATTGCTGGAGTTCAGAAACAAAGAACTTATGGTAGAAATAAAACCTGAACCAAACTTGTTTTATCCTTTTTCTGGTCCGGATATTTTATACGCGAATTTGTTTTTCCCACAGGCTGATAAAACAGTTATGATAGGATTGGAACCTGTAGGAACCTTACCGGAATTTAACGCATTAAAAGGAGATTCATTAAAACGCTATTACGATAAACTGAATTCTTCTTTACATGCAATTTTAAACTTTAGTTTTTTTAGAACAGAAGCTATGAGTAAAGATCTTAAAAACGGAGAGGTAGACGGAACCATTCATTTATTGTTTTTGTTTTTAAGCAGAACCGGAAATGCCATCGTTTCTGCAAAACCTGTCACTGTCGACTCTCTGGGTAATAAGATATATTTGGCTTCATTCGAAACTTTAAAAACTTCTAATCTTAAAAGTAAAGGCGTGGAGATTCTGTATAAAACTGCCGAGAACAAGTTAAAAGAATTGAACTATTATTCTCTTAATGTAGTGGATGTGGCTTTGGATTCAAATCCAGGTTTCAAGACTTATCTTCGAAGCTTTAAAAATTTTAATACCTATCTTAAAGGAGCGTCTTACCTTTTGCATAAAACCTATTTTTCATTTGTACGTGAAATTATTTTAAAAGGCTCTTCTACTATTGTACAGGATGATAGTGGTATAGCTTTGCGTTACTTTAAACAAGATGATGCAAACTGGAGCTACAAATTATTCGGCGAATATACCAAACCCATCTCCCTCTTTAAAAACGCTTACCAAAAAGATCTTGATTCGCTTTATAAACACGGCAATTCAACTGCACTTGGTTTTGGAATTGGTTACAATTTTAAAGATAAGAACAGCAATTTAATGGTAGCCAGGCGCAATTAAGGAATGCTAAGATGGTGTCTGCTCATACTTATTTGTCTTAAATGGCCAACTTTAAGCTACTGCCAGTTTGGTTTCGACACCATTTTTAAAAAAAGTCCACTGCTAAAAAAAATAAGTTCTCAGCCAGATAAATATCACCTTCAAATTATTTATACCGAGATTAACCGCTCTGGCGATAAACCTGGTTTTACGAATCATTATTTTAATGTAAAGCCTGAAAACTATTTTTACTGCGCAAGTCTTGTAAAATTGCCTGTAAGTATTTTGGCTCTTCAAAAACTCAATGAGATAGGCGTGAACCAGGATGCTATAATGTTTACGGATAGTTCCATAATCTGTCACAAAAAAGTAAAGCGCGACACAAGTTCTTCAAATAACTATCCAAGTATTGAGCAGTATATAAAAAAAATGCTATTGGTAAGTGATAATGCAGCCTACAGCAGGGTTTACGAATTTCTTGGCGTAGATTATATTCATGAAAATCTGGAGAAGGGGGGTTATCCAGGGATTCGTATTTTGAGTCGTTATGACGGTAATTGCCGTGGAAAAGACAATGTTATAACAAACCCTGTTTCTTTCCTCGATCCTAATTTAAATGTATTATACACCCAAAAGGAACAAACCTCCGCACGGCACTATGCCAGTACTGATCGGAATATGCAAGTTGGAAAAGCATATTACGATTCAAATAATAAAAAAATAAACACTCCCAAAAACTTTGCTGGCTCCAACTACATGAGCCTTATTGATTGTCACACGATTTTACAAGAACTTATTTTCAACCAATCCGGTAAGTTTAAAATTACAGAAGAGCAAAGATTATTTCTCAGGAACTACCTCAGCATTTTTCCCCGCCAAAGTATCAGCCCTAAATACGATCCTAAGGTTTATTACGACAGTTATAAAAAGTACCTTTTTTATGGCGATTCAAAAAGGTCTATCGAAAATACTAATTTAATAATTACTAATATTGTGGGGCAATCGTATGGCTTTATGTCCGACTGTGCTTACTTTTTAGATAAATCCGCCGGAATAGAATTTATGCTGAGTGCGGTAATTTATGCAAATGAAGATGAGGTCATCAACGATGGAAAATACGATTACAAAACAATTGCGCTTCCTTATTTAGCTGAATTAGGAAGACAATTTTATAATTACGAATTACAAAAAAAACACGCAGTTAAAAAATAACATCATGTTTACTATAGATACTCACACGCACATTATCCCTAAACAACTTCCGGATTTTACCAAGAAATTTGGTTATGGTGAATTCATCACTTTAGATCATCATGCGCCGGGAAGAGCCTGGATGATGCAGGGAAACAAACGCTTTAGAGAAATAACCGATAATTGCTGGGATGCTGAAGTACGAATAAATGAGATGCAACACCACTTGGCCGACATGCAGGTTATCTGTACCATTCCTGTAATGTTCAGCTATTGGGCAAAAGCAAAAGATGGTCTCGAGATCAGTCAATTCTTAAATGATGACATTGCAACTACTGTAAATAATCATCCTGAAAAATTTATTGGATTAGCTACCGTGCCCATGCAGGATACAGATATGGCCGTAAAAGAGTTAGAGCGTTGTATGAAACTCGGTTTCAGAGGTGTACAAATAGGTAGTAACATCAATAATTTAAATTTGAACGAAACGCAGTTTGATGAGTTTTTTGCAGCCTGCGAAAAATTAAACGCTGCTATATTGGTGCATCCCTGGCAAATGATGGGACAAGAACACATGGCAAAATATTGGTTACCGTGGCTTGTAGGAATGCCCGCAGAAATCAGCAGAGCCATTTGCAGTATGATTTTTGGTGGAATTTTTGAAAAATATAAAAATCTGAAAGTGTGTTTTGCACATGGTGGAGGATCTTTTTTACCAACCATCAGTCGCATCGAACATGGCTGGGATTGCCGTCCAGACCTTGTAGCTATCGATAATCCGGTAAATCCCAAAGATTATCTCGGAAAGTTTTGGGTGGATAGTCATGTATGCGATCATAAGATGCTACAATACATTATTGATATGGTTGGCGTTGATAAAGTTGTGCAGGGAAGCGATTATCCTTTTCCCTTAGGCGAAGCAGTACCTGGAGAACTTGTGAGAACCTCGCCACTAAAACAATCAGAGAAAGAAACTATAATGGGATCAGCCGCTAAAAGCTGGCTGGGATTGTAGAATTGCACCACGTGAGGCTCCGATTACTTGGATAATCGTGGGCCTTCTTTTACAGCGGCACTTAACGAACTTTTCATAGAATAACGAGACTATTGAAAACAGATCAGGGGATTAGAGGCATCTGTGGCCTAGGCCTTGGTAACGAGAGCGAAATTCCCTTCAATCTTAAACTTCCATCCTGATTCAAAGATTCTGGGAAGAAACCTGCGGTATAAAGCCATGCGTGCGTTCTCAACGTACTCGTCTTCCCCATCTCTTCCAACCGCGTTAAATTCGTAAATATTTACTTTAGGATGTTCTTTCATGTAATTTTTTACAATTTCTACAATCGTATTCATTACCTGGTAAACTTCACCGCGATTGGTTGTAATGTATTCTTCACCTTCAAATTCATCGTTAATGACCCCAAAAACGATATTCGCGTGTAAAATATTATCCTGCAATCTGCCGAATCTTACTTCGTAGCGAAGACCACTTTTCGTGTTAAAATAGTACACTCCGGCACTTGGGATGTTCGGAAATTCGATGGGCAGTATATCTGAGTAATTGGATGACAAGGAAGAGAAGTATTATTATGCTATTGCGTTGGTTTTCTTTTTAAAACGATCGGCTAAAATTAAATCTTTGGTGCCACTACTGTAATCATAAAACCCTTTTCCTGATTTTACACCCAGGTGACCTGCGGTTACCATATTTACTAATAAAGGACAAGGAGCGTATTTCGGGTTTCCAAAACCATCTTGTAGCACGCGTAGAATGTTCAGGCATACATCCAGGCCAATAAAATCCGCTAATTGTAAAGGACCCATCGGATGAGCCATGCCTAATTTCATAACCGTATCAATTTCTTCAACACCGGCAACTCCCTCATTTAGAGTTATGATAGCTTCGTTAATCATAGGCATTAAAATTCTATTTGCTACGAATCCCGGAATGTCATTTACCTCTACAGGAATTTTTCCCAATTTTTTAGAAGTTTCCATGATCAGATCACACACCTCATCTGAGGTACTGTAACCACGAATCACTTCAACGAGCTTCATCACCGGTACCGGATTCATAAAGTGCATGCCGATTACTTTATCTGCGCGCTTTGTAACTGCTGCAATTTGTGTAATAGATATAGAGGAAGTGTTACTTGCAAGTATGGTATTAGGAGGACAGATTTCGTCGAGCTGCTTAAAAATTTTGAATTTAATCTCTATGTTCTCGCTGGCAGCTTCCACTACAAGATCGGCATTTGAAGCAGCTTTGGTAAGGTCGGTGGAAGTACTTATATTTTTTAAAGTTGTAGTTTTAGCAGCGTCGTCGATAGTTCCTTTTTGAACTTGTCTGTCTAAATTTTTGGTAATGGTTGCTATAGCTTTTTGCAGGGCATTTTCATTTACATCAACAAGATTCACACTATAGCCCGCTTGCGCAAATGTATGTGCAATGCCGTTTCCCATGGTTCCGCTGCCTATCACAGTAATGTTCTTCATAAAAATAATTTAGTTTTTAAAGCTAGTAGAGAAATTCGGTTTTAACAAAGAAAATTTTAAACAATCATAAAAAAAACCCTTCGTTTCCGAAAGGTTTTCTTTGTGTTAAAATTTAAATTTTAATTAGTAATGCTGATTTTTTTCTCAAGCTCTTCGATGTAAGCTTTAAAACGTTTATCAGTATCCATTAAGTTATTTACCGTGCGGCAAGCATGTAATACAGTAGCGTGATCTTTACCACCGCAATGCATACCGATTGTAGCTAAAGATGATTTGGTCATACTTTTTGCAAAGTACATTGCAATCTGACGGGCTTGAACCACTTCACGTTTACGTGTTTTTGATTTCATAGTGTCAATAGCAAGATCAAAATAGTCACAAACTACTTTTTGAATATAATCAATGGAAACCTCGCGTGCAGTACTCTTCACAAATTTATCAATCATTGTTTTGGCTAATTCCAAAGTGATTGTTTTCTTGTTTAAGCTTGATTGTGCCAGTAAAGAGATTAATGCTCCTTCTAGTTCACGTACGTTTGAAGTAATGCTATAGGCAAGGTATTCGTTTACCTCTTTTGGAAGTTGAATTCCTTCGTTGTATACTTTTTTATCTAAGATCGCGATACGTGTTTCTAATCCAGGTGCCTGAAGATCAGCGCTAAGCCCCCATTTGAAACGGGATAATAAGCGTTGTTCGATTCCCTGGATGTCAACAGGAGCACGGTCTGCCGTTAAGATAATTTGTTTTCCTAATTGGTGCAGGTGATTAAAGATATGGAAGAACACATCTTGTGTTTTTTCTTTTCCTGCAAAGTATTGAACGTCATCAATGATCAACACGTCTATCATTTGGTAGAAGTGTACGAAATCATTTTGATTGTTGTTTTTAATAGACTCAATAAACTGAGTAATAAATTTTTCAGATTGTACATAAAGTACAGTCTTGTTAGGATAATTCTTTTTTACTTCGATACCAATGGCCTGAGCTAAGTGGGTTTTACCTAAACCAACACCACCATATAATAATAAAGGATTAAAAGCATTTCCACCTGGTTTTTGTGCTACTGCGTATCCTGCGCTGCGGGACAAGCGGTTACAGTCTCCTTCTACAAAATTGTCAAAGCTGTAATTTGGATTTAACTGAGATTCAACCTGAACCTTTTTTAAACCTGGAATAACAAAGGGATTTTTAATAGGATTATTACCGCTGATATCAATCGGCATAGAAACCGAAGGGTTTTTTAAATTGGTATTGATATTAGGTAATTTAAAAGTAATAGGAGTTTCAGTTTTACCTGAAGCATTATCCATAATAATATTGTATTCTAAACGACCTTCTGGCCCTAATTCTTTTTTAATTACTTTTTTAATTAAAGTGATGTAATGTTCTTCAATCCATTCATAAAAAAATTGTGAGGGAACCTGAATGGTTAAAACGTTGTTATTTATTTTGATTGGTTTAATCGGATCAAACCATGTTTTAAAATTTTGTGGGCTAACATTATCTTTTACAATTTCCAGGCAACCATTCCAAACTTGCTCAGCAGTTTTTTCTTTCATCATGTTATAAAAAAGTTTTAAATATTTTGGTGTTATAAGTAATCAACGCAATAGTGTTTGTAAATATAATGCGATTATTTGTCTTTGCAATAGGAAATACGAAAAAAAAGTTTGGGAAAATTTTTCTTCCTCGCTTGCAATTTCGGTTTTTTTTTGTCTGACCCAATTTAATTTCTTCGCGGGTAGTGTTTTGTATTTTTTTTTTCGTTATTATAAAATGCTTACACACTCATTTTTATTTTTTATCTAAGAAATTGTTTTTGTATGGCACGAGTTCATTTCTAACTTTTATAGATACAAGATACCTGTTTTTAGCCTGGATCACAAACGAATTCGCAACCACATAATTTCCGGACCCCTTACTTTTAAAAGGCTTACAGCGAATTAAAAAAAAATGGAATAATTTCTCGCAAATTTTTTTTAAACGCAGCGGGCAGCCAAAAAATAAATCGTAATGGTAACTAAAATCAGAATTACAATAATCAAAAACCAATTTTCGGGATTTCGTACTGAATTTTTTTAAATGCTTGTTTGTTTTCAATTATCCGTTTACTGTCGTTTTTTTTCAATGTCAAAAAAAAAGATATTTTTTTTCTTTTCTGTTTTTTTGTGCTTGCAGAATGAAAAAAATAAGTATAAGAAAGGATTACTTTTGTTTTGATTTATTTTGTGTTTTTTTTGACTTTTATAAGTGAAGTGGATTAGAAAAGCATCTTGCTTAATTAGGGTAAAAGGTGAGTCAAAGTTTTAAGGCTGGTTCATACCAATCATCTTAATAAATAGGTTTAATTCGAGCGTTTTTTTAAGATCTGAGCTTCATTATTTCGGTAAATTTGTAAAAAGCACTTTTTATGATCAGAGCAGAAACAAAAATCAGAGTGAGATATGGCGAAACCGACCAAATGGGCTACGCTTATTATGGAATATACGCGCAGTATTATGAAGTAGGTAGGGTAGAAGCCATGCGTTTACTGGGATTTAGTTATAAAGAGGTGGAGGCTCGTGGAATTATGCTGCCGGTTGTAGATTACTCTATTAATTATAAAAAACCTGCTCTTTACGACGATGAAATTACAGTGGTAACCCGCATGTGGGAAAAACCAAAAGGGGTAAGGCTTCCATTTGATTATGAGTGTTTTAATGCTAAAGGAGAACTTCTCAATTCTGGACAGGTAGTGCTTGTTTGCGTTGATAAAGTCACGGGTAAGGTATGTGGTCTGCCTGATTGGTTTAGTAAGGCTTTTGATCCCTTTTTTCCTGTTTAGTGCCTAAAATTTAGTATTTTCGCTGATCCAAAGGAAGAAGATGATTTCGACAAAAAAAATTCAAATGGTTGACCTGAAAGGTCAATACGAGAAGATTAAAAGTGAAGTAGACGCAGGCATTCAACAAGTACTCGATACAACGGCGTTTATTAACGGTCCGGCTGTTAAAGAATTTCAGGCAGATCTTGAGGCTTATCTGAAAGTAAAACACGTTATTCCCTGTGCCAATGGCACCGATGCCTTACAAATTGCTATGATGGCCCTTGGTTTAAAAGCAGGTGATGAAGTTATTACCGCTAGTTTTACATATGTAGCTACCGCAGAGGTAATCGGCCTTCTTGGTCTTACTCCTGTTCTTGTAGATGTTTATCCTGATACTTTTGATATTGATATTGAGGCAATGGAGCGCAATATAACATCAAAAACCAAAGCCATTGTTCCGGTGCATTTATTCGGACAATGCGCTAATATGGAAAAGATCATGGCTATAGCAAAAAAACACAACTTATATGTTATTGAAGATGTGGCCCAGGCCATTGGGAGTGATTATTTCTTTGCCGACGGTAAAACAGCAAAGGCCGGAACTATTGGTACGATAGGTTGTACTTCTTTTTTTCCAAGTAAGAATTTAGGGTGTTACGGTGACGGCGGTGCTATGTATACCAACGACGACGAGCTGGCTAAAAAATTAAGGATGATTGCCCATCATGGACAAAGTATACAATATCATCATGATGTTCTTGGTGTAAACTCGCGTCTCGACACAATTCAGGCCGCTATCTTGAAAGTAAAACTTAAACACCTGGATGAATATGCTGCGGCGAGAAATAAGGTGGCAGATCATTACGATAAAGCTTTTGCAAATCACCCTAAATTAAAAACACCTTTTCGCTCTAAACATTCAAATCATGTATTTCATCAATACACTTTGCAATTAAAAGATATTGACAGATCAAAGCTCCGCGAACAATTAGCCGAACGCGGTGTGTCTTCTATGATCTATTATCCTATACCTTTACATATGCAAAAAGCTTTTGCAAGTGAACGCCATAAACCAGGTAATTTTCCTGTGACAGAAAAATTATGCGCTTGCGTGCTTTCGCTCCCAATGCATACAGAGCTTGATCAGGAAACTTTGGAATATATTACTAAAACAGTTTTAGAATTAATCTAGCCGCTTAAGCGGCAATATTTATATATTATATGAAAATTACAGTTGTAGGAACAGGATACGTAGGTTTAGTAACGGGAACTTGTTTTGCCGAGGTAGGGGTGGATGTAACCTGTGTTGACATCGATCAACAAAAGATTGATAACCTCAATAAAGGTATTCTGCCCATTTACGAGCCAGGTCTTGAAGAAATGGTGGAAAGAAATACCACAAAAAAACGTTTACATTTTTCTACTTCTTTGCAGGAAAGCATCAAAGAAGCTGAAGTAGCCTTTATTGCAGTGGGAACACCTCCTGATGAAGATGGTTCAGCAGATTTGAAGTATGTTTTAGCAGTAGCAGCTGGTATAGGCCAGCACATGCAAAAACCCTTGGTAGTTGTCACAAAATCTACCGTTCCGGTAACCACAGCAGAAAAAGTACGTAAAGCTTTGCAGGCAGAGCTTGACAAGCGTGGCGCCAAAATTGATTTTTATGTTGCCTCCAATCCTGAATTTTTAAAAGAAGGAGCAGCTATCGAAGATTTTATGAAACCAGATCGCATTGTAGTTGGCACCGACAGACATGAGGCGGAAGAAATAATGCGCAAATTGTACAAGCCATTTTTATTGAACGGGCATCCTATTATTTTTATGGATATTCCGAGTGCTGAAATGACCAAATATGCAGCCAATGCTATGTTAGCAACTAAAATCAGTTTTATGAACGACGTGGCCAATCTTTGTGAGATCATGGGCGCAGACGTAAACATGGTGCGAAAAGGAATTGGAAGCGATGGCCGTATTGGTCATAAATTTATTTACCCGGGTGTTGGTTATGGAGGAAGCTGTTTTCCTAAAGATGTAAAAGCCTTGATTAAAACGGCTAAAGAACATAAATACAACATGCGTATTTTAAATGCTGTAGAAGAAGTAAACGAGCTTCAAAAAGAAGTGTTGTTTAATAAGGTTCGCACGCATTTTAATAATAACTTAAAAGGTAAAACTTTTGCGCTTTGGGGCTTATCCTTCAAGCCAAAAACAGACGACATGCGTGAAGCTCCAAGCTTAGTGATCATCGAAAAATTATTAAAAGCAGGAGCAAGTGTTGTGGCTTATGATCCGGTTGCCATGCACGAAGCACAAAGAATGATTGGCGACACTATTGCGTATTCCAACGATATGTACGATACCATGAATGGAGCGGATGCTTTATTGATAGTAACAGAATGGCCTGAATTCAGATCTCCTGATTTTGAAGAAGTCGGAAAGCGTCTTTCAAACAAAGTTATTTTTGACGGAAGAAATATTTTTGATCACAAGGATATGAAAGATTTGGGTTACGATTATTACTGTATCGGGGTTAACACAAATACTTAGAATTTTAAAACCTGAACACTTAAATAACTATGCAAAAAAGAATATTAATAACAGGAGCAGCAGGTTTTTTAGGATCGCATTTATGTGATCGCTTTATAAAGGAAGGAATGCGCGTTGTTGCCATGGATAATTTAATTACCGGCGACCTTAAAAACATCGAACACCTGTTTAAATTAGAACAGTTTGAGTTTTATCACCACGACGTGTCTAAATTTATCCATGTACCAGGCGATATCGACTATATTTTACATTTTGCTTCACCCGCAAGCCCTATCGACTATTTAAAAATTCCTATTCAAACTTTAAAGGTTTCTTCCTTAGGGTCTCATAATGTTCTTGGATTGGCACGTGTAAAAAAAGCAAGAGTTCTTGTTGCTTCTACCAGCGAGGTTTATGGAGATCCACACGTGCATCCGCAAACAGAAGAATATTGGGGAAATGTAAATCCTGTTGGTCCCCGTGGTTGTTACGACGAAGCTAAACGTTTTATGGAAGCCATTACCATGGCCTATCACGATTATCACGGATTAGAAACGCGAATCATTCGTATTTTTAATACTTATGGGCCACGTATGCGACTGAATGACGGCCGCGTATTACCGGCATTTATCGGACAGGCATTGCGTGGTGAGGACCTTACCATGTTTGGGGATGGATCTCAAACGCGTAGTTTTTGTTACGTGGATGATTTGGTGGAAGGCATTTACCGTTTACTGATGAGTGATTATCATTTGCCTGTAAACATTGGCAATCCAAGCGAGATCACCATTAAAGAATTTGGTGAAGAGATTTTAAAACTTACCGGAGCTAAACAAAAATTAATTTCATTGCCATTGCCTAAAGATGATCCCAAACAACGTCGTCCCGATATTACCAAAGCAAAAGAAATTTTGGGTTGGGAGCCGAAGGTGAATCGTGCAGAGGGCTTAAAAATAACTTATGAATACTTTAAATCTCTAAGCAAAGACGATTTAAATAAGGTAGAACACAGAACTTTCAACTAATTTCTTTTAGAATAACTGATCCTGAAGTGAAGAATTCCTCTCGCTTCAGGATTTTTTATTTACAGGCTTCGGCTTGTGTTTAATCTCAATTTTGTGTGGCATTCTGCGCTCCACTTTCCAGGTTTTCGACTGCTTTTCAGTGGCGATGAGATAGTATTTTTCGGTGGCAAAAATTAAACCAGTTCCAAAGGAGAAAGGGATCGTTAAAAGTGAAACAACGCCAATAGCTCCAAGGTTAGATCCAAAATCCTTATCATTAAAAATGAGCGAGCCGCCAATAAAAACAAGGCCGGTTCCCAAAGCAGTGTAAGTTAATCCATTGGTAACAGAAGTGAAACTTTCGCGCTGCGTATAAATCTTGGTTACTTCCCTGACAGGAACTTTTATGCGTATAACGGTATCGTATAGCTCGGGGCTAATGTAGTGCAGCGAATCGGGATGTTTCTTGTAGAAATTATGTTCAATATACTGGTCACAGTCAATAATGAGTGTATCTGCAATATAGCCCACAAGCTGTCCCCAGATAGCGAAATCAATGCTGTCGTTTTTTAAAGCTCTCTTTTTGGAAAACACGATCACTGATTGCATGTTTTTAATCACTTTTCTTTTCGTGCCTTGTGTGAGAACCAGCTTTGTAACAATGGTATCATCACCTTTGCGTTTAAAATACTTTGAACTTGCAGTAAGGTTTAATTCATATGCCTGATTGCCTGATATACGCCTGATTTTATATTCAAAGATTTTGGAAGAATCCTTGTAGTTTAACTTAACAGTAAGATTGTTCTTTTTTACGAAATAAGTAGCAGCAGTATCGAACAGCTTTTTTTTAAGGTGTTTTAAAACTAATTTGCCGGTGACTGAAAACCTGATCTCATAAAGCGAGTTGTTACCATTATCGGTAGACAGGATCACATTATCCGAGCCAAAAGCAACATTGCTATACCAGGTCTTCAGCCCGAGAGCCTCTTGTGCTTTTTGTGCAAAGAAAGCTGTTACGGTAAATAGAAATAAAATAAGTATTGAACTGCGCTTCTTCAAAGATGTATCGGATAAGCAAAAATGAATTATTAAGGTTTTGCTTCGTATTTTTCAATAATAGCTCTTACTAATTTATGGCGAATTACATCGGTGTTATCTAGTTCAATAACACTAATACCTTCTACCTTTTTTAATAAACGCAACGCCTGAAGTAAGCCACTGTTCTGCCTTGCAGGAAGATCGACCTGAGTTGGATCGCCGGTCACAATAAATTTAGCATTTGCACCCATACGGGTTAAAAACATCTTCATCTGGCTTTCTGTGGTATTCTGCGCTTCATCAAGTATTACAAAAGCATTGTCTAAAGTACGACCTCTCATAAAAGCCAGGGGAGCAATTTGAACTGTGCGACTTTCTAAATATTGATTCAGCTTCTCACTGGGAATCATATCGTTTAAGGCGTCATACAATGGCTGCATATAAGGGTCGAGCTTTTCTTTCATATCCCCGGGCAGGAAACCAAGATTTTCTCCCGCTTCAACTGCAGGTCGCGTCAAAATTATACGTTTCACCTCTTTGTTCTTTAAAGCTTTTACCGCCAGGGCAACAGCAGTGTAGGTCTTACCGGTTCCCGCAGGACCAACAGCGAAGAGCATATCATTCTTAACAATACCGCTCACCATTTTACGTTGGTTCTCGGTTTTGGCTTTTATAACAAGGCCGTTATTTCCAAAAAGAATTATGTCATTATTTAACGCCTCGTCTTTTGATTCAACAATATTATCGCCGGTTTGCCCCAGCAGGCGTTCAATTACAGTATCTGTAAGAACTCCGCTGCGGTGGTAATGATCTACTAGAAGATCAAGTTTTTTTTCGAAACGTGTAATTTCCTGGGCATCACCAAGTACTTTCAGTGAATAGCCTCTGGCAATTAATTTAAGTTTTGGAAAATGTTTTTTAATGACATTCAGTTTTACATCATTCACACCGTAAATTTCAACTGGCTCAATGCTGTCAAGGGTGATTATTTTTTCATTCATAAGTGCATCTTTCATACAGGGACTTGATTTGTTTATAACCCTGTTAATCTCTACATCAAGTTTAAAAAAATAAGCGCATAAATAATAATTATTTTTGAACAAATGAGCATTATTACTTTAACAACCGATCTTGGCTACCGCGACCCTTATTTGGCCATAGTTAAAGCAAAACTCATTTCTTCAGAACCTTCGCACCATATTGTAGATTTAAGCTGCGAGATCAAGGAGAACAATATTTCAGACGCAGCATTTATCATTAAGAATTCTTTGGCTTATTTTCCCGAGGGAAGTATACACCTTGTGGCAATCAAATTTATTGTTGATCGCAGTAATTTGAACAAAGCAAATAACGTTGACAATTCTCGCTACCTGGTAACTAAATATAAAAATCAATACATCATTTGTCCAGATACTGGGCTTTTTACCTTGATTGATGCCGCTTTTAACGAACCCGTTTATCAAATTTATTATGAAGGAGAAAATAAACACCATTTCTTTTTAAAAGATGTTTTTGCAGATGTTGCTATTCATATTCTTCAGAATAAAAAAATAGAAGAGATTGCCGTACTAACAAGCGACTACTATAAAGCCTTTCAGTTTGATAGTTTTGTAAATGGAAATATATTGCGGGGAAAGGGAATTTATGTGGATGATTTTGGAAACATCATCACCAATATAACCAAAGAGCGTTTTGCAGAGATCATCGGTAAAAAGGAGTTTCTTATTACACTGCCGGGCGCGCGCATTACAAAAATCCATACCACTTACGACGAGGTGAAATATGGAACACCTTTAGCGCTTTTTAATAGTTTTGGTTACCTCGAAATAGCGGCGAACGGTAAAAGCGCTTACAATATGCTGTTTCCACGCGATATAGGTACCACCTTTGATTTTAATTTATTAATAGAAATTTTATGATTAAACGTATTGTGAAAATGAGTTTTGATCCCGAAAAAATAGAAGAATTCAAATCTATTTTTGAAAACAACTGGCAATATATTAAAGGCTTCGAGGGCTGTAACCATGTGGAATTGTTGCAGGATAAAAACACACCAACTATTTTTTTTACGTTTAGTTTGTGGAAAAGCGAAGAGCATTTAAACGCATATCGCCATTCCGAATTGTTTGAAAAAGTATGGGGCGCCACAAAAATTCTCTTTAACGACAAGCCCTCAGCATGGTCGCTCAATGAACTTGATTTTTCACAAGCGTCTCACAGCCACTAATATTAAAATAAGCTTGCTCCTGCGAGGCTTGCAGATCGACGTATAGCCTCTTTGAAACGACAAATATTCTACAGAATTTCAATCATTCATTTGTGTATCTTTGTGACCAATGACAGACCTTGCAGATAATTTTGAAGAGATGTACAAAGTGCATTACAAAATGCTGCGCAATGCTGCTGAAAACATTGTGGGCGACGCAGATGCCGCTCACGACGTGGTTCAGGACGTTTTTATTAAACTCTGGAACAGAAGAGATGAGGTTTCAGCAATTCTAAATAAAAAAGCCTATTTGTTTAAATCCGTTATCAACGCCTCGATCACCTATCTGGAAAACAATAAAAATAAAACCAGTATTGGCGATTTAAAGATTGAGTCCTCGGGACAAACAGACACTCCGGTTTTGGTTAAAGAATTGGAATCAAAAATACAATTAGCTTTAAACGCTTTGCCGCCAAAATGCAAGGCTATTTTTGTTTTAAGTCGCTTTGAAGGATTAAAAAATAAAGAGATTTCTGAGTACCTGGGATTGTCGATTAAAACAGTGGAAAATCAAATGGGAATTGCTTTGAAAAAGATGAAAGAAGATTTAAAACCTTACCTCACAAAAGAGTTTTTTTCGCTGGCCACAGTACTGGGATTTTCAGTTATTTTTAAGATTTTGCACGATTCAGGATTAATAATTTAAAAAAGATTGGAATTTTAGCAGTTCATTATCAATACATTAGCTTTAAACGGTAGATTCTTTGGGGGTAAGGGCCGGTTTTTCGGTCATAGAATCAAACCAGTGTAAGGCAAAACAAAGGTTTAAAATAAATAGACTAAATGCTGGCAAATAAAGACATACTTTTTGGAAAGTATCTTTCCGGGAACGCAACTCACGAGGAAGAAAAAAAAATAAAAGAGTGGTTAAAACAAGATCCCTCACATCAGGCTGAATTCGACAGCGTGGAGAAATTCTGGAAGGCTTCGCTGCATCTTAAAAAAGAAAAAGATGCCGATGTTAATCAGGCATGGGATCAGTTTAAACATTTAACCGAAACTCAACCTGAAATAAAAGTTACCAAAGTAAACTATAGCTGGTTCAGAATTGCCGCTGCTGTTACTCTGTTTCTGGTAATGGGCATAGTTGTAAAAGTGTATTTTGTATCATCGAAATCTGCCACTACGCCTGTTTTAGCAAATAACAGCGCTAATAAAGCTGTTGAAGCACCGGTTGAAATTAATGAGCCGGATTTTAATAGTATTACATTAGACTCTTTGGCTTCTTCTAAAACAAAAACAAAACCACTTGCTAAAACTTCAGCGAAATTTAAATTTCCTTCTCAAACATCTGATGCTGTTGTAACGGTTATTACCGGAGATTCGATGGAAATTTTTATGTTGCCTGATAATAGTATTGTTTATCTGAATGCTAATAGCAAACTTGAATATCCGCAAAATTTTAATAAGTCAAACCGTTACGTATCTCTTACGGGCGAAGCCTATTTTGATGTGAAAAAAGATTCCGTTTTGTTTATGGTTGCATGCGAAAACACGCTTGTAAAAGGAAGATCCACCACGTTTAATGTAAAAAGTCATAGTTCTGATAAAGAAGTGGAAGTTATTGTTGCCACCGGGGCTGTTGAGTTCTCAGGGGTTGGATACAAAGACGTGAAAAAACTTGTGCTTGCTCCTGGTGAAAGTGGTTACTATAACAAGACCAAAAGCGAGATTTTAAAATCTAAACACGAGCGCAAGAATTATAAATGGTGGCAGAAAGAAAGCCTCCGCGCTAAGATCAAAAACTTTTTCGACAAACTTTTTGGGAAAAAATAGTATACGTTTTTAATTCCAGAAGTCTACCTTTGTACTTTCATTATCAATTTTTGAACACTACTTTTTTATAATTAACCCCTATGAAGAAAGCATTACTATTTGTTGCAGCCTTGATTTTATTATCGGCAATCACGAATGCAAAAGACGGAAACAATCCCATAAAATTTAAAAATGGTACCGGCAAAAACGGAACTTGTTTTGACGAAAGTACCCACCTCTTAAATGTAGGTATTGGTTTCGGTTTTGCAACTTACCGTAGTTATGGACTCGGCGGAGGTTACAGTTATGGAAGTTCGCCACTGATAAGTGTAAGCTACGAGCAGGGTTGGAAAAAAAAGCTGGGACCTGGATACCTTGGAGTAGGTGGCTTTGCGAGCTTCAGAACATCCCACTCCCGTTATGATAACTATTACTATAAAAATGAAAGATACTATTACGAACATAGATGGAATTACCTCACATTCGCAGCAAGAGGTATCTATCACTGGGATGTTTTAAATACAAAAAACGCTGAGGTTTATGGTGGTATGCTAATTGGTTTTAGAGTTACAACTTATAAATACTCGTCTAACAGTACCGATCCTGATACACAACTCTATCAACGTAGCGATGGAGGTGTTATGCCGGTAGCATCTTTTATTGCAGGAGCGCGTTGGTATTTTGTTCCTAAAGTAGCTTTGTTTGGCGAGGCAGTAGGAGGCGTAGGCACCTCGTTCATCTCTGGTGGCGTTACCTTTAAATGGTAATCTAAAAGAGTTTTTCTATTGCCAGTTTGAACCAGTAGGTGTAGATTTCGGGATGTGTTTTCAGATCTGATTTGATGTCATCCAGGCTCATCCATTTATAAGCATTCACTTCTTTCGGATTAATGATGGGATCTTCATTTGATTTACCTGTATAGATATGATCGTATTCAAATTCGGTTAATCCATTTTCAAAGGTTGTTTTGTAAATGAAACTACTCATGTGTTCCAGGGTGGTTTCCATGCCCATTTCTTCTCTCATGCGTCTTAAGGCAGCATCATGCGTTTTTTCACCCGGGCGCGGATGCGAACAGCAGGTATTGGTCCACAAAGCGGGACTATGATATTTGGATAGCGCCCTCTGTTGTATAAGGAGCTCTTTTTTAGAATTGAAAATAAAAACGGAGAAAGCTCTGTGAAGTAAACCTTTTACATGGGCTTCCATTTTTTCCATCGTTCCGAGCTCCTGGTCTTGCTCGTTCACTAAAATAACTTCTTCGGTCACAGCGCTAATTTCAAATTTTTAAAGATAAGATTAAATTCGCCTGCACAGTTCCAGCCAATGAAATAAAATCTTCAGAACTATCTAAACCCGGCGTTTCCTTCCTGTGTAGTCTTTCATACTTTGTAAAAAAGATACCTCAAAGCCAATTAAGTAGTAAAGTGCTCCACTTGTTTATTCTTTTTTTTAAATAGTTAATATTAAAGTTAAATTAGTAGAAACATTTATCCGCTACACCCAATACATATTCGTCTGTTTGTGTCTTAGTCTTTTTACAGGACTCAGAGCACAACAATTCTTCTTTAAAAATTATAGTGTAGAGAGTGGGTTGCCCTTTGTTCAGGTGTCATGTTTGTTTCAGGATCAGAATGGTTATCTCTGGAGTGGGGGATTTGGCGGGCTTAGTCGTTTTGATGGTAAAGTTTTCGAGAATTATAATCTTAAGAGCGGATTAATTGATCATAATGTAAATGCAATATGTGCGGATGATAAGGGAGAAATTTATGTTGGAACCACAAAAGGAATCAGTGTATTCAGAGGTAAGCAGTTTTTTAACTACAATAAACAGAATAATTCTATAATTCCCCCGGTAACGGCTCTGTGTAAAGGCTTTGATCACAGCATGTTTATTGGAACTACCAAGGGACTTTTCATATTTCAGGACGATAAAATTACCTCTGTAAAAAAGACCGAAGGCTACAAAATAAACTGTCTTTTTAATACAGATACTTCTGTAGTTTTTGTTGGCTCTGACCGCGGACTTATTTTATATGGACCCCGAACATTTCGTATCCTTGACGAATCCAGCGGACTAGCCAGCAACAAAGTAAATTGCATCACCCGTTTTAAAAACTATCTTGTAATAGGTACAAATCGCGGGCTAAGTTTTTTTGATCTTACCACACAAAAATTTATAAACTATTTTGTTGAGAGTGGTTTAATTGATGAAAACATTAGCTCCGTAACAAATCAGAATAATCAATTTTTATGGGTGGGTTCACAAACAGGTTTACTTCGTTACGATGGTCACAATTTTGTTTACTACAATATTGGCTCTGATAATAATTCTAATCACGTAAGGTCTATTCTTCGCGACCGGGAGGATAATTTGTGGATCGCAACTCACAGCGGCTTATACAGGTACCGAGATAATTCTTTTTCAACCTTCGACCGGATTAACGGCCCTGGTAATGCTTTTATTTACCAGATCTTTCGCGATACCGATAAAAATTTATGGATCTGTTCACAGAACAATGGCATCTATAAATATAGCCAGGGATATTTTAAAAGATATGGTTTTAAAGATGGCCTTACAACAGTAGAATGTAAGACAGGCATTCAGGATGCAGATGGCCGTTTAATTTTCGGAACAAAAAACGGACTTACTCAGTTTAAAAACGAAAGGTTTCAAAGTATCCCGCTTCCAAAAGAATTTAAAGGTACTTACGAATTCATTTATAAAGGCCGCGATAACACAACCTGGATTGCAGGCGGAAATGGCATTGCTTCTCTTAAATGGAAAAACAATAATCCCGAACTTCATTATTATGCACTTCCGGGAAAACAAAACGTACAAGTGTATGGTTTGTGTGAAGATGAACAAGGTCACCTTTTTGTTGGCACATCTCCGGGTGGACTTTATAAAATAGCCAATGGCATAATCAGTAATTATAGCAAAGGCAATGGAATAAAAGAAGAAGATTATTTTTCACTGAAATATTACAAAGGCTATATTTTTGTTGCGACTCTTAACGGCGTTATGATTTTAAATACTCGCACAAATACTACGCAATACATTAATGAGCAAAACGGTTTAAATTCTGAACTTGTTTATTCAATAGAGTTTGCGCAGGATAGTTCCGTGCTTTGGATTGGAACAAACCAGGGAATTAACCGGCTTGATCTGAAACATTATCTGGAGACAGGTAAAACGCAGATTATTTCTTACGGAAAACTTCAGGGCTTTTTAGGAGTGGAGTGTAATTCAAACGGCATATGGGAAGATCCGGATGGTTCGCTTTGGTTTGGCACAGTAAGCGGTTTGGTAAAGCATGAACCTGCAAGTCTCAAAAAAAACACCATTGAAAATAAAACACTTATTCAAAAAATTACCTTGTTGAACGAAGACACTTTACTTCAGGACAGTGTTGTTCTACCAAGTGATTACAATACCCTCTCTTTTTATTACCGGGGAATTTGCCTCACAAATCCTGATAATGTTTTGTACCAGAAAAAACTGGAAGGCCTTGCAGGCGATAAAGAATGGAGTTCTCCAAGCAGCGAAGATTACAGCAAATATGCCAATCTTGCACCCGGAAAATATACTTTTAGAGTACGGTCATGCAATAATGAAGGCCTGTGGAACACTACTGAGGCGAGATTTACATTTAGTATTAAATCTCCTTTTTATTCCACCTGGTGGTTTTTATTAATCTCGGTGCTGGGAGTATTTGCAGGCTTCTATATTTTCTTTACACTTCGGGTTTACAATATTAAAAAGAAACAAAGACTCGACTTCGAAAGAAAAGTAGAGATGAGTAAAATAGAATTAAAGGCCCTGCGCTCGCAAATGAATCCGCATTTCATTTTTAATTCTTTAAACTCTATACAACATTATATTTTTACAACTAAAGGCGACGAAGCCATTAAATTCCTGAATAAATTTGCGCGTTTGGTACGTATCATCTTAAATAATTCAGAGCGACCAACGGTTACAGTGAGTGATGACCTTGAAGCTTTAAAACTTTATCTTGAACTGGAACAAATGCGTTTTGAAGATAAATTCGAATATGAAATTATTGTGGAAGACAGTGTGGATGTGGATTATGACATTATGCCTCCCTTGTTAATGCAACCTTATGTAGAAAATGCCATCCTGCACGGCTTAAATCCAGCTTCTTATAAAGGAAAATTAACTATTCGCCTGAGTTCTGAAAATAATTTTTTAATTTGCACCATTGCAGATAACGGAATTGGCAGGGAAAAAGCGTCGGAAATAAGACGCACTATGCCGGTTAAAAAATACAAGTCATTAGGCATGAAAATTACCGAAGACAGATTAAAAATATTAAATGAAATAAATAATTCACAGTTAAGTGTAACCGTAACCGATTTAAAAGACGCAAATAATAATTCGCTGGGAACCCAGGTGCGATTGTTTGTTCCGCTAACCGGCTAAAAAGAAACAACATGATCAAGACTCTGATAATTGAAGATGAACAAAAAAGCAGGGAAATGCTTGCAGGCATTATCCAAAAGAATTGCCCTGAACTTAGCGTTGTAGGACTTGCTACAAATGTGAAAGAAGGCGTGGAGATGATTGAGTCTCTGCATCCTGAGCTTGTGTTTTTAGATATAAGCATGCCCGATGGAAGTGGATTTGATCTGCTTGAAAAAGTTCCTGGACAAAAATTTGAATTAATATTTGCCACAGCAAGCGATCAACATGCGATTCGTGCTATCAAGTACAGCGCTTGTGACTATCTTTTAAAGCCTATTGATATTGATGAGTTAAAAATTGCAGTAGACAAGGTAGTAAAGAAAAAAAGCTCGATTCCTAACATGGAGAATCTCCAGTTTTTAATTCAGCAATTAAAACGTTCTGATGAAAATTTTCAAAAGATCACTTTGCCAACAGGCAATGCTTATGAAATAGTTAATATTAAAGATATCGTTCGTTGCGAGGCAGATGGAAGTTATACCACCTTTTATCTCAGCGATAAACGCAAACTGATGATTAGTGCCGGGTTAAAACATTACGAAGAACTTCTTCCAGAGGGAGATTTTATCAGGGTACATCATCATCATTTAATCAATATGAATCACGTTATACGTTTTTTGAAAGAAGACGGAGGTTACGCCATTATGAGCGATGGATCTAAAATCGAAATTTCCCGCCGTAAAAAAGAAGCTTTCATGGAGAAATTGAATAAATCCTAGCAACAGCTGAGGGGCAAGAGCCAGGATGCTAGATCCAGAAGGCAGGAGCAAAGATGCTATAGTCAAGAGCCAGGAGTAAAGATGCAAGAACGACGATGCAATGTGCTGGAGTCAAGATACGAGAGGCGGGAGCCCAGATGCAAGGGCCAAGATGCAGGTGCGAGTGCCGGTTCAAAACAATCTTTTATTTTCCATCTTTACTGCGCACATCCACTTATAAATCCAAATAAACCACTTATTAAAAGCAATAAAAAAAACACCCTCCACAGAATTAATTTTATAGCACGTTCTTTTCAGGGTTTTGTTTAGTTATAACAAGAATCTAGCCACTTCCGGATTATGGAGATTTTCCGCGGAGTGGCTTTTTCGTTTTTAGTCCCGATAGTATTTTACGATGGATCCGAATTTACCTTTGGTGTTAGCGATGAACCAGACCAGGGGTTTCAAAACAGAAAAGGTTAGTAAGGGAATATCATAAAAAAATCATAAAAAGAAGCGCCAGAACCCTTTTCAAATCAAGGTTTTTATCAAATCAAAAATAAAGTCGTATATTTGCCCGAATTTTAAAACCTTAAAATTCATTTTCAATGGCTTCCAATTTCTTAACCAACAAGTTTGTTCCCGAAGGACTAACTTACGATGATGTATTATTAGTTCCCGATTATTCAGAAGTATTGCCACGCGAAGTAACTATCGCTTCAAATTTCACTAAAAAAATTAAATTGAATACGCCAATAGTTTCTGCTGCGATGGATACCGTAACAGAACATAGCCTGGCTATAGCTATTGCCCAGGAAGGTGGAATCGGTGTTCTGCATAAGAATATGACTATAGCTGAGCAAGCCGAGCAGGTGCGCAAGGTTAAACGCAGCGAAAGCGGAATGATCATGGATCCTGTGACCATTGTAGCCGACGCATCTATTGGAGATGCGGTGAAGTTGATGACTGACAATAAAATCGGCGGTATTCCAATCGTGGACAAGCAAAATAAATTGCTGGGAATTGTAACCAGTCGTGATCTACGTTTTGAAAAGGATTTTAAAAAACCCGTTATCCAGGTAATGACACCTTATGCGCAGTTAATCACTGCTCAGTATGGAATTACTTTGAAAAAGGCAGAAGAAATTTTGCAGGAGCATAAGATTGAAAAATTACCTATAGTAGATAAAGCTAACAAACTTGTTGGATTGATCACCTACAAAGACATGATCAAAATGAAAGTACGTCCGAACGCTGCCAAAGATGAAAGAGGGCGTTTACGTGTGGCTGCAGCAGTAGGTGTTACAGCCGATACCATGGAGCGTGTAGATGCCCTGGTAAATGCTGGAGTTGATGCTGTTATTATTGATACTGCGCACGGACATAGCAAAGGAGTTATTGAGAAATTAAAAGAAGTAAAAAAGAAATATAAAAACCTGGAAGTTATTGTTGGAAATATAGCCACCGGTAAAGCTGCTTTAGCCCTTGTAAAGGCAGGAGCAGACGCTGTAAAAGTTGGTATTGGGCCAGGTTCTATCTGCACTACGCGAATTATTGCAGGTGTGGGTGTGCCGCAATTATCTGCTATTTTAGATGTTGCCAATGCTTTAAAAGGCACAGGTGTTCCTCTGATCGCCGACGGTGGTATTCGTTTTACCGGTGATGTTGTAAAAGCTTTAGCAGCTGGTGCAGGAACGGTAATGATGGGCGGAATGTTCGCAGGAACAGAAGAGAGTCCGGGTGAAACTATTATTTTTGAGGGGCGTAAGTTTAAATCCTACCGTGGCATGGGCTCGTTAGAAGCGATGCAAAAAGGAAGTAAAGACCGTTATTTCCAGGATGCGGAAGACGATATTAAAAAATTAGTACCTGAAGGAATTAGTGGACGTGTTCCTTACAAAGGAAATCTTTCGGAAATTATTTACCAGGTAATTGGTGGTGTAAAAGCCGGTATGGGGTATTGCGGAGCAAAAGATATTAAAGCTTTACAAAATGCAAAATTCATTCGTATAACTGCAGCAGGGGTAAAAGAAAGTCACCCGCATGATGTTGTAATTACACGTGAAGCACCGAACTACAGTCGATAATCAATTAGTAATTATTCCGTGTTACGCGCTAACCCGAAATAACAAACCCGAAATAGAAAATAGAAATGGTATTACCAATAGTTGTTTATGGAGATCCTGTACTGAGAAAAGTAGGGGTTGATATTGATAAAAATTATGAAGGTCTTGATCAATTGATCAAAGATATGTTTGAGACTATGTACAAAGCAAAAGGTGTTGGCCTTGCTGCTCCGCAAATTGGAAAAGCTATCCGTCTTTTTATTGTAGATACACATCCATTTGCAGAGGTGGATGAAGATGATGAGGAGGATGATGAATTCACTCCAGAACAACGCAAGGAACTTCAGGCTTTCAAAAAAGTATTTATCAACGCCCGCATTCTTGATGAAGAAGGTGAAGAATGGAAGTTTAGCGAAGGCTGTTTAAGTATTCCTAAAATAAGGGAAGATGTTAGCCGTATGCCCAATATTGAAATTGAATACTACGACGAGAAATTCAAAAAGCATGTTGAGAAATACAATGGCGTTATTGCGCGTGTTATTCAACATGAGTATGATCATATTGACGGAAAATTATTTACAGATAAAATAAGTCCTTTTAAACGTAAAATGATTTCAGGCAAATTAAACGATATTGCTAATGGCAAAATTTCTGCCGACTATAAAACGAAAGTCTACAAACCAAAAAAATAAGTTTATGCGGAAGATTTTAGTATGCAGTTTCCTTCTTTCTTTTTTACTGCTCACTTTTTCCTGTTCCAATAATACATCTAAAAAAGAAACTGCTCTTGACAGCGCTGCGCCAACAGAGCCTAAGCGTGTAGATAAAAATTATCTAACCGACTGCAAAAAGTTGGTAGCCGAAGCGAAACATATGGACAGTGTGTTGATGCATCAATTAGAGATAGATCCGGTAGCGGCCAACAAAGCCATTAAAGCTTTTACCGACATCGCTTATTATTGTTCCAACGATAGTCTAAGTCCTGTTTTTTTGATTAAAACTGCCCAGGTTGCACGCGTAATAAATAATATTCCACAAGCAAAAATAGCTTTGGAAAAGTGTATCGACACCTATCCTGCTTTTAAAAATCGTCCTGCTGCTTTATTTTTGCTGGCACAGTTGTACGACGAGGCCACGTACTTAAACAACGAAGAAGAAGCCCGCAAGCTATACAACAAGATCATTGAGGAATACCCTAAAAGCGAATGGGCTTCGAGCGCAAAAGGCGCTATCAATTTTCTTGGAAAAACAGACGCCCAGATTCTTGAGGAGTTAAAAGGCAAAAGAAAAAAGTAGGCAGATAATTAAATCTCTTAATGAAGATACTATGGAAACTACATCTCTTCCAAAACAGTTTATAACAGTTGGCGTTTTAGGCGCCATAGCGGTTGCTCTTGGCGCTCTTGGTGCGCATGCTCTCAAAAATCAATTGCCGGGCGGTTTAATTACAATTGATCAACTCAATGGTTTCGATACCGCGGTGAAATACCAGATGTATCATACCCTGGCAATGTCGGTAATTTTAATTCTGAAAAATTCATACACAAATAAATTTCTGAACGCTGCTTACCAGCTTTTTTTCTGGGGCATTATTTTATTCAGCGGGTCGCTCTATTTTCTTTGCACAAGAAGTTTAATCGGTGCCGAAGGTTTAAAAGTACTAGGTCCAGTTACTCCAATTGGTGGACTGTTGTTCGTAGCAGGATGGTTATGTCTTGCCATTGCCGCCTTTAAAAAAAGTTAAATACATCAAGTCCGGAGCGGTCTTTGTAATAAAGAGGCAATGGAATTTAATTCTTACATTCACATAAACTAAAAAAATATGCAACGTTTCATTTTTTTCACCAGCACCCTTGTATGTTTACTCATTGTATCCTGTAAGTCACAGGTTATAAATGCATCAGGGCCACAACCAACCAAAGAACCAACTGTTTATAAAGGTGTATCAGATAATGCTTGTGCTGCAGAAGTAGCTTTTGGCAGCTATGGTTCAGGGATAGACGGTGCCGCGTTTGAAAAAGTTACTAAGCTCATAGAAGAAAGGAAACTCGCTTCTACATCGAAAACCATCGGTCGCGAAGGCGAAACGCGTATTTGTCTACCTCTTACGGAACTAAAAGGAAAGAAAAAAACGGAATTTATTAACCAACTGAAAAAGATAGCAAAAGAGGGTCAATTAGTCTCAGTATCAATAAGATAAATTGATTTAGAAAATATAAAATTGTGGAAAAACTGCTCAGAGAAGAGCGGTTTTTTTCGTAATTTTGCAGTCTATAAACCTTTATAATTTATAATGAACGAAATTGGAATTAAAGCAGAGAATGCTTCAGTCGCACAACTTGGCCTTTCAAATGTTGATATGGCGTACTGGAATCTTCACCCGAGTGAATTAATTGAAGAGTGTATTGTAAGAGGCGAAGGAGTTTTGACAGATGTTGGCGCTTTGGCCATTGATACTGGTGAGTTTACAGGGCGTTCTCCGAAAGATAAATACGTGGTGTATGATGACAATACAAAAGACAGTGTTTGGTGGGGAGATGTAAACAACCGTTTTGAATCTGATAAATTTGATGCCCTGCACAACCGTATGCTTGCATACCTGGGTAACAAAGAAGTTTTCGTTCGTGACGCATACGTTTGCGCTGACCCGACTTTTCGTTTAAACATTCGTGTGGTTAACGAACATGCCTGGAGTAATTTATTCGCTTACAATTTATTCTTACGTCCAACGGATGATGAAATTAAGAACTTCAAACACGATTGGGTGATATTAAATGCACCGGGTTTTAAAGCTGATGCTGCTATTGATGGCACTCGCCAACATAATTTCGCGATTATCAACTTTACCAAAAAAACAATTTTAATTGGTGGAACGGGGTATACAGGAGAAATTAAAAAATCTATCTTCTCTGTTTTAAATTATATTTTACCTCACGAGAAAAAAGTATTAAGTATGCACTGCTCTGCCAACATTGGTAAAGAAGGTGATACTGCTATTTTCTTTGGTCTTTCTGGAACTGGAAAAACAACGTTAAGCGCTGATCCTAACCGTAAACTTATTGGAGACGATGAGCACGGCTGGAGCGATAAAGGCGTGTTTAACTTCGAAGGTGGATGCTATGCAAAATGTGTAGATCTTACTAAAGAAAAGGAACCGCAAATTTTTAACGCTATTAAATTTGGGTCGCTTTTAGAAAACATCGGTTTCTACGAAGGAACAACTACTGTTGATTACGCTAACATTTCAAGAACTGAAAACACACGCGTAAGTTATCCTGCAGATTATATCGATAACGCAGTAACTCCTGCAGTAGGCGATATGCCAAAAAACATTTTCTTCCTTACTTGTGATGCGTTCGGAGTTTTACCTCCAATCAGCAAATTAACAACAGGTCAGGCTATGTATAATTTCATTTCCGGTTATACTGCAAAAGTTGCAGGTACTGAAATGGGAATCACTGAACCTACTACTACTTTCTCTGCTTGTTTTGGAAAAGCATTTTTACCATTGCATCCAACAAAATACGCTGAGTTATTAGGAGAAAAACTAAAGAAACATAAAGTAAACGTTTGGTTATTAAATACCGGATGGGTAGGGGGTTCTTATGGAACTGGAAGCCGTATTAAATTGTCGTACACCCGTGCTTTAATTACTGCAGCTTTAACCGGCCAGTTAGACAAAGCCGAGTATGGTACAACTAATTTCTTCGGTCTGGCGTTCCCTAAAGCTTGCGAAGGTGTGCCTGCAGAATTAATGGATCCTCGCAATAGCTGGTCTGATAAAAATGCTTATGATGAAAAAGCTAAAAATTTAGCCGAACAGTTTATTAAAAACTTCAGTCAATATGCTTCTGCTGCTAATGAAGAAATTCTCGCTGCAGCTCCTAAAGTAGCTGTAACTGCTTAATGATTTTGAGATTTGTATTAGAAGTCCCCTGGTTATCCGGGGGACTTTTTTTATTCCCCTAATCCTCATTTCTGGCACTATCCTTGTAAATCGTAACTAAACAAAAATCATGAAAAAACTTTTACTCCTTGCAGTTTTAATCTCTGCATTTCCCGGCTGGTCGCAAATGCCTTATATGGGAACTCCAACCGTCATTCCGCAATTTCCTACAAGTTCTGATATAGTGAAAATCATTACAAAGGTTACAACTCCTAACCAGGGTATTGTGGTAGATCAGGCTTCATTTTCGGTGACACAAAGTCCCAAAGAAATAAATATACGGGCTTGTTATTGGAATGGTATGCTTCCAGCTACACAGGATTTTGTTGATACGCTCACCTTAGGCCAATTAGCTGCAGGATCGTACACTTTAAAGCACAAAGCTTATATGTCTTCAGGACAACAAGTCTGCCATCCTACAGACAGCAATGTTGTAAGTTTAAATCTCGTTGTTGCAACTACCACCGGGTTGCAGGAGATTAAAAAAAAACCGGTACTAATTTTTCCAAATCCTGCCAGCGATAAAGTTTTCTTGCAGAATTCCGGTTTTCTAAAAGCAACAATGTATTCCGCTGACGGAAGAGTTGTAAAAACTCTTGAGTTACCTCAGAAAACCGAAATCGAAATCGAGATTGAAGACCTTGCCCCTGGCTTATATTTTATTTGTGTTTCAGGTAATGAAACAAAAGAGACAATTAAGTTTATCAAGAATTAAAAAGCCGGCAGCTTTATCTCTGCCGGCCCTGGAATTAGATAACGGTTCCTGCAAAACTTAAACTTTTTGGACCATCCTCTGCATTGGTAGTTACGGTAACTTGTTTATGAAAAGCACCTTTGGCAGCCGCATTAAAAACGGCAGTTATCTTCGTGCTTTCCCCGGGAAGAACAGGTGTTTTAACAAAATTAGTTGATGTACAACCGCAGGAGGCCTGGACATTGGTTATTAGTAGCGGACTCCCGCCATCGTTCATAAATTCAAATTCAATAGTTACGGGTTTGTTTTGCGGAATTTCGCCAAGCTGTATCTCGGTGTTTTTCCATTTAATGCTTGTTTTTACTGAGGCTGGAATTTCAGTGCCGGTTACCGGAACTTTAATCGAAGCAGGGGCAAAAGACATAAACACAGCTGCTAATACAAGCGTTGAAATTTTTAATGTGGTTTTCATAAGTTTAATTTTAAAGGTGAATAAAAAAAGAGATCGTCTTGCAAGATGTCTCTACAAAAGTAGCCTCACACAATAAGCAAGCCTGTTAAGCACCTTTAAATTTTTGTTAATGACATGTTAATGTCCTCCATAGCCAATCTTTTTTCTCTAATATTAGGGAAAAGAAATCTACACCTTGAAACTGAACAAACTAAACAGCGTTCTTATTTTAGGATTGGTAGCCATAACGGGGGTACTGGTCCTTCAGTTTTTATGGACTAAACAAGCCTTTAATAACGAGGGAAAAAAATTCAGCCAAACGGTTCATATTACCTTATTGCATGTGGTAGAGCGGCTATATAAGTTGAATGGAAATGAATTCCCCTTAAACAATCCTATAAATAAGATCTCTAACGATTATTACATTGTGAATGTAAATAATGACTTTGATGCCCAGGTGCTGGAATATTGTTTAAAGACAGAGTTTGAGAAATCAAATCTCTTAACAGACTTCGAGTACGCCATTTATAAGTGCCAGAGCGATGAGATGATTTATGGGAATTATATTTCTTTTCAGGACCATGAAAAGAAAAAATCTTCCATGCATTTTCCAAAACAAAAAAACCTGATCTATTATTTTGCTATTCGTTTTCCAAAAGAAAGAAGTTTTCTTATTGGATCATTGAGATTTTGGCTGATCCTTTCCGGCATTCTGGTTTTAGTGTTAATTATTTATGTCTATTCTATCTTTACCATTCTTCAGCAAAAAAAGTACTCAGAGCTTCAACGTGATTTTATAAATAATATGACCCATGAGTTTAAAACGCCTTTGTCGTCTATTTTAATTGCATCTAACTACCTTTATAAACAAGAGAAAATACTGTCAGATGAAAAGCTGGGAAAATACACCGGAATAATTATTGATCAAAGTAATAAGCTAAACAAACACATCGAGAAGGTTTTAAATATTGCTAAATCAGATAATGCTCCGCTGGCTCTCAGTAAAACGCACAATCCTTTACGGCCTATGATAGAAGGCGTTATTGATAATATTCGTTTGAAATACGAAACCTTAAAAGTTGAGTTAGACTTCCCTAAAACTAAGCTAGAGATTTTTGCTGATGAATTTCATTTTACAAATCTTGTTTACAATGTGATCGATAACTCGGTGAAATACTGCGAGCAGAGTCCGGAAATTATTATTCGCGCTAAAGATCTGGGAAAAAATTTACAACTTGAATTTAGCGACAATGGCATTGGCATTTCAAAAAAGAAAATTTCCTTTATATTCGATAAGTTCTACCGGATTCCGAATTCCCGCAGCAATGAGGTTAACGGTTTTGGTTTAGGATTATACTATGTGAAAAAGATTTGTCTGCTTCATCATTGGAAAATAACTGCCTTTAATAATAAGGAAGAAGGAATTACCGTCGCTATTCAAATTCCCAATAAACTATGACGCCCATAAAAATACTTTACGCAGAAGATGACGAAACGCTTGCCTATCTTACTAAAGATAATCTTGAGCAGAGTCAGTACCAGGTAACGCATTGTACCGATGGTGTAAGCTGCTATGAGGTTTTTAAACAGGAGAAATTTGACCTTTGCATTTTTGATATCATGCTTCCTAAGATGGACGGTTTTGAGTTAACTACAGAGATTAGAAAAATTAATCCCGATGTTCCCATCTTATTTCTTTCGTCAAAAATATTAAAAGAAGACCGTATAAAGGGGCTGCGTTTGGGCGCTGACGATTACCTGGTTAAACCTTTCAGCATTGAAGAATTATTATTGAAGATGGAAATATTTTTGACGCGTTCAAAAAAAACGGGTGGGCCAGACAAAAGTTTTTATCCTGTGGGATCTTATCAATTTAATGCTCTCAATTACAGTTTAAACCGCGAGAATGACAAAGTTTCGCTTACCCAGCGCGAAGCACAACTTTTGAAATTATTTTTAGACAATCCTGATACTGTTTTAAAACGCGAAGAGATCTTAAAAAAACTCTGGGGTAATGACGATTATTTTTTAGGGAGAAGCCTGGATGTCTTCATTTCACGCCTTCGAAAAATTTTGGCAAAGGACAAGGCAATAAGTATTGAGAATCTTCACGGAATTGGATTCAGATTTTCTGATAAGCAAAACAAAGTATCTTAGCTCTTGTTGGTAAACTGTTTAAATTGCTTGTAAAAGAAATTAATTAAGTTTGAAAGCTTGCTGAAAGCTTTTTAATTTTATGGAAAATTAAATCATGGCAGGCAGTACAAAATTTGTTGATAGCATCGTTGCAGGATATTCTACTAAAGGAGAGTATATTTTATTGGGTTCAGCGCTTCTCGACGGACAACCACAAAAAGAGGCCCAGGTGAAACTTCCTTTAAGAACCTTAAACCGTCATGGTTTGATTGCTGGAGCTACCGGAACCGGTAAAACAGTGACACTACAAATCATTGCAGAAAACATTTGTGCCAAAGGTGTGCCGGTGTTGATGATGGATTTAAAAGGAGATTTAAGTGGTATCGCTAAAGAAGGTACAAGTAATTCTAAAATAGAAGAACGGCATGAAGCCATCGGCATTCCTTTTAAACCTGCGGCGACAACTGTAGAGTTTCTTACGCTCTCTAAAGAAAAAGGAGCGCGTCTGAGGGCAACTGTTAGTGAGTTTGGGCCGGTGTTATTTTCTAAAGTTTTAAATTTAAACGATACACAAAGTGGGATTGTAGCCATTGTTTTTAAATATGCGGATGATAAAAAATTACCACTTCTGGACCTTAAAGATTTTAAAAGCCTTTTAAATTATATTGGAGAAGAAGGGAAAGAAGAGATTCGTAAAAATTATGGAAATGTTTCTCCTGCTTCTTTGTCTACTATTTTGAGATCTGTTATTGAACTGGAATCCCAGGGTGCAGAAATCTTTTTTGGTGAACGTTCTTTTGATGTGAATGATCTTGTGCGACTGGATGCTTCCGGCAAAGGCATTTGCTCTATTATTCGTTTGGTGGATATACAGGACAAGCCTAAATTGTTTTCGACCTTTATGTTGTGCCTTTTGGCTGAGGTTTACCAGACTTTTCCGGAAGCAGGGGATCTTGAAAAACCAAGACTTTGTATTTTTATTGACGAAGCACATTTAATTTTTAAGGAAGCGTCAGAAGCTTTGCGTGATCAGATCGAATCGATTATAAAATTAATTAGGAGTAAAGGGGTGGGTATTTATTTTTGTACTCAAAATCCTTATGATATTCCAGAAGCAGTTTTAGCGCAGTTAGGCTTAAAGGTGCAACATGCCCTGAGAGCCTTTACGGAAAAGGATAGAAAGGCTATTAGAAAAACAGCCGAAAATTACCCCCTCTCTGAATTTTATAAAACAGATGAACTCCTCACCAGCTTAGGTATTGGTGAAGCATTGGTAACTTGTCTCAATGAAAAAGGAAGTCCGACACCCTTAGCTGCAACGCATTTGAGAGCGCCTTCAAGTAGAATAGGTGTGTTGAGTCCGGATGAAATTTCTGCTTGTGTTTCAGCTAGTAATATTGCTCCCAAATACAATGAGATTATTGACCGAGAAAGCGCTTTTGAAATTTTGAATGAAAAATTATCCGCAGCGACGGTTGAGGAAGAAGAATCGCCTAGAGCGAAAAAAGAAAAACGTCCCGCCAAAGAAGAAAAATCTACCATAGAAAAATTATCTGAAAACACTATGGTTCGCCAGGTGGGTAGAACGGTTGTTAAAGAGGTCGCTCGCGGATTACTGGGCGTACTTGGGATTGGTGGATCTGGTAGAAAGAAAAAAGGTTCTTCGTGGTTTTAATAGCTTACTCTTTTATAAATTTAGTGCTGTAAATTTTTTCTGTGCCTTCAAAAATGGTCAAAAGATAAATTCCATAAGGAAGATCATAAACGGGTATTTTTGAATTGCTATCAAATTTTATTTTTCTGACTTCTTTACCCGAAATGTCTATAATTCTCGCTTCTGTTTCCCTTCCCTGCGCAACATCAAGGTAAAGGAAATCTGCGGCGGGATTTGGAAATATTCTTAGTATGCGAGTTTGATTTTCTTCTGAAAGTCCTGTAAGATTTGAATAGTTACAAGGTTTATTTGAAAATTGTACAAGCCCTAAAGCACTGTCTTGATAACATAAAAAGTCAGTCATGTAATCTCCGTCGGAATAGGGCCCGCGCCAGAAGTTAAATAAGTAGTAGTAGCCACCGATGCGTTCGGTTATAGTGGAATGATATGAACGCGAAGGGTTAGATTGATTATAAACTGCATGAAGCGTTTTTAAACTTATTCCATTTGTAATAGCAGTACTTACACTGTCGATGGTGACAGTGAAGGAAACGCCTGAAAAATTTAAAGGTGTAACCCAACTTTGACCTGCTGTTGCCGCAAAATTAAATAAGATACGCCATTGATCATTTGTAACAGCACTTTTCATAAACACCGTATCGCCAACTTCTTTCAGATAGGATTCATAAATAGTCTTTATGTTGTATTGTGAAAATAATTTGTTATGTTTTAAAATGGTGACCGTTTCGCCGTTAACAGTTGTAGTTCCTGCATTCCAGGCAGCCACATTTACAAATTCAGGAGTAGGATCCAGGTTAAATGCATTATACACGTAGCGCCATTGAGCTCCCGGTGGACAAAATAGAGACTGCGATTTTAGGCTTGAAAAAATCACAAGACAAAAAAGTATGGGTAGAATTTTTTTATTCATGTTTATAGTTTTAAACTCTGGTCTTCGTGAATATTCGATTTCATTCTTTGATAAATTTCGTCGTGAAGTTTTTTTCTGTTCCTTCAAAAATGGATAAAAAATAAATCCCTTTGGATAGATCGCTGATATCTATTTTAGAATTTTTATCCAGTTTTATTTTTCTTAAGGGCCTGCCGGAAATGTCAGTGATAATAGATGCAACTTCGTAAGCAGACTCTAAATCAACCAATAAAAAATCTTGTACAGGATTAGGATACACTCTAAGCTTTGCGTTCTGGCTTTGCTCAGAGATACCAACTGGAATAGAGTAATCGCAGGATTTATCTGTAAACTTCAGTAAGCCAAATGAATTGTCTTTGTAACATAAGCGCTCAGCAAAATAATCGGCATCACACCAACCGAAATTATAAGGTCGGAAATTAAACAAAAAATTATCACAGCCTAAACGTTCTGTGACACTTGTAGTCGTATTCCAGGTGTAGCTTTGACTGGAAAAAATTGCTTTTTCTTTAACATATAATCTTTTAAGGCTAGAGCCATTAACTAAAACCTGTTTGACGGAGTCAACCGTAAAAGTATAAGTTATTACAAATGTATTGCCATTATCTACCGTTGTCTTCCAGCTTTGGCCCGTTGTAGCTGCAAAATTGTATAAGACCTGCCAGCCATTTTGCGTCTGGCTGTTCTTGAAAAAGATGGTGTCGCCTTTTTGTTTTATCAATGTTTTACTCATAAGGGGACTACATCCTAAAAGAAGACGCTTGTGACTTAAAATTTTTAAAGTGTCAGAACCATCCAGCGAGTCTCCCACATATTTGACGTGTTCATTGATTTTTCCTCCGTTGAACCAGTTAAAGTAATAATGCCACTCAGCTCCTGGCGGACAAAATACTAACTGAGATTTCAGGTTTCCGAAGAAAATAGAAGCTATGAGTATGGGTAGAAGTTTTTTCATTCCTTAATAAATTTAGTGCTGAAAGTTTTTTCTTTTCCTTCGTAAACATTCAGGAGATAAATTCCGTTAGGAAGATCATAAACGGGAATTTTTGCGCTTCCTTCTACTCTGATGTTGCTCCGTTCTTTTCCTGTAATATCTATAATTTTTACTTCGGCTTCTTCTTGCCTGGTGAGGTCAATGTGAAGGAAGTCGCTTGTTGGATTAGGATACATTCTAAATAATGAAGATAAATTATTTTCTGAAAGGCTTGTCAGATTAGAATAATAGCAAGGTTTATTTGAAAATTGCAGCAGACCTAAAGCGCTATCCTGATAGCATAAATACTCGGTCATATAGTCACCATCGCTTACAGGACCATGGTAAAAATTAAAAAGAAAATAAGAACCCCCAATACGCTCTATAATATCAGCTTTATAACTACGCGGAGGATTACTTTGTTTGTAGGAAGCATGAAGCACCTTTAACGTAAGGTTATTTTTTAAAATACTGCCAACGCTGTCTACAGTGACCGTAAAAGAGACACCTGCGAAACTTAATGAGGTAACCCAGCTGTGACCAGGAGAGGCAGCAAAATTAAATAAAATGCGCCACTGATTATTTGTATGTATATTTTTTATAAATACAGTGTCACCAACTTCTTTAAGATAAGATTCATAAATGTTTGTCATATTACATTGAGCAAATAATTTGCTATGTTTTAAAATAGTAACGGTTTCCCCATTTAAAATAGTTTTTCCACCGTTCCAGGCGGCAACATTTATGAGATCTGGCGTAGGGTCCATGAGAAAGGCATTATAAACAAAATTCCATCCCGCGCCCGGGGGGCAAAATAACGATTGGGAGTTTAAGTGCACTACTGAAATTAAGATAATGAGTATGGGTAAGAGTTTTTTACTCATGTTTATAGTTTTAAATTCAAGGTCTTCGTGAATTTTCGATTTCATTCTTTAATAAAATCAGAAGGCAAATTTTTCAATCACCTTTTTCACGTTAACGTCTTACATTTTTAATTTCGCTACTACTAAATGTAGTAAAAAAAAGCAGACAAACAAGGGGTGGTAATGTTTCTTCACAACTCCGCCTCGCCCGGATAAGATTTCCGAACATCGATAAATAATTTTCTCCAGGCCTGATCTATCTTGTTTGTTTCTTTGTAAACCCGGTCATCGGGTTTGTAGGCAAAAGCTGCCTGGTGTATTCTACCTTCGTGTAATAAAGGTGAGTTTTGATCGTAGTCGCGCGCAATGTCTATGTCAATCTCTAGCTGACAATTACTTAATTGTATCATAAAACGGCCCTCTTCATTCAGATAATGGGCTTGGTAGCAACCTAACAGAGGATTGAGCTGCGCAGCTTTTTTAGATACAGCCATTACTCCTTTTTTGTATTTGTCGGTTCGTATCATCTTATTTTTTTGCTTTAAGTTCGATACTTTGTATGTAACTGGTGAGATCACGTGTTACGTTATCGAGGGAAGATGCGGAGTGTATAAGATAGTCGACGATTTTTTTAAGTTCAGGGTTTGCCTCTGCGAGGCTCTGCACCTGGCTTTTTAATAGGTTAGCAAGTCCTTGTACTTGTGTTACGGGCTGGCGAAGGTTGTGTGAGGTCATAAAAATGAGCCTTTCCAGGGCAGCAGAACGCTCTGCTTTTTCTTTTTCGGCCTTTTTCTTTTCGCTGATATCGTTGGATAATATTGTGAGACCGCCTTCTGTGGGCTGTATGCTTAATTCGAAGCACCCTGTAGAGTTATCGGGAAATGTAAAGACATTTTCAAAAAGATGTGGCACCCGGGCGTTCATCGATAAACTCATTACTTTAAAGAGTTCTGTTTGCTCAAGTCCTGGATAGATTTCCATCATGGAGTGCCCGAGAAGTTGTTCCCGTGAAAATTTACTTTGTTTCACAACAGCTTCATTTACGTAAACATAGCGCCAGTTGAAATCGATAATTTGAAGTCCTTCGAGTAAATGATCGACGGTACCATGGAATCTTTTTTCATGTTCCAGTTCAAATTGCATATCAGTAAATAGTTCCAGAAGTTCCACTTCTGTTTTTCCTGTAATATCAAATGGCTGGTTCATAAAAATAATTCTAGATGACTAAAATGAGACCGTTAAAAAAAGCTTTACTTCAGTACCATCACTTCCGCAATAGCGCCAATTACCCATGGGGCGGTAAGACTTCCCTGGTTATAAGAAGGAACTGATTCGTTATTTAAAATGTTATAGAGGCAATCCATAGAGTTGACTGTTTCATAGATGAGATTGTTAACGCCTGCAGGTAAATTGCTGCTAAAATCCCAGCCGGAAACACTTATTTTATTGTGTTTTGTTTTTACGATCGGAACTATCCAGTTGACAGTTACTTCAATCTGGTGACCGGAATCCTGCAACAGTCTTGAGATAATTTCGGGACTCAGCGGACTGTTGTCGAATTTTTTGTAAGCTCTTATTTGCTCATAGAATTGCGTAGAACTTAAAATTTCGTTTGCTTTGTTTACGGCAATACTTACTTTTTTGAGTTTACCGTTGTAGTGCAGGCTTACATTTTTCATAGTTGAGTTTTTATTAATCAGTTACACATCATAAACTCCATTCCTGCAAAGAGCAGTCCACTAACCGGACTACTCAATGCTGGTATGTTTGTTTTTTTGGGCGATGCGTTCAAAACTGATGGGTTTTTAGTTTATATTTTTATGCCAATAATCATAATATCATCTACCTGCACACAGTCTTCTTGCCAATCAGAAAGTTCTTTCAGGAGAATTTGTTTTTGTTCATCCATGGAAAAAGTCTGAATAGAAAGCAAGAGTTTTTGAAATTGCAGTGCTTTAAATTTTTTCTTTTCCGGACCACCGAACTGATCCGTGTATCCATCCGTAAACATGTAAATGGTGTCGCCCCGCTGAAGACTAATTTGCTGGTTATTAAATTCCTGCAAATGTTGGCCGGTGTAAATTCCAATTGGAAAACGATCTGGCATAAGCTTCACCAACTCATTGTTGCGTATGCGATAAACAGGTTGCCGGGCAGCGGCATATTCCATCACCATGTTTTCAGTATCGATGCTGATGAGAGAAATGTCCATGCCATCTTTAACGCCGTGACTGTTTAAGTTTTGCTGAAGCGTTTTAAAAATTTCGCTGCTTAAATCATTTAAAATTTCGCAAGGACGGGTTAAGTTTTTAGGACTAAGAGACTTGCTGATGATGTTGTGCCCAATGATACTCATTAAAGCTCCGGGAACTCCGTGGCCGGTGCAATCAGCCGCGGCTACATAAATTTTATTTCCTTTTTTCTCGAGCCAGTAAAAATCACCAGTAACGATAGATTTGGGTTTTAGAAGGAGAAAAGAATCCGGTAACACTGTGTGAAATGTTTGCGGCGAGGAAAAAATTGCTTCTTGTATACGTTTGGCGTAGGTGACACTGTCAAAAAGATCTTTATGCTGTTCTGCTATGGTAGCGCTTTGTTTTTTTAAGGAGGTAACATCGCTGAAGGAAGTCAGGATTAACTGTTTGCCACCAATCAGCAGAGTACTTGTAGTAACCAGGCAATGTACCTTTTTACCATTTTTATGATAACAGGTCACTTCCTCATTAAAAAGTTTACCAGTAGTTCTGAAAATCTCACCAACTTTCATAACTTCCTCTTCCCGTAGCGTGCCAAGAGCAAGATTACTCTTGCCCATGGCTTCCGCCCGGCTATGTCCAAACATGTTTTCAAACATAGGGTTCACTTCAACCAAAAGTGAGTTTTCAGTGAGGCACATGCCCCCTGGTGCAACATTAAATACTTTAAAGAAGCTCTCAATACTCTGCTCATAAAGCCTTTCAGGACTTCCTGGAATTTCAGCAAAAATATTTTTTGTGAGAGCGCTCATTATGGTACTGAATCTTAACGGGGTTAATTCGAAAAATTCAGTAGATAAAATTCGCGCTTAGTTGCTTAAGGGGCAACGTAGAAATAGCAGTAGACGCCTGCGTATTTCCACGAAATAATTTCGTGTTTGCGCAAACTACTTTGCGTATTTCCGCAAAAAAGGATGCGCGTTTCTACGACAGGCGGGGAGTGTTTTATCAAAATTATGCAACCAGCTAAACTTCAGAACAAAAATTAACCCGGAGTTCATAAAAACTCCGGGTTAACTATTAAACCTGGTAAAAAATACAGTATCAATCTATAATGCTGAAAGGCCTTTTAGAATGGCCGCTTCAACGTCTTTTTGAATGTTGCTGTAGTCTGATTTTATAAAAGATTTTCCGGTAACTTTTTCATAAAGCTCAATGTAGCGGTCACTGATTTCAGTTACCCATTCATCACTCATGGCAGGAATAGTTTGTCCTTCTTTGCCCTGGAAGCCATTCTCGATCAGCCAGCGTCGTACAAATTCTTTACTGAGTTGTTTTTGTTCTTCTCCTTTTTTCTGACGCTCCTGATATCCTTCTTGATAAAAATAGCGGGAAGAATCAGGTGTATGGATTTCGTCCATCAAAACAATCTCATTTTGAAAAAGACCAAATTCGTATTTGGTATCTACAAGAATCAACCCCATTTTGTTTGCAATTTCCTGTCCACGAGCATACAAAGCAAGTGTGTATTTTTCAAGTTGCTCGTAATGTTCTTTGCTTACGATGCCCTGTTTAATAATTTCTTCTTTGCTGATATCTTCATCATGTCCTTCGGAAGCTTTGGTAGTAGGAGTAATGATGGGCTGCGGCAATTTGTCGTTTTCAATAAGACCTTCCGGCAAAGTTACACCGCATAAAGTTCTCAGGCCACTGGCATAAGTTCTGGCAGCGTGCCCCGCGAGATATCCGCGTACAACCATCTCAACTTTAAAAGGTTGGCACATACGGCCGATACTCACATTTGGATGCGGTGTAGAAATTAACCAGTTAGGAACAATGTCGCTTGTTGCTTTTAAAAACTGTTCGGCGATCTGGTTCAACACTTGCCCTTTGTAAGGAATTCCTCTTGGCAGCACCACATCGAATGCACTGATGCGGTCGCTTGCGATCATTACCAGAATGTCGTTATTAATTGTGTATACATCGCGCACCTTTCCTTTGTAATAAGCGCTTTGTCCGGGAAGTTTAAAATCTGTTTTATCGAGTGTAGTCGTTGCCATATCTAAAAAGGCGAATTTAATAAATAAGACAGAATGTTTTAAGAAATGATATAAACGATTAATAAACGCTTGGGATTTATCAGCGGCATGATTCTTATAAGTCTTTCAAATTATGGAAGCTTCAAATTATTTTTTAGCATCCAGGCTATGATTCTCTTCTCGTCCCTGCAGTCGTGGCTCCGTTCACATCTTCCAGGTAACCAGACCTTGTTGTGTAAATTTGAACGGCTGAATGTTTCCACCAAGTGATTGAATGGCTTTTGCCACTTTTATTTTAGTAACAGCGGGACAATAAAAAAACATAAAGCCACCACCACCTGCGCCCGAGATCTTCCCTCCGGTAGCGCCATGTTCAAGAGCCATGGTATAGATAGAATCAATTAAAGTATTGGAAATACTTTGGGCCATATCTTTTTTATTTTTCCAGCCGAAATTTAAAATTTCACCGATCTTATTTAGTTCTCCGCGAAGGAGGGCTTCTTTCATTTGATGCGCCTGCTCCTTTAAATTGTGCATGGCATCTACACTTTTAGTGTTTTTATCGTTTACGTTTTTTACCTGTTCGCGGATAATGTTGGCCGAAAGCCTTTGTGTAGCCGTAAAATAGAGAAGAATATTGTTTTCCAGTTCGTAAATGATCTCTGGTTTCAGTTGTAAAGGATTTACAATGACCTTATCTTTTTCAAAAAATTCAATATAATTTATTCCCCCAAATGTTGCAGCGTACTGGTCTTGTTTACCACCTGCCATATTCAGATCTACACGTTCAATCTCGTACGCTAAATGTGCAATATCATATTTACCTAAAGGAAGATTCAGCCATTCTACAAAAGCGCCCAGCATTGATACAACCAGCGTTGATGAGGTGCCTAGTCCTGATCCCTGGGGCGCCTCGATGTACGAAGTTAAACGGAAGGAAAGAGGCTCAAGATTAAATTGTTTGATCACGCGATTGTACACGCCGATAAAAAGCTCGAATCCCTCACTAAGTTTAAGTTCCTTTTCAGTTTTTACTTTAAAATTTTTTTCGGTGCCGTCAATAACAAACTCAATAGTGCCATTAGTGAGTGGTTCTAAAGAAGCATAGGCATAAAGGTCGATGGTTGCATTTAAGATGGCACCGCCATAAAGGTCAGAATAGGGACTAACATCTGTTCCGCCGCCGGCCAGACCAATTCTTAAAGGAGCTTTGCTTCTGATAATCATGCGGCAAAAGTAATTAAAATATACGGGTTAGAGTTTTGAGCAGATCGACTGAAAACATTTATTTCATGTTAATAAACTGAAGCGGAATTTCATAATCACCCCTTCTACAAAGGGCTATAACTTCCTGCAGATCATCAATTTTTTTAGCACTTACACGAATAATGTCATCCATTATTTGAGCGGTAACTTTTATTTTACTGTCTTTAATGTCTTTCAATATTTTCTTGGAAGCCTCTTTCTCAATACCTTGTCTTACTTTAATGTCTTTTTTAATTAGCGGGCCACTTGGATAATGTTCCTTGCTTTCGTCCAAGCCGCGAGGATCGAGGCCCTGTTTGATCATACGGGAATGGATGGCGTCGATTATAGCATCGAGGCGCATGTCATTTTCAGTAGCGATATTTATAAGCAGGTCTTTTTTGTTTAATTCAATCGTGCTTTTACTATCTCTGAAATCCCACCGGTTTAAAATGTCTTTTTTCGCTACATTTACGGCATTATCTAATAATTGCGCGTCGAGTTTACTGGCTATATCAAATGAAGGCATATTCTTTTAAATTTACGTCCAAAAATAGGTAATTGATTTTAAACTCTAAGCCCCGAATTTAGTTGAAACATATTAACATCCTTGTCTTAAGTTTAGTTCTCACTGCCTGCAACATAGAAGAGCACAATCATGTATACAGGATCAAAAAACAAATTGTTTACGAGATCGCCGAAATGGATAGTACAGGAAATAAAAAAAATCCGGCTCACAATCCTGATACTTCCTACGTAGAATTTCTTTTCAAGACTTACGATCTGGTAAATATCAAGTCGCTGGATTCGAGTATAAAAGTTAATTTGATGTATGCCGATACGCTTAATTTTTTAAAGTACAATTTGTACGACGGTCTCCGCAATGCTTATTTTAACTGCGAAACAGCACTCAAAGTGGCGGCTGCTCAGTATTATTTAAAACAACTTAATCCTGATTTAAGTCTGCTGATCCTCGATGCTTCGCGCCCCCAACACATTCAGCAAATCATGTGGGATAGTTTAAAAATGCATCCGGATAAAAAAATAGTCTACCTTTCCCGCCCCGAGGAAACCTCGATGCACAATTATGGTTGCGCCGTAGATCTAACCCTCATAAACACCAGAACCAACCAATGGCTGGATATGGGCACAGACTTCGACTTTTTTGGAAATTTATCGGAACCTATTTATGAAGCAAGATTTTTAAAAAGCGGGGAATTAAGCCAGGAAGCTTACCAGAACCGGCTTTTGCTTCGTAAGGTGATGTTACTTGCTAAAATGAATCCTATTACCAGTGAATGGTGGCATTTCAGTTTGTGTACCAAGGCCGAAGCTAGTGCCAAGTATAGATTGATAAAGTAGCCACAGATTACACAGATCTTTTTTCCGGACTTTCAGAGTAAGTTAAAACTTAGTTGTGAAATCCTTTACATCGGTGGCAAAGTAGTGACAGGGAATCCAGATTCCAAAAATTACTAAAATCCAGCATCAGGTTTTGAATACTCCCAACTGTAGATTAACTTTATATACTCTATGGCATTTCAACTTACCTCCGAATTTGAGCCAACCGGTGATCAGCCGATGGCCATAAAACAATTAGTAGACGGAATTAATTCCAATACCCAGCACCAGGTACTACTTGGTGTTACCGGTTCTGGAAAAACTTTTACGGCTGCGAATGTAATTGCGCAGGTGGATAAACCGACGCTTGTATTGTGTCACAATAAAACTCTGGCAGCACAGCTTTACGCCGAGTTCAAACAGTTTTTTCCAAATAATGCTGTTGAATATTTTGTGAGTTATTACGACTACTACCAGCCGGAAGCTTATCTGCCAACTACCGGAACTTATATTGAAAAGGATCTGGCTATTAATGAGGAAATTGAAAAATGCCGTTTGAGTGCTTCCAGCTCTTTACTGTCCGGCCGTCGCGATGTGATCGTTGTAAGTTCAGTAAGTTGTATTTATGGTATTGGTAATCCTACGGACTTTAAGCAAAATATAATTGTTGTAGAAAAAGGTCAAACGATTTCAAGAAATAAATTGCTTTACAAATTTGTAGGGTCTTTGTATTCGCGCACTACTGGTGATTTTAACCGCGGAACATTTCGTGTAAAAGGAGATACCGTAGATATTAACCTGCCTTACGTGGACTTTTGCGTGCGGATTGTATTTTTTGGCGATGAGATTGAAAGCATAGAAACTTTTGACAACGTTAATAATCACATCATTAAAAAGCATGAGAGTTTTACCGTTTTCCCTGCGAACCTTTTTGTAACCGCTCCTGACACTTTAAAGAATGCCATGGTAAGCATTGCAGAAGACATGAAAAAGCAGGTAGAGTTTTTTTTGCAACAAGATAAAACTCTGGAAGCTAAACGTATTGAAGAACGTGTGAATTTTGATTTGGAGATGATGCGTGAACTTGGCTATTGCAGCGGGATTGAGAATTACTCTCGGTATTTTGATGGCAGACTTCCAGGCACACGCCCCTTTTGTTTAATGGATTATTTTCCAAAAGATTTTTTACTAATTGTGGATGAGAGTCATGTTACCTTGCCACAAGTGCGCGCGATGTTTGGAGGTGATTTGGCACGCAAAGTAAATCTTGTAGAATATGGATTTCGTTTGCCATCTGCATTGGATAATCGTCCTTTAAAATTTGAAGAGTTTTACAGCATCGTGAACCAGGTGATTTATGTTAGTGCTACTCCTGCGGAATATGAATTGCAGGAAGCTGAAGGAATTGTGGTTGAGCAATTGATCAGACCTACCGGAATTTTAGATCCTCTAATCGATATTCGCCCTTGCGCCAACCAGGTAGATGATTTATTGGATGAGATTCATAAAGTAGCTGCTTTGGACGAACGTATACTGGTGACCACCTTAACGAAACGTATGGCAGAAGAACTTACAAAATACCTCACGAAACTGAATGTCCGTTGCCGTTACATTCATAGTGAAGTAGATACTCTTGAACGGGTGGAAATTCTGCGTCAGTTAAGGGCAGGGATGTTTGATGTGTTGATCGGGATTAATTTATTGCGCGAAGGTTTGGATTTACCCGAAGTGTCGCTGGTAGCTATTTTAGATGCAGACAAAGAAGGCTTTTTGAGAAATGAACGAAGCCTTGTGCAAACGGTGGGACGGGCAGCAAGAAATGTAAACGGAAGAGTGATCATGTATGCCGACCGGATCACAGAGAGTATGCAGTTGACTATTGATGAGACCATGCGTCGTCGCAAAAAGCAGATTGAGTATAATTTTGTAAACAAAATAACTCCTGTTCAGGCTGGGCGTAAGAAAATGGCGCTCTCACAATTTGGTGGGGTAGAAGTAACCGTTAATGGAAAACTGGTAAAAGCCTATGCAGAATCTGAAGAGATAAGTTTAGCAGCTGATCCGGTGGTTCAGTATATGAATGCGGATGAATTGAAAAAACAAATTGGGAAAATAAAATCGTCGATGATACGCGCCGCAAAAGAAATGGATTTTGTGGAAGCCGCGCGTTTACGGGATGAAATGTATGCTCTGGAGAAGATGCTGCAATCTAAGGAGGAGTAACATACGTATTTCATAAATTTCACTCCTGTAAGGAGTGTTGTTACAAAAAATAATTCGTGTAATTAGTGTTTTTCTTTTTGCCAGGTCATCACGAAATCATTCATCACATAACCATTTCCGATATCAAAATCGGCAACACGCTCAATCTTAAATCCCATCTTAAAATAAAAATTAAGCGATTTAAAATTCTGACGGTTCACAGTTAAGGTTATTTTGGCGGGATTAATGGTTTTTTTTACTGCTTCGAACACCACTGCTCCGATGCCTTTCCCCGCTTTATTCTGATCGATGTAAAATTTATTGAGAAACCAGTCATTCTCATTTTCTCTGTGAACGGAAATGAAACCAATAGTTTCGTTTGCCGCTGCGATAAGAAAAAACATATGCCCTTTTTGAGTCATTTGTTCCTCAAGGCTCTCAAAACTGTACATTTTTTCGAGCATATAATTAATTTGCTGTTGACTTATAATGGCCGGGTAATGCTGATTCCATGTGAGTTCAGCCAGAGCTGCAATCAACGCTATATCTTTTGGTTCAGCGGGTATTAATTTTACATCCTGCATTAAAAATGTGTAAATTTGACTTGTGGCTAAGATAAGCAATACCGTTAATATAGAAAATCGCAGGGCAAAGTTTGACTACCAGTTTTTAGATACACTTACTGCAGGACTTGTATTGAAAGGAACAGAGATCAAAGCTATCCGTGAAGGAAAAGCAGGACTCTCTGATAGTTATTGTTATTTCAGGAATGATGAGTTATTCGTAAAGAATTTTCATATCAGTGAATATGCAGACGCTTCATTTTACCAGCACGAACCCCTGCGCGAACGCAAATTGTTGCTCACTAAACAGGAGCTCAGTAAATTGCTGAAGCGGGTAAAAGATTCTGGCTTAACGGTTGTTCCGATAAAACTATTTATCAACGATAAAGGTTTTGCTAAGCTGAACATTGCCCTGGCAAAGGGTAAAAAAGCTTACGATAAACGTGACGATATCAAGAAAAAAGACATTGAACGCGAAATGAACAGGAAATTTTAAGACGTGAAGATCAAAAAAATAGTCTACTTCAACCTTGCCATCCTCTGTTTGTTGATGGTTTCCTGCGATAAGGGCTATGATATTCGTTGTACAAATTATTATTTAGAGCCTTTAGATTCTGTAGTCGTTGGTGATAACATGATAGTATTTAAGAATGTAGGATTAGAGTCAAGTACTGAGTTTTCACACGCTAAAAGAGGGCAGTACGCAATAAAAATTATTACAAAATCAAAAAAGAAATTCAATTCAAGCATTTGGATTCCAGGCAAAGGAAGTGGCAAGCGCACTATCCAGATCGATGCCATTGAACAGATAAATATTCTCGAAGAATAAGGTTGTTAAAGAATCAAGCCTTAAGGTACTTCAATGATTCATGACAGCAATTACAAGGCGTCAGAACGCAAGAAAATAAATTGCAATAAAAAAAATCCCTAAATTAAAGTAACGATAATTTTGCGCTACAGTACTGTGTCTCTGCAGTCCACGCGGCCTGCATCTAAGTCTAATAAGCTCGCTTATTGTTTCCTTCTATGTAATTTACGAAAGCCTGGTTACTAACTTTGTTTCCACCCGGAGTGGGGAAGTTGCCACTGAAATACCAATCGCCGGCATTTTCGGGACATGCAGTATGCAAGCCGTCAATGGTTTGATAGATTAACTCAAAATCAGCTTTCAAATCTTTCGGTTTAATCAGATCAGCAATTTTTTTAGAAATCTGCTCATCGCTAAAAGAATTGTAGATTTCCTTTACCATGTTTATCTGTTCTTCTTTTGGTTTTTCAAGCTCAATTTTAGTGCGCTCATATACCTCCTGAATGAAGTTCTCTTTTCCACCTTCTTTTAAAAGCGCAATAGTGGCTTCAAAGGCAACAAACTTTTTAAGCACTGCCATATCAATACCGTAACAATCAGGGTAACGAATCTGCGGTGCAGAGCTCACTACCACAATTTTCTTTGGTTCGAGCCGGTCTAATATTTTTAAAATGCTCTGTTTTAAAGTGGTACCCCGAACAATACTGTCGTCGAGCACAACTAAATTGTCAACCCCTTTTTTCACCGTTCCGTAAGTAACGTCGTAAATTAAATTTACAAGACTATCGCGGCTTTCATCATCGGTTATAAAAGTACGCTGTTTGGCATCTTTTAAAACTACTTTATCAACGCGTGGTTTTGTGTCTAGTATTTTTTTAAGCTGAGCCTCGGTAAACTTGTTATTGAGTTTCAGAATTTCTTCGCGTTTCCAATTATTGGAATAATCGTTAAGTCCTTCTACGAGTCCGCCAAATGCCACTTCAGCAGTATTTGGAATATAACTGAAAACCGTATTTTCAAGATCGTGACCAACGGATTTAAGAACGGCCTGTGTTAAATTTTTTCCCAGTGAAATACGTTCTTTGTAGATGTCTTTATCGTTACCACGGCTAAAATAAATACGTTCGAAGGAACAAGCTAATTTTTTTTCAGGCTGAATAATTTCTTCCTCGGTTAAAGTACCATTCTTTTTAATAATGAGTGCATGCCCTGGTTTTACTTCATTCACTTTTTCGAAAGGAACATTAAAAACAGTTTGTATAACGGGGCGTTCGCTTGCCACTACAATCACTTCATCATCCTGGTAAAAATAGGCTGGGCGTATACCGTTAGGATCGCGTAGAACAAACGCGTCACCATGTCCGATCATTCCGCACATAACATAACCGCCATCCCATTTTTTACTACTTTCTCTTAAAATTGACGCTACGTCTATGTTGGCCTGAATGAGTTTGCTGATCTCGTAATTTTTATCGTTTTGTTCTTTGAATTTTTTGAAAAGCTTGTCATTTTCTTTGTCGAGAAAGTGACCGATTTTTTCCATTACCGTAACAGTATCCGCTTTTTGAACCGGGTGCTGACCAAGTTCTAATAAATGCGTAAAAAGTTCATCTACGTTAGTAAGATTAAAATTTCCTGCAACAACCAGATTACGGCTCATCCAATTATTCTGACGTTTAAAAGGATGACAGGCCGCTACATTATTTTTTCCAAAAGTACCGTAACGTAAATGACCCAGCAGAAGCTCACCCATAAAAGGGATATTCTCTTTTTGCCACTGGGCATTTTTATAAAGATCAGGTGAGTTTTTCTGCGCCTCTATAAAATTATTATTAATGTGCCCGAAAATGTCTTGCGTTGCTTTGGGTTTAATAGAACGCATGCGGTCAAGGTAAGTCGTTCCGGCGGGTACATCAAGTTTGATGGTAGCAACTCCGGCGCCATCCTGACCACGGTTGATCATTTTTTCCATAAGCTGGTAAAGCTTGTGCAAACCATACCTGGTAGAACCATATTTAGTTTTATAATAATCTAAAGGTTTTAATAACCTGATGAGTGCAACACCGCACTCGTGATGAATAATATCGCTCATAATAACCGGGCAACAAAGGTAGTCTTTTGATTCGGGAATTAACAATCGAAATTTAACAATTGTGAAAGGATAACAATCGTTTTTTTAGATATCTATTCCTATTTTTGAGATATATAGATGTAATGTGTATATTTGAAAAGTACATTTTTGAACTAAAACACGATTTTTAATTATGATAACAAGAAAACTTTTACTGGTTTTTGGATTTTTCTTTATTTTAAACGGAACTCAAACCTTGTTGGCGCAGATGGCGACCTATCCCATTATTTTAAATGAATATTGCGTGTCCAACACAGGTCCAATTGGGGCTACTGACGAAAAAGGTGTTCTCAATGATTACGTGGAACTTTATTGTAACCATACACAGTCTATCAGCCTTGCCAACTTTTATCTCACAAACGACCGTGTAAATCTGAAAAAATGGAAATTCCCTTCTAACTTTCCTGTCTTACAACCTCAGAATTATTACCTCGTTTGGCTATCTGGAAAGAATACAAACGACGGCGTTAACTTTCATACAAATTTTAATGTTGAGCAATGTAAAAATCAATGGATTATCATATCCAATGCGAGTGGCGTAGTTTATGATTCTATTTTTGTGTTGCCAACCAAAGGTGGTCACGTTCGCGGCCGTGTTGACTATGATAACATTGGCAACGGCGCCTGGAAACTTTTTACAAGCCAGTCTCCAAAGTTTGCGAACGGAACTCCTGCAGCAAATGGCTATGCTCCTAAGCCGAACATCTTCCTGAACACGCAGTTGACTTTTACTTCCAGCGCGAGTGAAGGGGTTTTTATACCAGAAGGATCGGCACCCCTTGCATATATCAGGTTGCAGGGCAATAATTACGATTCTACCACTTCTTGTTACAATGTATTTTATACTAAAAATGGTGATTACCCTGTTCCGTTTTACGACAACCTAACACAATCAGGCCAAACATACCGCTTTAACGATTCATTAGTTCCTATTACTCTGGAAGGCACAACAATGATTCGTGCCATAGCTGTGCCTAAGCTAAATAATCCAAATTGTCCGGTTAATACTTTACCAAGCTTTTGTGAGACAAATACCTATTTTATTGGCACGGAGCACAATGGATTCTCTGAAGAATTCGGGGTTATTTCCATAGCCCTTGATAAGGCTGATACCGCCTGGTTTAATGGCAGCCAGGGTGCTTACTCGCCTTCCGTGCATGTAGAATATTATGATAAGAAAAAGCAGATCAGCGAAGGGTATGGGATGATGACTAGACCCCCCCAGGAACAATGGATCACGTCACAAAAAGGGTTTTATATTCACAAAGACGACCGTTTAGGATCGGGATGTGATTTTGAAGGGGATATTTTTAACGTAGAAGGTCTGGGTACAACACCAAGAAGAGTGTTTCCAATCCTGCATGTAAAAGCAGGGGATTATGAAAGTCACTCAGGTTCTGCACTACAGGCTCCCGGAACGTCCTACGGAACGGGTATAAGGGATATAGTGATGCAATCAATCGCTGCTAAGAATAATCTGAATGTTAGTCCTCTTCACATAAAGCCCGTTGTAGCTTTTGTAAATGGAGCCTATTGGGGAGTATATGATTTACGAGAGGTTTATGACAAATATTATGAACAGTATTATAATGGTCAATCTTTAGATTCATTAGATCTTAACTTTGTTGTAAGAGGTTCAACGAACAGTCCTCAGGAAGGGTATGTGACGTACTGGGACGGATCTAAATCCAGTTTTGCTCCAACTTCGCATTTTAACACCAATGTTTACGATATCACCATGAAAAAAGTGGTGTCTTCAAACACAGCTGATTACCAAAAAGTAATGGCTAATATGGACAAAGCCAGTTTTATAGATTTTATGGCATTGAACAGTTATGCCATGAATAGTGATCTTTGGACTAACAACATTGCTCTTGCAAAAGGTGGTCAATCCAATAAGAATGGTGGAAAATGGCATTTTTATTTATGGAATATGCCATCTATTTTCAATTATACAGCTGTATCTCCTTCAGGTCAGCCGGTGTATCCAAATTATGCATTGCCTCCTTGTTATTTGTTTAACGCGGCGGGTGCAACAACACTTTATGTTCCAACCAGTAACGCATTGAATGGTCACGGTAACATCATGACCAAATTGATGAGAAATCCAACCTTTAAAGCTGAATACATTGCACGTTACCAGGATCTATTAAACGGACCTTTAAAATGTGAGAACATTATTAAACAATTGGATTATGTGGCTGCTCTTTATTCAAAAGAAATGAAATACCACGAAGATCCTGCCTCTGCTCCACTTCCAGGGAAATTTCCCTCTACTGACCAGTTGCACCTTTGGGACACGAATGTGAGTGTATTGAGAAAAGTAATTCAACTGCGTTGTTTTTACATGCAGGATGCTTTTAAAAATGGGAATTGTTTTGGTCTTACCGGTCCGTTTAATATCAGTGTGGACGTCAGACCAAAAGATGCAGGAAGTGTTCAACTGAATACAACGGTTCTTCCTTACTATACCTGGTATGGCGAATATCATCAATCTAACATCACTTTCAAAGGAATTCCAGCAAGTTCTTCAGATTACAAATTCCACCACTGGGAAATTGACGGACCAATTGCTACTGGTTTGAGCAGCGACTCTATCGTAGTGAATTGGAACACGGGAGGGAACGTTGTAGCTGTATTTACAGATAAACGTAATGATATTTCCAGCTCGGGAGATAATACAAACATTCCTTCAGGTTTTACGCCAAACGGTGATGGTCTTAATGACGATTTCCGTCCTTTGGGAAGTGCTGAATTTGCTACCGAGTATCAAATGACAATTTTTAACCGCTGGGGCCAGGAAGTTTTCAGAACAGTAGACGTATTTACAGCCTGGGATGGCAGATTCAGAGGTCAGGATGCACAGACCGGTGTTTATGCTTATTTTATCAGCTACAGAAATATTTACAATGAGCAAAAACTGGTAAAAGGAAATGTAACCTTAACCCGCTAACTGACTCAGAAATTTATGTTACAGGTAACAATCCTAAATAAAACGAATAACACGATCACGCAGCTGGTGGCAGCTGTTGCAAATTATAGTATATGAAGAAAATAAAATACCTTTCAGCTCTTTTGGTTTTTACTTTATCTGGTGTAGTGCACGCGCAAGACATTCACTTCTCACAGTTGTATGAAACCCCTTTGCTGATAAGTCCTGCAAACACCGGGTTTTACAATGGTTATTTCAGAGCTATTGCTAATTACCGCAACCAGTGGGCCGCTATGAATAATGCTTATCAAACCATGGGTTTGTCTCTCGACGGTGGATTATTCAGATCGAAAAAACGCCCGGCTTTTATGGGACTTGGTTTAACTATTTTCAATGATCAGGCTGGTGTTGCTAAAATCCGTAAAACATCAGCGCTGCTGAATGTAAGCGCTCTGTTAAAAATGGGGCGCAACAGCGCTTTAAGTGTTGGGCTTGCCGGCGGAACTGCTGCTACAAACGGAAATTATGACAAACTTACTTACGCTTCACAGTTTAATGGTAATTATATTGATCCGAATCTAGACTCGCGCGAAGCCATTTACAGACAATACACAACAGTAGACGTAGCTGCAGGTATAGCTTATGAATTTGCTACCTATAAAAGAGATCAGGATCATGATGATGTAAGGTCTTTCAAAATAGCTTTGGGTGCATTTCATTTAAACAGACCAAACCAGGAATTCGGTGCAGGATCAAAATCAAGAATGCCTGTTCGCTGGACTGCAGCGTTAACCTCGGTGCTGGATATTGAGGATACAAAATTTTCATGGAGTCCAACAGTAATGTACCAGGCTCAGGGAAGTTACAGTGAGCTTTACATGGGATCGTACTTTAAATACCGTATGAGTACAGGTACAAAAGTTACAGGTGTAAAAACGCAGAATGCTATCGGTTTGGGTGTATTTTACAGAAACAAAGATGCCATAGTAGCCAAACTTATTTTTGATTTAGGCGATTATGCCATTGGAATGGCTTATGATGCAAACGTTTCAGCGTATAGAACGGCATCAAAAGGTTTCGGTGGATTTGAGATTTCTTTGCGCTATAACAACCTTGCCAGCTCTTTATTTGAGTCGAGAAAAGAATTCAAATAAGAATTTTTTGATCTTCCTTTAAAGTACTTGCTTCTATCATGAAAAAATCTTCCTCCATTATTATTTTTATTCTGCTGCTTCTTGCAGGAGTTTCTATCTATATTTATAAAGCAAAATCCAAACCAGGAACGCTGGATGAAGAGTCGCGCAACTTCAAATACAGGGATACAGCAGCAATTACGAGAATTTTTTTGGCCGATAAAGACGGGCACAAGTCTGATTTAAAAAGAACGAAAACAGGCTGGGTTGTAAATGATAAATACAACTGCCGGGGCGATGCCATTTTAAATTTACTGGAGGTGATCAAACTGGTTGAGGTAAAAAATCCGGTTCCGAAAACTATGCGGGAAAGTACTTTAAAGTATATGGCAGCGCAGGCCATTAAAGTTGAGATCTATACCGGAGATGAGCGTGTACGGCAATATTACGTGGGCCACGAGACAGATGATTCAGAAGGCAGTTACATGTTGCTGAGTGATCCGGAAAACGGCGAAAACTACAAAGATCCTTATGTGTGCTTTATAGCAGGTTTTAAAGGATTCTTAATGCCACGGTACATTGTAAATGAAAATGAATGGCGCGATCGCCTGGTGCTTAATTACACGCCACCGGAGATGAAGCAGATCTCATTTCAGAATTACGAGGCACCGGCAGACTCTTCATTTGTAATTGATCTTATCAATGCCAATACATTCAGCCTGAAAAACGGGAAGGGGCAGCAACTGACTTATGATGATGCTAGGATGAGACAGTACCTGGTGTATCTTCAAAACATCTCTTACGAAGTATTGTTGACGAACAAAAGCAAGAAGTTACAGGATTCTTTAATGACAGTAAAGCCCTTCAGTTCTCTCACCATCACGACAAAGGACAATAAAGTAGAAAAATACAATTTTTTCAGAAAGCAATATACCAATGAAGATAATCCTGAGCACGGAGTGACTTATTATTATGATCCGGATCGGCTTTTCCTGAGTTTCAATAACGACGGGGAGTGGGCGCTTATTCAATATTTTGTGTTTGGAAAATTATTTGTTACGTCAAATTATTTTTCCGCTCAGAGTTCTGTTAAAAAATAGTTTAAAACTATAATCCCTTTTGCGGGGATTTTCCTTTGCTTACTGTAATTTCGCTTTTAAAATTAAGTCTATGAATTTTGTTGTTTCCGCGTCAACCTTATTAAAACATTTGAAATCTATTGGTGGGGTTTTAAACTCCAGTAACACCATTCCGATTTTAGATTGTTTTTTATTTGAGATAAATAAAAATGAGTTGACGTTATCAGCAAGTGATATGGAAACTACTATAACAACCACTGTAAAAGTAGATTCAAATGATAGTGGTAGTATTGCGGTTCCTGCTAAAACACTTTTAGATTCTTTGGCAAACCTTCCGGAGCAACCGATCTCTTTTATCGTTGACAAAACAAAACACTCCATAAAACTTAAAACAGAAACGGGTGATTACAATATCTCGGGACAAAACGGAACAGAGTATCCGAAGATGCCGAAGTTAGAGTCACAGACTTCAATTGTTATAAAAAGTGATGTGCTTGCAAGCGCTATCAACAAAACTATTTTTGCAACCGGTAACGATGATCTTCGTCCTGTTATGAGTGGCGTATTTTGCCAGTTCAGCGAAGTGAATTCTATTTTTGTTGCAACGGATGCTCACAAACTTGTACGTTACACCCGTAATGATGCAAAAGCAGGAGCTTCTGCCTCTTTTATCATGCCAAAAAAACCTTTGAATGTTTTAAAAACATTATTAACGGGTGTGGATGATGCAGTAAAAGTTGAGTTCAATAAAACAAATGCTTTATTCAGTTTTGGAAATGTAAATTTAATCTGTCGTTTAATCGACGGAAAATATCCGAATTACGAAGCTGTAATTCCAAAACAAAATCCTAATAAACTAACGGTTGACAGAAGTGCGTTTCTTGGCGCATTAAAACGTGTGAGCGTTTTTTCTAACAAAGCCACTCACCAGATCCGTGTAAAAGTTACCGGCAGTCAATTGCGAGTGAGTGCTGAAGATTTAGACTTCGCTAATGAAGGTCACGAGTTATTGACTTGTACTTATGTGGGTGAAGACATGGAAATAGGTTTCAATTCCCGTTTTCTTGTAGAGATGGTAAGTAACTTAGACTGTGATGAAATCGTTATCGAGATGAGCGCTCCAAACCGTGCAGGTATTATTTTACCGAATAATAAATCAAATCCGGGCGAAGATGTGCTGATGTTAGTAATGCCGGTGATGTTGAATAACTAGTTCTCGACTACGCTCGAACTGACATTTGACTACACTCGAACTGACATTTGACTACGCTCGAACTGACATTTGACTGCCAATCAGCTGGCCTTAACATCCACTGGATGTTAATCCTGCTCGAACTGACATTCGACTGGGCTCCCACTGACATTCTTCCAGGCTTGAGCTGACATTGCTTTCGCGATTGCCGGCCTTAACATCCACCGGATGTTAATCCTGCTCGAACTGGCATTCGACTGGGCTCTAAGAGACATTCTTCCAGGCTTGAACTGACATTGCTTTCGCGATTACCGGCCTTAAGATCCACTGGATTTTAATCCTGCTCGCACTGACATTCGGCTACCCTGTAACTATCCCACCATACTTGAACCGACATTGGTTGAGAACTTGCTGAATTTACATTCGCGCGGTATTAATGCTGATCTAAGATGGCCTTTAACTTCAAGCACTGTTGTCTCTATTTTTGTCACAACCATAAAACCCAAGTTATACTCGGAATATTTATTGAAAAGCCTGTCCATTCCGTACAAAGTTTACGAAGAACATTAATAGTCTGATGATGTGCAGGAGTTGAATATTCGTTGCCAAGCCCAGGGGTCCAGTTTATGTAAGATAGATATAACATTAATGCCTTTTGTCTAGCGATATTTTGTCGCGGAGAAGTCGTGCTCGCTATGAGTGCTAACTGGCAAATTAGCTTACTTTTTAATTTAGATCTTACACCTTAAGATTTTGAATATATCAGATGAGGATATGTTGAGGCAGGTCTACTATTTCATTTTTTGAATTGAAGATGAGGTCGCTGACTCCATTTGTGATCATTAACAGATCGGCTTTAACGGTGAGATTATAGCGGAGAGCCTGTTCTACTACCAAACGATCCAATTCGATATAAGGCGCCTTGCATTCTATAATGAGATAAGGTTTAAGCTCGCGGTTGTACACTACAATATCGTAACGTTTTTTAATATCGTTTAGAATGAGTTCTTTCTCTACAGAAATGGAGGATGCAATGAATTTTTTTTCGGTTACCAGGTAATTTAAAACATGCTGTCTTACCCATTCTTCAGGGGTTAAGACCAACCATTTTTTACGGATAAAATCAAAGATCTGCATTTGATTGCCTAGCTTTTTTAAACGCACAGCAAAAGGTGGATATTTAAGAGGGAAGTCCAGGGATGACAAATTTATTTTAAATATATTTACATTAATTGAATCGCTGCTATTTTTTTATCACTAATTAAGACAGATATGAAGACGAAAGAAGAGATTGTAAATAACTGGTTACCACGTTATACAGGCGTTCCCCTGGAGGCATTCGGGAAATATATCATTCTTGTAAACTTTTCGAATTATGTACATATGTTCGCAAAACAATATGGTGTAGAAGTGATGGGACAAGGGAAAGCTATGCTTAGCGCTACAGCCGAAAATATAACCATTATTAATTTTGGCATGGGTAGCGCCAGTGCGGCAACCGTTATGGACCTGCTTACAGCCATTCATCCCAAAGCCGTATTGCTGTTAGGGAAGTGTGGCGGGCTAAAAAAGAAGAACCAGATAGGCGATTTAATATTACCCATAGCAGCCATTCGCGGGGAGGGAACCAGTAACGATTACATGCCCCCGGAAGTGCCGGCGCTTCCGGCCTTCAGTCTTCAGAAAGCCATATCTCATACCATTCGTGTAAACGCGCTTGATTATTGGACGGGAACAATTTACAGCACAAACAGAAGAGTTTGGGAACACGATGAAAAGTTTAAAGATTACCTGAGGAGTTTACGTACTATGGCTATTGATATGGAAACTGCTACTGTTTTTACCGTGGGTTTCAGTAATGGCATTCCTACCGGGGCATTGATGCTTGTTACAGATCAACCGATGATTGCAGAAGGCGTGAAAACCGAACAAAGTGATTTAAAAGTAACGGAAGATTTTGTTAATACACATTTAAGAATTGGTATTGAAGCTTTAAAAGAATTACAAAATAAAGGCGTTTCTGTAAAACATTTACGATTTGAGTAAGCCGGGAAACTTATATAGCAACAAAGATCCCCGCTTCTTTATAGAGGGCATTCTGAAGGGAGATGTGGCAATTTTGAGTCGTGCCATTACTCTTGTAGAATCTCAGAATAAATCGCACCAGGATATAGCACAAAAAATTATTGACGGTATTATTTCTTCTTCCGGAAATTCCTTTCGCCTTGGAGTTACGGGTGTACCCGGTGTAGGTAAAAGCACTTTCATAGAAAGTTTCGGAAAAGAAGTGGTTAAACAAGGACGTAAACTTGCGGTATTGGCTATCGACCCGTCAAGCACCCGAAGTAAGGGAAGTATTTTAGGGGATAAAACCCGCATGGAGGAATTATCAACGATGGCGAACGTTTACATTCGTCCGTCGCCGAGCAGCGGCACTTTAGGAGGCGTTACAAAAGCAACTTACGAGACCATACTTTTATGTGAAGCCGCAGGTTATGATTTTATAATAGTTGAAACAGTTGGTGTAGGGCAGAGTGAAGTAGCAGTAAGTAAAATCACCGACTTTTTTCTTTTGCTTATGCTGGCAGGAGCAGGTGATGAATTGCAGGGGATAAAACGAGGAATTATGGAAATGGCAGATGCACTTGTGATTACCAAAGCAGACGGAGATAATTTGATCAAAGCAAAATCGGCAAGAACGGAATATGCGCATGCCATGCATCTTTTGCAAGCTCCGGAGAGTGGGTGGACTGCTCGCACAATGATTTGTTCATCTACCGAGAATACAGGCATTAAAGAGCTTTACGAAATGATAGAAGATTATAAAAATTTTACTACTTCTAATGCCTATTTCCAGCAAAAAAGAAAAGAGCAACAGTATGATCTTTTTTTAAACGCTATTGACGAGCAGTTAAAGGAACGTTTTTATTCAGATGAAACTGTTCAGCAAAAAATGCAGGAAATAAAAACGCGAACAGATCTTCATCCCTTTGCCCTGGCTAACCAACTACTGAACAATTTCCTGAAAAAAGAAAATTGATCGTGGAGTTCTGAACCCGGTTTTTGGTCAATCTTTTTCACAATACTCCTGATAATGGAGCCATTCGGTCGAAATTTAAGGGCAAAAAAGTGCCATTACCGTTAAAACTTAGTTATTTAATTGATTTGCAGTATGTTATACTTTTAATAAAAAAACTAATATTTATAAATATTTCTTTTTTCTTATCAAAAATTTTTTTTCTTTTGCAGGAATTAAAAAGCGAAAATTAAATCATAATATATGTATTGGACATTAGAATTAGCGAGTTGGTTAGAAGATGCGCCCTGGCCTGCAACAAAAGACGAATTAATCGATTACGCTATGCGCAGCGGAGCTCCAATGGAAGTGATTGAAAATTTGCAAGAGATGGAAGACGAAGGAGAAAGTTATGAAAGCATAGAAGAAATCTGGCCGGATTATCCGACTAAGGATGACTTCTTTTTTAACGAAGACGAATTTTAGAATTAAAAGCCCTGGTATAATCGGGGCTTTTTTTATGGCGTTTTTTTTAACTTCTGGCCTGTAATTATTCGATCGATTTATGGTTATAAATAATATAGCCTATATGAAAAAATGGTGAGATCGCGTTATCTTTTTGATCGTAATAGTTAATGCCGATACTGATAGGGCCAACGGCACTGTTGTATACAAGCGCTGCCATTCCTGACAAATAGCGGTATAAGAAAGGCGATGAATATTCTGCTTTTCCGGTTTTAGAATTTTCGCGGATAGATTGATATGGTTGAAACACGTATGCCTCAATACGAATGTCAAAACTTTTAGCCGGACTTGTAATAGCTTTCAGGCCACCTGCGAAATAATTATGCGCCCTGTATGCATCGAGAAAAAAAGTCTGACTTTCGGGAGTTGGATTAAAAACCGGTGCAGAGAGAATTGTAGATTTATAATTACTAAAAAAACTTTGGGTTGAATATACTCCTTCTAAAAAAAGGCCAAGCTTGAATTTTTTGAAGGTCCGGATATAACTGTCGAAAGTTAGTTTTAATTGCAGCCAGGCAGGTTGGTTTTTGTTTTTGAAAGTAATAGTGTCTGTACTTGTATTGCCTGGATAAAAGCTTTCCTGTCCTTTTAAATAACGTGCTCTGGCATTAAGATAAGTACCTTCGGTGGCATACATTCTTCTATTCAGTGTGTTTATTTTGTAGGCGGCCTGCATATACCAATAATCAAAATAACTAACGTCGGCAGTGTCTGTTTTCGAAAAATTATCTGTCTGGTAATATTGATTCTTCCATTCTGTAAATCCCCCTGCAACATTAAACTGCGATATATTGCCAACGGGAATGCCCGCTTTAAGTTCTCCGAATTTGTCAATCTGCACCAGGTAAGCAGGTTTTTCGAAATTATAAAAAAGCGCACTACTACTAAAATAATCCCAGCGTGAAATGGTAAAAGAAGGTTGAATAAAAAAAGGAATTCGTCCCGGGAAGTCAAAACGCACTTTTGCATGCGTGCTTGTATTTAATTTTCCGAGATATCCGTTGGCATAAGCGCTTATACCAATTCTTCCAAGGTAATTGTATTGAAGTCCGAGAAAGGCCTCACTTATTGGACGGTTAGAAATAATTGCTCCGGGTTCTATATAAAAAGGTTTTTCTTTTTTTCCAACCAGTTTCAGTTTATAATTACCTGTTGAAGAGTCGAGTTTGGTAACAGGAAACATAGTTTTGATCTTATCCTCACTGGCCAGCTGCAAGTAGCGTCTTTGAAGTTGTTCCAATGTAAAAGGTTTTCTCTTAAAAAATAAACTTTTAGTAATAAACTGAGTTTGTTTTTTATTAAATCCTACTACCTCCAGATCAACAAATTTAATGCCATCCAGCTTCTGGTATTTTTTATAGTCTTCTCTTTTTGCAGCAAGTGTTTCATCATTAGCACGGCGGGAAATTTGTTTTTTAATTTCGGGCAGAGCTCTTATTGTCGCTGCATAACCGCTATCGATAAGACGCTGTACGTTATCAAAATTAAAAACATTCACATCGCTCCATGGTTCAATAAGAGCACCTTCAAACTTCGGATTGTTGTTTGTCTGGCTCATGAGCAAACTCCTGATCTGTAAATACAAATTATCTTCGTCTGGTTTTACTGGTTTTTCCGAAACATTGGAGCCAATGATGTAATCGGGTTTAAAATCATTCTGCATCACATCTGTAGGAAAGTTATCGTAAAGACCGCCATCAAATAACAACTTTCCATCAATACTAATTGGTCTGAGGTAAAAGGGATAGCTCATACTGGCTCTGACAGCGCTCGGCAGATCTCCATTTTTAAAAATAACCGGTTGTTTGCATTCAATGTCGGCAGCCACGCAACGGTATGGTACAAAAAGACTGTCAAAGTTGTTATGCATTTTATTCGCAACCCCTGTAAAAGTTTCCATCAGGTAATAATCGATGGGCATAGAATTTATAACGTTGGTTGGAAGATTCTTTAAATAGTTGTTTCTGAAATCATATTTAAAAGTTACCCAGGCAGCATAATCATCCCGTTTTTTTACCATGTATTCATATTTTACAGGTAGTTCGCCCCGTAAAATACTTCCAAAAAAAGCAGTTTTAACAAGCCTCTCAATATCTTTGGGAGAATAACCTACAGCGTAGTAGGCACCTATTAGTCCGCCGATGGAGGTACCACACACGTAGTCAACCGGAATATTATTTTCTTCCAGAGCTTTTAAAACGCCTACGTGGCACATTCCACTGGCTCCGCCGCCACTAAGTACCAGGCCGATTTTTTGCGCTTGAATAGAACCGCAGGCGATAAAAAAAAGAAACGCTATGAGTATCAGTTTAGGGGTAATCACAAAAGGAATTTGTTTTGTAAAAGTACGGATATAACGCAGTATTTGTAATAGTTATTATAAGAATTAAGCCTGGAATTTAGCGGCGATGTTTTTGGGTGAATTATCGTGTAAAAAGAAGGTAGGGGCGACCTATTCCACTTCGGATAAAATATTATATTAGGGGCTGTAAACGTGATAAAATTTGTCTTAAAAAAATTATTTTATGGGCTGGTTGTACTTTTAGGAGTTATTACCACCATCTTCTTTTTGTTTAATGTTTTGCCAGGCGATCCGGCTTCGGTTATGCTTGGACAAAGAGCCAACAAGGATGCCATTGATGCGATTCACAGGGATTTAGGAACCGACAAACCAATAAGTAGTCAATACCTCAATTATCTGAATGATCTTTCTCCTGTTTCGCTTCATAACTACAGGGATGAGGGGGATCTTTCTTATCTCAATCCGGATAAATACGATTGGACCCCTTTATTTACCCTTGGGAAAAAAGAAGTAGTGGTTTTAAAATTTCCCTACCTGAGAAGGAGTTACATTACAAAAAAGAACGTCTCAGAAATTATTAAAGAAACCTTACCTGAAACGGCCGTCCTGGCCTTTGTAGCCATCATTATTGCGTCCGTAATTGGTATTCTATTGGGCATTGTAACTGCTGTAAAAAAGAATTCGGTGCTTGACCGGAGTATTTTTTTCCTGGCTACGGTTTTTGGTATGAGCGCTCCTTCGTTTCTTGTGGGGTTGATTATGGCCTGGTTATTCGGCTATGTACTGGCGGATTACACCGGATTAAATCCCTCGGGAAGTTTATTTGAACTCAACATTGATGGTGAAGAATTAAAATTGAAAAATCTTATACTGCCGGCATTAACTTTAGGCATGCGTCCTTTGAGCATTGTTATTCAATTAACCAGAAGTTCTTTGCTGGATGTTTTGTCGCAGGATTATATTCGTACCGCGAGAGCGAAAGGATTATCGTTTAGCAAGATTGTTTTTAAACATGCCTTAAAAAACGCTTTAAACCCTGTTATTACAGCTATTTCGGGTTGGTTTGCGGGTTTAATGGCTGGCGCAGTTTTTGTAGAAAAGATCTTCAGTTGGAAAGGAATAGGAAACGAAGTGGTAGAAGCTTTAAATAATAACGATCTTCCTGTAGTAATGGGAGCCACTTTAATTTTTGCTTCTATTTTTGTAATCATAAATATAGTAGTGGATATTATTTATGGCATTTTAGATCCACGTGTACGGGTAAAATAAATTGATCATGAGCAGAAAAAAAATTGTTGCAGGTAACTGGAAAATGAACTTAAATTGGGAAGAGGCGTTTGACCTGGCCTCTGCTATAAAAGAAAAATCAGGCACTATTGGTGGGATACAGAAAGTCATTTTTCCTCCTTTACCTTATCTTCAAATGTTAAGTGTTATTTTTAGAGAGGACCGTGATTTTTATATTGGCGCTCAGAATTGCAGTGAGCATGATAAAGGAGCTTTTACAGGTGAGGTTTCGGCTGCAATGATTCAATCGGCAGGTGGTAATTGCGTGCTGGTAGGACATAGCGAGCGACGTGCTTATTTTTCGGAAACCGATTCTCAACTGGCTTTGAAAATTGATCAGGCTTTAAAAAGTAATCTTAATGTTATCTTTTGTTTTGGAGAAGTGCTGGCAGAACGCAAAGCGGAGCAACACTTTGAAGTAGTAAGAAAACAATTGGAAAGTGTTTTAAATCATTTTCCGAAGGATAAAATAACACAACTCGTTTTAGCTTATGAGCCTGTATGGGCTATAGGTACGGGTGAGACAGCCAGCCCTGAGCAGGCCCAGGAAATGCATGCTTTTATAAGAAGGGTAATTGGTGAAATTTTTTCGGAGGATATCGCGAACGAAATGCCTATCCTTTACGGTGGAAGTTGCAATGCTCAAAATGCAAAAGAGCTTTTCTCTTGTCCCGATGTGGATGGCGGTTTAATTGGCGGAGCGAGTTTGAAGGCAGACGATTTTTGTATTATCATGGAATCTTTCTCATGAGTTATTTAGCATACAGGTTTACCGTAGAACCACCACAGCCCGGGTCAGAGATTCTTGTGGCCATGATTTCAGAACTAGGTTTTGAAAGTTTCGACTATTCTGATACAGGATTCACAGCTTATATAAAGGAAGAAGAAGCAACGACGCTTGATTTTTCAGAGTTTCAATTTGAAGATTTTGTATTTGCTTTTACGGTTGAAAAAATTGCGGCAACAAACTGGAATGCTGAGTGGGAAAAAAACTTTGAACCTGTTTTTGTGGATGATCTTTTATGTATTCGTGCTCCCTTCCACGAAAAAAACGCAACTGTAAAACAGGAAATTGTGATCATGCCAAAAATGAGTTTTGGCACAGGTCACCACCAAACTACAAGGTTGATGTGCCGGGAACTATTCTCTACAGAAGTAAAGAATAAACGGGTATTAGATATGGGTTGCGGCACTGGAATTCTTGCGATTCTCGCTAAGCAATTAGGTGCGGGTGATACTGTTGGAATCGACATTGATGAATGGAGCGTTGAAAATGCAAAAGAGAATTGCAGTGCCAATGGCTTTCCGGATATCCTTTTAAAGCAGGGAGATGTTGATCTGCTTGACAACGAAAAATCTTTCGAAATTATTTTAGCTAACATCAATAAAAATATTCTTAAAGCCCAAATTCCTTCTTATTCAAAGATCATGGATAAAGATGCGCTGCTCTTTTTGAGTGGTTTTTTTACTACAGACGTTGAAGAATTGACACAGGTGGCCAAAGCAAATGGTTTTGACTTTGTAAGAACAGTAAATGAAAATGAATGGGCCATGATGCAGCTCAAAAAAGTCTAAAAAATAAATAGAGGCGAATATTATTTTTCAGCGGTGAATTTGCAAGCCTCTGTATCTTTCTGATTATAAGGGTTTCGAGCTATCTTGCTTGAAGTGCAAAGTTGTTTTATGGATGCAAAAGCCTGTGCATTTTCTCTAAAATCTTACATGTGTAATGGCAAAAGGTTCTGTGGATTGCCGGTGGACTCTGATCGCTGTAATTTTACAGTAAAATAAGAATTATGAGAACAGAAAATTTACTCCCGCTACTAAATATTCAATCTTTTTACGATTTCGTAAAACTAAGTATAAGTGAACAAGTAAATCTTCTGAGAAAAGATGGTGTTTTTTTAGACCAGGATTCTGAAAAAGAGGGAATTACCTGCCTTTATTTTCTGCAAGGTTTTTTTGTAGAAGTGGTGTTTGGAGGCGAAGCAAGTGAGATTCAGGATATTATTCCCTATAAACAAGGCTACAGAATTTCGATGCTGATAAATGCAAGCAGAAAGCACTCCGCAACGCACAAAACCACTATTGAATGCTGTGCTAACTGACTGACAAATGCTTTTACGAAAAAAATTCCCTAATGATTGTGTTAAACTCTTCGTCGAGTAATTTATTCGAGCACGAGACTTCTTTACCGAAGAGCCAATTATTTCCACCCGAAAAATCATAAACTGATCCACCTGCTTCTTTTACTATGAGCGCCCCTGCAGCAACATCCCAGGGTTTTAAATTGTATTCAAAATAGGCATCCATTCGGCCGCAAGCCACGTAACAAAGATCAACAGATGCAGCACCAATTCTTCTCAAGCCATGCGTACGCTCCATAAAATATTTTAGAGCGCCAAGGTAGTTGTCAACCCTTCCAAAGTCATAAATGGGAAAGCCTGTGGCAATAAGACTTTCAGAAACAGTTTGACGCGACGAAACCTGGATAGCTCTTCCGTCCAAAAAAGCGCCTTTATCTTTTTGCGCGTAAAAACACTCATCGCGACTCACTTCATAAACAACACCAAGAACTATTTCACCTTTGTATTCTAAAGCAATACTTACAGCATAACAAGGAATGCCGTGTATAAAATTTGTTGTGCCATCCAAAGGGTCAACTATCCAATTATAGTCTCTTTTTTCACTTCTTGTATTTTCTTCTACTATAAAACCGGCATCTTTATAAATGTTATGTAGCTCTTTCACGATAAGCTCTTCTGCTGTTTTGTCTACGTAACTCACAAGATCATTCAAACCTTTAATTTCGACATTTGCGTAATTAAAATTTTCACGCTCTTGTCTGATAAAGGCTCCGGCGGTTTTTGCAGTCAGGATTACCTGATTTAAAATGTTATCTGGCAGCATTACGAATATTCTTTTATTTTTTTAATCAGGTATTGTTGACCCAAAATTTCTGAACAGGTAACAACAGAGCTAACCGTTACGCCCAGTACACCGTGTAGATTGAGGTTTTGCCCGGTGAGCAATAAATTCGGAACTTTTGTTTTCGGAGAAATAAATGTTTTTAGAGGATCGCGGTAGTCTTTTGCTATGCCATACATGGTGCCATCGCGACTGCCAATATAATCTCTGTAAGTAAGCGGGGTAGAGGAATAGTAGGATTCAATGTTACCTTTCAGCTCTGGCATGTGCGCAAAAAGAGTCTTAAAGAGTAACTGGCATTTTCTTTCTTTAAACTCTTCGTAGTTTTCACCACGCTCATTTACTTTGTTTGGAATAATATTTACTACATCCGACCACTCCTGCATTTCTTTGTAGTTCATATAACCCATAACGATCAGACTTTCGGTATAAGCAGGATTTTTTGTTGAAGATTGCGGAAATAAAGCGAAGCCTTTTGGCCAGGTATTTTCGTCGTAATTAATGGCATCCCAAACGTCATCAATATCATAATGGTATTTGTTATGATTAAAGTAAGGAATGGTTTCTTTTTTAAGTACAATGTATAAAATGAAAGAGGAAGGCGTGTTTTCAAGACTCTGAATTCTGTGACGGTATGCCTGACGAATATGCCCCGGCTCGATCATGTCCATTGTCTTTGATAGGTCGCAATTTGAGATAAATGTTTTTCCTTCAATCTTACGTCCGTCGGTAAGCTCCACACTTTTTATTTCGTGGCCGCTAAAATTAAATTTTGCCGCTTCGCAATAATTGTAAATCTCCCCGCCCATTTCTTTTATGCTGTCAGAAAGGTGTTTGGCTATCTGCGCGCCGCCATCAATGCACTTCCAGGCACTTTCTATGTAGGTGTTAACCACCAGTGCGTGTACATAAAGGGGTGTTTTATTTGGTTCGCCAGCATATAAAGGATTTGTGCCGGCGAGTACATTTTGTAGTTTTTTATTCGAAGTAACCGATTCAATATAGGCTTTGGTGTCTGTTTCTAAAAATGTGGCAGTGAAAAGATCTTTTGTTCCTTCTTCTAAATTATAGAGTGGAAAAAAGCTACATATCTCCTTCATTTTATTACAGTAACGCTCGAGGTTGGCCCTCTCACCAGGAAATTGTGCGCTAAGTGTATTTATAAAATTGCCATAACCTTGCGCATGTTTGTATTCATTTGGATCGCCTCTGAAAGTAACAATATCAAAACCATCTTTATCCATCTGCTTTAATTTCAGTTTATCCATCAGGTTGAAATATTTAAAGTACCTGTTTAGATTCTGACCCTCGCTTAAACCACCAATGTAATGAATGCCTGTATCAAAAATAACCTTGTCTCTTGAAAAGATCTGGAGACTTCCGCCGAGTTGCCTGTTTTTTTCAAGCACACATACTTTGTATCCTTCTTTTGACATAATGTAAGCCGAGCACAAGCCTCCCAGGCCGCTTCCGATAATTACTATATCGTATTTACTATCCGTTAATCCCACTTTGTAGTTTGTTTGTGTGACGAATAACAAAGGTAACATTCGATGTTAATTTGGTGTCGTCGATGAGTTGGTATTCTATAAAATTAAATTCGTTTAAAGTAGAGCGAATAAGGTCTGCTGAGGCAAAATGAAGTCCGCCCTCTTTTGTTTTATTAAAGCCTGAGTTAGTTGAGAAAAATTCAGTGTAACGCGTGCCACGATGACGTTGTTTTTTATCTGCATCCGCGTCGCGAATAATCATGACACCTTTTGGATTTAAGTTCCTTATGCATTTTTTTATAAGGGCCACTTGTTGTTCTTGCGGCAGGTAATGCAACACGTCATTGATTATAAAAGCATCTGATTCTGAAAATTCATACTGCGTAACATCGGCATGAATAAATTCTGTGGTTTTATTTTTAGAAACGCAGTTCGCAGCTATGTTTATTTTTTCTTCATCGTAATCGATGCCTGTAATCTCACGTTCTTTACTCATGAAACCGAGCATGAGTGACAAAAATCCGTAGCCGCAACCAATGTCGACGATCTTTCCTTTTTTAGGCAGGTAACTTTCAAAGTTTTTATAATTTCCTTCCAGCCCAACTTTGATGCGGCAATACCATTCGAGTACTGGACCTTTATAAATGTAATTCTTTATTAATTTTGAACGGAAATAATCTACTGTTTCTTTTTCTTTTTGCAGGGCAGAATATTCCGTTCTAAAATAGTCACGAATCGCTTTCGATTTTTCTTTATATCCCGTTCCGTAAGTTGTTTCCTCTGGCAAAATTCTTGGGAGGTATTTTACGGTTACTTCACCCTCTTTGAAGTGAAAATCGCCTTTGGGAACAACGCCTCCAGCGCCATGCAAAAGTATGGGAAGAATTTCAAGGTTTAATTGTTCTGCTAAATAAAATGCGCCTTTATGAAACCGAAGAATTTCTCCTGTTTCAGAACGGGTTCCCTCCGGAAAAATTAAAACAGAATAACCGTCATTTGTAAGCTTTTTCATTTGGTCTATGGCACTTTCGTAACCCCGCGAGGCAGGATAATAATCGGCCATACGCGCTATGAGTCCGTAGAGTGGCGAATTCCAAACAGTATCATTTGTGAAGACAACAATTTTAGGATTCAACATTAAAAGTAAGGCAAGGTCAATAAAGGATTGATGGTTGCTTATAATGACAGCAGGTTTTTCGAATATTTCATTTTGAGGATTAATAATGTTTTTCTTTACGTTAGCAACAAGATATACCATAATGCGGCAGGCATACATGATCAGGTAATGAAAAATTAATTTTTTCTTTTTGCGAGGGGCCGGGGTAATGGTAAAGAGTGTTACAGCAGAAGCGTGTGCCAGCAAACTAATTGCAATGAAGATTAAAAACCCAACGCCTGTTAGAAGAAGATTGAATAAGGTGTAGGGCAGTAAACCACGCTTACGGCGATTTAGAATCAGAAAATTATAAAAAAGCGGTTGCACTATGAAAGAAATGAACAGAACGGTACACATGCCGATAATAGTGATAGCAGCAATGGATTTAAGAGCCGGATGTTTGGCGAAAATTAAAACACCAACACCAACAATGTTTGTGAGTGCGGAAAGAAAGATGGAAGTTTTATAAGAAGCAAGATTTTTTCTGCCGTATTTGTATTCATGACCAAGACCATCCATAATAAAAATAGAATAGTCGTCGCCTAAACCAAAAATAAAAGTCGAGATGATAATGTTTATAATGTTGAATTTGAGTCCCAGGATGCCCATTATTCCTAAGATCCAAAGCCAACTGATAAACATTGGCAGGAAATTTATAATTGCCAGTTCAATTCTTCCATGCGATAACAACATGAATCCAAAAACAAGCAAAGCGGTAATTAAAAGAATCAGGTTAAAATCAGAACTGATGATCTCAATAAACTGGTTTGTCATGAATTGTTTATCAAAGACAAGAACATCTGAATCTCCTTCGAATTTATCGTAGACTTTTTGTTTGACTTCTGGCTCCGTTTTTACGAGACTCACAATTGTTGTGAGATCTTTGTTTTCGGTAATCCAATCGTTGGCCACTAATTTTTTAAGACTATCTAATTCTGAAAGAGCAATTGGTTTAAAGTCTTTATCTAACAATGCAAAGAATTCATTATAGGCATCTTCTTTAAATTTGTAAGCTTTACTGTAACGCTGAAGATTTTGTTTCAAAGAATCTTTACGGGCTTTTGTCCAGAAAGTATTCCAGCGCTCTATACGCAAGGTTTGTAAGGAATCAGATACAAGTACGGAGCTGATAGAAGAATATTTTCCCACAAAGCCTTCATTTTTTAGCGCGGCTAATTTTGCTGTAGCCCGCTCATTTGCTTTTAAAGCATCGTTAAGATCTTTTCCTTTCGAAATAACATAAACAGACTTTAGAGAATATTTATTTATACGCTCAATATTTTGTTGTGACTTATTTAATTGATCCGACTGATAATTCATTTTCATCATGTCGCTTTCGAAACTTACGTTGCGGGCAGTGAAGGCAAAAATGATGGTGAAAATAAAAGCCAGTATGACAACCGATTTATTTTTGTCGAGTGGATAAGACAATGCTCTGTCGATGAAAGATTCTTTGGCGGGATGAGCATCTTCTTCTTTTTTATCTTTTTTTGTTTTTAACAGGTGTGGAAGAACAATAATTGAAAATAGAACAGCTCCAATAAGACTGAAACCTGCAAACATACCGAAGTCATGCAAAGCTTGTGATTTAGCAAACTGCAGACTTAAAAAAGCGCCAACTGTTGTAGTACATCCCACCAACATGGGTAAGGTAAGATCTTCAATAACTTTTTTTACCGAACGTTCGTGTTTATAATGGGTGAAAAAATGAAGGGAATAATTAATGGCAATTCCCAATACTATAGAACCGGCTCCTAAAGCAATAGCCGATATTTCTCCTTTAATAAAATAGAGAAGCGTAAGGGAAAATAGTCCGCCGAAAGCTACGGGTAAAAGAATGTAGAGAATTACCAGGAGACGGCGGAAAAATAAAAACAACAGCACCATGATCACACAAAGCGCGATGAGAGAAGTGAAAATGCTATCGTGACGAACTTGTACCGAGTTGCCTACCGACACGGGCGTAGCCCCATAATATTCAATAACAACTTTTCCCTGAAATTCTTCTGTAAGGTGTTTTACTATGCCATCCAGTGATTCAATAAAGGCTTTATTGATCTTTGTTTCATTTGGAGGGACCGACGGCGTGATAAAAAGCAAAAGATTTTTGTGATCCTGAGTTTGTATGTAACCTTCATTAACACCAAAATTTTCATCGAATTGCAGACTTTGGATTTTTTTGAGAGTTAAAGGCGTTAAGTTCAACGGGTCACGCCTCATGTAGCGCCCGAGGATCATGCCGGTAGGTGACAATAAAGTTCTATAGTTTGAACGGAGCGTACTTTTAATACTATCGACCTGTAGCAGACCTTCGATTTTTGAATAATCTTTTTCTTCCAAAAATAGAGGCAGGTTGTTATAAAAAGTTCCATAGGTCTGCATCATTAAACCATCAGAAACTTTGTAATTCAGTTCTTTAATAAACTCTTCGTGCGTTTTTTGTAAAGTGTCCGCAAGACGGTCGGCACAGGCCATTAAATCTGAAGGGTCGGATGCTGTACTGTCGGAATTATAAAGATTGATAACGAGTTTGTCTTTTATCTTCAGATTCTGAAGAATAAAATTTACCTCGTCGAGCTTTTTATCTTTAGGAATAAACTTGGTGATGTCTTCTTCCATTTCGATCTGAGAACTAAAATAGCCAAAGGTCAAAAACAATAGAACCAAACTGCTAAAGAGCAAAGCTTTATGCCGTTGAAAAAAGTTATATAAGCGTAGGGCCAACATAGATTAACTTTTTTTCTTTCTGATCACGCTAAGGGTAATAAAGGTTGTGAGACCCATGAACAGCGAAAAAAGAACCGCCAGAATACAGGCTCCTGCAAGATAAGTAAAAGCATTTAATTTTAATGTTTTCAATGAAATGTTGCGGAGGGACAAATCAGTTTCTGTTCCTGTAAAAAGTTCTCCCGTTTTTACGCTTGCAATTAGAATGAAAGGCAGCAAAGGCGGAATACTAATGTTTGCCGTAAGAATCACTATGGCCTTATTTAACTTAAATAAATAGGAAGCTGCTATTGCCGCAACCAGCTGATAGCCCCAAATGGGCACGATTCCGAAAAAAATGCCAAGACTAACTGATAACGATTTTTTAAGAACAGACTCATCTTTATTAAAGAAATGTTTTTGAATAAAAGCCTTGAGGTTAGCCGGAGTGAGTCCGCGAAAAAAGCGTAATGGTTTGTACCAGCTAAATGCCAGGATAACCAGGTAAGTGTTGAGGATGCTGATGCGCGTAAAATCTTTTGCAGGGCGAAAGTGTGAAATTCGCTCAGCGCCTTTTGCATAAAATATCTTAATAGGCATCGAGATCACAGGGATACCGCGCCATGCTGATTTTACAATGACCTCAATTTCAAATTCAAAGCGCGGAGAAAAAAAATTCAGTTTCTCAAGTTTTTTTACCGGATACAAACGGTAGCCAGATTGTGTATCCGGCATCTTAATGCCTGTTTCCACCTGGAACCAAAAGTTTGAAAATTTATGTCCGAAACTACTTTTACCGGGAACATTTTCTGAGTTCATGTTTCTTGCACCGATAATTAAAGATCCCGGATGCTCTTCAATTTTATTCAGAAAATTTTCGAGATCACTTGGAAAGTGTTGTCCGTCGCTATCAATAGTAATGGCATAATCATAACCTAGCGCAACAGATTTTTTAAAACCGTCTCGCAAAGCCATTCCTTTTCCAAGATTACCAGCATGCGTTAAAACTTTAATGGAATCTCCAAACGTTTCAAGGATTTTTGGTGTACTGTCGGTTGCACCATCATTAACCACGATAATTTTATCGGTGTACTGCAGGGTGTCACTAATCACTTTTGAAAGTGTTTTTTCGTTGTTATAGGTCGGAATAATGACACAGCATTTTAAGTCTGCAAATCGCTGATTTAATGTGTATCTGTCTTCGCTCATAACCCTAAACTGCCCAAAAAAAAGGGGAGTGTAAAAATAACAAAAAAGGGCGATTTCCGGCAGCTTTAAGGCATTTTATTCCCCGATAGAAAACTTGCCTTTAAACTTGGTGTAAGCCCTGCTATCGTTAGAATATGTGGCATTTACATCCAAAGTAGCGTCTGTTTTTTTTACTGAAAAAGTAATTTCGAGTTCCGGGGTTTCTTTTGGATTGATCATGGCCAAAAATTTGATGTTGTCGCCGCTTTTCATTACCAGTTCTTCTTGAAATTTTTCCATTAAAATTTCTTTGAGCATTTGGGTTAAACATACTCCGGGCGCAATCGGAATTTGAGGAAAATGTCCTTTGTAAACGGGATGGTCGGGATTTAAACGTACGCGACATTTAAAATCTGAAGAATTTTCAGAAGTATAAGTGGAAGAAAGCTCAGTAAAAAAGTCAGTAAGTAAAGTGTTTTTCATCAGGAGGCTGTTTTAGTAATCGCGTTTAATTCTATTTTTAGTCGGATGAGCCCTTTGTGTTTTAGCTTGATTTTGCTGGCATTCAGACTATCGTTGTAAAGGTAAAGGACTTTTACTTTTTTAAACAGAGTTCCTTTTTTAATTATTTTTCCAACGTTTTGTGTTTTATTCGTTATCGCGTAATAGTATCGGAAATCTTCTTTAACCTTGTATACTTTATGATCTTCCTTTTCATACATGTTTGCATCGTGATTCAAAAGATGCTGCAATAAAATAAGTTTCATGTCTTCTGTTAGTAGCTTTGTAATTTTAGGTTTATTTAAAGGTTCGAAGACGTAAACCAATTTGAAGTCTTTGTCTCTTATTTCGTAATCAAACATTTTCATGCCAATTTCGGTTACAAAGGTCAGATGTGAAGTGGTTTCATCGAGCTGCTTCAGAACTATTAAACCGCTAAAGTGACGGTTAAATAAATCAATTTTTGCTTTGTAAAGAAGAGAGGTGTTTTTATTGACAATGGGATGAACATCTTTGTCGGTGACAATTGCTGTACGCACAAATTTATGTCCGCTTGCCGGAGAGCAGGAAACGAGCGCGAGGCAAAGAATACTACTTAAGAATAAATTTATCCGGAGAAACTGGCGCATTTAATTTTTTATTCATGAAATCAATAGTCGTATTATCGTCACCATTTTCAATCATTTCAAGTTTAACGACCGAAGTTACATTTTTGTCAAAATACATGTTTATTTTTTTCAAACTTTCTTTCATGGATTTCACATTAGGAAGAAGTTCGAGTTTATAACCTTTCTCATTTTCGAAATAATGAATACTGAATTTATTTGACTTCAAAATATCGCCATTTACGCAGGAGATCATAATATCATTGATCTCTTTAAATACTTTGTTCGCATTCATATCGTATTTTTTGACTTTGTTATTTTCGTCTTTGATCAGGATCTTGTCCTTGTTTATAACGATAACATACTTGTAGGGATCTACATATTCCCAGCGTAGATTATTTTGTTTCATGAAAGAAAACGAACCTTTGCTTGTTATTTTTTCAGAGAGTACAGATAAATTCTTAACCTGAACAAAATCACTCTCAATAGAGTTAGTTTCTTTTGACATTTTCTCAACTTTTTGCTTAAAGGCAAGAGTGTCTTTCATAGGCTTAAAAACCTGTGCATGACAGATGACCGATGAAAAAATAGCTATAAAAAAGACGAGGTATTTAGGCATAAGCTTTTTTTTGAATGAGCTGATCCAATGGAACTACTCTGTAATTTTGTTCTTTTAAGTGAATTAGTACTTGTTTTAATACAAGATCTATGCCAGTTACGGTGTCGTGCATAAGCAGGATGGATCCGGGTTGTAGCCTGTCTTTAATGCGTTGAAGAACTGTTTCTTTGTTCTGAATGCTGGTGTCGAGTGAACGGATATTCCAGCCGATAACGTCAAAATTCATTGTTTTTGTAGCTCGTGAAAGTGCGGGTGTTGTTACCCCGTACGGTGGACGAAAAAAATTCGGTTTCTTTTGAATTACTTTAAAAACTAAATTGTTGCAGAGTTCCAGGTCTTTGATAAAGGCAGATTTTGTTTTAAAGTCGAAGAAAAAACTGTGGGAATAGCTGTGATTACCTATTAAGTGGCCCTCTGAGTTAATTTTCTCTAAAATAGTTTCTTTTCCGGCAATACGCTGTCCAATGCAAAAAAAAGTAGCTTTGACATCAAACTCTTTTAAAACCTTCAGAACTTTTTCCGTTTCATCTACAGGACCATCATCAAAGCTTAATGCGATTATTTTTTCAGCAGTCTCTGTTTTACAAACGGCAGTTAAGTGAAAATTGGAGTGGATAAAATAAGCGCCGTAAAACTCGATTAGCGAAAAAATTAAAAAGGTCAGCACATAAATGATCCAGGAAACGTTGTAACGGATATCCAGTAAAATCAATGCGACAAAAATAATTTGAAAAAGAATAAGTATGTTTCGATGTCTTAACATTGCGAAACACAAATCATAGAGTAGAGGGCATCCTGGTACTGATTAATGATAAGAATGTGTTTGACTTTTTTTGGAGCCTCGTCTCTTGTTGCCGCCTGGGGCACCAGTTGTTTTTGAATGATGGAAGCAGCGAACCACAAAGCAAAACCGCCAGAGGTAAAATACTCTCCGCAAAAGTGTTTGAAGTAGGCGAAAGGCAGGTCTATTTTAGATTCCAACTCTGTTAAGTGCCGGTCTTTTTCTGAATCACCATTTATGCCACTTAAAATAAGACTCATATCTTCCAGCTTTAAGCCAAGTTCTTTTAAAAAAGTTTGACTTTGCTCGAGAAGAGTAGTTGAATCTGAAATCCTTTGAAAGGTTTTTAGGCCATTTATTTTGGCAATACTTTTATCCGTTACTGTTTTACTAAGATTAAAAAAAGCGGCTCCTTCTCCTGCTACATACCCTTTGCTGGTGCTTGACCACAGAGGCTCGTGGAGATCAGGTGTTTTTTTTATGTGCCCTGCTCTTTCAAATAATTCAACCAATGGTGGAATTAATTCATCTACTCCTCCAACTAAAATAGTTTTTGCCTCATCTTCTTTTAATAAGAGTAAAGCATCCAACAAAGCATATTCGAAAGATAAATTCTGATGGACGTAGGTGAAATTATATCCGTGACATTTTACTAATAAAGCTAGTTGCCCGGCAACAGTATTGTGCGTCGATTGAATAAAGGAAGTAGGGGTGAGCATCCGTTCATTATTCTCATCTATTGAACGTAAAAACTTATCGGTATCTTCAAAACAGCCCATGGCTGTACCAACAATGATCGCGTCTGTTTTTTCTTCTCCGGAATTGCGCAGGCACATGAGGCCCGCGCTGATCCCCATTTTTAAAATATGTGAAGCGCGACGAATGCTATTGGCCGGTATATAATTTTTGTAATCAGGTGCGGTGACGTAAAGTAAATTAGAAGAGGGAGTAGCAGGAATTTCTTCAAAAAAGAAATCATCACTGATGGTATTATGATGCGAAATACAGGCTTGTGAATTGATGTAGGCTTCCATCTTAATTTTTACTGAAAATGAGAGTGGAACAATTGCCGCCGAAACCAAAAGAGTTAGACATCACATGGTTTAACTGCACGCCTTTTTCCAGATTATCTACGGGTGTGATGGTTAAATCTTTCATTTGTTCAGATCTGTTTAAACAAGGAAAGATCATATTGTTCTGCAGCGACAAGATAGAAATTACAGCCTCAATGCCGGCAGCCGCCGCCAGTGTATGACCTGTATAAGCTTTGGTTGAACTGAATTTCGGAACTTTATTTTCAAAAATAGTCTGCATCGCAATACCTTCAGAAGAGTCGTTATTGGGTGTTCCGGTACCGTGAGCGTTGATGTAACTGATACTTTGAGGGTCTAATCCGGAAACCTGGAAAGCTTTTTTCATCGCTAAAAAAGCACCGTGACCTTCAGCGGAAGATGCTGTTTGATGGTAGGCATCGTTCGCGTTTCCATAACCACTTAAAATGGCCAGACTTTTTTTGCCGGATTTTTTAACTTGTTCTTCCGATTCTAAAACGAGGTAAGCAGCACCTTCACCAAGGTTCAGACCTTTGCGGTTTTCGTCAAAAGGTTTGCACCATTGCGTATCAAGAATCATTAATGTATTAAATCCATTCAACGTAAATTTTGAAAGTGCATCTACACCGCCCACAATAACGCGATCTAACATATTGTTTTTAATCAATCTTGCTCCGAGCATCACAGCGTTGGCTGCAGACGAACAGGCGGTACTGATTGTTGTCACAAATTCATCAATGCCCAAGTGTGCGGCAATTTCGTTGGTGCTTACGCCACTGAAATGGGTATCAATAAAATTTTCATCGGTTCTGTTTTCGAAAAAATCTTTGTATACTAATTCTGAATGCGACATACCTGCTACGGTGGTAGAAGAAATAAAACCCGTACGCACTTCTTTAATGTTTTTTATCCCTGCGTTGTGAATCGCCTCTTTGGCCGCGATGAGGCCAAGAACGGTTGTGCGGTTATAATTTTCTGTTCCGGCGATTTTGTTTAATTCTTCGTTGGTGTGTTTTACTTCTCCGCAAACAAATTCCTCTTTATGATTCGTTTGTAAATAATTCAGCTTGCCAATGCCGGTTTTACAGGTGCTCAGCGATTGAAAAGACTCCTCTACAGAATCACCAATGGCTGAAATTATTCCCATTCCTGTTATATGAACGCGGGTTGACATGAATTAAGAAAAAATAAAGAAATTTTTATTTTGAATGAACAGCAATGTAATCGGCCATTGTTTTTACAGAGGCAAAAATCGCTTTCGATTCTTTAGGATCTTCAATCTTAACATTGTAATTTTTTTCAAGAAGTACAATAAGTTCCAGGGCATCAATAGAGTCAAGTCCCAGACCTGATCCAAATAAGGGCGCATCAGTATCTATATCTTCGGGCTTCATTCCTTCCAGATTTAATTGCTCAATAATTTGTGATTTCAAATTTGTCACTATTTCCTGTACTTCCATGTCTATAAACTATATAAATAATGTATGTTTTTTGAATTGTGTTCCTGCTGATAAGCGTCAGGATTTCCGGTATTTTTTTCCTGTTTAAAATTAAGATTTTTAACGCAATATACAAAGGCTTCTAAATCGGGACCGTCAACGTTGATCCAGCCTGCTAATACAGTGGTAGTAGCTGTATCCTGCAATAATGTAGCCGTGTAAGAAGCCATAAGTTCTGCATCAAATTTTTCAGAAACAAAAAAAGCATTTTCTCCGGTTATTTTATGTTTGATGGCAATTTCACCAATCACAATGTTGGCAAGTGTATACACAAAAACGGAGGGACTTGGAAAATAATTTTCTTTGTCAGCTATAGTTTTAGCGTGTGTTCTATCTGTTTCTAAACTGGATGCACTATTTGAAAAAACCAATGCTATTTTGTTTTTTGGAATATCGGAAAAGTCTTGAATACTGCGGATCACAAGTTCAGTAGTAAGTACTCCAAGCTTGCAAAGTTTATCCATTTTAAAAAATTTAGGATAATTCAGTTCATTGGTTTTATAAAGGGTCGCTAAAAATGTTGTAGCCTCTTCATTAGTCTCTGCCTGCGCTACCAGTGTACCGTTGATCCAAACGGAGTTGTTTTTAATTTTGCAATATGAAAGTATACTTGTTTCCACTTATAGTTTTTCAAAAATAGCCGCTGCATTACATCCTCCAAATCCGGACGTTGTTTTTAAGCAGGTTTTTAATCCGATAGCTATCGGATCTTTAGTTTCTGTTTTGGTGATCATGTTTAAAACCTGGCTGGTACCGGGAATCTCAAAACCCATAGATTTTATGAGTGTATTTTCCTGGAGCGATAAAATAGAAATAATGCTCTCTAAAACACCCGCCGTTCCTAAAGTATGACCGTAATACCCTTTTAAACTATTTAAAGGTGAAGAGCTGATGCCCGCTCTTGAAAAAGCAATAGATTCCATTTCGTCATTGTATTCGGTTGCCGTGCCATGCGCTGAAATAAAATCAACATTTGTTTTATTTGCTTTTGCTAACGTTTCTGTAACAGCCTGGTAAAGTCCGTCGCCATTGCGTGATGGTCCTGAAATATGATTGGCGTCATTGGCGCTTGCTCCGGAAATGATTTGAATGTTGCTAAGTTTATCATAGCTAAGAAGAATACTCGCAACAGCTTCGCCCAAATTAATACCGGTACGATTGGCGTCGAAAGGTTTACAGGCTTCGTCGCTCATGGCATTAAAAGATTTAAAACCGGATAAGGTAAATTCAGAAACCAGATCTGCACCGCAGACAATGATGTTTTTATATTTATCTGCGTCTATAAAACGTTTTGCAATAATAATGGCAAGAAGTCCGGAAATGCAGGCATTCGAAACAACGATAGGTGTATTTACCGACTTAAAAAAATCGCCAACGATTTTCGCAAACTCTGTTAAATATGCACGTTTTTGAGGAAGATGGGGATAGTTATTTTCTAAAATATCAATGTTGCCTTTCGTAGTAGATACAATGAGGAGATTGTTTTTGTCGGAGAGATCAATCCCCGATTGATCCACCACATCTTTTACAGAAAGGATAGAGAGTTTTTCGAGATGCGTGAAGTTTTTTGCATTTCCAAGTTTTGAAAATCTTTTGTCTACTTCCGATTCTTCCAGAGTGGAGCAGAAGATTTCTTTTTCTGAAAAAGGGAAAGATTTTTTTTTGAGTGCGGATTTTCCATTCAGAAGCGCATCGAAGTTTTCACGGCTGGTAAAGCCAAGTGGACTGATGATGTTATGCGCTCCGAAAAAAACACTCATACTTTATTTTAAATGCTTTTCTTTCCAGGCTTCAAAAAACGGAGGCATGGTGATCAGGAGTTCTTTCTTTTCCATATTCACAAAGGCCTGTATGGTTTTGCCTGTGCAAAGAATCTCGTTTTTGTCGTTAAACAATTTGTATTCAAAAACTATTTTAGCGGCTGGATTATCCACCATTTTTGTTTCCACACGAATGGTTTCGCCAAAACTCACTGAGCGTTTAAAATCCATTTCCATATGCACCAAAGGAACAGAAACCCCGTTCTGAGTATAGAGTTCTCCGTAAGAAAACTGATGTGCTTTTCCAAAAGCCTCGCGACCGTCTTCAAAATATTTTACATAGTTTCCGTGCCAGACAATGTTTAAGGGATCACACTCGCTAAAACGGATGTGTACAAAACTCGTGTGTGTTAAAGATCTTGACATAATTAGATACTAGCTTGATCGGGTCTTTGAATAAATATTTTCATTTCGCAGTCCGCTATTTTAACCCCATTGCAAACAGAACTTCCTTCTATTAAAGTCACACCCATGATTTCCGTTTTTATAACAACCGTTGTTTCTAAAACATCTCCCACTTTAGGAAAAGCATGGATTTTAAGATCTTTCACCGCTCCTATAAATCCCAACAAAGGTTCGGCGCCTAATTTTTTGACTTCGTAACCCGCTTTGGCGGCGGCAGTCTGAGCGATGTTCTCAATAATTCCGGGTTCGTGAAGAATGCCGTTCTTTACAAAAATGTTTCCTTCTTCTACCTTGAAAGTGGTTTTTGTGGTGTCGCCTTCACAATAAGTCAAGGTGTCAATCATCACAATCGGATGCGCTTGTGGGATGTATTCTGTTATATTTTCTTTGGAAACCAAAGGAGCTTGCATAGCTTAAAATTAAGAATCTAAAATACGATTAATTTAAAAAACTTTGATTCAACGATAGTCATCTGTTTCTATAAATTATTGGTAAGAAGCATAAAACTATGTTGCAACCCTTTATAATTATTGTAAATAAGAATGTTTTTGAAGTTGTTTCCTGTCCCTTCTTTTTTGATCGTGTGCTTTGGAATAGCCTGGCCTTGTAAAATTTGGCAGGCCAGCCACACAGCTTGTCCCGACGCAGTGGGATATTCTCCGCTCATGTGTTTAAAACGCAAAATCGTAGTTTCCTCATGCATTAGTTTTTCAGCATCTTCGTAAAAGTGGGTAAAACGGTTATCTCCGTTTTCGCCGGTGATCAGCATATCCGGACTTTCTCCTTTTAAGTGTTCTTGTAAGAAAGACTTTAATTCTGTGTTCACATAACGGGCATCTGTGCTGTGCAAAGTATGTATGGCTTTTAATTCTGCAACAGCATCTTTTTTATCAGCGCTTACTATAAACATGGTTGCCCCTTCTCCCGCAATACTGGCGGGAGAATCAACAGTATAAAGATCTTTGTTGGAAACGGTTTCTTTTTTGTACCAGCCGCCTAAAAAGTCGACATTAAAATTATAAGAGGAAATCTCGTCTGCAGCACCCAGCAAATAAACATTGTGGGGATATTCTTCCAAAAGAAGTTTTGCATCAATAATTGCATTTTCAAAGGAATGTCCACGATGCACGTGCGTGATGTTATAGCCTTTGTTTTGTTTTAATAAACCTAATTGCGCCGCGAGTCCATTGGGTGTGCTTTGTACAAAATTGGCGGGAGTTAGCAGACCTTCGTTATATTCTATGATCTGGTTCATAAATTTAATACAATCTTCCATACCACCATTCGCTGTGCCAATAATGATTCCGTCGAGTTTGTATGTTTTGTTCACCAGCGGAAGAGCCGCGCCCACCGTGATCTTCACGGCTTTTCCCATTCTTCTTAGAATGTTGGGAGGAATGCCTTCGTAAACGGGTTCAATGGCCTTTAATTTATTTTCATGCGATTCGTGCAAGGTCTCAAGATCCAGGTCTTTAAATGTACTTTGAGCAGAGATGCAGGAAGTATGATGAATGTATAACATGCTTAAACTTTCGAAAATAATAAAGAACTGCAATTGCCACCAAATCCAAAAGAATTGGAAAGCACATGGCGAATCTCTTTTTGTTTGTATTCTGTAACGGGACTCAAACCTTTGTCTGCCATGGGGGTCGAAAAATTAAGTCCTGGATAAATTTCGTTATGAGTAATGTTTAAAATACTATAAACCGCTTCAATAGATCCGGCAGCACCAAGAGTGTGACCAATATTGGATTTGGTAGATGCGAAATCGGGAACCTTTGAAAAAATACGTTGCATGGCTGTACTTTCTACTGAATCGTTATTTTCTGTTCCGGTTCCATGCGCGTTTATAAAACTAATGTCTTCAGGTTTTAAATTTGCTAAGTTCAAAGCACCTTGCATAGACAGGAAGGGACCATCACCTTGATCAGATAAAGACGAAGGATGAAAGGCGTCGTTGGCATTACAATAGCCGGTTAGTTCGGCATAGATTTTTTTGCCAAAGCAATCTTCTTCTTTTTCTAAAATTAAAAAAGCTGCGCCTTCGCCAAGATTTAATCCTTTGCGCGCTGCATCGAAAGGTCGGCAGATGTCGTTGGAAAGAATCGCTAGCGAATTAAATCCGTTGATGGTAAATTTTGCGAGGCTATCTACACCGCCAACAATGGCGCGTTTAGCGAGGCCTTGTTTCATTAATCTTGCTCCATACATAATCGCATTTGCGGAGGAAGAGCAAGCGGTATTGATTGTATTTACAATGCCATTTATGTTGTAACGTTCCTGCAAATATAAATTCACAGAAGCAAAATCGTAGGAGCCCAGATATTCCGAACCAACGGTTTTTTCGTTTGCATCGTGGTACATTTCATCCGTAAGGCACATGCCGCCTACTGTGCTAGCACCGATTAAACAAGTGTCTTTAGATTGAATATCTGCAAGGGAGAGGCCGCTGTCTTTTAAAGCTTCTTCACAGGCATGCAAAGCCAATAAACTGGTTCGTGTTACGCCCGGCTCATGAGCCTTTAATTTTTCTTTTAAATCAGAAGTACTGATTTTTACTTCTCCGAAAGGAAGTTTGTCTGCAAAGTTGGACGATAGCATTTCAAGGCTACTCATCCCGCATTTGCCTGCTTTAAGGGCAGCATGATTTTCGGAAACGTTATTCCCGATAGCGCTGATGACTCCAATTCCAGTTACAAAAATTCTACTCACGTTTTAATGCTCAGGAATTGTTCTGTTTTTTTCTACGTAGTCAGCCATGGTATTAATGTCGACCAGGATTTTACGGCCTTCTTTAGGATCCTGAATGTCAATCCCGTACTGTCTTTTCAACATCACAACAAGCTCCAGCGAGTCGATAGAATCAAGTCCTAAGCCTTCTCCAAAAAATGGCATATCGTCTTTAATCTCCGCTGCAGTCATTGGCGCAAGGTTTAAAAATTCTATTACCTGTGCTTTCAACTCTTCTTTCAATTGTTCTTTTTCCATATTTTAAATTAAATTTTTTCGCTTTAAACCCCAGAATGCTATTAATTGGAGTAAAATCGTAATTCCTAATAAAGGTAGAATATTCACCATAATATCTTTCAGCGTTCCATTTTCTAAAAACAAACCGTAATACGATTCAAGACACCAATGTAGCGGTGAAATTTTCATTGCTACGCTAAAAGAGTCTGGCATGGCAAAAGACGGAACTAATAAGCCACCTATAGCCGCAAGAATAACGATGGTTACGGCTCCAAAGCCATTGGCCTGTTCTTGTGTGTTCGAAAATACGCCAATTGTAATGGCGTAACTCACAGCGCACCATCCGCAAACAAAGGAAACAAGGAACAAAGCAAAAATATCGTCGGGCAGATTCAATTTCGGCAATCCCATAAGTGGGAATAAATAAATACCTAAAGCAAAAATAACCGCTACCTGCAAAAGGGTAACACTTAAATAGGTAATTTGTTTCGAAAGTAAAGAAAGGAGGTAAGAGCTGGGCAATGTTTTTAAACGGACAAAACTGCCATTCAACTTTTCTTTCACCACACTGCTTCCTAAAGAAATAACAATAAAAAACATGGCGAAGATGGTCCAGGCTGGAATGTTATGTTGCGTGGCGTTAGGAATTGTTCGGCTACCATTGCGCGCCGCCGCTACCTCGCGAATTTCGATCTGACCTTTTAAGATGTCGTCTTCTAATTTGCCGGGAGATTTTTTCTCATCTACCAGAGCATAAATGTTTTTTATCAGGAGTTTATTTTCAATGAGCTGTAGGGAAGCGTGAATAGCTCCGTTAATGGATTGACGAAACGATGTTTGTAAAACAGGACTGTAATAGACTTCCATAGCATCTAAGTTCGGAGCCGTTTCTTTTAAAGTATCCGTTCCAAGTCCAAGATCTGTTAATACTCTGGAGCTTAGTCCCTTTGCTTTATTTTCGAGTTTTTCAGAGAAGTCTTTGGGAATAATAATCGCTACTAAAGCATCATCGTTATCCATGCTCTTTACAATTTCTGAGGGAGTCGCGCTTCCAGTATATTCTTTGATTTCAAACATCCCGGCTTCTTTCATGGCCTGGGAGAAGTGTTTGCTGATTTCTGCATTGTCGGCATTATAAATGAGTAAGGAAACTTTGTTGTCGTTAACCAGTTTAAATGTGTTGTTTTGAATGGCAGCGATAAGAATAGCGAGGATTATAGGCATGGCGAACATGAGGACCAAGCCTACCTTATCACGCGTTAAAAGGCGCAGATCTTTTTTTATGCTGGCCCAAAGCTTAAACATTTAGTTCTTTGTAATTTTTGCCGGTGAGTTTTATAAATAAACCTTCCAGATTTTTTTCCTGGTGTTTAGTAAAAAGAGTTTCGGGACTACCCTGTTCAATAAGTTTTCCTTCATGAATCATAGCGATGTCTGTACAAAGTTCCTGTGCTTCACTTAGCTGATGAGAAGTATACACAAGCGTTGTACCTTGGGCATTCAATTCTTTAAGATAAGTCACAATCACTCTGCGCGTTTGAATATCCACACCAACGGTGGGTTCATCTAAAAATAACAAAGCAGGATTGTGAATCACTCCGATGGCGAGATTCACTTTGCGTTTCATACCGCCTGAGAATTTGTGAACGGGTTTATCTTTTACATCTGTAAGGCTTAAAACGTCCAATAGTTCAGCAGTTCTTTTTTTGATGCTTGTGGAGTTCATCCCTGAAAGGGCTCCGAAGTACTCCAGGTTTTCTTTAGGACTTAACTCCTGGTAAAAAGCAAGATCCTGTGGCACAAAGCCAATAAGTTTTTTTATGTCTTTTGATTCTTTCTTAATTTCTTTTCCTAACAAATGGATAGTACCTCCATTGTAGGCTAAGAGACCGGTCATGCAACTCATTAAAGTTGTTTTTCCTGCACCGTTCGGGCCAAAAAGTCCAAAACGTTCACCTGCATTGATCTTTAAACTAAGTCCCGCAAATAAAGTTTGTGGAGGACTGGAATAACTGAAATCCAGAGCGTGTATATCTACGGCCGGGATGCTCATTTACCATTTGATTTTAGAAAGCGAAATAAAAGCTTGTTTTTCTAAATCGGAAATTTCATATAAATAATCAGCCATCACGTTAAAATCAGCTTGTGCGGTGATACGTCCTTTGTAAATTCCGGAAGCCTGAACAGCTGCAGTACGCCAAAGATCGCCGGCCTGCGTAAATGTTTTAGAAAGCTCGGTTAAAGGGGCGTTGGGATGATAAGCCTGGGCTTGTTGTAAGAAAGCTCCATAAATGTAACGGAAGCCACCACCGCCCGTTCCAATTTCTTCCTGCATACGCACTAGCTGGGCTAAATATAAACCTGCTTTTTCAAGTCCTAAAGTGTCGCGCCACTTTTTAATTTTGTTCGCTGTGTATTTAATGCCTTTTACTCCGGCAATAGGGCCGGGTATGTGCAGCATGTCGCGCACGTTACGTTTGATGCCGGTTACAATGGCTTGTTTAATATTCTCTGGAGTAATTTCGGCTTTCTTTTTAGGGTAATACAATTGTCCTTTCGGAGCAAAGGGTCCTTTTGCAAAGCGCACGCGTTCCAGCTCGTAGCTTGAAAGTGTGGTAACGTTTTCCATGATAGGATCACTGATTAAAAAATTGTCGCCTTCTTTTCCGTAAACAATTAAATTGTGTGCGTTAAAGTGAAAGCGGTATTCTTTTGGAAAATACGTCAGGTAATAAACACCTACCTGGCATCCCACAGGTTGATTGTTAGCGATACATTCTTCTAAAAATTTCTGAGCTTCTTTTTCAGAGCTGAATTTTTTACGAACGACTTCAATGCCCAAACTTTTGCAGGTGCGTCTAAAAATATTTCCCGGCTGCGTTCTGAAAGCGATTGCCGGGCCATTATTGATTTTTAAAAAAGGAATATAGATGTAAAATAACCCGGAGCCGATGCCAAAAGCAAGAGGCTCGGTAATATTTACGCCAACATGCTGGAGTAGGTTGGTGGTGACACCGTTTTCGCAGTGCGCGGCCTGCAGGTGTTTAAATTGAGCTTGCATTTACGTTCATCGTTTTTAATTCCTCAACACTCACATTAAATGCTTTGGCGTATTTTTCTAATTTTTTCTGAGATAATTTTTCAAAAACCTGCGGTTTCATATGTCTTTTGATCTGCCATTGCCAGAAACCGGAATAAGCAGAAAGAATAATCATGTCCATTAGTCGCAGCTCCATAAAGTAGAGCAGGGGACTCGCTTCTTTTTTGAGTACTTTTTGTTTTACTTCTGCAATGCGTTTTTCGATATCTTCCCAGGCAAGGTCCAGAGCTTTTATTTTTACGTCCCAGCCGGCGCTAAGGGCAGTTACATAGTTACCGTCTTTGTCGGTAGCATAACACAACTCCTTTGTGTGCCGGTTAAGGGCGCTCGGGTCTTGAGGAATATCTTCTTTTTTCATTTGTGATTTATAGCTGGAATTTTAAATCTTAACAAACAGTAAGCAGGGCATACATGTAGGAGAAACGTCCGCTTTCAGGAACGAGTAACAAAATTTTTTCTCCTTTTTTCAGTTTTCCACTTTTAAATAATTCGTCTACCATTAGGTAAACAGAGGCAGCTCCCACATTTCCAACTTCACTTAAATTTACAAACCATTTGTCGTAAGGAATTGGATTTCCGTTAACGATTAATTGTTCATATACTTTTTCTTTAAAAAATCCACTCGATAAATGCGGTAAAAAATAATCTATTTCGTTTGTAGAAACTTTATGTTTTTCAAGAGATTGTTTTAGCCCAATGCCTCCAAGAACCACAATGTTTTTACTCAATAATTTTACGTCCTGTTTTATTGAAAAAACAGATTTAGACATTGCTTCCTGGGGAGTATAATCGAGGTAGCTCGTTAAAGTGCCGTCTGTATTTTTTTCAGCACCCATATACATGCAGGCTTCGTATTCGTTGGCGAAGGAAAAACCTTCTATCCATTCTATCTTTAAGCTGAGTCCGCTTGTATTTGGTTTATCTGAAAGTAAAAAAGCAGCAGCACCATCCGAGAGCATCCAGCGTAAAAAATCCTTGTCAAAACTTATGTAAGGATCTTTATCCAGCTCTTTTAATTTTTCGATTTCATCCTGGAAATTATTTGCAAGTAAAGAAGCAGAAAATCTGTCGGAACCTGTAGCTACAGCTGTTTCAATTTCACCAGACTTTACCGACATATATGCATACTTTAAAGCATGCATTCCCGCGCAACAAACCCCTGAGGGTGAAACCACCTCAATATGATTCATCTCCGGAAGATAGCCATGGGCCATTACGCCGTGAGAAGGTAACATCTGATCGGGCGAGGAAGTCCCGCAACTTAAAAGCTCCACAGACTTGATATTTTCAGGTTTATCCTTGAATAATCCTTTCACGGCAAGAGCCGTCATTTCTGCGTTTGTATGTGTTAGTTTTCCTTCTTTGATCGCGTAGAAGCGGCGTTTAATGCCGTTGTTGCGTAAAACTATCGCTCTTGATTTCGAAGGTTTTCCGTTAAGCTGACCTAAAAACCCTTCCATTTCATCGTTGGCAATGGGGTCGTTAGGAAAAAATGAGGACGTATTGGTTATGTAGACGTTGTTTAAAGACATAGATTTAGTTAACTCCTGCGTAATATGCTAATTGTTTTTTTGTTTTTGATCTCATAAAAGGCTTAAAGAAAATTGTGTGCACGGTAATAATGACTGGTGCCGCAATAAACAAAGCGATAATAATATAATATTTGAAAGCTACCAGCCATGGATCGCGGTTTTTTCTTTTTACTATTAAGTTGGCCCAGATTCCAAACAAACGAACGGCTTTTGATTCAGTGTACATTAAATTGTATTTTACTACAACAGATTTATTGGCAAAAAGTTCATTTTGCAAGGTACTCCAGTCGCTATTTGTTAAATGCTTATTGGTAATTTCGCCAAGAACCCGGGTATGTTTAATATCCTCCTGTGAAACTCCCGATGCTGGGAATACCGAACCGGCTTGTTCTTTTTTACCTTTGAACATCCAGCGAAAAATAGTTATAAAGCTAATAAGGTTGTGATGCTTATCCACGAGAACAATATTACCTACATGTTTCGCGCCAATTTCTTTAAAAGTGACTTTAATTTTTTCGAGAGCGCTGATCCACATATTTCTTGCACCCGTTATTGTTACTACCGGCGTATCTTTCATAAGTGCTCGCACCCGTGGATCCTGCAATAGAGAGTTGGCAGGGATACTTGGCGATAAAAACCAGGCCTGGTAGCCAAAAATAATCAAATCGTATTTGCTTTCTTTAAGTTCGAATGGTTTTAAATTTGTAGTAATACCTTGTATGCAATCTGGCATTACAGCAAAAAAGGATTTACCAGACCATGGAAAAGAATACTCAATTTGGGGATGCGCTCTTACAAATTCCACAGTATTACCAGCCTGAATTAAAGGCTGAGTGTAACTGTTCAGGATGTCTGTGAGCTGTCCTGTTTGTGAATAATAAAGAACTAGTATTTTTTTACTCATAACTTAGTGTTTAAAATCCTCTGGCTTTAATTCTTTAGAGGTTTTGCTGTAGTTTATTACAACTCTCTGCAAACCTTGTGAAAGACCTTGGTAATTTCTACGAAGGTAAGCAGCATCTGCCTTAATTTCTTTGTTGTAGTTGACGATTTTTGGTGCATTTTCCTGAATCGCCAATCGCAGGAACCGATATTCTGCATTTGTAGAGTCGTTGTGTATAGTGAGTTCCAAAGCTTTATGTCCTTCTTTAAAAAGCTTGAGTTTTTCTTTGGTTTGCGAAACCAGGCCCGATTTTTTCATCAACATAGCACCTTTAAATGCTTCGTTTCCGCTCACCGCATTTAAAGCTTCCAATTCTTTGTCGATTCCTTCTATTTTATTGCCCATAAAAGCATGGTAAAATGTGCTCCGCGTAAAGGGCGATTGAGCAGTAATAACACCAAGCCAAAGGGTAAACAAAATGGTAAATTTCAACTGCATAAAATAGGGGTGCTTAAAGATAACACAAAATGAAATTTCAGCAAAGGGTTAAACTTTGTAAATAGTGGCGGTAATTGTTATTAATTGGAAAAATTACTTCCAAAAATCATAAAAATTGAACCATTGTGTGGGGTATTTTTTAAGCATAAACTCCAGTTCTTTTATATACTGATCGGAGCCTGTTTTTACCGCCAGTTCCATGTCTTCTTTTGTTCGGGCACGTTTCATTTCAATGGGTTTGCGTGCAAAAAAATGGTAATGGGTTTTGGTTTCTTTAACCGCGAAAACAAGCGTAACAGGAACGCCGAATTTGGCCGCCATTATAAATGGCCCGGACGGGAATTTTGCAGGCTTACCCATAAAATTTTTCTCAATGGTGGCCGTACCGGGAAGAAAACGGTCGCCGTGCATCACCACGAGTTCGTTATTTGAAAAAGCTCTGTGAAGTTCTATGAGGTGACTCATGTCTCCATCGCGAATAGCTATTACATTAAAGCTTTTTTTGCCCATCACTTTGCTCATGTATTCTTTCATTTTCTCAGCTTCGTTATCATACATGAGCACGTTAAATTTCGTGTCTAACGAGTTCAGCATTTGTCCGGCAATCTCCCAATTTCCGATATGTGCACTTAAAAGAATACTGCCTTTGCCCGAAGTTTTTAAACTTTCGAGGTTTTCGGCATGACCATCGTGTTCGATCGTAAAATTGGTTTTTACACCGGATAATAAAGCTACTTTATCGAGGAGAATCTGGCCGAATAGGAAATAATTCTGATAGGTGGCGCGGTAAGCCTTAAGGCCTTTATATTCGTGAATTTCACGAAAATATTTCAGCGCTGTTTTTGTGGATTTGGTAAATAGAAAAAAGTAAAAGGCTACAAATCGCAAAAAGAAATAGGCAACTGGTAGCCCGAATGTGTTGAGAATAAATACAAAAATTTTGTGCCCGCTGAGCCCGCCCCTGGTTTTTCCTTCCCACTTGCTGTTCTCAGGCATGGCGCAATTAAGCAGCGTCTTTTTGACTTACTTTTTCGTAACAGTAATCGTAAAAATCCTGGAAAGTATGGATGCTGATAAAATCTTCACCCACCACTTTAAAACCGAAATTACTTTCAATCACCACAACAAGATCAACGTAATCAAGGCTGTCCAGATCTAAAGTCTCGCGCATATTAGCATCTGGCACTATTTTCGCGCTTTCTACTTCGAATTCGTCAACTAAAAACTCGTTAACTTTTGATATAATCAGATCTTTTGTCATTGTTTGAGTCTATTTTCGGGTGTTATATTTTTTTAATTATCAAAGTTGAATTTGTTCCGCCAAATCCAAAAGAATTACTGAGGAAAGTAGTTATCTTTTTATCAACAGTTTTAGTGGCAATATTCAATTTAGCAGATGCCTCGTCGGGATTTTCGAAGTTAATATTCGGCGCTACGAAGTCGTTTTGCATCATCAGCATAGAATACACTATCTCGCTGGCACCCGCCATCCAGCACTCATGACCCGTCATTGATTTTGTTGAACTTACCAGAGGTTTACTTTCTCCAAATACAGTATCTATAGCAATTGCCTCAGCGGTATCGCCGCCCGGGGTAGAAGTTGCGTGAGCGTTGATGTAATCGATATCAGCCTGGGTCATATTGGCGTCTTTTAAAGCCATTTGTAAAGACCGTACCTGGCCATCAACGCTTGAATTGGAAATATGTTCTCCGTTTGAAGAAAATCCATAACCTACAACTTCAGCAAGAATAGGCGCGCCACGTTTTACCGCAGATTCATAGTCTTCTAAAATTAAAGTAGCAGAACCACCGCTTGGCACCAGTCCGTCACGATCTTTGTCGAAGGGACGAGAAGCTTTTGTAGGATCACTTTGATTGACAGAGAAGGCACTTAAGCCGTCGAAACTTCCAAAAGCAAAAGGATTTACCTCCTGCGCGCCGCCACAAATAATATGATTTTGAAGCCCCCATTTAATCATCAGGTACGCCATGCCAATAGAGTGGGAGCCACTTGCGCAGGCAGCGCTGATAGTAAAATTGAGACCTTTTAATTTAAAAATTGTAGAAAGGTTCATTGTCACGGTACAATTCATCGACTGAAATATAGAGCCTGAACCAATGAGTGTAGTATCCTTTTTTACACGTACAATATCAATGGCTTCCATTACGGCTTTCGCAGAACTGTCGTTACCAAATAAAATGCCGACTTCGTTTTTATCAATCCACTCTTGATCCATTTTGGCATTCTTCAATGCTTCAACGGTAGAAAGATAGGCGTATTCAGCCTCCTGTGAAAGTTGCACTCTGGCGCGACGGTCTAATACACCTTTTAACTGAGGGGTTGTTACCTTTCCGGTTAAACAAGAACGGTAGCCCCACTGCTCTCTTTCAGCGTCGTAAACCACGCCCGATTTACCTTCGTACAAAGATTTTTTCACTTCGTCGAGGTTATCGCCAAGGCACGACCAAATTCCCATTCCAGTAATTACAACTCTTCTCATCTTGTCTAAGAATATAATCCTCCGTTTACAGAAATAACCTGTCCTGTAACATACGTCGCTTTAGAGGAAGCCAGCCAGCCTACAACGTCGGCTACTTCCTGTACTTCTCCAAAACGGTTCATTGGTATCAATGATTTAAAATCTTTTTCGTTCAGGTCCTGTGTCATTTCTGTTTTAATAAAACCGGGAGCCACAGCATTTACAGTAATGCCACGACGGCCAACTTCCTGCGAGAGGGCTTTGGTAGCGCCTATTACAGCTGCTTTAGAAGCTGAATAATTAGTCTGTCCGGGCAACCCTTTTAATCCTGAAAGAGAAACAATATTGATTACACGACCGTGTTTTTTAACGAGCATGTTCTTAATTACCAGTCGTGTTACATAGAAGAACCCATCTACGGCTATATCCATTACGGAGTGCCATTCGGTATCACTCATCCACATCATCAGGTTATCTTTACGGATACCGGCGTTGTTTACGAGTACTTCAATTTCTTTGTCTTTATTGGCTTGCATCCATGTATCTAAAACTGCAGTAACCTGATCTAATTTTGAAACATCAAATTTCATAATTTCTCCGGTCACTCCTTTTTCTTTTACAAGGGCTAGAGTTTTATTGGCCTCTTCCTCGTTAGATTGGTAGTTTACCAGAATATTATAGCCCATTTCGGCCAAAGTAAGGCAAACAGCTCTGCCAATACCTCTCGAGCCTCCAGTAACCAAAGCAAATTTTGTCATAGTTTTTTTAGTGCTTACTTAATACAAATTTAACGAATTTATATTTTACGGATTAAATTTTGCTTTTTAAATAGGTAACGATCTTCTTTTGTTCTTTATAACGAATGCTGTCGTCTTTAAATGTTGGCACTAAAACACGCAACTCTTCGTAATAATTACGCGCTTTTTTTGAAATTTTCGGTAAAAATTCCAGGTAATCCAAAGCTTGTATCAAGGCAAGAAATTCTATCGCAATAACTTCGTAAGAATTGTTAATGACTTTTTGAGTGATTAAAGCGGCATTTGCACCCATACTCACAATATCCTGGTTATCGTTATTACTGGGAATGCTGTGCACATACATTGGAAAACTCAAAGTTTGATTTTCTGCCGTTGTGGAGGTGGCGGTAAATTGTACACCCTGAATTCCAAGGTTTAAACCAATTGTACCAAGATTTATAAAAGGCGGTAAAATGCCGTTCAGTTTGTCGTTCAGTAAAAAATTCAGTTGACGTTCGCAAAGCATAGAAAGCTTGGTCATAACAATCTTCAGCTTATCCATTTCAAGCGCGGCGTAATCTCCATGAAAATTACCACCGTGAAAAACGTTTTTGTTTTCGTAATCAATGATGGGATTATCGTTAACGGAGTTAATCTCGTTTATAATAACTTCTTCCGCGTAAGCTATGGTGTCGTGCACCGGCCCTAAGATTTGCGGCACACAACGAATAGAGTAATATTCCTGAACTTTATCTTTAAGAATGTTTTCTTTAATAGGAGCGTGGTATAAATGCTTTTCGCGTTTTTTAATAAGCTTACTGTCCTGCAGAAAGTCCTGCATTTCTTTAGCTATTTTATTTTGTCCCGCGTGATATTTTACGGAGTTTAATTCATTTGAAAAGTGATCGTCATAAGACTGAACCATTTCTACTATCATACTGGTAGCGGCAACCGAATGCTTAACCAGGTTTTTTGCGTGAATAAGATTGATCAATCCAATGCCACACATGGCTGAAGTTCCATTCATTAGGGCTAATCCCTCGCGAATATGAACAGTAAGTGCAGTAATTCCTTCTTTTTTAAAAACTTCTGCTGTATCTGCAATTTCTCCTTTGTAATGCACTTCACCTTCTCCAATAAGAGTAAGCGCTAAATGTGCCAACTGAACCAGGTCACCACTCGCGCCCAAGCCACCGTGCTCATAAATAACAGGATAAATATTGCGGTTGATGAGCTCCTTTAATAAGATCACAGCATCTGGATGAATGCCCGAATAACCACGCATTAAAGTACTTAAACGGGCAAGCATAAGGGCTTTCACATTTATAGGTTCAATGGGATTGCCACTACCCGAACAGTGACTGCGAATGAGGTTGTATTGTAATTGTGCCTGATCTTTGTCGCTTATCTTATACTGCGCCATCGGGCCAAAACCTGTGTTAACTCCGTAAATCAGTTTATCTTTTATAAATTCCTTTAAAAAGAAATAGCTTTGATACACATGCGACATGGCGTTATCATTCAATTCAATGGATTTGTTATGTACAAGAATATCATAACATTCATTAAAAGTTAATTTACTGCCACCCAGGTTTACCATACTTCTTTTTTACGCTAAAGTCCGCTAATTATCGGACCGCGAATATACAAAAACTTTTTGCTGAAAAGCGGCTAAATTAACAAAGCCGGTGGTCTTGAAAAAAGCGGATATTTATCAGGATTTAGTGCTTTTCTTTGTCTTATATTTACCCTCTTTACACAATGAAAACTATGGAATTTTTTACAGCAGACACCCGCAACGCTTTGGAGGCCAAAGAATATGCGCAATGGATCGCCTTTGCGCCCATGGTGTTTCAGGCAAGCCGCATCATGCGCGACAACGGAATACTTCAGCAAATCGAGAAAACCAGGAGAATTGGCATTACACTGGAGGATTTAGTTGAAAAAGTTAAATTACCAACTTACACTGTGAGAGTATTGCTCGAAGCGGGCCTGGGTATAGGTTTGGTGTATATCAGCGAAAACAAATATTTTCTGACAAAAACCGGTTATTTTATTTTAAATGACGAATTAACCCGTGTGAATCTTGATTTTACAAACGATGTGTGTTATAAAGGATTAGCACATCTTGATAAAAGTTTAGAAAAAGGTAAGCCGGAAGGTTTAAAGGAGTTGGGTGACTGGAAAACCCTTTACGAAGGACTTTCCACTTTTCCGGAACCTGCCAAAGAAAGCTGGTTTAAATTTGATCACTATTATTCTGATAATGCATTCGAACAGGTTTTACCTCATGTGCTCGACCATAAACCAAAACGTATTCTTGATATTGGTGGCAATACAGGAAAATGGTCTATAGCCTGTGCAAACTATTCACCCGATGTTAAAATGACCATCATGGATCTTCCCGGACAGACGAGGATGGCCCGCGAAAATATAGCCAGCAAAGGACTTTCACACCGTATAGATTTTCACGAAGCTGATATTCTTAAACAAGATACCGTGTTTCCAAAAGATTGCGACGGTATTTGGATGAGCCAGTTTCTGGATTGTTTTTCGGATGCGGAAATTGTTTCGATTTTAACGCGTTGCACCGCTGCACTGGCAGATGATGGTTATGTTTATATTCTCGAGCTATTTTGGGACAAACAGCGTTTTAGTGCCTCGGCATTTTGTTTGCAGATGACTTCGTTATATTTTACAGCCATGGCTAACGGTAACAGTCAAATGTACGACAGCAAAGTGTTTTTAAATTTAATTAAACAATCTGGGCTGGAAGTTGTTGAACAGATCGATAATATTGGCGTAAGTCATTCTTTATTAAAGTGTAAAAAAATAAAATAATGCAAATAGAAAAGGTGGATGTGTTAGTAATTGGTGCAGGCCCTGCGGGCTGCATAGCCAGTTCTATGATAAACAAACAAGGATTTAAAGTAAAGGTTGTGGAGAAAGAAAAATTTCCTCGCTTTGTTATCGGCGAAAGTTTACTGCCACGTGTGATGGATCACCTGGATGAAGCAGGATTGCTGGAAGCGGTAAAAAAAGCCGGGTTCCAGGAAAAATTCGGTGCCAAATTTGTTCGCGGTAAGGAAATTTGCGATTTTAATTTTACAGATCAGTTTAGCGAAGGCTGGAACTGGACCTGGCAAGTGCCACGCAGTCAATTTGATCAGATTCTTTCGCAAACCGTTGCTTCAATGGGAGTTGATGTGGAACACGAAACAGCAGTTACTAAAATTGAATTTCACGGAACGGATTCTGTAACAACTGTTGTAGATAAAGAAGGCAAAGAAAAACACATAGAAGCAAAATATATTGTTGATGCAAGTGGCTACGGAAGAGTGATTCCCCGTATGTTTAATTTGGATAAACCTTCAAATTTTGAGCCCCGTAAAACACATTTCACTCACTTTAAAGATCTGAAACGTCCTGAGGGTGTGGATGGCAATCGTATAACGGTTGTGGTGCATGAGCCCCGTACCTGGATCTGGATCATTCCTTTTTCAAATGGGGTGACATCCGTTGGGTTTGTTGCTGATCCCGAATTTTACAAGGATCTGCCACAAGATCCTACTGAAAGAATGAAAGCCATCATTCATAAGGACGATAATACAAGAGAGCGTTTTAGTGATGCAGAAATGATGTTTGAACCGCGCAGCATTGAAGGGTATGCGATTTCCACCAAACAATTATTTGGAGACGGTTTTGTGCTTTGTGGAAATGCTACAGAATTTTTAGATCCTATTTTTTCTTCAGGTGTTACTTTCGCCATGGAATCAGGAAATAAAGCAGGTAAACTTGTTTGCGATTTTTTAAATGGAAAATCTGTCGACTGGCAAACGCAATACACCGATCACATGATGCAAGGAATAAACACTTTCCGTTCTTACGTGGCGGCCTGGTACACAGGTGATCTTCACGATGTTTTCTTTTCTGAAAATCCGGATCCCGAATTTAAAAAACAAATTTGTTCGGTATTAGCAGGGTATGTTTGGGATCTTGAAAATCCATTCGTGAAAAAACACGACAAGGCCATTGCTTCCCTGGCGAAAATTATCCGTCACAGAAAAGTAATAAATTAAATTTCGTACCTTGGTTGGGTATGAACCGTTTACTGATCATTTTTCTTCTAGGTGCAATTTTTATTTTTCTAAGTAGTTGTCTCTTATTTAAACCCTCGGCGAGGGGAATGGAGCGCAGGGCACTCAGAGCCCACGCACAGTATGATGCTATTATCGTTCCTGGAATTCAGTTTGTAGAACCAGCCTGGGATAAAGTGTTGCAGCTGCGCCTGATATGGGCAAAGCACTTATATGATAAAGGCATAGCAAAAAACATTATTACCAGCGGAAGTTCTGTTTACACGCCCTATGTGGAAGGTGTAATTATGGCTGAGTACCTCGTCGCTATGGGCGTTCCACGCGAACATATTATTGTGGAAGACAAAGCAGAACACAGCACCGAAAATGTATGGTACGGGTATAAGCTGGCAAAACGTAATGGATTCAAATCTATAGCCGTTTGCAGCGATCCGTTTCAGTCAAAATTGCTTTACCGTTTTGCGAAAAGAAAAACACACAAAGAGGTTTATTTTTTACCCGCGATATTTGACACAGTGCGAATTTTGTCGCACGATACGCCCGCCGTAAAGTACCAGGATTTTAAAGTAAAAGAATTCGTGCCCATCACCCAACGCGAAGGAAAATGGAAACGTTTCAGGGGCACTATGGGAAGGAATATTGATTACGAAAAGAAGGATTAAGAAAGCAACTTCATTTAGTTTTTCTCCCCTTTTTCTTCCTCTTTGTCATCCAGATGCAGCGCACTGTCTTCCGAAATTTTCAAAATAATTCTACCTCCGGGTTTTAATGCCACCGGATATTCAGTAAATACGTCTTTCAAAAAAAGAACTTTATCGCGATCTTCCGCTACATAACAGTTTATCGGAAAGGCAACAGTAAGAATTTCATTTGTAGGTCCGGCACTGAAATAGAAATGAGCAGGATAGATAGAGCTATTGATACAAAGTTGCTCGCGGTGAGAAAATTTCATGCTAACTTTTTTTTCATCCACAGCTAAGAAGCCACTCCCTTTATAATTTATTTGAAGTTTGAGAATGTAATTTTCGTCCGCCCGTTTTTTTTCAAGAATGTGAAGCGTTAGGTTGTCCCACGTCATTGTATTATCTGTCTTTGCAGGTATTTCTTGTGCTTCGTATCCTTTGCCAGGGCCATTTGAAATATCCATTCTGCTAAAATCGAAACAAATACTGTCGTTCATAAAAGTTTTCGCGGGAAACTTGAGGTAAAATTTTCTTGTATAATGGGGAGCAATAATAATCAGCCGATCGTATTTACCAGATAATTTACTTTTTTTGTCCGAGCTCAAAAAAATATTTTTAGTATCCAGAATTACAAAGTTATCGGTTGGATTTGTAAAGTAAACAGTAGTTCGCGTAAATAAATTTTTTCGTGTATAGGTATCTTTCAAAAGTATAACGCACTCATTTACTTCAATCAAAGCGTCTTTATAAGTGCAAAAACTAAGGCGCTCTTGTGCCGAGCCAAACTTATGACAGACTAGAAAAGTGATGAGCAGAATTAGAGCGCGTGTTTTCAATTTTGCATGGGTATTACTATTGCCCGTAAATATAAAAATTGTTTCGTGTTTCAAATAATTTAATAAGGCATCACCAAATAACCCAACAAAATGCAAGCCCGCGCAACAACTTCTAAATTTTAAAGACGGCAAGATTGTTTTTGTTTTATGGAGAGATGAATTTTTCGTGTGTCTCGGAAAATTTTAACTACTTTTAGCCACAACTCAAAATTCACACAACCAATGAACAAAACACTGATGGCTACGTGCCTCTCGCTTGCATTATGTAAAACTGTACAAGCTCAAAAACCGCAACATATGGAAGGTCCGTATGCTGTTAGAAATTCTATTGAATTTAAATCACCGAAAAAACATCTTGTCGCTAATCCGATTCCATACGGAGATTATGGAATTATCCAGGTGAACATGAGGGATCTGAGGTCTTTCAATTTTCAAAAATTTTCGAACGATTTAAAGTATGAAACTGAAAACACGGTTGATATAGAAGGAAAATTCAGTGAGCGTTCAAATTTTAACAGCTTCGTAAAATTCAAAAACAAAACCTATTTATTTGCCCGCGAAGTATTCAGAGAGGAAGATAAAGAAGGTATTGCCGCTCTTGAATTTAATCCTAAAACTTTAAGTTTTACAGGAAGTGCAAAGAGTCTTTTTAAATCGTCGGATAAAGTCCTTATTAATGGAGGATGGGGCATGGGCTACAGCTTTGCATACGGCATACCGGCATATGGTTACAATGGCAGTATGGGTGGTTATGATTTAAAAATATCGGAAGATAAAACGAAATTTCTATATACCTATTCGTTAAAGCCTAAGGAGAGAAAAGATGCTATAAACAAAGAAATTGTAGGAATTCATGTATATGATGAGAACCTAAGCAAGCTTTGGGGCGGAGAATATGAAATGCCATACGTGGAAGCTAAGATGGATAATTTAGGGTTTATTCTTGCAGATGATGGATCGGTTTATCTTCTTGCCAAAGTTTATGAAGGCGATAATGCAAAAGAGGGAAGAAAAGATAAAGAGAAACCAAATTACCATTTTGAAGTCTTAATTTACGAAAAAGGAAAAAAAGCGGCGAAAATGAATAAAATTCAGTTGGATAATAATCGCTTTCCTACCGAAGCGTGGATATATGAAGATGCAACACATGCTATCGCTATAACCGGTTTTTATTCCAAAGGTCTGAATAAGCCTGTTGATGGCGCTTATATGGTTAAGATGGACAATGAAAAGGGAACTTTTACTAAAATAAATGGGGGATATTTCGAAATTCCAGCGGAGGTGATTAAAGCCTTTACATCTGACAAAGAGAGAAGAAAAATTGAGAAGAAGGAGAGGAAGGATGACGATTTTGATTTAGGGATTACAAATCTTGAGATCAATTCTATCTTTACGAATTCAGATGGCTCTACTCGTATAGTGGCTGAACAATACTACACTGTTGTATCTACTTATTATGACGCAGGTTGTAAGTGTATGAGAACAAAATATGATACTTATGCGCTTGACGTTTTTATATTGGCCATCGGATCAGGCGGAAAATTAGACTGGGTTAAAAAAATTCCGAAAGCACAGCACTCCGCCGGTGCTTATGGTCCCGGGATTTCTATTAATACTTTAATGACATCAAACAATGATCTTCATATTTTTTATGTGGATAATTTGAAAAACTTTAATCTGCCTGTAGATGAGGCTCCGAAGTGGCACCAGGATGGTCGTGGAGGTTTTTTAAATGGGGTAACGGTGAGTGCAAACGGTAACGTAAAAAAGTACAATCTTGGAGAAATTGAAGATTATAAAACCAGATTTTCGGTTCGCGAATTTGTGAATGGAGGTCATACAAATCTTATTAGTTCTGAAAGAAGAAAAAAGAAAAATGTACTTTATTCCATAGAGATTAAGTAGTACTGATAGCAAACAAAAAAGCCGGAGCAACTTGTCCGGCTTTTTTTATGCAAACTGAATTTTATTTAATTTTTTTCAAACGCTTGTTTACGTCTTTCATTAACATTTTTGCTGCTTTAGCATAGCTTTCTGCGATACGGGAGCCCGCATCAAAATCATATCCCATAGCAGTTCCGCCGGGTACATTCCTGATCGTATAGGTTGCAAAATCTTTTCCGTCCTTAGAGAAAGTACATTTAAAGTCTAATGAAGCAGATTTTCTAACAACTCCTGCGTTAAAACCTGGCTCAGTAAATGTTGTTTCAACTTTTAATGTTACCGGACCGTCTGTTGCATTGTTTACTCCCATAATACCTGTTTTAGAACCAACAGAGTTAAACAACTCTTCAAACTTCGGCTCATAACGTGCTTTACGGGCACCAAACCAACCATCTTTCCATTTAGTCTGTTTTTCAGGCTCTTTTTTATAGTCGTCCATCTTTTTGTTTATGTATTCTTGTTCAGTAGCATAACCGCCAACTGCCATTTTAGAATAATCATAAACAATATTTACTTTTGTAACTCCTTTTAGCGGAGCTAAATCGCCACTTTCAAGCCTAACTTGAGCCTGGCTGGTTACAAATGATGCAAGCAAAATAAACGCTGATAAAGCTAATTTTAATTTTTTCATAGTTGATGGTTTGAGATTAAATATGAGATAAATATAGACTCTATTTTTTGAATCACAAAAGGTGACTGGAATATATAATCTAAATTTAAAGTACCAGCATATAAAGCATGGTTTAAAAAAAAAGCCGTCCTGGTGGTTATTGAGACGGCTTTTATTTTTTAATTATTCTCGTTCAGATGAATTTTATTTATGGTTGGCTGAGCATACATCTTTAAAAACAAGTTTCGAAGAACATCTTTCTCGCCTTCAATAAGCGAAATTTTTTCTTCCATGTATTTAATGAAATTATTTTTTTCCTCTTCGCTGTAAAACGATTCAAATAAGTTGGTTTCGTGAAGTATGTCGCATGCAATGTGATTAACGGGGTAAAGCTTGTAATCATGGTGAATGCGCTTGTCTATCATAGCTGTTAAAGCTTTGATTTTATCATTCTCGTTAATGATTTTATCAATGTACTGGTATTCTTTTTCTTCAATAGGAGTACCCACACTCATATGAATTCTTCCCTTAAATTGTTTAATGCCGGTAACAATACTGTTGAGGTCTTCTCCCTGGGCTTTAGTATACTTGGTATGCAGACTGGATAAATAAAGTTCCTGAACTTTCAAATGATCGCAGGGTTCGTATTCATAAGAGATCGTAATAGGAACAATTGCCAGCTGGGCAAAATTTTCAGAAAAACTTTTTTTGCCGCTGATGTTCAGCATTTTTAAAAGCCCGCTCTGAGTTGTATCGTGACCATCTTTTGTCCGGCCATTGCGTTGAGCAATCCAAACAGAAACAACTTTGTCAACGATGGTGTGACGAATATAAGCCGATAATTTTTTTGAAATTTCGTAAAGCTCTTTGCTGGTTCCTTCGCGCTGAACCGTGAACATACGGTTCAATTTGCCAAAGTCAGTTACAAAGCCTTTTTCTTTTAAATTACTTCCAAAGGTAATTTCTGAAGTGGGCATGCCATGTTCTACCAAAAGCACCTGCAGGATGGCCGCGTCTAATAAAATGTCGCGATGATTTCCTACAAAAAGATAGCCCTTGTTTGGATCCAGCTGTTCAAAACCACTGCTCGTAAGGCCTGTAGAGCTCATTTCGATTATCCGGCGAATAGCACCGTGCATAAATTCGAGTTGAAAGTCTCTGTTACTTTGCACACGTTCTGCTTTCTCCTTAACTTCTTCAAAAGTCATATCCGGCCACAGATAATTTATCATCGGCATAAAAACCGGATCGTGAATTAATTTTTTAGTAACCTCGTTTACCTCTTCGTCATAAAAAACCCGGATGTCCTCGAAATCAATTTCCTGCGCAAAATCGCTCCTTTTTTGTTCAATCATAGTAATGTGTTGTGTTCTCTCCTGTCAATAAATTTTATAGGTTTTCTGCTGTTCTTGGGTTGAAGTAGTTGATTGACTTCTTCTGGGCTTAAGAAATTCAACCGGGGGGCTACTCGTAATTTGGCCCGAAAAGTATTTAGTATATCCTCTTCCTTAATTTTTGTTTTTTCATTCACGCCCAAGTGAATTTGTATCTCATCTGTGCCATTGCTATTTGTGCTCACTTCAACCTGGTAATTTTTTACCTGGTCGATGGTTTCTAAAATATCGTAAATGGCATTGGGATACAAACTTGTTCCCTTGTATTTGATCATTTGCTTTTTTCGTCCCAATACCGGGCTCAATCTCAGGCTTTCTCTTCCACAGCTGCAAATTTCAGTATGAGCAATGCACATGTCTCCGGTCTTAAAACGGATCAGCGGCATTCCTTCCACGCCTAATGTAGTAATTACGAGCTCGCCAGCTTCACCTGCTTTGGCAGGATTGCCGTTTTCATCAATTATCTCTGAAATCAATAAATCACTCTGCAAATGCCCGCCTCTAAAAGCTTCACATTCTGTAAAAGCTGTTGCCATTTCGCTTGAAGCATAAGTCGAGTAAAGTGAAACATCCCATTTTTGCGTAATTTTTTTTCCGAGAGTATTCAGTGTAAAATCCGAATTACGGATAGCTTCTCCTATGCAAATGATTTTTTTTATAGAAGACTTTTTGTAATCAATGTTATTCGCTTCCGCATAAGCGATCAAATGCAGCACAAACGAAGGCACACAGATAATAACTGTTGGTTCAATATTGCTGATAGTGTCCCATTGAAGCTCTGGTAAACCATTCCCCACGCGCACAATTCCCGCTCCCAATTTACGGGCGCCCAAAAAATAGGCGAGGCCGGCCATAAAACGACGATCTACGGTGGTCATTAGTTGAATAATATCTTCTTCACCAATACCAGCCGTCTTAAAAGAGTTGTATTCGTTCAATGCGAGCCGTTCCAGATCGGCATCTGTAAGAGCTAATGTAACAGGCTTCCCGGTGGTTCCAGAGGTTGTAACGTAGTCAATCAGCTTATGTTTCGGAACACAAATAAATTCATTTGTGAAGTTCTGCAGATCTTCTTTTTCAGTGAAGGGAATGTTCTTCAGATCTTCGGGAGTATTTATATCCTGAATAAGAATTTTATTTTTTTCGAAAAGTTTTTGGTAGAAAGGTGAACGCATGGCCACATAACGTAACAAATCTTTTAAACCTGTATGGGTTGTTTCTGTTCCGGCCATTACGATTTTTTCTTTTCAAGTGAAACAAGACGGTCTTTAATTGCAGCCGCTTCTTTCTGGGTGGCTACTTCTTTCGTTAAAGCCTCCTGGTAATAACGATTTGCTTCTGCGTAATTTTTTTCTTTCGTATAATAATCTCCAATAATCCAGTAAGTGAAATAACTGTTTGGATTAGAACTTACAAACGCGTTAATAAACGAGTCTGCCACTTTTAAATCGTAAGCACTTTTGGTGCAATATTGGATGTAAGACTTTAAGCGCTTAAAAAGCAAAAACTTCTGGTAATCATTAGAACTAAGGAAGGGATCGGCGGCAATGACTTTAGAACTGTCTTGTATTTCCTTACTGACAGACATCCCTGGAGCTTCGTTAAATACTTTAGTAAGATCGTAACAAATATACTTTCCCAACTGATAAGGAGTTGTAGAAACCCAGACAAGGCCTTCTTCCGGTTTAAAAATAATGGAATGATGAGCTATAAGTTGATTAATTCCTTTTTCATTTGTTAAGCCTATAGCACGATCATTCAAACCATTTTGATCACGCAAAACCTTTGCAACCTCTTCGGGGTTAAAGCGTTTTGTTCTACTCAACAATTGTTGCATTCGGAAATTTCTGTACAGCGAAGAGCTTTCTATTTTGTTTTTGTTATTAATAGCATCTTTCTCAAACAAGCCTCCGCGATAATGATTCGAACAAATAAGCTCTTCGCCATTTTCGGTATAGAGATCGATCTTACTAGGTGTTTTTTCAATAAGTGCCGCGCTCTTATCAAGCGATGATCCAATCAGGATAGATTCCGATACAAATGTTTTTCTTTCCTGAGCAATTTTATAAGCTTCGTCGATTGTTTTGGCGTACTGTAAAATTTCTTTTGCCAATAAAGAAATGGGTGTTGCGGCACTATTCGGAATATCAGATTTAGAAGCGTTAATAGTTACGGTTAATCCTTTATCATTCATTCCGGATACCACTCCTGTGAAACCCGCCCAGGTTACATACATAAATTTATAGCCTTTTGCAGGTTTTGTAAAACACACAATTTTATTTTTCGCAAAATCATCTCCCGCAAAAAAATCGAAATTTCTCCCCAGGAGCATTTTTCCGTCTGAGGTTCTATTGTTCCAAACGCCAAAAGAGGTGCAGCCCACTGCCATGTTTTTGTCCTGCAGCGCATGACCGATATCGTGAGCACTGTGGTAATTTAGGATTCTGTAATATTTAGGAGCCAGGCGGTCGTATTTATCAGACGCGCTTAAGGACACGCCGTAAATTTCATCCAAATATTCTTTGCTAATATGATCTGGCATGTTGCGGTTAAAATAGGCAACAAAATATTTTAAAAAGTTGAGGTAATTTTCAGATGGAACCAGCTCCCTGATTTGTTTAATAAAAACTGTTTCCTGCCACTCAGCAAGATCTTTCGTTAATTTACCATTCACAACACCGCGCTCAAAGCCATCCCCTTCAAGATACATTTCGTACAAACCAGACTCGCTTTTGCGAAGCCAATTGTTTCCAAGAGTTCTAAAGTCAGGTGAGATAACCTTTACTTCTGTGTTTTGAAGAGAAGTCTCTGCTATTTTAGGAAGGGGTTGATAAATTGCGCTGATAAAATAGATCACAAAAATAAACACGAGTACAAGAAGAATTCCAAATGTCCTTTTAGTGATCTTTAATAACCTGCCCGGCGTTTTGTTCATGTTTAATAGCAGAGCAGTTTCCAGCTCATAAATTAGCCTGCAAATATACGCATTCTATGGGCATTTCCGACCTTATGTCAGCCACAGATTTCGCAGATAGCAGCTATCCGATCTACAGATCTTAGGAGAGAGGATAAGCCGAATTATTGAAGAAAATCAACTAAATCAGCGAAATTTGAGTTAAAATGGACTTAGACATCCAATTTAAAGCTCATTCTGCTTCCAAACTGCGATTCATCAAATTTACCTTCGTCGTAAACGAGATGTCCGTTAACAAATGTTTTGGCAATGCTACTGTTAAAAGTATGGCCTTCAAATGGGCTCCAGCCACATTTGTAGAGAATATTTTCTTTTGTTACAGTGGTCTTTTTTTTAGGATTCACCAATACCAGATCCGCAAAATAGCCTTCACGAATGTATCCGCGATTTTCGATTCTGAAAAGATCCGCCACATTGTGACTCATTTTACGAACTATTTTTTCAAGACTGATTTTTTTAGCGTGATAAAAGTCCATCATAGCCAAAATACTATGTTGCACAAGGGGGCCACCACTTGGAGCCTTTAAATAGGTTTGATTTTTTTCTTCAAGAGTGTGAGGCGCGTGATCTGTAGCAATTACATCGATAGTATCGTTAAGTACTGCTTCGAAAATTTTCGCACGATCGTAAGCCGTTTTTACGGAAGGATTCCATTTGATGAAATTTCCTTTAGCAGCGTAATCGTCATCACTAAACCACAAATGATGAATGCAGGCTTCGGCAGTAATACGCTTTTCCTTCAGGGGAATTTTATTCGTGAATAAACTTAATTCTTTTGCAGACGAGATATGAAGAATGTGCAAACGTGTGTTATGTTTTTTTGCAAGCTCAACGGCCATGGAGGAAGATTTGTAACAAGCTTCATCATTGCGGATCACCGGATGAAAATACGCAGGTATATCCTCTCCGTACTCTGCCACGATGCGTGCCTGGTTTTCTTTGATCATCGGATCAAATTCACAATGCGTAGCTATAAGCGCTTTTATTTTTGAGAAAAATCCTTCGAGTACCGGTTGATGATCCACAAGCATATCGCCGGTGGAAGAACCCATAAAGATTTTTAACCCACATACTTTAGAATAATCAACTTTTAACGCTTCCTCCAGATTATGATTGGTACCGCCCATGAAAAAAGAATAATTTGCAAGGGAACACTGAGCGGCGCGTGTGTATTTTTTTTCCAACTCTTCAATAGTTGTGGCCTGAGGTACGGTATTAGGCATTTCCATATACGAAGTTACACCTCCAGCTACAGCTGCTTTTGCTTCTGTGTAAATTTCGCCTTTATGCGTTAAACCGGGTTCGCGAAAATGCACCTGGTCATCGATGGCACCGGGTAGTAATAACAACCCTTCTGCATTTATTTCCTTAAAATTTCCGGTGTTTTCTATTTCTCTGTCGATACGGGTAATGATTTGCCCTTCAACTAAAACATCGTAAACCCCTATTTCGTCTTCGTTTACAAGGGTGGCTTTTTTTATTAAGTAACTCACGGTTTAAACTTTTTTGTAAAGTTAATATATTTTGAAGTGGATGAGAAATCGCATTCTTCTCGTCTAAAGTTCAGCTAATGCTACCAAAAATTTTTCCATTTTTAATTTTGCCTCACGGGCCGAACAATTATAATTATTGAAGATCACTGAAAATGCCAGCTCTTTTCCGGATTTTGTTTTTACATAGCCGCAGTAGGCGCGCGCGCGCGTGAGATAACCTGTCTTCGCGCGCATATTCCCTTCGATAAATTTACCCTTACCCAGACTACTCATGCTGCCTTGTTTGCCGGCTACAGGCAACGACGCATTAAAGTGTTTGTAAAGTGTACTGTCTTTATAAACTTTTGAAAGAAGGCTTGCTTGATAATGCGGAGTGATAGCATTTATTCGGGAAAGCCCGCTGGCATCCTCGAGATAGATTTCATTTGAATCGAGCCCGCGTTGTAACCAATATTTTTTTACGGCTTTTAATCCTGCATCCGATCGCCCCTTACCAAGTGTTTTCAGAAGCGTTTCACAGTAAAGATTGTTACTTGTTATATTAGTGAAATAAACGATGCGGTCAAGTGTTGGAGAGCTATGCGTATAAACAAGTTTGCGTGGATTTTGGACTTCCATTTTTTTATAATTCGAGCGTGCCGAACCTGCTTGGCATTTTATGCCGGACTGGGTGAGGGATGTAAAGAGATTTTCTGCGCATAACAATGCCGGATCGGGTAGTGCTAATTCAATTTCATAATTTGTTTTGTAAGCAGGAAGTGTTCCATGAATTTCTTTTGTAAACGAGAATGGATCACCGTAAGCATATGCTTGGTCTTCGCTGCCTCGCGCAATAACATCTGAATTGAGTGTGATGGTATTACTTAAATAAGTAGGATTGTAACCTGATACTAACACTAAGCTTCCCGGTTCTTTAGTGTTGTAGAGGACTTTAAATTTATTGTCGTTGTAAGAGAGTCCGCATGGTACAGCGCCAAAATAATTACTGATGTCTTCCCAGATCCAATTAGAAGGGATTTTTCTCTCGAAGTACGAAGCGTCGCCAATAATAGTTCCTTTTATTTCTTTTAATCCTTTCGACTTCAGAATCTTTGCCCACTTATCCGTAACCAGGCTATTATCCTTAGTAAAATTATCTGATTGTAAAGTAGGATCGCCGCTACCGGCAATAATGATATCGCCATTTAGTACGCCTGTTGTTTTGTCAAAATCTCCCGTGTAATATAATTGGGTGTCGTAATGGTAGCTTGAACCTAATAAATCGAGGGCCGCAGCTGTAGTAACAATTTTTAAAGTGCTTGCAGGTGTCAGTAGTTGTGTAGAGTTAAATTCCGCCAGTATTTCCGATGTTGCCGCGTTCATTACGCAAAAACCTATAGAAGCGCCTTTTAGATCAGGATCTTTTTTCCATTCTTCGCTTATAAGGTTTAGCTGTGCAAGTCCCGCTGAAGTGCACACTAAAAGAAACAAGCAAGTCATGTAAATATGTATTAAAATGGATTTCACTTTTAGGTTCAAATTTAATTTAACGAAACTATTTTCATCTCGTCGACATAAATGAGTAGTTTCTTAATATTTGTGTAGCCCATCGCCAAAAGCGCGGATTCGTATTTGTATAATTGTTTGAAATAAGATTTATCATTCTCTTTTCCTGTCTTGTAATCCATTAAAATAGTTTCGTCAGGTTTAAAAATAATACGGTCAGGACGAAGCAATTCGCCATTTTGAGTGATTAATTCAGCTTCAAGCTTTGTTGAAATGCCCGATTCAAAAAATGTTACTAATTCAGGATGTGAAAGAATTTCATTTAATTTTTTTGAAAGTTCGGGAATATTTTCTTTGGCGATAAGGCCCTCCATTAAAGCAGCATCAAGCGCTGCCGGCAAATCGGATGCAATTTTTATTTTGGATAAAAGCCAGTGCACTAAAATTCCTTGCTGTTTAGCCTCTTCCGCATGGTCGTTGTTGTTAAGGTAAGAGGCTTTAATCTCAATTGTGTTTTTATTTGTAGTGAAAGCAAGCGGTTCCAACGCAAAATCAGGCAAACTTGTTGAAGAATGCGAAGATTGTTTGTTTGATAATATTCCCAACTCAAAAATATTTTCGGTTGAAGGCGCTTCCTGCAGGCTCACGAAATCCGAAATCCATTCACTAACGTTAGGTGATTTACTTGTAAAACTTCTCGTACTGATGACATGAAGTCTTTCAACAGCTCGTGTAAATGCAACATACAAAAGATTTAAATTATCTAATATTTGGTCTTGTTGTTCGGCTTCAAGCTCTTTTTCAAAACCAGAATCGCTCACTTTTTTAGACAGACTAATTACACTTACAGGAAGCTCTACTTTTTCGTTGTTAACCTGTACCCAACTTTCTCCCGGGCGATAAACCGGCCAGTTGCAGTAAGGAACTATTACTACAGGAAATTCTAAACCTTTACTGGCGTGAATAGTCATGATCTTTACTGCGTCTGTGTTTTCTGGAATAATCATGGAAGCCCGGCTGCTTCTTCTTTGCCACCATTCAAAAAAAGTAGAGATGTTTGAATTTTTTAGCACGAGAAATTCATTTACTTCATCCAGAAAAAAACGAACGTAGTGATAACCGTTGGAGTTTAATCCTAATGCTTTTATAATTTCAATGCAGTTATCAAATAAATTATTTAAACTGAGATCGCCTTCTGATAATTGAATGCCGCAAAATTTAAAAATATCAAACAGCGATTTATGTCTCGAAAGTTCTACCAGGCAAAAATGGTAGTCGCTTTCAGAAATACGTTGTGATTGCAGAAGGTAATTTACTACAGCACCTGCACTGATCATGTCCTGTCTATTTACCAGATAATTGAGGTAGCTGACGATGGTGTTGATTTCGAAATTATTTTTTAGCAAAAGCGAATCGGATGAGACAACCGGAATTTTTTGTTTAACCAGGTAGTTTGCAATAATATTCCCATGATCATTTTTTCGGGCGAGGATACAAATGTCTTTGTAGCTAAATCCTGAATTTATCGCGCTGCTGATCTGGTCGCGAATGGTTATGCAGGTAAAATCATCCAGCTCTTCTTTCTCTTGCTTGCCAAGGTGAATACTAATGTAGCCGGTAGCTTCGTTTTTCACGAGCTGCGACTGGTCGGCATAAATCGTTTGCGAAGCTTCTGAAAGTAATTTGAAACTCAATGATTCAAATAGCTTGTTATTAAACTCGACTATAGTTTTAAGGCTTCTGAAATTTGTATTAAGTACCTTACCCGTAAAGTTTCGTTTTAAGGATTGAGCTCTTTCATCAATCATAAAATTGCCTTCAGTATTTTCAATTTCGGGTAGCGTTGCAAACTGCTTCACATTGGCGTTTCTCCAGCGGTAGATGCTTTGTTTACCATCTCCCACAATGAGGTTAAACCATCCGCTCGAAAGAGAATTGTCGAGCAGAGGTAGAATATTATGCCATTGCAAACTGCTTGTATCCTGGAATTCGTCGAGCAGATAATGCTGGTAACGTTCGCCGAGCCGTTCATAAATAAATGGCGTGGGTTCGTTATTAATGATTTCAAATATCTTGTGATTGAATTCGCTGATAAATACGAGCCGCTCTTCTTGTTTTTGTTCAAGGCTTATCTCTTCAATTTTTTTAAGCAACATTAAAGGATACATCTGTTTGCTTAATAATTCGCAAAGAGAAAAATACTTATAGTTTTCTTTTACAAAATTTAAAAGCTCAAGAGCAATGGTAATGAGTTGTGGACTGATGGCATCAACAACCGTTTTATTGCCGGTTTCATTAGCCCATTTGCCCGTTTTTACAGCGTCTATTATTCTTCCTTTTTCTGTAGATTCGAGATTAACAGAATAATCTAAACACTTTTTAAAAAAATTTTGTGGACCAGCAGCCTTGTAATAAAAATCAGAGTCACTTAATTTGTGCTCACTGATAAGATCTATTGCTTTTTGAGCATTCTTTTTTAAAGTAGCCTTATAATGTTTCGTAAAATCTAAAAATTGCTGTCTGAAAGATTCAAGTTCATCTCCGCTAAAGTGTTTCAGTTGATCGATGTATTCTCCTGAATTTTCTTTTTGCAAAAGCTTCGAGAATTCCTGTATCTGGAGTTCAGGGTCCCAGGAAGCATTATCTTCTGCTTTTGTAAGCGCGTATTCCTTTAAGAGTTTACCTATGTATTCGTCTTCACCGATTTTGCTAAAAAGATTGGCAATTACTTTCTCATAAAAGCCCTGCGTATCCATTTCAATATTAAAGTTCACCGGTAACTTAAGATCATGCGCAAAAGTCTTTACGATCTTGTGGGTAAAACTATCAATGGTTCCTATAGAGAAGTCAGAGTAATGATGTAAAATATGGCTAAGTACAAATGCTGCGCGTGTTTTTAATTCGGGTAGACTAATCTGCAGTTCGTCGCTTAGCAGTTGTCCAATAAAAGAAAAACCCTCTTTATTGGCAATTTGATCGAGGGCTTCTACAACCCTGTTCTTCATTTCAGTGGCAGCCTTATTGGTGAAGGTTACAGCAAGAATGCGTTTGTAATTAGAACTTAATTTTTTTGGGTCATAGAGCGAGAGGCGCAAATACTCTTTCACCAGCGTAAAAGTTTTACCGCTCCCTGCACTTGATTTATAGACTACAAAATTGCTCACTAGTAAAGTCTAAAAATAAAAAAGGCTGCAGATTTTGCAGCCTTTTATTATGAATTATTATTAAGAATTTATTCTTCTTCTTCGTCATCGCCACCAGCAGGTTTTTTCTTAACCGGAGTTTTAGGTGCATTTGGATCTACGAAATCAAAACTTAAGATTTTGAAAGAAGTTCTTCTGTTTTTTTGGTGTAAAGCTTCTTTCTCTTGTTGTGAAGGAGCTTTCTTAATTTGATCATCCGTAATCAACAATTGTGTTTTGCCATAACCTTTAGCGATCAAACGGTCTTTATTGATTCCTTTCTCTTTTACTAAGTAATCAACACATGACTGAGCACGCGCAGTAGAAAGAGTCATGTTAGACACAGCATCACCACGGCTGTCAGTATGAGAGTTTAACTCAACTACAGTGGTAGGATTGTCTTTCATGATATCATATAAGAAGTTAAGTGAATCTTTAGATTGTGGTAAAAGAGCAGCACTACCTACTTCATATAGAACTTCAGGCATACGAGGATTTAAAACAATTGGATTCACAGAGAAATCAGCAACGAAATCTTTAGAGGCATCAAGACCAACCGTTGTAATTACACGAAGATCTTTGTTAGCTAAGAAACCATCTTTAGGGTGTGAAGGAGATTTAGAGTTTTTAGAAGTTTCAGTAGAAATACTGTAAGTAGTTCTTTCTTTTAATTTAAAACTGTAAGCACCGTCTTTACCTGTAGTCGATTCATTAATAGAACCATCGCTACCAATAACTTTTACTTTAACAATTTCAACAGTTTCACCTTTACCTTTTCCTGTTTGAGGATCTCCACCGCTAAATACATTTCCTTTAGTAGTGAAGTTCAAAGGAGGTAAGCTAAAGCTCCAGATATCGTCATCACCTTTTCCACCTTCACGGTTAGAAGTGAAGTATCCACGATTTTTTCTTCCTTCAAACACGATACCGAAATCATCGTAAGAAGAGTTTAATGGATACTTTAAGTTTTCTACTGGTTTATTAGTTTTTCCATCAGTGCCAATTTCAGCAAGGAAAATATCTAAGCCACCTAAGCCCGGATGGTAATCAGAAGAGAAATATAATTTTTTCCCATCGTCGGTTAAAGCCGGGTAAACTTCCATACCCGCAGTGTTTACAGTAGGACCAGCATTTTTAGCTTGTCCCCATGAATTTGATTTAGGATCGTAACTACAGCTCCAGATATCTAATTTACCGTAACCGCCAGCCATATTAGAGGCAAAGTATAAAGTTTTTCCGTCAGAAGCCAAGCTAGGGTGAGCAAAAATAATAGTATCGTTACTGAATGGAAGACGCTCAGCAACACCCCAGGTGCTACCTTGTTTCTTAGCCATATATAAACCACAAGTATTTTCTTTTCCTTTATCTTCAGGGCAACGTGTAAAGAAGATCATATCTCCTTTTTTACTTACCCAACCTCTTCCTTCGTTAACTTCAGTTGAAATAGAGGGAGGTAATAAAACAGGTGTCGACCATTTACCGTTTTTATCAAGTTTCGCTTCCCAAAGATCTGCTTTGTTGAAACCGGTGTTTGCATCTAAACTTCCTAAAGCACCATCTCTGTTTGAAGAGATAACAATAGTTTGATATTTTTTATCACTGAAAGAAGGCGCATAGTCTCTTCCTTTAGAGTTGATAAGAGAGATGTTTTCAGTTTTGTAGCGCATTGGATTATCAATCCATTTTTGAGCCAGCTCACATGATTTTACTCCCAGGTCAGCTTGTTTTGCATCGCCACCCTTAGACTTGTAGTTGTTAAATTCTACGATAGCTTCAGGATATTTCATCAGGTTTTTTAACACCTGTGCTAAGTGTAAATAAACTTCAGGATCGTCAAATCCTGCAGCGATTGCTTTATTGTAATAAGCCTCAGCACCTCTGTAATCGTTAATACGCTGGCTTGAAATACCAGCTCTATATAGAATAATTCCTTTTTTGGCCTTGTCGGCAGTAGCGTAAGCATCTTTGTAAAGCTGTGCAGCCTGATAGTACTGTTTTGCTTCAAAAGCCTCATTTGCTTTTGTTAACACTTTTTGTGAAAAGCCTGATACACAGAAAGTTAAAACAGCTACAGCTGCTAAAGTAAGCTTGGTAATGTTTTTCATACTTCTAAATAAAGTTTAGTCGGCTGCTAAAATAACGATAATTTTTAAATTGTTTAAAAAAAATATAGATTTTGGTACTTTTTTCGAAACCTAATTCAAAATTATTGATTTATGGTAAATAATTCCCCACTATCTTAGTTGAGCCTTGTTGTTAGTAAATTAGTAATTTTATAATCTTGCCTGGCATTTACTTACACATACCTTTTTGCAAACAAGCCTGCACTTATTGTGACTTCCACTTTAGTACAAATTTGCAAGCTAAGGATGTGCTTGTTACTTCGATAACTGAAGAAATTTCAAAACGATACAGTTATCTTTCAAAAAAAAACCTGGAAAGTATTTATTTCGGTGGAGGTACACCCAGTTTGCTTTCTAAATCAGAGTTGCAGAGGATTTTCAACGCCTTAAAAAAATATTTTTCCTACACTAATTCTGCAGAAATAACACTCGAAGCTAACCCGGATGATATAACTATGCAGAGTTTGCAAGACTGGAAAGAAGTTGGAATTAACCGTTTGAGTATTGGTTTGCAAAGTTTTAATAACGAAGAGTTAAAGTGGATGAACCGCGCCCATACAGCCGAAGAATCGCTTGCTTCTGTAAAACTAGCCCAAGCAGAGGGGTTTAACAATATCAGTATCGATCTTATTTATGGAAGTAAGTTTCAAACGCTTGACTCGTGGGCACAGACACTTGATACCGCCATCGCTTTAAATACACAACACATTTCTTCGTACAACCTCACCATAGAGCAGAAAACAGTGTTAGGACTTAAACATAATAAAGGTACAGAGCCTGCAATTAGTGATGAATTGAGTGAAGCGCAATTTTTATTAATGGTTAAAAAGCTAAAAGAGGCCGGTTTCCTGCACTACGAGATTTCTAATTTTGGAAAGCCGGAGTTTTTCGCAAAACACAACAGCAATTATTGGTTGCAAGAGCATTACCTGGGTATAGGCCCTTCAGCGCATTCCTTTAATGGAACTTCCCGCCAGTGGAACGTGAAGAATAATAATCACTATATAAATGCAATAAAAAACGGCAGCGATTTTTTTGAGAAAGAAGAATTGAGTCTGCATGACCGTTATAATGAATACGTATTAACGCGACTTCGTACAATTTGGGGCTGCGACCTGGATGAAATTAAAGAACAATTCGGCGATGAAATTCTTCGGCATTTTATGAAAATTGTTCAGTCAAAAATGGCGTTTTTAGATCAAGAGGCAAACGTTTATACTTTGAAAGAATCGGCCCGTTTTCTGGCTGACGGCCTGGCTTCCGATCTTTTTATTTAGCGTTAAGGTAGTTCTTTATCAAAGCTTCACTGTGATCAACGCTGTGTTTTACCCATTCAAAATAAACATCTAATTTTTCCTGATCAGACAGTAAGTAATCTCTTACATCTCGTCTTATGCGGGTTGTTAATTCATACATACATAACGCAGCGCAAACACTCACATTAAAACTCTCTGTAAAACCAAACATCGGTATTTTTACAAATTCATCTGCGTGTTCAAAAACGTCTTGCGAAATGCCATCAATTTCGGTTCCGAACACAAGCGCTAATTTTTTATCCACGGGAAGTTGGTCAATTGTGCAGTCGTTTTTATGCGGGGTGGTAGCAACAATGCGGTAGCCAAGGCTTTTTAAATGTAGCAGGGCTTCTACAGTATTATTCTCTGAATTTCTGTGACGGTGAATGTTAATCCAATTACTACTTCCCATAGCCACATCATCACTGATCTTTAAATGATTTCTGTTCTCTATAAAATGAACATCCTGTAGGCCGAAACTTTCACAGCTTCTTAAGACAGCGCTGGCATTATGTCCCTGATAAACATTTTCGAGCACTATTCTTAAATGATTCGTGCGTTGCGAAATAACTTCATCAAAACGTGCTTTACGTTTATCTGAAATAAAAGTGGTGAGGTAATTTATTAATTCTGTTTTCTGCGAGTTGTCCATAGCAATAAGGCTGCAAAGAAAAATAAATTCTTTTAAATAACAGGTATTTTTTATATTTGCCCCGCATTAGGTTCTTTAAAATCGCCCAGAGTATTTCTGGAGTTATAAAGATTAAAAGGGAATAGCGTGAAATTCGCTAATAGTACCCGCTGCTGTGAGTCCTTTAGACCCCGAATTTTTTTTCGGGACTTAAACAATCTTAGCCACTGTCTCTATAGAGCCGGGAAGGCGTTTAAGTCAAGGATAAGTCAGAAGACCTGCCTGCTGCACAATGTTAAAAGTCTTCGGGAGAAGAGACTTAAGACGTGTAAAATTTATTCAGTAAAGTGATTTTAAATTTAAATAGGCTTTTTGCTTACAGCTTAACGCATGCCGTTAATCTGTGTTTGCTCGCATGTTTTTTTGCCTGCAATGCTTGTTATGCGCAAGATACTATAAGCTTTGAAAGTATTGAGATCAGTGCACGCAAAATAGAATTATCGCAGGTTGGAAAAAAGACAGAGACTATTGATTCGCTTGCAAAAGAGCAATTTAAATATACTTCCCTGGCAGATCTACTTTCTTATAATTCTTCTGTTTTCATCAAGAGTTATGGTCCGGGTCAATTAGCTACCACCGCCTTTAGGGGGGGCAACGCTTCTCAGACTGCCATTTTATGGAATGGATTTAATTTGCAAAATGCCATGTTGGGCCAATCTGATCTTGCCTTAATACCTTCTTTTCTATTTGAAAATATAACTATCGAATATGGCGGTTCTTCTTCTTTGTGGGGAAGTGGTGCTATTGGCGGCAGCATTCATTTAAAAACAAATTCAGTATTTGGTGAGGGTGTAAGCTCTCTCATCAGTCTCGGAGCTGCAAGTTTTGGTGCTGCAAACATTGCGGCAGGTTTTTTAGTAAGTAAAAAGCGATTTGTTTCTTCCACCAAAGTGTACATGAATAACTCACGCAACGATTTTAAATATAGAGATACGCTGGATAAAGAAAATCCCGATAAACGTCAGAAGGATGCTGAATACAACTTTAAAGGATTGATGCAGGAATTTAAGTTTCTTGTCAACTCAAAACAACTCATCACCGTTAACGCCTGGGTAAATACCAATCAGAGACATTTGCCAAATTACACTTCACTTTACCGAAGCAAAACTTACCAGCGCGATGATGCTATGCGGTTAACAGGTAACTGGACTTATGCAGACCAGAAATTCAAGAGCATAATCAGGGGGGCGTATTTTATAGATAAGATTAATTATGACGATAGTATCAGCCAGATATTCTCAAAAAGTAAAGCCAGAACTTTGATGCTCGAAAATGAAAATTATTTTAATCTTGGAGAAAAATCTTTGCTAAGCCTTGCAGCTACAGTTTTGTCGAGTTCTGCAAATGCCGATAACTATAGTGATGAAAAAAGTTTGAGTCGCGTTTCTCTCGTAATTGGAAATAAAACTACTTTTTTTAAAGACAAACTGCTAACCTATATTTCTGCAAGGGCTGAATATTTTAGTGTAGGTACCTTGCCCGTAACAGGAAATATGGCACTGGATTACAAGCTAACAAAATCAATCACTGTTAAACTAAATGCGGCGAAAGTTTACCGGCAGCCAACATTAAATGAGTTATACTGGCTTCCGGGAGGGAATATAAATCTGAACCCTGAACAGGGTTTTACTTACGAAGGAGCATTAAGCTATTCTAAACAACTAAAAGCGTTTTATGTTTTTGTATCAGGCTCTGCCTATAGCAGAATGATTGATAATTGGATTTTATGGGTTCCCGGTGCGAATGGAAATCCTTCGCCGGTTAATATTCAAAAAGTCTGGAGCCGCGGTACAGAAACCAGCTGGAAATTGAGTTACCATAAAAATAAATTCAGAACCGGGGTAGCTGTAATTACAGCTTATGTTTTATCAACCGTTGAATTGAACGCTCAGTTAAACGATAATACCAGGGGTAAACAGTTGATCTATACACCAAGGTATACGTTGAATGGAAGTCTCTTTGCGGGTTACGAAAATTTCGATCTTTCCTTTTACAATCAGTATGCAGGATACCGCTTTACTTCAAGTGATAATTTAAATTGGTTGCAACCCTACACTATTTCTTCCCTGCGAGCGAATTATAAATTAAACTTTAAAGATATCAGCGCAAATCTGTTTATAGCCTGCAATAATATTTTTAATAAAAACTACCAGGTAATGGCAGGCAGGTCCACGCCATTGCGCAATTACGAGATCGGAATCAGTCTTAAAACTAAACCAATCATGAAGAACGCCCCCCTTAAGGATTTAGAAAATAATAAAAATCAATAACTAAAAAAACAGGAAATCGAAGATTCACGAATACTTAACAATTAAAAATAAAACCATGAGCAAAAAAACAATTACACTATTAGCACTTGCCTTTAGCATTTTTCAGACAAATGCACAAACTGTTGCAGACTTTGAAACATTTTCATTGTCGCCAAATTCGGCTTACAGCCCTACTACAAGTACCCCTTTTCAAACAAGTAATGCTATTTTCAACTACGAATATTACAGTGCTTTCTCGTTATGGACAGGCGGATTTTCTTATACTAACAAGTATGACTCATCCACTGCAGGATACACGAATGATCACGGAGTAAGAGCTTATAAAGGATATTCAAACTCTGCCACTTACGTTGTAGGACATAATGAAGCAATTGTAAAATTGAAAGCGCCTTTTAACATCGTAACAGGATTTTATATAACTAATACCACTTACGCTTACAAATCGATGGCTAGCGGCGATATGTTTGCGAAAAAATTCGGAGATACAACAGGTACTGGATCTGGAACTACAATTCCGCAAGGTTCTTATCCCGACTTCTTTAAAGTGGTTATTAAAGGATATAAAAACGGTGTCATAAAAAATGACAGTGTCACTTACATGCTTGCTGATTTTACCTTTACCAATAATGCTCAGGATTTTATTTTGAATAGCTGGAAATTCGTAAACACAACTTCTATAGGAGAAGTAGACAGTTTGCAGTTTTTCTTACGCTCGAGTGATAATGATCCAACGTATGGAATGAACACACCGGGATATTTTGCAATTGATAACTTTGAAACTACAGCTCCTAACCTTGTTGGTATTGCGAAGAACAATGCAGATTTAAAACTGGAAGTTTACCCAAATCCTTTTCAATCATCCATTACAATCAATACAAAAGAAAGTAATGCTTCAGTAAGCTTAAAAGATCTTACCGGAAAAGTTATTTATAGCGAAGCACTTAAACAAGAAAGCACAACGCTTAATTTTGAGGCATTGCCATCTGGAATTTATTTTTTAGAATTAACTTCGGGTAATCAAAAAACAATTAAGAAATTAATTAAGAACTAAAATAAAAACACAGAGGTTGTTTTAAAAGATTTTCTCCATTATTCTTTCAGGCAGGTTAGAGCCGATACGAGGGAAATTTTTTGAAACAACCTCTTCTATAAACAGATCATGCAAAAATTAGCAGCCCTATTTTTCTTTGTGTTTATTCTCTCATCTTGTGTGAAAGATAAACCTGTTCCCGCAGAAGCTGCAGCTGTTGAATTTAGCAGTGGTAAAAAAGTTTTTGTGATTAATGAAGGGCCTTTTGGCGGAAACGGAAACGGATCTATTTCTTTATATGATCCCCAAACAAATGAGGTAGTGGAAAATTATTACCAGGTGCAGAATAAAGCAGAGATTGGAAATATTGCTCAGAGCATGAACTACATTAGCGGCAGTTATTACATTGTAGTGAATAACGCCAATAAAATTATAGTGTGTAATGATCAGCTGAAGAAAACAGCTGAAATTAAGGGCCTAACATCGCCCCGTTATATATTAGCCTTAACAAATAAAAAGGCTTACGTGAGTGATCTTTATGCAAATGCCATAAGTATTGTAGACCTCGCAACAAATGCAAAAACGGGCAGTATCGCTTGCTACGGAAAAACAGAAAAGATGGTGTCTTATTACAATAAAGTTTTCGTTACTAATACTGACCGCGAATATGTTTATGTTATTGATGCTTTGCAGGACGCAATTACCGATAGTGTATATGTAGGGTGGAATGCTGCAAGTGTTGTGATGGATAAAAATGATAAGATTTGGGTAGTGGGATCAGGGAAAACTTCCGTGAGCCCAGGGCGTTTAACGCGCTTTAATCCGGCCACAAATAGCATAGAAGCAAATTTTATTTTTGCTCCGGGAACTTTGCCGGGAAGTCTTTGTTTAAATAAATCAAAGGATCTTCTGTTTTACCTTGAGGAGGGAATTCATAAAATGTCTATTACAGATGCCTCTTTGCCTTCTCAGGTTTTTATTCCGAAAGAAACTAAAAATTTTTATGGATTGGGCGTGAACCCTAATGATGGTAGTATTTACGCTGCCGATGCACTTGATTATTCGCAGCGTTCTCAAATTTACGTTTACAATCCTGATGGAAGTGTAAAAACCGATTTTAAAGCAGGAGTTATTGCTAACGGTTTTTATTTCGAATAAAAATAGGCATCTTTGGGTGCTTGAGTTACTCCTTAAATATTGTTTCTTTCGATGTTCCTTTTCCTGCTAATTACGGCGGAGTTATCGATGTTTATTACAAACTTTTCTGGCTAAAAAAACAAGGCGTAAAAATTTACCTTCATTGTTTTGCTTATGGAAGAAAACCTTCTCAAGAGTTAAAAAGTCTTTGCGAAAAAGTTTATTACTATGAACGTAAAACAGGGATTTTCGCTAATTTTTCTTTGGTTCCCTACACGGTAAAATCCCGTCAATCGGCCGATTTAGAGAGGAATTTGCTTTCGAATGATTACCCGATTTTATTTGAAGTGCTTCACACCTGTTATCTTTTAAATGATGAGAGATTCAAGCAGCGAAAAAAAATATACAGGCATAGTAATATAGAACACGATTATTACAGGGAGCTTTCAAAGACCGAAAAAGGTTTCGTAAAAAAGATCTATCTGCAAATTGAAGCCTGGAAACTTGAAAAATTTGAAGCCGTTTTGAAGTATGCGGACTTAATTCTCGCCGTTAATCAAAAAGACACCGACTATTTCAAAATCAACTATCCAAAAGTGAAGTCCGTTTATTTGCCGAGCTTTCATCCAAATTCAGAACTCACGGTAAAGGCGGGAAGAGGGGATTATCTTCTTTTTCACGGAAACCTGGGCATTTCAGAAAACTACGAAGCACTTCTTTGGTTAATTAAAAATGTGTTTTCAAAGCTGGAAGTTCCTGTTGTAGTTGCAGGTCTCGATCCGCCTGAATTTTTAATTTCGGAGATAAGAAAATACGCATTTATTAAGTTGGTTGTAAGTCCGCCTGAAGAAGAAATGACACAGCTTCTGCAGAATGCGCAGGTTCATGTACTCTATACAGCTCAGCCAACCGGACTCAAACTTAAATTATTAAATGTTCTTTTCAAGGGACGTTTTGTTGTCTGCAACAACCATATGCTTTCTGGAACAGGATTAGTAGCAAACCAGGGACTTCAGATAGCAAATTCTCCGAAAGAATTTATCCAGGCGATTCAAGCTTCTTTTACCATAAACTTTTCGGAAAACCTGATAAAGGAAAGGTCAGATGCGGTTTCTGGTTTTGATAATAGGGGCAATGTCGAAAAATTGTTACAGGAAATTTTTTAGAAATCTAAACCAGTACCAAAGGAACTTTGATGGCGTGTCGCACTCCTTCAATTGTGGTTCCCAGTAAAATGTCTTTAATGGTTTTATGTCCATGCGTACCCATCACAACGCTGCCACAATGATTCTTTATAATCATCTCGGGAATAGCTGTTTTTGGATTACCGAAGCCTAAATGAATTTCGGTGTTTATGCCTTGTGAGTTCAACTGTTGCTGATACATTAAAAGTTTTTGATAATCTTCTTCGCGTTCGTGATCAAAAGCATCTTCTCCATAAACCATAGCGTTCGCGCTTTCCAATACGTGGATTAAAATTAATGTCGAACTGTCATTTCCAAGTTGAAGTGCTTTGTTAATGGCTTTATTGTCACTGCTTCCAAAATCTACCGTCACAGCTATGCGGTTAAATCCGGTAACTGAGTCAATAACAAGAGGTTTAAAGTCTTCATGAAATCCCTTGTCGACATTGTGCCTGTTTTTTGTAATAAAAGGAATTATCAAAATGTAAAGAAGCATGATAAAACAAAATACGCAGAACGGAACTATAGTAAAACTCACCAGGATTGAATTGGAGCTTGTTGTAATCAAATCAGCAATTTCATTATAAACTAAATTAATGTTGAGTACAATAATGGTAAGAGCTGCTATCCACGAAGCAACTTTCTGCCAGTTTGGAATAACAAATTCTCCCATTTTACTTTTGTCGCTCACGAAATGAATGAGAGGAATAATGGCAAAGCCCAGTTGCAGACTCAAAATCACCTGGCTGAAGATTAAAAGTTTTCCTGTAGCATCATCGCCTAAAAGCCAGATGGTTAGAAATGCAGGGACGATTGCAATTAAACGCGTTAATAATCTTCTGATCCAGGGTTGCAAACGTAAATTCAAATAACCCTCCATCACCACCTGTCCCGCCAGAGTTCCGGTAATAGTAGAACTTTGTCCTGCAGCAATTAACGCCACTGCAAATAAAATAGGGGCAAGAGCACTTCCCAACATCGGAGCTAAAAGTTGATGGGCATCTTGTATTTCCATTACATCCTGTTTTCCATTTTTATGGAAGGTGGTGGCAGCAAGAATTAGTATGGCCGCGTTCACAAAAAGCGCAAGGTTTAATGCAATAGTACTATCAATAGTATTAAAACGAATGGCCTTTTTAATTTCTACGGGTGTTCGTTTAAACGCGCGGGTTTGCACAAGCGAACTGTGCAGGTATAAGTTATGAGGCATAACAGTGGCGCCAATAATTCCAATAGCAATGTACAAAGCCTCCTGGTTAGCGATAAAAGGTTTTAACCCGGAAGCAATCTCTGCAATGTCGGGCTTGGCAATTACTAATTGTATAAAAAATGACACACCAATAAGTGCGACAAGACTTATAATAAAAGCTTCAAGTTTACGAATGCCTTTGTTCAATAAAAAAAGAAGAATAAAACTATCGAAAACCGTAATGCAAACGCCCATTAAAATGGAGATGCCTGGAAATAATAAATGTAATCCAATAGCCATTCCAATTACTTCCGCCAGGTCGCAGGCAGCAATTGCAACTTCGGCCAAGCCATAAAGAAAGAGATTTACGAAACGCGGATAGTTTTCACGGGAAGTTTGCGCGAGGTCTTTACCTGTAACCACTCCTAATCTTACGCAATGACTCTGAAGTAAAAGTGCAATGATGTTACTCATTACCAAAACCCATAATAAGCTGTAACCAAATTTACTTCCACCTGCAATGTCTGTGGCCCAGTTGCCGGGATCCATATAGCCTACGCTAATCATGTAAGCAGGACCAAAGAAAGCCAGGAGTCTTCGGAATGGACTTATGTTTTGTGTGTTAACACTCGAATTTACTTCTTCCAGCGACTTACTCATTTTTTTACTTCCACTAAAATATTTGAGCTCACCTTATTACTAAAAAATTGGCTGCTGCTTTTATTAATTTTTACCTTAAGAGAATTGTCAAATTCATTGATCTCTTCTACTTTTATCATGTCTCCAATTTTAAGACCAATAGAGGTGAGGTGTTGCAGAAAAGATTTAGAATGTTCGGAGACCCCCATAAAAATAAAAATTCCTTTACTGTTGAAAGTGCTTAGTGGTTTTGCTCTGATATTGTTGAGATGGCCTTTCGCGTCTGGTATTGGATCACCATGGGGATCAAATTTAGGTTTGCCAAGAAAAACATCGAGGCGATCAATCAAATCGTCGCTTTTAATATGTTCAAGTTGTTCCGCTATATCGTGCACCTCGTCCCATTTGAATTTTAGTTTTTCCATGAGAAACACTTCCCAAAGACGGTGTTTACGAACAATATCCAAAGCAGTTTTTTCGCCCTTTGTGGTTAAAAATACACCCTGGTATTTTTCATAATTGATTAATTTTTTTTCAGCAAGACGTTTCAGCATATCCGTTACCGAACCTGCTTTATTATTTAAATGAGCAGAAAGAGCATTCGTAGTTACCCCTGAACCTTCATTTGACTGGTTCAAAGAAAAAATTGCTTTGATGTAATTTTCCTCGGTGAGTGAAATTTCCATACGCCAAAGGTACTATAATTTTTATAACTCTAAATAATAATTTAGGTTAGCCTAAAAATTAAGAATAGTTGAGAGATAGAAAGATCAGAAGCTTTATTTGTAAAACTCTACAACTGTTTGATTATCGGAAGTAATGGTGAATTTTTTCTCTATGGTATAAATACTTCCCCTTAAGGTTTTGGCGCGCCAGGTTGCTACATAGTTTCCTGGTTGAAGGTAATAGGTTTGCAGTGTTTGAGTGCTTAAGTTGCAAACCCAATCGAGTTTACCATTTCTTTTAATAAGAATGCTGCCGTCTCCTGCCTCCAGGCATTTAACCTGTAACACGCCTGCATTGGGTATATCGATTGTTTTAGATTTAGATTGTTCTATAGCGGTTTGGCTGATATTTATGCGCGGTAAGGTTAAAATCTCAAGATCATAATTTCCTACGATGTATTTTTCGTTAGTGTTTAATGGCTGCACATTAATGGTAGTCATCTCGTTCGATTTCCGCACAATACATTTTACTTTATCGTTGTAATTATACACACCGGCGTTTCTTTTGATGCTCAGGTATCCTTGCGGTGCGTCTATGGGAATGATAGTGTGTTTGCCCGGAGTTAATTTCATCTCCTTGCTTTCGGTTGGTGGAATGGTATGAGCAATAACTTTATAAGTCGGAAAATCATCAACATATAACGTATCTGGATTGCCCTGGTAGTTTATAGTATGAATATAATTGTATTTATACGTTTTGCGATCTACATCGTAAAAGGTCATATTCACGTCTGTTTCTTTAGGTTTGGAAGTAAGATCCAATAAATTAACCTGAACAGTGGTCTTGTTCATTTTCTGCTGCTGAATAATAGTAGAGATTGTTGAGAAAGTGGATTCATCGGCATAATCGTAAAAAGTACCAACGCATTCAAAAGTTTTTATCTGTTCAGGACTCAGGCCAATGCCAATAATGAAAGGTTTAAAGACAATTCCTTTCTCCATTAATTTTTGTCTTGCCTTGCAGGGATCGCCGCCGCATTCTTCAATCCCATCGGTAATGATGATAACTATATTTGTTGTTTTATTATCCTTAAAATCGTTGGCTGCTTCGGTCAACGAATGTTCTATAGGTGTTATTCCTGTTGGTTTGGCTTCACTTACCTTTTGTTTTATTAAGGCGAGATTGTTTGGTCCGAATGGCACGATAAGTTTACTATCCTTACAATCTCCTGGAGGATATTTCACAGTATGACCATACATTCTCAAAGCGAACTGCATTGTTTTATCCTTACCCAAACTATCTACGAACTTGTAAAAAAGATTTTTTGCCCCATCCATGCGGGTCATGTTTTCGTATTTGGCAATCATACTTTTACTTGCATCAAATACAAATAGTATGCGTACAGGTTTGGGCGCAGCTTTTTTTTGAGCGCTTGCAAGAAGAAGTGTGAAAACAAAAAAGGTTGAATACAGAAGACGCATGATCTTTTAAATGTACGGGTAGAAATTTAATCCCTTTTAAATAACGTGAAATAGTTTTAAACGTTACTTTTTTATTAATTAACGAAGGAGCATAACGGTGCCTTTAACCTGCAAATATTCTCCGCGGGCGTTTTTATAATCTATGAGATAAACATATACATCAGAAATGCAATCAGAACCATCCCAGCCCGTTAAATTGTCGTTGGCTTCAAAAACTTTTTTGCCCCAGCGGTTAAACACACTCACATGGTACTCTGTTTTTTCTATAAAGTAGGCAACGGGTAACCATATCTTGTTTACGCCTGAAGGGGCAAAGGCATTGGGAACATAAAGATTTCCCTCCATAAAAACAGGCACAGCGTTAGAACTGCTATTTTCAAAGATCCCGTAGGGATTTCCTATCCCTTCTACTGCCTGAACCTGGTATTCAATTTTAGCTCCCTGGGAAGCAGCAGCTTCAATGTCATCGGTGTAGGTTGTTGTTAATGCGTCAGTGCTTCCAATCAGAGCGCCATTTAAATCATCATTTATAATTCTGTAAACATTGTAGCCGCTTACAGCACCACCAAAGCCTTCATATTCACTCCAGCTGAGTTTTTTCGTGAAAATCTGATCTTCATCGCTGTGAACTTTCAATAAAATTGTTTTGGCTGTATTACTGGGATTTCTTGTGTTTCCGCAGCTGTCTACTACCCAACATTTGTAATAATAGCTTTTTTGAGATGGCTGAGCATTTGCATCAGTAAATGAATAATGGGCTTGTCCGGTAAACGGAAGATACCCAACATTGGTATAATTAAGTCCGTCGTCTGATCGCTGAATGGTAATACCCTGACTGCTTTTAGTATTATCCAGGTAAACTCTTACCTCTACAGAAGATTTGTCTACTACCGTTGCAGTTTTAAGGTAAATGTAAGCTGGAGCGCTTACCTGGTCTGAGAAAAAACAAGTTCGGTTAGAGCTTGATGTTACAGTTGCACTTTTATTAACTACTCTTATAAAATAACAAATGTTTTTACCTGGCGCCACATCCGAGTGCACAAAGTTGGTATCTGTAGTTTCACCTACAACTGTAAAGTCACTTCCATTAACCGAATAATAAATTTTGTATTTACCGAGACTCTCCAAAATAACCCCACCCTTTGCCGACCAGATGTAGCGGTTCCATCTTAAAGAAGTTTTATAAGCGCAACGGTTGTAATTAGCCTCAACAAACATGGTTCTCACCTGGTAATTAACCGTGCTTCCCTTATCGCAGCTGTCTCTTGCCTGCGCAAAAATTCCCACACTCCCGAAATTTGCCGTGGTAGTAGTATATACATAAAATGTATTATTCCTTCCCATGGTACTATCTATCTTTACGTTTTTAGGACCTGTTTGAGTTTGTATGGCATATTGGATAGGATATTTCACCACATCTTTGTCAACGGTGGCCTGCCAGGCGAGCACTGTATTGCCATTTGGTAAAACACTTATTGAGTCTATATAAGGCTCATCGGGGTCTTTGGTGTCCTCGTATTCCCCGCGTATGAGTTGCGATCTCGACTGACATCCACTGGCGTCAGGTAAAATAACCTGGTAATTTATTTTCGCACTGCATACGTCTATAGTGTCTCTATAAGTTATACCCGAAGTAACTGCTAAAACTTTTGTTGTTCCCAATGGATATTCTTTATTTATGATATATCCACCAGCACTGCTGGGTAATTTAGGCGAGTGAAGGTGCACGAAATCTAATTTAAGAGCAGGTATCGCAGCAATAGGATTTAAGAAAATTGTATTTAACGTGTCTGAATTTGGAGAACTGGTTGTTCCACTGGCTCCATATTTCGCGACCACGAAATAGTAACATAACTGAATGGTTGCTGAGGCTACAGCCCGTACGTGTAAAAATGTGTTAGTGTTGATCGAGGTGAGAGTAGAAGGTACAAGGCTGAAGGGGCCCGTTTTAGAAAGGGCCGTGTAAATTTCATAGGAGTGAAAACCTGAAGGGTCAGCTTGCGCCGGTATCCATGTCAGGATAACGTTCCCGGAATCTACAATCTCCAGACAACGTAAACTGGGGGCATTTACCTGAGAAATTAACCTGGAACTAAGGAAGATAAATATGAATAGAACTTTTTTCAATTAACAGGTCCGAATTCTTTAAATTATGTGCCGGTTCTAAAAATTTGCTTCGTAAAACAGTCACTTTCAAAGTCATATAACGAATAAAAGTATACTTTATTTTAACCTCTAAAGACTAAACTTTGCTAATTTTTTAGTCTAACTATGTTATTAACCATGCAAAACAATATCGGAGCTATTTTATTTGTATCTTTGCAGGATAGCCTAAACCCACAAAAACTTATACAGATTCTGGAGTTCTGCCATAACTGATAATTCACCTTGAAAAAACTAGTCTTCATACTGTTAATTTTAGCTGGAACAGCTATTGGAACCGAATACTATGCCCAATCCGGTGGTAGAAAGACCGAGAAAAAAGTCAAAACCAAAAAAAGAGGAAATCATATACTGACTCAGTATAAAAGTCACGGCCATGCAGATGATTTTGCCCGCGGAAACAATGGAAGAAGGAGCAGATTTGCACGTTTATTCAAAAAGAAACAACCTGCCTGGGAAAGTAAAACTTCAACCCGAAAAAGTGCTTACAGGGCCAACCAATTTTTGCTGACAAGGAGTCGCACGAAAGGAAAAAATGAAAATGCCAGTATACTCGACCGACAGAATTCCTCCCGGGCCAAGTCGCGGGTAAAAGGAAATAAGACTTTCAAGTCTAAGAAATATAAATCCCGGTAAATCCTTCGGGATTTTTTATTTTTGCAGTTTTAATACTATGAACGTTTTAATTTTAGGGTCAGGTGGCAGAGAACATGCATTTGCATGGAAAATTGCTCAAAGTAAGCAGCTACAAAATCTTTATATAGCGCCGGGTAACGCAGGTACTGCGCATTGTGGTACAAATGTGGCTATTGGTGTAAACGATTTTGAAGCTATAAAAAACCTGGTGTGGGAAAAAGATATTGACCTGGTACTGGTTGGTCCTGAAGATCCATTGGTAAGAGGCATTCACGACTACTTTTTAAACGACGAAGTATTAAAAGATATTCCTGTTATTGGTCCGAAAAAAGACGGGGCACAATTAGAGGGAAGTAAAGATTTCAGTAAACAATTCATGTTTAAATATGGTGTTCCAACTGCCCGTTACGCCACTTTTACAAAAAACAACGTAGAAGAAGGTTACGCATTCCTTGAAACACTTCCATCGCCCTATGTATTAAAAGCTGATGGGCTGGCGGCGGGTAAGGGTGTATTGATCATAGAATCCTTAGAGGAAGCTAAAAGCGAATTAAAAAACATGTTAGTGGATTCTAAATTCGGAGAGGCCAGCAATAAGGTTGTGATCGAAGAATTTTTGAAAGGCATTGAGTTATCTGTTTTTGTTTTAACCGATGGTAAATCTTACAAAATTTTACCTGCGGCAAAAGATTACAAACGCATAGGGGAAGGCGATACCGGTTTAAATACAGGTGGTATGGGGGCCGTGAGTCCGGTGCCGTTTGCAGATGCTGCTTTTATAAAAAAGGTGGAAGAAAAAGTGGTGAAACCAACCATTGCAGGTTTAAACAAAGAGAATATTGATTACAGAGGATTTATTTTTATTGGTTTAATGAACTGTGACGGAGAGCCTTCGGTGATTGAATATAATTGCCGAATGGGAGATCCCGAGACGGAGGTCGTAATTCCAAGAATTAAATCAGATCTTTTGGATCTGTTGAAGGGAGTGGCTACTCAGACCCTTCATGAAAAAGAATACGAAACGCTTTCAGAAATAGCTACAACCGTAGTCATGGTTAGCGGCGGTTATCCAGGGGATATTGAAAAAGGCAAAACAGTTACAGGATTAAATGATGCAGGCGACTCTTTGATTTTTCATTCCGGCACAAAACAGGCGAACGAAGACGTTTTGACCAATGGTGGACGGGTGTTTGCCATAACTTCTTTTGGAAGAAGTATTGAAGACGCTGTGAAAAAAAGCTTTATCACTGCAGAAAAAATAAAATACGAAGGTAAATATTACAGGAAGGATATAGGGAAGGATTTGATGTGAAAGATAAAAACACAATCCATGTCTATTCGTTAATTTTAGAATTTCTTATTCAATTTAATTTATGTCAATAATTCACAATCCTTCTGTAAATTTAATTTTACGGAGCATACTAAAACCGTTTAAAAAAATAATTCCTTCGAGGTTTCATTTCGCCATTAACGGCAAAATTACGGTGAACATGCCTGAAGGGAAGAAAATGGTTTGTTATGCGAATCCTACCAGTCCTATGTTGAGAGTCCTTTTTTGGGGGGGAGTAAAAGGATTTGAGTACGACGAGCTTGCGATTTTCATAGCACTGGCAAAAAAATCTGACTGTTTTTTTGATATTGGAGCTAATTTGGCATATTATTCAATTGTAGCGAAGCTTTACAATAAAAAGATAGTTGTGCATGCTTTTGAACCTTTGCCGGGAACTAAAAAATTTGCAGAAATAAATGCAGCGATGAACGGTTTTGAGGATATTACATTACACTCCATCGCGCTTAGTAATACAGACGGAGAAGCGGTTTTTCACAGCCGTATCAATCCAAAGTTTAAAGATCTCGATATTCATTTGAATGGAGACAGTAGTTTATACCCTGGTCGTCTTTTAGATTCGGAGTTAAGGTCGATAACTGTAAAAACAGAAAGACTCGATACTTTTTTTAAACAGCATTTAAAAAGTGGACAAAAGATTGATCTCATCAAGATGGATACTGAGGGTACGGAGAATATGGTGCTGGAAGGATCAGCTGATGTGTTGAAGAATCATCGTCCTATTATTATGTGCGAAATTATAACCGGTGGAATTGAAAAGGAAGTTCAGGATATAATGCTTCAATACAAATACATATTTTTTGCAGTAGAATCAAAAGGTTTAAGAAAAACCGATACACTTTTCATTTCGACCGACAAACAAAATTTCTTTTTTGTACCAACCGAGAAGGAAACAATGGTGTCTGAATTGTTAGTCTGATTGTACAATTTTTAAAACTATAACAAACGTAAAACCCCTCACAATAAGAACGTGAAGGGTTTTTTTGTTTTTTGGGCAAAATTTTTTTTGCCAGATCGCAACACTTATTCTGCATGCATCTCTGATAGTTAAGTTCTAATTGACTTCAAAATTAATTCTTAATCAACAATAAAAAGTACCGTTCAACGGATAAAATGCAAGTTTGATAAACGGATCTGTTTTTTATAAGAGTTTGCAAAGGTATCTACATTAGCTTAAATTATGTGGAAGCATATTCAAAGGGTAATGCGTGCTTTTTAACCATGAGGATAAGACTTTTGTAGAAATACCAAGACGAAAAAAAAGTGAAGTCTTGCAAATTTTGAAAAGTAGAATATAAAGTGATTTTAAAGTAGCGGACACGCTATGGTTATTTAAACATCACTGAAATTTTTGAACATATAAATTTTAGTGTTAGAATTAAGTGTAAACTTGGAAAAAAATAGAAGAGAAAACCAAATGGATAATTACAAATTTGTTAGAGTTTCAGAAGAGAACCTTTTTCAATTAGTTTCTTTATATAGAGAAAGTTTCAATTCTAAAGTAAGTGTCGATTTTTTAAAAAAGAAATTTGATACTGCTGCCTTTGGATCTGCATATATTGGGTTTCTGGCTTTAGATAATAAAACGGATGAACCTGCCGGATATTACGGCGTTTTTCCATTATTGGCCCAAATTGAAGGTAAGGAAATTCTGGTTGCCCAATCTGGTGATACCATGACTCATCCTAAACACCAGGGCAAAGGTCTTTTTACCGAGTTAGCTAAAAAGACATATATTTTGGCTCAGGAGCAAGGAATTAAATTTGTTTTTGGTTTTCCGAATAAAAATTCTTTTCCAGGATTTAAAAAGAAATTAAATTGGCAGTTTTATAGTGATATTAATAATTACACCATTAAAACTGGGGTATTACCTTTTGATAAACTCGCTAAAAAAATATCCTTTTTAAAACCTCTACATGAAATTTTCATAAAAATTAGATTAAAGAAATACACACTGAATTCTGAATTTTCAAACTCTCTTCAAAAACAACAGAATACACACGGATTTATAATTCACGATGCTGTTTTTTTTCTCTACAAAAGCTATTACAATTCTTTCACCGTAAAAATTGAGAATGTTTGGTGTTCTTTAAAAATTGACGGCAGGCTTTGGGTAGGAGATATTGACCATTGTGAAAAGTCGCAATTTTTTAAGGTTATTGAGGGTTTATTTACCTTGGCAAAAGCAATAGGTTGTTCATCTGTGCATCTATCCTTAACAAACGAAACTTTATATGATCACTACATGAAAGAAAAATATGTTCTCTTGGGAAAAGATCCAATTGGTTACATAAATTTTGATGATTCCATAAATCCTTCAAAATTCGCTTATAATGCAATTGATTTTGATACGTATTAATCAAAAACCGTATAAATCGAATTGTTTCGAAAGTCTCAACACATTCGATTCGTAAGTAGTAGAATTACTAATCGTAAATCTCGCCAGCAAATTTGGATCAGAGTTGTTTTCGTTGTGTCGGTAGCCCACAGCAGCAATGTTCAGGTAGCCCTGATCTTTTGCTAGTTCAACAGTTTCCTTCGAATAGCTTCCATCGGGAAAGGCAAAAGTAATAACATCTTTTCCGATTGTTGCTTCGATGAGTTCTTTGGAAAGCTTGAATTCTTCTACGGCTGCCTCTTTGTTTAAAAATTCCATGTTAAAATGTGAGTGTGAATGTGCCCCAAATTCTATCAAAGATTCATTAGCATAGTTGGCCAGTTCTTTGCCTTTTATAAGTCGTAATAATTCGGGAGATGCGTTTAACTCTTTTGTTTTGTAACCAAAGCGATCAAGAAGTTCTGAGGCAAGCGTTTCTGTGTGTTCACCTAGTGTTTTAAGATACGCGGGCAAATCCAGTTTCAGTGCTTCATTATAAAAAGACGGAAATTTAAAAACGTAATTTTTAACTACAATGTCTTCTTTGTGGTTTTTTTTTATGATGTCAATCATATCAGGCCATGCCAAATAGTTATCCTCTACAAGCGACTTAGAAATGATATAGAAAGTTGCAGGAACGTTATGTTTTTTAAGAACAGGAAGTGCGATGTTAAAATTGTTCTCATAACCATCATCAAAGGTAAGTGCAAGAGTTTTCCTGGAAACTTTTCTTTTGGCGCGATGAATTTCAAATATCTCGCTGAGGGGAACGATGTCAAAGTTTTTTTTAATGTAAACAATTACTTTTTCAAATTCAGAAACCGGCATATGTCTGTTGTTAAAAACAGCATTATTGTTTTTTCTTACGCCATGAAAATTAAGAATACAGCACGATGTTTTAGATTTACCTAAAAAGTATTTATCTATTCCAAACGCAAGTGCTGCAGGAAGTACAAAATTGCGGGCTATTTTTTTCGAAAGACGCATTTAAACTTTTTGTCGGATCAGTTTCACGAAAATAATTAATCTTTTTGGATGGTAAAAGGAATTATCCAGCCCCGGATTTAGTTTGACGTTTAGTCAATAAAGGAAAAGCCTTGTTGATCAGATGAAAATTCGGCATTCTTTGCGTAATATTGTGAACATCTAAATAAATGCTGTCCTCACTCATAAAAAAAGAATTTTTGCTTGAATTTCGCCAAAAGTCGACTTTGGGGGGTGTGTTGGTCTACGTAATCGGCACCATTTTTGTCAGCGCGCTTTGTTTTAAGGGAAAAGTCGACAAGCCTACCTGGAACGCGCTTTTCTGGATCATTACGCTTTTTACCTCTGTTACAATTAGCGGCAAAAGTTTTATAAAAGAAACCGGGGGACAAGCCCTTTTTAATTTCCTGCATTACAGTCCGCAGCATTTTATTGTTTCTAAGGTGCTTTATAATATGGTTTTTATGCTTTGCCTGAGTTTTATTACTTTTTTCTTTTATGCCTTTTTTATCAGGAATGAAGTTGAAAATTTAGGATTATTCTTTATAGTGTTGGTTCTTGCCTCAACAGGTCTGGCAGGGGTATTAAGCCTTATGAGTGCAATTGCCAGCAAAGCCAGCGGTAATTTTGCCATTATGAGCATTCTCAGTTTCCCGGTTATAATGCCGCTTATTCTGGTAATTATCAGAGTAAGCAAACAAGCTGTAGACGGAATAGAATGGGCCGGGGTAGGTTTTGATTTTATTGTGATTTTGGCTGCATTAAATGTTTTAACCATAGCCCTTTCTTTTCTATTATTTCCCTATCTTTGGCGGGATTAAAAAACAGGTTTTAGTCAATAGTTTTTAGTCAATAGTCAATAGCTTAATTTTAATAGTTGGTTTTCGTTTTTGGAATTAACTGTATACATAAATTAGCAGATACAAACTATAAACTATCGACTATCAACTATAAACTTCGCGATGAAGCACTGGTACAAAATACTTTCGGTAATTCTTATTTTTTATACCCTTATCTGGGGTTTACTGAATCCGGTTCCGCGTCTGGATATTTTAAACGAAACCATTCGCAACGTGTATTATCATGTTCCCATTTGGTTTGCAATGCTTTTTATGATGACGGTTTCGCTTATTCAGAGTCTTATGGCTTTGTCAAAAACTGATCTGGTAAATGATACCAAAGCATACAATGCAGCTCTTACTGGTTTTTTCTTTAGTATTCCGGGTTTGTTAACAGGTTGTGTATGGGCTAAATTTACCTGGGGTACGTGGTGGACTTTTCAGGATCCAAAACTAAATGGCGTTGCTATTAGTATTTTGATTTACCTCGCTTATTTTATTTTACGCTTTTCTATCGAAGACGAATTAAAACGCGCTCGCATTTCAGCGGTCTACAATATTTTTGCTTATGTGATGATGAATGTTTTTATTATGGTCCTTCCAAGACTTACAGATTCTTTGCATCCCGGCAATGGAGGTAATCCTGCCTTTGCTAAATATGACCTTAACGACAGTATGCGAATGGTTTTTTATCCGGCGGTAATCGGTTGGGTTTTTTTTAGTTATTGGATTTTTCAAATTAAAAACAGAATTAGTTTTATAAAAAGTAAACTGGATGATTAAGAAGATTTTAGGATTTGTGTTTGTATTGCTGAGCTTTTTTTCAAAAGCCGAAGGAGCTGTTGATTCTGAATCGCCTGAAATGGCAGATGCATTCAGGCTGGATGGAAAAATCTATATTGTAATCGCGGTAATTGGGATAATATTTTTATCTCTCGTTTGCCTTTTAGTTTATATTGAACGCAAACTGAAAAAAATTGAAGCGAAAGTGAACGAAGTAAAACACGATAAACTATAGGCTTTCAACTATAAACTATTGACTAACAGAAAATGAAAAAATTACACATACTTGGAATCATCGTTATTGCTGTTGCTATCGGCGTAATTTTTGTTTCCTTAAAAAACACAAGTACCTACGCTGATTTCACTGAAGCGATTTCGAATCCTGATAGAGAGTTTCACGTAGTAGGAAAGCTGGATAAAGCCCAGCCGCAGGTTTACAATCCAAAAGAAAATCCCGACCAGTTTCTTTTTAGCATGATTGATAATAAAGGTGTAATTAAACAGGTTGTGTTGCACAAAAGTAAACCTCAGGATTTTGAAAAAAGCGAACAAATCGTTTTGATAGGAAAAATGCAAGGGGATAATTTTCATGCTAACGACATTTTAATGAAATGCCCAAGTAAATACAACGACGCTAAACCTCAGGTAAATTAATTTCCTTATGACTTTTATTAATACTGTTGGTGAACGTTTGTGGGCAGGTAATCTGGGAAACGCCTTCATAATCTTATCTTTTGTTGCAGCTCTTCTTTCCTTTCTGAGCTTTTATCTTTCGTATAAAAACAACGAATTTGTAAAACTCGCACGTTTTGCTTTTAACCTTCATGGTTTTGCGGTGATAGGAATTATTGGCACATTGTTCTACATGCTATTCAATCATTTTTTTGAATACCAGTATGTTTTTCAGCATAGTAATATGGATATGAATATGAAATATATTCTGTCTTGTTTCTGGGAAGGTCAGGAGGGTAGCTTTTTATTGTGGACTTTCTGGAATGTTGTTCTTGGCATTATACTTAAAAAGCAGTTAAAAGGTGGTGAATGGGAAGTTCCTGTTATGACAATTTTCTCGCTGGTACAGGTTTTTCTGGCAAGTATGATTCTTGGCGTTTATGTTTTCGATTATAAAATCGGAAGCAACCCTTTCTTGTTGTTACGCGAACATGCCGATTATATGAATTTGCCCTGGCTTAACGGAGCTAATTTCATGGCCAATACCGTTAAGTTTGCAAGAGGTCTCAATCCTTTGCTTATGAATTACTGGATGACTATTCATCCACCAACTTTATTTTTGGGCTTTGCATCTACCTTAGTTCCTTTTGCATTTTCTATCGCAGCTTTGTGGAATAAACAATACACCAGGTGGCAAACTATTGCCTTGCCGTGGACTTATTTTGGAATTCTTGTTTTGGGAGTGGGTATTTTAATGGGTGGGGCATGGGCCTATGAAGCATTGAGCTTCGGCGGGTTCTGGGCCTGGGATCCTGTGGAGAATGCCTCACTTGTGCCCTGGCTTGTTTTGGTGGCCGCTGGCCACACTATGATCATTAATAAAAATAAAGGTGGCTCATTATTTACCACACATTTTTTAACTATAGGAAGTTTTTTACTGGTTCTTTATTCTACCTTTCTAACAAGAAGTGGTGTGCTTGGAAACGCTTCTGTGCATGCCTTTACAGACCTTGGTATGACGGGACAATTGGTGCTATATGTATTGACTTTTATATTCATTAGCGTTGCTTTATTAATCCGCGATAATCTATTCCGGGTTTCGTATATGGTTATTTCGTTGCTACTACTTGTATTTGGCGCACTTTATGGCTATAAAAAAATTCTGCTTTTATGCTGGATCTCTGCTTCAGGAATTATCACAGCAATTTCCTATTATCTCTACTTTCCAAAAGAGAAAGACGAAGAAGAACTTTTTTCCCGTGAATTTTGGATGTTTCTAGGGTCATTGATATTAATCCTTTCCTCTTTGATCATCACTTATTTTACCTCCATTCCCGTTATCAATAAACTTTTTGATACACAGTTTGCTCCACCAAAAGTTCCAACTTACAATATCTGGATGGTGCCTTTTACCATTATATTGATGGTACTTATTGCCGCAGCTCAATTTTTAAAATACAAAAAGACAGATTCAAAGAAATTTTTAAAACGTATTTCTTATAGTTTTCTTTTGGCTTTGATTTTTGGGACAGTTTGTGCTATTCCGTTTTACTTTTTAAATAACTTCTCAGAAGCAAACGGTACTGAAAAATGGAACCTTGTAAGTTACGCTCTGTTGCTAATAGCTGGTTTATTCGCCGCTATTGCCAATGGCGATTATTTTATAACAGTTTTAAAAGGCAAGGTGTCTAAAAGTGGCGCCGCTATTGCGCACATTGGTTTTGCAATGGTTTTGTTAGGGGCTTTGATATCTACATCTAAAAAAGTTGTGCTTTCGAAAAATACGGCAGAGAGAAAAGTTTCAGCCTTAGGCGAGGGATATGATGATAAGAAAAGTATCCTGTTAACTCAGGGCGATACTTTGCCAATGGGACCTTACCTGGTTACCTTTACCGGCAAGCGTCGCGAAGGTATTGACGTTTATTTTAAAGTGGATTATCTGAAGTTAAATAAGGACAACAAACCGGTTTACGATTTTTCTTTAGAACCACATGTTCAGCAAAATCCCCGAATGGGAAATTCTCCTGAGCCGGATACCAAACATTATCTGGATCGCGATATATACACGCACGTGACTTATGCGATCATGGATTTTGACACAAGTTCAGCAAAGAAAAATTCTTTTACGGAAGCTAAAAATTATATAGGGCACGTGGGTGATACTATTTTTTCAAGTAATGCCATCATTGTGATTGATTCTTTGAGAAGTAATTTAAGTCAGAGTGAATACGAAAAGAACGATTCTCTGTTGGAGGTTACTGCCGTATTGCGCTGCGTAGACGTGCAATCGAGAGCGTTTTATGCTTACCCTAAATTTATTATTAAACGTAATGTGGTTATACCGCAGGAAGACGTTGTAGAAGAGCTCGGATTAAAACTGGTATTCTGGAAAGTAAATCCTGAAGATGGCACAATTGAAATTACACTAAGTGAGAAAGTAGGAAATAACCGCGATTTTTTTGTAATGGAAGCTTATGTCTTTCCATACATCAACGTATTGTGGCTTGGCTGTTTAATAATGGCTTTAGGTACTGGTATTGCCATGCTGGAGAGAATGCGTAAATTAAAGCAACAAACGGAATAAATGGAAAAAGAAGCTAAGCAAAAGGTCGTAATAATTGGTTGCGGTAACGTGGCCTGGCACATTGCAAAACATCTTCAATCCCTTAAAAAATTTAGTATTTCCGTTTACAATCATCAGGAAAATCCTCTTCTTACAGAGTTTAAAACGAAACTTAAATGCAAAATCGGCGAGAGTTTACAGTATATTGACTCGGATGCCTCTATGTATTTTATCTGTGTTACGGATAAATACATTTCAAAAGTAGCTTCAAAATTAACGGTGAAAAATCCGAATGCCGTTTTGGTTCATACTTCCGGAAGCGCAAAATTACAGGAGCTTGGGGGTAGAATTCACAGTACGGGTGTTTTTTATCCATTGCAAACCTTTTCAAGGGATGCGCGTATTGATTGGAAAAATGTACCTATCATAGTAGAATCAGAAAATCGTGATTCGGAACACACACTTTTACATTTTGCTGATCTTTTTAGTAAGACCGTAATTTCGTTGGATTATAAAAACAGATTGAAGTTGCACCTTGCAGCAGTTTTAGTGAATAATTTCACCAATGCTTTATACGTAAGCGCATTTGATCTTATAAATCGTGATTCAACAAGTAAAGATCTCAACTTTGAAGTTTTACTTCCATTGATTGAACAAACCACTCAGAAAATTCGCACGCTAGAGCCCAGGGCAGCGCAAACTGGCCCGGCAAAACGCAAGGATGAAAGTGTGATGAACAAACACCTGGATCTTATTTCAAAACAAAACGATCTCAAAAAAATATACAAGCAAATCAGTAAACTGATAGCAAAACAACAAGAGAAATAAGATGCTGAATTTTAAACAACGCTTAACAAAAATAACCACTATCATGTTTGATGTGGATGGAGTGATGACGGATGGAAAAGTGCTGGTAATGGAAAGTGGAGAGATGGTAAGGAATATGAATTCCAAAGATGGCTATGCCTTAAATCTTGCTGTTAAAAAAGGCTACAGGGTAGTTATAATCACGGGAGGAAATAATCTGGCGATTAAGAATGCACTGGCTAGAAATGGAGTTACCGACGTATTTATAAAACAGCACGATAAACTTGCTTGTTACCAGGAGTATTTGTCTCTTCATAAATTAACCGACGAGGAAGTTGTGTTTATGGGTGACGATCTTCCTGATCATGAAATAATGAGTAGGGTAGGCTTAGCGGTTTGTCCTAACGACGCTGTGCCTGAGATTAAACAGGTTAGCCAGTACATTTCTCCAAAAAATGGTGGAGAAGGCTGTGTGCGCGATATCATCGAACAGGTAATGCGTGTGCAGGGCAAGTGGGAAATTGCTAAGTGGTAAAGCTTGGTCTTTAACCCTGTCAGGGTTTAAAACCCTGACAGGGTTAAAGACAATTACCAAGCTAAACAGGTAAAAGTAGATATGCAAAAGAACGAAGTACATTTGGAACCAGACTGTTACTATCATATTTACAACCGCGCTGTTGGAGAAGAAGCTTTGTTTTATTCGCCGGAAAATTACTTTTATTTCTTAAAAAAGTACAGGGAATATCTTTCACCAATACTAGAAACATTTAGTTATTGTTTAATACCAAATCACTTCCATTTCTTAGTTCGCATTAAGAATGAGGAGGTGATTAAAAAGGTTATGAGAAAAGTATATGAGACAGATGAAGTTAAAATTACTGTAAACTTGTATATTAGTAAACAGTTTTCGAATTTCTTTAACGGTTATTCTCAAGCGATAAATAAACAACAAATGAGAAGGGGCACATTATTTACAAGACCTTTTAAGAGAAAGAAAATTGATTCAATGGAATACTTAAGAAATGTAACGGTTTACATTCATTCAAATCCTGTCAATCATGGTCTTGCTAAAGGGATAAGTGAGTGGCAATACAGCTCTTACAAGTCTATATTGTTAGATAGCAACAATGACCTAAATAGAAAGGAAGTAATTAGTTGGTTTGAAGATGCTACTAATTTCTCAATAGTCCATCAAACGTCGGTAACAAAAGATGCGATTACTATAGAATTAGATTAGTTTTACAAATAGCGATAGTAAATAATAAAAATTGAACAATCTCCTCAGACATAATAAACTTCTGGCTTTTTTTAAGCTCGTGCGCATCGAAAACCTGGTGATGATTGCCCTCACGCAAATTGTTTTGCGTACGCTTATTGTACAAAAGATTTTCCTTATCAATAACATTCAGCCAGAGCTTGAAAATAGTTTGTTTTATTGCTTAGTGCTTAGCACCGTTTTAATTGCAGCGGCTGGCTATATTATCAATGATTATTTCGACGTGAAAACAGATTTGATCAATCATCCCGACACGGTAGTAGTTGACCGTGTGATCAAAAGGCGTTGGGCTATCATCCTACATATAACCTTTACTTTAGTAGGCATCACCCTTGGCATGTATACAGCACTAAAAACTGGCTATCTCCGGCTCGCTATTTTTCATTTTGCTGCAGCCATATTACTGTGGTTTTATAGCACACATTTAAAAAAGACCTTATTGATTGGAAACGTCGTTGTTTCTTTACTGACAGCCTCGGTTACATTTATGCCTCTTGTTTACGAATTAGGTGTAATGCAAAAGCATGATCCTACTTTTCTATTGACTTATAAGTACGTTAATTTTTCTATTTTTAAAATTACTTTTATTTATGCGCTTTTCGCTTTCATAACAAGCATGGCACGGGAAATAATTAAAGATATGGAAGATTATAAAGGCGATAAAGAAACCGGGGGACGCACAATGCCTATTGTTTGGGGTATGCGGGTGAGCAAGTTAAACGCCTTTTTCTTATTAATTATTACCATCCTCTTGCTTTTATTTGTACTTTATAATACTATCCGATCAGAGCGGGTTCTTTTTACGCTCAATAATTTTTATATTCTTATGGGGCTTGTTATCCCTCTTTCTATTCTCGCTCTCTATACGATCAAAGCCCAGGAAAGTAAGCAGTTTAAAAAAGCCAGTTTATTGCTTAAATTTATTATGTTAACGGGACTTTGCTACAGCTTTATTTTTTATTACAATTAAACACTCTATGGAAAAAGTAGAAACGATTTTAAATGAATTTCCTTATAAATTAATTCTTGGTTCTGCATCCCCACGCAGACAGGAATTATTGAAGAGTTTGGGGTTTGAATTTCGTAATAACCCTGTAAAGGTTGACGAAACCATTTGGCCAAAAGATCTGGAAGCTCAGGAAATTCCTTTATTTCTCGCAGAATTAAAAGCAGACGCTTACGAAGAAGATTTGAAAGACGATGAGCTTCTCATAACAGCCGATACCATTGTTTGGTGCGAAGGAAAAGTATTTAATAAACCCGCAAATTTTGCTGAAGGAAAAAAAATGCTGGAAACTTTAAGTGGAAAGATGCATGAAGTTTTTACGGCAGTCTGCTTAAAAAGCGCAAATAAACAAACCACTTTTTTTGACGTAAGTAAAGTGTATTTCAAAAAATTAAAAGCCACAGAGATAGAATACTATTTGACGAATTTCAGTCCGTATGACAAAGCGGGCGGTTACGGCGTTCAGGATTGGATAGGCTATATCGGTATTGATCGCATCGACGGTAGTTTTTACAATGTGATGGGTTTGCCGGTGAAGGATTTGTATGAGGAGTTGGTTAAGTTCTAGTTCCAACTCTGTTCTAAATGTAAAAGGAGGGCAACCTGGTGTTGTCCTCCTTTTTTTCCCCCTGGTCTGCTATTAACCCTTACTTTTTGATTTCTTCTCCTTAGCCTTTTCCTCTTCAATCTCCTTCGCTCTTTTTTCTTCGTCTTCCTTCGCTTTTTTGCTGGCAGATTCTTCTTCTTTCGCTTCTCTCCTGGATGCAAGTCGTACATTTTTTTCGCGAATACCGCTAAAGTAGCCCATGGTAGTAATGATCACAACGCCGCTTTGCAGATCTCCATACATCGCCGGAACACCGCCAGGAAAGACACTTAAATTCTCTATGGATAATCCGGGTACTGAAGCTGCTCTCAAAGTTCTTACACCATCTACGAAATAGCCGCTTGCATCACCTCTGGAGCCTCTGAAATGCACCTCTCCATCGCCGGTAGAAACTACATCGCTGGTCATAGCTTCAAGCGCACCTTTTATGTCTCCGCGTGTATAACTTGCATTACGGTTTAATTCTTCCGCGTCAAGGCTCACAACATTAAATATAACTTTATCCACTCCCGTTTTAGTATAGTCTATAGGATCGGCAGTTACTATAACAGTCCCAAAAGCGTTAGCCGACATTTTTATATCTACATAGGTGGCTTCGTTGGGAATTATTTTTACTTTATTTACGGGCTGTGTTTTATGACCTGGTTCAGTTACCATCAATTCGTAGGTTCCGGGAACCAGGGGTTTGTAGTTATAACGTCCGTCTATATCCGTCTGTGCGCCACCGATAAGCTGCCCATCCTGCAATATTTTTATGTTGGCATAAGGGATAGGTTGAAGATCGTCCTTATCTTTAATAACCCCGCGTATTTCTCCTATAGACTGGCAGTTTGCTGCAAGCGAGATGCCTGCGAAAAGTGCACATAGCACTGATTTATAATTTTTAGTTTTCATAGTATATTGGTTTAAAATTTATAATGAACCGGTTCTTGCTTTAAAGGCGTAGCCAGTTTCTTTTTCCATAAAAATTAATTTTATGGAAATCTGAAAAAGAAACGTCTTATCTTAGAGAGACAGATATATGTGGTTATTTACAAGAAAAAATAGCGCAAGTGATGAAGAATTAGTTCTGGATTATTTTCATTCCGGAAATAAAAAAGTAGTGGGCGATCTTTTTGAACGACATGTGAAAACCGTTTTTGGTGTTTGTTTGTTTTATTTCAGAGATAAAGATCAGGCTAAGGATGCAGTGATGCAGATTTTTGAAAAGCTAATAACCGATCTGCGCAAAACAGAAGTAAAGAATTTTAAAGGTTGGTTGAGTTTTGTTGTACGCAATTTTTGTATAAGTGAACTTCGTAAAAATCAGGGCAAACATTTTGTGCCTGAAACGTATCTCGATTTTGAGGTGCGTGAGCCCAGCTTCGATGAAGAAGAAAAGTTAAAGCGGGTGAACGAAGAACTCCTGCTTGAACACATGAATAATGCTCTGCCGGAATTGAAAGAAAATCAGAGAGTATGCGTGGAAGCTTTTTATTTAAAAGGATTGTCTTACCAGGAAATTTCTGATAGCACTCCATTTACTGTAAATGAAGTGAAAAGTTTTATACAGAATGGTAAACGCAACTTAAAATTATTAATAGAAGAAAAAATTAAAGTAAAACGGAAATGAAAAGAGAACCTGTTTATAAAGATGATCTGGATTACCTGGCAGAACTTGGTTTCGAGCAGGTGGCTACAGATGCTTCAGATTTAAATGATCTCAAAAAAAGAATTCATAGAAGAACTTTTTCTTTCAGTAATCTTTATTTGATGTCGGGAAGTTTAATAGTTGGAGTAGTGATTGGTTTTGCTTTGTTTTTTGGGTTCTCAGGAGATAAAAAAAATGTGTCAGAAAAAATTAATACCTCTTCACTGGAAAACCCCCAAACTCCTGATGAAGGAGAACCTGTAAAAACGATTACTTTAGATACAATCAACATCGTTAAGGAAAACTTTATAAAACCCACTGCTCACAAACGTTTGGAGAATGCTGAAAAAGAAAGTACTGAGCAAAGCGAATCGGCTGATAAAATTATTTCGAAGCCAGTTGATCTTTCTGAGCTTGCTAAAGGACACTTAAAAGAAGGGAAATTAAAATACATCATTAACGCTCCTGTCTTTTATTTGCATGATATGAAAATCACAAGTTATACCACGCTTTATTTTGAAAAGAATCGGTTTGTCAGATTTTCAGGCTTGTCTGCCGCGTATTATGCATCTGATGAAGACAATGCAAAAGAGTCGAATTTAAAAGAAAGTGCTGATTATTATTTGCATGAAGAAATTGCAAGTGCGATGCTTAAGTTTAAAAAAGGTAAGTATGATGAGGCAATTTACACTTTAAAAAACGTGGCTTCCTATAATGCGAAAGATCTAAATTGTGATTTCTATACAGCCATGTGTTATTATCATAAAAAGAATTTTACTAAAGCAATTCCACTATTCGATGAATGCATTTTTAATGCGAATAATACCTTTCTCCAGGAAGCCATGTACTATAAAGCTTTATCTCTTTCCGAAAACGGTAATAAAGAAGAGGCGAAAAAATTATTTGAGAAAATAGTGGACGAAGGGGAGTTTTACGCCATAAAAGCAAAAGCCGCTTTGAGTGGTCTTTAAGGAAAAATAAAAAGCAGTCCTTGGGCGAACTGCTTTTCTGTCCCCGATGCAGGTCAGAGTATCCTGGGGAGCGGTATTTGGGTAAAATATTTCTCGTTTTGGGTTTTTGAGTAGTTTCGTTTTCTTCGTGTGCTATCTTAACTTCACAACAATAGTGCCAAAGAATGTTAAGTCTGATGAAGTCTTCTGTCCAAATAGCCATCACAGTGAGGAGGCTGCTTCTAGGGATCAAATTCCGTCTTGTCTGGGTATAGTATTTGTAGTTATTCGACTAAGTCCTTAGAACTTCTTTAATTATTCCGCGAAAAACGGGAGAGGCGTGTAGGTAAATATGGCAATTTCAAAATTAAAAAAAAGAAGTTTAATAGCTTTAGGTTCGATTGTGGTCTTTGTATTGATCGTTATCGCTTGTCTTTCACCAATAGCAAAATACTTCGTTCAAAAGTACGATGTTAGTCTTATCATGGGCAGAGAAATTACCGTGGAGACTGCCTATGTGAATCCATTTACCGGTTACGTGCGGTTTGGAGGACTCAAAATTTTTGAAGCGAATAGCGATAGCGTTTTTATAGGCGCCGAAAGTTTAAGCGGAAATTTCTCTTTAATTAAATTACTGTTTCATGAACTTGAAATAAGTGATCTTACCTTAACAGATCCTAAAGCGCATGTCATTCAAAATAAGAAGATTCTAAATTTTGACGACATTATCCAATTTTATAAGCCTAAACATCCTAAAACAAAAAAGAAAAAAAAGCCTCTGATCGTTAATCTTCCGGATATGCAGATTGTTAACGCTACGTTTATATACCTCGAAAAAAGTATTCCGGTAAATTATTCCATAAAAAAATTCAATGCCAGAAGTCCTGGCCTCATCGACGATAGCGATTCCATGAGTGTTAAATTCGATTTTTTCTCAGGCAATGATAAAGGAGATATGAAAGGCGATTTGGTAGTGAATAAAGAGAATGCAGATTATTCGATTGCAGCTAAAGTAAATAAATATGACATAGGAATTATTGAACAATACCTTAAAGACCTTTCCAATTATGGTAAATTCAGAGCAAATGTAGATGCAGATTTTAAAGCCTCCGGTAATTTTAAGAAAGTAAATGAGATAAATACCAGCGGCCTGTTCGCTGTAAACGATTTACATGTTGGCAAGTCGAGAGAAGAAGATTATGTGGCATTCGAAAAATTTACCATTCAGATCGAGCAGTTAAATCCCTCGGCAAAAAAATATCTTTTCGATTCACTTTCCCTCATTAAACCTTACGCAAAATTTGAATTGTATGATTACCTGAACAACATTGAAATGATGTTTGGTAAAGGAGGTAATAAGGCAGTTGAACATTCAGAGTTTAATATCATCGTAGAAATCGGAAAATACATTGAACAACTGTCCAAAAACTTTTTAAAGAGTGATTATAAAATCAATAGACTTGCTATTTATCAGGGCGATTTTAAATACAACGATTTTACTCTGGGCGAAAAATTTTCAGTGAGCGCCAACCCTGTTTATATTTTAGCTGACTCTATTAAACGTGATAATAAGCCCGTTGAATTTTCTTTAAGAACCGGAATTAAACCTTATGGAGAGGCCTCAGTGAAGATTAGCATTAATCCTAAAGATAGTTCTGATTTTGATGTTCACTACGATTTTAAGCAGATCCCCATTACACTTTTTAATCCTTATCTTATTCGTTATACCTCTTTTCCTTTAGATAGGGGAACTCTTGAATTAAAAGGTGATTGGCGTGTACGTAATGGCATTATTAACGCCCAAAACCGACTCACCATTATTGATCCAAGAATTTATAGGCGTATTCGCGGAGAAGATAACAAATGGTTGCCTATGCACCTTATTACGTATTTCGTTAGAGAACGGGGAAATGTCATTGACTATGAAGTGCCGATAAAAGGCAATTTGAAAGATCCGAAATTTAAATTTAAAGACGTGATACTGGATGTGGCAACAAACATCTTCGTAAAACCAGTAAGCGCAGCCTACATCACTAAGGTGCGGAGCGTAGAAAAAGAAATTGAGAAGTCACGTGTATTGCGTTGGGAAATGCGCCAAAATACCCTATCACCAGACCAGGAAAACTTTTTGGAAGAGCTGTCTGAATTTTTAGTAGAAGATCCAAAAGTAGTATTGCATATCAAACAATTGGTTTATGCAGAAAAAGAGAAAGAATATATTCTCTTATTTGAAGCGAAAAAACGGTATTACCTTCATAAATATAACCGCAAAGCAAATCAGTTAAGTGAAGACGAGAACGAAGAGATAGAAAAGATGTCGATTAAAGATTCTCTTTTTGTAGCATATTTAAAGCATAAAACCAAAGATCCCATGCTATTTACAGTGCAGGCAAAGTGCCTCGCCCTGATTGGACAGAAAGAGGTTGACGCGAAATTTAATGAGTTGCTTAAAGAACGGGAGTCGGCGTTTCTCGCTTACTTTAAAGAAAAAGATATAGCAAAACGAATTAAGATAAATCCGATGGAAGATAAAATTCCATACGCAGGCTTTTCTGCTTACCGAATCGATTATAAGGGAGAGCTGCCTAAAGAATTAGAGCATGCAATGAATAAAATGAACGATCTTAATAATCAAAATCCCCGCAAGAAGTTTAAGAAAGACAGAGATACGCGAAGAAGTTTAATCAGGGCAAATAACCGACGTAAAAAGAAATAGTTTTTAGGCTATTACTTCGTTAATGTCTGGCAATTTTCCAAAACGGCGCAGTGTATTCATATGCGAAGCTAAGGCATCGGCAAAAGTCCGGTTTTCAAGATAAGGAACGCCAAATTCTTCGGCCGTAGACTTTACAATTTCTGTAATGTTTGGATAATGCACATGACAAATTGTTGGAAATAAATGATGTTCTACCTGAAAATTTAATCCGCCAACATACCAGGAAATAAATTTGTGATTTCTCGAAAAGTTAACGGTTGTATTCATTTGGTGAATTGCCCAGTTATTTTCAATAGTGCCGGTAGCGTCGGGTAGAGGATGGGTTGTGCCTTCCACCGTATGTGCCAATTGAAAAATAACCGTCAAAATCACTCCTGCAATAAAATGCATCACTAAGAATCCGCCAATAATTTCTCCCGCCGGTAAATGAAAAAGAAAGATAGGTACGCCTAAAAAAATAATGAAATAGATAACCTTATCAAAAATCATTTTAAAAAGCAGGATGCTGTTTTGTTTTTTCGTATTCTTATTCAAACCTTCTTTTTTATATTTTGCGTATTGCAAAAAGTCTTTTAATAAAGCCCAATACAAAGTAGTAATCCCATAAAATACTACAGCATAAAGAGCTTGTAGTTTATGGTACCATTTTACCTCTGTATGTGGTGAGAATCGGAGTATGGCCTTGTCCTGAATATCCAGATCGTGAGATACAATATTAGTATAAGTATGGTGAAGTAAATTGTGTTGCATCTTCCAGTTAAAGACAGAACCTCCCAGTAAATTTAAAGTGTGTCCAAGCCAACGGTTGGTTTTATGACTCGAAGAATAAGCTCCATGATTAGCGTCATGCATTACACTCATGCCGATTCCGGCGAGACAGAGTCCCATGAGGATCCACAGCACCAGGCTAATATTAAAGGAAGGATGAAAAACGAGAATAGCTATAAACGGTAAGATATAGCCTGATAACAGGATGATGGTTTTTAAAACCATTTGTCCATTTGCATGTTTTGAAATTTTATTCTCTTTAAAATAAGCGTCAACTCTTTGACGAAGTGTAGCAAAAAACTTTGCTTTGTCGCGGTCTTTGTCTATAAAACGAATTGGTGCAGAAATCATGTCTCTCAGTCTAAGTTTATAAATTCAGCTAAACAAAAATCGCAAAAGTAAAAGAAATACACAAATGTTAAAAACGATTGAGCACACTTTTCATAGTAGCAGAGCGTCTAAAAAAGGCAAAAAAAAAGCTGCTCTTTGAGCAGCTTTTTTTAAGAGGGTATTTAAAAATTATTTCACTAAAGAGAGATGTCCCATTTTGTTATAAGCATTACCATCAGAATCTTTGTATTTAATTCTGTAGATATAAACTTCTTCTTTTAAAGGCTCTCCTTTGTTTTGTACCGATCCATCCCAACCTTTAGCTGTAGCATCTTTGGTATGGTATAAAGAGTGTCCCCAACGGTCGAATATTTCCATTTCGAAAGATTTCATATCTAATCCTTCTTTCGAGAAAACTGGGATGAAGTAATCGTTTAATCCATCAAAGTTAGGAGAGAACGAGTTAGGAATAAACACATTGAATACATTTTTCACTTCAATTGTTTTAGTAATCTCATCGGTACAGCCGTGAATTGAAGTGGCTGTTAAAGTGATCTGGTATTTACCGATTTTAGGAACAATGATGGCTGGATTTACTTCCGTTGTAGTGGTTAAAGCCCCTGTCATTTTCCATTGGTAAGTATTATTTCCTAAAACAGAAGTTAAGTTGGTGAGCTGAATTTGCGGATCGGTAATGTAAATTTCCTCAGGCACAGAGAAGTCTGCTTTAGGCACCTCATTAACGGTAACAGATTGAGTTTTTACAGGAGTGGAAACACAACCGATTTCATCTGTATAGTTATAATGAACTTCATAAGTACCAGGAACTGTAAAGACGTGTGTGGTATTATAGCCCTGCACCGGTTCAGAACCATCTTCGAAAGTCCAGATACCTACCCCTGCATTTACACCAGGATCATTAAATACAACTTCCACAGGTGCACATTCTGCATTTTTGGTAACAGTTATTTTTGGCTCTCTTGCCTCTCTTACCTCAATTCTCATCATGGCCGTATCCGGACAAAGAGTTGCAGTTGGCATAGAGTGAGTAGCGTACACATACCTGTTATTGTTATTAGGGTTTGCTACCTTAGGATAGAACATATTACCTAACAATCCAGGACTGCTTTGAAAAGCTTCCCATTGTCCACCTGGATTTTGTACGAAATTATCCAGGTTAATAGGATCTGTAGTAGTACAATACGGACCAGCAGGTTTTGAAAGATCAGCTGATACAAATTTCTCTACTTTAATTACCGTTTGAGCATAAGCAACGCAAGGCCCTGAGGTAATGCTATAGTTGATGATATTGTTACCAATAATAGCAGCAGCAGGATTAAATTTACCGCCGAAAGATACAACACCCACATTAGGACCTCCAAACAATCCACCTATTGGGGTTACTTCTAATTGCGTAGGCAGGCTAGAGTTACAGAAAGGCCCAACCTGGCTAACCACCGGAGTTGCTAAAGAGTAAACATTCACTGAAATACTTGCCACATCAGGACAGATACCGGACGGCGAGGAATTAGTATTGTGTTGTAAGACGAACTGACCTGCACCCACTATTCCAGGGTTAAAGCTTGTTCCTGAAATACCAGCACCGCTCCAGCTACCAAGATTACTTAAAGTAAATGGTGTAAGGTTTAAAACAGGACTTGTATTACATAAATCAGGAATAGTACTTACGATAGTAGCTGGTACAAAAGCCTCAATACTGATAACTTTTGTATTTTCAACATTACAGGTACTGGTTCCAACAACGTATTGTATTCCATTATTACCTACAGAACTAAGTGAAGGAGTAAATACTCCGTTTGAAGAGACATACGGAGAGGAAGTCCACTGCCCGGTATTGGCTGGATTAACAACTAATTGCACAGTTCCTGCATTATTACAGAATGGTCCAACTTGGGTAATGGTTGGTGTAATAGGATTAAGAACAGAAACAGTGATAGTTCTTTGGTCAGGACAAAGTGTATTAGGTGCAGAAACAGTATTGTATGTAAGGGTATACACACCAGTAGGCAAGCTGTTAGGATAGAAAGTAGATCCTATAATTCCACCATTTGGAATGTAGTTTTGACCCATGCTTACCCCTTGAGTCCAGGAACCATTTACAGTGTTCTGTACATAACTCATTAAATTAATAGGAGTGCTGGTAGGACCACACTGGTCAAGTATTGGAGCGCTGAATGCGGCAGTATAAAAACGAGACACTGTTAAATTAGTAGTACTTGTGTTTAAACAAGGCCCATCCATTACTGTATAAGTAACCACCATGCCCGGAACTGTAACCAGTGTAGGATTAACCACACCGCCAGGAGATACCGCGCCATTATTGACCAGCCAGCCACCACCTGTAGGATTTACAGTCATAGTGAAAGGAGCACTGTTTGTACAGAATTCTGGTTTAGCATAAATAAGCGGTGTACTGGTATGTGTTACAGATACACTAGTAGTTGTAATAGAAGGACACACGGTAGGATTAGGTGTAGACTGCGTTACATAGCTAATATAATAAGTACCTGTGGGTAAATTATTAGGATTAAAGCTATTTGAACCCGTAACTACACTTGGACTTGTGCCTAAAGTACTTGTCCATGCTCCATTTTGAGTATTAGAAACAATGTTCATTAAATTGAAAGGCTGTCCAGTACTACAGAGTGGAGGAACAGTTGAACTTAAGGAAGAAGGCCAGAACTGAGATACCTGGTAGTTACCAGTTGTATTCACAGAACAGCTGTAAGAAGGTGTAACGGTATAACCAAAAACGTTGTTCATAGCTGTAGCTGACGATATAGATGATAACGAAGGTGTAATCCAACCCGTGCTTGAAACAGCATTATTAGTAGAGCTGAATGCTCCGCCCGGAGGATTAGCCACAATCTGAATGGATGGAGACGTATTACACAAATTCGGTATTAACGAAAAGGTAGGTATAGCCGGATTGTAAGCTTTAAGCGTAAATGTCTTAACAATAGGACAGTTTACCAGAGTAGGCGTTACAATGAGTGAATAGGTAATAGTTGTAGTGCCACCCACTGGCAATGTAGGGCTGATAATAGCATTTTGAGCGTTTGCACCTATTAAGAAAGTGGAAGGGCTCCATGAATACGTATATTGACCAAAAGCAGGTGGAGAGGGGAATACCGCAGCTGCTTGTATGTTATTGCCTGGACACAGACTCACACTTGTTTGAGACAAGTTGTAAGTGTATGTGTGAGGAACAAGCGAGAATCCGGCAGTGTAAGTACAAGACCCATCGAAACCGCGAAGCGTGTAAGTACCTGCAGATAGACCTCCAAAACTATAAGTATTAGAAGTTGTAGGTCCATTAACGGAAGTATAAGCTGAAGTTGTTCCTGTACCAGTTACCGAATACGTATTAAAACCCGGAGGAGTATTAGCAGCAGGAATGATAGTAACCGTTGCAGTACCATTGGTACCACCCGGACAAATTTTAGAGAGATTACTCATATACATTGAGCCCGGAGGAGATGCTGTGAGCCAATATTGAACAGAATCACGACAGCCTTGTGAAGAGAGACGAGTCATGGTGTAAATATTTCCATTACTTGCAGGATTAACTGTATAGCAAGCTGCCGTTCCTCCAGCAGTAGCCGAAATAGCTGCTAAAGTAGGAGTATACCATTGATAATTGCTACCACTACCATTAGCACAGAGATAGGCTTCGGTTCCACAAAACGATTTTAAAACAATGTCGATGCCGGGAGGAGATGTGCTTACCAAAACGGTTGAAGTAGCTTGCCCGCAACCGGTGGCCCCAAAGGCCGAGATGACGACGCTATATACACCGGCGGCCAGGCCGCTGACGGTCGCAGCATTTCCTATAGTAGCATTATTAGCTGCATTTATCCAGGTATAAACATACCCGGTACCACTACCGTTACCGACGACTGTGGCAGAACCACTCGCTCCTCCTGCGCAAGTTGAGAAGGAACCTATAGCGGCAATATTAACCGTTGAAAAACCTATGGCATTGGTAGAAGTAAACATACAGCCTGCCGGCGAAATCATTTCTACTGTATAAACGGCACCACTCACAGGAGCGCTGATAGTTAAAGTAGGGGCGGTACCTCCATTAGCTGCAGTAATAATACCGCTTGCATCATACCATTGATAAGTTGAATATCCTAAAGGTGCTGCAATCTGAGCCACATTTTGTCCGGCACAAAAACTCACCGGGCCCGACACGTTACCGCCATTAGGGCCACCCATTCCTGAACCTACAACCTGCCCACCACATCTGGCATCCACTAAAGTAGAACCCCAGTGACCCCCTGCAGAACAATCGGCAGTTGCAATGTCAATTCTAATACAAGTTCCAATATAGGGCGTTAAGTCAATGTATTTCACCTGCCAGTTGGTCCACGAGGCTCCAGAAGTAGTACTGAAAGTGACGTTACTACTTGCGCAGCCACTACCCGGGGAGAAATTTATAGAAGAACACTGTAGAGCATTTCCACTACAGTCATACATATCTACCCTTAAACCCGGTTGCGTATTCTGGCCTTGCACCAGGCAACAACTATGTCCGCCATCTTGCCAATATCCTGCGTAAGCGAACTGAAAAACGGTGTTTGCAGTAGTAACCGGAAATTGTGTTGAGATTTTGGTCATGTGGGTAGTGTTGGGCTGATCGTCATTTAACTGGGCAACATTAGTACCTCCTAATGGAGAATTTCCTATAACACCCATTGTTGAGAATAACCCCCACCAGTTTAAGATAGGCGTTGCAACAATCGAAAACTCATTACTGCCGCCTGTCCAGTTAGTAGGATTACAAGCATCATCATTGTTTCTTTCAGTAACAGTCCACCCGGTTACTGAATTAGAACTTGTATAAGTTCCTGGTAAAGTAGATTCGAAATCTTCATTTACACAGGGGGTCGCATTAACCACGGCTCCGCCTCCACCTATTGGCTTTCCATTGATAACCGAAGTTGTAGATTGTTTTTTGCCGTTAGCCACTGGCATAAATACCGGAATTTTTTTCGGCCCGATATTGAATTTGGTATTAATATAATTACGCTTTAAAATGTTTAATTTAATTTTCACTTCCCAGGCTGCTATACCTTGCCCTAAAAGATCTGCTTTTATTTTAGCTTCCTGGAAGCCAGCAAGAGAATCTCCATAATAGCTTTGAAAACCAGTATTGGAAGTTGGCGCTAAATATTCCTGGTTAGCCACATAAGAAGCTTTGGCAGTGTTTTGTGGAGCCATTGTCGTTTTTGCCTTATTGGAATTAACCTGAGCGTTAAGACCAAAGCTTAGAGAGAGGGCAATTACAGACAAATTTTTGAAGAGATTTTTCATACTTTCTTGATTTTTTGTATTGGGTTCTACAAAAACAGTTTAAAGCGGTTTCGTAGTATTAGTAAAATTAGGGGATGGGTAGCTGGGTTCAAAGTTATTCACTCATTCAAAACGATCTTTTACTAAGTCGTTTAAAAAGGTAATCGGCTTTTGGTCCTTTTAAATTAACCTCATTGGTATGTAGATAATGCCAAAAAAAATAGAGCAGTGTGAACAAATAAGATGGATAATCTTAATAAGAAATTGATAAAAAAGGCAAAAAAAAAGCTGCTCTTTGAGCAGCTTTTTTTTAAGAGGGTATTTAAAAATTATTTCACTAAAGAGAGATGTCCCATTTTGTTATAAGCGTTACCATCAGAATCTTTGTATTTAATTCTGTAGATATAAACTTCTTCTTTTAAAGGCTCTCCTTTGTTTTGTACCGATCCATCCCAACCTTTAGCTGTAGCATCTTTGGTATGGTATAAAGAGTGTCCCCAACGGTCGAATATTTCCATTTCGAAAGATTTCATATCTAATCCTTCTTTCGAGAAAACTGGGATGAAGTAATCGTTTAATCCATCAAAGTTAGGAGAGAACGAGTTAGGAATAAACACATTGAATACATTTTTCACTTCAATTGTTTTAGTAATCTCATCGGTACAGCCGTGAATTGAAGTGGCTGTTAAAGTGATCTGGTATTTACCGATTTTAGGAACAATGATGGCTGGATTTACTTCCGTTGTAGTGGTTAAAGCCCCTGTCATTTTCCATTGGTAAGTATTATTTCCTAAAACAGAAGTTAAGTTGGTGAGCTGAATTTGCGGATCGGTAATGTAAATTTCCTCAGGCACAGAGAAGTCTGCTTTAGGCACCTCATTAACGGTAACAGATTGAGTTTTTACAGGAGTGGAAACACAACCGATTTCATCTGTATAGTTATAATGAACTTCATAAGTACCAGGAACTGTAAAGACGTGTGTGGTATTATAGCCCTGCACCGGTTCAGAACCATCTTCGAAAGTCCAGATACCTACCCCTGCATTTACACCAGGATCATTAAATACAACTTCCACAGGTGCACATTCTGCATTTTTGGTAACAGTTATTTTTGGCTCTCTTGCCTCTCTTACCTCAATTCTCATCATGGCCGTATCCGGACAAAGAGTTGCAGTTGGCATAGAGTGAGTAGCGTACACATACCTGTTATTGTTATTAGGGTTTGCTACCTTAGGATAGAACATATTACCTAACAATCCAGGACTGCTTTGAAAAGCTTCCCATTGTCCACCTGGATTTTGTACGAAATTATCCAGGTTAATAGGATCTGTAGTAGTACAATACGGACCAGCAGGTTTTGAAAGATCAGCTGATACAAATTTCTCTACTTTAATTACCGTTTGAGCATAAGCAACGCAAGGCCCTGAGGTAATGCTATAGTTGATGATATTGTTACCAATAATAGCAGCAGCAGGATTAAATTTACCGCCGAAAGATACAACACCCACATTAGGACCTCCAAACAATCCACCTATTGGGGTTACTTCTAATTGCGTAGGCAGGCTAGAGTTACAGAAAGGCCCAACCTGGCTAACCACCGGAGTTGCTAAAGAGTAAACATTCACTGAAATACTTGCCACATCAGGACAGATACCGGACGGCGAGGAATTAGTATTGTGTTGTAAGACGAACTGACCTGCACCCACTATTCCAGGGTTAAAGCTTGTTCCTGAAATACCAGCACCGCTCCAGCTACCAAGATTACTTAAAGTAAATGGTGTAAGGTTTAAAACAGGACTTGTATTACATAAATCAGGAATAGTACTTACGATAGTAGCTGGTACAAAAGCCTCAATACTGATAACTTTTGTATTTTCAACATTACAGGTACTGGTTCCAACAACGTATTGTATTCCATTATTACCTACAGAACTAAGTGAAGGAGTAAATACTCCGTTTGAAGAGACATACGGAGAGGAAGTCCACTGCCCGGTATTGGCTGGATTAACAACTAATTGCACAGTTCCTGCATTATTACAGAATGGTCCAACTTGGGTAATGGTTGGTGTAATAGGATTAAGAACAGAAACAGTGATAGTTCTTTGGTCAGGACAAAGTGTATTAGGTGCAGAAACAGTATTGTATGTAAGGGTATACACACCAGTAGGCAAGCTGTTAGGATAGAAAGTAGATCCTATAATTCCACCATTTGGAATGTAGTTTTGACCCATGCTTACCCCTTGAGTCCAGGAACCATTTACAGTGTTCTGTACATAACTCATTAAATTAATAGGAGTGCTGGTAGGACCACACTGGTCAAGTATTGGAGCGCTGAATGCGGCAGTATAAAAACGAGACACTGTTAAATTAGTAGTACTTGTGTTTAAACAAGGCCCATCCATTACTGTATAAGTAATCACCATGCCCGGAACTGTAACCAGTGTAGGATTAACCACACCGCCAGGAGATACCGCGCCATTATTAACCAGCCAGCCACCACCTGTAGGATTTACAGTCATAGTGAAAGGAGCACTGTTTGTACAGAATTCTGGTTTAGCATAAATAAGCGGTGTACTGGTATGTGTTACAGATACACTAGTAGTTGTAATAGAAGGACACACGGTAGGATTAGGTGTAGACTGCGTTACATAGCTAATATAATAAGTACCTGTGGGTAAATTATTAGGATTAAAGCTATTTGAACCCGTAACTACACTTGGACTTGTGCCTAAAGTACTTGTCCATGCTCCATTTTGAGTATTAGAAACAATGTTCATTAAATTGAAAGGCTGTCCAGTACTACAGAGTGGAGGAACAGTTGAACTTAAGGAAGAAGGCCAGAACTGAGATACCTGGTAGTTACCAGTTGTTTTCACAGAACAGCTGTAAGAAGGTGTAACGGTATAACCAAAAACGTTGTTCATAGCTGTAGCTGACGATATAGATGATAACGAAGGTGTAATCCAACCCGTGCTTGAAACAGCATTATTAGTAGAGCTGAATGCTCCGCCCGGAGGATTAGCCACAATCTGAATGGATGGAGACGTATTACACAAATTCGGTATTAACGAAAAGGTAGGTATAGCCGGATTGTAAGCTTTAAGCGTAAATGTCTTAACAATAGGACAGTTTACAATGGTAGGCGTTACAATGAGTGAATAGGTAATAGTTGTAGTAACACCCACCGCCAATGTAGGGCTGATAATAGCATTTTGAGAGTTTGCACCTATTAAGAAAGTGGAAGGACTCCATGAATACGTATATTGACCAAAAGCAGGTGGAGAGGGGAATACCGCAGCTGCTTGTATGTTATTGCCTGGACACAGACTCACACTTGTTTGAGACAAGTTGTAAGTGTATGTGTGAGGAACAAGCGAGAATCCGGCAGTGTAAGTACAAGACCCATCGAAACCGCGAAGCGTGTAAGTACCTGCAGATAGACCTCCAAAACTATAAGTATTAGAAGTTGTAGGTCCATTAACGGAAGTATAAGCTGAAGTTGTTCCTGTACCAGTTACCGAATACGTATTAAAACCCGGAGGAGTATTAGCAGCAGGAATGATAGTAACCGTTGCAGTACCATTGGTACCACCCGGACAGATTTTAGAGAGATTACTCATATACATTGTGCCCGGAGGAGATGCTGTGAGCCAATATTGAACAGAATCACGACAGCCTTGTGAAGAGAGACGAGTCATGGTGTAAATATTTCCATTACTTGCAGGATTAACTGTATAGCAAGCTGCCGTTCCTCCAGCAGTAGCCGAAATAGCTGCTAAGGAAGGAGTATACCATTGATAATTACTACCACTACCATTAGCACAGAGATAGGCTTCAGTTCCGCAAAACGATTTTAAAACAAACTGCACACCCGGCGGAGCGGTACTTACCAGTACGGTAGAAGTGGCTTGCCCGCAACCGGTGGCCCCAAAGGCCGAGATGACGACGCTATATACACCGGGAGCCAGGTTATTGACGGTTGCAGCATTTCCTATAGTAGCATTATTAGCTGCATTTATCCAGGTATAAACATACCCGGTACCACTACCGTTACCGACGACTGTGGCAGAACCACTCGCTCCTCCTGCGCAAGTTGAGAAGGAACCTATAGCGGCAATATTAACCGTTGAAAAACCTATGGCATTGGTAGAAGTAAACATACAGCCTGCCGGCGAAATCATTTCTACTGTATAAACGGCACCACTCACAGGAGCGCTGATAGTTAAAGTAGGGGCGGTACCTCCATTAGCTGCAGTAATAATACCGCTTGCATCATACCATTGATAAGTTGAATATCCTAAAGGTGCTGCAATCTGAGCCACATTTTGTCCGGCACAAAAACTCACCGGGCCCGACACGTTACCGCCATTAGGGCCACCCATTCCTGAACCTACAACCTGCCCACCACATCTGGCATCCACTAAAGTAGAACCCCAGTGACCACTTGCAGAACAATCGGCAGTTGCAATGTCAATTCTAATACAAGTTCCAATATAGGGCGTTAAGTCAATGTATTTTACCTGCCAGTTGGTCCATGAAGCATTTGCAGTAGTACTGAAAGTTACATTACTGCTTGCACAGCCACTACCAGGGGAGAAATTTATAGAAGAACACTGTAGAGCATTTCCACTACAGTCATACATATCTACCCTTAAACCCGGTTGCGTATTCAGGCCTTGCACCAGGCAACAACTATGTCCACCATCTTCCCAGTAACCGGCATAAGCGAACTGAAAAACGGTGTTTGCAGTAGTAACCGGAAATTGTGTTGAGATTTTGGTCATGTGTGTTGTACCCGGTAAACTGTCATTTAATTGGGCCACATTAGAGCCTCCTAATGGAGAGTTTCCTATAACACCCATTGTTGCGAATAACCCCCACCAGTTTAAGATAGGCGTTGCAACAATCGAAAACTCACTGCTGCCGCCTGTCCAATTGGTTGGATTACAAGCATCATCATTGTTTCTTTCAGTAACAGTCCACCCGGTCACAGCATTAGAACTTGTGTAAGCTCCTGGTAAAGTAGATTCGAAATCTTCATTTACACAGGGGGTCGCATTAACAACGGCTCCGCCTCCACCTATTGGCTTTCCATTGATAACCGAAGTTGTAGATTGTTTTTTGCCGTTAGAAATCGGCATAAATACCGGAACTTTTTTTGGTCCGATATTGAATTTGGTATTAATATAATTACGCTTCAATAATTTCAACTTCATATTTACCTCCCAAAGCGCTATACCTTGCCCTAAAAGATCTGCTTTTATTTTAGCTTCCTGGAATCCAGCAAGAGAATCTCCATAATAGCTTTGAAAACCAGTATTGGAAGTTGGCGCTAAATATTCCTGGTTAGCCACATAAGAAGCTTTGGCAGTGTTTTGTGGAGCCATTGTCGTTTTTGCCTTATTGGAATTAACCTGAGCGTTAAGACCAAAGCTTAGAGAGAGGGCAATTACAGACAAAGTTTTGAAGAGATTTTTCATGCTTTCTTGTTTTTTGTGTTAAATTCTACAAAAATAATTTATAGGACTTTTTTATTTAGTAGTAAAATTAGGAGATGAGTAGCTGGTTTCAAAGTTATTCACTCATTCAAAACGCTCTTTTACTAATCCATTCAGAAGGGGATAAGTATTTTACTCCTTAAGCCACATAATCTCACAAATTTTCGTGCCGGTAATTTTAAGATTTTTTTTGATTCATAGGACGATTTTCCTCTTTTGTCGTTTGAATTCATGTTTTCATCAGTGCTTTCTTGATAAGTTGCGTCCGCGCGCTTCTACACGCGTTCTGTTTTAAATTATTTTTGCCTCGCAACTCCCATTTCTCTATGATTATTATGAAAAATTTTAAATTTTATATGAACCAGCTCGCGCTGATGTTATTTTTTATGCTTCTTCAACCCGAACTTCATGCACAGGCTGATGAGTTTTTATTTGAAAATGCAAGCGTTGGTTTGAAAGCCCCTGATCTTAAAATTTTAAAGGAGGGAAGAACAAAATTTTTGCAGTCTCAATATTATGAGGCGGTAGAACTCTTCGAAAGCATAAGCGTTAAAGATCAGCCTTATCTGAATTATCTTAAGGGTATTTGTTATTCTCACGATCCGGATAATAAACAAAAATCGCTGTCTCTCCTTCGGGCTCTTGGCAGCAAGGAGGCAGAGATTACCGGTTACAGTTTTAATCTTGCCTATGCACTTGTAAAAAATGATAGTATTCCGCAGGCCATTGAGTATTTTAAGAAGGCTCTGGAAAGTGAACAGAAAAAAGGCTTAAAGGACGATAAATTTTTAAACGAAATCAATTTAAGCCTGCAACACTGTTACAACATAGTGGATCTTAAAGAGAAAAAAAGTTTCGTTAAGATTACCAACCTGGGTTCGCCTGTAAATACAAAGGCCGATGAATACTGTCCGCTTATTCCTTCTAATGGCGAAATGCTGGTTTATACTTACCGTGGTCCTAAAGCTAAGGGTGGAAAACAGGTAGTAAAGGGAAGTAAAATAAGGAACATAGAAAATGTTGAGCTTTATTATGAAGATATATTTATGTCGAAAAGAATTAATGATACACTATGGAGCGATCCAGCCGGAATTGCCGAACTGAATACAGCTACTCATGACGCTGCAGTTAGTTTAAATGCTGACGCTACAGAATTATTTATGTATAGAAATCGCGGGGAAGGAAAAGGGGATCTTTATCTTTCTCAATTAAATGGTTCTAAGTGGACGTTGCCTGTTCTTCAGATTAAATTAAACAGTCCGGAGTGGGATGGTTCGGCCTGTTTTATCCCAAATGAAGATAAAATTATTTTTGCCAGCGAACGCAAGGGCGGTTATGGAGGAAAAGATCTTTATTCGGCAGAGCGTGTGAAAGATAATATGTGGACGAATATTACCAACCTGGGTCCGCAGATTAATTCCAAGTATGACGAAGATGCTCCCTTTGTAACGGTTGATGGAAGAATTTTGTTTTTTTCATCAAATAATAAAAATAGTTTTGGCGGCTACGATATTTTTCGTTGCGATTATATAAATGGAGATTGGCAAACACCTTACAATCTTGGTTCACCGATTAATACAACGAATGATGATAATTATTTTGTAGTGCGATCAGATGGCAAAGTAGCTTATTATTCGTCACACAAAAAAGGCGGCGACGGAGGGCAGGATATTTATAAGGTAGAGCCCGGAATTCCAGGCAGACCTGTAGTATTGCTTCAGGTTGAAGGACTTATTACGGTTGATGGAAAACCTGTTGGTGCAGAAGTTGAAATCCGGTCTAACTTAAATAATAAGGATGTGCGTTTTAAAGTAAGTGCGAATAAAGTAACAGGAAAATTTTTGAGCAACCTGGCGGCAGGTGATGAGTATGACCTGGTAGTTTCGGTAGATAAGTTTAGCCCGAGAACTCTTCATTTAAGTACAATGAATATTGATTCTTTTATAGTGATGAATGTTTTTGCTGAATTTAATTCCAATAGTTACGAAACAAACCTCGAAAGTAAAAACACTACTCCTGATGAACTTCAAAAAACAAACATGGATTTTGTAGACAACGCCATTTTTACAAATGAACAGGGAGAAGTTGTAACACCCAACTTAAAATACAACGTACAAATAGCAGCTTATAAGTTTTCTGAAAATTTTAATTACAACCGTATAGTTGGCCTTCCCAAAATTATTCGCCGTACCGACAAAGATGGTGTAACCCGCTTCACCATGGGAAGCTTTAATACGTATAACCAGGCTTTGGAACTTCTGAGAAAAGTTCAACAGAATAAAATTCAGGATGGATTTATTACAGCCACTTATAATGGAGAACGTAAATTACTGTACCAGTTAAAAGAAGAAAAAGTAATTAAATAAATAAGGCTGCTTTTTCAAGATTGTATTAAAAGTTTTCAAGAAGAAAAAAATATATCGGTTGATTTTACTACTTTTACCTTAACCAAAGCAATTAACCCTATCTTAAAAGGACTCTTGAATTTCAAGAGTCCTTTTTTGTTTACTAGAGTTTCGAAAAAAAATAAAAATAGGCGGTAGAAAAAATACATCTAAAAGAACCAGAAATTATCGTCTGTATTCAACTTATGTCAAGAAGTCTAGTATTGAATAATCAAGTCCCGGTTTTTTACTCTTGTTACTAATTCAAAATTTAATCAATTTGCCTTTTGAAAATTTCGCTTTTTTTGAATTCCAAAACTACTTAGAACACAACAAGCACTTTAACGAATTACTAGATTAATAAATGAGTTTAATTAAAGATAAGTGAGTGATGTTTTTGTTTAATTAGTCTACATAAGGCTTCTATCAATATAATTTATAAATTTACGATTCAACCCCTACAACATTAAATGCTTTATGCATGTGAGACAACTGTGTTTTTATTGCTTGCTATTTATTTTTTCTTTCTCTCATTATTCTCAAACAAAAGGGTATTTGCTTGAAAAAAGTTTTGATTTTAAAATGCCTTTTACAATCACGCAGTTTTCTACTCGTGACGGACTACCTCAGAGTCAAATACTGGATATAGTTCCAAAGTCTAATGGCAATTTAATTATAGCAACAGCCCTGGGGATTTTAGAATACAACGGAACTGAATTTAAACCTTTTATAAAAGATGACGCTTACAAAGCGCAACTTTATACTAAAGTGTTATGGAACAACAAATACGCACGTTTATTTGCAAGAGGTGTTGATGGTCATCCTTACTTGCTTTACCCGGAGTACCGTCTTTTGAATCACTTTAGAGCTTTTTGTATTAGCGGTGACAGTATGTTTTGTATGAATGAATCTGGAGAAATTTATTCTGCCGATCTCGGAAAGCTTCAATTTAAAAAAATTGCCTCAACAGAAATTAAAAACGCGGAGAGTCTATTTTATGATAAAAATTTTTTCTTAGCCGGCACAAAAGAGGGGCTGATGAAGTATAAATGCAACTCCAAACAAAGTTTCGCTATAGGTTCTGGAGACTACCGTTATTTTAAAAAGAGTCCTTACGATAGCTGTATTTACAGCCTCGGCGACAAAGTAATCTATAAGATTTCCGATTCTTCGAGTAAAATTGTTTTTTCTGTTCCTAAAAAAAATATTTTTGCCAATTGTTCGCAATTTGATTTTATAGGGCGCAACGAATTTTACGTAGCTACCACTCGTGGACTTTATGCCGTCACTACAGGCTATACAGATGTTTACAAAAGGATAAACGCTTTACCTTCGGTTTTTTTTCAGGCGATCTATTATAATTCTAATGAAGACTGCCTATTTATTGGTACGGGTGAAAAAGGACTTATAAAACTTCATTTTAAAAATTGCTACACTTATTATACCGACCAGGGCTTCGATGAAAACACTTCTTTATGCTCAATCATCAGTACAAAGTCTGGTGAAACATTGCTGGCTAACCCAAGTGGCATTATTTATAAACTGGCAATAGATACTGTTTTTCCAAAAATAAAAATCAGGCCTCACATTTCTTCTCTAGCCGAGATTGATGGGTGTTTATATATAGGTACGTGGAAAAACGGTGTGATTCTTGCGAAAAATGGAAAGCGGTTTGATTCTATTTGTGCTCCAAAACAGCTTAGAAGTGGAGCTGTGCATGCAATTTTTAAGGACCGAAAAGGAACAATATGGATTGGAACCAGCAATGGGGCGGCTTGTGGAGCTTCATCCAAATCTATTAAACCTGTATTAACGGATGTGGTTAAAAAGGTAATTATAACTTTTTATCAGTTAAAAAATGGCAACCTCTGTTTGGGAGGTAATGAGGGAGTTTACATTCTTGATAGTACTTATAAGTGCATTGCCCACCTCGGCAAGAAAGAAGGGATATTGGGAAAAGAAGTGCGCTGTTTTTATGAAGACGCAGAGGGCAGATTGTGGATTGGCACTTATGGTGGAGGTTTATACTGCTATTATAAAGAGCACTTAACCAGCGTAAATAAAATGGCTAATGCACGCTTAAATGACAATGTTTTTTGTCTGGCCAAAGATGATAGTGGTTATTTGTATGTGACATCTAATTATGGTTTATGGCGTATAAAAGAAAAAGACCTTGCCGATTTCTACGAGGGAAAATTAAAGTACCTGGTACCTTTTCACTACGATGAAGAAGCCGGTATTCTTAACACAGAATTTAATGGAGGGTTTCAGAATAATTATTTAAAATCAAAATCCAATCATTTTTATTTTCCTTCTTTACAAGGTGTTGTTATTGTTGTGCCTGAAACGCCTTCAAAACGTAATTTACTTCCCGTTATCAATAAGGTACTGATTAATGATACGGCCTACGATAGCAGCGAACACCGCTTTGAGAGAGAAACCTTTTCGGTAGAATTTCAATTTTCGACAACGAGTTTTTTAGGCAAATACAATGTTTATTACCAATATAAACTCGACGGTGAACATTCAACCAATTGGAGTTCTCTGAGTAAAGAAACCTCGGTTACTTATAAATTGATTCCACCCGGCAAATACACTTTTTCTGTAAGAGTTGTTGATGCCTTTAATGATCCCTTTCCAAGAGTAAGTACCTATCGCTTTGAGATCAAACCTCACTTTTATGAGCGGCTCTGGTTCAGAATTTCTTCGTTTTTATTTTTTATTGCTATTACATTTATTACTGTACGTTACAGGTTTCAGAATTACAGGCGCAAAGCTGAGGAACGCGAACGAACGCAAAGGCAAATGGCAGAGTTGAAATTACAAGCTATACAAGCGCAAATGAATCCACATTTCGTTTTTAATTCGCTTAATAGCATCAAATATTATCTTTCCATTAACGATCAAAAGAACGCTGACTTATATATCGATCACTTTTCGAAATTGCTTCGGAATTTTTTAGAGAGCGGTTCTAAAAGTTTTATTACAATCGAAAACGAAATTCAAATCATTACTTCTTATCTTGAATTAGAAAAACAAAGGATGAATCCTTCATTTGATTTTTCGATAAGCGTTACAGAGAATGTTGAAAGCATGCTTATTCCAACGCACCTTATTCAACCCTTTGTGGAAAATGCTATTAAGCACGGAATTAATCATTCGTCAAAAAAATGTAAAATTGATATCGCTATGGTGCTGGAAAATAATAGTATTATTTGTACTATTGAAGATGATGGTATCGGACGGGAACGTTCACTCGAAATTAATAAAAATCGTCCTGGTAGACACACTTCAAAAGGCCTTGAAATTGTGTCTGAAAAAATACGTATTATAAAAGATATCTATGGCATTCATGTGAAGCTGACCACTCATGATAAGCATGTTGGATCTTTGAAAGAAACCGGAACTAAAGTCACACTTATTATTCCACTTAAAGAAAATGAGAACACTCATAGTTGAAGATGAAATCGCAGGCCAGGAACTGCTAAAAAAAAATATTTCCGAGAATTTTCCGGATTGCAGAGTCATAGCAGTTGTTGATAACGTTGAAGAAGCTGTGGCACAAATAGATCTGCTAAAACCCGAACTTCTTTTTCTAGACATTCATATTAAAGGTGGCACGGGTTTCGATGTGTTAAAGCGGGTGGCCGAAAAAACATTTGAAGTTATCTTTATCACCGCTCATAACAATTACACTCTTCAGGCTTTGCGTGCACAGGCCATAGATTATATTTTAAAGCCTATTAACAGAACGGAATTTATTACTGCAGTTGACCGAGCTTCTAAACTTGTTCGGGAAGCAAAAAAGGATTTAAATTTAGTTGCAAATTTTCTTTCGGTTTACACATCGGCCGGACTTGAATTTATAAAGTTTGACACTATAGTGTTTCTTGAAGCTGACGGTGCTTATACAACTATACATACACAGGAAAACTCCGTCGTATCTACAAAAAACATTGGTGAGTATGAATCTATATTGCCGGCATTTTTTTACAGATGTCATCATTCTTTTATCATAAATATTAATCAGATAAAAAAATTCACAAAAGGGCGCAGTGGAATCTTAATAATGAATAATGATCACCACGTGGCCGTTTCTCAAAGAAAGATGAAAGAATTTTCGAGTAGAATCAGTGTTTAGACAATAAATCAGTTTGTCAGAATCTTAAATTTTCAGTCAGCGTTTTAGGTAAAATCGTAAAAATTACCTCAGTTATTGGTCAATTAACTCATTTGTTAATGCTTTTAAGACTCATTGTAAACTAAATGTAAATTTACGCGGCCTCACTAAAAACGTGGCTTTCAGTATTTCCTGTAAAGTGAATTCACAATGAAAATAATGGAAGCGTAAATAAGATTATCTGATTGAAAACTATAATTATACACAAGACAAAAAAAACACCTGAGGTTGTAATTAATTATAGCACAAATACATTTTCAATAGAGGGGCATTCTGTGTCGGAAGATGCTGCGTATTTTTATGGGCACGTATCGGATGAATTTAAAAAATATAAGAAAATAAGATCTGAAGTGCTTTTTGTAATTAACTTACAAAGCCTAAACTCTGTTTCTATTAAAAGTTTACTTGGTTTATTTAAGGAAGCTTCGTCTTACGATGATTTTTTTCAAAAAACAGAAATTGACTGGTTGTTTCCCAAGGATGATACGGTGCTTAAAGAATCGGGCCAGCTTTTTGAGAAAATTTGCAGGCTAAAGTTCAATTATAAAGAATATTAATTTACCAGTTCATTTATTAACAACAGTCATTATTTACCAAACCAATGAGAATTGTATTTAAAACAATAGTTAAGTTTGAGATACAAAATGATTGATCCAAACCTATAACCCATCGCACAAAAAAAAAATGGATAACTTACTTATAGAGGCTACATCACAGACACCCAAAGTAGAATTAAATTTGAATGGGGACCTCCGTATTTCGGGAGTTTCAACATTGAGTCACGCTCAAAAATTTTATAGTGAGATAGTAGACTGGTTAAATGAGTACCTTAAAAAAAATCCCTCCTCGCTTAAACTGACTCTTTCCATGTATTATGCCAATACGTCTTCAACGCTTATGCTTTTGGATATTCTGAGGCTTGTAAATACTTTTAAATCAAACACCACTACAGTGCGTATTGTATGGCGTTACGAAGAAGACGATGAAGATATTTTTAGTTTTGGTGAGCAATTGGAAATAGCCAGTAATTCAAGATTTGAGTATGAAATAATTTCTTGATAGTGGACGATGGAGATCAGCTGGTTATTTTTAGCAACTTTATCTCGTAAAATAACCTCTATCGATCTTTTAATCAAACTGCTATAAATTTGACCTATTTTAAGAATAAAAAAAGCCCCATTACCAAGGGCTTTTTTATGTTGATGTTAATAAGCCCCCCCAGGATTAGAAACAATCAACTCTACACAACACTGAAGTAGAATCGCATAGGCGCTTTCACTTCAACGTTGTACTTCTGTTGTACTATATGCGTTTATTTCAGTGCGACTTCTTTTTTTACTTTGGAAGTATATTCTCTATCGTAGATGAAACAGTCTTTTTTGGTGTCAAAATAAATTAATGCAATGGGAAGGTCTAAAAATTCCTTATTCATTTTTTCAGCTTCTTCATTTTTCAAGAGTTTTGTTTCGAACGAGAAACTGAATAAGTCCTCAGGATCTGCACTTGTTTTTGTATTTACGCAAACAAGACGCGAAACGTAACCCCGTTTAGAAATTCTGATTGTATAAACTGTATTTTTTTTAAGGGCAAATTTAAAAGCCTTTTTTCCGTCTTTTAATGTTGCCCAACTTACCAGATTGTTTGCAGTGAAAAGCTCTACAAGACACGTTTTATCTTCACCATCGTTGGCGTTAGAAATTTTACCGTCAATTTCAAGACAAACATCCGGATCTGAAAAATGTTTGATGTTGCTCATAGCTTTAAAGCAGGAAATCAAAAAGAAAAAACCTAAAAGATATGTAATTATTGAATTTTTCATGATCCTTAATTTTTAGTGTAATTATTTAAATGACTGTGTTTTGTACTATGACGGTATTTGAAGGTGATGCCCCTAAAAGAAAAATGAAAATAAGGCGGCGGAACCTCCATTTTAGATGAAGCCCGGTTTAAGGAGTATGAATAAATGCCAGGGTGATGCACTATTTAGGTTTGTTCCAGATAAAGAATACTCTGTATATTTTTATTGAATGCTTGTTTTTAATAAAAATATCTTATTTTTGAGAATATCACACGTTCCTTTAATTGTTAAGCATCTCTAGTATTCCCTATTAATCCTAAGAATTTGAAAGCAACAGACATTAAAGATCCCGAGTATTTTCACAAAGTAGTAGATTGCCAGCACGCTTGTCCTGCGCACACTCCAGTTCCCCAATATATCCGATTAATTGCCGAAGGAAGGTTTTCTGATGCATATATGATCAATTGGGATTCCAATGTTTTTCCCGGAGTATTAGGGAGAACCTGCGACCGGCCATGTGAACCGGCGTGCCGGAGAGGCCGGCTTAAGGAAGAAGAGCCCGTAGCCATTTGCCGTTTAAAACGAGTAGCTGCTGATAATAAGGATGACGTAAAGCATATGATGCCCAAAGCTCCATTTAAATCTAATGGAAAAAAGGTGGCGTTAATTGGTGGTGGTCCCGCATCGCTCACTGTGGCGCGTGACCTGGCCCCTGAAGGGTATGAAGTGCATTTATTCGAACAGCAAAAACTGGGTGGCGGATTTATGCGGAGCCAGATTCCTGCTTTTCGTTTACCTGAAACTGTTTTAAATGAAGAGGTAAATTATATTCTTGATCTGGGTATTCATCAGCATTTTGATCAGTATGTGAAAAGTCTGAAAGAAATTTTAGACGCGGGTTACGATGCTGTTTTTATTGGAACAGGAGCACCGCGTGGCAGAGATCTTGATTTACCCGGACGAAAAGAAGGAGCGAAAAACATACACATTGGAATTAATTGGTTAGGTTCTGTTGCCTTCGAGCATACAAAGAGTATTGGCAAAAACGTAATAGTGCTTGGTGGTGGGAATACGGCGATGGACTGCTGTCGCACAGCCCGCAGGCTTGGCGGTGAGCATGTGAAGGTATTAGTTAGAAGCCCTTTTTCGGAAATGAAAGCTTCTCCCTGGGAAAAAGAAGATGCGCAACATGAGGACATTCCTATTTTGGATAATCATGTTCCGAAATCTTTTGTGGTGGAGAATGGCGTTTTAAAAGGAATGACTTTTGAAAAAGTGAAAGCTGTGTATGAAAACAATAAGCGTAAACTTGTACCTACAGGTGAAGCAGAGGTTTTTGTAGAAGCCGACGATGTTTTAATTGCAGTGGGACAGGAGAATAGTTTTCCATGGATAGAACGGGATATGGGTGTTGAGTTTGATAAAGATGGAATGCCTGTAGTGAATGAAAAAACTTTTGCCTCTACACATCCTAAGGTTTTTTTTGGTGGTGATGCGGCTTTCGGGCCTAAAAATGTGATAACCGCTGTAGCTCATGGACACCAGGCTGCGATCTCCATGCACTTAATGTGTCAGCAAAAAAATCAGCTTACCGAACGTCCTGCTCCATATGTAAATCTTGTGAGTCAGAAAATGGGAATTCACGAATGGAGTTATGATTCTCAAGTGACAACAGATTCGCGTTATGCAGTACCTCAAGCAGACAAACAGCTGACCTTAAAAAATATTAAGAAAGAAGTTGAATTAGGATTTGATCTTCAGACGGCTTGTAACGAAGCTGAACGTTGTTTGAATTGTGATGTTCAAACTGTTTTTACAGAAACCAAATGCATTGAGTGTGATGCCTGTATGGATGTTTGCCCCACTGCCTGCATCACATTTACCGAAAATGAAGAAAACGAATCTGATTTGCGCTCTAAATTGAAAGCGCCGGCACTACAACTCGATCAGGATCTGTATGTTTCGGGAACATTGCCTACAAAACGAGTCATGGTAAAAGATGAAAACGTTTGTCTGCACTGCGGATTGTGTGCAGAGCGTTGTCCGACAGCTGCGTGGGACATGCAGAAATTTTTCTATAACGTAAGTAAAGTGGGAGGTACGAATGTCATCAAGCACTAAATCAACCGGCAGCAATGGGTCTGCAATTAAAAACAGCGGAATAAATAATTTTGTTGTGCGTTTTGCAAATGTAAATGGCACAGGATCTGCAAGTGCGAATCATTTATTTACGAAGGCTATTTTCAGGATGGGAATTCCTGTAACACCAAAAAATATTTTTCCTTCCAATATACAAGGATTACCAACATGGTACGAAGTACGTGTAAGTGAGAAAGGTTATCTTGGTCGCCGCGAAGGGATTGATCTGCTTGTAGCGGTGAATCCTCAGAGTATGAAGGCTGATATTGCTTCGGTAAGGCCCGGAGGATATTTATTATATGATAGCTCTAAAAAATTAAACGAGGAGTATCTGCGCTCTGATATACACTACATAGGGATTCCTTTAATGGATATGTGTAATGAAAATTATTCAGATCCCCGGCAACGTCAATTATTTAAAAACATTATTTATGTTGGCGCTTTAGCAGCGCTTTTCGCTATTGAATTTGAAGTGCTCGAAGGCTTGCTGGCAGACCAGTTCAAAGGAAAAGAAAAATTGATTCCCGCCAACGTTAAAGCCTTACAACTAGGTGGAGATTATATTCGTGAGAATTTTAAATATCCCTTAGACATGCGTGTAGAGCGAAGGGAGTTATTAAAAGATTCAATTTTAATGGATGGAAATTCTGCGTGTGGATTAGGAGCCGTGTATGGCGGCGCGAGTGTAGCTGCCTGGTATCCTATAACTCCTTCTACATCTGTAGTTGAAGCATTTATGGATTATTCGGCCACCTTGCGTTTAGATAAAGAGACAGGGAAAAGAAAAGTGGCCATTGTTCAGGCGGAAGATGAATTAGCCGCAATAGGCATGGTTATTGGTGCCGGCTGGAATGGGGCAAGATCATTTACTGCCACCAGCGGTCCTGGTGTTTCGTTAATGAATGAATTTCTGGGACTGGCTTATTTCGCCGAAATTCCCGCTGTACTTATTGATGTGCAACGCACCGGACCCTCCACCGGAATGCCAACGCGCACACAGCAATCGGATGTAATGGAGGCTGCCTATGCTTCGCATGGGGATACTAAACATGTTTTACTGTTTCCTTCCACGCCTAAGGAGTGCTTTGACATGACAGCTGATGCTTTTGATCTGGCGGAAGAACTGCAAACGCCAATCATTGTGATGACCGATTTAGATTTAGGAATGAATGACCATATTTCTGCCCCCTTGCAGTGGGATGATAAACGCGAATACAAAAGAGGTAAAGTGTTAAACGCGGAGCAGCTTGAAAAAATTGAGCGCTTCGGGCGGTATAAAGACGTGGACAACGATGGAATACCTTACCGTACTTATCCGGGCACACATCCTACCAAAGGGTCGTATTTTACGCGCGGTACATCGCGTGATGAATATGCAGTTTATACGGAAGACGGAAATGCTTACAAAAAAAACATGGACCGTCTCATGAAAAAATGGGAGACTTCTAAGACTATGGTTCATAAGCCAGAACTTTACCAGGAAAAAAATAGTTCTGAAAATGGAGTCCTGTTTTTTGGTACTTCTGCCTATTCGGTGGAAGAAGCAATGGATGACTTAAAATTGCAGGGAATAACTTTGGACGCATTACGCATACGTTCTTTTCCTTTTAATAAAACAGTAGAAGAATTTATTACTTCACATAAAAAAGTTTTTGTGATCGAGCAGAACCGTGACGCACAAATGAAAAGCATTATAAGCATCGAATTGCAAGTAGACCCGAACAAACTAATTTCCATTTTAAATTATGATGGCCTTCCTATAACAGCCCATCACATTGCACTTGAGATCGTAAAGAATTTGTTCACTAATAAAAAAGTAAAATAGATTTATGAGCTACGTACGCCCTAAATTCCGTCACCCAGCCTTACCCACCAATAAACTCGGTTATACTGTTGATTACTATGAAGGTTCGCTATCTACACTCTGTGCAGGTTGCGGACATGATTCTATCAGCGCTTCGGTTATTCAGGCCGCTTTTGAATTAAACATTGAGCCACATCGTCTCGCGAAATTATCAGGCATTGGTTGCTCTTCGAAAACTCCTGCTTATTTTTTAAGTAATTCACATGGTTTTAATTCGGTACATGGAAGAATGCCTTCTGTTGCGACGGGGGCGAATCTTGCTAACCGAGATTTGATTTATTTCGGTGTTTCGGGCGACGGAGATACTGCCAGCATTGGTATGGGACAGTTTGTACATGTGGTACGAAGAAATCTCAATATGGTGTATGTGGTTATGAATAATGGGTGTTATGGTTTAACAAAAGGACAGGATTCTGCAACAGCCGATCTGGGTTCGAAAAATAAAAGTGGACAGGTAAATCCTTTTGAGTCTATAGATCTTGCAAGTCTTGCCATAGAGCTAGGCGCTACTTTTGTAGCACAAAGTTTTTCCGGTGATAAAGCGCAATTAATTCCTTTAATGAAGGCTGCAATAATGCATCCTGGTTTTGCATTTATAAATGTGATTTCCCCTTGCGTAACCTTTAATAACAATGTTGGATCTACAAAATCTTACGACTATGTAAGAGAACATGTGGAAGCTACTGCTACCATCGATTTTGTTCCAGAGATGAAAGAGATCACCGCTAATTACAAGGAAGGGAGTGTAGAAAAAGTAAAAATGCATGATGGTTCTTTTATCCAATTAAATAAATTAGCGAAAGACTGGGATCCTTTAGATAAACGTTCTGCGGTGAACGCCATGATGAATGCAAAGGAAAAAGGTGAAATTCTTACCGGCCTTTTATATATGAATCCTGAAACAAAAGATCTGCATCACACGATTAACTCTACTGAAAAACCTTTGAATACGCTCTCTGCCAAAGATCTTTGCCCGGGCTCGGAAATGTTGAAGGACATTAATGCGGAATTCAGGTAACACCTAAAGCATTAAAGCGTTTCTTGAATAATAACATGGTTTTTAGCGATCCCCATTTATTTTGTAGATTTAGCGCTATTATTCCCCTGTCTTCATGATGTCTAAGGTGTATTTATTCTTGTTCTTTTGTTTGTCTGCTTCATTTGGCTTAGCACAACAGGGTGATTCTATTGTAAAAAAAGGAGACCTTACTTTTAAAGACCAGGAAGAAAGAACCATTTTTTTTCAATCAACTGCAGGAAGTACGCGTTATCTTGAACTTTTACTTTTAAGTCCTCAAACGTACAACGACGTTAAATTATCGACTGTTTCTCTGAGAATAAAAATTTGTGTGGATGAACTACGGGAAGCTATTAAAGGTAAGAGTGAAGAAAAACAGGTGAAATATATCCATCAATATGTGCACCGGAAATTCTTTACAAAGTACGAATACAAAAATAGTTTTTGCGATATTTTTAATAACGGATATTACAATTGCGTATCCTCAACGGCGCTCTATGCGCTTATTTTTACAGATCTCGGAATTCCTTTCCAGATCATGGAAAAGCCAAGTCATGTTTTTTTGATTGCCTATCCGCAGAGTTATAAAATTTTTGTAGAGACTACCAGCGAGGAAAAAGGATACATGCGTTTTAGTGATAGTTTTGTGAAAAATTATGTAGACTATTTATATGCCGTTCATGTTATTCCACAAGAGGATTACGATTTAAGGCCCGCCTCAGAACTCTTCGAAAAATATTTTTACTCGTCTACGCCTGTGTCTATGCGCAGTCTGGTAGGTATGCAGTATTCCAATTACAGTTTATATTCTGCAGATGATCATATATTCACGGTAGCAGCCAGGGAAATGAAAAAAGCCTGTTATTTAGATGATTGCCCGCGCAACCGGCACCTTTTAAAGTACATGCTCGCCATGGAGGTACGAAGCAATAATTACAATGAACAAAATTATGTACAGGATTTTGCAATTTTATGTCGCTTGAATGCGCTTGATAATGTAGATATCACTGATCAAAATATACGAGATGAGTTTCAGCGGTTAACGCAGCATCAACTTATTGATCGCTCTGATTACGGAAAATATGAAGCATCTTTTAATATCATCCACAAGTCGTTAAAAGATTCTGGTTTAAAGAACGACATTGCTTTTAGTTACCATTACAATCTTGCACGTGTAGCGTTTATTGCTGAAAAAAGTGATAAGATTATTTATGAGCATCTGCTTGGCGCTTATACCGCAAATCCAGAACCGGCTGACCTTAGAAGTTTGATCATTGCGCAATTATCGCGAAAAGCTGAGAAGATGACGGAAGCTCAGGAAATTCTGAACCTGGCAAAAAAATTCTCTTCAGACTTTGCTTTTCTCGCAACATCTAATTGGCTAAACGGGATAAGGAGTAATTGTGTTTTACAACTGGGTTACCAGAGTTATCTTCTGGGAAATGCTGTTAAGGGAGATAATTATTTAAAAGAATTTGAATCTATAGTTGCCGATGACAAGACCGTTGAACATACACCAGCATACGTTGAAAAAGCGTATTCTGAAGGAGCGACTTTTTATTATAAGAAGGGAAATGTAAAGCGTTGTAGAGAACTTTTAAAAAAGGGACTTATCTACGCTCCTAATAGTTTTGCTTTGCAAATGCGACTCAATCAAACTTAACTAGAAATTATTTGCAGACGCCATAAATTTACTGCGCTTTACAATCTGATTTCCCAATGCAGTTTTACGAAAAACAGCAATGTGCACTTCTTCCATCACGAAGCCGCCTTTACTGATGTAGTAGTCTGTGATATGACTGTTGCCATTTTTTTCGAGACGGCGAATAGTCACAATTTTTTTAGAAATCTGGGGTGACTGTATTTCATAGACACAATCGTCTGGTTGAGGATTGTCCAGCGTTATGTAGTAAGTTAGTTTATTTTCGAGTAACACTAAATTTTTCTCAGTAACGTGAATACTAAAATCATTATGTATTTCTTTTCCTTTTTCATCCCATTCCTGTGCGTTCTCTGATTCCAAGCCATCTTCGAAATACGTAATAGACTTTGGCTTGCCGTTAGGATAATAGGATTCCTGTCGACCCTGTTTCTTTCCCTGAAAATAGTTATTGCGGGTTAGCAGGCGAATGGTTCTGTAACTGTATTCTTCGGCCTTGCCATCCAGTAGTCCGTTCTTAAAAGTAACATTCCAGTATTCGCGCCCCTGCTTATTAAATTTTTTCCAGCAACCTGTTTTGCCACCATTTTTAAAAATTTGCAGACTACCGAGCACGCCGTTTTCGAAGAAGAAGAAAGAAGTGTCAGTAAGCGTATCGTTTCGGTAATGCTGAATGGTTTTTGGATTTCCATTTCTGTAAAATTCTTTAAAGGCGCCTGATTTTTTACCGTCTTTATATTCTATAGATTGTTTTATGAGATCGCTATTTGGAAAGTATATGATTTTAAGATCTTCGTCTTCGAAAAGAGTTTCGCAGGAAAAACATATAAAAGAAAATAGAAAGACAATTAGAAGCCTGATCATATTTGGGTTATTACTGGCCGACAATTTACATTTTTTTTCCAAGCCGGGCGCCAAATTTGGGGCAGATCCTCTTGTGATTTTTTCACGTTTATATTCTGCCTGTAATGTTATTTTTGTGAAGATCAACATTAAAATTATGGCAGAACTTTTCACACCGGTACAAATAAAATCAATCACTATTAAAAACAGACTGGTAGTTTCACCTATGTGTCAATACTCCAGCCTGGATGGTTTTGCCGGTGAATGGCACCTCGTGCATTTGGGAAGCAGAGCAGTTGGAGGAGCGGGGTTGGTTTTTACGGAAGCCACGGCGGTTGTTCCGGAAGGAAGAATATCTCCTTCTGATCTCGGTATCTGGAAAGACGAACACATAGAACATTTAAAACGCATTACCACTTTTGTAGAAACCCACGGCGCCGTTCCGGGCATTCAGCTTGCGCATGCAGGCCGTAAATCCAGCATGGAATCGCCCTTTAAAGGTGGCCAGGCTATTGGAATGAACGATGGTGGTTGGGAGACGGTTGCTCCGAGTGCGATTGCTTTTAAAGAAGGTGATCCTATTCCAAAAGAATTAACGAAGGTTGAAATTAAGACTTTGGTAAAGCGGTTTAAAGATGGGGCAGAACGCGCACTGAAAGCCGGTTTTAAAATCGTTGAACTACATGGGGCCCATGGGTATTTAATTCACGAATTTTTATCGCCGCTTAGCAATACCCGCACCGATAATTATGGTGGAAGTTTTGAGAATCGTACGCGCTTTTTAAGAGAGCTGGTAGAAGCTGTCCGCACGGTATGGCCTACTGAACTTCCTTTATTTGTGCGCCTTTCTGCTACAGAATATGCAGAGGGCGGCTGGACTGAAAAGGATTCTATTGAACTGGCAAAAGTTTTAAAAGAACTGGATGTTGATCTTATAGATTGTTCTACCGGTGGAAATGTACATGGTGTAAAAATAGAATTAAAACCAATGTATCAAACCGATCTCGCAGAAAGTATTCGGAAAAATAGTGAGATAAGGACCGGTGCTGTGGGACTTATTACGACTGCGCAGGAAGCGGAGTCTATCATTGTTGACAATCGCGCGGATCTGGTATTTATGGCTCGCGAATTGTTACGTGACCCTTATTTTCCCTTGCATGCTGCTCACGAACTTGGGCAGGATGTCGACTGGCCCGATCAATACGTGAGAGCAAAAAAGAAATTACGTTAAAGGCTGAAGGGTCCTGGATTCTGAATGAAAAAAGTATTAGCTTTAAAAAAAAGATAAGCAAGTATATGATCAGGTCGCGTTTAAAAAAGTTACTTTTTTTAGGAAAGCGCATTGGATTTTATCTTCCGTTTACACTCTATTTTCTTTTATTTGCTTTGGCCGCTTTTCTTGGTTATCGCTGGTTGCATCGGGCTTCTGAAATACCTGATTCGTCTTACAAAGATATTTTTAAGCTTTTATTGTCGCTTGCTTTATTTGTTGGATCTTTTATTCTTTGCCTGGGAATGCTTTCTGTAAGTGTGGCTTTTGTGTATTTTAAGTTGCAGCAACGGCGGCGTGGAATTCTAGTACGTCTTACCACCACTTCTACAGAAGACGGGAGCAAACAAAAAGTTTCTATCTACATTCATCCCATTTTACAACCATTGCTGGGTTACATTCGCATTCGTTTAAATTATGATGAAACGCGTTACTCTAAAAAATTTGATCTTGTAAAACTAGGCAAGGGCAAAATTATTAATACAGCACTCGATGGTGTTTATTCCTGGGACCTTCCCGAGATTCGTGAATACCGTATTGAAAAAGTAATTGTTTATTTCGAAGATTTTTTTCAGTTCTTTTCTTTCGCCACTCCTTTATTGGCTAATAATTCTTTTTATACACCTCCGAAAGTTCAGGAAATAAAAAGTGTCCATGCCTTTCCTCGCAAGACAGAAGAGCAGACTACCCGTATAGAGGAGCTTAAAAAAGTAGAAGGCGAGTACATCAATTATAAAAACTTCGAGAACAGTGATGACGTAAGAAGGATTGTGTGGAAGATTTACGCTAAGAATAAAGAGCTTGTTGTGAGAATACCAGAGGTTTTGGATCCCTACGCTTCACACATATATTTTTATCCTTCATTTTTTTCTTCTTTCGATGTTCGGGGGAATGAAGTAATTGAAGTGCCATTCCTGAATTATTATAAAACCATGTGTTGGTCACTTTACCAGCAGTTTGAGAGAAAAGGTTTTGAGGTGCGCTATGTCTCTGACCAGCCGATTCCCCAGTCTGCTAACAGTAATGATGACAGAACAAAATATGCTATAACACTGTCTTCCTGGCAAACTGAAACGCAACTCAAAAGTTTTTTTGATCCAAAAGATGCTGCCGTTGTTTTGCTTTCTTCTTTAAGTGAGGTGGAGCAGGTGAAAGAACTGGTAGATAGATACGGGCACAACGTTTCGTTTGTATTTGTTCCCTTAACGGAAAGTTTGAACGATCTTGATTTTACACATTGGTTGCAGTGGATCTTTATTCAGCAGGAAACTGATAAAACGGCAACCTATAGAAGTTCGTGGAATTTGTCTAAGTTGAGATTTAAAATTGAGCAGAATGAAAAAGAACTTAAGTTACTTTTAAAAGATCATCAGCAACTCGTTATCAACTAAATGGCGATAGGAAAACTACATAGTGTAAAAAAAGTTGTAGCGCAGTTATTCTTACTTGCTCTTCCCACAGCGGCTTTGGTATTTTATTTACTCTGGCGTCTGAATTTATTTTATTCTATTCTCGAGAATCATTGGGTTAAGCAAGGGCTGTATTTTTTCGCCGGAGTGGTTTTGTCTATTATCTTTTATGCTTTTCGTTTTCGGTTTTGGGCAACGGCCGGACTTCTGTTTATACTTCAATACATTGTCTATAAATCATTGGGAAGTATTAATGTCAGTGAGTTTGACTCCTTTTATGTCTCCATACAATTTTTAGTTTTCTCTATTTTGTTTTGTTGCGGATGGCTTGTTGGGTTTGGTTTTAGCCGCTCCAAATATTTTACGGTTTGCTGGGCTGTGCTGCTTTTGGTTATACAAATTGTAGTTGTAAGTAAAACAACCGACGTTCATGTTACAGCACTTATAAACGCATTTGTTCCATTTTTGACTTATGCTTTTTATATAATCTACACTTCAGAACTCATTCGGAATATGAATGAAGAGGAAGAGCGTTTTGGGTTGTTTATCGGTAAACGCCTGGTTGGATTTGCAGTTTTTTTTCTGGTATTGTTTTTGGTGCTCTTGAATGTTTTTAGAAATGAGTTTAATGCCATTGAAAAAGAGTGGGGTGGTGGTTCCAAATCCGGGGGTGGCAAAGGCACGGAAAAAAATGAATCCATGACTCAGAAAGATGAAGGCGGTGGGGTGAAGAATAAAGATCAGTCAAAACTAGCCGGTTCTCTCAATAAAGATAAGGACCTCGTTTTTGTAGCACGTCTTGATAATTTTTTAAGCGACGGAAAAACTCCAAATCCCCTTTATTTTACTGCTTTTTATTACACGAAATTTGACACAGCTACGCAGACTTTCGAAACAGATAAAAATATTCCGTACAACGATTTATTTGATCCCGATCCATCACAAATTCCGCTGTATTTTAAAAAGACCGATCAAAAAGTAATTGAAAATTCTTTAGCAATACGCAATCGCAAAATTGTTACAGCTGAAATTTATAATGTGAGTTTATCTTCTACTGAATTTCTTGCGCCATCTACTTCTTTCTTTTGCCAACCTATTTCTGTTCCGAAAGAACAAAAACAAACCTACAGAAGTGCCTATCAGGCAAAGATGTGGGTGAGTGAATTAAACAGCGCTTATTTTATTTACAATCCGGCAGGAAATGTTCAGCTTGAAGATTTTCAGCAACAACGTTTCGAATTGCTTCGGGAAGTAACCGAGATCAAAGGTCCGGATGAGGCGTTTATGAACTATTACACTTACATGCCAAAAGATGCAGAGTATCGTAAAATCGGGGAGCTGGCAAAAAATCTTACAAAAAATGCCAGAACTCCTATCGATAAGATTTTAGCTTTAAGAGATTATTTTACAAGCAAAAATGAATTCGGTCAACCTTTGTTTAAGTACTCTGATAATCCTGGCGTACCCGGTTTACCAAGCGCTAACAAGCTTACATATTTTTTATTAGAGAACCGTAAAGGATATTGTGCTTATTTTGCAGGCGCAACTTTATTTATGTTGCGTTCTTTAGGAATTCCATCCCGTGTGGCAGTTGGCTTTTCTACAACTGACAGGAGTAATAAAAACCCCGGTTGGTATTGGTTTTACAGAGATCAGGCGCACGCCTGGGTACAAGTATATTTCAACGAATTTGGTTGGATTGATTTCGATACAACCATTCCGGATGTTAATACACAACAGGCTTCACAACCTGATGGCACACCTCCGGAAAATGTGATGAAGACTTTTTTGGTGGCAGATGGACAGATTAAATTTGTGGATCAAAAGCAAAAAAGACTGACAATGAGTGTTGAAAAGCTTCTTTACCATGATACAGATTATACAAGTAAAGGAACAGATCTTTTAGCAGACATCTCTTTAGCTACTATAACCAGTGACACAGGAATAACAAATTTTAGTGCCTTGAAGGAAGGTATGCATGTTACCGCTGTTTCACACGCGGAAGTATTGAAAACGATTTATGCTTTAAAAAATGATAACGTGGATGGTATTGTGAAAAAACTTCCGGTGCCTGTGCCTATTGATGAGATTAAAATCATGACAAAGGATCCCACCAGGAAGCAAAAGGAAAATGGGAAGACGGAAATTAACACGGATGTTGACTGGATCAAAGTTCTTTGGATTACCTTAATATCCCTTGTGAGTTTAGTGCTTATATTATTTCTTCTCCCCTGGAGTATTTGGATGTATATGGATAATAGAGCTAGATCTGAAAAAGATGGCAGTGGCTACGCCCGCTATACCGCGTGCTTATACTATTTGAATCAACTTGGCATAGAGGCTGATCCTCTGCGGCCAAACGATTATTTAAAATCGGTAGATGCAAAATTTTCAACTCAATTTTTTGATTTTAACGCGGTTTATCAGAAAATGAAATACAGCTCTTTCCCTTTAACGGTAGAAGAACAAAGAGTCCTTAGGAATTTCTACCAACCTTTTATAAGTAAGGTAAAAGAGCAAGTTCCTTTTAAAACACGTTTTGGTAAATTTTTAAACTTAACAGCAACGCTACATTTTTTTTCAAAATCTAAATAGAATTACTATGGAAGAGCAAACACTGCAAATGGAAAGAGCAATGGCAAGTATTCAAAAACTGGTCGTTAATATAGAATCTGTAATTCGTGGTAAACGTCCACAAATAGAATATATTATTACCGCATTGCTCGCTAAAGGACACATTTTAATGGAGGATAATCCAGGCACGGGAAAAACGGTGATGGCAAAAATCCTGGCTAAAAGTATTTCCGGTAGAGCAGGAGTGAGTGTATCTGATTTTAAACGTATTCAATTTACGCCCGATCTTTTGCCAATGGACTTAATTGGTTCGCATATTTTCGACGATGTAAAAAAAGAGTTTATTTTCAAGAAGGGACCGCTGTTTTGTAATGTTTTGTTGGCTGATGAAATAAACCGTGCTTCGCCCAAAGTGCAATCAGCTTTGCTCGAATGTATGGCTGAACATCAAATTACTATGGGGGACATAACTTATCCGCTTGAGAAATTGTTTTTTACCATTGCTACACAGAATCCTGTGGAGATGGAAGGAACTTATCCTTTGCCAGCAGCACAATTAGACCGTTTTTTTATTAAGATTTATTTTGGCTATGTGGATGAAGCTACCGAGCTTGAAATTTATAAAGATTACTTAGGTATACAAAGTAATATTGAGAATGTGAAACAGGCTTTAAATATGGAAGACATTTTATTTCTTCAGCAGGAGGCAGAAAAAGTTTTCATTCATGAAGAACTTGTGAGCAGTGTAAGAAACATTGTAAGCGCTACCCGCAAGCATCCCGATATTGTGCTTGGAGCATCTACAAGAAGTGGAATTACTTTTTTAAAATGTCTGAAAGCTTTTGCGATGGTAAACGGAAGAAGTTTTGTAACAGAAGATGACCTGCGAATAACAAACGCAGTAATAGATCACCGGTTAATATACAGGAACAAAGAAGCGAAACAAAAAGCATTGAGTGGTATCCTGGTTAAAGAGATGGACCGTTTGCGGAAATTAAATATTACTACTGCCAAGAATGTTATCTAGTCTTTTTTTATATATAAGATTAAATTACTCAGCAACTTTGTTTGTTGTTTTCGCGTGCCTTTTCGTCAACGACCTAAGGGCTCAAAATACTGCGGCGGCCCGCTACGAGATTAACGCTAAACGCACAGGGGTGTCAACTAACGATAAAGATGCTTTGCCCAGAAGTCGTGAATTTATTCGCCTGGACAGTACGTATTATGTAGGATATTATTATGAAGGGATGTATAAATATAACCGTAGTGCAGATTATCTGGGTTATAGTTATGCGGTGGTTCCTTTAGAAAAAGCCCTGGATCTCATGGAGAAAGACTACGGTGATAATCTTATGAGGATATTTTCTTCTGTTGGATATTACAGCCAAAATCTTCAGCTCTTCGACGATTTTCATCAGTTGGTTTATGTTTTAGGAAGATGTTATAATAATCTCGAAATGCCTGAAAAAACGATGGCCTTATTAGATCGCATTGACCATTATAATTTGCAGAAGGATTATGTGAGCACCAATAGCGACCGGGCATGGATCGTTCATCGTAACCGGTTTTATAATTCTAAAAAATACCCTTTTTTAAAAAATAGTCTGGAGGAAAACGAGGCATTAGCTTTTCAATACTGCTATTTGCAGATCGAAAAAATAAAAAAGAACCAAACGCTTAATGAGATGTGGTTTGGTCCTGGACAAGAACAGCAAGACCTTCTTACCGTTTACCATTACCTCGCGATCTTACATAATTACAATCAGAATTACGATAGCAGTGAATATTATTACAAACTTTTAATCGAAGGCGGGAGAGTTTCGTGGGGTAACTATGCAAATATGAAACATGAAACTGCGCATTTTGAAGAGTCGGTTTTCTATTACCAAAAATATGATTACCAGGGCGCTTTCGCACTGAGCGAGCCAGATTATTATTTACCCATGCTTTTCATTTATGGAGGGCAGACTAAAGAGGCTATTCAAATGTCTCAGAAGAAAATTGCACAAGTTGGATCTACGCCAGGATTCGGATGGTATAACATTGCCCTGGCAAGAAGTTATTTGTACGATGGTCAGCTTGACAGTAGCGATTTTTATTTAAACAAGGCGTCCAATTTTAAAGAGATTCATATTAATACCACACTCACGCAATCACAATACGAATTCACCATTAATTTGTTACGGGTACAATTGCTAGATAAAAAAATCGCGCTGCTTAAATTTTTTAATCCTGGTTGGTGGTATTCTCCGGGAGATCTTTTTGCGATGATCGGTTTAAAGGTGGAGAAGTTGATGCTGGAATATGCTTTGGCTAATGCAATGGCATATAATCCTGAACGTAAGCGCATTATTTATGATTTGTTCTGTGCTGAGACAACAGTGTCTTTTGATGAAAGTTTTTATCTCCTGAAAAATTTTAATCCGGCATATTTTACAAGAATGTACGAAGAGTATCCTTCTAAGGATAACAGAGAAAAAGTCTACCGCTATTTTGATTTGTTTGTAGCTAAATTTAATTATGAAAATGACGAGCCTGCAAAGGCTGAGGCGGTTTGCAGGAAACTATTGGACAATGTAATTGCGCAGCCTTCTAGCGAAGTTCTACCTAACGGCTTTGAATACGAACGTGAAAAATTATTTTTAGCGAGAGTACTGGAAATTCTGGCGCTTCAAAATGAAACGGAAGAAAATCGTGTTTTTCAAAACCGGCTCTTTGATGAATTTCCTCAACTAATACCTTTTTCTGGAATACAGATGCATATAAATTTAAAAACAGGCGGGGAAGAAAGTGAAATAATTAAATCTGTAATCGAAGATCTTAAAGCGTGTGATATCGATTTTGCAGACGATGTAAATGCACCTCAGGCCAGCATTCAATTCAGTCACAAAGGCGACTCTTACCAGGCAATTATAAATGTCGTTGGAACGGATGGTAAAGTTCTGGTTAAGGATGAACAAATTGTTTTTAAAACCGCTGAGAATGTGGGGAAAGAACTCGCATTGCGTTTATTTGGAAAAGGGGGAGCGGTTTCTTTGGATCAGGCTCCTCAAAGCCTGGTTACGAAAAAATAGTTGCTGCAAATTTAAAAGTGGGGGCTGGCATATGTTTTCGGGTATACAGAATGTATTTAAAACTAAAATCATGGAAAAATCAAAAGTAATTCCTCACAATTATCACAGCATTGTTGCTTATTTAAATATAAAAGGTGCTGATAAAGCTATAGAGTATTATAAAAAAGCATTCGGGGCAAAAGAAAAAGGGCGTCTAATGATGGGTGATAAAGTTGGTCATGCAGAACTGGAAATAGGGGACTCTATTATTATGGTGGCAGAAGAGATGGCTGATTGGGGCAACAAGAGTCCACAGTCTCTGGGAGGATCTCCTGTTGGAATTTGTTTATACGTTGATGATGTAGATGCAGTGTTTAAAAAAGCTGTTGATGCTGGAGGAAAAGTGGAGAATGGTATGGAAGTAAAGGATCAGTTTTACGGAGATCGCTCAGGGAATTTGATAGATCCCTTCGGACACAAATGGGTAGTATGTACACACATTGAAGATGTGTCTTATGATGAGATGCAAAAACGTATGGACAAAATGATGTCGGAACAAAAATAACTTTTGTACTTCGCTTTGTAAAAACAAGAGTTTTCTGTTTTTTACGGGTAATTTTTTTCAATATAAGCAATGGCTTCTTTCTGAGTCATTGCCGAAAAATTTTTATAACGCTGATGCACGTCGATAATTTCGTCAAGAGCAGCTGCTACTAATTCTTTATTTGACCAGGATTTCAAATTTGCCAGAACAATTTCCAGGCAGCCTTTTTTATAGGCTATTTGTCCTATAACATGCACCAAGGTTGATCTTACGCGTTTTGTTTTATCGTGTTGTAACTCTTTTAGCAGAGGCAGGATATCTTGTGGGTGTTTTCTGCCGCGGAGTTCTATGCCGTGGCAAATCTCGCGGCGTATTTCTTTGTCGTCGTGAAGCAAATACGTTTTCGCCCATTTTAAAACTGGGTTGGGATTTACTTCTCCCATCTTCTTAATAGATCCAATCACCGCATTTCTTGGGGAGTGATGCACATCAAACAGGCCTGTATCAAAAAAATGCTGTACTGATTCAAAATCAGATTTGCCAATTTCTCCAGCGGCATTAATTACAGTTTGGCGAATTTTAAAGTCCTTTTCATTGATAAGTTTTTCAAGCACTTTAATAATTCTGGATTGAATGTTTTTATTCGAAAAATATATACGGCCAATGGAAAGGTAGGCGGCCTTTCGGATGTAGGTGTCTTCGTCTCCAAAATAAACAAGTGAATCGTGCAACTTTCCAGAACTTATTTCTTTTTCAAGTTCATTCTGAATGTTTAAAACCCGTTGAGCCCGCTCTTCTCTATTTAAATCGTAAAACGCCATGTGTTAATTTAAAAGTAGCGAAAATTCGTCGGCTTGAAAAAGGTTTTTGTCTAGTTTGGAGAAACTGAAGAAACCTCCGTAAGACATGGCTGGTATAAGAATCAAAATAGATACTTATGTTTAACCGCTTTCAAAAATTACTTATTGTGCTGGGCCTTTTAACGCCTTTGCTATGGTTTGTTGGCTAAGTGTGGATGCTGTAAATCTAAAATTTGTTAAGTTCGCAACTTATCTTTCGCTGCTGCGTTTTATTCAAAAACTCAATCATGCGCCATTTATTTTTGTTTCTGTTCAGTGGTATGTTACTCTCCGGTTTTTTAGCAGCGCAGAGCCCGAAGTCCGCACTGAAAAATGGGGATATGATCTTCCTGGTAAATCCATCCGGACAAGGAAAAGCCATTCAACTGGCAACACATTCCAAATACACGCATATAGGCATTGTTTTTATTGAAAATGGTAAGGCATTTGTTTATCATGCTGTAGAACCTGTTACTAAAAGTACACTCGAAGAATTTGTTGCCATGAGTGCAGATAAAACTTACGAAGTAAAAAGATTAAAAAATCAGAGTGTTTTAACTCCTGCTGCAATTGAAACTCTGCGTAAGGCTGCTATCAAAGATCTGGGTAAACACTACGATTTAGGGTTTAGTTGGGATGATGATAAGTTATATTGCTCGGAATATGTATGGAAATTATATAAACGTAGTTTAAATTTGGATATCGGATCTTTGAAGCCTTTGAAATCATTTGATTTAAGCCACCCGGCGGTAAAGGCGAAATTGCACGAGCGTTATGGAAACGAAATTCCTTTAAATGAAAATATGATTTCGCCAGGTGATATGTTTAGTTCTGAATTAGTCGAATAATTTCATTTATATTTAGCCAAAAATAATGTTATGCGGAACATATTCTTTTTCATTTTAGCCCTTTCCACCTTTTCAGGCCGGACACAAACTCTAAAAGTAAACATCAACAGCATTCGCAGCGATAAGGGAAATATTCGCCTTGCATTTTATAAAGATTCGAAAAGTTTTGATGACGAGAAAGCTTTTCTCATAAAGACCATCCCAAAAACCGCGTTAAAAAACGGTACGCTTGCTGTAAGTTATAATGGATTAAAACCTGGAACTTATGGCATTGCAATTTTGGATGATGAAAATATAAATGAGAAAATGGACTACGGAATGGTTTTGCCTAAAGAAGGGTTTGGATTTTCAAATTATTTTCACACCGGCATGTCGCGACCAAAATTTGAGAGCTTTGATTTTACTTTGGATAAAGCAGATGTGACTGTAGAGATTAAAGTGAAGTATATGTAAAGAAAAAGCAGTCCGAAGACTGCTTTTGTAAAAGGATTTTATCTCAGATCATTTTCTTGTTAACTTAATTTCCATACTCTTAAATTCTTTGCCATCCTTTTTATCATAGGCGCTTAGTAACTGATTTTTATCATCGATAAATTTTAATTCCTGGCGATAATCCATTTTTTTGCCGGTTGCAGGATCTGTGATATCTCCGGTAAAATTAATTGTATTGGAAGCTTCATCATATGTGCCTTCCATGTACATGAGCCCGGTTGTTGTGTTATCTATGAACGTGCTGATAAATTTCTTTTTCGCGTTATCATAAGCCATTATTTCTTTTCCCTCAAAGTCCATTCCCATCATTTTCCCTTTGTAAGTGGTTTCCTGGTAGCGGCCCTCCATGATCATTCTTGTTTCAACATCGGCTTTGCTTGGTGGCGACAATGGTTCATCCGGACTCATACGAAAACTCATTTCTGCGGTCCATTTGCCATTGGCTGTAGCCATCCATTTATGCATTTCTCCTGGCATACGGTTTTCGTTCCAGGCTTTTGCCATTGCAGCGCTATCCATAGGAACCTCGTCAGGCTTCGCGGTTGTTACAGAATCTTTCGTGTGGCTCGGCTCTTCCACGTGAGCGCCATCGGTTTTTGGAGAATTACATCCCGTTAAAACGATTAAAGAGGCGGCTGATAATAAAAAGTTGAGTTTTTTCATTTTCATAATTTTTAAATAAATATAAAATTTTCTTTTTCAAAGTCAAATGATGAAGGGTTTTTGTTTGAAAATCTCTGCAAATCTTTTGAAACTTCTTTTTACTTTACATTGCTCTTTAAATAGCCATGTTGCCGCAGCGCAAACGTTTATAAACGTAACACGCACATGCCCTTCCCGAAAGAAATGTTCAGACGGGTATGTTATTTACAAAGCATTAATAAAACATATGAAACAAAGCGCCGGAATACTTCTTTATAAATTAGTTCAGCAAAAGCTACAGGTTTTATTGGTGCATCCTGGCGGACCATTTTTCCAAAAAAAAGACCTTGGTTCCTGGACCGTTCCTAAAGGAGAATTTGATTCTACAGAACACGCTATAGACGCTGCCAGGCGTGAGTTTTTTGAGGAGACCGGACAAGAGGTGAAGGGCAATGAAATTCCTTTAAAAAATATCACACAGAAAGGTGGAAAAACTGTATACTGTTTTGCTGTAGAAGGGGAGTTCGACGTTAGAAAATTAAAGAGTAATACTTTTGAAATGGAATGGCCGCCTCGTTCTGGTAAGAAAAAAGAATTTCCTGAAGTTGACAGAGCAGAATGGTTTGCAGCAGAGCAGGCAATGGAAAAAATAATAGAGGCGCAAAAAGCCTTTATTGTTGAGTTGCATACCTTACTCAATTTAAATAGATAACTAGTTGATGGGAAGAAGAGAAAATAAAAAATCCCCACTTTTTCGGTGGGGATTTTTTTTGAATTAATTTTTTATCACTTTAAAATACTGAACAGAATTTGATGTTTCGGTTATTTGAAAAGTGTAAATCCCGTTCGAAAAATCTTTAAGGTCTACTGAAAAAGATTCCTGGCGAATGAAATCACTGAAAACTTTCTGGCCTAGAGCATTGTAAATCTTTATCTGAGAAGTTGCGGAAAAAGCAATGGCATCCATCATTACCACTCCCTTTGTTGGATTTGGATAAAACCTTATTGACTGAGCCTTTGAGGTACTGTTTTCGAGGCCTGTACAAAGATTTACAGATTGTACAATCGTTGCGGTAGTCGAACATCCGTTAGCGTCAGTTCCCTTAACGGAGTATGTGCTGGTTATGGCCGGACTTACAGAAATAGAAGGATTTGTAGCGTTAGTGTTCCAGCTGTAACTTGAGGCGCCACTTACCGTAAGAGTTCCTTCTTCTCCTGCACAAAGGGAAGAATTGCTGCTCGATAAACTAAGAGTTGGCAAGGCGAGTACACTAACTGTTGCTGTAATTGTGTTTTTACAACCAATAGCGTCAGCTCCTGCAATACTATAAGTAGAGGTGCTTGCAGGTGATACAACTGAGCTGCCTCCCTGTATAGTGTAATTTACTGCGCCACCTGGTGTAAGGGTGTAATTACTTCCCAAACAAACGGAGCCGCTGTTGATCGTTAATACCGGGGAAGCATTCACTACAACGGTTGCTACTCTGGTTCCTACACACCCACCGCTGCTTGTGCCGGAGACTGTATAATTGGTGGTTTGCTGAGGAGCAACAGTAGCTGTTCCACTCGAAAAAGTGTATGAAGTCGCACCACCCGGTTGTAAAGTGAAGGTGTTTCCAGCGCAGATGGTACCACTGTTGATAGTAATTGTGGGTGAAACCAGAACTGTGATAGTGGTAGTTGCAACATGGTAGCAACCGTTAGTCCATGTTCCAATCACGCTATAAGTAGTGGTTAATGTAGGATTAACGGTAACAACAGTATTTGAGGAAAGCGTACTCCATGTATAAGTGGTGGCGCCTGAAGCGGTAAGCGTTAAAGAGGCTCCCTTACAAATAGGCTGCACTCCGGCAATTTGTACCATTGGATTAAGATCTGCCCAGTAATTAAAGTCATTACCGGTAAAAGATTGCCAGGTGGGGGAATACGTGATGGCAGAGGTAAATTGTTGCGGACTGTAATAAACCACGTTGGTTGTAGAAGATACGCTATTTACCTGAGGTCCCGGAGGACTTACAGAGTAATTGCCCACAATGAAATAATCTCCTGGAGGTAAAACTACAGGTGATGTAACAGGAAGAAGATGATTGCCTGCTTGTACAGTTGATGTGTTGGTATTTGCTACCAGATAGGAAGGGCTTCCAGCATTGCTCGCGTAAATAGCCATACGGATTTGAGCGCCGGGAGTAACACCTTTGTAACCAATAGCCATCAGGGTGCCGGTTGTACTCAAAGTATATTTCGTTCCAAGCAAAAAATTATCACCCAAGGAAACAGTCGTTGAAGTATAAACTGGCGGGTAGTTTCCAAAGGTACATTGGGCATTAAGTGCCAGGCCTGTTAATAGAAGCTGGCAAAGGATAAGCGTAAAAAGTTTTTTCATGGTTTTTTAGGAAATGGGGTATAAGTTTGCGAAGATAATGAAAAGACTTTGGTCGGAATAAAATTTGATTTTTATTTTTTAAAATCAGGTTTAGATAACATATTAATAAGTGAAATGATTTTGTAATCAAGCGCTGTCAAAAAAGGTGAGCTTTATAACTACCTTGATAAAATATAAACGCGTCCCTGTTTCGTGAGACGCGTTTGTTGAGATACCTTTACTGATTAATTCTTAATTACTTGGTATAAATAATTCTATAAATCCTCCCTTTAGAATCATCCGAAACATAAATAGATCCATCGGGGCCTTGTGCAAGGCCGCAGGGACGATGATCCGCTTTTCCGGAAGCAGAGTTTTCTTTTGAGCCGGAGAAGCCGTCAGCAAAAATTTCCCAGTCACCAGAAGGTTTACCATCTTTAAATGGTTGAAAAACCACAAAGAAGCCAGCTTGTGGTTCTGGTGCGCGATTCCAGGATCCATGAAAAGCGATAAACGCGCCGTTCTTATATTTTTCTGGAAACATGCTTCCCGTGTAAAACAACAAACCATTTGGGGCCATATGTGCAGGGTAAGCCGCAACAGGATCTATGTATTCGTTACCCACTTCTTTTTTTCCATCTCCACCATATTCAGGATTCAATATTTTTTTCTTTGTAGTTGGATCATAATAAGAATAAGGCCAGCCGCAATTATCCCCTTTTTTTAATTCAAACATGCATTCAGCAGGAAGTTCAGCATTTTTTTTAGCATCAAATACATCTGGAAACATGGTAAGTTGGTCGCGGCCATGTTGCATAACAAACAAACTGTTTTTTTCAGTGTTCCAATCCAGGCCAACTACATTACGTAAACCTGTCGCGTAACGTTGTCCATCACCGTAGTGCTGATCTTGTTTATCAGCCTTAAATTGCCAAATTCCCGCAGCAGAGTCGAGTACCGGACAATTCACAATGCCAGGAGAATTATTTTCACGGTCTTTTTGCTGACATGAATTTGAGAAGGCTCCAATGTTCACATAAATATTTCCAGCATTGTCGAGAGCAATTGATTTTGATTCATGCTGGTGACGATCAATGAGCCCGCTGACTATTTTTTCTGGTTTTACAGATTCTACAGGTTCATGTTGCTCGTTTAATTTGTAGCGGTAAACATCGGTATTAGAAGAAGCATACAGATAGTTGTCTTTTAAAAAGATTCCAGTTCCACCATAGGGAGCAAAACCAATTTTTGTGTAATCGTTACCTTTGGCTTTGAGGAAAACAATCCCATTGCCATCTTTATCGGGATAAGCCAGTTTAATAAAAACGTGGCCTTCGGGAGTAATAGCCAGGTGCCTTGCTGGTCCTACTTCGTCGGCAACCTTTAAGGCCCCAAAACCTGCGGGCAAAGTAAGGCCGGCGTTATCTGCATCAGCTTTTAATACAAGTGATTCTGATTTGGGTTCTTCCTTATCTTGATTGCACGAAGGCAGCACGAAGAGTGATGCTAAAGCAAATGCAGAGACGTAACTAAGAGTTTTTAATTGCATGGGGTTATGTTTTAAGAGTGATAAAAGTAAAAATTAAACATCAGGATTAAAAAGAAGTGCATGGCTGGGTGGTATTTTTGTCTTTTTTTAGGGAAATGTTTTGATGGAATGAACTTTGCGGAGATTTAATTGTACTACCTTAACATGACTAAAATTTTATGAAACAATCATTGATATATGGTTTAACGGGGCTTTTGGCTTTATCAACCATGAATGGGCAAACGCCTGATATTCAAAAAATCTGGGAAACAGAAGCTAATCTGAGAGTGCCCGAAAGTGTGATAATGACCAATGATCACAAGGTTCTTTATTTTTCAAATATCGAAGGAGAAACTAACGCAAAAGACACAAAAGGTTCCATTGGCAAAATGGATCCAAATGGAAAGGTGTTAAATGTAGATTGGTTAACAGGCTTAAATGCTCCAAAAGGTCTTGCCATACACGAAGGCAAACTTTATGTGGCAGACGTTGATGAACTTGTGGTAATCGATATAAAGGAGGCCAAAGTTCTGGAACGTATTTCTATTTTTGATGCGAAGTTTTTAAACGACGTTACTATTGCTAAAAACGGGATTATTTACGTTTCAGACACACGTAAGGCGATTATCAGTCGTGTAGAAAATAACGCAGTTAGTGTTTTTATTTCTGAAGTAAAAGGGGTTAATGGTTTATTAGCCGTTGATGATCGTCTTTATTTTTTAAGTGCGGGAGCTTTGTGGAGGGCCGATACGGGCAAAGTGGTAACAAAGATTGCTGAAGGAATGGATGAAAGTGTGGATGGTCTTATACAGACCAAAGCAGGAAATTTTATCGTGTCGTGTTGGAGCGGAATTATTTATCATGTAAAACCCGATGGCAGCAAAACAATTTTATTGGATACGCGGGAGCAGAAGTTAAATACAGCAGATATAGGTTATGATTCTTCAAAAAATATAATTTATGTACCGACTTTTTATGGAAATAAGATTGTAGCGTACAAATTGAAAGAGTAAAAACTAAATTTTAATCATGAAAAAAGCCTCCATTCAACACTGAGCGGAGGTCTTTTTTTAAGTCTCATTTGGATTAAATAAATTTTTCAAATTAAACCCTGTACAGTTAAACGCAATTGTTATGCATAAAAAAAACCGGAGCAGAAAGTCTGTTCCGGTTTAATTTTTTTTAAATTTTATTTCATGTTAACTGGAACGGTTAAGTTTTCCCAGATAATTGAAAGTCCGTTAGGTGTAAATTTATACGTTAGTCTTTCATTCATACCTGATGATTTTGTAGGTTTTACAGTAACGCGCAAAGCGTCGTCTTTTTCTTTGTATTCATAAGCGCCCCATTGTTTTGAGGTTTTATTGAAAATAATAATCCATTCATTTTCATTTGGGATAACAAATAAACCATAGCTACCTGCTGCAAGTTCTTTCCCTTCTACTTTAATAGCTTTGTCTGTAGTAAATAGAGTTGCTTCGTTAGCGCCGGCTCTCCAAACTTTTCCGTAAGGTACCAGGTCGCCCCATATTTTACGTCCTTTTACAGAGGGACTTCCATAATTTACAGAAACCTTAGCGCTTCCTACTTTTCCACTCGCGCTGTCACGTGGGCTGGCCATGGGTTTTTGTCCGAAGGACGATAAAGAGACAAATAGAGCTAAAATAAAAAGCCCTGCTGATTTAATAAATGATTTGTTCATGAGGTTGAATATTAATAAGTTTTTAGTTTAGCCAAATTAAAGGATTTAAAATTAAGCCCCGAAAGAATTATGTTAAGAGGTGTAAAAAATTGACCCCTGATAATTTCGAATTTGCAGTGTTAGAACGTTTTACTTTTCAAGGCTATAATACGCGAATAGGCTTCATTAATTCGTTCTCTCGAAATTTTTTTCTTTTTTACCATTTTCTTAATTACAGCATGGATCTCTGACGCACTAACATTTTTTTGTTCTTTGCTTACATTGTTAGCAAACATTAAAACATCTACTCCCGCGTTTATGGCAAGTTCAATAGCATTTTCAAATCCGTAATTTTTTGCGATAGCACCCATCTGCATATCGTCTGAAAATACAACTCCTTTATAACCTAAGAGTCCTCTCAAGATGTCGGTGACAACCTTATTTGATAAAGTTGCCGGCAAGTAAGAATTATCCCAACGCTTATTAATTATATGTGCCGTCATTATCGCATCGTAATTTCCTGAACTTAAAACAGTGAAGTAGGGGAAGAGTTCTTTGAAACTCCATGTTTCCGTTACATCCACAATACCTGCATGCGAATCTGCCGTTGAACTTCCGTGGCCGGGAAAATGTTTTAGTATGGTTTTGATTCCGTTCTCATGATGCGCTTGAATACAAAGCAAAGCATTTTTGCTAACTACATCAGGATTGTCGGAAAAACTACGCTGACGTTTTACGATGACAGTATTTTCAGGATTCATAGCCATATCAAGGGTAGGGGCATAGTTGCAGTTAAATCCTAATTCTTTTAATTCTGCAGTAAGGCGGCGATTATAAAAAAGAGTGGAGTCTGAGTTATCGATTTTTCCAAGGTAAGCTGCAGAAGGCATTCCAACAAAGCCATATTTTTCTTTTAAACGATGCACCAATCCCCCTTCTTCGTCGATGCTTACAAACAAAGGAATAGCAGAATTTTTCTGGAGATCGGAATTGAGCTGAATCAGTTTGTTTCTCGAATCTGCAGGGGAAATATTTTTTTCAAAAAGAACAACGCCTCCTACTTTTCCATCACGAATTTCTTTTAAAAGCGTATCATCCGGCGAAACCGCCGTTCTTCCTTTTATTCCAACCATAATCATTTGCCCGATCTTGATATCGAGGCTATCCACTTCCTGTTTTGCCGATCCGGGTAATGGTGCATCTTCTTTATTGATCATCGAGATAAAGAAAAGTGAAGTGAACAGAAGGAAAAAAATAAACTGGATTTTTTTAGACATGATTTGTTTTTTTTATCACGGTGAATGAAAGAACAAAATAAAATAAAATAGTTTAAATTTGACCGACACAGGCGTGGAGTTATAAAAAACGAAATGTTTGTTCACAAACATGTAAACCCATGCCTTTCAACTTTACTCTTTCCGGAAAAAGTCCTGTTTCAAGCCAGTTTTACAGCAAAAATATTTTCAATTTTAAAGACGCTTTATCCTTTGTAAAACAACTGAAGTATGCCAGGAACTCTGACAAAAACAATCTTCTTACGGTATTTTCTGAAAATTGCGGAACCTGTAGCACCAAGCATGCTTTATTAAAAGTGTTGGCCATCGAAAATGATGTTAAAGATCTTCAGCTTATTTTAGGCCTGTTTAAAATGAATGCAGATAATTCGCCTCTTATTGGTAAGACTTTAAGTAATTATAAACTCGCTTATATTCCAGAGGCTCATAATTATTTGCGGTTTAAAGGAGAAATGATCGATGTAACCAAAGTGATATGGAATAAAGAAGAAATTGAAAAGGTAATTCTTGACGAAATCGAAATAGAAGCTGATCAAATCACTCACTTTAAAGTAGCGTATCATAAAAACTATCTTCAGAAGTGGATCATAGAAAATAAAATTCCCTATAGCTTAGATGATATTTGGTCAATCAGAGAAAAATGTATCCTGGATCTCTCAAATTAAAAGGTATAAAAAAAGGGGCATCGAAATTAATTCAATGCCCCTTCTCTTAAATGCAAAAATTAACTTTGTCAATCAACCAGTAACTGGTATCTATCGATCATTAACTATTGACTAGTGTCTGTCAACTACCAGATATGAGCGCGCTCTTCCGGTTTAATATACATTTTATCAGTAGGTTTAATATCAAAAGCTGCATAGAAAGGATCAAAATTCGCTGCAGGTCCATTTACGCGGAACATTTCAGGAGAATGCGGATCTGTGTTAATTCTTGTGCGAAGAATTTCGTCTCTGTTTTTCAATCTCCAAACCTGAGCATAACCTAAAAAGAAACGTTGATCAGGAGTAAATCCATCAATACGAACGGTATCTTTCCCCTGTTTGGTCATTTTAAATGCGTCGTATGAAATAGCCAAACCACCGATATCAGCAAGGTTTTCACCAAGGGTTAATGCACCATTTACATGTTGATCGTTTAGCACAACATAATTATTATACTGATTAATAACAGCTCCGGTTTTTGCTTTGAATTTTATACTGTCTTCGCTGCTCCACCAGTTTTTCATGTTTCCTTTTTCATCATATTGACAACCCTGATCGTCAAAACCATGAGTCATTTCATGCCCTATAACCATTCCGATAGCTCCATAATTAATAGCATCGTCAGCATTTGCATCGAAGAAAGGAAATTGTAAAATACCTGCGGGGAAAACGATCTCGTTGTTTGTAGGATTGTAATAAGCATTTACAGTAGGAGGACTCATGCCCCATTCCATGCGATCAACAGGCTTGCCGATTTTTTCCATTTCTTCTTTATGATTATGCATACGAACACTTTTAGCATTCGCGAAGAAATTATTTTTATCGATACTCACATCATCGTAGTTTTTCCATTTTTCAGGATAACCGATTTTTTTGAGGAACGTATGTAGTTTGGTAGTAGCTCTTTCTTTTGTAGGAGCGCTCATCCAATCAAGATTTTGAATTCTGTTATCAAAAGCTTTTTGAAGGTTGTTTACCAATTCATCCATGCGTTGCTTTGCAGTTTCGTTAAAATATTTTTTCACATAAACTTGCCCAAGCATTTCTCCTAATCCGCCATTTACACGGTTAGTCATTTTTTTCCAACGCTCACTGTCTTTTTTCTGACCACTAAAAGTTCTTCCAAATTCGAAGCTTGCAGTAGCAAAATCTTTGCTTAATAAGCTTGCATTCGTATTGATGTAATCGAATTTTAATTTTGTTTTCCACGCATCAATCGGCTGACTAGCCAACATTTTGCTTAAGCCAGAATAATAACCAGGTTGACTAACATTTACCGAATCAACTTTAACACCTAATTTTTGGAAATAATTTGACCAGCCAACATTTGGAGAGATCTTTTCCAGAGCAGCTACACTCATTTTGTTGTAGTTAGCCTGTGGGTCACGCATTTCAACAGGAGTGCGATGTGTTTTAGCGATTTCCGTTTCAAGAGCTAATATAGCGTTCGCATTTTTGTTAGCTGTAGCAGCATCTGTTCCAGTTAGCAGGAACATTTTTTCAGCATAAGCCACAAGAGCTTTTCTGGAAGCTTCGCTGGCGCTGTCTTTACGCGTATAGTAATCTTTTTCCGGAAGTGAAGTTCCGGTCTGATAAAAAATAGCGATATTCTGGCCGCTGTTTTTTTCATCGGCTCCAACGTACAGAGCGATCAAATCACCTTCCCCGCGCGCAGACATATCCGCAACAAGGTTCATCAATTCTTTGTAATCTTTAACGGCATCAATTTTCGCTAACTGTTCTTTCAACGGTTGTGCTCCCAACTTATCAATTGTTACTGTATCCATACCACTTGCGTAGTAATCGCCCAGTTTTTGTTCAGTAGTTCCTTGAGTGCTATTGCTCTTGGCGGCATCTTCAAGAAGCCCTTTTAGTTTTTTAAGGTTTTCTTCATACAAAGTGTAAAAGCTTCCCCAGCCACTTTGATCGTCAGGTATAACAGCAGTTTTCATCCATGCGCCATTTGCATATAGAAAAAAATTATCTCCGGCTTTTACGGTTGAATCCATGCCAGCCTTATCAAAATAAGAGTGTGTGTTTTTGTCAGCAGGCTGATCTGTTTTGCAGGAAGAAGCCGCTAGCAACAGAAAAGCACCAATGCCGATTATCGGCTTTTTAAAGTGAATTTGCATAAGTGATTTTTTAGAATGAACAATGCGGCAAAAGTGTGAAAAAATCCTGAAAAGGAAAATTAAATTACATGAGTGGTAGCCCAAAAAGGGTGATTTTTTTTAATCTGTTTCCAACACATCACCGGTCTCTTTAAACCGGCGTTTTTTATCTTCAATTTTCTTGTGAATAAATTCCGGCCAGGAATCAGGATTTTCTGCGTCATATATTTTTAACTCCTGTTTAGGGTCCGCTATAAGTAGTTCGTCCTGGCTGATGTTTAAAATTTTTGCTGCTGCTTCAACTCCTGAATAGGCTGCGCCTCCAACCCCATGCGAAAGCGTACTGGCACCACAGAGATATAGATTTTTGACTTCAGATTTTGTATTGAAGGAGAAAGGACCAATTTGAGTGAATTTTTTCTCGGTACCATAAACATTTCCTTTTGTTCCCTGGATGTAATATTGATTGGTTTTGGGAGTACCTAATTCTACCTGCACTATGTTTTTTTTAGCCCCTGGAATTATTTTTTCCACGTTATTTAAAAACTTTTTTATCAGGATTGCCTTTTGTTCAGCATATACTTCAGAATGGTAATCTGTGCCCTTGCTGAATTTGTCGAAACTTTCATTGTCAATAAAAGTTACTACTTCAAAAGTATGGTACCTGCCATTAAAACTTACAGGATCTTTTAAAGTGGGACAACTTAAAAATACCGCTGGAAATTCTTCTCCCGCCAGTATATCAGTGTCTTTTAATTCATCGTAAATCGCATCGAGATCCGCATTTTTTACCGACCAAACGTTGCCCGAATCAATGCCGGCAGCACGCACATCCATGTCGAGTGTCAAGAATAAAATGAGCGAGGTGACAGAATATTTTGTCTTAGAGAGTTTTTTAATAAGTCCTTTACTGAGATATTCTTCCCCGATAAGTTTTTGGTAAGTTGTAGTTGGGTCTGCATTGGATACAATATTTTTCGCAAAAATTTGCTGACCGTTTTCGAGTTCAACTCCTACGGCAACTTTATTTTCAAGAATAATTTTTTTCACGGTTTGTTTCACACGCACTTCCCCGTCAAGTTTTTTTAAAGCAGTAGTCATTGCTTTTACTATGCCCGCGCCGCCACCCATAGGATAAAAGGCACCCGAAAAATAATGATACATCACTACACAATGCACCGGGAAACTTGCTTTATAAGGAGGCAAGCCATGATCTCCACATTGAATATTGAGAATACTTTTTAAAAGAGGGTCTTTGATATGCCAGTCGATAACCCGCTTTAAAGTAAACAAACCATATTTTCCCATTTCCTTGGTGCGAAATGCAATGGTTAAGTGATCCATAAAGCCACGCATTTTAGGAATGAGTTGTACCTGCTGACTTACCTTCTCAACCAGCGTTAAATATTTTTTTAAGTTTTTTCTTTCAGCCGGAAATCGTTGCGAGAGACTTTCGTACAAAGCATCAAGTCCCGCAGGCATATTAATGGTTTCATTTCCAATGATACAATGCTCGTAGGCTTTTTCATTCATTCTGAAAAAAACAAGATCATTGGCAATACCAAGGGCTTTATAAAGTTCACTGGTAGATTGTCCTTTATCTAAAAGTCCGATATAATGTACTCCCGGACTAAATCTTTGTCCGTTGAGGTGAAAACTGTGACACCATCCGCCCGGTACATAATGTTGCTCGAGGACCAGAACTTTTTGCCCTTTCTTGGCCAGGCAAAGGGCAGCTGTCATTCCACCCGCACCGGATCCAATAACAATGGTATCAAAGATTTCTTTTTGCACTTCAGTAAATTTCACGACCCTGCAATGTAGGCAAAAACAGGCTCAGATTAGTGTTTATAACACCTAAGAAATGAAAAAGTTTAAAGTGCGTTTGTCTTGAAAAAGAAAGATTAGGCGCAAATTTTTTTGTAAGAATGCGCGAATTTTTAGTTCGCGCATTGAGCAACTACTCTATAAATGGATGAAAATTTTCTGATTAACTCAATACTGTTAACTCTTTTGCCTACTGTGTGTTTAGAGCAGGTGCAGCAGGTTATGCAGAATACTTTTTGAAAATAGAACTTGCGGTATGTCCTCCAAAGCCAAAAGAATTATTCAAAGCATAATTTACATTTGCCTTGATTGACTTTCCTGTAACAATGTTTACAAGTTCTTCAATTTCTTCATCCCTGTTTTCTAAATTAATTGTAGCAGGAATGATTCCGTTTTTAATAGCCAGCACACATGCAATTCCTTCTACAGCGCCCGCTGCACCCAATAAATGTCCCGTCATAGACTTAGTAGCGCTGATAGCTACCATTCCATTTCCAAAAACTTTTTGAATGCCTTTGAGTTCGCTAATGTCACCGAGGCCTGTAGATGTGGCATGTGCGTTAATATAATCGATTTTTGAAGCGTCGATACCCACATCTTTTAAAGCTTTTTCAATTCCTAAATAAGCACCAATCCCATCAGGCGCCGTACCAGTAAGATGATAAGCATCAGCGGCCATTCCCCCTCCAACAATCTCTGCGTATATTTTAGCGCCGCGGTTCAGGGCGTGTTCTAAATCCTCAAGAATCAATGCTCCGGCACCTTCGCCTATTACAAAACCATCGCGGTCTTTGTCGAATGGACGCGAGGCTTTATCAGGATTTTCATTGTTTTTAGACAGGGCCTGGGCAGCTCCGAACCCACCTACAGAAGCTTGCGTAATGGCTGCTTCAGAACCTCCGGCAACCATGATTGTTGCTTTGCCTAAACGAATAGTGTCAAATGCAGAAATAATAGCAGTGTTGGATGAGGCACAGGCAGAAACCGTACAATAGTTTGGTCCATGAAGTTTATTACGGATGGAAATAACTCCAGCTGCGATGTCAACAATCATTTTGGCAATAAAAAAAGGATTAAATCTTGGTGTACCGTCTCCCTTGTGAAATTCGTCCAGTTGTTCTTCGAAGGTTGCAATGCCTCCATTTCCGCTTGCCCAGATAACTCCCACTTCAGCTCTCTCATCTATGGTCATTTTTTCGAAGTTTAATCCTGAATCTTTTATAGCCTGCTCAGATGCTGCTATGGCATATTGCGTAAAAAGATCATACTTACGCATTTCTTTTTTATCGCCATAATCATCGGGGTTAAACCCTTTTACCTCACAGGCAAAACGTGTTTTAAATTTTGAAGCGTCAAATTTTGTAATGGGACCTACTCCGTTTTTACCCGCCACTAAGTTAGTCCAGAATTCGTCTACTGTATTTCCAATGGGCGTAATGGCTCCAAGCCCCGTTATAACTACTCTTTTCATAATTGGTCGTTTTTAATCTATTTCTCTATTCCTGTTTTTAAAAGATTGGAATATGCGCGTGCAATTAAACGATTTTTTCCCTCATTCCAAACTTCACATTGCACATTAACAATCTGCTTTCCTTTTTTTATGACTAGAGTTTCGGCAATAATAATATCTCCTTCTCTTGCAGGAGCAAAATAATCTACTACATTATTCAACGTTGTATAAAAGTGGCTTTCGTTAAACGAAAAGAGCGTCGCTCCAATTACATCGTCGATGATGGCAGCGGTAACTCCGCCATGCAAGCCGCCCATGGGATTTGTCATCTCGTGTCTGACTTTATACTGGAAAACTAACTTCCCTCTTTCAGCAGCCAGCACAATTGGTTTCAGCCATTTCATAAAAGGAGAAGGAGTGGCCTCAAATTCTTTTCCAAGATGGGCTTGTAAAATTTCTAGTTGATTATTAGGATTCATTGCCGGTTTTTTTTTCGTTAAATAGATAATCTACAAAATTTTGTACTCGCGGACCAATAACAAGTATTGCTGGAATAACCACACAATAAGCCAGAGCCCATGACTTGAGCCAGGTAGTTAAAAATTTATCTACAAAGCCAATAGTGATAGAGATCAGAGTAAAAGAAATAATTCCAGTGGTAATAATACCCATAATAAGGGCAAAAGCAATTTTCTGTTTCATTTTTTTACTTTTTAGTGTCTTCCGTTCACTAATTTTAAAGCTTCGTTAGGGGAAGAGAGAAATACTTTGTAAACATGCGCGGTATTGCCTACATGAATTTCATACTCATCCTTTTCAAATGCCTCGGTAAATTCTTTCGCTACTTGTGATGGTTGAATTCCCTTGCTCCCGCCGATAATTTCAGAAAACTCAGTATTTACTAAAGGAGGCATAAGTTCGAAAACTTTTACCGGGCTCCCCTCTAATTCTAAACGCAAAGACAGGGTATAAGAGTGCAGTGCTGCTTTACTTGCTGAATAAGTAGCAAGCTGTCCCGGTACAAAAGCCACAACCGAAGAAACGTTTACAATAGCCGCCTCCTTTTGTTTTTTAAGATGCGGTAATAATTTTTCGTTCAACCGAATGATAGAAAGATAATTCGTTAGCATTTCTTCTTCTGCTTTTTCGAATCCATTGATGTTTTCATCGGTTAGTTTGTAAAGTATTGCACGACCAGCATTATTTATTACAACATTTAATTCAGGAAAGTCTGTTGTGATTTTCTTTACAAAATCTTCTACACCTTCTTTTCTGCTGACATCAAAATTAACAGCAGTAACATTGTTTAACTTAAGCGCAGCTTTGTGCAACCGGTCCTGGTCTCTGCCTGTTATAATTATTTTATTCCCTTTTTCGGAAAGTAATTTTGCGATTTCAAATCCAATTCCCGCACTACCGCCGCTAATTAAAACGGTATTTCCTGTTGTTTTACTCATGTTTTTATTTTTTTCAGATTTATGCCATCGGGAATCTTTGATTTTATTTTTCTAAAATCATAGTTATCCCTTGTCCACCGGCCGCGCAAATGGAAATAAATCCTTTGCCTGAGCCTTTCTGATTCAGTAGCTTTGCCATTGTTGCAATTACCCGTCCACCTGTGGCTGCAAAAGGATGTGCCACGGCCAGACTGCTGCCGTTGACATTTAATTTGCTGCGGTCTATCTTTCCTAATGGTCTATCGTAACCAAATGTTTTACTTAAGTCGGGACTTTCCCAGATTTTTAATGTTGTTAAAACCTGCGCTGCGAAAGCTTCATGAATTTCATAGAAATCGAAGTCCTGCAGAGTAAGTCCTGCTTTTTTTAGCATACGTGTAGCTGCGTGAACAGGCGCTAATAATAAATTGTGTTTGTTGGTCACATATTCTATTGCAGCAATTTCAGAGAAAGTGATATAAGCAAGTACCGGAAGATTGTGGGTTTTTGCCCATTCTTCTGAAGCTAATAAAATACAGGAGGCCCCGTCAGTAAAAGGAGTTGAGTTACCCGCGGTCAATGTTCCGTTTGTTTTATCGAATGCCGGTTTTAATTTCTTCAATTTTTCAAGAGTGGTGTCGCGCCTCAGATTAGTATCGCTTTCCAATCCCAGATAAGGCGTCATCATGTCTTTAAAAAATCCTGCATCATAAGCCCTCGCCATTTTTTGATGACTCTCTAAGGCAAACTGATCTTGCTCAGCTCTGGAAATTTTATAAAATTTGGCGGTCAGTTCGGTATGCTCGCCCATCGACATCCCTGTTCTCGGTTCACCACCCGGCGGAACAACAGGCGATAGATCTTTAGGGCGGATTTTCAGAAACTGTTTTAATTTTCCACCGAAACTTTTTTCGCGACTAGCAGCCAGTAAAATAGTTCTGAAATTTTCCGAAACAACAATCGGCACATTACTTGTTGAATCAACCCCACCTGCAATTCCCACTTCTATCTGTCCTAAAGCAATTTTATTGGCAATGTAAACAGCCGCTTCAATGCCGGTATCACAGGCTTGTTGTATGTCGCAGGCAGGAGTGGCAGGGTCAAGACTTGTTCCTAAAACAGATTCGCGCATAATGGCTCTTTCACTGCTATGTTTTATAACGGCACCCCCGGCTACTTCTCCCAGAAGCTCTCCTTTCAGCTGATAGCGGTCAATTAATCCATTTAACGCGGCCGTCATCATATCCTGGTTCGTAGCATTGGCATAGGCCGTATTTTGCCTTGCGAAAGGAATGCGGTTATATCCAATCACCGCTACTTTTTTTACCTGATGAGTTGTTTGCATATTTTTTGTATTTAAGAGGGTTTATAAATTAAGTGCACCCTGACCTGAAGCAATCAGATAAGCTTCTTTCAGAGCTTCCGAATAAGTTGGATGGGCATACGAAATGCGGAACATATCTTCATCAGTAGTTTCGTAATGCATGCCAATAACAGCTTGTGCTATTAAATCAGCAGCCCGCGGACCAATAATATGCACACCTAATAGCTCTCCATACTTAGGTTCTGAAATAACTTTTACGAACCCATCCGGCTCCATTGCGGCGCGTGCTCTTCCACTTGCCAGAAAGGGGAATTTTCCTATGCGATACGCTTTGTTCTCTTTTTTCAATTGTTCTTCGGTGTACCCCACCGAAGCAACTTCAGGCCAGGTATAAACCACAGCAGGAATTAAATTATAATTTATATGCGGTTTTTGCCCGTTAATAGTTTCCGCAACAAAAGCTCCTTCCTCTTCAGCTTTGTGAGCTAGCATTGGCCCCGCTATCACATCGCCAATTGCGTAGATATTTTCTTCAGCAGTTCTTAAATTTTTATCTGTCTTAATCCTTCCTTTTTCATCTACACCTATTTTTGTGTTATCCAAGCCCAAACCTTCGGTGTAAGGCTTTCTTCCAACAGCAACAAGACAATATTCCGCACTTAGTTCTTTAGCAGTTCCTGTTGCATCCAGAAAAGAAACGCTTACTGAAGTTCCATTATTTTTTGCAGCCTGCACTCTATGGTCTAACAGAATTTCCATATTTAATTTTGAAAGTGTTTTTTTAAGCTCTTTGCCAAGGTCCTTATCCATTGTTGGGATCAGACTCTCAGCAAATTCAATAATTGTAACTTTTACATCCATGCGCGCAAAGATCGATGCCATCTCTACCCCAATAACACCACCGCCAATGATGATCATGTCTTTTGGTTTTTCGCCAAGAGCCAAAGCTTCCGTAGAGGAGATAATTCTTTTTTTGTCGATCTCTACTCCTTTTATAGAAGAAGGTTTCGATCCTGTAGCGATGATGAAATAACCCGCTGAAAATTTCGTCTGAGTTCCGTCTTTCTTAGTAAGCGAAATTTCTTTATTGTTTAAAAAAGATGCCCTGCCTTCGAGGACCTCGATTCTGTTTTTTTTCATCAGGTAATTTAAACCTGAAGTATTTTGTTTAACAACATCCGTTTTGCGATTGTAAAGTTGCGTGAAATTAACATGCAGATCAGATACTTCAATGCCATGCGTTTTAAATTTGTGCGCGGCATTGTGAAAATGTTCTGTGCTGTCGAGCAGAGCTTTCGAGGGAATGCAGCCTACATTGGTGCACGTGCCGCCCAGAACACTGTACTTTTCTACGATAGCTGTTTTGTATCCTAATTGCGCCGCACGAATGGCAGCTACATATCCTCCGGGACCCGAGCCGATGACGATAACGTCATAATGAGTTGTTTCCATAGTTAGTCTAAATTTTCAATAATCATTGCAGAAGCGCCACCGCCACCATTGCAGATAGCCGCCATGCCATATTTTCCACTCTCTTGTTTTAAAACGGAAATAAGTGTTGTTAGAATTCTTGCACCAGATGCCCCGATTGGATGTCCTATAGCAACAGCTCCTCCATAAACATTTACTTTATTCAAATCTAATCCGAGAATTTGTTGGTTAGATAAAATAACAGACGCGTAGGCTTCATTAATTTCGAAAAAATGGATGTCGCTTAACTTTAAATTTGCTTGTTTTAAAGCCTTTGGAATAGCAAGCGCAGGAGAGGTCGTAAACCATTCGGGTGCCTGGGCCGCATCAGCATAGGATACAATTTTTGCCAGAGGTTTTAAATTGTATTTTTCTACAGCCTCTTTAGATGCTAAGATCAAAGCCGCTGCCCCATCATTTAAGTTGCTTGAATTCGCAGCAGTTAAATTTCCGTCTTTTTCAAAAACAGGTTTCAGTTTAGAAACTTTTTCAAGGATTATTTTATCGATGTCCTCATCTTTGTCAATTACAATGGAACCATTTTTCTGCTCAACGGTAATAGTGGCGATTTCATTTTTAAATTTTCCATTTTTAGCGGCGTTCTGCGCTTTCTGATAAGACTCAATGGCATACTGATCTAAAGCCTTGCGACTCAATTTATACTTCTGAACACCTAATTCCGCAGCGCTTCCCATATGAAAGTTTTTGTATACATCCCAGAGACCGTCCTTTGTCATACCATCAACCATGGTAAGGTCACCAAGTTTAGTGCCTCTTCTAACATTCACATAGTGTGGAACATTACTCATACTTTCCATGCCGCCTGTAACAACTATATGCTCCAAACCAAGTTGAATTTGCTGGGCTCCAATAGCTGTTGCTTTCATGCCTGAGGCGCAGACTTTGTTGATAGTTGTAGCGTCCGTTTTATCAGGAATACCTGAAAAAATGGCGGCCTGTCTCGCCGGTGACTGGCCAAGATTTGCACTCAGTACATTGCCCATATAAACCGAATCAAGTGTTTCGGGATCTACACCTGCATGGGTGTAAGCTTCTTTGATAGCAATAGCTCCTAACTGTGTAGCAGATAAATGCGATAAACTTCCAAGCAGACCTCCTACGGGTGTGCGTTTTGCTGAGATGATGAATACTTCTTTCATTTTCCTTTTATTTTAATACCAATCGGTATATTTTTGGTTAAAAAAAACTAGTTCTTGATTTCGGTTTTTACAATAGTTACTATTCTGTTGAGCGCTGATATAAGCAGTTTCGAGTTATTCGTAATTTTTCCAAGCATTATGCCACCTTCCAATAAAGTTATAATAGTATAGGCGTACTCTTCGCTGGAGATGTTCTTTTTGAATTCGCCCTTTTCTTTTCCTGCCTCTATGATTTTACCGATACTTTGAGCCCATCGTTTTACGCTACTTTGAACATCTGCCTTTAAAAAAGGAAGATTGTCATCCGCCTCTACAGAGGCATTTTGTAACGGACAACCACCTCTTTCAAAAACCGTTTTCCAGTTTTCGCGGTAGTAATCTGTTATAGCTATAAGTTTTTCGGTACAGGTTGTACTACGACTAACATATTCGGAAATACGCCTGTGAACTCCTTTGATATTATAATTGAAAACTGCCGTGGCCACTTCGTCTTTGTTTTCGAAATTGCCGTAAATAGAGCCCTTTGTAAGTCCCGTTGCTTTTATTAAATCCTGTAACGATGTTCCCGCATATCCTTTTTTATTAAAGATTGACGCAGATTTCTCAATGATAAACGCTCTTGTTTTTTCTGCTTTCGACATGATCCAGATTCTAAATTGAGATCAAATATAGTTAATATACCGATCGGTATATTTTATTTTGGAAAAATTGGCTTTCAGGAAATGGCAGTTTAAAAATCAGGAGAGAGAATTATTCAAAAAAACGGATCTTTTAGTGGCAATATCTCCAGGGTAGAAATCATACTTTTACGTTTTTCCATTTGCCTTTCTTAAAATAGTACCAGGCTACTAAGGCAATAAGTGTTTCTGCTACAGGAACTGCGATAAAAGCCCCCGTAGAACCAAGATCTAATCCCTTGGCCATGAAATACGCGAAAGGAATCTGGAAGATCCAGAATCCGAAAAAGTTAATAAGTGTAGGAGTGCGCGTATCACCGGCACCATTCAGGGCCTGGATCATAACCATAGATATGCCGTAAAAAACATAAGCTGTTCCAATGATCTGTAATGCACGTGCTCCATAAGCTATCACGGCTTCATCGTGACTGAAAAAACGAATGATGGGTGTGGAAAAAAAGACGAAGAGAATCATTACAAAACTCATGAAAATTGCATTGTATTTGGCGGTGATCAATACGCTACGTTCAGCTCTTTCAATTTGTTTGGCTCCCAGATTTTGTCCCACCAATGTTGCTGCGGCATTACTCAGCCCCCAGGCTGGTAAAATAAAGAACACCATATTACGGATGGCTATCTGGTAACCTGCTGAAGCACTTGTGCCATCTGTTTCAGCAACCAAACGCGAGAGAACAATCCAACTTCCGCTGGCGATAATAAATTGTATAGTGGCAGGCCAGGCAACCGTAATCACCGATTTAATAAGTGTCCAGTCAGTTTTAAAATGATGGAGATGAAATTTTAAAATCCCGCTTCCTTTTATAAGATGATACACCTGGTAAAGCACGCCGGTACTTCTGCCAATAACCGTTGCAATGGCAGCGCCTTTTAAACCGAACGCGTGAATAAAAATGGGGCAAAGAACAATGTTGACAATACTGGCTATCCACAAACTTTTCATGGCCATTGCCGCATTGCCGGCGCCTCTGAAAATTCCATTAATCAGGAAGATCAGCATTATGACAATACTTCCACCAAACATTATTTGTGTAAAGCTCGTGCCTTCTTCCACAACCTCTTTACTGGCGCCCATCACCTGCAAAATGTCCCCTGAAAAAATTACCCCGGCAATGCTGAGAAAAAAAGTAATTACCACCGCAATTACTAGTGCTTGTGCCCCGGCATGGGCTGCAGCTTCTGGGTTTTTCTCGCCAATACGTCTTGCTACAATGGCTGTTGCGCCGGTGCTAAGGCCTATAGCAACAGAATAAATTAAAGTAATAACCGACTCTGTTAAACCCACTGTAGCAATGGCATTTTCACCCAGCTTGCCAACAAAAAACATGTCCACTATTGCAAACACACTTTCCAGGCTCAACTCTAATATCATTGGTATGGCAAGCAGGAATACAGCACGTGGAATACTTCCCTGCGTGTAATCTTGTTCTTCCCCGTTAAGAGATTGTTTAATAATAGAAAAGTATTTCGAAAATCTGGTTTGTTGTAGGGGTGCGTTCATAGGTTTTTTTGAAAAAGATCAAATAGTCGGTTTGCCTTCTTCTTTCGTTTTTTTATGGTAATAGAAATATGAACCAAAAGCAAGTATAAAAGAAATCAGCATAAAAAATAATCCTTCCATTGGCATGTGCGATGCTATTTGTGAATAGGTAGCGCCTGCCAAATCAAAAACAAGTCCTGCGTAAGCCCATTCTTTAATGCGTGGATAACCAGGAATTAAAATTGCAATAACCCCAAGGATTTTTGCTACGCTTAAAAATCCTGCAAGATATGCGGGATAGTGGAGGCTATTCATAAACTCAACACCCTGAGGATCGCCCGTAAGTGCTCCAATCGACGAGAACAGCATTAGTAATGAGAATAAGCCGGTAAAGATCCAGTAAATAATTTTTGTTTTTTTCATGACTATTTTTTTTTAAGGTTTTAGATCTGTAATTTAAATATCTGAATTTTAAAATCACTAAGCAATTTCTTACTTTAAGTTTACAGGGTTTTTAGGTAAGTTTCCAATTGATCGAAAGTGCCACCAAATCCCTGGTTCATGCCTGCGTGCATATCGGCAAATGCTTTTTCTTCTTCAGCACTTGCATTGTATGGAGTGCCACGTAAGCTCAATATGGTTTTTCCATTTTCTTCTGTGAATTTCCAAATATTGTAAACTTCTAATGGAAAAACGGGAAGAAAAGCATTCTTAATAAGATTACCGTCTTTGTCGGCAAACCCATTTGTGAATTCAATGCTTTCGGGGGCGTTTATTTTTTTGTATTTAAAAAGACCAAAGGTTTCCTGTCCTTTGGCATCTTTCATGGAGTAGTGAAAGGTGCCACCCTCACGCACATCTAATGTTATTACTTTTAATTCGAATCCTACAGGGCCCCACCAGTGTTTTAAATGTTCGGCTTCTGTAAATGCTTTAAAGATTAAGTCGCGCGGTCCGTTGATTGTGCGGGTTATTACCAGCTCATTTTCGTTTTTTGCTTCCATTTATTTTTGATTTTAAAGGTGATTTATTTTTTAGTTTGGTTTTTGTTTTTTCACCGCGAGGGGTAGCTGAGCTGGCTGCAGGGTGAAGTTGTGTTACGTAAAGTTCAAGTGCATCAAGTTTTGTATTCCAGAATTGTTTGTAATGTTCTACCCAGGTAGATATTTCTTTCAGTTTGTCAAGTTTAGCTTCGCAGTAACGTTCTCTGCCTTGCTGATGGATCACTATCAGCCCACACTCCGTAAGTATTTTAATATGCTTGGAGATGGCCGGGCGGCTTACGTCAAACTTTTCAGCCACAGAATTCAGATTCAACGATCGCTGTGAAACCATTTGTATAATTGCCCTGCGGGTAGGGTCGGCAATAGCCTGGAAAACATCTCTTCTCATCATATCTGTAACTGATCGGTTACAAATATATATGAAGCCGATCGGTTACGCAAATTTATTTTAGTAGTTTCTTTCACAAAAAATTAAATTCATTTGAAGAATTAACATAGTATGCAGCTGTTCAAACATTCAATAACAGCGTTTGCATGTTGGTGTTCTATATTTTTATCAAACTTGTTATAAAACCTCCGCAGTAAACCCAAGGTGGTTAAACAGAGAAATAATTTTTTCTCTGTTTAGAAATGCTCCCTGGCTTTGTACGCGCAAAATTTTATCGCAGTCTTCCAGATCAAAACTCGCTTCACAGTCCGGTAAGTCCCATTCAATAAACCTGGCGAGAAGTTTTGCTTCGGCTGAGTGTTGAACATTTGTTTTAAAAACTTCGGTCATTTATAAAATGTAAGTTGAATGTGGTCTGAATTTCTCTGCTAGAGTTTAAAGAGCCAATTCATGCCGTACTTATCTGTTAAGGCGCCAATAATTCCGTCGTAAAACTTATGTAAGGGATGAGTTATTTTTCCTTCCTGCGAAAGATTTTTAAAAACAGTTTCAATTTCCCGCTCAGAGGTACAAGCCAGTGCAAGTGAAATGGTTGTGCCTTTAATAAGTCCTTCAGAACCCATATCAGAACCAAGGAGTACAAGCGTGTCATTCTTTAAACTGGCATGTAAAATATTGTTTTGAACTTCTGCAGGCCACTGTTGGGCCATGGGCGAATCTTCAACACTTTGCATTTCCAGATTGCCGCCCAAACATTCTTTGTAAAAAGACATGGCTTCCCGGCAGTTGCCGTTAAAAGTGAGATAAACATTAAGGTGCGCCATTTTTTTTCGGAATACGTTGTGAACAAAAGTAGGGAGAAGGGGATTAAAACGGGAGGTGTAAGTGCGCCAATATAAAGGGTTGATCGCGACAAATATTTACTTTATTTTTGACTTATATAATCCAGCAAGATGAAGAAAAAAAACATCTCTATTCTGGTTCCAAAAGGACCGCTAACGTTAACCTGCTTGCAGGGTACCTATTTTCTTTTTAATAAGGTAAACGAATTTCTGGTAAATACAGGCAGGGAGTCCTTTTTTAGTGTAAAGCTTATTGGCTTAACCACAGAGCCTCACATGTATGACGATCTGTTTACAGTGAATCCCGATCTCAGCATAGAAGATAAACATCAATCTGATTTGATAATTATTCCTCCGGTGAATGGAGATTGGAATAAAATTATTGAAATGAATAAACAGTTTTTTCCATGGCTGATCGAACAACGGAAAGGTGGATCTGAAATTGCGAGCCTTTGTGTAGGAGCTTTTTTATTGGCCTCAACCGGCATGCTCGATGGCAAGACATGCGCAACACATTGGTATGCGGCAAACGATTTCAGAAAAATGTTTCCGGAGACAAATCTTGTTTCTGAAAAAATAATCACCGATGAAAATGGAATTTATTCCAGTGGAGGTGCAAACTCTTTTTGGAATTTACTTTTGTATCTCGTGGAAAAATATGTTGGCCGTGATACCATGCTTTTTTGTGCCAAGATGTACGAAATAGAAATTGACAGGGGAAGCCAGGCCTCCTTCAGTATATTTACAGGGCAAAAAGATCATCTGGATGAACCCGTAAAGAAAGCGCAGGAGTTTATCGAAAACAATTTCCAGGATAAATTGACTGTAGAACAGCTGGCCGACATGTTTGCGTTGGGAAGGCGAAGTTTGGAGCGACGTTTTAAAAAAGCAACCAGCAATACAGTGGTAGAATATATTCAGCGCGTGAAGATTGAAGCAGCTAAAAAAAGTTTTGAAACGAGTCGTAAAAATATAAATGAGGTTATGTACGATGTGGGATATACTGATACAAAAGCTTTTCGAACAACTTTTAAAAAAATTGCCGGACTTTCGCCCATAGAGTATAGGAATCGCTATAATAAGGAAACCGCAGCAGCCTAACTTACATTTTCGAGTAGGTTTTTCTCTGTGTTTTTTAAAGCATTCTGCCTTCTTTTTTTTAACAAAAAGGTGGCATTAGCTTTGCTTTTTATTTAGTGTAAAAATTTATCTTTTTTAAATTGAAAACGGTAAATAAACTATGCTAAAATGAATTTTGGTTTTAGGAGAACAAAGTGATGCAAGATTTACTTTTGTGTTCTGCTTAGCGCTAATACAGCATTTCTAAGGTAAAACCCTGATTTTATCTGGTTAAATAATGAGTAGATTTACGACCGCTCAAAACGTACAAGGCAATAATTTATGAATCAAAAAACAAGAGTTTTTTATATTGAAGACTACAAAGTTGTTAAAGAAGGAGTAAATTATCTTTTATCCCAATATGAAGATATTGAAATGATTGAAAAGGATTTTGAGCTCACCGAACTCGACACGTTTATAGCCGAAAATAAAATTGATGTGTTTATCCTGGATTTGCAACTCTACACCAAAGATAAAAAGGGTATAAATGGATTTGATGTCTGCGAAATGATTATTTCGAAATACCCATCCATAAAAATTGTAGCACATTCAATGTATGATAATGTTGAAAACGTAAATAAAATTTTCGGTAAGGGTGCTACAGGCTTTGTTTCTAAACTTTCCGGCCATGTAGAACTTTTAAATGCTATAAGGCGGGTAAATGAAGGTAAGTGGTTTCTTTGCAAAGAAATTGTTGCCAAAACAAAAAATTCAGCTAAATTTATCAAACAGGATGAACCGCTTTTAAAAGCTATTAGTGAACCTTTTACAAAATCGGAGAAAAGTGTTCTTGAAAAAATTTCAAAAGGATATTCAACAAAACAAATAGCGCATCAACTCGAAATTTCTGAAAAAACAGTGGAAACGCATCGCAAACATCTATTTGATAAAGCAAAAGTTAAGAATGTAGCTGAACTTATTGCATTTGCGTACGCAAGCAAACTTTTTATGGAATAAACTAAAATGGAACAAATTGCTGATTATAATTTTATACAGAAAATTGGCGAATTAACCGAAGATGGTATCGCAGTTTATGATAGTAGACTAAATAAGTTCGTATACGTTAACAGTAATTTCCTCGATATTTTTGAAATGAAACAGGGTCCGGACTTATTGTTCGGAAGCAGTTTAACCATTTTAAAATACGTATTGAGTGAAGATTTTGAATATCTGAAATCACGTTTCCAGGAACTAATTGAAAAAGGATGTATCAATACCACCGAATTTCGTTTAAAATTTCCCGACGATTCTATAAAACACCTGAGTTGTGATGTTTTAATTCTTGATAATTCTGACCTGGTAACTGCCTTTGTAAAGGATGTTACTAAAACAAAGCTTCACGAAGATTACCTCATAAAGTATACCGCGCAAAAAGATACGATGCTGGATATGCTCACACACAATCTTAGCGGACCTCTCTTACTTTCAAAAGATGTGATTTCTTCGCTGCAGGATGGAATTAATCAGAATAATGAAACGCACGTTAGAAAGCTTATTAGTATTATTCAGGAGAATACACAGCAATGCATCGATATCGTTAACGATTTTTTAAGAGAAGAACATCATGAATCTGCCCGCACTTACGTGAAGAAAACACGTTTTGATATAATGGAGAAGATAAATGTAACACTCGATAAATTGCGGGCTATGAACGATGATAAAACTTTTAAAGTAAGTTCTCATCTACACAATCTCAATATCAATTCTGATCCTGTGAAGTTTTTCCAGGTAATTCACAATATACTGTCCAATTCTATTAAGTTTACGCGTCCAGGTGGGGAAATTGCCATCGAGGTTTCAGAAAATGAATCGGATTATATTATCTGCCTTAAAGATAATGGAATCGGAATTCCGGATTCTATTAAGCCGAGCATTTTTAAAGAGAAGTATATTGGACGAACAGGTTTAAAAGGTGAAAAGTCTTCAGGCCTTGGTTTGTCGATAGCGAAAAGACTCGTTACATTGATGGGGGGAGAAATCTGGTTTGAAAGCCTTGAAGATTATGGTTCTTCTTTTTTTCTCAAACTACCAAAAGAATAATTGCTCAGCCCCTTGCACGATCAATTACTACTCACCGAAAAAGTATAGGCACAAAAAAAAGGTCATGAACGGATTCATGACCTTTTTTATTTCAGAAAAAATTATTTTCCTTTATTTACAGTTGAAGCTAAATCAGCTCCAGCTTTAAATTTCACTACTTTTTTCGCAGCGATTTTAATTTCTTTTCCTGTTTGAGGATTACGTCCGGTACGTGCAGCGCGTTTAGCAACCGAGAATGCACCGAAACCTACTAAACCAATACGATCGCCTTTTTTCAAAGCTTTGTGAATTGCTTCAATAGTAGAGTCTAAAGCACGACCAGCGTCTGCTTTTGTTAATTTTGATCCAGATGCAATTGCATCAATTAATTCTGCTTTGTTCATTGTTTTTTAATTTAAAGGGTTAAACATTTATTTGCTTGCGTCAAACATAATAATATAAACCACATTTGTCAACATATTTGGACGAAATTATGGCGGATTAGTCGATTATTGGCCCTTTTTTAACAATTTGATCCCTGAAACAAGCTTATAGAGGGGGATGTGAACGCGCATGGGCTGCTATGCATTGTTGGGTGCGGATTTCGCGCCCTCTGGTTTTGCTGAAAATAAAAAATACCTGGAAGATCGGTAAGGCTTGTGTAATCTGGCTTCCCGTAAATGAGAGGTGTGGAGACAATGCCCCAAAAACGGGAATTCGTTTAAAATTTCATTTCTCTGTTTTTTTTCAAGCCTTCAAATTTCAAGTCTTATTTTTTTTGAGTTTCTAAAGACCTTGCTATCAAAGGGTTTTTTTATTTCGAGTTTTGTTCTCCCCTGGTGGCATCACATTTGAAATATTTACTCAAGAAACACTAGTATCTTTTACTATTTACTTATAAACTTAAAACGAAAGTTATGTCAACTACAAAAAAATTAGGAATCTGGATGGATCACGCGAGCGCGCATTTAATGGAGCTTACAGGTAATAGCATATCTCACAAAACAATTTCTTCGAAATTTACTCACGAGGAAAAAGAAAAAAGTCTTTCACATAGCGAGAACGTTATGCATAATAAGGAACAACATCAAACTTCAGAATTTTATAAAGAACTTGGCGAAAGCATCCGCAATTATGATGACGTTATTATTTTCGGCCCTACAGATGCAAAATCACAATTGGCAAATATTTTAAAAGCCGATCACCGTTTTGCGAAAATTAAGATCGAAACCAAGTCGGCTGACCAAATGTCTGATGCTGCCCGTCACACGTTTGTAAAAGATTATTTTTCGAATCAAATACACTAACCAGTTAAACTGAATAGTATGAGCACACTTGCCTACGCTGCTGTATTAGTCTTACTTTTTATAATCGGCGCTTTCATTTTCGGTTATTTAGAAGCTACAAGCAGGACCTTAAAAAATGGATTTACCAGTCTTGACAAGGGTATTAAGAGTTTAAGGAATATCAAAATTCTTACACTCCATAAAAAGAGCAATAAAGTTATTACTATAGGATTGTCAGAGTCGGGTTCGCCTATTGGAAAAAACGGCTCTGATGATTTAAAAATTTACGTTCACGAATACTAAAATAAACAGGCATATAATTAGCATAGTAAAAAACATAAAAAAACAATCATGAAAAAAGCATTACTTATTTTTGGAATAGTATTCAGCATGTTTAGTACGGAAGTTTCAGCTCAATCTTCCTACAACACAGCGCCACGCGAAAAGTTTGGCCCACAAATTAACATAGGTGCAGGCCTTGGCTATTATGGTCCGGGTGGTTATTTAGCGCCGGCAATAGTTGGAAGTGTGGAGTTCGATATTGCGAGAAACATTACACTGGCTCCTTTCGTTGGGTTTTACACGTATTCCAACTACTACTATTGGGGAGGTCCTAATCACCCTTATGGAAATTACAGATACCGTGAAACTGTTGTGCCGATTGGTGTGAAGGGTGCATACTATTTTGATCAACTTTTTCAGGCAAGCGAAAAATGGGATTTCTATGCTGCAGCTTCTGCCGGTTTTGCAATTCGTTCGCGTAGTTGGGACAGCGGATATTATGGCGATAGAGACGTAGTTGCAGGACCAAGTCCACTTTACGTAACTGCTCATATTGGTTCACGTGTTCATCTTACACAGGTATTCGGACTTTACTTAGATCTTTCAACAGGTATGTCCACTTTCGGTTTATCGTTTAAACTGTAAAAATTAATTCCGGTTAATTCCACTTTAAAAAAAGGAATACAGATTTAACTCTGCATTCCTTTTTTTATTTACAAGAGGATAAAAATTTAACAAACGAATTATTTCTATTTTGCAACCTGATGGCGTAAGGATGGAATTATAGTGTATATTTACCTTACATCTTTCGGAATTTAGATCTCATCGGTTGTAGAGCTGTTTTTACAATTTATCTCTTCCATCTTTTTAAGGCTGTAACAACAAAAAAATTGTTGTTGATTAAGAATTGAACTGCCCCTTAAAAAGGAGTTTTCACTCCTGGAGCATTGGCTAAATATTTGCGCGCATGAATATAATGATTACAGGTATGGGAAGTTATGTACCCCGCAACAGAGTAACGAATGTAAGTTTCAGCGAGCATTCTTTTTATGAGAGTGGCGGTAAAGCATTTTCTGAAACGCACGAGGCTATAGCACGTAAATTCAAGGATATTACCGGTATAAGTGAACGGCGGTATGCAGATAATGATCAGCTAATGTCTGACATGGCAGTTATTGCAGGAAGACTTGCTCTGGAAGACGCCAAGGTTGATCCTGAAACACTCGACGGTATAATTTTAGCGCATACCTGTGGAAACGTTCCATTTGGTTCTTCGCAGGCAGATATTCTACCAGCCATTGCCTCGCGCATAAAACACGAATTGAGAATTAAAAATCCTGCATGTATTGCGTATGACGTTATATTCGGCTGTCCAGGCTGGGTGCAGGGTTTAATATTGGCACGCCAATCTATTATTGCTGATAATACAAAGCGGTTCTTAGTAATAGGTGCCGAAACACTTTCAAGAGTTATAGATCCCCATGACCGCGATTCGATGATTTACGCCGATGGTGCAGGTGCAGGTGTTGTTGAGCTGGTAGAGGGAGATGAGAAAAGAGGCATAATAAGCACGGCAGCTTTAACTTACACCTATGACGAATTTGATTACCTGAGTTTTAATGTGTCAAATAAAGAAGGTTATGCGCCTGAGAAGCGTTACCTGAAAATGCAGGGCAAAAAAATTTATGAGTTTGCGCTTAAACACGTTCCCGGTGCCATGAAAACCTGTTTCGATAAATCGGGTTATGGAATTAAGGATCTGAAAAAAATCTTCATTCATCAGGCAAACGAAAAAATGGACAAAGCTATCATAAGAGAGTTTTACCGGATGTATAATCTTGATGTATTTCCCGAAGAGGTATTGCCAATGAATATTCATTTGCTCGGAAATAGTTCGGTTGCTACAATTCCCACACTTCTGGATATGGTTTTAAAGAATCAGCAGGCAGACCATAGTTTAACGAAGGGTGACGTTATCTTATTTGCATCTGTTGGAGCAGGAATGAATGTTAATGCCGTTACCTATGTGGTATAAGCTAAAAACCAAATTGTGTGAATATTAAAGAATGTTCATTGTTTAGCGCTTATTACAAATTTTAATTGATCAACTTTACACTATAAATCCACAAACACTACAACATGACAGATCTAACGAGTATGAAAGAAAATTGGACCGTAATAAAAGCGCGTTTGAGACAGAAGTATGGCATACTTACCGAAAGCGACCTGGTATGGGTAGACGGCAAGCACGATGACCTTCTTCGTAAGCTTAACATTATTTTAGGTGTTTCTCAGGAAGATATTCAAAAATTTATTTCTGAATCTTAATTTGAAATCTCCTCTTCTATATTGAAAGCCTTCATAAATTTTATGAAGGCTTTTTCTTTTCTATCACCCCATGTATTACCCTATTTATAAGGGTTTCGTTGACCCCATAACGCAGTTCGGGAATTAATTTCCCCAAAAACGCAATCAAAAAAAAGGTTAAAAACGCTCTTCGTTTTAAAAGTTATTTAAAAGTCAAAGCCGTCGCAGGAAGCGCCAGCTAAGGCCGACAGTGCATGTTTGAGAAATACAAAAGTTAAAATCTGAGTTAAAATTTCAACGGGCATTAACTTCTCTTTATTTCAACAAATTAATGTGTAATAACTAAAACAAAATAAAATGAAAAAAGTAATACTTATGTGTGCCTTATGTGTGGCTGTATTGAACACATTTGCACAAACAGACGAAAAAAAATGGAACATCGGTTTCCACGGTGGCCTTATTCAGTACAGAGGCGATAGAGGAAGTGGATTCTGGACAACTAACCAGGCAGCTTATGGCTTCGGTTCTATCTCCGTTTCAAGATATCTTAGCAGACATTTTGATGCGTCTTTATTTTTTACGAGAGGTGAAGTAGGATATGTGGATCGCAGTACGGTATCACAAAATCTCCTTGGTGATCGTGATAACGCTTTTTTAGTGCGTAACAATACTGCTAATTTGGTAGCCAGATTTTATTTTACAGGTCCTCAAACAATTATCCGCCCTTATTTAATGTTGGGCGCTGGAGCAATCTGGTACGAAAATGTTTATGAGTTACCTCGCGAGCGTTTTGAATTCGCAGTGCCAACTTTTGGTGGCGGTATCAATATTAAAATGGGACCAGTTGTCTCTTTACAAATACAGGAAACATTTCAATACACTTCAACCGACAACATCGATCACCTTGTTGCTAACGGAGATAATGATCTCATGTTACTTCATACTGTTGGTTTAACTTTTAATCTTGGTAAAAAACATGATGAAGATAAAGATGGTGTGGCTGATAAAAAAGATGAGTGTCCTGCTACTCCAATGGGTGTTGCTGTTGACGCTAAAGGTTGTCCTTTAGATCGTGACGGTGATGCTGTTGCCGATTATCTTGATGCTTGTGTAGATGTTGCAGGTATTGCCAGTTTAAAAGGATGCCCTGATGCTGACTTAGATGGTATTACTGATAAAGAAGACCGTTGCCCTGATGTTGCCGGAACACTTGAATTAAAAGGTTGTCCTGATGCAGATAAAGATGGTGTAGTGGATTTAGATGACAAATGTCCTGGAACAAAAACGGGTTATAAAGTTGATGGTTCAGGTTGTACTTTAGATAACGACAAAGACGGAATTGTAAACGAAGAAGATCTTTGCCCTGAAATGGCTGGTCCTTTAGCTTTCAAAGGTTGTCCTGATACGGATGGTGATGGTGTGTCTGATAAAGAAGATCGTTGTCCAACTGCTAAAGGTTCTATCGAGAACAAAGGGTGTCCTGAAATTCCAAAATTAGATATTCAACGTATCACTGTTATCGCAAGTAAAATCTACTTCGAAACAAATAAAGCTGACTTAAAATTAATTTCCTTCACAGCTTTAGATGACTTAGCTGACATTTTAAAACGTAACGAAGCTGTAAAATTAACTATCGAAGGTCATACTGACAGCGACGCTGATGATAACTACAACTTAACATTGTCTCAAAAAAGAACTGAGTCCGTTAAAAAATACTTAGAGTCAAAAGGTGTTTCTGCAGACCGTTTAACCGCTATTGGATACGGTGAAAGCAGACCAATTGCTCCTAATACTAACGCTGCTGGTAAAGCTAAAAACCGTCGCGTAGAATTAAAAACTTCTTACTAGTTAGTTAACTAACTTGTAGAAATAAAAAGTCCCTGTAAATTTTACAGGGACTTTTTTTGTTGTTAAAAGTTGGAATAAAAAATTAACCGAGGTAACTCTTTAAGATTTTATTTTTGGAAGCCATGCGTAATTTACGAATTGCTTTCTCTTTAATTTGTCTTACCCTTTCGCGTGTGAGATCGTATTTTTCGCCAATTTCTTCAAGTGTAATAGGACAAGCTACTCCAATGCCGTAAAACAATACAATAACATCTTTTTCTCTTTCTGTGAGAGTCCCTAAAACTCTTTGCACTTCAAACTGCAGAGAAGAAACCATCAGTTCATCGTCGGGTTTAGCCGCGTCTGGATTTGAAATAAGCTCCATGATCGTTTGATCTTCATTTCCAGGCAACAACGCGTCGGTAGAAATATGCCAGCTGGAGGCTCGCATTGTAACGCCAATTTCAGCTTCCGGCATTTCAAGAACTTCTGCTATTTCGGAGATACTCGCAGGACGTTCTAGTTTTTGTTCTAAAACACTCTGCGCTTTTTTTATTTTATTCAGAACTCCAATTTTATTCAGGGGCAAACGAATAACGCGTGATTGTTCAGAAACGGCTTGAATAATGGCCTGGCGAATCCACCACACGCCATAAGAAATAAATTTGAATCCTCTCGTTTCATCAAAACGCTTTGCCGCTTTTATTAAACCCACATTGCCTTCGTTAATAAGATCGGGCAGGCTCAGACCTTGATTTTGATATTGCTTGGCTACAGACACTACAAATCTTAAATTGGCGAGGGTTAATTTTTCTAATGCATCCATGTCTCCGGCCCTTATTTTCTGGGCAAGTACAGTTTCTTCATCACTGGTAATTAAAGGAAGCCTGGAAATGTCTGCCAGGTATTTATCGAGAGAAGCCGCATCGCGGTTGGTAATGGATTTTGTAATTTTGAGTTGCCTCATGGTAAAGGATTAAATGACTAGAGGTCACATGACGTCTATTTTTTCCTGACAAAAAAAATGTAGAGGTACCGCAAGTGAAAATTTACAAAAACGATGCTGTTACAAGCTTCTAATAAAGAGGATTAAATATAAGCTTTTTTTATGGGATAAGTGGAATAAGCTGTTACCACTTATAAGCGTTGAGTACGGCGACCTCAAACGCTAATCTTCCTTAAAAAATAGCGGTTCTAAATTTTTACTTTCCTCATCACTATACATCCGTGAGTGTATCATAAAACGTTTGCCCGTGGGAATCTCAATGGAGAAGCTTGATCCGCGCCCTTTAACAACGTCAAGTGTTAATTCGGTGTGTTGCCAGTATTCGAACTGATCCTTGTTCATCCAGAACTCAATATCTTCTATATGCCCCAAACCAACATCACTGTACCCCACTTTAAAATCTCCTTTAACAAAGCACATGGGAGAGGAGCCGTCACAGCAGCCGCCACTCTGGTGAAACATAAGTTGTCCGAACTCTTTTTGCAAAGAATGAATTAAATCCATTGCAGCGGGTGTTGCGTGTATGCGTTTAAGTTTTTGCATGATTTAAAAAAAGTAGAAACGAGGTGCCTGCCAATTCTTTGTTATAAGTAGAATTCACTTATCGGAATGTATGAAGCAGCCTCGTTTGATTTAAGCGAATGCTTACGAACCTATTTACGTTAAGAAGGTGCGCGTGGTTTCATCTTTTAAGAGATTTTAACCCTAAACCTTCTATTAAAAAGGCATCACCCTTGTGATGCCTTAAGAAGAGCAGACTAAAAGAAGCCTAATTTCTTTTTATCGTAAGAAATTAACATGTTTTTGGTCTGACGGTAATGTTCTAACATCATCTTGTGGTTTTCTCTGCCGAAACCGGATTTTTTATAGCCTCCGAATGGAGCGTGAGCCGGGTAGGCGTGGTAGTTATTTACCCACACACGGCCCGCTTTAATAGCTCTTGGCACTTGATAAAGTTCATGCGCGTCTCTTGTCCAAACCCCGGCGCCTAAACCATACAATGTGTCGTTTGCAATTTCGATGGCTTCTTCCGTTGTTTTAAATGTTGTTACACAAACCACAGGTCCAAAAATTTCTTCCTGGAAAATGCGCATTTTATTTGTGCCTTTAAAAATGGTTGGTTGAATATAAAATCCACCACCCAGGTCTGCTGGTAGCTTATTTGCATCTCCACCTGTTAAAACTTCAGCGCCCTCGTCTTTACCTATTTTTAAATACGAAAGAATTTTTTCATACTGGTCGTTAGAAGCCTGGGCGCCCATCATCACTGTACCATCCAGAGGATTACCAATTTTAATTGCTTTGGTTCGTTCTACCACACGCTTTATAAACTTGTCGTGAATTTTTTCGTGAACTAAAATACGCGAAGGACATGTGCAAACTTCTCCTTGATTTAAAGCGAATAATACTGCTCCTTCAACGGCTTTGTCAAAAAAATCATCATCTGCGTCACCAACCGATTCAAAGAAAATGTTCGGCGATTTTCCACCTAATTCCATGGTTGCAGGAATGATGTTTTCAGAAGCGTATTGAAGAATTAAACGTCCGGTAGTAGTTTCGCCTGTAAAAGAAACTTTTGCAATACGTGGAGAAGTCGCTAATGGTTTTCCCGCTTCAGGACCAAAACCTGTTACAATGTTTAAAACACCCGGAGGTAAAATGTCACCGATTAATTCCATCAGGCACATGATGGAAGTTGGCGTTTGTTCGGCTGGTTTAACAACTGTGCAGCAGCCTGCGGCTAAAGCTGGGGCTATTTTCCAGGTAGCCATTAGTAATGGGAAATTCCATGGGATGATTTGTGCAACCACTCCTAAGGGTTCATGCAAATTAATACTTACCGTATTTTCATCGTGCTCAGAAATAGTTCCTTCCTCACCACGCAGCACACCTGCGAAGTAACGAAAATGATCAACTACTAGTGGAAGATCGGCAGCGCGACATTCACGGATGGCTTTTCCATTGTCGATACATTCTACAGTGGCAAGATATTCAAGATTGTCTTCAATAACCTGCGCTATTTTCAACAACATGTTACTACGCACAGTGGCAGAAGTTTTACTCCATGTTGCAAAAGCTTTATGGGCGGCATCAAGCGCTAATTCTATGTCCTCGGCACCCGAACGGGCTGCTTTGGTAAATACTTTTCCGTCAATCGGAGAACTGTTGTCAAAATAAACTCCTTTTACAGGCGGAACAAATTTCCCACCGATGTAGTTATCATACTTGTCTTTGAACTTTGGTCTTTTTGCTAAATTTTCCATACTGTAAAGTTTTAGTGAATTAGTTGATGGCAAGTAAGTGATTAATTACTCATCGGTGTTAGGACGGTAATTTCAGACGTTAGCACGCAAATCCCCCGAATTGGAAATAAAGAAATGCTAGTAGCAATTGATTTACTAACAGCTAAAGAAAATACTCTTAGTGGTGATTAGAAGAAAGAGCTAAACGTTTGGCGAGAATACTGGCTGCAATCAACTGCAGAGCATGGTAGAACATTAAAGGCAGCAAGAGGATGCCAGCCATGGGATTTCCAGCAAATAAAATGCCGGACATGACAGTTCCATGCACTAAAGATTTTTTAGAACCGCAAAACATAACGGTGATAGTGTCAGGCCTACTAAATTTTAAAGCCTTAGACAGGCGATTCATCACGATAAGTGTTGCCAGAAAAAGCAAGAGCATGCCTGTAGCCAATACCAGTAAGGTGTACCAGTTAAGACCAATAAATAAATGTTCAGCAAAAGATTTACAGAATGAAGTGTAAACGATAAGGAGAATAACAAGTTGATCGAAAAATTTCAGAGCTTTTTTGTGAAGTTCGGCAAGATAGCCTAAACGTTTGTTTAAGAGAATACCGATGATTACCGGTACTAAGACCTGCAAGGTAAGTTTTATGGCAATGCCGGTCATATCAAAACTTTCAGCGTCTGATTGCAGAAAGAGTCCTATCCACAAAGGTGTTATAACCACACCGATAAGCGCAGAAATACTGGCATTAAAAATAGCTGCGGGAATGTTTCCGCCTGCCAGCGATACCATTACCACAGAGGATGAGACAGTGGATGGAAGTGCTGCAAGAAAGAAGATGCCTAGCCATAACTCTTTTGCCACAGGACTTCCGAAGAAGGGTTTAATAATTAGAATCAATAAAGGGAAAATTAAAAAAGTAGTGAATTGAATGACTACGTGCATTTTCCAGTTTCCCAGACCCATCTTTAATTTTTGCCCATTTAATTTCAGTCCATAAAAAAAGAAGATGCCTGAAACACCATAATTAGCGAGGTCTGCCAGCGACAAGGGTTGGGTGATCATACCAGGTGCCGGCACAAAGTAAGCCATGAGTACCATAGTTAGAATGGCCAACAAGAACCAGTCGAGTCCTAAAGAGGTGAAGAGAGATTTAATGCGGTCAATCATAAAGCCTGTAAAATTAAACTTTTGTGGATGTTTTTGAAAATAGCACAGATTTCCCAATCTGAGATTGGATAATTCTGCTGTAAGGAAAAACTAAGGCTATTGATTATATTTGGATTAAGTAAAATTTTCAAGTATGTATCAATTAAGTTCAATTAATACAACAAACGTAGATAAGCTTAGGACGGAAGTTGAACAGAAAACAACTTATGCCCTGAATCGCTGCGAACTCAATATCTACGAGACGCATAAAAAAGTTGAGAATATCCATTTAACTTTTGAAGGATTCACGATTACTTCTATGTTGAAAGGGAAAAAAATTCTGCATGAAAGTGCTAATGATGCGGGGAGAAATTATTTACCGGGAGAGACTTTTATTCTGCCTTCGAATAAGGAAATGATTATCGATTTTCCGGAAGCAAATTATACGAATCCTACACAATGCACTGCGCTGGTGATTGAAGATGAGTACTTGCAAAAACAATTAGAATACATTAATGATACTTTTCCACGCGATCAGGAATCGGGCGGAAGCTGGCATCTTGATCGCAATCAACTTTGGTTGCAGAATGATGAAAGTATTGCATTACTTGGAAGTAAACTGATCCGGATTTTTTCGGGGAGCGATCCTCTGAAAGATATTCTTGTAGATATTAAATTAAAAGAACTAGTACTTTCTATTATGCGTCTTCAAAATTATGGTCAGTTAAACGGCACAGTAGACACCACAGGAAACACGAACGAACGTTTCAGAGCCGTTATCGAATATATTCGCAGAAACATTACCTCAGTAATTGACCCCAAAGAACTGAGTAAAATGGCCTGCATGAGCAAGTCTGTTTTTTACAGAACATTTACAAACGAATTTGGTGTGCCCCCGGGTAAAATGATTTTAACTGAAAAAATTAAACATGCTAAAACCTTGATGGGTTCTGAAAATATTAAAATCAAAGAAGTATGTTTTGCTCTTGGATTCTCTGATCCAAATTATTTTTCTCGCGTCTTCAAAAAAACAGAAGGCATTACTCCAGGTGAATATTTAGTGAAAGTGAAAACAGGCCTGCAGTAATTTCATTTCACACAACAAGCCTTAACACCTTGTACTGAACTTGTTTTGGGAGGATCTAAAACCAAAACCGGAAAACCTTGCCTAATGAAAAAAGTAATTTTATGCAAAGTTTCCCGGACCCGATAGCTAGTATCGGAGGTGTTCGCAGAAGACACACTCTTCTTGCCAACTCTCATCATTATCAGCATGAAAAGCTTGGCAAATATAAAAGGGAACCCTTACTCCCAAATTAAAATAACCTTAGAAAAAGAGCTTCTTTCTTTAATCTTTACAAAATTTGGTAATTCTAAGTAATTTCTAATGCCGACGTAAGTCGCTAAGAATTAACTTTACGGGTATGAAGCTACTTGTTGTTGAAGATGAAATAAAGACGGCCAATATCTTGCAAAAAGGCTTAAAAGAAAAAGGCTATGAAGTTCAGATTGCCTACGATGGAGAAAAAGCTCTCAGATTGGCCACGGCCTTTAATTTCGATCTTATAATTACAGACATCATTCTACCTAAAATAAGTGGATTGGAATTTTGCAGGAAACTTCGTGAGGACAAAAATTTCACGCCGGTAATTATGCTTACTGCAATGGGCCTTACTTCCGATAAAATTAAAGGGTTTGATGCAGGCAGTGACGATTATCTTGTAAAGCCGTTTGACTTTGATGAATTGCTTGCGCGTATTAAAGTGTCTATTAACCGCACCCGCACCATGCCGCTACAAGAAAGATATTTGAGTTATGCCGATCTTAAGTTAGACCTTGATACCAAAGAAATTCAGCGTGGAGGGAAAATGATAAGCCTTACCGCTAAAGAATTTGCACTGCTCGAATTTTTCATGCTAAATAAACACAGGGTGATCTCTAAGGAAGAAATCTCGGAAAAAGTATGGGATCTTAATTTTGATACGGGTACAAATATCATCGAAGTTTATGTGAGTTACCTGCGCAATAAAATAGATAAAGATTTTCCGGTAAAACTCATTCACACAAAAAAAGGAATTGGGTATATTTTTAGAGAAGAAACATAAAATGCAGATCAGGACAAAATTAACCTTACAGTTTATAGGCATTGTTACCCTGATCATTTTTATGGGATTTGGGGTAGTTTATTATTCCTCCTACAATTACCGGAAAGTTGAATTTTACAAACGCCTCGAGAATAAAGCGAAAACGTCAGCGGAGATCTTTATGTCTGTAAAGCAAATAGACTCTACTATGCAACGTATTCTTGATCGCACGCAAAAAGATAAATTGCCTTTTGAGAACATCAGTATCTACAACAATGAAAACCGGCAGATTTATACAAATAATGATTCGCTGGATTTCAAAATAGAAGACGCTCTTTTTGCGGAAATTAGAAAGACCACAAGAAAAGAGTTTAAACAAAATGGCTTTGAAATACTTGGTACAACCTACAAGGATAGTGAAAATCATTTTGTTGTTTTCGCGGGAGCCATAGACCAGTCGGGTTTTAATAAGTTAAAGAACTTAAGAAACACCCTTATCCTGCTTTTCATTTTTATGATTTCCATTGTTGCTTTTTCAGGATGGGTTTACGCTGGAAAAGCTTTGCAGCCGCTTTCTGCGGTTATTAATGAAGTAGAAAAGATGGATGTAGAGCTTCTTGACAAACGATTAAAGCCAGGCACCAACAAGGATGAGATAGGGCATCTGATAACTACTTTTAATACACTTCTGGATCGCCTGGAAAAGGCCTTTCAGTTGCAAAAACTTTTCGTAAGTGGAGCCTCGCACGAATTGAAAAATCCTTTAACCTCTATTACGTCTCAATTACAGGTGAGTTTAATTAATGAAAGAAGCGTACCGGAATACAAAGCAAGTATTACTTCTGTATTGGAAGATATCAAAAATCTGAACCGCACCACGCATGATCTTATGGAATACACGCGGCTCAATTACGAGGGTGAAATTCAGCTGAGCGATCTTCGTATAGATGATCTACTATGGTTTTGCAGAGATTATTTTCATAAAACACAGCCTACATACAAAGTAAATATTCATCTTGATCAAATGCCGGAAGATGAAAACAAACTCATTATAAAAGGAAATGAGGCATTACTAAAAGTTGCTTTTACAAACCTGATTGACAATGCATGCAAATTCAGTGATAATCAATCGTGCGAGGTTCATTTGCTTTTTGATACCCATGAAACAGTTTTATTAAAATTTGAAGATAAGGGAGTAGGATTAAGTAAGGAAGAAAGTGCCCTGGTATTTGAACCTTTTTACAGGGCTAATTCAACCTCCGAAACCAAGGGTCATGGTATTGGTTTAGCGTTGACAAAAAAGATAGTTCAATTGCATGCCGCACAAATTTACCTGGCATCTGAAAAGAATAAAGGAACCATCTTTTCCATTGCTTTCCCGCCTATACTCGGGTCTTAACACAAAGCTCATCAAAACTGCTAAGGCTTCTGTCATTTGTAAGGCACTTCTGCGATCCGGTAAATTCTAATACATTTCTAATTTATTAAGTCTTTTAATGTCTTTTATTTGCATTATTAGTAAAATACACTGCATGACTAACACGCAAGAATTAGTTTTATTGAGACACCATATCCAGGAACTATCCTCTGAAATTTTCAACATTAAAAAGCTTATCACGCCCTATATTTCTACAGCCGAGTATAAAACCCTGCATGCCAGGTTCCAGAGCCTTTCGAATTTAAAATTGATTGCAAAAAACGAATTGGAAGCCGCGATGCATTTTTATAAGATCGTTTTGAGTGGCAAAGTAACTACAGAAAAATCAGGTCTGGTGGATAAGGTGCTTCGCAGAAGAGTGAAAATTGAATTAGATTGCAACCTTCAGCTATCAAGAAACCTGGATATTTCTATCCCTTCACACCTTGAAATGTACCACTACATTCAAAAAACTTATGCTCAACTATTCGAGCATGGAAAGTTTAAGATCAGAAGCGTAATTCAATTACGTTAACTATCTCCAGGAGTTTAATTTATGGGGTAAATCATCCTGTTTTCCAGAAGGACAGGGCTTATATGAGGCATAATTTTCCTTATTCCAACTGTAGAAATTGGCACAGGCATAACCATCTAAATATAAAATCGTGGCAGGTGGAGTTCAGCTTTTTTAGCGGATAAAATCGAGAAAAAGAGCTTTAAACTTATCGGGATATTCTATAAGAGGGGAATGTCCGCAGTCTTCAAACACAACTTCGTTATAAAGGCCACCGTTTTTTTTGTATTCATCCAATACTGATCTTAACTGTTTAATCATTGGCTGAGGTGGGTTAGTAGCATCTCCAGGCCACCCCGGGATGAAGCCTAATTTTCCTAAGTTATTTACATCCACGAAGGAAGCATCCGAAACAATTAAATCGCTATCACCACGAATCCAAAGTATAGGCAGTGTTAAGCCTTTAGATGCAAAAGAACTGATGTTGCAATATTTTGCAGAGATTGCATTGTTTACGCCTTTGTCTCCGGGTGCCATGCCTGGCCAGTCTGCTGTGGCGGCAGAGTTTCCAGGGTAGTTATCCTCACCTAGTTTTGTTTGAAACATCGACTCTGTAAACGCATCTTCGGTGGCTTGATCAATCACGCCTCTTTGCAAGAGTGTTTGACCGTTCACAGCTTTAAAATACAAAGTGTTCATAGTAGTACGCGCGTAGTTTTGCGGACTCGCCTGCATACCTGCCGGAGCAGTTGACGGGAGCTTTGCATCCTGCGTACGAATGCTGTCAATAAAAGAAGGATTTACAGCGCCACCGCCGCTACCAGCAAAATCTTTTGAAGTAGGTTTTAATTCAAGGCCTGTGTTCATAGAAGCTCCGAAGCCAAACGGTGACATGGCAGAAACCAATGTCAGACTTTGAATAGTTGTCGATTCTTTCATAGCAGCTTCCATAATAACAGACCCACCAAGCGACCAACCCAACAAGTGAACAGGTTTATTTTCTTTATTAACGGCTTTTATAAAATTGTTGAGGTCTGTAGAAAAATCATTTAATCCGGTAATAGCATTCACTGCCTTTGTTTCTGAATCACCGTAACCGCGCATATCTGGGGCAACATAATGATTCGTGTCTCCCAGCTTTTCCATTAAAGGTTTAAAAAATACAGCCGACGAAACATTTCCGTGTACTAGTACAACAAGGTTTTTACTGCTATCACCACTTTCTAAATAGTGGGTATTCAAAGAAGCGGTTTGAATTTTTTTTGATTGAATCATAATATAAAATTTTAGACGGATTAAAGTAGAAATTAAAAAGATAAAATGCTAGCAGACAATTCCTGGAGTCGTTTTTCCTGACGGGAGTTTATATTTTTTTGTATTTGGTTTAATGGCGGAAGCAGGTTTACAGAAACTACATCCCTGCAACTTCAGTAGTTCGTTGAAAAGAAAGCATCTGTGAATTTTTAAGCGGACAGATCAGCAGCATCAGCTGAAATCTGTGTCAAAACAGACAAGGGATTATTGAAGTGGGCGCAGACTTACGCGCTTATCTCCGCAAGGCTTTGCAAATACTCTCTCTTTATCCTCGCCACAATTTCCTCACAAGAAATAATATCATGCACCAGCTCTGAAGATTTACCCGCGGTCCACAGACTCAGATAATTATTTGGCAGCACCGATTTCTCCAGTTTTTGCATGCCCCTTAGTTGTACCAGCATCTTAAACCATTTTTTTGTCTGTGCGTTATTGCTGAGTAGTTTTTCAAACCAATTTTGCGTGTAGCCCATTTTCTTTGCAGCATCGTTGTTAATCACAGCGCAGGGAGTTCCCGATAATTTGGTCGTCATAACAATATCTTCCATCCCGGACTTAACAATCGCGTTTTTGTAATTATCATTTACTCCCGCTTCAGTGCTGGCAATAAAGCGTGTTCCTATTGAAACACCGCTTGCACCTAACACTTGTACCGACAACAGTCCTGCGCCATTTGTAATACCGCCAGCCGCTATCACCGGGATACCCGGAAAATGCTCTTTCAGGGCAGGGACTAATACCTGCAAAGGATTTGGCCCTGCATGTCCGCCGGCGCCTTGTCCAACAGCAATAAAGCCATCGCAGCCTGCATCTGCACATTTCTTAGCATGAATCAGATTGGTGACATCGCAAAAAACCTTTCCTCCATAAACATGCGCTCCATCAATAACTTCTTTAGGATTTCCTAACGAAGTAATAAAGAAGGGGACTTGTTTTTGTAAACAGATCTTTGTATGTTTAATGGACAAAGGATTTGATTTTTGTACAATAATGTTAACCCCGTAACTGCCATTATGAAGTTTACAATAAGCATTAAGTTCGTCCAGTACCTTTTCCAGTTCGCCCTCTTTACGGTAGTTTAGAGTCGGAAAGGTAGCCATGATGCCAGAGCGCATTCCTGCTTTCATCATTTCCACGTTGCTCACCAAAAACATGGGTGCCATAATAACGGGGAAATCAATCTTTAATAAACGATTTAACACATTATCCTTCATCTGAAAATAATTTTGATTTAATACAAATATACTTTATTTTTATGCATGCATAACATTTTATGCAGCCTAAAAGTATCCTTAAAAAAAAACGCATTATGGATTCAATTGAAAATTTTCGTCTCTTCGACCTGCTTCATCACCTCAAACAAATGCCGTTAAAACCCGACGCTCTTGCAGCGAAAGAGAATGGTGAATGGAGGAAATACAGTACACAGGAATACATCGATACTGTGAATGCCCTGAGTTATGCTTTTTTAGATCTTGGTATAAAGCCAGGCGATAAAATTGGTTTAATTTCCAATAACCGTCCCGAGTGGAATTTTGTAGATTATGCCTGTTCACAAACAGGAAGTATTAATACACCTTTATATCCTACTATCAGTGAGCATGATCTAAAGCATATTATTGGTGATGCCGATATAAAATATTTTTTCGTTGCCAACGATGAAATGTATCAAAAAGTAAAATCGTGTATTGGCGGATCGAACGTGAAAGAAATTTTTTCGTTCTCAAAAATTGAAGGCGTAAAATGTTTACAGGATTTGGTGGTAATTGGAAAAAACAATCCCCATGTCAATGAGTTGGAAGCCATCAAAACTTCCATCAAAAATACAGATCTTGCTACGTTAATATATACATCGGGTACAACAGGAAATCCTAAAGGTGTAATGCTTTCTCACAAGAATTTTGTGAGTAATGTTTTGGCCTGTAAAGATCTTTGTCCGTTTCAAAGTGATTGGAGAGCCTTAAGTTTCCTTCCTTTAAATCACGTTTATGAACGCATGCTTTCTTACCTGTACATAAGTCGCGGTATGTCGGTGTATTACGCCGAGAGTTTAGAAAAAATTGGCGACAACTTAAAAGAAGTGAAGCCTCATATTTTTGTAACTGTTCCGAGATTATTAGAGAAGGTTTACGAAAAGATTGTGAATACGGGGCACGCTTTAACAGGTGTGAAAAAATTACTGTTCTTCTGGGCGCTTAACCTGGGGCTGCGCTACAAGCAACATGGTCAGAACGGCGCTTTTTATGAATGGCAATTAGGTATTGCCAACAAACTTATTTTCAGTAAATGGAGAGAAGCGCTTGGTGGAAATATCGTGGGAATAGTTTCCGGAGGATCTGCACTTCAACTCCCACTGGCCAGAGTTTTTCATGCAGCAAAGATTAAAGTCCTGGAAGGATATGGTCTTACAGAAACTTCTCCGGTAGTTGCCGTAAATAATTACGCAGATGAAAATATTATGATTGGAACTGTTGGTCCTGTTATAGATAATGTTCAGGTAAAATTTTCAGAAGACGGAGAGATTTGCGTGAAGGGGCCAAATGTGATGATGGGTTATTATAATCATCCCGACTTAACAGCCGAAGCTATCGATAAAGATGGCTGGTTTCATACGGGCGACATTGGCGAATTGGTTGACAATAAATTTCTAAAAATAACCGATCGTAAAAAAGAAATGTTTAAGACCTCTGGCGGAAAATATATTACACCGCAGATTACTGAAAATAAATTAAAAGGAAGTCGGTTTATAGAGCAAGCCATGGTAATAGGGGAGAACGAAAAATTCCCTGCCGCTTTTATCGTGCCTTCATTCTCTTTCTTAAAAGGCTGGTGTGAGAAACACAAAGTGCCTTTTACAAGCAATGAAGAAATTGTAAAAAATGAGCAGGTTAAAAACAGGATTATGATTGAGGTTGAAAATGTAAATAAAGATCTGGCTCAATACGAAAAAATTAAAAAGATAGAATTGCTTTCTCATGAGTGGACGGTTGAAAAAGGTGAGATGACCCCAAAATTATCTTTAAAGCGGAAAATTATCATGACTGCAAATAAAGAGGCATTCGATCGCATTTATAAACAGGATAGTAAAAATTTAGAACATTTATAATTATGTTATGCGTGCATAATACAATTAAGTGTATATTTGTGTTAAACTATGAGCAAAAAACACACAGAGACTATTGATTCTAAATTAAAAACTTCGTGGCAGGTGGTGAGCAGAATGTATAATTCGGAAGCTTCATTACACGATCTGACAATTGCGATGGGACATTTTTTATTGAATATAGATAGTCATGAAGGTTCTTACGGTTCGGATATTGCGCCGCTGTTGGGAATGGAGAGTACTTCTCTGTCAAGAATTACTTTGTCGCTGGAAAAGAAAAAGCTGATCCAGAGAATTCCTGATAAGGAAGACGGAAGGAAAATAAAAATAATGCTCACAAGTAAAGGAAAATCGGCCAAAGAACTTGCTAAGAATGTGGTGCGGAATTTTAATCACCTGGTGGAAGTAAAAATAGGAAAAGACCGCGTTGAAGAGTTTTTTAAAACATTAGATGAGATTACAGCATTAGCTGAAGAAAGAAGTAAACTAATTAAAAATTAAATTTTAAAAAGTATGAAGAGGTTAATTCAAAAAGTTGCGGTACTGGGCTCAGGTGTTATGGGCAGCCGTATTGCCTGTCATTTTGCCAACATTGGCTGCGAAGTTTTATTACTGGACATAGTACCAAAAGAACCGAACGATGCTGAGAAAGCAAAAGGTTTAACATTGGACACAAAAGCGGTTCGCAATCGCATTGTTAATGAAGCTTTGCAATTTGCCCTGAAATCTAATCCTTCTCCGATTTATAAAAAAGAATTTGCCAGTCGTATTTCCACCGGAAATTTTGACGATGATATGTCGAAGATCGCTAAGTACGATTGGGTAATTGAGGTGGTTGTAGAAAATTTAGATATTAAAAAGAAAGTTTATGAGCAGGTAGAAAAATTCCGTACACCGGGAACTCTTATCACTTCTAATACTTCTGGAATTCCTATTCATTTAATGACAGAGGGGCGCAGCGAAGATTTTAAAGATCATTTCTGCGGAACTCACTTTTTTAATCCTCCGCGTTATTTAAAGTTATTAGAGATCATTCCAACTCCTCATACAAAACCGGAAGTAATTTCGTTTTTAATGGAATACGGTGAAAAGTTTCTGGGCAAAACAACTGTACTTGCTAAAGATACACCTGCTTTCATAGCCAACCGCGTTGGGGTTTATGGCATTATGTCTTTGCTTCATTTGGTTGAGAAAATGGATTTGACTATTGAAGAGGTAGACAAATTAACAGGACCGGTATTGGGCCGTCCGAAATCTGCAACCTTCAGAACCAGCGACGTTGTTGGTTTGGATACCATGATTAATGTAGCTAACGGTTTAAAAAAAGGAGTTCCCAACGACGAAGCGAATGAGTTATTTGCCTTACCGGAATACCTGAAAAAAATGGCTGAGAATAAATGGCTGGGAGATAAAACCGGTCAAGGCTTCTACAAAAAAACAAAAAGTAAAGAAGGGAAAACAGAAATTCTTGTCCTGGATTTAAAAACCTTAGAATACAAAACGGCGCAAAAAGTAAAATTTGCGACATTAGAATTAACCAAGCCGATTGACAATTTAAAAGAACGCGTTAAAGTTTTAGTTTCTGGAAAAGATAAAGCGGGAGAATTTTACCGTGCAACTTTCTCAGGCTTGTTTCAATACGTTTCAAACCGCATTCCTGAAATTGCGGATGAATTATATAGAATTGACGATGCTCTTAAAGCTGGATTTGGCTGGGACTTAGGACCGTTTGAATACTGGGACGCCATTGGAGTGGAAGCAGCAGTTAAGCTGATGGAAGCTTCAAATAATAAACCGGCTGCCTGGGTTTATGATTTCTTAAAAGCGGGAAATAAATCTTTCTATAAAATTGAGAATGGTAAAAAAGAATTTTATGATGTGGCCTCGAAGTCTTACAAAGTAATTCCTGGCACCGAAGCATTTATTTCATTGGATACAATTCGCGAGACAAATACCGTTTGGAAAAACAGTGGTGTAACCATTACCGATCTGGGCGATGGTATTTTAAATTGTGAATTCCATACTAAGATGAATACCATTGGTGGTGAAGTTTTAGCTGGAATCAATAAAGCAATTGATATCGCTGAAAAAGATTATAAAGGATTAGTGATCAGTAATGAAGGAGCGAATTTCTCGGCGGGAGCAAACGTCGGGATGATCTTTATGATGGCGGCAGAGCAAGAGTGGGACGAATTAAACATGGCGGTGAAAACTTTCCAGAATACGACGATGAGAATTCGTTACTCTTCTATACCCGTGGTTGTTGCGCCTCATAACCTCACCTTAGGAGGAGGTTGCGAAATTTGCCTGCACGCAGATAAAGTTGTAGCACACGCTGAAACCTATATTGGTCTTGTTGAATTTGGAGTAGGGGTTATTCCTGGCGGTGGCGGTACAAAAGAGTTTGCTGTACGATTGGCAGATTCACTTCACGAAGGTGATATCGAATTAAATATTTTCCGAGAAAAATTCCTGACCATTGGCCAGGCAAAAGTATCTACTTCTGCTTACGAAGCTTTTGATTTGGGAATTTTGCGCAAGGGCATTGATAAAGTTGTGATGTCAAAAGCACGTCAGTTAACAGAAGCAAAAGCAGAATGTTTGCTGATGGCTGAAGAAGGCTACACCAAACCTACACCACGCAAAGATATTCGGGTTTTAGGTAATACTGCATTAGGACTTGTATACGTTGGGGCCAACTCTTTATACAGTGGTAATTATATGAGCGAACATGATCTGAAAATTTCAAACAAATTAGGTTATGTAATCGCTGGGGGAGATTTGTCTCAGCCAACTATGGTCTCAGAGCAATATTTGCTTGATCTGGAGCGTGAAGCATTTGTGCAGTTGTGTACCGAGCGTAAAACTATGGAACGTTTACACAGCATAATAAACGGCGGAAAAGTATTAAGAAACTAATCACATTTAAAATTCAAAAAAATGAACGCATATATTGTAGCAGGTTTTAGAAGTGCAGTCGGAAAAGCCACACGTGGTGGATTCCGCTTTACACGTCCTGATGATTTAGCATCGGACGTTATAAAACATTTAATGGCCTCTGTTCCGCAGGTAGATCACGCCCGTGTGGATGATTTGATGGTAGGTAACGCAATGCCTGAAGCAGAACAAGGTTTAAACGTGGGAAGAATTATTTCGCTTCTTTCTTTAAACACCGATAAAGTTTCAGGTATGACGGTGAACCGTTATTGCGCATCCGGTTTAGAAACTATCGCACTGGCTTCTGCAAAAATCGCAGCCGGTTATGCGGATTGCGTAATTGCCGGTGGTGTAGAGAGTATGAGTTTAATCCCAATGGGTGGATGGAGAGTAGTTCCAAATCCGGCCATCGCAAAAGAACATGCTGACTGGTACTGGAATATGGGTCTTACGGCCGAGGCAGTGGCCAAAGAATTTAATGTTTCTCGTGAAGACCAGGATGCTTTTTCTTACAAGTCACATCAAAAAGCTATAGCAGCCATCAAAGCAGGAAAGTTTAAAGAGGAGATTGTTCCGGTGAAAGTAAGCGAGACTTACCTTGACGAGAACGGAAAAAAGAAAGTAAAAGATTTTATAGTAGATACGGATGAAGGTCCACGCGGTGATACTTCTGTGGAAGCATTAGCAAAATTAAAGCCTGTGTTTGCAAACGGTGGGAGCGTAACGGCGGGTAACTCTTCGCAAACAAGTGATGGAGCCGCTTTTGTTTTAGTAGTAAGCGAAAGATTTATGAAAGAACATAATTTAACGCCCATTGCTCGCTTAGTGTCTCACGCAACTGCTGGAGTTCCGCCTCGTATTATGGGAATAGGACCCATCTTCGCTATTCCCAAAGCTGTTGAACAAGCGGGTTTAAAAATGAAAGACATTGATTTATTCGAGTTAAACGAAGCTTTTGCATCTCAGTCTTTAGCGGTTGTTAGAAAATTGGAATTAGATGAAAGTAAAGTGAATGTAAATGGTGGAGCAATTTCATTAGGTCATCCTCTGGGATGCAGTGGCGCGAAGTTATCCGTGCAGCTTTTTGGAGAGATGCGTCGCCAGAATAAAAAATATGGCGTTGTAACAATGTGTATTGGCACGGGTCACGGCGCAGCAGGGGTATTTGAATTATTATAATATTAAATCTAACTAATTAATACTAAAAAAATGGCAACAACAGCAACAACGGTGAAAACCAAAGGCGGAGAATTTCTTATTAAGGAAACGTTGGCACAAGATATTTTCATTCCAGAACAATGGACTGAAGAACAATTAATGATGAAAAAAACCTGTGAAGACTTTATCGCGCAGGAAATAAATCCAATTCTTGATCGCATTGACAACCAGGAAGAAGGATTGATGGTTTCTTTGTTGGAAAAAGCCGGAGCGCTTGGATTATTGGGCACTTCTGTTCCAGAAGATCTGGGTGGCTTAGGTTTCGACTTCGTGACTTCTATGTTAACTACGGAAGTTTTAGGCGCGGGTCATTCTTTCGCAGTAGCTTTATCGGCGCACACTGGAATTGGAACTTTGCCAATTTTATATTATGGCAATGAGGCACAAAAGAAAAAATACATTCCGAAATTAGCAACGGGCGAATGGAAAGCTTGTTATTGTTTAACAGAACCACAAAGCGGATCTGACGCAAACAGTGGACGAACGACAGCAACATTAACCGCTGACGGAAAACATTATGTTTTAAACGGGCAAAAAATGTGGATCACTAACGGTGGCTTCGCGGATATTTTTACTGTGTTCGCTAAAATTGGTGATGATAAAAATTTGTCTGCCTTTATCGTTGAGAAATCTTTCGGGGGAATTTCATTAAATCCTGAAGAACATAAAATGGGGATAAAAGGAAGTTCTACACGTCAGGTATTTTTTAATGAGTGTAAAGTTCCGGTTGAAAATTTATTATCAGAACGTGAAAATGGGTTTAAGATCGCTGTAAATATTTTAAACATCGGACGTATTAAATTAGCGGGAGCAGCAATTGGCGGAAGCAAAGGAACCGTAACACAATCGGTAAACTACGCTAACGAACGTATTCAGTTTGAAAGACCAATTTCTAAATACGGAGCTATTCGCTACAAATTAGCTGAACAAGCCATTCGGATTTTTGCATCAGAAAGTGCAACCTACCGTTGTTCTCAGAATATTGAAGATGCCATCCACGCTTTAATTGAAGGTGGTATGGAAGAAGGAAAAGCAAAATTAAAAGGGATTGAGCAATTCGCCGTAGAGGCCGCTATCCTAAAAGTACATGGCTCAGAAACGTTGGATTATGTTTCGGACGAAGGGGTACAGATTTATGGTGGGATGGGTTACAGTGCAGAAGGTCCGATGGATCGTATCTACCGCGATTCCCGCATCAACCGCATCTTTGAGGGTACAAACGAGATCAACCGCATGTTAATTGTAGATATGATCTTAAAACGTGCTATGAAGGGTGAATTAGATTTAATGGGACCTGCACAAAAAGTGGCTGCTGAATTGGTTGGCATTCCTGAGTTTGCAGAACCGGATGAAACTTTATTTGCATACGAGAAGAAACTAATCAGCAATTTTAAAAAAGCTGTTTTATTAGTGGCAGGTGGAGCTGTTCAAAAATTAATGGCTACACTAAGTAAAGAGCAGGAAGTGATTATGAATATCGCTAACATGGCAATTGAAGTTTATGTTGCGGAGTCCACATTACTACGTGTTGAAAAGTTGGTGAGTATGAGAGGTGAAGCGGCTTGCGAAGGTCAGATCGCGATTGCACGTTCTTACATCAATTCAGCTTGTGATAAAATCTGGGTAGAAGGCAAAGAGGCTTTAAATAGTTTTGGCGAAGGGGATGAGCTACGTATGATGTTGATCGGTTTAAAACGTTATACAAAACAAGAGCCTTTCAATGCAAAAAATGCTCGTCAGGTTGTTGCCCAAAAAATCATAGCTGAAAATAAATATTGCTTTTAATTTCTCGACTATGCTCGAAATGACAAGTGCGCTGATCATTTCGAGCTTAAATTTAAATTGATGGAAAACGTTTTCTACGAAGGAAAAGTAATGTGGTCGCAGATTGATGCAAATATGCATTTGCGGCATTCTGCTTATGCCGATTTTGCTGCACAAGCAAGGTTACAGGTACTGGAGAATTTGGGATTTGATGCCCGTCTCCTTGAAAAATTGAAAATCGGTCCGATCTTATTTCGCGAGGAATTAATTTATCTGCGTGAGATAAGACCTAGTGACACTGTGAAGGTTACTGTAGTAATGACGCATTGCCGTAAGGATGGAAGCCGCTGGTCTTTCAGCCAGGAAATTTTCAGAGGTGATGGGGTAAAAGCTGCGCAGGTTAACGTTCAGGGGGCCTGGGTAGACATGGAGAGGAGAAAGTTAACCGCTCTTCCACAGGAATGGGCCGATTCATTTCTACATGTTCCTAAAAGTCCGGACTTCGTTTTGGAAGAAGTTCCTGAAAAAAAAGTTGAACTTACTAAAGATAAAAATACAATGAGCGATTTAGAACAAAAATTTGAAGACGCAAAAAAACGCGTAATGGATCTTCCTGAAAAACCAGATAACGAAGTTATGTTGGAACTGTATGCTTTAAATAAACAGGCAACTATTGGAGATGTAAATATTGATAAACCCGGTATGTTTGATTTTGTTGCCGCAGCTAAGTATAATGCCTGGAACGGTAAGAAAGGCATGAGCAAGGAAGAAGCACAACAAAAATACATGGATTATGTAGAAGGTTTATTCAAGAAATAATGGACAAATTAAATTCATTGATCCAAAAAGCGAAGCACTCAAAGTTTTATCTTTGGCTGTTGAATCGGATTTTATTGAGGACTGTTCCTTTTAATAAACCCCATAACATACGTGTTACGAAGATTGGTGACAATGAATTAACAATGATGGCCGGCAACATTAAAGCCAACCGAAACCACATTCGCGGCATTCATGCTTGTCTTCTCGCCACACTTTGCGAATATGTTTCCGGATTAAGTTTGCTGGCAAATTTTTCTCCAAAAGAATACCGCATAATTTTAAAGAATATTCACATGACTTATCACTACCAGGCAAAAACAGCTGTGTACGTGAAATTCAAAATAACAAAGGAGGAAATTCAGAATGACATTTTGAATCCTTTAAAAACGACGGAAGCTGTCTTCAGGGAATTTCCTGTTGAAGTTTACGATACTGACAATAACCACATCTGTACAGGATTAATCAACTGGCAAATTAAGGCCTGGAAGAACGTTAAAATGAAAGTGTAAGGTTTTTTTACATTTATTTTTTGGAAGTATATTCCATAAAAAAAAAGGATAATATATATGATGATATCCGAAAATAAATTAAAGTGGTTAATGCGTTTTTATCCGCCTATGCTCTTTCAACGGATTTGGGTGATGAAAATATACAAAGGATTTACAGGCATTGATGTAAAAATTAACCGGAGCCTTTTTACGACCAATCTTGGCAATTCTATTTTTGGGGGAACGATTTTTTCGGCCACTGATCCTTTCTATGCATTGCTGTTTGGGCAGTTAATGCAGCGCAAAGGTTTTAAAATAACGGTTTGGTTAAAAAGCGCGCAAATTCAATACATTAAGCCTGGCAGAACCGATCTTCACTATTCCATAAAAATAAGTGAAGAAATGATTACGGAAGCAGAAGGTGTTTTACGTGCCGAGGGAAAATTTATTAAAGCTTATCCTATTGAAATTTTTGATACCAGTGGTGAGCTTTGTGCAACCGCTTTAAATGAAGTATACGTTCGCAACCTGGAGTTTAAGAAATAGTGAAGCGTGTTTAAACGAAACATAATTCATTGCTTGTAACGTCAGGAATTATAAATAATAAAAATTGGTAAGTAAAATTTGTAAATCATTAAAACTAAAAACTATGAAAAAATTATTTGTTATCTCGTTTATGTTGTTTATGACAGCATTTGGTTTTGCACAAACTCCTGACCCAGACGCTGTATTGGGCACTTGGCTTACAGCAAGTGGAAAAGCAAAAGTTACTATTTATAAAGAAGGAGCAAAATACAATGGAAAAATTACATGGTTAAAAGAACCAACCTATCCGGATGGAAAGGTGAAAGTAGATAAAAATAATCCTGATAAAGCAAAGCAGTCTGTTCCTATTCTTGGATTAAATATGCTAAAAGGATTTGTATTTGATGACGGGGAGTGGGAAGACGGAACTATTTACGATCCTGAGAATGGTAAAACATATAGTTGTACAATCAAGTACCGTGATGGGAAACTAGATCTGCGCGGATACATCGGCATTTCTTTAATTGGAAGAACGCAGACCTGGTTTAAAATTCCGGATTCTAAATAACAGATACGCAAATTTTAATAAGGTGTTGCTGTTAATCAAAACAAGGCGAAAAAAATGACAAAAAAATAAAAACATGAAACATCTACAAAAATTAACAGCAGCACTTATCTTCTGTTTACCTTTCGCCACAAGCGCACAAGGTTACCAGGTGAATTTACAGGGCCAGGTTCAACAAGGTATGGGCGGCGCCGGAACCGCCTATATGCAGGATGCCGCGGCGTTATTTTATAACCCGGGGGGTGCGTCATTTCTAAAAGGTAATGAGATTTCTATTGGTGTGAGTCCGACAATACCGAACGGGCAATTTCTGGATAAAAATACGGGTCAAACTTCGCGAACTAAATCCCCGGTAAGTTTCCCCTTTGCTGCCTATGCTTTATTTGGTGCTAAAGATACAAGCAAGTTAAAATTTGGACTTGCAGTTTATACGCCCTTTGGAAGCACTGTAGAGTGGGAGAATGGTTGGATCGGACGTTTTGCACTCACGCGCCTGCAACTGCAATCTATTTTCTTTCAACCTACCGTGAGTTATAGGCTCACCAGCAAACTGGGTATCGGTGCCGGTTTTGTATACGCAAACGGAAAAGTTAATTTACAGAAAGACATTCCTGTAGTCGATGCAAACGGTAACTATGGTCATGCCGAACTAGACGGTAAAGCTAACGGTTACGGGTTTAACGCAGGAATATATTACAAACCCATGGAGAAGTTTTCTGTAGGGCTTACTTATCGCTCACAGGTAAATATGAAAATCAAAGAGGGGGATGCCACTTTTACAGTGCCATCTTCTCTTTCTTCTAACTTCCCCAATGGAAAATTTAAAGCAGAACTTCCATTGCCGTCTGTTCTAACTTTAGGACTGGCTTACGATGTCACTTCGAAATTGGCACTGGCACTGGATATAAATTATGTTGGCTGGAAAGCTTATGATACACTTTCTTTTGACTATGAAACTAATACAGCATCTTTAACAGATACTAAGTCGGCAAGAATGTATAAAAATACGCTGGCCTTCAGGCTTGGTGGACAATATAAAATAACCGAAGCCTTTGCTTTACGTCTTGGTGTAGCTTACGGAATTACCCCGGTTCAAAACGGCTATATGACTCCTGAAACTCCTGACGCGAACAGGATTAATTATACTATAGGGCTGGGATATACCATTAAGAAAAGATTTGGTGTGAATGCTTCTTTCTTATTTACAACATTAAAACGAGAAGATACAAATCTTGAGACGAATATGAGTGGCACCTATCAGACAAATGTATGCATTCCAGGTATCTCCTTATTTTATAAATTTTAATTCTAAGTATCATGCAAAATATATTTTATAAAACGCTTCTAGGAGCCTTTGCTGCAGTAGCAATAGTAAGTTGCAAACCTGATCAAAAAGCTCCAACACCTGAAGCCGGATCTTTGGATGTTAGTAAATACGTGTCCATCGGAAATTCGATCACCTCCGGCTATGCAGACAATGCTTTGTATTACGACGGACAAATGGTTTCTTATCCAAATCTTATTGCACAGCAATTTAAACTCATAGGTGGCGGAGAATTTAGGCAGCCCCTGGTAAACATGAGTTCGGTGGGTATTGGCGGATCTTTAAATTCAAAATTGACACTCGGCTATAAAAAAGATTGTAAAGGTGTCACAGCTTTATCTCCGGTTGGAGGAGCAGGTGACTTTAGTATTTTTACATCAAACATTTCTTCAACGGGTCCTTTTAATAATATGGGCGTACCTGGTGCCAAATCTTTTCACGTTCCGTATCCGGGGTATGGAATGGCAAATCCATTTTTCGGGCGCATGACCGCCAATCCTCAAACGTCCTCTATTCTTGCAGAAGCTTCAGCGCAGAAAGCAACCTTCTTTTCTCTTTTTATTGGGAACAATGATGTGCTGTCGTATGCCTTAGCCGGGGGTGCAGCAGATTCGGTAACAAACGTTGCCTATTTTGGTGGTGTTATTGATTTAATAGTTGGAACGATGATGTCAAATGGGGCAAAGGGAGTTATTGGAAATATTCCTGATGTTACGAATATTCCTTATTTCACTACTGTACCTTACAATGGTTTAACACTCGATGCAACGCAAGCCGCAGGGTTAAGTGCTGCCTATGCACAGCTTGGCATTAAATTTTCGGAAGGGAGCAACGCATTCATCATTGCTGATGCTTCAGCTCCTGGTGGCATGCGTCAGATTAAGTCAAATGAATTGATTTTATTATCGACTCCACAAGATTCACTGAAGTGCGCAGGCTGGGGCTCTACTAAACCGATAGCGAATCAATACGTTTTGAGCACTACCGAAATCGCAAACATACAAAATGGTGTGGCGGGTTTTAACGCTAAACTCAGAGCTGTAGCAGATGCAAAAGGTCTGGCGTACGTGGATGTTAATGCTTTTATGGCACAAGCAAAAAAAGGAATTACCTACAACGGAGTTCTAACTTCTGCTACGTTTGTGAGCGGGGGTGCTTTTTCTTTGGATGGGGTGCATTTAACACCAAAAGGAAATGCTTTGTTAGCTAACGAGTTTTTAAAAGCTATAAATGCAAAATATAGTTCTACTGTACCTTTATTAAATGTTGGTGATTATAAAGGCGTTGTTTTTCCAAACTAAATTTATGCAAAACAACAAACGCCCGTAACAAAGTTTTACGGGCGTTTTTTTTTTGTAAATAAAATAAAAAAGAAGTCTCTCCCCGGAGACTTCTTTCCGAAGGAAAATTTTAATTAATCTTTAATTAATTTAAAATTATACACTTCACCCAAAGTGCTGGTTGCTTTCACTAAGTAAATTCCCGGAGAAAAAGAGGATGTTATCAGCATTCTGCTTTCTTGTGTGGTGGTATAGGCTACTAATTGTCCTGATATATTATAAATGCTTACACTGCCCTCGAAATTCTGAAAGTTTAATTCATCTTTAAATGGATTAGGATAAATAGAAGGTTGAAGTGAAGTGGAAAGTGTGTTTTCAAATCCTGTGCAATTTGATACAGAAACTGTTGTTACCACATTGGCGGATTTACATCCAGCCTGAGAAACCCCGTACACGGTAAATTGCTGTGCGCCCGCCGTGCTTCCAGCCGTATAAGTAAATGCAGTGAGTGTGGAAGCTGAGGCGCCAGTCCAACTATAAGTTGCAGCGCCGTTAGCCGTTAAGGTTACTGTTTGCTTTACACAAATTGTACTCCTGGAAGCTATGGCGGTTATAGTTGGATTAGGATTTATATTAAGCGTTACGTACTGTCCGCCCAGGCAACCATTGGTGGCTGTTCCCACTACCGTAAACTGAGTTGAACTTAAGGTGTTTACTTGGGGTGCAGATAAAGTTATCGGGTTTGAGGTATAACTATTTGTTCCCAGAAAATAAGTGTAAGTGTTAGCTCCGCTGGAAGTTACCGCTACTGTATTTCCTGAACAAATAACACCATTTGGATTAAAAGCAACAGCAACAGTTGGACTTGCTTGTACAAAAATATAAGATACGTCCAGGTGCTGGCATCCTGTGGCATTTTGACCAAGGGAGCAAATTTCCCTGACTCCAGCCTGGGTAAAAGTATATGCTGTAAGGCTCGTTGTTGCGCCGTTAAACCAGGTATAAGTAGTCGGAGCATTAGAACCCGCCGGATATATTTTTAATTGTGTGGACGTTCCGGTACAAACTGTTGGTGTGTTGGTTACATCGCCGAAAAAATTAGGGCGGGCGCAAGGCATTTGATAACGCACCTCGTCAAGTCCAATGTAATTTCCGTTGGGTGCGGCATCTCCACCATTCTCTATGTAATATCTGAAAGCAATTCGCCCAACTCCTGGTGTGGTTATACCTGTTAAAGAATAAGTATTTGCCCATGACCAGAGATTTGCAAAAGTAGATGTCATGTTAGGATTGATGTCAGCAATAAGCGTGGTAAATGTACCTGCGGTGTTTGTTGCAGAACCCGCTGAACTACCCACGTTATTACCGGTGCCAAAACTATAGTAGATCTGCAATCTTTCCGGCCTTCCCGGATTTGCTGTAAAACTCTTAATTGAAAATTGAAGGATACCCCCGTTTGTAAGATTTACCGTTGGCGTAATTAGCCAGCAACTAATTGTATTTGTTGCTCCGGTTAAACTGGTGGCGTATTTATCTACAGAAAAATAATCGTCGGGATTGCCCTTCAAAGCGGTAAGGTAGGAATTTGCATTTCCCTGCCTCCAGCCACTTGTGTTGGTGCCGGTAGTTGAGGAAAGATTTTGCACGTCCCAACCGCTTGCAACGGGATTAAAGGGTGCAGTGAAACTTTCGTAAAGAGTAACCTGTGAGCTCATGGTAAAAACAGAGCAGGCAGCGAGTGCGAGTAAAGTAATTTTTCTTTTCATGAATTTTTGTTATTAGTAATAAGTTTAAATCCTTGTGGATTCAAGTGCATACCCAACAAAAGTCGTGCAGTTTTACACTGGATGGAAGAGAGATTTATAAACGTAGGGGAGATACGAAAAAGCGTCGTAAGCGAATTTAAATTCGTTTAAATAGAGTTGAGAAGACTCATCAGCGTTTCTTTTTTTCTTACAGAAACCGGTACAGTAGAATCATCTTTCATCGTTACAAGGTTTTGTGTTTTCTCAAAACAAAAAATGAATTCACTGTTTATCAGGTGCGATTGGTGAACTCTTATAAACCCATTCGAACTCAGGAGTTCATCAAATTCTTTCAGGAGTTTGGATACAACAATTTTTTTCCCTTTTTCGAGATATACCTCTGTATAACTTCCTTCTGACTGAAAGCGAATAATTTCGTTAAGGTGCACCGAGTAAATTCGCTCCATGGTTTTAAGAACAAGTTTTTGTCTTTGTTGCAAAGGCTCTGAAACATTTCCCAACAAGGTTTTGAGTTGAGAATTCCATTCGTTGTTATTAAACTGTTGCTCAGCTTTAGAAACAGCGTTAATAATATCTGGCGGAGCGATGGGTTTTAGCAAATAGTCAATAGCACTGCGTTTAAAAGCGTTTACTGCAAATTCCTGGTGAGCGGTTATAAATATAATTTTAAAATTAATAAGTGGAAATTTATTCAGGAGATCAAACCCTGTTCCATCCTGCATTTGAACATCCAAAAAAATAAGGTCAGGTTGTAATTGAATAATTGTTTTATATGCTTCGCCAACGGAAGAGGCTGTGGCTAAAATTTTTACCCTGGGGCAATAGTCTCTTAAAATAGAAGAAGTTAACTCTGTCGAGTTTTTTTCGTCGTCAATGATTATAGCCTTCATTTTATAAAGTCAGATAAGGAGTTGCAAATTTTACATAAACACCCGATGAATTTTTTTGAGTCATAGCTTTGTCTTTAATTTCTATTTCGAAGTCTGTATTGTTCTGCATATTCATTGTTTCAATACGTTCTTTAGTAATCTGTATGGCGAGAGACTTGTGTTTTTTATCAAACGCGCTTTTTAGTTTTAAAGACTCACTTAGTCCAATTCCATCATCTTCTATTTCGTACAGAAGTGTATTGTTTTTAAGAGAAATTTTGATAGACAGAAAACCTTCTCCGTTTTTATAAAAGATGCCGTGCTCAATAGCATTCTCTATAAAGGGCTGGGCGAGCATGGGTGGAATCATTACCATATCCATTTCGAGCTGGGGGTCGATCTTTAACTCGTAATTTAATTTATTGTCGAAACGTAATTTTTGCAGCTCCAGGTAGTTTTGTAAAAAGAGATGTTCGTCACTCAATGAGATTACGTCCTTACGTGAAAAATCAAGAATCATGCGAATAAGCTCCGAAAACTTTTTCAGATAGATGCCGGCGTGCAAACTATCCTGCCGGAAAATGAAATTTTGCACGGCAGTTAAGGAATTGAATATAAAATGCGGGTTCATTTGTGAAACCAAAAGCTGTTGTTTCAAAAGATTATGCTTTTGTTCGTTGATTATGTTTTTCTGCCTGAAATTATTGTAAATGAACAAGGCGCTTAGTAATATTAATAAAAGCAAAAAAGAGACAATGATTAGCAGCGTATTTCTTTTAACGACTTTCTGCTCTGCTTCAAATTTTAAAGCATTTAATTTTTTTTCGGTCTCGGCTTTAGCCAATAGCTGTTTTTTTTCAAAATCGTATTTCACCTGGCTCCGGAATAATTCTTCCTTGGCCCGGTCTACATTTGAAACATCCCTGTTCTTAAAATAGAAGGCATACATCTCTTTCGCTTTCTTTAAATCATGAACCTGCGAATACAACATGGCAAGATTTATTGCCTTGTTAACTGCCATGGGCATAGCCTCCACGTTCTTAAAAATTCTAAAAGCAATTGCACCCTTCTCTATAGCCTGATTTATATCACCCAATTCGTGTAGAGTGCTGCTTAAGATATTTAATGTTATACCAATACATAAACTATCCTTAAGCTGTTCTCCGATTTTAAGGGCTTTTAAGCAAGCTTCTTTAGCTTTTAAAAAATCACCTTTTTCTATGTAACCTTGCGCAAGATAAGTGTAAGAATCAGCAAGATCTCTGTCATTAACCGGATTTGTGCAAAGTGCTATCGCTTTTTTGTAATTGGGAATGGCGTTATCGGGATCGTATGTGTAATAATAAATATTTCCCAAAGCATTGTAAGTGCGAATCATGTTAATCGTATTCTTCATCTCGGTGTGAATAGCAAGAGCTTTTTTTATTAGCATAAGTGCTGAATCACTTTGATTTACATTGCGGTAAATACCGGCAAGGTTTCCAAAAGCAAAAGCCATACATTGCTTATTACTTTGAACAATTGCTGGTCTGGTATCGTTACTTTCCGAGAATCCCTTTAATGCCCTGTAATAAAACTTTACGGCTGTAGCCTGATCTCCCAAGTGCTCATAACAGGTGCCCATATTCAGATAACATTTATTTATGCCACTTTCGTTGTGCAGAGTAGTGTTTAATTTTAAAACTTCTTTGTTATAATAAAGCGAGCTTTTATAATCTCCTTTTATTCCATAGGTAGCTGCCCGCACAAGCATAGACTGAGCCATACCCCTCCTATAATTTATTTTTTTAGAAAAATCGTAGGCCAGATTGGTGTAAGCGATAATTGTATCAGGCATTACGGTATAATAGGTCTGGCAAATTTTGTCTAAGGCAATAAAACGGACCGTATCGTGAACTTTTGTGTCTTTCCAAACGCTCCATAGCGAATCTTTTTTGTTTTGAGAGTGAAGTGTAATGCTAAAAATGAGAAGTCCTAACAATGCCTTTATTCGGAGACTTCCGGTTGGCTTGTTAATTCTTTTTTTAATGGTGGGTGACTTCATGTTATTCACGAAGAAAGTGAATTTTTTGCAAAAAATAACGGGGAGGAAAAGCTTATTAAATAAATTTCAGAAAAAAATTCTGACTTGTTGAATTATAAATCTGAAACTAATCATAAGTTAATTGTTTGTTTACTCTTTTCAGTAGAGGATTGAAAGTTTGTGTTTTTTTTGGTCTGCTTTGTAATTGTTTTTTGCAAGCAAGGTAAAACCGGTTATTTGTTTTTTAACTAAAACTGTTGCGGCTGTTTGCATGAATTAATTTAGAAGATAAATGAAACGGTCTTCTAAGCGCAGGGTTTTAACGAATAACTTTCGGCTTGCTTTTGAAGACAATCATCGCTTAGTGTCCCTGTATCAGCTACTTTGTAGAATTCATTTCCCAATACTAACTGAAACCCTTTAGTTAAAGGCATTTCATGAAGGCATGTAATTGGAGATAGTTTTAAAAAAAAAGAAGATGTCATTTAGCTCTGCCCGTAAAACCTTAAAAAGAAATCATTTTTTTGAAAAATTTGCCAGTGCGGTTACCGAAGCAACAGGAAGCACGTATGCATTTTTAATTGCCTTGTTTGTAGTAAGTGGCTGGGCAGTATCCGGGCCGATTTTTAATTTCTCTGAAGATTGGCAGCTGGTAATAAATACAGGAACCACAATCGTTACCTTTTTAATGGTGTTTCTCATTCAGAAATCACAAAATAAAGAATCGCTTTCGATTCAGTTAAAGTTAAATGAATTGGTGGCAGCTCATGAATTTGCAAGCAACCGTTTGGTAAATGTTGAATGTATGACAGAAGATGAATTGAAAGTGATTAAAAAGTATTATTCAAAACTAAGTGAATTCGCTAAAAAGGAAGAAAGTTTGCAGCATTCTCATTCTATTGATGAAGCAGAATATAACACCGAATTAAAAAAGGAACTGGATGCTGAGAAAGAGAGCCGATTAACCTTTGGAAAAAATAAAAAAATGAGATCATGAGAAAAAGACCGGTTTGTATTTACGTGGATAATTCTAACATCTACATTGGCGGACAGGAAACTGCCAGGCATAAAAAAGAGGACAGTCATTCCCTGAGAATAGCGTTTGAGAATTTTCTTTACCTCGTAACCCAGGGTGATATGGGATTTGACGAAATGGTTTGGGCTGGAAGCGGAAATGCAGAACACGAAGATATCTTTAAAGGGATTACTGATAAGGGAATAGACTTACAACTTATTCCGCGTGCAGCAAGCGGCGAAAACGAAACAGTAGATCAGGCTATTCAACTTTCTATGTACCGCCATCACCGGAAATACCGCGAGACTCCCGGAACTATAGTGCTTTGCACAGGAGATGGAAAAGGCTTTAGTGAAGAAAAAGGGTTTTTATACGACGTAAAAGGCTTTACCGAAGATGGATGGAAATTGAATTTGTTTAGTTGGGATTCCATTTGTCACCATGGGTTAAAACATTTTGCAAAAGAGCATGGGCATTATGTGTCACTCGAAGACCATTACAATACCATCACTTTTATAAAAGATGGACGCCAGGTAATGCCTGTCAGACTTTAAATTCTTGGTAACTTTGGAAAGATTTTTAAATAATTTTCATTTTTCATGGAACGCTTTCTTAAGTCATGTTCCTGAAATCCTGGGGGGAATTCTTTGTTTTACACTTACATTATTTCTTGCTAATTTTTTATCGAAACTCGCCTCAACTTATGCAGTGCGACGTTCAAAAGACATCTTGATTGCAAATTTTGTTGGAAAAATAATCTGGACAGTTATTTTTATTTTCGGAACCGTGTTGGCTTTAGGCATACTCGGTTTAGGAAATGTTTCCAATAAAATTCTGGCTGGTGCGGGCATAACTACTTTTGTTGTAGGTTTTGCCTTAAAGGATATCGGCGAAAATTTTCTCTCTGGTATTATTCTTGCCTTTAGCAGGCCTTATCATGTAGGAAATCTTATAGAATGTACCGGTGTTAAAGGAATTGTGAAAGACATGACGATGCGCCAAACCACGGTAGAAGCGGAGAATGGTAAAATTATCATGATACCGAATTCGGCGATCTTAAAGAATCCTTTAACACGCTATCTCAACGATGATAATAATTTGAGGCAGGAATTCTCCATCAGTATTGAGTCTTCGAAATTACAGGAGGCGGTGATCCTGATTAAAAAAACAGTAAGCAACTTTCAATACGTGATGAATGAAGAAAGGCCTGTAAAAGTTGTAGTTGATAGTATAAGCGGCGATAAGATAAAAATGCTGGTTATCTATTGGTTCAGTGCCAAAGCTTTTCACGGTTCCCGCTCTGGAAGCAAATCAGAAATTATGATGGCTGTGATTATGAAACTTAACGAAGCGGAAGTTAAATTTTCAGGCTAATTGCATTCCCACAAAATATTTTTTACCGGACTTACGTATTTGTAATCTGGCTGGGTGAATTCGCCCATATAAATTATTTTTAGTGACTTCAGTTTTTGATCTGGGTGTTTTTCGTTCCAAACGCGGCGCGAATAATTACAAAAATAACCTCTTAGATAATTATGGGAAGTGAAGATGAGGTTTTCAGAATATTTTCGCCAGCGGTCATTTCTAAACATGCCAGAAATAGTTGGCGGCTTTTTATACGTAACACCTTTTCCATCTTGCCACAAATCGATAATCTTATTTTTATCTGTTTTACCTTCAAGAATAAACCAGCCATCATCTTTAAAAACGCCCGGAGCAAACATTCCCCAGTTTTGATCAAGACGTAAACTATATCCAATAAATCTCAATTCATTAGAAAGTTTACTTTTTATAAAAGATAAATTACTAAAGTTCCAGTCGAAGATGAATAAGGTTAAAAAAACAAGGGTAGCTGTTTTTGCATTTTCAAAAAAGGATGATCTTGCATAAGTAGGTTTTTTCCAGCGAATCAAGTGTTCCAGGAAATTCGAGAGCGCTAAAAAAGATGCGGAAATTAGTGTTTTTAGTTTTGAAGTCCGTTTGTCAAACCAATCCATGGTAATAGAAGGGAGAATGCCCAGGCAGGTTGTCATTCCTATTAAAGGAAACATCCCTATATATAAAGTAAGGCTGTTCCACAAATGAAAAATCACAACGAATAAAACTCCGGTTAGCCTGAACCATTGATGTTTGAGGGGAATAAAAAAGAGGAGCGGGGTAAGGAGTTCAAAATAATAGGCGAGCATGGTAAGCTTTTTAAGAAGCTCGGGATAATAAAATAAGGAGTTGGTAATTGGGTAATTTACCTGGTCGAGTCCGTATACATAATACATGGCGGTAAAATCATGATCCCATTCCGGACCTTTTAATAAAGCCGACCCTGTGTAGATATAACAAATTTGCAAAAGATAAGCGAACACCGCCACTGAATATATAGTAGGTTCACTAAAGTGCTGCTTTTTGTCGAGCAAGGCGTCGCAGGAATAGCGTGCTCCCCAGGGAATAAACATCGCCCAAAATAAAATCATGCGTAAAAGATCGTCTCCTCCCTGTAATATAAATCCATTGCGATTATGCAACGACAATAACATAAACCACGAAAGAAAGGTAAACAAACGCGTACGGTAACCTATAAATAAAAGAAAAGCAAAAAGGTAGGCAGTTAAAAACAGAAAAAGCTGAACTTGCCAGAGCCCACTCATAGTGTGAATGGATATAAAATAATCATTCCATCCTTTTTCAAATAATAAATTGAGAGGTACAACTCCTGAATTAGCGTAAAACGCCTCCAGGTCAGTTATTCTTACGCTTAAGTCTAAAAGTATAACAACCGCTACGCAAATGCGCATCAGTGCCAGAGCTCTCAGATCAAAGGAAAGATATTTCATAATAGTTTTGCAAACTTTTAGGAGTGTTGCCGCAACTTTGCAATTTCGTAAAAAATAAAAAAGACCATCTTAGAAAGACGGTCTTTTAATTTTAGTTATTACATTGTTGTTGAAGTTCCGGAAGTGCTGCCGGTTGTACCGGTACTGCCTGTAGTTCCGCCCATTGTAGTGTTGGTGCTTGAAGTTCCGGAAGTTCCATAAGTTGTATTGGTGCTGGATGTACCTGATGTACTTGATGTGCTTGACGTACCCGACGTACTTGAAGTGCCCATGGTGGTATTTGTGCTTGATGTACCGGAAGTACTTGATGTACCGGAAGTACTTGATGTACCCATAGTTGTATTGGTGCTGGATGTGCTTCTTGTTGTATTAGTACTTGAAGTACTATTTGTACTGTTGGTAGTGCCGGTAGTTCCCATGCCGTCAGTGGTGCTTGTCGAAGCGGTTGACTGAGTTGATTTGGTTGTACTGTGCGTGTTACCATTGGTTGTAACAGAAGTTTCGTTTGATCTTGTAAAAGATAATAACGCGGCTGACGAGGCTAAGCATAAAGCTAAGAATAGATGGTTCTTTTTCATTTTTGTTTTTTTTAGATTAATAGTTCATGCCTGTTTTAAAATAAATGAAGCGGCTCTTTCATTTAAGCAGAGATACTCTAACGGTTCAAATCCAATACCGTTGTTATATACACCGCAGATCGGGTTTTTTATAGAATTTATGCCGCAATAGTAGCTATAGTGTGGAATTTGTCAACAGTCCTGTGCAGCTTTTCTCGGTTACAAAAGTTCTGCTAATTGAAACTGATCCAGGTATTTGTCTAATCTCTCTCCGTTTTCAAATGCTATAATTTCTATCAGTTCATTGGATTCATACTCGACCACCACTTCAATAAAATAATTGTGGTAAGAAAATAAAGTGTGAATAATGCCAACACTAAGATCATGATCAAGAAAGATAGCATCATTTTCAAGAATACTGGCTTTTTGACGGAGTGCCATTGTATTGTATTCATGTATAGTGTATTCTAATCTCATAGTATGAAAGTTTCAAAAGGAATGCCAACTCTGTCAGGTTTTGTTATTCTATTACCCAAATGCCTGTCAATCAATACATACACAAAAAACAAGGATGGGAATAATATTACTCGTTTTGAAGCAATGAGACATAGCATGAGGACTAATTTGTGCTATTAACTTATTTTAGTCGATGTTAAGCTACAGCACAAGTTTTGCTATGTTCAATAGCAAGACAAAAGATATTATCCTATTACATTTACAGTCTATGAAAAAGCAAGACGCAGAATTAAAAGCAAATGCCCTGGCAAAAGATCTGATTGAGAAAGAGGCGGAACACAAAGGGTCGAAACGAAAATGTCTGATATACTCTGTGGAAGCCGTTGCAAAGCAAAGTGACGACAGCGATTTTGATGTGTTTTGTTTTTTTGATCCTATTGATAATGAAGTCTCAGGTAAAAAACTCAGCGAAGAGATAGATTATTTCCTGAGCACCTATAAAATCTTAGACATTATGAACGTGAAAAAAACTTCCAACGTATCCTGATCTGGCCCCTCTTTTGCCTCTGTTGATAGACTCCCGAGCCGACAAAATTCAATACTATGGCATTAGCATCCTATAAAGCAAAAAGAAATTTTAAAGAGTCTCCCGAACCAACAGGAGGTAAACCCGATAGCGAAAAATTCAGGTTTGTCATTCAGAAACATGACGCATCTCATTTGCATTACGATTTTCGTCTCGAAATGGAGGGTGTATTAAAAAGCTGGGCAGTTCCAAAAGGCCCTTCCACAGACCCTGCAATCAAGCGTCTCGCCATGATGGTGGAAGACCATCCCTACGACTATAGAAATTTTGAAGGAATTATTCCGAGCGGCTACGGGGCCGGGACCGTTATTGTGTGGGACGAAGGATTTTATGAGCCTGCAGAAGAAGCAGGCAAAACAAAAAAGGAACAAGACACCTATTTGAGAGCAGGTATTCGCAAAGGAAAACTGCATTTTATTCTTAAAGGAAAAAAAGTAAAAGGAGAATACGCACTTATTAAAACACATGGGCGTGGAGAGAATCAGTGGCTTCTTTTTAAGGTGAGAGATAAATATGTTTCTACCAATGATATCACCTTAAAAGATAAATCCGTTATCTCAAAAAAGACTTTAGCACAGGTGGAAAAAACCACCGCTAATTTTTACGGTGCCACGCGTGTGAAGGAAGCAAAGACTGTCAGTAAAAAAGAGAAAACCTTAAATAAACGCAGCGAAATACAAGCGGCCTCTGCAAAGAATAAAGCCGAAAAAAAGAATAAGCCCGCTATAAAAAAAGAGCCTGTCGTATCAAAAAGTAGTGCATCCAAAGTGGTAAAAAAAAAGGCTACACCTAATTTAAATGCAAAAGAAATTTTAAACCAGGCCCCTAAAGGACCATTTAAAAAAATAATAAAACCCATGTTAGCCACTCTCGTAGATCAGCCCTTTGATGATGAGGGTTGGCTTTATGAAGTGAAGTGGGATGGCTACAGGGCGGTTGCATTCAAGAACAAAACGCACGTTGAACTGAAATCCCGCAACGACAAATCTTTTAACGAAAAATTTTATCCTGTACTGGAAGCACTAAAAAAATGGAAGATCAATGCCATTGTTGACGGTGAAGTAGTAGTAAGCGAAGAAAACGGTATTTCAAATTTTGGTGCTTTACAAAATTGGAGGAGCGAAGCCGACGGAGATTTATATTACCATGTATTCGATATCCTGTGGCTGGAAGGAAAAGATGTAACGGGATTAAGCTTGCGGGAAAGAAGAGCTATTCTTGAATCTATAATTCCAAAAGGTGGAATTATTAGACTAAGTCAGGCTTTCGAAGAATCAGGCAAAGAATTTTTTGAGGCGGCAAAAGAGATCGGGCTGGAAGGCATTATTGCAAAAAAGGCAGACTCGCCCTACCAGGAGGGAGATCGCACAAATAACTGGCTAAAAATAAAAGCTAATAAACGCCAGGAAATGGTGATTGGAGGCTACACGAAAAATGACGAGAGTTCTAAATTATTCAGTTCGCTTTTAGTTGGCGTTTTTGATGGAAAAGAATTGGTTTACACCGGAAAGATCGGTACAGGCTTTAGCCAGGAAATGCAAAAGGACCTATTAAAAAAATTCAAATCACTGATCATAAAAAAATCTCCATTTACAGAATTACCTGATATAAATAAACCATCGCGCTTTCGTCCAGATCCGCCGCACGCCACAGCAACATGGTTAAAGCCACAATTGGTTTGCGAAGTAAGCTTTACAGAGATGACCAGCGATGGCGTTATGCGTCATCCTTCGTTTGAAGGGATGCGAATAGATAAAAAAGCTACAGATGTTATTCGCGAGAATGAAAAACCGGTATCTAAAGCAGTAAAAGAAAGTAAAGCGGAAGCCGCAAAAAAAATGGTAGTACCCACTGGAAAAAGTGATCGTAAAACATTTTTAAATCCCACGGATGAAACACAGGTTCGCGAAATTAATGGCCACGAGCTAAAATTTACAAACCTGAATAAAATCTACTGGCCCAAAGAAAAAATTACCAAACGCGATCTCCTGAATTATTATTACCAGGTAGCGCCTTATATCTTGCCCTATCTTAAAAATCGTCCGCAGTCTATGAATCGTCACCCCGATGGGATTACAGGACAAAGTTTTTATTTTAAAGATATTACCGGGAAAGCTCCCGACTGGATTGATACATTTTTGTATCACAGCGACGCAGATGATCGCGATAGGAACTATTTGGTGGCAAAAGACGATGCCAGTCTTTTGTACATGGCATCTTTAGGATGTATTGAAATGAACCCCTGGCATAGTCGCGTTGAAAGCGAAGACTTTCCCGATTGGTGTGTGATTGATTTAGATCCTGGTAAAACTACCTTCGAGCAAGTTATAAAAGCAGCTCAGGTTACTAAAGAACTTTTGGATAGTATAGAAGTGCCCTGTTATCCTAAAACAAGTGGTTCCACAGGAATACACATTTACATTCCAATGGGAGCAAAATATACTTATGAGCAATCAAAAGAATTTGCAAGACTCATTGCGAAACTCGTACATGAGCAAATTCCAGGTTTTACCAGTATTGAACGTGCTGTGAAAGGCAGAGGTGGAAAAATGTATATTGATTTTTTACAGAACCGTGCACAAGCCACCATATCGGCTCCTTATTCTGTGAGACCAAAACCGGAAGCGACAGTCTCCATGCCTTTACATTGGGATGAAGTTAAAAAAGGCCTGAAGATGCGCGATTTTACCATACACAACGCTTTAGACCGCATAAAGGAGGTGGGCGACATTTTTAAACCGGTACTAGGAAAAGGAATTAATCTTAAAAAAGTTTTGGAAAAATTTTAAAATCCGCTTATCACGGAAACTTTTTCAAACATATCAATAAGAATTTTTTTAAGATCGGCGCTGTTGTTTGGTTTTGTATAAAAATCTACGGCGCCCATTTTCATACATTCTTTGTACGCTGAATCCTCGCGTGTAGTGGATAACATAAATACCGGGATAGTTTTCAGGCATTCATTCTGTTTCACGCGTGTTAGTGCGGTAATACCGTTCATGGTGGGCATATTAATATCCATCACAATAAAATCGATGTATTCTTTGGTGCCCTGGTTTGCGTGAGCCTCAAAATATTCGAGAAGCTCTAATCCATTATATGCTGCAATGATCTCAAAGGGATATCTTAATTGTTTAAAAGCATCCTTAATTAAATAATGATCGTCAAGATCGTCGTCTACAATGATTATTTTAAAGATTTTTCCAGCCATATTTAACGAAGCCAAAAATACAATTTGATTTTAATTAAAGATTAAAAATTAGACAAAAACAAACGGTGTTTCGATGAGAAACCAATAGAAAAAATTAAAGAGAAGAAGTTTTTTTTCGTAAGATCAGGTAAAACCCTGAGTTATACGCGTTTTTCCGACGTTTGGCTAGTTTAGTGGATTTTAACCCAGTTGTAGAATGTTCAGGTCAATTCCTTTCACATAAGTGTAAAGATTATCTGTATTTTCAAGAACAGAGATAGAAGTGATCTCATCACTATGTTTGCTAAGTCTTATTTCTACAAAAAAATCATGTAAAACGAAAAGTGATTTGTAAAATGTAGAGGTCTGCAGTTCGGTAATAACTTCACCGTAATTCCAGATGAAATCTATTTTCTGAATTTTACTAAGTGATAAGAAGTAGTTTTTGTCCATATAAAAGTATGCGCTACAGTACTACTATTTTTATACCAGATTGTTTTCTTTAAATCCTATAAAAAAGCATAGGAATGTGAGTTATTTTTTCCCCGATATTCAAAATGGCAGGACTTTCATCTCACGCTTTCTTAAAATTGGTGTGTGTTATTTTTTATTAGCAACAGTTACTTGTGTGGCGAGCACCAAAACACGGGTAGTGTTACCCTTCAGCAATGGGGGAGGAATTAGGTGGCGGGACTTAAGGGATTGTTATTTTTTCTAATCCTTCTACAGGACATTTTTTTTCTACCATTAATACATCGGGGAAGTGCAGAACAAACCTTAGCATTTCAACTTCCTGATGCAAGCAGAGGAGAGCTGGAAAGAAGATTCCTGTTAGTTTCTTCTCCCAGTCCCATTTCTTTGTTTATAACCTTGCAGTCCTTAGTGATGTTATAAAAATTAAAACAAGTACGCAGCAGTTCGTTTATAAGCTGGTTGTAAATTACCGGGTGTTTTTTTTACGCTTTAATTTTTCCTTCTATAGAATCGTCCAGTGTTTTTCCAATAATGGCGCCGGTTATACGTTTAATCATGCCTACAGCCATGTTATGTTTGGTATCCCAGTAATATCCTTTTTCTGGTTCTACTTTAATTACTGTAATTCTTGGATCATCTACTCCTTCAGTAAACCATGTTTTTAAAATGGGTTGCCAGAGCTCTTTAATTTTTTCTTTGTCTTTGCTAATGGTTGCTTTGCCATAAAGAGTCAGAAAATCTGAATACGACGATCCCTGAAACAATAACTGAACCGAATCATCCGATTTTATTTCTTTGTTTTTGTGACTGTCATGAGCACTTAGAAACCACAGGTTGCCCGCATCATCTAATTGTTGCACTGACATGGGCCTTGTTTCAAAATCTTTTCCGGTGGTAATATCGCTGCAAAAAAAGCAAACATTGGCCTTATTCACCAGTTCTTTTATTTTTTGGGTGGCTTCTTCCCCATGCAAATCTTTGTAATTGTCTTCGGGTTGTTCTTTGTTAATACTGTCCATAGTTCTTTGTTTTTAATTTTATAAAAAAGTAGTGTTACAGATGTATACAAAATAGCGTGCCACAAATGGCGAAAAACACTTGTGTTTAAAAGAGGTTAAACAAAAAAAGTCAGAGTAATAACCCTGACTTTAATAGTTCATCTAAAAAAATATTAATTCTCTTCGGTATATTTTTTAAAGTTATCTATGATGGCTTGCCACCCACTTTTTTGCAGCTCTATTGAGTTTTGATTTTCGGCTTCAAAATCTTCAACTATCTTAGTGCTTTGTCCTTCTTCGGTAAAATTGATCTTCACTTTACGATCATCCTCTAAAGTGTATTCGATTTTTTTATGTAATTCAACTTTTGTGTAAGTGCCACCAAAATCAAAACTCATGCTGCCATCTCTGGCTGCCATAGTACTTGAAAATTTTCCACCTTCCCGCAAATCATTTTCTGATTTTGGGGTGTGCCAGTCTGGCGAGGCATTATTCCAGTGGAGGATGTGTTGAGGTTCTGTCCAGTAGTTCCATACTTTGTCAATAGGTGCGTTAACAGTAGTTGCAACTGTAATTAACTGATTTTTTGAGTCGGCCATGATTTCAGTTTTAAGAAATGAGTTTTTAAAATTTTTATTTTTATTCAGCAAAGTTAAGTCAGGATTTTAAAAACTAAACTATCGGCAGCGACAATTCAGAGGTGAATTGCGACAAACCAGTTTTATAGAACCATTTCCTCAAACAAACGTTTCGCTGTTTTTTCAAGATCATCGCACAAACCCGGGTGAGGGCGTGAAGTTTGAATAACGGAACTGCGCACGGCTGTTAACCAGCGGAAACGATCTGGTAGTTCCATCTTTGATATAGGTCCGCCATTTTTATCGGCGCAGGCAATTTTTTCAAAAGATTCTAAATTCAGTTTCACCTGCGCAATATCCAGGTCTTTAGAAAAAGAATGAAGCTTGTCTTCGTTTAGTGTAAAGTAGACTTTAATAAATTTCGCTTTTTTACAAAACAAAACTATTCCAACATTTACAAACTCTTCGCGTTCAACAACTGGCAAAACACGAATGATGGAGTACTCATATAAGTGTTTTTCTTGCATTGTCGGCTTCGTTTGTAAAGATCTCTGAATTCTTGAGACGTGTGGATAAAAATTGAAAGTAAGTAGTTCTTAGTGCTTCCGGCGATTCATCGGTATCGTCCCACTGCAGCCATTCATCGGGGATAAGATTTGTTATGGCTTTTAATTTTTCTTCGCTGAGAATTTTTTTATACTCGGTGTTAATCTCTTGCAGTTGGGTTGCTTTTTTTAAAAGCACGTGTTCTTTAATATAAGCGAAGGGGCTTTTAGCTTTTGTTTCCCAGTCTGTCCAGGTGTATTGAAAGTTTAAACAAGCTCCATGATCTATTAACCAGAGCTCTTTGTTCCATACCAACATGTTGGTGTTTTTAGAAGTCCGGTCGATGTTAGTTAAAAAGGCATCCATCCAGACAATTTGCGAAGAGAGTTTTTCATTGACACTGGTTACCACCGGATCAAAATTAATTGCTCCCGATAAAAAGTGCATCGCCAGATTTAAACCCTGACTGGCTTTTAAAAGGTCTTGTATTTCTTCATCTCCCTCTGTTCTGCCAAAAGCTTCGTCGAGATTAGCAAAGACTAATTCCGGTAATTTTAATCCTAGAGTGCGTGCAACTTCACCACCTATTAACTCAGCAATGAGCGATCTAACCCCCTGGCCATTGCCTTTAAATTTTAAAACATATTTAAAATCATCATCCGCTTCGGCTAATGCAGGAAGGGAGCCACCCTCGCGGAGGGGCTGCAGGTAGCGCATCACATTTACAGTTCTTAGAGAAATTTTAGTTTCCATCAGACAAATGTAGGAATATAAAAAGGACTAAGCTGTTAGTGTGGAGGATAATTTCTCAGCTGGGGCAGGTTGACGCTTTTGCAGGAACATGGAATTTTTGTGAGAACTCTGACGTGCAAAATTTAAAGCAATTGAAGGCTCAGCTTTAACAGACGATGAAGTGGGAGCTGTGATGAATAATCTGGATGTAAATACACTTGAAGGCCGCGATCAACAAGAAGTTGCCGGTTATTTTGAAACTTTAGAACTTATATCAGAATCCTTTCGCGATATACCTGTTACTGAAACCAGTATCCGTAGTGTGCACAACATCCTTTTAAAGCATAGTGAAAAAGACGCCTGGCACAAGGGTAAATACAAACAAGATTCTAATGTTGCAGAAGCTACCCATGCCGATGGAAAAAAGTACGTGCTCTTTTGTACAACCGAACCAGGGTTTGCAACCGATGATGCCATGCGTAATTTAATAGCGTGGTACACAGCAGGGGAAGAGGTGCACCCGGTAGCACGGATAGCCGCATTTGCATATGATTTTCTCAGTATTCATCCTTTTCAGGATGGTAATGGGCGGCTCAGTCGTTTGCTGGCCACCTGGCTTTTATTGCGTGAAGGATATGCCTGGATTGAATATATCAGTTTTGAACATGAGATAGAAAATGCAAAGGCAGAATATTACAAAGTGTTGATGAATTGCCAGAGCAACAGGGCTGGAGAAGATATTTATTCCTGGGTAAATTTCTTTTTACGCTGTATGAATACCATTCAGAATTCGTTGCCGGGCAAGCTGGAGCAAAAAGGTATTACAAGCCAATTGTCTGTAAGCGAAAAAAAAATCCTCGCTTTCGTCCACGCCCACGCGGGATGCCGCTCTGGAGAAGTTGCCAAAAATCTTGCGATTCCGTTGCCTACAGTAAAAAGAATCTTGTCTGAGCTGGTGTCGAAAAAGGTTTTAATAAAACATGGCATTGGTGCAGAACGAATTATACAGCAGAAACGCAATCGCCTTTAAAAAAAGGATCTCGTAGTAAAGCTTACAACTGCTCAAAGACGCCGGGAATTCTTATTTACGGGAAGAACAGCATTTGTAGAGATAAAACAAGTTATTCTTACTCCACTTTTTAAATGGATAAAACCCGAAGACTGGAATGCGGAATTAATAAATGAGGGACTTCATCTCGAAGTCACCTGTAAAACGCGTTCAGGAATTTCTACAAAGCAAGCTTACCGGATAAATTCACACCGGAATCCGAATTTATTTAATCCTGTTTTTACCCTTGCTGTTCCGATTAATCTTCCCCTGGGATTACTGGAAATAGTTATTCCCGCCAATGATTATCCTTTAACAGCAAGCATCGCACTCCTGGGCGCTACAGAAGAATTTAAATTTGACTTGCTGGTTGTTTACGATGAATGTTTGTAAGACGGGTTTTTGAAAATATTCCCGGAAGGTTATTTTTGCTCTATGCTTTCCAGATCTTTGTTTTATAGTCTTTCACCATCCAATAGGGATCTTCTTTGAATTTTTTCCAGTCAGCAAGTAAACTTTCGTGCAGTTCGTCCAGCATCTGTTTCGTTTCGTCGCTGTATTTTTGGTAGTCTTTATTGTATTTGGGATTCTTTAAAAATTTCTCGTAGTATTCAATCAGGTTAAAACACATCGTGAATTGTCCGCAGGCAATAATAGTATCGGGCATGTTGTGCGGACCTTTTAGTTCTTCGGAAGTAAACCAAAGAGTTGTTCCTTTGGTTAAAGCTTTTTCTGAAACAGCCATGATTTTTTCACCGGGTTCGGCAATGTCTTTTGTAAAGTAAGGATATTTGTTTTTTCGTTTTTCAACTTCCGGTTTGGTCAATTCAAATACCGCGTTCATTATTACGCGGGGTTTCCAGCCACTGTCGCTGTATACGCGTTCAAATCCGAACCAACGCATTTGTTTGATAAAAACTTTCGTGATCATTTTAACCACTGAATTGCGACGGTTTACAAGAAGATTATTCAGCGTTGCAAATTTTAAAGCGTCTACATGCCGCATGCGGGTTAGAAAAAAACCGGGAATGCCAAAACGTTTTGCCAGTCCTACAAATCCCCGCGAAAGAATAAGAAAGGCGGCTGCAATTAAAATGCCGAGCGTTCCCAACATGGAGAGTAGCATCACTGAAATTTTATAACGCGAAAAAAATGCGCCCACTAAAAAAACCGAGCCTATCGCAAAACTGCTAATGCCCATGTACTGCATAAATTTAAAACTCCAGGTACCTATATAAGGTATTTTATCGCGGCTGCTGCGTACATAACTTTCCATGCTTGGATTTGTTCCATCGGAAATAATGTAAAGATCAACCGATTTTTTATCCCGCGAACGGCAGTATTCCATGTCGCCGGAATAATTTTTTAAGCGTTCTTCTGAAGTTATAACCGCATCTACACCCTGGTTATCGTCAACACCGCCATCCATAAGACCAATAGGGTAGGTGATCTTTTCTCCGTCTATAGAGAACCTCGGTAACAATGTTCTGTCCTTTAACAGCACAGACTCAGGATGTGTAAAATCGTCAGGAAAATTAATAGGTTCAAATCCAAAGGGTACACAAGAAGAAGCGGCAATGATATCCGCTAACCTTATCTCTTTTGCCATCCCCAGAGGAATGTGTATTTTTTTGTTGCCTATGTGTTCCGGAATTTTTGAATCCTGGAAACTGTATTCTGTTTTTTGAAAATGAAAAGGAAGTGCGAAATGAAATTCAGTAGCGTTAAAATTTATTTCTTTTAAATGAATAACGGGACTCGGTTCCCATAATAAACCAAAAGTTTCAGACTCAAATTGTTCGTGGTAAATAGAAGCGAAAGAATTGATAAGACTGCGTTGACGGCCATTGCCCCAATTACTGTCTTCGGCCAGGTAGTTCAACGCGTCTTCAACCAGGTCTACTTTTGTCATAAAGTCCACAACGCTTTCATAGCATTCTTCAAAAGTGCCGCCCTTTTTTATTGTTGCGGCGTACTTTACCCCCAGGAACGTGCCACCGGACACACTGGATAAAATACGTACCCTTTCAAGTAAGCTAATGGTGTTTATTTTTTTTGTAGAGAGATACGATAATAATCCAAGATGAATACAGGTAGCCCTGAATCCGCCGCCAGAAAGCGAAATGGCGATGTTATTAAAAGGTTGTCTCGGAAGATGTGATCTTCGTTTGGTTTTAGGCTTAACGGATTTAGGTGGCTTGATCTCCATATAGAGTTTCAGAGTTCAAGATAGTAAAATTTTATTCAGTTCTCAAAAGTCGCTCAAGTAAAAGGTTGGGCTCTATTTTGCGCAGATGCAATAAAATCCGTTTTTTTCAACACTCTGAACATCCTTTATTTTAACCTGTGTTTTGCTTTCGCTTGATAGGACAGAATCTTTCTGCAGCAAGCTGGAGTTGTCGCTGTAATGACGTTTATGGAATCTGCCAATAGAATCCTGAAAAGCCTGGTCAGCTCGATAATCACCAATTGAACAAAAGATTTTTTTCTCGACAACTTCGCCGCTGTTTTGTTCTATGGCTGTTAAAGTTGTACACCTTATTTCTCTTTGACAATTACAACTGCCACTACAAGAAGATAATAAAACAGGAATGCAAAAACCTGCAAGGAAAAGAAAGCTTGGGATTTTTTTCATGGCTAAATAAAATTTTATTTGAGTAAAGTCAGGGCTCCCTCACTTAAAAGTTTGGAGCCGAATGGGATGGAATCTTCATTAAACACTACTTTTGAATCGTGTAAAAAATAACATTTCTCAGCTGTGTCTTTTGCACCTAAAAAATAAAACATAGAAGGAACTTTTCGCGAATAAAAAGCAAAATCTTCAGAACCTAAAATTGCGTCAATAGGCATAATTCTTTCTTTTCCGAAGATGCCGTTGAGCGTATCATCCAAACTGTTGTGAACTGTTTTATCATTCAACAAGCTCGGATAATTTAAATTGTAGTCGATTTTTATTTTCGCGTCGAAGGATAGTTCGGTGCCTTTAATGATTTTTTCCATGCGCGCGAGTACCTGGTTAAATGTATCTAAATCCAGGGCCCGCACAGTTCCTTCAATTATTACTTTATCGGCAATAACATTTGGCGCAACACCGCCATTTATTTTTGTAAAGGAGATAACTGTGGGTTCGTGGGGTGGAACATATTTATAGGCAATGGCGGAAATGGATTGAATAAGATTACTGGCCACTAAAATAGCATCAACTCCCAAATGCGGAGCCACGGCTGCATGAGCCATCTTTCCTGTAATTTCAATTTTAAAGAAATTTGCACAAGCCAATGCTTGTCCGAGTTTATAAGCCAGCATGCCAACCGGTAGTAATGGGTGAACATGCAGACCCAACGCTGCTTTCACATCGTCGAGTTCGCCGGCTTCGACCATGCGCTGACCGCCGGACTTTTTATCAGGATCGTCATAAACACCTTCTTCTGAAGGTTGAAAAATAAATTTAATTGTTCCTTTAAAATCCTGGTCTTTTAAAAGTGCAGCGGCTCCTAAAAGCATGGTAGTGTGCATATCGTGACCGCATGCATGCATCAGAGGAATCTGAACGCCGCTGGCGTCCTGCATTTTTTTTGTACTCTTAAAAGCCAAAGTAGTTTCTTCAAGAATAGGAAGTGCATCCATATCTGCACGTAAAGCTATTACCGGACCTTCGCCTTTTTTTAAAGTGGCCACAACACCTGTGCCTGCAATGCCTTTGCGATAAGGGATCTGAAGAGCGTCGAGTTCTTTGCAAATAAGTGCTGAGGTCTGGTGTTCCTGGTAACCTATTTCAGGATTAGCATGTAGTTGGCGACGAATGTCAACGAGTTTTGTGAAAAGTTCTTTTTCCATAGACCGGGCTTTAGTACTTAAACCAAAGTTAGTTCATTTACAGTATAAGTACTATTAAAAAATGCAAAGTAAAAACACCGCTTAAATTAAACTTTTGGCAAAAAGTAGTGTCCAACAGGCAACTGGGTCTTTCGTCCGGTTTTTCTTTTATATTTACTAAACTAACAGACATCCCTATGAAAAAATATTTATTTTTTAGTTCTGTACTTTTATCCAACCTGTATTCTTTAAAGGCCCAGGTCTATAAAGACGTCGCAGGCATATTTTATACCCGCTGTACCAGCTGTCATCACCCGAATGCTTCCGAGTATCCGTTTATGAATTATTCTCAGACCGCTATAGAAGCCTCTGCCATTAACTATCAACTCAGTAATAATATTATGCCGCCGTGGAGCGCAGACACTTCGTATACAAGGTTTCAACATGAGCGCCTCATAACAAGTGTAGAAAAACAAACCCTTCTTAACTGGATTGCGAACGGCGCATTGCCCGGTGACACAACGCTTGCTCCTTTACCACCTGTATACCCGGAGCATTATCAATTAACAGGAAATGCAGATCTCACCTTAAAGATCGGAACTTTTACAAGTACTTCCGGTAGCACAGACAAATATTACTGTTTTGCAATTCCTTCCGGCTTAACACAGGACAGGATTATACGCGGTTATGAGGTAGTTCCGGGCAATAAAAAAATAGTTCATCACGCGGTAATTACTGCTGATACAACCGGCAACTACACAAGTGATCTTTCGGGTGGCTGCTATAATATTCCTGGTAACCTGGGTATAGGTACTTATGCTCCCGGATCGAAAGCCACGGTATTTCCGGGTCAGGCACCTTTAAAAGCGGGTATTTATTTAAAAGCCGGTTCAAAAATTATTATCCAGATGCACTATCCTGAGGGAAGTGCCGGAGAAGTAGATAGTACAAAATTACGTTTGTTCTTTTATCCCCTTAATGAGAGCGGTGTAAGAAGAATATATTCAACAACGCCTTTACAAAACTGGGCTATGGCTATTCCAGCTAATAGTATCGTGGCTTACGGCGCTTATTACCCGTCTGCTTCCGTGGGTCTGCCCGCAAGTTTATCTGCATTTGCAGTCATGCCGCATTCACATCTGTTATGCCAGAGTATCATTTATTATGCTGTTAATCCCGGCGTGGATACAATTCCTTTGGTTAGAATAAAAAAATGGGATTTTGAATGGCAGGATTATTATACATTTAAAAAGTTAGTTAAGATACCAGCTGGTTACCGTCTTTACTCAAAACATGTTTACGATAATACCACTAACAATCCAAATAACCCGAATAGTCCGCCCATAACGGTGTATTCCAATACCGGCACCAATGATGAAATGCTTTTTGACGGAATGATGTATCTTGCCTATCAACCGGGAGACGAGATGATTGATATTGAAACTATCATAAATAACGATCCTCTCCTGGGTCTTAATGAATTAAGATCGTCGGAGGATTTCGTAAGCTCTTTAGCCTTTCCAAATCCTTTTTCACAGGCGGTGCATTTACGCTATACGCAAACAAAATATAGTGATGTAACTATTGAAATTTACGACATAAGCGGGCGTTTGCTGCTTCACACTAATTTAGGAAAACAAACACAAGGTTCGCATGATTGGGAATGGGATGGTAAAACTTCAGAGGGAGTAAAAATTGACGATGGGGTCTACTTTTATAAAATTAAGTCTGCAAGCTTTACTTACGAAGGAAAAGTGATTAAACACGACTAAAAAAATAAGGTATCACGGTCGTGGATTTTACCACGCCGTGATACCTCTTTTAGTTCTTAGTTCTTTTTTATTTTTGTACCTCTTCTTCAACCGCCTGCATGTTTATAGCCTGCGCACATCCGGTTAAAGTCTCGTCTGCGTTTTTTTCTTCTTCCAAAATTTCTTCTAAAATAGAAGCGGCTTTATCAAGTCCAAGAATTTGCGCGAAAGTGCGGAGTGTGCCGTAGCTGGCGATCTCATAATGCTCTACTTTTTGGGAAGCAGCAATGATGCCGGCATCGCGCATAGCACCTTCTTCGGTTTCGCTCATGATTTCTTCAGCTTCTTTTACAAGTCCCGCCATAGCTTCGCATTTTTTAGCAACTGCTTTTTTGCCAATCACTTCAAAAACCTTTTCTACTTTTTTAACCTGTGCTTCAGTTTCTGTCAGGTGATTTTCGATCGCCTGCACTAACTCTTCTGAAGTTGCTTTCTTGGCCATTTTTGGAAGCGCTTTGGTTAAAGCTTTTTCTGCCCAATAAATGTCTTTTAAGCTGTCTTCAAACAACTTCATTAATTTTGATTCTTCAATGGCGTATTCCGACGCTTTTGCTTTTGTTTTTCCTGTTGATTTTTTCATGATTTTGTTTTTTGTTTTTTTTTAATTTTTTGGACGACCCTCAGGATCCATCATCGGTTTTGGCTTTCTGCTGTTTGTTGTGGCAGTATCAGCGGGCGCATTGCCAGGTACTTCAGCACCTGTTGTATATGTACCAGTACTTCCTGATTTTTTCTCAGCCTTTTTGTCTGAGGGAATTTTATTAGAAGGTTCGTTTGAATGGTGTTTCTGATCAGGCGAAGGAGTAACTGTTTGGGCTGTTGCGATCTGTATTCCACAAATGGCAATAGCGGTTAGCATTAAATTTTTCATTTTTCAGGTTTTGTAGTACGTGTGGAAAACGCCATGCCACCTGAAATTGATCAATTCATGAAATATGTGAATATATTACGCCCCAAATTCGAAAAAAGCGGCCAATTTAGTCTTCAGGGTTTATGGCTCTGAAACGAAAAAAATGAGAGAGCAAAGCTATCGCATTACTTTTAGCGGACGGACTTGTTTTTTTAATTTTCCGCGCAATTCAAAAGGGGCCTCCATCCATTTACTTGTAGCTGTTGATTTAAAAAAGTAAAGCTCTGTTTTTTCGTCGTAAAACAGTCTTTTAGTACTGGCATAGAGATACTCCTTCAAACTATCATAGGCCATGTTGTATAAGGTGTCACCATCTTTTATGCGGGTATTTAAAAGTATTTTGTGCGATAAGGTTTGATAAGGTTTTAAAGTGTACAAATAAATCCAGCGCTTGCGTCCTGGTACATCTGCATACTCCAGTAAAAGATGTTTTAATTCTTTAAATTCGCTTGTATTTTTTTTGATCAGGATCACATTTTATCAGTGATATTTTTGTGCCTGGCAGAATTGGCATTAAGATGGTATGTATTATGAAAAAGACTATGCAAATCTATTTATTTCTTAACGCGTTTTTATACCTGAGCTTTGCAATCTGGTGTATCGTGAAATTTGTGGGAACGTCAGGATTCCTTGGTTACAGCTTTTTAAATAATTCAGGAAAGGTAGAATACTTGACCATTTATACGGGGCTGCAAATGGGCTTTGCGATTTTCCTCGCCATCTGTGCATACTACCCCTCCCTGCGTTTGGCGGGTTTATTATTTTGTGTAGCAGCGTATGTTTGCATTGTTATTACAAGAACACTTTCCGGTTCGTACTTTGGTGATCTTGAGAAAGCAAGCTTCATGATTGGTGCTCTTGAATATTCGCTTTGTATTTGGGGACTAATTTTATTGTTTCGTAACTGGGATCTGGTAAAAAACCTGGAAGCTTAATTCTTTTTACGAAAATTCGCCCATCCTTCTTCCACAAGCTCTACGAGAAGGTCATCTTTCCAGACATAATAATGAACTCTGGGTTTTGGAAATGTTTGAATGTTGTCAGACTTTTCCTTTTCAACCGTTATAATATTACAAGACGATTTAGTGAGGGTTATAACAAGCGTATCTCCTTTCAGTTTCCATTTGCCGTATTCCCTGTATTTCATTCCCATAACGTAGTATTTTGTATAACGGCTGGCGTACTTATTTTCAGTAAGGGTTAGTTCGCAGGAAATTTTCTGTGGATCAGGAAAGGCACCAAAATGCCAGGAAGTAACAACGGTTGAAGTTGTAGCATCGGGAACTTGCATAGGGACTTCTGTATAAGTTCCGGCGATAGAATCTGGTGTTTGAGCCCTGATAAAAAAAGCCAGGAAAAAGAACAGGGCTAAGATGTTGGTTCTCATGTTAAATAAAGATACGATTTATTAGACCTTGTTGTTTGCTAAAGTGTTGACTCTATCGTGGCTTTGTTGCCGCTCGTGTTGTTACGAATCAGGCGCTTGGTTCTGTATTTAAAATTTGTTCCAGTTCTTCAAAAGAATGTATGTAATAATTTGCATTTACACCTTTCTCCACACCTTCTCTCAAAATCTGGACGGTTTTAAAATTTAACGCGTTGCCCGCAGCTATTTCCGAAGAAGCATTGTCACCAATCACAAAAGTCCGGGCGGGATTTAAACCATAGGTAATTGACAAATCTTTAAAGATGCTCAATTTGGTTTCTTTCCTTTTAAAAGTGTCGTTAATGAAAATTTTTTCAAAATCCTGCTCTATATTCAAAGCTTTAATTTTTATTTCCTGTAGAGAAGTTAAACTGGTGGTAACCAAAAATTTCGGGCAGTTAAGGTTTTTTAAAAACACATAATCCGGGTATGGAGCAATGGTTAAATCCAGCTTGAGTGTTTCCAAAACACTTATTGCATCTAAAAGTGGTTCCATTGGTAATCCATGCCTGGTAATTACGCTGTCCCAGGGCCTTTGCCAGATCTCTTCTAAAACGAGATCGACTTTTTCCTGTGAAGTTTCTTTTCGTAAGTTGAATTGAAGCCGGTCAAAAAAAGCTTGAAAAGGTTTTGGGTCTAATGATCTTGTTTTAAAAATAGTATCATCCAGATCAAGTATCAGCGTTGTCTCATCCATTATTTTATTAAAATCATGTAGTATTCTTAAAGGTAATGCTTCTTAAGATGCAGGGTGATAGAATTCAATTATTTTGGGAGTTGCCTAAAGGCGAAGATTGTCTCTTTTAAAACCCGGAACTTAAAAATGTGTTTAGTTAGTTAACAAAATCTTATTCCGGGTTTTTAAAGAGCATGTCTAAATTACCTCTTACGCAATCGAAAGTCAAGCTTTTTAACAGTCTCGGGGCTAAAAATAGTTTTCAACCGTTTGTAATTTTCAAAACGTCTATAAATCAATACTTTGACGATGCAAAGAGTAGTTAATTAAACAGTGTAGAATTTTGCGGACAATAAAAAGTGGGAAAAAGCGTTCGGCATTTTGATAAAGTGTTCAGGAAATAAAATTGAAAAATTACTACGAGTGATCCGTGAAAGAGTAATAATCCGAAATAAATAAGATCTAATAAAAAATAATTAGCTCCGAAAGGTCACATGTCGGGTCAAAGTTTTCATTTCTCCGTTGAAGATTAAAAGCAGTTTTTTGAAAACGTTAAGCTACTCTGTGTTCAGAAAAAAACACACAGGAACATAACGGACATAGATGGATCTACTGCGTGCTTATTTGGTTAACAGAGTCTTTCGCAAGCGAAACATGTGTTCTCACAAAAATATTTCGCAAAGTGAAGAATTTCCCCTGTGCTCTTTTATGCATCCGAGGTGTTCTATCCCTCCTATATTTCTATGTGTTTTAATTCATATAAAGCATCAGCGACTCAAGGTCACTTGCCCTGGAAGTGTTTTCATTTCTCTGCTCTTCTGATTTATGATTGGTGGTAGAGAAAATAGGTAAAAAAAAAGCCCCGCAAAGCAGGGCATTTTTTTTCATGAACGAACTGATTTTAAATAGTAGCCATATCAATTACAAAACGGTACTTTACATCGCTGGCCAGCATACGTTCGTAGGCCGTATTGATATAATCCATCGGAATAACCTCTACTTCTGAAACAATGTTATGTTCTGCGCAATAGTCGAGCATCTCTTGTGTTTCAGGCAGACCTCCAATTAAAGAACCGGCAAGACTTTTACGTCCACCAATTAAACTGAAGGCCATAATTTCGGATGGAGTAGGAGGGGCGCCAACACAAATCATTACGCCATCTGTATCTAACATAGCAAGATACTGGTTGTAGTTATGCGGTGCAGAAACAGTGTCAATAATGAAATCAAATTTCCCGGTAAGTGCTTTTACCTGATCTGCATCTTTGGTCAATGCGAAATGGTGAGCTCCCAGATGGCGCGCATCTTCTTCTTTAGATGGCGAGGTACTTAACATAGTTACTTCTGCGCCGAAGGATGCCGCAAACTTCACGGCCATGTGCCCGAGTCCGCCAAGGCCTACTACAGCTACTTTATGACCTTTTCCAACTTTCCAGTGACGAAGGGGAGAATAGGTAGTGATGCCAGCGCACAATAAGGGCGCAACTCCGGCAAGCGGTAATTTTTCGGAAACTTTCAATACAAAGTCTTCTGTGGTGACAATCTGGTTGGAGTAGCCGCCATAGGTAACGCCGCCACTTATTTTATCTTTTCCGTTATAAGTGCCGGTAGAACCATTCCGGCAAAATTGTTCGAGACCTTTTTTACAATTGTCGCAATCGCGGCAGGAGTCAACAAGACAGCCTACTCCGGCAAGATCTCCGACTTTAAATTTTTTCACATCCTTCCCAACTTTGGTAACGCGTCCTACCAATTCATGTCCTGGTACGACAGGAAAAACGGTTCCGCCCCATTCATTTTTTGCTACGTGTAAATCGGAGTGACAAACGCCACAATATAAAATATCAAACTGAACGTCTTTTGGTCCGACTTCTCTTCTTTCAAATGTAAATGGTCCGAGTGGTGTGGTGGCGCTATTTGCAGCGTATCCTTTTGCTGTTGTCATATGTTTTTGTGTTAGATGTAAAAATTATTCTGGTTGTGACATGATTCGCCAAGTTGTCTGTACAAAATTCTGGTCCCGCAAAAATACAGAAAACAGGAAAGAACAATGTTATTATTTTGTAATTTGAATTGACACTGATTTTTAAGAGACCGTGATGCTATTCTCCTTCGCTGCGAGTTGTTTTCTGAATTTCTCTTTAATGATAAGCTCTACGGCTTTGTTTTTTAATTTACTTTCCAGCCAGGAGATTATGTCGAAATACAAAAACTGCCTGCGCTCATAAGGATGAAGTTCCAAAGGTTTTAGTTCTTCTAATAACGCGGCAAATTTTTTGTTCAAAGAACGGGGTGTTACTTCGCTCAATTCTTTTAAGAATTTCATGATAAATTGCTGGTATTTATTTAAGTGCCCTTTTTTTAATAAGAAGCGGTAAGTAGAACGGATGCTATAGTCAAGTAACTCAATGTTTCCGGCTTCGAAGTGACAGATCAATGAAATGATGCGGGAGGCAGAATACAAGTCTTCACGCAAACCATCTTCGCGGGTGTTCAGAATTTTATTCAGCCATTTTAAAGATTGTGTATAATTGGAACTTCCAAAATAGAGACAAGCGATTTTATAATAAAGTATAAGCACCGTGTGACGATCGAGCTTAGGTAAAAAACGATTTAGCTCAGATTCAAGTCGGCTTACAATGCGCGTTCCACTTCTGAATTCTCCCATCATAAAATGGCGGTTGATCTCGTGAATGTAGATGGCTTTGAATAAATTGAGATTGATGTTCTCGTTTAGAAGCTTTGCGGGGTAGCGTTTAATGGCCACCAGCTTTTTTTTGGTCTCTGTAAATTCAGAATACAAAAACAGTTTATTCTGTGCTACTAAAAGATTGTTGATGGATTTGATGTACATCTCAATCTTGTTGGGAATAAGGTTCTGGTGTTCTTCAAACAGGTCAACCATACGTTTGGCGTAGAAATACCCTTTTTGAAAATCGTTAATGAAAAAGAAATAGCCGGTGTAACTGTAATACAAATAGAGCTTGTCGTGAAAAGATAATTTATTCTCTTTATAAGCAGGAAGGGAGTCGAAGAAAAATTGCCTCACACGGGCATAGTCATTTCTATTCCGCACAAAGCCAATGTTCATATAAAAAGCGTTCATCTTTAGGGAAAGATTTGAGAAAGTGTCCGTCCTTCGAACGCTGCTGCTGGCCTGGCTCGACTCAGAAGTAATAACGTCAATCCTTTGCTGGGTGCGTGTAGACACGGTATGGATCATGATCATTTTTTCAAGTTCGAGAATGTCGAGTAATAAAATAGTTCTATCATTTTCGGTGGCTGTTTTTTTGGCTTTCTCCAAAATCTTCATGCTTTGATGATAAAGACACTTATTGTAGAGCAGCTGTGCCTGGCCAATCTGGTAATGCAGTTTTATATCCGTACTACTATTGGCACTCACAATACTCAAGGCCTTTAAGACCTGGTTATAGAGATGCACTTTTAAATTCGGAAACTGTTTTTTTGTAAAGAGTTTATTCTTTTTTAAAATAAGTTCTTCATCGTAAACTTTTTGTTTTTCTATAACATCAAATAAGTTGAGGTATTTTTTGGAAGCGCTGCCTTCAAAACGCGAAGCATAAATTTTAAAGAAGCGTTTCTCACTTTTTGATAAAGCATGAATAAGTTGGTGAAGTTCCGCGGAAATGACGTTAGATATCATATTTGAAAGTTCATATTTTCGCGTAAATATAGGCTATTTGGGCTATTTTATGAAAATAAATGTTTTTTGAACTTCGTATCGAAAAATGAAATGTGTTTGACGTAGCCTTACGCTTAAATTAGATTTGCAGTCATACTATAAAATTTCTTTCTCCATGAGTCAAAAAATTTACATTTTCGATACAACCTTAAGAGATGGAGAACAGGTACCCGGTTGTCAACTCAATACAGACGAAAAAGTAAGAATTGCTCTCGCGCTGGAAGAAATGGGAGTCGATATCATCGAGGCGGGTTTCCCCATTTCTAGTCCGGGTGATTTTAAATCGGTAACCGAAATTTCAAAGGCTCTTAAATATCCTACAGTGTGCGCCTTATCGCGTGCTATAAAGAGTGATATTGATTGTGCAGCAGAAGCGCTTAAGTACGCGAAAAACAAGCGTATCCATACCGGCATAGGAAGTTCGGATGTTCACATCCTTCATAAATTTAACAGCACCAGAGAGCAGGTGCTCGAGCAAGCTGTAGCGGCAGTTAAACACGCAAAATCTTATGTTGAAGATGTGGAGTTTTATGCTGAAGATGCAGGCCGTGCAGATATTCATTTTCTGGCGGTGATGATTGAGAAAGCTATTGCGGCCGGAGCTACTGTTGTGAATATTCCCGATACAACCGGTTATTGTTTGCCTGACGAATACGGTGCCAAGATTAAATTTTTACAGGAGAATGTAAAAGGTATTCACAATGTTATTATCTCCTGCCATTGTCACAACGATCTAGGATTGGCAACAGCAAATTCTATGTCCGGAGTAATTAACGGGGCGCGGCAAATTGAATGTACTGTAAATGGTATTGGTGAAAGAGCTGGAAATACTGCCCTCGAAGAAATTGTTATGATCCTTCAAAGTCATAAGGAGCTGGATATGCAGACCAGTGTCAATTCTAAAAAAATATATGGTTTAAGCCGTTTGGTATCGCGCCTGATGAAATTTAATGTGCAACCACACAAAGCCATTGTTGGTAAAAATGCTTTCTCGCATTCGTCCGGTATTCACCAGGATGGCTTCTTAAAACACCGTGAAACTTACGAGATCATTGATCCAAAGGATGTTGGAGTTGATAAATCAAAAATTGTGTTGACTGCCCGCAGCGGTCGTGCAGCGCTTAAGCACAGACTGGAAGCGCTTGGTTACTTACTGAATAAAGCAGAACTTAATGAAGCCTATGCTTACTTTTTAGTAGAAGCGGATAAATTAAAGCAGGTAGAAGATGAAGACCTTGCAAAATTAATGGAAGACTCTAAAATAAAACACGAAGCAAGCTATGACCGGGAAAACGTTATTCGATAAAATATGGGAATCGCATGTGGTGACTTCTTTAAAAGACGGGCCTGACATGTTGTATATCGACAAACACCTGGTGCATGAGGTAACGAGTCCGCAAGCTTTTGATGGCCTGCGTAAAAGAAAGGTGCCGGTTTTCAGGAGAGCTAACACCATGGTGACAGCTGATCATAACGTTCCTACCATAGATCAACACCTTCCCATTAAGGATGCCATTTCTGCCAAACAATTAAAAACACTCGAAGACAATTGTGATGAATTTGGACTCGAATGTTTTGGACTCGGACATTTTTTGCAAGGCATTGTGCATGTTATTGCTCCCGAATTAGGAATCACCTTGCCGGGCATGACTATGGTTTGCGGCGATAGTCATACCTCTACACATGGCGCGTTTGGAACTATTGCTTTTGGAATAGGTACGAGCGAAGTAGAGCAGGTTTTAACCACACAATGTCTGTTACAAACCAAACCCAAACAAATGAAAATAGAGATCAGTGGCAAGCTTGAAAAAGGTGTAGGTGCAAAAGATCTTATTCTCTATATTATTTCTGAACTAACATCCAGTGGCGCAACAGGTTATTTTGTGGAATACTGCGGCGAGGCAATTTCTGCATTGAGCATGGAAGAACGCATGACCGTTTGTAACATGAGCATAGAGATGGGTGCACGGGGCGGACTTATAGCTCCTGATGAAAAAACTTTTGATTACATACATGGGCGTCAATTTGCGCCCAAAAAAACGAAATGGGAAGAAGCTCTGGTTTATTGGAAGACATTGTTCTCTGATAAAGATGCGGTTTATGATTCGGTAGTTTCCTTTAGGGCGGAAGATATCGGACCAATGATTACTTATGGTACAAATCCGGGTATGGGAATCAGCATCAACCAGGCTATTCCTTCCCATACAGATGAATCTTTTAAGAAAGCCCTTACTTACATGGGATTTGAAAAAGAGGAATCGCTGATAGGAAAAAAAATTAAGTGGGTATTTATTGGAAGTTGCACCAATTCGCGCATAGAAGATCTCAGGACCGTTGCTGCCTATGTGAAAGGAAAACAAAAACATAAAGATGTAAATGTTTTGATTGTTCCGGGTTCGCAACGTGTTTTAATGCAGGCCAGGTTAGAGGGAATTGATACGGTTTTACAGGAAGCGGGATTTACTTTACGTGAACCGGGATGTTCTGCTTGTCTTGCCATGAATGAGGATAAAATTCCGGAGGGCGAATATTGTGTGTCTACCTCTAACAGAAATTTTGAAGGCCGGCAAGGGCCAGGATCAAGGACTTTGCTTGCTAGTCCTTTAATGGCGGCTGCTGCAGCGGTGAGCGGACAAATTACCGATGTTCGGAATTTTCTAAATTAAACTATGGAAAAATTTATAAATATAAGTTCTACGGGTGTTCCTCTTCCTGCTGAGAATGTAGACACGGATCAAATTATTCCCGCTCGTTTTTTAAAAGCAACTACAAAAACAGGTTTTGGAGAAAATTTATTCAGAGACTGGCGTTACGATTCTAACGGTGATCCAAATCCTGATTTCATATTAAATAGTGCAGATAAAGATTCTAAAATTCTTGTGGCGGGAAAGAATTTTGGATGTGGGAGTAGCCGTGAGCATGCGGCCTGGGCTTTACACGACTATGGATTTCGTGTGGTAGTATCCAGTTTTTTTGCGGATATTTTTAAAAATAACGCGTTAAATACGAATGTTTTGCCTGTTCAGGTAACAGATGATTTTCTGACGGATATTTTTAGAGCTATAGAAAAGAACAAAGAAACTGTGATCCATGTGAATCTTAAAGAGCAGGTTATTGAGATTCCGGAGCTGGGTAGGAAAGAATTTTTTTCCATTCCCCTTCATAAAAAAACCTGTTTGATGGAAGGCTATGATGATATTGATTTTTTATTGAGCATGAAGAAAGAAATTGAGTTTTATGAGAAAACAAGTCAATATTTACGCCTGTTAAATGAATCAAATGAGCGGTCATTAAAACTTAGGTCCGATGTTAGTTCGAGCGTAGTCGATAACGACTGATTTAAGTCCACATCTCGACTACGCTCGATGTGACATTTTTGAAATGTGACATTTTTTGAAATGTGACATTTTTTGAAATGTGGTTGCATCTCGACTCAACACAAAGCTGGCTCAAAAGAGGTTTAACTCTTTTGCCCTGCCCGATGGAACGTTTTCAGATGGGACTTTTTTTAAGAAAATGTTTTTGAAATATATACACTTTATAATAAAATTACCATGAAAAAAAGAATTGCTGTATTGCCGGGAGATGGCATTGGTACTGAAGTTACCGCCGAAGCGGTGAAAGTTCTAGAAGCCATTGCTTTAAGGTACAATCATTATTTTGAATTTAATTACGGGCTCATTGGGGCGGCAGCAATAGATGCTACAGGAAATCCCTTTCCTTCCGAAACTCAAAAATTATGCGAAGATTCGGATGCCGTTTTGATGGGCGCTATCGGCGATCCTAAATACGATCACGATCCTTCTGCAAAAATTCGTCCTGAACAAGGACTCTTAGCCTTGCGTAAAGAATTGGGTTTGTACGCTAACATTCGTCCGGTGCGATCTTACAATGCGCTTTTATCGAAAGTTCCTTTAAAACCAGAGATTGTTAAAGGTGTTGACTTTACAGTATTTCGTGAGTTAACCGGCGGCATTTATTTCGGAAAAAAAGGACGTGAAGATGATGGGAACAGCGCTTACGATCTTTGCACTTATAACAAAGAAGAAGTAAGACGTATCACAAAACTTGCTTTTGAAGAAGCTTTAAAACGTCACAAGAAAGTGACGCTTGTAGATAAAGCCAATGTATTAGAGACCTCACGTTTATGGCGTGAAACCGTTAAAGAAATTGCCGAAGACTATTCTCAGGTAGCCTTAGACTTTATGTATGTGGACAATGCCGCTATGCAACTGATTTTAAATCCCCGCCAGTTTGATGTGATTTTAACCGAAAACATGTTTGGAGATATTTTGACGGATGAAGCATCTGTTATTGGAGGCTCATTAGGGTTAATGCCTTCGGCCTCCATTGGCAGTAAGCATGCTATGTATGAACCCATTCATGGTTCTTACCCTCAGGCCAAGGGAAAAGGAATTGCCAATCCGATTGGTTCTATTTTATCGGCTGCTATGATGCTGGATATGAGTTTTGGCATGAGTGTAGAAAGTTCTTTGGTTAACAGAGCTGTTCAGGAAGTTATTGAAATGGGGTATCTCACTCCTGAATTAGCGGGCAAACATTCTTGTACTACCAGTGAAGTAGGAGAGAAGATCTCCTCTTTTGTGTTGGAAGAAATGCACGAGATGATTTAGTCGCATTTACGGCATTTCTCCAATCAGTTTTAACACCGGAAGTCGTAAGGATGTCCGGTTTTTTTTGTGTGGGATAAATGAATGGCAGTAAGATCTAAGGTGCGCGAAGTTTGTTGCCAAAAACTCTATCTATTGACTGTGCTTTCCTGGAATTGACCCAAATTCGGGTTGTGTAAAACATAAGGTTTAAAACCTTATCTTACAAGCACTAACCTTCCGTAATCATCTTCCGACAGAGATTTTCGCAAAGAGCGCTGGTATACACTACAATTTAGTTTACGCACTAAATTTAACTAAAGCATGCTCTCTATCATGGACAAAGAAAAATTAGAAGAACTTTTGCAGATCCGTAAGACCCTTGCTTTTGAAATGGCGGAGAAGGAAAAACGTGAAGCCGAGTTATTAGAGGCGAATAAAGAACTTGCTTTTCAAATAGAAGAAAAAAATAAATGGCTGGCTGAACTGGTTATAGCTAATAAAGAATTGGCTTTCCAGAATCTTGAAAAAGGAAAGCGCGCGGACGAACTCGTTATAGCAAATAAAGAACTTGCTTTTCAAAATAAAGAAAAAGGAAAAAGAGCCGACGAGCTGGTGATCGCCAACATTGAACTCGCTTTTCAAAGCGACGAGAAGGAGAAGCGTGCCGCAGAGTTATTATTAGCCAACAAAGAACTTTTATTTCAGAACGAAGAAAAAGGAAAACGTTCGGCGGAGCTTATATTAGCCAATATCGAACTTGCTTACCAGAACCAGGAGAAAGCCAAGAGAGCCGCTGAATTAATCATTGCCAATAAAGAGCACACTTTTCAAAGTGAAGAGAAGGAAAAGCGGGCTGCAGAGCTGAGCGTTGCCAATACCGAACTAATTTTCCAAAATTATGAAAAAGAAAAGAGAGCGGCAGAACTCGGTGTTGCTAATGCTGAATTAGTTTTTCAGAATGATGAAAAGGAAAAACGTGCTGCTGAATTGGGGGTGGCTAACCAGGAACTTGCTTTTCAGAACAATGAAAAAGGAAAACGGTCTGCGGAATTATTAATTGCCAACCAGGAACTTGCTTTTCAGAACGATGAAAAAGAAAAACGCGCTGCAGAGTTAGGTGTTGCAAATAAAGAACTTGCTTTTCAAAACGATGAAAAAGGCAAGCGTTCGGCAGAATTATTAATTGCGAATCGTGAACTGGCTTTTCAGAATAATGAAAAGGAAAAACGTGCAGCAGAGCTTGGGATTGCCAATGTGGAGCTTGCTTTTCAAAACGAAGAAAAAGCCAAACGTTCGGCAGAACTTGTTATAGCGAATGAAGAATTGGCCTACCAGAATGAAGAGAAGGGAAAACGTGCCGCTGAACTTGCAATTGCCAATGTGGAGCTTGCCTTTCAAAACGACGAAAAAGAAAAGCGCGCCAACGAACTGATCATGTTGAATAAGGAGCTTGAACAGTTTGCCTATATCGCTTCTCATGATTTGCAACAGCCACTAAGAACTGTATCGAACTACATGCGTTTGTTCGAAGAAAAATACGCTTCAAAGTTTGATGAAGAGGGACATAAGTATCTGGCCTCTGTAAATAGTGCTACCAAGCGTATGAGTCAGCTTATTACTTCCCTGTTAACTTTTTCACAATTGGGAAGCAATAAAATTCTTTCGGACGTAAATTGCGGCAAGGTTATTCAGGATGTTCTGGAGGATCTGGAAATACTGATAAAAAGTACAGAGGCTCATATTGAGGTTTCTGAGATGCCTGAAATCAGCATGTACGAAACTGAAATGCATCAGCTTTTTCAAAATTTAATTACCAATGCTATAAAATTCCAGAAGAGCGAGACTACACCTAAAGTTAAAATCACGGCAAAGGATAAAAAAGATAAGTGGCAGTTTTCAGTAAGCGATAACGGTATTGGTATCGACAAGGATTATTACGAAAAGATCTTCGATATCTTTCAGCGTCTGCACGGAAACAAGGAATACCAGGGTAGTGGAATAGGTTTAGCAAATTGCAAAAAAATAGTACAGCTTCATCATGGAGAAATTTGGCTAGAGTCTGTTCCTGAAAAAGGAAGTACGTTTTATTTTACCATACCAAAATCAATAATATGATAGACAAAATAGGTTGTATAATGCTGGTAGACGATGATGAAGATGATAATTTTTTTCATGAACGAGCCATTCGTGAAAATAAGTTTGCTGAAAATGTCATCGTGCAGGATTCTGCAAAAAAAGCTTTAAAGTATTTGACGGATAAAAACGATCCGACTTCGGATCTAATTTTTCTCGATATTAATATGCCTGTGATGAGTGGTTGGGAATTTTTAAATGAATACGGGCGGCTGGATAAGGACATGCAGGGAAGGGCAATTATCATTATGCTATCTACTTCTCAAAACCCAACAGATATTGCGAAATCAAAAACCTGGGATTTTGTATCAGATTATGTGACCAAACCTTTAACAAAAGAAATTCTTGAAAGACTTATTGCCAAACATTTTAATACATCAAATCATCCATCCTGAATCTAATTTCAGCAGGGTGCTCTCATAGGAGGATTTGGTGAAGTGACATAAATAAAGTGATTGCAAGAAAAAATCAAAAGTCAAAATTTTCGGGACATAAAATCTTATAATCCGAAAATACGTAAGTAGAACTAAAATTCAAGTTCTGTTTTAATCTTAATGCTATTGCTCAGGTAAGAGGCTTCGTCACCGGAGGAAATATTGAGTATATAACCAATGCCCAATTCAAAGTCAGGAATAAAAGGAAAGAGAACATTTAATTCTTTAAGTGCCTTTACGGCATTGTGATTATAGAGCTTGTAAAAGTTCATGAATTTAGCTCTGTAAAAATCAGAGTAGGGAAGAATGATAATGTCCATGATATCGGCCATATAACCGGGATGTTCGTTTACTCTTTTAACCAATACTCTTGAACCAATTTTCCTGGTTTCGACGGAAAGTTCTCTTAATAGTGTGTCGTCAACCAGCGTTTTTGTATCTATCATAAACCGGATTAAAGATAAGGGTCTTTTCGCTTTGCAATTGCTACAGACTATAGCAATACATAAAAATTAATGAATGGTTTGGATTCTGATTTTAAGACATTTTCATGGGTGTCTTAAATTTTAACCACATAGAAACATAGTTCAGAGAGGCTAGCGGAAGCATAGATAATATGCCGTCTGCTTATTTAGCGTCACATAGGATGTTTCGCAGGCGAAACATGGAGAGCCAAGTATAAAATCCAATCTTTAACTTTTCAGACGATTGTGCAGGTGAAAATAATTCGTTTGCGAGATATTATCATACAATTCTCCAGGCATGCTGTAATTTTCCCCTCTAATGCTTCTGTGTATCTTAAACTTTAACCACATAGAAACATAGTTCAGAGAGGCTAGCGGAAGCATAGATAATATGCCGTCTGCTTATTTAGCGTCACATAGGATGTTTCGCAGGCGAAACATGGAGAGCCAAGTATAAAATCCAATCTTTAACTTTTCAGACGATTGTGCAGGTGAAAATAATTCGTTTGCGAGATATTATCATACAATTCTCCAGGCAAGCTGTCATTTTCTATCCCCTCTAATGCTTCTGTGTGTTTCAAACGTAACGAAATGCTGGAAACTTAGTTGTTTTCGGTTTCTGAAGGTTTAATTTCTTGTTCTCTGAAACTGGCGGCACCTCGTCTCCGAAGAATGCGGGTAGCCATAATAGCGCCAATGATCATGCCGATAAAAATAAGCAAAAGACTTAAAGCCACACCAATAGCTGCCGGCATGGTTAGGTATACCAGCAGACTGAGCATAAAACTTATAAGGACCGGAAATAAAAAGATATGGAACCATCCGGATAAACCGGTTATAAATAATTGAAGTTTACTCATTTTACATGTCCTGTTTGTATTTGCAAGACTTTAAGGATAAAGGTAAAAAGAATAATTCATAAAAAAAGGGCTTTCGTTGCATGACGAAAGCCCTCTTGCAAAAAATTGGTAGTTAGGCCGGAACTTTACGTGCGACTTCTCTTTCCCAGAATCTATGTTGAGCAATGGCTTTTACAAAAGCTTTTTCCGGAGTAGTGGAATTAGTGATGAGTCCGGCATCTTCTCTATCGGTATCGATATAAGTGCCGTTTAAAAAATCACTTGCATCGGGAGAAGCGGCTATGGCTTTGCAATGTTTGTAAGCTTCGTTCACAAAATGCAACGCATCTGCTTCTGACATCAGATTAAAGATGCTTTTTTTGCCGCCAGGAATAAAGACTGCATCGTAACAAACGCTGGCAGCTTGTAAAAAGCTCTCATCCACTGAAATTGCAGAACCGCTGGCGGATTTGAGGTTGCCTAATTTTGGCGCAATTATTTTTACAACTGCCCCTTTCGACTCTAAAGTTTTTTTCATAGCATTCAAACCTGCTTCATCTACGCCATCAGCCGCAAGAAAAGCTACCCGCCTCGTTGCAATAGACTCTTTATGGGTATTTTTCATGCTCAATGCTTCTGAACTATCAAGCGACGATTTTATTTTTTTCGACTGGTAGTCTGCAGGATTGGCATCTGCGGGCACGCTATGGTTCATAGGTTGTTGAGGTAATGTGGGAACGAGTCCCAAAGCATCAGCTACTTTTTTCGCTAAAGTTTTATCTACCTGGGTTAGCAGATTTACCATGCGCTGGCGTATTTCTATGGCTTGAACTTTTCCTAATTCAAACCGTAAGGCATTGATAAGATGATTTTTTTCTGATTCACTCTGGCTGTTAAAGAATAAAGTTGCCTGACTAAAATGGTCGATAAAGCTTTTACTGCGACCGCGGATTTTTTTTGCGTCAATACGTTCTAAGAAAGAAGTGAATCCGAAATTTTTCATCATCGCCTGAAACGGGCAACCACCGCCAATGGTATTAGGATCGTAACTTGTTTTTCCTTTGTTGATTGTCGTGCGCATGTGTCCATCGCGTTGATTATTGTGAATATCCACTATTGGACGATTAATTGGAATTTCGTGGAAGTTAGGGCTGCCAAGTCTTGACAGCTGGGTATCAGTATAAGAAAATAATCTTCCCTGTAAAAGTGGATCATTGGAAAAATCGATTCCTGGTACTAAATGCCCGGGATGAAAAGCCACTTGTTCTGTTTCTGCGAAAAAGTTATCGGGGTTGCGATTTAAAGTCATTTTACCAACGATGGTTACCGGTACTAATTCTTCCGGAATTAATTTTGTGGGATCTAAAAGGTCGAAACCATATTTGAATTCATCTTTTTCATCTACAATTTGCACACCTAATTCATACTCTGGAAAATTTCCACTTTCAATAGCTTCCCAAAGATCGCGACGGTGAAAGTCGGGATCTTTTCCGGAAATATTTTGAGCCTCGTCCCATGCCACCGAGTGCACGCCTAAAACAGGCTTCCAGTGAAATTTTACAAAACTGGATTTTCCTTGTTCATTTATAAAACGGAAAGTATGGACACCAAAACCCTCCATCATACGGTAACTGCGTGGAATAGCCCGGTCGCTCATTACCCACATAATCATGTGCATAGATTCAGGAACAACGGAAATAAAATCCCAAAATGTATCATGCGCAGAAGCAGCTTGAGGCATTTCGTTATCCGGCTCCGGTTTAACTGCATGAATAAGATCCGGAAACTTCATAGCGTCCTGTATAAAAAAAACAGGAATGTTATTTCCAACCAAATCGTAATTGCCCTGTTGTGTGTAAAATTTAACAGCAAAGCCGCGTGCATCTCTTGCCAGGTCGCTAGAGCCACGAGATCCTGCAACTGTTGAGAATCTTACAAATACAGGTGTCTTTACAGAAGTATCGTTTAAAAATCCGGCCTTGGTATATTGACTCATACTTTTGTAAAGTTCAAAATAACCGTGCGCTGCAGACCCACGCGCGTGTACAATGCGCTCAGGAATACGTTCATGATCAAAGTGCGTAATTTTTTCACGCAGGATAAAATCTTCAAGCAGAGTTGCGCCTCGTTCTCCGGCCTTTAAAGAATTTTGATTGTCATTGATCCTTAAACCCTGGTTGGTGGTTAAAAATTGACCGTCACCATTTTCAGTGAATTGCTCAAGACTTTTTGTTTTTTCATTTTCGTTTTTCCCGGGAGCTTTCGGGCTTGTGTTTTTTTTTGCCATGGCGTATAGTGTTTAAATTATAGGTAGAAGTAGTTTTGATTCACTAAAAATGGAAGACTGTTTAGCATTTACCATGTTTAATAGTTTGAGTTAAGCTCTACTTAAATTGGTGATTGGGGAACAAGCTCAGACCTTCCAATTTGGGGCCAGCACAGAGGTGTTATAATTTCGCTTTTTTTAGGGGAAAAGCAGGACGTTAAAAAAAAACCAGGGGAAGTTTTTCCCAAAGAGCTTGGTTAAATTACCAATTCCGATTGCCGGGCTAAAAGAATTTTATATATTTAATGTAAATAGACTGGATAATTTTTATTAAAACTCACTGCATGAAAAAAATTTACACGCTTCTTCTCTTGCTCGGTATTGCCAAAATAAATGCTCAAACCTTGACTCAAAGTTTTAATGAACCGGTAGTGGGTGACATTGATCGTCACTACCGTCTTGATACCAGTGCTTTTACGCAGGGCATGCCTAATGGCTTAACGGGTAATAATGTTACCTGGAATTTCGCAGCTTTGACCGGAGCTTTTCCTGTTGTTGTAGATTCCTTCATTACTCCGGGCGCTGCACCAAGTGCTTCCAATTATCCTTCGGCTTCTTATGTGCAACACAGAGATGTGCTGTATTCTTTTTACAAATCAACCGGCAGTCCGCAACAAACGGAATTACTGGGAGCTTATTCGTCTACTGCAAGTTTAACTTTTACAAATTCCGCTATCATAGCAACTTATCCTGTTGCTTATGGTTATAATTTATCGGATCCTGTGAGTGGAACTTTTAAATACAATACAATTAATGGCGCATGCATTGGTAATATTACGATCAGCGCTGACGGGCAAGGGACGGTAAATTTTCCAAATAACACATCGTTTCAGAATGTTCTGCGCTTAAAAAGTGTAGAGATTTTAACCTTGAGTACCAGTTTCGCACAAGTAGGAACGTTTAATCAAACCATCTACAATTATTACATTCCTGGTAAAAAATTTCCCATTCTCAACATCAGCTACTCAACCTATCAATTAATTGGTAATCCGCCTCAAACAACGGCTATAGTATACGGCAGTGATAATTATTTTACGGTAGCAGGTCTTCCTAATTCTGCTTTAGATGAGGCCGGCTTTAAAGTTTTTCCTAATCCTTTTCATGAGCAATTATTTACAAGTGCTCAACACGCCGGAAAAGAAAGCGCGTACACATTTTTCGATATAGAATCGCGGTTGATTTTGAAAACGAAAAGTCTGGATGAAACAGAATTAAGAAAATTAATTCCGGGTATTTATTTTTTACTGATCGAGAATGAAGCAGGCAGTTTTCATCAGAAGCTGATTAAACAGTAGTTGCTGAAGTCTGCAATAAACTTTGGAAAAGGTTTCTGTTTTAAGTCAGGATCAATTTGCAAGATTATTCAATCAATTCACTTTCATCAAAACGGTCATTTCAACGCGGCGATTTTTTTTGCGGCCAGCGCTTGTTGTATTATCAGCAATAGGCTGCCCTTGACCAAACCACTCTGTCAGAATATTTTCCTGAGGCGCGCCTTTTTTAATCAGGTAAGTTTGCACCGCCCTGGAGCGGTTTTCGGATAGAATTAAATTGTTGGATTCAGATCCTTCATTATCGGTATGTCCGCTCAGTTTCAACATCCAATCTCCCTTATGGTTAACAAGAAGTTTTGCCAAGGCATTTAAGGAAGGCAGTGAAGTGGTTTTGATAATGTCCTTTCCACTTTCGAATTCGAGACTTGAAAACGCTTTTTGTAAAATCTTTTTTTCTGCAGCTGCCAATTTTACCGGCGCGGGGCATCCCTTTAATTCCGCAATTCCAGGAGTTGTGAGGCAAGAATCTAATCTGTCAGTTATTCCATCTTTATCCGTATCCGGCCATGGACATCCTTTATTATCAGCCGGACCAGCTGCGGAAATGCACTCGTCAACTCCGTCGTGTACCTGATCATTGTCTGTATCTAAACACCCTTTGTACTTAGCTAAACCTTTTACATTGGGACAAAGATCTTCTTTATCTACGATGCCATCCTTGTCGGTATCAGGGCATCCTTTAAATTCCTTTAATCCTGCCACATCCGGGCAAGCATCTTCCTTATCAGGAATCAAATCGTTGTCGGTATCGGGGCAACCTTTCATTGCCGGGCTTCCTTTGTCAAATGGACATTTATCCTGACCATCTGTAACGCCATCATTATCCGTGTCAGGACAACCTCTGAAAGCTTTGATACCAAATTGATGCGGACAGGCATCCTCTTTATCTGCAATATTATCGTGATCTGCATCCGGACAACCGTTTAAGGAAATTTCTCCTGGCACATCCGGGCAAAGATCTTTATCGTCGCGCACCCCGTCGCCATCCTGATCTTTAATAGATTTGTAAGGGATAGAAACTTTTAGAATTGCGTAGAAATTGAAGGACCAAATATCGCCCCTGATAAGTGGCATAATGTTGTTGGTTCCAATACTCAAAGGGCCTGCCCGAAGATTTAAACCCGCTGTTATGTATTTATGATTTTCTGCTGAAAGAACATTGTACGTGAAAGGAACAGAAACATCGAACCAATACTGCTCTATGCGAGGTGCCAGGCAAAGGCTGCTATAATTATGAATTCTGTAAACATTGTAGGTGCTTTGTTTTCTGAAATTGGTGAGGTGGGTGCTGAAATTTAAATAGAAAAGCTTATTGAAAGAATAATCTATTTGCGTATTCAAAGCTGTGGGTAGCATAATTGAATAATCGGTTGTCTTACCATTTGCCCGGGAAAAGTCTGCTACGAGAAACGAATCCACCATGTTAAAATCAGACGCTGTAGTGTATTTTGTAACATTGTCTCTTCTTAAAGCAAGGTTTAGGTCGTAGTTGGTTCCTTTTTTATCGAATTTTATTTTACCAACATCCACTAAAGAAGCTCCGAATTTTATTTTGTATTTATTGAGGTCTTTTCTCCAGGCATATTTTTTACCATCGGGTTTGTATTTATATTTTTGAAAGTCGGGGCGCCATTCGTATATAATGCCTAAATCTAATCCCAGCTGTAGTTTAGATACACCGCGGTAAAAGTCGGTAACACTCTGTCCGTTTTTTGTGGGTGAATTAAAATTGTCTGAGTGAGCATAAGAAATAGTAGCATTAAAATAGCTGTTTGTATCCTTGCTGCTTAAAAGAAAATCGAGGTCGTTTATGCGCAGGTAACCACTTTCCAATCCTTGTAAAATTTTAGGTGTAATTCCTGCTTTTAAAAAGTGTTTGTTTTTGTTTTTGAGAACACGTGCATAGGTGAAGCCGTATTCTGCCCAGCTCATTTGGGTTGCCGCGAGATTTTTATTTTGAACGCGGTTGTTTTGTGTGGCATTCAGATCAAATTCGTTTTCAAAAAGATAAGCCAGCTGTTCACTGATACCATCCACATTCAGCATTTGTCTCACACTCCAGGTAAATGCAATTGAATTTTTAGAATTTATCTGGAAAAGAACGGAGGGTAGTAAAATTCTATTTTCAAGCAGCACTGAATGTGTTTGGGTAGATTTAAGAAAATTAAAATTTTTATACATGTTATCCGGAACTCTCGGCGTTACATTTTGCCATGTATCCGGAAAGCTGCCGTTCTTGTACTTTAATGCAGCACGGTTGATGTTAAACCAGGAATTATTAAAAGTAAAATCAAGTCCGGTTAAAACAACATCCAGTTTTATACGGTTATCTGCCGCAGCAGCAGGATTGGAAAAAATCTGGTTGATGCCAGCGAAATTGCTTGCTCCATAAGAAAAATAATCCTGAGAGAAGCTCTCACCGGAAATTAGAACAAATGCAAAAATGGCAATAAGCGTCTTAAGACCCATACTCCCATAAATATAGCAATTTCCCGACTACCCCTGAAACGGGATGCGGTAGCAGGAAATAGTAGCTTATTCAGAGTAGTGGTTAAACCGAGATCTTAAATTTCGAAATGATATGGTCGAGTTCTTTAACGAGGTCAGCACTTTTTGCATGTTTAATGATATAACCCGTTGCCCCGGCGGTAATACAATTTACCCGTTCATTTGCTGAGCCTGAAGTTGTGTAAATATAGGTTGGAATAGAGGAGTAAGCAGCGATTTTCTTCATACGGATGACAAATTCTAATCCTGTAACGCGCGGCATATTAAGATCTACAAAGATAATATCAGGTACCGTAAAAGAAGGGTCGGCAATCATTTCTAATGCTTCTTGTCCATCGCGAGCTTCCGCATAGTCAAACGTTAAATCAATTTCATTTAAGGCAGCTTTAAAAATAAAGCGGTCATCGGCGTCGTCGTCAATAAAGAATATTTTTTTCATCGGTGTGAGATATACTCAACGTCCGCAAAACCTGTGCCAGTGAATAATTAAATGAATACCTTAATTTTTCTCGGCAGGTGTGACTTTAAATTCCAGTTTTGATGTATTGCGAATTACGTTTACAAACTGAAAAGACCCGATCTTATCTTCCGTTAGTTCTTTAAAGAGGTCGTCTGAGGTTTCAATAAGCTTGTCGTTAAAGGAATAGAGAATGTCTCCGTCAATAATACCAGCCCTGGCGGCAGGACTATTCTTTGTAACCTGAGTGATAAACAAGGCGCTTTTATTTTTTAGTTCATTTACGGCTCTCAGTTTGGGAACCAGATCAACTTGCTGCATCGCTATTCCGAGAAAAGCACGTTTTACTTTTCCATAGCGAATCAGCTGATAGGCGATTTCCTTTGCCGTATCTATGCTTATGGCAAAGCATATATTTTGCGCCCCGTTAATCATGGCAGTATTAACGCCAATCACTTCCCCTGCTCCGTTAACAAGAGGGCCGCCAGAATTTCCCGGATTTAAAGCAGCATCTGTTTGAATCATGCTGTCCATGGTGTTCCCAGCCTGGGTTGTCATTGTTCTTCCCAAGGCGCTTATAATGCCGGAAGTTACCGTGTGCTGAAATCCCAAAGGGTTTCCAATGGCTATAACCAGCTGCCCGATTTTTAAACCTGAGGGCTCTCCCAATTTTGCCGGGGTAAAATCAGCTGCCGAAATTTTAAGAATAGCCAGGTCGTTCATGGGGTCTTCACCAATAAGTGTTGCATTATGCCGGGTTCCATCAAACATTACCACCTTAATTGTTTTTGCATGATGTATCACATGACTGTTGGTAAACAAATAGCCATCTGAAGAGAAGAGAAAGCCGGAACCAGTGCCGGTTATGGTTTCAAGGTTGTTTTGAAGAGCATAACATTCTATTTTTACAACCGAAGTTTTGACCTTGTCAATAGCTTCGATCACCGTTTTTGAAAAATCATCTATCATACTAAGCTACTATCAAATAAACGTCCATACTGATTTTTGTCAGGTATTTAACATTGATACAAATCAAAGGAGACAATCTTTCCGGATCAGAAATTAAAAGATGCTCATTTTGACAATTTAAATGCAGTTATAAAAAGAATGAGGCTCAGCTTGTTCTAATTTAATTTAGTAAGACTTAGTTTTTCAGGAATATTTTTTTAATATTACGCTGTTAAATACATCAGACACAAACCAAGTCTCCAATACAACAACAAACCGTATGAAAAAAATTATACCATTTATTAAATCCATTCTGGCTTTAGTTCTTTTAGCAATCTCTTTTCCAATGGCTTCACAGGCGCCATCTTTTGATGAAATGGAATTTGAACCCGATTCGGTGAAGACTATTTATAAGCCGGCAGGAAAAAATTACGTCATTGTAAAATCAAAACGCGGTAATTCAGGTCTTAACAAAACACCTCAGGCAGACGCTATACTTACCGCTGAGGTAACGGAGATCGTACTTGTGTTTTCTGAAACGGAATCTTCAGATCTTGCCGAGAGAGAAGAAGCTAATCGTGAGCGCTGGGAAAATCTCTTAATGACTTACCCTGAATTATTTCAGTTTAGCACTACTTATAAAAATGTGTGTCAGTGTAAAGTTGGAGGTGATGCAGAAGCGTTTAAACAAAGTCAGGGCTTTTATGTTTATGTGAACGGTGAAGTTCCAAAAGTGGCGGAGGCTGCAAAGCCTGTTGAAGCTCCTCCTGCTGCAAAAACAAATGTAGCGGTAACGCCGGCCCCGGCTGCTCCCGCCAAAACTGCCAAAGTAGAAGAAGCGAAACCTGTAGCTGAAAAAGAGGTTGCTCCTCCTGATAGAACAGCAGTAAAAACAAAAGAAGTTCCGCCTCCGGTAGAAAAAACGGCACCTGTTGCTACACCTCCACCTGCAAAAACTGTTGAAGAGCCAGTAGCTACCAAAGCTCCGGTAGAAGAAGCACCTGTTGAAGAAGAAGTTGTGAAACCTGCTCCTAAGAAAAAAGTGGCATCTACAAAACCACGCCGGGCTAAAGATCCAAAAGCATGCAGACCTGCCTGTTATGGTTTTGGAGATGAAGATCTTCATGAGTTCTTTAAAACAAATTTTCCTTTAACTAAAAAAGAAAGAAAAAAAGCTAAGAATTGGATAGCCAACGTTAGACTTCAGATTAACTTTGATGGCACCATAAAAAAAGTAATAGTTACTGGTCAGGAAGAGGCGTTTAATTTAAAAGTACAGGAAGTTTTAAAAGGAATGAACCCATGGAATGCTGCGGTAAAAAGTGGTGTAGCGGTGAAATCAGAAGTGCGCTTTAACTTAAAGTTTGACAAAGAAACTAAAACCATGAAACCTATGGATATGATCATGAATCCGAAACCGACACCTAAATGCCAGTGTGTGAGTGATTCAGAAATTTTTGCAGATTAAACATAAAAGTAATTATTCCTTTAAAAAGTCAGAGTTTTACTCTGGCTTTTTTATTTTGTCAAAGAATTTAATTCGTCAGGGCATTTGAAGATCAAAACAGATTTAAAAAGTGTTAAGAATAAAGCTGTGCTAGACTTAGAGTCTGCAAAATATCAGAGAAACGATACTTTTACGATATGATAAATGTACGTGTTGGTGGTGTTCCTGAACATTTTAATCTTGCATGGCATCTGGCCATAGAGGAAGGTGCTTTTTCGAGAAATAATATCGCTATTCAATGGGTGGACGTTCCGGGGGGTACAGGAACAATGTGCAAAGCTTTGAAGAACGATGAGTTTGATATTGCTATAGCGCTAACCGAAGGAATTATAAAGGATATTGTAGCAGGAAATCCAAGCAAGATCATTCAGTTTTATGTTAACTCACCTTTGCGATGGGGTATTTTTGTAAATGCAAAAAGCACTATTAAATCGATAAAAGAGATTGAAGGAAAAAAATACGCAATCAGTCGTTTTGGTTCCGGCTCTCATTTAATGGCTTTCGTAAATGCCAGTAATCACGCTTTAAAAATCGGAAAGGAAGATTTTGTTATAGTTGACACTATAGATGGCGCTCGTAAGGCCCTGGCGGAAGACTCCGCACAAATCTTTATGTGGGAAAAATTTATGACAAAGCCCTTCGTTGATAATGGAGAGTTTCGTATGATAGGAGAATGCAATACACCCTGGCCATGTTTTGTAATTGCCGCAAGCGACAAGTTTATCCTGGAAAACGAAAATGCTTTGAATGTTATTCTTGATGTTATAAATAAAAGTTGCAGCGATCTGAAAAATAATCCGAAGGCTCCAGATCTTATTGTTGAGCGGTATGGAATTAAAAAAGAAGACGCTGAACAGTGGTTTAAAGAGCTGGAGTATGCTTACCATCCCGACATACCGGAAGCAGAGCTCAGGCTTATTCTGTGGCGTCTGAAAGAGTTTGGCATTATTGAAAGTGTTCCGGAATTAACCACAATTGTTTACGGAAATAACCTGGAGCTTTCAGGATCCGTGTTACCTGAATCCCACTAATTGTAAAAATCCTTCTATTTAGAATTTTTTGTTGAGTTGCTTTACCATAATTTAGACTTAACTTACATATAGCTAATGACGGGACTGGAAAAGATTTTAATAATAGAAGATGAGCTTATAATTTCCACAAGCGTTTGTGAATTGCTGGAGCATCTTGGTTATAAAAATGTGGAGATTGCCGAAAGTATTGAAGAGGGGATAGCGTCTCTTAAAGCGAAAAATTACGATCTTGTTTTAATGGATGTTTTTTTAGGCAATGGCTTAAACGGAATCGATATCATTTCTGAAATTCAAAAAACAAAACCGATCCCTGTTATTTATCTCAGCGGGCATTCGGATCATGCAACTTTAAATAAAGCAAAAACAACTTTTCCTATGGCTTTTCTTTCTAAACCAGTATCTGAAACTACTTTAAAGATTCAGCTGGCAATTTTTTTAAAATAAGGGTTTAGTTAATTGTTCCCGCAGCAACGGTGTTATTTGTCGCTTCATTTATTAAAATAAAAGATCCGGTGTTCCTGTTTTCAACATAAGAATCAAAACTTACTGGTTCGGCAGTTTTAATAAGGATTTTTCCAATGTCATTCAGTTTTAACGAAAGGTCGCCTGTGTATTCGTTAAAAGAATGAATATCTATTTTGCTTATTACTTCTTTAATAATCGCCTTGCTGCGAAAACTATTTTGTTGCAATAAAAATTTCTGACCGGGAATAAAAGCGCTGTGATCCATCCAACAAACGGTGGCAGTGAACTCTTTGGCTGTTTGTGGCAGTTTGTCAAGCGAAACGATGGAGTTACCTCTGCTTACATCCACATCATCTTTAAGATGTACTACCACCGAACTATTTGTTTCAGCAGCGTCTACTTCCTGCTGATGAATTTCTATTTTTTCAATTTCTGTTTCTATCCCTGATGGTAAAACTTTTACGCGCTGACCTTTTTGGTAGGAGCCGCCGGAAACCCTCCCCGCGAAGCCCCTGTAATCGTGCAGTGTTTCTGTTTGGGGACGAATAACATATTGCACCTGGAAACGCGCTGCTGAAGATCTTTCTACTTCTGTGATTTCTACGGTCTCTAAAAAGTCGAGTAGGGCAGGGCCTTTGTACCAGGGCATCTCTTTTGATTTTTTTACCACGTTATCTCCTGCCAAAGCACTGGCTGGAATAAAAGAAACTGTTTTTAATCCAAGATTTTTCGCGAAGAGTATGTACTCTGATTCTATTTGTTTAAAGGTAGCCTCTGAATAATTAACAAGATCCATTTTATTAATGCAGACCAAAACATGAGGAACTCCAAGTATCGCTGAAAGTATAGAATGGCGTTTTGTTTGGTCGGTAATGCCATGACGTGCGTCAACAAGTATAATTGCCAGGTTCGCATTGGAGGCTCCGGTAAACATGTTTCTGGTGTATTGCACATGTCCGGGTGTATCGGCGATTATGAATTTACGTTTGCCGGTAGTGAAATATTTATAGGCAACATCAATGGTGATGCCCTGTTCACGTTCTGCGCGTAAACCATCCGTTAACAAAGCCAAATCTATGTCGGCATGTGGCCCTGTTATTTTACTTTGTTTGGTTAACGTTTCAAGAATGTCGGTGGATACGGAATCGCTGTCGTAGAGCAGTCTTCCTATAAGTGTACTTTTTCCATCGTCGACATTTCCTGCCGTAAAAAATCTTAATAGTTCCATAATTTCTTTTTCTAAATTGTTTTAAAAATACCCGCCTTTTTTACGGTCTTCCATTGCCGCTTCACTTACTTTATCGTCCATTCGCGTTGCGCCTCGCTCACTGACCCTGGCATCTTTTAATTCAAGAATGATGTCGTCCACTTTAGTAGCTTCACTTTCCACGGCAGCTGTGCAAGTCATATCACCAACGGTTCTATAGCGTACATTTCTTGTAACTATTACATCGTTTTCATCCAACTTTATAAATTCATTAACGTTCATAAGTTGGCCGTTTTCGGTTAATACACACTCACGTTGATGGGTAAAATAAATGGAAGGCAATTGAATGTTTTCGCGTTTGATGTAATTCCAAACATCGAGTTCCGTCCAGTTGCTTATCGGAAATACGCGAACGTTTTCTCCTTTGTTTATTTTTCCGTTGTAGATATTCCAAAGTTCGGGTCTTTGCATTTTCGGATCCCATTGCCCGAATTCATCTCGTATAGAAAAGATCCTTTCTTTGGCCCGGGCTTTTTCTTCGTCGCGGCGAGCCCCGCCAATGCAGGCGTCAAATTCAAATTCTTCAATTACGTCCAGCAAAGTATAAGTTTGTAATCCGTTCCGGCTGGGAAATTTTCCTTTACCGTCCTGCAGTTTTTTTTGTTTGATCGTATCTTCTACTTTTCTGACAATGAGTTTTTCTCCAAGTTCTTTTGCAAGCTTATCCCGGTAAGCAATGGCCTCCGGGAAATTATGCCCTGTATCCACGTGTACCAGGGGAAAGGGAAATCTACCAGGACGAAAGGCCTTTAAGGCCAGATGCACTAAACAAATACTGTCTTTTCCGCCACTGAATAAGAGCGCAGGTTTATCGAATTGTCCGGCCACTTCTCTCAAAATATAAATGGCTTCTGCTTCCAGCTCATCTAAATAATCTTTTTGTTTTGTCATTTCTCTTTTCTCTTTTAGTTTCTATTTGTGTTCATGAAGCCCACATTCTTTTTTGTCATTTTGTTCCCACCACCAACGTCCGGCACGAAAGTCTTCTCCTTCTTTTACTGCCCGTGTGCAAGGGCCGCAGCCAATACTTACAAACCCTTTATCATGCAAACTATTGTAAGGAATATTAAATTTTTTAACGTAGTCTTTTGTTTCTTCAAAAGTCCAGTCAATGATAGGATGAAATTTAATGATGTTGTTGGATTCGTCCCATTCAAGAGCGGGCATACCTTTGCGGTTGCCCGATTGTTCGGCGCGGATGCCGGTGACCCATATTTTATGCCCTTCTAAAGCTCGCTTCAGCGGTTGCACTTTTCTAATAAAACAGCATTCTTTTCTGTTCTCTACCGATTCATAAAAGCTGGAAGGACCTTTTCCTGTCACTAATTTTTCGACACTTTCTGTTTGAGGGTAATACGTGTGAATGGTTTGTTTGTAGCGTTCTAAGGTGCTTTGTAAAACAGAATAGGTTTCAGGAAACAAGCGACCGGTATCTAAAGTAAACACTTTAACAGGCAAATTATTTGAAAAAATAAAATGACTTATTACCTGGTCTTCGTAACCGAGACTCGTGGAAAAAACGACCTGGTCTGGGAATCTCTCGCAGAGCAGTTTTAAGGCTTGCTCTGGCGACGCCCCTTGCGTGAGTTCAATAAGATTATTTAGTTCTTTCAGCATAGTAGTTTTAGAATGCATTAACGCCATTAACGGTTGTGTATTTCATGGTGTATTTTACACCGGGATTTATGTATTTGTAAGCGCTGTGAGCCATGAGAGAAGCTTCATGAAATCCGCAGAGAATTAGTTTTAGTTTGTTTTTGTAAGTATTGATGTCACCAATAGCATAAATACCCGGAATGTTCGTGGAGTAATCATCTGTGTTTACTTCAATGGCGTTTTTATCGATATTTAAACCCCAGGCTTCAATTGGCCCTAATTTGGGGCTTAAGCCAAAAAGCGGCACTAAATGATCTGTATCAATTACCGTTTGTTCATTGGTTTTGCTATTGGTAAGGGCAACGCTTTTTAGTTTTCCATTTCCATTCACATAATTTAAATTGGAATTTAAATGGAGGTTTATTTTTCCTTCTTCGGCAAGCTTAAGTACTTTAGACACACTGTCGGGAGCGCCTCTAAAAGATTCGCTTCTGTGAACAAGTGTGAGCTCTGAACAAATTTCACTTAAGTAAATTGTCCAGTCGAGTGCGCTGTCTCCCGCGCCGGCAATTACCATTTTCTGATCCCTGTATTTTTCCGGATCAAGAATCATGTAGTTAACACCTTTTCCATTTTCGAATCTGGCGAGTCCTTCTACTTCTGGTTTGCGAGGCTCAAAGCATCCCAGTCCTGCAGCGATAACTACAACCTTTGCGTTTATCTGGGTTCCCATGTTTGTAGTAAGTAGAAAATCAGTTTCCTGTTTTTCTAAAGTTTCAATGCGCTCTCCTAAAGTATAGCCTGGGTGAAAAGGTTCAGCTTGTTTTGCGAGATTATCAATAAGTTCTTGCGCAAGCACACTTGGAAATCCGGGGATATCATAAATAGGTTTTTTCGGATAAATCTCAGAAAGCTGTCCTCCAATCTGAGGAAGGTAATCGATGAGGTGGCAACGCATTTTCAAAAGGCCTGCTTCAAAAACAGCGAAAAGTGCAACGGGTCCGGCGCCAACAATGGCGATATCTGTAGTGATCATAATTTAAAATAAAATACGTTGTAGACTTAAAATAATAACTGCGATTCCTACCAAAAGCATGATAGATCGCGCTGGAATTTTATTGGCGAGAAAAGCGGCAAGGGGTGCTGCAATTACACCTCCAATAATCAAACCGGCAATAATTGTCCAATGCGTTAAACCAATGAGTGTGATAAAAGTCAGGGAGCTCGAGAGGGCGATAAAAAATTCAGCAAGATTTACACTTCCAATAGTATACTTCGGATTTCTTCCTCTTACAATCAGAGTGGAGGCAACAATTGGTCCCCAGCCTCCACCACCTATAGAATCAAGGAATCCGCCTACCAATGCCAGAGGAAATATTCTTTTAATTTTCTGGCGAATTTTGTCTTTGTTCAGGGCTTTAAAAATGATAATAAGACCAAGAATAAGTGTGTATACTGAAACTAAAGTTTTTATAATAGATCCATAACTCTGGAAAGAAGATAAAATATACGCGCCAAGAATTGCTCCTATAACGCCCGGAATTAAAAGACTCTTAAAAAGTTTTGTGTTTACATTTCCGAATTTCAAATGCATGAGCCCGGATACACCACTGGTGAAAACTTCTGAGGCATGCACGCTTGCGCTGGATGCAGCAGGAGATACGCCAAATGAGAGTAAGAACGTTGTAGCAGTTATACCATAAGCCATGCCAAGCGCACCATCAATCATCTGCGCCACGAAGCCAGCCAGGATGTAAAGTAAAATGGAAGCGTCTACACTTTGTGCAAGAAGATACGCGTAGCCTCCCAGTACATCTGGCGGAAGAAAAAATCCAACGAGGTAGCCGGCTATCAATAAAGCGGGAATGGAAAGACTGTAAATCCACAAACGTTGTTTACTGATTTTATTTTCTTTTTTTATTCCGTCTTTTGCCAGGCTTGCCGTAATTGTATTGAGCTGCTTTACCTTTTCAGTGAAGTCGCCGCTGAGGTGTTTACGAATTTCGGTGAGACTTTCAATAGATTCGTTTATTTCATGCGGAAAAAAGTCTTCAAAAGTCTCGCGGATACGCTTTGCAAGCGTTGGGGATTTACCATTTGTGGAAACGGCAATTTTCACTTGCCCTTTCTGAACAATTGATCCTAGGTAAAAGTCACACTGTTCAGGAGTGTCTGCCACGTTGGCGAGTATGTTTTTTTGTTTGGCCAAATTTTTTATGATGAGACTTTCTGGTTTGTTATTAATCGCAATGATTACTAGATCCTTGTCAGTCAAATCTTCTGATTCAAAAGGGCGTTGATAAATCTTAAGGTTTGGAAAAGAATTCTGAAATAATCTTATTTCTTCGGAAACACTAGTTGCAATAAGCGTAACGTTTGCAGAAGGACTGTTCTTCAGCAAGGCTGTAACTTTTTCATGTCCGACTTTTCCGCCGCCTATAACCAGCACACGAAAGTCTTCCAATTTGAGGAACACAGGGAAAAGATTATTTTTTAGTTCTGCTGACATAAGTGTTTTGTAAGGTTGCCCATTTTTTTTAGGAACCGCTGTCGGTTGTTTTGTTTTTAAATTTAAGATCGTAAGTAACGCTGATGTAATAAAGTCCGCCTATAGTAGGCCCTGCTGCGTACTGGTAATAACGTTTGTTCAGAATATTAGTTCCGCCTGCTTTTACAACGGTATTTATCTTTGGAATATGATATGAGATTTGCGCGTCGAATGTATTAAAAGACGGTACATTTCCTGTCGCCAAAGGACTTTCCCATAAATAATTTTGTTGCCATTTCCAAACGATGTTGAATCCAAAATGTTTGTAAAGCTCGCGGTTTCCGAATTGGATATTGGTAGACCATTCAGGGGTATTAAATCCTGTAATAAAAATGTCATTTTTATCGAGTGTTTTGAGACCGTTGTAATTCAGGTTTCCTGAAATAGAATAAGTCTTGTAGAAATTATAACTCAATCTTAAAGAAGAACCATAACTAAAATAAGTGTTCTTTGCGTTGGTGAATACACGGTAACGTACATTACGCTGTCTGGTATAAGCGTCGAAAGCAGCACTGTCAGAACCCACAGCGCCTGAGGTTGGAACGCCCACTTCCACCTGGCCTAAAAATCCTTTTTCGATGTTGTAATAAAAATCCCAGTCGACCACCACACGGTTTTTAAACACTACAGCTTTATAACCCGCATCGAAAGCCTGGATATGCTCTGGTTGTAATTGTTGTAAGTTCGCAACTTCCAGCACAGATTTATTTTTTAGGATCGCTGCGTTTCTTGTAAGTCCTGCGGCGATAGCGTTATTTACTGCGCTTGAAAAATTATCAATACTTGCTTTAGTATAAGAATTTTCGAGGAAACCCAGCCCGTCATTTACTTTTGGTAAACCTCCTACCCGTCGCACCCCGCCGTTATTTACAAAAGAAAGTGCTTCAAATAAAGCGGGAAAACGGTAACCATCCTGATAAGAAACACGTACGTTGTGTTGTTTTAAAAAAGTGTATACGATTGCAATGCGCGGATTAAATTTGCCTTCAAAATCAAAATTTTTATCATAACGTAAGGAGCCGATAATTTTTAAATTATCCTTCAGTAGTTTTTTTGTTCCCTGAACAAATCCGCCGACTTTGCTGTAATAAACATCATTACCGCCTGGAGTGGTTCTTTCATTGAGCGGTTTACTGAAATCCACAAAATTATTTCCATCAGGAATAACATCATTCACACGTGCATCGGCTCCCACTAAAACGTCGATATATTTGGACGTGTATTTACTTAAATCATATTGAATGTCTGAATGAAAAAGTCTGCTGCGTTGCCAAAGTGCTGCGCCACCGGTTTTTGGCGCGTCAGATATTAAAGATGCGTGGTCCCAGTTATTTATCTTCACAATTTCATTTTGCATGGCTATAAATTCAGGATTACCAGCTGTGTATCTTCCTGCGTCGGCTTTCGCGCGTGCAATTTGATTTGCTGTCACAAGATCTGTTCCAGCATTCACCGCATTTTGAAGTGCTATTTTGTAATCATTGCCCCATGTTTTATTGTCTTTAAAACTAAGATCAAGATTATCGGAGAGAGGTTTTAAATTGTAAGAATCTCCTGTGTTTTCAATGGAGGTGTATGCACGAAAAGTCACAGCTTGTCCTTTGACTTCTATGGCATGATTTTGAAGTGTTGCATTTTTCAATTGGATTTTATTGCCTCTTTGAAACACTCCGTCCATTTGTCCAAACCGGTATTTGTAACTGATCTCAACTTTATTAGTAGGTTTGTAATGCAGAGCTCCGTCTATTTTAATATTTTTTACATTGGGATCAACCAGATCTTTCTCTTCCCAACCAGTGCGACGAACATTGAGGGTTTGAGTTTTCCCCTGGTAGTTAACTATTACAGGGATAGTGTTATTACTTTCGTTTCCGTAATTATTCCAACCATCATAAGCGGGATTCGTGTTTTGTGAAGTAAACTCGGGAAATTTGGGATTTGAAGATGTGAGCTGGTAAGGATTTTGATCCGTCGGGCTGGACGATACCCAGTCTACACCCTGGAAATAAGAAGCGTTAAATTTGTATGCAAAACGTTCTTTAGAGCCAATCGTATTCGCGATACGAAAAGCAGATTCGCTCATAAAACTTAAACCGTGATCGATATTGTCCACATGATTAACTCCGGTACGTTGATAGACGCCCACCCCTTTAAATAAAAAGGGATTTTTAGTAAAAGAGTTGGAGAGTCCGTTAATAGAATTCACGCCATACAAGGCGGATGAGGAGCCCGGAATTATTTCGACACTTTTAATGTCGAGTTCATTGGGACCAATTGTATTGCCAAGGGCCATTCCAAGCGTTGGTGACTGAATATCGATGCCGTCAACCAGTTGTGTAAAACGAAAGTTATTAGGCGAGTTAAATCCACGGGTATTCGGAACCTTAAACGTTAAGCTACCAGTTGTCATTTGAACACCTTTCACATTTTCGAGGGCGTCGAAGAAAGTAGGAGCGGGAGTCTCGCGAATGGTAATTATATCTAGTTTATCAATAGCAACAGGAGATTTAAGAATACTTTCTTCCGTGCGTGAAGCTGAAACGACTACTTCATCAATTAAAAGTGTTTGGGGATTTAATTCCAGCTTGATTTTAGTCGTTTCATTTTCGACTAAAAATTCCTGGTTTTGATAGCCTGTATAGCTTACTACGAGGGTAAATGGAAATTTAGACGAAGACTTTAAAGTGAATTTCCCTTCTGAATTTGTTGTACTAACCACGTTGCTGCCTTTCATCTGAATGATTGCGCCAACAAGCGCGTCATTGTTTTTTTTATCACGGATTTCTCCGCTAACCTGGAGTAAATTATTTTGAGCTGTAAGTTTAATAGTAAAGAGGAATGCTAACAGGTAAAATGGTGTTTTCATAAAATGGGTTGATACAAATTTTGAGAGTTAATAAAGTATGTGTAGTCGCTTAAAGCGAAGGGCAAACTTTAACAACATCGCTCAAAATAAACCAATATGAATATTCTGTATTTTGGATACATTAGTTTAAAAAGGTATTTAAAGAAAAATCCGATTTTAACACCAGGCTTTGTGGCTTTACAACCTCGCCGATAACAATAACGGCGGGCGCTTTTATCTTTTTGGTTTCAGTAATTGTGAGTATCGATTCAATGTTGCCTCTGGCAATAGTTTGAGTAGGTAATGAACCATCCTGAATAATGGCAATTTCTGTTTTTTCTTTCCCTTCTTTGCTAAAAATTTCTACTATTTCTTTTAATTTGTTCAGACCCATTAAAATAATAATGGTTGCATCTGTTTTTGCAGCAAGCAGAATGTCTTTAGAAAGTTCATTGTTTTTTGTTGTTCCTGTCAGTACCCAAAAACTTTCGCTGCTTCCTCTGTGTGTCACAGGAATTCCCGCTAAAGCAGGAACAGCAATAGAGCTCGAAACGCCGGGGATAACAGTGGTTTCAATGTTAAACGCTAAGGCATGTTGCATTTCTTCCATACCCCTTCCGAAAACAAATGAGTCTCCTCCCTTCAAACGCACCACGTGTCCATGTGTAAACGCCAGGTCTACAATCAGGTTATTAATTTGCTCCTGTGTATAGGCATGTAAATTTTTACGTTTGCCAACAAATATTTTTAAGGAGCCAGATGGAGCGCTTTTTAAAAGTTCTTTGTTAACGAGCGCATCGTATAAAACAACGTCTGCTGTTTTTAATGCTTTGAGTCCTTTAAGGGTAATAAGCTCTTTATCGCCTGGGCCAGCGCCTATGAGGGTTAACTTTGGATTTATCTGTTTTGACATATTAATTCTGTTTAGAAGTTCTGTAATTTTTTACCTGTGCTAAAAAAGCACTTGCCTGGTTAAAGTAGAATTCGGAAAAGTTGGCAGTGGGTTCATTTTTATTTATTTGAAGAACTACTTCTTTAAAAGTAGGTTCAATCGTTATTAATCCATTTTCCACGAAGTGTTTATCGAAATCGGATATTAGACTGTGATGTGTGTTGACATGCACTTCGGCATCGAGTAGTAAGCCTTTTGCAGCATGAATAAATGCCGCATAAGAATAATAGATGCTGTCAGAGAATTTTTGATTTTCAAAGGCTTCAGCACTCCAGTTTAATTTTTCTTCGCTTTCATAAAATAAAGTCTGAACCAAATCAATGATCACACTGGCGCACTCTCCCACACCAATGGCAGTGCTGAATTTTTCCTGCGAACCCCAATCGAAAAACTCTGAGTTGTTTAAGGTGGAATTATCGGCTATCGGTTTTAGAAGTTGATAGAAATAGTCTTTTCCCTTTTTATCGTAATAAGAATTAAAGTATTCGCCTTCCACGGCATTATTTTCAAAATCATTAAAAAGCATTCTTAAAACATCAGGAGCTCTTTTACTCGCTACCTTAATTACTTTTTCCGAAATCCTGCCCTCGCCGTTGCTTTTTGTTCCTCCGCCCAGGAGTACTTGCAGGGCGGGAACCACGTTTGTTCCTACTTTAAAGGAACTCCCGTGAAATCCGATTTGAGCCAGGCCATGCTGACCGCAGGAATTCATGCATCCGCTGATTTTGATACGGATGTCGTGGTTGTAGATAAGTTCAGGGTACTCTGTCGTAATAACTTTTTCGAGTTCCAAGGAAATGTTAGTACTGTTAGAAATCGCGAGGTTGCAGGTGTCTGTTCCCGGACAGGCAGTAATGTCGGCAACGGAATTAAATCCTGGACTCGCAAGTTCCAATTCATTTAACGCGAAAAACAGAAAGGGTAAAGTTTCTTTAGTTACGAATCTTAAAAGAATACCCTGATTGATAGTAATCCTCAAATCCGCGGAATCAGCGTACAGATCAATAACGTTAGCCAGGGCGCGTGCTTTTTGCGAAGAGATATTTCCCAAAGGGATTTTTAGATAGACTCCAAAATAACCGGGTTGTTTTTGTTGGAAGGTATTGGTCCGCAGCCATGTTGAGTATTCAGCGTCATCAATAGCTGGTAAAGATCCAAGCTCCCTTTTCTCAAGCTCAGGATAAAGGGTTGCCGCATCAACTTTCACAGTCTTGTTGGCGATGGCCTTTTCTTCTTCCTCTGTTAATTTTAAAAATTCAGCAATTCCAATTTTCTGAATAAGGTATTTGATCCGCGCTTTGTGGCGACTCGCTCTTTCTCCGTAACGGTCGAACACGCGGATACTGGACTCTACAAACGGAATAAGTTTATCTTCCGGCAAAAATCCGAAAGCTACCTGCGCCAGGAAAGGTTGTGCTCCGAGTCCACCCCCGACCATCACTTTAAAACCTCTTTCGCCTTGGGGATTTATTTTGGGAATAAATCCAAAATCATGAATGTATGTTACAGCGGTATCTTTGTCGTTATTCGAAAAAGCAATTTTTATTTTTCGTCCTAGTTCTTGTCCAAAAGGTTTACGCAGGAAATAGCTGAACAAAGCCTGAGCATAGGGTGAGACGTCAAAAACTTCATCCGGATCAATTCCTGCTTCGGCCGAAGCAGTGATGTTACGTACTGTATTTCCGCAAGCTTCACGCAAGGTGATATCATCTTTTTCAAGTTCAGCCCATAATTGAGGAGTTTTGTCAAGACTGACATAATGCACCTGTATGTCCTGGCGGGTTGTAAGATGGAGGTTGCCGTTTGAATACTCATCGCTGATATTGGCAATGCGAACTAGTTGTTTTGTGCTTAATTTTCCAAATGGTAATTTAATGCGGATCATCTGCACGCCCTGCTGACGTTGTCCGTACACGCCACGTGCAAGACGCAGGCTCCGGAATTTGTCCTCATGGATTTTCCCTTCTCTGAATTCCCTTATCTTTCTTTCAAGATCGAGGATATCTTTTTCAACTACTGCGTTTTCTAATTCTGTTCTGAAACTTTGCATTTTCTTTAACTCTGATTAAACCTGATTCTAACTACTTTATCTCAATAAAAAAGCCCCGCCGTTATCACGGAGGGGCAGTTTTTTAACTATCCATTCCGTCACAGAACCCGTTGCATCTTGCAGCAACACATCATAGACGAATGGTTTTTTAAAGCGATGTAGAATTTTGTTTTCATTTTTACTTCGGCAAATTACAGTGTTTTATTCCGACTGTGCAAGTAAAAATGTGTTTATTTTATATAAGTCCTATGGGAATGATAGGAATTAATATCCTGTATGGGTCATTTGCGCTGAGATTTTGATTTTTTCTCCAATTTTTTTTCTCGTAAAATAATATCGGCCAAACTGGTTTTAGAAAGAATTTTAATGCTGGCTTCGCGAACTTCGAGTATCACATTCCTTAAGCCGCAAATTTGTTCGTTAGGACATTCGTTGCATGATTCATAGAAATTAAGACTAACGCAAGGCAGCAGGGCAATGGGGCCGCCGGTTGACCGGATGACATTACTCAGCATAATTTCTTCCGGGTGTTTTGTCAGATAATAACCCCCGGTAGAGCCCATTTTACTGCCTACAATACCCTGGTTTCTTAATTCCAGTAAAATAGCTTCCAGGAATTTACGTGGAATCTTTTCAGTTGCTGCGATCTCTGAAATGCGCATTGGTTTTTGCTCCTTGTATACTTTAGCCAATGATAACAAGGCTTTTATGGCGTATTTGGTTTTTTTCTGTAACATCTGGAATAAATGATTTATCAAATATACTACTAATTTAGTAGGAATTAAAAACTTTTTCCCATTTCAAAATAATTTAGTGGTAGAGCACTTTTCGGAAGTATTAAAACAAAACGAAAATACTTACATTTAGCAAACAAACTCAGTATGGAACAGGAAAAAATATCAGGAAAAAGACTCAAGGCGATTATTGGCGGCTCTATTGGCAATCTTGTGGAATGGTATGACTGGTATGCGTATTCGGCTTTCTCGCTTTATTTTTCAGCGACTTTTTTTCCCAGGCAGGATGAAACGGCTCAGTTGTTAAATACGGCGGGAATTTTTGCTGTAGGCTTTTTAATGCGTCCCATCGGTGGATGGTTGTTTGGAGGAATAGCCGATAAAATTGGTCGTAAGCAAGCGATGACTTTGTCGGTTTTATTGATGTCGTTCGGATCTTTACTAATTGCTTTAACACCAGGTTATAATTCGATAGGTGTGGCGGCTCCTGTATTTTTAATGCTCGCAAGGCTTTTGCAGGGATTGAGTGTAGGTGGAGAATATGGTGTATCAGCAACGTATTTAAGTGAAATGGCTACCGAAAATCGTAGAGGTTTTTATTCCAGTTTTCAATATGTCACTTTGGTTGGTGGACAATTGATTGCTTTAGGGATTCAGTTACTCCTGCAAAGAATTTTCCTCACAGAAGAGCAGTTGCATGCCTGGGGTTGGCGCATTCCCTTTGTAATTGGAGCTATTCTGGCCTTGATTGCCTTGTACCTGCGTCGTAATTTACATGAAACAGATTCTTTCGAAGCGCAAAAAGAGTCGAAGAAAAAAGGTTCTATTTCTGAACTATTAAAACATCCCAAAGCTGTTCTAACGGTTGTGGGGTTGACGTTAGGAGGAACGCTTGCATTTTACACTTACACAAACTATATGCAAAAATTTCTGGTAAATACCGTTCATCTTACAAAAGGCGAATCCACTTTAATTTCTTTTATCTCCCTTTTGCTTTTTATTTTTATACAACCTTTGTTCGGTGCGCTATCAGACAAAATAGGACGCAGGCCTTTATTAATCAGCTTCGGAATTTTAGGGACAATATTTACTGTTCCCCTACTAACAGCTTTAGGAAATACACAGTCACAGTGGACTGCGTTCTTTTTATTAATGGCTGGCTTAATCATTGTAAGCGGTTACACCAGTATTAATGCGGTTGTAAAAGCAGAACTTTTTCCGGCACAAGTGCGGGCTCTCGGTGTTGGTCTGCCTTACGCCTTAACGGTTGCAATTTTTGGTGGAACGGCCGAATACTTAGCCCTATGGTTTAAAAACGAGGGCCATGAAAGTTATTTCTACTGGTATATTACCGGTTGTATTTTTATTTCGTTACTTGTGTATGTCTCTATGAAAGACACAAAAAAAAGTTCTAAGATTAATGAGGATTTGAAACCTTCTACAACTGATCTTATATAGCGAAAGCGGCGATCTAAAGCCCGGTAGTATTTTGTGTCTCTTTTATTTAACGAATTCAGAGAGTCGTTGCCCTATGTCGCCTGGTTTCTGATTGTGTTAGGAGAAACAGACGTTTGCTTTTTAAAAAAAGTAGAAAAGTGAGAAAGTTGCTCAAAGCCCAAACTGTAGGCTATTTCAGAAATATTCCAATCGCTGTGTCTTAATAAAATTTTTGCTTCCTGAACGAGTCTGCCATTTATATGTTCGGTGGTAGTTTTGCCGGTACTTTCTTTTAAAACTTTGTTTAGATGATTTATATGAACGGATAACTGGTGAGCATAATCTTTAGCCGATCGCAAATTTACTTTCTGACCGGGAGTAGCAATGGGAAATTGTCTTTCTAAAAGATCCATGAAAAGAGAAGAAACTCTTGCTGAAGCATTGTGCGTAACAAGCTCTGATGTGAGAGGCTGGAGTTTCTGCCCGAAATGAATTAACTCTAAAACATAATTTCTTATAAGGTCGTATTTATAGGCGTAATCAGATTTTAATTCAGTCTGTATCTTTTTAAAAATGTTTTTTACGTTTTCGATGTCCTCTGAAGATATTTCGAACACCGGAAAACCGCCAGCCTGGAAGATCGGAAGTTCATCTAATACAAAGCCGGCATTTCCTGAAATTAAAAAGTCGGCAGTGAAAATGCAAAAGAAGCCGTCTGTTACTTCTTCCTGTGGGATCCAGTTATAAGGAATTTTTGGAGTGCCATAAACCAAAGCGTAACGCTCAATCTGTATCACCCTGTCGGCATATTCGCAAATGCTTTTAGCGCAAACCAAACTAATTTTGTAATAGGTTTTGCGATTGTAGGGCATAGCATTGTCACCACCGGTATATCTTAAAGCAAGGTCTTTTACGTCTACAATATTTACATGACCATGCTCGCTATCAAGGCCATTCGGCAATAAATAATCCATTCCCCCTTCGGTGACCGCAGCAAGTTTTTCGTAAAATTCGAGGAGCGAGCTTGATTGCATGATAAACAAATTTAATAAAGATAAGGCTTTTAGTGATACTGATTTTCGGCTAATGATTTGAGTACAACGTGAGTGATTTCTGAAATGTAATTTCTAAGCAGGTCGTGTTTATAGGTGTAATGAGAATTTATTTCCTGCAACATTTTTGTGAAAATAGAAGTTACATGTGAATCTTCTTTTTCGTTAAGCGAATAAAAGGTACCTCTTTTAGTTCCGTAGGAGATAAGGTCTATTTTGTCGGTGATGACTTTTGAAAAGAAAGTTCTCGAAAAAAGGCAGAGAAACCCTTCTTCGCCGGCACTATGTATTAAAGGGGTTCCGGGATAATCAAATACAAGGCTCGCAAACCCCTGGGTTTGATTTTTTAAAAAAATAATTTTGTAGAATTCTCCGGTTTTAATTTGGGGAATGTTTCCAACCCGGAATTTTTCTAATTTAAAAACACAAATTATTGTGGGATCTTTCATGGTACTCTAAAAGATAGTTATTTTTTTAATGGATGTCCCAGATAGATGAGAACAAGCGGAAAAAGCAAAAATGGAGTTTCTATAAGTGCCGCTTTTACGTTGCCTGTACTTAGTTGAAAACAGATGAGTAAAATAAACATAAGCGCGGAGAGGACGTTGCCGGTAAAAAAACTCTGTGGAAACAGAATCAGTAAAGCCGTAACGAGCGTTAGTAAGCTTAACAGTAATTGTAGTGTTTTATTTAGTCCCCATGAAACTAAAATTGGATCTCCCCCTGGACTATTGTTGCGCAAGCCTTCCCAGCCATGTTTAAAACTGAGGGCCGCTGTTACAAGAATGAGTATAGCGCTTATTATTTTCATGATTTTTAATTTAAAGAGCAGAATTTTTATCTGATTCTGCTCTTATGTATGTTATAAGTTCATTCCTCCTGATACTTCTATGCGCTGGGCATTAATCCATCTTGCATCTTCGCTGCAAAGAAAAGCTACCACACCGCCAATATCGTCTGGAAGTCCCACGCGTCCGAGTGCTGTAAGAGAAGCCAGATGTTTATTTATATCGGCATTATCTCTCACAGAGCCACCGCCAAAATCTGTTTCAATGGCACCTGGAGCTACCACGTTTACCGCAATGCCACGCGCGCCCAACTCTTTAGCCATGTATTTACTGAGCGTTTCAATAGCACCTTTCATAGAGGCGTAAGCGGCGTATCCAGGGGAACTAAATCGTGCCAGTCCTGTTGAAATATTAATAATTCTTCCGCCATCATTTAAAAATGGAAGCGCTTTTTGGGTCAAAAAATAAACACCTTTAAAGTGAATATTCATTAGTTCATCAAATTGTTCTTCTGTAGTTGCTTCAAAAGAGTTGTAGATTCCGATCCCGGCGTTGTTTACTAAGAAATCGAAGTGCCCGCTGCTGAAATTGTTTTTCAGAACGTCTTTTAGTGCTGTGAAGAATGCTGTAAAGCTTTTTGTATCACCTGCGTTTAATTGCAGGGCGATCGCTTTCCGACCCCTGTTTTCGATTTCTTTCACGGTTTTTGTGGCTTCTTCTTTGTTTGAGTTGTAGGTGAAGATAATATCAACTCCTTTTGCAGCAAGGCTCAAAGCCATGTTTTTTCCCAGTCCGCGACTTGCACCGGTTATGAGTGCGATTTTGTTTTTAGTTGTCATTTTTTATTTTTTATTTTTTGATTTTTGTATGAGTTAATTCGTGTTTACTGTTCTGCAAGCATTGCATCTACGGGTTTACTTAATAGTTTTAAAAACTGATCAGGAATCAAACGGCTGAGAAGTTTCATTGCTTTTGCCATACCAGGATAGATTTCGTAAGTATCGTTATGCAATCCTTTAATAGCCAGGTCTACCAGTTTATTTGGATCCATAGCGGTTCTACTGTCCACATCTTTTGAGAATTTAGCAGCAAGCGGAGTATTCGCTGCGGGTGCAATCAATTCAAAAACTTTTATGTTTGTTTTTTTTAATTGAACTCTTAAAGACCTGGTATAAGAACGCAGGCCCGATTTTGTTGCGCCATAAACGGGTGAGATAGGAAAAGGAACCAGGGCAAGTCCTGAAGTAACATTCAGAATAGCAGCTTCGGGTTTTGTTTTTAAAAAGGGAAGAAAGTGTTGTATCATGCGGATTGGCCCCGATAAATTAATTTCTATCTCCCTCGTGATGTTATGAATGTCGTTGGCAGGATCGTGCAAATTAATCCTTCTCATTTCTCCAGCATTATTAATAAGAATACTTAAGGCAGGAAATTGTTTTGTGACGTGTGTAAAAAGATGAAGAATGTCATCCACCTTACTCACGTCGCTCTGAAAAGTATGAATGGAAGGAAATTGATTTTTTACAAGAGCTAGTTTATCAGCGTCGCGCCCGGTTATTATAACAGTGTTACCCCCTTTAAAAAGTTTTTCAGCAAAGAGCAATCCAAAGCCGCTGGTGCCTCCAGTAATTAGAATTGTTTTGTTTTTTAAATCCATGACTTGTTTAATTTACAAGACAAAGGTAGGCAGGGTAGGATGGAGGGTGTTTACGCAGATCAATCCATTAGTTATCAAATTCAAATAAGAATGCGCGCTACATCAGGCGACGAAGTGTTGCAAGTTACTCAAAGAGGTCTTTACATTCATTTTCCAAAACTCCAGTAATGATTTCCGGAGGATTTCTCCATTTAGAAATACTTGTGTCGAGTAGGAGAGGATAAGAAGAGCTGTAACCGCCAATATCACCAGAGCCTGCGCCAACAACAATTTTTTTAACACCGTGTTGGCGCAGTACATATGAGCACATAATGCAAGGTTCGTGAGTGCTATATAAAATGCAATCAGACAAGTCTGAACTGTTTAAATAAAGTCTTGCATGCCGGATTGCTTCTATCTCTGCATGAAAGGTGATATCCTTTTGTGACTTACCGCTTTCTATGCCTTCGCCAATGATTCTTTCGTTGACTACAATTAGCGCTCCAACCGCACTATCCCCGCGTGCCTTGGCAATCTTCGCCAATTCAATGCACCTTTTCATGTAAAAAAAATCATCATTCATAGAGGATGTGAAGATATTAAGGATTTATGAATTTAGTTTTGATACTACATGACTGGGTTGGTAGTAGTGCATTATTTTATTGCAGTTTAATATTAAAAATAGCACATAAAAGCCAATGAAAAGAGTGATTCAGGGAGTAATTACTTTAGAAATATTAAGAATGAAATTCTAATAGAACTACCATGGCGATTTGTCAAAAACCAGCTTCTTAAAAATAGAACTGAATAAAAAAAAAGACCAGCTTTAACGCTGGCCTTTAATAATGAGATATACACGATTAATACCTTGCAGAACTACTGAGTAACAATTCTAAAATTTTTGCTTATTCTTTGACTCTGAAGTTTAACAAAATACATGCCTTTGGCATAAGCGGTCATGTCAATGGTTTGAACCTTGTCCTCTGTGCTAAGGCTCATTACAACTCTACCGGTTTCATCAAAAATGAACAGGTTTTTTCGCCCGTCAAAATTGAAGTTAGCTGTAAGTACGCCATTAGAAGGGTTGGGAAAAAAGTTCACTAAAACATCCGCGTCTTCCGTTTTTGAGAAACCCGTACAAAGATCAACCACCTGCATAACGGTTGCTGTATTTACGCAACCATTCAGATCCGTTCCACTAACTGTGAAAGTTGCAGATAAAGCAACCCCGGAGGAGAAAACGATGTCAGGAGTATTCTCCAGCGAGCTCCAGGTATAAGTGGTTGCTCCGTTCGCGGTTAGTGTGGCAGTTTCACCAGAACAAATGGTAGCATTTGAGCTTGCAACAGTCACTATCGGTAAACCGTTAACCGTTACTGTTGTGGTAAGTGGCTGTGAAGCACAACCATTTACGTCGGTGCCTGTTACCGTGTAGAAAGAAGTGCTCACCGGCGACACTGTGAAGTTGCCACCACTGATTGTGTAGTTTAGGGCTCCTGAAGGAATGAGAGTAGTGGCGTTTCCCGAACAAATCGTTGGACTATTCAGGCTGAGTGTTGGTGTGGCATTTACTGATACAGTGGTAATTGCTGTATTAGAAGATAAACATCCGTTCAGATTTGTACCCGTAATGGAATAAGAAGTGGTTGTAGTTGGCGAAAGTGTAAAACTGCCGCCAGTAATACTGTAGGTGTCGGCGCCGCTGGGAACAATGTTTACCTGCTCACCGGCACAAATAACCGAATTGCTAACCACAACTGTGGGGCTTGTGTTTACCGAAATGGTTGCTACTGCTATGTTATTTGATTGACAGCCGTTCGCGTCAGTTCCCGTTACTGAATAAGAAGTACTTGTATTTGGCATAACCGTAAATGTATTGCCGGTAATGCTGTATGACATTGCTCCAGTGGGAGTGATAACAACGCTTGTGCCAGAGCAAATAGTTGCATCATTTACGGCGATGGTTGGCGAAGCGTTAACAGAAATTGTCGCTACTACTGTATTAGAAGAGAGGCATCCGTTACTGCTTCCTGTTATGCTGTAAGAAGTAGTAGTAGCAGGTGAGACACTGAAATTGGATCCACTTATACTGTAAGATGTAGCTCCGCCTGGAGTAATACTGATGGAAGTTCCTGAACAAATAGTAGAATTACCTACCGATATGGTTGGCGTAATATTTACCGATATGGTTGCTATTGCAGGACCAGATGTTACGCAACCAGCGGTGCTTGTACCAGTTACAGAGTAAGTTGTTGTAGTGCCGGGTGTAACGGTAAAGGTATTGCCGCTAATGCTATAATTTGAGGCACCTGTGGGAATAATTGTAAAAGAGCTTCCTGAGCAAATTACTCCGCTGTTAACGCTAACCGTTGGCAGTGGGTTAACTAAAACAGAAACACTGCTGCTGGCTGCACAGCCATAACTATCAGAAGCGGTAACTGTGTACGATGTGTTCACAGAAGGTGTTGCAGCAAGTGTACCTGAATTTGATCCGGTGGTCCATGTGTAGGTAATGGCTCCGGTGCCGCCGCCAGCATTTGCAGTTAGAGTCAAGGTTTCACCTGCACATATAGAAGGAGAGGTAGCCGTGGTTGTTAGAGATACGGCAGGAGGTGTTGAAATGCTCAGGGTATTGCTGCTGATGCAGTCATTTGCATCCTTTACTGTTACGCTGTAAGTTCCGGGGTTTAATGCTACAACTGAGGTTGTAGATGAGCTGGACCAGGAATAAGTATAAGGAGCAGTTCCCCCGGTGGCATTTACTGAAGCGCTTCCCATTGAAACGCAGGTTGCGTTAGCGGTAGTTGTTGTACTAACCAGTAAAGGTGGATCACTGAAAATCGCTGACATCAGATTAGCGCAGCCATAGGTATCTGTAACGGTAACGGAATGTGTACCGGGAGGAAGACCTGATACAGAAGAAGAGGTAGCACCTGTTGACCAGGAATAAGTATAAACCCCTGATCCACCCGTGGCACTTACGCTGGAGGTTCCGGTACCACCATGACATGGAATTCCGCTTGAATAAAAAGTATAAAAAATAGGACTAGGTTCTGTAACATTCACTGTGGTAACTGTTGTGCAGGTATTTGCATCTGAAATACTAACCGTATAAACGCCCGCATAAAGAAATGAGCCAGTAGAACCAATTTGCGAATTCGACCACAGGTAATCGTAAGGTACTGTCCCCCCGGATGCTGTAACTGTAGCACTGCCGAAACTGCTATTACAGGCAGGTGGAGTTATAGCGTTGCTACTTGTTAAAGCGGGTGGTTGTGTAATGCTTAGCGTTTTTGTCAGAGAAATTCCATCGACGTTTGTTATGACTACACTGTAGTTTCCTGCTGACAATCCTGTTGCAACAGAAGATGTTCCTCCCGAAGGCAGCCACGAATAGGTGAAAGGTGCCCCGCCACCAGCTATAACGGTTGCTGCTCCTGTTGTCCCCGCGTTACATAAAACATTTGTGCTTACTATACTTCCGGAAACGGTAGATAAACCATTTACCGTGAACTTCCAGGCTCCAGTAGCGGTGCCCGTTCCGGTATAAAGGATGTAATTAAGTGCAGGATTAAGAACGTAAGTAAATGTGCCGGGGTTAGAAGTACTGGCCACAACCGAATTACCTTGAACAACGGAAAGGAAGAGTGCGTTCGCGGCGGGTGCATTTGTAAAGGTTACTGAAATCGTGCCGCCGGTGTTAGGTGCCAGCTTATAATATTCAATGTCTGTGAATGAATAGCTCCCGCTGAAGCTTCCGTTGGAGCTCAGGGTTTGAACTCCTGAATCTGTAATCATGTTATTGGGTTCTGTCTCTGCTGTCTGCGCCAAAACAGTTACGCTTAAAAAGCAGGCCGTAATAAATAAGAATAGGTTTTTTTTCATGGTCAGGTATAAGTGCTTACAATTTAAGCCGGCAAAAATAATAAATACAACTCATTTTACAAATGACTTATAGCAGGGGTTTTAGAGGGAACCGGGTTTTGCATAAGATTATAATTTTTGTAGAGGAGAATAGTAATTTCGCCATATAATTATTGGAGTTGGGGAGAGGAAGAAAGTTGCCTCGCAATAACATAGTTACCGATCGCAATAGTTTCATAATAAAACAGCTATTTGTGTAAATTAATTCGTTTGGTTACTTTTGGAAAATTTCTAACCCAATTCTATGAAACATTCAGTATCCTATTTTTTTCTGCTCGCATTTTCAGTTTTTGTTACTGCTCTTCATGCTCAAGTTCCTTCCATCTGTTATGCGCCAGCCGCTAATTACACAACCGGTTCAACGGGCTATGGTGTAACTTCCGGCGACTTTAATGAAGATGGACATCCGGATCTGGCTGTCGTTAACTTCCTGGGCAGCAGCATGTCTATTCGCATGGGCAGTGCCACAGGCGCTCTTGGCGCTCCGGTTATTTATACCATCACAGCTTTTCCATGGTATATCATAAATACAGATATTAACAGTGACGGACACGTTGATTTAATTATATCGCACAATTCAGGCAGTCAGGGTATTTCTGTCTTAATCGGAAACGGAGCAGGCGCCTTCACTTCGGTTCCCGGCCCCACGCTGTACGGACCTCTTTCCATAGTAGCAGCTGATTTTAATAATGATGGACTCATGGATATTGCAACACCCTCTTCAGTACTGCCAGGTAATGGTAATGGAACTTTTGGTACCGCATTTACTTTTACAACAGGTACCGGTCCGCACGGAGTAACTGCGGGTGATTTTAATAATGACGGCAACATGGATCTGGCAGTGGCTAATGATCAAACAAACGACGTATCGGTTGTACTCGGCAATGGAACCGGTGCAATGGGACCTGCTTCAAGTTATGTTTCAGCAACCAATCCTTATGATGTGACTACTGCAGACTACAATAACGATGGAAAATTAGATCTTGCTGTATGTAATTTCAGTGATAATTACATTTGCGTATTTATAGGTCTTGGTAACGGAACTTTTAATCCGCGTGTGAATTACATTGTTAACACACAAATCTACAAGATCATTTCTAAAGACTTTAATAATGATGGGAAAATGGATATAGCTACAGCAACGTATTCAACAAGCTCTGCCTCTATTTTACTGGGAAATGGAACTGGAACATTTTCCACTGTAAAAAATATTCCAACAGCACAAGGTCCTAATTCTATTATTTCGGCTGATTTCAACAGCGATGGTCTGCCGGATATAGCAACTGCAAACAGCTTTTCGAATGGAGCAACTGTGTTACTCGCTCAGGCACTACCATCTATTACGGTTAACAGCGGATCAGTTTGCTCTGGAAAAAGTTTTACGCTATCCGCTTCAGGAGGCACTGCTTACGGGTATCCTGCCAGTAACCCCGTGGTAAATCCTACAGGCCCTGTAAACTCTTATACTGTCTCGGGAATAGGTGCAAACGGTTGTACTAATACCGCGGTAAGTTCCATTACAGTAATTCCGAGTCCGGTAATTTCCGCCAGTGACGCTACTATTTGTATTGGCGACAATTATACTATCACTGCAACAGGAGCTGCTACTTATAGCTACGCGGGCGGAAGTGCAGTTGTAAGCCCAAGTGTGGCCACCAGTTACACTGTTGCCGGTACCAGTTCGCTGGGATGTATTAGTTCTAATGTTGAAAATGTAGTTATCTCAGTAAATCCTACACCTACTTTGGTGGCCGGAGCTACAGCACCTATTTGTAATGGCGACGCAGTAACTCTTACTGTATCGGGTGCTGTAACTTACTCGTGGAGCTCGGGCGCTCAAGGCCCTGCAGCAGTGGTAACGCCATCTGCAACGACCGATTTTACAGTTACGGGGTACAACACAGAAGGGTGCGCTACACATCTTGCTATTTCACAGGTAGTGAATGCCTGTACTGGAATTTCTTCGCTAATGTACAATTCAGAAACTATAACTAGTTATCCGAATCCTGCTTCCAGTAACCTGGTAATTAAAACCAACGTTGCATTCACAAATGCTACCATCGAATTATATAATTTACTCGGAGAAAAAGTAGCTGTTAATCCCGAGGTTTCGGAAACTACTGTGTTGGATCTTAGCAAATTTGAAAAAGGAATTTATACGCTTCGTATAGTGCAAAACAAGGAGCTTATCTTTACCAAAAAGGTGGTGAAGGATTAATCAAAGTTGAGTATTTAAATTATTTCTAATTTTAAAAGCAAGTCGTTTTGACTTGCTTTTTTCTTGTTTTGATTATTCAATAATATTCAAAAACGACATCCCGCGTAAAAGGCGATGATCTTTAAAAAATCAGTGTCAACTTATAAGTTTAGACTGATTTATGAAGCGCGTGGATCAAGCGGAAAGGTTGGGGGATTTAAAAACTCAGTTCGGTTAGAAGTTTAGAATAGTATTTTTGGCGCCTCCCTCTGAAGTCGAAAGGCCAGATTATTTTCGGAGCGCCTTTCGCTTCACAGGGTCCTTCTAACACACAGTCTGGCTCAAAAGTTCACTGAACTTTTGCCCGGCTATATCCCGCTCGCCTGTCATAAAAGCGGGTAATGCTTGTGCAGGGTCTTTACGCTAGGGCGTAAAGCCACCACCAAGCAGCCGTTTAATGTCAGTCTTCACGGGGATGCCGTTCTGGTCAGTGGCGCTTGGATCACTATATTATCTCTTTAAATTTTTAGAAAATTATAAAATTGAGAAGTTAAAATAAAGAGGGATTTATTTTGTCCCCAACTTTTCCGCTTGATCCCAAAGTGTTTTTTATTTCCCCCGGTCTGCAAGCAAGCTTGCGCCCGGCGTAAACTAAAAAACCTCTCAGCGAAGCTGAAGGCTTTCCTTTGGTAGCCCCTCCGATACAAATTTCGAACGAGTTGCTAGAAGATACGCGGGTTCTTGCTTAGATTTTGGACTTATACAGAAATCAATTGCCTAGTTGATCAATAGTTCAACCGTCTAAAAGTTGAAACTGTGTTAGTGAATTAATTAAAAGAACTTCTGAACTCAAGCGGCGAAAGATTGGTTTTGCTTTTGAATAATTTATTAAAACTTTGAGGGTGCTCAAATCCTAATTGATAGGCAATCTCACTTACTGAGAGTTGTGTAGTAGTTAGAGATTCTTTTGCAACTTCAATAAGCTTGTTGTGAATGTGTTGCTGCGTGCTTTGCCCAGTAAGGCTCCGTAACATGTCGCTTAAATAATTGGCTGAAACGTTAAGTTTGTCCGAAATATAGTGAACCGGTGGAAGTCCGAGCTTCTGAATCTTATCACTTCTGAAATAATCCGTGAGCAGATCATCTAATTTAACCAGCTGATTGCTGCTGGCAGATTTTCTTGTGAGAAACTGGCGATTATAAAACCGGTTGGAATAATTCAGCAACAGGTCTAAATGTGAGATCATAACATCATGACTAAACTGATCAATAGAAGAATTATATTCCTTTTGAATATGCTTCATAATTCCTTCCATCATTTTTTCTTCCTTTTTAGAAAGGTGCAATGCTTCATTTATGTTATAAGCGAAAAAGCCGTAATTTTTAATTGTTTTTGACAGAGGGTAATTACGTACAAAATCAGGATGGAAAGCCAGAAGCCAACCTTTGCCGCTGTATTGTTGGCCATTATCGATAGACAGAACCTGACCCGGGGCTAGCATCGCCAAAATGCCTTCGTCAAAATCGTAATAGTTTTGTCCGTATTTTAACTTACCATTTACCTCGCTCTTCATCATCACAATATAAAAATTTGCAATAAAGCTTATCGGCCCGTCCAGGATCATAGAAGGTTCATTCGTATGTTTCGTCACACTTATTAAGGGATGCTCCGGTTTATCATAACCCATAATATGATGTAACTCAGATATAGAATTGATTGTAACGGGAGGAGCTTTTCTTTCCTTCATAATAAAATAATTTGCTATTTTTTTGGCTTTAACTGACTTAATAAAATGGCATCAAACGCTTTATCGGAAAGTAGTTTTCGCATGATCAATAAAGGTACAGCCATAAATCCACCTGCATATCTTGTTTTTGGTTTTTTGGCAGCAATTGCTTTCTGAAGCAAATTTGTAATGACACTAGGGTCGGAACCTTTAGGATCAAAAGCCTTAACGTTTGCAATATAGGCTTTTGCCATAGCTTTGTAAGGTCCATCGCCGGAAATTTTGAAGGTTTTGTCCATGGCTATAGCTCCCCATTCAGATTTTACAGAACCGGGTTCGATAATCACAACGTCAATCCCAAATTGCTTTGTTTCCAATCTTAGGCTATCACTAAGCGCTTCTAACGCATGTTTGCTGGCATGGTACCATCCAGCCATTGGTGAAGAAACTTTACCTGCTACGGATGAAATATTGATAATTTTTCCGGAACGTTGTGCCCTCATGTGAGGTAAAACCAATTGAATAAGCCTTGCTACACCAAACACGTTCACCTCAAATTGATATTTGGCGTCCGCTATGGAAACGTCTTCAACAGCTGCATTCAAACCAAAGCCAGCACTGTTTACTAAAATATCTATTTTTTTTTCATTCTTAATAATAGTTGCAACGCAATTGATCATGGACTCGTCATTTGTAACATCCAGGTCTAACACTTTTGCTCCTGCGCGTTTAATGGCGTCCATTCGTTCCAGTCTTCTTGCTGCCCCGTATACAATGTGCCCATCTTTTAATAACGATTTTACAAAATCTTCGCCCATACCGGACGAAGCACCCGTCACTAAAATTATTTTCTTTTGATTATCCATTTTCTGTTTTTTTATATGGACAAAGTTCCGTTTATATCCTTTTGCTCAATTAGCCAATACTCGGATTGTTGTAGTTGAAATGGTGAATGGATGAACGGTGATAACTAACTGAGAACCTAGGGGAATCGAACAGTAATCATTTGAAAGTAAATGAGATAAATTTAAATTAAAGTGCTTCAAACCTATACAAACGAAAAACCCTTAATCATCTTACTTATCAAGGGTTTTTCTTTCTTTGGTAGCGGGAGATGGATTAGCTTCGCTGACCCTTTGGGGAGGGGCTTTATCAAATGAAACAATTACTTGCTAAAGGAGCAAGCGCGTCCTCTCTGAAAAAGAAATCTCCAATGACTGCCTGCAAGACTTATTTTATTTCGTGCAGATCTTGCATTGGTTGCATCACACCTTCCCTTCCTCAAAGGCTGGTATAAAAAGATACTTTGACTTTCGGTTTTCAAGAAGGCGGCCGGGGTAAAATGACCTTTTATTACTTAGTTGTTTCGTCATGAACATGCCGATAAAGCCTGAGGAGTCAGTATAAAATAAAAAATAAGCAAAGCCGACCTTGTTTTGAGTAGTTGGAGGTTAAAATAGTAAGTTTATTTTGTTTAACAAAAGTATTGATTTGTTAAACAAAAAATCAATACCTTTGATGCATGTTAAATACATTGCGAACATCTCAACTTTTAAAAAGTGATATCGATACGGTTTGGAACTTCATGAGTTCTCCAGCTAATCTCGCTTTAATAACACCCTCTTACATGGGTTTTCATATCCTTTCTGATAAGGACGATATAAAAAAAATGTATCCAGGTCAAATCATTGAGTACTATGTTACACCTGTGTTAGGCATTAAAATGCATTGGGTAACAGAAATCACACACGCAGAGCATCACCGGTATTTTGTAGATGAGCAGCGTTTTGGTCCCTATGCTTTCTGGCATCACAAGCACTTTTTAAAAGAAGTTCCCGGGGGTGTTGAGATGATAGATGTTTTACATTATAAAGTGCCATTTGGCTTCATTGGTAAAATCGTGAACTTTTTGTTTATCAAAAATAAGATCAATGAAATTTTCGATTACCGTTTTAAAAAACTTGAAGAGCTATTTAATCATGGAAAATGACGACTCCAATTTTTGCTATTATAGCGGACTTCCTTCGCCAATGGCATATATGGAGGTCAGTAAAGCTTCTGCCCCGGCTTTAACAAAACTCGACGTAGATCGCATCATCGAAATGGCCTGGGAAGACAGAACGACTTTCGATGCCATAAATTTCCAGTTCGGATTGAGTGAAGCGGAGGTAAAAGTTTTAATGAAGTCTAATCTGAAATTCAGCAGTTACAAATTATGGCGAAGACGGGTTGAGAATTGTAAAACGAAGCACGCTTCTAAACGAATTGGCGGCATCAACCGCTTCAAATGTAATTTGCAAAGAGTTATTTCACACAACAAAATATCTAAACGGAAATGAACCTGAGAGTTTCGGTAAGAAATAAATTTTATAACTACCTGTTTAGGAGAGATACTATTTATTGTTAAAGCAATGGATAAGCCCGCCATTAATATTGTTTGGTTCAAACGTGATTTACGTTTTACAGATCACGAACCACTTTATTATGCGCAGCAACAAAAGCTCCCTCTCCTTTTAGTTTATTTTTTTGAGCCCTCTTTAATGGCTCACGATGACAGCGCTTACAGACACTGGCGTTTTGTTTACGAGTCGCTTTTAGAGATGCAGACTAAACTTAAGTCGATTCACGCTCAAATTTATATTTTTCACAGCGAGGTACTTCCTGTATTTGAGGAACTTTCAAAACAGTATAAAATAACCTCAGTTTTTTCGCACCAGGAAATTGGAAATAACCTGAGTTATCAAAGAGATATTGCTATATCCGGTTATTTTAAAATGCAGGCTGTATCATGGAACGAGTACCAGTTACACGGCGTGATACGAAAACTAAAATCGAAGAACGGATGGGAACAACGCTGGCATGAGAAGATGAAGGAAGTACCGAAATTTGTAAATGAAACGAATTGGAATCTTCTTGTTCTTGACCCTTCCCTCTATTCCGGGATAAAAGGAAAAGAACTTCCCAAAGAAATTATTACCCCTGATAAGAATTTTCAACCCGGAGGCGAAACCTACGCCTGGCGTTACATGGAAAGTTTCATTAAAACGCGTTATATAAATTACAGCAAACATATTTCAAAGCCGGGGCTTAGCAGAAAAAGCTGTAGCCGCCTATCTCCCTACCTGGCCTATGGAAACATTAGTATGCGAATGGTATACCAGTATACACTTCAGCATTATGAAAAATCAGCGAATAAAAGAGATCTGGATAATTTTATTTCGCGTCTCCATTGGCATTGCTATTTTATGCAAAGGTTCGAAAGTCACAGTTTTATGGAGTTTGAAAATTTGAATTCTGCCTGCGATGAATTACAGAAACCAAAAAATGAGTTTTATATAAGAGCCTGGCAGTCGGGTAAAACCGGTGTACCCATCATTGATGCCTGCATGCGGTGCGTGGCTGCTACCGGCTATATCAATTTTAGAATGCGGGCTATGGTCGTTTCTTTTTTTGTATTTAACCTTTGGCAAGACTGGCGTGAACTCCACTTTTTAGCGCGACAGTTTCTGGATTACGAGCCAGGAATTCACTATCCGCAATTGCAGATGCAGGCTGGCACAGCGCCCTTTGATACCATAAGGGTTTATAATCCCGTGAAAAACTCACAAGAGCATGACCCTGAGGGTCTTTTTATTAAACAGTGGCTACCCGAGCTCAAAAACATTCCCCGGGAATTCGTTCACGAGCCCTGGAAAATGACTACCGAAGAACAAAAGCTTTTTCTATGTGAACTGGGAAAAGATTATCCTGAGCCGATAATCGGTCTTGAAGAAACAAGAAAGTATGCAAGTGATAAGATGTGGAAATTTAAACGTCAGCCGTTAAATGTTTCCTGAGTTTTAGATTAAAAAAAATAAGGCAATGAATAAAATTTTAAAACTTATCCTCTGTATTTTACTGCCCCTGTCAATAGGAGCACTAAGTGGTGTGGCCACTGCCTCTGGCGTGCGCAGCTGGTACCTGACTTTAGAAAAACCTTTTTTTAATCCGCCAGATTATTTATTCGCACCCGTTTGGACTGTCCTCTATCTTCTTATGGGCATATCTTTTTACCTGGTTCTCCAAAGTAAATTCTCGAGGTATAAACGACGTGCCATTCAGATCTTCGTTTTACAATTGATCCTTAATTTTTTATGGAGTTTTTTGTTTTTTAAATTTCATCTCATTACAGCTGCGCTTATCGATATTGTGTTGATGTGGCTCTCTATACTACTAATGATTTTTACTTTTTACGAGGTGGATAAAAAAGCCGGCTTGTTACAAGTACCCTATTTGCTGTGGGTGACTTTCGCGACTTTACTGAATGCGAGTATCTGGATGTTGAATTAACTAAAAGAGAGTGGAAAGATGACAAATTTTTTAAACGCAAATTGGGATAATATAGTCATGGCAAATTATGCTGTTCCTGAAGAGGTATTAGTTCCTTATTTACCAAAAGGGTGTGAGCTAGATCTGTATCAAGGTTCGGCATATGTTAGCCTGGTGGGCTTTATGTTTAAAAATACACGTCTGTTCCAGATCCCCATTCCCTGGCTAGGCACCTTTGAAGAAATTAATTTGAGATTTTATGTCACAAGGAAAGAGAATGGTGAAGTAAAGCGCGGTGTGGTCTTTATAAATGAAACTATTCCTTATAAAGCTGTTGCCTGGGTTGCTAATAAGTTGTACAAAGAACATTATACAACTGTGCCCACAAGAAATCTGATACTAAGTGATAATGTCAACAAGGTTATTAATTATCAATGGAAAATGAAGGATGAGTGGAATAGCATATACGTTAAAGCCCATGTAAATAAACAGGAAATGCCTGTGGGAAGTTTTGAAGAATTTATTTTCGAACATTACTATGGGTATACTAAACTCAATGCCTTCGAAACTGACGAATATAAAATACATCACCCGCGTTGGCATTTAAATAAAATTGAAGACTTTTTAATTAACTGTGCGTTTGATAAAATGTACGGAGAGGATTTTAGTTTTTTAAATCGTGCTTTACCCGCCTCTGTGTTTCTGGCCGAAGGTTCAGAAGTCTCTGTTCAGTGGCGGCGCAACCGTCTTAAACTTAATGCAGAATGAAAGGAATAAGAAAACAAAACCTGCCATCAAAGATCTGTGTTGTATGCAACAGACCTTTCGACTGGAGAAAAAAATGGGAAAAGAACTGGGAGAATGTAAAATATTGCAGCGATGCCTGCAGAACTAAACGATTAAGTAAATAGTCTGAATGTCTTCACATACAAATAGTGCCAAAACCCTGCGCTTGATTCTCGGCGATCAACTCCATATAAACCACTCGTGGTTTAAAGTGGTAGATTCAACTGTTGTGTATGTGCTAATGGAAGTGCGTTCGGAAACAGATTACGTTTGGCACCACATACAAAAAGTCGCTGCTTTCTTTAGCGCTATGCGGCACTTTGCAGCTGCGTTAGAAGAAAAAGGGCATTGGGTTATTTACATCAAATTAAATGATCGGGATAATGTGCAAACCTTCGCAGGAAACTGCAATAGCCTTATAAGCAAATACCACTTTAATCATTTTGAGTATCTGCTGCCAGATGAGTATAGAGTGGACCAGGAGCTCCTGAAGTATTCGCAAAGCCTTACTATTTCTTCTGCATCTTTTGATACGGAACATTTTTTTACAAGCAGAAAGGAACTGGGCGATTTTTTCGAAGGTAAAAAGACCTACCTCATGGAAAGTTTTTACCGCTATATGAGGAAGAAACATTCTTTTTTAATGCAGGGTACAGGGCCTTACAATGGCCAATGGAACTTCGATGCAGAAAACCGGAAAAAATTACCGGTAAATCACAGGGCCACAGAACCTTTTGTTTTTAAGAATTCTGTTGCTGAGATTATTTCAGAACTTGCTCAAGCCAACATCCAAACTATTGGTACTGTTGATTCTGAAAATTTTATTTGGCCGGTAAGCCGCCAACAGTCATTAGAACTACTTGATTTTTTTGCAACAGAGTGTCTGCCGCTTTTTGGAACTTACCAGGATGCCATGTCTCCGCAGGAGTGGTCTTTATATCATTCACGCTTATCTTTTTCTCTGAATTGCAAATTGATATCTCCGCAAGAAGTAATTGATAGAGCGCTCTTAGAATGGGAAAAAAGGCCGGATGAAATTGCCTTCAACCAGTTAGAGGGGTTTGTACGACAGGTTCTTGGCTGGAGGGAATACATGCGGGGCATGTACTGGTTAAAAATGCCAGAGTTTGCTTCGGTAAATTATTTTGCGAATAAAAACAAATTGCCCGATTGGTATTGGACCGGCAAAACCAAAATGAACTGTCTCCGGGAGGCGATCAGCCAATCTCTTAACTACGCATACGCCCATCATATTCAGCGGCTCATGGTAACCGGAAATTTTGCCTTGTTAGCAGGTGTTGATCCGGATGAAGTGGATAAGTGGTATCTCGGTATCTACATAGACGCTTTGCAGTGGGTAGAGATTACCAACACACGCGGTATGAGCCAGTATGCAGATGGAGGTCTCATAGCAACGAAACCTTATGTGAGCTCTGCAACGTACATAGATAAGATGAGTCATTATTGCTCAGGCTGCTACTACAACAAGACTAAAAAAACAGGAGACCGCGCATGTCCCTTCAATAGTTTATACTGGAATTTTTATGATCAGCACAGGGAAAAACTATCTAAAAATGCCAGGGTAGGTATGATGTACAATGTCTGGCAAAAAATGAAACCCGCCGACAAGTCTGCTATTCTGCAACAAGCAGAGTATTATTTAACGCATATAAACGAACTCTGATGAAACGTTCAATTGTTTGGTTTAAAACAGATCTCCGCTTGCATGATAATGAAACGCTGATCCGCGCTATTGAAAGAAGTGGTGAAATCATTCCTGTTTATTGTCTGGATGAGGATCATTTCAAAAAAACGGAGTTCGGTTTCCAGAAGACTGGAAATTTCAGAGGGCAGTTTTTACTTGAGTCTTTGTTTGATCTCGATGCCAACTTGCGTAAGCTTGGCTCAGGTCTTATAGTTGTGAGAGGAAAACCAGCAACAGAACTTTATAAACTGGCGAAGGAATATGGCGTTACAAAAGTGTTTGCAAAACGCGAAGTGGCCTATGAGGAAAAGGAAAAAGAAGAATTGGTTGAAAAAGAACTATGGAAACTGAATTGTTCATTCGAAAGCTTTAGTACAAGTACCTTATACCACGCGCAGGATTTGCCTTTTTCTATAAAAGATATTCCGGATATATTTACAAATTTTAGAAAGAAAATAGAACGAGAATCACCCGTGAGAGCGGTTTTTGAAAAGCCTTCACAAATCACATCTCCCGCTATTCCTAAACTGCATTTGCCTGAACTCGAAGAGCTCTCTCTGGCACCGGTAGCCCAGGATCCCCGAGCGGCTATTCTTTTTAGAGGAGGAGAAAGCGAAGCATGCAAAAGGCTGAATTCTTATTTTTTTGAAACGCAAAATATTTCACGCTACAAGGAGACAAGAAATGAAATGCTGGGAAGTGATTACTCCACGAAATTTTCTCCCTGGTTGGGATTGGGATGTTTATCGCCAAGAGAGATTTATTATGAAATAAAAAAATACGAATCTCAGTTTTCTGCTAATGATTCTACTTACTGGTTGGTTTTTGAATTACTGTGGCGCGATTATTTTAGATTTATGATGAAAAAATACAGGCATAAATTTTTTCTCTTTTCAGGAATAAAAAATGCAGGCTCCCCGCCGGCTGCTTTAAATAAAAAGTTGTTATTAAAATGGATGGACGGAAAAACCGGGAATGATTTTATAGACGCCAACATGCAGGAATTAAAACTCACGGGCTATATGAGCAATAGGGGCAGGCAAAATGTAGCGAGTTATTTGTGCAACGATTTAAAGTTAGATTGGCGCTATGGAGCCGCTTATTTCGAGCAGCAGCTCATTGACTATGATGTGTGCAGCAACTGGGGCAACTGGGCTTACCTGGCAGGGGTTGGAAATGATCCGAGAGGTAACCGGTATTTCAATATTGAAAAGCAGGCTGAAGAATATGACCCTGAAAAATTATACCGCAATCTCTGGTTGAGTAAATAAATTGGGAGTGAGCGAATAAACTTCAAACGGTAGTATGTTTATTTAAACAAGAGGAGTGTAACTTCTTAAGATCAAACTTTAGTACTCCATAAAAAACAAGCGTAGTTATTTCAAATACTTCGCTAAATCTTTCGGACCTTTAAGAACCCCTGCTTTAAATTTTTTTTCAAGGTGATCGGTTATTGAAGAATTTCCGCCAATTAAAAAGGTGACGTTAGCAGGCAAGCTTAATTTGTTTTTAAGATTAACAGACAGCTCGTTTAGGTTTTGCGACAAAGTAAAAAAAGTTAGAAAAAACTGTGGTTTTGTTTCTTCGAGCGTTGAGAAGATATTTTCAAAAGGTACATCCTGACCAAGATATACAGTCTCATGGCCTTTTGCTCTGATTATATAGTTTGCAAATAGTAAACTGATATCGTGTGATTCAGTTGGTAAAAGGGAAAGAAGAAATTTCTTGCTTTTTTTTCCGGCGGGAGGCAAGCCGTCAGTAGCCGCCATCAATTTGCGTTTAATGAGGCAGGAAGCAAAATGTTCCTGGGCGGGGTTTACTTCGTTAGTCGTCCACAAATAGCCAATCTTAGTAAGCAGTGGGTAAAAAACATTTATCATCGCATCAAACAAACCAAAACGTGTTACCGAAGCTGAATAAGTTTTTTCGAAGGCAGCTTCATCATACTTTAGCATAGCTGCTAAAAGATTGTTTATAAAGCCATCGCATATAATACTATCAGTTCCCTGCTCCTGACTCTCAGTCACCAGCCGGAACATCTCTTTCTCGTTCAGTAAAGAAATATGAGAAATTTTATGTCCCAGTGATAAGAGCGTAGAGACATTTAAAAGTTTCTTTAATTGTTCGTCATCGTAGCGTCTATAGTTGGTAGAAGTTCTGTCGGGCGTAATTAGATTGTAGCGCTTTTCCCAAATCCTTATCGTGTGAGCCTTGATTCCGGTCAACTGTTCGAGTTCTGCTATGCGATATGATCTCATGTTTTTGTGTGACCGTGAATTTACTTAAATTAATTAGTTGATTTAATTTTAAATGATTTCCCAGGTATGATCACTTAAAAGTTTTACTGTGTTTATGAATTCTAACTGGTTGCCCTTTGATCTGCCCCATTCAGAAGGTCCCACAAGCATCAGCCTGTATGTTTCTTCTTTTTTATAGAGGTGATAAAGGTGACCTATTAATGGCTCAAAAGACATAGTTGCAGTGTAAATGAGCGTACTTATCTCAATGCGTTTTTGAATTTCCTTCGCCTGGCTTGCCAGTAGTTCAGCCTGCCTGTGTAACTGCAGGAGTTGCATAGACGTTTGCTCTTCCATGGCCGAAAGAGCGCGCGATTTTATTTTACCCACATCCTCAGGTTTTACTAAGCTGCTACCCAGGGTATGAGGATAGGGTATAAGTCCCGGATATTCAGTTGTCTTATCTTTGTCAATTGGATTCACCATTAGTAATGTTCTTTTAAATTAATTGCGTTCATGAATTCTTTTTTCAAAACCTCGTCTTTGAATTTTCCTCCGTAAAAGGAAGTTACGGTTGATGCCGATGAATCCTTTATCCCTCTTGATGCTACACAAAAATGCCTGGCATCCATAAGAATGGCTACATCCTCGGTTTGCAGCTGCTCTTGAAGGTCTTTCGCGATCTGCATCGTTAACCTTTCCTGAACTTGTGGCCTTCTTGAAAAGTAATTTACAATTCGGTTTAGTTTTGAAAGACCTATAATTTTACCTGATGAAATATAGGCTACATGAGCTCTTCCGAAAATAGGAACGAAATGATGTTCGCAGTTACTAAAAAAAGTAATGTTTTTTTCCAGGAGCATTTCAGTATAGTTGTACGTGTTGTCAAAAAGAGTTACCTCGGGTTTATTAATCGGATTCAGGCCACTGAAGAGTTCTTTCACGTACATTTTAGCCACACGGCCCGGCGTATCTTTAAGACTGTCATCCGAAAGATCAAGACCCATAGTCTCCATAATCTTTCCAAAATGGTATTCAATACTCTTAATTTTTTCTGCATCGCTCTGTTCAAAAGCTTCAGCGGTCATTGGATGATTAATTTCAGGATCAAGTTTCATGGTAAAGGTTTGTCTACTTAATGATGTTTAGTGCCGCATTCATCGCGCGTTCAGAAGTTTTTTTGCCGCGCGCAATTTCGGGGGAAGTTTAAAGATTTTATAATAGCCGCAAGGCATTTTTAAAGTATGAGCTGCAGAGCAGGTAGATTTTTTCACTGTTCGAAATGCGTATGCGCTGGTTCAGTATTAAACTGGCGGGTGTGTCTTTAATTTTATCAAACAAACTTTTGTAGTAAATGTAAGCTACGTAAACACCAAAACGAGATCCGGATGGCAATCGTTTAATTCCCTGTAAGGCCTCGGCAAAATCCACTTCAATTTCTTTTTCAATGTTTCTTTTTTCTGAAATTGCGAAGTTGTCCAGATCAACCCCGGGAAAATAGACCCTTTCGAGAGTTTTATAATCGCTTTGAATATCCCTTAAAAAATTTACCTTTTGAAATGCCGAACCAAGTCTCATTGCAAAAGGTTTTAGAGCCTGGTATTTTTCCTCACTGTTTTCGGTGAATACCCTTAAGCACATCAGGCCCACAACTTCCGCTGAGCCATAAATATAATTTTCGTAAGAAGCTTTATTATGACTGCTGGTGGAAAGATCCATCTCCATGCTTTTAAGAAATCCATCAACCAGGTCCTGCTCAATATTATAGGCATGCACAACACTTTGAAAACTATTTAATATCGGATTCAAACTTATTTTACGCTCAATGGCTTTGTAAGTTTCTTCTTTAAACTCCCGCAATAAAAGTTCTTTGTCGTAGCCGTGAAAGGAATCTACAATTTCGTCGGCAAATCTTACGAATCCATAAATGTTATAGATGGGCTCGTGAAACTTCTTGTCGAGACAATAAATTCCTAACGAAAAACTCGTACTGTAAGTTTTGGTTGTAATAACACTAACCTTGCAGGAAACTTTATCAAACAGTTCTTTCACGGGTTATTTTTTAGATTTTAAATAGTTAAGCACTTCGTTTACGACTATTTTGCCGGAGATAATAGCTGGTGGAACTCCGGGCCCTGGAACAGTTAACTGCCCTGTGTAAAATAAATTTTCAATGTGTTTGTTTTTTATAGAGGGTTTAAAAATCGCAGTCTGATTTAGCGTATTTGCCAAACCGTAGGCATTTCCTTTAAACGCATTATAGTCCGCTATAAAATCGTTTGAACAATAACTTCGCTTATAAACTAAATGTTCACTGATGTTTTCGTTGCAGTGCTTTTCAAGGCGCTGCACAACTTTATTAAAATAAACGTCATGCAATTCTTTGTTGTCTTCAAGACCTGAGGCTAGCGGTATGAGTATAAATAAATTTTCCATACCCGCCGGAGCTACACTCGAATCTGTTTTTGTGGGGCAACAGGCATAAAATAAAGGATCTTCGGGCCATTGCGGTTTATCATATATTTGAGAAGCATGTTTATTAAAGTCGGTGTCGAAAAAAAGATTGTGATGCTCTAGTTTATTGATGCGCTTGTTAACTCCTAAATAAAAGATCAGGCACGATGGCGCCATCACTTTTTTGCTCCAGTAGTCTTCCGTGTAATTTCTATCAGATTCTCCCAGCAGTTTTTTTTCAACATGATGATAGTCTGCAGACGCAACAACTGCATCAGCTTTATAAGCGTAAGATTTAGAGGATACTGAAATAGCTTTATTAGAAAGTACAGCTATTTCGTCTACGGCTGCATTTGTTTTGAATTTAACACCGAGTGATAAAGCAAGCTTGTGCATGCCTTCGATGATCTTGCACATGCCGCCCATCGGATACCAGGTACCCATTGAGAAAGCTGAATAATTCATTAAACTGTAAAGAGCTGGTATTTTATCAGGCATAGCTCCTAAAAAAATAACCGGAAATTCCATAAGCGAAATAAGCCTCTCGTCTTTAAAATAAGATCTTACATGAGTACTCATCGATTGGAAAATCCGTGTTCTCAGTGCGCCCGTCAAAACATCCCAACTGGCGTATTCTTTCCACGACAAAGCAGGTTTATAAATGAGCCTGTCCATCGCTATAGTATACTTTAATTCTCCTTCTTTTAAAAACTTCCTTAGCTTATCAGCACTACCTGGTTCTATTCCTTCAAATAATGCATAAAGATCATTAAGCTCCGAAGGAACAACCATGGGAGCATGGTCCTTATAAAAAAGTTGAAAGGAAGGAGATAGTTTTACAAGCTCGTAATAATCAGAGGGTGTTTTTCCAAAGTCGGCAAAAAACTTCTCAAAAATATCCGGCATCCAGTACCAGCTAGGCCCCATGTCAAACATGAAACCATTCTCTGAAAAACTTCTCGCGCGTCCTCCAAGTGTTTCGTTTTTCTCGAATACTTCTACCTCATGACCAGCTTGTGCAGCATAGCAGGCAGCTGATAATCCTGAAAATCCACTTCCGATAATACTGATCTTAGCCAAGTTTTTTGTTTAAAGTTTTGTCAAAAGTATTAAACAAAACAATAGCTACCAAATTTATAATTTTACGAAAAATCAACTTTTTCAAGCTTTATAAATTTTTAACACCGGCCAGCATTTTTTCGTGGCTAAGCTAAGTAAGCAAAAGTGGGTTTATGGGTTAATTCAGTCTTATACATTTTAGTCTCTAATGGTCTTGTTTTCCTTCTCACTGAGATTTGCACGGGTAATGAGATAGGCGTAAACAGATGAAAAAAGATCGGGGTCTTCAGCTTTTATAAGTTTTAAGTGGTTTATCAGAAAGGTCCTGTCCTTCACTAAATTGTTGTTATACCCTAAAAAGGAGGGAATGTTTTGCTGAATTGTAAAACGAATATATCTTATTTCAAAAATACTGGAGTCGGCCTTTATGATTGATTCAAGGCGGTTTTTGCCTGAGTTAAAAGCGTTTAATTTGGCTATAGGATTGTATTTATATTTAGCCAGGGCCATCTCAACAGCGGCTGAATAGGCTTGCTTTAAATTTAGGTTAACATTCTGGCTGTTTGTCACCAAATCTTTAAAGGCATTAGCTGATTCTTCGTTTTGGCTCATCTTCGAATAGAGCGCTCTTATCTTTTTAAGGTCAGGCGATACCGTTACTGAAAAAGTTAGTACTAATAATAAATACAGTTTTAGCATCTTAGTAGTTTAGTAGAGGGTGTTAAATATTAATTTTTCTAAAAATGGATTATTCTTGCCGCATAATCATGAAATCCTCGTAAAAGAGCGTACTTTTGTTTTGTCTAAACAAATCTAGTAATTATTAAACAAAAAGTATCTATAGTTGGTTCAGGAATTGCCGGGTTGGCTTCAGCCATTCAGTTAGCGTGCGCTGGGTATAAGGTAACTGTATTTGAAAAGAATGCTTACCCCGGAGGAAAGTTAAGTGAGCTAAAGCTGGGAGATTACAGATTCGATAAAGGCCCCTCACTTTTAACAATGCCTCATCTGATTGAAGAGTTACAAACGCTTAGTGGCTTTGACGAGCCCTTTAGTTATAGACGTTTGGATATTCTGACCCATTATTTCTTTGAGGATGGCACTGCGCTGGTAGCTTCAAAATCTGCCCGGGATTTTGCGAAAGAAATAAGTACCAAATTGCTGGAAGATGAGATGGCTGTTACGGCTCATCTTAAACGAAGTGAATTGTATTACAAGCTTACTGCCGGAATTTTTTTAGAACAATCTATAAGCCGCATAAAAAATTTCCTGAATATAAAAACGGTTAAGGCTCTTGCTAACATTGCCAAACTGAATCTGAGTCTTACTATGAACCAACAAAATTCAAAGACTTTCAGGAATAAAAAAACGGTTCAGATTTTTAACCGCTATGCTACATACAACGGTTCTGATCCTTACAAAGCGCCTGCACTGCTAAATATCATCCCACACCTGGAATTTGGTATGGGGGCTTATCTGCCGGAGGGCGGAATGCACAAGATCACCGAGTATCTTTTTAAAATGGCAGAGCACAGCGGAGTTAACTTCAGATTTAACGAAAGTGTGGAAGAGATTGTACTGAACGGAAAAAACGTGGAAGGAATCATAGCTAATGGAAAAGCCTACAGTAGTAAAATTGTAATAAGCGACGTCGACATAAAGGTTGTATATTCTAAATTACTTCCCATTCAATATAGTCCCAAAAAACTACTCAATCAGGAGAAGTCGAGCAGTGCCTTTGTATTTTACTGGGGAATTAACAAAGAATTTTCGCAACTCGATATCCATAATATTTTATTCTCTGAAAATTATGAAGAGGAATTCCGTTGTCTCTTTCAGGAGGATCGGCCTTTCTCAGACCCCACCATTTATATTAACATAACCTCTAAAGCTAATAAAAACGATGCTCCCGGGGCATCTGAGAATTGGTTTGTGATGGTGAATGTGCCACATAACAAATCCGGATCAACCATTTTGTACAAAGAAGAACTCAGGAAAAATATCATCGCTAAAATTAATCGCATCTTAAAAACGGATATTGAAAAATACATTGTGGTGGAAGATACCCTCGATCCGCAAAGTATTGAAGTCAACACGTCTTCGTTTGGAGGGTCGCTGTACGGCAATGCAAGCAATAACAAGTATTCGGCGTTTTTCAGACATCCAAATTTCAGTCGTCAGATAAAGGGTTTATATTTTGTTGGAGGCAGTGTTCACCCGGGTGGTGGCATACCACTGTGTTTATTAAGTGCTAAAATTGCCTCAGGTATGATACTTAAAGAACACCATGCCTAAAGCACTAAAAAAATATCTCTGTTATTTTCTAATACTGGTTTACGTATCAGGAGCAATAGGCATTTTATTTCGTCCTTCTTTCTTTTTACCATTTACCCCTTATACACTTTGTTTAACAACACTGGTGTTTTTAATTTTCCAACCGCTTCGTAAAAAATCTTATGTGTTTAGTTTTATAGCAATTACAGTTGTTGGATTTTTGCTGGAAGTTGTGGGCGTAAAAAGCGGCCTTGTTTTTGGCCATTATTTTTATGGCAGCAACCTTGGATACAAAGTACTTGCTGTGCCTCTTGTAATTTCGCTAAACTGGGCGGTATTGTTAAGTGGTGGCCTGTTACTCGCAAGAAGTTGTACGGCGAATACAAAACTGGTACCTTTAATTTCGGCTTTTTTTGTTACCGCTATTGATTACCTTATAGAACAGGTTGCTGCGCCAATGGACTGGTGGTATTTTGATAGAGGTGTTGCAGGAAGTCACAACTACATCGCATGGTTTTTAATTACACTTTCAGGATCTGTTCTGTTACAAAAACAATTAAGCATCGGAAACAAAAATGCAGCTTATCTGGTAATCGGCTTGCAGGTTCTTTTTTTTGGTGTATTAAACCTTTATAAACTATTAAATATTTATTAAATGCACTTTTTAGTTATCACCGCCATTATCATCGGCACGTTTATTTTAACCGAGCTTTCCGCATGGGCCAATCATAAATTTATAATGCATGGTTTTATGTGGCATTTTCATTCAGATCATCATAAAAAAGATCATGCCGGTAAGTTTGAGCGTAACGATATTTTCTTTTTGATGTACGCCATCCCAAGCTGGCTCTGCATTATGCTGGGCATGATGAATGGATATGCCTGGTATACCTGGGCTGGTTTTGGTATCCTGCTCTATGGCGTGGCATATTTTTTTGTACATGACATCATTATTCACCAACGGTTTAAGTTCTTTACCAAGTCTGATAACGTGTATATCCTGGCTTTGCGAAGGGCACATAAAATGCATCACAAACACACGGGTAAATACGATGGAGAGAGCTTTGGAATGTTGCTGATTCATCCGAAATATATTGCAGAAGCAAAAAAATTAAAAGCAGGACAAAAAAAGTGAGTCCATTGAAAAAAGAAGTTTCGGGAACATACGATTATATTATTGCGGGAATGGGCTGCGCGGGACTTTCTTTGGCTATGCAGTTAAGTTTGTCTGAAGTTAAATTCGAAAAGGTACTTTTGATAGATAAAGATCTTAAAACCAAAAACGACAGAACATGGTGCTTCTGGACCACGCAGCAGAAACACTGGTTTGATGACATAATATTCAGGAAGTGGAAGAAGTTTAGTTTTAAAAGTAAGGACTTTGATGAGACTTTTGATTTAGGTAATTACAGTTACATGATGATAAAAGGAATTGATTTTTATGAGTATTGTCTTTCAAGATTGCGCGCGGATTCACGATTTGAAATAGTTATAGACGTAATAGATTCTATTGCTTCAGGGCAGAACGAGGCATTCTTAGAAACCAAAACCAAAAGTTTCTCGGCAAATTATGTTTTTAATAGCTCCTTTAGAAACTTGCATATCAAACCCACTCACATCAATTATTTACAGCACTTTAAAGGTTGGCTTATTGAAACAGAAGAAGCGTGTTTTAATACAGATGTTCCTGTATTTATGGATTTTGATATTGAACAAAATCAGGATTGTCGCTTCGTGTACATTCTTCCTTTTTCGAAAACAAAAGCTCTGATAGAATATACAGGATTTTCAAAAGACGAGTTGCACGATGCTGAATACGATTTTGAACTTAAACACTACATTAAGAACAAATTAAATCAAACGTCTTACACTATCCTCGAAACTGAAAAGGGAAAAATTCCCATGTATGAAAGTGAATTTATAAATGTTTACGGCGAGAAAGTAATATCTATTGGAACCGCCGGCGGATCCAGTAAATCCAGTACAGGCTACACCTTTCATTTTATTCAGCGAAATATTCAAGAGTTGATTACGCAAATGGAAAAAGACCCATTGCATGTAAAACCCTCTAAACGAAAAAAAAGATATGCTCTTTACGATAAAATTTTTTTAGATGTCATCAATGAAAAGCAAATAGAAACAAGGCTTGTTTTCAAAAACTTATTTCAAAAAAATAAAATAAACGATCTTCTGGCTTTTTTAAATGAAGAGTCACTATTTAAACAAGACTTAAGAATTATGAACTCCGTATCAAAGAAGGAGTTTGTAAATTCAGCTTTTAGAAAATTATGGATCTAGGTTAACTTTTACGATGCAATCAATTGCACAAAAAATTTTATTTTGCTGAAACGATTGAATCAATTGCGCCTTCTACCGATTGCACGTAAGTAACACTTATCCCTGCCAGAATATCTTTGCCATATTTTTGAAAGATTTCATGTTTTCCAGCTTCCACAGCTTTTTCAAACCAATCCAGCTTAGGAAGTATTTTAAAGTGATCGCAAAGACCTTTCATTTTCATTTCGGGTTTCCAAACGGCAAAATACCATTCCATGCTTGGCTGATGAAATGTCCTCAAACTCCGTTTATCAAAGAGAAAATAGTTTATGGGGTAGTTGTCAATGTATTCTGAGATTTTTAAAAAAATAGTTTTAAAGTCACTAATTGGTATGTAATCACTGGTGGCAGTACAAATGGCCATCTTTAAGTTTTCGCAATAAGTAACGGTTGCATAATCACAAAGACAGATTTCTTCAAAAGAAAAGTTGTCGTAGTTAGTTGTTTCCATGCTAAAATTCAATTATTTTAAATGAAAGATCATCCGTTTGTTTGTTTGTGCCTTTCCAGGCATCGTGCTCATGGCAAATGATTTCCGATAATTCACTTGCTGATTTTTTATAATTTAATTCCAGTAACTTCTTAAGCCGGCTACTCATATATTTTCTGTCGTATTGTCCCCCAAACTGATCAACCAGGCCATCGGAGAAGAGAAGCAGCTTATCTCCCACATCAAATTTCAAGTCAAAATTTTCCAATTGAACCTTTTGGTTTTCACCAATAGATGATTTTGAAATGAGCAGGGGTTTTACTTCCCCCAGAGTAGAAATCTGGAGGGCTTTTCCATTGGCCGAACAGTAAGCTATTTTATTAGACTGATAAGAATAGTGAAATAGCGTGCCTTCAAAATGAGCAACAGATTGCCTGTTACTATTAAATGTATTAAACAGGCGGTAATTCAGAAGCTCAAGTAATGTTTTTGGATTATCTACCGCAAGTGAAAATGACAGTTCGTTTAATATGAGGGAACCTGAAATACTCAGCATCGCAGCGGGAATGCCATGTCCGGTAGCATCCAGCAATCCGAAAAATACTCCTGCATTCGTGCTTTTAATAAAGATAGTGTCACCCCCTATACCAATTTGTTGTTTGATAGTGTACAACGCATCTTTAAAAAATACTTTCAAAAGGCTTGCATCAGGTTGCAGCGAAGTCTGAATGATTTTCGCAAAACTTACACTGCCAAATATATCGCGTTGGGTCTCGCTCAGGGCTTCATTTTTTAATTCAAGCTCCTGTTGAATTCCTGCAAGAAAATTAGTTGTTCTGGCCAGCATATCTTCTTTCGCATCTAACTGCTCTTTGTAGTAACTAACGTTCAACTCCTTCATGATAAATTCTGATTGTTTGAAATAAACAAGGAAGTCAAAAAATAGTTTTAGTGTTTTACTCAGATTAACGTTAAATGGCAATTGTAATTCATACTCGTAATAACACACCCGGCTGCCCGATATTTAGTATCTTGGCGCCAATACTAGCATAAGACCAGGTGAACACAACTAAAATTCTAGGAATTTCTGCTTATTATCATGATTCTGCCGCTGCTTTAATTGTAAATGGCAGGGTAATTGCCGCGGTTCAGGAAGAACGTTTTACGCGGAAAAAGCATACTGCTGAATTTCCCGTAAACGCTGTAAAGTATTGCCTTGAATATGCGGGGCTTAGTATGGATGAGTTAGACGCAGTGGTATTTTATGATAAACCATTCTTAAAGTTCGAACGTTTGCTTGAAACATACTACGGCTTTGCTCCCAGGGGACTGGTTTCTTTCTTAAAAGCCATGCCGGTTTGGCTTAATGAGAAGTTATTTTTAAAAAAGCAGATCTTTAATGGCTTAAAAGAGGCGGGTGATTACACGCAAAAAAAATTAAAGCTTTTATTTACAGAGCATCATTTATCGCATGCAGCCAGCACTTTTTATGCCTCGCCTTTTGAGGAAGCGGCCATTCTTACCGTTGACGGGGTAGGGGAGTGGTGTACCGCCTCCCTGGGAATGGGTGAGGGTAAGAAAATTACGCTGTTGAAGGAAATGAATTTTCCCCATTCCGTAGGACTCTTGTATTCTGCTTTTACTTATTATCTTGGGTTTACTGTAAATTCAGGAGAGTATAAAATGATGGGCCTTGCACCCTATGGTAATGCTGCCTCGCAGAATGTGAGGGAGTACAGTGAAAAAATAAAAAAACATTTGGTGGATATTAAGGAAGACGGTTCTATCTGGCTTGATCAATCGTATTTTAAATATGCCACAGGTTTAAAAATGGTAAATGAAAAAAAATGGCAAGCCCTTTTTGGCTTTCCGCGTAGGGAAGACGAAGACGAGTTGCTTGAACACCACTGCGATCTCGCTTTTGCCATACAAAAGATAACAGAAGAGATCATTATTAAAATGGCCATTACACTCAAAGGGCTTACCGGTGCTGAGAATTTGTGCATGGCAGGGGGTGTTGCTTTAAATTGCGTGGCCAATGGCAAGCTTCAGGCTTTGGGCATTTTCAAAAATATTTTTATACAACCCGCAGCGGGTGATGCAGGTGGAGCGCTCGGTGCGGCAATGGCAGCTGCACATCTTTACTTTGATGAAACACGCCAGGTGGAAGCAGGCAATGATCAAATGCAGGGTACTTATTTAGGTCCTGATTTTTCGGATAAGGAGATTGAGCAGGTTTGTAAAAACACGAAGGCGGTTTACACACACTATGATGATTTAAACGATCTGTGCCATGCAACAGCCCTTCAAATAGCAAACGGAAAAGTAGTCGGCTGGTTTCAGGGACGCATGGAATTTGGGCCCCGAGCGCTGGGCAACCGCAGTATTTTAGCAGATGCCCGCAATGCAGACATGCAGAAAAAGCTCAACATTAAGATCAAAAACCGCGAAGGTTTCCGCCCTTTTGCTCCTTCTGTTTTAAGCGAAGTTGCAGGTGATTACTTTGACCTCGACGTTGCCTCTCCTTATATGCTAATGGTAGCGCCTGTTAGGGAAGCCCTAAGAAATCATCTGCCGGAAAATTTTGATCAGATGGCATTATGGGACAAGCTTTATTTTCAGCGCAGTACTATTCCTGCTGTTACCCACCTCGATTTTTCAGCACGGGTACAAACGGTAAACAAAGCTGTAAACCCAAAATACCATGCTTTGATAAGTGCTTACAAAAAACTTACCGGTAGTGGCCTGATTGTTAACACAAGTTTTAATGTGCGCGGCGAGCCCATAGTTTGCAATCCCTACGATGCTTACAGATGTTTTATGAGTACCGAAATGGATTACCTGGTGATGGGGAATTATGTATTTGCAAAAACAGAACAGCCCGGTAAAGACGACCCCAAATGGAAAACAGAATTTAAAAAGGATTAATTTCATTAATTTGCACCATGAATAATTCTCTCCGATAACAAATGGATTTTTTAAAAGATATGTGGCAGTTTATGCGCGAGCGTAAAAAATTCTGGCTGGCGCCGCTCATCATTATTTTGATGTTGCTGGGTTTGGTAATCGTTTTAGGTGGTAGTAGTGCGGCGGCTCCCTTCATCTATTCGCTGTTTTAATATGAAATAACCATGTTTCCAAAAAAGCGAACACAAATGAGTTAACATGGTTATACCATATGACAACTAAAAAACAATAAAATCAACATATGACACTAAAAAAAAGCGAGCCTTTAAAAACTGTATTGACCATTGTCGCTGGCTTTTTAATTATGTTTTTGATCAGTCATGCATCGTGGTTGGTTTATGTTTCATTCATTGTGGCTTGTGCTGGCCTTCTATCGGCAACACTTGCAAAGTATATTGATCTTGTATGGATGGGGCTGGCAAAAGTGATGGGTTTTATTATGCCAACACTCCTATTGTCGCTCATCTTTTTTTTCATCCTTTTTCCGCTTTCCCTTTTATCAAAACTGGTTAAGAAAAAAGATCCGCTTTTATTATCCAATACTTTACCAAGCACTTTTACCACGGTAAACAAAACGTTTACATCACAAAGCTTTGAAAAACCCTGGTAAGAAAAAATATAATTGAGTGATATGACCGCAGAAAGAACTTCGAGACTTAAGAAACAGGCCATTGTTTTTATTATATTCTTTATTCTGGCAGAGCTTTTTTTTCGTGGCTGTTGCGGATGGCAGCCGGGCACGTGGTTTAACGATTTGAAGATGCAGGAAAAACCGGAATACGAGCCGCGTTTTACCAGCGATAATCAGGGCATTAATCACATCCTGCGCACAAGTAATATTCTTATGCCAGGTACAGTTATTAATCGCCAGGGATTCAGGGATACTATGGATTATACTCCTGCCGCAATTGAATCGCTCAGAAAAAATACCGGTAAAGAAGTGGTGATGGTTATTGGCGATTCGTATGTAGAAGGCTGTTGTCCCGACAATATGTCTAAAACATTTACCGATATCGTTAACCGCACAAATAAATATGCTATTTTAAATTTAGGTGTAGCCGGAACAGATCCGCTGCAATACGAGCTGGTGGCAAAAAAATACATTCCCTTGCTGAAGCCCGACCGCGTTTTAGTGGTCGTGTACTTTGGCAACGATCTTTTGACCGGCGCGCGCAAGCCCACACCAGGAGTTCCCATCTTGTATCCTTTTAAGAATAATAAATGGATCTATTCCGTAGCACCTGCTGAGATTGCCGGCAAAGAAGGTTATACTTTTAAAAGCGCCGACGAAGCATATCAATTCTATATTGACAATTACACACTCAGGGGGCATAAAAATAACCTCTTTGAAAAAACTATCGGTTACAGTGTTATTTTATCAAAGGTTTACCTTGGCATACGGCAGGGTATACGGCACAACCAATGGCAAAAGATAGCAGCAACGCTTCCCAATCGCAACGATACGCTGTTAACCTATGAACACCTGAGATCCATCAAGTATTTTTGCGACTCTTTGCTCACGCCTGCTGTGTTTATTGGAATTCCGCAGCCAAGGGAAGCCGCAGATGCAGAAAAGCTGAGGGCGCGCTACCAGCCTTATTTCAAAGATCTTTTATGGTCTGTGCCTTATAACCTCACCTTAAAAGATTATGACGGTATGGAAATGTTTAATCATTTTAATAATGAAGGCAGTAAAAAGTACGCGGATTTTTTAGAAAAAACGCTGGATGCGGGCGCCGTAAAAACTGCACACTAAGACATGGAAAAAAAAATAAAGCGATTTTCAGGTTCACGGATAAAAGGCCAGCTGCTCGTTTTTTTAGCGCTGTTTATTGTTGCCGAGATAGTCCTTCGCATCTTTGGATTTCGCGCGGGCACCGCTATAGATGATTTCATACCGCAAGACCACCCTGTATACCAGCCTCGTTTTATAAGCGATGAGCGCGGCATGAATTACATCAGTACCCGCGAGAAAGAATTGTTAATGCCAGGCTCATCCATTAATCAGCAGGGGTTCAGGGGAAACGTTGCTTATACTCCGCAGGCCATCGATTCGCTCAGAAAAAGTAATGGCAAAGAAATCATCATGGTTATTGGCGATTCGTTTGTAGAAGGCTGCTGCCCCGATAGTGTTACACACTCTTTTCCTGATCTTGTAAACAGAACCGGCAAATACACTATTTTAAATTTTGGTATTGCGGGCACTGACCCGCTGCAATACAGGCTGGTAGCCGAAAAATACGTTCCCCTGCTGAAGCCCGACCGCGTAGTGGTGGTAAGTTATTTTGGCAACGATGTACTTATTTATGAGCGCGTTCCCACACCAGGCATTCCTGAATCTTACCCCTTTAAAAACAACAAATGGATCTCGCCGATAGCTGAAAATTATATTTCAGAAAAGATGAATTATAAATTTAAAGATGCCGGTGAAGCTTTCCGGTTTTATATGGATCACTACACTTTAAGAGGAGAGAGCCGTAATGTGTTTGAAAAAAGTATCAGCTATAGTGTCATCTTTTCAAAACTCTATCTGGCCGTTGAGCGTCGCCTACGTCAGCGCTACTGGATGAAACGTTATCCGTACACAAAAACAGTAGATGGCTATGAGCAGGCTTATGCACAGTTCCATACGATAGATAAACTATGTGACTCGCTGCAAATTCCCTGTATTTTTACCGGTATTCCTGAGCCTACCGAAGCGGCCGATCTGCCGATGGTTCGCAAAAAATACCAGCCCATGTTCAAAGATATTCCGTGGAGTGTTCCTGCAGGTTTTTCAGTAGCCGACTACACAGGCAGTGCTATGGCCAATCATTATAATACAGAGGGTCACAAAAAATATGCCCTGTTCTTAGAGCATATTTTAGATGCAACCCGCAGAGCCAGAAAATAATTTTCCTGCTGTCACACTATTTTTAGCACCTTTGCGCATTCGCAGCTTGTTCACAAATATCAACTTCTTCCTGCTTTTCTTCACAAAAAAGCTCAGGCTCAGCAATCCCTGGAATTACAAGGCGCCTCTGCTAATGTGCATGCCGTATTTTGTTTTTTTATTAGGCACTGGTACCCAGGAGGTGTTTGTACCGGTGGCGGCTTCAGTTTTTATTATTATTGGCGTTGCAGGCATTGGCTATTTAACGAATGACCTGGGAGACCGGCAAAAGGACAAGCTTATCGGAAAAGAAAATGCCACAGCAAACCTGGGTGTGATGTCTGTTGTTTTTTTGATCTTGTTGTTTTTACTGCTGGCCATTTCACCTTGGTTCTTTTTACCTATGAATAGCACTAGTGTTTTTTTGCTTCTGTTACAATTTATATTATTCTACGCCTACGCCTTTCCGCCACTGCGGTTAAAGGAGCGCGGCATCTGGGGTGTACTGGCCGATTCGGGCTATGCCCATGTAAATCCTTCGCTGCTGGCGGCGTACACGTTTTACCTCTATACCAATAAAACAGCAGCTGATTTTTATCTGTTCATGGGCTTGGTGGGCAGCTGGCAGTTGGTGTCCGGGATACGTAACATTTTATTTCACCAGGTAAAAGATCATGATAAGGATCTGCAATCGGGTACAGAAACTTACGTAACAAACATCGGTGTGAAGCGCACAGAAGCGCTATTAAAAAACATACTCCTGCCGGTGGAAACTATCTTGTTTGTTGGCTTTGCGGTGTTCATCAGTCGCAGCTTAATTTTTTTCCTTCCCGTTTGTAGTGTATATTGGATAGTAACAACATTTCGTCTACGCAAAAATAAAACAACTCTGAGCTATAGCAACTATACGTATTTTTACCTGGATGCGTTGTATCTCAACTGGCTGCCGCTGATACTGCTGGCAGGACTTGTGATGCGATCGGTTAATTTTTTACCTGTATTCATCCTGCATTTTTTAATTTTCAGGACGGATGTAAAATCATTTATCAGTTCACGCATTATCCGTTTACGCTCATAAAACAACAGCATGAACCTTGTAATTGTTTCACCAAATAAAAATGCTTATTCTGAAACGTTCATTCACAACCATGTGAAGCTATTGCCAGCTACTATTCACTTCTTTTTTAACGGTCATTTACCAAAAAAATACAGCAGGGATAAAGGACTTACGACACATGATTTTGTCGGAGAAAAAAAAGGGTATGGAATTCCACAGCCGGATAAGGAGGCATCCTTGCAATCAGCGATCGCAGAGTATTTAAAGGAAAATAAAATCGGCCTGATCCTTTGCGAGTATGGTCCTACAGGCGTGGCCATGCTCGGGATAGCCAGGCAAACAAACATTCCACTGGTGGTACATTTTCATGGTTACGATGCTTACCGCAACGATGTGCTGGATTTTTACCGTACGGGTTATGCCGGTCTTTTTAAACAGGCTAAAGCCGTAATCTCCGTTTCAAGACATATGTATTCGCAGCTCGAAAAGCTAGGCTGCGCAACTTCAAAATTACAGTACCTGCCTTATGGTATTGATACTGCAATTTTTTATAGTGCTGAGAATGTCTCAGCCAGCTATACATTTGTTGCATGCGGACGTTTGGTGGAGAAGAAAGGGCCTGAGTTTACCATTCGCGCATTTGCAGAGGTCATAAAAAAACTACCACAGGCCACTATGGCTATGGTTGGCGATGGCGAGCTGCTTGGTGCATGTAAGGAACTGGCAGAAGAGCTTGAAATTGGAGCTTCTATTGATTTTACCGGTGCCTTATGCCAGGAACAGATAGCGGACATTTACCGCCGCTCACTGGTTTTTGTACAACATTCGCTTACCTCTGGTAACAACGATTCAGAGGGTACACCGCTTGCCATTTTAGAAAGCGCCGCTTGCGGGCTTCCGGCTGTATCAACGCAGCATGGCGGTATTGTGGATGTAGTGAAAGAGGGTATTACGGGTTTTTTGGTGAACGAGAAAGATACCGGCGCCATGACAGAAAAAATGCTCCTCCTTGCAGAACAGCCGGAATTGGCAAAGCGCATGGGATCGAACGCTTCGGCATTTGTTCACGCACACTATACCATTACCAGTTACACCGAAAAGCTTTGGCAAATAATGCAGCAGAGTGCCATCAAAGATCGTTAAACAGAATTTTACTATTTTTAAGCACCATGCTACAAAAGCTTAATGATCCCGCCATACTTGTTTGCGCCTACAATAGGCCCCACGCGCTGGCGCGCCTGTTGACCTCGCTTTCTAATGCCGTTTACAACACTAACACTATTTCGCTGATCATTTCTATTGATAAAAGCGATTCGGACGACGTCTATGAAATTGCCGAACAATTCAACTGGAAGCAGGGTACAAAAAAGGTCATCCATCATCCCGCTCACCTTGGCTTGAAAGCGCATTTGCTTAGTTGCGGTGATCTTACTGAAACCTATGGCTCTTTGATTATTTTAGAAGATGATCTTTTTGTGTCGCCTTATTTTTACGAGTATGCCCGGCAAGCACATGCTGAATACAACAATAAACCAGGCATTGCTGGCATTTCCTTATACAATTACCAGTTTTCTGAAAGCAGCTTCTACAAGTTCGCGGCTGTTGACGATGGCACGGATGTTTATTTTATGCAGGTGGCCTCATCGCTGGGACAGCTTTGGACAAATAACCAGTGGCAGGCCTTTAAAGCCTGGTTCGGCACGCATGCAGAGCTGCCTCAGGATGCCACTATCCCTGCTTATCTGCAGCAATGGGGGCCGCATTCCTGGAAAAAACATTTTACTCATTATTTAGCGGACACTAACAACTATGTGGTATATCCGCGGGTTTCACTAACCACGCCTCTTAATGGGCAAGGTACTAATACAAGCGACGGAACTCCATTTAATGCTCCCTTGCAGCTCTCGGAAAAACACTATAGTTTTTGTACTCTTGAAAATTCGGGCGCCTGCTATGATGCCTGGTTCGAAATTTTGCCGGAATGCCTTAACCGTTATAATGATAATTTAAAATCCTATGATTATGCCGTAGATCTGCATGGTACAAAAGCAATAGGCACGTTGAACTCTGAATACGTTCTCACTTCGCAAAAAGCAAATAATGCAGTTTTTTATTTTGGATCAGAACTCATTCCTTTTGAATTGAATGTAGCCATGGCTCTTGCAGGTAATAGCATAGGACTTTACAAGATTAAAGGCAATGTGTTTGAACAAAAAAAATTGGCTTCACGCAATATTCTCGAAGAGCAAAAGAAACACGATGCGCTGGGCATTTCTGTAATTATTCCGGTTCAGGAAGAAAACACCGAAGCTGTTATGGCTACACTGAAATCGTTAGCAGATCAAAATTGCATAAACAAAGAATGTGTATTGGTAAGTAACAGCGCGTTAAGCAAAGAACTGAAAAAAACAATCTACGCTCTCGGCCTCCGTGTAAAAGTGGTGAGACCTATACAACAGTTAACACTGGAGCGGCTTGTTGCTTATGGTTTTAAAAATGCCAACAAGGGCATTTTGGTATGGATCGCTCCGGGAAATATATTTACTCCGTCTGCATTGCACCAGGTGCAATCTATATTAAGCTCAAACTTAAGCATAAGCTGGGTTCGGGGAATTAATGAAGATCCTGCCCGGATAAAAGTTCTGAATGTAAGAAATTACCGTCTTGCTCCTGGAGAAGCATACAGGCGTCTGGAGGCTGGAACCCTGAAGGTTTCTATGGAGCAGGATTTTTTCAGGAAGCATTGTATGAATACAGACTCGGGGGTTTCTTTTTCGGAGTTATTTTTTCACTGCATTCAAACCTATCAGCTGTATATTGTTGTTTCAAAGCTGGGGATAAAGGTGCAGGAAGAGCAGGCACTTAGTTCCAGTGAAAGACGGCAGCTTTTAAAAAAATATATTCACTTAAAAGAAAAGAAAAATTTTTTTGTATTTTTTGCGGATCGTTTCCTCACCTTATGTTTTCCAAACTCAGGCATCAGCCAATGGTTTTACCCGGTTATTCGTAAATTTCCCGGCGTGCTTCGGTACGATGCGTTACATGGCACGTTTTACACGGATCGCTATTGATTAGAGTATCGGCCTAACTTAGCAATTTTCCCCAACTTACGCTATCGTTCGCCTGCTTTTTCAGGTCGTGTGTCACATTTTACATTTAAGTAACCTGTAAATACAGCTATTTTGTTAGCTTTGTCTTTCAATTCAGATCCATGAAAAACCTTTACAAAAATTTTATTTTTAAACTGATCATCGTTTTTACACTTTTAAATGCAGGACATTCTTACAGCCAGTGTGGGATGACTTATAATTACGGATTACTGGTACCCAGTTCAGGTACAAATTTTGTTACTTACACTGGAATTTCCCCATATACTTATTATGAACTCCCTTTTCTTACAGGCGCTAATTACGCGGTAAGCAGCTGTGGTAGCAGTATTGCGACCGAGTTTACGTTATTTAATTCATCAAATAACTATACAGGGCTTTATACCGCCGACAGCGGTCCGTTTTGCACCGGTACGGGATCTTTTACCTACACGCCTAATTTTACAGGCCTGGCCAAGATGCAGGTAAGTCAGTACCAGTATTGCGGCTGGTACAATGGCTTTGCATCTGCTGTTGTGAATGTCCGCCAGAACGATAACCTCGCCATTACGTCTGCCTCAGCTGTATGCTCAGGCAAAACCATAACATTAACTGCAACACCAGCTCCTCTCGGCAGCGTGCCAAACGCTAACTATGGAGACGCCGGTACGTTTGCTGGTGCAAATGTTACCACCACATTGTTTTCTGCGCCTACAGTAACGGCGGTGACTGTTTACACGGTTAGCTATAAGTACGGTTGGGTAACACATACACAATCTATCACGGTATACCCTAACCCAACAGTTAGTGTTTCGGGTGGAACCATTTGCTCTGGCAATACCTTCACTCTAAACGGTTCGGGTGCCAGCACTTACACGTATAGTAGTGGAAGCCCGGTTGTGAGTCCAAATGTCACTACAAACTATTCAGTCACCGGCACTTCCACCGCGGGATGTATCTCTGCAAGCGCAGCGGTAGCTATGGTTTCTGTAAACACTACGCCAACCTTAGCCGTTAATAGTGCTACGATCTGCTCTGGTAATTCAGTGCTTATTTCTCCAAGCGGTGCTGATACCTATTCGATCACCGGTGGCAGCTTCAATGTAATCCCGAACACTACAACCTCTTATTCTGTTACAGGCACGGCCAGCAATGGTTGTATTGCTTCCAATACAGCGGTATCAACAATTTCTGTAAACACAACGCCAACTATAACGGTAAATAGTGCAACTATCTGCTCCGGCAATTCGGTGCTTATTTCTCCAGGCGGCGCTGATACCTATACCATTACGGGTGGCAGCTTTAATGTGAACCCCAATGCAACAACATCTTACAGTGTTAGCGGAACAGCCACTAATGGTTGTGCAGCTTCTAACACAGCAGTATCCACAATTTCGGTAAACACAACGCCAACTCTGGCAGTGAACAACGCTACTATTTGCTCCGGCAATTCAGCGCTTATTTCTCCAAGTGGTGCTGATACTTACACTATCAGCGGAGGCAGTTTTAATGTGAGTCCTAATACAACAACATCTTATACCGTTACCGGAATGGCGACTAACGGTTGTATAGCTGCCAATACCGTTGTATCTACCGTATCGGTAAACACCACGCCTACCTTAGCCGTTAATAGTGCAACTATCTGCTCCGGCAATTCGGTGCTTATTTCTCCAAGCGGTGCTGATACCTACACCATCACTGGTGGTAGTTTTAACGTGAGCCCTAATATCACTACAACGTATTCAGTAACAGGTATGGCCGCCAATGGTTGCGCAGCTTCTAATACAGCAGTATCAACAATTTCTGTAAACACCACGCCAACCCTGGCGGTGAACAGCGCCACTATTTGCTCTGGAAATTCGGTGCTTATTTCGCCAACAGGTGCTGATACTTACACGATTACAGGTGGCAGCTTTAATGTGAGCCCTAACACAACAACATCTTATACGGTTACCGGAACTGCGGCCAACGGTTGTGCCGCTTCCAATACAGTTGCTTCTACCGTATCGGTGAATACTACACCAACCCTGGGTGTAAACAGCGCTACGATCTGTTCAGGTACTTCGGTATCACTTATTCCAACAGGCGCTAACAGCTATACGATTACGGGAAGTAACTTTACGGTGAGTCCGAACACAACTACTTCTTATTCTATTACGGGAACGGCGGCTAATGGCTGTGTGGCTTCCAACACTGCTGTGTCAACTGTATCTGTAAATACAACACCAACCTTAGCGGTTAATAGTGCTACGATCTGTTCAGGGTATTCTGTAGCTATTTTACCTTCTGGTGCAAATACATATACAATTACCGGTGGCAGCTTCACAGTAAGCCCGAATACAACAACTTCTTACACTGTAACTGGAACTGCAGGCAACGGTTGCGCTGCTGCAAACGCTGTGGTATCAAGTGTATCGGTGAATACTACGCCAACCTTGTCGGTTAATAATGCCACTATTTGTTCTGGTAATTCAACAGCCATTGTGCCATCCGGCGCCGGTACTTACACGATTACTGGTAACACTTTTACAGTAAGTCCGGGTACTACAACTTCTTATACAGTTACCGGAACTGCGCTTAACGGTTGTGCGGCTTCAAACACGGTTGTATCTACTATATTAGTGAACACTACACCAACTTTAGGGGTTAACAGTGCTACCATCTGCTCCGGCAATTCAGTAAGTATTTTACCAACCGGGGCTGATACTTATACTATCACAGGAGGTAACTTTACAGTTAGTCCTAACACTACAACCTCTTATTCCGTAACCGGAACCGCCACCAATGGCTGTATTGCTGCCAATACCGCAGTGTCTACAGTATCTGTTAACACCACACCAACTGTTGTGCTTAACGGTGGTGTTATTTGCCAGGGTAATTCTTTCACGTTTACCCCAGGCGGCGCAAGCACTTACACAATTTCGGGTAACAACTTTACCATTACACCTGCGGCAACCGATTCCTATTCATTAACGGGTACCAGCGCAGAGGGTTGCCAGTCATTTAATACGGCAGTTGCAACAGTAAGTGTAGTTAACACACTTAGTATAGTAGTAGCAGGTAATACCAGTATTTGTAACGGCAGCGCTGCAACTTTAACGGCAAGCGGCGCGGCAACGTATAGCTGGAATACAGGTGTGACAACTGATAGTATTACCTTGAGCCCTACTGCAACTACAGACTATACAGTTATCGGTTCAAGCGGTACCTGCAGCAACAGCACAGTAGTAAATCTTATTGTCAATCAACTGCCTGTGGTTACTGTTAACAGCGGTACTATTTGTTCGGGAAGTGAATTTGTGATCGTGCCTGCAGGCGCCAGTACATACTCTATCAGTGGCAATAGCTTTACTGTAAACCCAACGGCTAACAGCAGCTACTCACTAACGGGTACTGATGGTAATGGCTGCGTATCTTCGGAAGTGGTGAGTAATGTAGCGGTTAATGCTTTACCGGTTGTAACAGCAGCAACATCTCAATCAGTGGTATGTATTGATAATTCGGCAACGTTAACTGCGGTTGGAGCAACAAGTTATTCTTGGTCTACTTCGCAAACTGATTCGGTAATTACTGTTACATCCGCTATCTCTGGCACTGAGACCTACACCGTATCTGGAACTGATGCTAACGGTTGTGTAAATACCGCTACGGTAATACAGAAGTATGACAACTGCACGGGTCTTGAAAAAGGAAACGCTGGTGGGGTGAATATTGCTGTGTATCCGAATCCAAACAATGGACGTTTTACAATAGAAACAGTAGGCAATTCAACCATTGAAGTTATGAATGCTGTAGGTCAGGTTGTTTATACTGGCACAAGCAACGGCAAAATAGTGGTTTCTATGGAGCATTTAACCAACGGCATTTATTTTGTGAAAGTAACGACTAACACTAGTCAGCAAGTGGCAAGGATCATTAAAGAATAAGAGCTTTATAGTTTATAAAATAAAACTCCCGCTTTTTAAAACAGGCGGGAGTTTTGTTTAAAAGACAACTTATTTAAATTATATACTTTGAAGAACAAATGAGCGGTTCAGGAACATACCAGATGAAACACAATCCTTTTGGCATTGTAAGAATGTTTGAAGAGGAAGTTGCAAATTACACAGGAGCGCCTTATGCTGTGGCAGTTGATTCCTGCACCAATGCATTATTCTTGTGTTGCAAATACCTCAAGGTGCAATCGGTTACTATTCCGCAGAACACTTACCTTTCTGTTCCACAATCGGTTATTCATGCGGGTGGAAAAGTTAAGCTGGAAGAGAAAACATGGCAGGGCATTTACCAGCTTGAGCCTTATCCCATCTACGATGCCGCCTCGCGGTTCAACTCAGGAATGTATCTTCCGGGCTCATTCATGTGTCTTTCTTTTCATTATAAAAAACACGTGCCCATTGGCAAGGGCGGTATGATTCTTACCGATGATCTTAAAGCAGTGGAGTGGCTGAAGCGTGCACGTTACGAAGGACGGGAGGAGAAAAATTACTGGCAGGATGAAATAAGTGACCTGGGATGGAATATGTATATGACGCCGGCTGAAGCCGCCACAGGCCTGTCGCTGATGCAAAGCATAAAAATGCATAACGCCGATCTTATAGAAGAGAATGGTTATCGCAACCTGAATGATTTTTTAAGATTTAAGGAAATGAAGGGCTGAAGTGCAGAGCCTCTCAACCCTTGTTAAGCTGGTTTATTACCGACCGCAGATCGGCTAAGACCAGTAATAGAATTTCTGCTTATCGACTGAAATGCCGATAAATCCACCAAAGGTGATCCGTGGCGTACTTCCCCGTATTGTTTCAACCCGGTGCCAGATGTTTCCTCCCTGGAAAAGAATCATATCGCCTTTTTTTGGAACGATTTTATCTTTAATGATATTCGCATCATCTTCTACATACATTTTTGAGCCGTCGGGCTGAATGATCTCGTTGTCTTCAGAAGGATTTGATTTCGTTTGTCCCGCTTTCCACCGGAAGTTGAACAACGTTAGCTCACCGCCTGCTTCTGGTTCCTGCAGCATTATAAAGAAACTCATTTGATTTTCAACAGCTACTTTTTTGGTAAGGTCTTTATAAAATGCCTCAAATGTTTTGCCGAAATAATTTCCACAATGTACGCTCATTAAGCCTTTATCCGGTACAAGACAGCGAAAGGTGGCAAAAGGATAATGCCCTTTACCCTCCATGCCTTCTGCAACAAGTATTTCACGGTTTCCAGAGATCTGTGAATAGGTTTTTTCAATACGTTCTTTTACGTCAACGCCAAAGGTTGCTGCAAAATCACGGTTAAAAGCACTGGTCTTTTCAAAATAGCTGTTAATGGCGGCTTCCCTGTTGCTTTCAGCTTCACGGCTAACACGACTTGAGAACTCCGCAAACACAGGTGGATAAGTATATCCTACAGGTGTATGGGCGGGATTGTCATTTTCTGCAATGTCAATGTGCGATAGAATAGTGTCCACTTCCTGTGTCGTTAAAAAATTTTTGATCAGGAAACCATCTGCTGCGTTGGTGTAAAGATCGTGGATGGTATCTCCGCGCTTCAGTAGTTCGTCGAGCGTTAGGGTTTCAAAATTGTATGGCTCTTTCGAATACTGCTGGATGTATTTTTCACCAGGCGCTTTGGAATTTGCTACCACTGGTTTTACAGGGGCAGCCTCAGGTTTTGTAAAAAATTTTTTAAGAAATGAAATCATGATATGTATTCGCGAATGTACAAATTATATCAGCGCTCTTATAATCCCCCGGCTTTAAATATTCCTTTTTCCAGTGCTTGCCTGTAATAGAAGTTCGCCTGGCTATCTTGTTTTTTTAACTGGTAGCGGCCTATAATGGTGCCGTATACTTTTTGCGCGTCAGCACCATGCCGTAACATTTCGAGCATAGCTTGAGTAGATTGCACCATATTGCCCTGTTCAAAATAAATATTACCAAGTGCTTCGTATGTTCCGGCAGATTCTCCAAATTTTTGCCGCGATCGGTTAACGATCGCAAGCGCTTTTTCGTACTCATGGTTATTGGAGTATGCCAATGCCAGCACTGCATAAGAGCTCTGTGCTTCCGGCGCCAACTGTATAGATCGCTCCAATTCAACGATGGCTTTTCTGGGATCGCCTTTTTGTAAATACGCCTGTCCCAGGTAAAAAGCGGGATCAGCCTGTGCAGGAAATAAAACAGTGAGCGTGTCCAGCAGCGCAATGCCTTCTTCCTGGCGCTTTACGCCAAGCAGGTAACTTGCCAGCGAAAGCCGCGCATAATACGACTCCTTGCCTGCAATCTGGTAGCTCTTTCTATAGTGAGCTATCATGTCTGCTTCCACGGCGGGATCATAGCCCGCTGTGAGCTTCCTCCGGAGAATATCACCATAATATTGGTTAGCGCGCGCACTATTCTCAAGATACGGCATATCGGCTGAAGCAAGTGTTTCATCATTCTTCCAGACTTTATTACGCATAAATGTTTTAAGGCTTAATGCTAAAGTGATAGCCACAACTACGTAAAGCATGGTGGCGTTGCGGGAAGGGCTCTTCCAGGTTAATACGGTTTCTGTAGTCGCTATCTTGAGATCGCTCTTTAAAAAACGGGCAAGCGCAAATACAGTTATTATCGCAAGACCGAGCGATGGGGTAAACATAAAGCGATCAGCCATGGTATCGGCCAGCGTTATAAAAATATGGGTATACATGCCGATTGAAATAAAGAAAAAGAAAATACCATAACTTATTTCGGCCTGCTTTTTCAGTTTTATAAAAGCAAATGCAAGGGCGGCCAGGCAGAGCAGGCAAGAAATTATAACAGAGGGCTGCTGCCAGCTGGCCACAGGAATCTGATTGTAACCGTAATAATAGAGCTGCGTTAGAGGAATGAAAAAATGCTTTAAATAAAGGAGTAGCAGGGTAAAGGCATTTGCCAGCTTCATATAAAACCAGTCTGTGTAAAAAAAACTGTTGCCCAAAAGACCGCTCTCAGTATAAGCGCCCATGCCTTTTGTAATGCTAACGCCCAGGTTACTGCCTATAGAAGCTTTGATGATAACAAAACAAGCCACTATAAATACTGGTACAAAAAGGGTTGAGCTAAGTACTTTTTTTGTGCGTTGCCATCCTTCCCTGTATAACAGGCTTAAAGGCATAATAGCTAAAAAAACAATAGCGCTTTCTTTTGACAGGAATGCTATCAGAAATAAAAGAAGAGCAAACCCCAAAAACTTCAACTCACGTTTCTGGTGATAATTGATCAGCTGACCGGTAGCCAGTAAGGCAAACAGCAAAGCAAAAATTTCGTCCCTGCTTTTTATATTGGCAACTGCTTCCACATGCACAGGGTGGGCTGCAAATACAAGCGTGATCAAAAACGGAGCCAGATCTGAATACTGGTAAAAAAGTTTCCTCAGTACTTTAAACATAACCACGCAGAGTAAAGCAAAATACAACACATTCATAAAATGCCCCGCATGCGCATTGGATTTGAAAAGCGTGTAATCGATGGCGAACGATGCCAGGGTTATAGGGCGATACCCGTATTTATCGGCCTTGTAATCGGAATTGTATTTTAAAAACAGGTTCGGAATGCCCGATATGCCCTTTTTTACGCGCGGGTTCTCAGTGATAACAATTTTATCATCCCAGGCATAATCGTGATCAATAGTATTGGCATAAAGTAAAAATGCAAAAACAAAAAGAATGAGCTTTAACCTGTTTTCAGTATTTTTTAGCATGTAAAACCGGGCGGCTGTTTAATGAGATAACCCCGCCTAAATTAAGTAAAAACAGCGCCAATTAAAACAGAACAGTGCTAGAAATAATCTTTTAGAAACTTGCTGGAATATATGCCAACAATGACTTCCATTAAAAAAAATGTAGTTATATTTGAGTGTAGACAGACTTGAATACACATGCCGGATAACACCTTAAAGAGCTTTATTGACCTCATAAAAAATCAATTCAGGGAAGAAGAGCGCGAAGCTATAGATGCAACGACCGATCTTAAAACACTCAAAGAATGGTCGTCTTTACAAACTATGATCATTGTAAACGAAATCGATAAACACTACAATGTTATTTTAGGATTTGACGCTATAAAGAATGCGGCCAACGTAGAGCAACTATTTGCAAGCGTTCAACGCGAATTGAGCTAATGGCTTTTTTTTCTATCCCACATATTGCTGTAAAAGGCATTGCGGCCGCAGTTCCAAAAAGTACCGCCTCTAATTTAACGCTCACAGGTTACAGTGAAGAAGAACTTCATAAACTGGTAAGTACGCTTGGTATCAAAACACGGCGTGTAGCGCAGGAAGATCAGTGTGCATCAGACCTTTGTATTGCTGCCGCCGAAAAATTAATTTCAGAAATGGCCTGGGATAAAAACGATATACAAGTCTTGTTCTTCGTTACGCAAACCCCCGATTATCCATTGCCGGGCAGTAGTCTGCATATCCAGGAACGCCTTGGCCTTCCGAAATCTTGTGTGACGTTTGATATTAATCAGGGATGCGCTGGATATGTATATGGCTTGTCGCTTATTGCGGGTTTTATGTCGGCCAGCGGCTTAAAAAAAGGCCTGCTGATTGTAGGCGATACAATTACCAAACTCATCTCACCGCGTGACAAAAGTCTTATCCCGTTGTTTTCTGACTGCGGCACTGCAACTGCGTTAGTGTTTGATAAACAGGCCACGCCAATGGAATTTAATATCAGTTCGGAAGGAGCCGATTACGACGCCATCATTGTTCCGGAAGGCGGAGCAAGAAAACCTCTGCACGGCGCGTCGTTTGAGTATACTGGTGAAAATAGCTCCCGCAAAGGATTTCACCTGGCAATGAAGGGGCTGGATGTATTTAATTTCAGTCTTAAAAAAGTAGCACCCAATGTGGAAGAACTCCTGCGGCAATCTGGCCGGGATATAGCAAGTATTGATCAATTTGTATTTCACCAGGCTAACCGCCTGATCCTGGATTCGATCTCGAAAAAATTAAACATAGCATCCGGCAAAGTGCCATCCAGCCTGGAGTCTTATGGTAACACCAGCGGCGCGAGTATTCCTCTGACCATTGTCAGCGAATTAAAAAAAGCCACTAAAATAACAAACTCTAAATTAGTACTTTCCGGATTTGGCGTAGGTTTGTCTCTTGGTTCGGTGATTGTAGACTTTAAAGATGTAATTTGTCCTGACATTATTGAATTATAAATGATGATCGCTTATTCTATCATAGTTCCGGTTTATAAAAGTGTGGCAACGCTGGAGCAGCTCTATACAGGGGTTGCGGACTTAATGGCAAAACTGGGCCAGTCGTTTGAAGTGATCTTTGTGGAAGATAACGGATCGCAGGAAAGCTGGCAACAACTGCTCTCCTTAAAAAAACGATTTCCCGATAAGATCACTTTAATAAAGCTGACAAAAAATTTCGGCCAAAATGGTGCTACGCTTTGTGGAATTGACGAAGCAAAAGGCAAGGTGATCCTGACGCTTGACGACGACCTGCAGGTGCATCCATCAGAATTAGAAAAACTAATAAACCGGCAACTGGAAACCCAGGCCGATGTGATCTACGGCATCTATAACGAAAAAACAAGCTCCTGGCTGCGTAATACGGGTTCGGCGCTTATAAAAAAAATATTCAGGAGCACCGAGCAGGGTTCAAACATAGGATCCTCCATTCGTCTTATTACCGCAAACATTGCAGGCTATTTGCGTAACCACTCACAAGACCATTTGTTTATTAACCAGGTGGTATCGTGGTATACTTTCGACACGCAGTTTGTAACGGTAGCCCGTAACCCGCGTTTTGAAGGTAAATCAGGCTACAGCCTGATACAGCTTTTTCTTATGGCATTTCGACTGGTGTTCCTTTATACGGCGCTTCCTTTAAAAATTATGATCGTGGTGTGTATATCCAGCTCAGCCGTAGCGCTATGGTTGGCGAGCTATTACATTTATAAACATTTTGTATTTGGCGCAGGGCTTGGCTTTCTGGTACTTATCGTCGTTGCTATATCACTCATCCTGGCAAGCATAAGTATTATGGGCATTTACCTGAACCGGATTTACGCTTCCCGCGTTAAAAAACCGCATTACGCCATTAAGTTTAAACTTTAATGCAGATCGTTAAATACGGCCTTACACTTCAAAGGCTCGAAGTCTCATATCTTGAACTAGTGCGTATCTGGCGCAATGCAGACCATGTGAGGTGCAACATGCAATTCCAGCAGCTGATCACACCGCAAATGCAGCTCGAATGGTTTCAGTCGCTCAACGTTTCTCAGCACCAGTATTTTGTTATCAAAAAAGACGCTATTGCTTTTGGCGTTGTGAATCTGAAGGATATTGATGATGAGTTAAGAACCGCTGAAGCAGGTATTTTTATTGGTATTACAGCCTATCTGGATTCCATAATGCCCTTTCTTGCAACCATCAGCCTGATGGAATACGCGTTTGAAACTTTAAAATTAAAAAGTCTCAAAGCAAAAATAAATATCACTAACACCAAAGCGATTCACTTCAATCAAAGCATTGGCTATAAAAAAGCGGAGCAACAAGAGGATGAACTTTTTCATTATTATACTGTTACCCATGCTGATTTTTCAGAGGCAACAGAAAAGTGGCGCGGCATGTTGCAGAAGCTTAATTAAACGTTCCGAAAAAAAATTTCCTGATTCTTTTATATTCCAATTGCATAACAAGCTTTATAGGAATGCAGGGATGTATTGCCCAGCGAAGGATGCGCAAAGGCCAGGGCAATCTTGAATACGGAAATTTTTTAAGGTTGGGCGGGGGATCAATGGTCTTTGAGAGTTGCCAGAAACGTTTTTGATTGTAGTGGAAATATTCCTGCGGCGCTCTTTTTTTAAAGATCTCCATACCAATATGGAAAGTGAGGTGCTCGTTGTCAAACAGTTTAAAATGAGTACTCAGTGCAAACAGATTCTGGGAAAAGGAAATTTCAACAAAGGGTACACCAATGCAAATACCGTTCAGTTTTAATTTTGGGTAGATGGCTCGCCTGAAAACAAAACAATCAAAGCCGGGGTGCGCTTTACCTTTTTCTTTATAGATCAATTCCAGATCGCTTTTGTTTTTATAAATGGCTGGAAGACGTCTTCGGTTAATAATAAAGGCATCGTGGCCCTGCTCAATAAAATCATTTACTGCTTTGTAAAAGTTGGGGAACAGGCCAATATCCACATTCGTGTATATAAGATAATCTGCGTTACTGGCCGTATATAAGCGCTCTAGTATATCTTCAAGTAAGGGAAGCCTGATCTTTTTTTCAAAGCCTGCAAGATCGGTAACCGACCGGGTAAGATCTTTTGTTGCCATAAATCCTTCAGGCACCATGTTGCGATCTTCTGCAAATTGAGCGGTATACAGCTCTACATGTAAATTTTTTTTTGCCAGATCTTTTGAATGGCGCATACTTTCAAACGTGATAGGCTGCGCGGTAAACAGATCAGATGAAGGATCGGCATTGAACGGATTGATGATATGTGCTACAGTGTACAAGCAGCCCGCAAGATTGCTTTTTTTTATATAATATCAAATGTATTTTACAGAACCATTTTATGACCTGAAAAAATAAGCCTTAAAGGTGTTGAGAGATAAGGCTACCGGGATAATTCTTTTTAAATCTGCGTAATAGACGCACGGCTGAATTCCCTCATCGCGTGGTTTTGCAGAGTCCAGTTCATAGATTATATTCTTCCATGCAACGACGTTTCACAAGCGCACATGAGCGATTATTGTTACTTTTGTCGCTACTGGAACAGGTCCCTAAAATATCCATTGTCACGGTCAACTATAACAACGGTAAATACCTTGAAGAGGCCATGCTGTCTGTTCTAAATCAAAACTATCCTAACCTTGAATACATTGTGATTGATGGCGGTAGCACCGATAACAGTATTGACATCATAAAAAAATATGAACACAGGCTAGCTTACTGGGTGAGTGAAAAGGATGAAGGGCAATACCATGCCGTGCAAAAAGGGTTTGATAAAAGCACGGGCGAAATTATGGCCTGGATCAATTCTGACGATTTGTACGTGCCAAATGCATTTTCGGCTGTGGCTGAAATTTTCCATACATTTCCCGACGTTAGCTGGTTGATGGGAATACCGAGGGAATACACTCCGCAAGGCGTGATGATCAGCCGCATTACACTGCCCTGGGGCCGATGGTCGAAACACCGTTTTTACATGTATGATTTCCAGTTCATTCAGCAGGAATCTTCCTTTTGGAAACGCAGCCTGTGGGAAGCCGCCGGAAGCCGCATAGATACCGATTTTAAGTATGCCGGCGATATGGAATTGTGGACCCGTTTTTTTAGACACCAGAAACTGCACACTACTCTAGCCACGCTGGCAGGCTTCAGGCATCGCTCCGATGCACAACGCTCAGTAGAATTTCGCGGGCAGTATTTGCTCGAATGTAAAACGGCTATTGATCGCGAACTAAGCGCTATGCCATTTTTAAAGCGCTTGTCATACACGCTTTTGAAGCCGGTAGGTCTTGTTACAGCGCCATTTTTTTTCTACGACATTCCGTTTTTCAATGCTTTTTTTCCGTGGTGGTTCGGTATTCCCAAGCCCATAGGTTATGATGTAGCGAATAAAAAATACATTCGCCAGAGCCTCCTTGTAAAACTACCACCGCTTTTCTTATTTAAGAGGCAGGTGCATCGCAAAATGTTTAAGGAGTAATAGGCCTGGAGTGGTTGAGGTCGCGATAATCCTGTGATCAATCTTTAACATACCTGGCATACCAGGTTTCAAAATCCAGCCATCGTGTTGCCAACGCGCCCGATCCCTGGCTAAGTTTTTTTTTGAACTCACTGGTATATACATGCCGCTTCCAGGTTGTTTTATCTTCCAGCCGTTCCATGTAAGCAGCGTGATGCGTGTCGGGCAAGAGTCCTTTTGGCTCAATACCAATTTCGAGTTTTGGGATCACACTATCAGCCCTGTTAGTTAAAGGAGAATTGCTGGGAATGCTTGTAAAAGCTTTATCACATAATTTAAATAAACTGTTGTAGAGCTGGTAATTGGCCAACAGTTCTATAGGTAGCAGCATCAGCTTCTGCAGTAAACGACTATCCCAGAAAGGCGAAAAGCCATGATTGGCGAGCTGGTAGGGCTGCAGCCAATGGCCTTTGGTGCCGCCATAAATAGTAGTGAAAAAGCTTCGCGTAAATTGTTCTGTAATAAAAAGAAACTCCCGAACCGCTAATGGATATTTTTCTTTTTCTTTTAAATAGGTATGATAAGGATGCGCCTTCAGCTTAAACCGGAAACGCCAGGAAAATACAGACATTAATATATGGTTAACATCTTTATATCCAAGCCCTGCTTTAATTGGGGCGGCGATAAAGGCAAAACCTCCGAGTAATTCACCGCCGTGCCAGCCGCCGTATACGTGACGGGCACGAAGGGCGCGCTCGGTGTCAAAATAACTAAGGTTAAACTGATTCTCGTAAAACGATATTTTTTCTATACGGTGTTTAAGTCCGAATGTATTAACAAGGGCCGTAGCGCCCACCACATCCTGATCTTCCTGCGGATCGAGGAATGATAAATTACTGGTGTAAAATTCAGTCGCCTGCCGCTGTTCTTTAGTGAGAGTCGCAAAAATAAGGCGCGAATCGGCTCCTGCTGAAAGCAGGCAGAGGTCTGTTACATTTGCATCAATGTATTCGCGGTTTATTTTTTTAAAAAGCTCAAAGAGTTCTTCAGCCACCAGGCTTGCATCGGCAGTATTTACTGGCTTTGGCATGGGATGCCAGTAGTTCTTATCTGTACATGTTTTACCTCCTATCGTAATGAAGGAAGCAGCAGCAATATTCTTTATGGTTTTATAAAATGTTTTTCCGCCCAGCGTCGTACCCAGCGTAAAAAATTCGGCAATGGCATCGGGATCAGGTTTCCTTTCCTTCGCAGTTAAGAGCTGCACCAGTGGCTGGTACTCGTTTGAAACAATAACATACTCCTCGTTCTCTGAAATAAAAAGAGGGAAAATGCCAAACTTATCGTTAGCCAGAATGAGCGTATGCGTGGCAGCCGTGTAGTGTAGTGCTGCAAAAGCACCCTCCATAGCCGACAAAAGCTCGCAACCCGAATGCGCTATACACTGGCCGAATTTTTCAGCCGTCGTTCCGGCAGTCGCAAAGGAAATAGTTTCAAAAGAAATGTGTCCCGATACAAAACTTAACGATGTGTCATTGGCATATAAAGCATTCTGGAATTTAGACGCCACGCATAGCAGCATGCCCGGAAATCTACTCGTAACAATGTCGCGCGTGTTGTTTAGCTTAAAATCGTCCAGTATCGGCTGTATTGCAGCATCATTTAGTTGTTTTGTTCTACTGTATATGCCAAGAAATGTAGCCATGCGTTCAGGTTTTAAATTTAGTTAAATTCATGGCGTTTAATCGGGATTTAAATTGTATTGTCTTATTGTTTTATATTGATCCGTTTTTCCGCCTATTTTAATAACAATCAAAGGGGAATTATTCCTGTTAGCAGTCCGGGTAAAATGATCTTTAAGTCTGTTGACAATCCGACTAACAACAGGGGTCAACGTATTTTAAGTCGGGTACGATTGTGTAAAAGGCCTGGGCTGCCTGAAAGAACAAAGACGGAAAGTTTTTGTATCTTTCAACATGCTATTTAAAGACCAGTCTTTATCAGATGAACTAAGAAACAATGGCTACGTTGTTATCCCTTTTTTAAATCCGGCCGATATTTTAAAGCTGAACGAATTTTATAGTACGCTTCATAACGGCGACGATCCGCCCAACTTTACGGAAGATATTCACATGACTACCTGGTGCAGCGACAGTGAATATAAAAAGAAAGTTTCCTCTGGTTTAAGTGATATTTTCACAGGAGCCAGCGATCGTTTTTTTCAGAATTACAGGCGGCTAAACAATGTTTTTATCGTAAAAAAAAGCGGTAAACAAACAACCTTTAAAGTGCATCAGGACTGGAACGTGGTGGATGAAACGAAACATGAGTCGGTAAATGTGTGGGTGCCGCTGCACGACGTAAACGAGCAATCGGGCGCTTTATGGGTGCTTAAAAAAAGTCATAAGATAGGCAGGCATATTCGGGGTTCCGGATATTTGTTTCCGGAGTATGGTCCGCATTTACAGGCGCTGCAGGACAAAGCTATCTCCGTAAAATTAAAAGCAGGCGAAGCTATTGTTTTTTATCATTCGGTGATCCACGGTTCACCCCCTAATATGGCTAGCTTCAATCGCAAGGCGGCTTGTTTTACGGTGCTGCAAAAAGAAACGCCTCTTTGTATTTATTATCAGCCATCGGCCGGCGAGCCATTGAAGCAGTACGAGCCCGACGATGACTTCATTTACAACTATGCCAACCTGCGCCGCGACTCTACAACGCAGCCGCCTGCAGAACAGCCTGTAAAAACGGTGCGGTCTTACGAAAACAAAGCGGTAGAATTAAAAGAGCTGTTGCCGTTTTTAAAAGAAAAAAAACGCTGGTTCGATATTTTCAGATCCTGAAAGTTGAAATTTAGCAAGAGAAGTTATTTTATAATTTCGGTTTTCCATGCACATAGGGGCCTGAACGGGATAACTTCATTGTTCTCGTTCCATTTCTTTCCAGCCTCCCATTCTTTTAATGTTACCTTAAACTTCGCGGCCATTTCAATGAGCGCTAACAGTTCCACATCGTTCGCTATAAGCACTTCTACCATATAACTGCCTGCATTAAAAAGGTTGGCGGGAATGACGCAGGTAACACGGTAACTTCCCGGTTGCTGCACCTGGGGCACATAATCTGGCCTGAATGTTATACTGTCAGTCATAACGGCGCCATGATAACTTCTTATTTTTAAAACGATACGCACGTCTACCGCCTCAATAATTTCATACTGCATTTGTATGCGTACGGGTTCATCCATGCAAAGCGTTTCGTTTTCCACTGTAACAGCGGTAACCCGGCAAAGACTGTGTTCGGCGGGCTGTGGCGTTTTGTAGATCGTATCGTACACTCCCTCGAAATAATGTTCAACCGTGGCTTTGGAAGTACCGGAATAAATGAGTTTCCCTTTCTCGAGCAGCAGGCAGGTATCACACAACTCCATCACTGAGCCAAGGTCATGCGAGATCATAATGCAGGCTTTGCCCTGATGTGATTGTTCTTTGATCCTTCGGATAGCTTTCATCCTGAACTCCGCATCGCCCACAGAAACCACTTCGTCCAGCAAAATAATTTCATTGTTGGTAAACAGGGCAATAGACAAAGCCAGGCGCAGGTACATGCCGTTGGAGTAATTTTTTACCGGCTCGTGGATGTGCGCTTTAATGCCGCTAAAATCAATGATCTCATTTACTTTTTCATTGATTTGCTTTTTCTTCATACCCAATAAAGAAGCGTTTAAAAAAATATTTTCATAACCCGAAAGATCGGGATGAAAACCGGTGCCAATATCAAGAATGGATAAAATAGAGCCTTTATAGTGCACGTAGCCGCTGGTGGGGGCAATGATCTCCGACAGAATTTTAAGAATAGTACTTTTGCCGGCGCCATTGGTTCCAATAATGCCAAGAATCTCTCCTCTCTTCAATTCAAAACTTACGTCCTGTAATGCCCAGAAATCCCCGTCTTTACCGTTCTTTTCAGAAGTGCCGCTTTGCTTTACAGTATATTTTTTTGAGATATTGTGCGCTGCCAATACCACATCTTTATCTAAGCTCATCATAAGTCGCGCTCCTTCCAGGCCTCAACCTGTGTTAAATACATGTTCTGTAAAAAATAACGGCTGTTACCGCTTAAAATATGGATGTTGGGCTTTATCAACTTTAGCTCGAAAAAGTCAACAGGAAAAACGTAATCCCGCAAGTTGTCAATTTTATTGATGCCTGTCAACTCCTGGAAATCATTTGAGATAGTCAAATTCTCGAATTCATCAAGAGGAATGTCAATGGTCTTTATGAACGAAAGAATGTATCCCTTGCTGCGCACATGGTCGAGGATCGTGTTCAGGTCGGGTACATGATAATGGTACGCTGTGTCAATATTTTGTATCTCTTTTTCAATGCCTGCAGCCATACTTTTGTAAAGCGCTTTTTTAATGAACAGATCTTTTATGTATACTGTTCCCCCGGGTTTCAACACCTTCCACGCAGAATCAAGCACCTGTAAATGGTTCTGTGCATGCCCAAAGGATTCTAAAAAATAAATGGCGTCAAAATATTCTTCCGTATAATAATTTTCCAGATGGTGATAATCGCCTTCGCGCACATATACATGCGACTGCGCATGATTTTCCTGAATGTTTACTTTTGCCAGTTCTACCTGCTTAGAGGAAATAGTCAAAGCTTCGATTCTTGCGCCGGTTTTTCCTGCAAAATAAACAGCAGGGCCGCATACGCCACAGCCCGCGTCAAGTGCGGTCATCCCGTCCTTCAAACCAATGGCCTCAATTTGATGATCGAGTAAAGTGTTTATGTTTTTGGTACGGAAAGCCTGGATGACTTTGCCATATACTTTTAAAAAATTTTCAGTTTGCTCGTTGTAAAACGCCCCTACATTGTGTTTGCGAAGCACAGGTGCGGTTATGCTGTTCTTTTTTAGGGAGCGTGTTTTAAAGATGACCAATAGCAAAGCAAGGTTAATGAGAACAGATATGAGGATGATTGGCAACATGCAACAGTAGAGAGCTTTTAAAGATACGTCTTTTGTATAAATTAATTAAGAGCGACGGATCGCGAATAGCTTTTTTAGCCAATGTCTTGACAATTCTGGCTTTCCGAGGAACATGGTGTTATAGTCTTCTTCGCTCAGGTTGGTATGCGCAGGTGTTACGCTTCTTATAAACTGTAATCCATCCGGACCACCATTCGGATCTTTCTCCATAAAAAAATGTTCGTCTGCTTTATACAAATCGATGTGTTGGTCTTTTTGGAAACACAATTGCATTTCGGCTGTAGCTGTAATTACACCGCACACAATTCCCAGGCGGGCTGCGTTTGTTTGGTTTGCCGGTGAGCCGTGAAGTAAAGCGTGATCATAAAACAACGCTTCGCCCGCTTTCATAATCAACGGTTGAAGGCTTTGCCAGGCGGCAGGTTCAATGTTCTTAAAAATGGAAGGTATACCAGGCCCACGGTAGGTCTTAATTTTGGCATGACTACCGGGCAACACAAATACAGCACCGTTTTCAACGTTTACATCAGTAAGAGGGATCCACAAATTAAAAGAGCGCGTGTTTTCCTCATCTACAATGTTCCAGTCCTGGTGCGGCTGAAGCACACCTTTTCCATGCGGGGGTTTTACCACGAATGCCCCTCCGAGCAAGCGGTAATTTTTAAGCATGGAAGACATCAGTGGACTGATAATACTTTTAATATGGTCGCTGGTAGTCCTGCGGAAGGCAGGATCTTTTGCGTGAGTGGACGAATAAAAATGCGCCGGCTCCTCTTTTTGAAAACCGTAATAATACTCTGTAAGTTTTTGCACATCAGCGGACCCTAAAAACGGAAACGTGGTATAACCTGATACTGCCAGCTGTTCAGCCATTACAGGATCATGCAGTAAGCTTTTTGCCGTAGCGATTACCTTTTCATCCATGTCATTACAGTTTGTATCAGCCCTTTTTTTTCAGGTGAAGAAGCGTTATATGTTTTAATGCCTGTTAATTTTTCTACCGTTGCAGCCGATGCTTTTTCAAGTGTGAACGGTTTTGTGCCAAGCGATTCGCCAATAACCGGGCGCTCGAAAATTGAGTGATGAAAATTTTCAAAGTTGATCAGGAAATCATCCTCTTGCTTAAATTGCTCTATTCTATCAGGACTTTCTTTGTTGAGGTAATGGAACAGCATAGGCGCCCCTTTTGTTTTAATGCCGCTGGTAATAGCCACACGCAGACTATCTGTCTTATTTGGTTTCGAATAATGAATGATCGCCTGGTTCAATACAATCGCTTCCCCGGGCAGTGCAGGAATTGCAGTCAGTTTGTCCTTAAGTAAATACTGAAAGCCATCAAAATAAAATGGCAGGGTAGGAGCGCGTATGCCCTGGTGCCAAAGGTGACTTCCTTTGATAACCTCCAGTGTGCCATTTTCTTCTGTGGTTGGCTGCAAAGGTGTCCAGATGTTAAGCGCAATAAATTTCTCTTCGTCAACAATGGTCCAGTCCTGGTGCATTGGCATTTCGCTGCGCGGTCCGTTTCCCTTTGAAAGAAAGGCCGAACCAAACCAGGTGTGATCTGTAAACACAGCATCCAGCTGTGGAACAATAATATTTCCAATTGCTTCGCTGATCACTTTCTTGCGACGGAAATCGTTTTCGTAGCTCGATGAAAAAAAATCTGCAGAAGGGTCTGGAAAATAATTTTTAAATAAGGTAAGCAGCTGCTGTATGCTCTCCTGGCTCAACAGCGTTATCTTTACAAAGCCATTTTCCTCAAATTGTTTTTGAAGTGCTGTGTCTTTAAATATGGCAGGTACTGCAGGCATCATGTTCTGGTAAAGATCTTTTTAAATAATTTAGAAAAAACACTACTGCTTAAAGGCTTTTCAGGCAAAGGTTCCGGCTCTGTTAAATTGTATTCCTGCTTTAAAAGGGCAGGTGTTATTTTTGGAAAGTTATATGACACAACACCTTTCGACTGCCCGATAGAAGGCCTGCTGTAAATGTCGTGGCCGAAATTCTGAAAGTTCACCATGAAGTCAGGGGCCTGCTCAAACAGTTCAATTTCATTTTTACCGGACGCTTTATCCCAATAACATATTTCAATACCTGCGTCTTTGTGAGTAATAAAAGTGTTTATCACCGGCCGCGGTTCCAACGAATGGTTAGCCGGCGAAAAATGAATAATGCTTTGGTCGAAAATAATGGCCTGGCCCGCTTTTAAATAACAGGGCCGCATAATTTTGTACACGCTGCTTTCAATACCGTCGTATATGTCCGGAATCGAGGCTCCGCGATAGGTTTTAAACAAACGGTGGCTACGAGGCAGCACCGCTATTGCACCATTGGTTTCGCTAAGGTCAACAAGCGGGATCCAGATATTGATACCGGTGTAAACAGATTCATTTACCAGGGTCATGTCCTGGTGCAGGTTTAGCTTACTTTTTTCATCGGTACCTTTTACAATAAAACTACCGCAATGCACCCTGTAATCGCAAAATACAATGTCAAGACCGCGCTGCATTTCTTTGCGTATCTCCGTATCAACCGATTTGCGGTAAGCTGTGTCTTTAGAAAAAGTACTGGTGTAAAAGCCGTTTACGCCTTGCGGGTGAAGGTCTATATAAAGGGTATAGAGGCGCTGTACTTCGGCTTCATTTAGAAAGTCAAGCACTACAAAACCCTCATTATTAAGTTGGCTTTGAAGAGCTTCTTCTTTAAACACACGGGCTTTATGATCGAAATTCAACATGATTATGCTTTTTTTAAGCGGTGTTTTACTTCTGCAATAATATTTGGCAGAGTGTATTTCTGAAAAAATGTACGCGTATCGTGTACTGCTTCTTTTGCAGTTAAAGTGCTTGTTTCAGCTTCAGGAACAGATTTTTTTTGTTTTGCCGTTCCGTCGGCATTGTAGCTGTAGAGATCCGCCAGCTCGTTCATTAAACCAGTATTGATGCTTGCTCCGTCTAATGTTGACACTAAGCCGATCATGTCTTCTTTCGAAAGAACAGGGGTAGACTTGCGAAAGGTGCTTATTTTATGGAGACCTTCAGGCGCCAGTCCTTTGTTAAAATATGCCGACAACTTTGAATTATTATAACTTGTAAAAAAAGAGGCTTCTACATTGTAAACCTGCACCAGTTCTTCTTTGCCGGGCAACTGGTAATAGTGCTGCAACTGCGCCTGTTTTTGCGTAATGCCAATGCCCGCAGCAATGCGTGTAACACCCGAAATATTCGGCGGTGAAGCATGTACCGTTCGGTTATTAAAGATCAGGGCTTCGCCGGCCTTCATTTCTATCACTTGCACGTAAGGAAAAAGCGTAAAGGCATGATCAGACAATAGAGCTCTGGATTCAGGCGATGGCGAGATGCGCGGGTAATTAAACACGCGGTGACTGCCCTTTATCAGGCCCAATGCGCCATTGTTTTTAGTTACATCCATTAAAGGAATCCATACCGTGGCAGAACTGAATTGCTCTTCATCTACGAAGGTCCAGTCCTGGTGTGGCGGCACAATATTTTGCAGACCGGCTTCTTTTATCACGTAGCTTGCGGTAAAAGCTTTATAATTCTCAAGCACCGTATCCAGCTTTGGAAGCACTACTTCAAACAGTTTTTTAAATACGCCGTTAATGTAGAGGGCGTCAGTGTTTTCGAGGCTGATGTGAAAGCCATAATCGCCAATATGATCGTGCTGTAGCGATAAATAATAGTCTTTCAGGTTGGCAGTTTCTGCTTCGTTAAGCAAATTTATTTTTACATAGCCGTCTTTGTCGAAACTAGCTTGTAGCGATGCGTCTTTAAAAAGCGGTGGCACCGCTGCTGTAGGTTGTGTGGCAGTAAGTTCTTTCATAAATGTAATTAGCTCAGTCGGCGCTATTTTTTTTAAAGTCTGGTGTATGGTTGTAACCGGTGTTAAGTCCGCAGGGGGCCCTCCTTTATTGGGAAAAGTGATAAAAAAATTATCAGGCACTGCATAAGCGTCAAATGTATTTTCATCTTTCTGGTGATGAAATATTAGCGGGGCGTCTTTGTGGGTAAGTCCTAATGCAACAGCAATTCTCGGGGCAGTGCTTGTATTTTTGCCCGAACCATGCATCAGCGAGTGATCGAAGATAAACGCTTCGCCGGCCCGCATGATTAAAGTATGCGCGTAATCATCAAGCAATTCCTGTATCTCTGCCAACGCATCAAAATTGCCTGGTGCCCGCAGAGCCCGTGAAAATTGCTGGCTGCCGGGAATGGCTTTAATAGCTCCATTGTGGCCGGTAATATCATCTAAGCTAATCCACGCTGTGATGCTGCGGTCGCTAGTTTCGTCTACAATGGTCCAGTCCTGGTGGTAAGGCATCCGCCCGCCATCGCCGGGATTTTTAACCAGAAATTGTGCGCCCAACACTTTATAGTTTTTGATATGCGGCGAAATTGCAGGTAGCAATACCTCACAAAGTTCACGGCTGATAGTGTCTTTAAGAGCGATGTCATTCAGGTAAGTGCTGGAGAAGAAAGCGTCTGTGCCTTTTGGAAAGTAGGTTGTGTAAAGCGCTGCCAAAGCTTTTGCCTGTTCAGTTGTCAGCAGGGGTTTTCGCACAAATCCAATTCGGTTAAAGGTGTTGCTGTCTTCCTGGCTTATAAAAATACTACGCGTCATGGTTATCTGAATAATCCTGATAGCGTGTCCATGAAATTTTTCTTTTCATCAAAGCGTTTGCCTTTCAGCGTTTTTAAAAAATCACCGTAGTTTAATTTCCGTTCTTTGTAGGGTGTTGTTTTAAGAATAGTTTTGCCTTTGGGCTTTAACCACGGGTGAAAACCCATGTAAAAATCAACATCGGTTTCCAATACCTGCACAGCACCTTTATCGGCATCCCGATCTAAATGATAATGAAGAGAGCCGCTTGCTGCCGGCGTCATAATAAGCTGTATAGCGAGGCGCAGACCCGGCGTTTTATTGATATTACTGTAATGCACAATGCTGTCGTCAAGAATCACACCTTCGCCTGCTTTTACATTCATGGGTGTAAGATGGTCGCTGATGATTTTTTCTTTAATGCCTTCCAGCTCCCAGGGGATCATAGGGCCGCGTAATTTACCGAAGCGCTTATGACTTCCATCTACCATTTGTAATGTTCCGTTGGCTTCATTACTATCTACCAGCGGTACCCAAATAGAAACAGAAGTATATTTTTCTTCGTCCACAAAAGCCCAGTTCTGGTGCATGGGTACTTCGCCGCCGCCTTGTTTTTTGCGAATGTAGTTGGCTATAATTGGCTTGTAATTAGCCAGGTACTCATCTGCTTTTTTCTGAAAGGTCTGCGTAATAATGTCAAATACTTTTTTCTTGTATGCTTCGTTCCGGTCAATAAAAGTAAAGTCGTAAGTGATATCCCCGGTGTTGTCAAAATCCACATCGTTAGCCGTTTTCGGACCTCCGCTTTCAACAATGGTTTCAAAGAACTTTGCTTTCAGGTAGTCAATTTCCTCACTGTTCAGAAAAGGAACTTTCACATATCCCTTACGGTTAAATTCTTCTTCCAGTAAAGGGTTTTTAAAAACAGGTGTATGCATTTAGGTCAATGATTTAAAGGTTTTCTACAAATGTTTTTTCTGATTTTATAAAGTAATAAAATGAACATAACAGAAAAACTACCGAAGTAAAAAAGACAAGCACTGCTGCGCCTGGAATGGCTGCGTTAAAAAATAAGGCGCCGCGCAATCCTTCAATGGCCTGCGACATAGGATTAAGGTAAAACAAATAAGACCGGTAAGGTTGGGGTAAGATATCGGTAGGGTAAAAAACGGGTGTCAGCCAGATGCCAAAGTTTAACGCAAAAGGAATAAGATGTGCAAAGTCGCGGTACCGCAATACCACAACGCTGCACAATAAACCAAGAGCAAAGGAAATGATAATGGCCATCAGCATGTAAAAAAATGCAGTAAAGGCATTAAATCCTAAGGGTTGGCGCGTAACCAGCAGTACTACTAACAATAGAACTACCAAGGCAGCGCTCTCAAGCAGTATAGGAATTGCTTTGGAAACTGGAATGATAAACCGTGGAAACGAAACTTTGTTGATCAGCTCTGATGATTCAATAAGAGCGTATGCACTTTTGGTGACAATACCTGTAAAAATATACCACAGCACCAGGCCACTGAACACAAAGGAAGGATAAGGAATAGCGCCGGTACTGATATGGATCACACCTTTAAAAAAAAAGCTATAGATCACAACAAGTGCCAGAGGTTGCAGGAAAAGCCAGCCAAGACCCAGCACTGTTTTCGTGTATTTTATCTTCAACTCACGACGCGCCAAAACGAAGATTAAAAAACCGTAACGCTTCAGCTTGTCAAAATAGTCCCTCAGGTTATAAGGATTGCTGCTAATGACCTTCACTCCCGGCTGCTGAGTACTATTTGTTATAATGGAAGACACGACTTTTAACTTTAATCAAATGTATCGTTTTTAGCACTGGTTTAAAAGATCAAATCGACTGCTAAACCTGTTGTTTATCCACATAATCCCATTGTTTGTACCAAATTTTTTTTCAGAACCTTTGTAGAATCATCACAACGTATGAGACGGCGTCTTGCTAGTGCGAACCAAAAGAAAAAAGGCTGGTAAATTGTCAGCACGTATGTATTTCTGGCGCTCTATCTCGCCTTAAAGTCCCACGGCTTTTATCGCACCGGCACTGAAATTTTCGAAGGTTAAGAGTCCTTCTTCAGGTAAAGTTGTGCATCCTCGAAGTTAAAGGGTTTTAAGTGGTGTATATAAGAGCACTCTAAACATTAATAAGTGCAATGACTGGCAAATAGTTTCTTACTACATTTTTTGTATGCAAATAATAATATTGCAATAGCAGTAACTGACCCAACTATTCCAATTGGCAAATACCAAAGTGTATTGCAGTGTTTTAGTAAAATACGTCTATTGGACTTTTTGAAAAGCGAAAATCAGTTATAATTGTCGGTTGGATGTTTGAGCTTGAGTCCATTTCCACGCATAACGGATAATTAGACAAAGAAGAGCCACTTCTGCAACAGCAGCAAAAATCATGTGTATCCAAGCCTCTCCGGCCAGATTAAATAGCATATAAGGAATAAGACCTGTGGCCACAATCATGTTCGTTAAGCGATTCGCTCTGGCCGCTAGAACAACAGAAAGAAAAATCATCATGATCGGAATTGTAGCCAAAGAGAGTACCGTAAATATAAATCCTTGTGTAATATCAAATTCAAACACTCTGCCATTTGAAATGTCTTCTATCTTGCGCGGCATATATAGATGCAAATAGTCTACATAGATATAGAGAAACATAAAACTCACCCACAGTGCAGCAAGCTTAAGCTTTACATTGACTTTGATGTCTTCTGGTACTTTTTGTTTATTCATTATTTTTTTATCCTTAAAATTCCACTTAAAAGTTAAATCCGATATTAAGTCCTGGTTCTGGAAAGATGAACTTCGGCCATTTGTCATCCAACTGTTTAAATCCATCGGGTAATGGTGTATGATAAGCACGATGTGTCATACATATTGAGGGTTGAAAAAAAAATCTATCCTTAAATAGTTTTATGTGATAACCAACGCGGTAGGAATTGAAAATTTGAAAACCATCGCCGGTTTTTTTACCCTTGTCATTTACAAAAATCTGCCAGGTAGGCATTACATCAAGTTGGGCATACAAACCTTTCCATAAAAATCGTGTGTAAGCTACTGTTACGCCATATTCACGAATATAGCCCGGGAACTTTTCTTCGGACTTATAATACGCATCGTTTAAAAAGGGGTGAATGCCATTTGGCCACGCATATCTCCAGGTTTTTGGAGAGAACCGGATTACGTCTTTTCCTGTAATCCTATAACCTATATCCAGTTGAACGAAATTAGGAGGGTTTTTTGTGTCAAAATTTCCCAACAATACAAACAAAGAAGTCCCTGCGAACCAGCGTTTGTAAGTGCTGTCTTGTTTGGCATATTGCGCACTCATTTGTAATTGGCTAGCCAACGCAAGGGCAAGTCCGATCCATCTAATTTTCTTTTGCATATCTAAACTCATTTATGTTTAATAATACTGCAAAAATAGATGGGCGTTATGTTACCCTACCTTCACTTAAGTTAAGAAATACTTTTAGCTATTTTTTTTCAATAATTCTAGCTCTTAATCTGCTCAAAGATTGTGGTTGGATGCCTAAATAGCTGGCTAATTGGTGTTGAGGAACGCGCTGAATAAGATCAGGCCTTTTTTTTAATAAATTAAGGTACCGTTGTTCTGGCGACGAAGTTTTAAACTCGTCAAAGTCGATTTTATTTTTAGCCAAAAGTTCTGCTGAAAACAGTCTGCACATTATTTCAAATTTAGGAAATTTACTATTTACTTCTTCTTCCATATCAGAATTTGAAATTAAAAGTAGAGAGTCTTCAATACAACTAATATAATATTGGGAAGGGGTTTTACTTATTACACAATTTGGTGTCAAAGCTTCCATTTCTGTGTAGAAAGCAGTAGTTTTTTCTTCACCATCTAAAACATAATAAGTACGAATACAGCCATTTATTACAAAATAACTTTCTTTCGAATTTTGTCCTTCCTGGAGTAAAAGAGTTCCTTTTTTTACTGAGCGAAATATGTCCAGCGAAAGTAAAGCGTTCTTCTCGTCATCGTTCAGAGAAATGTATTTTGATATAAAATCAAATAGTTTGTCCTGCATCTTGTTTTCTCTTGTCATTGCTGTCTTCTGCTCTTTCCACCAATTACCTTACAAGATCAGTTTCCTGAAACCTACCTTGTAAGAATTGCATGCTGAAACTAAGTTTTGTGTTAAACAAAGGTATTGATTTTAGGTTTAATTTTATTTGATTTAATAATGGGCAACTTCCGCAAAAACAACTTACTTAACCGCTACAAATAAATCCCACCTTACCGGGCACACGATAGCTGCATTCCAAAGCAAACTCACCCAACTTTTTCACTGATATTTTGCTGATTTGGCAGGATGTTTTTTGATTGTGGAGTGGTCATTTATGACTTTAGGGGTCGGCAACTTTACAGCCTTCGCCGATCGTACGGTCAGAGTTCAGGCACTAGGATTATTTGTCGTATTTTCGGCTGAAAAATTTAATGTATAGTAAGATAACAGAATATATTCGGACCAGGATTACAATTAGTGACAAAGAGTTAGAAAGTAGTTTTAGTTATTTTGAACCAAAAACTTTCGGCAAAGGTGACTATTTGTTGCGCATTGGTAAGTATTGTCGATTTGTTGGTTTTGTAAATAAGGGACTGTTAATTACTACACTACTCGATAACGCAGGAAATGAGAAAGCAAGTGATTTTATTTACGAAGGCTGTTTTTTTACTTACGTTGAAGGGCTGGCTTCAGATGTTCCTTCTCATAAAAATATTATTGCATTGGAAAAATCTGAAGTCTTAGAGCTAAGTAAAGAAAATATGGCAGCTATTTTTAAAGCTAACCCCAAATTTGAGGCCCTGTTAAATCAAATGCTTGCAGAAGAATTACGAAAACTGATGATAAACGAACAAGAAAGTAAAATTAGTAGTTTGGATGAAAGGTATTTGAATCTCGAAAAACAATTTCCAAATGCTTTTCAAAGAATCCCTTTAAAATATATTGCCGATTATCTTGGTATTGAGGCCCCAAGCATTAGCCGTCTTCGAAAAAGACTGGCAGGAAAATAAGAAATTAACCTGGGTTAAGTAACCACCGGTAAATCAATTGTACGTTTACATTTTTAAAATGTAAACAAATGACTTGGAAAAAATTTCTATGGCAACTACTAGACATTGCCGACAAATACTATTTTATTGCAACGCCTGTATTTCTTATTTTTTATATCCTTCTGAAGAAAAAAATTTCTTATCTGAAAATACAGTTAAAATTCCCCGGGCTAAAAGACTATAAAAGGGAAATTATTTTTTCAACTATTTCTATAATTATTTTTTCTCTTCCACCACTATTTCTCTTACTTACGGATAGCATTCGCCAACACACCACATTTTATGACGACGCGGATAAATATGGCCAGGTATATTTTGTACTTGCTGTTCCTTTAATGATACTGATTCACGATACCTATTTTTATTGGATACACAGGATGATGCACTCGCCAATGTTATTTAAAATGTTTCACTTAATTCATCATAAATCCACCAATCCATCTCCCTGGGCTGCTTATGCGTTTCATCCATTCGAAGCAATTTTAGAATCATTGATATTTGTTATTTTCCTTTTTACAATTCCAATTCACCCATTGCACTTAACCATTTTCTTTGTTTTTAGTCTTTTCTATAATGTTTACGGGCATCTGGGTTTTGAATTATATCCCACAGGATTTAATAAACATTGGCTGGGTAAAATGATAAACACTTCCGTAAGCCACAATCAGCACCATCAGTATTTCAGTGGCAACTATGGCCTGTACTTTACACTATGGGACAGATTAATGGGGACATTGAGACCTGATTATGATCTGGCATTTGATGAATTAAAAAAAAGAAAAAAAATAAACTAAGTACTTATGCAAAGTAAAATTTTACTACTTTTTTTGAGCCTGATCCTGTTCAGCCACATGTCAGCTGCTCAAAATAAGACAGATGACATCGTTGGAAGGTGGCTAACAGCCGGAAAAGAACCTGCAAAAATTGACATCTATAAAAAGGGCGAAAACTATTACGGTAGAATAATTTGGTTAAAAAATCCAACTGATAAAGGCAAACCAAGAGTGGATGGTAATAACCCTGATTCAGCAAAGAGAAACAATCCTACCATTGGCTTGGTGATGTTAATTGGGTTTAAGTTTGATGGGGAGAATGAGTGGAAAGATGGGTTTATTTATGATCCTGAAAGTGGTAAGACATATAGCGCTTATTTATCCTTAAAAGAAAAAAATACTTTAGAAGTAAGAGGTTATGTTGGTATTTCATTATTCGGTAGAACGGAAACATGGACACGGGTAAATTAAAGAGCCGAAAGGGATCTGAGATACATTTTTATCAAGCCATTTTTAAATCACTTAATCCGTAAGATGGATGCAAATTAAGCGGAGATTCCGAATTTTTTCTGCACCCGTTAATACCCCTTAAAGGATCATGAGAATGTATGTATCACATGAACAAAATGGGAAAGGAATTGCAACGAAGTTGATGCAAGTGATAAAAAGAAACATCTGTATTCACACCATTGAACAAATCCATCTTTGGTTGAATTCGGCCAACCGTCGCTCAAAAAATCTGTATGAAAAATTCGGCTTCCAAACTTGTGGAACTGATGAGAGGGCAATAAGATGGGATAATATCTTTTTCTCAGAAGACTTTGTATCGTTACAACTGAGATAGAAGATTATTTTTCAAGTAACGACTTCTTCAGACGACTCAGCGACTCGGGCGTTACTCCTATATAAGACGCTATAAGCTTTTGTGGAAACCGCAATTCGATGCTAGGATACCTGGCACAAAATATCTTATAGCGTTCTTCAGCGCTCATGCTGAGACCTGAAAGTACCCGCTCCTGAAACGTAGCAAAAGCATTTTGTGTAATTTTAAGAAAATACAATACGATAGCGGGACTGAGAGCGTACGCCTTATCCATATTTTCTCTTGTAAACTCATACACTTCACAATCTTCAATCGCCTGGACGTTCAATTTTGATTCGCCTCCATGAATGAAACTATGAACATCGCTGATCCACCAACCTTCTATTCCAAATTGAACGGTGTGTTCTACTCCGCTATTATCAATCCAGAACGCGATTATCGCTCCCTTCCTGATAAAAAAGGTCTTCCGGTGTGTACTGCCCTCTGATACTAAAAATTGTCCTTTTTTAAACCTGCGTTCTGTGGCAAGTGAAACAAATTCTCTAAAATGTTCATCACTGATTACGACGTGTTTTGTCAGGCTAGTTTTCAAAAGAGAATGCTGCATTTCTTTTACGCTAAAAGACAAATTTAATAAAAAAGTAAACAACGAATGAAGTGCCGTAAGGGCTTCGGTGGTTCGAATACCCGACAAGAAACAACATCTTCTTTAACGCACAAGTCCTGACTGGTTATATGGCCTGCCAGGACTTGCATTCATTTGACTTAGAGAAATTACAGTTAGATCAGGGACAATGAAAAAACAACGCTTTTCAGAAGCTTAGGAACGCTGGGTTATATGATGATCAATTGACAGTTTACCCCCGCCGCTAAGAACTAGAGACAAACTAAGTCCAAAGATCAGGAGGAAGTATTCAGCTCCTTCTCCTTTTTGATTTCCGAACCAGTTCATAAAAAAACCGTAATCCATGTGCGAGGTGAGAAGGATCCCCATAAAAAGCGAGAAGATCGAAAAGCTGGTTATCCGTGTGTGATAACCCACTATCAAAAGAAGAGCGCCAAAGAACTCGATAATGATCACTGCAAACGCAATGATCCAGGGTAAGGACATAGTTTCGGTAAAGAAATTCATTGTGCCGGTAAATCCATAGCCACCAAACCATCCGAGTAGTTTTTGCGCACCATGTGGAAATAATACGATTCCTAACAGGAGACGGCTAACCGTTGCTCCCCAATTGTTTTCTGTTTTTAATAATAGCGTTTTCATAGTGATTTTTGTTTTTGTTTTTTTTTAATTTGATTTTAAAATATGGAGCAAAATTATCGTACGATGCAGACTGAATCCAATGACACGAGTTAAGTAATTGTCTTATCTTAGGATAATTTCCGCAATCCATGTTAAGAAGCGGAATTCTACTATTTCCTTAACGTCAAGTTTCTGTAGAGCCATCTGCGCTTGCTTAACAACGTTTTCTTGTTTGTTGCCGGTTATCACTACTTCTTTCATTTCGGCGGCACTGTCCTCTATAAAAATGTTCAATGTTAAGTTCGACGAAAGGTCTTTTTTTTTTGGAATATGGTTTATTTCCTGACCTATTTGACTTGCAAAATGTATTTTCCTTCAGGCACCGTTAACCAAAAGAAGCTGTAGTCATTTGCAGGCATAGCAACACCTTTTAATTCAGAACTACTTACGATAGTACCCTTCAGTTGTTCACCAGTGATTTTGTCTTTCACATGGCCGCTAACTGTGTGCTTGAACCGGGATTTTGATATTCCTGTCAAAAGCAGCAGAACTAAAATTGTAATTTTTTTTCTTTTTTTTGGTGAGCGAGTAAACGACTCCTTGGTTGTTATTTATTTGGTTTAGTGTTTAACTCTCTGGTGCCCCTGTATTCCGAAGCCTTTAAAAATCTGGGGTAAAATTATTTACCGCCTGAGGATTAGGTTTGTAGAATCCTGTCTGATTTATATAATTACTAACGGATGTCGATCGTCGTGGTTTCAGCTAAATATGCAATTCCGCCAACGAATAGACGCTCAATGGCTCCATTTTCAACAACGAGATTTACTTCAATGGAACTTCGCGAAGGTGGAGTCATGTAACGGCCTTGTTCTATAAGGTAGGTTGAAAGCTGTTCACTTGAACTCAAGTTTAGCAGGCAAGCCAGGGGTCCTGCCGCCATGCCAGTTGCAGCCTCCTCGGCTATGCCATATAAGGGTGCAAACATTCGCGTAGTAGCGTGTTCTGTTAAACCACTTCTCCTATGAAACAGATAAAATCCAATTAACCCATATTGCGTAGAAAGTTCACTAATTAAGTTATGGTCTGGAACAGCGTTTTTTAGCGCAATTTCATCAGCCGTTTCGATTAGCAGAAATGAAGTTCCCGTGTTTACAATTACAGGCAACGTGTTAGGTCGGATGTCCGATGAAGTGAGGTTAAGGCTTAAAAGGATTTTACCCAGATCCTTACGATTGGGTCGGCTAAAGAACGGCGCCTTCTGTTCCATGAAAGCCTTGTTGCTGACGAACCGGATTTCGCGCAAACCATCGATTGTTTCTTTAACCACAAATTTCTTTTTGATAGCCCCGGTTTGTTTCATGTAAGAGAACGTTGCAATGGTCGCATGACCACAATGCGCGATTTGTTTTGAAGGGGTAAAAAATTCAAGTTTGTAGTCTGCAATGGCAGAACTAGATACAAACGCCGTTTCTGATACATTTATTTTTGTGGCAATTTCCTGTTTTTGAGCGATTGTGTAGTGATCAGCATCAAATACGATAGCGGCGGGGTTACCACCAAGGTTATCAATGCTAAAAGCATTGACGATAGTTATTGGTATTTTTTTCATATTTTTTTTATGCAAAATTGGGTGTTTGGTGTGCGGGAAATAATCTCCTGGGATAAGAAATCGTCTTGATATATGTTAAGTGTTTTTGCTTAAAGCAATCTACACAATTGGCCTTGTGTTTACCGAAAGTCCTTCCTGATAAATAGGCCGTAATTGCGCCGGTATGTGATTGCCGGTCCATAAGCGTCGAAGTTGATGGCAATCCCTGTTTGAAGGTGTTTGAGATTTATTCCAAGCCTCAGATACTGGTAGCTGCGATTGTGTTTGTCTCCTGAAAAATTAAACATACTTTGAAATTTTGAATACAATGGTAGTTGCCCGGCGATCTTCGGTTTATATTCTAAGAGGAACATCAGATCATAAGAAGGATTTTTGCAAATGTCAATGCGTGGCACAGCGAGTACTGTAAGATTTTTGACAGCTTTAAAGAATTGAATGTTAACCGATGGCCGGAAACCGGGTTGTGTCGAATAAAAGCTGCCCACCGACGCTTTAATTCCTTTAAGAAGCTCATAGGTAAGATAGAACTGGTTCATAAGTTCTTCTTTTTTATTCTCTTTATAGGGGGCTATCAACGAACCGGTTCCGAAAACACCGAATTTTGATTCGCTTAATTTTTTTGAGGCCGAGTATTGGTACCAGGTGTATTTATTGCCGAGTACTACCTCCATAGGTATGGGCTGGGCGTTTAGGAAATAGAAGCCAGTTAAAATGAACTGGCAGAATACGATTAATCTCTTTGTGAGCATGTTTAAATTTTTTCGGAGCCGTTCTTCTTATCAGAATGGGCTTTAGTATTTGCTCACAAAGTTCTGCTTACTCCAGGAGAAGTGAAATGCGTTATGATATGAATTTCACTTGATCTGTATCAAGAGTAATTGTGCAAAAGAGGTTCGGGGGAACTACAACCAAAAAAATGCTAGTAGGTAAACGTAAAGCCACCACCAAGCCCCATGTCACTGTCATAATGGGCCGAGAGTGAAAAGTTTTTATCCAGGACATACTTGAAGCCGGCCATGTATTCAAGATCGCTATTGCCCATAAAATTTAAGCGTAAACGCTTTGTAAGTGGAATGTCTTCTCTCATCAGCGATAACCTAAGCTTGCCATCTGTATCGAAGCGTGCATCCGCTACAATCAGCAGTGGTAAAGTGTATTGCACACCAAAACACAGAGCCTGGCGAATGTCTTTTGTGTTTTTCTGCCCGAAAATATTTTTTTCAACTTCATCTATTCCCATTTTCCTGTAACGATAATCTATTCCGACATATGGAAACAGCCATTGCATTTTTCCAATGTACCTTCCAAAGTGCGTTTCAACTTCATAACCGTGCATGTCATTATAACCCAATCGCCATTCAGCCTGAAGATTGTAACGAGTGTTCATGTACATCATTTCACCATCGTTTCCATTGCTGGCAAAATCATTCTGAACCATGAAGTGAAATTCCCGGTCGTCCTTATAAAGTTTTTTAATGGCCTTCTCAGGGTTTGGCAATTGCGGATTTGGCGGCGAATTTTCATAACTGAAGATTCTTCCCATTCCACTCATCATGTGGTATAAAATATGGCAGTGGAAAAACCAGTCGCCACTTTCCGTAGCTGCAAATTCAATAGTGTCGGTTTCCATGGGCATTATATCCAGTACATTTTTAAGTGGCGAATAGTCTCCATATCCATTTACGATTCTAAAAAAATGTCCGTGTAAATGCATGGGATGGCGCATCATAGAATTATTATAAAGTACAATGCGTATGTTTTCTCCCTTTTTGATTAAGATCTTATCCGTTTCAGAAACCGTTTTGTTATCAATGCTCCAAACATAGCGGTTCATATTTCCCGATAACGTAAAGTTCAGAACCCGGGTTGGCCCGGCAGGCAATGTCGTTTTTACCGGCGACTTTAACATCGCGTAGTTCAAAGTAACAATATCAGACAGAGCGTTGCTATTATAACGGTCGTTATCCAGCCGGGAGTCATGATCATGATCTTTTTTTTCTTCTTTTTCACCGGTGATCTCAGGATACATCACTACATTCATATCCATTTGCTGAAGACTCATGTTCATGCCCATGTCATCCAGGTTACCATTCATTTTCATCATGTCGTTCATCATCTTCATTCCATCAAAATACTTTAAAGGCTTTAACGGTGATGCGAGCTGTTTTGTGCCCCTGCCCAGCCATAGAGAAGTGTTTCTGATGCGATCCTCTGAAGTGGCTAAAAACTCATAGGCAACGCTGTCTTCCGGTATCGTTAGCAGAACGTCGTATGTTTCTGCTACAGCTATGATCATCCTGTCAACCGGCACCGGAACAACGTCCATGCCATCACTCGCAGCGACTTCCATTTGTCCGCCGGCATAGTTGAGCCAGAAATAAGTAGAGGAACTCCCGTTGATAATCCTTACCCTCACTTTATCACCTGCTTTAAACTGTGGCGCTTCGATTTCAGGTTTTCCATTAGACAGGAATTTATCGTAATACACATCGCTCACATCCATGGCTAACATGCGTTTCCACTCGTTGGTAAATTTCGTTTTCAGGCTTCCGGCTGCGATGGCATCGCCATAACTTTGTACCGCCCCTTTTTGAATCTTCGCTTTTTTAATAGCAGACCAATCGTTTGCCATGTGAAGCCTGCGGTGAACTTCAAAAGGCTTCATGTTTGTCCAATCGCTTAATATCAACGTATACTCTTTCATTGGCGGAGCGTTGCGCTTATGAATTATAAAAGCACCATACATTCCGCTTTGCTCCTGTAATTTGGTATGTGAGTGATACCAATAAGTGCCACTCTGAACAATGGGAAATTTATAGAGGTGCGTAGTTTTTGCTTTTATTGGAGCGGTTGTGAGGTACGGTACACCGTCTTGTTCGTTGGGTATAATTAGTCCATGCCAGTGGATGGATGTTTCAGTCCTTAGCTCGTTATGAATAAAAATTTCAGCAGTATCACCTTCTGTAAAATGCAGTTCAGGCATTGGAATCTGGCCGTTAACCGCATAGGCGTGTTTTTCCTTGCCTGCAAAATTCACCAATGTATCGCGCACGTACAAATCATACCTCACTTTTTTTTGTGCCACTAATTGGTTCAAAGTGCACAGCATGAATAAAATTAATATCCTGAAAGACTTCATAATAATTTATTTGCTCGTTTCTGAAATTTTACCGCAGGTCATCATTTGCGAACCGTAATAAGGGTTTTTAATTGCAGATTCCTTGCTCACCCAGTTCGCGCCTTTGCCATCATTAAACATTGGACAATGGTCTAAATAAACGGTGTATGAAGGTTTAATTCCTTTCATGACTTCGTACATGTTTTGTGATAGAGTAGTAAAATGCTCTCTTTGTTTGCTAATATCTTTACTTTCACCAATACTCACAGCATCTGTTTTAAGGTTAGAAACGTATTTCATAAAAACTTTATGTTGATCGGCATTCAACGATTCCATTTTTACCATGCTCAGTGCGTTCATAAGTTCTTTACTCTTTGAGGAAGCGGTATTGGCATCTGTTTTTACCAGAGCGTCTTTTACGGAAAAATACAAAGCGTAAACAGATTCTAAAGCGACTTTTTCCTGTTGACTTCCTGGTGATTGTTCTTTATCGGTTTTATTGTATGCGTTCTTATTGGATGCTAAAGCTTTCGCAGATCTTTCATATTGGCAACAATCGGGCAATTTGGAATATGCAGCTTGGGGAGCAAAGTATTTTTCATTGTCGTAACCAGAATATGCAACGGCTTTGAGAATTTCATCAGCATTGGTTTTTCCAGGATCGTAACTGACTTTTAATTCTTTTTTCTCTTCGCTCCATTCTGCATCACTTGCTTTTTTGGTGGCCGCAGTTTCAATCGTTTTTTTACACATGCCGCAGTTACCCGACACCTTATACGTTTCTTTAACTACATTTTTATTTTGAGCTTGTAGTGTTGACACTGAAACTAAGCCAATTGCGGCAAGCAGTGTGGTTATTTTTATTTTCCAGTTTTTCATTTTTCTCTTGGTTTAATATATTTAAAGTTTTGCGATTTTTAAACGTAGGCTATTAGCAACTACTGAAACAGAGCTAAGTGCCATAGCCGCCCCGGCGATCATAGGATTCAGTAAGAAGCCATTTACCGGGTACAATATTCCAGCTGCAATCGGGATGCCTACCAGGTTGTAGATGAAGGCCCAAAATAAGTTTTGTCTTATTCCTCTCACAATAAGCTTTGACAATCTCAGAGCTTTAGGAATCGATTGAAGGTCGGAGGTAATCAGGGTCATTTTTGCAACATCTATCGCTATGTCAGAGCCTTTACCCATGGCAATACTCAGGTCCGCCTGAGCTAAAGCATGACTGTCGTTGATCCCATCTCCAACCATGGCAACCACTTTTCCTTCTGCCTGGAGCTTCTTTACAAATGCGGCTTTATCTGAAGGAAGGGCATCTGCCTGAAAGCTGCGAATGCCGACTTGTTTTGCAACTGACTGAGCAGTCAGGTGGTTGTCCCCGGTTAACATATATACTTCAATGCCGCGTTCTTGTAACTGTGCGATGGCAGCCTTTGACGTTTCTTTCACCTTGTCGGCAATCGCTATCAAAGCGATCGCTTGGGTACTGTTGGCGAAGAATACAACTGTTTTCGCTTCTGCCTGCCACTTTGAAACAGTATCATCAATTTTACTGCTGGCGATTCCTTGCTGCTGCATCAGCTTTTTGTTGCCTACGTAATAGACAGATCCGTTATACTCCGCTTTAATTCCTAATCCCGTTAGACTTTCAAAATTCTGAAGTCCGGTGAGGGAAACTTCATCGCTGTTAAGAAGCTTAATAACCGCTTCTGCAAGCGGGTGTTCAGACCGGGACTCCATGGTGAACAAAACGTTTTGCATTTCCTTTTTATTTTCTTCTTTGAGCCAGGTAAGATTTGTAACTTCTGGGTGTCCTTCTGTAATCGTTCCGGTTTTATCAAGGATTAAAGCATTCACCTGATGTCCAATTTCTAAACTCTCGGCATCCTTTACAAGGATATTATTTTCAGCGCCTCGTCCAATACCTACCATAATAGCAGTTGGAGTAGCCAATCCAAGCGCACAAGGACATGCAATAACCAACACGGTAATAGAATTTAAGAGTGCGTGCGTGAAAGCATTGTCTCCACCAAAAACCATCCAAACAACGAAAGTAAGAATTGCCAGGCCAATAACCGCCGGTACAAAGATTCCCGCTATCTTATCTACCAGGTTCTGAACCGGCGCCTTGCTTCCCTGGGCTTCCTGAACCATTTTGATTATTTGTGCGAGTAACGTATCGCTTCCCACCTTTTCTGCTTTGAATTTGAAAGTACCCTTTTGGTTGAGTGTCCCTGCAAAAACTTTACTGCCTGGGGTCTTTTCAACCGCAACAGGTTCCCCACTTATCATGCTTTCATCTACGAACGATTTTCCTTCTTGAACAAGACCGTCTACCGGAATTTTTTCTCCTGGCCTTACAATAATAATTTCTCCTGCCGTTACTTCCGATAACTGTATTTCTATTTCTTTATTCTCCCTTAGAACTTTTACCGTTTTTGGTTGAAGGCCAATTAACTTTTTAATCGCAGACGAGGTGTTGGATTTAGCCCGTTCTTCTAATAATTTCCCCAGGGATATAAAGACGATAATTACCGCAGCAGCCTCAAAATATACATGGGCGTGTAATCCGCGGGAATGCCAGAATTCAGGATATATGGTATTGAATGTGCTGAATAGGAAAGCGATCCCGGTGCTGAGTGCAACCAATGTATCCATGTTGGCCGTGCGGTGTTTCAGCTTCTTAAAAGCGCTGATAAAATAGTTTTTGCCAAAATAAAATATGATTGGTGCGGTTAATGTGAGAGAGATCCAGTTCGCGCCGCGAAGATCCATCAGGAACATCCCGATGATAACAACCGGTACAGCCAAAACCGCCGACCAAATGGTTCTTAATTTTAATTGTTTGAAGTTCTGCTGTTGTATTTCTTCCTGCTTTTCGCTGGCGTTCTCGGTGTTAATCAATAAATCGTAACCGATAGAACGTACAGCATTTTGAATTCCGTTAACGTCGATCAGTTTTTCATCCCATTCCACCTGCGCCTGTTGATTGGCATAGTTGACACTTGCGTTTTTTACACCCTTGGTGTTTTTTAGAATGGATTCAACACTTACCGCACAGGCGGCGCAAGTCATTTCGAGAACGGGAAAAGTTTGTTTGTTTAGTGTGGTGCTCATTTTAATTCGTTTTAACAATTCAAAGGTACGGTTGTTTAGAGGCGACTATTTTATAGAATTACTGTTTTACTTTATATCTTTTCTGTTGGGCCAATTCCCTGTATCGTGAGGGATTTACGCCTATTATTTCCTTAAACTGGCGCGAAAGATGCTGAACGCTGCTATAATTTACCTGGTATGAAATATCCGTTACTGAATCTTCAGTGCTGGTGAGCAGGCCCTTCACCTTTTCAATTTTTTGTTTGATTATATAATGCTCCAGTGTCATTCCCTCTCTGCTTGAAAAAATACCACTCAATTGATCGAAGTTCATATTCAGTTCATCACTTAACACTTCAGAGAACTTCTGTTTATTTTCAGCCGATGAAACATAACGCACAACAGACTCCTTAATGCGTTCAATTATTTTTACTTGTTTATCTAATAGGATCTCAAATCCAAGTATTGAAATTAGCGTCGTTAAGGTGCAATAAGAGAAATCAGCGGTTTTATAAACGCTTATTTTTCCTAGTTCAATGGATGCAACACGCATGCCTTTATCGGTGATGGCTTGTTTTAACGTAATGATGCAACGACTACACACCATGCCTTTCACTGAAATTGTTTCTACCTGTTCCATTTGAATGATTTACAGGGCAAAAATAAAAGGGGTGCAAGTTTATCTCATTACATAACTCCCGGAAAAGTTTATATAATTTCTTTTGTCAAATTGAATCCAGGCTTCTGCGTGAATGTTCAGAGGGATGTGATTTTTTAAACTGCGACGGCGTAAAACCGGTCATTTTCTTAAACTGACTTGATAAATGCTGCACACTGCTATAACCCAGCTTGTCGGCGATCTCACTCAAGTTTAACTCGTCGTAGAATAATAGTTCCTTTACACGTTCAATTTTCTGTTTAATAATATAGTGTTCCAGCGTAATACCTTCTACGGAAGAAAAAAGTGTACTGAGATAATTATAATCGATGCGAAGTTCATCAGATAAAACAGCCGACCAATTAAATTTCACATCCACATAATCGGTATGATGAATTTTACTCACAATAATATTCTTCAATTTTTCAATGATCCTGACTTTTTTATCGTCTATTCTTTCAAAACCCATGTCAGATAATTCCTGGTCAATAATTTTTAGAGTGGAGTCAGTTATAGAATCATCTTGTAAGATCACCTCGCCGAGTGTGATTGTTGCGGGCGAATGTCCATTCTTCTCAAAAATAGATTTCACTACCATGATGCAGCGGTTACAAACCATATTTTTCACAGCAAGTTTCATCGTGCCGCTAAGATACGCATAAGCATCTAAAGTGTAAAAATCTAAAATCTTGTACAACTTACCGGTTATTGTGCAACACCCCCAGGCCTTCCTCACAATAGTTTTGCAGGAAAAAAACAATGGAAACAACAACAGCACATATTGCCATTCCCAACGCCAGGCGCTGGGCGGCATTAGCGGTTTTATGCACCGCGCAGTTCATGGTTATTATGGATACCTCTATAATAGGGGTAGCTTTACCTGCAATTCAAAAAGACCTGGGTTATTCAGCAAGCAACCTCCAATGGATCTTTAACGCCTATGTGATCTTTTTGGGCGGTCTCTTACTTCTTGGCGGAAAACTGTCCGACCTGTTCGGTCCCCGGAAGATTTTTATGATGGGATTCGGTGTTTTGACCGGTGCTTCACTGCTGGCAGGACTGGCCTGGTCTGAAACTTCAATGAATGTTGCCAGGGCACTGCAAGGAGTTGGATCGGCCTTAATTGCGCCAGCCGCTTTAACACTCCTCATGACCATCTTTACCGATGGCAAAGAGCTCGCAAAGGCTTTTGGTTTTTGGGGCGCTTCGGCAGCTGCCGGAGGATCGGCAGGCGTTTTTTTAGGCGGTGTATTAACGGAATGGCTTTCCTGGCACTGGACATTCCTCATCAATATTCCCCTGGGATTAATTGTGTTGATGGTGAGCAAAACATACTTGGTGAAAGGATACACTCACAGAGGTCGTCTCGATCTCTCAGGCGCCCTGATGGCAACCATTGCTTTAGTTTCTTTGGTTTACGCAATTGTTTCTGCTGAGTCGGAAGGCTGGGGTAGCGTGAAAATCATTTCGCTGATCGCGGTGTCCGTAATTCTTTTCTTGGTCTTTTTCATGCTGCAAAAGAAGTCGGCAAGCCCTTTATTGCCTTTATCGGTATTTAAAATCCCTAATTTGTCTACCGGCAACCTGGTTATGATGCTCCTGGCGGCAGCCTGGATTCCGCTGTGGTTTTACCTGAATATTTACTTGCAGCAGGTGCTTCATTTATCTGCCTTTAAGAGCGGTTTGGCCCTTTTGCCTATGACCATTGTCATTATGATCATGATGACCAGCGTAACGGGCAAAGTAATTGCAAAAATGGGTGTAAAAGGCACTTTGGTGTTGGGACTTTTGTTCCTGACCGTATCCTTGCTGCTGTTTGCCAATGTTTCTGAGACAGGAAGCTTTGCAACAGACGTTCTTCCGGCTTCGATTTTAGGAGCCATTGGCATGTCCCTGGCCTATATTCCCGGCACTATAACTTCCATGTCGGGAGCCAAACCAGAAGAAACCGGCCTTGCTTCAGGAATAGTGAATACATCTTATCAAATCGGCTCGGCTTTAGGGTTGGCTGTCGTTGTAGCTATCAGCTCAGCTTCCATCAAGGGCAACGCCAATATGAATCATGGCATCCAGGTGGCTTTTATCGCGGCAGCCGTTATTAGTACGCTGGCGGTTATTATCGGAGTAGTTCGCGTAAAAAAACTGGGCTAGAAAATTATATACAGATTGCCTGGAATTCTATAAGAATCCGCGAATACTGTGGCAGTAACTTTGTGTAACAAAAGAACATAAAAATGAAATAGCCATGTTACCGAAAGGCAAAAGGAATGAAGTTAACATGGCTATACCATAAGACCTTAAAAAACAATAAAATCTACATATGAAAACACTAAAATTTAAATCCAATATTAAATGCATGGGATGCGTTGGAAAGGTAACTCCCTTTTTAGACGCTAAAGAAGGAATCAATAAATGGGAAGTGGATATTTACACACCCGAAAAAACTTTAACAGTGGAAACCGAAAACCTGTCCGCTGAGGATATTCAGAAGGAAGTGGAGAAGGCGGGGTTTAAGGCGGAAATAAAGGACTAATAAAGAACATAAAAAGGCTGTCTCAAAAGTGAGACGGCCTTTTTTTTAATAAAGTTAATGTACAAAAGTAGTTAGAAATTAAAATCATTTTATGAAAAACAAAAGGACACCGCAGGCCCCCATATTGCTGCAAGGTGTGACCTTTGCGAGGTGATTTCTAATAGAAAAGTAGGAACATAGATTTAAGTATGGACCAATCCTGATCACATAAAAGAATGGTGAGGTCCGAATGGTTTTTCTCTAACTATTAAAACGATGATAGTAGAACCAGGCTAGATATGGGATTTTGTTATGCATGGGAGGGGACGTGACTGGGATAATAAAATTGAGTATGTAGAGGTCAAAAAGCCTTCCAAGGCTCTGTAACTTCAAACTCATTGAAGATCTGCAGTGTAATTGAATCACAAAGTAAGAACCAAGGTTTTGAGGAAGGATGATTTTTTGATCAGCACTACTCTTAAATTTCCAATCGTTATAGTCGCTTAATTTTTTTATGGTAATAGCGTTGAAGTTTTTTACTATCAATGAAAAAAAGATCAAAGCAGAGCTTTGATCTTTTTCATTTTTTTCCACCCATACACGACACCTAAACGACACATTTGTTCTTGCTCAGATTTCGGACTTGTATGGATGCAGTTTTCCTATTGACTCAGATTTATAATATAGAAATCTAAACTTTTTACAGAACAATCCCTACATTTAAAGTCATTCCAATTCATAATTTAAAACGCTCAATGAATTACATTAAAACATCAGAACTAAAACTAGTCGGTAAATTCTATTTCAATGAGGGCGAAATAATCATTTGGCATGAATCTGCTGTTAAAACAGAATCAGAAACTATTCTGTTAAATGAAGCGAACGAAGTTTACTTCTTTGCGAACAGTTACCTGGTAATAATGGATGAGTTCAAGAGAAGCCGGTGGATCAATCGTAAATTGGGCATAGACAAGATCATCGATTCGGTTAACAGCCTTTCTTCGTTTTTCGATGAAACAACTATCTTTCAATCCTACTGGAATGATAGTTTTACTGAGTTGAGACTGCGAAAACTAGACTTGGTCTCTGAAAAGGAATATTGGAATATCAATAAGACATTTACACCAGCTATTTGTTTTGAAGATTTTTATCTGGCATATGGGATTGGAGATATGTACAAAATAGCGAATGACACCAATCATATTCTATGGACCTTTTCGTTCGACTCATTAACTCCTGTACCAAAGACTGATAACTATCAGAAAGATGCTCCATGGACAGTAAAAAACTGTATTGGTGTGCTGGAGGAAAAACTCTGGGTCGCCTTGAATCACCATACAATCATAGCGCTTTCGATGAAGGATGGTACATTGGCACATTTCATAAATGAAATACCGGGATTTCATTGTCCATGGCTGCCATCGGCAATTCCATTACCGGAAGCTACGAAGATTTCCCTGACTGATAATAAACTTGCTGGTTTAATGTGGGAATTTTACTGGGAAATAGACCCGAAAACCGGATCGATAAATCTCGAGGATCATACCGAATATTTCAAAGACAATAATATTCGCAACGATCGAGAGCTCTATATTCTGGACAAAGAATTGATCTTTTTTGTGTGCGATACAAGTTCAAAAGTGGTATGTTTTAATAGAGAAACCCAAAAGCTGGATTGGCACTATACATTTGAAGAAAAAAGCCAATCTGGAAAGTTACCTGGGTTACTTGAAATTAAAGGTGATCGTACAAAATTTGGAGTAAAAGACCTGAAACATAATTTGTATATTTTTGAGAACGAGGATAATTGACAGTGTTGAATAAAAAAAATTCACTTAAGTATTTCCACTATAAAGTGAAAAGCTCCATCGGATTAATCAATCTTTACTTACCGCTATTTCTTAAATCTTCGAAGAAACCGTCATAAAAAAGAAGAAGAAACCCGAACTTCAAACCACTGAATTCAAAAGAATAAATAGGGCTTAATTAAAAAACCCGCTGAAAACAGCGGGTTTTTTATTGTACCCTGCACGTTGAAATTATCGAATTTTATCGAAGATTTTAACCGTATCAGAAAGTTAAGAGCTTTCATGGAATTGAAACAGTTTTAAGACGTAAAATTACCATTGCCAGGATTAAACTCAAGCCATTTATGCCGGTTTTGTGCTTCCTTTCATTTCTCAATTGACGTAAAATACGGCTCATGTCTATAACTCCAGCTCCGTTTTAATAGAAATTCTTACGCCTTCACTCCGATTAACCCCAGCGTAACTTTGCTTTGTACACAGCAATGGAAAGATGGAAGGTGAAGACATCGCAGCAGCGACACACGGTTTTATGGATTTTAGCCAAAAATATTGGAATTTTTAATTTAACTATTCTACAGTTTGTTTTTCACAAAGGTAGATACAGTCAGCCTGTGAACCCCAATAATCCTGGCTATTGCGCTGTAAGACACTTTCTTTTTGAGTAAAGTATTAATTTCCTCTTCTTTACCGGTTAATTTCAGGTTATTGGATTTTCTACCCTTAGGCCGGCCCAAAATAACACCTTCAGATCTCCGTCTGGCCAAAGCTTCTTTTGTACGCTGAGAAATCAGGTTTCTTTCGATTTCCGCTGACAAGCCAAAGGCAAAAGCCAGCACTTTGGAATTTATATTATTTCCCAATTCGTAATGTTCCTTTATTGTTGAGACTTTGATATCACGCTCCATACATCCGTGTAAAATGCTCATAATTTGCATAAGGTTTCTCCCTAGTCTGGAAAGTTCTGTCACAATTAACTGATCTTCTTTTTTCATTCTTTTTAAGAGTTGGCCAAATTTTCGATCATCAAGTTTTTTTGTTGCGCTAATGGTTTCTTCAATCCACTCATCAATTACTATGTTTAGCCCCTGACAATACCTTTCAATTTCAAAACGTTGGTTTTCTGTTGTTTGTTTGTCTGTGCTTACCCGGATATACCCATAATTCATAAAATATAGTTTTTTGGTTAAGTTCCAAATATGGCTATAAAAAACGAGCCTTTATTTTTTACTATTGGCCCTTCAATAGCCAATTTTGATGCAATAATACCAAGCCCTCCTTTTACATGAAATTTTTGATCATCTCCGTTATTCATTTTAACATCTAATGCAGATGATAGTCTTCCACCATACTGAGCAGGCATAGTACCTTTATAAATTGCTACATCTTTTATAGCATCTGAATTAAAAGTAGAAAAGAAGCCTAATAAGTGGGAAGCGTTATAAACGGGTGCTTCATCCAACAAAATCAAATTTTGGTCGGCGCCTCCACCTCGTACATAAAAACCTGTATTTCCTTCTCCAGCCGATTTAATGCCCGGTATAAGTTGTATAGTTTTTAAAACATCTTTTTCTCCCATTAAAACAGGTATTTTATTTATTTCCTTTATATCAATAGTTTCTACGCCCATTTGTGCCTGAGTAACATTTTGGTCTTTTTTCTCTGCACTAACAACAACTTCATCCATTATTTTAGCAGCGTCTTCTAATAAAATTTCTTGCTTTGTATTTTTGTTCAAATTTATTTTTAATACAAAATCAGCGTAACCTAACATTGATGCTTTTAGAGTATAGTTTCCCTCAGGCAGAGTCAACGAATAAAAACCGTACTCGTTACAAGCTACTCCGGTTCCTTTTAATTCTTCAACTTTAATAACTGTGCCTATCATTTGTTCGCCAGTTTTTTTATCTTTTACTGTACCACTTATTGTATACTTTGTTTGAGCATTTACAGCCAAAGTCATTAATATACTTAAAAATGATAATTTGATTTGTGTTACTGTTTTTGATTTTATCATATCTGTTTTTTTATATTGCTATTTTAAATGGGTTTAATTAAATTTTAAAATTGCCGGGATTAAAAGTTTTAATATTTTCATTTTGTTTGTTTTTACTGTTATATAATAGAGGCAATTCACTTTATGCTTAGCCCTATTCCTTCCGTATTTTTGCTGCTTCTGAAATTTTATATCTTACCTGTTTTTTTGTGCAATAACCCGATCTTAAAAATGCCAACTAATTCCTAAAGCCAAGCCTAATGAAACAGGACGAGTTGCAACTGAGGTATTTTTGTTTATAGGTGTAATTGCTCCATTTACGGTAGGTTCAAACAAGATAGATAGTTTTTTAACTGGACTGTATGAAACACCCAAGCCAACCATACCTCCGAAATAATATTCATTCAACCCTTCTATTTTTCTAATTGTTTCAGTTTTAGTTGGTGTTTCAACAATTAATTTTCCCCCCATCATAAAATTAATACTACCGCCTAACTGCGCGTAGTAACTAAATTTATTTCGGGTTATTTGATATTTTGCCATAATGGGTATTCCAATAATATGAAGCACTTGGGTTGATTTAGAGTTAATAATTAAACTATCTCCTACAACAGGGGCTACGCCTAAATCATTTGGTATTTCTGCACTTCCATAACTCGTATTAAACTGATAGTGTGCCAAGCCTCCTGTCCCATTTTTTGCATAAATTGTTTTTGGATTGATGGTTTGCGCTAAAAAATTATAAGTTCCGCCAACTTTAACACTCCAACTTTTTGTTAAATCATAAGCAAGTAGAAGTCCTGTATTAAACGAAAAGTCGGGAGCTTCTTCTTGCTTGTAATCTTTTTTACTTTCATCATCATCTTCTTCTATGTAACTTTTTCTCAAGTCGGGGGAGAAATAAGTAATGACTGAAAACCGATTTTTGAATTGCTGTTTTAGCATACTATCTAACTTTTTATTTGATGTAAATATTATCGGCAGTCTTGGGTTAGTTATAATATCCGTTATTGTATCTCTATTATAAGTTGTTGTATCCTTATTGTTTTCATAAACAATAGAACTGTCAATTAAGGGTTCCACTGGCTTAATATCATTTAAAACAATATGGTTTATTGTATCAATACTCATTTCTGCTACTATCTTCTGACTACCTAATAACAAAGCTTGATTACTGTTTGTTGAACTGATAGCCTTTGTAATGGTGTCTTGCACAATTGTGTCAGCATTAGAAGCATAATTCACAACTGTTTTTGATTTTATCTTTGATACTTTATTTAGTAATGTACTAGGTGTACTATTTGACGAAGTAGTATTTACAGCACTTTCTTTTAAAGTTAATCTATTTTCAAACTTTTGTGTTTCATGTACTGACGATGCAATTTTTGCATTTACTTTCGCTATGGCAGTATTTTGTTGTTGTATATTTTCGGTACTATCCCTTTGTTTTTCTGATATTAGAAATGCGTTTTTATCTTTTGAATCATTAAAGTAATAGAAGATTCCAAAAGAACTGAATAAAAATGCAACAATGCTCAGTGTCATTTTTAAACGGAAAATAATTACTCTATTTCTATCGTTTGCTTTTTTGTCCAATTGCTTATCTAATGAAGCCCATACTGTTTCTGAATGGTTCATTTCATAAGACTCAATCAAGTCTTTAAATAAATCGTCTATGTCATTATTATTTTCCAATAAATTTTAAATTGCTTTCTTTTCTACTGATAAATCTTCTATTCGTTTTTTAAGCCATGATCGGGCATCTGATAGATTTGATTTTGATGTTCCTTCACTTATATTAAGTTGCTCCGCTATCTCTTTGTGCTTTAATCCTTCAAAAACATATAAATTAAAAATCATTTGATATACTGGTGGTAGTTTTTGAATTTGCAGGATTAATTCTTTTGCATTTAAATCTGTGTATAAATCATTACTACTATGGTCCATAATCTCAACGGTATCTATATCAACAAAATGATACAACTTACTGCCAGCATTATACTTTGCGATAGCTACGTTTACTATAACCTTTCTAATCCATCCTTCCAAAGAGCCAGTAGCATTAAAAGTATGTAGTTTTTCATATACCCGCATAAAACCTTCATTTAATACATCTTCAGCATCTTCTCTATTTCTACTATATCTAAAACAAACCGACATCATTCTTTTTGAGTATTTATGAAACAATAGATTTTGAGAATGCCTATCATTATTGATACAACCCCTTACGAGCTCAATTTCGTCGTTTTTCAATAGTATTTTACTTTCTTCTAACAATATAGATAGGTGTAATGATAAAAAGGTTGGGTACGCTTCTAAAAATAATTGAAGTTAATGAGAATGGCTCCCGAGTTCTAAAGGAATTCTGTGTTTAGCTCAGTCGTACTATCGTTTTAGAAGCTTTGCATTGGCCGACTAATTGAAACGGTACATATTCTTCAAAATAAACGCCAAGCACTAAAATATTACTGTTTTTTCCCAAAATACCCCGGATCCTTACTTTATTAAAAGCCTCTGCGTTTAAAAGAGCAATTACAGCTAGGATCAAAATTCTAAATACCTTCATTTTATTTATTTTCACTGTTATATGGTAGAGACAATTCATTTTAAATTTACCCCTATTCATTTCTAAATTAATTGTAGCAAAAGACTTTGATTAAGTTCGGAGATAAACGGAATTTGAATTTCATATCCCAATTAAGGATTTGCTTTACTATGTTTTGTTTTATATTGTTTGCTTCTAAATGCTGATTAAATTTTAGCTGCCTGTGTATGTAGGGATCAGCAGCAGCTTATGTTTGCACCTGCAACAAGAAGTGCTTTATCTGCCTAAATTTTTAATAATGCTAAAGGATTGTCCTTCCCAAACATATTTGTTTACAAAGCAAGAATAAAGGAGAAGCTGAATATTAAATTTTGAGACATTCGTATTATAAATATGTTCCTGGTCTTCAGAATTTCCTTTACAGCCATATTAGATAAAACAATACGCCTCTAATAACTATGAGACAACCTAAAAAGAGTTTACCCCTAGTGCTAAAAAAATATTTTTTTACTGAAAATTTAAGCTTGGCTGGTTTGCTAAGTGCTTTTTTGATTTAGAGGTAGTCGATGATAATATAAAACCTTAATAGAGATCATATTATTTTGAACTGTGTCTACATATTAAGGCATTGTAATTTACATTATGATCGTTTTGATAGCGTAGGAATTCAAATAACCATCATCACGCACCCATTAAGCGTTTCCGTTTTACATTTGAAAATACCCAACCCATGTAAATATTTGCAGCAACATTTAATTGACTATAATCAAACTTATCCACGACACTAGCGCGCCAAATGACATTGGATGAAACGCCAGTGAAAAAACATCTATTATGCCAAACGACACCTAGTTTAAAATGATTAACAAATGGCGCTCTAAAATACGATTTAGTCTTATCATTATATCGACTTAATGTTAATTGCTGAAAACCCATACACGGCAGTTCTGTAACTGCAATCAGTAAATGTTTCTTTATGACCCAATTGTACGAATAACCCAAACCAACTTCACCTAACCAGTCTTCAATAGCATTTAGCTTTAATTCGTTAAACAAAACACTATCCCTATTTAAACTACTCGGAATATCCCCTGTCGAAAATTTATTTTTAGAAAATGCAATGGTAGCTACAAATGAACCCTTTGTTTTTATCTGTCTCCCTCCTTGGGTATAACCAGCCGAATAACAAAATTTTTTATAATTAAAAATGTAATCAACCTTAAATCCATAATTATAAAATTCACTATTTAAAGGTTTGAACTGTTGCTTCTCGATAAATGATGTATTATCAAAGTATGAATATGTTAGATTATTTAGTCTCGTATAATTAGCTTGAAAATTAAGCGCCTTATAAGTGGTGGCAAATCTTAAGTCTAAGTTTTTCCTGGTATTTTCGAGATTAATTCCATAACTATAACCCACGGTAATCCATTTATAACTCAGATCTCCCCCTATAAAATATTGATCATTGGTGCTAAATTCTTCACTCGAATTGACATTAGCATCTGCATAATTATCTAAAATAATTTCATGTAGCTTAAATGCAGATAGTAATCGGGGAACAAATTTATTGTAATATGATTGAATATAAGCTGTATCGGTTTGCGAAACTAACCGGAAATGAATAAATGAAATCAAGCAAAACAGTATTGCTTTAAATATTTTTACCCTCATAAGAACTTAAATAGATTTACGATAAAAGTAATAAAAAACCATTTATTATTTTGGACTTGCCACTAAGGATTCATTAGAAGCAACAGTGAGATTTACTTCGAAACATTTACAGTTTTTATGAATCTATGTGCTTTTAATTAAACGACTGCCTAAACTCTAAAGGAGAAATACCACTTTTCGTTTTAAACAACTTGCTGAACGATTGCAAATGCTCAAAGCCTAATTCAAAAGCAATTTCGCTCACAGATAAGTCTGTTGTAGATAGTTTTTCCTTAGCTTTCTCTATCAGTTTTGCGTGGATAAATTGTTGAGTACTTTGTCCTGTCAGCGTTTTTAAAAGCCGCCTCAAATAATTGGATGAAATGTTTAGTTTTATAGCAATGAATTGAACAGTAGGCAGTCCTTTTGAAATCAAATCACTATCGGCAAAATAATCATTAAGCAACACTTCCAAATGTTCTAAAATGTGATGATTATTTATTTCTCTTGTAATGAACTGGCGATTGTAAAATCGTTCTGCATAACTCAGTAAATTTTCAATATGCGAAATGATGATCTGTTTACTGAACTTATCAATGTTTCTTTGATATTCATTTTGAATATTTTGAATAATTCCGTTAATGATAACTTCCTCTTTTTCTGATAGAAACAATGCTTCATTTGCAGCATAGTTAAAAAAGTCGTATTGCTTCATTTTTTGAGCAAGTGTTGTATTCCACAAAAAATCAATATGAATGAGCAATACCCAACCTGACGGTTCTTCAACTGTTGTGGTAGATTCTATTTCAGCCCTCAAAACTTGATTTGGAGACATAAAAAACATAATTCCTCCATCAAAATCACATCGTTGTTGCCCGTAATATAATTTATTTCTCACATTCTTTTTTATTGAAATGGAATAAAACTCAAATGTTGCTCTAAATTCTGTGGTAGCTTCTGGAATTTGAAACTCAGCATAATTCACAATACTTATGAGTGGATTTTCAGGTTTAGGCAATCCTAAAAATTGATGTGCTTCTGATATTGTATTTATCTTTATGAGTTTCGGTGTTGCCATATTGTAAAGATAAAAAGTAAAAAATGAATATCTTATAGCTTATCGACACTATTTTGAAGATAATAGATGTTGAAATGCATGAACAAAGGATTTACGTTCTATACGGTTTGGTAAAATCCTGAGACCAAAATACAAAAACGCATCTCCATACTCATACATTCGAATAATTTTATCACCCTCAAACTCAAATACCGTAACATAATCGTTATTATAAGGCCTTCCATTTTTTTCAACAATCATTCCCCCTTTTCCAGAAAAGATAACTTGGTTGGAGTCTGATGAAGTAGACCATTCATGGTTAAGCCAGACTAATGGAGTAAACTTGCCGAACAGACCTTTAGTATAGGCAAGAATTTCTTCTCTGTTTTTAAGAAGCGCTACGCAAAAGGCCTTTCTATTTAGTCCGGAGATCACATCATTACGGCTTTCATTTGTTTTCGTTCTTTTTGTGTGCATGAAAAACTGTTGCGCGTCTGGTGCAAGAGTGGCGGCAACAGAATCTAAATTCTTGGACTCAACAGCTCTGATAAATTCTTGCGCCACTGCTAATTTGGACTGAATTGAAATGGTTGGAGTGCTATTTGACATGGCTATTGTTGATAAGATTAATGCGATGATCATGGGAATATATTGTGTTCAAATGATTTTGTTTCAATAAAATTTTAGATTTATTTTGGCAACGACTGCACCTATTCATAAATCATTTATTTGTTTATGCAAAATTGCAACGATTGCGAGAGAAAAGTTTAGCCAAAAATGACTTTTGTTTAGTCAAAAGTGACTCTTAATTAAAACTAGCTCTAAAAACCAAAGGGCTTATACCACTTTTGCTTTTAAATAATTTACTGAATGATTGCGAATGTTCAAAGCCTAATTCATAAGCAATTTCGCTTATTGAAAGGCTTGTTGTAGATAATTTTTCTTTAGCTTTTTCTATTAACTTGTCATGAATGTGTTGCTGTGTGTTTTGCCCTGTCAGTACTCTAAGTAAACTGCCTAAATAACTTGGTGAAACATTTAGGTTGTCTGCAACATATTGAACTGTTGGCAAACCTTTTGAAATCAAATCATCACTATTAAAGTAATCTGTCAATAATTTTTCCAAACGGTCAAGTATTTGATGATTGGCTTTTTCTCTTGTGATGATCTGACGATTGTAAAACCGCTCTGAATAGTTGAGTAACGTCTCTATATACGAAATGACAATTTTTTTGCTGAATTTGTCAATGTTTGAATGGTACTCTTGTTTGATATTTTGTATAGTGCCGTTTAGCGTTACTTCTTCTTTTTCTGATAACTGCAACGCTTCATTTACTGAATAATCAAAAAAATCGTATTGCTTAATTGTTTTTGCAAGTGACGTATTCCAAATAAAATCGGAGTGTATGAGCAAAATCCAACCTGACGGTTTTTCGGTAAATTCTTTTTCAGTAATTTCAAATTTAAGAACCTGATTAGGCGACATAAAAAACAGTACACCCTCCTCTTCAAAATCGTAGTGGCTTTGCCCGTATTTATACTTTACGCCTTTCATACGTTTCAATGCAATAAAATAAAAATCAAACACCGCATCCATAGGATTGTAGTTGGGCTGGTGAGTATCGTCCATAACTATTATACTAATCAAAGGATGTTCAGGCTTTGGCAAGCCTCTCAGCCGATGAAACTCACTGATTGATTTTATTCTAGTGGGTATTGTATTTGCCATAAACAATGATACTAATTTTGTATGAAATTTATTTAAGTTGACTAATTATCATTTTATCAAACATTTTGTCTGACAGCAGTCTTCTTAAAAACAAGGTAAATTTCATCAAAGCACCGTTTACGTATCTTGTTTTGGGTTTACTTGCATCTATGCCTTGTTTTACGAGTTTCGCAATTGAAATAGGTTCGGGATAACCTGCTACAATTTTTGGGTCATAAATTGCATTATTTACACTTTTGGCCAATCCCTTGTAAACTGTTTTACCAGATATACGCATTAAATATTCACTTGATATTGCTGCTATGTCTGTTTTAGTGCCGCCCGGCTCAACAACAATTACGTCAATACCAAATTGCTTCACTTCATAGCGAAGGGCATCGCTTAAACCCTCTATGGCAAATTTACTCGCCACATACCAGCCTGCCATTGGGAAACTAAATTTACCGTTGACAGATGAAATATTTACAATTTTTCCGTAGTTATTTTTACGCATATTAGGCAACACTAATTGTATTAAACGAGCCACACCAAACAAGTTTAAATCCAATAGATATCTTGCATCGGAAATGGGCACATCTTCCAATGCACCGAAATTGCTCGATCCTGCATTATTAATTAAAATGTCTATGCTTCCTGCTTCTTTCAAAATTTGTTCAACACACGCAACAAGACTTTCTTCTTTGGTAACGTCCAATGAAATTGGCTTAATTCCGAAATTTTTCAGCTCTTTCATTTTCTCTGTTCTGCGTGCAGCACCATAAACATTATAGCCGTTCTGTGCCAATAAAATTGCGGTTGCTTTTCCTATTCCAGCCGAAGCTCCTGTAACCAATACTGTTTTCATCTTTTATTGTTTTTTTTGTTGATTAATACTACTGCAAATTTTTTGCAAAGCGATGCAAAAGTGCAACGATATCAAAAAACAGATGTAGCCAAAACGGCTGTCGTTGTAGTCAAAATGATGTGTCTTTGTTAAAAGTCAAATCGTTTGGGACGGTGGGTGGACTTAGGCTTTTGTTGTTCTATGTTCTTTCCTGTACTATGTGTAAAAGCTACTTAATTAAAACTCGCTCTAAACTCCAAAGGGCTCACACCACTTTTACTTTTAAATAATTTGCTGAACGATTGAGGATGCTCAAAACCTAATTCATAAGCAATTTCACTCACTGATAAATTGGTTGTGCTTAATCGCTCTTTTGCATATTCAATAAGTTTGCTTTGAATGTGTTGTTGTGTGTTTTGACTAGTATGTATTCGCAATAAACTCCCAAGGTAGTTAGGTGAAATGTTTAGCTGCGCAGCAAGAGATGTTACCGTTGGAATACCATTTTCCGATAGTTTTCCGCTTTCAAAGCTCTTCGAGAGCACTTCTTCAAAACTAATTAATATTTCGTGATTGGATTTTTTCCGGGTGAGAAACTGACGTTCATAAAATCGCTCTGAATAAATAAGCAACAATTCTATTTGTGCAACAATAAGATCCTGACTGAATTTGTCAATATTGGACTGATATTCCTTTTCAATATTTTGAAGAATATCCACAATAACCTTTTCTTCTTTGTCAGACAAGAAAAGTGCTTCGTTTACAGCATACTGAAAAAAGTCATAAGACTTTATCTTCTTTGTTAATGTGGTATTCCATAAAAAATCGGGGTGAATGAGTAATAGACAACCTGTTGGCTCAATTACAACATCCTGGTTAATTTCCACTTTTAGAAATTGGAGCGGTGAAACAAAGGTCAGCACTCCAGAATTAAAATCAATTTCTTGTTGTCCGTAATTAAATTTATGGCTGACATTCCGCTTTAATCCAACAGAATAAAAATTCTGAACCCATTTTAACTTGCTTTCATTGATAGGGTAAGAAACCTTACTGTAATCAATCAAGCTGATTAGTGGGTGCTCTGGATTGGAGAGGTTACAAAAAGCATGAAACTCAGCTATTGAATTAAAGCGATATGTCTTTTCCATAGATGCTAATTTACTTTTTTTCTTTGTACAAAATCATTCCTCCATGATACAGGATACCATCTTTAAATTCACCGTCTGCTGTAAATCCTGTGTCGTCTTTATAGTCAATATGGTTTTTGGTGATCTTGAAACCTCCCTGATAGGCACTTTGTTGATTGCCACGAGCCTCATCGTACCGGTTATTGGGTAATAGTTCGTGGCGAATGTAACCATCCTTTGTTACCCACATACCAATATAATCTTTGGTTTCTTCTATTGTTTTACTTTTTTCCATTGTTGTATTTTTATTGTTTACACAACCTATACTTAAAAATGTTATCACCATCAAAAGGCGGTGGATAACGTGTAGCTTTTCCATTTTTCTGCATCCTCTGTTATGATATCTATTTTATTTTTTAGAATTTCATACGAATCATTGCCCAATAACAAATGAACAGGCGGATTTCCTTCTTTGCTAATGGCAATTAAAACATCAGCCGCTTTTTCGGGATCGTTTGGCTGATTACCGCTAATGCTTTTAAGGTGTGCCTGTTCGGATTGTCGGGCAGCTTTATAGTCCTGAATGGGTTGCTTTGGTGTTCTTACTGAACCCTGGGTAAGAAAATCGGTGCGAAAATACCCAGGATAAACAACAGAAACTTTAATACCAAACTCTCTCACCTCTTCTGCCAATGCTTCAGTAAACCCTGCCATTGCAAATTTTGTAGAACAATAAATGCCCCAACCGGCAAAGCTTCCTAAAAATCCACCTGCCGATGAAACGTTGAAGATATTGCCCGACTTTTGCCTTCGTAAATAAGGCATTGCATTTCTTATTACATTCAGGGCACCAAAAACATTGACATCAAAATTTTCCCTTGCTTCTTCATCGCTTAATTCCTCCAATGTTCCTATTTGTCCGTAGCCTGCATTGTTTACCACTACATCAATTTTCCCGAAATGTGCAATGCTTTTTTCAATAGCTTTTTTGACATCAATGTTATCGGTTAAGTTCACCTCTAACGGTAAAAAAACTCCTGAAGTGTTGCTGATTTCTTCAATCAAAGATTTTGAATTCCGTGTTGTTGCCACCACGCAATAGTCATTTTGTAATAATTTTTTCACCAAACTAAGCCCTAAACCTTTTGAAGCCCCTGTAACAAGCCATACTTTTTTTGTTTCCATTTTTTTCTAAATTTTTAAAATAATAGAACAAAGATCGCTGGAAACGAAATAGTATAATTAGCCCAATCAATGAATAGTGTATCTAAATCGTGAATTTTATAGGCAATGTAATGGCGCTAATTTTCGCCATATTACTTCTCAAATACTGAGTGTCAGTTAAATGAGGATCTAAACTCCAAAGGGCTTTGATTAGTTTTTACTTTGAACAACTTACTAAAAGACTGAGAATGTTCAAAGCCTAATTCATAAGCGATTTCGCTGACTGATAAATTACTTGTAGATAATTTTTCCTTCGCTTTTTCAATTAGCTTGTCGTGAATATGTTGCTGTGTACTTTGCCCGGTTAATACTTTTAGCAGATCACTTAAATAGTTTGGCGATATATTAAGTTTATCGGCAATGAATTGAACGGTTGGCAACCCCTTTGAAATCAAATTATCGCTATTGAAATAGTCATTCAATAGTTCCTCTAAGCGATTAAGAATTTTGTGATTGGTAATTTTTCTGGTGATAAATTGTCTTTCATAAAACCGTTCTGAATAATTGAGTAGTGCCTCAATATGCGAAATGATAATGCTTTGGCTAAACTTGTCAATGTTAGCATGGTACTCTTGTTCAATGTTTGCTATGATTCCGTTAATAGTTGTTTCTTCTTTTCCAGAAACAAACAAGGCTTCATTTACCGAATAATTAAAAAAGTCATATTGCTTAATAATTTTGGCAAGTGGTGTATTCCAAAAAAAATCGGGGTGGATAAGCAACATAAAGCCTGATTTTTTTTCTTTTGTTTTACTATCGGGTTCAATCCTTAAAATCTGATTGGGCGAAATGAAAAACATAATCCCCTCGTCAAAATCGTATTCTTGTTGTCCATATTTGAGTTTGGCATTTATTCCTCGCTTTATGGAAATTTGATAAAAATCAAATACCCAATTTGTTTCGGCAATATCGGCAGGTCGCTGAACGGCACTATAATCTACCACACTAATCAGTGGGTGTTCGGGTTGTGGTAAGCCCCTTAAACGATGAAATTCGCTAATGGTTTTTATTCGTTTTGTTCGTTTGTGTTCCATACTGCAAATTTAAAAAATATATTATTTTTTTATCCAGTCACCTAACAACTTCATTACAAAAGGCATTAAAATAAATACCATTGTTGGCACTAAAATAAGTGTCATAACTAAAGTACGAAGCGGTACAAATTCTATTTGCATTAAGTATTTACCAAAGATCATAAATACTGCTGTTATTAAAGGATAGATGGCAAGCCAAATAACGATTGCCATTTTCCATTTTTTAGGTGGTTTCATATTTGTAAAGATATTTTATTTAATTGTTATTTTAATTTATTAGAATGTTGTTTTTTGACATTAAGCATTGTAAACAATGGCAAATTCTTTCGCAAAATCAGCCAGTTTCACTTTGCCCAATGTTGGTTTGTTCCGGTAATAATCTTCATATATCGCACCAGTGCCTTGACTTGCTTGCATTTCCACAAACCCTTTGGCTATTTGCTCGTTGAAGCCTATGTTTAACCAATTTGTCAAAAGTTGTTCGTCAGAAATAACCTGCCACTGTAAATCGGGCTTACCGATTGCTTCTCCAAGTGCTTTTGCAATTTCGTTTGGAGAAAGTTCATCGCTTGCCACATAACGAACGGTTCGGCCTGCAAATGGCTTTTCCATTTCCTCAGAAATCACAGTCGCAATATCCAAAGGAGAAACCCAAGGTTCTTTGCTGTTGCCACCATAATTGGAAATGATTGCACCTTTATGTTTTATTGTTTGCACGAACGAAAACATATTGATGTAAAAACCAACTGGGCGAACGAATTTAATAGAAATGTTATCAGGCAACTGTCTTAAAAGGGTTTCTACATTGTAATGAAAAATCAAAATACCGGTTCCTTTGTCAGTATGCGCGCCAACGCTGCTCAAATGCACCACTTGTTTTACGCCTGATTGTTCAACTGCCTTTTTATAGTTGTTACCAATTTTATTGATCGTTTCTATAAAATCGACTTCTTTATCAAACATATCGCCTGCTGCTTCCATTGTTTCCATTAAGTAAACGATGTCAGCATCTTTGAAAGATGTTATTAAAAAATCAACGTCAAATATATTGCCGATAGCGGCTTTTGCGCCCAATGCTTCTATATCTTTTTGTCTTTCTGCATTACTGCTGATAACTGTTACTGAATGTCCTTTTTGCACCAAATCCTGCGTGAGTGGCTTTCCGATGTTTCCAAGTGAACCTGTTAATACGATTTTCATTTTTGCTGTTATTTTATTTTTGTTAAATAATTTATGGTGCAAAAGTGAGTATAATAGAACTAGTTAATGTAGCCAAATCTCTGAATGTTGTAGTCGAAAGAGGGAAGACAAACACCTCCGTTTTCAGGGTTTGCTGTTTCGTATTTTATTTATAGTGAAAAGCATATTGTTATAAAACCAAAGAAGTATCAACGTAGTTCTAATAACTAAATTCAACAATTCTGTTTTTATTTAGACTATCAAATTAAAGCCTCACATTGAAATCCTTGATTAATTAAAATACTTATTATTCGTTCTTTATCTATTTCAACACCTTCTATTCTCAATATTTTATCACAGTCTTCGAGATCAAAATTTATAATAAGATTAGAATCCATGCGAGTTAATGCCCTTAAAATATTTTTTGCATCTGATATTTCAAAAACATTTGTTTTAAATACTTCTACGTTATTCATTAACTGAATCTTCCTATACAAATATGTAATTATTAAATATGTAGCTCATCATTATGCCCATTGGAATACCAATTAACGCGCCTATCAAGGATTTTTTGGCTTTTTTTGGTGATTGATCTTTATGTTTAAAGTATAGGACAAATCCTATTGGAGGAAACATATTTGACAGCATTAACCAAATTATTGGGAGTTTGTCTATTTTTTCGCTTTGTTTCATTTGATTAGTATTTTACGCGTGATTCATACCTTGGCAAACTAATTTTTAATTTTTCTGCCATAGCCATCACATCTTTAGCATAAGAATCAATTTCCTCCTGATTTGAATGATTGGAAAAACTATGCTTTAAGGGGGGTAAAAATCTAATTGCCAGTTTCATTCCAAAACTTATCAGCCAAGGTGGTACGCCAAATATTTTAAGAACCGGACTTTTTGTAATATCTACATTTCGGGCTTTTAGCAAGGGCAATAAGCCCTTTCCGTTTGCTATTGCATTCTTCCAGTGTTTGGTTGTTTGGAATGCCACAAGCATGGTGGTCTTAGCTTTTAAAATTTCTATAAGCATTGCGGCATTCATCGCAAAATGACCGAAAAGCCATGACCGAAAATCTTTACTTATTGTGCTTTTGATACCTGCTGATCTGAACAACTCTATTACTGCTAAATCTCTATCGGTTAATTCTGAATGAAAAGTGCCAATTGTAATACCTCCTAAAATAGAGCCGTTCAAGACCCCTTTACTATCAAAGCCTCCACCGGCTTGCGGAAAGCCCCATACTAATTGCTTAACAGGCAAACTTGCCACTTGTTCTAAAGGTTCTTCCCAGAAATTATTAAAGAGTAATACAGTTGCTTTACCAACTTTGTCTGACAAGTGCTCTGCTACTTTCTTAAAATGATAATGCTGTACGCTTACAAATATCAAATCGTAACTATGATCTGCATTAAAATCTTCTATCAAGGTAACAGGCCAATTTTCTTTCACAGGTATACCTCTTATTTTCTTTCGAGCATCTAAAAGGTTTAATGTTACGGTAGAACCGAATTCAGCTTTTCTACCAGGTCTTACATAAAACTCAACGGTGTGCCCTGCTTTTTCAAGTGCCCAAGCGTATTGTGTTGAAATAACCCCTCTGCCAAACATCAATATTTTCATTTTTTTTAAATTAGTTTGTATTGTTTTACTTCACATGATTAAACTCAATAGTTTTTCCTAAGATGGAAACGCCTTTATAAGCTCTAAAATAAAGTTTGTTCCCTTCTACGGTTGCCTTACAATCGTATAAATTACCATCGCTAAATGCATATATTTTTCCATCTGTATATGCGCCATCATTATACTTTAAGCTGAATACAAAAATGATACCTTGCAAACTTCGGTTTTTTAGTTTTTGGTCGGAATTTTTCACGTCCTTTTTGAATGTTTTTCCATCGGGTTCAAGAGCATCATTACTTGTTATGAGTTTAGCAAAATATGACTCTCCGCCTTTAAAAAATTCCCAAGTATATTCCTTGTCTGCAGATTCCCATTTGCCAACAATGCTATCAGGAACTGATGTCATACTGGTTAAAGAAACAATCATCCCTGTAAGTAATAGTAGTGACAATGTGGTTGGAATGGCTTTGCTCATGTGGGGTGTTACCATGCTTTTCATTTTCTAAATCAGGTTTTAATAAAATATTGAGCAAAGTTATCTACGCTTACTATATAAAATACACTTGTATACTTTAGTATAGTGAGATAGTTTTATTTAGAGGTAAATGATTGCTAACTTTGAATGGAAAGGTGACCCTTTTGGTAAATCAATTAATTTTAGAACATGTATAAAAACATAAAAACTCTTATGGATCTTAAAAAAACTGAAATAGATTTTAAGAATTGTGATCCGGATGTTGGTATGGCTTTATTGGAAGTGGTAAATTTATTTGCTGGTAAATGGCGAATGATAATTTTTGCAACTTTATATATGGAGGATATGAGATTTAAGGAACTTCAACAATACATTCCAAATATAACCCCTCGAATGCTCTCAAAGGAATTAAAGGATTTAGAAATGAGTGGCATTGTAAAACGACATGTTTATGATGAAATACCAGTATTAATTCAATATGGACTTACAGATTCTGCCAGGGAGCTTCTACCAACATTTAAGCAGTTTGTTGAGTGGGGCTTAAGACATAGAAAGAAAGCGAAAAAGAAGTAAGGACTTAATTGGAACTTTTTTTCATTTAGGCTAACTCAATGTCTGTTTCTTCCTGCTTAATTCCAGATACATAGTCTAACCTGCAAAAAAGTCGAGCATACTTTGCAATCCTTTGGGACCATGCATTATTTCACCATTTTCGAGCGATTCCTTCGCAGCAGCTGATGCTCTTTTTCGCATATTGATTTCAAAAACCGAAATAGCTTCCTCTAAAGTATTATGTATATTAGAAGTTAAACAATCACTCAATTCCAAGGCGTCAAGCATGGCCATATTCACACCCTCCCCAGCAAATGGCGGCATTACGTGTGCGGCATCGCCAATCATCGTAAGATTTGGTAGGGCTTTCCATGTTTGCTCTAAAGGCATACAATAAATAGGGATTGGCAGAAAAGGTGTTTCGGCATTTTCAAGTAACTCGTGCCACACATTGCTCCATTCAGGAAAATCATTCTTAAACCATGAAAGCACTTTAGCTTTATCTGCTAAATCCAATTGCTTTAATTGATTCTCGCCTGTTTTATAAGAGAGATAAAAAGAAACACTACCATCACCTTTTGAAGCGGTAATAAAACATTTACTGCTTCCAAACGCCATTATTTTTCCGCCTTTAAGAATTTCGTTGATATTTGGTATTGTTGAAGGATCATGTACACTTCCTAAATACCTGATATTCCAGAGTAAAACGATTTTATATCAGTAATGTATGGGCGAATTTTAGAGTTAGCTCCATCAGCACCAATTACAATATCCGCATACGCAGTTGCTCCATTTTTAAAATGGAGCAACCAGCCTTCATTTTGTTTCTCCATTGAACTAAACTGACTATTCCAAACCACCGTATTTGGTTGCAAAGACTCTAACAACATTTTTCTAAGCGGCCCTCTGTCAATTTCAGGGCGAAAATGAGGATTACCAAAATCTTCTTTCGGCTTTTCCTGATGGTCAGAAAAAAACACCTTAGCATTTTCATTTGCAATGATCATTCTATCCGCCCCAGGACGATAGTTCTTTTTAAACTCATTCAATAAGTTTGCTTCCCACAAAGCCGCCAATCCTGATTCGTGGTGCAAATCTAGTGTTGTGCCTTGCACACGGGCATCTTTATTGAGATCTCTTTCATATACTTTTACATCAACTCCTTTCATTTGCAGGAGTCTTGCTAATGTTAAGCCACCCGGGCCACCACCTACTATAGCTATTTTTCTATTTTCTAATAACATAATTTATATTGTTTAATTACAATACAAAATTGCTAAAGTAGCCTGAAATGAAATAGTATAAATCAGCCGTTTTTTACCAGGAGTTTTTTGATAGCAGTAATATCAATAAAACGATCATTTTTGTTTTTACTCAATTCTTTTGGTGTTACTCCTGAGTACTTCTTTGTTTCTTTAATGAAATGATTTTGGTCGGTAAAATTTTGTTCAGGGAAAAGGTTGCCTTCGCTGATGTGTTTGAACGAGGCGCTGAACCGAAGAATATTACAATATGCTTTGAGTGAAAGACCAAACTGTTGATTGAAGTAGCGATTTATCTGACGGCTACTCCAGTAAACCTTTTCAGAAAGCTCTTTTACTGTTATTGAACCTTGTGAAGAATATATAAGTTCAAATAACTTTTTTTTCCGGCTGTCAAGATCCTTAATTGACATGAATTCTATTTTCGATGTTACTTTTTTAGAAAAACTCTTCAAATTATTTAGATCGCTGTCTTTAAATTCCCAAAAATCCTTTTCAAGGCGTTTACCATAGTTTAATACATCTTTAATAGAATCGCTTAAAAGATATTCCACAGCTAATAATTTAAGCCCTACAGAAAACATTTTTGTACCTACAGGAATAACAACCTGGCTTGGTACAGTATCAATGCCTCTAACAACCGCTTCCCAATTCTCAGAGCCTCTTTTCATAAAAGTTAAATCAACCATTCCATTAGGGAGCAAAGTTGAAGGTATCTCCTTGCCAGTATTGTTTTCCAGCATCCAAAAACTATGAACGAAATGAGAAATGGAGTTATCAGGTAAAGATGACTTGATCGCCAATTGCATGATTAAATTAAGTGAGGGTTAACCACGTCAAAGATAGAACACTTATTTGTCAATTGAAACTCGCCTAAATCAAATCCTATTATTCGTTGTTGCATTTTTTGCCAGTCATTGTCGTTAGGTTCGGTCTGCTAACCTTGCAGGTAAAGTTTTGCAGCTACTTGCAGTTTTTTGCTGTGTCAAGTTACGCATTTGAGCGCGAACCCACAAAAAATGGAGTTTGTTTGCTGTTAGCGGTTCGTTGCTTTTCTCGCTTGTCATACAGTATCAAATTCTTTTGGGTATTTAACTGTCCCACTAACATTTTTAAGTCCGCCCTCCATAAGTTCAAGTCCCATAAATATATTTGTTGGAACGTCAAATGATGATTTAATATTCCACTTATTTGCAGGCACAAATCCAAATTTTGGATAATAATGTTCGTGTCCTAATACAATAACAGATTTAAAATTTAATTCTCTGGCTTTGTCAAGTCCTGTTCTTATTAATTGTCCGCCAATTCCTTTTTGTTGAAATTCAGGTCTAACTGCAATTGGTGCAAGTGCTAAACTTTCGAATTCGTTTTGGTTATTGTCAATAATTACAATCCTTGAAAATAAAATATGTCCTACAATTTTGTTGTCAATTGTAGCCACTAATGAAAGTTCTGGAATAAATGCTTTACTTTCACGCAATAGATTAACAAGTTTTGCTTCGTTCTCCTTTCCGAATGCAAGTGTATTTGTTTCATAAATTTCTATATAGTCTAAGTTATTTTCCTGCGTTATTTTTAATCCATTTTTTTTAATGTCAGTGGCTGGTAAGTCTTTTGTCATTCTATAATTTACAATTTCTACTCCATTTATTGTATTCTTTTGTTCCAATAATATCTTAAATTCTTTTTTTTCAAAAAATGGTTTGGCAGTAATACTTACGTCAGAGTTAAGGATTGTCGAGCCTCTTTTAATTGCTTCGATTTCAATTTCGTTATAAAGTCTGTCTGCAATTCCTTGCCGTTGAAAATCTTTGTGTACATATAAAAAGTCCAAATAGTCTTTGTCTTGTAATGAAGAATATCCTACTATTTTATTTTCCATGTGTGCTATTAAAAAATATTGTTTTTGTAATCTGTCTGTCCAACGATTGGTATGCTCAATTGATGAAGTCCAAACCTTAATTTGTTCAGGCGAATAGTCCTTTTTACAAACAGTTTCTATGGTTTCCACGAACAAGGTTTGCATTTCTGCCAAGTCACTAAGTAAGGCGGGTCTAATTGATATTTTTGAACTGCTCATTTTGTCTGTTGGGTGTCGTCATAGCCTGACAGCTAACTTGTGGATATGCGCTACTTATCCGATTATTAAGTATTTGTTCTCGTTTGTAAACATAAATATAATTAGTAGGTTACTCTCAAAATTACTAATTTCAATATTATTAAGCACAATCCTTACAAACCCCAACAAGCACACAATTTAATTTTTCTACCTTATAGCCTCTAGGAACTGAAAAGTTTACTAATGTTGGCATACATTGTATTGTTTCGCATTTTGTACAGCGGAAGTGAAAATGATTATCAGGCAGTTTCTTCTTGTCATCACATTTAACACAAACGGCAAAATATTGCTTTCCATCATCTGCTACTATTTTATGCACTATTCCATCTTCAACAAAGCGATTGAGGATTCTATACACCGTAACTCTGTCTGCCTCTACATCCATTTTGTTTTCAATAGCATGCTGGCTCATTGCTTTTCTTGAAGCTGTTAATATAGATAATACAGCGTCTTGTGATTCAGTATTTCTTCTTTTCATCTAGCTACAAATTTAACAAATAATGTTAATGCAACAAAATTGCAATAAATTAATGCAACATTGTTGCATTAAATGAAATTATAACTACATTTGTCGAAAGTTTAACAGAAATGAACAGAAGAGATGTTATAAAGCAAGGTGGGCTGGCTGCATTAGCACTTGCTATACCTCGTTCATTAACTGCGCTTATAAAGTATAATCCTATGATAGACAGTAAAAAATTTGATGTGATCATTATTGGCGGAAGCTATTCGGGGCTATCTGCGGCAATGGCATTGGGACGTTCGTTAAGGAATGTTCTAATTATAGATAGTGGATTACCCTGCAACCGCCAAACACCACATTCGCATAACTTCATTACTCATGATGGAGAAAAGCCGAGTATAATAGCGGAAAAGGCTAAAAGCCAGGTTTTAAATTATAGCACGGTAAAATTTTTGAATGACGTTGCTGTAAGCGGAAAGAAAATTGAAAATGGTTTTGTGATCACAACACAAAAAGGAGAAGAGATTGAGGCGAAGAAATTAGTTTTTGCTACGGGTATAAAAGACACTATGCCTGACATAAAAGGCCTTGCTGAGTGTTGGGGGATTTCGGTAGTGCATTGCCCTTATTGTCATGGTTACGAATTACGGAATAAAAACACCGGCATAATTGCCGATGGTGTTAAGGGTTTTCATTTAGCGTCTATGGTTAATAATCTTACGAATAAACTTACACTCCTTACAAATAGCAAGGCGGATTTCACGGAAGAACAAAGAGTAAAGTTAAATAAGCATGATATAGCCATTATTGAAACTACCATTAAAGAAATTGAACACAAAAATGGAATAATGAATAATGTAATTTTCTCAGATGGCAGTAAAAAAGCATTTGATGGACTTTATGCTGCGTTGCCATTTACACAACATTCTGATATTCCCACATCACTTGGCTGTGAACTTACAGAGCTTGGGTATTTAAAAGTGAGTCCATTTCAAGAAACCAATATCACTGGTGTGTTTGCCTGTGGTGATAATAGTAGTATGATGCGATCGGTAGCTAATGCCGTTTATACCGGGAACCTAACCGGGGCTGTGGTGAACGGTAAATTAGTAGAAGAGAAATTTTAATATAAAGCCACAAATAATGGTAGAAGTTTTTACAACAAATGTCCGAACCAAAATTCAAGCAGAACCCATTCTGAAATTACTTGAAAATTATTTTTCTGAATTGGAATTCAATTTTGATTTAGATGACTCAGATTCTCAAATTCCTTTTTGTCATAACATCCTTCGGGTAGAGGGAGCGACAATTAATTCAGAGAAAATAATAGCGCTGGTAAATCAAGCTGGATTTAAATGCACTATTTTAGAAGATAAAATTTGTAAATAATTATAACATGAAGGAAAGCAATTTATCAATTCAGATTTGTAGGGTATTATTTGTAGCCACTTTAATGACTTCATGCAATAGTAATGATCAATCAAACTCTAAAGAAAACAATATGGAACATAAAGAACACAACCACGGAAAACATTCTCATGCAGGGCATGGGTTTACAGATAAAAAAGCTGTAGAAGAAATGGCAAAAAAATTTGAATCACCTGAAAGAGATTCAATGCAGCAGCCTCAAAAGATATTGCAGTATATTGGAGATATAAAAGGGAATACCCTTATGGATATTGGGGCTGCAACTGGTTATTTTTCGGTAAAATTTGCTGATAAAGGCGCAAATGTTATTGCTGCGGATGTAAGCGAAGAGTTTCAGAATTATTTAAAGGAACGTATTGAAAAAAATAACATTAAAAACATTGAACTAAGAAAAACACCTTATGACAACCCTTTATTAAAGGATGGCGAAGCGGATATTGTTTTTATTGCAAATACGTATCATCATATTGAAAACCGAACAGACTATTTTAGTAAAGTTAAAAAGGGACTTAAACCGACTGGAGAATTAATAGTTGTTGATTACTTTAATACTGAATTACCGAAGGAAATAACAGCGCCTCCTATGGAAATAAGAGCATCTGTTGACCAAGTTGTGTTTGAGCTAAAGAAAGCGGGTTTTACTTCCTTTGAAGTTGAAGTGAACCTGTTGCCTTATCAATATATTATTAAAGCAAAATAATATGCCAGAATTTTGGGAGGAAAGTTTTAGAGATAAACAAGAGATGTGGGGATGGAAGCCCGCGGATTCCGCTATAGAAGCATCTCAATTATTTAAAAAATATGGATTAAAGAAGATCCTAATTCCCGGATTTGGTTACGGTAGAAATGCCAAGAATTTTACAGATAATGGTTTCAAGGTAACCGGAATTGAGATTTCTGAAACAGCAATTGATTTAGCAAAAAAACATTTTGGAGATGGTATAAAAGTATATCATGGTTCTGTTAATTCAATGCCGTATGACCAGGAAGTTTACGATGGAATTTTTTGTTATGCTTTAATCCATTTATTAAATGAGAATGAACGAATAAAACTGATTGCTAATTGTTATAATCAACTTAGACCTAATGGATACATGGTTTTTGTTTCAATTTCAAAATTGGATTTTAGATATGGACAAGGAAAAGAAACAAGCAAAGACTCATTTGAAACTTGGCCAGGTGTAACTTTGTTTTTTTATGATTCGGATTCAATTAAAACAGAATTTGGTAACTATGGTTTGATAGATGCTGAAGAAATTAATGAACCAATAAAGGATTTGAGTGATAAACCCAAACAAAACTTTTGGTATATAATATGCAAAAAGTAAAGTGGATAAAAAGCACTAATCAACTAAAAACAATTACACTAACAAACATTTTAAATTAATTAACTATGACACAAGAAGAAACAAAAAAGTGGCTCGAAGACAAACATGTTAAATTTAAAAGTCATTTGGGACTTTTATTACCTGCTCTTTATACTGACCCTGCTCATGAACATGCAAAAGAAATAGTTGAAGTTGGGGGAAGTCTTTTTATTACTAGGTTGCATAGCATAATGCATGATACAAATCCATGTAAGGTGTTAAATGGAGAAATGGAATCCTGTAAAGCTTCAATTCAACATTTTGAGTGGCGCATGGAGCAAATTGAAATAGAAAAGGAAAGATTAAAATGTAAGTAGTATGCGGCAGACATTTCTATAGATCCCAAACCTATTGCTGAAACGAGAGGGAAATTTGTCTCATTTTTTCTGTTCATGATTTTTAGTTTAAAATTAATAAAGGAACAAGTCATCGAAAGCCTTTTATAAGGTTAAGCCTGATTAATCATTTATCCTATTTCTGCGAGACCCAAATGAGTATCCCATGCGGGAACACGGAAAGAAACTGAACACAAGTAACAACCAAAACCAAAGTGGTTCTATTACCATTACCAGATAACATCCCGCTAATACAGAAAATAATAACCCAACAATTGTAGCAGTTTTCTTACTCCCTTTCATTCGTGAAATAACGAAACCACTTAACAATCCACCTAGAATACCCGCGAACAATTTACCAACCAGCAGACCTGTTGATGAGTGTATAAAAATATACTTTACAGAATCTACATTGTCTACTAACGATGGGATTGCAGGCGGAGGGAAGAAGTATTGTGTAATGAGTGTAACTAAAATGATAGTAGCAATTGTTGTTATTGCACCAACTATACCTGTTAATAATGATTTCATCCTATTTATTTTTAATAATTTAATTATGATTTAACTGAATACACTCTTTTAATTCATTGCTTTATTCCTTGCGTCTATTGCTTCTTGTGTTTCGGGCAAAAGAAATTCAATGCCTTTATAGACTGTTGCCTGCAAAGAATCAACGAATGGCCTAAATGATTCGTTGTATTTCTGAAATGCAATTTTATAATCATCACTACTAGCAATTGCATCTGCCAGAGCCGTTGCTCCTTGCATAGCTAAAGTCACTCCCATACCAGTGGGGAATGCGGGGGCATAACCTGCGTCACCAATTAATGCGACCCTTCCATTCGTCCAGGTTGGCATTTTTATTTGACAACCTTGGTCGAAATAAAAGTTTTTGGCGTTTTTAATTACCTCAAGAAGTTGTGGCACTTTCCACCCTACGTTTTTAAAAGCATCTATAACTATTTTTTTTTGTGCTTCGGTATCTCTAAAATCATAAGCAATTTTATGAGGTGATTTAAAAGCTAATAGAGCGTCAGCAAAACCTCTATTATAAAAGTATATTGTTGCCATGTGATTTGGGGTATTGAACACTTGCCCTGTGTTTATTTTACCAAAACTTTCGTCCACCTGCATAATTGTAAAATAGAAATTTAAGAAATTGGTAAACTGCTCCTCAGGCCCAAAAACTAATTTTCTTACGCCTGAGTGAAGCCCATCAGCACCTATTAAAAGATCATAAGATTCACACTTTTCATCATTAAACGTAACTATAACTGCATCATTACTTTGTTCAATCTTTTTTATTTGATTACTAAACTTATACTCAATACCTTCTTGTGTATTTGCATATATGATATTCACTAAATCATCTCGTCTGATTTCAATATCTTCACCCGGTCTAATAGATATTTCATCGACAAGCATCCTTCCCTCTACTAAACTCTCTGCGTTCATGAATTCCATACCCATTGTAGGAAGTTTTGCAGCTTTTAGCTCATCGATTATCCCCATGCGCATGGCGGTATCCAATGAATCGCCTCTCACATCTATGGGTGTTCCACCCATACGCGGTGCTGAGCCAATTTCTACTACGGCTACTTTGTAACCATATTTATTCATCCAATACGCCATTGTTAGCCCTGCAATGCTTGCTCCTGATATCAATACTGTTTTTTTCATTTTTGTTTGTTTTTATTATAACACAAAATTATTTGTATTTTTGCGTATAAAATAACCTTAAAAAATAATAAAATAGTCGTAAAACGAAATGAAGAAGCCGTCAAATATAGATAATTCAATCATTAAATTTGTCAATGCATTAGGCAAAGATACTCCCCAAGAATTGACCGCAGAATTTAAAAAATTTGAAATAAAAGTTTTTGAAGTCTATGATTTTGTACCGGATTTATTATTAACCATAAGGTCATATATTGTAAAGAAAAATTTCAAACATCGTTTTGAAAATATTAAGACAATTAAAAATGGAATTTTTTTTTCTTTTCATAATTTTTTTAAAGATGAACTGGATCAAAACTCTTCTATTAGAATTAAGGAAGAATTACCACATGTGAAAGTAATCCCAATGAATAGTACCCAAGAACATACTTTCCATAAAAATACTCACATGAAACATGTAGGGATACTTATTTGTACTGATTATCTCAAGGCTTTTTTAAAAGAAGATGCGGAAAAATTCGCGTACCTGTTGTCAAGTAAGGATAGTTTTGTTATGGAAGAGTTTATGTCTGATGATGTGTTACGAATAATAAATGAAATGGTAAACTCTAAAAAAGATGAAAGTCTATCAAAATTTCATTTTAAATTAAAAGCCATTGAACTCCTGTATTTACTTTTTCGCAGTCTTGACAAAAGAGAACAAGTTTCATTTCAAAGTCTGAAACCCATTGAAATTGAGAACCTATATAAAGTAAGAGATAGATTGATAGCTCATCTTGATATAGCACCTTCTCTTACGGAGTTAAAAGCCATTGCCTGCATGAATGAAATAAAACTTAGGAAACTATTTACTCAAGTTTTTGGCATGAGCATTTACGACTATTTCCAACTTGTACGTATGAAGGAAGCCGCAAGATTGTTGAAAGAAGCGGGCAAAAATGTATCAGAAGTGGGTTATGATTTAGGATTTACCAATCTTAGTCATTTTAGTAGGGAATTTGAGAAACATATAGGTGTGAAGCCCAAGAAGTATCAGGGTAGTTTGATGATTAGTTAAATTTCGCCCTAAACTCCAAAGGAGAAAGTTTAGTTTTTGTTTTAAATAATTTGCTAAAGGATTGCGAATACTCAAATCCCAATTCATAAGCAATTTCACTTACAGTTAAGTTTGTAGTTGACAATTTTTCCTTAGCTTTTTCTATTAATTTGGAATGAATGAGTTGTTGTGTATTTTGCCCGGTGAGTGTTTTAAGAACACCACTTAGGTAGTTTGGAGAAGTGCTTAATTGATTAGCTAAAAACTGTACGGTAGGTAAACCACTTTTAAGTAAATCATCATTTTTGAAATAATCATCAAGCAACTTTTCTAATCGGTCAAGGATCTGATGATTACTTATTTTACGAGTAAGAAATTGCCGTTGGTAAAATCGGTCTGAATAATTGAACAAGGATTCTAATTGCGAAATAATAATGCTTTCACTAAACTTGTCAATATTAGAATGATACTCCTGCTCAATATTTTTAATAATGTTGTTTAGAATAGTTTCTTCTTTCTCTGATACAAATAGAGCTTCATTTGCAGAATAATTAAAAAATTCATAATTTTTAATGAGCTTAGCTAGTGAAGTCCCCCATAAGAAATCAGGATGCACAAGTAACACAAAGCCGCTACTTTTAAAATCATCATCTGCCTGGAAAGAAAACACTTGATCTGGTGCTATATAAAATAAAATTCCTTCATCAAAATCATACTGTTGCTGACCATAACTGTATTTCACATTTCCATTCACTATTTTTTTTAGTGAAATCATATAAAAGTCGAAAACAACTTTTACTTTTTCTTCGCCTATATATGGTTTTATTTCTTCAAGATTTACAACACTTACCAAAGGGTGTTCAGGTTTTGACAGCCCAAGTATTTGATGATAGTCTTTTATAGATTTAATGCGATAAGGTGGTAGGTTTTCCATATTAAATAATCTATTTTAAGTAAAGGTAAATCAATCTTCTTTAACTTTCGATAGTGTAAGGCCGCGATTCAACCCGAAAAATGACAATCCCCAAAAACCTTTTATATTTAATGTGTCATCCTTTTCAATTGTTATAAATGAATCGTAGGTGTTACCATTTGCACCATCATAGTCATACAATTTACCTTTCCATCTATTTGTTTTGGCATCGTAAATGAAATTAGTCAAAAATACAACGCCGACTAACGGTAGTTTTCGTTTTATACTATCGGGATTATTACTATCTAAAACAGGGTTTCCATTGCTATCCATTGAGTTTTTCAAATAGATCAATTTTCCGAAATACTCATCCCCGTTTTTATAAATCAATACTTTACCTTCTTTTACTTTGCTAAACCAAGTGCCAATGATTTTATCTGCATTTTCTTGTGCAAGTGAACTATATGTCATATTTAAAATTGATATTACTATTAGAATATGCTTCATGAGTTTTTATATTTTGTTGCGAACTCTTTAGCAAAGTCTTTCATTTTTACTTTCCCCAACGTTTTCGGTTTATTTTTATAGTAATCTTCAAACAAATTGCCATTGTGCATAGTAATATTCATTTCAGTAAGTTCATTGGCTATAACATCGGATGCGCCAAATTGTTTTATTGCACTTGTCATTTGCTTATCGCTTATAAGAACCCATTTTAAATAAGGCTTACCAACTGCATTACCTAAAATAGTTGCTACTTGCTGACACGTTAGCTCTTCACTTACTACATATCTAATTTTACGTCCGGATTGTGTTAATGAAAATTCTTCTGCTATTGCAGAAGCAATATCAATAGGAGAAACCCAAGGAATCATGTCATTAGCTCCATAATTAGATAAAATAATTCCTGAATAGCCTTTTAATAATCCTTTAATTCCGTAATGCTGTAAGTAAATTATTTTCCCCACAAAACCCGCTAAAAAACCTCTTCCTTTTATCATATCCATAAAGGAATACACATTATAATCAAAAGAAACTGGACGTATGTGTGTAATAGAAATATCTGAAGGCAATTTTTTTAATACATTCTCAACAATATTATGAAAAACCAAAAGACCTGTCCCTGTTTCTTTTTCCGCACCAACACTGCTAAGATGAACTACCTTTTTTATATCAGCTTTTTGAATAGCTTGTGCATAGTTATTCGCAATCAATAAAGCGTCTTTTTTGTAATCAAGATTTTTATTTCCAAAAAAGTTGAATGGAGGAAGCATACAATATACAGCATCATGGCCTGAAAATGTTTGTATTAAAAAATTTACATCTTCGATCTTACCTATTGAAGCATTTGCGCCTAATGCTTCGATTTCATTTTTTCTATCATTAGAACTGCTTATTACAGTTACCGTATGACCTTGTTTGACTAATTGAATAATTAGTGGCTTACTTATATTACCTACTGAACCTGTTACAACTATTTTCATCTTTTTTTATTTAAGTTTATTAATATTAGGAGTATTGTGTTTAATGAATAAAAGGCAAACACCATTTTTTTAAATTCAATAATGCTATTGAATTTTTATTGATATTCGCTTATCAGATGTAAGCTCAAATTTGGCATCTTCGTATTTTGGAGGTCCCATAAAACCTTTTGCATCGTTTGATATACCGAAGCCCTCCTTGGGTATTCCAAAGAAATTAGTTTCTAGTTTTCCGTTTGAATTTTCGTCATGAATCAACGATACTGCGTAAACTCCTTTTGGCAAATCGTTAAAAACTGCATACGTTATTTTGTTTTTCACAATAGTTGTAGCAGATTTAAAACCTTCCTTCATGAAACTTTCTTTTGTATTGTATAATCCAATAAATGCGTTTCCTTTATCGTTTTTGAAACCAGTTACAACGATTTCGAGTTTGAATTGTTGTGCAGAAAGTATTGATGCATATAGCATCAAGATTGCTAGAATTGTTTTTTTCATCATTTAATTTATTTAAAATTTTATGATGCAAATTTATAGTCGTAGGATTATAGGGTTGTATCCAAATCCACGTTTGTTGTGTTCAAAAATAAAGTCTATACAATACCTTTCAGGATAAAGCAAACTATTATTTTTTACAATCCTTTTTCTAATTGTTTATTGCCCCAATTATGTAGATGTTTTATAAACGGAATTAATTCACGCCCTGTGTCGCTCAAGGAATATTCTACTTTGGGCGGGACTTCGTGAAATACTTTTCGAATTATTAATTTATCGTCTTCCAATTCTCGCAAAGTTTGGGTAAGCATTTTAGTAGTAATATCAGGTATAGTCCTCTTCAACTCACCATATCTAAGTACAGCTTTTGATTTCAAATGCCACAGAATTCGTCCTTTATATTTTCCACCGATGCGTTTAAAAGCATAATCAACACCACACATTTGTGGCGTTGTTGAAATTTCTAATTTATTTTTCATTTTTATACTAATTTATCTACTTGGTAATCAGCATTACATACCTTTTAGTATATAGGGTACAAATAAGTACATACTTGCCACAAAGATACTAATGATTTAACTTTGCACCTCATTAAAAATAAAATAAAATGGAAAAATTTGAAAACAAAGCAGATAAGACTAAAAATACAATGGTAATGAAGGCGATTCGGCAGCACGAGTTCGGTGGCCCTGAGGTGCTGCGTTATGAAGATGCACCGATTCCAGGGTTGAAGCAAGGTGAGGTTCGTGTACGCGTTCACGCTGTTGGCCTCAATCCCCCCGATTGGTATCTGCGTGACGGATATAAGATGCTACCTCCTGAATGGCAACCAGTGGTTCCGTTCCCTATAATCTTGGGGACAGATATTTCGGGAGTAGTAGAGGCGGTTGCTGATGATATCAAAGACTTTTCTGTTGGAGACGAAGTGTATTCGATGGTGCGTTTCCCCAGTTATGGCGAGAGCCAGGCATATGCGGAGTACGTGAGCGTTCCAGCGTCACAACTTGCTCTTAAACCAACCGGAATAGACCATAGACATGCAGCAGGAGTTCCAATGTCGCTTCTTACCGCTTGGCAGTTTATGATAGAGCTAGGTCACAATGAACCGAATCCGCTACAGCCAAACAAACATGAACCTGTGCCGCTAGAAGGCAAGACAGTACTTGTGAACGGAGCAGCAGGTGGTGTTGGGCATTTTGCAGTACAATTGGCCAAGTGGAAGGGTGCTAAGGTAATAGCGGTGGCTTCTGGTGAGCAAGAGGCGTTCTTGCGTGAGCTCGGTATAGACCAATTTATCGATTATACCAAAACCAATGCCCATGAAGTAACGCATGATATTGATCTTGTTATCGATGCAGTTGGTGGCCCTACAACGGGTCGTTTCTTACTTACACTTAAGCCTGGAGGCGCTTTGTTCCCCATTTTTCCATTAGGCTTCACTGGTAGCGAAGAGGCAAAGAAGCTAGGTGTAATAGTCTCGGCAACTCAGGTGCGTTCGAACGGAGCTCAACTTGCGGAGGTCGCTCGTTTGCTAAGTGATGGAACGATTCGTGTAGCCATTGACAGTGAGTTTAAGCTGGCTGATGCTCGCAAAGCGCACGAAAGAGCTGCCCTTGGCAACACTCAGGGCAAGATAGTGCTTACTGTTGTTGACTAGTTATTTATTTTATTACAATGCTGTCTCAGTTTTGAGATAGCCTTTGTTTATCAATTTCATAGGACAATCGCGACCTAAATCGCTATTGTGCTTCAATAATTAAAAAAAATATTATGAATCTTAAAGACATAGAGGATAAAATATCTCTCAAAGAACTTATTGATAACATTTCGATATTGGGAGATAAAAAAGATTTTAACAAGCAAGTGCAGCTATTTACCGAAAATGCAGTGGCAGAAACTTTAGCTGGAGAGATTTCGATCTTAAAACTGGAAGGCCGAAAAGAAATGGAAGAAGCCTTTGGCAAATTTCTTAACGACTTTGAAACCGTTTACCATTTTAACGGTCAGCAAGTGGTTACTATAGATGGTAATAACGCTACTGGAACTTGTTATTGCCTGATAACCTTAATCGGCAGGGAGGAAGGCAAAAAAATGAAGACCACTATCGGGGCAATTTACAAGGACGATTATGTTCGTATTGAGAACCGGTGGCTTATCGCAAAGCGAATAGGAAATTTCAATTGGCAAGAAAAAAACGAAGTCAAATAGTAAACCACTTGCAAATGCTATATCACCATGTGTTACAGATAGAGAAGATATCACATTGCCGGTATAATTAGCGGTTACCTTGGTTGTAAAGTTTTAGAATTTTTTTCAAAAAGTGCTGCCTGTCAAGGGCGGCACTTTTTGTTGAACATCGCTTAGTGTAATGTATGTGTTTTAATATAATTAGTCAAAAATTAAGTTGATTGTTTTATAAGTTGTATATCAAAATGGAGTTTTATTTCTTCACCTACAACCATGCTTCCTGCTTCTGTAAGCAATGCAAAATTAAGCCCAAAGTCTTTGCGATTGATTTTTCCATTTACCTCAAATCCAGCTCTTGTATCATTAAACCTACCTTTTCCGATTCCAGTGTGTTCAACTTCCATTTTAATACGCTTCTTTACTGCGCATATTGTTAAGTCACCAATAAGCTCATAATCGGCATCTTTCTTTTGCAGAGATCCATCAAAAATTATTTTTGGAAATTTTTCCGTATCCAAAAAAAGCGTTGATTTGAGGTGTGTATCACGCTCTGTCTGATTCGTATCAATGCTGTTCGTGTCAATTTCAAAACTAACTTTCGCATTATTAAAATCTTCGATTTCACTTTGAACTTCGCCATTAAATAATTTAAAAGTGCCTGAAACATTTGAGATCATTAGATGCTTTACTTTGAATTGAACCTCGGAATGATTAAGATCAATTACCCATTTTGAATTTGTATTTTCTGCCATGATTATATTTTTTACAAACCTACACACAGCAAACGAACTATCTTTTACCAAATGGTAAAAAATCACTTCTTGGCTCTAATTCTACTTAATGATTGTTGTGTAATACCAAGATAGCTGGCTAAATCACCCAGACTGATACGTTGAACGATTCCACTATTTTCTTTTATAAACTGGTTGTAACGGTTAGTAGCATTTTCTTCAAGCATCTCACTTATTCTCCTGGTCATTTTAGTAGCAGCAACAGAGACTAATTTTCGGAAGAATGTTTCCATACAATGATGTTTTTTGCACAGTCTCTCCATTTCTTCATAACTGATAAGCGTTACCGTTGTTTCCTCCAAAGCAAGTAGCATAAAATTAGAAGGCGTTTGGGTGAGATAGCTTTCAAAGGCGCTAAATAACCTGTTTTCTACAGCAAAAACATTTATGAACTCTTTGCCATCTTTAATGAAAAATAATTTTGCAAGCCCTTCGTTTATAAAAATTAGATGCTTACAAACTTCGTCTGTTTTCAATAAATATTCACCTTTTTTAAAAGTTTTCGTTTTTAGATTTCTAAATAATTCATCTGTCGCTTCTTCAGTAAGCGGAGAGAATTGATTACAGAATTGAAGAAAGTCAGCCACCTGTTTTTGAGTAGATAATATATTGAGTAAAGTTACTTATTCTAACCAAGAAATGACAACTAACTTAGTTAAATGAAGTCCTAAACTATAAGGATGAAAGAGCGCTTTGCCAGATCTTATTTCACTACTTTTACATTATAATAAATAATGTCGCAAGTCTTACATAAAATTCCGCTTAATAAACAAAATGCCAGAGCCATTGGTGGTTTGGATATTAGCAATATAGTTTATGAAGAAAGCTTAAAATACTTGCATACTTTAAAGGATCATCGTGATGATTATTATGTTCTAGTAATTCTTACAAAAGGAAAAGGAACGATACAATGTGACATGGAAAAGATGACGGTTGAATCAAAAGGTGTTTTTTTGATTAAGCCCTATCAGGTTCATTCTGCGGGAAAAATCAGTACTGATGCAGAAGCTTATTTCATTAGTATCGCACCCTTTTTAATGCCTGATCATTGTGCAAATACATTTCAAAGTTTAACAACCTCACAGCAATATTTAAAAATTCCGGCCAAAGAAAAAAATAGTTTACTCGCTACTGTTTCATTATTACATAAGGCATTTGCCGAGAATAATACACATAAAACATTTATAATACATAGCTTGTTTAATGCTTTGATAAATCGAGTAACAGCAATTTTTGTCGATGCCGAAAAGAAATCTGTTAGCCCAAAGAACCAAGCCTATTTAATAACACAAAAGTTTAAGCAGCTTGTTTCTGAATTTTCATTCCTGAATCTCCCTTCTTTTTTTTCTGAAAAATTAAGCATAACAACTTCCCATTTAAATGATAGCGTCAAAGCTACAACTGGTATGTCAGTAACAAATTATTTACAGAATGCGATGCTACTAGAAGCAAAAAGAAATTTATACTACACAAACGATGATGTAAAAACCGTTGCTTTCACACTTGGCTTCGAAGACCATGCTTATTTTTCAAGGTTATTCAAGAAGTTGACCAAAGAAACACCCTTGTTATTCAGGAACAAATTCCGTGAATAGTCCAATCATATCCTCTACCTCTCAAATCAACAACTAATTTTTTTGGCGGTATTTTGCAGGCAAAATAAATTATATATGCCAAAAGTACCTAAATGGGCAGCCGATGCAATGGAAAGCATTTTTAGTGGCAAATCCCGACAAGTAGTTGTTTCTGATATTACCTATATAAATCCGTACATAAAGAAAATTACATTTAAAGGTGATTTTACAAATGTGAAATTTAAAGTTGGTCAGGCCATAGTCGTACGTGTAGATGATACCAACTTCAGAAATTATACACCATCCTATTGGAATAGTTCTGAAGAAATTTGCGAAGTAATCTTCCATTTACATGGAAATGGCCCGGGCAGTCATTATATTGCGAATTTGAAGTTAAACGATACACTTCGAATTGGTTTACCAAGAGGCTTTGATTTTTATAAAAAGGATTACAAATACCATTTCTTTTTTGGCGATGAAACAACGATAGGATTCTTTAAAAGTTTAAAGAATGCAATAGACGAAAACGGACAAAATTATATTGGTGTGTTAGAGGTGAATAATGATTCGTTCCATTCAGAAATGAATTTAGAATGTATGTTGGATGTCGTTCCTATTTCAGCAAACAAAGCAGAAAATGCGATTCATTCTTTAGAAAGTCTGGATGAATCTGTATGGGCTTTATGGAAGACTGGAGTTTTTTACTTAATGGGGAATGCCAAATCTATTCAGAATTTTAGAAAAGCCTTAAAAGAGAAAGGAATAAGCAGTAGAAATATAATAACACAGCCTTATTGGGTGGAAGGTAAGATTGGTTTATAGTCAGTCATTATTCATACAATGGTCTTGGTAATATCATAGTTAAAAAGTGTCTTTCAGATGGAAATTTCAATTTAGTTGTTAATTCTCAGACCAAAAAATCACTACGCCTTCAACACTGAGCTTTGCATTCATGTAATCCTTTATCGCAAAACATCGCTCTACCTCATTGTAAACAGCGATATAACTTATTCCATCAGCGATAATTGACACTTCTTGTCCATCTTTTGGAAGCTTATTCTTTTTGGTGTTATGCCATCTTATATTTCTTACTGAGACCATAAGCTTAGGTAACAAACGTTACTTAAAAAAAACCAGGCGAATATAGGAGAAAAACTCTTCAGTTTGAAATTACGATATCACAACTTCTTAGATGTGTGCTATCGAAGAAAACAACTAGGATAAGCTATTTTAATCACCTATTTCATTTTGGCGCCTAAAGTACTATATTTATTAAAAGTTTAGTAAGTTGAACGAGTCAATTAATCTTTTAGAAGAACTAGATAATGTTTCGAAAATTCATGTCTTAGATAGGGATGATATTGATTTGTTAATGTTGGAATTTGGTCGTAAGCTGGTTCATAGTCTTAGAATTGAGCGAATAAATGTTTGGTTGTTTAATCCCAAAAAAGATGCATTAATATCTATTGGTGAATACGACCACCGATCTAAATTTTTTAAAAAGGATAGCGTCCTTAAAAAAAGAAGGTTTCCTGATTATTTTGAGGCTTTACAAACTGACAAGATCCTTTTGATTCCTAATGTTTACAATAATAAATTGACAGAACAGTTTAATGAAATTTACTCGAAACCAAACGATATCATTTCCCTAATGGATATTCCATTAAGGATTGAAGCGCAATTAGTAGGTGTTATTTGTTTTGAAAAGACTGGATCAAAGGAGCGTGAATTTACCCCCGAAGAACAAACCTTTGCGCTTAGTGTTTCTATGGTTCTGGCATCCAATCTGGAGGCTCGTTATCGCAGAGCTGCCCAGGCTAAGCTTGACGGCGCGTTAAAGGAAAAAGATCTGTTGATTCAGGAAATAAACCACCGGGTGAAAAATAATTTTGCTATACTGATAAGTCTGCTGCGATTGGGTAAGCATCAAGGTAAATCTATTGATCCCGCACTCATATTTGAGGAATATGAACAGCGTATTTTCTCAATGCTTAAAATTCAAGAACTATTGTATCAGACCAAAAACTATACCGAAGTCAACCTTTGTGATTATTCGCAAGAGTTGGTGATGGAATTTAAAAGGTCTCATCCAGAAGTTGCCGACAATATTATTCCTCGGATTGTTCAATTAGATTGGTATCTGCCAACAAAAAGTGCTTTGCACCTCGGCTTAATTATTACAGAAGTATTTATTAACTCATACAAATATGCTTATCCAGGCAATAGCAACTATTTATTTACAATCGATGTTAAGAAATCAGAAAATGGGGGAGTTGTTATAAAAATAGGGGACAATGGGAAGGGTTTTGATTTTAAAGAAAAACTTAAGAAGAATAGCCTAGGGCTGCCACTAATAAAGGACTTAGCTGAGGATATAGATCTTATTGCGAAATTTCCTGATTTTGACAATAATTTTTATGAATTTGTATTAAATTAGGATGTAGGTAGCGTGTTTTAGTGAAACACCGGCCAAGATTACAGAATAATAACACATGCTAACGAAAGTAACCTTATCTCGCATCGCACTATTTTTATACTGTTACAGAAACTTTAATTCTATGCAGAATAAAGTCCCATAATTTAATACGCTGGTACAAAGCATTTTTAGCCGCTGCTGTTGCCTCTTCCCATTTTTTTAAATCAGTACCGCAAAGTTCCTCTGTCATTTGATACGCCAAATGCGAATGGTGTTCTCCATCAACTTCAATATGTCTTTCAAGATAATATTTAAGAATACTCATTTTATTATCTGTTTGTTTATTCAGTTCGTTGACAAAACTGACAAACATTCCGGGAATAAGATCCTCCCTTCCAAACGTAAAAACAGCCGCTTGAATGTGTGGGATATTAGCATTTACAACCGAAAAGGTGTTACGAATAAATTCTCCCGCTTCACTCGGAACATTTGCAATAGAAATACTTTCTGTGAGCGGGATTTTCTTGCTAATGCTTTTGATGAACGCATGAATCGTACTCATATTACAACCGCTTTGTTCCATTGCTCTTAAGTATAATTCAAAGTGATTTGCACGATTTCCTGCCTCATCTACATCGGACTCTTCCCCTAATACAATTTCATTTATCAGATATCTTGTTTCGGGGCTTCCCACGGGCAACCAAGGTAGCTCAACGCAAGTAAGATTTCTCTGTAATGATTTTAATAAGGACATAAAATCCCATACCGCGTAAACGTGATGTTCCATAAAAACGTTTAGATGTGCAATAGATCTTATACCAGAATAGACCGGGTGATCAATCAGTTGTTTTCTTACGGGCTCAATCTCGGATTTTAGCTTTTCTAAGTAGGGGTTCATTTTTCTCGTTAAAGGCCGCAAAAATACGAAAACTGTGAGAATTAGAGAAGTACTCACTGCAACGCTGTCCTCAATTCCATTTAACGGATCAAACTTGAGGATTTTTTGCTGATGGTCAGAGCAAAGTTGATGTTTTCATTTGAAATACAGCCTAAAAGGATATGATCGCCTTGCATATTTGTATCTTTAAATAACTTTGCTTCTCCCATTTCGTTAATCTGTATCGACACTACCACTTTTTTACGTTCTGCGCCAATTTTTGTACTTCGTAATAGAAACTGAATAATACAATCCCGAGTCAGTGAATTTGGGGCCGTTTCAACATGAAAAGTACATTCAGACGGATTAATTAAATAGGGGATCTTAAAAGCTACTTCTTTATTTTTTTCCAGGCTAATTTGCTTGCGGTTGATAATTGTATTTTCCATAAACGCTAAAGTGGCGCAAAGTAGCAAATTTTAAGCCATATGACTACCTTTCAGCGTATTTTAATACAATCTCAATATTAAATTTTTTTGGCAGTATGATTCTTTAAGAGATTTCACTTTGACTAAAAAGTACTTATGTGATGAGTATTGCCTTCCCATAAATGTTTCTAGAATCGGCTAATTCCACTGCTTCGGTAATTTTTTCTAAAGGAAATTTTGCTGCTATTTGCTGCTTAATAATTCCGTTTTCCAATAGCTTCATTAACTCTGCAAAATCTTCTTTTATTTCTCTTCTGAATTTATCACTTCCTTTACCCGACCAAATATTATAAAACCCTGCCTTGCGGTCATTTGACAAATAATTCAACCAAAGTAATTTTGCTTTCAAAGCAAGTAACAACATTACCGCCGATTTGTTAATGTTCAATGCAAAAGCAATAGCATAACTTACAAGTGTACCACCAGGCTTAAAGAGTATATCAGAACCTGAAATTTATGACCGCGGTAATCCGGCTGTCTGATTTTTGAAGGTCAGGTCTCCAGGGGATTGTGGTAGTAGGGCCATTTGTCCATCCTGAAGGCGAGGTTGTACCACCATGTCCGGCAAAATAAGGCATATTGGCCTGGCGATACCCAAATTCCAAACGAAAAGTAGTATACTCTGTAGGCATGTAATCAAATGTGACAGTACCCTGAGCGATATTTAAAGGCTTTGAAGGATTTTTAGCCAGTTCATCTGTATAGCCATTTGGTGCAACTGGCGAAGGGGAGAAGGCAAGGTAGGCGCCTCCATTGGACACTACATCGCCACGTAACGTAACGGCCCACTTGTTTTTATAAAACCAGATACGGTTACAAAGCGACGTGCCATACATGAAATGATCTTTTGGCGTAATGCTGTCGCCTTTATCAACACCATTTTGAAAGCCGTAGTGTGAATTAAGACTTAAGGCCATTTGAGAAATCCCTTTAGAATCACGCCTTTTGTAATATCTCAGCACAATACTGTTGTCATGGTGAAAACGGGCACGTTTTGACTGATGCCCCAAAGTGTCGGGATTCTTAGTATCGTGTCCATAATAAAAGTTGGCAACCAACTGTAAATTATCATTTGGCCTCCAATAGGTAGAACTCCCTACACCTGGGGAATTTCCAAAGCTGTTATAGGATTGCCAGCCGTTCAATAACCAGATCTCCTGCTTTACCTTTTTCGAAGGATATATTTGCAAACGCGCACCCTGAAAGTAAAACGGTGTAAACTCACACACAAGGCTGCGCTGAAAACACCAGTTATCCTGCACCATATAACTCTCTAAGCCCATGTAGCTCATAAAAATGCCAGCTTCCAGGTTAATGCCGTACCATTTATTAAAATGATAACCCGCAGCACCCTCGCGTATAAATTTCAGGTTGCCGGTGCCGGTATTTCTTCCCCGGGTTACGCTTTCGTCCAATTCTTGTACAATGTGCTGCATAGCTCCATATTGCAGAAGTATCCTGCCAATCATATTTTTATAGGCCACATCGACGCCAACACTGGCCAGGTTAATATGCACCTCGTTATGACGCCCAATTGTAGAGGAGATCGTGTGCGTGTTATCAATAGGATTTGCAAAATTATAATTGTAATCCGCATCCAAATAACCCGTTCCTGTTATAATCGCTTCGCCCGTTTTTTTGTCCCTTAAAACCAGGATGGGATTGCTGATACGACTTTGCCCGTTGATCCAGGTAAGGTCCATACCGTCGAAAGGGATTTTCGGTAAAGTATCTGTCTGGCTGATCAGGCAGCCGGAATATAAAAGAATCGGTATAAGGTATCGCATCATCGCCTTTTTTTAGGGTAAAGATAGCTATTACCCTGGTGCAAAGTGGATCATGCCAACGCCAAATAAGGCGCTTAACACTACCATAATATGATTGAATAGGATTTAAATGCTTTCCTCCGGGTAATTTGAGATCTTTTTTATGCTTTTATAAGAATCTACTTTCGCACTAAAATCAGAATTACTCAAGTAAAAATTACACAGGTAAAATAATTTACCCGAGTAATTCTAACCAACAAACGAGTAGTATAAAGTAAGGAAAACAGGTACCGGATTGGAAATGTCCGCTTTGCATAAAAACCTTGAGTATAAGGAGAAAGCCGGCCACCTGGAAAAATTCACAGGCAGGGTTACCCGATCAAAGATCATAATCCAATGCCTTTCGATCAGCACTAAACGTTTTCTTTTGGGTAACTATTTTTTCTACTTCGTCAAAACAAACGTTTGTTGATGACAGGTAAAAACACTAGTCTTAATCTAAACATCTATTCCGTGATCGTTAATTAAATAAGGTTCTGGAAACAAACGTTTGCTAACGACGAGTAAAAATATCAGTCTTAATCTAAACATTTATTGCGTAATTACTAATTAAATAGCGCTCTGGAAACAAACGTTTTGTTAATGACAAAAAACGCCAGTCTTAACCTAAACATTTATTCCATTATCGTTAATTAAATAGTGCCCCGGAAACAAACGTTTGACACTCACAATTAAAAATACAGATCTTGAACTAAACATTTATTAAGTAATCGCTAATGAAATAAACTAAAATGGGTAACGTCAGAATTATGTTTAAGAACATTTTCTAATCCAGTCCTTAAAAGTAATTGGCTCACGTATTTTCAGAAATACATTTATACCCAACAATTCATCCTTTTAATTTGACGAATTTAGTCTGTTTTCTTTTCCATATTTCTGGAATAATCCAACCAAAGAGGCGAAAATATCTATAACAAAAGTAACTCAAAAAAATCTTTGTAGGCAAACAAAGCTCTGAAACCTTCATTTTACGCGAGGTTAATTTAGAAATTGTCGCAACCTACAAAGTACCGACGAGGTTTTTTTCAGCTTTCAAGTTAAATTCGTCCTGTCATTACGTTCTAAACTATACAAAAGAGAAATAGTCGGTAACATTTAAAAATGTGTCTGGAGTTTTATATGGGTAAATAGGCTTTAAAAAGTTCTTCCGTTAAATATTCTGGTCGACAAACTAATGTATGCGTTTGGAGTTTTATGATGCAAGAGTTGCACCAAAGGCGGGTGTAGCGACTGCAAGTGTGAAGGTATGGGGAAGCCCGTGTTTAAAAACACCTTTGAAGAAGGATTCCAAAACTTTCACCTGAAACAAAAAGGAAAGCGAAAAACTACCGAAAGGTGGAAAGGAAGCTCCATGCCTGAACTGTAATAAAATAAAAAGAAAAAATCATCGTAGAAAAAAGAAAAACAGAAACCAGAGACGACGGATTTTAACCTGAACACTAAGTAAGCCCTAAAAGCCAATAACATTTAAAACACAATCAACATGCATGAATTAAACTGTACCATATGTGGTGATACTTTCAAAGCCAACCGTAACGATGCCATGTATTGTTCACCATCTTGCCGCAACAAAGGTTGGCGGAGAAGACACTACGTTTCTTACCAGGTAACTTGTTTTCTGTGTGACAAATCTTATACTGCAAAAAGGAACGATTCACTTTACTGTTCGTCTACTTGTCGACACAAAGCCTGGAAAACCAAATATCTGGAAAATCTCAAATTAGCCTTAACATGAAAACCTAAGCCAAAAAGGCCGAACAAACTCAAGATGAAAACAAGAGATGAATCAGATAGTAACCCTTTACGGATTGGCGAGCTCTTCAGAAAAGAAAAGTTCAGTCAGTGCAATCTTGAATTAAATATTTATGAATATAACTTAAAATAATAGCAGTACTCACAGCCCTTATGGCTGTGAATAAAAGAACTTTTGTGTGTGGAAAGATTTGAGTATCTTAGACTGGAAACCCGATTTCATTGGGTTTAGCACATGAGTTCTTTGACATGCTGGGAGGTGAAAATGAAAAAACACAAAAAACTAGGCGTAGATGAGTTGAGGAATTTTCCTGGCTTTGAGAGTTTTACTGAAGAAGAAGCGGAGCAGGCCATCAAAACAATAGAAGGACTTTCTATTCTGTTTTACGAACTGTTCATGAAAGAGAAATATGAAAATGTAAAACAATTAAACCAAGAAGAAAATCATGAAACCAAACACCGACCTGCTGCTTAAGCAATTTGCAAAAGGCAAGCAGCCAGAAACAATTATCACGGGAATATTAAATTGCGTCATTTATACCCGTGTAAGCTCGAAAGAGCAGATGGAAACCAACCAAAGCCTTGAATGGCAGAAAAAATATTGCGAGGAATACGCAGTTAAAAATAAATTCAACATTAAAGGCCACTTCGGCGGAACTTATGAGAGCGCCAAAAGCGACGAGCGCAAGGAATTTAACCGAATGCTGAAATTTGTAAAGGCGAGTAAAGAAGAGATCTCTTACATTCTTGTTTACAGTCTTGATAGGTTCAGCCGCACGGGCGATAGCGCAATTTATATTGCCGGTGAATTAAAGAACGTGGGCGTTAACATTTTAGCAGTAACACAACCCATTGACACCAATTCACATGCAGGAGCTTTACAGCAGAACATACAGTTTATTTTTAGCAAGTACGACAATGACCTGCGCAGGCAGAAAACCATTGATGGCATGCGCGAAAAGCTGCTCCGAGGCGAATGGATAGGCGTTGCGCCCAAAGGTTATTCCTATGTGAAGGGAGCTGAAAAACAAACCATTATCATTAATGAGCAGGGTGAGTTAGTCCGGCAAGCATTTGAATGGCGTGCCAATGGCATGACCTACGATCACATTGTAGAGAAGCTGATAGACTATGGTATGACACTGCCAAAACAAAGACTTACCGATACTTTCAGGAACCCATTTTACTGTGGCTATCTTTCGCACAATTTCTTGAATGGCGAGCTAGTAAAAGGGAAACATCCTGAACTGATCAGTGAGGAGTTGTTTTTCAGGGTGAACGAGCTAAAGAAAACAGAAGGCTTTAAAAGTAACAGGGTAAATGATAACCTGCCGCTCAAAATCTTTGTAAAGGATGCTGAAACCGGAGTGCCATTTACAGGTTATCTTGCTAAAAAGAAAGGGCTGTATTATTACAAGGCAAACAAGGTGGGAGTTAAATTAAACCGAAGCGTTAAGGTTATGCACTCTAAGTTTCAGGAACTATTATCCCGCTTCGAGATTAGCAGCGTCTTTATGGAGCCTCTAAAAGTTCAATTGGGCTACACCTGGGAAAACCTGACCGAAACCAATGTGGGGGAAAAGAAGGGATTATCCTTTCAACTAAATTCTGCCGAAGAGGAGTTCAAAGTTTTACGTAAAAGACATGCTTTAGGACAGGTAAGTTTAGATGTTTACACTGAATTTGCCGAAGAAATGGAAAAGAAGATCAAAGCCATTTCCGAAAAATTAGCAGAATTGGAGCAAAACTTATCGAACCCAAAAGAGCTGATAAATTACACTTGCAAAATGGCCTGCAACTTAGGCAAAATGTGGGATTCAGGAGACTTCTATCAAAAACAGATATTCCAGAATACCATATTTCCTGCCGGTTTGGGTTACGATGCAAAAATTGACCATTATCGAACCGCTGAAATAAATTCAGTGTTCAATCACATCGCTGATCTTTCAAAGGATTTAGCACAAATTAAAAACCGGACTTCTCTAAATTCTGAAGAGAAGTCCGGTCTAGTACCCGGGACGGGACTTGAACCCGTACATCTGTAAGGATACAGGATTTTAAGTCCTGCGTGTCTACCAATTCCACCACCCAGGCAGGTGATATTCGTTGCTTTTTTAAATCCTGCAACGTAGGATTTTAAGTCCTGCGGTCTACCTCCCGATAGCTATCGGGATCTCCACCCAGGCAGGTGATATTCGTTGCTTTTTTAAATCCTGCAACGTACCATTTTACGTATTGTCAGTTCGAGCGTAGTCGAGAACAACCTGTAAAATGATTAAAAAAAGAGCTTTTCAGCTCTTTTTTTGAGCGAAAGACGGGTCTCGAACCCGCGACCTTAACCTTGGCAAGGTTACGCTCTACCAACTGAGCTACTTTCGCTTGGTGTCCTGATCTCTGAACCAAAAGGCGTTCTTTCGATCGGGATGCAAATGTACTTAAAGTTTTTGGTTGACAAAACTTTTTTTGAAGAATTTTATTTTTTTTTCGGCCCTTAGGTCGCCACAGTTTCACCCGTTTATTTGGCAATTAAGCGAGAAAGTATTCGTCGATCGCGGCTCTTTACTCCTGTAACCAACTACTAAAATAGCAGCGCGCATTTAAGTTCAAGATTATATTGAATCGCAGCCCAATTCCTACCATTTTTAGTTCTCAGAAAAAAACTACAAAAAAAATTGCGCAAGTGATTGTTTGCGTTTATATTTGCAAACGATTGCTTGCATAATAAAAATGATTTAGAATGAGAAGAGATGTATTTCAGGCTATAGCCGACCCTACGAGGCGCGCTATTATCGGCCTCATAGCGGTACAGGCAATGACGCCAAATGCTCTTGCAGAGTATTTTGACATATCGCGTCAGGGTGTGTCAAACCATATAAAGATTTTAACCGAGTGTGAGCTTGTTAAACAAGAGCAACAAGGCCGTGAAATTTATTACAAGCTGGAAGTGAAAAAACTTAAGGAGATAGACAAATGGCTTGAGCAATACAGAAGTATTTGGGAAACGCAATTTAATCAACTCGATAAAGTATTATTAACTCTTAAAAAACAGAAAAAATGAACAACAATTTGCTATTTGATTTCACTGTCGACAAAGCAGCTAAAACCGTGTATATAACCAGAGAGTTCGATGCTGAACTTTCACTGGTATGGGATGCATTTACAAAAAAAGAAATCCTCGACCAATGGGTGGCACCCAAGCCATTTACCGCCAAAACAAAATACATGGATTTTAAAGTGGGCGGGAAAAGATTTTACGCTATGGTAAGTCCTGAAGGCATGGAACGTTGGGCCTTGCAGACTTACACGTCCATAAGTCCTAAAACAAATTTTAAAATGTTTAATGTCTTTACAGATAAAGATGAAAATCCCGATCCCAACGGTTCTGATTGGGATTATACATTCAGTGAAGAGAATGGCATCACAAAAGTGAAAATTACCATCTACAACGAATCTCTTGAACGCATGGAAGGTATCATGGAAGGCTTTAAAGCTGGAATGACGATGTCATTAGTAAACCTGGATGCTGTGCTTGTAACGTTATCGGCAAAATAGTTTAGGTCGAAAAGATTGAAAAAACACTAAAGCCTCATTCGTGAGGCTTTAGTGTTCAGTTACTTTCAATAGAGTTTTCTTAAATTATTTCATCGCAAACAAAACAACGCACACAAGTAGTATACCAGCTAAATGGTAAGTTCCACTTATAAAACCGTACAAAAGAGGTTTCGGAATATTTGGATTGATGGCAATGTTCACTGTATTCGCAACCAAAAATCCAATACCTACTACTAGTGCTAATTCAATGGATAAAGAATAAGAGGAAACCTCAAGGGCATAAAGGAGTAGAGCAGTGGCAACTGTTATCACTAAACAACAAATAGCAGGACCAATAATAAAAATAGCCGCTGGTTTTTGCTGAGGTGCATTCTCTTTTCCTAAAGAAATTAAATACTGTTTTTTAAAGAAGACCGTAAACCACAAAGCCCCCAGCATAAAGTAGGGAACAAAGGCCGCAAGAACACCGAGCCACTTGATGGCCGAAAAAGAATTTATCATATGTTTAATTTTAAAGTTTAAACAAAAGTAAATTCCGTTGGCGACAGAGGTATGTCAGGGGTTAAAATGACCTAATAATTTTTGTCAAAAAAATCCTGAAGACTCATTTTTTGTGGCTTAAATTTTTCTGAAAGGACTTCCAGTTTTTTAATCCGGTCGAGCCGGAAATATCTGAACTCGTTGCGCATCCTGCACCAGGCCACTAACAGCCAGTTTTCCTGGGTACTTAATAAAGCAAAGGGTTCGATGAGACGGCTTGTGCTTTTTTTTGATTCGTTGGTGTAGTCAACCTTTATTACATAAAAATTTGTAAGGGCATACTGAAGGTCAGATAAATTATTACTGTTTTTTTCGCTGTTTGTATTCTGACTAAAGCGTGTTCTCTGTGCTAAAAGATTGGCTTTGTCTTTTACAGCGTGCCCCAGAACGGCTTTAATTTTGTCTATTGCTTCAGAATACTCTTTTACGAAAGAGGCATCTTTATTTTTTAAAACTAATTGTTCTGCAATGATCAGTGCGTTTGCCTGACTTTCAGTAAACATTACAGGCGGAATTCTATAACCTTCCATTAAGCTATAACCTTTTCCTTCTTCGGTAACAATGGGAACTCCCGATTGTTCTAGCGACCGCATATCTCTGTAAATAGTTCTTACACTTACAGAATATTTCTCAGCCAGTTCCGTTGCCGTTAAAAGCCGCTTGGTTTGCAGCTGGTTTAAAATGGCAGTTAACCTGGGAAGTCGCTTTGTATCTTTCTGGTTCATGGTTCGGCAGTAGTTGCGGAAAAGCAAATATAGGGCTCCTGAACGGAAAAGACTTATCTGTCCTGGCAGAAAAAATCCGATTTGTGAAGTAGTTTGTAGTAGTTAAATTTTAAAAGTTGCCTAATCATCTTGCAGGGGTAATTCAATAATAAATTCGGTACCATATCCTGGCTTACTAGCTACTCTTATTGTTCCGCCCAGGGTTTCTACCTGCGACTTAACCATAAACAACCCCATTCCTTTGCCTTCTATGTGGCGTTCAAATCTTTGATAGAGCTTAAACACTTTGTCTCCATAGCGATTCAGGTCCATACCTATCCCATTATCGTTAAAAGACAGTTTTATTTTTTCTTTTTCCAGGCTACTTTTTATAGTAATTGTAACGTTGAGTCCGGTTTTTTTATATTTGATACTGTTTGAAATTAAATTGTAAAAGATACTGTGAATGTAACTTCTAACAGAAGTAATGTGCTCTATTTCTGAGAAATCGGTGAGTATAGTAACGCTTTCATCCATTATATAAGTTTGAATACTGGCCTCTATATCACTTACAAGATTTTCTAAACTGATCTGCTCTTTCTCCATACCAAGAACAGACCTTAACTCCAGTATTTTATTTAAGTCCATTACGACTGTGTCCAGCTTTTGCACTGCGGTAAATAAATAGTTCTGCATCACTTCTTTTTCTTCGGGAGAAGTACTGTTTTTTATAAGATTGCTTAAGCCCAGGATGTTCGCAACCGGAGAGCGAAGATTATGTGAAATGATGTAAGCAAATTGTTCAAGGTGTTTATTCCTGTCGGTAATATCGCGACTCATTTTTTCACGTTCTTCCTCAATGAGTTTTTTTTCGGTTATATCGCTAAAATTAGTGACAAATGCATTAATGGCCGGTTCGTGAAACATGTTGGTCACCATGCCTTCGCACCAGCGCCATGTTCCATTCTTATGTAAAAACCGGTGCAAAAAAGAAAGTGATTCTCCGGGCTGATTTAATAGTTGACTTCTTTTGTCAGCAAAAGCGGCAAGATCATCCGGGTGAAAAAATAGAGCCGCAGATTTATGTACAAATTCCTCTTCGCTATATCCCAATACTTTAGTGATCGAAGGACTGCAGTAAATGATCGTAGCATTCAGGCTTGTAAGTACTTTTACATCTGTACTTTTTTCGATGAGGGCGCGGAAACGTTTTTCATTCTGGACAATTAATTTTTCAGTTTCTTCATGTTTTTTTGTTTTGTCCATAATTTCAAGAGCAAAAGAAACATCCCCCACAGCTTCTTGCAGCAAGGCCACTTCTTGTGTGTCAAAAAAATCTTTTGTTCCGGATGTAAAAGCAAACACGCCAACCACCTTTCCAAATTTTTTAATCGGGAAGGTACTATTTGACCTTAAACCTGTTGTCACAAATTCATCTTTCCAGGGTAGCATGCAAGGATCATTTTCTACATCGTTGCATACAGCGTGTTCGCCTGTTCTCAAAGCTCTGCCCGTTGGAGTATCTTTAAGTAAATCTGTTGTATAATCGAGATTAAGATGTTTGCCACCGTCGGTAGTAGGGTGATCGCCGCACACTTCAATCATGTCAATTTTATTTTCAGCGTTTAACCATCCTATCCAGGCGGTTTTAAATTCGCCAATAGTTACAGCGATATTGCAGGCATTGTAAAGAAGTTTTTCTCTGGTGTTTACATGTACTATATTTTGATTAATGGCACTTATAAAGGCATAAAGACGGTTTACCTCTTTTAGTTTTAATTCTGTTTTTTTACGCGCCGTAATGTCCATCGACAGAATAAACAAACCTTCTGGCACGGGGTGCGCACTCAGTTCAAAGTCTGCCCTTCTGCCATCTGGAAAAATAAATGTTGTTTCAAACTGGCGGCTTATTCTTTTTACCATGCATTCCTCCAGGATTTTAAAAACTTCCAGATGTTCTATGCCTGGATATTTTTCCATCAATGTCAGGCCTATAAGTTCTTCCTTAGAACCCATACTATACCTTTCAAGGGTGTCGTTGGCGTATATGTATCTCCAGTTAAAATCGTGTATCTGTACACCTTCTAAAAGGCCGTCAAGTGTTTTACTGAAACGATCTTCTTTCTCTGAAAGTTCCTGTTCTTTGTTTTTTCTTTTTGAACGTTGATCAAACAAACCTGTTGTAGTGGAAATAAGCACAACACCGAAGAGCAAAATAAAGATGAGTAGGGCAATACCATCCTCTTTTAAGGCCTTATTTAAGTTTTCTTTGCGATGCTCCACTAAAAAATTTGTTCGCTGAACACCTTGTTCTAATAGCGTGTTTATAGAACGCAGAGCATGAAGGTGGGCCTGCGCCCGGCGATTTACAATAGAATCAATCACATTGCTTCTTGTTAGCCAAGCTAGTTCAGAACGAATCAAAACATCAACTGATTTGGCTATTCTTCTATTCATCGAATCTGCCACCAGGCCTTGTAATTTCTCAAGCTCAACTATCACCGTTTGACTATCCGTATAAAAAAAATGAGGTTGAAACTGGTTAGCTACCGCAAGCACTTCAGGGAAAATTACCGCGGCGTTGTTAACATGTCGGGAAAGGTTGTTAAAGCTATTATGTACCTTATTTGCCCTCGCACTTAAGTCGATGTATTCTTCTAATTGGCGGTACGCTTTGAAAAAAAACAGGATGCTTGACACTAGCAGTGCAAACGCAAAAACATAAAAATATATGTATTTCCTTTTTATCAAAAATTTGGGTAAGCTTCGTTTAATCCGGAATTACTCTGTTGTCTGTTTTTTCAAATAGACAAAAAAATAACCACATTTTCTACCCAAAATGATGGAAAAACTTACATCGGAATTCTATTTGCGGGAAATTGTAAAAGAAAAGGCCTGTGTAGGCGTGATCTAAAATGTAGTCTGTTTAACGCTCCTTAAACTTTTACAGAACCGCGGAATCCGCGTGCCGCATAATAGGATTCAGCCCCATTATGGTAAACAAAAATAGTATCGTAGCGACGATCTCCAAACAGCGCGCCGCCTAACTTGCGAATGTTAGCAGGGGTAACAAGCCAACTCGATGTTTTCCTGTCGAAATTTCCAAGCTCCTGTAACTCTCTGTATTCTTCTTCTGTTAAAAGTTCAACGCCCATTTCTTCCGCCATGGCCATAACGCTGTTTTTTGGTTTGTTTTCTTTACGCGATGAATGGGCCTCGTGATCATAACATAAACTTCTTCGTCCTTTCGGACTTTCTTCTGAACAATCATAAAAAATAAATTCACCCGTTTTTTTATCATAGCCCACAACATCCGGTTCCCCTTCGGTTAATTCCATTTGGTCGATCGACCAGAGTTTTTCAGGATGAGCTTCCAGTCTTGCTTGTACCTTGGCCCAATCAAGGCCTTTATGACGGTTCATGTTTTTTTCAAAACGGTTTTTTAGAACTTGCAATAGGTCTGAATAGTTTGATTCTTTTTTAGACGTTTTCATAGTGAAATGGGTTGGAGTACTGAAGGATTTACTAGTATTTTAAAATAGGTTTGAATTTCTAGTCATCCACGCCTTTTCCTTTAAGGATTTGAGGGATATATTTTTCTATTCTTGATTCCCGTGTGGACGATTGTTTCGCAGATGAAAAATAAAGTAAATAGCCTCTTTGTCTTCCCGGAGTTAAAGTTTCAAAAGCTTTTTTAAGACCTGCGTTTTTCTCTAACCTGCTTTTAAATTCTTCAGGCATTTTAAATTCCCTGGTTTCTTTCATCGGAACTTTTTCACCCGATTTTTCAATTTTTATAGCTTCTTTAATGTATGTTTTTATCGTGGTCTTCAGATCAATAATTTCGCGAAGATCCGTAAACCGCATTTGGCGCGCAGCCTGAACATTTTCGGTTTGCTGAATAAGTACTGCTTTTACATCTTTTATAAGCACGCCTTTATGAAATAAGAGCGCACAGTAGTCTTTAAAAGTATGGATTAAAACTACGTTATTTCCATCTAAAGTATAACAAGGCACACCCCATTTTAATTCTTCGGTTAAGCCGCTGTCTAATACTATGGTTCTTAACAGGTCTATTTCTTTCTGCCATTTTTTGGCTTTCGTAAAATAAAAATCAACTTTCGGGTTGGTCTCGCTCATAATTCTTTTCTTAGAATGAAATTAGAAATCTTATTTAACAGTTGCAATAAGTCTTCTTTCAGCTGGTCTGAAATACCATGAAACAGAAGTCAATACCAGTAACAGAGAAGGACCAAAAAGTTCAATGGCAGAGTCGCCCATAGCAAGATGGGAAACTAAAGCGCCTGACATCGCGAAAAAAAATCCTGCATAAGCCCATTCTTTTACAAGAGCGAATTTGGGAACAAGTACGGCAATAACTCCTAGTAATTTCCAAATTCCGAGAAGCACCATAAAATAGGGCAGGTAGCCAAGCCTTTCCATGACAACTTTTTCGTCCGGAATCCTCAGGATCTGAACGATCCCCGTAACGGTCATCCCTAAAGCCAACCAACCGGTTGCGATCCAATAGATAATTTTGTTTCTTTTTGTCATGAGTTTTTATTTTAGAGGATTTAAAATTTCTTGTATGCGGTTATGTGCCATGTTTATGCCCTGTGCAAAAGGCAATTTAAGTAGTTGGTCTCTTACTTCTACCGACTTGTAAATAACATGCATGGTGAGTTTACTTGTTTCATCGCTTAAAGATTCGAATTCTAAAAATTCCAGTTGAATGGGAAAACCAGTATTCTCCATTTCAAATGTTCTTGTGATTTTTAGATTGGTTTGAAAGTCATGAATTGTACCATTAGACCGGAAGACGACGTTTCCTTTGGGATCAGAGGTTTCAAACTGATAGCTGCCGTGCTTTTTATTTTCAAGCTTCAAAACTTTTGTATTCATCCATTGCTCAACAATATCAGGTTCTGCATAAGCCCTAAAAAGTAAATCCAAAGGCAAATCAAATTCCCTGGTGATGGTTAACTCTTGTTTACCATCTTCGGCAGTAATTTTTGTTTTTCGTTCCATTTATTTGCGTTTATATTTTTTCATGACGGCCTCTAATTTATTAAATCTGTCCTCCCACATGCTCCGGAAAGGTTCTATAAAATCGGCGACCTCCTTCATTTTTTTGGCATTAATATGGTAATAAATTTCTCGCCCATTTTGTTCCTGCCTAAGTAACTGGCACTCGGTAAGTATCTGAATGTGTTTAGATACGGTTTGACGCGAAGAGTCAAAATTCTCTGCAATAGCACTGGGAGTCATTGCCTGAAGCGCTACTAAAGTTATTATGGCCCTGCGGGTAGGGTCGGCCAGTGCCTGAAAAACATCTCTACGGATTTCCATTGTGCAGTTATTTGACTGCGAATATACGTGCAGTTATTTAACTGCGCAAATTTATTTTGGTTTTTTTTAACGTACGAGTAACCTGTCGCAATTACCCCCTTAAAATTCGTGATCAGCCTCCATAGTGGCATTTGAATTGTAGCATATTTGTATAAAACTGAAACTATGAAAGAGCAATTTAAAATTACCCTAAATGCTTCCCGCGAAAAAGTGTGGGATGCTTTATTCACAGATCAAAATTACCGTTACTGGACTTCTGTCTTTGCAGAGGGCTCATGGGTTGACACTACCTGGCAAAAAGGAAGCAAAGCTTTATTTCTCGACTCAAAAAATGACGGCATGTCGTCCGTAATTGAGGAAAATATACCCAGTGAATTTTTGTCTATCAGGCACATGGGAACTGTTTTAAAAGGCGAGGAGTACCTTAATCGCCCTGAGGATGACGAATGGAGAGGTGGGCACGAAAATTATACTTTGAAGGAGAGTCACGGAAAAACTGAGCTCACTGTGGACCTCGAGTTTGGAGATATTGGTGAGAAAATGGTACACTATTTTAAAGAGACCTGGCCGAAAGCCCTTGATCTATTGAAGGCTATTGCAGAGAAAAATTAGGTTGTTTAGGATTTCTAAACATGTTAATGACTGTATGTTTTAGTTTGTACCAAACACGTTTTGGTAAGGATGGTCTTTCTGTGTAGAGATTATTGGCAAACGACGCACCCATTATTCTTTCATCCCTTATCACATTTACGTCTCTTATAACTTCTTCCGTAGCAGGAACACTTACCGTTACTTCAACAATAAGCAAAGCCTGCAGGCTGATATGCAGACGGTTTGGGAGACTATTTCGGTCCAGTACTACCGTGCGTTCCACGAAATTTTCTGACGTACAGGTGATTTTAAAAAATCCTGAAAGGCCACTATCAGGTAGTAAGATTTCGTATTCTCCAGTGCCGTTAGTGTAGAAGGCGCTTACTGGCAAAGTGTCTCTTCTGCTTGTATAAACTTTGATCGTTGCGCTAATGCCCGCTTTAGTTTCTCTGTTAAAGATTTTTCCTCTAATAATACGTTCATGTTTCTGTAAGTTTGTTGTTTGAACTTCAGGTCTTACAACAGCTGTTTTTTGAACCGCATTTTGACCATTAGAAAGGAGTGGCAAACTCAATAGCCCTGCCAGAACTAAATTTAAGCTTGTATGTTTTTTTGAGTGATCAAAATTATTAGCGGGGTAGATTTTTTTTAATTGATCTGGCAAAAAGCTTCCGCAAATCTCACCCGCGTTTTTTTTACTTAAAATCCGCAGAATCTCTGCGTCGCTCATGGCAGCAAAATCGGTCACTACTTTAGAACATTGACTGCAGAAACCGCCGTTTCCGATTTTTGGCATGGCGTTCCAATTCTGATCACAGGGGGTTTTAATTTCGATTTTAAAATGTTTCATGCTTCCGTTTAGCTATTCATCAATTAGACGCAGACCTAATAATTTTCCATAAAATAAAATCAAAAGAATTAAGGAATGCTTCTTTTATAAACTACTCCAAAAATCGAGAAACAAACAGAGCGCAATTAATGTAAGGGAAGTGATGTACAGGGTTCTTATTCGGGCTGTTTTTGCGGAAATTAGTTTTGTGATAAAGTAAAAAGCAGCTACAAAAGCGAACAAGTCTATAAGGATTAGAAAGGTGGAAGAAAATTGAGCTCTGAAAATCCGGGAAGCTTCTTCGATCTCAGGATACCTTGCAAAAAGCACAAACCAATACGCTTTAATGCATAAACACATAACGAGCGTTGCATAGGAAATAATTTTATTGAAATTGGTCACACTGTAAGATATAAATGGTCTTGATGACCTTCGGTTTAGCGAAGATGAATTTAAAAAAGTAAATACCATCTTAGACCTGCACTATCAGCACTATCTGCACTATCTGCGGCAGAAGGCAGGTTTGCCCTACCCACCCACCAACTTTTTAATTTCACTCAACTTCAATAGCGCCTCCACCGGAGTTAAAGTATTGATATCCGTAGCTAGAATATCTTCTTTGATTTGCTGTAATAAAGGATCATTCAATTGAAAGAAACTCAACTGCATTTCACTTTTATCTTTGGATGGGATCTTTGCACTGCCATTAATAACAAGGTCTGCCGTTCCTTCCAATTCAAATTCGTGTTCTTTTTCTAATTTTTTCAGAATAGCGTTTGCACGGTCAATCACATAGTTCGGCATACCGGCCATTCTTGCTACGTGAATCCCGAAGCTGTGTTCGCTTCCACCTTCTGCCAGCTTGCGTAGGAAGATGATTTTATTTCCACTTTCTTTAACAGAAACATTAAAGTTTTTAATGCGTGGAAAAAGGTTACTCATGTCATTTAGTTCGTGATAGTGCGTTGCGAACAGTGTTTTGGCGCGGTTTACAGGCTGGTTATGCATAAATTCTGCAATACTCCAGGCAATGGAAATACCATCGTAGGTAGAAGTACCGCGACCGATTTCATCTAACAACACTAAACTTCTGTCGCTTAAATTATTTAAAATGCTCGCTGTTTCATTCATTTCCACCATAAAGGTAGATTCGCCGGAACTGATATTGTCTGTGGCGCCTACACGGGTAAAGATTTTATCAATAATACTTAAGCGCGCTTCTTTAGCAGGAACGTAAGATCCTATCTGGGCTAATAAAACAATTAATGCCGTTTGGCGTAATAAAGCAGATTTACCACTCATATTGGGACCGGTAATCATCATAATCTGTTGTGTATCGTTGTCGAGATAAACAGAATTGCTCACATAATCTAAACCAACAGCTAATTGTTTTTCTATTACCGGATGTCTGCCATCGGTAATGTCTATAGCATATCCTTCACCAAAAAAAGGACGGTTATAATTATTGCTGTTTGCTAAAATAGCAAAACCACAAAACACATCCAGTCTTGCGAGTAAGTTAGCGTTGAGTTGAATTGGAGCAATGTAATCTGCCAGATCGCGCACCAGGTTTTCAAACAACTGCACTTCAATAGACATGATCTTTTCTTCCGCCCCTAGTATTTTTTCTTCATATACTTTTAATTCTGGGGTAATATAACGCTCAGCTGTGGTGAGTGTTTGTTTGCGGATCCATTCTTGTGGAACTTTATCTTTATGTAAATGTGTAACTTCTAAATAATAACCGAACACAGAATTAAAGGCCACCTTCAAAGAAGTGATCCCTGTTTTTTCTACTTCACGTTGTTGAATCTGCAATAGATAATCTTTCCCGTTAAAAGCAATGTTGCGCAGCTCGTCCAGTTCAGCATTAATTCCTTTGGCTATCACATTTCCTTTCATAACGCTAACGGGCGCTTCTTCATTCAGCTCGTTGTCGAGACGTTCAAACATCACCTGGCAAGGATTTAACTGATCGGCAATTTTTTGAAGAGTAGGGTTGGCGGAAGATTTTATTTTGTCCTTGATCTCTGAAATAATACCGAGCGATCTTTTTAAATGCACCAATTCCCTAGGTGTTACTTTAAAGGCAGAAACTTTAGAAATTAAACGTTCGAGATCACCGACTTCTTTTAAAGAAGAAATTAATTCTTCGCGTTGCTCATTTTCAGTTACAAAAAATTCAACGGCGTTTAAACGCTCGTTAATAGCGTCAATGTTTTTTAAGGGAAGTGCTAACCAACGTTTCAATAAACGCGAGCCCATCGGACTAACGGTTTTGTCTATGACGTCGATCAGGCTTTTTCCGTTTTCATGATTGCTTCCATAAAGTTCTAAATTACGAATGGTGAATTTATCCAGCCAAACGTAATTATCTTCTTCAATGCGGCTAACACGGTTGATGTGTTTTAATTTATCATGTTTTGTTTCGCCAAGGTAATGCAAAATGGCTCCACAGGCCTTGATGGCGGTGTGCTGGTCTTCAATTCCGAAGCCTTTAAGAGAAACTGTATCAAATTGCTTGGTCAGACTTTCATATCCAAAATCATAAGCAAAAGCCCAATCATCCAAACCAAAACAATAAAAACGATCGCCGATTAAATCGGTAAGCTCGGTTTTTTTTGATTTTTCGAAAAGTAATTCGTTAGGTTTAAAATTTTGAATGAGTTTTTCAATATAGTCGTGAGTGCCTTGCGCAACAAGAAATTCACCGGTAGAAACATCACAAAGAGCAAGTCCTGCAGAATCCTTTTCAAGATGTACAGAAGCAAGAAAATTATTTTGCTGGTGGTTTAAGATCTTATCGTTGTAACTAACGCCAGGGGTTACCAATTCAGTAATACCACGTTTTACAATACCTTTCACCATTTTAGGATCTTCGAGCTGATCACAAATTGCGACACGATAACCGGCGCGCACTAATTTTGGTAAATATGAATCTAATGAGTGATGCGGAAATCCTGCCAGCTCAATGTGTGAAGCTGAACCGTTAGCGCGTTTTGTAAGCACAATACCCAGTACTTTAGATGCTTTGATTGCATCTTCTCCAAATGTTTCGTAAAAATCTCCAACCCTGAATAATAAAATTGCATCAGGATATTTCGCCTTGATGGTATTGTATTGTTTCATTAAGGGGGTTTCTTTTACTTCCGTCGTCTTTGCCATAAATAGGGTAACTAAGTTAAGCTATTCGTAAGCGTTTCAGTACCTGACTTTTTAACACGGGCCTTCAAATTGTTAATAGTTGAATCTTAAGTTAGTCGGGTGCAGACACTTAGTTTGCCGCTAATTGATTGTAAGAACAAACAGGTTTATTGTTTACCTTTATAAAAACTATGGATCTCTTTAAAGAAAAAGTGCTGGAGCATTGTAAAGACACTGTTCGTCGTAAGATTGAGCTTATTGCTTTTTCTATGGACGAGATCAGCGGATCTATGGAGAACGAAACAAAAAGTTCTGCGGGCGACAAGCACGAAACGGCCCGTGCAAAAATGCAAAGCGAGCACGAAAAATTAAGCTGGCAATTGGATGAACTAAAAAATCAATATGAGCAGCTCACTAAAATAGATAAAGAACGCTCTATTCAAAGCGTCTCCAGTCAAAATTTAGTGTACACAGATAAAGGTATTTTTTTCATCATCATTCCGCTGGGTAAAGTTGAACTGGATGGAAAAACTATCTACGTAATTTCACCAGGTTCTCCGTTAGGAAAATCTTTAATAGGATTAAAACTCGATGAAAAGGTGAAGGTGAATGAGTTTGAGTATCGAATTCTCTCGATACTCTAATGCAAGTTCGACGCAGATTTCCCAGATTTCGCAGCGTTAAACTCGGAATTTACCTGGACAATTTCGCTAATCAAATTTCAAATTTAAGTTTGGCCGTTCATCACAACCATAAATTCGAAGGATTTATGATCTATGAAATTTAATTTATCGATTCTTGCAAAAAACCTGTGTAATCTGCGAAATCAGCGTCAAAAAAAATCCCGGTCTCTCCCGACAGCTATCGGGAGAAAACGGGATTCGTATAATTCGTGAAATGAGTGTTTAAAGTGCCTGCGAAAATCCTTCACGGATCTTGTCGGCCATGTATAAACCTCCGTATAATTTATCTTTTATTTTACTGAAAGATTCAATAGTGTATTTTACATCTTCCATCGTATGCATAGCTGTGGGAATTAAACGTAAAATGATCATGCCTTTTGGAATTACAGGATACACAACCATAGAACAGAAAATACCGAAGTTCTCACGTAAATCAATTACCATGTTGGTTGCTTCGGGAATAGACCCATTCATGTAAACCGGGGTTACCATGGTATTAGTATCACCAATATTAAATCCTGCATCTACTAATCCTTTTTGCAAATTCGTAGCGATGTCCCACAATTTAGTGCGGTATTCGGGATGTGCGTTTAATAAGTCAAGACGTTTTAGTAAACCAATTACCAATGGCATTGGCAATGATTTTGCGAAAATCTGAGAACGCATGTTGTAACGCAGGTAAGTGATAATTTCTTTTGAAGAAGAAATAAATCCACCAATTAAAGCAAAAGACTTCGCGAAAGTACCAAAGTAAATATCTACTCCATCCTGGCAACCTTGTGCTTCACCGGTTCCGCCGCCCTTAGCGCCCATTGTTCCAATGCCATGAGCATCGTCAACAAATAAACGGAAATTGTATTTTTTCTTTAAATCAACAATCTCTTTTAATTTACCCTGGTCGCCACGCATTCCAAACACTCCTTCTGTAATCACCAGAATAGCGCCTTTATTTCCGTTTTCTTCAATTAATTTTTTAGCGCGCTCTAATTGTTTTTCGCAATCAGCCACATCGTTGTGTTTGAATACGTAACGTTTTCCCATGTGTAAACGTACGCCGTCTAAGATACAAGCGTGACTTTCAGCGTCATAAACAATTACGTCATGACGGTCAACAATCGCATCAATTGCCGAAACCATTGCCTGGTAACCGAAATTACAAAGTATAGTGTCTTCTTTATTAACCAGTTTAGATAATCCTTTTTCAAGGGCTTCGTGATAATCGGAATTGCCGCTCATCATACGCGCACCCATGGGAGCAGCCAGACCAAATTGTGTTGCTCCGTCAATATCAGCTTGTCTTACTTCAGGATGGTTTGCCAATCCAAGATAATTGTTTAAGCTCCAGTTAAGTAATTTTTTACCGCGAAATTCCATATGCGGATTAATATCTCCCGTTAATTTCGGAAAGGTAAAATACCCATGAGATTCCTTTGCATGTTCACCAATCGGACCTAAATTCGCTTTTATTTTTTCGAAAATATCTTTCATTAATCTGTCTTTGTTTATAGGCGCAAAGATACGGCTTTTTAAAAGATATAAAAATTTGATTTTTCTTGTCTAAGCGCCTGAATTCTAGTAGGTTTAAACTAATCCCAACTAGTCTAACTATTTCAAAAAACCACCCAATGAAAAAAATCTACACACTTGTATTAGCTTTCGCCGCGCTTTTTTCTACCGCTCAAACTATCTGTAGTTCGTCAGGAAACGTGATGCTTTTTACAAATTACGATGGAGGAACGATTACGATTAACGTTGATCAGAATATTTCAAATTTAAAAATAGGTATTTGCAGTTACGAAGCCTGCCAGGTTAATCTTAGCGGAGCCTTTATAGCCAATGTCACAGCTGTACATTACGCAGGTTTTAATAATTCAAACAATTCCAGCTGTGGCGCTTCAATTGCCACTACAACTATCACAGGAGCTCCTGGAACGGCTGCTGTTAGTGTATCGTTTGCGCCGGCAGCAACGCTGTCAAACGCTAATGGGTACGGCTCTATTATATGCGGCTATTCGTGCAATAATACTACAAGCCAGGGTGGTTGTAATACGGTTGATCAGGTAGAAGCTTATTTTTTAAATTATTTTTCAGGAAGTAGTTTATACGCGCATAAAGTGCAGTACGGTTGCTGGACAGGCACACAGAGCCTGTCTGTGGGTGGGAATTGTTGTCCGCCGCCTCCTGTGTATGGAGGAAGTATTACGGCCAGCCAGACTATTTGTGCCGGACAAACACCCAATTCATTTTCTTCATCAGCGTCTGCTTCAGTTACTTCTGGTACGATTACCTACGAATGGCAATCTTCTACAACATCTGTCAATAGCGGTTTTACAACTATTGCGTCAGCCAATTCACTTACTTACGCTCCGGGTGCTCTGTCGCAAACCACTTATTTTCGACGGGCCGCAAGCACTTCTACAAGCAATGTCGGTTATTCTGATGTGATCACAGTTTATGTTTTGCCATTGCCTTTGGTTTCTATTAGCGGTAATACGGCAGTGTGTTTTGGTTCTAGTACCATACTCAACGCTACCGGAGGCACTAGTTATTTCTGGAGTCCGGGAGGATTCACAAGCTCCGTAGCGGTTTTTAGTCCAACAATCAGTACAATTGTTTCGGTAACTTGTTTTCCTTCTAATGGCTGTAGTGTTGCCGTAAACGTACCATTGCTTGTAAATCCTCTGCCTTTTGCTGTTGTTTCTTCGTCTCATCCAAATTCTCTTTGTTTAGGCAGCACCGCTACCTTAACGGCAAGTGGGGGCGTTTCTTACACATGGATACCCGGAAACCTTTCGGGTGCAAACGTAACAGTGTCGCCACAAACTACCACTGCCTATACTGTAAGTGTACAGAACCAGAATGGCTGCGTTAGCAAAACGCTACTGATTCTAAATGTTGATCCGGTGCCGGTGATCTCTATCCTCTCAAGTCCTGCATTGGTATGCAGTGGCCAATCGAATACACTTACTGGAGTTGGAGCAACAACGTTCACCTGGTTACCCATGAATATTATAAGTACATCGGTTTCAGTTCTTCCAACGGGAACAAGTGTTTACACGGTTATTGGTGAGGATGGAAATTGCTCTGATTCGGCATCGGTAACACTTCAGCCTCTTCCATCTCCCACAGTTTTGGTTGGTAGTGTAAAACAAAACATTTGCAGAAATGAAAGCACTTTTATAACCGTGGCCGGTGCAGCTACATATACACTACAAAATTCAAATACCGCAATCATGTCTAATTCCATCAGCGTAAGTCCCACTATTACCACCAACTATACGGTAGCAGGCACAGGCGCCAACGGGTGTTCGGGATTGGCAGTTAAGACTATAACGGTTTTCGGTTGCATAGGATTGGCTGATGAGAATCTCACGCAAAGCAACGGAGTGATAATTTATCCTAATCCAAACAATGGCGAATTTTATTTGCGGGCAGAAAAGGGAATGTCACTGAAGCTTATGAATAGTGTAGGACAAGTGGTGCGTCAATTGGAACTTAATTCGGGCAACAGCTTTAAAATTTCGGTAACGGGTTTAACAACTGGTATTTATTTTATCGTGAATGCAGATAAGAGTTTTCATCAAAAATTGATCGTGCAAACACATTAGCCGGTCGCCAAAACTTTTTTTCTAAACCGTAGATCGTACAGTTGAAAATAGCATACGATAATGGTAATAAGCCAAAGACAGGAAATAAAATCCGGGTCAAAGATAAGTGTGGAGTATTTTGGAAGTTGTAAAAATTTCAGGACAGCTTCCAGGTTTAATAAATAAGCAGAGCTCGCAACGAAAGCGAGTACAGGTTTTTTTTGCAGAATGCAGTAGGTTAACAAAAATGCAAAAGCGGGATGTGCATACCTTTCGTGCATTTGGGTGTTGAAATAGAAAAAGAGCATTGGAATAAGCGAACAAATGAGGAGGATCTTTTCAAGACTCAAATACACGGGCATTCTTGTTTTAAATGAAAGATATAAAACCTTAAACTGCGGAAAGAGGGCCAGGGCAGACGTGGCGCAGAAAAACATGAGCCCCCAGCTTTTGTAACTTAAGCCAAACGCCGTTGCAGTATCATACATTTTTGTGAGATCACCGTTAAAGAAAAAATGCCAAAGGTTAAAGGCATTAGCAGACAAAACCGGAAACTTGTCAACGGACCCTGTTACTACTCTAATGAGATTTTCCATTGTTCCTGCATTGATAAAGGGAAGAACAATCAGGTATTGAACGATGGCGAGTGACGCAATCCATCCGATAGTTTTTTTTAAGGAAAAAGTGGCAACAAGATCCGGAAGTATAAATAATCCTATTACAGGAACAAAGATGATGGCGTGCAATTTAAAATTGAGTGCTAGTAAAAGAAATAAAAGAGAACGGAAAATTTTGTGTTTAAAAGCATAATAACAACTTATAAATACCAAACATCCCAGGATGATATCTACCTGCCCCCATACCACCGCGTTATAGAGCACTCCTATGTTCAGCAGGTAAAATAAAACATTAATAAGGGTGGTGTCATCATTTTCTTTTTCATTACGTATTAATTTAAAAACAAAATACCCTGTTATGAAATGAAAAACAAGCGTGATCATTTTCAGGTAATAAATATTCTTAGCGATCTCTTCTTCACTGCCCTGGAATAACAGGTAAAATTTTAAAATATAATGGTAGAGGGGAACATAATCCGTAAAATAATTATACACATTACCCAAACCCATCGTGTAGCTATGTCGGGCCCATTCGCTCCAGCACCAGTTATCATAAGGGTGTCCGGTTCTGGGAAAAACAAACCAGAACAGCGAAAATAACAGGAGGCAAATGTAAATGTATTTCTTAGTGGGGTTTGGATTGTTCATGATTTGGGAGGATCATTTTTTTTAATGTGTTATAACTTAAAATGAGACTAATTAAAGAAAGTACTCCCCCGATGAAGAAGGAAATTCCCGGAAAATATACAGGTCCATTTTTTCTGGTGAAATAAGTAAAAGACATACTCATAACCAGGGGGCCAATAATGGACGTAAGGCTTATAAGACTTGTAATGCCTCCCTGTAGCTCACCCTGCTCATTAGCAGGCACCCTGGCACTTAAAATACTTTGAATGTTAGGCGTGGCAATTCCGCCCAACGCATAAGGGATCATAAAGGCAAACATCATCCAGCTTTGATTTGCGATAGAAAAAAGAAAAAAGCCCAGCATAATAAATCCTAGTCCGACAAAAATACTTCGCTTAACACCTAAGGTTTTTGTAGCCACTCCAATAAGTCCGCCTTGCACGATGGATACTGTTACGCCAACAAATGCGAGGGAAAGACCAATCATTTTTTCGTTCCAGTTAAAACGTTCAATGCAAAAGAAGGTCCATATGCTCGGCATAGCTTGACCTGCAATGTTTACCAGAAACAAAATGATAATGAGGTTAAAAATGACTTTATGTTTTGTAAGTCTGTACAAAGATTCGAATGGATTGGCGCGTTTCCAGCTAAAGGCACGGCGGTGGTCCTTGTCGAGAGATTCAGGTAAAATAAAATAGCCAAATAAAAAATTTAACAGCGAGAAGCCTGCAGCGGCTATGAATGGAGCACGGGTATCGATGCTTCCAAATAAAGAACCCAGTAGCGGCCCAATGATAAAACCCAATCCGAAAGCAGCGCCGATCATTCCAAAATTTTTAGCGCGATTTTCATTTGTACTTACATCTGCAATATAAGCTGACGCTGTTGTGAAACTTGCCCCACAAACTCCTGCAATAATTCTTCCTATAAACAACCAAAAAATAGTCGGTGCAAAAGCAAGAAATACATAGTCGAGTCCTAATCCCAGAAGCGAAAGTAATAAAATGGGTCTTCTGCCATATCGGTCGCTAAGGCCACCTAGTACCGGCGAAAAAATAAAAGACATGATGGCGTAAGAAAAATTTAACCATCCCCCATAACTCGCGGCAGTGCTGATGTCAGCCCCACTCAAACTTTGTATTAAGGCGGGTAGAGTAGGGATGATGATGCCGATACCAATACAATCGATCAAAATAGTGAGGAAGATAAAGAGGATAGGTTTTTGGGTTTTTTCCATAACACAATGTTACAAAAATTTGTTTCGGAGAGAAATTTTTTAAACTTGAAAATTTTCAGACAAACATTATTTAAGTACTTAATCGTAGCCTAATCTTTTCTAGCTAAATAATTTAGAAATCAGAGAGCTTGTATTTTAGGAAGCAATAGTTTGTGTAAATTCAAGTCATATAATTAACCCATGATTCAAAAAATTACTTTTCTCGTTTTTGTAGTGTTTATCTGTCTTAAAAGTCAGGCACAAGCTTATTCACCAATTGCTACAAGTGGTTACACTCTTGACGCGATTGCAGAGAATACAACCGCTGTATTAACCACCGGTGCCACTCTTGATGGCGTAAATGTGATGTATAGCGCCGCGTATGCTGCCCTGGTTAGTTCTTCCTATGGTTTACCAAATAATGGCACTTTATCGTCCTCCACTAAAACTTTTCAATTACAAAATTATACTGGTTCCAATTTACTTTTTGTTCCGCATGCCGCGCAGGATTCGCTTACTTTTATAAGTCCCGTAGCCTGTCAAAGCGTAAGCATTCTGAATTTCGCTACCGATGCTTTTAGTCCCACCACTATGAGTGTTACTGTAAGGTTTACAGATAATAGCACGCAGACTTTTTCGAGTGTGACAGTGTACGACTGGTTATATACTGGTGCTACAGCTTTTGTAAACGGATTTGACAGGTTAAACAGATCGAATGATACACCTGCCAATGAAGGTGGAAATGGTAATCCCCGTTTTTTTGCGACGGACTTTCCAATACTTTGCGCCAACCAGGGCAAACAAATTAAACGGCTTATTTTTAAAAATACAGGTGGCAGCAGCGAAAAAATAGGAATTCTTGCGGTTTCAGGAGTTCAGGTTCCTTTAACCGCCAGTGTGAGTCCCGCCAATCTTTGCACTTCGGGTGGATCTGCCACACTTACTGCTGGCGGTGTGTCTAATTACACCTGGCTTCCTGCAGGAAATTTTGCAGGTGCAACAACTACAGTAGTTTCTGTAACACCAGGTGTTACAACTGAATTTACCGTGCAGGCAGTGAACTCACAAAGCTGCACTTACAATGCTATGGTTACTGTAAATGTATTTAGTACGGTACCCACGCTTACTGTTACTTCAACTGCGCCTTCCGGAGGCATTTGTCCTACCAAAACCGTGATGCTTACTGCAAGCGGTGCCACTACCTATAGCTGGACTGGGGGAGCGAGCACCGTTACCAACGGTGTAGCGTTTGCACCGTCTACTACAACAGACTACACTGTTACTGGCGCGAATGCCTGTGGAACAAGTACTGCCGTATCTTCAGTTTCTGTTTTTCCTTTACCTATAGTTATTGCCGTTGCAAGTACCCCATCACTTTGCTCCGGCGCAGCACTCACATTGACTACAACAGGCAGTAATGCCTCTACGTACACGTGGACAGGTGGTTTTACCAGCGGCACAAGTTTTTCGCCGGCTCTAACGAGTACCTATGTTGTAAGGGGCACAAGCGCTTTAAATTGCACGGCTTCAGCAGCAGTGGTTGTATCGGTGGTAACCACGCCAACACTTGCGCCAACCTCAAGTTCACTTATAAATTGCATTGGAAATTCTTTCACATTAACAGCAACAGGGGCTAGTAACTACACTTGGACAAGTGCAACGCAAACCGTTTTTACACCCACCATGCTTTCAACACCCGCAAACACAGGCATTACCAGCTACACCGTGACAAAGTCAAATGCGAATTGCCTAGACACTAAAATAATAAGCATTACAACCAACTCATTGCCTGTAGTATTCGCTATTGCAAATCCCACACAGGTTTGTGCAGGAAAGCCGGCAACCTTAACTGTTGCTGGTGGACAAACCTATGTGTGGACTTCTCCGGGCGCTCCTCCAACAGTAGCGTCATTTACATTCTCGGGCGCCAGTCCGCTTGCTTTTCCTCCTATACCAACTACCTACACAGTAGCGGCTAATGACGGAACCTGTGTGGCTGCAACTACGGTTTTTGTTCATGCAGATCCGAATCCAACGATCATTACCAGCGCAGCTCCAGCTACACTTTGCAGTGGCTCCACAACTACGATTAATGCAAATGGGGGTATCAGTTATACAATTACTTCCTCTGCCACTTCAGCTACCTTTGCTGTCTTCCCGGTTATAGAAACACTTACAACCACTTCCGCTTATCTTATTAGTGGTAATAATTCTTTCGGATGTATAACTTCAACCAGTCAAATTGTGCAGGTTTATGGTAATCCAACTCTGACGGCTGTGCCGCTTAAAACGCTTGTTTGCAGTGGTGGTAGTGTTCAAATAAATGCTTCAGGGGCAAATACATATTTATGGAGCAGTGGCGCTGCTACTTCCAGCGCCGTTGTGAATCCTGTTAATGCTATCAGTGGTCCTGTTATTTTTACGGTGACGGGTACTTTTACAAATACTCTTTGTTATACAGAAAAGACGGTTGCCGTAAGTGTATTTATTCCAACAATTACTGTTAGTGGAAATACAAGTGCTTGTAATGGTGGAGATATTAATTTGATTGCAAGTGGAGCAAGTCAGAATAAATATACCTGGTATACTGTTCCCGGCGGCGCCCCAACTAGCACAGTTTCACAGTTGATCATCCCTATTACCGCCCCTGCGGTTTACACCATCAGCATTCTAACCACATCTTCAACAGCAAGTCTTTGTCCGGCGACAAAAACGATAAATGTAAATCTGTACCTGAATCCAGTTATTACGGCCACTGCGCAAAGAACCCAAATCTGTGCTAAAGAATCAGTCATACTTCATGGAGTTGGTGGCGATACTTATGTTTGGAATACAGGCTTTAACACACCCACTATCAACGTCTCCCCATCTGGCACCACTAATTATACTGTTACGGGAACGGATACTAACGGGTGTATTGGTACAGCAACAATTCAGATAAAAGTATCTTCCTGCACAGGAGTGGCAGACTTAACTGCTTCTAACTTGGGATTGAAGGTTTATCCAAATCCAAACAATGGGCAGTTTACCATTCAATCAGACTCAGACTTGAAATTGGACTTATTGAATGAATTAGGACAGGTAATAAGAGTTATAGAGTTATCTGCAGAAAATAATTACAGGGTTTCTTTAGATGTTCTCGACAAAGGTCTCTATGTTTTAAGAGGGCTGAATAACACTAATACCTTTTACACAGGTAAAATAGTCGTTGCTGAATAAATGTAAAAGGGTAGAGTACTAATTAATAGAACAAGTTCTGAGAATTTTCAAGGTTGTTAAAAGTTAATATTTAAGAAGGTTTTAGTTAATAATTACTAAAATTTTTCCTATATTAGTGAGGCACACAAATCACTAATTTAAAACCTATTACCTACTTACATGAAAAAAATTACTTTTCTATTCGCTTTGATGCTTTGTATGAATTACTCATTTAAGGCTCAGATACTATTTTCAGAGACTTTTTCTACCAGTCTCAACCAATGCGTCGCTACAAATTCTTCGAATGCAAATTGGGTATGGTCCAGTTCCTGCGCACAAAGTACTGTTACTGGGCACAGTGTTTCGGGGCATGCCATCTTTGTTGGTAGCGGCTGCCAGTTTGGAAGCAGTGGAACCGTTAGCGGTAATTTAAACACTCCTACAATGACTATTGGTCCTTCAGGAGCTGTTTTGACCTTCAATTATTATCTACAAAATGAATGCACAGGAAGCTCGACCAATTGTAGCTATGATATTCTTTCCCTTCAAATTTCTACAAATGGAGGTACTAGTTTTACATCCCTGGTTTCAAATGCAACAACCAACACGCTAATTGCAAATAATGCAACGTGGACGCCCGTTACTTATGCATTAAACACCTATAGCAACCAAACCATAATGCTCAGGTTTAATTTTAATTCTGTCGATGGTATTGACAATGCGTATGATGGTGTTTATGTGGATGACATTATTGTCACTTCCAACTGCTCGATCAATTTAACAAACAGTGTAAATAATAGCACCGTATCTCCTTTTATCTGCGCGGGAAATAATTTAACGCTTACTACGAATGCCGTGAGCAATTTTTCATGGAGCACTGGTGCTACAACTTCTTCTATAGTGGTTGCTCCAACTGCTAATACCGGTTATTCGGTAACCGCTACAAGCTCTGCTAATTGTGTATCGTCTTCAGCAATAAATGTTCAGGTAAACGGCACTGTGCCCTCTTTGTCTGTGGCTAACACCTCTTCGGCAACTGGCGGAGTTTGTCCGAATGCTTCAGTAACTCTTACAGGAACTGGTGCGACCACTTATAGTTTATCCAGCAGTAGTGGAGCAAATTTAATTAACGGAGTAGCCTTCGTACCTACAACCAGTGCAACTTATACCGTTTCAGGAATTAATGCTTGTGGCAGTACATCCGCCATTACTTCCATTTCGCTTCACCCGCTTCCAACCGTTACCGCAGTGGCAAGCACATCTTCTTTATGTTCTGGCAGTACGGTTTCTTTAACAGGGATAGGCACCGGCACTTCTTACACATGGTTTGGAGGGCCTGGAATAGTGAATGGTGCCGCTTATGCGCCATCCACTTCTGCAAACTTTACGGTGGTTACTGCCAGCGCTTTAAGTTGTACTGCTTCGGCCACAGTTCCCGTAACGGTTATTACCACTCCGAGCGTAACTTCAGTTATCTCTCCCTCACTTATTTGTCTTGGAAAGTCCAGTACACTAACAGCGTCGGGCGCAGCAAGCTACAACTGGTCGGGTGGAGCGCAAACAGCAACTACCAACTCCTATGTTGTAACACCTGCTGTTCCTGGTATTTCAACCTATACCATTGTTAGGGCAAATTCGGTGTGTACAACAACGCAGGTTGCAACTATTATTACAAATGGTTTACCAACAGTATTCGCCATTGCAGCTCCTACACTGGTGTGTGCGGGGAAGCCTACAACGCTAACGGTGGCGGGTGGCCAGACTTACACATGGACTTCACCCGGAGTGCCTCCAACAGTTCCTTCCTTTACTTTTACAGGTGCTAGTCCACTTGCATTCCCACCAGTATCTACAATTTATACTGTAGCAGCTCATGATGGTACTTGTGTAAATACAACTACTGTATTTGTTCAGGCTGATCCGAATCCAACCATTATTACAACATCCAGTCCTGCTACACTTTGTGCTGGCTCCACGGCAATTATCAATGCTACAGGGGGGTTAAGCTATACAGTTACATCTTCTGCCAATTCTAATACTTACTCTGCATTTCCTATTACAGAAACGCTTACAGCTAGTACCGCTTTTAATATCACAGGAGATAATTCTTTTGGTTGCAGTACTTCCACTGTGCAATTTGTTCAGGTATTTGGTAATCCAACGCTAACAGCAGTGCCCAATAAAACACTGGTATGCAGCGGTGGTAGTGTGTCGGTTAATTCAACCGGTGCCAACACTTACTCATGGAGCAACGGTGCAACAACGCAATCTACTATTGTAAATCCTATTAGTAGTGTAACGGGTCCGGTTATTTTTACGGTTACCGGTACTTTTACAAATACCATGTGTCATGCTGACAAAACAGTTGCTATTGGGGTGTTTATTCCAACTTTAACAGTTACAGGAAATACAAGTACTTGCGTGGGTGGCACAATTGTCCTGCAGGCAGGCGGTGGCACAGGAGCTCTTAACTATAAATGGTACACAGTTCCTGGCGGTTCTCCGTCGGGTACGCAGTCGGCATTTAGTTCAACCATTGCAGGTGCTACAGTTTTTACACTTACGGGTTTAACCACTTCGGGATCTGCCTCTCTTTGTCCAGGTACAAAAACGATAGACGTGAATCTGTTTTTTAATCCAACCATTACAGCCACGGCGTCAAGAACACAAATTTGTGTGAAAGAAACTATGGTGCTTACCGCTAATGGTGGAGATAGTTATTTGTGGAGTACAGGTTTTAATACGCAAACAATTAGTGTATCGCCGAATAGCACCACCAACTATACCGTAACTGGTACAGATTCGAATGGATGTACCAATACGGGAACCATTCAGGTTAAAGTATCTGGCTGTTCAGGAATCGCAGAACAAAATGGTGCAAATTTAGGACTGAATGTCTATCCAAATCCAAACAACGGTGAGTTTGTAATTGAATCAGGCGTGAATTTAAAATTGACTTTAGTAAATGACCTTGGACAATTAATTCGTGTGATCGAATTATCGGGAGCAAATAATAACAAGGTTTATGTAAATGATCTGGCTAAAGGAATCTATTTCTTAAGCGGCCAAAAAGATAATGTACAAGTAAATCAAAAAGTGATTATCTCTAAATAAGTTGTTTAACAGTCAAAATAAAAATCCCGTTTCGTAAAGGAAACGGGATTTTTTTTATAATTACTGTGGTATTAAAACTACTGTTCTTAGCTACTTAAAATTTCTATAAGCTCAGCCAGTTCTTTGTCAAGCGTATCATGATGTTTTACAGCATTTTCTAAAGCTGTGAAGGTTATTTCATTGTTTACTATTCCAACCATAACATTCTTTTTGCCATTCATTAAGGCCTTTACGGCATTAAATCCCACCATACTTGCATTTACACGTTCCATGCAGGAGGGATTTCCTCCGCGCTGTATATGTCCTAAAACGCTCACTCGCAAATCAAATTCTGGACACTCCCTTTTTATTATTTCCGCTACTTTAAATGCACCACCACTCTGGTCTCCTTCAGCCACAACAATAATTTTACTACTTTTTGTACTTCTCCATTTCTTCATTTTTTGCACAAGATCGTCGAGGTCATGATTTAATTCAGGAACCAATACAGCTTCTGCACCACTGGCAATAGCACTGCGCAAGGCAATGAGGCCGGCATCTCTGCCCATTACTTCTACAACAAAAACACGGTCGTGACTTTCGGCCGTGTCCCTTATTTTATCCAGGGCGTCAATAACGGTATTAATGGCAGTATCGTAACCAATTGTAAAGTCTGTTCCCACCAGATCATTGTCAATGGTGCCTGCACAAGCTATAATGGGGATACCCGCAACTTTACTTAGTGCAATAGCACCTCTGAAAGACCCGTCGCCTCCAATAATTACCATGCCATCTATTTTATTTTCTTTCACCGTTCGCACAGCTTTTTGAAGGCCTTCTTCTGTTTTGAAACGTTCGCTTCTGGCGGTTTTTAAAATAGTGCCACCTTTTTGAATAATCCCGGAAACACTTTCCCGGTTTAGGTTTAAAAAAGTGTTATCTATAAGTCCTTCGTAACCTCTTATAAATCCTATAACTTCTATATTATGATAAAGCGCCGTACGAACTACAGCTCTTATGCAGGCATTCATCCCCGGAGAGTCGCCACCTGAAGTTAATATTCCAATTTTTTTCATAGTATTCAGAGCTTCTTAATAAGCTTCAGATTCGAATTTACAAATTCAGAAGCATTTAAGACTGTGAATTATTCCGTAATTTTGAAAGAATGGGAAGAATCTTAGCAATTGATTACGGAAGCAAGCGGGTAGGACTGGCAGTGACAGATAGTCTTCGAATAATAGCTACGGGACTTACAACTGTTCACAGCAAAGATCTTATCGAGTATCTCGAAAACTATTTTAAAAGAGAAGCAGTCGATATTATTGTTGTGGGAGAACCCAAGACACTGCAGAATGATAAAAGTGACAGTGCACGTTTTATCGATCCCTTTGTTGTTCATCTTCAGAGAAAATTTCCAGATAAGAAAATAGAACGTTACGATGAACGTTTTACCAGTGCTATGGCTCATCAAACGATGCTATCAGGCGGTTTGAAAAAGAAAGACCGCCAGGCAAAAGATACAGTGGACATGATCAGTGCCATTATTATTTTACAGGATTACATGAATTTTTCAGGAATGTAATTTTTTGCGGATTTTTTTATGGAAAATTAAAAAGCTGCGCATCTCTATTAAAAAAGACGATGCTAAGTATAAAACTCATTAATTTCGCGATTGGATTAAGTACCGGTATTTTATTCACCGGCAACGAAAAACCAGAAGTCAAAACTGTTGCTTCCAATAACAATAAATTTGCTTTTGATCTGTATCATCAGCTCTCGCAAAATAACACTAAAAATATTTTTGTTTCACCTTTCAGTATTTCCACAGCGCTGGCTATGGCGAATGCCGGAGCTAACGGTAGCACAGCGAGCGAAGTTGCAAGGGTAATGCACTTTTCTGGCAATGATGAGGTGTTTCATTACTATTACGGTTCATACATTCAAACCCTTGAGGAAAACGCAAAAAGCGGAATTCAGCTCAAAGTCGCAAACCGCTTGTGGATGGAAAAGAAATTGGATCTCAAAGCTGGTTTTTTAGATTTGAATCGTCGCAACTATAAAGCGTCGCTGGAGGAAGTTAGCTTTGTAAGGGATCCTGAAGGAAGTCGGGCACTTATCAATTATTGGGTGGAAAAGAAAACAGAAGGCAAAATAAAGAATTTATTACCGGTAGGTACGGTGACTTCAGATACGCGCCTGATTTTAACGAACGCTATTTATTTTAAAGGCTCCTGGTGGAACAAGTTTGATAAAGCCAATACAAAACCTGAAAAATTTTACAGACAAGAAGGTAAAGACATTGAAACACCTTTTATGACGCAGCAAGCAGTACTGGGTTTTTATGAAAACAGGACCTTTAAAATGGTACGCCTTCCCTACAAAGGAAATAAACACAGCATGGTTATGGTTATGCCGCAGAACATAACGGATCTTGCAGCACTTGAAAAAGTGATTGATGCATCAAGTCTTGATATAGTTTTTCAACAAGCAGGTTACTTGCAAATCAAGCTATCAATTCCGAAATTTAAGATGACTTTGCCTTTAAATTTAGTACAGCCTTTAAAAAATATGGGAATGAAACTTGCGTTTTCTGAACAGGCTGATTTTACAAAAATGTGTGATACTACAAAATTGCATATTTCTGATGTAGTACATAAAGCATTTATTGAGATAGACGAAGAGGGTACTGAGGCAGCGGCGGCTACGGCGGTTGTGATGTGCCTCGAATCGTCAAGTATTGTAGAGAAACAGAAAGCGAAAGAATTTATTGCCAATCACCCGTTTTTATTTTATATCGTAGACGACGAAACAAAGGCCATCGTTTTTATGGGCAGAGTTATGGATCCAACCGCAAATTAATAATCCCTGTAAATTCTTATTTTTGTCTCATGAATATTTTCATTGCAAACATCGAAGGATCTACAGGAATTTTAACCAGTGAAGAAAGCTGGCATTGTGCAAAAGTGCTTCGAAAAAAAGCAGGCGAGGCTATTCACCTGATAGATGGGAATGGGAATTTTTATGAAGGCACACTTGAACTTGTTTCTGAAAAACAAAGTAAAGTGCATATCACGAAAGGCCCAATTCCACAACCTAAAAAAAATTATTCTTTACACCTTGCTATTGCGCCCACAAAACAAATGGATAGAATAGAGTGGATGGTTGAAAAAGCTGTGGAGATTGGAGTAGATGAAATCAGTTTTATAAATTGCAAAAATTCGGAGAGAACAGTAATTAAAACCGAACGTATTGTTAAGATCGTTGAAAGTGCCATAAAGCAAAGTCTGCAGGCCTATCTTCCTAAAGTAAATGAACTTCGCACTTTTAAAGAGTTTATTCAAAATGCACAGGCCGATCAGAAACTAATCGCTCATTGTTACGAATCGCCAAAAGATGAAATTAAACAAGTAGATTTCATAAATAAATCCACAGTAATTATGATCGGTCCTGAGGGAGATTTTACCATGGAAGAAGTGGGACTTTCGGAACAAAATAATTATAAAGCCATCAGTCTTGGCACCAACCGACTAAGAAGCGAAACAGCCGGGCTTTATGTTTGCCAGGCTGCATCGCTTTTAGTTTAAAAATCTTACCAACGTAGATTCTTAAGGCCTTGTTTTTTGTATTTGCCCAAAGATTTCAGCAGTGGAATAAGTTTATCACTTTGAATATAATCCGCATTTTTGCTGATCGCCTCAAGGTTTTCTTTTTCTGATTGAACATTCCATACGGTGATGCGACGCCTGTGATGGTGCGCCAGATAAACCTGTTCGCTTGCAATTTCAGCATTGCTGATCGTTATCCCGAAAAGATCCATTTTGTTTGCAATGTTAAGACCATTTTCGAAACTGGAAGGATAAATAAATAATTTCATATCAGGATCTTTAATTTTTAGAATGCGTAAAAAACTGCTTCATACGCTAATGTATAAAGAAACAGTACTGAAAATAAAACGGCGGTGGATTTTGACATATATCAAAAAACACCGCCGCTAAAAAGAGATCAAACTATAATAAGGAAGTGATCTCGCTACTCATTGGATCTACCTTGCTGTTGAAGAATTTCACAACATTTCCTTTTTCATCGATCAGGTATTTACAAAAATTCCAACCAGGAGCATCACTGCAGGTTCCGTTTTCTTCTTTGGTACTTAACCATTTGTACAGGGGAGTAATATCGCTGCCCTTCACGCTTACTTTTTCCATCATCTGGAAAGTAACGCCATAATTTTTTGTGCAGAAACTTTTGATTTCAGTGCTGCTTCCTGGTTCCTGTCCGCCAAAATTATTTGCTGGAAAACCAATCACAACCACTTTATTACCATACTTCTCGTGAAGGGCTTGCAGGTTTTTGTATTGAGGAGTGTAACCACATTCGCTGGCTGTATTTACGATCAATATTTTTTTACCTTTAAATTTAGAAAGGCTGAGGTCCTGACCATCGAGCGTTTTCATTTTAAAATCGTAGATGCTCATTTTTGCGTTAGATTTTGTTTCAATTTTTTTTGTAGTTGCAGCTATGGCAAAAATGCATGTTAGTGCTAAACCAAGTAGGCCTGAGAGTTTAATTGCTTTGTTTTTCATGACTGATGTTAGAGTTTAATTACAAACAAAGGTAGATGAAAAAGGTTTACCATCTCTACACTTATCTTGAAGCAGATTTCACAAATTACACAGATTTTAATACCGCGCCCAATCTTCAGAGCCCTCAATGTCTCTATGAGGAGAAGCGTAAAATAGTCTGCACCCCGATCAGTATAGTCTGCGGCAACTTGTGAGCAAAAAAAAACCGGGCCATTTTCATAACCCGGTTTCTAGATTTAGTTCTATAGAAACTTATTCTTTTGCAGCAGCCTGTGCCGCTTTAATTTTAGCTTTAATGTTATCAGTGGTTAAAGAACCCGGACGCTCGATAGGAGAATTCGTAGCTCTGTCCCAGATTAAACTTGCCAATACACCTAAGGCACGACTTACACCGAATAATACTGTGTAGAAATCATATTCGTGCATACCGTAGTGAACCAATAAAGCTCCCGAGTGCGCATCCACGTTAGGCCAAGGATTTTTGATTTTCCCTGTGCTTTCTAAGATCGGAGGTGCTACTTCGTACACCATTTGAACGATCTCACAAATGTCGTCGTGTTTAATATAGGTTTTGTAGAAATCTTGTTGAGCAGTAAAACGAGGATCTGTTTTACGTAACACAGCATGACCGTACCCCGGAACAACTTTTCCTTCAGTTAATGTTTTTTTGATGTATTCGGCAATCTGATCTTTGGTTGGTAAACCACCACCTAAAGTTTCTTTTAACTCCATGATCCAGCCTAATACTTCCTGGTTAGCTAATCCATGTAAAGGACCTGCTAAACCGTTCATACCCGCTGCAAAAGCCAAATACGGATCAGATAATGCAGAACCCACTAAGTGAGTTGTGTGCGCTGAAACGTTTCCACCTTCATGATCTACGTGAATAGTTAAATACAAACGCATTAAACGTTTCATATCAAATTCTTCGTAGCCTAACATGTGGGCGAAATTTGCAGCCCAATCTAATTTATGATCTGGTTCAATGTGTACATTGTTTTTGTACTTACGACGGTAAATGTACGCTGCAACACGCGGTAAACGTGCGATCAGGTTCATGCTATCTTCGTAGGCATAATCCCAGTAATCTTTTTTACTCATGCCTTTTGCATAAGCTTTTGCGAAAACCGATTCTCTTTGCATGGCCATAATCCCAATAACAAACTGGGTCATAGGATGCGTATCTACTGGTAAGGCTTCGATAACGTCAAACACGTGTTTAGGAACGTTACTGCGTTTTTGCCATTCGTTTGTGATAAAAGTAACATCATCCTGCGTTGGAAGTTCTCCCACTAACATTAAATAGAAAATGCCTTCTGGTAAGGGTTCAGTTCCACCCGGAGCTTTTGGTAATTGTTTACGTAATTCAGGAATAGAATAGCCCCTGAAACGAATTCCTTCCTCAGGATCTAAACGTGAAGTTTCAGTAACCATACCCGGCATACCACGCATACCCTGGTAAACCTGTGCAACGGTGATTTCGCCTAACTTTAGGTCACCATGATTTTTAATAATGTCTTTAATCTCTGTAGACAAAACGTCTGCTTTTGTCTTAAACTTTTCTTTCAACGGATCCATGGAATAATGTCTTTATATGGTTACTAATTTACACTCTCAGCGTATATAAACAAAGTTATTTCGCATTATTTTTTTGTTATTTCGCAAACTTAAAACTGTTTCCCAAATAACGTGCTGAGTTGCCTAATTGCTCTTCAATACGCAGGAGTTGGTTGTATTTTGCAACCCTGTCGCTGCGTGACGGAGCACCTGTTTTAATTTGTCCGCAATGCAAGCCAACTGCTAAATCTGCAATGGTTGTATCCTCAGTTTCACCACTACGGTGGCTCATCACAGAGGTGTAACTGTTTGTTTGGGCTAATTGAACAGCCTGTATAGTTTCTGTCAAAGAGCCAATCTGGTTTACTTTTACAAGTATCGAATTAGCTATACTTTTGGTAATTCCTTCCTGTAAACGGCTTACATTGGTTACGAATAAATCGTCGCCCACTAACTGAACTTTATTTCCAATTTTGGTAGTCAGTTTTTTCCAGCCATCCCAATCATCTTCCCCAAAACCATCTTCTATAGAAATGATAGGATATTTTTTAGACCAGTCGGCCCAGAAGCTCACCATTTCGTCGGAAGTTAATTTATCGCCGGTGGATTTTTTAAAGTGATATACTTTTTCTTTTGCATCATAAAATTCAGAAGCAGCAGCATCCATAGCAATATAAACGTCATGTCCTGGTTTGTAACCTGCCGTTTCAATCGCCTGGATCACTAACTTAATAGCATCCTCGTTGTTTTTAAGGTTAGGAGCAAAGCCTCCTTCGTCACCTACATTAGTACTTAATTTTTGTGATTTCAGAACGGATTTCAGGTTATGAAAAATCTCCGTTCCCATACGTAAGGCTTCACTGAAAGATTCTGCACCTACAGGCATTACCATAAATTCCTGGAAGTCTATGCCATTATCGGCATGTGCGCCACCATTCAAAATATTCATCATTGGTATTGGAAGTGTATTGGAATTAACACCCCCCACATACCGGTATAAAGGCATTCCTGATTGCTCGGCAGCTGCTCTTGCAACAGCGAGTGAAACTCCTAAAATAGCATTAGCACCTAAGTTTGCTTTATTTGGACTTCCATCCAGCTCAATCATTTTAGCGTCAATATCCCCTTGGTCAAAAATGTAAGAGCCTTTTAACGCCTCGCGAATAACACTGTTTACATTGTTTACTGCCGTGTAAACACTTTTGCCCATATAATGAGATTTATCGTTGTCACGTAATTCTACTGCTTCATGGGTTCCCGTAGAAGCTCCCGAGGGAACGGCTGCGCGTCCTAAAACCCCGCTATCTGTTACTACATCTACTTCAATTGTCGGATTTCCGCGAGAATCCAATATCTGGCGGGCAGTGATATTATTTATAAATGACATACGATTTTGATTTAGGCAATGAAATTAATAATTTTTTAGGAGATAGAGTTTAACAAATGCTCATTTCTAATAAGCTGATTATTCACGCAATCGTTGTCAGTTTCTTATGAACGTCAATGGCAATTAGATAGGTTTTTACTTTTTTAGAAATCCTAAGTTTTAAGCGCAGAGAATTCTTATTAAATCTGCTTTTTGCTTGATTGTCTTTTTGGGAATTTAGTATGACCTGAGAGCAAAATATTCCCTTTTAATTAATTATAACTTATTTCAATCCTGTTTTTTGGCATTGCACGCATTTTAGAATTATGAACTTCATCTCTAAAATTTTATATTCTACCTCATTTGGCAGATGGTTTATCTCAATCGCCCTATTTGTATGTTACATTTGATTTAACTGCACACTAACCTTAAAATTTCTGATCATGGTTTTCGCTGAGTTTAGAATTGCCTTCTCCTTTTTACTCCTGGTTTTGGGCTTCATACAACCACTATCTGTATATGCACAATGTAGTTTTAACGGACTAGCTTCAAACTATTGTGTTTACTCCCCTACAAGTCAATTAACTTCCACCCTGGCAGGTGGTGTATATTCCGGGCCAGGCGTAACTGGCTCGGTGTTTAATCCTTCAGTGGCCGGAGCGGGAACACATACTATTTCGTATGTTTTATGTCCTTCTTCTTACACTATTACTTCAGGAACTTATGCGCCCTATACAGCTTCATCAGGAACGGCAAGTTCATCAGGTTCTTTATCTGCAGAGGGCACTACAGTTTCTTTAAGCGATGATCAAATGACCTCTACGGCAGCAGCGATTGGTTTTAACTTTAAGTTTTTTTGCGCTACCTACACGAGCTTTTATATTTCTTCAAATGGCTTTATAAGTTTTTCTGCCTCTCAAAGTAACGGTTGTTGTTCCGGAGGCACATTGCCAAGCACCTTAACACCTCTAAATATTATTACCGCCACATGGACTGACTGGAATCCAGGAGCAGGTGGAACGATAAGCTACACAACGGTAGGAACTTCTCCAAACAGAAAATTAATTGTGTCTTACGTTAATATTCCTCACTTTGGTTCAGGCGGTGGGAATCTTACAGCTCAGATTCACCTGTATGAAACGTCAAACGTTATTGAAGTGCACACCGCAAGCATGGTACCCAATAACTACAATCACACCATGGGTATTAAAGATGTTACAGGAACGCATGGAGGGGCTGTTTCAGGAAGGAATTCTACCAGTACGTGGACCGCAGTGGCAGAGATGTACAGGTACACGCCAATTCCGGGTTGTGCGTCTACTCGAACAACTTATGTAAGTCCTTCTTCTATCCCGGTAAGTGGCAATATGTCAGTTTGTTTAGGTGGCTCCGCAGCACTTACTGGTGGTGGTAATGTAACATACACCTGGAGTACAGGATCTAATTCTGCATCTATAAACGTTACACCTTCTACAACCGCGGCGTATTCGGTTTCGGGTACAAATGTTTTCGGCTGTGTAGCCAATTCGGCGGTAACAGTTACTGTAAATACAGTTGGACCCACGGTTACAGCAGTTGCGAGCAATACGGCCAATGGCATTTGTCCAGGTACTACCTTGTCCTTAAATGCTTCGGGAGCAATAAGTTATACCTGGAGCAACGGAGTTGCTAATGCAACGGCATTTAGTCCTACGCTTTCAGATACTTTTACTGTTACGGGCGCTAATGGCTGTGGAAGCGCTACAGCGGCGGTTACTGTTTCTATCCATCCCCTTCCTGTAGTCTCGGCCGCGGCAAGTTCGCCATCGGTTTGCTCCGGCAATACGCTGTCTCTTAGCGGAGCAGGAGCCTCTACCTATACCTGGTTTCCACAGGTATTAAATGCAGCACCTTTTACACCTGCTGTTTCTGCTAATTACACTGTTTTTGGAACAAGTGCAATGGGTTGTACCGCAATGGCAACAAGCTCTATAACGGTTTATCCCACACCCAGTGTTGCACCGCTAAGCTCACCAGCTTTAATTTGCATAGGTGGTTCTTCGAGTCTAACTACATCGGGAGCTTTGACATACACTTGGTTACCCATAAACAGTTCCGGCAGTCTTGCTATCGTTTCTCCAACTGCTACAACAACTTATAGCGTTGTACAATCTAACGCCCACTGCTCAAGAACACGCACACTAACGGTAGCCGTCAACCAGCTTCCAACCATAGCAGCGTTAGTAAATCCAACTTTAGTTTGCGCACAAAACGTTGCCACACTGGCTGCCGCGGGTGCCCAGACTTATACATGGACCGCTCCGGGATATACCACCTATGGTGCATCACCTGTTATTTTGCCTTCGGTTAGTACCACCTATACACTTTCGGCTTCCGATGGAACCTGTATAAATAGTACCACTGTGGGTATTGCCGTTAATCCAAACCCGGTTCTTACTATTGCAGCAAATAATTCGGTTATTTGTGCAGGTGATACGTCTGTTCTGACGGTTAGTGGCGCTCTGAGTTACAGCTGGAATCCGGCTGTTTCGCTCAATTCTACAGCTGTGGTTTCGCCAACAACAGCAACAAATTATCTGGTTACCGGAATTAATTCTCTTGGTTGCACGAGTATCATGGGTCAGGTAATACTTGTAAATGCTCAGCCCACTGTTATAGCAATAACAAATAAAACACTGGTTTGTGTTGGTGGTTCGGCAACACTTACCGCAAGCGGCAGTGCCAATTCTTATACCTGGTCAGGTGGGCAAACTTCTGCAACAACCATCGTCAACCCTCTGGCAACTTCTATTTACAGCGTAACAGGGCAAAATACTATAACCGGCTGTAAAAAAACAAACACGGTAGTAGTCACTATTTTTACGCCTGTTTTAAGCATCTCGGCAACTTCATCCATCTGCACGGGTGGCACAGCACTATTAACTTCGTCAGGAGCTTTAACTTATACCTGGAGCAACGGAAGCAATTTAAACTCTGCCACTGTTAGTCCTGTAACGGCGTTAGTGTATACATTAAGTGCAACCAGCAATAGCAATGGATTACATTGTGCGTCAACTGCCACCGCCAGTGTTGGAATTTATTCAAATCCTACAGTGACAGTTCACTCCAATAAAAGCATACTTTGTAAGGGAGAAAAAGCCATTCTTACAGGTTCGGGCGCGCAAACTTATACATGGAGCAACACCGCTTCCGGAGCAACCTTGCAGGTATCGCCAATGGCACAAACAATTTACACTGTTACAGGAACCGATAGTAACGGATGTGTTAACACAGGCACAGTTCTTTTAAAAATTTCGGTTTGTGCGGGTATCGGGCAACTGAACAGAGATACTGGAGTACTGACCATTTATCCAAACCCCAACAATGGAGAGTTTACTGTTCAATCGCAGGCAGACCTGGATTTGAGGCTGGTAAATGAACTTGGGCAAGTAGTTAATTTTATTAAGCTTTCAGATTCCAACGAACATAAAACCCACCTTACTGATATTGCCAATGGTATCTATTTTATCATGGGCAACAAAGACAACCAAATGATCAGTCAGAAGATCATAATCATGAAATGAAATTTTAAGAATGTTAAATACAAAACCTCCTCCTGGAGGTTTTTTTATTTGCGTGCAGCGTTTTTAAGATAACGGCGTCTTAGAAGTGTATTGAGAAAGAAAAATATCCCGGTTAATTTTAGACTAATTTAGAATCACGAATTTTAGTCGGTAATAGGTAATTGATTGATTCAGATAAGATAATAGCAAACTGTAAAAAGGGCGATAAACAAGCCCAGTTTCAGATGTATAGTTGGTTAGCGCCGACTCTGCTTGGCATTTGCGTGCGTTATTTGCAGGATCGGGATGAGGCTGAGGACGTTATGCAGGATTCTTTTGTAAAGATTTTTACCAATCTGAAGTCGCTTAAAAATGAGGGCAGTTTTGAAGGCTGGGCCAAACGCATTGCTGTTAATACTGCTCTTACAGCATTACGAAAAAAAAACCGTATTTATTTTGAGCGCAACCTCGAAATAGTAGAGACTATAGAATTTGAAAGTGAAGAAAAAGAACACATGAGTCTGGAGGAGATTCTTTCCTGTATGAGTGTTCTTTCTGAAGGTTACAGAACAATTATCAATCTTGCTTTGGTGGAAGATTTTTCACACCGCGAGATTGCAGAAAAATTAAATATAACAGAAAGTACGAGTCGCTCACAATTGGCAAGGGCGCGACAGGCATTAATGAAACTGCTGAAAGAAAAAACACTGGCCGTAAGTAAAAAAAACGCTTAAGCTGAACTCATGGAAGATCAGGACAACATAAACGAACATTTAAAAAGCAGGCTTGAAGATTTCAGGCTTGAGCCAAGGATGACTTCTTTTGAAGTGATCCAGGAAAAAATGATGAAGAAAAAAAGAAGAGCATTTTTTGTTTTCGTTATCCCTGGAATTGTTCTTTTGCTGGGTACTGCGGGTTATTTGTTTTTTAAAAATGAAAAGACTCTACAAATGCCTTTTAGTAACACGGTTACAAAACACACGCAGAGGGAGGAAATTTCAAGTACACTTCCTTCTTCTAAAACTGAAAGATCTAAAGCTGAAATTCAAACAACAAATGAACTTCCGGGGAAGGTTGATAATACTCATCCCGGACCTCTGGCAAGCAAATCAAGATCCGACAAAAAGCTTTCACCTGAAAAATCCAAAACTGAAACAAGAGCAGTGAAGCGCTCAGCAATCCTGAGGAAACCGTCGCAGGAAATTTCATCGCAGAGGTCTTTAGCCGGTCAAATGCAAGGCGTTCATAGAAAAAGAAATACAGATGCGCAACAGTCAGGATCAAAAAACGTAGTAAGAGAGAGTGAAGCTGAAACAAGATCTTATAGTACCGCTACAAAAGAAATTAATCCCGACATGGTTCAGGAAGAACCGCTGCAAAGTCTGGAATATAACTTTGATAAACTCGAGTTGTTGACTATGCCGCTAAAATATGAGAGAGCTTCGCAAAGCATCCGTGCAGATTCCGCAAGAGAATTACCGCTGACAAAAAATTTAAATGACTCTATAAAAAAAGAAAAAAAGGTGAATTTTTTTGTTGGCGCAGCTATCAATCCCCAAATGGGCGCCTACTTTCTTAAAAAAGAAAAAGGCAACGATCAGGCTGTTTACGATGCGTATTATAAGGCTGTAAAAAGTGAAAACAGTCTTATGTTTAATTATGGTTTCGGTCTTAAAGGTGGCTTTTTAATTAAGAACAAATGGGAAGTGCTTGCTGGATTTGGTTTTCAGAAATACACGCAAAAAAGCAAAGCGGTGGTATTGCCTTTCACAAATTATAATCAAAGCACGTCAATTCCATTAACTCCGCAGAATTTCAATACAAATAATGCTCCCGATCCAAACGCTATCTATAAAAGCACTTATAAATACTATGACTTTTCAACGGAAGTTGCACGACTTTATACGTTTAATCGTTTCTTGAAAGTAAAATTTGCTATTGGCTTGCATGCTCAAAAATTAAGACTGAAATCAAAACTCTATTCTGCAGACCTTGCCTATTCAGCGCAGTTTGATGCCCGCAATTCATACATGTATGAGCAATCCAGAAAGTGGATTGCTAATGTAAATTTAAAAGCAGGACTTATTGAAGAGGTCACTAAAAATATTCAGTTTCAAGTGTGTCCGAATATGTTTTATTCGCCAGCATCAATGATTAAAGAAGGATTTTACTACAAACAAAAAAACTTCGGATTTGGTTTAGAATGCCTGTTACTTTTTAGACTTCGTTAATTCAGGTCCTGAGATCTTTCCTTCCTCCTCATTTCTTAAGCCTTTAACACTTACGAGTTTTACTTTCACTGTGCCTACAACAATAGGTGTTTCGATATAAATAGGAATTTTATTTTTATCATTACTTACCCAAACCGTCATGCCTTCTCCTTTTTTAAAGATGGAGCCTTCTACTAAAAGCGGACTAAACTTTATACAATTATATTTCCCAAGTTCCTTAGAGGTAAAAACTTCTTTTCCCAAATAGCGTACATAAATGGGATACACTTTTCCATCGAGTAACAAAGAAATACTAACAGTGTCGTTATACTTGCAATTAGAATAATCAATATTACGGGCATAATAAATGGCAGTAAGTACATCTATAGTACAGCTATTAATTTTTAAGGTATCTATTTTGATCGGCTTTTCTCCACGATTAATGAGTGTGTAAGCTCTTTTTTGAGCATTATTAAAGATGTAGGTATGCTTGTCTTTTTTAGAGCCCTCAAGTATATCTGCTTTGAATTTTAAAGGACGGAAAGATTCGGAGTCTACATAAGTTTCAAAAACGTCACGTACTTTATAAAACCAATCGTATTTAGTATAGGTACTTCCTGTTCCTGTAAAGCGATAACAATTTCTTCCGTTTAATTTCGAACTGTTCACTTTAAAAGAAGCATAGGCAGATTCTACCCAGATCATTCCCCAGTTATAAACTATCTGATAATTGAGTTCTTCGCCTGAAGAAAAAGCAACATTTTTTGTAACGCAGGAGGTTTGCGAAAATCCATTAGATCCTAAAAACAAAAGACAAAGAAGCAGAGTGATTTTTTTTTTGAATAAAGATTCCGGTGAAATATGCCTACTTGATTTACACTCCATAAAAGGCTATGAGGTCTGATTTAAGTTTCATGTGATCTGCGTAATAAACTGTTTTTTGTCCGGCTTTTACAATAACACCGTAAGTATTTTTTGCAGAAACTTTTTTGACATCGATAATCTTGGCAAAATAAGCAGTTTCTTTTTTGAAAGCCGATTTCCAGATCGAAAATTTTGCAGTTTCGCCTGAAGGCAATTTAAGTTCAAAAGTTTCTATCATAATTTCTCTTTTGCTCTTTACGAAGATAAAAAATTATCAATAGGTCACTACCATTTTTAGAACATTGCTTTGTGATGAATTGCTAATTCTTACATAATAAACTCCCTGCTTTAAATTCGCAATTTTAATTTCCTGTTTAGTCAGAAGATTTTTTTGTGTATAAATAACCCTCCCGGTTAAATCAATGACTTCAATATCTGAAAAAAGTTTGGCGCCTTCTACAATAAAAGTACCTGAATTGGGATTGGGATAGATAAGGATGCCAAGACCCGAACCTTCGCACGTAACCTGCCTTAGGGGATAGATATATTCAGCGCCATTAAAGTCTTTTTGTTTCAAACGGTAATAGGCTAATCCGTTTAAGGGACGCTCATCGGCATAAAAATAATTCTTTCTAAGATTGCTTGTGCCGGCTCCTTTTACATAGCCCACAGATTCAAAATTAATTCCGTCAACAGCTCTTTCTACTAAAAAATAGTCGTTGTTTTTTTCAGAAGCAACAGACCATTTGCAATTCACTTTGTAATTTTCACAGCCCAGCTCAAAAGAAAGTAATTCAACTGGAAGGGGACTCGCATTAATACTTCTTGTTCCTATGGTATAATAAAAATTAGTAGTGATGTTGGATGCGTCTAAAGAAAATTCAACACGATCGCCAAGCACTGATTTTGTTGTGCCTGAAACGATAGAAAAATTTCCGGAGGGAGAGCTGCGCGATAATAATTCATAGTTAGCCGCAACCCCAGGTAGTAAACTTAACCTATAATCGCTAAAATCAAAAAAGACAGTTAAGGTGCCATTATTACTGCTAACATCCGTTTTGTTTACATACCAGTCGTTAAACCAACGCTGGGTTATACCTGCAGGCAAATTGGAAGTAGATACGGTTGTTGTTACAGGGCAATTCATGCCAAAGGTTATGTAGTCTCCATTATCTTTTAAAAAATCTGTTGAGGTAGTGCCAGTGCGAATTCCCATGCCCATGGTACTTCTTGTTCCTGCTACGCTATCGGTAGAACTTTCGCGTCCAATACCATTCACAAAACGTTGATAGGAAGTAGAACTTGGTGGCGTATATTTATTGATAGCAATACTAATTCCATTTTGTGCAGATTGATTTGCTTCCAATAGAAGTCTGCGAGTAGAGGAAAGTGCAGTTGGAAAAACAATAACTTCCGACTCTTTAACAATGGCGTAGCGATTAACGCCGTTTACATATCCACCAATTAATAAACTACCGGCGATGGCTGATCCTACAGCATTAGAAGAATTACTTAAAGGAATATTCGTGCCATTTAAATAAGTAGTAGTTCCTCCTCCGCCACTTTGCTGAATAAGAACGGAACTGAATGGCGTAGACGGGTAGTTGACATTCGGATTAGAAGGTGACCACGATACCCATTCTTTTACAGCTATCACAGATGTTCCCGAATTATCATAGTCTCCTCCGGAGTTCCCGATACCAATTCCTATACCAGCCTGTCCGCCGGTGCTGACATCGGTTCCGAGTTTTACAAACGCACCATTAGACGACGAACCGGACGTACTTGCAAGCAACGAGATGGAAACTGGGTAAGCACTGGTAGAAAGTGCTGCCACTAAATTCTGAGGAAATCCGGCAAAATTAATAGCAGGGTTAAGGTTGTTTTTAACGATGCTCCCCGCATTTACAATTCTTGGCTGATTGGTAGCTGTTGCCTGCGCGGCATGTTTACCTGTTCCTGATTGATCATACCAGATAGCCACGGATGCACTGGCAGGAGAAGCGGGTAGGGCCGAAAGGGCGGGCCCTCCCGTTAAATAATATTGACTTTGCGACCACTCTAAAAACTGGCGATCAGTTGTAGTTGGAAGAGAATTAAACGTTATACTTTCTGAGATCCAGCCATTCAGGCCCGTTAGTCCATCTGCGCGACCGCCCAATACAAAAGGATTTCCGTTATCACCATACTGCCCGACACTTCCTGTTGCTGTTTGCGAACCGTTATAATAAAATGTGTAAGAACCTCCCGATGCTGCCTGGTATGTCCAGATAGAAAGTGGAAGAGAGGCATTAAAAGTCTGACCGTAGCCGGCAAAACTATAACCAGCGTTCGACCCGTCGCCAATAACCACTTGTGCATTGTACAAATCTAAAGGTGAAGGATAATTTGTATTGGTTTTATTATGAATGGTATTGTAGGTAACATTTGTGTTAACCCGCGCCACACCATTGAAGCAAGCGGCTGCAGAAAAGGTTGTAAACGCAGCTGTACTTAACGTGCAACCCATGCCGGTAAAATAAACCGCAGGCCTTCCTCCTTGTCGTTCAACAACACCTGCATTTACGATCCTGGGTTGATTAGCAGTTGTGCCCTGGCTGGCATCTCTGGCATTTCCACTTTGGTCGTACCAGATAGTTACAAAAGCGCTATTAGTTCCTGCAAAAGTTTTTAATGCGGCTGTATCCAGATCGCCATTAGGTGTAAAAGCTATATCAAGGGTAGGACTTCCAGTAGCACTGCTTCTTACCCGGATAGCATTTCCGGGATAGGAACAACGGAGACGGCGCAAACTAAAAGCCGTAGAACTTGTAACAGTTATTGCGCTTAATGGATTTGAAGCCAGTACAAAAGTTTTTAAGGCAACAGTGTCAAGATCACCACAAGAGTTAAAGCCGATATCCCCGGTGCCATTGTCGCAGGTACGTTGCACTCTTATTGCACTGCCGGAATACGTGGGAGTCATTTTTCTCAAGCCATACACCGCACTTGCGTCATAGCTAAGCTGCGCGCGGCCTGGTAAGCAGCACAGTATAAAACCAAAAAAGCAAACGCGAAAAAATAGGCTTTTCATTCTTTCTTAAAATTAACCTTTGTTTCGTAAATATACACTAAGAATTAAAAATTCAAATCGCCTTTAAATGCTGTCAAATTCAATTATACTACATTCTGTAGCAAAGCAAAGCTATCTTGTGTAGTATCTTAGCTTTATTTTAGCAAATATGACCCGAGAAGAATTTGTAAAATTAACTATCCCTGATAAGATGGAACAGCTCTGGGTAGAAGGCGATTTTATTTCGCAAAAAGTATATTATGATAATGATATCAGCTTGTTTGCTATGGATGACTACCTCATAGAAGTTTTTTTTAATCGCGTGAGTAACGAAATTGTTGGCGTTGAGATACAGGAAAATAACCAGATTCTTTTTGAATATGTGAAAGATCTAGAGTTAAAAGAGCTGCTGAAATAAATTTAACAGTCTGTCTAATGTTAATTTTCTAGGAAGAGTATTTTTAATCGTCTAATTTAGATAAAGCATTCAAAATATTTGAGCCCGTAAGCTCTTATGAAAGCCTGAGCAAATAATTTTTTATTCGCTTAGGCTTTTTTCTTTTTTGATAAAAGAAAGTCCTGCCAAAGTAATTCAAGCTCTTCTACAAATTCTTTTTTAATGCTTATGCCGCTTGCTTGTGGTGTCCATACTTGTTTTTCTAATCTTCCTAAGGCGAGAATGTCCAGGGTAAGAATTGATTCTTTTGCTGGATCGAGTAATACATCAAAATTAATTAAAACCCGGTGTGTCATAGTTCCTTTCCTGTTTTTCCCTAAAAAAGGTAAAGATGAAACATGTCCTGATGCAAAAATTCCCCGCGGTTCAACACCAACAACACTAACAAAAGCACGATCTCCGGGTTGAATCTTTTTATGACTGGCGCAAGTCCAGCTGTCTTCCACTTTTCCTCCGCTGCGCAAGAATTCACTCTGCTCACCAATGTCGGGCCAGCTGAATTTTATTGGATTCCAGGAAAAAAGAAAAGTGTTTTTAAACGCGTCCATTTGATTTAAAAAAACAGGATTTATATTTTCAGGTTACTTCTTCTTTTTGAAAAGCGCGCTCAAAGCGCCGGTAGACCATAAAGCCCAAAAAATTAAAACAGGTTGAAAAAACAAACGTATCAATCTTGCTTTGTCGGTATCAAGTCCGAAAGCATCTATTCCATTAAGATACTGAGCTATATTTCCTGGAAATACAAGTACGTAAAAAATAGCAAGCGCAAGACCCACCTTTACTCTTTGCTTTTTCCAGAAAAGCATACTTAAACCAAAAAGCACTTCTACAACTCCCGATAAAATCACAACAAGATCTTTACTCAGGGGAACCCAATCGGGAACCTGGGCCTGAAATTCTGCTCTTTGAAAAGTGAGGTGACCTATACCTGCCAGCACCATAAATATCCCTAAAACTATCCTGAAAGCGTTTTGTACTTTGTTTGTTTGCTGTTCTTCCATCATAAAGAATTGAGTTTGTGTGTTACCGCTATAAATCTACCGATTGTTTAAACAAAAAAAGATCAAAGTTTCACTCTGATCTTTTAATTAGAACTTCGCAAGAAGTTTATAAGCTTTGAATCCAGCTAATAACTTCTTCTTTTGTTTTCCCGATTTTCTGCTGGAGACGTCCGAGTAGTTCATCATCCTTTCCTTCTTCATACTTTAGATCGTCTTCGGTCAGATTGGCATATTTTTGTTTGATCTTGCCTTTAAGCTCGTTCCAGTTGCCTTTTAATTTTAGTTCGTTGCTGTTCATAGTGAGTATATTAGTTAACTCAATGCTGCAATATGGATGCCAGAGATCGTGGGAGTTGGTTCATTAGGGCAAGTGGGGTGTTATTCAATATGTGCCAGCGTTGCATGAATTATTCTAATTGTAGGCACTTTGTGTCTGGTCAGGAAGCTATCTCTTCAAATGAAGGTCAGGGTGCTTTAAAGCAGCTAAATTTAATTTTAGTAGTGAGTCTCTCCACAGCTTTCCGGATTGATCTGGTGATCTGATGAAGGCAAAAAGTTTTGTAAAAAAAGGCCCGGAATTTTTTCCGGGCCTTTTTATTTCATAAACGAAACTAAATTCAAATTAAGCAATCCCTTCCCCATGGCAGTTCTTGTGTTTTTTACTGCAGCAAAGATAGAGTCATTTCATGCTATTTTATTTTAAATTGAAATAAGGCTTTAATTTCTACCAGGTGTTTCCAAATAACAGACTTAACCTTTGCTTTACAAGCCTTGTGCAAAAAACTGTTTAAACGGTTATTGAACTCATCGTTTTTAATTATATTAGCTTCGTTATAAGCAAAACATCTACTTTTAGTGCCTTTTTCCGTAGGTATAAAGTAAGGAGTGTTTAAATTCAGGAATAATACGGATTGTTCAAAAATAGAACTTATCTGGCTTACACACTTCTACCTTAAAATTGACGTAAAGATCCAAGAATGATCTTTGACCGTTCAGTTACTATTTTCGATTTTATGAATATAAACTAAAGTAATTTATTTCTTTGTGAAAACACTATTCTATTCAATTCTATTTAGTTTTTTTTTCCTACAGGCCTTTTCTCAACATGACAGCAGTATCGCATTGACTTTTGATTTTAACGAGCATCAAATAAAAGAAAAAAATAATAAGGTCCATCCAACTTATTCGGGAGCCACCTTAATTGCTGACCGTTTTGGCAATGAAAAATCTGCCGTATTCCTCCGTGGAGACCCGGCTTGTTACTTAAGTCTTGGCACATCTTCACTTCTTAAATCACCTAATATCACTATTTCATTCTGGGTAAATTTATATCGCAGAAATTATTTGGGCCGTGGAAATACTCACAATCCAATGATCACCATAAAAAATGGTCCCGGAGAGGACTTCATAAATGCCATAACGTTTTTTTATATACCCGATATGGATCATGTAGGAGCTGTATCAACTAAGGATTCTACAGATGAAGTTGCTGTTGTAGACGAAGAGCCTTTTCAATTTAATAAGTGGTATCATTATGTGATCATTTGCAACACTGATTATCTGGCCTTGTATACCAATGGTACACTAAGACAAAAAACGGAAAAAAATTTCGAAACAAAATTCCTGGCAAGCGATTCATTGGTTATAGGACATAGCGCCAGCAAAAAAAATGAACGCATGTCCATTGGAACATTTGACGACATCCAGATCTTTCACCGAAGTCTTTCGGATCAGGAGATCAAAGCATTATACGAAGCTCCGAATCCTAACGCATTTAAGAATACACTTTATAAAGTTTTAAAGATAGGTGCAATACTTATCGGATTGGCCAGTATCATTCTTCTTTTACTTTTTCGCAATAAGCGCGCACTTCGAAAGCAAAAAGAGCAACTTGAATTACGTAACCGTATTTCTCAACTGGAAATAAAAGTGATCAAAACTCAAATGAATCCACATTTTCTTTCTAATAGTTTGGCAGCCATCCAGAATTTAATGTTACAAAATGAAGTGGATAAAGCAAGTCAATATTTAGCAAAATTCAGTCATTTCCTGAGACAAATTCTCGAATATTCTGAAAAAAATTATGTCACACTGGATGAAGAATTGTCTATCATTAAAATGAACGTTGAACTTGAACAGTTGCGTTTTAAAAATGATTTTTCATTCACTATTTCGATTGGTGAGAATATAAATCCCGAAGATTTTCTAATTCCCTCCCTGATCACCCATCCGTTTATAGAAAATGCTATCTGGCATGGCCTGCTTCCTCTTGAAGGAAAACCTGCACGGCTTACCGTAAGTATATATTTGGAAGGGGGGTTCGGTTATGTGGTAATAGAAGATAATGGTATCGGCCGAAGCCTTTCTGGTATAACTAACTTAAGGAAATCCATGGGTTCTAAATTAGCGCTTGACAAAATTGAGAGTATTAACCTGCTTAGAAATAGTGGTGATTTTAAACTGGAAATTGTTGACTTGTTTAATGCTGACAACACTCCTTGCGGAACAAAAGTCCTCATTCGTTTAACCCATAATACCTATTAATATGATTTCCGCGCTTCTGGTCGACGACGAAGAACATAACAGAATAAGTTTAAGAACCCTGCTGGAAAAGCATTGTGATACAGTAAAGATCGTGTCAGAAGCCAATAGCGCAGCGGAGGCGTACGAAAAAATATTACATTTTAAACCACGTCTTATTTTTTTGGATATTAAAATGCCAAAAAAGAGTGGGTTAGATCTTTTAAAAATGTTTACTGTCATTAATTTTGAGGTCATCTTTGTAACGGCCTATAATAGATATGCAGTGCAGGCTTTCGAATTTAACGCTTTGGGATATATGCTGAAACCTGTTGACTCGGATAAGCTGATCCTGGCGGTAAAGAAAGCAACTGAAAAAATTAAGCTCAATACGCAGAATGATGTCGTGCTTCATTTTGTGAAAACACTTTCCGACCAGGAGGATCTTGTAAATAAATTTTCCGTGCATCATAACGGCCATGTTATTTTTATCTCCATCGCTGATATTTCAATCATTGAAACCAAAAACGATATTACAACTCTTTTTCTAAAAGACAACAGTCACTATTTCTCAAGCAAAGACCTGGTTAAATTTGAAAAAGCGCTGGAGACGAGTCCTAATTTTGTACGCATCAATAAAAATGTGATCGTCAACACACATTTCATCAAAAGCTACACGAAAGATGCTATTTGCATTCTGCATATGATAGGTCGACAAAGCTTCGAGGTTTCACGGCGTAAGAAAACCGACATTCTGAAAAACCTGAAACACCTTTAAGTTAATGTTATCAAGCATCCCATCACTTTGTTGGGTGCCTTGTTCTGTGATGTCTTGTTTTTTTTACACTGGTTTGAAAACTGTTTGAACGGCCCATTCCAGGAATTTGATCTTGTACTTTTGAAAAAATTGCTATCCTTTTTCATAAATATAAACTTGATCATTAATCCCTCGCCAATGAAAAATTCAAATCAAAAAAAAGTCTACGTCATGTTCTTCCTATTTCTCACTTTATCGGCAAAACTATTTTCTCAAAGTAAAGAAACACCAGGAGCACATTACTCACCTAACGGCTATTTTGACACCATCTATGACCAATATGGAAAAAAGTATCTGTTGAAAGATCTGCAAATCCCTTTCTCGGGGAATCCTTCGTCTACCAGTCAACCGGGTAAACCCGTCTCCCAAGGCAACACTATCAATGCCGGACCTACCACGAGTTGTCAGGCAGGTTATTTCAGACTCTTTTTCGGAGGAGGTTTAACTTCCACAAATCCAGCTCCCACCAGCATGCGCAATATCCTCTGCCAGTTGTACACGGATCTATCCTGTTTTATCCGTTCCCCGCTTTCGTCACCTTGTAACGTAACATCCAACAATACTACTTTTGTTAATCTATATATTGAGGACAACGCAGCTTCACCAGCACTTGCTTCGTTCGGATCGTTATATTGCTTTCCAACCAATCCGTTAAGTCCAAACCCCGGGATAGCGTGGACTTTCATGGAAAAAACAATTATCAGCGGCGTCGATGGTTATTTGAACGTAGCGACTCCAATCGTAAATTATACCGGCGCTAACAATTTTTACCATGGAATCATTGCAATTGATCCGAATGCGAATTGGAATTTTAATACTAGCACTTCAATCGTTCCAAGCGCTCAAAGAGATTTTTATACTGTTATGCTGCACGAATCCATGCATGGACTTGGTTTTGTCAGCCTTATTGGTCCGAACGGCTCATCCAATATCGGACAGGCTAATAATTATTATTCCAAATTTGACACACACCTCAAAGATTATTTGGGTACAGACCTGCTTTCTTCAAGCAACAGCAGTTGTCCAACTTTTAACTTAAGCTATAACTTTAACGCCTCAGTTTCCTCTATTAATGGCAATACTTGTCCTCCTACCGACCTCACAAACAATTGTGCCACGGCACCTCGATACTTTTCAACTGTCGACGTAAAACTTTATCATCCCAATTGTTATGAACCTGGTTCCAGTCTCAGCCATTTTGAAGACATGTGTTCACCAACTGTAAATCCTGCTAATAACAATCAGTATTTTGCTATGGCTAATGCTTACGGGTCTGTGAAACGTTTTCCGAAACCGCAAGAGAGAACTGTATTGTGCGATCTGGGTTATACCGTACAAGCCAATTACAGCAGCCCGGTAGCTGGCGCCAACGCCAGCTACGGCGGCGTCTGTAATGGCCCGGGAATATGGGGAGTGAACGACGGCCTGAATGGCGCCAATTACTCTTTTCTTCCTAACATTAGTAACGGTACAGGAATAGCGATTCCAATTTCCACCATTATTAATAATGACGCTCCCGGAACTGTTGGCATCACTTGCGTTAGTTCTGTTTATTCGCTAGGTAACATTGGGCTTACAGTAGCTTCCGGCAGTGTTATTCTGCAGTTGCCTGCCGGACCGCAGACCACTTGTGGCCCAATGCTGTTGCAGTACTTACCGATTAACGCCGCGGGTCAAACGGGCAACCCCACTTACATCTGGGCATTTTTTCCTTGTATAGGTTTTTGCAATCCTCCCGACCTCTGCGATATGGTGCAGAACGGAGGTTTTGAAAATCTCAGCGGTTCAACAAATGTGTGTGGTCCAATCCTTAACAATGCCATAAATTGTTGGGAAATATATATTGCGTCGCCGGATCTTCAAAGTAGAAATTGCCAGGGCTTAGGCGCAGGGAGTATTAATGATTTTCCGCCTTCCGGAATAAGTCCTTTACCTGATTCATGGAACGGCATCCCTAACAATAGAACAATGGGCATGATTGGTGTTGGCGGGCCAGCTATTAACCCAAATAACACTACTGGTGAGTGCATGAAAACTGCTCTGGGGGCACCGTTAATGCCTAACAGTTCTTATGTTGTAAGCCTCTGGGCTTATAAGGGCTTATTTAACGGGACTTTGGGACCTAGCGCTTCTACCGATAACCTTGTCATAAGTTTAGCGAGTGCGCCTAACATTGCCGCATTCGGCGGCCCGGCCGGATTTCCGGCCGGTTTGACAACGCTCGTCAGTTTTACATTAACACCTGCGGACAACGCGGTATGGAAACATCTTACAGCAACCGTAACCTTTACCGGATCATCCAATCATAACTGTCTGATTATTGGTAACGATGTGCCGTTAACCATAAGTGCCAATCCAAATGGGTCGAATGATCCATTCTACTTTTACGTGGACGATATTTCTCTCGTTCCTTCAGGCCAGGTCCCTGTGATAACTATTCCGGCGACACTGTGCTATGGAAGTTCGCTCACTAACCTGGCGCAATATGTAAATGCGCCAGGGGTTGTATTCAATGGCCCAGGTGTGGTTAACAGTGGTGGTATTTACAACTTTAACACATTGTCCCCTCCGCTGGCACCGGGAAACTACCCCATAACATTCAACTATACAACCTCCGCCGGCTGTGTAAAGTCGATGATATCACAAATTACGATCTTAAACAGCTTTGGAATTACAACCACTGGGCCTTCCATCTTCTGCAATAATATTTTCCCATCTGTACAATTATCTGCAAGCAATACTTTGGGATACAATGTTACTTACAACTGGCAACCAGGTAACTTAAACGGGCAAAACATTTCTGTCAATCCTATTGCTACTACAGTTTATACAGTCAGCGCTCCTGATCCAAATACTGGATGCATTGTGTCCCAAACATTAAGTCTTAACGTTAGTAACAACTGCTGCACCCAAACAACAGTATCACCTTATGTTGCCTTAACTTCCAATGCAATTCCCGGGGGAACAAATCTGAGCGGACAAATTGTTATCAATCAAAATACCACCTTGGGCCCTGGAATTATCTCATTAACAAACGGTGAATTTGTAATAGCGCCGGGCGTTATTTTAACTGCCGTTCCCGGAACGCAATTTCAGATTTTCGGTTCTCACCTGTATGGCTGCAGCACTGCAATGTGGCAAGGTATCGTTATTCAAAACGGAGCTTTCCTGCAATCAGGATCGGGCGGAGGCAACTCAACACTTATTGAAGATGCGATCGCTGCTGTGGATATTGATAACATCACAGCGCAGATAGCAAATCCGGTTCTTGAACTCAATGGCACCATCTTTAATAAAAACTATACAGGGATCAGAGTTCGGAATGGAAGTCTCACGAATTTAAGTCTATTGGTAAGGTCATGCATTTTCACAAGCCGGAGTCTTCCATTTACTTCTTCTTCATGGCCGAGTTCTTCAACAACAGCACCGGGCCTGAGAGCTGCTATTAATTCGACAACAGGACTTGCCGCACCCTACACTATGCAAAATTATCCCTTCAGCAATCTTAAATCTCCATACAATTCTCAGCCGGGAAATATTGGTGTGGAAATAAACAACATTGGGAACATATCGTCTCCAGTTGTGTCCAACGGGATAGATTTCGGAGCCAACAACATATCCAGTTGGAATACATTTAATTTATTTGATGGTTTGGGAATAGGAATAGATGTAACAAATGCCAGTTTAATTACTATTAACAATGTTTTCCAAAATGCAAAATACTTCTCCACGTCTAGCGGAATGTTCGGCGGACTAGGGATACGTCACAACATTACGTCGCTGATGAATGCTCGTCTGTATCTTAGTCCGCCCGCGATTTTACCGAATACCAGCATTGGTAATCGTTTCTGGGATTGCTGGAATGCTATTAGCACAAGGAATGTTTTCGATATCACTATTCAATACGCGATATTCAGAAGTTCCCACCAGGCCCTTCTCAATCCACCCTATGGACCAGGAAGTATGGGCATTTACCTTCAATCCAATCGCTTCAATTTCAACGTGAATTTGAATGAATTCAATAACGTTACATACGCCCTTTGGACAAATGTACTCAGCGGATCATACAACGTAAACGGATCTTCCGGAACTGGTGTATATGCTTCCAATATCAGTGTCTTACAGAATTATTTTGGACCCGAGATCAACAGCCTCACTCCCATAGCGAATGAGTTTTTGAATGAGGCCATTCACATCAACGATAACAGCAATACAACAGCTTGGCAGGTAACGGGCTCTGCCATGATACAGAGTAATAAATTAAACCGGATTTATCGCGGCATTTCGGTAAACGGATTAAACGCCTATCCTGTCAATATTATCTCAAATCTTATTCTAGTTGAAAATGACAATATTTTTGCTCCGTCGCGCCAATGGGGTATTCAGGCAGTTTCGAGTTTGGGTAATCTTGGAGTTTACAGTAACACACTCGCAGCCACAGGAGTGAATAATCAGTTCATTACTCTCGTTCACAGTAAAAATAATTACCGTTCCTTTATCCAATGCAACGATCTAAGTAATAGCTTCCATGCGTTCGAATTTGAAGGCCAGAATCTTCTTACAACCTGGTCAGGCAACCGCATGCAAAATCATGCAAGAGGACTGGTACTTAATAATGCTGTTATAAGTCCTCAGGGCAATTCAAACTTACCAAGCAACAATCAATGGAACGGTATTTGGACAGTGCCAACCTCTTACGAAACGTATGTGATGGGCGGGAGCAATGCCTTGTCATCTCCTCTGTTCGTTCAACCGGGCCCCGGTTTTAATCCCACCAGCAATGGCTCCGGCGGAGGAACTCCATACAGTGTTGCAGGTGCGATTAATATTGCTGGTGGGGCGCCACCTCTCTGCAAGAACTTTAACTCTCCGGCTATTCCGACCCAGAAAAATTTCTTGTTGGATATTACAGACCAAGCCCTGGTGCAATCAAGTATTGAAATCTTTCCAAACCCAACTTCAGGAGTTATCTCCATTAGTGGGTTGAACGAAAACATGACTCTGAAGGTGATAGACGTCGCAGGGAAAGCCGTTTACGTTCAAAATAAATTAAGGATTGGTTCAGAAACAATAGATCTCTCTATGCTAGCAAATGGAATCTATTTTATGGCGTTCGAAAATTCAGACAAAAAAATAATAAAGAAAATAGTCTTGGCGAAATAGATTTTGAACGCATACATCGATAAGACAAAACATCATGCACTAAACAAAATAAAAAAGCCTTACATTTCTGTAAGGCTTTTTTCGTGGGAACTACTGTCCCGATAGCTATCGGGACGAACCAATGCCCCCTGTGTTTATGGCAGCTGCTCTAAAGCAGCTAAATTTAATTTTAGTAGTGAGTCTCTCCACAGCTTTCCGGATTGATCTGGTGATCTGATGAAGGCAAAAAGTTTACAAAAAAAAAGCCTTACATTTCTGTAAGGCTTTTTTCGTGGGAACTACTGTCCCGATAGCTATCGGGACGAACCAATGCCCCCTGTGTTTATGGCAGGTGCTCTAAAGCAGCTGAACTTAATTTTAGTAAAGAGTTTCTCCACAGCTTTCCGGATTGATATAATAAAGGTTAGACCTTTGTAAAATAAAACAGCCTCTCCAAAGCTTTCCGAATCCCCTTAGGTAATACTATTTTTAAAAAGTCATTGTAGGATGGGTCCATAGTTAGTTTTAGTCCCCGTAAAATTCAGATTATTTTTTCTACCCCACAACTTTTGCGCCTGATCCAAGCTTTCCGAATCCCCTTAGGTAATACTATTTTTAAAAAGTCATTGTAGGATGGGTCCATAGTTAGTTTTAGTCCCCGTAAAATTCAGATTATTTTTTCTTCCCCACAACTTTTGCGCCTGATCCCAACTTTTGCGCCTGATCCATTTAATTTTAGTAATGATCTGATGAAGGCAAAAAGTTTACAAAAAAAAAGCCTTACATTTCTGTAAGGCTTTTTTCGTGGGAACTACTGGGTTCGAACCAGTGACCCCCTGCTTGTAAGGCAGGTGCTCTGAACCAGCTGAGCTAAGCTCCCAATTTTTCAGAGATTGGACTCCTTAAAAAAGACAAAGCTAATTTTTCATTTTGCTTTGTATTTTTTGGTGTGCAAATGTAATAGATTAATTTTAATTATTCAAAAAAAAATTAAATTATTTTTCTGCTTTATCTGCAGCAGCTTTGTCAGCAGCTTTTTGCGCTTCTTTTTGAACGTCTTCTAAACCAGAATCCGGTATCAACATACCATCAACCAATACACGCCCGCAATGTTCGCAAACAATAATTTTTTTATTTAAACGGATGTCTAATTGACGTTGTGGTGGAATTTTATTGTAACAACCGCCACAAGCATCACGTTCTACAGCAACAACCGCAAGGCCGTTACGAGAATTAGCACGAATACGTTTGTAAGCATTCAATAAACGGTCTTCAATGGTTGACGCCGCTTTTTCGCTTTCTACAATTAATTCTTTTTCGTCTTTTTCAGTTTCAGCAATAATTTCTTCAAGCTCACTTTTTTTAGCTTTCAAATCTTTGCTGCGTTCTTCAAATTCGATTTTACTTTTCTCAAGTAATTCGCTTTTAATGATAACGCTCGCTTTTGCTTCTTTAGTACGTTTTTCAGCCAATTGAATTTCTAAATTTTGAAATTCAATTTCTTTAGTAATAGCATCGTATTCACGGTTATTACGCACTTTGTTTTGTTGCGCTTCGTATTTTTTAATATTAGCCTGAAAATCCTTGATGTTTTGTTTTTTCTCGTTCAATTGATTTTCTAACTCTGCAACTTCTTCCGTTACATTAGTAAGTCTTGTTTCAAGACCAGCTACTGTATCTTCCAGATCACTCACCTCTAAAGGTAATTCTCCACGAATAGTGCGTAATTTATCGATCTTGCTGTCGATTAATTGTAATTGATAAAGGTTTTTTAATTTTCCTTCGATCGAAGCATCTATTTTTTCTTTAATTTTTGCGCTCATAGTATTAAAAATAATTTATCGGATTGGTATTGATTTTCGATAAATGGATTGCAAATGTACTAAATTTTTTCTGAATTATCTCATAAAAGATTTCAGGGGTAAATTGCTCCGATTCGTAGTGTCCGGTATCAACCAAAAGCAATTTATTATCGGCATCAAAAAACTCATGGTATTTAAAATCTGAAGTAATGTAGGCCTCAGCCCCGGCATTTATGGCGTTTTTTAATAAAAACCGGCCACTTCCGCCACAAATGGCTACCTTTTTTATCTTTTTTCCTGACTTTTTGGTGTGTTTTACCGTTGGAACTTTAAAAGTGGTTTTAACATGATTTAAAAAAACTTCTTCATCAAGCGCGTCTTTTAAGTCGCCAATCATTCCACTGCCCACAATTGGGTGTTCGTTATTCAAATTATAAATATCATAAGCCACTTCTTCGTAAGGGTGTGCAGCCTTAAGAGCAGAGATGATCCGGGCTTGGTTGTGGAACTCAAAAATGGTTTCCAGTCGAATTTCCTTTTCTTTACTTAACGCGTTTGCTTTGCCAATAAAAGGCTTACTTGTCGCATTTCCTCTGAATGTGCCAGTGCCTTCGAGCATAAAACTACAACTATCATAATTACCAATAGTTCCGGCACCATTGTTAAACAAAGCCTGGCTTACCGGCTCGTGGTGAGAAGCGGGTACAAAAGTGACGATCTTTTTTAAAAGCGCATTTTTTGGAGCGAGGATGTTTATATTTTCAAGACCTAACTTATCGGCAATTTTTTTATTCACCCCTTGTTTAACGTTATCCAGGTTGGTATGACAAGCGTAAATAGCAATATTGTTACGAATGGCTTTAATGATAGTGCGTTCTATATAGGTAGCACCTGTCAGCTTTTTTAATCCTGAAAAAATAATAGGATGATGAGCAATGATGAGGTTGCACTTTTTTTGTATGGCCTCGTCTACGATTTCTTCTGTGCAATCAAGCGTTAACAAGGCTCCTGTTGCAAGATCTTTTTTATTGCCGGTTAGGAGCCCGCAATTGTCATATTCTTCCTGAAATGCAAGCGGAGCAAACTCTTCAAGCACATTTAATAATTCTTCGATGATCATAGGAGATTTATAAGGGGTCAAAAAAAAATCCCCTTCTTGCGGAGGGGACTTTTAAAATTTGTTTATTCAATTCTTGATTTATGAAACTGAATGTCCGACAATTCTTTTAATGCGTTGAAAGAATCAAAATCTGATCTTCCCATCATCATTTGTTCCATTTGTCTTCTATCCATACTGTAATCAACGGGTTCAGGATTTGTATTCACAGCAGTTACACATAACATGTAAACGCCATTGTAACCTGTATTAACTTTGCTGATCGTGTTAACTTTTGTTCCGGCTGCTGTTCCAACTATTGCAGCATCAGCGCCTAAACCATCAACATTGTTACTGTGAAAAGTTACGTTCTCAGATTTCAGAAGTTCAAGCCCCATTTTTGCTGCAATACTTTCAATACTCTTTTCATTTGCTGCTTTAGTATTGAATTCTTCAGTAAAACGCTCTTCTTTTTTCTTTTGAATAGCTCTGTTAGTAACGTCTTGTTTTACTTCATCCAGTGGTAAAATACCCTTGTTTCTTATACCTTTCAGTTTCACAACAATGTGTTTATCAGCCAGGGAAAAAAGACTTACGTCTCCTTTATTAGCAGTATAAGCCCATTTTACCATGTCTTTAGCGCCATCTAACCCAGAAAGGGTATATTCACCGTCTTTAATATTGTCAGCTACGCGTGGTACTAATTTTTGTGCCACTACTGCTTTATCAAAAGCTTCAGCAGTACTATTTTCTCCAGCAAACTGACTGGCAGTTGCAAAAATCGCCTGATTGGTTTCGTCGCTTGGAGCAATAAGTTTAAAAATCTGAGCAACTTTATAACTGTTGTGACGTGTTTTACTTACATCTAAAACTTCTATAATGTGGTAGCCAAACTCTGTTGCAACAACCGAGATGTTTCCTTTAGTACCCATTAAACCGGCATCTTTAAAAGGTTGAACGTACCTTGCGTTCTCGTCAAACCAGCCGTAGTCACCACCATTTGTTTTACTTCCTCCGTCATCACTATAACTCATTACAAGACTGTCGAAAGAAACTTTTTTCTCTTTTAAAAGAACCAATACACTATCAGCTTCTCTTTTAGCCATTTGTAAAGAACGTTTTTGTTGACCAGTTTGAGGATCGTTAAGACCTACGAGGATATGGCGAATTCTGGCGCTATCGGCTACCTGGTTGATAGCTTCAAGTTTATAAATTTTGAAATAAGCACCTTCGTTATAAGGACCAAACACAGTTCCGGGAGCAGCTGTAAATACACTGGAATCACGGATAATCATTGACTTTTTGTTAAAATCCTGAATAATGATAGACCCGTTTTCACTTTCCTGTGCAAGAAATAAGCTGTCTTCTGCAATAGTTTTTCCTTTAAAAGCAGAAGCGGCACGCTTAGCGTCTGCTTCAACAGCTGCAAGATCTGCCGGACTAGGTAAAACGTTAAATGTTACGTATTCAACCGAGCGGGTAGTTTCTAAATTTGAATAAAGGTATGAATGATCGTTGTAATATTTCTGAATGTCTGAATCTGAAACCTTGATTGTACTGTCGCTTACTGAAGTAAATTTTTTCACCACGTAACTTACTGAGTATCTATCGCTCATATCGTGAAAATTTTGTTTCGCTTCAGCTTTGGTTACGTACAAGCCTTTAGTAACAAGGGTTCTGAATTTTTCAAAAAAACGGGTATCTCTTACCTGTAATTCCATATTACGAACAGCCATCTCATTATCGCCAGTAACACTTTGAACGGCTTGTCTCCACTTAACAAGATCAAGACTTCCATCGGGACGGGCGAATTGTTCGTTTACGCGACCATTTTGGTCGGATAAGTTTTGAATGATCGATTGAGCAGGATTTACTACTACATTTTCATAAAGTTCGTCTTCGCCAACGTCAAGACCCATTTTCCGGAACTGTGGCTTCAGAACCAACTCACCGATGTAATTTTGCCAGATAGCCTCGATAGCCTGATTTCTTGTTCCTGCATCTGGTTCTTTACCCTGGTTTCTTTGACGGTAGTTATTCATTTGCATTTCGTAGCGACTTGCAAACTCCTGTCTATCAATTTTTTTTCCGTTAATAGATCCTGCATAAGCCAGGTCGTTGCCACCAAAGATGGACGCACCTGAACCTAAAAGGCTTTCTAAGATAAAGATCACGAGGGCGAGTCCAACTATACCTACTAATAATCCGGTTCTTCTCCTGATTCTTTCTAAAACACTAACGTGTTCTTTTTTTCTTTCTGCATCAACTTGTTGTTGAACATTGTTTTGCTTATCCATTATTTACTTTACAATTTTTTTAAGACTTGCAAAGATAATAGTTTACGGGAAATGACAAAACCTATTATTGAAATGTATTTGGCTGAAAATTAACAGAATGCACTACGGTGGATAATTCCGGTTTTTTTTATTTCAGAACGCTCTTAAACTTTTCAAATTTTTCAACACTTAAAAAGCAGGCAAATTATATTCACTAACTTTAAAGTTTCCAGTTTATAAGATCTGGTAGCGCCTTTATCAGCGTTTTGCTACTTATAAATTGTAATCCACAAATTATAAAATGATATGTTCTTAATTTTTGATACCGAAACAACAGGTTTACCAAAAAATTATAATGCCCCGGTATCTGATTCCGATAACTGGCCGCGAATGGTACAAATTGCCTGGCAATTGCACGATGCACAGGGAAATTTGTTACAGCACGATTCTATTATTGTCAGGCCCGAAGGCTATACCATCCCTTTTGCTACTATCCAGATTCATGGCATTACGAACGAACGCGCCAACGAAGAGGGACATGAATTAAAGCAGACGCTTCAAAAGTTTATAGAAGCGGTAGGTCAAACCAGCTACCTGTGTGGACATAATATTGAATTTGATATTAATATAATTGGAGCAGAGCTATATAGAGTAGGCTTTCCGAATGTTCTTGAAAACAAACCTTTTATTGATACCAAGAATGATCAAACAACAGACTATTGCGCCATTCCGGGTGGAAGAGGGGGGAAATTTAAATGGCCCACTTTAACCGAACTCTACCAGAAATTATTTAATAAAGGCTTCGATGAAGCTCACAATGCGGCTTTTGACGTTGAAGCAACTACGAAGGTTTTCTTTGAAATTATCAAACGCGGTATCACTAAAGTTAAGGAGATAACTGCCGATCTGCTCCCAGCAATTAGTTACGTTGCTCCTGATTTTACCGAACTCATTAAGCACGAAAATTATTGGAGAGATCGCAAAGCTCAGGAAGAAAAGGAGAGGGAAGAAGCAAAGAAAAAAGAAGAGGCGGAAAAACTTGTTTCTGCCGCAAATATAAAGGAAGTAGATGTTTCACAGCTACGTTTCAGTCACCTGCATAATCATACGCAATTTTCTGTGCTTCAATCTACCAGCGATGTGGTAAGCCTTGTGGCGAAAGCTCTTGAGTTTGGCAGTCCGGGTGTTGCCCTTACCGATCACGGTAATATGTATGGCGCGTTTTTGTTCTGGAAGGAAATCGATGCCCAAAATAAAAAAATAAAGGAGCACAATGCTGCCATCGAAAAGGGAGAGGCAGTTGGCGAGAAAAAAACAGAATTAAAATGTATTATTGGTTGCGAAGTAAATGTTTGCGCTGATCACAAAGACAAAACAAAAAAAGATAACGGTTGCACCCAGGTTTTAATAGCAAAGAATAGGAAGGGCTATGAAAACTTATGCCGTATCAGTTCTATGGGATTAATTGATGGCGCTTATTACGTGCCTCGCATCGACAAAAATCTTCTTGTGAAATATAAGGAAGGATTGATCGCGACGACAGGATCTTTAAATTCGGAAGTGCCTTCCACCATTATCAATCAGGGGGAACAGCAGGGGGAAGAAGTGTTTTTATGGTACAAGGAGCAGTTTGGGGAAGATTTTTATGTGGAGATCAATCGTCAGTACCAAACGCGTGATGAAGAATATGCCAATGAAATTTTATTAAAATTCGCTAAAAAACACGAGGTAAATTATTTTGCAGCTAACAGTAATTATTACCTGGATAAAAAAGGTGCCTTTTCACGCGATATTTTAATTGGTGTAAAAGAAGGCTTAAATTTTGAAGATGATGCGGCCCTGAAAAATTTAAAAAATAATCCAAAATTAGGACGTTTGTTTTTTCCGACAGACGAATTTTATTTTAAGTCAACAGCTGAGATGGCGGCTCTCTTCAGAGATCTTCCGGAGGCTTTGAACAACACCAATCTGATCGTTGATAAAATAGAACAGTTTAAATTAGGACGCGAAGTACTCCTTCCAAAATTTGAAATTGCACAAGACTTTATTGACAGCAAGGCGCAGGAAATCACAGATTCTTTTCATCGCATTGTGGCATTAAAAGAAAAAGACTGGACTGCAAAAAATTTAAACGAAGAAGCTGTTGCTGAATTAAAAGCGGAAATGCGCGTGATTGCTGAACAGTTCGTTTACATGACCGAACTCACCTACATTGGTGCCGCAAAACGTTACCCTGATCTTACGCCTAAAATTAAAGAACGTATCGATTTTGAATTAGCAACGATTGAAAGAATGGGATATCCCGGTTACTTTTTAATTGTGGCTGATTTTATCACTGAGGCAAGAAGGCTTGGTGTGTCGGTGGGGCCGGGACGTGGATCTGCCGCGGGTTCTGCAATTGCCTATTGTTTAGGAATTACCAATGTGGATCCGATCAAGTTTGATCTCCTCTTCGAAAGGTTCTTAAATCCTGATCGTATTTCCATGCCCGATATAGATATTGACTTCGATGATGAAGGTCGTGGCTTGGTAATTGATTATGTAATTAATAAATATGGCTCGAGCCAGGTAGCGCAAATTATCACTTACGGTACCATGGGGGGCAAGTCTGCTATCAAAGATACAGCGCGTGTTTTAAATCTTCCTTTGGATGATGCTAACAGTCTTACAAAAATGTTTCCCGATAGTCTCGATGCCAAACTCAGGGCTTTACTAAAACCGGGAGGCATTGATGCCAAGTACCTTGGTAAGATTGAAGGTAAGCGCGAGGTTATCGAACAGTCTAATGCCTTTAGAAAATTAATGGATGAGCCGGGTGATAAAGCGAAAGTTTTAAAACAAGCTTACGAATTGGAAGGCTGTCTGCGTAACACTGGAATCCACGCCTGCGGAGTGATCATTACTCCGGGCGAAATGATGAAATATGTTCCTGTTACAAAAGGTAAAGACAGTGACATGTTAGTGACGCAATTTGATAACTCCGTTGCTGAAAGTGCGGGTTTATTAAAAATGGACTTCCTTGGTCTTCGCACGCTCACTATTATTAAAGACGCGATCTCCTTCATCAAACAAACACAGGGCATCGAAATTGATATTGATGCGATTTCACTTGAAGATGAAAAGACTTACGAGCTTTTTCAACGGGGTGAAACAAATGGTATTTTCCAGTATGAAAGTGCGGGAATGCAAAAATCCCTTAAAGACTTAAAGCCGGATAGTTTTACGGATTTAATCGCGATGAATGCCTTATACCGCCCGGGACCTATTGCTTACATCCCAAGTTATATCAATCGTAAACATGGCCGCGAACCTGTTGCCTATGACCTTGAAGGCATGGATGAATACCTGCAGGAAACCTATGGCATTACCGTTTACCAGGAACAGGTAATGCGTTTGAGCCAGAAGTTGGCAAACTTTACCAAGGGCGACGCCGACGTTTTGCGTAAGGCCATGGGGAAGAAGGACAAAAAGACTTTGGATAAACTCAAACCTTTATTTATTGAGAACGCAACCAAGAACGGGCACGATGCAAAAGTTTTAGAAAAAGTTTGGAAAGATTGGGAAGCTTTTGCATCCTATGCCTTTAATAAATCTCACTCAACTTGTTACGCTTATGTAGCTTTTCAGACGGCTTATTTAAAAGCGCATTATCCTGCAGAGTACATGGCTTCTACCTTGAACCACTCTGGAAGTATTGAAGCCATAGCCTTCTTTATGGAAGAATGTAAACGTATGGGTATTCGTGTTTTGGGTCCGGATATTAACGAAGGGTTTTCAAAATTCATGGTAACGGCTAATGGAGACATTCGTTTTGGAATGGCCAGTATAAAAGGAGTAGGGGAGAACACGGTAAAAAACATTATTGATCAGAGAAATGCGGAAGGGAAATTTGTTTCTGTATTTGATCTCGCAAAACGTTTAGATAGTAAAAGCATCAATAAAAAATCTTTAGAAGGATTAGCGCTTGCCGGGGGCTTCGATAGCTTTGAAGGGTTGCACCGCGCTATGTTTTTTGTTCCTGACATTGCTGATGGTTTAACCTTGACGGACAAGATGATCAAGTACAGTAACCAGATGAGTTTAGGGAACGATACATCGCAAGCAAGCTTGTTTGGTGGAGAGGACGAAGTTGAAATTTCGGAACCACAACTTCCCTCCAAAGTAGAGCCCTGGAGTGCGCTTGAACAATTGAGCCGTGAAAAAGAAGTGGTAGGGTTTTTTATCAGCGGACACCCGCTCGATCCTTATAAAGCTATTATTGAACACCGCTGTAATGCCAACTGCGCCCAATTAAAAGCGGGACTAGAACCTTTTAAAAACCGTGAGGTTATTTTTGGTGGAATTGTTACTGGATTTGAAAACCGCACCAGCAAAACAGGGAACGCTTTTGGAAAATTAATTATTGAAGATTACAATGGAAGCGTTGAGTTAATGCTTTTTGGGAAAGATTTTGTGGAGTACAATAAATACATGGTAAAGGGACTTTTCATTTTTGTGAAAGCCCGTGTGCAAGAGCGCTACAACCAACCTGGTAGTTTAGAAATTAAACTAAGTAAAATTGAATTACTGGATGAAGTAAAGAAGAACGCTTTCAGTTTAATTAAACTCAAAATAAAATTAACAAGTCTGGATGAACCAATGGTTTTAAAATTAGAGGCTTTGATGAACCGATTTGAAGGTAAAAGCAGTGTTGAATTTTATGTGGAAGATGAAGAGCAACATCAAAACATTCGCCTTTTCTCGAAGAAAAATAAGATCGCCATTGATACCGAATTTTTAATGGAGCTGGAAAAGATGACCGAAATACAATATGATTTGAATTAGCATTTCGACTACGCACAAGCTGGCCTTAACATCCACTGGATGTTAATCCGGTTCGAGGTGACATCGACTACGCACAACCGTACCTCATATTGCAGTGTCAATTCGAGCGTAGTCGAGAAAGGCACATTTGCAAAATGGCTTTCACGCAAGCAAGTACAAATAATAGATTTATAATTAATTACACTTTGGAAGGAAAAGGAATTTATCGCAACGGTTTTTCAGATCAACAGATTGAGTGTAACCTTCATTTGGAAGGCACCATGCTCCACATCTTTCTTCAAAATACAAAAAACGATCTCTTAATCTGGAATTTAAAGTCGCTTAAGTCCTCCCAATGGCAAGGCTCTCAGGCAGTGTTAAAATTTGGACCCGAACCACATCAAACTATTGAATGTGAAGGTCCTTTAGCGGAAAAAATTTATAGGATTTGTTCAGGGCAGGAAAGTGTTGCAGAACCTAAATCCTTTCAATACAAAGGAATTGTAACGTTTGGCCTCATCGCTTTTTTGATTTTGTCTTTGCTGGTGGTACTTTTTATATTTTACTTTTTACCCTGGGTGGGCGAAAAAGCAACTGCACTTATTCCAGTGGAAACTGAAGTTCAGATAGGAGAAAATATCGCAAAAGTTTACGAACAGCAAAATGAACTAAACGATTCAGCCACTTACTATTTGAATGAATTTGTAAAACACTTGGATCTTGACGAAACTTACACTATTGATGCCAGGGTCATCGAATCAAGGGATATCAATGCCTTTGCCCTGCCAGGCGGAAAAATTTTCGTGTATTCAGGTATTCTGGACAAGATGAATTCTTACGAAGAGTTGGTTGCCTTGTTAGGACATGAAGTAACGCACGTAACAAACCGCCATTCTTTAAAAAGCATTTGCAGAAGTGCCGCTACAGGCATTGCGATTTCAAGCATAGTAGGCGATGCAAATGGTGTAAGTTCTGTAGTGCTTTCAAAAGCCAGTGAGTTTAAACAACTTGATTACTCAAGAGAGCTCGAAACCGAAGCGGATGATAATGGTTTGGACATTATGGTAAATAACAAAGTAAGTCCGAAAGGCATGTTGGATTTGCTTCAGCTTTTAAAAGAAGAAAATGCCGAAATGCCGCAGTATATGAAGTACCTGAGTACCCATCCCGACACGGATTCCCGGATTGAAAATAGTTCTAAAAATCCAGGGGTGAAATTAAATTTCCCTGTTAATCCTAAACTTCAAAAGGTATTTACGAAGTTAAAAAGGTGTATTTAATGTATTGACTATAGTTTTCTGATTTCCTTTTATGGCTTTGGTTTAACCTTCACTAAAATAAAGTTAAATAATCGGCATGGTGTGATAAGTTAAAGAAAATCCCACGTGTTTTTCCTTCTGAATACCCCAAGATATTGCGTTTTAAGAATCCCCTAAAATTAATTATCTTTGCAGCTTAATAAAATTAAGGTAAAGATGATCTCAGTTAATGGTGTGACGGTGAGTTTTGGTGGTTACGACTTATTCGATAATATTTCTTTTTTAATAAATCCTAAAGACAGGATTGGTTTAGCTGGAAAAAACGGCGCAGGTAAATCCACATTATTAAAAGTATTGTCGGGAAATCAAAATCCAACCAAGGGAGAAATCTCTATGCCAAAATCCTGCAAGATTGGATATTTGCCGCAGGATATGATCCATCAGCATGGTCGCACTGTGTTTGAAGAAACAGAATCGGCTTTTGAGGAAATTCAAAAACTGGAATTAAGAATTATTGAGATAGGCCATCAGTTTGAAACCCGCACAGATTACGAAAGCAAAGAGTATACTTTGCTGATTGAAGAGCAAACCGAGGTATATGCGCGTCTTGATATGTTGGGAGTAAACAACGTTCACGAAGAGATTGAAAAGATTTTAAAAGGCCTTGGATTTGACCGTAAAGACTTTAATCGTCAAACTGCTGAATTCAGTGGAGGTTGGAGAATGCGTATAGAATTAGCGAAATTACTTTTACAAAAACCGGATATTCTTTTATTAGATGAACCTACCAATCACCTGGATATTGAAGCGATCATGTGGCTGGAAGAATTCATGCAAACTTTTGCGGGTGCAGTGATGCTGATCAGTCACGATAAAACATTTTTGGATGCAGTGACTAACCGTACCATTGAAATTTCCAATCAAAAAATTTACGATTACAAGACAAACTATTCTCATTATTTGGTGCTTCGTGCCGAGAGAAGAGAACAACAAGAGAATGCTGCGAAAAATCAACAAAGAATAATTGATCAGTATGAAACTCTAATTGACAGAAACCGTGCAAAAGCCAGTAAAGCTGCCTTTGCGCAATCGTTGATTAAAAAATTAGATAAAATGGAACGTGTTGAGGTGGACGATGACGATTCGCAAAGTATGAATTTTCGTTTCCCGGCACCTGCCCACAGCGGTAAAATTGTATTAACGGTGGAAGGCGCGGGTAAAAGTTACGGACCTAAACACATTTTTGGTGGGGCTGAATTTATCATTACAAAAGGAGAGAAGATAGGATTAGTTGGACGTAATGGTGAAGGAAAATCTACGATGATGAAAATGATCGCGAAGAAAGTAGAGCATGATGGTATTGTGCAATTAGGACACAGTGTAATGATGGGTTACTTTGAACAAGATCAGGAAGAAAAATTAGATCCAAAGAAAACTGTTTTTGAAACCATTGATGAAGCTGCGGTGGGTGATGTGCGTCGCCAGGTAAGGGGATTATTAGGATCCTTTTTGTTTCGCGGTGATGACATCGATAAAAAAGTTCAGGTATTAAGTGGGGGAGAACGCGGACGTTTAGCTCTGTGTAAGTTATTATTGGAGCCTTATAATCTTCTCTTAATGGATGAGCCAACGAATCACCTGGACATTCGTTCGAAAGATATTTTAAAGCGTGCTTTGATTGATTACGAAGGAACGGTGATTATGGTAAGTCACGATAGAGATTTTATGAAAGGTATCTGTAACCGCCTGTTTGAATTTCGCGAGGGTCATGTAAAAGAGTACTTATGCGATATTGAAGAGTTTATGCAGATTCGTAAAGTAGAACGTTTAAATCAATTAGATCTCGATAAAACAGGAAGAGTGCAGGATGTTGAAGAGCCTAAAAAAGCCGTCCCTGCAAGCGGCGAAAAGTCTGTCACTCCGGGCGCAGTGGAGAAGAGTGCAGACCAAAAACAAATTCGCAACGCTATAAAAAAAGCAGAAGAAACTATCAGCGCACTGGAAATTAAAATTAAAGATTGCGACGATAAGTTATCAGATGCTGCAGAATACGAGAAGCTGATGAACGATAAAACATTTTTCGCTAACTACGAAAAACTAAAAAAAGACCTGGAATCGGAAATGGAGAAGTGGGAAGAGTTAAGCGGTAAATTGTTGTAACCCTAAATGATAAAAAAAAACATACCCAATACCCTCACTTTAGGAAACCTTTTCTGCGGTTGTCTGGCATTGGTACAGGCCTTTAATGGTAACCTGGTTTGGGCCGCATATTTTGTAGGGATATCTTTAGTGCTTGACTTCTTTGATGGATTTGCAGCGCGCGCTTTAAAAGTAAGTTCTCCCATAGGGAAAGATCTCGATAGCCTGGCCGATATGGTTACTTTTGGTGTGGTGCCAGGTGTAGTTATGTTTAAGATGTTAAGTTTTACTCTTGCGCCTCTTTATTTAACGGATATTTTTACGGGTACAGAGGCAAAAACAGATTCTCTCATTCCCTACCTGGGTTTTATTATTACTGTTTTTTCCTGCATTCGCCTCGCAAAGTTTAATAACGATACACGTCAGTCAGATTCCTTTATAGGCTTGCCAACTCCTGCTAATACCATGGTAATCTGTTCTTTTCCATTAATTGCGCAGGCACAGATCGAAAGCCAGGGATTAAATCTACTGGAATATAAAGACCTCCTTCCGGTACTTTCCTGGTTTTTAGTGGGCATTACGGTAGTTTTTAGTATTCTTCTTGTTGCTGAGATTCCATTGTTTGCTTTAAAATTCAAAAACTTTAGCTGGCTTACTAATAAATTAGTTTATTCATTTCTTGCAGTAACAGCAGTACTTGTAGCGCTGCTGAAATTTGTCGCTATTCCCCTGGTAATTGTCCTTTATATTTTAGTAAGTATTGTGAATAACATATTTTTAAAGAATAAAGTTTAATTCTATTTTTGTTGCTCAAAATTTAAAAAACACATGGCAAAGTTTATTGCAGATATTGATGTAATGCCGATGAAAGCATTATTAGATCCACAAGGAAAAGCGGTTACAGGTTCAATGAAAAATTTAAATCTTTCAGAGATTGAAAATGTGCGTATTGGAAAACACATTACTTTAGAAGTGAGTGCAGACAGTGAAGCTGCTGCAAGCGCGAAAGTAGACGAGGCCTGCAAAAAATTACTTTGTAACCAAATCATGGAATCTTACGAATTCAGATTGACTGCCGTTAAATAATAATCACACAATTCAATAAATCTATAATTCAACAAACTTCAACTCCTAAAAATGGGATATTTATTCACATCAGAATCCGTGTCAGAAGGACATCCGGACAAAGTAGCAGATCAGATTTCAGACGCTCTAATCGATAACTTTTTAGCTTTTGATCCAAACAGTAAAGTAGCTTGCGAAACGCTTGTTACAACAGGACAGGTTATTTTGGCCGGAGAAGTTAAATCTAAAGCATATTTAGATGTTCAGGAAATTGCCCGCGAAGTCATTCGTAAAATAGGGTATACAAAGTCAGAGTACATGTTTGAAGCAAACTCTTGCGGTATTCTATCTGCTATTCACGAGCAATCTGCTGATATCAATCAGGGCGTTGACAAAAAGAAAAAAGAAGAACAAGGTGCTGGTGATCAAGGGATGATGTTTGGGTATGCTACTAATGAAACTGCCAACTACATGCCTTTGGCTTTAGATTTAGCTCATGGTATCTTAATAGAATTAGCTGCGCTTCGCAGAGAAAACAAAGAAATTAAATATTTACGTCCTGATGCAAAATCACAGGTAACATTAGAGTACAGTGATGATAATGTTCCCGTTCGTATCGATGCTATTGTTGTGTCTACACAACACGACGATTTTGCAGAAGAATCAAAAATGTTAGCGAAAATTAAAAAAGACATCGTTGATATTTTAATTCCACGTGTTAAAAAGAAATATCCTAAATACGCGCATTTATTCAATAACAAAATCAGTTACCATATTAATCCAACCGGGAAATTTGTAATCGGTGGTCCACACGGAGATACAGGTTTAACAGGTCGTAAAATAATTGTAGATACTTACGGTGGAAAAGGTGCTCACGGCGGTGGCGCATTCTCAGGAAAAGATCCGAGTAAAGTGGACCGTTCAGCAGCTTATGCTACACGTCACATCGCTAAAAATCTCGTAGCTGCAGGTGTTTGTTCTGAAGTACTTGTTCAGGTTTCTTATGCAATCGGTGTTGCTCAGCCAATGGGTATCTTTATTGATACTTATGGAACTGCAAAAGTAAAAATGACAGACGGACAGATAGCTAAGATCGTTGAAAAAGTATTCGACATGCGTCCTTACTTTATTGAACAACGTTTTAAACTGCGTACGCCAATGTACAGCGAAACTGCTGCATATGGACACATGGGACGTAAAAACGAAGTTGTTACAAAAACATTTAAATCACCTGATGGAAAAACAAAAACTATGAAGGTAGAATTGTTTACATGGGAAAAATTAGATTATGTAGCTAAAGTAAAAGCTGCTTTCAAAATTAAATAACACTTTTCTTTTTAAAGAGTAAAAAGCTGCCGGCGAAACCGGCAGCTTTTTTGTTTTGCTACTTTTCTCGAATTAATTTCATTGATAAAAGTCAACTTCCTGAAAAAATAATTTAAGAGTGTTTTTTACAATTGATTAATAGTTAATTGTAAATAGTCCAGCGTTTACAGAACAACTTAATTTTTGTTTACCAGAAGTAAACTTTAGGTTAGAAGATTTGCTGCATAAGTCCGTGGTAGCTATTGATTTATATGGTATTTTAGATGAGAAAAATAACCCTAACTCAAAATTTCTAACCCAACAAAACCCCCCCAACATGAAAAAAACCATTAAATCGTTATGCCTGATTGTGGCATTATTTTTAATTACGGGCGCAAGGGCCCAGTTAACAGGCACCTACAATGTGCCTTCCACTTTCACTTCCGTAGCCGCTGCCATTAACAGCTTAAACGTTGCAGGCGTAAGTGGTGCTGTAACTATTGAAGTTACTGCTGGATATACAGAGACTGTAACTGCAGGTGGCTTTACTTTAAACACCATTACAGGAGCGTCTTCTGCAAACACTATCACTTTTATGAAAAGTGGTTCAGGCGCAAACCCAATGTTGGTTGCTTATACAGGCGGAACAGCAGTTCCTTCTTCTGATCTCCAGGATGGTGTTTGGAAGTTTGTCGGATCAGATTACATCACTATTGATGGAATTGATATCAGCGATCCGAATACAAGCAACCCTGCAACTATGGAGTTTGGTTTCGGTTTCTTTAAAGCCAGTGCTACTAATGGGTGTCAGAATAACACTATCAAGAACTGTCACATCACTCTCAATCGTGTAAACAACGACTTTGGTTCAAGCCCGGCAATGGACGGGTCGAGAGGCATCGACATGGTTAACGCACAGGTAACGACGCACACTACCGCTGAAACACCAAGCTCTGCAGCAGGAGCCAATTCAAACAATAAATTTTATTCTAATATTATTGAGAATTGTAATTTCGGGATCACCATCACGGGTTATGCAGACTCAACTCCATTTTCTTATGCTGACACCGGAAATGACATTGGCGGTTCTACTTCAGCTACAGGAAACACAATTATCAATTTTGGTGGTGGATCAAACGCCGTGGCCGCAGCAGTGCGAACCGAAAGACAGTATAACTTAAATGTAAGTTACAACGTTATCAATAATAATAATGGATCTGGAATAGATCATCAGATAGATCTAAGGGGAATTCACGTGGCTGCTGCACAAAGTGCTAATGCTTCCATCACCAACAACACCGTTACATTGTCCAGCGGTGCTACAAGCGGTGGTGAACTTCTTATCGGTATACAAAATGCATCTGGTTCAACAGCGGCGAGTAATTCCATCATTATCACCAATAACCTAATCACCAGCTGTACTTTCACTGGTGCTGTAGATGGCGTTTTTTACGGGATACAGAATTCGGCTTCAGCAGCTTATTTAAGTATTTCGAACAATCAGCTGCTCAATAATTCGACGGATGATACAGGTTACGGTACATTCTTTGATATTTACAACTCAGGAGCTGTAACAACTTCAGTCGATATAGCCAATAACCTTGTTGATGTGGGAACGTTTAATGGATCAGGGAACTCGATTTTTGCCTCTGGTATTTATAACGCCGGCGGAAGTACTACATCTACCATAAGTATTACAACTAACACACTTCAAAATGTAAACTTCACAGGCGCTATTGGTACCGATCAACAACTAGATTTGATAAAAACCAACACCTCAAGAAGAGGAGCCTTTAATTTTTCTGGAAATATCTTTAATAACATTTCGGTTAACAGCGAGGGTGATGTTGCTCTTATTCACAATGCCAGTGTAACAAGGAATGTGAATGTTAACAATAATGCAATCGTTACTGGGTTTTCAGCAAGCACAGACGGATGGGTTTTTGGTTATCTCTTTGACAATTCACCTATTTCTGGTTCAGCGAATGCCATCGGAAACTCCTTCTCAAATGTGACATACTCAGGACAAGGAAGCTTCTGGGGTATTTATCATTCAGCAAGCATAGATCAGATTGCTAACGTTTCGGGTAACACAATCTCCAATATCAATGCTCCGAGCGGCAGGGCTGTCGGTATTCAACACTCTTATGGTAATTCAGGAAGTTCTGTGTCGGGAAACACGATGACTGCGATCAGCGCTGATTATGCATACGGCCTTTTTGTTGGTTACGACTCGGGGTCATACTCGGTTACAGCAGGTGATAATCTTATTCATTCTGTTACTACTACAGACCCAGCCGGAGAAGCTATAGGTTTATTCGTGTTTTCAGGCGATGAAGTAGTAGTGACTAAAAATAAAATATACGACATTATTGGTAATGGTAATGACAATTATATTGCGGGTATGTATATTTCTTACGGCGGCACTGTAACAGTAGCTAATAATCTTGTTGGCGATATAAAGGCGCCAACGGCTGACTTCGGCAATTTATGGGGTATTTATGCAGGCGATGCTGATAATACAAACTTATACTACAATACCATTAACATCGCAGCAACAAGTTCAGGATTGGATTTTGGAAGTACCGCATTGTATACATCCGACTATACTAAACTGGACATGAGAAACAACATTGTTGTAAACACATCTACAGCAACGGGTACCGGAACTGTGTTTGCACATGTAAGACCATCTTCAGATCTTTCCAACCTTGCTCTTACTACTAACAACAATTTATATTATGCAGGAACGCCTTCTGCCGCAAATTTAATGTACTACGATGGAACGAGTTCAGTGCAAACTTTAAATGCTTACAAAATAGCAATGGGTGTGCGCGAAGCTTTATCTGTTACTGAGAATCCGCCATTTATCTCTATTACAGGGTCAACCGCAAATTACCTGGATCTTAGCACTTCAATTATTACGCAAGCTGAATCGGCAGCTTTACCAGTTGCTGGTATAACAACAGATTTTGGCGGAACTACAAGAAACGCCACTACACCGGATATCGGTGCATGGGAAGGAACTTATCTACCATTTGTTTGTACAACAGCTGTTGGTGGCACTCTGGCTACTTCTTCGGCTACTATTTGTGCCGGGCAAACAATAACTGCTACTTCCAACGATGTGAGTTTCGGCATCGGTACAACCTATCAGTGGAAGGTAGGAGCAACTGCAGGAGGACCTTATGCTCCGCTTACAGGTGGCACGGGCTCAAACACGCCTAATTACACCAGCGATCCTCTGGGAGCCGGTGTTTATTACGTAGTTCTTGAAACAGCTTGTCCTGCTTTAAGTTTAACCGCTCTTTCAAATGAAGGCACACTAACGGTTAACGCGTTGCCGACAGCTACTGCGTCAGTAAATACGTCTTCGCTTTGTGCCGGACAAAATTTCTCTTTAACGGGTTCGGGAAGTGCAAGTACATATATGTGGTCTGGCCCTAACGGGTATACCAGCACGACGCAAAGTCCTTCTTTTGCTGCAGCAGACGCAACTATTTCAGGAACCTATATGTTGAATGTTTTGAATGCTTTCTGTTCTTCAGCTCCAGCTTCAGTTTTTGTGAAGGTTTATCCTTATCCCGCAACTCCAACTATCACGGCTGGTTCAGCTTCTATCTGTCCTGCTGGTTCTACCACTTTAGTTGCCAGCGGCGTGGTTTCTGCATCTGCAACGCTGATTGTTGGAACAGAGGAATTTCAAAACAGTAATACAGATTACCCGGCTCCCTACAGTGTTTATTATGGTGGACAAAAAATGCAAATGTTGGTACTTGCCAGTGAGCTTTATGCCGCTGGTTTTGTAGCAGGGTCCCCTCTAACCAGTATTCAATTTCCGGTAGTATCTCTCGAAAGTAACTGGGGAAGTTCTTTAACAGAAAATCAAAACTTCCAGGTAAGCATTGGAACTACTACAAATAGCAGCCTCACAAATTTTGAGACAGGTCTTACAACTGTTGTAGCACCTTCAAATTTTACTCCTGCTGTGGGTTATGGCAATACACATAATTTTTCAAGCGCTTTTTTATGGAATGGCTCAGAAAATGTGGTTATCGAAACTACATTCTCTAATTTTATGACCGGTACTTCTTCTGACGCAGTTATTCAATATAACACTTCTACAAGTTTTCAAAGTACTATTCTTTACCGTGCAGATGGAGAGACTGCCCTGGCAGTGGCTTCAGCAACCGATGTAAATAGTTCTTTTAATGCGCGTCCTGATTTTAAATTAAACGGAACATCGGTAGGATCTATGGTTTGGAGTCCTTTAACAGGTTTATCGGGTATTACTGATCATAGTGTTGTGGCAAGTCCAGCTGCTACAACCGTTTATTCTTTAACTGCATCTTTAGGGGGTTGTGCTTCCACAGCAAGTATCGAAGTAACCGTGTTACCTGTGCCTGTTCTAACAGTAGCGGCTACTTCTACAGCGGTTTGTCCTGGTGACGCCTCTACTTTAACAGTGAGTGGTGCTACTTCATTCTCCTGGAACCCAACAACTACAACCAACACCATTTCAGTTACCCCGTCTTCTACAACGGTTTACACTGTAATGGGACAAAATCAGAATTGTGCTGTTGTTTCAGAAACAATAAGTATTTCAACTTTCTCTCTGCCAGTTGTAACAGCAGCTACTACTCCAAGTGTGATTTGCTCGGGGCAAAGTGCCACGTTAACAGCGAATGGTGCTGCTACCTATATATGGGTATCTGGCCCATCTACCAATTCATACGTGGTAAGTCCGACTTCAAATACTACTTATTCTGTAACAGGAACGAGTGCTGATGGATGTATTGCTCAAGCTGCTTTAGCACTTACTGTAAATTCAGGACCTCCGGTAACCGTTTCTCCGGCTACTGTAAGTGTGTGTATGAATGCAACAGCAAGTTTTACCGCTGCAGGTGCCACAACTTACTCGTGGACTACAGGAGCTACAACCGCTATGGAAACTGTTACGGTTTCTGCTTCAGGTGTGTATACGGTTACAGGTATCTCTAATGGCTGTGCAACCAGTAAAACAGTAGCTGTTACTGCATTTGCTTTACCAGTAGTAAATGTAAGCCCCGCTTCTCCAACTATTTGTACCGGTAATTCAGTAGTACTTACTGCAAGTGGTGGAACTGCAACTTACTCATGGACTTCTGCAAGTGCAGGTGGCGCCAGCTTATCGGTTAACCCGACGGCTAATACTTCTTACACAGTTACCGGGGTAGATGCTAATAATTGTTCCACTAAAAAAGTGGTAAGTGTAATTGTAGATGCTTGTACAGGTATTGATAAACAAAACCAGGTATTGGCAAATGTAAGCTTGTTTCCAAATCCTTCCACAGGATTGATTACAGCTAACTTTGGTTTTGAAGGCACAAAAGAAATTCTTGTTCTTAACTCTGTTGGAGCAAAAATCTATGAAACTTCTACAAACGAAACAAGCACAAACTTCGATCTTTCAGGTTTTGCAAAAGGTGTTTATTTTGTTAGTGTAAAATCAAATAACTCTGCTGCGAATTACAAAATTGTGATTCAATAATTATCAACCAATCTTCTAGATAAAAAAGGCTGTTCAAATGGGACAGCCTTTTTTATTGGATGTCAGTTAAAAAAAAGAAATTAGTTAATCAAAAAATGCGCTAGTTATGTTTAACTATTAATTTCAAATTTCTCGCTTGTTATAACAGGGAAACTCAACTCATCCTGAAAATTCTATCTACCTTAAAATCAATTAGTTGCTTTGCTTTGCGAGTCGGCCAGGAAATTCTGACATGCAAATTCTCTTCTTTAAATGTTAAATAATTACTTTAATAGTTAAATTTTCATAGTTTAGTAAAACGGTAACATTAGGTTAGCGAATTAATATCCCAAAAACAAAAATAAATAAATCCCTATGAAACAAACTACTCGTACTCTTGTAGTTTTACTTGCTATTTTTTTTGCTCGTAAAATGAACTCTCAATTGTCTGGAACCTACGCCATTCCTGGAACTTACACCAGTATCGCCGCAGCGATAAGTGATCTTAATTCTTTAGGAGTTAGCGGACCTGTAATTATGAATATATCTGCAGGGTATACTGAAACGGTCGTTACAGGAGGTTTCACCTTAAACGCCATTACTGGCGCATCATCCGCTAATACTATTACTTTTCAAAAAAGTGGTGCCGGTGCAAATCCTCTAGTTTATGCCTACACAGGCACGGCCACTCCATCTTCTGCAGCACAGGATGGTGTGTGGCGTTTTGCTGGATCAGATTATGTAACCATTGACGGCTTGGATATTACGGACTTGAATACAACAAATCCCGGAACCATGGAATTTGGTTACGGTTTTTTTAAGGCCAGTGTTACAGATGGTTGCCAGAATAACACGATACGGAATTGTGTTATTTCTTTAAGCCGCGTAAACAACGCTGCAGGTACAGCCCCCGCAACAGACGGATCAAGAGGAATTGACGTGGTTAACGCTACTATCTCAGCTCACACTTCGGTTTTAACCATCACATCCGCGTCTGGATCTAACTCCAACAATAAGTTTTATGGAAATACCATTCAGAATTGCAATATTGGCATAGCCATGATAGGTTTCGCAGCCTCGACTCCGTTCACCCTTGCTGATACAGGAAATGATATTGGAGGAAACTCTGCTGCGACAGGAAATACAATTATCAATTATGGTGGAGGCGGAACAACTGCTTCAGCGGGTATTAGAACATTGGCTCAATACAATTTAAACGTTGCATACAATACGGTGAATAATAACAACGGTGCAGGTTTATCTCATGCGGGTGATCTGAGAGGAATTTACATCAATACGGCAACTAGCGCAAATGCGTCCATTTTAAGCAATACCGTTACCCTAAAAAGTATTGGAACCACCGCGTTGCTTACAGGAATACAAAATGCGTCGGGTTCTACCGCAGCTTCAAATACCATAACAATTAGCGGCAACCTTGTTACTAACTGTTCTTATACTACCGCAACCAGTGGTGCACTAGGAGGTATAATAAATTCAGGGACGGCGTCAAGGGTCAATATCACAAATAATATATTGACTAATACTACTTTTACCGGAACAGGAACTTTTACAGGAATTGATGGCGGAGGTGCTTCTGGAATTATGGTGAACCTTTTAACAAACACGGTTACAGCAAATGTTCATTCTGGAAGCAACGCAACGTTTTATTGCATGAGAGCAGGCACAGCCTCGGTTACGGTGAGTGGAAATAGTGTAACCAATAACGCGATCAATGCTACCTCTGGTAGCAGCTCCAGTTCACTGTACGGATTTTATGATATCTCCAGTCCTACTTATGAAGTCTACACGGATAATTTAATTGATAATCTCACTATTTCAGGAGGTTCGACGGCTACGGGTCATGTGATTTACGGTTTATATTCAAATACTTCGGGTTCTTCTGTAAAAACATACAGTGCAAATAGAGTAAGCTCACTTTCAATCGCAAATGGATTAGCGGGTGGAACTATTTATGGAATTTTTCACGCTCTCACCGGCACCACAAATATTTTTAAGAACAAATTTTATGACTTCAGTGCTGGTGGAGCAGCGGGGGTTACTTATGGTATCTATGTGAGTTCTGGTGCTCTAGTGTCGGTGTATAATAATCTTGTTGGAGATATGAGAGCTCCGGCTAGTAATGTTGCTACAGCCGTAGCAGGAATCTATGTTAACGGTGGTACTACGTCAAACATTTATTATAACACTGTTCATTTAAATGCAAGTAGTACTGGAACGCTATTTGGTTCCGCAGCGCTTTATTCTTCTACGACGCCAAATCAAACTTTAAGAAATAATATTCTCATAAATCTCTCTACTCCTGTTGGAACGGGTTTGAGCGTTGCATACAGGCGAAGTTCAACCACTTTGACATCCTACCAGTCTGCATCTAATAATAATTTGCTTTATGCGGGCGCCACAGGAACAAGTAACCTCATTATGTATGACGGAACAAATAGTTATCAGACGCTTGCTGCTTTTAAAACCGCTGTAGGTTCTTCGGATGCCAATTCAGTAACAGAAAATACAGCTTTCTTTTTTACTACAGGACCCAATGCAAACTTTCTGCATATAAATAATACTTTCACTACAGTGGCTGAAAGTGGCGGGTCAAACATTGCGGGCATCACAGACGATTTTGACGCCCAAATCAGAGCAGGTAATTCAGGCTACTCGGGCACAGGAAGTGCTCCGGATATTGGTGCCGATGAAAATGAACCAAATCTTCCTACATGTACTTCTGTAAACGCAGGAACTATTGGAGTAACCTCTTATACTCGTTGTTCAGGACAAACCATAGCTATAAATTCAGCTGGCACTGTATTGGGTGGAGGTACTACTTTTCAATGGCAGGAGTCTACAACTTCCGGTGGCCCTTATGTAAACGTAGCCAGCGGTTCTGGGCTTAATTCACCAGCATTAACATCCGGCAGTTTAACAGCTGGAACACATTATTTTGTTTTGCTTTCAACTTGTCCGGCAATTTCGGGAACAAATATATCAAATGAAGTAACTGTTCTTGCGAGTCCAACTCCAACTGCAAACGCGTCTATAGCAGGCAGCAATACAGTTTGTGCTGGTAGTAATTTAAACTTGAATGGTCTTACAGATGTCGGAACAAACTTTAAGTGGACCGGACCAAACGCCTTTATTTCAACTTCTCAAAATGCTGTAGTTTCTTCATTAAATTTATTTTCCGGAGGAATTTATACGTTGGTTGTCTCTGCAGGCAATTGTTCGGTAACCGTTTTTTCTCAGAATGTGACCATCTTATCGGGACCGTCTATCTTAACGGTAACACCTGCGAGTGCATCTATTTGTTCAGGATCAAGTCAGACTATTGGTGTAACAGGTGGTCTTATTCCAATTTTTTTAACTAGCGGAGTAAGCACTAATACAAATGTTAATAGTTCTACAACATATCCTTCTCCTTACTCTATCTATTTCGGAGGACAGCGTTTTCAATTTATGGTGCTGGCTAGCGAATTGACCGCTGCGGGATTTTCCGCCAATTCTGCTATAACAGGAATAAATTTACCAATAACTTCATTTGGATCGAACTGGGGATCAACGCGATTTGATGCTCAAAATTTTAAGGTTAGTATTGGAGCAACTACTGCAACTTCACTAAGCGCGTTCATCACTACTTTAACCACTGTGTATGGACCAATTAATTACTCGCCAACAATAGGCTACACTAACCTGCATAATTTTTCATCCTCTTTTGTTTGGAATGGATCCGATAATATTGTTATCGAAACCGCTTTTTCTAATAATATTTCAGGTGCTACTGCAGATGCAGTTTTTACTCCGACAACAGCAACTTCTTTTCAGAGCAGTATTAGTTACAGAGCTGATAATGTTACAGCGGCAACACTTTATACGACCTCTACTGTTAGTAGTTCATATAACTCAAGACCTGATTTTAAATTATATGGGTTAGTTCAAGGTACTTACAATTGGTCTGCGGGTTTATCAGCTGCCACAGGAGCTTCTGTAACGTCAACGCCAGCGGCTTCATCAAATTACACGGTCGAGGTTTCTTATGGGACTTGTTCCGTAACTAATGTTGCATCAGTAACTGTTCTGAATACACCCACTGTAAATCTCGCAAGTACAAATACTGTATTATGTGGCGGTGCTTCTGCAACACTAACAGCTAGTGGTGCATCTTCTTATTTATGGAACACGGGAGCAACCGGTTCTAGTATAGTTATTGCCCCGTCTACTAATAGTGTTTATTCTATAGTTGGAACAAACTCTCCTTGTCCTATAACAGGATCTGCTAATATTAGCATCACTGCTACAAATAATCCAATAGTAAACATCTCCGGTTCATCCGGAATTTGCACCGGCCAAACAGCCAGCTTAGCTGCTAGCGGTGCCTTAACATATCTGTGGAACACGGGATCTACGAGTGATAACATTACCGATACACCTGCGGCTAACACAACTTACACAGTAACAGGAACAGATGCTTTAGGTTGCTCAACCACCACTACACAATTAGTTACAGTGGCTGCTTCATTATCTATTTCCATTGTAGGGCCATCTACTATTTGTCTCGGTCAAACTGCGGTATTGCAGGGTAACGGTGGCGTAACCTATGTATGGGATGGAGGCGCTACAACAGCTAGTATCTCTATTAATCCTACAACAAATACAACGTACAGCGTCATTGGTTCGTCAGGTACCTGTTCTAATACAGCCATGCTTACTGTTACAGTAAATGCAAATCCTGCTTTTTCCATTACAGGAAATACAACTATATGTTCTGGTAACACAACCACATTAACCGCAAGTGGTACAGCAGCAACTTACTCATGGAATACGGGAGCTCCAACAGCTACAGCAGCAGTATCGCCAACAGCAAATACAACTTACACTGCCACAGGATATAGTTCTGCAGGGTGTGCGGTTGTGCAAACAGTGGCGGTCGTTTCCAATTCCGTTCCTGTTATTTTGATAGCTTCAACGGCTTCAGCTGTTTGTGTAAATTCTTCGGCTACTTTAACTGCCAGTGGAGCGAATACCTATACATGGATAACGAGCGGCAGTCCAACTACAACAGCATTATCGGTATCTCCAATTGCAACTACAATCTATACCGTAAATGGAACTAACGCCGCGAATTGCGCGTCGTCAAAAACAATAAGTATTACTTCTAATTCTTTACCTGTATTAAGTGTTGCGCCCGCCTCGGCAACAGTGTGTGCCTTAACAGCAGTTAACCTTACCGCAAACGGAGCTAACAGCTTTACCTGGAGTGCTTCAGGTGGCTCAAACTCCGCTGCGTCGTACACACCTGCATCTTCTACCGTGTATTCTGTATCAGGAACTAATTCTTTAGGTTGTGTTGGAACCAGCACAGTATCTGTAACAACAAACACTTTGCCTGTTATCAGTATCTCACCGGCGTCAGCAACTCTATGTTCTCTTTCCCCTGCTACTTTCTCAGCATCTGGAGCTAACTCTTATGTTTGGAACGGTTCAACTCTGGGGTCAACCTTTACATCCATTTCAGCAGCCAGTACCGTTTACTCAGTTACAGGTTACAATGCTAGCAACTGCGGTGCTACGCAAACTGTAGCTGTTATCGCGCTACCACTGCCTGTAATTGCAGTAACTCCATCGTTTGTAACTGTATGTGAATTGTCTACAGGAATATATACTGTTTCGGGTGCTTCAACTTACGTTTGGCAGGATAATTCTACTGCTACCACAGTGGCAATTACTCCAACTGGCGTAACGTCTTTCTCAGTACTGGGTACCGACGCTAACGGTTGCACAGGCCAGGGTTCAGCAGTTATACTTACTACTCCTGCTCCAACACTTTATGTAACTCCGGCCTCGGTTTCGGTTTGTCCGAATACGGCGCAAAGTTTTACAGCTCAGGGAGCGCTTACTTATACCTGGAGCAATGGTCCTAATACAGCTACCACTAGCATTACGCCGTCTACCAGCGGAATTTACACCGTTACTGGAGCAAACGGCGGGGGGTGCACAGGAACCGCAACCGTTAATATTACAACCAAAGCAGTACCTGTAATCGCGATCACCCCGGCCTCTGCTTCAGTATGTTTGAATAGTCCGGCTTCTTTTACCGCAGCCGGTGCTGCCACTTACACCTGGAATACGGGAAGTAACGCTGCAGATATTTTTCTGACGGCCACTACCAATACAGTTTTTACGGTGTCGGGAAAAAATGCCATAGGTTGCACCGCTTCCGCCACTGTAGGTTTACATGTATGGCAGCCACCAGTTATTAATTTAACAGCTAGTTCTATGACACTTTGTGCTAAAGAAACAGTAACGCTGAATGCTGCCGGTGCTGCAACTTATACCTGGTATCCATTTAATGTTACGGGATCTGTATTAACAAACGCTGCTTCAAATACTTTCCAGTACAACATCGTGGGCGTAGATGTTAATGGCTGTAGTAACACAGCTTCTATAACTGTAGTAGTGGATAAATGCACAGGTATTGCTAAAAATTCTTCCCTCAACAATGCTGTGCGTATGTATCCGAATCCTTCAACAGGAGTTTTAAATGCTGAATTTGATTTCGATGGTACTAAAAATATTATTATTACAAATTCTACAGGTGCTACGATTGCCGTTATGAGTACCGAAAACAGGTCAGAAAGCTTTAATTTATCGGAAATGGCTAAAGGCGTTTATTTTGTTAAAGTAACAACTTCATCTGCCTCAGCAAATTATAAAATTATTGTTCAATAAATTTTTAGTGATTGGAAATGAAAGGCTGCTCGTTAGGGCAGCCTTTTTTACTTTATATACCACATAAAAAAATTATCTTTATCCAATGCTTAACAAACAGGCCTTGCATACTTTATTAGATCTCGATCTTCCTCATGGGTTTTCGGAAGTGCTGATTTATGCAGAACAACTCACCACACGTTTAACTTATGCCTGTGATTTCATTTTCAAACATTCTCTCAGGGTAAACTTTAAGGTCACTTCAGATTCGGATTTTTTTAAAGCTTCGAAAGCTGTACGCATTAACTATTCTTCTACAGAGATTTCCGGAGTATTTAAAGTTCTGCCAAACGGTTTACTTCAGCAAAAGATGGTTTCAGAAAAAAGACCACTACCTTTTATCAAAAAGGGACTCCTTTATTTTTATGAATCTGAAGAAAATCAAGATCTTAATTACGATATTTTTTCATCTGTCTTTTATTTTATCTCACGTTACGAAGAATGGCAGACCTTCGAAAAAGATAAACACAAAAGATTTGAAGCAAAGGCTTCTATTTTATATTCCGGAAAATTCCATTTAAAACCCGTTGTAGATCTTTGGATAAAAGAATTTGCAGAGTGCTTAACTAAATTTTATCCTGAATTAAAATTTCCGGAAAAAAAATTCAAGGTAATAAGTACTATTGATGTTGATAATCTTTTTGCTTACAAAGCGAAAGGCGCTATAAGAACGATCGGTGCAACGGCTAAAGATATTCTGAAACTGGACTTTAAAAATTTGAAGGAACGTTTGCTTGTGTTATCAGGTAAGAAAAACGATCCTTTTGATATCTATGCTGAAGTTTCTGACTTTTGTTTCGAATCCAGAATTCCACTCATTTATTTTTTCCTGTTCAGAACGGGTACTCCCCACGATAGAACGGTAGATCCCGCCTATGGTGCCTATCAACCTGTTTTTAAAATTTTAAAAGAAAATCATGCGCTATTCGGACTCCACCCTTCTTATGAATCTTCGGAAAAAGAAGGACTAATGAAAGCGGAGATAAAAGATTTCAGGCTAAAGACAAAAGAAGAGATTACTCTTTCGCGGCAACATTATTTGCGTTTCGACATAAAATCTACGCCTGCATTATTACTTGAAAACGGCATAGAGGCAGATTTTACCATGGGCTATGCTTCAGAACCGGGCTTTCGTGCCGGTACCTCACATCCCTTTTATTACTACAATTTTAATTCTGAAAAAGCTGAGGAGCTTTTGTTTGTTCCTTTTTGCGTTATGGATGGCGTGTATACGGTTTACGAGGATCTTTCTCCGCTTGTGGCTTATGAACAAATGCTTCAGCTCGCAAAAGAAGTTAAATCTGTAAATGGATTTTTTATAAGCGTGTTTCATGAGCGCAGTTTTTCCGACCACTTATATGAAGGATTTGGCATTTTATATAAAAACCTGCATTCCACTTTAAAAGGCCTTTAAGGGTCCGAAAATTGCAGTATCTTTGGCTACATGAATTTCTTAAAAAATAGCCTCTGTTTAATCTGCTTAGCAGTGATTTTTCTATCTTCTTGTAAAAACGACATTGAACTAAATGCTCCTTACAAAGAATACCCAAGTGTTTACGCAGTTTTAAATCCCTTTGAAAAAATTCAGATGATCCGTGTAAACAAGGTGTTTTTAGGCGAAGGGAATGCGAATACAATGGCAAAAGTGGCGGATTCTATAAACTATAAACAAGATGAGATTACTGTCAGTATTAAGCATTCTTCCAATCCTCATGTTATTCTTTTCAGAGATTCTATGGTTACCACTTCTGAAGGGGCTTTTAATACCAATCAACGCGTTTACGTAAGCAATGAGAGGCTTGATACCACCGGCTTTTATACGCTAACCATAAAAAATACACATACCGGAAATGTTTTTACGGCAACGGCCACTGTTATTCCTCGCATTAATGCCAGAGAAACTTCTGGAATATTGGCCGCCCCTTATTACCCTCTTGATCCTGCGGTAACCTCGGGGCGTATAAATTTTAGCGCTCAAAATCCCACAATTGCTGTAGGAGGTACTTATTTTTTACCCGTTCAAAACGCTAAAATTTATCAGATGACAATTCGCAGCCATTTTTATAATGATCTGAATGGAGTGGATCGTAGTTACGATTATGTAGATTTTGATTTTAACGATATTAAAACGACACGTTCGCTGAGTGGAACAAGCTACATGTTTACAAATTTTAAATCGGGAGATTATTTTACGCAAATTGCTCAATCTCTCTCGAAGAAGAATTTACCCGCGGTGCAGGGCAGAAAAATGTATTTAATCGAAGTTTTTGTATGGGCCTCGAGCCAGGAATACGTTGATTACATGGAGTATATAAAGCCTTCATTCGGAATAAATCAGAATAAACCTTTGTACTCTAATTTCAAGGATAATTCAGCCTTAGGTCTTTTCACTTTTAGAAGTACGCTTACTGTTTTGAAGGAACTTGACCCTGTATTTATAAGTTCCTTCTCAGGGAACGTGAATACTTGCCAGTATAAATTTTACAATGATAAAAACGTTGTTTTAGGCTGTAAATAACTGCCAGAATTAGCGTTCCGGCGCCCTTTTCAAGCCAAATTATCTCTTCTTTTCCGGCCTAAATGACAGTCTGGCAGAATTTTGTTAAATGATCCATTTGGCATATTTATTGAAAGCCCTAGGCAGAAATTAATAGTAATCATAATAGATAAATAAAATGGGAAAAATAATAGGAATAGATTTGGGAACCACAAATAGCTGTGTTTCAGTTATGGAGGGTAACGAACCTGTGGTTATAGCTAACAATGAAGGAAAACGTACTACCCCTTCGGTAGTTGCTTTCGTTGAAGGTGGAGAACGTAAAGTTGGTGATCCTGCAAAACGTCAGGCGATCACAAATCCTACTAAAACAGTTTATTCAATTAAACGTTTTATGGGACATACTTACGATGAAGTAACAGAAGAAGTTAAACGTGTGCCTTATGCAGTTGTAAAAGGTGATAACAATACTCCGCGTGTTCAGATTGATGACCGCAAATACACACCACAAGAAGTTTCGGCAATCATTTTACAAAAAATGAAAAAAACGGCTGAAGACTATTTGGGTCAGGAAGTTACAGAGGCTGTTATTACGGTTCCTGCTTACTTTAATGACGCACAACGTCAGGCTACTAAAGAAGCAGGTGAAATTGCCGGTTTAAAAGTAAAACGTATCATTAACGAACCAACTGCTGCTGCTCTTGCTTATGGCATGGACAAAAAGAATCAGGACATGAAAATTGTTGTGTTTGATTGTGGTGGTGGTACGCATGACGTTTCAGTTTTAGAATTAGGTGATGGTGTGTTTGAAGTAAAATCTACGGATGGTGATACGCACTTAGGTGGGGATGACTTTGACCAGGTAATCATAGATTGGTTGGCTGACGAATTTCAGAAAGAGGAAGGATTAGATTTACGTAAAGATGCTATGGCATTGCAACGTTTAAAAGAAGGAGCTGAAAAAGCAAAAGTTGAGTTGTCAAATACAACTTCTACTGAAATCAACTTACCCTATATTATGCCGGTTAACGGTATGCCAAAACACTTGGTTAAAACTTTAACCCGTGCAAAATTTGAACAGCTAGCGGATAGCTTAATTCAACGTACTATTGCTCCTTGTCGTTCTGCTTTAAAAAATGCAGGTTTAGAGACAAAAGATATCAATGAAGTTATTTTGGTTGGTGGATCAACACGTATTCCTGCAATACAAGCTGCGGTTGAAAAATTCTTCGGAAAAGCGCCAAACAAAAGTGTAAATCCTGATGAGGTAGTTGCTTTAGGTGCAGCAATTCAAGGTGGTGTATTAACCGGTGAAGTAAAAGATGTGTTGTTGTTAGATGTTACTCCTTTATCTTTAGGTATCGAAACAATGGGCGGCGTATTCACTAAATTAATTGAGTCGAATACAACAATCCCTACAAAAAAATCACAGGATTTCAGTACAGCAGCAGACAATCAACCATCTGTACAAATCGTTGTTTATCAAGGTGAGCGTCCAATGGCAAAAGATAACCGTAAGTTAGGTGAATTTAACTTAGACGGAATTCCTCCAGCACAACGTGGTATCCCTCAAATTGAAGTGACTTTAGACATTGATGCAAATGGTATTTTAAACGTTAGCGCAAAAGATAAAGCAACAGGCAAATCACATAACATTCGTATCGAGGCTAAGAGTGGTTTAAGCCAGGAAGAGATCGATCGCATGAAACGTGAAGCAGAAATTAACGCAGACGCTGATAAAAAAGCGAAAGAAGAAGTTGAAAAGTTGAACGAAGCAGATACCAATATCTTTCAAACAGAAAAACAATTGAAAGAATATGGTGATAAAATTCCTGCTGAGAAAAAAACAACTATTGAAAATGCTTTAGCAGAATTAAAAACAGCTCATGCTGCAAAAGATCTAGCAAAAATAACTTCTTCTCTTGAAGCTTTAAATGCAGCTTGGGGCGCAGCAAGTGAAGATATGTACAAAGCACAGCAACAACAACCTGGTCAGGATGGTGGAGCAAATCCAAACCAAAATGCAGGTGATCAAAGCAAACAAGGCGGTAACGCTGAGAATGTAACAGATGTTGACTTTGAAGAGGTGAAATAATTTTTGAAACTCTAAATAAAAAATCCTCCCGGTTTACCTGGAGGATTTTTTTATGCCCCAGTGCGAGTAAAAAAATCCCAACTGTTGAATTTTACCCCAAAACACAAAAAAGTCTCATTAATTTTTTAACCTTTTTTTTGAAAGGAGTATCTTTCATTAACATCTAAATCCAGCATTCCCTTCTGTTGGCTGCAGTCCTTTATTTTAGAGGCTCTCAAAGGTTTTGAAGCGAATTCTGATCGCGAAAAACCAGGAATGGGCCCTGATTTTTTTTCAAATAATGAGCGGAAAAAATTTTACCCCCAAAGCGAAGTGCTAAAAGTTAAATCAGTTTTTTGATTTTTTAAAACGGTAAACCTGCAACAATTATTTGGCATAGTGTTGGTCCTTACAATGCGAACTTAAATACTACCTTATGAAATTGAAATTACTTTCCAAACTGCTTTCGTTAGCAGGTTTATTTACCTGTGTGAGCGCAAACGCGCAGGCGCCTGTCGCTGGCTTTTCTATTAATTCGAATACCATTTGCGCAAAGGAATCTGTTCAGGTAACAGATATTTCAACCAATGCGCCTACGGCCTGGTCATATAGCATTAACGGAGTTTTTGCATCAAACTCTCAGGCACCTGAATTGTTTTTTCCGACAGCAGGTACCTATTCTATCGATCTTGAAGCTACTAACGGTTCCGGAACAAGCGCTATTCACACTGAAACACTTTTAGTGCAGGCTTTACCTATAATAACGGTATCGGGAAATACTTTGATTTGCACTTCTGCCGCCAGCACTCTCAGTGCCAATGGTGCGGACACTTACAGCTGGAGTTCTGGTCAGTTTGTGAGTACTGTTACCATCACACCTGCTCTTAATTCCACCTATACCTTAGTTGGATCCAGCACTCTAACGGGTTGTTCGGATACAAGTTTTGTTGCTGTTGCGACACTTCCGCTTCCAACAATTACCGTGAGCAATGGCACAATCTGTGCGGGACAATCGTTTACAATAAATCCATCAGGGGCTTCCACTTATACCATTCAAGGGGGGCAAACCGTTGTGTCTCCCACCATCAATACGACCTACATGGTGAGTGGAACAGATACAAACACAGGATGTTCAGATTCAGTTTCTCTTCAACTGTCGGTAAATGTACTTTCCTTAACTGCTTCAAGTGGAAGTGTTTGTTCTGGACAAAGTTTCACGATAGTGCCAAGCGGCGCTGTTTCTTATACCTATTCAAGTGGCTCAAACGTGGTAACTCCAACTACAACCACAAACTATACGGTTACGGGTGCTGCAGCTAATGATGGTTGTTCAGATACTGTTATTGTTACAGTTAGTATTACACAATCTCCAACTATCACGGTTAATTCGGGCAGTTTATGCGCTGGAAGTGTATTTAATATTCAACCTGCCGGTGCAGCCAGTTACACGTATTCCAGCGGATCGAGCACTATTGCACCTGCAACAAACACCACGGTAGTTGTGGGGGGAACCGATCCCTTAACAGGCTGTCCTGGCTTTGCTACGGTAACAATCAACGTAGTTTCTTTACCTGTAATATCTGTTGCGAGTGGCAGTATTTGTGGGGGAGATTCGTATGTTCTTTCACCACAAGGTGCATTTTCTTATACCTTCTCAAGTGGTAGTCCCACCGTATCACCGCTTGTTACTACAAGTTATACCGTTACGGGAGCCAGCGCAGAAGGATGTAAAGCGCAAAACACACTGGTAGCAACTGTTGTTGTTGCTGGTGTAAAGCCAACAGTATCTATCACGCCCTTACAAAGTAATCTGGTTTGTTTGGGACAAACAATTGTATTAAACGCTATTGGTGCGGGCACTTATTCATGGAGTACCGGAGCAACAAGCTCAACCGCTGCCATTACACCAACAGTTACAGCGCTCTATGGCGTTACCGGAACAGATTCGTTTAATGGCTGTTCCGATTATGCAAGTATTCTCCTTTATGTTAGCGATTGCACAAGCATTGAAAAAGCGTCGTCCGACATACAATTCAATCTATATCCGAATCCAACCAACGGCGATCTAATTGTGGATGCAGAAAAGGATATGATTTTAAGTATTGTTAATACCATCGGACAAATTGTTTATAACCAAAATTTAACCGCCGGAAAAAATACTATTTCTTTAAATGATCAGCCTCAGGGAATTTATTTTGTTACACTCAAACAAAATAACACCACCAAAACAGTTCGCATAATTAAACACTAGGCAATACAAAATTAGATGGTAACCCCGCTTCTTTTTAAGAAGCGGGGTTATTTATTGGATGACGTTTTTCGAAAATACGAATTGACTTGATTTTCTTATATTTGGGTTTAATGACCGGTAAAGTTCATAAGTCTACCAGCCTTGCAGCACTGTTTTGCCTGTTTGCTGTTCTCAGTCTTATTTTGGAATTCTTTTTAATCAGCGCTCTTCTTTGTGTGTGTGCATTTTTTATGGCGCTTAAAGAGTTATCCTCACACACGAGTAAATTTCAGTTTATTACAATTTTTATTGCTTGCTGTTTGTTGGGATTGGCGATTGATTTTCCGAATCAAAATTTTCCGCTTACGGTTATCTCTATGGCATTGCTCGCGGCGGTAACTGTTGCGCGTATTGCATTCTTCCCGGTTTTTTCATACACCCTGTATTCGTGGTTTGAGCCGGTTTTTTTGCTGACATCATTTTTACTTTTCCTGAGTTCCAATCTTCTTTATCATCACGATTGGCAAGCGTATCTTCTGCCTTTGCCCCTTTACGTGTTCGGCGCAGTTTTTTGCTTGGGAACGCTAAAAGATAAAAACCAGCTTCTTAAAAATTCGCTTCTCGGTTATCGTATTCAAATTGGAAAACTGGCCAACGATTTTGAACTACCCGATCAAAATGGAACTATTACAAAACTTTCAGACTATAAAAACGAGAGGCATGTGCTCCTTATTTTTGTACGTGGCGATTGGTGTCCGGGTTGTCACATGATGCTCAGAACCTACGAAAAAAACAATGATAAATTTAAAAGTAAAAACGTATTAGTTATTGCCATTGGCCCTGATCCGGTGGGAGTGAACCGGGCCATGGTCGAAAAATTAGGGGTCGATTTTAAAGTTCTTTCCGACGAAGGTCAACGCACCGCTATGATTTACGGTGTGCAATTAAAAGAATACGATAATAAATTTGCAGATTCTTACAAGGAGGGAATTCCTTTACCGGCGTCATTTCTCATTGATAAAAGCGGAGTTGTGCGGTATGTATCAAGGCCTGATAAAGTAGGTGAGTTTTTAAATCCGTCTTTGATATTTCCAATGGTCGATCAACTTGATAGTTTATATGAAGAAAGTAAAAAAAATATGCCACTTGAAAAAGAGGGCTTCGCTGCTTTAAAAACTAGTTTACCTGGACAAAAGTCAGATGCTCAGGAAATTAAAATAGCAGCTTTGCAAAAAGAACTAAATAATTATCAGAGCATTATCGACCAGGCAAACGACGCCATGATCGTAATTGATATTGTAGACGGAAAAATTCATCAAACCAATCCTAGTGCTGCTAAATTACTTGGCTATGAGACATCGGAACTGTTGCAGCTTTCTTTGTTTGATCTTCATCCTCAAGAATTTTTGAATAAGAGTTCGCAAATAGTAGCCGACGTTTGGGAAAAAGGTGGTTTAATTTACACCGATATTCCTTTTGTTACAAAAGCCAGGGAAATTATACCGGTAGAGTGTTCTGCCAAAGTAGCTCCTTTCTCCGGTCGACCGGCCATTGTTATTTACGCGCGCGATATCCGCGAGCGGTTAAAACTCCAGCAGGAGATAACAAACCAAAGAAAATTAATCGACGAAAAGAGTAAAGACATCAGCGATAGTATTGAATATTCTAAAAGAATTCAACGTTCTGTTTTTGTGGATAAGGAAAAATTGAAAATACTCGCTCCGGAATCTTTTATTTTATTCAAACCGCGGGATGTTGTAAGTGGCGATTTTTATTGGTTTAGTAATTATACTATTAAGTACGACTATCAGAATGAAGCGGGAGATAATTACATTGCAGGAACAGAAATTCTGGTGGTAGCAGCGGTAGATTGCACCGGGCATGGAGTGCCTGGAGCCTTTATGAGTATTATTGCAAATACTTTATTAAATCAAACGCTAACACAGGTTTCAATTCCCACTCCGGCAAACGCATTAGATTATGTAAATACAGAACTAAAAAAGAAGTTTAATAAAAATGAAGGAGATACGCCGATCAGAGACGGAATGGACATTGCTTTGTGCTGCATCGATAGGAAAGGAATGTTGATGGAATATGCAGGTGCAAACAATCCGGTATACATAATAAGGGGCGAAGAAATTATTATTCTGAAGGCCAATAAACAACCTATTACAGCCTCTCCCGAAGCGGCACTTGCACCCTTTACAAATCAGCGCATCGAAATAAAAAAAGGGGATAAGATTTATTTATTTACAGATGGCTTTGCTGATCAGTTTGGAGGCGAGCATCAAAAGAAGTTTATGTATAAAAATTTTAAAGAAATTTTATTGTCAATGAAATCAACTTCTATGGAAGAACAAGGAAGGATACTTGAAAAAACCTTTGAGGACTGGAAAGGTAGTTCTGCGCAGATAGACGATGTTTTAGTAATAGGAATAGAGATTTAATATGCAGGCAGCACTTCCTTTTAAAAAACAAATTTCCTATGGTTTCGGCATGATGGGCTGGAGCATTATGATCAATCTCATTAGTGTAATCCTTGTTTATTTATACCTTCCTCCCGAAACAAGCGGACTGCCAAAATTAATTACGCAAGCAATAATTTTCGGCTTTTTTAATGTGATTGCCTTAATTACAGCCAGTGGAAGGTTGGTAGATGCCATTGTCGATCCTTTTATCGCTCAGGTGAGCGACAGTAGTAAGAATCCAAAGGGAAGAAGAATCCCAATGATGAAATTAGCAATTCTTCCTTCTATGGTTTTTTGTTTTCTTATTTTTTATCCCTTAAAGCAAGAAGAAAGTGGTCTGAATATTTTCTGGTTAGTGATATGTCTTATCGGTTTTTATGTTTCTTCTACAACATATATTATTCCGTACAACGCGTTGCTTCCTGAACTGGCGCCCACTGCCGAAAGTAAAGTGCGGATGTCTACTTTTCAGTCTATTGGTTATGTAATGGGAATAGGGGTGTCCTCCAATGTTTTTAACCTCACTGATTTTTTACAGAGTTCTTTTGCAGTTGCTTCACGAATTTCTGCTTTGCAGTTAAGCGTTGTTTTTATGGTGCTTTTGGCCGCAATCTGTATGTTGGTAACGGTGCTGTCGATCGATGAAAAAAAGTATTCGGTAAGTGTTCCTAGCGCCGTACCTTTGAAACAAGCGCTTTTTCAAACCTTAAAAAACAAAAATTTTCTTTTGTTTATAGTCGCAGACTTCTCTTATTTTATTGCAGTCACTATTATCACCTCCGGACTTATGTATTTTGTTACAGTGCTTTTGCCTCTGAAAGAAAACGTTGGAAATAAATTAATGATAACAATGGTTTTGGTGTCTTTTATTTTTTATCCTATCGTGAATTACCTCGCAAAAAAAACCGGTAAGAAAGTTATTGTAGTAGTTTCTTTGGCTTTATTGTCCTTCGTTTTTTTAGGAATTTTTTTTCTGGGTAAAATGCAGATTTCTCCATTACTTCAAATTTACTCCCTCATTACGTTTGCAGCTATCCCACTTGCCTCTTTAAACATATTGCCAAATGCTATTCTTGCTGAAATTATTGAAAAGGATAGTCTCGAAACTAAAGAGAATAAAGAAGCAATCTATTTTGCTGTGCGCTATTTCTTTGTGAAGATTGCACAAACTTTTGGAATTGCATTATTCGCTATGTTTTTAATTTATGGAAAAGATGTAGGAAATGATTTTGGTATTCGCCTAAACGGAATTATGGGCTTTGTGCTTTGTTGCCTGGCCGCAATTATCTTTACCAGATTTAAAGAAACAAAATTAACTTAGCAGCAAAAATAGGCCACCTGCAAGATTGTCACGAATCCTACTTAAAATTTATGATAAAAAAAGAGTCTGTTTCAAAATTTTGAAACAGACTCTTTTTAAGTTAATGGATGACAGAAATAATTTTTTGAAATTCTAAACTTTTAATGGGCACTACTTATAAAACCTTTTATTCTTTAATTAACTTAAAAGTTTTCGAGCCATTGCCGGCTTCTGCTTTCAAAATGTAAAAGCCATTCTTAAAGGCGGATAAATCTATTTGTTGTTTTCCTTCAGATAATTTTTCGCTCAACACCATTTTACCCAGGGCGTCATAAACTGAAACAAGTAATGTGGTTTCTGAGTTTACAGAATAAATGCCGTTACCAGGATTAGGAAAAATACTAATCGTTAAAGGGGCTTTTGCTTGTTGTGTAACACCTGTACACTCGCTTACATCTTGTGTAAACAGTAGAGTGTTTTGACATCCATTAGCATCTGTTGCAGCCAGTGTATAAGAGGTGGTAACTGCCGGGGAGATGGTTATTACAGACGAGGCAGTAGTAGCATTCCAGGTGTAAGTTAACGCTCCGTTTGCAGTTACAATAACAGATTCTGTAGCGCAAATAACAGATGAAGTGCTACTGGCGGAAAGTGTTGGTAACGGGTTTACTGTAATTGTAGCTACGGCAGTATTTGTGCCAATACAACCCGGGCCTACTGATCCGGTAACACTGTAAGTTGTATTACTTGTTGGTGATACCGACGCAGAACCACTGCTGAATGTGTAAGTTGAAGCACCTCCCGGTATCAGCACAAATACGCCACCTGCACATATAGCACCGCTATTTACGGTGATGGTTGGGTTTGTCACAACAGTTACGGTGCTAATGGCAGTATTAGCTGCAATGCAACCTAAAGAACTTGTTCCGGTAACAGAAAATACACTTGTAACAGCTGGAGAAACAATGTTTGATCCGCTGCTAAATGTAAAAGTGTCTGCTCCGCTTGCTATGATTGTGAAGGATTGACCGGTACAGATTAAACCACTATTTACAGTAAGGGTTGGCGTTGTGTTTACAGTTAATGAAAGTGTTGCTACATTGGCACTTAAGCAGCCATTAGTAGCCGTTCCATTCACCGTGTAAGTTGAATTTATAACCGGGCTAACAGTTGAACTTCCTCCCTCAATGGTATACGTATCGGCTCCTGATGGAACTATTGAGAAAGAATTACCAGAGCATATTGTTCCATCAGTAACACTTACAGTAGGGGTGGTATTCACAGTTACATTTGAAGTAGCTGTATTTGCACTCACACAACCGTTAGACGCGGTACCATTTACAGTGAAACTTGAATTAATTAACGGACTTACAGTTGTGCTTCCGCCATCTATAGTATACGTACTGGCACCTGATGGAAGTATAGTGAAAGAGTTGCCGGAGCAAATTGTTCCGCTATTAACACTAACGGTTGGTGTTGTGTTTACGGTTAAATTAGCGGTGGCTGTATTTGCACTCACACACCCGTTTGCAGCTGTTCCACTAACGGTATAAGTTGAGCTAATTAACGGGCTCACGTTTGTATTTCCCCCTTCAATGGTATAAGTATTGGCACCTGATGGAATTATAGAGAAAGAATTGCCTGAGCAAATTGTTCCGTTATTAACGCTAACTGTTGGAGTTGTATTAACAGTTAAATTTAAAGTAGCAGTATTTGCACTCACACAACCGTTAGAAGCTGTGCCATTCACAGTAAAAGTCGAGTTAACTAATGGACTCACGTTCGTATTTCCCCCCTCAATCGTATAAGTACTGGCGCCTGATGGAATTATAGAAAATGAGTTGCCCGAACAAATTGTTCCATCATTCACGCTTACCGTTGGCGTTGTGTTAACAGTTAAATTAAGAGTGGCGGTATTTATACTCAAACAACCGTTGCTAGCCGTTCCTTTCACGGTATAAGTGGAGTTAGATAGAGGACTAACATTTGAGTTTCCTCCCTGAATCGTGTATGTATCAGCTCCCGACGGAATTATTGAAAATGAATTGCCACTGCAAATTGTTCCATTATTTATTGAGACTGTTGGCGACGGATTCACGGAAATAGAAATTGAACTTGTATTAGTAGCGCTATTCACAGCAACCGAGTAAGTTGTAGTAATACTTGGTGACACGGATGTTGAATATGTAGATGCACCGTTACTCCATGTATAAGTGGTAGACGAAGCGTTATAATTTATCCGGCCGTTCCACACACGCGGCGAAAATGGTGACCCGGTGAAAGGATATTCAAGGCCTATACCTTCTATGAACTGAAGATTAGCATCTGAAGAATAAACTGAACCAGCCGTGGTGCCATTACTATAGTTGAGCGCAACCGCTGTGTTATTAGAAGTAACGTAAAACGCATAGGTTTGACCTGCAGGTATTACTACGTTTATAGCAACAGGTACGGGAGTTAAATTCCCAAAAGGTTGCGCTGTAACTGCCGCACTTCCAACTAATGTCCAGGACGTTGAAGCATTTTCAAAACCAGAGTAAGTTCCCGCTTTGTAATATATTTCGATAGTGGTATTGCCTTGCGGATGCGCGTCAAAACTGGTTATTGTGAGGGTATTAATTGCAACGAGGTTAAACATGTTACCTCTGTGGTTATTGCCGCCAGCCAATGTTGTGTTTAGGCGGGTGGGCGGTGCCACAAGAGTTACACTTTGTCCATCACATACTAAAGTGGAGCTCGCTGTAATTTGGCTTTCGCACTTTAAATAAGTGCCAAATGCAAGAAATAGTAAAAGTTTTTTCATTTGTTTGGGGTTAAAATTTTTCGAGGCCAAAGATAATTAAAAACTGCACAGATAGTAAAAATAGCACAGTAATAATATGTTTTATAAGAATTTGATAACCTAAACCAAATTTACTACTTGTCTCTTTTATTAATTCTTGTCAAATTATTAATGGGACACTTATAGGTCATTTTGAACCGGGAAGTTCATAAGTTCCGAGGTCAGATAAGATTCTGGCTATCCTTTTGGAGACTATTTATCAGGGAGAATTTAGTAGGGGCACTCAATGTTTAAAGCTGTTAGCCAGAAGAACCAATACAAGAAAGCTTTTTTATTAGCGTCCTGTATTATTTGGACGCGTATAAACCAGTTGCATCACATGAATGTTACGCATGGCAAAAGCGGCTTCGCAATAAGCAAAATAGTAATTCCATTTGCGCACAAAATAATCGTCGAAGCCTAATTTTTTTACGCCCTCAATATTTTTTTGAAATTCTTGCTGCCAGATCTTTAAAGTGTGAGCGTAATCTAAACCAATATCTTTTAGATCGACCAAAGTGAGGTCGCACACTTCATTTATAGATTTGTTGATCGCGGCCACAGAAGGCAAGAGCGAACCAGGAAAAATATGCTTCTGAATCCAGTCCACGCCGTTTTTTAAATTCTCGAAACGGGTATCCGGACACGTAATTACCTGGATCGCAAAAATTCCGTCTTTTTTCAAAAGATCGCTACATTTTTTAAAATACTGATTATAGAATTCAGCTCCAACAGCTTCTAACATTTCGATGGAAACGAGCTTGTCAAATTTCCCTTCCATCAAACGGTAATCTTTTAAAATTACCGAAACTCTGTCACCCAGATTTTCTTTTTGAATACGTTCGTTGGCTAATTTAAATTGTTCTTCTGAGATTGTTAAACTCGTTACTTTGCACCCATACGTTTTAGCAATGTAGATCGCATTACCGCCCCAACCACTTCCTATTTCAAGAACATGGTCGCTGGGCTTTAGATGAAGCTCCTGGCATAAACGATCGTACTTCGCTAACTGGGCTTCTTCAAGCGTCATACCTTCTTCCTTAAAGTAAGCAGAAGAATAGGTCATTGTAGGATCAAGAAAAAGCGAGAAAAATGCGTTATTTAAATCGTAATGCGCTGCTATATTTTTTTTGGAGCCACCAACCGTATTTATTCTTTTGGAGTGATAAATTTTATTAAAAAATTTCAGAGCATTAATAATAGTGCTTTGGGTCTTGCTTCCGGAAATACTAGGCGCATTGTCTATATTCAAAAGAAACCATCTAATAACTGTTTGAATATTTGAGGTTTCCCATTCACCTTCTACATATGCTTCTCCAAAGCCTATGTCACCATAAAGAACACACCGCTTGAAAAAATTGTGATCTTTAATATCTATGTTAGCGTGAATGTTTCCATCTCCATTCCCGAAAGCTAATTCTTGCCCACCTGGAAGCCTCATCGTAAGAGTTCCAAGTTGCATTTTTGAAAATAAATTAACAAGAATTCTTTCGTAGAACCCTTGTTTAGTACTTATACTTATAGTTGTTGACATTCTTATTGTTACGAATTTAGCTATTTCCCCATGTTAAACAAAAAATTCATTTGGGGTGTTTTTTACTCATATTTACGAAAAACACCTCTTTGAAGATCTGCGTTTTTGGATTTTTTATGATAAGGTAATTTTTTAAGATAGAGCAGCAGTGCCTGCCAATGAATCAGTGCAATAATCCTGAGAGTTAAAAAAGGAAAGCGCAAACTGTACAAAAGAAGGTTAGCATTGGTTAATTGTTTTTTAGTTCCGGTAAGCGTACTTATAAAAAAACGGTGTCCGTCTTTATAATCATCAATACGGATATTGAGTTTATCTTTTGGAGCGCTGATAGTAAAATCAAAATTCGTATCGTGATCTATAAACGGAGAAACATAAAAGTACTTCGTTGTATGAAGATGAAAGCTGTCTCCGGTTTTTGTTTCTTCACCGAGATAATAAGGTTTCATTTCACGAAATGTATTGCTCACTTCAGCTATTGCGCATTCAGCGGTAGTATTTCTGTCGAGTATAAAGTAAAAAGACACCGGGTTAAAATTATAACCAAGAATGTTCAGATTCGTCAGTAACATTATCTTTTGATCAACATAATTGAAGCCGTTTTGTTTCAAATAATCAATAATGTGTTCTTTAGTGTTTTTAGAAGGATCAGGTTTTTCGAGAGGTAATTGCAAATGTTCTTTGTCGCGAAAGGAAAAGAAATTGAATTTATTGCGGCTAAGGAGCCAGAATTTTTTTGTAATGACATCTAATTCATCCAGGTCGATGTAAAACATAAACACATTATAATGAAACCGGTGAGATTTCGGTTTAATACGGTTATGCATTACTGTGGCTCTATATAAACTGCTGTTCATTATAATTTTTCGCAAAGTTTAACCGCGCTCGCAAAAGCGTCTTCATGAAAGCCATAGTTGAAATAGCTACCACAAAAATACAACGGACCGGTGTCATTTAAAGAAGAAAGCTCTTTTTGTGCACTAACAGCAGGAACATCAAATAGTGGGTGCTCGTATATTATTTCCTTCACCAGCTTTTCTTTCGCGATGCTATTTGCAAATGCACCTATAGAAACAAAATAGTTTTTCTTTTTACTTACACCCTGTAAACTGTTCATCCAATAAATGGTTGTAGGAAGTAATTCTCCATTGATATTCTCTATCCTGTAATTCCAGCTGCTCCAGGTCTTTTTTGTTTTTGGCATCACTGATTCATCTGTATGAACGGTTGCAATATTTTTTTGATATTTAAAAGCGCTTAAGAGTCTTTTCTCGTCGGGCGTTGGATGGTCAAGCAGTTTTAAAGTTTGATCGGCATGCGAAGCAAAAATAACCTTATCAAATTCATGGTAACTACCATCTTTTAAATGAACGGTTGCTTTTCCATTTTCTCTGATGACTCTTACAACGGCGTTATTTATTCTTATTTTGTCTTTAAACGGCGCAATAAGGATTTTTTTATAAGATTCACTTCCATTTTCAAGGGTATACCATTGATGCTGTGTGTTTAACCCTAAAAATCCATGGTTTTTAAAAAAACGAATCAGAGTTAATGCAGGAAAATCAAGCATCTTATCCATGGGCGTGCTCCACACGGCTGAACTCATTGGAACGAGGTACTTCCAAAGCATGTCTTCGCTGAATTTAAATTCTTTAATGAAGTGCCGCAGCGAATGGTTTGTATAATTTTGATCCTCCAGAATTTCCTGGCTTATTTTATTGAAACGCGAAATTTCCATCAACATTTTAATATATGGAATATTAAAAATATTTTTTCGCTGCGCAAATAAACCATTCAAGCCTGATCCACAATATTCCAAACCGCTTGGCCTATATTGCACACTAAAAGACATATCCGTTTTTTTTATTGGAGCACCAATCTCTTTAAATAATTTTACAAGGTTTGGATAAGTTTCGAAATTAAAAACCATGAAGCCCGTATCCATAAAAACAGGTTTTTCACCTTCATCTACACTAACCGTATTCGTATGACCGCCTATATAATCGTTCTGCTCAAAAAGGGTCAAATCATACTTCTTATTTAGAAAGTGACCACATCCCATGCCGGCAATACCGGTACCTATAATTGCTAATTTCTGCATTACTGATTCGTGACTGAATTTATAAAACGTTCTATACTATATGTGCTTATTTGTCCGCTTGGTCCGCAAATGTTGTAATCGCAACCATGCGTTGCCCAGGGAAGATTTAAGAAATAATGAGGCACATGCTTACTTTCTAATTTTTCGTTTAAACGAACACTGTGATAATAAGAAACCAGCGCATCATTTGGGCCGTGAATCAAAAGAGTAGGGGGAGAATTCTGTTCAGCAAAGTCGAATGAGCTGGCTTCATGATATTTTTCCGGCAACACATCAATCAGTGCTCCCAGATAATCGGTAAAGACTTTGTCGGTATTTAAAACAAGTTTATTTGATTTAATGCGAGCGCCCCAAACCATGTCGGCGGGACCATATAAGGATACAACACCTTTAACATTTGGATCGTGGAACGTGTAAGCAGCCACCAGGGCAATTTGCGCACCCGCGGATCTTCCCAATAGAACAAAATTTGTTGTATCGATATTTAAATTTTCAGCATGACTAATGAGATACTGCATAGCTTCTTTGGTGTCTTCTACTGGCGCCGGTGATTTATATGTTGGCGCTAGTCTATAGTTGATGGCTGCAACATGGTATCCGACATTCGACAAGTAACTATTCAATGCCGGAAGCTGTTTGCTGTCACCGCCGGCCCACGAGCCGCCATGAATAACTATGATACAAGGACGTTTTCCGCTGAGTGCAGCTTTATAAAAGTCAAGATGCAACTCGCGTTCAGGTAATTTTTTGTACGTGAAAATTTCTGGTTGAACTTCTTTGATACCAATACCGCTGAACATTTTTGTAAACGAAAAGGGAGAATCGAGATGTTTAATGTTTTGATTAAAAGGAAAGTTCTTTGAAAGATCGTGTTCAAGATGTTTTCCTCTGAAGTAAACTTCAATAACTGGTAAAAAATAAATAAAAGTTGCAAGTCCTGATAGCGTTAACAGTGCGATTTTAAATTTATCTGCATAAAGGCAAGAAACAAAAAATACAAGTGAAGTTAAAGTAGAGATCCAGGGAAATTCGGTAACGGCAACTTGCACCAGCCAGAAAAAATTTGTTGGCGCCTTAAAAAGTACCAACAGCGAAAGAAGCAAAAGAATAACAGCAATAATGAGTCGCCACATATTATTTTTTATTAAATAAATAATGACTTACAATCCATTCTTCTCCTTTGTTAAAACCCCAAAGTTCGGCGCAGGCCATATAAAAAAGTCGCCAGTAAACCCACCATTTAACCGCCTGATCTTTGCCATAAGTAGTTTCAAACAAAGGCATAATCTGTTCACGATGCTTGTCCATATTTTGCAACCAGGCTTCAGAAGTCTTGCTATAGTTCATTCCGTTAACGTGCCAGTGTTTTTCAATACTTAATTTTTCATTAAAGTATAAAAGAAGATCATCGCTTGGCATAATTCCTCCAGTGAAAAAATATTTACTCATCCAGTCAGTCTCATCAATCACTTCAAACTTGTAAGCATACTCTTTGTGAGTGAAAATATGCACAAAAAGTTTCCCTTCTGGTTTCAGCGCTGAGGCAACAAGGGCCATAAGTTTTTCATAGTTCCTCATGTGTTCAAACATTTCAACAGAAACCACGCGATCAAATTTTCCTTCTTCAGGTTTGAAGTCATTAATATTACTGGTGATAACCAACAAATTTTTAATACCTCTTTGTTTGGCTTGCTCGTCAATATATATTTTCTGTGTACGCGAATTTGACACAACCGTAAAATTACTTTGTGGAAATTTGGCGGACATAAACAGAGATAAAGATCCCCATCCGCAGCCAAGTTCCAGCACAGTTTGACCATTGGATAATTCGGCGCGTGCGCAGGTTAGCTCTAACATATCTTTTTCAGACGTGTCAATGTCGCTTACACCATCTTTCCAGTAGCCACTACTGTACTTTAAATGTTTGCCAAGACAATAGCGGTAAAATTCTGTTGGAACTTCATAATGCTGTTCATTTGCTTCCTGGGTGTTGATGGCTATAGGAGAGCTTTTTAATTCGGCTATCAGGTTCATCAGATGAAGCTGGTTGGCTTCGGTACTCCCTTTATTTTCGTCTTTTAAGCGCTGTTTTAAAAGTTTACGAATGCCAATACGAATAAGAGAATCTGGAATTTTATTTTGTTCTAACAGTGAATTATACCACATAAAGAAAATGAATGATTTTTATTGATAGAATTATTTTTTCTTAAGCCAGGGAACGAACACACTCGTTGTTCTTTGATATTCCTTATAGGCTTCGCCTTTGCTCCTGACAGCTTGTTCTTCTGTCATAGGAATTCCGGTTACTTTAAAAATAAGATAACCGATGGAAAGCGGACAGATAATAGCAAGCCATCCATAATGACTCGGAAGAGCAAAAATCAGTACAGAAACCCAAATCGAAAATTGGAAAAAGTAGTTGGGGTGTCTGGAGTAATTCCAAAGTCCATATTGACAAACCTTCCCTTTATTTTCCGGCTGTTTTTTAAAGTACTGCAGTTGCCAGTCAGAAATACCTTCACCAAGGATACATAAAAACCAAAGTGAAGCGCCAAAATATTCGACTGCAGAAATTTCTGTGTTCGGATTTAGAGCGATAATAAAAAAGGGAATAGCCAGCATAACGTTTGAAAAAGCCTGCATTTGAAAAAAGAAAAAGAATTTTGTCGAGTTCCACTCTTCCCTTAGTTTTTTATACCGCCCTTCTTCCACATCGAGGTGAGATCCAACGCGAATCAAAAGATAAATGCCCAACCGTAAACTCCATAACGCAGCCAGGCCACAAACAAGTGTTTTACGCCCTGTAAATCCATCGGCAAGAAGCCAGGTAATTATGGCAATCACCAAAAAATTAAACGCCCAGAAAATATCTACTATCCCGTTATTCTTAATTTTTAGCGCCCATAGCCACACAATAAGCATGATACTGGCAACTGCCGCCCACGAAATTAAAGGAATAAATAAATACTGACTCATATAAAAAAGTTAAATCCTCTGTATAACAAAGTACCAGCTTTTAAGTTTAAATTGCTGTAATTAAACTTACGAATAAAAGCGTTAAAAGGATCTAAAAAAACTGGTTTTACTTATAAACAGATAGCTATTTTTCTCCGGCATAAATAGCGGCAATGCCAAAGCTCAGAGATTTAAAAGAGGTGTTTTTATACCCTATTGTTTTTAGAATGTCTGTAAACTTTTCATTGTGCGGAAACGCTTTTACGCTTTCGGTAAGGTATGTGTATGCACGGGTATCTTTAGAAAAAATTCTTCCAATAAAGGGTGTCACTTTAGAAAAATAGAAATTATAAAAATTCTTAATCAAAACGTTTTTCGGATAAGAAAATTCAAGTACAATAAGCTGTCCACCTGGTTTAAGCATGCGGTAAAGATTGCTTAACCCGGTATTTAAATTTTGAAAATTACGAACGCCAAAACCAACTACAATGGCGTCGAAACTATTATCAGGAAAAGCTACTGTTTCTGCATTGCCATTTTTTAAAGAGATAATAGAATCTAATTTTAGTTGTTTAAGTTTTTCTCTGCCGTACTTCATCATGCCATCGCTGATGTCAATGCCTATAATGGATTCAGGCTTTAATTTAGCGCACTCAATTGCGAAGTCTCCCGTGCCGGTAGCAACATCCAGTATTTTTTTCGGTTGTTTTGCTTTTAGGAGGTTGACGCATTTTTTTCTCCAGCCTTTGTGAATTCCCAAAGAGAGAATACTATTTAAAAGATCATAACGTTTTGCAATGTTATCGAACATTTGCGCAACTTGTTCTTTTTTTTCTTCCTGGGTATTGTAAGGGGTAACGTTATCGTGTTGCATATGTTATGTTTTTAACACAGAGACACCGGGTGAGAGAGTTCACTGAGTTTTATAGATTTATTACTTTATTTAGTTATTTAGATCACCATTTATCCGCCTGCTTCCACCGTTTTTCAATAGATCTTCATTAAAATTAATTAAAAGGCCGGGTTTTTTTGCGTGGAGTTTTAAATAAGTTACAAGTTGAGCTTCATGAATTGGAAGAATTTTTTCAAAGGATTTAATTTCCGGAACTAAAACTTCACTCATTAAAATGGCGAGCATAAAATGCTTATCGAGAATGTGGTTTCTAAATACAACTGGAATTTTAAGCTGACTTTCGACCTTCAAACCTTCTTCTCTTAGTACTTTAATTAAGCAATGTTCGTTTACCGTTTCCAATAAACCGGCACCTGGTTCCTTATGAACTTCAATAGCAGATCTGATAGCTAATTCGGTCAGAGTGTTATATTCTATTTCGGTGTACTTCATTTAGATTATAAATCTCTGTGTCCTCATTTTCTCAGTGCCTCCGGGTTGACCGTTACCGGACAAATTCGAGTTTCAGCGATTCTTCCAGTAATTGCTCCTTGTCTATAGGAACAACTCCTATCTGCTCGCAAACAAGCCCACCGGAAAGATTAGAGATGGCCGCGGTTAAAATATCATTACAGTCTAAAGCTCTGCATAAAGAAGCCACGCTGATTACAGTATCGCCGGCGCCGCTCACATCTGCAATGCTGCGAATGTGTGCAGGAATATGTTCTTTTACTTTTCTTGAATTTGTAATTACACCTTTTTCAGCAAGAGTAACTAAAACTGTTTCCACTTTTTGTTTTACGCGAAAACTGCTTACTGCTCTTTGTAATTCGTTAACGTTATCTCCGCTAATATCAAGCTTAACGCCTTCACGCAATTCTTTTAAATTGGGCTTGAATAAACTCACACCTTTGTAAGAATTGAAGTTTCTTTTCTTAGGATCCACACAAGTTGGAATGCCTTTACTTTTCGTGAGCTCAACTACTTTAGAAATTAATCTAGGAGTAATTAATCCTTTATTGTAGTCTTCGAAAATCACGACATCAATTTTATCGTGCGTTAAAATGTAAGAAATGAGAGTAAGCAATTGTTGCGTTTCAGAAGTAGTGATATCTCCTTCTTCTTCCTCATCTACACGTAAAAGTTGAGAATTATTGCCCATTACGCGCGTTTTAACCGTGGTAACACGGTCGCGGCTTTTAAGAATTCCTTTCTGACTCAATTTCTGAGTTTTCAAAAGATCCATAAAAGTTTGTCCTTCATAGTCTACTCCAATTACTGAACAAAGAATCGGATTAGCACCAAGCGCTTGAATATTTAAAGCTACATTGGCCGCTCCTCCTAACCTTCTTTCTTTTTTACCAACCGCTACAATAGGAACTGGTGCTTCCGGAGAAATCCTGCTTACCTTACCCCACAAATAACTGTCAATCATCACGTCTCCAATAATTAAAACGTTTAGGTCGTTAAAGTCTTTAAAAATTTCGCGAACGCGTTCTTTTTTAATTGAAAATTTTTTCATTTTTTATATACGGAAATTACTGAAGTTTGGCGAGCGCTTCCTTCATGCGTTTTAAAGCTTCTATTAATTTTTCTTCACTCGTGGCATAGGAGAAACGGATATAGTTATCTTCACCGAAAGCCGCACCTGGCACCAGAGCGAGAAAGCCCTCATCTAGTAAAAATAGAGTAAGGTCGGTGCCGTTTTTGATAACGTGATCTTTATATTTCTTTCCAAAATAGTATGAAATTTCAGGATAAACATAAAACGCGCCTTGCGGTGTATTGGTTTTTAACCCGGGAATATCTTTCATTAATTTCAGAACAAGATCTCTGCGTTTTAAAAATGCATCACGCATAGGTTCGATGTATGTTTTGTAATCGAGTTCCATGGCTTTATGCATTGCTTTTTGGGTGATGCTTGAAGTAGCTGAAGTAAACTGGCCTTGCATTTTATCGCAGGCTTGAGCAATCCATTTTGGTGCAGCCATAATTCCACCTCGCCAGCCTGTCATCGCAAAGCCTTTAGAAACACCATTAATGGTGATAACCTGGTCTTTAATAAAATCAAACTGCGCAAAACTTTCATGACCACCAACAAAATTGATGTGCTCATAAATTTCATCACTCAAAATATAAAGTTCAGGATGTTTTGCAACAACTTCCGCCAGTGCTTTTAATTCTGCTTTACTGTATACACTTCCTGTTGGATTACAAGGAGTGCTTAGCATGAGCATTTTTGTTTTTGGCGTAATGGCTTTTTCTAATTGCTCGGCAGATATTTTAAAGTCTGATTCAATAGTAGTGTCGATAATAATTGGGGTGCCTTCAGCGAGTTTCAGAATTTCAAGATAGCTTACCCAAAAAGGACCTGGAATAATAACTTCGTCACCAGGATTTACCAAGCATAAAACAGCGTTTGCTATACTTTGTTTGGCACCCGTAGAAACAACAATTTCATCAGCGGTATACTGTAAACCGTTATCGCGTTTAAATTTTTCACAAATGGCTTCACGTAATTCCAGGTAACCTGAAACATGCGTGTAATAACTGAAATTATCGTCAATGGCTTTTTTTGCAGCGTCTTTTATGATCTGAGGTGTTGCAAAATCCGGCTCGCCTAAACTTAAACTAATGATGTCAATCCCCTTCGCTTTTAATTCACGACTTTTTCGCGCCATAGCAATGGTTTGTGACTCGGAGATCTTATTTACTCTATTTGATAGCTGTCCCATAGAAATTTTGTAATCAACAAATCTAATAACAATTCTTGAATGTGAAGGATATAAAATTTAAAGATTTTGGTGATCGGAAGTTAAATAAAAATTAAACTTTTTTTCCTAAAATCAGGAGGTCGCGCATAGTGCCATCCATGTTTGCCACTTCAGGAAAATGTGCCCATTTTTCAAAACCAAAAGCGTAAAATAAAGTAAGGCTGGCCTGGTTATGGCCGAAGATAAATCCAAGAAGAGAATGAATATTTAATTTTGGAGCTGTGTCTATAGCCTTTTGCAGACAAGCCTTTCCAAGACCTTTTCCTCTGAGTGTTTCTTCCAGGTAAATACTTACTTCAACAGTTCCATCGTAAGCAGGTCGGCCATAAAAGGAATTGAAGCTCATCCAGCCGGCATAATCGCCGTTATAAACAACTAACCATAAAGGTCTTTTTTGTGGAGTATGCAAGTCAAACCAGGCCTGTTTACTTTCTACACTTACTTCTTCAAGATCAGCTGTAACAATTCGTGAAGCTACTGTCGAATTGTAAGTCTTTACGATTTTTGCAAGATCTTTTTGCTCTGCGTATTTAAACTCTATGTTCAATGTCTACGTGTCTTGTATCTTCTCGGTTCTAATAAAGCAAATTGTTATAAGGATAACGTTTTAAATGTAAGGTCTTAACCATTTCGTACACTGTCTTTTTAAACTCATCAAGACCGTCTTTATTTTCGGCGCTGATAAATAATACGGGATTATTGAGACTCTTCATCCAGGTGTTTTTAATTTCTTCCAGGGTCAGATTTTCTCTGGTAGCCGGCGTCAGGTCATCTTCTTCTTTGTGGGTGTAAGTAAAAGCGTCAATTTTATTAAACACAAGAATTGTTGGTTTGTCACCTGCACCAATATCCTGCAAAGTTTGTTTTACCACATTAATGTGCTCCTCAAAATTTTTATGCGAAATGTCTACTACATGAATAAGTACATCTGCTTCCCGCACTTCGTCAAGCGTAGATTTAAAACTTTCTACCAATTGTGTAGGAAGCTTCCGTATAAATCCAACAGTATCACTTAAAAGAAAAAATACGTTATCAAGTGTAACTTTTCGCACCGTTGTATCAAGTGTTGCAAATAACTTATTTTCCGCGAAAACATTGCTTTTACTTAAAAGATTCATGATGGTGCTTTTTCCAACATTGGTATACCCAACCAAAGCCACACGAATTAATTCGCCGCGATTTTTACGCTGAGTAGCCATTTGTTTGTCAATGTCGCGAAGACGTTCCTTCATCAAAGCTATTTTATCGCGCACAATCCGTCTGTCTGTTTCAATTTCTTTTTCGCCGGCACCACCACGGGTTCCCGTTCCGCCACGTTGACGCTCTAAGTGAGTCCACATCCCGGTTAAGCGGGGAAGCATGTATTGGTACTGCGCAAGTTGCACTTGTGTTTTAGCATGTGCCGTCTGAGCGCGTTGTTCGAATATTTCAAGAATTAAAGTTGTACGGTCGAGAATTTTTTTTCCTAATTCTTTTTCGAGATTTCTTTGTTGAGAAGGTGATAGTTCATCATCAAAAATAACAACATCGATAGCGTTCGCCAGCACAAAGTCTTTTACTTCTTGTAATTTCCCTTTCCCGATAAAAGTGGCCTTATCGGGCTTTTCTAATTTTTGAGTGAAAGTTTTTATGGTACTGAGACCGTAAGTCTCTGCTAAAAAAGCAAGTTCGTCAAGATATTCTTTTGAGAGTCCGTCATCCTGCATTTTATTAATAACACCTATTAAAATGCAGCAATGAGAAGGAATGGCAGTGGAGATCGGTTCTGGTTTCATCTAAAAAATTAATGGCCTTTTAAATTGCTGTTTACATACTCAGCAATGGCCGCAGCTTGTTCCTCCGCTATGGTAGGATTTTCGTTAAGTGACGCGGCTGGCATCAGGCCTTTTCCATGAAGAATAATTTGTTTCATTTCTGCAACCTCCATTGTGGTTGCGCTTAAATCTTTTGCCCCACTGGCTCCTAATTTTCCATCGTTACCATGACAAACAACGCAATTTGCTTTAAAAAGTTTTTCTCCATCGTTAGAAGCAATCACTTCTCCGCCATCCTTTGGTATACCCTTCTTTTTATGATAAGATTCTGCTAAGCCAAAACTTCCAGTAATCATCAACAAACTAAGTGCAGCCAAAATTTTATTCGATTTTCTGAAGCCAATTACCGCTACAGGAATCGAGGCAAGTACCAGAATTATTTTAATATAGAAAAGATAGTCGTATTTCCCTCCAAAAGGTAACTGGGTGGCTAAATACACTCCGGTAATAAGAAATAGAAAACTTACGATCATTTCTACCACTTTTATTTTTTTTGTGAACGTGGCCAGAAGATCATTTTTATTACTTAACAATAAAATAGTTTTGATCACGTAGATCAACAAAAACAGTACAACAACTAAATAATGCGTGTGTAAAATTCCTTTATACATAATTTAAATTTTAACGGTAAAATTAGCAATATATACAAACAATAAAAACCGCTTTACCATTAGTTATTTTAGTAAATCTCATTAAATTTGGTGGTTTATGAGGAAAATTTATTTACAAATTCTTGCATGGTTAACGATTTCTTTCGGCTTGTCGGGCCAAAGCACGTTCCCCAGTAATGGCGCCCCCTTCAATCCTCATACGCTTTATGCCTTTACCAATGCCACTATTTACCTCGATTTTGAAACGGTCTTAAAAAATAGTGTTTTGCTCATACAGGATGGAAAAGTGGTGAATTGCGGCGAAAAGCTCGAAATTCCTAAAAATGCAACCGTTTACGATCTCAAAGGAAAATTTATTTACCCGTCTTTTATTGATTTATATAGCGATTATGGTGTGCCTCCAAATAGATTTCAAAAAAAGGAAGCGGGCCCTCAAATGGAAAGTAACTACAAAGGTGCTTTCGGTTGGAACCAGGCAATACGCCCAAATATTGAGTCGTATAAACTTTTCACTCACGCAGTAGATAAGGCCGAGGAACTAAAAAAAATGGGATTCGGAACCGTTCTTTCTTGTCCGAAGGACGGAATTGTTAGGGGTAGCGGAGTGCTTGTAAACCTGAACACGGGTCGCGAAAATGAAAGTATTGTACTAGATAAAGCAGCCGGGTTTTACTCTTTTAGCAAAGGTTCTTCGCCTCAGGATTACCCTAGTTCGTTAACAGGAGGCATTGCATTGTTGCGCCAAACTTATCTCGACGCTTCCTGGTACGCGCAGGCAAAAGCTAAAACAGAATTTAATATCACGCTCGACGATTTTAATAAGCTACAAACACTTCCATCCATCTTTGAAGCCAACGATAAATACAATGATCTGCGGGCAGCAAAAGTGGCAAAGGAATTTAATGGAAAGTATATTATCAAAGGAGGGGGAAATGAATATCAGCGGATTAGCGAAATTCAATCCACTGCATCAAGATTTATTATCCCGGTTAATTTTCCGGATGCATTCGATGTGGAAGATCCTTATGATGCAGAATTAATTTCTCTTGCTGAGCTAAAACACTGGGAACTTGCTCCGACAAATCCTTCAACTCTCGAAAAAAACAATATTCAATTTTGTTTTACTGCCTCCGATTTGAAAGATAAAAATCTTTTTCTCAAAAATGTTCGCAAGGCCGTTCAGTATGGACTTTCAGAAAAAGTAGCTTTAAAAGCTCTTACATTTAATCCTGCAGCTTTTGTAAATGCAGGTGATAAACTCGGAAGTTTAAAGAAAGGGTTTTATGCCAATTTTTTCATTAGTACAAAATCCATTTTTGAAGAGGATGCGTCCATTGTTCAACATTGGGTGAATGGCGAGCCTAATCTTTATGCAGATCTCAATGCGCCCGATATTCGCGGTAATTATATACTAAGTGTTCCTGGCAAAACCTACAGTGTGAAATTTACCGGTGACCTTGCAAAACCGAAGGCACAGATCCAAATGGATACAACGAAGAAAAGTTTTAATTATAGTTTCACTAATAACTTTTTGACCTTTAATTTTCCAACTGATTCTACTTCTGCCGTTAGAGGAACCGCTAACTATAACAAAGATTCAAAGAGTTTTAATGGCAACGGACAACTGGCAAACGGCAATTGGTTTGCTTTTGATATTACTTATCTCTCAGCAGCTGATACCGTTAAAAAAAACATAACACCCGTTGCAACGCCCTCATTAAATTTAGGTAAGATCATTTATCCCTTTAGTGCGTATGGAGAGGAGATGCAGGAAAGTAACGGAACTTTTAAAGATTCCTGGAATAAATTTAAGAGTCGTTATTCGGCAATGTTGATAAAAGATGCAACCGTATGGACCAATAGTGGCGATACTATTTTGAAGGAATACGACGTATATGTAGTGGATGGGAAAGTAGTTCGTATCGCGCCTAATATTGATGTTCCCAAATTAGCTTACGCAAAAGTAATTGATGGTAAAGGAAAACATTTAACGCCCGGAATCATTGACGAGCATAGCCATATCGCACTTACCGCAGGTGTTAACGAAGGAGCACAAGCCAGTAGCGCCGAGGTAAGAATGGGTGATGTGATTAATCCGGAAGATATAAATATTTACCGGCAACTCTCAGGAGGTGTTACCTGCGCTCAATTATTACATGGCTCGGCAAATCCTATTGGTGGTCAGAGCGTATTAATAAAATTACGGTGGGGACATAGCGCAGAAGATCTGAAATATGAAAAAGCAGATCAGTTCATAAAATTTGCGCTTGGCGAAAACGTAAAGCAAAGTAATTGGGGCGATCTCCAGCGTGTACGTTTTCCACAAACACGAATGGGTGTGGAACAGGTTTACGTCGATTTTTTTACAAGAGCAAAAGAATATGATAAACAAATGCAGACTTCCGTAAAAAATGGAACACTGATACCTTTTAGAAGAGATCTGGAACTGGAAGCGCTTGCAGAAATTCTAAACAAAAAAAGATTCATTACCTGTCACAGTTATGTACAAAGCGAGGTAAACATGCTAATGCACGTGGCCGATAGCTTTGGCTTTAAAGTGAATACTTTCACCCACATTCTTGAAGGGTATAAAGTGGCAGATAAAATGAAAGTGCATGGAGCGAATGCTTCTACGTTTTCAGATTGGTGGGCTTATAAAAATGAAGTGTTAGACGCTATTCCCTACAATGCCGCTCTAATGACGCGCATGGGTGTAAATGTTGCTATAAATAGCGATGATGCCGAAATGGCCAGGCGTTTAAACCAGGAGGCGGGTAAATGTGTAAAGTACGGCGGCCTCTCAGAAACAGAGGCTTTAAAACTAGTGACGTTAAATCCAGCGAAGATGCTGCACATTGATGACAAGGTAGGAAGTATTAAAGTAGGTAAGGTGGCTGATCTTGTTTTATGGACAGATAACCCCTTAAGCATCTACGCTAAGGTTGACAAAACATTAGTAGACGGACAAATTTATTTTGATCGGGAAGAAGACGCAAAGTTAAGGGAATATGTTCGCCTAGAAAAAGCAAGACTGGTTGCAAAACTACTGGTAGAAAAAAATAAGGGAACAAAAGTTGTGAAGCCACAGCCTAAGCAGCAACGTCTTTACCACTGCAATACTTTAGAAGGAATTTCAGAAGAAGAAACGGGACAGAGATAACATGAAAAATTTTATATCCATAATTAGTTTTATCTTTTTGTTAGCTGGATCTTTCAAAGCGCAAAAAAATTACACGCACATAGCGCTGCTCAATGCAACAGCTCATGTTGGCAATGGACAAGTCATTGAGGGAAGTCTCGTTGTAATAAATAACGATAAAATAGAAACGGTTTCTGAAACCAAGGGTTTGCGTTTAGATTACAAATCATTTGACACAGTGATAGACCTTTCGGGAAAACACATTTATCCCGGTTTAATAAATACAAATAACGTACTGGGATTGCATGATGCCGAAGCAGTTCGCGCCACGGTTGATTTTCAGGAAGTAGGGAATATTAATCCTCACGTGCGCTCATTAATTGCTTATAACACAGATAATATTATAATCCCCACAGTAAAGACAAACGGAATTTTATACACACAGCCTACTCCGCGCGGTGGCCTTATCAGTGGTTCTTCGTCCATCCTCGCGCTTGAAGGTTGGAACTGGGAAGATGCAGTTTTAAAAGCCGATGATGGCATACATTTAAACTTTCCGCGCTTAACAACAATGAAATGGAGCGAAGAAGAAGGACTTTCCAAATCGGCTAATAAAAAATACAACGAAGAAATTGCATTCCTTTCCAAATTTTTTGCAGATGCTATTGCTTATTGCGCTACACCAAACAATACTGAGAAAAATCTCCGTTTTGAAGCCATGCGGTCCGTTCTCAATGGAACTGCTAACCTTTATTTGCATGCAGATAAAGCGAAAGATATTTTGAGCGCGATAAATTTTTCGCAAAAGTTTTTAATTAGAAAGCCTGTAATTGTTGGAGGAAAAGAGAGTTATAAGATAACCGCCGATTTGAGAAAAAATAAAATTCCTGTCATGCTTAACCGCGTGAATGACCTTCCTGATAATACCGACGATAATGTGGATATTATTTACAGCCTTCCTTACCTTCTTCAGAAAGACAGCGTTTTATTTTGTCTTCAGCTGGAAGGCGATATGGAAGCTATGCAAAGTCGCAATCTTCCTTTCAATGCAGGAGAAACTGTAGCATACGGATTGTCGAAAGAAGAGGCACTTGCATCGGTAACTTTTAATGTGGCTAAAATTTTGGGCATAGAAAGATCTGTAGGTACTATCGAAGAAGGTAAATTGGCTTCTCTGGTTATAAGCGATGGAGATATTCTGGATATGCGCACGAATAACATCATCTTAGCCTACATTGCAGGTAAGAAGGTGAAACTCACTAATCAGCAATCAGAACTTTATTCAAAATATAAAAACAAATACGGCATTAAATAATTATGAGCGAAACTAAAATAACTGTAGGAATCTCGCAAGGAGATATAAATGGAATTGGATTGGAAGTGGTGCTTAAAACGCTTATGGAACCTGGTATTGCAGAAATATGTACGCCTGTTCTATTCAGCTCGCAAAAAACGATCACTTATTATAGAAAAATGCTCGGACTCGACGAATTTAGTTTTAATCCTATCCGCGAATTCAGTCAGATCAATCATAAGAAAGTAAATGTTTTTATGTGTTACGAAGAGGAAGTAATGGTTGATATTGGCAAGTCAACTGAAACGGGAGGGAAATACGCATTTATTTCACTTGAAAAAGCCACTCAGGCTCTTGTGGATGGAAATATTCAGGCACTCGTAACTGCACCTATCAATAAAGATAATATTCAAAGCGAGACATTTAAATTTGTTGGACATACCGAATATCTGGGTGAGAAACTTGGCGGAGAACCAATGATGCTTCTTTGTTCTGAAAGTGGTTTGCGTGTTGCTCTGGTTACCGGACATGTACCGATAAAAGACATCGCCTCAAAAATTACAACAGAAAGTGTTTCCAAAAAAATAAAACAACTTCACGATTCATTGATTAAAGATTTTGGAATTCGCAAACCAAAGATCGCTGTACTTGGCTTAAATCCTCATGCGGGCGATAATGGCGTAATTGGAAATGAAGACAAAGAAATTATTAAGCCAGCCATCGACAGTTTGAAATTAAAAGGACTCGTTTACGGTCCATACGCGGCAGATGGTTTTTTTGGAAATGAAACTTATAAAAATTTCGATGGTGTTTTAGCCATGTACCACGATCAGGGGTTGATCCCTTTTAAAAGCATTGCATTTAACGATGGGGTGAATTTTACCGCTGGACTCAATGCAGTACGCACCAGTCCTGATCATGGCACTGCATACGACATCGCAGGTAAAAATAGTGCTAACGAACAATCTTTTAAAAAAGCAATTTATATGGCTATAGACATTTATAAAAATAGAAGTCTGTATTCAGAAATCAGCGAAAATCCACTAAGTATCACACACATTAAAAAAGAGCGTTAGGCTCTTTTTTTCATCTTCAACTAATTTTCGCTTTAAGAAACGTTAGTATGTACTTAACAAATTTTAACGGGGGGTAAATCGTCTCAATCCCGCACCATTGATATCTTTGGAACTCAAATTACCACGCACAAACACCTAAAAACTATGGTTGACATTAAAGAAATTAACGAACGTATCCAGCGCGAAAGTGCTTTTGTAGATATGCTTACTGTAGAGATGGATAAAGTTATCATTGGACAAAAGTCAATGGTAGAGCGTCTCTTGATTGGCTTACTTAGCAACGGACATATTTTATTGGAAGGGGTTCCAGGTCTCGCAAAAACTTTGGCTATTAACACTCTGGCTAAATGTGTCGACGGGCAATTCAGCCGTATTCAGTTTACTCCCGATTTATTACCTGCCGATGTTATCGGTACTCAAATTTATAGTCAGAAACAAGAATCATTTTCAATTCGTAAAGGACCTATTTTTGCAAACTTCGTGTTAGCGGATGAGATTAACCGTGCTCCGGCAAAAGTACAATCTGCGTTACTTGAGGCCATGCAGGAAAAACAGGTAACTATTGGTGATCAAACTTTTAAATTACCAAATCCTTTTCTGGTTTTAGCAACTCAAAATCCAATAGAGCAGGAGGGAACTTATCCTTTACCGGAGGCTCAGATGGACCGTTTTATGTTGAAGATTGTAATTGGTTATCCAACTAAAGAAGAGGAGAAAAAAATTATCGCAGCAAACATTCAGCCTTCTGGTATGCCCCAGGCTTCAAGCGTTATGTCAACGGATGCTATCATCAAGGCGCGCACAGTGGTGAAGGATGTTTACATGGATGAAAAAATTGAAAGATACATTGTAGATATCGTGTTTGCTTCACGTTTTCCTAAAGAGTACAAACTTGGTAAATTTGAAGGTCTCATTTCTTACGGCGGCTCTCCACGTGCAAGTATTAATCTTGCTTTGGCTGCAAAAGCTTATGCGTTTATAAAACGTCGTGGCTATGTAATACCTGAAGATGTACGAGCTGTATGCACAGATGTTATGCGTCACCGTGTAGGGCTTACTTACGAGGCGGAAGCAGAGAATATTACTTCTGAGCACATCATTACTGAAATTCTTAACGCAGTTGAAGTCCCTTAGATAAGTCAATAGTCTATAGTTTATAGTGGTAAAGTTTTTTTGCCCTGCTATTGACTATCAACTCTTAACTATTAACTACTACAAATGGAAACAGCTGATCTTTTAAAAAAAGTTCGCAAGATCGAGATCAAAACCCGCGGTTTGAGCAGTCACATCTTCTCAGGCGAATATCATAGTGCCTTTAAAGGCCGCGGTATGGCGTTTTCAGAAGTGCGTGAATATACCCCGGGAGATGATATCCGCTCTATAGACTGGAATGTTACCGCAAGATTTAATACACCTTTTGTAAAAGTTTTTGAAGAAGAACGTGAGCTAAGTGTGGTGTTGCTTGTGGACGTAAGTGCGAGCGGTAGTTTCGGAACTAACAAACAATTGAAGCAGGAATTGATAACTGAACTTTGCGCCGTGGTTGCTTTTTCAGCTTCTCAAAACAATGATAAAATAGGGGTGATCTTTTTTAGCGATAAGATCGAAAAGTTTATCCCGCCTAAAAAAGGAAAAACCCATGTACTCCGTATTATTCGTGAATTGCTGGAGTTTAAACCAGAGAATAAGCAAACAAATATTGAACTGGCATTAAAATATCTTTCAAGCATTATTAAAAAAAGAAGTATTGTTTTTGTGATCAGTGATTTTATGACCGAAAATAATTACAAGGATGCTTTAAAGATTGCGAATAAAAAACATGACATCGTCGCGCTGCGCATCATTGATAAAGCTGAAGTTGAGCTTCCGGATGTGGGTTTGATAAAATTAAAAGATAACGAAAGTGGTAAGATCGCCTGGGTAGATACCAGCGATAAGATCTTCAGAAAGCAATTTTCAGTGAATCAAAAAAGATTTGAAGAAGATATAAAAGATACTTTCAACAGAAGTGGAATTGACGCGACAAAAATTTTCACACACGAAAATTATGTGAAGCCATTAATGAACTTATTTAAAAACCGATAGTAGAAGAATTTCAAATTTTGACGATACTAAAAAAAATATTTGCCTTCGTTATTTTGCTCTTTACTGTAATACAGGTAAATGCGCAACAGCCACAAATACAACTGGACGCAGTACTCGATACTTCTAAACTGCGCATTGGTGAACAGGCTAAGATCGATATTTACGTAACGTACAGTTCGCGCCAAAAAGATATTAGAATTCAATGGCCTGAAATTGGAGATACCATTACCGGTAAAATTGAAGTGGTGTCGGTAAGTGCCATAGATACTACTTTTCCTGATAAGACAAATTCAACTAAGATTTTTCAGCACCAACAAATTATTGTGAGTGTTTACGATAGTGGGTATTATGCCATGCCTGGGTTTAAATTCATCTTGAATAACGATACTGCAAATCCGCTTTTTACAAACCCGCTTTTCCTCGAAGTACATACGGTTCCAACAGACAGTAGTGCTACAAAATTAAAAGATATTAAACCTCCTTTTGAAGAGAAATTTAATTGGAAATGGTACCTTAATTATATTTACTGGGGCGTAGGAGTATTGGTAGTTCTTTTAGCTGTTATATTCATTACCCGCTATTATACCAGGAAAAATAACCAGGTAACTGCAGAACCTGAAAAACCAAGAATTCCGGCACATATAACCGCACTCGCTGCCCTAGAAACCATTCGCACCGAACAAGTTTGGCGCGAGGGAAAAGCAAAAGAATATTACTCATCCATCTCTGACACCATTCGTACTTATATTGAAGAGCGCTTTAATGTTCATGCTCTTGAGAGCACTACCGACGAAATTATGACAGCCTTCCGTTCACAGGTTGTAGATAAAGAGAGCAAGGAAAAACTACAACAATTACTAACGCTGAGTGACCTTGTTAAATTCGCAAAAATGGCGCCTATTGAAGAAGAAAATAATTTTACGCTGCAAAATGCTTTTGACTTTGTAAACGGCACAAAACGTGAAGAAGAAGTAAAGATATCAACGGAACAAGAACCAACTAATACTGAACCGAAAGCGTGATAAATTATTTTAACGATATACAGTTCGCTGAAAAGCATTGGTTCTGGTTAATGCTGGTATTGCCACTCATGGTAATTTGGTACATCTGGCGCCTGAAAAAACAAGAAGGTGAATTCAATTATTCGTCATTTACACTTTTAAAAGGAATCAAACCTTCTATAAAGTCAAAAACCAGACATAGTTTGTTGGTACTAAAACTGGCCTCGTTTGCTTTATTAATAACAGCTCTGGCAAGACCGCAATCGCGAAGTAGCTGGAAGGACACCAAGACAGAAGGGATCGATATAGTAATCAGCCTCGACGTTTCGCTCTCTATGTTGGCAAAAGACTTTAAACCAAATCGTATTGAAGTTGCCAAAGAGGTTATTACTGATTTTATTGATGCAAGACCAAATGACAGAATTGGCCTCGTAATTTTTGGTGGCGAGGTGTTTACGCAATGTCCTCTTACAAATGATCACAAAGTTTTAAAAAATATGTTCCCGCAAATTAAGGCAGGTATGCTTGATCAGGGAACCGCTATAGGCCTCGGCCTGGCCGGAGCAGTAGCGCGAATTAAAGACAGTAAGGCAAAAAGCAAAGTTATCATTATGGTGAGCGATGGTGTAAACAACGTTGGCGAAATTTCTCCCTTAACTGCCGGCGAACTTGCAAAAACTTATGGCATCCGTGTATATTGCATCGGCGTTGGTTCTAAAGGTAAGGCATTACAACCTGTTGGAATTTATGCACAAGGTCAATATGAATACGATTACGTGGATGTAGAGATTGATGAAAAAGTGATGACGGATATTTCCGATATGTCAGGCGGTAAATATTTCAGAGCTACAAATAAAGAAAGCTTAAAAAACATTTATCAGGAAATTGATAAAATGGAAAAAACAATCATCAGCGAAAAAAGCTTCAGCAATAAAGCGGAACATTTTCTTCCATTTGTTTTATTGGCAGCTTTTTTATTATTACTGGAGTTTATACTGCGTTACACTGTGTTTAGAGCCATACCTTAATGTTTAAATTTGAACATACAATTTATTTCTATGCGTTTGCTGCCATACCAGTAATGCTATTATTACTTGTCTTGTATTTTGCATCGCGTCGTAGAAAACTAAAACGTATCGGCGATCCTGAATTAGTCGCGCAACTGGTGCCGTATTCAAGCCGTCGTAAAAGACTTGTTAAGGCAATTTTATTTCTCGTGGGATTCGCCTCTGTGATTTTAGCGCTTTGCAATCTTCAAACAGGAAGTAAGTTAACAGAAGTAAAACGTGAGGGAGCGGATATTATCGTTTGTCTCGACGTTAGTAACAGTATGCTCGCCCAGGATCTTAGTCCTGATCGTTTAACCCGCGCTAAGTATGCTCTCGAAAAAATGATCGATCTTTTAGAAGGTGACCGTCTGGGCCTGGTAATTTTTGCCGGCGAAGCATATGTACAACTTCCTATTACAACAGATTATAACGCAGCTAAAATGTTTTTGGAATCCGTTGGCCCGGGTATGGTTCCAGTGCAGGGAACAAAAATTGCCGATGCTATAAAAAAAGCCTCCGAATCTTTTAGTACCGACGAAGGAAAAAACAGAGCGATTATCTTGATTACCGATGGTGAAAATCACGAATCTGCTGCGATTGAGGCTGCCGAGGAGGCTGCTAAAAAAGATATTATGATCAATACTATTGGCATAGGTTCTCAAAATGGTGTTCCTATTCCTTTGGTTGAAAACGGCGTGGTAAAAGGCTATCGAAAAGATAAAGATGGACAGACTGTTGTTACAAAGCTAAATTCTGAGTTACTCAAAACGATTGCGGGAAAAGCAAATGGTGTTTTCGTTCAGGCAAGTCAGGCCGACATTGGTCTTAATGCCGTTCTCGACAAAATAGGAGAATTAGATAAATCAAAACTTGAAAGCAAAATGTACACCGATTACGAAGATCAGTTTCAATGGTTCATCGCAATAGCCCTCATTTTATTTTTTATAGAATTCCTGCTAACAGAACGTGTGAGCGAATGGTTTAAAAAAATTAATTTATTTGGAAATGCAGTTAAGTAAATTACACAAAAGCTGTTTTGTTTCGCTACTTCTTGTAGCTGGAATTTCTACTGCCCAAAAAGATGCTCAGTATTTATATGACGGCAATGACTTGTACCGTACCGGTAAAATTCCTGAGTCGTCCGCCAAATACGCAAGAGCGTTAGAGTTAAATCCCAATAATAGGAAAGCAAACTTTAACCTGGGAAATTCTTTGTATAAAAATGCACTTCTGGTAAAAAGTGGAGCGCTTACCATGCCACAAAGCACCAAGATGAAACCCGACTCTTTAGCGGGACTTATCTTCGACAAGGCCGCCGAAAATTTTGCTGTTGTAGCAAATTCCGTTTCTGATAAAGATACGCTGCACCAGGCGTGGCACAACATCGGGAATTGTTATTTGCAGAAAAAAGGATATCAGCAGGCGGTAGACGCGTATAAAAAAGCACTCAAGTACGATCCCAAAGATGAAGAAACCCGCTATAACTTAGCCTACGCTTTAAAAAATTTACCTAAAGAGAAAAAGGGAGGCGGCGGAGGTCAAAGTCAGCAGCAAAAACAAGAGAAAAAAGAAGGGGATAAAAAACAACCACAGCAGGAACAACCCCAAATGAGTAAAGATCAGGCCGAACAACTTCTTAAAGCGTTAATGGATTCTGAAAAAAAATTGCAGGACAAGCGAAAACAAAAACAAGAAGACGCCGCTAATAGCAAAACAGACAAAGATTGGTAAATCACTGTACGCACTGTATAGTTAAAATAAATTAATAAGATTCAGCTCCTTAAATAATGGAGTAACTTGCATAAAAATGAAAGGAATTAAATTTTGGATACTGTTCTCATTCTCTTTTTTATTATTTCTAAATAATAAAGCGCAGAGTTTTTATGGGCAGGTAAGTTCTAAAAAAGTTCAGGTTGGTGTTCCCTTCGATTTTCAGATCGTTATTATGGTTAACGCTAGTAATTACGTTCCACCGGCGTTTAAAGATTTTGACGTTGTAGCAGGTCCATACCAAAGTAATAGCACTCAAAATATTAATGGTGTTGTGAGTCAGCAAATTCTTCTTTCTTACGGACTCCAGGCTAAACGTGAAGGAAAATTAGTAATTGGTCCTGCAAGTATTATATCTAACGGACAAAAACTGGAATCACCGCCCATAACTATAGAGGCAGTTAAAAGCGCTGCTGCAGCTAATCAACAAGATCCACCGGCCAGTTCGAAATTAGGTGGAGGCGATTTGTTTATTCGCACTGGTGTAAGTAAAAGCAAATGTTATATCGGTGAACAAATTACCATCACACAAAAAGTATATTGCCGTCTTCAAATTGTAGGTCTTCAGAAGTTTATGCAACCTTCCTATGATGGCTTTTATTCGCAAGCGCAGGAATCAACCAGTAAAGGAATTGTAAGTACAGAGAACGTTGATGGTATTAATTATAATACTTACGAATTATACCGAACCGAAGCAATTGCAAATAAATCTGGTAAGATAACTTTAACACCAATTGAACAAGGACTTGTAATTCGCAGGCAGAACAACAATAAGCCCAGAAATGTCTTTGAACAATTTTTTGGAGCGAATGCTTATGAAGATATAAATGTAAACGCCTACAGCAAGCCTGTAGTTCTCGACGTTTTACCACTTCCTGAGCAGGGAAAGCCCGAAAATTTTAACGGGGCTGTAGGAAATTTTCAGTATAAGATTTCAACTACACGTAACGAATTAAAAGCGAATGAAGCTTTTAATTTGAAAATGACGGTAAGTGGAAAAGGGAATTTAAAGTTACTGGCAGCTCCAAAACTAGAGCTTCCGGAAGGATTTGAAACCTACGAGCCAAAAGTTTCTGATAATGGAAATTCTAAAACTTTTGATTACCTGATTATTCCGAGGAATGAAGGAGAGTTTTCATTAACTGGCTTAGATTTTAGTTACTTCAGTCTTGAATCGAAAAAATACATAACTATCCCCGCTGGAGAGATCAGGATTAAAGTACTTCCTCCCGATCCAAATAGCGCCGGAGCACAGGTTTATACATCCCAGAGCCAGGTAAAAGATGTAGAGAATGATATTCGTTATATTAAAAAGGGAGACTTCCTGCTTCAAAAAACAGAAACAGAGTTCTTTAATTCTTTTTCTCACTTCTTTTTGCTGTTGAGTCCGGTAGTAGCCCTGCTAGGTGTTCTGTTTTTCAGAAGAACGCATCTTAAGAATAACAGCAATCAGGTTCTGGTGAAAGAACGCAAGGCCGCTAAACTGGCTAAAAAACAGTTAATGAATGCAGAAAGATTGATGAAAGAAAATAAGAAGGATGAATTTTATACAGAAATACTTACAGCAATAAATAATTATCTCAGTCATAAATTAAATATCCCTGTAGCGGATCTATCGCGTCAAAAAATGGATGAAGTTTTAAAAACAAAACATGTTCACGAAGCAACGCTTGCTAAGCTTTTCACCACTTTAGATACCAGCGAATATGCCAAATACGCACCAGGAGCGGTAAGCGGCGATCTTCAAACAGTTTATAAAGACACCGTTGATCTGGTTACTGACATTGAACAACACTTATCCCGAAAAGCATAATGAAAAATGTTCTCTATGTAATACTTTGTGTTTTCTTCTTTGCTTCACCAGCATACAGTAATCATTTTTTAGAAAAAGCTGAAAAGGCTTACGATAACAAAAAATACAAAGTAGCTATTGAGAGCTATGAAAAACTCATTAAGGAAGGATATAAATCCTATCAATTGTACTTTAATCTTGGAAACTCTTACTACCGTAACAATGAGTTGGGGAAAGCAATTTATTATTATGAACTGGCGCGGAAGATTGAGCCAAACGATGAAGATGTTCGTATCAACCTGGCAATTGCATCTGGAAAAACGATTGATAAAATTGATTCTAAAGAAAATTTCTTTATTACAGCTGTTAAAACAAATTTACTTTCGTCCTTCACTACCACAACCTGGGCTTGGATAACGGTTGCAAGTTGTGTGTTAGGATGCATTTTGTTTTTTATCTTCATTAATGCTAATACCCTTATTATAAAACGGGTTAGCTTTTTACTAAGCTGTCTTTTATTTATCACCTTTGCGATAACTTATTTTCTGGGATACTCCGCCGTGAAGGCCCGTTACGAAAATAAATTTGCCATTATTTTAACCCGGGAGATTAGAATTATGAATGAGCCAACAGCTATGGCGAAAGTGAAGTTTAATCTCCATGAGGGCACAAAAATCAGGGTAGTAGAAAATAACGGAAACTGGCTACTCATCAAACTCGACAATGGAAATGAAGGTTGGGTAAAAGTAGAAGATGTAGGTATCATATAAGATACCTGATCAAACTTCAATTTAGTTTTACGAAAAATTCTTAAGGCTTAGAAAATATGTTTTTCGGCATGGTACGAAGAACGCACGAGCGGACCACTTTCTACAAATCTGAAACCTTTATTTAAAGCATACTCTTTGTATTTTTTAAAGTCATCAGGATGCACAAAACGAGCAACAGGAAGATGTTTAGGAGTAGGTTGCAGATATTGCCCCATAGTTACAACATCACAGTTTACTGAAGCAAGATCATCCAAAGCTGCATAAATTTCTTCGTCTGTTTCGCCAAGGCCAAGCATGATGCCACTTTTAGTTTTTACACCAGCTTCATCCAGGCGTTTTAAAACTTCAAGACTTCTGTCGTATTTAGCTTGTATGCGCACTTCCGCAGTTAATCTCCTAACGGTCTCAATATTGTGCGAAACGATATCAGGGTTAACGTCAATAATTCTTTGAAGATTTTCCCATTTCCCTGCAAAGTCAGGAATCAGGCACTCAAATTTTGTTTCAGGGCTAATGGCTCTGATCTCATTAATAGTAGCGGCCCAGATAATAGAACCTCCATCTTTTAAGTCGTCTCTATCAACACTGGTAATTACGCAATGTTTAACCCCCATTAATTTTACTGAATTGGCAATACGCTTGGGCTCATCCCAATCTGCAGGTTTTGGTTTACCTGTGGCAACTGCACAAAATCCGCAACTACGCGTACAAATATTGCCAAGAATCATAAAGGTAGCCGTTCCTGCTCCCCAGCATTCGCCCATATTCGGACAATTTCCGCTCTCACAAATGGTGTGTAATTTATGCTGGCTAACAATACCTCTAACCTTAACGTATTCGTCGCCGGTTGGTAATTTAACGCGTAACCAATCTGGTTTTTTTACTCTTTGAACTTCTTCTGTCAACTCCATATCAATACCATTTTCTGCCAAACACAAATCCTACATGTAAAGTTATAATTATGTTCTCAGCTGGATTAAGTGCCATAAGTGGCAATGCTTTAGGGAAATAATCCACACTCACGCCGGTTTCAATAGCGCGGATAAGATTTGTATAAGGCGCATATTCAAAACTTAAATTAAACTTCCCGCTAATACCAGGATAAATTTTCATTTCATTAATGCCCTTGAGGTAACCCCCGCGACCAATGATCTGCCCGCTACTATCAGCACTCACGTCATTTGAATTAAACTTAATATAATCTATCTTTTGACCGCTGGTGCCTTTGTAAATTTGATAGTAATACGGCTTTGCAAAAGAAAAAATTGGTCCCAGCGAGTAAGAATAACGAACCTCAACCGCTTTATTGTCCGCTTTTTCAAAAAGAATATTTTGCAGGCCTATTCCGCCACGTAATAAAAAAACGGAATTTAATTTGCCATAAACATAACGCCTTTTATCCGGAGCTTCTCCCTGACTTTTAACTTCCTTAGGGTATTTTAAAGTTTGGAGATCTATTTCGTAAAAGCTTCTTGTTTTTGCAGTGATATGTTTTCCCTGGCGAAACAAAACACCAAAACCACGGGTGTTCGCGTAAATTTTCCCACTTATATCACTTCTGTATAGTACATTGAGTGTGGTGCCGTTTTCATAGCCATCAGTTTGTCCAATCAAGCTTGTACTTAGTAAATAAAGACAAATTATGGATAAAACGTATCTACGAAACATTCTAACAAAATTAAGAATTTACAGGGTATTATCCTATTTTTGTAAAAAATTAACGCCTATGACAAGTACGGTAGAATATCTCGGAGAGCTGCGAACAGAAGGCATTCACCTTCAATCGCGAAATATTATACACACCGACGCGCCAAAGGATAATCATGGAAAAGGAGAGGCTTTTTCACCAACCGATCTTGTAGCAACTGCGCTTGCCAGTTGTATGTTGTCCATTATGGGAATTGTTGCCTTGAAAGAAGGAATTACACCCATTATAGGCGCAAAGGCAGAGGTTACAAAAGTGATGTATCAGGAACCCCGCAGAATTGGGGAGATCCACATACGTCTTACTTTTCCGGAAAATAATTATTCCGACAAAGAAAAAAAGATTTACGAGCACGCTGCTCATACATGCCCTGTTGCAAAAAGTCTTCATCCCGATCTCAAACAAATGATCGAATTTATCTGGTAATTGGTGCGCCGGTTTATCTTTTCGCTACAGGGTAAAAAATCAGACGCAGATGTTTAAAAATCTTTTTTATAGCCTGATTACCAAGGGGAGTGTTGCTCTGATCAATTTACTTATTCTCGTTATCACCTCCCGTTATCTCGGTGTAGCGTCGCGAGGTGAGATCACCATCTTTATTCTCAATATTACCATCATCCAGTTAATAAATGAAATTTATACCGGATACAGTTTAGTGCATTTTATTCCAAGATTCGATTTGAAAAAAATCATTGTCCATGGAGTATTTTACTCTTTACTATTTTGTTCCTTAAGTAGTTTGATAGTTGTTTTTTTTAAAAAACAGGTGCCAGGATACGACTACCTTGGCTACCCGGTAACCTTACTGGTTATACTTAATTCTTTTAACTGTGTGATTATTCTGGGAAAAGAAAAATTGAAAATGTATAATTTTCTAAGCTTTACCCAGCCTATTCTGGTTCTGCTTGGAATTGTTGTATATATATTTGTTCTGAAGGTATTCACATTCCGGGCTTACGTTTATCCTTTGTTATTTTCGTTTCTCATAGCGTTCAGCATCTCAACTATTACAGTAACCCGCATTTTGTCAGAGAAGATTTCTTCTAACGAATTTAGATTAAAATCTATTTTGGTAAATGGTTCCGTTTTTCAACTCACAAGCCTTCTCCATATTTTTATTAACCGTTATAGCTATTATCTGCTTCCACAACTTCAAAACGTAGGACTTTATTCTTCTGCATCCTCTTTTATGGAATCTCTTTTGATTATAGTAAATGCGGTGTCGCCTGTATTGCTGGCGCGCGTCGCCAATCAGGATAATACTTTTAAAAGCGTTGAAATGACGCTTATGCTCAGCAAAGCTAGTTTTATCTTTTCCGCTCTTAGTGTGGCACTGATTTTTTCTCTCCCCGGTTCTTTTTTTGTCTTCGTTTTAGGCCCCGGTTTTGAAGGCATAAAGGAGCTTATGTTGCTTTATGCTCCGGGTATTCTAATGTTAAGTTTGTCTGGGGCAATAAGCTATTATTTTTCTGCTATTGGTAAACCAAAACTTCTTCTGCTTTGTTATTTGGCAGGATTTTTATCTGCATTAGTGCTCACTCCATTTTTAATAGCTACTAGCGGCACGAAGGGTGCCGCATATGGCGCAACTTTTTCGTATTTCCTTGTAACCTGTGGTATATGCTTTGTCTTTATGAAAACCAATAAATTAACTTTAAAACGTTTCTTTTCTGTCAGAGAGGATTATACTTTTTTAAAGGTACTTATTCATGGCAAGTAATAAGAACGGTTGTACGGCCAACGGGTCAATTATTTGTCAAAAATTAAATATTTTAAGACCAAACTTAAATTTTCGACGGAGATTTTTTATTAATTTAAGGCCTGAATGAACTATAAGCAGACTGTTATCAAAAGCCCTACTAAAGCATGAAAGTAAAGAATTTTTCGGTTTTTCTGCTTTTACTTCTTTGCAATTTTTTGTCTCATGCTCAATTGGATAAAAATCTTGTAGCCTCTTATTATTTTTCGGGTGACGCTAAAGACCGTGAACATAATTACGACGGAAAAGTTGTAGGGGCAACCTTGGTACCCGACAGATTTGGAAATTCCGATGCTGCTTATTCTTTCGATGGTGTTAATGACTACATAACACTCGGAACAAATTCCGATTTGAAACAGGAAACGATGTGTATTTCTCTTTGGGTAAAAATTACAGACTATGAGAGAAATAGCTACAACCAAACAGGAATTCCTTTTATAGTCACAAGGGTCGGACCTTATGTCGAGTATAATGAAGCTTATCTGGTTTGTTTAAATTACAAAAATCACAGATTTTATGGCGCCACTAATTCTCCTATACAGGAACAGGTTGTAAACATCTCGCAAACTAGAGCAGACCTGAAGAAATGGTATCACGTGGTTTATGGCTTTGATACAGATACTACCTATTTATATGTAAACGGTAAACTTGAACAAAAAAATCTGAAACATTTTCTCACAAATTATTTGGTGACAGACTCTGTTCTTCTTGGACACTCGGGCAATAATATGCCGGATACATTTAAGTACAGAAATTTCTCGTGGCTTAACGGGTGCCTCGACGACATTAAAATTTATAACAAAATTTTAAGTCCTGCAGAGGTGAAAGACCTTTATAACGAACCGGATCCCAAAATTAGTGGTGAAGTTGAGGAAACTAACATAGAAAGTGTGGTGCCTTTAATAAGACGGTTCTGGTACATACCTGTTGTCATGGTGGTAATTATTCTACTGGTCATAGTTGTAATACGTTGGAGAATTAATTATTTCAGAAGAAAGGAAAAGGAACGAAATGACCTGCAACAAAAATTCGCACAAATGGAGATGAAAGCCTTAAGAAGTCAGATGAATCCCCATTTTATTTTTAATGCTATTAATTCGATTCAACACTATGTACTCACTAACGAAAAAGAACTTGCGAATAAATATCTTGTAAAGTTTTCTCAGCTTATGAGAAATATTCTTGATTTGAGTAAACAGGAATTAATAAGCCTTAAAGACGAGCTCGAAACAGTGAAGTTATATCTGGATATTGAATCGCTTCGGTTCAATAATGCGTTTAGCTTCGCCATAACTATTTCCGATGATGTCTCCACAAGCGAAATTCGCCTGCCGCCTTTACTCATCCAGCCTTTTGTTGAAAATGCTATCTGGCACGGATTATTACTCAAGGAGGGCAATAAAAAGCTTGATATCAGAGTTTTTAAAAGAGAAAATAATCTGATAATCGAAATTGACGACAATGGAATTGGCAGAGAGGTTTCACAAAAATTCAACAACAAAGAATTAAAACGGAGATCGTTTGGAATGGACATTACTCAGGATCGCTTAAGTGTTCTGGAAAAAGTGTTCGGAATCTCAATTTCGTTCGACGTTTATGATAAGAAAGACGATACAGGTCAAGCCCTTGGAACAACAGTTTTTATTAATATAAAATTATAGTGCATTATGATGAGCGTGATCTTAGTAGATGATGAAGAAAAATCTCTGAAAAATTTAAGTATTCTGATAACGGATCATTGTCCGAACATAAAAATTATTAGTACCGCGTCTAATGCACTTGAGGCGGTAAAGGAAATAATGAACGAAAAGCCAGATCTTGTTTTTCTCGACGTTCAAATGCCGGGTTACAATGGTTTTGACGTTTTAGAACAAATTAAAAACACACCTGTTACTGTTATTTTTACTACGGCCCATAAAGACTACGCCATAAATGCATTACGGAAAGGGGCTTTTGATTATTTGCTCAAACCCATCGATAGCGAGGAATTAAAGTCATGCATCGAGAGAGCTCAGGAAAAAATTAGAAAAGAGCGCGGAATAATGCAGTCCTCTTCTCCAAACATCATTGAGCTATCAGTAAAGGATGGAATTATCTTTGTAAAACAGGAACAGATTATCCGGCTCGAAGCTTCTGGGAGTTATACCACCTTTTATCTTGAAAATAATGTAAAGCACATGGTTTCCAAAAGTATGAAAGAGTATGAGTCCCAACTTGATCCTTCTGTGTTTTACAGATGTCATAATTCTCACATCGTTAATCTTAAAACGGTTATTAAATTCGTACATAATAACGGATACTTCGCAGAACTTTCTAACGGATCAACCATTGAAATTGCAAGAAGAAACAAGGATGCGTTTTTACAGAAATTAAAAAAGATCGGAATCTGATCTTTTATTTCTTTTCTTTTCCCTTTTTAGTAACGTATTTTAAATTTAAAAGATTGAGAGGATTACTGTTCAAACCCTCAATTTTACGATTAACAATACGCACAACCTCGTCGTAAAACAGTGGAATCACGGGAGCTTCATCTAATACTAAACTATCCATTTTTTGATAAAGCTTGGTTTTTTTTAAAGGGTCATTTAACGTCTGCACCTCTTCATAAGCTTTGTCGAATTCAGTGTTTTTAAAATGAAAAAAGTTTACACCCTGGGGCGAGAAGTTTTTGCTGTAAAATAAACTCATGAAATTCTCTTCGTCTGCATAATCCGCAAGCCACGATTTTTTAAATAAAGTGTATTCACAACTGTTAACAGCCTGCCGCAATACCGATGCTTTTTCCACACTAATATTAATTTTAATATTGTTTTCGGCTAACTGAGATTGAATAAACTCTACCTGCTCCTTGTAATCGTTGGTAACATGCAGGGTTAGCTCCGGCAGACCTTTGCCACCCGGAAACCCCGCTTCCTTTAATAATTGACTTGCTTTTTCGGGACTATAAGAGTAACCTTTAACCTTCTCAGGATCGTAACTCTTCATACCCGGAGGTATAAATCCTGAATGAGCAGCTTTACCAAGATTGTTCCTTAAATATTTAATGAGTTTATCACGATCGAATGAATAGTTTATGGCTTGTCGTATAGCCTTCATTTTAAGAGGAGAGTTTTTTACCAGAGCCAGATCAGGATCTACAAGAATTCCGATGTAGTCCGTTTTTAAATACGTTTCTTTCTGCAAATAAAATTTTTTACGGTAAAGATCTCTCAAGTTAGCTTCCTTGTCAAGCACTTCATTAGTATTAAAAGCATCGGCACCACTAAGCATATCAAATTTTTCATTCAAAAGTTCCATAAAGGCGGTTTCCCGGTCTTTAATAAACGAAAACGTCACAGCGTCAAGATAGGGGAGTGGTTTGTTATTGCTGTCCTTTTCAAAGTAATTTTGATTTTTAACCAGAATGAGTTTGGTGCCTTCTTCCCATATTTTAAAAGCGAATGGACCCGTGCCAACCGGGTTTCTTCTAAAATCAAATTTGTAATGTTCAATGGCTTCATAAGGTATAACACTAAAATATTTCATAGTTAAAATATTTATAAAGGCACTAAAAGGTTGTGTGAGATAGATTTTAAATAGTGAATCGTTAACGGCAATAAATCCTTTAAAATTTGTTTTCTCAGTACGATCAATTTTATCAAGTAGCGTAATGGCGCTACTCACCTTACTATCAAACAAACGATTAAAGCTGTAAGCGAAGTCGCCAGAAGTTACTTTCCTTCCTTTTCCATGTTCAAAACAGGCATTGTCATGAAAATAAACGTCAGTTCTCAGATGAAAGGTATAGCATAAACCATCTGCACTTATATCATAAGTTTTTGCAATGCAGGGAAGCACATTCAAACGGTCGTCCATCTGCACTAAACCATTAAAAATCTGATTTACGGCTCCAATATTTTCAAAATTACTTGCAGCAGCAGGATCAAGAGACGTTATCCCGTTCATCTCGTTGTAATTAAAAACAGTGCGCGAATCTCCCTCTTTTGAAGACTCTTTACAACTGGTAAATAAGCAAATAAAAAAACAAAGTGGAAGAAGGGATTTGAACATTCACAAATATCCTTTTTACATCCCGCTTAAGGAAATAGTAAAGGATGCAATTATGCACAAACGTTTGTGAAGAGTCTCTAATTTTCTTTAGGGGCGTCGGTTTTGCTGGCTCCGTCAAAATTGAAACTCAGCGTTACGCGCCATGTTCTTTGTAAAGGATTCTGCAAAGCTGTTGGAATGAGATAAGAAATATCTACCGCAATTACATTAAATCTGAAACCAGCACCAACAGTGAAAAACTGACGGGCACCTTTATTTTTAGCCTCGTGAAAATAACCTGCTCTTACTGAGAAAATTTTGTCGTAGCAATATTCTACACCAACGCTTTGGTTAATTTCCTGCAGTTCTTCCTTCAATCCGCCCGGTGCATCACCAAAGGATTGAAGAATACCTGTAGGTACGTCCACATTAGGATCCTTTCCGCTAACAATGTCTTTTTTACCTGTAGCTGGATCAATTACAACGTTATTGAGGCTGTCGTACCTGTATACGGGTGGAGTAGGAACCAAAAGTTTATTAAAATCCACATACACACCAAAAGTATTGTAATCGTCAATATCAACTTTTAACCCTCCGCCCAAACGCATATTCATTGGAATAAAGTTTTGGTCGTTTGAGTACTTGATTTTCGCTCCAATATTTGTAAACGCTAATCCTGCTGTTGCAACAGAGTTTTTACCGCTCAACTTAAATTTATTGCTTTTATAGTACATGCTCAAATCAACAGCACCGGTGCTCGCAGCGTTACCAGAACTTCCGTTAAAATACACCCTGCTGATACTCGAATTAATTAAACGAGCGGCAACTCCTAAAGCGAAATTTTTGGAAAGTTTTTGAGAGAAAGCAAGATCTATTGCAAATTCGTTAGGTTTAAAGCTTCCAATATTTGTGCCTGTAGCATCTGTAAGCTCTATGTTTCCTAAACTAAAATAACGTAAGGAAGCTCCAACAGTTTGCTTATCATTTATCTTACCATAACCCGATAAATAATACATGTTAATGTCCGGAACTAATTGTCTCAGCCATGGTGTAACAGTGCATCCCACGCCGAATTTTTTATCGGCAAAAGCTAATTTACTTCCATTCCAATGAATTGAATTTACATCAGGATCTGTGGCTGCGCCAACGTCACCCATTGCACCTTGTTTACTATCTGGACCGATTAAAAGGAAGGGAACAGCAGTAGTTATTGGATTAATGGTAGTTCCTGCCAATTGTTGGGAACTAATTTGTCCGATAAATGTTTTTGATCCGATTAAACTTAATGCAATTAAAAACTGTTTTTTCATTAATATATTTTACTCTAAAATGGTACGCAAATTTCGGGCTACTAAAATACTAATTTAGTATAACCAATTTTTCTATTTTTTCTGCTTTTTTATTATCTACGTCTAAGATAGCTAATTTATAAATATAAACACCACGCGCGAGTTTATCGCCGTAATCGTCTCTGCCATCCCAGTCAATACCCTCGGGGGCTGAGCCTTCACAGCTGGTTGATTTTTGTATTGTTTTAACTATTTTTCCGGTCACCGTATAAATTTGAACCGTTACTTTTAAGGGATTGCAGGCCTGGTTATGTTGAAACATAAACTTCGTTCGGGTTGTAAAAGGATTCGGGTAATTTAATACATGTTGAAGGGCTAACTCAGCACTTTTTGCCACAATAAAATCAGAAGTTACAGTACTTGAATTATTTTGAATGTCCCAGACTTTAAATGTAAGTGTATGGTTTCCGTCTGCCAGATCGCTGTATGGATATCTTACGCGGCCACTCTGGTAACTATTCAGATTGGCTTCGTAGTAGTCATTGAGCACTATTGGTTTTGCACTGTTCTCATCTAAAATAACAGATATATCGTGACCAATTCCTGTTCCTACTGTATTGATGCCGCTTGAATCGGCCAAATCTGCAAAAAGAACAGGCTTTTCATTGGTAATTCCTCCATTCACAAAGTTTTTGTCATTCAAAAATAAATTTACCTGCGGACCTTCGTTATCAATAACTACATTTTTGGAACTGGTACCACCCACTACTAATTGATCATAATAACCCTGAGCGTCAACCAAACCATTTGTTGCGTAATAACTGATTTTACCCGGACCAGGAGAAAAACTTATATCTTTTGGTACAAGAAAAGTAAAAGAGAATTCTCCATTTACCGCCTGAGATTTACCACGGTATAGAATATTTTTCTGAAGTTTAAATTCAAATGGAACGATTACGCTATTGGTGGCACCGGGATTTAAAACAACGCCCGAAGTTGGTGTATTCATTAAACATATAATAGTTTGTTCTTTATCAAATACGGTAGGATAAACAAGACCGTTAAAGTTCGTAAGTTTGTTTCCCACGTTATCAGCTACATAGCCCTTAATTGTAATTTTCGAAAGCGACCCTAGCGTATCAGACGAACCCGAGTTAACCGGCACGTTATTAATTTCAGAAGTTATCACCTTATCCTCTGGGTAGGCCAATACCAGTGCAGGATCTCCTAACAAATGAAAATTGGCGAAAAAGAAATTCTGACCCACAGTGGCTTTTGTAAGAGCAATAGCATCGCCTAATGTTGGCCATTTTCCATTTGGCAATCTCGTAAATAAACGCTTTAAAATTTCCTGATTGATTTGTTCATTTTTAGTGGAGAAAGCAACTCGGCAGGTAGTGTAAAGCGCAATAGCACCTCCCTTTGGATTTAACAGGCAAAGTTCACCGGCCGATGTTCTTCCCGGATCATCAAAACGACTGAACTCACAGGTTGCAGTGATAAATAAGGGCAGCTTGTTAAAATTATCAAGATTATTTATAATGTCCAGGTCAATTAATCTTTCAGCTGTTAATCCAACTTCACCGCCATGGCCTGTATAATTGAAAATAAAGGCACCTTTTTTCATGCGCTTTAAAAAATCACTTGCTGCATCCGGATAACGAAAACCTCCTGGGGTGCTAAAACGCTGGTAAGCGTCGAGAAGAATGTCATCGGTGTTATAGTTCGGCGCAACGCTTCTAACCACTTGGGTTAGGCCGTCAGATTGAATCATGTGTGCAGCTGCGTCTTCATCATCACCCAGAAAAAGCAACCAGGTACGCCAGTCACCCATCGGACTTTCATTTAAAACAATACTGGTTTCAGCAGCAGAATTATTAGCAGTGTAATTAGCATCTTTCTTATAATAGTTTTCAATTTTTGCAATAACAGCTTTCACTTCGTTAACTGTTCTGCAAGGAAACCTACCCACCCCAATGTCTACGCCCGCAAACGAATCGTCCTCTGCCTTAAAACCTTCATCGGGATCCATAAGACCGTAAAAATCATCTGTAACAATACTATAGATAGGATCCAAAGATTCCTGTGATTCATAGGTAGGAATAAAATTACTATTATTAACGGTGTTTCTGTTTTTGTTAACGTACGAGCCATCGCCCATCAATAAAACATATTTCAATTGTTGAGATTCTGGAAGTGTAATAGTTCTATTGTAAATCATTCGGATGAAATCTCTTATGGCAGCTACATCCTGTTTCCCACTTCCAAATTCGTTATAGATTTGATCGGTTGTGGCAATGGCGTAAGTCAAACCCTCTTTTTGTTGGTGAAAAGCCCCCATACGTTCTGCCTCCTTAATAAAAAGCGGATGAGTGATAATTAAGTAGTTGGCATTACTAATAGCGTGGAGATTTTGATTTACCACTTTACCAACAAAATTTGGAGCATAAAAATCACTGGAGGGAACTGCGCAAAATTCAATCACTGAGTCAACACGGCATTTGAAATCAATCTGGTTACCCGATGTATTATAATTTTGCTCAACCGGATTCAGAGGATCAGTTACGTTCCAAATGGCCAAATTCAGACCTGTATTATTCTGTATAAAAAAGTTACAAATCTTTCCCGCTCCTATAACCCTTGTATCTCTGAATCCAAATTGCCTCGAATTTACGATAAGTGAACGACGTGCGTTTACGGTGAGCTTGTCGAACCAACCCAGGCTTTTTTGAGTCTTTTTACTTACGGTAAAATTAATATCAGAGCTATTGGTGTTAATTCCCTTCACCGTTCTTTGCGCCGGAGCAGCGAAATCGGCATAGGTGCTGATTGGTATACCGGGTGTTTGAAGATGATATTTCAAACCATTTCCAGCTAAATCGAATCCGGAAGAATCTGTATTGATTGCCACTAGAATAGTTTCAGCGATAATTGTATCTAATAAAAAATCAGCGAAACCATCAGCAAGAGCGAAATTGTAAGAGGTTGTCAAATCAAAATACTCACCATAAAATTCTCTGCCACTTTTGCCAAAATTAATGATGTTGTTCTCGTGAAAATTATAGAAGTCGTAAGAGGCACTGTTTACATCAGCAGGTTGGGAAAGAGAATTATTACTGGTTATGCGTTTTCCCGCTCCCTGATCAACGGTAATGAAATAAAAACTAGTGTCGCTGTAATAGCTTTTTTTTGCGCTGAATTTTAAGCCCGCATTTGATTTCGATTTTACCCACTCTGTTGTTCCTGTAGCATAAAATAGGGCATAATCAAAAGTGCCATCCGGTGTTAGAAATACCTTAATAGGATTTTCAACAAGATCATCGTATCTGAAAGCTTTATTTAATTCCGGAATCATCTTGCCTCCATTACCGTAAACCTTGATGTTAGATGGATTAAGGGATGCAAGGTTAATTCCGATTGTATTTAAAAAACTTCTTGTAATGCGATGAACCCCTGTTTGGGTAACTCCTATTTTGTACCAGTTTCCTGTCGATAAAACAGAGGTAGCAGCGAATGCAGAAGCGCTTCTTGACGCGGAATTGTTTGTAGCTTCTGTCTGCCAGTTTACTTCATAATCAATAAGCTCTTCAAGTTGATTAAGTGCATTTAAACGAAACGGAAAAATTTTATGATGATTAAAATTTTGGTTTTTACTCAGGCTAGAGGCTTTTTCTAAAGTAAACTGGTTTGTGATAAACTGCGAAAAATATTTTTTTATTACTGCAACGTGTGATTCTTCGACGAGTCGTGTCTTTTTAACGACAAGCGTTGCAATGGCTCTTTGATTATAAGGAGTGGTTTTAGACACTACATAGTAGGGCAGTTTATTCTTATTTACATCATAAGATGCACCTTTCATCTCGAGTTGAAAAGCCACGGTATCAGAGGCATTAGAGTGTGTTATGCGCGATGAATCGGATGCTGATGTCTGAGCAAAAAAACTAACCTGCGAAAAGAGTAGGATGAAAGTGCTTATTATATTTAAACGCATAGAGACAATATATTACTTACAAAGTACAGCAAAATAACGTTTGAGTGATATAAAATATTGTTTCTTATTTTTTTTTGTTTTTCAAAATGTATTTATATATTTGTGAAATAGGTTAGGTTAATATGCTCATATGAATTCACGCGTTCTGTTCCCGATATTAGTGTTTACTGTGTTTTTATTTGACCTGAAGGCTCAAGATCCTCAGTTCACACAATTTTACGCTAATCCCTTATATTTAAATCCGGCCTTCGCTGGAACTGCCCGTTGCCCGAGAATTTGTATGAATTATCGAAATCAATGGCCGAATTTAAGTGGTAATTATGTTACATACTCCTTTTCTGGAGATTTGCATGTTGACGCCCTTGCAGGTGGCCTTGGTGTGTTGGTTACAACCGATGATCAGGCTCACGGAACATTAAAAACAACGAATGCCAGCCTTATTTACTCTTATCAGGCGGTTATCAATAGAGAGTTTTCTTTAAAATTTGGTTTACAGGCTACTTATATGCAAAAATCTTTAGACCGTGATAATCTAAACTTTGGCGATATGATTGATGCTAGAAGAGGGTTTGTTTGGAATACAAACGAAGCTATTCCTGCTAACAACAAAAGTAATGCTGACTTTTCAGCTGGTGTTTTGGGGTATAGTAAAAATTATTTTTTCGGTTTCGCTGCACATCATCTTAATCAACCAGATGAAGGGCTGTTAGGGACTTCCAAATTACCGGCAAAATTCACGGTTCATGGTGGTGCTATCATTGAACTCGAAAAAGGTGGCGAAAGTTATTTATCTCCAAATATCTTATTTCAATCTCAACAAAAATTTAACCAGTTAAATTTGGGTCTCTATTACGTGAAAGGTCCGTTTGTTGCCGGTTTATGGTATAGAAATGCAGATGCGGTAATCGCTCTTATAGGGATTAAAAATGATAATTTTCAAGCTGGATATAGTTACGATGTAACTGTCTCAAAATTAGCAGGTAATACTGCAGGAGCTCACGAAATTTCCGTTCAAATCAAGTTTGAATGTAAAACCAAACGGAAAAAATACAGGACTATCAGTTGTCCTTCTTTTTAACTATATTTGTAACCTTTTAGTAAATATAACGTTATAGCGTTTAATCATTCTTTGTTAATATGAATATAAAATGGATAAAAAACCGCAGAACGCTAGCCTTTGTTATGGCAGCAATCGTGGTTTCATGCTCCCAGGAACGTTCTCCTGTTACCGGATGGGCATATAACGATCCCGAAAATGGTGGTTTTGAAAAGCCCCCGTATGAGGAACAGGAAACTGGTCCGGGTCTCGTGCTTATCGAAGGTGGTACTTTTACCATGGGTCGTACCGAAAACGATGTTACTTATGAGTGGAACAATGTACCACGCAGGGTAACGATTTCTTCATTTTATATGGATGAAACCGAAGTAAGTAATTTATCTTACCTGGAATATTTATATTGGACAGCTAAAGTATTTGGTCCAACTTATCCAGACGTATATTACAAAGCTCTGCCAGATACTTTGGTATGGCGTTCTAAATTAGCTTATAACGAGCCTTATGTAGAATATTATTTGCGTCACCCTGCCTACCGTGATTACCCGGTTGTAGGTGTTAACTGGTTACAAGCAAATGAATTTTGTGCATGGCGCACCGACAGGGTAAATGAATTTATCCTGATTCGTGAAGGTCTTCTTGAGCATACACAATCTCCTTCAGAGGCAGATTATTTCAGCACTGAAGCTTATCTTTCAGGAAAATGGCAAGGACAATTAAAAACAAAATTACCTTCATTTGATGGACAAAATCCAGAGCGTGATGTTAAAATGGAAGACGGTATCTTTTTACCAAAATACAGACTTCCAACAGAAGCTGAATGGGAATACGCAGCCTACGGTTTAATTGGAAACACCATTGGAGAACGTATTACTGATCGTCGTATTTATCCTTGGAATGGCCACGGTGTGCGTAATGCAACGGATAAATATTTAGGACAAATTCAGGCGAACTTTGTTCGTGGAGCAGGGGATTACATGGGTACAGCCGGATTCTTAAATGATAATGCTGACGTTACAGCCCCGGTGTACAGTTATTTTCCTAACGATTACGGCTTGTACAACATGTCAGGTAACGTTTGTGAGTGGGTAATGGACGTTTATCGCCCTAACACTTTACAAGATGCTGACGAGTTCCGTCCTTTCCGTGGTAATGTGTTCAGCACTCAGGTACGCGATAGTTCTACAGGTTATGCAGGTTTAGGTCAGGAAATTATTACTAACGTTGATGGCCCTGTTTACCAGAAGTTCAAACATAAAGTAAACAATCCTACGCAACATGGTACGAGTGTTGATGCTGTTGAAGTTACAGATAGCGTTTTAACTATCATGACTAATGATCCTCAGGGAAATAACAATGCTGCTCCGGAAGGAAAATCAGATATTCCGGGTCGTGTTAAATGGAGAGAAGTTTCAAGTGCTGTTTCTACTGATAATTTAGATGAGCGCAGAAATTATAAAACAGCCGATTACATTAATTACATGGACGGTGACGTAAATTCAAGTATCTACTTTAGTGAGGGTGAAGAGGCTTACACGGATAAATCTGCTAAGTTAATGTATGAGTATGCTAAGTCATCTTTAATAAATGATAAATCACGTGTTTACAAAGGTGGTAGCTGGAAAGACCGTGCATACTTCCTTGTGCCGGGTGTTCGCAGGTATTTAGATCAACGTCAGTCTACTGAATGGTTAGGTTTCCGCTGCTCGATGACCCGTGTGGGTAGTCCTGTAGGTTTAGGTGGTAAATAGTTACTGTTAATAAATATTCTAAAACCCTTAGGTGAAACCTGAGGGTTTTTTTATTTTGGCGCCATGTTAAACACCAGTAAAATTGAAAAGCTTTATGAGATTTATCTCGCAGCAGATCAGAACATTTGTACCGATACCCGTAAACTGGAGAAAGGCGCTATGTTTTTTGCATTAAAAGGAGCTAATTTTAATGCAAATGAATTCGCGCAAAAGGCTATTGAAGCAGGCTGCCATGCGGCTATTGTGGATGATGCACAGTACGCCACAAGCGATAACATTATTGTAGTTGAAGATGTGTTGCAAAGCCTTCAAAAACTCGCTAATTATCATCGCAAACAGTTTAAAATCCCTTTTTTGGCAATAACCGGTAGTAATGGTAAAACCACTAACAAAGAATTAATCCATGCAGTTCTTTCTAAGAAATATACAACTCTTGCAACGATCGGAAATCTGAATAATCATATTGGTGTGCCTCTTACGCTGCTGCGCCTTCGTAGAGAACACGAATTTGCTATCATTGAAATGGGTGCGAATCATCAGGGAGAGATTGACGAATTATGTAAAATAACCGAACCGGATTTTGGACTAATAACCAACATTGGAAAAGCTCACCTGGAGGGATTTGGGGGCATTGAGGGCGTGAAAAAAGGAAAAAGCGAACTCTATAGGTTTTTAAAAACCGTAAGCGGAAAAGCCTTTATAAATGGAGATGATGAAGTTTTGTATGAACTGGCTTTTGAAAATGATAAAATAACTTACGGCTGTAAAAAGCTTTATGATGTTATTGGTAAAGATATGACCACAGATGAAACGGTGAGCTTTAAATATACTACACGCTACGGTACTAAAGATTGGAATCAGATTACTGCCGTTAAAACCCAGATTATAGGTAATTACAATTTCATAAATTGTCTTGCTGCAACCTGCGTGGGAAGTTATTTCAAGGTAGAAGATGAGAAAATCAAAGAAGCTCTTGAGACCTACCTTCCAAATATGAATCGGTCGCAATTGGTTAAAACCCAAAAAAATACACTCATCCTGGATGCTTATAATGCGAATCCAAATAGCATGAAAGCTGCTATAGAAAATTTTGCAGGCTATAAATCTGATCATAAATTAGTATTACTGGGAGATATGTTCGAACTTGGCGACTACAGTATGGAAGAGCATCAAAAGCTTGTAGATCTGCTTAAAGAAAAAAAAATGGTTAACGTAGTACTGGTCGGCGAAGAATTTTTTAAGCTGCCGGAATCGCAGTTTAAAAAGTTTAAGAGTACTGCTGAGTGCAGAGTATATCTACAGAACAAGTCAATTGAAGGGAATACAATTCTGATTAAAGGTTCAAGAGGTATGAAAATGGAAATTTTACAGGAGGTTTTATAAAATGAGTTATTTTTCAAAGAACAAATTAATTGGATTTATATTAATTGCCATGCTGGCGGGATTAATTCTTGGCTACGGAATTAACGTTTCTATTACAAATAACAAATTTGAGTATAACAAGGTTTCGGTATCGAAGATTTCTAATGCAGAAACCAAAAAACAGGTAGAGACGACCTTAAAGAAATATGAGGATAAAAAACTAAGCGAACGTAAAAAAGAGGTAGCATCTAATTTTTCCATTTTAAGTGATATTTTTCTGCATCTCATCAAAATGATTATTGCACCTCTTGTACTTGCAGTGCTTGTAACAGGCGTTGCGAAAGTGGGCGATTTTAAAAGTGTGGGAAGAATTGGCTTAAAGACATTAGTTTATTTTACCAGCGCCACGCTCATTGCTCTTGCACTAGGACTAGTTATTGTAAACGTTTTTGAGCCTGGAAAAGCCCTTCATCTCGAAATGCCTGATGCGTTGGTAGATTCAGGCATAAAATCAACATCACAGACTTCTAAAAATTTCATCGATCACGTTATACCTGAAAGCATTATCAGGTCAATGGCAAGCAACGATATTTTACCAATAGTGGTTTTTGCTTTGTTTTTCGGGATAGCAACTGCCGCAGTTGGGGAATCTGGAAAACCGATAATTAAAGCTTTCGATAGTTTGAGTCACGTGATGTTTAAAGTTACCAATTATGTGATGAACTTCGCGCCAATTGGCGTGTTTGGAGCTATTACAGCCGTTGTTATTCAGCAGGGCTTTGATGTGTTGGGTGGCTATCTCAATTTAATTCTTTGTTTTTTTGGCGGACTAATATTCTTTGTTTTTGGCGTTCTTTTTGTTGTTTGTCTGGCATTCAGAATTAATTATTTCAGATTGCTGAAGGATATTAAAGAACCGATACTACTGGCGTTTAGCACTGCTAGTAGTGAAAGTGCAATGCCTAAAACAATTGAAGCTCTTGAAAAACATGGAATCAGTAACCGGATCGTGAGTTTTGTTTTACCGCTTGGGTATTCTTTTAATCTGGATGGTAGTATCATGTACATGACATTTGCCACCGTGTTCATTGCTCAAAGCTACGGCATTGATATCAGCACAGGTGACCAGATAAAGATGATGTTGATCTTATTGATAACAAGTAAGGGCATGGCAGGAGTTCCGCGTGCCTCTTTGGTTGTAATTGCGGGCATGTTAACAATGTTTAAAATTCCTGTGGAAGGCCTTCTTCTCTTACTTGCAGTAGATCAGTTTCTGGATATGGGCCGAAGCGCTACAAATGTGGTTGGAAATGCTGTAGCAAGCGCGGTAGTTGCCAGGCTGGAGGGAGAGAAGTTCTAACTAGTTCCGAACAAATACACCTCGCCTGCTAATTATTTGGCTTTACCTACTGAATTTGCGGGCTTACCTGCTATCTCACCGTTTTCGTTATTCTTATTGATTTCCATTTTTCTACCCGCTAAATAAATACTAAATTTGCGCTCTTTAAATTAATAAAAGTGGACAAAAAATCGTTAATAGGGCTAGGTTTAATTGCGGCAATTTTAGGAGTATGGTTGTATTTCAGCGGACCAACAAAAGAACAGATCGCCAGAAATAAGGTTGTAAGAGACTCTATAGAACAAGTACAAAAAGATCTTTTAATAAAAGAAGCAGCTAAGATGGCTGCCCTTCCCCAATCAAAACAAGATACATTGCAACAAGCAATTGCTGTTTCAGATTCAGTAAAAAATATTGCATTAACCGATAACTATAAAGATTTTGCCGTTGCAACTCAGGGTAAACCTGAGGTTTTTGTTATTGAAAATGAAAACGTAAAAGCAACTATTTCTAATAGAGGTGGTCAAATTGAAAAGGTTGAATTAAAAAATTACCATCGTTCAGAACAAACTGAGAGTCTTATTTTATTTGATAAAGATTCTACAAACTTCTCTCTTAAGTTAAGTGCCTACGACCGTACGCGTATTTTCTCTACAGATAGTTTTTATTTCAAATCGGTTAAACAAACGGCGTCAAGTATTATTTTAAAACTGGAGACTTCTAAGCCTGGCAGTTATATTGAGTATTCTTATTCGCTTAAGCCTAACGATTATATTGTAGATTCGGAAATTCGTTTTGTTGGCATGCAGAATATCATTTCTCAAACTGAAGATCAATTGCAGTTAAACTGGAGCATGCAGTATCCAAGCCAGGAAAAATATATCAAGAAAGAAAAAGAAGCGGCTACTATCTATTTCAAACAAAATCAAAATAGTCCAGATTACCTTAAACCAACTTCTAAAGACAATGAAGAGAAAGAATTAAATGAGGCTGATATCAAGTGGGTGTGCTTCAAACAACAATTTTTTAATTCAACTATTATTGCAGATAATTTTTTTAATAAGGGTGGAAGCATAATCAAATCTTTTCCACGTCCAAATTCATCCAATATAGTTAAGTCGGTAAAAAGTGAATTGGGAATTCCTTTTGGACATACACCGGACGAAAAGTTTTCTTATAAATTTTATTTCGGACCAAATCACTACTATACCATTTCAAAATACGATTGGGAACTTGAAAAAATTATTCCAATGGGTTGGAGTATTTTCAGTTACATCAATAAATGGTTAGTAATTCCACTTTTTAACTGGCTAGGTTTTTTAAATCTTGGACTGGTAATTCTGATTCTTACTATCGTTGTAAAAATAGTATTACTACCAATTGCATATAAAACATATATGAGTGGAGCAAAAATGCGTGTACTGAAACCAGAAACAGACGCGTTGAATGCCAAATACGAGAAGAATGCTGATCCTATGAAGAAGCAACAGGAACAGATGGCATTGTATCGAAAGGCTGGGGTAAATCCTTTGTCGGGTTGTCTACCTCTATTATTGCAGTTCCCTATTCTAATTGCCTTATTTAACTTTATGCCGGCTGCGATAGAATTACGTCAGCAAGGTTTTTTCTGGGCTGAAGATTTAAGTACTTATGACAGTATCTGGACCTTTGGTTTTGTTCCTTTCATCAATTCTGTTTATGGAGATCACGTAAGTTTATTTGCTTTATTAATGTTTGTGAGTACGCTTGCTTACACTTACATGAATAGCAGTATGATGCCACAGCAGAACAATCAAATGCCGGGTATGAAATTTATGATGTATTTTATGCCTGTTATTTTCCTGGCTGTAATGAACGATTACGCTGCCGGTTTAAGCTGGTATTATTTCTTAGCGAATATGTTTACCTTTTTGCAAAACTGGATCATTAAGAAGATTGTAAGCGATCAAAAAATCAGATTACAACTGGAAGCTAATATGAAAAAGCCGGCTAAAGTTTCTAATTTCCAAAAAAGATTAGAAGACATGGCTAAACAAAGACAGCAACTTCCTGCTAAGAAAAAGTAAATGTTAATTTTAACAGGAATTTCTTGATTTCTGTTAATTTTTTGGCGGTATAACTTTTATTCTTTTAATTTGTCTCGTTAAATGCTTAAGACCAAGTACATAAAAATAGCTTCAGCTTCTTTTTTGTTGCTTATTGCTCTATGGATGGCAACTCCGAAAGTGTATGTGAATACTTTTTTACATCCACTGCAGTCTGGCGCATCGCTTGATACGGATACTAAGGTGAAATCGCATTCTTCAACCGAGGAGAGCCTAGGAAAATACGATAACAAACCATCTTCCTATTTTAACGTCTTTAAATTCGTTTTTAGTTTTATTCCTTCTAAAGGAAAGTAATCCGTTTTTCTGAAAGAGATATAACTATAAGGCGATCGTTTGCCATATAGTTTCCTTTACGAATGAATACGGTATTTTTTAATGCTCAAATTGAAATTTAGAGACGGTCTATTGTTTACCGCAATTTGTTTGATACACTCTTTTTACTTCCGGATTTTCCAGTACCTGGAAAGTCATAAAAGGTTCACCGAATAATTTGCAGTAACGTTCCTGGTTTTTCTCTTTTGCTATTGCAAGAGCCTTTGCAAATGTTCGTGAATAATATTTTTCCTGTACACGGCTTGCAGAGCTGATGTAGGTGAAGACGAGATTTTCGCTAACATTTGAATTAGAGAGGTAGGGCTCGAGCAGGGTAGCCGCGTAGTTATAATCTTTAGCGCGATTAAAAACGGAGGCAAGTTTTAGGGCGTTTTGCCAGGTAGCATCTTTAATATTATAAAATTGTTTGATGCGTGTAATGCAGGCCTCGATAAGCACTTCAGAGTTTGCCATGGTATCCAGCGTTTCCATGATTTTGAATTGCCATTCAATGTTTAATCCGTTTACAAAATTGCTGTCCAGTTTGCCGTATAAATTATTAATGGTTTGCTGCACTTGTGCCTGGTGTTCAGGATTTCCTGCACCACTATCTAATTTTAACTGACAGAAAACTTTGTTGTACTGTAAAACTGGATTTGTTGGTTCAAGAGTGAGGAGTTTATCAAATACTTTTTCATCTTCTTCGTCAATAGCATTACTCGCCTGATACGTGTAATAAACCTGGTTATTTAACAAGCCTACATTTTTCGGATCCTCTATAATTTTTAAACTGTCATAAATGCTTGCCGGATATTTTCCTTCGAGTACACGTTTATTAATGAACTCCATTATTTTGTACGAAAGCTTGGTATTATTAGCCTTTACTGCTCTGTTGAATGTCACTGCTGAAAATTTCTGCTCCTTCGTTCCACTTACATCGTAAGTAACATCCATGATGATTTGAGCAAAACGTTCCTTCGCCAAAATAGGTTCAAGTTCCGTCAATAATTTTTTGTCACTGTTAATTCTGTCAATAGCTTTCTTTTTACCCAGGTTTACAATGTCAGCATACTTTCCATCTTCATTTTCAAGTAAAAATAATCCCCAGCTATCTTTGGTTTGAATGGTTGGACTGATCTTATTGTTTTGCATTCCCTGAAGAACGCTTACCACGCTCTCAGCGCGCTTACGTTGCAGTTTGGAATTAGCTACAGAGTCACCCTCAATGGATGCATAAGCATAAATATAAAGTCCATCAATAATAAAGTCAGGTTCATTCATGGCTTTAATAAATGGCTCTATATCTGCCTGTTTAAATTCTGCCTTATTTTTCTCGAATGGAATAATGAAATTAACAATGGAACTCTCGGAACGCGGTTCAAAAGCCGGCTTTAACCCGCGACTGTTTTGAATGGGTAAAAGCCCTATAGGCGTATTGCTCTCGGTGTTATTTGTTTCTGTATAACCGCGGGTGACCGTTTTGCAGAGCAATCCGTTTTGAACAACCAGCAGGTTTAATTCATAAGCGCCTGTAATTTTAGGATCAAATTTTCCTATCAGTACATCAATACCTTTTACCTTTCTATTTGCTTTCTTATCTTTAGTAATAAGTCTGTTTTTTTTAAAAATAGCTTCTTTGAAAATAACTTTACTTGTAACACCTTTGGCCAATAAGTTATTATCTACAATGTTGTAATCCGCGCTGATAAACTGGCTTCTCTGAACAATATCCACAGCAAGTCCATCCTTTTCTTTTTTCAGAATGCGTCGCAAGTCTTTTGCATTGGGATACCGTAAATAAATCTTGTCACCTTCAACATATAAACCTTTTTGAAGGAGGTCGTAATTGCGCCAGCGTTCGCAGGTTTTACACACCTTGGGATCTGCGGGTTTTAACGATTTTGATTTTGTATTAAAGGGCACAGTAAGTTGTTCTTTGTAGATAACGCCACCATTTGTAATATCATAACCACCAAAAAATGCACTTACATATACTTTCTCTCCATCTTCGTCGATAGTGCCCACTATGCCAACTAAAGTGTATTTTGGATTCGTAAGTATAGGTAAATCTTTTGCGTTATTTTCCCAGCGGGTATAAATAACTTTAGCTACATCTTCTGTTGAGAAATCTTCGCGTCCTTTACTGATAACCCCTTTCATTGTAAGCTCTTCGCCTTTTTTTGTAGCCCCTACATATTTAAGATATTTCAGAGCCGCTGCTCTGTCTGTTTTTTCAGAGTCGTTATCTGCCATCGCCTGTGAGCTTATTTCGGCAGCACTTTGCAGCATTTCGCTCATTTCAAGTGTGTCTAAGCCCTTGCTGATTCTGAACCGGTTGAGCTCTTTTAAAATAATACGTGGCAGATTTTCAGTTCTGAACTTACCACCCCCTGAAGATTGGGAGAAAGAACACAACGATAAGGACACTATCATTAGTGAAACTATATAACGATTCATTTTGCAGGTTTAAGCTCACAAAATAAATAATAAAGCGGGGATAAGAAGGGTTAAGGTAAAAAGGTTTTAAACAGCCTTTAGTGGTTAAGGTTTGCCCGTTGCCATCCAGGTTTCTATTGCATACTGATTCAACTCAAAGTAATCCACTTTTTTTACGACCATACCTTCATCCAAATAATAAATGCGTGGCAAATGAGCAGAAGAAAGCTGAACAAAAGATTTGCCCAGGCAAAAACTTGAAGGAATATTATCAGCCTTTGTATCTTCAATAAACTCCTTGTATTTAGAACGCTCGCCATTTAATACAAAATAGATGGGAAGTTCGGGATTGTCCTTTTTTATTAAGCGGAATTTTTTAGCGGCAATCCGGCAATGGCCACAGGTAAGACTTAAAAAGGCAACAACATGTTTTCCCTTTCGCAATTCAACTTTGGGAATTTCTACTTTAACACTATCCTCTGGAGAGTAAAGTAAATTTAGTTCTAAAGGATAATTTACTTTTTCCTCAAGATTATTTGAAGTATAAGTGTAATCCACCGGGTTAATAATAAAAGGAATTATTACTACCGAAATGGCTGAGAGACTTAAGAGCAAAGCATTATACCTTACTCGCCAACCTTCCCATAGAACATAAATGAGAACGCCCGCTACGATCATGACAATATTCTTTAAGATACCTTCAAAAGGTGACATTTGAATATGTTCTCCAAAACAACCGCAGTTACCCTCATTACCGTTTTTAAATAATTGGATGCTAAGATATATTACAAAGAATAACAGCAGAGAAATAGTAAAGGGGAGAGTAAATTTGCGAAGATTATAATTCGCTATGAGAAGAACTCCGATAAAAAATTCGAGTCCAATTAACAATCGGGCGAATACCGGAGCCATGTACCAATTAGCGATGCCAATATCTACAAAAGTGAATTCAAAAGGTTCAATGGCCGGAAAAAGCTTTGAATATCCTGAATAGATAAAGACGAGCCCAAGGCAAACAGACAAAACGATAGCAACAACACTCTTGAAAATTTTCATAAAGTACAAAGCTAAAAAACCATTCAAATCTTATCAAAAAAAGATTTGAATGGTTTTAAAAGTATGCGCTGAGTTTAAGAGGAGAGATATTTTTCTTTTACATCTTCAACCACAGCAATAAGGTCTTCAATCTGACTTGGTTTAGAATAAAATCCGGAAGCTCCAAGTTTAAGCATTTCTGCTTTTTCGTCTTCATCTTTACTGGTTGTGAAAATAACTACCGGTACTTTGCTGAGCACTTCGTTTTGTTTAATGATTTTTATTGTGTCACGCCCTGAAATTTTGGCCATATTAAGATCAAGGAAAATAACGTTAGGCATAAAAGTGCAATTATTTAAATATTCAAGAGCCTCTTCGCCGTCATAAACGGACTCAATGAGCGCCTGCGGAATTACTTTATTGAGAGCAGTTCTTAAGAAATAATGATCATCAGAGTCGTCATCTACAATTAAGATGTAGTAGATGATGTTGTTTAGGTTAAGGTCCATAATTTTTGGTAGGTTAGGTGTAAATTTAAACGTATGTTCTGTATTTAAGTTGCAAATTTCGTTATACGTTTCTCTAAAGAACGTTAATGATAGATATTTGGATTTAGGTGCTGGTGCTTTTTAGACGAATACAGGCAGATATTCGCCGAATAAAGATTTGATATTTATTTAGCAAAACCTATGCCACAAGAGTTGGGTATGTTTTAGGTTAAACAAAAAAGCCTCAACAAAAGTTGAGGCTTATAAAATAAAAATTTACATTATCCTAAATATTGTTGCAGTAATTTGCTACGGCTACTGTGGCGTAAACGACGTATCGCTTTCTCTTTAATCTGGCGAACACGTTCACGAGTGAGATCAAATTTGTCGCCTATTTCTTCAAGCGTTAAACCGTGATTTAATCCTATACCAAAAAATAATTTTACGACATCGCGTTCGCGTTCTGTAAGAGTGCTTAATGCGCGATCTATCTCTTTGCTTAAAGATTCATTCATTAAACCCGTATCGGCTTTAGGAGAATCTAAATTCACAAGAACATCTAACAAACTACTTTCTTCGCCATTAGCGAAAGGAGCATCCATACTCACATGACGACCACTTACTTTCATAGTGTCGCTAACTTTATCGATTGGAAGATCCAAAATCTCAGCTAATTCTTCAGCGCTTGGTTCGCGTTCAAATTGTTGTTCTAATTTGCTGTAAGCTTTATTGATCTTATTTAAAGATCCAACCTGGTTTAGAGGTAAACGCACAATACGGCTCTGCTCGGCCAAAGCTTGCAAAATACTTTGACGAATCCACCACACGGCGTAAGAAATAAATTTAAATCCACGGGTTTCATCAAATCTGCGCGCAGCTTTGATTAAACCTAAATTTCCTTCATTGATCAGATCGGGTAAACTAAGACCCTGATTCTGGTATTGTTTTGCAACCGAAACAACGAACCTAAGATTCGCCCTGGTTAACTTTTCAAGAGCTTTTTGATCACCATCTTTAATTTTCTTTGCTAAAATAACCTCTTCTTCTGCGGTGATTAGTTCCTCACGTCCGATTTCCTGAAGATATTTATCAAGGGACGCGCTTTCGCGATTTGTAATTGACTTGGTTATTTTAAGCTGCCTCATGCTACGTTATGGTTTAAGAGTATAAAAGTACAAAAAAAAGCGTTATCCGTGACGCCCATCGATCTTTTAAACGAGAAATTAGGCAAAAAGTTCGTTTTTTTTAAGAATATTTTGGTGTTAAAAAGAAATAAATCGTTTCAAGGTAAAAAGAAAGTAAAATTTAGAAGAAGAAATTTCATTTTATACACCGGCGTTGCATGCTGTTTTTTTAAAAAATCAGGACTTTGATGCGCAAATCAACGCTGAAAAAACGATAGTGTTTTAGTCCTTAAAAATGTTATTCGCCTCCTCTGCACCCAAAAATCCTTTATTAAAGGGCAACGTGGCCTATTAAGTAATTAACAAGCGACGTTTAATAACGTTGAGCTTAATTAACATTTAACTGTTTAATCATAAACACACGCAAACGTATGCAGCTTGTGATACTTAGCTATTTTTATGAAAATCAAAACTGTTCCAAATGAATGTAGAAAGCTTAAAATCTGAATTGCAGCAAGTTCTAGACAATGATGTGGTGTTGCGTAAGGAATTTAACGGGTTAAAACGCTCGTTAAGTGATTACCGTAATCAACTGATCATGCGTGATGAGGACTGCAAACGTCTGCAAGTGACGATTGATGTTTTAAACACAAAACTGTTGGTGCTGGAAAGAGACAATACCAATTACAAAGCAGAATTAACTTCATTTAAAGAATTGCGAGGCAGCATTAAGGAACAATTGCAGGCTAAGCAAGAGGAGATTGAAGCGCGGTTGAGTGAGATTCAAAGCCTCAGAGATGATTTAAATACAATGGCGGCCAGTTATGAGTCGCAGATTGAAGAGATTAAAAATGAATCTGGATCAGAATTAGAAAGGGTTAAAGAAGAACTTACTTTACAAATTAACGAGTTAAGAACTAATACTCACTACAAAGAAACGGGTATAAAAGAAGAATTTGAAAACCGTGTTTCCGAACTATCTATTACCTGGGCCGACACCGAACAAGCGCTTATTTTAAACCATGAAGAAACGGTTGCAGGGCTTATAACTGCTCACGAGGCAGAAATTTCCTCATTGAGGGCAGAGCACCTTTTACAACTTTCATCACTTACTTCTTCTTCGCAGGAGGAAATTGATTTTATGAAACATTCTCACCAGGTTACACTTTCTCAACTAGAATCAATATCTAGTCAAAAGTTAAGTGAACTTGAAAATTCTTATGTTTCAGAAATAGCTAACTTAAGGTCAGCACTCGAAGAGCAACGTGCTACACTGACGGCTAACTTTAACTCACAAATAGAAAGTCTTCGTTCTGAATCTTTGGTAAATGAATCCAAATTAACTGAGCAACATGAACTTCAATTATCTGCATTAGAAGCTTCACACGAATCTTTATTAAACGAAACAATTCTCAGCAACGAGTCGAAACTTGCATCCCTAATAAATGAATATGAAGAAAAATTATCTAACACTTTAATCCACTCTACAACTCAAAACTCAAAATTAAATGATGAGTTAGGCAAAGTACAGGAGGAAATTAATGGGTCTTCAGAAAAACTTGCGGCTTTAAATTCAGAACTTTTATCAAAAGATTCGGAGATCAGTGCTTTGGGTTCTCAGATCAGTGAACTGGGTTTGCAATTGCAAACCGAGACCGAGAAATTTGTAAATCTGACATCAGAATTTGAGACTTACAAACAAAACACCTCTTTATCTGTAAGCGAACAAGTAAATGAGTTAAATCTTCAAATCGCTACTTTAAATTTATCACATAGTGATTATGTAGAAGAACTCAATTCGCAAATAGATAATTTGAACCTGGAATTGAAAAACATGGGACTTCTTTTAGAGTCTTCTACCAATTCATTGAGCGAAACAGAACTTTCGCTTGAATTAAAATTACAGGAGTTAGCTCAGGCAGGCTTGCAGATAGAAACCTTAAATGCCCGACTTGAGAGTTTTGAAAATTCATTCTCTGATAAAGAACAGGAATTAGAAACTTATAAAAAGGAACTTGAAGCTTCGGCATCTAAAGAATTAAAAGTTCAGGAACTAGAGTATCAGAAATTATTGGCCGAAAATACTAACCTTATTGTTGAAATAGATTTAGCACAGGATAAGGTAGAAGCTCAGGAATCAGAAATCACTTTACTAAAAGGCGAACTTGAAGAGATAAGAATACAGAGTGTTGGTAAAAGCGAGTACTTCAAAGAAACCTTGGCTAACAAAAATTTTGAGATTACCAATCTTGAAGCTAACACTGCTGCACTTACTATTGAAGTAACGCAACTAAAAGAGGAGGTACATGCTTTACGTGAACAAGTTCAAAGTTCTTCAGAAGCAGGAGTTCAAGTGTCAAATTTACAGTTAAACCTTGATTCGGTGCTGGCTGAAAAACTTAGTTTAAGTTCGGAAATCGATGTATTACAAACGGTAATCAGTGGCTTGAATGAAAGTGTTCTTGCTATGAATAATAAACTTAGTGAGTACGAGTCAGAGATTGAATCCTTAAGAAATTCAAGTAAAGTAGAAGAGCAGGAGGCATTTATTGACAGGTTGTTTAAGCAAATAGATGGACTAAATGATCAGAAATTAGCCTTATTAGATGAAAAAGAACAAATGGCTAACCAATTGTTGAAAATGAACGATGTTATAGGATCTATTTCCCAACACGTTGAAAGTGAAAGAATTGATGTTACAAGCTTGAATAATCACCGAAAGAATGTTATTTTAGCGAATAATTCGGAAGGGAACAGTGAAAAATCCCAGATGAAAGAACAAATAAACGATTTGGTGCGTGAAATTGATAAGTGCATAGCGTTATTAAGTGCTTAATATTAACGCCCTCTTTAAATGAGCGAAGTAAATATAAAAGTTGAAATAGCCGGAAGCGTTTTTCCTTTAAAGGTTAATGCCGACGACGAGCAAAATATTAAAGAGGCTGTTGATCTGATAAATAACAAAATTGTGGAGTTTGAAAAAAACTACGCAATTAAAGATAAGAAGGATGTGTTGGGTATGGTAATGTTGCAGCTGGTATCTCAGCTCTACAAGCAAGCCACCAATGCGGAGAAGGAATTAAGTCATTTAAAGCTGCTTTTTGCCGATGTTGAAGTGATGTTAAAAGAGCATCAGAACAACATTAATAGTATCAAAGAAGAGTAAATTTAGTTTTACATTCTATCCACGCACAAATTTGTTACGCCAGGCGAAATAAGTTTGTGCGTTTTTTATTAACCCATTCCGGCCACACAGCCGGGATAAAAAGAAAAGAGAAGATGGAAATTTTGACAATTGTTTTTATTGCGGCAGCCCTAATTGTTGGTGTTATAGCAGGATTTTTAATTGCTGGAAGCAAACTAAATGCTAGCGGTACAAAAGAAAAAGAAAACCTTATTAAAGAGGCAGAGGTTAAATCTGAAGCTATCAAACAAGAAAAAATATTGCAGGCTAAAGAAAAGTTCCTGCAATTAAAATCGGAACACGACAAAGCGGTTCAGGAAAAAAATGCCCATATTGCCCAATCAGAGAACAGAGCTAAACAAAAAGAAAGCGAATTAAACAAAAAAATAGAAGAGCAAAACCGTAAAGATAAAGAATTGGAATCTGCCAAAAATCAGGCAAACCAACAAATTGAACTTTACAAACACCGTTTGGATGAGGTGGAAAAAGGTCACCGCAAACAAGTAGAAATGCTTGAAAAAATAAGCGGTTTAAAAGCAGAAGATGCCAAAGCACAATTGGTTGAATCTATTAAAGCAGAAGCAAAAACACAATCAATGGTGTATGTAAAAGACATCATGGAAGAGGCAAAATTGACTGCAAATAAAGAGGCTAAAAAGATTGTTCTCCAAACCATACAACGTGTAGCTACTGAAACGGCTATCGAAAATTCTATTTCGGTTTTCCATATTGAGGGCGATGAAACAAAAGGCCGTATTATTGGACGTGAAGGGCGTAATATTCGTGCTTTAGAAGCTGCCACCGGCGTTGAAATTATTGTGGACGACACTCCTGATGCTATTACATTAAGTTGTTTTGATTCTATTCGTCGTGAAATTTGCCGTTTGGCTTTGCATCAGTTGGTTACTGATGGACGTATTCACCCGGCACGTATTGAAGAGGTGGTTGAGAAAACCAAAAAAATGCTGGAGGAAGAAATTATTGAAACAGGAAAAAGAACTTGTATTGATTTAGGAATTCACGGACTTCATCCTGAATTAATTCGCATGGTGGGAAGAATGAAATACCGTTCTTCTTATGGTCAAAATTTATTACAGCATAGTCGTGAGGTTGCTAACCTCTGCGGAATTATGGCCAGTGAAATGGGTTTAAATCCTAAAGTTGCAAAACGTGCAGGACTTTTACACGATATAGGAAAAGTTCCAGATAACGAACCAGAATTACCACATGCTTTATTAGGAATGAAGCTGGCTGAACAATACAAAGAAAAACCGGAAGTTGTAAATGCTATCGGAGCTCACCACGATGAAATTGAGATGACTACTTTGTATTCTCCAATCATCCAGGTGTGTGACGCTATCAGCGGTGCCCGTCCTGGTGCCCGTCGCGAGATTGCCGAGCAGTATATGAAGCGTTTAAAAGATCTTGAAGCATTGGCTTTAAGTTACGACGGTGTGGAAAAAACTTACGCCATCCAGGCAGGCCGTGAAGTACGTGTAATCGTTTCAAGCGATAAAGTAAATGACGGAAGAGCGGAACAATTGGCTTTTGAAATTTCACAGCGCATTCAGACAGAAATGACTTATCCCGGTCAGGTAAAAGTAACGGTAATAAGAGAAGTCAGAGCAACAGGATACGCGAAATAATTTTTTAAAAAAAAGAAAAATCCCGGGAAGAAATCTCCGGGATTTTTTTGTTTCTACCAAAATTGTCAAAAATAGATCTTTAGAAATTTGGAGTAGAACGGTTAAAATGTGTTAGCATAAGTGAAAAAAAAGAAAGATATTGCATAAAATTATAACCCCTTAATCACAACCTTATGAATTCTCCAAAAATGATGATCGCAGCTTTGCTAATCAGTGGATTGGCGATGAATGCAAAAGAAACTTTGCAATTTAGAGCTACTACTGAGTCTTCGAACTCTAGTTTTATTTTTAAAAACAGAACCCAACCAAGAAATATTTTAAAACTGAAGACAAGTGCATTCAGCTCTTCAAGCGCGCGCGACTGGGAAGAGGCTGAAGTTACAGGTGGTGGATTGTTTTTGAATTTCGGACTTCACTTTCCTTCTAAAAAATTCTTAAATCCTTATTATGAATCAGGCGATGCTACCTACAAAATCGGATTTGATTTTGAATTTGGAAACTATTTCAGATTTGCTAAACTGGCCGACGATAAAGTTGGTATCGGTTTGCGCGCAACATGGTTATCATTAAGTTACACCGCAATGTCTATAGATGGTGACAGGTTCAGAGCTGCACAAATCAGTCCATTAAGAGTAGGACCACAAGTAGGTGTTGCAATTAATGAAACTATGGGTGTAGATTTGTTCTATCAAATTGGTTTTAATTTAACGGATGAATTTGGTGCTCTTGAAAGCAATGATCCTACCACTACCGAAAAAATTGGATTTAATTCTATTTACACGGGTGTTTCTCATGAAGTTGGGGCTGCCTACCATTTCAAAGTATTTAGTGTTGGTTTAGGCTACCGTTTTGGAAGGTTGACCAATATTTCTCGTATATACGACGGAACAGATATTGATGAAGATACAGACGAAAAATACTCTGTAGGGAATTTCAGAGCAACTTTAGGTTTTAAATTCTAATACTAGAGTTATATCATATAGAACGCCGGGCATTTTGTCTGGCGTTTTTATTTTGTATACTGCTGTAATAAGCACTTTATGGCGATGGAATGGGTTTTGCATCATTTAGGTATAAACGGCAAAAGTTTAACTTATGAAAATGCGCTATCTTTTACTATCCCTTTTTGTTCTTGCAGAAATAATAGTCTCAGGCAAGGACCAGGAGCCTTTCCCACCAAAAAGGCAATCCTATTTAGAAACCGGCAAGGCAATAGGGGAGGGAGATCCTCATTTTGCAATTAAATTAAATTTGACTCCCCTTGTTTTTCGTTCGTTGTCGTTGCAGGCAGAATATGCTTTTCACAGAAAGATGAGCATAGCGCTTGGAGCAAGTATTTTACCTAAGCGCACGCTTTCGGAAGACTTATATAACGCCATCGACGACAATCCGTATTCTTCTAACTTTTCAACACCGGTTTACGAAGGAAAAAATATTACGCCGGAATTCAGATTTTATCCTTTTGGAAGAGAGGGCCATTCTGCGCCAAATGGTTTTTATATAGCAGCATATTATCGGTACGCACATTACACCGCACATCAAACGGTTTCTTATCAGGATGTGAGTAGTCCAGGGCAACCTGTTTATACTGCACGCGCCACGCACGACTATTCTGGTGGCACCGGAGGGTTAATGATAGGAAAGCAATGGATCATTGCTAAACACTTCAGTATAGACTGGTGGATAGTAGGTGGTGGCTATGGAAAGGCCAAGTACACTTACACCTGGAAAATTGATGGTATTAATTTAACGGAAGATCAGCAAGCCTTTGTGAGAGAACAGGCCAACCAAAATTTTGAAAATTTTTCAATGTTTGGTATCGAACCGAATGTTCAGACAACTTCTAATTCTGCATTTATGTCGTCAATGTTACCGATGTTTAATCTGCGATTTATGGGTATCTGTTTAGGATTTGCCTTCTAAACCGATCAATTTAATTGTAATCTATAAGCCCCATTGCTCTTAGCACTTTTGAGCCGTTTTGTTTTATATTAAACCGGTAACCCGAAAACACTACCAGTCGTGCGATATAGCTTTCCGTATTAAATAACTCAGGGTTTAAGGTGTAATTGTTATCATAACTGGAAAGCAAACCGATGAAAAATCTCAGGTTGTCATAGCGTATAGCTGCTTTTGCATTTAAGTGAACAGAGGGATTTATGGAAAGCGTATGTCCTTTATCGTCGGTTGTAGTGTAATTGGTTTTCTGGCCACCAAATCCAACATTCACCGCAGAACTTAAAATTATTTTTTTGTAAACAAAGGTGTAACCGTAGCCGGCGCTTAGACCAACGGTAATCAGCGAAATCTTATTAATAGCATAGAGCTTAGGCGAAAAAACCGAATCGAGCGCTTGTGGAATCAGCGGAGATTTTCCTGAAGTAATTAAAGTGTAAGAGTGATACAAGCCGGCCATAAAAGATCCTGCACTTTTACGTTGTACATCTGTGAAGGAAAAAGCACCGCGAAGAGAATACTTTTTATCGTTAAAAATAAACATGGTGTTTACACCAAAAGAAAACACATTGATATCTGGCCTTATCACTACATTATCAGCATCTAAAACATTTACTTCATAATCTTTTGTATTAAAGAGATAAAAGCCTCTATAACGCTGATAATTCACGTCTGTAATAACCTTTCGTCCGATAAACGTAACCTGGTAATCTCTGCTGGTTGTTTTGCCTTTGCCTTCCTTTGCTCCAAATTTAATTCCCGGATAAAAACCGAACGTTACAATGATGTTGCTGAAATTAAATCCAAGATGATAATAATTATTTGGTGAAAATTTAAGAGCTTTTTTTTGTTCAAGATCAATAAAATTAAACCCGTAGTATTTTTTCGCAATAGGAACAGTAATCGTTAATTTTCTTTTGTTGGATTTGATATAAGATGTATCCAGGTAGGGCTTTTTAGGAGCCAGTAAATACTTTACGTACAAGCGGTGTGGGTACATAAATTTATCTTTAAACGTTTTAGAAGGAATTTCATCGTCAGTTATTTTTCCCTTAATGGTGTCGATTAAAACTTTAGCGAGACTATCCACCTGAGAAAATGCCGGATAGAGATACACTGTGAAAATGGCTACTAAAATATGTTTACGGAGGATGATCATTAAGTGCTCAAAAAATTGTGCCAGAGCAAGGCTTTATCAAGTTTAGCTTTTTTGGGTAATAACTCAAAAAAAATCACTTTAAAAGCTTAACTTAGATACTTATTTTTAATGAACTAATATTACTCCATTGACATTCGACGATTTTAATTTTGACGCTTCACTTTTAGAAGGACTTTACAGCATGGGATATAAAACTCCCACCCCCATACAAGAACAAGCCATACCAGTATTACTGGATAACAAAGATCTGATTGCCTGCGCGCAAACAGGAACAGGCAAGACAGCTGCATATTTGCTGCCAATTATAGATCATATTGTGCGAGCCCCTATACGCCACTTAAATACGCTTATCATTGCGCCAACGCGCGAACTCGTTTTGCAAATTGATCAGCAAATTGATGGTATGGGTTATTTTTGTTCGGTAGGCTCTATTGCCATTTATGGCGGTAATGATGGGATGACCTGGGAAAAACAGAAACATGCATTGAGAGAGGGAGTAGATATTATTTGCGCTACACCTGGTCGACTAATTGCATTGCTTCAAAATGGGGATATTAATTTCGAGCATTTACAACATCTGGTTTTAGATGAGGCTGACCGTATGCTTGATATGGGATTCTTTGATGATATAAGCACCATCATTAATTATCTTCCAAAAGAACGACAAACAATTATGTTTTCGGCTACTATGCCGTCTAAAATAAGATTACTGGCTAACAAGATCACAAAAAATCCAGAGCAGATAAATATCGCTATCAGCAAGCCGGCAGCTGGAATCGTACAACAAGCTTACGTTGTTCACGACAGTCAGAAAGAAGGGATTTTAAGAGACATTTTAAAGAATGAAGATTACCAATCTGTTATTATTTTCTGCTCTACAAAAGACAATGTAAAATTACTGGAGAAAAATCTACGTAAAGAAGAAAAATCTATCAAGGCTTTTCACTCCGACCTGGAGCAAGCAGAGCGTGAAGAAATCATGCGTGATTTTAAAGGAAAAAAATTAAGAATATTAATTGGAACAGATATTTTATCACGCGGTATTGATGTGGATGGAATTAATCTTGTAATTAACTACGATGCGCCACCGGATCCGGAAGATTACATACACCGTATAGGACGCACGGCCAGGGCTTCGCGTGCTGGGGTTGCCATAACATTTATAAATTTACGCGACCAGGTGAAGTTTTCAAAAATTGAAGATCTCATGGGAATTGAAGTTCCTAAAATGCCATTGCCTGCAGAATTAGGTGTCGGACCCGTTTATGATCCTGAAGCCAACAAAAAAGAAGGATTTAAAAAACACGGCCCCGCTAAAAAGAAATTTGGACAAGGTGGAAACAGGGGACCGAAGCGTGATTTTAAGCCCAGACCAAAATCTTAGAATTTATAGTTTTTTTTTATTGGGGTGCGCAAAACTTTAGACACGGGTTTTTGCGAGGCTCAACTATTCCACCGTTATAACACCGTTTTCCTGAACATTGGAGGAATGATAATTACAGTAAAAGTAGTAGGTGCCAGCTTTATCAAAAGTGTAGGAATAAGATTTATCGGTTTTTAATTTACCGCTGTTGAAGACTCCTGCATTGGAAGTAGCGCTATGATTGGCATTGTCGCGGTTAGTGAAAATAACTTCTTTGCCTTTTTTTACAGTAAGTTGCTGCGGACTAAACATTTTATACATTAAATAAATTTCGTTTTCCGCCGGGGGTGGGATTTCATTTTTTTTGCAGCTAATAAACAAAACTAAGCAACCTATTGCCATTACAGGTGCCAATTTGCTCGTGCAGGCTGAAATTATAATTACTGTAAATCTGCTCATTATTGCGAATTAGTAAAGTAAGATAAATATTTTGAATTGAATGAAATAGGCTTATTTGCCTTCCTGATCACTCTCATAGGTGCGTAAAGAGGTGAACCATTTAACAAGAAGCTCACGCTGCTGTTTTGTAAGCGTTGCTTTGCCGTGCATAAGTGTGTAAGAACCCATCGGCATTTCGTCTTCTTCAACCATTTCAACGCATTCTTCGAGTTTGTGATCTGCTTTACGGGAAGAGTAATTGCCCCATTCAGAAAAATTTAAGTGATGCGTTCCCTCATTTACATGGTGTTTGATCCACCAGGAAACAGGAGCGATGTTAGTGTACCAGGGATAAGTGACTTCATTACTATGACAATCGTAACAGGATTCTTTAAGGATGCTGCTTATTTCAGCTCCAGGTTTTGTGATGACCAGTACGTCTTTTTCTGGTGGAGTCAGTTTGTTGGATTTATCAATTCTGAAAAATTGAGCGATCACCAAAAGTAGAAGTAAGGCGATCAGAATTTTTTTTATAGTGACTTTCTTTTTCATGAATACTAAAAATTACACTTCAATAGCAAAGAAAAATTGTTTGTTTATTTCCAGGTTCCTGGAGCTGTAAACCATAACAGAGTTTCCTTTTTTTGTTTCTGCCAATACTTCGAAACACTTACCGTTGAAGGTACAATTTAAAACTCTGAGAATAATGTCAAATTTTGTTTTGGAAGCGGTCAATTTTAACCTATCAGGACGTAAAAATAATTTGGAGGTAATTTTTATGCGGGAAGATTTATCGAGATCTTCTTTTTTAATGAGGGTGTAATCCCCTAACAGGCCCGCTAGTCTTACAACCTTTGGAGTATAGTAAACTTTCCATTTTTCATCCTGTTCTACCATTTGTCCGTTATCGAGAACGAGAAGAGAATCGGCATATTTAAGAGCTTCCTCAGCCAAATGGGTGATAAGAATAACAGCCGTTTTATTTTTCTTTACTTCCTTAACAACGAATGAAAATAATTTTTCAGTCAGTAATTTATCAAGATTACTGAAAGGTTCATCCAGCAATAAAACCTTTGGAATAACGGCTAATGCACGGGCAATAGCAACTCTTTGTTTTTGTCCGCTCGATAAATGTTTTGCACGCGTATTTTTAAGTGAAGTAAGCTCTAATAATTTTAAAAGGCTGGTAGCTCTTTTCTGTTTTGTTTCGTTGGTGTATCCAATAAGTTTGTCAAAGATATTTTCTTCTACTGTATGGTTGTCGAGCACATAAAACTCCTGGCTAACAAGTTTCATATCCTCATGCCCGGGAATCAGGTTATAGGAAGGACCAAGAACTCTTTCTTCACCGATGAAAACTTCGCCGCTTTGAAGATCTTCGAGTCCGTAAATGCATTTGAGTAGAGTCGTTTTACCGCCACCACTTTTGCCAACAACGCCAAGAATTTCGCCCTCCTTTAATTGAAGGGAAATATTGGTTATTCCTTTAAAATACTGTTGATTGGGATAATTAAAAGATATGTTGTTTACCCGTAAGATAACTAGCGGATTAGAGTAACTGTACCTTTCATTTTATACTCTTTACCGTCGAAACCTAAAGCCTCGATAACTACAAAGTAAACACCATCAGAACACATTTCGCCGGAAGTGGAATGACCATCCCAGCCGATTTTAGGTTTATCCCAGCTGCAAACCAGCACGCCGTAACGGTTGTAAACCCAGGCGTTTAAAGAAGAAATGCCACGCGTTATTGGCTTGAAAACATCGTTAACTCCATCATCATTGGGAGTAAAAATATTTGGAAGTTCCAGGCTTGAAAAATCCACAATGTCAAAAGCGTAAGTGGAATAATCGTCGCAACCTTTGGCACCCTTAACGTACAGAGAAAGAGAATAAGTACCACTTCTAGGATATTGTCGCACAATGTTAGAGGAGGTGTCAGTTGAATTGTCGCTGAAACTCCATACATTTTTTAAGCTATAGGTAGAATAATTTGTAAGAATGAGCTCGGTAGGAAACCCAACAGCGTTAAGGCTTGCATTAAAGGATGCTGTGGCTGAACGTCCGGGTGCTAATGTTGTTTGTGTTGTACTTTTAATACCGTCTTTATTCGTCGAATTTAAAAAAACCGTGTAGGTTACTATTCCTGAGAAAACAAGGTTAACGGAGGGAGCATTCAGATCCGTATGAGAAGCAAGTCCTTTGTTTGGTAAAACAGACCAGGTGTAGGTAAGATTGGCGTCTTGTGAAGAAGCTGAATAAGTAATGGTACGGCCTGTACAAAAAAGAGTGGAGTTTGTTACAATAGTGGGAGCAATCTGCGCAGAAGCGCCTATTGAAACTAAAATTATGACAAACAGTGCGTAAAGTTTTCGCATATACAAAACGTTCATAAATTTACTAAAAATTCCATAGTGTTCACATTATCTGCAAAATCTGTAATAACAGGCCTCTGTGAATAACCAAAAGGAATGTAATCCTTGCCAATTACGCATTGGACCTGATCAGCATGCGTGGTTAAATACGCTTGTATTTCTGAATTTGAATCATAATATTGGTAATACAAAACTCCTACGGGTGAGTGGAGATCAGGGGTTTCCCTGATCATTAAGAAATTGTTATCTAAAAACGGCATAGATTCGAGCAGGTAAATTGCCCGGTGGTAATCGTAATTGTTGCCGTATTTTTTATTGTTGACTACAAACCCAAAATCTATGATGGATTCAAAAAAGGTATCAAAAGTATATCCTCTGGGAACCAGGAGCTTGCTCACATTGCGGCAGCCCAGTCCAAAATATTCAAAAACATCAGAACCTAAGTTTTTAAGATCGTCAGTGGTTTCTTTTCCGGTGAGTACTGCTAAAGAAGTGCGGCTTTTACGAATAATATTGGGGTATTTAGCAAAGTAATAATGTAAATGACTGGCTGTGTTGTCGCTACCTGTAGCTATTACAGCATCAAAGTTACTCAGTTTGCCTTCTGCAAATAAAATCTGTTTTTCGAATTCAGGTTCGTAGTGCGTTAGTAATTTTAAAAAGAAGGGTAATAATACATTATCGTCACTCGAAAGCTTTATGAGAGCTGTATTTCCACTTAAGAGAATGCATAAAACATCGTGGAAACACACCATGGGAATGTTGCCTGCACAGATTAAAGCAACCGTTTTAGGTGCCTTAACAGGAACGTTGGCTGTAAATGTTGTGAGATCGTCTTCCTTTAAAAAGCTACCAATGTTAAAAATGGCATCATTAACAAATTTTGGAATGAACCAATTGTTATAAATATGTGATACTTCTATAACCTTGTCCAGCCCTTGATGCAGGTGGAGTTCGGTTTCGAGCGGGGTACCTGAAAAATGACGGTTTATAAACAAACCCATCTCAACAAATCCCTTAATTCTTTGTTTTAAAGTCATAAAATTTGGTCGTATATTTGTCGACTGTAAAAGTAAGCTTAGGCATTTAAAAATACCTTCTTATTTGAGCGCAAAACTACTTAAAAAATGGCAATTAAGATAACGGATGAATGTATTAATTGTGGTGCCTGCGAACCTGAGTGCCCTAATAATGCTATATATGAAGGTGGCGCTGAATGGCGTTACGCTGATGGAACTGGTGTAAAAGGGATGTACAAGGGGCGCAATAGTAATGTTGAGGTGGATGCAAACGATGCGCAGACTCCCAAGAGCATGGACGTTTATTTTATTGTGAGCGATAAATGTACTGAGTGCGTAGGTTTTCATGATGAACCGCAATGTGCAGCTGTTTGTCCTGTAGACTGCTGTATAAAGGATGACGACGTGGTTGAAACCAATGAGCAGCTTTTAGAAAAAAAGGCGTCTTTACACATCTGATTTTTCTAAAAAACACTAATATAAAATCCTGCTTTTTTATAGAGCGGGATTTTCTTTTGCAAATTATTTTACGGGGCGAAAAACTTTATACGAACCCTTGAGAATATTTTTTAATTCAAGCGTACTAAGTCCCACTTTTCTTCCAAGGGTAGAAGTATTTTGCTCAGCCATTACAAAGCTATCTTTGCCATTTACCTTGAAAACAACGGCGGTGTGGTGATCCATTTCTTCCCAGTAAGTAGTATTTCCTTTTTTATATTGGATTTTTACGCCATCAAACTGGAAGACATCGCCTGGATAAACGCATTCATTTTTTACATCCACTTCTTTTCCGAAGACATAACTTTTATCCCAGTTGGCACCGATTTTATTGAGTCCCTGGGCTGCAAGGTCCCAACATTCGCCGCGACCTACTTTTTTATTTAGCTGACTCTTTACAAAAGCGAGCATTTGCTGATTTAGTTGAGGAACCTGATCGCATTCTAGAATCAGAGACTTTGAAGAATTCAAAGGTTCTCTGAAAGACAAAAAACAAAAAGCAAGCGATAGAGACAGGACAATACATACAGACTTCATGAGAACAGGGACAAAAAAATTAATAATTCAATAAAGCTTGTATGGCTGCTTCAACCTTATCGGCATTAGGCAACATGGTTTTTTCGAGTGTAGAATTTAACGGAATAGCGGGTAAATTTTCTGACCCAATAACCTTCACCGGTGCATCCAGGGATTCAAAACAATTTTCGCTAATACGGGCCGCTATGCTTTGTGCAAAGCCGTTAAATACCGGCTCTTCTGTAAGTACCATAATTTTTCCGTGCTTGCGCGCGCTTTCAAAAATGGCTTTTTCATCTATAGGTGCAATTGTTCTTAGATCGAGAATTTCTACCTGGCCTTCAAACTTTTTAGCCGCAGCTTTAGCCCAATAAACGCCCATACCGTAGGTAATAATAGTGATGGATTTGCCGGTAGCAACAAAGTCTTCCTTAGCTTCGATTACAAGGCGCGCTTTTCCGAATGGGATAATATAATCTTCGTCCGGCTCAATAGTTTTAGCATCTTCTGTACCTTTAATCTTGCTCCAGTAAAGTCCTTTATGTTCAAGAAGTACAACGGGATTTGGATCGTAGTAAGCGGATTTAATTAATCCTTTAAGATCTGCTCCTGTGCTGGGATATGCGATTTTAATTCCTTTAATATTAGCAAGCACACTTTCTACACTGCTAGAGTGATACGGGCCACCACTGCCATAGGCGCCTATGGGAACACGTAAAATCATGCTCACCGGCCATTTACCATTTGATAAATAGCATGAGCGGCTAACCTCTGTAAACAATTGGTTAAGACCTGGCCAAATGTAATCAGCGAATTGAACCTCTACGATAGGTTTTAATCCTGCCGCGCTCATTCCTACTGTTGAACCAACAATAAAAGCCTCCTGTATAGGCGTATTAAATACGCGGTGATCGCCAAACTGTTGGGCAAGCGTAGCAGCTTCCCTAAACACGCCACCCAGGCGGGCGCCAACGTCCTGGCCATATAACAAGCATTCCGGGTGTTTGGTCATCAGTTCACGTATGGCGAACAAAGCAGAATCCACCATAACGGTTGGTTGCTTGCCGCTTGGAGCGCGTTCACCTTTTTCTTCAGTAACCGGTGTAGGTGCAAATTCATGGTCGAATAAATCTTCGGGACGAGGATCTTCTTCTAACAAAGCCTTTTGGTAATCGTTTTCTACCAACTGTTTCGCTTCTTCCTCCATCTTTTTAATTTCGAGTGCATCTGTGCCGGCGATAATTAATTGGTTACGAAGGCGCGGCAGAGGATCTTTTTTTTCTGCTTCAGCAAGATCATCACGGTACCATTCTTTGCGTACACCACTGGTGTGGTGATTTAACAAAGGAACTTTAGCGTGAATCAACATCGGACGACGTTCGTTGCGTATGATGTCAAGACAATCTTTAACCGTGTTGTAACTTAAAATAAAATCCGTTCCATCAATCGTTTTTGTTTCGAGACCTTTAAAGCCTTTGGCAAAATCGCTCATATCCTGAGAACGGATCTCCCGGGCATGGGCGCTGATGTCCCATTCATTATCCTGCACGAAAAAAAGTATAGGTAACTGTTTTAAAGTTGCCATTTGCAAAGCTTCAGAAACTTCACCCTCTGTGCAGCTTGCATCTCCCAAAGAACAAACGGCAATAGGGTTTAGCCCGTCAAAATCTTTTGCCATGCCGTTTTTTTCGAGGTACTGTAAGCCCATAGCAATTCCGGTAGTAGGAATGGCCTGCATGCCTGTAGCGCTTGACTGGTGAGGGATTTTTGGCATATCATCCCTTTTTAAACTTGGATGGGAGTAATAAGTTCGTCCCCCTGAAAATGGATCGTTGCGTTTTGCCAATAGTTGCAGCATTAATTCAAAAGGCTGCATGCCTATGGCTAATAAAATACTATCGTCCCTGTAATAGGCACTTAAAAAATCCTGTGGTAATAACTGTAAACCAAGAGCTAGCTGAACAGCTTCGTGTCCGCGGCTTGTAGCATGCACATATTTTGCTGTAATTTCTTTATTAGCTTCGAATAACTCTGTCATGCTTTTAGCAGTGCACATTAGTTCGTAAGCTTTTTTCAAAATTTCCAGTGGTATCTTGGTCTTCACGTTGGTAGCTTTTAAAGAGATATCTTCCATCTTCCGGTCATATATAATCTTTAAAAGTAAGATTTTTGCTTCAATTACGGATCAAAAGGGGGAGCTTTTAGTAGATTTTATGAAGGAATATGCTGTTTATAGAATGGTTTGCCTGAAAATTAAATTAACAAGTGATTGTACACAATTGATCCTGAATTCGTTAAAAGTTGGTCTTTGCCGGGCTTATATTTATGCGAATCAATGAAAGTACCTCATTTTTATACGCGGCTATTGCTACTGAGCTTAATTTTCAGTCTCTATACCTGCAAGCACCAGGAAAAGCAGGTTGCGGCAGTTGCACGTACCACGAGCAAAAAACCGCCTGTAGCCGGAAAGCCCGGGCCTTCGAAATCTCCTGTTGCTCAGCCTGCTACAAACGATCTGCAACAAAAGCTGGATGTAAGCGAAAAACAAATAAAGGAAAGTAAATTGTATACGTTTATCGATGATTGGTACGGGACACCTTACAAATATGCCGGTTGCCAAAAAACCGGGGTAGACTGCAGTTGTTTTGCCAATCTTTTATACGATAAAGTTTATGGTAAGAAAATAGGACGCTCATCAAACGACATGTTTAAAGAATGTGATGAGATTACTCTGGATCAGGCCAAAAGTGGTGATCTGTTATTTTTTAAGATCGGCGGAAATACCATTACACACGTTGGTGTTTTTTTGAAGAATAAATTGTTTGTACACTCCAGTACGAGCAAAGGGGTTATTATCAATAGCCTGGATGAAGCATATTACAAGAAATATTTTTTCTGCGCGGGGAAGATGAAAAGCGTATGATGGAAGGACTTCAAATATCAATTCCTCAAAGAATGATGCTGGTGAGGATCACCTTAATTATTTCCCTGATTTGTTCTGTGTTGTTAAGTTTTAATTTGTGGGGAGGTTACAGGTCTGTGCCATATACATCTCTAATCGGACAAAATCCGCTAAAGGCTCCTTACGATTGCGGTGTAATTATTTTGGTGATTTTTTTATGGACGGCATCGCTTTTTCTTAATAGACAAAGGTTGATCATCTTTTTTTCTTTTTTAATTTGTGTGATGCTTGTTTTGTTTGATATCAATCGTCTGCAGCCCTGGTTCTATGTTTACAATGCGCTTCTGCTTGTATTTGTTTTTTATAACGGAAGGGTAGATGATTCCAATAAATTCACATCTTACTTTATTATTTTACAAATTATTTTGGCTTCTGTTTATTTTTTTTGCGGACTCCACCAGTTGAATTCTTTATTTATTGATTCTGATTTCACGGACATTATTTCACCCTTGAAAAGTATTGTTAGCGAAAGACAATTTTTATTTTTCAAAAAAATGGGAGTTATGGTACCTTACATACTTATGTTTATTGGCTTGGGATTAATAATTTCGCCAGTGCGCTACCTCGCTATAACCTTAGCTATTCTTGTACATGTAGCCTTATTGATTTTTTTGTTTCCTTCTTCTAAGAATTTGAATTATGCGTTATGGTTCGGCAATTTGTCCTTTCTGATAATGTTAATGTTACTGTTTTCGGGCAAGACAAAACAAAAATACTTTAGTCCGACATTTTTATTCCAGATTCCGATTTTTTACCCTACTATGATTTTATTTGTGGTGATGCCATTATTAAATAACAGCGGTAAATGGCCAGACTACCTATCTTCAAATTTTAAAAGTGGAAATAATAGATGTGCAAAAATATCACTTTCAGAAAAGGCTGCGGAGAATCTGCCAACCAGTATAACACGTTTTTGCGCAACAGATTATAGTTTCCTTAATTTTGACTACCGCGCCTGGTGCTTGCATGATTTAAATGTGGAATGTTATCCGGATGAGACGGTATTTAACAGTATTTATAATTACGTGAAACAGTCAGACAGACAGCTTGTTAAAGAAATAGAATTGCAATTGTTGCCACGACAAAAACTATTGCTTAAACCATAAGGTAATTCTATATTTGTCTCCAAATTAAATTTAATAATGAATAGAGTTTTAATTGGCGTTAATGCTATTTTGGTTGCGGCTGTTGTATTTTTATTTTTTAAAGTAAATTCTTTAGGCAGTACTCCTGCAGAAGAAATTGCAGAAGCAACAAAAGTTGAAGGAAAAGAAGAAGTGGCTCCTCCTGTGAAGAAGCTTGAGCAAATTGGAAGCGCTCCAACAGGAAAGATTGCCTACGTAAATATTGATAAGCTGAACGAAGAAAGTATAGAGATCAGTGATCTTGTTGCTGAAACAAAAAGAAGAAAGTCAAATATTGAAGCAAGCATGGAGACATTAAATGATCAATATACAAGAGAGGTAGAAGATTATCAAAGGTCACAGAAAGCTGGTATTGCTACTCAAACAGATATGGAGGCAAAGGCAAGGAAAATTCAGCAGCTTGAGAGTGAAGCTCAGAATAAGCAGTTGCAAATGGATAATTTGTCGATGGACATGAATGAAAAGAACGCCAACTTTCAAAAAAATGTGCGTGAACTTCTTATTAAATGGAATGCTGGTCGTTATGATTACATTCTTTCTTACAGCGAATCCATACCAAGTATGCTTTTAGGAAACACAACCCTTGAGATTACGGATGAAGTGATTAAAGAATTAAATGACTCTTACAAAGCTTCAAAAAATAAACCAAAAAAAGTAGCTAAATAAAGATGAGCAAGCTTCACGAGAAAATAAAATCTGTAGCAGAATTTCACGAAACTTTTAAGATCGGAAATGCAGATGAGGTTAAACTTATTGAAGAAAGAGATTATACACTACGTTATAATTTAATTAAAGAAGAAAACGAAGAATACCTGGAGGCCTGCAAGAATGGCGATATTGTTGAAATAGCAGACGCATTAGGGGATCAGTTATATATTTTATTTGGTACTATTTTAAAGCATGGACTCGAACATAAAATTGAAGAAGTGTACGACGAAATTCACCGAAGTAATATGAGTAAACTGGATGAACAAGGTTTACCTATTTTTAGAGAAGATGGAAAAATTCTAAAATCCAATCTTTATTTCAGACCAGACATTAAAAAGATTCTGGATAAATAGTTATTTTCTTACAAGTAGCTCCCAACTTAAAAAAATCAGTTAATTTCTAACTGTGCGAAAATCTAAGATTCCATGATCTTATGAAAGAACTCGCTCATCAAAGACGGCTTGGTAATAATAGTGAACGCTATACCGAACAAAGCTCCCCAAAAATGTGATTCGTGGCTGATATTATCTGTGTAGGCAGAAGTTCTTTTGCGACGAATGAGGTAATAGCTTATTCCCAACAGAAGAATACCAAAAATCCAGCTTGGAATACCTCCGCTGACAAAAAAAATGGAGATGGGATTAGAAGGACTTATTATTATACAACTAAATATGATGGAAGAAACGGCCCCACTAACTCCAAGTGAAGAGTAGGACGGGTTATTTTTATTGCGCAGGTATTCTGTTATAGAGGCCGCGTATATGCCGCCGGTAAATAGTAATATGTAATAGAGTTTCCCTATTTTAGGATCGAAGGCGTTCGGATTGCCAAAATAATTTTCTTCAAGGCTGAGTCCAAAACTGTATAGGGCAAAACAATTAAAAATCAGGTGCATGTAGTCACCATGAATAAACGCATGTGTCAGAAACCGGTAATGTTCCTTATTATGATAAATGGAATAGGGGTGAAACATGTATTTGTACATGGCGTTCCTGTCGTTAAAGCAATAAAGCGAGAACGCCACGATAATGGCTAAGAAAGTATAAGTAATCATGTTCTAAAGATAGAAGATTAAGGCTTTTCTTTTGGAATACCTAAAAATTTGTTGATAGCAAAATGTCCCACATAAATAAGTGGGATAAGGCAAACAGCAACCAGCAATTTAAAAGCATAGCCCCAGGCTGCATTGTGCGAAAACTCTTCCAGTGTCCATTTTCCAGGAACGACAAAGGCAATAAACTGCACTACAAAAGTGTCGATTAATTGACTTACTACTGTGCTGCCTGTTGAACGCAGCCAGATGTGTTTGTTGCCGGTGCGGTTTCGAAAAGTCCAAAAAATTGAAACGTCGACCAGCTGTGAAATCAAAAATGCTGTAATACTTCCAATGATGATCCATTGGCCTTGTCCGAATACCGCTCTAAAACTGGCTTCATCTACAGGACTGACTGCATCTGGTTTTATATTAATACTTATGGTAATAACGATAAACATGTAGGCAATAAGCCCAACTGTAATGTAAGTAAGCTTTTTTACGCCCTGCTTGCCGTAATGCTCATTAATAAGATCTGTGAGCAGAAAAACAACAGGCCAAAGAATAATTCCGACACTCTGTTTAAAAAGGCCGAAAAATTCCACCACTTTTCCTCCAATACACTCGGCTACTATTGCGTTGGTAATAAAGAATCCGGCGAGCACAAGGAAGACAACGTCTTTACGTTTAGTGAAATCCATAGTTAATTAAAAATGTAAAAAATAAAAATACACAAAGAACAGCTTATTAAAATATTTAAAAATGCGTAGAGGTATAGACTCTGTTTTAATAACAAAAAAGTTTCGTAACCGAAGCTGGAAAATGTACTTAAACCACCACAAAATCCGGTTAACAACATTAATTTTAACGTTGGAGTCATTACTTCTTTTGTGCTGGCAATCCACACTACTAAAGCAAAAACAAGGCAAGCTGTAATGTTGGACAAAAAAGTGGCCCAGGGTAAAGTAGCAGTTGTTTTTTGAAATCCAAGTCCGATCAGGTAGCGCACAACGCAACCCATTCCCCCTCCGAAAAAGACTAGTGCAAAATTCATTTTTTTTATCAAATTTAACAGAATTGAATAAAACCAGCTATTATTTTATTTGCAGTCCTATTTATGTATATTCGTGTCCCACAGCAGTAGTAGACAATGGCTAACATTATTTTAAGAAACAAGGTGAGTAATCCTACTCACATTTTGGTGATCACGGAAAAATTTAAAAACGAATTTAATCTTCCGGACAAAGTAAACGATTATTTCACTTCAGAATTTAAGGACAAAGAGAAAAAAACACTGACCTATAATTATATTGGTAAGTATGTTTCAATTTTAATTATTGATCCAAAAAAAGAAAAAAATGCTCTGAATGAACAATTAAGAAAACACGCGGCATCGGTGGCGGATGGAGTTAATGCACATAAAGGAACAGAACTCTATATTTACAATCAAACAACATTTCCACTTTTATCTTTGGCAGCGGCTGAAGGCGCAGAGCTTTCGAATTATCAGTTTATAAAAAATAAACCAAGCGTAAAAACTCCCAATACTCTTAAGTCTATAATAATTGCGAATACTGCTATTAAGGATTCTTTGGTGAGCGAGTTAAATTATGTTTGCGAGGCCACAAAAATGGCGCGCGATCTAGTGAATGAGCCGGTAAATATTTTGAATGCTACCGGACTTGCCAATGCCTTTAAAAAAATGGGTAAGGAGGCTGGATTTAAGGTTGATGTTTTTAATAAATCAAAAATTACACAGTTAAAAATGGGGGGCTTGCTTTCTGTGAATGCCGGAAGTGTAGATGAACCTACGTTTACGGTGATGGAGTATAAGCCTGCGAAGGCAAAAAATAAAAAGCCCTATGTACTAGTTGGAAAAGGTGTAGTGTATGATACAGGAGGTTTGAGCTTAAAACCAACGCCTAACAGTATGGACATGATGAAATGTGATATGGCGGGTGGAGCTGCGGTAGGCGCTGCTATGTTCGCCATTGCAAAAGCAAAATTAAATGTACATGTCATAGCTTTGGTTCCCGCTACAGACAATCGTCCGGGTTTTAATGCTTTTGCACCAGGAGATATTATTACAATGATGGATGGTAGCACCGTAGAAATGCTGAACTCTGATGCTGAAGGACGCATGATATTAGCTGATGCGTTACATTATGCAAAACGGTATAAACCAGAAATGGCAATTGACGTGGCCACGTTAACCGGCGCCGCTATGGCCGCAATAGGAACTTTCGGAATTGTTGGTATGGGAAATGTGAGCGCTGATAAAAAAAGTAAAATTTCTGAAAGCAGTTATAATGTGCATGAACGCATTGCGGAATTTCCTTTTTGGGATGATTACGCAGAGCTTATGAAGAGTGATATTGCGGATCAGAAAAACCTGGGAGGCGCTTTGGGTGGTGCCATTACCGCAGGGAAATTCCTTGAGAAGTTTACCGATTATCCTTACTACCATTTAGATATTGCGGGTCCTGCCTTTATTCCAGCAAAAGATGCTTACAGAACAAAAGGTGGCACGGGAGTTGGAGTAAGATTGTTTTTTGATTTATTTAAAAATCTATAAAATGAAAAATATAATCACACTGATATTTTTCTTGTTGTTTACGCCCATTGCCTTATTTTCACAGGGAAATGTAAGACAAAGTCTTTATGTAGTGCATGTTGATGCATCGGGAAAATCTGCTTTTAGACAAAGGATTTTCGCTTATCATTTTTTAAACGGAAGTTTCACCGGAAGGGATGAAGTAATGAGCTTTGATGGAAAAAAAGAAGGCAAAGATTACATTCGAACGGACAGAGGCGCGAACCAGATTTATAACAACCGCTATCTTATTACAGGCATGGGAAATATTCTTGACCTGAAAGAAAAAAAAGTTTTGTTCGACGGAAAAGCTAGCCTGGTGCGCTGCAACAACGATAGCGCGATTTTTTACACCAATGATATTTTCAAAGGAAAATTTTATTCGGTATATGATTTTAAGAATCAGCAATACAAAGAGGTGAAAGATCTCCTTTTTAAACCTCGTCCGGGAAGAGATATAGAGTTTGATAAAACTACGGCTCCTTTTAAAATCATTTATTATCCTGTTGGCAAGCCTAAAATAATTCTTACTGCCGACGCAGGTTACGGGCAAACCGGAACCAAAGATAATTTTGTTCCTGATCCGCCGCTGTATTGGATTGATAACGATAATTTTATTTATGCGTATTTCAATCAGGCCAATACCGAACTGATGATCCATAAAATGAATGTCGATACAAAAGAAGTTAAACTTATTGGAAAAATTGCCATCACTAAAGAAAAGCTTCCTGCAACGCTTAAGAAGTTAAATAAAGATCAGCTGATTTTATGGTTAGGAAATAAACAGGTTTTTATTGATCTGGCGGTTAACACAGTTAGTCTTATGGATTGCTCGAGATCCGATTACGGGTTTACTTATGAATTTAAAACTGATCCAAAAGGAAGGGTTGTTAAATTAAATGGAAAAGATTTAGGCAAGCACCATTTTGAAACCCGAAATTTTTCTGCCGGTGATAATACAGCTGCCTTTGTGAAAGAACTCATCATTGGTATGGACAGTTACCAGGATGGTCTTATGGTTTGGAATTTTACCAAACAAGGCTGGGAGCGTGTAGAATCTGATGAAGTGCTTACTCTGGCCGGTTGGATTAAAGATTAACTGAGAATTACTTCTTACCTATTACTGACCTTTCATTTTCCAAATCAAAATTAGATTCTCCGAATTTGATTATATTTGCAGCGTTGAAAGGTTCTCTTATTAGAGAGATTAAAAGGGAATAAGGGTGAAATACCCTGACTGTACCCGCAACTGTGATCTTTAGTTGACTGGAAAATCAACTAAAGTAAGTCAGAAAATCTGCCATTCATCATACATCAAAATGCTCCCGGGAAAAGGAACAGATGCACGACTCGTGTAAACGTTTATTTCCTTTAATTGAATAAACGTGAAAGCAGAAACATTACATAAAGATTCGGAAGCGTGCGAACGTTGTACGCAAAAATTTGAATGCAGGCCAGATGATATTGCTGCCTGCGATTGCGCGAAAATAAGCTTAAGCAAAGAGGAATATTCTTACATCAGTAGTCACTTTACGATGTGCCTATGCAACTCTTGTCTGAAAGAGCTTAAAGAGGAGTATAATAAGGAGAGCCTGAAATCGACGTCTTCGATCATCACACTACTTATTGGTTTTCTGAGTGTTTTTTGCATGCTTCATTTGAATGGACAAGTTTACGCGCCGTCCGTTGGGCAAGCAGGAACAAGCGCTATTCATATGGATAGTTCGGCGTTTGTAAATTGGGCCGTGGCATGCAGTGTCACACGGGGTTACCAGGATATCTCGAACACTTCTTTAGGGTACGCTAATGTTGGTGATAATACCATGGCTACAGGAAAAGCGCAAAGTAACGGAGTCGTTAGTCTGGGCGATGGAGGCACTGCTATTTGCACTTTTAATAAGCGTATTACTAATGGGCCAGGCTATGATTTTGCCATTTTTGAAAATGGATTTGACGATGTGTTTCTGGAGTTGGCTTTTGTAGAAGTAAGCAGTGACGGGAATAATTTTTTTCGCTTTCCAGCTCACTCATTAACAGATACAAGCCTACAAACGGGGAGCTTTGGTTCTACAGATGCTAAAAAAATAAATAATCTAGCCGGTAAATACCGAGGTGGTTATGGCAGCCCTTTTGATCTTGAGGAGCTTTCAGGAATTGCGGGTTTAAATATTAATGCAATTACTCATGTGAAAGTGATTGATGTTGTAGGAAGTATAAACGTTGCGTATGCGAGCAGAGATGCTCAGCATAATAAAGTAAATGACCCCTGGCCCACACCATTTCCCTCAAGTGGGTTCGATCTGGATGCCATCGGTGTGATTCATCAAAGTACTGTTACTTCGTTAAAAGAGCAATCCAGTTCAGGTTCGTATTTAGTTTACCCAAATCCTGTACAGGCAGGCGAGGAATTGACTATTGGAATCAATGACTCAGTTGCTCTTGAATTGTTAGACATTTCAGGAAAGATTGTAGCGATAAGCAATACATCAACCCTTCAAACTTCCCATCTTATTCCTGGTATATACTGCTTAAGGGTTTCCGCTGAAAACAAACAGTTTATTCAAAAAATAATAGTCCGGCCCTAATTAAAATTTTGAGTATTATTGCTTCTGTGAAGCGACCGGGAAATACACATGCTCTAAATCCTTTATCAGCGAGATCTGGTTTCCTCGCCTGGGTTTATTTTATTAGCGCTGCTTTTATCGTATTGATCTTATCTCCTTTATTTCAAAAGGGATGTTTTATAGATGGCATGCTTTATAAAACGGTAGCTTATAATTATGCAGAAGGTTTAGGCTCATTCTGGACTATGAAGTTTACAAATTCAAGTATGGTGCAGTTTTGCGAGCAGCCTCCGTTCTATTTTTATTTGTTGGGTAATTTCTATAAAGCCTTTGGAGATCATTATTTAGTTGATAGAATTTTTACATTACTACTTTTCCTGATTTTTGTTTTTATTCTGAATCATATAGTCAAAAGTCTGTTTAGAAAGCCGCAGCTTTATTTTGTTTTGAGCATTTTTATTTTGCTTTCTATTCCCGTTTTTTGCTGGAGCTATGTTAATCAAATCATTGAACCTTTGCAGTGTGTTTTGGTCGCTTTAGAACTATGGTTTTTTATACGCTTCATCCATTCTCGAAACCGGATGTTTGTGGTGGCGTTTGCGTGTGTGTTATTCTTATTGTTTCTCGGAAAGGGATTTCAATCTTGTTTTGTAATTGTATTACCGATTACTTATGCGCTGATAAGTAAATTTGAAAAGAGGTATTATTATTTCGTTGTCTTTTCAGGAATTCTTTTTCTTACTCTTTTATTTTCATGTGTTTGGCTTTATAGTCCGGCTAAAACATGGTTAGAATGTTATTACCAGGCCAGGTTAGTGCTTACTTTAAATAATGTGGGCAATACAACCGATAATCATTTTGAAATAATCGGGCGTTTCTTTTCCGAATTGATAGGTTGTTTAATTATTCTCGCGCTTTTATTTTCCTACCTGGCAGCTAAAAAGCACTATGCTTTCAGATTTATTTTTAAAAATTTCCTTGCTAATAAATTAGCAGTTGCGTTGTTAATAACATCTTTTGCCGGAAGTTTGCCATACGCTATAAGTTTGGTGCAGCGCGGGTTTTACCTCATTCCCTCTTTTGTGTGTTTTGTATTGGCTTTAGTTTACGGATTTAAAAGATACTGGCTTTTCTTTTTTCTTTTTCTTGCTGAGATAACGAAATTGAAAATTACCAGACTGGTGTTTGGGCTTCTCGCACTTGGCAGCATTGTTTATTTTTGCATGGCTGCTAGTACTTACAAACGCAACGAAGATCTTTTAAAGGACATTGACTTGATTTTGCCTTATCTTAAAAAAGGAGAAACTGTTTCAATTGAGGCTGAGCGCTGGAATGATTTTAGTTTACATGCGTATTTATATATGGCCAGGCAAGTGAGTTTGAGTGCGAGTAAAGAGCGCACGTTTTATTCCATTCGTTCTAAAGAAATTCCTTTGCTGGCAGGTGATTCTTTGAAGAAAATTAATCTTGATACACGCGAAATTGAGTTGTATGTTAGAATGGCTGGGCGTTAAAAAGCAACAGAGTTCAATTAAGGTATTCTAACATTCTTTTCTTTTTTATGTAACTGAAGAATCACTTTATTAATGTTTTTACGCATGGTTTCTTCCGTTTTAATGTAAAAAAGATACTTGAGAATATCTTTGATCCTTGTTGGAGTTAAATTATTAAAGTCTTTAGTGAGTTGTTCTTCCTTGAGTAATTTTTTCAAAAGTAAGGGTAGGGGATATTCCTCCACTAACTTCGTTTTATTTTGTTGAATGCTAAAGTTTGCAAGTTTTCCCAAAGCTGTTTTCCCGCCTTTCATCATGATACCATTTACAAACAGACGGTATCCTGCATCTTTAACAGGTACTAAAGTTTGTTTAAATTCAAAATCATTGATAGTTCCTTTAATACGGATATAGCCTTTTTCTTTTTCAAGTTTATCCGAAATTTTAGAAGGAACATCTACGGCCCAATTAATTCCTGTTTTATATATTTTTGACTTGAAGGAGTGCAAGTGATTGTATTCCGGGTTGTTATTCAAATATTGCCGTGTGCGTCATTAAAAAGACAATTAGGCTGGTTCCAATTAATATTGAAGAAGTTAATTCCCATTTTTGAGCACCTGTCATTTTTTTCTTTGGAGGTAAATAAGTGGGACTTTCTGGTTTTTTTTTCACATAAAATTCGGCTTCGCATTGATAGCAAGTAGCCCATTCTTCTTTGCTGTTTTCTTTAGTAATGTTTACAACATCTGCATCTAAAGCGCAGCCTTCATTTTTCAAGACCGCAATGGATTGTTCTTCATTCTGCTTTTTGGAACCGCAATCACCTAATTTTACATCACCCACCTTTACAAGTGTATCGACCAGAGCCATGTTTTTTTTAACAGGAACTCCGCAGTCCCAATAGTCTTTACTTTGTGTAGTGTAATTTACCCTGTAAACGCGAGGGTTACAGCTACAAATAAAAAATACCGATAAAAAAAGGATACTTTTCATGGAAGGTATGCTTGTATTATTTTTCTTTTTTTAGATTTCCCCAAACACCCAATGGAAGTTTGATGCCGCTTTTTGCATTGAGATAAAGTTCTCCGATGCTTATTTCAGATTTATTTTTTAATGCAAAAGGTTTTAATAAGTTTTCAGGAACCAATGCTGAAAATCCCAGGGAGTAGGCATTTAGAATTAGGAGATGTTCTTTAGGGTCGAGGATCTGCAAAACGCTGCTCATCATTTCCGAGATATTGTCTTCCAGCTTCCATTTTTCACCGTTCGGACCATGTCCAAAAGCGGGTGGGTCGAGGATGATTCCCTGGTATAGATTTCCACGACGCAATTCTTTTTTTACAAATTTCAAAGCATCGTCCACCAACCAGCGAATATTATCAAGTTTTGATTTTTGCATATTCTCATTTGCCCAGGTTACCACTTGTTTAATGCTGTCAACATGCGTAACATCGGCTCCTGCCGCTTTAGCCGCTATAGAAGCGCCGCCAGTATAGGCAAAAAGATTTAAAAATTTCGCTTGCGGTTTCGTATGAAGGAACGAATAAATTTTATCCCAGTTTACAGCCTGCTCGGGAAAAACACCAACATGTTTAAATGAAGTTAATCCCAATCGAAAAACAAGATCATCCTTAGCTGTCTTCTGACCATTGCCCAGTGAATACCGAATTTCCCACTGGTCGGGCATTTGTTTCATTTTTTTCCAGTCACCACTGCTTGAAGAGCGCGGAACAAATTTTACATGTGCAGTTTTCTCCCACTCGCTTTCTGACCATACTTTGGGCCACACAGCTTGTGGTTCAGGACGAATAGTTATGTATTTTCCAAAACGTTCCAATTTTTCAAAATCACCACAATCTAGTAATTCGTAGTCTGAAAAATGAGTTGGAGATAATAATTGCATAGTAAAGATTTAGATTTCAAAGTTACAATTAAAACAGGAAGGTTAACAACTCAGGGCTTATAAAAATTGGAATACCGTGTTATTTAAAATATATTCGGATAAATTTTATCTATGAGTAAAACGGGTAATTCGTCTTTTATAGCCATCATCACAGTCTTTTTTTTCTGGGGGTTTTTAGCAGCATCTAACGGGATATTTATTCCTTTTTGTAAAACGCACTTCAACCTAACACAGTTTCAATCACAATTAATTGACAGCGCTTTTTACGGAGCCTATTTTATTGGCTCATTACTTTTATATCTGTTTTCATTAAAACTCAATAAAGATATAATAAATACTATTGGCTACAAACGCACGATCATATATGGACTGGCTCTTTCTATTGCGGGTGCTATTACCATGATACCGGCAATTAATTCTGGTTCATTTGTTTTTATACTTGTTGCCTTTTTTATTATTGCTCTTGGATTTTCACTTCAACAGACTTCAGCAAACCCTTTGGTTTTAAATATTGGCGATCCTGCCAAGGGCTCGCACCGTCTTAATTTTGCCGGTAGCGTAAATTCATTCGGAACAACGATTGGGCCCTTGCTGGTAAGTTTTGTTTTATTTGGAAAAGTTATAGCCTCTACACTGGATAAAGAAACTGCGTCTATAGGATCCATCAATATTCTTTACATCATCCTGGCGGTAGCATTTGCTCTGGCAGGAATAATTCTCTACTTCACCAAAGTGCCTAAATTGGAGATTGAGGAAAAAGAAAGTGATATGAAGATTTTAAAAGGCCCGCTGTTTTTTATTTTAACAGCTCTTATCGTTTTAGTTTTCATTTTTGTATTTTCTGCCTTTAGCGCTATGGCAGATAGTCAGAGCCAGTTTTTATTTCTATTCGTTTGCGCTTTCTTTCTCGCCATTTTAGCGGTTATTCTTTTAATGCAATACAGAAAAATTAAAAAAACCAATCGTCTTGAAACCAAATCTTACCCACAAGTAGTTTTAGGCATGTTCGCTATTTTTATCTATGTAGGAGTAGAAGTGGGAATTCAAAGTAATTTTGGCTCGCTTTTAAAGTTACCTGAATATGGAGGATTAAGTGATTCTCAAATTGGACCCTATATTTCTTTGTACTGGGGAAGTATGATGATAGGACGCTGGACCGGTGCTATTGGCGCTTTTAACCTGAAAAAGAATGTCAGTTTAATTCTTACTATTATAATTCCTTTTCTAGCATTTGCAGTGGTTCTTTTTATGAATTATTTGAATGGCACAAGTCCTGCCGATTTTCTTAAATATTTTATTTGCGTAGTTCTTTTAATTCTGGCTTTTTTTATGGGTCAGCAAAAACCCGCATTAACACTCAGCATCTTTTCTATAATGGGAGCGTTAGCCATGACATTGGGCCTTATAACAACAGGAACTGTAAGTATTTATGCATTTTTGAGCGGGGGACTTTTTTGTTCTATTATGTGGCCTTGTATTTTTTCGCTTGCTACTGCCGGTCTGGGAAAATACACAAGTCAGGCATCCGGCTTTCTTATCATGATGATTCTTGGCGGGGCTTTTATCCCACCTATGCAAGGCCTGTTAGCAGACAATACAGATTTGCATTTTTCTTACATTATTCCTGTTTTCTGTTTTGCTTTTTTAGCATGGTATTCTTTCAGAGCAAAAAAAATATTAAAATCACTAGGCATAGATTACGATGCAGCAAGTGTTGAAACACATTAAAATAAAAATATCTTTAAAATGAATTTTCTCACTCAACCCTGGCCATGGTACATTGCCGGACCGCTGATCGGACTTATGATTCCCTTGTTACTACTACTCGGAAACAAGGCCTTTGGGATATCTTCTACACTTCGCCATATTTGTGCAGCCTGTTTGCCGGGCAATGTAGATTTTTTCAAATACGATTGGAAAAAAGAAAGTTGGAATCTTGTATTTGCTCTCGGAATGATTCTTGGAGGTTTTTTTGCCGGTTACGTGTTTAAAAATCCCAATCCAGTGCATCTTTCAGACGATACAATGCGCGATTTAAATAATTTGGGTGTAAAAGATTATTCCGGACTAATTCCCCTTGATGTTTTTAATTTTTCATCCCTTCTTACTTTACGTGGATTTATCTTAATGGTGGCGGGCGGCTTTATGATTGGCTTCGGTACACGCTACGCCAACGGCTGCACCTCTGGACATGCAATAATGGGACTTTCAAATTTACAGTGGCCATCACTTGTTGCAACTTGTTGTTTTTTTGTGGGTGGAGTAATTATGACCTGGTTTATTCTTCCATATATAATGCACTTATAAAAATTTTATAAAATGAAAAACTTAAAATATTTATTAGCCGGAACAATTTTTGGATTTATTTTAATCAAGGCAGAGGTTATTTCCTGGTTTAGGATACAGGAGATGTTTCGTTTTCAAGCGTTTCACATGTATGGCATTATAGGTTCAGCAATAGTTGTTGGAATGATTTCCATACTGCTCATCAAAAAGCTGAAAATCAAAACTATCTCCGGGGAAGAAATAAAAATCGCTCCCAAAGAGTTTACAGTAGGAAATATAATAGGTGGATTATTATTCGGACTGGGCTGGGCTATGACAGGAGCTTGTCCGGGGCCATTGTACGCCTTGATTGGAAGTGGACTTCCCATTGTTATTGTAACGTTATTAAGTGCTGTTTTGGGAACTTACGTTTATGGCTTGCTAAAAAATAAACTTCCTCACTAATGGAACATTTAAAAAATTGCAGCTGTGGCTGTCAAGAGTCAATCATTCCGGAAGGCGTGTCGAGAAAAAACTTTCTGCGTAAGATAGGCGCTGCAACTGTAGGGCTTGGATTGGCTCCTTTAGCGTCTTTCTCATTATCGGAAGATAAAGGCAAGGCGGAAGAATTTTTAAAAAGCAAAGTTTTACGGGATGGCAAAGCGCAAAGAATAACCTTGCTCCATACCACCGATATTCATGGACAGGTAAATGTACATGACGAATTCTTTTGGGAAAACAACCAGGCAGTTTATAAAAAACGGGGTGGCTTTGCACATTTAAAAACACTAATCAATAAAATCAGACAGGAAAATCCGAACACGCTATTATTTGATGGTGGAGATTGTTTTCAGGGAAGTGCCATAGCAGCCCTGAGTGAAGGGCAGGCTTTAATTCCTTTAATGAATAACCTGCAGTATAATTTAATGTTACCTGGAAACTGGGAGGTAGCCTACGGAAAAAGGATGATGATTAAAGACATGGGTGCTTATAATGCTCCTAAAGTCTGCGCAAACATGTTTCATGAAGATACGGGTGAACTCATGTTTCCTCCTTATCAAACTATTTACATAGGCGGTTTGAAGATCGGAATTGTAGGATATAACGATCCTTTAACTCCGGTGCGCCAGTCGCCTGCCTTTAGCGCGGGAATTAATTTTAAAGATCCTGAAAAAAATATCGCCAAATACATTAAGATTCTGAAAGAACAGGAACGTTGCGATATGGTGATTGCGCTAACGCATATGGGTATGGCGCAGCAATTGCATCTGGCAGGAAAACCCTATGCCGAAGGGTTGGATTATATTTTTGGCGCAGATACCCACGAAAGAATTCGTGAGCCATTAAAAGGCAAATACGCTAAGGTAACTGAACCGGGCGCTTTCGCATCTTTCCTGGGTAAAATGGATCTGATAATTGAGAACGGAAAAATAAAAGAAGAATCTTACGAATTACTGGAAGTAGATCCTGAAAAATACAAGGCAGATGACGAAATGCTGAGCCTGATCGAAAAAGCGCATGAGCCTTATAAAGCTGATATAAAAAGGGTAATCGGAAAAAGCACAACACCATTAGTAAGGTATTTCATAATGGAAACCCCTACAGATAATTTGATCACCGATGCTATTATGTGGAAAACAAGTCCGGATATAGCTGTCTCTAACGGATTTCGTTTTTGTCCACCACTCATTCCAGATCCCGTAACGAAAGTGGCTGAGATTACTAAAGAATATTTATGGAGCATGTTGCCTGTTGATTCGGAGGTTAAGCGCGCAGAGATCACTGGTCAACAACTCTGGAATTGGTTAGAAAGAGAATTGGAAAATGTTTTTGCAAAAGATCCGACACAACGCTTTGGCGGATGGCTGGTGCGTTTCCAGGGAATGAAAATTAAGTTTACAGTGAATAATGAAATGGGAAAACGCCTTCAGGAAATTAAGATTAAAGGAAAAGCAGTAGATCTCAAAAAAATATACAGTATTGTTGCCTGTGAGCGAGAGGGCGATCCGGACAGCGTTTTGTGCCGTATTAAAGATGTAACAACCATGCATAAATTTGGATTTACCCTACACCAGGTGATGGAGGAATACTTGAAACTACATTCGCCCGTTTCGCCAAAAATAGAGGGTAGAGCGGTAGCTACAGACGCTCCGTCAACTCTATTAACACAAGTTGCCGGTATAAATTATCAGTTCAGATGAAAAATACATTTCTATTAGTTTTAGTTTTAATAACGCAGATTAGTTTCGCGCAACAAGATAGCAGCCTGCCACTAATCCCTCGTCCTAATGAGATCACACTTCAGAAAGGTTGCTTTAAACTTTCTGAAACAACTCAGTATTATCTGGAGGATAAATCACTTCTAAAAGAATTGGATTTTTTTATTGCATACATAAAAAAAAATAACGGATTTACAATTTCAGAAACGAAAAATCCGAAACAGAAAAATATAATCAAAGTTTTAAAAAGGAAGTCAAAAGAAAATTCTGAAGCATATGGTCTCACCATTCTTCAAGATCAAATAAGTATAAAAGGAGATTCTAATGGTGTGTTTTATGCATGTCAGACGTTAATTCAACTTGTAAATGCACGTCGTTCCAACGCAGTAGACTTGGCGTGCTTAATTGTAAATGATGCTCCGGTTTACAGATGGCGTGGGATGCATCTGGATGTTTGCAGGCATTTTTTTTCTGTAAGCTTCGTGAAGAAATACATTGATATTTTAGCCCTTTATAAGTTTAATACTTTTCATTGGCATTTAACGGATGATCAGGGTTGGAGAATACAAATTAAAAAATATCCTAAACTAACTGAGATAGGCGGCTGGCGCAAGGGCACTATGGTTGGGAAGTACGATGATCATATGTATGATACCATTCGCTACGGAGGATTTTACACGCAGGCAGAAATAAAAGAGGTTGTAGCTTACGCGCAACAAAAACACATTACAATAGTTCCCGAAATTGAAATGCCGGGGCACGCTGTAGCTGCCATTTCGGCTTACCCTTACCTTTCGTGTAAGGGAAAACAAATTGACGTTGAAAGAGGCTGGGGTGTTTTTGAAGATGTATTTTGTCCCAAAGATTCCACCTTTAAATTTTTGGAAGATGTATTATCAGAAGTCCTGGAACTTTTTCCTGGTAAATATATTCACATAGGTGGAGATGAATGTCCAAAAGAAAACTGGAAAAAATGTGAGCATTGCCAAATGCTTATCAAGAAAGAGCATTTGAAAGATGAGAATGGTTTGCAAAGTTATTTTATTAATCGCATTGAAAAATTTGTGAATTCAAAAGGGAGGCAAATAATCGGGTGGGATGAGATTCTTGAAGGGGGCCTGGCTCCAAATGCTTCGGTAATGAGCTGGCGTGGAACAGAGGGTGGAATAGCTGCCGCGAGACAAAAACATTATGCGGTTATGAGTCCAGGCAAACCCTGCTATTTTGATCACTACCAATCCAGAGAAATTCTTTATGAACCGTTATCCATAGGTGGTTACAATCCAATAGATTCTGTTTACGCATATAATCCAATGCCGGGAGTTCTAGACACTGCAGAGCGAAACTATATTTTGGGCGCACAGGCAAATGTATGGACCGAATATATTTTAAATGAGAAGCATTTGGAATACATGTTGGTTCCGCGTATGTGCGCACTGTCTGAAGTTTTGTGGACGGAAAAATCAAACAAGAATTATCCGGATTTTATAAAACGGTTGAAGCAACACACTAAACTGTTTGATCAACTGCAAGTGAACTATGCAAAACATTTTCTAACACAAAAATAAAATGGCAACAAGACGTAAATTTTTAAAATTATCTGCTCTTACAGCATCACTGTTTACTATTAACCGCTCAAAAGCAACCGAACTTTTGCAGCCTAAACCTGATCCTGTTAAGCCAATTGTGTTATCAACCTGGCGTTTTGGAATAGAAGCAAATGCAGCTGCCTGGGAGATACTTTCTAAAAAAGGAAGCGCGATCGATGCGGTTGAAGCAGGTGTGAAAGTTCCCGAAGCTGATCCAAACGAAAGAAGTGTAGGTTTAGGTGGCCGCCCCGACCGCGATGGACGAGTTACGCTTGATGCGTGTATCATGGATGACAATATGAATATTGGATCTGTGGCGTGTTTAGAACATATAGTGCATCCCATTTCGGTAGCGCGTGCGGTGATGGAAAAGACTCCTCATGTAATGCTTGTAGGCGAAGGTGCTTTGCAATTTGCGCTAAAGCAAGGATTCAAAAAAGAAAATCTTCTTACACCGGAATCAGAAAAAGAGTGGAAAGAATGGCTTAAAGAATCAAAATACAAACCTGTTGCAAATATTGAAAATCACGATACCATTGGTATGATTGCTTTAGATATGAACGGAAATTTTTCTGGAGCCTGTACAACGAGTGGCATGGCTTTTAAGATGCACGGACGAGTGGGGGATTCACCCATTATAGGAGCTGGACTTTATGTTGACAATGAAGTGGGAGCTGCAACTGCTACAGGTCATGGAGAAGAAGTGATTCGCATGGCAGGAAGCCACGCCGTGGTGGAGTTAATGCGTCAGGGATTCTTGCCGGAAGAAGCTTGCAGACAAGTAGTAGAAAGAATTATCAATAGTGCTAAAAAAAGAAAAAAGCCGTTAAGTGAATTGCAGATTGGATTTATTGCTATTAATAAAAACGGGGAGCACGGAGCTTATTGCCTGCAAAAAGGATTTAACTATGCAGTGTATTCTCCTGAAATAAAAAATGAATTATTTGATTCCAAGAGCCTTATTTGATGCGCGGAAAAATTCTTGAGATAGCTTGTTTTAATTTGCAATCCGCAATTATAGCTCAGCAGGCTGGCGCAGATAGAATAGAGCTTTGTGAAGATTATGTAGCAGGAGGTATTACACCTTCAAGAGAAATGATTCTTCAGGCAAAAAAAGCCGTACAAATTCCTTTACATGTAATTATCCGTCCCAGAGCGGGAGATTTTTATTACACTGCTCAAGAGGTAGAACAAATGAAAAAAGATATTGCATTTTGTAAGACGCATCATATAAACGGAGTCGTTTTGGGTTGCCTGACTTCTGAGAAAAAAGTAGATCTAAAACTATGCAAAGAGCTACTGAATCTCTCCAGGCCAATGACTGTAACGTTCCACCGGGCAATAGATATTTGCGAAAATATTTTGGAAGAAGTTGAACATCTTGTAGAGATGGGTTTTGATCGCGTATTAACGTCCGGAGGAAAAAAAACAGCATTAGAAGGAAAAGATAATTTAAGAAAACTTAGTGAAAAATTTGAGGGGAAAATAATTCTGCTCGCCGGTGGTGGGATCCGGTCAACTAACATTTCTGAGATTTTAAGAGCAGCAAATTGTTCTGAATATCATTCAGCGGCGTTTGTTGGTAGTTCAACTGTATGCGACGCGACCGAAATAAAAAATCTTAAAAAATCTTTCAATTCCATTTGAAGAAAAAAGTTATATATGCTGTTTTGTTTTGGGTTGCAGCTGCTGCCACTTATGCTCAAACCCAAACTTTGTCTTCCTGGAAATTTAAAAAAAGCGGCGACAAGTTATGGCATCAAGCAACAGTTCCAGGAAATGTTGTGGCTGATCTTTTTAAAAATAATCTCATTGATGATCCGTTTTATTCTGATAACGAAAAAAAATTACAATGGATAGAAAATGAGAACTGGGAATATACAACGGGTTTAATTTGTGATAAAACTCTTTTAACAAATAAACATATTGAATTAATTTTCGAAGGTTTAGATACCTACGCCAGGGTTTATCTGAATGATTCGCTCCTTTTTTCCGCAGACAATATGTTTCGTGCCTGGAAAGTAGATGTAAAAAAGCTACTAAAAATTGGTGGAAATAACATCAAAGTTGTTTTTGAATCTGCTGTAAAAAAAGGGAAGGAAAAGGCTGCAAAACTTGCGTATTCTTTACCAGAAGGCGAACGAATTTTTACTCGGAAAGCTCAATTTCAGTATGGTTGGGATTTCGGCCCACGCTTTGCCACTTGTGGTATTTGGAAACCAGTAAGATTGGTTTATTGGAATGAGGTCAAAATTGAATCTTTACGTTACCTAATTAAAAGTATAAATGATTCCATTGCGTATTTAGATTTTATACTGGAGACCAATTCCTCTGTAACTGATAGTTTTCAATTTAGCCTCGGCCAGCAAAAAAGAAATGATATTAAAGTTCCTGCTGCTAAAAAGAAAAAACGAATTGCTTTACATCCGGGGTATAATTCAGATACCTTGTCTATTCAGATTAAAAATCCAAAACGCTGGTGGAGTAACGGTTTGGGTGAACCATATTTGTATTATTATTCTGCCACCGTTTTAAAAAAACAAACCGAAATAGATCATAGTTCTTTAAGTGTTGGTCTGCGCACCATTGAATTGATAAATCAGGAAGATTCGGTGGGAAAGTCGTTTTATTTTAAATTAAACGGTAAGCCTGTATTTATGAAAGGCGCGAATTACATCCCCTCCGATATTTTTCTAAGACCAAAATCGAAAGAATATTTTTTTGCGGAAATAGCAGTTTGTAAAGAAGCTCACATGAATATGTTGAGGGTATGGGGTGGCGGTGTGTATGGCGATGATGAGTTTTACAATGCCTGCGATGAGCATGGAATTTTAGTCTGGCAGGATCTGATGTTTGCCTGCGCTATGTATCCGGGCGATAAAGATTTTCTGGATAACGTAAAAGAGGAAGTTATACAACAAACAAAGCGTTTGAGGAATCATCCCTCCTTAGCGCTTTGGTGTGGCAACAACGAAAATAGTGAGGGCTGGTTTAACTGGGGCTGGCAAAAACAATTCAACTATTCTTCAAAAGATTCATTGGAGATTTGGAATAACTACAAGAAGTTGTTTCAGGAACTTATTCCCACAACAATAAAAACATACGATCAAAAACCTTATTGGGAGTCGTCTCCGGCAATAGGATGGGGAAGAAAAGAGAGCTTGAGCTCGGGTGATTTGCACTATTGGGGCGTTTGGTGGGGAATGCAGCCATTTTCAGTATATAAAACTAAGGTGGGCAGGTTTGTATCAGAATATGGATTTCAATCTTTACCTGCTTTAAGTACTTTTAAAGCCTTCGCTCCTTCACAAGACTGGAATTTGACTTCTATACCTGTTCGGGGCCATCAAAAACATAAAACAGGCTTTGAAACCATTGAGGCTTATATGGCACGTGATTACAAGATTCCTAAGGATTTCAAAGACTATATTTATGTTTCGCAACTCCTCCAGCGTGATGGCATGAAGATAGCTATTGAGGCGCATCGCAGAAACAAACCCTATTGCATGGGAACACTTTTCTGGCAGCTCAATGATTGCTGGCCGGGAGTTACCTGGAGCGCGATAGATTATTTTAAACAGCCTAAAGCCCTGTATTATTCTCTTTCTAATCTCTATAAGACGCAATTGGTTTCGGTTAATGAAAACTTAAATTCTTTTGAAATAAAATGTGTTAGTGACTCACTAAAAGATTTTGAATCTCAACTAAGACTTAAGATTCTTAATTTCAAATCAGAAGTTCTGTGGGAGAGAGAATTCAAAGTTACGATGACTCATACAAAAGTCACATCCCTGGTACTTGGTAAAAAAGAATTACCTCTTTTTGACTCTACTACCTCGTATTTGAAAATAGAACTGGGATCAAAAAAAATACTGGCCTCTGATTATTATTTTTTTGTCACTCCAAAAAATCTGAAACTTCCTCAGACCAGCATTAATATTAAAAAAATAGACTCAAAAACGATTGAAGTCAGTTCCGGTTTTTTTGCAAAAGACGTCTATTTATTTGATGAAAATTTTGAAGTAACTTTAAGCGAAAATTTCTTTGACCTGGAGGCGGGACAAAAGAAGAGGATAACATTCAAAAGCACAGATAAAAAACAAGAACTCAAACTAAAAGTAACAGTACTTAATAATTTATAGAATTCAGTATTAAACTACCATGACTAAAAAACTCATTCTAAAACGTCTTTTTCTTCTAGTATTTATAACCTCTTGCGGAATTGTAATTTCGCAAACAAATTACAATCAGTATGTGAATCCGTTTATTGGCACAGGCGGTCACGGACATACTTTTCCAGGGGCGGTGCTTCCGTTTGGTATGGTTCAGCTTAGTCCCGATACCAGGGTGGATGATAGCTGGGACGGATGCAGCGGCTATCATTATAGCGATGAGTCCATCTATGGGTTTTCGCATACCCATTTGAGCGGAACTGGTTGCAGTGATTATGGTGATATTCTTTTAATGCCAATGGTTGGCGAGCCTTCTATGGATAATAGAGTTTACGCTTCAAAATTCTCGCATGCCAATGAGAAAGCGGGGCCGGGGTTTTACGAAGTACTCTTGGATGATGATAAAATAAAGGCCGAATTAACGGTAACACCCCGCTTAGGCATTCATCGTTACACCTTTCCGAAAACAGAACAAGCTAATATTATCATAGATCTTTTGCACCGTGATCAAACTTTAAATTGCGGAATCAGAATAATGGATAGCGTTACCGTTACTGGTTACCGCGTGAGCAAAGCATGGGCTCAAAATCAACACGTTTATTTTGTAATGAAATTCTCGAAACCTTTTACAAAAGCACAAATAGCAACGGGCCGAGTGTTCAAAGAATTCCTTGGAAAAAAGGACGGCAGACCTGAAGGCGCTTTTTTTCGTTTCGACAACAGTGATGGAAAACCGCTGACAGTCAAAGTCGCAATTTCTTCAACAGGAATAGAAGGAGCCATAAAAAACATGGCGGCTGAAGGTACACATTGGGATTTCGAAAAATATAAAAAGGCCGCAGAAGATACGTGGAGTAAACAACTTAGCAAGATCGAGATTACTGAACCAGACAAAGAGAAGATGACTGTTTTTTATTCAGCACTGTATCATACATGCATCCATCCTTCTCTGAATATGGATGTAGACAATCGCTATAGAGGGAGAGATGATAAATTGCATACTGCAAATGGCTTTACAAATTACACTGTTTTTTCTTTATGGGATACCTACCGGGCTCTGAATCCTTTAATGACAATTATTGAACCAAAACGCGCTTCTGATTTTATAAATACTTTTTTAGTACAATACCAACAGTCGGGACGTTTACCCATGTGGGAACTTTCAGCAAATGAAACAGATTGTATGATTGGATTTCATTCTGTTTCTGTTATTGCCGATGCCATGACAAAAGGTATTGGTGGCTTTGATAAAGAGCTCGCCTTTCAGGCCATTAAAGCTGCCGCAAATTATTCCGCTTATGGCATTCCCATATTTAACAATAATAAGTTTTTACAAATCGATGATGAAAGCGAAAGTGTTAGCAAAAGTCTGGAGTATGCTTACGACAATTGGTGCATCGCAAAAGTCGGGAAACTCCTTTTAAAGAAAGAAGATTTGGGTGAGTATTTAAAAAGGGCTCAATCGTATAAAAATTTATTCGATGCGCAATCGGGCTGTATGCGACCGCGAAAAAACGGCAATTGGTTAACACCATTTTATCCATCAGAAATTAATAATCATTTTACTGAGGGTAACAGTTGGCATTATTCTTTCGCAGTTCCTCAGGATATTGAAGGGCTCATTAAATTACATGGCAGTAAAGAGAATTTCAGCAAAAAGTTAGATGAGTTATTTACCACATCGCAAAAAACGAGAGGCAGAGATCAGGCAGATGTCACAGGGTTAATTGGTCAATACGCTCATGGCAATGAGCCAAGTCATCACATGGCGTATTTGTATAATTATGTAGGAAGTCCGCAAAAAACAATTGAACGTGTACACCAGATTTGTAATGATTTTTATTTGAATTCTCCAGATGGTTTAATAGGAAATGAAGATTGCGGACAAATGAGCGCCTGGTATATATTCAGTTCTATGGGCTTCTATCCTGTTTGTCCGGGAAACCCTGTCTATACTGTAGCTGAACCAATTTTTAAAAGTGTAAAAATCAATCTCGATAATGGTAAGAAATTTATAATCACTTCGGATGCATTGCAAAATAAACCTGTGAAGGGACTTGCGCTAAACGGTAAAACGCAGATGAGTGCCTCCTTAGATCATGCCGCACTTATTGCCGGCGGAACATTAAATTTTATATATACACCATCGGCTAACTCCAAAGATGTTTATGGCAGTAAACCAATCTCTTCTTCTATCGGCGGAGCAGAAATTATTCCTTCGCCGGTCATTATTTCTACCAGCCAGGTTTTTAAAGATAAGTTAGACGTTAGTATAGCTAACGTAAACATTAACATCGCTACAACATACTATACAAAAGATGGTTCGGAACCTACAAAAAAATCGACGCCTTATACAAGTTCGTTTTTAGTGGATAAAAATACAACAGTTAAAGCAAGAACTTTTGCCGGGCAGGATACCAGTGCGATTATCACAGCATCATTTTACAAAATAAAATATAACTATGATATTACGATTAAGTCGAAAGCAAATCCACAATATGCTTCAGAAGGCTCTCAGACATTAATTGACGGCATTATTGCCGACAAAGACTGGCGCAAGGGTAACTGGCTCGGTTATCAATCGCAGGATTTTGAGTGTCTGGTGGATTTAAAGGAGGATAAAGAAATTTCTTATCTCAGTTTAAATTGTCTGCAGGATAGTCGCTCATGGATTTTGTTTCCTGCCAGCGTAGATTTTTATGTGTCGGATGACAACATGAGTTTTAAGTTACTTGACTCGGTAACATGCGGTATAAAGCCTGAAGAACAAGCTGTGAAGATATTCACTTTTCAAAAAGAACTTGCGCAGAAAGTCTCAGCACGCTACCTGAAAATTGTGGCAAAAAATTACGGTAAACTCCCCGAATGGCACGTGGGCAAAGGCGGGGACGCTTTTATTTTTGTAGATGAACTGGAGATCAGATAGTTTATAGTCCTTTTGTAAACTGCTTCGGCGGCAATTATTTTACACTAAATTAACGCGATTTTAGCCCTTTTTCAAGCGCTTTCTTTAGTATCTTTGAGCTTCTTTTTAATCATGCATTTTTCTAATAAATACAGCAATAGCCTCACAGAATATTCCCGTTTTATAACGCGCGAAGTAACCATTGGTGATTTGAAAATGGGGGCTTATAATCCCATTCGTGTTCAAAGTATGACTACGACCGATACAATGGACACTAAAGGAACAGTGGAACAAAGTATTCGCATGATTGAAGCAGGCTGCGAATTGGTGCGTATAACAGCGCCTAGTATGAATGAAGCACGCAACCTTGAACTTATAAAAAAAGAATTAGTTGCGCGGGGTTACAACACTCCAATATGCGCGGATATTCATTTTACGCCTAACGCTGCTGAGTTTGCCGCACGTGTTATTGAAAAAGTACGTGTAAATCCCGGAAACTACGCCGATAAGAAAAAATTTGAAACAATTGATTACACCGATTCTGCTTACGAATCAGAGCTGGAGAGAATAAGAACGCGGTTTACACCGCTTGTAAAAATTTGTAAGGAGTACGGAACTGCTATGCGTATCGGTACCAATCATGGGTCTTTGAGCGATCGTATCTTAAGTCGTTATGGTGACACACCATTGGGAATGGTTGAAAGCGCGCTTGAGTTTTTAAGAATTTGCGAAGAAAACAATTATTTTAATATCGTTATCTCCATGAAGGCAAGTAACACTCAGGTGATGGTTCAAGCTTACCGTTTGCTGGTTGCGAAGATGATGGAGACCAATCGCAATTATCCTTTACATTTAGGTGTTACAGAAGCAGGTGATGGTGAAGATGGCAGAATTAAATCTGCTGTGGGCATCGGTACTTTATTGGAAGATGGGCTGGGAGACACCATTCGTGTGTCATTAACAGAAGAACCTGAATTCGAAATTCCTGTCGCTAAAATTTTGGCCGAACGCTATTCTCTTAGAAAAGAACACAAGGCCATTAAACCTCTGGTTGAAGAGTTACCTTATAGTCCTTATGATTATACACGTAACGTCACAAAAGAGATTATCAATATAGGTAATCACAACGTGCCCAGGGTTATTGCAGACTTTAGTATGAAGTCTGAGGTTACTGCTGCGAGCTTATTCGGCGTGGGATATAATTATTCGGTCCCTTTGGATAAATGGAATCTTACAGATCTTGCAGTAGATTATTTATTCCTTGGTGATAACGAAATAAATTTTGAAATTCCTGGAACTCTTGGATTAATATATAACTCAGAGGCCTGGTTAAAAAATAAAACTCAGGATAGAGCTTATCCCTTATTTTGCGGTGAAGAATATTTCAAAGTAAAAGATAAATCTTCTTTCCTTAATTTTGTAGCGGTTGACATTGAAACGTTAACTGAAGACTTTATTGGTCGTATTAAAAACGAAGCAAAAGTTTGTTTGGTGTTAGATTCTTTCAATACTCACACCATGCCAGAACTACGTCGAATGGCTATTGACTTGAAACTTCAGGAGTGTAAATTGCCTTTTATTATTAAATGTAATTATCACGAATTAAGTGAAGAACAATTTCAATTGTACAGCAGCACAGATATGGGTGGCTTATTGTTGGACGGGTTTGGAGATGGGGTCTGGATTAAACACGTCGCAAAGCCCGGTGGGCGTTCGAGCGGGCAAGTGGGCAAGGGTGTGAGCACACAAATTTGTAATTCAACGGCGTTTGGAATCTTACAGGCAACGCGCACTCGTATAAGTAAAACTGAATATATCTCTTGTCCAAGTTGTGGACGTACACTTTTTGATCTCCAGGAAACCACTCAAAAAATCCGGGAGCGCACCGATCATCTTAAAGGAATTAAAATCGGTATCATGGGCTGTATAGTAAATGGTCCTGGTGAAATGGCAGATGCCGATTACGGTTATGTTGGTACGGGCCCGGGTAAGATCAGTTTATACAAGGGCAAAGAAGTGGTTAAGAAAAACGTCACCAGTGAAACGGCTGTGGATGAACTCATAGGGCTCATCCGTGAACATGGAGATTGGGTGGAGAGGGCGGTTGGATGAAATACGAAGTGTTTAGAGATTTTATAAAAAGTGGAACCAACTCTTCTTATTTGTTTTTAATTCTATCCTATCTGTTTTTCTTTTCTTTCGTTTATGCAGTTTTACATGGTCTTCATGTAGTTCAGTTCCTGCCTTCTTCAAATACCCTTGTAAGGGGTGACTCTGTTTTTTACGAATCTCTTAAAAATCAAGGGTACATTTATCTTGAAAATAAAAACTGTAATGCAGGTTTTTTTCCTTTGTTTTCTTATCTCTGGGCACTTACAAATTCCGGACCTCTTACTATATCCATAATAAACCTGTTTTTGTATGGAGTAGCTTTGTTGTTGCTTTGCAACACTTTTAAGCCAGACCCCTCTCTTTTAGTGATATTTATGGCTTTGCCTTTTATGTTTTTTTTATTTACGCCCTTGTCGGAGGCCCTGTTTTTTTTAGCCTGCTCCGTCTTATTATATGGTTTGGAAAAAAAACAGACCTGGTGGTTGTTTACTGGAGTTCTGATAGCAACTTTAACGCGCCCTAGCTTTGCTTTTTTTATTCCGGCTGCAATTGCAGTGGTAGTGATTATCAACACTAACAAACATCTTCTTGAATTTTCTGCCTGGCGTTCTTTAGTATTTTCTTTTTTGCTCCCTTCTGTTTTGGGCTTATTGCTCGTTTGCACTATTCAGTTCATTCAAACCGGACATTTTTTTGCATTCTTTGACATCCAGTCGACCGCCTGGGGCCGAGAGTTCGGCCTGCCGCGTTTTCCTTTAAGCAGGGAAGCGCCAAAATTAGTGGTCTGGTTAAGTTGGTTTAATTGCCTCCTTGGTGTTCTTTTTCTAGCAATGTCTGTAAATCTTATTAGAAAAAGATTTAGTAGTAAAAACTTTGTGGCAGCGATTTCACCGGCTGAACTATTTTCCCTCTTTTTTCTGCTGATGAGTTTTATGAGTATTGTGTTCACTAATCCCGAGTGGTACTGGTATGGTGACTACAACGGCACTTATCTGAATGGTATAAATCGTTATATACAACCCAATCCATTCATGCTTTTATTTATTTTATTTCTTTTTAAGACGCAACTTAAGTCGTTTTGGTTATTTGTGCCAGTAGTAATTATTGTTCATCTTATTTGGTTTGGATTAGATCCTCAATTTTATGTTTTTCTTTATCGGTACAAAGCTTTAGTAGTAGTGTGTGCTATTTATTTCTTATACGTAGTTTATTATTATTGGAGATGGAAAATAGTTTTTGTTAGTATCATTGTCCTTTCAACCGTTTTACAGTGTTTGATGTTTAATTATCATATGGGCTGGATTTTGGTTGACTAACCAGCACCGTCATAACGGAACAGTATAACACTAGTTTGTTTTTATTACGAATCCTGTTTTCTTTCCCGGTTTCGAATTTTCTTTATGCTGAAGCGTTCACCACTCTACTCAGATTGCTCGTTAAGGAGGGGTCAGTTTGTACAAAGGCAAGAGTGATTAAAAAAATGTAATCAGCGAAACTGCTGTAGACGAGCTCATTGAACCCATCCGCGAACATGGAGATTGGGTAGAGAAGGTAAAATAATTTCGAATTAATTTTTCATACTGTAACCAATTTTTTTTCTTGGCTTAGGATTTTCTTTTTTTTCAATAAGTTCGTCAAGGTATTTGAACACTAGTTCAATGTTCTTCGAATGGTTGTTTATTTTCTTTTTGATTTTCTCTATTTCAAGCCGAATTTCCGTATTATCACTTAGCATACTTCTAAGTTTTGTGAAAAGTCTTATAATTTGAATATTAATTAAAATAGCTCTTCTACTATTAAGAACGCTGGAAAGCATTGCCACGCCTTGCTCAGTGAAAGCCATAGGAAGATATTTAATATGTTCACCTCTCTTTAAGGTCACAAATTGTGACCTTAAAGACTCGCTCTCTGGTTTGGTTAACTCGAACATGAAGTCTTCAGGAAAGCGATCAGGATTTCGTCTAACGGCCTGTTTTAAAACTTTAGTATCTACTTCATACAATTTAGCTAAATCTTTATCCAGCATCACCTTCTGATCTCGGATTAAATATATCTGATTCGAAATAATTTCATCGGGAATCAAAACGGCTCCGTCCTTTTTTGTCATGATTAACTTATGGGGTATATAAAAACTAGCTGCATTTCAGAAATAACCTTGCTATGTTTTGCAGAAATAAGCTTTTTATTTAAGACTAGTATATTCATACCTTGTTAAACATATCCCAAAATCATGAAAAATAAACTGATCCTAATTGGAATTCTCTTTTTAATGAAGTTAAGTTACGGACAAAATTACTCCATTAAGATCGCGACGGTTAAAGATTCAGAGGTCCTAAGTGAAAGTATGAATATGGCAGGTGTTAATTATTTTATGTTTGATCTTCCTTCGCCCGAATCTAAATACATAAATATATATGTTGATGAATGCCTAAATGATTCTATGATTAAAAAGTATGACTTTGTAAGCTCTCAAAAAAAAAGATAGTCTTTCTAAAGATATGTATGCTACGCTAATTCCTATGAGTAAAACCGGAATTTTCACAATTAAAATTTATACGCTTGTAAAGTCCGATACCGTGGAGGATTTAAGATTTCGGATAGGAGGTATAGAACTTAATAAGGGATTAAGGATAAATAGAAAAGAGTTAGCTTACGAATGGAAAATCGCTTCAAGAGTACTAAAAATTGAAGTTTTATGAGAATTAGGAAGCTAAAATAGCAGGACCAGTCATCTCTTCAAAAAAGAGCTTCATGTCTTGTTTGAAAGGCAGCACATTAAAATCCTTGATTTTATTTTTAAAACGATCGAATAAACTCATGGAGCTAAGAAGTTCTTGTTTAAGCATTTCAGTTGCTTCCGCTTCATTTGCATTATTAAAAAGCTCAAAATTTAGATTGATATAATATTTCAAAGCTCTGTTAACAGAATTGGAAATGGTATTGCGAACGTAGTTTTTACGATCAAAGATGTATTCAGGCTTTTGATTTTTATAAAATCTCTGAAGGTTTGGTTTTACTGCAATTACGCCTATATAAACTTCTTTAAGATCTTCTCCGTAATTTTTAGACTGGAAAAATTCAGTTAACTTTTGTTCTATGTCGCTCAACAAGGGTGCATGCTTTACTTCGACTGTTGAAACGGGAATGACTTTGATTTTCATGTTAAGGGTACTTACAATTTACCTGCAAATTTAGTTACAGTATCAGTCCCGAATCTTAAGGGAATATTAAAGAAATGTAAAAGTCTACATTCAAACTGTTATTAATTTCTTTCTAAATATTCCAATTTTATTCTGGGTTTTTTGGTTTTACCTACCAACTCATCCGGGTGTTTAAAACGAATTCGATGTTTTGTAAATGATTACCTAATTTCTTTTTGCTTTATTAGAATCGATTTCAGTTTTCGTTAGTTCAAATATTAAGTTGAAAGGAAATCAGACTTGAGAGATTTAATTTAAAAATTCAGAAATTGTAATACCTTTACTTAACCCAGAAATCAAGTTATGCTTTACTTCAGATATTTATATTTATCCCTTCAATTATTATTTCTTTTAAACATAAAGGCGCAAAATTTTATTGCGAAAGTTTATCAAAATTCAGATCAATCCGGAATTTATAGTGGTCCTTTGGTAGGTACTTCCGATAAAGGATGTTTAATTGCCGGAAAAAACTACATTTCCAGTATCCTTCTTAAAACAGATTCTCTTGGTAATTTAAAATGGAATAAATCCATTGATTCTGGTTACGTTATAGTAGATCTTATCGTAAATCTTGATACAACTTTATATGCCTTGGCCAATCAACCTTATGGAATAAGTAATCCAGTGATACTCAAAATCAATTCACATGGTGGAATTATTTGGTCGCGTCAACTCTCCTATTCCACATATCAATATTTTTCTCCTTTTTCCATAAGCTCCACAATCGATTCAGGAGTTGTTACTTGCGGATATATGCCACTTGAATCTGAAAATTCTTTTGTAACGCGTCTTGACAAGAATGGAAATTTGATCTGGAGTAAAACGATTAAAGTTGGCGATACATCCACTGTTTTTCGTTCAGTAAAACAAACGCCAGATTCCGGATTTATTTTATCCGGATCTATACAAGGAGGAAAAGGATGCCTTGTCAAGTTGAATAAATCAGGAAATGTATCGTGGTGTAAAAGTTATAATCAGCCGGGAGCTTCGCTCGTTTGCATAGCAGATATCTTAATCGCTGGCTCTAAAATTTATTCTTATTTGATCTCAGACAAACCTATACTAATGATTACAAATATCAATGGATCGGTTATAAGTGTCACTGAATATGATATTCACACATATTTCGATCCATTTAATCCGCAAGGCAACAAGATTAAGCCAGCGAAAGATAAATCACTTTTTTTGACCTTCGACGAATCTGCAATAATAAGTGTTGATACCTCTGGTAAATTTGTTTCGGGCAGTCGAGGTATAACGTATTTAACAACAGTTGCAAATGGTTCAAACGGAGGCTATTTTGTTTCTGGTAATGGCCCTTTTCTTGCTTATAGATCAATTGTTCCAGACCAAATTGGTCTTGTAAGAATCGATTCACTTCAAGATAGCTATTGCTCGGAAGCCTGGAGTGTTAATGATTCACAGATTGTATTTAATCCGGCGGTTGAAAATTATACACAGGTTACCGTAGGGAGTTCCAATGCAATTATTTTAAAAAGTGCTGTAAGAAATAATATAACTCAACGGAACGGTTGTATCGACGTAGTTTATGTGGGGCTTAAAGAAAATAAATTAAATGATTCTTTCTCTTTGTTTCCTAATCCTTCAAACGGAGTTTTTGAAATAAAATGGGATTCACAAAAGCCTGCCGTTTTAAAATACAGAGTGTTAAATCCTACAGGATATTTAATGAGAGAAGAATTGGACCTAATGCAATCTGAAATCCATAAAATAGATTTGAATAATTTTTCACCGGGAATCTATATTTTGCAAGTGATCTCAAAAGAAGCTGTAATAGCAACTAGAAAAATTATACTTACAAAATAGATGGATACCAGTTCTTATTTATGAATGCCTGACAGTGAGACATTCTCAGTCAGCCAGAAAAAAAGCCCTTTCATTTTTATGAAAGGGCTTCATGAATAGATTACGAAGACTACTTCAAACTTCCAATCATATCCTCTGGTTTTACCCATTGGTCAAATTGCTCATTCGTTACATAGCCTAATTCTATTGCCGCTTCACGCAAGGTTTTATTTCCTTTGTGTGCTGTCTTAGCTATTTTCGCTGCTTTTTCATAACCGATGTGAGTGTTCAATGCAGTTACTAGCATCAATGAATTCTCAAGGTGTTTTTTCAATTCTGGTAAATTCGGTTCAATGCCATCAGCACATTTTTCAGTAAAACTTACACAAGCATCGCCTATCAAACGCGCAGATTGCAGTACGTTAGCCGCTATTACTGGTTTAAAAACATTTAATTCGAAATGACCCATAGAACCACCGATAGAAACAGCAACATCATTACCAATAACTTGAGCGCAAACCATTGTCATGGCTTCCGGTTGCGTTGGATTTACTTTTCCAGGCATGATAGAAGAACCTGGTTCGTTGTCAGGAATAATAATTTCGCCGATTCCACAACGTGGTCCTGATGATAGCATACGAACATCATTCGCGATTTTCATCAAAGCAACTGCAGTGCGTTTTAAAGCGCCACTTAATTCTACCATTGCATCATGTGCAGCTAAAGCTTCAAATTTATTTGGAGCAGTAACAAAAGGAAGATTTGTTAACTCTGCAATTTTTTTAGCAACAAGTACATCGTATCCTTTTGGAGTATTTAATCCTGTTCCTACAGCTGTTCCACCGAGTGCAAGTTCTTTCACAGCCTCCAGCGCATTTTTCAAAGCACGGATACTCATATCTATTTGCTGAACGTAACCGCTGAATTCTTGTCCTAACGACAAAGGTGTAGCGTCCATAAAATGGGTACGTCCTGTTTTAATAATAGTTTTCCACGACTCTGCTTTTTTATGCAAGGAGTTACGCATTTTTTCCAAACCTGGAATTGTAATTTCTACTACTTGCTTGTAAGCTGCAATGTGCATAGCCGTTGGGTAAGTATCGTTACTTGATTGAGATTTGTTTACGTCATCATTCGGATGTAAAACTTTTTTCTCATCTGCTAAATTTCCCCCATTCATAACGTGAGCACGATAAGCAATTACCTCATTCGCGTTCATGTTACTCTGCGTGCCTGATCCTGTTTGCCAGATAACCAGTGGAAACTGGTCATCTAATTTTCCAGCAATAATTTCATCGCAAGCCTTTGCTATTAAATCGCATTTTTCTTTTGCTAAAACTCCTAAGTCCTGATTAGCCATCGCAGCTGCCTTCTTCAAATAACCAAAAGCATAAATAATTTCTTTTGGCATACTTGCTTCAGGTCCGATCTTAAAATTGTTACGGCTTCTTTCTGTTTGTGCACCCCAATAAACATGCGAAGGTACTTTCACTTCGCCCATAGTGTCTGTTTCTATTCTGAATTCCATAAATACTGATTTTTTGAGCTATAAAAGTAGTAATTATAGGGAATTAGCAGAGTGTAAATTGAAAAATAATAGGTGGAATTTTAATTGCCGGCAATGGTGGCTGAACGCACTTCCTTGTTTACAATAAAGTCAAGACTCCGCGCGGTAATATCTTCTGCATCAAGCCACAAGCAACCTGAGCGGGAAAGATCACGAACTGAAAATCCTTTTCCTGTATATTTTGAAAATTTAATTTCAGGTTCCTTTTCCAGTCGGCGAATCTCGGTACATAAGATTTCTGCTCCATCCAACTCATAGAGTTTTAACTCTTCAATAAGTTTTATTAATTGATAAGCATAAGTTGGAGAGGTAGCGTAACCAGCATTTTTTAAACCCATACACCAACTTTTATAATCATAAACAGAAAGTTTAAAAAGCTCCGCATATCGGGGACGGGAAATTAGAAACAGGCTGTGATCTTTATACGAGTCTTCAGTAGTTGCATAACTTCTAAAACACTCATTCAGCTCGTCATCATGTTTTACAATGGTATCACCGCTCCATCCAGCGTGACATTTAATTCCAAAATGGTTATTCGATTTTTTAGCGAGCATACTGGTGCCGCTGCTACTTTCAAAAATAGCTTGCGCTAAAATAACACTCGCCGGAATTTTATACAACACCATCTGGCGAATGGCCGTCTGCGAGTACTGTTCAATATAGTTGTAAGCTTTAAATTGCGGAGGCTGGGCGTTTATAAAAGTTGACAGGAAGACAAGTGCAAAAACAAACTTAACGCCCAAAAGCTTTGCCTGTCGCGATATTGAAAATCCAACTTTAATCATCTACATTTACAAAAATATGCCTGCAAGGCTTGCCTCTTTCGCTTACTTTATTTACATATTAACAACTCACTTTTCACAAGATGAAAAAACAAGTCACACTTATTTGTATGTCTGTACTGATAAATCCTTTATTAAATGCGCAAAGCAGCTTTAATTACCCTAAAACTGAAAAAGAAAATGTTAGCGACATGTATTTTGGAGCTAAGGTGGAAGATCCCTACCGCTGGCTTGAGGATGATAGAAGTCCAAAAACAGAAGCTTGGGTAAAACAGGAGAATGTCATCACTGAGACTTATTTAAAAACCATACCCTCGCGGGAGAAAATTAAAACGCGTTTAACAGAATTATGGAATTACAATAAGCAATCAGCTCCTTTTAAAAAGGGAAACTTCTTTTTTTGCTACCGTAACAATGGTCTTCAAAATCAAAGTGTTTTATTCATAATGAAGAATTTGGAGGATAAAGGAGAGATTCTATTAGATCCAAATACACTTTCCGCTGATGGAACGATTTCCCTGAGCGGCACCTCTATTTCTAAAGATGGAAAAACTTTAGCCTACGGAATTTCGAAAGCGGGAAGCGATTGGGTGGAGATTCATTTCAAAGATATTGTTTCTAAAAAAGACCTGCCAGACGTAATAAAATGGGTGAAATTTAGCGGTATGAGCTGGAAGGGAAATGGTATCTACTACAGCCGTTACGCTGAACCTACGGGTAGCGAGCTTTCGCAGAGCAACCAATTTCACAAGGTTTACTTTCACGAACTTGGTACAAGCCAGGAAGAAGATATTTTATTTTTCGAGGACAAAGATCATCCGGATTATAATTTCGGTGCTTTTACAACGGACGATGAGAATTATTTATTTGTGAGCACAAGTCAAAGTACCAGCGGAGAGAAGCTGATGGTGAAGGATTTGAAAGACCCTAAAGCTGAGTTTAAAATTATTTCCAGCAATTTCGATTCTGAATATTCGGTTGTAGAGAATATAGGAAATGTCTTTTACATGACAACGAACAAAGACGCTCCAAAATATAAATTGGTTTCTTTCACTTATGAAAATACAAATCCTTCAGCCTGGAAAACCCTGATTCCTGAGTCGGTAAACCCTCTCGAAGGGGCAAGAATTTGTAATAACAAACTTCTTGTGAATTACTTTTCAGACGTGATTTCAAAACTTTATTGTTACGATTTGGATGGCAAACTGGAACGCGAAATAAAACTTCCGGGCCTTTGCAGGTTAAATAGTTTTAATACGGATAAGGAAGATGATTTTGCAACTTATAGCGTTTCCCAATTTACAGCGCCAGAGCAAACTTATTTTTTAGATGCAAAAACTTGGATAAGTAAACTGATCTTTAAACCCGACTGTAAATTCGCTTCTGAAAACTACATCACTGAACAGGTCTTTTTTACAAGTAAAGACGGTACAAAAGTACCCATGTTTATTACGCGTCGAAAAGATGTAAAGATGAACCCTGAAACGCCTTGTTTCGTTTACGGATATGGAGGTTTTAATATCTCAATAGCACCTGAATTCAGGATCGATAGATCTATTTTCCTGGAAGCTGGAGGCATTTACTGTGTTCCCAATTTACGCGGTGGTGGCGAGTATGGCGAGAACTGGCATAAAGCAGGTACAAAGTGCAAAAAACAAAATGTCTTCGATGATTTTATTTCTGCATGTGATTATTTGGTTGCTCAAAAATACACGTCTTATAATAAAATAGCAATTCACGGTCGAAGTAATGGTGGCCTGCTTATTGGCGCCGTTATGACCCAAAGACCGGATATTTGTAAAGTGGCTCTGCCAACGGTAGGGGTTTTAGATATGTTGCGTTTTCATCTTTTTACGATTGGTCGTGCCTGGTCTGTAGATTATGGTAACAGCGAAACCAAAGAAGAGTTTGATTGTCTCATAAAATATTCACCGCTTCATAATATTAAAGAAACAAATTATCCGGCCACACTTGTTTTAACGGGCGATCACGACGACCGTGTTGTACCCGCACACTCTTTTAAGTTTGCAGCGACTTTGCAGGAAAAAAATAAAAGCTCGCAGCCTATGCTCATTAGAATCGATGTGAATGCTGGACACGGAGCGGGTAAACCCACTTCCAAACAAATAGATGAATTTTCTGATATGTGGAGCTTTGTTTTTCATAACTTAGGAATAAAATAAATGTCATGAAAAAAATTCTCATTCTTTTCTTTTTTCTAAACGCTTTAGCTGCTTCTTCGCAAACTGAAAAATACCATCGCGTCTTAATTCCCGCTGACAAAGCAATGCGCGAAAAAATTCAGGAACTCGGAATTACTATCGATCACAGTCATAACCAGGGTGGGGGAATTGAAACAGAAATTAGTGAAACTGAAATAAAAATCCTGAAAGATAATTCTATCCCGTACAAAATAGTAATTTATGATTTGGCCAGATTTTATGAGGCCCGTAACGCTTCCGTCCTATCGGCACGACGACCTTCAGGGGTTTGCAATGCTCCTGATGTAAAAGTGCCGGCTCATTTTCACCTCGGTAGTATGGGGGGATATTTTACATTACTGGAAATGGAAAATATTCTGGATAGTATGGCTTTATTGTATCCTTCGCTAGTAAAAGCAAAACAGCCTATTAGTAGCACTCAAAGTTTTGAAGGAAGAAATATTTGGTATGTGAAGTTTAGCGATAACCCGAACAGTGATGAAAATGAAAGTGAAGTGTTGTACACTGCGCTGCATCATGCCCGGGAAGGCGCGAGTTTGTCGCAGTTAATTTTTTACATGTGGTACTTACTGGAGAACTACGCAACCGATCCGGATATCCAGGAAACATTAAATAACTCTGAATTGTTTTTTGTGCCTTGCGTCAATCCTGACGGTTATTATTACAATCAAACTACCAATCCAAATGGTGGTGGTATGTGGAGGCGTAACCGCCGGCTCAATGCAGATTTTACATACGGTGTTGACTTAAATAGAAATTACGGATTAAACTGGGGCTACGACAATCTGGGGTCCTCTCCAAATACATCGAGTGATGTGTACCGCGGCACAGGTCCTTTCAGTGAGCCTGAAACACAAGCAATGCAAAGTTTTTGCAATTCACGTCAATTTAAAAATGCATTAAATGCCCATACTTTTAGTAATGTTCTTATTTATCCATTTGGACACCTTCCCAGCATCTACACACCCGATAGCGCTACCTATGTGCACTGGGGGACATTGCTTACACGTGATACACGATTTCTTTACGGTACTTGCTATCAAACGCTTCATTATCTTACCAATGGAGGAAGTGATGACTGGATGTATGGCGAACAAATTTCGAAACCAAAAATAATGGCAATGACGCCTGAAGCCGGAACTTACAACGATGGATTCTGGCCGGCTTCCAACAGGATTGTAGATATATGTAAAACCACCTTTAGTCAAAATTATAACCTGGCAAGATTAGCTGGAAACTATGCGAAAATCTATGATGAAGAAGATCAGTTTATTTCTTCAAGTGGTTACATTAACTATAAAGTACAGCGTCTTGGATTAACAGGCGGAAACTACACGGTTAGCGTTATTCCTCTCACTTCAGGAATTGCAGCTGTTGGTTCATCAAAGGTTTATTCTTCACCAGCGCAAAATCAAACTCTGGTAGATTCTATTTCGTTTGTCTTAGCTGGTGGCCTTTCTCAAGGTCAGAAAATACAATATGCTCTCTCCGTGAACAATGGTTCAATTACTCGCAACGATACCATCACAAAAATAGCTGGATCACCCGTAACACTATTAAACGATATAGGAAATTCTGCTGTTGCAAATATGGATACTGTTGGTTCATGGGGCATAGAACAATCTACTTATGTTTCTGCACCATCCTGTATAACTGATAGTCCGGGAATGGATTACGCAGAAAACGACCACAAAAGCATTACAACAAAAAATCAATTGAATCTTCAAAATGCCATCTATGCACATCTTCAGTTCTACATAAAATTCGCAATCGAAAAAACTTTTGATGAAGCGCAAATACAGATAAGTACAAATAATGGAGTAAGTTTTAATCCTCTCTGCGGAAAATATGAAACCTCTCCTGCATCTTTCGGTGGAACATATCCGCTCTACGACGGCCGCCAGGACGAATGGGTAAAAGAGGAGATAGACCTTTCGGCATATCTGGGACAAAATGTTAAGATTCGGTTTACGTTAAATTCAGACTTTTATACAGAGGAAGATGGCATCTATCTTGATGATATTCTCGTACGAAAATTAGTTTCAACGTCTACAGGTATGGAAAGCTTGCTTCTGGCAGACGATCTTATACTAAGTCCCAATCCTTCTAATGGAATATTTCATCTAAGTAATCCCAATCACAAGGTAATTGACTTAAGTGTTTATAATGCGATGGGTCAGCTTATTTTTAATGCGGAAAATAACAGTGAACCAACTACTAAGCTTGATCTTTCTGATTATTCTTCCGGACTTTATTTCGTGAAAATTAAATCGGGAAATAAAGAAGTAACAAAAAAAATTATTCTTGAGCGATAAGCGCTTTCGTTAAAAAAAACAAATCAAGTCCCTTTTGTTAAAAACATTAACAGGAGCGCTGAATGCGCACCTTTTATAAGCCCTAACTTTAGGGGAATGAATCGCATTTTTAGAACGCTTTGTGTGCTGGTGACCTTTGTCATGGTAGCATTTATCCCTCCTTCTCAAAAAAAGAAAGACCCTGATTTTATTTCCATTCAAAACAGATGGGTGGATTCCGTTTTTAACTCCCTTTCGCCTAAGGAACGTTTAGGTCAGTTATTCATGGTTGCAGCATACAGTAACAAAGATCTAAAACATGTAAAGGAAATAAAGGAACTCATTATAAATTACAACATCGGTGGATTGATTTGGATGCAGGGTGGACCGGTGCGACAGGGACAATTAGCAAATTATTTTCAAAGCATCGCAAAAACACCTTTACTCTACGGTATTGATGGAGAATGGGGCCTGGCTATGCGACTGGATTCAACACCGCGGTATCCTAAACAAATGACGCTTGGTGCCATTCAGAACGATTCACTGATTTACCAGATGGGAAAACAAATCGCGAAGGAATGCAAACGTTTAGGAATTCACGTGAATTTTGCGCCAGTAGCAGATGTAAATAACAACCCTTTAAATCCTGTAATAGGTATGCGCAGCTTTGGGGAGAACAAATACAAAGTCGCGCAAAAAGCTTTCATGTATATGCAAGGCCTGCAGGATGAACAGGTGATGGCCAACGGGAAACATTTTCCGGGACATGGTGATACGGATAGCGATTCGCATCACACACTGCCTTCCATTACACATACACGTGAGAGATTAGATTCTTTAGAGTTATATCCTTTTCATTACTTGTTTGATCGCGGACTATCAAGCGTTATGGTTGCTCACTTAAATATTCCGAGTCTCGATACTACTAAGAATCTGGCCTCTACTTTGTCACCAAATGTGGTTAACGATCTTCTTAAAACAAAAATGAACTACAAGGGCTTGATTTTTACCGACGCCCTCAACATGAAAGGAGTAGCTAAATTTTATGCGCCGGGAATAGTTGATGTGAAGGCACTTTTGGCAGGCAATGATGTTTTATTGTTTAGTGGAAATGTGGGAATAGCTTTGGATGAAATTACGAAAGCAATAAAAGAAGGTAAAATTACGCAGGAAGAAATTGACGAACGTTGTAGAAAAATTCTCAAAGCAAAATACTGGTGCGGCTTAAATAGTAAGCAGGAAATTGTGACGCGAAATCTTACTAAAGAATTAAACACAAAACAAAGCGAAGATCTGAATGAAAAATTAGCGGAGGCCTCTATCACACTCCTAAAAAATGAAAATAATTTTCTTCCGCTTAAAGGAACAGATAGTATAAGGATTGCGGAAGTTTCTTTTGGTGTGGAAGAAACAAATACATTGGGAAGTACTTTAAAAAATTACGCCTATGTGGAGCATATTGGATTAACACACGATGCCAAACCTGCTGAGATTGTAAAAGCTTTTGAAAAAATTAAAGAAACAGATCTGGTTATTCTGCAGATAAACAAGGCTACGTTAAAAGCAGATAATAATTATGGCGTAGGAAAGCAGACTTTAAGATTAGTCGATTCCATTTCTAAAATGCGTCCCACCGTTTTAGTAATGATGACCAATCCCTACCTTTTAAATAAAATGCCACCTGTTTCAAATTTTAAAGCCATTATTGTGGCTTATGAATACATCCCTTCTCTTTTACGGGCTTCAGCAAACGCTATTATGGGAAATAGTCGTGTGAATGGGAAGTTACCTGTGAGTACAAATCAATTTAAAAGCGAGTCCGGACTCACGCTGGAACCTCTTGATGCACAAACAAAAAATTATGTGAAAGAAATTTTCATGGCAAAGAAATTTGGAATGATCGACAGTATTGCTCTTATGGGAATACAGGAAAAAGCTTATCCAGGTTGTGAAATCGTAGCTTTAAAAGATGGCCAGGTAATCTATCAAAAATCATTCGGAAAATTCACTTACAATTCTGATTCTAAAAAAGTAGATAACGGAACGATTTACGACTTGGCAAGTCTCACGAAAATTATGTCTAGTTCTCTCGCACTTATGAAATTACGCAGCGAAGGAAATTTTGACTATTCAAAAACACTTGGATTTTATTTACCTTATTTAAAGGGTACCGACAAAGAAAATATCTTAATAGAGGATGTATTATCTCACCAGGCTGGCCTGCAGGCCACTATTCCATTTTACATCAGAACTATCGACCGCAGAGGAGACTATAAACCCGGGATCTATGCTAAGACAAAATCAGAAGAATATCCAACTCAGGTTGCTAAAAATCTCTTTATTTTCAAAGGATTTAATGATTCTATCTATAAACGCATCGTAGATTCTAAACTCGAAAGTCCTGGAAAATATTTATACAGTGACGTAGGTTATTATTTTATGCAGCAAATTATTGAGCAACAAAGCCAGAAAAAATTAAATGAATACGTGGCGGATATCTATTTTAAGATCGGAGTAAGCTTAACGTATAGGCCGCTGAACTATTTCTCGAAAACACAGGTTGCACCAACCGAAAACGATGAAAAATTCAGAAAACAAATTCTACAGGGCTATGTACATGATCCCGGAGCGGCTATGATGGGGGGCGTTGCGGGACATGCGGGTTTGTTCGGAAGCGCGATGGATGTTGCAAAGGTTATGCAATTATATTTAAATAAGGGACAGCTGAATGGCGTGCGTGTTTTAGATAGTAATGTCGTAAAAGAATTTACAAGCTGTAGATTTTGCCCTGGTAACAGAAGAGGTTTATGTTTTGAGAAACCGGAAAGTGATTTGAAAAAAGACAGCCCTGTAATTTCTAATTGCAGTCTTGAAAGTTTTGGCCACAGTGGTTTTACAGGTACCTTTGCCTGGGCAGATCCGAAAAATAATTTAGTGGTGGTTTTTTTAAGTAACCGTGTGTATCCTAACGCTGACGAAAACAAGCTTGCAAAGATGGGAATACGTGGAAAAATACATAAAGCTTTCTACGATGCGCTTACAAAATGACCGAAAATCGTCAGTTGAACTGATGATTTTCGGTCATTTTAGTTTTAGTATTTGAGGGAGTTTTGTAGTTAGAAAGTCATGAAGACCGTATACCATTATGTTTTCAGCAATGGCATACGGCGTTTGTTGATAGGGTGTAATTACAATTGCTGTTTTACATTTTAAATCTTCCAGGCATTCATAAAACCCTCGGGTAAGATTGGGTTCATTATTTGTTTTTATCTCAATGCATACAATTGGCTTTATCCCTTTAACCAATACAAGATCCATTTCGCTGCCATCATGTGTTCTGTAAAAATAGGGAACAATTGTAGCAGGCAATAACTGAATGATTTGTTCCAATACATATCCTTCCCAGGCATTGCCTATAGCAGGATTAAAAAACATCTCCTTCGAAGAATGAATATTGGTGAGGTAATTAAGTACTCCGCTGTCTCTTATATAAACCTTTGGACTTTTTACCAATCTTTTTTTTGCATTTGTAGCATAAGCTGGAAGTTTTCTGAGCATAAAAGCGCCTTCCAGGTACTCGATGTACCGGTTAATAGTAGTTGGACTAACATCCAACCCCTTTGCAAAAGATTGAGCATTCCATACACTTCCATGAAAATGGCCCAACATTCTCCAAAGCTTAAACATGAGGTCGCCAGAAAAAGTAACTCCAAACAGAGTGTTCAGATCCCGTTCGATAAAAGTTCTGAAAAAATTATTTAACCATTGAAAGCATTGTTCCTCGTTTTTTGCCATCCAGGCATCAGGGAAGCCTCCCCGGAACCAATGTTTATTTATATCAGCTGGTTTGTTGTAAATCTCCGTTAAATTAAAAGGGTCAATTTCTGTATAAGCTATTCTCCCGGCAAGAGTTTCTGAAACGCCCTGTATTAGATGCGGTGATGCCGAGCCTAATAAAAGATATTTGCCTTTTATCTTTTTTTTATCTACCAGCGAACGTAACAGAGCATATAGTTCAGGCATGCGCTGAACTTCATCAATGATAATGGTTTGCGCTTTTAAAGAACTTAAAAAATATTCCGGGTTATTAAATTTGCTCCGGTCAGCGGGACTTTCAAGATCGAAATATAAATTAGTGCTTTTTTTTGTGTAATAAAGTTGTTTCGCAAGAGTTGTTTTACCGCTTTGTCGTGGGCCAATGATGGCAACTACAGGAAATTGTTTCATGTAGCTGATAATTTCTTTTTCTTTATTACGCTTGATCATTACTACTTCAAATATATATTTATATTACCGATAATCCAATATTAAACTGATGGATTTCGGTCATTTTAAGTTTTGATAATTTGCGGGATTGTGTTAAATTTGAACGTGAAACTTTTAATTCTTACGCAATATTTTCCTCCGGAAGTGGGCGCGCCTCAAAACAGGTTGTTTGAATTGGCTGTGCGTTTGTTTAAATCGGGAGTGGATGTTACGGTTTTAACTGCAATGCCGAATTACCCGCAGATGCAAATCTACGAAACATACAAGGGTAAAAATTACTTCTATGAGGAAATGGAAGGGCTAAAGGTTCATCGTTCATCAATCTACGCATCGAAAAGTAAATCGATTGTTAATCGTTTACGCAACTATTTTTCTTTTGTCTGGTCAAGTGCAAGAATTGGAAATAAAAAATTGGGTAGTTTCGATTTTCTGCTTTGCGAGTCTCCACCTTTGTTCTTGGGATACTCGGCTTTGTACCTGGCGCGACGCAAAAAAGCAAAACTGATTTTTAACGTGAGTGATCTATGGCCAGAGAGCGCCGAAAAATTAGGTGTCGTAAATAATAAATACCTTTTAAAGTTGGCGTATAATCTCGAAGAACGACTGTACAAAAGGGCAGTTCTTGTTACAGGACAAACACAGGGTATTTGCGCAAATATCAATAAGCGTTTTCCTTCGGTGAAAACCTATTGGTTACCCAACGGCGTAGATCTTAAATATTATGATCCTGCAACGATTTCTAAAGCCAATTGGAGAGCGAAAAATGGTTTCCCTGAAAGTGATTTTATCTTCTTATATGCAGGCATTATTGGTATAGCGCAGGGATTAGAGGTTATTCTGAATGCCGCGAAATCTTTTAGTTCAACGCCAGATATAAAATTTGTTTTAATGGGAAGTGGCCCTGAGAAACCCCGGCTTCAGGCTCTTAAGGAAGAACTTTCTCTTTCCAACGTGGTTTTCCTGGATCCCGTTACTAAAAAAGAAATGCCTTCAGTTCTTAAAGATATTGACGCCGCTATTGTGCCGCTTCGAAAATTAGATCTTTTCCTTGGAGCAATCCCTTCTAAATTATTTGAAAATCTCTCTATGGAAATTCCGGTTCTGCTTGGAGTGGACGGAGAAGCGAGGCAACTGTTTATCACTCAGGGTAAGTGCGGCATGTATTTTGAACCTGAGAATGTGGAAGAACTAGTAAAAGCGGTCTCAGACCTTAAAAGTGACAAGACCTTAGCACAACAACTGGGTGAAAATGGTCGCCGGTTCGTGAATGCCAATTTTAACCGTGAAATTATTGCTGAGAAATTCTATCGTCAATTACTGGAATTATAGTCCGGCAAAGTCTATCTTTATACTTTAATCATATACAATGGAAGTAACATTTAAGCAGAAACTTTTTTATTTTTTTCCGGTTCTCTTCTGCTTCTGCCTTCCTTTTGGATCTCTTGTTTTATCGCTCCTTGCTGCGCTTTGGTTTCTTTCTTCGTTTTTGAACATCGATAAACAAACACTGAAAAAAGGTTTTATGAACAGAAAACTCATTCTGCTTTTTTCTTTTTTTTTCCTTACAGTTGCCAGCGCGTTGCTTTCTGAAAATAAAGTAGAAGCTGGATTTAGCATTGAAATAAAACTGACTTTTTTTATTTTCCCCTATTTATTCTTCTGTTTTAAATGGCCGGTAGAAATTCTGAAACGCTGTGTAGTTGCTTTTGTTTCCGGCTGCTTTTTTGCCTGTCTCTATCTTATAGCCAGAGCCTTTCTTTACGCTTTTAACGGACAATCAGACTACTTTTTCTATTCACTCTTTTCCGATTTTATACACGCGTCTTATTTTGCAATGTATTTGCTTTTGGCAATTATTTTTGTGGTTGTGTTTTATAACGAATGGTTTAAGACACAGAAGAGCGTTATCTATAGTTCTTATTTTTTCATTTCTATTTTTGTTACCAGCATTTTTTTATGCTCGTCTAAACTCGGCCTTATTAGCTTTTTTATTTCCATGCCATTGCTCATGATCTATAAATTCAAAGAACATTTCACTTTAAAAAGAATTTTTGCTGTAGGCGCAACGCTTTTGGTTGTACTTTTTCTTTTAGTAAAAATATTTCCTGCACCCTTTAATCGCTTCAACTCCTTAAATCCAGCTTCCCTCGAAAATATTGATAAAACTTCTTCTGAAAGCACAACGGTAAGAATTCTGATCTGGAAAGAGTCTGTAAAACTGATTAAAGACAATTTTATTTTCGGTACAGGAGTTGGTGATGCTAACGACAAACTTACTAAGTCTTATGGAGACAATGGCTTAACGGGTGCGTATGAACACCATTTTAATGCCCATAACCAGTTTTTTCAAACATTTATAGGACTTGGACTTGTAGGATTTACAGTGTTGGCGTTAATGACTTTCGGGGCTGTATTTAAAGGATTTCGTGATCGCAATTTTCTGCTCTGCATTTTTGCCTTCCTAATTATCTTAAATTTCCTTGTAGAAAGTATGTTGCAAACCTCTGCCGGAGTGTTGTTTTTTGTTTTCTTTTCATGTTTTTTCGAAAAGGTTTCCGAACAAGAACTTAAAGAGAATACAGATCCTTCTAAAACCATTCCGTCTTAAACGATGCAGAGTATAATTAGATCATCTATCTGTGCGGTTGTTGCATTTTTAAATTCCGTTTTCTGTTTTTCTCAAAGTCCTTTCCGATACGTCTGGCCAATTGATTCTCCCGGGGTAATTACAGCTAACTACGGCGAGTTACGTCCCAACCATTTTCATGCAGGTATTGATTTTACTACCAGTGGAAAAATAAACTTACCAATTTATAGCATAGAGGAAGGCTATGTCTCTAGAATTCGTGTGAGTCCCTACGGTTATGGTAAATGTGTTTACATAACGCACCCAAATGGCAAGGTAAGTGTTTATGCTCATCTGAATGCTTTTAGTATGAAGATCGCGAATCTTGCAAAAGAAAATCAATATGCCGTTCAGAATTTTGAAATCGACTTTACACCAAAGCCAAGGTCGGTGTATGTAAGAAGAAATGAAATTATAGGCCTGAGCGGCAATACCGGAGGTTCTACCGGACCACATCTTCATTTTGAAATTCGTGATGAACTAACCGAGATCCCGTTAAACCCACTCGGCTTTTTTCGAATCTCTGATCGTACTTCGCCTGAAATTCATGCTATTGCGTTTTACAATCTTTCAGACACAACGCAGCCTGTTTTAATGAACACTCGCAAAATTCAATCAGTGAGAAAAGATACTCTGATTTTGGAAGAGGATCATCTTATCCTTAATCAATCCATTGTTGGCCTGGCTTTTTCAGGAATCGACAGGTGTTATCCCAATGGAAATTCAAACAATGTTTTTTCGGTTCGAATTTATCTGGACGATACGTTAATATACTCACATCAATTAAATAATATTGCTTTCGATGAGTCTCGCTTCATTAATGTTTTTAGCGATAACATTGGAAAGAATAAATTCCAAAAATTGTTTTTACCTACCATTTATCCGGAAGGTCTTTTTGGTCCATCTGTAAACAAGGGCAGGACTTTTCTTACTGACTCAGCTTTTAGAAAGATAAAAATTATTTTCACGGACGAATCCGGCAATGCTAGTCCCTTACAATTTTATTTAAAGGCCAGACAAATTAATAGCTTCAAAAACCAGGAGATGGCCGGTGATATTTTTGTAAACTGTGCACAAAAATTTGATAGTGATAAAAATAACCTCACCATTTCTATCCCTCCCAAAGTGCTTTTTTATTCCTCTTCCTTTTTTATAAACAACACGCTCGAGATCGACGGAAAACTAAGCCTGTTACCTAATGTGAGTTTAAAACAAAATATTACTCTTGGTTTTAAACTGCCCGCTGTTTATTGGAATAACCGTGAAAAAGTACTTTTAAAAGGCTCTAGTTCTCAGGCCATTCCACTGTATCGAAACGATTCTGTTTTTTATAGCGTCAGAGAGTTAGGGAAATTTTATTTAAGTCTGGATACGGTTCCTCCCAAAGTTCGTATGAACTATTCTGATAAAAAATTAAAGGACGCCTGGATGATGGATTCCTTTTCTTTCGCGATTTCCGATAATGGCTGTGGAATAGGAAAGTATAATCTTTGGCTGAACAACAGTTGGGTAGTAGCGGAGTATGACGCCAAAACAGACTTGCTTACCTATTATTTTGATGAAGATACGCCTATGGGCTTATTGCAGTTTAAACTGGAAGTGCAGGATAAAGTAGGAAACAAAACATTTTTTGAATACACACTTAAAAAATAGGATCAAGATTGTAAATAATCTATAGTCTCTAAACCCGTGTTAAAGATTAAATCAAGAATGCTCAAATTAGGAACAAAGGTGAACTTATTTTCAAAGGTCTGATAGTAACTGGTATTTAGCCTTTCAATCACTAAACTATCCGTCTTAAACTCTTTTTTCGGATGGATAGCTCCTCTCAGATCTAAAAGGTTCTCCGGCGTTTTGATATAGGCACTGCTATACTGAAGATCCTTTTTTAATTTTAAAATTCTAAGAACTGTCTCCAGTTGCAAAAAATTATATTCAGAAAGATTTTCAAATTCCTGCGTATAAAAGGGTTCTATTTCACTCTCAAAGTGTTCGAAGTAGGGAGAGTTTTTATACGCACTTGTAATAGCCCGCCAATGCTTGATCTGCCACTTTTCCTGGTAGGAGATAGTGATGTCTTTTGTAAATTCCTTAGGAGCGTTTTTTTTTACCGGAATTGAAAGATCTAATGCTCCGTTCGCGGTGAGAATTTGCGTTCTGTTTCTAAAACTTTGTTTCTGGTAATTTTCAAATTGCTCTATGTAAATTGAATCTGAATTCAATACATAACAGAAATAATGGAGATTGGGCCAATAGGCAGTACTCAAAAGGACTTTCATTTTCTTCTAACCGTAGCTATTACTTTTCCAAGAATGCAATTTTCTGGTAGAAATCCCCATACCCTCGAATCATTTGAGTTATCGCGGTTGTCACCCATTACAAAATAATAATTCTTCTTTACGACATAAGTTTTAGTTAGATCCCCATTTATAAAAATACTATCGTGACGAATCTCTAAATTATTTTTTTCGTGTTGCGAAATAAGGTCATAGTAGAGATTTAAAGAGATGCTGTCCAATTGCAAAGTGTCATTAACTTTCGGAATATATACTTTTCCATAGTGATCCATATTCCATTTATAATGAACCGTTCCGGGAAAACAGGTTTCATCAAAAGTATTCTTTTTCTCCGTTTTCATTACCACACTCTTAATCGCAGAATCTTCTCTGAGGCGTTCACATTCTATATTTGTGAGGGAATAGCAGTAATCAAATTCATCCGAAACTTGTCCGCCCTCCGTTAAACCATAATACATTTTGAAAATAGTTTGTGGTCGTTTACTTTTTGTCGTGATAAAGTAATTGTGTTTTACAGTGGTGGTATCTTTTAATTCACGACCATTGCGGTAAATCAGTTTATCGGCCACTTCAAGGGTGTCCCCCGGTAAAGCTGCAATGCGTTGAAATACGAAAGTTCTTGTAATGAGGCTATCTTTTATAGGATATTCAAAATAGATGACCTCATTTGCAGTATAAGTATTTATAGCTTTTTTTATTAGTACAGCATCGCCAAATTTATAGGTAGAGGCCATGTCGTAACTATTAATTCTTACAACATCAAATGCAAATTTCTTAAGAACGAAAAATAATCCCAGGGCAATAAATGCGCTAATAAACCACCTGATCCGGATTACAAAATCGAATATGTGTTTTATTTTACCGATTGCTCTTTTAATTTCAGTTTGCGTCTGTTATTCCATTTACTAAAACCCCAGATAGCTACTATGATTAATATAAATGGAATTTTTACCGAATGAAGTTTACCATCCTGAACGTAACATAAGAAACGCTCCCACCTGAATTTACCTTCTTTACTGTTTTTAAATAAAGATCCCAAAACAGACTTTCCACTTATAGGATTGTTCTCAGAATATTTCATACTAAACCACACGAAGAAAGGTGATCCTACAATGTGATCATACGGTACTAAACCCCAGCTTCTGCTGTCAGCGCTATTATGACGGTTATCTCCCATCATAAAATAATAGTCTTGTTTAAAGGTATAGCTGGTAATCGGAGTTCCATCATAATAAACTTTATCACCTTTTATTTCTACAGTATGAATTCCATCATCGTATGTGTTCATTGCTTTTTGATACAAATAAACATTGTGTGTGTCAATTTGAACAGTTAATCCGGCTTTCGGAATTAATAAAGGACCAAAATTATCATTGTTCCAGGCATAAGAAGGATGATGAGGGAACACACGGTAATCGTAATAATTTTTCGGTTCAATCTTCAGCTTCGTAGAATATACTCCGGGAATTGCTTTAACCTTTTCAACAACATCCAAAGGCATATTGAGGTCGTAATAATTGGTGTCGTTTGGTGCCCCATCAATTTTACCTGCTTCCGACACATAAATGTCCAGTTCATCGAGTAGCGTATAATTGCTTAATGCATGCGTGTTTTTTTGAGTAACACTGTTTTCACCAAAAACAGGCCCGTTGGTTTTTACAATGTAGCGATGTTGTGCACGTTCTGGCATGCCTTGCATTTTTCCATTAATGTAAACTTGACCATCTCGTACCTCAAAATTATCACCAGCAATACCAACGCAGCGTTTTACATAGTGATCTCTTTTGTCAACCGGACGCGATGTAATTTCTCCATAAGGTTTTTGTGCGCCATTAATATCTTCCCACGCCCGTCCCATATAAAAATTATCAGGGTGCGAATTGTTATCGTAAGTTTTTAAATCGTGCGCTCTGTCTCTTACTAATTGGTAATAGCTGGCATTTTGCTGCATAAGCGCAACGGTGTCACCATCGGGATAATTAAAAACAACTATCTGATTATTTTTAACCGAACCAAATCCAGGTAAACGAAAATAAGGCAACTTTATCCACTCAAGATAAGATTTCTTAGTCTCACTTAAAGGAAGGGTTGAGTGTGCAAAAGGAAAAGACAAAGGAGTTTGTGGTATTTTCGGACCATAAGCGAATTTGTTTACAAAAAGAAAATCACCTACCATCAAAGATTTTTCAAGAGAAGAAGTAGGAATAGTAAAAGCTTCAATAAAATATCCACGTATAATGGAAGCCGCAATCACAGCGAAAACAATGGGATCAATCCAGTTTTTTATCAGTGAACTGGGTTCAATTTTAAATTTACTCAGACCTACAAATTTCGCCGTATCATCAAATCCAATTTTCACAAAAAAGAGATAGGGTAAAATAGAAGCAAACAAAAGATCCTGGTTACTGGGTTTATTAAAGGCGCGGGCAACATTAAAACCATAAACACCATACATAAGAATATTTACACCCGGAACGATCATGATAAGGCACCACCACCAAGGCTTATCGAGTAATTTGGCGAGCATATAAAAATTGTAGATCGGTATCCATGCTTTCCAGCTCTCCACATTGGCTTTTGCAAATAACTTACTTAGTCCAAAAAAGGAGGCTATAACCAGTAGTAAAAAAATATAATTTCCCATAAAATGTAAAGTGTGAAGATATATAAATTCTGTAAATGGCAAACGCCTGATTTTTCAGGCTATTGCGTGCTTCGCTGTTAATATTTGTTAGCCCTTGTTCTCAGTCAAATCTCAAAATTTCAACCCCTCAATCTGTAAAAGTCTAAATCAAACTCGTATGATCATTGCGTTTCGTACCAAAGGAATATTTTCATAAGCAGCGGCCAAAAATGAGTTTAAGAATAAAATAATGCTCTCATAAATGAGTTAAAATAAATCAAAGAATTTTTACGCGAAATATTTCCTATCTTTACTCTTGAAAAATAAACCTGCGTTGTTTGCAGGTAAATAACATTTATGATAAAAATAACTCTCCCCGATGGTTCTGTTCGCGAATATGAAAAAGGAACTTCATCACTGCAAATCGCTAAAAGCATTAGCGAAGGCCTGGCAAGAAACGTTTTAGCCGCCAAAGTAAATAACGAAGTTTGGGATGCAACACGCCCTATCATTTCTGACGCTTCTGTAAACTTGTTAACGTGGAACGATGAGCTTGGTAAAGAAACCATGTGGCACTCATCTGCACATATTATGGCCGAAGCACTGGAAGCCCTGTATCCCGGTGTAAAGTTTTGGGTAGGACCGCCACTTGAAAATGGTTTTTATTACGACGTGGATCTTGACGGACAATCTTTAACTCCTGCCGATTTCGAAAAAATTGAGCAAAAAATGTTAGAGCTTGCGCGTCAGAATAACGAATATGTGCGGAAAGAAATTTCTAAAAATGACGCCATTACTTACTTCAAAGACAAAGGTGATGAGTACAAATTAGATTTGTTAGAGCGTCTCGACGATGGTAATATTACTTTGTACACACAAGGCAATTTTACGGATCTTTGCCGTGGACCACATATCCCATCAACAGGTTTTATTAAGGCTGCTAAAATTTTAAACATTGCCGGTGCATATTGGAAAGGCGATGAAAAAAATAAAATGTTAACGCGTATTTATGGAATTACTTTTCCTAAAGACAAGGATTTGAAAGAATATCTTGTTTTATTGGAGGAAGCAAAGAAACGTGATCACCGTAAATTAGGGAAAGAACTGGAATTATTTACATTCTCAGAAAAAGTAGGTCTTGGTTTGCCATTATGGTTGCCGAAAGGTGCCATGCTGCGCGAGCGATTGATCCAGTTTATGCAAAAAGCCCAGTTAAAAGCCGGTTATCTTCCGGTTGTAACTCCGCACATTGCGCAAAAAGAACTATATATCACGTCAGGTCACTACGAAAAATACGGTAAAGATTCTTTTCAACCCATTAAAACACCGCATGAGGGCGAAGAATTCTTTTTAAAACCGATGAACTGTCCGCATCACTGCGAAATATATAAATCATCACCAAAGTCTTACAAAGACCTGCCTGTGCGTTTTGCCGAATTCGGAACTGTTTACCGTTACGAGCAAAAAGGGGAGTTGCATGGCTTAACCCGTGTACGGGGCTTTACCCAGGATGATGCGCATTTATTTGTGCGTCCCGATCAGGTAAAAGAAGAATTTTGCAAAGTAATTGATCTGGTGATGCACGTGTTTAATGCTCTGGATTTTAAAGAATATACCGCGCAAATCTCTCTACGTGATCCCGAAAATAAAGAGAAATACATTGGTTCTGACGAAAACTGGAAACTTGCAGAAGATGCAATTATTGAGTCTGCCGCAGAAAAAGGACTGAAAACTGTTACTGAACTCGGAGAAGCTGCTTTTTATGGCCCAAAACTGGATTTCATGGTAAAAGATGCCTTGGGAAGAAAGTGGCAGCTGGGAACCATCCAGGTAGACTATAACTTACCAGAGCGTTTTGAATTAGAATATACCGGAAGCGATAATTTAAAACACCGTCCGGTAATGATCCACAGGGCGCCTTTTGGAAGTCTGGAACGTTTTATAGCTGTTTTAATTGAACACTGTGCCGGAAGTTTCCCTTTATGGTTAACGCCCGACCAGGTCGCAATTCTTCCTATTTCAGAAAAATATAACGAATACGCCCAAAATGTATTAAATTTATTGAGTAATTTTGATATTCGTGGATTTGTTGATGATAGAAACGAGAAGATAGGCAAGAAAATTCGTGATAATGAGATGAACAAAATTCCTTTCATGCTTGTGGTAGGAGAAAAAGAAGAAGCAGAAAAAACTGTTTCAGTAAGAGCGAGAAGCAAAGGAGATATTGGATCGTTTACAGCAGGAGATTTTGCAAATTATGTAAAAGAACTTATTGAAAGCGATTTTAAACAAAAAACAGAAATATAAAAAGTCAATAGTTTAAAGTCAGCAGTCTATAGTAGGAATGCTTAATACTGACAACTTCAAACTAGCGACCATTGACTAAAAAAGAACAATTAAAAAGCGGAGGCAATTATCAACCAAAAGAAACCAAACATCCCATCACCTGCTACAACAACTGCAGGAGGAGAACAAAAACCGGTTTTCAAACAACCAAGAGGTTTAAAAGCGGGCTTCAAACGTCCGGGAGTAAAAGAAGAATTACATAAAGTCAACGGACGAATTAATTCACCACAAGTTCGTGTTGTTGGCGACGATATAGAAGCAGGAGTTTATCCTATTTCAAAGGCTCTTGAAATGGCCCGCGAAAAAGGATTAGATCTTGTAGAAATTGCACCAAACGTTGATCCACCGGTTTGTAAAATTGTGGATTACGGAAAATTCCTCTACGAACAAAAAAAGAAAGCCAAGGAAATTAAAGCCAAAGCTGCTAAAGTTGTTGTGAAAGATATTCGTTTCGGACCACATACCGATGATCATGATTTCAACTTTAAAAAGAACCATGCAATTAAATTTTTACAGGATGGCTGTAAAGTGAAAGCATATGTATTCTTCAGAGGTAGAGAGATCGTGTTTAAAGTACAAGGTGAAATCTTATTATTACGTTTCGCCAATGAATTAGAAGAGTGGGGCAAAGCAGAACAATTACCAACTTTAGAAGGTAAAAAAATGTTGATGCTTATTGGGCCAAGAAAAAAGTAAACCTTTCCTGGTAAAGTATATTTAAGAAAAACCGTGGTAGATATCTACTACGGTTTTTTTGTTTCCATTATCGAAATCAGTCTCAGGTCAGGGTCAAAGTAAAAGTTGTTGGGATTATCAAATAAGGCCTGGCCGAGATTGTCAGTTCGAGCCTGCCCAGATTGTCAGTTCGAGCGTAGTCGAGAACAGTTCGAGCGTAGCCGTGAATGTCAGTTCGAGCGTAGTCGAGATTGTCAGTTCGAGCGTAGTCGAGAACATTTAGAGCGTAGCCGAAAATGTCAGTTCGAGCGTAGTCGAGAACAGTTACAGCCTAGCCCAGATTGTCACGTCGAGCGTAGTCGAGACGCAAAAAAAAACCAGGAGTTTATCCTGGTTTTTCTATTTAAACTATCGCAACAGACATCGCAAGAACTTACAATTCTATCTCATATCATTTAAAACATCAGCAGCCTCACGGATATAAATATCTTTAGAAACACTTTGCGCCCATTTTTTCTCTCTGTTCAAACGCACTGTATCATTTGCCAATCTTGTTTTCTCTTCATCAAGAATGTTCGCGTTGAAACCTTTCATTTCTTTATTGAGGTCTTCATATTTTTTATTTTGCTCACGCAATTGTTTTTGCTCTTCTCTGAATGTCGTTAATTTCAGATTATATTTTGTATCGTCTTTTTTAAGTTTTACTTCTTTAGCCTGTAATTCTATGAGATTAAACTGACTACTTGCCGTTACACGTTTGTGACTATTTTTAATAACCTTTGGATAGTTGATCGCACTGAACTCCGTGTAATTAGCCCTCGAAATCTCATCCCAAGGCATGTGGTTTTCGTATTCCTTTTCACCTAATTCAATAAACGCATACGGATCGGGTAATATGATATCAGGAGTTACTCCTTTTAACTGAGTGGCGCCGCCGGTTATGCGGTAGAATTTTTGTTGAGTCATTTTCACTGAACCGATCGGTTTAATGCTATCAAATTGTTTTAAAAGATAATCGTCCAAACTTAAAACCGATTGTACAGTTCCTTTTCCAAAACTCGTAGTGCCAATCACCACACCACGTTTATAATCCTGTATAGCCGCAGCAACGATCTCACTCGCACTGGCGCTGTTATGATTAATTAATACCGTTAATGGACCATCCCAGGCAACATCTGGATTTCTGTCTTCCATAACATTCAAAGGCACATTTACTTTGCCCTTAATCTGAACAACAGGGCCTTTAGGAAAAAATAATCCGGCCATATCAACAGCTTCCTGCAACGAACCTCCACCATTGTTACGTAAATCAATGATCAAACCCTTAATGTTCTGTTTTTTTAATTTTTCAATTTCTTTGCGCATGTCTTGAGAACAGTGACGAGCGCCGTTACGTGTAAAGTCTGTATAAAAGGTAGGTAAATAAATATACCCAAGTTTTTCTTTATTGTCGATAATAGCAGTTCTTGGAAAAGTATCATCTAACTCAATCACATCTCTTACAATAGGGATAACTTTAGTAGTGTTGTCACTGCTTCTCTTAATAGTCAGACGAACTTCGGTTCCTTTTCTTCCTTTTATAAGTTCAATGGCATCTTCCATGTCCATATTAGTAATATCAACCGGATCTCCGTTTCCCTGAGCAACTTTCACGATGTCGTCTCCTTCTTTTAGTTCTCCTTGCTTGTAACTTGGACTACCCACAATTATCTCGCTCACCTTTAAAACACCATCTTTTTGTTGAAGCTTCGCGCCGATCCCTTCAAACTGACCACTCATATTTTCATAGAATTTTTTCTTCTCTCTTGGAGCAAAATACTGGGTGTGGGGATCAAAAACACCGGTCACCGCATTGGCAAATTCAGAAAAGCGGTCACGAGATGTGATTTTATTCAAACGTTTAAACCAGTCATCCTGTTCTTTTAGAACTTTTTTACGTGCATCAGCCTCAAGAGAATCGAATAGCACACCTTTGGTAATGCCCTCTAACACTAAAGAGTTTATCAGGGGTTCAGTGGTCGTACTTTGTTTGCTTCCGTGATTCGTTTTTGCAGTATTTTTTACATTTCCCACTGAATCTTTTTTCTCAGCTTTGATCAACATATCATCCAAACGGTAAAGCACACGGTACTTCAACATTTTACGCCACTCATTTTTTAAATCTTCGTTAGATTTGGCATAAGTCATTTTTTTATAATCTGTTTCATATTCCTCTTCAACCGTGTAATCAAAAGGTTTAGAAAGAATTTCAGTACTCCATCCTTCTTTTTCTGTGACGCGCTTATTAACAATGGCCTGAGTAGCCGTGTAGAGCTCGTGTCTCTGGCCGGCAATTTGATCGTCAATATCATGACGGAATTTGCCTAAGGCGTCAATGTCTTCCTGCAAAAGAAATTGTTTGTTAAAGGGAGTATTAATATACAGATCGAAAACTTTTTCACTGAACGTATCATCCAGTTTTGGAGGCGCGTAATGGGCTTCTCTTAAACTATCGTAGAGTAATCCCATAATAACGTCGTTTTTGTCAAAAACAAAATTTATAAGAGTAAAAGAAGATAATATAACGACACTAAAAATGATAACGACCTTTTTAGTGATTTTAGAAGTGAATTTCTGCATAGTGTGATAATTTGTATCGGTACACACAAAATTAATTTTTTAATTAAGATATGCCAGTACGCCGGTCATTTATTTTAGAATCTTTGACTTAAAACTTGTTTAAATATTGTTAAAAGCAACAGCCGGAAGAACAGTATATTTAAGGCTTTAGATATTCAACTATGATAGATTTTTCAAGAGCGCAGCTAACACATTTTATAGTACATTTTGTTGGGAATAAAGGTTTGGGAGAAGAGTTAACCTACAGCGAAAAATTAATACAGTTTAAAGATGATTTTGTAAAAGAAACAGTACTCAGATATTTCTTAACGCCATTTAAAACAGATATCTACTATCAGTTCAAAGGAAAGGTTGACGTGTCTCTGGCAAGCGTGGCAAATGCTACAGAAGATTTGTTTAATTCACAAAGTGATTTTGTTAATCTTTCAAAGCAAGTAGCTTCTCATCTTTACAATCAAAGCATGCACCCAAAAATAAGTGGCGGCGAATTTTTTGTTTGCTATTTCAAAGATGCTATGGTGGATGGTGAATTAGCCGATGCGATAGGTTACTTCAAAACAGAAAATAAAGAAACTTTTCTGAAAGTCTACCAGCATGTGGATGAGTTCGACGTAGATTGCGACAACGGCATTAATATCAATAAACTGGATAAAGGCTGTATTGTTTTTAACACTGAGAAAAATAAAGGCTACAAAATGAGTATTGTAGATACTAACAACAAAGTTGCAGAATGTGCTTTGTACTGGGAAGAAGATTTTTTAAATGCGGTTATTAAACCAAATGGATACTATCACACGAAAAATTTTATGGACGCGTCCCGGGGATTTTGTGAAGAGATTCTAACAGAGGCAAACAATGTGGAGAAGAAAGATCAGATGATGATGCTCAATAAAAGTGCGTCTTACTTTAAAGAGAAAGATACTTTTAATTTAAAGGATTTCGAAAAGGAAGTATTGGTTCAACCCGAAATTATAGAGGCTTTTAACGAGTACCGTGGCGATTACAATAAGAAGATGGACCTTACTGCCATTGACGAATTTGATGTATCGCAAACCGCCGTTAAAAAGAACGCCAAATACATGAAAAGTGTTGTAAAGCTGGATAAAAATTTCCACATCTACATTCATTCTAAACACGATTACGTAGAACGCGGATTTGATGATGAACGCGGACTTAAATATTATAAATTATACTACATAAACGAGGAAAGCAGCAATTAGTCTGCTTTTCTTTTTACAATTAAGATAAGGTCTTTATCTTCAATGGGTAGATACCCAAATTCATAACAGAAGGTATAAACGTGATTATTATTGGTTTTAACCTGGTGGGTATTAAAACCAAAATTAAATCCTTTGTCTACAAGTTTTTGTTTTGAAATGGTAGTTTTATCACCAACAAGAGTTTCTTCTAGAATGCGCCTGTTTTTACGTAATGAATTATTTACATTCCTTACGTAATTGTTGGTATCGCTGTTTTGCTTGTTATTAAAAGAATTGCGGCACATGTCGCTGCAGAATTTTTTATCTATTCTGCCTTTAATTAGCTCACCGCATTCAGGACATGTACGTTTTTCCATAGATTAAAAATAGTAATTATTTTAAATCTTAAATTTTTTACCGGTTTGGTTTCCTATTTGTTAAATGTCTTAAACAAAAAGGCTTTACACAGGAACTAAGCAATAATTTTAAGTGTAGTCTTAACCATTCTTGCTTTTTGTTTTGCTTTCAAAATATCGTCATCTACAATTGTTGCGTGACCCATTTTGCGGAAAGGCTTCGTAGTAGCTTTACCGTAAAGGTGAACATAGACGCCGCTGAATTTTAAAACGTCTTCCATGCCCTGGTAAATAGCTGTTCCTTCGTAACCAAAATCTCCTAAAAGATTTACCATTACACCTGCTCTTACAATGGAAGTGTCGCCCAATGGTAAGTTTAAAATGGCTCTTAAATGCTGCTCGAATTGAGATGTAACATTGGCTTCAATCGTGTGGTGACCGCTGTTATGCGGGCGAGGAGCCACTTCATTTACAAGAAGTTTTCCATCTTTGGTTAAAAAGAATTCAACCGCAAGTAGTCCTACTACACCTAACTTCTCCGCTACTGTAGTGGCAAGTCTGATAGCTTCCTTTTCAACTGTTTTTTTTATATTGGCTGGACTAAACAAAAACTCTACAAGATTCGCTTCCGGGTTAAACTCACATTCAACTACAGGGAAACATTTTATCTCTCCACTTTCACTACGGGCCACTACCACTGCCAATTCTTTATCAAAATCTACAAGACGCTCTAAAACACTTGGCTCTTCAAAAGCTTTATCAAGATGATGTGGACTCACAAGTTTTGTTACACCCTTTCCATCATAACCGCCTTTTCTCAGTTTTTGAAAAAATGGAAAATAGTCGGCATACTTCGCAATTTGTTTTTTGTTTTCTACAAGAAAAAAATCAGGACTCGGAATGTTGTTGCGCTGATAAAACATCTTCTGCGAACCTTTGTCCTGGATAAGTTCAATAATGTGAGGCTGAGGAAATACTTTTTTTCCTTCTTTTTCAAGAGCTTTTAAAGCTTCAATATTTACATTCTCAATTTCAATCGTAATAAGATCTTTGTCTTTTCCAAAATCGTAAACTGTTTCGTAGTCTGTAAGACTTCCTTGTGTGAATTTTTTCACAAGGTTCTTGCAGGGTGCATTTTTATCAGGATCTAAAACGGAAATAGTTAAATTTAGATTGATCGCGTTTTGTATCAGCATTCTTCCAAGTTGCCCCCCGCCCAGAATACCTATATGAAGTTGTTGTATGGTCTTGCTCATGAAAAATAATTTCGCTGCAAAGATAGTTATTTCACAGAACCTATAGGAAACATCCGGTAAAATCATCCGCTAGATTTCAGGTTAATTTTTTGTGATATTTTCTTATTTTTACCAAAACCCTAAACTCATGAGATTATTCACTTTTCTAATTTTATTCAGTTGTTTAATTAGCGCTTGTTCAACAGGCAAAAAATTCACTTCACGCAAATATACGAGTGGACGTTATGTAACTTATGCTAAGCATAAGGAGAGGGTTTCGCGGTCTGCTAGTGAAAACGAAAAGATTGCAAAGGCGGCTGAACGTTCTGAAACTGCAACTGCTCAGGTTTCATCTAACTCACAGATTGTCGAACCACAGGCTTTGTCTCATTCAGTGGTTACTCAAGCGAAAAGGTCTGATTTAAGCTTGTCCCCTGTCCCAGGAAAAACAAAAGTTCTACCTGGAAAAAGTAAGACAGTACTATCTCTAAATAAAGAGAAAAGCTCTGTATCTTCAAAAATGGTAGCATCTTCGGATGGAAAATCATCAAAATCATTACTCTCGGTTTTTCTTGGAGCCGGAGGTTTAACGCTGGAGGTAGTGGGATTTATTTTAACGGTAATCTCTGCAGAATATCTCTTCATGACTCTTATAGCGGCAGGTCTGGCGCTTGGAATTATTGCTTTAGTTATGGGAATCATGGGCATTAAACAATACAAGGAAGACAAAAGAAATGGGCAGAAAAAAAGATCAACGCTTATTTTAGGAATAATAGGCACGGCACTCGGTGGAGCTGCAATTTTTTTCGCCTTGTATTTTTCGGTCCTTTCGCTGATTTTTGTTGAATCAGGCATCTAACCAACAGGTAAATAAATTCTCTTTTAAAATTGAACTTCTAAATTTTTTTTTGATCTGGCGCCTGCCATAATCTCGCAGACTTTAGAAAATTTCGAATTAAAATGCTAGCGAATTCTATCCGCACTTTTCAAAAGTTCGATATCCTTTTTAATATACCTTGCAGCAAGATAGGCGCACATAACCCCTATAACACAGATAATTATTCCAAATCCGGAGCTCTCGGTTTGAAAAAGCTGACTTTGTGGGCAAAAAGAAATGATAAGTGCGATAGCAAGTTCAATAAGCATCAGCACATAACATAGTTTTATTTGTAAAATCCTTTTTCGGTATATAAAAATGGTAACTACACTAAGAACAATTGCAAGAGCGTTCAAAGACACGGCAAGAAAATGCCAGATAGTCGAATGAAACTCACCTGCATTTTTAAGAAGCAAGGAAAAGTTCATTGGAACGCCATTAATACTGGCTGTGCCAACAGGAATGAATAATAACGATATGCTTGTGAGTGCTAATGCTAAAAGAAAAAGAGTTTGTTTACGTTGTATCATAGTGCAAATTTAAGAATACAAATTTACCAATTGTAAAGTTTCAATTGATATTTTCCTTCTTCAGGTTGCGAAGAAATAAGGAATGAATTTTGAGATAAAATGATCAAGACAGGTGTGTTTGCTTCACTCAAGTCCTCAATTTTAGTGATCTGGTAAATTTTCTTTACCGGACTTAAAAAAGAATAATTAACGTTATTATTTTTAAGTAAGTGTTTAGAAAGGATCCACATAGGATTTTTTTCTGTATCCAGTTTAAAATCCTGTTTTATTGGAAAGCCTGGACGACCATAAAATAATTTTTCTATTGCTGCAGTTGAGTCTGTACACAATCTGCCATTCATATCTAGTTTATCGCTTGTAAAATAATAGTCTTCTAACTGAATATTAGGTTGAATGGTGTTTTTATCAAGGGTAAATAAATTTTCTTCAGCTGGTTTTAAGCAAAAAGTAAGTGTATTCGAGTAGAGATAGCATGGATTTCCTTTGTTTGTCTTATACAAATCGCCTGTAAATAGAATATCTCCACCCTCATTTTTTAAAGGTTTTAATATCTTAAGCATGTAATAACTAAGGTCTTTTTTGCTACCGGGTTTGGATGATTTAAGGTCTGATACCGGCACTTTAAACTCTTGCCTGCCCGAAATGTCACCTAAGGAATCGATTTGAAAGGAATAGAGGATAAGGAAATTGGAAGCAGGATTAAATTTATTTTCCTTGTAATTAATTTCTGCGTCCTTTAGTTTTTGTCCGATAAATTGAATGGAATTAGAGGTTTTATCGACTAAGAATTCACCAAAAAGGTAACTACCAGAGTCCCCTTTATCATTAATTTTTGTGGCTTTTATAAGTTTTGCAGTTTCAGCTTCAAGCTTTAAAAGCCATTGACCGGTTTTTAAACCACCAAAAACATTTACATAAAGATAAACATACATTTTAGTAGCGTAAAAGATATGTGCCGAATGGATGTTTTTTCGTTCAAAAGGGAATTGCCATTTAAACGTGTAATCGAAATTTTCGGTGGTAGACTTTAGACTGTATTTATTAAGGTAAAATTGCTTCCCAGAGGTATCTGTTTCGGCCTTTATCGAATAAACGGAGTTATTAAAATAAAAAGTTTCAGCGCTAAATAAAGAAGTATTGTTAAGTCTTGCTATTTCCGTATTTTCTATCTTGGCGATAAGTTCGAATCTTTTTGTGAGACGATAAATGCTCAGATCTTTTTTTTCTTTTTTTTGTAAATAGATATTCAAAAATCCATGCAACGTGTCAGACCAGCATTGAAGATAGTTGTCTGCCGCTCCTTTGCTTGTTTCGACAGTTATACTATCAAGAATTTCGGGCTTAAAATCGAGTTTATAAATACAGAAAGAACCATTTTGTTTGATGCCATACACATAGAGATTGCTTCCAAAAAGCTGGCTATTAGCTTTACTTAGGCCAAATGTTTTTACTTGTCCATGCATATGAAACGACAAAAAGAAAATTGTAAGTATAAAAATCTTATTCTTCAATGAGGCCTTTTTCTTCTCGTTTAGAGTAATCTAATATAAGCAAATAATAAAGTACAATTCCAAAAGCATAGAGTAAGGACGTAATCAGGAAAATATTTCCAAAACTAAAGTTGTAAGCGAATAAAATAGTTACCATAAAACCACTGATTACCCAACTTCCACTCCAGATGGCAGATGTAAGCGCACTTGTAATTTCCCTGTTGTTTCTCCCCACATAATTTAAAACGAGTTCTGAAGTCATGGGTCCTGCCATGTTCATCAAAGGCTGGCGCAGTAGGTAGCAAACCGAAGCAATTATTAGGGCGATAGAATATTGACTGTAATATTGGGTTGTTGCTAATGCTACTAAAGAAATAACGGCAAGTGATTGGGTAGTCGGAATAGCAATTTTATACCCTATTTTTTGTTTTATTTTAGGAACTAACATGGCAAAATAAGCTACCAGAAGTGACGCGACAAAGCTTAAAATAGAAAATCCACCCTTTCCTAAATGGTGTACTTTATCAAAAAACAAACTAATGAATGGAATGGTCAATCCTGCGCCGGTGGCAATGATAAGCGTTGGCAAGAGCGCTCTCATAATCAGTGGCCAGTCAGTTTTTGATGAAGTGATTTTATGTATTGGTTTTTCAGGAATTTCTTCTACAGAATTTTCATTGAAATTTTTAATTCGCTTCAAAAAAAATAATCCACCAAATCCAAACATCGAAAATAAAAGTAAGATGAATTGTTCGTCAAAAATTTGAGGGCTTAAAAAATCTAATAACGCAATTACAACACCACTTATGATCCCGCCAAAACTCCACGTACTGTAGCTTAAGGATATGGCAGCTGTTTGATGCTCCTTTTTAGAATTGCGAAGAATATACGGAAAGATCGGGATCTGCATAAAGGTGAAGGAAGCGCCCCAAAGTACAAGTGTAATCAAGGTTAGTAATTTTAGTTGAAACGCAATTGATAGCACAATGGCAATGCCGAAAAAAGGAACACAAATTGACGAAAGATAAAACAAGGGCATAACCTTTCTTCCTTTGATTAATTTACCCAAAGGGAAAGCCAAAACAAAAACACCAATAAAACGGAAGGTAATAAAGAGAGCAATTTCTTTATCAGAAAATCCTTTGCGGGTCATATACAAAGGCAAAATATTCATGAACGTTGCATTAACGGTCTGAATAAAAAATTCAGAAGCAATTGCATTTTTAATGGGCAATTCAATTTTCCGATAATCTTTTATGAAGGCAAAGGGTTTAGCCATGACTCATGATAATATCGATATACGCAGAGATTTTTGCGACATCTTTCGGATTAAATTCGTCGAAGTCATCCTTATTTTTAAACCAGGTGATTTGCCTTTTGGCATAATTTCGGGTGTGTTGTTTGATCTTGTCTATGGCAGACTCAAGGCTTAGTGTCCCGTCAAGATAATCATAGAGTTCTTTGTAGCCTACTGTTTTTAGGGCATTAAGGTGTTTTTTCTCTGAAAATTGTTTTGCTTCCTCTAGCAAACCCTCTTTCATCATTTGATCAACTCGCTCATTAATGCGCTGATAAAGTTCAGTACGATCGAGATTGACAAGGATTTTTATCGCTGTAAATGGACGGTCGTTTTCTTTTTTATTGAGAAAACCAGAGTAGGGTAGACCCGTGTGTTCAATAACTTCCAGAGCCCTGATCAAACGTTGTGGATTATTTATATCTACGGATTGAAAGTAGTCTGGGTCTTTTTTTTCTAATTCTTGTTGTAACCAATTTAAGCCGTTTTCTTCAAATTTTTTGTTTAAAGCGCTTCGGATTTCAGGGGGAACTTCTGCAAAATCGTCAACACCATTTAAAACAGCGTCGATGTAGAGTCCCGATCCTCCAACTATAAAAACCACAGAATGCTCTTTGAATTGTTCATTGAGTAATCTTAAAACATCTTTTTCAAAATGACCTGCGCCATAAAGCTCGCCGATGTTTTTTGTATTTATAAAAAAGTGTGGAACTTCTGAAAGTTGTTCAGCTGTGGGCTTAGCAGTACCAATAGTTAGCTCTTTATAAAATTGGCGCGAATCGGCCGATAAAATAACACTTTGATAATGTTTTGCCAATTCTATAGCAAGTGCCGTCTTGCCAACTGCTGTTGGCCCCGCGATTACGACTAAATATTTATTCAAGCTGTTGATATTCCTTTAAAGAGCCCGCAATATAGGAATTCCCGGCTAAGGCTAATAACGCTTGTTTTTCTTTTTATTCTTGTCTTTTAACCATAAAATCCTACATCTTATCCAAGGCTGTTTGTGAACAACTCTTCAGGTCTCTTTTTCCCGCACACAGGCTTCTTTCTTATTTTTATAAAATGCACAAACCTTGGCATAGTCTGGTTTTTGGGATTCTGATTTTTTCAGTGCTCGGACTCTTAAGTTTTTCATTTCCTGAACAAGGAGTGAGGTTAAATAGTTCCCTGGCCCTAAATTTTCCGGATCTGAATACTCTTCTGGGAATTCATTCCAGTAAAAAAGATATTTCGAAGATTATAACAGCCGTTGACGCGATTGATACTTCTTTTACTATTGTTGATCCTGCAGATACTAAAAGACCGCTTAGTGATGTAGACAGTTCGATAACAGCAGAAATTGAAAATAGAAAAAGAACTGGAGCTTCAAGCCCGGATACGGCTTCAAGTAGTTCAGAATTTTACAATACCGATTCTTCAGCAAAATTGATCACCTCCATTCAAATGCGAAATAAGAATGCACTGCGAAAGTTTTTCGATGCCTTGTATCAACTCAAAGAAGATCCAACGGCAATAAGGGTTCTTCACTATGGCGACAGTCAAATAGAAGGCGATCGTATAACAGATTATTTACGGATAAAATTACAAGGCCAATTTGGTGGCCAGGGTCCGGGGCTCATTTCGCTTATGCCAATCGCTTCAAGTGCTATCAACAGGATTACTACAGGCGAAGGGTGGGACAGATACAATGTATTTACAATGAAAGATAAGCGCGTACCTCACAGTAATTATGGCGTTTTAGCTGGATTCAGCAGATTTAGTCCTTATAAAAAAGTGGGAGACACTAATGCTGTTGTGTCTTCAAGTATTATGGTTACAACTACAAAATTTGGTGGTGCGAATGCGATGGGTTACAAAAAAGTAAAATTATTTTACGGTGGCGCAAAAAAAAGAACCTGGTGCGAAGTATACGACGGTCCGGCGTTAATTGCCGCCGATAGTCTTGAAGCTGGGGGAATTCTCCGCATGAAGGAGTATTCTGTGGGTAATGGGTCCAATACACATACTTTAAAATTTAAAGGAAAGGATAGTCCCGATTTTTACGCCATGTCTTTGGAAACTGAAACTGGCGTAATGGTCGATAATATAGCTCTGCGGGGAAGTAGTGGCACATTTTTTCACCAGATAAATAATTCTCAGTTAAAACAGTTTTACGATTACCTGAACGTGAAACTCATCATACTTCAGTTTGGAGGCAATTCATTGCCTGCCATAAGAGATAAAGAAATGGCTGTGAATTTTTCAAATTATATCAGGTATCAAATTTCGTTAATAAAAAAAATGGCTCCTGATGCAAGCATCTTGTTTATTGGCCCCTCAGATATGAGCATTAAAGAAGGAACAGATTATGTGACTTACCCTCTGTTAGAAACTATGCGTAACGCTCTTAAAAAAGTAGTACTCGACAGTGATTGTGCTTTTTTTGATATGTACGATGCTATGGGAGGCAAAAACAGTATGCCTTCATGGGTTGATCAGAAATTAGCGGCCACGGATTACACGCATTTTAGCCCCCAGGGTGCACGCAAGATCGCAACTGTTTTTTACTCTGAACTAATTAAAGAATATAACCTCTATCTAAAAACAATCCATTGAACCTGCTCTTAACCAAATTATTATCTTTTAAACGCTTGTCCTTCCTGACACTTGCGTTATGTTTTCTTTTCGAATTATCTGCCCAGGATACCGTTTCAGAATATCCCTTTATCAAATTTCAGCACAATCATTTGGCTTTTTCAAACGATAGTTCATCTTTTTTAAAGTTCTATAAAAAATTAGACCGGTTGAAAGATGAAAAGAATGTACGCGTAAACATTGTGCACATAGGTGGATCTCATATCCAGGGTGGAACATGGAGCAATGTTTTCCTTTCAGCTTTCCAGGCCGAAAATAATACTACAGGTGGCGGTTATTTTACTTTTCCTTATAAGATTGCTAAAACAAATAGTCAACCGTATGCAACTTCTTTTTCAAATGGAAAATGGAAGCGCTGCAGGGCTGTTGGGAAAGAATTTTGTTTACCACTTGGTATGAATGCTATGAGTATTACCTCAAACGACAGTGCCAATACTTTTGGTGTAGCGCTTACTAAAAAAGCGGTTTGCAAATTGGTAAACGTGGTTAAAGTATTTCATAATTTTAATTCTAGTTTTAGTTTCAAAGTAATTTCAAAAGATAGCGCCACATACGAACGCGCCGAGTTTAAGGAAGATGGCTATACCCTTTTTAAGTTCACTACACCTATCGATTCAGTTCTTTTTGAAATGACACGCGTAGATACGCTTACCAAAGATTTTATTCTTTACGGCATGAGCATGGAAAACGATCTTACCTCCGGCTTTTATCTTGCCGGACTTGGGGCCAACGGAGCCTCCAGCAGTTCTTTTTTACGCTGCGCCGATTTTGTAAAACAACTGAAAGCAATTGAGGGCGATTTGTTTATCATTTCACTGGGTGTAAATGATACGCAATCAAAAACATTCGAAAAAGAAGAATACATTGAGCACTATGATACACTCATTGCAAGCATTCGAAAAGCAAACCCCGACGCAGCTATCATTCTTACAACAACCACAGATAATTATATAAAAAGAAAAACTTCTAATAAAAGAACAATCACTGCAAAGGATGCTATGTTTGAATTAATGACTAAACATAATGTTGCAGTTTGGGATTTGTTTTCAGTAATGGGAGGATACAAATCGATATTGCAATGGCAAAAGGTTGGACTCGCCTCTAAAGACAAAGTGCATTTCACTAACAAAGGCTATACTATCCTGGGAAACCTCATGTATGAAGCCGTGAGAAAATCTTATATGACTAATCAAAAAAAGAAATAACATCGATATTTTAAATCAAATAATTACTTATTCCCAGGACAAACCTTTGCTTTTTACGCAATTGGTGTTTTGGGCATTCTTTTTTATCGTTCTCGTTTTTTATTCTTTCGTCTATAAAGTCAACAAACTTCGTACAATATATTTGTTAGCTGTTAGTTTATTCTTTTATTTTAAAACCAGCGGAGTTTTTGTAATCTTATTACTCTTCACTATTTGTAGTGATTATTTCTGGGGCAAAAAGATCCATAAGTCTTCTTCACCATTACACAGGAAACTTTTCTTAACAGTTAGTGTTATCTTGAACCTAGCCCTGCTTTGTTATTTTAAATACGCTTATTTTTTTACAGAAAGTTTTAACCAAATAACCGGCGATCATGTAATTTTTCACAATCACTTCGCGCAGTTCTCGAATACTTTTTTCTCAACGCATTTTAGTGTCGATAAATTACTCTTGCCGGTTGGCGTTTCTTTTTTCACCTTTCAATCTTTGTCATACACCATAGACCTCTACCGTGGCAAAGTTGAGCCTGTTAAAAGTATTTTCGACTATGGGTTTTTTGTTTGCTTTTTCCCACATCTGGTAGCGGGTCCCATTGTAAAAGCTCACGATTTTATCTACCAGATTTACGAGCCTTATAAGTTAGAGAGAAAAGAATTTGGACTTGCTTTTTTCTGGATCATAAACGGGTTTTGCAAAAAAATTATCGCAGATTACATCGCTGTAAATTACATAGACAGGATTTTCGACAATCCCAATTTTTATACAGGTATTGAAACTATCATCGGAATTTTCGCCTACTCCTTGCAAATCTATATGGATTTCAGCGGTTACACCGACATGGCAATCGGAATCGCCCTTATACTGGGCTTTCGCTTAAAAATGAATTTTAATTCTCCTTACAAAGCAACAAGCACTAGCGAATTCTGGAAGCGTTGGCACATTTCTTTGTCCACCTGGTTGCAGGAATACCTTTACATTCCTCTGGGTGGAAACAGGAAGGGAACACTGGGTTCTTATTTAGCTATTTCTATTCTAATTATTTTTCTCGTTTTATTGAGCGGTAAACTCTGGCTCATTTTAGTGTTTCTTTTTATTGCTATCCTCTTATTATTAATAGCTTATTTTTCTTCTGCAGTTAGAAAAAGCATCAATACAAATATCAATCTCATGGTAACCATGTTACTTGGTGGACTCTGGCACGGTAGCAGTTGGTTGTTTATCATTTGGGGAGGACTCAACGGGCTTGGTTTGATAGCGCATAAGCTCTGGAAAAAAATATCGCCTTTTCGAGATACACAAAATCTTGGCGTAAAAATAATCCTCATGCTCCTCACCCTTACTTTTATTAGCTTCACACGTATTTTTTTTAGAAGTTCAAGTTTAACTACTGTTGAAGCTATTTTCGACCGCATAAAAAATCATATGGGTTCCGATCTAATAATAAATATACTAAGCGGTTACAAATTTGTTTTTGCTTTGGTTATTTTGGGGTATCTTATACATTGGCTTCCCGAAAGGATGAAAGAAAGCTACAGAACATGGTTCGCTTCCCGTTCTTTTCTAGTAATGGGAATTCTGGCCATCATGGCTATCTTTTTAATGTACCAGCTTATGAGTGGTGAAATGCAACCATTCATCTATTTTCAATTCTAGACTGGGCAGTTACTTTTCTTAATAAAAAAACGCCGGATAAACCGGCGCTTAATTTGAAGAGAAGACAATTAATAAACTTTCTTTTTCTTAAACATAGAAAATAAATTTTCAATACCATCCAGCACTTTTTTAAATACATCAAAATAAAGTGTAATGATGAGGCTCACGCTCATACCCCAAATAACACAAATATTAAACCAGAAAGTAGAATAGTACGAGCCAAAAAAGTTTTTACGCGGGGCGAAGAAATGAGCGCGACCAAATTTAGAATCTATCGGATCCTGAAATACCGGATCAGTTTGCTGAATGAGACGTCCGTTTTTCTCAAGACAACGTTCTCCACTTATATCGTTGGCGTTTTTTACAAGCTGGGTTAAGCTCTCGTTCTCTGAGGCGTCTTTAAGAGCCACCAGCCCATCGTTACCAACTTCTTTTATCAGCTGCAGAGTTAGATCATTATGTTTCTTCCTGGCTGCTATGTCTACGTTGATATAGTGTGTCTTTAAAGTATTTCCTAAATAGTCTTTAATTCCTCTGCTAGTAGTCTCCGCATACTTTTCCGGATTTATATCTGCCAATACAGGGCACTTTTTCTTACTGTATTTTTCTTCTTTTTTAAGTTCATTATACAATAAGTCAATGTCTTCTTTTAAATCTGTAGTTTTTTTACCAGCTTTCAGTTCATTGTCAATTTTCCCAACCTTGTTAATGATCTTTTGCATCCAATAATCTTTCTTATAGGAGGCAATACTAATACGCTTATCTTCTTTGTAGAAGGTCTTTTCATATTTATTTTCTTTGAACTGATTTACAGCTAATGCCTCAAAAGCCCATCTGCTTGCCATTATTTCGCCTGCAATGGGAACACTTCCCTGCGTAGCTAATGTTGGATTTAATTTGTCAAACTTCACTACAACACCTGCCAGTAATAATTGCGGAATAATAAGGAAAGGAATTAAAATGTAAATGGTCACTGCGCTGTTAAAGGCAGACGAAATATTTAACCCTAAGATATTTGCAAAGCACGAAGATGTAAACAGGATGATCCAATAATCTAAATACATCCCTTGAATGCCTAAAATGGAATTTCCAACCAGAACAAATGTCAGTGTCTGTATAGCCGAAAGCGCAATCATGATAACGATTTTACTCCACAAATAACTGCCTTTGCTTAAATTTAAGAACGATTCACGCTTACGTATTTTACGGTCACGAATAATTTCCTCGGCGCTTACCGTTAAACCTATAAAGAGAGCAACTACAACCGACATAAACATGTAGGCCGGAATATTCTCATTGTTTTTAAAAATGTAGCCCCTGCTGTTTTCTTCGTCTGTATTAAAATAACGTACAAGATAAGCGAGGATAAAGGCGAGTAGGGGAGCCTCTATAAAGTTAATCAAAAGGTACTGCGTATTTGTAAGTTTACTTTTTACATCACGCGTTAAAAACACTTTAAATTGCTTTAAGATATTTGGAATTTTAAAAATACTTTCCGGTATCTCTGTATGCTTCCGTTCGGTATGAATATCGGTTTCAATAAGTTCTTTGTAATGTGTATTCCACGTCACCGGACTAACTTTACGATTATAAGTTAAATTCCCATATTCATCCAACACCTTGCTTTCAATAATATTGAAAATCTGTTCGGGGTTAACATTCCCGCAATAGCCACATTCAGACTCTTCAGCATTTACATGATTCACCAAGCGCTTGAAATAACTCACAGCATCTACCGGATTTCCGTAATAGATCGGGTAACCGCCCACGTCAAGAATCATTAACTTATCAAACATTTTATAAATGTCTGATGACGGTTGATGGATAACAACAAAAATTAATTTTCCTTTCAAAGCAAGCTCCTTTAAAAGGTCCATAATATTTTCAGAGTCACGCGATGATAAACCGGATGTTGGCTCATCTACAAATAAAACACTTGGCTCACGAATTAATTCTAACGAAATATTTAAGCGTTTACGTTGCCCACCGGAAATAGTTTTCTCTAATGGTGAGCCTACTTTTAAATGCCGGGTTTCACTTAAGCCTAAGCTGGCTAAAAGATCATTACAGTTTTTTGCAATTTCCTCATCCGGAAGATTTCCAAAACAAAGTTTCGCGTTGTAAAATAAATTTTCATAAACGGTTAACTCTTCAATCAATAAGTCATCCTGGCTAACGTGACCAATAACGCCTTTAATCTGATCTTGTTCTGTATGAATATTTTTCCCATTAATTTTTACAGATCCCCCGCTGGGAGTTTCCATACTGTTAAGTACATTGAGTAAGGTTGATTTTCCGGCACCAGAGCCGCCCATTATGCCAATGAGCTTACCGCTTTCTTCACTGATATTAATGTCTCTCAGGCCAAGTTTACCACCTTTAAATTTGTATTCAAGATTGGTAACTTCAAAGGTGATTCTCGGACGTGATTCATCACTTAAAAAACGACCGATAACATCACTATAATAAATGGGCTTTATTTTGCTTGAACGAATCGAAGATCCAGGTGTGAAAATGTGAACGCGTTCCCGCGAAATGCCTTGACCGTTTAATTGTAATTCTATCTTCCCGTAAATCCTCAAAGCATACATCGACACGCTTTCTATCTGCACAATACGAACGTCTTCATGCATGGGCTCGCAATAAACATGTCTGCTTTGATTTTGATAACCATTTGGCTTATCATTAATTACCAGAATGTTCGGGCTATCAGGAATACTTTCGGCGCTATCTTCAATAAATGCTTTCAACATTTGAAACTCATTCATTGGAATATTAAACGTGTCAGCTACCGTTAAAACGAATTCATATTCCTGCTCAGAAATTTCGTTACTAGAATAAATAAACTCCAGCAAACGAATAAGCACAATCACTTTTTGAGGTTGTTCTAATTCCTGATTTATTTGGGTACATATTTTTAAAACCTTTACAGAATTCAGAGAGGTTCTTTTTGCAGCGCCTTCTTTACGTTTACTGGCGTTTTGGTGAGACTCCAGGTACTCATCAAAAATCTTTAAATAAGTTTCAACCTGCTCGAGATTTAATTGTTGCTTTAAGAAGGATTGCACAATCTGTCTTCCCGTATTGTTAATGCCGTCCACCTTCGCAATAATTGCGAACATTTGCATCAGGGCTCTTAATATTCGTTCACTCATGGTTTGTTTTTATTATTTTCTATAAATAGTTTCATAGAAACAACGTGATATTTTTTTAATTTGTAGGGCGTCCTGTTTAGTGAAGTCTGTTTCAGCACCACCAAATACAATGGATGTTATTCCCTCCTCTTTTAAAGTAACAATGTAATTTTTGGCAACGCGAACTACAAATAATCCCATAGTCTTGCTTATCTTGTATTGCTTGCTATCAGGCTTTACCCAATAGCTTTTACTCCCTGATCGTAATTCAAGTTTATCTACTTTATTGAAGTAGAAATTTTTTGTTACAAGAATTCTCAGGTACAAATAATCATCTTTGGGATTACTGGATTGAAAGATTTTTATAACGGATAAATTTTTGAGTGTAGTTTCGAGCGATGTTCCCTGCAACACCTTTCCTTCTTCAGGAAGTGTCAGTGTGTCATTTAAAAATTCAAATTCGCACGCTGTTTGACTCTTACAAACAGTGCTAAAAAAAATCAATGCAAATAAAATGAATTTAAGCTTCATTAAGAATGTAATCCTGTGTAATGATTTAGGAGCTCCAAGATACAAAAAAAGGATAAAAACAGCGTTTTTATCCTTAAAAGAAAATTATTTTTTCAGAATTATTTTTGCTTGAAGCCGATCAAAATAACGGCACATCCTGAACCTGGATTTTTGTTAACATCCAGTTGCGCCTCAATAATAGTTTCTACAGTGGATTTCACTTTAAAATCCCAATACGGAGCATTTTTTTGACCGTGATTGCTGAATAATAGATGACGGTCCTGATCGTAAATATTAAAGATCAGATTACCATCCGATCTTCCACTACACGCAGCAATGCGATAAGTTGTTTCTCCGAAAAAAGTAGTGTGAAATTCGGCGTATTCTTCAGAGTTAAGTAAAAGTGAACGGTATTGTTGCCCGTCAGAAATAAAGCTCGAAATAATATGTTTGGCACACATGCTTGCAATAGTGTCGCACTGTGCTTTCAAATTAATACAAGTGCCTGCTGCAACAAATGTCAGGACTAAAATAAATTTCTTCATCTGATTTATTATGATTTTGTTGTATTAACGATTTTATTCCTGATCTCACCTAACTTATCACCAATCTTTTTCAATTGGTCATCTGTAACAATTACTTCTGTTGTACTGTTGATATAGGTAACTTTTTTTAAAGTATCTGTAACAGGTTCAACAAAATTGTACTTGAATTGTATGCCGTCGTATACTTTTGAAAGATCAGTCAGCATTTTTGTTAACTCTGCAACTTCTGGTGAAGGGTACCCGCCAAGTATTTTTATAATACTTCCGAGAGCTTGTTTCTGCTCAGCTATTCGAAAACGAATAACATCGGTCGATTTATTCTTATAAGCATTTAATGAAAAATGCATGCTTTCAATCCATCCTCCTGTAAGAATCAAACTGCTGATATCTGTTCTTTGATTTTCTTTTAAATAAGCGTCACTCCCTCTATAAGCAATACCCACCAGCACCATCATACTGTCTTTATTCGTAATATTATTTTTAATTCGCTCCATGGTCGGACCATCAAAAGCCGCAGATATACCTAATTTATCAGTAAGTTGTTTTATAGACGCCAGGTAGCCCAAAGCGTCCTGTGTTTGATTGTAAAGTGAAACGTAACCAAGATCTGCACCGTATATGCCAAGGTTCAAAGCGCGTGTAAAATCAGTAGAGTAAGTATTAACTTTGTTAGGTGCGCTCAGAATAGATTTATCATATGTCACACCGCTCTTCTGAACCAGAAGTGCTGTTTGAATAGGAGAAGGTACACTGAAAAGTTCTCCGCCAATATTTAATACTGCAGCTTTTACTGTATCCGGAGTTTCTATTAAATCATCCTTATCATCTTCTGTTTTAGTTTCATTGCAGGAAGCAAAAAAAACTGCCGTTAAGGCAAGTACCAAAAAATGTTTATTAAACATGTATTTAAAAAGATTCATCGGCAAAATTTGAAGTTTAAAGGTAGATTAAATTTTACTGCAAGTAAACAAAAATTAATGATATTGACAAAAAAAAATAAGACTCAGCATAAGCCCGGAGTTTACTACTTCCGCAGCTAGTCACAAGATAAATAACAAAATATTTCTATTCCGTCATTATTTTTTAACCAGAGAATTTTAGATACTTTAGTGTCTTCATGAAATTTATAACAGACGACACTATAGTGGCTCTGGCAACTGCTCACGGTAGTGCTGCTATTGCCGTATTAAGGCTAAGCGGCCCAAAGGCCATCCACATTGTAGATCAATTTTTTTTTACAAAGTCACTCAAGAAAAAATCACTCGCTTCTAAACCTTCACACTCTGCAAACTTTGGATTAATTATTCATCAGGAAGTGATTATCGACGAGGTTCTGGTAACTATTTTCAAAGGATCTAATTCTTACACAGGACAGGACAGTGCAGAGATTTCGTGCCACGGCTCCTATTTTATACAACAACAGTTACTCCAGATTTTTTTAGACGCTGGAGCCCGCATGGCCCAACCTGGGGAATTTACAATGCGCGCTTTCCTGAATAAAAAATTAGATCTTAGTCAGGCTGAAGCCGTGGCAGATCTTATTGCCAGCAATTCTTCAGTGTCGCATCAGGTAGCTATGCAACAAATGCGTGGAGGCTTTAGCGATAAAATAAAAGTACTTCGGAGTAATCTTGTAAACTTTGCCTCCCTGATTGAACTTGAACTTGATTTTAGTGAAGAAGACGTGGAGTTTGCAGACCGTAAAGATCTTAAAAATCTTATCACCACTATTAATTCGGTTATTCATAAACTCATAAATAGCTTCGAACTTGGAAATGTTATAAAGAATGGTGTTCCGGTGGCGATTGTCGGAAAACCAAATGCCGGAAAATCTACTTTACTGAACGTTCTGTTGGATGACGACAGAGCCATAGTTAGCGAAATTCCTGGAACTACGCGCGATACCATAGAAGATGAAATAACTATTGATGGTGTCTTGTTTCGCTTTATTGATACAGCCGGTCTCCGCACAACAACCGATATCATCGAGCAGATTGGCGTGAACAAAGCGCTTGAGGTAATGAAAAAATCAGCCATCATTATCTACCTTTTCGACTCCCATGACCTGAGTAGTGGCGATCTCAAAAACGAAATTGAACTTTTAAAAGAATACATCGGCACATCTCAATTACTGGTGGTTGCAAATAAAATTGACACTGAGAATTATGACGATCTTAAAGCAGAATTTTCTGAATTTGAGGATATGATCTTAATCTCTGCGAAAGAACATAAGAACATTAATGTGCTCCAGCAAAAACTCGTTTCGCTTTTTGATATGCGAACACTTGACACCTCTGATACAATCGTAACAAACGCCCGCCACGCAAATGCACTTAAGAATGCAGGCTTAGCTTTAGACAATGTTACAAAAGGATTAAATACAAATATCGCGAGTGATCTATTGGCTTTAGACATTCGATATGCCCTTGAGGAACTTGGAAATATTACCGGTCAGGTCACTAACGAAGATTTATTAGAAAATATTTTTACCAAATTCTGTATCGGAAAGTAGTAAAAAAGACATCATAGTTTTTTTCAAATTGCTTCTCAGGCGCAGGTGCCCTGATAATCCAAGCCTATAATAAAAAAAAGTTTGTAGCAAACTCTTTAATGATAGAGAATGCAAGAGCATCAAACTAAGAAAAACAGGAAGCGCTTAAGATTTTATACTGTAGCAAGAAGTATGGTTTGGCAGAACACCATTCAGGATCCTAGATGGAAAAACTTTTGAATTTGATTTAATTATTGGCTTTCAAACTTCAGGATACATCTGTACCGTAGCACCATTCTACCTCCAATAACGAAAAGATTTCAAAAAAAGCTAAATAAAAAAACCCCGCTGGTAACGGGGCTTTTCAAATCAAAATCAATTTAAGATTATTTCTTTTTTGCATAACGCGTACGGAATTTATCCACACGACCAGCAGTATCTACTAATACTTGTTTACCAGTATAAAAAGGGTGAGAAGTCATTGAAATATCTAATTTTACAAGAGGATACTCATTACCGTCTTCCCATGTTAAAGTTTCTTTAGTATCAGCGCAAGAACGTGTCAAAAAAGAGTAGCCATTACTCATGTCTTTAAAGATGACCATTCTATAATTTTCCGGATGAATTTCTTTTTTCATTATATTTAGTTTTATTTTATTTCGGGCTGCAAATATACAAGTAATATTTTATCTGGCAAATTTATAGTTATGCGGTGCATTTAAATTTGTTTTTGAATGTTAAAACCTGATTTGATGTTTTAACACTAAATTAACGTTTAAGTCACTTATTTAACTTTTTAAAAATCTAAAATAGAAAGCAAACCTATCTAAATAAACTGGTTTTTCAACCAGTTAAAGTTAACAAAATTTGAACTTAAAGCCTTTAAAATGAGTAATTTCATCTAGGGCCCCAATAAAATTGACATTGAGTATTTGTTTTTTAAAATTCTTTAACTAATTTAGCAGCCTAAGTACATTCTATTAAATGTGCGACGTAATTTCTTAAAAACAAAGTATGAAAAAACTTTTCGTTAAAATTGCCTTTGCAGTAGCAGGTTTTACTGGGGTTGCATCCGCTCAACAGGATCCTCAGTTTACTCAGTTCATGTACAACAAACTCATTTACAACCCAGGCTATGCCGGTACTACAGGTGCTATTTGTGGAGTTTTGCAGTACAGAAAACAATGGCTGGGTTTTACAGGTGCGCCAACAACTTTTGCTTTGGCTGCTGATATGCGTTTAAAAGCCGCTCCAATTGGTCTTGGTATTACTGTTATGAGTGATAAAATCGGACCAATGACCACAAATTATGTACGTTTAGCTGGGTCTTTCAACAAAAAATTAGGCGCAGGAACATTAGGAGTAGGTATCGATGCGGGTATTCTGCAAAAAACTATCAGTTCAACATGGATTGTACCAGAACCTTTAGAAGTCGATAATTCAATCCCTGGAACTGGCGGAACGAACCCAAATGGCAGTCCACTTTTTACAAATGGAAATTTAAACAAAGTGACTTATGATCTTGGTTTAGGAGTTTTTTATAACATCCCTGGCAAAGCATATATTGGTTTATCATCTACTCACCTTCCTTCTCAGGAAATTGAGCAAGGTAAATTAAAATTTAAAGAAAAAGCCCATTATTATTTGATGGCTGGTTACACTTTTCAAATTAACAAATGGAGCAAGATTACACCAAACGTTTTGTATAAAAATGACTTAGCTGCATCTTCCTTAGATGCTAACTTAACATTCTTGTGGAGCGACATGATCTGGATTGGTGGAACTTACCGCGTTAACGATGCTGCTGCAATCCTTGCAGGTTTCCAAAGACAAGCTTTAAAAGGAAACGCTTTAAGTTATAAAGTAGGTTTATCTTATGATTTTACAAATCCAAAATTAAAAACTTATTCTACCGGTTCAGTTGAATTTGTCGTAGGTGTTTGTTACACACCTATTCCTAAGACTAAGACAAGTTACCGTAATGATAGATTTTTGGAATAAAATAGTGTAACCTTTAAGTGAAAATTTCGTTTAAACCTTTTACAACTAACAATTAATGTTAATAACTTTACAAAAAAGCAGCAATGTAACCTTAGTTAAAGTTGCGGTTATAAACAAAAACAAGTAATATGAAAAAACTCTTGATATTAGCGTCCTTCGTAGCTGTTGTTGCAGGTTGCAACAAACGTTCCGGTGAGTTGATCGGTGTCGTTGGCCGCGAGAAATGGTATCAGCCTGATCCTTTTGGAACGCTTTTTATTCCAATGGGAAGCTACCACATGGGGCCCGATGATGAGGAGTCTCCTATGGCGCATACAACCAAATCTAAAATGGTTTCGGTACAGGCGTTTTATATTGACGATTCTGAGATCTCTAATAATGAATACCGCCAGTTTGTATATTGGGTGCGTGACTCTATAGCACGCCGCTTATTAATTGCAGGTGGTCAAGAGGAGGCTTTTGGTATAACTCAGGAAGACTTCTTGCAAACATGGCCTGTTTATACAGGTGACAATAATCTACAGGAGCCTTACGTAAATTGGGAGAATGAAATTGACTGGGCGTCGGGCGACGAGGAGATCCGTGGTATTTTACAACCTATGTACTTACCTGAGGGAGAGCGTTTCTATAACAGAAAAGAAATTGATACCCGTAAGTTGAATTATGAATATTACAGAGTAGACATACGTCTGGCTGCCTCTAAATCAAACAGATTTATTCCAAATAAATCTCCAGATGTACAGGATGCCGCTCATGAGTATAAAAAAGCAGATTATATTAATGGTGTAACCTTAAATGATGGTCAGAATGGCGCCGCAGGTACTCCTGCAACAGGCGTTACAGATCCTTCAAAAGATACAAAAACGCTGGGTACATATAACGTTAAGGATCAGGTTTCTGTTGGTCAGGGGAACTACGTTCCTAGAGAACGCAAGGGTGTTGACCGATCTGCATTTATTATAAAAGATATTATTAATGTTTATCCTGATACTTTAGCCTGGATACACGATTTTACTTATTCATTTAACGAGCCTCTAACAAACATGTATTTCTGGCATCCATCTTATGATGATTATCCGGTTGTAGGTGTAACATGGAAACAAGCTCGCGCCTTTAGTGTTTGGAGATCTAACTTATTAAACAATTTTTTAATCGGTACTGGTCAGTCAATTATTAACGACTTCCGTTTACCAACTGAAAGTGAATGGGAATATGCAGCTCGTGGTGGACTGGAAAAATCTCCGTATCCTTGGGGAGGTCCATATATCCGCAACTCTAAAGGATGTTTCCTCGGTAACTTTAAACCTTTAAGAGGTTCTTATATTGATGATGGTGGTTTTCACACGCTTTACATTTATCAGTATAACCCTAATGATTACGGTTTGTATTGTATGGCTGGTAACGCTTCTGAGTGGACTAGCAATGCGTTTGATGAATCTGCTTATGATTTCCAACACGATCTCAATCCTGATTATGTTTACGAAGCTCAGGAAAAAGATGCTAACGTTTTAAAACGTAAAGTAATTCGTGGAGGAAGCTGGAAAGACGTTGGTTACTATCTGCAAACAAGTGCCCGCACTTATGAATACCAGGATACAGCTAAATGCTACCTTGGTTTCAGAAATGTGATGACTTTCCTCGGTCGTTCTAAATACGACAATTTCTAAAAAAACTAACAACTAACATAAAAAATAACCAACACAACTAATAAAAAACAGCTATGAGTAGATTACCTAAAGTAAAAGGCGGAAAAAAAATAATGCACATTGCCTCCTGTTTCGGTGCGGCTATTGTTATTCTAGGAGCCCTATTTAAAATTATGCACTATCCAGGGGCCTCAATCATGTTACCTGTAGGTCTGATAGTTGAAACCGGTTTATTTATCGCTTTCGGTCTTGATATTCCGCACGAAGAGGTTGACTGGACACTTGCTTATCCTGAATTGGCAGGTATGGGACATGAAGAAAAAATACACGAAGAAGAAGAAGAAAATTTACCTATAACTCAACAATTAGATAATTTATTGGCAGATGCTAAGATCGGACCTGAATTAATCGAAAGTTTAGGAACAGGAATCAGAGCTTTAACAGACACAACTGGTAAAATTTCTGATATTAGCAATGCGACTATCGCTACAAACGAATACGTTGACAGTGTGAAAAACGCTTCTAAAAACGTAACACAATTATCTGATACTTATAGCAGAGCTGCAGATGCCATGGCAAACCTTGCAGATTCTAATGACGCTGGTTCTTCTATTGGTGATTCTTTAACTAAGGTTTCTAAAAATTTATCAGCTTTAAATGCTACTTACGAATTGCAATTGCAAGGAAGTCAATCGCATTTGGAAGCTACAACTAAATTCTATGATGGTTTAGCTGATCTGATGAAAAACCTTCACGATTCTGTTGACGATACTAAAAAATACCGTCAGGAAATGGCAACCTTATCTACTAACTTAACGGCCCTAAACACAGTTTATGGTAACATGTTAAGCGCAATGAACGTTAGACCATCTTAATTGGTGTAACTAAAATTGATTTTAGTATTATTTAAATAGATATCTTTTACTTAAAAAAAATAAAAATATAAAATGGCAGGCGGAAAAGAAACCCCCAGGCAGAAGATGATTGGCTTAATGTACCTGGTACTAACGGCCATGTTAGCTCTAAACGTTTCAAAAGCGATTCTTAAGGGTTATCTTTCAGTGAACGATAGCTTGGAGAAGTCCAAAAAGAATATTGTTGAGAACAATGCCCGCGTTACGGATGCTTTTAAAGCAACTATTAATGGTAATAAAGCTGCAGAACCATACTACAACCAGGCATTACTTGCTCAAAAGGACATCAATGAATTGTACAAATATGTTGATGAAGTGAAGGGTAATTTTATGCGCGTTGTTGGTGGATTTGAAGAGAGTGTTAAAGTAAAAGGCGATACAATTAACCTTAGACACATTCCCTGGGAACCAATTATTGATAACTACGACGTTCCAACTCAGGTTTTAATTGGAGCAGATGAGCATAATCCAAATAAAGGTCCATTGTCTGCATTTGAATTGAAAGCAAAACTGGAAGCATTGCATGATAAATTGGTTGGCCAATTGGATAAAATGCAGAAAACAGACGGAACCCATTTATTGCCTGATGACTATAACAACTTGAAAAAGAAAATTGGCTACATCAAGCCGGTTGCAAGTGGATTTGAAGAGGATGGAATAAAATTCACGTGGGAAATGGATATGGTTGACCATTTACCTATGGCTGCTGTGTTTGTTAACATGAATAAAATTCAGCAGGATCTTAAAAACCTTGAAGCAGAGTTATTACAGGTATTTAGTAGTGCAAGCGGTAAATTAGCTATCAAATTTGATAACATTTATGCGAAAGTTATAGCTCCATCTAATTACATTTCTGCAGGTGAGCCTTACAAAGCTGAAATTTTCTTAGCAGCTACCAATTCAAAATTGGGTGCAGGTGACATGGAAGTGATGTTAGGTATTGACTCGGCTGCTGCTGCTAAAGGCGGTAAGGGTACTTTGTTACCAATTGAAGGAGGGATGGGGAAATACCAGGCAGGAACTGGTGCTCCTGGTGACGTAAAATACTTCGGAGTTATCAAATATAAAAAACCCGATGGTAGTTTTGAGTATTATAATTTTAAACAAGAGTACAAAGTGGCTAAATCAGCTGTGGCTGTTTCTGCTGACCAAATGAATGTGTTTTACCGTGGAGTTACAAATCCGGTTTCTGCTGGTGCTGCCGGAGTTTCTCCAAGTGACATCGTAATCACAGCTAGTGGTGCAGGCGTTAAATTTACTCCTAAAAGTGAAGCTGGGAAATATGATTTCACATTCACAGGAACTGGTGATTGTATGATTACTGTTTCTAAAAGGGGGCCTGACGGTGTTAAACCTGTTGGACCACCGCAAAAATTCAGGGTAAAACCACTTCCTAAACCGGAAGCTAAGATTGGTGGTAAATTTGCACCAGCTGAGATGAAAAAAGGCGACCTTAGTACTGTAGGTGCTATTGGAGCTGGCGCAAACGGATTTGATTTTGCAGCTAATTACATTGTTCAGAGCTACGAGATTGTAGGTAAAGTTAAAGGCGCAGTTAAGATAGCAAATGGAAACGGCGCGAATTTAGCCCCTGACGCTATTGCAATTTTTAAATCGGCTGACGTTGGAACTAAATTGTATATTGATATTAAAGTAAAAGGACCGGATGGCCAGTCGTATGCGTCGACTTGTGGTATTAAAGTTCTTAGATAATTTAACAAATAATGACCATGAAAATTTCCTCTCATAATTTGCTATTGGCTTTGATGGTTTTGGTTGTAAGTTCAATCACGGCTCAACAAAGTATTTTTCAACCTGGTGATTACAAAGACGGGGTTTATGACAAGGAAAACGCTGTAAACCGTCGTTTTATTCCTTACACGCATTTGCGTGAAGGAGATGTAACGTGGGAGAAACGCATTTGGCGGATTATAGATATCCGTGAGAAAGTGAATCAGCCCCTTTATTTTCCTGTTGATCCGGTAGTAAGTAGAATTTCGATCATGCAATTAATGACCAAGTATATTTTATCTGGACAGATTATTGCTTTTACTGACGAAGAGTTCTTAATTCCATGGGAAAGAGCTCAAATTCGTGAGAAAATGGTTATTAAAGGTGATTCGGTAGAGCAAGAACAATTTGACGATCAAGGTAATTCTTTCACTATTAAAGTTCCGGGGTCAGTGGATTCTACCTGGCTTTATCAAAATTTTTGCGAGATTGAATTAAAAGAAGACTGGTTTTTCGATAAACAAAAATCTACTCTTGAAGTTAGGATTATTGGATTGGGTTTCAGTGCTTCTCTTAAAGGGAAAGAAGATTTAGGTTGTGTAAATCAGTTTTATGTTTATTTCCCAGCTTGCAGACCTTTCTTTGCTAAACACGAAGTGTTTAACACAAGAAATGATAGCGAGAGAAGAACTTTCGAAGATATTTTCTGGAAGAGACAATTTTCTAGCGCTATTAAAAAGGAGTCAAACGTTTATGATCGCACCATAGACCAGTATTCTAAAGGCCTGGATGCTCTTCTTGAATCAGATAAGATTAAACAGGATATTTTTCAGAAGGAACACGATTTGTGGCACTTCTAGAGTAGGAGAATCTGAAAACCTCTTGTGAAAACAAGAGGTTTTTTTTTGCCCAAAAATATGCCTATTAAAGGTTAAAAATTCTAAATTTCAAAAACTCATTTCAAATCTTGGTATATTTGTTGATACGCTGGTAATTATGTAATCTACATGTTTATGGAATGTACTAATTGTGCAATAGAACTGTATTACATGACACTTACAAAGCAATATTATTGACATATGAAACAGCCATGTTTCACCAGGCGAAAGCTAGGGAAGTTAACACGGCTATACCACATGAAATTAAAAACACTATTAAAAAGATATGAATAGCCAGGTTTACCGATAACAATCAGTCAACGACGATAATCCTGGTAGTATCAGGAGGCTATTACATATGACCTAAAAAAGCAATTATATCGACATATGAAAAAAAGAATGCTTCTTATTGTTTCAGCGTTTGTTTTCGTTCAAAGTTTTGGTCAAAAACAAGCTCTTGAAAAAAAGTTCTCGGTTAAAGTGGATGGAACTATTAAAAACTACTCTGGTAAAACCGTTTATTTAACGCATAAGTCTGGTGAAAAAGAGTTAATAGATTCCGCGAAAGTTTCTAACGGCAAATTTGTCTTTAATTTAAAAAGTACAGAGCCAACTCTTTATTGGTTTACCATCGCTAATGATCCCACCGGTGTTTATTTTTTCGCCGATGAGAATCCTGCAAAAGCATTTTTGAAAGCGGATTCAATGGCATTTTCGAAAGTAGAGGCGGGCTCTGCAAATTTAGATTATTTGGAATACAGAGCTTTTATAAATAATCTCATTGCTGTTCAACAAAAAATGCAGGCGGACTTTAACACGGCTGCACAAAACAACGATGTAAACGCACAGAATGCTATTAAGGCAGAATACCAAAATTTGAACGGTCAATACATGACGGGCTTAAAAACCTTCATTAAAACGCATCCAAAATCAGCGGTTAGCGCATATGTGATTGGGAATGACTTAAACAATGCCGCAATTCCTTTAACTGAAGTTATAGAAGCTTTAAGTTATGTGGATAAGAGTCTTGAAAACAATTCTTTCATAAAGGCCAGTAACAAACGTGTAGAAGATTCGAAGGGGACGATGGTAGGATATACTGCTACAAATTTTTCACAAACTACACCTGATGGAAAATTAGTTAGCCTTAAGGATTTCAGAGGTAAGTATGTGTTAATCGATTTCTGGGCAAGCTGGTGCAGGCCATGCCGCGCTGAAAATCCAAATGTTGTTGCAGCTTACAACCGTTATAAAGATAAGGGGTTTACAGTGCTAGGTGTTTCTATGGACTCAAATAAAGACCCGTGGTTAAACGCAATACAGCAAGATAACTTAACATGGACACATGTTAGTGATTTAAAAGGCTGGGGGAATGAAGTAGGAAAAATTTATGGCGTTACCGGTATCCCACAAAATTATCTTATTGATAAAGAAGGCAAAATCGTAGCGAAAGATCTGCGTGGCGCTGCTCTTGATGAAAAACTCGCTGAAATCATCAAATAATCCAAGAGAAAAATTAAATTTGCACAAAATTTTTAAAGTATGAAGAATAGTAGACTAGTTGTTGTTGCTTTAGCCGTTACGACATTTGTGAACACAGCCAAGGCTCAGGATCCAACTGTAATGACAATTAATGACAAACCCATTAAAAAATCCGAATTTGAAGCCGTTTATCATAAAAACAATGGTAAAGAGTCGAGTGCTACAAGTAAACCTGTTAAGGAGTATGTAGACCTTTTCTCACTATACAAAAGTAAAGTTTACGAAGCTGAAAGCCTTGGATTGGATACTTTAAGCTCTTTTAAAACAGAATTAGCTGGTTATAGACGCCAGCTGGCGGCTCCTTATTTAACCGACAAAAATACAAATGAGAATTTGTTGACAGAAGGATATGAACGTATGAAAACGGAGGTGAAAGCCTGTCATATTCTTGTGAAGATAGATGAAACAGCTTTACCTAAAGATACGCTTGAAGCCTGGACAAGAATAACTATAATCAGAAATGCTGTGATGGGAAAAATGCCAACAGCCGCTGAAGTTGCGAGTTATGATAAACTATTGAAAAATACTACAGAGGTTGTTAAACAATTTAAAGCCAAAGACAGCACAACTTATAAAACAAAAAGTAAACTCATTAAAGTACTCGGCGCAACATCACAAAACGCTGATAAATTTGAGGCTTCAGCTGTTGCTTTAAGTGAAGATCCTTCTGCCGCAGATAATAAAGGTTACCTTCCTTATTTTTCTACTTTAGACATGGTGTATCCGTTTGAAGTAGCTGCATTTGCCACCAAAGTGGGGGATGTAAGCCAGATTGTGCGTACCCGTTTTGGATACCACATCCTGAAAGTTTACGACAAAAGAACAAGCAGAGGAGAAATAGTTGTAGAGCATATCATGGCGAAGTTTCCAAAAAACGCTTCTGACAAAGACAAAGCTAATGCAAAGGCCAAGATCGATGAGATTTATGCTAAAGTAAAAGCAGGACAAAGCTTTGAAGACCTGGCTCGTCAGTTCAGTGATGACAAACAAAGCAGCGACAAAGGTGGGCAATTACAACCCTTTAAAGGAGATAAGTATCCTAAATCATTTGAAGACGCAGCATTCGCATTAAAAAACAATGGTGATGTAAGCGAACCAGTTGAAACTCCGATCGGATGGCATCTCATTAAACGCGTTGAGTTAAAGGGTGTTCCTCCTTTTAATGAGATTAAAAATGAACTTAAAGCGCGCATTGCACGTGATAGCCGCTCGCAAATGGGTAGAGTAGCTTTAATTGAGCGTGTTAAGAAAGAAAGTGCGTTTAAAGAAAATTTAAAAAACCGCGATGAATTAAGTAAGGTTTTAGATTCAACCTATTTAAAAGCGACCTGGAAAGCAGAGAGAGCAGCTAAACTGGGGAATAAAGAAATTTTTAATCTTGGTGGTAAATCTTACACCCAAAATGATTTTGCTAAGTTTCTGGAAACACAAATGACTTTCCGTCCTAATGGCGATGCCGATAATCTTATGAAAGGTATGTACAAAACCTGGGTAGAAGAAAGTATTGTAGCTTATGAAGATTCTCAGTTGGATAAAAAATATGTTGAGTTTGCTAATCTTTATCGTGAGTACCGCGATGGGATTTTATTATTCGACCTTACCGATCAAAAGGTTTGGAGTAAGGCCGTTAAAGACACCGCTGGTTTAAGAGTTTTTTATGAAAAAAATAAAAATAATTATTTATGGGAAGAGCGCGCTGACGTGACAATTTATAAATGTCAGAACGAAAAAGTTGCGAAAGAAGTTCGTAAGATGTTAAAAGCTGGAAAAACAGAAAAACAAATTACAGAGAGTCTGAATAAAACTTCTCAGTTAAACGTGTCAGCTGAAAATATTACTTACCTAAAAGGTGAAAATAAAAATGTTGATGCAAACTGGGCGAAAGGAGTTGCAGCAAATGACATTAAGGATGAAAAAAATGTTTCTGTACTTGTTGTTAATACAATTATGCCTAAAAGTCCAAAAACACTAGGAGAGAGTCGTGGTAACGTAACTGCTGATTATCAAAATTACCTTGACGCAGAATGGCTTGCTTATCTTAAGAGTAAGTATACCGTGAAAGTTAACCAGGATGTTTTAGATACCATAAAATAATCTTTGACTGAAAAGAGAACCGGATGTTCCTCCCGATAGTATCAGGAGACCATCCGGTTTTTTTATTTTAATTCTTAGTACTTTTTGAAAGTTTCATTTAACTTTAACTTAATTATTCGAGTGAGATATTTTTTTTACATACTTATTTTTCTGATCACATTCTCGTGTAAAACATCTGTAGAAGAAAAGCAAACGGATGCGAAAATTGTAGCGAAGGCCGGAGAGGAAAACCTTGATGTAAACGAATTTATGGAAGAGTTTGTTTCTTCCGGAAACAGCAAGGATAGTATTTACAATGCCAAAAGATCGATTGAGAGCTGGGCTATAGAGGCTTTATTTAATCAGGAAGCATTGGGTAAGCTTAATGAGGAGGAGCTTAATGTGGAAGAACAGGTTGCTGCATATCGCAAGTCGCTGATAAATTATGTTTATGAAACAAAACTTATTGAAGCTAACCTGGATACAGCTATTTCAAAACAAGAAATAGAAAATTACTACAATGAGCACCGGGCAAATTTTATTTTGAAGGAAAATATTATCAAAGTAAATTATTTTAAAATTCCGGTAAGAACTCCAGCGCTTCCTAAAATTAAGAAACTTTTGGGATCTTCTACTGTTAAAGATAAAGAGCAGCTTAAAACACTTTGTATACAGAATGCCGAAAATTTTTTCATGAATGATAGTACCTGGTTATTTCTGGATGATATCAAGAAAGAAATTCCCGCGTTGAAAGAACAACCCGACTTTAATCTAAGTGCAGGTCGCGTGGTAGAGTTCACAGACGATTTATACTTCTATTACCTGAAAGTAAAAGATGTAAAAGTTAAAAATGGATTATCGCCTATAAATTTTGAAGCTCAGAATATTAAGAAATTCATTATCAATATGCGCAAAGCTCAATTGATAATGACGTACAAGAAAACACTTCTGGAAAAAGCGAAAGCAGATAAGAAGTTTATCCTGTACTAAATTTTTATTCCCACTACCAGGATATCGTCAACTTGCTCTAATGTACCTTTCCAGGTTTCGTTAGCATTATTTAAAAGATTTTTCTGAGCAGAGAATCCAATGTGAGAATTCTTAAGAAGCATTTCTTCGAATTGTTTGTACCTGAATTTTTTGCCTTTAGGGCCACCGAATTGATCGGCAAATCCATCTGTAAAGGTATAAATACTGTCGCCATCGCTTAAAGGAATAATGTGTTTTGTAAAAGGCTTATTGAAATCACTGTACCCACAAGGCTGCCTGTTGGCTTTGTATTCGAAAAATTCTTTTCCTTCGGGCAATGAAGGGTTATTGCGGATAATATAAAGGTCATTATTTGCTGATGAGAACTCCAATTCCTTTTTAGATTTGTGAATGCAGCAAACAGTAATATCCATTCCGTCTTTATTCTGACCAAAATTTCCTGTTTGGTTTAAAGTGCTGATAATTTTATCACGCATTAAATTCAAAACTTCTGACGGGTCAGAAATATTCTGACTTGCTATAATTTCGTCCAGGAAAGATAATCCAAGCATGGTCATAAAACCTCCAGGAACGCCATGCCCGGTGCAGTCTGCGGTGACATAAAAAAGCATATCGTCTTTTTCGTGTACCCAATAAAAATCTCCACTTACAATATCTTTAGGTTTAAAAAGAACAAAACTATCTTTAAAATGAGAATTAAATTTTTGTTCAGAAGGGATAAATGCACTTTGAATGTTTTTCGCGTAATTGATACTGTCTGTTATTTCACGATTTTTTTCTTCTAGCGTATCTTTTTGATTTTGTATTTCTACTTTTTGCAAAACGACTTCTTCGTGTTTCTGTTCAATTACTTTTTTTGAACGTTCAAGTTCTAAACGGATTTTAATATCGTTGTAAGTTAAACGGTAGCGTGTGCGTATAAGAAACACACAAAATATAACCACCGTGAGTGTGATTAATCCGCCATTAATAAGAAAATCATCAATTGAAAGTTCGCTGTTAAGCATGTAAAAAATAAAATTGGCCACCAGTGTCATTGCCACAAGGAGCAGAGATAGTCGGAGTTCCCAAAGCACAAGCATTCCAACGCCAATAAAAAGAACCATATAGGCGAAGGCATGCTTTTGAAAATGTGAGATATCCATAACACTCCACATGTAGGCATTCTGGATAGAGATTCCCAAAACAAGAATGAACATACAGGTGTAAATGTTAATGCCAAGCGATTTTCTCAGAAGAAGAATAATGGCGCTAACAGTTGATACTGCGATACGAAAAATAAAAAAGGGAACCAGGTACTCTTTAATAATAAAATAATCGCTGATAAACCAAACGATGTTTAAAATAAGACCTACCCAGCTGGCAATAACATGAAATTTTTCGGTGGACCTGTTGAATTCATGTTTTACAACACTGTCAGCTATGCTTGTTTCCTGCATGTTGATCTTTTGAGTTACGATTAATGAAGATTATACAGTGCTAAATTGCGCTCCAAGATAAGGAAGAAAGTTGAGCAATACTAGCGTTGTGTATTAAGCCATTTAGCGGCATCATCAATAGTTAAAAAGATTTTAAAAGGAACTTTTGGCTTGTTAACTTTTAAATAAAAATTAGCAATGAGTTTATAGGCCAGATTATTGGCAACCACGGCATAAGCGGCAATAGGCGAATCACCATTCATAATATCTGAGTTGTTCCTGGCCTCTTTTGTAAGTGTGAAGCCCTCGGCTGCTGAGAAAATAAAAAGCTTTTTTTTCCCGTCAGCAAGTTTATCGAAAATAGCCCGCATCCTAATCTGCAGCTCTACATCCAGTGTAACATCTTTATTATAGTCTACATGTATAATATCATCGCTCCTCAAAACGATATTGGCTTCGGGTATTTCGATAACCTTTAAAAATGTTATGTTTGGTGTTAGCACCATCTTATATGAACCGATTATTAGGTTTGTAGCACCCCAACGTTGTACTGTTTGGTAATAGGGGAGTGGTTTGCCATTTCTATTCCCATAGCAATTACTTTGCGTGTTTCTAATGGATCAATGATTGCATCAATCCATAAACGCGAGGCTGCATAGTAGGGCGTAGTTTGTTTGTCGTAACGATCTTTGGTTTTATTAAACAATTCTGTTTCTTTTTCGGGAGTAATTTCTTCTCCGTTTGCTTTCAAGCTTGCCACTTCAATTTGCACTAAAACCCTTGCTGCTTGAGAACCGCCCATTACCGCAATTTTTGCCGTTGGCCAACCTACGATCAGTCGCGGATCATAAGCCTTTCCACACATGGCATAGTTTGCAGCGCCATAACTGTTTCCAACAACTATAGTAAATTTGGGAACAACGCTATTAGCCATGGCATTTACAAGTTTTGCGCCATCTTTAATTATTCCTCCCTGTTCACTGCGCGACCCTACCATAAATCCTGTTGCATCCTGAATAAAAATTAAAGGAATTTTTTTCTGATTACAATTCATAATAAAACGCGCAGCTTTATCGGCACTATCACTGTAAATTACGCCTCCAAATTGCATTTCATTACTTCCGCCCGGTTTTTTACCTTTTACAATTTTTCTTTGGTTGGCTACTATACCCACTGCCCAGCCATCAACACGCGCGTAGGTGCAGATGATACTTTGACCATATAATTCTTTGTATTCTTCATGTTCGCTGTTATCTACAAAACGTTCAATAATTTCACGCATGTCGTATTGTTTGTCGCGGGAATCAGGAAGAATGCCATAAATTTCTTTCGGATCTTTTTTAGGAAGAGCTGCTTCGATGCGGTTAAAGCCGGCTTTGTCGTAATCGCCCACCTTACTCATTATATTGCGAATACGCGTAAGGCAATCTGCGTCATCTTTGCATTTATAATCGGTAACACCACTTATTTCGCAATGTGTGGTTGCTCCGCCTAAAGTTTCATTATCAATATGTTCACCAATAGCTGCTTTTACCAGGTAACTTCCTGCAAGAAAAATAGATCCGGTTTTATCTACAATCATAGCCTCATCGCTCATAATAGGAAGATAAGCACCTCCGGCTACACAGCTTCCCATTACCGCGGCGATCTGCAATATACCCATACTGCTCATTACCGCGTTGTTACGGAAGATACGCCCAAAATGTTCTTTATCCGGAAAGATCTCGTCCTGCAGTGGCAAATAAACGCCGGCACTGTCTACCAAATAAATGATGGGTAAACGGTTCTCCATAGCAATTTCCTGTGCGCGTAAATTTTTCTTTCCCGTTATTGGAAACCATGCACCAGCTTTTACGGTAGCATCATTGGCAACAACGATACACTGTTTTCCACTCACATAACCAATCACAATAACCACACCGCCTCCAGGACAACCACCGTGTTCAGCATACATTTCATAGCCGGCAAAAGCACCCATTTCGAAACGTGGAGTATCTTTATCCAGTAAAAAATCAATCCTTTCACGGGCAGACATTTTACCTTGTTCCTTTAATTTTTCGGTCCGCGCTTTTCCGCCACCCAGATGGATTTTTTGCAGGCGTTGCTCCATCTGGCTAATGAGCAAACGCATTGTATCCTCGTTTTTATTAAATTCTAAATCCATATATTGTTTAGGGACAATTAATCAATTCATTAAATTTATGTAAATAATCCTTGTGAAAAAAATGTATTAGACCTTGATCATTTTCAGATATTTAACGGTTTCATCCAGGTAATTTTTTAAACTGAATGCATCTGTTTTTTTAATGATAAGGTCTGGTAAATTAAAACTGTTATTCTGGGCGCATTTTAAATATGCAGCAAGAGAAGAAAAAACCGCAATCGCAAACAAATTTGTTTCGCTACAGGTATTTATAACAGCGTCAAATTTTTTAGTTTTTAATTCAGATTCTTTTTCTTTTTTTGGAAGATTCCATAGCGATTTATCTTTTTTTGAATAGCAGTTCCAATCTCCATAGGTCTTGTCTTTTGAATCTGTTTCAATATAAAAAACTTCGACGTGTTTTTTACTTTCATCAATAAACCGATCGATAACACTTTTGTTAAGTGATTCCTGTTTTTCAATAATCAGCGCTACATTTTCAATTTTATCCCAGGGTATAAATTTTTTTTGCCGGATAGCGTTTTCCTGGCTAACCCGGGATCTTAAAATAATTTTGGCAAGAGCTTTAAACATTTATTAAAATAATGTTTTTACAAGTTCAATAAATTTTGCTTCAGTAGCTGCAAGACTATCATTACTCTTTCCTCCAGCGGCGTTAATATGTCCCCCACCTCCGAAATAGGTTCTGGCAAAGGTGTTCATGTCTATTTTTCCTTTACTTCGGAAGGAGATTTTTACGTAGCCTTCTGATTCATTAAATAATGCGCAAACTTTAATTCCTTTTATGGAGAAGGGGTAATTTACCAATCCTTCAATATCTCCTTTTTGATAATTGAATTTTTCAAGTTCTTTTTCAGTGAGGGCGAAGTAGGCAACAGGGTAGCCTTCTACCATTTTTAATTTTTCATTCAATGCAAAACCGAGAAGTTTTAAACGGTTGAAACTATAACTGTCGTAAACCGCACTATGAATATCTGTTGGAATAATTCCTGTTTTTAAAAGTTCGGCAAGAATTAAATGCGTTTTATAGGTTACGCTCGAATATCTGAAAGAGCCTGTATCTGTCATTAAGCCTGTGTAGAGGCAAGCCGCAATTTTTTTGTCAATTAATTTTTTCTCTCCCAGTCCCACAATAAAATCAAAGATCAATTCGCAGGTGCTGCACGCTTCCACGTCATGAAAATAAAGCGTGGCGTATTTATCGGGCTGTTGGTGGTGATCTATTAGTATTTTAGGTGCAGGTGTTTTTTCGAGAATGCCTCCAAGTTTTTCGAGGCGTTTGTATGAATTAAAATCGAGTGTAAAAATAACATCCGCTGCATTTAAAATTTTTTCTCCTTTTGCTTCATTCTCCTGGAAGTTAAGAACCTGTTTATTACCTGGGAGCCATTGTAAAAATTCAGGATAAGCGTTTGGGACAATGACGGTGACTTTTTTGCCAAGTTTTATAAGAAAAAGGTAAAGCGCCAGGCTGCTTCCCATGGCGTCGCCGTCGGGACTCCAATGCGTAACAATTGCTATTTTTTGGCTGGTTTTAAGCAGTTTTTTAAACTTAGGGAAGCTGTCTTTTTGCATATGAGGCGCAAATTTAGAGTTTTAAGCATGAATAAATCGATAAAGCGTTTAAATTAATCGATAAAAAAAGTAAAAATAGTTTTCCGGGTTATAATAAATTTCATATATTTGCCCCTCTAAATTTAAAATAAACAGTAAAAATGTTAGTAGTTCAGATAAAAGAAGGCGATAATATCGAAAAGGCTCTAAAAAAGTATAAAAAGAAATTTGAAAAAACAGGAGTTGTTAAACAACTACGTGAGCGTTCAAAATTCACTAAACCTTCTGTGCGTCGTCGTGAAGAGATCATTAAGGCCTCTTACAAACAAAAATTACAGATCGGTGCTATCGAAAAATAGGTAAAACCTGTTTTTTTAAGATAAATTAATTGCAATCCTAATTTGAAATTCCTAATTTCGATTAGGATTTTTTATTTTGTATATGGTAGAGGGAGCAGTTAACAGTTTTTTATCCTACCTAAACCTTCAAAAAAGGTTTAGTCCCTTAACCACGAAAAATTACGGAGCAGATCTTCATGATTTTTTTACATTTCTTGATGCTGAACTACAGGGGTACACCCTTACAACCATTTCCTTTCTGCATGTACGTGAATTTGTTGCTCATTTAATGGATAGTGGGTTTTCGCCCCGTAGCGTGAATCGCAAGATCAGCAGCTTAAAATCTTTCTTTAAATATCTTCTAAGAAACGGGGAGATTGACGTAAATCCCACACAAAAGATTCAGGGTCCGAAAATGCCTAAGCGTTTGCCCGTTTTTATTGATGAGAATCATCTCGGAAGTGTTTTTACCACCCAGGAATTTTCTGAAGGGTTTGAAGGATTGCGTGATAAACTATTGATAGATGTTTTGTATCAGACTGGCATTCGTCGCGCTGAACTATTGGGTTTAAAAGAAGGCGATGTAGATCTTTACAATTTGCAGTTAAAAGTTTTAGGTAAACGAAATAAAGAGCGTATTATTCCTTTTGATATTTCTCTAAAACGAAACCTTCAGGAATATCTTACCGTAAAGAAGGAACACCACCTTTCTAACTCTCATTTGTTTGTTACTTTGAACGATACTCCCATTAGTGAGTCACAGATCAGTAAAATTGTTAAGGCCGTTTTAAGCCAGGTGACAACCAGTAAGAAAAAAAGTCCGCATATCTTAAGACACAGTTTTGCTACGCATCTTCTAGATAATGGAGCAGATATTAATGCCGTTAAAGAATTGCTGGGACACAGCAGTTTATCGGCAACGCAGATATACACACACAATTCAATTGACAAATTAAAGAAATCGTATAACCAGGCCCATCCACGATCGGGCAATTAATAATATAAATAAAGGAGGAACAAGTTATGACTATCAACATTCAATCGGTGCATTTTAATGCAGACAGAAAATTACTCGACTTTATAAATGAAAAGGTAGAGAAATTAAGTACTTATTATGATGGAATAATTAGTACTGAAGTTACGTTGCGACTTGATAAAAGTAGCACAAGTGATAACAAGATCGCAGAGATTAAAATGCTGGGCAAAGGTCAGGAGTTTTTCGCCAAAAAACAGTGCGAAAGTTTTGAGGAAGCAACTGATCTTAGTTGTGAAGCTCTTAAAACGCAGATTAAAAAGCATAAAGAAAAATTAATTCAACAACACTAAATTAATAATTTGTTTGAAGGCCGTTCCGATATGTATTGGGACGGCTTTTTTTATTCAAGCAATTAGTTTTATCTTTAACAAGAAATGCGGAAAACACTTTTATTACTCAGCCTTCTCTTCCCACTCCTTGTGCTGTCGCAGGCAAGAGATAAAAGAAGTGCGCCTTTTACGGTGCGTTACAATATAGGGATTCAAAAGTCTGTAAGTAGTCAAAAATTCAGGACCAGTTTTAATGGCGTTTTAGAAAGTAACCTTAGTTTTAATGCAAGACTTTTTAGTACATTCTTTGTCGGTGTAGGGTATCAATACACGCATTTTCAAAATAACAAAGAAGTGTTTGTGTATTATCAAGCTCCGAATACCGGCGCATCTTTGTCATACAATGTTAGAATGGTGGGCAACGCTGGCTTTGTGAAATTAGGGTATGATAAATTTTTTGAGAGGGGGTTTGCTACTTTTGCACTCAATACAGGATATTCGATAGTACAGTACAATAATGTTGTACAGGATTCTGCTGAAGCTAATCGTCCATTTGAAAGAGCTGGATTTAACGCTCCTTTTGTTCAGCCGGAAATATCGGTTAGTTTTATCGCAGACCGTTCACTAACCTTTTCTTTAATGGTTGCCTACACAACCATGTTATATAAATTTGATCCTAAAGCACCGCGATTTAATGCGATCGCTCAGGTGCAAGATAAGTCTAATAATTATTTTATGAGTTGGATTAATATCGGTTTTGGATGCACGGTATTGCTCGGAAAAAGATAATCCATTTTAATTTCTAAATACGTACAAAAGAATGATCACTGCTGAAATGCCCGTTAAATTTGAGAAAAAGAAACACAAAGATTCAATACTTCTTGAACTTTATAATAATATTTTAAAACCCCGTATGATAGAGGAGAAGATGTTGTTACTTCTTCGCCAGGGAAAAATTGCAAAATGGTTTAGTGGAATAGGACAGGAAGCTATTTCTGTGGGTGTAGCTACAGCACTTCATGAAGATGAATATATCCTTCCGATGCACCGAAATCTGGGAGTATTTACAACACGTAAAATTCCTTTGAACAGATTGTTTTCTCAGTTCCAGGGCAAGCCAGGCGGTTTTACTCAAGGGCGTGACCGCTCGTTCCACTTTGGAACAAATGAATATCACATCGTTGGTATGATTTCTCATTTAGGTCCGCAAATGGGCGTGGCCGATGGTATCGCACTTGCGAATAAACTAAAACGTGAGCAAAAAGTTACGGTTGTTTTTAGTGGTGATGGTGGAGCCAGCGAAGGAGATTTTCATGAGAGTATTAATACCGCTGCAGTGTGGAATTTACCTGTAATTTTTATTGTTGAAAATAATGGCTATGGTTTAAGTACTCCGAGCAATGAACAATTTAAATGCAAGTCTTTTGCTGATAAAGCGATTGGTTATGGCATTGAAGGTATTTCGATAGATGGAAATAATGTATTGAAAGTTTATGAGACCATTAAAAATTTAAGTGAAAGTATTCGGAATGATCCACGTCCTGTTCTTTTAGAATGTGTGACCTTTCGTATGCGGGGGCATGAAGAAGCAAGCGGAACAAAATATGTTCCAAAAGAATTGTTTGATATATGGGGCAGGAAAGATCCTGTAGCGACTTTTGAGAAGTTTTTAATTGCAGAAGGAGTGCTTACTGAAGAAGGCGTTGAAACAAAACGTGGGGAGATAAAAAAAGAAATTGAAGAAGGATTGGAAATTGCTTTTGCAGAGCAAAATCCTGTTCCTGACACTGAAAAAGAAATCAATGAATTATTCAAGCCTTATACTACTGAAGATACGAGCAATTCTCCCGGTACTAAAACCAATATGCGTTTAATTGACGCTATTAGTAACGGTATGAAACAGGCCATGCAAAAGCATAAAAATCTTGTTTTAATGGGTCAGGATATTGCAGACTACGGTGGCGTGTTTAAGATCACAGAAGGTTTTGTAGAAGCTTTTGGAAAAGAACGCGTGAGAAATACACCTTTGTGTGAAAGCGCTATTCTTGGCGCGGGTTTTGGATTGTCTATTAACGGACACAAGGCAATGGTAGAAATGCAGTTTGCTGATTTTGTTACCGAAGGCATGACGCAAATTATAAATAACCTGGCGAAGAGTCATTACCGTTGGGGACAAAATGCGGATGTGGTAGTTCGTATGCCTACGGGTGCTGCGGTTGCAGCCGGTCCATTTCACAGTCAGAGTAACGAAGCCTGGTTTTTTAAAACGCCGGGATTAAAAATAGCTTATCCTGCATTTCCGACAGATGCAAAAGGTTTATTGTTGACTGCTTTTGAAGATCCGAATCCGGTAATGTATTTTGAGCACAAGGCCCTGTACAGAAGTATCAGCGAAGATGTTCCCGAGGATTATTTTACCATTCCTTTTGGAAAAGCAAAGCTTTTAAAAGAAGGGACGGATCTTACTATTGTGACGTACGGACTTGGTGTACACTGGGCTTTGGAAGCATTAGAAGAAAATAAGGACATTAAAGCCGATCTGCTGGATTTACGAACATTAGCACCATTAGACATAGAAGCTGTTTACGCTTCCGTAAAAAAAACAGGAAAAGCCATAGTGATGCATGAAGATACTTTAACCGGTGGTATTGCCGGAGAGATTGCATCGCTGATTACTGAAAATTGTTTTGAGTATCTGGATGCTCCTGTAATGCGGGAAGGAAGCCTGGATACACCTGTTCCAATGAACGTGGATTTAGAGCATAACTTTTTACCAAAAGAGCGTTTTAAAGAAAAATTATTAAAACTCTGGAACTATTAGAATGAGCTTTATTGATCTAAGAAGCGACACGGTTACAAAACCTTCTCTGGCTATGCTGGACGCTATGATGCAGGCACAAGTGGGTGACGATGTTTTTAATGAAGATCCCACCGTTAGCGATCTGGAAAATTATGCCGCTAATTTATTTGGTAAAGAAGCAGGCTTATATTGTCCGAGCGGCACTATGACTAATCAAATAGCCATTAAAGTGCATACTCAGCCCGGAGACGAAGTTATTTGTGATGTGAATTCACATATTTATAATTATGAAGGTGGTGGCATTTCTTTTAACTCAGGAGTTCAGGCGAGATTAATTACTGGCAGCGAAGGCAGATTGACACCTGAAATGATAGAGCCTTGTATTAACGGAGATTTTGATTGGCTAACCAGAACAACTTTAGTGTCGCTGGAAAATACCGTGAATAGGGCAGGAGGTAGTTTTTATACAAAAGAGCAGATCAAACCTGTTTATGATTTGTGTCGCGATAAAAAATTAAAATTACATTTAGACGGGGCAAGAATATTTAATGCTCTTGCAGAGACAACTGATAGTCCAGAAGAAATCGGGACGTATTTTCATTCTATTTCTATTTGTTTATCGAAAGGTTTGGGCGCACCCGTTGGTTCGGTTTTATTAGGGGATAAAGAGTTTATAAAACAAGCCCGTCGTTACCGTAAAGTATTTGGTGGCGGTATGCGTCAGGCGGGCTTCTTAGCCTCCGCAGGATTATTTGCTTTAAAAAATAACACCACGCGATTAAAAGAAGATCATGTGCGCGCAAAAAAGTTAGAAGGAGAGCTAGGTAATTTACATTTTGTAGAATCTATTCTTCCTGTGTATACTAATATTGTTATTTTCAATTTAAAAAGAGACATCATTAGTGGCGAAGCTTTCGAGCGAAAGATGGCCGAGAAAAATATTAAAATTTCATCCTTCGGAAAACAGACCATTCGTTTTGTAACGCATCTTGATTTTAACGATGAGATGCTGGATAGCACTATTGCCGCTTTGAGAGGCATTAAGTGATCTTCTTTTCTTCTTTAAGTAAATGAGAAGGCATATTTTTACCAGATGTAGCAATTAAGATCAGGTAAACGTTTGAATTCTGAAAAAGCGCAGGAAATTACATTCATGATCAGCGCAGGAGCATTTTGTCTGCATAGAACATTCTCCACCTTTCTGAAACGTATTGAGGTAGTTAAAATAGTGAATTTTTCGCTATTAAAACGTATTGAAATTTCTGCAAAAGGTTAAATCACAGGAGTTTGCCGACCACGTAAAAAACATTATGTATCTTTAATTATCCAAAAAATACGATGATTAAAAACTACGCTCAACCCAAATCTTTATTGATACTTACATTTTTAATAGTATCATTTTTTAAAATGCATGGCCAGCTTGCCGGTACTTATAGCGTGCCTGGGTCTTTCTCCAGTATTGCCGTGGCAATTAATAGTCTCAACGCTGTTGGCATTGTTGGGCCGGTTACAATAAATATTGCTGCCGGGTACACTGAAACGGCTGTGAGCGGCGGGTATTATCTTTATACGGTGGTAGGTTCTTCGTCGTTAAACACCATTGAGTTTAAAAAAAGCGGTGCAGGAGTTAATCCGAAAATCTTTGCCTATACAGGTGGAACAGGAGCTCCATCCTCTGCTGTGCAAGATGGTGTGTGGCGAAATATTGGTGTTGATTATTTGACCATAGATGGTATAACTATTGTAGATCCCAATACCAGCAATCCATCGACAATGGAATTTGGAATTGGTTTTTTTAAAAGAAATACAAATGATGGCTGTCAGTTTAACACTGTGAAAAACTGCTCAATTACACTTAATCGCATAAATAATGGCAATGGTGTTTCGGGTGTGTATGGCTCACGTGGTATTGATTTTGCGAACGCGTTGGTGGGTAATCAAGTTCTTGGTCTGAACCCTATTTCTTCGAACGGCTCGCATAGTTACAATAAAATTTATTCTAACGTTATAGAGAATTGCAATCATGGGGTGAGCATGATGGGCACTAATGGCAGCACTTTACTTGCTTTTCCAGATTCCAATAATGAAATAGGCGGCCCTACAATTGCGAGTGGAAATACGGTGACACTATTTGGAGGGATAGCTGGTTCTAATTATTCAGCTTGCGGAATATATGCCAGGGGCCAAAACGGTTTGAAGATATCTAACAACGTGATAGATAATGGCGCCGCCAATTTACATCGCAATTCGAGGCTCTATGGGATAGCAACAGATTTCTCTGATGGGCACACGAGCGTATCTAACAATACAATATCTGTAGCATCGGGGTCGCTGTGTTCTGAATTATTTGGAATTTCAAATGGGGATAATTCGGGTGCTAATTCTGCAACACTTTCGGTTTCTAACAATCTTTTTTCAAATTGCACAGCCAGTGTTAATCCTTCTGTTAAGTTCTGCGGTATAAGTAATTCAGCTATTTTTAATACGCTTTTAATAAGCGGGAATACCTTTACGAATTGTTTGAGTACGGCCACCGTTGGTACTACAAGTTTGATTTATAACGATGGGCCAATTACAAATGATCTTAGCATAGCCAATAATTTTTTAAACTTTATTTTTACAGACCCTAACAACTATAATGGTGATTTTAACGTACTGCATAATGCAGCTTATGGCTATTCAAACACCAGTGTTACCTACAGTAACAATATTTTCGACAATGTTATTATCACAGGGTCATTGGCAACTGTAAACTACATTAAAGATTACGGTGCTCATTACTTGCTATCGGTGATTAACAATACCTGGCTACCGTGTGTTTTAGACGCAGGTAATCGTGTAGTGTTTATTAATAACGCTTGCGTTTTTGGTCCAAGTGTTACTGTTTCTGGAAATTCAGTAAATGGTTTCACTTTAACGGCTCCGGGTCCAACAGTTTCGCTTTATAGTAACTCTACAATCAACGCTGAAGGAGCTGTTGTTTCAATAGCCAATAATTATTTTAATAACATCCGAGTAACAGGTGCTTCAGCGGTTTTTACAGGCATAAAATCTACATCAAGCAATAATTACGAATACTACTCCAGGAAACTTATAAATAACAATGTTCTATCCAACATAAAACTTAATTCTTCAAATAATTTAACTGTTATTTCTTTAGATGGTCTTGGAGATGCTGATGGAACCGCGCCATCTGCCGTTTTCAGTAACACCATTGTTAACATAGAAAATTTTGGAAATGTGCTGGGTATTTTCAGTACGTCTACCATAGCCTCTCCCTACACTGCGCCGTTAATTTATGCCAATACAATTAATAGTCTTGTCACTCAGGGAACAGGGACTCTTTCGCCTTCCGCTTCGGCTGTTTACATTTTAACAGGTTCACAGGGTTTTAATATTTACAGAAACAAAATTAGTAATGTAATAGCGAGTAATTCTGTTAATGCAACCGGAATTGAAATTGGGGGAGGAACGAAGATAAACATCTACAATAATATTATTGGTCACGTTAGTTCGGCTGGCACCTCCTCGACTTCCTTTAATGGTCTTCTTTTTTCCGGTAATGTACAATGTAATGTTATCTACAATAGCATTTTTCTTTCCGGAATTTCTATGGGTTCATCTTGTATTAAAGCGCTGCCAACGGCTTCTTTTGTTTTAAAAAATAATCTGCTGATTAACCAATCTCCTGGTTCATCTACATTAAGTGGACTAGCATTGAATGCCAATGTAAATGCCGGCTACGACGTAAGCTCTAATAATAATTTATTTTATGCCTCTTCTGCGTATGGACTTTTGCCTTTATGCAGTGGTATTTCGCAACTCAAGGCTGCAGTTGTTGGCAGAGAAAAAAATTCAGTGAGCGAGAACGTAACATTTGCATCTACTAGTCCATCGTCCATAAATTACCTGCTGCCAAGCGCAACAGTTTCAACTCAAATAGAATCAGGCGCTGCGCCTATCTCCTGGATCAGTAATGACTTTTACGGAAATGCGAGAGATGTGAACTCGCCTGATATAGGTGCGATAGAAGGAAGCTATATTCCTCCGGGCGCAGATAGTCTTGCTCCAACACTAATAAATTCTGATTTTACATCTATGTCATGCGGTCAGAGTGGAAGAACATTTACAGCACAACTTTACGATAAAAGTGGTGTAGCGACCGGTTCGCTGGCACCACAGTTTTACTTTAAAATTAATTCCGGTACCTATACTTCCAGCCCGGGGTCGCTTGCGTCTGGAAATTCCACTTTAGGAATTTGGGCGTTTAATATAAATTACGCAGTAAGTTATGGCGATCAAATTTCCTGGTTTCTTGTAGCACAGGATGCCTCGACTTTAAGCAACATTATGTCGCAACCTGCAAATGGGTTTGGTGCTGGCAGCGTGAACAATGTGACAAGTACTCCCGTTGCAGCTACCTACACAGTAAATATGTCTTTAGCAGGGACTTATACTGTTGGCGCGGGCGGTACATTTACCAGCCTTACGCAAGCCGCGAATGCTTACAATAAAGCTTGTTTAACCGGGTCTGTGACTTTTGTGTTAACGAACACCCTCTATACAATTCCTTTAGAAAGTTTTCCAATTACATTTAGCAACAATCCGGGGGCGAGTGCGACGAACTCTCTTTTGATTATTCCTGCTGCGGGTAATACGGTTGCTGTGAGAGGAACTACGATTAACTTTATATATAATGTGTTAAAGTTTCAAGACGCGTCCTACATTACGCTTGATGGATTGAATAGTGGCGGTAGTAGTTTGTCAGTTGTGGTTACTAATACTAATTACATAAATGAAATTATTTATTTACAGTCTAATTCGCTTTCAGGTCCGGGAAATAATCATTTGACCTTCAAAAATCTTACTGTTAACTCACTTACAAATTGCACTTCCAGCGGTATTGCATCCAATGGTTTTAATACAGATATAAAAATTCAAAACAATTATTTTTACGGGCTCAATTATGGTATTGAGATGGGCGATAATTATGATGTGACCCAAAGTAAATTTTCGAATTGCCTTATAGAAAATAATCGTTTTGGCTCAGCAGGCTCTTACACCACGGCAATTAAGGAAACAGGTATCTATGTAAAGAGTGCAGTGCTACTTACTGTAAGAAATAATACTATAGATAATGTTACCAATTCTTCTACTTACGCCAATCCTTACGGCATGGATTTGTACGGTCCTATTAAAAATGTTACCGTTACTTCGAATGTAATAACTAATGTTGCGCAAACCTCTACTACCAGTGGTGGAGGTTGTGTGGGTATCAATCTTTATCCTTTAAGTTTTACACGCGATATATTGATTAGCAATAATATGGTTACAAACATAAGCGGGCTGAGTAGTGGCGTTTCTTATGGTACCTATGGTTTATGCATTAAGTCTGGCGTGTCTGCTAAAAACATCAAAGTTTACCATAATACTTTTGCTTTAAATTTTGGCTCAAGTTTATCGTCGACCACAAGTTGCCAATCAGCTTGCATGTATTATGACGCAACTACAGATATAGACCTTCGTAACAATATTTTTTACACGAATGTGGTCAATCCCAATAACGCGACGTCAAGAACATATGCCGTATTAAGTGGTTATGGAAAACAACTCGCCACTATGGATTACAATAATTATTTCGTTGAAGGATCGCAAGGAGCATTAGGAATCGTTTCGACTTCATTAACAACACTAGCTGCGTTTAAAACTGCTTTTGGTGGAAATAATAATTCGATTAACATGAAGCCGTGGTTCACTTCTTCGGTTAATGCACATATTGACGCTACTGTGGCTGCTAATGCGCTTGTAGATAATTTAGGAACACCTTTAGGGATTACACAAGATATTGATGGTCAATCACGCAGCACGCTTACTCCAGATATGGGAGCCGATGAGTTCGCTGCAACCGGAACGTGTGTTGCTGCAGGTGCAGGAACGGTAACTACGCCTAACTTTACAATTTGTGGTGGACAGCCAGTTTATCTGCAAACAACAAACATGAGCGGTGGAACAAATTCAACTTATCAATGGCTTGTTTCACCAACATCGGTTGGCACTTATACAAATGTGAATTTTGGTTCGGGTTATACAACTCCTTATTTAAATGCTGGCGCGTTATCTGCAGGTACTTATTATTTTAAAATCATGGAGACTTGTCCTGGGAATTCGTTATTTGCCAATTCTAATGTTGTTTTAGTCACTGTTATTGCTCAACCAACTTTAACTATTACAAGTTCTAATACATTGTCGTGTTCAGGCTCAACAACACTATCTGCATCTGGTGCGGCAAGTTACACCTGGAGTACAGGAGCCACTTCTCCGAGTATAGTGGTTACACCAACTGTGGCGACAAATTATTACGTTACTTATGCAAGTTCACCTTGTGGTTCTGGCGTTTCAGCAAATATTCCGGTTATTATATCGCAAAATCCTACGCTTAGTATTTCATCCGCTAATGCCTCTGTATGTGCCGGTGTATCGGCAACGCTGCTTGCATCAGGAGCCACTTCCTATTCCTGGAGTAATGGCATGAGTGGTGCATCTATAAATCCCACGCCATCAGTGAGTACAACCTACTCTGTGATTGGCTCCAATGCTGCCGGTTGCAGCTCTTCGGGCACTGTAACGGTAAATGTATTAGCTGCTCCAACAATCTCCATCAATGGAGCATCACAGATTTGTGCTGGTCAAAGCGTTAGTCTCACTGCAAGTGGAGCTATGTCTTATACCTGGAATAATTCTTCGTTTTCTAATAGTCTTGTAGCGAGTCCGGTTACATCAACTGTCTACACTGCTCAGGGAACAAATATAGCGGGATGCATTTCCGGGATTGTTTCATTTTCTGTCGCAGTAGTCAGTCCTTCTCTGATTTCTATAACTGGTCCAACTGTGGCGTGTAGTGGACAAACCGTAATCTTAACAGCGAGTGGCTACCCAACTTATACATGGAATACAGGAGCTACAGGGGCGAGTGTTGTAGTGACTCCCTCAAGTTCAACCACCTACTCAGTAATTGGAGGAAGCTCTACATGCAGCAATAGTGCTCAACTCGCAGTTGCAGTAGATCCAAGTCCAAGTTTGTCTATTTCTGGTGCTACTACTATTTGCGCAGGACAATCGTCGACGCTGACGGCAAGCGGAGCCACTACTTATACCTGGAGTACAAGTCAAAACAGCAATCAGATTATTATAACACCTTTAAGCAATGTTGTTTATACTTTGAGTGGCACAAACGGGAATAACTGTACTTCAACTATCACTCTTGCAGTCTTGTCAGCCACTAACCCTATAGTGAACATTAGCGCATCGAGTACACTTGTATGTTTAGGAACAGCCGTAAATCTCACAGCAAATGGCGCTAATAACTATACCTGGAGCTCAGGAGGAAATGGAGTAAGTACAACTGTAAGTCCGCTAAGTACTAGTATTTATACTTTGTTTGGTAGCAACATTGCCGGCTGTGCTTCGAGCAATACACTTTCGATTGCCACTAAGAGTCTTCCTGTTATCAGTATTTCTCCTTCTAGTACCAGTATTTGTATTCCGGCGTCGGTGTCGTTTACTGCTAATGGTGCCACTAACTACTCGTGGACCAATGGTCCCAATTCATCTGTGGCTTCTTTCAGTCCTCTGTCATCGGGTGTTTTCACTGTATCCGGTGCAGATATCACCAACGGTTGCATTGGTTCAGAAACAATTTCCGTTTCCGTTAGCGCTTCACCAACGCTTAGTATTTCAGGAACCGCAAGTACCTGTGTTGGTAGCTCGGTTTTTCTGAGCGCCAATGGTGCCAACAGCTATTTATGGAGTAATGGAAGCACTTCTGCATCCATTTTATTTACGCCGGCTACAACTACAGTTGTTAATCTTAGCGGGACAAATGCGGCGGGTTGCTCGGCAACGACTAGTCTCGCTGTAAATGTATATTCATTGCCAGCAGTTTCTGTAAATGCGTCGTCTACTTTAGTTTGCGCATTCGGCAGCGCCACCATTACGGGGTCCGGTGCTTCCTCTTATTCTCTCAATTCAATTAGTGTTGGAAGTCTTAGCGTTGTAAATCCTTCTGTTAACAGTACTTATACTTTAAGTGGAGCAAGCAGTGCTGGTTGTATTTCATCAACGCTTGTAACTATAAACACGAATTCTCTTCCTGTTATTACTATTAATCAGTCTTCGTCGGCAATTTGTGCGCAAAGTGCGATCACTTTTACTGCAAGTGGAGCTACCAACTTCCTTTGGACAAACGGTCCGGCTAATGCTGTTGCTACATTTACACCAGCGGCACCAAGCGTTTATACCGTTCAGGGAATAGATATAAATAACGCTTGCGTTACTACAAAAACTGTACTTATCGCAGTAAATCCTCTGCCAACAGTTACTATTGCTGGCAATAATACACTGTGTGCAGGCACTACACTTACACTTCAGGCATCTGGTGCAATCTCTTTTGCATGGAGCAACGGTTCGTTTTCGAACCTTATCTCAGAAACTCCTCTTGTATCAACCGTTTACTCTGTAACAGGAACAAACTCCTTGTATTGTAGCAGTAGCGCAAGTTTGGCCGTTACGGTATACAGCTTGCCGAGTATTTCTGTAAATAGCGGATCCTTGTGCACAGGGAGTTCGTTTACGATTATTCCTTCGGGAGCTTCTGTTTATAACATAAGCGGTGGACTTTTTATAGTGTCTCCAGCAAGCAATACTTCTTATTCGTTAACCGGAGTAAGTCTTGAAGGATGTGCGTCTTCGAATACAGCTGTTTCGATCATTAGTGTGTTTAATTCGCCAACAGTAAGTGTCAATAGCGGATCTATTTGTTCAGGAAATATGTTTGCGATTGTACCATCCGGCGCATCTTCTTATACTATCAGTGGAGGAGCTTTTACTGTTTCACCCCTTGTTAATACTAGTTATTCAGTTATAGGCACTGGTACAAACGGTTGTGTTTCAAATACTATCGCTTTGTCAAATTTGACGGTTTACACTACACCAACGATTATAGCAAGCAGCGGTTCGGTTTGCACAGGTCAGTCTTTTACCCTTAACCCCAGTGGTGCAAACAGCTACACATATTCAGGAGGAAGTAATGTGGTGAGTCCGCTAACAAATATGAGCTATACTATTTTTGGTACAGGAAATGGAGGTTGTATAAGCAGCACAGCCGCAACCGTAGCGGTAACGGTTTACAGCTTGCCGGTTATATCGGTGAATAGCGGTACCATTTGTAGCGGTGAAGCCTTTAGCATTATACCAACAGGTGCCAGTGTGTATACGCTTGAAGGTGGGAATTTTGTGGTTATGCCTACGGTAAGTACTAACTATTCGGTTATAGGTACGAGCAGCGACGGCTGTAGTAGTGCGTCTGCTGTAATTTCGTCGGTTACGGTTAACGAAAAACCCATGATTTCAGTAATGATAAGCAACGCCACACTGTGCAACGGAGATTCGGCAACTATTACTGTTAGCGGTGCGGACACATACACTTGGAACACAGGCTCGAATGCCAGCACACTTACAGTGGCTCCAAGCATTTCCACTAATTATACACTAAGCGGAACAGGTCTCAATAGCTGTTCTTCGAGCACGTTGGTTTCACTATCTGTTTCAGACTGCACAGGATTTACGGAAAAAACAAATAGAAGTACATCCATTTCCGTTTATCCTAATCCTGCGCAAACCCGGGTGAGTGTAAAATTTGAATTCTCCGGAACAAAGGAAATACAAATTTCAAATGAAATCGGGCAGATAATCGAAGTGTATAAAACCGAAAATGAGTTTGAAGAGGTGGATGTTACAAAGTATGCCAGGGGCGTTTATTACCTGAAAATTAAGGGCAAAGAGGCTTCGGGTAATTTCAAGTTAATAGTTGAATAACCATTGCACTCTAAACAACCTGTGGTAATTTAGCTCCGTGTAAATTGTTTAATGAATATAAATTCAGGTAGGGTATTTCGATAGCGTATTAGTATTCTAACCATGCTTTCTTAATTCTCTGTAATGTAGAATTTTATTGCATGACGAAAACTCTGATCCCTTAACAGTTTTCATAGTACTAAGATCAGGTAGTGGATGGGGTGGCTAAATTATTTATCGTTGATCACTGTTTTATTTGTTTCGTTTTCAGATACAACTTTACTCTTCGCATTAAATGTAAATATAGACCTCTTCTCGTCCGGCATGTCATCGCCAATTAAATAGCCGTATGGTTCAAGTGATTCTATGCGATCAAAAACTACTTTAGCAATGGCCGTTAAGGGAATCGAAAGAAACATTCCGGCAACACCCCAAAGCGCGCCTCCAATTAAGACCACGACTATTGAGATCAAAGCATTTACTTTTACTTTTGAAGCAACAATTTTTGGTACAAGAAAATTGTTATCGATCAGTTGGATAAGCAGGTACGCGCCTAAAACATATAATGCGGTAATGGGCTCACCTGTTATTAACCCCATTACCATTGGTAGAGAGATTGCGATAATTCCCCCGATGTATGGAATCAGGTTAAGTAGTGCTCCAATTACACCAAGTAATACTGCATATTTGATTCCAATAATGAGCAGAGCTGTACTATTTAAGGTTGCTACAATGGCCATTTCTATCATAAGACCCACGAGGTAGTTTTGAATTAAGCTTTTGATCTGCCCCAGCACGTCTGCTACAACTGTATGTTGGGAGCTTGAAAAAACTTTGGAAACGAATTTTAATAAAAGTGGTTTGTAGTATAAGAATAGAAATATGTAGACCGGCAACAGCAAAATCATTACTAACACACCCGAAACCGTACCCAGCGTGGTGCCTATAACTCCTGTTGCTCCATCCATGCCGTTGGCTTTCTGTTCTTCTATCCAGCCTGTAATTTTTGGCGTTTCAATGTTAAAGGTAGTAGAAACCCATGCCAAAACTTGCCCTGCAAGCTCATGAAATTTTTGTTTTAACTGGGGAACAGAATCACTAAACATGCTGGCTTGAGATCCGATAAATAACATGATTCCCGAAGTTACAACGAGCATGAGTACAATCGCAACACTAATGGCCAATAGACGATTCCATTTTTTTCTTGTGAGAAAGTTCACAATGGGATTCAGCAAAATGGCCAATATCCAGGAAAATGTCAGGGGAACTAATATTTCTCTCCCCAAAAACAGGATGTAGAAGAAAATAAATAGTCCTAAAAGCACAATGGCTATTTTGTGGTAAAGAGGTAATTTGCTGGTCATGGTTTTTTAAATAGAATTTAAAGATACGCTAATCAAACAAATTTTGTGCCCGCAAAAAGGCTACACTAACAGCCCCATAATTGGGGAAATTAATTTAAAAAATGTTCAAAATTCAGAGGTCTTTGCTCGTGTCTTAAAGTTTGCGTATTTAAGATTTGCATTATGATTCTGGGAGTGATGACATTTAGCGAAGGTAATCGCTCATGCTAAGCAAATAGGTATGTCAATTAAAAAAAAATTACCTTTTGTTCAAAATTTACGAGGAATGACTCTATGAAGCTCCTTTAACCCAGAGGTCAGTGAAAGTGTCTTTTCGGCATGCCAGGGGGCTTCGGGGAGTAAAGGAAGCAGAGTTTAATTTAGCAACTTGTGGTGTTCACTTCAAATGCACATGATTCACGTTCTTATACAGTTTTACCTGAAAAGAACATTTTTATGGCGATTACAATAAGGAGCGCGCTAAACACCTTACGCATCAAATCAGGAGAAAGTTTCAAAGCAAAGAGTGAACCGAAATACCCTCCTATCATAAAAGCAGCTGCGATTATCACTGCATAATTCACGTTTACATAGCCACCTTTGTAATAATTGTAAACTGCAAATAAACCGATAGGTGGCAACATGATGGCGATACTCGTTCCTTGTGCTGTTTGCTGATCGAGCTTCATGATCATGATTAAGGCTGGAATAAGTATGATGCCACCTCCCAGGCCTACCATGCCTCCCAGGGCACCTGCGCTTAAACCAATGAGGGTAAGTAACAAAACAGTTGTTGGTGTCATTTTAATTTATTCTCATTAATTATGCTATGCCAGGTTCCTTTTCCAGGAATGGTTGCTGAATCGCAGATTTTTGTTTTTAATGCTTTTGCGGTTTCCGTTGCAAGTTCGAAAGCCTCCTGTTTTTTTTTAGTTTCGTGTAGTATAATCCGTCGGTTGCTTCTGTAAACCAGGCTCACCTGGAAGTAAGCGTTGGGGTTATCGTCTCCGGCATCGAAAGCACAAGCTTCACATTTGGCGAAAAAGCTTCTGAATATCAACACATACTCTATTTTGGGGAGTGGCTGAAAGCTACCCCAGTGGAAGATTCCAAAAAGGCCCTGCTCAATTTTGTACACGCGTTTTTCACTATCAACAACCGTTGCAAACTGACGAATGAAATTACTTATAGCTTTTCTTTTACCCGTTATCATGAATACTTATAGCTTTATTTGATCCAGCAGCTCCTGTTCTTCTATCTCTCCTTCGTGCTTCCAGATCATTTTACCGTTTTTATAGAGTTCAAGTACGGGTAGACTTTCTATGCCTTTTATCTTGATCAAGTCTGAATTTTCGTCGGCGTCAATTTTTACCAGGGTAAGCTTTTCACTCTTACTGGTTGCAAGACTGTCTAACATGGGCGCCATTTTTTTGCAGGGTAGGCACCACCTGGCATTATAGTCTATCAAAACAAATTTATCGGTTTTTAAAAATTCCTTAAACATTTCAACAGTCATACCGGTTTTTTTGACCACGGCCTTGCCCTCCACAAGTTTTCTGTTACTTGCGTTCCACTTCATGAGTCCGCCAGTCATGTTATGTACTTCTGAAAATCCCCTTTTAATAAGAAGTGATGCGGCCGAGGCACTTCTTCCTCCTGACAAGCAATAGATATATACCGGTTTGTTTTTATCGAGACTTTCAATCTCCTTTTCAAAATCAGTAGTTTGGATGTTATAATTCGCAGCACCTTCCAGGTGACCCCGTTCAAATTCCTCAGGAGTTCTTACATCTATTAATTGTAGCGAGGGATTTTTAGCGAGCCCACTTTCAAACTCTTCAGGAGATAATTCTCTGAAATTTGGCTGAGTATGTTGTGAACCACAGGATGTAAGAAGAAAAGTTATAACAAGAAAGAAGAGGGAAGAATTAAAAATTTTCATAAGTTAACTAATGGATGTTATTTTGACTTCTGGCTTAAAAATAATTTTAGATTTAACAGAGTTTGAGATCAGGCAATTGGCCTCTGACTTCTGAAGAACCCGGTTTGCTTTTTCTTTCTGTATTTCATCATCTATAGTAAGTACTGGCATGAGCGTTATTTCACTCATCATGTATTTATCATCTATCAGCTCCAGCTTGCCTATTGCTTTTGAGCGGAAACTTTGAAATTCAAGTTTCGAATTCTCGGCAATCGAAAGAAATGTTGTCATGAGGCAGCTATTCACTGCGGCCACAAATAAATGTTCGGGCGACCAAATGCCTTCCATTCCTTTTGGAAATTCAGGTGGTGTTGCTACTTCCAGGTTATGTTTTAATACCGGTGAGTTCATAAGTCCTTTGCGGTCTGTTACCCAGTCCACGTCTATTTCATAAAAGTGTTTTGTTTCCATACTATTAAATACTATTTCTATCAATAATTAATTTTAGATGATCGGAGGGTACGACACCCGATTGCCGCCATTTAATTTCTCCTTTTTTAAATAGTAAAAGGGTGGGTACTCCTCTTACCTGGTATAAGTTCGCCGCTTCCGGATTTTTATCTACGTCTATTTTCACTATAGTTGCAGAGTCACCAACCATTTTTTTAAGTTGCTCCAGAATTGGTGTCATCGTTTTGCAGGGACCGCACCATTCGGCATAAAAATCTACCAATACTGGCTTTTCCGAATTAATTATGTTTTGAAAGTTTTTCATGTTCTTTTTCAGGATATAATTTACCAATAGCACAATTCACGTAAGCATTAACTTTTTTCAAAAGTGTGCAGACTTTTTTTAAAAGTGGCTGCACAAACTCTGCATTTTAAATGATCAATGGTTATACTTGTTTTCATTTTGTTTTAGTTTTAATTCTTTCAATGCATGAAAATTTTTATCGGCATAACTTTTATCGTAACGCACAAAAAAGTTTAGCCAGATAATTCTTGCCCAGCGATAAGCTACCGGGAAAAAAAGTAACATCGTGGAGACAACAAGCATGGCGAGATCAAGAGCTTCCATGTGAAGAAATAGCAGGTCGGTAATAAACCAAATGATTAGAATGCCTGACATTAATGCGTAGGAAACATACATGGCGCCGTAGAAGAATCCCGTCTCTCTTTCGTATTTGAGTTGGCATTCACTGCAATGGTGGTGCATAGCAAAAGTGTTTTTGGGGTTATAAGAGAAATTGTTCTCAAACACCTGGCCTTTATGACAACGCGGGCATCTATTGCTTAGCGTAGAATATATGATTTCGGGAATTACCATTCTTATTTGATTTCTTCAAAGGTCGTTTCTTCAGCTATAACAGAGGATGATCTATCACCTTTATCTTTATGATTTATATCACAGCCCGAACTCCCACAGCAACCCACATTTATTAATGCCTGGAATAGCAGTATTCCACCTAGCCCGGCGAAAAGAATTTGTGAACTTTTCCATGCCTCCATCAATACCAGAATTGCAAGCCCCAGCCTGAATACCCGCATAAAATTCCAGCCTTGTGTGAGGCGTATTTTCCAGTGTTTAAACATTTTTTATTTGTTATATTTTTTCAAACTGTGCCACGAACCTCCGTTGTGAACGTTGGTGAATCCCTGGGTTTTCAGGTAACTTTTTGCCGAGCTGCTTCGCATACCCGATGCACAGCATGTGATGATAGGGTGATCGGGACTTTTCAATTTTTTAAGGTGATCCTGTAATTGATCTAGTGGAATATTCAAAGATCCTTTCAAATGTCCCGAAGCGTATTCACCTCTTGAGCGAACATCAATAATCTGCGCCCCTTTTGCAATAAGAGCTCCAAGGTCTGCTTTTGGACCTAAGCCTAACATGTTTTTAAGTGCTTGTATCATATTTTTTAGTTTTAACAATTTATATCCATCCAGGAGCCTGCATTTTCACAGGGTATTCCATTTTGTTTTAAAAACGCTGTTGCCTGTCCGCTACGATTTCCAGAGGCGCAGCAAAGCACAAGGTGTTCCATAGTTCTTATGTCGCTAAGGCGTTGCGGAAGTTCCTGCAATGGAATATTCACACTTCCGTTTACATGCCCTCCTGCAAATTCAGCAGGGGTTCTAACATCTATAATCGTGGCTTTGCCTGATTTAATTAATTCTTCTAAATTTTTCATTTTATACTTTTTTGTTGTTCTTCTTTTTTTGTTTCTTTTCTCAGTATTCCCAGCAATACAGCTCCCATAAATGCTCCGTATAATGAACTATTTATTGGATGCGATGTGATGGCACAGGTACCACTGGAACAACCGATAAAAAACCAATACATCCAGCCCCCGACAGAACCTACCAGTATTCCCATGAGTTCCAGTTTATACTTAATAATCTTTTTCTTCATTTATAGTACAAATTTGAGAAAGTAGAAAGGTTCATTCGGGAACAACTGTTGGATAAGCTGAGGTTTTTGGAAAAATAGTTTTGATCTTAGAATGCCTTATCATTTTTTCTTGTTGAAATTTCAAAGGGCAAATAGGGCGGACAAAAGCTTATAAAGCTCAGGGCTATAAAAAAGCCGGACAGACTCAGGGCAATTATTGCAATTTTACCATTGATCCGTTCGGTTAAATACAGGTAAAGGATTACCAGCGCTACCAGCGTTCTTACGTTTCGGTGTGTTCTTCCCCTACTTTTTTTCATTGTGATTGTTTTATTAATACAATGATAAAGCGCTTTTTAAAAACGTATTGGAACAAATGTTGCACGGGGCTCATTTTGTATGAAAAAAAAAGCAGGCTACAAAAGCCTGCTTTCAATTCCAAATAGAAGTTGTTTCTAATTTTCTTTTTTTCGTGTTGAGATACCGAAGGGTAAATAGAGAGGGCAAAAACTGATGAAGCTTGTTACTATAAAAATTCCTGATAAGATAAGGCCAATGATGGCGATTGTACCAGTTATAGTACCGGTATAATACAATGCAATGATCACAAGTGCTACAAGTATTCTGATAATTTTGTCGGCTGTGCCCATGTTCTTTTTCATAACGAAGTTTTTAAATTTAATACAATAGTACTATTCACTTTAAATTTGCCGTGTAACATTTGTTACATTAAAACATGATTTAACTCACTCGTAACTCTTTATTGCAGGGTCAAAACTTCAATGCTATTTCTACCAAGCTTTACCAGTTTTTTTTGCTCCATAGTTCGCAGCAAACGGCTGATGGCTTCACGGTGTGCATGCAGCTCATCCGCTATTCCCTGATGGGTAATTTGTAAGAAACGTGTATCGAGGGCTTTGGCACGTTCCTCAAGATAATGTTGCAGTTGTTTGTCCATATTGCTAAAGGCAATCAGATCGATCACCTGCATAAGTTCGGCAAAGCGATTATTATAATTATTACTGATGTAAGCTTTCCATTCAGGAAAACGGTACCAATCCTCAGTCAGTTTTACGGGGATCTGAAGGATCTCAGAATCCGTTTCTGCAATAGCTTTAATTATACTTTTTTTATGCGATTGGCAGCAGCTTAATGACATGGCACAAGTTTGCCCGGGGTATAAATGATAAAGAAATACCTCCGATCCATCCTCATCCTGGCGAATGATACGAATGCTACCTTTAAGCACTATAGGTATAAAGACCACCTCGTCACCTGGTTTTATAAGCAGCGTTTCTTTTTTAATATGTTTGTATTTCGCATGCAGCTCTATTTCCTTATTTAATTCTGCATCGCTAAAGAGTGTGGTGGATGGTGTCATATTATGCTTGTAAAATTACGGAATTGTTCGTGCGAAAAGTTCATTTAGGCGATGTGACAAAAATCATGCGGTTAGGGAACAAAAGTTACATTTCTCTTAAAATGCGTTTCCGAACTTTGCACTATAAAATGTAAGAATTATGAAAATAGAACAAGTTTATACAGGATGTATTGCGCATGCAGCTCTTTGTAACTTAACAGGATATTCAAAGCGAAGTACCGGTAATAAATGATTGCAGCAGATTATTAAAAAATATCTTTCGTCTGGCAAATTCTTCGTATCAAGCATGTTTTTTTTACTAAAGTAGTACACTGTAGAGTAGCGCAAATTCGGTTTTTATTCATTAATTGAACAGACTCTTGAAGGTATCCGGATAAATTGTTATTGTTGAAATAGTTGGTGCAATAAGCATCTACTTTGCATTTTCGAGGTATTGTGAAAAATAAAAGCCTTCTTTGTGAAGCTGGTTAGGTGTTCGGCCGAAAAAGTGTTTAAAGTCTTTTATAAAGTGTGCCTGATCAAAGAATCTGAAATCATGCACTATTTCCATCCAGTCGAGGTGCGTCATTTTGTTTATGGCGTTGTACACATTGTTGGCCCGTATGATACGACTATATAGCTTTGGTGAAAGCCCTACTTCGCGCCGAAATAACTCCTGAAGAGAAACGCGGGACATTCCAACCGCTCGTTGCAGTTGTATAACATCCATTTGTCCGCGCGAGGTTTTAATGAGTTCCATCACGTGAATCAATTCCTTACGGCACTTTTTGTTGGAAGCGGCATAGCGTTGCGCGAGCCATTTATCAATTACCGGTACCATCTTTTTAACATCGGGATAACTCTCATCGAGCCGGCTATACAAGTCGCGCGTGTCGCTTATAAAATCATCTAATTCTACCCAACTGTCTTTAAAATGATAAAGAGGAATGCCAAATAATTCATAAGCGGCACCCGGCTTTAAATCAATAAGTATTTCTGAATTGAATCCTCCGGTACTTTTAAAGTATTTCACTTTGCTGTTTTGTCCGCTAAACCTTATTCTAGCAGAAAAGCGGTCTTTGGTATTCAGATCGGTGACTATTGCGGGAGAGATAAGCACTGCCAGAGAGTTGTAGCCTGTAGGTGAAATTACCCAGGGTTGCAAAAAAACCGGATCATCTGTAAAAGTAATAACGCGGTACTGATGTACCAGATGGCGAATACTTATATGTGGCGTCTGAAGAAACAACTTAGAGTACCTAATTACGCTTCTAATATATTGCAAATATTAAAAATGAGCGAACTAAATTTGGCGTTTTTTACAATACCCCTCGTAAGTATTTTTTTTACTTCGGCCATAAAAAAAGCAAATGAAACTCTTGCTAGGTGTCCTCCTCTTATGCTCACAGCTCACGGTGATAACAGCGCAAACGTTGTATTCTAAGGCCTATGGTAAACCAGGCGCTGAAGCCATCATCTTTTTGCATGGAGGTCCTGGTGCCAGCTCTATTGATTTCGAAGTGATGACCGCTCAAAAGCTGGCCAACCAGGGGTTTTTCGTAGTTGTATACGATCGTCGTGGAGAGGGAAGGTCTAGCGACGACAGTGCCAAGTACTCCTTCCAGCAAACTTTTAGCGACCTGGATAGCATATATACTAAATACAAACTCAGAAAAGCAAGCCTTATCGGACACAGTTTTGGAGGCGTTGTAGCTACTTTATATGCCGAGCACAAGCCAGAGAACGTAAGTAATTTAGTACTCGTTAGCGCACCTACAAGCATTCAACTGATTTTTAGAACTGTACTTAAAAAAGCAGATAGCCTTGCTAAAAACAAAAACGACACAGTTACCTTAAGAGAAATTTCAGAAATCCGGCAGCTCGACACTACAACATTACAGTACAGCGCAAGTTGTTTTATGATGGCTTCGAAATTCAAATTCTATAACCCGGCAGATCCCACTAAAAGGGCAAAAAAATTATATGCATTATTTGAAACTAACGAAACACTGAAGGATTATACTGGCTGGTTAGGAAAAACGCAGTATAAAACCATGTTTACACCTGTGATAAGTTTTTCAAAAAACGAGCATTATACCATGTTAAACGTACTTTCGCAGCTAAATCAGTTGAGTGAAAAAAAAATACCCGTTTACGCTCTTTATGGTGCCGAAGATGGCTTGTATGATAGCGCACAATATTCGCTTTTAAAACCGCTCTGTAAAAAATTTGTTGTGCTGGCCAATTGTTCTCACGGCGTTTTTATGGATCAGCAGGAAATTTTTGTGGATACACTAAAAAACTGGATATATAATCCTAATTAAACCCATAGTTAATGCATTTATTTACGCGACTGCTGCTTCTCTTTTGTTTATTTGTTTACAGCGAGATCGTCTTTTCTCAGGCAGGAGCTGATACAGGAGCGCAGTATAGGAAGTGCTACATTGCATTACCCTTGAGGTTTACACAGCTTCAAAACGCAACAACCATGCTGAGTGGCATCAAACTTGGTATAAATCTGCATTCACGCTTTCGAAGCGCTTTATCGGCTTACCATTCTTTTTATTTCAAAGCATTTAAAACCCCAACTCATCTGCAGGGATTCACAGAACAGCCAAGGGTATTTATTAACGCGGTTGGTATTGAATCTGAATACGATTTTTATCAGGCAGAAAAGTTTAGATGGGGCTGCCAGCTGTTTACAGGTTGGGGGTTTTTGGTTTACGAAGGAGAGCAGCACAATTTTAACAGCAAGCAAGACAACTATTTTGCCGCAGACCCATCGCTTGTTTCATCTGTTAAGCTTGCCAAAAACATGCAGATAGGTCTTGCCAGTGGTTATAGATTTTTGGTTGGTACGAGCAGCATTAGATATACTTCCGCTTTATTAGATGGAAGAATACCCGTGCATAAACACTTCCCTAATGGTGTATTTTTTCAGTTGTCGCTCGTAGGTGCATTGTAAATGAGGTATTGCCTGCGTGCTTTGAAAAGAAAGCCGAATGCACAGCGTGTGAGTTTATTTACCATTATTATCCAGACAAAAAAAATCAAATCCTGTTATTAGAAGACCTTTTTCTATACTAGGTAGTGACTACAACTTCTTACTTTTTTTTAATTTTCATTCAACCAGGTATTCAGATCTTTTAATTCTTGTTCTAATCTGGAGTCAATCGTAGGTTCAACTTCTAAAGGAAGCTCTGTAGTCAGCGCAAAGGGAGAAGTTGTTCCAGCAGAATATAATGAAATATTTGTTATGCTTAAAGGGAGGGGGATTTGGAAAATTACTCGTAACGTTTATAATCAAGAGAAATAAGTTTTACCGAAAAGCATTAACCGGGGCTATTGACATGGATTATGCCCGGTTTTATCATTACTTTACTTGTAACTAATTTTGTACTTTCGCCTTAACAAAAATGTCAGGAGAAGTTAGTAAATATGATTTTAAACCCGGACTAAGTCACGAGTTTGAAATACTGGACGTCACCCATCTCTACAAACACCATAAAGACTTGTTGACTACTCCTCACCGTGCTAATTTTTACCACATCATTTGGTTTGAAAGTGGGTCGGGAACGCACCTGGTAGATTTTGAGCCGATTAAACTCAAAAGTAATTCCCTACTTTTCATTGGAAAGAATAAGGTACAACGTTTTGATCCAACTGGAGATTATAAAGCAAAAGCCATATTATTTACGGACCAGTTTTTTTGTAAATCCGATAACGACGTTAAGTTTCTTAGAAATACAATTTTATTTAATGACCTCTTTGAAAACAATCAAATTCAACTGGCAAAAAAAGAAACGGAATTCGACGCGCTAATTAAAATGATGCAGATTGAACTTCGTAAAAACAAGGATCTTTTTCAGCAAGATTTTCTACGTAACTTACTGCATAATTTTTTATTACTTGCCGAAAGAAGCAAACGCAGCCAAGCATTCACCGAAATTAAAAAGGGCGCTGATTTAGATTATACGTTACTATTTAAAGATCTTCTGGAAGCGCATTTTAGGGTGAGTAAACAAGTAAGCTTTTATGCTGGGGAATTATCTGTTACCGAAAAACGTCTTAACAAGGCTACTTCAAAAATTCTTGGCGCCACACCCAAACAGATGATAGGCGATAGGGTTCTATTGGAAGCAAAACGCTTATTGTCGCACACGGATAATTCAATTAAGTCAATCGGTTTTGAACTCGGTTTTGACGAGCCCACTAACTTTATCAAGTATTTTCGTAAGCATTCGCATTCCACTCCTATTGAATTCAGGGAGCGGTACCTGAAATAATAAGTCCTAAAATTACCATCGAAGGGACTAAAACTACCTTTCTGTTTTTCTTTTGCTGAAGCACCTTTGTAGTGTAAATAAAAACGCTATGAAAATTTCTCCACTCTTAATTGCAAGTTCAATTTTAGTTTTAACCAGCAGTACATGCAACGGACAAACTAAGAACAAACAAGAAACAAAAACAAAACAAACAGAAGCCATGGAAAACAAAAACAAAACCGTAGAACTTTTAAAAGCCATAGAAACTGGCGCATCAGAACCTGTAGGATATATCAATCCAAATAATTACAAACAACACAACCTGAGCGCCGAAGACGGATTGGCGGGTTTTGGAAAACTACTTTCACAACTTCCTAAAGGATCGGCTAAAGTAAATACGGTACGAGTGTTTAAGGATGGGGATTACACCTTCTCGCATACAGACTATAATTTTTTCGGTCCAAAAATTGGTTTTGATATTTTTCGTTGGGAAAATGGTCAGATCGTAGAACATTGGGATAATTTGCAGGAAACCCCTAAAAATGCCAACCCAAGTGGTCATACCATGACCGATGGTATCACAGAAATAAAAGACCTTACTAAAACAGGAGAAAATAAAAAACTAGTTAAGGCATTTGTTGAAGACATACTTGTAAATGGTAAGATGGAAAAACTTGCAGGTTATTTTGATGGGGATATTTATAAGCAGCACAATCCTAATATTCCTGATCAACTTTCTGGTTTAGGAAAGGCTTTGGGTGAAATGGCAAAAGCTGGCATAACAATGAAGTATGATAAAATTCATAAAGTGCTTGGCGAAGGGAATTTTGTGCTGGTAGTAAGTGAAGGACAACTGGGCGGAAAACATTGTTCCTTCTATGATCTGTTCAGAATTGAAAATGGAAAAATCGCTGAACACTGGGACACCATTGAAGAAATTCCTGCTAGAGAAAATTGGAAGAATGCCAATGGTAAATTTTAATTACTACGTTTAATTAGAAATTTTAAAGAAAAAGAGGCGTTTTGCCTCTTTTTTTGCGCTCTTACCAGTGTGAAAAAAGATACGTAATAGTAACCTTATTTTTCACTAAAATTTAAATCCCTATCTTTGCCCTTGTGAAAAAACTGTTAGCTGCCATAACCCTTATTGCTTTTCTTAGTTCTGCAACTGAGGTGCATGAGTTATTTAAGCTTCAGCATTTAGTGGCTCATTATCTTGAGCACAGCTCAAAAGAGTCAGGCGGCTCTATCGCAGAGTTTTTACACATTCATTATTCACACGATCACAAAAATCACAAAGACGAACATCACGATAAAGGTTGCCTTCCTTTTCAGGGAGACCACGGTTGTCAGCTAAATTCCATTACTTACTTTGCTTCCAACGATCATATAGAGCTTACTCTGAAGCAACATATTGTTGCTGTTGAACAGCAGGCAGCCCTTCCTAATTTTAGCGTTTCCGACTACCTGTCTAAGATCTGGCAACCGCCAAAACTCGCTTAATCTTCTACTTTAAGAAGTAATGTGGACCTTGATGTCCGCGTGTTTCCATTATTTTATTATCGCCGTGCGCTTATGCGTATTGCACAAATTGTATAAATATGTTAGATAAGATTATTCACTTCTCTATAAAAAATAAATTAATTATAGGTTTTTTTACATTGGCTTTGATTCTATGGGGGAGCTACTCATTAAAACAATTGCCCATTGATGCGGTGCCTGACATCACTAACAACCAGGTACAGGTTATAACCGTTTCTCCTTCTCTGGCTGCCCAGGAAATAGAGCGCCTGGTTACTTTTCCAGTCGAACAAACAATGGCTACTATTCCGGGCATAGAAGAAGTTCGTTCTTTTTCGCGTTTCGGACTTTCTGTTGTTACTATAGTATTTAAAGAACACGTAGACGTTTATTGGGCACGGCAGCAAGTGAACGAACGACTCACACAAGCTAAAACCATTATTCCACAAGGTGTCGGTACGCCTGAATTGGCGCCGCTCACAACAGGTCTCGGAGAAATTTACCAATATGTGATTCACACAAAAAAAGGTTTCGAGAAAAAATACACACCCATGGAATTGCGTACTATTCAGGATTGGATCGTTCGCAGGCAGCTCTTGGGAACCGAAGGAGTAGCTGATATCAGTAGCTTTGGTGGGTATGTAAAACAATACGAAATTGCTTTAAATCCGGATAAACTTCGCAGTATGAATATCAGTATAAGCGAAGTGTTCACCGCCCTGCAAAAAAACAATCAGAATACAGGTGGCGCTTACATTGATAAAAAGCCAAATGCCTATTTCATTCGTAGCGAAGGATTAATAGGTAGTTTAGAAGATATCGAACGCATCGTTGTAAAAACGTATCCTAACGGAATTCCTGTTTTAATGCGCAATGTGGCAACAATCGGCTTTGGCCACGCTACACGCTATGGTGCAATGACCCGCAACAGTGAGGGAGAGGTTGTTGGCGCGATTGTGATGATGTTGAAAGGGGCAAATTCTTCAAAAGTAATTGCCAGCGTTAAAGAGCGCATCACACAAATTGAAAAAACTTTGCCTGAAGGTGTTGTTATTGAACCTTTTTTAGACAGAACAAAATTGGTGAACAATGCTATTGGAACTGTTACGAAAAATCTGGCAGAAGGTGCTTTGATCGTTATCTTCGTTTTAGTGCTGCTCCTGGGCAACCTCCGGGCCGGATTGATTGTTGCATCTGTTATTCCTCTGGCTATGCTTTTTGCCATTTCCTTAATGAATCTGTTTGGTGTATCGGGTAACCTAATGAGTTTAGGTGCCATCGACTTCGGATTGATTGTAGATGGCGCCGTAATTATTGTAGAAGCAAGCCTTCATCATTTAGTGAGTAGAAAGCTGAACAAAAAATTAACACAAACTGAAATGGATGAGGAAGTCTATCAGTCAGCCTCAAAAATCAGAAGCTCTGCAGCATTTGGAGAGATCATTATTCTCATAGTGTATTTACCTATTCTTGCCCTTGTTGGTGTGGAAGGGAAAATGTTCAGGCCTATGGCGCAAACGGTGTCATTCGCCATTCTTGGCGCCTTTATTTTATCGCTCACTTATGTACCCATGATCTCTGCTTTGTTCCTGAATAAAAACACCGTTCATAAAAAAACAGTATCGGATCGTATCATGGATTTTTTCCAACGTAGCTACAGACCACTGCTGATAGGCGCCCTAAGAAATAAAGTAAGTATTGTAATAAGCGCGGCTGTTCTTTTTATTTTCAGCCTTATCGTATTTCTCAACATGGGTGGAGAATTTATTCCAACGCTCGATGAAGGTGATTTCGCTGTAGAAACAAGGGTTTTAACGGGTAGTTCGATTTCTCAAACCATTGAGGCCGCTCTAAGGTCCGCTAAAATTTTAAAGGAGAAGTTTCCGGAAGTCATTGAAGTTATTGGAAAAATAGGCTCTAGTGAAATTCCCACAGATCCCATGCCGGTGGAAGCATGCGACTTAATGGTGATACTCAAAGACAAGTCGGAGTGGACCAGCGCCTCCTCGCGCGATGAGCTCGCAGAAAAAATGTCTCAGGCCCTGGAAGATATTCCCGGAGTGACTTTCGGTTTTCAGCAACCCATACAAATGCGCTTTAACGAATTAATGTCGGGAGCAAAACAAGACGTGGTTATAAAAATTTATGGCGAGGACCTTGATATGCTAACTGAGTATGCAGTGAAGGTTGGCAAGCTAACACAAGGAATTAAAGGTGCCCAGGATTTATATGTAGAACAGGCAACAGGACAACAGCAAATTGTGATAAAATTTGACAGAGATAAAATTGCACAATTCGGATTAACCATAGAGGACGTGAATCAAATTATTAAAACTGGTTTTGCCGGAGAAAGTGCCGGTTTAATTTACGAAGGAGAAAAACGTTTCGACCTGGTGGTGAGACTGGAAAAAGAAAACAGGCAGAGCATTGAGGATATTAATAATTTATTTGTAATTGCGCCAAATGGCAATCAGGTACCTGTTTCACAATTGGCCGAAGTGGAATTTAAAATAAGTCCTAATCAAATTCAGCGCGATGATGCTAAAAGAAGAATAACCTTGGGCTTTAATGTGCGCGGCAGAGATGTTGAAAGCGTTGTAAAAGAAATGCAGGCAAAAGTAGATAAGGAAATAAATTTTAATCCTGGATATTATCCTACTTATGGTGGCACTTTTAAAAATCTGGTGGAGGCTCGTCAGCGTTTATCTATCGCGGTTCCAGTGGCACTTTTTTTAATTTTTATTTTACTCTATTTCACCTTCAATTCTATAAAGCAGAGTTTATTGATTTTAACAGCCATTCCCTTGTCTGCCATAGGGGGCGTATTTGCACTATGGCTCAGAGGAATGCCTTTTAGCATTTCCGCTGGAGTTGGTTTTATTGCTTTGTTTGGTGTTGCTGTTTTAAATGGCATAGTATTAATATCAGAATTCAACAGTTTAAAAAAAGAAGGTATGAACGATCTGAAAGAAATCATCTTAAAGGGCACCAGCACACGTTTGCGTCCCGTAATTATGACAGCCCTGGTTGCATCTCTTGGATTTTTACCGATGGCCCTGTCTCATGGATCTGGTGCTGAAGTACAGAAACCACTCGCTACTGTGGTTATTGGCGGATTGCTATCTGCAACACTTCTTACCTTATTAGTACTTCCCATACTCTATTTCTTTTTTGAAAAAATGGGAAAGAAAAAAACGAGTTTACCAACAGTGGCCATACTCTTGTTACTATTACTTCCAACGTTTGGTACTGCTCAAACTGTGAGTTCGGGTTTAACCGAACAACAGATTGTGGACGAAGCGCTAAAAAATAACGCAGGAATAAAAGCAGCCACCTATGAAATCAATTATAGCAAGACCCTCAAACGAACATCTTCCGACATAGGTAAAACCAACATTTCGGTAATGCATGGTCAATACAACTCTGTAAATACCGATAACAATATCAGTATCAATCAAAGCATTCCTTTTCCTACCGTATTTTTAAGCCAGACAAAATTAAATAACGCATTGGTTAAAGGAAGTGAATTGAAATTGCTGATGACACAAAATGAATTAATCAGCCAGGTAAAATCTGCCTATTACAATCTGCAGTTTTTAAAAGCACAGAAAAAACTTTTAATTACCCAGGATAGCATTTATACTTCCTTCTCAAAGGCCGCAGAGCTGCGCCTAAAAACCGGAGAAAGTAATTTGTTAGAACGAACCACTGCCGAAACACAGTTAATGGAGGTCAGAAATCTCCTGGCACAGAACTCGTCAAATATTCTAATTTATCAAGCGCATTTGCAGGTTTTGGTCAATGCTAAAAGCGAAATAGCGTTCAGCGAAATGCCATTTAAAAAACTGGACTTAACACTTCCTGCAGATAGTTCAACACTTAGTCAAAATCCGGCTATTTCTTATGTAAAACAGCAGATAGAGATCAGTAACCGGCAAAAGAAAGTAGAAGCTGCAAAATCATTGCCAGATTTTAATGTCGGATATTTTAATCAATCCTTAATCGGTTATCAAAATGTAAATGGCACGGATCAGTATTTTGATGGCTCAAAACGCTTTACTGGAATACAAGTAGGGATCTCCATTCCACTTTGGTTTTTTCCGCAAGCGGCAAGGGTAAAAGCGGCGGACATAAATCAACAAGTGGTACAAAGTAATTTTGAGCAATACCGGTTAAACCTTCAAGGACAGTACAGTCAAGCCCTGCAGGAATTTCTAAAAAACAAAAATACACTTGTCTACTACGAAACAAACGCCATACCAAATGCGGAGCTTTTGATTAAACAGGCTGACAAAGGATTTAAGAGCGGAGAGATTGGTTATGTAGAATATTTACAAGGTTTAAAAAATGCTTTGTCGATCAGGGAGAATTATTTGCAAGCAATTCAACAATACAATCAAAGTGTGATAGCACTCGAATTTTTAATAGGTAAAAAATAAATAATTAGAATCATGAATAAATCCATCATAAATAAAATCTTCCTGCTTTCGGCCATTGTATTATTAACGCATTCTTGCGGTGATAAAGCTCTTCAAGTGAAAGAAGAAACGCATCACGAGGAAACTAACACCGCGGTTGAACTTACAGATGAACAATTTAAAATTGTTGGAGTTACGCTCGGAAAAATAGAGATGCGAGCTTTGAGCGGCGCTATTAAGGTAAATGGCATGTTAGACGTACCACCACAAAATTTAGTCAGCATTTCTGCACCCATGGGGGGCTTTTTAAAAAGTACAGAGTTATTGCAAGGTTTGAAAGTGAACAAAGGAGATGTAATAGCTGTGATGCAGAATACCGACTTTATTCAACTTCAGCAAGACTATGCCGATCAGAAAAGTCAACTCGAGTTCCTGGAAACAGAATATAAACGCCAGGAAGAACTCTCTAAAGAAAACGTTAACTCGCAAAAGACACTTCTTCAATCAAAAACACAGTATAAAAGTATGCTTGCAAAAGTTGGTGGACTCAAAGCAAAACTTTCTTTACTGGGCATTGACATCGCTAAAATTGAGAACGGCAATTTTCAAAACACTATTACCTTGTATGCACCTATTAGTGGGTATGTGACTCAGGTGAATGTAAACGTGGGAATGTTTGTGAATCCTACCGATGTTATGTTTAAAATTGTAGATACAGAACACCTTCACGCAGAACTCACCGTCTTTGAAAAAGATGTGCCTAAACTAAAGATCGGGCAGAAGGTACGCTTTACACTTGCTAACGAAACACAAGAACGCACTGCCACCGTTTATTTGATTGGAAGAGAGATAAGAGAAGATCGCACTGTACGCATTCATTGTCATTTAGATAAAGAAGACGCTCAACTCCTGCCCGGCATGTATTTGAAAGCTTATGTAGAAGCAGGTACGCAAAATGTTACAGCACTTCCAGATCAGGCCATTGTAAATTTTGAAGGCAAGGATTATATTTTCATAAGTACTCCTTCTAGTGAAAAAGGAACACAGCATTTTAAATTGGTCCAGGTTGCCCGGGGAGTAAACGAATTGGGTTACACGGAGATTCAACTTCCTAAAGAGGTAAGCGCCCAAAGTACCCTGGTAATAGAAGGAGCCTACGATATTTTATCTAAAATGAAAAACAGCGAAGATGAAGGACATGCTCATTAATACAAGTATATTATGATAAATGAAAATCCAAATCACAAGCATACCTACAACGCACAAGGCAAAATGACCTGTTGCTCACTGGAGGAAAAAATAGATTCAAAATCCGGGAAGCCTCATCTTTATGCAAAACACTATCATGAACATTCGGAAGAAGAAGGGCATGACCATAATCACAATCACGAAGAACCTGCAACCTGGGGCTCCTACATTCCTGCGCTGGTAAGTTTTGTGCTTTTAATGAGCGGCCTCATTTTTGATTATTTTATAAAACCCTCTTTTTTTCAGCACTATTTCAGATTAGGCTGGTACGTAGTAGCTTATGTGCCCGTAGGTCTGCCAGTGATGAAGGACGCAGGTAAATCAATTGCGGGTGGTGAGTTCTTTTCTGAGTTTTTTTTAATGTCTATTGCAACGCTTGGTGCATTCTTTATTAACGAGTACGCAGAAGGAGTAGGGGTGATGTTGTTTTACGCTATTGGCGAACTGTTTCAGACAGCAGCTGTTAATCGTGCAAAAAGGAGCATCAAAGCTTTATTGGACATTCGTCCTGATACCGTAAACATAAGCAGGAACGGAAGTATACAAACGGTTGCTCCTGACACTATACAGATTGGAGACATTATCCAGGTGAAGCCCGGCGAAAAAGTCGCTCTCGACGGAGAACTGATTTCCAATTCTGCATCCTTTAATACAGCAGCACTTACAGGCGAAAGTAAACCCGATACTAAGAATAAAGGCGATATCGTACTGGCAGGAATGATTAACCTGAACTCTATTTCCGATATTAAAGTTACAACGCTTTTCAAAGACAGTAAGCTCTCTAAAATATTGCAAATGGTGCAGGATGCCACAGCGCGTAAATCACCCACACAATTATTCATTACAAAGTTCGCGAAGATCTACACTCCCGTTGTAGTTTTTTTAGCAATCGTAATTTGTTTGTTGCCTTATTTTTTTGTTGCAGACTATGTGTTTAGCAACTGGCTCTACAAAGCCCTTGTATTCCTTGTGATCTCCTGTCCCTGTGCTTTAGTTATTTCTATTCCTCTGGGATATTTTGGAGGCATAGGCCTGGCATCCCGGAAAGGTATTTTGTTTAAAGGTTCAAATTATTTGGATGTGATGACCAAGATAGATACCGTAGTGATGGATAAAACCGGCACTTTAACCAAAGGTGTTTTTAAGGTTCAGAAAATTGTGCCGGTAGACATGGATGAAAAAGAATTTATAAGATTGACAGCCGCTATCGAAAGTAAATCGACTCACCCCATTGCACAGGCAGTTGTTTTGTATGCGGGCAATACTACCGGAAATACAACGATTGAAAACGTTGAAGAAATTGCCGGACATGGACTTAAAGGAAAAATCGATGGAAAAGAAGTGCTGGCAGGCAATCTGAAACTTCTTAAAAAGTTTAACATTGCTTACGACAGTGCGATTGAAAGCAGTGTGGATACCATTGTTGTTGTGGCCGTAAACTCTAAGTATGCGGGCTATATCACTATTGCCGATGAGTTAAAAGAGGATGCAGAACAGGCCATAAGAGACCTGCACAAGCTTAATATTAAAACAGTAATGTTGTCAGGAGACAAACAAAGTGTTGTAGATAAGGTTGCTAAAGCGCTGGGCATGGATAACGCTTACGGTGATTTATTACCCGAACACAAAGTTGAAAAAGTACAAGCCTTAAAAAATGAAAAAAGGATTATAGCTTTTGTTGGAGACGGGGTAAACGATGCGCCGGTAGTAGCCCTTGCAGATGCCGGAATTGCCATGGGCGGCTTAGGCAGTGATGCTACCATTGAAACTGCAGATATTGTTATTCAAAACGACGAGCCCTCTAAAATAGTAACGGCGATTAAGATCGGTAAAATAACGCGCAGAATTGTGTGGCAGAATATTGGCCTGGCAATGGCTGTAAAAGTTATCGTTTTAGCTCTAGGCGCGGGTGGTGTGGCTACTCTTTGGGAAGCGGTTTTTGCCGATGTTGGAGTGGCTCTGCTGGCAATATTAAACGCTGTGAGAATTCAAAAAATAAAACTAAATTAACCTTGTAAAACTATGAACATGAAAAATTTAAACCTGACTAAGATTGCTATGCTGCTTCTGGTATTCCTATCGATGGGTGCCTTTGCACAAAAAAATAAAAACATTAAAACGGCTGCCATCAAAACAACCATCTATTGCGATCACTGTAAAATTTGCGAAAGCTGCGGCGGTAGAATTTTAAAAGAATTATATAACGAAGATGGAATTAAGACTACTAATGTAGACGCAAAAGCAAATACAATAACAGTAACTTACGACGAACGTAAAATTACCTTAGAACAAGTGCGCATTAAAATTTCCAGGCTTGGCTTTGATGCTGATGCTGTTAAAGCTGATCCTTCAGCGGTGGCCAAATTGGATGACTGTTGTAAAAAGCCATCTTAGGTAGTCTGAGACTTACAAATCAAATTAAACTTGCGGAGCTAATCCCTGGTTCTCCGCTGTGCAAATAAAACCTGTTTGTTTTAAATAAATGGACTTTATTAATAATTATTGAGCCTTATAGATCTTTATTAAATGATTTTTCGGTTCGAATCACAGTTAAGTGAAAATGTAAATACAAGCAAGAATACTATGTTTTATTTGCTTATTATTCTTGCGGATCGCTAGCTTTCTTTTTCCTTTTCTTTAGCTGGCGAGTTACGCTTAAAGCTAATAAAAGATTATAAGAAGCTTTAGAAACTTTCGGAACAGCGTATCTCACCGGCAATAAAGAATGGCTAAGTCTTAATCCGAATGTCCACTTCTCAGTTAAGTTGCAGCCAATACCAATGTTGAATGAAAGTTCGCTTCTGCTAAATGGATGTTTAATTACCAGATCGGGCGTTTCATTACCATATAAATGTTCACGATAATTAATCAGATATCCCAACCCAGGGCCAAATTCATAATAAATCATCTCTCTATGGTATTGAAAAAGGACAGGAAATTCAATATAATGAAGGTTGACAAAATGTGGACTCTTTCTGCTTCCCCTAACACCGATTCCTTTATCTAAAAGTATGAGTTCCGTTTGAGCCGTCCATTTTTTGTTCATTTTTAGCTGGAACCAGAATCCTCCTATAAGGTTTTGGCCAGGGTGAGTTTTAGTAAGATCTCCCGTAAGCGTATGAAGCGAATATCCCAGCTTAAGCCCCGCGCGATAGGATGTCTTATAGTTATGCTGAGCGCACAGCCAAACGCAATTAAAAATGGCTATTATAGCAAATTTTTTTTTCAATGAGTAAATAACGTGATTTTCTTATTAATTTATCCATTCAGTGGTCAAAAACAGGTGAATGATGGTAAACTTTACCGGTGTTCTTCGAAATGATCTCACATATTCTTAGATAGACAAGGCTTTACATGCACAGGCATTGAAAGACTTACCACGGTGGAATTAGTATAGTAAGTGCCTCATGCTTTTTAGTATCCCAGTACTCCCTTATTTGCACAAACTGGTATTTTGACATAACCATATCTACTAACGACCTAGAAGGAAAAACCTACTATTCCTCGCTCGGAATCCGATTTCTAAGTAGGGTTATTATGCCGGTAAAAGATTTGGTATTGCCTGAATAATTAGTTATGGTAATTTTCCAAACGTAGCTATCCGTTTTACATTCTTTGCCTTTGAAAGTCCCATCCCATCCACTAGTGAACTCGTAAGTCTGATAGAGGCTTTCACCCCATCTCGAAAAAATTTCCAGGTTGAAATTTTTAATACCTGTACCTTTTGCCTGGAAAATATCATTGAGTCCATCCGCATTAGGAGTGAAGGCATTCGGAACGTATAAACCGAAATCATCGTTGATCAGAAGTGGTTTTATAACGGTGTCTGCGCAACCCCATTTATTTTTTACTACTAAAACAATTGGATAATTTCCTGCCTCGGAAAAGAGGCGCCGGATATTTTTTTCGGTTTGTATCACTGAATCCACCGTACTGTGCCAGTTCCACGTGTCTAATTCATCGCCGCGGCTGGTATTATAAAAGATCACTTCATCCACTCCGGCGATTGGATTCACGGGTTGAAACTCAAAGTCTGCGCGTGGAGTGGGGTATGCATTTAGAATCAAGGAAGAGGTATTGGTGCATAAATTTGTATCCACATAGTTCACGCTTGCCACGTACCTTCCTGCTTCCGAGATGCAGTGAACAGGATGCTTTTCGTTAAATCTTATTTCTGCAACATGGTAAAATAAAGTTGTGATCCCGGCATTTTCGGGGGTTGTAATGGTGAGTGAAGCACAAAATGGTACACATAAATTATTAGCGCTAAGATTAAGCTTAGCCTCTGGCTTTGGATATACCTTCACTTCAATAGTACTTGCAGCAGTACATTTATTATCATCTGTTACGGTGAGTGTATAAATACCGGCCATGGTAAAATCTCTGATTATAAAAGACAAGTTTTTTGTGGAAGCGGTTACATCCTGAGGACCCCTCCATAAGTAAGAACTTCCGCCATTGCCTATGAGGTCAAACGCCATATGGAGACAAGCTTTTTGCGGCGACGAAATAGTTGGAACAGGCAAGGGAAAATTAAGAACACTTAACTGTAACGTCGTTGAGGCAGAGCACAACTTAGTGTCAGTTAGTGTAACGGTATATATTCCGGCATTTGCGGCATTAGCTGCGGCTATGTAAGGGGCATTTGAATTTGATGAATAATTTGCTGGGCCGCTCCACTGATAAGTTCCTAGACCTGTTGCAGACAGCGTAACAGCTCCTCCGAGGCAAATACTGGCATCCTCTGCTGAAACAAGCGGCGCCTCCATCACTGTAGTTTGAATGGTTGTGTAACTGCTACAACCATACTGGTCCGTAATAGCTAAGGTGTAAGTGCCACTTGCTGTTAAGGCAGTATTTACTATCACTGGATTCGGCAAGTTGCTGTTAAAGCCGCCAGGGCCTGTCCATGTATAAGATGAAGCGGGTCCGGCGTTAAAAGTAAGAGAAGACTGCTCACAAACGGCAGAAGGAACAGATGCCAGAGTTAGCGGCAGTGAATGCACAGTTACGGATGTAGACGTGGATCCGTAACAAGAGCCAATGTATGCGTAAACACTATAATTACCGGAAACTCCGGGTCCGGCATTGGTTACCGACGGATTTTGAAGGGTGCTGTTAAATCCATTAGGACCGAACCAACTGTAGGTATTTCCTCCGGAGGCGTTCAGAATAAAAGATGATCCAGCGCAGACATCCGGAGATACCGTGATTGTTGGAACAGGAGTGGCGATTACGGAAGCCGAAGTAGTTAATGAATGGATGCAGCCTGCTGCGCTTTTTACGGTGAGTGTATAAATTCCTGAGAAGTTAGGGATAGCAGGCGTAAAAACAGGACTTTGTAAGTATGACGTATTTCCCTGCCCCTGCCATGTATAAGATGCTCCCGCTAAAAAGTTAGCGTTCAGACCCAACGCTTGTCCCTGGCAGACGGTTGTACCACTTACGGATAAAGATGGTGTGGGGTTAACTGTAATACTTTTTGTTATGGCAGCAGTACAAGAGTTCGGGGCGGTTACTTTCAGGGTGTAGTTTCCCCCGTGGTTGGGAAGCACTGAGTAAAGTGTGTCACCGATAGCAGTGGAGCTGTAGTTCATGGGACCGGTCCAGTAATATAGAAATCCCGGATCTATGCTTTTTAAAATTAGCGTATCTCCTTGGCAAATAGGAGAATTGCTTGTAAAGCTTGGGGTAGGCGATGGTTTTATAAAAACGGAAGATATAGCCGACGAAGTACATCCTGCGACAGAGCCAATTACTGTGTAAGATGTGCTGGATAAAGCAACGGTTGTAAAAGGATTTCCTATAAAACCACCGCTCCACGTGTAGGTAGTAGCCCCGATAGCTGTCAGTGTTGCAGTAGTTTGCGAGCACACAGAGGGGCTTGAAACGCTCACCGTTGGATTAAGTACAAATTTTACGGTTACTGACTTATTGGTAGTACAATTATAATTGTCTGAACTTGACACATTGTAGGTGAAATTTCCAGCTGTCAATTCGCTAACCGTTAGCAGTGAAGATGCGAAAGAAGGAGACCAGGTATAAGAATAAGGTGCTGTTCCTCCGCTGTTAAGAGCAGTGAAACTAATACTGCTGCCGAGACATACGGAAGGAGAACTCGCAGAAATATTCAAAGTGAAGGCAGCAGGTTGTGCAATAGAAAAAGTATGAGTTACTGAGCAATAAGTAAGAGCATCCACTACTGTAACTGTATTTACTCCCGCAGTAAGATTAGTAGGTGATGTATTAGTTTGTGTGGACAAAGCGTCGCTCCATTGATAGCTTTGGCTTCCCGATCCATTAGAAAGATTGATTGTGGCAGTACCGGTGGCTGCTCCAAAACAAAGTAAAGAAGGAGTGGATACAACGGTCCCGGTTAAAGGAACCAGAGCTGCAAAATGTGTTGTTTGCGTTGTAACGCAACCTAGTCCGGCGTCCAAAACGTCGAGGCTGTATGTGCCAGGATAAAGTCCCGTTGCCGAAGTGCCAGTTTGTGCAGTAGGCATCCATGTGTATGAGAAAGGCCCGACGCCGCCCACAGGCGACACCATTGCCGAGCCAAGACTTGCACAGTTAATCGCAAAGGTTGTAAATGAAAGTGATGGCACTGGTTTCATGAACAAAGTGCCTGTCGTATTAGCAGTACAGCCAGATACTGCCGTTCCAACAACCGTGTAGACACTTAGAGCTGAAGGGGTAGCAGTGAATAAACTACCAGAAAAGGCTGAGGGATACCATGTATATGAATTTGCACCGCTGGCACTTAAAGTACCGGTAACACCTGGACATACTGTATCTGAGGTAGCGATAAGTACAGGGTTGGAGATAAAATTAAGTGTAAGTGAGTTAGTCGCTATACAGCCAAAAGAGTCGAACCCGCTTACAGTGTAATCGTATGTTCCTGCAGGTTGACTAACACTGTAAGAAGAACTTGAGGGCCCGGCTGTCCAGCTGAAAGTGTAGGGCGGTATACCGCCATTCATAGTCGCCGTTAGTGAAATCTGATTGCCAACGCAGGTAGAAAGAGTATTTGCCGAAATACTAACGGAAGGAATGGCCGGGATCGTTAGGGTGGAGGAAGCTGTTGCGGAACATCCGGCTGCGGAACTTCCCGTTACTGTGTAAAAGCTACTTGCTGACGGACTCACGAGTATAAAGCTACCAGTTGCGTTAGACGGAATCCAGGTGTAGGTAGATGCACCTGAAACAGTTAGCGTAGCTGTAGCTCCGGGACAGATGGTCATATTATTTACTGATAACGTTGGACTAGGATTTACACTTATGTTTGTTGTTAAAGATTGGATGCCGTTGCAACCGTTGGTGAACGATAAGGATACGGTATAGATACCCTGCGTGGCGAGTGTTGTTAAAACCGTGGGATTTTGAATAGAGGAGGTAAAACTATTGGGGCCAGACCAGGTATAAGTAGAGGCAGGAATACTTGTAAAATTTATAACTGATCCCAGGCAAAAGGTTCCCAAAGCACCTGCCTGAGGATTAAAAGTAATGAAAGTTGTTGTGAGTGTACCTGTTTGACCCGTAGCACCTTTGGTAGTTCCGTTACTGGGAAACTCCGTTACAGCCGTACTCACTGTAGTGCCATTATTTCCGCCTGAAACAGTTGCATTGGCTACTGCAACCGATGTGGCAATGTATCCACCGCCACCGCCACCGCCGCCGCCTTCGCTTTCATCAGAGTTGCTGCCTGTTGGTGTAAGTTGATCTCCTCCTTTCCCTCCGTTTGCTATCAGCGATTGAGTGGATGCAAGTGAAAAAGATTTAATGATGATTGTGCCACCTGCGCCCGCGCCACTCTGACCATCACAATTACAGCCTATTGAATTTGAAGCCGCCTGGCCATTTGATTCAATAGTTCCTGTTCCCGTGATCGCTGACGTTGCGATTAAGTAAACTATACCCCCACCGGGGCTTGCAGCAGGTGTTGCGTAGTTATTTGTTTGCCCGGCACCACCACCTCCACCAAAGAAAATGCGTGTTTCAGGAGCAATATTCGTTAAAGGCCGGCCCCCAAGGCCTCCCACCTCAGATCGAAAGTCACCACCCCAACTGCTATTATTAGGGCCAGAAACAAGGGCATTCATGTTATACACGCCCCAACCGTAACCACCTCTTCCACCGCCTGAAGAATTAGTGAGTGCATTTGAATTTGCAATGTAAGCAGGGTCCAGAGCCCAGGCACTGAGGGGATTTGCAGCGTCTACAACCATTACTCCTTGCCCATTCCAGGATTGGCCATTATAACCATTACCGCCGCCACCGCCGGCAGAATTAGTTGCGTTTCCTCCGCCGCCGCCATTTCCCGGCGCGCCTCTTCCGTACCTGCCGCCAGTTAAATCATAATCCGCCTGAAATCCGAGAACGCTTTCCCCTTTTTCTCCCCCGCCACCCTGAGCTGGTTCCACGTAGCTTGTGATACCGAGAGTATAACTCGTTACAGCTCCTGTGATCTGGCCGCCTCTAAAACCGAAACCGCTGGCGGAAATTGTACCATTGTTAACAATAGAAGAAGAATGGATAACGGTAAGCCCTCCAAATCTGTAATTGGTAGAGCTGATTGTGGTATCTCTCCAGGGCTTGGGAATTATAGATGCACCAGAATTAATGGTGAGGGTAGTGTATTGAGGCACTTTAATAACCTGTGTGTTGCCACTTGAAGAATAAGAATTGGTAAATGCACTTTGGGTGGTAATTGTATTTCCATTTACACTCTGAACATATTTAAATTCGTAAAAACCTGCACTGTTAATCTGATTTATAGCTCCGTAAGCAGCAGAGTTCACAGTGCCACCAGAAGCGCCCTGCGCCTGGTAAACCATTATAAGATCTCCGGTGCAAAGAGGAAAGAAAGTGCCGGTGAGAGCTGAAATGGTTGAGCTTCCTGAAGGTATATTCACTAAAACAGGACTGTATTTATTGACTATCAGTGAACCGCTTGACACAGTTAGTGTGCCATTTTTTCCTGTTTGAGCATAAATATGGAAGCTTATACTAATCAATGTGAAAACCAACGCGAGACGCAGGGACATAAAATACGAATAAGTTGTTTTCATGTTTGGGATGGAGTATTTGGGTAAACGAAGATAAGTGATAATTTAATGCGAAAATTGAAGTTATCTGAGTATTAGAAAATCTTAGGGCTATAATTGCTCTAAGGCGCAGATAATTTGCTCCTAAAATCGTATCTTTAAGGTCCGTAATTTAAGATATGATCCCCAGAGCTACCGTTGATAAGATTTTGGATGCCGCTCTTGTAGAAGAGGTGGTAGGGGAATTTGTGACCTTAAAGAAACGCGGAACAAACCTTTTAGGACTCTGTCCTTTTCATGGAGAAAAGTCTCCTTCGTTTACAGTTTCTGCCGTTAAAGGAATTTACAAATGTTTTGGTTGTGGTAAAGCCGGAAATTCTGTCAACTTTATCATGGATCATTTGCAGCTGAGTTATCCCGAAGCTTTAAAATGGTTGGCTAAAAAATACGGCATTGAGGTTATAGAAAAAGAACTCACTCCTGAAGAGCGCGAGCATCAAACGGAACGGGAAAGTATGCTCATTGTGATGCAATATGCGCAACGGTATTTTACCGAAACGATGATGAACACCGATGAGGGAAAATCTATTGGTCTCGGGTATTTTAAAGAACGTGAGTTGCGCGATGACATCATTGAAAAATTTCAATTGGGTTATAGCTTAGAAGATCGCAATGCCTTTACAGTGGCCGCTGTAAAAAATAGTTACGCGCCTAAGTATCTCGCCAAAACTGGGATGAGCATTGTCAGCAACCGTTACGTAGAAGGCAAAGAATTAACGCAGAGCGATTTATTTGACCGCTATGCAGGGCGTGTGATGTTTCCCATTCAGGATGATGGCGGACGGGTAGTGGCCTTTGGGGGAAGAACTTTAAGCACTGATAAAAAAACAGCGAAGTATATTAATAGTCCGGAGACGGAAATTTATAATAAGAGTAAAATTCTTTACGGTCTTTGGCTTGGAAAAAAAGCTATTCAAAATGCAGACGCTTGTTATTTGGTAGAAGGTTACATGGACGTAATTGCCATGCACCAGGCCGGTATTGAAAACGTAGTAGCTTCAAGCGGAACATCTTTAACGATAGACCAGATAAAATCCATTCACCGCTTCACACGAAATATCATTGTGTTGTACGATGGCGATGAAGCAGGGCAGAAGGCCAGTAATCGCGCCATTCCGCTGCTTTTAGAAGAAGGGATGAATGTGAGACTCCTTCAGTTTCCCAATAACGATGATCCGGATTCATACAGCAGGAAGGTTACCATACAAGAGTTCCAGGATTATATAAAAAATAGTACCGACGACTTTTTATATTTCAAAGCAAAAAAATTAAAGACAGAAACTGCCAATGATCCTATTAAACGCGCCGGCGTTATTAAAGACATTGTAGAAAACATCGCTGTTATTCCAGATAATATTATCCGGAGCATTTATATAAAAGAATGTTCGGGTATAATGGAAATTGACGAAGCCATTCTTCAGCAAGAGGTTAACAAGATTAGAAGAAAAGGAAATAAACAAACCTCGCAAGAACCTCCGCAACAGCAGCGTCAAACCCAACAAAGACCTACGCAGCAAGGTGCGCAAACTGCACCAACCGACGAAGGAGCATTTGATCCGGCAAGTCTCGACGATTTAAGTTTCTTAGAAGCACCTTTAGAAGAAGAGCAATTAACAGGCTTCGATGCGGAAGAAGAAAAACTTTTAACGCTCCTCATTAAATACGGTAACATGCTCATCACCACACAGGCAGAAGATGAGGTAAACGTAGAGCACGAATTAGAAATCACTTTAGGCGAGTTTATTATTTTTGAATTGTGGCGCGATGAAATTGTCTATGAAAATCCTTTGTACAAAATGGTTTTAGACGAGTATATCGAACAATTAAAACAACATAATTTACCAAACATAGAACACTTCCTAAGATCGCCAGATCCTATCATCAGCAGTTTTATTATAAATCATGTGATTGATAAATATGAGGTAAGTCCGAAGTGGAAAAACTTTGGCGTAATTGTTCCCAAAGAAATTGACAATGCGAAACGTGACGCACAACGCTCTCTATTTAGTTTCAAAAGCAGGAAGCTTAGTCACTTCATTCATGAAAAGCAGAAAGAATTAAAAACAGTGAGTTATGAAGAGTCTATTCCTGTTCTGGAAGAGATCAGGCATCTGGATAGTCTCAAAGGCAGAGTCAACAGGCTTTTAGGACGAGAGGTGATAAAATAAAAATGCCGTAGGATGTCCTACGGCATTTTATTTAGAGTTAAAAGAAAATTTACATTTCTACTAAAGTACCAATCTTTTCTCCTTCAATTAAATTTTTAAGATTTCCTTTTTTGTTCATGTCGAAAACAATGATAGGCAAATTATTTTCCTTACATAAAGTGAATGCAGTCATGTCCATTACTTCAAGACCTTTGCTGTAAACCTCATCAAAAGAAATAGTCTCATATTTGGTAGCGGTTTTGTCTTTTTCAGGATCGGCAGTGTAGATACCATCCACACGTGTTCCCTTTAAAATAACATTTGCCTCAATTTCGATAGCACGTAAAGTTGCTGCAGTATCTGTTGTAAAATAGGGATTTCCAGTACCTGCGCCGAAAATAACCACGCGGCCTTTTTCAAGGTGACGTACCGCTTTACGGCGAATGTATGGCTCGCAAATTTGTTCCATTTTAATAGCACTTTGAAGACGCGTGTGAACACCTAATCCTTCTAAAGCACTTTGTATAGCCATACTATTTATCACAGTAGCTAGCATGCCCATATAATCGCCGTGAACGCGATCCATTCCTCCTTTTTCTGCTTGTATGCCGCGGAAGATATTTCCACCGCCAATAACGATGGCTACCTGGCATCCGGCGTTGTATACCCCTTTAATCTCCTGGGCATATTCCATTAAACGTTCCTGGTCGATCCCGAAACCTTTATTTCCCATCAAAGCTTCTCCGCTTAATTTTAAAAGTACGCGTTTGTATTTCATAGATTTATTTTTTACCACTAAGACACTGAGAGCACTCAGTGTCAAAAAGAATGTTTTTAATTAAAATACGAAGATAATTAAGTTTGCTTTAATAGTCTTTCGCATAATTCAAGTAAACGAAAAGTCATTGCAATACTACCATTTGTCAGCACTTTGGTAAGCCAGTTTAACTTAGTGTTTCTCTGTGTCCTTAGTGCCTTAGTGGTTGCCTAACCAAACGTTCGTTCAAAAAAAATCCCGACTAAAAAGCCGGGATTTAAAAATATTAAGATAATGAATAACGCTTAAGGGCGGAAACCGTTAGGTCTTTCTCAACACCTTGTAAGAACTGGCGTACAGTCATTTTATTATCAATAAAGAACTCCTGGTTTAATAATGTAGAATCTTTATAGAATTTATTTAATTTACCTTGTGCAATTTTCTCAACCATATCTTCAGGTTTACCTTCAGCACGGGTAGTTTCGCGGGCAATGTCTAATTCACGTTCGATAGTAGTTTTATCTACATCGTCTTTATCGATAGCAACCGGAGCCATAGCTGCAGCCTGCATTGCGATATTTTTAGCAACTTCAGTAGTAACTTCTTTGTTGAAGCCTACAGCAACTGCTAAACGGTTACCCGGGTGAATATATCCTACTACTAATGGAGCAGTAACAATGCTGTAATAGCCAATGTCAATTTTCTCACCGATTTTACCAATCTGATCAAGAAATTTTTCAGCAATGGTGATTTCGTTATTATAAGGAAGAGCTTTTAACTCGTCGATAGTTGCTGGTTGTTTAGCTAAAGCCACACCTGCAACAGTTTCAGCAAACTGAATAAAGTCAGCGTTTTGCGCTACGAAGTCAGTTTCACAGTTAATGCTGATTACTACAGCTGTTTTATTATCTGAAGAAGTTTTAGCTAAAACTACACCTTCTTTTGCGTCGCGGTCAGCACGGTTAGCTGCTACTTTTGCGCCTTTTTTACGAAGAAAATCTACTGCGGCTTCAAAATCACCGTTAGCTTCTTCTAAAGCTTTTTTACAATCCATCATGCCCGCACCTGTTTGCTGGCGTAATTTGTTTACTTCTGCTGCTGTAATTGCCATTTTATTTATTTCTTATTAATTATTATTTATTTCGGCCTTTAATTTTCGCAAAGTCACTCTGAGCGGTCCAAATAGCTATCAGGATGAGAGTGCTTTGTCCTAAAAAAAACGGTCAGCCTGTTGCCAGAATGACCGCTTTAAAAAAATTATAGTAAAATTATTTTTTCGCTATCACTCTACGACGTGGTTTCTTAGCTCCACCTTCTTCTTCTTCTTCCTTAGCACCTTTAATGGTTGCACCTGCTGCTAATTCTTCAGCTTCAGAAGCACTCATTTCTTTTGTATCGTTTTCTTCAGCGTTATTTTCTTTATCCATTTTACGATCAGATAAACCTTCTTTTACTGCGTTCACCATTAATTCAATGATGTAAGCAATAGAAGTAGAAGCATCGTCATTAGCAGGAACTGCAAAATCAACTAAATTTGGATTTGAATTTGTATCCACAATCGCAAAAGTAGGGATGTTAAGACGTTTAGCTTCTGCTACTGCGATATGTTCTTTAGTGATATCCACAATGAACAATGCAGCTGGTAAACGTGTTAAGTCAGCAACTGAACCGAATTGTGTCTCTAATTTTGCACGCTCACGTGAAAACTGTAAACGTTCGCGTTTAGAAACGTTACTGAAAGTTCCATCAGCAAACATCTTGTCGATCTGGCTCATACGACGAACCGATTTACGGATCGTAGCAAAGTTAGTCAACATTCCACCTGGCCAACGTTCAGTAACATAAGGCATGTTAACTGTTTTTACTTTTTCGGCAACTATATCTTTTGCTTGTTTTTTAGTAGCTACGAATAAAACTTTACGACCAGAACGGGCGATTTGTTTTAAAGCGTCTGCTGCTTCATCAATTTTAGCAACAGTTTTGTTTAGATCGATAATATGAATTCCGTTCTTTTCGGCATAGATATAAGGAGCCATTGCCGGATTCCATTTGCTTTTAAGGTGACCAAAGTGTGCACCTGATTCAAGTAATTCGTTAAAGGATGTTCTTGCTGACATTTGTTATGTTCTCTTTCTTTAAATAAAATATTAACGTTTGCTGAATTGGAAGCGAGCACGAGCTTTTTTCTGACCGAATTTCTTACGTTCAACCATACGTGGATCGCGGGTAATTAAACCTGCTGCACGAAGATCTTTTTTTAACTCTGCATTCATTTCAACTAACGCTTTAGCAATAGCTAAACGAATAGCTTGTGCCTGACCTGTAATTCCGCCACCTGCAACATTTACTTTAACGTCGTAAGCTTCGCGAAGGTTTGAAACCATTAACGATTGCGTTACATAATAATGTAAAGTTGGAGTTTTGAAATATTCTTTGAAATCTCTTCCGTTTACTTCAATGTTTCCAGAGCCTGCTGTTACGTATGCACGTGCAACTGAAGTTTTTCTGCGGCCAGATGTATTAATTACTTCCATTTATTTCTTAATTACTTAATTTTACTTAAATCTATTTTTTTAGGCTGTTGAGCGTCGTGACCGTGCTCAGTACCTACGAAAATACGGATATTGGTGTTTAAAGTTCTACCTAAACGACCTTTTGGCAACATACCATGAATAGCATGTGATAAAATATCTTCAGGTTTTTTTGCCATTACCTCTTTTGGAGTGGCAAAACGCTGACCACCTTGGTAACCAGTGTAACGAATGTATTCTTTATCAGTAAATTTTTTACCGGTAAAGCGAACTTTCTCAGCATTAATGATAATTACATTACTTCCTGCATCCGCGTGCGGAGTATAACTTGGTAAATGTTTTCCACGAAGTAACATTGCTACTTTCGAAGCTAAACGTCCAACTACTTCATTTTCAGCGTCAACAAGTAACCATTCTTTATTGGCTGTTGCCTTGTTGGCAAATTTTGTTTTATAACTTAATGCGTCCACTTTGTAAAAATTTTAGTCTTTTCCCTAAAATAGGGGGTGCAAATGTAAGAAGTTTTTTTTAGTGAACAAAACTTTTTTGAAAAATATACGCAGGTTTTCAACAATTTATCCATTTTGAAAGATATATTTTGCGTTTTCACTTGTAATGCGCCCAACTTCCTCCATGGAGATATTTTTAATCTGGGCAATTTTACGGGCTACTTCTAATATATAAACAGGTTCGTTTCTCTTTCCGCGGAAAGGAACCGGAGCCAAATAAGGTGCATCTGTCTCTAAAACAAGATGTTGCAAATCAATCTGCTCTACCACTTTGTCAATTCCTGCATTTTTAAAGGTCACCACGCCTCCTATACCCAATTTAAATCCACCAAGATCAATAATCTTATTGGCCTGCTCTAAAGTGCCTGAAAAGCAATGGAAAATCGATCTTGGAAGGGTTGTATAAGAGCTCAGAATTTCGAAAATCGGATCAAATGCCTCACGACAGTGAATGGAAATGGGATAATTGTATTCTAATGCCCAGTCGATTTGCTGACGGAAAGCTGCCTTTTGCTCTTCCAAAAACGTTTTGTCCCAATATAGGTCTATTCCTATCTCACCTATGGCTATGAATTTTCTTTTATCAAGCCATTCTCTTACAAGATCTAATTCTTCTTTGTAGGTTTCTTTTACCGAACAAGGGTGCAGACCCATCATAGCAAAACAACTTTCTGGCAGTTCCTTTTCCAGGTCCAGCATGGGCTGTATAGAACCGGAGTCAATGTTTGGAAGGTAAAATTTCTTTACTCCGTTAGCTATGGCTTTTTCGATCAGTGCGGTTCTGTCTGCATTAAATTCTTCTGCATACAGGTGCGTGTGCGTGTCAACTATCATTATACCAGGGCGTCCATCGTTACTTTAACAACATTGTTCAATTCAGCTTTGGTAGCACCGCTTTGACTAAGCACTTTTAAACCACACAAGGCATTAAATAAAAAAGGCGCGTATGATTTTGGAGCGTTGCTGAGTTTCACATCATTGCTGCTCTGTGCATCGCTTAACCAGGTTGTGAAAAGTTCGTGCATGCTTTCTTTATTGTTGCAAATTAATTGGGATGTTTTCTCGCATTGTTTACTCATCTCAGCAGCTGCGTTTACCATCAAACAGCCATTATCTCCTGGATTTTCAACTATGTGATTAACCGCTTCTTTAAAAAGGAATTCTATTTTTTGCATGCCGTTTAATTTTTTCTGGTTCACGTTTTCGTAGCCATCTTTTTCGGCATTGTTATAAAATTCAAGAGATTGTAAGTAGAGTGTGTGTTTGTCTTTAAACGAATCGTAAAGACTGCTGCGGCTAAGTCCGGTAGCTTTGAGGATTTCGTCTATCGAAGTTCCATTATATCCTTTTTGGTGAAAGATCGTAGAAGCAACTTCCAAAACCTTTTCTTTATTAAATTGTTTTACTTTTGGCATAAGAGTGGTTTTATTCACCACAAAATTATCAATTCGGAACGAATATTCCAAATACTGCATAAAGACACTAATTTCACGAATTACACAAAGAAATTTGTAAAAACCCTTCTAATCCTTCAACTTCTCTGACTTAGTGTTATTAGTGAAATTTGTGTCGCACTACCAGATTCCAAACTGCTCTGTCATCTCTTCTTTAAACCATTTTTCGTGCCCGTATTGTTTTGCGAGCATAGCTTTAAGCTCCGGAACAGTATAAATTTTCTTCTTTTTTGGTGGAATAAAAACGGAGGCCTCGGGTTTTAAAATTTCCACTTTTTTCGCAAAATAAACAATGCCGCCATCTTCTGTGGCAAGTCCAAGAATAGTACCTGGCAAACCATTAAAACTTTCAGGACCAGTAGATGCAATAATATCGTAACTGAACCAGGCATAAATCCGTGTACTGTCGTTTGCCTGCCAAATCGCCTTGCGGCACATGTAGCCGGCTATTTTACGACTGCTTTGAGTGATCTGCCATTCGCGCTTAAATATACTGTCGGTTAAATGAAGTTCTTCACCCCACATGGTTTTTATGAGGTAACGTTTGTCCTGATTAGGATATTGATAAACCGTATTTTTTGCCGTGGCCCAGCTTAAATTTTCTCTCAATTCTGTTTCCTGGGGTTTAAACACAGAGCAAGAGTCAGTTATGTAAAGTTCGAAATAATCTATTTTTATTTTTTCTTCTTCTTTAATCCAGCGTTGAATATCATTGCTCTTTTTGAATTTTTTATAAAGATTTGTTTTGCGCTCAAACGTTATTTTAGCGGAGTTGATCTGGCCCTTCAATCCTAAACCAGCGCAGGTTAGGAAAAGTAAGAGTATAAGCTTGTTAAAAGTCACCATCGTCTTCAACTTTAGTTTTTGTGTTATTAAATTTGTACAGTAATTTCAATAAAAAGTAACGTTTGATAATTTGCGTTTTCGTATCTACAATTTGATTGCTGGTAATGTAGCGTTGATTGCTTATATTTTGATTTAAAATATCGTTGGCATTTAAAGATAAAATCAGATTTTCAGTTTTCAGGAAGGAGCGAGCCAGACTTGCATTCCAGATAAAGTAGTTGATGTTATAACCGGGTGTACGGTTACCGTTATCCGTATATTTTCCGTCTGTTAAAACTACCCATCTTTTTGTAAGCTTAACCATGATGCTTCCTTCAAGACTGTACATGTAGTAGGGTTGATTGGATTGAACACTGATGTTTGATTTTGGAATACTGTAGGTGTAATTGGCACCTAAATCGACAGCGAATTTTTCGGCATTTTTATTAAGATTCAGTCCAGGACTAAAAGTAATATTTTGAGCAATATTGCGCGTTCCATTTACATAAGACACGTTATTGGAAAAACCTCCGTTAAAATTATAATACACCTTAAAGAATTTTTTAAACATGGGAAAACCTCCGCCAAACCAAACATTGCTATTGTAGTTTCCGTTAATGTTTACAGGCTGAGTGATAGCGCGTCCTTCTGAATCGTAAACCGTGTTATTAGAAATCTGGTTCATCGTATTAATAAAATTTCCACCCGACCAAAAGTTTACATCCTTAATTCCTTTGTAGAAATAATAATTCATGGTGAAGTTATTACTGAAGGTCGGTTTTAGATTTGGATTTCCGATAGAGATACGATTGGGATCGCTGTTATCGCGCACCGGCTGCATTTGTTGGAGGTCTGGCTGTTGTGACGAAGAATTATAGTTCACCGAAAAATTAGAACCCTGGTTGATGCGGTAATTAAAAGACGCAAGGGGTAAAATATTGTTTACGTTCTGCTGTAATTTATTTCCGGTGGTGATGTTTATATTTTCCTGTTGAATATTTCTGAAATAACTACCGATCACTATCCTGTATTTTTTTACATCGTAAATTAATTTAGTTCCAGCGCGATTAATGATCCGTTTGTTTTCGAAGTTATTCGACAAGGCAGAATCAAGTAAGTCATAGCCTGTCGCTCTTTGGTTAAAAGTTTGACGGTTATTAGTGTTGAAGTTGTTAGTGAAATTATATCCGACTTCTGTTTTAAATTTCTTGGTCAAAGGCTCAATGTATGTGATGGAGGCATTGTGCTCCATTTTAGAATTGTTTTGACTCCGCTGCTGCGACAGACTACTGTCGGCCTGCTGATCATTAAAATAAATAAAGTTCGTTTCTAAATTGGTCAAACTTTCATTACTGTTATAAATGGGCTGGTACGTCACGTTTAAATTCCGGTCTTTCTTTTTGAACTTGCGATCGAGTTTAAACAAGATATTAGCATCACGTGATTCGTTTGTAGTTTTATTTCTAATTACGGTTCGGCGGGTTGTAATATCGTCTTCCGATGTAAAATCATCTGTTTGGGTATTATTGTTACTCGAAGAAACATATTTTAATTTCGGCGCTACAGTCAGTTCAGTTAGTGAATCTAATTTTTGAATGATCCTGAAATTAAAGTTGTGGCTTTGATTTTTCGAAACACTGCTTTTTATTTTCAGATTGCTATAGGTCGTGTCGGTTAAAAAGAACTGGGTGTTTGTTTCCGACTTACTATTTAGTTGATTTTGATTAAAAGTATAATCTGTATTTACTTTTGTATTCTTTCCAATCTTATCGTTAAAATAAAAACCCGATTTAATAGTGAGTGGTACGCCGGTTCCTTTGTCGTTATTATTTGTCCAGCTTCCTGTTTCATCGTTATAGCTCCACTGTTGTTCATTGCTTAATCCATACTTATCGGCTTCTTGTCCACCAAAAGCTTGTTTGGGGGTATTGGCAACCAGGCCAAAAACACTCACTTTTCTGTTCCCTTTAAAATGATTGGCCAAAAGTTCAGCTTCGTAAAAATTTTGAAAATCGCTGGCACCGGAAACCTTACCGAAATAGCCTTTCTTGGCATCGTCCTTCATTTTCAGATTGACGACCTTTAATGTTTCGGCAGCGCCCTCTTCGGTACTTTCATTTTTTTTATCAAATACTTGTACGTTATCAATCGAAGTAGCGCTAAGGTTGCGCGTGGCAATAGTTGGATCTGTCCCAAAAAATTCATCCCCATCTACCAATACCTGGTCTACTTCTTTTCCCTGTATGGTTATTTTTCCATTCTGATCCACACGCACACCAGGAAGTTTTCTAAGAAGATCTTCTACGGTAGCATTGGGCGCGGTTTTAAAGGAGTCTGCGGTAAAAATCAAGGTATCGCCTTTGTAATAACTTTTTTCTTTAGGCGCTACAATTTCAACTTCGTTCAGTACAATGGATTTTGGTGGCAGAACTACATTCTTAAAATTAAAGACAGAATCTTTTGGCGAAGGAACCAATAAATAGGTCTTGTCACTAAAATTTGGATGGGATAAAATAACAATATAAGTATCGAGCGGTACCCGTACCGGAGAAAAAACACCCGAACTGTTTGAACGGGTGTATTTGACTAACGTAGAATCGCTGAACTTCAAAGCCATTAAGAGCACATTCGGCAGACCGCCCTTGCTCGCGGTATCTTTAATATTGCCGGAAAGTCTCAAGGTTTGAGATTTTGAAAATAGAGAGGCTAATAAAAATAACAGAACTGGTATTTTTTTACTCATGTGTGTGGGGTTTGTCTATTGGGTTACTCGATAACGAAAGTATTTAAAAAAAGATACATCCGCAGTTAACGACTTGTTAACGGGAGGAAAAATTAAATTTTTTGGCTTTTTTTGGCAAGTAATGTTTAGGACTGGACGAATAAATTTAATACCAGGTCTAACCTCAATAATTAAACAACAGATTAACAGGTTTGCCTTTCTGAAGGCATTTTTTTTTAGCAAAACTAATTTGCTTTTGAAAATCAAAATTTACGTTATTTTCAAAGGAAGTAAGAATTACATTCTGAGTCTTTGTCTCGATTTTTTCAATTCGATACGGAATATTTGGCAGAATGATTTTAGCGGTAAGGCACTTCGGAAGATATTGTTTTAAAGTTATTAGTGCAGTGTCTTTAATGTTATGTATCATCACTAACTTTGATGATAACGAGTCGTTTTTTATCGTCGAATTTTTTCCGGTCAAAGAGTCGGGATTTTTGTAATCATACACGCTAAATTTAATAAGGTCATAAATCAGCTTATTTTTTTAGCAATAAGGATATGAGCTTCATTTTCTGGACCTGTTACAATTTCTGGTATATTTATTTTCTCAAGATTTATTTCTATATAAGTAAACTCACAATTGGAGTAAATATGCAGTTTCGATTTAGAAATTATTACATGCCTTGCGATTATTTCTTCCGTTGATTTTTTTTGTTTTGCTGTGAGCTGGAAGTCTGATGGAGCGCACCCTCCAAATCAATTTTCGAGCTTGCAAATATTTTGTTGATACAAGTGTATTCTGAATAGCAAGTTTGCGCTTGAATTGCGAAACTCATAACTAGAAAGTTTAATGGTAATAATAACCTTTGCATCATTTCGACCAAATTAATAAATTTTTCGGCCACAAAATCATGGCCGAAAAATTTCTCATTAACTTTAGGATACAATTTCCATTGCGACTTGATGCCTAAAAGTAGGGTCATTTTGAAAGTAAAAATTCCAACCAGCGCTATCCCCGGATTGAAAAAACATATCGTTACCATTGTTTGGCACAATAAGGCCAAAAGTTAATACAGTGGGAGTTGTGGTGCCAGGACACTTGACAGATAAAGATCCAGTAAAATTCCCTCTAATTACGTTGTACTCGCCACTCTAAAAAATATCCAAATGATCGGTTACAAATTAAAATCTCTAAGAGAGTCTAAAGGCCACTCGCAAGAATACATGGCGATACATTGCAATATAGAACAATCTTCTTATTCACGCCTTGAATCTGGAATTATTAAGCCTGATTTTATTAAATTGCGTGTCATAGCGAAAATTCTTGACCTCGATTTTCATGCGCTGATTGATGAAATGGCGAAAGATTCAGCTTAACCATTTTTATAAGATATCTCCGTGAGATTTCTGTAACTTTGATTTGTGCTAATTCGAATCAACGATAAAAATATTCCTTCTGCTTCTATTTATCAAATAGTAAACTGTTTGAAAGACGGAGGGATTATTATTTATCCTACAGATACAGTATATGCGCTGGGTTGCGACATTACTAATACAAAAGCTGTAGAAAGAATTTGCAGACTGAAAGGCATTAAGCCCGAGAAATCTCATTTTTCTTTTGTGTGCTCTGATCTGAGTCATTTATCTGAATATACCAAGGCCATTCCCAATCATATTTTTCGTGTGATGAAAAAGGCTTTGCCGGGTCCTTATACTTTTATATTAGAAGCCAGCAACAAGGTTCCGAAATTATTGAAACAGAATAAAAAAACGGTAGGTATCCGTGTCCCTGATAATTTAATTTGTAAAGAGATCGTGAATGCGCTAGGTAATCCTTTAATTTCTACCAGTCTTATTGACATGGAAGATGATATTACCGAATATTTCGCTGACCCGGAGATTATCCATCAGCAGTACGAAGACAAGGTGGATATGGTAATTGATGGGGGCTTTGGAAACCTGTTTCCTTCTACTGTTATCAATTGTAGTAACGATGAGTTTGAAGTTATTCGCGAAGGGATGGGGAGCCTGGAGATTTTGGCTTAGCTTTCCGCTCACACGTTGAAGGTTTAACCACATAGGCACATAGAGATAGATTACCTTGCGCTTAAAGGAGTACATAGGAAATAAAGCATTGCTTTATTTTAGATCCCAACTTCATCTGGAAAATTATCGCTTATCCCTTTGTTATTGACTGTGGTTTTGGAAATCTTTTTCCGTCTACTGTTATCAATTGTTAGTAACGATGAGTTTGAAGTTATTCGCGAGGGGATGGGGAGCCTGGAGATCCTTACGTAGTTTCGTATTTTTTATTCAGCGCCATTTTGCAGTTAATAGTTGAAAGTCAATAGTCTTCTATTACGAGTGATGAGAAAAATAATCTATTCTAAAAAGCTCTTCAATGCCATTTCGTAGCCCGTCAAACCAAAACCACTAATGCTGCCTTTGCATTTTGCGCCTAAGTAAGAAACGTGTCTGTAATCTTCGCGGGCGAAAATATTGCTGATGTGAACTTCTACAACCGGAGTTTTTATACCGGCAATTGCGTCTGCAATGGCTATGGAAGTGTGTGTATAGGCGCCGGCATTCAGAATAATACCATCGTAAGAAAATCCTGCATCATGCAATTTATTGATGAGTTCTCCTTCTACATTACTTTGAAAATAATATAATTCAATATCCCTGTATTTTTTTTTCAATGTCTCGTAATGACTTTCAAAAGTAGAGTTACCGTAAATTTCGGTTTCTCTTTTTCCTAAAAGATTTAAGTTGGGACCGTTTATAATAAGTATCTTCATCTGGTGATAAAATTAGAACTAATTTTTGGATTCAAAAAGATAGTTTCTTGCTAGTATGAGTGCGTGGAATATATATTACAGAAGGTTTAAGCAGTTTCTTCAACTGGAAAGATCTATGTCAAAAAACACCATTGAAGCATACGCTGACGATCTTAAAAAACTGGAGAATTATTCCGAAGGTTTTCTCGGCTATCAAAGCCCTTTAAGTTTTACCTACAAACAGTTGCAGGGCTTTGTAGAGTGGATTGCAGAGCTTGGGTTTTCTGCTGCTACACAATCGCGCATTATTTCAGGGATTAAGACTTTTTATAAATTTTTGCTGCTCGAAAACGAATTAAAACAAAGTCCTGCCGAACTTTTAGAAACTCCTAAACTCCGGAGAAAACTTCCTGAATTTTTAAGTACAGAAGAAATTGACAAGATGATTGGGTGTGTAGATCGCAGTAGTCCCGAAGGTGAAAGAAATGTTGCCATTCTTGAAACACTGTATAGTTGCGGACTGCGTGTAAGCGAATTAACTAATTTAAAAATTACAGATCTGCACCTGGATAACGATTACATTAAAATAGTAGGCAAGGGCAATAAGGAAAGACTTGTCCCTATTGGCAAGATCGCCAAAAAATTAATCAGCTCTTACATAAGCCAGGTTCGGGTGCATCTGCCGGCGAATTCCAGATCAGAAGACATTGTGTTCCTGAACAGGCGTGGTGGGCAGCTATCTCGCGTTATGGTTTTTTATATCATTAAAGATCTCGCAGAAAAAGCGGGAATCAAAAAATCGTTAAGTCCGCATACTTTTCGTCATTCTTTCGCCACGCACCTGGTAGAGGGTGGGGCAGACCTAAGAGCAGTGCAGGAAATGCTTGGACACGAAAGTATTACCACCACCGAAATATACACACACCTGGACAGGCAGTTCTTAAGAGATAACATTTTGACCTATCATCCGCGCAATAAAAAATAGTAAATTTACATTCATGAAAACCTTTAACGTTCCTGAATTTTATAGGAGTCCGATCATTGCGAAAGTAAAACAGTTTCGTAAAATTCAGGATCCGCGTAAAAAGGACAATAGCCCGACCATACTTGATTTTGGGCCTGTGCAATATTATGTTGCGCGGCACTTTGGATTTTGTTACGGCGTGGAGAACGCGATTGAAATTGCCTTCCGGGCTTTAGATGAAAATCCGGGTAAACGTATTTTTTTATTGAGTGAGATGATCCATAATCCGGATGTAAATAAAGATCTAACCGAAAGAGGCGTTCAGTTTCTGCAGGATACGCATGGTCATCAATTGATTCCCTTTGAAGTTTTGACTTCTTACGATATTGTGATGATTCCTGCGTTTGGAGCGCCTTTGCCACTACTGAAATTATTAGAAGAAAAAGGCATTAAAACCGAATCTTACAATACTACTTGTCCTTTTGTAGAACGTGTCTGGAAAAAATCAGAAACAATAGGCAGAACAAAACATACCATTATTATCCATGGAAAAAACAGTCACGAAGAAACCCGTTCTACTTTTTCACGCAGCGCTATAGATAGCGATGCCGTTGTAGTTGTGCGTGACATGGAGGAATCGAAAAGACTGGCAGAATATATTTCAGGAAACAAAAACCAACAAAGCTTTGAAGAAGAATTTAAAGGAAAGTTCACTCCTGGATTTACAATAGATCAGCATTTCAAAAAATTAGGTGTGATCAATCAAACCACCATGCTTGCAACAGAGACGCAGGAGATCGCGGATTACTTTAAAAAAGTGATGGTAGAGAAGTATGGAGAAGAAAAGATCACTGATCATTATGCTGATACACGAGACACTTTGTGTTATGCGACTAACGAAAACCAGGACGCCACTTACGGACTTTTAGAAAGCGATGCAGACATTGCCATCGTTGCAGGGGGGTACAATAGCAGTAATACCTCGCATTTGGTAGAATTGTGTGAACGTAAATTTCCGACCTATTTTATTTCGTCAGCTAAAGAAATTCTAAGCTCAACTACCATTCAGCATTTTGATTATCCGACTAAAAAAATGCTGAAGACGGAAAATTTTCTTCCGTCGAAAAGCCCTTTGAAAGTCATTATCACTAGCGGCGCTTCTTGTCCTGATTCCATTTTAGAAAATATTATCCATAAAATAAACAGCTTTTTTCAAGACGTAAAGCCTTTAGATGAGGTGCTAAAACATTTGGAACCTGCTTAAGACAAACAACCAGACTATGCAAATTAAACTTAACAAAGCCCTTATATTTTTAGACATTGAAGCAACAGGACTCAGCATAGGATCTGACCGTATTGTAGAAATTTGTCTGTTAAAAATGAATCCCGATAATAGCACGGAAACAAAAACCGTACGAATCAACCCTGAGATTCCTATTCCTGAGATTGTTTCAAAGATTCATGGTATTTATGATAAGGATATTGTAGACGCTCCAACTTTTAAGGAAGTAGCTCCAGGCCTTTTGAAGTTTATAGGTAATGCAGATTTTGCAGGGTACAATTCTAATAAGTACGACATTCCTTTGTTAGCCGAAGAATTTTTAAGAGCAGAAGTGGATTTTGATCTGGAGGGAAGGAAATTGGTGGATGTTCAGAATATTTTCCATTTTATGGAGCCAAGAAATTTAAGCGCAGCCTACAAGTTTTATTGTAATAAACCTTTAGAGAACGCTCACAGTGCGGAAGCAGATGTGATAGCAACTTTCGAGATCTTTAAAGCTCAGTTAGAAAAATATGAAGGCCTTGAATTAAAAGACGAAAAAGGAAATCTTTACCAACCTGTAGTAAACGACATTTCAAAACTCAGTGATTTTTCTATGCGTGCAAAAAATGTAGATCTTGCGGGAAGAATTGTTTACAACGAAAAAGGTCAGGAAGTTTTTAGTTTCGGAAAGCACAAAGACAAACCAGTGGTAGACGTTTTTACAAAAGAACCTTCTTATTATAGCTGGATGATGAATGGTGATTTCCCGCTTTATACAAAAAAGGTGATCACTAAAATCCGCCTCGGAATGAAATTGCTTTAGATAGCCTTATAAGCTTCTGTTGCCTTTCTCACATTGCCATGTTTCAGTAAAAGCACTTTTGCCTCTTCGTAATTTGTTATGCCTGTATTCTTCATAAGCATTAGCGTGCCGCGGTCTACAAGTTTGTTATTACTCAATTGCATGTCTACCATTTTGTTTCCCTTTACGCGGCCCAGTTTAATCATCACGGAGGTAGAGATCATGTTTAGCGCCAATTTCTGAGCAGTTCCGCTTTTCATACGTGTAGAACCGGTAACAAATTCAGGTCCTACAACAATTTCCACCGGAAACTTAGCAACTCTCGCTAGCTCACTACCAGTATTACAGGTAATACAAGCCGTAAGAATATTTTTTTCGTTGCAGGTTATCAATGCCCCTATAACATAAGGCGTAGATCCTGAAGCGGCGATGCCAATAACCACATCCTTATCGGTGATGCTGTATTTTTCAAGATCGAGCCACCCTTGTTTTAAGTCATCTTCCGCAAACTCTACCGCTTTGCGAATAGCTTCATCGCCACCGGCAATCAGGCCAACTACAATTCCTTGTTCAATGCCATAGGTAGGTGGACATTCACTCGCGTCTACAATGCCCAATCTGCCACTGGTTCCGGCTCCCATATAAAAAAGTCTACCGCCTTGCTTCATCCGCTCCACAATTTTTTCTACCACTACTTCAATTTGAGGGATAGATTTTTCCACTGCTAAGGGTACCGTTTTATCTTCCTTGTTCATATTAGAAAGAAGTTCAGGCACGCTCATTTGTTCAAGGTTGTTGTAGTAAGAATCGGCTTCGGTAGTTTTCATCACATTAAATTTTCATTCATAAAATTAGAGCAAAAAAAAAGCTGTCCGACCCGGACAGCTTTTTTTTATGAAGAGTTTAATGTTATTTTGTTACAACCAATTTCGATACACGTTTCACCGCTGCATCACTTTTAATGTTTACAATGTAAACACCAGAGCTTAAGTTTTGTGTGCCAAAAGTATATTCTATTTGACCGTCAATAGTTCCAATAGGTTCAGTTTGAACGATACGTCCGCTGATATCCATAATTTGTAACACTGCAGTCTCACCATCAACACTGCTGAAAGAAACCGTTGCGTTTCCATTAGTAGGATTTGGATACAAACTCAGGTTTTTACCTTCAGTTTTCTTTTCATACTCGTTTAAACCAACTATGTAAGGAACGTATTCACCATTAGTCCAGATACCGCGACCATTGGTAGCAACATAGATCTGACCTGAATTGTAGCAATCCCATGGTTGAAAAGTTTGTTGTTTAATGTCAAACACCTGAACCTTTGGTAAAGCATTGTTGGCACTTGTAATATTTTTATTGGCATTGTCCCAGGTTACAGAACCAGCAGTAATGTTGGTGGTATAAAATAACCCGTTATCTGTACCCACATATACAATCTTATCATCTGTTTTTTCCATCATCGAACAATAAGTAACCTGCACAGTAGAAGGTAAGGTACCTTGTGCATTAACCCAGCCAGCAGATGCAGCCGTTGATTTTGAAATGTCATTATTGGCATACATTATGGTTCCTGTTGTTCCTGTAGAAGTACTGTTGAACGTTAGAGCAATGTGTTTGCTATCGTTACTAACACTAATACTGGTAATAGGTTTGTCGAATGTACCAACAAGAGTTGTTCTGAAAGGAGATACCGGATTTAAAGATGCAGAATTGATTGGCGCTGAATATTTGTAAATATCGTTATAGAATTTTCCAGAATAAGAAGATGGGGAAAGATCCATAACGGTATTAATATGAGAAACACGGTATAGATTGTGTGCTGTAGGTGTTCCAGTAGATGCTGTTGCATAATACAATTCTGTTCCTGTTTTGCTCCATTCAAGCATGGTAGGTTTTCCTGTAACAATAATGGTGTTAGTTGTTCCTACACCAGCGTTATCGTCTGTGTACAAAGGCGTGTTATTTTGACTCACCCTAACTACAGCCATTGGATCGTTTAATGCCAAAGGATTTTTACATACAACAATAGCATCATTACTATTTGTTTGCGATACAGTATTATAAATTATACCAAGTCTGGCTGAGATATAAGAACGCATTTTAATAATCGGGTTACTTTTTGCAAAAGCAACTCCTCCGGTTACTGAAACGGTAGTAACCGTGTTGAAAGGAAAGTTAAAAGTAATAGACGAATTCGGAGCAGCTAAAGTATTTGAGCTAATACCATCAATAGTGTAAGTAATAGCTGTAGTTCCGGTATTTACGGTAAAAGTAGGGTTATCCACTTGCGTAACAGCTCCAGGATTCAGAACATAAGTTGTAGTTCCTACTGTACTGAAAGTTTGTTGTGTTACTGTTCCAGTAGTTTGTGTTATAGTGTATGTTGTAGTTACCGTAGGACTTACCACAAAAACATTCGGCGCATTTGCTATAGTTGTATTAACACTTGGACTAATGCTGAATGAAGTAGGGGTTAACGTAAAAATCTCTGCTACCGGCACCGTGCCTGTTGCAGGAGGTGTAAGGATAGTGTAAGAAGGATTAGCACTAGTTGGTGAAACGGTAAAAGAATTCGCACCCGCTGTCTGCGTAACATTGCCTGGCAATAATGTATAACTTGTAGCAGTAACATTAGTTGAGGTGATCACCGCTGTTGTTGGAGTTATAGATACCGAATAATTAACAGCCTTGGCATTAACTGTAAACGTACCAAACTTTTGAACTGTGTAGGTAGTTGTGCTTGACGGAGTAACTGTGAAAACCGGATTACTACTCGTAACCGGAACAGGGTTTGAGTTAGAAACGAGCACATAAGTTGGATTCGTTACCGCTACTGTATTTGTAGAAGTTACCGTGAAACTGCTATTTCCTGAATCTCTCCAGCTAAGAGATTGGGTAAGAACAGACGAGTAGGTATTTGTTTTTGTAGAAATATTATTATCCGTTGCTGTAACTACGTCACCGGCGGCATATTTGTAGTAAACCGTAGCGAACACCCTGTAATATACCGAGGGATCAGGTACAATAATCGCAGTTCCGGTGGCATTTACAGGCAACTGGGTTACTGTTTTGGTCATGAACGGCGCGGTAGGAAAATTGATATTAAAATTATCTATTAAACTGGAAGTATTTAATGTAAAAGTTACCGGGATAGTGGAAGCACCCGTTGAATTGGCGGTAACGATGGTTGTATTTGTAGGTGTAGGGTAAGTAGGCGGTAATGTTACATAAATCGTTTTACCATCGCCAGGTTGGTTGTAAGGAGGAGAATCTTTCAAAGCTCCATCTATAGGAAGCTGAACCGTTCCAGTTCTAACCACTACGTAGTCAATTAAAGCATATTTATTTGGTCTTGCCGTTGAGAAAGGGAAAAATGTTTGCGTAGTTAAAACAGGAATAGTAGAAACTGAAGCCTGGTATCTAACCGTATCATTGTAAAAATAAGCTGAATCGGGCGAATTAGTTTGTCCGTAATTTTCCCAGAATTTAAAGGGGGTTCCTGTTGTTGTATTTGTGTTATTAGAGAAACCGTCAGTAGTTGGTGCTATTTTAGACAACACACCTGAATAGGTATTTATCTGGGCTTGTCCTGGAGTTGATACTTTTACATTCGCAGATCTGTAGAGTGCGCCGTTTCCTAAACTTGTGTAGGCCGCATTTGGCAAAATCTTAGAATATTCGGTGTTGTATACCTCACCGGCGAGGTAAGATCTTTCTTCCGTAACAAGGGTATCCTTTCCACTAAAGTAAGTCATACCATTACCGCCTGTTCCTCCTATAAATCCAACGTAAGGAGTGATCTTGTGTCCTGTTGTGTCAACCCCAATGCCTTCTCCAGTCGGATAGCGCTCAATACTTACTGAATTGTACTGTCCTGTAACCATTCCTTTGTAGAAAGGTTGAAAAGAAGGAAAACTATTGATATTGCCGCCTAAAAAGGAAGCAAGGTCACTTGATCTGAACACGCCTGCGTCTGTTACAAAGTAAAATCTTGCAGGACTTCCCGGAACAAATTTAATATCATGAATGTTTTGATGTAAATATAATTGGTTACTGGCGAGAAAGCTTTGTCCAAAAGAATTCCAATCGCCTATTGGATTTGTATTAGAATTGTTATTACGTTGCCATACATAGAAAGAATAACCACCAAAATAAAGTCTATCAGAATTAGATGGATCTACTAACAACACTTGCGAATAGTCTCCTGAAGCCGTAGTTCCGCCGTCAGACAATGGATCGAGTTGAGAAGATCCCTGTGCGATCAAAGCCCAGTCTGTACCGCCGTTATACGACACAAATAATCCTTTTAAAGTGGAGGTGTTTCCACCAGTGTATTTGTTAGCGCAGGAAGCATAAATAACATTGTTGTTAGAAGGTGCAATGGCTAATTCGATACGCCCGTAAAAATTATCCGTTAAAACACTGGAACTTGGAGTTATAGCTATAAAAGAGGTTAAACTCGCATCTGTTGATCTGTAAACCTTGCTGGCAAGCGCCGCAGTAGAGCCACCGGCTTCTGCGCCAATCGAACAATACAAAATCCCGTTAGAGTCAAATTTAACGTCTTGTCCACTTATAGTAGTTCCTGTAGGAGCTCCGGCTAAAGATACCTGAACAAAGCCAGAACCTGTATTAACCCAGATTCCTGAGTTGGTAGCAAGGGCCATATTATTAGCAGAAACAGGACTGCAGGCCACACGGTTAATAACAGTACCTACCTGCGAACTTGAAACAACCTGAACAAGCGTAGAATTGGATTGATCAAGTCTGTATAGACCTGTACCCACCTGAGCCTTGTTTTTTTGACCAGATCTCAAAAAACCTTCGCCGGTTCCAGCGTAAATAGTGCCATCGGCACCTTGCGCAAGGTAACTGATATTGCGAACATCCGCCTGATCATTCACGGGAGTCCATTTTACGCCACTGTTAACAGACTTAAAGATACCGCTGGAAGCACTTCCCACGTATAATACGGCGGAGTTGCTTTGGTCGACGATCATGTTACGTGCCCTTCCGGCATTGTAAACAGGTCCGGCAATCTTCCAATTCTTAGGGGTAACCTGTGCAGTCATTAAAGAGCTGAGTGCGGCCAGTGCAAGTAGACCAAAAACCTTTTTCATTCTATGTGGCGTATAATTTATCATATCAAAATGATGTTAATTTAAAGATTTGTAAATTTTAACAAATTTGTTCAATTTTATTCATAAATCAAAATGCTTTTGGGCAGTTTTTGATAAAAATGCGGCTTTTCTTTAAAACTGGTTGCTTTCCCAATTTCTTTGGTAAAGCCAAAATGCAAAAACCCTATTCTCGTGAAAGAATAGGGTGGATTTTATAATGGAAAAAAATTTAGAATCTCTCTAATTCAGAGAAGAAAAAATTAGATTCAATTTGCGCATTTTCGTTGCTGTCACTACCATGCACAGCATTCGCAGCAATAGATTTAGCGAATACTTTACGAATAGTTCCTTCATCGGCTTTGCTTGGATCTGTTGCACCGATAAGTTGACGGTAATCTGCTACAGCGTTATTTTTTGACAAAATAGCTGCTACTATGGGACCGCCGCTCATGTACTCAGTAAGTTCACCGTAAAAAGGACGCTCTTTATGAACTTCATAAAATTTTCCGGCTTGTTCTTTGGTTAAACGCATGTATTTCATTGCAAGAATTTTAAATCCTGCTTTATTGATCATCGCTAAAATTGGTCCGATGTTGTTTGCTTCAACAGCATCTGGTTTAAGCATTGTAAAAGTGATATTTCCTGTCATTTTTTCTGTTTAAGGCTGCAAAAATACTTAAAAAGCCTTCGCTATGCAAATATTAAGGGAGCGCTAAAGCAATTAAATGCGGTTTTTGTTTTAGGAATGTGTTTAGGTATCTTTAGCCAAGTAATTCGTTTATTAATATGATTATTGTGCGATGAGTGTCCAGACGTTTGAACTCCTTATTTTAGGATCCTCTTCTGCAAGTCCTACTTCCGAAAGAAATCCCAGTTCGCAATTACTCAACATTGCCGAGCGTTATTTTTTAATTGATTGCGGCGAAGCAACTCAAATTCAATTACGCCGTTTTAAGGCCAAGTTCCAGTCTATAGATCATATATTTATTTCACATTTACATGGGGATCATTTTTTTGGCTTACCTGGCTTGCTAAGTAGTATGCATCTTCTGGGACGAAAACAGGAGTTAACAATTTACTGTCCTAAAGAGCTTAAGACGATTATTGATGCGATTAATAGCGTTTCACAAACACGTTTAAATTATCCGATTAAATGGGTTTTCACTCAGGATGATGATCTGCATCTCATTTTTGAAGACACAAAAGTGGAGGTTTATTCTTTTCCTTTAAAACATCGCATTTTTTGCACAGGATTTTTATTTAAAGAAAAACCTTTTCCCCGTAAAATAGATAAATACAAATTAGAAAAGTTTAATATTTCTATGGCAGACATACATGCTTTAAAAGCGGGAAAAGATGTGCTGAATTTGGATGGCGAACTTATAAAAAATGAAGATGCGACTCTGGATCCTGCGCAGGCCAGAAGTTATGCTTATTGCAGTGATACCATTTTTGATAAAAGTTTAATTCCTTTTATAAAAAACGTAAACCTGCTTTACCACGAGTCTACTTTTTTGGACGATAATCTGGAGAGAGCTGCTAAAACCTATCATACCACTGCAAAGCAAGCTGCCGAAATTGCAAAGTTAAGTGAGGCCAAACAATTATTGCTCGGACATTTTTCAGCTCGTTACCGCAACCTGGATGGTTTTCTCAGCGACGCCGAAGCTATTTTCGGAGCCGCTATGTTGGCAACGGATGGTAAAAAAATAAAAATTTAACACGTGTATAACTTTGTTATTGTATCTTTGTACCATGATCAAAGTACTTATAGCAGATAAAAATTTTTTGTCACGTGTAGGGTTAGAACTTTTAGTTGGAGAATTAAAAGGCTTTGAATTAGTGCCCTCTGTTTGTGGAGATAAAGAAGATCTTATCAATCAATTATATCTTTCTAAACCCAATCTTTTAATTGCCGATTTCGTTGCTTTAGGCATGTCAGGTGAAGAGTTAAAAGTGCTCGTAAAAAAGTATTCACGCACAAAATTTTTAATCATTACCGAGTTACTTTCTAAAAAAGAATTGAATGCTGTTTTAGAAAGCGGTGTTACCAGTTTTTTATTAAAAGACTGTGATAAAATAGAAATTCTCGAAGCTATAAATTCAACAATTAAAGGAGAGAAGTTTATCTGTGGAAAGATCATTTCTTTCTTATCTGCAAGTCCTGAAATTGTTACCAATAATTCTTTTATTAAATCTCTTGGGTGCGATGGGGTTCCTGTTACAGAACGTGAGATCGATATTATTCGCGGCATTGCTGAGGGTCTATCTAACAAACTTATAGCCGATAAATTAAAACTTAGTACGCACACTGTAAATACGCACCGCAAAAACATCATGAATAAACTAGGTGTAAATAATACGGCAGGTGTAGTAATGTTCGCTGTGAAAAATCAGTTATTGGAAACGAATTTCAGTTTGACCTAGTTCTCCACTACTGCAAACCTATCGCACTAACTGGCTCAAAAAAATCTTAACTCTTTTGCCCTGCCCGAACTGACACAATTTTGTGCCCTGTCCCGATCGCACTACTATATCATTTACGCTGAATATTTTCGTTTGCGAATGTAGAATTGTGATATTGCAAAAGCGATAACCAATAACAAAGGAACTGCTACGTTTATGAACTGCCATTTGTGGCGCTGAAGGTTGATTTTCTTCTTATCCAACAATCTTAATTTTACTTCTCTTGAACGTAATTGCAACATGCCTTCATCGTCCAATAAATAATTTACGCAGTTCACTAAAAAAGTTTTATTGGCAAAAGTTTGTTGTGTGTTTCTGTCGAAGCCAAGTGGAAGAACTTCTCCTGTACTGCGGCGGTATTCGTTCTTAGCCACGTCGCCATCAGCTACCACAATCATTTTGGTGGCTTTACCGTGATCAATGTGTTTAAAATTGCTATCGTTTAGAAGAGCCGATGGTAAACGGTTTTCTACAAAACTCGTGAATTCACCCTCCAACAGGCAAGCAATTGGTTGGTAAGAATTAATAAACTGAGATTCCTTCAACTTCATTCTTGTCATGGCGAGAGAAATACGTGCAGGGGCCGGCTGCGTTTTTGTGTATTTGGAAGTTTTTAAGAGAATTGTTTTTTTAATGTTTTTAGCCGAAGCAATGGTATCGAGTGTACTAAGGAAATCGAATTTTATAAGATCGAGGTTTTTCACGATAGGGTGATCAATATCCGGTAAAACAAGTGGCGAATAGACCCATGGCAATAATTCCATTTTAGATTGCCCTTTAAAGCCTGTATTGATTTTTAAATAACTGCATTGGATGTCCTGCACCATAATATTATTTAAGCGCACGCCATATTTGTAAAGCATTTGCTCCAGGTTTAAAGGACGGGCTAAACCAATGGTAAAGCCTCTTGCGAGAGAATCCTGATTTGTAAGCAGGGGATCTATTAGCCACAAAACTTTACCGCCTTTCATAATGTACTGATCGATGGTGTAAATTTCCTTGTCGGTGAAAGCACTGTCTGGCTTTGAAATGACGATCGCGTCACTTCCCTTCAAAGAGGAGAGTTCCCGTCCCGGTGTTATGGTCGTTTGATTTACATCGTAGTATTCTGACAAGGCTTTCATGAAACTATATTGTTGTATAGTATCGAGTTCGTGTTGCCCTTGAATAAACGTAACCTCAGGACGTTTTGTGCGTTGTAATTTTCTAATAGAGTTGGTGAGACTGTATTCTAATTCTTCAACACTGTTATTGATGGAAGTTTCTATGTCAATTCCTGGTGTCTGGCGTGTAAAAATTTGCCATACAGCTTCTTTGCCTTTATAGTTTACAATAGCACCTGGCCAAACGCGGTTTTGAGTTGTTTTGTCTTTTCCGCGTAAGGTGATTTCTTCCGGAATAAGTCCCTTTTCGTAAAGTTGTCTTTCAATGTTATTTTTTTCGTCACCTGTTAGTCCATCGCCGGGAGTAATAAATTCGTACTGCACCTGGTTTTTTGAATAAGCGCGAAACTCATCCAGGATTTCGCGGGCTTCATTTTTTAGTCTTGTAAATCCCGGATCAAAGTCGCCATTTAAGTAGACTTTCAGATAAACAGCATCATCCAGGTTTCCTAAGAGTGTTCTTGTAGATTCTGCAAGGGTATAGCGTTTTTCTGAAGTCAGGTCAAATCGTTTAAAGTAAAACGATCCCACAAAATTAAGAAGTACAACAATAACAAGAAGTATCGCCAGGGAAGTTATATCACGGCGTTTGTTGGAGGTCGTTATTTTCTTTTCACTTACCATTTTCTGCTTTCCAAAACTAAACGGGTGAATAGATTAAACAAAGTAATGACACTTAAAAAATATATAATATCGCGTGTATCCAAAACCCCGCGGCTCATGCTGGTGTAATGATCATTGATGCCAAGACTTTTAAAGAAAGCGTCGTATTTTCCAAATACACCACTCTGAGCAATGTATTCAAAGCCGATGTAGCAGAAAAAGCAGAGAAGCATTGCTATTATGAAAGCAATAACCTGATTTTCTGCAATTGCCGAGGCAAAAATCCCTATAGAGACAAAACCTGCACCCAGAAAAAGCAGTCCGATAAAAGAACCCCACATACCGCCCGTATCCAGGTTGCCTTTTGGCGCACCAAGCACGTGAACACTGTAATAATAAATAAGTGTAGGAAGGAGCGAAACAATTACTAAAGTAAAACCTGCAAAATATTTTGCAAGTACGATTTGTAAATCGGTGAGCGGTCGTGTTAAAAGTAATTCTATGGTGCCATTTTTTTTCTCTTCAGAAAAAGAACGCATGGTAATGGCTGGAATTAAAAATAAATAAACCCAGGGAGCGATGAAAAATAAAGGATCGATGTTGGCGAAACCATTGTCTAAAATATTATAGCCACCACCCTCGGTAGGGATAACCCACATAAAAATACCTATGAGCGTTATAAACACACTGATAGCGATGTAGCCAATCAGGGAGCTTAAAAAACTGCGTATTTCTTTTAAATAGAGGGTAAACATAAAGTGCAAAAGTACATATAAAATTCTGGTTTTACTCTTCGTCTTCTGCCTGAAGCGACTCTGCTTTGTTATCCAGAATATCGTAAACCTTATAGGTTTGATAAGCTGAACGGTTTAACTGATTACTTAAGATGATTACTGTTAGTGTATCTTTTAACCGGCGGTGAAATGAAGAACGGTACCCATGCCACCAACCGTTGTGATAGACTTCTTTTTTATCAGGATCCTCATAATTTTTTAATCTCCACCCGTAACCGTAGTTATTTATTTTTTTTTCTTTACTGAAAGCGGTGTATGCAAGTTCTTGTGTTTTAGGCGAAATGATTTTGTTTTGGTATAAGGCTTCGCTGAAGAGAAAAAGATCGAAAGGGGTAGAGTAAATACTTTTATCGCCTAGTACATAATCGCTGGCATCAAAAGCTACCGGTCTCCAACGTGTATCGTAAGGCCTGGTTATGTTTATTCCCTTTAAATCAATGTCTTTAATAGTAGCGGTATTTTTCATACCCAGTGGTTTGAATAATTCTTCTTTCAGAAATTGCGAATAACTTTTACCACTTGTTTTTTCAATGAGCAGAGCAAGTAAAGCATAATTTGTGTTACAGTAATTAAAACGGTAATCAGGTTTCAAGCATTGTTTGGTGTTTTTGGCAACAAACTGTTCATACATTTCAATATTGTTCATCTGGTAGTTTGGCTTACAGATTTCAGTATTTAACGTGTAGATATAATTAGGTAAACCCGAACGGTGATTTAAAAGATCTTTCACATTTACATTCTCGTAAGGGAAATCGGGAAAATAGAATTTAAAAGGTTTGTTGATATCGATAATCTCTCTTTCGTGCAGCATTAGCACCGCCGTAGCAGTAATAACTTTAGAAACGGAGGCTAACTGAAACATGGAAGAGTCGGTTAAGCGGTTTTGTGTTGATTTGTCGAGAATGCCCAGCGATTTTTTATAGATCACTTTTCCTGCGCGCGACACCAGGACACTTCCGTTGAAGATGCCTTTTTTATTCATGTCGGTAAAGAAAAAGTCGAGCTTATTGGCAATAATTTTTTGAGCAGCCGTTAAATTAGAGGAAACATCCGCTTGTGCCGCTTTTCCAAAAACTTTTTTTGCTTTGATGACAGTGGAAGAATTTCCACCGTTTAAAAACATTACCAATAAAATAATCAGGACATGTACTTTATTCATTATTTTTTACTTTTCTGGTTTTTACTTTTGTTATCTGCCGCACTATCATCATCGTTGTATTTATCGTAATCCAACTGATTGCCCCAAAAGCTCATTTGTTTTTTAATCCATTCTTTTCTCCTTGCAATATAAGCACTCGGAGGGTTTGCTACAAATTTTCGTGGGTTGGGAAGAATCGCGGTAATTGCGGCACTTTCGTCTTTGCTTAGTTTTTTTGCCGGCTTTTTAAACCAATATTGAGCGGCTGATTCTGCGCCATAAACGCCGTTACCCATTTCAATACTGTTTAAATAAACTTCCATGATCCTTTCTTTACTCCACATTAATTCGATTAGCAAGGTAAAATACACTTCAAAGCCCTTTCGAATATAACTTCTGCCAGGCCACAAAAATACGTTTTTTGCTGTTTGTTGCGAAATTGTACTACCTCCTCGTAATTTCTTTCCTTCTTCGTTAGCTTTCATGGCTTTTTCTATAGCCTTGAAATCGAACCCGTAATGTTTCAGGTAATTTTGATCTTCGCTACATACCACTGCCAGCTGAAGTTTAGGAGATATTTCCTCAAGGCTTACCCAATCGTGTTTAAGAGTCATGGGTTTACCGTCAGATTTTTGTTCCACGCAACGAATAAGCATCAGGGGTGTAATGGGTACAGGAACCCAGCGGTAGAGCAGGGTCGAGCCCATGGTAAGAATAAGGAATGCGATAACAATCCTTAACACAATTTTGAATATCTTTCTTAGCAAAAACACTGTTTAACCTGCAAATCTATTCGTAATTTTAAAGACTAAACCTTAAAAATCGTAAAGGAATTAACTATCGATTCTTAATTACTATGTCAAATAAATGGATTTACCCGGTAGGGCTTGTTATTGCAGTATTTGTGGGGTTTTTCATTTACCAGAAATACCGCGTGGCGCCAACACTAAATCTAAATTCACTAAATCTGGTAGACCTGGAGGGAAGAAGTGTAAAGATGGATTCTTTTAAGGGAAAAAAAGTGGTTTTGTGTTTTAGTGCCTCCTGGTGCGGTAACTGCAGGGAAGAGTTAGGGGTGATGAGTGATATAAAGGACAAAGATCTTTCGGATGTTGAGGTTGTAGTGGTAAGTGATGAGTCTCTAGAAAAAGTAGTGGATTTTAAAGAGAAGTATCCTTTTACTTTTTTAAAAATGAATAAGCATTTTAACGAGATTGGAATTAATTCGATTCCGACATCCTACATTTTAAATACAAATTTAGAAGTGAAAAAAGAAACAGTTGGCTATCTTAACTGGAAAGATCCTTCGACGCTTCAGCATTTAAAAAAGTTGATGGAGTAGGTTGGCTGGAGTACATAGTTAATAGTCGGCAGTTATTAGTTTGAAGTTAATAGTGGAGCGTAAATTAGGAGATCGATTTTTAGGCAGGGGGTTCTAGGGTTGATGGTATTAAAAAATTTAAATGGAAAAAATTAAAGATAAAAAAACAAATGTTGCTTCGTTGAAAGAAGAAGGTAAACAAGATATTACAAAACTAAGTCCTAAGGAATTTATCATCATTAAGGGAGCGCGCCAGCATAATTTAAAAAATATTGACGTGGCGATTCCCAGGAATAAAATGATCGTGATCACTGGGTTGTCTGGATCTGGAAAATCTTCTTTGGCGTTTGATACACTTTATGCAGAGGGACAGAGGAGGTACGTAGAAAGTCTTTCAGCCTATGCAAGACAGTTTTTAGGCCGTCTTGAAAAACCGGCGGTGGATTATATAAAAGGAATTTCACCTGCAATTGCTATTGAACAAAAAGTTATTTCGCGTAATCCAAGAAGTACTGTAGGGACTATAACGGAGATTTACGATTATTTTAAATTGATTTTTTCACGGATCGGTAAAACTTACAGCCCTGTTAGTGGTAAGCAAGTAAAGAGACAAACCGTTACTGATGTTGTAAATTTTATAACCGCTCTAAGTCCTGAATCTAAAGTTCTGGTGCTTTCAAAAGTATACGAGAAAAAAGACAGACCCTTTCAAAAACAATTGCAGTTACTCGAACAGCAGGGATTTTCGCGCGCGATTGTCAATGATAAAGTACAACGTATAAATGAAATCGACTTTAAGACTACTAAAAAAACGGCCGAGGTTTATTTATTAATCGATAGACTTGTTACGGCACCTGAAGAAGAAGACTTTGTGAACAGAGCTGGAGATAGTGTTCAAACTGCTTTTCAGGAAGGTGAAGGAGAATGCCTGGTTTGGGTAGAAAAAGAAAACGGCGCCTACGATAAAAACACTTTTAGCAATTTATTTGAACTCGACGGAATAACCTTTGAAGAGCCTACTGCTAACTTTTTTACTTTCAATAATCCTATCGGAGCTTGTAAAACCTGCGAGGGTTTTGGAAGTATTATCGGTGTTGATCCAGACCTTGTAATTCCTAACAAGAGTTTATCCGTTTACGAAAATGCCATAGTTTGCTGGAATGGAGAAGTAATGAGCTCCTATAAAAATCAACTTCTTAAGAGTGCGCATAAATTTAATTTCCCCGTTCACAAACCTATAGTGGAGCTTTCTAAAAAAGATTATGAACTATTATGGACAGGTAATCAGTATTTTGATGGTTTAACGGCTTTCTTCAAAATGCTGGAGAAAGAAACTTACAAAATTCAATACCGTGTTATGCTTGCGCGTTATCGTGGTAAGACAGCATGTCCTGATTGTCACGGTACACGTTTGAGGAAAGATGCTAATTATGTTCTTATTGATGGTAAATGTATAAATGATCTGGTATTATCGCCTGTAAGCGATCTTATTCCGTTTTTTAAGGACTTAAAATTAAACGAACACGATACAAAAGTTGCAAAACGGTTGCTTATTGAAATTAGCAATCGCCTGCAATATTTGATGGATGTCGGATTAGGATATCTCACGCTAAACCGTGTTGCTAATACTTTAAGCGGCGGCGAAAGTCAAAGGATAAACTTGGCGACACAACTTGGAAGTACACTTGTTGGAAGTTTGTACATTCTCGACGAACCAAGTATTGGACTGCACCCGAGAGATACAGAGCGCCTGATAAAAGTGCTGCGATCTTTACAACAACAAGGCAATACGGTTATTATCGTGGAACACGATGAAGAAATTATGCGGCAGGCGGATGAGTTGATAGATATTGGTCCGGAGGCCGGCACTCATGGTGGCCATTTGGTTTTCCAGGGAACGCATAAAGATCTTTTGAAAAATAAAAGTGGGTATACTTCTAAGTACCTTACCGATCAATTGAGAATAGAAATTCCCACGGCTCGCAGAAAATGGAAAGAGTATATTGAGGTTAGAAATCTGAACGACAACAATTTAAAAAATGTCAACGTAAAATTTCCGCTGGGAGTATTGACTTGTGTAACGGGTGTGAGTGGGTCTGGAAAGTCGACACTGATTAAAAAAGGATTAATTCCTTATATGCAGCGTTATTTAGATGGGTATTTCGATAGCGTAAACGCAGATCATTTAATTGGCGGAAGTTTAAAACAAATAAAACAATTAGAATTTGTAGATCAGAATCCTATCGGAAAATCTTCGCGAAGTAATCCTGTTACCTATATAAAAGCATTTGATGAGGTGCGTAATTTGTTTGCAGACCAAGGGCTCGCCAAAACGCGGAATTATAAACCTGGATTTTTTAGTTTTAACGTAGAAGGCGGGCGTTGCGAAGTTTGTCAGGGTGAGGGTCAAATAACCGTGGAAATGCAATTTATGGCCGACATTCAACTGCAGTGCGAAGGCTGCAAGGGCAAACGTTATAAATCGGAAACCCTTGAAATTCTTTACAAAGGAAAATCTATTTCAGATATTCTGGATTTAACGGTAGAAGATGCCGTAGAACTTTTTAGCAAGGATGAGGATAACAGAACTGCAATAAAAATAACAGAGAAATTAAATGCCTTACAAGCAGTGGGTCTGGGATATGTTCAACTAGGGCAAAGCAGCAGTACCTTAAGTGGAGGAGAAGCACAACGTATTAAATTGGCAAGTTTTTTAATCCAGATAAACAATACTTCGCCAACACTTTTTGTGTTTGATGAACCTACCACAGGATTACATTTTCACGATGTGGCCAAGCTTTTGAAATCGTTTGATGCTTTGTTAAAAAAAGGCCATTCGATCGTTGTTATTGAACATAACATGGATGTTGTAAAGTGTGCAGATTGGGTAATTGATATGGGGCCCGAAGGCGGGGAACATGGTGGCAATGTTGTATTTGAGGGAACTCCGGAAGATCTTGCGAAAACAAAAAAAGGTTATACGGGAAAATATATTTCAGAAACTTTAAGCAGCACAAAAAAAATTAAGAATTAAACGCAGTATCAAGAGGAAATTGAAAAATTCTGGAAAATAAGTGTTCGTAATTTTAGTCTACGGCACTAATTTTGACTATTAAATTTTCAGCGAGTAAATAAACTAAGAATAAACAAAAAATGGAATTCATAGATTATTATAAGGTATTAGAAATAGACAAATCGGCCAGCGAGGCCGACGTTAAAAAAGCTTACAGGAAACTTGCGCGTAAATACCATCCGGATGTTAATCCAAATGATGAGTCAGCCAAACAAAAATTCCAAAAAATAAATGAAGCCAACGAGGTTCTAAGCGATCCTGAAAAACGTAAAAAATACGATCAGTATGGCAAAGACTGGCAGCATAGCGAAGCTTATGAACAGGCCCGTCAACAGCAGCAACAAAGTTACGGTGGTCAACGTTCATACCAGGGCGGGGGAGATTTTGGCGGCGAAGATTTTTCAGATTTCTTTTCATCGATGTTTGGTGGTGGCGGCTCTTCTTTTGGAGGAGGCAGAAATACAAAATATAAAGGTCGTGATATGAATGCAGAATTGAGTCTTGATCTTAAAGATGTTTTTACAAGCCAAAAACAAACTATTACCGTTAATGGGAAGAACATTCGTATGACTATTCCTGCGGGTCTGGAAAACGGGCAAACTATTCGCATTAAAGGCCATGGAGGCGAGGGGGCTAATGGAGGTCCGGCGGGTGATTTACTTATTACCTTTTCTATTAAAAATAACACCGCATTTAAACGCGATGGCAGTAATTTGTACAGCAATCAGGATCTTGATTTTTATACCGCAGTTTTAGGTGGCGATGTTACCATAAATACATTTGACGGGAAGGTAAAACTAAAAGTTCCTGCAGGAACGCAAAGTGGAACCAAGGTTAAATTGAAAGGAAAAGGATTTCCGGTTTATAAAAGTGAGGGACAGTTTGGAGACCTTTATGTGACTTATCAGGTTAAGGTGCCTACTAATTTATCAGCGAAAGAGAAAGAATTATTTGAAGAACTTCAAAAACTCATGAAGTAGATCTTACGATGGCTATCGGGACACTTCATCATAAAATAGGAAACAATGAAAAATGAGCAACTTGTAAGCCTTGAAAAGCTTTGTAATCACTATAAAATTGAGACTTCTTTTATTCATTCGTTAAATGAGTACGGTCTGATAGAAATTACCCGCATTGATGAACTGGAATGCGTTGATGAAGAGTATCTTTCTGACCTGGAAAGCATGATGAACCTGCATTATGAACTGAATGTCAATATGGAAGGAATTGATGTTATCAACCACCTTCTCAAACGTATGAAAGAGATGCAAAAAGAGGTGGTAATGTTAAGAAATCGTATAGATCATGAATAATTATTTTTAGACCCAACCTCTCTTTAGTTTATGACGTATTAGTTTTAAAGACCTAAAAGTCTGGCATGAAAATTGACTTTATTATTTAAAACCTATATATCATGGAAGCAACGCTAAATTCACAAAATGAAAATCAACCCAATTCATTCGGCGGTAACAACAATGAAAAGTCAGACCTTATGAAGTATTTCGAATACCAGGTTAAAGACGCTTATTGGGCTTACAAAGATCTATTAAAAGAAATTTTCGAAAAAGACAGTAACGAAGCGGAAGCTTAATAGTTTATTGGGAAACTTATTCCCATTGTGTTGCTTTGTATAAAAATTCCAATTTTTATAGAGCGTAAAAACACCCTTCTATTTTATTATTATTCGCCTTGTCCTGAATTCAGCATTATGAGCTGTATAGAATTTCAGGGTATAAATTCCTTCCTTAAAATTAGTCAAATTAATTCTGTTATGTTCAGGTAGTAGTTTCAATGTTACTCCTGAAATGTCAGTGATCTCGATAGCGCTAATTGGCTGCTGATCTGTAAAATATAAATAGTCTTTTACAGGATTTGGCCAGATTCTGACAGTTTCTACTTCGTCTTTATTTAAATTTGTACATGCGTCTAAAACCAGCATTACTGTTGAGGAGGCACTACAGCCATTGGTGTAAGAGATTGTTGCAGAGTAACCGCCACTGCCGGCTGGTACGAATGTGATCCAGCCACTGGATGGAGCTGGGAAAGATTGGTAGTAAGCGTTAGGTCCTGTTACAAAAGTAGAGAAATTTTCGGCAGCTGAAAAACCGAGGGTTACAGATTCTCCTTCACAAAGGTTGTTGGCACTAACGGTTGTAAACTTCACAAGGTTCTGCACATCTATATATACCATTAAGGTTAAAGTACAGCCCGGAGTATAAGAAGTTGTTGCCAGATAAATTCCAGTACTATAAGGTGAAATAACAATTATCCCGTTAGCTGGGTTTGAGAAGGATTGCGTGTAGTTTCCCGGTCCGGCTACATTCACCGAAAAATTTACTGTGGGCGAAAAAGACATGGCCACCGATTCTCCTTCGCAAATACTTGTGTCACTTACGGCAATTAGGTTTGCGGGCGGCAGGATATGAAACGCAAAAGTACTTGTAAAGGTTTGTTGCAGAGAGGTAAGAGTATTGGTACCAGAAACCGTTACTGTATATATTTGCGATACTGGAGTACTCAAAGTAAAGAAGGGACTGCTCTGAATCAGATTTCCTGGATTAAGGGTAAATGAAGTATTACTCCAGCCCAAATCATTCACCATGTAATTGGTCGATTTGTTAGGACATGTATAAACGTCGCCATTAAAAGCAGTGTTGCAATTCAGACTGGCTGTGCCAGTGCTACTAAACGTCAGTGTAGTATTCACGCCACTATAATTATCTAACAAAAGGATAAATTGATCGCCCGAATTTACGTTGAGAGCAGGTTCATAGTTAGAGGAGCTCGCGCCGACCGGAAGGTTACCAATGCCTGTGCCACCTTCCATAGCAGCGTTCCAATTGCAGCGCAGAGGGGGAAGTGTATTATTAAGAATTGCAGAGCAGGTAGTGGCTGAATAGGGCCACAGAATCCAGTCATGAAAGGAAATTTGCGGGTTGGGGCTGGTACTGTCACCTATGGAAAATCCTAGAGACCCTGAGTTGGCTACAGTAAAAATCATCCAGGTGGGATTTACCGCTCCACTCTTTAAACAACCGGCATTCGGAGGAAAGGGATCGTTAACAGGATTGCTGATGGAGAGCGTGTTAGATACGCCAATACCGCCGCCCGGACCCACATTAAAAGTGGAATTATTACAGATAGTACTTGCGGTGTAACAGGTGTTTTGAGCATTTTTATACAGTGAGCAAAGTAAAAACACTAGCAAAAGAATCTTCGTCATGAGATGCAAACTGATTTGGTGAGAATAAAGATATAAAAATTGTCTCACCGAGCTTTATCAAAAACCGAGTGTTGATTACAAGGTTTGGTAAAAGAACTTCGCCACCGATTATTAAATAAATTGCATGCCATGGAGACAATAGTTCAATCAACCCTTGAAATTCTTAAAGAAATTAAAGCCAGTAAAAAATTTACAGAAGGTTTTAATAGTTCTCTGGACGGATGCAAATGTGAGCGATGCCTGGTGTCTCGTTACCGACATACCAGTCAACCTGAGTTAATGGATATTACTCATACCTACTGGGACTATATGCGTTATTGTATGGCCCAGGTTACCTTAAATGGTTTGTGGCTGGAGTTTGGAGTAGGTAAGGGAACTACGGCCGATTTTATTGCTGACAACAATGATGGTCATCTTGTAATTGGATTTGATAGTTTTGAAGGACTTCCTGAAGATTGGAAAATGAGTGACACACTTACTTATTTAAAAGGACATTATAAGTTAAGCGGCACTATTCCTCCTTTAAAAAGTAAGAACGTGAGACTGGTGAGAGGTTATTTTGAAGAAACGCTCCCTGATTTTTTAGCTCGCAATTCTCAACCCTGTGCTTTCGTGCATATTGATTGCGATCTCTACGCGTCTACGTTGTTCGTTTTAAATACATTGTATACAAATAATAAACTGGTGAAAGGCACGGTGATTTTATTTGATGAGATCTATAATTACCAGTATTTTGAAAATCACGAATTTAAGGCCTTCCAGGAATTTGTTCAGGTTACAGATTTAAAATATGAATGGGTGGCGCATACTGCCAGTCCTGTTGTATGGAATGGAAACCAAGCGGCAATAAGGATTCTTTAGGATTTTTGGAACAACCCTCTGTAAGAATAAATTTAGTTTAAATGTCTATTTCTCGACTACGATCGAAATGACAAAGCATTTAAATTGTACTTTTGTGCATGGCCAGACTAGAACAAATGATTGATGAAATAAGAGGATTACGTCAAGAAACAAATCACCGCTCTTCTTTAAGAATTTTAAATTTAATGCAGAATAATAAAAAATTATTTTTGGAAGAAGTAGATCCCGACTACCTGGAAATGGCCATAAAAAATTTTGAAGACCTCTGCGATACGCCATCTAAAGATTACAATACACCTGGTTACATAAGGGACTACGAAAAATACTACGAGAGTTTAATGTTTCACCTGAACAAAGTATTTTAATTTATCGCTGACAATCTTGAGACCCATAAGTCTTTGCATAAGCGGGCAGCGCCATTACGCGAAGTCTACTTTTCTAAAAAATCACTAATTAATTTGAATTCTTTTGCAGGTTCCTCTACCTGTGGATTATGCCCGCTGTTTTCAAACATAACATACTGCGCCTGCGGACAATATTCTTTGTATTTGATCATCATCGAAGGAACTGCCACACGGTCGTATCTGCCGCCGATTACAAGAACCGGCATCTTAAGGTCTTTTAATTGTTTACGAAAATCGAAAGTGCCTATATCGTTTCCAACAATAAAATCTCCGTCTTTCCCTACCATTTGGTAATACAATTTGGAATTGAAAGGATTGGGATAAGGTTTTCTTCCACGACTTTTGAAGTTATCGGGATTGTAGGCGTACATAAATCCATAGGGAACTTTTCCGTAAACTTCCTGGTGTTTGGCATCGCTTGAAATACCTCCTTCTTCGCGAATTTTCATTAATTCGTCCCAGACTTCCGGATAATTTGTTTTTATTTCGTGATTACAGTTATCATCATTTGCCTGCCACATAATAAAGCTGTGAAAAGAATTAGCAAGAATAAGATGTTTTACCTGGTTTGGATATTTTACCGCATAGCCTTGGGCTACCACACCGCCGTAGGAATGCCCAAGGATGTTTATTTTTTCAAACTTCATGGCTTTTCGCAGACCTTCCAAATCTTCAATGTCTCTCGATAAGGTATATTCAGAGACATTTTTCGCGGTGTCAGATTTTCCGCGACCTAAGCCGTCGAAATAAACCAGGGTATTTGTTTTACTTAAAGAATCAAAACTTCTGAGTCCGTAGTGTGTGCCACCTGGGCCACCGGCGATAAAAAAGATCGGATCGCCCTTTCCAAAACTAACGGTCCAAAGCTTGTAGCCATTTACAGTGTAAAATTTTCCATCGGTTTGACTATCGGGGAATGATTGAGAGAAAGAGCTTGTGAAAGTAAGAAATAGTGCGGCCAGCAGGAGGTTCTTCATAGGGATTGGTTTAGTCTGGCAAAAGTATTTAAAAATGCTGGAATGGCAAGGGCATAATGGGAACCATTAATCAAAAAGGAAATTATGGGATTCCTCGCTAAAAGCAAGTAAATATTAAGTAGTTTCTAGCTTTAAAACACGTTTCTCAATATTTCACAAAACGTTCGTATGTAACTTCACTGTCACTAAGGATTTTTAAAAAATATACTCCTTTAGGTAGAAAGTCGCAATCTAATACTATCTCTTCTTGTTCAACGCTAAAACTTTCGTTAACCTTTAATCCATGAATGTCTATAATTTCAACTGAGTTTAGACTATGCCTCTCGAAAGTGATTTTTATTTTATCGTTTGTTGGATTAGGAAATATTTTAAAGGTTTTTTTGGATTGATATTTGATACTGGTCCAAACAGTGCAATAGTCCTGAACGCTAGAAACGCAAACATCATCCACATAATAGTATGCCATGTTAAGCCTATGACCTCCGGTATTTCCATTTGGAGCGCGTCCGCCTGGACCAACAAATAAAGTGTCGTTAGCTATACTAGGCTTAAAGTTTCCTATGTAAATAAACTTCTCCGCTCCATTTGATATAAAACTTCCAGTAATTTTTTTCCATTTCGTTTTACTGAAGAGATAAGATGTTGTATCCGAACTGATTTGAGGAAATGCGGCGATAGTATCATAAGATGAAGATTTTGAGATGCTATCTTTAGAGATAAACATGCCTAAACGACCGGCGTAAATGCAGCTATCTGCAAGTTTTACAAAAAAGCTGACGTAGTATTTAGTATTACTGATTAATGTTGAATTCAAGCGAACTGCAATATATTCACGATACATCAGGTTAGGTAATGATTCAATTTTCATATTATTTGAATGAAATAGTCCTGCCATACCTGATCCGGAGTGCGCATAACTCGAACTGTAGCCTATTTGATTGGGGCCGGGGACGTTTACCCAAGAAGAAAGAGCAGAGCAACTATGATATAAATCAGATGTGCCATTAGAAGGTATGAACCAAGGGGGTGCATAGGATACTTGAGCTTGATCTGTAGGACAGGTAGTGACATAATCGAAACTCGGATTCGGCACAAGATTTTGAGATTTGAAACAAATCGCAAAAAGCGTTAGAATAATAGAAATTTTAATTTTCATTGCTATTTAAAAAAATGCGGAGTTGTTATGTTGAAGATGTATCTCAAATGTAATTATTATAAATGCTTGATAACTGAGATTAAGAAAATACTTTATTCCGAAAACCCCCGCACCGCATAGATAATCCCATTTGAGACAAGCACAAATTGTTTGTCACCCACCTGGTATTTTCCGGAAGCGGCGAGTTTGCCGTTTAAAAATGCTCTGTCTTCTGAACTGGGAATGTCTAGTTTTTGTTCTATGGTCAGACTTCCGTAATCGCCCTTGTAAGTTTTTCTGGTGAAATTTTGTGGAGTTTCACTTTCGTTTTCCGGAAATGTAGATAATTCTTCTTCTTGCAAATCCTCGTCCTTGTCTACTCGTGCGTGTTCTTCTGTGCGTTGCGGAATGGGAGTTTTAAATTTAAGTCCTGTAAAGTTTTCTATTTCTTCAACAAGTTCTTCCACGTCCCAGGAAGGCATGTTCTTTCCAAAGCGCATGCTTTTCGTTGCAGTTTCAATTTTAATATTTCCTTCATCAATCACATATTGAAGTTCTTTTTCCAAGACTGCTAGTCCTGTAACATCTATAAACGGATTGGTATCCATAGGATGTTTGGTGTAGTGCTGCTGAAAAAAACCAAAATAACGAATATCGTCCAAGTGAAAAGAGGTTTCTGTCGTATTTCCCTGAGTCTTGTAAATAACAGTTATCGTTTGTTTTGTTATTAGCAGACTTTCTGAATAAAAAGCTGCTTTTAACATGTTGTATAAGATGATCAGGACGCCGATCGAAACGGCTAAACAAATTATACCCAGAAGAGGCATTTCTTTAAAAACGTTAATTCCTGTGAGTGCTGCGCCGATTATGGTAATCAACAAAATAAGCGCGCGAAGTAAAAATCCTATTTTAAGAATGGATTTAGAGCCTGAATTTAGTTTTATGCTAAGGGAGTCTGTCATAAGAAATGTTTGGGTGTTTAATCAAATTTAAAAATAAAAATTAAATAAGGAAGTTCAGGATGGCGTGACGAAATTGCTGATACTGATTTTTATTCTAGGTCAAAAAATAATGGCCAAAAGCAAAAAGATTTGCGGTCCAGGTGATCCATAAAAATTTGTGGTCGAAACTTTCGAGCGCATCATTAAACTTAAAAGACATTACCGTGAGAATCGCAATACTAATGTAAAGAATCCAGCTAACGGCCAGCGGATATTTTATTTTTTCTCCCTTGCGAAAAAAATACGTTGCTTTTCCAACGCAATTGTGCTCGATGTTTAATTGAATTCCTTTGCTAAGATAGGGCATGGGTGTTCTTTCGAATAGAGCTTCATAATCTCCGGCTGGTGTTTCAAATGTTAGTTTTTCAACTTTAACGTTGGCGTAAGTAAGGTATATGCCTTTATCGGTCTGAAGAACTGTTTCCTGGGTTATTTCACCTGATCCGCCGTCCCAGAAAAAAATCCAGGTAAAAAATAAAAGGAATAACATTCGCAGAACAAATGTCGCCATGTAGAGCGGAGTTCTGTGATAGGCGAGATTTATGAGTCGTAGCTTTTCATCCTGCGCCTGCTTTTTTGCGTCAATCTTTGCTAAAAACTCTTCTCTTTCTTGTGTGGAGAATTTTCTTCCTGCCATTTTGTAAATGTCTATTTCGAAGATAGAGTTTTTTATTCTTTAAAAAGCAAAAAATAAAGGTCGCTATTTTTTAGCGACCTTTAAACCAATTTTTCGATTTTAGATTATATAGACTACGCGTTTTCGAGATCTGCTATAATAAATTTGGTCATTTTCATAAAAGCTGCTATTACTTTAGGCGCTCTCGCAGGATCAGACATAAGCTTAGCTAATACCGTTGGTACAATCTGCCACGACAAGCCGAATTTATCCTGTAACCAACCGCATTTATCGTAACGGCCACCTTCACCTAATTTATTCCAGTAATGATCTATCTCTTCCTGTGTTTCGCATTCAATCACAAAGGAATTGGCAGGCGTAAATTTGTACTGTGGACCACCATTGAGGGCCATGAACTTAAAACCTTTCAGTTCAAAAGTAACCACCATGGGGTTTTCAGCAGTGATTTTTGAATCTTTAAAAATACTGCAGTAGTGTTGGGCTGTTGCTTTGGCTTGTCCATCAAACCAGAGACAAGGATAGATTGGTGTTTTCATTTTTTTTATGCTAAAGTAGCAAGTGAAATTTTATTTCTTGATTCAGAATCCGACAAACTAAGGGGAGAATGCGACATGTGGAAGTTAATAGTTTATAGTCGATAGTTTATAGTCGATGGTGCATAGTGGATCGTCAATAATTTAGGGTGAATAGTTTTTAGATGTATTGTTACTTATTTCAATCTTACAAGCTTTCCCTTCCGCTTCACGATGTTTTTATAATCCCATTGAATCTCTTTTGCTTTTTTTATCCAACGTTTTAGATCCTTTATTTTTATTTGATCTGCAGATGTGTAAAGGATAGATGCATCTTTAAATTTTCCGGTACCTGGTTTTAGAATTTCTTCTTCAAAATCGGCACCGCTCCAAAACATTAATCGAATCCCAGCTTTTAATTTACTATACCCTACAATGGGATTGTCTTCTAAGAACCAGACTGGATGAGCATGCCAGATCTTGCTTTCCGTACTCTTTAATTCTTTGTCGATGGTTATGGCAAGGAGATCACAGATGTGTTTGTCGGCGAGGGCCTGGGTGTTGTTGTAGGAATTTATTTCTGCATTCATAGTTTATAAAATCATGTAGTTATTTTATTTTTTCATGGCTGTGTTTTTTATTAAAATAGCAAAAATCCAACTGCTTAAAGTTCCAAGAAAAAAATAGGCAAATAAGTTTGCAATAGCGTAGAAGAGCGCAGATCTAAATAACGGAGTTGCTTCCAAAGGTTTTATATGGATCAAAAGTTTTTGGGTGAAAGGTTCCGGCTCATTTCCGCTGGCATTCATTTCTTTAATGAGAGTTATTAAATCTTCAAAATAATTTGGTGAAGAAAGTTGCAGTGCAGTATAAATAAAAGTGGCGAAAATGATGGATGCAAGTAAACTCGTTTTCCATCCGAATGCGATTAACTTATGGTAAGTGAGGTTCGCGTTGTTCCTTTTTCGGTAAATGGCCTGGCCAGTAACAATGCAAAATGGTAAAAGCAAATAATCAAAATAGCCATAGGGACTCGCAAAAACAATTCTGCCGCTTTCTACAAAGCCAAAATCAGAGAAATAAACGTAATTGATAAGCATGTAGTAAGCTATGCTCAAAACTCCTGCAAGAAAAGCTATTTTTAGGGACAAGAATTTCATCTGACTTTTTCTAAAAAATAGAGTACTAAGATAATTAAAGCAATCACTTACTAAAATCTTCGCCCCATCAGGCCAGGTTCGGTCGGTTCTTTTCTTTCATCCAGTTGTGTGGGATCAATGCTCCAGTCCCGGGCTACTAACATGACGAGTTCTTCATCAGGATAGGTTAAATCTTCTCTTCCAAAATAGTCTTTCTGCTGAGCTTCTTCTGAAAGTGTATTGATAAGATTAAATTGTTCTTCAATGGCCGTAGGTTTGCCTTCGTAGGCTATTGTTTCTCCACTCTCGCCAATATAGGAGTACAGTCGTTCCATGTTACCATTGACAGCCTTCATCCAGCAATGAAATTCAACTACGCGATGCGTGCTAAAAAATTGGGCTTCTCCAAACTCTCCGCTTAAAGTTTTTAAAAGCTCTGTTGTTTCTTTAATGCCCTCTTTCGAATCGCCGGAAGGTAGACTGTTTCCTACAATCAAGTTCCAACTATCCATTTCGGGACTTATAAAAATACCGTCTTCATAAGCGGCATCAATTCCAGCTTTCCAGGTAGCCTCCCTTACATTTGTCAAGCCAAAATATTGCACAAGTTTTTCGTAGTGTGCCGATTTTACAGCAAACCAACTTGTTTTGTATCCGAAACCTACCGGACTGTTTACGTCTTTCTCTACTTCGGCAGGTTCAAAAATTGTATCATCATCCAATACTTCGGACGGCGCTCCGGAAGATCTTCTCGAATACCAAACTGCCAGGATAACGACAAAGATTAATAGAATAACTACTAACATATTTATAATTTTATATTTTGCTCATTCACTTTTGCTAAGTGATTTTTAAATTCCTCAAACAGGTCGAAAAAAAGTTGTAAGACTTTTTCGTCGTCTCCATGGCACTCAAGAATGAGGTTAGACCAACCTATTGTTAGCTTGTCATAGAATTTTTGTTCAATGAAAGCATGAATAAGCACACGACCAATTTACAAGCGCTTACAACATGTTTAGAGTTGAATGGGTTCTACATTCACTGTAAATTTCGTTTCGTTTCTGATGTCTTCATTTTTGCCTTCCCACAGGCCGTAAATCATAGTCATGTTATCGATGGGCGATTTGGAGATATCCGTAAAATCGAATAGGATAATTCGAATGTTTTGATCTTTTGTGAAGTCCACCTTTTCCTTAATGAGTTCATACATGGGTTTGTATTTTTCAACCATAGTATTACCGTAAACTGTAAGTCTTATTTGATTTGCTTGCTGTTTTTGCAGGTCTATCACCTTCATACCTTGCCCAACCTCATAACTTAGCTTCATACTTAAAATAAGTTTAAAATCGGGTACTGTAGGAGTAACTTTTAAAAATGTAAGAATGCGATGTTGTCCTCCGCTATTAAATTGAACAGCCCTGATAAGTTCCATTGAATAACTTGAATCTTTCTGGGAGCTACAAGTTATTGAAAAACATAGAAGGTTTAAAAATAAAGTTAGTTTAAAAAATAGTGTTGATCTCATATGGGTAAAATTTATTTTAATATTATTGACATTCAAGGTTAAGTTTAAAAACTTTTTTTTCCAAAAAAAATATTTAAAATAACTATTGGGATATGAGGAAATTGAGACTTTATGTGGGCGACCAAAAGCAGCCGATTCCAATAGAGGAATGCAAAAAAAAAGACCATTCTTTTTGAATGGTCTTTTTCTTAGTGTTTTTCTCGGCTATAGGTTTTAGTATCGTTCACTGTCTTTCTCGACTACGCTCGAAATGACAGTCGACTACGCCCGAAATGACAGTCGACCTTACACTTGCTGGCCCTAACATCCATTGGATGTTAGTCCTGCTCGAAATGACAGTCGACTCTGCTCGAAATGACAATTTGGATGTCAGTTCGAGCGTAGTCGAGAACTACGCCTCTACTTCCGTTACAATACTTGGGAAGATCCTAACGTTGTTATTTTCTTCTCTTCTGAACTGGTACGTGTATTTGTAGTGACTCTCTAATCCGGATTTGTTTGGAAGACCGTTGATCATCATAATGTTTCTTGTTTTTGCAAAATGCAATAACTCACGCAGGTAGTGGGCAGAGATCTGTCCAACCTCGTCGATGATACAGTGTACTTTGAAGTCAGTACTGCTTCGGTGCGACGACTCTTTAATAAACACGTGCAACAAAGTAATGTAGATAATCGATTTCACAAGGATATCGGTTCCTGTACTTCCAATGCTGTCGATTTTATGTGTCCAGCCGGTTTCGTTTGTACCTTCTTTAATGTTGAATTTCAATTCAAATAAATCCTGTAAACGGATTTCTTCCTGCTCTTGTTCTTTAATCGCAGAACGTAATTGTTCTAATAATTTAACCGCACGACCACTGATCTCACGTTTAGTACCCGTTGCGAAGTCGGTATTGAATAAGCCTTCATTGTACACCAAGCCGTTTTCTTCACGGAATTCCTGGATACGTTTTAATAAACGGTAAACTTTATTATCAGACTCTTCTAAACGGATCTTAATAAATTCAATCAATTTATTTTCTTCGAACTCAGCTTTCTTAAAGTCTTCCGCGATCAAACCAATGATGTGTTGAATTTTATCTTTTTGTCCGCTTAACTCTTTTACCTTAGTCGCGATACTATCTGTTACCAGACCAATTTGTGTAGCAGTTTCTGCGATTGATAATTCAATTTTATTTTCGTTGATGAATGAACGTAAATTTTGCGCAAAACGCTCGTATTCCCCTTGAGTAGCATCGTTACGAATCACAAAGTTAAAGTGATTATCAATTCTGAATTTACCGGCGAATTCGTTTACAAAACGTTGAAACGCTCCGTACTCTTCGTTAAAGTGAGAATCGTTTTTTAATAACTGCGTACACAAATCCATGATGTGGTAATTGGTACGTTTTGATTCCGCACGTTCAATGATCTCCGCATACTTCGTGTACACAGGCGTTTCGCGGAAGTTATTGCTGTAAAAATTGATCCCGTTATTAAAGTCAATTAACTCTTCATCAAAAGCACGTTTTTGTTTGTTGAGCTCCATACGTTTCATATTAAACTTACGGGTAGCTTCTTCCAACTGTGCTGCTAAATCGTTGTTGCTTTTTACAAACTCTTCTTTTTTCTGAATCAAATCAGGGAGACGGTCAAAAGTTTCGCGTTTGTCTTTTAAATAATCGCTGATAATTTGTGCATACTGTTCAATTTCTTTCAAGGCATCCTGAAGTTCTTTCATGCGACCTTCTACGGATTTCAGTTGTTTTGCGTCAACCCCTTTACTTTTGAAATTGCTGTCTTTTTCTTTCGATAATTCGTCTTCTTTGTTTTCGAATTCTTTTACCTGGTTTTTCTTTTCTACTTCCAGTTCAGAAACTTCTACTTCTTGTCTTTCTTTTAATTCAGCAAGACGCTCTTCGTTATATACTTTTAATTTTTCTGTTTGTTTATTGAAGTCCTCCACCAATAAGTTTTTCTTCTTGGTTAAGATGGCCAATTCTTCTTCAATGATGTTTAAACGTTGACGGTTACCGGTAAGGGATTGTTCTACTTCTTTACCGGCGCGGTTTGTCCAGTCTGATAATTCTTCGCCTAATTTAAATTCTCTTTTTTCAGCAAGCTCTAAAGAGTAGGTGAGTACTTTTACATCTTCCTTTAATTCGCCTAATTGTTTACCAAATTTGTCGGCCGCCAACATTTTTTCTTCGTTGTTAGCTACCTGGAATTGGTTTAGCGATTCTTCAAGGTCGCGAATTTGAGCGAGACGTTCATTTTTTTCAAATTGGTACTCTTCAATAGATTTAGAAACAATTTCAACTGGCTCTAAATTTAAGCTGATACCATAGAGCGTATTTGCTGCTTCCTCACTCAGTTCCGGAGAAATATCCGTACGGAATAATAATTTTTCATTTACTATTTTACCAATGGTTTGGTGCCAGTTTTTTACATTTTTCTCAAGATATCCGTAAAACGCATCATGCTGAACATTTAACTTTCCTTCAATATCCTTGATCTCATTTTTAATTTTGATGATCTCGTTATTGATCTGGTTAACGCGGTTGCTCAAAGATGTTTTTAATTTCACCTCTAAAGCTTCCCACTCGCGTTGTAAAGTCACCACCATGTTTTGTTTGATGGCGCGCTCACTTTTGTTTTTATAATTTACAGCACGTAACTCGGCTAATTCGTTTTCGAGATTTTTTATCTCTTCTTCATAAAAACGAGTTGTGCGAATTACTTTTTCTTCACTTTTTAATTCGTTGAATTCGATTTGTTTGGCAGTTACTTCGGCGTTCATTTCACCGAAAGCCTCGTCGCGCTTATGTTTTAGCTCCGCGTCACGTTTATTGAATTCATTTTTCTGTAATAGTTGTAATTCGTTGTAGTGATTAAAGATCTCGCTGGTGCGTGAATTAATTTTATTGATGTAGGCGCTTTTATCGTTACGTAATTGTTCGATCAAAGAAGAATATTTTAATTCTATGCTTGCTACATTCGATGTTAAACTCTCGTATTCTCTGCGGGCAATGTTTAGTTCAACCTGTAGTTTTTCGCGATCCGAATTTTTTTCAACGGCTTCGTCGATATTTTTTTCTTTGTATTCTTTTAATTTCTTGTTCGCGTCGCGAATGGTGCGATCGTAGTAACCGATCTCTTCACGGAAATTGTTTTGTTTGTTTTCAATCCCTTCTTTTAAAGTTTCGTGTTCGTTGGATAGAACTTCTAACTCTTCTTCTTTCTTTTTCGCGGCTTCACGAATGGCTTCATTTTGAGATTCAGCAAAACGAAGACTACTTCCTAATTTATCGGCCATTTCCATCTGCGCACCTTTCAGCATATGCACCTGGTCGTATTTTTTATCAATCATCTCAATCAATTGCTGAGATTCTTTTTTCAAATACGTTTCGATATCGGAATACTTTTCGTTGAACTGACGAAGCTGACGTTCTACCTGTTCTAATTTTATAGAACTGCTTTCGGTCGTTAAAGAGTTAGCAATAAAGTCTTTAATAAAGCGAGAATCCACACTGCTCTTGCTCGACAAGAACACATTGGTAATGGATTTTGGAATGTTTTGATATTTTTCGTTTCCTTTTAGTAAATGGAATTTCGAAAGTTGTTTATCGGTCTCTGTTCCGAAAATAATATTTCTGTAACGTTCGAAAGTATCAATCTGGTTAGAAATATAGACCCCGCGTTTTTCAAGATTGGAAATAATCTCCTTGATCTTCATTGCCTCATCATTAGCATTGAAGAAAAAATCAGGATTATAAGCTGCATCCACAAAACGAAAGACCAATTTGTTGTGACGGTAAACGATCACAAAAAACGGTTTATCTTCTGTGGTAATCTCATAGATTAAAAAAGAGTTCTCATAGCGGAAATAATGTTCTTCAAAAGGTTTTTGAGAATTGGCAATTCCCAAGCCACGGCTATTTGCACTATAAAAGAAGAGAATGGCACGCTGTAACGAAGTTTTACCAAAGTTATTGGTCCCCACGAAACAGGTATTTCCACTCAATTCAATATCCGCGTACTTAACGCTGGCAATATTTATTTCTACAATTCTATTTAGTATTCTGCAGTTATTTTCCATTCTTGTTTTTCTTTTTTTTCTTTGTTGAAGTTCATTTCTCGACTACGCTCGAAATGACATTCACTAGTATAACGTTTTGGATGTATTTTTTGTGTCATCCTGAGCTTAGTCGAGGAGGACTAGTTATAAATCAGTCCCTGCGCGTTATCTGAATTTCCTGAATCTTCATAAATCGCTACTGAATTAATAACATCCAGTAGATAAGTATAAGAATCCATCACTTTATAAGATTCTGTTTTTTCGTCCTCTAATTCTAAATAAGAATCACGACTCATTAAGTCGCAAATCTCACGCACTTTATTGTGTAAAGTTTCAGAACGGTAAAGGGGAATTTTTTGCAATTTTTGTTTCAAACGCACATTGGCATTACACTCTTCAGCAATTTCACCTGGTCTGAAACGGCTACCAATAGTTATTTTATTGTCCATACTCGCAAACAGATCAATGATGTCAATGTATCTTTCAAACCGTTCTAGTTTTTTCTCCAGTTCGGAATTTGGTTCATGTAATTTTGAGAAGTAGAAAAAATTATTTCCTCGCTCAATGTTGTAACGAATTACATTAAAGTAAGCCTGTAGCCTGTCGAAATTATCGGGATTATTGATAATGTCGTATAAGCGGTTCATACCGTCTCTCGTTCCATTGCTGGAAATAAAATTTCCACGCGCCATCACCGAGAATATCTCGTGAGTTTGTTTCGGTAAGTTGAAGTCTTCTGCCTGCATTTAAGTCTATAGTTTATAGTTGATAGTCTCTAGTAAGTTTTACACTTCCTATTATATTTTAATCGATTAATTATTTTTTCTCTTTATTCGCTGTACTTCGTTTGAGTCGCCTCTATTCTTTCACCTGTCACGCGTTTGTAGTCTGTTGACGATAAACTATTGACTCTTAGCCGCCTCTTTTCTCCTTTTCTTCTCCTTCTCTTCCATTGGTATTATCAGCGTATAGGCCAGACGTTTTTTATTTTTCTGACTGTCTTCGTAATCGTAATTCTGCAAACGGTATTTAAAATCCAATACATTTTGGTACTCCATGGCAATTTCTACAAATAAAGAAAGACGGTCTTCGAAGGTCACTGTTCCGATTGCTTTTGGAAATTTATAGTTCATCAAATACTCAAAAAGATTTTCTTTTCTCTGAACTAAAAAGCGCTCCACCAATTTTTCGGTATCTAATTTTATTTGCTGTTCTAATCCCTTGTCTTTAAAGTTACCGGCCATTCTATCAGCCAGGCCACGCACCATTAGACGCGTGAGCTTGTATTTTTCGGAGATCTTTTTGCACAATACATGACCATCGTCTGTAAACAGAAAGTCAATAGCAATCTTGGTTTTAGGTGTTTTATGTCCGTTATAACGCAGGGTGTTGACGTTTGCAACGATCTCGTTAAAATTGGTTTTAAAGTGCAGCGTACTGTGATCTTTAATTTCTTTTAAACGCTGAGCTTTTTTGTAAACATCAATCTGGAACTGAATTTTATTGATAAAATCCGTAATGTCCGTTTGAATCTCAATCAGGTAATCTAAATTCTCGATCAGACTCACTTTTAGAGCCTGCACAATTCCGTATAATTCAGAGTCGTTGGTCAGGGCAAATAAATTTCTTGTCTCTTCAACAACGTCGGTCGTTTTTTTGATGAACTCAATAATCGTATCGCGTTTTTCCCTGTAATCTTCAAGCTTCTGGAGCTTAATGCGGTAGTTACTTTCGTTTTTGTAGGTATCATCCACATTTTTCTGAAGCTTGATAATTTCGCGTGTCAGGGTGGAATTAATGCGTTTTAAGTATTTTTTTATGCTGCGTAAAAAACGCATTTCACGCGCTTCCTGGTAGAAGCGAATGTGACGTGTAAGCTCGTTGATGTAATCGTTGATGAAGCCGGGAGTAACTTCCCCGATTTCCATAAAATCCTCGAACATGGCCATTACTGCGTCGTTCAGACTCACGATGTTTTCATATTCGTAAATCAGGTCGAGTGATTTTAATTTTTGTAATTGTTCGTGGGTGATATCTTCACGCGCCAACAATTCATTTACCGTGATGTTTTCACGGTTCGCGAAGAGGAATTCCACCACGCCGCGATGATGATAAAGCTGTGAAAGTATATCGTTTACGTTTACCTGTAATGCCATAAATAAGGGATAACCTATTAAATATACAAAGCCTTGGGGAGCCAGTAAAATGGGGTTATTAACAAAAAAACGAGTAATTAACTTTTTAAAATAAAGGCGCTGATTATAAGGTATTTCAGAATTTCAGGAGGAAGAAAAAAAGTATTAACAGGTGTTATAAAGTATTAACAAGTGTTGATAAACTTACTGTTATCCATACTTTGTATTTTTTAACTGTCAGCAGAAATAATCGCCTGCTTGGGATTTTTCCGACAGATGGATTAAATTTGGGTATAAAATTGAAATTATGACAACGACGGAATTAAAGAAGAAAATTCATAAAGTAGTTGATGGTATTGACGATGCTAAACTCTTAGAGGCCGTGTTCACAATTTTAAATGCTAATGCACAACCAGATGAATATAGTTTGAGCGATGAAGATCTTAGAATAATCGAAGAACGAAAAATCGAATATAAAAGTGGAGAAACAAAAGTTTATACAGTTGAAGAGGTAAAGAAGAAAATTCTTAAGAATCTTGGAAAGTAATTATCGCATAATTATCCCCGAAAGAATTTATGGTGAGTTAAATGCTGTTACACTTTATTACGAGAACATTCAAAAAGATCTGGGTTTAAAGTTTCTGAGACTGGGAACTTACAATGGGTATATTAAGAAGAGCTCCGCTTATTTTTCAGATCACTCGTAAAAATTTGCGAGGTATTCATTTCAAGAAATTTCCATTCGTAATAATTTTTGAATTGGATAGAAATGACATTGTTGTTTATAAACTAATTCATGTAAAGAGAAATCCCACCAGAAGATATAAAGCGCTTTAAATCTAACTTTTTTCATAAAGGTTAACCAACACCCTAATAAATTCCTGCCACTCATACTTCTTCTTTTCTAAAATTACGTTCTGTGTAAATTCTTGTTCTTTGTTTTGATTAAAGTAAGCCAGAATTTTTTCGGAGATATGCGGCACGGATCCGATAGCTATCGGATTTTCCACAACGTAACCACATTTTTCGTTGGGAACAATCTCCGCAAGTCCACCTACGTTGGTTACCAGCATGGGTTTTTCGTAATAATAACCTACCATTGTCACTCCACTATTGGTAGCGTTTCTGTAGGTTTGAGCGACTAAATTACTGGCACAGAAATAATAACGCACGTCTTCGTTAGCTATGAATTTATCGTGCAGAATAACGTGATCTTGCAGTTCGGAAGTTTTTATAAGATCGAGGTAAGGTTGTTTGTACTCGTAAAATTCTCCGGCAATTAAAAGTTTGATGTTTTGTTTTTTTATTTCAGGATGCGCCATCGCTTCCAGTAAAATATCCAGTCCCTTGTAATGACGGATCAATCCAAAAAATAAAATGATCTTATCGTCAGCATTCAACTTTAATTTCTGACGCGCTTCCTGCATGCTCACGGCTTTGCCGTAAGTTTCATACATGGGATGCGGAGAGTAAGCTTTATTTTTTGTAGTTGAAAATTTAGAAATATCGTTCAACACCGTTTTACTCATTGCTATAAAACCATGACAGCCCTTTATAAAATAATTGGTGAAGGGCTTATCGCCAAAGCGTTTTTCGTGCGGAATAACATTATCCGTTAAGCCGAGAACTTTGGTTTTAGATTTTACTAATCGGGCAATTGTGCCTAAGGCAGGACCAAAAAAAGGCAACCAGTAACGAAACAAAATAAAATCAGGTTTTTCTTTTTTAATAAAGTTAGCCACACTGATCCAGTTGAAAGGATTTACTGTATTTATTAAAGTATGAATTTTAATTCCTTCGGGCGCTGAACCGCTGGTTTCATACTGACTTGAACCTGGAAACAGAAAATTAGGATACTGCAAAGCATACGAAATGATCTGAGCATCATGCCCTTCTTTGATTAATTCGGCACACAAATTTTCGTTGAACTGAGCGGGTCCCCCTCGCAAAGGAAATGCGGGACCAACGATAAATATTTTCAAACTTTTATTTTCCACAGGTTTTAAAATTACGGCTTATTATTATACCTTTAATTCAATCAACAAAGATTTATGGACGATAATTTTAAACCTGTTGCGTATTCAAAAACGACTGTGAGTGAACTAATGATTCCTGCCTATGCTAATTTTGGGGGAAAGATACACGGAGGAATGATCTTGTCATTGATGGACAAGGTGGCTTATGCCTGCGCTTCGAAACATGCCGGGAACTATTGCGTAACCGTCTCGGTAGAAAACGTTGATTTTTTAGAGCCCATTGAAGTAGGGGAGATGGTGAGTATGTTTGCTTCTGTTAATTATGTCGGTAAGTCTTCGATGGTGGTTGGTATAAAAGTAATAGCCGAGAACTTTAAAATAGGAACCGTAAAACACACCAATACCTCTTATTTCACGATGGTAGCGAAAGGTGACGATGGATTACCCACACAAGTTCCGGGTTTGATCCTGGAAACAAAAGAGGAAATTAAACGTTTTTTAGAAGCCATAAAACGCAAGGAATTAAAAGCCAGTTACAGAACAGAATTACAGAATGCGAGATTGTCTTTGCTTGTGGAGCCGGAGAGTGAGTTGCTGGCTAATGAACGTTGCAGACTGAAGCTTTAGCCGCAGATCCCTCAGATTGCACCGGTTTTTTCCAATAGTGAGAGCCAACTCCGTTAAGAGTTTTAAAAAGAATAACTGTGTCCTTATCATTAAGAAAACATAGTGTGTCGCGTGTCAATATCCGGATCGGGTAATTGTAAAATGCGGATAACAACGTTGAATCGTCGATTAACTTCCAATCGCTATATATTATAAGATCACCATAATTTTCTTTCACTCTCTTTCCCTTATCGTAGTAGTGCATTTGTGTCTTTGCATGTTTAACAAAGCTGTAGGAATAAAAGGGAAAAATTCTGCTGTTTTTTTGTCAGAAAGCTTTGTTTTTTTACAATATCCCACTACTTGATCGAATCGCCGCAGATAATTTTATTCTGCGCTTCTGGACTTCGTTTTGTTGATCCGCAAGCATAAGAAGTTAAAAGGAGAATCAAAATCAAGAAAGTATATAGGACTGCACCCCGCTAAATTTTTTATAGATAAAATCGTTTAAAGGCTCTATTAATCAGTAAAATCAGTGTAATCTGTGGCGATTATCAGAGATGAGCCTCGTCATCAAAGCCACGCACATTGTCCTGAGAGCCACCGTAACCTAAACGCTTACCCGTTCTGAGTGCCGCGCTGCTCGATTTTTCCTGCATTTCGTAAACCGTTACTTGTCTTACGCTATCATAAGGTGGCGTGAACAAATCGAATTTTACAGAATAAATAATTAATTCATTTATTATGTCAATCAGGTTGTCTTTTGTAATGGGCTCTGCGCTAAAGTTGTGGTACTTGTAACCTATCTGCGTTTTAGTTTCTACAAAAAAATGTTTTTCCTGGTTTATGAATATGCGGGCAACGAGGTAACCCAGGTCATTCAGGCGGTTGTATTTATAAGAATCTGCGAGGAAATTATACACGCTTATAATTCCGCAGTAAGAGTTTAATTCGTTGTTACGCACGTATGCCGTTTTAAACATGGCATTAGAACGATCGAACTCAAACACATTGGAGTGCATTTGAAAATCGAGAATATCACCGGCTACCTTTAATTGAGAAGATTGCAAACTAATGTCCTTATAAAAAATGTTGATGCGTTTATCCACCTTCAAAATTTCGTCTGAAAGTTCTTCCGCACGTTCTTTGAGAATATCTTTTACCTGGTTAAAAATAGCAATGGTGTTGCTGTAAACATCCTGTTTCATCACCGACTTTTTCGAAAGCAGCGAAAGAATCATTTCTTTTTGTTTGTCCGATTGTTCACTCATACTGTGTGATTTTTAATAAGCTCTTGCAAATAAAACTCTTTGTGTACTTGGTTTACCGCTGTAAATGCAAACACCTTGTTCCTGGGGATTATTCAAAGGAATACAACGGATGGTTGCTTTTGTTTCTTCTTTTATTTTTTCTTCTGTTTCAGGAGTTCCATCCCAGTGTGCAAATACAAAACCTGTTTTTTCGTCCAGCACTTTTTTAAACTCCTCGTAGGACTCCACCTTATGAGTCATGTTTTTTGTGCGCTCCTGAGCTTTAGTAAAAAGATTGGTTTGAATGTCCTCCAATAATTTTTCTATGTAAGTGTCTACAGCTTCGATTTTTATAACTTCTTTGCTTAACAAGTCTCTACGGGCAACTTCGATGGTGCCGTTTTCAAGATCTCTTTCACCCAATGCAATGCGCACTGGAATTCCTTTTAACTCGTATTCAGCAAATTTCCAACCCGGACGTTGCGAATCACGGTCATCATATTTTACCGAGATATTTTTATTCTGAAGTTTCTTCTTAATTTCATTGGCAACAGCACTTACTTTTTTCAGGCCTTCTTCGCCTTTGTAAATAGGCACGATTACCACTTGAGTAGGGGCCAATTTTGGTGGAATTACCAGGCCGTTATTATCGCTATGGCTCATGATCAAAGCACCCATTAAACGCGTACTTACACCCCAGCTACTTCCCCAGACAAATTCCTGTTTTCCTTCTTTGTTTGCAAACTTTACATCAAACGCTTTTGCGAAATTTTGCCCAAGGAAGTGAGACGTTCCAGCCTGTAAAGCTTTTCCATCCTGCATCAAAGCTTCAATACAAAAAGTATCTTCTGCACCGGCAAAACGTTCGTTGGCAGTTTTCACGCCTTTGATTACAGGTACTGCCATCCAATTTTCAGCAAAGTCGGCATACACTTCCAGCATTTGTTTTGTTTCTGCGATGGCTTCTTCTTTTGAAGCATGCGCGGTGTGGCCTTCCTGCCAAAGGAATTCGGTTGTTCTTAAAAATAGACGCGTGCGCATTTCCCAACGCACTACATTTGCCCATTGGTTAATCAGAAGAGGCAGATCGCGGTAACTTTCGATCCATCCTTTGTAAGTACTCCAGATAATAGCTTCGCTGGTAGGACGAACAATAAGTTCCTCTTCCAGTTTTGCTTCCGGATCTACAATTAATTTCGCTTTATTATTTGGATCTGTCTTTAAGCGGTAGTGCGTTACTACGGCACACTCTTTAGCAAATCCTTCCGCATTTTTTTCCTCCGCCTCAAATAAGCTTTTTGGAATGAATAAGGGGAAATAGGCGTTGACGTGTCCGGTATCTTTGAACATTTTATCCAGCGCAGCCTGCATTTTTTCCCAGATGGCATAGCCATGCGGTTTTATAACCATACATCCCCTAACCGCGCTGTGATCAGCCAGGTCGGCTTCTACAACTATATCATTGTACCATTTACTGTAATCCTGTTCTTTTGAAGTAATAACCTTGCTCATAAGTGTTTAAAATATAGAAATAATGACCTGATTCGATTTAGATGATTCTAATGTTATAAATAATGTAAAAATCATAAATAGCAGGGCACAATTTTGTAAATTTACTTAAAATCTTCTTTTCTAAATCTTAAAAGATAGGCCATGAAAAAATTACTTTTAATAACAGCAGTAGCCACATTAGCTTTGAGCTCTTGTAAGACTTCGCAACTTGCATCAGGTTATGATGACGTGTACGCAAATCCTGCTGAGGAGAAAGCGAAAGAAAAATTGGCAGCAGCAGAAAAAGCGAGGGCGGAAGCTCAGGAGCGTGAAAGACGAGAGCAGCAAGTGAGTGAGGAAGTAGCGGCGCAAAAAGCGAAGGACGATGCAAATCCTTATTATAAAGATCCGGAGTATAACCAGGATGATTATTATGATTATCAATATGCCTCGCGTTTAAACCGTTTTCAAACGCCTATTTATGGAGCTGGGTATTACGATCCTTATTACACAAATCTTTACACTTACAATCAAAATCCTTATTGCTACGGTACAAGTATTTACAGTACTTATAACTATGGAATGCCCTCTAACCAATTTTATGGTTATAGTTCGGGAATAAGCGTTGGACTTTCCTACGGTAATTACGGTTACGGTGGTTATGGTTATAATCCTTATGGTTACGGCGGTTTAGGATACAACTATGGTTACAGCAATTTTTACAACGATCCTTTCTACAGTCCATATGGTTATGGATATGGAATGGGTTTTGGCGGCTATGGCTATAACGCTTACAACGCGGGATTCTATAATGGTTATAATGCAGGTTCGTGGGGTTATTACAACAGTTTTGATCCAAACAGTGCTTATTCAACCGTAACTAACAGACAAAGAGGAAGTACTGGTGGTGCGAATCCAACAGGTGGAAGAGGATCTTCTGCGCCTTCCCAGGATAATGGCGGAAGTAACCGTTACATGCAAACTGTAGCAGATCAACAGAGTACTGCGCCCCGTTTTACAAATACCCGTTCAGGAGCAGGTGATCGTCAGATGGGATCCTATAATAATGGGTCGACTAATACGAACTCAGGTTATACGAACGATCGCGTTCCCAATCAGAGAAACAATTCGAACGGAAACAGTACTAATAATCAGAACAGTTCAAATACTTCGCAAGGTAACACCGGAAGATACAGTAACGATCGCACAACTAACCAAGGTCAGCAACAGAATACCAATTCAAATAACCGCTCTACCAATTCAAACAGTGGTTGGGAGAATAACTCTAATTCCGGAAGTCAAAATTCGGGTGGTGGAGGAAGAAGCTCTGGTGGTAGTGGCGGCAGTGGTGGTGGTGGTGGAAGAAGTTCCGGCAGTGGTGGCGGAGGTAGACGTTAATCTAAAATTTTCTTATGTTTCGTACAAAATTAGTTATCCTATTCAGCTATTTAGGGAGTCTTGCATTTGCTCAAAATGAAAATGATGCTATACGTCTTTCGCGCGCTACAGGTGGAGGTACAGCGCGGTTCATTTCTATGGGTGGAGCATTTGGCGCAATTGGCGCCGATCTTACTTCAGCAGCGTATAATCCGGCAGGACTCGGCCTCTACCGTAAAGGTGAAATGTCGTTTGGAGCCGGCTTTAAATCTACCAACAATAGTGGCGAAATCTATAATAAATCGGTTAATGTATTTGACGTTAATTTTATTTATAACAATTTTGGCATTGCAGGCGCGTGGAAAACTAAAATAGATCCGGATAGCAGACACCTGTTGGCTTTTACAAGCACACAACTTCAAAATTTCAACAATTCTACCCGCATGTCCGGTTATACCAATTCAAGTTCTCTTGGCAAAGACATGCTCAACCTCGCCTCATATTACAATGGTTCTGCGGATATGACGGGCAATCTGAACAGTATGTATGAAAATTTGGGCTACCAGGCATTTTTATTAGATACTGTAAACGGTAGTTTTCTTTCTTATGAAGATCCAAAAAGGACAGTGAAACAAACACGTGATCTTGTTACTTCGGGGCGGGTTAACGACCTGAATTTTTCGTATGCATACAGCTATAAAGATAAATTTTACATTGGAGGTAGCATTGGAGTTCCTCAGGTACGATACGAGTCTACGCTCACACATACTGAATTTGATGACAGAGACAGCATGAGGATTATTTTGACCAGCAGTTCAACCTTCAGCGATACGTATGTAGATCCTATTCCTTATTTAAATAATGACTATGTAAACCGCCTGGGATTTAAAAGTCTCGAGTACACTGAATATTTCAAAACTACCGGTACTGGTATAAATTTAAAATTGGGTGGAATTATAAGAGCTAACGACATGGTAAGAGTTGGGTTCTATTACCACACCCCAACCGTTTATAATTTGCAGGATTCGTATTACAACTCTTTGTCTGTTACGTTTGACAGATCAGGCTCCACCCCTGATTTTGCTCAGGATCCACCAGATGGCGGTATTTACAAATACAAAATTATCACACCAGGTAAGGTGAGTGCGAACCTGGCTTTTGTTATTGAGAAAAAGGCGGTAATAGGCATTGACTACGAAATGGTGGATTACAGAAGTGCTCGCCTCGCTGGAGGTGCCTCCGCTAATTTTGATGACATTAATTCTTATATCAAAAATCACTACCAACCTGGGCACAATATTAGAGTGGGAGGGGAAATAAATCTGAATCCTTTAATGTTGCGTGTTGGTTACCAAATGCAGGGAAGTCCGATGGGACATGTATTTATAGGTCCGGAAGTACGTAACACACTAAGCGCCGGTATTGGTTTCCGTACCAAGAGTAATTTCTTTTTCGATTTTGTTGTGTATAAAACACTGAGTTATGAGAACTATTTCCTTTTCTCAACCATGAATACACAGGCCAAATTGAAATATAACAGTACTTCTCTGGCGGTTACTGTGGGACTTAAGTTCTAGGCCCGCAACAAAATTTTAATCTTAACCTGCTTATTCTTCGAATAATTTCTAATTTTAGCTCTTCAAATAAAAACCAGTATGAGCAAAAAAATTTTAGCAAACGACGGTATTGATGCTGTTGGCAAGGAACTCTTAGAAAAAGCGGGATTTACCGTAATTACAGATAAAGTTGCTCAGGAACATCTGGCCAAAGAAATTAATGATAAAGGGTACGTGGCTTTAACAGTGCGCAGCGCTACAAAAGTTAGAAAAGATGTGATCGACGCTTGTCCGAATTTAAAAGTGATTGGCCGTGGTGGCGTAGGCATGGATAATATTGATGTTGAGTATGCCCGTGAAAAAGGCATCCAGGTAATTAATACACCAGCTGCATCCAGCAATTCAGTGGCCGAATTGGTTTTCGCGCATGCTTTTAGTGCGGTTCGTTTTTTATATGATAGTAACAAACAAATGCATGCGAATGCCGAAGATAAATTTGAAGAATTAAAAAAGAAATACGCTAAAGGCGTTGAGTTGAAGGGTAAAACCTTTGGTATCATTGGTTTTGGACGAATTGGCCAGACGGTTGCGAAAATGGCTTTGGGTTTAGGAATGAAAGTTTTGGCTTTCGATCCATTCGTTAGCGAAACTACTTTAGAATTGGAAATAGATGGCTTAAAGCCAATTGCTGTTCCTGTTAAAACAGTTGGGATGGATAAAGTAATTCAAAATTCAGATTTTATTACTTTCCATGTTCCGGGTGGAAAATTGATTACACGCCACGAAATTGCCTCTATGAAAACGGGTGTCATTCTGATAAACACAGCTCGTGGCGGTGTTATTAACGAAGATGATTTATTAGAGGCATTAAATAGCGGAAAAGTAGCTCACGCAGGGTTAGATGTTTTTGAGAATGAACCTCGTCCTTCTGTGGGTATTTTAAAGCACCCGAAAATTTCTATGACTCCGCACATTGGTGCTGCTACAAACGAGGCGCAAGAACGCATTGGAGTAGAATTAGCCGAGAAACTTATAGAAGCTTTGAAAGCTTAGTAGTGTTTTTGGAATTTAACCCTAATTAAAACCAGAAATTAAACATGGCTACCGTATTACCATTTAAGGCTCTTCGTCCCGCCGGTGACAAAGTTCACCTGGTTGCATCCCGCAGTGTTGACGGGTATAACACTCCGGAGTTAAAAGATAAACTAGCGGGAAATCCCTATACGTTTTTACACGTCATCAATCCCGATTACGACGACGGTGTTCGCACGCGTCCCGGTTCTAAAGAACGTCTGACTAAAATCAAACGCAAATTCGATTCTTTCATCAAAGAAAAAATTCTGAAGCGTGACGAAAAAGCGGCTTATTACATTTATCGTCAGATCAAAGGAGAGAATGAATACATAGGTATTATTGCTTGTACCAGTATTGATGATTACATGAATGGGGTGATTAAAATTCACGAGCAGACTATTACACAGCGCGAAGAAAAATTAAAAGAATATTTAGAAGTCTGTGAGTTTAATGCTGAGCCCGTTTTATTTTGTTATCCGAATGATAAAGTTTTAGATGATCTGATTCTATCGATTTCTGAAAGTGTTCCGACTTATGATTTTACCACTACCGATAAAGTGCGTCACACGCTATGGGTAGTAAGTCACGATAAAAATGTAGAGATCATATCAGGGCAGTTTTCGAAAATACCGGCCATCTATATTGCTGATGGTCACCATCGCTCAGCTTCCTCAGCGCTTTTAGGAAGTGTGCTCCGTAAATCGAAGAAAGCGTATACGGGTAAAGAAGCATTTAATTATTACCTCGGCGTTTTTTTTGCGGAGACACAATTAAAAATTTTCGATTATAACCGCTTAGTAAAAGACATGGGAGACTTAACGGTTCCTGAGTTATTGAAACGTTTAAAAACAAAATTCGAGGTTAAAGAGATAAACGAAAAAGTTTTTAAACCTACCCGTAAACATGAGATCAGTATGTACACCAAAGACAAATGGTACGCGCTTACTGCAAAAGAAGGAACTTACAATAGCAGTGATGCTGTGGGAAGCCTCGATGCTTCTATTTTAACAGAGCACATCCTCTCTCCGTTGTTTGATATTCACGATCTGAAAATAGATAAGCGTATTGGTTTTGTTCCTGGCATTAAAGGTGCAGAAACTTTGAAGCGAAGTGTAGACGAGGGTAAAGCAGAAGTCGCTTTCGGACTTTATCCTGTAACCATGGAGCATTTGAAATGGATTGCCGATACCAACAATATCATGCCTCCTAAGTCTACCTGGGTTGAGCCCAAGATGCGCAGTGGTTTGGTGATTTACAGTTTTGATGAATAGAACTCGTACTACATTTGCCGCAGATGACTGTAATTACGCAGATACTAATACATAAATAAAATAAGTCTGCTACCTGGATCTACAAAATTTCGAGCTAAGTAAATAGCATAGTCAACATGCCAATCAAAGAACATCTTTTTCAAATAAAAAATAATCTCCCGCAGAATGTTACTCTGGTGGCCGTTTCCAAAACCAAGCCCAACGAGGCCGTACTAGAAGCTTATGAAGCGGGTCAGCGCGATTTCGGAGAAAATTATGTACAGGAACTGGTAGATAAATATGAAAGTTTGCCCAAAGACATTCACTGGCATTTTATCGGACACTTACAAAGTAACAAGGTTAAATACATTGCTCCGTTTGTTTATCTCATTCATGGCGTGGATAGTTTTAAATTACTCCAGGAGATAAACAAACAAGCTTTAAAAAATAACAGGGTAATGGATTGTTTACTTCAGCTTTACATTGCTAAAGAAGAAACAAAATTCGGACTCTCTTTTGACGAATGCGAAGAACTTTTAAAATCAGAAGAATTTAAAGCGCTCAAAAATGTTAACATCAAAGGGTTTATGGCCATGGCCAGTAATACAGGCAATCAACAACAAATTCTAAGCGAATTTAATTCCGTAAAAGAATTTTCTTTGAAAATCTTTAAGGATAACAAATGCATTCTCAGTTACGGTATGAGTGGAGATTATAAACTTGCGATAGACGCCGGGAGTACGATGCTGAGGATTGGCAGCACCATTTTCGGTGAAAGAAAATATTCTCAGTAATAGTTTTCGGTTATTTTTTTTATTTTTAGACACCCAAACGAGTCTATGAAATATCTTAACATTCTTGTTTTCTTGTTATGTTATTGTGCGCAGGCGCAGGACACTCTGAATTATAAACAAAGCGCAAAAAAAACTGTTGTAAATATTCTTTATACCACTGATGACGAAGTGATATACAAGAAGATGAAAGATAAAGCAGATCGCAGTTTTATCGTTTCCAAATCTCAATTAAAATCCATTGCTTTCAGAGATAGTACTGTACAAAAGTTTCAAGACCCAGACGAAGGAAAAAATTCTTTGGCTGTGCAGACTAGCATCATAGATACAGCCTACCAAAACCGCTTTATGACCCTAACGCCGGAGCAAAGAAAAAAACTTTATGAGTATGGTGTTTTAGACGCTCAGGATTTTTATTCTATAGGTAGTTACGTGTCGGGTGGACCGTTTATTACCGGTTCAGCACCACTTCCGGGAGGAGGCGTGCTTATTTCGACGGCACAGGATGATGCGCTGCAATATCCGAACAAGGTGCTTTTCAAATATGCTGACTACCGAAAAGGTTATCAGGATGAAGCAGGAAAAATGCGACGCAAATACCATGGCCAATTTGCATTAGGTGCTGTGGCAATGCTCACTATTGTTTTACTAGTTGTAACGGTGGGATCCCAATGAACATAAAAGAACGCCTCGAAGCCGAACATAGTAAAACTTTAACCCTTGCCATTGTAAAGTTTGTGGGGGACGATAAAAAACGTTTCAAAGAGTTGATGGCTCTTTTTTTAAATGGTGAACCTCGTTTAACGCAGCGTGCAGCCTGGCCACTCAGTTATCTCATCATCGCACATCCTGGTCTGTTAGATCCTTACTTCGAAAAATTCATACAGCGATTACACAAGCCCGGTAATCATCCTGCCATTCCAAGAAACATTTTCAGGGTATTACAGGAAATAGAAATTCCTGAAAAGTACCAGGGTATTTTAATAGACATTTCGTTTAAAGTTATTATGAACGAGACGGAGACAGCAGCGGTGCGAGCCTTTGCTATTACTGTTGCCGCGAAGATCTGTAAAAGCTATCCGGAGCTGAAAAATGAATTACTTATTATCTTGAGAGAACTTAGCACACTTCCCCAATTGCCTTCTATGACCTCAAGAATTAAAAAGGCGTTAAAAGAGTTGAAAAGCTTGTAATATCTACATTTTAATTCTTTACTTTTGCAGCGCCGCTAATAAGGGTGATTTAAAGCATGCAATTTGAATTAACATCTGAGATTTTAGAAACCATCAAAGAAGCTATCGAGAAAAAAGATACCGCTTATTTGAAGGAGATGTTGCATGATCATTATCCGCCGGATATTGCCATTATTTTTAACCAACTCAACCTCGAAGGCGCTGCCTACATCTACGAATTACTGGATGATGACACAGCTCCTGCCGTTTTATTGGAATTAGATGACGACAGGCGTGAAGAATTTTTAAGAACTTTTAGTAGTAAAGAAATTGCCGAGCAATTGGATAACATGGACAGCGATGACGCTGCCGATGTGATTTCTGAATTACCGGAAGACAGACAAGAAGAGGTTCTCTCGCATATTGAAGATATTGAGCAGGCAAGTGATATTGCCGAGTTAATTAATTACGAAGAAGGAACGGCCGGGTCTCTTATGGCAAAAGAGCTGGTGAGTGTTTACGTATTTGAAACGGTATCGCAATGTATTGAAGAGATCCGCGCACAGGCAGAAGACGTGGATGTGATGTATGCGGTTTACGTGTTAGATAATAACGATCGTTTAATTGGGATGTTATCACTAAAAAAGTTGATCATTTCTCATCCATTAGCCCGTATAGAAGAAATTTATGAGCCCGATATTCAGTTTGTAAAGACCAATACTCTCAGTGAGGAAGTAGCGGAATTTATGCAGAAGTATGACCTGGTAGTTTTACCGGTTGTTGATCAGTTGGGACGACTTGTGGGAAGAATTACCATTGATGACGTGATGGACGTGATCAAAGAAAACGTTGAAGAGAATATTCAACGCATGAGTGGTATCTCTGATGACGTTGATAGTAATGATAAGCTCTGGATATTGTCGCGTGCAAGAATTCCCTGGCTGTTAATTGGTATGTGTGGCGGTATCGTAGGCTCCAGAATTATCGGCACTTACGAAGATCAAATTAAAATTCATCCTGAAATGGCATATTTTATTCCATTAATAGGTGCCATGGGCGGCAATGTGGGCGTACAAAGTAGTTCTATCATTGTACAAGGCCTGGCCAATAATACACTTCTTGGAATTGATATCACGCCTAAGTTATTTAAAGAATTAGGAGTGGGACTCATCAACGGATTAATATGTTCTCTTTTAATTTGGTCGTACGCCTACTTAATCGAGGACTGGCAACTGGCAGCTACTGTAAGTTGTGCTTTAATGGTTGTAGTGCTTTGCGCCTCTTTTCTTGGCACTTTTGTTCCCTTAACCCTGAACCGTTTTAAAATAAATCCCGCTTTAGCAACCGGTCCTTTTGTTACCACGCTAAACGACATCATCGGAATCAGTATTTATTTCCTTACCGGAAGAATACTTTATTCTATGTTTTAAGCACTTCTCTATTTGAATTATTTTGCAGGTATCAGGCATGGACTGGTAGCTCCTTCGCGTAACGAATGAAAAACCTCGCCGGGGCAACGAAAGCTTTATCTCATTTCCTTTATGAGAAGAGCTGCCATCTTTAAGTACCTGATCCAGAAGGCTGCTATTTAGTTCTTATATTAAGTTTGGTTCCCTTGATAATTACTGAATTTTTAAAATGGGTTTGCGAATAAAAAAGAAAAGAGTTTTATCGAAACTTTAAGGTAATTAACGAATAATCTTATGTTGAGTAGCAGAGGCATCATAGGTACTAAACATATTAATCCAAATGGCTCTTGATGTTCTAAAAATTACGGGAAATAATCCCACAAGAATAACTGTAATTGAAATGAGATTTGGAGCCAGCGCCCATCCATAAAAATAAAATATAATGATGTGCACGACCACAGCAATAAGCGTGGTAGAGGCATGGCTTATCATCATTGCTCCGTAATAAAAACCAATTTCCCTTTGAAAATCTTCTCCGCATTCAGAACAATAGTGTGGCATATCGTCCAAATATTTAAGACGGAAAGGGTTTTTAACGGTAAACAAATGTCCTTTCTGACAACGGGGGCAGGTCAAAGTAAAAACACTTCGCAGCACTTTACCCTTTGCAAATGGATTGAACCAGTTTATGATTTTTTTTACGCTCATGCGATCCTTCAGTTTAACGCCCTTGAATGAGGGTGGGATAATGTAAGATATGTTTTTATAAATTAAGCTCGGACTATTTCCTTAACCAAAGCTTTAGCGAACTATCTTCCGATTCCTTTATTTTCTCAAAAGAATCAGGTATTTCAAAATTATTCCCATGATAGGTCACCAGTCTTGTTCCTGTTTTAGTTTTGTCTAACTGATATTCCGTGTACTTTAAATAATTGCCATACAAAGGACCAGAAAGGAGAACCTCACTATTTAAGCGGTGTGATGCTACAAGGTTCTCGTAAAAAGGATTGTACAAATAGAAAGCGTCATAGTTTTCAAAATTCACTTCGGTTACGTTGTTTTGTAAAACGGTAGCATTTTCTATCTGGTAATGCTTTATAAGTTCGTTTGCTAATTTAACAAGGCTAGGGCGGTATTCTATACCGTAGAAGTGACTATCAGAGTATTTCGCGCCCACAATGCAAAACTTTCCTATCCCAGCACCAATGTCCAGGATCTTTTTTTCTCCTGTCTCCGTTAGCCACTGAGCTGCCATTCTCGCAACATGCACTGGGGTAAAGTAGAGCCTTGAAGCCTTCTGTAAATAGTCAGGAAGGAGTTGACTAAAATTTTCCTCCGTCACATGCTTCTCCTTAAAAATTGTTTTTAGTACAGGGAAGTTTCTTATTTTCTTTTTTTCTGCGAATTCGTTCATGGTAGTTTTAAAATTAATTTTTCAGGCAGCTTATGAGTGTATTTCTGATTCAATTCACTTTGGCTACGTAAACTAACTGCTCTCTTGTAAATAAAAGTGTATAAGTAGAACCGCGAACAACCTGGTGGCCATTTATTTTAAAGACCAATTTTTCGTTGCAGATGTTTTTGCAATTTTCAATCTTCACGGGATTTCCAAGAATCGTAATCACTTCTTGTTTGGTCATGCCTTTTTTTAAACAAGCAACCTTGCCTTCAGTGAGGTTTATAGTGAACTGTTTCGAGAAATTTATCATTGTTGGTATAAATAATTGTTTTTTTGTTTGCTTTAAAGATTGGTGGCGTAGCTTACAACGGAATTCTTATTTGAATATTTTCCTTTGATTAAATTTTCATTTATCTCTGAAAATACATCCAGTGTTTTTTTAACATCGGCTTTGGTATGAACTGCCGTGGGTATTAGTCTTAGAATAATAATGCCCTTTGGCACAACAGGATAAACCACCATAGAACAAAATATGCGATGGTTTTCGCGCAGGTCTTTCACGAGTTCAGTAGCTTCAGTAATAGTGCCATTCAGATACACAGGAGTAACAGGTGTTTCTGTATTACCAATATTCAGGCCTGCCATCTTTAATCCATTTTGCAGCTCCCTTGTTATCTCCCACAAGCTGTATCTTAATCCATCTGTTCTGCGAATGAGTTCTAACCTCTTTAAAAGTCCATAGACCAGGGGCATTGGTAAAGATTTAGCAAAAATTTGTGAACGCATATTATAACGCAGGTATTCCATCACGTTTTTGTTTCCAGAAACGAAGGCGCCTATGGCGGCAAACGCTTTTGCAAAAGTTCCAAAATACAAATCAATATCTTTTTGAACTCCCTGCTCCTCGCCAGTGCCGCCGCCGTTGTTTCCCATAACTCCAATGCCATGGGCATCATCTACTAGAAACGTGAAATCATATTTTTTCTTGAGCGCTGCTATTTCCTTTAGTTTTCCCATATCGCCGCGCATGCCAAAAACTCCTTCTGTAATCAGTAAAATTCCACCTCCGGTTTTTGAACACACATGCTTTGCATGTTCCAATTGTTTTTCTAAGTTCTCTATATCGTTGTGTTTGTAAACAAAGTGCTTTCCTATATGTAATCTCAATCCATCAATGATACATGCATGTGCTTCTGCGTCGTATACAATTACATCGTGCCTGTCTACTAAACAATCAATGATGGAAATCATACCCTGATACCCGTAATTTAAGAGACAGGTGTCTTCTTTTTTTACAAAAATAGAAAGCTCTGCTTCCAATCGTTCATGTAAATTGGAGTTGCCGGTCATCATTCTCGCACCCATAGGATAAGCTAAACCGTAAAGAGATGCCCCGGTTTCATCGGCTTCTCTTATTTCCGGATGATTCGCCAGCCCCAAATAATTGTTAAGGCTCCAAACCAGGTTTTCTTTTCCCTTAAAGATCATTTTATGTCCAATTTCGCCCTCGAGCTTGGGAAACGTGTAATATCCATGAGCGTAGTGAGCATGATCGCCAAGAGGACCTCTTTTTGAATTAATTTTTTCGAGAATATTCATCTTTAAATACTTAAGTCACAAAGATATTTGTGTTATCCTGCCTATACCAGGACATTGAGCGCGGTTAAACTGTGATTTTTACAGGAGCTTAAATGTGATATAAGTCACATTTAGGTAAGCTGGATCAGAACCAGTAGCTTTACATCCTTTAAGGACAAGCCTCAGAGAAATGCAAAGCATCGATTTTCCTTTTGACAAATATAATTTCAACAGCGATTTTATCCTGGATGATTTACCCGAAGAAGATCTTCGACTTCTGAAAAAAAATATGATAACGCATATTTATAAGAAGGGTGAACGCTTGTTCAGAGAAGGCGGTTACCCAACAGGAATTTATTATATCACAAAAGGAAAAGTAAAAAAATATAAAACAGATAAAGAAGGACGGGAACAGATATTTTATGTTTGTAAAAGCGGTGAGCTATTAGGCTATCACGCTTTGATAAGCGACGAACATTACACAGACAGCTCCAGTGCGCTGGACGAAGCAACAGTGTCTTTTATACCTAAAGATGATTTTTTAAAAGCTATTCAAACGTCTTCTATACTTTCGAACCGCTTACTTAAATGTATGAGTCATGAATTTGGTGTTCTGGTAAATAGTATCACAATTTTTGCTCAACGCACGGTGCGGGAGCGCCTGGCACTGAGTTTACTTATTCTAAGAGACAAATACAAAAGAGAAGATCAGGACGGAAAACCTGTTGAATTAACACTATCGCGCGATGATCTCGCTAATATGGTTGGTACTGCCAGGGAAACATTAACCAGATTACTTCGTGACTTTAAAGTAGAAAATTTAATAGAGATCAATGGAAGAAAAATCATTTTAAAAAATGCTTTAGAGATTTCGAAGATTGCTAATTTGTATTGATACGCTGGTTGTAAGATGTTATCATGAAAACTAACCAAAGCCCTTGCACTTTTATGAACGCATAAAGTTTTTTTATGTCTCGCCACCTGAAATTTAACTGACACATCAGCCTGGTTCAGCTATCAATTTTGCCAGGCTGGAAATATGAATTCCGTACGCGGGTAGCCAGGAAATTTTTCATCTTACTGTGAAGATTGACTTTTTTAACAAGCCTGGTTTATTCTATCGCAAACGCTTTGATACACCCATCGCGCGACTTGAAGGGTAGTTTCATGTCCTCATCGTATGTATTTCAGTAAGCGAAATAAGACAGATTCACTAAAAGTGATATAGTAAAAACTTTTTTCGACACTGCAGAGGTAGTTTATTTCAGGCATATCTTCCCAATAATAACGCGATGCAAACTTTGCGGCCGAGATTTTTATACTTTAGGCCAAAATCTTTATAAAATCTTTATATCTCTATGTGTAGCTTTGTATCGTAAACGGAATAAAAAAATTGGAAGCTTTCTCTTTTAGGAAATTAAGTCTAAATAAACACTACGCGCTAAGTTTACTGTTCGTTCTGCTTATATCTATTACCTGCTATTTTTTTACCGGTTTAATCGGTTACAGAGTTGTGGCTTTGATATTAATGGTTACGGTATCGCTCATTGCCATGTTCTTCGAGATTGGAGCCGTGTTAACCGCTGCTATAGCGAGTGCGCTTCTCTGGAATTTCTTTTTTATTCCTCCCAAATTTACGTTAACCATAAAAGGTGCTGAAGACTCTTTGATGTTTCTTATGTATTTTGTGATTGCCCTGGTGAATGCCGTGTTAACTGCCAAAATACGCAAGATTGAAAAGGCTGCGAATCAAAAAGAGGAAAAAGAAAATACATTGAAACTTTATAATACTTTGTTAAATTCTTTATCTCACGAATTGAGAACTCCGATATCAACTATAATAGGAGCCTCTGATAATTTACAAACCATGGCGGATAAATTAACGGAAGTCAATAAATATGAATTGGTATCGGAAATATCTAAGGCCTCGTTGCAATTAAACCGACAGGTAGGTAATTTACTAAACATGTCACGTCTGGAATCAGGCGTTATTCAGCCCAAATCAGATTGGTTTGATGTGGGTGAATTAATTTACGATGTTTTAAATCAACTTAAGGATAATTTAAAGGGTAACCCCGTGCATGTTGCTATCAAAGATAATCTTCCATTGTTTCGTTTGGATTATGGTTTGCTTTTCCAGGTTTTACACAATTTAGTACACAATGCTATTACGTACTTGCCAAAATATGCGGTAATTACCGTTAGGGCCTTTTGTAAGGAAGATAAGCTGGTTCTAGTTGTGGAGGATACCGGCAATGGTTTTCCTGAGGGAGAAATAGAAAAGGTATTTGAAAAATTTTACCGGCTAAAAAATTCGGGAACAGGTGGAACGGGCCTGGGATTGTCGATTGTAAAGGGTTTTGTGGAAGCCATGAAAGGTGAGATTCGTTTACAGAACATGCCAGATGGCGGCGCTGTGTTTACAGTAGAAATTCCCTCTGAATTATCCTATATGAAAGCAACTACAAAAGTATGAACAGGCCAGAAATATTAGTGATCGATGATGAAGAGCAAATTCAAAAATTGCTAAAGATCACCCTTCAGACAAACGACTTTGTAGTGAGTAGTGCCTTGAATGCTTCAGAGGGAATGCTTCAGGCTAAGAAAGTAAATCCTGATCTTATCTTACTTGATCTAGGACTGCCAGATGAAAACGGCCATGAGCTTCTGAAAAAATTAAGAGCCTGGTATACAAAACCCATAATCATTTTATCTGCTCAAAGTAGTGAAGAAGATATTGTGAAAGCTCTGGATAACGGAGCAAACGATTATCTCGTAAAGCCATTCAGAACCGGGGAACTATTGGCGAGACTGCGTTCATCTTTGCGCACTCTGCAAGATGTTGCCGTAGAATCGAAAGCAGACCTCTTTATTGACATCAATTTGCGCATTGTGAAAAAAAATGGGGAACCCATTAAACTTACGGCAACAGAGTATGATTTATTGATACTGTTCGCAAAAAATGAAGGTCGTGTATTGACGCATCACTATTTATTACGCGAAGTATGGGGACCTGGTTACATAGACCAGTCTCAGTACCTCAGAGTTTTCGTAAATCAACTCCGAAAAAAAATAGAAACGGAACCTAACCGTCCTGAATACATATTAACTGAATCGGGTGTAGGCTACCGTTTCGTTGCAAAAGAAAATTAAAAACAGAAAGATCTAAAATGACAACACAACATCACGGCATTAATAAAGTAACGTTCGCAGGATTACTTATTACACTTGGAATTATTTATGGTGACATCGGAACTTCGCCTCTTTACGTAATGAGCGCTATCATTGGTAAGGGAGCTATCGATGCTAATATTGTTAAGGGCGCTATCTCAGCGGTATTCTGGACGTTAACGCTTCAAACAACAATTAAGTATGTGATCTTAACTTTAAGGGCTGACAATAACGGTGAAGGCGGAATTTTTTCACTGTTTACTTTGGTAAGGCGCAGCAAATATAAATGGCTCATCGTTCCAGCTATTATTGGGGGAAGCGCCTTACTGGCTGATGGAATTATTACACCTCCAATTTCAGTGGCCGCCGCTGTAGAAGGCTTACGGTTTTTTAGTCCTGAACTTAACACCGTACCTATTGTTATTGGAATTATATGTGGTTTGTTTTTTATTCAGCAATTTGGGACGGGTTTTATTGGCAAATTTTTCGGTCCGCTAATGACTATTTGGTTTTTGATGCTGGGAGTGCTTGGAATCACTCAGCTTTCTACAGACTGGTCTGTTTTAGAAGCTTTAAATCCTTACTACACTTATAAATTATTACAAACTCATCCTCTTGGAATCTTAATTCTTGGTTCCGTTTTTTTATGCACAACAGGTGCAGAAGCGTTGTACTCTGACCTGGGGCATTGCGGCAAAGGAAATATTCGGGTATCGTGGATATTTGTAAAATCAATGCTCGTGCTGAATTATTTTGGCCAGGGTGCATGGTTAATTGCACATCAGGGAGAAAAATTAGAATCTTTCAAAGCAAGCAATCCTTTCTTTGCAATTATGCCCGAAGCTTTTATGCCTTACGGAATTGTTATTGCTACGATTGCAGCAGTGATTGCCTCACAGGCATTGATAAGCGGATCTTTCACGCTGATAAATGAAGCTATGCGCCTTAATTTATGGCCTAAGGTGGAGGTAAAATATCCTACTGTGTTGCGGGGACAAATTTATATTCCTTCGCTCAACTGGTTATTGTTAGCAGGTTGTATCATGGTGGTTTTATATTTCAGGGAGTCGGCAAATATGGAGGCAGCGTATGGCCTGGCTATTGTATTATGTATGTTAATGACCACCACACTTTTAAATTTCTACATGCATTTGAAGCGTTATAATCCAATTTTTATCTACTTCACAATTACGCTTTATCTCATAATTGAGTCTGGTTTTCTTTACGCCAATCTTAGCAAATTTACACATGGTGGGTGGATCACTTTATTAATTGCCTGCACACTAATGTCAGTAATGACCGTGTGGCATTTGGCTAAAAAAATCCGCAACAGGTATGTGGACATGGTGAAATTTGACGATCATAAACAAATGCTGATCGACCTGAGTAATGACGATTCCTTACAAAAATATGCTACACATCTTGTGTATATGACAGGTGCAAATAATCCTGAGGAAATAGAAGCCAAGATAATTTATTCCATTCTTCAAAAGCGCCCTAAAAAAGCGGATGTATATTGGTTTGTGCATGTAGACGTGATGAATGAGCCTTACCGCATGGATTATAAAGTAACGCATATAGCGGATAATGATATCATTCGCATTGACTTTAAACTAGGTTTCAGAATAGCGCCAAGAATTAATTTAATGTTTCGTAAAGTGGTAGAAGATCTTGTAAAGAATGGAGAAGTGGATATAACAAGTCGCTATGAATCTCTCAATAAAAATAATGTGATTGGTGATTTTAAATTTGTGGTATTGGAGAAATTTCTCTCGTATGAAAATGATCTGCCTATGTTTGAGAAAGTAGTGCTTACTATTTATTTCTTTTTAAAACGTTTCAGTTTAAGTGAAGCTAAAGCCTTTGGCTTGGATAGTAGCTCTGTGAAAATTGAAAAATTCCCGATGGTGATAAAACAACCAAAAGAATTACATTTAAAAAGGCTTAGTTAAAACCGAGTGTTTTTTCCATAATTTACAGGAATGAAAAAAGGCTCCATACTTATTATCGACGATGAAGTTAAACTGCGCTCGTTATTTGCCCGCTTGATAAGCGCTGAAGGCTTTGATGTTCTTGAGGCATCAGATTGTAAAACCGCCTTAAAAAAGCTGGAGCAAAATGATATTGATGTGGTTTTAAGTGATGTGAAGCTTCCGGATATGAGTGGTCTGGAATTTATTACAAAAATTAAAACACACTACCCTTTAACAGAAGTTATTCTCTTAACAGCCTACGGAAATATTCCTGATGGCGTAAAAGCTATAAAAGAAGGTGCATTCGACTACATTACTAAGGGCGATGATAATGACCGGGTGATCCCCTTACTTTACCGCGCACTTGATAAATCTTTACTGCAGAAAAGGGTACGAGATCTTGAAAAACAAGTAAACCAGCGTTTCACATTTGATAAGGTAATTGGAAAATCGAAACCTATTTTAGAGGCCATTGAGTGGGCAAAAAAAGTAGCTCCAAACGACACTTCTGTTTTGTTAACCGGCGAAACAGGAACAGGAAAGGAAGTATTTGCAGAAGCCATACATGAGGCAAGTACCCGAAGTCATAAGTCGATGGTTGCATTAAATTGCAGCAGCTTTAGCAAGGAGCTTCTTGAAGGGGAGTTGCTTGGATATAAACAGGGGGCTTTTACGGGCGCCACTAAGGACAAAAAAGGCTTATTGGAAGAGGCCAATGGCGGCACTTTGTTTTTGGATGAAATTGGTGAAATGCCATTGGAGCTCCAGGCTAAGCTCTTACGGGTATTGGAAACAAGCGAATTCATTAAATTGGGCGATACGAAAACCACGAAGGTGAATTTCCGTTTAATTGCCGCAACCAACAAAGATTTAAACCTTGAAAGTGAAGAAAAACGATTTCGTTCTGACTTGTATTTTCGTTTGAATGTATTCCAGGTGCGTTTGCCTTCTCTGCGAGAGAGAACCAAAGATATTGAACCATTGGCGCAATTTTTTGTAAAACGTTTTTCTGCCAAAACAAATAAAAAACAATTAAACATTTCAAAAGAATTTCTTGAGAGATTAGAAAATTATCACTGGGTAGGTAACATTCGCGAGTTGCGTAATATTATTGAACGCTGCGTGATCCTTTGTGACTCAGACACGCTTACACCTGATCTATTACCTATCGAGATTCAGCAAGCAAGCGCTGAATTAAAAAATGGAGCAGCTTCCTCCTTTTCATTAGCCTCCATTGAAAAGCTTCATATCCAAAAAGTTTATAATTACACTAAAGGCAACAAAGCCGAAACAGCACGATTATTAGAAATTGGCATTGCTACTCTCTACCGCAAGCTCGAAGAATTCGGAATTAGTTAATTATCCTTCTCGTATTGATAACCAGCCTATCATTTTGATAGGCTTTTTTTATGACAATTAAACACGCAAAGTAAAAACTCTTTTGATAGCAAGGGTTTCAAGACAATCCGTTAGCATGGTACATGTCTTGTATTAGAGTGGCGTGAAACATTTGACGAAAATACTTCTGGTAACTCTAATTCTTAGTAAAAATCTTTACTTCTCACAGGGAGTTGCGAAAGGTCTGCATAGAAATCCAGATGATTGTTTGAAAGGAAAAACGATCTATACCGAAAAACAATCCCGTATCCGTTTTCATGATCTCTTTAAAAAGAAAATCAAAGTAGTAAACTATAATGTCTATTCTTTCACGAGATCAAATCGCCTCCTCCAACTTTCAACAAAGGACAACTAACACAACAATAAAATTAAACATAAACACAATACTATGAACGCAACTTTCGAATTACTCAAAATCAAAGCTGATCTGATGCTTAAAAAACACGCTATCAAAGAAAATGAAGTCCTTGATCTGTTAGGTGAAGAATTGCCTGAAATTAACTCTATGCTTGAGAAGACGGCGAATTCCAATAATATTTATACGGTCATTCAGTGCTTTGCTGATTTTACAAAATACATGGTAAACAGAGGAAACTTAAAGGAAGTAAAACACTGTTTTAATCTTGCAGATAAAATGTTGCAGGACGGCAACAAAGCTGTGCAAAACGCCATTGAAAATGTATACGTGTTCTCCGTATCCAAATGCCTTGACTTTGCTACGCCTTTGAGTTATAAAATTAAAGGTATTATGAATGCTGCTTTATTAAAAGAATACAGAAGACAAATTTTATCCAGCGGAATTTAATATGAAAATCTTACTCATGCTAATGCTCTTACTGTCTGGCCTTTTTTTTACTTTTCTTTTTACAGTTATTTTGCAATTCCTTCAGAGAAAAATATTTCTAAGTTTTTAAAAAGGAAAAGACTTTTTAACCCTTCTGCGGAAGAGTACAACTCCGCTTGATCAGGGGGGTCTTGCAAAGCTCCGTCTAATGGGTTTCCCGGAATCTTCGGAATTGAAAACGTAAATGTTTTGAAGCTCAACATCGCACTAAACGAAATGTAAACCTATCAAATTGATAATACCCTATCAATTTGATAGAGTGTTTTAATAGTGCAAAACTCAGGCATTGCCACAAGTATCTGACTAACAATTTTTTAAGAAATAAAATAAACAACGGCATTCTATTAGCAGGGTAGACGTCGATTAACAACCAATCCCTATGAAACAGCCTATGTTTTTAAAGCGAAACGTTCATTATTTGACAAGGCTATTGCCTGCTACCTATAAAAACACTAACAACTAAACATGAAAAAAATTGTACTCAGTATATCCCTTTTATGTGTGGGATATTTAGCAACCTCTCAAAACGATACTTCCCGTGTTACATCCGGAGGTTCTAAAAATGAAATTACTCCTGCCGATAGCAGTGATGAACAGGTAAACAGGCAGAAGGGTGAACCGCTCGAAGGCATGGATTGTACCTGGTGGAATGGGGGCGATAGGAGGTCTACTCCAACACTTCCCGGTAAATTTTTTACTCCTACAGTGATGCTGGATGCTAACTATACACATTCCTTCACTGATCCGATAGACAATACAGTTGTAGGCTCAACCGCTTTGGCACGCAACAACGAGATGCAGGTTTCTGCAGTGCATTTAGGTGGCGATTTTTACTACAAAGGAGCGCGTGCGCACATCGTAACCCAATTTGGTACACGTTCTACTGTAGTGCCAAGGAATGATTACAGCCCTTATCGTGGTCAATACCAGCTGGCTGATGTGTACCGTTATCTTGCGGAAGCAAATGCGGGTTATCATTTTAAAGTTCTGCATGGCATTAACATAGATGCGGGTATGTTTATGTCTTACATAGGACTAAACTCTTATTATCAAACTGAAAACTGGGAATACCAGGCTTCTTTTACTTCTGATAATACTCCCTGGTTCTTTAATGGACTCAGGATTCAGATCTTCGCTACTAAAAAATTAAAAATTGAACCCTGGATTATTAATGGTTGGCAAAGCTATGGGATGTTCAACAAACAACCGGGTGTAGGAGGAAATATTACCTGGTGTCCAAATGAAAATATTAAGATGTTAACCAATAATTATTACGGTGCGGATGCCGCTGGAATTCCAAACAGGAAGCGCTTCCATAGCGATAACAGTTTGCTCGTTAGATATGTAAATAAACCGAGATCGCATGGCGTGAGCAAAATGGCTTTCTCATTAACCGGCGATTTTGGATTTGAAAAAGGGGGTGGAGTTAACGGATTAAAAGATGACGTAGTAAAAGGTCCGGCGCAATATTTTGCGAGCCTCATGTTCTATAACCGTATGTGGTTTGCAAAAAATAAAATAGCGTGGACTATTGGTGGGGGCTACATGAGTAATCCTGGAAGGTACCTCGTACTGTATCCTACAGGTCAGGCCAGCCCTTTACCAAATCCAACAAATCCCACACAAACAGCCGGAGCTTTTCCGTTTAGTGCGAACCCTGGTGATAAATTTGAAGGATTTGATTACTCTACAAATATGGATTGGATGCCTAATGAACACATAACCTTCCGTTTAGAATATGTTCACCGACAAGCAAATGTCAATTATTTCGCGGGTCATGGCGGCGTTACGTCGCCTTCCGGATACACAACAACACAATTGCCTGCCGACTGGAGACCAGACTTAGTAAAGTTTGAAGACCGGATAATTTTTGCAGTATTATTCAGATTGTAGATTTTTAAATAGGACTAAAAAAGCAACCTGGTTACTATTTTATTGGGGCTGGGTTGTTTCGGTGTACAACAGTTTGCAATAAGAACATCGAATCGATGCGCATTCTATGGCCTTTGAGGCAAAGATCAATGCCGGAAAAGATGCACAAAAAAATGCCGTTTATATTACAAAAAAAGCAGGAGATTGAGAGAAAACGGGTGAAGTACAGGATATATGTGATTATAAGGAGGTTATCACTATTGGTTTAAGTGATCCAGCGTTTTTATAAAAAATGATAGAGAGCCAGGAAATCGCCACTTGGCTCAATACTAAAATAATTCTGCCAGGTAATAAAAAAGGAATGGCCCTGATATTGAACGATAAATAAAAAGCTGCGTATCTTTACCGTTACACACTACTGTAATGATGAAATTTTTTAAAACTCTTTTCTTTTTAACCGCGTTATCTACAACTATAAATGCGCAACAAGATTCTATTGTTCCCGGTAAAGTCCCTTTCGATGGCATGGATTTAACCTGGATTAACGGGCAAAGCCGGATCAGTAATCCAATATTAGTATTAAGAGATAAAAAAACGGGTGAAGCAATTATTACCGGAAGCGGTTACCTGGACGCGGATTACAATTACAGTTTCGCCAATCCTATTGATAACACAAATACAATTTCCTCTACAATCGGACGACACAATGAGTTTCACATTAACCTGGCAAGCGTTGGTGTAGATGTGGCCTATAAAAACATGATCGGGAGAATACTCCTTCAATACGGAGCAATGCAGCACATTGTGCAAGAGCTGGACGAAAGTGTAAATAGAGGAAGAAACACGGGTACCGGAAACTTAAAGTTTATCCGGGAAGGTGCAGCAGGCTATCATTTTAATAAGTGGTACGGCATCAATTTAGAAGCAGGGATTTTTATGAGCTACATGGGTTTAGAGAGCTACATGGTTCAGGATAACTGGTGTTTTCAGCGAAGCCTTGTTTGCGAGTTCACACCTTTTTATTTTCAAGGAGCACGGTTGCAAATGTTTCCTTCAAAAAAAGTTAAGCAGGAAATATGGTTATTAAATGGCTGGCAATCCTACAATAGCTTTGGAAATGCTCCCGGAGTGGGCAGTTCTACTTACTGGAGACCAAGTGAGAGCCTACAACTTGTAGCCAATTTTTATTATGGTCATGATACAAAGAGTCCGGATACTTTGGGACATCAATCCAAACGCGTCCGCTTTCATCATGATAATAGCATTGTGCTGAGATATTATAAAAGACCCGGCTCCAAAGGAATTTCTCAAATGGCTGTCAGTCTTAATTCACACTATGGCTTTGAAGACGGCAGAGACAAAGGCGACAGCATAACACCACGAGACCATTTCATGTATGGCACTTCGCTTTCTAACCGCATTTGGTTTTATAAAAACAAATGCGCTGTAACGTTAAGAGCCGATGTTGTATCTAATGGCGGCGAGTACCTGGCATTCTCTCCTTCACCCGTTGCACCAAATGCTTATACAGATGAGCTTGCTAAAAATCCTTCGAAGCCTTTGAACATTGCTCAGGGTACTGTTACGTTTGACTACATGCCTACAGAGTTTACTACTTTTCGTTTGGAATTTGGCTACCGGCAGGCTAACATGCCATATTTTGCAGGTCATGGAGGAACCACTTCTCCGTCAGGCTGGACGAATGGACCTTCCACTGTGCTACCCTGGAGGCCTGACCTTCAAAAATCAGACAGCAGAATTACGGCAGTCATAAATTTCAGATTTTAACTAGTTGACCGGAGATAGACATAAACTTACCGATACGGATATCGATCTTGTCATTCTCTCACTATAACTTTTTTAAAATGAAAATAAAAACAAAATTAAGTCTTGGATTAGGGTTATTGCTTGCACTCATAGTTGTTCTTGCAGTGATCGGCGCCCGTCAGGTTAACGTTTTGTCGGCTGACACTAAAAATATTTTAGACGCTAATTACAACACTTTGGATTATGCGCGCAGAATGTTGGTGGTGTTAGACGAAGTGGATACAGACTCTTCTGCCGCTAACAAATTTATGGAAGATTTGAATAAACAGGAAAACAATATAACCGAAGAAGGTGAAAAAGAACTGACGGACAAACTCGCAAAAGATTTTAAGGATCTTAAAAATAATCCTACTAAGGAAATACGCTATACATTTATAAGAAAAGACTTAACCGACATTATGTTTTTAAACATGCTGGCCATTGAACGTAAAAGCAACATTGCAAAAAAAACCGCGGCAGACTCTACCATTTGGATTGCCTTAACCGGCACTTTCTGCTTTCTCATAGCCTTTACTTTATTTTTAAATCTTCCGGGTACGATAGCAAATCCTATAAAAGAGCTTACAGCAAGTATAAGAGAAATTGCAGATATGAATTATAGTGAACGTGTGCATTTTGAAGAACACAATGAGTTCGGTGAACTGGCAAATTCCTTTAACAGTATGGCAAAGAAACTTGAAGAGTATAATAATAGTAACCTTTCCAATTTAATGATGGAAAAAAAACGTATTGAAACACTCATTAATAATATGCACGATCCGGTTATTGGATTAGATGAAAAGAAAATGATTTTATTTGCCAATAACGAGGCCTGTCGTATTCTGGGCGTGAAACCCGGGAAACTTATAGGGAAGCCTGCTCACGATGTTGCCATTGTAAATGATCTTATGAGAGCATTGGTAAAGGAGTTACTTAACTCAGAAGATCAACTTGAAGATAAAAAGCCAATGAAAATCTATGCGGATAATAAAGAAAGTTATTTTGAAAAAGAGATTATTGAGATTTCGGTGACACCTACCGGTGAAACAGAAGCAAAACATATTGGACACTTTATTGTGCTTAAAAATATTACTCCGTTTAAAGAACTTGATTTTGCAAAGAGCAATTTTATTGCCACGATTTCACATGAATTAAAAACGCCTATTTCTGCTATTAAGGTTGGTTTGCAATTGTTGGAGAATAAAAAAACCGGCGAGATCAACGAAGAGCAGCAACAACTCATTAGCAGTATTAAAGACGATAGCAATCGCCTTTTAAAAATCACAGGTGAGCTCTTAAATTTATCGCAGGTAGAAACAGGAAACATCCAGTTAAATATTCAGGCCAGCGATCCCATTCAAATTTTGAATTACGCTTTGGAAGCCGTTAAAATTCCAGCGGATCAGAAAAAAATAAAACTTAAAGTAAGAGCAAACGAGAAATTACCAATGGTAAAAGCAGATAATGAAAAAACTGCCTGGGTACTTATAAACCTCTTAACAAATGCGATTCGTTATTCGAAAGAAGAAAGTGAAATTTTAATTGATATTAAACAAAATCAAAATAGGGTTTTTTTCTCGGTAAAAGATTTCGGAAAAGGTATTGAACAGAAATACAAGGATAAGATTTTTACCAGATATTTCCAGGTGCCAGGAACCGGTAAGTCCGGCACAGGCCTTGGTCTGTCGATCAGCAAAGAATTTATCGAAGGTCAGGGTGGTGAAATTATGGTGGAGAGTAGTGTGGGAGAAGGAAGTACATTTAGCTTTTTTTTAAACTCATAATACTAAATAGTCATAAAGTAACTATGAAAATAACATGCTGTTAAGTTTGGTTTTCATTACTAAAAATAAGTGGCTTTGACATCATTCGCATAAAAAAGACAGGAATTGCTAAACGATCTTCACTGATTTGAAATTTAATTCCCTAAAGTAAAAACTCACTTGATCCTACACTAAATAGTTTCCCGTTTAAGTCCGCAATCATCATTCAAAAAAGATTACCACGCTATGCCTGCCCGAATTTTTTTAATTTACTCAAGCTTCTAGGCCTGCCGAAAGGTAGTGCAGACAACATGCGGAAAATTATTTGAAAGATGAATTGTATTCCTTCTGTTTGAATTTATTTTATTAAAATCCTATTGTGGCTTCTATCATCATGCCATTGAATTTTCCACCAGAACGAATATCCGTGATTGCAAATTTTTGATATTCCTGGTTAACGTATTCGGCTTTCACCATAATGTTTTTAGTGACAAACCACCCTAAAGAAGCCACAGCGCGGTTGATAGTTACATCAGGTGTGTTTAACGCCACTTTTGCAGTTAAAGAATTGTAACGAACACCTATCCAGAAAAGTTCACTGTTTCTTGGAAACCTATAAATTAAATCGACTGCATACTGCGTGGCTGTTCTCATTTTTTTCTCAGTGATCACTCTGCCCTGTGCCATTTCGTAAGTACCGAATAATTCGAGTCCTTTGTATTTAACGAAGGGATTAATCATAAAAGTGGTTACCTGTTGACTGAAGCGTGGATTGAAACGACCGGAAAAAGGATTGTCTGCAGCGGTGGCAGCAGTATTTTCCATGATATAGAAATAACGGCTTCCTGTTCTGTCTCCGTTAAACAGAGAGTTACTTGCTGCACTCTTCACAGCATAGATGGATCCCGTAATTCTAAATCTGAAGTCCTCCGTCACTTGTTTATCATATCCTAACTTTCCGTGAAATGCAGGTGGATATTTATTTAGCTTACCTGTAGCAGAATCTATTTTTGTGGGTTTAATTACAGTGGGATTTAATTGTCCATTAGTGATACCTACCATTGCAATGAAACCACTTTTGGGATGGAAATAAATCTCTCCGCCAATTTCAGTTGCGAAATCATCCATTATTAAATTTTCTATAAAGGGATTATAGATAGCATTTCCTCCATCTGATCTCCTGAAATGTTGATCTCCATAATCCAGTTCGTATTGCCCGGCCTTGATAGTGAAATTTTTCATAATGCTATCTGCCTTCGCGCTTTTAAAGAAAGGTAATTTGTCAAATTGTATGTAGCCGCCTTTTACCCATGTTTCTTCATGATGTCTCGATGAAAGGTACATCGTGAGATTCATCCGGATGCCGTCTTCCAATTGTGCATCGATATTTAAATTGGCCATGGCCAGGTTAAACCCGTTAGTAATTCCGGCTAGTTGGTTTGTATTAACTCCATTTACGATAACTGGCGTTGCGTTATTCTTATGACTAAGCATTTGAAAGTCTTGGGTAAAATTGCCCCCCACGCGCACTTTCATGCCTGTAAAAGGAGTTGTATCGTTTTTAGTGGTCTCGAAAGTGTGCAGACCCTTTTGATTATTAGGACGGAAATACTGCAAAGGGGTTTGTGCAAATACAATGAAGTTAATTGCCGATAATGCAAACAATGTTATTTTTTTGAAGAGGGTAGTGGATCTTGTCATATTCAATTTGTATTTAGCTGTGTGGAATTTTAATTTTTCAGGGCGAAATTTGTTTTAAACTCTATCGTGATCGCATCTCCGGTCTTTAAAGTTCCAAGAAGCGCTGTGGGAGGCTTAATCCCGAAGTCGCTCATCTTGATGGTCTTTGATCCTTCAAATCCCAATTTGGTTTTTTCGTAAATAAAAACTTTTACCTGGATATCAATTGCTTTCGTAACCCCTGCTATCGTTAAATTGCCTTTTGCAGAAATAGCCTTGTCATTGTACTTTGTAACAACTGCTTTTATCGGGGCTGTAAGGCTAAAGAGTATTTCCGGGTGATCATCGGCTTTAAGCGCTTTATAGGTGTTGTTATTCATAATGGCGCCCTCTTTGCTTTTAATAGAGCGCACATTCATTTTCATTGCAATAGAAGTGAGGTCGAAGGTGCCGTCACTGTTCCAGGTAACTACACCGTTACCTGTAACGGTATTAACATTCTCTGACCAGTCATGAAGATTAGATGTTCCCTTTATAGTTACAGTATAGTCTTTTTCAAGAGCATAAGTATTTGTAACCAGGCTGCCTGCATTTATAAAAAGACAAAGTACTGCTACGCTAAAAAGCGATTTAAAAATGGTTGTCATTCGAATTAGAATTTACAGATTAGGGGTTCATGCGTTCAAAGACCAGCCCTGAAATAATTCCCTGAAGAATAGCAAGTATAAACCATGTGCTCACAATAGCAAGGGAAACATTCATGGTAGAATAAATTAGCCACATCATGGGAAAAGTAGCAACCATCGCATAGATCACTCCGAACTCTACTCCCCGCGTAAGCAAAGAACCTGTTAACACGCCTTTAAATCTGGTCCAGAACCAGGATAGAGCCATACTTATTATAAAAGGATGCATGTAAAACAAGATGTTACTATTTTCTTCGGTACTGAACGCTGAGTCAAAGTATTCAACTGCCAGGTCGGGAAAAAGCAAGACTGTTAATCTTAATCCGATCTCACTTAACACTAACAATATACTACCTGCAGCAAGACCTGATGAGATTATTTTTTTCATGTACTAAGTCGTTTCTGTTGACCTGGCAAAGGTGCGCTGTATTGGTAGAAAAAATGTTACACAATTTTTTAGATAAGTTACAGGATTCACACTAAAGGAATGCTTTTAAAACGTTCTTTAAAATTTGAAGCGAAAGATGTTTGGCGAAAAGGTTCCTCATAAAGGCAGGTTGTTGCTCCCAGGGTCTCTTACCGGTTTGCTTGTTTGTAGCGCAATGTTCTCAAAAACACTGGTGTTTTCTTAAACTGGTTACACGTTCAGCTTTTGCGTTGGTCGGGCCAACTTGTATAGCTCTTGGTAATTGCAGAATAGAATGGCAATTACAAAAGTTGTTTCGTTTTCACGATCTTATCATGCTGTAATATTTCTTCTGATGTACCGGGATAATTTCCCAATTCATCAATAGGGATTCTTCTTTTGTCTTTGAGTTGCCTGAAATGCGATGGTGTTAAGCCGGTTACTTTTTTAAATTGATTTGACAGATGCGCTACACTGCTGTAATTGAGCTTCCAGGCTATTTCGGTTATGCTATGTTCGTTGTAAATAATAAGTTCTTTTATTCTTTCTACCTTATTGGCAATAACAAATTGTTCTATTGTTGTTCCCTGGACTTCTGAAAATAGATTTGCCATGTATGTGTAATCATGATGTAATTTTTCGCTTAAGTAGCTTGAAAAATTTGTTTTGATCAACCCGTCGCAATTGTGTACCATTTCAATAATGGTGTTTTTTATACGCTCAATTAATATGGATCTTTTATCGTCCATGAGTTCCAGACCAGATCCTGAGAGTTCAGTCTTTAAAGTCAGGCGTTGTTGAACCGTGAATTCTTCCATTACGTTTACTTCACCCAATTCTACAATCACAAAATGAACACCCATTTTTTTCAACGCCTCTTTAACTGTAATCTTACAGCGCGTGCTCACCATGTACTTTATGAATAATTTCAATAAAAGCCTCCCTATCTGCATATAGTATACAAAAGTGTAACCATGCGGGCAACGGATGTTATACAAATTTTAAAAACTTACATAATTCACACATCTGTTCTCATAGCGTGCTTTCATTCAACCGGAAAGGAGCAAAAAGGCACGCGCTTGACTGTGGGCTGGTCTTTGAGCGTTAAAGTATTTTCCCACATTCCCAATACGGGATAATCCCACAAACAGTATTTCACGCAAGGAAGCTGTATATGCAGCGTTCGAGAGGTGGCATACAATTGTTATTGCTCTTATATTAAGCGCTAAAATTTTCGTTTAATAAAGCACCCAAATAACTTCTGGTCTGAAAAGAAGCTAATGGAGCTCTCTTGATTTTTTTTGACTGTGCTAATAAGAGAAAGCAACGATCATGAATGATGATAACTTACAAATTGCAGAATTGTTTTTACGCCTGTTTGCAGGTACTCTTTTTTCATTCCAGGGTTACGATAAACTTTTCAGAATTAAGATCCCGATCTTAACAGAAGCATTTGCATTAAGAGTTGAAAGCTATGGCCTGTCACGGCATCTTTTAAACTTTTTTACTTATTGTAGCAGTAGTGTAGAGCTTGCAGCCGGGCTCATGTTACTTACCGGCTTTCTGACAAATTTTGCCTTGTATGCATTAGGGGTTAATTTGCTCGTTGTGAGTTTCGTGTTCACATTTTTCGAACCCATGTGGAATTTAAGGCACGTGTTGCCCCGTCTTGCTCTCGTTATTTTTCTTCTGCTTGTTCCCATAGAAAACAAAATATTCTCTTTGGACCAAGTACTCCATCAAAATGAAAGTCTGTTAAAAAAGAAAACTCATGAAAATGTCTAAAAGCAGTTTAAGTGCCAAATCAAAAATACACCTATTCCACTCAGAAGACGTTACCTATCTTCTGGATACGCTTACAGAAGGTGTACAGGTGATCGATCATACAGGGCGTTATCTCTATGTAAATGCGGTTTTTTCTGATGTTTTAGAAACTCCGGTACAACAATTAGTAATGACAAAAGTAACAGATCATAGTTCTGCAAAGGATAATTCAATTTATTTGTCATACCTGGAAGTCTGCATAAAAAAGCGGATACCACAACACTTCGATTATGAATTTACTTATCCGGATAAATCAAGCGAGTGGTTATCCTTTGACGTCAAGCCAATTAAAGAAGGAATTCTTGTTGTGTCAAGACAAATAACAAGTCTGACAAAAGCAGAAAAAAAACTCAAGAAAGCCCTTCATCTGAATACTTTTATAAGCCAGGTAAATCAACACATAGTTCGGATCAAAGACCAGGCAGGGCTCTTTAAAAACGCCTGCCGCATAGCTATTGAATTTGGCAAATTTAGAATGGCGTGGATAGGGCTATTCGATTTTAAAGTCAAAACAATTCATGTAGTCGATCATTACGGAATGTCTGATAAGGAATTTGTGTTGTTTAAAAAAATTCACTATCAAAAACATGGCCCGCAGGATCATGTTTTAAGAACTAAAAGTTATTACATCTGTAACGATATTGAGAACGAACCTGAGCTGGAAAGCTGGAGACCGTTTGCACAAAAATATCATATACGTTCCTGCATTATTCTTCCTGTAATGAAAGAAAATGTAGTAATAGGTACTTTCAATCTTTACTCAGAAGAAATTAATTTTTCGAACCAGGGCGAAATTGATTTGTTCATAGAACTGGCAGGAGACATCTCGTATGCTCTTGACAAATTTGCAAAATTAAAACGGCAGCAGGAGCTTGAAAATTTGCTGATTCAAAATGAAAAACGCTACCGTGCTTTGATAGAAAAGGGTTCTGATATGATCACATTAGTTAAGGAGAATGGCGAACTCATCTACTGCAGCGCTTCTGTAACAAAAGTACTAGGTTATTCTCAGAAAGAATTATTACATAACTCAGATATCACATTCGTTCATCCTAAGGATAGAAAGGCTTTTATAGAACACATCCGGAAAATTGCATCAGAACCAGGTGCATCCTTCTCTAATCAGCAACGCCTTCTGCATAAGGACGGACACTCTATTTACTGCGAAGGTACCGTTACTAATATGCTGCATGAACCAGGATTAAATGCCATCGTATCAAGTTTCAGGGATATTACTGAAAGAAAGTTAGCAGAGCGCAAACTTAAAAGAAGTGAGGCGTTTACATCCGGCATACTTAACTCTTTAAGTTCCCACATTGCAGTGGTCGACGAAAAAGGAACAATTATCGCGGTAAATGAAACCTGGAACAAATTTGCACTTGAAAATGATGGCATAGACGTGCTGAGAACCGGAGTCGGTAGTAATTATTTTGATGTCTGTGCCCAATCACAGTTAGAAGGCGTGCAAGATGCTACTTTGGTCCTGCAGGGACTTAAAGATGTAATGAGTTCTAAAAGTGAGGACTTTTATTTGGAGTATCCCTGTCATTCTCCTGATAAGCAACGTTGGTTCGGGATGCGCATCATCAAGTTTGATGGAGACGAACCGATGTTAGTGGTGGCTCACCAGGACATTTCTCAACGCAAATTAGCAGAAGAAAATCTTACAAAAAGTGAAGCATCTCTGAATGAGGCTCAAGGCATAGCGCACCTTGGAAACTGGGAAATGAATTTATATTCGCAGGAAGTTTTTTGGTCTAATGAAGCTTATAGGATTTTTGGAATTCCGCAAAGTGATAAAAAACAAATCTATTCTAGCTGGATTAAATTAATTCATGAGAACGACCTTGCTTCTGTTACAGCAGCAGTTAAAGAAGCGAGGGAAAATTTTACCGATACTATATTAAATTACCGTATACGGCTTAAAGATGGACAGATAAAACATATTAATACGAAGAGTAAATTTAAATTTAACGCAGAAGGTGTGGCCGTGGGACTGTTAGGGATAGTTCTGGATGTTACCGACAAAAAAATTGCAGAAGAAGAAAAGGAAAAAATGGTTGCCGATATTATTCTACATAGTAAAAATCTTGAGCAGTTCGCCTACATTGTTTCCCATAATCTGCGCGCGCCTATTGCCAATATTTTGGGACTTGCCTCACTATTAAAAGGTACTTTGACTGAAAAGGACCGTGCAACAAGCCAGGAATACTTGTTTGTTGCAGTAGAGAAATTAGACGAAACCGTTCAGGATCTTAATAAAATATTAAGTATCAGAGCAGAAATAACAGAAAATAGAGAGCTTATTAGTTTAACGGAAATAGTGAACAGCATAGGCATTAGCATTCAAAATGAAATTGAAAAAGAACATGTAAAAATTCTAACAGATTTTACTGCGGTAGATAAAATAGAAACACTGAAGAGTTACGTTCATAGCATCTTTTTTAACCTGATCACTAATAGTATAAAATACCGTCAACCTGCAGTAAGCCCCGTAATTTTAATAAGAGCAGAGCTTCTCAAAGGACGGATAAGAATTTCAGTTAAGGATAATGGACTTGGCATTGATCTGGAGCAAAACCGTGAAAAAGTGTTTGGACTTTACAAACGTTTTCACTTATCGAAGGAAGGTAAAGGTCTGGGGCTTTTTATGACCAGGACGCAAGTAGAGGTACTTGGCGGTAGCATTGTTTTAGAGAGTAAACCGGGGTTCGGAACGGAATTCATAATCGAGCTTCCCCTATGATGTCGTTAAAAGATGCGAGAGGATCATCGCCTGAAATTATTTTTTACATTGTAAGAAACTGCAATCAGTAGGGTAATAGGTTTTATTCTGGCAACATTATTTGCAGAGGTTAAAATCCAAAACACACAGAAAGCAAATACGCATGAAATTGATACTATTAACTAATTTAAAAAAAAATGGAACCTGTAAATTTAGTGGCGCTTATTGATGACGACGAATTGGTAAACTTTATCGGAACAAAAGTAATTGAAAACACGCATCTTGCAAGGAAGATAAAATCCTTTTTGAATGGCCAGGATGCAATCGATTTTCTTAAAGCCAACCGCAATCACCCCGATTTGCTTCCTGAAATTATTCTACTGGATATAAACATGCCGGTGATGGATGGCTTTCAGTTCTTAGAGGAATACGTTAAGTTAGAACCGAACCTTGATAAGACAATAACTATTTATGTTGTTTCTTCGTCAATTTCACAAGCAGATTTTGAAAAAATAAAACAGATCTGTGTGGTATCGGATTTTATTGTTAAACCTATTACGAAAGAAAAGTTTATGAAGATAGTTGAAGCGCTTAACTACAGCGACTTAGTTTAGATGTTAGGTATCATTGTAGAGTCGCCGCCGGACTATAGTGAGTATCATTAAATTTTTAGAAACTCTTGTTCTGGTAAGTGGTAATACATAAGAGAAGGCTCGTAAATAAGCACAGAGCAAAGCTTACAATTTTTTGCATTTATTTGCGGAAGGGGAAATATTTCGCCCTTTTTACCATCGCATTTAAACACGATACCAGATTTGATTCATCTCTAAAAGCGGAAGATATTTAAAGATTCGTCAAAAGATCTTCCAATAAACACTAAGACTGTAACGTCACCAGGATGCACTAAGAAAACTAACAACACTCTGATCGACTCAGAGCTTGCATAAAACCAAACACTCAGTGTACCTAAGTGTTCTGAGTGCCTCAGTGGTAAAACTCCTTAGGGGAACTTGTATCAGATAGATTCGTTTGAGGTGCAGGAGGCAAGTGAACTTGTTCCGCTAACAGTCTAAACTGTGTTAGCACTGGGTGAAACAGTAATACGAGTTGAATTTGAACCCGTATTCCATAGAGAGGAATCAGCACCGACACTTTACCTTTAAAGCATTCTAAATTGCTTACAGCATTTAATTTAAACTACTTTTTAAGTTCAGCTTTAGATTTAATCTTTAAATGCCTGAAATATTTTCGATACCACTTTGAAAATTCCCTTGCATTACAAACCAGGCCCTGTATGAGGTATTGGCTGTTTTGTTAGCACTTTATTGAGCTTTCTGAAAATTTAAGCGCTCCAGCTCAATACCAAAATGCCGGGGGCTCTAGAACTAAGACCTGACAGGTTTTAATGAACTAAACAATAATGATTCCAGAAAAATAATAACCTTTTTATCATCCTTCTCTTTCGGAAAGTCAGTTAACGCCGGCAGGTTTTCCTTAAAAAATTTCTGCGAGTGCGCCATTTCTAAAATGGTGCTTGCTAAAGAATGCGGAAATTTATACTTCGGATTGTATTCCGTTATAATAGATGAAAAACGTTCACATAAATCCTTATAAGGTTTAAAGAGACGGTCTTTATTATCCTTACTCACATTGCGTGTCAAAAATGCTTTAGATCCCTCCCAGATAACCAGTTTATAGCTCTCAAACTCAGAAATAAAGTCAGTATCCGGCGACTCATTAGCTGGCTCTTCGGTAATTAATTTTATAATTGTTTTTAGCTTGGTCTCAGAACTTACGATATTGTTGGTGCTGAAAACCACTTTGTATTCGAGGAAACTCCAATACCAGGTAATGAGATATACGAGCAGCTTGTGTTTGTTCTCAAAGTACCTGTAGATGCTAGCCTCTGTGGTGTTTACCTCAGTGGCCAGCTTTTTAAAGGTAAAATCCTCAAAACCCAGTTTATTGATGAGGCTTAAACCTTGTTTCACTATTTTCTTGCCTAAAGCCGACTCTTCCGGATTCCGAAGATAGAGCTTGTTGTTCATTTTAATACGTACTTCCAATTGCATCACATGCTTTCTTAAATAGCAGTACAAATATAATAAATATTAAATTATTACAATTTATAATAGTATTACTATTAAATAAAGATATATTACTACATTTGTTGAAAATTACACAATGAATAAGCCTCAATTACTTTTTAAATGGCTCTTAAAGGAACGTTCGATCGTTTTCAAAATATATCTTCTAGCGATACTCCAGGGATTGATGTATCTCTCCATTCCCCTGGGAATTCAGGGCATTGTTACATACATCATGGCGGGACGTTTCTCGGCCTCTTTGATTCTTCTCAGTAGTATTACCATCTGCGTAAGCGCCTTTATCGGTTTTTTCCAGTTATGGCAAATGCGTATCAATGAAACTCTGCACCAGAAGATATTCGGTGACCTTGCGGCCCGTATTAACCGGTATCTCGAGAAAAATGAACCCTCTGCAGAATTGTTTCCCAAACTCAATAAATTTTTTGAAGTGGTTATGCTTCAGAAAGGGATCAGCAAGATCTTGCTGGATTTTTCGTTTTCCATAATAAGCATTGTGTTTGGTTTAATCTTATTACCTATCTACAGTTCGTGGTTCCTGATTTTTACCATTTTACTGGGAGCCGCATTTTACTTTATTATCAGGTATTATGGTAAAAAGGGAATTCAGACAAATATTGAAACGTCAAACGAAAAATACAGGTTAATAGAATGGTTCCAGGCGAATGCGCTTGAGAGGCAAAATCAGCTGATAACTGCGGGAACGGAATCGACGTTGCATAAATACTTTACGCAGCGAACAGAGCACTACAACATTCTTGAGAAACAGTTTAAAGGCATTATAGTGTTTAAAGTAAGTTTTATTGGAGTGCTTTTGTTTTTTGGCGCCTACCTGGTGCAAACAGGCGCTTTAAATGTGGGCCAGTTTATAGCCTCAGAGATCATTATCTTTTTAGTGATCAATTCTGTAGAAAAACTTGTGGGTAGTCTTAACACTTTTTACGATATCATTACGAGTCTTTATAAAATTGAAAGTGTGTTTGGAGAAGATAAAGAAATTTCTTTTTTAGACGATGAGAATTTTACTTTAAAAAGTTTCGCAACTATTTATGTAAGGCCATATTCCAAAATCATAAAATATGCACTGGCCGCGATTTTCATTATTGGATTTGTTGTGCTTTTGATGCCCTGGACGCAGAGCGTATCCTCCTATGGAAAAGTAAGCACACTGAACCCCGAAAACAGACCTCAAACCATCACATCGCGCATAGCAGGACGTATTGAAAAATGGTACATCCGTGAAGGGGATTTCGTAAAAAAGAATGATACCATAGCTTTTATATCTGAAATTAAAGAGGAGTATGTCGATCCGCAACTGATAAGCCGCTCCGAATCCATCATTAGAGCCAAGGAGACTACCATTAAATCTTACGAAGACAAAATAACAGCAGTGGATTCTCAAATTGACGCGCTAAATAAAACGCTGCTTTTAAAAATGGAGCAAGGTCGCAATAAAATCATTCAGGCTAAATTGAAAATTACCACCGATAGCATGGATGCAAGAACTTCTACTGCAAACTTTAAAGTAGCAGAAGAGCAGTTAAAACGTTATGAAGAATTGTTGAGTAAGGGTGTTATTTCAAAGACCGAGCTTGAAAACAGAAGAATTAAATTACAGGATGCCCTGGCGAAGAAAACATCAGCTGATAATAAATTTATCTCCACTAAAAATGAATTATTAAATGCTGAGATAGAGCTAAACTCCATTCAACAGGAGTACCAGGAAAAACTCATGAAAACGGAATCGGACAAATTCTCGGCACTATCTCTGTTATATGAAGGCGAAGGATCTTTAACGAAATTACAAAATCAACTGGCAAACTATAGTATGCGTAAAGGTTTCTATTATGTGTTAGCACCTCAGGACGGATACATAGCCAAAACGAATGTTCAGGGTATTGGAGAGATTATTAAAGAGGGCGCTGCTTTATGCAGCATTGTGCCTCAGCAGGATGAGCAGGCTGTAGAATTGTTTATCGATCCTGTAGACCTGCCGCTTATTCAAAAGGGACAAGATGTACAATTACAGTTTGACGGATGGCCGGCCTTTGTTTTTTCTGGCTGGCCAGGAATTAGCTATGGCACCTATAAAGCAGAAATTGTGGCTTATGATAAAGTCATCTCGGAGAATGGAAAGTTCAGGATCCTGGCAAGAAATGCGGGCGAAAAATGGCCGGAGGCAATTCAAATTGGTGGCGGTGTGAAAGGATTTGCGCTGCTTAAAAATGTCCCGCTTTTCTATGAACTTTGGCGAACAGTCAATGGATTTCCACCTGAATTTTATGCGGCAAAAGTTTCTAAAACTAATGAGAGCAAGAAATGAAAAAATCTTTTTTATACCTTTTAGTTTTAGCTGCGGAAGTTTGTTGTGGGCAAACTGTGTTACCAGAATACAATGAATTTATAGCTTCGGTTTTAGAGAATAATCCTCTTGCTAAACGGGCAAATAACGAAAAAAAGTATGCTGAACTTCAGCTAAAAGCAGCGCGGGGCAACTATGATCCTTTAATAAGCGGCAACTACGATCAGAAACAATTTAATGGTTCTAACTATTTCACAACTTTGAATAGCGAAATAAAGCAACCCCTATTTACGAATCAATATCTGAAAGCCGGATACGATTATGGAGTTGGTACGAATGTGAACCCTGAATTTTATACACCTTCTCAGGGCTTGCCATACTTAGGTCTGGAGGTAGGTGTTTTACAGGGATTGGTTATAGACAAGAGGCGGGCAGAAGTTTTAAAATCAAAAGCTTACATCAATTATTACACAGCCGAGCAGCAACAGCAGCTCAACACCCTTTTATTTGAGGCTTCACAACGTTATTTTGAATGGCTGTTCACCACGAATCAGATAGCGCTCAGCAATTACTTTATGGATGCTGCCCGCAAAAGACTGGAGGGAGTGGAAGCGCTGGCTGCAGTTGGAGAGAGAGCCTCCGTGGATACTGTGGAGGCCGCTATATTTTATCAAACCAGGTTGCTGGATCTGCAAAATGCCTTGATTGAAAACCAGAAAAGCACCAACGAGCTTTCAGGGTTTATCTGGCAAAATAATTCTCCTTCGCTGGTTACTACTACTTACCAGGTTTCCGATAGCCTTGAAGTTTATTATAAAAAAGCAAAATCAGTCCTTAGTGAAAAGCTCACCAGCAACACCCTTCAAAACCCGGTCTTGACGAAGTATACGGCCTATCAAAAAGTTCTGGATACAGATGTAAGACTAAAAAAAGAAATGATCAAACCGGTTCTGAATGTCAAATATAATTTTCTTTCCAATAACACTTCTGCAATCAATCCGGCATTTTCAACCAACAATTATAAATGGGGTTTAAATATGTCTTTCCCGCTATTGCTCAGAAATTCTACCAACGAATACAAAATGGCGCGTGTTATTTCTCAAAATAATTCTTTAGAACTGCTTAATAAAACGAACGAATTAAATTTTAAATACAACGCTTTGGAGAAGACTTTGGCGATTTTAGCGCAACAGCTTATGAATGCTGAACGTTCAGTCAATTATAGCAAAATGCTTTTGGATGCAGAAAAAGTTAAATTTCAGAATGGAGAAAGTTCTGTATTTATGATCAACACGCGGGAGAATAAATTACTTGAAACAGAATTGAAGCTGGCAGAATATAAGCTGAAATTTATAAAAATGGTTATTACTATTGTTTATTTAAACGGAACCTTAGATTATAAACTATGATCATACTAGATATTATTTTGGAAGACGAGAAAAAAGCAGAAGAAATTTCTTCCTTTTTAATCACTGAGAAGTATGCCGTTCAAACGCATATTGATACAAATACAATTTTAACTGCAAAGGGACAAAAGAAAACCATCCGTTTGTTTTTTATCACCAAGGCGCTGTTGTACGATGTTATAGAGCGAGAAGTTAAAAAGAATTTCTTTTCGCAAGGAATGATTATTTATGCTTCGCCTGTAAGTCATATTAATCAGGAATTTGGCGACTTGTTAAGGACAAATATTAAAGCTATCTAAGATAAAGCAAACTACCCGGCCGTCCTATCCACCAAACATCACCTTCATTCATCTGTTCACTGCTCAATCCACATCCTTTCTGTTAATCCGCTTGTCAATATCTATTGAACCAATCAAACTTTTCACGAATGATTTTTTCTTTTTCGGTTTTAACATAGTTGATGTAAGCTGCTGCTACGGGTGAGTGTTTTTTGTTTTTTAACCAGATTAAATGCCAGGTGGTTTTAATCGGGAAATCTTTCACGGGCACAATTTGCAGATCTTTATTTAGTAACTCGTTTTTAATTCCTATTAAGGGCATAATTGAATAGCCCAGCCCTGCTATCACCGCTTGCTTTACAGCTTCATTGGAGGTAAGTTCCATTTTTTTATGCACTGGTAACTTGTTTTTAGCAATAAACTTTTCCATGGCTACACGTGTGCCGGATCCCTCTTCTCTGAAGATCATCGGAAGATCATTGAAGATCTTTTTATCATAGGGTGCTTTTTTAAATTTAGTTTCCATATTGCCCACTACATAAAGTTTGTTGGGCATCAGATCTACCTTTTCTATTTGAAGTTTGTCGGGTAAAACCGAAACCAGAGCAAAATCAATTTCATTATTTAAAAGAGTGTTGATCACTTTACTCTTATTGGTCACATCCAGTAAAAGTTCTATGCCTTCCTGTTTTTTCATAAATCCGGATAGAAAATAGGGTATAATATATTTTCCTGTTGAAACAGATGAAATTTTTAGCTTGCCAGAAAGATGACCTTTGTACGCCATTGTTTTATAATTAATAGCATAAACTTCGTTAACGATACGCTCAGCCATTTCAATGATTTCATTTCCGAAGTCGGTAATGTATAATTGCCTGCCAACCACTTCTGTTAAAGGAATATCGAATTGATCCTGTAGATTTTTTATTTGGATCGATACCGCAGGTTGCGTCATATGCAATTCTTCGGCAGCTTTTGTAATGCTTTGTAATTGCGCCACTTTTAAAAAAATCTGTAACTGGTGTAGTGTATAATGCATAAATTATATTTATGTAAGTCATAACAAATATAAATAAAAATATATGTATCGGCCTGCGTAATTTTGCTCACGATAAAACAAAAAATATGACATCTAAAAAAAGTAATTCAAAGGCAAAGGCAGTCCTGATTATTACAGGAGGAATAGCATGTTTAATTTTAGTGTTTTGTGTGATCTCTCACTTAACACCTTTAGGAATGTTACAGTATTTAGCTGATTACGCAGCGCATCACTACTTTGTGGTTGGCTTTTTATGCGTTCTTGTGGCGCTGGCCAGTTGGAGACTCTACACCACTCTCGACCACGAAATTGATTTAAAGCATCAAAAAAAACAATCCAGTTACAGGGAAATTAAAGAATAAAGGAGCTGGATAGGTAAGCTCTAAGCAGGAAATTGAATTCAAACTTAAATTAACTATATGAAACGTATAACAATTGCAAAAGGGGATGGCATCGGTCCTGAAATAATGGATGCTACATTAAAAATACTGTTAGCAGCTGGCGCTAAAATAGAGATGGATGAAATTGAAGTTGGCGAAAAAGTTTATCTGGCTGGCAATACTTCCGGTATTGCAAAAGAATCGTGGGATACTATCCGGAAGAATAAAGTTTTTTTAAAAGCTCCTATTACCACACCGCAGGGGGGAGGATATAAAAGTCTGAATGTTACAACGCGGAAATTCCTCGGGCTTTATTCCAACGTGAGGCCTTGTATGAGCTTACATCCTTTTGTAAAAACCAAACATCCCGAAATGGACCTGGTTATCATAAGAGAAAACGAGGAGGATCTGTATGCCGGAATTGAACATCAGCAAACGGATGAAGTTGTTCAATGCTTGAAAATTATAAGCAGGCCTGGTTGCGAAAAAATTGTTCGCTATGCTTTTGAATATGCTAAACAGTATGGTCGGAAAAAGGTAACATGTTTTACAAAGGATAATATCATGAAGCAAACGGATGGGTTATTTCACCAGGTGTTTGATGAGATAGCCGAAGAATATCCTGAGATAGAGAATGAACATTGGATTATTGATATCGGCGCGGCTAAGATGGCTGATACGCCTGAAGTATTTGATGTTATTGTTACTTTAAATTTATATGGTGATGTGTTGTCAGATGTGGCCGCACAAATTGCGGGATCAGTTGGACTGGCGGGATCGGCCAATATAGGCGAGGAATGCGCTATGTTTGAAGCTATTCACGGATCGGCTCCACGCAGGGCTGGACAAAATTTAGCGAATCCTTCCGGCCTGCTGCAAGGCGCGATCATGATGTTAAATCATATTGGTGAAACACACGCCGCTGAGAGAATACAAAACGCCTTGTTAAAAACAATCGAAGATGGCATTCACACCTACGATATTTACAAAGAAAATATCAGCAAACAAAAAGTTGGAACGAATGAGTTTGCAGATGCGGTAATTGCAAACCTCGGAAAAGAGCCATCGACTTTGAAAAAAGTTTCATACAACAACAGTTCTGCTTTAAACATGCCAAAGTATAAACGTGGGGTTGCTGCAAAGAAAGAGCTTCAAGGAGTAGATCTCTTTGTGCATTGGGATGGCTTAAACCCTGATGAGTTGGCAAATGTGATAAAAAAGCTGGAAACTAAAGAGATTAAACTTTCCATGATTACCAATCGCGGTATAAAAGTCTGGCCCGAAGGGTTTAAAGAAACATTTTGTACGGATCACTGGAGATGCCGTTTTAAACCGGTGAATGATGCTGCTGCTACCAAGGCTCACATCGTTGAACTTCTCAATGCAGCTATTCTTAACGGCATAGATGTGATTAAAACCGAAAATCTATATGCTTTTAATGGCAAGCCAGCTTACTCTCTTGGTCAAGGACAATAATTAATAACCAAAAAATAAAGTATATGAAAATACATTTAATACAGGGCCAATTCACAGCTAAAGACGCCATCGCTATTGTCACAAAAATGATTGATGTGAAGATCAGGTTTCATGAGGAAAAAATTGAAAGTGCCGATCATGCGGAAGATATTAAAATGCGTGAAACCCGCATCAAATCTTTGCAAAAAGAACTTTATAGTTTCCGAAAGACCATTGAAGCCCTCGGAGATAATGTATCGGTTCAAAGCGAAATAAACATAGGTTAGTAACAATGGAAAAGCAACATACCTTTAAGTTAATAGATGGTGATTTTACACCCTCAGAAGCCCGGAACATATTATTCGCGCTCATTACCAGTAAAATTAGCTTTCACTCTACAGAATCTTTTGGCATTACCGTACGAACAAGTGGCGATACTTCTTTCCATGAAAAACGTATCAAGCAGCTAACACAAAATAACAAGGAGGTTAAAAACCTGATGGATTATGCTGAGGAAAATAAATTTCGGTTGAGAATAAACGGAACTGTAGAGATTAAATTAATGAATGAGGAAGGATAGGATAAAAGAAGTATTTGCAGGTCGAAAATTAATTATTGCTACCAAACATCGGAAAGAACAGGTCATTTCTCCGGTTTTAAACAAGGCCCTTCATGTGGAATGCCTGCATGATGCAACACTTGATACCGATAGTCTGGGAACTTTTACCGGCGAGGTAGAGCGCCTGGATGATGTATTGGAAACGGCGCGTAAAAAGTGCCGGATGGCCATGCAACTTAGCAATTGCGACATGGCTGTGGCAAGTGAAGGTTCTTTTGGTGCTCATCCGACATTAGGTTTCATGAATGCAGATGATGAATTACTCTTGTTCATGGATGCCAAAAATGAATTAGAGGTTGTAGTTAGAGAACTCAGTGTAAAAACAAATTTTAACGGACAAAAAATAAAAACTGAAACTGAGTTAATCGATTTTGCCGACCGGGCTAAATTTCCAAGCCACGGATTGATTCTCAGAAAGTCTGCAACAAGTCATTCAGAAATTGTAAAAGGCATCACTGAGCTTTCGGTTTTAAAGGATGTTTTCTACGACTTCGTAATTCGTTTTGGCGAAGTGTATATCGAAACAGACATGCGGGCAATGTATAATCCTACCCGGATGGAAGTTATAGAATCAGCAGCAAAAAAATTGGCAGATAAAATCGTTTCTTTTTGTCCGCAATGTTTTACCCCTGGTTTTGGCGTTACCAATGTTAAGGCGGGTTTACCATGCATGAGCTGTGGATTTCCAACCAGATCAACTTTATTTCACGAGTATCGGTGCATAAAATGTCATTACACGGAGGATAGAAAATATCCAAATGGAAAAAAAACGGAGGAACCTACTTTCTGTGATATTTGTAACCCTTGATTTGAGCCATGAAGAGACTAGTCATAAAAAATGCTACGTTAGTGAATGAGGGATCTGTCTTTAATTCAGATTTACTGATTGTTAACGGGAGAATTGAAAAGATTGATAAAAACATTGGAATACAAGGCCAACGTTTTGATATGATAGATGCCCAAGGTTTGTATCTTATTCCAGGGATGATTGATGACCAGGTGCATTTCAGGGAGCCAGGTCTGACGCATAAAGCTAGTTTGAATTCCGAATCAAAGGCGGCTGTTGCCGGTGGCATAACCTCTTTCATGGATATGCCAAATACCATTCCAAATACTTTATCACTTGATTTACTGGAGGAAAAATACCGGCTGGCTCAAAAGAGTTCATTAGCCAATTATTCTTTTTTTATGGGGGTAAATAAATCTAATCTACAAGAAGCGCTCAGGATTGATAACGAAAGCGTTTGTGGATTAAGTGACGACGGATTATACTTTGACAATGACGAAGGTATATTGGCGAATTATCCTGAATTTCTTGAAAAATTATTCAGTAGAACAAACACACTTATTGCCCTGCATTGCGAAGACGACTCACTTATAAAATCCGCCGGCAATTTCTATCAGCATTTATACGATGGCGATATTCCTGTAAGATGCCACCCTCTGATTAGAAGTGAAAAAGCTTGCGTTGTTGCTACAAAAAGAGTCATAGAACTGGCTGAACAGTTCAATACACGGTTACATATTTTGCATGTATCCACGCAGTCGGAAACCGGTTTTTTTAGAAATGATCTGCCAATTCGAGATAAGAGGATTACCGGTGAAGCGTGTGTTCATCATTTGTGGTTTTCAGATCAAGACTACAGGAGTTTGGGTAATAAAATAAAATGGAATCCTTCGATTAAAACGCAACAAGATAAGGAGGGGCTTTTAGATGCCTTAAAGAAAAACAAACTTGATAGTATTGCCACAGATCATGCTCCCCATCTGCTAGCTGAAAAATCGGGTAGTTATGATAACGCTAAATCAGGCGGGCCATTGGTGCAACATGCTCTGCCTCTTTTATTGGAATTGTATCACCAGGGTAAAATTTCTTTGGAGGATATTGTAAGGAAAACGAGTCACAATGTTGCAGAAATCTACCGGATAAGAGAGCGCGGTTATATAAGAGAGGGGTATTACGCTGATCTGGTAATGATAGATTTAAACAACCCATGGAAATCCACTGCAGAACATTTACTTTATAAATGTGGCTGGTCGCCATTTGAGAATTACACTTTTAAAAGTAAGATCATGAAAACCTTCGTCAATGGTAATTTAGTTTACACTGCCGGAGCGTTTAATGAAAGTGAAAAGGGCAAGCGCCTTAATTTTGAAAAAGAACGATAAAGAAATAACCAGATAAAAAATATGAATCTAGATCTACTCGTATCAAACATTACAAATCCCGCTTTTTTGTTTTTTATTTTAGGAATTATTGCAGTCAAACTAAAAAGCGATTTAGAAATTCCTTCAAATTCATCCAAATTTATCTCTCTCTATCTTCTTTTTTCTATCGGCTTTAAAGGTGGGCAGGAATTATCCCATGAAAATTTTTCAGATGAAATTATCTGGTCAATGCTTTTCGGAATATTGATTTCATTATTAATCCCTGTCTATACTTTTTTTATTCTAAAAAGAAAAATGAATGTATACGATGCAGGAGCAATAGCTGCAGCTTATGGCTCGGTGAGCGCGGTAACTTTTGTCACTGCAGTGTCTTACCTTGAATCTCAAAAAATGGAATTTCACGGACATATGGTAGCTATCATGGCATTAATGGAATCTCCGGCTATAGTGGCCGGCTTAATACTGATGTCGGTGTTTAACAAGGAAGAAAAAATTCGTGTCGATAAAATGTCAGTGATAAAGCACTCTTTAACAAATGGCAGCGTACTGCTAATTCTAGGCAGTTTAATTATTGGGTTGATGGCTAATGCCAAACAAGCCGAGGGGATCAAACCTTTTACCAACGATATTTTTAAAGGCTTTCTTGCTATATTTTTACTGGACATGGGAATAAGGAGCGGCCGGAAATTGAGTTCGTTCTTTTCTAATGGGTGGTTCCCGGCAGTGTTCGCTATTCTTATACCCTTATTTAATGGCTGCATGGTAGCGTTGACAAGCAGCATGGTGACCAAGGACATTAGCAGCCGTTTTATATTTGCTGTATTGGCGGCAAGTGCTTCCTACATTGCTGTTCCCGCTGCCATGAAATTATCAGCACCTAAAGCTAACGAGGGTTTGTATTTGCCCATGGCCCTTGCAATTACATTTCCTTTCAATATAACATTTGGGATGCCACTTTACCTTATGGTTATTCAACACTACTAAATTCAGAATACGATTAGCTTTGTGTAAAGTAATTCTCCATAGATTCTCCGCGAAAAAAAAACGAGTTAGAACTTATTCCGATTCAAAAATAATAAGGCCATTTTATCATGCTTTTTGGAGCAGGTTTTTGAGGGGCAGTATTTGTCAAGTGCCTGCACTTTATCTGCGATCAACTCTGATCTGGCTTTTAAACTGAACTAGAATTGCGTTTGATTGGGTTATTGAATTCACTCTTATTGCAAAATGGTCAGCCGTTCAATCAATCTATAAATTACTTATTTTTACTAGCATTACTTTTAATTCATATTGCCTCAAAAACAGTTTAAAGTTTAACTATTAGTTGACAAGCATACACTACAAGTTTATGACAGAATCTAATTTAACGGAAAGAGATTTTGGACAACTTTTCGAGTTGCATTATGATGGACTCTGCAGGATTGTCTTTCCAATTTTAAAAGATCAGGCGGCTGCCGAAGATGTTGTGCAGGATGTTTTCGTAAAACTATGGCTTCGCAAAGGCGAACTCCAGGAAATTAAAAACTACCAGGCGTATTTATACAAGTCGGTTGTTTTTAGAGCACTGGATTATTTACGCAAACGAAAGACAGAGGGTTTGCTTAAAGACGAACTAAAAATAGTTTCCACTCAATTTCAGGAAGCAGATACAGCGCTCGAACAAAAAGAGCTTCGCAACGCTATTGACGCAGGTCTTGAAAAAATGCCGGAACAAATGCGAATGATTTTTCACCTGAGCAGATTTAGTGGTCTTAAAAACCGGGAAGTTGCCGAACAATTAAACATTTCGATAAAAACCGTTGAAAGCAATCTGTCTAAAGCCCTTAAGATTCTTGCTGATCATTTGGCAATCTTCTCTAAAAACCAAACGCTTAACATTTTAATTTGGCTTTTGACATGGTATTTGTTAAACACATAGGGTAAATACCTTTTTAAACGACTATACATTAGACAACACACACAATGAATGACTGGGAATCAATACTTAGGTATCTAAAAAATGAGGCTTCGCAGGAGGAGAGAGAGAGTTTAGAAAAATGGCTTCAGGAAAATGAAGGCAATAAGGCGCTCTACAAACAGGTTAAAGCTACATGGGACAGTTCGGGTATATTGGCACAAGATTTAGAACTTGACAAACCCAGAGCGTGGCAAGCCATCCAGAAGAAAATCGCTGTGGAGCAGGAGAAAACTGCTTTTCCTCAGATTAAAGGCAAATCCTACCTTTCCTGGACACTAGGAATGGCGGCCTGCCTGGCTTTGGCTGTTTTTGCCATCTATCTTTATGGTAATAAGAATCAAGGGGCCGAGATGCTCACGGTTAACACCTTCGACGTGAAAAGAATGGTTGTGTTGTCGGATTGCACTCATGTTGTTCTGAATAAAAATAGCTCTTTAGTATATCCAAAAGAATTTAAATCTGACGAACGTAAAGTCAGTTTGACTGGTGAAGCTTATTTTGATGTGACGAAAAATGCGGAAAAACCTTTTATAATAGCGAACGATAATTTTGAGGTAACTGTTTTGGGCACCTCCTTCAATATTTCTGCATATGAAAAAGAACAAAACTCCACAATTACTGTTATAACAGGAAAGGTAGCGCTAAGATCAATAGCTGGTGAGTCAATAACGTTAGTGAAGGATGAAACGGGTATAGTAAACATGGCCAACAAACAGCTTATAAAACAAAAAAGTTCCGATTTAAATTTTTTGTCGTGGAAAACAAAAAAGTTAGAATTTAAGAATGCTGCTTTCCAGGAAGTTTGCGATAAGCTTCAAGATTATTTTGCCATTAACGTAGACGTAAAAAACCAGGAAATATTGAAATGTAAATTTACCGGTTATTTTGAAGAGCCTAGCCTCGGGCAAATTATTGCGATACTCGAGAAAACTCTGAACATTAAGATGCAGGTGAATAATAAGCAGGTAATCATTACTGGTAAAGGGTGCTAATGCCGATGAAATTTTTTTTAGTTATTAAACTATTTCTATTGTTTAGCCTTGGCGCTATTGGCCAGGAGCGCTTGCAGGAAAAAAGAATAACTCTAACTGCTGCAAACAAACTGTTGTCGGAAGTGCTGGCTGATTTGGGTGAAAAGGAAGGTTTAAGTTTTACTTATGGCAGCACCATTAACCTTTCACAACGTGTTACTGTAAATTTAAATTCTGTTTCGCTTACTGAAGCTCTGGATAAAATTTTGAAACCTTGTAATATTGAATGGGAAATTATTGATAAGCAGGTGGTGCTGATGCCTGGTAATAAACCGCGTTTTACTATTTCGGGTAGTGTGCGCGACAGTGTTGCGGGCGATCCTTTGCCTTATGCTGCCGTAAAAATAAAAGATGCTTCCTTTTCCACTTTAACCGATTTTGAGGGGAAATTTACATTGCGGAATGTTCCAGAAGGCTCGCACATCTTATTGATAAGCAACTTTGGATACCGGGCATACGCCTCACCCATACAGGTAACAGGTAAATCAACAAAGTTCTCAATACCACTTTCTCCCGAAGCAATTACTTTGTCTGAAACAATTGTAACTTCTGATAAGATCATTGAGCGCGCCTCAGTGAGCCAGATGGAGTTGAATCAGGCGCAATTACAGATGAACAAAGGCATTTCCAACGATCCCCTTAACAGTTTAACTGCACTGCCTGGCGTGCTGGGCCGCATTGATATTTATGGAACTTCTAATATTCACATACGGGGAGGGGAGTCATTCGAAAATCAATTTCTTCTGGATAATATCAAATTGTCATTTCCTTTTTATTCTATCGGCCAATCGGTTTTTAATCCTGATATGCTTGAGAAAGCTGAAGTGCTTACGGGAGGATATGCTTCAAATTACGGTCAGTCTATGTCCTCCGTTTTTAATCTGACCACCAAAACAGGCGACTTTCAAACGTTTAAAGGCAATGTGGATTTTAGTGTTTTAAATAACTCGGCTCTGTTGCAGGGGCCGCTTATTAAAAATAAATTCAGTTTCATTGTGGGAGTAAGAAAAAATAATCTTGATCTGCTAAATCTGAACCAGCATTCAAAAGCTTTTTTTATGGGTGACGTAAGTAGTAAGCTCACGTATATTGTAAATGAAAAAACAAAAGTAAGTGTAACCTCCATTAATGTGGTGGATAACCTTGACTTTACGCACTCGCCAGACTTCCGCCTGAAATTAAGAGCTAAAAATACTATCAATGCTCAAAATTTACAGGTGCAAACCGTGATGGGAAAAAAGACTTACAGTAAAACTTCGTTCCTGCATTCGGGCTTAACTACTTCTTCGAAATTTGGCAAATACTATTATAACACCAACAATACTACCTATGGCTTACGAGAAGACCTCACGCATTATCTGAATTCTCAAAGCAAAATTAAAACGGGTATTGAATTAAATTTAGAAGATGACAAGCTAAGTGTTTTTGATTATTACCGCGCTACAGATATTGCCATCACCGACACGGCGCATCTGCTTCTGAATATTCGTTTGAATACTACAAACGTGACTTCTGCCGCGTATGCTTTTTATGATGCCACCATCTTAAAACGAATTCTATTAAACGTTGGGGCAAGACTGGATTACTCACAGTTGAATGCTGCTTACGATATTTCACCTCGCTTGACAGTGGCTTACCAGTTAACAAGGAATACACTAGTTTCGGGCAGCTGGGGTGTATTCAATCAGGCGCCTGTTCTTTACCAGTTAAATCAAAATAAAAAACTAACATCGAATCAGTGCCAGCATACGATTTTATCTGTAACAAAAAAAATACGTGGCAGTCTGGAGGCGAGGGTAGAAGCCTACTACAAAAAATATGACAAACTCGTTATGTTCGACAAAAGTTTAAATTTTACAAATCAGGGCTATGGTGAAGCAAAAGGCGTAGAATTTATTTTGAAAAAGGAACAGGGAAATTTAAGCGGATGGATGTCTTACGCTTTATCTGAAAGCTCACGCCGGAGAAACTTGCAGGATATTGCTTATCCCTTTTATTTCGATCAGCGGCATTCTTGTAATTTGATAATAAACTATGCTCGCAAAAATGCGGGTAAAAAATGGATTTTTCCTTATTCCTATAGCTTAGATTTTCGTTACGCTTCCGGATCTCCTTATACACCCATAGTATTAGATACCTTATCAGGAAACCATTTGTTAATAGCGGGTGCGATTAATTCTGCAAGAAATCCTGCTTTTAATAATCTCAATTTGAAAGTTCAGTGGTTGATTAAAACGGGAAAGCGGAAACAACACACTTTGCTACTCTATCTCGATATATGGAATGTCTTGAGTTTTAATAATCTTGTAGTGCGCCAGTACGTCATTAATAAAGAACAAGAAAACGTTACTGTCAAAAATAACTATGCAGCCAGGTTTTACCCAAATTTTGGTTTGAGGTTCGACTTTAATACGAACAAGTAAATAAAAACAGTAGACTGTCCTTTATTTTAAGAAGGATGTTTTCTCAAAAGAATTCTTACAAACATTGTTGCGGTAATAACTGCGGGGCTTGATGCGACTTATCACAACTAGTTTGCAAATAAAATCGGCATCTGAGTAAAAATACTGTTTAACATATTTTTAGTTTTTAACTGTAGGGTAATTGTTTTTTGGCACGACATAGTAGTAAGGGCAAAGAGTCCTGGTTAATTATAAATGTATTAAAAACCTTTAAAACCTAAAAAAATGACAAAAAAACTATTTATCCTGGGAATTGCTTTAACATTTAGCTCCCTGATTTTTACAGCCAAAGCGCAAACAGCCTCGCTACAAGTGATTCACAACTGTGCCGATGCAGCCGCTGGCACTGTAGACATTTATGCAGGTACAAGCTTATTGATTAACGATCTTCAGTTTCGTTATTCATCACAAACATTTACGAATATTCCTGCGGCAACAGTCTTAACAATAGGTGTGGCGCCGGGAACATCAACAGCCTCTACACAATCCATTGCTACCTTCACTGTTAACTTTATTCCTAACAGTTTAAATATTGTAGTGGCAGATGGAATTGTTTCTCCAACCGGTTACAGCCCTTCAAACGCTATGGCACCTTTTATGTTGAGCACTTACACAGCAGGCGTTGCCGCTGCGCCAAATGCGACTACAACCAGTATATTGGTACATCATGGCAGTACAGATGCACCCACTGTGGACATCGTTGCGCCATTAACGGGTGTTAATCCTACCTTGCCCAACGTACTCGTAAACAACGCCTCTTATCCGGCTTTCGCACCTTATTTAAACCTGCCTACAGCTAACTACAATATCCAGGTACGCGACCAGTTTTCGGAAAATGTAGTGGCTGAGTACGTTGCTCCATTATCTACTTTAGGTTTAGGTGGCGCAGCACTAACGGTACTGGCAAGTGGGTTTTTAAATCCGGCAACTAATAGTAATGGACCAGCTTTTGGCCTGTATGTAGCTACTCCAGCGGCAGGATCATTAATTCCACTACCAAGTTCCACTATCACTTCTACGCGATTACAAGCTATCCATAATTGCGCTGATGCGGCGGCTACGCAAGTAGACGTTTGGTTTCAATCAGCTGCAACCGGCACGGCTCCTATTGTTCTGATCAATGATTTTGCTTTTAGAACTGCTTCTCCTTTTATTGATGTTCCGGCAGGGCAAACTGTAACCGTTTATATTGCTCCGCCAACAAGCACCAGTGTGGCTTCTGCCTTAGCTACATTTACTTATAATCTATCTTCAGCTTCAAAATACCAATTGATCGCGAGCGGAATTGTTAGTGGTTCAGGATATACACCAGGTTCGTCTACAGCGGCTTTTAATTTAATTGCAAATGCTTCTGTAAGAGAACGCGCACTAAACGCAATTAATACCGACGTGTTGGTATTTCATGGTTCAACTGACGCACCTGCAGTAAATGTTGCGGCAGAAGGAGCCGGAACTGTTGTTTCTAATATAACTTATGGAAGCTACAATTCAACAGGGTACTTGCCTTTAGCCTCTAATACTCCGTCAGGAAATTATACTTTGTATGTTACAAATACAGCAGGAACAGCTACAGTGGCCACTTATTTGGCACCGTTAAACACATTAGGACTTTCAGGAAGCGCTATTACTGTTTTAGCCAGTGGATTTTTAACTCCGGCTAATAATAGTAACGGCCCTTCATTCGGTCTTTGGGTAGCTTTGGCAAGCGGTGGAACATTAATTCCTCTTCCAGCCCTAACTACTGGTACTATCACAGGCATAAATGAACAAGTTGATCTGCGCAGTTCTGTTTCAGTATATCCAAATCCTTTTGCTGATCAAATCACCATCAAGAACAGTAATTTAAAAACAGACGTGCAATTATCAGATTTAAGCGGAAAGATAATTGAAACGCAAAATTCTGAATCCGGTCTGTTAGAATTTAATACACACAATTTAAACGCTGGTATCTACTTTCTAAAAGTAACGAGCCAGGGTGCTACATTAACTTATAAAATTGTGAAATAGTAACTCACAGTTTTTGTGTGAAAAGGCTGCTCCATTTCTGAGCAGCCTTTTTTTGCTTTTAGTATGGTAAGAGGTTCGGCAACAGCAAGTCTTAACTGAAACTTTGGCAACCTGCTGGATGGCGCGGCCGATCCGACTTTCTCTATCAATCCTTCAAGCATGTTCTCAGCAGCGAAATTAAGTTTAGAATAAACTATGACATTAACACCTCTTCACTCTCAACTGCTTCAAACCTCAAAGCCCGATTTGAATGGGCCTGCGTTATTATACCCCGTGGCCATTAAATTATAAAACGTATATTTATGCTACCCGTTTATATTGATTTTTTATAAAGATTGAAAATCTCTGCTTAAAACTGCTTTTAATGTTTGTGGTTTCTTACCCGTAATTTTTTCAATATCATCTGTTAATACACTTACCTCATTGTTCGCGATCAACGAATAAACGCTAATCATGTAAGGTGCAATAAAATCAGGAGCACCTGCGCTTTTAAGAACAGATGTATATTCTTCCGGACTCGGATTTGGATATACTATTGTTTTACCTGTTACTTCGCTTAGGATCTCTGCGGCATCACCGTAGCTTAATAAATCAGGACCGGTTAACTGGTATGTTTTTTTCTCATGCCCTTCTTCTGTTAAAACAATGGCCGCTGCCTCGCCAATATCATAAACATCTACAAAGCCAACTTTTCCAGTTCCGGCGGGCATATACGTAATACCACGCTCTTTAATATTATCCCATTCATAGCTTTTAAAATTCTGAGAAAAAAAAGAGAGATTGAGAATGGTATAATCAAATCCTTCATCCTGCAGTTTTTTAACAAGAGTAACATGAAACGGTAATTCTTTTACCTTTTCCATAGCAAGGGCCGAAACGTATACAACGCGTGTAATATTTTTCTTTTTTAAAAAATCAATAAACGGGGAAATGAGCTCTACAAGATTCAAATTTAAGGGTGGGCCCAATAAGAAAACTTTATTCACGCCTTCGGTAGCTGTTTCGTAAGTAGATGGATCTCCGAAATCAAATCGTACGAGAGTAGTACCCGGAATTTTTTCTGCTGCCTGTTTTGTGTCGCGAACTCCTGCTACAAAGGATGTGTTTTTGTTTTGAAGGCCTTTAATTAGTGCCTGGCCAATCGTACCAGTAGCACCTGTTACTAAGATTTTGTTGTTCATTTTTTTTGTTTTTTAGAGATTAATAGTTACTTTTAATAACTCAAAACTAAATAGTAACTAATGAACAAACAAGAGGGCACACGGGCATCACAAAGTAACACTGGTGTAACTATTAGGGGTAACAAAGACACAGCGGCTGAAAAAAAATATAAAGAAATTTTTGAGGTAGCCCAGACCACGCGCTTTCAAATATGTCCCATAAGAGACATTATTTCAAGAATCAGTGATAAATGGAGCATGCTTTCTATCCTTGCGCTCGGTGGATTTGGAAAAATGAGATTTAACGAATTGAAGAATAAGATCGGTGATGTTTCTCAGCGCATGCTAACCGTTACACTGCGCAATTTAGAAGGTGATGGATTAATTACCCGGAAAATTTATCCTGAGGTGCCGCCGAGGGTAGAATACGAACTGACGGAGCTGGGTCAGAGTTTACTGGCGCAATATGCCGTATTTGCGGAATGGGCTTCCATAAATGGTGAGATTATAATTAAATCAAGAAAGAAACATGCTGCCTGATAGATAGTATTAGTTATAGCTTCATTAAGTTGCAACGATCTATTTTGTTTTACCGGAATGCATTTCTGCAGTTCCGCCAAAGGCTCTTTGTAGCACTATAACAAAATCGCTCCCGCATTACTAATGATGTGCAATCTCATAAATACAGCAAAAAATAGTATCCGTGTGTTGAGGGTTGTTTATACTCTGCTTCCTGAAAAGAATCATTTACTACTTTGTTTTGGATGATTGGCCTTAATAGCTAGTTCAGCTAATTTTACGGTTTCTTCAATTCTTTTTTTTCTCGTTTCAGGTTTCTTCGCATGCAAGATCCATTCAAGTATGCCTCTTTTAGCGGAACGGGGAAAATTTGAAAAATTAAGCCGGGCTTTTTTATTTTTTTTGAATAAAGTTTCAAGATCCTTAGGTAGTATAATTTTTTCAACATCATCCAGGGCTGTCCAGGTTCCATTTTGCTTTGCAAGATCAATCAGATACTGTCCTGAAGCAGTCATCAAACCATCCTTTATTAAGTTTGCTACTTTGTCTTTGTTGACTTTGCTCCAGTTACTTTTCGGATTTCTTATTGAAAAAAACTGGTAATAACTCTCATCATCTCTTTTATTTGGCTTGCTATCAATCCAGCCAAAGCATAAAGCTTCATCAACTGCTTCCGGATAATAAATACTGGGAACATTGCTTTCTTTACGATAAATAATCAGCCAAATGCTTTTTTCATTCTTATGATTTTTCTCGAGCCATTTGCGCCAGGCTTTTCTGTCTTTCGCATAAAAGGTTTGTTTTCCGTTTTCAAGCATCGTATTTTTTTGAAATTATTAAAAACTCAAAATTCAAATATAATCCCTATTGTTGGTGTAGCCGAAAGATCATCGTTTTGCAGAATAACCGGTATAGCATTTGACCCATCGTTTTTAACCGGATTGCCATCTGTTGTCTCAAACCCGGTATTATCAGCGTTCCTTTTAAAAGTATAGTTTGGCGCGCTTTGCTGACGGAACAATAAGATGTTTTGGACATCAACGAATAGATCTAAAGAAGTACGTTTAAAGTTAAATTTTTTATCTACCCTTAAGTCCAGCTGATTAAAAAGATCAAGTCGTTTTGAATTTAATTTTGAATAATCTAAAACACCGGTTCCCAGCAGTAAATAATTTTGCTGTGATGCAGTTAAGTCAAACGGAGTGTAAGGCAATCCGCCGGATAGCCTGTATTTTAAACCCAATTGCCAGTTCTTTTTAAATTTATAGCCAAGAGTAGCAGAAATCAGGTGTTGGTTATCCCAAGAAGAAACTATTAATTTGTTGTCTGATCCTGAAAAGGTGCTTCTCACAAAAGTGTAGCTGAATACATAGAATATTTTTTTCACTAATTTTTGTTGTACAAAAAATTCAAAGCCATAACATTCTCCTTTACCATTACTGTTTATTTTTTCACTTCCAATAGAGCCAAAGTCGGCACCCTGATTAGCTAATGAAATGCCATTTGCTGCTGATACCGGGTAACTAGCGTACTGCTTATAAAAACCCTCTACCGTAAAGCGCAGGCTTTCATTTGGTAAAAATTGAGTTCCTATTACATAATGATTGGATTGAATGTACTTCATGGATTTATTTACCAGGACATTATTTGCATCGCGGTAACCCAAAGTAGTGTAGGTTGGAATTTTATAATAACTGCCAATAGATCCGGTTATGTCAAACTTTGAACTTACATGATAGGCAAGCGATAGGCGGGGAGATAAAGTATTGAGTGGATTGTTGCCATCTATTATAAAGCTGTTCATGTCTGTTCTTAAACCAAATGATACCAAGAGTTTTTGATTTAAAATATTCTTTGCAACGGTTGCGAAAGCGCCATATTTAAAAAACTCAATAGCGCTGTTAAAAGTGATTTTTGTGGCTGGTGCTATTTCGTTTCCCAGTGAATCAGATAATGCATTTGTAACCTGGCTAAATAATTTGGTGTTATATTTCACATACTGGGCCATAACACCACCACTGATTTTCCAACCATTAACATATTTATTGATGTCCCATCTGAATTTATTTTCAATTTCCTGTGAGCGTAATTTAAAAGTGCGCTTATCTTCTAGTTGTTTGTCATCTTCAAATTTATCCAGCGCGTTATTAAACATGTTGCGGCTCACCGTAAAATTCATAAAACCTTTATCGATCAAACGTTTTAAAGAAAAGCCGGTAGTGTAATTCCATTGATTAATGTAGGGCAATGATCTGGTGATATAAATGTTTTCAGGACTTGAGTTTTTCGGTGTCGCAAATGCAAACTCATCTATGCCGCCAATTCCAATCGCAGTAAGTGTTGTCTTATCATTAAACTTGTGTGTGACTTTATACTGAAAATCCCAAAAATTTGGACGGATAGGCAAATCAATTAATTCAAAAAGGTATTGCAGATACGATCTTCTTGCCGATGCTAAGAAGTTTGTTTTTTTTCCTAAAGGACCCTCCAGTGTTGCAGCAGCTTCTGTTCCTGCTATTCTCAGGTTGCCTGATAATTTTTCGGGGTTCCCTTCTCTTTGTTTAATAATGAAAGTGGATGCAAGTGCATTGTCGTATTTAGCGTCAAACGCACTTGAACTTAATTTAACGTCTTCAATAAATGATACATTTAAAATGCCCGTAGCCCCACCGCTGCTTCCCTGCGTTTGAAAGTGATTTAAAACAGGAATTTCAACGCCGTCGAGATAATATACATTTTCGTTTGGTGCGCCACCCCTTATAATAATGTCATTTCGTGCCGCACCTCCCGCAGATCCGCCAACACCCGGCAAAGTTTGTATCACTTTAGAAACATCGTAGTTTCCTCCAGGATTACTTTTAATTTCTTCAGTGGTTAACTGCTGAACCGACAGCGGTGTGATCATATCTGTTGCAACCGCCGATTTTCCTTTATCAAAGGTTACTTCAACCTCCGATAATTCAGAAGAAGAGGGCTCCATTTCAAAATTGATAATTTGAGCATTGCCAGAAGTAACAACGATGTTTTCTTTCAGAATGGTGGAATAGCCAACAAAAGATGCTTTGAGGCGATACGTGCCAACAGGTACGGTTAATTTATAATTACCATCAATATCTGATGACACACCCGTAGTAGTTCCTTCGATAAAAATGCTTGCCCCAATAATATACTCCTGTGTATTTTTATCTTTTACATTGCCCCTGATAACGCCATTAATCTGGCTCCTGGCTCCTAAAATGAGAATAAAGTTTAAGCATAGGGTTAAATAAATTTTAGTCATAGTTTTAAAATTTAGATTGTTTTTGTTTCTTAAGTTCAAAATTAGAACAATATTGTATAATAAAGGTTAAAAAATATGTTAAATTCTAGCAAAATGATTAAATTTGGTACAAAATCATACTAATTAAGAAGATGGATTATGCGTTGTTAAAAGTAGTATTAGAAAAACTTCATAGTTACGAGGAGTCAGCCGTGGATAAAAAACAAATTGATTTAAATGGATTTGTAAACTTTTTAGCAAGCTCTGACGTGAGGCAATTTGAAAGTAATCATTTAATGAGCGGTGATGAAACAGCAGCGGAAAGAGACGAACGTGTCAAAATTCACGATACTCCCAGTACAATAGAAATAGCGATCTCACAAAATATTACTTATTTGTACCGCTACGCAAAGCAGTACACAAAAAAAGCTTTGAAAAATTCAGAGCTTAAAACAACAGATGAGTTTACTTACCTGGCCACCTTATTAAATTTTAATAGATTGAGTAAAATTGATTTAATCAATAAAAGTGTGCAGGAAAAAACAACAGGTATGGAAACTATTAAACGACTTCTGAAAAATAATTTGATAGAGCAGTTTGATAATCCAGGGGATCAGAGGAGCCAACTTGTGCAATTAACTGAGAAAGGCAGAGGGGTGTTATTTAGTGTGTTTCAAAATATGAGCTTAGTTAGTAAAGTCATACCCGGTGATTTGACCACCAGCGAAAAAATGCAATTAGCCTACCTGCTTAAAAAGCTGGATAATTATCACCACGACCTGCACGTGAACAAAAAAGGTGAAGACCTAAAAGATCTTATTTATAAAGGTGAATAAATTTATGTAATTCAAATTCATGACAGAGCTAACAGCCTTTATAAAATCACGCATTGATATTTCAGAGAAGGATTTGCAAACTATACTTGCCCATTTTGAACAGTGAACAATTGAAAAAGACAGATTTGTCGTAAAAAAAGGACTCAACAGTTTGGCAGACAAATTTGGGAAGATGCTTTTCTTAAAGTTATAAATGGCATACTTAGCTACCAAACTATGACAGCGGAGGAACGTTATCTGACCATGAAGAAACAGTCTGATCTTTTACAGAGGGTGCCATTAAAATAACTTGCCTCTTATTTAGGTATCATTCAAACCTCATTAAGCCGACTTAGAAAAGGTATTAAATAAGTCATTAATTGCCATTTGATAATTTTGTCGGCATGCATTGAAGCTAATTTTGTGCATCCTTTAATATCATCAAATGAAAACAAAAACATTTAAAGGTCTCTTAGGTTTTTCAATATTTTTCTTAGCTCACTTGTTTTTTGGAAATCTTTATGAGGAAATGGTCCTGGGTCCGAATCAATTGAATTCATATAGGGCGCTTAAAAGTTGGCAGGGCTACTTTATAATTACTAATCAAATTTATTACTATGTACCTTTTACGCAAATAGCAGTGATCATTATTTGGATACTCTATTTTAAATCAACAAACCCAAAGGAAAGCAAATGCTAAAAGTTGCAGGTAGTTATGGTTTCTTTTCGATTGCAATCACCGTATTAATAATTACTCAATTAAACCTCAAACTTTTTTTTGGCGATTTGGAAAAGTACAGAGAAGATATTTTTTCTTTGTCAGTGATATGGCTGATTGGAAAAGGCATTCGCCTTTTACTAGTTGGCACTACATTGTATTACACAGTTAAAACTTATCTTTTGAGAGACTATTTAAGGTTTACGAAAAGTAGTGCTGATGATTTGTAAAAGCATTAAAAACGGCTGGTAAAATTTACTCTTTCCTAAAAGTACCTTATGTGACAAGATACTACTATTTATTTTTTTTTAGAACCACAAACTTCCAATAACTCTTAATGATCAGTAGAAATGAAACAGGCTTAACGCCTAATTGCATGTTGCCTTTTGATATATCGGCTAAGCGTTTCCAGTGGCTTACTAAATCTTTATAAGCCTTATGAAGAGTTAAAGAGGGATCGTAAATATGGCCGGGCTCTGAACTTGCGCCATTGAGCTCCATAATCCGGATATTTTCTCCCCGATACAAATCCTCAATGCTCTTTACCTTCAAATCAAATCTACCATAGTAGAAACCTTTAATGGGTATGCATACCTTGTCAAATACGGCATTTAATTTTTCGTTAATTAAAAAATTATTGTCAATAAATTTTGTTCCCCTGCAATGGTTACCAATCGGTTCCAGTAATTTTACTTCCCCCTCTTTAAGAACAATTTTCATTTTGTTCTCAAGCTCCTTACTTAAACGTTCAATTTGAAATCTTGCCCGCAGACTTTTTTGCATTAATTCTTTAATGGTGGATCTCCCATCTCCGGTAACACTCAAGAATTCCTTTAAAGTGATTGAGCTTACTTTTCCTTTTTGAGAATCGGGCATTCTACTATATAAAACTCCCAATTCAATCGTGTAATCAATATACTCTTGAATGATGTATTTCGTTTTTGATTTTACATTATAAAGGATAAGCTCTTTTTGGTCGTGAATTAAGGTGACATGATTTCCTCTTTCGCCTACATCAGGCTTTGCAATTACCGGATAGCCCAGGCCAAGTTTCTTCATTTGATGTAACATAGATATAAAATCAATAGAATTGTCAACAGCAACAGCTTTTGGTAAATATTTTTTGTCTATCAAATCTAAAATTTCTGTTTTGCTTTCGCCATAAAAACCACCCAGCTCTATTCCAGGATTAGCTGCGGTGAAATAGGCGAGGGATTTATTTTTTAAGGCCAGATAGAACCAATAAGGAAGTATAGGCAGGTAAAATAACCACCAGGGCCAGTACTCGTACCTGCTGAATTTTGCAATAAATAATGGTAGTCTCATTAACAATTAATTACTTTACTTTTATGAAGATTTTTATTAATAATGTCTTCATAAATAATATCTGTGTGAGATAAATTTTTATGAATGCAGCAAATACTAACGGTTTTTTTTGTACTTCTATTAATTATCAAATCGTTGTCGCTGGAACCATTGCCGCCAAAGTGATGAAAAAATAAAATTGTCTCTGGTGTATAAGCAGTGTTTTTACTTAACCAAACTTCAAACCATTTTTTTCTTTCTTCAATTACTTCATTGCTATATAATGTAACTGAAGACCAAATTTGTGGCAGAGAGGAATCGTGTGTTATTAGTTCTACTTTTTCTTCATCCCACTTTAATTCGTAAAGTTTTACTTTCTCGGTATTTGAGCAAGAATAAGCAAGAATAAGAGTGAAGGGTTCTATTCCTTTAAAATCATAAAGTTTTGCGAACTCTTCTGGTTCGTTGTAAAAATAAAAGTCTAACATCATTAAGCCCCTGCTTTTTTTGTAAGTTGATTTGGGTATATGTGCTTTTTTTGCTCCGTTCAACAAACAAAGTGTGTAGCCTTTTACATCATAAGCTATCCAGGTACCGTTGGCTTTTTGATCTTTTGGAAAAAAGATTCTTCTGTTATTAACCACATACTCCTGAACTGGCAAAGCTGATAACCTGCCTACGTCTTCATCTCTATTAGAAGTGAGTATAAATTCTCTTTGATTAAATGGTAAATACGTAACTGTACACATACTCTGTTAAATTACCTTGTGAGATTTTAAATACTGAATAGTTGAATCGGCATATCCGAAGTTTGCAGATAAATTAATGTAATTGAAATGCAGTGGGATAACAATACTTATGATGGCCAAATGATGTACTGTATGTTCAATATTGTAGGTGATTTCTCTATAAACGGATGACTCCATAGTTATATTTTGATCCTGGTAGTTCGACACCAGCAGAACTCTTGTATTGCCTTCTATTTTCATTAAAGTGTCAATGATTTCAGTAATAAAATCTTCCGTGTACTTCACATTTTCTTCTAAAAGAAGATTTCTTTTTCGTGTATCGTAATTTACAATAGTGTTACCCGTATTAAAGAGTAAACACTCATAAAATTCTACAATATGTCTGATATGTTTTCCAATCGAGGCGCCCTTAAGCGTTGTAAGTGCAGAAGTGTAGTCTTCGTCTTTAATTTGCGACAAAATAGATTGCACGCTCAAAAGTTGTTTTATGGCTTCTTGTTTTAACATCTTATTTTTTTGTAGCATTCACGGCAATTGTTATGGTGGCGTTATCAGATAAAATCCTGCTCGATTCGCCAACCCCAAGGTCTAGCCGATTAATAATAAATGCTCCTTTGATGATTGCTTTTCCTTCTTTTTCTGTAAATGTGAAAGGAACAAGAACATATCTGGTTTTGCCTTTTATAAATAGTTTAAAATACCCTCTGAAACTGCCGTCGGCTTCTTTTTCAAACAGTGTAGCTTTCATGCTGATAGTTGGAAAGGTGGCAACATCAAAATACTCAGTTTTCTTCAAATGATCATCCCGGCTTTCATTGCCTGTATTTACTGATCTGGATTCTATAGTGGCAGCCATTGAATTACCATATCCTTTAGCCGGGTCGAAAAATATTTTCGCGATGAAGCCACTAAATGTGCCATCAATCGTAAATCCTGCATTCTTAATTTTGAATTTAACGCTCGAAGAATTTACAATCCATTCTTCGTTTTGCATTGTACTTGTTTTAGAAATAAATCCAAAACCAACTATGCTTAAAACTATAAACACTATTTTTTTCATCGCATTATCTGAAAGGAGAGAATGTAATGCCAACTAAACCCATCAGTGATTTATTTCTCCAACGATCATTATTTAAACGTAGTTTATTTTTTGTTGTATATTCTGTAAACAGAAATGATGCTCCAGCTCTTATCGCCCATTTTTCATGAAACCAATATCTAAAATACACTTCTGAATTTAACCCTCCTATATCGTTATCGCTTACCAGCAAAAGGTTGTAGCGGGTTGGAGAGGCTGTATGAAAAGTCTCACTCTCGTCAGATTGGTAGGCAATATATTTTCCGGTGGTACTTCCTCCAAAGGAAAATCCAGCTGCATCAATATTAAAGCCAATATCAAGTTTTCCTTTAATGGTATATTGTAAATTGATACTCACATTTAAAAGATTGTTTTGAGCCCTTGAAACAAAAAACGTATCTACGTTTTCGTAATATATTTTAGAAAATAGAACCTGCGGCCCGGTTTCTTTAGAAGTTAGTATTGCGGGGGCAGTTACATAGTTTAAATTTTTTCCGGCCTGCGAGGTAAAACGAATACCATATCCAATCTTAAAGCGTTTTTTTTTAGAGATGGAATGAAACTTTACCCACGACAGTGCTCCTGATGATTGATTACCATTGGTTGAGAATGCCAGATCAAAATTATGATTGTAGTTATAACGTTTCTTTTCAACTCCAGGGGCTTGAGCCGAAAGTCCTGATACAGTTAGTAAGAAGGATACCAGTAGTGATAAGTATTTTGACATAATTATTTTTTTTGAATGAACTTGTGATGCATAACTAAAAAATCATGAGTGAACTAATTATTGCCAAAGGTGACACCAACCTGCCAGGATCCGTTTAAGAGTGTCCTTTGGTTTGAACCTGCTGTTCGCTCATAAATTGTAGCCTGGTTATTATTTGTACAAAGAACAACATTAACTTCATTTTAAATTGTCACCTAACCGACATTTTAATTACTTTACCTTTAAAAGTAAACGGGCAGGGCACTCATATACTTACTAATTGTTTCCGGATTCATGTAGCGCTCTCGCTTTCCTTCTGGAGAATTTGAACCGCCCCATTGCTTCAAGACAAGTTTGACCCTAACTTCCTTACTCCAACTCAATAACTGAAAACCCAAACCGTGATCGATACACCTTTTGTCTGTGTCGCATTCAAATGTATCAATAGCTCTCCGACTCAGATGCATTAAAAGTAGTTTCATAAAGTACCTGCCTCTTTTAGATTGGTAAAAGGATATATGTGCTAATTCGTGACCAATAACTCCAACCTGAGAATTGAAAGTTAAATTTTTCAATAGAATAGGGGTCAGTTTTACCAGTGTAGAATTACTAATGGTTATAAGATATTTTCTTTTAGAGGGTCTTCTGAAAATTGCCCAGAATGTTGGCCTTGCGGCAAGTGGTGAAATAGTTTTTTTGATTCTGAACTTTATTTCTGCCCCGTAAAGTTCAGGATAATACTGTAACGCAAGATGAATAGCAGTGTTAAATTCGCCAGGAATAATTTTATTCAAATACACTGTGTCGTACTTCAGGTAAAAAGCTGTAGAATCTTTGTAGAAGAACCGGTTTATCTTTTGAGCGAAAGTAACCTTCGTAAAAAACAGCAGGATAACCAGTTGCTTAAACTGCCTCGGAAAAAACCGCGCATGAACCCTGCCAATCTTTAGTAGTGCCATAATCAATTCTGAGAGTAGTCTTCTCTTTTTTATTTGCCCTGATTCTTAAACCAAATCCCTCATCGTAATGAAGTTGATTCAAATTTAAGTTTGAAAAAGTTGGCAATACGTCGTCTACCCGACATTAAAGTCGTATTGTGCTTTTTACATTTGTTTTGTAACTGGAAAACTCCAAAGCTTACTTGTAATTATTTAAAACATCCTATTATGAAAAAATCTAGTTTACTTTTTGCATTTATTTATATAGCTCAGATAGGCTTTTGTCAAGTACCAAAAAAAGTGGTGGTTGAGCATTTTACAAATACCAAATGCAGCATTTGCGCTTCCCGCAACCCTGGGTTTTATACTAACTATACTGCGCAAACGGATGTAATTCATTTAGCGGTGCATCCAAGCGCTCCCTACAGCGGCTGTGTTTTAAGTCAGCACAATGTTTTAGAAAACGACGCGCGCACTAATTATTATGGTGTTTATGGTGGTACGCCAGTGCTGGTAATACAAGGCGTTCCTGTTTCTACTTCTGTAAATTATGGATCTTCTTCCATTTTTACGCCGCATTTAGGACAAATGTCTCCCGCGAGTATTACTATTCGTCAGACAAAATATGGTAACGACTCTATCAGATCGCGCGTTGTAATTAAAACGGAAGCCATGCATTCCTTAGCCGGATTAAGCTTATTTGTGGTTTTGGCTGAAGATACTCTCAATTACACAGGATCTAACGGAGAGCCCGTGCATTTCGACGTATTCAGAAAATCACTGACGGGCGCAACGGGTTTAAATATCTCCTTACCCGCTTCAGTTGGAGATTCAGTTGTCTATTCCATGTCTTCGACAGTAAATGCTGCATGGAATTTTTCCAGAATTTTCACTTTGGCTATACTTCAGGAAACAGCAACTAAAGCAGTAGTTCAAGCTCAATCCATCTCTGCAGGAACTAATAATACCACCACAGGTATTTCTAATCTGTATTTATCAAATACAACTATTAAGGCATATGTAACTGACGCTGGCATTTTGGTAAAGCAAGATAAAATTTTGGAAAATGGTTCTATGACTTTATATGATATTACCGGGAGAGTTTTACTTAGTAAAGTTTTAGATAGCAATAGCGAGATTATTCCTCTTCCTGAAATTTCAGCAGGCATTTATTTGTATGCTTTAAAGTCTGGAAATTCTATTGTGAAAACCGGTAAATTAATTATTCAATAATTTATTGGCAGCAGAGCAAATTGCCATGAAGCCTGTTTTTCAGTTATAAGCTCTTGAGACCACTAGTTAGACTCTAGAGGCGGATCGTATGTTTCTAATCAAGATAAATGATAGACTAATGGCTACTACTTACAATCTGACGGGAAATAAAATTAACCCTTTCATAGGGTAGTGGCGGTTTTTGTATTTCACCTTTTTTTTCTTAAAACCAAAACGAAAAGCGCTATCAAAAACGAAAACGGAAGTGGTAAAATTTTTTGTGTTTCTACCTGAAACTAAATACACGTTTTAGGAATGGTAATACCTGTTTTCTTTCTAAAAAGAAACACAACAAACAAGCCAGTAAAACAATAAGACAAAGAGCGAACAAATAACCGCCATCACCCATAACCTCAATGCCCAGTTTAGTCATATGTCCTATTAAAGCCCCTGTCATTAAGCCTATACCCATCAAAGCACCTGAAAATCTAACGGAAGGAATGAGTAATAAAATGGCAGCAATTAATTCTGCAACACCAACACCAATTCTTCCATAAGGTTCTAATCCGAGTTGCGTGAAAATATAAACGCTTTCAGGAGCCGCGCTAAATTTAAAATAGAGCGTTTGGAGCATTATTATCGAAGCTACCAATGCTGAGATCCAGGAAATAATTTTTGTGCTTTTAGTCATATTACTTATTTAATTTCAGCCAATTTTCGTTGGCTTTTTTAGTTAAGTTTTTCTCGTCCTTATTCCACTTTGGTAAAGTGTTATTAAAAAAGGCATTGTAAAATAAATATAATTTGCCGTCTATTATCTTATATGTTTCAGGATCTACTTCCACTTTTTCGCCTGTAGCCCCCATAGCATAAGCGCACCAGCCGCCATACACAGGTTCAAATTTTGCGGGAGAAGCTTTAAATAAGGCCATGTTTTTTTCTGAAACAAAGCGGTAGGTTATTCCGTTATAGTTATAAGAATAGGCACTTGAACCTGTTTTGGCGGTACCTAAAAAATAATTAACCGGATCATAGCCCTGAAGTGCAATGCCTGATTTATCAGTATTGAAATTTTTTACCCGTAATCTTACTTCCGTGCTTAAAGTCTGGGCAACAATCAAATTATGGATAACAAGAGTAAAAAAGAAGAATATTTTTTTCATGATTAAAATGTAAAGCTTAATTGGAGCATCGTGAAAAACACACCGTTAAATCTACCACACTCTCCTGTTCAGACCCCTCAGGTACAAGGTTTTTTGTGCCATTTTTTGAATGTAAATGAATGCAACCTGAAGCGGTATGAGCATTACTTGAGAAATCAGAATGAGCATTCAGAATTGCAATACTTGTATCGGAATTCGTATCAGGAATTTTTTCATTTTCCTTCTTTTCACCAACTGTAAATTGCAAACAAAGAGTTAAAATAATTACACTACCCGGCATACTTCAGATTTGTATGCTAAACTACTGTAAGTCGTTAAATGAAAATGTCGTTTAAAAGACAGTTAGAGTTCTTTTATATTGGGAATAATCACTTTTTTTCGGCCTTCATATACAAGTTTACCTTTTTCAACCAGCCTGTTTATTATTGTAGTAACAGATTGCCGTGATGAAGCCGTATAGTCAGCAATGTCCTGATGATTTAAAAGCATTTCCATTTCGATGGAGGTGCCATTGCTTTTCCCGTGATGTTTGGCGTATACTTTAAAAAAATCAAGCACTCTTGTATTCACATCTTTAAAAACCAAATCTTCATATTTTTGCTGAAAAGTGAGTAATTTTTCATTCACTGCGTTGGCATATTTTAAAGAAAGCGTCGGGTTATTTTGTAAGACATTGAGGAAATTAGGCATTTCAAAAAAGCAGAGTTTTACCTGATCGCTTAGTACTTTGGCGTATTCATGACTGGTTCCAGTACTATTCAGATGCCCGAAAATATCACCTTCTGTTAGCATTTCCGTAATTATTTCTTTACCAGATTGATCTTCCCGACAAATTTTTACTGTTCCAACCTTTAAAATAAATATTTTTTTTACTTCAGATTCCGAAAAATAAATAACATCATTTTTTTCTGCATTTTTCATATTAGACACAATGCATAAGCTTTCAATTTCCTTTGAGTTAAGTTGATCAAAGAGCTTGTGATTCCGTAAATACCAATATTTATTGTCTTGAGTCATTTTATAAAAAAATCACGAATTAATCAGCATCCAAATTTGATGTCCTGCCAATGCAAAAAACAATAAAGATAATGCTTTAAAGTAGTAGTCGTTGTGCATGTATTTTAAAACTTTTTCCCTGTATTTATTTACAATGTGTATAAAAAATGCCAGGAGCATAAACGCTCCAACTCCTGAGCCTAAGATGTACGAAAATTTTTCGAAGTTGGATTTAATTTGAAGAAATGGGATTGAATTAAAATAGATTTGAATGAATACCCAGAATGGTAATAACTGAGGATTTAAAACTGCCAGTGAAAAGCCTTTAAAGATAGCTTGTATGGCTTGTTCAGTTGAACTCGTTTCGTTTTGAAGTGCAATGGGTGATTGTTTTTTGAAATAAAAAATAAAACCAACCAGTATCAGCATGATTATGAAAACAATTTTTAGTAAAAAAATCAACGATTTATGTTCCAGTAAATAACTATTTGCAAATACGGCTAAACCGCAGTAAATGAACTCAGGGATACATCCGCCAATGGCAACACAATAAGCCGTTCTTTTGCTTTGATATACTACTGAATTAATAACAAACAGATTTACAGGACCCAGTTGTAGAGACCCTAAAAAACTCACCAGGCCGGAAAAAATGAATATAAGAAGTAGTGAAATCAAGCAGCACTTTCAGATAAAATTTGAGATTTTTTTTCATCTCAATGGCAAAAGTACTGCAAGCAGTTCATACTTACAATGGTAATTGACTATGAACATAGATTAAAGATTAATTTTAAATTAATACTGCGGGCTGTAACTTGGTACGGAAAGCAGTAACGAACTCTTTTAAAAACTATAAGAATCTTAATGAAATCGATCCCTCACTTTTGTGCCTGGTCCCTGGAAGCAAGCTTTAGCCCTTTTTTTGTTCACCATTTTATGCATTAAAGCAGAAGGGCTTTATGCGTTATGTTGGAAATTTCACATTGACAGACCCCACTTGTTCAAAAAAATAGACCCCAGCATTTATGTTCTGGCGCTGTTTATTTTAAAGGTCATTGCTCTGATTTTTGGAGGGTTCTATTTTTATCGGAATTTAGGGGTCTGATAGACTGGAATTTCCAGTCAAACGCATAAATAATGCAAAGATGCAGATTGACAGCGCTAATTCGGTGCTTTCAGATCTTAAAAAATACTCTTTTAAATCAGGAATTGAAGTTGAAGTCATTAATCAGCAGTTGCTTGTTAAAACAGAGCAAGTGAAATCCAAATCTGATTCTTTAAAAGGACTGATCAAAGCAAACCTTGCCAAACTAGATAGCCTTGCACCATGAAAAATATTTTAATTATTCTCTTCGTTTTAACGAAGCTCTCAGGTTTTGGACAAACGAAAGTGATTATTCTTACAAAAGAGAATTTAAAGAAGGCTCAAACCTTTCCAAAAAACCATTCTCTGACAATTCTGTGCGATAGTGGTGTTGTTGTGTTCGAGAAAACACGATATGACGAATTTAGTAAGTTAACACGAGAAAATATCAAACATTTAGAAAGCCTTGCCGCAAACAACGATTCAATCGCCCAACTTAACTTAAAAGCCTTGGCAGATGTAACAGCCATAACCAAAGCTTTAATTCAAAATGTGAATACTTCAGTTGACAGTGCCAGTGTTATTTTAATAAGTACAAGAGAAAACTTAAGTGGTACAATAAATAATTTAAATGCTGCAAATGCAAACCTCAAAGAAACACAAGCCATTTTGGAAAGAGAGAAAAAAGAAAAGTGGAAAAAGCTCGTCTCTTGGGGAGCAGGGGGGTTTTTAGTTGGAGTTTTAGGTACGGTAATTATTTTTACTTCCAATTAGCGGCGCTTTAGTTTCGATTAATGCTGCGTGATAATTTCTAACCTTTTTGTAAAAGTTTCTAACGTGTTGTAGTGCTGTTAGCTCTTCTGTAATTCCTGGATCTTTTTTATAGGTCCGTTTTTCAGGTTCTTCCTTTTTCGCAGATGAGAGTTCTTCCTCAATACCTCCAATGTAATCCAGTAGTACTTCCATATTTACAAAATTAATAAAGTCATTATAAATTGAGCGGTTTAGGAACTGCTCCCGGATATTAGGCTGGCTGTATAAGTGCCAGTGTTTTGTTTAAATCCTAAAACTAATACCCTTCAACTCAATTATTTGTGATCAAACTCACAGCAAGAGATGACGAATATCAGCTGCTAAGCTCCTTTACAAGCCTAAGTTTGTTCTCAACCAAAGGGAAGCGGCGCTAAAACTTACCTGCGGTTGAATAACTCCGCTATGAAAACAGCTGTGTATAGCATCCATGAATTTGAAAATGAGCATCTCCTTTCGGCGAATGACGGGAAGCATGAACTAATATTTATTCCGCAGACCCTGACAGAGGCAACTGTGAACCTTGCGAAGGGTTGTGAAGCAATTTCGGTTTTTGTAAGTGACGATCTGAAAGCCGAAAATCTTATGGAGCTCCAACGCCTTGGGGTTAAGTATATCACTCTGCGCTCGGCGGGCTACAATCATGTTGACATGAATACAGCCCACAATCTTAACATCGCTGTTGCCCGGGTTCCGGCCTATTCACCTTATTCGGTAGCTGAACATGCAATTACCCTCATGCTCGCGCTCAATAGAAGAATAGTTCAGGCGAATAACAATACACATCGATTAAACTTTTCATTGAACGGTCTTGTGGGTTTTGATATGAAAGGAAAAACAGTAGGCATTATAGGCACAGGAAAAATCGGTTCAGTGGTATCAAACATCCTTTACGGCTTTGGATGCCGCATGCTAGCCTTCGATAATGTAAAAAATTCTTCTTTAGCAGAAAATTATAATGTGGAATATACAAGCCTTGAGAAGTTATGCTGCGAGAGTGATATCATCACACTTCATCTCCCACTAACAAAAGAAACAGAACATATCGTCAACGCAACAAGAATAAAGATGATGAAACAAGGCGTGATGCTAATCAATACAAGCCGGGGAAAACTGATAGATACAAACGAAGTTGTAAGCGCTCTGAAGTCAGGACACATCGGTTACTTTGGAATGGATGTGTATGAGGATGAAAGTCTCTTTTTCCAGGACCATTCCCCTGAAGTATTAAAGGATGATGTTCTTGCCAGGCTGATGACTTTCAGCAACGTGATCGTTACTGGTCACCAGGCTTTTTTAACGCAGGAAGCCTTAGCGAACATTGCGGTTACCACCATACATAACCTGGATTGTTTCGAACATAAAAAACAGTGCGTCAATTTAATTCTATGAGTATGGATTGCAACCTTGTTTTATCAGGTGGCGGCACGAGAGGCTATTCACAAATAGGCGTTATTCAAGGGTTGATGGAACAGGATATCAGCATCAGTGCCATAAGCGGAACAAGTTGTGGCGCCCTCATTGGAGCCTTTATTTGCGATGGATTCCATCCCAGTGAAATTGAAGAGCTGTTGATAAAAGAAGAACCGGAAATCGGGCTCAACTATTCCCGATTCTGGCACAATTTATTATCGTTTGATAATTATTCGCGGGTATTGAAAGCTAATCTTAGAAGCACAACCTTTGAAGCACTTAAAAAACCGCTTTATGTAAATCTTACAGATCTCAACACTGGTAAGCAAAAAATTGTCAGCGAGGGAAATATGCTGGAGGTATTAATTGCTACGGCCGCAATACCAGTTTTGCTCCCTCCATGTTTTATAAACGGTGTGCCTTATGCGGATGGGGGTTTGAGTAACAACTTGCCTGTAGAACCTTTTATAAATTCCTCAAAGAAAATAATTGGGGTACATGTTAATCCAATTCCGGAATTCGATCCACATACGGGTATTGTTCATGGTATTGACAGATCACTGCATTTGCTCATGCGCAACAGTGTGTTAAAAAACATGGATTTTTGCGATGTATTTATAGAACCACCGGCATTGAAAACACATCACTTATTTGAATCGAAAAAGACGAAAGAATTAATAACCATCGGCTACGATTATGTGACGAAAAACATAGATCTGTCGAATTTAAAATCCGTAAAATGAAATTAAAATTTATTGGCGCCACAGAGGGTGTAACAGGAAGTAAACATTTACTTATAACGGAAAAGGGGAAACATATTCTCTTAGATTGCGGATTATATCAGGGTATGGGAAAGGATACCGACGCGATGAACAGGAACCTGGGAGTAAACGCTGCTGAAATTGACGCGGTTATTCTTTCACATGGGCATATTGATCATTGCGGTAATCTTCCAAGCCTTGTAAAACAAGGGTTTTCAGGTAAGATCTATTGCACACCTGCAACTTTTGATGTATGTGGCATATTATTACTGGACAGTGCTCACATTCACGAAAGTGACATCCGGTTTATAAACCGCCGAAGAAAGAAAAATGGCGAGTCTGAAATCAAACCCCTGTATAGTGTTCGTGAAGCAGAGAAATGTCTTAAGCAGTTTAAAGCAATTCCATTTGATACCGACTTTCATCTTAATGATGAAATCGCCTTTCGCTTTAAAGAAAACGGCCATATCATTGGCAGCGCCACCGTAAATGTGATTGCCAACGAAAATGGAAAAACTACCCGGCTTGCCTTTACAGGTGACATAGGCAGATACTCTGACCCTTTGTTGAAACCACCGGCAGTTTTTCCGCAAGCTGATTACATCATTTGCGAATCTACCTACGGTGATCGCTTGCACGACCCTTTAGTTGATGCTGAAGATAAGTTACTTGAAATTCTGCAACGCACCTGTGTCGATAACAAAGGTAAGTTGATTATACCGGCTTTTAGTTTGGGAAGGACGCAGGAGATCCTGTACCTTTTTGACAAACTCAAGAAAAAAGGACATCTTCCCGATGTGAAACTATTTGTGGATAGTCCGCTCTCAACAAAAGCAACAGACCTTGTGCGTAAGCACCCGGAAAGCTTTAACGAAGAATTGAGAGCATACATAACAACAGATCCCGATCCGTTTGGTTTTGAAAATCTAACTTACATACAGGATTCGGAAGAATCAAAAGCCCTGAACGCACTTGAAGAACCTTGCGTGATTATTTCTGCCTCAGGGATGGCGGATGCCGGGCGCGTGAAGCACCACATTGCCAACAGCATCACTCAATCGAAGAATACCATTTTACTAATGGGTTATTGTACACCTACATCTTTAGCAGGTAAATTACTGCAGGGAGTAACGCGCGTTCATATTTTTGGAGATTATTTTGACGTGAAAGCTAACATTGAGAGTATCAAGTCTCTAAGTGCGCATGCAGACTATGCCGAGATCCTTCGCTATCTTTCCTGCCAGGATAAAAACATTGTAAAGAAAATCTTCCTGGTTCATGGGGAAGCGGAAGCAAAAACAGCACTGCAAAGTAGGATAACTACGGAAGGATATAAAGATGTTTGCATTCCACTAAAGAGTGAAACCTATAGTTTACAATAACGGATCTTATTTAAAAAAAAGATAAGCAGGCTGCCAACCTGCTTATCTTCACTATGTAAAATAATATTAACGTGTAAACTCAATCACATTGGCGCTTACCGTTAGTGTCCGGCGAATGTAATAAGGTGTTATAAACACATAGTGTTCTTCCGTTAAAATATTTACCAGCGCTTTTGAGGTGTTTAGAAGATTGGCCTTAGCAAGCATATCTGAATAGGCCTTTTCATAAAGTTGTTGTTTTTTTAATCCGCCAATAAATACGATGTATTGCACGTAAGCGGTTCCTGCTACTTTATCCACTACTTTAAAATTGTTTGTAGATAGGTGCACCTGCGTATTATTCAGATTATGATTACCAATGGTTGCGTAGTTAACACCACAGGAGCTGAGAGTTATTATAGCACAGAGTGCCAACGAGACAAATAGTTTTTTCATAGTGTGTTGTTTTAAATCCCTGTACGGAATAATTAGTAAGTGCTTGTTTTTACTATTTATGCATGTTCTGTTTTCTTTTTCTGGTCGAATAATTTTTCTAGCAGACCCGGTATTTTTTCAAATGCCGCACTCAGACCTTTGTTTGCACGTGCAGGCACAAACTGAATTTCATTCCCGTGTGTCACAAGAAATCCTACAGGTCCCATACCAAGACCAGCTGCTCCACCTACACCTGTTCCTTCGCCTTCTGCCTGGTTTTTCGCATTGCCTTTTCCTTCGCCGCTTCCGCCGCCAAAGCCTATACCTACAGACATAACAGGCACACAGGTAAATTCTCCGAGTTTAAATTGTTCGCCGATAATAGTTTCTGTTTTTGCTTCTGATTTTAAAAACTCAGTTACTTTGCTGAGTACTTCATCTAAATTGTTCATTTGTTATTTGTGTTAGATCCACCTTTAAGATGGATTGGTTTTTAATTTTGAGCTGATCAACGCCCAGCCCATTCTGGCGATACTATTTTTTACAACGAGTATTAGAACTGTATTTCCGTTGAAATTGATACGAACCGTTTTTCCGCTATACCCACTGAGCCAATAGAAATAAGGAAAGAGTATGCCGTTCAGCGGCATGTCTCCAAAATCCACGTCGAGGTAGAAGGTTTTTATTTTAAAACTTTGCAGGAGTTTTATTAATTGATGATAAGATAAGTTTCTACGTTTTTGCGGAGATGGAGATAGCGGTTCTCTAATTACCACTTCTTTGGCAGCACCACTATTCTCTAGCGTGATCGCTCTTTTCCAGCCTGCTATCTTTAAGATCAAAGCCGGATCATTTTGTGTATTCAAACTCAGAGATGCTAGTTTATGAAAACGAAGTCTATATAGGTCGCGTGTTGTATCTATCTCCAGGTAAAAAGGAGCCACTATAATATATAAGCAGAGTGTTATAAGCAGTCCTATTACTATCAGGAGAATTGTCATGTGTCTGTTATTATGCTCCCGTTTTTATTTCCAGGAACGTATTTCATCTGAATTTGGAAAGCAGGAAACTTTCAGGCAACTAACTTTGTTGTGAAGTTTCCAGCCAGCGGCAAAGAAAAATAAACCTACTGCCCCCAGAATGGCGTGTAATGCATTGAACTGAACAAGCATAATAACTTGTACCAGGATCCATCCTGTTAACAGTATCCCCTGAATCATTACGAATAAGTATGCATTGCGCCATTGGTTGAGCAAAAACATGGCGGTGAAAATATTTGCCAGTCCGTTTACCAGGAATAATATCAGCCCCGGGATAAAAAAATCATGAAAGGGTGAATGACGCAACAGTGCGATGGAAATGTTTAAACCTTTACCGCTAGGGTCGGCGATAAACGAATAACCCGCCATTAAGGCATTTACCGCCACAGCGAGTAACAGGATGATGATTGCAATTCTGAGCTTATTCATGAGCCTTGATTAAGTCGTTTAATAACTGTTCAAAGGTAGTGTGAGGTCCGGCACCAGTCCCTGATCCTGGTCACTCGTTTCTGTGATCGTTGCCAGCAATGCCCGTGAATCGGGTGATCAAGATCATCTGAAAAAGTGCGCAGCCTCACAGAGTGTTTTATAATCAGACAGTAGTTTTGATGATAAGAGATCCTCATGAAATTAAATAAAGAATGGCACCTGAAACATAAGATGCCTAAAAATCCGACAACTGATCAGCGTATAGCCTGGCACCTGGAACATCAGCAACATTGTTCGTGCCGCAAGATTGAAGGCAAGCTGGCGGAAGAAATGAAAAAAAGAGGAATAAAATTATAAAAGCTTAAATGAAAAACTTCTGCATTATTTTATTCTTTTTAATTTTCTCCGGCGCATGCAAAGAGACAGGTGATACAGGTTAGTGGAGGATTTCAGTAAGTAATGAAGAAGGAAAGATTATTATGTTCGCTGATATTGGAATCATACCTTTTTACGGAGAGATTCATTTTACTTAGGTAGTTCATTAACGAAACAAAAAATAAATAAATAAATAAAATGAATTTTAAAGAACTGATCAATTCCGACAAACCTGTACTGGTAGATTTTTTTGCAGAATGGTGTGGCCCTTGCAAAAGCATGGCGCCAATCCTTGAAGAAGTGAAACTTAAGCTCGGTAATAAAGCGATCATTGTAAAAGTGGATGTTGACAAAAACCCGGCGGCGGCGCAGGCTTACCAGGTAAAGGGTGTGCCTACGCTGATCTTGTTTAAGAAGGGGCAGGTAAAATGGCGACAATCGGGTGTTATTCCCGCGAGTCATCTAAAACTAATTATAGAACAAAGCAGTTAAGTAACTAAAGTACATGAGCCTCGTTTAATAAACGTCTCTTTAACTTTCACCCATATTGAGTCAGTGCACTCCAGGATTTATGAATTAGTCTAACGGCGTAAAATTATCCTCTTCGTCAAACAACTCCATGAGAGGTTCTGCTTCCTGCAAAATCAGGGTACCCTGTGTGTCAAATTTTAAATGATGCAGGGTGTTATCGTGGCTGATATCGACCCTGTAAAACGTTTTCCCGTTTTTATCTTTGAGGGTGTGAATCTCTGTCAAAAAATCTTCTCTGAAATTATTTTTAATATAATCAGATATGGGTGAGGGAATTATTTCCGGAGTAACTTTTCCGGAATGTGTATCTGCCTGGTATTTGTTCATGTTTTTTTAATTAGTAGTGTGTTAATGATCGAGATAATTGTTTTTCAATTTTTCCTGGCAGTAGGTTTTACTGTTTTTTTAGTACTCTTGTTGGGAGCATATCTTTTATTAACTGCCTGTAGTGTCTTCAATAGGTTTTCGGAGGCTGAAACACTTGCACCCACAGATTTTGTTCCGCTATCCATGGAATGATTGATAACACTGTGCAGAGATACAATGCCCTTCAGCATTCCATTGGCGTTTGTTACCGGAAGGCGTCCCACCTGGAACATTCTCATTTGGCGAAAGGCGGTGGCTACAGAATCGTCTGTTTTTACGGTGTATATATCTTTAGGCATAATTTGAGACACTGTTCTTTTTGCATCGGCCTTACCGTGCTTTTTCGCCATAGAAAGGCAGATATCACGATCGGTGATGATTCCAAGCACCTTTTTGTTTTCATCCACAACGGGCAGCGCGCCGCAGTTGCCTGCTTTCATAAGCTTTGCTGCTTTACGTAATTTTGTGTCAGTAGTACAATACTTCAGAGCTCTGGATGTCATTATCTCACTTACTTTCATGGCTTTTGTTTTTAATGTTGTTTTGTAAGTGTAAAGTAACAGAGACTTTCTTACGCTTTAAATGTCAGCCGTCATAGCGAGTAGTGATATTTGTCATACAGGCACCTTACCACTTTGTAATCATTGTCCAAAAAGTATGTGGATTGCAGGGTTAAATTCTTATTCCTAAGAGAATCATGGCATTTTTAGTTATTAAAAAGCCCTTCAAGATTTAATACACAATTTCGTTATTATGTCATCTGAATATTTATATCTTTATATTCCCACTTATGTCTTTACCACATTATAAAGCAACATTTATACATGAAGAATTCTTTAGCGACGGCACAACCAAACCGCTGTTGGTAGAGGCTTTTAATGGCGGAGGTTTGCGCAGACTGGGAAGATTACCTTTATTGTGTTAAAAGCAATTCAGGCCTATTGATCAATGCTTTAAAGCGAAGTGTCCTATGAACAACAGTATTGCATATTCCATATTAAAATATAAGCATGTCGACAAGCTTGGCGAATCGATTAACCTTGGGCTGCTTTTTATTTTTCCTGGCACAAATGTGGTTGAGTTTGTATTTCCTAAATCACTGCTGCGACTTAAAAAAGCATTTCCTGATGCAGAGATAGAGGTTATCAAATCTTACCTGGTTTCTTTCAGGCAAAAGAAAAAACAAATAGAAAAATTCATTCACAATTCTTTATTTGAATATGACCTCGTGCTGGAAGAGTTTTTTTTCCAGAATACAAGTGGTTCCTTGCAATTCGATAAATTTAATTTTGGCATCCTGATAAAAGATCCTGACACAACTATTCATCATTATTCTCAAACCTACTTGTCTGCCTACGAATCACCCGTTACTGAATTCAGGCACAAAACAGGAGGGCAGCTTATCAAAAAGCTGCAACATAACATCCTTAGCCGCAATCCGAAATTTGAAACCATCATTCAGGAAGAAAGAACGCCTCTGATCAACGGAAAAGTAAATTTTAGAGTAGATCTGAAATGGGAAAACAACACCACTCATTTTGTAAAAGGCTTAAGCCTTGATCTGGAAAGCGAAGAAGTGATCACTAATAAGGCCTTACTTATCCAAAACCAGCTTAACTATTTAAAGGGCGCTATCTCGGCCCGCAATGCAGGCATCGACCTTTTAATAGCTGCTCCTCAGGACAATAAATTTACTGAGGCTTACCAATATGCTTTGGAGATTTTAAATGCAGCTGATGCTAACCTTCATTTATATGAGGAAGTACAGCTCGATACTTACACGGATAAAGTTCTTGAAGAAGCGCATATCAGCTAAATCCTGTCTTTTAGTCTATTCTGTGAAGCATCTTATAAACTTCAACTAAGTCCACAACTCTTCTTTCTCCCAATCAGCATGAAAGCCCATGTACTCTTTATTTACGCTGGGATACTCCACAAACAAATTTTTAATTCTTTCTTTAAATTTAGACTTGGGGCTAATTTGCTTATTCAGAAAGAGCATGCATGAGAGCACCCCGTAAATTCTTTTATTCGTTTCGGCATCTATATGAGTTAGAAATCTTTTGTTTTTTCTTTCAGGAATCATTGGCTTAATTGGAATTTTCCTGTTCCATAATCTTGAATGATGCGCGCAGCAATTCCTTATGAAATTAATACTCTTAAACCACGATTCCAGTATAGGCACAACAGTGCCGTATTCGGCAGCAATCGCTTTTTTTTCGCCGGTATCTTTTAGGTTTTCAAAAATACTTGCGGTTTGACCAAAGGTGAAAATTTCAAATACCATCCACGATGCAGGTAAAGCTGGGTCTGTATACTTGCTATTATAATTTTTAATAAACAGATCACTAGTGTCTGTAGAATATTTTTTTACATCTTCAATTATTTTATAAAAAATAGCTTTATCGTTAAAATAAGAATCGTCTAAATACCAGTGCGAACCATACTTCAAAGCATACGTGTTACAAATAATTGCCCTGAAAGAAATTTCAATTCTTTCAATTTCGTGCAATAGAATCAGCTTTAACTTTTTGTCAAATAAATAATGTTCTAATACAGTGTCGAAGCTAACCGGAGTTTTAAAATTATGAGAACCGTCGTTTGATTGAAAGGGATACATATATCCAGTAAGACGATAATAACCTATTGTTTTGGTATACTTATAAAACCTTGCCTCATCATCAATTTTTAAGCCTCTCTTAATTAAAAGATGATAGTGCTCCTCATGGGTTTGAGGCGGTTTGTCGAATTTCATAAAAAGGGAAAAAAAAGACCCCTCAAAGTGCGCTTGAATCAGAGGCGTGAGGGGTTTGGTTAATACAAATGTATTACATTATTGTACAATTGTGTAATTGTGAAAGTTAAATAAGCGCAAGTTATGAGTATTTACCAGTTAATTTTATGATTATCAGTTAAATACGTACCAACTGAAAGAAACTGCTAGGCATGCAAAATTAGGTGAAATTTTTGTTGATTGGATTGTTAACACGTTTTTCAGCGTGAAAATTTCGTCGTCTTAAAAACCATTATCTTTAACTCTATTGAAGTAGAATAAGTTCACTTCAGGACTAAAGTTATGAAAACCATCCTCTCTTTTCTGCCCGATCACAAGCAAGCCGAATTAAAGGCCATAGTGGCGGCTTTGATCCCAAGGTTTGCGGAGATTGAGATGATCATTTTATTTGGGAGCTATGCACGTGGCACCTGGGTGGAAGATAAATACATGGAGAAGGGCAATACTTACGAGTACAAAAGCGATTACGATCTGCTCATCATCTTAAGTAAGAATGGCCATGCGAATAGCGATAGTGTTACGTCGGGAATTAGCAACAGATTAAACGAATTAAAGCTGGCTACACCAGTGCATCCTATTTATCATGGGATGGAATTTGTAAACAACGAGTTGCGCGAAGGTTCTTACTTTTTTGGAGACATTAAGAAAGAAGGCATCCAGCTGTTTACTAGCAACCGTTATACCCTTGAAGACAAGCGCGACATGAGCCCTGCAGAAGTACAGGCAAAAGCACAGCGTGATTTTGATAATTGGTTTGAGAGCGCGAATGAGTTTTTTATGCACTATGAATTTTCAATGCAACATGCACAATTAAAAAATGCAGCCTTTCAATTACATCAGGCAACTGAACGTTACTACGGCGCCATTCAGTTAGTGTTTACCGGCTACAAACCCAAAACACATAACATTGAAGAACTCGGCAATCTTGCCAAAGCCTGCAACATGGAGTTTGGTAAAGTGTTCCCGCAAGCCTCGGCCGAAGAACGCCAGCGCTTTGATCTTTTAAAGAAAGCTTACGTAGATGCCCGTTACAATATGGATTATAAGATCTCTAAAGAAGACCTGGAGTATTTGAGTGAACGGGTGCAATTGCTGCGCACGATGACGGAGGAGATTTGTAAGGGGAAGATTCAGAGTTTTACTGAATAGATTTTGCTTTTCATAGGTGAAAGTAAAATCTTGCAGAAGTGTCAATGAAAATACGCAGTTAAATTAATTTTGCATTCTTACTATGAAGCATCATTTATCTTAGTGATTATGTGATTGAATACATAACTGGAATTTTGCTGAAATCTAATGACTTTGTTTTGTAAGTCGACTGAAAGCTCTAAGCGAGTGTTGTTGAATTGAGCGTTAAATTCCGGGCTATTTGTAATCAGTTCGCGCAACTCAACTTGATAAGCATCTAACATTTTTTTATGAATACTATACCGTTGATCTAGTAGATTCAATAGGTCGGCCGCCTTTACATTCATCAACTTGAACCATGGCACTACGGTCTTAGGAGCAATAGAATTGCCATATAGTTTGGAAAGAAATTCCTTGTATTCATCCCGAATGTTTTTAACCTCAGAAATAAAGTGATCTTTTAATATTCGCCGATTAGTTGCTCTACTTTGAATAGTCAATACAACCCAAAGGCCTAAACCAGCGTTAACAAGAACCCCTATGATATTAATCCAATCGGAGGCTTCAAGCCCACAAAACGTTGGATTTTCTACACAACAGCAGGCAATTCCCATACTTTCTCTTGAATAGTTTTATCAATCATTCTAAACCACGGAGCATGTTTAATTGTTACTTTAGGACTTTCCTTTTCTAATCGCCTTCTCTCCCATTCTTTAAACGTTTGCGTTTCTATCATTTCCTTCCAATGTGGCTCTTCCTCTGATATAATTTCAACATATTTTTTCACATTCTCTAACGAAAAATCATATACAAGATTACCGAAGGCTTCATCTAAAAATGAAGATGCGTAACCTCCTGTACCATCCAAGTTAATTTGCACCGTTTCGCTTTTTTCAAAGCTATCTTTAAACTCCTTGTTTAAAACAACATGGTAAAATTCTTCGCCAGAATGTTCACTGATATTGCAATTCCTCAAACCCGGATATTCTGAATAATTATTAAGTATGCTAATTATCTTCATGATTTTTTTACTATAACTTTATCAATACATTCCTTTGTAACTTCCCATTGATAGAATGTTCCTTTCAATCTCGGTGCGCCCCTCAAAAATGTTGATGATTCACTATCCTCACCAAAGTACAAAATTACATTATTAGTGACAACAATCAAATTAAGAATATAACCCATTTCCGAATTGTACTTAACAGCAGGAAGACCTTTATTACGATTTATTTCCCTCGTCCTGGACCCATATTTCTGCTCAAATGCACCATTAAGTATCTCGTGCTTTTCCTTTAACGTAAACATATCTTTGATTCCGGCTAAAGGCTTTCTATATAAAGTTTCCAAAATGCCCCGGCCTACATCAGTAACGGTAAAGACCACCTTATCTTTTTCATACATTACTCCGAGCAGCCATTGCTTACATAGAGAATCTGAGTGCTCAATTGCATTACCGCAAATTTCAAGTAAAATTGTTTTTACTGGATTAAAATGTCTACCTACGCCCGTGAGATGTTTTGACACTTCTTTAATAAGTTCTCCTATCCGAATATTATCTGAGTCAGTGAATTTATCACCACCTTTCTCAAATACGAAAACATCTGAGGGAGTAAATTTGGTGAATTTCCTTTGATTATCATCATACATGCGATTCAAAAAACCCGAATCTACAATGATTTTTTTACAGGCTGGGTTTCGAGGCAGTAAGCCACGCATAGCGATATTTCTAAATGTAAAATCTTCACATATAGCACTTAAAACACTAATTGTAGCATAATCAATATGCTCTATATCACTCATGGATATAACTAAAAACCGTATGTTCTTAATTAAAACTTGATTTTTTTCATCCCTCACATCCCTAAAAAAACCTAAACATTGTTCAGTGTTTGTTAAAAGCCTAAAGTCTCTTGGTGCTATCAGCGGAACTGGCTCCGCTTGTCGTTGGTAACCTATTGATTTCTTTCTTTTGATAGGAGCATAATTCTTGCTTTTGAGTTCGATTTGAATCTTCTTTAGCTTTTTTTTATGCCAATCTTTATATTCTTGTGTGGTATATAGTTTTTTCATAAAGACCTGATCACCACAAATAATTAATTATGTTAATCATTAAAATGCTTTTCTGTTACAGCGTGGATTATTTCATCAAATGTAGATTATTTAACCGCGAAAAAATGGGCGGTAAACCGTCCGTTTTGGCTTATTTTACCCTATTTTTCTTTTTCCACTACTTTTTTACAAGGTTATCGAATAAATCTCCATTCCAACTCCCCAATACTAAGTAAATCTTCTCCCTATTTTTAAGGAGATCTATTTTCTAAAATTTTTATCTTTACACAAATTCATAAGCCCACGATCCCAGGATATCGAAACATCTAAAGATCAAGCTTATGAAAACCAAAGACCTTCCGCATACTGTGCTGGCGTCACTTACCAAAACAGACAAACGTTCGCTGCCTTATCTAAAACAAATTTTAAGTCCACTAGAGCTCTCTGCGCTCCGGCACAATTACCAGCCTTTTAATTATAAGTTTGAAGGGCACTTCATCTATATTTCCGGCAGGGCCTGCAAACAACTTTTAGAAACAACAAAAACGCAGCTTAGTTTTTTTACCAACCAGGTAGAAAAGCAGCGGTACATGCGTAGCATTCCGCGCAAACACCGGGAAGTTTTTGAAGACCCGGCACAGGTATTAAGTCTGCCACCGCATTTGAGAAACAAGCTGTGCAATCTGCAAATTTATACCCTGCTGCGCATCATGATCCTCGGCCGAAGTTATTTTGAAAACCACAAAGCCTTTGGGAGGAAGTCTATAAAGGTGCTGGAAGAGCTGTTTGAAAACTACCACTGTGGACACTTGTTCAGATAGTCTTATAGATCTTACTGGTTAAATTTAATCAGGAGCAATTAAAGTCTGTTGAGGATCATCAAAACCAGTGACCCAAATCACTGCGCCGGAATACGCTTAGCTCTAATTTTGTGATGTAAAAACTCATTAAAATTAAGAGCTATGAAAACCAACGAACAATTACAAAAAGAAGTACAAGACGCCATTAAATGGGAACCTCTGTTGCATGCAGCAGAAATTGGTGTAATTGCCAAAGACGGTGTGATCACTTTAACCGGCACGGTAAATAGCTATGCAAAAAAATCGGAAGCGGAAGCTGCTGCAAAAAGCGTAGCGGGTGTAAAGGTGGTTGTTGAAAAGATCGAAGTGCAATTCGACTCTCTAAAAAAAGTAGACGATAGCACTATTGCAACGAATGTACTCACCGCTATGGAATGGAACTGGAAAATTCCAAATGAAAAGATCAAAGTAAAAGTTGAGAAAGGCTGGATCACCCTCGATGGTGAAGTAAACTGGAACTTCCAGCGTGAGGCTGCAAAAGAAGCTGTAAAAAACATAAACGGTGTTATGGGCGTTACCAGTAATATTACACTTAAACCGGAGTCGCACGACCTGATAGAAAAACGCGAAGTGGAACGTGCCCTTGCACGTAACTGGGCTATTAATTCGGAAGATATTGAAGTGAGCGTAAAAGGTACAAAAGTAACTTTAACGGGTACTGTAGGATCGTGGTACGAGAAAGAGCAGGCCGAACGCATTGCCTGGAATACCAAAGGCGTGTGGAACGTGGATAATGAACTGGTAGTGGATTACGATTACTCGTTAATGGACTAATAATAACCAAAGCAACCCAAAAAATGCTGTTGGCCGGACCTTGAAGATTTGCTCCAGGGCCGCCAATGGCTTTTTTTATTTCTATTTTCTCAAAAAAAAGAAACGCGTCCGAAAGCTTTTACGAAAAGAATATCTCACGGTAATAGAAATTCACAAAGTTTTTTTAAACTACTTACTGATGCACGCAGCAATACCTCCGCGCTCTGGCAATTTCTAATACTATTTTTATCCAATGACGGGGATCATATTTTTAAGTGACGGAAGTTAAGGCTTCAAAGCAGATTCATCCAGAACTTTGGGACATGAATCAAACACTCATCAGAACCGGTTTTACCATTTTCTTTTTTACAAGTATATTCCTGTTAAAGGCTCAGAAAATTTCCTGCGATACCAACTCTTGTATCAAACACACGGCAGGCAGGTACGAGATAGAACTGGTAAAAAAATGCGGTAACCGCCTCCATGTATATGTAAACGAAGTTAGCGGCAAAGCTCTGATGAATACGATCATTATAGGTTACATAGCGTTCTACTACAAGGGGGGCACAATGGCAACGGAAGATCTTTATCAATATCCCTTCAGTAATTATCTGGAAGCGGAAATTCCCCGTACTGGCTTTTATAATTTTAAGGTTTCGCTCATTATAAACGGAGAATCCGTATCTGCTTTTTTTGACAATGAATGTACCAGGAGAACGCTGGCAGATCTGGAAAGCGGCTACCCTGGCCAATAGCGATTAGTAGAACAAACGGCTATCCAAAAGAAGCTGATGAAAGTCATGTTTAGCAGTGATGTATTTCATGCCAGGCTTGACTAAAGCAGGATACCTTTATCGAGCACCCGGCTATGTTTTAGAAAGTTTTAAATCCTATGAAATCAACACTCCACATTTATTCTCTCTACGATCTTTCAAATCCCCACTTCAGCAAAGTAACTTTATACACAAAAGACAATAAAGAACTGAAAGGCCAGTTTGTGCAGTTTAAAGTAGTTAAGGACTCTCAATTTGAATACCTCTATCCTGCAGAGAAATATTGTTTTTTGCCCGAAGAAAAACAAGAAGCTTTCTGGGCGATCCATAATAAGAGTAATGGCGAATTCACTGAATTTCCAGCTTCGATCCTGCAATTCGGACTGGATGATATCGCACGTATTAGCATTGAACCTCTCCTTGTTGTATAAACGCTATGAGATCTGTTGGAATTTTAAAATTTTGTTTCATGACACTGTGCAGCCTGTTCTATTTTACAGCCTGCAAACAGGATAAAGAAAAACTCAAGCCTGTTTTAGGCAGTGTATCAGAATCGGTGTATGCTTCGGGTACCATTAAAAGCAAAGATCAGTACCAGGTGTTTGCACAGGCCAACGGCATTATTGAACAGGTGTTTGTGAAAGAAGGAGATACCGTAAAAAAAGGGCAGCCTCTTCTATTTATATCAAACGACATCCAGCGTCTCACAAAAGAAAATGCCGAGCTGGCCGCAAGGTTCTCTGATCTTGCCGCTAATAAAAGCAAATTGATAGATGCCCGTGCTTTTTCAGATCTCGCCAGGGAAAAAATGCAGAATGATTCTTTGCTATATACACGCCAATTAGCGCTATGGCAGCAAAACATAGGCACCAGAGTAGATCTGGAACAGCGTGAACTGGGCTTTAAAAATTCGAGAACCTCTTATTACTCGTCGCTGCTGAAACTGGAGGACCTGCAACGGCAATTAGAATTTGCCTCATTACAAGCGAAGAAAAATTTACTGATCACAGGAACTTCTGAAAACGACTATACAGTTCGCAGCGAATTAAACGGCATCGTATACAGCCTCAATAAAGTAAAAGGAGAAATGGTAAGTATGCAGACTCCGTTAGCCATTGTGGGTGATGCTTTCACTTTTATTCTGGAGATGCAGGTGGACGAATATGACATTGTAAAAATAAAAAAGGGCTTACCCGTTCTAGTTACGCTTGACAGCTATCGCGGACAAGTATTTGAAGCACAGGTAACACGCGTTTTCCCGCTGATGAACGAGCGCAGTAAGACCTTTATTGTGGAAGCCGAATTTACAAAAGCTCCGGCGATCGTTTACCCGAATACAAGCTTCGAGGCTAATATCGTGATCAGCAGGAAAAAAAACACCTTGCTCATTCCGCGGAATTACCTGCTTAACGACAGTACGGTGATAAAGCGTAACGGACAAAAAACACAGGTAAAAACAGGCTTGAAAGATTACCAGGTAATCGAAATTCTGACAGGTATTTCTAAAGACGAAGAACTTGTAAAACCCGACTAATGAACCTGAAGCTCAGTTTTGATATTTCGCGTTCGTTATTGCTGGCCCGCTGGCGGCAAACGCTTGTGGCTGCTATTGGTGTTACGTTCAGCATTGCCATGTTCATTACCCTGCTGAGCTTTATGACGGGGTTAAATCAGTTGCTTGATGGCTTAGTTTTAAATCGTACTCCGCATATCCGTCTTTATAAAGAGGTACAGCCCTCCGCGTTACAACCTGTTGAATTGTCCAAAACTTATTCCGGTACCCATAACTTTATTCGCTCTGTAAAACCTAAAAACGAACAGTTGCAGATCAGGAACAGCGCAGTTATTCTGAAAACGCTGCGGGAAGATAAACGTGTATTAGGCATTGCTCCAAAAATCAGTTGTCAGGTATTTTACAACCTCGGTGCTGTTGACTTACCAGGCACAGTAAGCGGTATTGATCCTGAAGCCGAGAACAGACTTTTTAAATTTAGTGAGTATGTTACTGAAGGGCGTTATATAGATCTTAAAAATATTCCGAACAGCATTATCCTTGGAAAAGCCGCGGCCGAAAAAATGTTAGCACAGCTGGGAGATGTAGTGCAGGTAACAACTTCCCGTGGCGAACGTTTTCAGTTGAAAGTAGTCGGTTATTTTCAATCGGGATTGCAGGAACTCGATAAGATACAGAGTTATGTATCGCTTGTTACCGCTCAAAAACTTCTGGGAGAGCCTAACAGCTATGTTACAGATATCCAGGTGAAGCTGAAAGATATTCTTAACGCACCGGCGATGGCGCATGAGTACCATCAATTGTTTGATGTGGAAGCACTCGATATTAATACAGCAAATGCGCAGTTTGAAACCGGAACCTTTATCAGGACCCTCATTTCGTATGTTGTAGGCATTACGCTTTTAGTGGTGGCTGGTTTCGGAATCTATAACATTCTGAACATGATGATCTATGAAAAAATGGATACCATAGCCATTTTAAAAGCAACCGGTTTTTCGGGCAAGAATGTGAAAGCAATTTTTATTAGTATCGCGCTTACCATAGGAATCTTCGGGGGTGCGCTGGGGCTGCTGCTCGGACTTGGCGCCTCTGCGCTCATAGACCTCATTCCTTTTAACACAGAAGCACTTCCTACCATTAAAACCTATCCGGTTAACTACAGCCCTGTGTTTTATATTATTGGCGGAGTTTTTTCAGTGGTCACTACTTATTTCGCGGGTTATTTTCCGTCGCGCAAAGCGAGCAAAGTAGATCCGGTTATTATTATCAGGGGAAAATAAAATGAACAGCAAAGTCATCGAAGCGATAAATATCTGTAAGGAGTTTCACGATCCAATTACAGTACCTGTATTGAAAGACATTTGCTTTTCTATTGATAGAGGGGAGTTTGTGTCGGTGATCGGGAAGTCAGGCTGCGGAAAATCTACACTCCTTTATATACTTTCAACAATGGATATGGACTTTAGGGGGGACCTGAAAATAGATGGTGTTAGCATGGTGGCTAAAAAAGAGGAAGAGCTGGCGAGGGTAAGGAACGAAAAAATAGGTTTCGTGTTCCAGTTCCATTATTTACTGAATGAATTCAGTGTACTGAAAAATGTGATGCTTCCTGGTTTAAAACTTGGGGCTTTCTCAGAGAAAGAAATTGAACACAGGGCATACGAAAAACTGAAAGTACTCGGCATTGAAAGCGAAGCGCTGAAATTTCCGAACCAGCTTTCGGGCGGGCAAAAACAAAGGGTGGCCATAGCGCGAGCTCTTATTAATGACCCGCTCATTATCATGGGTGATGAACCCACCGGTAACCTCGATAAAAAAAACAGTGAGATCGTGTTTCACATTTTCGAAGAGCTGGCGGCTAATTATAATCAATCGCTTTTAATTGTAACTCACGACAATGATTTTGCCAACCGCACCAAACGGATCATTGAAATGGAAGACGGAAGGGTTATAAAACAATAATTAGAAAAACAGCCTGGTGCGATCAGACTCTTTTGTTTCCGGCCAATTCCCGTCCAGTAGTTGGCGGGTCATGTACCAAAAAAGTTTTGTGGCTTCATTGGGCTTAGCCGCAAAGTCAGAAAACGCCATTACATTTTCAATAAACAAGGATTCGATAATGGGCGAAAACTGAGCGGGATTAATGCTGTTGAAAGCCATGTTCCAGCTTTCAAAGGCGCGGCCTGCCGCAAATTCTTCTGCTATAAGCTGAACATTTGTATGCCGCTTATCTTTACGGATGTTTGAAAACAGGCTCTGCACAACATTTTCCTCTCCTTCCAAAATCTGTATAAACTCGCCATTGTAATATAAAAGACATCCGGTAATGCTATGGGTTTTATTAAAGGCTCTGGAGGTACTGAGAATAGACGCAATATCGTCTTCCGATATATTCGCATTTGCTTCGGAACAATAGATCAACTCAAACATTTTTTTTTAGTCTAATAGTTAGGTGAAATTACTTTGTTTAACAATGTGATTCAAGTTATAAAGCATGATGTATTTCATGTTAATGCATGAGAGATATCATCTGATAGATTTAGGACGCACTTACCTTTGAATTTAGGAAGCGGGAAAGGTAATTGCAAAGACGTCCCGCAGATTAGTATTTGCAGAAATCATCAGCCATAATTTAAAATTACGTCCATGTGTTTTTCCGCCAATGCAAGTTTTGGAGCAGGTATTGTCCTGGTAACAATCGGAGTGGCCTCCATCAAAAAAAGCCAACACAGTTCTCAATTGCTGTTTGCAAGCATACCCCTGATCTTCGGAATACAGCAGATATCTGAGGGCTTTGTGTGGCTCTCACTCACGTATCAAGGCTGGAGCTTTTTACGGTGGCCTATGACTTATACATTCCTGTTTTTTGCGCAGATAGTCTGGCCCTTTTGGGTACCCTACTCAATTTTGAAACTGGAACGAGACCGAAAGCGAAAACAAATAGAAAGGATACTCACCGTTCTTGGGGCCAGTGTCTCTTTGTACCTGGCGTACTGCCTCATTTCTTATTACGTGGAGGCAAAAATTCTTGGGCTGCATATTTCCTATCAGCAGGATTATCCCGCCGGGCTCAGCCGCTATGGAGGCGTATTGTACGTCATTGCTACCATCGTACCACCTTTTTTCTCGGGCATTAAACGCATGTGGAGTGTGGGCATGGCGATCCTCATCTCCTATATCATCACCGCTATTTTTTACGAGGATTATATAGTTTCCGTGTGGTGCTTTTTTGCATCTGTAATAAGTATTACTGTATTGGCCGTGATGCATCAAATCAAAAAATCTTATGTTCCTGCAAATTTGGTTCAGGCACTTTAATATTAATTCATTTGTCTCATTAAAACGGATCATTGATCCTTCACGGATTAAACCCGCTAACTATTAGCTAGTGTATTAACTCAATTATGAAACGAAATTCCAATTCTTTGAAATTAAAGCGGCTGCACATTGACGCGCAGATAGAACACATCGTGTTTATGCCTAAGGATTGCCCCATACATAAATCTGAGGGATTTTCATCACTTAACCGCGTAAAAGTAAGGGTGAATAAAAAAACGCTGATCGCTTCGTTAAACATTATTGATAACGGCATATTAAAAGAGGGTGAGGCTGGTTTATCGGAAAGCGCCTGGAAAGCCTTAAATGCCCGGGAAGGCGACCTCATTCGGTTTTCACATTGTGCGCCGGTAGACTCTATGAAATACGTTCGGGGAAAAATGTACGGCAAAAAGCTTTCCGAAATTAATTTTAAGGAGATACTGCAAGATGTTGTTGAAGGCCGTTACTCGAATGTGGAGTTGTCTGCATTTATTACGGCATGCGCAGGAGACAACCTCAGTCTGAAAGAAATTACTTTTTTAACGAGAGCCATGGTAGGTTCGGGTCGTACTTTAACTTGGAACAGTAAAATAGTGGCTGACAAACACTGTGTAGGTGGTCTGCCCGGGAACCGCACCAGTCCAATAGTTGTAGCGATTGTAGCTGCTGCCGGAATCAAGATTCCAAAAACATCTTCCCGCGCTATCACCTCACCTGCGGGAACAGCGGATACCATGGAGACACTTACTTATGTTGAACTGGACACTGCTAAGATAAGGAAAGTGATTGCCGCCGAAAATGGCTGCCTGAGCTGGGGAGGTACTGTAAAACTAAGCCCTGCAGACGAAATTCTGATCCGCATCGAACGCGCTCTCGATATTGACAGCTACGGCCAGATGATCGCCTCAGTACTGTCTAAAAAAAGTGCAGCGGGATCTACGCATGTGGTGATTGACATTCCGGTTGGCAAAACAGCAAAGGTGCGCACAAAAGAAGATGCTGAAAAATTAAAATATTATTTTAAAGTAGTGGCTGCCTCGCTGAATCTAAAAGTAAAAATTTTGATCACTGACGGTTCGCAGCCAATAGGGCGTGGGGTAGGGCCCGCGCTGGAAGCCCTGGATGTACTGAGTGTTTTAAAAAACGAAAAAGGCGCCCCGCAAGATCTTAAAAACAGATCGGTGATGATTGCAGGTGAGATTCTTGAACTTGTAGGCAAAGTGAGGTCGGGGAAAGGGTTCGCTGCTGCACTCTTGATCCTCGAAAATGGATCTGCTTACAAAAAGTTCGAAGCTATTTGTTTAGCACAGGGTGGCATGAAAAAACCAAAACCGGCGCGGTACAAAAAAGCGGTACGTGCTAATAGAGATGGAGTGGTAAAGGAAATTGATAACCGGCTACTTGCCAAAGTAGCTAAGCTTGCCGGAGCCCCTAAGGAACCAGGGGCAGGTGTAGTATTATTATGTCCGGTAGGCACACCTCTGAAAAAAGGAGACGTACTGTATTATGTTTATGCACAGGCCTCCGGCGAATTACATTATGCTTTGGATTATTTAAAACAGCAACCTGATATTATTACTATCCGCTAACATGGAACATATTTATTTCGCTTTTCCCGGTAACGAACAATTAACACGTGCATTGGCCCTTACTGCCAATTGCAGCACAGGAGCAATGCAAATGCGGCGTTTTCCAGATGAAGAAAGTTATATACGCATTCAATCAGACGTATGTGGCAAACATGTGGTAATGGTGTGTTCACTTTATAAACCGGATGAAAAAATAATGCCCATTTATTTTTTTTCAAAAATTGCCAGATCGATGAAGGCGGCAACGATCACATTAATTAGCCCTTACCTTCCTTACATGCGACAAGATAAAATCTTCCATCAGGGAGAAGGTGTTACTTCGGCAGAGTTTGCGAAACTTTTATCCTCTATGGTGGATGAGATTGTCACGATTGATCCGCATCTTCACCGTATTCATTCGCTAAAGGAAATATATTCTGTTAAAACCAAAGTGTGCAGCGCTGCCGAACCTATCGCTGCCTGGATTAAGACCCATGTGAAAAAACCTTTTATTATCGGACCTGACAGTGAAAGCGAGCAGTGGGTGAAACAGGTGGCGGCGCACTGCGATGCCCCTTATACTTTCCTGAATAAAAGCCGGGTTGGTGACAAGCAAGTGGAAATAGTTATTCCAGCTGATATTAACTTAAACGGTATTACTCCCGTTTTGGTAGATGACATTATTTCAAGCGCGAGAACAATGATTGAAACCGTTCTGCAGCTAAAAAAACGCAGTACTCAGGCGCCTGTATGCATTGGTGTACATGGCATCTTTGCAGGCGATGCTTACCAGGAGTTGAAGAACGCAGGAGCAGCACAGATAGTTACCACCAATACGATCGTGCATTCCAGCAACCAGATCGACATCAGTAGCTTATTAAAATTTAGTTAGCGTTTGATTTCCCAAGTTGGTCCTATGTTTATTTTTTTTGTAGTGGAAGTTTCATCCGCTAAGAAGAAAGGATATTACTAGCTGCATGATACTCGTTACACAGTCTTTGTATTCGTAACTGACCTGAACTTTTCAGTAATCTTGTTTTTCAATACCAATAATATGATCAATCCAAATTCCATCCTATAGCGATAAAGATGTTCTTTTGTGGAAAAGCGGCTGAGTGATTAAGATCATAGATGCTACTGAAATTCATCATGCTTCAGGACTTCTTTATACTCTACTTTTGATTGCTATAAACTAAATAAATAAGAAGATGGAAACAGCAACTGAACAAAAAGTATATATGCCAAGGATTGGCGAAGCCGCACCTGAATTTAATGCAATAACAACACAAGGGAACATAAATTTCCCTGCGGACTATAAAGGTAACTGGGTTATACTGTTCAGCCATCCCGCAGATTTTACGCCGGTCTGCACATCTGAGTTTATGACCTTTGCAAGCATGGAAAGTAAATTTAACGAGGCCAATTGCAAATTAGTTGGTTTATCTGTAGACGGCCTTTACAGTCATATAGCCTGGTTAAGAACTATTAAGGAGAAGATTGAATATAAAGGTATGAAGGATATTGAGGTGAAATTTCCCTTGATTGAAGACATAACTATGGAGGTAGCTAAAAAGTATGGTATGGTAATGCCTGGCGAAAGCAGTACCAAAGCCGTTCGCGCAGTTTTCTTTATTGATCCCAAGGGAATTATTCGCGCAATAATTTATTACCCTTTAAGTCTTGGTCGCAATTTCGCGGAACTTTATAGAGCTTTAATTGCAATGCAGGCGGCAGACGCCTTCTCCATTGCAACACCTGCAGACTGGCAACCGGGCGACGATGTAATCATTCCAACAGCCGGATCTTGTGGTGTAGCAAAAGAACGAATGGAAAGCAAAACGGAAATGACCTGTCATGATTGGTTTTTTTGCACAAGAAAAATTGATAAAATCAAAATCATGGACACCGTGTTAAATAAAAAAAGTGAGAGTTTATAAAATACTTTTGCCATAATTAAACCATGAGAAAATGAATATGCAACTCATACCATTTTCAACTACTTTAACAGCTGCGATATACATGCGCGGCAAACAACTAAACATGAAAATTATCTTCAGCATTCTATTGACCCTGTTTAGTTTTTTGTCTTTTAGCCAGGGACATCAGGTGGATAGCACCATATCGGGAGGACCGGTAGGCATGACCGTTGATCAGTTTAACCGGCGCATCAAAACCACCAACAAACCTTTGTTAGTTTACTTTAGTGCAAATTGGTGTGTGGTGTGTAAAAGGCAGATGCCCGTGCTTAAGCAGGTGTTTTCAGAAACCGGCGCTGATGCAGAACTACTCTCCATTACTATGGAAAGCAATCCCCTTATTGCAGAATATTTTGAGATAGATGCTTTGCCAGCTCTTATCTTATATAAAGATGGCACTATGGTATGGAACCGCGTGGGCTTCCAGGAAAAAGAGAAGATCATGGAACAGCTAAAGTATTTTATAAAAAGATAATGATCCCTTTAAAGGAATTTAAAACCTTACGCGCCATGAAAAATAATCGCAGGTTATTGATCTCTTTTTTTCTCGTCTTGATTTTTTGCCAAAACTCAATGGCTCAAACCCCAGTAAAGGATTCTACACTTGCAGGTATTTATGCATCTTACGATGATTTTACAAACGGAAGGCTGTCCTACCAGATAGATTGCAGCATGGAAAAACAAAAAATCAGGTTGCATGATTTTATGCAGAAGCCTTTTGTAGAAGTTTTTTACAAAGGCAGAAAGATCAAATTATTTAAAGATGAACTTTTTGGTTACCAGGATTGCAAAGGAAACATGTTTCGGTTTTACTGCAACCAGGAGTTTCAGCTCGCTGAGATAAGGGACTTAAGCATTTATTTTTTGGAAGAGAATGTATCTAACGGCACTTCTTTTAATAGCGAGCGCATTTTTTATTTTGCTGTAAGACCAGACGGACCTCTGTTGCCTTTGACGCTGCAAAACATAAGGAGCACTTTTTCAGGCAATCAAAAATTTCTGCAACTTGTGAATTGTAACATACAGACCGAAAGAGATCTCAGTGTTTATGACGATACACGTAAGACATTCATGGTTAATCATCTCTATGCTTTGTCGCAGCAGCCCTAAATGCAGTATATCATCTCTACCAGTGACCTGGATCATTTACCCTGGAAGATCTGCGCGGTATTTTTACGCTTACAATTAATTGTAACCGGAAATTTATAATTTAAAACCAACCCTTATGAAAACCTTCAAAATGTTGCTCCTCATTACTACACTGGTTGTGTCTCTTTCACAAACAAGCCATGCACAACTAAGTGCCAATGCTATTTTTACAAACAACGAGCTGGTTTGGTACGGCCTTGATTTTACCGGTGCAAAGTTCATCGGAAAGTTTGACGATGGCTTCGACAGTAAACCCACCAGCGCCAACGAACTTATTTCTTACTACGTACCCGCATGGAACCAACTCGTGCTGGATGAGCCGAGAAATTTTGATCTTAAAAACACCTTTCGTAAAACCAGTATTTTTTATGAGATACAACCTGTTGCGAACTTGAATTCAAAAATAAATCCAGAGGGCATTCTCACCTACAACAGTTGCATGCTGCACAAGGATCAGCTTGGCGCCATGGTTTCTGCCTATCCCGAAGGAAGCCGGAAAGACGGCCTGGGACTGGTTCTTATTGTAGAAAGTTTTGATAAATCCTACAGGAAGGGAAATTTCTGGGTGGTGTTTTTTGACATCAAAACACACAAGATCCTTTTCAGCGACTATTGCTCGGGCGCACCTTCAGGTTTTGGTTTAAGAAATTACTGGGCTGGTTCTTTAAAGCATGTTTTAGCTGAAATACGTTTCTTTCGCTATGAGATGTGGAAAACAAATGTATTAAGAGACAGCAGGCTAATGGTTATAAAGTAAAAGAGATCCATGTTACAACTGATAAAACATTCACATGACGAGGAAGAAGAGGTTCAGGAACAGAACGCGGCATCGAACATTAGTTTGTGGGTGGATTGCTATGACGACATCTTCTCCGACTTTGATCTCCGGCCTTACACTTCCCGGAACATTTCAGATGATTTTCTTCGTGAGCTGAGGAAACTCTCGCATGAAACAGACTCTCATATTGACGAACTCAGACTGCTTTTGCCAGAGAGGGCCAGGGACAAAACATCAGAAACTATTATTACCAAACGTCTGCACGGACATTTTATTAAGAACCTTCATTATTTTCAAAAGAAAAAAAAGACGGAAGGAAAAAAGGACGTGATGCTGAGCCTGATAGGCATTTTTATGATGGTGTGCGCCGGTTATATTTCGTCTATGAAATCGCAAACAGTCTCGCTGCATATCTTACTTGTTGTCTTTGAACCTGCAGGCTGGTTCCTTGTCTGGATCAGTATGGAACATCTCATTAACACTACACGAAAGGAAAAACCTGAAATTGAATTTTACTCTAAAATGACAAAAAGTAAAACTGTTTTCCTGAACACCTGATGTGTTGATGTTTAAGATCACTGGGGCATGTGACCGTCGTCATTCTTATGATTTTATACGGCCATTATCTTTGTTCTATAATTCATAGATGTTTAATTTAAAAACCAATTTATTATGACGCTGGTAAAATCAAAACCAAACGGGAACGGGAGTTTGTTCCCAAGACTTGTCAACGATTTTTTTGACAATGATTTTTTTAATTACGGACTTGCCGACTTTAATGGCAACTTCTTTAAAAATAAGCAAGCCTTTGCGCCTTCTGTAAACATTTCAGAAAACACAAAAGACTTTTCTATTGAGATGGCGGCGCCCGGTCTTGAGAAAAAAGATTTTAAAATTGAAGTCGAAAACGGTTTACTGACAGTGAGCGCAGAGAAAAAACAGGAAGAGAAAGAGGAAAAGAACAATTATTGTCGCCGAGAATTTTCATATCAAAGTTTTTCACGTTCTTTTGTTGTACCTGACAATTCGTTGCCGGATAAAATAGATGCTCATTACCAGGATGGCATCCTGAAGTTAACGCTTCCAAAAAAGGAAGAGACGATAGCCAGCCTTAAGAAAGAAATTAAGGTAGCTTAATATATTTTAAAGCCTGTTTAAAAGACAGGCTTTTCTATTTCTGCCAGCTATAAACTTTAGCCAATAAAATACATAGAAATTCAAAACAACTTAATGGATAGACAGAACAGGAACCATTATTTAGATAGTTGAAATAGGGGTGGAGAGGAAAAATTGTAATCCAAATTAATCAGTTACCTCGCATGCAAAGTGTTGTGTCCCGCCATGATGAGAATAGAGGAGGATAGAAAAAAGTGAACCATCGCCTTCACGGCTTGAAAATTCAATTGTTCCGCCGAGGAGATTAATATAATTTTTAACCATGTTAAGGCCTAGTCCTGTACCTTGAATGTACGATACGTTCTTAGCCCGATAAAACTTAGTGAATATATTTTTTTGATCCTCTGCAGGAATCCCAATTCCCCGGTCCCTCACCTGAATATGAACCTCCTGTTTTTTCACATCTACAGTCAAATCAATGGCAGCATCGGAGTATTTGATCGCATTCGATAAAAGATTGTGCATAATGTTTCGCAGGATCTTTTTATCCAGAAGCACGTGCGTTTCACCGGCATAAGTGTAACGAATCACCTGATCTTTTTTTAAAATCTCACTGAATTCATCGATCGTGTTCTGCATGAGCTCATCCAGGTTAAAGATCAGTTTTTCTGACTTTATATTGCCCTGTTCCAGTTTTTCAAGTGAAAGAAAATCGTCAAGAATATCTACCAGGTGCATAACCGAAGACTTGATCCTTAAAAAGTGTTTTTCACGTTTATCCTGTTGCTCTTTCTCTTTGTATTTTTCAGCAATGGCCGCGCTGGAAAGAATAGCGCTCAGCGGCGTGCGGAACTCATGAGAGGCCATAGATACAAAAGCGTTTTTCATCTCATTTGTTTCATTCGCTCTTTGGAGAGCATGTGCCAGTAACACTGTACGCTCTACCACTTTTTGTTCCAGCTCTTCGTTAAGTTTACGAAGCTCTTCTTCCACTTGCTTCCGGCCTGTGACAACCTCTGAAAAAATAACGATCCCTCCGATGGCGCCAGAATAGGTGTACCATGGACAAAGCTCCCAGCTCACCCATTCTTTTCTTCCATCTGATCTTTCAAAACTGTCTTCAGTACAGTGCAATGTTTCTCCGTTGAGGCCGCGCCTGTGAATTTCTTTCCAGCGCCCTGGTATATCGGGGAACACTTCGTAGTGCGAAAGCCCGATGATATTATCACTATTTAAGTGGTAGTCTTCAATCCAGCGTTTACTGGCGGTAAGATAACGCATTTTCTCATCGAATACGGCAACAGCAGAGGGCGTGTGTTCTACAAACAAACGAATACTCTGCTCTTTCATTATTAGTTGTTCGTGTTCACGGAACTGGCTTGTAACTCGGTTAACAAAAACAGTCATTACTTCGGAGCCATTGTATGTATAACGACTTACAGAAACATGAACAGCAACTAGGGAGCCGTCTTTACACAAAGCCTGATGGTGAATTCCCTGGGTGTTGATCTTTGCTGCAGGTCTTTTAAACAGGATCTCCCTATAACGGATATTTTTACTATGGAATCTTTCCATGACTAATTTCTCCACCTTAAACCCTGTTAACTCAGCAGCCGTATACCCAAATAATTTTTCCGCGTAAGGATTTAAATATTCAATGCAGCCCATTTCGTTCACAAGAATAATCCCAACAGACGCACTGAGGAACATCTGGGCAAAAGCAGTCTCACCAGGCGAGAAAAGATGTGTTGTTTGTGTCATGTCTGTATAACCAATAACAAGATAGTGGAAACGGAATCCGGGGTTTAGTATCAAAATTAGAAATTAATTAAAGTTCCTGCCCTGATCTAAATCAGCTTTGAGGCGGAAGACTAGTAATAAATATCAAGTATTTTTAGTTCGATGGCTTGTACAATAACCATTAAGAATAAGTGATCTGAATCATTGCTGTAAGCTTACTCATAAAGCATCTTTTACAAAAACGATCAATGAATCTTCCAAGAAATGCATAGGGATTTGCCTTATTTATTTTGTGAAGTGGTGTTTCTCAAATGGCATCCAATAGCTCAGAATGTACTATTGAACTAGCGGAGTGTGCGCATCAGCTTGATCATTTTACCAGACCAGACTAAACGCTTTTTCAATAAACTGTGTTTGTGACAAAGATCACCTGACCACGTGAGCAAAATTATGTGAGAAATATACTTACCAGATTACTTTTGATCCATTAATCAAAGCTAATGACAACAGCCACACAAAGAAACCCCGTTGAGTATATTATTAACGGCTTAAAAACAGCAGCCGCAGAGCTGGAAGAACTGCAGGTTCAGATTTCGCTTGGTAAAGCTGACGCAAAGGATGTTTTTGAAGATCTCAAAAAATCTCTGCATATACGTGCACAACAGTTAAAATTAAAGATCCGTAATTTAAAAACGAATGAGGACGTACTTCCACTAATAAATGCTTTACAACATTTAGAGGTGCAGCTCGCCCTTGGGCTTGCTGAAACAAAAGAAGCATTTGAAATACAGCGAAAGAGTATAGAGAGAAGCCTGTCTGAACTCGAAAATCAATTAAGACTGCGCGCTCCCGGCCGGCAAGTTGCTAAAATGCAACTTGAAATTGAGAAGTTCACCGCGAAGCTTCAACTGTTATCTTTAAGTTACCAGCTTAAGAAGATCAAACTGGAGTATGACCTCAAACAAAAGAAAGAAGATTTTGAACAAAGACTGAACACCTTAAAAACAAAACTCTTAATAAAAGAAGCAGGTGTTAAAAATAAATGGCAGCACTTTAAAGATGAGATCAAAGACGCATTCAGCGATATGAAGTTTTCTTTTTTACCAATGGATTAGTTCATAAACCATCATTAGAGCTTATTTTATGAGAAAAGTCTTATTCATTTTCTACCTGTTAATGCAAATTTCTACGCAGGCGCAAACACACGCTTGTGACGCAAATACATGCACACGCAAGCGAGCCGGAAGTTACCAGATAGAAGTGTCCGGTTGTATAAATTACATGGATGTAACTATTTACCATAAAAACAACAAGCCTCTGGCCGGTACCGAATTAACAGGCTATGCAGAGTTTTATTATCCTGATGAAAGTTGCCTGACGGAAGAACTTGCTCAATTTGCACGCACAAACTCGCTGAGAGTTAAGGTACCTTACCCGGGTTTCAACAATTTTAAAATAGCACTTATAATCAACGGCCAAACTGTTTATGCATTTTTTGACAATGACTGTAATTTACGTGCCACCCTGCAAAAGAAATGAAAATACTTTTAGTACCAACCGATTTTTCCCATGAAGCAGGCGCTGGCGTAGAATATGCCGCCACACTTGCCAATACCGGTGATTTTAAAATCCTACTTCTTCATGCTTTTGACCTTTCACTTGCTGATGTTCTTTATACCCGGATAGTGCCGGCAACCCATTCCTTCAAAGACGCCGCCCATGATGGCCTGGCTTCCACGAAAGATTTAATCAGCAGAAAAACGAAAGCTAAAATTGAATGCCTCTTTGAGGAGGGTACTCTTATGGACGCGATCCATAAAACGGTAAATGAACAGCAACCCGATTACATTATTATGGGAACGCGCGGGGCAAAAGGACTTAAGAAATTATTTGGCGGCAGTAAGACTTCGCAGATTATTCGAAAGGCACAGTGTCCTGTTATTTCTATTCCTGAAAAGGCAACCTTCAAAGGTTTAAAAAAAGTATGTTTTGCCTCCGGCTTTCACCGCGACGATATTGAAGAACTACGCTCGGTTGTTGAACTGGTAAGACCTTATCAGGGTATTATAAAAGTTGTGCATGCCGCAAAACCTGATGAAGACCGGATTGAGCAGGTGATGTATGCATTCGAAAAAAACATAAGAAAACAGATTTCCAATTCTCATTTTGATTTTGAGGTAATTCAAGGGATGCAATTGCAGGAAACTTTAGAGCGGTATCTTGATTCAGAACAGCCTGATCTGTTCGCGATATCTACCCGTAAACGCCAATCCATTGAACGCATTGCCGGACCAGGCATTAGTGAAAGCCTTTCGCTTGAATGCCGTTACCCGATCCTTATTTTTCACCAGGCAACACCTCCGTTGATTTTTTGACAAAGATCAACAAAGCTGGTGATAAGGATCATTTCCATCTGCCCTTTGTTGGTTTTACTTTGTATAAAAATATGAACCAACAAGAGCATAGTAGTAAAACCAAAACCTTAGTTGCAGGACTGTTGCTTGGCATCATAGCAGGCAGTATTCTTGGGATTGCTTTCGCTCCGGCCAAAGGCAGAGATACCCGACGCAAGCTGCGCGACTTGTTTTCGGAATTAAAAGATGAGCACTGTGAGCATAGTAAAAAATCAGAGGTAAAAGATGAAGCTGACCCTGAAAATGACAGACCAGTATAAACAACAAGCATTTATGGAATTGATAAAAGAAGAACGACTTAATGAATTCGTTAGCCAATTAAAAGGCTACTCGTCTACAGAACTGGAACTGCTTAAATTACGCAGCGTAGAAAAAATTGCTTCGGCTGAATCTTATCTGTTGGCGGTACTTTTGCCATACAGTATATTTATGATTGCTCTTGTATTTTTAAGTATTGCAGCTGCCTTGTATCTCTCGCATCTGCTTGGAACTACTAGTTGGGGATTTGCACTGGTCGGCGCTTTCTATCTTTTAATAGCTGTAGTGTTTTTTCTTTTTAAAAACAGACTTGCAGGGGGAGCGGTTCAAAATAAGATCATTTCAATTCTCACAGCAGACATTCCTCAATAACACCAGCATGACAAGGCAAATAAACACTCGCAAAGAGCTGATAGAAAAAATGCGGCAACTTGAAGATTCTCAAAAAGAACGAGAAAGGTACCTGGTTGCTGAGCTAAGAAATACGGTGGCTGTGGTTTCCGATCCCGCACCCTATCTGCAGGAACTGGTAAGCGAGCTGGCAAAAGACAAGGATTTCAGAAAAGACCTTTTGAGAATAGGCTTAAGCGCAGCAACTAATTACCTGGGTAAAATCATCCAATCTCCAAAAACAAGTGACGCTCTGCTGTCTTTACTTTCTAAAAAAATGAGTAGCGAAGATAAAACGGATGGAGGCATTCCGAATTATCTGAGAACCATACTTTCAATATTTAAACCTGCTAAACACGACTAAAATGAAAACGCAATCCGGAATCTGGATAGACGGAGCAAAGGCATTTGTGATCACTTTTTATGATGGAAAAGAAACCATCCGTGAAATTAGTTCCAATGTTGAAAACAACAGCCATCACCCTGGCCATGAAGGAGACAAAGGCACCTTTATGGGTATTCATCATCTGAATCACGAAGCTACCTTCGCACATCGCAAAATGCGCCAGGAATTTCAATTTCTTGACGAAGTAATAGCTGAAGTAAAGAACGTGAATGAGATTTTCATTATGGGCCCATCGGGCATGAAAAAAAAGTTACAGGCAAGAATGGTAGCTGATAAACAAATGCAGCCTAAACTGACAGGTCTTATAACCACAGACCATTTGACCTTGAACCAATGCGTAGAAAAAGTAAAAGATTTTTATAAACTCTAACACATTAAATCATATACCCATGAAACTATTAACTACAGCCACAGAAAAATTACTTCTTGAGCAAGCCCTGGAAGCGTTGCACCAGCAATGCAGATCATGGATCAACCAGATTGCCCTATGGGAAGATGAGAAAAAATTCTTTACGGATCTGATCGCTACAAAATTGCTTCACACAACAGAAGAAGAAAAAACGGACATTAAAAACCTGCTTGAGAGGATAAGCAGCGAAGAGCTCGTGTCTTTGAGAAAAGAACTGCTGGACCACGAAACCTTTTTGTACACTTTACTTACAAAGCCAGAGAGCGAAGATGAACGGGATTACCGAAATCAACATGAACTGCTTAAAGACAAATTTCAACACTTAGACAACCACCTCCGTTCTGTAAAGAAATCTGTGTTTGCGCTGGTTAAGGTGATCGACCATAATTTTTTGAATGGTAACAAAACCTTACACACTATTTATGAAAGACGCGCTGTACGAAAATACAAAACCGCTAAAGTAGAGAAACACTTAGTTCAGGAGGTTCTAAAAGCCGCTGCTATGGCGCCATCTGCTATTAATCGGCAACCCTGGAAATTTTACGTGCTAAGTGATAGCGCGAAACTGAAAAGTTATTCGCATGAAACCATTAAAGCTGCCGATAAAGTGTATCACGACCTGCTGTTGGGATTACTAAATGAAGAAGACCCGGTTTACCATGGCGCCCCTGTAGTTATCTTTATTACTGCACCAAAAAATCATACATGGGCTGGTGTGGATATTGGACTGTGCGGCCAGAATCTAATGCTTGCTGCCAAATCTTTGGGCTTAGATACATGTCCTGTTGGCCTTGCAAAATTCATTGAGAATACACCGGTTTATTCTCAACTGCGCATTCCAGATTCCGAACAAATTCATCTTGCTATTGTGTTGGGCTATGGTGACGAACAACCGGCAGCCCATGAAAGGAAAACAGATAACATTCTTTTTTTATAGTCATGGATCTCAGTGGGAAAATTGATGTTGTTGAGAATATCTCGGAACAAGCTTTCAGGAAAAATTACCTGAACCTGCAAAAACCTTTGGTTATGAAAGGTCTCGCCTACAATGAAGTAGCAGGCAGAAAATGGTCTATACCCTATTTTAAAAGTACAATGGGCGAATTTGCTATCGATGTATTTGACAATGGCAATAAAAAAACAGCCGGCTCTGCTTTTACAAAACCAGATCTGAAAATGAAGTTCAAGGATTTCCTCGATGTGATATCCAAAGATGAACCCAGTTCACTGCGCATGTTTCTGTTTAATTTATTTAAGTATAACCCGGAGTTAAAAAAAGAATTTCCCTGCCCCCGTTTTTTCAGAGGTCTCCTTTCGGGTATGGCTTACATGTTCTTTGGTGGAAAAAACACGACTGTTCGCATACACCAGGACATTGACATGTCGCATGTGCTGCATACGCATTTCGGTGGGCGAAAACGGGTTGTATTAATAGCACCTGAATATTCAACTTTGCTATACCGCCTTCCCCTCAATACTTATTCCCTGGTTAACCTCGATAAACCCGACTATAAAACCTATCCTGCTTTGCAATTTATAAAAGGCGCCGAGGTGATCCTGGAACCAGGCGACAGCATTTTTATGCCAGCTGGTTACTGGCACTACATGACCTACCTGGAAGGAAGTTTTTCTGCGAGTTACCGCAAGCTTCCAAATGCGTTGTATGTACTCTGCGGCATCCGGAACCTTGTGATCTTTTTACCACTTGATAAAGCCTTAAATAAATTATTAGGTAAACACTGGCTCGGTATCAAAGTGAGAATAGCGAAGAAAAGAGCGGAAAGGGTGATGAACAAAAACAGGATGCCGTATTTTGACGATGCCTTAGGTATCTAAAAGTTCGTTGGCGGATTTACGCCCTTTATAATTTTTTTGAAGATGAAGTCAATCATTTCTTTAAATGACCTCTATCATATCCACGCGAAAAAAAGGAGCCTAACTTTGATGGATGCGGACTATTTTGGTTGTAGAAGATAAAGATGAATCACGTGAAGATACCAGCGCACTCCTTAAGATAGCCGGCTTTCGTGTTGTTACTGCTACCAAAAGTGATGAAAGCTTTCAGCAAACCATTACACATCATCCTGATCTTATACTCAGCGACCTCGTGATGCCAAAAGCAGGAGGAATGAAATTACTTGAGACCAAAAAAAAGATTAAGACGATCAGTGGGATTGCCTTTGTATTTCTCTCTGCTGGCTCAGCATCCATTCAGGATAACAAGGAATATAAAGCGGACGCTTACATCAGCAAACCTTTTACATACAAGCAACTGCTAAAAACTATTAATCACTTTCTTAAATTGAATTAAATGTTCAGCATGAAGCTGGATCGTATGAGGTTGGCCCTTAATTAATCTTTTATCTATTTGTTATGACCCTCACATTTTTCTGGCATTTTCTTTTTGGCATCGCCTTGTTTCTTTACGGCATCATTCATTTGGAAGATTCGGTAAAACAAGTGCAGGTGCGTTCTTTTAAGTTGCTATTGAAAAAATACACCAAAACCAGGTTGCGGGCCATTGTCAGCGGTACATTTCTCACCAGCCTCCTGCAAAGCAGCTCTGTGGTGAATTTAACGCTCCTCTCTTTCGTTGGGGCCGGCACCATCAGCTTAACAAATGCACTAGGCGTAATCCTCGGATCTAACATTGGGGGTACTTGTAACAGCTGGCTGATAGCACTACTGGGTTTTAACGGTCTCGGCATCCAGGCACTCGCCCTGCCGCTTGTGGGAATATCCGGCATTGCAATGATCCTTTTACGAAATAGAAAAAACTATCTGCAACTAGTCAAGATCAGCATGGGCCTGGGGTTTCTATTATTCGGACTGGATTACATCAAACAGAGTACACAACCCCTGCTGGAACAACTTAACATACCCGCTTACCTGGACAATAATCTGCTTATTATTTTGCTCGCCGGCTTAGCTATTACGGCCGTAGTTCAAACCAGCGCCGCTACCGTGGCCATTGTATTAAGTTCTTTGTATGCGCATGTCATTCCATTGCATGCAGCCATAGTCGTGGTGCTGGGAGCAGAACTTGGTACAACTTTAAAAGTTGTATTAGCATCCATGAATGGTATTAAAGCTCAGAAACAATTATCCTTCGCTAACGTGGTTTTTAATACAGGGAGCACTCTTTTCGGTTTTATATTCCTTGTTCCGATCGTCACATTTATCAAATCTATTGGTTTTGAAAATCCCATTCTTATCCTGGTTTTTTTTCAGACTTTCATTAATGTTTTTTCTGCGTTGATCTTTGCATTCTTCCTGAACAGATTTGTGAGTTTCCTTGAGCGTTACTTTAAAAATAAAAAAGAGCAGGTAACACTTTATATTCAAAATAGTGTGCCGGGTATCTCTGCTGGTATACCGGAGTTGCTCGAAAAAGAGGTTCTTCTTTTTATCAGGAATGTCATTGCACTAAACCTGGAAGTACTTGGTGAAAATGTGCCGGTGGCGGAGCATACGGATTCAACATTTCAGGGTTTCAAAAAGAATGGGCAGACCAGGCGGATTGATAATTCTGAAAAATATACACTCCTTAAACAAGCCGAGGGTACGGTTATCGATTTCTATTCAAAGTTAGATACTAACGGCATTTCCCGCGATACCATGACACAGATCAACCAACTGATGTCCGCATTAAGAAGCGCTATGTATTCCGCAAAGGGAATGAAAGATATAAAGCACAATCTGCAGGAATTCAGAAATTCAGGAAATGATGAAAAATTTAATCTTTATAATTTATTCTGCGACCAGCAAAAACATTTTTACCTGGAACTTCTGTCCATTCTTCAGGACAATAGTCAGCCGGAAATTTTAAAACGACTAGGGGCCATACAGGCCACTTCAGAAAAGGACTATACCAAAAGAACGCAGATGACATTTGAAAGGGTAACCAACAGTCAATTAAAAGAAATTGAAATTGCAACGGTGTTTAATATCAGCAGAGAACTTTTCTCGGCCGGTGAGTCTGCTTTGCTGGCTGTTAAAGAGGGTATGCTTGATGCTAGCAGCGCAAATTTAGCCGGCAATACTTCATCTCCTTACGGGGAAGCATTTCAGACGGAAAACGAAACAGCTTAAAACAAAAAGCCAGCCTTACGAGGCTGGTCTTATATTCGTGTAAAGTACGGATAATCGGAGGACGTCAGTGATTTATGAATGTTTCTAATTTTTTATATTTTCCAACTTTTTTACATCGCAGATCTTCATTGCTCCACCGTTGCTTTCTAATAATCCCTCGTCTTTAAAATCAGTAAGATGCCTGCTTACGGATTCAGGCGAAATGCCGGCCAGAGAGGAAAGATTTTCGCGATTAAGCTCAAAGGTAATTTCATTCTTATTATCAGCTCTAAACTTTCCTGCAAAAAAAAGCAAGGCTTCCGCCACGCGTTTACGCGCCGAGTTATAAGCGAGTTTGATCAACTTATCTTCAGCAACAGTTAAATTTTTAGAAAGAAGTTTTATAAAAGTAATAGACATAGCTTTATCTCCGTATAGGTAATGCAGGAAATCTTGCTTAGGAACCATCACCACTTCAGAGTTCTCAATAGCCATTACCGATTCTTTGTGTTCCGAATCTTCGAGTAAAGCCGTATACCCAAAAAAATCACCCTCCTTTAGAAGGTCTATAATATAATCCTTCCCATACTCGTTCGATTTATAGATCTTTAATTTTCCAGACTTCAAAAAATAAAGTGAACCTGCTGAATCACCCTCAGAATAAACAAATCCTTTTTTTCGTATTTTTTTTATCGGTTTGTTCTCAAGTAGGATATGATGATCAGTCTGCTCATTTGACGATCCTGTATATTCCTGGCTTTCCTCCATGATCTTCTTTAAAAGACTGCTTTTTTTAATACGCGCTGAAACAATTTTTAATAAGCCATCTCCTGTATAAGGTTTTGTAAGATAATCGTCTGCTCCAAGATCCATCGCTTTCCTCATGTCAGACATCTCCGCCTTTGAGGTAAGGAAAACAAAGGGAATAGTGGCAGCACTGGGAATGTTTTGAAGGGCCTGCAGTACCCCATAGCCGTCCAGTACTGGCATATTAATGTCGCAAAGAATCAGATCAGGTTTATGCGTTCTAATTACTTCCAGCCCTTCTTTGCCATTGCAGCTGGTTATCGTGTCATAGCCCGCCAGTTGCAGAAGTTCAGAGGTATTCTCAAGCACTTCGGCGTTATCATCAATTATAAGAATTTTTTGTACCATGAATTCTTAATTTAGTTTATAGCACAATAATAATCATATACAGCCCGAAGGGTCCTGATCTGGGTCATATGCGTATATGATAGATGTCTTATTAACTTTCTATAAAAGGCGGGGATCATTCCTGATCCAGTGAAGTAACTGGTGTTAAAGATCTGGGGCGTAAAACATCTTTATTGTAGACATCTCTCCGGAAATTCAAATTTCCTGCCAGGTCAACCCAGGCCGTAAAATAATCAATGTAAACAGGTACTTGTTTCCTTAAAGCAATGGTGTAATTATCACCTCTACTTTCAATCACATCAACCAGTTCTTCGCTAATTAAGGGTTCTTCTGGTTCTAATAAGTAAGCTGCGAGCCCTAATGCATCTGATAACCGGATACAGCCCGAGCTAAAGATAGGCTCTTTGGCCTTAAAGAGTTCTTTTGCCGGCGTGTCGTGAATATATACATGATATGGATTCTGAAATAAAAATTTCACCTGCCCGAGTGCATTCCAGGGGCCAGGTTCCTGGATCAGCACAAAGGGTATATGCTGGGGAGAAATGTGTTGCCAGTCAATGCCATAACGGTCAATTTCTGTTTTGCTCCCATTTTTTTCGTAACGATACACCCGGATATGATGCTTTGGCAAATAGAGAGAATCTTTCCTGATCTCCGGCAAAATATCTTTTACTAAAATATTCTCCGGGATTGACCATTCAGGATTAAACACAATGTGGCTCAATTGAGAATGAATAGTTGGCGTTTTGCGGTAGTACCTGCCTACAATGGTTTTCATGCTTAGCACTTCCCTGTTATTTTCAACAACGCTCAATTTAAAATCTGCCACGTTTACAATAATGTAACGCCAACCCAGATCAGCCGGCATTGATGCCCATCGCTCCACGTTAACTTTCAGTTGTTCGAGCCGTCTTTCAGCAGGAATATTCATTGCCTCAATCGTTTCCACATCAATACATCCTGAAACCTTGCATCCATGATTTCTTTGAAAATATTCTAAAGCAAGCCGGAGCGGAGTATCGAAAGAATCTGATTTAAAACTAACATTCTTCAGGTACCACTCCTTCAATAGCCGTGCGTTCACAGCCTCGATAATTGGATCTACTTCCCCCTGTGTAAAACTCTTTTTGATTTTAGGAATACTTTTCCATCCGCCCAGCTTTTGCAGACTATCATATTTGGCTACATAATTTTGCAAAAGATAATACTGTTTATTTAAGCTGAAAGTATCTCCTGTCGATGGTTGCTGCGCTGCTACACATGCTCCAACGCAAACGCTCATGATCAACATTAACGCACGAATGTTCCTGTAAAAATAATTTACGAAGCGATTATTTTCGAAGTAGTACATAGTTTTCTCTTTTCAATGCTTTTACACTCTTTATGGATACACAAAGCAACACCGAAATAACCAAGAGCCGGATGATCTAGATCACCTCTTGAAATGATTGCCATCACGCGCTATAGGTGCATGCGACTTTACATTTGAAAAAAATTAGAATATGAAAATGACACGAAGGAGCCGTAAGCTACTCATGATTATTCCGGCTCTCATCGTGTTGTTCATCGTTTGCCTTCGCTACATCATCTGCCGGAGCGATCATGCGATCAGGTACTACGCCGGAAAATGGATGCCCGGAGAAAACACCAGTGCACAACAGTCAAGAGTTACCCGGGATAAAATGCTTACCAGGATCAAGCGTTTAGTTTAAGACAAATATGAAAAACCTTATAAAAAAAATTGCTGTAATGACTTCGGGTGGCGACGCTCCCGGGATGAACGCTGCCATCCGGTCAGTGTTAAGAACTGCCCTGGCACATGATCTTGAAGTGTGGAGTGTACACGGGGGATTTGAAGGTCTTATTGACGGTAACTTTTCAGAGATGGATTCCTTTTCCGTTAGTAACATTATCCAGCGTGGGGGTACTATAATTAAAACGTCAAGGAGCGAACGATTTAAAACGCAGGAAGGAAGAAAAGCTGCCTACTATCAGCTCACAAAGTCTGGCATCGATGGACTTGTAATTATTGGAGGCAATGGATCGTTTGCAGGCGCACACGCATTCTGTTCCGAATTTCCTATCCCTGTGATAGGTGTTCCAAAGACCATAGACAATGACGTTTACGGATGCGATTACACTATTGGTTTTGATACCGCCTGCAACACCGCTTTGGAAGCAATTGACAAGATCAGGGATACCGCAGATGCGCACAACAGATTGTTTTTTGTAGAAGTGATGGGGAGGGACGCCGGGCATATCGCCCTTCAATGCGGACTTGCTGCGGGTGCAGAAGCAATTTTAATTCCTGAAGATAAAAACAGTATTTCTGATCTTACTGCCTGCCTTGAAAAAGGATGGAAAAGAAATAAATCCTCGTTGATCGTGGTTGTTGCTGAAGGTGCGGTAAAAGGTGGGGTTATGGCCCTTGCTGCAGAATTAGAGGATCGCTTTAAACATTATGAAATACGCACTGCGGTACTCGGTCACATACAAAGAGGGGGTAACCCCAGCTGCTTTGACAGAACTCTTGCAAGTCTGCTTGGGAATGAAGCTGTAAAAGAAATGATGCAGGGAAAGACCGGGTTTGTAGTAGGAGTGAGCAATAACAGACTGATGTATACTCCTTTTTTGAAGGCTGCTACAGGTAGAAAAAAAATCAATAAACGTTTTGTAAATATCATTAAAGAACTTTCGTCCTGACCTGAGTGAGCAGAATCACCTTGTTTTGTGACCCTGCTTACGCTGTTGCGGCAAATGCCTCAGTAAATTTGATCCTGTAAAAAACCGAATTATGAAAACCTTACTTATACCAACCGATTTTTCGGAGAATGCTGAAAACGCATTACGTTTTGCTGCTTTGTTGGCGAAAAAGCAAAACGCAAAAATAATTCTGCATCATAGCTTTCAGGTGCCGATACCAATAGCAGAAATACCCTATGACATACTCAGAGAAGAAAAAGAGCAGTTTCATAAGGACTCGGAACGGAAATTAAAAACTCAGGCTGCCTTTTTTGAGCAAGAGGGATTAAAGAGCTATCGTTTTAATATCGGTGAAGGAAGCCCCGGAGACACCATTGTAGAGGTCGCAAAAGAAAACCGGGCGGACATGATCATTATGGGCACCAAAGGCGCTGATGGACTTGGAGATGCGTTTTTCGGCACAACGGCCACTTACGTGATGGAGCATGCGACCTGTCCCGTAATGGCTATACCTGCCGGTTTTCGTTTTAACAGACCGGTGAAAACAATCACCTATGCCACCGACTATCGCGAAAGTGACCTGGCAGATCTGGTTAAGCTGGCAGATTTCGCGGGATTATTCAAAGCACAGCTAAACGTGTTACATATTAGCGATACTAATTTGGAGCCACTTGAAGAACGCGCGCTCATGGCCGATTTTAAAAACAGGGTGACTAAGACGATCACCTATCCCTCCTTTTCTTTTCAACTCATAAGCGGCGACGATGTCGGAGAAAAGCTTGAAACGTATGTTGCAGAAGGTTGCACGGATATTCTTGGTATGTCAACTCACAAACGCAATTTTTTGGAACGGATCTTTGGAACAAGCACAACCCGTGAAATGGGGATTGACATGAAGATACCTATCATAGCCTTTCATTACGATAAAAAATTAACATCAAAACTCTATTAACATTCAAACACATGAAAAACCCTGGGATAGTAGTGTTGACCGGCTTTGGTATGCTGGCCATAGGCATGGGCTTAGGAAAGCTGGCTAACGCGATGGAGCCCTCCATTGAAACGGAATATATGAACACCACTATTTTCCGTTCAGTCACTGATCCCAAAATGGCATTCTACTGGTTTGTGCCTTTTATCACAGCCGGACTTATGTTATGGATCTGGAACCTGGCCAAACATCGCATAAAAGGTTACACATATAGTAGCAAAGGACTTAATTTCGGCTTGATCTACTGGGCAGTTACTATTCCGGGAATGATCATGTCTTATTGCACTTTCCAGCTGTCAGGCGCCATTGTTGTAAGTTGGGCCATTTCAAATCTTGCAGAAGCAATTTTTGCAGGAGTTGTTTATGCCCGGTTTCGTCCATAACAATTCTCTAAAGTAGTTTATGCCGCGGCGTAACAGGTAACTTTGATCGTTTCAAAAAAACACTTATAATGCACTTATTTTTGAGCGGCATTTTTCTTAAGGACAAGCTCCTCGCATAGCGTTCTGCCTTCCATTGCAACCGCTGGGAGCCTTTGCACTGTGACCCCTGCCTGCGATAAGAGTGCTTCGTTTTTATAGATCTCCCCCACAAGTACATAATTCTTTGACATGAGCCATTGCTTCTCCTGTTTCGTCAGACTTGTAAGACAGGTTAAAGGGTATAATCCTGTAGTATCGATAATATCTTTAAGACCATTATGAGAGGGATAGTCCCAACTTAACAAATTCATGCCCTGGCATTTTCCATAAGTAACGGCGTCCCCTGTGAACTTAGCGTTTGTAGCCACCCAGCCACTTACTTTTTCGAATTGGTTCTTAAATTCTGAATTTGCCAGCACATCTTCAAAACGTGCATGAATATAAAGCGGCGTTTTTATGTCAACTGCTATACCAGCTGTATTCCTGTATTTACATTCTACCAATACCACTTCTTTTTCTTTACGGGCGATCACATCAATTTCGTGGGTCACGCATTTACCCTGCAGGATCTGATCTACACAGGTCGTATAGTTTTGATGTTCAAAGATCTTGGCTATAAATTTTTCAAAAGGAAAACCTGAAGGCCCTAATTCCATAATGCCTTTTTTCAAATGATAGCGTGCGGCATTTGGCCTCGAGCTTTTTCGTAAAAGACGAAAGGCGAGACTATGTATGCGCTTGGTGCTGACACCTTGATATAACTCAGGCATCACCTGTTCAAGAATCCTTTCTATTTCTTCTTCACCAGCCTTTGCTCTTTCAAGAGAACGCCTTAACTTAATCATTGAAAAAGGCTCTTTCTTTCCGGACGACTTGGTCACGAATATGCCCTGCCTCATGATCCCGGCCTTTTGAATGATAGAATGTTTACCAATAGTAAAATCAGACTAATAATGAAGAAGATCAGGTCTAAGAAAAATACTACCGCATAAATAAAGACCAGTGAAAAGAAGGGCATGCCTGAAACATGTTTTTGCACATAGGGCGTATTAAAGGAGCTGATGGCAAAAAATAACAACAGAAATAAAATAACAAAAATAAAATGCAACATCACCAGCCAATGACGGGTCTTTAACTCTCCTTTAGAGGCCGTGTAATAAATTCCGGAGAGTGTAAGGGTATATCCGGAAAATGTGAACCAGCAGGTAGCACAACTTACAGTAAGTTGAAAATCACCTCCTAAGTCGAAATAAGCTTCCGGGTAATAATAGAAATAATTTATGCCTGCCAATAAGGTTATGAGCGAAATTCCTAAAAAGAAGATCTGAGGCTTTCGGAAAAATAATTTAAACATTTTCTTTCTTAATTATTTAAAGCATTAATTTTTCGTGAAGCGTAAGTAATGGAACAGTGGAGTGGAAAGCCATCTCTTTCGTTTGTCTTCCGACCATTACCCTCTCTATCAAACTATGGTGGTGCGGGATCATAACAATCATGTCCATATGTTTAGCTGCGACAAAATCACTTAGACCCTGCTGCACTGAAACACTTATGATCTGATGAATACTATGATCAAAGTTTCTGAAACTAGTACGAATGTTTTTATTATGAATAACATCTGCACCAGGTAAGGAGGCAGAAGAGATTACAACGTTCAAAACATAGATGTGGGATCTGTAAACCGAACAGACCTGTGAGAGAGGATGTAAAGTCTCTCTGCTAAATATCCCTTTACTGTCACTGGCAAAGACAATTTTCTTAGGATTTTTAAAACTTATGCTTTTGTCAATGGTTAAAACGGGAACCTCGCATTTTTGAATAAGACTTGTTGTGGTGCTACCCATTAATTTTTCTTTCAAAAAACCTTTACCCTGCATGCCCATAACAACAAAATCCACTTTTTGGCTCAGGCTGTATAAATAAATCTCATCCACGGGCACACCACTGGTGCAAACGGTTTCAATTTCAAGGTTTTTATTTCCTCGTTTTAAAAGAAGATCATTTTTAATGCGCTTTAACTTTTTAAGAATGTATGTTTCGGATTCAGCGGGGAGCGGAATTATCATGGGAACTTCCGACACTGGCACAGGAGGAAGATACACATGAAGTAAAACAAGTTTCGCTTTCATACGTTTTGCCATTTCTGTGGCATAGTTAATGGCATTTCTGGCCGCCCTTGAAAAATCTGTAGGTACTAATATTACTAATCCCATGAATTTATTTTTTAATTTTTTTTATTTCGAATAGTAAACCGGATCTCCATGAAGAGGTTCAATGTCTTTTTTAAACCTGTCAAGTAATGATGACTCTTCTACGGTCACCGGAGGATAGGCTTTTGCTACCTTTTCCATTACCCTTATAAAAGTTGTTTTTAGCGAAGGGCTTAAATAATGGCTATTTACCTTGATCTGATTTATGGCCCAGTGATAGGTGTCTTCCAGCGAACTCTGATCTTTATCCATTACCTGGAAAATAATCGAAGCAATATCGAAATCATAGTGCTCACGCTTCAGTTCGGCGTGCACCAGGTCAAAGAATTTTTGGCGCTCCTCTTTTTGCACTGCACCATCTGCCCTTGCAATGGCGTAAGCCATTAAACCAATGGCATAATGTAAATTCTCTTGTGGTCTCATTGTATTCATATATCAAAGATGCGCGCCTTTCTTACTAAGACCATTGACTTTGCTCACCGAAATGCATGATATCAGTCATACACCTGGAGAGAGTGATCTGAATCATAGAAAGGGAAAATAAAGATCATGTACATAAGGAAACGCAAAGTATATTTTTATAGAAAAAAACATGGAAACAATTATCGTAGGAACAGACTTTTCTTTGCCGGCACAAAACGCAGTAAATTATGCGGTTGGGCTCGCTAAACATTTTAGCGCAAAGCTCGTACTCGTAAATTCTTATTCGCTCCCCATAGCGGGATATGACTCCTTAGCGCCGTTAGATATGATTTCGACTTTGCAGGAAGCATCAAGGGTGAGTTTAAAATCATTGAAGGATGAGATTCTCAGAGAAAATTATGATTTTGGTGTTGAATGCTTTTCATACCTGGGCACTCCTTATGGTGCCCTTACAGATGCAGTGGCCAAATACAGTGGCGAGCTAGTTGTTATGGGCATGGTAGGGGAAGGCAGCTTTTTGAAACGTCACATTATGGGAAGCTCAGCTGTAAGCGTGGCAAGAGATCTGGAAATACCAACTTTTATTGTACCTGAAGCAGCCCGATACCGGAAAATAAGCAGCATTTGTTTTGCATGCGATATGGATAAAATTGAGGAAGGAACACTGCTTTACACGGCGAGAGATTTCGCGGACATTTTTGATGCAGAGCTTGAACTTGTAACGGTTGATGGCAATGATAAAGAATTGGTGTATGATAAATCCGAAACCTACGCGTTTGCAGAAAAACGCCTGCAGGGAATTAAGCACAAACAGGTGCATATCGAAGATAAGAATGTTTCAAAAGCTTTAGAGTATTATTTTAAATTTCACAAAACAGATGTGGTTATGGTTAACCCCCGAAAACACACCTTGCTTCAAAAACTTTTCACAGAAAGTGTTACCAAATCGCTCGCGTACACATTAGAAACTCCATTACTTGTAATTCATTAAACGTTTATTTAAAAGTTGGCTGGGGTAAACTCAGCCGGCTTTTAATTAACAAAACGAGAAGAATTGAACTAAATATAGCCAGGGTTAACATTATACCCGATAGTGTTATTACATTTTTGTCAAACGCTTTCGGACCTAAACTATTTAAAGCAGTGATGGTCAGATCCATCAGGAAAGCAAAAACGAGCAAAGGTCCCGCAAAAAAATACCCAAGTGAAGTATTTCTCAACAACAAAATTCCTGCAAGAAAAAAACCAGGTAAAGCAAAAGATAGATCAAGTACGTGAACAGGATTTGTAACCAATCCTGTTTCAATTAGCTCCTGGGGAATACTTTCGCGGCGGATCGCCGGTAAAATATCTTTAAGCCAGAGAATATAAAATATACCCGCTATTACTAAAAAATAAATGCCGGTTATTCGGGTAAATTTAATGCGATAATCCAGAACCTTTGGTTCGGTTATGGCTTTGTAAAGTGAATAAGAAAATAAATAAAAAGAGATGGCAAGGATGGCGCAATAGTGAACAAAGGATTTATTAAAGTGTACGTTGAAACAGTAAATTGTATAAGTATAAGCTAAGTACAGCAATACACCTGGCTGCAACATACCTCCAAGAGAAGGCTTTTTCAGAACAAGTAGTGAAGTGATCAGTAACGAAGGCATCACTAGAAACAGGTTAACCAGGTCCTGAGCATAACATTGCCAGCGCCATTCATCTGTTTCATTGTAATAAAAATCCGGATCAGATAGTCCCGCAACAGCAGAAATTACGATCAACATACAAACAATGCATGAAAGTAAGAAAGAGACATGCGATGGTTTTATACTCATGAGATTTATCGTTTTAAAACTCGGTTTACAGCTTTATTTTTTTTGTTTCGTCTGCTTTTTAAAATATTTTTTGAAAGGCCATGAGCCATGCAGAGCTGTCATATTTTCGTCAAAACTCTCTGCTCCTTTTTTTACTGAAAGAACGCCCTGATTAAGATTGTACACAAGCGTTGTGTCGGTTAGCAATTTCCCTGCCGAGCCTTCGCCACTTTTGAGTTTACGGATAACATACGAAAGGTCTTCCGAGATTTGTTTCACTGTGTCGCCTGCAAATTTCAAAGATTTAACCGCACTTCTTAAGTTAGAAGCTATCGCAGTGTCAGTAACCAACGAGCCAAGACTTCCCTCACCGCGCCTTACTTTTCCGGTAACGTTTTCCAAATTATCAATTACCCGAACTCCACCGGAACTCATCGTTTCTATATTTACAAAAGAGGATTTTACATTGGCAGCAATAACAGTATCCATTAAAATATTCCAAAGGCTGTTCTCGCTATTTATTTTATTGGTGATATGTTTGAGATTAGAAGTGATTACTTCCAGGTTTTGGTTAGTTATATCAAGGGTGCGTACCATCACATCCATTTCTACAGGTCGCAGGGTCTGCAGCATCTGGCCCTCTTTAATAACCGGTGCATCACTCGCCCCCGCATTAATGTTCACGAGTTTATTTCCCATCAACCCATCCGTGCCCACGGAGGCGATCGCATTGATTCGGATGAAAGGGTTCATATCATTTTGAATGACCATAACAACATATACTGAAGAATCATTCACAACCTTTACACTTGCTACGGTCCCTATGTCAATTCCAGCGAAACGTACATTGTTTCCTTTTGTAAGACCATTTACATTATAGAATCTGGCGGCAATGCGGAAGGTACTGCCAAACAAATTTTGCTTGTTACCTATAAAATACAATGCGGCAATTAAGGTCAGCAAAGCTGCCAATACAAATACGCCGACGCGGATATTTTGTTGTGCTGGTTTCATATTATTCGAAAAACATTTTTATTTTAGGATCCGACGATGTCTTTAGTTCTTCGTAAGTGCCCTGCGCGTAACATTTACCTTCTATCAGCATAACTATTTTATCTGCTACTATCTTAACGCAATTGATATCGTGTGATATGATTAACGAAGAGGTTGTGTATTTAGCGGCCAGTTCGCGCATGAGTTTACTTATTTCCCTTCCAGTAATTGGATCGAGACCGGTGGTGGGTTCATCGTACAAGATTATTTCGGGCTTCAAAATAAGGGTTCTGGCCAATGCAATCCGTTTACGCATGCCTCCTGATAATTCCGCAGGACGCATGTTGAGTGTGTGAAAAAGCCCGACACTGTTTAACACCTCTTTAATTAAGGCCTCTTCCTGATGCTTTGTGTATTTTTCTTTATGACGCCGCAGCGGAAACTCCAGGTTCTCTTTTACGGTCATGGAATCGTACAGAGCGTTGCTTTGAAAAAGAAAGCCAATGCGGCTTCTAAGATCATTTAGTTGTTCATGAGTTATTTCAGGAATGTTATTCCCAAGAACATTGATGATTCCCGAATCGGACTGGATCAGGCCAATTATACATTTGATAAGCACCGATTTCCCGGATCCTGATTTTCCCAAAACAACTACGTTTTCACCTTTTCTTAAACTGAAAGTGAAATCCGACAAGACATGGTTATCGCCAAATGATTTAAACACATGTTCTAACCTGATCACCGGCACTTCTGTGGCTGAAGTTTTGGTCTTTTTCTCTATTACGTCGTCAGTGATCATGTTAACTTTAATACGTCAATTATTTGCACGGCTATCAGATCAATTATAAACACCAGAAGCGAAGACACAACCACCGCAGAATTGGCCGATAAGCCTACACCTTCGGTACCCTTAATGGTTTTATACCCTTTGTAACATCCAACAAGACCAATAATGAAACCAAAGAAAAAAGTTTTAATAATAGAAGGAAACACGTCGCTGAAGGTAAGTGTGGCAAACACCTGACTCCAGAACAAGTCCCATTTTACAAGCCCATGAATATTTGTACCAAGGTAGGCGCCATACAAAGAAATAAAATCAGCGAGTATCACCAGTACCGGTATCATAAATGTGCTAGCCATTACCCGTGTTACCACCAGGTATTTAAATGGATTAGTCCCTGATACTTCCATTGCGTCGATCTGCTCCGTTACCTTCATAGACCCGAGTTCGGCGCCAATTCCGGATCCTATCTTTCCCGCGCAAATCAGTGCCGTTATCACTGGCGCTATTTCCCTTATTAAAGAAACAGACACCATTTTTGGAAGCCAGGCCTCTGCACCAAACTCAACCAAAGTAGGTCGGGATTGTATCGTAATGACTAGCCCCATGATGAAAGCTGTTATTGCTACCAACGGCAACGACTTATTGCCTATGAAATAGCATTGTCTCAGAAACTCCTGTATTTCGTACCTGGGACGAAACCCTTCTTTTAGGAACCTCCAACCGAAACGGGAAATCTCTCCGCATTCTTCCAGGAAAGATGTAAATGATGACCCTTTCATTAGATTTTTTTAGGCAAATGCTCAACGAGCTTTTGTGATTTATAACCGGAGTAAATTACATACGTGTTAACAACAAAACCTTTGCTTTTTCTATCAGTAGAAGAAATAGTAAAAACGATCATCTCATCTGCCGGATCTGTGTTTCCTTCAAATCTGTAAACCTCATTAATTGTGAATTTATTGCGAGATAAAGCCCTGCTTGTTTCCTGGCAGTGCAGGCAGTCCGTTTCATGATCCATTAAAAAATCAGAGGTATATGCTTTTTTAATCAGGGCGTTGATGGTCTTACTGGCCATGTCGTATGCAGGTAATAGGTCCATCACTTAAAATTATTCATGGATCGCTAGAACAGGTACATTGGCGGTGAAGCATACACGCTTTGTAACGGATTCGTTGAATAAATTATAAAGCACTGAATGCTTTTTGCTGATCACTGTAACAAGATCTGTTTGTTTGTCGCTGCAAAAATTCCTGATGCCATTTTCTATTGTTTTAGATCTTACTACTTTTACTTCTACAGGCGATTTATTGATCTTAACGAAACTGGTTTCTCGCGGGCTTAATACTTCTTCAGGGGTTCGCACATGCAGCAATTTTACCTGCGATTGAGTATTGGTCGAAAAGGCTTCCAGTAATTTTAACGATGAATTCTTAAGTTTTTCGGCATTATCTACCGCTAACAAGATTGTTTCAAGACGATGATCTTTGTAACGCTCCGGAACAATGATCACCGGGGCATTTATTTTTCCTGCGACTTTAACGCCATGACTTCCATAAATAAATCTCGAAATTCTGTCTTTGGCCTGGAGTCCCATCACCACAGCTGCAACCTTATGCCTGGCAACGAAAACCTCCAGCTCCTCTTCAAAAGCACCAGTGGTTGTTAAAGCACTTATTTTAAGAGAGGGAAATTCTTTGACAAGATCTTTAATAAATTCATCCACTTGCTTCTCGCTTGTCTTTTTTACAGACATGTAAGAGATCCCATACAAACCCGAATTTGAATGTAAGACCGGCGCCTGAAAGAGATTAAATATAGTTAGCTTGCAATTGAGTTTTAATGCCAGTAAAGCTGCATATCTACAAGCATTTTGTGATGAGGGTGTAAAATCTGTTCCCGCGATTATTGCTTTCATCGGTTTTAGTTTTACTTCAAAAATACGCTTGCAGTAAGCACAGCATCGTGATGTAGGTCTGCTAATTAAGTGATTAATGTCACTATTACTCACATGCCAATCCATTTATAATATTAAAAACACTGACGGTAGATTAGAATCACTGCTTAAAGACTTTTTTTATTAGAAGATAATGTAAGCGAGCTTGATACTATGTTTAAAGCAGCAGTAAAAAAATAGAATATCTTTGTATACACTATAAAAAAGGCGATATGTAATAGACTGCCCTCAAAAAGTTAGAGACTTAATGGGGGTATTTTTATGTTTAAAAGAAACAAGTACAACTACACATTAAAGCTGAAGGGCTTTATGCGCTTATGTCAAACAAAAAAGGATTGAGCAAAGCTCAATCCTTTTGTATTTATCTGCGGAGAAATAGGATTAGCTCCGCAGATCCCAATCACTCCCAGAGTCATAATTCAAAAGGCGGCTTGTGAAAAACAAGCCTTCATTTTTGTTTGCCATTTCACGCATTAAAGCTGAAGGGCTTTATGCGCTTATGTCAAACAAAAAAGGATTGAGCAAAGCTCAATCCTTTTGTATTTATCTGCGGAGAAATAGGATTAGCTCCGCTGATCCCAATCACTCCCAGAGTCATAATCCAAAAGGCGGCTTGTGAAAAACAAGCCTTCATTTTTGTTTGCCATTTCACGCATTAAAGCTGAAGGGCTTTATGCGCTTATGTCAAACAAAAAAGGATTGAGCAAAGCTCAATCCTTTTGTATTTATCTGCGGGTAACGAGGGAGAAATATCTAACTTTTTTATATGGGATTTAGAGAAAATAATTGAGTTTCAGCATAAATCCGTCAAACTATAGTTATTATTATTGTTTTGCACCACCATACCCTTTAACAGTAATTTTTTCATGATAGATTATTCGTTCCTTTATTTCTTTCGTTAATAGCTTCTTCAGTATCAGGCATTAGAAAAGATATACCGGAATAAACTGTTTCCTGCATACGATTGACAACTGGTCGGAAGGTTTCATTATATTTTTTGAACGCTATTTTGTAGTCTTCGTTTTCAGCCATTGCGTCTGCAAGTATTGTAGCGCCATGCATTGCCAATGTGCTTCCCATACCTGTTGGAAAAGCAGGTGCGTAACCCGCATCGCCAATCAACGCAACTCTTTCATTCGTCCAGTTTGGCATTTTTATTTGACAGCCCTGACTGAGATAAAAATTTTTACTGTTTTTAATTTCTTCAATGAGATGCGGAACTTTCCATCCTATACCTTCAAAAGCATTTATGACAATTTTCTTTTGAGCTTCAATATCTTTAAAATCATAAGTTATTTTCTCGCCGGCCTTAAAAGTAAGGATAGCATCCGCTATACCACTGTTGTAATAATACACAGCTGCCATTGTGTTTGGAGTATTATACATTTGGCAATAGTTTAACTCCCCCAGACTTTTATCGACCGGCAAAATAGAAAAGTAAAAATTTAAAAAATGAGCAAATTGATCCTCAGGTCCAAATACTAACTTCCGAACTCCCGAATGAATACCATCGGCCCCAATAACAAAATCAAACTCTTCAATTGCTTTATCTTTAAATGTAACAGTGACTTTGTTGTGATCCTGCTCAATGGCTGAAATGTGATTATTAAATTTATATATCACATCGCCCTGTGCTACTGAATAAAGAATATTTACCAAATCATCTCTACGGATTTCAGTATCATCGCCGGGCCTGATAGCCCCAATTTCTTCAACTAGCATGAGTCCCTGCTTTTCATTGTCAGCATTCATAAACTGAAGTCCTTTTGTTTGCAACTTGGCGGCTTTAATGGCTTCAAGTATATTCATACGTTTTGCTATATCCAATGAATCGCCACGCACATCAATGGGTGATCCACCCAAACGGGGTGCTGGTCCGATTTCCACCACTGTTACTTTGTAACCATAACGATTCATCCAATAAGCCATTGTTAACCCTGCAATGCTTGCCCCTGAAATTAATACTGTTCTTTTCATATTCTTTAATTTATAAGGCAAAATTATTTGTATTTTTATTGATAAAATAGCCTTATTAATTGTATTAATAGTCGAATAAATCAAATGAAAGCAAACGACTTACAGAAGTTTCTTGAGCTGGGTAAAAAACTTGGGGTTGAATATTCTTCTGGAATCAGGGAGCAGGTAACTAAATTGGGGTTTATTAATTTGCAGGTTTACGACTATTTACCAGACATGGCGATGATGATAAGAAGCCTTGTTTCAAAAGAAGATTTTTTATTTCAAAGGAAGATCTCCCGTAATTTTGAACCTAGCTTGTTGATCTCTTTTAATAATATTTTTGATGATGAACTAATACCCGACGAAAATTCTGGTCATACATTAATTGAAGAAATACCGCATGTGCAAATACGAACTTTGAATTTGTACGACGAAATTAAATTTGAAAAGAATTTACACAAAAAGCAGATTGTAATTTTAGTAACCTTAAAGCATCTACGGGAACAACTTAAAGATGACAAGCATTTTTTTGAGCTTTTTGAGGAAGACACCGTGTTTTGGATGGAAGAAATAATGTCTGAAGACATCATAAGAGTAGCCAATGAACTAACAAGAACAAAAGATGCTAAACTTGAAAATTTCTTTTTTAAATTAAAAACGCTCGAACTAATTTATTTTTTATTTCGTGATCTCAAAAAACGTAAAGACATTAAGCAGAAAGACTTAACGGCAAAAGAGGTGCTGTTAATTTACAAAGTAAGAGATGTATTGACAAAACGCTTGGATACACCAGTACCTGTATCAAAATTGGTAAAACTGGCAGGCATGAATGAACTAAAGCTGAGAAAATTATTCACCCAGGTTTTTGGGATGGGCATTTACGATTACTATCAACACATTCGCATGAAAGAAGCAGCCAGGCTACTTAAGGAAGATAACCTTTCCGTATCTGAGGTAGGTTATAAATTGGGCTTTAGCAACCTAAGTCATTTTGGAAGAGTATTTGAACAACATATTGGCGTGAAGCCCAAGAAGTGGAGTATGCTATAAATGCTGATTTGCAGAAAGCTAAAAAGCCACCTGTGTAAACAGATGGCTTTTAAAGGTAATAAAAGTAAGCGGAAAGAAAGTTACCCAGTTCGAACCTACAACCATTAAATTTATTGGAATCCAGACGATTACAAAAAGCCATTTCGCCGCACAAAATCGAGCGTACCGATTTTAATAAGCCCATTGATTTTTTGGTGAGTGATTTAACAGCAATTAATGATTTTATACACTTCGTTGAAGCTGAACCTTATCTTACACATTAAAAAATCGACAGCATCAAACGAGTGGCTTTTAAAAAGGTCTAGGATTTTCGTAGAATAAACATCTAATAAATAACAATTCGCATATTTTCTCTAATTGTTTTCCAAATAATGCTTGTTTTTATAAAAAATATAAGCTTAGTGTTTCAGCCACTTTTTTTTCTTGAAATAAATAAATGGGAGAATTGCAGACAAAATCATTACCACAAGTATAATAGGATATCCAAATGAAGATTTGAGTTCAGGCATATGTTCAAAGTTCATCCCATATACGCCTGCAATTAATGTTGGCAAAGAGATACACACAGTAACAACGGTAAGCATTTTAAAAATATAATTTTGTTCGAGATCAATCTTGTTCGAGACATTTTCCTTTAAGTCATCTAAGCGATCAAAATTAAATTGAATGTAATCAGAAACAACCGAAAGATCGTTAAGCTCAGTTTCTATCGTATCTTTAATGTCTATTTTTTGTTCCCACGTACTTTTCTTGTACAAATTGAAAACTCTGGTGGTTTCGATTAAGGATTCTTTTATGAGCAGGTTATTGAAATTGCATCTTGTAATAAGATCCATCACGTCATTGGAAAATTTCTTATCCAATAAAATGGTGCTTGACAGTGCTTTTACCTTTTTTGTTTCGCTTTCTGTGATGTCAGCGAAATAGTCAGAGATAAACTCCATATGGAATTTTAAAACATCTTTTGTTTCTGAGAATTTTTGCATTTGAGAATATTTGCTTGAATAGTTTTTATTAATGAAAACATCCACTTCTGAATTTGAAAAGAAAAAAAGGCCTTTGGAAGTAATTATAAAAAAGATAGGAGCTTCGACAAGCACCTTTTCTTCCTTATAATATGGCAATGAAATGTGAAATGCCACCTGATCTTTTCCAGCTAATAAGTGAGAACTGATTTCAATGTCTTCGAAATTTTTCATGATAGACAAATCCGCACCGAATTTTTCCTCTACCCATTTGATTTCCTGAGGTGTGTAATCGATAAATTGGATCACATGAAAATCTAAATTATTAGAAATCTCGTCGGTGTTATTGACCTTAATTATTTGGCTGTTCTTTAATAAAATTTCTATCATAACCTCACGTCTAAATTTCTGCAAAAATCGCACTATTACTCCTAACTTTCACATTCTTTTTACATATTAAGCTCAACTAATAATTGTTAGGTACGCTCCGTCGAAGAATTGTTGTCGCCAAGCAAGAAATTGCGGTGATTTGGATCAATGGATTTTTAAAATTATAGTAGTCAATAACGTCTATAATATTGGACGGCGTAAAGTAGTGGTCGAACCTAGATTAACTCTGAATTACAAGAAGTTACGAAATCAACAAATTAAACAACAAAAATTTCGAACCATAAAAAACCCCTGATGATCAACTCAACAGGGGTTTTTGTTTTTTCAAGCGGAGAAATAGGGATTCGAACCCCAGGTACCTCGCGGTACAACAGTTTTCAAGACTGCCGCAATCGACCACTCTGCCATTTCTCCAGAGACGGCAAAATTAATATTTTTTTTACAACTGGCAAACCTATTTCCATATTTTTTTTCTAAATTTATAGTATTGCTAGTTTTTTCTTTTCATAATTCCCGCAAGCCTTTGATACTGCTTATTTTAGCTGTTCTGCTTCCTTGTTTGGTACCGGCTCAGGTGGATGCATATTTTAGTTTTGGCAAGTTTACTACACCAAAAAATGAGCCTTTTGTAGAAACTTACCTCACAATTGTAGGAAAAAGTCTTGCCGTAAAGAGCAGAGGGGGGGATCAACTTCAGAATTCGGTCACCATTGAATTTAAAGTCCTGAAGGATTCCATAATTGTTAAAGCGAATAAGTATAATTTAATGGGGCCTGTTTTTCTTTCGTCCGAAAAATCGCCTACTTTCATTGATAATCAACGTTATGCTTTGCCAAACGGTGTTTACGAAATGGAACTTACCTTAACGGATAATTATGATCCGGCAAAAAAACCGCTGTTAATAAAATGTCCGCTTGTTATGGATTTTGATGACAAGGTCCTGCAATCGTCGAGTATACAGCCCCTTGAGAGTTTCAAAAAAAGCATTGCAGAAAGTAGTATTAGTAAATCAGGATACGACCTGGTTCCTTATCCCGCTAATTTGTATCCCGAATCGACCAAGGAGCTTAATTTTTATTACGAGGTTTACAATGCCAACCTTATTATAGGAGAGGGGAAGCCTTTTGTTTTTTCTTATTACCTCGAAGTAAGTTCAGATCAGAGTATACTTGAAAACTATGGGGCTTTTAAAAAACAGACCGCTTCCAAAGTTAATCCACTTCTCGCGAGAATGGATATTACTAAGCTACCCAGCGGAAATTACGATCTGGTTATCGATCTCAAAGACGCTAATAATGTAACAAGGCTTCAGAAAAAATTTCCATTTCAGCGTGTAAATATGACAGAAGATATTGCTCTTGTGAAACGAAAAAGCAATGAAGCTACTACTGCCGAGTACTTTGGCCACGTTACAGATCTGGATACTCTAAAAATGTTTGTAGAGTGCTTATGGCCAATCGCAGGCACGGTTGACAAAGAAAGGATCATTAACCAGTCTCTGCGAAAAAATGAAGCGATGATGAAAAATTTTATGGTGGACTTTTGGGAACGAAGAGCTGGAGATACTGCCAATCCGGTGAAACTTTGGGCAAATTATTATAAAGAGGTGCAAAAGGTTATGATTCTTTTTAAATGTGGCAAGCAGAAAGGTTATTATAGCGATCGCGGCAGAGTTTATCTCCAGTATGGTGCGCCAAATCAAAGAAGTCAGCAGAATGTCGAAAACAATACTTTTCCTTATGAGATCTGGCAGTATTACAAGGCGGTGGATGGCGCCACAGGAGTGGCTATGAATGATCGCAGATTTGTATTTGTAAATAAGATGTTGGGGGATGATTGTTTTATGATGATACACAGTGATATGCGTGGTGAAGTAAATAACCCACGCTGGCAGTTTGAACTTACACGAAGAAATAACCAGGGCATGGCAAATCCTGATAATAATACGCCTTCGAACACACAATTTAATCAGTTCAACGAAATTTACAGTAATCCGCGTTAAAATTTATGAGTCTGGTGAAAGTAGCGGTGGTCATTTTAAATTTTAATGGAAAGTATTATCTGGAAAAATTCCTTCCTGATATTGTTAGAAATTCTTTTCCTCACCAGGTAATAGTAGCTGATAACGGAAGTACGGATAATTCTATTTCGTTTTTAAAAGAAAATTTTCAGCAGGTTCGTTTAATTGAGAATGGCGGTAACTACGGCTATGCCGAGGGTTACAACAGGGCTTTAGAGAATATTGATGCCGAGTATTTTATTCTTCTGAATAGTGATGTGGAAGTAAGTGAAAACTGGATTGAGCCCGTAATTTCGTTGATGGAGAAAAATCCCCTGATTGCGGCATGTCAGCCAAAAATACTGGATCACGCACATCAAACTACTTTTGAATACGCCGGTGCGTCGGGAGGATTTATCGATAAATATGGTTATCCTTTTTGCAGGGGAAGAATTTTTAATGTACTTGAAAAAGATTCAGGTCAATACGATACTAAAGCCGAAATTTTCTGGGCAAGCGGTGCTTGTCTGTTTGTAAAATCAAAAGCATTTTGGGAAGTTGGAGGATTCGACAACGATTACTTTGCCCATATGGAAGAGATCGATCTTTGCTGGAGGTTAAAAAATATTGGCTACAAAATTTACGTTGAACCTGCCTCAGTCATTTATCATATTGGTGGAGGGACATTAAATAAACTTTCAAAAAGAAAAACCTTCCTTAATTTTCGCAACAATTTAATTACCTACACAAAAAACAGTTCTCCCGAATTTTTATTCTGGAAAATTATATTCCGAATGATCCTGGATGGTGTTGCGGCTTTTAAATTTTTAGTGGAAGGTCAACCCAAACATTTTTTTGCCGTACTGAGAGCGCATTACTATTATTATATATGGCTTGGTAAAACGCTTGCAAAAAGGAGATCAATGCAGGCCAAGCATGGCTTTTCTTATGCCAGCACAGAAATATACCAGGCAAATATAGTAACGGAACATTTTCTGAAACATAAGAAAAAATTTAGCGACCTTGAAAAGGCATTCGCTGAACTAAAATCAAAGAACTAAGCGTTACAGTTTAGAATCCCTGCTTTTACTTTTATTAAATTCATAAAGGAAGGTTCCCTTTTTGGAGGTGGATTTGTCTTTAATAGTGGTCTTTTTTAAGATACCGAGAGACAGTATCCATTTATGAAAATTACGTTTATCGATTTTTTTCTGATGAATGGCCTCATACAACAATTTCATTTGAAGCAAAGAAAATTTTTCAGGCAGCAGTCTTACGCCAACAGGCTTTATCATGGTAGCTTCCTGAAGCTTACTGAGCGCTGCTTTTACCATATACGAATGATCAAAGATGAGTTTAGGTAAAGAGCGTAGACTTACCCAATGCGCTCCATACTTTTCGCCTAACTCAGGGTTATAATCACTAACCCGCATTAACGAAAAATAGGCCACTGAAATTACGCGTGCTCCAGGATCACGGTTTACTTCGCCGTATGTTCCGATCTGTTCAAGATAACTAGTCTCGAGTCCGGTTAAATTATTAAGAACTCTTTTTGCGGCATCATCCAGACTTTCATTTTCGCTTACAAAACCTCCCATCAACGACCACTTACCCAGTTCGGGCTCTACCTTTCGTTTTACGATCAGCAATTTTAAGCCATCTTCATTAAAACCAAAGGCAATGCAGTCAACCGCCACCAATTGTTTTTTTACTTTAGAATAATAAGTGCTCATAGTTTATTGCCGGAATGCGGACGAAAATACGAAAATTCTCTGCATACCAGGAAACCAGGGTTTCTGCGGCTGTTTTTATTCAGGAGATGCAATACATAGTTATAATTTTCATGCCACTATCAATGAAAAAATTGAGAATGGATTAGCGCCAGGCAGCTGCTAATTCAGCGTCCACCTTCTCAGAAAGAGCAGAGCCTTTTTTTGAAATAAGAAGTAAACCCAGAAAAGTGAAAATGCCATTGATCAGGATAAGCTCGGTGCCAATCTTATAACCATGAAATATTTTAGTGGACAGATTGCTTAACCCCAAACTGACATGAAGTTTCTTTTCATACCATTCGGGACTGCAACTTATGTCCAACACCAGAACAAGTAAGGGAGCTAGAATGCACACCGCCCAAACCCATTTATCCTTCAAACGGCGGTGCGTAAGAATTCCGAAAGAAAATAAACCCAGTAAAGGTCCGTAAGTGATGCTTGCAAATTTTAGGATAAAGTCAATGATAAGTTTGTCGTTAATCGCTTTAAAAATAAGGACCATGAAAAAAAATAAAGCGGCAAAAGTAAAATGCACCTTTAAACGCGTTCTGCGCTTTTCTTTTTCTGTGCCGGGTTTTCTGTTCATATCCAGAATGTCGATACAAAAACTGGAGGTAATAGAAGTAATAGCTCCGTCAACACTTGGAAACAAAGCAGAGATCAAAGCAAGAATAAAAATAATGCCGATAGCACCACTAAAAGTATCACTCAGTGCAATAGTGGGAAATAAATCATCGGGAGCAACACTTATGCCTTTAGCTTCTGCGTACAATCTTAAAATGCCGCCAAGAAATAAAAAAAGGAAGTTTACAAACATTAAAACTAAAGTAAAAGTGATGATGTTTTTTTGCGAATCCTTTATCGTTTTTACGCTGATGTTTTTCTGCATCATCTCCTGATCAAGTCCCGTCATAGCAATAGCAATAAACATACCTCCTAAAATTTGCTTCAAAAAGAAAGAACCCGACATCACATCGGTGTTAAACATTTTCGTATAGCCTTTGTCTGACATGAGCGTTAATGCATCTCCAAAATCCAAATGCATGGCTTTTACTATAACATAAATACAAACAACCAGTCCTACCAACATTCCGGTAGTTTGCAGAGTATCTGTATAAATAATGGTTTTAACGCCTCCTTCAAAAGTATACAACAGTATAAGTAGCAGAATAACAAGCGCTGTGAGTTCAAAAGGAATTCCCATGCGATCGAATATAAATATTTGCAGAACGCTTATCACCAGATAGAGTCGGGCAGTGGCACCTACTACCCGTGACAGAATGAAAAAGAAAGCTCCTGCTTTGTGCGCATTTGTGCCGAAACGTTTTTCAAGGTAAGTGTAAATGGAAGTCACATTTAATTTATAATACAGAGGAATAAGAACGTATGCGATAACTATGTAACCGAATAAATAACCAATCACAATCTGAAAATAGAAAAAACCATTTGTCATAACTCCGCCTGGAACGCTCACAAAGGTCACACCGCTCAAACTCGTACCAATCATACCGAAAGCCACAAGCATCCAGTTACTGTTTTTATTGCCTATAAAAAAAGAGTGGTTACTCGAATTTCTGCCGGTGATCCAGGCCACGCCGAGTAATAATAAAAAGTAAGAGATAACAATAGTAAAAAGTAAAGCAGTAGACATGGTAGTGTTTTTAGCAGTGCTACAAAGATTTGTGATTTATGAGGGAATTGCGTTTTTGTCGTAGATAGTTCTAAACAATCGGACTGTGGATAAAAGCAAATCCAAATTTACCGGCAGTTTTAAATTTGATCTGCCTTTTAATATTCTTACCTTGTAAATATGTTTACCAATAACGCTTACCCCTTCAAACATAGAATGCTTTATTTTAAACTTTATTTTGCAACGCTCCTAATAGTTATTCTTAATAGTTGCGCCCCTTCGCGCTACGTGAAACCTTTGGCAAAAAAACAAAGCGCTGCAAGTTTTTCTTTTGGCGGACCACTAATAAAATTTTCGGGAGCACCGATTCCTATTCCTTTTTCTACTTTAGGATATGGTTATGGTCTCAGCGATAACCTTACGCTTTACGGAAATCTGCACACCACGAGTGCCTTGTTTGGGAACGGACAAGTGGATCTGGGCACAACTTTTACTATTTATAAAAAAGAAGAGAAATTCGGCATCACTGCCTCGCCTGCCTTCCAACTGGCATACAACATTCGCAACCGGACAGGATTTCGCGTATGGCCTTCGGTAGATCTTAACGCTTACTTTCATTTGACGAAAAAACCTTCCTATATCTATGCAGGAATTAATTCCTGGTTTGAATTTTCAAAACTGAAAGCCCATGACGAAACGCAAAAAAAGCATGTACTCCCTAATTTGCAGATAGGATACGTAATTGTAAAAACGAAATGGCAACATCAATTCGAATGCAAGTATTTAGGAATCGGAATTCCTAATCTGCCAGGAGTTGTTGATTATATTGGTGTTTCACACAAAGGAAGTTTTGGGATTTATTATTCACTCATAAGAAAATTTTAGAATGAAGTATATAATTTTGATAACTCTAAGTGCCCTTGCCTCTTCTTGTCTGAAGTTGGATACAAATCTTTACAATAACGATAATAAAATCAAGAGTTACGAACTGGAGAATTACAGTGGTGAACAGGATTTTATTCTGGACGCTTCTTACACTATAGGCGCTGACAAAATAACTTTACTGTCATTAAATTCTCAAACAGAAAAAGAATCCAGTTCTACTGAAATTAAAGCGATTTATATTGGCGATCCCTCAAAAATAATCACTGATACAGTTATCCTTTATTGTCACGGAAATAAATGGCATATGGATTTTTACTGGCAACGTGCAAAATTATTAGCGCACGTAAATGGAAAAAATACTTATGGTGTAATGATGATGGACTACCGTGGTTTTGGTCTAAGTTCAGGAAAGCCTGCGGAAGATGGTATGTATGCAGATGTGGACGCTTGTATGAAATGGTTAAAGGAGAAAGGTCTGGATGATAAACGTTTAATTATTTATGGATTCAGTCTGGGAAGTGCCTCAGCATGCGAATTGTCAGCGAACACAAAATCTTTGCGTCCATCGAAATTGATTTTGGAAGCTCCGTTTGGAAGTTCTGCTGTAATGGTTCAGGATGCTTCGCAACTCACTATGCCCGCAGATTATTTTACAGATGTAAAAATTGACAATGCTGAAGAGATTAAAAAAGTAAATCAACCCTTCCTGTGGCTGCATGGCACGAAAGATAATTTTCTGAATTACAAAACGCATGGCGAAGTCGTGTACAAAAATTATCAAGGATCTTACAAAGAAAAATATCTTGTCGACGGCGCCGATCACGGGGAAGTACCGGCAAAAATGGGCTTTGAGATCTACCTGAAGACTATTGGTAATTTCGTGCGGAGATAAGGCAGAGATCCGGTAGCTATTAGGATTTACAGAGAACATGTTTTTTTATCAAAACTCAGGTATAAATTAATCTTTTTAATTATTAATCAATGGAATCAGCGAAAACTGTGGCTTTTTTATTGAAAACGCGTATCTTTGTACTCCTTGGAATTCAGCTCTAAAATAATAGAACAGGCCGTTGATGCTTTTGCACAACTGCCAGGCGTTGGGAAAAAAACCGCGCTACGTTTTGTACTTCATGTAATAAAACAAGATAAACAACAATCTGATAATTTAAGCAGCCTCATTGCTCAGTTAAAAACAGATCTTAAATATTGCGCCAAGTGTCATAATATTTCTGAATCAGACGTTTGCGAAATTTGTGCCAATCCTTCGCGTGATGAAACGCTTGTTTGTGTAGTGCAGGATTACCGCGATATTATGGCGATCGAAAATACCGGGCTTTACAAGGGGCATTACCATGTTCTTGGAGGATTGATTTCGCCCCTGGAAGGAATAACGCCTTCGGGTTTAAACATAGAAACACTTGTAAATAAATTGAGTGCTAATTCTGTAAAAGAAATTATACTTGCTTTAAATGCTACAATGGAAGGCGAAACTACTTCTTTTTATATCTTCAGAAAAATTGCTCCGTACAACATTCGCTTAAGTGCTATCGCCCGTGGCATTGCTGTTGGAGACGAACTTGAGTATGCTGATGAAGTTACCCTTGGCCGCTCAATTATTAACCGCATTCCTTTTGATACACTGCTAAAAAAATGATGGGTCAAAGTTTACTTGAAGCAAAATCATGTTCAGAGGAAGATTTTGAACTTGTAAAAAAACACATCCGAAAATTTGATCTTGATGACAGGGCTCTGCAAATAGGTCAGTTTTTGATTTTTACCGGCGAGTCGGGATTAATTGGCTTTGGCAGAATTCGTGAGTATCCCGCACTTTCTGAAATGTGTTCGTTAGGTATTGTTGAGAGTGAGCGGGGAAAAGGGTTTGGCAGGTTAATGGCCGAAGCTCTGATGAAAAAAGCAAAGAAAGATCTTTACCTGTGTTGCATTACTCCTTCGTTTTTTGAACCACTAGGCTTCCGGGTTTGTGATAACTTTCCTAAAGAGATGCAGGATAAATTGGATTACTGCACAGATAGCCTTCATGTAGAAGATGACTACCTGATCATGAAGTTTGATGAGAAATCCTGACAATTTCTGAACTGGATTTATTTTTTTGCTCCGGGTCTTGAATACTCTGTCCAATAGAGTTGCTCCTCATTTGATCGTATTATTTTTTCTTTTCCTTTTTCGTCGAAGCTAAAAAACTTTCCTTTTTCGGTATAAACTGCTACGTAGTTAATCCCATCCTTTGAGAGAAGAACTTCTTGTTTGTCTTTTGGGAGTTTATCTAACCTTGTATTACGCCACTTCATGCTTTTTATTTAGCCCTTTTAATAAGGTAACCTAAGAAACAAAGAAGGATTGTTTCGCACATTGACAATTGTCAATTCTGCCACTCTCAAAAAATATAAATCCTGGACTTATTTTTTTACACTGATAAAAATCAAACTTGGTTCTGGCAAATAAGCTTAAACTTCGCCGTGGAATTTAACCTCGAAAAATATCATCTTAAATCGCTGTCTTTTTTTGACTTGCTGTCGGAAGAGGAGTTAGCTAAGATCAAGGTAACCGCTCAGCGAAAGGAATTTACAAAAGGAGAGTACCTTTTTAAAGAGAATACTTTTTCAAAAGGAATTTATAGTATCAGGAAAGGTAAGGTCAAAATTTTCCAGACTAACAGCGTTGGAAAACAGAGTGTAGTTTATATTTATAAAAAAGGCGAATTTTTTGGTTACCGTCCTTTACTGGCTGAGGAACCGCATCCTGTTTCGGGTGTGGCTATGGATAATGTTGTAATTACATTTATTCCCAAAGATATTTTTTTAGAAATTCTAAATGCTTCACCGGGCCTGGCACGTAGACTTTTACAGAATCTTACTAAAGAATTTACGGTATGGGTAAATAAACTCACTGTGTTTTCTCAGTATGGCGTTAAAGAACGGGTAGCTCTGAGTTTGCTTATTTTAAAAAGGATTTATACAGTAACGGAGGAAAAAGGAAAAGTGGTAGTGATTTCGATCACGAGAGATGACTTTGCTGGATTTGTTGGAACTGCCAAGGAGACTTTAGTCCGTATGCTGAGAATATTTAAAGACGAGAAAATAATTTCTACCAGGGGCACAAAAATTACGATCCTAAAACACAAAACATTACTGAACATGCTTTCGGAGCTTTAGGATCCAGGCTATTTTTTCAAACGGGATCTTCAAAAAGAACTAGTTAACGGAGCTGATTTTTTTCTTTTAAGACTCCGTCAAAACGACTTAAACAGCGTTTAATAACTTAACAATCTTCATTTTAAAGCTCTGTAAGTAAATTCCTTGTTAAGTTTTTTGTTTTTTGGGAGGCCGTCAGTCCTGATAGAAAGGAGTTTCATTATTTTAGGCGTTCAAAAAATAATAACCTTCATCGCATTACTTATGATAGAAAATTTGAATACCGACGATGATGTAGTAGGAGTAAAACAACTTGTGTTGGCTATAGTTGCAATTGTGGCTATACTCTCTTTATGGTCGTTTCTTACAACTGTACACATTTAAAAGCAAAAGAGAGCTAGTTGAGGTTCTCTGCAATTTCAAGCTCCTCTAATTTAATTCTTACCGGACTTTGCAATGGCACGGTAAAGAAAAAACGCGTGCCTATACCGGCAATACTGTCTGCCCAGAATTTCCCATCATTCATTTCTACAAAGTCTTTGCATAGTTTTAAACCCAGACCTGAGCCTTTTTCCTGCATCAGTCCCGGCATAGAGATATTGGTATCTTCAAAATCAAAAATAGATTTTAATTGCCGATCACTCATGCCTTTACCAGAGTCGATTAACACAACGGTTACGTGGTAAGTACTGATTTCTTGTTTAAAGCTGATTTTTCCTCCGTTGGGAGTGTACTTGATGGCGTTTGAAATAAGGTTTCGAATCACGCAGGCAAACAAATCACCATCTGCGTGAATAAAAATATCTTTTGGAATATCGATGCTAAAACTAATTTCTTTTTGTTGAAGAAAAGTTTCATACATGCGCGTTGTATCGGTTACAAGGGTGAATAAATTATGACGGGATTTTTTTGGATGCACCCGGTTTAGTTTATTACGTGACCAGTGGAGTAAATTGTCCATCAGATGATAGACATTTTTTGCCGATTCGTCCATTGAAATGAGTGTTTTTTTGACTTTTTCTTCTGACATGGTTGTATGTTTTCGCGAGAGTACCTCGGCCAGGTTCTGCAACCAGTAAAGCGGATTGCGCAGCTCATGTGAAATAATCGAAAACAGCTTATCCTTTTCCTTGTTCGCCATTTCAAGTTCTTTGTTTAATTTTTTGAATTCAATATTGCGGTTTGTAATCGTACGATTAAGTTCTTCTAATTTGGCGTTTGCTTTTTTCTTCAAATAAAAGCGGTTGTAAACGTGAAGACATAATAAAATAGTAAAGCCTAAAACAGCAACAATAAGCCAGATAAAAGTATTTTTGCTTTTAATTAGTGAGGCTTTTAAGGCATTGTCTTTAAGAAGAACTTTGTAATCTTGTTCTTTTCGCTCAGTGTCAAACGAAATATTTACAATGGCCAATTGTCTTTTATTCTCAACATCCAGCGATTTCTTTTCCGTTTCTAAAACGGAGATATGATAAGTCAGAGCTTTTTTATATTCTTTTTTATTAAAGTAACAAGTGTATAGCCCCTTGTAAACCCTCAGAAGATCTTCGTTATAATTTGTTTTTTCAAATTTTGAAAGCGAAACATTGTAATAAAAGATCGCACTATCCATCTTGTTTTCTTTAAAAAGTACTTCTGCAAGACCAAGACTAGCCTCTGCAACACCAATATCGTATCCAATAGAAGTGGCAATTTTAAAAGATTCGTTCAGACATTCGAAGGCTTTGTTGTATTGATTTGCCGAGCGGTAAACATCTCCAAGATTCGTTAGGGACTTTACCAGGCCTTTTTTGTAGTCGATGTTTACACAAAGAAGATAAGATTTATGAAAATAGAACTCAGCGCTGTCAAGTTGATTTGTTGCCAGATGAATTTTTCCAAGATTGTTGTACGATTTTGCAAGTTCACCAGGATAATTTAATGTAAGGCGATAAGATAATGCCTGGCGATGATAAATAATTGCTTTATCAAATTCTTTCAGATCAAGATATAAACTTCCCAGATGATTGCAGATGTCAGCACTTAAGAGTAAATCGTTTAGCTCAGTACTGATGCGAAATGCTTCCTGGTATGAGCTTAAGGCCTTGTTTAATTTGCCTTCAGAAATATAATGTTTGCCTAGACTTGGAAGAAGAAGGGCGAGTTGTTTTTTATCTTTGTTTTTTCTGGCCAAAGCTAAAGAGCTATGATAATAGAAATTCGCTTTATCAAAATTTCCTTTTGTCTGGTAAGCTTTGCCGAGATAATATTCCGCATAAGCCTGCTGCTCTTCTAAGGAGTATACTTTTGCAAGGGAATCTACTTTTTTAAAATAGTAGAGAGATTTATTGTAGTCGCCGCGTTTGTAAACAATCTCTCCTTCGTTCACAATAGCTTCACACAAAGCGTTTATATTTCCCGTTTGCCTGGCTAGCTTAGTAGCACGCGAATAAAATCCGAGGGCTTTTGAATGTTCACTTTTTAGTTTCTTAATGTGCCCCAGTATAAGCAGACTTTGAATTTCGGAAGTTTTGTCGTTTTGATTTACCGAAATATTTAAAGATTTCCTTGCAAGCAACTCAGCCGAATCAGAAGCAGTACTTGAATAGTGTTTTGCCCTTTGGAGAATAGATTTTAAAGACGATTCCGGCGCTTTAGTGTTAGAGGTAACAGGCGAATTTTTTTCCAGGTCAAGAAAAAAAGGAAAAATAAGAACAAAAACTAAAATGAATAATGACAGAGCTATCTGACGTTTATTTTTTTTACTGAATAATTTTGTGCTGAATGGCATATCTGGTCAATTCTGAATTTAGGGACATGTTCATTTTTTTCATGATGTTGTTCCTGTGATTACTAATAGTGTTTTTACTGATATCAAGTTTTTCAGCGATTTCCGATTTTCTAATTCCGCTCGCCAGTAATACAAAAACCTGAGATTCCCGGTCAGTAAGTTGGGTGTGTGGCAGGGCAGACTGCGAGGGCGCGGAGATCTGATCTGCAAGCAAATGTGCCTGGTGCGGAAAAATATATTTCTTCCCGGAGGAAACCGTTCTTATGATTTCAATTAACTGATCGGAATGCGTTTGTTTATTTACATATGCCGAAGCGCCATTTTGAATCATCCGTACCGAATGCAATTCATCCGGATTCATTGAGAAAATAATGACCGGAAGGGTACTCCATTTTAATTTTATTTCTTTTAAAACATCCAGGGCGTCTTTGCCGGGCATAGACATATCAAGTAAAACAAGGTCGTACTTAGTTTGCTCCAGTTTTAAAAGCAATTCGTCACCATCGCGCGCCTCATCAACAATTTCCATATCTCCCGTCTCGTCAAGTATGAGCTGCAATCCTGTGCGTACAACAGCGTGATCATCAGCAACAATAATGCGTAGGGGTGTAGTTTCCATTTAATTTCCAGCCTGAAATTAGTAAGCCTTGTTTCAGTTAATGTTATGTTATGGTTACCGAATAACTAAAGAATCTAAATAAAAAAGCAACGCATATTAAGTTTGCGTGAACGAAATCAGCAACATGCTGCATGCACTTTTGTAATCTGCTCATTTGCAGAGTGCTGTGCGTGCCTGGTACTTTTAACTAGTGCTGTTAGGCACTATGGCTATTGCATGCGCAGGGGTTTAAGCTCAACTTTGCAAAGCTTACCTGAGCAAAAAAATCAATGAAAAAAATACTGCTTTTCTTTTTTTTACTGACTACTTCGGTTTTTTATTCTGCCACAATTAAAGGTAGAGTAACAGACGTCTTAACTGGAGAGGAGTTAGTAGGAGCGACGGTAGCTATTAAAGAATTAAAAATGGCTGTTTCCGTTGGCCTTGACGGTAGTTTTGTTTTAAAAAATGTTCCGCCTGGTACTTATACGTTAACCACAAGTTATATAAGTTATGAGTATACATCTACACTGGTACTCGTAAAAAGTAATGAAGAAGAGGTTTCGGTGACTATTAAACTTAAATCTGTAGGTATAATTATTGACGCTATAGAAATTTTAGGAACACGGGACCTAAGCAGTGAAAGCAGTGCGAGAACAACAGAACGGGATGCTGTGAATGTGATGAACGTAGTGAGCGCAAAAGCAATTGAGCTTTCTCCCGATTTAAACATTGCGAATGTTATTCAGCGTATGTCGGGAATTACGTTAGATAAGAGCTCTGGCAACGGCTCCACTTATGCTTTGTTGAGAGGAATGGATAAACGTTACAACTATACTTTGGTAAATGGCATTAAAATTCCAAGTACCAATAATAAACACCGCTATGTGCCTCTGGATATTTTTCCTTCTGATTTAGTTGACCGTATTGAAGTAACAAAAGCTGTTACGGCAGATATGGAAGGTGACGCTATTGCAGGAGCGGTGAACCTGGTAATGAAAAATGCACCTGATAAATTTTTAGTGATGGCAAACACTTCTTTTGGTTTTAGCCAGATATTTTTTGAGCAAAGTATGAAGAGCTTTGATACAAAAGCTGTAAACCCTGAATCTCCCTACGAATTGCAGGGTAAAAATTACAACGCTGTACCGGGCGATTTTTCTAAAGGAAACCTTGATCTCAAACAAACTGCCCTTCCCCTCAATAATTTCTCCGGTCTTACACTTGGCAATCGGTTTTTCAATAAAAAATTCGGGATTTTAATTTCAGGTTCTTATCAAAATGTAAACCGTGCTACTAGTAGTTTGCTGTTTAGAGACGACTTATCGCGCGATGGACAAAATTTACCTCTGATAACAAATATGCATCAAAGGATGTTTTATGAACATCAGACTAATTATGGGGTACACGCTAAGCTGGACTATCGTTTCAACAAACGTCATCAGTTAAAATTGTATGTGGCCGATATGAACTTTAAAATTGCACAGGTACGAAGCGACGATCAAACAGATTTAGAAGTAAGTTATTTTCCTGAGCAGGGTACCGCTAATAAAAGCCATTCGGACCGAACGCGTTTAACCATTCAAAATTTATTTACAAGCACTTTGCAGGGTGATCACGAGTTAGTTAAGGGATTGTTTGTAAACTGGTCGGCAGTTTATTCTAAAGCTTCAAATCACAGTCCGGATGAAGTTACAATTTCATACGAAACACCGGTTCAAAACGGCTCGCCATTGCCGCAGTATGGTGCATTGCTTTATGGCAATTCCTACCGCATCTGGAGATACAATACTGATGAAGATAAAGCTGGCTATCTGAACCTGAAATATGCGACTAAAGCAGGGTCTGTGAAAACGGAATTCTCTGCCGGAGCTATGTACCGGATGAAAGACCGTACAAGTTTTTACAACAAGTATACCCTGGACAGTAAAGGTTACAAAGGCTTAAACTGGAATGAATACAGCGAAATACAATGGACTGTTTCTACTCCAAATGGCATTCGCACTTCAGAAAATTATGAGGCCGTGGAAAATACTTTAGCCTACTACGGTATGGCGAAAGTAAATGTAAAAAGGTTTCAGGCGATTGCAGGTTTGCGAATGGAAAATTTTCAGCAGGGCTATGATATGTGGTATCCACAGGGGGAACGACGTCCTTCGGAAACTTACACCTACACCAATGTTTTGCCAAGCGTTCATTTAAAATACGAAGTAAACCCTAAAAATAATTTGCGGATGTCTTACTACAAAGCCACTAACAGACCTGGCTTTTATGAGATTGTGCCCTTTATAGTTGTAGGTGATGATTATTCGCAGGCAGGGAACCCCGATTTAAAGCCTGCTGTGGCAGACAATGTTGATCTGCGTTGGGAATATTATCCCTCTAAACTCGACCAGGTAATGGCAGGATTTTTTTACAAAAACATTCAGGATCCTATTGAGTATGCATTTGTCGATTATCTTGGAAATTCTCACGTGCAGGTATATTCTCCTATCAATTCTGACAAAGCCACCAACTATGGTTTTGAGTTAGATTTTACAAAATTTTTTAACCAGATTGGAATTAAAGCAAACTATACACTCACACGTTCAAGTATTACTACTAATAAATTGTCGCGCGTAAAAACAGCTAAGGGCCAGGATTCAACCATTTATGTTTCGCAATCGCGCCCATTGTTCGGACAGTCGGCTCATGTAGCAAATCTTTCTTTGTTGTACCAGAGTCAGCATAACGGTCTAAGCGCACAACTGGCTTTGTCTTACACGGGTGAGAGAATTTATTCCGTTTCCCGATACATCGACAACGACTTGTGGCAAAAAGGATTTTTTCAATTGGATTTTTCAGCAGAGAAAAGATTTAAGAAAGGTTTAAGTGTTTTTGTTAAAGCACAAAACTTATTGAATACACACCTTACAGTTTACATCAAAAAAACAAATCCATTAAACGACAATCTCCCTTCACACAGTGCATCGGATAAAAACACTTTAGTACGTTCCGAATATTCCATGCAGACCTACCTTGCCGGAGTGCGCTATAAATTTTAAAAAATAATCAAAAAAAATAAATCAACTAAAAAAAATCAAAACCATGAAATCTAAGATTAAATCATTTATGTTCATTGCAATTGCGGCGAGTCTGGCATTTGTTTCCTGCAAAAAAGACGATGACAACAAACCTACAGAAGAAGAAACAACACAACCTGCAACACCTGATTCTTCGGGCGTTAGCGGAACAAAAACCATTTCTGGTGGAAATTATTTTGGCACATGGTCAAAAGGTTCTCAAATCACTGTGAACGGTACAATTAAAGTGCCTGCAGGAAAAACCTTAACTATTGAAGAAGGCGTTAAGATTATGTTTTCAGATTCCACGAATGAAATTCTTGTTTTCGGTAACCTGCACTGTAAAGGAGTTGCCGGTAACATGGTGAAATTTACTGTAACCGATAGCCGCAGACCATCATCGTCTACAAACTTCCCACGCTTATGGGGTGGTATTTTGTTTGATCGCTCAGCAAAAGAATTGTTAATGCTTTATACTCAAATAGAATTTACAGGGTCTACTTTAACAGAAACCTCGGCCTCTGTAAAAGCTGGTCTATACAAAGCTGAAGCGGGACAAAGAGATCCAGCTATCAATTTCCGTAACGAGGTAGATGGCAAGGTTGTAATTCAAAATTGTATTTTCAACAACATTGGAGAAGATTGTCTTTACCTGGAAGGTTCTAAAGCAATTATTTCAAATAACCTCATCTATGCGCAGGGTTCTGATAACGGTGATGCCATCAATATGAAAGCAGGAAATATTGCTGACGTTTCTTACAACGTAATTTACAATCCAAACCAAAACGGATTAAAATGGTCAAACAGTGGCGACCGCTCACCCAACACAGATGCTTACGGTTATAATAATACAATTGTTAACAGTGGCTGGAGATATCCTACTACAAAAGGTGGTGGTATCTGGTTAGAAAAAAATGTACTGGCACACATCTATAACACTATGTATGTAAACTGTCGTTTTGGAATAAAAATAGATGCAGCAGCAACTAAGCCTGGTGTTGTATACGACTACACATGGTACTACGGACAAGATAAAGCAGTGGTAGACGGTTTTCAAATCACAACTTCAGGGGTTGTTGCCGCTGCGCACGACGTTAACTCCACTACTATCGGAGCAAACGATCCAAAATTTGTAAACTATGATTTAAATACTCCGAAAGCAAACGCTTCGTTCAACACAAGTTGGAATTTTCATTTGCAGGCAGGTTCTCCGGCGCTTAATGCAGGAACTACAAGCTTCACTCCACACTTTGTTTCATCAGGAATTACAATTGCTGGTGTAGAATATAAATCACCGGCTCCTTCAGCATTCATTGGTGCTTTCGGTACTAACTAAATTTTATTACAGGAGTCGATAAGCTATTGACTCCTGTTTTTTAAAAACCATAAACGAAAAAATTTGATAACTCTTTACCTCTAAGAAATTAAACCATGAAAACAACAAAATCTTTTTTAATAAGCGTGCTCATTGGTAGCGCGTCGCTGATGCTGGGACAAACAACTTTTACTGTAAGAGTGAATAGTTCACTGGACGATCACGAAGAACGTATATCAGGTGCGGTGCCGCAAACCGGAACCCTTGGAGATATGGACTCGGGAAGCAGTGATCTTGAATTAGGAAATGAAACAGCTACCTCTGATCCGCAACTGGTAGGTGTGAGATTTACGAGTGTAACCATTCCTCCAATGGCAACAATTATGAGTGCTTATATTCAATTTGCAGTAGACGCCACTGCAAAAAATACCGATCCTTGTGTTTTAAACATCTCTTCTGAAAACAATGCAAATCCTGCAACCTTTTCTGATAATCCGTTCAGCCTGAGCTCACGGTCTCTTACACCTGGTTCTGTAACATGGAATGTAAGTGGGAGCACCTGGAGTGTTGTAGGTTCTGCCGGAACGGATCAAAGAACTGCTGACATAAAAAGTCTTATTCAACCTTTGGTTTTTAAAACCGGCTGGGCTTCTGGAAATGCGATGGCGTTTTTTATTAAAGGCTCAGGAACACGCGAAGTAGAATCGTTTGATGGCGACCCTGCCCTGGCTCCGCAGCTTGTAATTACTTATAGCCTGGCTGTTACAGGTGTTAACGAAATTGAAAAGTCTTCTTCTGTTACCGTTTACCCGAATCCATTTAAAAATTCTTTCCATGTAAATGTAGATCTGGCAACGTCCTCAGATCTTGTTATCTCTGTTTACGATCTTATGGGAAAAGTTATGGAAGAAAGAACATTTGAAAAAGCATCGGCTGGTACTTTTCAATATACTTCAGGTTCTGATTTACAACCTGGCGTTTATTTTGTGAAAGTAAAAGCTAACAAAAAACAACAAGTATTTAAAATCATTTCAGAATAACCAGGTACCCGGAGTTATTGCGGCTCCGGGACTTTTTTTTATTTTTCGTTATTAAGCAGAACCAATTACATGACCGTATCTCATTATTTTTTTGGAGCCCTTCTTATCATCTCCATCTCCGCGTGCTCAAGTTCAAAAAAAGATCTTGGTACAACTGATATAATTACAAAAGCTGTTCAACCGGCTATCATAACAGAAAAAGTACTTAACGACAGTGATGATCCTGCTATCTGGATTAATCCTGCGGATGCCTCAAAAAGCCTGGTACTCGGCACAGACAAAGGAGATACAACCGGTGGAATTTATGTTTTTGATCTCCAGGGGAAAATTGATCGTAAAAAAACCGTTCTGCATTTGCAACGTCCTAACAATATTGATATTGAATACGGTTTTGATTATAAAGGGAAAAAAATTGATATCGCTGTTTTTACAGAACGAGGACGCCAGATGATACGCGTATATTCTTTGCCGGATATGCAAGCCATTGATGGCGGTGGAATAAAAGTTTTCGTGGGTGATTCATTACGTGATCCTATGGGCATTGGACTTTACAAAAAAGCCTCTGATATTTATGCCATCGTGGGACGCAAGTTGGGCCCCGATGGTTCTTTTTTGTGGCAATATAAATTGTATGCCGATGCCAATGGCGTAGTGCAGGCAAAAAAAGTACGAGCCTTTGGGAAGTTCAGTGGTAAAAAAGAAATTGAATCAATTGTGGTGGATGATGCTTTAGGCTATGTTTACTATTCAGATGAGACAGTTGGCGTTCGTCAATTTTACGCTTCACCCGACAGTTCCGGCAAAGAACTTTCTTTGTTCGCTACTGCCGGAGTAAAAAATGATCACGAAGGACTGTCAGTTTATCCTACTTCTGAAAAAACAGGATACATTTTACTTTCTGATCAGCAGGCAAACCGTTTTCATATTTTTTCAAGAGAAGGGGCGGCAGGACAACCTTATTCGCACAAGCTTTTAAAAATTGTAAAGGTTGCGGCTATCGACAGTGATGGTTCTGATGTTACAGCGATCCCTTTGAATGAGACCTTTAAGCATGGACTCTTTGTGGTTATGAGTACTGATAAAACGTTTCATTATTACCGTTGGGAAGATGTGGCCGGTAAGACTTTAATAGCAGATACAAAATTAGTAAAGAACTAAAATTATACTAGTAATATGAAACCGTCTTCCGTTTTATTTCTCTTTCTTTTCATCAGTTTAATTTCTTTAAAACAAAACGCACAGAACAAACACGATCTCGCCGAATTTAAGGGCGGCTACAGGGGCGGCTTCATTAAAGGGCTTACCATTCCCGACAGTGCACTGAATTTTTTGGTTATTGGAGACTGGGGTAGGTGTGGGGAGTTTTTTCAGAAAGAGGTTGCAGAGCAAATGGCTTTTGCATCTGTGAGTGGTGATGCCTCTTTTATTATATCAACGGGTGATAATTTTTATCCAAGGGGCGTAAAAAGTGTCGATGATCCTTTATGGATAAAGAGCTACGAAAATGTGTACAACCAGTATTCTCTTCAAAAAGACTGGTATGTTGTCCTGGGAAATCATGATTACAAAATCAATCCTGATGCTGAAGTGGAATATTCTAAAAAAAGTTCCCGGTGGATTATGCCTTCGCGCTATTACTCAGTGAAAATGCCTGTCGATGGAGATACAAATTCTAAAGCGCTCTTTGTTTTTATAGATACAAACCCTTTCATAGAAAAATATTACAACGATCCCGAGTATGGAAAAATGGTGAAAACACAGGACACATCGGCGCAAAAACAGTGGTTAACCAAAGTTCTTGCAGAGAATGATCCGGCTGTTAAATGGAAATTTGTAGTAGGGCACCACCCTCTTTACACATCTGGAAAACGCATTAAGAGTGCTGAGACATTGCAATTCAGAAAAGTAATGGAACCCATTTTAAAACAATTTTCTGTAGACGCTTATATCTGTGGCCATGAGCATCAACTGGAATATATTAAACCCGAAGGATCAACCCATCACTTTATTTCTGGAGCCGGTTCGGAAGCCAGGGATGTAAAAGGGAATTTACCAGAGTCAAAATTTAAGGCCTCAGACCATGGCTTTATGCTTTTTTCAGTTGGGCAAACACAACTAAAAGTGCAGGTTATAAATTGGGAAGGGAAGATTTTATATCAGCAGGTCTTAAAAAAATAAAGACTAGCCGAATAATTCCCAGTTTGCCATTTCCAGTGTAGTAATTATGGCAGGATGATGTTTGATCCTGTTTTTTGCATTTGTTTTTGCGATCTCAGAAATTTCGGATTTTACAGGTCTGATTACTTCCATCAATTCTTTCCAGGCAAGATCTGTGCTTGAAGTCGGAACAGGGGTTTCGTTGAGTGTTTTCATTTGAGTTTTGAACCAGACTTAGTGCTGATTTACAACGAAGTTACTTCCATTGTATTACTTTGACATTATCGCAATTTTAAGTTTTTACTTCACCTGGGGTTTTTAGGATTTTTAACGGAGTAAAGAAATAGTTATGCTACTATTAAATATTTGCCCGGTATTCCTGATAAGAAAAATATAATCCCTTCTTAACACAAAGGCTAAAAACACAGAGTAATTTGGAATGAACAAATTCAGGTTCATTTAAAAAAATAAAATAATGAAAACAGTTAAAGAACTTATGCGAAGCTTTCCTTATTCGTGCAAAGAAGAAGATAGCTTAAAGTTTGTAGCCAGTCGCATGTCCATTTCTTCCATTACTTTTATTCCGGTACTGGACAAACAGGAGCGCGTAATAGGCACACTGACTTTTGATTCTATATGTAAGACGATCAGGGAAAATAATCTTACAGATAAAGAAATGAAAGTGAAAGAAATCATGAGTTCAGAACCGGTATTTTTGCATGGGTATGAAGATGAAGCAACCGCTCTTATGCACATGCGAAACTATCATTTAAATTATGTACCAGTAGTGGATGACGACAATCACCTGGAAGGTATGGTGAGTTTTATATCGGTAGCGAGAAGAATTGTTGAGCTAAAACATGCCATGAAACTTTTGAAATTGAATTTCTCTTAACCATTTCATAATTTATCAGACATAGTACAATAATTACCAGTGGTTAGTTTTGACCAAATTATAAAACTCAACCATGACTAAAATTTTTACTAAAAGTATTCTGGCGGCAGGACTCATTTTGCTCGCAAAAAATGAAGTAGCGTCGCAAATCACACTCTTGCAGGACTACACAAATAAATCATCGGCAACCATTGGTGTTTTTCAGAACATTACTTTTCGTGAAGCGGGATTTTCAGCTTTAACGGCTATTCCCAACACAAACGGAAAAGAATTCTGGACTATCTCCGACAGAGGTGTAAACGTTGATTGCGCAAGTGCAAACGCAAGTGCCACCCCTGTTGGAACCGTGGGTTGTATTCCAACTTACGATAAAATGTTTGGTTTCCCCACTTATGCGCCAAAAATTCACAGAGTGAAAATTAATGGTGATTCTGTTCAGATTTTACAAACCATCACCATGAAACGTCCAAACGGAAGCACTGCTACAGGGCTTATGAATCCTGCTGGTTTGGGAAGTACTACCTTAGAAGTTGTGTCAACACAAACTGTTTCTAATTGTGCCAATTTTGCTGCAAATACTGCTGCCAAAGATATTTGGGGAATTGATTCTGAAGGTATTTCTGTTGATAACGATGGAAATTTCTGGATCTCTGAAGAAGGTGGGCCAACCATTTGGAAACTAAGTCCAAATGGAATTGTTTTAAAACGTTACACACCCTATAACAATCCAGCTACAGCTCAACCAGAAGACATAGCCATTGACACCGTCTTTAAATACCGTAAAAACAACCGTGGTTTTGAGTGTTTAACTATCGCTCCTAACGGAAAAGTTTACGCTATCATTCAAAGCCCGCTTTTGTTTCCTAATACAGCTACAGGAGAAGGTACACTAGTTCACCGTATGATCGAAATTGATCCTGCAACAAACTCAACCCGCGTTTTAGTTTACCTGAACGATGGAATTATTGGTGCAAGCGGAGCAAATCAAATTCGTTTGAGAGATTGGAAATTGGGCGATATGGCTGCAATTAATAACAACGAGTTTTTAGTTATTGAAGCAGCTGCTCGTGGAACTTCCGATTTTAAAAGAGTTTATAAAATAAACATTAGCGGAGCAACAGCGGTTACCTCGGGTTTATATAACGGGCAAACAGTGGAAGCTTTGGTTACTGCCACTGCTTTAGCGGCGAATAACATTGTGCCTGTTACAAAAACTTTATTTATGGATCTTTTGGCCAACAGCTGGCCGGCGGCTTTAGATAAAGCAGAAGGTTTAGCAATCGTTAATGATAGCACTATCGCTTTCTGCAATGATAACGACTTCGGGCAAAACTGCCCGCTTAATGATGGGATTGCCATGCCAACAACTAATAAAAGCCACCTTATTACTTATGGTTTAAAAGGTGCTAACAAATTAAGTGCTTATCAACCGCACTTAACAACATCCGTTAAAGAACAGGTATCAAATCCTCTTTCTTCTGTAAGCCTTTTTCCAAATCCCGTAAACGAATCAGTAACTTTATCTCTAAACTTAACTAAAGACGTGCGTTTAAACGTGGTGATAGTTGACCTTACAGGAAAACAAGTGAGTGAAGTAGCTACTCAAAATTTTAATGCAGGTTCTCAAAACTTAACTTTAACTACTTCAACTCTTGAAAACGGAATCTATTTTGTAAAAGTCTCTTCTGAAACGTCCTTATCTGTTACTAAGATTGTTGTAATGCACTAATTCTTTTCCTTATTTTAGAAACCGGAACGTTTTAAGCGGTCCGGTTTTTATTTTTTACACTCCCATGGATCATAAATTAAAAAAGCTTGTTCTCCGACTGATACTTTTCGTCTGCGCTGCGAGCACTATTTCCTGGGGCGTCTTCGGACATGAACATATTAACCATGCTGCTGTATTAGCTCTGCCTAACCCTTTGCAGGAGTTTTTTTATAATCACATAGATTTTATTACGCAAGAGTCTACAGTTCCCGATTTAAGAAAATACACATTAAATGACCGGTTAGAGAGACCGCGACATTATATCAATGTCGAAAAGTTCGGAGGGCTGGATAGTCTTCCTGATTCAAAAGCGCTGAATAAAAAGTATGATGAGAAATTCCTCCAGGCCAACGGCACACTTCCCTGGTACCTGGAGACTATGATGGAAAAGCTTACCAAAGCTTTTAAAGAAAAAAGAAAAACCGAAATATTATTTTTAGCAGCAGACCTCGGACACTATCTTGGCGATGCACACATGCCTTTGCACACCAGCGCCAATCACGACGGAGACTTAACTAACCAGAAAGGAATTCACGCGTTTTGGGAAGCACAGCTGCCTGACCTTTTTGGAGAGTCTTATAATTTAAAGACAAGACCGGCAAACTATATTGCGGATATTAATCTGGAAATAAAAACTATTATCAGGAACTCTTATATGTTGGCGGACACCCTTCTTTTAAAAGAAAAACGACTAAGCGAAACATATCCTGCAGATAAACTCTTTGTAAAAGATGCTGACGGAAAAATAGTGCGCAATAAATTTAATCAACTGGTGCATACGGCAGCCTATGCAAAAGCCTATCACGAAGCTTTAAACGGCATGGTGGAAAATCAGATGAGACTGGCTATAGCAGCAGCCTCAGACTTTTGGCTTACTGCCTGGGTAAATGCAGGAAAACCAGATTTAAGCAGTTTAGACCCCAAAGAAGTAACCGAAGTGAATAAAGCGAGGCTTAAACATGAATTAAATCTATGGCAAAGTGGAAAATTATATGGCCTTAAAAGCGAGCGGGAATTTGAATAGAAACTATTTTTAATATAAACGCGTGAAGTGATTCACAATAAAAACAAAAACCAATGGGAAAAGAAAAAGAAATGCTAAAAGAACTACTTGCAAATACTCAGGCAATTATGAAACATCTTAAAATTGAGTCGGCACCAAAAATGAAACCGAAAAAAGAAATTAAAAAAGTGCTGAAAAAAATATCCGCGAAGAAGGATAAAAAGTAAAGCAAAATTTTAGCGATAGTATTATTGGGCAGTAAAAAAAAACTGCTCAAATACTATTTTGCCATATTGAACCTTATAAACACAAACTTCGTTCATACGCACGCGTCCAATTCCTTTCATAAAAGAGTCTGTCTCCATAGTGAAAGAAAAATAGTCTCCGCTAACAATTGGATCTGAAATATACAGATCGCGAATTTGCTCCGTAGAGGAATTCAGTTCATAGATTTTTCGGGATACCGCAAGTTTTCCTTCTACTTGTTCAGAACTTTCGCCCTTTAAAACAATGCTGGTGATTTTGTCGGAATATAATTCGTCAATGGCGTCTGCACGCTTATTTTGTCTGCAGAGTTCTACAAGTTTATCTGCTACCATCTCGGTAGTCATCAGGGCTTTTGAACTAAGGGTTCTTGTTAAAAACATGCTGGGATTAATTTGCTTGACACAAAATTAATCCATCAACATTGTTTAAGCATCATGAGTGCTTTAAGCAATCGTTAACTTCTGAATATCTAAAAGCTTAAACTGGTCGTGAGCAGGATTTAAAAGCCGTCCAACCACTCGTTGCATCAAACATCCAGTTCCTCTAACTTTTTCGGAGTAAGAGGTTTGTTAAGATATTTATAGACGTAAGGATTTTTATTTGCCCTTAAGATATCACTCTCATTAATACTGGATGACAACATCACAATCTTGGTCTTTTCGATAACAGAATGGGGGAGTCTTTCAAATTTTTCCAGGAAAGCAAATCCGTCCATTACTGGCATTGAGACATCTAAAAAAATGAGATCCGGAATTTGTGTAAAACTCGACTCCAAATGTGCTAAGTAATTTAGAGCGTCTTCTGCATAAAGAAAATCCTTGATATCGTCACAGTACTTTGCTTGTTGAATTGTTGCCCGACTTACAAAGTTATCAAGGTCGTTGTCGTCAATTAAAAGTATTTTTTTAATCATAGGCCAGGGGGGACAGGTAATTTTACTTATATACTGTTAAAGGGGGAGGCTGGTTTCATTTAGCTACGGTTAAAATTAAAATATTTAGACAGAAGCCCGGAATTGACCTACGAATTTTAAAATGTTGGGCAGAGAAATTTTGGTGGCATGCAACTTGAAGATCTTTAGCATGACAAAATCAAAAGACATCAGGGAACATTCAAATCCAATAAACAATTTATTCGCCATCCTCATCGGGGCATTCTTATCAGTAGAAGGGGTTTGGGGACTATTTAGTGAGTTGGTGTTTGGTGTTTTTACTACCAACCTGACACATGCAGTTATTCATCTTGTTCTTGGGGTACTGGGAATTATTTTGGGAATAAGGAAAACAGCCGGAGGATATTGTACTTTCCTTGGGATTTTGTTAGTACTTGTGGGACTTTTTTGGTTTGTACCTGTAGCCGGAGAATTAATTGTTCAGGCTCTTAACCTCAATCGTGCAGGCGCCATTCTGAATATACTTATTGGGATCATTTCGCTGTCGGTCGTTTATTACCGCCGACCAGCTGAACTCAGAAATTAAAAATCTGGCCGTTAACAAATCCCCGAAATGTAAAATACTTTACTCAGTAGTAAGATATTTTGCAGATATGAGACTGGCATAAAAATTTAAGTATTAAAACGTCTCCGTGGTGGAGATTAAAAAATTAAACTTTAAAAAGAATACTATGACAGCAAAAGGCTTATTGGGGACCATTCTCCTTGGAGTTGCAGCAGGTGTTGCAATTGGAATTTTAGTAGCACCTGAAAAAGGGAAATTCAACAAAAAAGTGAGTGATAAAACTCACGACCTTGAAGAGAAATTAAAAGGAAAGTTGAAAACACAAACTGAGAAATTTGATGATTTGGCAGACATGCTTGAATCAGGCATCGAAGACTTTAAAGGGAAAGTGGATAAACTTTCCGATAAATTACAAAGTAAATTAGCTTAGGCTCGTTTGCAAAGAAAAAATCCCGGAGCTTCTGTGAAGTCCGGGATTTTTTTTGTTTTGTTTAGCACTCAGCTATTAGCATTCCGCTAAGCGAATTTCAAACCCACATGGAAATCAAAAATCTTTAGTAAATAATCTTCAAGTACCGATCTCTTTGAGGGCTTCTCGAGATGGTCAAAAGCTCCTGCGCGCAATGTAACATCCTTGATGTCATCTGTTATAGTGGTAGAATAAATAATTACAGGAGTCTCTTTGTAATGTTCCAATTTTTTAATTTCTCTTAAACATTCAATGCCGTTCATCGGCATCATGTTCAGATCCAGAAAAATATAATCGGGATTATATTCACCACTTCGTAAATTGTCAATGGCTTCGTGACCGGAAGGGGAATAATGAACTAAAATATCTGGATTCACATTTCTTAAAGCTACGTTAAAAAAGTCGCGATCATCCGTGTCATCATCTATAAGCAGGCAGTAAATTTGATTTTTCATAGTACTTGAGTTTATTTCACTCTTAAATCTATTACAAATATAAGAAGGAAATTACCTGCAAGTGCATGTCTAAGCCTTTAGGGACAAGTGTTTTAACATTACTTCTGAGTTTTCAGATCGTAATTTGTGAATCAGGAATTTATCGGGAGATTTTAAAAAGGTTTCAGATCCTGATTTTTAATTTCTTTGTAGAATTTTCTCAAGGCCGCCAGATCTTTTAAAGGATAATCTATTCCAAGATTGGAATAATAAAAATTTCCCTCTTTAATAACAATGTCTACATTGTCGCGACTCATAACCTCTATCCAACTATTTGTTTTCTGTATATTCTCTGAGAACCCGTACTCCTGGAGTACATCTTTGCTAAGCAGCTTCATATCCGTAATTGTCATGCTAAAATAACTATTCTTTAGCAGGATGGTTACCGGTTTGGGAAAATTTTAATAAGGTCGCAGTCAGCTTATTAGAATTTTAAAAAGAGAACATAGAAGTAAAATGAAATTCTCTTCAGAAAATTCAGCAAAAAAAATCACTAGCCTATCATTTCCCAGATAGAAAGATCAGAACTGGTAATAAGTGCAGGATGATGTTTTGCGTGTTTTGCAGGTTCCTTTTCTTGTTTTGGAATTGGCTGTAATGCCTCAATGAGGTCTTGCCAGGCTTTTTCAATTTCAGCGTTATCTCTGTATGTTCGTGTTATAGTATCCATAGCGTGTCGTTTTAAATTAGTACTGTTTCGCTTTTCAAAATTAAGGAGCAAACATCAACAGCACATTACGCCGACTTTAAATAATTTTTTTCGGAGTTTTTAAATCGTTAAGCTTAAGTTATCAAAAAAGGCCATAATTAGAGTTAAGTGTTTCCTGCAATAAAAAGGGTTTACAGAGATTAATCTGAATCTACTGCGTTTAAACTTCATTGGCATGAAATTGGAGGAGGCTTATTAAACCATATTAAAAATTTAAAAATGAATAATTCAAAAAGTTTCTTCGGAACAGTAATGCTGGGTGTAGCAGCAGGTATAGCAATCGGAATCTTAATAGCGCCGGATAAGGGATCGGAAACACGCAGAAAATTAATCGGAGGGGCTCAGGATCTGGCCGATGATTTAAAAGAAAAAATTCAGGAAGGAACCGATAAATTTAATGAAATGAAAGAAATGGTTCAGGGACGTATGGATGAGATGAAAGAAAGAGCTTTGGCTTATTCTGAAGAGACTCAGGCTAAATTGTCTTAATACCTAATAAAATTTTTGGGAAGAAGGGGTTCTTACAAAAATAAGGTCCGCGTTGGTCAAATGACTTTCGCGGATTTTTATTTCTCGTTATTCAATGTAACATGAGTTAAGAATTCCCCATATTTTTTTTTGTGGAAGATTTTATTTTTTATCCGTTTCGCACTGCTGCGTTTCTAAATCGCGAAAGTTAAGCTAGTATTATATTTCAAAGCTCTTATCACATATTAACGTTCACTTAAAGCAGATCAGATGCCTTGGGTTTTATCTTAGCGAAAAAGATAGTAATATGGCAAGTAATATAAATGACGACGAAGATGTAGTAAGTGTAAAACAACTCCTCGTGGCTGCTTTGGCTATAGTTGTAATTCTTGGATTCTGGTTTATGATATCTTCTTCACATGTAAGTTAGATTGGTAGTTATCTTCACCCGTATTTCTTAAGAATAGCACACTACTTAATTTGGATCTTCGAATTGTTTGAAAAAAAACTCTGATATATAATCCAAATTCGTGTGTAGCATTCGTACTTGCAGATTCACAGGGCGAAATCTGTCTTACAAAAAATATTTGGTCACCTAGTGCCACTCAATTAACTTTTATTTATCCAATAATGAAAAAAGCTACCTGTTCATTTTTAGGTTATTTTGAATTAGCTTTCCAGGTTAAAGAAGTGATTGTGATCTTCAGCAGTCACAGTAAGCTTTAATTCTTTTAATTTCACGTCTTCATTTGTATGATTCTCAAAGTCATTTTTGCCTTGTTCGAACTCAGCAAGGATCATCTCACGTTTAAGAAGAAGGGAAGTAATCAGTTTCGTTTTTTTATAAAAAAGCGAAAATATTCTCCAGTTGCCGCGCAAAGTGGTGAAGCGTTTGTAATAAGAATAAGCAAAGAACCCTGACAAAGGTAAAAGCAGAACATAGGCAGAAATGATACGCCAATCGTTTGTAAAAGTATGCAGTAACCAAATTTGAAGGGAATAAAAAATAAGAAAAGTAAATGTCCCGAGACTTATTGCAAGAGAGCCAAAAAATTCAGGTCTCTCAGAAATGCGTCTAGCCATCCATCCTGGAATTTTAAAGGGGAAATAGTTATTTAAAAAGCCAAAAGCAAATACCGGCAATCCAAAAATCAAATATAACAACGATGCTATGGAAGTAAGAAGAGGAGTCCTTTTACCTATATTCTTCATCAGGCTATCCGTTAGAGACAAACGTTCAAGTTCATCCAGGTAAGCCTCTATTTTATACTTGGTTTTTTCTACCCGCGATGGATCTGTGTCCATAAAGTAATTTACGGATTGGGCGATTGCTTTTGTAACTGTAAAATCGTCTTCCATTTCGCCTGGAGCATAACCCAGGTCTTTTAATAATTGCGATTTGTAGATTAATTCAATAGTAGCTACTAATTTATCCACTTCCGCATCCTGTATCGCTACAACCTGCGATTCAAGACGCTTGCGGATTTCATCTGTTAAGGTATGCGCGGCTTTAAAGGGATCTTCCTCGTAAGCAGTGCGATAATCGGCAACGCTAATCGGCTTGTCAATGTTTACGAAAAGATCGCTTTGAAAACTATGCGGATCTGAGAAGTTCAGGCCAATGGTAACAATCTGTATACCGAGACTGAAATTATTTTCTGCTTCAGCTCCTAAACAGATTCTGGAAGTTCCCGTTTGTATCTTTTTAATTTTTCTTTCAGTGAACGAAACACCTTCGGGAAAGGCAAGAATGGCGCCATCTTTAGCAAGGTGTTTATGACAGTGTGAAAAAATTTCTTTGTTTTTATGCATTTGATCGGGATTTTCAGAACTGCGAAAAATCGGGATCATATTAAATTTCGGAAGTAACCAACGCGTGAATTTATTCTGAAATAAAGAACCTTTTGCAAGAAAGAATAAAGGGCGGTTAACGACTGTTGCAATAACAATTGGATCCATAAATGCGCTGGGATGATTTGCTACAAAAAATACGGGTCCAGTTTTCGGAATGTTTTCAAGGCCTTTAACCTGGATGGTTTTGAAGTAACATCTGTTAGTGATGCGAAATATAAAACGAAGCAATTTGTAAATCATGGTGTGAAGGTTTAATTATTTAATTTTTAAAAATGATTCCCCCTTAGTTTTTATCTACGTTAAATCGGTAAAGAAATGAAAGTTGAAAGATAGCGCCATCCGAAAAATCCGAATTTAATTGCTTTCTTTTTGGTCCTATAAAGGTGGCAGGCAAACCAAAGGTAATTTTGTCGTTTTCTTCGTACACGCGGTAACTGCGGCCCACAGAATATCCCGCTTTGGTTTGAAAACTTAGGCTTTTTGAAAGACGTAGTCTTAAATACATAGATAATTCGTTTGTGGATTTAGAAACATATAAACTTTGTGCGTCAGAGCCTGTAAGATGATAGGAGCGTATCTGACCATAAAAGTTAAAACCAATCGCTACTTGTGAATGTAGATTGTAACTCATATCTGCCTGCAGCGGCAATAGTATGTTAGCTTCAAATTTTTTATTCGGACTTAAGTAATAAACACCAAGCAACGGAACAAAGAAAGGTCCAAAAAGCTCGGAATTATAGTAAAGACCAAATTTGTAATTAAGCGCATTACTTTTTTTATACTTTAATGTAGTTAATGTGCCGAATTGAAAATCCTTGCGATTAATGGTTGTGAAGTCAGAAGCGATTTTTGGTAAAAAGACTACAGTGCCAGACCAACACTCGTTAAAGTTGTTGTTAACTCCTAGTTTAAGAGTAGTTGACCCAAATTTCTTAATGGGATTTTCCGCGAAAAGTTTTGTCTGGATATTCTCGTAAATAAATCCGCTGATCAACGCTAACTCCTGAGTTATTTCTATGGGAAGCGTGGCATCCACTAATACTTCATGAATTCTTGTTTTGGATAAACTCGAATCGAATGTGTTTAACGAAGTTGAGCCTCCGCTAACCTTAAGCACATCGACATAACTTTGAGAGTAAACGCTACAAGTGACTAAGGCGAAAAAGATAAGAACTCTGTTTTTTTTCATGGACTTAAGTTTAGGCTGACGTTCTAATTTTTGTTTGTGATACTTCCTTTGTTTTGTAAAAGTAGTTTCGGAGAGAGCCTTAGAATAATTACTTTTTGTAGCCCGTTTTGTCCGAGTTGAAGAAACTACAGGATGGCTTATTTAATAAGGTTTAAAGACGAACAAACTGCATTTTTCACTACAACGGAAGAGGATTTTGCATTTATTGCAAAAAATGTAGCCACCACTAATTGAGAATGAGTAAATTTTAGGGGACGATAAGCAACAATTGGTAAATATATTTAGGCAATGTGACTATAGGCTTCTTCGGTCAGGTATAAGGATAAGTTCAGGCAAACACATGCTGCTATAGATTATATTCTTCCTGTAACCTTAAATGTGTAAAATTACAGGTGCCACTATTATTCACTAAATTAGCAAACAGATAAATTGTTCTTCCGGCAGACGTAACTAACCCAAAATGAAAAAAATTATTTCGATAACACTTCTTGTCTTTTTTTATTCTCAACTTTTTTCCCAAGATAGTTTAAGAACAAAAAAAATTTTAATCGTGGCAACTAACATTACGACCTTCGGGGTTTCCGGCAATGGTTCCCTGTCATGGGAAATAGGCTTTCCTTTTCAGATTTTTATAGACAGTGGTTACCAGGTTGACATTGTTACACCCAAAGGTGGAAAGGTGGCGCTTTACGATCTAATAGTTCCACCCGAATTGGAAAAAATTCTTAAAAGTGAGTTGTTTGTTTCTAAGACCAAAAATTCTCTGCGTCCCGCGGAGGTGAAGGATTCAACTTATATCGCGGTTTTTTATCCCGGAGGGTATGGTCAGTTTGTGGATGTGGTAGACAATACATTAATTGCGGTTCTAACTGCAAAGATCTTTGAAAATGGCGGACTCATTGGTACCACAGGCAATGGAACAGCTTCTCTTGTAAACATTAAATTAAGTAACACAAAGTATTTTGTTGACGGTAAAAAAATGACCTGCTTTCCTTTATCTATGGAGAAAAAAATGAATGTTTCAAATTTCGGCATGGCCCTGCCTTTTGATATGGAAGCTGCGTTAGTGAAAAGAGGTGCTAATCTGATTTTTTGTCCAAAAGAAAATAAGCCAAAAAAAGAATGTCTTGTTGTTGTGGATGAACAAAATCGGTTGGTAACTGGCATGGGCGCTTTCGAAGCGCAGGGTGTGGCAGAAGAAATGATCAAACTTTTACTGAAACATTAAGTATGCTTGAGGACCCCTCTTTATTCCCGATTTTTTTAGTAATAACCGTTGCACTGTTTTTGGTGAGATGGATAATTAATTGGGAGATTCTAAACAAGCAGAACGCTACTAATTTTTCTTTTTTCAAACCGCCTCGGTTGATGGCAGATATGCTACATTGGACAAAACATACATTTTTAAGTGAATGGATTTTGTATTGGAAAAATGAAGATAACAACTGCTGGAAAAGAACCTCTAACTTCCTATCGTTGTTGACCTTTATAGCATTGTTCTTTACGTTTTATACTTTTAAAAGGTAGGCTAAGTGAGTTTTTAGTAAGTGTGGTCAGGAAATAGAGGATTAAAAATATATTTTAAAAAGCTAAAAAGGCATCGGGTCCTATATAAAGAGAAGAGTAATAAAAAAGCGCAAACTTTCTAGTTTGCGCTTTCGTTTTTATAGAAAGATATAAATATAAATCCGTTTTTTAAATCCGGGAAATTATATCCCCAACATGTGTTCGTATTCTTCTTGCTGATTGGCGTGCGAAAGATAATTCGGATCTGAATATTCATCAAATTTTTCTTTAAGATCAGAGGCCAGATCCTGAGCTCCTGAAAGAAGTTTCTCCCGCGTTTCTGTTCCTTTTGCGGGTGCTAATAAAATCCCTGCTATCGCTCCAATTCCTGCTCCAAGCAGGAAAGCTCCTAAGATGTTTGCTGATTTTCCCATTTTATATTCTAGTTTATATGACTTGCTGAATAAATATCCTGAGCCGTTGGTGTGGCTTCTGTTTTTATTTCTGTAGTTGGTTTAGTAGTTTTCATTTTGATCTGATAAATAGGATGCAAATTACATACCAATGCTAAAGGATTTATTTCAGTTACTGACTTGCAATTTATTACGTACCTTGAGAGCCGAATAGTTAACACCAACAAGTAATGATTCTTGACAACATTGTCGCACTTTTATCCCTTATTTCTCTCGAAGTTATCTTAGGCATCGATAATATAATTTTCATCACTATTCTTGCCGGTAAACTTCCCGAAGACAAAAGAGACAAACTGCGTTATTGGGGCATAGGTTTAGCCATGGTTATTCGACTGTTGCTTTTAACTGTAATCTCATGGATCTTAAAACTCGACACTACTTTATTCACGGTCTTTAAGATTGATTTTTCAGGTAAGAGCCTCATCTTGCTGGCAGGTGGTCTTTTTCTTTTATATAAAAGCACCAAAGAAATTCTCCACAAAACGGAAGAGCACGACACAAATAATCCTGAGACAAAACAAGGCAATTTTAAAAAACTATTATACGAAATAATTATTCTCGATCTTGTTTTTTCAATAGACTCTATCATTACGGCGGTAGGCATGGTTAGTGAGCTATGGATTATGTATACAGCTGTAATAGTAGCGGTAAGCATAATGCTTGTGGCCTCAAAACCCATCAGCTCCTTCATTCAAAAACATCCTTCGTTCAAGATTTTGGCACTTTGTTTTTTAATGATGATAGGTGTGTCGCTCATTGCGGAAGGCCTGCATTTTAAAATCCCCAAAGGATATATTTATTTTTCTATGGGTTTTGCTTTTCTGGTAGACATTATTCAAATGAAAAAGATCAAGGCTAAAAACGATTAAGATAGTCGGTTGCCTGGCTCATGCCGCTTTAGACTTAGCCTGTGAAAAGCCCGTTTCAATGAGTAAAGTAAAACTGACCTAGTAAATGATCTGTTTGAAAGAGCAGGGTATTTTACTTTGGCGCGCAAAGGCTGTAACTTTGTTTCATTGATTGGCAGATCTAAAAGTCTGTAAGTAGTTTTAAGATTATGGTTTGGTTAGATAAAAAAGAGTTTCGTAGTCCGAAACTCTTTTTTTATGGAGAAAACCAGCTTTCAAATAATTACGTATATTCATTAGAAACAAGGGTCTACTGATTCCTCCGGGAAATGCTAGCCCATTTAACAGACTGTTATGAAAACCAAATCTTTTTTTAAAATAGTAGTTCTTACGCTTTTTTACGCCGGAACCATTAACGCTCAATCACCTAAATATCCTGATCCGTCGATCGTGAAGGCAGATGCGAAATATCCAATGACTTTAAGCGAAGCAGAATGGAAAGCAAAATTAACTCCTGCTCAGTATTATATTCTTCGGGAAGAAGGCACAGAAAGAGCCGGTACAGGTAAGTATGATCATTTTTATAAAAAGGGGACCTATTATTCTGCTGCATCACTTCAACCACTTTTTAGTTCAGATGCTAAATTCGATTCCGGAACTGGCTGGCCAAGTTTTTATGCGCCTATTACTCCGGATGCTGTACGTTTGGTTGTGGATAAAAGCGGCGGAATGGAAAGGATTGCGGTTGTGGATAGCAAAAGTGGCTCTCACCTGGGGCATGTTTTTAACGACGGGCCAACACCAACAGGCAAACGTTACTGCATGAATTCAGAAGCTTTGATCTTTGTTCCGGAAGGGGGAAAACCACCGTTAAGTTCAAAATAAATTTATTTGTACTGAATTGGTAATTGTAAAGTAGAAGCTCATAATCAAAAAATGAAAAACGTCTTCCGGTATTTTCTTGCGTTCGTTTGTTCTTTATCGTTAACTGCGCAGGTTCCTAAAAAAATTGTGGTAGAACATTTTACGAATACGCGTTGCAGTATTTGTGCGGGTAAAAACCCCGGATTTTATACGAACCTTTCCAGTCACCCCGAAGTTTTACATCTCGCTATTCATCCTAGTGCGCCTTATCCGGCCTGCGTTTTAAATCAACACAATGTTCAGGAGAATGATTCGCGGACGAATTACTATGGTATTTATGGCGGTACTCCTAATCTTATTATTAATGGCGAACTAATACCGACTTCGGTTAATTTTTCTTCAGATGCTCTGTTCGCCCCTTATGAAAATCTTTTGTCACCACTGAGTATTCGTATCGAACAGGTAAAATATGCGAACGATTCTTTACGAGCTAAACTAATCATCAAAACAGTAGCAAGTCACACATTAACTAATTTAATATTGTTTGTGGCATTGGCCGAGGATACAGTCTTTTATAATGCGCCCAACGGCGAAAATGTGCATCACGATGTGTTTCGTAAATCACTTACGGGTGCGGTGGGAATTAGTTTTAGCGTTGCTTCTGCGGTTGGTGATTCAGTGACCTATTCTAAAAGTTCTGCCGCAAACTCTGCCTGGAATTTTTCACGCATCAATACCCTTGCAATACTTCAGGATGCCACTACAAAATCGCTTGTTCAGTCAGAATACACTTCGCAACGCGGCTTTATAATTACCGGTATACAGAATTATCAAATGTTAGGTGCGTCTGTAAAGGTTTTTGTGAGTGATGCAGAGGGCAAAAAAATTACAGTAAAGAACGAGAGCGTAAAAATGAATGCGGAATTTGTTCTGTCAGATATTATGGGTAGAGTTGTGCTCACCACTGGCGTGCCTGCAGGATCAGGAATAATCAGGGCTTCAAATTTGACTAAAGGAATTTATTTGTATGTGGTGAAATCACAAGAGCAGATTTTAAAAACCGGCAAACTTCTGATAGAGTAGTTACTTAGAGATTCTTTTTTCTTTCTCTTTCTAAACGTTCTCTTGTTTTTTCATCTTTATAAAGAAAATCTTTGCGCATACGTTCACCAACAACCATAACGTCTTTTTTAAAGAAGGGGCAGCAGGCTTCAATAACAACCTCTTCATTCTCGCTCTCCATGGTTATTTTGGCAGGCTTGTTATGCACAGGGCACATCATTCCTTTTACAACCTGTTGTATTTTTTGTTCAAGAGCTTTATTCGGACGTTTTAATTTCATTGTCCAAAGATACTCAAAATTTTTTCTTCCACTTCTTGCATTGATCTAAGAAAATTGATCTTACCAACTGTGTTACTTTCGTAGATAAAATCTCTGAGACTCTTACTTTCAAATTTTGAAAAATCGCCAATTATAGAAAGGCGCATGCTGTAAGTAGAAAATTTTTGAAGTAGTTCTCCGGCAAAGCCGGTTTTGAGATCGAAGAAATCAGGGCTGATATTTTTCTCAAAAATAATAATGTGTGTAGCTCCCTGGTAGCCAGCGTTGCCCAGTAAGTCAAGGGCATCTTCAACACTTTTAAGGACGATAGCCTCTGATTTTAGTTCTGCTACGGTCACTTTCCCAACTGTTCTTAATTCATAGTCCATCCCACAAAAATAATTTAATTAATTTCATCAGAGTTTTAGGCTTACGAATATTTCTTAATTTCAATACATGAACCACGAAAACAAAACAATTCCAACGCTTTACGAATGGGCAGGAGGGATGCAGGCTTTTGAAAAGTTAATGGATGTATTTTATAAAAAGGTTTTAAAGGATGAATTGCTTGAACCGATCTTTAAACACATGTCGCCCGAACACCAGGTGCATGTTGCTCATTTTGTAGCCGAAGTTTTTGGCGGGCCCCGATTTTACAGCAGTGAAGAAGGAAGTCATTTTAAAATGATTCAAAAACATTTAGCAAAACACCTTACAGAACAGCACAGAAAACAATGGGCTTTTCTTTTAATAGAGTCGGCCGATGAAACCGGGCTGCCGGATGATCCGGAATTTCGTTCCGCTTTTGTGGCTTACATAGAGTGGGGTACGCGCATTGCCGTTATCAACTCTAACGAAACGGAATTAAAGATGAATCCTGAAGAGCCGATGCCTCAATGGGGATGGGGTGTTCCGGGCAAACCCTTCGAGGCAGAATAAACAAGCTCTAAACCAGGCGCCTGGCACAGGATTAGCCTAAGTAAAGTATGAAAAAACTTCTACTTGCCTTGCTGATAGTGCCACTTCTTGATTTTGGACAAACGGTTTCCTTAAAACACCATCTTCGTATTCTTTCTTTGGGAGATTCATATACCATTGGGCAAAGTGTTGCTTTAAATGAGCGTTGGCCCATGCAACTAAGCGATTCTCTTGCTAAAGTTGGCTGCACAACCGATACCATGCGTATTATTGCAACTACAGGGTGGCGCACGGATGATCTGCTTAATGCCATTAAGGGACAAAATCTGCAACAACAACAGTATAATCTTGTTTCTTTGCTTATCGGGGTTAATAATCAATTTCAGGGAAAACCTTTTTCGCAGTATGTAACTGAATTTAAAGCCTTGGTAGATTCTGCTATCCGTTATGCCGGCAATGATAAAGGCCATGTGTTTATTGTGTCTATTCCTGACTATGCTTACACACCTTATGGACAATCCACACCCAATCCTTCTCAAATTAGCGCAGATATTGATCAGTACAATAATTATAACAAACATCTGGCGGATAGTTTAGGTATTACCTATTTTGATATTACACCTATTTCACGCAAAGGTTTAGATAGCACCAGTTATGTGGCTTCCGACGGATTACATCCAGGTGGAAGACAGTATTCAAAGTGGGTGGAATTAATGCTAATGAATATGAAGCCTGAAATCCTCACAGGAATTTCAACACAAGTAAAAACCAATTTAGAATTTACACTCTTTCCAAATCCGGCTAAAGATGTTATTGGAATTAACCTCAAAGGAAAAAACACTACTACCGTATCGGTTGTAGAAATATACAACGCCGGTGGTGAAATCGTTTACTCAGGTACTTTTAAAGGACAGTCGATGCAGCTCAGTACATATAGACTTGCCGCCGGATATTACATAGTTAAATTAAAATCTGATAAATTGATCTCAACTAAAAAGTTGATCATTGAATAATCTAAGATCCGGCAACAAGAATTTCATCCAATTCCTGTTGCCGGAACTGGTTTAATTCACCTTTACCTTAAACGCTATCGAAACATCGGTCTCTCCGGGTGCATAAGTTCCATCTTTTGCGTTTGGCTGGTGGCGTAACGTCACAATAAATGGAAATTTTACGGTATTTGCAGACGAGGTTTTTAAAAAAGTTTCTAATCCAATATTTCTTGTCGGATTTGCATGAGCTGCGCCATTGTCTGAATCGCTATATCGAAGACGAATATCCGATCCATTTAATTTTACGCTGTAATTGGGATACCCCGATTTTATAATAGTGTTTCCACTGGACGTTGTGCTTTGCGAAGGATCTCCATTATAAAAAACCATATGCTCATAGCCTTCGTCGGTGGCTATAGCGTTGGAAGTTGAGTCGGCTGGATTTTTTGTTTCGTCTAAAATGACAAGCCTTGTTTTATAGCTTGTATTCGCTGTCAAAGTAATAACAGAATCAGTCCCGCTATTTAAGAATCCTCCGGGTAAACCACCGTCACCATCAGGATCTTTAAAAGTGAAGGGAGAACCTGTGATGTTGGTATTGGTTATTGAGTCCCAAATGTAAATGCGCACCGTTGTTACTACTTCCGGATCATTGTCCTCAGAGGCAGTTGGAGGCGTTTCTGGTTCAGTATTTTTTTTATCTTTTTTGCAGGATGCAAATATGAGTGTAAATAGTATCGCTGTAAAAGCTGCTAGTTTAAAAGTAAATTTCATTTTAATTTTTTTTTCAATATTTAGATAATCGGAATCAGGACTTAGCCCCGGTAAATTGACGAAATCAAGCCAATACATTCAATTCTGTACAACAGTTTATAAGGAATCAAAATTAACATGACGGTGAAAAAGATCGCGCCACATAATTTTAAGAAACCGCCGGAACGGAAATAATCAACCTGAATTAACTAGATGATCGGCGGTCCTCTGAGAGAGAGTTTAAATTTGGGGGATAATTTGGTATTAAAAACCAGTAGTGATTTAAAAGAATCAACATGCGTAGAAAAAACGGAAACTTGTTCTTGTGTTTTTGGTGGAGTAGCTGACGATGAAAAAACGTAATCACAAATCGCACAAAAATGTTCTGCTTTACAATAATGAACTTCCTTAATCCCGCAATGGATATCATTTACGTGTTCAAAGTCGTGCAAAGTTTTTTCCACCATTGGAAAAAGCAGCAATGCAAACATCAAAACAGAAATATAGGATCTTATTTTATTCACTATCAATCCCACAAATATAAGTATTTCGATTTCTTGGGAACAGGGAAGAAACTCAATTTTTTGATTTTTATAGAAATTACCACTGATTTTCAGGTTCATAGCCTTTGATAACAGAAGCTTAAAAAAACTGTCAAATTTTTTGTCCAATTTCGAAAGGGCAGATCGTCATGAAGATACAATTCACAAAGTAATAAACTTAAAAAAACAACAACATGAAAGAATTTATGATGATCTTCAGAACGGTTCCAAACGCCACAGTACAATTGTCTCCAGAACAAATGCAAGCCAACATTAAATTGTGGCAGGACTGGATTGCAGGAATTGCAGCACAAGGAAAATTCGTTGGCTCAAATCAATTAGGCAGAGAAGGGAAGACCCTGAAACCAAATAATGTAGTCACAAGCGGACCTTATGCAGAGGTAAAGGAAATTATTGGCGGTTACATTATTGTAAAAACAGACACTATTGACGAAGCTTTAAAATTAGCAGAAGGCTGTCCGATTCTGCAAACAGGCGGAAACGTAGAACTGCGCGACGTTATGCAGATGGAAGAAATTCGCAAAGCAACAAACTAAGAATTGCTTTAAACTATAAACTATAAACTACAAACCAAATGGCATTAGCAAATGTTTTTACAAAAGACGTCTCAGAAAAAATCGTTTCACGCATTGAAAACCTCAAAGCCGATACACAGCCGCAATGGGGCAAAATGAGCGTAGCACAAATGCTCGCACATTGTAACGTGACTTATGAATTGGTTTATGAAAATAAACATCCACAACCAAACTTCATGACACGCTTGATGTTAAAGATATTTGTTAAGAGCCTGGTGACTACCGAAAAGCCTTACAAAAGAAACAGTCCAACAGCTCCGGCTTTTTTGATTAAAGAGGCGCGGAATTTCCAACCCGAGAAACAGCGCCTGATTGATCATATACGTAAGACGCAAGAGCTGGGAGAAAAACATTTTGATAATAAAGTGTCTCATTCCTTCGGTCCACTTTCGGTGGTTCAATGGAACAATATGTTTTACAAACATCTGGATCATCATCTTTCGCAATTTGCTGTTTAATCCAGATGCAGCAACAGGAGCTTATTCCACAGCTTTTTAAATCAGAGTACAGGAAAATCATTTCTGTACTCTGTAAGTTATTTGGAACAGCTCATATTGCATTGGCAGAAGATATTACCCACGATACTTTTCTGCTGGCTTCTGAAACCTGGGGCTTAAAAGGTATTCCCCAGAATCCAACGGCCTGGCTTTATACTGTTGCCAAAAATAAAACCATCGATCATTTTCGCCGCAACAAACTTTTTTCTGAAAAAATCCGGGAAGAATTAAAAGGCACTCAAACAGTGTCGGAGGAAATGGAAATTGATCTTTCAGTAGAGAACATCAGCGATAGTCAGTTAAAAATGATGTTTGTTATTTGTAACCCTCTTATTCCTGTGGAAGCGCAGATTGGTTTGGCCTTGCGGATCCTCTGCGGATTTGGAATCGATGAAATTGCCGATGCCTTTTTATCCAACAAAGAAACGATCAACAAAAGACTATTTCGTGCGAAAGAAAAATTGCGCGAAGAAAACATAAAAGTTGAATTGCCTCCTGCAAACGAAATTAATTCGCGTTTAGAGAATGTCCTTACTACACTTTATCTTTTGTTTAACGAGGGCTATCATTCAACAACTCAAACTACCAGCATTCGCAAAGACCTTTGTTTAGAGGCAATGCGACTTTGTTATTTACTTTTGGAGCATCCGAAAACAAATACCCCGCCGGTAAATGCCTTAATGTCCTTAATGTGTTTTCATTCTTCAAGATTCGAGGCCCGGCTTGGACAAAGTGGCGAAAGTATCCTGTACGATCAGCAGGACCGAAGTTTGTGGGACAGCGACCTAATTGCCCAGGGGAACTATTTTTTAATTGAAAGTGCTAAGGGAAATGAGATTTCAAAATACCATCTCGAAGCTTCTATAGCATACTGGCACGCTACCCCTCAAGAAAATTCCGATAGATGGAAAAATATCCTGGAACTCTATAATAAGTTGGTCCTGATAGACCCTTCGCCCATGGTAGCTTTAAACCGCGCTTACGTTTTATCAAAAGCCAAAGGAAAAGAACTGGCCATAAAAGAAGCTGAAAAAATAGGACTAAGTAATAATCATTTTTATTATGGCCTTTTAGGCAATCTTTATACTAACCTTAACAATAAAAAAGCTGCAGACTATTATAAAGAGGCAATAAAATATTGTAAATCTCCAAACGATAAGCTTATCTTCGAACAACATTTACAAGCACTAACGCATTAAAATCCATGGAATCTATTAAAGCAAGTATTGGCACTGAACACTATAAAATTGAAATCGTTTCGCCAACCGGTAATTTGGTAATAGCAGATGAACCGGTTGAAAGCGGTGGACAAAACAAAGGGTTTTCTCCAAAAGAACTTTTAGCCTCCTCTTTGGCTGCTTGTACCTTGGCTACCTTAAAAATGTATGCGGACCGTAAAAAATGGCCTCTTGAAAAAGTGGATATTAATGTGGATTTAATCGAAGACGAGGGTAAAGTAATTTTCAAAAGAAAAATTACCCTGCACGGAAAATTTGAACTGGAACAACTGGATAAGTTTTTAAAGATAGCCAATGCCTGTCCTGTGCACAAAATACTTTCTGGCAGTAGCAGCGTAGAAACAGAGATTCAATAAGAGTTCAATACAAAAAACAAGTTGGCAGCAGAGGTATTTGAATTTAATTTTTCAGACCTTTGTTTTGCGCACTAACAGATTCGAGGCACTCTGTTATAAACGTTCTCAGCGTTTTTATACTTGAAGGCTTGGTCAGAAAGCGATCGGCTCCTAAATCAAAGCATCGTCTAATTTGGTTTTCGTCAGAAGTGGTGGAAAGAATAACCGTTTTAATGAGTGTTAGATCTTTATCTCCTTTTATCTCTTTAAGACACTCCAGTCCGCTTTTCCTGGGCATATTCAGGTCTAAAAATATAATATCCGGGGTTACCGTTTTTTTTAACAGGGCTTCCATCATCAAATGACCGTCTTCATGAATAGTCAGACTTGCATGTTTCGAAAAGTGAAGAACAGCGTCTTCAAAGAGCGAGGCATCGTCTTCATCATCTTCCGCTAAAAAAACAATAAGCTTCTGATCTTCTGCAGCAGGTAAGGAGTAATTTTTTTTCAAATACTAGGTGTTAAGGTGTAAAGATCTCTCTAAGGCTTCACAGGACGACTCCGTAGAAGATTTATTTATAGCTGCAGAGGACATAATTTCGCCCAGGCTGGTAGCTATAACTTTGTAAAATGTAGGGTTTACCGAACCTTTTTAACAGGTTTTAATTCCTGAAAAGTACCATAGAGTCTTTTACAAATACCATTTTCAAAATGCGAAAATCCAACAATCCGTACTTTTTTTTCATTACCCAAAGCTGTTACAAGGTTCATTTCTACATCAAAGGGAGTGCCTTTTATAAACGCGTCATCAAAGAGTTGTTTTGCCCGATCGCGGTCAACTCCTTCTTTGTAAAAATTTAAAGCCGGCGCCAGATTGGGTTCGAAAGAAGTTGGTAGTTCGAGTATTTCTTTGGTTGCGGTATTCCAGGTGGTTTTTTGTGTATCGAAATTTCTTTCCCAGGTCCCAATTTTTAGAAAGCGGCTGATATGTTGAAAGGATTGTACCTGGATCTTCAATTCTTCGAGTTGTTCCTTTAGCTGAGTGATATCTTCGGTAAATATAATAATCCCACCTATCTCCTGCGATTTAACATACCAGGGTTTCATTTCCCAGCGTAACCAGGCTTGGCGCCCATCTTCCCACGATAAGGCTCCTTCGCCACGACAAACTTCTCCATGTAAGCATTTAATGCAGGGGCCCTCCCATCTTCCGGCTGCTTGTGGAAATAGTGTAGTGATGTTTTGCCCCAGTGCATGCTTACTATCGTGTTTGTAAAATTCAAACCATTTTTGAGACGCACCAATCAGGTTAAAATTTCTATCCAGCATAGCAATCGCGGTGGGCGCCTGATGGATAAAAAGCTGATAATGTTCCTCTGTAGAAATGTCTTTACTAAGTACTACGGGATTAACCGTTTTAAACTTAGCTTTTGATGTGAGGTATTTTTGATAACAGGTATAAAAGTTAGAAGGATTTTCAAATCCAAGAATGGAAGCAACCTGATTTTTGGTGTAGATTTTTTCCTTTAAATATTTTTCGGCAATCTGCATTTGCAAGCTTCGGTAATAAGAAAAAATGGTGGACTTATACCTTTTTTTAAAATCGCGTTTTAATTTTGTAGCCGAGATAAAGTGAAGTGTTGCCAACGTTTCTATGCCCGGAAATTCTGTAAACAAAGACGCTCGAAGTGTATGTTCCACTTTATTGAGAAGCACCTCTGAAGCAGAAAGGTCTTTCAGATTTTCTTTAGTCGTAAAGTCTTCGAAGGGATTTTTTAAAGGTGAGATATCCGCCACATGAACATAAAATCCAATTACAATTCCGTTTTCGATTTCAGGATTATAAGTAGCAATGGTTGTTTTTAGTTCTCCGTTGGGTAGGGTGATATCACGTTTAAAAGTCTGCGGTTTTCCAGCAAGGGCTCCTTGAATGTAAGGCAAATTTTTTTCATAGAGTTCGCCCAACAATTCAGGCAGAGTGATCTTGTCAATCATCTGCTGTGGCGAGATGCCAAACCATTTTAAATAGGAAGCATTTGCGAATTTACAAAGCAAATTTTTATCCCAGTACGCCAGCATGGCGTCGGTATTCTCAGCAACCTTAAGAGCATTTTCATGTCTCTTCATGACTTAGTGATCCAATAAAAAGGTTAGATTTTAAACAAAATTAATCAAATAACCGATATGGTGTGAAAAGTGCTGTAATTGGAAAAAAACTATTTTTTGGCCGGGAATTCTAAAATTGGTCCTTCTCACTTGCCTGCATTTTATGGTTATGTTATAACCAGTTTTCTTTTCGTAAAATGTAGCGCCTGTCTGTGCAATTATCTTCAGCGTTAAAAAATTCGTTTTTAACAGTAAAATATTTAGTCAATATTTTTATGGATTTACTGTTATCAATACAAACATCTGCGGTTACAGCACTTGATCTCAAGTTAAGAAAACAATAGTCAATTAATCCTTTCGCTATTTCTGTCCCAAAACCATTGCCCCAAAACATTTCTCTAATGCGGTAAGCAATTTCATCTTCCTGGTCGTTATTTTTTAATACACCACAAATTCCGATGAGCTCAGGCTTACCTTTTTCGCAAAGACTCCAAATTTTTGTATCTGATGTTTTTTCCAGTAAGATAAGCTCATGCAGTTTAGCAAAGCTTTCTTTCTTATTAAAAGTTTTTTGAGGAATCGGATGCATAACATTGGGATTGCTCATCAAATCAAAAAATGCGGCCTCGTCATTTTCTTTTAATGGTCTTGCGTAAAGTCTTTTTGTTTCGAATAGCATTGTTGGATGGGTATTTAAACTGATTTATATGATCGCAAAATTTGTCACAGGCCTATTCAATGTGCATTATTTAAATTCAGAATAGTAATAAACGAAAGAGTAGATGTATGTGCCATGATTCACCGCTTTGATGTTTAGACGCGTGGATTTAATGGATGATTTTAGTATGCAAGTCTACCTCTTTACCAACAAGGTCGCCGCAACGCATTTTATTTTTGTTATCACGTTTAAGTGTAAATACATTTAACGAAAGTGGAAGCCTGCAATGAAAATCTGGCCTAATGAAGTGGAATGTCGATGTCAGTAACAACTGACGATGCTTTGCGTGGCTGTAAAAAATAGGTTCATTTAGAGTCACCATTAAGTAGGAGAACAAGCTAACTTTAATTCTTTCAAGTGATTGTATTTTTTGTGATTGACCAAAGTAGATCCAGTCAGTGGATGTTAAATACAAGTCCATTTGTTTTAAAACCATTTTTTTTCCGGCCCGGATTTCTGTCTGGCTGCTGGACACTAACCTCATACACTTTGTCCAAAAGTCAATAGATTGTGGTCCGGATCGAGAATAGCAAATTCCTTCTGCCCCCATGGTTTTGTTTCTAAATCTCCATTTGGGTGAATTAAAACTTTGTTGTCCAAAAGCGTTTGATAAAGTTTATCTATGTTATTTGTTCTAATGTAAATTTGTCCGTAGTTTTCTTTTGGATCAAGGTCCTTGAACTCAAAAAAGTGAATTTCTATTTTGTCTTTGCCAACGATCAAATAATTATCATATTCTCCAACAATTCTAAAATCCAATCGATTTGTGTAAAATTCTTTCGTCAAAGATTTGTCACGCATTGGTAATTTTGGGTTTATGTCTGTAAGCATAATTATAAATTTTTGTTGTTAATCAGTTTAATGTCGTTGTCGTCGCTAAAAAACAGATTTCGACGATGTTTAATACAGCTAGCATTGGCCAATTGGTCCAGCCACCTCGCGCTAACTATCTGGTGTGAAGTTAAAATAAATTACGAAAAATACGGAATAAATCCTGTGGTTCCGATGGTCATGGGGATGATTAGGCTTGTGGGGAGCTGGCACTCCGCCAACTTAAAATTGCTTTTGCAAACGGGATGCTGCTTCCTGTCTGCGGTGGCGACACATTTACTCGCGTCTACTTTTATTAATGTCCAACTTGCTCGATAAACCACCCCTTAACAATGTTGGAATCATAATTTACCTGAGGTCTATTTTTAAATTTGTCGTAAAATAAGTGGTGTTCTGATTGCGGTTTTGCTATTAACGTTTCTCCGATAAAGTCGTTGTGATTACCCACATGTTTTACAAACAGGTCATGCCAAAATAGTTCGTCTGCAATTTGCTCTTTGGTCAGCGTTACAATAGCAAATACTCTTGGGTAAATTAGTGTCGTGTAATCTGTTATAATTTCAAACCTATAGTATTGACTTTTATATTCAAGCATCCCCCAGAGCATACCGTCGTAATAGTCATCCATCCATAGGAAGTTTAAATCGGTCGTCAAAATTTTATCAAGCTTGTCTTTGCAGCCGTCAAAAGAATGTTTAAAGTCTTTAAAGTTTATCAAGTTGTCGATATTTGTCTTGTCTGCGATTATGGTCCTTTATCCCGGGGAGTGTCCGCCACTTGCGCTTAACGAAGTTACAGCGAGCAGATTTCCGTGCTTTGTCCGTGACGCTATAAATATAGGAATCTTGGCGGATATTCTAGAGTGCAGAATGCCGGGCATCGAACCTGTTTTTTATTATGCGTCGACTTTCAAGTCCGCGTATTCTGCCCATTTTATACCCGAAGGAAGAGTTTTGTTGCAAAACTCAATATGAATAACGCGTCGTTTGTTATTGTTTGTTGTACGGCCAGAACTATGAAGCAGCAAGGGGCGCATGACCATCACACTTCCTCTGGTAACAGGACAAATTGTTTCGGTTTCTTTTGTGCGGTCTATGTTCTCAGGTCTATAAATGCCTTTAGAATGAGAGCCAGAGATGATTTTTAACGCGCCGTTTTCTTCGTCTGTGTCGTCGAGATGTATGCGTATTGTGTAAATGCTTTGCAGGATGTCGATTGGTGGCTGCACCGCAAATTGATTTTGTTTTACCGTCCAGGGTCCGTAGCCTTTGAGGTCCGTTTTACTGTCCACCGAAATTGTTAAGTCCTGATGATAGGAAACGAACCAATTTGATTGTTCAGGCTTGTTGAAGTAAATTGATTTAACAATAAAAAAATCCGAACCAAAAAGTGAATTTATAAGGGTCAGTATAGTGTCATTGAAAATTAGAGGAGTTGTCTGCGGAATTTCTTTTAAAAACTGTCGTATGGCGAAAAGATCAGTTGATTTTCGAAATGTAGAACGCGAAGAGTCTGCATTACTTATAAGAGAAATAATTTTTTCAATCTCCACGTCCGAATAAATCTTGTCGATGGTTACGAAACCATTTTTGTTGAGAGAGTTTTTATATTTGTGAATGTCTGTCATTTACAATACGCATAGAGAACCCAGAGCAGCAAGGCGCGGCGAAAAAAAGATTTCGCAGATGCTAATCCCGGTAGCTATCGGGAGTGAAGTTAAAATAAAATACGCAAAAGCGAAACTATAAAAAGTCCCGGAGGGCCCGCATTAAGAAAATTGCTTTTGCATGTAAGTTCGTCCGTCTGGCGCTATGGCCCCGTGTCACCCCTAGTGCGTTAATTGAAAAGTCCCAATGTCTAGAAGAGTTAATACCCAAGAGGTTCTCTGCTAGTGTGTCTAACCCTTAGAATACGAAGTTCTTTTGTCTCGAATTTTATTTGGTAAGTAACTCGATAGCTAAATACAACAAACGCCTGAAAGTCTTTATGTGTAGGGTCTTTGAGTTTGTCCGATTCGCAAATGAGAGGATTTTTTTTTATAATGTCGAGACGAGAAATAATAGCTGACTTAACTATTTTGGGAGCGAGTATCTTGTTTTGCTAGATAAGTCAGAATCTCTTTCAAATTATCAAGAGCTTTTCTGTCCTATGAAATTTTAAGGGATGAAGATTTTACCATTTAGATAATTCCTTAAGCGCGTCTTTATGCGATACAGAATTACCTTTATCCATGCGAGAAACAGCCTCGTCAAGTTCTTTGTTATATTGTTTACGAGTTATTCTAATAATGTTCTTGTCAACATTTAATAAACTCTTAATCATTTCAAGCACTAAAGTCTGTTGTTTATTGGATAAAAGCGGGAGGTAGTTGTCGACCTGTCTTTTGATTGTCGTTGCTGTCATTTGAATGATTTTCAAATACAAATTTACTAAAAATTCGAGAAAAAGTCAATGGGATAGATTCAGGCGTCCGTCTAAATTAAAGTGTAATAGTTGATTCTGTTTTATCTCAAGATTCGTCCTGGACGCATTAGGGGTAACCGGTCGGGGCTAACGTCGGCCGCTCCCGATTACTATCGGGATCCAAAGCCGCCGGTTGCTAATCGGGTAACTATCGGGAGTGAAGTTAAATTAAAATACGCAAAAGCAAAACAATAGCTTACTCTAAGCTTATCGAGGCGTCCCACGCGAAGCGTACCAAATTGAAATTTCTTTTGTTTGTATAGAACCTGCCTCTCGTCCGCGGTGGCGAGACGTTTGCTGTTAACTGTTGGCTTTTTTCCAAGAGTCAACCCTTTCGAATATTTTATTTCCTAATTCTTGTCCCTGATCTTTTGTGAAGTCGTCCCAAGTTGAAGTCGGCAAAAACCAGATATAAAATCTCGTCAAGTCTGTTTGATTACCACCTTCGATATCGTCAATTGCGTCAACGAAAGTTTCTCGAAAATGTTCAGCGGATGAAAACTCTCCTGAGTGTCCGCCCGTAAAGTTTGAAAGTAGTTCTTCGGCTTTATGCAGGTCGTCTATTAGTTCAAAGAACTCCCATTTTTTCCAGTATTCTTCTTTTGTCAGTCCGATCGACATATTAATATTGAATAATTTGTTTAAGATGTGTCGCACAAGATTTTAAGTAGTCAAAGTTTACAGGTAACTGAATCGGGGCTGGCGCCGGCCCGTCTCCAAATTGGACGATGCTAATCCCGATCGCTATCAGGACCGATGTCTAGGTGAAGTTAAAAATAAACAGAGTAAAAGCAAACACTAAAAATCTTCTACCCGTAAATTGCTTTTGCATAAGGCAAATGTCCGGTGGACATTTGAGCGGGCTTGTGCGAATGATCGTCAGCTGGAGCTTTAGCTGCTGTTAGCTTTCTGGTGACGCCATACAGTATGTGTCCACGAAGTATATTATATAAAATATGTAGTGTCGTTAGGTTTAGGAATCGTGACGGCACCATTACTTCTTCTTATCATCAAATATTTACCTTTTCCACCCTGACTGTCTTCTTCTGTCCATTCGGTTACGTGCCAATAATATGTTCCTTCAAATAGTTCTTCCCTGATTTCCAGTCTACCTTTATTAAATCCATAAGATTTTGCAATTTTCAAAGCTTTTTCTGAAGAGATTTGTTCTGTACTGTCAAAATTTATTTTTTTTATTCGTCCGTCTGGGTAATAATATTTCCAAGTGCCGATATGGAACCGATTTTCAAGATCCATCTTGCCTTCATAGAATAAACCGCCGTCATAACGATAATATTTTTCGAGTATTGTTCCCTCCACGGTGTCACTATATCCTTCGTAATAAAGTTTACCTGAGATAAAAAAGAATTTAGTAATCTTAAACTGAGCGCTGTCATAGTTGTTATGTTTGTCCGAAAGCTCATAGTTCTTATTGTCATTAAAAGTGCTGTCTGCAATTGGTACTGAGTCGTCGTCGATTCTTCTGCCACAAGATCCAAAAATAAATGCGATTGAAAGAAATATTATATTTAGAAATTTCATTTGCAATTTGAATGTCTGAGGGTCGTGGCACTTGCATCTAACGTTTGGCGAGCTGGCATCGCAGCTCCCGATTACTATCGGGATTCTATGCCGCAGGTTTTTAAAAACCTCTAAAGTCTACCGTGAAGTTAAAATAAATTACGCAAAAGCAAAACAATAGCTTGCCCTAAGCTTATCGAGGCGTCCCACGCGAAGCGTACCAAATTGAAATTTCTTTTGTTTGTATAGAACCTGCCTCTCGTCTGCGGTGGCGAGACGTTTGCTGTTAACTGTTGGCTTTTTTCCACATTTAGCTACATTAAATGTTTTTGACGGGGATGTTAATAAAAAGAAATTTCTATTTAATAAACTCCCTAGCCATGTAGATGCAATTCAGAATTCCATTTGGATGAAGAATATAGTCGAAGGTAGAAGTCTTAATGTACCCATATATGATCTAAATCCATACACCACAATCTACAGACTGATATTTCGTCTAATCAATCTCCCTGTAGATTATATTTGGTTTGACCGCACTAAAGAAATGTTAACCAAAAATATTTCTTTTATTATCCAGAGAGAACAAAGCATTTTAACGATAACCGTAAAGAATATTAATGACGTGAAATATATTTTAAACGAAGGTGCTTTTTGTTTAGTTAATGCCGCTTGCAAATCAATTCCTATTGGGAAAAGGTTTTTAATTGATAAAGAAGAAATTTCGATAATCTACGATTTGAATGATTCGCCTGATTTCCATGCGCATTTTATTGCCTTTTCATCTGGTGAAAATGAATTTCTTATTACAGACTTGTAGTATTTTTAATTTAACCCATGCATGATTAAAGAAGATCTACTAACTTAGATATTGAAATTTCCAAAGCATTCGCAACCTCAAGCAAAGTGTAAAGCGTCGGATTTACTTTCCCGTTCTCCAGTTTTTCAATCGCCTGTCTGTCTTTACTGCAAGCTCTTGCCAGGTCAGCTTGACTCCAACCTTTTTGTTCCCGGAATTCGATGATCCGTTGACCGATTTTCTTTTTGAGTTTATCGCGTGTCACTAAAACAAATGTCAGCTAATTTGTTGACAAGTTTGTCATATTAAAGATTGACAAATGAAGTGCTTGTATTATATTGTCATATAATTGTATGACGATGGTTAATTTCAGAAAACTCAAAATTCACAAAAAATACCGTACTCGGAAATATGATGAAACTAAAATTCCTGAAATTCGTCTGGAAGGCAAATGGCTTGAAAGCCTTGGTTTTAAGAGAGGTCAGACCGTTAAGATTAAACAGCAAAAAAATAAATTAACCATTACAGTTGTCAACAAATAAAAACTTGTCTGCCTTGTTGCCGGCAGGCCGCGATTTATGGCTGGTCAGGCAAGCGCAAGGACGCTTTACCGTACCAATTTTGTTAGGGCGCGGGCATTGGGTTATGCTTTATAACCAAATTCCGTTTTGTTGCCGGCCATTTTATTTATAATGGCGGTCACTGTTTCTAATTTTAAGTATTGGTCTTTATTTATTGTCGCCCAATAGTGTGAAAGTATTTTTTTCAATTCGTTTACAGGAAAATTTGTCGAGATAATTTTAGGAACCTGAAATCTTTCATTGTCATTGAAGTCAAGTTTAAAAGCCTGTCCTTTTTTGTCGATTATTATTTCGTCAGGATTTGGCTGGTCACCGATAAATTCGTTCGAATAAAATTGGTCGGCCCTAATAAAGAAACGAAAATCGTCTTTTATTGATTTGTCGTAAACGATCGCAGGAAATTCGGGAACAACACCGTGCTTGCTTGTTTCCCAATGTTCTTTTAAAACTTGGTCTTGCCAAAATAAATCAGCAATGAATTTTTTAAACTTGTCTAACATTCTTTGTTTTTATGTCTAAGCATGAGTCGAGATTTGCAAACCAATTTAGGAAATCAAGAACTTCAGTTTCTTCACCACGTCTATTTATGTCGCCTGCATGTACTATAACGTCACCTTTTGGAAGTGTCAATTCGTTATGTTGTCCATGAGAGTCGGCGATGATTACAAATTTCATAATGTCTGTCAGCCTTGCCACTAACCACCTCATACCATTACCTTCTTCCTCCAATCTGGTGGTTTTTACAAAGTTGGATTACCTTTTGTTTTTTGGCAGTAGTTCTTAAAGATAGGAAATTTTTAAATCTGCCAGGTTCATTTTTTGTATGTTCATCGCCGGTTGTTACTTCAAAGTAATTTTCGGCGGGCTTTCACGCGCAAAAATTTTTAAATGCCTCGCTCTCCTTCATGGTTTGTAATTTCTCTTTATCCAAAGGTTTTTCAATGTAATTTAATACACAGGGATAGTTTTTTGATTTTTCATGGTCTGAAACGTTTACTGAAGAGCTCACAAGCAGTACCGCAAATTGTTTGTCTAAATCACCTGCAGTTAGGGCTTCCATAAATTCCCAGCCATTCATTTCCGGCATGTTTATGTCCAGGAAAATCAGGTACCGTTTCGCAGGTTGGGTTTGCATGTAGTTTAAGGCTTGTTTCGCGCTATGAAAGGATTTTGGAACTACGCTAAATTTACAATCTATGAGAATTCTCTCATGAATGAAAACTATAATATCATCGTCGTCAATGATTAGTGTTTCAATTTCCATCGTGCTTAATGTCGTATTCTACGTGTTCTGCTTTTAATATAATATCTTTAATAATGGTATCTATTTCGTGCACAGACTTTAAGAGGTTAGTCCGTATCATGCTTTCTTCTGCGGATGAAATTTTTTGATTTTCTACTACATCAATAAGCCCCATAATCCGCGTAAGTGGAGCGCGCACAATATGCGACTGAGTCCAGGCAATTTCTTTTAATTTTTTATTCTGGCTTTCAAGGGCCTTTAAATAGTTAATTCGCTCGGTGATGTCATTTATCAAAACAATTCGGCAGGTTATTCCTCTTACGGAAATAGTGTTGCTTTGAATTTCAACTTTAATATGTTCCCCGTTTTTTTTGAGGTGGGTAAATGTTTCGTTTGAAAAATAATCATAGCTGCGACGGTGCGATTCTACTGCTTTTTCCATACGCTCTAATTCATCCACTGGCCTTATATCGCGAATAGTCATAGAAAAAAACTCCCTTTTGCTATAACCATAGTGACGGACAGCCGAATCGTTGACGTCTATAAATTGTAAAGTTTTTAAACTGTAAATCCACATGGGTTGTGGACTTAAATGAAAAAGATCACTGTAGCGTTTTTCCGATTCTTTAAGTTGTGAGATTTGTTCAACGTCTCTTGTAATATCTTTACTGAAACAAGCCACGCCAAAAATTTGGCCGGAGTCATCATACATTGGACTAAAAGAAATCAGGCCATATTGCATTTTGTTTGCAGAAGTATTTAAAATTTCTTCGCGAACGGTGAACTTTACGCCACTTAGAGCTTTTTGATAATATCCTTTCCATCGGGAAGTGCGTTCTTCACCAAAACCTGCAATAATAACTTCATCCCCTTCTCCAAAAAAACGATCTGTAGCTAGTTTCATCATTTCGCAGTAGGGCTGGTTGGCTGTGATAATTTTGAGATCTTTATCCACCGACCATACAAGGTCATCAGTACCGTTGATCAAATTACGCAGATTGGTTTTAGTTTGGGTTAACTTTATTACATCCTGGGGATATGGAGTGTCTATTGTTTTTTCGAGTGTTTGAAGGATATAAGTCTTACCTGAACCCTCTTTAATGATAGCATGTTCGGCAAACAGGTCAAAACTTTCGGCGTACCTTGGTGACTGAAACCTGAGAGCGCATTTTTGAGCGGGTTCGTTGCTTTCGGCCAATACTAAGCTTGCGCGAAGATTTTGGAGATCACCTTCGAAAACCTGAAATACTTCTTTTCCTACAATATCCGTCTCAACAGAACCTGTCAATTTTAAAAAGCCGGCACTTACCGCTACCACGTAAGATCCTGTAGTTTGTTCGCTTATCAGCAAGTTTGCCGAAGGTAAAGCTTTAATGAGACTGGTAAACTGGCAAGTATGCTCCATACAGGTTTCTTGTTGCGAAAGTAGACTTTATTTTTTGAGAGGAATGGTGGCATGTAAGGTTTTGATCAATATTGACATAATTTCTCTCTCAAAAAACGCGAGCTTTGACTTTAGTATCTGATTTTTTAGACTTGGACGTGAAATTGGAGACAAAACGTCGCTTCGAAAACAGTGTTGCAAGCTTAGTTTTTTAAATAAGAAGGTTGTAACTAATTATCGTGTAATTTGATTTTGCTGAACAAAATGACTTAAATTCAGCATGGAGGAATCCTCTTCATCTTTACCTTTTTTTTATGGCAAGAACTTTAGTCCAATCATAGGCGATGAAATAGTATAAACTAATTTATTTTGTTTAACAAACGTTAAACAAACTTATCCTTTAATGCAGCTCTGAGGGTACCGAAAGGCGTTTTAAAAAAACATGCTTTTAATAATTTTAAAAATAACCAGGAAATGAAAAGAAATGTAATCGTATACCTAGCAACATTTTTGTTGGTACTTGCCTGTGGTATTGGGTTAACGAGCAGTTATAAGTCCTGGAGGCAGTATTGTAAAGAGACCAAATTATTAACTAAGGTTATTTTTCTCTTTCAGGAATTAGCCTTAGAATTAAACAACGCTTCTGTTTCTCACCCTGACCTTCTTAAAAAAACGAAGAATTATAATGGAAGTAATCTGTTTTTTACTGACAGTTTAAAGATTAAATCCATTTTAACTTCTCTGAAAAATACCTCGGTCGATTCCGTAAATAAAAAGATTATAACTGAACTTACTAAAAAAGTTCTGCCGGAATTGCCATGGATGATTTCAAGCAATGTAACCGATTCAATACTCCAAGGAAATTCGGATAGTCATTTAACTCTATTAGTAAGCATAGATAGTTTGCTGAAAATTGGAAAAAAAAGAGTAAAGTTTCTCAGCGCTTATAAAACAAGTAAAATGGAATCGTCATTCAATAAAGTGGCGAGTTTGTTAACTCTGTTTATAGAGGTTTATCTCGCGATCTTAATTGCAGTCTTTTGGAGATTTAGAGTAGAGAAACTGAAAAGAAAAAAAGGAGAAGAAGATCTGCGGCAAAAGGACGTTTATTTTCAGTCGACACTTGATCACATGCAGGAGGGTATACAGATACATGACTTTAACTGGACATATACCTATGTGAATAATGCCTTGGTAAACTACAGCACCTATAAGCGTGAAGAACTTATTGGGCAAACACTCTTGCAGAAATATCCAGGCATAGAGCAATCAGACTTGTTTAAAATTTTGCAAAAATCTATGCTTGAAAGAGTTTCGCAGGACATAGAAACAGAATTTGTTTTTCCGAATGGCTCAAAAGCAGATTTTGAATTGAGTATTCAACCTGTTCCGGAAGGGATTTTTATACTATCGATCGATCGTACAGAAAGGAACAAAATTAAACAGAAGCTTATTAAGGTTAACCGGCTCTATTCTTTTTTAAGCGCGATAAATCAAAGTATTGTGCATACAGAGACGGAACAACATCTTTTAGATAAAGTATGTTCCATTGCCACAGAAATTGGAGAGTTTAAAATGGCTTACATTGGTATATTGGATGAGCATGAAAAACTGCGTATCAAAAGTTTACGTGGAGATCAAAAAGGAGCCGCGCAACTATTAAATATTAATGGGCTCGATGTGAATGATCAGGCTTACCAACATGTGCCCACTGTAAAAGTTCTAAAAACCGGCGTATACAGTCATCACAACGACATGCAAAATGATCCTCTACTGGCGCAATGGACGGAAAAATTTATTGAACACGGAATAAATTCGAGCATTTCTCTTCCCATTATCATCTTTGGAAAAGTGAAAGGGGTTATTGGTATTCATGCCTCTTTAAAAGATTTTTTTGATACGGAAGAAATTTCTTTGCTTAAAGAAGCAGCCGGTGACATTTCTTTTGCCCTTGAAAATTTTGAAAAGATTAAAAGACATAAAGCAGTGGAGGACGCAGCTTCTAAAAACGACAGACGTTACAGAGCTTTGATTGAAAAAAGTAACGATATGAAAACGCTTACCGATTCCACAGGTGAACTCATCTATTGCAGTCCTTCTGTTCTTAAGACTTTTGACTACTCCAGTGAAGAATTTGTGGGCAAAAAAGCATTTCTGTTTTTTCACCCCGAAGACGTGCCTTCCATTGTGATAAGCAGAAATAAAGTAATTGATATGCCCGGAGCCTCTTACACTTTCTTATCAAGACTTCTGCATAAAAATTCAGAATGGATTTGGTGCGAAGGAACCGTGACCAATTTTTTACATGAACCTGCGATTGAAGCCATGGTAACAAATTTCAGAGACATCAGTGAAAAAAAACAAATGGAATTACACAGAGAGTTTGATAAAAATAACCTCAATGCTTTGATCAATAATACTAAAGATCTTATGTGGAGTGTCGACAGGTCATTTAGATTGATAACGTCGAACAAACCTTTTAACGTGTTTATAGAAAAAACAATGAAAAAAACTATCAAAAGAGGGGATAGTTTATTGAACGAAGAGTTTGCAGCGGAATCTCTTCTGAACGTTAAAAGCAGCTATATGCGGGCATTTACCGGTGAAGCATTTTCTGAAGTTCTGCAAAACGGAAAGGATGGTTCGTGGTCAGAAGTTTCGTTTTACCCCATTCAGAGAAATGAGCAGGTTATTGGAACAGCTTGTTTCTCAAGAGATATTTCAGAGACCAGAAAAACGGCTTTAGAAAAGGAAGAACTAATTAAGCAATTAATTAAAAACAATAAAGATCTTAACCAGTTTGCATATATCACTTCTCATAATTTACGGGGTCCGGTTGCCAATTTGCTTGGCCTTACGAGCTTGCTCGATCATTATGATTTAAAAGATAATGATTTGAATAAGATACTCGCAGGCATAAAAACGTCATCCCTTCTTTTTGATGGCACCATTCGTGATCTCTCCACTATACTTACAGTAAAGGGCGACTCGTCTAAAAGTCTGGAAGCTCTTGAGTTTAGCGAAACATGGAATAAGGTCATTGCTCTTTTTCAGCCTTTAATAGAGGAGAGCAAAGCTGAAATTATTTACAATTTTGAAGAGGCAAAAGAAGTCGTTTTTTATAAACCTTACCTGGAGAGCACGTTTACAAATCTGCTTACCAACGCTTTAAAATACCGGGCAGAGGACAGGGATCTCAAAATAACTATCAAAACTGAGTATGAAGATCATCAGGTTGTACTGTATTTTGAAGACAACGGTAGCGGATTCGATTCGGAATTTCAGAAAGGAAAAATTTTCCAGCTTTACCAGCGTTTTCATTTACATAAAGAAGGCAAAGGTATGGGACTTTTTTTGGTAAAGTCTCAAATAGAAGCCATGGGCGGAAGCATTGACGTATATAGTAGGCCAGGTAAAGGGGCTGCATTTACTATCAGATTTAAAAAGGCTTAGCTTTAACTTGTAATCACCAGCAAGGCAATTCATAACAGCACACAGGAAAGCAAAGCTTTCTTCCTATGTTCTCTGAAGTAAGCGCAAAAGAAGATCAATCTAAGCTGCCGAAAGTGGTCCAGCCTATGTCTCTATCCCGAAACAAGTTCGGGACAAGTTGTGTTTAATTTTCGCAGGGTATCCATAACAGTAATTGATTTTTCTCCAAATAAGCTTAGCTTTGAAATCTTTAAATGTTTCTCATCCGCAAAATAATTAAACTTTTATTCCTGGCTCTTTTAATTTGGTTCATTGTCCGTACTTTTTTATTCCAGGTTTACCGCATCCCGTCCGCCTCCATGCATGGAACTTTATTTGAAGGCGATTATGTAGTTATAAATAAATTGGCTTATGGAGCTCGCATTCCAATGACACCTCTGAGTTTAAGTGTGGGAGGCAAAAAGAAATTTTTAGATTGGATCCAGCTGCCTTATATGCGAGTGCCGGGTTACAGCGAAATAAAACGGAATGATATTGTTGCTTTTAATTTTGATCTCACAGAAGATTTACCTGTAGATCTTCGCGAAGAATACATAAAACGTTGCGTCGCTATTTCCGGCGACACCATTGAAATCGTAAATGGAAAAGTTTACGTCAACAAAGAACTAAATGAGCCTTCAACAATTTATAAAAATTATACAGTGGTGAGTGACCAGCCCCTGGATTCTTTTTTATTGAAAAGGCTGAATATTTTTCAAAACAGTTTTACCGCTGATCAAAAAACATATTCATTTTATATGAGTGATTCGCAGTCCGACTCACTTCAAAAACTTCCTTACATAAAAACAATCACTCAACAACCTTTAGTAAAAGACTACTATCATCCATCTGTTTTTCCGAATTACGCCGCTTTAAAATGGAACCTCGATTTTTTTGGGCCGCTCTACATTCCTAAAAAAGGAGACAGTATTTTATTATCTAAAGAGAATTTGGTTTTATACCAACGAACATTAGAACGTTTTGAAGAGGCTGAATTTCAATTTAAAGGCGATTCTGTTTTTGTAAATGAAAAATTTTCAAAGTTTTTTTTAGTGAAAAACAATTATTTTTTCGTGATGGGCGACAATCGTTACAACTCAATAGATTCAAGGGTTTGGGGCTTCATTCCTGAAAATCACGTTATAGGAAAGGCTGGTATGAAATTCGCCAAAACCCACAAGTGGGAATTTTCTCTACAGTAAATCGGTAAAATTTAAATACATTTTAGATATCTGACATCTGGATCTTATTTTCTCTCGTAAATAGGTAAGAATAATAAAAACCTGTTTAACACGATGAAAAAATCTACAAAAACGATTCTCGGTATAGGATGTGTGGTTGCTTCGGTAATCACTTTCTATGCATGGGACTCACAGAAATCCCTTCAGGCCTCGAGCCACAGGGAGGCTCCGCTGATCGCGAACGATCCGCTGGCCGACAATACGGATCTTTATGCCTTCCGTAGTCCCGACGATACCAACAACGTCACCATCATTGCTAACTATGTACCTTTGCAATTACCACAAGGCGGACCTAACTACGCATCCTTTGGTGAAAACATCCGTTATGAAATTCATATCGAGAACGATGGTACAACCGGCGATGATATTACTTACCGCTTTACTTTTTCTAAGGTGAATGAAGACAGTACAACGTTCTTCAATATCCGTTTAGGCAAAGAAAATTTAAAAACAACTTACAAAGCAGAAAAAAGTGTAAACGGTGGAGCCTTTACTACGATTGTAGCAGCAGGTTCAGTGCCTCCGGCTAATATCGGACCTCGTTCCATTAACGGAGCTGCAGGTTTAAACACCTCCTACAGCACTTTGGTGTCTAATGCCATCACAAATGCAAGCGGTGGCGGAGGAGAAAAAGTTTTCTGCGGTCCTGTTGACGATCCTTTCTTCGTTGATTTAGGTGGTATTTTTGACTTAGGTCAAACCCGCGCTGGCGGCACAGGAACAAATGCACCGGCAGATGGAGTAGGACATAAAAATGTTCACACCATTGCTTTGCAAATTCCGATTGCCACTCTGCAACAAAATGGTTTGGCAGTAAGTTCTGCTACTAACATTTTAGACGGTCGCTTTATCATTGGGGTTTGGGCTTCAGCAAGCAGACAAACAACACGTACCTTAAATACTGCAGGAACGAATCCTACAGATGCAGGTACATGGGTACAGGTATCCCGCATTGGTATGCCTTTAACCAATGAGGCAGTTATTCCAATCGGGTCAAAAGATCTTTGGAATTCACGTACACCTTATAATGAGATTGCTTACCAGGAAAATTACTTCTGTAATCCGGAGTTAGCATTATATATGGATCAATCGCAATTTGGTTCTGCTGTTCCGGCATTAACGCCATTACGTATCCAGGCAAACTCTTTACAAGCTTACGATTTCCGTAATGGTAAAGGCGGTTTATTCGCTCTGAAAGGTTCAGCAGCTGTTGCAGGAACTGCTTTAGACAATGCTCTTTTCGGAAATTATTTATTGAGAGCTAACAAACCACGTTCAGTAGATATCCTTCCAATCTTCCATACAGGTGTTCCAAATTTACCGCCGTACCAATTGGCTACAGGTAAAGGTGGCAATCCGCTGGCTGTAGGTAAACCATTCATCAACAATTTCCTTCCAACTTTTGGAGATATGTTGCGCTTAAACATGGCAGTGCCTGTTACTCCTCGTAACTCAGGACAATTCAGTGAAATGGGATTGTTACAAGCTGCGGTTTTAGGATTAACGGATCCAACTTACAATGGCTCAAGCACGCTGCAATGGATTCCTAACATGGACGGTTTCCCGAACGGAAGAAGATTAGAAGATGATGTTACAACCATTGAACTTAAAGCGGTAAGTGGTGTGGTATTAGCTGCTATTGGTTTATGGTATGATGATTACACTGTTGGTGCTGCAAATCCTGTTACTCCAAATCTTGGTAATGTTTTGGGATACAGCGCAGGTGTAAGAAACAACGATACAACTTTTAAAGCTACTTTCCCTTATGTTCAAAATCCATGGAGTGGTTACGATAATCACAGTGGACAATAAGTTAAGAGTTCTCAAATAAATAATATTTAAAAATAATCTCATGAATAATAAAACTATAGCTAAAATTCTTGGTGCTACTCTGGTGATTGCTACGGCAGTTACAGTGTTCACTTTGGATTCGCAAAAATCTACCCTGCAGGCTTCAAGTCACAGGGAAGCGCCGCTGATCGCAAATGATCCGTTGGCAGATAATACGGACCTTTACGCATTCCGCAGTCCTGATGATACTAACATGGTAACCATTATCGCTAACTATGTTCCTTTGCAATTACCGCAAGGCGGACCAAATTATGCCTCTTTCGGAGAAAACATCCGTTACGAAATTCACATCGAAAACAACGGTACTGCCGGAGACGATATTACTTACCGTTTTACGTTTAACAAAGTAAATGAAGATACTACAACCTTCTTCAACATTCGTTTGGGAAAACAAAATCTTAAAACCACTTACAAGGTTGAAAAGATTACGAATGTGTTAAACATTCCGGTTACAACTACCATTTTACAAAACGGTATTGTTCCTCCTCCAAACATTGGGCCGCGTTCTATCAGCGGTGCTGCTGGATTAAACGCGCCTTCTTATGCTTCCCTGATGGCTGCTGCTGTTGGTACAGCATCGGGTAGTGGTGGAGAACGCGTGTTTGCTGGTCCATGTGATGATCCTTTCTTTGTTGATCTGGGTGGTATTTTTGATCTCGGACAAACCCGTGCCGGTGGTACAGGAAACAACAGACCAGAGGATGGTGTTGCTTGTAAAAACATTCACAGCATCGCTTTACAAATTCCAATTGCAACGCTGCAGAAAAATGGTTTAGCAGTTAGCTCTGCGACTAACATTTTAGACGGTCGTTTTATCATTGGTGTTTGGGCTTCTGCAAGCAGACAAGAAACCAGAACTTTAGGTACTAACGGTACTGAGTCTTATTCAGGAAACTGGGTACAGGTGTCACGTATTGGTATGCCTTTAACTAACGAAGCTGTTATTCCAATCGGATCAAAAGATGTTTGGAATTCACGTACTCCGTACAACGAAGTTGCTTACCACGAAAATTATTTTTGTAATCCTGAGTTAGCTTTGTATATGGATGACTCACAATTTGGTGGTGCTGTTCCGGCATTAAGTGCCTTGCGTATTCAAAGTTTATCATTGCAATCTTATGACTTCCGTAATGGAAAAGCAGGATTGTCTGGTTTAGCTGGTAGTCCGGCAGTAGCAGGTACCGCGCTTGACAATGCTAACTTCGGTGCTTATTTATTGCGTCCGGGTAAACCGCGTTCAGTGGATATTCTTCCGATTTTCCACACAGGAGTTCCGAATTTACCTCCGTACCAATTGGCTACAGGTAAAGCTGGTAATCCACTTGCAGCAGGTAAACCCTTCATCAATAACTTTATGCCAATTTTTGGTGACATGTTACGTTTAAATATGGCAGTGCCGGTTACAGCACGTAACTCTGCAGCTTTTAGCTCAGAAGGACTTCTTGCAGCGGCAGTATTAGGATTAACAGATCCTGCTTACAATGCTAATGCAAACTTACAATGGATTCCTAACATGGACGGTTTTCCAAATGGCAGACGTTTAGAGGATGATGTTACCCGTATTGAATTACAAGCGGTGAGTGGTGTTGTTTTAGCTGCAATCGGTTTGTGGTATGATGATTACACAGTTGGCGGACCAAATCCTGTGACTGCGAAATTAGGTGGTGTATTAAGCTACAGTACAGGTATTCAACGTAACGATACAACTTTCAGAACTTCATTCCCTTATGTGCAAACGCCTTGGAGTGGTTATGGAAAATGCGGTGGACCTTCTGCAATAAACAATACTGTTGGTCTTGCTGAATATGGTGTTGGTATGAGTGCTCCCAAAGTTGCCCTTATGCAAAATTATCCAAACCCGTTTAAAGGTGCAACTACTTTTAAATACCGTGTAATGGAAACTTCTCCGGTAGTGATCACTATTTATGATCTTGCTGGTAAACAAGTGGCAACAGCGGTTAACGAAAGAAAATCTGCCGGTACTTATGAATACAATTTTGATGGTAGTAATTTACCTACAGGTATTTATGTAGCTACTTTATCTACGGGTTATAAAACGCTTCAATCTATCAAGATTTCTGTTGTTAAATAATTCTCTGCTAGTTTATTTTATAAAGGATCGGGTAATTTTACCCGATTCTTTTTTTTAAGTTTACCACACGATGCGTAAAAATTTATATATTATTTTAATTGCTGCTACAGGAATTCTTTTAGGTGCAATTTTTTTATTCGCTAAAGAACCCGAAACAAAAATACCGCCATTCAAGGATAGAAGCGGAACAATAGCTCTATCAGGGGAATGGCTCAATTCTAAAAAAGCTATGGAAGGTTTATTAGCCGCCATAGAACAAAATCCGAAAGACTATAAATCCATGCTGGCCTTGTCGCAAGCGTATATCCAGGAAGGCCGCGAAACAGGCGATCATGGTTACTACGATAAAGCGGCTTTAGATTTATTAGATAAAATATTAAAAGCAGAGCCTCAGAATTTTGATGCACTCTGTTGTAAAGCTACAGTGCTCTTATCACAACATCATTTTACCGAAGGGCTGGAAGTAGCGCAAGCCGCGTTACCTTTGAATCCAAACAGCGCATTTATTTACGGCATTTTATGTGATGCCAATCTTGAATTAGGAAATTATACCAATGCCGTTACTATGGCCGATAAAATGATTTCCATACGTCCGGATATTCGTTCTTATTCGCGCGTGTCGTATTTACGTGAAATTTATGGTGATATTCCTGGTTCTATCTCCGTTATGAAAATGGCCGTTGCTGCAGGGTATCCCGGACTTGAACAAACAGAATGGACGCGTTGCATCCTGGCACATCTGTATGAAAGTAAAGGAAGTTTAGACAGTGCTCAAATGCAATATGAAATTGCCCTGGCTGAAAGACCAGATTATGCTTTTGCTATAGCGGGTCTTGGACGTATTGCAAAAGCCAAAGGAAATTATAAAGAGGCTATCGCAAATTACGAAAAGGCAAAAAGCATGATTGTAGAGTATTCTTTTTCAGATGAACTCACCGATTTATATAGATTAAATAATGAAAAAGATAAAGCAGATAAAAATGCCAAAGAAGTAATTGAAATGCTGGGACCAAATGCGAATGTGGAAGGTGAAAGCGGCCATGGTCACTACGCTGACAAAGAACTGGCTTATGCCTACTTAAAAACAGGAGAAATGGATAAAGCCCTGGAACATGCAAAAATTGAATATGAGCGACGTCCCGCAAATATCGACGTGGCCGAAACTCTTGCCTGGGTGAACTACAAAAAAGGCAACTTTGCAGAAGCTAACAAATTGATTCAGGTGGCTTTAAAAACGAATAGTAAAAATCCGGTTTTGCTTTGTCGTGCTGGTTTAATAATGATTAAAGCAGGTGAAACACAAAAGGGAAAGATCCTTGTAAAGCAGGCTATAGAAACTAATCCATTTATGGAGATCGAATTAAAAAAAGAGGCAGCGCCTTTCCTTTCTTGAAATGCTAAAAGAATTGAAAAACAAAAAACTATGGACGCTGCTTTTTTTAGTAGCGTATCTTATTCCGTTTTCTGCAAGTGCGCATGTAAATAATCCGGAGCTTGAAAAATTATCGCGAAGTGGCATTTTCTTTGTGTACCTGGAGTTAGGCTTTACACACATACTCCCTTTAGGCTTTGATCATATTTTATTTATCATCTCACTGTTTTTATTAAGTCCGAAATTAAAAACTATTCTCTGGCAAGCCACCGCCTTTACTATAGCTCACTCCATAACACTCGGACTTGCTATGTATGGTGTGGTTTCAGCTCCTTCACACATTATTGAGCCCATTATTGCACTTTCTATTATGTTCGTAGCTCTCGAAAATATTATTACAGAGCAATTAAAAGCCACTCGTATTGCCATTGTGTTTGCTTTCGGACTTATTCATGGCCTTGGCTTCGCTGGCGTATTGATGGACCTGGGACTTCCCCAAAAAGAATTTGTAAATGCCCTTATAAGCTTTAATGTTGGAGTAGAATTAGGACAAGTTACCATCATTTTATTGTGCTGGTTGGCTTTTGGAAAATGGTTCAGTCAAAAATCCTGGTACCGGAAAGCCATTGTTTATCCGCTTTCTGCCCTTATTGCTATTGTTGCTCTTTACTGGACAATAGAACGGGCATTTTTTAACTAGTAGTTGTAATCCGTTTTTTATTTCTTTTCGTATATAACTACAGTGAAGAAACTTTTCATATATCTTGCTTTATCCGTTTACGCATTTGCCCAGTTGAAGCCTTTGGCCGTGGTGGTTGAGGATGTTCTGGCTCATACGTTCTGGAAAGTGCAACACATGGCTACCGTACATTACGAAAACGGTCACTACCACGTTCACACTGAATTGAAAGATATTGCTGAAAAAGAAAATAAATCTTCGCAGCAAAAAATTCCCTCTTCAGAAAAAATACTGGAAAGCACTGCTCAGGATCTGGAACAAGTCACTTTTAATTTTCCACACGTAACTCTTTTTATTCCTGCAACGTTTCATTCTTCGCAGGATATTTTTTCCGGTTACACACAGATCACCATTCCCCCGCCAAAAGCATAAGCTGCAGATTTATTATTCAATAGGCTGTAAGGTGTATGCGCTAAAAAGTAAATAAGAAATTGGTGAGGGTCATTTGATGAAGACTTCATGAAAATTTTTGTAGATTTTTAGTTCTCGTTAACAGGTGCTTTTTAAAAGTGCACATGTCTTACAGCTTTATTTTAATGCCCAACAAAATAATAGCTTATGATTAAAAATTACATTTTTACAGGAATAATTTTATTCCTTTCAAACATAGCGTATTCACAAGCACCTGATTCTTTGTCTTCAAAAAAAGGGACGATCAAATTAAGTGAAGTTGTGATTTCCGATTCTAAAAATAACCAGGCTGCTTCAGAGATCATCAGCGGTATCGACAGACAATTACGTCCCACTAATTCAGCACAGGATCTTTTGCGTTTAGTACCCGGACTTTTCATCGCACAGCACGCGGGTGGAGGTAAGGCAGAACAAATATTTCTACGTGGATTCGATTCAGATCACGGTACCGATTTTTCAGTAAACATTGATGGAATGCCGGTGAACATGGTTTCGCATGCCCATGGACAAGGGTACGCAGATTTTCATTTTGTAATTCCTGAAACCGTTGACAAGCTTAAAGTATTTAAGGGAACTTACAATGCGGCTATCGGAGATTTTGCAACTTCAGGAGCAGGCGAATTCTCTACCAAAAACAGCCTCGAAAAAAGCCTGGTAAAACTGGAGGCCGGTCAATTTGATACTTACCGAGCTTTAGTGATGTTGGACCTTTTAAAAGGCAAACATTTGTTTACAAAAAATAATCCTGAAAACTTTTACATAGCCGGCGAGTACAATTTCTCGAATGCTTACTTCGAACAAAAACAACATTTTTACCGCTACAATATTTTTACAAAATACAGCGCCCAAATTAATTCAAAAAACTTTCTTTCATTTTCAGGTTCTACCTTTAATTCAGGATGGGACGCTTCTGGACAAATTCCGCAACGCGCGGTGAGTGATGGTGCCATTAGCCGTTTTGGAAGTATTGATCCAACAGAGGGAGGAAATACAAATAGAACCAACGCAAATCTCATGTTAACCACTTCTTTAAAAAACGGCGCTATTCTCAAAAACCAGGCGTTTTATGCCTACTACCAGTTTAATTTGTATTCTAATTTCACTTTCTTTCTAAATGATTCTGTAAATGGTGATCAAATTAATCAAAGAGAGAATGGAAGAAGTGTTTATGGATATAAAACTACTTACGAGCAAAATTCAAAACTGGGTTCTAAAAACCTTAAAACCCTTATTGGCCTCGGAACGCGAATAGATGCTGGTGTAATTTCATTAACACATTCTGTAAAACGCACAATCATCGATACATTTTCAATCGGCCGTCTTTACCAACAAAATGCAAGTGCCTACATAGACGAGACTTTAGAACTTACCCCTAAATTATCAGTGAATGCCGGGGTACGTTTTGATTATTTTGATTTTAAATTCACCAACCTTAAATACGACAGTCTGAGTGGACGCAAACAAGTTCCGAAGGTAAGTCCGAAATTAAATTTGTATTATAATCTTACGTCTGCGGTGCAACTCTACGTTCATGGTGGAATTGGCTTCCACTCAAACGACGCACGCTCTGTAGTCATCAACGCAACAGAGCATAGTCTTCCAACTGCTTTAGGTTACGAGGCTGGATCTACTTTTAAAATTGGCAAATCAATAGTCGTGAACGCGGCGTTGTGGGGACTTGATCTGCAGAACGAATTAGTTTACGTGGGTGACGAAGCTGTTGTGGAGATTAATGGTGCTACAAGGCGCCTGGGAGCAGACTTGTCGCTTAGATGGCAACTGACAGAAACTTTATTTTTAGATGGGGATATTAATTACAGCTACGGACGATTTGTAAATCTTCCGGAAGGTGAGAACAGAATTCCCTTAGCACCCACCTTAACAAGCACAGGAGGTTTAAGTTATAAAAGAGCGAAAGGTTTTAACGCGAGCCTGCGTTACCGCTATATTGATTCAAGACCGGCCAACGAAACAAATACAGTAACCGCTTTAGGGTATTTTTTACTGGATGCCGTTGTAAATTACACAACACCGAAATATCAGGTTGGTTTAACCGCAGAGAACCTTTTAAACACAGAATGGAACCAGGCGCAATTTGACACCGAGAGCAGGCTTAAAGGAGAGACGCAATCTGTAAATGAATTGCATTACACACCTGGCACACCTTTCTTTTTGAAAGGAAGTATTGCCTTGTTTTTTTAGATGAATTAAGGGAGTAGCTTTGCAAATTTATCCTGTCAAATTAGTAGATTTTTCCAGGTTTTCGGAGCAGTTAGTCTAGTTCTTTAATGGGACGGGTTCTCAAAACCTAAGCAGTAAGTCATAGCAGCATAAGTATCCAGTGGCTGTTAAGCCCAGCTTATGTTTAGTCGATTACGACCTCTTTGTTTTGTGTATCATCTCGACTACGCTCGATGTGACACTTATATTTAATTTTTTTTCGGTTCCGGCAGCGGCACAAAACCATGTTCTCCGTTAATCACGAGAACCTTGGTTCTTTTCCATCCTCTTTCTTATTCTCAATTAATTTTTTTTAGTCTCCGCAAATATTTCGCAAAGCGGAATATTTTCTATGCTCTTCTGTAGTCTAACAGTTGGTTTCTATTCCTACGGAAAACTATGAATGCCTATGTGTCTATGTGTTTCAATTTTTCCTCGGCTCCGGCAGAGGCACAAAACCATGTTCTCCGTTAATCACGTGAACTTTGGTTCTTTTCCATCCTCTTTCTTATTCTCAATTAATTCTTTTTAGTGGCCGCAAATATTTCGCAAAGCGGAATATTTTCTATGCTCTTCTATAGTCTAACAGTTGGTTTCTATTCCTAAGGAAAACTATGAATGCCTATGTGTCTATGTGTTTCAATTTTTCCGCGGCTCCGGCAGAGGCACAAAGCCATGTTCTCCGTTCATCACGTGAACCTTGGTTCTTTCCCATCCTCTTTCTTGTTCTCAATTAATTCTTTTTAGTCTCCGCAAATATTTCGCAAAGCGGAATATTTTCTATGCTCTTCTATAGTCTAACAGTTGGTTTCTATCCCTATGAAAAACTATGAATGCCTATGTGTCTATGTGTTTCAATTTTTCCGCGGCTCCGGCAGCGGCACAAAGCCATGTTCTCCGTTAATCACGTGAACTTTGTTCTTTTCCATCCTCTTTCTTGTTCTCAATTAATTCTTTTTAGTCTCCGCAAATATTTCGCAAAGCGGAATATTTTCTATGCTCTTCTATAGTCTAACAGTTGGTTTCTATCCCTATGGAAAACTATGAATGCCTATGTGTTTCAATTTTTCCTCGGCTCCGGCAGAGGCACAAAACCATGTTCTCCGTTAATAACCGGAAACCTTTGCTCTTTCCAATCCTCTTTCGCCTTCTCTATCAACTCATGTTTACTCGAAACAAAATTCCAATAAATAAAACGTTCTTCAGAAAAAGGCTCTCCTCCGAAAATATAAATGGTACTGTTTGCTTCAATAGTGAATTCACAGAGAGTAGCGTTGTTCGCAATCAAAATCTGTTTAGGGCCGTAAGTGTGTTCTTCACTGCTGATGCTGCCTTCGAGTATATACAAACCAGATTCTCCAAAAAGATCTTTCCCGCAATTTATTTTTTGCTGGGTTTTACTTTTCAATTCTATCATATAAAGTTTACTGTAAACAGGCACCGGAGATTTTTTGCCAAAGGCTTCTCCGGCAATTAATTTATAAGAAACATCGCCATCCATCCACTGCGGCAGATGTTCTTTATCGATGTGAAAAAATTGTGGGTCCATTTCTTCCAGCTCTTTTGGCAATGCTACCCAAATTTGTAAACCGTGCATAGTTTTAACAGCATGGCGCAAATAATCCGGCGTTCTTTCTGAATGTACAATGCCTTTTCCAGCGGTCATCCAATTTACTTCACCGGGTTTAATCTCTACCACATTGTCTAATGTATCGCGATGTAAAATGCTTCCTTCAAATAAAAAAGTAAGAGTCGAAAGTCCTATATGCGGATGCGGTAATACATCAAAATTCTCTTGCTCGCTAAGCGTGGCAGGACCCATGTGGTCGATAAAAATAAAAGGACCCACCATTCTTTTCTGACGGAAGGGCAATAGACGTCCCACCATAAAGTTTCCAATATTGGCAGCGCGCTCTTCAATAATAAGTTGGATGTTTGACATAACAGAAATTTATGACAAATATAAGAATAGCTCCAATAAAATTTCCGGAAGCGGATGCACTAAAAAGCTAATTAATCGGAGTTAATTTTAGATTAACTAAATGAAGAAGCACTAAACTTTAACTTCTCAATTTATAATTTTTCAAAAATTTAAAGAGATAATATACCTACCCAAGCGTCACTACCCAGAGCGGGATATAGCGGCGGGCAGGGTCCTTTGAAGCGAAAGGCCTCCTATTTTTACAGAACATACTTAAACAACCAGGACCTTCTTTTAAGGGAAGGTCCGTGGTTGTTTTGATTTCTATAATGTACTCCTGGCTCCGGACTATCATCCGTTTTCGGGATCTGTTATAGAAATTCAGATACGCTTATAGCGTTATTTTTATGCCAGCGTTTTTAAGGCCTCAGGCACTGCTTTTTGCGAAAATAAAACCGCAGCTTTTAAAAATATGGGGAAGATTTAAGACCAGGTAACTATGTTTAGTTTTTATTAAGTTTAACACTAACTAGTAAATGAATGTTAATGCGCCTTTATGTTTGTGTTGGGTCAAACGAGAAGGAAAGCGTTTTTTTTATAATTCGTTTATTTTTAATAAATTCGATATTCAACTAGTAGTCATTTAAACCTAAAAATAATCACTATGAAAAAAAATATTTTCCCGGCATTTTGTCTTTCTTTATGTTTAGTCGCTTCCACAATAAGTGCTACCAGCGTAATTGTTACTTCTAAAAGTTCTGTGGTGCGTCCAAACGACGAACGCCGCATTATCAAAATGAGTGAGCTGCCACAAGCGGTTAAAACTGCTTTAGAAGCTGATGCCTACAAAGAGTGGAAGGTAAAAGAAATCAAAGAAATTAAATTAGCGGGGGCTGTTAACAGACCCGACCTTGCAACGCAATATGAAGTGAAATTAACCAAGGGGAAAGAATCAAAAACGGTTCGTTTTCTGGAAGATGGTCGTGTAGAGAATTAATTTTTAAATGGCATTTATTGGGCCGTCCCGAATAAAATCGCGGCGGCTTTTTTTTATGCCATTTTTTAAATGAGTAATTTTTTTTAAAAAGCGTTTCCTAATGTAACAGCATGGGGCAAAAGTCAACACTAGTGCGCCTTGCAAAAAGTCAAACTATTTTTTCAAACTATTGAAGCTGAGTTGATTCTGTTATATCTTTTTTTTGGTATGGCGTTTGGCTCAAGTCAAACAAAATCTAAAACATAGCATATGAAAAAAATGATCTTACCGGCTCTTTGCCTTAGCTTAACTTTAACTGCTTTAAACGCCACAGCAACCACTATTTCCAACCGCGTTGCTACGGTGCTAACTGAAAATGACGAGCGTCGGGTTATTAAATCGGAAGAACTTCCTGCTGCAATTCAGAAAAACCTGTCTTCTGAGGTTTACAAAGGATGGGCAGTAAAAGAAGCTGCTAAAGTTACTACCAAGGTAGCAGCCGATGCTAAAGCACCTGCAGCATATTACGAAGTTGTTTTAACCAAAGAAAAAGAAACACAAACAGTAAAATTTCAGGAAGATGGTACTCTTTTAAAATAAGTTGTTACCTCTTTCCGTTTAAGAAAAACCGGACTTGTCCGGTTTTTTTATTTATTATAACTTTAAGTTTTTCGAAATACTGTATCTGGATTATGCCAAACATTTTACTCATTGAAGATGATATTGCTTTTGTTAACCTGATTAAGAATTTTCTTGAAAAAAATGGGCACACGGTAAATTACAAACGCACTCTCAAAGAATCGCGGGAAGAGATAAAAGAAAAGTCTTATGATTTAATTTTACTCGATTATCATTTGCCGGATGGTGATGCTTTTGATGTTCTCACTTTTCTGCATCAACACGCTATTAGCTGGCCGGTTGTAATTATGACCGGTTTTCATGATGTACGTACTGCTGTAAAAGCCATGCGTCTGGGTGTTAGCGACTATATTACCAAACCGGTAAATCCCGAAGAGCTAGCGATGATTTTAAAGACTATTTTTCAAAAAGAAAAAGTAAGTGAGGAGCTGCCTGTAAAAAATACTTCTGTTAAAGGAGAAAGTATGATCTCACAGGAGCTTTACCGTCATATTGAGCTCATAGCACCTACAAAAATGTCTGTTATTATACAAGGTGAAAGCGGTACAGGTAAAGAGAATGTAGCCAGAAGCATTCATCAACAAAGTAATTTTTCGTCGGGACCATTTATTGCCCTTGATTGTGGAGCTTTGTCAGATGAATTAGCTTCCAGCGAATTATTCGGACATGTAAGGGGATCTTTTACAGGCGCCAATTTCGATAAGAAAGGTGCATTTGAATCTGCTGATGGGGGAACTCTTTTTTTAGACGAAGTCGGGAATTTAAGTTATGCCGTGCAGGTTAAACTTCTGAGGGCTGTTCAGGAGCGCGTGATACAGCCTGTTGGGAGTAACAAAATCATAAAGGTTAATGTCCGTATCATTACTGCTACCAACGATGATTTAAGATCAAGTGTAAAAAACGGATCATTCAGAGAAGACCTTTTTCACCGTTTAAATGAATTTCAGATTTATGTTCCGCCCTTGCGGGAAAGGACAGAAGACCTGCATTTATTCATTAGCCATTTTATAGAAGAAGCTAATTCTGATTTGTCAAAAAAAGTCACTGGTGTTTCTTTAGATGTTCTCACCCTTTTTAAAAAGTATAACTGGCCGGGTAATTTAAGAGAACTCAAAAACATTGTGAAACGTTCGGTTTTATTATCATCTGGAGCCCTTATCCGGCAGGAGGATATTCCAGCAGAGATGCACAATACGCCTGAAAACCCGGTCCGTTCTTCCGATTCAGATCTTAAATTGATGAAGGAAGTAAACGAAAAGGAACTTATTGTTAGAACCCTGAAAGAAGTAAAGTTCAATAAAACGAAGGCTGCAGCTTTGCTGAATATTGACCGGAAAACGTTATACCTGAAAATTATGCGCTACGGCATAGAAGGGTAATTATTTGGTCATTGCAGGCTTAAGGTTCTAATCAGCGCTTCCGTCTTTTTATAAGCATACTCTGCATTTTCAAAAACGTTCTTCTCTTTTTTTCCTGCAGCCTGTTCCATTTTTCTGAAAGTACCTGATAGCTCATTCATTCCTAACTGTCCTACTTTAGCCGCGAGTTTATGCACGGCATGTGAAAGTTTTGTAAAGTCCTTCGTGCTTGCTGCATCCCGAAGCAAGTGGAGATCTCTAATAATCTCTTCACGAAAAAGACTAAGTGTTGTTCTAAAAAGAGTCTCATCATTTGCAGACATTATTTTTAGCGAGGAAAGGTCAAACTGGTCCTTCTCCGGGAGGGGCAACAACGCCGGCTCTATAGTTTCCGTCAGTACATCTAAAAACTCTTTTTCGCGAAATGGTTTTAAAAGAACGGCATCAAATCCTTGTTGTTTGATAAACTCTTTTTCTTCTGGTAATGCCTGGGCTGTTAGCGCCACAAACCTAACAGTAGATAGCACTTTCGCTTTCAAAATTTTAAAAAGTTCAATGCCACCAATTACAGGCATACGAATATCCAATAGCACAAGCTCAATGTGTTCGTCCCACAAATCATGCACTACTTTTTCAGACGAAGAATAACTCACATGGGGAATATCATATTTTGTTAGAATAAGCGAACAAAGTTGAAGTATAGGTAAATCATCATCGACTATAAGAATTTTTTTGTATCCGATGACAGGAGCGGGTTTGTATTCAGTTTCAGATGGATGTATATGGTGTGCAGCTGAATAGATAAGTTTTAATGTGAAACAAGTGCCTTTGTCTTTCTGGCTCTGCACTTCAAGCGTTCCACCTTGCATTTCAGTAAGCTGTTTGGCAATACTCAGGCCTAATCCGGTGCCACCATAGCGATTTTGAATGTCTGCCCCGGCCTGTTCAAACGAAGTAAAAATCTTTTTTAATTCTTCGGAAGTCATGCCTATTCCTGTGTCGCGGATCTCAAAGGTGAACTCCGTTTTTTCAGAAGAAAGTTCTTCGCCTTTTATGGTAAAACTAACTTCTCCAGTAGTGGTAAATTTTATAGCATTGCCTAGTAAATTAAAAAGGATTTGTTTTAACCGAAATGGATCGCCATAATAAAAAATGGTTTCGGGAATGTCACTTTTTAATCGAAATCCTATCTCTTTTTTTTCAGCCTGGTCTTCCATAATGCTGGCTACTTCAGCTATAGTTTCTTCCAAATTAAAATCCTTCTTGCTTAAGGTAAATTTTCCTGACACAATGCGGCTATAATCCAAAACTTCGTTAACAATCTGCAGCAAATGTTCTGAAGACTGGTGAATGGCTTCAAGAGACTGCTTCGGAGGACTGTTAAGATCTTTTAGCTGTTCTGAATAGCCAAGAATAGATTGCAAAGGGGTTCTTAGCTCATGACTCATATTAGCAAGAAAGCGGTGTTTTACCTGCTCAAGGTGTTCAGCTTTTTCTTTAGCCTCAATTAATTGTAGTTGTATGCGGTTACTGTGAGAGATGTCTGAAAAGATCAGGAAGATTAGAATAAGAATGATCACAAGGAAAGCACAGAGTATGGTTTCAATCCAGGTAAAGGCATCGTCAAAAACACTACTTAATGAATCGGTGGTTTGTTGAAGTTCATTGATTTCTTCATGTTCCACTTGTCGGAGTAATTTCTCCAGTTCATCAATAAAACTGGTGCTGGCCGTAATAAGCCTTAGCTCCTGGTCTTGTAATTTATGGCGCCTGTTATACCGGTTTTTCTCCAACGAAGTTATCGACCGCTCAATGTCTTTCATAAAGCTGTCGCGCTGCGTAATCGCAACGGTATCTATAGTTTGCTCAATCTCTTCCGTTATCAGTTTTTGTGGGAACTCATTCTGATCTTCTTTTGTTTTTTTCTTGCCAAAAACGCGTTTAAAAAAAGGCTCTTTTTTTTCGGGTTTCGCTTTTTCTAGGTTCAGCAGTGTCGTTGTTGTCGTGTTTTTTTTTGTCGTTTTTATAAGTGCACTATCATTCTTTTGTATGTTTTTTGAAATATACTCCGATAGTTCACTGATGTTTTTTGAAAGAGGATTATTCTTGAGTATACCATATTGAAATTTCAGATAATTCAGATACAAAGCATCGCGTTCATACAAAAGGGTTTGCATGTGTTTAATGGTTGCAGTTTGAATAGTGTCGTCAACACAAAAGAGTTGAAGGCTATCCAGCAGTTCACTGATTATTTTTGACTGCTTGTTTATTTTATTATAGGGTTTGGCGGCAAGATTTAGTTCCTGCGTTTTTTGCAAATAATCGAGTCGTTGAATTTTCTGAAAAAGGGTATTGATGAGCCTGAGCTTGGGATTTGGTTGGGATAGGATTTCAACTGCTGAAAAAGTTTTTTTAAATACTACCTGCGACAACGTCCATGCAAAAACGATAACCGCGCAGCCGCAGATAAATGCTGCAACAACCTTGCTTTGTACTGAGAGGAGCGCGAATTTTTGTCTAAAATTTGACATAGCCTTATCCTTCTAAATTAAGCATCACCAGTAACAAGAATTACCTACTTAGGTTAATAAAACTAAAAAAGTTATAAAAGTGAACTCCGCAACCCGTTCCAATCATCAGGAATATCCCGTCAAAATAATGTAAAATGTAAAAGCATTCTTTACTTTTGTAAAAGTGAATTATAGATTTTATTTCTTAGCTTTGGCCTGCCTGCTCCAGTCGTGTAATACAAGGGAACTTCCTGTGTTAGGTAACCCGAATGGAGATAAGGAAGATCCGGCTCCCACCATTCCTCCATTTGCATTCATTAACCAGGAAAATAAATCCGTGACAGATAAAACCTTTGAGGACAAAATTTACATTGCTGATTTTATTTTTTTATCCTGCGGTACCATCTGTCCTAAAATGAATAACGAAATGCTTAAAGCGTACAAAGTATTTGAGAAAGATGATCGGGTTTTATTCATCTCTCATACCATAGATCCCCAGCAGGACTCCGTTGCCCGATTAAAACGTTTTGCCGGAGAGCTGGGCGTCTCTTCGCAAAAGTGGCATTTTGTAACTGGAAACAAGGATAGTATTTACAACCTGGCACAAAAAAATTACTTCACATCTGCTTACCCGGATAGTTCAGACAAAAGCAATTTTATTCATGGAGGCGGATTATTACTGGTTGACAAAAACAAACATATTCGTGGTGTTTATGATGGCACCAACGAGCTGGAGACTGAAAGATTAATTAAGGATATAAAATTATTACTCAAAGAGCAATTTTAGTAAAAACTTTGAGTGTATATTTGCAAAGATTTGCAACGCATCATTTCCATATTTTTTGTACTTGTCATCTGCTTTCAAAGTGTTTCCACGTTTTTTATAATTACTTCTTTTTACTTAAACCGAAGCTACATCAGCCAGAACATCTGTGTTAACCGTTTCGACGCGGTACAGCTTTGTAAAGGAAGTTGTTATCTCGACAAACAACTCAAAGCTAAAGAAAAGGAACAGCAAAAGTTTCCGGATCTCAAACAGAAAGAGATTAATTTAATTTGCCAGCAAACTGTCTTTACCTTGAATAGGGAAGATGCAGGTGTAAAACTCATTCCCTGCACTCAGACGAGTGCCTATTCCTGTGCTTATAAGTCTTCTCTTTTTCGTCCTCCGCGCCTGGTTTAAGTTCCCCTTTTCTATTTAATTGTCTGTGCCTGGCTCTGCAAGAGTCGCTGGCATGCCTTATTTATTAAATACTTACACTATGGACTTAAAATTTTTAAAGACATGTAGTTTAATGGTTCTTGTTTTATTAGCAGGAATTGTAAGCGCTCAGATTTCCGGATCCCACAGCGAGTGCACAGCAGAAGAATGTTGCTGTTCCAACGATCTTACCCCTGCCGGCGTGATGATCAGTCATGTTCACAACAAAAAAGAATGGATGATTTCTTACCGTTATATGGCAATGGGAATGGCAGGAATTCACAAAGGAAATCAGGAAGTGAACAAGGGCGAAGTGCTTGAAACTTACCAGGCTTTTCCAGACAGGATGCAAATGAATATGCACATGCTAATGGCCATGTATGGTATCTCCAATAAACTTACCACCATGGTGATGTTTCAGTATAACAGTAACTACATGGAAATGACAATGCCGGTAGCAAAAAATATGCATCACCATGCTATGAGTAGCAGTGGGATAGGGGATACCAGGCTTTATGCCTTGTATGCTCTGGTCAAAAAAACATCTTCACAACTGAACCTCTCTGCGGGTTTAAATTTGCCAAGCGGCAGCCTCCATGCGAAAGGGGAGGCTGGAAGTGCCATGTTTCCTGGTAGGCGGCTTCCGTATAACATGCAGTTAGGTTCAGGCACCATAGATCTTTTACCTGGCATGACTTATCTTGCTGTGAAAAATAAAATAAGTTACAGCGCACAGGCTTCGGGAGTTATTCGAACAGCCTATAACGATTTGCATTATAAACTTGGAAATGAGTTTAGTATCAATGCCTGGGGAGCCTGGCAATGGCTTCCCTTTGCGGCCACTTCGTTGAGACTGGAAGCAACGAAAGCGGGTAAAATAAAAGGCAGCGACAGTTCACTTAACATGTACGAGGATTTGTCAGCAAATCCTGCAAATTATGGAGGCACACGCGCTTTTGTTTATCTCGGGTCTTCATTGCAGTTTAAGCAAGGCTTTCTGAAGAAAAATCGCTTCGGTGCTGAATACGGCCTTCCTTTTTATCAAAAGATGAAGGGTGTACAAATGATAACTACACATGCGTTGTTTCTTTCGTGGTCACTCACCTTTTAAATTTAATAATTAAAAAATAAAATAATATTTATGAATAACTCTAAAAAAATAACCCTTGTTTCTCTTTTATGCACAATAACATGGACACTAACGTTCTGTAAAAAAAATGAGACGGGCGGGAACGCCGAAATTCACGCACTTATCTACCACCATGAAACACCCGTTATTGGAACCACTACCTTGTATGTAAAGTTCGATGCCACAAATCAACCCACAGATCCAACAAGTAATTACGATTTAAAATTAACAGGAGATGAAGACGACAACCATGTGCATGTAGAAGATCTCCGTCCCGGCAATTATTATTTGTATGCTGTTGCTTATGACAGCCTCGCTAAAACTAATGTAAAGGGTGGCGTTGCAACAAAGATTAAATGGAGCGAACGAAAAAGAAGTAAAGATGTTACGGTGCAGGTTGGAGAATAGAAAAATATACTCATCAATCGTTTTAGGGCTCCTTATGTTAGGAACTATTGCATGTAAGCAAAAAGATGAATACAAGGATTTAGATTGTTCGTCTTTAAACTCCTCTTACAGGCAGACTATTCAGCCTCTGATCGCTCTGCACTGTGCAGGCTCTGATTGCCACGGAGCGGGCTCGTCCAACGGTAACTACACAACTTACGAAGGGCTGATTATCCGCATAAACAATGGTACCTTTTCAAAACGCGTGCTTTATACAAAGGATATGCCGGCTAATGGAAGTTTATCTTTGGCCGAAAGAGAAAAAATAAAGTGTTGGTTGAACCGGGGTGCTCCTAAAGATTAGCCTGGTCAATCATAGTTCTGAAAGTTAGATTAATGCGGGGCTTACTTACCTTCGTGGTTGTTGGCAAGCGGTGCAACCAGTGGGTTTGAGTTGTGCCTTTCATAACCAGCAGACTGCCGTTCTCCAAAACAATGGGAATGGTTTGTTTGCTGGTTTTATGTTTGAATAAAAATTTCCTTTCCGCGCCTAAACTTAATGACGCAATGCTGGCGTTTTTTCCAAGTGATTTTTCATCATCGCTATGATAGGCCATGCCTTCTGAACCCGTGTTGTATAAATTAAGAAGACAGGAATTAAATGCAGTTCCCGTTAACTCTTCTACAATTTTTTTTAATTCAAGAAGTTCTTTAGTCCATAAAAGTGCTTGTTTGGTGGTTCCTGAATAGGTATAAGAAAAAGTATCGCCGGCATACCAGGCAACTTTTCTTGCGGTAATAATGTGTTTTCCGAAAATTACGGCTTCGTCGTTCTTCCACTCAATGGTGTTTAGCAGCAGATCATTATACCGGCTAGCCTCTTTTATAGTCATGATCTTTCCATAATAAACCGCGTCGCCATCGTAGGGTAAAATGTTATGTATTTCTTCGGTATTAAATAAGTCCATTTTTTTCTTTCCATTTTTTATAATCTTCCCTCATGCAATGTCCACAAGGCCTGTAGTGTTGTTGTTCTGCTTCGTTTGCCGTCGAAAAAAAGATTCTGTTTTTTTTCTGCATACGTTGTCCTGATTTACAACTTAAAGTGCCGAAGATTTTTAAGTTTATATTTCCTCCAAAAACAATTTGTTTGTTCCTGATTTTTTGGTGAAGTTCCTTGTTTTTAATATCGGAATGATACCACATTAGCCTTTATCTGTTTCAACAAAAGCGGCTTCCCAGCCAATCATAGCGGTTTTACGGGTTTCGCCCCACATATAGCCACCAAGGCCACCACTTGTTTGTATTACGCGGTGACAAGGAATTAAAAAAGCAACCGGATTATCGCCGATAGCTGTTCCAACCGCGCGTGATGCCAGAGGCTTGTCGAGTTGTTTGGCAATGGCACCGTAAGTTGATAGTTTACCGGTGGGAATTTTTAATAATAATTCCCATACTTTTAATTGAAAATCTGTTCCCTTTAAATGAAGTTTTACTTTTGAGGGTTTGTTCCAATCTTCTGTAAAAAGCAATAAAGCATTTTGTTGGTTGCGATCGACAGTTTCTGAATAAAAAGCATTTGGAAAACGTTGTTTTAAAACGGATAATCCTTCCTCTTTCGATTCGGTAAATGCAATGTGACAAATGCCTTTGGCTGTAGACCCTACAATTATTTTTCCGAAATGACTTTCTGCAAAACTGTAATTGATATTTAAATTCTCGCCCCCGTTTTTATATTCGCCGGGACTCATTCCTTCAATCGTAAGAAAAAGATCATGTAATCTTCCCGAACCTGAAAGTCCGGTATCGTGAGCAGTATCAAAAAGACTCATTTCTTTTTCCTGAAGGAGGCTTTTTGCATGCTGAAGACTAATATACTGTAAAAATTTTTTAGGACTCACTCCCGCCCATTCTGTAAAAAGCCTTTGGAAATGAAAAGGACTCATGTTTACTTTTTCAGCAATGAGTTCTAAAGAAGGTTGTGATTTAAAATTTGAGCGTATAAAATCTATTGCTTGGGCAATGCGCTCATAATTATAGTTTTTCTGGTTCATATTACGACACAAAAATAAGCACCATCCCCCTTTTGTACTACCCGAATCTTGCTATAATGCATCTGGTCTTTATCCTTTTGGTTTTTCAAAAACCTGATAATAGTCAATTTTAAGGTCTAAACTTTAGTCAGCTTAACTATTTGTTCACCTCCAATTAATAACAATCACCGCATTTTAGCCTTTCTTCCGAAACCCCCAAACTACAAACCGCGTATAAATCTTACATTTGCAAGCTTTTTGAATCAAATGTAATAGACAAGGGTTGGTTCCATTTTTAAATAATTTAATCGGGTAAAACCGGCACACACGCATGAAAGTTTTCTTTTTTTTCGCTCTTTTCTCTACCTTTTCACAAATTCACTCACAGTCGCTTGCAAATTATAGCTCTGCAAGAAACACTTCTGTCACTTATACCTCTATAAATGTGGCGGGTTCTTCCTTCGCCAGTTGGAGAAATCAAACCAGTAACACGCAGGATGACAACCGGTCGGATTTTACCAATATTGGATTTGACTTTTGGTACAATGGTATCCGGTATACGCAATTTTCTGTTTCTACGAATGGTTTTCTTGATTTTTCAACTTCCACAGACGATGGCGGTCCGCAAAACGACGATTTTGGATATGATAACACTGCCTTTACTGCGGCTAACGCTGCAAATGCTACGCGCCCTGCTGTAGCTCCCTTTTACGACGATTTAACAGCACAAGGGGGAACCGCCGCATTAGGAAACAGCATTAAATATTTGGTAACAGGATCTGCTCCCAACAGAACACTCACAGTAGAGTGGATCAATATGGCGGTATACAATAATACAACGCCTAGTTTAAATTTCCAGGTAAAATTGATCGAAACAACCGGACAAATTATCGTTCACTATGGCACTATGTCTGCGGGAAGTAATACTTTCTCTTATTGTATGGGACTTAATGGCCCAACAGTATCTAACACGCCTACTGCAGCCCAACTTAAGATGTTACAAACTGCAAACAGCACTACTTTGAATAATACAGTTCAAAATAACCTTTCTGCGATGCCGACTTCAGCATCCAACTATATTTTTACCCCTGTTGCTCCTTCATCAGCACCAGGTAGTCTTACGTTTTCGGGAGTTTCACAAACGGGCACAACCCTTAACTGGACAGATCTGGCAAACAATGAACGGGGTTATGTAGTGTATTATTCAACAAATAATAGTGATTTTGATTTTCTGGCTCAAACTGCTGTAAATGCTACCAGCTACGCGGCCACGGGTTTATTACCTTCTACAACTTATTACTGGAGAATTTATGCTGTAACTGAAGGGGCATTGAGCGCCGCTTTAACAGGTACGCAGGCAACAACCGCTGCAGGAAATAAGGTTTCTGTGTCTTCCGGTAACTGGGGCACAGCTGGAACCTGGAGTCCTACAGGTGTGCCCACTGCTGCAGATAATGTAACCATTGCTAATGGCCATTCTGTAAATATAATTGCCAATGCAGTGTGCAATAACTTAACAGTGGGAGCTGGATCAGCTTGCACCCTTAATTTTTCAGGCGCAACAGCGAGAACTTTACTTGTGAATAATAATGTTACTATAAATTCTTCTGCAGTGCTTACTACCTTCTCTACGTCAAATGTTACACATACCATTACTTTGGAAGGAAATATCGTAAACAATGGGGTTTTAAATTTAATACAAGATGCGAACAGTTTAGTAGATGTTATTTTTGATAAAGACGGAAACCAAACAGTGAGCGGAACAGGGGCAACTACGGCATTTAACCGGATAAATATGAGCCTTGGCTCTGTAGTAGAAAATACCCTGGAGATTAGTTCCTCTAATTTCTCAGCAGCTTCCAATTTTTTGGACCTGATTTCAGGAACTTTAAAACTTTCTACGGTAAACGCGGTGAATATTACTCCTTTTACTGCAGCTACTACAATGGCTGCCAATACCGCAATGTGGCTCAACTCTGCAAATCTTACAGTTAATACGGGTGCAGGAATTACCCTGTATGGAAACATTGTTTTAAGTAACGGGATCTTAAATGTGGGAAATGCAGCAGATGAAGATCTTGTTTCAAATGGCGGGGCCATTACAATATCCGGTGGAACTTTAAATGTTGCAGGTAAACTCGATGGTTCAGGAGTTACAAACGTAAATAACATCTGCGATTTTAATATAAGTGGAGGAACCTTAGTAGTGCCTACATTCGGTAGCACAAATACTTCCATAGCACCTTTTCACATTGCCAGTGCAGGTTCTACCTGTAACATGACCGGAGGAACTATAATAATACGAAACGAAGGCGGCACAGGCGCACAGAATCTTGGCTTTGTAAACGTAAATACAAATGCACCCATTGTAACCGGCGGAACATTGCAGATTGGAAATGCTTCAACATCTGCAGCACAGATTATGAATATTAATACGGATACACAAATTCAGAATCTCCTACTTAATAGCGCAAATGCTACCGGTTTTTTAATTACCAACAGTTTAACCGTAGCAGATAAAGTAACCATTGCCGCAGGCACACTTAATGCTAATAATTTAAATATGGCTGTGGGCGGCAATTGGTCTAATAGCGGTACTTTCACGCCCGGAACAGCTTTGGTGAATTTTAATGGAACAAGCGCTCAGGCCATTTCAAAAACAGGCGGAGAAACTTTTAATACGGTGATGTTTAGCAACGCCGGAGTGAAAACATTTGGATCGAATCTTACTGCTAATGCTAATTTTTCAATTTCTTCTGGTGCAAGTGTCGATGTGACTGCTTCTAATTTTACAACTACGGTAAAAGGTAATTTTATAAATAGTGGGACGTTTAACGCAAGAAACGGCCTTGTGTTACTCAATGGTACGAGTGCTCAAAGCATCGGAGGTTCATCTGCAACAGATTTTTATAATCTTACTTTAAATAATACAACGGGTGCTTCTTTAGCTCATGCTGAAAATTTAAAAGGAACATTAACGCTTAGTAATGGAATTTTTAATGCTACCGGACAGGTGTTTACAATGATCTCGGATGCTACTGGTACCGCGCGCATTGCACAAATTACAGGTACCGGAGATTATACCGGCAATGTAACGGCGCAGCGATTTGCTCCGGGTGGAACTACGGGTTGGGCTTTTTTAGGTTCTCCTATTTCTTCAGCCCTAACTTTAGCAGATTGGGATGATAATATTTATATCTCCTGCAACAGTTGTCCGGACGGGAGTTCAGCAGGGTTTTTATCTATTTACAATTACGATGAAACAGCAAGTGGTATTTACGATGACGGTGCCTCATACATTCCTTTAACAGGTGTTTCTGATGCTATAACTCCTGGTAAAGGGTATTGGGTATATCTTGGTACAGGTTTAAATACAACTTCTGATATTACATTGGACCTTACTGGTACGCCAAGAAAGTTTAATTACACAATTCCTCTAAACTATACCAATTTTGGTTCAACTACCAATGATGGCTGGAACCTTATTTCGAATCCCTATCCATCACCGGTTAGCTGGGCCTCTTTAAGAGGAACTACCACTAATCTTGATAATGCTATTTATGTTTACAATGCTGATCTTAATTCAGGATCAGGTGGTTTCGCTTCCTATGTAAACGGAATCAGCAGTCCTGCGATTGCCTCGGGTGGTGTAGGCGATGTAATTGCCATGGGACAAGGATTTTATGTGCACTCAACGGGAGCTACAGGCATAAACGCAACAGAAGCAAATAAAGTTGCGGGTAATCCTACGTTTTTAAAACCGGCCAATCCTGCTGCAACGCGTCTTACCCTATTAGGCGCCAATAATTACGAAGATGAAACGGTTCTGTATTACCAGGCAGGTGCCAACACTGCATTTGATTTACTTTACGACTCTTATAAAATGCGCGGTCAAGACCTTACTGCTGCAAGTATAGCACTTGAAAATGATTCCGATGTTTTTCAAATTAACGGCATTGCACCGGTTATAGGAACCTTTACCTGCCCTTTAAAAACATTAACAGGTGTTTCAGGAACCTATACCATTACCGCAAGAGATATTCATACTTTTCCAAATGGTGCCTGTATTACTTTGTATGATAAGTTTACCGGCACTACAACCGATCTTAAATCTTCTGATTATGTGTTTAATTTAAGCGACACAACAACGGTTTCACGTTTTGTTTTTACCATAACCTACAACACTTTAAGTCTTACCGAAACCCTCCATCAACCTACCTGCGAATTTCCTGTTAAAGGCTCTATCACGGCTATTGGTAATTCCGCTGGTCCATGGAATTATTACTGGACAAGCAATGGAAGTCCGGTTAAAACAAGTTTAAATAAAGCAGGAGCAGATACCTTAACGAATTTAGCGAACGGAAATTTTGAACTCTCTGTTAATACAGTAGGCATGTGCGACTTTAAAGAAAGTAATTACCTTATCAATCAGCAAATTTCTGCACAGGCTCAGTTTACAAGTGTCGATACCATTTACCTCGATCAGAGTTCTTCTATTCAATTCACTAATACTTCTTTAAATGCAAACGCTTATGCGTGGGATTTTGGAACAGGACTGGATTATTCTACAACTAATTCTCCGTCGTTTTCATATAATACCAGTGGCGTTTATACCGTAAATCTTTTGGTGACCAGCAGTACAGGTTGCCAGGATACAGCTTATAAAGTGGTTACAGTTCTCGATGGAATGGTAGGACTGCAAGCTTTTGAATTAAATGCGAAAGAGTTTAAAGTGAAGACACTTGGAAATAATTTGTTTGTAATAGAAGCCAGATTTGATGAAGAGCTTGTCTTACAGTCAAGTGTGACAGATGTGAGCGGAAAAGAAATTGCAAATTATGGATCTCTCAATACCAAAAATTTGAATTTGGAAGTGGATCTTAAAGGCCTGGCAAAAGGTGTTTATTTCTTAAATATTCTTTCTCAAAATTCTAAGAAGGTAGTGAAATTACCGGTTCAGTAGGGGTAAGGTTTATTGACGACTGAAAGGAAAAATTTAATCTGTTTCGTCTGAACCTGGATTGTTATTCAATACTTCAGCGATTATTTAACTGATCTTAAACCTTCATTTTCATGCTAGCGTCTGAAGGTTAATCTGTGTGATCAGCGCAATCTGTGGCGAAAATCAGGAAGTGGCAATCACATTCCGGATCATATTTTTCAGATCCATGTAATTGTGAGGTTTACTTATAAAATCAGAAGCTCCCAGTTGCGAGGCGGTTTCTTTTTCTTTTTGATGCGACGATGTAGAATACATAATTACAGGAATATCTTTGTATTCCTCAGTATTCTTAAGTTTCGACAGACATTCCCACCCGTTCATACGCGGCATATTAATGTCCAGAAAAATAAGGTCAGGTTCTGCTTTTTTCTCAAGAAGATCAAGAGCAATAAAACAATCTATCGCCTTCAGACATTTAATAGTAGGATCAACTTCGCTTAGTGCTTCTGAAAACATTTCCAGATCGTCACTATCATCATCAATCAAAAGAATAACCTTAACCATGTAGCGTTTTTTATGTCCGGCAAAGATAGTAAAATGTAATACAACTATTACAAAAAGGCCTCATGTCAGTACTTATGGAAGGTATTGAACATAAAACCGCCTGTTTACGGTAGTTTTAATGTATAATTCTTCTAAAACATATGCAGCACAGCGTAAAGCGAAAGTAAAGAAATGAAGATCCAAAGTAAAACCCCTTGCAAAAGGGGTTTTGGCCCTACTGATTTTAGTCCGTTTTTATCAAGGCCGGCGCCTATTAAAAACAGTGTAAGTGTGATGCCAAGTTTTGAAAGCGTTAATAGTGAGGGAGTGACAATAGCTAATTGAGGGACATAACTATTTAAGATCATAGCCAGAACAAAAAAGAGAATGAAATAAGGAATCTTTACTTTTTTGGCACTCGTTTTAAAAAGAAACGCACTCATAAATGTGAGAGGAATTATCCAGAGACTTCGGGCCAGTTTTACCGTTGTAGCAATCTGCAAAGCTTCGCTCCCATAGCGTCCCGCCGCGCCAACAACAGAACTGGTATCGTGAATAGCAATCCCACTCCAGATTCCAAATTGGTACTGCGATAAATTAAGAAGATGTCCGATGAAAGGAAATAAAAATAAGGCTACCGAGTTTAAAATAAAAATAGTGGCCAGTGCCACCGTTATTTGTTTTCCCTCGGCTGAGATAACGGGTGAAATGGCTGCAATAGCACTGGCTCCGCAGATGGCAGTACCACTCGAAATGAGATGGGAGGTTTTTTTATCGATTTTTAGAAAGTAACCCAGAAGCCCACCAAAGATTAATGTGCAGATGAGCGAAACTACGGTAAAAGAAAATCCTTCTCTGCTGGTTGCGATCGCTGAATGAATGTTCATTCCGAAGCCAAGTCCTATAACCGAAACTTGCAATAAAATTCTCGAGAGCTTTTGACTTTGTTCAGGAAAAGGATTCCCGAAAATATTAACAACCACAAGTCCTAGTAACAAAGCAAAAGGAGGAGCAATAAAAGTACTCACACAAAGAAGAGAGCAGATTACAAAAATGATTTTTTTTATAAGAGGATTTTGTAAAAGGTGATTTTCTGGATGTGAATCCGGCATAAGGAAATAAAAGCGTTGTGTGGAATTAAATTTACTCTTTTTTAATTTACAAAAAGTTGATAGGCGTCAACTAAGCAATATTCAGTTTATTGGTTCGTTAATTATGCAAAACCTTCTCGCTTGTTAATATCCTAATTTATTGATAATTAACGGAATAATAATGGAAACTTGTGAAACAATATAGGTTTCCTTAGTTTTGTGCAGATTTATTACTAACCCTAAAATAAATCATTTATGAAGAAAATAATTCTACTTTTTATCATCCTGATCTCTTTTTCTTGTCAGAAGAGATACGATTGTGTTTGTGAATCGGTCTCCAAAAAAAGAGATACGCTTATAACAACGGTGCACACCACGAAAATTGGTGTCAGTGGTTTTGAAAAAGATTGTGAGAAAAACGAAAGTCTTTTAGCAGACTTTAAAAACTGTCGCATCGAGTAATTACTTTTCTTTACCCCAATTGTTTTCCTTTTCCTTATCCTTATAAGTCTTCTTTGTTAGTTTAGATTTTTTTTTGCCGTTCCACGTTCCCTTCTTCTTTTTAGCCCTCATAGTATTCACTAAAGAATTCTTCACTCCGTTTTTATTTTTAGGCGTTCCAATTGGTTTTTATCCTGTTTAGGTAAAGTTTTTCCTGTCTATAACGGGCTAAGGATCTAAAAAGCAAAAGAGACTGCCCGAATGTAGCAGCCTCTTTTTATGTTTATTTTGGGTGTTTTTATTTAAGCAAAGAAACATTTCCCATCTTCTCAAAAGTGCTTCCCTCTGAATCTTTGTATTTTATCTTGAAAACGTACGAGTCTTCTTTTAAAGTCTCTCCCTTGTTTTGGAAAGATCCATCCCATCCTTTACTCATTTCATTGCTTTGGTAAACGAGGTGACCCCAGCGATCATAAATCTTCATTTCAAATCCTTTTGGATCAACACCCTCTTTAGTGAATACCGGGATAAAATAATCGTTTATGCCATCAAAGTTTGGTGTAAATGAATTTGGTATAAAAATATTGTAGTTGTTTTTTACTTCGATCACTTTACTCACCTCACTCGAACAGTTTTTTAAAGATGTAGCAGTAAGCGTTATCTGATATTTTCCAATAGCAGTGAAATTTATAACCGGTGAAAGCTCAGAACTTTGATAAACATTGCCGGCTTTCCATTGATACAAGTTATTGTCAAGATCAGAACTAAGGTTGATAAGTTGAACTTTTGGTTCGCTGATGTAAATTTCTTCGGGGAAACTAAAATCAGCTTTCGGTGAAGCATATACTGCTATTTCTGTTGTTTTCGTATCTGCTTTGCAACCCAGGTTGTCAGCATAGTCAAACTGAATTTTATAATTTCCTGGAGTAGAAAAGACGTGTTCGATGTTATATCCATTCTCTGGATCAGATCCATCACTAATATTCCATAGGCCTTTCCCCGCATTTATCCCCGGTGCATTAAATTCTATTTTTAAAGGAGCGCATCCTTCCTGTAAACTTCTTGTTATTTCTACCTGAGGGGCTTTGCGAACTTCAACGCGCATTTCGGCAACATCAGGACAGTTAGCTTCGCCAGGTTCAGAATGTGTTGTGTATACCAGAACAATTGCATTGTCGGGGTTCGCAATGGAAGGATTAAACAGTGTTCCAAGTAAACCTGGAGCGCCATTTTTGGTAGACCATGTACCACCTTGATTTTGCACATAACTATTAAGATTTACAGCAAGGTCGGTGTTACAAAATGGTCCCACTGGTTTTTCAAATGCTGCTGAAACAAACTTCTCAACTTTAACAATTGTTTGCGCATAAGCTTTGCAAGGACCAGAAGTAACACTATAAGTAATTAGATTATTTCCAATAACACCGAATGCGGGATTAAACAGGCCTCCTGACGAAACAACGCCTGTAATCGGGCCACCGAATAACCCTCCGATGGGACTTACGTTTAATTGCACAGGTAAGCTTGAATTACAGAAAGGCCCGGCTTGTGAAACCACAGGTACTGCAAGCGAAAACACATTTACAGCAATAGAGGCTACGTCAGGACAAAGGCCTGATGGTGAAGAAGCTGTGTTATACTGTAGAGTAACACTTCCTGCACCGGCAACGGCAGGATTAAAATCAGTGCCACTGATCCCTGTTCCCGTCCAGTGTCCCAGGTTATTTGAAGTAAATGGAGATAAGTTAATAACCGGACTGTTGTTGCACAGATCAGGAATATTTCCTGTAATCGTAGCTGGAACAAATGCTTCTACGTTAATGTTCATGGCCTGGTGTCGGTTACAAGTAGGAGTTCCAATACTGTACTGAATTAAGTTATTTCCAATAGAGCTGAGGGCCGGCGAAAACAACCCATTGTCCGACAAATAAGCAGTTGTGCTCCATTGGCCTGTATTCGGGCTGACGCTTAATTGAAATGGATTTACATTATTACACAAAGTCGAAACCGGAGTAATGGTGGGTTGTGCTGGATTTAATACAGATACAAAAAGTGTTTGGCTATCCGGACACAAAAGTGCATTCGGTACTGAAGTGGTGTTGTAAGTTAAGGCGTAGGTGTTAGTAGCCAAACCATTTGGAAAAAAAGAATTGGTGGCAACACCGCTCGCTGCAGTCCATGTTCCGCTTGTATTTAATACTAAGCTCATGAGATTGAATGCGGGAGTCGAATAACAAAAATCAGGAGCAGGTCCGGTTAAGGTGGCAGGAATAAATTTCGAAATTTGTAGCACAGTGCTGGACATGTCTAAACAAGGTCCGTCAACCAAAGTATAGGTCACCGTAAGATTAGGACTTGTGATGTTGGCCGGCATAACCAGTCCGCTATTCGTAACGCCCATAGCCGCCGACCATCCGCCACCTGCTGGATTAGCAGTTAAAGAAAAAGGGGCAGCGTTCGTGCAGAATTCAGATACTTGAGTAATAGTTGGTATAAGCGTGTTTGTTACAGCAACATTAATACTTGTGTTTGAAGGACAGGCGAGTGTATTCGGAGAAGACGTTCTGGAATAAGTTAGAGTATAATTACCACTAAGAAGGTTAGCAGGACTGAATTGGTTTGCATTTACATTTGTTCCATTCCAACTGCCGCCAGCGGTACCCTGAACGATAGTCATCAGGTTAAATGCAGGGCTGGTAACACAAAGGGCCGGAACCCCAGCACTTAAAGCGGCAGTCCGGAATTCAGAAACTTCATAAGTACCGGTATTGCTTGCCGCGCAGGTATAAACGGATGTTGAATAAGTAAATGTATTCACTCCAAATACAATGTTTGTATGAGAAGGAGTAATAAGTCCACCTGCACTTACCGGACTCGCAGTACCAGAAAAGCTCGTTGAAAAACTACCACCAGGAAGATTAGTAAGAATTTGATAAGCAGAAGAATTATTACACAAGGCTGGAATAACACTAAAAGTAGGAGTTCCGGGATTAACAGCAGTAATGGTCATGTGTTTTACAAGAGGACAATTAATCAGAGTTGGGGTAACAACTACAGTATAAACTATTGTAGCCTGAGTTCCTGGCACTACAGTGGGACTAACGATAGAATTGGCAGATGTTGTACCGATAAGCCAGGTAGAAGGAGACCATTGATAAGTATACATGCCGCCGGGCGCATAACCGAAGTTGACCGAAGCTGCCAGGCTGTTACCAGGACAAAGAGTGGGTGAGGATGGTGTTAACGTATAATTAAAAACATGTGTGTTCACTACAAAAGTGCTGGTATAATAACAGGCACCATCAAATGCGTTCACACTGTAAGTGCCTGCTGCAAGCCCGCTTAAAGTAAGATTGGTCGCAGTTCCTGCAGAAGTACTTGTGTTGTACGCTGGGGTATTGCTGCCGCTTGAGGCGACATTGATGTAATTAAATCCTGAAGGCGCTCCTTGCGCGGTTGCCAGGTTTATTTGGCCCGTGCCATTGGTTCCATTTAAACATACAGAGGTAATACCCGTTGCCATAAGAAATCCGGGTGTTGTAGATGCTAGAATATACTGCACAGAATCCTGACAACCCTGATTGCTTATATACGTTACAGAAATAGTTTGCCCGTTGACAGGATTTTGTATCGCAATAGTTGGAGAGTTACCTCCCAGACTTGCTGTGATAGCGCTGGTACCACTGTACCACTGAAAATTACTTCCGCCATTCGTAAGTATTGGAGCTACGTTTCCACAAAAAGGTTTAAGAATGCTTTGTACAGCAGGAGCGGCTGTTCCAATGGTTGTGGTAGCTACTGCCGATCCACAGCCTGCCGCACCTAAGCCAGTGAGAACAATTGAATAAATTCCCGCGGGTAAACCTGTAACTATAGAGGCTGTTCCCACTACAAGGTTGGCACTATTCAGCCAGGTGTAGTTATAACCACTTCCACTGCCGTTTCCAACTACAGTGGCTGTACCGCTGGCACCGCCAGCACAGGACGGTGCTGAGGCAAGTCCTGCAATGTTAACGGAGCTGGGAGCAATTGTGTTGGTGGATACAAATTGACATCCTGAAAAAGAAGTTAGATATAAAGTGTAAACCGAATTAGCTACCGGATTAGAGATTGAAATGACTTGCATCGTTGACATGGCGGGCGAAAGCGTTGGACCGGAAGCAGGAGCTACCCAGGAATAAGTGGCATAGCCTAAGGGTGCCGCAATCTGCGCCACTCCGCTGCCGGAACAAAAACTTACAGGACCGGCGATAGAAATTGTGTTGGTGGTCGGAGGTGAGCAATTACCGCAAAGTATAGAACCTCCGCACTTGGCATCGAAATACAATGATCCGTGGTGAGCCCCGCCAGTGCAGTCGCCGTTAACTATCTGCATCGTAACGCAACTTCCTATATAGGGTGTTAAATCAATATACTGTATCTGCCAGTTAGTCCATGAAACATTATTGGTAACAGTATAGCCGTTATTACCGCTATTACAACTTGGTCCGGACGGGGTTAAGCTTACTGACGAACAACCCAAAGCCGCGCCGTTACAGTCAAACATATTGATTGTGAAAAATGGTTGGTCGCAACAGAGATGCCCCGAACCATCCCAGGAGCCAGCATAAGCAAATTGAAAAAGAGAGTTTTGAGTTGTAACGGGAAAAGTAGTACTGATTCTTGTTACTGTGAAACCTGGAACAACATCGTTTAATACTGCAACATTGGTGCCTCCCAGAGGTGATGCGCCAATATTTCCAATATAGGGATGTCCTAATATAGGTGTGCTTACAATTGAAAACTCCGGACTTCCTCCTACCCAGATAGGGGCCGGGTTATTACAGGTAACCTGGCAGGTAGAAGAACTGGTGCTTTCAACCACCCAGCCAGATACAGCATTGGAAGTGTTATAAGTTCCGGGAGTAGTACTTTCAAAGTCTTCGTTAGTACAAGGAGCTCCATTGATGCTTGCTCCGGCTCCTGATGTTTTGCCTTTAGGTGTAGTTTGCGTTTGTGTGGTTTGTTGATTAGGAGCAAATCGTCCCAGCTTATATTTCTGATTAATATATTCTCTTTTGCGTATTGCCATCACATTTATAAACTCCTCACCAACATATAAGCGCGCCAGGAGTTCGGTTTTAACCGCGGCTTCATTAAATCCTTTTAAGGAATCTCCATAAAAGTTTTTGTAATCTTTTACAGTGCTTGCAGATAAATAGCTCTGATTTGAAATATAGCTTGCCTTCGCGTCCACAGAAGTATTCTGGATCGCAGAATTTCTATCTGTTTGTGAATATAAGTTTGTTTCTAAAATACTCAGAAGGAGCAACAGGGTGATGAGTAGATTTTTCATAGCACGTTTAGTTTCGATAAAGGTACCGTGCGAAAGCCTCAATTAGCAAGCACTCTCACTCATTCAATTCTAAATCTCACTAAGTGAATTTTTATTCACTCACCGATAATAAAGTTTCACGCAGCGAAAAAATGATTTCGTTTTTTAAGGCTTGTGTACTTTAAAGAAAATAAAAGATAAAAAAGAAGTAAGTAATTTAGTCTTGTGAGGGAGCGCTCACACTAACACCGGATGCATCTTTTTTAGTGGTGCCGAAAAATTGAATAATATAAGCGAGAACCATAACCAGCAAACAGCCAATAACATTTAGCCATAAAAAAGCCGTAAGCTCAGTCAGCCAGGCGAAGATGATAAAAATTTCTACTATAATTGCTGCAAGGAAAACGGAATTGCCATTTATCTTCTTCATATAAAAGGCCACTAAAAAAATCCCAAGGATGGTGCCATAAAATAAGGATCCGAGAATATTTACGGCTTCAATGAGATTTCCCAACTTGCTGGCATAGATGCCCACAACGATACAAAACACTCCCCAGGCAACAGTTGCCCAGCGCGATGCCGAAAGATAGTGGGTCTCACTTTGATCTTTCTTAATAATACGTTTATAAAAATCTACAACCGTTGTGGAAGCCAGTGAGTTTAATCCGCTAGCCATAGAACCCATAGCTGCAAGAAATATAATGGCAATAAGCAGGCCAATTACTCCTACTGGAAATTGCTCAGTAACAAAACGTAAAAAAATATAATTGCCATCATTGCTGTCAGCCTTCTTATTGTTTTTTTCAATGAGCGCCGGAACTTTTTTGCGAATTTCGATCGAGCGTTGATCAGCTTCCTGTAACCGCGTTCTTGTGCTGCTTATTTCCGCTTCGTTTTTTTCTTTTAAAGCCGCAACAAGTTTATTAAGTTGATACTGTTTTTCAATTCCCACAACTTCATAATCATCGTTGAGTTTTTTGAACTCTTCTTTATAGGCACTGTTTTCAATACGGTCTACTTCTACTTTATTAAAAAAAATAGGGGCCTGATGAAACTGGTAAAAAACAAAAACCAAAACGCCGATCATTAAAATCATAAACTGCATCGGTATTTTTAAAAGGCCGTTCATAACAAGGCCCATGCGACTTTCAGAGGTTGATTTGCCGGTTAAATATCTTCCCACCTGCGATTGGTCTGTTCCAAAATAAGAGAGCTGTAAAAAAAATCCGCCAATAATTCCTGACCAAATGGTGTAACGGTTATTAAGGTCAAAATGGGTATCTATGGCATTAAGCTTATTCATTTTACCGGCAATGTCCAATGCCTCTATAAATCCTATATCGCCTGGAAGCATTTTTAAAACCAGGTAAGCTGACAAAAATAGTCCCGCAAAAATAACGCTCATTTGAAGCAATTGTGTGTGCGAAACAGCTTTAGCGCCACCATAAACGGTGTAGCCAATTACAACGAATCCGGTAAACACAATCATGTAATTAATGTCTGTATGTAAAATAGTAGAGAGAATGATGGCAGGAGCATACATGGTGATTCCGGTAGAAAGCCCACGTTGTAATAAAAATAAAAAAGCGGTTAGTGAGCGCGTTTTATTGTCGAAGCGTTTTTCTAAGTATTCGTAAGCCGTAAAAACATTTAATTTTCTAAAGATGGGAATAAACGTGATACACAAAACGATCATTGCCAATGGCAAACCAAAATAAAATTGTATAAAGCGTAAGCCGTCATTATAACTTTGTCCGGGTGCCGAAAGAAAAGTAATGGCGCTTGCCTGCGTTGCCATTACCGAGAATCCTACCTGGTACCAGGGCATTTTTTTATCGGCAAGAAGGTATCCATCCAGGTTATTGGTACCGCGACTTTTCCAAACACCATACAAAACGATGGACACTAACGTGAGAGCAAGAACTATCCAATCAATCTGACTCATTTAAAATACTGTGTAAAAAAATAAAGAAAACCTACAACGATTACTTCCACAACAATCACAAGAATGTAAACATTGCGCCAGGTTCCTAAAATGGGTGAATTTTCGTTTTCTGGTTCCTGCATATTTATTTATTCTGTGGTAAACTTAATAGATTCACAAATAAGCGGTACGCTCCCGGCACTCCGGCAGGTAACTCCCTAAAGAAAACCAGTCCCGTGTAAACAAAATTACCTGTCCCATATTTTGCAATGATCAAACTGCCCTCACTTGCTTTTTCTTTCGGATCATTTATACTAAAAATAGTTTCGTAATTTTTGTCAATGTCTTCTGCGAAATAAATTCCACGCTCCTGGATCCATCCATCGAAATCTTTTTGTTCAATCTTGTTAGGAAAATTTAAAGCGGCATGTTTTTCATTTACAAAACGAATTTCTGCTTTTTCATTCGTTACGCGATCACGCGAAATAGAAAAAGGAAAAGGTCCCATCTTTGCCTGCAACGGGCCAACGCGGCTATTGGTGTTGTATTGCACAACTAAGTTACCACCATTTTTTACGTAATCCATTAGTTTTGTGTAGTGCACTTGTAAACGATCGCTTGTGTTATAAGCACGCACTCCCGTAACTATACTGGAGTATTTGGAAAGATCACTGTTAGTCAATAGTTCGTCGCTGAGAATTGTAACATTATAACCAACTTGTTTTAAACAGGCCGCCACATCATCACCCGCACCTGGAATATACCCGATGTTAGTTCCCGATTTTTTTAAATCTACGTTTACCAGTCCTGCTTCAGCATCGCTTAAAGTAAATTGGTAAGGAATATGATCGTACTCAATACGTTTAATGCTTTTGTTGTAGATTTTCGAATCTGAAATTACAGAAGCTTCAAACTTGCCGTCCTTAGCACCCTTTCCGGCTACTATGCTGACTTCAAAAATTTGTTCGTCTCCTTTATTGCTTAATTTAAGTGCAGGGTCTTTAATAGTGATATTCCAGCCTTCACTGGCTTTGATTTGTAAATTGCCTGTTATGTTTGCAGCATTTGCTTTAACCGTTATAAGAAGTGTTCTTGGATTTGCATCCGTAAACACAAAAACTTTTTCCGGAATAGTAATCGTTACAGGAGGAAGCACTTCAAATGGTCTGTAAATTTCTCCTTTAACCGGATCGGTATATTTATAAACCAGCGAACGTTCCACTTTTAACGCAAGATCCTGGATGCTGAGGTTAAATTCAACTTTCAAAGCGGATTCATTTTCTGGTTTTCCAATCAAAGATTTATTTCTAACCATGTACAAACCGGGCTCATGTTTCTCACTTAACCAATAGGGTGTGGAGTAGGGCAGATCCGCAGCTAATTTTTGTTTACGTTTAAAAGTGTATAATTCGTTTTGTTTTAGAATTAAAGACATGCTCGTGTCACTCATCCCCACATAAGAAATGCGGTTTAATTTTATGTCCGATTTATTTCTGGTTACAACATTTACAGTTATCTGAGCGTCTTTTTCAGGAATACCAATGTAGTCTCCGGCAAAACTTTCTAACCATAATCCTGAACAGGCAAAAAGTAAATTTTCCGTCTCTTTTAGTTTTTGTTGTTTCCAGTAATTCAATTGCTCGTTTTTAGAATCCAAAGCCTGCAATTGTTTGTAAATAGAAACCAAAGCAGTCACACTTTTTTCGGGAGCCTGGGCATCGAAATATTTAATGCATTCTTCGATAGTATTCTGTAATTTTTCTGTTCCGCGCATACGGTCCCATTTGGTATTTACACCGGCCAGAATATCAGCTTTTGTACTGTCGCCCTTCAAGAATTTAAAAAACTCAGTAGCAGAACCCCGTTGTTTCGCAGAACCAAAACCCTGACTCTTATGCATAGAGCGGCTTTCAGAAGCAATCTCTCCATAACTTTTTCCCAATAAAGGATTAAACACGCCTACGTCTATTTTTAATTGATCGGGTGAAGTAGTGTTTGTAGATCCGAAATTAAAAGAGTTGAAAAAGATACGTTTTGCCTTCCAAACTTGTGTATACTTTAATTGTTCAGGAAATTTCGTGGGATCAGCCGCTGCGTCAAAAGCTTCCAACGCAAGTATAGCAGATGCCGTATGGTGACCATGCCCACCTTCTCCCGTTGTAGGAAAACGGCAAATGATCACATCCGGTTTAAACCGGCGGATAGTCAAAACAACATCCGATAAAATGCTATCCTTGTTCCAGATGCTAAAAGTCTCTTCCGGATTTTTAGAATACCCGAAATCATTAGCGCGTGTAAAAAATTGTTCTGCGCCATCCGTTCTTCTGGCAGCAAGCAATTCCTGGGTGCGAATTAAACCTAACAACTCACCTTGCTCTTTACCAATTAGATTTTGGCCGCCGTCTCCCCGCGTAAGTGAAAGATAACCCGTGCGCACTTTTCTTTCATTAGCAAGATAAGCCAGAAGACGGGTGTTCTCATCATCCGGGTGCGCCGCTACATAAAGCACTGCGCCTACAGTATTTAATTTTTTTAAACCCTGAAGAATTTCCGCAGAATTCATGGTTTGTGTTGTCTGTGCGTGACCAACGAGGACATAAAACAGCGCTATGATGAAAAGTCTAAAATGTTTTTTCATATCAAAAATTTAAAGAAGAAGGATTTTTTAACCGGTTTTGAAGATACCTATTTATGAATTGTATGAAATGCAAAATTGGTTAAAAACAGATATTTGTCAGGGTTTGGAAGTTTTGAGTTATGCTTTTTAACCGCCAAAAAAAAATCAGTTGGGCTGTTTTTAGCACATAACCACATAGAAACATAGAGAGGGATAGAGGATCTTCTAAGCGCATAGTTCAGGCGCACATAGGAATGTTTCGCTTTGCGAAACATTGGCAACCCAACAAAATATTTCGCTTTGCGAAATATGTTATGTGTGTAACTTACTGTGTTAGTCTCTTTCTATCTCTCTATGTCTATGTGTTTCAATTTCCTGTAGTGGGTTTCGGTTTTTTTAGAGCTTATGGAAACGTTAGAAAATCCATGGTTCTAGTAAGCGCCGAATTTCTCTGAGCTGCAGTTTATAAATATTTCGCAAAGCGAAATATTTCCTATGCATGACTTTCTGCGTTCTAGGCGTTTTTCTATGCGTTCTATGCTTCTATGTGGTTTAATTGCCCTGGGTTCGGTTTTTTTTAGCAGCTCTGCAAGCCTGCCTTACGTTTAGGCCATAAAATTAAAGCCTTAAATGCCTAAGATTTAAGTATCTTCGCGTAAAATAGCCATATGACTTCCTTTAACGATCTCAACCTTTCTAAACCACTTGTAAAAGCTTTACAGGATCTGGAGCTGGAAAATCCAACACCTATTCAGGAAAAAGCTTTCCCGATCATTATGTCGGGCAAAGATGCTGTGGGGATTGCGCAAACCGGTACTGGAAAAACATTTGCTTATTTAATTCCGATCTTACGTCAGCTTACTTATTCAGAACAACGTCACCCGCGCGTGCTCATTGTGGTTCCAACACGTGAGCTGGTGGTGCAGGTAGTAACAGAAATTGAAAAGCTTGCAAAGTACATGAGTCTTCGCGTTTTCGGAGTTTATGGTGCTTCCAATATCAATACACAAAAACAAAAAGTATATGATGGTCTCGATATTTTAGTGGCAACTCCCGGACGATTGATCGATCTTACTTTGAGCCGCACTTTACAATTCAGTGCTGTAAAAAAACTGGTGATCGATGAAGTGGATGAAATGCTGAATCTAGGATTCAGGCCCCAACTCAAACAAATTTTAGAAGTTCTTCCACCAAAACGTCAGAATTTAATGTTTTCGGCAACCCTTACCGAAGATGTGGAAGCGATGATTGAAAAATATTTTAACGCTCCCGAATACATAGAGGTCATAACCCGCGGAACGCCTTTAGAGAAAATCATTCAGCAAGCTTATCACATTCCGAATTTTTACACGAAGGTTAACACGCTGAAATGGCTTTTAGAGAATGATGCCAGCATGAGCAAAGTATTGTTGTTTGTGAAAAATAAAAAAATAGCCGATGATCTTGAAAAAGAGCTCGAAGCCTTTAGCGACGACATTGGCATCATTCACTCCAATAAGTCGCAGCCCCACCGTTTTAATGCGGTAAAACAATTCCAGGAAGGTACGCACCGTTTATTGATTGCTACAGATGTAATTGCCCGCGGACTCGATTTGCAAGACGTAACTCACGTTATAAATTTTGATACTCCAAAAGATCCCAGCTCTTACATTCACCGTATTGGTAGAACGGGTAGGGCAGATAAAACTGGTATTGCCTTAAGTTTTATAACCGATAAAGAACTCGAAATGCAGGAAGCCATCGAAGAACTCATGGCAAAAAAAATAACGGTACTCGATTTACCGGAAGATGTTGAGATTTCAGAAGATCTTACACCCGATGAAATTCCTGCAGTTCGTGATAAAAACCTTAAAAAAGGAAAGAAATTAGTCATTCCTACCGGAGCCTTCCATGAGAAAAAAGCAAAAAATGCCAAGGTACAATTAGGCGGAAAACGCCGCCAGGAAAAACAAAGACGCGCTCTTGAGAAAAGCAGGAGCATGCGCAAGCGTTGATGAAAATAGCGAGAAAAAAAAGAGCGGAATTAATCCCGCTCTTTTTTTGTTATGTAAAAGACTAATAAATTACTGTTTTACATAAGTTGCGGTAAGTGCATAATTAGTACCGTTAATGTTTTCCGTGTACTTCACTTTTAAAGTAGTTCCATCATTCTGAAGAACATTGTAGCTTGTATTTTCGCTTCCACTGGTGATAGTAAGAATAGTTTCGTCCGTGTTCCACACCCATGTTCCGGAAGTGGTTTGAGGATCATTGGTATTACATTTTGTCGGACCTTCATCATCTTTATAAATGTTTGGCGTGTCAAAACGTACTAAATCGTCCTTTTCACAGTCTGTCATTTGTCCGTAAAAATCAGTGATACCAAAAATTGCTGGTTCTACTGTCGCGGCTGTCATTTTATAGTTTTTGCCGGTTAGTTTTTCAGTATTTGTTTGTACTACCGGTGTGGGAGTTGGTTCTGGTTCCGGATCCTTTTCGTCTTTTTTACAGTTCGTAAAAAATAAGCTGGATCCTACAACTGCCAATCCAAGGCAAAGGGATGAAAATTTTGATGTTGTCATGGTTTTTTTCTTTTACTTTTAGGGAGAAAATATTATGCCAACAGTCTATCTTGCTAATAGTGAAAGGAATAAGTGTTTTTTCGCTTTACCAATTGGGTAAAAGGAGCCCATCAGGAAAATTTTTCCCAAAAAAAAAGGCCCTCCTTTTGGGAAAGCCTTTTGGTAAGTGATTTTTAAGATTATTTAATTTCCACTACCAGGAATTTAGATGTGCTCCAGAATTCTTCCGGCTTTGTAATATTTAAAGTGGCAAAACCATTTTCACCTTCTGTCCACGAGTAAGACCCCTCTGGATGGTGAGTTACCAATTTTGGTTTTTTACCTTGAATAGGAATGGATTTAGCTTCGCGAATATCCACTTCGGTAAACGAAGATCTGTTTTTTGTAAAAGCACTTGCAAGGGCTTCTTTTTTACCAACACCCAGAAAACCACCTTTTTTCTCTACGATACTTTTCTCTTTTAATTCTTTATAAGTACCGTAAGTAAAATATGCCTTGTTTAAGTCTTTATCCAGTTTAGAATTAGTTTCAGTTAATAAAGCTTTTTCTGACGATAAAACTTCGTTAGCCATTTGTGATTCGTCTAATTTATTATTCAGATCAGCGATCTTAAATTCAGCTTGTGCCAATTGCTCTTTTAACATGGCAATTTCCTGCTCTTGTTTTTCAATTCGCTCTTTGGTTTGTTTCGCTATTTTCTTCATAGCGCTGTTCTCCTTACCTAATTTTTTGGATTGTTTGGTAAGTTGTTCGATCTTAAATTTGTTGTCTTCTAATAAAGCATTGATAAGGCTGATGTTGTGAAGAATTTCTTCTTTTTTAGTCATGCTTTCGGCAGCCGATGTGTTTGCTACCATGCCTTGTTTATCACGGATCATATCTAAGTTCTTGTTGATCTCATCCATGGTTTTTACCATTTCATTTTCAATAGAATCTTTAGAAGAGCTCATAACCTGAACCTGCTCTAACGCAGCTTCTTCTTTTTCTTTATTGGTGCAGGACGTAAATGACATTCCCACTGCTAGGGTTAATACTAGGAGATTCCTGGTAAGTGATTTCATAAGTTAGTTTTTTAAATTATTTGCAAGGGTTGATTAGGTTTTAAAGGTAATAATCTTTTCATGACCCACAAGAGCCATGGTTTTTTCCTGGCTAAAGCTCTTGAATTTCGACGAAGTAATTTTTGTTTTGATTTCTGCTCGTTTAATAGTTGGATGAGGTTAACGGTTTTACCTTAAAATAGTATGCCAGAGCTGTATCAAAAAATCAGACCTTAGTGTGTTTAAGTTTTGGTTAAGTTTTGGAATGTTCCGGCTTATTTTCAAATCTTACAAATGAAGCTACACCCAAATTAGTGTTGCCATCCTGATTTACCCGGATAAACTTTGATTAAAATCAATTTTAGCATTTTATTTACTACTTTTAACTTTTTCTTAAAAATGAATAAGTTAATCAATAATTTTCCTTCATTGGTCGATGCTATTTTGCGCTTTGTCGTTCTCCTGGTTTTTCTTTTTCCTTCCAGATTTTATGCTCAGGCAATTGGTGTAACAGCACCCGCTGCTTCTGGCTCAATATGCGCTGGAACAACTTTGAACATTACCTTTACTACTACAGGTACATTTTCAAATACCCCTTCTGTAAACGTCTTTTCTGCACAGGTATCTGATGCGATAGGCAGTTTTGGGGGTAGTCCGGTTACTATAGGAACCCTCACTGCTACTGCAGGTGGCACGATCACCTGCACGCTTCCTTCCACGTTATTAACGAGTAATCTTTACAGGTACCGTGTTATCAGTAATAATCCCGCAATTAATGGATCTGATAACGGCGCCGATCAGCTTATTTATGCTATAACACTCAATTCTCCCACGGTAACGCAGAGTTCATTTTGTCAGACGGAAGTATTCAGTTTAACATTTACACAAACCTCTTGTGCCTTTATGAGCACTCCGAGTACCAATGTTTATTCTGTTGAACTTTCAAACGCTGCCGGAAGTTTTACAAGTCCTGTTGTGATAGGTACCTACACGGCCGTTGTGCCTGGCCCCATTACCTGCACTATTCCAGGAGGAACTGCGCAGGGTACGGGTTACCGTATGCGTGTTGTCGCGTCCAACCCTTCCGTGATTGGTCCCGATAACGGCTCTAACCTGAGCATAATCGCGCCTGTAGGAACGCCCACCGTTTTTGGAAATGGAAGATGGAATGTTTATTGTTATGCAGCCGATAATAATTACACAACCAATTATGTAGGTACTTATACCGAAACCAGCTTAAGTTTTACAACCACTACCCGCTGGGCTAATACCGCCAGTCCGAGTGCCGCCAGCGGCTATAGCGGATGCGTGATTAATCCTGCGATGTATTCGTTCGTTTATAAAAGAACAAATATACCCTGTGGTTATTATCAGTTAGATATTCCCAATCACCGCCAGGAAGTTTATTTTATCATAAATGGAGTAGCCGTATTTACTCATACCAACGGATGTTGTGACAGTCATACCAACGCGTGGAGGGGCGTGATAGAGGCTACAGACGAAATTGAATTACGTTGTTCCAACACTCCGAGCAATGGTTTACTGCAAGCTACATTTACAAAACTAAATCAGTTGGTAATCAGCGCCCCTGTGCGGGTTTGCTCTTTAACTACGGCAACCCTCACCAGTGCAAATACGGGGACATTGCCGATCGATTATTCGTGGACGCCTGCAGGTTCGGTGAGCCCGAGTACAGGATCACCCACAACCATAGCCACTCCGGCTGCCACTACTACGTATGTTGTTACCGGGACAGATCCGGTTACAGGCTGTGCTGTATTTAGTAATAGTGTTGTAGTAACAGTGAGCGCAACGGCGGCAACCAGTTCCTCTATCACCGCCGGTGGTAACATTTGCAACGGCTTTAACAATACAGTTATAACGGTATCCGGCGCCAATACCTATTCCTGGGCGCCTCCGGCCGGATTGAGTGCTACTACCGGAACTATAGTTACCGCTACACCTACAATCACTACAACCTATACTATAACGGGTTCTAATAATTGCACAACATCCATAGCCACCAGGGTGGTAACAGTAAGAAATACGCCCACCATTTCTCCCAGTGTTTTTGGTAATAATGTTTGGAATGTATACTGCTACAACAACACAGCGCTGACGGACTTTTATGGTTTTTATACGGAAAATAATTTAAGTTTCGATAGTCGTAACAGATGGGCGGTTTCTTCAACCCCCAGCGTAGCATTAACAACTACAGCTGGCACTGGCTATTCTGGTTGCAACCTTATTCCTGCAACACATGGTACAATTTCTAAGAGAACTAATTTTCCATGTGGTTATTACAGAATAGAAACCGCCCACGATGATTACGTTACCATTCTTATAAACAATGTACAGGTATTTCAGCATCTCACTGGTGGGGATGTTCATTCTGGTGTTGCGGGAGGCGTATGGACCGGCTTTCTGGGGAGCTCATCGACTGTTGAAATACGTTACGTAAATGTTTCTTCGGGAGGATATATTACAGCTACCTTTGTTGCTGTGCCGGCACCGGTATTAAGTCCGCCTGTTACCATTTGTTTAGGTACAAGTACAACCTTTACAGCTGCCGCCATTACAGGGGCTACTTATCTGTGGGCACCCGCAACGAATCTGAGTTCAACTACAGGAACCGTTACAACATCTTCTGCCACTGTAAGTACAAATTATACCTGCACAATCACTGATACTTTAACAGGTTGCACATCTGCTTCCACTACCTCACTTACTATCAACCCTCTGCCTACTACAAGTGTTACGCCGCTTAGTTCTACTCTTAACTGCGCTGCAGAATCCACCACCCTTACTGCAGGCGGGGCAAATACATATTCCTGGGCGCCTTCAGCAGGACTCAGTGCCACTACAGGCTATTCGGTTATTGCTTCACCCACCGCAAATACAATTTACACCGTAACAGGAAGTAATAATTGTACTGCAGTTGTTTCAAGTGCTACTGTAATGGTTGTGCCTTTAATTAATCCCACTGTCTTTCCTACAGGTACCTGGAATGCTTATTGTTTTAATAGCACCACGTATACGAATTATTATGGCTATTATACAGAAGACGGTGGGGGAGCCAGTGGTTACGATTTTAATACCACTACCCGCTGGGCAGCGAATGCCGCACCGTCAACGGCTAATGCCACCAATGGCCTGGCATATCAAGGGTGTACCATGCCTACAAGCGCTTACACTATGAGTTTCAAGCGCACCGGCTTTACATGCAACACCTATTCGATAATAGCCCTCGGTAACGACGACAACGTTTATGTGAATATAAATGGAACGCAGGTAGCTACGCGCGCAACATCAAGCGCCAGCGTTGTTCTTTGGGTAGGTGTACTTTCTAACTTAACTACGGTAGAAATAAGGTTACTTCAGAATACTTCTACTGCCAGTTTGAATATCGCTTTTGTACCAGCTTCAATAACTTCTTCCGTTGCCGTTTGGTCCGGAGCCGTTAGTTCAGATTGGTTTAATGCCGCCAACTGGTGCGGATCAAATACACCGAGCGTTACAGATGACGCCATCATCTTTAATTCAGGTACCGCATTTCAACCTGTTATAGGAGCTTCAGGCGCTACCTGCCTGGATCTTACAATTTTTGGCGCTGCGGCCGCAACAGCCACAAGCGCTGCAATTCCTGCAGCGAGTCTTGTAGTAAGTGGCGCTTTTGGCCTAACGGTGTATGGTGACTGGATTAACCGGGGATTTTTTAATGCTGGAACGGGAACAGTAAGTATATTGGGAACGGGTGCAAAAACAATGAGTTGCAATACCACTCAAACTTTTAACAGGCTGGTTATAAATAATGTGGGTGATGTAACATTATCTCCAACTATTCACAGAATTACTTCTAACATGGATTTTCAAAATGGAGTAGTTGTATCTACAGGAACATTGCAGTTTCTTAATGGAGCCACCGCTACTAATGCAAGTGATGTGAGTTATGTCGAAGGACCCGTTGTTAAATTCGGAAATCAGGCTTTTACTTTTCCAATTGGTTTAAATGATTTATACAGACCTGTATCCATTTCAGCGCCGGTAAATACAAGTGATAATTTCACAGCACAATATTTTTATTCGAATCCTAGTCCTCCGTATACAAGCACTTCTAAAGATGCAACCATTGATCATATTAGTAGTTGCGAGCATTGGATTTTAAACAGAACAGGAGGATCGTCTATCGTGAATGTTAATTTAACATGGGCTGCAAATAGTTGCGGTATTACCACTTACACCGACCTTGTTATTGCCCGTTGGGACGCTGGCCAGGTGAAATGGAAAGATCACGGAGCGATAAATGTAACCGGCACTAACGCTGCAGGTTCTATGCAAAGTAGTTCTCCGGTTACGGTATTTAGTCCTTTTACTCTCGGATCTAAAACAAATTTAAATCCTTTGCCTATTGAATTACTGGATTTTACGGCAGTTTGTGTTCAGGAAGGGGTACAGCTTAACTGGACTACGGCAAGCGAAAGAAACAACGATTATTTTTATATCGAGCGAAGTGTTGACGGAAAAGAGTGGGTAGAGATAGCAAAAAAATATTCTGGAGCTAATTCTGCGTTAAAGAAAACTTATGTTATGACAGATAATAATTTTGCCGATGAAACATCTTATTACCGATTGTGGCAAGTAGATAAAGATCAACACAAAGAGATGCTTAAAACTGTTGTGAGTCAATGTCATCTTGCTCAGAACGAGTTTCGGTTTTTCCCAAATCCAGCCCGCAACGAAATAAATCTTGTTTTTAATGTTTCAGCAAGTGATTTAGACGGTACTTTTTCTATTACCGATAATCTCGGTAGACTGTGCCATTCTGAAAAAATGGATCTAAAGAAGGGAACTAATTTTATATTGGTACCTGTAAAATTAAAACCGGGGGTTTATTTTATTTCTTATACTTCTAATTTGTTTAAGCATGAAGTAAGGAAGCTGGTGATTCAGTAGTAAAGGGTATAGTCGAAAGTTTATAGTTGAAACTCTATCGGCAAGGGTATGCATCTTAAGAATTGCGTTTATTTTTCGCTGGTTAGCGTTTAAAATTCAACTAGTAAGCTTTATGAAATGTCACCCCTGCTTCTTTTTTTTAGCTGATTTTTTTGAGGGCTGAACTCTTTTATTAAAATCAAGACATAAATCTATCCAATAATCGAATTTTTTTTTGGATCGCATACCCTCGTCGCTGATGTAAACGTACCCTTTCATGTGTTTGGTCTGGAAATCCATTTGCCGGCAACCCGTTTGTTCTAAAGCCATTTCCTCTATTTCCGGATCAATGCGGCACATCATTTCGTCCTTAATAACGCCCACACACATTTTTCCATCCACCATAAAACAAACGCCACCAAACATTTTTTTCTCATCCACAAGCGGAAGATCTACTAATGCTTCGCGAATACGATCTGCAATATGTTCTGCATAGGCCATAAGCAAAAATAAGTGTTCTGGCGTAATAATAAAATTCAAACCCTAAGACTCAAAGTGAGGTCTTAATTACACTAATTGGTGATGCTTTCACATAGAATATCTCAGAACAGGCAATACAAAGGAGAAGGCAATAGGCACAGTATTTTCATACATGCTGCATGGCTAAGACTGGACCTATAGTATTAATAGAAGATGATGAAGATGATGCCGAACTTTTTAAAACGGTATTGCTCGAGCTTGAAATTGGGAATAATTTGTTGTGGTTTTCAGACACTCAAACTGCAATGGATTACCTTACTAACAGCAGTGGACAACCCTTCCTGATTGTATGTGATGTAAATCTCCCAAAACAAAATGGAATTGCCTTTAAACACGAAATAGAGGCTAATGAACACTTAAGAAGAAAAAGTATTCCATTTATATTTTACTCCACTGCTGTTGACAAATACGTGGTCACAAAAGCTTATGAGGACTTAACTATTCAGGGCTTTTTTAAGAAAGAGCACAACTATTCTATCATTAAAGAACAAATAAAAAGCATTATTACCTATTGGATGCACTGTGAACATCCTTCAGATATTGGTTAATTAGCAATTTTTTTCGTGAATTCTTATGGCAACTTTACCAGGATCGCTCTTCGGTGGCGCATAGAACAGTCGGCATTTTCAGACAATCAAAAAAGGCTTTAATTAACCTGAGCCACTACTTAAAAATTTATTCGAAAACATCGCATAACCTTTTCCGGTTTTTTGGAAAAGTAGTTTAGACCTTAAACAAAAAACGCAACCCTTTTGAGATTGCGTTTTTTTATTTTCATTCAGATTAAATTGAAATTGGTGGAATATCAATCTGTGGTTTCATTGCCTCTTCGTGTTTATCGAATGGACGTTTACCAAAGATCTCTTCTAAATCTTCTTTAAAGATCACTTCTTTCTCAAGCAATTTCTCTGCTAACATAGTCAGCTTATCCTTATTGCTCATTAAGATTTGTTTCGTTTTTGCATAAGCAATATCCGTCATTTTCTTAACTTCTTCATCAATGGTTTTAGCAGTGCTTTCGCTGTAAGGTTTGCTGAAGTTATATTCACTTTGTCCTGAGCTGTCGTAGTAACTTATGTTACCGATCTTTTCATTTAAACCGTAATACACGATACAGGCATAAGCTTGTTTGGTTATTTTTTCAAGATCACTCAATGCACCCGTACTTACTTTTCCAAAAACGATTTCTTCTGCAGCACGTCCGCCTAAAGCAGCGCACATCTCATCAAAAATCTGGTCAAGCGTAGTAATCTGGCGCTCTTCCGGTAAATACCAGGCAGCACCCAAAGACTTACCGCGAGGTACAATAGTTACTTTAACCAGAGGACTGGCATGTTCCAACATCCAGCTCACAGTAGCGTGACCAGCTTCGTGAAACGCGATCACACGTTTTTCTCCAACAGTGATAATTTTATTTTTCTTTTCAAGACCTGCGATAATTCTATCAACAGCATCTAAGAAATCTTGTTTCTGAACATTTTTCTTGTTTGAACGGGCTGCAATTAAAGCTGCCTCATTACAAATATTAGCAATGTCGGCCCCGCTAAATCCAGGTGTTTGTTTGGCAAGGAAATCAATATTTACAGTATCGTCGATTTTAATTTTCTTTAAATGCACCGCGAAAATTTCCTTACGTTCATTTAAGTCGGGCATATCTACATAAATCTGCCTATCAAAACGGCCGGCGCGCATTAACGCTCTGTCTAAGATATCCGCACGGTTAGTAGCCGCTAAAATAATAACACCGCTATTAGTTCCGAAACCGTCCATTTCCGTTAGCAATTGATTTAAAGTGTTTTCACGTTCATCGTTGGCACCAGCTGAAGCGCTTTTACCACGAGCACGTCCGATAGCATCTATCTCATCGATAAAAATGATACAAGGTGCTTTTTCTTTCGCTTGTCTGAATAGATCACGTACACGTGAAGCTCCAACTCCTACGAACATTTCCACAAAATCAGATCCGCTTAAAGAAAAGAACGGAACTTTTGCTTCACCGGCAACTGCTTTAGCCAGTAAAGTTTTACCTGTACCCGGAGGTCCTACTAATAAGGCTCCTTTCGGAATTTTCGCACCCAGGTCTGTATATTTTTTCGGATTCTTTAAAAAGTCTACAATTTCCATAACCTCCATTTTTGCACCGTCTAAGCCGGCCACATCGTTAAAGGTGATATTTACATGGGTGTCTTTATCAAATAAAGTCGCTTTCGATTTTCCAATATTAAAGATCTGTCCCGGACCACCGCTTCCACCACCGCCCATGCGGCGCATCATTACTATCCAGATAACCAGCATTAATAAAATTGGAATGATAAAAGACAAATTATCTGTCATCCAGTTTGTTTCTTCCACACTGCGTGCCGACACTTGTCTGTCTTTAGGAATCCCCGCATCTGTTTGCACTTTTTCCATACTCGATAAGAAATAATCAATCGAAGGAATGGTTACAAAGAATTGAGGGCCTTTAAATTTTTTATCCGGGAAATAGGATTGCCCTGTTTTAGGATCTTTGTATCGGTCGAGTGTTGCCGCGCTATCCGGATTTACGGTAATACGGGCAATGTTTTTATTTACGATCACTACTTCCTGCACATCCCCTTTTAAGAGCATGTCATGATAAAATTTGCTTTGTGGCACTTCTTTTAAACGGGAACTAAAATCATTTCCGTAAAAAACAATAAAAAGTAAAATAGCTACAACGGCACCGTAGATCCAATAGAAATTATTGCCACCGTTACCACCTTTGTTTCCTCCAAAAGGAGAGTTCTGACGCCCGAATTTTTCTTTCATGCGTTCAAACTGCTTCTTTCTTTCTTCCTCTTGCGAAGAAGGTTGATCGTTGCTGTTTGTATTTTGTGTTGGTTCCTGTTTTTGTTCGTCGCTCATTTTGTAAGTTCTAATTTAGATTAATCTTTAACCTCTGTAATTTCCGCATCACCCCACAAACCTTCAATATTGTAATGCTCTCTTGCTTCACGTAAAAAAACGTGTACTACAATGTTGATGTAATCGATCAGAATCCATTCGCCATTTTGCTGGCCTTCGGAGTGGTACGGTCTTTCACTGGTCATTTTTTCAACCGTTTCCTCTACGCTGTCGGCAATAGAGTTAACGTGTGTATTACTCTCGGCATCGCATATAACGAAATAATCTGTTACACGGTTTTCGAGACCTTGCAGGTTTAAAATCTGAATGTTTTTAGCTTTGCGCTCCTGCATCCCTTCTACAATCGAATCAAGCAAACCTGTGGTTTGTTTAGCGGTGCTGGTTTTTTTTGGCCTTTTTGTAGTTGAAGGTTTTTTCTTGTTCTCAGAATTCGCTATAACGTTTGCTTCGCGCAATTCACGTTCTTTATCTGTTAATGGCTTTTTTACCTTTACTGCGGATTTTTTAGCGCCTGCTCCTCCTACTGATTTTTTTACCAGAACTTTTTTTGAAGAACCTGAACTTTTAGCAGTTGTTTTTTTTGCTGGTGATTTTGAAGTTTTTTTTGCAGCGATTTTTGTTACTGGTTTTTTGGCCATGAAGATATTTATTTTGCTTAGCTTTTAATTAATTTTCTTAGGTTTACACTAAACAACAAATTTAACTTATTTGGCGTAATGGAAACATTATTTATTGGGAAAAACATCATTTTTTTACCTGAGATAGAGAGTACCAATTCTTATGCCATAGACTTGTTAAAGAACGTTAACCTTCCTGAGGGCACAGTGGTGCATGCTCTAAATCAAACGCATGGTAAGGGTCAGCGTGGCTCACTCTGGACCGCAGAGCCAGAGCGGAATATGACGGCTTCGTTTATTTTACGTCCTACTTTTCTGGAACTTAAAAATCAATTTTTTTTATACCAGGTTGCCGCTTTAGCTTGTTATGACGCAATGGCGCAAATATTGGATAGTAGCCAAATTGACATTAAAATAAAATGGCCAAATGACATATTGGTAAATCAGAAAAAAATTGCGGGAATCTTAATTGAAAATACCATTCACAATGGACAAATAAGTTGGTGTGTAGCGGGTATTGGAATAAACGTAAACCAGGAATTTTTTGGAGAAAATTTAAAAGCCGCGTCTCTTAAAAGTATTACCGGAAGAACTTATTCTATCCAGTATGTTTTGGAGATACTTTGCCAGCAGCTGGAGAAACACTACCTGGCATTGTTAAATTCAAAAAAAGAAAACATTACCTCGTCTTACCTGAAAAATCTTTTCGGCTTAAATACATTCCGCGACTTTGAGTTGAATGGAAAGACGGAAAGTTTTTGTGTGAAAGGAGTAGGTGAGAGCGGTCTGCTGGTGTTGCAAGATTCAGCTGGTGGAGAAAGAGAAATGGATGTTAAGGATATTAAATGGATCTACTGATCTTAGTTTAAACTCCTTAAAGCTTCTTCAAGATCATCAAACGCAAAATTATAGCCCGCCGCTTTGATTTTTTCATTTGAAATTTGCACACCCCGCGTTATAGTCACAGCGCGCTCTCCAAGTGCCAGTTTTAGAGCGAACTCCGGAACATTCGGGAGAAAAAAAGCTTTGTTTAAACTTTTTGCTAATGCTCTGGAAAAATTGTCATTGTTTATAGACACAGAACTTACTGCATTGTAGGCGCCGCTAACGTTATCCTGAAACAAAGCATAGACATAAATTTGTGCCAGATCTTTTATGTGAATCCAGGGAAAGTACTGTTTGCCGCTTGCGATCGCTGCACCCAAACCAAACTTAAAGGGTGTAACCATTTTCGCATAAGCGCCTCCTTCTTTACTCAAAACAATTCCTGTACGGATAATTGCTGTGCGCAGGCCAGTTTGAGCGATGGGTTTATAACTGTTCTCCCAGGCAATGCAAACTTCGGCTAGAAAATCATGCCGGGAGTTATCAAGAACCGCTTCATCTGTTTCAGTAAATACATGATCTGTTACATCACTGCCGTAATACCCCACAGCGCTTGCTCCTATAAAGGATTTTAATTTAGGTGCCCGTTTAGAAATGGTTTTAAATAGGAGCTCGGTGCTCTTTACCCGTGAGTCAACGAGTTCTCTCTTGTAAGCTTCGGTCCAGCGTTTGTCAATAATACCAGCACCTGACAAATGAATGATATGGTCTAAACCCTCCATCGCTTTTTCATCGATGTAAGCGGTTTTGATATCCCATTTAAAACTTACAATTTTTCCTGATCCTGAAGGACTTTGTGACGCTTCGCGACTTAACCAGCGAACCTCGTGCCCCTGAGTTAGTAATAAATCAGAAATAGCTTTTCCAACCAAACCACTTCCGCCGGTAATTAATATCTTTGCCATAGTATTTTTACTAACAGTTTAAATTACAAAAAGTTTATGATTTTTGATGTTCATATTTTTGTCTGTAACAACCAACGCACAGGCAGTGAGAAATTAAGTTGTGGTGAGGCGCATGGTCTGGAGTTAGCAGGCGAATTCAAAAAGCAATTAAAGGATCTCAACATAGGTTTAAAAACAAGAGCTAATAAAAGCGGCTGCCTTGGTATTTGCGATTTTGGTCCTACTGTGGCCATTTATCCGGAAGGGACATTCTATGTGGGTGTTAAAAAGGAAGATGTGAAAGAAATTATACAATCACATATAGTGAATAAAATTCCGGTAGAGCGTTTATTGTTGAAGGATTGGAAATAGATGTAAATAAACAGCTTCTCAAAGAAGATTTTTTTGAATTGTTTAAAGTTCAACTCAAAAAAGATTTTGAAGGCTCTGGTCTGAACGGAGATTTTGCAGAAACTCTTCCTCCTGCATTTGAAAGTCTGAAAGAGAAAATCCATCACGAATTAGTTAGGTTGTCTCAACGAAATGCTTCTGCTCTTCCCGGATTGCTCTACCGTATAGATATTAGTGATTTTCAACTACGAAGGTATCAACAGGAAAATAAGACCATGGATTTTGAAGAAGTATTGGCTGAACTTATTATCAAACGGGTTTTGCAAAAGGTTATTTTAAGAAAAAAATTTTCGTCATAATATGTCAGTTGTTTTAAGAAAAGGAACAGAAAAAGATTTAGAGGCAGCGCTAAATTTAGTGAAGGAACTTGCTGTGTTTGAAAAAGCTCCTGCTGAGGTGGAAGTTACATCCACAGAAATGCGCAACTGGGGCTTCGGTCCAAATAAACTTTTCGATTTTTTTGTCCTTGAAAAAGAAAACGTCATCGTTGGTATGGCACTCTACTATTACAAATATTCAACATGGAAAGGGAAATGTTTATTTTTAGAGGATCTCATTGTCACGGAAAAAGAACGTCAGAATGGTTTTGGAAAATTATTATTCAATGAAGTTGTAAAGGTTGCTAAAGAAGAAAAAGTCCGCCGCATGGAGTGGCAGGTTTTAGATTGGAATACGCCCGCTATTGAATTCTATAAAAAATACAAGGCTAATTTTGATGGCGAGTGGATTAACTGTAAGTTGAGCGATATGCAATTGCAAAAGTCTTAGGTATTCTAAAGGTGTAGAAAAAAAACAGACAGATTAAACAGATTTCAGCGGCCGACAATTTTGAGCAGTATTTTTTCAAATTCAGGGATGGAAAAATCTTTCATTGAGTAGTCTCAATGAAAGAATCAGTAGTTAGACATCATCTCACAATTCATTTTAAACAAATAAAGTCTTAATTCTTTAGGCAGCAAAAACAATCGTTGAAACCTGCCGCTACTTTCCATCCGAAGATTTCACTAAACACTTAGGCACATACCATACTCCTCTGTACAAACTCAAGTTAATTCTCCTGCCATCACACATCAAATAGTTTCCCTGCCCATCGCGCTTCATAATAATGGCTTGTCCATTTTGAATTTCTTTAATGGTAATCAGACTTAATTCCTTTAAAGCGTTTTTTTTATGCTCAGATCCAATTTTAAATCCTAATTCATTATTTGCCAGGTCCATAACGCAGCTTAAACTATCAGCCACTTCACCATCTTCTTTTTTCGCTTTAAGAAATTGCTGGTAGTTTGCCTTTTCATGAGCTCTGCCAAGTTTTCTTAATTTACGAATCGTTATTTTCTGCGCATATGCAGCCATATAGAATGCATGTCGGTAGGCATCTGCTTTGCCCCCATTACTAAAGCTATCCAGTTGTAGTGTTGGCTTACTAACGGAGTTCAGTTGGTTGCATGTGTTTGTCAGCCGTTTAATCTTTATAGCTGCAAAAGGGTGAGCCAGGGCCCAACCCAATTCTGGTCCACTGACTTTAGGAGATTGTGCCCCTAAGGTGAAATTAAAAAGTACAAACAGTAGCAGGAACTTTTGAAGCATGCATTACATTTCTTAAAAAATGACAATTAACAGCGCAATGTTAGTATAATAAATGGAAATAGCTTTATACTTGCTGGCGTTTAGATTATTTTTACTTTGTGGATTATAAAACAGATTTTTTATCAGCGCTTTTAAATAAGAAAACTACTGGACTTGTTGTTAGCATCAATGATCTGCGCGACAAGGAATTCAGTGGTATAAAATTAACTGGAGAAGAAAAAACTGCTTTGTCTAATTTTGATAAATACAGAATTACCGTTTTGAATTCGCAAACCGACGAGCAAAAATTCCACTACAAATACCGCCAGATTCAGGTAATAGCCAATCTTAGTGATTGGAAAGAGTTCCTTAAAGAGGACTTTGCTAGCTAATATTTCCTAAAAAAATCATTTTCTTTACGTTTAATTTACCTAAATTTGGGTTCCAAAATTTAATTTATGAACGTTAAAACATTAGGTCAATTTATTATTGAGAAACAAGCTGATTTTCCCTATGCAAAAGGAGAATTATCAAGACTTTTGCGCGATTTGGGTATTGCTGCAAAAATCGTGAACCGCGAAGTAAATAAAGCGGGACTTGTAGATGTTTTAGGAGAGACCGGTGAGACAAACATTCAGGGCGAACGCGTAAAAAAATTAGACATTTATGCCAATGAACAGTTTATCGCCGCTTTTAAAGCCGGAGGTGAAGTTTGTGCAATTGCCAGCGAAGAAAACGATGATATTATTCCTATTGATTCAGAAATTTCAAAGAGCGCAAAATATGTTGTTGCGATGGATCCATTGGATGGTTCTTCCAATATAGATGTAAACGTTTCTATTGGAACCATTTTTTCGGTTTACCGCCGGGTAAGTTTAAGTGGTCCTGGTACTCTTGAAGATTTTATGCAACGTGGCACCGAACAGGTTGCTGCGGGTTACATTATTTACGGGTCAAGCTGTATGCTGGTTTACACAACAGGCAAGGGAGTTAACGGATTTACACTCGATCCTAGTATTGGAGAGTTTTGTTTATCGCATCCAAACATGCAAACTCCTAAACAAGGAAAAGTATATTCTATAAATGAAGGAAACTATTTGCATTTTCCTGATGGTGTAAAAAAATACTTAAAATATTGCCAGGAAGAAGACAAGGCCACAAATCGTCCCTATTCTTCACGTTATATTGGTTCGGGTGTTGCAGATATTCACCGTAACTTAATTACCGGTGGAGTTTACATTTATCCAACTACAACCAAATCTCCTAATGGGAAATTACGTTTGCTTTACGAATGTAATCCTTTGGCCTACATTATTGAACAAGCTGGAGGCAAAGCCACTACTGGTGGAAAACGTATCATGGAAATTCCTATTACAGAATTACACCAACGTACGCCTTTATTCTTAGGAAGCTCAGAGATGGTGGATAAAGCCATGGAGTTTATGACAAAATATTCCATAGAGAAGGTTTAAATAATCTTAAACAAAAAACCGGAACAGAAATGTTCCGGTTTTTTTATGTTTCGACCTCGCCCGACAGGATATTTCAAGGGGTGTTCTTTCAATAGTAGTAGAGCTCTGTCATTTCGAGTATAGCCGAGGCTTGTCATTTCGAGCGTACCCGAGCTCTGTCATTTCAAGCGTAGCCGAGCTCCGTCATTTCGAGCGTAGTAGAGGCTTGTCTTTTCGAGCGTACCCGAGCTCTGTCATTTCGAGCGTAGTCGAGACTTGTCATTTCAAGCATAGTCGAGAAATGGTATTTCGAGCGTAGTCGAGAAATGTCATTTCAAGCATAGTAGAGGCTTGTCATTTCGAGCGTAGTCGAGAAATGTCTTTTCGAGTGTAGTCGAGGCTTGTCATTTCGAGCGTACCCGAGCTCTGTCATTTCAAGCATAGTCGAGACTTGTCATTTCAAGCATAGTCGAGACTTGTCATTTCAAGCATAGTCGAGACTTGTCATTTCGAGCGTAGTCGAGAAATGTCATTTCGAGCGTAGTCGAGACTTGTCATTTCGAGCGTAGTCGAGAAATGGTATTTCAAGCGTAGTCGAGAAAGCAACCCGCCATCTTATTAAAATTTCTAATCGCGGTTATTAGCCGTGAATCTCCAGATAAAATAAAGCAATGTGGCTATCGCGCTTAAAGCGCTCACTACATACGTATAGGCAGCCCATTTCAAAGCATCTTTAGCGTCTTCGTGTTCCTGGCGGTAAGTAATTCCAGAATGGTTTAGCCATACTAATGCACGCCTACTTGCATCAATTTCAACAGGTAAAGTCACCACACTGAATAATGTGATCGCTGCCTGTAAAACAATAAAAAGTAATAGCATCGTGTTTCCTAAATGCGGTAAACCTACACCTACAAGAAGCAACCCAAAAGATAAAAAGCTCATCACCTGGCTAGCTATTTGCACAGCTGGCACTAACGCACTTCGCATTTTTAACCAGGCATATGCGGTGCTGTGCTGCACGGCGTGACCGCATTCGTGCGCTGCAATCGCCGCTGCCGCTACGGTTCTCTGACTGTAAACCTCGTGACTTAAATTCACTGTTTTGTTTGCAGGGTTATAATGGTCGGTTAATGACCCCTCCACACTGGTAACCCTTACGTCGTAAATTCCATTTTCACGTAACATTTTCTCAGCTATTTCTTTTCCGCTCAAACCTGAACTCAAACGCTCCTGAGAGTATTTTTTAAATCTTGCCTTTAGCTGAGAACTTACTAAAAGTCCAATCAACATAAAAATTCCGGCAATTACTATTAGTCCTATATCAAACATTGTGTCTTTTTTAGGGATAAGGAAACAAGTGTTATGCCACTTCACAACCCTGTCAAAATTGCATAGATAAAGGCATTTAAGTGAAAAAGTGGCGCAGAAAAGTGCAAAGAGATTAACAAAATAGCTTTAGTAAGTTTAACAGCTGTTCACCCTAATTCTGCGATCTTTCCCTTAGTTTTAATAAAAATATGGAAAGCTCTGAACAACCTGTAATATTAGTAACCAACGATGACGGCATTTTTGCACCGGGAATAACTTTTCTTGCAAAAGTTGCTTCTAAATTCGGCCGTATCATTGTGGTAGCGCCAGACAAACCACAAAGTGGAATGGGGCATGCTATCACCATAAATGCAACACTTCGTATTCAAAAAACAAATTATCACAATGCTGAGATAGAATACGCCTGCAGTGGAACACCCGTGGATTGCGTAAAAATGGCTGTAAACCATATTCTAAAAAAACGTCCCGATCTTGTAGTAAGCGGTGTAAATCACGGAAGCAATAGTTCGATCAACGTTATTTACAGTGGTACCATGAGTGCTGCTATTGAAGGTGCCTTGGAAGGAACGCCAAGCATTGGGTTTAGTCTTTGCGATTACGCCATGGAAGCTGATTTCGAACAAGCTGAAAAATTCGTGTCCAGCATTATTGAAGAAGCCTTGAAAAATAAAATGCCTAAGGGAGTTTGTCTCAATGTAAATATTCCAAAGTTAAAAGCGGCAGATTTTAAAGGCATAAAGGTTGTACGTCAGGCAAGAGCCAATTGGGTAGAGCGTTTTGAAGAACGCAAAGATCCTTATGGAAGAAATTATTACTGGCTTACAGGAGAATTTGTAAATTTTGAACCGGAATCTACAGATACGGATGAATGGGCCCTTGCCAACGGTTACATTTCGGTAGTGCCGACTCAGGCTGATTTAACAGCGCATAGTTCTTTATCACACTTAAAACATTTTGAAACATTATGACCTGGATACAAAAAGCGGATAAATGGTGGATTGGCTTATTAGCAGGATTATTATTTCCTGCGATCATGTTCTTTTTTTACTGGCTCTTTTTTCACCACAATATTACTTTTCCTCACCGTTTTATCAGGTACCTTAAAAATGGATACCTGTTGAGTAATGTGATTAAAATTTGCGGACTTGGTAATTTATTGATTTTCTATTTAGGTCTGAATGCAAAGATTGATCGATTTAACAGAGGTATTATTATTTCAGTAATAGCTTATGTATTGCTCATTGCTTACGTTACCTATTATCTTGAACCCGAATACATTTAAACATGAAGTACTATTTTATAGCGGGCGAAGCAAGTGGTGATCTTCACGGAAGCAATTGCATGAGAGAGATCCTGAAACGTGATCCTCAGGCGGAATTTGCTTTTACAGGTGGTGATTTGATGGAAGAAGTGACAAAAGTTAAGGCTGGAATTCACATCAAGCAAATGGCTTTTATGGGCTTTATTGATGTGCTTAAAAATATAAAAACCATCAATAAAAATTTTAAAATAGTTAAACAGGAGATTTTAAAATTTAAACCTGACCTTTTAATATTGGTGGATTACCCGGGCTTTAACTTGCGCATGGCCAAATGGGCAACAGAGCAGGGCATAAAGGTAGACTATTATATTTCTCCTACTGTGTGGGCGTGGAAAGAGGGGCGGGTAGAACAGATTAAAAAATATACCCATAAACTTTTTGTTATTCTTCCTTTTGAAGAAGCTTTTTATCAAAAACACAATCACAAAGTCTATTTTACCGGACACCCGCTGATTGATGCCATCGAACAGCAGAAACCGAAGTTCAGAGCGCTGGAAGATTTTATCAAAGACAATGGTTTATCTGGAAAACCTATTATTGCCGTGCTTCCCGGAAGTCGCGTTCAGGAAATTGAACGCATGTTGGGGATCATGCTTGAGGTTACAAACCATTTTAAAGACTATCAATTTGTGGTGGCTGGCTCTACGAATCTTCCAAAATCAAATTATGATGCGCTTCAAAAACATCATATCAAAGTAGTGTTTAACCAGACCTACGAATTAATGACCTATGCAAAAGCAGGAATTATAAAATCAGGCACCTCCACACTCGAAAGTGCTTTGTTCAGACTCCCTCAAGTTGTTTGTTATAAAACAGGAAAACTGTCTTTTGCTATTGGGAAACGTTTGGTGAACGTAAAATACATCAGCCTGGTGAATCTTATTATGGATAGGCTCATCGTTAAAGAGTTAATGCAGGAAGAGCTTACAGCTAAAAATATCTCAGAGGAATTAAAATTGTTGCTTCACGATACAACTTATCGTAATAACATGCTTCATGAGTACGACGAACTTATAAAACATCTCGGAGGTGGAGGTGCATCTGCAAGAATTGCAGAACACCTGGTACTTGATGCTAAAGAGAAAAATTAAGAATGAAAAAATTAAAGGCATTCGCCACGGCGAAAATAAAGTTTTTACTAATCCCCATTTTAGCCTTTGCGGGTTCGACTTCGTTTTTTGTCCCGGCTGAAAGTATTCAAATTCGGGTCTTTGCCCATCTAAAGGTTACTGAGCTACACACAATTATTAATCTTGGTACTTATCAATTACTGGGCGATGGTCTTATGATAGCGGATTGTCGCCCCCTAATGGATTTTAAACTCTCTGTAAACGGCGATAGCATTGAAGTGAGAAAAAACGACATTCTCATGGGCGTTTTTAAATATATAAAATTTGTAAGCGACAACGACAGTGAATTAAAATTGAAATTAACTAGTCCTGATCGCAAAGTAAGAACGTACCAGGATGATCTCAGCTTTTCTGTGAGTGAAGGTGCTATGAAAATTATTAACCAGATAGTACTGGATAATTATATTGCCGGAGTAACCGAAGCAGAAGCCGGATCCCGCTCTGCAATGGAGTTTTACAAAGTACAGGCTATTCTTGCAAGAACTTTCGCCTTAGCACATGTAAATAAACACGCCCTGGAAGGATTCAGTCTCTGCGACCAGGTACACTGCCAGGCTTATTACGGAAAACCACGCGATCAGAATATTTACAAAGCAATGGCGGGAACAAGAGGTAAGGTTGTTGTAGACGAAAATCTGAATTTAATTGTTGCAGCCTTTCATAGCAATAGTGGAGGGCAAACCGCAAATAGCGAGGATGTGTGGGGCTCCCGTACTACTTACTTGAGAAGCATTGTGGATACTTTTAGTACGAAGATGCCAAACGCCCGCTGGGAGCGTCGCATGCTCAAAGAAGACTGGCTAAGTTATTTAAAACTGAAACATAATTTTCCTATCGAGAATGAAGAAGAAAAAGATGCGGCTTTGCATTTCACCCAGGAAACAAGAAAGATTTTTTTAGAATGCAATAATTCGAAAGTGCCCTTAAAAAATGTGCGCCTCGACTTGCAATTAAAATCTACTTTTTTCAGCATCAGTGAAATTAATAAGGATACAATTCTCTTTAGAGGACGTGGGTACGGCCACGGGTTGGGAATGTGTCAGGAAGGTGCGATGCGCATGGTAAAGCTGGGGTACTCTTATACGGATGTACTCAATTTTTATTATCAGGATATTCAGTTGATCGACCTGCATAAACTAAGCTTTTTTAAGGATGAGTAGGATTTTCTTTTTCGTTCAAATTACTTAAATTTAAATTATGAAGTCTTTCCTGTTTCAGTGTTTATTTATCAGTATTTCTTTTCTTACGCTTCGTGCGCAAGAACCTCAGACTATTCGCATAAAAAGGGAGTCAAACCTGGTAAAAGCAGTTTTTGATAATACAGAAACCAGACTTTTTGTAGTAGACCGTTTTGGAAATCCCCGGGAGAATAAAATTCTTTCGTATAAATTGTACGTAAAAGGAAAAAGAGAAACCAAAGAGTTTACTGGCTATAGTAATAGACTCAATGCAGAGATGATCAAATACCTTAATAAACAAAGTACTGCTGCAAAACTATTCTTTACTGAAATTTCTGCCGAAGAAGAAGACGGCCACATTGTAAAACTGCCCGACATAATTGAAACCTGGTTTCCTGAATGTGAAAATTGTGATAAGAAAAAAAGAAGATAATTACTCCAGAATATTCTCGTCAATCAATTGTTGTAGAACTTTACGTTCGTCTTTGTAAACTGCCACTATAAAAGCATCTTTAACATTTGCTTTTTGTAGTTTTTCTAAAAGTAGTTTAGCCTCATTATACGTGCCATAGCCACCCATGGTAAAACGTGTGATCTGATCGTTTTCTACTTTGCGAATTATTTTAGGAAGTCCAAGGACGTTGTTGTAATTAAAATTTTCATAAAATTTATAAGCACCAATCTGTACTTTGTATAGAAGATCTTCTTTTTTAGCACTACCGTATTTGGATGCAAAACTCCGGGTATCGAAAGATTTGTTTTTTAAGAGTTCCTTTGTTGAAGTAATTAGTTCTTCCAGTTTTTTATCATATTCGGGGGAAGTAAAGTCGGCAAAAACACTCAGCGCCTGATCGGAAGTTAAGCGTATGGTATTTAAAATAATGACCTGTTGAGGAAAGTGATCTACCCGCACAACGATTTCGTATTCGCTGCCTGCGGGCAAGCGCGAAATAAAATTACCGTCCTCTTTTTTTGCCTCGGCAGTAATACGTTCAACCGCATTTTTCTGCACAGAATTAATTTCAATCTGTGCTTGAGCTGGCTTTCCATCAACTGTTACCAGACCTTCAATATGAAGAAATGCAGGATCTGATTTAAATCCTAAAACGAAAGCAAGAAGAACAAAGAGTGCCGATTGTTTAAAAAACATCCCCGGTAAGTTTCTTTAAATTTAAGAATCTACCGGGGATGAATTCATTACCCTAAAATGGGTTATCAACTTAGTTATAAGCAGGTAAATACCCGTAATCTCTGCCGTATTCCATCATTTGTGTTTTAAAGCTCTCCGGATAGAAGATCTGAACATCAATGATTTTATCACCTTCCATCACAGGAACCAGCTTCGGTTGAATGAAGCCCTGGTAAGGTGCAATATTCAATTTAGAATATCTTTCAATGATTTCGGCATGAAGGCTTGGATCAATTTTAACACCGTAATTTTCGATCAAATCATGTCCGGCTTTGTAGTCGCCCTGTGATTTAATGCGTTGAATCTCTCTTAACAGCTCCCCGAATAAAATACGGAGTTTGTTGTAGTCATTTATGACGTAATATGTTTTTCCGCCTTCTACTTTTTTCTCAACCACATTTTCTTTAGCTCCTTTCTCAAGAACCCATGCAGAGATCATTTTACGGTTACGCATATGCGCTTCTTCAATTTCCTTGCCCGGTTTAATGCGTGAGAGCTGAACGATCAGGCCCTTGGTAATGTACTCATCATAAGCAGATTTTCCACATTCTAAATTTGGCATTACTCCTAGTTCAATCAATTTTGGATCCATTAAATAATAAAGTGCAACTAAGTCGGCGCGACCTTCTTCTAAAGCGCTTGCATAATTTTTAAGGGTTTCTGAAGAAGCGCCCACACCTTCTTCGATAATTCCACTCGCATGACCGATTACCTCGTGCATGTCGGTATGAAGTTTATCTGCTAAAGCGGCATATTTAATTACACGTTGTTTAATTTCATCGTTGTAGTAAAATTCATTTACCACACTTCCACCTGCTGCCTGGTCGTAAGCTTCTACAATGTTTCCTAAGTTTACCGACTTACTTCCGTGTACTTCGCGAATCCATTCGTTGTTAGGAAGGTTGATGCCAATTGGAGTGCTTGGCGCAGCATCGCCGCTTTCCATCACTGCATTGATTACTTTGGCAGAGATTCCTTTTACGTCTTTCTTTTTATGTTGAGGTAAAAGAGTTGAGTTGTCTTCAAACCATTGTGCGTTTGCACCAATTGTTGCAATGCGTTTACTGGCCTCAAAATCTTTTATAGAGACAACCGATTCAAAGGACCCTTTCTTACCTAACGGATCTTCATAAACTTCGATAAATCCATTCACCACATCTACAGCGCTTTCAGTGTCTTTTACCCAGGCAATATTATACAAGTCGAAATCGACAAGGTCACCTGATTTATAAAACTTTACGAGTGCTTCTAAAGAAGCTTTTTGCTTGTCGTTTTCCGCTACTGTAATTGCTTTTTCTAACCAATAAACAATTTTTTCAATAGCCTGTGTGTACATGCCTCCAACTTTATATACCTTCTCAACCAGCTTTCCGTTTTCTTTTACCAATTTACTGTTCAAACCGTACATTGGGTTTTCATTGCTTTTTTTATTAACCTGGGCTGCGTAAAAAGCCACAGCTTCTTTCTGAGTTACGCCTTCGTAGAAATTAACCGCTGATGATTTAACCAGATCCGTTTTAGAATCTAAACTCACTTTTTTAGCAGCGATATTCGCATCAAAAATCAAAGGAGTTACAAACTTAATGAAGTCTGCCTTTGTCTGTCCTGTCTGCATTGGAAGTTTAGCTTCATCAACGTGTGATAAAACATGTGTGAAGAAATCTTGTGAACATTCAGGAACAAATTTATCATTGTTGTAGTGATGGTGAATTCCATTGCTAAACCACACGCGTTTTGCATACAATTCTAATTTTTTAAAATCTTCGCTGTTGCTATCGTGACTACTCGTACTCAAAATAGCTTCTAAAGTTTTACGGATAACTAAATTGTATTTATAGTTTTGATCGAAATTAATATCACGCCCGCATAAAGCGGCTTCCGATAAATAATAAAGTAAAGTTTTGGTTTTGAGATCTAATTTTTCAAATCCAGGAACATTGTAACGCAAAACTCTTAGGTCTGCGAACTGTTCGGATACATATTTAAAATCATCCATAGGTTTTACAGAATCAACAGCAACGCTGTCTTTTTTTGCGTTTTCTAAAGCTGCAAGTTCATTATCTGAAGATTTGCAGGAGACTAATACAGCAGCCAGGGCCGCTACGGTAAGATAATTTTTCATGCTGGTTTTTTTATAAGGATACAAGTTTAGTATTTATTTGCTGGGTTTGCAACGGTAAAAAGTCAAACACTATAACCTGAATCAGCAAAGTTTCAATTTAAGGAAGTCTCAATTCTTTCGGATAACAAATAAAATATTTGCTCACCGTTTTACTTAAACTCTGTATATTCAGTTGATCGCTTGCCTCAGCAACATCAATAAGATCGCCATTGCTCATTAAAATATTTATATTGAATTGATTGGCATTGTAAGCGCTGTTATTCACTACATCAGTCAAAACAAAGTAAGAGGCTTCTCTTTTATTAATATTGTAAAGTTCGCACACTCTTTCGGTAAAACCGTTTATATAGGCATCGCTAAAAGGTTCGTTGCGAATCTCGATCTTAAATAATTTTCGATCTAAAAGATTCTGACAGAGTTTAGAGAGAATTTTATCGTCGTTCTCGCTCCAGACTTTTATTGCAGCATCCAGATCACTATCGTCAAGCTTGGCAAATTTTGCCAGCAGCTTGTCATCTTTTTTAAAATCTTCTTGCGTGAAATTGTTTTTCAGAAATAACGAGAGATTCGGTGTAGCAAACAATTCTTTTCCTTCTGCTGAAAGTTCTTTTGCACGTTTCAAAATGTTTACCAGTAAAGTTTCACCGCTTAAAACAGTTTTGTGTAAATACACCTGCCAATACATCAAACGCCTGGCGATAAGAAATTTTTCAATACTGTAAATGGCTTTGTGCTCAACTACTAATTCGTTATTAACCACATTAAGCATCTTAATAATTCGGTCACTACTAATAACCCCTTCACTAACGCCTGTAAAAAAACTATCTCTCTTTAAATAATCGAGACGGTCCATATCCAATTGAGAACTCACCAATTGATGCAGGAATTTTTTCGGGTAACGGTCGTTGAAAATTTCAAGGGCAAGAGTTAACTGACCTCCAAATTCTTCATTGAGCTTGTCCATAAAAAGAGTACTGATGGCTTCGTGACTTACTCCTTTAACAATGCTATGTTCAAGCGCGTGTGAAAACGGACCGTGTCCTATATCGTGCAATAATATGGCAATTAAAACCGCCTGCTCTTCACTATCTGTAATACTAATGTCTTTTTGTCGCAAAGTTAGAACCGCCTCCTGCATTAAATGCATGGCACCTACCGCATGATGAAAACGCGTGTGTAAAGCACCGGGATAAACCAAATTGGTAAGACCTAATTGCTTAATTCTTCGCAGGCGTTGAAAATAAGGGTGATTGATAAGATCGTAAATAAGATCGTTGGGTATTGTAACAAAACCATAAATGGGATCGTTAATGATTTTGCGTTTGTTTGTGTACATTAAAATCTAAAACTCCAAAATTCGTTAATATATTCGTCAATTAAAATAATAGAGATAAATTTAATACGTTATATCTTAATAAAACAATCAGAGAATGGATAAAATAAAAATATTATGGGCCGATGATGAAATAGCACTTTTAAAACCACACATTTTGTTTTTGGATGGAAAAGGCTATGAAGTTGTACCGGCACTGAGCGGAGATGAAGCTATTGATATTGTTAGAGAAGACCGCAGTATCAATGCCGTTTTATTGGATGAGAACATGCCAGGAATTTCAGGACTCGAAACTTTATTGAAAATTAAACAACTTAATTCTGATTTACCGGTGATTATGATCACCAAAAGTGAGGAAGAGCACATTATGGATGATGCTATTGGAGGTAAGATTGCCGATTATCTTATTAAACCGGTGAATCCAAATCAAATTTTGTTGTCTCTTAAAAAGGCATTGGATAACAGGCGTCTTATAAGTGAAAAAACCAACACCGATTACCGTAAGGAATTCGGACAAATTGGAATGACCATCAACGAAAATTTGAGCTGGGACGAATGGGCAGACCTTTACAAAAAAATTATTTACTGGGAGTTGGAGATGGACAAACTTCAGGACAAAAGTATGCTCGATGTATTAAAGATGCAGAAATCTGACGCCAACAACCAGTTCTTTAAATTTATCGAAAAGCATTACATCAATTGGTTAAACGGCAAAGATCCAAATCCTCCAATCATGAGTCATACACTTGTAAAAAATCGTTTTTTGCAGGAGTTAGGCAATGGACCAGAGCCCGTGTTTTTTATACTCATCGATAATTTGCGTTTCGATCAATGGAAAATTATTCAGCCTTTAATTCAGGAATATTATAAAGTAGATAAAGAAGAATCATACTACAGTATTTTGCCTACCGCTACTCAATATGCACGCAATGCGATCTTCAGCGGATTAATGCCAAGTGAGATTGAAAAACGTTTTCCGGATCAGTGGCTGAACGATGAAGAAGAAGGTGGAAAAAATCTTCACGAAGAAGCCTTTATCCAAAATCAAATTAAACGTTTAGGTAAGGATATTAAAATCAGTTACAATAAGATCACCAATTTTAATGCCGGCAAAAAACTTTCTGATAACATCAATAATTTATTTCAGAATAAATTAAACGTGATTGTTTATAATTTTGTAGACATGTTAAGTCACGCCCGCACCGAAATGGAAGTGATTCGCGAATTGGCAGAGAACGAAACCTCTTATAGAAGTATAACCTACAGTTGGTTTGAACATTCGCCTTTATTTGATATTATAAAACAATTATCAGCTAAAAAAGTAAAGATTGTGATCACTACCGATCATGGAACAGTGCATGTTCATGAACCGACTAAGATTCTTGGCGATAAAAATGTTAATTCGAATCTCCGCTACAAACAAGGTAAGGCACTCGAATACAATGCTAAAGAGGTTTTTGAAATTAAAAATCCTGCTGATGCATTTTTACCGAAACAGCATCCCAGCACACGTTTTGTGTTCGCAAGGGAAGATCGTTTTTTTGCATACCCAAATAATTTTAATCACTACGTGAATTATTATAAGAATACATTTCAGCATGGCGGCGTTAGTCTTGAGGAAGTTATTATTCCTTATATTGTATTAAGCGCTAAATAATTTTTTTTGACTGGAATGAAGGTAGTAGTTTTCATATCCTTTTTTGTTTTTAGTCATCTTGCCTATTCGCAGGATGACTTTTTTAGTATTCATAACAAGATTGATGCTATTTTAAAAAGACAAAAAGTAGCTGATTCTCATGAAGTACAGGTTATCAAACGGAAAGATACTTCTGCCTTTAAAGAATTACAGGTTAGAAGCGCTCTTTTTTTCAAAGACAGTTTAAGTCCTTTAACCGGTAAGTTAGCTAATATGAATTTTCCGGATATTAATTTTGTAGATGCCGAAAACAAAGTCTATGCCCTGTCTGATTTTTCAGGAAAAGAAATGGTAGTAAACTACAATTACCTTTATTGTCAACCTTGTCTCGGCCGAGTTGACAGTACTTTGTTTTTGTTGAAGCACCGCGAAGTAAAGTTCCTTTTGCTGTTTTCAGATGTTTATCAAAAAGAGACAAGTGATTTAAAAAATTATGACGACAAGGTTTTAATTGGATTTATAAACGAAGATACCAAAGAGCTTATCTCTTTGGGCCTGGGGGATAACGTGATGTATTATCTCGACCCAAACCGGCAAATTGATTTTTTCGATAAGACATCTACTCTTACTGAAAATGAAATTGCCTGGATCCATTATCTAAAAACTCAGAAAAAATGAAAGCTGCACTAGAACTTGATATTTCAGATATCAATGATATTTCTTCACACGCGAAGGCAATTCTTGATTTCGCGCCCGACACTAAATTGTTTTTGCTTTATGCACCTATGGGAGCGGGTAAAACTACGCTAATAAAAGAGCTTTGTATTCAGTTGGGAAGTGTTGATCAGTTCAGTAGTCCAACCTATTCAATCATCAACGAATACGATTATCCAGAGGGAAAAATTTATCACTTCGACCTTTACCGTCTTAAAAGTCAGGAGGAGTTATTGGATCTTGGCATCGAAGAACATCTAAGTTTTGGAAATTACTGTTTTTTTGAGTGGCCCGAGCTCGTAGAGAATTTGATAGGGTCAGACTACCTGAAAATGGAGATAGAAGTAACCGAAAATAATCGTTACCTTCGCGCTTCACACTTTTAGTTGATTCATGCGCTATTTTTTATTGCTTACAACAATTCTGATTTCAGGATGTCTGTTTGCTCAAAAGGATTCTCTTTTACCGAAAAAAAAATTCAGACAATTTTACTTATCCTGGGGCTACACTAAAGCGGCCTATAGTAAAAGCACCATTCATTTTAAGAATACTTCCATGAAACCCAATGAGTATAGGGGTAAACCAGATAATTACGATTTTACTATTTATAATGTGCATGCTTCTGATCGTCCCGATTTGGATAAAATTAAGGACGTCATCAACGTAACTATTCCTCAGTTTGTTGGAAGAGTTGGTTTTATGATAAACGATAAATGGGGTATTGAGATGAATTACGATCATACAAAATATGTCGTTAATGATTGGCAGAAAGTGCGCATAAAAGGTCAGATCGATGGAGAACCTATAGACAAAGACACAATCTTGAATCCGGATCGCTTTTTACATTTTGAACATACCGATGGCGCAAATTTCTGGATGTTAAACGCTGTAAGAAAAATTGAGTTTTATAAACCGAATAAAAATTTTTCTGCATCAGCAGTTATTAAACCAGGCGCGGGAGTTGTTTTTCCCAGAACAGATGTCACTATTTTCGGACAGGAATTAAATAACGATTGGCATGTAGCCGGTTGGATAGTAGGTGTGGAGAGTGGTTTACGAATCGAATTTTTGAAATATGGTTTATTCGAACTTGTTGCCAAAGGTTCCTATGCGGATTACAGAAGATGTTTCATTCTTGGTCGCGGCAACGGCAATGCTAATCACCATTTCTTCACAGCTCAGGTAACGGCAACTATAGGCCTGAGGTTTGAATCACATAATTAAATGTTGCAATAAAGTAAGAATTTTCTCAAGAGATCAGTCGTACTAACTGCCTTTCATTTTTCGATTTATAAATTGTTTGAGGGGAGGCGTTTAAAAATTAATCAAATTTAAAACCGGGCGAAGTTTTTAAATCTCAAATTTTGTGCATGATTTTAAACTTAGGCCTCAAAGGAAAATATCCGCGCATACAAAAGCGCAAAATACAACACTGGCAACACCATTAGTAGTTCCAAATGCTAAAGTGACCTTACTCAGATCGTCTGGTTTAACAAGTAAATGCTGGTAAATCAACAATGCTACAAAGCCTAATGCGCCAATAACGTAGAGCCATCCAAAGAGTCCGGAAAAATAACCGGCAACAACTAAACACCCTGCGATCAGGTGCAAAAATTCAGAAAGACGTAAAGCATTTTTTCTTCCCAAAAAAACAGGAATAGATTTTAAGTTCTGGCTTTTATCGAATTCATCATCTTGCAAAGCGTAAATAATATCAAAACCACTCACCCATAAAAAAACAACAACACTTAGTAATACAGGAATAAGGTCAAACTCCTCAGTTAACGCGATATAAGCGCCAATTGGCGCCAGGGCCAGTCCCACACCCAGAATTAAGTGACACAATGGAGTAAAACGTTTAGTATAACTGTAACCAAGAATGACTAATAAGGCCACAGGCGAAAGGTAAAAACAAAGTGGATTAATGAGCCAGGTGCAAACTACAAACCCAGTAGAGCAAATAATAACCATTGCCAAAGCAGAGCCTGGAGCGATTGTTCCCGCAGGAATTTCGCGTACCGCTGTTCTTGGGTTTTTAGCATCGAATTTACGGTCGATGTAACGGTTAAAAGCCATAGCCGCACTTCTCGCAAAGAGCATACATAAAATTACCAGCATAAATTTTTCCCAGCTAAATTCGGCTTTACCCGATTGAACCGCCAGAGAAAAACCAATAACAGCAAAGGGCAATGCAAAGATGCTGTGAGAGAATTTTATAAGGGATAAATAATTGTTGATGGACTTGATCATAAGCACCGCAAAGATATGGATACAGTAAACAAGAAACAAGAAACGCTGTAATCCTCCTTTTTAGTTGAAATGTACTCTGTTAGTTGGAGTTTTCGCTGTCAGTTCGAGCCTAGTCGCTGTCAGTTCGAGCAGGATTAACATCCAGTGGATGTTAAGGCCAGCCTGTGCGTAGTCGATGTCAGTTCGAGCAGGATTAACATCCAGTGGATGTTAAGGCCAGCCTGTGCGTAGTCGCTGTCAGTTCGAGCAGGATTAACATCCAGTGGATGTTAAGGCCGGCAGTCGCGAAAGAAATGTCAGCTCAAGCTTGGAAGAATGTCAGTTCGAGCAGGATTAACATCCAGTGGATGTTAAGGCCAGCCTGTGCGCAGTCGATGTCAGTTCGAGCAGGATTAACATCCAGTGGATGTTAAGGCCAGCCTGTGCGCAGTCGATGTCATTTCGAGCAGGATTAACATCCAGTGGATGTTAAGGCCAGCCTGTGCGCAGTCGATGTCAGTTCGATCAGGATTAACATCCAGTGGATGTTAAGGCCAGCCTGTGCGCAGTCGATGTCAGTTCGAGCAGGATTAACATCCAGTGGATGTTAAGGCCAGCCTGTGCGCAGTCGATGTCAGTTCGAGCGTAGTCGATGTCAGTTCGAGCGTAGTCGAGAACTACTTCCCTCTCCCTTGCAAAACAATCAAAATAGTATGCACCAGGATCTTAAAATCCAGAAGCAAACTCATGTTCTCCACATACAGAATATCAAATTTTAAACGATCAATCATCTCGTCCACATTTTCTGCGTAACCGAATTTTACTTGTCCCCAGCTGGTAATACCAGGGCGAATTTTATGTAAATGTTTGTAATGTGGTGCCTTTAGAACTATACGTTCAATGTAATATTTACGTTCGGGTCTCGGACCTACTAAACTCATATCTCCGATAATTACATTAAAGAACTGAGGCATTTCATCGAGCCGCACTTTACGAAGAAATCTTCCGAAAGAAGTAACCCTGGGATCGTTTGCGCTGGAAAGCGATGGACCATCTTTTTCGGCGTCAATCTCCATTGTTCTGTATTTAAAAATATAAAAAGGTTTACCATGAATGCCGATACGCTCCTGTCTGAAGAACATGGGGCCTTTGGAGCCAAGTCTTACAATGATGCCGATAAGCACATATAGCCAGCTGAAAAAGATAATTACGACGATGGAAACACTCACATCAATAAAGCGTTTTACAGAAATCTGCCACTCCGGAATGATCTGGTTTTTTATCTCGATAAGCGGCGTTCCAAGAATACTGGTCATCTTCACGTGTCCGCTCAAAATATCATACATATCGGGAATGATTTTTATGATGACACCAAGATCACCTAAATCGTTTACAATGTTTTTAATGTATTCGTGTTCCCAGCTTTCGAGGGCAATGATCACTTCTTCGATCTGGTGCCTCTCGATAATGCTTTTCACTTCGTGGTATTCCCCCAAATGCGGAAGTTCTTTTCTTAATTGTTCCGAGTAGCCGTTTTTTCCTTCTATGTGAATGAAGCCGATAAATTTGTTCCCAATGCCATATTTAAGCGCGTTAATTTCCTTAAACATTTTTAAAGCACGCTCGTTGCTTCCAATGATAACCGTATTAAAACCAAATTCGCGTTTGTGTATTTTTTTATTCGTATTACTCGACAATAGCAATCTGAAAAATGCGGTGATTATAAAATGAGAAGTAAAAAGAACAAAATAAAGTTTGTAATATAGTCTGTAAGACACCACAGAATCATCCAATAACAACACAAAGAATAAAACAGTTACACCAATAATAGAAGTGGCCAATAACTGAACAAACTCATTGATACGCGATTTACGAAGCACATTGTTGTAGGAGCCAGATAAATAATAAACAAGTACCCAGATTAAAGGTAAAATACTTATACTGATAAAATACTGATCATCAAATATAGACCCTTGCTGCTGTCCACCGGTTTTTAAAATATCAATTTGAGTCTTCCTGTAATAATTAAACAGTGTCCATGCCAGAGCCGCTGACAAAAAATCCGTTAGGATATAATAAAGGGTTCGTAATTTCCGACTCATACGTTAGGGCAGATAAAGCAGTTTAACGTTATCTATAAATACTTGTTTGTCAATATCATCGGTCTTTACAAACTTGAAATATACTTTGTATTTGTTTGCAGTTATTGCGTTTACAGAGCTGGCAAGCTGAATGTAAATTTTATTCCAGCTTGCCTGGGGATTTACAACTACAGCTTCTGCTTCCTGCGTGCCTGCGAGATCAGCAAGGCCAACCGTAAAGGCTACATTGGATTTATAATTAAGTTCAAGAAAAATGTCGCTCACCCCGGTTTTTAGTTCGAAGCCGCTGCCCGTCGATTCAAACCTGGCATAGTTCTGGCTGCCGGTTAAAGAAGCTAGAATTGACTTACCTTCAAAATTATCGCCAGCGCTGGCATACTGCAGTGTGCCCACATTATTATCGGAAGTTTTAAGGGAGTAGCCCACCGAATTTTCAAAATTTTCCATCCAAAGAAACTGTGTATTCGGTTTGTAGTTAAAGCTAAAAGACCTTGAAATTGTTTTTCCTGCCGTTACAAACGTATCAAGTGTGAGAAATTGGTAAAAAGGGTAAAAAATACGAGTGTCTGAAATGCCATTATTTTTAATCCCGGCAAATACGTTAATTGTGGTTGCCTGGTCTTTATTAGCAATGGGCATAAGACTGCCAACAGGATAGGTTCCCTGGTATTTGCCGTTAACATAGAGCCATAGGTCTGTAATTTTATGACTGCCCGAACCTTCAGATGCAGAAGCGGTTGTTACCGAAATAACATCAGACTTAATAAAAAAAGATGAATTTGCCGCTTGGTATTTTTTACAGGAACTGAGCAAAAACAGGTTAACCAATAAACAAAAAAGTAAAAGTAATCTCATACAATGCCAATAAAATCTGTCTTGCGTCGTTTCAAAAATAATGAAATAAAACGGTTCAGACTTAAAAAAAAGAACTTTACAAATTCAATTTTTCTTCTATATCAAACGCCAGTTCGAGGGTTTGAATAGCATCGTCGATGCCGGCTTTTATAACCTTATTTGAATTAACGTTATTATGGAACGTATTTAACTCTTCATTTATTGCGTTTGTTGGTAAAATAATTGGATGCTCGAAAACAATTTCTTTTTTTGGCAAACCTCTGCCCGGATCTAATACGAGGTTTTTGGTATTGGCTACTGCAGGTTTTAATTTAATTACTTCCGTAATTTTATCTAATAAATTAATACTCACAAGGTTGTCTTTAGTAAATACCCTAAACTTGCGACTGTTTTTAAAAGCCATACGGTTAGTGGTAATATTTGCAACAACCGAATTTTCAAATTCTATTCTTGCATTCACAATATCAGCGGCAGCACTTACAAGGTTACCTCCGGAAACATGTATTTTTCTGACATTTGATTTTACAATGTTTAATATAAGGTCCAGGTCGTGCATCATAAGATCCAACACAACCGAAACATCTGTCCCCCTGGAGTTATATTGGGCCAGGCGATGTACCTCAATAAAAACCGGATTTTTGGTGTAGGGCAGGGCAGCTATAAAAGCAGGATTGTAGCGCTCAACCTGGCTGACCTGGAAGATAACTCCTGCTTCCTTGATAAGGTTTTGAAGCTGTTTTGATTCTTTAAGTGTGGAGGTTACTGGTTTTTCAATAAAAATATGTTTGCCGGCAATTATGGCTTGTTTGGCGATGTCAAAATGGGTGCTGCTTGGCGTGGTAATGTCTACAACTTCACACTCTAGCAGAGTTTCTTCCAGAGAATGGTATGCTTTAACGTTGTATTGAAGAGCGAGATCTTTCGTTATTTTTTGATCTATATCAAACACTCCCACCAAATTCCAGTTCGGGTTTTCTTTCAATAAACGCAGGTGGATCTTCCCAATGTACCCTAATCCTATTAAGGCGATATCTTTTATCATAGTCCCTAAAACTACTTCTTTTAAAAACCGGCTGTTGGTAATTAAAATTTAATTTTAAAACACCCCTTGTTTATTACTCTAGATTTACTGTTCAAATTACTACCCGTGTTTTACAACGTTTCTAAAGAAGATGAATACCTGTTCCAGGGCAAACGGCGACGTTTGGTCGATGTGCTAAAAACAAAAGGAATAAAGGATTCAAAGGTTTTGTCGGCTATAGAAAAAATTCCAAGACATTTATTTTTTGACACCAGTACCGCCCGTCCGGCCCTACTGGATCACGCATACAGCGATAAAGCTTTACCTATTGGAGCCGGACAAACCATTTCGCAGCCTTACACAGTTGCCTTTCAAACCGAGCAATTAGAAATAAAGCCAGGGGAGAAAGTTCTTGAAATAGGCACCGGCTGTGGTTACCAGACTGCTGTATTACTGGAAGTAGGGGCGAAGGTTTATAGTATTGAACGCCAGAAAACCCTTTTTGATAAAACAAAATTATTTCTGCCCTATATAGGTTACAGTGGCGCAAAATTAATTTATGGCGATGGGTACAAAGGCTTGCCATTATATGCTCCCTACGATAAAATTATTGTTACCGCGGGAGCACCTTACATTCCAAACGATTTATTACAACAATTAAAAGTTGGCGGCATTCTCCTTATCCCTCTTGGTGAAGGGCAAACGCAAGAAATGGTGTGGCTAAAAAAAATGAGTGAAAGCAACTTCGACAAGAAAGTTCTGGGTAGTTTTAAATTTGTGCCCTTGTTGCAGAATAAATCAGGGAGTTAATAAAATCAACAGAGAAATAGGTTTGCATGTTCTCGCTTTATGAAGCATAAAAATAAGTTTCTGTCTACACTAAAGTAATTTTATTTGCGTTTAATTGTACCATACTATTTATATTACCTTTAAATTTGTCACGAAATAGAATCCAACTATGAAAAATTTACTTCTTGCCTTATCCATATGTATTAGTGGTGCTACTTTTGCACAAGACTTAACCTCCAAAAATGGGGAGGCTATCTTGCCTCAAGCCAAAGACTGGAGCATAGGCTTAGATGCCACACGCCTGATAAAAAATGCCAGTTTTGATTTTGTTTCTACTTCACAAGCTATCACTGGTAAATATTTTAAGGATGCGTCTACAGCCTACAGAATAGGAGTTAGAATAGGGGTTAACAGTTGGACTACTAAAGCCATGGTAACAGACCGCGCAGCGGCATCAAGCACCATTATAGCTTATCCTGCGGCTGTTCCTTCTAAAGAAAATAGTTGGAGAAGAGCATCTACATCCATCGGATTAAGTTTTGGAATTGAAAAACGTCGTGGAGCAACGCGTTTGCAAGGCGTTTATGGTGTTGAAGGCGGTGTTTATCTTTCCACTACGAACGATAAATTTACATACGGAAACAAATTAAACGTTTCCTCTTCTCCTCAATTGGTTATTGATCCTGCGGGAGACGCCATGTCTAGCCCCATTTTCGGTAACGCAAACAATGTAGACACCGTTCCAAGGATACAAGGTGTGCAAGGATCGGCGCGTGTAACAGAAAGGAAAAACGGCCTGGCATTAACGATTGGCGCGCGTGTATTTGTTGGGGCAGAATATTTTGTACTGCCAAAGATGAGTATAGGCGGAGAGTTTGGATGGGGTGCCGCATTTTCAACTTCCGGAAGGTCTGAAACGAAACTTGAGTCCATTGGACAATCGAATATACAAGGTTCTACGGGAGCCTCTGTAAAAAGTACAACTATTGATGGGGGCGCCTCTAATCATGTGGGAATTGATACGGATAATACCAATCTTTTAGGAGGACTTTCGGCTTCCCTGCGCTTGAACCTCTACTTTTAGAAAATATATTTTTAGGTTATTTACCTCAAAGATACCTTTATTCGCCTCAAATAAACGGGGCATGTTATAATAAATTTTGTGTTTTTCGCGCTGCTATCCTTTGCCAATAAGGGGTTTTCGCCTATTTTAAGGTTTAAAGTCTAAATCTATTCAGGTTATCTAATCGTTACGCTTGTTGTAAATATTTGTTAAACTTTTAATCTTTTTTATTATGTTTGTTTTTATAACAATCTAACACAATTACCTATGAAAAAAAGTTACCAATTAGTCACCACGTTTATTGTGCTACTAAGCATGATCACGTTGAAGATGGGAGCGCAAATCTCCGGCATTGTTACTATTAACGCCGCTGCCCCTGCATCTGCTACCAATTACACAAGTTTTACGAGTCTGGCTACTACCTTGAATTCAGGTGGAATCAATGGCCCTCTTACTGTGAACGTTACCAACGGAACCTATACCGAACAAGTAACTTTTAATCAGATTACAGGTGCCTCGGCTACAAATACCATTACAATAAATGGTAACAACAGTATTTTGACGTTTAACTCGACTTCTACTGCGCCGCATACTTTATTGTTGAATGGTACAGATTACCTTAATGTGAACAATCTGCACATGATGGGTACAAATACTACTTACGCAATTATTGCCTTATTAACTAATCAGGCGAACTACAACAATTTTACGGCTTGTACGTTCTCTGCTCCTGCAAACGGCACAAGTTCTTCGCAATGTCCTTTTGCTTTTAGCTCTTCGGCTACAGGTATCAGCTGCTGCGGAGATCCGGGAAATAACAATACGGTTAAAACTTCTACTTTGGTGGGTGGTTATTACGGTATTTATCACTACGGAGCTAGTTCAGGTGCATACACACATGATAACAGTTTCTTAAATTGTTACATGACTGATTTTTACTACTATGGCGTTTATTGCTATTACTCTAAAAACCTCACTATTAAAGGGTGTAAAATTGACCGTTTAACCAGAACAACTTTCACAACTACTTATTTACTTTATGGTTACGGATCTCAAGGGATGGTACTTGACGGTAACATTTATGAAAAATTATATAACGGAAATACCGCCTACACTGGAACTTTATATGGTTTAGCTTATGTGGGGTCTTATAACCCAATGGCTCAGGATGTGAATCCTTGCCGTGTTACAAACAACGTTTTCAGAGATATCAATTTTAACGGAACAATTTATGCGTTCTATTATTCTTATTATTCTGACACAAAATTCTTACACAATACTTTATCTTTTGATCATACTGCAGCAACTGGTGGTTCTACTTATGGATTTTATTACATCTACGGTGGTAATGGTATGTATGCGTCTGTAATGAATAATAATATTTCAATTACAAGAGGTGGAACTGGTACTAAATACGGTTTCTACAATGGTGGAACATCCTTAACAGGAGTAGTAGTAAACAATAACAATTATTACGTAAATAGTCTTGGCGGAAATAACTACATAGGATATGTAACGGCTCAGGCAAATTCAATGGGAACTTGGACAACACAAGGTGTTGATGCTAATGGATCAAATTTAGATCCGCAGTATGTGAGTCTTGCAACAGGAGATTTACATCCTACAAATGCAACTATGAACAACACAGGCGCGCCGGTAGGTGTTGCAATGGATGTTCTTGGTGCTCCTAGAAGTCAACAAACTCCGGATGTTGGGGCTTATGAATTTTTAAGCAACGTTTGTGCTGCTACCCCTACAAATATTTCTGTAAATACACCAACCTACGCAATTTGCCCTGGCAGCAGTGCGAATATCAACGTAAATGGGTATACAAGTGATCTTGGAGTTACTTACCAATGGTTAAGTTCTACAAGTTCTTCAGTTGGTCCGTGGACAGTTGTAAGCGGTGCTAACACAGTGCTTTACACTACACCAAATTTAAATGCAACTACCTTCTATGGAGTAGCAGTTAGCTGTACTCTTGTGGGAACTACTGCAACTGTGGCAAACGTTATTAATATTGCAGCTACTACTACAAGTGTAGTTCCGTATTTTGAAAGTTTTGAAGGAATTAACAAAGCAGATGAACTTCCTAATTGTTCTTGGTATGCACCAGGTACAGGTCCGTCTCTTAACACTTATACATCTTCAAATACACAGGGAAGAAACCCTCGTACAGGCACAAAATTTGGCGTATTTAATTATATGCCTTACGGACAAGCCCATGTTTACACTAACGGTATCTATTTAAATGCAGGTGTTACTTATTCAGCTTCTGTATGGTATCAAACAGAATATTATGGATACAACAACTGGACAGATCTTTCTATTCTTTACAGTACTACACAAACTACAACAGGAGCAGTTTCTATTGCTAGTACAGGTGGCCCTGCCATCAGTAATGTATACAAACAATTGTCGAATACATTTACTGTAGCTACTTCTGGCATGTATTATATCGATGTTAGAGCAACTTCAGCATCTGGTAGCTACGCATACTATTTAAGCTGGGATGATTTATCAATTACTATTCCTTGTGCTTTAAACCAACCAACTGTTACATTAAACACAAATACAACAACTATTTGTGCAGGTGATGAGTTTACATCTACAGCTAGTGGAGCAGATACTTATACATGGAGCAATGGATCAAACTCGAACAGTATCAGTGAGACACCAGCTAGCAACATAGCTTACACACTTTGGTCTACGAATGCATTAAGTGGTTGTACAAGTACTATCACTCAAATGGTTAATGTAAATCCAGCTCCTTCAGTGTTTATTACTGCAAATTCAATGAGTATTTGTGCAGGACAAGTTGCTAATCTAAATGCGATTGGTAATGCTATCAGTTACGTATGGAGTAACAACAACACAAGTCCAAATATTTCTGTGAGTCCAACAGTTACCACTAATTACAGTGTTACAGGTACTAACAATTATGGATGCGATACAGAAGCTTCTGTTATGATTACAGTAAAAAATGCTCCGGTTATTACGGTTTCAACTTCTCAGCCTAATGAAATGTGTGCTGGTGAGCCACAAACTTTAACTGCAGGTGGTGGTGTTTCTTATCAATGGGTTTCAGGTGGAACAGGTGCTATCTCTCAAGGTGCATCCATCGTTATCAGCCCTCTTGTATCTACTGTTTACAGTGTAACAGGTACCGATGCTAATGGTTGCACTAGTAAAGCAGCTATTACTCAAAATGTGAGTCAGTGTTTAGGTTTAAAAGTTAACGGCTTAAAAGGTTTAAGTGTTTACCCTAATCCAGCTTCAAGCGAACTAACGGTTACTTTACCTGATAATTCTGATAAAATTATCACTGTAATAGATTTAACTGGCCGTGTACTTTCTTCAAATTCAAGTTCGAAAGAGTCTACTAAAATTGATCTTTCAAATTTTGCAAATGGAATTTATTATGTCAAAATACAATCCAACTCCTCTTCGGAAGTTGTTAAGATAGTAAAACACTAATCTTTCCCCTTAGAAACCATGCCAAACGGCATGGTTTCTTTTTTTAGACCAATTTTAAACTAACTAAATTAAAGTCAATGAAAAAAAAACTACTAAATCTTTGCTTATTTTTATCCAGCATTTTTACGGCCAGCCTGAGCGCTCAAGTGTTTAGCGCGGTTGGTACCGGCACCACCTATAATACCAACACATCATTCCCTTCCCCTTATGGAAATTTTTGGTGGGGAGCCAGGCACCAAATGTTTATCACCGCTGCTGAACTTTCTGCGGCAGGTATTTCTGGCGGAGCCCAAATTAACACCATTGGTTTTAATATTTTTTCAACGAATTCGGCTGCAAATCATGTTGGCTGGAATGTGAAAGTGTATACTACAAGTTCTACAGACCCTTTGCTTAGCGGATGGGTGAGCACTGGTCTCGTGGCTCAAACATCACCAATAACTGCTACTGGTACTACCGGCTGGAATCAAACAGCTTTAGTGACTCCATTCATATGGAATGGTGCCGATAACCTTGTCATTGAAACTTGTTTTAATAATTCATCCTATACTTATAATTATTCTACTTATTGGACTACTAACCTAAGTGGAACTTCGATTAAAACACGCTGGAGAAATGCAGATATTTCTACTAACTGCACAGATCCAAGTACTTCAACATCCGCTACCACCCGTCCTAACATTCGGTTTGAGTGGATCAATCCAACGCCTTGTAGTGGTACTCCTGCTGCCAACTCGATAATTACACCCACTTTCCAGATATGTCCGAATTCGTCTGCAAATTTAAGCCTGGCAAATAATTATACGGTTGGAGGCTTAACTTACGCGTGGTATGCTTCTTCTACTTCATCTGTAGGGCCTTTTACACAAATTCCAGGTATTAATCCTGTTATTGCTTCACCTAATTTAACTACCTCTACTTATTTTCAGGCTGTTATTACCTGCACGGTTAGCAATATCACAACAACGGCCAGCGTTGGCATGGTAACTGTATCGCCTGTAATTACCTCTAATGTTCCTTATTATGAAGGGTTTGAAGGAATAACAAGTGAAAACAAGTTACCTAATTGCTCCTGGTCAGCCACTAACCTTGGTAGTGCTTCTCTTACCTACACATCCAGTAACACTTTGGGAAGAATAGCCCGTACCGGAACCAAATTTGCTTCTTTTTATTATAGTCCTGCTGGTGTAAATCATTTTTATACAAATGGCATTTATTTAAACGCAGGTATTACCTATTCAGCTGCACTCTGGTATGAAACAGAATACTACGGGTATACCAATTGGTCTGACCTTTCAATTTTGTATGGAGCTGCACAGAGCACAACGGGCCTCATTTCTATAGCTAATTCAAATGGACCAGCTGTAAGTAATATTTACAAGTCATTGTCCAATACCTTTACGGTAGCTACTTCCGGGCTTTATTATGTGGCAATTCGCGCAACCTCTGGTTCTGGATCTGCTCAGTATTTAACATGGGATGATCTTTCCATTACAATTCCCTGCTCTTTTAACGCTCCTAGTATGGCAATAGCCACGAATTCTACTGTAATATGTAGTAATAGCACCGTGAGTCTTACAGCTTCCGGAGCAGACTCTTACACATGGAGTACAGGCTCAACGGATGCGTCGCTTAACGAAATGCCTGCCTATTCCACTACTTATGAAGTTGTGGGAACTAATTCTTTAAGTGGTTGTACTACTACAGTTTCACAAATGATAACGGTTAACCCTCAACCAGAAGTTTACATTACAACCAACAGTTTGGTTATTTGCCCAGGTAAATCGGCTAACCTCATTGCTGTAGGAAATGCAATTACTTATAATTGGGTAGGAGGAGCATCAGGAGCATTTATGTCTGTTAGTCCAAGTGTTACAACTGTTTATACAGTAACGGGCACTAACGGTGTTGGGTGTACTGCATCGGCCATGCAAACCGTTACTGTTTTGAGTGCGCCAAATGTGAGTATTTCAGGTCAACAACCTATGATGTGCGCTGGTGAAACTCAAACCTTGACGGCAGACGGCGGCTTATCTTACCAGTGGATTTCCAGCGGTGGCGGTATTTACCAGGGATCTTCAATTATCATAAACCCTGTTGTGAATACTGTTTATACTGTAACTGGTAGTGATGCTAACGGCTGTATAAACAGAAGCAGCGTAACACAGAATGTAAGTGCTTGCCTGGGTTTGAAAGATAATAAACTATCGGCTTTAACTATCTATCCTAATCCAACTTCAGGTGATATAAACATTTCTACCCAGAATGGAGAAGAAAAAGTAATTTTAGTATCAGATGTTATGGGTAAACTTGTATATTCAGGTACCAGCACTTTGAAATCTTTTAAAATTAATATTTCACATCTGTCTAAAGGTATTTATTACGTAAAAATTCAATCCGACAATACAACGGAAGTTGTAAAAGTTGTAAAGAATTAAAAAGTCTGAATGCAGTAAAAAAGCCTTTCCAGAAGTGGAAAGGCTTTTTTTATTGATTTTTATCAAGTTTTTATCTTTTTTAAATATGTGTTGATATGTTTTTATAGCATATTTTTTTTCGAAAAGGTTAGCTTCCGGTGTATTAAAACGTGAAAATTTTTCGTAGTTCTCTAAAAAGACATAGGTGTCAAAAGTGTTTTTTTTGTTGCATTTTCGGGCACTACCAAGGATCTAAAATTATTTTTTTTTTAAAAGTCGGGCTATCAGGGATTTAAATTTCTTTTTTTAATGGGAATAAATTTACAGTGCCTGAATTATTTTTCTTTTATTTTTTATTTTGGTTATGTTGAACCGAGGTTTTTTTTTAATAAGTTTGGAATATAACTTAAACCAACATAATAAAAATGAAAAAAAACTACAAATCACTTACAGCGTTTATTGTGCTTCTAAGCATGCTAACGCTAAAAATGGGAGCTCTTTCTGGAGTAGTGACCATTGACAATTCCATTGCGGCTTCCGCAACTAACTACACAAGTTTTACAAGTTTTGCTGCCGCCTTAAATACAGGTGGTTTAACAGGAACACTTGTGGTAAACGTTGGCGGTACCGGTCCTTACACCGAACAGGTAACTTTTAGTCAGATCACCGGAGCAAGCGCTACTAATACTATTACTATTAACGGTAACGGGTATATATTGACCTACAACGCCACTTCAGGATCAATGCATACAATGAAGTTAGATGGTACTGATTATTTGTATGTAAATAATCTTCAGATCCGTGGTACTAACACCAATTATGCATGGCCTGTTTTTTTAACTAACCAGGCAAATTACAATGCATTCACAACTTGTACGATTTCTTGTCCTGTAAACGCAACTGGGTATTATACCGGAGCATTCGTTATGAGTTCAAACAGCTCATACTGGTCTGGTGGAAATGCAGGTAGCTATAACATGGTTCAAAATTCCACTTTAATTGGTGGGTACATGTGTGTTTACGCTGAAGGTGCATACAGTGGAGCTAGTTCATCTAACAATACATTCAAAAATTGCCATATCGCTGATTGGTATCAGTATGGTGTTTATAATCCTTACTCGAAAAATCTCAAAATGGAAGGTTGTTTATTTGACCGTTTAACGGCAACGAATAATAGCTATCCTTATTTGATGTATGGTTATGCTTGTCAGGGGCTTAATTTTACAGGTAACACTATCGAAAAAGTTATGAATGCTACTCAGTCAAGTACAGGGCAGTTTATTGGCTTTTATAATATTGGCGGTAATCCAAATCCATCTAATACAAATAAAATCACGAATAATATCGTTCGCGATATTCAGTTTAACGGTTACATTTATATGTTTATGTATTGTTATGGTGGTGTTGAGGTATCACACAACACAATCAATTTAGATCATACAGCAGCTTCAGGTGGTAACACTTATACTTACATCTTTTACTATTGCTACAGTAATGGTGGACAAATTTTAAATGTAAGAAATAATATTTTTACAATTACCAGAGGTGGTTCAGGGCAAAAAATTGGATATTATGATTACAATTCAACTTTTACCGGAAATGTGTTGAATTATAACGATTGGTATATTAATGGTCTTGGTGGAAATAATTACTTTGCTCAATTAAACGGAACAAACATTTCTACATTTTCTTCTTTACAAACTTATAGTGTAGAGGCAAATGGTTTTAATGTGGATCCTATTTACACGAATCCTGCAGCTGGAGATTTACATCCAACTAACAATACCATTAACAACACAGGTACTCCTTTAAACATTGGTATTGATCATGATAATGCACCAAGAAGTCAATCAAATCCTGATATCGGGGCTTTAGAATTTTTAAGCAATACTTGTGCTTCTACTCCAACTAATATATCAGTAGTTACTCCAACTTATGCTCTTTGTCCTAATAAAAATGCAGATATCGGAGTAAATGGATATACAAGTGATTTAGGAGTTACTTACCAATGGTTAACTTCTACTACTTCTTCAGTAGGTCCATGGACAGTTATTAGCGGTGCTAACTCTGTTTATTACACAACACCAAACTTAAATGCTACTACTTATTATGGAGTAGCAGTGAGCTGTACTTTAGTTGGTACAACTGCAACTGTAGCTAACGTTATTAATATCGCGGGAACAAGCACTAGTGTAGTTCCGGTTCATGAGGGTTTTGAAGGTATCAATATGCCGAATGACTTTCCAAACTGTTCATGGTTCGCTCCTAACCAGGGAGGTACAGCACTTACTTATACAGGTTCTGCCAACCAAAACAGAAGTGCCCGCACAGGTACTAAGTTTGGAGCTTTTGCTACTTCTTATGTTTCAGGAACAAATGCTTATTACACTAACGGTATTCAGTTAATTGCAGGTATTACTTATTCTGCATCTGTATGGTGGAAAACAGATTTTAATGGTTATACTAACGTAACTGATCTGTCAATGAAATATGGTACTACACAATCTCAAACAGGTTTAACAACTATCGCTACAACCGGTGGTCCTGCTTCAAGTGGTATCTACACTCCTTTAACTAATACATTCGTGGTTGCAACTTCAGGGCTTTATTATGTATCTCTTCAAGTTACTACTAACGGTAGTTACGGTACTAATTACTTGTCATGGGATGATTTAGATATTATTATTCCTTGTTCTTTAAACACTACAAGTGTAACGGTATCTACCAGCACAAATGTTCTTTGTAATGGTCAGCCACTTGATTTATCAGCTACAGGAGCAGATGAGTATACCTGGAACAATGGAGCAACTGGTGGAAACATCACAGAGTATCCTAACCAAAACATGCAGTATTATGTTGTAGCAACAAACACTTTAAGTGGTTGTTCACAAACATTAAACGCTCAATATGTAACTGTACTTCCTAGTCCTGCTTTAGTAGTTGTTGGTAGCAAACCAGCGGTTTGTGTAGGCGATAACATTACTTTAATGGCAAATGGTGCACCAAGTTATGTATGGAATACCAATGCAACAGGAGCAGTAATTACTGTAACTCCAGGTCAAAGTACAACTTATACAGTTACAGGTACAAACGCAGCAGGTTGTTCAACTTCAACTGAGTACTCAGTAATTGTAAATCCAAATCCAACTATTACAGTTTCAAGTACTGCTAATTCAAATCAAATTTGTGTTGGTGAGTATGCTACTTTAACTGGTAACGGAGCTGTTTCATTTGCATGGGCTTCTTCTACTGGTTTTATTCAGTCTAACGTAGCCATGGTTAACCCGGTAGCTAATACTGTTTATACAGTATCAGGAACAGGAGCTAACGGTTGTGTAGGAAAAACTACTTATGTGTTAAACGTTGATGCATGTACAGGATTAAGTAAAGTAAATGCTACAAGCGGAATTAAACTTTATCCAAATCCAACTGCAGCTTCTTTCGTGGTAGAATCAAACTCAACTTCTGTAAAAACAATTGAAGTTGTAGATTTAACAGGAAGAGTAATCTTAACAAACACTAACTCTGATTTAAATACTAACATCAACATCAGCACTTTTGCTAATGGTGTTTATTATGTAAAAGTTAAATCTGAAAATGCTACTGAAGTAATTAAAGTTGTAAAACAATAATTATTAAACTCTAAATCTTTAAAAGCCCCCAATTTTTGGGGGCTTTTTTTATTACCCATACTTCGCAGATAAACACGCGTATTTATTTTTTTTATATTAGGGATTTTTTAACTGTCTATTTTCAATCTAAGGCCTTTTTAGTTAAAAGATAAAAGTTAATTAACAGAGCGTAGGGCCATTATATGCTTAAATTTTTAGTTAATTTTTTGAAGGAAAGTTTTTTTTTAATATGTTTGAAAAATAACTTAACCAACATAATAAAAATGAAAAAAAACTACAAATCACTTACAGCGTTTATTGTGCTTCTAAGCATGCTAACGCTAAAAATGGGAGCTCTTTCGGGAGTAATAACCATTGACAATTCAATTCCCGCCTCTTCAACTAACTACACGAGTTTTGCAAGTTTTGCCGCCGCGTTAAATACAGGTGGTTTAACAGGAACACTTGTGGTAAACGTAGGAGGCTCTGCTTCGTACACGGAACAGGTTAGCTTTAGCCAGATTACCGGAGCAAGTGCTACTAATACTATTACTATAAACGGTAATGGTCGCATACTAACTTTTAATGCTACTTCAGGAGCAATGCATACAATGAAGTTAGATGGCACTGATTATTTTTATGTAAATAATCTTCAGATCCGTGGTACTAACACCAATTATGCATGGCCGGTTTTTTTAACTAACCAGGCAAATTACAATGCATTTACAACATGTACTATTTCTTGCCCTGTAAATGCAACTGGATATTATACCGGGGCATTCGTTATGAGTTCAAACAACTCATACTGGGGTGGTGGAAATTCAGCTAGTTACAATATGGTGGAAAACACCACACTAATTGGTGGTTACATGTGTGTTTATGCTGAAGGTGCTTACAGTGGAGCTACTTCATCTAACAATACATTTAAAAATTGCCATATCGCTGATTGGTATCAGTATGGTGTTTTCAATCCATATTCAAAAAATCTCAAAATGGAAGGTTGTTTATTTGACCGTTTAACGGCAACGAATAATAGCTATCCCTATTTGATGTACGGTTATGCTTGTCAGGGTCTTAATTTTACAGGTAACACTATCGAAAAAGTTATGAATGCTACTCAGTCAAGTACAGGGCAATTTATTTGCTTTTATAATATTGGTGGTAATCCTAATCCATCTAATCCAAACAAAATCACGAACAACATCGCTCGCGATATCCAGTTTAACGGTTCCATCTATATGTTTATGTATTGTTACGGTGGTGTTGATGTATCACATAACACTATCAGTTTAGATCATGCAGCAGCTTCAGGTGGTAACACTGACACTTACATCTTTTACTATTGCTACAGTAGTGGTGGACAAATATTAAATGTAAGAAATAATATTTTTACAATTACCAGAGGTGGTTCAGGCGAAAAAATCGGATACTATGATTACAATCCAACTTTTACCGGAAATGTTATAGATTACAATGATTGGTATATTAATGGTCTTGGTGGAAATAATGACTTTGCTCAATTAAACGGAACAAACATTTCTTCATTTTCTTCTTTACAAACTTATAGTGTAGAGGCAAATGGTTTTAATGTGGATCCTATTTACACGAACCCTGCAGTGGGAGATTTACATCCAACTAACAATACCATTAACAACACAGGTACTCCTTTAAACATTGGTATTGATCATAATTATGCGCCAAGAAGTCAATCAAATCCTGATATCGGGGCTTTAGAATTTTTAAGCAATACTTGTGCTTCTACTCCAACTAATATATCAGTAGTTACTCCAACTTATGCTCTTTGTCCTAATAAAAATGCAGATATCGGAGTAAATGGATATACAAGTGATTTAGGAGTTACTTACCAATGGTTAACTTCTACTACTTCTTCAGTAGGTCCATGGACAGTTATTAGCGGTGCTAACTCTGTTTATTACACAACACCAAACTTAAATGCTACTACTTATTATGGAGTAGCAGTGAGCTGTACTTTAGTTGGTACAACTGCAACTGTAGCTAACGTTATTAATATCGCAGGAACAAGCACTAGTGTAGTTCCGGTTCACGAAGGTTTTGAAGGTATCAATATGCCGAATGACTTTCCAAACTGTTCATGGTTCGCTCCTAACCAGGGAGGTACAGCACTTACTTATACAGGTTCTGCCAACCAAAACAGAAGTGCCCGCACAGGTACTAAATTTGGAGCTTTTGCTACTTCTTATGTTTCAGGAACAAATGCTTATTATACTAACGGTATTCAGTTAATTGCAGGTGTAACTTATTCTGCATCTGTATGGTGGAAAACAGAATTTTATGGTTATACTAACGTAACTGATCTGTCAATGAAATATGGTACTACACAATCTCAAACAGGTTTAACAACTATCGCTACAACCGGTGGTCCTGCTTCAAGTGGTATCTACACTCCTTTAACTAATACATTTGTGGTTGCAACTTCAGGACTTTATTATGTATCTCTTCAAGTTACTACTAATGGTAGTTACGGTACTAATTACTTGTCATGGGATGATTTAGATATTATTATTCCTTGTTCTTTAAACACTACAAGTGTAACGGTATCTACCAGCACAAATGTTCTTTGTAATGGTCAGCCACTTGATTTATCAGCTACAGGAGCAGATGAGTATACCTGGAACAATGGAGCAACTGGTGGAAACATCACAGAGTATCCTAACCAAAACATGCAGTATTATGTTGTAGCAACAAACACTTTAAGTGGTTGTTCACAAACATTAAACGCTCAATATGTAACTGTACTTCAAAGTCCGGCAATAATTGTTGTTGGTAGCAAACCAGCGGTTTGTGTAGGCGATAACATTACTTTAATGGCAAATGGTGCACCAAGTTATGTATGGAATACCAATGCAACAGGAGCAGTAATTACTGTAACTCCAGGTCAAAGCACAACTTACACAGTTACAGGTACAAACGCAGCAGGTTGTTCAACTTCAACTGAGTACTCAGTAATTGTAAATCCAAATCCAACTATTACAGTTTCAAGTACTGCTAATTCAAATCAAATTTGTGTTGGTGAGTATGCTACTTTAACTGGTAACGGAGCTGTTTCATTTGCATGGGCTTCTTCTACTGGTTTTATTCAGTCTAACGTAGCCATGGTTAACCCGGTAGCTAATACTGTTTATACAGTATCAGGAACAGGAGCTAACGGTTGTGTAGGAAAAACTACTTATGTGTTAAACGTTGATGCATGTACAGGATTAAGTAAAGTAAACGCTACAAGCGGAATTAAACTTTATCCAAATCCAACTGCAGCTTCTTTCGTGGTAGAATCAAACTCAACTTCTGTAAAAACAATTGAAGTTGTAGATTTAACAGGAAGAGTAATCTTAACAAACACTAACTCTGATTTAAACACTAACATCAACATCAGCACTTTTGCTAATGGTGTTTATTATGTAAAAGTTAAATCTGAAAATGCTACTGAAGTAATTAAAGTTGTAAAACAATAATTATTAAACTCTAAATCTTTAAAAGCCCCCAATTTTTGGGGGCTTTTTTTATTTTGTTACGTCATGATCAAATAGGCCTTAGCTTGTAGAACTTGTAATGACTGCAACTACAAGTCAATTGTTAAATTCGAGTTTCTGGTTGATTTTTATCAATATAAATGTTGGACTTAACATTTTTTTTAATAAGTTTGGTAAATAACTAAAAAAAACACACCAAATGAAAAAAAACTACAAATCACTCACGGCGTTTATTGTGCTTCTAAGCATGCTAACGCTAAAAATGGGAGCTCTTTCAGGAGTAGTGACCATTAACAATTCCATTGCGGCTTCCGCAACTAACTACACTAGTTTTACAAGTTTTGCTGCCGCCTTAAATACAGGTGGTTTAACAGGAACACTTGTGGTAAACGTTGGCGGTACCGGTCCTTACACCGAACAGGTAACTTTTAGCCAGATTACCGGAGCAAGCGCGACTAATACTATTACTATTAACGGTAACGGGTATATATTGACTTACAACGCCACTTCGGGATCAATGCATACAATGAAGTTAGATGGTACTGATTATTTTTATGTAAATAATCTTCAGATCCGTGGTACTAACACCAATTATGCATGGCCGGTTTTTTTAACTAACCAGGCAAATTACAATGCCTTTACAACATGTACGATTTCTGTACCTGTAAATGCAACTGGGTATTATACCGGGGCATTTGTTTTGAGTTCAAACAGCTCATACTGGTCTGGTGGAAATGCTGGTAGCTACAATATGGTAGAGAACACTACACTAATTGGTGGCTACATGTGTATTTATGCTGATGGTGCTTACAGTGGAGCAAGTACAACTAACAATACTTTCAAAAATTGCCATATCTCAGATTGGTACCAATATGGTATTAGTGCTTATTACTCAAGAAATCTGAAAGTAGATGGTTGTTTATTTGACCGTTTAACTTCAACCACAAATAACTACCCTTATTTGTTTTATGGTTACGGCCCTCAAGGTCTTAGGTTTGTAAATAATACTATCGAAAAAGTAATGAATGCATCTCAGTCAAGTACTGGCCAGTTTATTTGCTTTTACAATGTGGGTGGTAACCCAAATCCATCTAATACAAATAAAATTACAAATAACATCGTTCGTAACATTCAGTTTAACGGTTACATTTATATGTTTATGTATTGCTATGGTGGTATTGAGATCTCACATAACACTATCAATTTAGATCATACTGCCGCTTCAGGTGGTAACACTTATACTTATATGTTTTACTACTGCTACAGTAGTGGTGGACAAGTATTAACTGTAAAAAACAATATTTTTACAATTACCAGAGGTGGTTCAGGACAAAAAATTGGATACTGGGACTACAACTCAACTTTTACAGGGCATCAATTCAATTATAACGATTGGTATATTAATGGTCTTGGTGGAAATAATTACTTTGCTCAATTAAACGGAACAAACGTTTCTTCATTTTCTTCTTTACAAACTTATAGTGTAGAGGCAAATGGTTTTAATGTGGATCCTATTTACACTAACTCTGCAGCGGGAGATTTACATCCAACTAACAATACCATTAACAACACAGGTACTCCTTTAAATGTTGGTACTGACCACGATGGAGCTCCAAGAAGCCAAACCAATCCTGATATCGGGGCTTTAGAATTTTTAAGCAATACTTGTGTTTCTACTCCAACTAATATATCAGTAGTTACTCCAACTTATGCTCTTTGTCCTAATAAAAATGCAGATATCGGAGTAAATGGATATACAAGTGATTTAGGAGTTACTTACCAATGGTTAACTTCTACTACTTCTTCAGTAGGTCCATGGACAGTTATTAGCGGTGCTAACTCTGTTTATTACACAACACCAAACTTAAATGCTACTACTTATTATGGAGTAGCAGTGAGCTGTACTTTAGTTGGTACAACTGCAACTGTAGCTAACGTTATTAATATCGCAGGAACAAGCACTAGTGTAGTTCCGGTTCACGAAGGTTTTGAAGGTATCAATATGCCGAATGACTTTCCAAACTGTTCATGGTTCGCTCCTAACCAGGGAGGTACAGCACTTACTTATACAGGTTCTGCCAACCAAAACAGAAGTGCCCGCACAGGTACTAAATTTGGAGCTTTTGCTACTTCTTATGTTTCAGGAACAAATGCTTATTATACTAACGGTATTCAGTTAATTGCAGGTGTAACTTATTCTGCATCTGTATGGTGGAAAACAGAATTTTATGGTTATACTAACGTAACTGATCTGTCAATGAAATATGGTACTACACAATCTCAAACAGGTTTAACAACTATCGCTACAACCGGTGGTCCTGCTTCAAGTGGTATCTACACTCCTTTAACTAATACATTTGTGGTTGCAACTTCAGGACTTTATTATGTATCTCTTCAAGTTACTACTAATGGTAGTTACGGTACTAATTACTTGTCATGGGATGATTTAGATATTATTATTCCTTGTTCTTTAAACACTACAAGTGTAACGGTATCTACCAGCACAAATGTTCTTTGTAATGGTCAGCCACTTGATTTATCAGCTACAGGAGCAGATGAGTATACCTGGAACAATGGAGCAACTGGTGGAAACATCACAGAGTATCCTAACCAAAACATGCAGTATTATGTTGTAGCAACAAACACTTTAAGTGGTTGTTCACAAACATTAAACGCTCAATATGTAACTGTACTTCAAAGTCCGGCAATAATTGTTGTTGGTAGCAAACCAGCGGTTTGTGTAGGCGATAACATTACTTTAATGGCAAATGGTGCACCAAGTTATGTATGGAATACCAATGCAACAGGAGCAGTAATTACTGTAACTCCAGGTCAAAGCACAACTTACACAGTTACAGGTACAAACGCAGCAGGTTGTTCAACTTCAACTGAGTACTCAGTAATTGTAAATCCAAATCCAACTATTACAGTTTCAAGTACTGCTAATTCAAATCAAATTTGTGTTGGTGAGTATGCTACTTTAACTGGTAACGGAGCTGTTTCATTTGCATGGGCTTCTTCTACTGGTTTTATTCAGTCTAACGTAGCCATGGTTAACCCGGTAGCTAATACTGTTTATACAGTATCAGGAACAGGAGCTAACGGTTGTGTAGGAAAAACTACTTATGTGTTAAACGTTGATGCATGTACAGGATTAAGTAAAGTAAACGCTACAAGCGGAATTAAACTTTATCCAAATCCAACTGCAGCTTCTTTCGTGGTAGAATCAAACTCAACTTCTGTAAAAACAATTGAAGTTGTAGATTTAACAGGAAGAGTAATCTTAACAAACACTAACTCTGATTTAAATACTAACATCAACATCAGCACTTTTGCTAATGGTGTTTATTATGTAAAAGTTAAATCTGAAAATGCTACTGAAGTAATTAAAGTTGTAAAACAATAGTTATTTAACTCTAAATCTTTAAAAGCCCCCAATTTTTGGGGGCTTTTTTTATTTAAAACAATTCATAAATGCTAAATTTGCTGCATTACTTAACTTAAAACTAATATTATGGCATTCGAATTACCAAAATTAAACCACGCATTTAATGCGCTTGAACCACATATTGATGCTAAAACCATGGAGATTCACCATGATAAACATCATCAGGCTTATGTAACCAACTTAAATAACGCTATTAAAGGCACCGATGCTGACGCGCTTAGTATAGAAGAAATCTGCAAAAATATTTCAAAATATGAGCCGGTTGTACGAAATAATGGCGGAGGACACTACAATCACTCATTATTTTGGGAAATTATGGCACCAAACGCTGGCGGTGTTCCAACTAATGAAGTAGCTAAAGCAATTGAAACTGATCTGGGTGGGTTTGAAAAATTTAAAACAGATTTTTCTCAGGCTGGTGCAACACGTTTTGGTAGTGGATGGGCTTGGTTATGTGTTAAAGCTGATGGAAAACTTGCAATATGCAGCACAGCTAACCAGGACAATCCTCTTATGGACGTGGGAAGCGACTGTAAAGGAACTCCGATTTTAGGAATGGATGTTTGGGAGCACGCTTATTATTTAAATTATCAAAACAGACGTCCGGATTATATGGCGGCATTTTTTAATGTCATCAACTGGAATAAAGTAAATGAACTTTATCTAAAGGCTAAAAAGTAATAAATTTTAAAAAGCCGTCTGGGAAGACGGCTTTTTTTTTACCGATATTGCCGCGATTTATTATTTCTTGAAAATTACAGTTTAAACAGTCAAATTTACCAGGTGAAATATTTTATCAGTCTCAATTTTTTAATCCTGACAGTTGGATTTGCTACTGCCCAGCAGAGCGGTGTTATTTCGGCGGATTCTTCAAATACAAAAGGCTATATTCTTTTTGCTCCTCTTTTATCGAAAACAACCTACCTTATTGACAAAGCTGGAACGGAAGTAAAAACCTGGAAAAGTGAGTGGTTGCCAGCTCAATCAGCCTACCTGCTGCCTAATGGGCATTTATTGAGAACAGGGATTGATACACTGTTTAATACAAACTTTCCAAAAAGCGGCGGCTGGATAGAAGAATTTGACTGGAATAATCAGCTTATTTGGTCATTCCTTATTTCAGACCAAAAGCAACGCAGGCATCACGATATTTGTGCGCTTCCTAATGGAAATATACTGGCGCTTGTTTGGGAAGTAAAAACAAAAAAAGAGGCCATAAAAGCTGGTCGCAATCCTAAACTCCTGGGAGAATTATTATGGAGTGAAAAGATTGTCGAGCTTCGTCCTAAAGGAAAGAATTCGGCAAACGTAGTATGGGAGTGGCATGTATGGGATCACCTCGTGCAGGATTTTGATAAATCAAAAAAAAATTTCGGTAAAGTAGAAGACAATCCGCAATTGCTGAACATAAATTTTATGGCTACTGTTGACAGAGACTGGCTCCATTTTAATTCTATTTCCTACGACGCAACTTATGACCAGGTTGTGATCAGCAATAGAAACCTAAGTGAGATTTTTGTGCTGGATCACAGTACTACCACTAAGCAGGCAGCAAGTCACAAGGGAGGTAAAAGCGGGCATGGTGGAGATTTATTATACCGTTGGGGAAATACAAGGGCTTATGATAGAGGTAAAGTGGAAGATCAGAAACTTTTTAGTCAGCACTGCGCCGCATGGCTTGGAGATTCGAGTTCTAAAATTATAGTATTTAATAACGGACTAGGGAGACCTTCTGAAGAATATTCAAGTGTTGAGATTCTACCTACGCATCGCAAAAAAAACGGAACATTCGGTTTGCAGGAAAACAAAACTTATTTTCCCGAAAAATCCAGTTGGTCTTATACAGCTGAAAAACGTTCAGACTTTTATTCGGCAAATGTATCAAGTGCGCAAGTATTGCCGAATGGTCATGTTTTTATTTGCGAAGGCGCTAAAGGATATTTTTTTGAGATTGATGCCAATAAAAAAATTGTGTGGAGTTATCTAAATCCTTATTCTGGTGAAGCTAGCCCCGGAAGTGGCGTTATGAGTAACCGGGTTTTCAAAACTATGATGTATGCTCCCGATTATGCAGGGTTAAAAATACTGAAAGAGAAATAATAAGTAGGGCAGCGTTTCAATTATTCTGGTTAGAATATAATTAATTTAAAAAACAGTAAAAGAGGCTGATCTATTCGGATACAGCCTCTTAATAGGTTATTTAGATCATCGTTTTCGCTTTGTTGAGCGCGCTTTGGAGTCCTTCCATTTTGGTTCCGCCAGCCTGGGCATAGAAGGGTTGACCGCCACCACCACCGTTAATTTCTTTCGCTAATTCACGAACCAGCGTTCCTGCGTTCAGATTTTTTTCTTTTACCAGGCTTTCATTTATAACTATGGAAATACTAGGTTTACCATTTACTTCAGCTGCTAACACGCAAACCAGATTCGGTACTTCGTTCTTCAATTCAAAAAGTAAATTCTTAATTTCTTCGGCACTATCAAATTGTATGAGATGCGAAATGAAATTTATATCGCCCTTTTTTTCAATTTTTGAAATCAGGTCTTTTTTAATTACTGCTGCCTTTTCTTTAAATAAGGCTTGCAAGTGTTTTTGAAGGTTCGCGTTTTCTTCCAGAAGTCCGGAAATACCTTTTGCGATATCGCGTGGATTTTTGAGAAGTAGCTTTACTTCTTCTATCAATTTACTTTGATTGTCGAAAAACTCTTCCGCCTTAATGGATGTAATGGCCTCAATACGCCTGATTCCAGCGGCTACAGCACCTTCACTGCTCAATTTGAAATATCCGATCTGTCCTGTAGAGGTAACATGTGTTCCTCCGCAAAGTTCTACAGAGTATTTTTTATCAATGGTAACAACACGCACAACATCGCCATATTTTTCGCCAAACAATGCCATTGCCCCTGTCTTTTTAGCTTCTTCAATCGGCATTAATTCTGTTTTGCAAAGGATGTTCTCGCGAATTTTTGTGTTCACCATTTTTTCAATCTGGCTGAGTTCTTCGTCGGTGATTTTAGAGAAGTGTGAAAAGTCAAAACGTAAATAGTCGTCATTCACCAGACTTCCTTTTTGCTCCACATGCGTTCCTAAGATGTTTCGGAGGGCGGCATGCAGCAGGTGAGTGGCCGAATGGTTATTGCTTGTGTACAGGCGTTTCTCTTTGTTTACTTTCGCATTAAAGGTTGCAGTAAGCTTTACGGGAAGTTTATCGCAATAATGAATAATAACGCCATTTTCTTTTTTAGTATCTGTAATAAAAACGCTTTCGTTTATATTTTCAATCACTCCTGTATCACCCACCTGACCACCGCTTTCGGCATAGAAAGGTGTTTTGTTCAGCACAAGATGATACTGTTCTTTATTTTTTGCTTTTACTTTTCTGTAACGGATAATTACAGCTTCACATTCCAGCTCCGTGTAACCTATAAATTCAGTTTCTTTCTCCTGGCTTTCCGTAAGGTTTTTGTTTTCTTCAATGTAGATCCAGTCGTCTGTATCTACTGCTGTAGCAGCTCTTGAACGATCCTTTTGTTCCTGTAAATGCGCTTTAAAATCATCTTCGTTCGCACTAAGGCTATAGCTGCGGGCAATGAGTGATGTTAAGTCGAAAGGAAAACCAAAAGTATCGTAAAGTTCAAAAACAATTTTACCATCGATAACTTGTTTACCTGCGGCAGTTGTATCAATACACACCTGGTCAATGCGTTTTAAGCCGACTTCCAGAGTTTTGTAGAATGAAATTTCTTCTTCTTTAATTACTTTTTCAATCAGGATTTTTTGTGTGTTTAATTCCGGAAAAGCGTTCCCCATTTGATGCGCCAGGGTTGGCACGATGCGGTACATGAAGGGTTCTTTTAAATTTAAAGTTTGGTACCCATAACGTATTGCGCGACGTAAAATCCTTCTTATTACATACCCTGCACCTGTATTGCCCGGTAGCTGGCCATCTGCGATACTAAAAGAAATAGTGCGGATGTGATCGGCGATCACACGCATGGCAATATTTATTAATTGCTGTTTTTTCTGTTTGTCGTTTTCATCTGCTTTGTAGCGGAGTCCGCTTAATTCTTCAATCTTGTGAATGAGCGGCGTAAAAACATCTGAATCGTAATTGCTTTGTTTTCCCTGCAGTACACGCACCAAACGTTCGAATCCCATCCCTGTATCCACATGTTGTTTAGGAAGTTTTACCAGTGAGCCATCCGCCTTACGTTCAAACTCCATAAAGACGTTGTTCCAGATTTCAATCACTTGAGGATCGTCATTATTTACAAGCGACGCTCCTGGTACCTTAGCACGTTCTTCCTCGTTTCTTCCATCGTAATGAATTTCTGAACAGGGTCCGCAAGGCCCCATATCACCCATTTCCCAGAAGTTATCCTTTTTATTTCCGTTTAAAATTCTGTCTTCTGCAATAAATTGTTTCCAGGTATCGTAAGCTTCCTGGTCAAAAGCTAAACCCTCGTCTTTGCTTCCCTCAAAAACAGTAACATACAAGCGGTCTTTATCAATTTTATAAACTTCGGTCAATAATTCCCATGCCCAGGTAATGGCTTCTTTTTTAAAGTAGTCGCCAAAGCTCCAGTTGCCAAGCATTTCAAACATGGTGTGGTGGTAGGTGTCTACTCCAACTTCTTCCAGGTCATTGTGTTTACCACTTACACGTAAACATTTTTGAGTGTCGGCAATACGCGGGTATTTGATGGGAGAGTTGCCTAAAAAAATATCTTTAAAAGGGGCCATACCACTGTTATTAAACATCAGCGTGGGATCTCCCTTTACCACCATAGGTGCACTAGGCACAATGTGATGTCCTTTGCTTTTGAAAAAATCCAGAAATGTTTGACGTACTTTATTAGAGTCCATAATAGTTTAAAATGAGCTGCGAAGATACTAAACTCTTAGCTTTTTAAAGCAATAGTTTACAAGATTTCAGCCAAAATCTCTACAGTTCATCTTCGTGCAGACTTCTGAATTATTGCTAAAAAGCAGGAAATGGGGAGACTCTTTTTTTGTCGCTATTTTTTATTTTAATCCTTATATTTAAGGCTTACTAATGTCAAAAGTTAAATATAGATTCAATACAAAGTCATTGACCTACGAAAAAGTAAAGATTACTTTTCGTCAGCGTTTCTGGCAGTTTTTGTCGTATGTAGCTACGGGATTAGTATTTGCGACTATTACTATTGGTTTGGCACGGCAATTTTTACCTTCTCCCACAGAGAAAAAAGGAAAGCGTGAAATTGAGGCGCTGCGTTTGCAATACGAATTATTGAATAAAAAAATGAATCAGGCCGAACAGGTTTTAAAGGACCTTGAAGACCGCGACGACAATATTTACAGAGCCATTTTTGAGAGTGATCCTTTACCGAAATCTATGCGATACGGTGGTTCGGGAGGGAGTGACAAGTATTCTATTTTTGACAGTTACGACAATGCAGATCTTTTGAAGTCTGCTACTGAGCGAATGGATAGGATTTCGAAACAAATTTATGTGCAGTCAAAGTCGTTTGATGAAGTGGTAAATCTTGCCAAAAACAAAGAAAAACTTGTAGCGTCAATCCCCGCTATTATGCCCATCAATCAAAAAGATCTGGCCCATGCGGTAACTAGCGGTTTTGGCTGGAGAACCCATCCAATCTACAAAACGCAGGAGTTTCATCCTGGAATGGATTTTTCTGCTGAACAAGGAACTCTCATTTATGCAACCGGCGATGGTGTGGTAGATCGCGCTGACAATTTAGCTCAAGGTTACGGTAATCACGTGGTTATTAATCATGGTTTTGGATATCAAACGTTATATGGCCACATGAGCCGCCTTGCGGTAAAAACGGGGCAAAAAATTAGCCGGGGACAATTGATCGGGTATGTGGGAAGTACGGGTTTGAGCACTGCTCCGCACATTCACTATGAAGTTATTCGTAATGGTGAGAAAGTAAATCCAATCAACTATTACTACAATGATCTTTCGCCGCAGCAGTACGAGATGCTGGTGGAACTTTCGAAAAAGGCATCGCAGTCTTTCGACTAAAAATTTGGGATCTATTCTACTCAATTGGTTGGACGCAGATTTCACGGATTTAACCGATTTTTTTTCAAGGAGAATATTTCGCCTATGGCGAGTATAATTTCGTAGATAAGTTTACCTGATGTCAATCGAGTACGAGTTTTTGTAATCTATACGTAGATCATTAGCTCCAGCGAATTAAATTAAATTAAATTTCAGGGGTGCAGTGCGGCGAAATTTGTGAGATCAGCGTGGGTCGGGCGATCAGTTTTCAACCCCTTTAATCCGATCAATCAGGTAGCCCATTTCTTTAGCACTAACCGATTTAAATCGTCCTTGCTGTAAATTAATTTCATTTCCTTTTTTAAGATGTAAATCGAAATTAAAAACAAAAGGAGCCTGAGGTGTATACCAACCGCCAATCTGGCCGAAACGGATGTCGCTGAAATTTAGCACACTGTCTTGTTTACTAACACAGTAATAATGTTTAGAAAATTGTCTTAAGTAGTTTACGTCTTCGTTTGCTGTTAATGTATGAAGCAGAGAATCTCTTTTTTCAAAAAATTCCCATCTGAGTTTTGGATGTTTATCAAAGATGGAGTAATACCCCACGTAAAAATTATCTCCACTTTTAACAGCCGAATACCAAAGCATAGTGTTAAGTGGGGTAGGAGTGGCCATAAATTCCTGGTGAGGAATATTTTGACTAGTGAGGTCTTTTTCGATTACACCATTAACATGAAGCTTTATAAAAATAGTGGTTACCAGATAGAGAACTGTTATACTAAGCGCTATTACGGCGATTCTTGTTCGCGAAGGATACCTTGTACGTTTAACGATCAATAAAATAACTGAACCAATCAGCATAGACACCGATAAAAAAGGATCTAAAATAAAAAGTGTATTAAAACTAACCCTATAATGATTAAATGGTTCAAACCAACCTGTGCCATAGGTGGTGAAGGCGTCCATTATAATATGAATGAATAAGCCACTTCCAATCAAAACTAACCAACGTTTAAAAGAGACATCGTAGGTTCGAAGCGTTTTTTGAAAAGCATAGGCTAACAGTGGTGAGACTACCAGGGCAAACAAAATAGAATGTGTGATGCCGCGATGAACAAGCAGTTCTTTCGCCGGGCCGGTCCACAAAGAAGTTAGCACATCAATATCTGGAAGATTATTCGCCAGCGCTCCGATAAGCATAGCTTTTTTGCCCAGTTTTTTTCCGGCTATAACTTCCCCTAAACAGGCGCCAAGAACGGTGTGCGTGAGTGTATCCATGTTATTTTATTTTTTGTGTTTTTTACTCATCATTACTACATTCATGAGTGTTCTGTGGAAAAGATAGGCAGCTTTCATTTTTAATTTTCCGAAGTAAGTTGCTTTTCGTTTTACGTTTTTGAGCTCAACCTTCGAACAACTCTGTTGAATGATGGTTTCTATATGCTTCGAAAAATCCTGAATGACTTTTTCATCGATAATGTCGGCGTTTAATTCTATGCTAATGTAATGACTTAAAAAATTAAGGTTGTAAGAACCAATGGTGATCCACTTATCGTCAATCATCATAGCTTTACCATGCAATACAGAATTTTGCCATTCGAAAAGTTGAATGTTATGAGTCAGGTAAAATTCGTAGAGGTATTCCTGCGCCAGTTTAACAGAGTTTACATCTGAAATACCTGCAAGAATTATACGGATTTTTACTCCGCGTGCAGAAGCTTGCCGGAGCAGACGCCGGAAATTATTTCCAGGTAAAAAGTAACTAGCTACAATTGTTATAGATGTTTTCGCGTGTTTAATACTCTCGAGGTAACTCTGGTGTATTTCGTTTCTGCTTTTAATAAAGTCGTTGCGACGAAAGCGAATGAGAGAATCTCCAGGTACAGGATCTTGCTTTTTTAATTCCCAGCCTTGCAGTTTGCTTCTTTTTCTTTTATCGTAAACCTGCTCACAAAGTAAATCGAGGTATTCGCAAACTTGTCCTTTTACCAGCACACCGTAGTCTAACCAAGTGGCTTCATCTTTATTGACGTTGTATTTGTTAGCAACATTAATGCCTCCAATCATCCCTATTTTTTTATCAGCAACAACAATTTTATGATGCAATCTTCTGCCAAAAAAAGCACTTTCAGAAGAAAAAAGCGGCGAGTACAGGCGGAACTGTATTCCTGCCGATTTTAGTTCGCGTTCAGAATCTTTATTAAAAGGAAAAGATCCGTAAGCATCCGCCAGCACAATTACTTTCACACCCCGCGCAGCAGCCTTTTTTAGAGAAGCAATCACTTTAAGGCCGGTTTCGTCGCTTTCAAATATATAGGTTTGAAGCTGAAGAATTTCTTTGCTGTTATCGATGATTTCGTGTAGCAGGTCAAAATAATTATTGCCACTAAAAACAAGTTGAAGTTCTTCTGCCTTTAAGTACTTTTTCATTTACAGAGTGCTCTAAAAATCATACCGTTACAAAATGGAAATTTAGATGAATTTTCCTCAGGGAAAAAGCACATTCATAATTAAAATGAGCCCCTCATCCGAAAGGTCGATCTAAAGATAGAATTATTGTTAATGCTTTTGATCGAGGTGCGATTTTAATATTACATTTACATTAAAATTTAAAATAAAATGAAAAAAGGTGTATTAATAATAGGAGGTGTACTCTTATTCGCATTTATTGTTTTTATGATGTACAGAAGTTCTTATAACACTGCTGTAAGTTACCAGGAAAATGTTGACGAAAAATGGGGCGATGTAGGCGCAACGTATCAGCGCAGAGCGGATTTAATTCCACAATTAGTAGCAACTGTAAAAGGAGCTGCAGCTAATGAAAGGGGAATTCTTACTGAAGTAACTCAGGCACGTGCTGGAATTGTAGCTGCTAAAACTCCTGAAGATATGGACATAGCTGGTAAAAAAATCAATACAGCGATCAACCTCGCTTTTGAAGCTTATCCGCAAATTCGTTCTACTGAAAATTTCGCAGGACTTCAAACGCAATTAGAAGGTACAGAAAACAGAATTGCTGTTGCCCGTGAGAATTATAACGAATCGGTAAAAGAATATAACTCTCACATTCGTGGGTTTATTAATAGCATGTTTTTAAACAAAGAAACTTTTCCTAAGAAAGAGCCTTTCAAAGAAAGTGCAGGATCTGAAAATGCTCCTAAAGTAGATTTCAGCGAAGCAAAATAATCAGCTATGCCAACAGCCCGTAATTTTTTTACAGAACAAGAGCAGCAATCTCTTATTGATGCCATTACGCAAGCAGAATTACATACCAGTGGCGAAATTCGCCTTCACATGGAAAATTTTTGTTTTGGTAATGAAGTTAAGACGGCGCAAAAAGTTTTCGAAAAATTGGGCATGCAAAATACGGCAGAGAAAAATGGGGTACTTATCTATATGGCAACACTAAGTAAAAAGGTAGCTATTATTGGTGATGCCGGAATTCATGAAAAACTTGGAACAGACTACTGGGACAAGCTTGTGGCAAATCTGATTCTGCAATTTAAAGCGGATAAAAAAGCCGAGGCATTGTGTGGAGCTATAGTAGAATGTGGAAAACAGCTCGGTAAATTTTTTCCGTTAAAAGACGATGATAAAAACGAATTAAGTAACAGCATTTCTTTTTAATCATGAAAAAAATACTGATTTTTCTTTCTATCATTTTTGCAGGAATACTGAATTCGCAGGTAGCTGAACGTCCGAATCCACCTCGTTTATATAACAATCTCTCAAAAGAGTTTCCGGATTTTTTAAACGCTTCAGAAGCGGCTCAGTTAGAAGAGAAGCTGGAAGTGTTTAGTAACGAAACCTCCAATCAAATTGTAGTGGTGATTGTTGATGATCTTAATGGTCTGGATGCTTCTTCTTACGCATTTAAAATTGGTAATACCTGGGGAGTTGGTAAAGCGGATAAAGACAATGGTATTGTTATTCTTATTAAACCAACTGAAGCTGATGGAGGACGTAGCTTATTTATTGCTACAGGACAAGGTCTTGAAGGTGCTATTCCTGATTTAGCGACTAAAAAAATTCGCGACAATGAAATTACTCCCTATTTAAAAAACGGCGAATACTTTAAGGCACTTGACAACGGAACAGATGTCCTGATGAAACTTGCAAAGGGCGAGATCAATGTGAAGGATTATACCCGTGAAAGAGGTGGAAAAGGTAAAACACCCCTGGCGCTTATCATTATTGTTATTGTGGTAATTATTCTTTTAAGAAGCATGTTTGGCGGCGGTGGTCGCGGTGGTCGTACATTTTCAAGTGCCGGCAGCGCTCTTTTTTGGGGTAGCATGCTTGGTGGTAGCGGTCGCGGTGGCGGAGGCTTTGGCGGTGGCGGTTCTTCAGGAGGTGGGTTTGGAGGCTTTGGCGGGGGTAGTTTTGGCGGTGGCGGATCAGGAGGAAGTTGGTAGTGCAGAGTTCCTAGTAAGATGTATTTTCTATCGTGCCCCTTGCATACATATCTAACAACAGATTACTTTACCGTTATTTTTTAATCCTTGTATTTAAGTGTTATCCAAAGTTTACCGGTTGATTTATCAAGTAGACCTTTCCAGTTTTCTGTCTCATAAAAACCTTCCATGTAGTAGAGTTCAGATGTCTGACTTAGACTTGTGTTGATCTGTGCTCCATCTAAAAAGGTCCCAAAATCAATTCCTGTCAATTTCTCTAATTTTTTAAATTTATTTCGCTGGAGATAAGCGTTCATTTCCACACTTTTATCAAGGTCGAAACGGGCTAATTTTGTGTTTTGAGCCTTTTCATATTTACACTCACTGCTTTTTATTTTAGGAATGTCTATGCCTGTGTGCATTTCAAGATTATCAATGTTAGCCCATTCGCATGTCCGCTGAAGGTAGATGGAGTGGGCGAACTGGCGAAATCCGAAGTATCCGAGAGCCGCCACTAATACAGTGCTGATAAGCGATAGTGAAATAATCTTAAGGGTTTTTGACATGGAGAATGTTTTTTCTGTTAACGTAGATATACAGAAAAAATTATAGGGGGTGTTTGCGCTTTAACATAGGTTTTTAGCCCTTATAGATTAGACGCGTTTTACCGTGAGATGAAGAGGCTTGCACTGATAGAATTAGGGATGTCTGATTGTGGTGATCCCTTTATTTTTCTCCCCAACGGAAGGAATCCTGCTGAAGTCCTGCCAGATCGATAATTCTGTCTACAACCGTAGCCGCTAATTCTTCAAAGGTTTTGGGATTGGAGTAAAAAGAAGGCGATGCCGGACAAACAATGGCGCCGGCTTCTGTAACGGTTCTCATATTGTTGATATGAATCAAACTTAAAGGTGTGTCACGCGTTACCAGAATTAATTTGCGACGCTCCTTAAGTATTACGTCTGCGGCACGGGTAATTAAATCGTTACTGATGCCCGATGCAATGCGGGCTAGTGTTCCCATACTACAGGGGCAGATAATTAAAGTGGTATATCTTGCAGATCCAGAGGCAATGGGGGAAAAAAAATCGTTCTTCGCGTAGGTTTTGAATTTATAGTTTTCGTAATCGCGGTTGCCTAATTCCAGATTCCAGACATCCTTAGCGTTATCACTAAAAACAAGACTTACTTCTTCGATCTGCTCAGAAAGTTTAGAAATTTTATCCAATAATACTTTTGCATAAATGCTGCCACTTGCGCCGGTTACTGCTATTGCTATTTTTTGTTTATGGATTTTCACTTTGGTTTGTCTTGCCTAACTTATAAGATAACATTAAAGTAAGGATATTGTTGTAAAAACCTTTATTAAAAAAGCGTGCCACCGGATTTGAATAGTAAACACTGGAGGCAATTCCATACTCGCGGATCGCAGTAATTGAATTGGAGCAACGTACTTCCACACTTAGATTTCGAATTACGGTTCTTCCCAAACCAATATTCACGCCCATCTCATATTTCTTAAAAGTATACATGCCTGTAAAGTTGGAGTAATTAATATCCTCGTTATAATTTATAAGATAAGCAAGGGAAGGTCCGAGGGTAATAAAATAACGCTTGTTGAGCATATACCTCAAAGACAGAGGAAGATCAATGTAATTAAGATTCAGACGATAATAATTTAAATCGTATTTGTTTGGATTTTTACGTGCGCCCTTTTGCGAGAAATAGAATCCCAGTTCGAAACTTAACCTTTCGTTAATTTTCGCGTTCACCGCCATCCCAGCGAAAATACCCAGCTTTTTATAGCCGCTGTAATTATCGCCATGCACCTGGCAGGCATTTAAACCCAAAGAGGGTTTAAGTGAAAAAACAGAAGTGTTATCCTGCGCTGTACCTGCATAAGAAAGAACCAGAAATATGCAAATAATAAAGCGCATACAAACTTTAGAATTTGTAGCCGAAGCCTACGCCCAGGGTTGTAAGGGTTTGAAGTCTTGGCCCATCAATATTATCTTTCGCATTAAAAGTTGTGCTATAACGTTTTACAGTGATATCATCATCGTAGATCATTTGGCAGATAAGACTCGCAGAGAAATATTTATTGATTTTCATCGTTATAAGATTATTAAAAATCACGTCGATGTTTTGTGGATGATCTGTGTAATTAGAAAAGAGGTCCAAATAAGAATCGAGGTTTACATTCTTAAATATATCTTTTTTAAATTTTACAATGATCCTTCCCCCAAATTCATAACGCATTCTCTTGCCTTTTTCAGTCATATTACCAGCCTCGTCATATTTGGCGGGCTCAACACCATATTCACCGGCATCTGCTAAATATTGACGGTTCACTAAGGTAATTTTTCCTGCCAGGGGTGCAACAGTTATTGAGAAATAGTCTTTCGGTTTATAAGAAAGACCTAATGCTAATTGAATGTAGCCTGGCGAATTAAAATCTGAAGTAGCACGTCCCTGGATAGTGTCGCCTGCATATTTGTAACCTGGTGCAAACTGAGTGCGGTAATCGGCCTGCGCTGTGTAGAAATATACCTTTTTAAAAGCCAGGATTTCATATTTAGAAAGCGCGAAAAGTTGATCGATGTTTTTACGGAAACCGGCTTGTCCTGGTCTGAAAATACCGTATTGAGCATCTATTTTATTCGTCCATTCTTCAAAAGCATCCCTTTTGTAGACTGCCTGATAATTGAAAATTCCGTTTATGGCAACGTTGTTTTGTCCTCCACCTTGCCAATTGCTTAGGGTTGTCTGGCTTGCATTTAATCCGAAAAATCCTGAAAATTTCCACGATGTATCGCGTACCTGTGGACGGATAGAATCCTGTGCATTAAAAAATTGAACCGCTAAAAATATTAGCGAGAGAGTAAATAGTTTTTTCATTGTAAAATGTGTGTGTGAATAATCTGGCTATAAAAATAAGGATAATCCTTTTCTTTTTTATGCTTCCGAATATTCTTTTACAACGTTATAAAGAGTGTCGCGTTGAACAGGTGTTTTGCCAACGGATTTAATCAGGTCTACCAGTTCCTGTGTAGAGAGTTTTGGATTCTGCTCTTCAGAACCGGCCATGCTGTATATTTTAGTTGTGTCATCTATCGTTCCGTCAAGGTCGTCGGTGCCAAAATTCAGAGACAATTGTGCTGTATTTCTTCCAATCATTGCCCAATAGGCTTTGATGTGCGGGAAATTATCAAGGTAAATTCTCGCCACGGCGTAGTTCCTTAAATCTTCAATCACACTTACTTCAGGCACGTTGGCCATTTCATTTTCCTTATTGCGAAATTTAAGAGGAATGAATGCGTTAAAGCCATGTGTTCTGTCCTGCAATTCGCGAAGACGGTTCATATGATCAATGCGGTGTTCGAAGGTTTCTATGTGGCCGTATAACATGGTGGCATTACTTTGATTGCCCATCTTGTGCCAGATCTCGTGAAGAGACAACCATTCTTCAGAAGTACATTTTCCACCGGCAATTTTATCGCGAATGTCTTTATCAAAAATTTCTGCGCCTCCACCGGGCAGACTATCCAGTCCTGCTTCTTTAAAAATTTTCAAACCTTCTTCGTAAGTTAGTTTTGCTTTTTTAAAAATATAGTGGAACTCAACTGGGGTTAATGCTTTGATATGCAAATCAGGACGGTGTGCCTTGATTTTTTGAAATAATTCGGTATAAAAAGCAAGGTCCTGTTTAGGGACTACGCCGCCGGTAATGTGAACTTCTGTAACAGCCTGGTTGTCGTAACCCTTAATGATGTTCATGATCTGGTCAACGGATAGTTCCCAGCCCTGATCACGATTTTTTATCAAACGTGAATATGAACAGAAAGAGCAGGAGTAGACGCAAACGTTAGTAGGCTCTACGTGGAAATTGTGATTAAAATAAACATAGTTACCGCTTTTTTTCTCGCGCACATAATTAGCAAGTACTCCTAAAAATCCAAGTTCGGCTTTTTTATATAAAGTAACGCCTTCATCAAAGGTGATGCGTTCGCCGTTAAAAACTTTTTCTGCAATGGCTTTTAATTCGGGAGAATAAGAAGAATTTGCGAGAAGACTTTGTGGATGGTGTTCGCTTAAAATCATGGGGCAAATTTACGGGTTCTTTTGCTTGCATGCCAATACAAATGCTAAAATTAGTCAATATGGAGAAAGTCAATAGTTGAAAGTCTATAGCCAATAGTTGAAAGTCAATAGGCCGTAGTCACTAGTTTATAGTCAATAGACGTAAGGGGTAGGTAGACAGGTAGCTATGGCTGTATAAGCACTAAATTAGTAAGTATAAATTTTATTCTACCCAAAGCACCATTCCCTTAAGGTATTCCCCTTCGGCAAAGAAAGGCGTTACTGGATGGTCGGCAGGTTGATATAAATAATGAAGTACTTTAATATTCCTTCCTGCTTCTAAAGCGGCAGAAGTAATTGTGTTATAAAAGAGCATTTTGTCGACCACGCCACTGCAGCTAAACGTAAAGATGATCCCATTCTTTTTAATGAGTTTCATGGCCATTGTGTTTAATCTTTTGTATCCGATCACCGCGTGGTGTTTAGCATCGCGACTCTTAGCAAAAGCCGGAGGATCTAATACAATAACATCGTAAACATCTTTTTTATCTTTTAAAAATTCAAAGGTGTCTATAGCATAACTCTCGTGATTCTTGCAGTTGTTTAAAGTAATGTTCTGGTCACAAAGTGCAATTGCAGGAGCACTCACGTCAACAGAGTCTACTCGACTAGCTCCAGCAGCTGCTGCGTATACAGAGAATCCACCCGTATAAGAAAAAGTGTTTAAAACAGTTTTATTTTTACTGTAGTCTCCAAGGAGTTTGCGGTTATCGCGTTGATCGATAAAGAAACCCGTTTTTTGTCCGTTGATGAAATCGATTTTAAAAAGATGGTCATTTTCTTTAACGATAATTTCTTCTTCCGATCCGAATAAAAATCCGTTTTCGGTTTTCCCTGCAAAATGTTTCGATAAAGTTTCAGCGCTTTTATCGTAGATGCTTTTCAGAGAGTCACCTAAAGTTCTTTTTATGGCTTCAGTAATATTATCTTTTTGAAGGTAAACTCCCCAGGAATGAGCCTGAACAACAACGTGTCCTGCATAATAATCCAAAATCAATCCCGGTACACCATCGCCTTCTCCAAAAAATAAACGGCAAACATTTGTATGCTCGTTTAAAATAGTTAGATGCTGACGGTAGTTCCAGGCCTTGTTGATTTTCTCGAACCAAAAATTTTCGTCAATCGTCGTTTTCTCAAAAGAAATAATTCGAACGGCGATGCTTCCACCGTTAGAAAAATAACCAATGCCCAAAAATTCATTTTTACTGGAGTATACTTCTACCAGGTCTCCATCCTGAAGGGTAGCGTCTTTTTTGTTGATAGCGCCTGAAAACACCCAGGGGTGTTTGCGTTGCATGGAGAATTCTTTTCCTTTATTTAAAATGATTTGCGGATAGGTCATACAGTTATATTTTTGCCACAGGTAACGCAGATTTCACAAATGCTTGTGTTAGAGAAACCGGGGCTAATTAATTAGTGTGCGAAGTTAAGATTTCTTTTTTTAACCACTAAACTACTAACTACTAACTACTAAACTACTAAACTACTAAGCCACTAAGACACTAAGGGCACGAAGATACATTAAGGGAAATGACACTCAGTGATGCTTAATGCTTTAAGTACCTTAGTGGTAGTATTAAAAATAATTTTGGAATTGATAATCGAATTACTACTTTTAATTTTATCAAAACCCCCTATATGCTGGAAGTAAATCAAGTTTATACACACGAATTCAGTTTTTCTCAAGAAGAAGTTAACCGTTTTGCGGAAGTTACAGGTGATAAAAATCCTGTGCATACAGATCCTGCCTACGCCGCAAAAACATTATTCAGAAAGCCGGTTATGCATGGTATGCTGGGTGCCGCCTTGTTTAGTAAGGTTTTCGGAACTTTATTTCCTGGTGAAGGAACTATTTATTTAAAACAATCTTTAAATTTTTTAAAGCCGATGTATGTGGACGTTACATATAAAGCGGAGTTCACTATTAAAGAACTTATAAAAGATAAGAACAGAGCGGTAGTGGAAACGCTTATAAAAAATCCTGACGGCCTTGTTTGTACCAGTGGTGAAGCCACAATTCTCAATACAGAAAAAATTAGAAATTAAAAAATAGTCCTGGTAATGTACCAGGACTATTTTTTTACCTGGAAGTTTAATTCTCTCCCGTTCCCTAACGGATAATTAATAATTAACCTATAAATTAAAAGTATGGACAAGTTGAACAAAAGAGTAGTATTGGTAACTGGCGCAACAGGCGGACTGGGAACGGCCATGTGTAAACACCTTCAAAAGGATGGGTATCACGTAGTGGGAAATTATCACACGAAAGAAAAGGCAGACAAATGGTTAGAAGATATGAAGGCTGAAGGCTTTGATATAAAATTGTTTTACGGAGATGTAAGTGATTTTGACAGTGCGGGGGAAATGATACGTAAGATAGAAAATGAAGTAGGTCCGATTGATACGCTTGTAAATAATGCTGGTATCACGCGCGATGGTCGTTTAATTAACATGAAAAAAGAAGATTGGGATGCCGTTATAGGAACCAATCTAACCTCCGTATTTAATTGTTCGCGCCAGGTTTTAGACGGCATGGTTGAAAGAAAATTCGGACGTATTATAAATATTTCTTCGGTGAATGGTCAGCGTGGACAATTCGGACAGACCAATTACAGTGCCGCAAAAGCGGGGATGCATGGCTTCACCAAATCATTGGCTATGGAAGTGGCTAAATACGGAATTACAGTAAATACAATCTCTCCGGGCTACATTGGTACGGATATGGTGATGGCGGTTCCTGAAAAAGTACTGGCGCAAATTGTGGCGCAAGTGCCAATGGGGCGTCTTGGCGGCACGCATGAAGTAGCCCATTTAGTGAGTTTTTTAGCCAGCGAAGCAACCAGTTTTATTACGGGAGCAAATTACAGTATTAATGGAGGGCAGCACGTATATTAGAATTTACAATGAACGAAGGTAAATGGCAACGGGAAGAGTGATGGTCGTACTCAAAATTATTAGTTTTCCATAATCTTGTACCTCTTTCATTTACCCTTTACCTTTTACATTAACCCCCGGTTGGGGGTTTGTTATTTTAAATAAAAGACCTATTTTAGGCGCCTAACACAAAAAATAAATATGGAACAAACTACCGAGAAACAAGGGCATCCTAAAGGGCTCTATTTTTTATTTTTCACTGAAATGTGGGAGCGCTTTAGTTATTATGGAATGAGGGCGATCTTCATTTTATTTATGACTAAAGTATTGTTATTGAAAGACTCTGATGCTTCAGAAATTTATGGAAGCTACACTGGCTTAGTATACCTGACTCCACTTTTAGGAGGTTATCTTTGCGACAAATATTTGGGAAACCGTCGTAGTATTGTTATCGGAGGTTTATTAATGGCTATCGGTCAATTTTGTATGTTTCTAAGTGCCTCTGCGGGTGCAGATGGCGGAATAGCAATTATGTGGCTGGGTTTAACCTCTATCATTATCGGTAACGGATTCTTTAAACCGAATATTTCTACCATGGTTGGTCAATTGTATCCTGCGGGAGACAGACGTATTGACAGTGCTTTCACTATTTTTTACATGGGGATCAATCTTGGAGCTTTTTTCTCTCCTCTTGTTTGCGGATCTATGGATTTTAAATGGGGCTTTTTGTCCGCTTGCGTTGGCATGCTGCTTGGATTACTCGCCTTTATACTATTTCAAAAAAAATACCTTATTTCTGAAGAAGGGAAAGAAATTGGTTTGCCTGTAAAGAAATTGGATATGAAAAGTATCCTGATGATCATAGGTTCTATTGGAATCGTGTTCTTTATGCTGAATTTTAAACAAATGTTTAAAAGCGATGTAGACATTATCAGCTACTTTATTTACGGAGCAATGATTGTTATGCCAATAATCATTTTGACGGATAAAAGTCTTACAAAACTCGAAAGGAACAGGATCATTGTAATTTTTATTCTTGCATTTTTTGTAATCTTCTTTTGGGGCGCGTTTGAACAAGCCGGAGCGTCATTGACTTTGTTTGCTGACAGACAAACTAACAGAACAATCTTTGGTTGGGAAATGCCAGCTTCTTATTTTCAGTCGATCAATCCGCTTGCTGTAATTACATTGGCTCCAATCTTTACTATTATTTGGGGCTTCTTGTATAAAAGACGTTTAGAACCCTCATCACCTTACAAAATGGCTTACGGTTTAGCTTTAGTTGCTTTAGGATATATTGTTATAGCAATTGCTGTTAAAGGTTTAGGTCTTGGAGAAAAAGTAAGCATGTGGTGGTTAGTTTCACTTTACATCATTCACTCTATGGGAGAACTCTGTTTGTCACCTATTGGTTTATCCATGGTTTCGAAGCTGGCACCTTTACGTTTATCTTCTTTAATGATGGGAACCTGGTTTTTAGCTAATGCCGCTGCGAATAAATTTGCAGGAACTTTAAGCGCCTTAATTCCACCCTCTGCTGAAAATATAGATCCGAATGTACCAGTTGTTTATCCTTCTTTTTTCGGATTTCAAATTACTAACCTTTATGAATTTTTTATGGTTTTTATTATTATGACTGGAATTGCAGCCGCGATTTTATTTGTGTTAAGTTCGTGGTTGAAAAAGATGATGAACGAACACCATACGGAAGTTCCGCCTGCAGAACTTCATAGTTAGTAATTATTTATATCACAAAATTAAAATCCCGGTGCCTGCATCGGGATTTTTAAAATACAGCAAATGCAAACAATAGAAGAGATACAAAGTTTTAAAGGCAAATACCCGAAACAATTGTGGTTTTTGTTTTTCAGTGAAATGTGGGAGCGTTTTAGTTTCTATGGCATGCGGGGAATGCTGGTTTTCTTTATGACCACAGAGCTAGCGATGGATGATACGACGGCGAATCTTCAGTATGGAGCTTCGCAGGCCTATGTTTATGCGTTTACTTTTATTGGTGGTTTAATAGCCGACAAAATTTTGGGTTTTCGCCGCTCTCTTTTTTGGGGAGGCTTATTAATGATTGTTGGTAGTATTGTTTTATCTATAGATCCAAAAGCTTTTTTCTTTTTGGGAATTAGTTTAAATGTTGTTGGAACGGCTTTCTTTAAACCGAATATTTCTACCATCGTTGGTAATTTATATAAGCCCGGAGATAGTCGCACCGATGCCGGTTTCTCTATGTTTTATGCCGGTGTTAATCTTGGAGCCTTGCTGGGTGGTTACGTTTGTATTGCCGTTGGTAAAGGATTTATTTTTTCGGAATCTATTCCTGAGCATTTACGCTGGAATGTAGCTTTTGGAATCTCTGCTGTGTTTATGGTGATTAGTTTACTAACCTTTACACAAACGCAAAAAAAATTGGGTAGCATAGGCCTCTCTCCTTTATTGCATTTAACAGATGGAAAAAGAAAGATTTTTGAGTACAGTACGTTCATAGCCTCGCTGATTTTTGTTCCAATTATTATGATGCTGGTGTCTAACCAGGAATACACAGACATCTTTATGTATATTATTGGTCCGGCATCATTACTGTATCTGGGTTACGAAATGCGAAATTTCACCTGGCGCGAAAATAAGATGTTGATTGCTGCAGTTATTTTCATGGTGTTTTCGATTTTTTTCTGGGCCTTTTTCGAACAGAGTGGCGGTTCATTAAGCTTGTTTGCCGCCAGTAATTTAGATAACAAAGTCCTGGGTTTCACCCTTGATCCTAATGGCGTAAATAACTCTGCCAATTCCTTTTTTGTGATCGTGTTCGCCGCTTTAATAGGACTGGTGTGGATTGGTTTGAACAAGCTTAAATTAGAGCCAAACACCATTGTAAAATTCGGCCTGGCCTTTCTGTTTTTGGCGGCTGGTTTTTATATTTTTTATTATACTAAGTTTTTTGCCGATGCAAATGGTGTTACATCTCTAAATATCTTCACATTCGGTTGGTTTATCATAACCTTTGGAGAGTTATGCTTGTCGCCGATTGGTATGTCGGTAATGACAAAACTTTCGCCACAAAAAACACAGGCCGTAGTTATGGGTATGTGGTTTCTGGCAAGCGCTTACGGTCAGTACTTTGCCGGATTATTAGGCGCAAACATTTCGAGTGCCTCTGAGAACTCTACAAATCTTGAAAAGCTGATGATCTATGCGGAGGGTTATAAACAGTTAGCTATTTATGCTTTAATTGCCGGAGTTATTTTGATAGTGATTTCTCCAGTGGTAAAGAAGTTGATGGGTGGAGTAAAGTAACTCAAAAGAAATTCTTATTAATTTTTGGACCAGGTAAAATTAATTTGCCTGCACTCAATTTTTATTCTAGTTTTAGAGTTCTTATAACCCAGAAATTAAATGACTCATACTTCTTATCCAAAAGGACCAGATTCTGTTCCTGCTAATCTTACCGTTCCTGCAAAAAGCTACAAACAACACGTTTGGCTGGCATCTGCAGTGTTGCTGCTTTTTATTCTTTTTTACATTTCATTATCAGGATGGTTCTTTTATACCAGTATTAAATTATTTGCCAATGTATTCACGGGTGGCAAAGATGGATTTTTAAGTTTTGTAGTGGCAGTACTTTTGGGATTCCTGGGAGTTTTTATGTTTAAGGCATTATTCTTTATTATAAAAAAGAATAAATCCAACGACATAGAAATTAAGAAGGAAGATGAACCTGATTTATTTGAATTTATTTATAAAGTAGCCGATGATGCCAGGGCTCCGCGACCGCACAAAATATTTCTGTCGAATGTAGTTAATGCAAGTGTATTTTACGACATCTCGATTATCAATTTAATATTTCCTTCGAAAAAAAATCTGGAAATTGGTTTGGGTTTAGTAAACACACTTAATCTGGGAGAGTTTAAATCTATACTAGCTCATGAATTTGGACATTTTACGCAGCGCAGTATGATCATCGGGCGTTGGGTTTACATTGCTCACCAGGTAGCTTACCAGATAATTTCAAAGCGCGATGCGCTTGACGATTTTTTAAACCGCTTGTCAGGAGTTGATTTTCGTTTGGCCTGGATAGGATGGTTGCTAAACATTGTGATCTGGTCTATTCGTTCTTTCTCTGAATTTTTTTTCAAACTTGTATTGATTACGCAACGTGCCTTATCACGCGAGATGGAATTTCACGCAGATCTTGTTGCGGTTTCTTTAACCGGCAGCGATGCACTTATAAACTCCCTGTATAAGTTAAACTCTGCAGATCAGGCCTATGAAGAAGCTATAACGTTTGTGAATTTACAACTCAAAAAAAAGAAAAAAGTTACTGACATCTATGCGCTACAGGCCAATGCGATTGAAAAAATGGCTGTTGTATTAAATAATTCCGACTATGGACTTTCTCCCAGAATACCTTTGGAGGGTGCTGCCTCATTTAGAATTTTTAAGGAACAGATGGCGCAGACACCTAAGATGTGGATGACGCATCCGCCAAGTATTGAGCGCGAACATAATGCGAAAAAAACATACATCCCGGCATTCATTGATGAGCGCAGTTCATGGATTCTCTTCAAAGACCCGGAAGAGACAAAGCGTAAATTAACGTCTGAACTTCTTAAACATATTGATGAAAAAATGGCACTTCTTTCAAAAGAGGAGAGTCTCGCCCTACAAAATAAAGAGTTTCAAAGAAGTTTTCTACTTCCTAAATATAGAGGGATGTATCTGAACAGGCCACTTTTTATAGTACACAAATCGTTTTCTGAAATAATTAATCAAAATTTTAATCCGTATACGCGCGTGGAAGATTTTGAGAATCTGTATCCTGAACATTTGCAAACAGAGCTATCTACTCTTAAGGACCTGGAAGACGAACTTCAAATGCTTGAAGGGTTAAAGCATAAAAAATTACATACCAACGATGGAAAAATAAAATACAGAGGCAGAGAACTGAGTCATAAAGATCTTCCCGGTGCAATAGAAATCGTGAAAGAAGAAGTAAGAGTTCAAAAAGGTAAAATTGAAGAGCACGATGCGAGAGTGCGTAACCTTCATTATTCAGCTGCAAAGAAAATAGGAAAGGGTTGGGATCTTTATTTGTTATCGCTCACAAAACTCATACACTACTGCGAACACTCGCAAAAACTTGTAGAAAAAAGCGCTGAGCATTTCTACCAAGTTCTGGCTATTATGACTTCGGGCGGAAAAGTGAGTTCTTCTGAAATGGACGATCTTTTAAGAGCTGCAAATGATTTACATGATGCATTAAAAAGTCCTTTTGAAAAAGCGGCGGCTATTAAATTAAATGAAGAACTCCTGGCACGTCTTGATGGTGAAGACTTTGTGAGTCAGCTTGGGGTTTTTGAATTGAATTCGGCTAACAATGCCAATATAAATAATTGGATAGACGTAGCGGGATCATGGATAGAACTGGTTTTAAAAGTGCTGACAACTATTCGCGAGGCGGCACTTGACGAATTGTTGTTGTCTGAAGAGTATGTGGAAATGACATTCAGGTTGAGTTCAAATCAAGTTAAAGAATCGCCCCTGCCGTTGGTTCTGCCTGATTTTTATTACGCTTATACAACTGACTCTGAAAAACCTTTACCAAAACGCACCGGATTTTTCGCGCGATTTCAATCGGGTGCGGGCCCCTGGTTTACGGCGGCCAGAATAACTGTTGCAGCGTCTATTATTATAGCGGCTGTAATCCTGGCAACCGGACTAGGCAGTTCGACTATGGTAAGCTACAATGGTTTGCCGGTGGCGGTAATAGTGCATGCCGGAGATAGGTCTGTGATTGTAGATCCTGCAAGCGCCGCGGAACTGGAAATAGATCCTTCAACAGAATTTCGTGTGACTGCACTGACCCTCAATGAAGATACAATAGAGTCTTTTACCCCAGAGCTTGCAGATTACTCGAGAACTTATGTTTACAATATTGGACAAGCCGCCGTAATTTTTACCTGGAAGGCCATTTATGGAAACAGATTTGATAACGCTAATTCACATGAAACCATTCTTGGCGCGCCGCGGTGGGTGGGAATGGATATGGATGACTACTTTTCAGATCCACCAGAAAGTGTAAAAGTAAAAGCTGGAGAAACAGTTACACGCGATGTTGTAACCGCTTACAAATTTCATCCTGCTCAAATAGCTTCACTAGTTTCAAACATCGAAGAAAGAGAGAATTTTATCCGTTCTCACGCTTTATGGGAAGATGAAAATTCTACAACGCTTGTGTCCTCTTTAATGTTGACTGCTGATCTTGCAGATAGAAGCGAAATTTGTAAGAAGAGGTTAAAACGAAATCCTTACGAAGTAGCTACTCTCAGGTTACAACAGGATATGGGTACCACGGAAGAAAAACAACAAGCTTGTGCGGCGCAGCGGCTTATGTTTGAGAAAGACCCTTCCAATCCTGATCTTTATTATCTGGCTTGCAGATGCTTTGGTAATGAATCAAGAACGGATAGTGCTTTTTTGGCAGGTAATATAAGATGGCCGGAAAATATCTGGTTGGCTTACGGTGCAGGATATTGTTACTCACAAAAAGAGGACTGGGAAAAAACTATAAAATGTTACAGTAAGGTATATGAGAAGTCACCTTATATGCGTGAAGCTGTGGAAGCGGATATGAAAAGAATATATAATCTATTACCCGCACACTCTTCTTTTATCAAGTATACTGACCTTCATACACCTTACCTTGATTATGTGCTTAGTATTGCTGGGAGCACTCTGCCTGCTTCCGGAAGTTTTTTTGCTTTTCATCTCTTAGCTGAAGGCAAAATAGAAGAAGCGTTGCAACACTGTAGCCAGGATTCGGCTGTTTACACCGAAATTCTGGCGCAGGCGGCAGTTTCTGACGGGGTGAAAGAAGGGCGAAGAAACGAAGCTTTGATGATGAACACACAGAAAAGACTTTATCCTAATATTCTGATTCCTGCCCTTGCTCTCGCTGTTCAGAAGCGTCAATCCTTAACAAATTATCAGGAATCTATAAACGAATTTTATGGCCCTTGCGCAAAGGCATTTTATCAATTTGTAGAGTTTACAAAAGACAAAAAAGTTAGTGAAGCGGATAAACTTTTGTTTACCATGACAGCTGAGATGAAAGCCCGAACCTGTTTATTAGGAATTTTGATGCTAAGAGAAAATGCCCCAGAGCGCTGGAGAATACTGGTTTCGAAACTTTTATTTATGAATGAAAAGCCTTATCTCGATAGGGCTGTTTTAAATTAAAAGAAAGAATTTATAAATGTATGAGTGCTTTTAATACCCAAACAAATAATCAATTTTATTTTTTTCTGCCATAAGCTCAAGAGAGGCCTCTACATCGGTAGAAAAAATTCTTGCTGCTTTTCTTTGCGAGTTTACCTCTGCTGAATTTTCAGAGCTAAGTCCAAATGGCAAATTGTAGATGGCTTTAAAATTTGCGGTGTCCGCGGGTACGCTGGCATCGTATAACTTGCCTGTTCGGGTCTGGTTAAAGCCGTAAAGATACAAAGCGCTTAATGGTTGTATTTTGCCAGCCTTTACAGCTTGCGTCAGAAAAGGCTGGAGTTGAACATAGGCATAGGGGTAATCAAGCAGAGTGGACGTAACATAGCCATTTTCCAGATTAGGGTCGGGTCCTATTAAATTTTCGCCCGGAAAACGGTCTTGCCTTGCAAGTGTTTTAATTCTGGTGAAATTATCTTTGCATATTTTTTTATAATCGGCCGAATCCTTGTGAGCCTGTTCGAGCTCGTATCGTCTTTTAAATTCAGATCTTAAAGTTGTATCGATGCGTTCTGAATAAATTTTATAACCCTTTACAAAAAGATAATTGAGTTTAATAGAATCGGTAACATACTGTCTTGCGATTAATTTATTGCGTGTCAGTTTTGATTTTTCGATTCCCGATTTGGCACAGTACATGAAAAAAGTATTGAAATCTTTGTGGTTCTTTAAAGCGGCTATCTGGCAAGCATTGTATGCATCACGGGCAAAGACCCTGTCAAATTTCACAAAAGCAAGCATGTACAAACGCAATGCTTCGTCGAAGTCTTCGCGCGCGTTAGCTTGTTCAATAATTACTATTTGATCGTAATAAGCAGAATAATCTCTGTCAGCTTGCGCCTGCATTAAATAACCATAAGTACAGAGCGCAAGTAGTAATAACTTGTTTTTCATGATATAAGGTTTTAAATAAAAAAATGAGGACTTGGTCGAGGACAGGCGGGGTACCGAACTTGTTTCACCTTATCTAAGTTATCCAAATAAGGAGGGTTTAATTGTTTGTCCCTTTCAAGTTGTTAAATGTGGAATGTTCATTTCCGGATTATCTTATTTATAGACTATAGATTTTTCAGGGATATTGTTTAAGTTTTCGCGCCGCGTAAAATCTACAATGTCTAAAGGCAATAAATTACCGGGAAGAACTTAGCGTTGGCATCACATTTTCATGGTTTTCAACAAGACTTACAAATGATGCACAGGTATATTTTATCGTTGGCCATCCTGATTTTGGGATGGACATGCAAGGCTCAATTAGCAATTGATCTTGAGACAGGAATTTGTTTTTTTGGTTATAATGATGTTCAGATTCCGGGCAAGGAAGGAACTCGTTTTTCTTTATCGCGTGATTTTGATAAAACACTAAGTCCTTATTATCGGGCGAGGGTTAATTATACTTTTAAACGCCGTCACACGCTTTCCGCGCTTTACGCACCTTTGTCCGTAAAAAGTTCGGGAATTATATCGAGCGACCTTTATTTTCAAAATAATTTATTTAAGGAAGGGAGTTTAACGCATTACACCTGGAAATTTAATTCCTACAGGCTCACTTATCAATACAGTTTTATTCTGCGTGAGCGTTTCACCCTGGCCCTGGGTTTAACCGGTAAAATACGCGATGCAAAAATTGCTTTAGCTAATGGCGATGTAAGTGCAGAAAAAACCAACGTTGGAATTGTACCACTCATTCGTTTTTACGCGAATTGGGAGTTTGCAGACAAATGGCATTTGATTGCTGACGGTGACGCTTTGGTCGGCGCACAGGGAAGGGCAGAAGATGTACTTGTTGCATTGGGCTACCAGGTTAGCGCGCCACTGAGTGTTAAACTCGGTTACCGGATACTGGAAGGAGGAGCAGATAATGACGAGGTGTATAACTTTTCTTCCGTGCACTATGCTTCTTTAAGTGCTACATGGACGTTTTTAAAAAGATGATAATTTAAAACTGTTTCAGCGTGCGATGCGTAAAATGAAAAGCCCGCCTTCAATCGCAGGAATTTTTGGTTCGAGTCTTGCTGGTACCGATTTTCTTTTGAAAAGGGAAGCTATGGCTGTTGTTATTATAAAGTAAACCGGAGATTATTTTTGGCTCAATTCAGACGCTTTGTTTTTTAGCATAGCACTGTAAGTCATAGTCTGACGTTGTGGTTGTTCAGCAACAGTTTCAATAATTTGAATCCTCTCCGTAGCGGAGTCTGAACCTTTTGTTGCAGGAAGTCTATTTCCGGGATAAAGACAAAGGAAAATATTGAAGGTTAGCGCTAATAGAAATAAAATGGTCTTCATGGTTTTTTTAAGATAAGAGGTCGTTTTTGGAATCTGAATTTTCGCAATGAGAATGACCGGTTAATAAGGCCATAATTATCGTTTGAGCAATTTCTTGTAATGTTCTCATAGTAGTAGTAACTGATAATAACTGATTATGGAAAAGTTGTGCCAGCTGCCCGAGACCTTCTTAGTGGATTCTTTGCGGAAAAAACGCTCCACGTCATTCAAATAAACTCTTTCTGTGGAAGTTTCGTCTCCCTCGCTATATTCAAAAGAAGAAAAAGGGAGCTTCGCAGGGCCAATCAGTAAACCTTGGTAAAAGAATCTACTGTACTTCGAATTTAACTAATTTTCAAATTATGATGTTGAAGGCATTCATAAATGCATCTCTGGCAGGAAGCTACGCAATCACGGCATTCCTGCGATGTGTATTTACGGCAGGCGTTAATAAATTTATTGCAGATCTCAATACAAATCAAACAGACGGGTTTCGAAAATTCACTTTTAAAATTCATCAAAGTACCAGCCGCAGTTGTTATAGCCCCGCATTCAAGACTTAGCTTTATGCAATCGCTCATTTCGTTTTTAACTAACCAGGCATTCGCGAAACGATGACAAGTTGCAGCGCACTGAAGACATGCTTCTATGCAATTTGTATAATCACATTTAATCATCTTAACGTCCCTCAAAATAAATGCCATCCTTAATCAGGTTAAACCCTTAACATTGCGGTTTTACACAGGGTTGAAAACAATAATCAGTATTTACCCAATCATAAATACTAGCAGCTTCTGTTAACTTCGCAACGTTTTATGACGGAATTTAATAGTGTTATAGCAGAAGACGACGAAGATGATTTTTTTAGTGTTAAAGAAATATTCAACGAAGTTATAAATCATCCTATTACCCGAGTTAATGATGGAATAGAGTTGGTCGACTACCTGCAAGCAAGCGAATATGAACCAAATGGCTTACAAAATCAGGTGTTGCTTGACATAAATATGCCCAGAATGGATGGAATACAAGCGCTTGAAAAAATAGAGGCTTCTTTTGGGCTTAAGGTTCCAGTAATTATGTACTCTACATCCAGTGATTCGGAGCAAATGGAAAAATGTAAAAGGCTTGGCGCCATTGGTTTTGTTAAGAAAGGTTCGGGTCATAACAAAATTATGGATTTTGTACTTAAAACGGATAAAGCCCTGGAAGAATTGAAAATGGAGCCTTCAAAATTATTGTTCATAAGATAAACACTATACCACATACCAAATGATAACCTTTATAGTAAATTCTGATATATGCCTGTAAGAGTGTTTTTAGTAGAAGGGCGTGAGATTGTAAGACAAGGCATAAAAGCTATGCTGAGCGGTGAACAGAATATCATATTAACCGGAGAAGCAAACAATGAAGTAGAAGCTTATGAAAAACTAGCTCTTCTTCAAACAGAAGTTGTTTTGTTAGACATGAATATTCCTGTAGAGGCCATTGTTGCCTTTACAAAAAAAGTAAAAGAGAAACATCCTGAAATAAGAATTCTTATTCTTACTATGCATGATTACGAAAGTTCACTCACCAGAATTTTAATGGGAGGGGCAGACGGCTACGTGCTAAAAGATACAAGTAAAGACGAACTGGTTGCAGCTATCGAAAAAGTGAATACTGAAGGAACTTATATGAATCCGGGAGTAATTATTGATCTTGTTACCAAGCACAAGTCGCAGGAATTACAGCCAGCTAATTTGCCGGTTTTAACGGAACGGGAATCGCAGGTGCTTGATCTTATAGCACTTGGCCTCACAAATGTTCAAATGGCGAAAAAATTATTTACAAGTGTCAGAACCATAGAAACACGCAGGAAAAATCTCCTTCAAAAAACGGGGAGTGTAAATACTGCAACACTTATACGTTATGCGGTTTTGAACGGACTCATTAAATAGGATGAAATCTCCTTTTGTTTATTTGGAAACAGATACAGGAATAAGATACTTAGCAAGCCTTTAAACGGATTTATGGAACTCAAAGAAAAATCTGAACTCTTGCTACTACTGGCTCAATGTTATGAGTCATGCACAACACTAGTAGGTTCCGCCGAATCAGATATGGTGACTAAAAAAGAAACACGTAGCATTTCCCTTTGTAAAGATGCTGCGCAAATGTCGCACACAACCTCGGCTTTCCTTTTACGTAATTCTTTTAATTCAAAACGCGCTCTGAAATTTTGCTCCGAATTGCTTCATCGCGCGGCAGATGAACTTGAAATGCATCCAAATGATCCTAAAATAATGGAATGCAGGGATGTTTGCAGGGCTACTGCGGAAGCTTGCGAGTACGCTTCCTGAGTTGTAGGGTTTACAAACGTATTAAAAACCTTAGGTAAATTTCCCCACGTCACAATCTAATCAGCGAATTAAGTGCGACAACAAAAACTGTTCAGGACCTCTAAATTTTTAAAAGCATCGCCCATTGTATTGTTGAAATACACGTATACCGTTTTTCCTTCGTCGAGATATTCTTTTATGAAAGTTGAATATTCTGATAAAAAATAGTCGGGATAACTATCTCTGTAATTTCCCTTTGGTCCGTGAAATCTTATGTACACATTCTCTGATAGGTCCGTTATTATTGGCGAGGCAGATTTCGGAATGTCTTGTATCACCAAGGCGACATTGTAATCTTTAAGGAGCTTATAGACCTCTTTTTCATACCAGGATTTGTTGCGAAACTCTACTGCAATGCTCCAGTTATTTTGCTCATTGTTTTTTGCAATGCACTCTAAGAGAAATTCTAATTGTTTTAAGAAAAATTTGCCAAGACTTGGCGGAAATTGAATAAGGATAGTTCCTTTTTTAGAATTTGCAGCGCTTATCACATGGAAGAATTTTTCTACGTCGGCGACTTTAAAATCCAGATTTTTAACGTGGGTTATTTCTTTCCAAAGTTTAAATGTAAATCGGAAGTGGCTGGGTACCTGCTGCAGCCATTTAGTGAGGGTGCTTGCAAGAGGCAGCTTATAAAAGGTGCTGTTTATTTCCAGGCTATTAAAGAAAGTAGAATAATAAGTTAAACGGCTCGAGAGCTTGTGTTCTTCGGGAAAACCGTATTTGGGAACAGGAACAATCAATCCGCTTAAGCCGGTATATAAGTTCGGTAATAATTTTGAGTCAGTCATTTTTCAGTTTTTTCTCAATCAGATTAAGGGTTGCTACATCGCACTCTCCCTTGAAAAATGTTTGCAGAACCTTTTTAAAGACCGGATTGCTATTTTTTACCAAAGAAAATAAAGTCATAGAAGACTTTAGTTTTTTATCGTCCGGGCTGCCAAAAATTGCATAAGCAGTGGTTTCAGACAAATTAAGCAGGGCGTTTGAAATTTCAATTAACCGGGGCCCTAACACCGGGTGGTCTGAATACGCTCTTGCTTCTTGCAGGTTAACAATTCCATAAAAAGTAGAAGCACTGCTTTGTCCCAATCCAATTAATTGAGGAAAAATGTACCACATCCAGTGACTTTGTTTCTTCCCATTTTTTATTTCTGCTAAAGCTATCTCGTAGCTTTCGTTTTGAGCGGTTATGAAGCGTGTTAAATCTGCCATATAAACTGTGTTATTGCTTTTAATTACTACTAGTCACTATTAAAGGACATGACATCGTGCTGCAATCCTTCCTCTTTAATAACCAATTATTTCACCTTTAGTGTTGTTAAACCTCCGGCGGTCTATCTGAAAATTTTCGATACAATACGTTTAGAAGCCTCTTCGCAAAAATCAAGCCCCGAATAATCTGGATTAAATCCACCGATGTAAGGCACCGCCATTATAAATATGCGTTCATTTAATGCCCCGTAATTATCCAGCAATTGAAAGTCATCGTTAATACTTATACCAGGAACCCTTAAATAATAAGTATGGTTATTGTCTTTCTCTACATTAGTATTGCCGTTTTGTAATTCTTTCTCGCCGGCTTCCGCACTCCTGAATTTTATCCTGGCCTGGCTAACCGATTTGTTTTTTAAAAGCGACCTGAATGGAAATTCTTCAAGGGATAAGTGTTTTTGTCCCATGCTATCTACAAATGTGTGATAATACGCAGACTGCATTACATTCTCATCATCCTTGTAATGATAAGTAACTCCACCTTTTTGCTCGATTTCAATTCTGTTTTCCGGGCCTACTGCAACTATGTTTAGCAAGCCCGCTTCGTGAAGTGCCACTAATTCTCTGGCTGAAGTCTGCGGAACAAAAGCAATCACAACAGATATGAGGTGACTTAAATGGGCCTGAAGTCTTTGCATGTCTTCTGCAGAAAAATGTTTGGCAGGGTAATTCATAGTGAAACTTAAAATAGCGAGCATTTCTTTCCAGTATATAGACTCCCGGCGCTGAATAGATTTGGCAGCCTCTTTAAACTCAGATTTAAATAGCACAAATGGATCAAGCCTTTCACGCAAGTCCATCATTTTTTCGACAAACTCTTCTAACGACAGATCTTTTATGGTTAAATAAAAATCCAGATCCTTATCTCTAAAAACTTCCTTAAAAGCTTTTTCAAAAACAAAATCCAGCGATAAAAAACCATTGTTGTTCTTTCGGTTCTCCTGTATCAGGCTGTCTGTGAGTTGAGAATGATTTGATAAATGTGAATCTTCTAAATGAAACCGAATAGCAGGTAAAAGTCCACTTCGTGAATGGAGAATCATTTTGAAGCCTGAGCTTACCTGGTTTAAATTGTAAGAGAGTGTGCCATCTTCTTTTTTTTCAAATGTGCCGTTATTGCGTGCCAGAGTTCTAATAGCATCAATGGCAGTTAATGATGTGCCACGTATGGCAACAGGGTGATTTAGTTGCAACGCTAATTTTGAAGGAGGGTAGGGAGAGTCGAAATACCCTTTTACACTACCTTCATATTTAGTGGGCCAATGATGGCCTGTGCAAAGAACACAAACATCAAATGATTTATTAATCATTTGAGTTGTTTCAACGCTTATTAGATTTGTAACAGAGTCTTCTATAATATCAATTACCGGTTGCTGTAGATTTATTTTTATGTTCAGTTTTTTTTCTTCAGCCTTCTTTAGGAGCATGTGAAATTGTCCGGATAAATATTCTCCAAAAAATAGGCGGGGCAAAACTTTGTATTCATTAAATTTTTCGGGCGTAATATCAAAGCGTTGTAAAAGTTCTTTGGGAGCTACCGCCAACCATTCGTGTATGGAGGTTAGGATAGTCGGAATTTCATTATCTGATACGTTTGTAACATGCTCGTCATTAGCACCCGCCTGGCTATATGGCATGCCAGCTCCAAGTTTATCAGACTTTTCAAAAATTTCAATTTCTAAATCTTCCTCTCCACTTTCTACTAAACGCTTTAGCATAAACAAGGCGCTGGGTCCACCGCCAATAATTGCTATTCTTTTCTTGTTTTCCATCGTCATAAAATAAGTAGGCTAAACTCTTTTAATTATTCCTGTTTAGTTTTAATTACAGTATGCTATTATACAAACACTGTTCCTGTAATTGTGTTTACAGGAAACTCCTGGAACTTTTTCGATCACTACTGGCTGGCATTAATTTTACATAGCAGCAGAATAAACATTTTAAAATAAAACAGGGTAAAAACATAGTAGCTGTGGGAACACACATCTACAAATAATCACTTAGACTTATGAAAAAAATAAAAACTTTACTATGTGCTTCGGTGTTTGCATGCGCCAGTTGTGGCACTTCAAATCATCCGGTTCAAACTGCTACGGCATCCGATTCTGTTTTAGAATCCACACCTGGCTCCACCCCGCAGCTACCAGATTCTCTAACTGTTAAGGCGGGCCCAGATCAAATGATTCCAGCCAATTCGGAACCTTTACTACCCACAAACACCACGCCTAAAAAGTAACGCTAAGTTCTTGCTCGCTGAATTTGTATAACAAAGTTTGCAGGAGTTATTCCTATCCGGATACATGAGAAGAAAGTTAAGGTGGATAAAAAGAATCTATTAAATAATAAGGGTTACCCCTTATGAATCAAAGTAAATTGTTTGCGCGTTTCATTTTTGAAAGCGTGAAATAAGTATCCAACCCTGTGGCACGATTTTATAGTCTGTGAAACAATCTTATAATCTATCTCATGAATTCAAATACCACTGTTATTCATCCCAAAAAGAAACGCAGAACTCTCAGAATTGTAATAGTGTCTATTATACTTTTATTAATTATAGCGCGCTTTATTTTACCTTATGTCATATTAAAGGTCGTTAATAAAAAACTTGCAGCCATCGAAAATTATTACGGTCACGTAGAAGACATTGATCTGGCTTTAATTCGTGGGGCCTACCAGATAAATGATTTACTTCTTACAAAAGTAGATTCGGTAACCCATCAAAGAGACACCACTCCTTTTTTTAAAACTCCGCAAATTGATCTATCTGTGGAATGGAAATCTATTTTTAAAGGAAGAATAGTTGGTGAAATAATAATTGAGTCACCCGTGTTGAATTTCGTGCAGGGCAAACACAAGGGGGAAGATGTTAAGCAGGATACAACAGACTTTCAGGACGTATTAAAAACACTGATGCCTTTAACTATCAATCACTTTCAGATCAACAACGGTCAAATTCATTTTATTGATCCTAACAGCTCGCCAAAAATTGATGTGCCGCTAAAAAATATTCAGGTGACAGCCGATAATCTTTCTAATGTAAACGACAGTAATAAAGTATTGCCTTCTGCCATAAAAGCAACAGGGGACGTATATGGTGGAAATTTCAACATGAATGTTAAATTGAATCCACTTGAGAAAAAGCCAACCTTTGATTTAAATGCAGGTATTAACAATGTAGATATGCTCAAGCTGAATGATTTTTTTGAAGCTTACGGAAACTTTAAGGTTGAGAAAGGAAACTTCGGGCTCTACACTGAATTTGCCGCTAAGGAAGGGGCTTTCAAAGGCTATGTAAAACCATTATTAAAAGATGTAGATATAGCTAAAGAAGGAACTTTTGGGGAAATTGTATGGGCCAATGTTGTGGGAGGAGTAAAATGGATCCTGGAAAATCACAAGAAGGAACAGGTCGCTACCAAACTTCCTGTGGAAGGACGTTTTGATAAGCCGGATACAGGATTGTGGACAGCCATAAGTTATATTCTTAAGAACGCTTTTGTTTTGGCCCTGCAACCTTCTGTAGATAATGACATTGATCTCGGAAAGGTTGAGCAGGCTGATGAAAAGAAAACTTTTCTTCAGAAAGTTTTTGGAAAAAAAGACAAGGACGGCAAAGAGAAAGAACACAAGAAAAAAGAACACAAAGATAAAACCGAGCTCAAAAAAACATCAAAGAGATAAATGATGGGAGCCGACTTATCAAAAATTCTGGCATTTAATAAAGCTTTATTGCAAGACAGGGTAGAGCATAAGTATGCGCTTATGAATAAATCTTTTTACCGTTTTTTTCGCGGTACATGCCATTTGTATTACGATTCTCTGGCGAAAGAAAAAGAACTTCCATTTTCACCCAACGCCTGGATCTGCGGTGATTTGCACATGGAGAATTTCGGAAGTTACAAAGGCAATAACCGACTCGTTTATTTTGATCTCAATGATTTTGACGAAGCTATTTTAGCTCCTGTCTCCTGGGAATTAATTCATTTTGTGAGTAGTATTTTTATCGCTTTTGATTCCCTTAACCTGGCTTCAAAAAAGGCATACAATATGTCCCGCCTTTTTCTCAAGGTCTATTCTGAAACCCTTGCCCGCGGTAAATCTTTTTACATTGAACCTCACTCTGCCAGCGGAATCGTGTGCGATTTTTTAACGGCTGTGAGCAGGCGAAAACAGAAAGATTTATTAGATAAAAGAACTTTTAAAAAAGGAAATAAGCGTTTTCTAAATACAGATGCAAAATATCTTCCCTTAGGTCAACCCGAAAAACAAGAGCTTTGCACTCATATGGACGAATGGATTCTTAATAACAGCGGGCGTCCTTACAATTACGAAGTTATAGATGCAGTATTTCGCATTGCCGGAATAGGGAGTCTTGGATTAAAAAGATACCTATTTCTTCTTAAGAGCACCAATGTTAAAGAAAAGTACCTGTTGTTGGACATGAAGGAATCGCGAACGTCATCCTTAGCGAAAGTTTTAAAAATTAAACAGCCTTCCTGGGCAAACGAATCAGAAAGGATTATTGCCATTCAGCAACGTATGCAGAATATTGTACCATTTCTGTTGAGTACTACTGTATTTAAAGGAACCGCTTATGTATTGCAGGAATTACAACCTACTAAAGACAGTATTAATTTAAAACTTATAAAACACGAATACCGTAAAATTTACAAGGTTGTAAACGATATGGCCGTTCTTGCGGCTTCAGCGCAACTGCGCAGTGCAGGACGACAGAATTCTGCAAGTGCCGATGAACTAATACTCTTTGGAGAAAATACAAATTGGCAGGAGCCAATTATAAATTGTGCAGTACGACAAACAGAAATTCTAGCGAAAAAATATGAAGCTTTTAAGGTCTGGTACACACTTCGTAGTTCTACCCCAAAGCGCTCATCAACCAATTAATGCGCACTGTTCAGCACAGGATCTGCAGGCTTTATAGCAATTTTTATCTCCGTCTACCTGCGGATTTTTAGTAAGTTCATCTGCAAATTTATGACAAACCTCCGAACAAAAACGTAACATTTTTTTAGAGATCGAAGATTCTCTTTGTAAAAAATCGCTGGTGAGGCTGCAAAATTCTGAGCAATCAGAACAAAGCCCTATAAGGCGGTTGAGTTTTGGGATATCGCTACGAAGAGCGATAGTCTCGTTAAAATTGTCGCAGGCTTCCACGCATTGAGAAAGTAGAAGTAAAGTTACAGAGAGATCTTTTTGCATACTTTAAGAAAACAGGTAGATCATAGTTAGGTTAAAAAAAACATTTTAAAATCTGTTTTTTTTTACGGGTTAAATATAATTACAAAATTGTTTTCCTCGACTTTTTAAAATTTGAATATCCGGGTTTATACCGATGAAACTTGAAAAATTTTTGAAAGTACCGTATTTACCACAATGATTTCTTATGACACATTTTTGTTTTTAGATTTATAATCTTTGAGATGGATAATGGCTTGTTCTTCGTTGTTAAGGTCATCGCTATTTTTTAAAAGCTCAGCGCCTTTTTTCGCTTCAATTTTTCTTCCGAGATGTAAAGCATATTGTTTTGTAAATTCTGCGCCAAAAAATAAGATCATACATGAATAAGATACCCATAACATAATAAGAACAATTGATCCTGCGGCGCCGTATGTAGAGCCGGGCTCAGCCTTAGCAAAATAGATTCCCAAACCGAATTTTCCAAGCAGGAATAGTAAAGTAGTGGCAATGGCCCCGATCCATACATCACGCCATTTAATTTTAGCATCTGGTAAAATTTTAAACATAAGTGCAAACAATACACTTAAAATAGAAAGGGATAATATAAAACTAATTAACCGGAACACTACGAGCATAAAATCAGGAAGATGGGCCTTTATCCAACCGCTAAAGGCTTCGAGGCCTGCCGTTAAGACAAGTGATACCAACATTAAAAAAGCAATAGACAAAACCAGGCCGAAAGAAAATAAACGGTCGCGCAATGTCTTAAGGAATTTTTTCTCCTCTGATGCTTTAACTTCCCAGATCTGGTTTAAGGAAGTTTGCAACTGCGAAAAAACTCCGGTCGATCCAAGGATAAGCGTTATTACACTGATGATGGTGGCCATTATCGAGGCTTTTTGCTCACTGGCTTTTGCAATCATTTCTTCTACCTGTTCGGCAGTATCTGCACTTATAGCAGAACCTATCTGATCTGATATTTGTCCTTGCACAGCTTCTCTGCCGAACACTAAGCCGGCACAACTAATAATGATTACCAATAATGCTGGAATTGAAAATATGGCGTAATAGGCAACTACTGCGCTTTGTCTAAAAGGATCGGCATCCATCCAGGCTTTGCCGGTTTTTTTAGTGATGCTCCAGATGCCTGAAAAATAATTTTTGACCTTTAACATATTCTTAGTTTTTTTCTTCTGTCTTTTTTGCCTTTAAAGCAAGCACAGCTTTCTTAAGCGGACATTGAAGACATATTTCAGGGTTAATAATGTGTTGAGTTTTGAGTGTCATAGTACAGACTTGTTTCAATTTATGTGCCAGCAAAAATGAATTTTAATGGGGCCTTTTTTAGTGAAATAAAGAATGAATACAGTAGTTTTAATGGCGCATCACTTACCCCTGGTTTATGCACGGTGCTGATTTCATTACTGAGGAAGAACATCGTTTAATAATATTCATTCAAAAATATCTGCACAAAAAAGGGATTTTCCAGTGAGTTAAGGCTAAAAGAAAAGTACTAAGTTTTAGAGAGGATGAGAGTTTGTCTCCAGGGATATTCTCGGAGGCAGAAGCTATTGCTAAAGACTTTAAATTTCTGATAAAAAAAAGTAGCCGGGTAGTCTGGATGGGAAATAGAAAAAGCGTGTCAAACTATTTTTAACACGCTATGATTCACCTGCAATAAAATTTTACTTAAGAAGTTTTGTCAATTCCTTTTTGAGATCATCAAAAGAATTATGTTTGGTTATAAATCCTGTAGCCCCTGCTTTTAAACACTTGTCTGCATCCGCTTGCGCAGAGGAGGTAGAATAGACATAAATCGGAATATTTTTATAATCAGGAAATAGCCTTACTTTTTGTAAAAATTCCAGACCACCAACGCGGGGCATATTGAGATCAACAAAAATCAGATTCGGTAAAACGAAATTTTCCTGCATGATCATTTGAAGCGCTTGTTGGCCATCTCCAGCTTCCAGATAAATTACAGACAGGTCAATAGAATGGAGAGCCTCCTGAAAAATTTCGCGGTCATCAAGGTCGTCGTCTATTAAAAAAACAGTTTTCAAGGGTTAGGTCTAAAGCGCAAAAATAATAAATTTTCTTACCTTGCAAGCTTAAAAAATGAGCATGCATACATTAAGTGGTGAAAGGGAAAAGTTAAAAGTTCTTGTTGACAACAGTCCTGATTTTATGGGGATGTCGAACAATGAGAGTGTTGTTGAGTATCTTAACAGGGCAGCGTATGATCTTATTGGAATCGATAAAAATACGGACTTAAAAAGTTTACGATCTGCAGATTTTTATGCCCCCCATGAACTGGATCGTATGCTCATGATTCATGCAACAGTTCAAAAAGAGGGAAGTTGGAAGGGAACTATTACTTTAAAGCACTTTAAAACGGGTGAATTACTTCCAGGCTTTGCAAGTTATGAAACAGTAAAGGATCCATCCACGGGGAAGAGCATAGGGAGAAGTGCCACTGTTCGCGATTTAAGACCTGAGTTAGAAGCTCGCAAAAAACTGCTTAAGAGTGAAACCACCTTCCGACAGGTTACTCAAAATGCTCCTACGGGTCTTTGGATGTCAGACGCAGAGGGTGGATTGATTTATTTAAACAGAACCTTGGTAGACTGGACGGGTATGTCTTATGAAACTTTGCTGGGAGAAGGTTGGGCGAATGCAATAGTGGAAGAAGATCGTGAACGCGGGGCTTCAGTGTACAGAGCAGCGTTAAATAGCAGAACGCATTACGACGTAGAGTTTAGAATAACGAAAGCAGATGGCTCCATTATGTGGTGTCGTGCGTCGGGCGATCCATACTTTAATGACGAAGGGCAATACGCAGGATACGTTGGCTTTTGTATGGACGTGCATCACCGCGTGGAGATGGCGGAAAAAATTCAGCAGAGTGAGCAAAGGATCAAAAGTATTGTTAATCAGGCGCCCGTTGCCATTGGTGTTTTAGTTGGAAAAAATTATATTATAGAATCCGCTAATCAGAGTCTTCTTAATATTTGGGGACGTGACGAAGCGGTAATAGGGCAACCGTTAGAAAATGCTTTGCCTGAAATAGTGGGGCAAGGGTTTATAGAGTTATTAAATGAGGTATATGATACCGGCATTCCTTACCACGGAAAAGCTATATCAGTGAAAGTACTGCATAATCATAATGTAAAAGATTTTTTTATAGATTTCAGTTATACAGCCATTCGCGATACCTATAACCATTCAACAGGTATTTTAGTGGTGGCAACCGATGTAACGCCTCTGGTGGTAGCTAAAAAACAAGCGGAAGACAATGCCGTTTTTGCACGCTCAATTTTATTTAATTCTCCTGTTTCAAAATTGGTTTTGGTGGGTGCGGAAATGAAGGTGGATAGCATCAACGAAAAAATGCAGGAGTTGTTAGGGCGAGATGCATCGCAAGTAGGCAAAACGTTTACAGAAATGTTACCAGAACTCACTAATTCTGTTTTCATGGAGCGCATGCTGCATACTTTCAGAACCGGAGAATCATTCACACAACCTGAAGAAGAAATTACATTAATTCGACATGGACAGGCTTATACCGGCTTTTATACTTATATCTACAAAGCGCTGCGTTACGCCTCAGGCGAAATCTACGGCATAATGGTTACCGCAAGCGACATTACCGAACAGGTACATGCAAGGCAAAAAGTAGAAGAATCTAAGATTGCTTTACAGGGAGCCGTAGATTTAGCCAACCTGGGAACATTTAGTATTGACATTAAAGAGCGTGCGCGGCATTATGATGCAAGAATGCGAAGTTGGTTTGGATTTAGCGAAGATGAAATAATTACTCCTGAAAAGTCTGGTTTGCCATGCGAACCGGAAGAATTGCCACGTTTACAGAAAGCTATGATGGACGCCATAGCGCCTGGAAGTGAAGGGACTTATGACGTGGAGTATAAAATCAAAAATATAAAAACCGGCGTAAGGCGGATTTTACACACGCAGGGTAAAACATTCAAAGACGCTAACGGCATTCCCTACCGGATCAGTGGATCGTCGCGCGATGTTACCAAAGAACGAGAAATAGAATTAGAATTAACGAGACAGGTTCAGGAACGCACAGAAGAGCTTGCCGCAACGAATGAAGAGCTTGCCGCATCCAACGAAGAGCTTCAGGCCATGAACGAAGAGATGACGGCCACAAATGAAGAAATGGAAGAAGCAAACATAAGCCTTAACCGTTCAAACGAAGAACTCTCACAATATGCTTATGTAGCGAGCCACGATTTACAGGAACCCCTGCGTAAAATCCGTGTTTACGCGGGCATGCTTGATAAACAAAGCAATCTTCCCGACGAAAGTAAATCGCTTGTAAAAAAAATAAACAAGTCTTCAGAGCGTATGACGCTCCTTATAAAAGATTTGTTAGAGTTTTCGCGCGTGTTAAAACAAGAGATTTCGTTGACCCCCGTTAATTTAAACGGAATTTTAAAGGAGGTGGTAACAGATTTTGAATTGATTGCTACAGAAAAAAATGCAGAAATACATGTTGGACCGCTGCCTGTAATAAACGCGTTGGCTTTGCAGATGAACCAGCTGTTTTATAACCTGCTTAACAATGCTTTAAAATTCACCGATCCTTCCAGAACGCCCGTAGTTACAATCAAATCAACAGACTTATCTGAACAAGAAACCAAACTTTATATTCATAAACCTCTTGTTGGCGAAAAGTATTATAAGATAACGGTTAGCGACAATGGAATTGGTTTTGACATTCAATTCGCAGAACAAATTTTTGAAGTGTTTAAACGCTTACATAGCAAAGATATTTATCCGGGTTCAGGAATTGGATTGGCGCTTTGCCGGAGAATAGTCATGAACCACGGTGGACATTTATTTGCAGAATCAGAACCGGGTGTTGGAACAATTTTCAACATTGTTTTGCATGGCCCCGCAAATTAAATTACTCTAAGGATCAAATGTCATAACGTATCGGGAGTTAACCCGCAACGATGAAAAGGAGAGAGACTTGTAGCAGAGGGATCTTCTATGAAAATTTCTTAAAATTGAGTTAGCCAGAACGCGCCATTTTTGGCGGCGCAGCTAAACTAAATTTAAACTTCCATTGCTGTTTTGCTTACTTGTCTGTAAAGAAAAGAAGCTGAGATATGCCTGCGAACAAAACGCGCCTGTGAATCGGCATTAATAAGTTTGATGTAAGTGTTTTCCGGAACGCCAATGTATTCGTAAGCACTGCCATCAGCAAACTCAACTCTGAGACGCTTGCCTTTATATTCCATGTCTGTTATTCCGCACGTACTGATGGTTTTTGTATAGGCTTCAAGATTAGCTTCAGCTGTTTCCTTTGAAATGCTCACTAAAGTATGATACGCTTCAATGATCTGTTTGCTTTTTTCTTCTGCGGCAGCTTTCTCCTCATTATCCTCCTGGAATTTATCAGGATGATACTCTTTCATAAAATTGCGGTATAAAGATTTAAGATCGTTTAATTTGATGTCTTTATCGGCACCCATTAATTTTCTGTATTCAACAATTTTTTTCATGCCTGTATCGGTTCTAAGTTTTAAGCTGCTAAAGCGGCCGCAAAGATACTACTTTTATAGGTTCAAGCTTGTTAAAACGTCTGAATATCAGAGATTAATGAGAATTAACAGAAAAAGCCTTTTCTACTCTATCGAAAAGGCTTCTGTGTAATACGTTTATGGCCCCGCCCTGGGGCCTTCTATTTCATAACATTAAACATCCAGCGGACACCAAATTTATCGAGGCAGCAGCCCCAGTAGCCCCAAAACTCATCTCTCATGGGAGCCTTGTCTGAACCACCTTCAGCAAGCGCTGCATAATACTTATCCGCTTCTTGTTTGGTGTCCAATTGAAGACTGATGGTAACGTTATTACCTACTACCAATTTATGTCCCATAGATTCCAGCATGTCAGTCCCCATGATCTCGGTTCCGCCAACAATGGGAAGCGCGACGTGCATTACCGAATTAAGATCAGCTTCAGAAAATTTCGGGCCATTGGGATCGGCCGGAATATCACGAATCCGTCCGATAGGAGCAGAGAATTCTGTTCCAAACACAGTTTTGTAAAAATTAAAGGCTTCCTCTGTGTTGCCTTGAAAATTAAGGTAGATAGCTACTTTGCTCATAATTTTTATTTATTAGTTTAGGCAAAGTTAGGCGGGCGGATGTTTTTCTAGCAGGCCGAAAATGACAAATAAAGAGGGTGATTGCGACAATAGTAGAGTATCTGAATTTGTCTTAATCACCCCAAATTAAGCAAGCCTATTGTGCCGGAAAAATGTAAATCGGTTCGTCTGCCGATGGCCTTATTTTTAATGAAGTCGTTTCAGAGTCACTGCAAATGTTAGTTGTGCGAAAAATGTTGTGTATGGTGGGGAGAAAAAGTGGCTTTAAGTTATATTTATAAGATAAATTGAACTTCATATATAAACTCCCGGTTAAATTGATCATGAAAACATTTTTTACTTTTTGCTTCTGCACTCTTGTTACCTTAACCTATTCTCAGCGTGAATTGTGGGGAACTGTTAGTAATGGCGGTAATTACAACCATGGATATATTTTTAAAACGGATTCCATCGGCAATAATATGGTTATAGTTCATCATTTTCAGGAAGCCGTCAATGGCAGAGACCCTGGCGCACTATTAGCGGCCAGTAACAACAAGCTCTATGGTTTAACTGCGGCGGGTGGTCAGTATGCACAAGGTTTGTTTAGTGGCGGCGTTTTTTATGAATATGATCTGAGTACTTCTGTTTTTAAAGTGCTGCAAGAATTTGGAGCCGGCAACACGCAGATCACAGGAGTTCGCCCTGCGGGAGATGGTTTACGGACCTTAACGGAAGTTTATCCCGGCATTATATATGGGCAGATCAGGGGCCCGTACCAAACAGGGGTTTTGTTTTCCTGGAATGCAGCTACTCAAAATATTTCTACTGTACTTACTATCCCAACGTTTCAGGGCGGCAGTGGTAATACCACGCTGGGCAATCGCCTGGAAGGCACACTCTACTTTGCGCCTGACGGATATCTTTACGGTACAACTTACGGCAACTCTCAGTGTCCCATTCCAAATCCTAATTTTGGATCGATTGTGAAAATCGATCCTGTAGCAACTACATTTTCTATAAGCTATTTGTGTCCCTGCACCGGCAATAACGGCTTTCAGTTTGATAACCACTATGCTACTTACAATAACAAACTTTATAGCGTTGCCAGGTTTGGCGGCGCAAATGGTAACAAAGGTGTTATCTATTCATTTGACCCCGCTACAAGTGCCTACACCAATAAATATAGTTTTCTGGGTGGCCTAACGGGCATGCAACCTTCTACCATGGTGGAAGCGGCTAACGGTAAATTTTACGGCACTGCTGATGGAGGAACACCCGAACAATATTATCCTTCCGGGTGTGGAATACTTTATGAGTTTGATCCGGCAACTGATCAGTTTACCAAAAAGCTCGATTTTACTTATGGCAACGGTTCTTATTTGAATGTAGGACCATTTCCGTTTAGCCTTATCAATGGTAACAATGGAAAGTTATATGGCGTTACGCCAAATGGTGTATTTGAATACCATCCTTCGCTCAATGTAAAAACAGCAAGAGCGCGCTTTCCAGTAAACATGGGGTGGTATTCTCCGGCAACACCCGCTATTACTTCTGTGTGTCGCAAACCTACTTTTAGCCCGGCAAAGGATACTACTTTTAAAACCTGTCTCGGAAGCTCACTGGCATTTGCAATTCATTCAGACAATGCCTTGAATTATGTATGGACACAAAATGGCACTCCTGTTACGTCACAAACAACCGCTACGCTTGCATTAACCAATCTTACCGCTGCAAATGCTGGTACATGGGTATGCACCATGACCAATGCATGCGGATCTGCAACGGGTTCTAAAGTAAACGTACTTGTAAATACGCATGCAGCAGTGGTTACACAGCAAGGTTCATCGCTTCAGGCAAACACCGCGGATACTTATCAGTGGATCAACTGCGACAATGCGAACACCGCGATAAGTGGCGAAACCAGTCAGGTATTTACACCGGCGTCCAATGGCAATTACGCTGTCGTTACCAACAGTTCTTCCTGCCAGGATACGTCTGGCTGCTACGCCTACGTGCTATCGGGGCTCACTAATTCCACCCAGCAGATCACCGGTATTTCTTTATTTCCTAATCCTGTTACTAACGAGCTTAATCTCAGTGTTAAGGCAGGTGTTTTTATCAAAGTGATAACCGTTATGAGCACCACAGGACAAGTAATACTGCAAGGGAAATCTAAAACGGTAGATGTAACAGCATTGAAACCCGGAACTTATCTGGTTTTGGTGGAGACTACCACAGGCACGTTTAAGGGCAGGTTTGTGAAAACAGACCGGTAAACTACAATGCATAGATTTGCAGTGAGAGCATTTTGCCCTGGCATAAAATTAGTAGAGCATACTTAAACATATATTATGAAAGGAATAATTGGAACAATCCTGGCAGGAATCGTAGCTGGTGTAGCGATTGGAGTATTGCTAACTTCAGACAAAAACGCTAAAGCAAACTAACTGAATTAAGTTATTAAAAGATGAAGGCTGCTGTAAAGCAGTCTTTTTATTTATTTATTTTTGGAATTAAATCCTCAACCGATTCCAAATGCGCTCAGTTTTAAAGGTTACTGTAGTTCACATGCAGGTCTTGCTTATGGCGATGTTACCTGCTGCGCCAATTTTTGGTCAGGATACCATTAAATTTGAAACAGTAAAATCGGTTAAAGACATTCCGCATAAGACCTTGAAACAAAAGTGGATGTGGATTCACCGCAGTGTTGCTTTCGCTTTTATGAAAGAACGTTTGCCATACTGGAACCAGGAATTTTATTCTTCTTACAAAGGAAAATTAGTGCTCACACTTCCTGTTTCAACGCGCTTTTTAAATTTTGAAGTGAGAGATGGTTTAACCGCCAACTTTCTCAGATTTCAACCCAACAGCAAATACGATTTGGGAATAAGCATCAATTCGAGATTCGCCAGTTTCCTTTTAAATTCAGGAGTTTCGCTTTTTGATAACGATCAGGGCACAAAAGGCAAAACCAGTTACCAGGATTATCAATTTAATTTGTATGGTAAAAAAACGACCATCGATTTGGCGCTACAAACCTACCAGGGATTTTACATAGAGAATTCGAGGAAATATGAAACCTTTCAGAAAACAAACACGCAAGCATATCAAGTACGGCCAGATGTGAACGTTTTCGCTTTAAGTTTCAACTACTATTATATTTTTAATTACAAGAGGTTTTCCTACAGAAGTTCCTTTGCATTTACAGAATATCAAAAGAAAAGTGCCGGCTCGCTTCTATGCGGAGGATATTTTTCTGTGTTGGGAGTTCGGGCAGATTCTAATTTGATTTCTAATACTTTTGTTCCTTATTTTGATTCAGCCTCCAGTATTAAAAAAGGAGAAGTGGCCAATGTTGGCATTAACATCGGGTATATTTACACGCTTGTTCTCAGGCAAAAAATTCACATGACCTTGTCGTTGGTGCAGGGGCTGGGACATGACAATACCAACATTACAAGAGAAGATGGGTCAAAATATGAATTAGCCGCCAGGTTTTCCAGTAAACAAAATTTGAGAATTGCTTTGGGTTACGATAGCGGAAGATTTTTTTATGGCACAATGGGCTTATTCGACTTTTATTATTTCGACGCCAAGAAAGGGTCTACCTTTAATTATTCCTCCGGCAAATTCAGAATTTTTGTAGGGTACCGATTCTCCGTAGAAAAACAAGAGAAGAGGTTTCTCCGAAAATTAAATCTGATAGATTACAGGTTGTAGAAAATCGCTAATCAATATAAACAGGCATTCTGTAATAGCACCTTACCCAGCGCCCATTATATTTTCCCGGTTCCCATTTGGGCATATTTTTAATCACTCTGAGTACTTCGAAATCAAAATCAGGACAACCGTTCACACTTTTTACGATGCTTATTTGGCTTAAACTCCCGTCTTTTTCAACAACAAAACCTGCTATAATTCTGGTTCCGCTACAAACTTCCCGCATTACTTTTGGGCGCACAATATGCTCATCCAGATACTTCTGCATAGCCACTGTACCACCCGGAAATAGGGGCATTTCTTCAAGGTCGTCGTGAATGATCTCAGGTGTAGCCCTTACCGGTTCAGGCTTGGGACCAAAAGGGTTTTGGGCACCTAATGAAAAAGTGAGAATACAAAGGACTAGGAGGGTAAAATATTTCATACTGTAAAATTACAAGGCAAAAGAAGTGCCAAAACGACTGATGTACAGAGGATATCACCAGAGTTATTCACAATTGAAAGCTTCCAGCGGGCGAAAACCGAAAAAATGTGAAAGAAATCGGGCCTCTCAGACTTAAGTAGTTTTACAATTTTTAAATGTCTTCGAAAAGCACTTGAGATCGTTTGGATAGCCGAAAAAAGTCCCGCTTGTATAAATTAAACTAAGCCCACGACCGTTAGTGTTATCAAAACCCTATAAAACAAAGGGTTCAGACAGGTGAGGTGGATGCTTCGCCTTTATACACATGCCAGACTCGTCTGTTGAGTAGCAGAAATTTGCGCCATAAACGGAGATACAGAAACTGCTGCTACTACTTAATTTGTGATGATTAAAAAGCACCCCTATAAATACACTTTGCACCTTGTTTTATGCCGGAAGCTTGCCGACAAAAAGTATTTATGAAAAAACGCAATAAAATCAAATAAATAATAACTTTACGGGAATACTATTTTATCAGTGCAATGAAACAAAAACTCATCAACTTAATTATGGTTGCAGGACTCGTAGCTTCTGCAATTGCCTGTGATCAGCCCGATTGTAAAAATACAAATCCGGTTTTTGATCAGTTTGCTCCCGAAACAAACGAATATAAAGTGGAATTATTTAAAGAATTAAAAAACATAGATCAGTCGGAATTGCGATTTGTGTTTGAGGGCTATGAACATCACAATGAGCAGGATTACATGCTGGTAGGAATTCAGGGCAAAGATCTTTGCGCAAAAGCATTAATGACAGTTAAAGATTGGAGCTCGTTGGGAAGAATTCAGATAAATAAAGGCAAAGGGTATAGCGGAGCAGTCCTTAAAAATCTAAAATTCGAAATTCAAGACGACTCTACTTGTAGAGAATTGATTTTTAAGAGTCTGGATAAAATAATAGACTAATATTAACTGGCCGTGGCGCATTGCTGCGCGCAGAATCTGCACATCTCAATACAGTCTTTAGCCAAAGGCGAAAAATGTTTTAAAAGTTCATCAGCGCATTTGTGACATACCTCGGAGCAAAGCTTAAGAATTTTTTTCGAGTAATGAGATCTGCGATTCACATACATAAACGTGACCTCGCATAATTTTTCACAGTCTCTGCATAAATCCAGACATTTTATAGCGAAAGGTTCCTCACGAGTTTGATTTTCCGTGATAAAATCAATGCACTGTTCACGGCAATCCTCAAGTGCGTTTAATAGGGTAATTGGGGTGTTTTGCATTTTAGAGTACGGGTTAAATTTCTTGCGATGGTTTTTTTCCAACGTTTTAAAAGGGAGATAATAATTAATGAACTAACTAATAGGCTGTACGTACCCTTAAAATTTAGTGCCAATACCCTGGTTGGTGAAAGAAGTAATAATCATTCGAAGAATTATTTTCTCGTTTTTTTTTATCGTGTTTTCGTTTTGTACTTTTTAAGTGTGGAATGAATTAAATAGTGTGGAAAAAAATGCGGTTTTTTATGGCCTTTAAAAAATCAACAGTCGCTGTATCCTTTGCTATCATTGATCTTAACTTTTTTTAGTACTATGCAATTTTGGGAATTTCGATAAAAATGGCGCTGGCAAACAATTTGGTATTTAAAGGCGGGAGCACGCTCCTTTTAAAACTGAAGCCCATGGAAAAGACATATTTTACAAAACTGAGTGCAGATTCTAAAACCGAACTCACCTGGAATTATGGAGAAATTATTACCACTGTAGAAACTAAAGACATTTACATTTCATTATTTCTACTCGACACATTTTATGTGGAGATATATGTAAACAAATTTAGCAATGAATTACAGGAAGTAAATCTGCAGGACGATGAAGATATTTTGTACGAATACATAAAGGATTTAAATATTAACGCTATTCTCCCTTCTTAGCCTTCCAGTATGATTCCATTCTCTAAAACATTGTATATATTTGATCAAAGTAACAACTCCTTAAATCCTGTTCAACAACATTATGAAAAACATACTTAGCTTTTTATTGATTGATGATGACGCGGATGACAGAGATTTTTTTCAACTGGCATTAAAAGAACTTAGCAAAAAAGTAGATTTTCACTATTCCTCTTCAGCAGAAGATGCGCTGCAGAAATTGAAATCAGGAGAGCTTAGTCCGAACTATATTTTTCTTGATCTTAACATGATGCCTATGAATGGTTTAGAATGTTTACAAGAGATAAAAAAAATATCAAAAGCGGTGGATATTCCGGTAATCATCTATTCCACTTCAATAAATGAGGATATCAAGTACCAAACATTAGAAGCGGGGGCGTTCGACCATTTTCAAAAGCCTTCTACTCTGCAAAGTCTTGTTCAATATCTTGAACGTGTACTTCCTGTGTCTAAGTAGCGCTAACTTTCAGTTTATATCTTCCGTAGTAAAAAAAGAGCGCTGAAACGCTTAGTCGTAACATGACGTTTATTAAAATTTTAGAACTTGCCTGATCGGAAAGTACTGCTAGCTCCACAGTGGCGGTGCATAAATGAAAAGCTATAAAACAAAGGGAGATAAGGCGCAGGGCTTTAATATCTTTTAAATAAGCTGCGCCAAACGAAAGTAGAGAAATTGCTAATTCAGCAGCAGCTAACAAGTAACAAATAAGGAATTGCGGCTCAGTTATGCTAATATTAATTGTGGCTGGAATTACTTCGGGTTTTACAATAAGTACCAATGCGGCGAGAAGCGTGATACTACTATGTACAAAAAATAGTCTTGAAAGTGTCATGTGTTGAGGATAATCAAATATAAACTTTCTAGTTTTAAAGTTTACTGCTTAACATTTGTCCCCAAATAAAATGCCGATGTTTACCGAAGCTTTTTGTTATGCTTCAACGACGTCTTGGATTAGTGCAAGCCACGGCTATCAATATGATAGACATGGTTGGAATAGGACCTTTTATAACTCTGCCAATGGTAATAGGCATGATGAATGGTCCTTACTTTTTGTATGCCTGGATTGCCGGCGCGCTATTGTCTTTTGTAGATGCAATGGTTTGGAGTGAATTGGGGGCTGCTTTTCCCAAAGCCGGGGGGTCCTATAATTTTTTGAAAGAAGCTTACGGTTCTCAAGGTGCCGGAAAGATGATGAGTTTTTTGTTTGTCTGGCAAACAATGATTCAGGCACCACTGGTAATTGCCTCTGCTGCGATTGGATTTGCATCCTATCTTTCTTACCTTTTGCCCCTCGGTTATTACGAATCAAAAGCAGTAAGCGGAAGTGTCGTTATTTTAATAATAATTCTTCTTTACCGGAAAATTGAAGCTATCGGTAAAATAAGTACTTTCCTGTGGGGAGGGGTTATCCTCACCCTTTTATGGATTATTGGCGGCGGGATAGCTCATGGCAATTTTTTTGGACCTGTTCAGCAAATTAATAACGATCTCACCATAAATTACGCCTTTATAGCAGCTATGGGTTATGCTGGTGTAAAAACGGTTTATAGTTACCTCGGCTATTATAACGTATGTCACCTTGGCGGAGAAATTACCAATCCTGCTAAGAACATTCCCCGCAGTATGTTTTTATCTATCACAGGTATTTCACTATTTTATCTTGCAATGAATGTAAGTGTCACAAGCGTTATACCCTGGCAGGAGGCGAAAGAAAGTGAACATGTTATAAGTCTTTTCATGCAGCGGCTTATGGGAGATACCGCGGCTATAGTTGTGACGTGTCTTGTTTTATGGGTTGCTTTTGCGTCTGTTTTTTCGGCTACTCTGGGTTATAGTCGTATCCCTTATGCTGCAGCTGCCGATGGTGCATTTTTTAAAGTATTTGCGAAATTGCACCCTACGCGCCAGTTTCCTCATGTTTCTCTTTTGGTTTTGGGAGCAATTGCATTTGTATTTAGCATACTTTTCAGATTAAGCGATGTGATTAATGCCATACTTGCTATGCGAATTTTAATTCAGTTTATCGGCCAGGCAGTTGGTTTACTCCTCTTGCGAAGAACAAGGGCTAAAGAGTCGTTTCCTTATAAAATGCCATTATTTCCAATTCCTGTATACCTGGCTATTCTGATGTGGATTGGTATTCTTGCATCTACAGGTTCTAAAATGGTTCTAACGGGTCTTTTAGTCATAATTTTAGGATTGACCGTCTATTTAATAAAAGCGAACAGGTTAAAAGAGTGGCCATTTAAGCAGGAAGAAAATAAACTACTGGATTAGAATTTGCAAAGGTAATGTAATGAGCTGGATTTGTCCGAAGTGCGAAAGAGAACTAAAACAAAAAAATGCCTGGCACAATTGTGTCAAGGTAAATTTGAATTCTTTATTCGAAGGCAAATCTCCTGAATTAGTACTGGTATTTGATAAATTGTTAGTTGAAATTATGCAGTGGAAGGACGTTCTTGTTAGTACCACGCAGAATTGCATTGTTTTTGTACATACCAAAACTTTTCTAATTATTCGTCCAATGAAAAAAGAGCTGGATCTTAAATTCTATTCTAAAACAGAAGTTGAGAGTACGCTCATACAAAAAAGTAATTTAAGTGCGGGTAAATTTGAGAACCATATCCGTTTGTGTTCAGCGGATCAGATCACTTTAAAAGTTTTGACCCTCCTCAAAAAATCTTATGATCTGCTTTAATTTTTACATTATGTTTTTCCTTACTTTAGTCTTTTAATTTGTCACATGAAAGCTTTCATCAATTTTATATTCGTAATTTTTTCCAGTTCGGTATTGGCTCAGCTTCCTGCTGCAGATACGATTCAAACCTTACAAGGCAAACTGGTTATCCAGCCTGTTTTTCATGCTGCGATGGTTTTAACATGGAATAAAAAAACTATTTATGTGGACCCCTATAATGGAAAAGCCGGATTTAAAGGATTAGCCGCACCCGACTTAATCCTGATTACAGACATACATCCTGATCATTTAGATTTGCAAACATTGAATGATATTGATACAAAAAAAGCAACATTTATTGTAACTCAAGCGGTAGCAGAAAAGATGCCTGCCTTATTAAAGAAAAAAGTCATTATCCTGGCAAATGATAAAAGTACCACTCAGCAAGGTATTACATTTAAGGCAGTTGCCATGTATAACTATCCTGAACAACCGGATGCAATGCACATTAAGGGAAGAGGAAATGGTTATGTTTTTAATCTTGGAGGTCAGAACATCTATATTTCTGGCGATACAGGCGGTACTCCGGAAATGCTAAGTCTCAAAAATATTGACATTGCCTTTGTTTGTATGAACATGCCTTACACAATGGACGTTGCAAATGCAGCCCGGGCAGTACTTGAATTTAAACCTAAAATTGTTTATCCATACCATTACCGTGGCCGCGACCAGATGAGCGATACCGAGCTTTTTAAAAATAGCGTACAATCGGCTAATAAGAATATTGAGGTACGTTTGCGTAACTGGTACAGCGTTAATTAAGAAATCAGATTTGCGCGATGAGGTCGTAAATTTTTTCAAACGCCCCTGCATCTTTTTTTACAAAAGGACAATTATAATTTTCGACAGCAGCTTTATATACAGCAGGACTATCGTTTGAGCTCAGAAGTATTATGTTCATGTCGGGTTCTTCTTCTTTAATCTGGCGAATGATTTCGATACCTGTTTCGGCATTAAATTTTTCACCATCCAGAAAATAATCTACAATTACAACATCTGGTTTTTTATAAAGTTCTAACACACATGTTTCTCCAACGGGGAAGGTTTTTACTTCTTTCGCCTCCGGAAAATTTACTTTTATGAAGGACTGTAATGTTTTTGCATAAGCTTCGTTATCTTCCACTATAAAAAATACGCCAGACTTTGATTCTTTTTTTAGGAGTACATTTTCTTTCATGTTTAGGTGTGAAAAGGGTAAATAATTTTTGAATTAATCTTGCTAAAGTTTTAACCTGTTTTTTATGGAGACTCCCAGTTTATATGTTTGCTTCTTTTTTTTATCAGGAAAAGAATTACTACTATAGGGTGCAAGTGTCATATGCATTGAGCAAGTGTCCTTTTCCTTTAAGAACCGGTCGTAAGTGTTATCTTTCCCTGCTGCTTTTATCAAAGGAAAGAACGATGGGGTAGTATCCATAATAATTATTACCGGTTTACTCATGTTATGAAAGTTTCTTTTTTTTCATATCTACCTCTTCAAGTGCTTGTCTGCAAAGAGGAAGAAGCTCTGTATACAATTCTTCAATGCGATGTATGGATGTTGCAGAAGTGCTTAAGGTTTCAATTTCGGTAAGGATAGTGGTTAAAGGTGCTATCCCAACAGCCAGAATAGTAGATTTCATGCGATGTGCGCGCCTTTTAATAGTATCGAAAGCACTCTGCCCAATAGCATGATAGATTGTGTCAAGGTCATCAGGTACGCCTTGAAGAAACAGATCCAGGATTTCACGTAGTAAATCGTTTCGTCCGTGTATCGATGCCTTAAGCGGATCTAAATTTACGAGGCGCTCTTGTTTTTTTAGTGAAGAGTCTGTTGAAACTGCCTGCAGTATTTTTTCAAAAAGTAATTCTGCTTTAAGCGGTTTTGAAATGTAGTCATTCATGCCCAGTTGCAGAGACCGCTCTTTTTCTTCAGACATGGCGTGTGCACTCATGGCTATTATAGGAACATTGTTCCCGAGAGTTTTCCGGATGTGTTCTGAAGCTTCATAGCCGCTCATTTCAGGCATTTCAATATCCATAAGAACCAGGTCGTAAGTAGACTGTCTTACTTTTTCTACCGCCTGCAGTCCGTTTTCGGCCGTTTCAATCTGCATCTTGAATTCAGAAAACATCCCCTTTATGAGCTTAATATTAATGGGATTATCGTCTACTATCAAAACTTTAAGGTTGTCAAATCTGGCCTTCTCAAGTTTAATACTGTTTAATTGATTTTTTAAATGGGTAGTTGTTTTTTTAAATGGCAGCGTAAAAATAAAATCTGAGCCCTCACCAGGTTCACTTATGCATTCAATAGTGCCGTGCTGCAATTCAATCAATTGTTTGGCGATGCTTAGTCCAAGTCCTGTACCCCCATAAGTACGTGTAGTGTGTTGTTCGGCCTGACTGAAGCGATCGAAAATATAATTTAATTTGTCTTTTGCTATTCCAATACCTGTGTCTTTCACTGAAAACTTCACTACAAAACTCTCCTTATCTTCGCTTACAAGCGAGGCTTTTATTTTTACGCTTCCTTTCTGGGTAAATTTTATGGCGTTACCAAGGAGGTTAAGAAGTATTTGCGTTAAACGTGTTGGATCGCCCAATATATTGAGCGAGAGCGATGGGGGTGTATCAAAACTTAAACCAATACCTTTTTCAGTAGCTTTTTGTAAAAGCATCAAACGAAGGCTGGCGAATATTTCGCTTATGTTGAGCGGATGCTCTTCAAAAGTCATCATCCCTGAATTAATTTTCGATATATCGAGAATATCATTAATAATGCGGAGTAAATTTTCACCCGAATTTTTTACAATCTGCATGTATTCACGTTCTTCATCACCCAGATCTTTTTTTAACAAGAGGTTAGTGAAGCCCACAATGGCATTCATAGGAGTTCTGATTTCATGACTCATGTTTGCCAAAAAGGTTTCTTTTAAAAGCGCAGATTGTTCAGCGAGATTTTTAGCTTCAATAATAGCTTCTTTGGCTTTTTTACTTTCATGTATATCCTGAAACATGCCATAAACACGTTTACATACGCCATGTTCAAATTCCGCCTGACCGATGGAACGCACCCATTTTCTTTCTCCTGTTGTGGTAATAATTTCCAGCTCCAGGTCGTACGGCTTGTTAAATTTTATAAGAGTATCAATCGCCTTTATCAGATTATCCCTATTTTCTCCTTCCGGAAAAAAATTCAGTTCGTAGTCAAAGTCGGGTTGGTAGTTTTCAGGAACGCCGTGGATTTCTTTGGTAATTTTACTCCAGGTAACTTTTCGTGTTCCTAAAACGGCCTCCCAGGTGCCAATACGGGCTATCTCATTGGTTTTATTTAGAATTTCTTCCACTCTTAACTTTTCAAGTTCTCTCTCTTTAGCTTTGGTGATATCGGCGGTGTACATCATTAGTCCTCCAATAATGTCTTCTGAAATGTACCAGGGACGAATGTCCCAGGTAATCCATTGATTCACACCATCGGCTCTTTCAAAATATGCTTCTTCACACTTATTGATCTTTCCTTTCATGCAGTCTGCATGAATTTTTTTCCAATCCTCGCTAATTTCAGGGAAAATCTCGTAATGCGAACGCCCTATAATATTTACATTAGAAAGTTTGTAATCCTTAATCCATTGTTCGGATGCAGCCATGTAACGCATATCTGTATCAAACATTGCAATAGCATTTGGAGATTGCTCTACGAAAATCCTGTCTCTTTCGTTACTGAGTTTTAATTCCCTTTCTGTTTGTTTCTGAGCGGTTATGTCCCAGTTAGCACCTAGCATACGAGTAGCTTTTCCGCCGGGTTCACGCAAGATTTCAGCTTTCGATTTTATATAGTGTACCGAACCATCGGGCCATATAACTCTGAATTCGGTATCAAACTTAATTTCGCCGCGAATAGCAGCTTGTATTTTTTGATTGGTTATTTCATAATCTTTTGGATGAAGGTGCGCACGCCAGGCATCAAAGGCAGTAGGGTAGGTGTATGGTTTTACCCCATACAGAGAGTAAAGTACTGCGTCGCAGATCAAAGTGTTTTTTACAAGATCATACTCAAAAGTGCCTACCTGCGCTCCTTCAGTGGCATGTTTTAAACGTTCGGAGGTTATTTTTAGTTTGTTGTTGAGTGAACTGAACTCTATTTGTTTTACAACCTGTTTGGCCAGTATTTGTAAACTAAATTGTTGGGAGTGCGTAAGTTTTTTTGGTTTACGATCAAATACGCATAAAGTTCCCAGCTTGTAACCTTTAGAAGTTATTAAGGGAGCTCCTGCGTAAAAACGGATGTGTGGATCTTCTAACACCATTTGATTATTCGCGAAACGCTCGTCTTCCAATGCGTTTTCTACAATCATAAGGCCTTCTTTTTTTATTGCCTGATCGCAAAAAGCTACCTCTCTGCGGGTTTCTTGTATGTCGAGACCTACACGAGCCTTAAACCATTGACGGTTTGTGTCGATAAGGGTAATGAGAGAAATGGGAGTTTCGCAAATTAAAGACGCAAGCACCACAATTTCATCGTATTCTTTTTCAGGTTTGGTATCCAACAGATCTAATCTGTGAAGTTCATCAAGCCTCTTCTTCTCCTTTATATCACTGCTGGTCATTAAAAAAATAGTAATAAATAAAAGACAAATTAAACAATAAATTAACTCTGTGAAGGTATTTTGTTGGTCAAAGTTGTTAAAAAAAACCGGCCTGGATATAATTTCTCTTCTGGTGCGCTCGTAATTCAACACGCACGTCTTACTTATGGTGTTCATGCATCGTTAACAGTGGGTTTGTTTTTTAGTTGTTTAACGTTAAACGGCTCACTAGTAACGAAGCTTTAACGGATTTGTATGTTCAGATAGTGGTTTAACATACATATAGAGCTATTTTCATTTTGGCTATAACTATGTTTTTTTTAGGAGTTATAGCCAAAATGAATTTTTGGTCAAACAAATCATTTTGCGATCATTTTGGCTATAAATAAGTATATTTGTATAGTTATAGCCAAAATGAATACTAACCTGATAGGTCGAAAAGAAGAGATTGCTATTCTTAATGAAAAGTTTTACTCTTCAAAATCTGAATTCGTAGCTCTATACGGCAGACGGAGAGTAGGAAAAACATTTCTGATACGGAATTTATTTGAAGGGAAATTTACGTTTCGTCTGACTGGTCTGGGGCAGGCGGGTCTTGAGTTACAACTGGCCAATTTTCAGGAAGCGATGCAGGAGCAATATCCGAAAGTCAGGCAAAAAAAAGCGCTTAACTGGATGGATGCCTTTCGTGGTTTAAGAAGTGTTATCGAGAAATCAAAACATAAGAAAAAAATAATTTTCATTGATGAGTTGCCCTGGTTCGATACTCCTCATTCTGGCTTTATTCCCGCACTAGAGCATTTTTGGAATAGTTGGGCCTCTGCCCGTAAAGATATTCTGCTTATAGTGTGTGGATCTGCAGCTTCGTGGATGATAAACACGCTGATAAATAACAAAGGTGGATTGCATAACCGTGTTACGCAAAAATTAAGGATTGCACCTTTTTCATTGGAAGAATGCGAGGAGTTACTGAGAAAAAGAAAAAATCACTTAGACCGCTACCAGCTTATTCAGCTCTATATGGTGCTTGGTGGCAATCCATTTTACTGGGATGCGATAAAAAAAGGACAGAGCGCGGCGCAAACAATCAACTCCCTTTGTTTTGGATCAAACGGGCTGTTAACCGGTGAGTTTGATAATTTATTTAAATCATTATTTGCCAAAGCCGAGCGGCATGAAGCAATTGTTACAGCGCTGGCAAGAAAGAGCAGGGGGCTAAGCCGCGAAGAAATAAGTAAAGCAAGTAAGTTGGCCAATGGAGGTGGATTCACAAGGTTGTTAAACGAACTGGAAGAAAGTGGATTTATTAGAAAATATATTCCTTTCGGAAAAACATCGCGCAATAGCTTGTATCAGTTAACCGATTTATTTTCTTTGTTTCATATCCGTTTTATAAAAGATCACAAATCAAAGGATCGTGATTATTGGCTAAAAATGATAGATAATCCTCTGCACAGAGCTTGGAGTGGTTATGCGTTCGAGCAGGTATGTCTTAATCATACAGCGCAGTTAAAAAAAGCTCTTGGAATAGGAGGTGTTGAAACAGAAATATCGGCCTGGCGAAGCATAAAAACAAAAGATGGCGCTCAGGTAGATCTTATAATTGACAGGCGGGATAATGTCATTAATTTGTGTGAAATGAAGTTTTCTATTAATCGGTTTGTGATAGATAAAAAATACGACCGGGAATTGCGCCATAAAGCCGGAACTTTTAAAAATGAAACAGGTACACGCAAATCTGTTTTTCTAACCATGGTAACTACCTTTGGGTTACAGCCTAATTTATATTCCGGAAACGTTCAAAGCGATCTAAACATGACTGCCTTGTTTGAACAGGTATAAGCTTTTTTCTTCTACGTATTTCTGAAAGTACCCAGTTTGGGAAATAATATCCTCCGGACTTTTCTATTCCTACTGGTATTCCTTGATTTAACGCCTTTTTTCAATTTTTAACATCTGGTATTAGAATTGAACTGAATAGTATAAATTCCACAAGACTATGGGCATGCTCTCACATACAAGCTCAGCCGGTAAACAAAATTTGTTTGGTGCTGAGCAAAAAAAAGGAAACTGGGAACTCGATCTTAAACAAAATAATTTATCGTGGTCTCCTGAGCAATTTAGCTTGTACGGCTACGAACCAAACGAACTTATACTCAACGATGAGTATTTTATTATCAATACTACTCATCCATCCGACATTGAGCGTATTACTGCTACCATTAACGAAGCATTGCGTAAAAGTGACGGATACGCTTTTAAACGTCGTATTATTAAAAAGAACGGGAGCCTCGGTTTTGTGGAGACGCAGGCAAAAATTATCCGTTCTAAGAACGGAATTCCTGAAAAAATTATCGGCACCACTAGCGATATCGGAGGTCATTCTGAGAATGGATTTTACGATTACAGTGATCCTCTTTTTTTCAAAATGTTTTATTCAAAGTACAAAAAAGCCATAACGGCAGAGATCTATAAATGGACGTATAATAACACGCTTTCAAAAGATCTTTGCCAGGAAATATTTTTAAAGGCATGGCACAACATGTCAAAATACGATGCAACAAAAGGAGAATTGTATACCTGGCTTATAAATATTGCGCGAAACCACTGCAAGGATTACCTGCGCTCAAAATATTTCAGATACCATCAGTTAACTCAGAATTATGACTGTGCGCCAGAGCCTGCTTATGAAGAAACCGTTTCAGATTTTGAAAATAAACAGGTGAAAGAGCTCATATTGCGTTTACCACTGGATCAACGGGAGATTATTGAACTTCTTTTTATACAAGGTTTTACTCAAACAGAAGTAGCGACAATGAAACAACTTCCACTGGGCACAGTGAAATCAAGAAGCAGAATTGCCCTTAAATTTCTTAGAGATATTTTGCTGGCTCCTCAAAATGCTATGTTAAAGGAAGAACTTTCTTTTTGTTAAACCATTAAATTACCGGCACACGAATTATACTTGAATTTTCAGATAGGTATATTAAAAAAAAAGCAGGAATAAAATTCCTGCTTTTTAGTTATAAGCCTGCTGTTAGATTCCTTGTTTGTCTTTGTCATCAGACACCTGAGAAGCTTCTTTGAAATCTTTAACTCCTTTCCCAAGTCCTTTCATTAATTCAGGAATTTTTTTACCTCCGAATAATAACAGAACGATAATTAAAACGATAATGATTTCCTGTGCTCCCATAAATGCCAGTAAAAATTGATGTATCATGACAGTAGATTATACAATAAATAAATTTGCAATAGCTAAAACCTCTGTATCTGTTAGTGGTTCGTCGAAGGCTTCGGTAATAGCATTTGTGCCAACAGTTGTTACACTACTTAAGTTTAATGTACCTTGCGTTGTGTTGTCTTCTCCGTTATAAACGGCCTGAGTTGCTGAAGGTAGTGTTCCGCGGCTGTTACCGGTAATCCATCCTTTAGTGCTGGTATCACCATTCTTAGCTCTAAGTCTTCTTACTTCACTTGCGTGACGAGCTTCTACAGCCTGAATTTGAAGTGCTGCCTGAAGTACCGTGTCATTTGTGATGAGATTTCCGGCTTGTCCTTTATAAGCGCGCACTCCAGTGTCTTCGAACGCCTGAGCCAAAGCTAGAAAATCGCCATAAACAAAAAACGGGTTAAATGCACCATTTGCCGTGAAATCAAAGTTTGGAGAATTTACCGGTGTACCTCCTAAAGAAGTGATGGTAGATTTTAAAAACGTTACGTGTTGATTTTCGTGTTTTCCAATCTGTGTAAAGATAGCTTTATCAGATGCCGGAATTAAAGCGAGTGCTGCATTTCCCTGATTGTAAAAGCTTGACTCTAAATATTCAAGTGTTAAGGCAAAATTTAACACATCTACTATCGATGCAGTAGATCTTCCACCGCCACCTGCTTTTGCGTCGGTTGGAAGTGCTGCAATAATACCCAGCGGAAGGGCTGCCTGTAAAATAGATTTTCCTGATTTTCCTATAGTGAAAAGAGATTCACGACGGGATTGCGATTTTGTTTCTGTTAAATCGAAATTTGTATCGCCTAATTTTTCTAATATGTTTAATAGTTTCATAAAATATGTTTTTAAAATAAATAATTAGCTTGTTGGAAGATTACTTGCGTCAATTTTGGTTTTGATATAAGATCCGGCAATCGCCAATACCTGCGATGGAGTTTTAGCGCCGTCAAGACCATTGATGTCGATTACATCGTCGCCTGCAAAGTCGGACGATTTTGGGTTTAGCAGATCGCGGATGGCTGACGCGTGTCTTGCTTCTACAGAAACAATTTTACCTGCAATGAGCAAATAATTAGGATCTACAATTAATTTTCCAGCGCCGTTGTAAGCCGCTACTCCTAAGTCTTCAAATGCCTTAGCTGTATTTAATACACTTGAACGGTTAGTGAAATCAATAGATGCGAAATTAACCTCTAAGGCTTGAATAGCGCTTGCTCCTAACGCTGCTTTCAAAAATTCGCGGTGAGCTATTTCATGTAATTTTAAGTCGGAAAGAATTTGTGTTTCTTCAGCAGTCATGCCTGAAAAAGGGGAGTCCATCACTTTCGTATAAAAAGCAGCTTCTAACTGCTCAAGTGCATAAGCATAATTTAAAACTCCAATATCTCCGCTTCCAAGGTTAACGCCTTTATCTTCTGTAGCTGGTGGCGCTTCTTCTTCTGTTTTTTTATCTTTTTTACAACCTGCCATTACAAGTCCTGTAGTTGCCAGAACTGCGCCTGTGTATTTTAAAAAACCACCTCTCCCGATAGGTTTTTTCATAAAGTCTAATAATTCATTTTCATTTGTTTTCATAAGTATAGAGTTATGTTGTTTTAGAAGTATACGAGAGGATTCTGAGCCTGGATTTTATTAAGTTTAGATTTAACAGTTTGGGAAATGAATTGCCCAATCCCAGTACTAGCATGCTTTTTGAGCGGAGTGCTTTTATTTTTTTTTGATGCGAGCGGTTAAAGTGCATGTTTTGATGATCCGAAGTGTGCAGATATTCGTAATGTTATTTGTAAGGCATCTTAATTTTTTATCATGAAAGCAATCGACATAATCAAAAAAATTTACTCTGAAAGAGGACAGGAGTATCCTGGTGAAAAAACACTGGAGGTATTGCCAATAAGTGATTTAAGCGTTCATAAACGTGAATTCTGGAGTTTGAGTGTTACCGCTGATCCAGGTTCCTATTTTGTTTCTATGGATAAAAAGTTCATGAACAAATCAAGCTGGACCTGCAAGTTTCCTATAAAAGATCTGGAAGAGGGTATTAAATTATGCGCTGATCTGTCAAAGGATTTTGGAACGTTGCCCTGCAAAATGGATGCGCTAAAGCAATTAAATTCCCGGGAACAACTTTTTCTTGCCATTCACATACATCCTGAATTTAGTTTTACCCCTTCGTCTAAGGCAAAACCAGCTACTCAGGAAGTGGTTTTAAATTATTTTAATGCCTGATCAATTATAAAGCCAGATCAGGAGCGGTTTTTTCTTTTTCTGTAAAATCTTATCCGCTTCTCTCATCGTTTCATTTGAAATAACCGGACAGCCCTGGCTCCAGCCCATCGGCAAATGTTGAGGGAATATCTCATTTTCAGGAACGGGATCGTAAGAATGAAGCACAACTATCCTTTTAAAAGCGTTGGAATTTGTTTTTTCAAGTCCATACATTTTGTAGTGTACGCCGATGCCCCAATTGCTGAAGGCGCGTTTTCCGGTTTTATATTTTCCGAGAGAACTACAATAACTCCCTGGCTCATTACTAAATACAGGGAGTTCAGGAGTACTATACTTACCCATACCATGACAAACAAGACTTGAACATAAAATCTTTTTTTGCTGAAGATCTGCGATGTAAAAACGTTTTTTTCCTGAATGTAAACTCATATCCGAAAAAAATGCGATGGTAGTATCGAGTTTTTGTTTTCTGCAAAATGCGAGCGCTTCGCTGAATTTCTGTAATGCAATGGGAGCATTAACTGCGGTTACTTTTCTTTTATCTGACTTAGCACCTTTAACATACACCTTCACATGAGAGTGAAAAATCAAACTCATTGAAGCAAAGAGAACGATTGTAAGAAGCCGTTTCATGTTTTGTTTAGTGCAGTTTTATGATTTTTTCGAGTTGTGTTTTACCGTCGCAGTTAAGTTCTAACATATAGAGGCCATTTTCGAGTGTTTCTATTGAAATATGGGTGAGGGGATCATTGCCGGACCCCGAGAGGAGTGTCTTTCCCAACCCATTTATGATTTTGTAATCAAGGTTTTTATATCCTGCAGGTAATACTATTGAAAGGTAATCCGAAACAGGAACCGGATAGATAACGGCGAAATTTGTTTTTAAAGAGCGTTCCTGAATTCCTAAGCACACATATACTTGTATGGCACCACTACTAGCGCAGCCGTTGCTTGTGTTAGTTATTACGACATTGTAATTTCCAGGACTGTTTACTGTTAACGTCTTACTATTTAACCCGGTGGCTACTACGTTAAAAGGTGGGGTCCATGAGTAGGTGAGGTTAACCGTTGATTGAAGATTCGGACTTATGTTTAGAGTACCATCCGGACAAGCCAAACCAACAGGGTCGCTGTAAATAATAGCAGGATAAATTTTATTATTCGTGATACTGAGAGTAGCAGTGTTTCTGCAGCCATTGGCGGGATTAGTTCCAGTAACGGTATAAGTGCCAGCCGTTCCGGCAACGCAATTGGGCCCGGGAGCACAAGGGAATGCCGAGCCCCAGCTAAAATGTGTTACGGTCATGTTACTTGAAGCCTGCAGTTGAACCGTGTTTATGATGCAGGTAAGAGCGTTGAGGTTTGACGTTAAAGAAACTGTGGGAGCAGTAGTGTTGGACGTTACCTGGTAAGTTTGGCTACTAGCGCTTGTTGCAGAGGCTATAGTGATAGAGAATACACCAGGGTTTGTTAGTGCTAAGGAGCTGGAGTTTGAAACAAGACTACCTGTAACGGTATTTACCCAGCTATAGGTGAGAGGCCCGCTGTAATTTGAAGAGACATAAAGAGTAATTAATGAATTTGTACAAGTGATGGTATTTGTGCCTGTAGAAGTATTTACTGAAAATGAAAGTTGTGCGGTAAGGTGCAAAGAGAAGGTATATAAAAAAAACAGCAGACCGATTTTATAACGTGATTTCTTCATTGTTAAGTATAAATTATAGAGATGAGAATTTGGGTAAAAATTAAATACTTGCTATGCACTAAGATACTGGTTTTTAAGAAATTTATCTCTTTTATTGTTATCTTTCATTTCTAAATCAAGAGTATCAAAACCATATTTTATACTGCCACTATTTCCCTTGCGGTCTTACTGCTTCTGGTGTTTTTTACGGCTATCCCGTTTACGGCCTGTTCACCAAACAGTTATTGGTGCGAGATAGCTTATGCTATAACGAGTTCGGGGGGACCAATTGGTTTCTTTATTTTATTGGTTATTACCAGCTTTTTTTATGCCTCGAGTGCTCAGGGGAAACGGGATAAACTTCTTGTTTTTTGCAAATCGTTTTTAACCCTTGTTGTTTTTTTTGCGGTGCTGGCATTTATAAATGAGCGTTATACAAAACCTATTTTAAAATCACAAAGACCGAGTCACGTTTATATGCTAAATAAAACAGGACTCTCCAACGTCATTGATTCCCTTTACCAGTTGGACAAACAGGCAAGAAAAGACTTTTTTGATGCCCTTGTCAAAACCCATCCTGCTGAATTCAGTCAGATAGCCCCGCAGATCCAGCATCACTGGGTGGATGAAGCAGGCTTTTCGTTTCCAAGCGGACATAGTTTTAATGCTTTTTTATTTGCTATGATTTTGTCATACGCTATTTATTTGAACCGCAGTTATCCGAAGCTGCGTTTTTTGTTTTTGATTCCTTTCGTGTGGGCGGTATTGGTAGCAGTGTCGCGTGTTGCTATTGGCGCTCACTCAGCATTTGATGTTTGCGCCGGCGCTGGTTTGGGAATTATTTTAGGGTTTCTTTTTTTGTATATGGGTAAGACAAGGCATTGGTTAACCCGAAAAAATTAAGATCCTGATCTATTCTGGTGGCTATTAAAAGAGTACCAATAAAGACTAATTAAAAGCAGTTAAACGGATATATGAATATACTTTATGGAGTGCCTGGAGAAGGCATGGGACACGCAACACGCAGTAAGGTTGTAATCGACCATCTCCTCGGGAAGGGACATGAATTATGTATCGTGTCGAGCGGAAGAGCTTTTCAGTTTTTGGATAAAAGTTTCCCTGGAAAGGTTATCGAAATTAAAGGATTTCATTTTGCTTATAAAAATGCGAAGGTTTCTAAAAGTGCAACATTTTTGAGTAATCTGAAATCTGCAGCTAAAAATTTGATTCACAATACTTATAAAAAACTGGAGATAGAGCGCTTATTTGTGGCAGACTTTGTGATCAGTGATTTTGAGAGCTTCAGTTTTTTCTATGCAAAAACGCATAAACTTCCCATTGTAAGTATTGACAATATGCAGATAATGGACCGCTGTGATCTGGCTATTGACATAAGCAGTGAAGAGAAAAATAATTATAAACTAGCTAAAAACATTGTGAAAGCAAAAGTTCCGTTTTGTGATCATTATTTGATAAGCAGTTTTTTTGATGCAGATATAAGGAAAAAAAATACCAGTATAGTTCCACCCATTGTGCGTAAGGCCATTCAGCAAGAAAAAACAAGTGAAGGGAACCATATTTTAATGTATCAGACTAGTAGCAGTTTAAAAACAGTTCGCGAAATTTTACATAAAATTCCATCTGAAGTATTTTATGTTTATGGTATGAACCAGGATGAAACAGATGGAAATGTTGTTTTTAAATCTTTCAGCGAACAGGGATTTATCAGCGATTTAGCTTCGGCAAAAGCGGTGGTTGCTAATGGCGGGTTTTCATTTATAAGTGAAGCCGTTTATTTAAAGAAACCCATTTATTCTTTTCCAATTCAAAATCAATTTGAGCAATGGATGAATGCAGCTTATATTGAACGGCTCGGATATGGAAGGCACTTTAAAGATCTTCACCCTGATAATTTAAAAGCTTTTCTTTTTGATCTTCCGCTTTTTAAAAAAAATCTGTCTTCTTATCATCAGTCAGCAAACGACCTGTTGTTTGCGAATCTGGACCGCCTTCTGCAAAAAATAAAGTAGATATCCTTGATTCCTGTTTTGGGAAAAATACTTCCCACTCTTTACGTGTTTGACTTCTGATCCCAGCTTCGGCAATTATTCTCCCATCTGAAAAACCGTGGAGGGCCTACATAGCCTTATGCGTGGCGAGCAAGGAGGGTTAAATAATATCAATTTTTGATTTTTTGGCATAAAATTAACATACGTGGTAGTGCCTCTAGAACTTTAACGTTGATCTTATAAAATCATCTTCATGATAAAACATTACCTAAAAACAAGTGCGCTATTTTTAATGTTGCATGCTTTTCTTTTTACAAAAGCCCAGATAGTAACGCCTTTTTCGAGTATTTATCAAACACACCAGAAAGGTGGAATCGTATTTCTTTCTAACTCTGCGCTGGGATGTTCGGCCGACCCTTCAACGGCTACAGGAACCTGCCAGGTTGCATCTCAGGAACTTCCGCTCCTTGGTACTACAACTAATAACAATTACACGGCTGCATATATTGATATTGATGGAGATGCAACTACATTTATGTCAAGCTCGGATGCACTTAATTTACCTTCGTGTTCACAAATAACGAAAGCTTTTTTATTTTGGGGAGCATCTGACAATACTACCCCTGGTTACAACCAGATTAAACTAAAGGTAAACAGTGGGTCTTATCAGAATGTAGTTTCTACATCGTCTCTGGCCAATACAACCGGTTTTAACTCTTACCACTGCTATGCGGATGTAACTGCCTTACTGGCGGGTGCCACAGGTAATGCCACCATAACAGTTGCAGATATTCCTTCATCCTCTGTGGGATTGGCAAATGTTTTTGGAAGCTGGAATCTTGTTGTTGTTTATAAGAACGACGCAATGACAATGCGCCATCTGAATGTTTATAATGGTCTGGCGTATGTTTCAGCTTTATCTCCTTTGATCAATATTCCCATCTCGGGGTTTTTAACTCCGGCAGTGTTAACTCCTTCATTTGAAATTGGTGTTTATAGTCATGATGGTGACAGAGGAAGCGGAACAGATGGCATTTCGTTTAACGGAAGCTTACTCTTTACCCCCCTGGTTGATATTTCAAATCCCCTAGGTGATGTGTTTAACAGCACTGCCACTAACAATGGAATCAGCAGCAGTTTTAGAAATCCTTCGGTGTTAAATACCACCGGTTACGATGCAGATATTTTTGTTCCGCTTAATACACCTGTGTTGACTCCTTATTTGAATAACAGCGCAACAACGGCTACTGTTCAGTTAACAACAGCAACAGATAATTACCTGGCACAGGTTCTAACATCTGCGATCGATTCGCAGGAGCCGGATCTTAGAGTAACCTTAAGTGCGTCTGATGTGAACGGAGGTAGTCTTGCGCCTGGTGATATTGTGCGTTACAGAGCAACAGGAAATAATGTCGGCACAGACAATGCCATTAATTCTATTATTACATGCTCACTCGATCCCCGTGTATCGTATATAGCTAACTCAACTTCTATAGTGTATGGATCGGGTACAGGCTCTAAAACAGATGCCTCAAGCGATGACGAAGTCGACTACAATGCAACCACGCATGTTTTAAGAATAAGAGTTGGAAGCGGCTCTTCGGCAACAACTGGTGGAACAATTACTAATTCTTCTTCGGGAGTTGACAGTACTGTTGTTACATATAGTGTGATGGTTTCATCAAGTTGTTTAAGATTATCCTGCAACAGTACTTTTACCGCATCGGCTGTTATCAGTGGGGTAGGAGCAGCGCTCAATCACACCGTAACGTCTTTGAGTACTCCGGGGACATTTACAAATGGCTGCGCGATTTCAGGCGTCACCTCGTCAACCGTTAGTACTTCTACTTGTGCTGCACCCAGTGCCTCAAATTCCTCTCCGGCTTGTTCAGGGGGTAGTGTTACTCTTAATGCGAGTTTTGATCCGGAAGCAAGTTATGTATGGTCTGGTCCCAATGCTTATACGGCAACGGGCATGTCACCAACGCTTACTGCGATTACTACTTCTCTTTCGGGTATTTATACAGTTACCCTCACTATTCCTGCTACCACTTGTTCTGCTGTTGCAACAACATCGCTTAGCGTTATCAATTGTCCGCCAGCAGCTACCGACGACTTTACTACTACAGTAATCAATACCAGTGTTAGTGGAAATGCAGCAGCCAACGATATTAACGGAATTCCTAACGGAACATTTGCAATTCTTACGCAGCCGGCTAACGGCACTATAACCATGAATGCATCTACTGGAATTTATTCTTTTACTCCCGCTGCAAACTTTACGGGCGTTACCACTGCCACTTATCAGGTTTGTAATGGTTTGCCGGTTGTGTGTGCAACAGCGGCAATTAATGTAACTGTATACCCACTATTAGTAGCCAATGCAGATATTATTTATACCACCCCCTCAACCGCCACAAGCGGAAGTTTACTTACGAATGATACTGGCATTTCTTCTACTGCCATTTATTCCGTTTCATTAACACAGCCTGCAGTTTCGTCGGGAAGCATTACCTTTGATCCAGCTACAGGCCACTATACATTTACTCCAGGAGCATCTTTTAATGGCACGGCGCAAGCTTCTTACACCGTTTGCAATATAAGCGTCAATCCTCAGCAATGCAGTAGTGCTACTATAACTATAAATGTCTCTAATTTACCGGTAGCAATTGATGATGGAGCTGCAACAGTAATAAATACACCTGTTACCGGAGATGCAAGTGTGAATGATTCAGGAACCTTAGGGGGGATCTATACTTTCGGTATACTCAATCCTTCTACCGGAACAATAACAGGAAATCTACTGGGACAATATTCTTTCACTCCGGCCGCTGGTTTCACCGGAACAACTTCTGTTACTTACACGCTTTGTAATTTGAGTCCTCCTCCTTGTTCTACAGCTACAATTACTTTTACAGTTTATCCACTTATTAACGCAGTTGCAGATGCTATTGTAACAACCCCGTCTACAACTGCTAATGGAAATTTGTTAACCAACGACAATGGTATTACAACAAGCGCGTCGTATTCCGTATCTATCACTCAAATTTCTGCAACAACGGGTACTTTAATTGTGGATGCGGCAAGCGGATCTTACACATTTGTTCCTGCGCCAACGTTTACAGGTGTTGCGCAGACTACTTACACGGTTTGTAACATCAGCGTGAATCCTCAGCAGTGTAGTTCTGCAACCATTGCTATTGCAGTGGGCAATTTTCCGATGGCTGCAAATGATGCTACTTATACTTTGCTGAATACAACGGTGAGTGGAGATGTAAGTACAAATGATACAAACACTCTGGGCGGAACTTATTCTTTTGCAAATCCATCTTCTGGAACACTCACAACGAATGCTGCAACAGGTGAATATACTTTTACTCCCGGAAACGGATTCACTGGAACGCTCTCTGTAAGTTATACGCTTTGTACAGCAATTTCACCACCTTGTGCGAGTGCAGTTCTTACTTTTACCGTTTATCCGCTCTTGAAAGCAAATCCTGATTTGGTAAATGCCGTTATCAGTTCGTCTGTTACAGGTAATTTAGCTACCAATGATTCAGGGCTTGTTACCGGAGGCATTTACAGTGTTGTTGTAAGTCCAATTCCTGCAACGGTAGGAACTGTTGTCGTGAATAGTTCTACAGGTCAATTTACATTTACTCCTTTTGCTGGATTTACAGGCAGTACAGTAACCAGTTACACGCTTTCTCAGTATGTGGGCGCCTTGCAAATTCAAACCAGTGTTACCACCGTAACGTTTGTGGTCTCGAATGGTGGCTCTGCCATTGGTATTGCTAAATCTATACAAAAGGTAAATTATCCGAATAACGGAACCATTGAATTGAGTTATAGGTTTGTTGTAAAAAATTACAGCAGTACACAGCTTGTTAATGTTTCGATAACGGATGATCTTTCAGCGACCTTTCCTTCTCCAAGCACTTATACTATCATCGCTACACCGCAATTAAAAAGTCTGCCTTTATCACAAATCGCTGTCAATAATCAGTATACAGGATCAGGCAATGGTATAGACTTACTCGTTCCAGGAGCATCTACACTTGCTCCGGGTCGCTCAGATACGCTTGTGTTTACAGTAGCTGTTGATCCGCATGACGTGCTGGTTTTTTATTCAAACAGTGCTCTGGGAAAAGCTTTACTTGGCGATTCAAGTATTTCTGATGTTTCTGTAAATGGTATAAATCCTGATCCGGATAATGATTTTGATCCTTCTAATAATACCGCCGCTACGACTTTTAGTTACAATCTTGTAAAAATAGGTATTGCCAAGTCAGCAGGCAGATCACAAAGCGTGGGTAACGGCTTGTATGAGGTCACTTTCAAATTCACCGTTAAAAACTACGGAAGCGCGAATATCTACAACGTGCTGGTTTTTGATAATTTGGATATGACTTTTGGCTCACCGGCTAACTATACAGTTCTTGGATCACCAACAAGCGCTAACGGATTTTTGATTCCGGATAATTCTTACAATGGATCCGCCAATAATAATCTTATTCAATATTCCAGTCAGTTAGGGTTTGGTACAACCGACACTTTATATCTGCGTGTTAAGTACCGTAGTTTGCAAGTTAGAACTTTCTCAAACACGGCGACAGCTTATGCGTATGGCATTCCGAATGGAGGTTTTACAGGAGTTGATATTTCCACGAACGGAACAAATCCTGATTTAAACAATAATAATAGTGCACGCGACGAAGATGAAAATCAACCTACCGTGTTTGAACCTAGCGAGGACTTTGAGATTCCACAAGGATTCTCTCCTAACGGTGATGGGGTTAACGACAGGTTCGAAATAAAAGGCCTTAAAGAGTATCCGAATATGGAAGTGAGTATTTTAAACCGTTGGGGTAACCTTGTTTATTCAAAAGCTCAGTATGATAATAGTTGGGATGGTACAAGCAAAGAAGGCCTTCAATATGGTGGCAGCGATCTTCCCGAAGGAACTTATTTCTACATCATAGATTTAGGAACCGATCAAAAACCTTTAAAAGGATACATCTATTTAAACAGATCAGTACGTTAATTTATTTTGCCTAATTATAACTCACTATGAATAGAATATTAATACTCAGCCTGCTCTTTATCAGCCGTCTTTCATGGGCGCAGCAGGACCCCATGTTTACGCATTATATGTTCAACACGCTTTGGATGAATCCCGCATATGCCGGAACCCGGGAAGCTTTGACTATTACAGGTATCCATCGCTCTCAGTGGGTGGGTTTTGACGGCGCGCCGCAAGATCAGTCATTAACTTTACACACGCCTGTCCTTAATGGAAAAATGGGATTGGGATTAAGTGTAGTGAACGACAAGATTGGCCCTGTACAAAGAACAATGATAGCTGTAGATGTCGCCTATCACATCCAACTCACCAAGAAAAGTAAATTAGGTTTGGGTATAAAGGGACTTGTGGATATTTATAAAAATTCTATAAGTACCTTACGATTAAACGACGATGCCGATAATTCCTTCGGCCAAAATTACAATGCTACATTGCCAAACGCCGGCGCCGGAATCTATTATTACAGAGAACGCTTTTATGCTGGAATATCTACACCGCAACTTTTACAAAATAAACTGAATGGTAGCTTGGTTTCAGCTTCACAGGAACAGAGACATTTTTATTTTATCATCGGAGGTGTTATTCCTATGAATAAGAATCTCAAATTTAAACCTACCGGATTTATTAAAGCTACTGCGGGAGCGCCAATTCAAGGCGATGTAACAGCTAGTTTTTTAATGTTTGACAAGTTTAGCCTGGGTGCAATGTACAGAACAGGTGATGCTTTTGGCGGACTCATAGGCTTTCAATTCACTGATCAATTCACTGCCGGTTACTCTTATGATTTCTCTACCCAAAATACTACGGGAAAGTATAATTCGGGAAGTCACGAAATTATGTTGCGTTACGATCTTATTTACAAGTCGACACGCAAGATTAAATCCATGCGCTATTTTTAACATCACACATTATACTATGAAAAAAATACTTCTACTTCTTACGCTTATTTTCCCTTTGGCAATTTTCGGACAAGCCTATCTGAAAAAAGCGCATAAGCATTACCTTAACTACAATTATCCTAAAGTTATTTTTAAACTGGAGGATAGAAAAACCCTTCCAACCAATGCTAACCGTGAGTTAGCGGATAGTTACCGAAGAACCGGCAATTATCAGAAAGCTGAATCTACGTATGAAAAAGTGGTAAGCTCGAATGACAGAACCGCGAAAGATGTTTATGACTATGCGCAGGTTCTTAAAATAAATAACAAGCATGCAGAGGCGCAAACTCAAATGACGGCTTATGCTCAATTAAACGCGTCCGATAGCAGAGCTATGTTATTCAATAAAAATCCGAATTACACTGCTGAACTTTTGAAAGACAAAGGGCAATTTGAGTTAAAAAATTTACTTGTGAATTCAGCAGAGCAGGAATTTGGAGCAGTGTTTTATAAAGACCAGGTTTTTTATGCTTCGAGTTATCATAAAATCGGTCCTACCTGGTATAGTTGGAACGCTAATCAATTACATTTTTTAAATATCTATTCGGGAAAAAGAAATGCCAATGGTGAGATCATGGATCCAAAGCCCGTAAAAAACTTAAATAAAAAATACCATGAAGGGGCCGTAAGTTTTTCAAAAGATGGAAATGATCTTTTTTACACGAGCGATAATTATAAAAAGAGAAGCAAAGACGGAGTTCGTAACCTTCAAATTTATGAACGTAAATTTAAAGATGGTAAGTGGGGATCTAAAATCACCTTTCCCTTAAATAATAAAGACTATTCAGTAGCTCAACCAGCGCTGAGTGCAGATGGTAATGTTTTGTATTTCTCTTCAGATATGCCCGGTGGAAAGGGTGGGGCAGACTTATACAAAGTAACCCGCAATGCAGATGGTACATGGGGAACAGCAGAAAACCTGGGTGAAAAGATCAATACAGAAGGCAACGAAGTATTTCCATTTATTCATGAAAGCGGCGTCTTGTTTTTCTCCTCAGATGGACATCCTGGCCTGGGCGGACTCGATATTTTTGCAGTTCAGGTTACGAATAATCAATTCAGCAAGCTTGTAAATCCTGGCGTGCCTGCCAACAGTAATAAAGACGATTTTGCTTTTATTTTGAGTGAAGATGGAAAGTCGGGCTATATGGCATCTAACCGCGACGGTGGGAAAGGCAACGACGATATTTACGGTTTCAATTTATTAAAACCTTTTGTGTTTGGAAAAACAATTAAAGGAACATCAAAAGATCTCGAAGGAACTACTTTAGCCAATACTGAAGTAAATTTACTGGATAGCAATGATGTTGTATTACGCACGGTTATTACAAAGGAAGACGGTGCTTATTCTTTTGATGTAGAAGAAAATCGCAACTTCAAATTAAGAGGAACAAAAGAAAAATATTTTGATGGAATTACTCCTGTTAAAAGCACTTCACCGCAAGACGTAATTATAGCGAATGTTGAACTCGAAAAACATCCTAACATTGTTATTGTGGCTTTGATAACGGATAAAAAAACGGGAACGCCTTTAGAGGGTGTGAAAATAACCATTACAGATGTTCTTGCTAAAACTACCGAAACGATTATAACGGGCGCAAACGGACAATACATTAAAGAGTTACCTGAAAAACGTTTAAACGATTTTCTGAACTATGATATTTATATAGAGAAAGAAGGCTACCTGCGTAAACATTCAAATTACAGTAAAAAAATTACAAGGCCCGGCGTTTATAATCTTCACGAAACATTAGATTTAAATATGAGTAAAGTGGAAGTAGGTTTGGATATTGCAAAAGCAATAAACTTAAACCCGATTTATTTCGATCTTGCTAAATACAATATTCGTCCTGATGCTGCGATTGAACTCGAAAAAATTATAAGCATCATGAACGAGTATCCTGGCATGGTGGTAGAATTGGGCTCTCATAGTGATTGCCGCGGCGACAAATCATCCAATTTAAAACTATCTGACAAACGTGCAAAAGCCAGCGCTGACTATATACGCAAAAGAATTTCGTATCCGCAACGTATTTTTGGTAAAGGTTACGGCGAATCGAAACTTGTAAACGGCTGCGCTTGCGAGGGCAAAGTGGTTTCATCTTGTTCAGAAGAAGAGCATCAACAAAACAGACGTACGGAGTTTATTATTATTAAGATGAAATAATCTGAGATTAATTTTAAACTTCGGATCTCTTTTCCTGAATGTTTTTTAATGAAATAGTTTGTTTAGTACTTTTTTAAACCTTGATTTTAATAAATAAGATAAGGCGAAACATAATATTTTATAGCTATATAATCCGCCTTCTAACTAATGAGTATTTTTAGTTAACTGTTGAGTAGTCGCGATAATTTTTTTTTGATGTTCTCCAAAATAGAAGAGAATATTCAAAATAAATTTCGAAATTTATCGCGTTCTGTATACGCCTCGACACATATATACATTCACACGCGGTTACCAATTGAGAATTTGTTTTTGCCTTATTTTCATTTTTGAATTCTTTAGTAACGCGTTGCTTTCTCAGTCAAATGTACCGGCTATTTTATTTTTAATAGATCCAAATGTGCGGGTAGACAAACGATTCGAAAATCATAAGGACACAGCCTTTTTTTATTTTGATGAAGGATTTGGAAATGACACTATACAGATTTTGATTGACAATACCGTGAAATTTAAAGGTGTTGTTAGGTCCGATGCTTTTATTGGTTTTGCGTTGCTAAAGGCTATACCCAAAACGCAACGCACAATGGTGACGATTAAACGCAACGGGCAAACTTTTAAGTCTTTTGCATTCCATAAGAATTACAGTTGTCTGCACCTTACCTACTACAGGCGGCAACTGAGCGGCACCTATACTAACCGGAATTATTTTTATTATTAATAAACGGAGTTAATACAAGGCCTGTATTGGCAGAAGCAAGTTTTCGATCTGCCTCTTAACCATCAAATGAAGAAATAAAAGTGAAACATGTAGTTGTTAGTGTGAAATTTTTTTAGGTTTCGGTGAACTTTACTACTTTCACACTCCTTTATGAATAGATTTAACCCATGTCAGTTTTATAAAATAGTCAACTACTTTGGTTTCTTTTTGCTCATTAATTTTACATTCGTTTCATGCACCGGTATTCGTACAATTCCTCCTGCAGAGTTTATGGCCATCGACCAGAATTTTAGTGGCACGTTTACAAACAATGTGTGTAAATTTCGTGGTGTCACCGAAAAAGATAATATGCTTGAGTTGTTTGCAGCAGGCGCATCAAAAGAGGAAAAGTTAAAGATAAGCTTCGATTCCATCGGTCGTCTTAAACTAGCATCTCTGTCTGAAGACTGGTCAGCTGAATTTAATGGAAAATTTAAAAGAGGATTTTATCAAGTTTATTTACGTAAAAAACGAATTGAAATACCGCCGTTTTTTCCGTTCATATATAGTGACGTCGATGTTTACAGGCTTAGAATCGCCTTTCATCCATATGGATATTTGATGGTTGAGAATAACTATTTCAAAGGCAAAAGTATATTTTTTCTGGGTGGCGGCAGAGGGCAAAGGAATTTATATTTTTTTTCGCCCGATAGCTGTAACTGACAGGTTTATGAACCTCCAGGTCCTCACCTAGAGCTAGCTCTACATCAAAATATTATTCTCAGCTTTTAGTTTTTTGGGAACCTCGGTTTCCTTTATCATTTGTAGAAGGTCTATTTCTATGTTTCTGCAGATAGCGGTCATTGGAATATCGTTGATCGCATTCTCAAAAGGATTTTCACTACTGTCGCCCACAACCTCCATGGTATAAAAAATCCAGCTGATTGTTACAGAAATGGGAATAGTTAGCCATACAAGATTTTCGTTGAGCTTTGATAATTCACTATAAATTGAAAAAGGGATAATGCCAACAAGCAGGTATACAAATATCTTACTGTAATAGGCATATTGACGCGGGAAAGGATACCCTTTAATTCTTTCGCAGGCACCTTGTTGGTTATAAAAATCGGCAAGCATTTTCGAAATTTCAACATGGTGAATGTCACTCATACTTTTTTTGGCATACAGATTCTGAAGATCCTGACTTTGTAATTTAATAACATGCACAGCGGGATTGTTTTGCTCCAGCACATAATCTACCTCTTCATCGCTCATGTAACAGCTTAATTCCTTGTCTAACTCTTCGCTGGTAAAATTTGTATCGTGCGACACGATCCGGTTTCCCACTTCCTCAATTTTCCACACCGTATATTTTCTAAGTTGAAGTCTTACCGCTCCTATATACCCAATATGACGTTTAACCATGCGCTTCACAATGACATCAATTTCTTCCCGGCTTATCTCAGAAGAAGGATTTGCAAAATCAAGCAGATACATAGCGAAAATTCTGCTGCTATTAACGTAAGAACCCCATATTTTACGTGCTTCCCAGAGTCTTTCGTAAGAGGAGTTGTTTTTGAAACCCACATAAAAAGCTACAGCTATTCCCGTTACCGAAACCACCGCGAAGGGAAGTCCATTAAATCTTGGTAAAAGATAAGACAACACAAAAACAATAAAGCTTGAGTAAATTGTAAATAAGACTATAGATTTCCAGGTAAACTGGAAAACGATTTTGAAATGAATGTTTTTACCTACGTACATAAAAGTAGTTTGTGTTTTAAAAGTACACTAAACCTGAGTAATTATGCAAATTTTATGCCCTCTACTTATGAGCATTTCATTTAGTCTCTATCCGTACGCCTGTATTCCTGGCTTCTTTGCATCGGACCTTCATTGCGACGCATTTTTATTCTATGCACCGAGTTATCCTCTACCACATACTCTACTAAAAAACGGTTAGAGCGAAATTCCTTAGGTTTTAAAATTTCAAGTTCATCAACGGTGGAAGTTCTGTCGGCTAAATAATCAATTTTAAGAACACTTTTTTTATCGGCATTTTCAAAAACCAGCAAGGATTGAATAGCGTTTTCAGGGTCGTAATACGTAGCAATTATGAGAGCCGTATTTATAGAATCTGGAATTTTAAAACTTTCCATTTGCAGGGAGTCAATGTTCCTTTCAAACTGGTATTCACGTTCAAGCCTGGCATCTTCGGGACTCTGACAAGAGATCAAAAGAAAAAAACTTCCGATAAAAATTTTAGTCGTCACCATGCCTTTTTTTATCTACACCTAAAGATAGAAAAAGTTCATTTCAGTACTAAGTTAATTGGGAAAGGTTGCGGGTTCGCCGTAAAACCATTTTACATGTTTTAAGAGCGAACCACATACCCTTATTCCAGCGTGGACGAAATTTTACTGAATAACAATCGTAAACCCTTGCTCTTCGTATTCCATCCATTCGTAGATCATTACGTCAGATATCATCTCGCGAATTTCATTCTGTTTAGGAACTCTTCCACGAAGCATAACCTTTCCATCTATAACTAATACCGGTAAAAGAAATAAGAAGGAGTTATGCCCTGTGTTTTCAGGATCAGTTATGAGTTTGATGGTGACATTAGCATTTAAGGCTGTAACCGCAGTCATTGCTTCTGTAAAAAGAGCAAAGCTCTCTTCGGAATTGCCACTTGCGTAGATCTCAATTTCCATCTTACTTAACTTACTCATAGTGTTTTAGTGAAATTGTTCTGTCTCCGTGCTTTCTTTCATGGCAACGGTAGAGGAATTTTGTTGAACAGTGTTCTGTACAAAATCAAAATACCCTGTTCCCACAAAACTTTGGTGTTTCACAGCGCGGAAACCTTCCTCCTGTAAAGCGAATTCTTTTTGTTGCAGTTCTGAGAAACCTGCCATACCACGTTTATTATATGCTTTACTCAATTCAAACATCGAGGTATTTAATGCATGAAATCCAGCCAGCGTGATGAATTGAAATTTGTACCCGAGGGCAGCAAGCTCTTCTCGGAAGGATTCCATTTCTGTTTCGCTCAAATATTTTGCCCAATTAAAAGAAGGCGAGCAATTGTAGGCTAATAACTTTCCGGGAAATTCTTTGTGAATAGCTTCTGCAAATTGTTTAGCGATTTTTAAATCAGGTTTGGAAGTTTCCATCCATAACATATCTGCATAAGGGGCATAAGACAAGCCGCGTGCAATGCACTGTTCAATCCCATTACGAACATAATAAAACCCTTCAGGAGTTCTTTCACCGGAAATAAATTCACTATCGCGCACATCAATATCGCTGGTAATTAAATTCGCAGCTTCAGCATCTGTTCTGGCTATAAGAAGGGTAGGCACGTTACACACGTCTGCAGCTAACCTTGCTGCTACTAATTTCCCTATAGCCTCTTGTGTAGGAACTAAAACTTTCCCTCCCAAGTGCCCGCATTTTTTTGCACTTGATAGCTGATCTTCAAAGTGAACTCCTGCCGCTCCTGCTTCAATCATCCATTTCATCAATTCAAAAGCATTCAGATTTCCACCGAAACCGGCTTCAGCATCAGCAACTATAGGCTGCATCCAGTCTTTTGTATTATTACCGGTCACGCTATCAATCTGTTCACTGCGTAACAAGGCGTTATTTATTTTTTTTACAACTTCTGGAACTGAGTTGGCGGGGTACAAGGATTGATCGGGATACATTTGTCCTGAGCTATTAGCGTCTGCTGCTACCTGCCAGCCACTTAAATAGATGGCTTCCAATCCGGCGGCAACTTCCTGCACGGCCTGGTTGCCGGTTAAAGCACCGAGGGCAGTTACAAACGGCTGTTGGTTTAAACGTGACCACAGTTTATCGGCCCCGTTGCGTGCAAGACTGTATTCGATTTCAACTTTACTCCGAAGTTTTAAAACTTCCTCTGCGGTGTAGGGACGTGTAATGCCGCTCCAGCGGGAATTTGTAGTCCACTCAGCTCTTAGCTGATCTGCTTTTGATGCGTTGCTCATGGTTTTGTTTTTTAGAGATGATTAATTAATAAAGTCATAGGCGGTTACAGTCAAGAACTCTTCAAAGCTTTCTTGTAAAACCAGTGTATTAAAAAGTTCTATTGCTTTTGCAAATTTTCCCTCTGAATAAATTTTTTCGCCAAGACTTTTTTTGATTTTGGCGATTTCAGAATTTTTAAAGCTTTCGTAAAGTTCTTTGGTAATGAAACGCCCGTCGCTTAGCTGTGATTTATTTTGGATCCATTGCCATATCTGCGTTCTTGAGATCTCGGCAGTTGCAGCATCTTCCATTAAATTATAGAGGGCTGCAGCGCCATTTCCTCTTAACCAGCTTTCGAGATAGAGAATACCCACATTTATATTCATCCGCATGCCCTCTTCGGTAATGGTGCCTTCCGGAAGACGGAGCAGATCTTCTGCTGTACAAGAAAAGTCTTCCCGTTTTTTTGTTGCAATTTGGTTTGCCTGTTTCATGTGCAGGTTAAAAATATCCATCGCCGTGGAAACAAGTCCGGGATGCGCTACCCAGGTGCCATCATGACCATCGGTTACTTCACGTAATTTGTCGAGTGTAACTTTAGCGATGGCTTTTTTATTTTCCTCTTCGTTATTCTTAATTGGAATTTGTGCTGCCATGCCTCCAATAGCATGAATACCGCGTTTATGACAGGTCTGGATAACTAGTTGCGTGTATGCGCGCATAAAAGGAACGGTCATAGTTATTTGTCCGCGCTCAGGAAATATAAACGCTTTTTGATTACGGAATTTTTTAATGAACGAGAATATATAGTCCCAGCGGCCACAGTTTAAGCCCGCGCTGTGATTACGCAGTTCCCAGAGAATTTCATGAAGTTGAAAAGGGGCAAGAATGGTTTCTATCAGCACAGTTGCCTTAATGGTGCCTTGAGGAATGTTAAGGTAATTTTGTGCGAAAACAAAGACTTCGTTCCAGACACGCGCCTCTGAATGATTTTCGAGTTTTGGCAAATAGAAATATGGACCAGAAGTGTTTTTTAAAAGAGTTTTTACATTGTGATAAAAATAAAGTCCGAAATCGAAAATTCCGGCACTAACGTATTCTCCGTGCACCTTAACGTGTTTTTCATGAAGGTGCCAGCCACGCGGCCTTACCATTAGAGTAGCAACTTCTTTGTTCAGGACATATTTTTTTCCACCTTCCGTAGAATAAGAAATTGTTTTGTTGATGGCGTCTCTTAAATTTATCTGACCTTCAATGATGTTTCGCCAGCTGGGTGAATTACTATCTTCGAAATCTGCCATGAAGATCCTGGCCCCGGAGTTCAATGCATTTATAATCATTTTTCTTTCAACAGGCCCTGTTATTTCCACTCTTCTATCTTGCAGGTCTTTCGGCACAGGTGCAACTGTCCACTCATTTTCGCGAAGTAATTTTGTCTCTTCTAAAAAATCCGGAAAGATGTGTTGATCAATTTGGCTCTGAATTTTTTCCCGTTTATTGAGTAAGTCAATACGATGGGCATTAAAATGCCCGTGAAGAGCTTTTATAAAAACAAGGGCCTCGTAACTTAGAATTTGTTCATATAAAATAGTGTAGTCACCTGTTATTTCAAGTCCTTCAGGACATGTGTAGTGTGATTTTTCGGTTGTAAGGACAGTAGATTTTTCCATAAACAATGATTTATACTGCGAATATAGAAAAAATACTAATTAGAGAAATTTTCTCTAAATGGTTTTTTTTCGTTTTTAGACGAAAAAACGCTATTTTTAAATTTTTCTACTATAAGTCAGGACTCTGATGCTATAATTTTGAAACAATGACGACAGACAACGAAGGCATTCGCCTCATTTTTGGATTAAAACTAAAAGTGCTACGGCAACAAAGAGGTATAAATTATCAGCAACTGTCTGAAAAAACAGGTATAGCCGTTTCTTACCTTCATAGCATTGAGAATGGTAAAAAATATCCCAAGGCTGATAAGATCATTATTCTGGCAAAAGCTCTGGATGTGGATTACGATTACCTGGTGTCCTTAACTGCGAACAAAAGGCTTCAGCCCATCATTGATATTATCAATACAGATTTCACACAAGCTATTCCATGGGAACATTTGGGTGTGCAGCCTTCTGCATTGTTAGATTTGTTTGCTGACGCTCCTGATAAAATGACCGCTTTTATAAGTACGATTTTAAAATTAAGCCGTAGTATGCAGGTTAGTAAAGGAGATTTTTATATGTCTGCCCTACGAAGCTACCAGGATATTCACGATAATTATTTTGAAAATCTTGAGCTGGCTGCGCAGGCCTTTCGTGAAAAATTAAAATTAAAGGAAAAAGTTGCTTTAAGCGTAGAAGTTCTGGAGGGTTTGCTGAGTGCTCAATACGGTATAAAAGTAGACCGTAAAGTAATGGCTACTAAAGATACCCTGGTGAAATTGCGTTCTTTTTATGCAGCTCAAAAGAAGATCTTATATCTTAATAAAGGCCTTAGTCAGGCGCAGGAAAAGTTTTTATTAGCAAGAGAAATTGGTTTTCAGAATCTGCAATTAAGTCCCCGGCCCTATGAAACAGTTTTACAGGATTTCGGTTCTTTTGAAATTCTTCTTAATAATTTTAATGCTTCCTATTTCGCTAATGCATTGTTATTACCGGAGGATAGTTTCACCCATCATATCAAGATTATTTTTTCAAACACAAAGTGGAGTGAGAAAGTATGGTTGGATTTAATGCATGATTATGATGTGACCCCGGAAATGTTGGTGCAACGTCTTACGAATATCTTGCCGAAACATTTTGGTCTCGATCAGCTTTTCTTTTTAAGATTACGGGGTAACATTCCCGAAGATAACTTTGAAATGACAAAAGAGCTTCATTTATCGCGGCTCCACAGTCCGTATGCGAATAATTTGCAGGAGCATTACTGTCGGCGCTGGGTGTCGATTCATTTGATGAAGGACGTTTATCAGAAAAATAAAACAAAAAAATACAAACATCCTTTAGTTGGCGCGCAGATATCTCAGTACTGGCAAACCCATAACCGTTATCTCTGTATTACTTTTGCAAAGCCACAGTCGAAAGTCTCAGATAAAATTATTAGCGTAACACTGGGTATACTTATAGACTCACAATTATTGCAGCGTATGCCTTTTGTAAATGATCTCAGTATTCCGGTTAGAACAGTTCACACCACCTGCGAGCGGTGCGGAATTATGGATTGTAAAGAAAGAGCAGCCCTTCCTGTTATTATCGAACAGCATCAAGAATCGCATAGAGTAGAGGAGGCACTGAAAAAACTGGCCCAGTAAGATGTCGGGTTTTATATTAATAGGCCTCTGTATTTTTGCAGGTATTTTATTCCGCAGAAGAAATCTTGTACCAACGGATGCTCATAAAACTATCAATGCCTGGATTATTACCATAGCTTTACCGGCAGTTTCATTTAAATACCTTACTAAGATAACCTTCACCAGTGAACTTCTTATACCCGCGCTTGCTCCCGTTCTGGTTTTTTGTGGAGGTTTGTTTTTTGTGAAAATAATTGCCCGGTCTCTTAAACTGGATAAAAGAAGCTACGGGGCCGTTCAACTCACTGCGGGGCTGAGTAACACTTCTTTTATAGGATTTCCTTTAATCATAGCTTATTTCAGTGAGGCAGAAATTAGCATCGCCATTATTTGTGATCAGGTAACTTTTATTTTATTTTCTGTTTTTGGAATAATTGTCGCCGTAAGATCATCGGGAAAATCTTCACTCTCTTTTAAGGAAATCCTGAAAAGACTTTTTACATTTCCACCCTTAGTAGGTTGTATTATAGCTTTAAGCATTCCAAAAAGTACAAACCTTTCACTTGTAGAGCCTGTTTTTCAAATGCTGGCAGCTACGGTGGCGCCCCTGGCTTTATTTTCAATTGGCCTGCAGCTAAGTTTTAAAGGGTGGCAGGAATTTATAAAGCCCATCCTTTCTATTTTGACTTATAAACTTTTCATTGCCCCGGCGCTGGTGTTAGGGCTTTTACTTGCATTCGGTTTAAAAGGCGTTCCTTCTAAAATAGCCGTATTTGAAGCAGCCATGCCGGTGCTTTTATCTGTAAGTATCTTGGTAGATCGCTACAACTTAAATCCAAAACTGGCCAACTTAATAATTGGTGTAAGTATAGTACTATCTTTTTTTACCACATGGTTTTGGTGGATAATCACTATGCATTTTCTTTAACAGCCTTTTAAAAGAAGTTTACAGTCTTCCGTCTTTTATTACATCAACGAGCGAAGGGTCGAGCAAGGTACTGGTGTCACCCAGGTTATTTGTATCTCCCTCGGCAATTTTTCGTAAGATCCGGCGCATAATTTTTCCGCTTCTTGTTTTAGGAAGGCCTGGTACGAATTGAATTTTGTCTGGTTTCGCAATAGGTCCGATAATGCGCGATACAGTTTGAATAATATCTTGTTTAGATAGATTGGGGTCACCATGATTGCCATCGTAAATAACGTAAGCATAAATGCCTTGTCCTTTTATATCATGCGGATATCCCACAACCGCACTTTCTGTAACACCGGCGTGCATGTTAATTGCATTCTCAACTTCTGCAGTTCCAATACGGTGACCACTTACATTTAATACATCGTCTACCCGCCCGGTAATGCGGTAGTTTCCATCTTCATCGCGAAGACAACCGTCGCCCGTAAAATATTTATCCGGATAAGTAGAAAAGTAAGTCTGGCGGCACCGTTCATGATCTTTGTAAGTAGTACGAATAATTCCCGGCCAGGGAAATTTAATACATAAGTTGCCACTCACGCCATTTCCTTCAATTTCCTTTCCATTCTCGTCAACCAAACAAGGTTGTATGCCTGGCAGGGGAAGCGTAGCAAAAGAGGGTTTGGCAGGAGTTACGTTTGCAATGTTGGAAATCATAACACCTCCAGTTTCTGTTTGCCACCAGGTATCAACAACAGGACATTTTTCTTTCCCGATATTTTTATGGAACCAATGCCAGGCTTCCTCATTTATAGGTTCTCCTACTGAACCGAGTACTTTTAATGAACTCAGATCTTTTCCATTTACATACTCTAAGCCAAAACCCATAAGACTGCGAATAGCTGTAGGGGCGGTGTACAGGATGTTCACTTTAAATTTATCCACGATCTCCCAGAAACGCCCTGCATCTGGCCAGGTAGGAACGCCTTCAAACATAAGCGAAGTAGCGCCTGCACTTAAAGGGCCATAAAGAATGTAGCTATGGCCGGTTATCCAACCTATATCAGCTGTACAGAAATGAACCTGTCCGTGCTGATATTGAAAGACATTTACAAAAGTGTAATTGGCCCAGATCATATAACCGGCTACAGTATGCACCACACCTTTTGGTTTTCCGGTAGAGCCAGAGGTATAAAGAATAAATAGAATATCTTCGGCGTCCATTTCCACTGCCTCGCAATCGGGGTTGCCCTGTGTTTCCACTTTTTTTATTTCGTCTTCCCACCACACATCGCGTCCTTTCAGCATGCTGATGGGAGTGCGGGTACGCGTACAAACTATTACACGTTTAATGTTTTTACGTCCAATCAAAGCGTCATCAATCACACTTTTTAAAGGAATATCTTTTGCTCCACGAAATGCGCCATCGCAGGTGATAATAAATTCTGCATCCGCATCTTCCAGTCGATCAGCTATTGCCTGCGCTGAAAATCCTCCAAAAATGACAGAGTGCACAGCACCTATTCTTGCGCAGCCCAAAGTAGCAATTGCCAACTCAGGAATCATTCCCATATAGATACAAACGCGATCGCCTTTTTTAACTCCGTTATTTTTGAGAACGTTTGCGAACTGAACTACTTTAAAGTGAAGTTCTTTGTATGTAAGAATACGGTGATGCTCTTCCGGATCGTTCGATTCCCAAATGATCGCAGGTGTGTTGCCATTTGTTTCAAGGTGTCTGTCTAAACAGTTTTCTGTAATATTTAGTTTGCCGCCCTGAAACCACTTGATGTCAGGGTCTTTAAAATTCCATTCGAGTACTTTATCCCATTTTTTTCGCCATGTGAAACTCTCGGCTATTCCAGCCCAATAAGCTTCCGGACTTTTAATGCTTTGTGCATACTGTTCTTTATAACTCTCAAGAGTTTTGATTTGATAGGGATAATTCATAACGTGTGATTGTTTATGTGAACGAAAATAGATGTTTAAAAAACCTCTTCATAATTTATTACGCTAAATTGGTATACATATGTAAAATTGGTATATCTTAATAACTACATTTGTTTTATGGAGAATATCAGGTGTCCCAAATGTCAAGCGCAGGAAGTAGTTAAAAGTGGCGTGGTTAAAGAGCGTCAGAGGTACAGGTGCAAGAGTTGTAATTATTTTTTCACGGTATTTAAAGATGGCAAAAACATAGATCCCTACTATGTGATAAAAGCACTGCAGCTTTATCTGGAGGGTGTGAGTTTGCGGGAGATTGAAAGATTGATAGGTGTCAGTCACGTGTCTGTGTTGAATTGGGTGAAAAAGTACAAGGTTCAGGCACCGGAAAATATGGAATATCGCCCTACATACAAAGTGTTGAAACATGCGGAATTGGTGGCTTTTTTAAGTGACCGTGAAGCGATAAAAGATTCTGGTATGATCATTACAGAACTTGGCGATAAATACATGTTGATCAAATGGGAGAAATTCAAGCGCGCCGTTTAGAGAGGGATGAAATAAATATACTAATTAACACTGGGTATATCCGGATAAGAAGTTAGGTCCTTAGTTATAGCACATTTGTCTTCATATAAATCAAAAACACTTAAGGTTATGAAAAACAAATTACCATTACTATCCGGGTTTGCTTTGTTCCTTTTTTTTATCAGCACAAAGGTGCAGGCGCAGGGCACTGATAACTACGGATCGGGACTTAAAATTAATCTGGACACCAGCGGTAAAAAGTTTGTCCGGATTATTACCTGGCATCAGGTGTGGGTGCGGGCAAACGAAAATAATCCGGGTTCAGCCATTAACGGCGAAAAATCAAATTATCAGTGGGACATGAGTATGCGTCGCTCAAGGTTTTTAATTTATTCGCAGATTAATTCCAATTTTTTAATTCTCATGCATTTTGGAATTAACAACGCTAACCAGGTTAGCGGTGGTGGAGTAGGTCAGGGTGCTAACGTTGGCGCTGCAGTTGTAGATGGGCGCAAAGCACAATTGTTTCTACATGATGCTTATGTAGAACACCGTATTTACAAAGATGTTATTTCTGTAGGTGCAGGGCTGCACTATTGGCAAGGACCATCACGCATGTCAGGAACATCTACGCTTAATTTTCTAGCCATGGATTCTCCGATATTTAGCTGGCAAAATATTGATGCGACAGATCAATTTGCCCGTCAGTATGGAATGTACCTGAAAGGTAAACTCTTAAAAAATAAACGCGTGGATTACCGCTTGGCTATGAATTTTCCCTTTGCGATGACAAGGGGAACTGCTCTTGGTTCTCTGGATACGGTTTCAGCAAGACGCGGACTTCCTTTATCTAACTATAAAATCGGTGGTCAGCCAAAAGCAGCATACACAGGTTATTTTGCTTATCAGTTTAAAGATATTGAAAGTAACCTCTTGCCATTTAATGTTGGAACCTATGTAGGAACAAAAAAAGTATTCAATATCGGAGCTGGATTTTATCATCAGAAAAATGCTATGTGGACCGCCGCTGTAAACGCTGCTACTAACAAAGTAGACACTACGGCGCACACACAATTTTTAGCTGCTGCAGATGTTTTCATGGACATGCCTTTGGGTGAAAATAAAAAGTCAGCAGTGACATTATATGCTTCTTACACTTATGTAGACATGGGTAAAAATTTCGTAAGAAATATCGGCATCAATAACCCTACAAATGGAACCATTGCCAGTGAAGTGAGTTATAACGGTACCGGGAATGCCGTTCCCACTATCGGCACAGGTAACGTGATTTTTGCGCAGGCAGGATTTGTTTTCCCAAAAGTTAATAGAATCGGGCGCTTCCAGCCCTATGTGTCAACCACTGTTGGGCAATACGAGCGCATAAAAGATAATGTAGTAATTCCTGATTTTGGGATGAACTGGTTTCTTGCCGGGCACTCAGCGAAGATTACGTTTAATTATCGTATCCGTCCGGTTTTTACTTACGAAAATCCTGCGCAACGTTGGAGCGATGTAAGTAAGTCGGGTAAGAAATCGGAATTTACTATTCAATTCCAAGTTTACCTCTAATTAAAAATAATAATTAACACTATATATTTCATCTTATGAAAACAGTTTCAGGTACAAACAGCATTGCAAAGGTCATCGGAGCTTCCTCTTTAGGTACTCTTATTGAATGGTATGATTTTTATATTTTTGGAAGTCTTGCCAGTATTATTGGTAAGCACTTATTTCCATCTGATTCAGGAGCTTCCGCACTCATCAATACACTTGCCATTTTTGCAGCAGGCTTCATCGTGCGTCCTTTCGGAGCCCTTGTATTCGGTCGTCTTGGAGATCTTATTGGTCGTAAATACACGTTTCTATTGACACTGGTTTTGATGGGAGGTTCTACTTTTTTAATCGGTTTAATTCCTTCTTTCGAAACCATTGGTTATGCGGCTCCTATTCTGGTTTTAATTTTACGTCTAATCCAGGGTTTGGCCCTGGGAGGCGAGTACGGTGGTGCTGCAACCTATGTGGCTGAACACGCGCCTGCTGGCAGACGTGGTTTTTTTACCAGTTGGATACAGACAACAGCTACCCTGGGGTTATTTTTGTCGTTAGGAATTATTGTTCTTACAAAAAATGCCTTAGGTGCAGAAACTTTTGGTGCCTGGGGTTGGAGAATTCCTTTCCTGATTTCTATTTTACTCGTTGTAGTTTCCATCTATATCCGTATGAAAATGCACGAATCACCCCAATTTACCAAGTTAAAAAGTGAAGGGAAAGTTTCTGTCAATCCCTTAAAGGAAAGCTTTAGCAACCGGGCGAATTTTAAAATGGTTCTGCTCGCCTTATTTGGTGCTACTATGGGACAAGGGGTAATCTGGTACACGGGTCAATTTTACGCTCAGTCGTTTTTGGAAAATACCTGTAAGTTGGATTTCAACGATTCACGATACATCCTTTTATGGGCCATTGCCTTTGCAACACCTTTCTTTGTGATTTTTGGATCGTGGAGTGATAGAGTAGGACGTAAGTGGATTATGCTTACCGGTATGTTACTGGGAATTCTTTTTTACCGGCCTATCTATCAAAATTTTATGGATAGTACCAATGTGGCCGAGTTTCAGAAAACAGAATTGAAGGAAGCAGGCGAGCCATCAGTGAAAAGAGAATTGGTGAAGGATTCAAAAGATAGTTTGATTACCACTACAACAGCGAAATCTTTAAACGATGGAACAAAATATAAAGAAGTGAAAACTTTAAAAGTATTTGCGGATGCATCGATAGCTCCTGAAGAAAAAACCAGCTTTATCGACAAACAATTATCGCAAGGCACTTTTTGGAAATTCGTAGCATTTGTGTTTTTCCAGGTACTTTTAGTAACTATGGTGTACGGACCAATTGCAGCCTTCTTAGTAGAACTCTTCCCGACAAAAATCCGTTACACGTCTATGTCATTGCCCTATCACATTGGTAACGGGGTATTTGGAGGACTCGTTCCTTTTATTGCGACACTCATCGCCAGCTTTGCAGGGTCAACACCTTTGTCAGGACTCTGGTATCCTATTGGAGTTGCTACTTTAAGTCTTATTATTGGTGCAGTTTACCTGAATAATAAATCAGACGAAAACGTAGCAGATTAATAAATAAATTATAAACTTTTAAATTAAACACAATGAACGGATTAAAAAAAATACTAGGAGTGGTTTGGATACTACTGGCTCCTTCAGCAGTAATCTTTATGTTTATGCAGGCGATTGAAAAAACGCATGCCGCCAAAGAGGGCATTGCCAGAACAAATACAGCGTTGCAATGGGGAATTATCTTATTTATCTTTATTCCCATTTGTACTGGTCTTGCAATTTTTGGTTATTACGCCCTGCAGGATGAATACAGAAAACTTCCAAAAAGCTCAAAAGACCTTTAAGTAAAAAACACCCGATGTAAGCATTGGGTGTTTTTTATTAAAACATTAACTGAACATTTGTAAATTTACAGAAGTAGAAATGAAAGATAATTTTTCACTACAGTCGGAACAGTATTTAAAATTCAGACCAGGCTATCCATCTGCGCTGGTAAAATTTCTAACTGAAATTGTACGAACGCGGGAAAGCGCCTGGGATTGTGGAACAGGGAATGGTCAGCTGGCGTTTGAGCTTTCGAAAAATTTTAAGCAGGTTTACGCCAGTGATATAAGTGAGTCGCAAGTTAAAGAAGCAAGTGCCAAAGCAAATATTCAGTACCTGGTGGAATCAGCAGAGAAAACTTCATTTGCGGATAATTCTTTTGATCTTATAACGGTTGCACAGGCAATCCACTGGTTTAATTTTGCGGCTTTTTACGCAGAAGCTCAGCGAACTATAAAGCGAGGAGGCGTACTAGCAGTTATAGGATATGGTTTACTAAAAACAGGTACAGAAACCGATGCTGTAATTTCAGAATTATATGGTAAGGTTTTAGGTGGTTATTGGGACAAAGAAAGGAAGTACATTGACGAAAATTATAAAACTATTCCTTTTCCTTTTGAAGAACTCATAGCTCCGGAATTTCCAAATGAGTATGAGTGGACATTTGATCAATTAATTGGTTACCTTCAAACATGGTCAGCCGTGAAGCATTACGAGAAACAGAAAAATGAAAATCCGGTTTTAACGATGCTCCCGGAACTGCAAAAGGCCTGGGGTGCAGAAATCGTTAGGAAGATAAAATTTCCTATCTTACTGCGGCTCGCAAGAATTCAGAAATAAAAATTAAAATGCAAACTCGCAAACAAATATTCAAAACAGCTCTGCTCGGTATATTTGCTTTGATGCTACTAAATTTTCCTTTTATTTCTATACCCAGTAAAATAGCTTTATTGTTTTCGGTGCCTGTACTATATATTTATGTATTTGGGATTTGGTTGTTTTTAATTCTCGTAGTTTTTATTTTAATGGATACTTCAGGATCTTCAGAACAAAAACGCAAATGAATAACACGCTGGTCATTCTTTCTGCCTTATTTTATTTACTACTGCTTTTTGGTGTTGCGTATTATGCAGAGTACTTATTAAAGAAAGGAAGAAGCATTATTAATAATGCCTACGTTTACTCACTTTCAATGGCGGTTTATTGTACCGCGTGGACTTACTATGGAAGTGTAGGAAGAGCTACACGCGATGGCATTATGTTTTTGGCTATTTACATTGGTCCGACCATTATGGCCATGTTTATGATCCCCGTGCTTGGTAAAATTATTCGTATCACAAAGTTTCAGCGTATAAATAGCATTGCTGATTTTATTTCTACACGTTATGGCAAAAACTTTTCAATTGCAGTAGTGGTTAGTTTGCTTTGTATCATTGGTGTTATACCCTATATTTCTCTTCAGCTTAAAGCGATCACTGCAAGCTTTGAAATTATCGTTAAAAGTAATTCGGTGGATAATGGTTTTTTTGATAACAGTACTTTTGTTATTACCATCATTCTGGCTGTCTTCATTATTTTGTTCGGAACCCGCTCGGCAGATGCTACGGAGAAGCATGAGGGCCTGGTTGCTGCAATCGCTTTTGAAACCCTCATTAAACTTTTCGCTTTTATCTGCGCTGGAATTTTCGTGACTTACGGGATCTTCAATGGCTTTGGTGACATTTTTTCACAGGCGATCAAAGACGAAAACCTTAGTAAACTTTTTGTTTTACAAGGAAGTTCATCTTACATAAGTTGGCTCTTTATGATTTTTGCTTCTATGATGGCTGTGCTTTTTTTACCACGACAATTCCAGGTAAGTGTTGTTGAAAATATTAAGGAGGTGCATTTGAAAAAAGCAGTCTGGTTATTTCCGCTTTATTTATTTGTGATTAATATTTTTGTTTTGCCTATAGCATTTGGCGGCGAATTAATTTTTGGTAACAGCAAAGTAGATGCAGATACTTATGTGCTGGCTTTGCCCTTACATTATGGCCATAACATTCTTGGCCTTTTTATTTTTATAGGTGGTTTTTCGGCGGCAACAAGTATGATTATAGTTGAAACAATCGCTATTAGTACTATGCTTAGCAATACGATTTTAATGCCGGTGCTTCTTCGTAACCCAACTTTTAAAACTAAAATCGACACCTCATTCAGTAAGTTTATTTTATATGTTCGTCGCTTTAGTATTATCCTTATTTTGATTTGTGCGTATTTATATGAAAAACATGTGGCACATTACTTCTCTTTGGTTTCATTAGGACTCGTTTCTTTTGCTGCCGTGACCCAGTTTTCGCCGGCGATTATTGGTGGTATTTATTGGAAAGGCGCTTCAAAGAACGGCGCATTGGCGGGTATTATTGCTGGCTTTATTATTTGGTTTTATACTCTGGTAGTGCCATCTCTTGCAAATTCAGGGGTTATGGGAGCTTCGCTTGTTACAGATGGATTGTTCGGCCAGTCCTGGTTGAAACCAAACGCCCTGTTTGGCTTGCAGGGATTTGATAGTATTACGCATTCTCTTATCTGGAGCATGTTTTTTAACCTTGTTTGCTTTGTTTTCTTTTCTATATACAGTAAACAAAAGGCTCAGGAACTTTACCAGGCAGAACTTTTTGTAAATATCTACAAGCACGCAGAGCTAGATAATCAAGGTGTTTGGAAGGGCGTAGCTTATATTCCCGACCTAAATGCTCTGCTCATTAATTTTTTGGGTGAAGAACGGGCGCGGAACCTTATCGATTCTTACGCTCAACGGAATAAAATATCTATTGATCATAACAAGGAGGCTGATCCACGTCTTGTTGATTTTTCTGAAAAGATTCTTGCAGGGGTTATTGGTTCTGCCTCGGCGCGTATTATGGTACAATCTGTTACCAAAGAGGAGGAAATAAGCATCGATGAAGTTTTGAAAATTCTTCATGAGTCGCAACAATTGATGGAAGTAAATAAAGAGCTTAGAAAAAAATCATTGGAGCTCACTAAAGCCACCGGGGAGTTAAGAAATGCGAACAATCAGTTGAAGGATATGGATGCTCTGAAAGATGAATTTCTCTACACTGTAACACATGAGATCAGAACTCCTTTAACCTCGATTAGAGCCATTTCTGAAATTGTACACGACAACCCAGACATGGAAGAAGGTCAGCGAAGTGATTTTTTAGGGAAAATTGCTAAAGAAACCGAACGTCTCAGTCACTTGATTACACAAGTGCTTAACCTCGAACGTTATGAAAGTGGAAGGCAAAAACTTAATCTTTCATCTTTTAGTATGATCGATCTTGCAAAAGATGCTTACGATTCTTTAGAACCTCTTTCAAGAAATAAAAATATAAATTTAAAACTTGTTCACCCTAACAGTACCTTGTTATTGCACGCAGACAAAGATTTGCTGCGACAGGTGATGATTAATCTTTTGGGGAACGCTATTAAATTTACACCTGAGCATGGGCATATAGAATTTATTGTGGTTGACAACCACGACGAAATTATTGTTACCATACAGGATAATGGTAAAGGCATTCCCAAAGAGGTGCATCCCTTTTTGTTTGACAAGTTTTTTCAGGCGCGCAACCAAACATTGAAGAAGCCGGAAGGAAGCGGATTGGGACTAGCTATTTCTAAAAAGATTGTGACCATGCATAGTGGAAAGATATGGGTGGAAAGTGAGGAAGGAAAAGGTTCCAGATTTGTATTTTTAATTCCTAATTTCGTAGCCAGAAATGTTTAAATAAAGATGGACGCAGATTCTCGTAAAGTACTTTTGGTTGACGACGACCCCAATATTTTAATGTCGCTTGAATTTTTAATGCGCAAAAGCGGATACGATGTTTTAATTGCGCGAAATGGGACCGAGGCATTAGAGCTGTTAAATGAAAACACCCCTGATCTTACTTTGCTGGATATTATGATGCCGGATGTGGATGGTTATGAGATCTGCAAACATATTAAGTCCAGCAAAAAGCTGAAACATAGCAAAGTTGTTTTCTTAAGTGCTAAAACAAAAGAAAGTGATATTCAAAAAGGGTATAAACTCGGCGCGGATCTGTACGTAACCAAACCTTTTTCTACCAAAGAACTTGTTAAACGCGTAGAGGAATTATTAAGATAAGGTCCTTTCATAATTTTGCTTATTTAGTATAGCTTTTTAATTTTCAATTTGTATTTGTAATAACTTGCTGCCGAAATCTTTGTCAGGACGGGTTTTCGGCTATCCGGCAAAAACTTTACAAATTTTACAGGAAATATAAATGCAAGATTCCAACACACTAATTTTTAATCCATGGCACTCTGTTTCTTTTGGAATAGATGCACCAGCAGTTGTTAATGCCATTATCGAGATTCCTAAAGGAAGTAGGGCAAAATATGAACTTGATAAAGAAACTGGTTTGTTGAAACTCGACAGGGTGCTCTATTCATCTGTAGATTATCCTGCAAATTATGGTTTTATCCCGAAGACCTACTGTGATGATAATGATCCGCTGGATATTCTTGTAATTTCTCAGGTAAACATTGTTCCAATGTGCCTGGTATCAGCAAAAATTATTGGCGTTATGCGAATGATTGATGGTGGTGAGAGCGACGATAAAATTATTGCTGTTGCGGCAAATGACGTCAGAGTGAATTACATCAATGATCTGGAAAGTTTGCCGCCTTATTTTTCTAATGAGATCAAGCATTTTTTTGAAGAATACAAACGACTTGAGAAAAAGACTGTAGAGGTAATTGAATTTAGAGATAGTGAGACAGCGAGGCAAATTGTGCAACAGGCTATTGTTGATTATTCGGCAAAGTTTGGGGTATAAAACCAGTAATAGTCAAGATTACCAGACTTTAAAGTGTTTTTCAAAAAAAGTGAAATCAAAAACAAAGATCAGTTTTAAATTCTAATGTTATTCATCCGCGCATTTAAGTCGCTATGGTTTTCTGAGATCCAGTATAAAGTTCTTTGCGTTCCGTTCGTCGGAGAGGTCGCAAATCGTTGCTATAACCGCAGGAAATTATACTAGAGCAGTTAAAATCGGGATATCATGTCCTTAGAATTCTCTAATTTGAGACAATTAGTTTTTTCTGTTTAATAAAATTTTCACCCTGAACCTGAATCATGTAAACTCCTACCGGGATAGATCTGGTGTCTATTTCCAAATGTTGAATGTCTCTTTGAATATTTTTAAATAAAATTTTTCCATCCAAAGTCATGATAGTGATTTGGGCCTCGTGCCTAATTATTTGCATATCAATAAAAAGATTTCCACTAACAGGATTAGGAAAAATATGGAAAGATGAGGATAATGTTTTTTCTTGCATACCTACAGTTTTGATATAAGTTCGCAGGGCATTATACATTTGGTTAAACATGCCAAATGGTTGAGTCTGAGTGTTGTTCATAGTAACCAGCGTAAATCCAAAGTCGTTGCTGTGAAACATATCTGAAAGATTTGTGTAATATCCATCATGCCCAAACATATCTGCTGAGGCATATGACAAAGCGTGATGAATTCCCAGGCCATAACCTGCCCAATAGGAAGCACTGTTTGGAACAATAGTTTTCATCTGATTGAGTGAACTTTGCGTCAACAATGAACCTGTGAGAAGCGCACGTGCAAAAAGAGCAAGATCTGCAGGTGTTGAAATAATGTTTGCACCACCAAAGCCATAAGTCAGCATCGAGGTCTCAGGAGATCACAGGTAAACACTTGTCACCTAATTACCACCAAAGCCATAAGTCAGCATCGAGGTCTCAGGGCTGTTACTGTAATCCTGTAATCCCCCTTCGAAATCCCACCATACACCCGCACTTGCTTCTGAATAGTTTTCAAATCCACCAAAGTAAGTGTGGCTCATGCCGAGCGGAGCCCAGATTCTTGATCTTAATTCTTCCTGAACAGGATGGCCTGTAACAGTTTGCGCAATAAGCGCTGCTAATACATAATTACTTGTCGAATACTTAAAGTTAGTTCCCGGCGCGAAGTCTGGAGTGCCGCTTACATGAGTTTCAAGAATCTCTATAGGGGTAAATGCGTGATTAAAATCACTGGTAACGAGAGTACCACTACCTGCAACTTCTAGATAATCTTTTATTCCACTTGTATGACTAAGCAATTGCCGGATTGTAATGCTGGGATTAAAACTGACATTTAGCGTAATGTATTTGTGCCAGGAAGAATCGAGATGAATGAGCCCGTCTTCAGCGAGTAAAAGCATTAGGGTTGCAATGTTGCATTTAGTAATACTGGCGCCATGAAAAACGGTCGAGTCGCTTATAGAGATCCCGTTTTTACCCAGTCCTGCAGTGCCTTTCCAGGTTGCTCCATTTTGCATTATAACGGTTGCCGATACACCGTGCTCACCATAAGACTGTATACGTTTGTCGAGAATTTGTTGCAATTGTCTGGCAAGTACAGAATCAATTTGCGCGTCGCATTGGTTGGTTATTAAGATTAACGACAGTAGGAACGCTAAGAATTTTGTTTGTAAATGTTGTTGCATGACAGGGAGTTTAGAATAAATTTATTTGTCTTACTCCAAATTAAGGATGAACATAAAATTTTCGTACCTATTCTTTTAAATGGACAATAAATGTCAATAACCGGTTGAATCCATACTTTAAATGAACTAAAGTTTTTTAACTTCTGATGCCGATTACAAATTAAAATGATAGACAGTCAGATACCTATCTTTAATTTTGCCCTGGAATTCCCCTTCAACATTTCTTTTTATTTTTGCGTAGAAAACTTTTGCTTAAGGATCAGCAATAAGTAGTGTTTTTTCGAAAACAAGAGTCCTGCAATAGTTCTCTTTTACAAAGATCTTTGCGGCAGTATTCTTTAGAACGCAGGTTTCATCAATTATTAAATTGTCTTTCCTTTAAACCATTTGTTCCTGAGAGTATACCCGGGAGAGCTTAGAAAGATTTGCGGTTTCCGTTTACAAGTAACAGTCGTGAACTTCCGCGTCCCTATAATATAAGTCCATATACATTTTTGGCTTGAATAGATTATTTGCTTATTTTTTTCTCAAAACATACGCTGCTTTCAACTTCGGCATATTGACCATAATTAGGTATGATAGTGTAATTGTTCTTGAGGTATAGCTTTATTGCTTCCGGTTGTTTCTCTCCAGTTTCCAGAATGCACTTTTTAAAATATAATTCTTTACACCATTTTTCAAGTTCTTGTAAAACCTGTGTAGCTATGCCTTTGCCGCGCTCATCCGGACGAACATACATTCTTTTTACCTCCATCACTTTATCAGCATATTCTTTTATTGCTCCACAGCCAACTGCTTGTTGATCGTCAAACGCGAGTATTACGCAGTTTATGGCGTCAATTTTATTGAACTGTGCAAAGAAAGAATGATCTTCACCATCCCGGATTCTTAGCTCTTTATCCAGCTCCTTTACAAGCTCGCGAAAATCAGGATGCGTTGAATTGGTTCTTATTAATTGAATCACGATCTATTAGTTTATTTTGTTTAAGAACACCAGCCTGCATCTTTCAAAACCCTGAACGCATGTATTCTGAAATGAAAAAATAAAAAGCATAAAAAGAGAGGCGCAAATGACTAAGGACTCTTTGTTTTTCATGAATAAATCAAATATAAAAAATAATTAAATGAGGTTTTAAGCTGTCCGTAAGATCTTTTCCATTTTTCTCCCTTTTGCTAATTCGTCTACCAGTTTATCCAGGTAACGTACTTGCTGCGTTAAAGGATTTTCGATTTCTTCTATGCGATAGCCGCAAATCATTCCTGTGATAAGACTGGCATTTGGATGAAGTTTAGCCTTTTTAAAAAAGGTTTCGAAAGTTACTTTTTCTGCAATCAATTCCTGCAGTTTTTTTTCGTTGAAGCCGGTCAGCCATTGTATTACCTGTTGCAATTCTTCTTTTGTTCTACCTTTCTTTTCTATTTTTGCAAGATACAAAGGGTAAACAGAAGAGAAGGTCATTTCGGCCATGCGCTGGTTGTGGTTGTCTGTAGGTTTCATGCTTTAAATTTATTTTTTAAAAAAACTAAGGTTAAATTAAAAATAAACAAGGTAAAGTCAAACTGCTTATTCAAGGAATTACGAAAATGAATTATTTTTAAGTTGATTTCAAAGCCTGCAAAATATCATTTATAATATCTTCTTTATTTTCAAGCCCTACAGATATACGAATGAGTCCGGGTAATATGCCTACTGCCAGGCGTTCTTCTTCGCTGAGTTTGCAATGGGTAGAAGAGGCGGGATGCGTGGCAATGCTGCGCGAGTCTCCTAAGTTGGGAGAGATCTTAATCATTTTTAACGCGTCAAGGAATTTCTTCGCCGATTCATAACCGCCTTTTACAGAAAAAGTAATAATTCCGCCACCTAATTTCATTTGTTTTTTTGCAAGTTCATAGTGGGGATGTGACTTTAAAAAAGGATATTTCACAAAATCAAGTTGGGTGCTGCTCTCTAGTTTTTCGGCAACGAACAAAGCATTTTCGCAATGACGGTCCATGCGTAAGGCCAGGGTCTCGAGACTTTTACTCAAGGTCCAGGCGTTAAAAGGAGAGAGCGAAGGTCCGGTAATACGACTGAACAAATAAATTTCTTTGATAAGATCTGTTTTTCCAACAGCTACACCGCCCAGTACACGGCCTTGTCCGTCGATATACTTGGTAGCGGAGTGCACAACAATGTCAGCCCCATAAATAATTGGCTTTTGAATGTAGGGAGTGGCAAAACAATTGTCGACGATCAAAATTAAGTTGTGTTTCTTAGCCAGCTTACCAAGTAGTTCCAGATCAATAACCTCAATGGCAGGATTTGTAGGCGTTTCCACAAACAAAATTTTAGATTCTTTTTTTACCAGGCTTTCAATTTGTTCAGGCTTATTAGCGTCGAAATACGAATAAGTGATATTCCATTTAGGAAAGTATTTATGAAAAATGGTATGGGTGGCACCGAAAACTGAAGAACAGGATATCACATGGTCACCAGACTTCAGCAAGGCAGCCATGCTGTTATAAATGGCGGCCATGCCAGAGGCGAAGCTTAGTCCGGACTCGGCGCCTTCCAATAAACACATTTTATACACAAACTCATCGGTGTTTGGATTACTGTAACGTGAGTATATAAACTCATGAGATTCATCATTAAAGGCTGCGCGCATTTCTTCAGCGGTATCAAATACAAAACTGGAGGTAAGGTAAAGCGGAGCAGAATGTTCGTTGTATTGACTCCGCTCCATTTGCGCGCGGATGGCTTGTGTTTCAAAATGTTTGTCGTTCATTAGTTTAAAGTGATTTTGTAAGTAATGTTTGCTGTGGGTTCAAGTGTTTTTGCTACGGAGCAGTATTTTTCGAGCGAAAGCTTTACGGCGCGTTCTACTTTTTCAAACTCTAGCTTTCCCTTTATTTTAAAGTGAAGAATGATGTTCTTAAAGAGCGAGTAGTCTTCGATCTTTTCACGATCGCCTGTAAGTTCTACCTCAAAGGAATCTACTTCCTGTTTCTGTTTTTTCAGAATGAGTATCACGTCAATAGCGCTGCAGCCTCCTAAAGAGCTTAACAAAACCTGCATAGGCCGCATTCCTGTATTTTCGCCGCCAATGTCTTGTGAAGCGTCCATTATAAAAGCATGCCCTTCTTCACTGGTAGCCTGAAGGTTGAAATTTTCACCAATCCGTTTTATATTTATTTTCATAGTTATTTTATTTTATGTGGGAGTTACATCACTTCTGAATTTTGGTAAACTCAGGTTCCATTTTACAGAAGCAATGCGTATGGCAACAATGAGAACAGATGAAATAATAATAGTTGGTGTACGGCTGCATCCGAAATGGTCAAGTACCAAATACAAAAAGGCACCTGCCAGACAGGCGGTCGCGTATATTTCTTTCCTGAATAAAAGGGGAATTTCATTTGTCAGCACATCCCGCAGAACACCGCCCATTACAGCCGAAAACATGCCCATGATCGCGGCTATAAGCGGATTTAAACCAAAATTTACAGCTTTTTCTGTGCCAATGATGGTGAACATGGCAATTGCTAAAGTCTCAAACAAGAATAAGTTTCGTCTTAAGCGGATAAGGGTTTTATAAAATAAGCTGGCTAAAACAATTCCGGCGAAAATAGCATACATCAGGTTAATATCTTTTACCCAGGCCAGGGGGTAGCTTCCAATAAGGATGTCACGGATACTGCCGCCGCCAATAGCTGTAATAAAACCAATAAATGTTACTCCAAACCAATCGGGTTTTGATTTTTCATCTGCTGCCAGAGCTCCTGAAATGGCGAATAATCCTGTGCCTAATAATTCGAGTGTGTATTGTAATTGCATTGTACTAGTTTGTTGCAAGCCCCGAAAAATAAATTTCGTGCCAATCTTGTTTATCTAATTCAATTGTTACAGCAGAAGCGGCGTTCTTTATTCTGCTTATACTATTTGTTCCAAGTATGGGTAATGCTCCCAAACGCAATAACCAGGCTATAGCTATTTGTTCTTCGTTGCAATTATAATTGGCTGCCAGTTTTTTTAAGGTATTACGCACATTGTAGGTGGCTGCATCATTTTCATCTACCAAACGTCCCCCCGCCAGGGGCGACCAGGCGAGTGGTTTGCTATAGTGTTCCTTGATAAAATCAAGTGTGCCGTCTTTAATAGCAGAAGTATTCATAACATTTAATTCCAGATGATTTGTTATAATAGGTATGCTTAATCTCGATTGCAATAGCCTATGCTGATGCACCGTAAAGTTAGCTACCCCAATGTATTTTACCAATCCTTTGTTTACGAGTTTGGTTAGCTCTGAAGCGGTATCGTCGGCATCCATCAGGGGATCTGGATGATGCAATAATAGGATATCCAGGTAATCTGTACCGAGGTTCTCTAAAGATTTTTCAACACTGCTACGAATGTATTCAGAACTGCTGTCGTAATGACGGGTTCTATAAGCAGGTCGCAATTGGTCAACATTGTTTATTCCGCACTTTGTTGAAATAACAATCTCTTCGCGCTTAACGCGACTTTCTTTTAAAGCTTTTCCGAATAATTTTTCTACCCTGTAATTGCCGTAAACATCTGCATGGTCGAAAGTGTTAATGCCCAATTCGAGACACGCGTCTAACTTGCCCAGAATAGATTCGTAGGTCACACCATCTTTATCTTCCATAGCTCTCCAGAAACTGTAAATCAATGGAGAAACTTCCGGACCATTTTCGCTCAGGTTAATTTTTTTCATGTTGTAATTTTGTAAAAGCCACGCAGTTGTGTAGTGATCTGTTTTCCCTAAACAACAAATATGGTGCAACTACGCGGCTAATTTTTTAAAGATTGGGTTGCGGCGTTGTTCTTAAGTAAGGTTTGATTTCTGTAAATCCTTTTGGAAATTTAGCAGGAATATCTTCTGTTTTAATAGCGGCAGATACTACCACATCGTCTCCCTGTTTCCAGTTGGCAGGAGTTGCTACACTATAATTGGCAGTAAGTTGCAAAGAGTCGATCACCCGTAATATTTCATCAAAGTTTCTTCCGGTGGACGCAGGGTAGGTGATTAGCAATTTTATTTTTTTATCCGGACCAATAACTGCAACAGAGCGCACGGTAAATTTATCGGAGGCATTCGGATGCACGAAGCCGTAGAGTTTCGCAACTTCAAAATCCGGATCTGCGATGATGGGATAATTTACGGTAGTATTTTGTGTTTCGTTAATGTCTTTGATCCAGCGTAAGTGAGATTCAACGGCATCAACACTTAATGCTATAACTTTAACGCCGCGCTTATCAAACTCTGGTTTTAATTTGGCTACGCTTCCAAGTTCGGTTGTACAAACAGGTGTAAAATCTGCAGGATGCGAAAATAAAATCCCCCAGTTATTTCCTAAAAATTCGTGGAACTTAATTGTTCCGGTGCTTGACTCTGCTGTGAAGTCGGGTGCGAGGTCTCCTAATCTGATTGACATGTTTCGTTTATTTAAAGGTTATTAATAATTTAGCGGAAGAGTTAAGCTGAAAATGCCGTCTTCATTGCTTTTTGTTTATCGGTTGTATCTTCCGCTGTTTTAAGAGAAACAGTCTCATTTATTAAAGACACAAATAAATTGTTTTTTAAAATGTAGTCCCGGTTAGCGATCAGTGTTCTGAGATTCACTTTTCCGATGTTATAATTGTATTCGCTTCCGGTATATTTTTCCGTCACTTCTTCAAAGGTTATGTGTTCAAGGTCTTTGGCGGTAGTATATCTTAAATAAATTTCAACCAACACATCATCTGTAAATTCAGCGGCATGCACCTGGGTGTGCTTTTTGTATTCATATTTATAGCCGTAAGAAAGAGCGGAGATATCAGACAGCACTGCCGCTCCGGTAGGTAAACTGCCCGCGCCGCGACCCTGCAAAAACTGTTCTCCTGAAAACCGGCCTTCTACAATAACACCGTTAAATTCGTTCTCTACATTAAACAATTGACTGCTTTCTTTCACAAAACGTGGTGCTACAAGCGCTGTTACTTTATTGTTTTTTAAACGTTGAATTACGGGCGTCAATTTTAATTTGTAGCCTTTTTCAGAAGCGTAGCGGATATCATTCTCAGTTAAAGTTGTTATGCCAAGATTTAAGATTTCTTCTGGTTTTATGATCAACCCAAAAGCGTGAAGAGCAAGAATCACCGCTTTAAATTTGGGATCAAAACCTTCTACATCGTTTGTGGGGTCAGATTCTGCAAAGCCTTTTTCCTGCGCTTGTTTCAGTGCTTCAGGATAGGAAAGGTTTTCGTTGATGGTTTTACTTAAAATATAATTCGTTGTGCCGTTGAAAATACCGGTTATTTTTTCGAGTTCTTCGTTATCAAAGTATTCTTCAAGGGTACGAAGAATAGGGATGCTTCCACACGCAGCGCCCTCATACAAAAGCGAGACATTGTATTTTAACTGTAAAGCATATAGTTCTTCCAAATGGAGAGCAAGCATTTTTTTATTAGCACTCACCACGTGTTTTCCACGTTTTAATGCTTCACTCACAATGTGAAATGCTTCGTCCGCATCATCAATCAGCTCTACAATCACATCGATCTCCGGGTTGTCAAGTATTTCCCATTTATCGTAGGTAATATGATCCTTTGAAATGCTGCGTTCCTTCTCTTTGTTTTTTACTGCGATCTTTACAATATCAGCTGTAAAGCCGGTACTGTTATTTAATACATGATATAAGCCTTGTCCAACAACGCCAAATCCAAACAGACCTATTTTTAATTTTTTTGCCATTTTGTATGTTATAGAGAGATTAATAAATTTTGTTTTCTACTTTCTTTTTTTGCTGCAGGATTTTTTTTCCGTGACTTATAAAAGCTGGAGATAAGCTGCGCTAATTTTTCAGTTTCGATCAAAAATCCATCATGTCCATAAGCTGAGTCAATGCTTGCGTAGGTTGAATCTTTGATATGCTCTGCTAAAAACTTTTGTTCTGATACGGGAAAAAGAATGTCGCTGGACACTGATATGACAAGGGTTTGAGATTTCACTGTAGCTAGCACTTCTTCCAAACCTGAATTTCTTCCGCGACTGATATTATGACTATCCATGGCATCCAGCAAACGCACATAAGAATATGCATTGAAGCGTTGTACTAGTTTTTCGCCCTGGTAACGTTGGTAAGACGCCGCGTTAAAGTTGCGTGTTTTTTCAACCTGCGCATCCTTTTGAGTTTGCGCATAAGTTTCATAACCACGGTAACTTAATAAAGCCATGCTTCTGGCTGCAGCAAGCCCTTTTACGCCGCCATCGTGTGTGTTTGAATAGTAAGTGCGGTCGGCTTTAATAGCAAGGCGCTGAGATTCATTAAAAGCAATGCCCCAGGGTGAATGTTGCGCATTTGTGGCTACAAGAATAAGATGCTCTGCCAGATCCGGATGAGATAAGGACCATTCCAGTGCAATTTGTCCGCCTTGCGAGCCGCCAATAAGCGTGTGGATTTTTTCCAGTCCTAAATGCTGACGTAGCAGGTCAAAAGTCTGAACCATATCCTTAATAGTGATTTGCGGAAAGTAATCAAACCAGGCAGCGTTAATATGACTATTGTGGCTGAGAGGGCCGGTAGTTCCATAACAAGACCCAAGATTGTTTGCGCACACAATAAAGTAGTCTTTTGCATTATAGAATGAATTTTCTCCGAACAACCCATTCCACCAGTCAAACACGTTGCTGTTAGCCGTTAGCGCGTGAGCAACCCAGATCACATTTGAACGATCGGCGTTTAAGGTGCCGTATGTATGGTATACAATTTCAAGGGCGGGAATACTTCCGCCATTTTCGAGCGGAAAATTTTTGTGGTATTTGAAAATAGATTCTGACATTTCGGGTGTGGATTATAATTAGTTTTTTGAAATTATTTCTGAATAAACAACGTGTTTTCTTTCCGGCGAAACCAAAAGGTTGACGTCGAATACAAGTCTCCTGGCCTGCAGCGCCAGACTGATCGGAAAGGAGCCGCCGCTTTGAGCAACACCGTATTCGGAAATAATGGATAGATAATTTTTGTAGTTTTCGTTTTCCAGAAGGTTAACCTCTTGTGATAAATTGAAATTTGATTTATGTTGGCTCATGATAATTTTTTTAATGATGAATAATGTGAATTGTGATGTGAGATTCCTGAAACAGAAATGCACAACATCTGCCGGGGGGCCGGCTGGTTTAATTTTCCAGTAAGAGTTTAGAGAAAAATCAGTTTAGCACATGCAGCAACAGCAGCACATACAACACATCATCATTAAGAATTGAGCAGGCGAATCCGAATTAAATACTTTAGACAGGGTGTCTTTTTTGTTTGTGATTTTTGCGTGTTTCATTTTTACATTTTTAATTTATTTACCTCTGTCCCTATTGCTATCGGGATCAGAGTAGGAGTTGGCACCTGTTTTCCAACACTTCCGGTTAAAAGGAAGCGCTTCTAGTTGGTTGCCAGTGGGTCATCGAGCCTATTCTCTCACCACTTCTTAATAAATTAAAACACACTTAGGGATGGTTTTAATTCTTGCACAAATTTAGTGCATTTATTTTAACACCACCAAATAAATTTTCATAAAAGTGACTTTTGCAGGAATGACAAGGGTTACGTGACATATATGCATTTCAGGGCGGCGAAACAGCACCTGTTTTTTGATGCATGTTGTTTCCTGCTCGGAAATTTCTTCAGGAAAGAATATCTTCATGTTTTTTACAAAATCTATGAAGTACATTCATTTTTTATCAAAGGAAAACGTTTTGATTTTTTTCGTTTTTTTTATGAGCCTTTTATTTTCTTCCTGCGGGGAAAATGAAATAGATAAAATTCCCGCGCCTGCAAAAGATTTTTGTGCAAGTATTCATCGTAACGATTCTTTTAGTCTTTCTAGAGAGCTGGCTCCCCTTGAAAAATTAATGGAATCAAAAACAGGAGTGGTTGTTCTGGAAGACGGGGGAAATGCAATTCTTGCAAGGGCCTGGTTAAGCGAGTATGCGGAAAAAACAATAGATATTCAGTATTTTATTTTCTCTACCGATAATGTGGGTCTCATTGCCTGCGACTACCTGGTAAGGGCTGCAGACCGGGGCATAAAGGTGCGCATCCTGGTGGACGATATTTTGGTGGATGCCGGTCCGCATGAAATTTTAACCCTCGATTCTCATGAAAATATTGAAATAAAGATTTACAATCCCGGAATTAATCTTGGAAAAAATATTGTTCAAAAGGTAGCAAAATTTACCACTGATTTTCGTAAAGCCAATCAACGTATGCATAACAAAACTTTTACGGTAGATGGAAAAGTGGTTATTACCGGCGGAAGAAATATTGCCGACGAGTACTTTGATTATGACCACGAATATAATTTCAGAGACCGCGATGTAATGTTTATGGGAAAAGCAGTAACAACGGTGGAAAATTCATTCGAAGCGTTTTGGACAAGTTCTCTGAGTGTACCGGTAACTCAGTTGGTAGAGGAGGAGGGTAACGATTTTAAGGATAAACAACGTTTTGAGAGATTGCACCAGTATGCCTGTAATCCTGAAAATTTTTGGCCCCAGGTGAGAGAGCACCTGGCAGAAATGCCGGTACTTTTTAAAAAGATTCAAAACTCTGGTAACTTGCAGTGGCTCGACAGCGTGGCTTTTGTAAGCGATATTCCTGGAAAAAATGAAGAGCGCGCAGATCATAAAGGGGGTGTAACTACTGATGAACTGATTCGTTTAGTAAGATCAGCAAAGGTTTCAATAGATATTCAATCGCCTTATTTGGTAACAACAGATCTGGGAAAAAAACTCTTTGCAGAAACAGTGAAGCGGGGTGTGAAGATAAGAATTTTAACCAATAGCCTGGCGTCTACGGATAACTTAGAAGCTTTTAGTGGCTACCAAAGGGATCGCAAAAAATTATTAGAAACAGGAGTGAGAATTTTTGAGTTTCGCCCGGATGCAATGGAGCGTTATAAAGTAATGACCGGAGCTTTGCAGGAGAAATTACATTATACGCCTGTCTTTGGGCTACACGCGAAGTCAATGGTAATTGACGGAAAGGTGACCGTAATTGGCACATTTAATTTAGATCCCCGCAGTGCGAATTTAAATACAGAATGTTTAACAGTAATTCAATCAGAAAAAATTGCAGAGGGTGTTTTAAAAGGGATGAACGAAGAGTTTAAGCCTGAAAACTCATGGGAAACAACTTCTGAATCTAATCCCGATAAGGAAGCCGGAAAAATGAAGCGTCTGAATACTTTTACCCGAAAGGTAGTTCCTAAAAAAATTCTTTAAGTCCTTCGCAACCCACAGGTTTTGACGATTTGTTTATTTAAGCCTGTCCGGGTTAAATAAAGAAAAAGAGGCCGCGATGCACGGCCTCTGAAATGGTTAGGCTTCTTCGCTTGCTTTTAAATTGTTGCGTTCAGCAATATTGCAATCACGAATGTTTTTTTGAACTGCTACTGCAGCAAAAAGGCTTAAGGTAAATGACATGCCGTAGAAGCCTTTTTCACTTCTTAAAAGATCGGCGTTCCAAAGTCCTACTACCAGCAATAAAATCGTAAGTACTGTTGAGAACCAGCTGATGCCGTAATAAATAGTAGTTACTGGAATTCCCTCGAGTTGATCGCGTACCGCTTTTTGGAGTGACACGGCTGAGAAGAGTCCGTACATTAACACGGTGAAATAATATCCTTTTTCATTAAGATACATATCTGCATTCCATAGTCCTACGCAGAAAGAAATACTACCGGCTAACAAAGCTACCCATGCGGCAGCCATAAATGCATTGGATGGTTTTTGATTCATGAATTTTTCGTTTAAAATTATGGATCAAAAGTAGCGGCACTAAAAACCCTTCTTTTTGATAATTATCAAAAAAACAAAGCATTGATTTTTCTTAACGAATTTTTGGAGCATGTATTTTTGAAAATTTTGCGGCTAGTGGTGATGAACACTTTCAGAGTTTACCCAAGGTCTGCACGCATACGGCTGAGAGTCTCCTGGCTGATACCCAGATAGGTGGCGATCTGACCCATGGCTGCGCGTTTCACGATAGAGGGTTTTGTCTCGAGTAAATTCTGATAACGTTCCTTTGCTGATTTAAACTGAATGCTTAACAAACGCTCTTCGAGTTTTAAATAATAAGTTTCGGTAATAATTCTGCCAGCCCGTTCCGTTTCAGGAAAAGTAGAATAAAGTGTTTGCAAAGCAGAATAAGAAATCTGAGTGATCTCTGAATTTTCCAAAGCCTGAATGCCTTCTACAGAAGGTTTTTTAGCAATGAACGAATAAAAGCAAGTAGCAAATTCATTTTCCTGCGCAAACCAATTGGTAATTTCTTTGGTCTCCAGAAAGTAGTGTCCGCGTAAAATGCCTTTATCAATAAAATAAAGGTAGTTGCAGGCCTGGTTAATGTCTAACAACTGCTCGCCTTTTTTAATTTTACGACTCTGCATGTGTTCTCTCAGAAAGATCTCAGCTTCCTGGGAAAGATGTGTGAGCTGTGCTATTTCGTTGATAAGTCCCATGGGATAAATGTAAATCAAAAATTTTAATTTTTTCGTCTGATACATTTGAAAGGCATTTTCATTGCTGATAAAGAGTTCCGGTTTTTGCAAATCAAATCCGTATTTTTAAGAGCTGGAACACTCATTACATACTTCATCTGAACTAGCTTCATCAAAGCTTTCAGGGCAAACGCATCATTACGCTTTAAATACGGAAGAGTTCTTTCATGTAACCGAACATTTTATTTTACAACAAGCTTCGCTGGGTGATTATTTTACTCAGAAGGTTTTAAATGAGGTGGAAGCTATTCATGTTGAAATAAACCAGGGTTCGTTTAGTCTTCCGCAGGACCCTGATTTTCCTTTGGTGACGGTTGTGGAGGATGATTTGCAGGTTTTAGTGGCATGTACTTGTTCAAAGGGGAAAGAGAAATTATGCCGGCATGGAGCACTTGTTTTAACTGCCATTATTACTCGCGAGAGCTTTTTACTTTATTATCATAAAAAAAAGCGACTGGAAGTCCTTAAAAAATTTGCAGCAGAGTACGGACTCGAAAACGAGACAGAGCTTGAAAATTATTTTCAGATTGTGCTGGAGGATAAAAAGTTGCTGATTAAACCAAGACTTCCCGGACTACTTTCAGTAACTAAAGAAAGTTTGAGCCAACTTCGAAAGGACATCGCTACACAAGTGGTGGAGCCTTCTTCAAATGCGATGAATGCAGGCGAAGAATCTCTGTATGTGGTTTTAAGAAAGCATAGATATTACAGCCACCTGGTTATAGAATTATATTCTGCACAAAGTACTAAAGAAGGAAAACCAAAAAATCCTTTAAAGCCAGTGAATCCAATGACTCTTGTATGGGAATCGGAGCATGCGGATCATATCAAGTTTTTCAGTGCTCTGGCAAAGTTTCAAAGTGCTTCCAGTGAAAAAAGATCACTTGCTGACATCCAGGCTTTAAAAGCTATTCTTAAAAATCCCCTGGCTTATGCTTTTTATGTGCACGACGAAACAAATTCAGGAAACACAACTGCAAGTACCTTACAAAAAATAGATTTAAAAATTTTAGCGCAGCAACTTGTTTTGTCTATTGAACATGAACTGCCTTTTTATAAACTATCAGGAAAAATAGAATTAAGTAATACAGAACATCTTTTAAAAGACCTGATTATCAAATTCTCGTATTTCATTTATGCTGACAACACGCTTTACCTTATTGATAAACCGGAAGTTTTATCTGCCATAGAACTTTTTACTAAAAACAAAGGCGATATACTCATTCATGCCTCTAAATACGAAATCTTTAAAACGCAGGTTTTAAAAGAACTTGGTGATAAGATCGCCCTGGATTATAAATATATTCAGGCCGCATCTTCTTTACAGATAGAAGAAAATGGTTTTGATAAAACTCCCGAAAAATTTCTATACCTCACCGATTTTGGCAACTATGTTTTGTTAACTCCGGTAATAAAGTATGGTCAGGTTGAAATTCCAATTAGAAGTAAAAGACTTATTTATGGTGAAGATAGTAAGGGGAACGAATTCCGGTTAGAAAGAGATGAAGAGTCAGAACTTCACTTTATAGCTTTTTTATCGCTTCTGCATCCGGACTTTAAAGAGCAGGTCACCGACGATATGTCCTATTTCTGCCTTCATAAAACACATTTTTTAAATGAAGACTGGTTTTTGAATGTTTGTGAAGAATGGACAAATTATGGTATTTCTGTTTTTGGATTTAACGCCATTGAAGAATTAAAATTAAATCCGAATAAAGTAAAGATCGATATCAAAATTATAAGCGGCATCAATTGGTTTAACGCTGTTGTGGATGCGCGTTTTGGAAAGAAAAAAGTTTCTGTAAAATTAATTCAGAAAGCCATTCGTAAAAAAAGCAAATACATTGAATTAGGCGATGGCACTCTTGGCATTCTTCCGCAGGCATGGATAGAGCGTTTCACCGAGTACTTTAATGCTGCCGAAGTACTGGATGGTTCTACCTTACAAATTCCAAAAACAAATTTCGCTCTTATCGAAGAATTATTTGAGGAAGATGAAGTGAATGAGGAAGTGAAAAAAGAAATTAATTTCTACAAGGAAAAACTCAACGACTTTAAAAATATTGAAGAAATCGAAGTTCCTGGAGACTTAAAAGCTACTTTACGACCTTACCAAAAACAAGGTTTAAACTGGCTTAATTTTTTGGATGACTTTAATTTTGGTGGATGTCTGGCAGATGATATGGGTCTTGGAAAATCCGTTCAGATTATAGCTTTTATTCTTTCTCAGAAAACGAAACGCAAAAACGCTACCAACTTACTGGTTGTTCCAACAACGCTGATTTTTAACTGGCAGGCAGAGTTTCAGAAGTTCGCACCATGTTTGCAGGTAAGAACACTCTACGGAGCGGAAAGAGATAAAAGTGCCAGAGAGCTGGATAAGTACGATGTCGTATTAACTTCTTACACGACTTTGCTAAGCGATATTTCATTTCTTAAAGACACTACTTTTAATTACATTTTCCTGGATGAATCTCAGGCCATTAAAAATCCGGAAACCCAGCGATACAAAAGCGTTCGCCTGTTAAGATCGCGCAACAAGATCGTGATAACAGGAACTCCCATTGAAAATAATACTTTTGATCTGTATGGACAGTTTTCTTTTGCTTGTCCTGGATTGTTAGGAAGTAAACGGTATTTCAGAGAAGTATATGCGATGCCGATTGACAAATTTAAAAGTTCGAAGCGCGCCCGCGAATTGCAAGCTAAGATTCAGCCCTTTCTTTTAAGACGTACAAAAGAGCAGGTTGCATCAGATCTACCTGAGAAGCTGGAAACTATTCTGTATTGTGAGATGAAAGAGGAACAGTTTTCCATTTATAAAACCTACGAAAAAGAATTTCGCGATTACGTGGCAGCAACTGATAATGAGGATTTAAGAAAAAGTGCGATGAACGTTTTAAAAGGGCTTACCAAGCTTCGTCAGATTGCCGATTCGCCGGCCCTGCTGCCCGATGGTAACTTAACAATGAAAGGTCCTTCGTCAAAAATAGAACTGCTGATGCAACAGTTAGAGGCTAAAGCGCCGCATCATAAAATCCTTGTCTTTTCGCAATTTGTAGGCATGCTGGACCTCATTAAAAAAGAACTGGACACACGAGCCATCACCTATGCTTACCTGACCGGAAGTACCCGTAATCGCAAAGAAGTAGTAGATAAATTTCAAAAGGATACATCGGTGAGAGTTTTTTTAATAAGCTTAAAAGCCGGCGGTACGGGATTAAATTTAACAGAAGCAGATTGTGTTTATCTCGTAGATCCCTGGTGGAATCCGGCGGTTGAAAATCAAGCAATCGACAGGTCTCACCGCATTGGTCAAAACAAGATGGTTCATGCCATCCGTTTAATTTGCCCGGGAACTGTGGAGGAAAAAATGATGCTGATGCAGGAATCTAAAAAAGAACTTTCGGATGACCTGGTAAAAACAGATTCTGGATTTATAAGCTCACTAAGTAAAAAAGAGCTACTCACTTTGTTTTCTTAAAACTAAGAAGGCCGCATCATTGCTGACACGGCCTTCCTGCTTTTAGTGGATAAAAAAATTGTCTGATTTACTCGCCCTCGTAAAACGGTTTTACTTTTAATGGTATGTATAAACCAAAAGTTAACATTCCATAAAGATTTTTTGGATTTACATACTTATCTTTTTCTGCTTTAAAGCCTGGTTTACTTCCTAATTCAAATTTGAAACTGAAGCCCTGATCTTTTGGTTTACGGAAATACCATCCTAAACGGTAACCAAAGTGACTCTTGGCATCATATTTTACATCGTATTTTCTACCATCGGTGTTTTCGAAATTTTTAATTCCTATAACCGGGGCAAACATCACATCTATGTAAAAGTCAGAGAAACGTACATTGCTGCGTTGTCCATATCCACTCACATCTACCACCAGATCCCATATTCTGCGAAATTGAAAACCGCCATATAAAGTCATCATCGCAATCCCGCCATATTGATCAATAGGTTTAATTCTCTGTATGTCGGAACTGTCAGTAAACATACCGTTGGTTTGAGCAGTTTTGTAGGGCGTGCCATTAAAAGTCAGGATACTGTCATTTAAATTTTTATAATCTAAAGTGTTTGTATACTGAGCAAATCCGCCGCGTAATGCTATAATTAATCGTGTCTTTGCAGGAACACCGCCACGAACCGTTGTGGTGGTTTTTACATTTCCAGAAGTAGATTCACTTAGCACGATACGAAGATTTTTACTTTTCATCTTATTTGAAAGAATGAGGCCAATACCGCCTTCCATGGCAAAATAATTGCGCGTGTTATCGTTTGATTTGCGGTAATGGTTGGTTCCAAATCCTGTTCTTACATCATAATTTAACAGCAAACGTTTTCCAAACATGCCTTCAGCTCTTGCTCCCCAGCCAAATGAATAACCGTTATGTCCATTTACATCTACAAAAAATGGATCTATAGAGAAAGTAAGATTTTTAATATCAAATGGATTGTTTCTCACATAATCATAAGAAAGAGATTGTGCTTTACTCAAAGTGGCGTTTAATGCTACCAGAGCTAGTATATAAGTGTATATTTTTTTCATGTCTTCTTTTGTTTTAGTGTTAGAAAAATCTTGTTAAACCAATTCTGAGTACAAATGATTTTACTTTAGCGTTTGCAGGACCGCCGGTTACGCCATCCATTGTCTTTGGCATGTAATCCATTTTTTTACTGTAGAAACAAGGCATAACAGATATACCGTATTTTTGATAGAACGAATAGCCGATTGTTCCTTCAAAATAAGTTCCGTGACCCTTGGTAATGTAATTTTTCATTTTGTAGAGTTCGTAACCTACTTTTGCCATGACACGGAATTTTCCAAATTTTCTCAGGGCAATTAAACCGCCACCAAAGTTGTAGTAAGACCGTTGTTTGAAAGGTCTGTTAATCGAATCCAGGTTAGAGGTAGAGAGTCCGCCCGCTCCAAAAAAACCGAAACGTCCCTTATCTCCTTCACCGAAAGCATAACCTAAACGTCCGGCTACCAGGCCACCCTCGGCTTTTGAAATTTTTACACGGTTATCATTGGCTTTATTGGTTTGTGTAGCGCTATAATAAAAAGCACTGAAATCAATATTAGTGTACCAGTGATTTGCCAGCTTATCAACCAGTAAGAGTGGCACCGCAGCAGCAAAGGTGTACTTTTGAAACTGCGCATTGTTAGTTACCTTAACTTTTACGTAACCTACCTGTAATCCTGGAAAATACTGGCAGCTCATTCCTAGGCTCTGCGCCCGGCTTAATGTCACGGCAAGCAGGAGTGACAAAGTGATAATTGTTTTTTTCATACTGTAGTGTTTAGATATTATCATGGTTTTACCTGTTCTGATTACAAATATTTAAGGTGTCTGGTTTTCTGTAAAATGGCAGGTGTGTGTGATGTCAAAGGTGCGTGTTTACTGGCTTTTGCTAAATACCCAATGCAGGGTAAAAATATATCCGTACTGGTGGGTATATTTTTTTTGAAGTATGCTTAAAAATTTTACTTTTACACTGGAAAGCAATCAGCGAGCAGTGTCTGTAGATAAGAAAAGGATTTATATAGTAGATGATCACCAGATCATGATCGACGGCATAAAATCATTGCTGGCTATTTCTAATGCCTTTGAGGTTGTAGGTGAACAAACAAACCCACTGAAAGCCATCGAAGCTATTCCTGAAAAGAAAGCGGATATCCTTATAACGGATATCAGTATGAAGGAAATGTCAGGCATCGAGCTGGCCCGTAAAATGAGAGTTTCAATGCCAGATCTTAAGATTCTCGCCCTTTCTATGTATAGCGACCGGGAAACTATTTCAGAAATGCTGGTAGCCGGCATCAACGGTTACGTACTTAAAAATACCGGCATGGAAGAACTTATAGCGGCACTTACAAAAATTTCTCAGGGACATCAGTTTTTTAGTGAAGAAGTAACTGCGGAAATGATGAAGGCTTTTTCTCAACCTAAAATCGATTCGAAAGAGCTTGTAAACCTTACCAACAGAGAACTTGAAATTGTAAAGCTTATCGCAGAGGAATATAGTAATGCGCAGATCGGGGATAAGTTATTTATAAGCGAACGTACGGTAGAAACACACCGGAAAAATATTTTCAGAAAAACAAATACCAAGAGCGTGGCAGGGCTTGTAAAATTTGCCATTGGCCACAACCTGATCTAAGTTCAGATTGTCCGTACCAGTACGGATAAAAAATTACCTTTTGCCCGGTATTTTATCCGGCAAATTCTCATCTTAATTTTAAATTTTCACATCAGACCTTAAAATAAGTTTAAGTCTCGTGTGGAAGCCGAGACTCACCCACCACACATTCCACACAAACGCATGAAGAAACTGTTTTTCTCTGTTCTACTTTTTTATTGTTTGGATCTTCCTGCAAAGGAAGCTCTTGTTGATTCACTTGCTCAACATCTAAAGCTCGCAAAATCGGAGGCGAATTATGAAAAACTCAAAAATCTTTACCGGCAATTCAGCAGTTACTACGAAACAGAAAAAGATTACAAGAAAGCATATACTTATTCACTGCTTTATCAGAATGCCAGCGATAGCTTACTGAGTAATAAAAGTAATATGGAACAAAGCTTAAAAACAGATCAAAAGAACGCTAACAAAACAGACTCTTCTATCTCTTCAGGAAAACGACTTCAGCAAATCAGTTTCTCACTCTTAGTTATTGCCTCGGCGGGTATACTGCTTTTGCTTTTTTTACGAATGCGACAAAAAAGGCTTAACGCTGTATTCAGAAATTTACTGGAAGAGCAGGATAGTCGTTCAAGGTCTATAATAGAAGCTGAAGAAAAGGAACGTGTTGAGCTTGTTCGTGAATTAAATGAGGGTATTGGACAGCAAATTTCGGCTGCGCGCATACATATTTCTGCTCTTCAAACCATTTTGAAAACCGAAAACGGTTCAGATAAACGGATGTTGCAGAATGCTGTAGATATACTTGATGATTCGGTGAAAGAAGTCAGGAATGTTACGCAAAAGATGCTGCCGAATGTTCTGGTAAAAGCCGGCCTGGTTGAAGCATTAAAATCTTACACTTCGCGGCTTAGTTCAGAAAAAACAAAGATTCATTTTGAAAGTTATGGTAGTTTTGAACGGAAAAAACCTGTGAGTGAATCGGTTTTATATCGCGTTGTTGTGGAGTTGATCACAAATGCACTGCGGCATGCGGAGGCGAGTGTCATTACCGTTCAAATTATTCGTCATGAAAGGGAATTGAGTATTTTGGTGGAGGATAACGGAATTGGCTTTGACGTAAAGCAACTCATGAAAAGTAACAAAAGTAATGCCCTGAAAGGTATTGAGTCGCGGGTAGAATTTTTAAAGGGCGTCGTTTTTTTTGATTCTTGCCCAACAAAAGGTACAACGGTTACGGTGGAGATTCCATTGTAATTTTTTAAAAGTTAGAATAGGGGTATACAATTTGCTTACCTTTAAGTATGGAACAGCAGATCAAAAACGTTTTCGATTCACAACAAAAAAACAAACTGGAGTTACGCAAAACAACCGCAGAGCAGCGCATAACAAAACTAAAAATTCTTAAGAAAGGAATTGAAAGTTATGAAGAGCAGCTGTACGCCGCCATGCAGACTGATCTGCGGAAATGCAGATTTGAAACTGCCGTTACCGAATTATTTTTCACCTATGCGGAAATAGATCATGCCATTCAGCATTTAAGCAGTTGGATGAAGCCTAAATCCGCTTCAGCGAACTTCACAAATTTTTTCACGAAAAGTAAAATTTACTACGAACCAAAAGGTACTTGTTTGATCATTGCCCCCTGGAATTATCCTTTCCAGTTAGTAATGAGTCCTTTGATCTCCGCTATTGCTGCTGGAAATTGCAGTATGCTGAAACCCTCTGAATTGAGTCCTGCAACATCAGGAGTTATAACCAAAATGATAGCTTCTCTTTTTCCTTCCAGCGAAATTGCCTGTTTTGAAGGCGGAGCTGAGCTTTCTAAGGATCTTCTCACGCTTCCTTTCGACCATATTTTTTTCACAGGAAGCACCGCTATAGGAAAAATAGTAATGGAAGCGGCGGCAAAGAATCTGACTTCTGTTACCCTGGAATTAGGTGGAAAGTCTCCGGCAATTATTGATTCAAGTGCAGATCTTAAAAAGGCTGCTGAAAAAATTGCCTGGGGCAAATTGGTCAATGCCGGTCAAACTTGTATAGCACCTGATTATGTTTTAGTGCATGAAAAGCTGGCAGCCTTATTTGTAGAGGAATACAAGGCTTCTTGTAAAAAGTTATTTTTTAAAGATGGCAAAATTAATAAGGAAGTTTATGGGAAAATAATCAACCAGAAACAATTCTCACGTCTCACAAAACTGATAAAAGACTCAGTGGAAGGAGGAGCTGTATTAGCCTGGGGCGGAGAAAATGAAGAACCTACGCTTACAATTTTACCAACGCTTCTAACCCAGGTTGCGCTGGAAAATCCAATAATGAGAGAGGAAATTTTCGGGCCGCTTCTACCGGTGCTTACGTTCAACAAACTGGAAGATGCAATAAGCCTGATCAATCATAAAAGCAAGCCTCTGGCCTTATATATGTTTTCTGTATCTGATAAGAACATTCACCAGGTTCTTCAGGAAACCAGTTCGGGTGGAAGTTGTATAAATGATGTTCTAGTGCATATAGGAAATCCTAATATTCCCTTTGGTGGTGTGAATAGCAGTGGTATGGGTAGTTCTCACGGTATTTACGGCTTTAAAAACTTTTCACATGAAAGGGCTGTGATGTTTCAATCAAAATTTGGCATTACAAAAATGATCTACCCTCCCTACGAGAAGAAGACAGGCTGGCTTAAATGGTTGAAAAAAATGATGTAGTCTAACAGAACATGTCAGAGTTGTCAAAAGTTAACTGGTTAATGGATACATCCATTACACGTTGACTGGTTTCTACATTCGTATTGTAAGTGTTCAAATCCTTAAATAGAATGCCCTTTACTTTTTTGTCAGATGGAACAGATAATAAGTTATGGTATTCTAACACATACTGTCTCACTATGCGCGCAAAAGCTTGTGGGATAGCGATGTAAAGGTTTTCTTCCTTGTTTATTTTATATATGGAGAATTCTGAAGTAAATATAGATGCTTTCATACCTGTTATCTTTTGTTGGGTTTTGTAGTTTATTTGTCAGCATGTAAACTCAATTCACGTGCCAGAGAAATTCCCCAGTTTTTAAGCCCGGGTGCCATTTGTTTTGTTTACTGCCAGGTAACAGGAATTACCCCGGCAACGTAATTTTATTCACTACCTGGTACAAGCGCGCCGGCTTTAATAAGAGTCAGGGAAATGCCAGTTTACGTTATCAGAAATTCCAATATGAAAGAATGCATTGTAAGAAAAAGTATCAGCATTAAAGCAAAACCGCAGGAGGTTTGGGATGCCTCACCAATCGCGACAGGACAAAAAACTATTTTTTAACGCTAAAGTTTTTTCTGATTGGAAGGTTGGCAGCGACATAACTATTAAGGGGCGAATGTTTTTTTCATTGTTATATTTGAGAAGAAGGGCAAAATTTTGAGTAGCGAACCGAACATACTCTTACACTATGAATTAAAGAATGGATCCAGTTCGGATGCTTCCGCCGGAAAGTGTGTAGTAACCGATGTTTTGACTTCTAACAAAGGAATAACTACGGTAACCGTTAGCGACAATGCAGGCAACGGTGATCGTGCTGAGAACCGTTATAAGCGTTCGGTTAAAGGATGGGAAAAAATTCTCAGGGGCCTCAAAAAAGAGGTAGAGCAATAAGTTCTGAAATAAGCGCTTTCCTTATCGTCTGAATTTTTTATCTTCGTGAACCAAATTACTATTATGAATTTAAAACCGGCTTTCAGACTTTTAATTTTTCCTTTATTTCTTTTAGTGTCCTGCGATGACTATAAAATGCCTGAGAACAAGGCTTTGGAGAAAAAATTAATTGGCGAATGGAATTCTACCTCTCTGAAAATTACTATGAATACCTTTAGTAACCGCGACTCGACAAGAGTTTTTGAGGTGGATGAAAGTAATTGGGAAAAGGAAATGAATATTCGTCCCGTTAAAACCGTTTATTTTGGTGATGGCACTTTTATGGCGGAGCACCGCAATTTGAATGACAGTATAATTTTTAACCCCTTTGGTACCTGGACTATTTTAGGCGACACTATTGTTTTACGTGATACATTCCCACAACCCGGTCCGGTTTATAAATACAAAATAGTTATTAAAGACAATATTACCGAGTTCTTCGGTGTGGAGGATTGCGATAACGATGGTACCGCCGATGACAACTATTATGGCGTGCAAAGAAAAATAATCAGAAAAAAATAGATTTTTTTTGTTGATTTTCGTCCACAAACTGTTCTACACTTTTTCAAGTGTGGAAATTTCTCAACAAGGGAAAACCCTTATAAAGCAAACTCTGCCTGTAAAGTTTAAATACTTTTCTTTGTTGGCGGGGCTAAGCAGTTAATCTTGCTCCATGTAATAAATTCGGTACGATTATTATAATTACTCTTTAGATAATTTTTGTTCTGATTAAACAACAATTAAAAAAATTAAAAAGGTGGATAGATCAAAATCACAAAAATCTAAAAACGAAAAATTCGTCTTTCCTAAAACACCCACCGGGGTGGAGGGACTCGATGAAATAACAGAAGGTGGATTTCCTACGGGAAGACCCACTTTAATTTGCGGAGGACCCGGATGCGGAAAAACCCTGCTTTCTATGCAGTTTCTTATAAAAGGAATTACAGACTATAACGAACCTGGCGTCTTCATGTCTTTTGAGGAGCCGTCAAAAGATCTTTCTAAAAACGTAAGATCCCTGGGCTTTGACCTCGAAAAATTAAAATCCGAAAAAAGGCTGGTAGTGGATTATGTCCGCGTTGAAAGGTCAGAAATTGATGAGGCAGGCGAATACGATCTTGATGGATTATTTATCCGATTAGGTCACGCCATAGATACCGTTAAAGCAAAACGTGTGGTGTTAGACACACTTGAATCTCTATTTGCGGGACTTGATAACCAGGGGATTTTGCGTGCAGAACTCCGTAGACTTTTTTTATGGTTAAAAGAAAAAGGAGTTACAGCCGTTATTACCGGCGAGCAAGGCGATGGCACTTTGACCCGTCAGGGACTTGAAGAATATGTTTCTGATTGTGTGATAATGCTCGATCACAGAGTGATTGAGCAAGTGTCTACACGTCGCTTAAGAATTGTAAAATACCGTGGATCGCTTCATGGAACCAACGAGTATCCTTTCTTAATTGATGCAGACGGCATTTCTGTACTTCCTATAACGTCTCTAAAATTAGATAATGCGGTATCTTCAGAGATCGTGTCTACCGGCGTTCCCGGTTTGGATGCGATGTTCGACAGAGGCGGATTTTTCAGGGGCAGTAATATTTTAATATCAGGAACAGCAGGCACTGCTAAAACTACGGTTGCTTCTTACTTCGCGCATGAGCAATGTAAGCGGAAAGAACGCGTGTTGTTTTTTGCTTTCGAGGAATCTCCTCAACAATTGATTCGTAATATGAGATCTATTGGTATTGATCTCGAACACTATATAAAAAAGGGAAATTTACAGATTCACTCTTCCCGTCCTTCTTTAAACGGATTGGAATTACATCTTCTTACTTTACGTAAGCTTATAAAAGAATTTAAGCCAACAACTGTGATCCTCGATCCCATTAGTAATCTTATAAGTGTAGGAAGTGAAAATGAAGTACGTTCAATGCTGGTACGTTTAATTGATCTTCTGAAATTCAACAATATAACGGCCCTTTTTACTTCTCTTAATAAACAGAATGATAATTTAAAACCTGATCTGGCTGAGAATTCAGTTTCTTCTTTGGTAGATACCTGGATCACAGTGCGGGATATGGAAGGCATCGGAGAGCGAAACCGTGGAATCTTTATTATCAAATCGCGTGGCATGGGGCACTCTAACCAGGTTCGTGAATTTGTTATTACAGAAACAGGAATTGAACTTCTGGAAGTAGAACATGGTCCGAACGGAATTCTTACCGGATGGGCACGCCGTAAGTCTGAACAAAATCGGAAAATGTCCCAGTTAAAGAAAAAGGGAGAGCTTGATCTCAAAGACCGTGAGATAGATCGTAAACGAAAGATTCTTGAATCGAATATTGCCATGCTGCAAAATGAATTTGAGTCCATACAAGATGAACTGAGCATTTTAAGGGCAAATGAGAATATGCAAAAAGAGTTGGAAGAGTCCGAAACTAAAATCCGAAAAAAGAAATGAAAAAGCCAGAAGCAGAATGGCAGTTATTATTATACATTGCCGGACAAACGCCTAAGTCGATAAAGGCGCTTAGCAACATAAAAAAATATGCCGAGGTACATTTGCCGGGTATTTATTCTATTGAGATCATTGATCTCCTTGTAAATCCCCAACTGGCCGAAGGTGACCAGATTTTGGCCGTTCCTACTTTAGTAAGGAAATTTCCAGAACCTATCCGTAAAATTATAGGTGATCTGTCTAATGAGGAAAAAGTTTTAGTGGGTTTAAATATTAAACCTTTAAAAGTCTTTTAGGTACTACAAATGGAAGATTCAGAGTATAGGCTCATATTATTTATTTCTGGAATGTCTGTGAAGTCGAGTCATGCAATAGAAAACCTGCAAAAAATTTGTGAAGAATATCCCGCAAAAAAAATAAAATTTGAAATCATTGATATACGCGAAGCCAGTGATAAGGCCGAAGAATACCAGATCTTCGCCATCCCTACTTTAATTAAGATTTCTCCTTTGCCTACGCGCACCGTACTGGGAGATCTATCTGACAAAGAAAAAGTTTTAAAAATACTAGAACTCGAATAAAACGTTTGAAAGAAACTAAAGACATAGATAAACTATTGGAAGAGATGGCTGAACTTAAAGCTCAGTTATACGAAGCCAACAATATGATTGAGGCAATTAAAGATGGATCGGTAGACGCTTTGGTTTTGAACAAAGATGGAAAGTCCAGTGTGTACTCCATTGAGAGTGCCGATTACACCTATCGTATTCTTATTGAAAAATTCGGTGAGGGAGCCTTAAGTATTTCTGAAGAAGGACTAATACTTTATTGCAATGATTATTTTTCGAAGCTTATAAGTATTCCCGCCAATAAAATTATTGGAACATATTTTGATTCTTATGTAGATTCGATCAGCGAGTTTCAAAAATTGAAATCCGCTCTTTCCAATGGTCCGAGTAAAGGTGAAATTGTTCTCAATATAGAAGGACGCAAGCTGCATGTTTACGCCTCTCTTACCGATCTTAATCCTATGCTTTCTGCCATAGGGATTGTGATCACGGATCTAAGTGATAAAAGAAAACAAGAGGAGGCACTTGCTTTATATCAGCGTAAACTCGAAATAAAAGTGAATGAGTTAAACCAAACCAATTCAAGTTTAGAACAGTTTATTCACGTGATCAGCCACGACATTAAAGAGCCATTGAGAAAAATTATTGCTTACAGTTCGCATCTTAACGAAAATCAGCAGAATCATTTAACGGATATGGAAATCAGGAATCTGAACGTTATCAGCAATTCAGCTGTACGATTAAATTCTCTCGTGGATGATCTGGTGAAATATTCCTTCAGTACTATAAAAATAGACCTGGTGGAAGTAGACCTCAATGCTGTTTTAAAAGAAGTAAAAGAAGATCTGGAATTAGTTATTGAAGAAAGTGGAGCGGAGATTATCTGCCGGGATATTCCGGTGATCATAGCTTCACGTGTTCAAATGCGCCAACTTTTTTCTAATCTCATTAACAACGCCATTAAGTACAGAAAAAAAGAGGTGCCTGTAAAAATTTTAATAAGTGCTGAGATCATTGATAATGTGGACCTGCACTTTCCCGATAAAAAATTTTATAAAATAAGTCTTCAGGACAATGGAATAGGCATGGAACAAGATCAATTGGGTAAAATATTTACGATCTTTCAGAGACTTCATATGCAAAATGAGTACAGTGGAAATGGAATTGGCCTGGCCATTTGTAAAAAGATAATGGAAAATCACCTTGGTAAAGTGGAAGTAGAAAGCCTTCTGGACCATGGAAGCACTTTTCATCTTTATTTTCCTGTAAAAAAATAATATGACGGAATTTAAGAAACTCCACATTATTATTGCGGAAGACGACCTGGATGACGGAGAATTTATTCAAAAAAGTTTTTCCAAACATCCCTCATTTGCCCGGATTGACTGGGTAAAGAATGGAAGAGAACTACTTCATTTTTTAAAAACCACTTCACCACCGCCTGATATCATTCTAACGGATATCAATATGCCGATCTTGAACGGTATAGAGGCGCTGGAGCACATTTTTAAAGATCGCGCACTCTCCGATATTCCCAGCTTTGTTTGTTCTTCCACTGTAAACCCCATGTATGAGTTAAAATGCAAGGAATTAGGTATAAAATCTTTTTTGATTAAACCTTTTAGTTTAAGTGATTATGACGATATTCCCTATCAGATCCTCTACGTTTTGAATCAGGGCAGAAGTTCTGGCGCCATGTGATCATACATGAACTACTTGAGTTCAGCATCAATATACTCTATGCGTCTTTTTTAAAGGATTGATCGCACGCTTAATTAAGTCCCGGGTCATCTTCCTCGTGAGATATAAGGCAGTTGCTTACATCTCACGGGAAAATAACAATGTCTTTTTAAGGTGTCTACTTACATTCTCCATCAGGTGTGCAAACTGCTCCTGTTGCGTCTTTACTTAACACGCCTGGATTTGCTTTTGCATGTTCTGCAAAAGATTTCTCCAATGTTTCTAAAAACGCTTTTGGATCCTGCGCTCCTGAAACCGCATATTTGCGATCGAATACAAAGAATGGAACACCAGTCACGCCGATCTGTTGCGCTTCCTGAACATCTTTATTTACTTCAGTTGCGAAGTCATTTCCACTCAGAACTTTTTTTAATTCCTCCGCATCAAGTCCAATTTGAGTTCCTAATTCTATTAAAACGGCATGATCTGCTGTATTTTTTCCCTGAGTAAAATAGGCTTTAAACAGATTTTCTTCAGCTGCATCGCCTTTTCCTTTTGTTTTTGCATATTGAATAAAACGGTGCGCGTCAAAAGAATTGGCAACAACTGCTTTATCAAAATCGTAATGCAAACCAACACCTGCTGCCATATCGGTTACATACTTTATGGTGTTGCGTGTGTACTCCATAGTCCAGCCTTTTTTCTCAGCCAAATGCTGAATGGTGTTTTTGGAAGGATCGGTCTTTAAACCCGCGTCTAACTGGAAACTTTTCCATACAATTTCAATGTTTTCTTTATTTTCAAAAGAGTCTAATGCCGACTCAAATTTACGTTTGCCGATATAACAAAATGGGCACATCACGTCTGACCAGATTTCTACTTTCATTTTTTTTGCTTTTAATGCTATTATACTTGATTTGTTTTCTTTTTTCTCTCCGTCATTTGCACTTGATTTGGCTGAAACCTGCGAACACGAGTTCAAGGAGCTCACTAAAAAACCGCCGGCAAGCAGAAGAGAAAAAGTTTTGTTTAATTTGACTGTCGCGTTCATAGGTTTAAATCCATTCTTGTTAATTCTGGACGATAGCAGTTTTTTTCTCCACTTTATCTAATTCAAATGCTTCTGCAAGCAATTCAAAAGAGCGTTTCCTTGCCACACTGTTGTTGGCCATTGCCGACACAACAATCTCATCAATTTCAAAATCATTCGCGAGCTTAGTCAGCTGTTCCTTTACCTGTTCTTTCGTTCCGGATACAACTCTACCGCTATTGTGGCGGATGCGCTCTAATTCTGACGGAGAAAATTTATAGTTATTGATGGTTTCATAATCGCCGAAGCCATCAAATCTTCCTTGTTCAAATTGAATGAGAACGTAGTCTATATACTTACGCATTTGCAGGGCTTGTTCTTCTGTGTCAGCGCAAAGAGCTGTAATGGATAGTAAAACTTTTGGTTGACTGCTATGCTCGTTAGCTTTAAAATTTTTACGGTAATTGCTTGCAATTTCAGGACCAGCGAAGCCATTGATAAATCTTGCCACAGCCAGACCCATTCCAAATTTCGCTGCAATAGAACTACTGCCTCCGCTCGAACTTAAGATCCATTGCTCGGGAATTGTTTGGGCCTGTGGTACGGCAAGGAGGGGACCGTAAGTAGTAGCCGCAGAATCGGTAAAAAAATGCTGCAGGTGATCAAGTTGTTTTAAATAGCTTTCTTCGCTAAAAGTATTCGAAGGGTTCAAGAGCGAAGCTGTAATACGGTCGCTTCCAGGTGCACGCCCCATGCCTAAATCGATGCGACCCGGGAACAAAGTTTCTAAAAGACGGAAGTTCTCTGCCACTTTTAAAGTGCTGTGATTCGGTAGCATGATACCACCCGAACCAATGCGAATGTTTTTAGTTTCTGAAGCGAGTTTCACCATTAGTAATTCTGGCGCAGAACCCGCTATAAAAGTAGAGTTATGGTGCTCCGAAACCCAGAAGCGGCTGTAACCAAGAGTTTCTGCAAGCTTAACGGTTGATATAGTTTCGTCTAAAGCATCTTTGGCTGTTTTACCGTGATGTACAATGGACTGATCAAGAATTCCTAATTTAATTTTAGTCATAGAGGCGGTTATATAAGTTCTTTTTCTTTTACTCTCCTGCTGGCATCGATAATCTTCTTGCGGTGTTTAGCACCCCATTCGCCGAGCTCGCCAATTAAGGGTCTTAAAGTTTTACCATAAGTGGTTAGCTCATACTCTACGCTAACAGGAACCGTATCGTAAACATTTCTATCCACAAGCTGGTTCATTTCCAGTTCTTTCAATTCTTTAGAAAGCATCTTGGGTGTAATGCCGGGAAGCTCGCGCTGAATTTGTTTAAAACGTTTTTTTCCGAAAGTGAGAGAAAGGATGATGCGTATTTTCCATTTGCCACTCAATACATCAAGGGCGTCATTAACCGGCAACAAGGCTTTCTGGCATTGCTCCGAAGAAAGGTGTTCAGGACATTTTCTTTTATCGTGTGTTTCCATGGGTTTTACGAATTACCCTACAAATATACGAAGAAACCTGGTATATTTTTAATAGTGGTTTCCAAAAGGATATCGGTATCCTAAAAGATACCTGCTCTAAATGGGGTAGTGAATACACTACTTTTGACAAAAAAAACATGAAAACAGAAACAAACAGATCAAACAAAGTGAACAAAATTCTTTATTGGATATTTACAGGTTTTATTTCCTTTGGATTTTTAATGAGCGCCTATATGTATCTCAGTCAAAATCCCGAACTGATGTCAGGTTTCGCGAAAATAGGCCTTCCAGTGTATATGGTGACTATTCTTGGCTGTGCTAAATTGCTTGGAGCAGTAGCTATTTTAAATCCCTGGTTTCCTAAATTAAAAGAATGGGCTTATGCCGGTTACACTTTCGTTTTAATAGGAGCAACCTGGACTCACGTGTCCACCGGCACTCCATTTGTAGCGCCACTGGTATTTTTATTACTTACCGGACTTTCTTATTTCTTTTGGCAGAAAGTGCGTGAGGGTGCGGCGGAGCAAACACTAGCTTCGGTAAAAGCATAATACTTAAGCTTTATTATCGGTAAAGTTCCTTAAAAAAGCAGTTCGTAAACATGGACTGCTTTTTTTAGTGCTCAGTTTTTTCTTATTTAAATTTCTCCGGCTGTAACATCCGGAAACAAGTCCGGGCAATTTCCCTACTTTTGCAAAACAAATTATTCTATGGAACCTCTCAAAGAAATGTTCAACCTTGCTTACTACGAAAATCTTGCAAAAGAATTTTCCAGAGCAGATAAAAATTTTAATTCTAAAAAATTTCTTAAAGAAGTTACTGAGAATATAAAGGATCTTTCGCTGAATCAACGCATGCGAAGAACCTCCGAAACGCTTAAAAACAATCTTCCTTCTGATTATAAGAAGTCACTGGATATTCTGGAAAGGGTAATTCCCAATACAAGAGGGGGATACACAAATCTGGTGTTTCCAGATTTTGTAGGTTTGTATGGACATGATCATTTCGACCTTTCTATGGAAGCGTTAAAATATTTCACCACTTTTGGTTCTTCTGAATTTGCTATCCGGGAATTTTTAAAGCGTGATTTCTCTAAAACTATCAAAGTGATGCAGACCTGGGCGAAAGATAAAAATGCACATGTGCGTCGTCTTTCTTCCGAAGGCAGTCGTCCGCGTTTGCCCTGGTCTTTTAAACTGGATGAAGTCATTAAAAACCCTGCTGTGACAAAAACTATTCTGGAAACTTTAAAAGAAGACGATGAGTTGTATGTGCGTAAATCAGTGGCCAATCATTTAAATGATATCACCAAAGAAAATGCCGGTTACATGCTCGACCTGGTGAATAGCTGGAATAAAAAGCATCCGCATACGGCATGGATCATTAAGCACGCCAGCAGAAGCCTTATTAAAAAAGGTCACGCCGGTTCCCTCTCTGTATTTGACTACGAAAAGAATGTAAAAGTGCGGGTGGAAAATTTTAAACTCAGTAAGTCTAAAATAACATTGGGTGAAAGTTTGACTTTTGAATTTGATTTAATTTCTGAAAAGACCAAAGACCAAAAACTGGTAGTGGACTACATTATTCATTATAAAAAGAAATCCGGCGACTTATCAGCAAAAGTATTTAAGTTGAAGGATGTGGAATTAAAGGCGAAAGAAACCATCCATATCTCTAAATCACAAACCTTTAAAGACTTCACAACCCGTAAACACTTTGCTGGTATTCATGAGATAGAGATACAGGTAAATGGTAAAGTTCTCGCAAAAAACAATTTTACAATTTTCATTTCCTGACTATCAAACGCTTTATATACATAGTTTAATTTTTTCGAAGCCCGAAGTAAGTCGATCCCAAATAAGTAATCGAACGGTATACCACATTCGAGGTATTAGCGCTCATTAGTTTTTGCTATACCTTTGAAAACAGAATTTCTACAGAATCTGTTTTTTGAAAACTCACAAACCTATAAGAATACTTGTTGCCAACACCGCATTTATTATGCGAAAAGGTCTCAGGACTTTGATTGAGGAAACTGAAAATTTTATATTCGTTGGTGAGGCAGAAGACAAGGCAAGTCTTGAGGTTCTTCTGTCACGCGAATTAGCAAATGTCCTGGTTATAGAACATTGTTGTGAGGACTGTTTTTCGGTTGATACAATTCAAAAAGTAAAAAACGAAAATCCTGATCTAAATCTTCTTGTTATCTCTCATGAGAAGTCTGCTGAACAAATCCGCAAGATCATTCAGACAGGCATTCAAAATTATTTATTGAATGATTGTAGTGAGCAGGAAATAACAGACGCCATTGTAGCCTGCGCTAAAAATCAAAAATATTTCTGCGGACAAATCATTGATGTGCTTCTTGAAAAAGAATTGTCTCCCGATGAGCATTGCATGACCGGCAGTATTTCCGATAGAGAAGCTGAAGTTATTTTAAAATTAGTCTCCGGCAAACGTCCAAAGGAAATAGCGGAACTCATGAACTTAAGTTACCATACCATCGTTACCCATAAACGAAACATCTATTCCAAACTCGGAATCAGCAACGCGATTGAATTAGCCCAATACGCCATCAAAACCGGCCTCATCAAATAATACCAAGATTATGGTAGTGCGGTACCTTTACTATGGTACTACTCGAAACAATATACCTTTTTTGGTGTATTGTGATCGGCGCAAAGAGTGAAGACCTTTACAAAAATTATTTATAATCATTCTAAACAATAAAAAATGAACAAAAAATTAGTCTCTTTAGGTGTTTCAGTCCTTTTAACTGTAGGCGCTTCAGCACAAGTTATCACAAACACAGTTTCTATTGGAGCTTCTTACGCTAATCAAAAATGGTATAGCCTCGCTAATGGCGAAGTAGGAGCTGCTCAATCTAAAGATAACTGGGACATTGCTTTTGAAATTACAGGCTACTCTTCTGCCATTTTAGCTAATACGCAAAAAACGGGTTTCGCTTTATACAACGCTCCTTATAAACTAGCGGATTACGCAACATTAGATACAGCCGGCATTAGTTCATGGAAAACTCTGCAAAACAGCGATACTACATGGAATGTAGGTGCTTTCAATAAAGGGGCAGATCTTTCTGACGCTTTCGATTTGGGTTGGGGGGTGTATGATATGAGTACTCACTATGTAAATGGTGATAGCTGTTTCGTGATCAAGTTATCGGCTACGTCGTACAAAAAATTGAAGATCGTGAGTCTTGCAAACGGTATCTACACTTTTGAATATGCTAATATAAACGGAACCAATTCGTTTACACAAACAATTACCAAAGCAACTTACACCGGTAAAAACTTTGTGTATGCTGATCTAACTGCAAATACAATCATCGACAGAGAGCCGGTTTCTTCAAGCTGGGATCTTGTATTTGGTCGTTACACTGCTATGTTGATGGCTCCAACTCTAACGCCTTATGCAGTTGTTGGAATTGCGCAAAATAAAGGCGTTACTGTAGCTCAGGCTGAGAATGTTGCTAATCCGTCCTCATACAGCAATTGGTCGACAGAAAGTTATAAAACAAACATCACAACCATTGGCCACGATTGGAAAACAGTTAACATGTCTACAAGTGCATGGAACATTGTAAACGATACGGTTTATTTTGTAAAAGATAAAGTGGGTGATATCTGGAAAGTGCGTCCGATTTCCTTTGGAGGCTCTGCTAACGGAGATTTCGTTTTCTCTAAAGAAAAAATGGGAAGTTTTACAGGTATCGCTAACACAAAAGGAACGGTGGTTTCTGAAGTGATGGTTTATCCAAATCCATCAAATGGCTTTAATACAACTTTACTTTTCTCTAACAAAGCTGCTCAGAATGTTTCTGTGTCTATTATAGACATGACAGGAAAAGTACTTTCAACAGAAGCTTTGCAGGTTTCTGAAGGAATTACTACTCACGCTTTAAATACAGGTGAACTTTCACCAGGAATTTATTTCGTGACATTAAATTCAGGAAGTTATTCAAGCTCACAAAAATTAATCATCCAATAAGAAAAACAGGCCGGGGAGGAGTGATGAAAAAACTGTAGGGGTTTAAGTCATTACAAATCTCCGGCCTTAACAACAAAATAAAAAAAATGAGATCTTTTCTAACCATCACAGCCCTGGCAGTAAGCCTTACATTGGCTTCGCAAACCGCAGCTCCAAAAACAAAGGCCGCTGCGGCAACAACATCCAATTCAAAATACGAACAAGATAAAGCCATCATTAAAAGTATGTGCGGAATCTACAAAGTATCGTTTGATTTTGCGGAAACTTTTTCGGCAGATACAGGATACAAATACAAATCGCGCTACAAAGAGTGGGGTATAGAGTACGTGTTTCTTGCAGAAGAGTCACCGAATAAACTTGCTTTACAACATTTACTGATCGTTAACGACACTATGATTATTAAGCACTGGCGTCAGGACTGGGTTTTTGAAAACAAAGACCTTTACAAATATTACAAAGACAACGAATGGATTAAAGAAACCTTAACCGCAGATCAGGCTAAAGGAACCTGGACTCAAAAAGTTTACCAGGTAGATGATAGTCCACGTTACGAAAGCTACGGAACATGGGTTCATGTTGACGGAAAACATTTCTGGGAAGGTTTAAACGATGCACCCTTACCGCGTCGTGAGTTTACAAAACGCAACGATTACAATGTGATGAGAAGACACAGCCGCATGGAAGTATTTAACGACGGTAGCTGGGCTTTAATTCAGGACAACGAAAAAGTAATTCGTAAAGACGGTATGGATAAAACACTTGTTTGGGAAAGAGGTATGGAGAAATTCACAAAAGGTGATTTCAATGCTACACCTGCTGTTAAGTACTGGGAAAAACAAGAAAAATACTGGGCCGATGTGAGAAAAGCCTGGGACGAAATTTATACTGCTACTCCAAGTTTAAAACTAGCAGCAAAAGTAGATGATAAACGGTTGTACGAACACCTTTTTGATCTTGGTGATAAAGTAAGTAAAACTAACTACGTACAAGGTTCGGCTACACCAGAAATTAAAAAGGTTTTGGTTTCTTTTATTAAAGCTTAAACTATCGGTAATGCAGAACAGGGTGAGTAGTTATCCAACTTTAGTAAGAATTAATCACATCGTTCTTTCCGTTTTTTTAGCTGTGTTTTTTATTTATGCGGGGGTTAAAAAGTTTATTCCTAAACCCCCGTTAAATAAACCGGTAAGCAATGAAGCGTTTGTAAAAGCTTTTGAAGAAAATAAATTCGAGAGTCCGGTTACATTTAAGATGGCCATAAAGGCGCTTAAAACCAGCGGTTTTTTAAAGATGGTTGGTGTATTGCAAATTTTAGCCGGCTTATTGATTATTCTACCGCCATCACGTTTAATAGGTTTGTTAATGCTTTTGCCTTTAACGGTAAACGTATTCTGTTTTCATTTTTTTATGGATAATCGTCCTGACGAAAATATAGAAACGGGTTTCTTGTTTTTATTAAACGTGATGTTGCTGGTTTTTTATTCTGATCGTCTTAAAAATTTATTTATTAAAGACTGGTCCTTTAAAATTGCAAAAGCAGTTTGAAAAAATTAAAGCGAATGTGTAACTATAAAACCCTGGCGCATAACGAAAACGGCTACATTATTTTATGTAATAGTTGCAATCACTACCGGCTGGCCTTCGGCACTACAGCAGTGAGTTTTCCGCCCTCTGATTTTTCGATTTTTAAAAGTCAGTTAACCTACCACTTTAATCAGGAAAAATACAAAACGTCGCCTGCGCAAAAATGTATTTCATTAGATCTGTTTTGTCGCTGCACAATAATGGTTCTTACTTACGAAGAATTTTTGAAATTAAATGATCTTGTTGCACTAGCCTCGTTCAACGAAAAGATGGAAACTATTTTTGAGGATATAAATTTATTACGCGAATGAGGAAACTTATTTTTGGTACTCTCATGTTGGGATGTATGTTCTTATCAGCCCAACAAATTCAGGTATTTTCAGCAAAGGACTCCCTTAGGGTGTCCTTTGCTTCTTTATTAATTAATGGCGACCTGATCAATTATTCTAAAACAGCCAGCGATGAAGGCATTATCCAGATTTCTTCGGTGATTGAAGATTCTGTAAACTATACAGTTACGGTTCATTGTTTCGGTTTCGATAAATTCTCTAAAAAATATTATGGTTACCAGATAAAAAAGATTGAAAAAATTTACCTGGTTCCTTCCAACATCAGCCTGGAAGAGGTCGTTGTAACAGCGCAGTACGAGCCAACGTCGGCCGAAAAAGCGGTTCAAAAAATTAAGGTCATCGATAAAGAAAAGATTCAACAAATGGGTGCAATAAATTTGCGGGATGTTTTAACCAATCAAATGAATGTGCGGTTACAACAAGATAATGTTCTTGGAAGCACTATGAGTCTGCAGGGGATCAATGGTCAAAATGTAAAGATCCTGGTAGATGGTGTGCCCGTGATCGGTCGACTGGACGGCAACATAGACATTTCACAAATCAACATGAACAACGTAGAGCGTATCGAATTTATTGAAGGGCCACTCTCTGTGCAATACGGTACCGATGCACTTGCAGGCACGATCAATATCATTACGAAAAAGACCTTAACGAAAAAGCTCTCTGCGGGCCTTACTTCTTATTACGAAAGCATAGGAACCTACAACTTAACGGCAGACCTTGCTTATTCCCACAAAAAACACGGGCTACAACTAAGTGCCGGCAGAAATTATTTTGACGGGTGGAATAGCTCCGAACCCGCATTTTTTATGCCGAAACCGCATATTGCTGACAGTACAAGGTTTAAACAATGGAAACCAAAAGAACAGTATTTTGCCAGTCTGGCTTATACATACAGTTTTAAAAAATTTAATTTCGGATTTAAAAGTGCTTATTTCGATGAAGTGATTATTAATCGCGGCTTGCCACTGGGTGTTTATAAAGAGTATGCTCTCGACGACCGTTATTTTACCAAGCGTGTTGACAATAGCCTTTCTTTAACAGGAAGCTTATCTAAAAACTGGTCTGTTAACGCTCTTTCTGCTTACAATTATTATCAAAGGATCAAGCGCACAGTTTACAAAGACCTTACAACATTGGGTGAAGAAGTTACCACAGGCTCAGGAGACCAGGATACAAATAAATACACTTTGTTGATGAACAGAGCTTCATTTATTCACAACAGTCCTTCCTCAAAAATAAGTTATGAATTAGGTTACGACATAAATAATGAATCTATTTTAGGACGACGTATAGAGGGGCAGACAAAAAATATTGGCGATTATGCTTTGTTCGCTACTTCAGAATACAAACTTTCAAAGCTGGTTATAAAACCGGGAATTCGTTATGCTTACAATACTGCGTACAAAACACCGCTGGTTCCATCTTTAAATGTGAAGTGGAATCTTTCAGATCATCACGTGTTCAGAGCCAGCTATGCAAGAGGTTTTAGAGCTCCTTCGCTTAAAGAATTGTATTTTGAGTTTAACGATATCAATCATAATATCAATGGCAATTCAAATCTCCGGGCCGAGCAATCGGATAACTATTCCGTTTCTTACAATTATAACAGAGACATTCGTAAGTGCCGCGTAAAATTTGATGTCAGTGCTTTTTATAACAATATCTTTAACCGCATCAGTCTTCAACAAGTTGGTACTTCTACCGAATACAAATATTTAAATGTCGACCGCTACAGAAGCCTCGGAATTCAACTGGGGAGCAGCCTTAATTTTAAACGTCTGTTTTTACAGGGGGGATTTAATTATACCGGTAGACTGAATGAACTTGCAGGAATAAATAATGTTCCGGATTTCAGCTATAGTCCGGAAGTGCAATTTAACGGCACTTACAAATGGTTGAAGCCGAAACTTACCTTCTCATTATTTTATAAATACAACGGCAGTCTGCCAGTTTACATAGCTACGACTGAAGGAACCGTGAATGGTCTCTCGCAGGATTACCAGATAATGGATGCAACACTGAGTAAGTTTTTTTGGAAAGAACGGATCAATCTGGCTATTGGCTGTAAGAATTTATTCAATGTTCAAACTATCCGTTCAACAGGAGTAGGAGGGGCTCACAGTGCAGCTTCCTCTACCGCCGCTATTTCTACCGGTAGAAATTATTTTGTCAAACTCGCATTAAATTTTAGTAGATCATGAGAAGTCTTGCACTCTTAATACTTTGTTCCATTTTATATTCCTGCGAAAAGAAAGAATTACCTATTCCCAAACGCGAAGTGATTACACGCGGTGGTGGAATTTCACAACCCGGCGAGCTTATAGATATGCAGGTGGCCATGGAAACGGATTACAAAAATCAGATCTGGTTTTCGTTGAATGAAAGCAAAGTGATGTACACAAATTTAAAATCCGATTGGGACATTACTTTCGAATGTTCTTCTAATGGTTTTCACGTGATGCTCAACGGGTCAAAATCAATGAAGGCATTTAAAACTACTTATGCTGCTTTAGAAGAAGTAAGCGATACTGCCGGCATCGGATCTACAGGTAAAGCCGATATGCCCAGCGGAACGCTTGATAGCACTGCCATTGGCGATTGGGTAAAAGACAATAAGGTTTACATAATTAATCGTGGTTACAACGAAAAAGGGCAGCACCAGGGCTATTACAAACTTAAACTACTTTCAGTTAACGCCACAGAATACACTTTTGAATATTCCACTATAACGAACCCAAAAACAATGCAAGGGACAATTACAAAAAACAGTGACTGTAATTTTGTAGCTTATTCTTTTAGCACCAATCAAGCCTGCGCCAACATAGAACCCAAAAAACAAGAGTACGACATTTGTTTTACGCAATACACACATTACTTCAATGAAGAAAAAATGTACTACCTCGTAACGGGCGCATTGGTTAATAACTACAACACACGTGTCATAAAACTGAAAGACAAAGCCTTTGCAGATATTACCATAAAGGATACCATCAACAGACCCTTCTCAATAAGACGAGATGTGATTGGATACGATTGGAAGGATTATAATCTTAACACGAATGTTTATACAACCTATCCTCAAATCTGTTATATCATCAGCGATAGCAGAGGTTATTTCTATAAATTACATTTTATAGATTTCTTAAAATCCGGGGTAAAAGGTTATCCTACTTTTCAGTTTCAGAAGCTGTAAATTTTATTACTGTTATTTCGAGATCGTCCTGGGAGTGTATGGGGCGGTAAAATATAAAAGTTTACATTTACCAACAGCAACACCCCCGAATTTGACTACGGAGCCATGGGAGAAAAACAGAAAAGTAAATATCACATCAATGCTACAAATAAAACAAACTACTTCTGGTATTTTGGCCCGCACATAGATGAGTTGGATGAGGCCGTAACAAGTGCCGTCGCGTCAGAGCAACCCATAACATTGGATAGTCGTGGAGGCCGTATAGAAGTAACAGCAACTCTTTCCTTTAGAGCGTTTTCAAGCACTAAATTGCGAAATGAATATGACGTTTGTTGGAACGTTGAACTGAGATATGTCAATACTAAAAATTTTAAAAGACGGAAGTACCAATACTTCGTTCGGTTTTGAAGGAGGGTTCGGTTCGCCGAAAAAATTGAAGCGGGAGTGGGTAATTCGACGACTATTTTTAAAAAGACTAAGAAAGCGAAGTTAACGGGATCAGGAAACTGATTTTCAAAATAAGTAATGTTTGTGTTGAATTTATAATCCTATTTTTGATTATTTAAATCAATAAATTATGTTGAAAAAAATTATGCTATTATTTTTTTCTCAGCTTCCGTATTTTTTGTAAAGTGTGAGTCAAAATTTACTTCAAAAAATAGACCCGAAGATATTAAAGAATCTGAAAAATTAGCAGCCAATTTTTATCGCTTGTTGGGTAATAAACAATTCGATAGCTTAAAAGATATCTGTTTTTCTGAAGCGGATAAAGTGTCTTTGATTTTATTATTAAAACAAATTGAACGAAAGAAAGGAGAGCTTTTGCAAGTTGATCTTAAATTAATAGAAACGGAAAATATCATGCAAAATGGAAAGCCTCGTACAGAATATAGAATGGAGGTGAATACCATTTATACTCTGGGCAAAAACGTGGAATTTTTAGATTTTGTTAAGAACGACGATAAACTAGTTAAACTTACCGGATATCACTATGAGACTGCCAATTAAATTTAATTTTTATTTTTCCCGAACTTATAAATTTTCTAGGAAAAAAGATAGTTTTACAGTGTATAGTACCTTCAATAGTTTTCTCACCATTATTTTCTAAGATGGTTTCGGGAACGATATAATTAGTAAATAATTCCAGCGGCATGTCTTCTTTTTCAATAATTATTAAATAATTTTCAGCTCGCTTCATCAGGTTTTTCTGATTTACAAAGTTGTTAATACTCTTAACTAAAACAATTGATTTTTTTGTATCATAGATATCAAACTGGTTTGTTGTCCAAATCAACATATTAGAAAATTTACAAAGTGTTTTTTCTTGTTGTTGAGCCTGCTTTGTTTTTAGCAGGTCTATTATTTGTCGATTTTGACCATCAGCATGATTATATTTAAAATGTATTAAATATAAAAAAAGTAGAATAATGATTATGAATAAGCCCATTTTATAAATATTTTTGCTACGAAATTACGAAGTTACTCACTATGATACAGTTTCAATATTAACAACCTCAAACTGAAAGAGCCTGGTACTCATGCGCCAGCTTCTGGTAGTGTAAATGTAGCAAATAGTGCTGAGCAAGTGATGATGCAATAGTGTAAATTTTGTTAGAAGCGCTTCGAGGTAAATATAATTAGCAATACTATCTGCTTTTAATCTTTTGCCATTTTTTTGTAAATGCTTTCCTTTTTTTAGTTCGTTAATAAACTTTCTAAGAAGAGGAAGCAAAGGATACTGTTCAATGCGCTTGGGCATATAATTGGTTATTAATAAAGATTATTCTAAATAAATGACATAAGCCTGAGATGAAAATTTTGATTTTTTCACGAGGTATAATTCAAAGTTGAGAAATGTCCACTACATAAAAAACTAGGTGATCACATAGTAATTTCGAAAATCATTCTCAGATCAGCAACTCTAAATGTTTGCTGGACTTTGAAAACAGAAAGCCAAAAATGATAAATGCTTTTAAAAAGAGAATGAGAGGCTGCTCTTCCCAGGAACTATATAATAGTTGTTCAATGGTGTTTTGCGTATTTACATCTCCGATTTATTTTGTTATAAAAAGAGAGGAATTAATTTGTTTTTACGAATTTTCCTGTGAACTTGGTTTTTTTACTTGTAAGTTGATAAACATATACAGCTGGCGGAAGGTTCTCTATATTTACTTCTTGTAAATTTCTATAAGGCAGTATGGACTTAATCTCGTTACCTGTCAGATCATAAATTTTTAATTCAATATTTTCCTGAAAAGGAAAATCAAAATAAATAATGCCTGAAGAAGGGTTGGGGTAAGAACTGGCTTTGGCAGGCCTTAGCGTTCCATGTTCAAGTATACCAACGCTTACCGGATTGCCACCTGCGTCAATTTTCAGTAAAAAGCTTTCCATTATTCCAGCATAAGTTGCGTTGGTGCTGTCATAACGAAGCCCTGCTATGATGCAACCACCGTCTTTTGTAAAAACAATGCTGTTAGGGCGGTAAAACATATCTCCCCCGTAAAGTTTTTTCCAGAGTAAGTTGCCCAGAGTATCGAGATTACTTACAAATATCTGGCTATTATGACCTTCCGACAATCCTGAATAGTTATAGTCCAGTATTGCCGTTGTAGTAATTCTTTTTCCGTCAAAAGCCGCTAAATTAGAGAAATCTACATACACTATATTTTTAGGAGAGTAAGAAAAAGTATGGCTTTGCAGAATTTGGTTTGTATTATCAAATACTGTATTTGTAATTGCTTCGCGACTGCTAAACCCATATTGAACAGACGTATTGCCCGCAATAAAATATTTCTTATTGCTGAGTTTTAGTATTTTCGAACAGGGTTTAATCACTTGGAAATCTTGCAGATTTTTACAACTAAGTGTAGCTAGCGAGGTATCTATCAAAACCGCATCATTGCCTCCAGAACAAGGAAGCGCTAATAAAACCCCTTTAACCAGTAAATCATCATTAAAGGCGTGTATTTCCTGCACCCAACCTGAAAAAGATGCCGAATTCTGATAAGCCAATAAGCTATCGAGTTTATAAATTATAGACGGACCATTAAAGTCTTTCGACCATCCACCATAAAAATGTTTGTTATGGAAACAGAGATTAGAGGTGAAAAATACTTTTGTCTCATATGCTCCAAGAGAATGCAATTTTATGAAATGATACAGAGTGTCTAGTTCGACTATAACCGGTTTTTGAACGCTGGAATTATTATTGACAGTATCATATAAAGCCCCTGGCCAAAAAAAACGGTTATTTATTTTTAAGGGTTCGTAAAGGGAGGGATTAAATCCATAGAGTAAATTTACACTATCAGCGAGTTGTAAATTTTGGTTAAATGTCAAAATTTGCGCAGGTCTAAACGTTCCAGCCTGAGCGGGATGCCTGAAATTTAAAACACGGTAATTAGTGTCGTTTGGCTGACTTAAAGCGGTAGCATAATATTGCTTGGGATTGGATTGCAGTAGACCAAAATATTGAGCACTAGTGACCTTGTAAAAGAAAGTTAAGACAATGATGGAAAAAAAAACTATTGGGTTTTTCATTAACGATAAATATAAAAAAAGTCGGCCATTATTTTATAGCTGGCGAACTTTTTCATTAATGGTGAAATTGCTAAAATTAAATCTCTTGGAAAGTGTGAAAAATCAGTTCTTTTTGCCGGATTCATACGACTTCTCTTATTTTCGCTTCGCCAATAAAAAATTCACCGAAGGCGAATTAAATTTATGAAATTTTTGGACATCCAGTTCAGCGTCATCTGGGTAATCTGCAGCAAACCTTTAGGCATACAGATCTGAGATAATAAATAAATTTTTCACACAAAGATCTGTGTTATCAGCGAAATCTGCGTCAAAAACATCCACGCAATCAGCACCATCACTTCGCCATCATCTACCGCTTAATCAAATAAGTATAGAGAATGTTATCAAATCCCTTATTAATATCGGCTTCCACATAATCAATTTTATAATGACCGCATTTTAAAACAAGCTGTTCTTTAAAATCACTTACCGATTTTTGGTATTGCTCTTTTATCTGCGTTGGATTTAACTTTATTTCTTCGCCACTGGAAGGACTACAACCTTAATACCAATGTTTATACAACCTATCCTCAAATCTGCTATATCATCAGCGATAGCAGAGGTTATTTCTATAAATTACATTTTATAGATTTCTTAAAATCCGGGGTAAAAGGTTATCCTACTTTTCAGTTTCAGAAGTTGTAAATTTTATTGCTCTTATTTCGAGATCGGTTTGGGAGTATATGGCACGGTAAAATATAAAAGTTTACATTTACTAACAGCAACACCCCCGAATTTGACTACGGAGCCATGGGAGAAAAACAGAAAAGTAAATATCACATCAATGCTACAAATAAAACAAACTACTTCTGGTATTTTGGCCCGCACATAGATGAGTTGGATGAGGCCGTAACAAGTGCCGTCGCGTCAGAGCAACCCATAACATTGAATAGTTATGGAGGCCGTATAGAAGTAACAGCAACTCTTTCATTTAAAGCCTTTTCAAGCACTAAATTGCGAAATGAATATGGCGTTTGTTGGAACGTTGAACTGAGATATGTCAATACGAAAAAATAATGAGGAAAACTTTGCTTTATTTTTGGATGCTTACGGGCGTAATGAGTGCTCAAAATCTTATTCAAAATTCTTCATTTTCAAAAGTGAATAATAGGCAGGATTCATCGCGGGTTCACCGCCTTTTACCTGGAGCATTATCGGAAGTGGAAAAATGGTATTTACCCCAATATATTCACTATGAACGAAATAAGCGTGGACCGATCGATATATATGGCTATTGCAGATATTATTCTTCGAGGGATATTAAATACATCCCAAAAGATAAAATACGTCATTATGATAATGTTTCTACCAATAGTGAGCAATTGTTTGAAAATAACAAGGGCTTTGTCGCATTACATATAGATAGGAATTCTCCTCCTTCCATTATACAACAAAGATTTGATCATCCCTTAGAAAAGGGTAGATATTGCCTTAAAATAAAATATAAATATTTGTTTTATAAATCTTCATATAATAGGCCACCATCGCTCGACATTGTTTTTTCGGATTCAGACCTAGAAGAATTTTACAATTATGAGAGATTCATTTTACCGGCAAAGATAGTGAGTGTCAGTTTAAAAGACTCAATGAATAATTCTGATGAAAATACGCCATGGCAGCAACGTTGCTTTAATATTGAGCTAAAAGGAGACGAAAAATATATTTCAGTTGGAAGTTTGCGACTTAAAGACAAGTATCCCTGGGGTAATTTTTTTATAGATGACATAGAACTGGAACCAATGCAAGATGAAAACAAATGCGCTTGTGAAGTAATAAATAAGGATTTGTCTAAACGATATTTAAAAAACTTTACGGCTGATTCCATATATGTCAGCGATACATTATCTATGTTTTCACCATCTAACAATTTTGGACACAATATGCTTTCACCTGACGCGAAAAATTACTTGAAGAATCTAATTTCATTCTTGCAAAGAAATCCGGAATATAAAATACAATTTATAGAATATGATAGGTTTCAGCTGTCCAATACCCGACCATCTCGCTACCAGCCGCTAACATACTACCTGCAATTTTTTGGGATAAGTGAAGAAAGAATTACCGCAGTATGCATGCCTTGCATTGGCCTTAACAGGATTGACTGCGGCCCAACGGCCGAATATACGAGAATTGGAATTAAATTTCATAAGTAATCTTGTAACCCCTGCCGAAGTGTAATAGTAAAGCAGTCCGGAAAACACCCTTAAAATCTTTTTATTTAAAAGATAATTTAACATTAGCCTTTACAACGATCAACTAAAATCCGCAACAGAGATTATACCATTTCTCAAAGCATATTTAAGCAGCCCAGCTACATTGTTGCATTTCACTTTGCTGTAGATTTTTGTGCGGTAAAAGTCAATTGTACTGGTTGACAAATGCAATGTCACAGCCATTTCTTTATTTGTTTTTCCGTCGCATATCCCTTTCAGTACTTCTGTTTCTCTTTCGTTAAAGTGAATTACTGTAGTGTTCTCGCGATTCTTACCCTTTAGCACAGCGTCTAAGAGTGCTTTTGAGGTAGAATCATTAAAGAAAAAGCCCTCCGTTTTCACTTGATTTATCGCTTTAAAGAGTGTTTTGATGTCACAATTCTTACTTAAAAAACTATTGGCACCACAGGCCATATAATCCGATTGCATTTGCGGAGTGGATTGGTCGCTAAGGATGATAACCTTTACTTCAGGGAAACGTCTGCGAATGATCTCAAGGGTTGTTTTTGCTTTCATCACCGGCATATCCGTGTCTAGCAGAACAACGTCAGCATGTGACGTTTTTAAGATATCTAAAACTTCTTTACCGGTTGCTGCATCTGCAACCACTTCAAACTCGCGGCTACTTTCTAAAAATACTACCAATGATTTTCTGAAAATTTCTAAACTTTCCGCTACGATGATTTTTGTTTTTTGAGCCATGATTTTGGGTTTTGTGTGTCTATATTTTGGTTGATTTATGTGTGATCTTATACAAGTTTAATGTTGATATATTTTCAAATTGTAATTATACTATTAAATTATTTTCTTTTTTTTATGAATGAGTGAATGCTTGAGACTCAGTGGTAGCCCGGAGTTCATAAAACGTTTACTATTAATAACTTCTATGTTTTTCAGGATAAAAATACCGGGTAATTACCCAGGCCTTTCTATGTAAAAACATAGTACGTGATTTATTTTGATAGAGGTCATTATAGGAGTGGTTCATTTATTACTTCTTGTTTAATGTTTCATTTTCAAATAGGTTACGTATCGATTTATACACTGTGTCTTGAAAGTTCTTGTATTCAGGCTATAAAATTCGAATGTTTTAAAAACAGGGCATGGTTGTTTTCAGTAGTAATTTTTTCTAATGAATAAGCTTTTAGGCGCCGGATTTAGAGCAAATGAACTTTGGGTTTTGTTTTTAATATTACTAAATTTTTAAATGCGAATATTTAAATACTACTAAATAACTGTTTTCTTCGACGAATTTTAATTTTTCTCCGACGAGTTCGTTTTTTTTACCTCAGTTTTTTGCGGTCTGCTAACGGTTATCGGGTATACGAAATTTTAAACGCAGTTTCTTTAAGTTTTATTGTGCCTTATTATAACCCCGAAGATTAGTGGCGCGCTGTTTTCTTAAAAAGGCGCTTAAATTTTGGGTAACGGAAGGTTAAGCAAATCGTAAACCTGCAAAAAATAGTATTTGCATAGTTTGCACTGTGTATTTACCTAGTGTGAAGAAAAAGCATGTGAAATTATGAAACTGAGAATCAGTTTATTGCTTACAATTTGTTTAATGAAGGTAAGCTACAGTCGATCTTTAGCCCCGATGCTGGCTTTTGTCCATTTCAAATCAAAACCTATTTGGACTATATTTGAGTCAATGTCTTTAAAATTCTTTCATTTTTTAGTTTTTATTCTGATAAATTTTCAGAGTGGATTGTTTTTTTCCCAACGGGCAATTGAACCACAGAAAATGAAACAATTCAATATCACCATCAATTTCGATGATTATACGGTGAAGACACAAATGCTCAGCCAGAATAAAAATCTCTCCGTTAGCAATGATAAAATCTACATGTGGTATGCCTCTCAAAAAATCATTGAAACAAAAGGCGGCTACGATGGTAGGCTTATCCACGGAATATACAGGTCGTTTTATCTTAACAATCAGCTTAAAGAACAAGGCCAGATCCATTATGGCTTAAGAAATAAGCAATGGAAATATTGGTATCCTGACGGCATGTTGAAGGAAGTGATCCATTGGAAAAATGGTGTCAAATCCGGAACCTATCTTCTCTATAACGATTACGGTCAATTGATGGCCAGGGGAAAATTTAAAAGAGATAAACTTCATGGAAATTTCTACACTTATAACGTTAACGGAAAAGTTACTGAAAAGAAAAAATACCGGCATGGAGATGAGAAGCAGCCAAAAATAAAAAATAAGCACTCAAAAAAAGAGCAGGTTAAGACGGACACCAAAGAGCGCGGGAAAAAAAGTCCATCTAAGGATAAAACAAAAAAAAGCGAACAAAAAAAGCCTTTTCTAAAAAATCTGTTTAAGCGTCACACGGTAGCAACGGATTCAAGTCAAACAAAAGAACCCTCTCGCGAAACAAATCGCAAAGAGAAAAAGACTGAAAAGAAAAAATCTTCAAAATCGGAAGGAAAGAAAAGCGAGAGAAAAAGTGTAACAACCTGAAGTGCATGTCCAAAAAGATTTATGATACACTGGTAAAGAAAAAACTAAAAGGCGGCGCTTTGTATGTTGCCATAATGGTAAGTGTTATCATTGGTATTACACTTACTTTTTTTATAATGATCGCTAATTACAATCAAAGAACGATCACAGTTTATTCGCAATCCGCACAGCTCTACTTAAATCTGAAAAGTGGTTTGCAAATAGCGCAGTCAGCATTTTTTACTGCAGAAAACAATGGAAGCTGGATGAAGAACCAGGTGAATGAAGATTCTCTCCGTGTAAGAAAAATAAATTGGGGAGCTTATAGTCTTATATCTGTTGAAACTAAAAACAGACATCATTCTCTCCATCAGTCAGGCTTGTATGGCACTTATATGTCTGCAGATACAGCTTTAATGATTTCTGATAATAGCCGGCCTGTGGGGATGAGTGGCAACATTAGTTTTAAAGCCAATTGTTATTTGCCCGCTGCTGGAACGAAGCCTGCATACATTGAGGGTCAGAGTTATGTGAGTAGCCCACAAAATGCAGCATTTACTAAAAAATCTCCCTACATGATTCCGCAGGTGAGCGCGGAGTTTTTAAAAGGGCTTCAAAACCAAATGACCCATCTTGATCTTCGCCTGGACAGTTCAGTAGGAATGTTACCCGATACTTACAAGCAATCATTTCGTCAGAAAACACTTGTATGGGAAAATGCAAGTACACATTTAAGGAATTTGCGTTTGTCGGATAATATCAAATTAGTTTGTAAAGACATTGAGGTGGATAGTAGCAATCATTTCGAAAATATTCTGATCGTCTGTAATAAGGTAAGGTTTAAAAAAGGATTTAAAGGCAAAGTCCACGTCCTTGCGAGTGATAGCATTAGTATGGAAGAAGCCTGCACCTTTGAGTATCCCTCCTCATTTGTTTTGCTTCCGGAAACGGAAACCACCGGCTTTAACTACATTGAATTTAATAAGGACTGCTTTTTTTTCGGTGGAATAGTCGCAGTGTCGCAGCAGTCGGAGAAAGCATCAAAAGTGTTTATCAAATTTCATTCTGCCGGAGAAGTGAATGGCTTTGTGTACTGTTCAGATTTTGTGCACCTCGAGGGTAAAATTAATGCTACGGTTATTGCCAATAAGCTTCTTCTTAAAACGCCGTCGGCAGTTTACGAAAATCATTTACTGAGCTGCGAAATGAACCCAAAAAAATATGCTGACCTATTGGCTATTCCGCTTGTATTTAATACGAACTCAAAAATCTTGTGTTCTGAATATTTAAATTGAGATGAAAGTAAGTCTGGCTCATAAAGTAAAAGGTAGCAGTATTGTAGAAGTATTGATAGCACTTGCTATCACAAGCTTCTGCGCAAGCCTGGCCATCATTATTTATTTAAACATTCAAAAAAGTAGTCTTCCTTTTTTTAAGGTGAAAGCAGTAGAGTTAGCAAACTTTTATATGAAGGAAACTCAGATCAAACAAAGTTTTACCGATGAGAGTTTTTCAGCCGAAGAGTTTACAGTAAAAAAAACAATTACGACTTCGGAAATGTTTCCTGACTGCTCACTTGTCAGAATCATTGTTTATGATGGAACCAAAAAAAAAATTATGGAATTAGAAAATGTAATTAAACAAAAGTGAAAGTAGCTCCAAAAAATAGGACTCATAAAAAGCTCAAAGGCTTTACTATCACTGAACTTTTAATTGTTTTAGTGCTTACGTCTCTGTCCATTATATTTTCGTATGGAACGCTGAACTACATCCAAAAAATATTTTCCGATTACAAAAAGCAAAATAGATTCTTAAATGAATTTACTGTTTTTAAAAGCAGGATGGACATGGAGTCTATAAAATCAATAAGTGTCATTGAGCAAAAGGAAAGTACTTTTGAGATCAGGCGCGACTCTTCGCTGATTGTACTGCAATTAAACGAAGAGGTTATACTCCTGAAAAAAGAAGGGGCCTGTGATACCTTTCACATCGCTGCTAAGAAAATTTCTAAGGAGTATGAACTGATGAAAAATCCTGCCTGGACAAATAAATTACTCAGCAAATTAGAATTTGAGACAGAGTTTAGTAAGCAAAAATTTTTCTTTTCTTTTAATAAGGAACATTCAGCAAGTTTTAAACTAGCATTAGAAAATTCGGGTGGATGGCAACTATAGATCTTACAAAATATGCGCAGAAGGAATCTTCAAAAACTGCACCTGAGGCTCGGGTAGGGCAGAGCCTTTCCGGAATTTTAAATAAAGAAATAAGCTTTTTCGAAAAAAAATTTGGGGCGAAAGAAAAGGAAGGATTTTATTCTGAGCTTGGTTTGCTATTATCTACGGGAGTAGATGTAAAAACGGCCTTCGAAATTATTGAAGAGGATGTCCCGAATAAAAAACACAAAGCCTTACTCGAACAAATTAAAAATGATATTATAAGCGGTTTGATGATCTACGAAGCCATTGCGAAATATCCCAAAATTTTTACGCGTTATGAAGCGCAAAGCATCAAGATTGGGGAGGAAACAGGCAAGTTGGCGGATGTTCTTACCGAGCTGGGCGCTTACTATTTGGCAGCCGTAAAGCTTAAACGCCAGATTATTGGGGTGCTTACTTATCCTATCGTGGTAATTAGTATGGCAATTCTTATTGTCTATTTTATGTTGTCATTCGTGGTACCGGTGTTTGCAGATATTTTTAAACAGACAGGAGGTGAATTGCCGCAGATCACGCAATTCCTTATCGATCTTAGTAATCAGAGCGGAACCATTTTCTCAGCTATCATTTTAATAGCGATCATGTTCGTGGTGCTGCATAAGACGCAAAGTAAAAAGGACGGCTATCGTAGATTCACTTCTGCCTTATTCCTGAAAATCCCTGTTATAAATGTGCTTATTCGCAAAGTTTACCTTGCCCGGTTTTGTCAGAGTATGAAACTTTTGTCCGGTGCAAAGGTAATGATTCACGAAGCCCTGGATCTGGTAAAAAACATGATCGACTATTATCCCATGGAAAAAGCATTAGCAGTAGTGAAACATGAGGTTATTGCTGAAGGTAAATTATTGAATGAAAGTCTGGCAAAGCATACTATCTTCCCTAAGAAATTGGTGGCACTTATTAAATTAAGTGAAGAAGTAAATGCTCCTGAAATTATCTTTGACAAGCTTTACAAACAATATTCTGATGAGATAGAGCATCAACAGGCTGTTGTAGCGAAATTAATAGAACCTCTTTTCCTTATTGTGCTTGGTCTGTTTGTGGGATTTATTCTCGCGGCCATGTATCTGCCAATGTTCGAAATGAGTAATGCAAAATTTTAATTTTTTACCACATGAAGAAGTCCAAATCAATAAACAAAAGTCTTAACAAGAAACTCAAGGGCATGACAATGACAGAAATTCTGATTGTTGTTGCCATCATTGGATTACTTATGAGTATGGCCGTTCCGAAGCTGATTCCATTAATAACGCGTACAAAATCCCTGGAAGCTCAAATGCAATTGAGACATATTTTAAATCTCGAGAAGAATTATTTTTATGTCAACTCTAAATATTCCACGAATCTTGAAGATCTGGGCTTTGAACAATCGAAACTTGTCACCGAAGATGGAAAAGCAAATTACAAGATTGAAATAGTAGAGGCCACGAATCGCTCTTTTGTTGCAAAGGCATTATCGGTAACAGATTTTGACCAGGATGGTCAATTGAACATCTGGCAGATCAACCAGGATGAGGATATGAAGGAGCTTATTAAAGACTAGCCGGAATTTATTCAATGCTGCATGTTTTTTGGTTTGCTTTAGCAATACTCGCAGGATGTATTGCTTATCAGGACTTTAAAGACCGTCTCATAAGTCTTTGGCTTATTGTTTCTTTTTGTCTCATTAATACGACACAATATTTAATGGTCTTCTCGCTGAAGGAGCTCTTAAACAATAGTTTGTTCTGCATTATTTACTTTTTATTTCTTTATGGAGCTTTGCATGTCTATTATTTCTTGAAGACAAAAAAAATTCAAACGATTATAGATGAAAAAATAGGATGGGCAGATATACTACTTGTTTTCATAATCGGCGCATGTATTGATTCGGTCTTGGTTGTTGTTTTTTTTACGGTTAGTTTCTTAATGGCTCTTTTGTTGCACCTCTTTATATTAAGGTCTTCAAGGCCTATTCCCTTTGCAGCTGTGTTAGTTATAAACTATTTGTTGTATCTAGTTGTGTATGGGGCCGCCATAAAATCATCTTGGCAAGTATTCGAATTCTAAGTCGCTGGGAGTAGACAGCAAATCTTCAATGGATATTGATTTCTTTTCATGTGTTATAGTTCTTGAGTAGATTCTCAAATTTTTTATTTCAGCGTTTGAGTTTTATTTCAATAGGGTTTGCCAATTCACTTATGTTTGGTGTAAATCCATAGCGTAGGCAGCTGGGTAAATACACAGAAAATTTTCAGTCAAAGCATAGTTTTTTTTAATTCCTTTTTATTACCCAGTTGAATTGCAGTGACTTATGAATTAAAATTTATTTCAATAGTTTTTGCCGACCGCTGGGCTCTTAAAAGTTTTAACTCTTTCACTTAAAATTGTAAAGAATTTTGACCCACACCAAATCCTTCATCATTAAATTTTTAGAAAAATGAATAAAACTATTCTTCTTGAAGTTCGGCTTTACCTGATCGTTTTTTTATTTTTTAGTGTTGCACAAATTGCTCACGGCCAGTGTTCAGGCTGCACAATTACTTATGCATCTAATACAGCGGCTAATGTCACAATCAATTCGGGACAAACAGTTTGCGTTAATGCAGGGGTAACTTGCTCAGGTATTTTTTTCTTAAATGGTGGAACTCTTTGTAATAGTGGAACCATAAATAATCTAAAATTGACAACTGGTTATGGCACTATCCATAATTTTGGGATAATACGTGGTCCTGAAAACCTCGTGTCTTTTTCTGGTAACGTTGCTATTAATTGTTATCCCACCTCTCAATTAACGTGCACATGGACTACGGTTCAGATGAATTTGATAGACAGTATCTTTTTTAATTTATACAATGATTCAAGAGTAACATTTTCTAACGGCTTGATTATCGGTTCCAAAAAAATAGTTATCAGCAATGGAAATACATATTCTGGCGCGCCGGCAAATATGAATGTGAGTATTTTCAAAACAGCGACAAATTTTATTGTCGACAATGCAGTCCTTCGACTTACAAATACTTCAAGAGGAAGGATTGAGGTGGGGGGTGATTTCAATTTGTCGGCGGGTGGCAATAAGACTGTTAGAAATGATGGTGTTATAACAACCACTGCCGCACTTAATATTTCCGGCAGTGGCGGTGGTTCTGCTAATGTCAATATAAGCAATATGGGAGCTTTAAACGTAGGAGGTAACTTTGATTGTTCGCTCACGTCTGGAACAGCTGTTGTAACGAACGGTTATACTGGACCAAACAACAACACTTTTATCGTGGGGGGAAATGTTTCTCTTTCAGCGCCCTCTTCAACTGTTACAAATGCTAATGGAATGTTAGTCACCGGAGATATGTTGATTAGCGGCGGTTCATTCGTGAATGACCGAAATATTAATGTGTCAGGTAAAATTCAAAATACTGGTGGCACAATTCAGAATAATTATATGGCTTATTCCACTAATTTTGTGAACACGAGTGGTACATCCAATAACGTCGGCTTTCTTTCAGTCGCTACGACTTTCTCTAACAATGGGGGAACCTTAAACTTGGGTAAAAAAAGCACGCTTAGTACCACTAACTATTACAATATTGCCGCTGGATCAATTAACGGACCATCTCTTACCAGTGCTGAAATTCTCAATAATGACTATGGGAGAATAATTATTCAGGCTTACTCTCAAAATTCCACAGCTGTTACAGGTTTTGTACAAGTTTTTGATTTATCCCTTAATTGCTCTACTTCTCTCAATAACTACGGTTTTGATCTTATCCAGAATCCCTCCTCAATAGGTTCTAATGTTCTGTTTACAGCCAAATGCTTCACAACAACTCCCGGTATTCTGTGTACTTCACCCATGATTGATTTAACTATTAATGAACCTGGGATGGCTATTTGTCCTGGTGACTCGGTGGTTAAATTGGGCGGTAAATTTGGATGGTATCTCTGCTTATTTCCTGTCGAGGTGCAATTTAATCCTATCACAGCAGGAGTTACTTGTACTTGGCAACCCGGCAATGTAAATACGATGTCAATGATGGTAACTCCAACTGTTACCACGGTTTATACGCTTTCACTCAACTATCAAAATTGCACATATGTAAGAACAGTTACCGTAACCGTTAGAACAGATTGTCCCGAAGAAATTATTGGTTGTTGTTTGAGTAATTATGGAGCTGCAGTTTGGGTAAATGATGCGACTACATACCTCAATGTATATTGTAATCTGATTAATGAAGTAGGTTATGTTTATGGTGTTCAAGGTGGATTCTTCGAAAGTCGCTCAGGTACTATAAGGGTTCTTTTAAATTGGATTCATAATGGTAAAAACTCTTTGTATTATGCTTCTTTACCTTTCGGACCCTTACCCCTCGATCTCTCGCCATATTTCGGTCCTCTTCTTGGAGTAACTTCCTTCTTTGGCGGTGATCAAAAAATTAAAGGAAATAGTAAGACTTATTTCAATAATCTCTCGCTCGATGGTAATGGCACAAAATCTATTTGGATAGATGAAGTGGATGTAGGGTATTTGAATTTGTCGAGCAACATATTGGGGATTCAAAATTACCTTTTCTCAATGAAAGAAGCCACTGCTGCAATTACCCGTACCGGTGGCTACGCTACTACAGATCTTTCTGGATACTTCTCAAGGAAAATGGCTACTGCATATTTCAAACTACCCTACATGAGCTATCTGTTTCCTCTGGGTGCCTCTGCAACGGCGACAAGTTCGTTGAGATACCGACCACTGGTAATTTCAATCAACTCACCAACTCAGAACGATGAGATCAGTGCCAATTTTATGAATGTGACGCAGTCATCTTCAACGGATCCTGTATTCGTGAATACAAATACGACCGTTACAAATAATATAAACTCTCAGTCACCCAGTGTAATTCAAATTAATCATAGTTTTTATCATAAAATAAAGCACACAGATCTTACTCCCGTAATATCCGATTTAGCTTTGAAAAGCTACTATGCTACTGCAGATGGATACTATCAAAGTATTTCTGAATGGGAAAAGAATCCAAACGCGTCTTATGATTGGTGGGGCACAACTCCAGGATCATCTGCATCTACAGTAATTTCCAGCGACCCTGGTACAGCTGGTCTTGTCTATGCGCAGACAAGTGGTACTCTAAATTTTCAACACAGTCCTTTTTCTTTAGCAAAAGGTGGTTTTTACATCAATACAAACGCATTTGCCGGCGGCTCAGGTATAACTCCGGGAAGTATGATTACTGTTACCGCAACCAATACTGGCGGCGGAACACACACCGGAGGTGGCTTGGGAACTTCCTTTGGAACAGGTTCCAATAGTGGTAATAATGGGGGTGGAGGCAACACTGTTTTTGCACCGACGCCGGTTGCAGGTACTTATGTGATGAACATCACACCTCCAAATACATGTGCTTTTCCGGGCAAAATAAAATTTGTAATTGATCAAAATGGAAATATCAGTCCTGCAACACTTGAATACGGGGTCTTAACAGGTTCTTTGAGTTCAGGTTTTCTTGGCCAACTCTCAGAAGAAGTTTACACGATCGACCAAGTCAATACAGGACTTATACTTAAGTCTTCGCCTCGTGAATTATTAAAAAGCTGTGTCAACTCTGTTACAATTAGCACAACCACCAATGCTGATTACGTTTTGAGCTCAACCATTACACCGGCCGAACGTATAGAGGTTAAACTTCCTACGGCAACAACCCCGGCAACGATTACTTATGGGCAATTCAAGATTTACGATGCGGCATCCTACTTGGTGCCGGTAACCAATTCTAATCTGGCGGCTGGTACAAACACTATAATTCCAAGCTCGCCACTTGTTCCTGGCGTATATCGCTTCGAACTTTTGGTTACTGCATCCTCTTCGCCTCCTCTCAATGAGATTATTAAGGGACAATTTATAGTTAAATGATGAGGGAAAACTGGTTATAGGAAAAAGAAACTTAAGATAAATCTTATACAAAATTAAAATATAAAATAATTAGATATGAAAAATTCGGGAGTTATCGCACTGGTGATAAGTGTTGTGTTGTCAATATACGTTTTGGTCGCTAAAAATTTTAATTCGGAAGCAAAAAAAACTGGGGTTGTACAAATGGAAAAGCTTGTTTATGAATTTAAAGGTATGAAGGAAGCGGGTAAGAAGTACCAGATCAAGTTAACGTCCTGGCAGTCGCAATCTGACTCTCTGGAAACAAGATTGAATGAGCTTTACGATGAAATTAAAATGGATTCTATCAATAGGAACGCAGGAAAGCTCGCACGAGATCTGAAAAAATTCGAATATTTCAAATATTCTTATTTGGAATATGCCAAGCGAATGGAAGAGAAGTCAAAGGAAGAGGACCGGCAAATGACATTAGGCGTGATTAATCAAGTGAATGAATACATCAAAATGTATGCTGAGAAAGAAGGGTTTGATATTATATTTTGTAATGGCCAGGCTCCGAGTGTGAGCTACTGCAAGACACAGCTCGATGTAACTCAAAAAGTTCTTGAATTTTCTAATCTTAAGTATGATGGTGTTAATTAGTCACACAATGAAATTCCACGGGGTTACAAAATTTTTTATCTGCTCACTGCTGGGTATTTGTATGTCTTCCTGCAAGTCAGTGATTAAAGATCCTAAGCTTTACTACAGCTATCTTGAAAACCCGGCGAATGGTTTGGTTAAAGAAAAAACAGTTGCTGGTATCAAACTAAAAGTGAAATATCTACCCTTAGACTATCTGGCATTTAATTCTTTAGATAAAAAAAAGTTTCTGACTCAGGCCGCTAAGGACAGTGTTATGAAAGCTTTCGACAACTCTCTCACCTTTATTTTAAATATCGGCCCTTCCCAAAACGAAAGTTTCGATGTAACCCGTGTCGGCATCGACAACTATGGTGAGTTTGCGGAGAGGGTGGAAAGAATGTCTTTCCAGGCCCAGGAATGGATTACTATTAAGATAGGTGAAAAAATATTCCGGCCGGTTCTGGCGCGAATGGAAAATCTGAATGCGCTAGAGAAAAGTAGAAATTTTATTATCGTTTTTAATTCTAAGGAAATCATGGAGGAAGAGGGTGTAAATGATCAGATGTGTTTTATCTACAACGATGAATTATTTGATATAGGAACAAACAAGTTTGTTTTCCAGATGAATGATATCAAAACTACTCCAGAACTCAAATTTTAATAACTCATTACAAATACCATGAGAAAAACATTAGTGAAGTTACGTCACAGCAGAACAAAAAGAATTATTTCCGCTTTCTTACTGTTGAATCTAATTGCAGAAATCGTTGCGCCCACGATAGCAGTAGCCCTAACATCCGGGCCATCCCAGCCTGAATTTGCCAGCTTTGAGCCGGTTGCTACAACCGATATGGTAAACGATTTCACGGGAGACTTTACTTACAATTTGCCTGTATTAAGTATCCCTGGTCCTGACGGAGGAGGATATTCCATGTCATTATCTTACCATTCTGGGGAGTCGGCAGAAGCAGAAGCTTCCTGGGTTGGATATGGGTGGACACTTAATCCAGGTGCTATCAATAGAAATAAACGAGGCTTTGCAGACGAACATAACGACATCGATGTAATTAAATACAATAAGACAAGGCGCAACTGGACGCAGTCAGCCAGGTTCGACTTTAATATGGAATACAATAGCAGCGACCAAAGGGGAGAAAAGGGTGAAGGAGCAGCGAAAGCTATGCAGAAAATTAAGAAAAAGCTTAATTTGAGTTCGCTTGGCGAAAATGATGCAGGTGGCGACAATAACGATCCTGCTGATATCTCTATTTCGTTGGCCCATACAGTCCGCTATAATAATTATTCCGGCTTTTCAATAGCTAACGGTTTTGGAGTGACCATCTTTGGCCTGGTTGGGGTAAATATGAATAGGTCGGGTGGACAAAACACTTATGGATTCAGTGTAAATCCTAAAACACTCGTTAGAATGACTTCTCAAAAGAAAGCTGAAGAGAATTACAAGAAGATGAAAGATGCCTATTCAACTAACAATTGTTTTAAACAATACCCGTATCGCCTGAAGGCAAAATTCCTTTCGAGTGCTTACAATATTCAGTCATTTCAGGCACCACAGTTATCTTATTCCATTGCGAAATACGACGCCGCGGCATGGAGATTTTCGGGCTCTGTAAGATTAAACCCTTTCGTTGCACCGATCGGATTTCAGGTAGGTATCGCCGGCGACATGAGTGTGCAAACGACCAAGGATCAAGAAACTCTCAAAGGTTATGGCTACATGTTTAGTAACAAATCAACCCAGGACGTGGAAGATGGTGTACTTCTGGACTACATGATTGAAAAGGAGAGCACGTTTGATAAACACGACAAATACCTTGGTATTCCTTTTAATACAGCAGACTATTTTTCAGCTTCGGGCAATAATGTGTCGGGCGGTTTTCGGATGCAATTCGATTCTATCGGAACATATTATCCTAATCTCGGTGAAAACACTACAAAAATAAGACATCTAAGTATAGAATTGGGAATTGGAAATCCCTTTTCGATAGGAACAGATCTCGGAATTGGAAAATCGAAGCTGGAAGTAAACGGTAAATGGAAGAAAAACGACAATATGCACAACCAGTGGGGTAAAGTCAGTCCCAAAATGCGCTTTACGAACGACAAAGGAGGCGAGGTAAGATACAATCAAACAAATGGCTACAACTATTCTGGTGTGTTGAACAGCAAAGTGGATCTGGACAAAAATTTGTCAATGCCCTTGGAATATGAGTTAGCAGTCGATGCTGACAGAAAACGAAGTTCGTCGAATATAAAATATGCATACGATGCTGGTGAAAAACATATCACCGGAATCGAAATTACAGACAAAGAAGGAGTAGTGAATAATTACGGCAGACCCGTATATACGCGCAACGAATTTAATCTTACTATTGACGTTGACAAGCCTCAGGATACCAGTCACACCGTTCTAAATCCATTGTATTATACTGATCCCCTGCTTAATCACACCGCTGTTGGACAAATGGTGGAATCAAGCTATGCCAGTACCTATTTGTTATCTAGTACAACAACCTACAATTACGTCGATGCCGATGGAAATGGCAAGCCTTCTGAGAATGATTTCGGAGGCTGGACCAAATTCGGTTACAAGCAGGCTTTGAATGGTCAACTTTATAGGTACAGGGCTCCTTACAATGGCTTGTTTTTCGACCATGGACGCTTGGTGTCAAAAAATGATCAAAGAGGTTCTATGTCATCGGGTGAAAAAGAAATTTTTTATCTAAATTGTATAGAAACAAAATCCCATATAGCTTTTTTTGTAACTGATCAAACAACATCAGCAAACTTTACCAGCGACTTTCCGGAGGCTGATTATCCGTTTTTGTATGTTAATAGCATCCCGCTTGCTTCGGTAATAGCGAATATCGAAAAAGCAACTGCTCCTAGAAAGGATGGTCTGGATGCCGCAGCTATTGCAGCAGGCAAAGATATTGCTGCCAATAGCAGAACGGCTAAAGGTACTCACAGGCTTCAGAAATTAGAAAAAATTGTCCTATTTTCTAAAGCGGATCTCAAATATCCTGTCACTACAACTTATTTCGAATACGATTACTCCCTCTGTAAAGGACTTCCAAATTCTGAAGATGCTTCTGGTAAGTTAACGCTGAAGCGCCTCTGGACAGAATCGAACGGAATCGTAAAAAGTCAGATAGCGCCTTACCAGTTCCACTATGAGTATTTTCACAATTATCCTGATCATATTAAAACGAAGTACGACTGGGCCAATGAATTCTCAACTAAATACACAGATTTTGATCAAAAACAAAATCCAAATTACAATCCCAAAAATGTAGACCCGTGGGGTGCTTACATGGTGGATGGTGTGGAAAGGTTCGGGCTCAAAAAAATCGGTATTTCTCAAAAAGCAAACGCGGATTTTGAGCCTGCACCCTGGCAGTTGAAACGTATTCAACTTCCGTCAGGCGGAGAAATTCACATTCATTATGAGCAGAAAGACTATAAAAAAGTTCAGAATGAAAAAGCAACTGCCTTAGTGAGCATCAAGGAAGTAATAGAAGATGGATACAAATCCAATGAAAGTGAATATGTAATAAATACCGAAGATCTTGATGTTACAGATGCTGCTTCTTATTTGGAACAATTGCAGGATTATTTCTTACAAGCGGATCCTAAACCACGTTTGTATTTTAAATTCTTATATAATTTTTGTGGTTCGCAAACTCCCTATTTCAAAATTGCAACTCAGGAAGTCGAATACATCACTGGGTACACAACAGTTGATTCCATAACAGCCGTAGGTTCAGATATACACTTTCACCTTGGCCAGAAAAAGAAAAAGAAAAATAAAGAAAAAGATAGAAGGGACAAAACACTTCCGCGCTACGCCTGCTACCAGGAACTCTTAACAAACGGTGGCCGCAGTCTTGGAACGGGCGCAAGGGATTACGTCAATGATGATGTTGATAATGAACCGTATGCTCAAGATCCAAAAAAAATTGGGAGAGAAAGGGTTCTCCCGAACACTGTCAATATGTTTAGGGACTGGATAGACCGGGAAGTTAAGAATGTTAAGAGGAAAGACGCCTGCAGGACTTTCAATAAAGATCTGTCATATTTTCGAGTGCCTGTGTTTAACGCGAAAAAAGGCGGTGGACTCAGAGTTTGCAGGCTTTTAAGCTATGATCCGGGAATGGAGTCTAATCAGGGAGATGCTTCTGTTTTCGGATCAGAATACTTTTATAAAACGGATTCTGGCGAAAGTAGTGGCATCGCTACGAATGAGCCTACTGAAATGAGAGAGGAAAATGGTTTGGTGTCCTACATGGACAGGAATGAACAATTCTGGCTCGACAGGATCATGAACGGACGCGATACCAAACAATACGAAGGCCCTTTAGGTGAAAGTTTATTGCCCTCAGCCGAAGTAGTGCATTCGCGCATCGTCATAAAAAATATCCACAGTGGAAAATCGACTACAGGTTTTGTAGTCAATAAATACTTTACACCCAGCGATGGCTATGAAATGAAGGTTGGATATTCAACGATTGAAAGAAAAGGCGCGAGCACGTACCGTAAGTTCGGCTTGCAGATTCCTCTCGGACTTCTTGATTTCAATATAGCAAAAGCATGGATAACACAGGGTTTCATTTTTACTCTCAATGATATGAGTGGCAAACTGCACAGCAAAACAGTTTATCCGGGCGTTTATGATGCTGCAGATTTTGCAAATGGACATCCACCAGTCGCATCTAACCAAACACTATACAATTATACCGCATTGCGCGAGCAAGTTAAGACTATGACCTATGATCACAATTCAAATACGTTTAAAAACGCTACGCTTAGTCCTGGAACAGAGGAAGACTATACAGTTTTCGAGACCAACGTAAAGGAAAAAACTACTGATCTCTCGGTAGAAATCGATCTTAATATATACTGGGGACCAATTGCACTTCAGCTGGGCCTGCCTTGCCCAACTTTTAACTATGACTTAAAAATGCTACACCAGCACGTAACATCGAAGGTCGTGCACTTGGCAACGCATCTCAGGTCGGTTACCAATATTAATAACGGTGTCGAACAAACTACAGAGACTCTCGCTTATGATAATAATACAGGAGATCCTGTTCTAACTTGTACTTACGATGGGTATATGAGCCCTGGCCAAAAAATTAAAACAGTTGGTGATATCTCACAAAAGCATGAGGGATATTATTTCTCTCTCAATATTCCGGCTTCCTGGATGTATTCATCTATGGGACAAAAAAGTGCAAGTGCTCTCAATACAAACCAACTCACAACGATGGCAGGAAATGTGGTAACTTATGGATCAAACACTTTGTATGACCATGTAGTGGCAGGTACCAATTGGTCGCCGGTTTCGAATCCTCTAACAAATGTTGTAAGTGCTACTGCAACAGAATTTTTGAACAACTGGTTCGCTGATTTTGACGAACATCCGTTATCCGTGGCGCCCCAACGAGACAGAGCTAATGATTTTTATTATCCCAGTCAGACCTATGTATACAGGGCCGATGTAAAGAGCGCAAACGACCCAACCGGAAAAATCTATTCTGCCGGTGTCTTTTCAAATACTCCATTCAGTTTCTACGATTGGTCAACGCAAACTCCCCCCTCCAATTGGTACTCCGCCAGTCAGATAGCGCGGTATTCCCCTAATGGTTATCCTTTAGAAGAAAAGGATGCGCTTGACATTTGGTCGTCAGCGAAATTTGGCTACAATCATACTCTACCTGTCACTGTAGCTCAAAATGCCAGGTATACAGAAACAGTATTTAAAGATTTTGAACAAGGAAGTGCTTCAAATCCTAATATCAATAGAAAAATCGCGCACAGTGGATTATGTTCGCATGATTTGATAGCAGGTTCTAAAGACACTTTCGCAACTGCATTTCCCGTAGAGGTTAGTAGGGGATTAGCCGTAAAAGTTTGGCTCAGAAGTATGTTGAGTGAATCACCGAACAATATAAATTATGGTTTGAAAAATCCAAATCCTAAACTAAGTGTAATCATCGGATCTTCCCCGGTAAAAGTCCTCATGAAACCTATCGCGCAAACGGGCGAATGGACTTTATATAGTGCTGAGATCAAGGATTTCTCGGCTTTGCAAATCCAATCTGGCGTTCACGATATCAAATTGGACTATTTGCCTTTAACAGGAGAAACAGTATATGTCGACGATTTCCGGGTTCAACCGCTCGATGCCTCTATGAATTGTTCCGTTTACTATCCTGATCACAAATTGGCGGCGCAATTCGACGATCAGCATTTCGCTGTGTTTTATGAATACAATGAGAAAGGTTTATTGATCAGAAAAAGCATTGAGACTGAAAGAGGAAGGAAAACATTGCAGGAACAACAATATAACACACCACTCAAAACAAGAACCATATGGTAAGATATTTTTTTATTTTCCTTCAGATGTTTACGGTAAGTCTTATCGTTGCTCAAACTGAAAACTGCATTGACGACATCAAACGCTGCGAAAGGCTCATGGATTTTCAAGCAGATTCGTTATTCGCTGAAAAAAATCTGTATGTGAATTATGTAGTTAAGGCTACCAACTGGGAAGATGAAACTACGGTTTCTAATGTTCAAATGCATAGAAAGAAAGATCAACTTCATTTTTTTTCCGAACAGGTCAGTATATACAGCGATAGTAAAGAAACAGTAATGGTTATGCCGTATCAAAAAGTACTTATGGTAAGCTCAATTGAAAATCAAAAAGCCAATAATAAAAACATCGGCGACAATTTTATAGAATTAAAAAAGGCTTTTTTAGAAAGTTGTGAAGTTGTGAAGTGTGAAAATATAACTGATGGTGTAAAGATTATTGTGCTGAAAAACAATCCTGAGAAGAATGATAATTCATTATTAAGAATAACGGAAATGACATACGAGCTTAATCCTAAGCTAGGGACTGTAATCAGTGTTAAGATAAATTATACCACTGATTATAAGGTTAAAGAAATTACAACCACCTATAAGGAGTATTCGGAAGAGTCAAGCTACGATTTTTTACCTGTTAAATCATACATATCTGATAGGAAGGGTAATCTGCTGACGAAATTTAAGGATTACGAATTTATCGACAACCGCGAAGAAGTGGCAAGTGCAAAAAAAAATTCACAAAAAAAATAATCACTAATTAAATAGCGTATGAAGAAATTTATTGGTATTAAGCTAATCGTTCTATATTGCTTGCTTAGCATGTCTGCGGTTGCTCAGGTAAGTCCCAGTTATACTGCCATTGCCGGATCGGTGCAGGGTGTGAATGGCGGTGGAACTAATTTTGCTACAACTACTATTAATTTTCCAGTGACAGATAAACCTGGATCTCCTTCCGTTCTTAGAGAAAGGAAGAAGTCGGCAAAATTATATTTTAAGCTCGATTTGGGGAATAGTTACGTCAAGCAAACTACGGGGTGGAATTTTAAGGTGGTTGTTAATCTCTCCTACAAATTTGGTACAAATTCACCTACTTCGAAAACATTTTCAATAACAACCAATGAGCCGGAAGTATTAAAGATTGATGATGTGCTGCCCTCCTTTGCATCTGTATCAGATCCATTTTATGCTACTGTAAACTCAGTTACTATTAATGATGGCAATTCAACCCCGGCTAACCTTACGGGACTAATTAAAAATTATGTGGAACAAAATTTAAGATTATCCATCACGCTTGCTCGGCAGTATGATGTAGACGTGAGATTAGCATCGGCTTTCATGCCTGCTGTGGGCCCCATCCCTTTACCCGTTTCTATTGCAGGGCGGTTGGTGACCTTTAGCTGGCAGCCAAATAATAGTGTGGCATCCTACCCGAATTATGAATTACAAATTCTTAAACTTGAAAATCGGGATGATACTTATAAAAATGATCAGGATAAAATTTCTACATCTATTGATTGGTCTAAAGCCTTACGTGTAGAAACTCAGTCTCCTGAAACATCAATTGACCTTACTGTAGCTGAAGGAACGGGGTTTTATATCTGGAGAGTGCGTCCCATCGGTAATTATTTTGATGGCGGTATTGCAAATAGTGAAAATTATGGTGAATGGAGTGCTACTGTAACTAATCCGGCGACGAATTTAATTCTTGATAAAACAAATCACTCACCTTCATCATCATCTGACCCACACATCTTTTATTTTATTGATCCTGATAAAGATTTTAATTGGATTTATTCGAGGGTGTTTACAGAAGGTGACAACAATAGTCTGAGTAATCCCACAGGAGTGAAAACAAGCGAGGGCATAAGTTATGCAGACGGACTTTTAAATGCTCGTCAAAATCAAAAGTACAATAGTTCAGAAAATACAAATATTGTTTCCCAAACATTACTTGATTATTCGGGCAGACCCGCAATGGTCACAATGCCGGTGCCCGTAGCAGGTGGCCTGAGTGGATACAAAACAGGCTTTGTAAAAAATCAAAGCGGTGACCTTTATACAGCTGAACAATTTGATGCCGATAGCAAGCTCAGCGATCCCGACAAAGTAGAAGACGCAACTTCTGCTTACAAGTACTATTCTGATCAGGCTACTACCAGTCCTATCAATTCTAACGTGGCCAGTGCTGAAGGATATCCCTTTAAACGCACCGTTTTTGAGAGCGATGGTTCGGGGCGTGTAAGAGAAGAGTCGGGGGTAGGTAAGGCGCATTCATTGGGTACACAGGTAACCGGACAAGGACGAACTCTGCGTATGCAATATGGTACAGCTTCAGACGATGAGCTAATATGGCTGTTTGGGGAGGAAGCTCCTCTTGGAAAGTCAGTAATTAAAACCATTACAACTGATCAAAATAACGTTCAATCTATTACTTATACATCTAAGGAAGGGCATACGATCGCTACAGCCTTGATGTCTTACAGTACCGCAGAATTATCTGCTCTAAGCAATCCCACAACGTCTTTAATTATAAAGAATGAGATAAACGAAAATGTATTTACGAGTGATAAAATAACCAGTTCAAAACGCATAGCAATTCCCACAGATAATACCACACTAACACTCAGTTACGTGAAAGAGAATATATCCTCAGGAAGCGCAGGATGTGTTTCGGGTGATTGCAACTTGAGAATGCGATTCATTTTAGTAGATTTAGACAGGAGTATAACTTACATAAGTGATGCAAGTTCACTAACACCTCAGTTCGAAAACTTTATTTCCACACCAAGTTTTACATTCCCTTCGAGCTGGCGTTTCGCGAGTACAGGCACAGCGCCTGTTTATATATATCCAACAGGCTCTTTAGGTGCAGTTAACCAGATAACTTTAAATGCTGGTTCGTACATGCTTGTTAAAGAAATGTTCTCGGCAAACAGTGCAAAATACGCCGATAGCCTTCTCATAGTCGAAAATGAAAAAACCCGTATCGTATATGAAACGCTCATTGAAAAAATGCAGGATGTAAATAGTCCCGCAACTTATACAGCTTTCACTGCGTTTATGTCTACGCTTACCGCTATGGTAAATAATTACAATAGCGTTACTCCGTCTCCAACGGTCACCTCAAGCGATTTAATGCTCTTCCTAGAAATAGACCCTTCTGATGTTCCGCCTGGTTTTCAATTTCCGCACGCTGCCGATTTTGATTTACAATCTATTTCCACATCTACGGATAATCCCTCAACCAGCGATATACAAATTTCTTCCTCTTGTTGCGGAACTATCAAAGTCCCGATTCCAAAAAAGCCTGCCTGTTACATCTGCGAAGGTTCGCCGGAAATCGCTTACGCAAATTCAAACACTCTAACAATAAGCTCAATGACTTTGGCTAATGCAAATGCTACCGTAGGAGCAATAATACCTTATGGAGTGGATGATTTTAAGGATAATAATAATTGGAGCGCTGCGAGTACTGATGAAAAGAGAGCGGCTGTGGGTACCGTGGTTGAGAGAGAATTTATAACCCCACTCAAAGACAGAATGACGGCAGAGGGTATGAATCCAGCCACTGACTTGTGGAAGATTGCACCTGGCTTTAATTACAGTAGCCTCAACTTTATGATTACCAATATGCTTATTTCGCAATACTACACGGGCAGTGCCATGCAACACACTAACGGTACATGGTATGCAGCAACTAAAGATGCTTCGGGAAGCTATAGTTTGACGGTACCTGTTACCAGTCTGGTTAACGAATATAATTACCCTTGTAAAGGCGTCTATGAGTCATGGACACAGTCTGTAGATTTATTTAACGCCTATGAGGCAAGTGAGGATGGCGATGCTATTAATGTTTACAATGATAACGATGGATCAAATTCAGCTCAGGATAACGGGGACGATGACGATAACTGGGATATGAAAAATGGATTGATGAAAAAGTGGTTGAAGAAAAAAATAAGCCAGGAGATGAACGAATTCAAAGGCAAGAAGGAGGCGGAAGTTTCACAATCCCGCCAGGAAGCAGCAACAAGTCTACCCGCAACTTTTCTCACGCTCGCTCCTCCGCAATATGCTGCCATCATTGATGGTTCGGATTTAGCAACCCATATCAGCAGTCTGGGTGGCATTTATCCTGACGAGTATTTGTATTCGTATCCAACCGCTCCGCACGACGGAAGTCCGAGTATTTACACCACTGTGGTTACAAATGCCGCTAATACAACAAGTCTGAATCATCTTTACGCTCCCTTATTGTTTTCGGTGAATCCTTCAGGAAATCCTGTATTAAAAACCTACACCTGCAACTCAGTTAGTAACTATGAACTGTATTATCCCTATGTTATAAAGCCGGAATGGATGTTTAAATACTTTGTTTATAACGTCTTTGAAAACGGTTCAACTTCGGGATTCCGGAGCGATTTTGATGTCTTGCTTCCGCATCAGGTGAATCTCGACCTACTTTATAAATACAATAACCCGATAAGTTATCTTTCTTCGAGTATTACTTTATCGACAGGTCTTTGTGACGAGCTTCCTGTGAGTACTTACTCCTCCAGTGCTGCTTCATTCACCGTAGAATATACGCATCGCAATTGGACCTCGTCAGAGCGGAAAACTTTCTACTCAAATATCGCAGGAGCACCTAAGTGCTATGCAAACAAAGGTGTCGACGCAACAATTTCAAAAGACAACTACTTCGAACCCACCGGCCAGCTTCCTACCTGCGCAAGCAAAACGGAATTGATAAATCAAGCCGTTATACACCTGGAAGAGCACATCGCAGCCTTAAAAGATAAGGCCAATGCTTTTCGCGAATCCATCGTGAACGAGCTTATCAGTTCCTGTTATACCATTGTTCCCTGCAAAACGGGTCCAGGTCAGATAACAGATAAGGAAATCGACATCATGGTTAAAGCAGTTGTAGCAAGCGCAACGGCTCAGGTAAATGCAATAAAAAATTCTGTTCTAAGTATTACGGTGGTTCCTTCTAATTCTGTAGCCTGCTCAGTACCTCCCTCTTTTACAACAACAAGTTATTTCGATGGACTCTGTAATCTTCCGGCCTGTTCTCAAACCGATTGCAAGCTAATTGTTTACTACAATGATAACAGCCTGAATATAGTGGACAGTAGAAAAATTTTAATCAGGTTTTTTGCAGAGTGCGACCAGATGCTTCTAAACATGATGGAAACCGGGAGTTTCCTGCCCTACATTCCGCCCTATGGAGCTTGTTCCGGCAAACCCGCCAAGGAATGGCGGAATGGTTCCTGCACCGAACCTTCACCAACTGCACCTTGCACCTACGGCGAAAAAACAGGTTGTCCCACAACACAATTCAGAACGTACTCTAAAACCTACCCGGTAACTGCAACAGGAAATTAAAAAATTAAAAAATAAATAGAAATATGAAAACAGTAAATCTCAAACTTAGCATTCTCCTTTTGTTGCTTATTGGCTCGCTTGTAAATGCTCAAACCACCGAAGGGGTTTCAATTAAAACAACACCTTCAGCGCCACATTCTTCAGCCATGCTCGATGTCGAGAGTACTACAAAAGGTCTATTAATTCCCAGGGTTTATCTTACCGGAATCAGTAGTTCCTCACCGGTAGTGAGTCCGGCTCTTGGCTTAATGGTATTCAATACAAATACTACCACCACAGGTATGGAATCAGGGTTTTATTATTGGGAAGTAGCCCCGACCGGACATTGGGAGAAAATGAATTCGCCAACACTTTGGACAAAGTTTTCTCCAACTTCAAATCATATTTACAATACACTTGGGCCCTTGGGTAAGGTAGGTGTTGGTACCCATGCGTCAGCACCTGTTTATAATTTTGAAGTGCGATCTGACACCAGTCAGCACAATGTCCTTTTTCAAAGTAATGGAAATGAGCTTCGCTGGGGCTCAAGAGATTTTAACGGCGAGATTGGTGCGGGACCTGTAAATGCTCTTGTGCAAAAATCAGGTACGCTAACCGTGGGAGGCTGCTCCCCGTATGTGCACAGAGGTATGCGTCTTGTCCAATTGTATGAACCAGGCGATTGGGGTTTTGGTGTTACTTCCTGGGAAAAGTGTAAAGGGGCCACTGGAAATACAGATATTGAAGTTTCCAAGAATCATCTAGGGATTCATACGAGCACTGGCGATATTACAATTAAATCGCAGAATAACGTAATCCTCACAAATGAGGGTATTGGCGGAGGCACCGGCACAGGAAGTATTTATTTCAGGGGAAAATCAGGCATCTACTTTCAAATAAATGGTGGAACACAATATAGCTTCGCGGGAGGGGCCTTCACTCCACCGTCTGATTCCACTCTTAAAAAAAATATAGCAAATGAAGGTCCGGTCTTATCGAAATTACTTGCCCTGAAAACGGTGACGTATAAATACAAAGATGATCCAACAGGAGAGGTTCATCATGGTTTAATCGCCCAGGACGTTGAACAGCAGTTTCCTCATTTTGTTCCGGAATTGAAAATTTTTGATAGAGATAGTACTGGTAAGTATTTAGAAACGTATCAGATTAAAAAAGGTGTTCAATACCATTCAATGACATCTACTCTTATAAAAGCAATCCAGGAACAACAAGTGATGATCGAAGCCTTAAAAGCCCGCATTGTAGCCCTGGAAAGCAAATAAGCCCCTGGATTGAAGTTGCAGTACCCGAAATATTTAGTAGTGTAGAATTAACGAAAAGACTATGTTAAGCACAATATTGCATAAAAATAAGATCGTTTTGCTGGCCCTCTTGGTCCTGCTTGCAATCAATAATGTATCAGCACAGGCCGGGGCTGCATGTTTCAGTTCAACAACTTCTGCTTGTTGCAATACAACGTCGCTTACGGTCACTGCCACCAGTATAACGTATTCTGGTAATATTGCAACAGCAACTTTATCTGCAGTGGTCAGCGCCCCTTCCTGCCCTTACAGTTTCACCTTAGGCTATATGAATTTCGGCGACGGTAGTGCAATAACTCCTTCTATATCGGGTACTGCCAATACTTTCACGGTAAGCCATGCCTATAACTTACAGAATATTTGTGGCCCATCTGTATTTACTATTCAGATGTGTATACAGGGTGAAAACACGCGCTGCATTAAACAAGCCACAGTTTCAATTCCGCATCCTGCAAATACGGCAACTCTTAGTACAACAACACCCTATTTATGCAATTCAAAGAGTTTTATTTTGCAAAGTGCCTGGCCCATCGTGGCTCCTCTTTGGGTTTGGGGCGATGGCAGTTCTCTGCAAATGGCTGGCAGCACAAGTTTTACTTTAACCTCCCATACTTATACAGCTCCCGGTACGTATACGGTTTTTTTAACAGGGCAGGGCATTTCTCCCTGTACCACATTTAGTTCGGTAGTAAACGTTACAACACTTATTCCCAGTAGTTTTACCTATACGGTTCCAAACGCCTGCAGTACTGCCAGCGTCGATATGACAATATCGCCATACACTGGGACCTACAAGTGGTCTATTAACGGTACCACCGTAAATGCTACGAATCAAACGGATAATTATACCACGGGTTGGGTAGCAGGTACGAATACAGTGACGCTTATTACAAGTGACGGCACGTGCTCATTATCAACAACGCAAACACTTAACATTGGTTCAACTACCGGCCATACAATAACTGTGTCTCCGGCCAATTGTAAATCATATACTCTTAGCTATAATGGCGGATCAATGCCAAACGCGCAATGGTCCTTCGGAGATGGTACAAACAGCCCGGTCATTACAAACGGTTCTTTAACCATAGCTCATACATATCCCGGACCTGGTAGTTATGTGGTAAGCTTGACGGGTTTAGGATTAAGTCCTTGCAGTGTGCAAACGGTAATAACGGTAAGTGATTTTGCTCTGGCAGACTTTAACTATACGGTGAATTCTATTTGTAATCCCGCCAGTGGAGTAATACTAAGTATTCCTAATTACTCATCTACATGGAATTATGTTTGGCAGATCAATCTTTTAAATGTCAATTCTACAGGAGCGAGTGCTACTTACACTTCAAATCTCGTTAACGGATCAAACGTTGTGAAGTTAACCATCACAAATGGCGCCGGCTGTAGCACTTCTGTTTCCAAAATTTTTAATATCGGTGTACCCTCGGCAAATTTTAGTATTACTTCGCCCAGTGTTTGCCTCGGTGATGCACTTTCTGTTTTCAATGTAAATTCCGGTGCTACCACCTATTCATGGACGGTTCTAAAACCCAACAGCACAACTTTTACCACAAGCGGCGTTAATCCTTCATATATCTTTACTCTCACTGGTTCGCACGTTATCACTTTAACTATAACCAATACTTTTTCTGCAGGTGTCACTTGTTCTTCAACAGCGCAGAAAAATGTGACGGTTTATGCGCAACCTGATCCAACATTCACTACGTCAGCTCTCTCTTGTAATAATTCAGTTACCCTGGGATTAACTGCGCTAACTAATACTTTTACTTCGTATACTATCAATTATGGCGATGGAACCAGCCCTGTAAGTTCAAATAGCACGGGTATTACTTCAGCCCATAAGGCGCATACTTATCCGACCAGTCCAGCTTTTACAGTTTATCCTTTAACTGTTACTTTATTTAACGGGTCTTGTTCTTTATCTTATTCTCAGGCAATTGTTATTAATAATAATGCCTCTTTGCAGGTCACTACTCCTTCTCAGTTTATTTGTCCTGGTAGTCTCGGATATCTGAATGCGGTTGTGTCGGCACAGTCAAGTGCAGCGCCCTTTACATACGTTTGGGCGGGGCCGGCCGGCTTTACTTCGAGCCTTGCTTCGATCACCGCCACCTCAGGTGGTGTTTACAATGTAACAGTAACCAGTGCAGCCTGTTCTTTGAGTTTAACCGGAACAAAAACCATGACGCTATTAGCGCAGCCAACGGGCACCGTTACTGATATTGCGAATATTACCTGTACGTCGGTTGCAGGAGGAACCGCCAACATCATCATTTCTTCGAGTCTTCAGGTGCAGGGTTTTGTTATTAATGGGGTGACCGTTACTCCAAATAGTCTGGCTACTACCACGCTCGCATATCCTATCTCAGGCTTAGGCCAGGGTGCAAATTACGTATCCATTGCCAACGGCCTAAATGAATCGTGTCGCTCTTCCCTTCTTATAAATATTTCTAAAATTGAGCCGACGCTAAACGTCGCAGTAACACATGCTTCCTCCTGCGGTATGGGGGCCAGCGGGTCTGCTACCTTAACACCGTCCATTGCTGGTGGTTCTGTCAACTGGTACGCCTCCGCCAGTTATCCCGGTACAGCGCTTACTTCAACTTCAGGCTTGCAAGTTACCAGTTTGGTTCAGGGGAATTATGTTGTAAAATATACTTATGGAACCTGTACAACAACTTCAAATTTTGGCATTCTACAACCTGCTATCTCACTTTCAAAATCAGGAGGTGTCTCAACTTGTGGCGGTGGAGCAACAAGTGCGGTGACGATTCATGCGCAATTTGCTCCTTCCTCTGTTTCCGGCACTTTTAATTATACGCTTAAAGATCTTACCACATCCGCTATAACCGGACCTGGTACAACAAATACATTCGCCGTTTCAACCGGCAACTACTCTGTTACAGTTACCGCAAACAGTTGCGCTACCAGTATGAGTTTTACGGTTAAAAAACTGGATAATATAAGTTTGTCGTTTCAAACGAGCGAACCCAATTGCCACGGTCCTGGTTATGTTATGGTCCTGCCATCAGGTGGCGATGGTAGCTACAGCTATAAATGGTACATGAACGGTTCTTTGGACCCTACAACTTCAAATGTACTTAGCCTTGTAGGTATTACCGGTCAAAGCACTATTACTGCAACTGTAAATGACCAGTCGGGTTGCTCAGCTAGCGGACCTACACCTGCTATTGTTGTCGATCCTTCTTCTATCGTTACCCTTACGAGTTGCAGTGGCCCCTACGCACAGGGTACAAGCAATGCCGCGAACATTACAGCTTGCGAAATCAATGCATGCGTAACAGGCGGAAAAGCGCCTTATAATTTTACCTGGTTTAAGCGTGAGCAAAAGTCGCATGTGGTAGAGTGGCGTTTTGCTTACGATTCACTGGGCAACTTCATTAGTACCACGGAAGCGGAAACGCATACTATAGTCGTGCCTACTGCTACGCCAATTAGTCTTGCTGATAATCTTGACAATTCTATTAATACTGTGATGTATCCTTATTGGGCAACCTTGTCAACGCCGTTTAAACCTTTGGTTAATAGTGTGGGTTTGGCAGCGCTGAGCTCAGCCACAGCGGTTAGTACAAATTCTGATCACTATTTCACAACCCTTGAAACGGTTACTACTACCGTTCAAAAGCTTATTACCTCCTATGATGGCAATAGCGGGCAAACTGCTGATAATTTTGGTTTTAGTGATGGGGAGTATGATTTGCAGGTGATAGATGCCAACGGATGTATTTACAATTTCGATATGGGAACGCTTACATTCAATGCCGCTGATAATTTTACTTTAACTTTCGATTATGCCTGGGGTATCCGCGAAATCCCAGCGCCCGCTCCACCCGAGGAGGAGGTCGATCCTATTCTTCATGAAAATATGATTGAAGCAGCAGCGGACCTGGCTTCTCAGGCCGGCGAATGTAAAGCAACCAAACAGACTGCATTGAAGGAGTATTTGAGAGACGATTGCAGTGATCTAAGTGGTTTTAGAGATGCGCTGATTGCAGAGTACGAAATTACAGATCATCACCATACATTATATTATTACGATAGGGCCGGTCGATTGACCAAAACAGTTCCGCCGGAAGGCGTTGAATATACGAGTTTGGCAAATATTGCTTCAATAAAAACGGCAAGGTCAAATACATCTACACCAACCTGGCCAACCGGTCTGACACCACATCGTATAGTAACGACTTACGAATACAATTCTCTTGGACAGTTAATAAGTCAGACAACTCCTGACGGTGGTCTCACAAACTTTATTTATGACGCTAACAATCGCCTGCGTTTCTCGCAAAACGATAAACAAAAAACCACATCAGCTTACTCTTATACAAAATACGATGCACTTGGCAGAATTTGCGAGGTAGGGGAGAATACTACAAACGTGGGTTCACTCAATTTTACAAATCTAAGTGCAAGTGCAAATACAACAGCCGCTAATTCTACTGTATCTCCTGCAACAGGCAACAGGCAAGTTACCAGAACAGTTTATTCGGATATTTCATCCGTTACTTATTATGGCAAGCCTCAGCGCTTTGTTCAGAACAGGGTTAGTTACAGTTTTATTGATGAAAGTTCAGCCTTGGGTGATGAATACTATACTTACTACAGCTACGATTCCCACGGCAATGTAGAATGGATAGTTCAGGACCAACCGGGAGGGATGGCTAAAAATAACATTGCTTATGAATATGATTTGGTGAGTGGCAAAGTTCTGCAGGTGAAGTATAACGAGAAAAGGGTCGATCGCTTCTTCCATCGCTATACCTACGATGCCGAAAATCGCCTCGTGAATGCAGAAACTTCACGCGATGGACAACTGTGGGATAGAGATGCGCATTATGAGTACTACGCCCATGGTCCTTTAAAAAGAAATGTACTTGGCGAGGACCTTGTACAGGGCTTAGATTATATCTACACCGTTCAGGGTTGGCTGAAGTCTCTCAACTCACCGAGTCTTTCAAAAACCGATGATCCTGGACGCGACAACGGTTCGAGTGGATCGCCGCTAGACCGCGTAGCCGCCGACCGTTTTGGAATGGTTCTGAAGTATTTTGATGGAGATTATACGACTTTGGCGTCCAGCAATTTTTTAATGAACACTGCTCACTACAGCCTTAGCACATTTACAGCGTTGTCCGCGCCAAATCTTTATAATGGAAATATCAGTGGCTGGATCCAGAGTCAGCTGAACAGCACCGCTACAGGAACTCTAGCTGCCAGGGCAGACCTTTACCAATATGATCTTCTCAACCGCATTAAACAAAGTACATCAGTAAAAGAATCGGGTTCAGGTTGGGCAAATATCGCTTCCGCCAAAACTTACCAGACAAATTATACTTATGACGCGAATGGTAATATTATGTCTCTCGATAGATACGATGATGAAAGTGTGTCGTCCACAAAAATGGATCAACTTCAATACTCATACGCACTTACTTCTGGTAAAAAAACAAATAATAAATTAGTGAGCATCACAGATGGTTCTTCCAAAACCACGGCCGGCCTTAGCGATTTTCAGGCTACTCATGATTACACTTATGATGAGATTGGTAACCTCGTTCAGGAGAAGGGCAAAGAGCTCTTATCCACTGCTACCAATACACCTCCTGCATTGCATGATTTTACAACGACTATAAGCTGGACGGTTTATGGAAAAATTAAAGAGATTTTAAAAACCGTGAAGGATGGTTCATTTGATTTAAAAGAACGCATTACTTTTAAATATGATGCCGCAGGTAACCGTACTTCTAAAGAGTATTGGAAAGATGATGAGCTCAGTCATAACGGTTCTGAAGAAACTACGGAGCTAACGGCCACATATTATGTGAGGGACGCAGCTGGAAATACCATGGCAACATATAGGCGTTACTATGATGCGGTTGCAACGCCTACACCGCTGTATAAAATAGACCTCACAGAGCAACCGATCTACGGTAGCGACAGGTTAGGGCAGAACGACAAGCCTGTTACACTGGCTTCAGCCACCACGCTGTCGGCGCTTGCTATCGCCTCTAACGGTGCCATGGCTATTTCAGAATACCAAAACTGGATCACTACCACCAGTAAAACGAGCTTGTTACCTAATGGTGCCACAACCGACAATTTGTGCCAGTGCAAGGTAATTTCAATGTCCAACAGTGGCAATTCTCAAAATTATCAGAATGTTCAAAATGCTGTAGAACTACTGGGCATAGCTAACAACGGAGTAGCAGTAGCAGAGGATCTTAATCGTAATCTGCAGTTTTTTGTGGTAGTGGCTAAGAAATACCTGGGGGCTAACGATGTCTGTCTGGTATTTGACAACGCCGGTAAGCTTATGAAAAATACAGACCTTATAGGTTCTGTAGACCCAAATAGCAAGCCGGTAATTGTAAGAATTCCAGGATCTACTAAATACGCGGTTGTTACTTTAAATGCTGCTAAACTTCCTGTTTATCATGTGGTGGAAATGAATAGTATTGGCTACGGGCCAATCGGCAATATGGGCGAAGTGCAATCCGCAAACAATGCGCTCACGACGGCAACAACTGGTGTGCAGCATGGTTATCATTTCACGGCGGTAGAGGATCACATAACCGGTCATAGCATCGTTTACAACAGCCGTTATTCTATCGACCCGCTCGATGCTAATAAAGGAGCTACAGATATTATGGCTTACGACTTCGGTTCCTCTACAGTAACGCCTGCTCCTTACGTCATGAAAACTATTAATGGCTGTGGAAATACAGACAAGGGCCAGCTTCAGATTTCTCCAGATGGTGCTAAAATCGGCTGGTGGCAGTACGACGAATACGTCTCAGGCTTTGATTACCGAAAAGCCTCACTTTATACAATGACTTTTGATAATCTCCGCACCGGAATAACGGGCACTATAGGCGTAAAACCAATAAGTGAGGCAGGAAACAACGGCAACGGCATGTACGACTTCATGAAAAATAGTACGGACATACTATATGCTCAAAGAGGTGTTTACAAAGAAGGCAACGGACTCACTAAATATGATCGTAATGTATGGAAATATACGCCTCTGAGTACACCAGACCTTGCCTCCATCAATTTAAATGTAGGCTCGCCACTGGTAAGTTATTTATTTGGCGAGATCAAACGCGGCATCGACGGTAATTTTTATATCCCACAAATGGGTGAACACCTCGACCAAGTGCATGCCTACACGGGAAGCGCATGGAATGCCACTGTCGCTGCTCTCGACACCTCCTACAGGCTTAATTCTTCTCTCCCTACCCAGGTCTACAAGATTTTTGATGATCCTGCCCAGGAACTTAAAGAATTTAAACGGACGGTGGGTGCGAAGGATTATGAGCTTAAAGATCATCTTGGAAATGTTCGTGTGGTAATTTCAGATGCTAAACTATTATCAAATGTTGGGACTGATGCTGTAAATGTAGATAACCGCGATGAGGTTTTACCTGAAGTATTAAATTATACCGATTACTATGCCTTCGGCATGGAAATGCCAGGCCGCAGATACCAGGCTGCTGGCAGCTACAGGTATGGATTTAATGGCAAAGAGAATGATAATGAAGTAAAGGGAAGTGGGAACCAACAAGATTATGGGATGAGGATCTACGATGCAAGGATAGGGAAGTTTTTGAGTGTTGACCCTCTTTGTACCTCCTATCCTGAATTAAGTTCATATCAATTTGCTAGTAATAGGCCTATCGATGGAATAGATGTGGATGGTTTAGAATGGGGTATGTACCCCTCCATGTGTAATATTGATTATAAAAGCGCCTTATATATAAGTCAGTTAACGGCTAAGGGAAAAAATAAGATGTCACAGGCCAAAATAGAAATGTTGGGAAATGCCATGAATAAAGGCCAATCTGCAGGAGTATTAGCAGGAGCCTGTTTATCAGGTGTAGCTGCATCAGCCATATGGGGATGGTCAACAGTTAGTGCAGAAGTTATGTTTGTTAGAAACATTTACGCGGCAGGAGGGATAAGTGGAGTTGTTGAAAGAATTTCCTATTTAACAATTAACTATGGAGACGAAGCTGTCGAAATCTTAGAAGGCATTTACTCAGATGTTCCAACAATGTTTCCGAAATTAAAAGGAGTACAAGGGGTGAATAAGGCAATTAAAGAAGCGGCTGAAGAATATCTTCGTTATGAGCAAAAGTTAGCTAAAGACGGAATAAAATATGCGGATGGAGTGCTGGCAAATTACGAGGCAAAACTCGCCGAAATACAAATTGCCAGTGCTGTCGATGATTTAGTAGAGGTAAATAGAAAATTCAAGTCTGTTACCTTTGTCAATTCAAAAGGAATGTCTGCGACAACCAAAGCCGAAATTGATCTAGTTGGCGAGACATTTTTCGGAGAAGTTAAAAACAAAAACTTAGCTGATAAAACATATCAAACATTTATCGGCGAAAAAGGAATACAAAACCAAATGTTACGAATTAAACAGCTGGCTAAAAATGAAGGTAAAAGTGAAGTGCGATATTATTTCGCAAATGGAGTTAGTCAAGACATAGTGAATGGTCTAAACAAGGAGGGGATTAAATCTTATGATGCTAAGGGACTTCTTATCAAAGCTACAAATTAGGATTTTGATATTTTTTGAATATTAAATTATTTCACTATATTGGCATTGCGACTTTCTGATGTACATTTGTATGAAATTATCTGCATGAAAATAAAATATGTTAATTCAAATAAACCTTTCTTAAAATTGTAAATTGGTAGACAATAATGATGATTTCAGCATTAATAGTCGTGTTTAAAAACGAAATTAGTAGCTTAGAAAATTCAATTTCTTTGTTAAGTTCCTTGACGGAGTCATCTTTTGAAGGTTTGTTTTACCCAAAATTTCAATTCGACTTTTTTAATTATGCCAACGAAAATTATGCGGATAATATTTTAGAGATAAAGGAATTGGATGGCGAAGATTATTATTTGCCTATTAGTATTGAAAAATTTGATAAAATAATTTGCGTGGTATTAACCATTGATGATAAGGATTTTCAGACGAAACTTTTTAGTGAAGATTGGATACAATACATTATAAAATTCTTCTCGGAAAAATTTCCTGAAATTGAGATCTATTACTCTATAGATGGTGATTTTGATTTTAAAACCCGTGAAGAGAATGTGAGTCAACGAAAAATAACAACTCACTATCTCACAAATGGTCCTTTTTCCGTTTCCGAATATCCAGCTTTGTTGAAATTATATCCGTCAGATTAATAAATAATCTTTTGTGAATCGTAAATATAAATTATGTCCTTGTGGGGAATCTCTTAGCAGAACGGCAAGTCCTTATTTTTTTATAAATCTAGCTACTGAAAACCACAACCTCAGCTAATAAGCTAAAAGAAACTCTGAATGAGTTTAAAAAATTTGCAAAAGATAAGGGTGCTAAAACTTTTGAATTTAAAGGTACAAGAGGGGAAGGAAACTTAAGGGAAAAAATAGGAAGTCTAAAATTTATGACGTTGACGAAAATTAAAGTATGGTAGAAAAAATTAAAGGCTATTTACAGGAAGCTATCGCAAAATATAAAGATGGTATTTCAATAGACCTCATTATACGAGACCTCAGATCTAAAAAAGTACCACCAAATTACTGTGGAATAATCGTAGCAGGGGTTCTCGAAATAGATCGTAACGAAGCGCAGAAACTCGTTTACTGCTCTGAATCTTATAGAGAATATAAACATGCCTCAAAGAAACACTTAGGTAATTTTTTCGATGCCTTAGATACACTTGAAAATACATAATCATATCTTTTTGAATGCGAAATTGAAGTATTCTTTCTAAAATGAAACGATTGGGTAATAATCGACAATCTATGCAAGTCATTTTTCATTCAAAAGACGTCAATGAGTAACAGAATAGGTTATTTTTCGGCGTATAAAGATATGATTTCATTTTTAGATAAATACTATGAAAAAACCAAATTAGATGATCTTGGCGGAGTGTTAGGAAGTATGGACTATGAAATTTTTTCTGGTGGAGAACCGATAGACACCGCTTTGAAACCTCTTTGGATTGATATAATAAAGAAAGAAGATATACTTAGGGAAGATGTAGATATAGAAGAAGGATTGACGCATGTATATAATTTTATATTTGAGATCCAAAAAAAGTTTAATATCAACATACAAAAATTACTATTTGACATTGACAAGGCTATTAAAGACGACGATGAAAGTAAAAATTTAAAATCAGCGTGGATCGATAGTTTTCTTGAATTTTCCCAGCATGTCAATGTTTCGATAAAGTTCAATGATAGTACCCGGTAGCCAATTAGGAGATATTAGAATCGGTAATCATTTAAGTGATTATCCGAACGCTGTATTTATTAAGGATCTTTCACTTAATCAGAAACAATATAAATTAAATGAACTATTTTTCAGGATTGATGGGGACAGTGTTGTAGTCCTTATAAGTTTAGATGTAGCTAGCGATGAAAGTTACTCGGAGATAATTAAGATAGGATCTACCTTTGAAGAAGTTATTCGTCAATTTACTTTGTATTACGACGACGTAGATTTAATCTTTCACGTTGAAAATATTAAAGGATTATATTTTACTTTTAACCACCTTCCAATATCAGAACTTTCAATGAAAAATGTAATAACTATGATATGCGTATACAATGAAGAGATGGATAAAAACAATGATCAACTTGGATTAGAAAGGATATCGTTACAAAACTTTACTAAATTTTTTGTTCACAATTGACAACTCTTCACTACTATCAGAAATAATGCGAGAGGTAATTAATCTTTTCGATTATTTTCGAATACTCTATTCAAGATATATGAAGTAATACGATCAAAATTAAAAGCGTATTTAATAAAACCGTAAGCTCATGTACTTTTTTATTTATTCGACGAAAAAGATTTAGTTAAATATGGTGAAGATCTCTTAAGTTGAAGTGGAAATAATATTGAAGAGTTCAAAGATACAAGTGGATTTATACACAGAATAGATTATAAGATACAAGAATTTGGTGTAGTAAATCCAGATGGGGTAATTCAAGACGTTTTTAAAGATACGCCTTTTGTGAATTCCCAATAAACAAAAAAAAGAGCCGTAAAGTATCGGCTCTTTGAGAAACTTATTTCTATAACAATTCAAATTAATTGATATTACTTTTTCGAAGTGCGGAAAATTTAGCAAAGCTCCGTGTTAAGTCCTCAATTTCTATGCTGGCCCAATTTTCATTTTTACATTTTGCGAGTATATTTTCTGCCAACGTACCTATCTCATAAACCAAACTTTCCTTATCGAGCTTAAAAGAATATATCTCCTCTTTATGGCGTTTTATCAATGTAATTTCCACCTCCTTTTGACTATTTACTAAGTACAATCTAAATGAATATGGACCATCCATAAAACTAAAATCAAATTCTGAATGTTGAGATTCAAGAATACCAACAACATTATCCAGCCACCATTTTGTAATAGTAACAATGAAATCATTCCAATTTTCTTCCGGAAAGCAGATATCACCTTTTTTAATGTAAATTATGCCAGTAACCTTGTCATTTTTTTTGTTTAGAGAGTCAATTTCAGTAATTATATTCATACTCGTTTTTTAGTATTGTGGATAGGCTGTTTCAATTTCTTTGGTAGTTTTGTTGAACCACATTTCTATCTCCATCCCTGTTTTAGTAGTTCCTTGAATTAAATATTTTTCACCTTGCTTTTTAACTATAGTGTGTATATTGTTGTATGCTTGAAAGATAGCGGTTTTAACTTGGTTTTCATTCATCATCGTAGGAAAAATATCTTTTTTTGAATTCTCGGCAATTCTCGACCCACCTGTCATATGCCCCGATGATACCTCTTTCATATCAATTTTTACTTTCTTCCATGACGGAAAAATAAATTTTTGCGATTTAGCCAAGCCTTTTGCGGCTGCACCCAGAGAGCCAATTACTGGTTTGGTTAAAATTTTCGCTCCAATAAAAAATATTCTTTCAACTGGGATAAAAAAGGTCTCAGGATACCAGTCTTCTAATCGTCCAGTTGCCTTAAAAACTGTTTTTGGCATTGCGAGGCTTGCGATTTCGGCTCCACTTGCACCGCTGTAGTCTCCACTCATGCTACTAATATCACATGAAGGACAACCTGCGGGACCCCAAACTGCGTTGTCACTAGAAAAAACTATATGTTGATTGATATTTGTGGATACGAGGAAATTATTATCCACATTACCAAAGATAAAATTTGTGTATTCGGTTTTACCTTCTATATACACGTGGCCCATTTGTTTTTCAGCATTGCTTGCAAATCTTAATGTAAGATCATCTTTTTTTAGGGTAGCGTTAGCAACTGTTCCCTCGCGTGCTTTCCCATTCTCGTCATATCCATCCCATGTATAATCCTGTATATTTCCACCCTCATCTTTAACAGGTTTCCATTCCCCACCATCTAAATCAATTCCGTCAATGGGTCTGTTCATAGCAAAAGGAAATGGTGACCAAGAAGGATACCCGGCAGTGAGAGGATCGACACTCAAAAACCTTGCAATTCTTGTGTCATAAATTCTCAATCCATAATCCTGCTGAATGCCCGAACCCTTCACTTCATTATCATTCTCTTTGCCATTAAATCCGTACCTATAGCTGCCTGCAGCCTGGTATCTGCGGCCTGGCATTTCCATGCCGAAGGCATAGTATCCTGATGACTGCACGGACTTGTTGGTAGTGGCTTAGCTCTGATAGGATCCAATCGTAATTCTGCATAAAAATTGTGTTTTTAGCAATTTTTATTGCGCCGGAGCCAGTTTTTTTTCATTCAGTTTTTTATGTACCGTGTCTATCTCGCTATCCATGTAATTTTGTGCAAAAGCAACGTACCGATAAAACTCTTTGCTGTTAGAAGTATGACCACTTATTTGACGTACCATCTGCTCATTCATCCCAAGGCTTATCATGGTAGTAATGGCAGTTCGGCGCATGGTGTGTGTAGTCACTGCATCACAAAACCGTAACGAAACTTTTTTAACAGGATCCTTATAAATTATGTGTGGAACTCCTCGCCGCTGTCTTGTGCGAATAATGGGTTCCGTAAATCCAGCCAGTTCTGACAGGAGCTTAACTTTTTTATTTAAGTAAGCTTTTGTAAAGCCCGGCAGGAGTTTGTTTTTACAGCAGGTTGAATAGTTATTTATTATTTTGACTGAAAAGTCCGGAAGTTTCACACGCGTGTAGGTTTGTGTCTTTTTAGATTGCATTTTAATGTACATTCTGTCATTTATGATTTCAAGGTTTGCTTTGTTTAAAGCCATCAAATCTGAAAAACGCAGTGCCACAGAACATCCGAATACGAAAACATCTCTGACTATTTTCAAATCAGGACTTAAGCTCGATTCAAATGGTTCTGAATAAATGAGGTAGTTCAAACGTTCCGCAGACAAAACGATTATATCTACGTCCTCAGCCGGTGCATAAAAACGGCGGTGAAAAAATCCAACCGACAGGCCTTTTTCATTAACCAGGTAGTTAAAAAAACTTCTCAGAAGTTTGATCATCCTGCCAACATAATTGTCATAATGTTTCAGCTCGTCGTATAAGTAGTTTGTAAAAGCAAGGTAAAAGCTTTGCCAGTATTTTTTTTCATCGTCAAATTGTTTTTTTGTAAGTCCCGTTACATTTTTCATACGAATGGCAAAACCTTTCTGGATACTGAATTCTCTTAAAAGATTTTCCAGGTAAACATAATTGTCGATACTCCCTGTCTTTATTCTTTTTCCGTTTTTCTGGAGATGTTTTCCTTTTTTTAGCTCGTTTATAAATTTTCTGAAGAGCGGTAATAGTTCATAGGTTTCAATTTTCTTTGGCATAGGGTAGGATTTAAATAACTTTCAGTTTTTGTTATGAAATTTTGCTCCATGCAAATTACTTTATGGGCAGCACAAAATTCGCTGGGTATTCACATAGAAATCGAGATAATAGGAACTCTTGTAATATATTTGTATTTAGAGTCTGCCTATGCAAATCATATATAAAACCCAAAATAAAATGCGAAGAAATTTTGTTCTATTATTCATAGCTGTACTTTCTCATATCAAGGCGCAAAAACTCCAGTTTGAATGGGGTGAAAGTTTTGAAGGTGTTACTATTAGGGGATACTCAATGCTTCGACTTCCCTGTGCAACGGATAGCATCTGTTTTTTTACTCAGCTTAAGACTATTTATGCTCCCTCTGCTTTTTACATGACCAAAAAAACATTTGGCGGGTTGGGTTCAAATAATGGAAGGGTAATTAAAATGCCTGAAGTAAAAGGGCAGGGCACAGACCTTTATTACATTAAAGCTATCGATAACAGGCCTGTTCTTCTTAGTTATCGTAACGACAGAAAATTTCATTTGCTCAGGTCTTATTTGCATGTGCTTAAAAACGATTCTACTGTCGACGAAAACTACCGTATCCTTGGTGAAATAAGAGATTTTAGGCACACGGATGATTTTATACATCTGAGTTCTCCTGATACACGAAAATTCATGACGGCTTATTTTGAAAAACGGAAAAAAGATCAGAAAATACGGGTTAAATGCCACGTCATTGATAAAAATATTAACGTGGTTTGGAGCGAACTGCTCGAATTACCCTATATCGGCAGGCAATGCAAAGTATCCGAAATGCAAATTATAAACACTGGTGATTTTTATTTCATGGTGGAATTGAAGTTTATCGAAGAAGGCAAAAAATTAAAAAAGCCTGTGTACAAACTCTTTTTTTATAAATGGAAGGAAAAAGTTCTAAGTGAAGTATCTATAAATTCAGAGGATAACTACCTATTCGATCTAAGATATGAAACGGATCAGGATAGTAATATAGTTTGCGGTGGATTATTCTGCGAAAAAAAACAGAAGATCAAAACGGGTACTAAAAGAATGGAGCACTGGGTGAAAGGTGCGTTTTATATCAAGGTCGACCCCAAAAAAAAGGAAGTTATAGAGCATAATAAATATGCGCTGCCCGAAAGCCCTTTTTTGAGAGGGGAGTATCCAGCTTACTACCTCGACCACATGTATTTGATGGACGAGGGACGAGTTATCTTTTTAAGTGAGCGTAGATTTGTCGATCAGGCTCAGACGAAGGGAGCGCCGGCCATTCAAATGAATGAAGAGATTATGATAATTAATATCGCTCAGAATTCCGCCAGCTCCTGGTCAAAGTTCATCCCAAAACATCAGGCACGTATAGTGGGACCGGGAATTGATTATTCTTCTTATTTCGTTTTATCAAACAAGGATGAACTTAATATTTTATATAATGATACTAAGCATTCACTGTTAAAAGTGGTTTCTGCAAAAGGTGGGATCACCGACAATCCTGTGTTTCAAAATTCGGAGCAATATGTAATTCCCAAACTGCGGGTTCAGATGAGTGACAACGAAGTCATCTTTTATTCACAACATAAGCCAGACACTTTTAGGTTTGGTAAAGTTAGACTGATTAACTAAATCTTGATTATTTTAAGGAGTACTTTTTTTTCCGCGGCAGTGATCCTTACCAAATAAAACCCGTCTGGATATCCGCTGATATCAAATGAAGCCTCATCTCTGGTTAACTTTCCTTTTACAATCAATTGTCCGCCAAGATCAAAAATTTCCACTTCACAAGTAGTGTTATTGTATGGTAAAGAGAGTATAAATTTTCCAGTACCTGGATTGGGGAAAATAGTTGGTAGAAAATTTGCTGCTTGCAGTTTGTCCAGAGAAGTACATTCTTCTATATGTTGTGTAACCTGGGCGGAAGTAGCGCAGCCGTTGCTTATTCCGGTCACCGTATAAATACTGGTCGCTGAAGGACTAACGGTTATTGCTGTGCCAGTTTCACCATTACTCCAGGTATAGTTTGCTGCACCGGAAGCTTCAATCAAAACACTTTCACCACTACAAATAATCGAATCCGCAGAACTTACAACCACTAGGGGATAATTGTGAACCGTGATTTCTATTGTTTTTGAATTAACGCAACCCTGCGCACTCATACCATTAACGGAATAGGTAGTTGTGGTTTGAGGACTCTCATAAATAATGTTGACTAAACTGCCGGTATTCCAACTATAAGATGCTGCTCCCGTGGCTATCATAGTTGCGCTTGATCCGATACAGAGATCAGTTGTATTGCTGGAGATGGTCAGTACAGGTAGTGGATGAACAATAACACCGATGGTTTGGCTTGAGGCACAAAGCAGGGAGTTTGTTCCCGTTACAGTGAATACCGTGTTTGCAGATGGTTGCACAACGACGCTCTGCTGTAGAATATTTCCAGGTTCCCAGGTGTAACTGTTAGCACCGCTGGCATTCAGTGATAGCGTATGTCCTAAACAAATCGAGCTGCTGGAACTGCTGCTTACTAGAGTTGGATTTGAGTTTACTATTAAAGTTACTGACGCAGTATTGTTAGATCCAGTGCACGCTGCCGAGCTTGTTCCTGCCACCGAATATATAGTCATACTTAGGGGAGATACAGTTATTGTTGGTCCACTTTGTTGTGTACTCCACGTATAAGTGGATGCTCCTGCTGCTATTAATGTCGCGGTTTTACCTGCACAAACCGCAGTTTGAGATCCCATAGCGGTTACGGTAGGATTAGGATTAACGATAATGGTATAAGTGGCAGATGTAGTACAACCGATGCTTTGGGTTCCCACTACTGTATAAGTATTGGTGACGGAAGGGCTAACGGAAATAAATGGACTGTTAGATCCGGTACTCCATGTATATGAACTTGCACCTGAAGAAATGAGATTAGCTGTTGTACCTGGACATATAAGTGATCCTGAACTGACGATAACTATTGGCGGTAAAACACCCACTGATACCACTGCAGAGGCAATGCAGTTCTGAAGATCAGAGCCGCTTACAGTATAGGTTGTGCTGGTAGTAATGGCAAGACTCGTGAGGGAAGTTGTGGCGCCTGTGCTCCATGTGTAAGATAGCGCGCCGCTCGCAGTAAGAGTATTAGTGTTTCCGCTACATATAAGTGTGTTAGTGGCTAATGCCGTAACGGGTGGGAGAGGATTTACGTGAATGGTTAAAACCTTAATAGCAAGACAACCTAAAGTATTAGAAGTGCTAACGGAATAATTTGTCGTGACTGTAGGACTTACAACTTGCGAATTGGTCGTTACACTGTTGCTCCACGCAAGTGTTGCTGAACTGGAAGCACTGAGAGATACGCTTGCGCCGGCGCAAATTACCGATTGACTGGTAGTAGCTGTGATAGCTGTGGTGTTAGTAAATACAGTTAGACTGTGTGTGCTCGTGGCCGGCGTACTTAAACAGCCATTGTAAGAACTAACCAGAGAGTAGGTGACATTGCTTGTTGGTGATACTATAGCAATAGAACCGTTGCCTGCCGGGGGAAACCATGAATAAGTAGCGCCACCACCAATCGCTGTTAAGGTTGTAGAGGAATTCGCGCAGACAGTAGGACTGCCAGATATACTTACTGTGGGTATAGCCGTGGGGCAGGTCGTACCTTTAACAATTACATTATCTAAACTCCATCTAAATACATTTATAGAATTTGCCCCATAAACTTTAAACTGAATCTGGAAGGCTTGTCCTGACATCCCCGGCAAAATCATATTGGTACTTGTGTAAGTCACAGCGCTGTTTGCTGAATTGGTATAGGTTGCAAGTAATGTCCACGTGCTGGAAGACACATCCTTATATTCTACATCCACATATTCTGTTGATGTAACATTATTCGGATTTACTAGAAGCAAATAATCAAGGGTAACTGGTCCATTAATGCTCGTAGCATATATCGTCCCGCTTTGTAGTGCATATGTATAATTCAGCGCAACGGACGCCCAGTTAAAATAGGCATTGGGAGCGCTGCCTCCGGAGGGTGTATCAGTGTTACCTATAGTCCAATTTCCCTGCCCATTGGGAAATGTCCACCCGTTACTTGAAAAAGAAGTTGATGAAAAATCATCGCTGAATAGGGTACTGATTTGTGCGTTACCTGTAAACGTTACTAAAAATGTCGTAATTAAAATAAGCAAAGCTTGTGAATTTTTTTTCATGAGATTGAGTTATGGGTAAAGAAGGTTTATATGAAATTATAAAAGTAAAAATTATAGTCACACTAACGATTTTTTTTAATGCTAGTATAAACATTATTTTATTGCGCTGGCAGGTGAAGGTATAGGATTGGCGTAATAGCCTAATATACACCTAGTAGTTTACATAGAGTCTATTATGTCAGAACATAGTAATTGCAAAACGACTTTCACTTAACGGATTGATTTTAAATTTTTTGAATAATTTTTAAATTTCGTGCAGTACTTTAGGGTTACCGGTAGCTGCAAAAAAAACGTTTTAATTCCTTAAAATTGTCAATGAAGAGTTCTATTGCAGAATTCTTAATCTGAAACCCATTAATATTATTTATTTATGAAAAAAACAAAAACACTTATGGCAATGCTATGCGTTGCGACTCTGGCTAATGCTCAAACCTTCAATCCTCCGGGTTCAGTGCCAGCAACCAATGTTTTCAGAACTGGAAGAACTGGTTTTGGCATGACTTCGCCCCCTTTATCTAATCTTGTCGAACTTCAAACCAATCTTGCAAATGATGGTTTGAGGATTACACAAACTGCTTCGGGCGCTAGCCTAATCCATTTAAACAATAGCGCAACTGGAGGATATAATTGGAGCATTAATTCACACGACAATTCAATGTCTCCTTCCGGTGGGTTTGCAATCAAAAACACTACCAACGGAACCACAGATTTTGTTATCGATCCTCTTACCCGTAATGTTGGCATAGGAAAAACCACTCCTACAATTGCCCGCTTGGATGTTGAAGATAATAACGGAAACAGGGCAGGTAATTTTCAGCTCAATGTTTCCTCCGCCTTTGGTGCGGCTAAAATTGGATGCTATGGCGGGTTACGGCAGCTACAACAAATACTATTTATGGAACTTATGGTAACGCAGTAGGCTCAGGTAGCCTGGGCTTTTCTATGGGTGCTTTTGGATCTGCTTCTGGAGGACAATACAATCATGGTGGTTACTTTCAAGCTAGTGGCACTAGCTTAAGCAACAACTATGGAGTGATTGCTTCTGTGAGTGGAGGGGCATTTGCTTTGGCGGGATATTTCATTGGAGATGTTTCAAGAACGGGAACAGATAACTTTACAAGCGACAGAAAATTAAAAGAAAATATTCGTCCTTTGGAAAATGCTCTTGACAAAATTTTGCAATTAAAACCAAGTAGCTACACTTTTAAAACGACAGAATATAAAGATATGAACCTACCAGCAGGTAAGCAGATGGGACTTATAGCACAGGAACTTGAACAAGTTTTTCCGGAGTTAGTTAAAAACATTGCTGCGATAAACCTCCCGGGCAAAGCAGGAGAAGAACAAAAAAACATCCCTGAATACAAGGCTGTTCAATACGTAAGCTTGATCCCGGTGCTTATAGCTGCTATCCAGGAGCAGCAGGCACAAATTGAAGAACTTAAAAAGGGTAATGCTACTACGGGCATCACAACTGCAGTTAACGCCGACAACGTTTTTTCAATGTCACAAAATGAACCAAACCCTTTTAACAGCGAAACAAAAATAAATTATGTGTTACCAGTTAAAAATAAGGAAGCCTATCTTGCTGTTTATGATCTTACCGGAAAGCAGGTTACAAGTTTCTTTTTAACTGAAAAAGGATCGGCATCAATTATATTAACTTCTGAAAAACTCGCAGCGGGAATTTATATCTACTCCATTATTGCCGATGGCAAAGTGATGGATTCTAAAAAAATGATTGTTGCAGGAAAATAAATTTGCCTCTATATTAAAAGCTGTCTTTTAAGGCAGCTTTTTTTATTTACTTACATAATGAGTTCAATCGTTAAAAAGTTTAAGTAAGGGAACTTCGGCTGATTACACTATTTCTGCTGCCAATGGTAATTGCAGTTCGTCTGTAGTGAGCAGTGTAACTGTCCACTCCCGACCAGTGATTACTGTTACCAATAGCGCATATCTCTGTTTCGGACAATCTTTTACGCTAAGCCATCAGGGAGCTGATACTTACAGTTCAGAGGGTTCTGGAGTTGTTTCTCCTTCTTCAAACTCAAATTATACAGTCACAGGCTTTAGTCAGCAGGTATGCTCTTCTTTAATTTCACCTGTTGCAAATATTCAGGTGCTTAGCTTGCCAGCTTTAACTTTAAGCGGACCCAATTCTGTGTGTTCAGGAAGCACTATTTCACAATTAGTCAGTACTTCTGCACCAACGTTTACATGGAATACTGGGTCTACTGCAAATCCAATCGCATTTAATTCGACGGTAACTTCAGTATGTTCGATAACTGTAAAGGGAAGCAATGGCTGTAAAAATGAGATGAGTAAAACAATAACGGTAAACGATTTGACGTAACTTGCTGTTAAAGCCTCGGCAACGGTATTGTGCTTTGGTGAACAAGTTGTTTTAAATGCTTCGGGAGCGAAGGCTTTGGTCTTGACCGAAAATGTTTTGAATAATGTACCTTTGACTCCTGTAAATTCGCCAACTTTTGGTTGTAACAGGCACAGATGCTAGTGGCTGTGCAAAAACAGCCATTGTTTTTGTCAGCGTTAATTCCCTGCCATCATTAACAATAACTTCTTCTTCAAGTGTTATGTGCGCCTCAGAAAGCACAACGCTTGCAGCTAACGGCGCTCTCACTTTTACCTGCAATACGGGCGAAAATTCCGCATCCCTAACCATTACGCCCCCGGTTACAACTATTTACACGCTTGGTTGAACAAGTATGCAAGGCTGCTTAGCTTTTCTTATTTATGTTCAGGAAGTATAGGAGTATACTAGTCTAAGTTCGATAATAAGATTTCAGCACGAGATTGTTGTTTATCCAAACCCTACAAATGGCAACGTCATTGTTGAAGTTAATTTGGTTTCAGAAAATCAATTCGAAGAAATTTACACTAGTATAGGACAACTAGTTATGAGTAAAACGCTATCGGAGGCAGAAACAAAAATCGATTTGAAAAATCTGCCAAACGGTATCTATACTGTCATTGTGAGAACGCAAAACAAAACCCTTAAAGCAACGAAGGTGGTTAGAGAATAATTTACGGTTGAATGGCTGAGATTCTCTGATCTGGTTTATGTCGCCAAATTAATTCAGTTCCACCAATCCATTCTTTAAAGCGTAACGCAAAAGCGTAGCCACATTATTGCAATTTGTTTTGCCATAAATTTTTGTGCGGTAAAAATCTATAGTGCTTGCAGAAAGATGTAGTTCTACAGCTATTTGTTTATTGGTTAAGCCGTCACAGATCTTTTTTATAATCTCTCTTTCTCTTTCGTTAAAACTTATTTCCTGCAATAAGGTGGCTCTGTGTTTTTCTTTTAGTACTGTGGAAAGCAGGGCTTTGGATAAAGAACTGTTAAAAAAAAATCCCTCAGAATGTACTTTACGAATAGCCTTCAATAACGTTTCTACATTCGCATCCTTTGAAATAAAGCTGTTGGCGCCATAGCCCATAAATTCAGATTGTAATTCTGCGTTTGATTGGGTGCTTAGCAAAATAACTTTTATCTCGGGAAAACGTTGCTGAATAACAGAAAGCACAGCTCTGCCATTCATTACAGAAAGATCTTTATCCAGTAAAACAATGTTTGGTTGAATGTGTTTTAAAAATTCAATTAATTCTCTCCGTTGCCCACTTCATAAATAACATCGATATCCTGCTCTGATTTTAAAAGCTTACTTAAACCTTTTCGCAGCAGTTCCTGATTTTCAGCAATAAGGACTTTTATTTTTTTAGGAGTCATAGTGTATATTTTAATTTGGGATTACAAAATTCAAATAAATATAGATCTCATTTAAGGGGAGAATAAAAGTAGCGATTAACCAGCCAAAATTTATGGCGACTTTCTGAAATGAGACTTTGGATTTGTAACTGGCTGAAGTTAATTAACACTGTGTTCAGTAACGACTAAAAAAAACGTCACCTATGTTTTGATATTACACCTTAAACTTTCTGAGATAGGTATTCACCTAAATTTTTGCTGGGTGTTTACATAGTTATTATGGGGTCTTTACAGGCTTGAAAAATTTTTAAATTTTACCTTCAGCCTGATTATTAAGATTTTATAGATTTTTCGATACAGAATTATCACAAAGCCCTTACAATTCATCGTGTTCAGGCTTCTCTCAGCTATTCAGATTGCCTGCATCTCTGCAAATATTAGCCTATTTTTAAACCATGTTGCTCACCCAAATCACTGCAGAACTCAAAAATCAGGTCACGCTTGACCAGGCCTGGTACTATGGAATAGTGCCTGTTAAAAGTGAAAAAGATTCTCTGAATTTACTGGTGAGCGAGTCCAAAAAAAAATCGGATCTACAAGCGGAACTGGAAATTATTTTTGGTAAGAAAATCGTCCTGGAGCCCATAAATCCTGATGAATTGGATAAAGTTTTAATGAGTAACTATCCACGGTCAAAGGCTAACAGTACCCAGGGTGTTGCTCAATCAGAAACTTATAGACTCAATGTCAACGATTCAAATTTTCTGGAAACCCTTGTTAAAGAAGCAAAAGATCTTCGGAGTTCTGATATTCACATCGAGACCTACAGTGAAAAATGCCGGATCCGTTTTCGTGTAGATGGTGTACTCATCGATCGTCACAAGCTCAATAAGATAGAATATCCAACGCTGATTAATAAAATTAAAATTGCGGCATCCTGCGATATTGCTGAAAAACGTATGCCTCAGGATGGAAGGATAAGGTTCAAATTTAATAATTCAAATTTGGATATTCGTGTTTCGATTCTCCCAACTTTATATGGCGAAAAAATTGTTCTGCGTTTGTTGGGAAGCGACGCAAGCCACATTCATATTGATAAGCTAGGTTTCACTAAAGAAGAATTAGAGCGCTATGAGATAGCTGTTAAAAAACCAAACGGAATTATTTTAATCAGCGGCCCCACTGGATCGGGTAAAACAACCACGCTCTATGCAACTTTAAAAGTCATCAATAAACCTACAAACAATATCCTGACTATTGAAGATCCCATTGAATACACCCTCGATGGCGTTAACCAGGTGCAGCTAAAAGAAGAAATTGGATTATCCTACACCGAAGCTTTACGCACATTTTTGCGGCAAGATCCCGATGTAATCATGTTGGGTGAAATACGGGACGCGCAAACCGCACAAATGGCTATCCGGGCAGCTCTCACAGGGCATTTGGTGCTATCAACAATTCATACAAATTCTGCCTGGGGAACTATTTCTCGTTTGGTTGATATGGGCATTGCTCCCTACTTACTGGCGAGTGTGATGAACTTGTCTGTGGCTCAGCGCCTTATTCGCACACTTTGTCCGCATTGCAAAAAATCGGTTCCTCTCAATAAAAAAGAATTGCCGGAGAATTACAAAAATCTTGAAATCGCTACACACCACATTGCTCAGGGTTGCCAGGTGTGTTATTTCACCGGCTACAAAGGCAGAAAAGCTATTTACGAAGTAATCAATATTACCAAAGAATTAGGTGAACATATAAAACAGAGTGCAACTGAGATAGATAGTTATCTTAAAATAAATAAGATTGATAAACTTTCAGAAAACGCTTTTAAACTTTACAAGGATGGAGAAACGAGCCTGGAAGAGATTTATCCTTTTTTACTGAGTGAGTCCTGAAAAATTAAATAAATTACGATGCGGGTTAGATATATAGTTGGAATTTTTTTACTTGTTTGTTCCTTTGTCAGAGCACAGGACCGTTTTGATATCCTTGATGAGAAGCTGTATCAACTGGCTAAAAATTATCCTGGTGTAAATGAGCAGGTAGATCTTTCTATGAATGGAGCGACTATCCAGGAATACATCAAAACCATTGGTGTCACAAACAATATTAATGTCAATGTTGATCCGGGTTTGGATATAAAACTTTCCAACAGTTTTAGTAAAGTCACAGCCAAAGAAGTTTTTATCTTTTTATGTAAACGCTATGATCTGGATGTTTTATTTGTCGGTCCTATTATAACCTTTGTAAAATATAATCCTCCACCAGAGCCCCTACCAGAAAAGAAAATAGTAAGCAGGAAACTTAACATTAGCTACGAAAAAACAGCCAATCTCCTAAGCTATGATTTAACAAATGATACGCTGGGAACTGTAGCGCGTGAAATTACTAAGCAAAGCGGAAAGAATATTATTTTTTCCCCTGAGCTTGCAAACAAAACACTAAGCGGTTATATGCAAGCTGCGCCCTTCAATTCAGCACTTGAAAAACTGGCCTTTGCCAACGATATGAAAGTGAGTAAAACTCCTGACGATTTTTATGTATTTGAAAAAAGGCTTGTAACGATAGTGCCGCAAAATCAGCCTGATCCCAATGCCGGGCCTTTCGGAAGTTTAACACAAAATCCGAATCCCTCAAATGCAGCTAAAAACTCTAAAATAAAAATTGTGGACGGTTTAATTACTATGGATGTTCAGTCCATGCCCATTAACGAAATCGTCAATTCGGTTTCTCAACAGCTTGGAAAAAGTTTTTTCTTGTTTAGCGACCTTAAGGGGAACGCAACCTTAAAAGTAGAAGAGGCACCCTATGAAGAGTTTTTGAAATTGCTGTTTAACGGAACGGATCTTACTTTTAAAAAGGATGGCTCTACTTATTTGTTTGGTGATCGTAATTTAGAAGGGTTGCGTCAAAGTAAACTCATCACGCTAAAAAATAGAACCATTGATAAGATCGTAGATTTCATTCCGGCAGAATTAAAAAAGGGCATAGAGTTAAAAATGTTTGAAGATCTGAATGGAATTATTGTTAGTGGATCCCAGCCAAGGATTGCGGAATTGGAAACTTTTCTAAGGCAGGTAGACCTTGTTGTACCCATGGTGCATATCGAGATCATTATTGCAGATGTGAGAAGAAGTAATATTTTGTCAGCGGGTATTTCGGCTGGCATTGGAACTAACTCAGCCCGGACTACAGGCTCGCTAATCCCGGATTACAATGTGTCGCTGAATTCTTCTTCGATCAATAATTTGTTGAGCGGAATAAATGGTTTGGGCATCATAAATCTCGGAGCGGTCACTCCAAATTTTTATCTGAATCTAAAGGCTATGGAATCCAATGGTATTTTAAAGATCCGGTCTACGCCTCAGATTGCCACGCTCAATGGACATGAAGCTAAATTAAGTATCGGACAAACTGCTTATTATCTGGAAGTAACTAACAATGTTATTGGTACCCAAAATCCTCAGAATCAAATTACGCAAAATTACAAAACAGGTAAACGCAGATCTTACTGTAGCTATAGATCCTCAAATTTCGGGTGACGAACAAATTACAATGGTTATCAATGTAAAACAATCAACCTTTACAGAGCGAATTAATCCCAGCGCGCCGCCGGGCACCATTAACCGCGACTTTCAATCGCTTGTACGAGTTAGAAATGGTGAAATGATTATGCTAGGAGGCCTTGAAGAAACGCAAACAAACAGGTCGGGTAACGGCATTCCGTTCCTTGCGCGTATCCCTGTTTTAAGATCTTTTTCGGTACACATACAAAATCTAAATCTGAAAACAAGCTCACGATATTTATCAAACCTACTGTAATTTATAACTAAGATGTTTTGGGATAAATGGATACCGCAAAAGTATTATGTCAAATCAGAGGTTTGCGCAGTAGAGATTTGTTTTAGAGAAGAGGGAAAGGTTTATTATTATTCGCAGCTCCGGAATAAAAACAATAAGCTCGAACTTATAAGTAATGGCACCTTACAGGATTTAAACGCTCTGCCAGAAGTTATTCGGAAAAATAAAATTCCCTTGGTGCTTATTGTAAACGGTAA